>CAVPUY010000001.1:0-32865 GCA_963709075.1 uncultured Actinomycetes bacterium
CATCCGCAAGCTCCTGCTGCGACACGTGGGGCCACCAGCCGGCGCTGCCGCGCCGTGGTCAGGGTCTATGGGCTGGCGCCGGAGGCGGTGTCGGCATGAGCACTCGACAGGTCACCGATGAACGCGCCGATCTCGTCGAGTGCGTTCATGGCTTCGGGCAGGAACGTCCAGAAGGCGTGGAAGTCATGGGTAGGCACCGGATAGATCGTGAGCTTGGTGTCGACGCCGCATTCTTTGCCGTGCTTGGCGAGCAGCTGGGCTTCCTGCAGGACCGAGTCGCCGGAGGCGGCATGGATGAGCAGCGGGGGCAGCCCCGCTAGCTCGGTGCGCAGCGGGGTGAGCACCGGGTCGTCAGCGGGCTGGCCGCCTAGGTAAGCATGCGCGAGGATGCGAGCCTGCTCCGGGGAGAACAGGATCGTTGATTCCCGGGGCGGCCGCTGGGTGCGGCCGTCGAGGTCGACCCACGGGCACATCAGTACGGCCCCGGCCGGCTGGGGAAGGTCGCGTTCGCGCAGCGCGAGCAGCAGGGCCATGGCTAGCCCAGCACCGGACGAGTCCCCCGCTACGATGATCTTGCCGGGGGCGGTTCCGGTCTCCAGCAGCCACATGTAGGCGTTCATCACGTCCTGCACGGCGGCGGGGTGCGGGTGCTCGGGCGCCAGCCGGTAGTCCACGACCAGCGCGCCCGCGCGGGCGGCGACAGCGACGGCGCCAGCGAGGTGGCGGTACCCGAACGCCGACCCAGCGACGTACCCGCCGCCGTGCACATACAGCACCACGCCATCGGATGGCTTGTCAGGCGTGATCCGCAGGGCCGGCAATCCGCCGGCCACAACGGGGGTGACCGTGACGCCGGGCGGGGGTGCGAACCCCCCGTGAAGTTCCTCGATGGCGGCGCGGATGTGATCCCAGTCTGCGCCGCTGGCGGAGGCTCGCGCCCAGGGTTCCCACAGCAGGGCCATCCGGCTGGCCAGCTCGCCGCCGGCCGAGCGGGCTGCGGTGACCGCATCATCCAGGTCGGCCAGCAGCGCGCGGGCGCGCGCCAGCAGGGACTCACCGGCCAGCGTGAGCTCCACGCGCTGGGTGGAGCGGCGGAACAGGGCGCAGCCGACCAGGCGCTCCAGGCCGCGGATCTGCCGGCTGAGCGCGGGCTGCGTGATGAACAGCCGCTGCGCGGCCTTGCTGAAGCTGAGGTCCTCGGCGACCGCGACGAACGCGCGCAGGTGCCGCAGCTCGATCGCCTCCGGTGCCTGCGCCAGCGCCAGCACCTTCCGGTCACTGTTCACTCCATTAGTGTCGCTCACCGCGCGGGCCCGCGACGGCCAGGAGTGATGCAGATCCGGCATGGGCCTCATGCTCAGACGGCATTTCCCTTCCCGGCCGATGGATACCAGGCTGGCCGCGTAGCCAGATCAAGCCAGCGCGGGAGCAGGACCGGAGGCCGACATGACCGATACAGCCAGCCAGCTCAGCGACCGCACCGTCATCGGCAACATCTCGCTGTCCCTGGATGGCCGGGTGGCCGGACCGGGAGGCGAGCTGGACATGAGCTGGATCGTGCCGCACGCGCTGACCGACAGCGCGCGCGACCACATGGTCAAGGTCACCGACACGGCGACGACGGCGCTCCTGGGCCGCAAGAACTACCAGGGCTTCTCCTCGTTCTGGCCTGGGGTCGCCGACGATGACGAAGCCGATCCCAGGGACCGGGCCTTCGCGGCGTGGCTCAACGCGGCAGAGAAGATCGTCTTCTCCCGCACCCTGGGCCGGGCCGAATGGCACAACTCCCGCATTGCGACCGCCAGCCCGGCCGCCACGGTCCGTCAGCTGCGTCACCAAGCTGGCGGCGACATCATCGTGCTGGCCAGCGCGAGCATCATCCGCGGACTGCTGGAGGCAGGCGAGCTTGACCGGCTCTGCATCACGCTGTGCCCGGAACTGGTCGGCGGGGGCGCCCGCCTGTTCGGCGACGGCCCGGCTGGCTCATCTTGGTCCCTTGCCGGCATGACTGGCACAGAAAGCGGCGCTGCTTGCCTGGTCTATGACCGGATCCGACCAGCGGACCGGCCTGATCGCAGCCCCGCCGGGCAGCGGCACCCGGCTCTTCCGCACGCCCGGGAACACGCCCGGCAATGAGCCGGAAAGGAGAATTTCATGCCCGCCATGGTTGCCGGTGATCTGCAAAGACGCGTCCAGGTGGCGGTGGATGAGCTAGTGGACTCCGGCGAAGAGACCGGTCTCCAGGTTGCGGTGATCCACCACGGCCGGCTGGTTGCCGATGTCACCGCCGGCGTCGCCGACCCGAGGACCCTGCGGCCGGTCACGCCCGGCACGCTGTTCTACGCTGCCTCTACGGCCAAGGGGGCCGCCTCCACCGTGGCGCATGTCCTCGCCGAGCGCGGCGTGCTCCGTTACGACCTGCGCCTCGCCGAGGTCTGGCCGGAGTTCGCCGCCCACGGCAAAGATCAGGTGACGCTGCGCCATGTGCTCGGCCACACCGCCGGCGTGCCAGGCTTGCCGCCCGGCACCACCATCGCCGACCTGTGCGACTGGGACCACATGTGCACGGTGCTGGCCAGCGCACAGGCGTGGTGGGAACCTGGCACCCGCTTCGGCTATCACGACCAGACCTTCGGCTTCCTTATCGGTGAGACCCTGCGGCGGGTGACCGGCCGCACGATCTCGGCGCTGTTGCGCGAGCACGTCACGGGCCCGCTCGGCGTCGCCGACGACATCCATTTCGGTGTCCCCGCAGGACTGCTGCCCCGGGTCGCCCGCCAGGTAGCGCCGGAAGGCACGCACACGATGCGGCCGGAGCCGGGCTCAGCACTGGAGCGGGCCCTCCCCCTGGGGATAAGGCCCAGCGCGGACAGTGCCAACCGGGCCGATTTCCTCACCGCCGACATCCCCTCCGCCGGCACCATGACCGCTCACGCCGCGGCCCGGATGTACGCCGCATTGCTCGGTGAGGTCGAGGGGGTGAGGCTGGTCTCGCCGGAACGACTGGCGCTCATGGCCGCCATCACCTACCGCGGGCTCGACGAGGTCGTCGGCATCCCGACACAGTGGGCGTTCGGCTACAGTCCCTACCGGCCCGGCGCCGCGCCCGCGGAGGGCTCGGCCTTCGGCATGGCCGGAGCCAACGGCTCGGCGGCCTATGCCGACATCGACAGCGGCGTCGCGGTGGCCGTCATGCGCAACCGCTTCGCCATCGGCGACTTCAACGCCGCAACGAAAATCGGTCAGCTCGTATCCCGGTTCCCCGCCTAGCTGATGCGGCACCCGCAGGGCGGCGAACCGTCAGCACCCCCAAGGAGGAAGCCACGATGAGCGAGCCCGTCACCACAATCGACGCCCGGTTCAGCGATCCCGGCTCGGCGGCCACGCCATGGAGCCAAACCCGCAAGGCACTCGAGACCGCCGAGTTGTTCTGGATCACCACCGTCCGGCCCGACGGCAGACCCCACGTGACCCCGCTGGTCGCCGTCTGGCTTGACGATGCTATCCACTTCTCCACGGGGGAAACCGAGCAGAAGGCCGTCAATCTCGGCGCCAACGGCCGCGTCGTCCTGACCACCGGCTGCAACACCTGGGACGAAGGGCTGGATGTCGTCGTCGAAGGCGACGCCGTGCCCGTCACCGACAACGCCAGGCTCATCCGGCTCGCGCGAGCATGGTCGGCCAAGTGGGACGGCCGGTGGCGGTATCAGGTCCAAGACGGCCGTTTCCGCCACCCGGGCGGCGGTGACGCCATGGTCTACTCAGTGGCCCCCGCCAAGGTGCTCGCATTCGGCAAGGGACACTTCACCCACACCTCGTATCGATTCTGATGCGCCCCTTTAGCGACTCAGATGATCTGCCAGGCCCACGTGGTTGCCGGTGGCCGCCTCGTGCCCTAACGCTGCTGCGGCTGGCCCGGCCGGACCATGTTTCAGCTCGGCGGCGGCTGGGGCGGTCGGGGCGGCAGTTCCTTTCCGTGCCAGCCGCCGGATGATCTGGGCGATGGTCCAAAGCGGTGGCAGCAGCACGAATACCACGAGGATCGCCCATTGGGCGGGGTTCCTCGCGAGGCTGGGAACAGCGGTCTTCTCCAGCCACGGGAACAAGTGGTCGCGCAGTACCGGGATATAGGCGGCCGCGGCGAGCGCGGCGCCCGCGGCGACGGCGACGACGGCTAGCGCCAGCACGATCCGGCGGGCGGCGCCCACCGCGACAAGCAGCAGCCCGGCCAGCACGGCCACCAGCCCGGCTGCGCTGAGCAGGTTGACGGTGCTGGTGCTGGCGAGCACGCCGAGCGCGATGAGGGCAAGCCCGGCGAACAGCGGGTAGCGCGCAGCGGGGCCGACGCTGGTCACCCGGTAGGCGAGCGATGTTACGGTCCGCGCGCCTGCGAGCACCGGGCGAAGGAAACCGGGCATGGCTTTGCCCATGTCAACCGTTTTCACCGCCACCGCCGCCGTGCGGGTAACGGTCCGGGTGAAAAGGGCACTGCCTATCTCGCTGGCGATCTTCTCCGCTGGCACCTGGCATGCGTGCAGCACCTCAGCGGCCTTCGCGTCAGGCACCACGGGATATGCGCCGGCCGCGGCTGGGCCGGCGGCGTTGCGGTAGGCGGAGACAAACGCGCGGGCCGCCGTGGCCTCTTCGGCGCCGCCGGCCTTGTCCGCCTCGATCTGCTCGGCTATGTGCCCGAGTTCTTCGCCTGCGATGAGCCGCTGCAGGCCGGCCGCGACCCACATCGCCGTCGCAGGCAGGCTGGCGGGCGGCGGGGTAGTGCCGGCGGTGAGGAAGTCCATCTCGGCAGCCGCGGCCGGGCGCCCTGCCTGCGGCGGGAACGGCGCCCATACGCCGGGCGGTGCGGGACTACCCGCGATTCGCTGCAACGCTGCCCGCAGGCTTTCCGTGAACGCTGCCGGATCCTCAGCCTCGGCGGCAAGCTCGCGGAGCCGCCGCGGGTCGAGCAGCATGTGCACGAGCCACCCTGCGCCGTCGAGCCGTCCCCACATCCAGTCGTTCGCCCGCCAGGACGCCTTGTAGAACGCGCCGAAATGGTGCAGCTGCAGGCCGGTGAGCTTCTCCCCGGCCAGCGTTCTGCGGTCCAGGTCGGTTCGCGTGTCTGAGCTCATCTGGACCAGCTCGAGCGCCTGGTCGGCGACAATCCCGCCCGGCTGCATGACATATCGCGCCACGTGCAGGTCGAACAACCTGGCGGCCACGGTGTCCACCGGGTTGCCGCCGGCCGGGCCGGTCAGGTAGCTGAGGAGATCCCGCGCGAAGGCGCGAGCCGGGCCGGAACCGTTATCGGCGGCGCCGCCGGGCGCTGCGTCGAGCGCGCCGGGCGCAGAGAGCAGGTCGCGCAGCCGCATCACCACGGTGGCGAGGTCGCTCCATGGCTGGCGTGCGGGGCCTGGCCGCCATGTTGGCGTCCAGCAGAGCGCGGGCGGCCGCGGCCGCCCGCGCTGCCGGTGCTGTGGCTGCCGGGACGGCCGGAGCGACCTGCGTCCCGTCGTCAAGCGCGCGCGTGAACGTGTCGGTCTGGCTCCGCTCCGGGCGGTCCGGCATCGCCTCGCTCGCCGCTGCCTTGAGCTCGCCCAGAGCCAGCTTTCCCGGTGCCGAGGGGATCAGCTGATAAGCGCGGCTCAGCAAGGCGAGGACCGTGGCTCTTCCTTCATCGAGCGCTTCCCTGCCTGCCGCGTTCATCCCGGCGTAGTCGCCGGCTTCCGGCAGGTCGGCAGGCAGAGCTTGCTGTGCTGCCGTGTTAGCGGCCGCCCTGGCGTGCTCGGAGTCGGCACCGAACCCGGCCGGCCGGCCATCCGCCGCTCGCTTGCCGGCCGTCATCCGTTTCATGACCTCGGCCGCGGCGGCCCGCGCGACGTCGCCGGCCCGCTGCTCCCGGTAATTACGGTAGAACGGCGCACCCAGACGCCTCATCGGCGTGCCAAGGACGGCTAGTTCCTGCCTGGCGTCATTTCTTGCGCGCACCTGCTGGTTGTGCGCCGTGATCGCGGCGAGGTCAGCGGAGATGGTCTGGGACATCATCGCGCTCACGTCCGCGGCCAGCGCAGCCGCCAGGTCCGGCGTGTCGGCGATGGTGAGCTTCGCCGCTGACAACCCGGGGCCGCCGACCATCGGCACCACGAACGCGAGTACGCGCCGAACGTCGCGGTCGGCCGCCCGGTCGAAAACTGCCTGCAGCGCCGGGCCAAGCGGCCGGTTGGAGAGCAGCCCGCCGTCGGCGGCAAATTGCGTCGCCTGCGTGCCGGTGAACTGCGCCATATCGGGATGGCCGTCTCCGCCGTCGGTGCCGACCGGAACGAAGCCAGGCTCGAATGCCGCGGGAAAGGACGCGCTGCACCGCGCCGCGAGCGCGAGCGCTGGCACGTTGCCTGGCTTCAGCTGCGCGCTGGTGAAGCTGAACAGCCCATGGTGGTCGGTGTCGCGAACCAGCGTGCCGTATTCGTCAGTGAATCTGCTGGCCTCGCCCGCTAGCAGCGTGGTGGTAATGAACACGCGCGTCGGGTCCTCGCCCGCGGCCGGAATCCCCGGCCCCGGGCCCGCGAGTTTGGCGAGACCCTCGCTAAGTCCCTTGAGCAGGCCGTTGTCGCCATACAGCAGCGAGGCGGCCTGCTTGTCCGACGGATCGCGCAGCAGCGTGCCGAGTGACCCTTCCTTGAACCACAGTTCACGCAGCCCGTCCAGGTCGAAGCGCTGGACGTTCGCCAGCCCCAGGATGACGGCGTTAACGCCGCCGGCGCTCGTGCCGGAAAGGACATCAATGCTGCAGTCCAGGTTAAGCAGATCCAGCAGCGCCGCATAGCCGTCGCGAACCCTGCGACCCTGCTCAGAGGTGTCAGCGACATTCTCACCGCGCCGGATCCGGCTGGCCGCCAGCAGCAGGTTCATCTCCCGCGCCATTCCGCCCATCCAGACCGCCAGGCTCACGCCCCCGGTGAACGCCACCGCCAGCCGGAGCTCCGACGGTGGCGGCCCAGCGCCGGCGCCCCGGGCACCTGGGCGCTCATCGCCTTACCCTGGCGGCCCCGCTGACCGCATACCGCGGCAATGCTGCTGACGCTGACTGGCCCATCGGCTCGCCTCCCTTTCCCGATAATGAGCGCGCTGGCACGCCGGTGATACACCCAGCGCACCGCAAGTTGCCATCAGGCACCGACCTGGCTGCGGCCAGTCGTCCGGAGCTTCCGGCCGGCCTAACTGTCCATCCGCTGCGGCGGTCAGGGCTGGAAGGTGACGTTATTAACGACGTAGAAAGGCGCTCCCGTGTTGTCGTTTCCCCCGAGGATCAGTTGCTCCCCGGACCGGCGCCAGGTGCAAGAGAAGGATCCTGCGGCGGCATCACATTGGTCGAGGCTCCATCCGTCGGCTGCATGCCAGGTCCGCGCGAAAAGCGCATTCACCGCCTGGGGAGTCGCTTCCTCGCCGGCGGACGCCCGGTCATCATGAGTCCACGCCTGGAACACCTGCTGGGAGCAGGCCTGCCCGCCCTGGGCGCGGAGGTATCCCGACACGAGGGCGTTCCACGTGCGCACGCCGACGATTCCGTCCACGCTTAGCCCGATGTCTTCCTGAAAGAAGCGAATGGCGGACTCGGTCTCCGCGCCGAGGATGCCATCTATCGTCAGCCAGCCGCTGCGAGACTGGATCTGGCTTTGCACCGCCCGCACGGCGTCTCCGGAGGAGCCTGCCGATACCTGGACGATCAGGACGGGCCACGTCTGGTTGCCGACGATGCCGTCGGCGCCCAGGCCGTGACTTGCCTGGAAGGCGCGGACAGCGGCGCTGGTCTGAGCGCCAAAGTCGCCGTCAACGGCCACGGCCGAGCCGTGATCATTGAGCAGGTACTGAACACTGCGGACGTTCTCGCCCGTCGAGCTTTCCTGTTCTAGGGGCCAGTTCAGCGTCACGAACCCCACCTCCCTCTCGCTGCCTCGCTGCCGGATCAGGAAGCAAGTAGTCCGATGGCTGAAGTATGGGCGCCGC
Source organism: uncultured Actinomycetes bacterium (assembly GCA_963709075.1). GTDB lineage: Bacteria > Actinomycetota > Actinomycetes > Streptosporangiales > Streptosporangiaceae > Palsa-506. Next base: position 7,999 of record CAVPUY010000001.1, read on the forward strand.
AGGACGCCAGTCAAGGGCCTGGGCGCTCGGACTGGTCCTGCTCATCCACCTCGCCCTCCGCTGGGACCAGGTGGTCCGCACGACCTCGTAAGCGGCCCAGCCGACCTGGGCTCGACCGGGGCCAACCGCGAACTGGCGCGTCCCACACTTGTCGCTTGGTGGTACGCTAGTCTGGTGGATGGGATATATGAAGCTGCGATGGGCGACCGCGGGCGGCTGGTCATTCCCGCCGAGCTCCGGGCCAAGGCCGGGCTTACCGAGGGCACCCCGATCGTGCTCATCGCCACGCCGGGCGGGGTGCTCATGGTCAGCCGCGAGCAGCTGAAATCACTCGTGCGAGCGGACCTCGCCGGCCTTGACCTAGTCGGCGAGCTGCTCGCGGACCGGCGGCGGCACGCGCTCGCCGAAGACGCGGCGTGAACGTCTTCGACGCCTCGGCCCTGCTCGCCTTCCTGCAAGGGGAAGACGGCTCCGCGGCCGTCGAAGCCGGCCTGAGCGCCGGCGGTACCTGCGGCACGGCCAACTGGTCCGAGGTCGCCCAGAAGATCAGGGCGCACGGCCGCGACTGGGGCCTGGCCCGCGCGCTGCTCGCCAGCTATGACTTCCACCTCGAGCCAGTCAGCGTCGCCGACGCCGAGCAGGCCGCCGCCAGCTGGGTGCCCGGCAGCGGCCTGTCGCTCGCTGACCGGCTATGCCTTGCGCTCGGGCAGCGGATGGACGCCACCGTGTGGACAGCGGACAGCAGCTGGGGAAGCAGCGAAGCCATCCGGCAGATCCGATGACAGCCGGGGCATGGCGCGAGCCCAGTCGCCGTTCAGGCCGGCCGCCGCCAGCTTGCGGGCGGCTGCGACCTGGCCGTGGAGCGCTTTCAGCGTGGCGACATAGATCTCCGAGAAGGTGGGGAATGGCTGGATGACATCGCGCAGCACATCGAGCGGGACGCGGGCGCGGATGGCCAGGGTGGCCTGCTGCAGCCACTCGCCGGCCTCGGGGCCGAGCGCGAAGGCACCGGTCAGCCGCTCGCCGTCGCTGAGCAAGGTCAGGAAGCCGTTGGACTCGGCGTAGGCGCGGGTGTAGGTGGCGGTCTTGGCCACCTCGGACAGCGGGGTGGTCGCGCTGAACGCGGCCTCGGCAGCACCGACTGCGGCAGCTTGCGGGCTGGTATAGACGACGTCCGGCACGGCCTGGTAACTGGCTTCGCGCGGCTCGCCGAGGATGTTCGCGGCGACGACCTCGCCCTGGTACTTGCCCACATGGGTCAGCAGCCGCACGCCGGTGACGTCGCCGATGGCCCACAGCCGCTCGGCGACCCGCAGGTGCGCGTCGACCGGGATGCCGTGCTCGCCGGCCGTGACGCCGACGGTCTCCAGGCCGAGCCCTCCGGTGCGCGGGCGCCGGCCGGTGGCCAGGAGCAGCCGGTCGCCGCGCAGCTCGCGGCCGTCGTCGAGGACCAGGACGTAGTCCGCGCCGTCATGCCGTGCGGCGGTCACGCGCACGCCCAGGAGCAGCTCGACACCGTCGGCGCGCAGCACCTCGCCAAGCGCCTCGCCCAGCGGCCCAGGCTCGCGGGCGAGCACGTGCCTGGCGGCCTCGGCCAGCGCCACCTCGCCGCCGAGGCGGCGCACGGCCTGGGCCATCTCGGCGCCGACCGGCCCGCCGCCGAGGATCAGCAGGCGCCGCGGGATGGCCTTCATGCCGGTCACCCCGCGATTCGTCCACACGCCCTGCATCTCGCGGAGCCCAGGGACGGGCGGCACGACCGGATCCGAGCCGGTCGCCAGCACGATATGCCGGGCGGCGTAGCGCACGCCATCCACCTCGACCACGCCCGCCCCGGCGAGCCGGCCGGTGCCGCGCAGCAGGTCGATGCCCTTGCCCGCCAGCCAGCTTTCCTGCCCGGCGTCGGAGTAGTCAGCGACCATGAAGTCACGCCAGGCAAGCGCCGCCCCGGCGTCGACCTGCGCGCTGGCCGCCGCCTCACGCGCGTCTTGCACCGCCTCGCCGGGCCGCAGCAACGTCTTGGACGGGATGCACGCCCAGTACGAGCACTCGCCCCCGACCAGATCCCGCTCCACCAGGGCAACCCGCAGCCCGCCGTCGGCCAGCTCGCCAGCGCAGTGCTCGCCCGGCGACCCGCCGCCCACCACGATGACGTCGTACTCGCTGCTCACGTTCCCGCTCCCTGCCCGGCTTGGCCGTCATAGGTCGCCGCTTGCATCGGGTCTCCTCCTCTGTCGAGAACGGCCGGCCTGGCGAACGGAGCTGCAATCGTCAGGTTCGCGGCTGGGTTACGGCCGGGAAGTCGGGTGCTGATCTCCTGCGGCAGCCAGCCACTGCCGCCACTTGCGCTGATCCTGGCATCTACACTCGCGCTACTCATCGTCGAAGTCCAGCAGCGCATGGCCGAGCCCGGCCGGCGCGGGCTTTCACCGGGCCAGCGCTGGGGATGAGTAGATTGCCGGAGGACAAAGAACGGCCGTCTGCAGGGAACTGTCCGGCCGGAAACGGAGCATGGGGGTTGAGATGCCGTGGTTTCCGGATTTCACCAGTGCCGTCGAGCTGGCGCGCAGGCAGACTCGCGCCGCAGGTCAGGCTGATCCGGTCGCGCAGTACTTCATCGCGCTGAACAAGGGTGACACGGACGCCCTGGAGACTGTGTGGCCTGGCGAGGTGATAATCCACGACCCCCGCGCAGGCGAGATCCGCGGCCACAAGCAGCTGCGGCGGTTCGTCAGCCAGAATGAATCCTGGCTGGCCGGGCTGCACGCTCGTACCGAGATCGTGGCCTCCACCGTCGTTGACGGACGGGCCGTGGTGGAACTCCTGGCGTATCTGGCTCACGGCGAGCAGGAACAGGCCTGGCCGGTGGCGGTCGTCGCCGAGTCCGGTGACGACTGGTCGGTGGTGTTCCGCACCTACTGCAGCCAATGGCCGGTCGACGGACGGCGGCACGTAAGGCCTCCGATACTCAAGCCCGAGCCCGCCCAACCCGGAGATGTCGTCGGGCGCTACCTGGTCGCGCTGGACGCTGGCGACGCCGAAGCGATAGTGAGCACCTTCGCGCCCGATGGGTACTTCCGCGAGCCCATCGGCCCGCACAACGCCCACCGCGGCACCCGCGAGCTCCGCTCGTTCTTCACCACGTGCTTCAGCGCGGGCGGCGGCATCGGTCTCCAGCACTGCACCGTGACCGACGACGGCGTGCGCTGCGCCGTGGAATACAACTGCGTCCGGTGGGGCAGCCACGACCTGCCGCCCCAGGCTGGAATCGGCGTCTACGAGCGCGGCCCGGACGGCCTGCTGGCTGCGGTCCGCGTCTACGACGACGTCGAAGCACCCGTCGAGCATCCCTGAGGCGCGGGAGCCGCAGCGCCAGCGCCCTCAGGACGTTGTCTCGGGCTGTCTCACTCCGTCCTCTGGCGGCGGCCGGCCGGGCGGGCTCGCGGTCACGTGCTCCATCCTCATCTTCTGCTCCGGGTAACACCGGCACCAGGGACCGCACGGACCGCTGTCACGAACGGGATCCCGCCCCGGAGCGGGTTGCGAGCCGTCGCGATCGGACGGAGGAATAATGGGACAACTCCCCGGCTGAGCCGACGCTGCCTCGCCGGGCTCGGGCACGCAAAGCAAAGGTTCTGGACATGTCCGTACCGAGCCATGCCGATGTCATCGTCCTGCGCCGCCGGCCGGGACCTTCGCTGCGTGCGGGCGACCTGGTGGCCGAGCGCCGGCCACTGCGTGCACCCGGCCCCGGCGAGGTTGTGGTGCGCAATGTCGTCACGAGCGTCGATCCGTACCAGCTGCGGATGCTGCGCGGCTCGGCCGAAGTCACCCCGGTGGCCGTCGGCGAGCCGGTCCCGGCCAACAGCGTCGGGATGGTCGTGGCGTCCGAGGATCCCGACGTGCCGGTGGGCGCGCAGGTGGCGACCTATACCGGCTGGCAGGCCTACGCCACCACCACGATCGCGCCGACCGAGATCGCCGACCCCGGGCTCGGCGGCCCGGTGGAGTGGATCAGCGTCCTGAGCACGACTGGCGTGACGGCCTACGTGGGGATGCACGACATCGGCCGGGTGCGGGCTGGCAGCAGCGTGCTCGTCAGCGCCGCCACCGGCGGCGTGGGCGGCGTGGCTGTCCAGCTCGCCAAGGCCGCAGGCGCGCGCGTCGTAGCCATCGCCGGCGGGCGGCAGCGCACCGATCATGCCCGGCAGGTGCTGGGTGCCGACGTCGCTGTCGACTACCGCGATCCCGCGTTCCCCGAGCGCCTCGAGCAGGCCGCGGGCGAGGGCATCGACCTGTTCTTCGACAACGTCGGCGGCCGCCAGCTCACGCTCGCGCTGTCCGTGCTCAAGAACCACGGCGCCGTCGTGCTGTGCGGGTCGGTCAGCAGCTACGCCCGGCCGGACGATCCCGAGGCCGGCGCCGACCTCCGCGACGCGGTGTTCAAGCGGATCACCCTGCGGGGCTACATCGTCAGCGACTACTACCCGCAGCGGCTGTATCCGATCCGCGCGGAACTCGCCGCGCTGCTTCGCACCAGGCGCCTGCGGGCGGTGGTCAGCGAGTTCAACGGCCTGGAACGCGCGTCCGAGGCCCTAGCCACTGTCTTCGACCGCGGCTCGCCCTTTATCGGCAGGCGGGTCGTCCGGATCTCGGCGGGATAGCCGCGAAGTGACCCGGTGCACGCAACGTGGCCGGGTGCGGGGGTGACCGGCCAGCCGGGCGCGGCAGTGGAGAGCCCCGCCGCGATCAGACGACCACTGGTGTGCGACGGGGCTCGCCGGCGAGGCAGGCGGACGGGGGGAACGCCTGGTCGCCGGCAGTAGCAACTGCCCGGCCAGCGCGATCTTAATCATCCGCGCTGATAGCCGGCCGCCGCGCCGGCCTAGCCGCCGGCGCTCCGCTTATTACTGTCCGCGGAGGAACCCGGGCCGGACGCTCGTCGTCATCGCCTGCCTCCATGGATGACACGCAGCTGCGGCCGCGGCTCTGTGCGTGGTGCCAGATCCGCGCACGTGCGCAGCAGCAGGCGGCAGTCGCGGTCAAGCTGGGCGCAGCGCCGCATCAGGACGATGAGCACTCCGCCCAGGCCGGCCACGGCGGCCAGGGCGGCGATCAGGGCAACGGTCTCGGTCATGGATCCTTCTCGTGGGCGGGGTCCCGGGTCCTCCCCGATAGACCCGCAACCGGCTGGGGGACGTTGTGTGACGCGGGACGGGCCGTGGCGGATTACCAGCTCGCGTCAGCTGGGGTAGTTGCGGCTTGATCTTCCGTTACGTGCCCTGACACGCTCCGCTCACAGACATGGCCGGCCGCGGCCGGCCTGGCGCGTACTGCCCTTCCTCCGGCTCAGGCGGCATCGCTGTCTGCCTGCGCGGCTTCCCCGCTCTGGCGCACGGCGGTGACCGCTGAGGTCGCCGGTGAAGCCGGCGGCTGGAGTAGACGCACCCGCTGGGCGGCCGCTGACGTATTGGCCGGCGCGGTCTGATCTGACCGCCCGACACGGTTCGGGTCAATGACGGCCTCGGCCTGCTTCTCCAGCCGGAGCAGGAAGCGCTCCGACATGCCCAGCAGGATCGCTGTGCCAAGCAGCGCGGCAGAAGGCGCCCGAAGGCTGCTCAGGGAGGTTTGCAGGGCGGTCAGCTGCAGCACGCCGGTCGCCTGCAGCAGGGAGATGAGGACCAGCCCGGCCCAGGCCGCCAGCGCGCCAAGGATCGGCGCGCAGAACAACGGTGCCCACGAGCTGCCGTAGGTGACGGGGATGCGGGTGGAGAACACCAGCCGCTGCATGCGGCTGACCAGCCCGCCGATCGCCCCTGCCACCAGCAGCACGCCAAAGCCGAGCCCGGCCAGCACGGCCAGCGGGAGCAGGGCGACGAGTATGACCCAGGTGGCCCGGTTGTAGAGCCCAGACAGCTGGATGGCGTTGCCGTTGGACGCCTCGTAGATCTCGCCGAGAAGCTCATCGAGGTAAGCGCGGTAGGCATGATTCAGCCGTTCGGTGTCGTCCTCGTCCTTGGCGGCGAGCATGGTCCGGACTGCGTCCTCCCACGCTTCCCTCCGAGGCTGGGACAGCTCGCCCAGCTGTCCCAGCGCGCGCTCAAGCCGGGCGACCAACTGCGCATGGCTGAGGGAGGGCAATGCCAGCCGCTCGGCTTCGTGCATCAGCACCCACTGGGCGATCTGGTGGGAACCATTCCAGCCGATCACGCCGGTGCGGTTACTCTGCGGCGTTTCTTTCCTGATCTCCACAATCAGCTGCTGCAAGGTCGACTGCGTCACCTGCGCCTTGCCGTTGCCTGACGGGTCGCACTCGACTTGGAGGGAAAGGCGCTTGGCCATCGCTTCGGCCTGCGCCTTGGTCCAGACGACATTGGTACGTGCGATATAGATCCACCGCGCCAAGATCACCAACAGCACGTAGGCGCCCAGCAATACCAGTCCCCAGCTGAAGTCAGACATTCGACTTCACCTCCTCCGTTAGGCCCTCGTCCCTGGTAAGCCAGAGGAGCGCGCCGAGCCGGAGATACATCCGCTGCCGGATCTGGCGGAAGCCGGCTACGTCCCGGGACCTCGCCGCGCGGCGAGGCGGGCAGCCTTCGACTGGGGCGGCGGCTCCGGTTTATGCGGAGCCGCGCTGCTCCGCGCTCTCCGGCTTCGGGCACGGCGGCACCGCCTTCGATGCTGACCGGTCGCATGCCAGGCAGCTTGAGGTGAATGCCGGGATCAACGGTCCGCGTCCGGCTGCCTGCGCAGGCTCAGGGCCGAGGCAATGACAAGGACAATCGGGATCAGGACGACGGCCGGCAAGGCCTGCGGGACACGACTCGCCGTGATCGCTCCAGCCAGTGCCCCGGCCACGATGGCACCGAGGACGGCCAGGCTCCTGGCCAGGCCCTCCGGCACGTCCCGTAGCATCAGCCCGGCAAGGATTCCGGTAAGGGTGCTGGTCAGGTAGGTGGACGACATGGCACCCAGCCGGCGGACGGCAGCGCTCTGCATGCCCATGGCTGCCGCGGCCAGGCCGAGCAGCACGAGTTGGAGGGTGCCGTGCGGCCGCCCGTCAGCCAGCCACCAGGCGGCGCTGAACACGCAAAGCACGATGACCTCGGCAGCAAGGCAGCCAGTTACCCGCGCTGGCCAGGCCAGCTGGCCGGGATCCCGCTCCCGGTCGCGTTCCCTGGCTATCGGCGCGCCGGCTGACACCCCGGCCGCATAGCCGGCCAGTGCGACGCCCGCGTGCGCCGCCAGGGCCGCGACGCCGGTACCGGCCGCGACGCCTGCCAGCACCAGGTTCCCGGTGATGACGCTGCCGAAAACACGGCCAAGATGCAGGAAGCAGACGGCGTCAACCGCGCCGGTTGTCAGCGTGAGCGCCACGACCAGCAGGTCTCTGCTTCGTTGCTGCCGCGCGCTGACCATGGTCACACCCTGGTTATGCGGGCCCGCGCCGCGCGCTCATGCCGGACGTGCCCATGCTGCTGCCTGCTCCAGGCCGGCCCTCTGCCTGCCCCGTGCGGAGGATGCCCGGCCCTCGGTCGCGAACCGGGCCAAGCATAGTTCTTACCAAGCCGATCCGCGGCTAAGCCGGCGTCACGCTGGCCCGACGCGGCGCACGATCACACCGGAAGGCGAGGCGGCGACGCCGGACGCAGCAGGCCATAGCGGGGACGCCGGGAAAACCGCGGTCGGGCGCGGAAACCGAATGGGCGCGGATCAGCCGCCCAGCCGCAATCTGATTTATTTCACCATCATCCGTTACTAACCGGCTTGTCCGGATGCTGTGATCAACGTCCAGTTCCGGCCGGCATTATCCGGGTGTTTACTTGGGCACGGCAGGGAATAGTGCATCAGCAGGCCAATTCAACGAGCCCAGGAGAGCAAAAAGCAGCAGCCGGAATGCTCAGTCCTGCTCATTACACCGAATTTGAAAGCGGTGCGCCATGGCAGCTCCGGGGGGCGGGCAGCCGGCCGCGGCGCCGGCCCGCGCGGGCCTGGTGCTCTCGTCGCTGATCCTGGTGGAGTCGGTTGCCAACCTGAACCTTTCCGTGGCTAACGTCGCGCTGCCCGACATCGGGAGGGCATTCGACTCCTCCCAGGCCGCCCTTGACCTGATCGCCATCGGCTACTCGCTCGGCCTTGCGTGCTCAGTGCTTTACCTAGGCGCCCTTGGCGACCGTTATGGCCGGAAGATGATGCTCGTGCTTGGCGTGGCGCTATCGGTCCCCGCGTGCCTGCTTGCGGCGTACGCGCCAACCGATGGCGTGCTGATCGCGGCCCGCATCCTGGGCGGGCTGTCGGCGGGCATGGCCTACCCGACGACCCTGGCGATTATCACCGCCCTGTGGTCAGGACCCGGCCGTACCAGGGCAAATGCGCTGTGGGCGGGCCTGGGCAGCGCGGTCGCCGCGCTCGGCCCGCTGGTGGCCGGCGGCCTGCTGATGAAAGCATGGTGGGGCTCGGTGTTCCTGATCACCTTGCCGCTGGCCGCGGTGGCCCTGGTGATGGCGCTTGTCTTCGTGCCAGCGCATGTCAACGAGTCGGCGGATCCGGTCGACAACGTCGGCGGCGTGCTGTCGGCCGCATTCGTGGCGGCGCTGGTCCTTTCGATCAACTTCGCGCCCGTTCCTGGCCAGGGCACCCTGGTGCTCGGGCTGGCCATTCTCGCCGCCGCCGCCGCCACCGCCTTCTTCATCCGGCAGCGCCGGGCCCGCAATCCCCTGTACGACCTGCATATCGCCGGGCGGCGGATCTTCTGGGTGGCGGCTGCCGGGGGGATCATCGTGTTCGGCGCCCTGATGGGCGCGCTATTCGTGGGCCAGCAATTCATGCAGAACGTGCTCGGCTACTCCACGCTCGGCGCCGGGCTAGCGATCTTGCCGATGGCCGCGTTCATGGTGCTGGCCGCGCCCGGCTCGGCCCGGCTGGTAACCGGGCACGGTTCCCGCCTCACCCTGCTGGCCGGCTTCGTGTTCGTCCTGCTGGGCTTCCTCGTGATGCTCCTGCTGTGGAAGCAGCACATCCCGTACTGGAAGGTCGGCCTGGCCTATGCGCTGATCGGGCTCGGCGTCGGCTTCGCCGGCACCCCCGCCTCCCACTCGCTCACCGCCTGCGTCCCCGTCCGGCGCGTCGGGATGGCGTCGGGCACCGCCGATCTCCAGCGTGACCTGGGCGGCGCGATCATGCAGTCGATCTTCGGTGCGCTGCTCGCGGCGGGATATGCCAAGGCGTTCTCGGCGGCAGTCGCCGCGGCGCCGAACAAGCAGCAGATCACGACCAGCATCCAGAGCGAGCTGACGAAGTCCTTCTCCAGCGCCGCCGATGCCGCGAGACAGTACCCGCAGTACGCCGGGCAGATAACCGCCGCAGCGAAGACGTCCTTCCTGGCGGGTGACCAGTGGGCATTCGCGGCCGGAATCATCGCGACCCTGGCCGGAACAGCGCTGGTTTTCTTCCGGTTCCCGAAAAAGCAGCCGGAGCAGGACCTGCTCGCCCGGTACCACGCCAGCGACACCAGCGACACCAGCGAACCAGCCGAACTGACCGGCTGAGTTGCGCCCCGCTGCGGGACCTCGGCTCAGGACAGCGTCTGCGCGATCTCCCAGATATGACCATCCGGATCCATGAAGCTCGCGGTACGCTGCCCCCATGGCCGGTCCATCGGGCCATTTAGCAGTGACACTCCGCCACTGGCCAGCTCCTCGCATACCGCATTCGCATTATCTACCCAGATGGTAATCTGGAAACGCGATCCGGCTTCGCGGCTGGCGACCGCTCCGGGCTCGATAAGACCACGTGCCGCCGAGATCTCCAGCAAGTTTATGATCGTGTTCTCAAATTCGAATACGGTAGAATTCTTGTCTTCGAAAATAACCGGCAGGCCAAACACGGCCTGGTAGAACAACTTTGACCGCTGCAGATCTTCCACGAACAGGGTGATAGCGCCGATATTCTTCGGCCACGTGCTCATTCCCGCACCTCTTCCGCTCACTCGGCGATAAGGAGCCGCCCACGCCCGGCGGCCGGCCGCGTTCACAGCGCTCCGGCTGGCGGCCCGGCTGACCGCCGCTACCGCCAGGACGCCTGGCAACGTACCAGTGATCCGGGTGCTGGCGGGCGCCAGGGGCCGGCGGCGCGCTGCCAGCGCATGGCCCGGGAAGGGTCGGGCCGCTCCCCCCGGTACGCTGGGATGCGTGGCGGGCTACGACGACGGCCGGGTGGCATGCACGGACCACGAAATCATCATTCGCCGTTATCACCTGCGGCGCGCCAAGAGCATCAACTACCAGGCAGTCCGTGAGGTGCGGCGGGTTCCGATCACGGCCGGCGCCAAGCTGCGTATCCATGGCAGCGGCGACGGTGTCCACTGGTTCAATTACGATCCAGGCCGGCGGCGCAAAGGCCTCGCGCTGGTCATTTACCTGGATGAAAAATTCAGGCCGGTTATTACCCCGGACGATCCTGATCGCGTAACCACCGAACTTGCCGCGCACGGCGTGAATATCACAGACACCCCGGAAGCCGGACTCTATGAGAGACGGTGGAGCGATCTCAGCAAGCGGGAGCACAGGCTGATCGGTGTCGCCGGAGTGGCCGCGGCCGGCCTCCTGGCGGCGGCGCTCATCGACCTCAGGCGCCGGCCAGCAAGCCAGGTCCGGGGCCCGAAGCGGATCTGGACCACGGCGGTACTCATCCAGCAGCCGTTCGGGCCGCTCTCATACTTCGCCTTCGGGCGCCGGCCCCCAGGCTCCGAGCCTGACTGACACGTGCGACGGCGCAGCCGGGATTCAGGAGACCGGCATTGCCGTGCTCGTTCCCGGGCAGTCGGTGACGCACGTCCGCCTTGCTGCGGCTGCGGTGTTCGTGCTGCCGTTACCTGCGCCTTCCGCTCACAGCACAGCGGCGCGGGCCGCTATCGCCGACCCCCGCGCGCCGGCCATGTCCAGGTCCGGCACCAGGGCTATGGAAGCCGCGGATGCCTGCTCCTCGCGCAGGCCGGTATTCTCGCGAACTCTGGCCAGGAACCAGTCCCTGAAGTGCGGCGCCGCCTCGACTACGCCGCCGCCGAGAAAATAGACGTCCGGGTCGGTGAAGTTAGCGGCGATCGTGAACAGCCGGCCGACGGCCATCGCCTGCTGGCCGAAAATCTTAAGGGCCATCTCGTCGCCGGCCTCCGCATACCGCCGGACGAGCTTCGCCGCCTGGCTCACCGACCCGGTCCTGCCCAGCTCATGGCCAGGGAACCGGGCGAGCCAGTAGGGCAGCAGGTTTCGCTCGATCCCGGTCAGCGAGGCAATGCTCTCGGCGTCGGCGGGCAGGCCGCAGTTGCAGGCCGGTATCGGCTGGCCTGGCACGAGCAGCCCGTCCACCGGGATCCAGATGTGGCCGAGTTCTCCGGCCATCCCGGCGGCTCCGCGAACCACCTGTCCGCTCTCGATCACCCCGCCGCCAAGTCCGGTGCCCACGATCACGGATACCGAGGAATGCGCTGCGGCCGCCTCGGGCCCGAAATGGGTGTGGTGGGCATAGAGCGCCGCCGCGTTGGCGTCGTTGTTGTACACGACGGGCAGGCCGATGCGGATCTCCAGCGCCTGGCGGACATCGAAGCCGCGCCACTGCGGGTTCGCGAAGTTGGTCGCGCCCAGGGACGAGATGACGCCGCCCGCGCTGACTGGCCCCGGCGTATCCAGGCCTACGGCGCGCACCGCCGTCCGGCGGACTCCGGTGCGCGCCAGAACCTGGTCCAGCGACCGGGCCAGTGCCTCGATAGCCTTGTCCGGGCCGTCCCTGACGCAGCTGGGGGACTCGGCCAGGCGGTCAACGAGGAAACGCCCCGCGGAGTCGAGCACCGTGGCGTTGTTCGTCGTGCCGCCATTGTCCAGGCCGACTACTACCCATTGATCCAGATCCCGCATAGACCGACCGTACCCCTGACATAGGTCATGGCAGTCCCTGGAGGCACGGCACTGCCGCCCGCCCCGGCCGGAGGCGTCCGCCGACGGCTCGCTGATCGCGGAGATCGTTGCCAGGCTGTATCTGTCCGAGGGAACGGCAGGGAAGGAGCAGGCACCGCTACGGACAGCGCTGAGACAGGTGCGGCCGCCGCGAGTACGGCCGCAGACGGAATGACGGTACCGCACCGGTAAGGGGACGAATTGGCACAGGCCAGGGTCGTCGGCACAGGCAGGCAGGTCGGCGTCGTGAGCGGGCTATGGCGGTATCCGGTGAAGTCCATGGCAGCGGAATCGCTCACGAGCGCCCACGTCTCCTGGGCCGGGCTGGCTGGCGACCGCAGATGGGCCTTCGTCCGTCCGGATTCCGGCCATAGCGGGTTTCCCTGGCACACCATCAGGGAGAACCCGGCCATGTCGAATTACGTCCCCAGGCTGGTCGACCCCGAGCGTCCCGACAAGTCCGCGATCCGGGTGCGGGCGCCCGGCGGCAGGACCTACGACCTCGACTGATCCATGCCTGGCCGCGGAGCTTGGCCGCGGGCTGCGGCTCATGCGGCTAGACCGCGGGCTGTTCGACGCCATGCCGGTGTCGGTTATCACCGCCGCTACCGTGTCCGCGCTGTGCGCACTGGCCGGGGTGCCCGGCAACGAGCGCCGCTTCCGGCCCAACTTCGTGATCAGCCCGGTCTCCGGCGTGCCCTTCGCGGAAGACGACTGGATCGGGTGCACGGTGCACATCGGCGACGCAGCCGTTCGGGTCGACCGGCGGGATACGCGCTGCGTCATCGTGAACGTCGACCCGGACACCGGGCAGCCTGACGCGTCCATGCTGAAGATCATCGGCCGCCGTCATCATGCATGCGCCGGTGTCTACGCCACCGTCGTCCGGCCCGGGCTCGTCAAGGTCGGCGACCCCGTGACGATCTGATGGCAGAGTCCGGGTGCCAGGTCGACAGGCGCACGGCCGGCGGAACAGGCAGCGGCAACGCGGCAGCAGGAGCGCTCCGGCGCCCTGGTAACTCAGGCCGCGCCGGTATCCGGCGGTGATGAACATCACCGCCGGCGAAACGGGGCTCGTCGTGCCGCGCTCCAGCGGCGCGAGGTAATTCGCGCCGCCTCACAACGGCGCCTCGCCAGCCTCCGTGCCGGCCCGGTCGATGGCCTCAAGGAGCATCCGGACCGCGCCCGGCATCTCGGTCATGGCGTCGCGGAGCTCGGACAGCTCGGCCTCCCCGTCCGGAAACCGGGATACCGCGTCCTCGGCGGCCTCGTAGTTCTCCAGGCGCTCGCGTGCGGTCTGGACCTCGGAGGACACGAGCAGCTCGCGGATCTGGATGTCAGCCATTCAGCTGCCTCCCAACGTCTGCGGTCCGGCGGCTCAGCACGCCGCCCACGCTATGACCGCCAGTGCAGGTCAGCTACCCCGGCATGGCCACGGCAACCAGCTGCCCGGGTGCCTCACTCGCCGGATGCCTCACTCGCCTGGTGCCTCACTCGCCGGACGCTCCGGTGGGCTGACTGCGGCTCCGAGCGTATCCAGGATCTGCTGCCCGTACCTGGCCAGCTTGGTCTCGCCGACACCGCTCACCGTGCCCAGCTCGGCCAGGCTGGCCGGCTCGTCGGTGGCGATCTGGCGAAGTGTCGCGTCGTGGAAGATCACGTAAGCGGGCACGCCCTGCTCTTTGGCAGTGGCAGCTCGCCAGGCCCGCAGCCGCTCGAATGCTGCCGCCGCGGCTGCGGGCAGCTCGGTGGCCGCCGCGCTCGCGGCCTTCGCCGTCCTGGCCCGCTTCGCGGCGCGTGCCGCTGGCTCAGGCTCGCGGCGCAGCATGACCTGGCGCCGGCCCGCCAGCACTGCACCGCTCGCTTCGGTCAGGGCCAGGGTGCCGTACTCGCCATGCACGGCCAGCAGGCCGCGGGCCAGCAGCTGCCGCACCACCCCGCGCCACTCGGCTTCGCGCTGCTCCGCGCCGATGCCGAAGACGGTCAGCGATGCGTGGTCGTGCTCGATGACCTTCGCCGTCTTCCTGCCGAGCAGGATGTCGATCACCTGGCCGGCGCCAAATCGCTGGTTCCGCTCACGCCGCAGCCGGTACACGGCTGAGAGGAGTTTCTGCGCCGCGATCGTTCCGTCCCACGACTGCGGCGGCGACAGGCAGGTGTCACAGTTGCCGCACGGTCCGGCCGCCTCGCCGAAATAGCCAAGCAGTTGCGCCCGGCGGCACTCGACCGTCTCGCAGAGGGCGAGCATGGCATCAAGATGTCCGGCCAGCCGGCGCCGGTGCGCGCTGTCGCCCTCGGAACCGTCGATCAGCCTGCGCTGTAGCACCACGTCCTGCAGCCCGTAGGCGAGCCAGGCGGTGGCCGGCTGCCCGTCCCGCCCGGCCCGGCCGGTCTCCTGGTAGTAGCCCTCGACGGACTTCGGCAGGTCAAGGTGCGCGACAAAGCGCACATCAGGCTTGTCGATGCCCATGCCGAACGCGATCGTGGCCACCATGATCAGGCCGTCTTCCCGCAGGAAGCGGGCCTGGTGCGCGGTGCGGGTGCGCGCATCGAGGCCCGCGTGGTAGGGCAACGCCGTGATCCCGTTACGTGCCAGCAGATCGGCGGTCTTGTCGACGGAGGCCCGGGACAGGCAGTAGACGATGCCAGCGTCGCCAGGGTGCTCGTTGCGCACCAGACCCAGCAGCTGCCGCGACGGGTCGGCCTTGGCCTCGATCCGGTACTGGATGTTCGGGCGGTCGAAGCTCGCCACGAAATGCCGGGCTTCGGCCAGGCCAAGCCGGGCAGCGATCTCGGCGCGGGTGGCCCTGGTTGCCGTCGCGGTCAGCGCGATGCGGGGCACCGCCGGCCATCGCTCGTGCAGTTGCGAGAGCGCGAGATAGTCGGGCCGGAAATCGTGCCCCCACTGGGACACGCAATGTGCCTCGTCGATGGCGAACAGGGAGATCATGCCGCGATCAAGGAGCCGCAGCGCCGACTCGGCGCGCAGCCGCTCCGGCGCCAGGTACAGCAAGTCCAGCTGGCAGGCCAGGAAGGCGGTCTCGACCAGGCGGCGCTCGCCAGGATCCTGGGTCGAGTTGAGGAACCCGGCCCGCAATCCGAGCGCGGTCAGCGCGTCAACCTGGTCCTTCATCAGGGCGATGAGAGGCGAGACCACCACGCCAGTGCCCGGCCGGATCAGGGCTGGAATCTGATAGCAGAGCGACTTGCCGCCGCCGGTCGGCATGAGCACGAGCGCGTCGCCGCCGGCAATGACGTGATCTATGATCTCCTGCTGCGCTCCGCGGAACGAGTCGTAGCCGAAGACCCGGCGGAGCGCCTCCACCGCACCGGCCAGCTGCTGGCCAGTACCTGGGGAAGCCACGGGGGTGATTCTATGGGCGATTCGGGCGCTACGCCGGGCGCCCGGCCGGTTTGCCAGGCTCGGCCGTCGGTCAGGCCAGCGGCCGGCGAAGAGGTTACCCGGGGTGCGGCTCCGCGGCCCGGCCCGGCCGGAACCCGGCCCGGCCACGGAACCCGGCCCGGCCACGGAACCCGGCCCGGCCCGGAGCCCGGCCCAGCCACGGAGCCCGGCCCGGCCCCGCGGCCCGGCCAGGGATCGAAGCCCGCCTCCTGCAGTAGCCGGAGCCAGGCCGTGCGGCTGAACGCCCCCAGGCGATGCGTCTCGCGGATCGTCTGCGCCGAGCCGTCGGCAGCACGCAGCACGAACTCGTACTCGGCCAGGATCCAGGAATCGGCCGGATCCGGATCCCACGCCCACTCGCGGAAACTGGCATGCCTGCCGGTCCCGTCACCGCTGCCGCCGCCGCCGTTCGCCGCCTGGAAAGTCTCCGCGACGTGGTCGGGGACGAATACCGCGATGCCGCCGGGACGGCAGTGCACGAAGGCCGTCCCGATGACCTGCCTGAGCTCGGCCTCGGTCGTCATGTAGTCCACGGCGTCATGGACCAGGACCCCGTCGAACGTCCGGCCGAGCCGGACGGTCCGCATGTCGCCCTGACGATGCGCGCACTCGGGGTTGAGCTGCCGCGACACCGCCAGCATCTGCTCCGAGGCGTCCACCAGCGTCATGGTCATCCGGTTCTTCAGATGCGAGGCAACGTTCCCCCCGCCGCTGCCAAGGTCAAGCAGGTCCCGTACGGGAACCTGCGCCGAGCTAAGCACCGCCGTCACGCAGGCGGCGTCTTCCGCGTACTGCTCCGGCGGGGAGATCAGCGGCCACCACCCGGCCAGATCGTGGTACAGGCGGTACCCGCCCGGCGTGTCCGTCACGCCGGCCATCCTGCCGGAATCACCCGGCCGGCCGCTCCTGAGACCCGCCTGGCCAGCCAGCGAAGGAACGGGCGATGACTTTCGGCCTTCGCCGGCGTCCATTGCATAGGACGAAGGATTCCGGGCTGATCCGGCAGCGAAGACCAGCGCGGGCCCCAGACCCGTCCGGCGGGCCGGCGGCTAAGGCGGGGCCGGGACGGAGATAGGGAGTCTGCCCGATGCGGCCGGTCAGGCCTTACGGCGAGTCTCGATGTATCGGGCAGCAGCAGGCAGCCCGTACCGAGGAGGATCGATGCACCCCTACATCCTGCAGAGCCTGGCTGCCGAGCGGACGAGGGACATGCGCCAGCGTTCGACCGCGTCGCGGTTTGCCCGGCTGACCCGCCGTGGGCGGGCAGCGCCAGCCGGGCCGCAGCCGCCGCGTTCCGGCAGCCAGCCAGCTCTGGAGACCCTGACCGAACAGGAAAGCCAGCCTGTCCTGGCCCAGAAGGCCTAGGCGCCGACCGGCCTGCGGGCTGCTGCCCGCGGGCCGAGCACGGAAAGGGGTCAGCATGCCGATGCGGCAGCCATCCGCGGTCACCGCGGAATTGCCCTGCCGGAACGACCCGGAACTGTTCTTTGCGGAGAAACCGGAGGACGTGGAGCGCGCCAGGGTACTTTGTCGCGGTTGCCCGGTGCGGGCCGCCTGCCTCGCGGGGGCGCTGCAGCGCGGCGAGCCGTGGGGGGTCTGGGGCGGCGAGTTGCTGCTGCGCGGCGCGGTAATCGCCGGTAAGCGCCCGCGCGGGCGGCCACGGCGGGCCGGCGTAGCCGCCTGAGACAGCTTCCCAGGCTTACTCGCAGTCCCCGGCCGGACGCCGGTGAGTTTGGCTGGCTGCCCCGGTCTTGGCTGGCGGGCCGGGCAAAAGCCAGGCTGGCGGGACCGGGCGAGTCGCAGACTTGGACGAGCAGGCCGGTGGGGCTCGTGACGTTCGATGGAGGCGCTGGGATGACTGAGCTGCGGACGCTGATGACCGGAATCGTGTTCGGTGAATCGCCGCGCTGGCACGATGACCGTCTCTGGTTCGCCGACTGGGGCGCGCAAGAGGTCATTGCCGTCGACGGCGAGGGCAAGAGCGAGGTCGCCGTCCGGGTGCCGTTCCCGTCGATTCCCATGAGCATCGACTGGCTGCCCGGCACCGAGCGCCTGCTGATCATCTCTTCCTCGGAAGGGCGCGTCATGCGCAGGGAGCCTGATGGCTCGCTGGCGGTCCATGCCGACCTGTCCGGCCTGTCCGACCTCGGCTGGAACGAGATCGTCGCGGATGGCCGCGGCAACGTCTACGTCAACGGGGCCGGCTTCGACCTGATGGCGGGCGCGGAGTTCGCCCCGGGAATCATCGCCGTGGCGACCGCCGACGGCTCGGTCCGGCAGGTAGCCGACGACATTGCCTTCCCCAACGGAATGGCGGTGACGCCGGACAACTCGACGCTGATCATCGCGGACTCCTACGCCAGGCGGCTGACGGCCTTCGACATCGCTGCTGACGGCGGCCTCTCGAACCGGCGGGTGTGGGCTGACCTCGGCGACGGCGTACCGGACGGCATCTGCCTCGACGCGGAGAACGCCGTCTGGTACGCCGACGTCCCCAACAAGCGGTGCGTCCGCGTCCGCGAGGGCGGCGAGGTGCTGCAGACGGTCAACGCCGATCGCGGCTGCTTTGCCTGCATGCTCGGCGGCCAGGACCGCAGCACGCTGTTCATGATCGCGACCGAGTGGCGCGGCCCGCAGAACATGACCAGCGGGCCGCGGACCGGCCAGGTGCTCGCTACGCCTGCGCCCGCGCCAGGCACCGGCTGGCCATAGCCGCGATAGCCAGCTACCGGCTGGCGCTCGGATGCAGCATCGGACGGTAGCCGGCGGCTATCGCCGCGACGGTCGCCGGCGGGGTCAGCAGCTCCACCGTCATGTCCGGCCGCAGCGGGACCGGCGGCAGGTAGCCGGCGAACGACCAAGGGAGCAGGCCGCCGCCGGCCAGCAGGCCGGTTTCGCCGCCGCGGCGGATCATCACACCGTCGGGCAGCCCGCCAGCCAGCGCCGGGCGGGTCAGCTGGCGCCGCGAGCGCCGGTCGACTCGCTCGGCGTGCAGCCGGGCATCCATCTCCCCGGCGCCCGGCTGCCGGGCGAGCCCGTTCGCCCGGCGCCACGCCGCGGCGAACGACCGGTACCGCGGTCGGCGGCAGTGCCCGCACGGCCGGTGGCCGGCCGCGAGCGCAGTCGCCTCGTCCAGGAAGAACAGCGCCGTCCAGCGGCCCGGCGGCATCGGGTCGCGCCTGATGCCCTTCCAGTCGAGCACGCAGCAGATCCACAGCTTCGAGCGCCAGCGCGAGACGCCAAGCTCCCGGCCGGTGCCGTGCAGGCAGCCGCGGTTCCCGGTCAGCAGGCCGCGGGCGGGATCAGACACGATCTCCCCGGCGGGCGTCACCCGGTTCTGCAGCGGCGTGCGCCGCGGCCCGCTCACTGGCCGCTCCTCTCCGCCGCCGGCCGCCTGGCCCGGCCGGTCCCGGCCGCAGGCCCAGGCCACCTCGAGCCAGCTGGTGACGTGCAGAGGCTACCCGCCGGCTTCCGGCCGTCACAGCGTGTATGAGGTTCCCTCCGCACTGAGCGCCGAGCCCGCAGCGGGACTCGGCAGCGTGCGAGTGCTCACGACGGCATACCAGAGCGTGACCACGGACAGCACGGCCCCGACGGCGACCGCGATAGCCCGGGCCGAGAAATCCTTCGCGGAGATGCTGCCGCCGAGCACGCCGGCGATCCCGAGCTCGGCTCCGATGCCGAACATCGTGATTGCCGCCGCCGGGATGACCGACCGCAAGTCAGCCGCTATCGCGTTGTCCCGCACGGGCACCTTGAGTAGTGCTTCCTCGCGCAGCCTCGTGCGCGCGCTGTGCGGCGCGGTGAACTCGGTGTCCCTGAGGAGCTCGATATCGGCGGCACCGGCCACCGTCACCGCCGCCCCCGCCTCCGCGATGATCGGTGCCTGCCCGGCAGCCGTGCCGCGGTGCCCGGCAGCGCCCGGTCCGGCACCGTCAGTGCCGGGCGGTCCGGCGGCCAGCACACTCAGGTCGTTGCTGACGGTGATCGTGCTGCCCGCTGCGACCGCGATCACGCTCGGCTCGGACGCCAGCGCGATCCGCTCGCCCACGACGGTGATCGCGCTGTCCACCGGAACCGAAACGCTCGCGCCGGCGGCCAGGACGCGCTCCCGCTGGCCGTTGACTTCCCTTTCCGCACCGCCGGGGAACACGATGTCCGCCCCGGCCGGGACGTTGATGGTACAGCGACCGGGGCCGTGGACTCCTCGCCGCAAGGTAATAGAAGTGTCATCAGGCACCGTCAGATGACATCCGCGCAACATCGCCTTGAATACGGCGAAAACGAGCGGGCCGGCGATGATCATCACGCCGCAGGCGGCAATGAGCATGGCGTAGCGGTCGAACTGGATGCCGGGAACCAGCGAGCCGATCGCGCCAGCCGCAGTGAGAATCCCGGCGGCGGCTGTTCCGGCCACGGCTATATTCGTTGCCCAGCTATCCTTGAATGTCCACGCAGCCGACGCATGAAAGGGCCGGAGCCAGAATCCGCCGCTAACCGGGACGGACCTAAGCTGACCTATCCTAAAGGCCCGGAAACCTATCAGAACCGCAAGGACCAGCGCTGTAGTGAGCGCGTAGACGAGCAGTACCCACAGGTACTGCCACCTGGCAACGAACCGGTGCCAGCTCAGTGGGTTGGCAGCTACTTCGCACTTGACTCGCATGCTTCCGGCGGGCCGGACGGGCGCTGTGCGGCCGACCGGCGCATACCGCAGAATCACGCCTGCCTGATGCGAGATCAACGGGAGACAGGCATGATCAGTTTCCACCAAATCTGCGGCCCGCCATACTTTCGGCGCGGGCCGTGCGCGGGCCGGACTAGCCGCCGCTATGGATGCAGCGGGTACCGACGTCACATGCACATGGTGGTACGTCCCAGAACTTATCCCCAGTAACACAACCGCGAAAAGCGGTGCGATCGCCCGGTAGCTCATCTTTACCCCCGGTCAGCCGCGGACGGCCCCACCTGAGAAAGAATCGCAAACCACGCAGCAAGCGTCAAGACGCTATTTAGACTAATCTTACGGCGGCGGTGCGCCCGGCCTCGCCGGGCCGGAGGCGCACCGGCCGGCCCTGGGCCATGCCGTAGCACCCAGGCGCTGGCGGGCGGTGCCGCGGCCCATCCCGGCCGCCTGCGCCGCGGAAGCAGTCGGCCCGCAAAAGCGTTAGGCCGCAGGGAGCTTCCTGACCATCCTTGTTGTGTACTGCCGCGCCGCCCCGGAGAATGCCGCCTTGACACCCTCGCCCGCCCAGTTGCGAGCCCGCCTGCCCGGCCTGATGCTGCGTGACCAAGGCCGGCTGGGCCGGCGCGTCGGCCGGGCGGCCGGCCTGCGCGACGCAGGCGCGCGCGAGCAGGCACTCGGCCAGGCACTGGCCGAGCTGGCCGCCGCCGAGGCCAGGGTCGAGGCGCGCAGGCTCGCCGTGCCCGCGATCTCCTACCCGCCCGAGCTCCCGGTCAGCCAGCTGAAGGACGAGATCGCCGAGGTCATCCGCGACAACCAGGTGGTGATCATCGCCGGCGAGACCGGCTCGGGCAAGACCACGCAGCTGCCCAAGATCTGCCTGGAGCTCGGCCGCGGCATCACCGGCCAGATCGGCCACACCCAGCCGCGCCGGATCGCGGCCCGTACCGTCGCCGAGCGGATCGCCAGCGAACTCGGCACCGAGCCGGGCACCACGGTCGGCTACAAGGTGCGCTTCACCGACGCATCCGGAGACGGCACCCTGGTCAAATTGATGACCGACGGAATCCTGCTGGCCGAGATGCAGCGCGACCGGCACCTGCTCAGTTACGACACCCTGATCATCGATGAGGCACACGAGCGCAGCCTGAACATCGACTTCATCCTCGGATATTTGAAACGGGAACTCCCCGGCCGGCCTGACCTCAAGGTCATCATCACCTCGGCCACGATCGACCCGGAGCGATTCAGCAAGCATTTTGCCGTAGGCGGATCAGGCAAGCACGGCTCGGACGCGCCGGTGATCGAGGTGTCCGGGCGGACCTACCCGGTCGAAGTGCGCTACCGGCCGCTGGCCGACCCCGGGGTTCCCGTTAAAGAGCCAAGAGATCAAGTGCAGGGCGTTACCGATGCGGTAGCGGAGCTGATCGCGGCCGGCCCTGGCGACATCCTGGTGTTCCTCAGCGGCGAGCGCGAGATCAGGGACACGGCGGATGCCCTGGCCGGCCAGGATGATCTCGACGTGCTGCCGCTCTACGCCCGGCTGCCAGCCGCCGAGCAGCACCGTGTTTTTGCCGGAGGCGAAACAAATAAGCAGAGCGCCGGAGGCGAAACAAATAAGCAGAGCGCCGGAGGCGAAACAAATAAGCAGAGCGCCGGAGGCGAAACAAGAAAGCAGAGCGCCGCGCATGGCAGGCGGCGGGTGGTGCTGGCCACCAATGTCGCCGAGACCTCGCTGACCGTGCCCGGCATCAAGTACGTGATCGACCCGGGTACCGCGCGGATCTCCAGGTACAGCCAGCGGACCAAGGTCCAGCGGCTGCCGATCGAGCCGGTTTCCCAGGCCTCGGCCAACCAGCGCAAGGGCAGGTGCGGGCGCACGTCCGACGGGATCTGCATCCGGCTCTACAGCGAGGAGGACTTCGCCTCGCGGCCGGAATACACCGACCCGGAGATCACCCGGACAAACCTGGCATCGGTCATCCTGCAGATGGCTGCGCTCGACCTCGGCGAGGTGGCGGACTTCCCGTTCATCGACCCGCCAGACTCGAGGAACATCGCGGACGGCATCCGCCTGCTTGAGGAGCTCAGCGCCGTCTCGCCGGGCCGCGGCCGGGCCCGGCTGACCGACGTGGGCCGCAAGCTGGCCCGGCTCCCGGTGGACCCGCGGCTCGGCCGGATGATCCTGGAAGCGGGCCGGAACGGCTGCGCCCGCGAGGTGCTGATCATCACCGCGGCGCTGTCGATCAACGATCCCAGGGAGCGGCCGGCCGAGTCCCGGGAGGCGGCGGATGCCCTGCACGCCCGCTTCGCCGAGCCGGGATCGGACTTCCTCGCCTTCGTCAACCTTTGGGACTACCTGCGCGAGCAGCAGCGCGAGCTGTCCTCCTCCGCGTTCCGCCGCCGCTGCCGCCGCGAGTACCTGCACTACCTGCGAGTGCGGGAATGGCAGGACGTGCACGGCCAGCTCAGGCAGGCAGCCGCCGAGCTCGGCATCGGCACCGGGCGCGACCGAGGCGCCCCGGCGGCGGGCCAGCCAGCAGCAGGCGACCCGGCGGCGCCCGCGGCCAGGATCCCGGCGGATGTCGCTGACCGGGTGCACATGTCGCTGCTGGCCGGGCTGCTCTCGCACATCGGGATGCGGGATGCCGACCGCAATCCGCCGGCCAGAGCCGGGAAGCGGCGGCCGCTGACCGAGTTCGCCGGGGCCCGCGGGGCGCGCTTCGCGATCTTCCCCGACTCGGTGCTCGCCCGGAAGCCGCCGCCGTGGGTGGTCGCCGCCGAGCTGGTCGAGACGTCCCGGCTGTGGGCCAGGGTGACAGCGCGGATCGAGCCGGAATGGGCCGAGCCGCTCGCCGCGCACCTGGTCAGGCGCGCCTACAGCGAGCCGCGCTGGGACCCGGAGCGCGGCGCGGTGATGGCGTCGGAGAAGGTGACGCTGTACGGGCTGCCGGTCGTGGCCGCCAGGCAGGTCAACTACGGGCGGATCGACCCGGCGGCTGCGCGCGAGCTGTTCATCCGCGGCGCCCTGGTCGAGGGCGACTGGGAAACGCACCACCAGTTCTTCCAGCAGAACCGGCGGCTGCTCGACGAGGCGGCGGACCTGGAGCGCCGGGCCCGGCGGCGCGGCATCGTCGCCGATGACGCGGACCTGTTCGAGTTCTACGACCGGCGGATACCGGCGGACGTGACATCCGCCCGGCACTTCGACGCCTGGTGGAAGAAGGCCCGGGCCGCCGACCCGGACCTGCTGACCTTCTCCCCCGCCGACCTCGTCAGCCCGGCCGCCGACGAGATCAGGCCGGGTGACTATCCCGGCAACTGGGGCGAGCTGCCGCTGTCGTACGAGTTCGCGCCGGGCGAGCCCGCTGACGGGGTGACCGTGGACATCCCGCTGGCGGCGCTCAACCAGGTGGACGGCGCTGAGTTCAGCTGGCAGGTGCCCGGCCTGCGCGAGGAGCTGGTCACCGAGCTGATCCGGTCGCTGCCCAAGCAGCTGCGCCGGGTCTTCGTGCCCGCGCCGGAGACCGCCCGCGCCGTGGCTCCCCGCCTGCAGCGGAGACGCGGCGACGTGCTTGACGCGCTGGCGGCAGAGCTCGGCCGCCTCGGCGGCACGGCGATCCCGCGCTCGGCGTTCGACCTGGCCAGGCTGCCCGCGCACCTGAGGATCGGGTTCCGGGTGGTCGACGCCGGCCAGGTCCTCGCGGCCGGCAAGGACCTGGCCGCGATCCGCCGTGCAGCTGCGGCCCCGGCTGGAAGCGGCGCTCGCCGACGCGGCAGGCGGCATCACCCGCACCGGGCTCCGGTCCTGGGACATCGGCTCGCTGCCCCGGGTGTTCAGCCACGGGCAGGTCCGGGCCTACCCGGCGCTGGCGGACGCCGGGGACAGCGTCGATGTCCGGCTGTTCGAGTCCGAGGCCGAGGCGGCCGAGGCGATGCGGCTGGGCACCCGCCGCCTGATCCTGATCGGTGTCCCGGCTGGCGCGCGCTCGGTCGCCAGCCGGCTGCCGGCGCGCGTCAAGCTGACGATGAGCAGGCACCCTTACCCGAGCGCCGATGCGCTGCTGGCGGACTGCGCGGCATGCGCGGCCGATCAGGTGATCGCGGACGCGGGCGGCCCGGCCTGGGATGCCGATGGCTTCGCGCGGCTGCTTGCGGCGGCCAGGGCCGAGCTAGCCGCGGTGACGGCCAGCGTGGTCAGCTCGGTCGCGCGGGTCCTCGGGGAGGCGCACGAGGCAGCGGCCGGGCTCGGGCGCGCCGCCAGCCCGGCAATGGAGCCGGCTCGCGCTGACATGCGCGCCCAGCTGGCCGCCTTGATCTATCCGGGGTTTATTGCCGATGCCGGCTCGCGGCGGCTGCCCGACCTGGCGCGTTACCTGCGGGCCATCAGCCTGCGGCTGGAGAAGGCGCCGCTGGATCCGGGCCGGGACGCCGCCCGGATGGCGGTCGTGCAGCGGGTGACCGACGCCTACCGGCAGGCCGCCGCAGCGCAAGCGGCGCCCGGCCATGGCTGGCCGGCTGACGGCGACGGCCGCGGGGCGGATGTCCGGGCGGTGCGCTGGATGATCGAGGAGCTGCGGGTCAGCCTCTTCGCGCAGGCGCTTGGCACGCCGGCCCCGGTTTCCGAGCAGCGGATCCTGGCGGCACTTGACCGGCTGGCGACCTGACCAGCGCCATGCGGGCGCGTTCCGCCTGATGGATGGGGGTTAGGTGCCGCCAGGGCAGCACCTAACCCCCATTCACGACGCGGAATCCCGTTCCGGCTGGCCGCCGAGAGCGCGGAGCGGCCGGGAAGGTTAGCCGGGGTCGTACCCGAGGTTGGGGCG
>CAVPUY010000002.1:0-627042 GCA_963709075.1 uncultured Actinomycetes bacterium
AGCAGGGGGAGCCAAACGGGGAGCCAAAGTTGATGGTGATCTTGCGTGCTCAGGCCATGTGAAGCCTCGCGCAGCACCGGGTCGCCGCGCTTGTCCGCGAGCTAATTTCCGGCGGCCCTGCCTGGCGGAGAATGCCGGCTTTGCTGAGTCATCTCGGACCGGACGCCGAGCTCGCTGGGACTGGCGCCGCAGGCTAGTAGGCGCGAGCTGATCACCGAGCATAGGCGGCAATGCGCGCGGGTATCACATGAGGCGGGGTGTGGTTGGCGGCGCGGCGAGTCCCGTTTCGGGTTCACCAGGCGGGAGGCAGGCCGCTACAGCGGCACAATTCTGAACCGCCTCGGACTCACCGGGGCGATTCGACCGCGCCGCTTTCGCGGCCAAGGGTGCAGCCAGGAGCGTCCCGGGCCGGGCCTGTGCGGCGGATCGTGATCCCCGGTCACCGCGGTGCCGCCTGCGCTAGCTAGGTGCTTTCCCTTAAGCAGCGACCACGCGCGCTGCAGCGACACAATCAGCGTGACGAAAACGATGATGGACAGGTTGATCAGCTGGTCGCTGTCATGTGAATCAACTAGCAGCAGCACACCGAATCCGAGCTGGGCCGCGTAGACAAGCAACGTGATGGCCAGCACAAGCAGGTTTCTGCCAGTGTGCAGCCGACGCTGGAGCCTGACGATCGCGACGATGCTGATCACGGCCATGATCACGGCGGGCTCGCCGATGTTGACCTTGGGGATGAGCCCGAGCAAGGACACCACGAACGCGTTCACCAGGCCGGTGAACGCGGTGAT
This sequence comes from uncultured Actinomycetes bacterium, assembly GCA_963709075.1. Lineage (GTDB taxonomy): Bacteria > Actinomycetota > Actinomycetes > Streptosporangiales > Streptosporangiaceae > Palsa-506. The sequence goes on from CAVPUY010000002.1 coordinate 792, forward strand.
TGCCAGCGCTTCGCCGCCTGGCATGGCATGCGGCCCGAAGATCGTGTCGTCGCGGACCGAAACAGCCACAAACAACAGGCCGATGAGCGCCGCAGCAGCCGTGGCCATCGCGGCAAAGTAGGCGTCGTACACGCCAGGCACCATGCGAACAGAAGCTGGCATGGCCGGTCTGCGATGTCAATTAGGTGGACTGTCGGTTGCCAGCATGAGGGGCTCTGGCGCGAGGACGCGGGTGATGTTCATGCTGGGGCGGCGTTGGGGCTGCTGGGCGCGGACATCGACGCCTGGGACGTATCGGCGCTGCGGGGGCGGGCGTCGGCGATCGTGATGGTTGTCGCCGTGTCGGCCGGCCTGGCGTGGGTGAACCCCACCGCGGCCAAGTACTACTGGGTGCTGATCCCGATCGTGCAATAAGCCGCAGAGCACCGGCCTGCCCCGCCTGGCGGCCGGCCTGGCACACCCGGCCGGCGAAAGCAGCAATCAACGACCCGTTCACCACGGACGGTGCAGGCGCTCGCGCGCCTGATCTGCCTACCCGGGACCACCCAGCCCGCCCGGCGCCGCGGGCCTGGCAAGCTGCAGGCGGTGCGCCCGCCGGAACACCAGGACCCGCTGAAAGCCGAGGGTAACGGCCAGGTAGAGGACAATGGTGGCGGTCCCCAAGCCCCGGGCACCCGGGCCATGCACGACCAGGACGTCATAGCCGAGGTGGGCGACCAGCGAGGCAATCCACAACACGGCGGTCACCCAGTTGCCTTGCGACCAGGCCTGGCCGTCGTCGACCCAGACCCGCACCGTGCTAGCCCGCAGCGCGCCGAAGATCGCCGCAAGCACCAGGCTGCCCCCCAGCGCGGCGAAGGTTAGCGGGTGATTATGGCCTTTGCTCAGAAACTGGTAGGTCTGAATCAGGCCGATGACCGCCAGGATCGCGATGAGGCGCAGCGCCGAGGCATTGACGGGGCGGACGGCCAGCTGCCGGTAGATCAGCAGGGCTAAAACCGCAAGACCCAAAATGACATCGAGAACGATCACCTGTACCACCCCTCAGCGTGCGGCCCCGATCGCGCACCGCAGGGCCGCACCGTGCAGGCAACACCCGTTCAACGGTACGACCGCATACCCCAACCCGGACACACCCGCCAGGCCGTTTGTGCCAGCCGTGGCACAAACATGCCACTCCCATGAACATCTGCAGGCACTGACCATCACTCGCCGCCACCGCGGCACCGTCGCCGCGGCTGTCCCTGCGCCAGTCCTGCTGAGGCCAATTAGTCCTGCCGAAGGCCAATTAGGGCAACAATGAAGCTTTATGAACGCAGCCCACCGCTGTCACTGGCCAAGCGGACGGGGCCCGCACCGATCGGCGAGCACCCTGCCCGCGAATTCGCCATCGCACAGCCCACCGCGCCTGGCCGGGACGTAGGCCGGATCTGGCACATTCCCGTCCGGGAGCTTTTCGACGGCGTGGCCGCGACCTCCGCCCGCCATGCCTGGGCGGTCGGCTCCTGCTGTGGCGCCGAGGGCCAGATCTTCCACTGGAACGGCACCGCCTGGAAATAACCGGGCTCGCGGCTCGCGTGCGCACGACAGCCAGACACCAGCTGGGCGACGAACTCGTGGAACTGCGCCGCGCGCAGAATCTGTGCCGGGCGGGCGAGCATGGCCCGCTCGTGGGCGACCTTCGCCGCGTTATAGCCCGCGGTGAACCGGTCGCAGCCGATGATGGACACCACGACGATCCGCACCCCGGCCCGCTCACCGAACTCCTGCAGGTTGCGGGACGCGGCAGTGAAGAACTCGGTGGCCGCCTGCTGCTCGGGCAACGGCCCGCTGGCCACGTCAATGACGCACTCCACACCTGCCAGGCCCGCTGCCAGTCCCTCTCCTGTGGTCATTGCCGGTGTTATCCCTGTGCCCGTCGCCTGTGTCATGGGCGGGTCGCGCTGGCAGGGGTCAAGTCCGGCTGAGCGGGGCAGCGGTGCCCGCAGATGGCGCTGTCCGTAGTCATGACGCCAATGATCCCGCCTTGGCCTTGCGCGCTGGGTACGACGCGCGTGCTGCTGGGTGGTCGCCGTCGGTCAGTGACCGCGCCCGATGTCAGGTCTCGCTGTCGGGCTCCGCCAGCGTGCCCACGACGATCCCGTGCGGAAGCGCGACCGGCTTGTCGGCGCTGCTGGCGACCGTGAACTCTTGCTCGCGCTCGGCGGCTGGCTCGGGCGGTTCATGTCCAGGCGCTCTTTGAACGGCCCGAACTTGCTCGCGGGGTCTGTGGTTCTTCCTCGGCTGAGATTCCGGAATCAGCCTCGTTGAAAATGCCTTCTGTCATGTTCCTCACGATGCCACGGGCAGGTTGGCCAGCGACCCGCGATGCGGCCACTGGTCTCGGCGCTCCATGCTCCGCTCACCGCGGGCGGTTTGCGTCCGGGCTGGGGTACTGAAGTCTGCGGCTGTTTGCTGGAGTTGCTGCTCGCGCCCCGGCCGGGTTTGGCCCTTTGTTGCGTGCGGGGTGCAACGGATCCGGGGACTTCGGGTGAGTAAGGGTGACGATGTTTCTCGATGGGAGGCGCCATGACCGATTGGTGTGAGCGGTGCTGAGGCGGCCGCCCGGCCCACCGGGCTATCTCACCCTTGCCGGGCGGTCAGACCCGGCTGGTGAGGCGGGTCAGTGGGGCGGGATGGAGTCGGGAGCGGATGCACGGGTGGTGACCGACGCCGAGATCATTGGCCTGTCGCTGGATGATCCGGGCTGTTTCGGCATGATCTTCGAGCGGCACGCGGGCGAGCTCTTGCGTTACGCTCACGCGCGGCTTGGCCCGGATCTGGCTCAGGACGTGCTGGCCGAGACGTTTTTGGCCGCGTTCGGCCGCCGTGCACACTATGACCGCTCTCGTGCCGACGCGCGGCCGTGGCTGTATGGCATCGCGATCCGCCAGATCGGCAGACACCGGCGGGCCGAGCAGCGGGCCGCCCGGGCGCTGGCCCGGGTTCCTGCCGAGACCGTGACCAGGGATTTCGGTGACCGGTCGGCCGACCGGGTCACGGCGCAGCAGCTACGGCCGCGGCTGGTTGCCCTGCTGTCTGGCCTGCCGCGCCAAGACCGTGAACTGCTGCTGCTGATCGCCTGGGCCGGGCTGAGCTATGAGGAGTCAGCGCAGGCTCTCGGCGTGCCAGTCAGCACCGTCCGATCGCGGCTGCACCGGATCCGCGCGAAGACCCGCCAGGCACTCGGCGGCATCAATCCCATCCAAATGACGCAGGAGGAGTCCGGACATGGATGAGATCACCTTGTTCGCCACGATCCAGCCGCCGCCACCCGGCGACGCTGAGGCGATCCGGCAGGGCGCGCGTGCCCGGCTGGCCGCGGCGATGAGCGGGCCGCCGCGATCTGCCTGGCTTCACCGCAGGCCGCTTGTGCTGTCTGGGGTGGCGGCTGCCGCGGTCGCGCTAGCGGCCAGCGTGTTCGTGCTGACCGGGGGCTGGCCGGGCAGCGGCCACACGGCTAGCGCGGTGCACGTGAACCTCGCAGCCTGGTCGGTGAACACCAACCGGGACGGCACCGTCACCTTTAAGGTAAAAAGAATGTCCGATCCCACCCGGCTGGAGCACGTGCTGGCGCAAGCCGGAGTGCCCGCGATCGTGCGATTCGGCGAGAACTGCCGGGCACAGGGCCAAACCCTGCCAGTACAGGGCATCGTGTCGGGACCGAACTATGTGGGCGGCCCTGCTGGCAGGCCGCAGTGGGTGGACGGGCGGCCATACCCCGCTTGGGCGTACAGCATTACCCCCTCGGCGATGCCCGCTGGGGCGAGATTCATGATCAGCGTTGGTCCTGGGCCGGGCACCAAGTACCAATGGTTCGACTGGGCGCTTGTCCCGGCTGGGGTACACGTGACCTGCGGCCGATCGGTCCCTCCCGTAGTGGGCTGACCGGCCACACCGGGCCGAAGTGGGAGCACCATAGCGATGGTATCGGCGGTGCCGTCATCCAGGCGGTGGCCGCCTTTGCCGTCACGAACTTGAGGCCAGGAGATCAGGTCTGGTTCACCATGGCGGGTTCGTCAACTACGTAGGCACAGTCATGGCTGTGTCAGCCGCTTTGACTTTGAACAGCGCTTTGGGGTGACAGGGACTTCCCCCTCCGGGGTTCGTCTTCACCCTGGCCGAGCCGCATGCCGCCTGCATCGCCAAGACCGAGATAACACGCGGGGCTCGGGCACCGAGCCGGCTTCACCTGGCAAGGTAATCTCCTGATCACGGAGGAGGAGAGCCGCAGGCTCGCCGATGCCGTTCAGCTAGTGCTCACCGATTGATCACCGTCCCGGCGACCAGTGGAGAAATCGGATACCGGTATTAGCGGATCCAGAATTGATCGATGAGCGCGCCCCAGACCGGGTTGTACTGGTAGTTGCGAACGCGGCTGGACAAAAAGTCGATCTCGTTGGGGGTGACGGTGGGAACCCAGATCGCCAGGTCGGTGAGCTGGTGGTCGAGCCGGGCCCACTGGGCGGCTGCTGCGGCGGGGTTGCTGGTTTGCTCGGCGGCGGCCCGGGCGATCTGCCGGTCCAGGCCCGGGTCGCAGAACCCGCCGGCGTCATCGGTGGCGACGCTATCGCCGGGGACGAAGTAGGCACAGGTCAGCTTGCCGATGAAATCGTCGGCCGAGGCGTAGTCGGCGCTCCAGCCACCGTCAACAACCTGGGCGTGATTGCGGGAGTCGCTGGTGACGGCGAAATAAGTACTGGGCGGCAGCAGCCGCAGCGAGGCCCGGTAGCCGAGCTGGCGGAGAGCCCGCACCGTCTCGGCAGCCTCCTTGATGGCGCCCTCGGGCGAGGGGGAGACGTCCCAGACGGTGACCTTCATCCCGGCCGTGCCGGAGGCGGCGACGCAGGCGGGCGCGCGGCAGGTTCGGTGCGTGCCAGCGGCCGTCCGCCGCCGGATCCCGGGTCCATGGACAGTAGCGGCGGTATCCGGGCAGGCCGGGAGGCAGGGTCTGGCAGGCTGGCCGGGCTGCGAGCGGCCCGCCCCAGCCGGCCACCACGAGGCCGCGATCCAGGGCCAGGTTGACGGCTTGGCGCACGCGCAGATCAGTAAACGGCGGGGCGTTGACGTTGAGGAACAGGAAAGCGGTGATCAGCTGCGGGTTGATCCGGAGCTGGCTGCGGTAGTTCTTGAAGTAGGCAGCGCCGGACGGGAACTGGCCGATGCTCGGCAGGAAGTCGCTGCGGCCGTCGGCAACCGCAGCCGCGGCCCGGGTCCCGCTGAGGCCGAGCCGGATCAGGATTCGGTCCGGGTAGCCGGCGGGCTGGGCTGCGGCCGACCATTCGCGGAACCGCGGGTTGCGGACCATCAGCAGTTCCCGGCCCGGGATGTAACCGCTGATCATGTACGGGCCCGTCGCGGGCAGCGGTGCCCGGGCCTGCCGGCCGGGGACCGTCGCGGGCAGCACGTCAGCAAAGGCAAGGGTTAGCTTGGGCAGGAAATCCGGATCCGGCTGGGTGAGGTGGAAGGTCACCGTGCCAGCACGGTCGTCAGCGACGATGCCGCGGGACAGGTCACAGCCTGCGGGAGCCTTCCGGCACGCGGCAGCGCCGCTGATGGCCTGGTAGTAGGGCGCACCGGCGCCACCGAGCTGGAACAGCCGCTCGAAAGAGTGAGTGACGTCACTGGGCCGGACGAGCGCGCCGGTCGAATACCGGATACCCGGCCGCAGCCGGAAGGTGTAGGTGCGCCCGCCGTCCGTGGGCGCGGGGAGCGCTAGGGCGAGGTCCGGGACCAGCCGGGTGCCCTGCTGGCGGGCCACATGGTTCAGCGTGACGAGCCCGTCGTTGGTCAGCCCGAACAGCCGGGTCGGGGGCAGGTCTTCCGCGGTGGCGGCGGCCGGGTCGATGGTGGTGACGGGTCCGTCGATGGTGGCGAGGGTGCTGCCGCGGTGGCTAGTCCCAGCCGTGTCAATGGCGGCCCAGAGCGCGCCGCGCGCGGCGGCGAGCGCGCTGACACGGCCGCCGAGGCCGAACCTGGTGACCACCTCGCTCCCGGGAGCGAGCCGGAGCAGCGTGCCGTCCGCCCGGTCCCCGATCCAGACACTTCCGCCGGATTCAGCCAGCGCCGCGGGCTGGCCGCCGAGGGCGATGGTCGCCGTGACCTCGTGACGCCGCGGATCGACCTGGGACGCGGTCGCGTCGAGCGGGCTGACCACCCAGAGCCCGGACGCGCCCGCCGCCACGGTGGCGGGCGCGTCGCCGACGCGTAGCGTGCTCGTCAGCCGGCCGGTCCGGGCGTCGATCCGGGCGAGCAGGCCCGAGCTGTCGGTAGCCACCCAGACCGCGCCGTCTGCGGCGGCCAGGCCACCCGGGTTCCCGCCGGTACGGACCACACTCCTGGTGCGGCCGGTGCCGGGGTCGATCCGCAGGACCCGTCCGTCGCCCCGGCTGGCGACCCACAGCGACCCCGCGCTGAGCAGGATGTCGCTCGGGTGGCTGGCCAGAGCGATCGTCTGCGCCACCGTGTCGGTCTGCGGGTCGATCCGGGCCAGGGTGCGGTCGGCCTGGTCGAGTACCCAGACCTGGCCGTCGGCGGCTACAACGCGGGTGGGCCTGGTGCCAACCGGGATGGTGGCTTCGACCGCGCGCCGTACCGGGTCGATCCTGGCCACCAGGCCGGCGCTCGGTTCGGCGACCCACACCGACCCAGCTCCTGTCGTCACGTCGGCCGGCGGTGCTGGCAGGGGTACGGTCGCCTGCACCGCGCCGTCGCTCGCGGATACCAGCGCGACGAGGTTGCCGTTCACCGGCGTATGCGCCGTTCCGTGGCGGGACATCGGCACAAAGGCCAGTGCGGCCAGTGCAGCGGCTGTCCCGAGCGCCAGAATGATCCGGCGCATCCGGCGGCGGGGGCGGGGGCGGGGCAGCATTCCGGGGCCAGGCCCGGAAGCGGCGGGCTGGTCCGCCGCAACGTCCGGGGGGACGTCCGCGGGCGGCGCGGCCCGCCGGGTGTCGTGCCGCGCGGCGGGCGGGGGCAGGTCCAGGGCCGTTTCCTGCTCGAGCACCGCCAGCTGAAGTTTGCGCAGCTCCGGGCTCGGTTCGACGGCCAGCTCCTCGACCAGCAGCGACCGTCCCTCCTGGTACGTCTGGAGTGCGCCCGCCTGGCGGCCGCTCCGGTAGAGGGCGATCATCAGCTGCCCGCGGAGCCGTTCGCGCATCGGGTGCTCGGTGACGAGCTGCTCGAGTTCGGGGCATACGACGGAGTGCCGGCCAAGCGCAAGTTCGACGTCGATCCGGTCCTCAACAGCCTGAATCCGAAGCGTCTCGAGTCGGCGTGTCTCCAGCCCGGGGAACGGCCCGGACTCCAGATCAGCCAGCGGCAGGCCGCGCCAGAGCGAGTCGGCTTCCCGCAGCAATCCTGCGGCCCTCCCCGGATCGCCGTCCGCAAGCGCCTGCCGCCCGGCCGCTATCTGTTGCTCGAACAGGTGCACGTCCAGTTCGCCGTCCGCGACATGGAGCAGGTAACCAGGCGGCCTGGTCTGCAGCCGCGGCTGCCCGCTGCCGGTGACGTCGCCGAGCGCCTTGCGCAGCCGGGAGACCTGAACGCGCAGTATCCGGTCTGTCGTCGCCGGGGGCTGGTCGCCGAGCAGCTCATCGATCAGCTGGTCGCGGGAGACGACCCGGTTGGCGTGGCATAGCAGCAGCCCGAGCAGCGCTCGCTGCCTCGGCCCGCCCACTCGCACCGAGGCGCCGTCGAGCCAGACCTCGAGCGGCCCAAGAACGCCGAATACCAGGCGAGCGCCCATCCCGACCCCCCGCTCCCGAGTGTGCCCGTCGCCCGTGACGCTGGCTAGTCCGCAGCTGAAGCCGCGTTGAAGCATTTCTGAAACACCCGAAGGCCAGGGTTGCGGCATACCCGGCGGGCCACGGGCCCGGGCCGACGGCGCCGGGGCCAGACACCCTGAAGGGACCAGATTCATGAGCAAACGGCTAGTCGCGCTGGTCACGGGCACGATCCTGACCGCGCTGACGGTGGCGGTGCCCGCGCAGGCCACGACGCACCGATGGCACGGCCAGGTCCAGGCCGGCCGGATCGTGTGGACACAGGTTCTCGACAGCAAATTCACCACAGCACGGCTCGTCTCGGCCCGACCGGACGGCAGTGGCTTCCGCGTCCTGACCCATCCCGGCCCGAAGCGGTTCGATATCGACGCGGTGGTCTCGCCGCATGGGCGCCAGGTGCTGTTCGAGCGGGACCTGCCCAGCGGACGCAGCGTGCTGAGGCTGGTCGGCGCCGGCGGCCGGCGAACGCACATCGTCCCTGTGCGCTGCACGGACCCCTGCGCGGGGCTGGCCAATCCCGGCTGGGCGCCGGGCGGTCGTATCGTCTTCACCCGGGTTATGGGGCCCTTCGACGGGCCGGGCGGTGCGGCCCGCTCAGCCGTGCTGTATACCGCCCGTCCGGACGGCAGCGGGATGCGCCGGCTGTCACAGCGCGGCATTGACGGCGTCTACGAGGACTACCACGCCCGGTTCGACGCCAGCGGCAGGCACCTGATCTTCCTCCGGCTCCGCAACCGGGATGGCAAGACGGCGGTGTTCCGGATGCGGCGGCACGGCTCTGGTGTCCATCAGCTCACCCCGTGGCGGCTGGCCGCCGACGTCCCGGATCTGTCCCTGGCGGCCCGCGGGGCGACCAGGAACCTGGTGGTCTTCGAGACCTTCGGGTCAGCGCCACCGCCCAAGGGCCGCGAGCAGGACATCGCGACGGTCCCGGCCACCTGCCACCCGCTGGCGGCCTGCATCCGCGAGATCCGCTACGTCACGCATAACGGCGCCGGCCCGGACACCAGCTTTAACCCGTCGTGGTCACCGGACGGACAGCGGATCGCCTTCACCCAAGCGCTCTTCCGCGACGGGAAGCCGCCGGTGGGCGACATCTGGACGATACAGCCGGGTAGCCGCGACCGGCGCAAGGTCTCCCGTTCCCCGCGGTTTGATTTCCGGCCCGACTGGGGCCGCTGAGGCAACGAGTAGGAGAACTGGCTGGCGCGGCCGGTTCCGCTGCCGCGCCAGCCAGCGGCCCTGCATCGCGTCCGATTGCTGAGCACCGTGGGAGACAGGCCCGCCGGTTGCCCGGCACGCCCTTGAGCCCGGCGGTGCGCCATAGCGACTCTGATCTGCTCCGCAGATCAATCCTGAGCTGCGCTTTGTGGTCAGTGTCAGCTCGGGTGTGCTGCGTCATTAGCGATGTACCTGCGGCGCGGGTCGGCCAAGGATTGCGACTGGACCCGCCGGGGTTTGCGTGCCAGGCGGCTGCGCGGGCCGGTTATGGAAGACGGGCCACGTGATCGAACGCCACTGTCTGCCTTTGCTCGTCGATCGTGTAGAACACGCGGTACCGGCCGGCCCCCGCAGGCGCCGCAGATCCGGCGACCCGTAAGGAAACGATTCCGGCGGCCGCGGCTCACCGGCCAGATGGCTGACGCTCTCCCACAGCGCAGCGACACCAGCGGGATCGTCGCTGAGGAAACCCGCCGCCAGGTCAAGAGCCTGGATCTCCCAGTTGACCTGATAGCTCACCGGGCAGGCAAACCCAGGTGACGGCCCGCCTCCTCGTGGGGCACGTAGCGGACCGCCCCGGCCTCCTTGCGGGCCAGGTAGCTGGCGCGAGCAGCGTCGAACTCCTCGTTGACGCGCTGTTCCTCCAGCGCTTCGCGCAACTGCTGGTACTCCGCGATGGGCACGACAACCGCCACGACCTCGCTGCCACGATGGATCACGTCATGGGTGTCACCGGCGGGCAGTTCGCTCATAAGGCTCATGCTAACGACAGGATCCGGCGGGCCCGCACCAGAACACGCAGCGGCTCAGGCAGGTGACCACATCAGATCTGTCGGCGCAGCAGTCGCCGGCAGGCGACTTGGGCCCGGGCCCGTACTGGACGGTGCTGTGTCCGGAGCGTCTCCCGGCGGCTGACCCCGGAGCCCTCGCGGCTGGAGATCGGGCGCACGGTCATCGATCGCTTCCTAGTCGCCATGGCGGGGACGGTAGCGAGTTCCAGAGCTGGCGCTCATGCTTGCTGAAGGTTAGCGGCGCTAACGAAATGGGGGAGCCAGACGGGGAGCCAACGCCCACCGGCATCAGGCCACGCCAGGCGACGTTCAGCCACAGTCGTGGCTGGCAGATGCCACGCCGGGCGACGTCGAGCCACGCCCAGCGACCGTACGAACTCGTCTTTCAAGCGAGGGGTCACTGGTTCGATCCCAGTTGCGCCACTGTCTTCGCAGGTCAGAGCCATGTTGGATCTTCGCTGGTCATTAGCAAGGCTAACGAGGAGCCAAATGGGGAGCCAAAGTCGCCGGCTGTTGTCATGGTTTCGGGCAGAACCAGCCGTCGCGGGCACGGCGAGGACTCGATCTACATCGACGCCGAGAAGAACCGGGATGCCGGTGCGGTCTCGGTCGGCCATGCCGCGGCGGAACGCGGGTCCGCCGCAAGAGCTGCGGCTTGGGGCACGACTTGGCCCGGCCGGTGCTTCTCACGGAGCGTGAGTCGGATGCCGCGACCTTGCGACGCCCCAGCGCGAGTACCGGCGCGGGCGGTCCTGCTGTGCCGCTCCACCGAGGCAGCACTGATCGCCCTGTTCGGAGCGGACCGGGTGGTGCCTCAAACGGGACGCGGAGACGTTGGTCGCCGTCATGGCGTGAGGGTGTCACTGCCCGGGCCGATACTGGCGAGCATGACGAGATTCGACGACCAGGACTTGAGCGACTCCGAATTCCGCGAGTGTGACTTGACTCGCGCCCGGCTGATCGGGGTGGTGATGCAGGATGCCGTCATCGACGGACTTGTCACCAACCTGGTGGTCAACGGGGTTGAGGTGTCTTCGTACGTCGAGGCCGAGCTTGACCGGCGACATCCGGTGCGGCTGCTGATCCGGGCGGCCGATCCGGTCGAACTGCTCCGAGGCTTCCGCGAGTTGCAGGCCGCGTGGTCGGCGACGCTCGAACGGCTCCGAAGGATGCCTGACGGTTCCGAACATCGGCGCGTCGGCGGCGAGTGGTCATCGGTGGAGACCATGCGGCACCTGGTGTTTGTGCACGACTGCTGGTTCGGTCGCTGCTGCCTGGGGTCGACCGGGCCGCTCACCGCCTTCGGGGTGGTTCCCGACTACGTGCTTGAGCACGAGCCGGGCCTAGACCGAACAGCAACCCCGAGCCTCGACGAGGTGCTGGCTGTGCGCGACCTGCAAGGTGCCGAGCTGGACCGTTGGCTATCGGCAGTGACGGCTGACGAGCTGTCGACGCCCGCGCCAGTGCCGGAGGGCTCGGGGTGGCCGCCCTACGCCCGGGGCAAGTCCGTCCTCGAGTGCGTGCATGTGGTGCTGGACGAGGAATGGGCACACCACGGTTTCTGCGAGCGCGACCTAGCCCTCCTCGGGGGATGATCCTCGCCACTGGGTCGTAAGGAGAGGTCCTGTCACCGTCGGCTGGCACGGCGACAGAACGAACATTCGGCCGTCGCCCGCCTTTCAACGCCCACTGACCTCAGCGGCGCCAGAACGAAGCCTCTTGTGCGCCGGGCTCCGCTACGCACGGTGACCTGTGCGCAATGACCATCATCGCGGCAGGTGCGTGTTCTCTGAACGGCGCAGATCGGTGCAGTTGTGGTCATGGCCCGGCCCGCATCTGGGCCTGGCAGGCTGCGGCTGGTTCCGGCATCGTGTTCTCGCCGGATGGTTGCAGCGCCAGGCGTCGGGGGAGCTGCGCGAGGTCGCTGTGGTTGCGGGGGCGGATTGTTGTGCGCACAGCGTGAGCCGCTGCCGCCCGCGGGCTTGAGCGGGCGCCTATGCTCGGTGCATGCGGAGGCTGCGGCTGATCTTCCGCCCCAGCAGGGCTGTCGCGCGGCTGAGCGCTGACCTGGCGGAGCGGGACTTCGCGGAACAAGATCGCCTGACCGGAGAAGATCATGCGGCCCATGCCCCGGGCGAGGTCTGTGCGCGGTGCGGCCGGGTGATCGCGGCCGCGCAGACGGCGCGCCGCCGTGGGGCAGGCGAAGGCGTGTGGGTGCACGACATGTGCCCGGTCGCTGATGAGTGAGATACCCGGCTGTCCCCCGCCGCGCGGACCCTTGCAAGCGGATGACGATCATGGAGACATGACTGTCGCTTGCCAGCGTGATGGGCTCTGGCGCGAATTCCGTGGTTGTCAACTGTGGGTGACCGGACGGTGAAGATCACGATTTGGTCGCCGGGTGGCGTGTTGCCGTAAGCATGCAGCCCGGTACGGCACGCTGAGCGTCCGCTACGGCAAGGCGAAAAGATGACATGCATCCGGCCGGTCCCGTAGCCGGCTGAGCTTGGTAGAGGGTTCCCGGCGGCTGTGCTGGATGCGTGCGAGACCTCCTCAGCTCAGGCACATCACGATGGGTGTGTTCGGCATTCGGCCACGGAGCATGAGGAGGTCCCGATGCCCTCGATCGTAGGCGGATTCGATATCCACCGGAAGCAGATCACCTTCGACTATGTCGACCTGGGCACTGGAGCGGTGCAGTGCGGGCAGATCGCGCCGGCGGACCGGGAGCATTTCCGGTCCTGGCTGGCCGGCCGGTTCGAGCACCCGGAAGATGTCGCGTTCGCCGTCGAGGCATGCACCGGCTGGCGGTATGTGGCCGGGGAGCTGGCGGCGGCCGGTGCCACCGCGCACCTGGCCGAGACTGCTGACACCGCGGCGCAGCGCGGCCGGCAAGAGGCGGGCCAAGACCGACCGGGCGGACGCGCGGCTGATGCGGGACTTGCTGGCGGGGGGCCGGCTCCCGGAGTGCTGGATCCCGCCGCCGCAGGTCCTGGAGTGCCGGGCGCTGCTGGAGGCCTACCATGACCTGCGCCGCGAGCACACCGCCTGGATCCAGCGCGTCCACGCGGTGCTGTTCCACCAGGGCGCGCCAGTGTTCCATGATCTCAGCCGGGCAGGCGCACCGCAGGAGCTGGCCGCCCTGGCCCGCGCGCACCTGTCCCCGGCCGGGCAGCAGCAGGTCATGCTGTGCCTGCGGATGCTGGAGGCGACCGGCGGCGAGCTCGACGGCCTGCGCGGCAGCTGCTCACCGCGGCCCGCCACCTGCGCGGCGCGAAAGTCCTCGCCGACTCGATCTACGGCGTCGGGCCCGTCACCGCGCTGGCGCTGACCTGCTGGCTGGGCGGCGCCGGCCGGTTCAGCTCCGCCCGCAAGGCGGTCCGGTTCGCCGGGCTGGACATCACCGTCTACTCCTCCGACGGCAAGCGCTCACCGGGCCACCTGTCCCGGCAGGGCCCGCCGGTGCTGCGCTGGGCGGTGTATGAGGCAGGCAAGACCCACGACCGCCCCGCCGCGCCCGACCATGGCTACTACGCCGCCGTCAAGGACCGTAAGGACGGCAAGCGCGCCGCCCTGTCGGAGGCCCGCAAGATCATCCGCCGGGCCTGCCACATCCTGGCCGAGCTCGGCCACGACGCCCTCGCCGCAGTGTGAACGCCGCGGGCTGAGTCACGCCGGAGGTAAAGCGAGCATGGGACGCCATCATCAAGCCGATGAGGCACAATCGCGGCCGGCTCCCGCCGGTCCCCTGTCAGGCCGCCCGGGCCCCGCAGCGCGGGCCGGCTGGCGGACGGCCTCAAAAGACTGAGCGGCCGCACCCCCGGCAGGCCGGGGCCACCTAATCCATCATCATGTGACCGGGCCCGGCACCACGAGCCCGCGCTCCTAGGTAAGGCTGGCTGCCCTGACCCGCTCTCTCCTCCGGCAGACGACCCCCGCGACCGAATCCCCGCCTGGAGCCGCCCCCCGCCCAGAACCCGGTCTTCCCGCTGACACCTTCCTGCCCCGGCCACCTGATCCTTCCACGGGCCGGCGGCCGCCCCAAGAGCGCCTGCGGCGTCGCTGCGCGAGCGCTGCGCGCCTCTTGACCCGGCCGCCGGCCCGCAGACCACGGCAGCGATCAGGGCAGGCAGGAGAATAGGCCATGCCTGAAACCCGATCAGCAACCCGTGACTCATGGCCAAACCGGGCGCTTGCACAGGGAGCCGGATACAGGTAAGGGGACAGCCGCCGCGGCGGCGGAACGTGCTGTCGGTGATGGGCTGGGCAGTCGAAGCGGTCGCCGACTACGCCGCCGGGGCGGCCAGCCGCGGCCGGTCACTGCCCGGGCGCCGCGCCGGAGCCAGCCGCGCCGGTCACCTCACGCAACGCCCGTAGTAGGCCCGTAGTAGCCCGAGCCAGCCGGTGAACCGGCTCTCCCCGCCGTTCCCCGTCCGGTGAGCGTGCCCGGCGGGCACGACCCGGAGGAGGCCGGCCTGCGGCTCGAACCGGTCCAGGACTATCCGGACTCCACCTGCCCCATCGTGCAAGCCCCAAGCCGCGGCAACATCGGCCAGCTGGCGGATGTCCCCGCTGCCCCCGCCGCCGCACGCTCAGAACCTGGCCGCACCGATGTGGCCACTCAGCACAAAGGTGAATGCCATGCATCCCTAGGTAGGCGGCCTGCTGGCCTGGTCCCGCGCCCAGGAGCTGGAGCAGGCGGCAGCCGCCTGGCGAGCCGCGCACGAGCGGCAGCACACGCCGGAACCGCAGTCGGCGGCACCTCGGCGCCGCTGCGCGGAGCCCAGGCACGGCGCGAACCTGCGCCTGCCCTCAGGCCTGGGCGGCAGGGATTGCCGAACTGGAGGCAGACATGCCCGATGGCCAGCAGATAGAGCGAGCATCCGCTCGGCCCGCTCGGCTGTTAAGCGAGTTAACCCATTAAGGCCAATTACATCGAATAACAACCATAAGGATCACGAAATGGAGCTCTCTGTCAATCGCCGCCGTTTGCTGACGGTCACCGGCGTCGCCGGGATCGGCTACGCGCTGTCCTGGATGGCCGGGCTGTCCATCCCGGCGCCCAGCCCGAAACTAACAGCCTCCGGAGCCGAGATCGCTGCCGCGCTGGCCGGGCACGGGACCGCGGTGGCCGCGCAGTACGCCCTCACTGAGGGGCTGCCTGCCGCCGGGCTGGCCATTGTCTCGATTGCCTTGGCCCGGGCGGCACGCGGGTCCGGAGCGGCCACGGCCGCCCTCATCGCCGGCGTTGCGGCCGGGCTTATCTCGCTGCTGCAGTTCGCGCTCGGCGCGGTCCTGGCCGGGACGGCATCACCCGGCACCGCGCACCTGCTCTATGACGCGGTGAACCGGCTGGACGGGGTCAAGATGCTCGCCCTGGCCATCCTCGGCCTGGCCGCCGCCGCGTCGGGGGTGCTGCCCAGCTGGTTGCGGTACACCGGGATCGCGCTCGCTATCGCCATCACCGCATCCGGCGTCGCCTACCTGCTGCTCCTGCAGAATCTGGCCATCCTGGCCGTTCCCGCGGGGGTGCTGCTGCTGGTTTTCATCACCGGCACCGCCATCGCGCTCGGCACTTCGGTCGGCAAGCCGCGCCGCGACGCCCCGCCGGAAAAGATGATTCCCATGCCAACCTCGCATCGGTAGTTGACGCATTTCAATCGCGGCGCCCAGCGGACCACACCTACCAGGGAGGCTGTTTGTTGAGAGATTGGAATGCCCCGGCGGCCAGCGCCACGGTGCCTGCGGCCGGTGGCCCGGGAGCCGCGTTTGAGCTTGCTGGGCTGCACAAAGTATTCGGCGGGTTCGCGGTGGTCGATCATGTTGACCTGACCGTGGCGCCCGGCTCGTTGTGCGGGCTTGTCGGGTCTAACGGGGCGGGGAAGTCCACCCTGCTGTCCATGGCGGTCGGGCTGCTGCGCCCCGACCGCGGGACGTCGCGGGTGTTCGGGATCGACGTCTGGTCAGAGCCAGAGCGGGCCAGGGGGCTGATGGGCGTGTTGCCTGACGGCCTGGCGATGCCCGAGCAGCTCACCGGCCGCGAGTTGCTCAGCTACCTGGGCCAGCTCCGAGGGCTGGGCAAGGACACGGCCGCCGGGCGGGCCAGCGAGCTGCTGAGGGTGCTTGGGCTGACCGGGGAGGTCGAGCGGACGCTCATCATCGGCTACTCGGCCGGGATGCGGAAGAAGATCGGCTTGGCCACGGCGCTGCTGCACAGGCCGCAGCTGCTGGTGCTGGATGAGCCATTCGAAGGGGTCGACCCCGTGGCCGCCGCGATACTGACGCGGGTTCTGCGGCGCTTTGCCGCCTCGGGCGGTTGCGTGCTGCTGTCCAGTCATGCGATGTCGCTGGTGGAACAGCTGTGCGACACCGTGGCCGTGATGGCCGCAGGCAGAGTCATCGCTCAGGGACCGCTGGAGATGGTGCGGCGCGGCAGGCCGCTGGAGCAGGCATTCATCGAGCTGGCCGGCGCCGATGGCGGAGCGGGGGAAGCACTGTCGTGGCTGGCCCGCTGATCTTGATGAAGCTCACCATCCTGCGGCGTGCGGCCAGCGGGCCCCGGTCCAGCTGGGTCCTCGGCGGCGCGGCAGCCGGTCTGGCGCTGGCGGCCGGCACGATCGGCGCGGCGACCCTCACGGCCAGGTCACCGGGCACGGTCGCGGACCTGCTCGCCGTGGTGTTCGCGGTGTGGGCTCTCGGCTGGATGCTGGGACCGGCCTACAGCGGCCAGCCGGTGCTGCGCGCTGAGCAGTTCCAGCTGCAGCCGGTCCCGCGCCGCAGGCTGGCGTACGGGCTGCTCGGCGCGGCATTCGCCGGGGTGCCCGCTCCGGTCACCTTCATCGCGTTCACCGCCCTGCTCGTTTTCGGGATCCGGCTCGGCATGGTCCCGGCCCTCATTGCCGTGCCCGCGGTCTTGCTGCAGCTCATTCTGGTCGTGCTGCTGTCCCGGGTGACCGGAGCGTTGTTCGGTGCGCTGTCCCGCTCCAGTGCTGGCGCCGTGGTCAGCGCCCTGTTCAGCGCCGTCATGCTGGTGGCCAGTTCCTCCGGCTGGCTCGTTCTCGCGGCCCTGCACCCGCTGCTGAGCACGGGATTCCCGGCCGGGTTCTCCGCCGCCTTGCGCGCGTTGCCGTCCAGCTGGGCGGTGCTCGCGGTCGAGGCCTCGTCGCGATCCGACTGGCTGATGACCGCGGCACCGTTGCTCGGGCTCATCGTGCTGCTGATGCTGTTGTGGCTGACGTGGGAACGGTCGCTCGGCCCGGCGCGGTGGCCCCGGCCGGCTGTTCGCGGCAGCCCAGCCGGGCGCGCGGCGCCGCGGCGCTGGCTGTCCTCGGGAGCCACCGCAGCGGTCTTCGTCAAGGAGCTGCGCACCTGGCGGCGGGACCCGCAGCGGCTGAACAGCCTGATCGTCCCGCCCGCCTTCGCCGTGATGACCTGCCTAGGCCTCGCCGCGCTCGGCTCGACGGCATTCCTGCCGTTCGCCGGCGCGCTCACCGCGCTGATGGCGGCGGTCACCTCAGCGAACCTCTACGGCCAGGACGGCACCGCATTGTGGCTGACGCTGCTCATGCCCGGCAGCGAGCGCGCCGATGTCCGCGGCCGGCAGCTCGCCTGGCTGGCCGTGTTCGCACCGATGACCCTGGTACTTACCGGAGCGGGCATGGCGGCCGGGGGACACCCGGACTTGTGGCTGGGCGCGCTGGCAGCGACGTTCGCGCTGCTCGGCGGCGGGGCCGGGCTGCTACCGGCCGTGGCCATCGCCCTGCCAGCCCCCGGTCCCGGCCCGCGGGACCGCAAGAACGCACCGCTGGGCAACACCGATGCGCTCGGGCCCGCTCTGGTGATGCTGTTGCTGGCGCTGGCCACCGCGGCGCCCGCGGCGGGAACGGTGCTGGCCGGCGAGCTGACCGGCCGCCCGGCACTTCGCTGGGCAGCCCTCGCGGTGGGCGTCATCACCGGGGCACTGGCCTATGCGCTGCTCGGCCGCGCAGCCCAGCGGCGCCTCTTCCGGCGCGGGCCCGAGCTGTTGTCCCTGCTGCGGACCGGAACCGAACAGCCCGCCACGCCAGCCAACGGACCATCCCTCATCACCTCGATGCCCAGGTACCGCCGGCGCCTGCTGTGGTGCAGCCTGTTCGTCGGCTGCATCGCGCTATTCCCCCAAGCCCTAGTGCCGCTGCTGATGAAACTTTCCGGCGGGCACGCACGGGTCTGGTTCCTCGCGCTGTACCTGCCCGGGGCATGGCAATGGCCGGTGATCACCCTGATGTTCCTGCTCGGGCTGCCCTCGCTCGGGCTGGCCGCCCGGATCTGGACCACTGAGCCCCTCGGCAGGCCGAGGCCGACGACATCGTCGCGCGCAACGTGGCGGCGCTGGTGAAGACGTCGGCCGGGCAGGAGGGCAGGCCGTCCAAGGCGCTGCCGGCCGACCGAGGCGGGATGCTGGTATCCCTTCAGGACGCGTGTTGGCACCCTTGGCGGCGGTACCTGCCTTGCCTACCGTGAGTTACGGCAGAAAGATCAGTTCAGGATCCACCGGTTCATCGGGGCGACGTGCGCTGTATCAGCTGCCGATCAGGACGCTCTGAACAAACGAGACGCGTGCGGTGTGCCGGAAGGGAACGGGCTGGGCTGGAAGTGTCGGGCGCGGGTTTGTGACCGGCCGGGCGCCGGGCCGTACCGTCGTCCAACGCGGCGCAACGGGTCAGCGGGACGTGCTACCCAGCTTGCACGGCTGAGGGGATGGACGTAAATGAGCTTGCAAACTGGTGTACCAGCTGGCACCGCACCCGGTGTGGCACCGGTCGTGCCCGGATCGTTTTTGCTGGGTTCGGCGCTGGACCTGCGCCGCGACATGCTGGGTCTGTGCGAGCGGGCATTCCAGCGTTACGGCGAGGTGGTGCGCTTCCGGTTCGGCCCGCCCGGGGCGCGCGTGGAAATGCACATGCTGTTTCATCCCGAAGCAGCGCATCGGGTGCTGGCTGGCTGGCCGGCGAATTACCGCAAGGAGAATGTCTTCTACAGCGAGATCCGCAGCGCGTTCGGCGATGGCTTGCTGACCACGCAGGATGCCGAGTGGCAGCGCCAGAAGCGGTACCTGCAGCCGCTGTTCGTGGCCAGGCGGGTGAACGGTTACGCCACGGCCATGACCGAGCAGGTCCAGCAGGTCGTGCAGCTGTGGCGGGCCCGGCCGCCCGGCACCGTCGATCTTCACCAGGAGATGACCCGCCTCACGCTGGCGACCGTGTGCCGCATCCTGTTCGGTGAAGACCTCGGGCAGGCGCTGCCGGTGGTGCATCGCACGTTTGGCCCGCTGGCCGATGCGGTTCGGCGCCGGGCGCTCTCCGGCGGCCGCGTGCCACGGGGCTGGCCCACCCCCGTGAACCAGCAGCTCCGGCGCGCACAGCATGAGCTGCACAGCGCCTGCGACAAGATCGTCGCACACCGCCGGGCCAGCGGCGGCCGGCCGGAGGACCTGCTGGGGCTGTTGCTTGACGCGCAGGACGAGGGAAGCTCGCTGACCGACGCCGAGGTCCGCGATCAGGTGCTCGTCTTCCTGCTGGCCGGACACGAAACGACCTCGACTGCGCTCACCTACGCGCTGCACCTGCTCGGCCAGCATCCCGATGTGCAGCGCCGGGTGCGGGCGGAGGTGGACGCGATCGCAGGCGACCAGGCCCTCACCGCTCAGGATGTCCCAGCGCTCGGGTACACGACCATGGTGCTGAAGGAGGCGATGCGGCTCTACCCGTCGGCGCCGTTCCTGGGCCGGCAGGCGGTCCAGGATGATCAAATCGGCGGCTACCACGTCCCGGCGGGCGCCGATGTTGTGCTGTCACCCTGGGTCACCCACCGGCATCCGGGATTCTGGGACCGGCCTGAGCGCTTCGACCCGCAGCGGTTCACCCCGGAGCAGGAGAAGGCCCGGCACCGCTACGCGTGGTTCCCGTTCGGCGGTGGGCCCCGGGCGTGCATCGGGCAGCATTTCTCGATGCTCGAGTCGGTGATCGCGCTCGCCACGCTGGTACGGGACTTCGAGTTCGCGGCGCCACCCGGCGAGCCTGCGCGCACCAACCACATCACGCTGCAGCCGGTCCACGGAGTACCCAGCCGCGTCACGGTCCGCTAGGCACAACATCATCATTGCCGGGGTTGCCAGATGGGGGCGTCTGGCAGCCTGACAGCGATTGGTGGCGGTACCGCACGGAAGTACCGCAACGCACACGGACAGAGGCGGTCGCGCAGGGACGCGGGGGGACGGTGACCTGGACAGGCCGCTGTCGTGCCGTAATGGCCGTTGACCCCGACCGGCCAGCCTGGGACTTGGCGCCGGCGAGGGCCTCCCGTTCGTGTTCGCTGAAGGTTAGCGGCGCTAACGAAGCGGGGGAGCCAAACGGGGAGCCAACGTCCACCGGCACCAGGCCACGTCAGGCCACGTCCAGCCACAGTCATCGCTGGCAGATGCCACACCGGGCGACGTCCAGCCACGTCCGGCGACGGTACGAACTCGTCTTACAAGCGAGGGGCCGCAGGTTCGAACCCTGCTGCGCCCACTGTTTTCGCAGCTCAAGGCTGCGTTGCGATCTTGACCTGGTCGTTAGCGAGGCTAACGGGGAGCCAAACCGGGAGCCGAAGCTGAAGTTGATGGTGGTCTTGTCGATAGCCGGGCTATGCGAAGCCTCGGGTAGCACTGGGATGCCGCATTCGTCTGCAAGTGATCCCCGGCGGCAGTACCCGGCGCGGGATCGCGCCGTCATCACCGGCGACGTTCAATTCAGCAGCGAATTGACCGGGCGGGCAGCACGTCACTTCGCAGAACGCGCCGCTCGGAAGGCTCTAACTCCGGCAACCGGCACGCCTCACTGGCGTTCAGGAGACAACTTGCGTGCCGGCCTCGGTGAACCTCGTCCTCGCCGGCCTCCATGCGGCATCGGTCGCCGACTCAACGAAGCTCGCCGACCCGACTGTCAGCGACGTCACGACTTAAGTGGTGTACCTCGCGGGCAAGAAGATGAGTTCCCAGCGGTCAAGCTGGCGGGAACTACCCAGTCGTGTCGAAGTTCCGGCGAAGCCGTCGACGGTCGGCCCATGGATCTCGGTCAGGAAGGGGAGATGGCATCCGCAGATGGCAACACCTCGATCGGCATGCCGCTGGACGGCAGCTTCTGCCCGGTCGCCAGCTCCGCCGGCCTGGCAGTGGCGATCGCCGAGACGACTGCCACTTGAGCCGCCGCGTCGGCCACAACCTGGCCGGGCTGTGGCGGGTAGCTCCCTGCGGCGGGTGGGCTGCAGCCCGGCTCGTGGCGGGGGCGGCCGGTCATCCGGCCGCCCCCGCCAGACGAGCGGATCAGAACTTCGAGAGCGTGGCGATGAATTTCCTGCCGACGGATCCGAGCCCGGTGAGGCCGTCGAAACCTGGAGCGGTGGTCAGGGTCACGTCGCGCGTCGCGCAGTTGCCCGTCCCGTCGCAGTAGGTCTCAGGACCGGCGTAGTTGATCGCCCTGAGGCTCACGAGGTATCCGTCCGATGGGTCGACCGTGTTCGCGTAGTCAACGCGGATTACGGCCGCCGAGTCGGGATTTGCCGGCGGCAGGATGTCCCTGAACGCCGCCGGGGTCCTGATTGATGCCTTGTAGAGCGCGGGGTTGAGGAATCCGAGCGGTATTCCGGCCGCTTGGTCGACATCCGCAGTCACGCCAGCGAGCAGCGGCGAGGCGAGGCTCGTTCCGCCTTCCTTGAACTGGTCCCAGTAGACCCCGTCGGGGAACGTCTGGGTCAGGCCGATCAGCATCCCGCTCTGGGCATCTGCGTCCATCGAGATGTCCGGGACGACCCGCAGCGGTACCGGCCCGAACAGCGCCTCGTTGCGCAAGGCGAGCGCGCTCGGCACCACCGGGGCCTGGTAGTAGGGCTGGGTGTAGGTGTAGCTCGTCCCGCCTCCGCCACCGGCCTGCCAGGCGAGAGCGCCTGTCGGCGTGGTCGCCGAGCCGCAGTTCGTCGTCGTCGAGGGGCCGCAGAGCGGCTGCTTGGCCGTTGACCAGCCGTACTCGGCCTGACGGGCGTTCCTGGCGTTCACCTCGAGAGTGGTCCCGCCGACCGCAGTCACAAACGGACTGCTCGCCGGGTAGTTCGGGGCCGTCAGCCCGGAGATGGCGAAGTTGTCGCCGTCGTCACCGCTGGAGAACAGCACGCTGACGCCGGTGCCGCCCGCGAGCAGGAACGTGTTGTCGAACGCGGTCTTGGTGCCAGGGTCGGTGAGGAGGTCACCGAGGGTGTCACCCCACGAGTCGCTCACGACGGAGGCGCCGCTCGTGATCGCCGTCTGCAGCGCCGCGAGCAGGCTCGTGTCCAGGCAGTCCTGTGCCCCGACGTAGATGATGTGGGCGCCGGGCGCCATCGAGTGCGAGGCTTGCACGTCGAGAGCCTGCTCGTCGAACCATCCGCTGGCGGCGCACTCGGCCTGGTCATCAACTGTCGCGGGGGTCAGGTTGGAGAACTGGGATGACGTCAGTGGGTGGGCGGGGTCGTTCCGCCGGAAGTACAGCTGCGAGTCTGACAGCAGATTAGGCGAGTCGTACGCGTCGACGATCGCTATCGCCACGCCAGAACCGTCATTGCCGGCGGCCACAGACTTCGCCAATCCGTATGCACCTCTCAGCTGAGCCGGCTTGTAGCCGCAGATATCGTAGGGCAGCGGATGAGTAAATGGTGCATAGAGCGACCCGGAATCCTTTATGTCGGTCTTCTGCCCCCAGTACTGCGAGCACGGCTGGGGGTTGCGGAACCCTGCGGGCGGCGAAGGCTCCTGGTCGGGCTTGGCAGCCCGGATGGCCGGAGCACGGCCCGCTCGCGCCAGGCCGGTCGTGGCTAGGTACTGGTTGACGCCGATCACGCCAGAGACCACGCTTGCGAGCGACGATGGAATCGTCATCGTGCCGCTGGCGAGCCTTACCTTGTGCCCGTTCACCATGTAGTAGCCGAGCTTCGCCCCGAATGCGTGCTCAACACTGCGCGCCGATCCCCGGGCGGACACGAAAAGCCGATCCTTGGGGACAGAGCCGATGGTGAACCCTTCGCGCCGAAGCCACGACTCGGCCCGCGTGACCTCGGCTTTGGTCGGCCCGAACCGGGACTCCCACTGCGCATCGGTCAGGTAGCGGTGGTATAGCGGCGAGCCTGGGCTCGAAACCTCCCGGAGGAAGGCCCGTGCGCCCGTGGCATTGTGTAGCGATAGCACCAGGCCGAAGCCCACCGAGCTCTTCGCTGCGACGCTCCCGGCTGGATGCGAACGCTCCCGAGCGGGCACTAGCGACCCTCGCAAGGCCATACGGTGCGGTGCCGGGGTCGGGTTTCCGGAGGCGGCAGCGGGACCCGCCATCGCCCCCATGCCGGATACGACCAGCCCTACAGACCCTGCAAGGGCCCACCATCGGGCAGCTTTCATGAAAGTGCCTCCTTCGTGCATCTTCGCTACGAGGATCCCGCTCCTCAGCGGGTCTGTCCGGACCCTAGCGACGGCCGCTCACCAAGGCAATGAGCAAAGTGGCCTTTCGGCCCGTGGATGTCAATAATCGGCAGCACCTCCCGGCCCTCTCCGCGGTGCTCGGACGATCACCGCCACCCCTATGCCCGGCGATCAGGACGGAGGGCGGCATGCTCGAAGTCCGGCACCGGGTTCACCTGAACCTGCGGCCAGGAAGCCGCCGGAGCAGCGAACTGGGCTCTGGCGCTGCGCGATCGGGCGGTCGAGTCGGCCCCGGGCCCTCGTGGCTGGACATGCGCACCCGCTGTCGTCGATCCCTCCCCGGCCGCCAGGGCCGGGGAGGACGCAGCGAGTTTCGGGCTGCCGTCCCGGTTATCGAAGGTTAGTGGTGCTAACGAAGTGGGGAGCCAAACGGGGAGCCAAAGGTGATGGTGATCTTGTCCTATCGCGGGCCACGCGAAGCCCTCGCGTAGCATCGGGACGGCGTTCGCCTGCGAGCTGACTCCCGGCGGCCGTGCCTTACAGAGACTTCCGGCCCTCTTCGAGTCATCCCGGTCCGGACGCCAAGCCCGCCGAGACCAGCGCCGCGAGTCCGCAGGCCGCGGCCCTATAAGATCGCCAGCATCATCGGGACCGAGGTGCGGTTCGTCCGCAACCCGTTCTTCCGCGAGTGGTCACACGCCGCCCAGCCTGCCGGCAATCCCGACTCGATCGTGTGGCGGACCGTGCCAACCGCGCAAGCCGCAGTGATCGAGATCGAGCACGGGCGAGCCGACTGGATGTTCGGCCTGATCCCAGCGGCGCAATACCGGCAGCTGCTGCTACGGGATCCGGCGCAGCTGCACTCAAGCCCGGAGTTCGCCGTCGAGTTCGCGCCACTCAACACCCACCGCGCCCCGTTCAACGACGTTCGTGTCCGGCAGGCACTCAACTACGCGATCAACCGGCGCGAGATCGTCCGGCTGTACGGCGGTCCGAGCTTCGCCACGCCAACCTGCCAGCCCATCGCGCCGGGCCTGCCGGGCTATCGCCGCTACTGCCCGTACACGCTGCACCCCCGCCCCGTATGGGGATTCCTCGCCGACCAGAGCTGGCTCGGCGCCCCCGCGAGGACGAATCACCGGCGGCAGTGAATTTGGTCGGCTGAAGGACGGCAACGATTGCGACGGGCCACATGATCGATGCTCGCTGGTGCCGACGTACCTCATGGCTGCATGGCTGGTCGACTCGACGCGCTGCCGGGCCACGTCCCCCATCCCTTTATGGACTCAGAACGATCTTCAGCTCGGCGGTCGCCGACAGGTGGCTTGAACCGAGCGCACGCCAACCCTGCTATGTCGGCGTTTCTTCCGGCAGTCATCAGCGACTACGGTAAGCATCGGGTTGTACCTTCCCGACCGGCGTTGCACCGCCGATCTTGCTTGAGACCTCGACTAGATCACCGGGAAGGTACACCCCATTCCCGGCCGATCCAGGTTTCAAGCATTGCTCACTCTGGGACGCGGTCAGGCCCAACGGCCCGCAAGCCGTGCCAGGAACGCCATCGGCTGTTCGGCTGAGCTTTGTGGTCAGCGTCAGCTCAGGTGAGCTGCGTCACTAGCGAAGCACCTGCGGCGCAGCGAGGGTCAACCAAGGATTGCGACTGGATCCGGGGTTGCTGTCAGGCGGCTGCGCGGGCCGGTTATGGAAGACGGGCTACGTGATCGATCGCCACTGTCTGCCTTTGCTCGTCGATCGTGTAGAACACGCGGTACCGGCCGGCCCCCGCAGGCGCCGCAGATCCGGCGACCCGTATGGGAACGATTCCGGCGGCCGCGGCTCACCGGCCAGATGGCTGACGCTCTCCCACAGCGCAGCGACACCAGCGGGATCGTCGCTGAGGAAACCCGCCGCCAGGTCAAGAGCCTGGATCTCCCAGTTGACCTGATAGCTCACCGGGCAGGCAAACCCAGGTGACGGCCCGCCTCCTCGTGGGGGACATAGCGGACCGCCCTGGCCTCCTTGCGGGCCAGGTAGCTGGCGCGAGCAGTGTCGAACTCCTCGTTGACGCGCTGTTCCTCCAGCGCTTCGCGCAACTGCTGGTACTCCGCGATGGGCACGACAACCGCCACGACCTCGCTGCCACGATGGATCACGTCATGGGTGTCACCGGCGGGCAGTTCGCTCATAAGGCTCATGCTAACGACAGGATCCGACAGGCCCGCGCCAGAACACGGCAGCGGCTCTCCCAGCATCCGGGTGAGCGTGACGGCCTGCTTGGCAGGTGACCAACCCAGATTCCTCGGCGCGGCAGTCGCCGACAGGCCGACTTGGACCCGGGCCTGTACTGGATGGTGCTGTGTCCGGAGTGTCTCCCGGCGGCTGACCCGGAGCCCTCACGGCTGGACATTGGGCTCGCCGTCATCGGTCGCTCCCGGGGATCGCCATGGCCGAGGCCAGTAGCGAGATTCAGGACTCCGTGCGCGTTCATTGATGGTTAGCGGCGCTAACGAAATGGGGGAGCCAGACGGGGAGCCAACGTCCACCGGCATCAGGCCACGCCAGGCGACGTCCAGCCACAGTCGTGGCTGGCAGATGCCACATCGGGCCACGTCCAGCCACGTCCAGCGACGGTACGAACTCGCCTTACAAGCGAGGGGTCACTGGTTCGATCCCAGTTGCGCCCACTGTTTTCGCAGGTCAGAGACTTGCACTGGTTCGCCGAACGTTAGTTTAGGTAACTGAGGGAGCCAAACGGGGAGCCAGTTGATCGTGACCTTGTCTCTGGCAGGCGTCAGGAAACAGTCTTGCTGAGCACGGGACTCCATATTGCCTGGCGACATGATCCCTTAGCGGCTGCGCATGGCAGAGCACGGCATCGCCGTTAAGCCGCCCCAGTCGGCCAAGAACTCGCCCGCCGCCGCATGCCGGTCAGCCGGAGCCGGGCATTGCCTGGTGCTGGCGCTCGACCTGTCCTGGCTGCTGGTAGTCATGAGCGCATGCTTCTACCCGCTGCGCAGAGTGAGCAAGTCCGTGCGCCGGAGTGCATATGGGGCGCCGACTCTGGCGCACCAAGGATTGCGCCGGACCGGTAGGGATTAGAAAGGCCAAACCGGGGCCAGTTCAGGTGATCACACGGGACTGTAAGACGACGTTGGACAGACCCGATCACACTCAGGAACGCTTCGGCCCAGAGGGCCAGCCAGGAGGCCCCCGCGGATTATTATGAGAGCCTCGACACGGATTGCGAGCACTGCGGGACGGTTCGACCCGGTGGCTGTGCCCGCGCTGCAAGCGCAATCACCACGCTGTGGGGGGACGGGTATGAGCAAGGCCGACTGGGGCAACGTCCTGGGCACCGTCATCATGGCCGCGTGCCTGGTGCTGTCCATCTGGCTCGGCGTGAGGAAGAACCGGCCGGTGCTTGGCGCGGTGCTCGGGTTCTTCCTCACCTTCATCGGCGTGGTCATCATGCTGATCGTGCCGCGCAAGGACAAGACCTACGTCCCGCAGGGTCCGCCGCCCGGCTACTACGATCCGCCGAAGAACATCGGGTACGGCAGCGACTTCCGCTACTACCCGAAGCCGTGAGAGCCATGATCCGGAAGAGAAGTCCGCGCAGCGCGGCCTGGACCCCCCTAGTTCTAGGGCTGCTGCCGGATCATGACGTGACACTCGGCCAGCTGGACCGGAGGCAGGATGACAGCCAGGTCGTCCTGCCACGCCTCGACCTGCTCGATGGCCTGCTCCAGCTCGGCGCAATCTCCGCCTTGCGCTGATAGCACGCAATTTGCGGTGGCCTCTGCCCGGCTGCCAGCTGACGTGACCCACTCGCGCATTAGAGTGCCCGGCAATAGGGATCATTTCAGTCGCTTGGTGGTTGGCCGGGTGTCCCACCGGTAGCGTTTGCGGGCTCGCTGGATGAGCTGACGGATAGTGACGAGGGCGGCGGCGAGGTAGAGGTAGAAGTCGACGATCTTCGCGTTGCGCTCGGTGCAGCGGCGCAGCTTGCCGTATCCGTTCATCCACGCGTGGGTTCGCTCCACCACCCACCGGGTGCCGGCCTGGATGGGTGCGGGCACGCCTTTGCGGGCGATCTCGCCCTCGAAGCCGAGCTCATCGAGCAGTTGCCGGGTCACCGCGCTGTCGTAGCCGCGGTCCAGGTGACAGGCCCGCTCATCGGGCAAGATCCCGTCCAGCTGGCGTTCAGCGGCTTCCAGCGTCGGGCCGAGCAGCGGGGAGTCGTGCCGGTTCCCCGGCGCCGAGACGATGCCCAGCGGGATGCCGTACCCGTCACTGGCCACCGAGCGCTTCAGGCCGCCCTTGCGCCGGTCCACCGGGGACGGCCCGGCCCTTTCCCCGCCGCAGGGCGCCTTGGTCATGCACCCGTCGACGGAGACGTCCGCCAGCTCCAGGCCAATGATCAGGTCGTAGGCGCGCAGCGCCAGGGCGTGCAGCTGCTCCCCGGTGCCCGCGGCCGCCCAGTCCTTCAGCCGCCGCCGGATCGTCCGGTCCGAGCAGCCGGAGGCGGCGATCCGCTCATACCCGCTGCCATGCACCAGTGCCTGGATGACGTGCTCGAAGACCACCCGGTCCGGGATCCGGCGCCGGTGACAGCCCAGCGGATGACCCGGGTCGAATTGCGGCCGCTCACCGCCGGTCAGGGCGAAGAACTCGGCCCAGACGGGCTCCAGCAGGCATGATGGGATGGCAGGCACGGGACACCTCGATGATCACGGGCTGTAGACAAGACCATGATCATCAAGTCCCGTGCCTGTACCTCGTAACGACACGCCCCGTGCTGCCCTACGCGCTCCAATTGCCGGGCGCTTTTAGTCCTGAGTCACGTCTCTCCACGGCTACGGCGACACAGAGTGCATGTCCCCATCTCCGCCCCGAGGCGGATCCGGGCGCGTTATCCCTAGTCTCCTCCGTCACTCAGCGTGATGACGTGTATCGACGTGTCCCGATGCCGGCCGCCCGACTCGGCGGACGTGACAGGCCTGGACGTCCTCGTCGGCCCCGCGCCGCGGGCACGGCCCTTGATGATGCGAGCGACGGGCCGCGCCATGTGCGGCTATGAGCGACCGTGGTCGTGCCCGGCCGCGTATCTTCCCGGCGACAGCGATGTCCTTGCCGGGATTGACAGACTGGTGGCCTACGGTGCTGTGACATGGCCAAAGGCTGCGCGCGTCCTGGCGGCGCTGAAGAGAGACGGCTGGAGTGAGACCAGGCGGTCGGGCTCTCACCGGGTGCTCGTTAAGGGGGATCAGCAACATGTCTGGGCTTACCATGACGGTGTGGATCTCGGCGGCCCAGCGATGGCCAGGATCGCCCGGGACTACGGCTATACGACCGCTGAACTGCGGAAATTGTAGGTGATCTTGCTATGAGTGCTTTGCGTGTCGAGCTGTTCTGGGACGAAGAGGCCGGGAACTGGCACTACCGCGTGCCAGCCCTGCACATCAACGGCGGGGGCACGCCGACCCGCGAGGGCGCGGAACACGAGTGCCTATCTGCCATCGCGTTCGCGCTTGAGGGCGATCCGCGAGACTACGACGCTGCGGCAGAGACGATCAACTTCGACGTCAGCATCGCGCCAGCAGCCTGAAATCCACTCATACACGCTTTTGCCACTGACTCTCCCTTCTCGGCTACGACAGGTCGACTTGAAGTGCCGCCAGGCCACGTTCCCGATCCGCTATGGACTCAAAAGACTTGCCGGCGCGGGGGCGCCGCCTAGGCGGCCTTGAACCGTTGCCCATGCCGAACGGCACTGCATCGAATTGGGTCCCGGCAGCTGGAGCCCAGTCAGACGACGTCACCGTCGTTTTCCACGATGGGTTTCGCATCCGGAATGGGATGGGTTCTTCGCGAGTCCCGAGTTCGAGCGGATGGTCGTCGACACCCACCTGTACCTGATGGAGTACACGCTCAGAACCGGGGACGGGAATCTGCGGGAGTACCTCGGCCACATCCGGCACGGTGGGGTGGTTGTTCTGGAGCGATAAGCTGCCTGGCGACGGCTCGAACCTCGACGGGTGGGACCTGCGCAGGTCGATCGAGCGTGGATACCTGCCCGGCAACCTCAGCCGAGAAGAGCGTGATGCCGAGGACGATTCGGCGGCTAGTCCCGCTGGCGGGCCTCGGTGTCTTCAACCAGAGCACGTGCGGTGTCGAGGTCCGTGACGAGAACGTTGACCCAAGCGCCGCGCAGCGCGGCGCCGATGGCGCCGCTGGCCCAGTAGAGAGACATGGTTGTGAGGAGGGTGTCGCGGTCGATGCTGTTTTCCAGGTCCCCGTGGTTGTCGCTCCAGTCGCGGTACTTGTCGACGAGCCAGGCAGCGAGGCCGGCTGGGGAGTCGTGGAGCGCGGCGGCGATGGTGTCGGGCCGGGTGCCCGTGATGGCGCTGTAACCGCCATCGGTCTCGTCGTATGTTGCTTCTGCGTCAAGGTAGGCCTGTTCTGCGGGTGCCAGCGGGCGGGAGCCGAAGCTGGCCGGGAACGGTGGGTGGATCATGTGGATGCCGGCTACCTGTTCGGGGGGTGGAGGGCGGCCATCCATCCGGTGACAGCGCCGCCGATGTCGCCGCCGAAGGCTCCGTAGCGCTGGTAGCCCAGGACATCGGTCATGAGTACGTGCAACGTCTCGGCCATCGCGGCGCGGGTCAGTGGCGTCCGCGGCAGTTGCGAGTACAGGAAGCGCGGCAACGAGGGCACCACCACGTCGAATGCGTCGCCGGGGCTGCCGCCGTGACGTGCGGGGCTGGTCAGGCGGTCGACTAGGGGCAGCATCTCCACGAAGCTACTGGGCCAGCCATGACTCATATCAAAGGCGGCGGCACAGGTGCGCCTTCGGTCCGGACCGCGCGCACGTGCAGGAAGTGGATGCGCCGGCCGTCGATCCAGGCCTGGTGGTGCGGCAGCCTGTTGAGTTCGGCTTCCTGGGCCCGCCAGTCGAATCCGTCGATCCAATAGGACACCAGGTCCCGCAGGTAGTCCGGGTCGGTGCCGGCCTGCCAGGATGCGTCTGCGCTGCGATCGGTGAAGCGGGTACGGGCCCGCAGGTCATCGAGTAGCTCGTCCGATACGTCATTGCGGAATGGGGAGACGGTCATTGTTCCTTCGATTAGGAGGGCGCTCCCCGACGGAAGGTCAGCGGTAGCCAAGAGCCGGATGGAGCGCCCAGATGTGACGTGTAGTCTTCACCGGACCCACCTCCTTCGACGGCTGCCGCGGGCCACTATACACATCCTCTCCTGCCGCTCCGAGCGCTGATACTGACATCATGCTCGGCTGGGGGACTGCGTAGGCGAGGTTGTGAAGATGGCTCAATCGCAGCGGGACCGGATGCTCCTGGCGTGTGGCGCCAAGGCGGGCTCGGTGGAGGATTATCCGTTCGGCGATGGAGTAGCGGTCTTCAAGGTGGCCGGAAAGATGTTCGCGCTGGTGTCGCTGGACGAGCCACCGGGCAGCGTCAGCCTCAAGTGTGATCCGGACATGGCGGTCGCGCTGCGTGGCCGTTACGCCGCAATCACCGCTGGCTATCACCTCAGCAAACGGCACTGGAACACGATCGAGCTTGACGGCTCGGTACCAGAGGATGAGGTGCTGGACCTGATCGGCCACTCCTACGAACTGGTAGTGGGCGACCTGACAAGGGCCGAGCGGGCCAGGCTGAGCGCCCGACAGCAGTAATAAACCGGGCCGCACCTGCCGCCCGCTGTTTCCGCTCTGGGCGCGGTCATAGCGGTCGAGGACGGTAAACGTCAGATCGGTGTTCAATGGCCACGACGGTGATCCGGCGCTGATGATCGTCGATGCGGTAGATCATCCGATAATCGCCACGACGAGCGCTGTGAAGCCCTTCCAGGCCCAGCTTCAGCGGCTTGCCGACGCGGTAAGGGCTTGCGGCCAGGGACCCGTACAGGAATTCGACTACCGCAGTTGCCACCTTTTCGGGGAGCCTGGTCGGTGCCCGGCGGGATGCGGCGGTCCACGCGATCGCGAAAGCGTTCTCGTTCACTGGCCGGAGATCAGGCGCAGGGCGTCTTCCTTGCTCAGCACGGCCGCGTCGGTGGTGCTCAGCTCGGCCAGGCTCTCGCGGATATCGGTGAGCAGGGCCGCGCTGTCCATGATGTCGAGCGTTTCTTCCAGGGACTCCAGGTCATCGACGCTAATGACGACGGCAGCAGGATGGCCGTGCTTGGTTATGACGACACGGCCGTGCTCTCGTTCCAGCCGGTCCACGACCTCAGAGAGCCGGTTCTTGACGTCGGCGAGCGGCATCTGCTCTGACACTGACATGGCTAGAAGTATAGCTACTTCTACGGCGGCATGCCAACCCGCGACGTCCTCATCTGCCGCGCCGGGTGCAGGTTTGCGGGCTTCGCGGGGGCGGAGAGTCGGCGCAGGGTCAGATCATGATGAACTTCACCGAACTGGCCTCAGTCCCCTCCGACCGCCCAGCGCCGTTTACTGATCAGCCACGGCTGGCCGTGGCTGCCTACCTGGCCCGCTTCAAGGGCTCGTCGCGCGAGCACCCCGAGTCAGACCTCCGCTGTTACCTCGCCTGGTGCGCTGAGCGTGGCCTGGACCCTCTGGCCGCCCGGCGGCCGCACCTGGAGCTGTACATCCGGTGGATGCAAGAGATCCGCCGGTTCAATCCTCCAACGTCTCCCGGCGCTTCTCCGTCACGGGCGGGTTCTACCGGACCTGCGTCATCGACGGCCTTGTCGAGCACTTACCCGCCGAGCACGTCCGCCGCCCGGCGGTCCCCCCGGAGTCACCGACCGTGGGATTCACTCACCTGCAGTTCCCTGCTCACCGCGGCCCGGCGGTCCGCCCATCCCTGCGATTTCGCTCTGGTGGCCATGCTTGCCTTGCTGGGCTTGCGGATCCTCGAGGCCACCGGGGCCGATATCGCCGACCTCGGCGAAGAACATGGCCATCGGGTGCTGCGCGTATGCGGAAAGGGCACCAAGGTCGTCCTGGTCCCTCTGCCGCCGGCGGTCGGGCGGGCCATCGACCGGGCGGTGGGCACCCGGTGTGGCGCTCTGCTGTGTCAGTTTAGATTGACAACCCCACGCCTGTCAGTCTAGACTGACAGGCGTGGACATCGAAGAACTCAGCGTGAATCTCTCGTCGGATGACCCGGCAATCGGGCTTCGCGCCTCGCTGGCGCTCCATCGCCTGGCTGAGCGGGTCGAAGCGCAGCAGGTCGCGTCTGCCCGGGGAAAGGGCTGGTCGTGGCAGCAGATCGGAGACGCTCTGGGCGTCACCCGCCAGTCCGTGCACACCAAGTACAACAGGGAGTGATCATGACCACCGAATCCGCTGCACCAGAGGTGCATCACGCGTGGGCCATCTATTTGCGGGCCAGTGAGGAGGCTCGCCGCCGAGGTGATCGCCGAACCGGCACCGATCACCTCCTGCTCGCCTTGCTGGAGGATCCCTTGATCGAAGTCGTGCTGGGCGTGACCCTGCAGCAAGCTCGCCAGGCCCATGAGTCGCTCGATCACGAAGCCCTGGGCGCCCTGGGCATGGTCTCCGGCACCGACGCTCCTGCACTGCCGATGCGGGCCGTCCCCAAGAAGCCGAGGCTCAGAGACGTCGCGCAAAAGGATCGCTTCCGCATGACGCCCGCGGCAAAGAAAGCCCTTGAG
Organism: uncultured Actinomycetes bacterium; assembly: GCA_963709075.1. GTDB lineage: Bacteria > Actinomycetota > Actinomycetes > Streptosporangiales > Streptosporangiaceae > Palsa-506. Next base: position 33,751 of record CAVPUY010000002.1, read on the forward strand.
GATGCGGCCAGGCCCAATCGCCGCAAGCTCCAGATCATGGCCCAGCAGGTGCTGGCCCAGATCCTCACTCTTCAGCCACCAGATCCTGCGGCGGTGCTGCTGGGCGCTCTCGGCGTGAACACGCCCGAGGTTCGGCGCCGATTGGATGCAGTCACCCCGTTCAACGGTCAGTCACGCGGATGACGGCGGTCGTCAAAGCAGGGCAACGGTGCTGCTGGGCGCGTGGATGATCGAGGAACGTCAGGATTTCTGGATCGTCAGCTGAGCAGGTACAGCACTCTGCCTGGAGGCCGTTAATGATCTCGGTTGGCGCACTGCATCCGCGCGGCGGTGGGAACAGACCCCGACTGGACCCGCGACCTCCCGCTGCGGCTGCGCCGGCACGGCCTGGTCGACATCGACGCCAAACTCGACGTGCCGCTGTTCCGCGGCGGGTCAGCCCACGCCCGATTCTAGAGCCTGACCTGGCAGCAGGTCCGCGACCGCGTGGCCGCAGTCGGCGAGCCAGCCCACGTCATCGACCAGGGCCAGGCCGAGCTCAGCGATGAGCAGCGATGGTTCCACGGGCCCGCGACCATGACCGCCTGGGGCCGCCCGCCCGCCAAGCTGAGGTCTTGGGACGGCCCGGCACGCCGGTATCCCGCAAGACAGGTGACCTACCGGAACTGCGCAGCAATGGCTGATCTGTGCGCGCTCACCCGCGAAGAGAGAACGGATCTCGGAGAAACCGATTCGGCGCTCTGCTCGCGGCCTGGAGATCAGGGACCGCTCTGCGCTCTCACCCCGCGTGAGCTGCTGGCCGCGCTGCGGGTGCTCAACGGCTATGACATCGACCTGGCCGCCGACGTCACCCGGCGTTCTACGACCGCAAACGAGCCGAGGGCAAACGCCACAACGCCGCCCTGATCTGCCTGGCCCGCCGCCGCTGCGACGTCATCCTGGCCATGCTCCGCACCGGCCAGCCCTACCGGCTCACCCGCCCCGCGCCAGCCCTCGCCAAAGCCGCCTGAACCCAGCGCGACGCCACCCCGGGCACACTGGCCCGCTCATGGCACGCCCAGCGGCGGCTGCACGCCAGGTACCAGGCGCTGACCGCCCGCGGAAAGCCACCGGGAATGGCCCTGACCGCGGTCGCCCGCGAGCTCGCCGGCTTCGTCTGGGCCGAGATGACCAGCAGCTAACCCCCAGGAGGACGAGCACGATGACCGTAGCGGGCGCCGCCGCCCGGGTCCTGGCCGCGCCGGCCAGGACTATCCGGCCTGCCCGCCCGAGCCGGTGGCCTGCCGGGACGCTCGCCGCCGCAGGAACGACCCCGAACCGCCTATGACCGTCATGGCGACTCTCGTAATTAGTGCGGGCCACCATCCTGCGAATTACCGATCTGCGATCCCGATACGCGCATATGAGAGTGGCAGTGGCCACGGCCACGACGCCGCCCCGGCAGGCCACCCCCACCCGCCGCGCTCGCCGCCGGACCCGGGCCCGGCACAAGGCCCTCATGCCCTGCCGCCCCATCATGGGCTCCCGCCAGCCCGCGTCAAGGGCGCCTGCGGCGTCGCCAAGTTGAGCGCTCCGCGCCCCTGGACCCGGGCCGCCGCTCGCACGACCGGGCAGCTATCAGGGCAAGGGCCCAGACAGTCATGCCCCGAACCCGCGCCAATCTCAGCACCAAACGCGCCAAGGCCAAACCCACAAGAACCAGGCTCAGGACCTGCAAGCACTTGACCTACCGCTTCATATGAGGCGGTTGTGCGCGGCGGTCAGCGGCTGGCGTTAGTGACTGAGCGTGACCGCGTGCCTGTCCGGCATGGCCGCAGGGCCGGCTGGCGCTACTCGAACCGGGTTCACCTGGGCTCCATGGGGGTACCGCGAAGACTGTTCTTGCTCGGTATCGACGCGCGGGGGCTTGCCGTGAGCATCGCTGTCACTGCTCCGGCTCGCCATGCCGGGTCGCGTGTGGTGCGGATGCGGGGGTTGGGCCACCGCAACACGATGTCAGCGTTCAGCGATAAGTTCCGGCCATCCCGCCGGTCTATGTTGTGAATGCTTCATCCGGTCGCAGAAGGAGTCGTGATGCCCCGCACCCGGGTCCATAACATGAACGTCTCTCTCGACGGCTACGCCGCCGGCGAGCATGTGACGTTCGACGCCCCGATCGGCGGCGCCGAGCGGCTGTTCGAGTTGTTCGACGGCCGGGTAATCCATGGCGTCGATAAGGCGGATGCCCCCGTCACGCTGGACCGCGCCCTGACCAGCATGTGGAGCCAGGGCATCGGCGCCGAGATCATGGGACGCCGCAAGTTCGGTCCCCAGGCTGGCGACTGGCCCGACGACGGGTGGCGGGGCTGGTGGGGCGACGAGCCGCCATTCCAGACACCGGTGTTCGTCATGAGTCACCACCCGCACCCCGCGATTGACTTTCCCAACGGGACGAGCTTCCGGTTCGTCAACGGGCCGCCGGGCGAAGTGCTGCGCCTCGCCCGGGAAGCTGCAGGCGGCCTCGATGTCCGCCTCGGCGGAGGACCCTCGACCGTGCGCCAGTTCCTCCAGGCCGGCCTGGTCGACTTCATGCACCTGGTGATCGTGCCGGTCACCCTCGGGAGCGGCGTATCCCTCTGGGAGGGATCAAGCGGCCTCGAAGACCGCTTCACCGTCGAGTCGGTCACCTCGCCGAGCGGCCTTACTCACCAGCTGTGGAACAAAAACGACCGCGCCTGAACCCGGGCCCCCAGCCGGGGACTGCCCCCCGCGCCAGACTGACCAGATCTGCACGCCTCAACGGCCAGCGGGCGTTAATGCCCCCGGGGCCACGCAGAGGGCCGGCGATTGGCAAGGTCGCTGTCCTCGGCGGTCATGGCGGGTAATCAGCCGGAGCGCGTCTTTGGCGTGTCCTGGCCGTCCGGGGTGAGGCCGGCCAGGTACAGCACCTTCGCGACCACTTCGGCCAGCGGGATGGTCGTCCGGATCTCGTGATCGGCTGCCTTCCGCAGCAGCGGCTCAACCGCGGCCAGGTCGCCGGGGATCCGGTCCATCTCGCCGTACGCCTTGCCGTAAGGATTGCCGGTCCTGGCGCCGAGCCTTTCGATCATGGCCGGGGCGGGAGCACTGAGCAAGGCTTTGCAGACCCCGCAGTGCCGCCGCCCACTCCTCGTCGGCCACGAACACCTGGGCCATGTTCCCCGTCATGACCGCGAGGTCGACCTGCAGCGAAGGCATGCTCGCGGGATCGGTGCAGCCAGCGAACGCGGTCAGTGCCCGGTTTCCGGCGGGCGGCCGCCAGCGAGGCACGGGCCGGGTCGACCGCGGTTACGTCTAGGCCACGACCGGCGAGCAAGCAGGCCAGCGTTCCGGTTCCGCAGCCGACGTCCAGCACGCTCCGAGCGCCGAATTGTTCGGCCATGGCGGTGTAGACATCCAGGTCGGAGCGGTCAGGGTCGAACGGATCCCGGCACCTTTCGCCTGCAGCATCCCGTTGCCTCCGACGTGGTCGGCGTGCCAGTGAGTGTTGACGACCAGCGACAACTGACCAGTGCGGGCGTGCACCCAGTCTGCGGTCTGGTCGGCGTGACCGACGAAGCCGCTGTCGACCAGGGCCGGATTCCGGCCAGGCAGCAGGAGCAAGTTGGCGTCGGGGAACGGCCGCTGCTGCCAGGTCACCCACGGCGGCAGGCAGTCCAGATCATCCACCACGTGCGCTCCTGTCCCGGCTTGAGGTTGTTTCCGGGCGGTTCGGGGTCACCAGTCGGCCGGGCGGCCCTTGAGCTGCTGCCAGTAGCGGCGGTGCGCGTGCTGGGCGTGCTCGCTTTTCATCCACTCGGGAAGTTCGGTGTCGAGCGGGTCGGCGAGGTCGGCGATGTCGCGTAGTGCCGCGGCCTGGCAGGCGCGTTTGGTGAAGGCATACTGCTCAAGGCAGTCCTCGGGTGTTTGCCCGGCGATGGCCACGGCCCGGTCCAGCAGGTCCTCGGCCGGGACGAGTTCGCGCACTATGCCGAGCGCGTGCGCCTGGGCGGGGGTGAAGATCTCACCGAGCAGCGAGGTCCGGGCCGCGACCGGCTCGCCCCAGGCGTAGGCGAGCATGCGGACGTAGACCGCGGGCATCGGGATGCCGATCGGCACCTCGTTGAGCCCGAACGTGGCTTCGCGGGTGACGGCGATGCGGTGGTCGCAGACCGCGGCCGTGAGGAGCCCGCCGGCGAAGGCGTGGCCGTTGATCGCGGCGATGGTGGGACGCGGGTAGGTGAACAGGCGCATGTTCGTCGCCCGGTAGCCGGCGAACCATGACGCGACGGCGGCCGGGTCGCCGGCGAACAGCCGGAAGTGCTCGTCAAGGTCAAGCCCGGCGGAGAACCGGCGGCCGGTTCCGGTCAGCACGACCGGGGAGTCAGGGTGATCGCGTTCGAGCCGGTCGAAGGCGCCGTGCAGGTCGGCGAAGAAGGCCTGGTTCTGCGCGTTGACGGGGTTGGTCGTCATCGTCACCACGGCCACGCGCCCGCGGCGTTCAATCATCCAGCTCATATCTGTGTCCTCCCGGTTCGACTCGGCGGATCATCTCAGCGCACGGCCGTGTCCCGTTAGAGCGCGGGGATCCTCACCGCCGTGGCGGTCACGGCACTTGCACCAGATGGGTCACCGGCGCCCGGTCTGCCCGCGGCCAGGACACGCGGGCGAGCACGAGCAGACTAGCCACCACACCGGTGGCTCCGAGCACGATCAGCCGGGCGTCGGCCTCGTGGATGCCGAACACGCCCCAGCAGAGCAGTTCACCGAAGATCAGCAGCCAGGTGCCCCGGGATACACCGGCGGTGTCTGGGGACCGGTACACCGCCCACACCGATGGCGTGACCTGGAGCAGGAAGGCGACGGCCAGGGCCGAGCCCAGTCCCGTGCGGCCGAACGCCGCAGCGGCCGTCAGCAGCACCACCGCCCACATCGACGCGAGCGCCATGGGCCGTTTCGGCATGCCGCCGCCGCGTCGTGCCAGCTCGACCGCGAGCAGTCCCGACAAGACCGTCGCCGAGATGGCGGGCACGAGCGCGATCCAGAAGCCTGACAGTGCGAAGTAGGCCAGCCAGGCAGCGTTGTTCACACGCGTCAGTGCTGCCCAGGACCACGACACCCCAGCCATGGTGCCACTACGGCGGACCCGGGCCAGCTGCGGCAGGAACTGCGGTACCGCAAGGACCGCTGCCACCAGCGGAAGCGACGCGAACACCGTCTGCATCGGCCCTACCTCCATGATCCTGCCGGGTAAACGGCCTTCGGCTAAGACGTTACTTCGTTTTGCAAGACGAATGCTTGCCACTTTTGCTGTCGTGCGCCGAACCTTGGCAATAAACTTTCGATATGGATCAAGTAGACCGAGCGATCCTTGCCGAGCTGCAAGCCAACGGCAGGCTGACGGTCACCGAGCTCGCCGACAGGGTGCGGCTCACACCCGGCCCCTGCCACCGGCGGCTGCGTGAACTCGAACGCAGCGGCGTCATCACCGGCTACCACGCCCTGGTGAACCCTGCCGCCGTCGGCATGGGATTCGAGGCCCTCGTGCAGATCACCCTGGAACGCGGCGACGCCAGCACCGTCGCCTCCTTCGAAGCGGCCGTGGTCCAGCTGCCCCAGATCCGGCACGCAGAACGCCTCTTCAGCGACCCCGACTACCTGCTGCGGGTCGCCGCGCGGGACCTCGACAGCTTCGCGACGCTCCGGGACCAGAAGCTGGCCACGCTGCCAGGCGTACACCGCCTCACCTCAACCATCGTGATGAAACGCATCGTCGACAACCGGCCCGTGCCGCTCACAACCCGAGGTGGCTAAGAACGCGCCACCGCAGCCGCACCGGCGATCACGTCAGACCCAATCGAACACTCATCGGCACGACCGGGTGAGTCGGCCGCGTGACGCTGCCCGCCTCACGATCGCCCCGCATATCAATCAGATCCGGACGATGCCAGCGCACAGATCGATCTGATCGGTGTGCCCTGGCTGATGATCGGCGACGAGCCGTCAGCCGCACCGATCGGCGGATCGGGAGCGCGCTCTTCCAGACTCTCCCGTCACTCAATGTGACAATTCTGAGCGATCAGCGCGGTCCAGGCGCCGACCGCCGGTTCGCCGGGGTGTGGCACCCATGTGGGCCACTGGTATCAAGAGGGCATCGGTTTTGGCCCGGTGGCTTGCGTGATGTCGCCGGGCTGGGCTGTCTGTTCTTCGGGATCTTCCTCGCAGCTGCCCCGGTTCAGGTCGCGAGGGCGGTCCAACAGCGCGATCGTGCAGCGGCTGGTCGTTTCGGAGAAGGCGGTCAGCAAGCACTGCACGTCCATATTCGCCAAACTCGACCTGCCCCTCTCGGAAGATGACAACCGCCGCGTCCTGGCGGTCCTCTCCTCGCATGCCTGGACTCCTGACCCTTCTGCAAACCGCGCATCTGAAGGCGAGGTCAAACGATGAGGAAACGGCACACGCTTGCGCCGATGGCCGTGGCGGTCTTGCTGGCGGGCGCGCGCGGCTCATCTATCGGCCGGGCGGGGTCCAGACGTAGGGGGTGGTGGCGGCAACCGGCTCGAAGCCGAGCCGCTGCAGGATCGGCCGGCTGGTAGGCAGCGCGTCGACCTGAAGGTAGCGGTAGCCGCGGGCGGCGGCCAGGGCCGCCCGGTACGCGACCAGGGCGCGGAAGATCCCCCGGCCGCGCCAGGCCGGAACGGTTCCCCCGCCCCACAGCCCGGCGAAATCGGTTCCTGGGATGAACTCCACTCTGGCTGCGCTGACCGGCTCGTCGCCGGCCATGGCGACGAGCATCTGGACCAACTCAGGTGCTTCCCTGAGCTGGGTTGCCAGCCGCTCGCCGAGCTCAGGAGACGGGTGTCCGGTGAACGCCAGGTCGTGTACGGCCATCATCGCCTCGACGCCTGCCGCGTCGGTCACCAGGTCCAGCCGCACACCGTCTGGCAGCTTGACATCGCAGTCGGTGGCAGCGGTCTCGGCGACCAGCATCAGCTCCTCGTCATCGGGCACGAAGCCGGCCGCGAGCAGCCGCTGTGCCAGATCGGCAGGCTGGTCGTAGTCGTAGAGCGTCCACTCGACGGGCGTACCGCGAGCCGCGAAATATCGCACCTGCGCGGCGATCACGGCATCGGCAGAGTCGCGCGTGAGTTCGGACCAGGTGATGTACGACGTCTGCGTCCCCGGCGCAAGCCAGCGCAGCACTCCAGCGTCGGCCTCGATGACCGCACCCGGCTCGTCCGCCCGGGCCTTCCGCCGGACCTGGGCATCGAAAGCCGCACGCACGGCGTGAGTGTCCACCAGCGCACCCCACCACGGCCACGCGGGCCGGTGCAACTCAGATCACCGCCACTCTTGCTGATCTACTACTAGGAAGGACTCACCGCCGGCCTTTCAAGCGCTGTAGCCAGCCATGACCGCTAGGCGGATGCTAGGCCGGCCCGGAGCGGGCTGGGCGTGGTATTCGGCATCGGTGACCAGGTCGCCCCATTCGGTCTCGGGGCCCTGGCCTTCGCCGGGACGCTCCCAAATGGCGAGGTGGGCCACAAATGATCCGGGGCGGCGCCGTGCCAGTTCCATTCGCCGGGCCTGGCCAGGGATTCAAGCAGGAGCCGCTCGTCCAGCCGCTGGCTCGCGGCCACGCGCAGGGCGCAGATCTGGGCGGCGAGTATTTGATCGCTGATCGGTTATCGCACGACTGGTGCTGCCTCGGCGTGTCTTCCGGCGGCTTGGTGCGCTGACTGTCCGGAGGCTTCTTGGTCGGCATCCGGGCCACTGTCCTCGATGGCTTCTCGAGGGCCACTCTGGCCGGGAGCAGCGGCGCGCTTCAGGCTTCGTCCGTCTTCGCCGAAGATTAGCGGCGCTAACGAAAAGGGGGAGCTAAACGGAGAGCCAACAACCACCGGCACCAGGCCACATCAAGCCACGTCCAGCCACAGTCATCGCAGGCAGATGCCACACCGGGCCACGTCCAGCTACGTCCAGCAGCTGTAATAACTCGGGTCGCCGTATTTGGCCGCGAGCCACTTTCCTTGCCGCTACGTAATGTGAGCAATGTTGTGTCGCCCTAAGCGCTCACACGGAGACAGATCGCCTGTCGCCGAATATTTGCGCCTGCCGGTGTCGAGCAGATCAGCGTTGCGGTGGCGCGCAGAATGCTTGTTCGGCGCTGCGCTGACGTCGGTCGGCCAGGCGGCCAAAGCCAGGATCGCGCACCTAACACTTCGGCGGTTACACGCGCTGCTGCAACCTCCTAGTGGACTACGCTGTGTGATCAGCTTCCGAGTTGAAGACTGCCCGGACTGCGCTTCACCTCCTGGTTCGCACACCGAACGGCTGCCGCGGGCGCGGGCGGCCTCAAGCCGCGCTTGCCGAGGTTCTTGATGCCGCGGTGAGAAACTCGCGGCAGGTATGGCAACCGCCACGCGGCCGACGGCGTTCAGGGATGGCATGGGGACAGGCCAGGAGTTCGAGGACTTCGTGCAGGCGAGGTCGGCGGCGTTGCTGCGGACTGCGTATGCACTCGCCGGCGACTATGGCCACGCTGAGGACATGGTGCAGACCGCACTGCTGCGCACCGCGCGGCGCTGGGCGGCCGCCCGGGCGTCGCCGGACGCCTACGCCCGTAAGGTGCTGGTGAACCTGTGCCGGGACCGGACGCGCTGGATGCGCCGACGGCCCAGGGAAAGCGTTTTGGTAGACGGTGCTGGGCCGCCCGGTGCGGTGGAGCTGGCCGACCGGGTTGGGCAGCAGCTTTCTGTGATTCAGGCGCTGAGGAGGCTGCCCGCGGGCCAGCGGCGTGTCGTGGTGCTGCGGTTCCTTGAAGACCTGTCCGTGGCCGAGACTGCGGATCTGCTCGGGATTTCCCCGGGGACGGTGAAGTCTTACACCGCCCGCGCCCTGGCCAGCCTTCGCGTGATCCTCGACGACACTGCCCCGGCACCTGCCCGCGGCGCATCGGAGGTGTTCCGTGCTCACTGAAGATCAGCTCGCCGACCAGCTCCGTACCCGGCTGCGGCAAGAGGTCGCCACCATCCACCCACGCACGGACCTGCTGCCTGGCCTGCGCCGCCGGCAGTCCTCGCGGCCTGTGACCCGCTGGGCAGGCTGGCTGGTGCCGCTGGCCGCGGCCACCGCCGTGGCCGCCGTGGTGGCCACGTCACTGGTCATCTCCGGCACGTTCCACCGTCAGCAGCGCACTGGCGCGCCAGCGACGTCCGCCCCGGCCGGAGTCCCGCATTACTACGTAGCGCTCAGGTTCTCCGGCACTCACCGGTCGTGCTGCAACGTGCCTACCACCCGCGCGGCGGTAGTGGACACGGCTACCGGGGCCGTGCTCGCCACGATCGCGCCGCCCAGACCGTACGTCACCTTCGCGGGTGTGACCGGCGCGGCCGCCGACCGCACCTTCGTGGTCGCCGCGCAGGGCCAGGGAACGGAGCCGGTGACCCAGTTCTTCCTGTTGCGAATCAATCCCGCGGCGCCGCCCGCCCAGCGGATGCGGCTGAGCCGCCTGCCCATGCCAGGCCGGCAAGAACGGGATCTTGACGTTCGCGCTGTCGCCGGACGGCAGGTCGCTGGCGGTTGCCGACTTCACCGGGCTCCACATCTTCAACCTGCCGACGGGTGCGCAGCGGACCTGGCATCCCGGACTGGGAGGCGCGAACCTGGGCAATGCGACGACCGACGCGCTGCTGTCGTGGGCGGCGGACGGCCGGCACCTCGCGTTCGCCTACAACTCGGACACATCCTCGATGGGCGCGTACCTGCTGGATACCAGAGCGCCTGGCAGCAACCTGCTCGCCGATAGCCGCCGCCTGGTCCATGCACCCGTTCCCGGGATCAATGCCACCCCGTGGTACCAGGTCCGGCTCACCGCTGACGGCCGCACCGTGATCGCCGTGCTGGCGGCGGCCAATCGCCGCAACCCGAACGGTGCCGCGCAAAAACTGAAGGAGTTCTCCGCCCGCACAGGACGGCCGCTGCGGGTCCTCAACCACCTGCCGGTGTGGAACTACAACGACGTTGAGCAGGTGCTATGGGCGAGCCCGTCCGGGCACACGCTGCTCGTCGCCAACACCAGGCCCTACCCGGGAAAACGCCGGGCCTACTTCCTGCTCGGACACGTAGGCCTGCTCACCGGGCACCGCTTCACCCCGCTGCCGTGGTTCACCAACACGCTCGCAGCAGCCTGGTAGGGAGCCGTCCTCCTGGCCCAGACGGACTGCACGGCTGCTCACCTCACGATGGCGGGGCTGTTGCGGGCCGCGACAATCGGATGCTGTAGCCAGGTGAGATCGGCGCGGCCATGGGGCGGTGCCCTGACATCAGGAAATGAAGCGCGGTCGGGGCAACCTCGGCGGCCGCTCAGGCGTCCTTGGCTAGCGACACCCGGGAGGTGATCTGTGGGACGCGATCGGGACGACCGGAGCATAGAGCGGCTGCTCGAGGAGCGCGGGCAGCGCCTCATGGGGGCTGCGGTCGCGCTGACCGGCAGCCGCGCTGACGCCGAGGACCTGCTGCAGGCGGCCCTGGAACGACTGGTCCAGAACTGGCGCCGCATCGACACCGACCCCGAGGGATACCTGCGGCGTACCCTGTACAACCTGGCCGCCGATGGCTGGCGCCGCCGGGGCCGCTGGCGGGGCAGGCTCGCCGAGTTCCGGGCGCAGGCCCGCGCGGCAGAGGCGGGCAGCGGGGACGTTGCGGTGGTGGACCTCCGCGACCAGCTGGCCCGCCTGCTGCAACAGCTGCCGCCACGGCAGCGGGCCGTGGTCGTGCTCCGGTACTGGGAACAGCGCACCGAGGCCGAGACGGCGGCGCTGCTCGGCTGCTCCGAGGGCACGGTCAAATCCGCCGCGGCACGGGGGCTGCGGCGGCTGCGGGAACTGGCCGGCTCACCGGAGGAACCGGGGAGCCCTCCTGCGAGGGATACGAAAACCGAACTGAGAACCGGAATCACGGTGGCAGGAGGAAGATCATGAACGGGGCTATGGAGGACCTGCTCCGCGAGGGCCTGGACCGGCTCACCGCGGAGGTTGGGATGCCGGCCGGCATTGCGGGCAAAGCACGCGCTCACCTGCGCCGGCGCAAGATCGCGGTCCGGGCCGCGCTGGCCGGCGGAACCGTGGCCGTCACCGCGGCAGCCGTAATGGCCGCAACGGGAGCAGGCCAGGGCGCCCCGGGACTGGCCCGGCCGCACGCCGCCGCCTACGTGATCTCGAATGTGGAGAACGCGCTGGCGGCGACGAACGAGGTCGTCCAGACCAAGACCGTTTTCAGTGCCCCGTATCCCCCGGTGATGGGCTGGGTTTACCGGACGGACATGCGGCTCGCCCAGTCCGGGTTCATACCACCCGCCATGGCCCAGGGCATGCCCTGGGCGCAAGGACGTGTGAACTGGGCTGTGGGCACCACAAAAGTCCACGGCAGGCGGATCTACGCCCAGATCGACTACCGCCATCACAGGTGGGCCAAGGCGGGGATACTCGGGTTCGCGCCCAGCGGGTGCACGACCCGGCTGGACATCGTGGAGTTCAACGGCCCCGCGAACTGGGCGCCCTACCTCCGCCAGGCGCTGGCCTGCGGCCTGTTCAAGGTCACCGGGCACGCCCAGGTCAATGGCGTAGAGATGATCAAGCTCACCGGCTCGATGACGGCGCGGCACTTCTGGTCCCAGCTGCCGCATGGCGAGGGCACCGGACCGCTGCAGGTGGACGCGACCTTGTACGTGAACCCGAAGACGTACCTGCCGGTGCTGGTGATCTGGAACAACCGGACTCACTACCGCGACGGCAGGCCCCTGGACGGCACGGTCCGCGAGGAAATCACCGCGCTGCCCCCCACTCCGGGCAACATCGCCAAGGCGAACGTGACCGTCCCGTCTGGCTTCCGCAAGGTGCCGGGCAGCACCTTCGGCGGCCCTGTGTGGCCCTACTTCACCTCCGGGTGACGGCGGCTCAAACTGAGGCGCGGGCCGGGCAGCCATGCCCGGCCCGCAGCTTCGTTCGCGGACCGAGCTGGACCCGGAGTCTCGCGTGCCCGGCCTGCTGCTGCCCAGGTTCGGTGATGAGACGGCGACCGTCCAACAGGAAACGCTGCCAGGCATTGACGGCCGCTGGCGTTCGCGCGGAATGGTGCGACGCCGCGGCAGCCGCCTCTCTGGAGCCGCGGATCAACCCCACGGCACGACCAGGGGCATGGATTCCGGCGCCGCCACCGTCAATATGGCCACGCGTTCGATGAAGCTCATCTTTGGCTAGATGGAGCACGTGCCGGGCATGAAGGTCAGGCAATGCGGTCGACGCGTTCGATGGTGACCAGATCGTCTTCGGTCATGTACACGATCCGGTAAGGGCCGGCGCGCAGCCGGTGGTAATCGCCTCGGTGGAAGGCGTCCGACCGGTAAGGGGTTGGCGGCCAGCTGGGCGATTGCGCCGCCGATGGCGCGCATCCCGTCCTGGTCGGCCAGGTAGCGGCGGGCTGATGCTCTGGCCGCGGGCGATCATTCGATCTTCACTGGCCGCTGAGCAGCTCAGCCATCGCCTCGTCGTGGGAGACAGCGCCAGGCCGGCCGGCGGCGACCCACTCGCGGTGCGCTGCGAGCGTGGCCTCGACCTCGGCTGCTTCGAGAAGCGCAGCCGGGGCGCGGCTGGCTGGCTGCGCGGTCATGCCGCCACCGTACCCGCCCGCCGGGCCATCGCGATGCCACCGCTGGTGCTGGGTCGGAGTGTCTCCCGGAGTTTGATGCGCTGACCGTCCAAGCCCGCGTGACAGGACACCGGGGTGCTCGCAGTTGTCCAGCACCAGCAGCAGCCGGTTGCTGCCCAGGTACTCGGCCAGCGACGACAATGACAGCCCGGCCGAAAGGCCATTCACCCCCAGCGCGCCAAACACCGCCTGCGGGACCAGCATCGGCCCCTGGACCGGGCCAGCAACACCAGCCAGGCACCGTCGGGAATCCGCGTGACATGCCTGCCGCTGCGCGCAGGGCCAGCCGGGTCTTGCCCGCCCCGCTTCGCCTCGCGGCTGTTCGGCAGCCACGTCACCAAGACCAATGCCCTAGAATCCCTGGTGATCGCCTCGTTCATCCGGGGCCTGTCGATGCGGGACGTTGAGGCCACCTTGGCCGAGGCGCTCGGCGACCAGGCCGCGATCTCCAAGTCGACGGTGTCGTCGGTCTGCCAGCAGATCAAGGACGAGTACCAGGCCTGGCCGGCCGCCGCCTGGATGAGGTGAGACTGGACTACCTGTTCCTGGACGCGCCTCCTTCTTCCGGATGTACCCCGGCTCCCCGGCCGAGCCGGTGCTGGCCGCCTGGGGGCATCATCACCGAGGGCAAGCCCGCGTTCATCGGCCTGGCGCCCGGGTCTGGAGGGCCCGCCGACGCCTGGCACGACTTCCTGGCCGACCTCAAGACCGCGGGCTGGCATCCCCGCTGCTGGTCATCAGCGACGGGGCCGCGGGCCTGATCATCGCGATCGAGCAAACCTACCCCAAGGCGCTCAGGCAAAGGTGTCTTGTTCATCGCGCGAGAAATGTCTTGGCCAAGATCCCGGCCAGGATGCAGGCCGAGGTCAAGGACGCCTACTGGAAGATCTTCGGTACCGAAGACCTGAAGATGCCGCCCCGGCCCGCGGCTCGTGGAGATCATCGACGCCCGGATCGGCGAGTTCGCGGCCAGGTACCAGGCGCTCTACCCGGCGGCGGTCAAGTGCCTGCTCACCGACCGGGAAGGGCTGACCGCCTACCTGCGGTTCCCCGCCGAGCCACAACCGCATCCGGCACTCCAATTTCATCGAGCGCACCTTTGGCGAGACCCAGCGCCGGGTCAAGGTCATCGGCTGGCTCCCCGGCGAGACCAGTTGCCTCACCCTCGTGTGGGCCGTCTTGGACCGCGTCGGCCGGCTGGCGCGGGGTTCACCATGACCAGCGATGGCCTGCGGCTGCTCCAGGACCTGCGCCGTCAGCTGCTCCAGCCGCCGGTGTCGCTGCGCCGCAGCAGCTCGCCTGGGGAGAACGTCCTGCCGGGAGCGGCCCCAGCCGTGGCGTGAACCACGAGTCCGGCAGTCCGGCTGGGGCGGGCTGTGACGCGGCCCGCCCCAGCCGGTTACCGGTGGTGTCGGCGGAACTGGCGAAAGAACTCCCGCACGTCGCCGGTCAGCAGGTCGGGTGCTTCCAGGGCGGCGATGTGGCCGCCGCGGGTGAACTCGGCCCAATGCACGACGTTGTGGTCGCGTTCGGCCAGCGGCCGGAGGGTGATGTCGTTGGGGAACACCGCCACTCCGGTGGGCACCGGGGACTTTGGCCGGGTCTGGGCCTGTCAATCTGAAATTACAGTCTCGTGGGAGCGCGCCCTGGGTCAGGACTCCAGGTAGCGGAGGACGGCGAGCACCCGTCGGTTGTCAGCGTCTGAGGGGGCCAGACCGAGCTTGGCGAAGATGTTGGCGACGTGCTTCTCGACCGCCCGTTCCGAGATCACAAGGGTGCCGGCGATGGCGCCGTTCGACCTGCCTTCGGCCATCAGGGACAGGACGTCGTGCTCTCTGGGGGTAAGAGCAGCGAGGTCATCGGTGCGCCGGGTGGCTCCTAGGAGTTGCGTGACGACCTCGGGGTCGAGGGCGGTGCCGCCGGCCGCTACCCGGCTGAGCGCGTCGACGAACTCGCCGACATCGCCGACGCGGTCCTTGAGCAGGTATCCGATGCCGGCGGCACCGCGGCCGGGTGCCGCTCCAAGCAGCTCGGTGGCGTGGCGGGTCTCGATGTACTGGGAGAAGACCAGCACTCCGGTGCCGGGGTGGTCACGGCGGATGGCGATAGCCGCCCGGATGCCCTCGTCGGTGTAGCCGGGCGGCATCCGCACGTCCACGACGGCAGCATCCGGCTCGTGCTCGTCCACGGCCGCCCGCAGGGCCTCGGCATCGCCCACGGCGGCCACCGTCTGGTGTCCCCGGTCGGCCAGGATCTCGACCAGCCCGGCCCGGATGACGGCGGAGTCTTCGGCGATGACGATCTGCATCCGGGGCTCCTCCTATCTGGTCAGACGTGAGATGGCAGTTCGATGGTCACCACTGTGGGGCCTCCGGCCGGGCTTTCGACCTGCAGCCTGCCATCAACGGTCTTGACCCGCTCGGCGAGGCCGGCCAGGCCTCCGCCGGGCTCGAGCCGGGCGCCGCCTGCGCCGTCGTCGGTGACTCGCATCGTCACCAGGCCGGGCTGGTGGCCCGCCTCCAGCCTGGCGCGCCGGGCGCCGCTGTGCTTCGCCGCGTTCGTGAGCAGTTCCGCGGCGCAGAAGTAAGCCATCGTCTCGATGGCCGGGGACGGGCGCTCGGGCAGGCCCACGGCCAGTTCGACCGGCAGGTCGCTGCGTGCCGCGAGGCTGGCGAGGGCGGCACCGAGGCCTTCGTCCAGGACCGGCGGATGGATGCCCCGGGCCAGGTCACGCAGTTCGGTGATCGCCTCCATCGCTGCGCCGCGGGCGGCGTCGACCAGCTCCAGGACCCGGCCGAGGTCGGCGCCCCCGGGCCTGGCAGCCGAGGTGCTGATATGGTCGCGGGCGAGCCCCAGCTTCATGACGACAGCGACCATCTGGGCCTGGGCCCCGTCGTGCAGGTCCTGCCCGACGCGGCGCAGCAGGGCTGCCGCGTCGTCCACCACGACAGCCCGCGATCGTTGCAGCTCGCGCACGCGCTCGGCGTTCCCGGGGGCATCCCGGAGCAGGTTCCAGCGCGGCACCACCCAGGCGAGCCAGCCGTTCAGCCCGGCCGGCACGAACAAGAACGCCCCCCACCACTGACCCAACGCCAGCAACACCGCCCCCCAGACCACGAAACAGGCCGCGGCAACCCACCGCGCGGCGGCCACGCCCTTAACATGACGCGCCCCGAACGCCGTGAAAGTACCCCTGGCCGCCGATCGACCTGCGCCGGTCATCCCGGGACCTACACCGGGAGCCTGACGTTCCCGGCGGCATCCCGGAGCAGGTTCCAGCGCGGCACCGCGCAGGCGAGCCAGCCGTTCAGCCCGGCCGGCACGAACAAGAACGCCCCCCACCACTGACCCAAGGCCAGCAACACCGCCCCCCAGACCACGAAACAGGCCGCGGCAACCCACCGCGCGGCGGCCACGCCCTTAACATGACGCGCCCCGAACGCCGTGAAAGTACCCCTGGCCGCCGATGCAGCCACCCCAGTCGATCGCTGATGCCCAGCCAGGTCATGCACAGCACTGCCTCCCTTGATCCCCGGCGGCCATCTCGGCCGGCCACCCTTTTCGATCTTCACCCCGAACGAGCCAGAGATCCACCGTGCCGGCACCCCAATCCGGGATACGGCTAACACGGTCCCGCAGCTACCCGACGCCAGAACACGACCACACCAAGGCCAGCCCAGACCAGTCAGGCCAACAGCCAGGAACCGCCAGAACCCGCCGCCCAGACACCCAGCCCGCGCCGCCCGCCAGCTCACACCGCAACTCAACGCAGCCGAAACCGATAACCAGCCCGAGACTGTCACAGCCGTCGCTTGCCCGCCAGTGCCTCGGCCAGCGATGACAGCGACAGGCCAGCGGAACGATCTTGCAGGCCCAGCGCGCTGAACACCGTCTGGGTTACCAGCATCGTGTCCCTGATGGAGGCTAGGGAGACAAGCCAGGCACCGTCGGGGTAGCCGCGTGACATGTCGGCCGCTGCGCGCAGCGCGAGCCGGGTCTTGCCCGCCCCGGCCGCTGCCGGTCAGGGTCAGTAGCCGGGACGTCGTCAGCAGGCGCTTGACCTCACGCAGCTCCTGCCGCACCGCATGGTGTGTGTCCCGGAGTGTCTGACCCTGAGCCCTCGCGGCTGGACATCGGGCGCACGGTCGCCTATCGCTTCCGGCCAGAGGGGGCAACGGCAGTTCGCCGGGGTGCACGTACATGGTGACGTCCCACATGCGGGCCAGTCAGAAGCGGAGCCAGCGTGCCCCGGGCGCACGTGCGTCAGCACGATCGCTCGGGGCCGGGCGCCAGCCCTGGAACAGGGTCTGCGCTGCGCTCCTGATCAGCTCGGCCAGCCCCGCCACCCGGTGTCGGCCAGAACCCAGGTTCCGCCGACTGCATGAAGTAGACGTTCGAGTCTCGCCGTTTCCCAGCGACCAGGCAATAGACCCCTGCGGCGAGGGTTTCTTCGAGCGTGGCGCCGTGCAGGTACCTGTCCACGTCGAATTGACGGCCCGAGCCAGTCATTTTGTGATGCTTCCATAAGACCAATGTCCACCAATGCCCGGGCCCGCAAGAGGGTCGTTGGTCCTTGTGGCCGCGAAGACCATCAAGATGCAGATCATCTCATCGGAGTGGACAACGCTCACATCGCGCTTGGAGCAAAGGCCACACCGATCGGCGGCACTGCGCTTCTCCGAACTGGAGGCAGGATCACTGGCCGTGAAGGATTCAGAGGAAACGAAGTGCCGGATCGCCGGCTCGGGGCTGATGGGAGCGCTCGATCCGGGCACGGCCAGCATCGCCCCGATTGCCCGGTTCGGGATGTGCGGAAAGGCGAACCGCCTGGTACATTCCAGCGGCCTGTAATTTCCCGCATTGCGTTAGCCGCGGGCGGTGCCGGCCTTGTGGTGGCGGGTCAGCCGGCCGGCCAGCCGGGCCGCCCTGTCGCCGTCGGCGACGACCCGGCCGAGTTCCCAGGCCAGTTCCGCGGCGGCCCGCTCGCAGGCCAGCCCGGGCTGCTGCGGATCCTCGGCGATCACCGTGTCGACCATGCCGTCCGCGGCCAGGTCCGGGGCGCAGATTCGCTGTCGGGCGGCCAGCTCGGCCGCATGCCCGGCGTCGCGGTAGAGGATGGCGCTGGCGCCCTCCGGCGGCAGGGCCGCCAGCCACCCGTGCTGGAGCGCGAGCACCCGGTCTGCGGGGAACAGGGCGAGCGCCGCGCCGCCCGCGCCCTGGCCGAGCAGCAGCGACACCGTGGGCACGTCCAGGCTGACCAGCTCGGCCAGGGTCGCGGCCAGTTCGGCGGCCAGCCCGCCCTCCTCGGCCTGCTGCGACAGCTCGGCACCGGTGGTGTCGATGACGGTCACCAGCGGCAGCCGCAGCTCCGCGGCCACCCGCATGCCGCGCCGGGCCAGCCGCATCGCGGCCGGCCCGGGGACGGGGGCCAGCCGGTCTTGGCCCACCAGCACGCACGGGTTGCCGCTGAACCGGGCCAGGGCCAGCACGATCGTATTCTCCTGCAGCGTCACTGCCTCGACGCCGACCGCCGCGAGCAGCTGGTACACGCCAGGCCGGCCCGCGCTGCGGGTGCGCAGCACCGACTCCCAGGCGGGGGACGGCTGGATCTCCCCGGCTGACGGCCGGGGCACGCTGCGTCGCCGCGCGGCGACGACGGCCAGCACGCTGTCGACGAACCCGGCCAGCTCCCGCGGCCCGACCACCGCGTCGACCAGGCCGCAGGCGTGCAGGTTCTCGGCGGTCTGCACGCCCTCGGGCAGCGGGGCGCCGTGCAAGGTGGTGAGCACGCGCGGGCCGAGGAAGCCGATCAGCGCCCCCGGCTCGGCCGCGGTGATGTGCCCGAGCGATCCCCAGGAGGCGAACACCCCGCCCGTGGTCGGATGCCGCAGGTAGGCCAGGCAGGGCAGGTGGGCTGCCCGGTACGCGCCGATCGCCGCGGTGATCCTGGCCATCTGCAAGAAGGCGGCCGTGCCTTCCTGCATGCGTGTCCCGCCCGAGGCGGGCAGCGCGATCAGCGGGAGCCGCTGCGCGGCCGCCCGGTCGATGGCCGCTACCAGCCGCTGGCCCGCCGCTACCCCGATGGAGCCGCCGAGGAAGGCGAACTCCGACGCCGCCACCGCTACCGCGCGCCCCCGGATTCCGGCCCGAGCCGGTGATCACCGACTCGTCCAGCCCGGTCTTGTCCCGGGCGGCGGCCAGCTCAGCGGCATACGCCGGATCCTGCCTGGCCTCGGCGGGCGGGGTGTCCCAGGAACTGAACGTCCCGCGGTCGAGTAGGGCGGCGAGCGTCTCGCGGGCGCCCATCGCGCCCGGCTGCCCGGTCCTGCGCGCAACCATCATGCTCCCCAATCGGCGGGCATCCGGCTCGTGACAGCGTCCGGAACCCACCCGGCTCTCCCGCGGCCCGGGCCGGCGGACTCGTGGCGTGTCGGCCCGGCAGGCCCGCTCTGCTTCCATTGTCCGGGCTACGGGCGGGCCGAGCCAACCTCCGCGTGTGCCCGGTCCGCCCGCGGGCGGCTCGAGAGCCGGCACCGTGGCCGACGTGCAGGTGGTGGTCCGTTACCGCAGGCCGTGATTCACGGGCTGCAACGCCCCCCCTGGCCGCGCTGGAGATGGCCGGCACGGGCTGCGAGACACGGCTCGGCGTGACGGCCGGGACTGCGCGGAGCTGATCGCGGCTAGCCCGGCCGGCGTGACCCTGGTCCTGCATTGGCGTGACCGGAACCAGAGCGGTGGACGGGACGTGGTGGCCATCGCGCACCTCCGGAGACTCAGGCTGAGGCCCCGATGCTGGGCCAGCCGAGGCCCCGCCAGTCGATGAGAACCCACGGCTAGACGGTGCCGGGCATCACGCCCGGCACCGCCGTTCGTCCAACACAGACGGGTCCATGAGTCTGTGACCGCTTCCCGAGCGCCGATTATTCGCTCCTGTGTCCGCTTGTTCTTGGCAGCGTGGCTGAGCACATATCAGGGCGTTCTGGGGCGATGATCTGATCATGCTGCGATTAGCCATTAGCCGCAGGTATGAACTCACCGGGCTGCCTGCGTGGCTGTGGTGGTGAGGCTCCGAGCGCGGTTAGCTGGGCAGCGCCGGCCCGGCTACTTGCTCATCGCGGGCATGCGGCATCTTGCCCGCAGAGCATGAGACCTTCGGTGTGCCGGACGTAGTTGACGAGGGTTAACCGGGACTGGAACGCCAGCGCGTTATCGACGGCGACGGCCAGCGCGGGGATGTGCCGTGCGCGAAACTGAACCGGTAGGTGGCGCAGCCGCCAGGAAATGTGTAGAAGCGGAGGCCGGAGAACTGCGGCGCCAGGCTCAGCGGATGCTCGAACCGGCGCGCGCCGGGCTGGTCGGAGGGGATCTGGCGGGCGCCCGAGGTGTCGCAGGTCGCAGTCAGGGTTACGGTGACCGCTCGCGGTCCCGCGCGATCGGAGTCCAGCCAGAAGCTGGACTGCCCGCTGGCGATGTCCGCGCCGCCGATGTTCCAGCCTGCCGGGAGCGCGGCGATGCAGGGCAGCAGGGCAGCGGACGGGACTGCCTGGGCGCCGAGGATCATCGAATGGCCGGTGCCGCAGCCGGGGGCGTAGGCACCCAGATTTCTGGCCGCCGGGAAGGCGTCCCCTGTTTCGAACACGGCGGCGGCGATGATGGCGAGCATCGCGGCCGCCAGCGCGACCCGCTTGATGCTCCGGCGTTGCAGCGTGATCGGCGGGCGGGCAGCGGCCAGGGCACGGAATTCGCCGAGCAGGTCGCGCGGGTCCCGTTTCACGAAGGCACGCAGCTGGGTCGGACTGGCGACCCCGCGCGTGGCGGCGAACGCTTCGGCGAGCTCGGCTTCGGTGAAGTACGCCAGCGCCCGCCGGTAGACCCGCTGCGGGCCGGTGCGCACGGCCAGGGCGAGCATCATGTTGCCCAGGTCGACCGGCTGCCGCCATGGTGACGGGCGGACCTGGACGAAGGCCACGTCGATCAGCAGCAGCTCCCCGGAGCGGACCATCAGGTTGCCTGGTTTGATGTCGCGGTGGGCGATCCCGGCATCCCACAGCGTGCGGATCAGCTGCAGTCCCTGGTCGATCACCGTGTCGTCGACGTCGGCTTCGCCGATTTCGACGGCGCCGGTATGGAATTCGGTGACCAGCATGTACTCGCGCTCGAGCGTGATCTCCACGATGCCGTACGGCCGGGCCGTGCGGACCCCGATGTCCTGCAGCAGGCGCAGGGCGTAGTCCTCGTACTCTCGACCAGGCGCCGCACGTCTGGAACGGCTGCACGGTAGTTCCTGCTCAGCCTATGGCGGGTG
This sequence comes from uncultured Actinomycetes bacterium, assembly GCA_963709075.1. Classification (GTDB taxonomy): domain Bacteria; phylum Actinomycetota; class Actinomycetes; order Streptosporangiales; family Streptosporangiaceae; genus Palsa-506. The sequence continues at coordinate 54,761 of CAVPUY010000002.1, forward strand.
GCCCGATCGAGCGGCCACAGATGGACGCCAAGGGCAGTGGCCCGGTGAAAGTTCCGGACGCGTGCTCACGCCCGGCCCGCCCTGTCGCGCGCCGCCTGGTGATGGCGGTGAGAAGCTGAGACGGCAGGCGGACAGGAAGGGATGTCAGCGGTGTATACCCAACGCGAGGCGGACGAGGCCCAGATCAAGCAGCAGGTAGCCAGGATCGCCGAGGGAATCCGGGCCAAGGATCTGGAGGGCCTGCGGCCGATATACGCGACAGACATCGTGTCCTTCGACGTCGAGCCGCCGCTCCAGCACGTCGGGGTCGAAGCGAAGCTGAAGAACTGGGCGAACGTCTTTGCGGTCTTCCGGGACGCGGACTACGAGGTGCGCGGCCTGAGCGTCGCAGCGGGCGACGACGTGGCGTTCGGGCACTGCTTCGGCCGGCTCCATGGCACGCTGATGAATGGGACGGCGACCAAGGGCATCTGGGTCCGGGTCACGTTCTGCTTCCGGAAGCTCGACGGCGCTTGGCAGATCGTGCACGACCAGGCTTCGGTGCCGTTCGACGTGCTCAGCGGCCGAGGAGTGGCCGACCTCGAACCCTGACTGTTCTGAGCAGCCTGTCTGGACTCAGCCGAGCAGGTTCTCCGGGCCCAGTCAGTGGACCGATGGTCCAGATCAGTTGAAGACGCGCCAGTGATCTCGCATAAGCATGCGGTCCAGCTCGCGACCCGGACTCACTCATCTGCCGCTCCTGGTGCGAGCTACGGTCCGGGCTTATCCTGCGCGCCACCGAGCTAACGTCTCGGCGTTACAGGTCACTGCGCGCATATCAGGTGCTCGGCGCAGTGCCGGGAACCGGTTGCGCACACCGTTCATGGTCATCTGGGCCTGGTCCCGGCCGGGGGGGTCTTGGGCTGGGCACCTTGCTCCCGTAGCGTTGTCTCACTGGACTCTTACCGCATTGACACCGGGAGCAGGCATGACGCAGACCCCGCCTTATCAGGTAACCGACCCGGCGAGCGGCGAGGTGACTGAGACTTTCCCCTTCGCCACGGACGCCGAGGTAGCGGAGGCGCTCGCCGCCGCGACCGAGGCGTTCGCGGCATGGAGGCTGTGCCCGGTCGCTGAGCGGGCGGCAGTCGTGAAGCGGATCGCCGGGCTGTTCACCGAGCGCGCCGCCGACCTGGCCGCGCTGATCACCAAGGAGATGGGCAAGCGGCCCGCGCAGGGTGTCGGCGAGGCCGAATTCTGCACCGACATCTTCAACTACTACGCCGACAACGGCGCCGGGCTCGTCGCCGATAAGCCGCTGCCCGGCCATGACACCGCGCGCGTCGAGTACCGGCCCGTCGGCCCGGTACTGGGCGTGATGCCGTGGAACTATCCGTATTACCAGGTGGCCAGGTTCGCCGCGCCCAACCTGATCGTCGGCAACACCGTCATACTCAAGCACGCAGAAAACTGCCCTACCTCGGCCCTGGCGATCGCGCAGATCATGAAGGACGCGGGCGTGCCGGACGGCGTGTACGTCAACCTCTTCGCGACCCACGAGCAGGTCGCCGCGATGATCGCCGACCCGCGGCTGCACGGCGTGTCGTTGACCGGCTCCGAGCGGGCTGGCGCCGTAGTCGCCGAGACGGCAGGCCGCAACCTGAAGAAGGTCGTCCTTGAGCTTGGCGGCTCCGACCCGTACATCATCCTCGACACCGACGACGTCGAGGACGCAGCTAAGACGGCCTGGGTCACCCGGATGGAGAACGTCGGCCAGGCCTGCAACTCGAACAAGCGGATGATCGTCATGGACGACATCTACGACGACTTCGTGGCCACCCTGGTCAAGCGTGCCACCGCGATGTCACCGCGCCAGCCTGGCGATGACTCCCCGCGCACCTACAGCCCGATGGTCTCCCGTAAGGCAGCGGAGAACCTCCTCGCCCAGGTGCAGGACGCGGTATCGAAGGGCGCCACGCTGCACGTCGGTGGCACGCTCGACGACGGTAAGGGCGCTTACTTCGCCCCGGCCGTGCTCACCGGCGTGACCCCAGAAATGCGGGCCTACCGCGAGGAGCTGTTCGGCCCGGTCGCCGTCGTCTACAAGGTCAGCACCGACGACGAGGCGGTCCAGCTCGCCAACGTGGTGGACTTCGGCCTTGGCGGTGCGGTCTGGTCGACCGACCAGGAGCGGGCAATCAAGGTCGCCGAGCAGTTGGAGGTCGGCATGGCTAACGTAAACACCCCGGCAGGCGAGGGCGCGGATCTGCCGTTCGGCGGCACCAAGCGCTCCGGCTTTGGCCGCGAGCTAGGCCCCCTCGGCATCGACGAATTCGTCAACAAGCGCCTCTTTTACGTCGAGAAGTAGCGCTTGACGAGTAACGCCCCGTGTCACCCCGGCAGGACACGCCCGCGGTGCGACAACCACTCGGCTCGCGTCGCGTTGATGAGGGCATGACGAAACCGCCAGGCAGTGCCGGGGAGGCGGGAGGACCTGGTGGGGGCAGAGCCGGAGCGCCAGTTGGCTGACCCGTCGGCCTTGCGCGTTGTCACCGTATGTCTGCGTCGGACCGTGCGAGGCTGAGTGACCCGGCGAGGAACGCGAGCTCGTGCCGTAGCAGCTGGCTGCCGATGTCGGTCGGCATGTGGGTGGTGCCGGGCAGGGGCAGGACCTGGCGCGGGCGCCGACCGCGAGCAGCGCCGCCGACATCCGGAGCGTGTGCGCGACCACCACGTTGTCTTCGGCCATGCCGTGAATCAGCAGCAGCGGGCGCGAGATCGTCAGAGCGTGATCAACCGGACAGTGGGGTCGAGCCTGCGGAGATCGCCGGGGTCGGATGTGACGACTTGCTGGTTGCTGCGGCGCGCGCAGATCACGACGTGAGCGTCGGCGATGTCAGAGGTTCCGCTCGCAGCCAGGAGCCTGCCGACGCTGGTCGCGTCCACCCGATCCAGGCCGATCACGTCCGTGGTGGGCTGGCGGGTCAGCCGGGCGAGCCGGGCTTGCCGTTCGGGCCTTCGGATTGCCTGGGCGAGCGCGGTGGCCGGAATGGTGATGCAGGCGCCTGTCTCGCGAGCGCGGGCCAGCAGCACAATCATGCGGCGGTCGCTGTGGTCCAGAGCAATGAGCCCGCCCGCGTCAAGAGTGACGCCCGCCATCAGGCAGCCGGCCGGTTCCCGAGTGTACCAGCATTGAGCATCTCGTCGGCCCATGCGCGCTCTTCGCCAGTGAGAGGGCCACCTGTTTCCCGCAGTGCTTCGGCGAGCAAAGCACCCCAGCCAGCAACGTCATCGAGGGCCACATTGACCGCATGCTGCACGAAGCCGGACACGCTGGTTGCGGTCCCGGCCTCCACCATGCCGCGGATCCGGCCGAGTTGGGCCTCATCGAGCGTGACGGTCACCTTCTTCGATGCCATACCAATTACCATACCATCGTTATGGACAGCTTCGGTTCCCATCTGGGGCGGCAGCGGGACCGGTCGACCCGCATATTTCGTTGCACGCTATCGGGCGCTGCCGACGAAATTCCCAGGGCCGGAGAAGGGCGGCGCGGCTCTCGGCGTGGGCGATCGCGGTCGCCACGAGCTCGGTGAACGACGCCAGTCGTGCCTCAGTGTCCGGTGGCAGCGGCTCCGGCTCGAATCGGCGGCGATCATGCCCCACGGGCGGCCCTCGACGATGACTGGGGACCCGACCGACGAGCGGTTGACCCCGCCGAAGAGCCCTGGGATGCGACCGTCATGCCGCCCGGCGAGGATCCGGCCTACCGCATGACACAGGTCACGGACTGGTGACCTTCCACGCCGATGATGCCTCCGAGATCATCCGGATCTTCGACATCACCTGGATCGGCTGACTGACGGCCAAATTTGGCAACAGATCGTGGCGCTGGTTCTGGGATAGTTCCTCCCGCCTCCTCCGTCTCACCGCGGGTCACCGCACTCAAGCCTGCTGGCGTTTGTCAGGCCGGACCCTGAAATCCGGGTCCGCCGTCGTCCCTCCGCGCGCTACGCCCGTCGACCGTACTCGTCGTCGGTGACGTGGTCACCCCAGGTGGCCGCACCCTGGGTAATGGAGATGTGGGTCATGAAGTGGTCGGGAGCGGCACCATGCCAGTGGTCCCGGCCGTCCGGGGTGGCGTGGACGTCGCCGGGGCGGATCTCGACGATCTCCTCGCCCCGTGACTGCGCGAGGCCGTTGCCTTCGGTGACGTAGAGGGTCTGGCCGCCCTCGTGGGAGTGCCAGGCAGTACGGGCACCCGGGGAGAAGTGCACTGCGCCGACGTTGAGCTGTGAGTGGTCGTCCGCCTGGACGATGCGGTCGATCCAGACGTCACCGGTGAACCACTCGGCCGGGCCCTTGCTCGTCGGCTTCTTTGGCTGGACTCCCACTAATTCTCCTCCTCGGCTCAGCGCTCGCCGGCGGTCTCGTCCGCGCGGGGTCCCGCCGATGTCGTCGTCCAGCTCGCGAGCAGGTCGAGTGCCTGCTGCGAGGGGCTTCCCGGTTCGGCGCTGTCGACGAGGATGCGCTGCCCGGTGTCGCCGGGGAGGTCCAGCGCTTCATAGTCAAGAGTGAGGTCACCGACGACAGGGTGGTGAAGAGTCTTCGCGCCGGTGCGATGGAACTTAACGTTGTGGGCGGCCCAGCGGACACGGAACTCGTCGCTGCGGGTGGAGAGTTCCCCGATGAGATGGGACAGCAGCTTGTCGTAGGGGTCGCGGCCGGCTTCGGCCCGCAGAATCGCGACGGCGTCGTTGGCGATTTTCTCCCAGTCATGGAAGAAGTCGCCGGCGCGTGGTGTCAGGAAGATGAACCGGGCCATGTTCGGTGTTCCGCCCGGATCCCCGAACACGGGCGCGTACAGGGCGTGGCCGAGCGTGTTGGCGGCGATGAGATCGAGGCGGCCGTTGCGGACGTACGCGGGCACGGTTATCGAGTCGAGGATCCGCTGCACAGTCGGGCGCACCCGCTCCTGGGCCGGACGCCGGCGCGCCGGGCGCGACGTCGCGTTGGCGGCGCGCACCAGGTCGTATAGATGGGCTCGTTCGGCTTCGTCGAGCTGCAAGGCTCGCGCGACGCCCTCGAGCACGTCCTCGGAGGCGCCGGCCGCGTTCCCGCGCTCAAGGCGTGTGTAGTACTCGACGCTGATCCCGGCGAGCATCGCGGCTTCTTCCCGTCGCAGCCCCTTCACCCGGCGATTGCTGCCATACACGGGGAGGCCAGCCTGCTCTGGGGTGATCTTGGCGCGCCGTGAGGTCAGGAACTCCCGGATGTCGTTGGTAGCGGCCACGCCTCAACATTACGGATGGCTGGTGAGAGGAGGGAGGCTCTGGCAGTACCCCTCTCAGCACGGTCTCCCTCGCCGGGCCCGCTGGTAGTTCCATGGTCAAGAGCATCACGGCGGGTTCTGCGCAGTCCTCCGCCACACCCCGCAAGTCAGGAGTTCACCATGAGCGAAGTCGTTGTCGTCATCGGAGCAGGATCGATCGGTCAGGCAGTCGCCCGGCGCGTTAGCGCCGGGAAACATGTCGTGCTGGCCGACCTGCACGACGAGAACGCCGAGGCCGCAGCCGACGTGATGCTCGACGCCGGGTTCGACGTGAGCACCGCGACCGTCGACGTGTCCTCGCGCGAATCAGTTCACGCATTCGTCGAGACAGCCACGGGTTCTGGTGACGTCACCGCCTCATCCACGCTGCGGGCGTCTCACCCAGTCAGGCCTCCCCGGCGACCATCCTCGCAGTCGACTTGTACGGAACCGCGCTGGTGCTCGAGGAGTTCGGGAACGTCATCGCGCGCGGTGGCGCCGGGGTGGTCATCGCGTCGCAGTCCGGGCACCGTCTGGGCGCCCTCACCGCCGGCCAGAACAGCGCGCTGGCGAACACCCCATCCGACGAGTTGCTGAAGCTCTCCATGCTCCAGCCCGACCAGGTGACAGACCCTCTGCACGCCTACCAACTGGCCAAGCGCGGGAACTCGCTGCGCGTGATGGCCGAGGCCGTTCGGTGGGGCAAGCGGGGCGCCCGGATCAACACGATCAGTCCCGGCATCATCTTCACTCCGCTCGCCAGGGACGAGCTGACCGGGCCTCGCGGTGAGGGATACCGGCGCATGATCGAGCTCTGCCCCGCCGGGCGCGGCGGCACCCCAGACGAAGTCGGAACCGTCGGCGCGCTTCTCATGGGCCCCGACGGCACGTTCATCACCGGCAGCGACTTCCTCATGGACGGCGGAGTTACCGCGTCCTACTTCTACGGCGAACTCGCCTCCCAATAAACCAATCTCGTCCACTGACTCCAAGCGTGCACAGCTCGGGGATTGGGACCCAGCCTTCAGTTGGGTATGAGCATTCATCGAGCCCGCTCCGCCGCCAATCCTTGCTATGGCTATTTCGTCTATCTCTGCCCACTCCTACAGGACCGGGGATACGATCTGCAAGAGCTTGCCTCGAACACCGACCTTGAGGACGAGCACCTCGCGGCCCGACCAGCGCCGGTTGCTGTTAAACGGCGAGCGCCACCTGGCCCCGTTGCAGGTCTTCGCCGCTGGCATGGACGTAGGTCTTTGGTGAACGCCGGGTCGTAATGGCCCGCAACCGGAGGATGGGGGAAGATGGCATGGTGGCAGCGACGCGGACCCCTAGCGCGTGGGAGCGGTACGCCTGGGCAGCGGGCATCCTTTACGTTATCGCGCTGGTGGCGGTGTCCGTAGTCGGGCTGCTCGGCGGCGGCTTGAGCCAGAACGCCTCGGCGGCAAAGATCACGAACACGCTTTACGACCACCGCGGGCAGCTGCTGGTGATCACATACCTATCCGTCGTCTATGCCGCCATGTTTCTGATCTACCTGACCAAGCTGCACGACCTGCTGCGCCGGGACACCGATCGGCCCCGGTTCCTTGGCTCCCTGGTGCTAACCGGCGGAGCGCTCTTTATTGCCCTGCATGCCGTCAGCGACATCGGTATCTTCGGCTTGCTCGGCGCGAAACTCGCGTCGTTCGGATTCCACCACGATCAGGGCGTGTCCTACACGCTGTACCTGATGACCTATGGCCTGGACAGCGTCGGGGACGTGTTCGGCAGCCTCTTTGCCTTCGCAGCAGGCGTGCTCGTGATCGGCAGCGGCGTCCTGCCGCGCTGGCTCGGGTGGGTCTCGATCCTCGCCGGGATCCTGTTTTTCCTCCAGGGCTTCGGCCTCGGCGGCGTCATCGCCTCGTTCGGGCTCGTTCTCGACCTCATAGCGTTCGTGCTGTTCCTGATCTTCGTCCTGGTGAGCAGCGTCATCTTGGCGACGCGCCAAAACGCGCTCCCCGGCACCGCGGGCAGAATCGAGTAGACAACCGCGGTTGACCCCGCAATGTGCCCACAGAGGACGGGGAACGAGGGTCAGTACGGGGAGACCGGGGGGCCGCTTATCGATGCACGCCCAGGTGAGATCGACGATGCCGGCCGAGGAGATGACGCCCAGATGTGGCTAGGCCCTGTTTGGGCGGAACACTAGTGCGAGCACGCGCAGCGCGAGGATAGCTGAGATCACCAGCAGGCAGTAGCCGAGGAACTGGAAGAGGGATACCCGGCTGGTGATAGTTGGCCCGCCGCGCAGGCCGAGCATAAGTACCGCCATGATGCCGCTGGTCGCGGCGAGAAACGTGGTCAGCACCAGGTAGAGCAAGCCCGTGACTATCCGGCGGTCGCCTTCATCGGCGAGGAGGCGGACATTGACGCTGAGCCGCCCGGCTTCGAGCGCTCCGCCGATCCGGTCGATGCGCCGGGGGAGGCGGCGCAGCAGGGGCAGCAGCGCGACCAACTCGTCGGCCGCGGTCGTGCGCAGCGTGTCCGGGCTGAACTGCCCGGCAAGCTGCCGGCCCGCGAACCGGCGGGCTTCGGCCACGATGTCGAAGCCCGGGGCGAGCTGGGTAAGCGTGCCTTCCATGGTGGCCAGCGCGCGGAATACCGCGGCTATCTCCGGTGGTACCGCCAGCCCGTGGTCGGAGACGATGCGGAACAGGTCGGTGAACATCGTCACGTCGGGGGTGATCCCGGCTGCGACGTGCCGGGCCAGGAACCGGCCCAGCATCCGTTCCAGGCGTAGCTCGTCCAGTTCCTCGGGTCGCTCGACCACTTCCAGGAGCGCGTCGGCCAGCCCGGCGGGGTCGCCCTTGTCCAGGGCCAGCAGCAGCCGCTGCAGCGCGGAACGCAGCCCTCGGTCGATGCGCCCGACGGACCCGAAGTCCAGCAGCCCGAGCCTGCCGTCGGCCAGCAGCAGGACGTTGCCCGGGTGCGGGTCGGCGTGGAAGGTCCCCTCCAGCATGATCTCGCGGAGCAGGCAGTCGAGCAGGCTGCGGGCAAGCGCGGCGCGCACGTCAGCGGGCATGCCGACGTCGATCGCAGCCAGCGGCCGCCCGTCGAAGCGCTCCATCACCAGCACCAGCCCGGTGCACAGCGGCTGGTAGGGCACCGGAATGGCGATGCCGCGGCTGCCCGGCGCGGCGGCCACCGAGGTCATGTTGCGCGCTTCTACCCGCAGGTCGAGCTCCTCACGCAGGGCGCCGGCGAATCCGGCGGCAAGCCCGGCAGCGCCGACAGCCCGGCCCCAGTTTGTGCTGCGCTCCAGCCGGGCCGCCAGCCGCCCGGCGATGTCCAGGTCCCTGTCCACGATCTGGCTGACATCGGGACGGCGCACCTTGACCACTACGCGGGCCCCGGAGGTAAGAGCCGCCGCGTGGACCTGGGCGATGGACGCCGCAGCGATCGGCTTCCGGTCGAAGCTGGCGAACAGCTCGCCCACCTCCGCTCCCAGCTCGGACCGCAGCACCTGCTCGATCGCCGGCCAGGGCACTTCGGTCGCGTCGTCTTGCAGGCGGCTCAGCTCGCTGATGAACTCCGCCGGGAGAAGATCCCGGCGGGTGGACAGCACCTGCCCGAGCTTGACGAAGGTGACCCCGCCGTCCTCCATGGCCAGACGCACCGAGCGGGCCAGCCTGGCCCGGCCCTCCGACGTCGACAGCTCGGACCGGCGCCCGCCCCGCACGTACGGCGTCAGGCCGCGCCGCACCAAGATCCCGCTGATCTGCCAGTAGCGCCGCGCCCGGCCTATCCGCCTGCGCATCCCGCGCAGCACGTAGACCAGGCCCGGCACCGACCCGCTCGGCACCAGCGCCTCGGCCACGACCAGGAACACCATGCCGACCACCAGCGCGATCGTCACGCCCAGGATCACGAACCACAGCTCGGGCAGGACGCTCGTTCGCTTTGAGACCACCGAGCCGCTGATGGCCGTGATTACTGGCGAGGCGATCAGGAACGCCAGGACGCCTGCGATCAGCGTGCGCAGGAACGAGAACCGCAGTCCCAGCAGCCGCCGGGCACCGAACGCGAACACCAGCACGGTCAGCGCAGTGAACACGAAGATCAGTGGTAGCACCAGAACCGTCATCGTGATCGCGGGTCCCCTCCAGCCATCCGGAGCGCCTCCTCATCCTCTTTGCCCGATACCGCAGCCTAGAGTCGCAGCCTGAGGAAACTGGGCTTTACCCGGCAGGCGTCAGCATCCAGCGGACCGGATTCTGATAGCTGGACGGCCAGGCTGCCTGAGCCAGCTCCGGGGTGATCTCGCAACCGGGCTTCGCGAGCCCGGCAACGAGCGACGCGGTGGCGCGGGCCCTGCGGCGCGCGGCGGATGCGCACGGTCATGATTCCTCCGAGATCATCCGGATCTTCGACATCACCTGGATCGGCTGACTGACGGCCGATTCCGGGCAGCCATCGCTCATGGTGCGCGAGAAGGCACCGAGCAGACCGGCGGCCACCCACTGACGGCGGGCGGCCAGCTTCGCCTCGCTCGCTGCTCCCCGGGGAAATTCGGTTGCTGAAGGTTAGCGGAATGGGCAGCCAATCGAGGAGCCAGTTCTGAGGCTAGGGCGTTGCGCCGGGCGTGCGGATCATGAGGGTCGGCCGATGCAGGAAGTGGCCCGTCAGGCCATCCGCGAGTACGTCGAGGGTCACAGCCGCGCCGAGCTGCTCGATCGCGTCCTTGAGCAGGAGTTGCCTCGCTATGCGGAGGCGCTGGAGCGCCTCGGTCAGTGATCTACCTGACGTTGCCGGAGTTGCTGCATATTGCCGAACGGGCGCTGGGCAGTGCACCAGAAGTCCGCGACTACGGCCTCCTGGAGTCGGCAGCAGCACGCCTCTGACCGGCTGCCCCGGTCGGCCGGGAACCGAGATCCTCCTATCCGGGTGATGTCCCGTCGCCGTGGGCGGTGCAAGATGGGCAGTCAGGAGCGCACCAGAGGGGAAGTGGGCCGGATGGCCGTGCGGAAGATCGCGCATCTGAGTGTGGACGATCGTAAAGCGAAGGGCTTGGAGGCCCGGGACCGGGCGGCTCCAGCAAGCCATGCGAAGTGGCGGCCTGCGCCGGACCGGCCTGATCCGGTTGCCCTGCTGGAGGAGCAGGACGCCACCCGGGAGCCGGACCTGGTGCCGGTGCGGCACGGCCGGATGATGGTCTCGCCGTTCACGTTCTACCGGGGCGCGGCCAAGATCATGGCCGCGGACCTGAAGGACACGCCGGTGGCCGGCCTGCAGACTCAGCTGTGCGGCGACGCTCACTTGTCGAATTTCGGGCTGTTCGCCTCGCCGGAGCGGGTGCTGCTGTTCGATGTGAACGACTTCGATGAGACGCTGCCGGGGCCGTTCGAGTGGGACGTTAAGCGGATGGCGGCCAGCTTCGCGATCGCGGGCCGCAACAACGGGTTCGCCAAGGCGGACACGCGCGCGGCGACGCTGGCGTCGGTGACGGCTTACCGGGAGGCGATGGCCTCCTTCGCGCAGATGGGCACGATGGAGATCTGGTATGCCCACCTGGACGAGGACGAGCTGATGAGCGCGATCCGCACCGCGGTGGCCGGGACGAAGAAGGAGGCCAAGGACGCCAAGGGGGCGAAGAAGGGTAAGAAGGAGAAGAAGGACGAAAAGCAGGAGAAGCTGGCCAAGACAGCGGGGAAACGGGCGGAGAAGATTGCCGCGAAGGCGCACACCCGGGACAGCCTGCAGGCGCTGTCCAAGCTGTGTGAGGTGGCCGACGGGGAATACCGGATCGTCAGCCAGCCGCCGATCGTGGTCCCGGCGCGTGACCTGGCTTCGGTCTACGGCCTGTCCCGGGCCCAGGTCGTGCCGGTGATCCGCGAGCAGTTCCGCGCCTACCGGGCTACCTTGCAGGACGACCGGCGCAAGCTGCTTGAGCGCTTCGAGGTGGTGGACATGGCCCGCAAGGTCGTCGGCGTGGGCAGTGTCGGCACCCGGGCGTTCATCGTGCTGCTGCAGGGGCGCGACGCGCAGGATCCGTTGTTCTTGCAGATCAAGGAGGCCACGGCATCGGTGCTGGAGCCCTACCTGGGCAAGAGCCGGTACCGCCAGCACGGCGAGCGGGTAGTGCAGGGGCAGCGGATGATGCAGGCCGCCAGCGACATCTACCTCGGCTGGACCAAGGGGCTGGACGTGCGCCGCCACTTCTACTGGCGCCAGCTTCGCGACATGAAGGGCTCAGTGGAGGTCGAGGCCCTGGCCCCAGTCGGGCTGACGTTCTACGCCCGCACCTGCGGGTGGACGCTGGCCCGGGCCCACGCCCGGTCCGGCGACCCGATCGCCATCGCCGAGTACCTGGGCGCCAGCGACGCGTTCGACAAATCGATCACCGACTTCTCCGAACGCTACGCCAACCAGAACGAGCGGGACTATGAGGAGTTCGTGAACGCGGTCAAGTCCGGGCGGCTGGAAGCGGTCGAAGGCGTCTGACGAGCCGGTGAAGGGCTGACCGGCCAGGCCCGCCGCCGGCCTGTCGCAGAAGGGCTTCGCCCCGGATCGGCTCGCTGCTGCAGGGCGTGTATCGCCGGCGCTCTTCCCGCCTCCAGATCACTTTTAGTTCAGGGCCCTGCTGCGGGAAGCTTAATGACGAGGCGGCCCCGGCGGGTCGTTGCCGGCCGGTGGCACGTTGCGGGGGGCAAGGCGGATGTCGACCCGGGCATCCGGGATGCGTTCTTGCTCGCGGGCGAGCAGAGCCAGTGCGCGGTTATCGGCCGCGGTGGGGCGGTTTAGGTCCACGCCCCGCGGCCACAGGCGGGCATACCATACGGCGGCGACCTCGGCCGAGTAGACCAGTGCCTGGCTGGCCAGGTAGAGCAGGGCGAACATGCCTGCCACGGTGGCGAAACTGCCGTAGACCGCCCCGGCCTTGCTCACCATCCGTGCCAGCAACGGCGGGCCGATGTTGAGCAGCAAGGTCACCGTCGCGGCGCCCAGCGCGGCGGCTGGCCAAAGGGCACGGACCGGCGCGGGCCGCGATAGCAGCAGCATGCCGCCGAGCAGCAGGACGGCGAAGACGATCAGGGCCGACCCGAGCACCGCCACGGCGCGTTCCGCTCCCGGCAGACCGGGCAGCGCCGTGACCGCCACTGTGAGCCCGCCGACCGTCACTGCCCCGAGCAGCAGCGCCGCCAGTATCACGAACACCCGGACGTACCGGGGGAAAAACCCGGCGCGAAGGCGCCGCGGGACGGCGGCGACGTTGTTCAGCGTCTGGTACGCGGAGAACACGACGCCGGTGCCGGAGAACAGCAAGCCGATCAGGCCGGCGATGAACGGGATGGTCGATGTCGGCAACGTGGCCGCGGAATGCTCGACCGTGGATTGCAGCGCCGACGGCACGGTCTCGGTGATGAGCCGCCGCCGCAGCTCCGGGTTGCCAGCCAGGACCCGGGACAGGATCGCCACACCGAGCAGCAGCAGCGGGAAGACGCTGAGGAAGCCGTAGTAGGTGATGAGCGCGGCCTCGCGCCCGCCATCGTCGTCCCCGTACTTCTTGATCACCGCGTACGGGAATCCGAACACGCCATGCCGGCGCTGCACGCGGTCCGCCCAGGCTACGACCCGGCTCGCCAGCGCGGTCAGGCCCTCGAAGTTCATGCCCCAGCCTCCCAATCGGGCTGGTGCCTTGGCTACTCGTGGGCGAGCATGGCCAGCGTTTCCGGTAACACTGGGCGCACATTCCTGCCTCGTCCGGCGCTTGCCAATGGACGTCAGAGCAGTATTCGATCAGGATCACCCTGGCAGCAGCGTTTCACCGGTCCCGGTGAACCGCTTCGCCTTTGGGTTGGCTTCGCTTTCAGCGCGCCGGGCCTTCGAGGCGATGGCGCAGGCGAGAACCCGCGGGAGGCAGGCATGGCTGGCAAGGACGACGTGGCCGCGCCGGGGGGCGGTTCGCCGCACGGAGCGGGCGTCCCCGGCGGGCCGCGGATGACGGGCGGACAGCCAGAGCGTCCCACCGGTAGCCAGCGCTGGCTGGCCAGGCTTGCGTTCGCGGCGGCGATCGCCGCGGTGGTAGTGCTCGTGCTGCTGGGAGGGCTGAGGAGCATCACCGCGCTGCTGCTGGGCGTGCTGGGCCTGGCGATCGGCTGCGCGGCGGCGTACTGGTTCCTGGCTTACCGCGGCCTAGTGCGCTGGCTGGCGCTGGTGGTCGTGGTCGCCGCGCCGGTGTTCGCGATCGTTGTGTACATCGTGGCCGGGCTGCTCTGGGAGGTGGCGCTCGCCGTTGTGCTCGCGGCGGTGGCGGCGGCCGCCGGGCGCACGGCGCTCGCGAGCGGCGAGGCGCTAGCAGGTCCGGCCGAGTATGCGGCGGCGCGGCCGCGGCAGCCGTTTATGATCATGAACCCGAGGTCGGGTGGCGGCAAGGTCGGCAAGTTCGGGCTGAAGGACAAGGCCGTCGCGCTCGGCGCCGAGGTTGCCCTGCTGGAGGGTCCCGGGGTCGTCGACGTGGCCGCGCTGGCGCGCCACGCGGTGGACCGGGGGGCCGACCTGCTCGGGGTGGCCGGCGGCGACGGGACCCAGGCCCTCGTCGCGGGGATCGCCGCCGGGCGGGACATCCCGGTGCTGGTGATCTCGGCGGGTACCCGCAACCATTTCGCCCTCGATCTCGGGCTGGACCGCGACGATCCTGCCCGCTGCCTGGATGCCCTGTCCGATGGCGCCGAGCTGCGCATCGACCTGGGCATGATCGGCGACCGCGCGTTCGTCAACAACGCGTCCTTCGGCGTCTACGCCGAGGTCGTAGAAAACCCCGCCTACCGCGACGACAAGACCGGCACCGTCCTGCAAATGCTCCCCGGCCTGCTGAACGGTCACCAGGGAGCACGCCTGATCGTCCGGGCCGACGGGCAGCTGATACTCGACGGGCCGCAAGCGGTGCTGGTCAGCAACAACCCGTACGAGACCGGTGACATCGCCGGGCTGGACCGGCGCGCGCGGCTCGATCAGGGCGTGCTCGGCGTCATCGGCGTCAAGGTCGAGAACGCCGCCCAGGCGGCCGGCCTGCTGCGCAAGGCGGCACGCTCCCGCGAACTCACCACCCTCACCGCCCGCGAGGTCACCATCGACTCCGACCAATCCCAGATCCCGGTCGGGATCGACGGCGAATCAGTGCTGATGCCCACCCCGGTGCGCTGCACGATCCGCCCGCTGGCACTGCGGGTACTCGTGCCGCGCAACCGGCCCGGCGTCCCGGCGCCACGACCGCAACTGGACTGGGCCCGGCTACGCCGCCAGGCATTCACCTTCGGGCCGGCCACGGGCCGCGCCCCCGCCGCACGACCAGGCATTCCGAAATCACGATAATTTCGTGACGACATCCGCGGAGCAGCTAACGCCGAAGATGTCGATGAACACCGTGATCAAGATCCAGAACCAGATCACCGCACAGAAAGAAATGGACATTGTCCAGAACGGTTCAGCAGCGGGCAGTACGAATCGGCCAGTATCATCTTTCCTCCTGCGCGCCCAGCACCAGAAAATGTGACGATGACCGCTGAGCCGCCTGACAACCTGGCCTGCGAAACGGTCGGCAGCCTGGAAGTGCGCTGGATCTTTCCGGGCCGGATGGACAGTGCGGTAGCCGGATGGTTCGGGCGGTTCCCGGCCAGAACGGAATCACGCGAGGACACCTATCTGCTGGATCCGCCGTTGCGCGGCCTGTCGGTGAAGATCCGCGGGGGCGGTGCGCTGGAGGTGAAGGCCTACCGCGGCAGCCCGGGGATCGTGGAGGTGGCGGACGGCGTCCGCGGGCGCCTGGAGTTCTGGCAGAAGTGGAGCTTTCCCCTTCGCCCGCCCGGCGGGCACGGCGGCCGCCCGCCCGGCTGGACGCCGGTACGCAAAAGGCGGCGGATCAGCCGGTTCTCATCGGCCAGCGGCCCGGCCGCGGAGCGCGCCCCAGGGATAGGCCAGCAGTTGCGGTGCAACGTGGAACTCACCGAGGTCCACGCGCTCGGCCAGGACTGGTGGACCCTGGGGCTCGAGGCGAGCGGTCCCGCCGATCTGCTCCGCCGAGAACTTGAGGCCACCGCCGCGCTGGTGTTCGCCCAGGCCATGCCCGGCGGGGTGGTACCCAGCCCAGCTGACTCCAGGTCCTATACGGAGTGGCTGGGCCAGCAGCCGGGCGCCGGCAGTAACGCCGACGCCTGAAGTCTGTCCTGCCCGAGACCGGCAGCCGGAGAAGACTGAACTCGTGACCGTCCAGCAACGCCCGCCGCTGTGATCGGAGCACTCAGCAGGCGGATCTGTGCCCGGCGCCTATTCGCCCGGTGTGCGCCAAGGATCTGAGACGACTAGGCGGAGCCACTGGCGACAGGTTGTATCTCGAAGGCCGGCGTTGGCTCTGTACCGGTTGCAGGGGGGCACTGGCTCGCCGTGCCTTCATCGGTCACAGGGGCCGTACGGCGGCGGGGTAAGAGGAGGTTGTCCGGGATGGCCGAGGTTGCTTGTTTTTGTGGCTGCGTCTACTCATTCGATAGCGGCGCAGGTGCCTGTCCTGAGTGCGGTGAATGCGCGAGCGTTACGGCCGCGTCAGCGTCCACGAGCGCCCAGCCCAGCCAGCAGGGGCAGCCCGTGGCGGCGACGAGCCGAAACGGGCAGGACGGGCTGACAGCCCACCGCTGCCGGGAAGGGCCGCGCCTGACCGGTCAGGCGGCGCCAGCTGACCATTCGATTGTCGGTGGCCGGCCGGCGGAGCAGGTCGGATTGCCCTTCGGGTCGGTCAGGCCAAGCCGACCGACGAGCAGGCCGGTCCTGGCCGCCTCGCCGAGGACCGCTGGCGGCACGCCGTCTAGCCACAGTTTGGCCCGGCGGAAGAGCCTGGCCTGGCCGGCGTCGTCGATGGTGACCCAGTTCAGGTAGATGAAACGGCCGCCTGGCGACCCTTGAATGTAGGGGCCTTTAATGTCCGCGGCGATGCCGTTCGGATCCGCCTCCCCGCAGAGCTGGCACTCGAATGCCCAGGTCGCGGTAGGCGCGTCGCCCGGGGTCAGGCCGAGCAGCTCGTCACGCTTGCCGCGGCGCTGGATTCCCACATGAACGTTGCGGTAGCCGCCTGAAACATCATTGCTCGGGCCGCACGATCGACCCGGAAGATCAATGCCCTCGATCCGGATTTGCATTGAACTATTATCTTCCGCCAGCGGGACGGCGCGGGCCGTCGGCGGGCACGCCTGCCCATGGCCGGAAGCTGATGCTGATACTGCGCCATGCGCACTGCCCCGGCATCGCGCAGCTGTCACCAGCTGCTGCGGCTATGACCGAACTCAATCGCCGCGCATAATGAAGCGGGCTTGAGCGGGCGCCTATGCTCGGTGCATGCGGAGGCCGCGGCTGATCATTCACCCCAGCAGAGCTGTCGCGCGATTGAGCGCCGACCTGGCGGAGCGGGACTTCGCGGAACAAGATCGCCTGACCGGAGAAGATCATGCGGCCCATGCCCCTGGCGAGGTCTGTGCGCGGTGCGGCCGGGTGATCACGGCCGCGCAGACGGCGCGCCGCCGCGGGCCAGGCGAAGGCGTGTGGGTGCACGACATGTGCCCGGTTGCTGATGAGTGAGGTACCCGGCTGTTCCCCTGCCGCATCAGGCGACGTCCAGCCGGTCATCGCTGGTGGATCGACGCCAGGCCACATCCAGCCACGTTCAGCGACCGTATTACCTCCTCTTGCAAATCATGGCTGTTGCACTTCACCTGCTGATACGCGCGTGCCGCGACGCTGGGCGGCGGAGCCCGCTGATGCGACCGCGGTGTCCGCGCCCCCGACGGCACCGGTCAAGGCGTCGGCGTCGCTGCGAGCGATGATCCTGATCGGCCGGTCTTTGCGCAGGTAGTTAGATGACCAAGACCACAGCACGGCCAGCCGGTTGCGGAATCCCGCCAGGTAGTAGATGTGGACGGTGAGCCATGCCACCCAGCCGGGAAACCCGCGCAAACGCACCGGTCCGATTTGCGCCACCGCCGAGTTCCGCCCGATGGTGGCCATGGTGCCCTTGTCGATGTAGCGGAAGGGCTTGCGTACTCGGGTGCGCCCGGCCACCTGATCGAGGATCAAGCGGGCCACGTGGCGGCCCTCCTGCATGGCCGGCGGGGAGATCATGGGCAGATCGCCTTCGTTCCAGCGAACGGCCGCGGCGTCGCCGATCGCGAACACGCCGTCCACGCCGGGTACGCGGAGGTGCTCATCCACCTGAAGGCGCCGGCCCGGGTTGCGCGGCAGGTCGGTATGCTGCGCCGGGTCGGTCGGGCGGACCCCTGCCGACCAGACCACGGTGCGGCACGGGATTACTTCGCCCGTGGACAGCTGGACCGATGCCGCACCCGTCGACTCCACGAGCGCCGATAGCCGGACGTTCACGCCGCGGCGGATCAGCGTGCGGCGTGCGTATTCGCCGAGGCGCGCGGAGAGCTGGCTGAGGAGCCTGTCCATCCCCTCCACCAGAACGATCTGGGACGCCTCGAGGGACAGTTCGGGGTAGTCCCTGCCCATGACAAGCCGCAAAAGCTCGCCCAGGGCGCCCGCATATTCGACTCCGGTGGGACCTCCGCCCGCCACCACGAACGTCAGCCACGCCCGGCGCTCGCCCGGATCGGCGGCCCTGGCGGCCATCTCCAGGCACGACAGCACGTGGTTGCGCAGGCGCATCGCCTCGCCGAGCTGCTTCATCCCAATGGTGTGGCGGGCCAGCGCGGGGTGCCCGAAATAGTTGTTCGTGCTGCCCGTGGCTAGAACCAGATGGTCATACGGGATCTGTGCCCCGTCGTGCAACGTGACCACCTTGGCCTCGAAGTCCACCCCGGTCATCACGCCCTGCCGGAACCGGACGTTGGGGGAGCGCCGGAACACCTTGCGGAGCGGGTAGGCGATGTCGGAGGGATTCAGCAGCGCGCTGGCCACCTGATAGAGCAGAGGCGTGAATAGGTGGTAGTTGTCCCTGTTGATCAGCCGGACCTCGACCGGCGCACCGTCAAGCGCACGAGCACACGCCAGTCCCCCGAACCCCCCGCCAGCGATCACCACCCGGGGGCGCGCTGCCTTTGCGCCCCCGGACGCTACCGGCCCGTCCCCAAGCGGCCCGGGCCCACGCGCTACTCCCGGCCTGGTTCCGGCCACGTTCGTGTTCATGCCGTCCGCGAGCCAGCGACATCTGGGTCTGGCCGGGCCGGGCGGAAGGGCCGCACTCCAGTCGCGCTCGCGCCAGGCCCTCGGCTTCTGGATACGGATTCGCTTCACTGTTATCTCCTCGGCCATGTCCGGGCCCGGTAGTTAGGAGGGCGGGCCGTCCTTTGGGGGTGGTTCTTCGAGGAACGGTACGAACCGGCGCCGCCGTGGGGCGTCACCCGAAGGTGCCCATGCTGGTGGAATCTTCCGCAGCCCGGCCCGCGGCACGACAGTGCCGCCGAGCGGACCCCGGGGCACGACAGAGCCCCGGGGATCGACGGCGGGTGGCGGTCAGGGCGTCCACCACGGCGGCCTCCTCGCCTGCGGGCTGCCAGCGCCTGCAGCGCCTGGATCTCGATGATGCTGCCGGTCCGGCCCCGGGCGGCCGCAGCCGTGCATCTGTCCAAGAGCACAAGCGCCGGGCTCGGACGGTCTCGGGCGAGCCAGCTGCAGGCCCCGCCGCCGACCCATCGGTGCGGGCTGCGAGCGCGCTGCGAGACCCGGCGGCAGCCGTTCTGCTTGAATTTTTCTTAACGGCTGCCGCGGGCGAGCCTGCACAGAGAACGAGCCGATACCCATGAGGGGCCCATCATGACCGCACCGGACGGCCGATCAACCTGCTCACCAGGTGATGCGGCCCGCTAGGGCGCCGAGTGGAGCCACTCCTGGAAGGTGGGGCCGGTGAGGATGGCGCCGGGGCCGGGCAGCAGGGCGCCGTTCTCGTTGAGCTCGCGGTCTGGGTCAGCCGGGTCGCTGACGCCCTCGATCTTCGACGGGTGACCGCGGCGCGCGGCGAGCAGCGCCGCCATCTCGACCATGCTTTCCTCCTGCGGACCGGCCACCTCCGAGAATGCTGCTCCACCCGTTTCCGGTGCGGTGGCCAGGTCGGCGAGTACCTCGGCGACGGCCCTGGCCGCGACGAGCTGGGTGCGCATCCTCGGCACGTAGGCCACCGCGCCCCGGGTGCCCCAGTCCACCAGCTGGGCGACGAGCTCGTGGAACTGTGCGGCGCGCAGCACCCGCGCCGGGATCGGACCGGCCAGCATGGCCCGCTCGTGTGCGATCTTCGCGGGGCCGTAGCCGGCCGTGAACCGGTCGGTGCCGATGATGGACACCACGATCATCCGCCGGACGCAGGCCCGCTGGCCGGCCTGGTGGAGGTTACGGGCCGCGGTGGTGAAAAACGCGGTGGCCGCCTGCTGTTCGGGTGAGGGTCCGGCGACCGCGTCAATGACGCACTCGACGCCTGTCAGTGCCGCGGCGAGGCCATCCCCGGTGATCACGTCCACTCCCTGTGAACGTGACATCGGCACGACGTCGTGTCCGCGCTCGGTGAGCACGTCGGTCACGTGATGGCCGACCCTTCCGGTCGCCCCGGCGACTGCGATCTTCTTCGCTGATGGCATGGTTCGTCTCCTTCACGGGATCTTCACGTGTCGGTGCTGGACTGCGCCTGGGGCCGGTGACCCGGCGGTTCAGAGCCGGGCCTCGCCGAGGTCGGCGCGCCGCACCCGGATGGCCACAAGGGTGATGACCAGGGCGAGCAGCATGATCCCGGCGGTGACCAGGAAGGCGCGGGAGAAGCCGGTGGCTAGCGCGTGGTGGTTGATGGCGGTGAGGGCTGCCTGGCTAGGGCGTGCCGGGCGGCCGGTGTGGGCGGCCGCGGCGCGGGTGGTCTGGGCGCGGATGGTGTTGGCGACCACGGTCCAGGCGACGCTGCCGAGCACAGCCAGCCCGATCGCGCCGCCGACCTGCTGGCCGGTGTTGCGCAGGCTGGCCGCGACGCCGGACTCCTCGTCGGCGACCCGGGACATCGCAACCAGGGTGACCGGCATGAACAACAGGCCGAGGCCGACGGCGATGACCAGCATAGGGCCCAGCACCGCCCCGGCGTAGCTGCCGTGCTCGCTGAGCCGCGACAGCCAGTACATGCCGCCTGCGGCGGCCGGCGCGGCGGCCAGCAGCAGCGGCCGGGCGCCGATGCGCGGGACGAGCTGGGCGGCGGCGCCGGATGCGACCAGAATTCCGGCGGTCAGCGGCAGGTAGGCCAGGCCGGTCTTCAGCGCCGAGTAGCCCCAGACGGCCTGCATGAACACGGTCAGGAAGAAGAACATGCCGAAGGTGGCAGCGCCGCCGCACAGCATGATCAGGTTCGCGCCGGTCCGATTGCGGTCGGCCAGCAGGCGCACCGGCAGCAGGGCGTGCGTGCTGCGGGCCTCGATGGCTGCGAACGCGGCGAGCAGCAGTGCCGATGCCGCCAGCGAGGCCACGACCCTGGCATCCCCCCAGTGCGAGACCCCGTCCGGGCTGGTGGCCGCGTTCGACAGGCCGTAGACCAGGGTGGCGATCCCGCCGCTGGCGGTGACCGCGCCGGGCAGGTCGAACCGGCCCCGCTGCCGCGGCGACTCGCCGAGCACGCGCGGCGCGGCGAGGGCCGCCGCGAGCCCGATGGGCACGTTCACGAACAGCACCCACCGCCATGACAGGTAGGTGGTGAGCAGCCCACCGGCAATCATGCCAATCGCGCCGCCGGCGACGCTCATCGCGGCGTAGACGCCCATCGCCCGATTCCGGGGCCGGCCTTCCGGGAAGGTGGTCGCGATCAGCGCGAGCGCGGTAGCCGCGGTGATCGCGGCGCCGGCTCCCTGCACGGCGCGGGCCGCGAGCAGCCAAGGCTGGGAGGTGGCGAACCCGCCGGCCAGCGACGCCGCGGAAAACAGCAACAGCCCGGCGATGAACACTTTGCGGCGGCCGAGCAGGTCCCCGGCCCGGCCGCCGAGTAGCAGCAGCCCGCCGAAGGTGAGCGCGTAGGCGTTGACCACCCATTCCAGGCCGGAGCCGGAGAACCCGAGCGCCCGCTGGATGTGCGGCAGCGCGACGTTGACGATGGTCGCGTCAAGCACCACCATCAGCTGCGCAGTCGCTATGACAGCAAGGGCAGGGCCGAGCCGGGGGCCGGTGGTGCCGGCCCTCCCGTCTGGCGCCGCCGTCCGCCTGGTTGTGGTTCGTGCTTGGGGCATGAGGTTTCTCCTAGTCGGTTTGGGCTGGGCTATTCCTGCGTGGGCGCGCCGGTACTTCGGCGCCCATACCAGGCGGTAGATGAGCCCGGTCGCTCCGGGCGTAGGGAAGTCCGGATGTCTGGGGCTGGTTCTTCGAGGGACGGTACGAGCCGACGCCGCCGTGGGCGTCACCCGAAGGTGCGCATGCCGGTGGAATCTTCCGCGGCCTGCTGCACGGCACGACAGTGCCGCCGGACCGGGCCCACGGGCGCGGCGGTGCCGGCGGATTGGCGGCGGGTGCCAGCTAGGGGATCAGGCCGAGCTTCTGCGCCCGGGTGACGGCCTCGGTGCGGTTAGCCGCGCCGAGCTTGCCGAGGAGGTGGCTGACGTGCTTCTTCACCGTGTCCAGGCTGACCACCAGCTGTTCGGCGATACGCGGGTTCGGCGCTCCCGCGGCCAGCAGCGCCAGCACCTCCAGCTCGCGGGCAGTCAGCTGCTCCACCAGGCCCGGCACCGCCACGCCGGCGTCTCGCCGGGTGTCCGCCGCAGTGAGCGGCGCGCCGAACGCCCGCAGCACCCGGGCCAGACAGCTGAGCGGAACGCCGCGGGCGGCGGCGTGGTCTGTTTTCTGCGCCGCGACCAGCCGGCCAAGCAGCGCGGACATCGGCGACCCCTCATCAGCGAACACCCGCACATAGCCCTGCGGGCAGCCGAGCATGAGCGCCTGGGCCATGGTTTCCACCGCCGCGTTCTGGTCGCCTTCGGCCAGCGCCCGCAGCGCCTGGATCTCGATGACACTTCCGGTACGCCCCTGGGCGGTGGCCGCCGCGTGCAGCCGCCGCAGCAGCGTAAGCGCCAGGCCGGGGCGGTCTTGCGCCAGCAAAACCCGGGCCAGCACCAGATACTCCGGCTCCCGCGGGTAGCCCGGGTCATCATCCGGGCCGAGGTCCCTTTCTTCCACCCAGCGGGCGGCCGCAGCGACCTCTCCCTGGGCCAGCAGCAGCCGCGCCCGCTGCGCCGGGACCGGATTGAGCAGGCCAGCTACCGCCGGGCCAGGCGCCACCCGCCCGGCCTCGCCCATCGCCTCCCGGGCCCCGGCCGGATCGCCCTGGGCCTGCCGGATCCACGCCAGGGCAGCCAGGCCCGTGGCCAGCGGCTGGGTGTAGTTGAGCTGCCGGCATCGCTCAATGCCCTCGGTTACCTGGCGCCGCGCAGACTCGAGTTCGTTCCGCTGGTAGGCCACTTCCCCCATGCCGACCAAGGCGATCCCAGCCGCTGGCATAGCCAGCCGGCCCGGCGCCGCGGTCATCTCCAGCGCCTGCTGGTAGGTGCCGACCGCCGCATCGAGACGGCCCTGGGCCCGCTGCACCTGGCCCAGGTGATGGCAACCGTAGGCGGCCGAGTAGCGCTCGCCTGCCGCCTGCCATCCGGTGATGCTGGCAGCGAAGGCGCGTTCGGCCTCCGCTACCCGGCCACGCAGCCACTCGGCCACGGCCAGTAGCCACCTCGCGGTCGAATCCAGCATCGACTCGCCCTCGCCGGTCTTGGCCAGGGCCTGGGACGCGAACGCGGCCGTGCCGTCGGCGTCGCCGTGGAGATGGGCCAGGGAGGCACCCCCGAGCGCGATCGCCGCGGGGACGTTCACCAGCAGGCTGGCGGCCTTGCCCGCCGACGGCTCGAACGGCTCCCCGACAGCACCGACGGACGCGCGTTCGGCGGCATCCAGCGGCGGCCCGGCCCCTGCTGCGTCGCCGGCCGCGAGCGCGAGCAATGCCCGTACCAGGCATAGCCGCGGCCGCGAGTCCGCCAGCTCGGCCGTGAGCGCCGTGAGCCACCGCTGCACCGTCGCACGCTCACCCGGCCAGAAGGTCTCGTCGAAATGCCGCTCGATGAGCCGGGCGGCCCAGGTGGCGTCCCCTGCTCCCAGGGCGTGGTGCACGGCGTCGTCGGCCAGCCCATGCTCCTCACACCACGCTGCGGCGTTATGGTGCAGGGCCGCGACCCGGCCGGGCTGTTGCTGCTGCAGGCGGGCACGCAGCAGGTCTGCGAATAGCTGATGGTAGCGCCACCAGCCGCGCACCTCATCCAGCGGCACCAAGAACAGATTGGCCCGCTCTATCTGCTCTAGCATCGCCTGGCCGTCGGCACGGCCGGTAACTGCATCGCACAGTTCGCCGGACAGCCGTTCCAGCACCGAGGTTCCCAGCAAGAACTCGCGTACCTGGTCGGTCTGGCCCTCCAGGACCTCGTCGGTCAGGTAGTCCAGGACATAGCGGTGGGTGCCGCTAAAGGCAGCAACAAACCCCGCCACGTCGGGCTGCCCGCGCAGTGACAGGGCGGCCAGCTGCAGCCCGGCCGCCCAGCCTTCGGTGCGGGCCGCAAGCGCCGCCGCCGCGGCAGCGGGCAGGTCGTCGCCAGCCGATTCCCGCAGCAGCACCGCAGCCTCTTCGGCGGTGAACCGCAGGTCGCCGCCGCGCAGCTCGGCGAGCTGCCCGGCGGCTCGCAGCCGCGCCAGCGGCAGCGGCGGGTCGGACCGGCTCGCCAGGACCAGGTGCAGCCCCGTCGGCAGATGCTCGAGCAGGAACGCAAGCGGCGTGTGCACCTGCTGGGCGTCGATCAGGTGATAGTCGTCCAGGACCAGCAGCACCCCGCCGTCGCCGGGCTGCGCGGCCAGCTCGTTGATCAGCGCAGTCACCAGCCCTTCGAAGGACGACGCCGCCGACGGGCCCAGCAGCGGACTGGCCCGCTCGCCTATTCCCGGCCGTACCCGGTCCAGCGCCGCAACCGCGTGCCGCCAGAACCGGGCCGGGTCATTGTCACCGGCGTCCAGCGACAACCAGCCCACCGGCCAGTTGCCCGACCGCGCCCAGTCGGCCAGCAGAGCCGTCTTACCGAACCCGGCCGGGGCAGCCACCAGGGTGAGCCGCCGTGCCAGCCCTTCATCGAGTGCGTGCACCAGCCGTGAGCGCGGCACAAAGCCCGGTTGCCGGCGGGGCATGTGCAGTTTGGTGGCCAGCAGCAGATCCCGCTCGGAAGCGGCCACCCCGGCAGGGGCGGCCGCAGGTAGCTCAGCCATCGGCGACCCACTGCTCGGTGTGTCCAGGGCCAGCTCGCTGCTGGCCTGGTCATTCTAACGACAGGGCCCAGGGGCGCGCTGTTGTCGGCTGCTGGCACCACCGCGAACGGATACCGGGTGCACGTAACCGCCTGCCCGGACAGCCGCAAGGCTGGCCTGCCGTGACCACTTGCCGGCCCACATGCTTGGTTCCTCCAGCGCTGCCCGCGATGTCGCTCCCGCGCGCCCGCCAGGGTAGGCCTTCGCCGCCGTCGTGGCCGTGCTCACCTCCCTGGCCATGCTCACCCGGCTCAGCGTTCCCGCCCCGGCCCTTCCCCGGCCATATCCCGCACGTTCGTTGCCACTGGGCGATCAGGCTCGCCCATCTTGCGGAGCAGTACCAGGAAAGAACGCCGTTCTGCCACGCTGAGCGCCGTATCCCACGGCATCCGGCCCAGTAGCGCATGCTCCAGCCGCTGTCTCAGGTCGTGGCCGCGAGGTGTGAGAACCAGATTCCTGATCCGCCGGTCAGTGGCGTCTGACTCCCGTTTGGCCAGCCCGCGCTCCTCCAGCATGTCAGCGGTCACGGTGACGAAGGACGGATCACAGTGCATGCGCCGGGCGAGTTCCTTCATGGAAAGGGGCGTGCCGAGCAGGCGCACCGCCTTGACGCACGACAGCGGCAGGGCGTGCTGGCTGGCAATGGCCGCTGCCCACTTGAGCAGCTGCGGGCAGAGTCCGGCCAGGGCGTCGAAGATGTCCTGGTTCAGCTTATCGCCGCCCAGGTGCCAGGCTGGGGCGGTCGTAATGCGGTCAAGTCCGGAAGCAGCCATCGCTTTCCCTCGCATCAGTGCATGTTTGCGTTCTCCTGGCACGCTAGGAACGGCCTTCAAGCCTGGGCGTCACCCGAAGGTGCCGATGCGGGTGGAATCTTCCCGAGAGCTGCCGTGCACTGCGGTGCCGCGCCCCCCGGGGTCATGCCTTGGGCTGGCAGTGCCGCGCGGGCAGCAGGTTTCTCTGGCGGTGATCGGCGCGTCCGCAGGCGGAGCCTGTCTGGAAGCCTGATTCCCACCCCCGCTCAGGAAGAGGCCACCCGGCCTTCGGCACCTTCGTGCGCAGCCGACGCCGGGGCAAGATTCCACCTGCCTGTGCACCTTCGGGTGACGTCCGGCCACCGGGACCACCCGTAGCGTGCCAGCGAACCACGACTGCGCGGACGAAAGGGACGGGGATGGCTGCTGACTGGATCAATCGCCACATGAATCGACGTCCCGGATGCCAGCGGACTGGCTTCGGTGAGCGCGAATCGCGGCCTGCCAGTCAGGAAGCTGGCCGGGCACTAGCCGCTGGCAAGGCGGGTGACCTGGCGTGAGTTCTTCAGGATCGCCAGCCCGCTACGAAATCCGTGTCGAGGGCCTCCTGGATAGCCACTGGGAGGCCTGGTTCAGCGGCCTGCAATTCAAAAGCCACGGCGCGCAGACGGTCATCTCCGGGCTGCTCCCCGATCAGCCCGCGCTACACGGGCTGCTGGCCAAGATCCGCGACCTCGGGCTGTGCCTGATCTCGGTCCGCCAGCTGGGTCCCGATGAAACAGAAAAACGGGACCAGCAGTGAGATGCCGACCGCTCCGGAACCAATAGCCACCGCCAGCAAGGAGCAAGGAGGAAGTCAGATGCACATATTCACCCGAAGCGGCTGGGGGACCATGGCCACCGGCGAGCCGCCGCGCATCCCGATCGTGGGCGGCGGATTTGCCGGGATGTGCACCGCCCGGCATCTGCGCCGCCGGCTCCGGCCGACCCCGGGTCCCCCGGTGGCCCGGCCGTGAACCGGCCGGCTGCGGGGACGCGGCAGCCCGTTCGTGCTGCGCTGCGGCGAGACCCGGAGGATCGCTGGGCTGCCGCGTTCGGGCGGGTCGCCGGGTACTCGTTCGCGGTGGCGGTGGTCACCGGGGTCCTCCTGCTGCCGTTGTTCCGTCCTTCGCTGGCCACCCTGGTGTATCACGGCTCATACAGATCGCTGGACGGCGTCACGATGAGCCAGGCATATCAGTCCGTGCTGGCTACCAGCTTCGACGTACGCGGCGGGCTGCTGATCCGGCAGGTGCACCACTGGTCGGCGGACGTGTTTGTCGCGGCGATATGCCTGCGGCTGCTGCGGGCGTTCTTCCGCGGCCGGTTCTCCGGCCGGGCGCTGCCGGGCTGGCTGATCTGGGTGGCGCTGCTGCCACTGGGCATTCTGGCGGCCTACACCGGCACCATCTTGCCCGACGACATGCTGTCGGGCGGCAGCCTCAGCGTGATCACCGGCGTGCTGCTGTCCGTGCCGGTGATCGGGACGCACCTAGTGTTCTGGATCTTCGGCGGTGCCCCTCCCGGGCACCAGATCATCGGCCGCGACTACTGGGTGCACATCCTCGTCCTCCCGGCCCTGACCGGCGCGTTGCTCCTGCTGAGCTTCCGGCCGTCGCTGCGGTGGCCGCGCCGGGTGCGGCCCGATCCGCTGCTGCTGTTCACCTGCGCGGCGCTGGTCCTGTCCGGCACGATTGCGCAGATCAACCCGGCGTGGCTGTACGGGCCGTATCAGCCGGGCAGCATCAGCGCCGGCGCGGCGCCGGACTGGTACATGGGTTTCCTCGACGGCGCGCTGCGGATCATGCCGGCCTGGGAGCTGTCGATAGCCGGACATCCGCTGGCCCTCGACGTGCTCGTGCCCGGGCTCCTTGTGCCCGGTGCGTTCTTCGCCTTGCTGGCGGCGTATCCGCTGCTCGAACGCAGGCTCGCCGCCGACGAGGGCCTGCACCACGTCCTGGACCGCCGCCCACGCGACGCGGCCACCCGCACCGCGGCCGGTGCCGCTGGGATCACCTTCTACGGGGTGCTGTGGGCCGCGGCGGCTAACGACCAGATCGCCTACCACCTCCATCTGGACCTCTACTCCGTCACATGGTTCTTCCGGATCGCCGTGATCGTCGGCCCGCCGCTGGCATACACCCTCACCCAGCGGATCTGCCTCGGCCTGACCCGCCGCGAGCGCGACGAAACCGAGCACGGACGTCCCACCGGGCGGATCGTGATGACCCCTGACGGCGGCTTCAGCGAGATCACCGAGCCGGCCGACCTGGGTGCCGGGCGTGCTGGCGCGAATACGTGAACCAGGGGTGCTTCATCCGCCCTGCAGGAATCCGGGCCAGGTTTCCTGGCTGGCCCAGGCCCGGCTCAGGCCGCGGCTCGCACGACAGATCCCGGAAGGAGGCCCGATGTCATGGACGGGTCGAGCTCGATCGTTGTCGACATGCCCATCATGATTCTGATTGCCCTGTTCACAGGCATAGCCCTGCCTTTCATCGCTCCCAGCCGGTCCGGGCGCAGCCACGCCGGGGGGCGGCTGGCACGCGCAGATGCGCTGAAGCGGATCAGCGCCGCCAGGCGGAAGGCCCGGCCGCCGAAACCCGGCGCCATTAACGCCGCCCCCGTCGAATACCTGTACGTTCCCTGCGCCCGCATCCGCGGCCACGGCTACCCGGCCGAGACGCTCCGCTGGGTCCAGGAGGTGCCGATCGTCAAGAAGACCGCAAAGTGGATCTACTACACCAGCGACACCTGGGACCGAAACGAGGCCGTTGTCAGCCCTGGCCGCATCAGCCGCCAAGAGTTCGAGGCCGACACCCGGTGCCACGAGAACTGCTCGAGGGATATCGCCGCTGGCCAGGTATGCGCTCCGCACGGCCGCGGGCACCGACACTGCGTGCATTTCCTGGCCCCGGGCCGTCAATGCTACGCGCCCGGCGGCTGCGGGAAAGACTGCCCGGCAGACACCCGCGGCTTGCGCTGCGCAAAGCACGGTTACACGTGGGAGCACTGCCCACACGGGGAAGATCCGTGTCGTCACGGCTACCCGGCCGGCGTGATCCCGATTCCCGGTGACCGCCCCCGCTCCGGACCGGCAGGCCGACAATTCTCCGCCACCCGCGAGGCTGCCGAAGCCGGCCTGTACCCAGGGGAATGCGGGCGAGCTGAACGGGCCGCACGGGAAGCACCACCCATCAAGGAGCTGCGCCGCGCCATGGCCGACGCTCACCCCGACCGTGGCGGCACGGCTGACCAGTTCATCGAAGCGCACCGCCGGTACCAGACGGCGCTTCGGCCCGCGCGACGGTAACCTGCTCATCTGGCCGGCGCGGGCGCCCGTCAGAGCCGCCCCTGGCCTGGGCGCGGCAGTAGCTCCGCCGAGTCTCGCCCGCTGCGCTTGCGGCGTTCCCGCCCGAGTAAGCGGCCACCCCGGAGAGAAACAGCAGGCTGGCGACGACGACCCATTCCGTCTCGATCCCGCCGGGGTCCTGGTAGCTGTCCTCATCCGATGGGTCCGGGGCGATGAAGGAAACGCTGCCCACGCCGGTGAATGCACACGCTGCCGCGCACATCTGGCACGGCCGGTGCGAAGACCACAAGGTCAGGCGGCCAAGCTCGGTCCCGGTTGCAACGGCGGCGAGGGCATTCATCTCGGCATGCGCGATGGGCGTGCGCTGCAGCCGGTCAGTCCCGCCCGCAGAATCGTAGGCCGGTTGCGGCCCTTCATCAGGCCGAGTCCGCGCGTTCGTGGCAGCAACCGCATTGCCGACACCGGCACTTCGCGCCCGCAGCGGCAACTGTGGATGGACTCGGGGCCGCGGCCGGCCGACGCGTCAGCGCGGACGGCCGTAGCATGCGATCGTGTACAGCGATGCAGAGGACGTGGACGGCTATCTGGCCCGGGTGCCGGAGGGGCGGCGCGCTGTCCTGAGCGAAATGCGGGACGCGTGCCGGAGCCTGCTTAGGGGCTTTGATGAGTCCATGCGTTACGGGATGCCTGCCTACAGCCGTAATGGGTTCACCGAGGTCGGCTGGGCCAGCCAGCAGCGGTACATCTCCCTGTACGTGATGCGCGGCGACGTCCTGGATGCTTATCGCGGCCAGGTCGCGCACCTTAGCGTGGGCAAGGGATGCATCCGGTACCGCAATCCCGCGGCGGTCGACTTCGCGGTTGTCCGGTCGATACTCACGGCGGTCGCAGCGAGCCGCGGGCGTGTCTGCTGAACGGATCCCGTTGCCGGTACCCGTTCGCGCTGCGCGGCCTGACCGGATGGTGCGTTGACGCTGAGGACGCGGATGTGAAGTCCTGCGTGACCGGGCGGGTTCTACGGGACCGGATCCGGTTCAGCGGAGGGTTGATGGACAGGCCCGGCAGCGGGCTGCGAGCCTGGAGTCCGGGCGAGTTTCCGGCACTGAGCACGGCGCTGAAGCGCGGAAGACCGGGAGGGCAACCATGGACGGCAAGGATCTGCGCGCCGTGCAGCAGCCTCTCAAGGACGGCTACCGCCAGAATCCCCGGGAAGCGGTAGTCACCTTGCGGGCGCTCGGTCATCTCGGGGGCCAGGCCATCACCTGCTCGGTGGCCACCGGCAAGGCGCTTGCCGAGGCGGGCCTGCACCCGGCCACAGGCGGGGACGGCTCGCTGGCCTGCTCCGGAGACATGCTCTTGCAGGCGCTGGTAGCGTGCGCGGGTGTCACGCTGCAGGCCGTGGCCGCCTCGCTGCAGATCCCGGTAGCCGGGGGAACCGTCAGCGCCGAGGGTGACCTGGACTTCCGCGGAACACTGGCGGTGAGCAAGGACGCGCCGGTGGGATTCCGGTCTATCCGGCTGGCCTTCGATCTGGACACCGATGCCAGCGCCGGGCAGATCGAAACGCTGCTCCGCCTGACCGAACGCTACTGCGTGGTCTACCAGACGCTGGCTCACCCGGCAGGGATGGCAATATCAGGCACCAAAGCGGGCGCCGCCAGCCGTCCGAGCGCAGGCGGCTAGCAACCCACACCAACTACCCGGCCGGCGGCATGACCGGTGATGCGGTGGCCCGTGCAGGGGTTCGGGCGGCCCTGCGGCGATTTCGGCGGTCCGGCCGAGGATCTTGGCGAGCAGGTTCAGCAGGTGGGCTCGTTCGTCGCGGGTGAGGACGGACAAGATGTGGCGCTCGATGGTACGGATGCCGGGAAGCAGCTGGTCGGTGGTGGCGCGGCCGTCGGGGGTGATCTCGATGAGGACATTGCGCCGGTCGGCGGGGTTGGGGATGCGGCGGATCCAGCCGCGGCGTTCGAGCAGGTCGAGGGTGGCGGTCATGGTGGCGGAGGCGATGAGGACCCGGTCGCTGACCTGCGAGGGGGGCAGCCGGGGTGGCTGCCCCGTCGATGACGGCCAGCGCCGTCGCGGCGGCCTGCGTTACGCCGAAGGTCGCGGCAATGTGCCGGTCGAGCTCGCCCAGCAGGGCTCGCTCTCCGGCCTGGTTCAGACATCCGTGAAGATCTCGATCCGCGGCGCTCCCTCGACCCCGCCGGCCTGCATTCCGGCACGCAGGGCCGGGTCGTGAGCGAAGCTGCCGGCCTGCTCCGCGGTGGGAAAGTCGTGGGTGATGAACAGGTCACGGCCGTCCTCTGGCATCCGCATCACCCGGTGCGCGGTGCATCCGTGCCGAAGGTCTCCCCTCCCTGAGCGGAGGCTGCCCGCCTCCATGCCGTCCGGCGTCCGAGCCGGGACCGGACGTTGATCACGCACTGTGAGGTGTGGCCGCCCCGCGGCCGCCTGCCCCCGGTTACCCGGCCTAAGGCTGGTGCTTGGCAGGAATTAGGGCATTCGTACGATCCGCGCACCCGGGTCTTACGGCGATGCTCAAGATACGACCGAAGAGCCGGTCGCTGACAAGAGAGGAGCATCGCAATGACGGCAATTACGCGGATCGTGCGGCGCGTAGCCAGCGTGGTGGACGAAATGAACTACGCGCAGCGCAGGAGCATGGAACTGTTCCTGGGCCGCGGCGAAAACCGGCGATAGGCAGAAGGAGCAGCCCTTCATCGCCGCGTCTTTCTCAGGCCCGAAAATCCAACGCATACCGGGCGGTAAGCACGAGGCCAGCGCCGCGGGCAGCGTGGCCGGAGTTCGGTCCGCTTTCAGCCCCGGCCGCTGGCCTGTGCTGTAGGCCGGTAGCCGGCCGCGTGGGATCCTCATCCGCCGCCCGGGCCGGGGACGTCGCAGAGGTTGGCGAGCACCATGCCGTCGGCGTCTATGGGCAGGGCCCATGTCTGGAGGCCGGTTATCCCGTCGGCGTGGATGCCGCCGTGCTTTTGCGCCCCTTCGACTGCGGTGGTGGTCTGCGGGCCGTAAAGGCCGTCGACGGCGAGCACCGGGTTGGAGCCGGGCGCGAAGCTGCCGCGTCCCTCGTTCAGCGCGGTCTGCAGCTTCTCGACTACCGATCCGTGAGATCCGCTGGCCAGGGTTGGTGGCTGTGCGCCGTCGCCGCCGAGCGCTGCCCAGGTGGCGGGCCCGACGATGCCGTCGACGGTCAGGTGGCTGTCGCGCTGGAATTGCTCGACGGCAGTCTTGGTCACCGGGCCGAAGATGCCGTCGATCTGCTTGTCGCTCAGGGTCCGGCGGACAAGGAGGTACTGTGCCCAGCGGACGGTGGGTCCCTTCGAGCCTTCTGAGATGGTCGCGGGAGTGGTCATGGCCGGCTCCGATCCTCGATTGTCAGGCCAGGGACCGCAGGGTCCCGGGCAAACTTCGGCAGGTCTGTCCCAGCTGCCGTCATAGACCCAGAGCGGCTGGCGCCGTGCTTGATACGTCCGCTGCCTGACCGGTTCTGCCGCGGCGGCCGGCGCGGCCCGGCGACGGCCCGGCGGCAGCCCGGCGGACCCTTGCGGTTGCGCGCCCGGGCGAGCCCGCGGAGAGTCACGAACCGGCGCCCGCTGCCGGCATCCGGCCGCCTAGACGAGGCCTGCTTCCAGGGCGAGCCTGGTGAGGTCGGCGCGGCGCCTGCATCCGGTCTTGTCGCGAATGCGGTTGAGGCGGGAGCGGACGGTGCTGACACTGATACGCAGCTGGGCTGCGATCTGGGCGTCGGTGAGGTTCCGGGCGACCAGGGTGACCAGTTCCTGTTCCCGGGCGCCGAGCTGACGTATGCCCGGCAGCGCTTGCGGTGCCTGCAAGTCCGCCCCGGCGAGCATGATGGCGAATTCGGCGGCCGTCTCCAGGGTCATCGCCGCGCCGCGCTCTTCGGCGGCCCGCATCCGGTCCGGTCCCAGCGCTTGCCCGGCTTTCCGCAGCGGTTCCTGGCGGCGCCGCGCCTCCTCGGGCAGATCGGGTAGCCCGCTCTCGGCCAGGGACGCGGCGTGCGCTGCCCATATCGTGACGGCCTCGGCCCAGCGCTGCGTCGCCGCGCACAGCTGCCCGCAGTTGTCAAGGCAATCCCTGAGGCGCAGCCGGCCGCCGATCCGCGCGGCGATCTGGAGTGCTTCGCGCAGGTGCAGTCCTGCCTCGGTGATCCGTCCTGCTCGCCGGTCCAGATCGGCCATGAGATCCAGGCAGAGCGCCAGGCTGTACGGGTCGCCTGCTTGCCGGGCCAGGGCCAGCCCGTCCGCGCAGCTGCGCGCGGCGGCGACTTCCTCGGTCTCGAGCAAGGCGACCGTCAGGGCATTGCTGCACTGTCGTGCGAGCCGGCCGGGGATGCGTTCCGGGTCGATCCGCTGGGCCTGCCGTATCCACGCCAGGGCGGTCTCGTCATCGCCGGTGTACTGAGCCGCGATGCAAAGATGAAAGAGAGCTCTGGCTTCGCCGGCCGGGTAGCCGATCTTCCGGGCGAGGTCAAGGGCCCGGCGAGCTTCCTCGGTGGCCTTGGCGGGATGCCCGAGGGTGAGCAGGCAGTTCGACTGGCCTGTCAGCGCGTCAACCAGCGCCGGCGACGGACCCCTGGCCTCGACGACGTCACGGAACGCGGTGAAGTGGCCGAGCGCACCGGTCGAATCGCCGGTGCCGCTGGCTGCCTGGCCAAGGCAGTATTGCGCAGCGGGCCACGTGTCGCCGGCTCGGCCGGCGCGCCCGGCGGCGGCGCGCAGCAGCGGGTACCCGGTCGCCGCGCGGCCCCGCAGGAGCCACCAGGGTGTCAGGGCGATGGCCAGCCGCAGCGCAGCAGCCGGGGCATGCTCCAGGGCCCAGGCCAGGGCTTGGTGCATGGTCGCGTCCTCGGCATCCAGCCAGCGGGTGGCGGCCAGTTCCCCGGTGCTGACCTGCAGGCCGGCTGCGGCCTGTTCAGCCACCTGGAGGACGTGCCCGACCAGGGCGGCAGCGGCCGCTGGCTGCTCGCCAGCGTCGGCGAGCTGGCCGGCCCCGTGGGAACGCAGGGTCTCCAGCATCAGATAGCGGGCCCGGCCGTCCGGATCTGTCCGGGGCGGTGACAGCAGCGAGCAGTCCACCAGATGCAGGACCGCGGGCCCGGCAGCCGCACCGGTGACCGCTTCGGCGCCCGCCAGGGTGAACGGGCCGGGAAAGATCGCTAGCCGCCGGAAGACCCGCTGCTCGTTCTCGCTGAGTAACTGGTAACTCCACTCCACGGTCGCCGCCAGCGACCGGTGCCGGGCCGCTGCCAGCCGGTCACCGCCGGCCAGCAGCACGAGCCGGTCATCGAGGCGGTCAAGCAGCTGGGGCAGTCCGAGCGACTCCACCCGCGCAGCGGCTAGCTCGATCGCCAGCGGCATGCCGTCCAGCCGTGCCACCAGCCGTGCCACCAACGGGCCGGTCTCGCCGGTCAGGTCGAAATGCGCGTCGGCCTGCCGGGCCCGGTCGGCGAACAGGGCCACCGCCTCCGACTCCTCGGCGGGCCCGTCCGGCCCGGGCAGGGTCAGCGGCGGCAGCCGGTAGCGGGCCTCCCCAGGGACCCTGAGCGGCTCCTGGCTGGTTGCCAGGATCCGCACGTCGTCTGCGGCCGGCAGCAGAGCCATGCACAGTTCCGCGGCCGGGCCGGCCACGTGCTCGCAGTTGTCCAGCAGCAGTAGCAGCTGCTGGCGGGCCAGCCCGGCGGCCAGCGACGCCGTGACGGACAGGCCCGCCGCCTGAGGTATCCCCAGGGCCGTGGCCACCGCCGTCGGCAGCTGATCCGCCTCCCGCACGGCCGACAGCTCCGCCAGCCACACGCCGCCGGCGAACTCGCCGGCCACTCGCCGGGCCACCTCGGCGGCCAGCCGGGTCTTCCCCACCCCGCCCGGCCCGGTCACCGTGACCAGCCGGTACCTGCCCAGCAGCCCGGCGACCTCATCCACCGCAGCTGCCCGGCCGACGAAGCTGGTCAGCGCCGGCGAAAGGCCGTGCATGCCGCCTGCCGCCGCGCGCGGCACCGGCATCGCCGGGCCGCCCGGCGCCGCCTCAGGCTCCTGGTCATCCGGCGGATACGGGTGATCTGGCCGGCAAATCCAGGCGACGGCGGCGGTCTCCTTAACGGCCACCCGGGCCATCCGGTAGGTGGCCGCGTCACCGGCCGGGCTGTGCCGGACGACCTCGTCGAAGAACCACGACGAGACGATCAGCGCCAGCGTGCCGGGCGAGTCCGCGAGAGCGGCCTTGAGCGGGCCCGCGTCCAGCAGCCGGAACGCCAGGTTGACCGACGCCGCCGTGACCCCGTGCTCGTCGTAATAGACCTCTCCCGCATGCAGCGCCATCCGCAGCCGGATCCGCTCTTCGGCGCGGTGCGCCGCGTTGTGCTCCCGCAGCGCCTCAGCCAGCACGCGCGGCATCGACTCGACTAATACGCCCTTGGGCACCTCCGCCGGAATCAGGACGAAGACACCATCGCCGCAGCTCTCCTGATAGCAGTCGGCCCACGGGACGCCGACGCTGCTGAACCCCTGCTGCAGGATCCGGTACATGGCGTCGCGCACCGCGAGCCGGTGCTGATTAGTGCGGCGCTGGTCCCCGAATCCCTCGACGTCCACGATGAGGATGGTCCGGTGGACGGCTGGCCGCTGATGCTCCATCTGACCTCGCCCCGGGGAACAAGCCAGCAAACGGTGCCCATGCTGATCAGGGTCAGCATTCTAGCCGTTCGCCATGGGCGGCCACAGCTGCAGCGGTTCAGGGAGAGCGCATGTGGGGCTATTGGTCTTCTTGGTGCTCTGTCCAGAGCCCGATCAGGCTGCCGAAGCGCTCGACGATCGCGGGGACGATTCCGTCGTCCGCGAGTGCGCGCCCGACGTCCTCGCGTGCGGGGTGGCGCTCTCCGCTGGCCCAGGACAGCAGCCGGCCTAGCTGGGCGGCGCGGCCGGGCTCGAGGTCACTCCAGCGCCGCGCAGCCAGTGAACGGTCGGTCGTCCAGGTGTGGTCGTGCACGCTGACCAGCCCGGCGACGGCCAGCAGCGTCTTACGTGCGACCAGGACACCAAGCTGGTCCGCGGCCGCCGTCCCGGACTCCAGCCGCTGCCGCCATCGGCGGTGATGCTGGCTGATGTCGCCGTTGAAACCGCGGGCAGCCCGGGCATCCGCAGGAAAGGCCGACAGCGCGGCGGACGGATCCGGGCCCGCGAGGTGGACGCAGTAGTGGCGAAGGAAGACCCGGAAGCCGTAGGCAGCGTCGATGTCGCCGGCGAAGTCGGCAGCCGTGGCCGCAGCGAGCTCCACGCCCCGGCATCGGCCGGCATACCGGGCCGAGAGGCGCTGCCCGAGAACGGCCGCGTCCTGCAGGCCGATCGACAGCAGGTCGACGTCCGATGACCTGGGACGCACGGTGCCGTTAGCGACTGATCCGTAGACATAAAGCGATGCCCCGGACCCGCCAAGGAAGGCGACCGCATCGGCCAGGACGGGCTCGAAGGCCGCGGGCACCCGGCCACGATGCGCGCCCGTCCGGATGGTCCCGTCAGCCGCCACGCCCTCATCGGGATCAGCCACCGCATTCACCCATGCCTCGGCAGTCTAGGAGCTTGCTCCCGGCTCGGCTGGGGCAAGAACGCCGATCCAGGTCACCAGCCTCATCCCGGCATATGCGGGCGCTGGCGTCGCGTTCAGCCTGCTTGCCGTGCCGTTGCCCGGGCTACCGGATGATGAGCACGCTGCCGCGGCGCGGGACGAGCTCTCCGATCACTGGCGCTCCCGGTAGCTCTCCGGCTACGAGCAGCCCGCCCGACGTCTGCGCGTCGGCGAGCATGAGCAGGTCTTCCTCGCTCACCGCGCCGGCGTTGGTGTGCGGGAGCACCCATTCGAGGTTTCGCCGGCTCCGCCGGGCATATGCCCGGCACGCGCCGCCGCGCGTGCGCCCTCGATGAGCGGCACTGCCGCGTGGTCGACTATCGCGGAGACCCCGCTGGCCCGGGCAAGCTTGAACAGGTGGCCGAGCAGTCCGAATCCGGTCACGTCGGTCGCGCAGTTGATCCCGGCGGCAAGCGCCAGCCGGCTGGCGTCGGCGTTGAGCGTCGTCATCACCTCGATCGCCGCCGCGCTGACCTCGCCCGTTGCCTTGTGCCAGGCATTGAGCACCCCGGTGCCGATCGGCTTGGTCAGGCTGAGCGGGAGGCCAGGCTGCCCGGCGTCAATCCGCAGCAGCGCGGCCGGATCCGCGGTGCCGGTCACCGCCATGCCGTACTTCGGCTCGGGATCGTCGATGCTGTGCCCGCCCGCTACATGACAATGCGCCGCGCGGCCCGCGTCCAGGCCGCCGCGCAGCACTTCCGCCGCCAGCTCGGCCGGGAGCTTGTCGCGTGGCCAGCCGAGCAGGTTCAGCGCAACCAGCGGCTTGCCGCCCATCGCGTAGATGTCGGACAGGGCGTTGGTAGCAGCGATCCGCCCGAACGTGTAAGCGTCGTCCACGACGGGAGTGAAGAAGTCGGCGGTCACCACGACGGCCATGGCCGGGCCGACTCGCACCACGGCGCCGTCGTCGCCATGCTCGACTCCCACCATCAGGTTCGTGCCCGGGCCGTCGGGCATGAGCCTGGCGGTCATCTCCTCCAGCTCGCCTGGCGGGATCTTGCAGGCGCAGCCGCCACCGTGCGCATACTGGGTGAGCCTGAAGGCACCTGGGCTGATCACACGGTCGAATGTAGTACCTGTCCGAGCATGTCCTCAGGCACCGGGCCCGCCGCGGCGCACGGGCCGGAATGACGGGCGCCGGCCCGGCGCGGGTAACGTCAGCCCCGGAGGCGTCCGGGTGCCTGGTGGCCCCCCCGGTCTTCAAAACCGGTGGGCGGCGCGTCGCGTCGCCGGCGGGTTCGATTCCCGTCCGCCTCCGCTGGAGTCGGCCTCAGCATGGCGGCCGGCGGTGACGGCGTAGGGTCGCGATTGTGGACCCGCGCCGTCACGTGCCGAGAACTGACGTCGTGCTCGCCGACCCTCGCCTGGTAGCGGCACGAGAGCTGCTCGGCGCGGCGCTGGTCAAGGCGGCGGTGGCCGGCGCCCAGGAGCTGGCTCGCTCCGGGGCCATCAGCCCGGCGAGCGTCGCCGACACAGCGGCGGCCTCGCTGCCGCCGGCCGCAGCCACCCTCACCCCGGTGATCAACGCGACGGGCGTCCTTGTGCACACCAACCTCGGCCGCGCGCCGCTGTCAGCCGCCGCGCGTGCCGCGGTTCACGCCGCGGCGGGCTGCGCGGACGTGGAGTTCGATCTGGCATCGGGCCAGCGCGGCCGCCGCGGCGCGGGCGCCATCGACGCTCTCGCGCGGGCGGTCCCGGCGGCCGGGGCGGTGCACGTGGTCAACAACAACGCCGCCGCGCTGGCGCTGGCGGCCACCGCGCTGGCCGCCGGACGGGAGATCATCGTCAGCCGCGGCGAGCTGATCGAGATTGGCGATGGATTCCGGCTTCCTGATCTGCTGCAATCCACCGGCGCCAGGATCCGCGAGGTAGGTACAACCAACCGCACCGTGCTTGCTGACTACCGGCAGGCGATCAGCGCTGAGACGGCCTTCATCCTGAAGGTGCATCCGTCCAATTACCTGATCGAGGGCTTCACGGCATCGGTCAGCGTCGGGGAGCTGGCCAGCCTCGGGCTGCTGGTGGTAGGGGATATCGGATCTGGGCTGCTCAGGCCGAACCCGGTTCTGCCCGATGAACCCGATGCCGATTCGTGGCTGCGGGCCGGCGCTGGCCTGGTCACCGCAAGCGGCGACAAGCTGCTCGGCGGGCCGCAGGCGGGCCTGATGCTTGGCCGGCCGGAAACGGTTATCCAGCTCGCGCGTCATCCGCTGGCGCGGGCGCTGCGGGTGGACAAGCTCACGCTGGCCGCGCTCGAGGCGACCCTGGCCGGCCCGGCTGCGCCAGTCGCGCAGGCGCTGACGGCAAGCCAGTCGTCGGTCATGGAGCGTGCCGAGGTCCAGGCCGCGCGGATAGCCGCGGCCGGCATCGACTGCCGGGCGGTGCCGACGGCCGCCGCCGTGGGCGGCGGCGGCGGCCCCGGCGTGACCTTGCCGAGTGCCGCGCTGTCCCTTCCCGAACGGCTGGCAGCTGACTTGCGGTCAGGTGCGGCGGTGCGCCGCGGCGACGTGCCGGCCGTAGTCGGCAGGATCGAGCGCGGTCGGCTGCTGCTCGACTTGCGGGCCGTCGCACCAGCCGACGATGAGGGGCTTTTCGCGGCTGTGCTCGCCGTCGCGGCGCGCGATGACGCCCCGGCGGCCTCGGCGCCGGGGTCCGCTGATGGCCTGTCTTCCCTGGGCCGGGAGTAGCGGTGCACGTCATCGCGACCGCCGGGCATGTTGACCACGGGAAGTCGATGCTGGTGCGCGCGCTCACCGGGATGGAGCCGGATCGATGGGAGGCGGAGCGGCGCCGGGGGATGACCATCGACCTCGGCTTCGCGTGGACGACGCTGCCGTCCGGCGAGGAGATCGCGTTCGTCGACGTGCCCGGGCACGAGCGATTCATCACGAATATGCTCGCCGGAGCAGGACCGGCGCCCGCTGTGATGTTCGTGGTGGCCGCCGATGAGGGCTGGATGCCTCAGTCTGCCGAGCATCTCGCGGCGATCGACGCCCTCGGCGTCCGCAACGGGGTTCTCGTGGTCACGCGGGCCGACCTGGCCGATCCGGCGCCGGCGCTCCGGCAGGCCGCAGTCAAGATCGCGGAAACCAGTCTCGAGGGGATGGAAGCCGTCGCGGTGAGCGCGCTCACTGGCCAGGGCCTCGCCGATCTGGCCGCCGCGCTCGGCAGGCTCGCGGCGCGGCTCCCTCAACCTGACCTGCGGAGCGGTGTCCGGCTGTGGCTGGACCGGGTGTTCGCCGTCAAAGGCAGCGGGACCGTGGTCACCGGGACCTTGCAGGCAGGGACCGTGCAGGCCGGGGACGAGCTGACGGCGACCCCCGCTATGCGCACCCTGCGGGTCAGGGGCGTGCAGTCCCTCGGCGCCGCCGGCCGCCCGGGTGAGCGGCGTCGCCCGGGTGGCGCTGAACCTGCGGGGCGTCAGCACGCGTGAGCTGAGCCGCGGCATGGCACTCATTCACGCCAGCCAGTGGACGGTGGCCAGCGTGATCGACGTCCGGCTGGCGCCGGGCCGGCCGCCCGGCGCCAGCCGGACGGCACCATGCGGCTGCCGTCCCGGCTCACGGTGCACATCGGCGCCGCACGGGCGGTGGCCGGGGTCCGGATGCTGGGCCGCCATGCCGCCCGGCTGAGCCTGGACCACCCGCTGCCGCTGCACGTCGGCGACCGGGTGCTGCTGCGCGATCCCGGCGCGGCCGCTGATCACGCGGGCGGGCGGCCGGTATTCGGTGCGACCGTGCTCGACGTTTCGCCGCCGCGGCTGCGTGGCAACGGCGCCGCCGCCGCCGCGGGGCGGGAGCTGGCCTCCTGGCCAGAGCCGCCGGCCGCAGCGGACTTGCTGCGGCGGCACCGGCTGCTGCGGGCCGCCGTGGCATCGGCGATGGGCCTGCGCGACCTGCCGCCGCCGGTCAGCGGGGATTGGCTGGCCGATCCGGCTTACTGGCAGGGATTGCGCCGGCTTCTGGGCGCGGCGGTCGCCGCGCACGCGGCGCGCGACCCGCTGGCTCCGGGCCTCGCGGTCGATGCGGCCCGGGCCGAGCTGGGCCTGCCCGGCCGCGACCTGGTTGAGGCCCTCGCCGCCGGGCACGCAGCCGGCCGCGCTGAAGAGCCGATCGACGCGAGCGGCGGATTCCTGCGCCGCCCCAGCGCCGGCGCAAGGTGAGCCGCCGGATGATGCTGGCGGCACCGTTCCGCCGGGGCAGCACCCGGGGCAGCCCGGCGCGCCGGTGCCGCGCAGGCCCGCCTTCCCGGGCTTCCGGCCCCGGTGGCTGACGCGGTCCAGGCGGTGCTCACCGGCCTGGCCGGGGCGCCGTTCAGCGCGCCCGGCGCCGAGCGGCTGCGTGAGCTGGGGCTCGACGCGCGGACGGCCGCCGCGGCGGAGCGCGCTGGCCTGCTGTGCCGGCTGCCCGGCAATGTGATCCTGGCCCCTGACGCGCCGGACCAGGCGGCGCGGATTCTGGCCCGCCTGCCGCAGCCGTTCACGGTGGCAGAGGCAAGACAGGCGCTGCGGACGACGCGGCGGGTCATGATCCCGCTGCTTGAGCGGCTAGACCGGCAGGGAGTCACCCGCCGCCTGCCGGACGACCGCCGGACCATGCGCGAGCCACCGGGGCTCCCGACGCCGAACGGAGGACGATGAGCACGCTTGACGACTGGACCGACGCGCTGTGCGCCGAGCTCGGCCTTGACCCGGAGGATGCCAGCCAGAAAACGGTACTCAACCTGGCCAGGGTGGTGGCCCACGCGGTGGACCGGCCGGCCGCGCCGCTGACCGCCTACTTCCTTGGCGTCGCGGTCGGCCGCGGGGAACCACTGGCGGAAACGGCCGCTAAGCTCCAGCAGCTTGCCCGCGACTGGTCCGCTGTGCACTGAATCGGCGCGCTGGCAGCACGTGCCGGTAGCGCGGCCGGGCCGCACCCGCGCGTCCCCGGTCAGTCATGCGGCACGGCGATCTGCTCGTCATGGGGTGCACCGGGTATCGGCTGAACGTCGATGCGCTCGCCGCGCGTGAACTCTGCCTCTCCGATGGGAATCGGCCACCATGCGTTGGCGCGCATCAGCCGGCTGACGGATCCGGCGCCGCGCCTGCTCGGCGTGGCCACGACGATGCGGCTGGCCTGCGGCCGGCCGGGGCCAAGGTCAGGGATACGGGGACCCAGTCCTCGACATCGGGTGAGGACGTCCAGTCGCACGCTAGCTGTACTCGCTGCCGCCCGCGACCCCGGGGCCGCGTGCCCTGGAGCGCGGCGAGCAGGGGGACAGCGAACAGCTCGAAGATCACCGCGGCCGCGAGCGGGTAACCGGGGATCCCGATCACGGGGACAGTCGTGACGGGCTGGCCGGCTCGCGCCCGGCGGGCATAGCCGAGCAGCACCGGGTGGCCAGGGCGGACCGCGACGCCCCGGACGGCCAGACCGCCGACCTGGGCGAGAACGGCGGCCGTGTGATCGCGGCGCCCGGCACTAGAACCCGCGATGACCAGCACGATGTCTGCGCCCAGGGCCGCACGCCGGACCTCGGCGGCGATTGCCGCCTGATCATCGGGCTGCACACCACTGATGAGCGGCCGGGCGCCGGTCTCCGCTGCTTGCGAGGCGAGCATGAGCGAGTTGCTGTCGGTGACATCGCCTGGCCGCAGGGCTGACCCGATCGGCCGGATCTCATCCCCGGTCGGGATGATCGCGGCGACGGGCCGCCGGGTGATCTCCAGCGTGTCATGTCCCGCTGCGGCGCCGGCAGCCAGATCCAGCGGCCGCAGGCGATGGCCTGCCGGTATGAGCAGCTGGCCGGCCTGGAAGTCCTCGCCCTCGGCGCGCACGTGCAATCCGCGCGGTGCCGGTCCTGTGATCCGGGCGCTGCCGTCGGCGCTGAGCTTGACCCGTTCGCGCTCCACCACCGTATCCATGCCAGCTGGCACCGGATCGCCGGTATCGACCCAGGCGAACGACGATGCTGCCAGCCACCACCGGCTGGCGGCATCGGCGGAGCGGCCGGCCAGGCCGGCCTTTATCGCGATGCCGTCCATCGCAGCGCAGGCGGCACGAGGCGCGGGCCAGCGGGCAACCACCGGGGCAGCCGTCACCCGCCCGAGCGCCTCGGCGATCGGCACCTGCTCCGCTACCGGCAAGCCGAGCCAGCCCGCGCTCGTGCACGCGTCTATCCATTGCGAGTAGGCGGCCTGCGGGCCGGGCCTCGGACGGTTCGGTGCTGCACGCTGCGTGCTCGCCGGCCCGGTGTGCGGCGGCGAGTCCTGCCTGCGGCTCGCGCAGCCCGGGTGATCAGCCACACAGCCACACTAAGCCCAGGCAGGCGGCGGCGTGCGTGGCCGGGACCGGCGAGCATGCTCCCAGCCGGAACCAGCGGTGCGAGCAGGACGGTGCAGGAAGTACATCGGTCTGCCGCACGGGCCCGGCCCGCTCAAGCCGACAGCCGGTCCGCTCCGGTGTAGACGTTCATCGACGGGCCGCGCAGGAAGCCGACCAGGGTGAGCCCTGCTTCCTCGGCCAGGTCGACGGCGAGCGAGGACGGCGCGGAGACAGCGGCGAGCAGCGGGATTCCAGCCAGGACGGCCTTCTGCACCAGCTCGAACGAGGCCCGGCCGCTGACGAGCAGGACGCAGCCGGCCAGCGGCAGGCGGCCGTGCAGCAGCGCCCAGC
Organism: uncultured Actinomycetes bacterium; assembly: GCA_963709075.1. Lineage (GTDB taxonomy): Bacteria > Actinomycetota > Actinomycetes > Streptosporangiales > Streptosporangiaceae > Palsa-506. The sequence goes on from CAVPUY010000002.1 coordinate 97,787, forward strand.
CCACTACCTTGTCGACGGCGTTGTGCCTGCCTACGTCCTCGCGGACGGCGATCAGCTCGCCATCGGCGGTGAACAGCCCGGCGGCATGCAGGCCGCCGGTGCGCGCGAACACCCGCTGCGCGTCGCGCAGCCGCCCCGGGAGCATGGCCAGCACGGCCGGCCTGAAGCGCGCCGGATCCCCGGCCAGTGCCGCATGCGGCAGGACGCAGATGTCATGGATGCTCGCCTTCCCGCAGATGCCGCATGCACTGGTGGTCAGGAAGTTCCGCCGGGCACCCGGCGCGACGGTGACGCCGGCGGCAAGGGTCACGTCGGCGATGTTGCCAAGCCCGTCGTGGTCACCGTGACCGCAGGCGGTCCCGTCGCAGAGCTTGATGCCGGCGATGTCGGCCGGCCAGCGGACCACGGCCTCACCGACCAGGAACCCGGCGGCGAGCTCGAGGTCGTCGCCGGGAGTGCGCATGGTCATGGCCAGCGCGGTGCCGCCGACCCTGATCCCGAGCGGCTCCTCGGCCGCGAGAAAGTCGGCATGAGGCGCGGCGTCACCGGGCCGGCCGCCGTCGGGCAGCGTGATCCGCAGCACCCGCCGTCGTGCCGTCCGTCCGGTCAAAGGATTCCGCCCTTCCGCTCTTTGTCCCCTTCGGGCAGGGTACGTCGGCCGCGATCACCGGCCGTGCGCTGACTCGTAACTCATCTTCCTGACCTGCCGTTCCAGCAGCACCGGCGGGCCAGCGAGCTAGCTCCGCCCGGGGCGCGGGCGCTACGATCAGCTTGTCCGCTTGTCCGCCCAGGAAGGTGTGCTCGATGCGCAAGCAGGTACGGCTGACGGAGCCGCTTGTCCGGGACAACGGGACGCTGCGGCCGACTTCGTGGGACGAGGCCCTTGACCGCGCGGCCGCCGGGTTCGCGGTCGCCAGGGAGCGAGGCGCAACCAGGTCTTTCGGCATGTTCAGCTGCTCCAAGGCAACGAACGAGATGAACTACATGGCCCAGAAGTTCACTCGTGCCGTGATGGGCAGTAACAACATCGACAGCTGCAACCGGACTTGACACGCTCCTAGCGTCGTCGGTCTGGCGGCAGTGTTCGGAGCCGGTGGCGGCACCAGCTCCTACCGGGAGGCGGAAGACGCCGACCTCTTCGTGCTGTGGGGGTCGAACGCGCGCGAAGCGCACCCGATCTTCTTCCACCACGTGCTGAAGGGCGTCCGGCGGGGTGCCCGGCTGTACGCGGTCGACCCGCGGCGGACCACGACGGCGCAGTGGGCCGACGCGTGGCTCGGCATCGACGTTGGTTCCGACATATCCCTGGCGAACGCCATCGCCCGGGAGATCATCCGGGCCGGGCTGGTGAACGAGGCGTTCGTGGACCGGGCCACCACCGGCTTCGACGCCTACGCGGCGGCCGTGCAGCCCTACACGCTAGACCGGGCCGAGCGCGACACTGGCGTGCCGGCCGATCTCATCCAGCGGCTGGCACATGACTACGCCCGCGCCGACCGGGCGCAGATCTGCTGGACCCTCGGCATCACCGAGCACCACAACGCGGCCGATAACGTGTTCGCGCTGATCAACCTGGCCCTGCTCACCGGTCACGTCGGCCGGTACGGGTCCGGGCTTGTCCCGCTGCGCGGCCAGAACAACGTGCAGGGCGGCGGCGATATGGGGGCCATCCCCAACAAGCTGACCGGCTTCCAGGACATCGAGACCGACCTCGCCGCCCGGGCCAGGTTCGAGGCCGTCTACGGGGCGCCGCTGCCACCGGAGAAGGGCTGGCATCTGTCGCAGATGTTCGACGCCATGGAGGCCGGCCAGCTGACTGCCTGTTACATCGTCGGGGAGAACCCGCTGCGCTCCGAGGCGGACACCGGCCGGGCCCGCAAGCTGCTCGTCGGCCTCGAGCACCTGGTCGTCCAGGACATGTTCCTCACCGGCACCGCCGAGCTCGCCGATGTCGTGCTGCCGGCGACGGCGACATGGTGCGAGGGCGAGGGCACCGTGACTTCCAGCGAGCGCCGGGTGCAGCGGGTCCGCAAGGCCCTGGAGCCGCCGCCCGGCGCGCGTGACGACATCGAGATCATCTGCGAGATCGCCCGGCGCCTCGGCACCGACTGGGGGCGGGTGTCAGCCGAAGACGCCTGGAACGAGCTGCGCGCCCTGTCCCCTATGCATGCCGGGATGAGCTACCGGCGGCTGGCGGAGCTCGGCGGGATCCAGTGGCCGTGCCCGGACGAGCAGCACCCCGGCGAGCTGTTCCTGCACGCGCGGCTGTGGGAGCAGGACCCGGCAGCGCGGGGTGCCCCGGCTCCGTTCACGCCGGTGGAGCAGGAGGATCCGCTGGACGAGCTGTCGCCGGAGTTCCCGCTCCGGCTCACCACCGGGCGCCGGCTTGACTCGTTCAACACCGGCGTGCAGACGGGGCTGTACACGACGCCGCTCCGGCGGCCTGAGACACTCAACCTCTCGCCCGAGGACGCGAGCCGGCTCGGGCTGGCCGAGGACGAGGTGGCGCGGGTCTCGTCGCGCCGCGGGTCGCTGGAAGTGCCGGTGCACATCGACGAGACGCTCCGGGCCGGGCTCGCGTTCATGACCCTGCACTTCCCCGAGGAGGTCGCGACCAACGTGCTCACGCTGGATATCTGGGATTCCGAAGTCCGGCACGGCCGAGTTCAAGGCAACGGCGATCCGGGTGGAAAAGCGATGCGTCCCGGCGCCGGGCAGCGAGAGCCAGGCCGCGAAGGTGAGCAGCTAGTGGATCTGCGGCTGACCGCAGCGGTGCCGGCTACTGACGAGGAGCAAGCTGCCGTCGCGCTGGTTCTCGGGGCGCCGGGGACCGGCTGGGAAGGCGGTCCCCGCTCGGCGGCCGACGGGCATGCCGCGCTCGGCGGCCACGCGGCGCGGGGCCAGCGGCACCTGCTGCTGCCTGTCCTGCACGCGGTCCAGGACAGGGTCGGCTGGATCAGCCCCGGAGCGCTCGATCACATCTGCGCCAGGCTCACCATCCCGCCGGCCGAGGCGTACGGGGTGGCGTCGTTCTACGCCCTGTTCCGCACTGGCCCTTCTCCCGCCGTGGTCGTCCACGTCTGCGATGATCTCGGCTGCCAGGTGAACGACGCGGAGCAGGTATGCGAGCAGATGGAGCGCCGGTTCGGGGCCGAGGGCATGGACGCCGGCGTCAACGGCGCCGGCGTCACCTGGCAGCGCAGCCCCTGCCTGGGCCAGTGCGACCGCGGCTCGGCGGTGATGATCCAGCGGGCGGGCCCGCATCCGGCCAGGGTGGTGCTGGCTCCGGCTGACCCCGACCAGGTGCGGCCGGCGCTCTCGGCTGCGCCGCCTGATGCTCCGGCTCCCGGTCCGCTGGTCCCGCAGGCGGCGGGCGACCGCTCCTCGCTGCGGCTGCTGCGGCGGGTGGGACAGGTGGACCCGGGCTCGCTCGATTCCTACCGGGCGGCGGGCGGGTACGAGATGCTCAGGCGGGCCGTGGCCGCTGGCCCGCAAGGCGTGCTCCGGGAGGTGACGGACGCCAAGCTGCTCGGCCGCGGCGGCGCGGCGTTCCCGACCGCGGTGAAGTGGGAGGCGGTGGCCACCAGCCCGGTCCGCCCGCATTACGTCGTCTGTAACGCCGACGAGTCCGAGCCTGGCACCTTCAAGGACCGGGTGCTGATAGAGCAGGACCCGTACGCCCTGCTCGAGGCCCTCACCATCATGGGCTACACCTGCGGGGCCGAGCAGGGCTACATCTACATCCGGGGCGAGTACCCGCTGGCGGAGGCCCGGCTGCGGCATGCCGTCGGGCAGGCCCGTGCCCGCGGGTTCCTCGGCGCCGACGTGATGGGCGAGGGCTTCGCCTTCGACATCGAAGTCAGGCGGGGAGCAGGCGCCTACATCGCCGGCGAGGAAACCGCCCTGGTCAACTCGATCGAGGGGAAGCGGGCCGAGCCGCGCAACAAGCCGCCGTACCCGGCGCAGTCCGGCCTGTTCGGCAAGCCGACCGCGATCAACAACGTGGAAACGCTGCTGTGCGTGCCGGAGATCCTCCGGATCGGGGGCCCGGCCTTCGCCGCCATCGGCACCGCAAGCTCCACCGGTACCCGGCTGTTCTGCCTATCCGGCTGCGTCGGGCGGCCAGGCCTGTACGAGTACGAGTTCGGTGTCACGCTGCGCCAGGTGATCGAGGCGGCGGGCGGGGTGCGCGGCGGCCGGCCGATGCGGGCGGTGCTGCTCGGCGGCGCGGCTGGCTCGTTTGTCGCTGCCGACGCGCTTGATACCCCGCTGACGTTCGAGGGGGTACGGGCCATCGGCGCGACGCTGGGCTCTGGCGTGGTGCTTGTCCTTGACAACACCGTAGATATTACGAGGTTTCTCCGGCGGATCGCCCGGTTCTTCCGTGATGAGTCCTGCGGCCAGTGCGTGCCATGCCGGGTGGGCACGGTGCGCCAGGAGGAATTGCTCGGCCGCCTGGTGCGCGGTGCCCCGCTGGGCTCGGCCGAGCGGGAACTGGCGCTGCTTGACGACATCGCCGCGGTCGCGCGCGACGCCTCGATCTGCGGCCTTGGCCAGACGGCGGTCACCGCCGTCGCCTCTGCCGTGACACTCGGCCTGATCGGCGGGAACGCAGCAGGCGGGAACGCCGCAGGCGGCAACGGGATGGAGCCGGCATGAGCACGGTGTTCCTTGAAGCGCCCCGGCGGCTGGTCGACGTCACGATCGACGGGGAGACGGTGCGCGTCCCGGAAGGCGCCACGCTGCTCGACGCCTGCCGGCAGCAGGGAATTGACACGCCCACGCTGTGCTACCTGGAAAACCTCACCCCGGTCAACGTGTGCCGGGCGTGCGTGGTCGAGGTGGAAGGATCGCGCACGCTGGCGCCGGCCTGCTCACGGAAGGCCGAGCCCGGCATGACCGTGCAAACGGACTCGGAGCGGGTGCGCACCAGCCGGAAGATGGTGCTTGAGTTCCTGGCGTCCTCGGCCGACATGACGCTGGCCGCGCCGGAGGTGCGCGGCTGGATGGAGCGCTACGGCGCCGATCCCGGCCGGTACGGCGAGCCGGCCCCGGAGCATGCGGCCGGGGAGCGGGACGGGGCCAGGCCCGGCGAGCACCACGCGACCGGGGGCGCAGCGGCGGACACGGTCGCCCAGCCGGTGAAGTACGACAACGACAGCTACGTCCGCGACTACTCCCGCTGCATCCTGTGCTACAAGTGCGTGGAGGCCTGCGGCGAGGACGCCCAGAACACCTTCGCCATCGCGGTCGCCGGCCGGGGGTTCGATACCCGCATCTCCACCGAGTTCGACGTCAGCCTGCCCGATTCGGCCTGCGTGTACTGCGGCAACTGCATCGGGGTCTGCCCCACCGGTGCTCTCATGTTCGCCAGCGAGTACAGCCTGCGGCAGGCCGGCGAGTGGGACGAGTCGAAGCAGGCCGTCACCACCACCATCTGCCCTTACTGCGGTGTTGGCTGCAACCTCGAACTGCATGTGCAGGACAACCGGATCGTGAAGGTGACGTCGCCCCTCGACCATGACGTCGGCAACGGCCACCTGTGCGTCAAGGGGCGGTTCGGCTTCGAGTTCGTCCAGCGCCGGGCCAGCGAATCCTGAAGATCCGCCACCAGGCTGACCCGAACGGACATGGCTGGAAGGAGCGCTGATGGACAGTCGTTTCGAGGTCGCCGTAGGCGCCGGGACGATGAGGTCCTCGTCAGGTTCCGCGGTGCACCTCCCGCACCAGTGGACCCCCGAAGGGGTCACGGTGGAAGCTGATTTCACTGGCGGGCATCTTCTCCACCTCGCGGCAGCGGGGTGCGTACTCAATGACGTCTACCGGGAAGCCGCCGCCTCGGGCATCGAACTGAACGGCGTTCGCGTGTCCGCGACCGGCGGGTTCGACACCAGCACGTGGGAGTCGACGGGCATCAGTTATTCGGTTGAAGTCAGTTCCGCCATGTCCCCCGATGAGCTCGCCCGCCTGCTCGCGGTCGTGGACGAAGCCGCCGAGATTCCACGTGCTCTTCGAGCCGGAGCCATCGTCAGGCGCGTTGCTGAGCCGAACCCCAGTTGAGATACCCGGCCGCACCCGGCCCCGGACCGGGCCCGGGTTACCATCCGTCCCCAAGTGACCCGCAGTAGCCCGAAAAGTCGTCGGCGGCGGCGCGCCGCGCTAGCATGTCCCGGGCACGACGGGCGAAATCGCAGCTCGATCGGGTGACGAACAGGAAGGCGAGCCATGGCCAGCTTTAGTCCTGGCCTGCGGCCAGTGGGGGAGCCCAGGGACAAGGGTCTCAAGACAGGCGCTCTTGGCCTGGTGTCCAGCGTGGTCATGGGCGTGGCCTCGACCGCCCCGGCCTATAGCCTGGCCGCGACGCTGTTCTTCGTGGTGGCCGCCGTCGGGCTGAAGTCTCCGCTGGTCGCCGTGCTGGCGTTCGTGCCGATGCTGCTGTGCTCGATCGGCTTCAGCGAGCTGAACAAGGCCGATCCGGACTGCGGGACCACGTTCATCTGGGCGGCCCGGGCGTTCGGGCCGAAAACCGGCTGGGCCGGCGGCTGGGGCGTCGTGGCGGCCGACGTCCTGGTCATGGCCAGCCTCGCCCAGGTGGCCGGGCAGTACGTGTTCTTCCTCATCCAGGGACCGAACAGCGCGATCGGCGGCAACGCCTCCAGCGGCTGGGTGCTGCTGGTCGGCATCTTGTGGATCGTCGCGATGACCTACATCTGCTACCGCGGCATCGAGGTCTCGGCCAACTTCCAGAAGGCACTGCTGTCCATCGAGATCATCTTGCTGCTGGTCATGTCGGTCACGGCGCTGGTCCGGGTGTTCGGCAGTCATCCGCCGCCCGGGTCGCTGCACCTGAGCTTCGGCTGGCTGTCGCCGTCGCACCTGCCCGTCTCGGCCTTTGTGTCCGGGATCATCTTGATGTTGTTCATCTACTGGGGCTGGGACACCGCCCTGTCGGTGAATGAGGAGACCGCGGACAAGTCCCGGACGCCGGGCCGAGCGGCGATCATCTCGACGGTCGTGCTGCTCGTCACCTACGTGATCGTGATCATCGCCGTGCAGGCGTTCGCCGGCATCGGCGGCCGGGGCGTCGGGCTGACGAATCCGGCGCACCAGTTCGACGTGTTGTCGGTCACCGGGGGCGCGATCTTCGGCACCTCCGGGCTCGGCACGGTGTTGTCCCGGCTGCTGATCCTCATGGTGCTCAGCTCGGCCGCCGCCTCGACCCAGACCACGATCTTGCCGACCGCACGCACGACGCTGTCGATGGCCGCCTACCAGGCGCTGCCCGAGTCGTTCGCCAAGATCAACCCCAGGTACCTGACCCCGACGGTGTCCACTGTCGTGATGGGCGCGATCTCGATCGCGCTGTACATCCCGCTGAACTACATCTCCGGCGGCAACCCGATCGCCGACGCGGTCACCGCGATTGGCCTGTACATCGCGTTCTACTACGGGCTGACTGCGTTCTCCTGTGTCTGGTACTACCGGGCCACGCTGACCAGCAGCGGCCGGAATCTGTGGATGCGCGGCATCCTGCCCGGGCTCGGCGGGCTGATCATGTACACGGCTGGCTTCTACAGCCTGCAGAGCGACTGGGTCGCGTCCAACAGCTACACCACGTGGACGGTGCCGGTCCTGCATTGGCAGATCGGCGGGATCTTCATCATCGCCGCGCTGGCCGCGCTGGCCGGAGTGATCGGCTTTGCCTTCATGCGCGTCACCGCCCCCGCCTTCTTCCGCAAGGAAACACTCACCAGGACCAATCCCGTGCTGGTCTTTAACCAGGAGCTGTGAGCCAGGCCTAGGGGGGATTGCCTATCCGCGCTGATAATTGACAGGCTAGGGCACGATGTTGCCGTCAGGGCGCTAGCTGGTTTCGCCGCCGAAGGCGAACTCGGCCGGGGCCAGCGGGGGGAAAGGACATGACCTCTTCAGCTCGGTCAGCCGACGTCGGCGCAGCCAGTGACCCGGATCTGGCTCCGCGGGCCGGCCGGCCTGCGGCCCGCTATGCCGCGGATGCACGAAGGGGCACCCTGACATGACCTGCTCAGCCAGCCGGGCCGGCCGCCCCGGTGGCGCTGCCCGCGCACGGCAGGCCGTGGGCAGCGCGCCATGAGCAGTACAGTGCCGCCCGCGGGCCCGGCAGGCGCGGCCCCCGGCCGGCCGTCATGGCCCATCCGGTCCGGGACGGTGCCAGCGCTGGCCGACGGTTTCAGTGCCAGGCTGGAGACGGCCCCCGGCTTGGCCGCTGTGCTGTCGGCCGGGGCCGCGGTCGCGCTCGTCCCCGATCGGGCGGCGCCCCCGGCTGCCTTCCCCGGCCCGGCGGCGGCTCCCGATGCGCAGGACTGGCTGAGGTCGTCGGGCAAGACCCAGCTCGCCGCAGCTTTCGCCGAGTCGCTGTGGCAGTCAGCCGATGTAGACCTGCTGGTCTGGATCGAGGCCACCAGCCGGGCCTCAGTGCTGTCCGGCTACGCTGCGGCGACGGCCGCCGCGACCGGCCGGGACCAGGCGAGCAGCTGTGAGTCAGTCGCCGCCCAGTTCCTCAGCTGGCTGGGCGAGACCAGCCGTTCCTGGTTGGTGGTACTCGATGACCTGGCCGTCCCGGCGTACCTGGATGGTCTGTGGCCGGCCCGGCCGGCCGGGTGCTGGTGACCGCCGCCGACGCTGCGGCCGTCCCCAGCGGCATGCGGGTCGTGCCGGTCGGGCCATTCAGCCCGCGTGAGGCCATTAGCTATCTGAGCGGACGCCTGGCGGCCGATCCGGACAAGCGGCACGGTGCGGTCGAACTGGCTCAGGACCTGGACTTCGAGCCGGTCGCGCTGGCCCAGGCCAGCGCGGTGATCGCGAATTCCCCGATGTCGTGCCGCGAGTACCGGGCTCATTTCGCGCGCACGCGGGAGCAGCTGGCTGAGTCGTCCAGCGCACGCCTGTCGGCAGCCGCGGTGACGTGGAGGTTCTCGTTCGGACGGGCGGACCAGCTGGCGTCGGGCAGATCGGCCCAGCTGCTGCTTGGCCTGGCCGCGCTGCTTGACGGGCACGGCATTCCCCGAACCGTCCTCGCCGCCCCTGCGGCAGGCGATTTCCTCGCGGGCGGCGGCGACGTCCTGGCCAGCGGCGAGCTCGCAGGCACGGCGCTGGCGGCGCTGGAACAGGCCGGCCTGCTGACCGTCGAACCAGTCACGGTACCGCCGACGGTCCGGATCAGCCCGGTGCTGCAGGCGGCACTGCGGGCCGCGATGCCAGCAGGCATGCCGGATCAGGCGGCGAGTTCAGTCGCGGACGCGCTGCTCCAGGCCTGGCCGGAACAGGACCTGCCCGGCTGGCCTGCTTCTGGCCTGCGATCCTGCGTGGCGACCCTCCGGCTCCTCACCGGGAACCTGCTGTGGGACGGCGGCTGCCATCCCCTGCTGGTGCGGGCGGGGGACAGCCTGGACCGTGCCCGCCTGACCGAATCCGCGGTGGACCATTGGCGCGACCTGGCCGCGACCGGCGGCCGCCTCCTCGGCAGCGGGCACCCGGACACGATGCTGGCCGGCCAGCGGCTGGCCGACGCCTACCTTGCGGCCGGGCGCGCGGACGACGCCATTCCGTGGTTCCAGTGGGTACTCGACAGCCTGGCCCAAAGGCTCGGGCCGGATCACCGTGACGTGATCGAGGCGCGGCGCCGCCTGGGCCACGCGCTCGTGGCGGCGCTCCAGCTCCCGGCTGCGATCACCGTCCTTGAAAGCGCGGTTCCCCAATTCGAGCAGGCCTGCGGGCCCGGGCATGCCGGCACGCTCAGCGCGCGGGACGAGCTCGCCGCCGCCTACCTGGCTGCGGGCCAGTACTCGGACGCCATTACCGTCTACCGGCGCACGCTGGCCGACCGGGAGCGCGCCCAGGGAGCCCGGGACCCGCAGACGATGACCACGCGTCACGGCCTGGCCGGCTCCTACCTGGCCAGCGGCCGGGCAAAAGAGGCAGTCGCGGCCTACAAGCGGGTGGTGGCCGACCGGGAGCGCGTCCTTGGGCCCGATCACGTGGACACGCTTACCGCGCGGAACAACCTCGGCGCCGCCTACCAGAAGACGGGCAAGACGGCGGCGGCGGAGCTGGCCTGCGAGCAGGCCTGGGCCGGGTTCGAGCGGGTGCTCGGCCCTCGTCATCCTGATACGCTGCGCAGCCGTGCCGGGCTGGCCCAGGTGTACCGTCGGCTGGGGCGCTATGGCGACGCCCGCGCGCTGCTGCGCGACACGGTCGACCGCCTGGAGCGCATCTTGCCCGATGGCGATCCGCTGATCACCGAACTGCGCCAGAACCTGGCCGACATCGGCGAGGAGTAACCCCGCGGAGGGAGCCCGGGCCGACGGCCGGCGATGGCGGCGCAGAGCCGGGGTCAGTGAAGGGCCGCCCGTCCGGCAGAGAGGCTGGTGGCAGATGACCTGCACCCTGCATGTGGCCTGGCATGAGCGACTGGGTGCCTATAATTTCGGGGCCGGCCATCCGATGTCACCGGTGCGTGTGGAGCTGACGATGCAGCTCGCGTACGAGTTCGGGCTGTGGAATCAGCCCGGCGTGACGGTGGCCTCCCCGGCCGCCGGCACCGACGTGGACCTGAGGCTTGTGCATGAGGGCCGGTACATCACGGCGGTGGAGGCGGTCAGCCGCTGGGCCGAGCATCCAGATGCCCGGGCCGGCCTGGACGGGGACCAGCTCAGCTTCGCGCGGATGTTCGGCCTGGGCACCGCGGACAATCCGGTCTTCCCCGGCATGCACGAGGCATCGGCCCTGGTGACCGGGGCGACCCTGGCCGCGGCCCGCGCTGTCTGGTCAGGCCGGGACGAGCACGGGGTCAGCATCGCGGGCGGCATGCACCATGCCATGGCCGCTCACGCCAGCGGGTTCGGCGTCTACAACGACGTCGCGATAGCGATCGCCTGGTTGCTGGGACAGGGCGCCGAGCGCATCGCCTACGTGGACATCGACGCGCACCACGGCGACGGGGTCGAGGCAGCCTTCCACGCCGATCCGCGGGTCCTGACGATCAGCCTGCACCAGCACCCGGCGACGATTTTCCCCTTCACCGGCCTGCCCTCAGAAACCGGCGGGCCCGGAGCCGAGGGATCAGCGGTCAACGTCGCGCTGCCCGCGGGCATTGAAGATGCACCCTGGCTGCGCGCCTTCCACGCGATCGTCCCGCCGCTGCTGCGGCAGTTCCGGCCCCAGGTACTGGTCAGCCAGCACGGAGCTGACACGCACCGGCTGGATCCCCTGGCCCACCTGAAGCTGAGCATCGACGCGCAGCGCGCCGCCCATGCCGCGATCCACGCGCTGGCCCACGAAGCGGCCGGCGGACGCTGGCTGCTGACCGGGGGAGGCGGCTATGAGCTGCTCGAGGTGGTGCCGCGGACCTGGACGCATCTGCTGGCTGAGGCGGCCGGGTGCCCGATCGATCCCCGCGCGCGCATCCCGGCCTCCTGGCGCGAGTACGCGTTCCGCCGCACCGGCCGGGAGGCGCCGGAGGTGATGACCGAGGGCAGAGAGCCGGAATTCGCGCGGTTTGAGGCCGGATACGATCCGGCCGATCCGGTCGACAGGGCCATCATCGCCACCCGATCGGCTGTCTTTCCCGAGAACGGGATGATGCCCGGGCCATAGCGCGGCGGGACCCGGCCGGTACGGCGTCTGCGCGTCCCCGGCCGGACGCCAGGAGCCGTGCGGGGACCGGGTGGCGGGGCGAAGGTGACGCCGATGGCCGGGCCGCAGGGTCGGCGCGGGTGACCCGGAGCAGGGTGCGCTCCCGGGTCACGGGCGCGCGCACCCGTGTGATGCGTGGGCCGGTGCTTAGGATGCCCGCATGCGCTTCAGTATCTGGCCGTCCCCGGCTCAGTCGTGGGATGAGATCCACGAGATCACGGCTCACTGCGAACGAACTGGCTGGGACGGGGTGTACTTCGCTGATCACTTCATGCCGAACGGTCCCGGCGCGGCCCCGCCGGACGGGGACATCCTGGAGTGCTGGTCGGTCATCGCGGCGCTCGCTGCTCGGCCAGCCGCGCACTACTTTCCCGGGCCGTTACTTCCGGCTGCAGGATGCGCCGAGCCAGCCCGCCCCGGTTCAGGACCGGCTGCCGCTGCTCGTCGGCGGCGGCGGTGAGCTGCGCACACTGCGCGTGGCGGCCCGGTACGCCGATCAGTGGAATTGCTGGGCCACGCCTGAAGTGCTCGCGCACAAGATCTCGGTGCTGCGGGGGCACTGCCAGCAAGCCGGCCGCGACCCAGGCGAAATCCATGTCTCCACCCAGGCGCTGCTGTACCTGTCCACCGACCGGGAATGGCTCAGGGAAAGGCGGCAGGCCCGGCCGGGACGGCCGGTGATCGCCGGGACCCCGGGCGAAGTAACCTCCATCGTCGGCCGGTACCAGGACGCCGGCGCGGACGAGCTCATCATCCAGGACGTCACCCTCGGGTCAATGGCCCGCAAAAAGGACACCTGCGACCTGCTCATGCAGCAAGTCGCGCCCGCCTTCCGCTGACCGCCGGCGCGCCAGCCCGCAAGCTGCCGCACGGGGGATCACCACGAAAAGGGTTTACCTGCTGGGCCTCGGCTGCAGCCTGATGTCGATGGGGCTGCTGCTGGCCAGCGTGACCGTCAGGACCGACCAAGCGATTGCTTATCCCATGCTCTTGGTCGCGATGGCATTCCTGGGAGCGGGCTTCGGCCTGACCGTTCCCGTGCTGAACACCTACGCGTCGGTGTTTCACCCGGCGAGCATCGACCGCTCGGTGCTGGTGTTGAATGCGCTGCTCGGACTGGCACCGTGCTGGCGCCGGTGTTCGTGGCGGTGTTTGTCGGCCTGGGATTCTGGTGGGGCCTGCCGATTCTGTCGGCGGCGTTGCTGATCGTACTGCTGGTGGTTAGCCTTCGGCTGCCGCGTTCTGGGGAATGGTCACCGTCGGGCGCGTCCTGTTCGGCCTTGTCGACCGCTGGCTGGCCGAGAGAATCACTTATCACATTCTGCCGTTTGTCCTGGTGGGCGCCTTCGTCCTGGTGCGGGTCCTGTCGGCGCACGATGCTGTCGGCGGGATCGCCGTCTTCGGGCTGGCCGGGCTGGGGTGCTCGGCGCTGCTGCCGCTGACGATCAGCTTCGGGGAGGAGGAACTGACCGCCGTCTCCGCGGCCGTGGCGGGTGGCGTGATCGCCTTCTACCAAGTCGGGTACGGCATCGCAGCTTTCGCCGTCGGGCCCCTTCAGCACGTTGGCCTGAGCCTGTCGGCGATCTTCGGCGGTACCGCGATCGTGGCTGCCGCGCTGGCCCTGCTCTCCTTCGTGATTTCTCCTGTTCACAGAAGGGAGCTATGACCGGACGCTGGAGGCCGACGCATCGCCCCCCGGAGGGCATAATGCGCAGGTCGACGCCATGCTTGCTGACGGGCGTTCTGCGGCTGGCGAGCGTCGCCCGGTGAACGGAAGGCCAGTTCGGCTTTAACCAGGATCTGCGGCAGCCGACCAGGTACGACGATCTCACCTGCGGTGTTAAGGCGGACTCGGATGTCCCGAGCGAAGACTTGCCGGTTAATTTATCAGGCGCTTGAACCCTGCATTTACGATGCGAGCGCCGAGCGCTCCAGCAGCGCCTGTAAGCACCCCTCTTGTAATAAGAGCAGAATGCTCCGCACCAAACTTCTTGGCTTCCTTCATGATGGGTCCTGCAGCTGCGTTGAATCCCTCGCTGAAAGCTCCGTTATCAGTCGAAGCGTCATAGGTACCTTTGGCGAATCCGGCGACAATCGCAATTGGAGATGCAACAACCATGCTTACATCTGCCCAAAACTCACTCGTATTCTCCATCTTTTTCCCTGTCCCAATGAGATTCCAGGAGACGGCCCGTGCGGAGCGCTAATTCTAGCACCACATCCATTTCGCGGCCAGCGTCGGCACTCGTCGCCTCGCCGTCCTTACGGTCCGGGTGGATGACCGTGGGCAAGCTCGTGCTCAGCTGGCACAATCCTGGCCTGCGCCGGGCGCCCGCTGGAGACACGCCAGAGCCCCTGGTGTCTGCCGGGAGCGGCTCGGTGACTGGCCTTCGACGTCAAGTTCTGGGGCCGCATCACCGCCCTCCAGCGGCCGAGGACATGGGCTCCGCGACGGCCGCTGCGCCTTCGGTGTTGAGCAGGATTACCGCCGAGGCGTGATCGATGCCGAGGTTGCTGCGCCGGCGGTGGCTCCCTGGCCCGGTCAGCGCGGCCCGGGCTCCGGCCAGTGCCGCGGCTCCGCTGGGGCCTGATGACACCGTAAGCTGAGCGAGATCAGCGATGGCCCGGCTGGCGGCGACGCCGGCTGGGACCCGCAGCTACCGGCTCTGCTCCTGTGCGCGCTCCGAACGTCCTGTTCTGAACGGCCGGCCCGAGAGGCGGGCGGCGAGGTCGATGGCGCCTTCGCCGGACAGCTGGGGCAGGGCAGCGAGGCGGCCGGCGCACACCAGGAGGATCGCGCCCATCGGGGCCCTGACTTCCGGGCCTTCGCCGGCGAACCAGGAGATGTCCGTGGCGGTCAGCCGAAATCCTGCCACCTTCCTGGCTCCAGGAAGCGGTGTGGGCCAGCGCATGGACAGCACGCGGCTGGCGGCGATGGCTGCGGCCTGCGGCGGCATGTCGTGGCGGCGGTCGAGGGGGATGGCGATGTCCTGGCCGTGCACGAGGATGTCGGTGAGCGTCTCGAGGTAGGTGACCCCGATGTTGTGGCGCCGGGAACCGGCCGTCCTCCGGATCCCGGCGATGATCTGCTCGGCCGGCTGCGCGGCGCGCCGGCAGGCGGCGTCGTGGATCGTCCGGTCGAGGCTGCCGCGCCACCTGGCCATCATCGCGATCGCGCCGCCCAGGCCGACCTGCTGCAGGGTCAGGTGCGCCGCGACGTCCCTGACGGTCCAGCCCGTGCACAGCGACGGCTGCCGCCACTCGCGGGCTGACAGCTGTTCGAGCAGGCCGGCGAGGCTCAGCCGCTGTGCATCGATCACCTGCCAGACCTGGTCGCGGTCCATCACGTCGTGACTGGCTAGCCGTTTGCCGGTCATGCCGGTACCTCCGCGGCGGGCGGGCGGACCACGGCCGTGACGAGCGCCGCGATCTGCGTGGACGGGTCGAACGAAGGGTCCGGGTTGGCCAGCTGGTGCAGGACGAGACCGGTCCAGTGGTTCATCACGATCGGGGCGTCACGTGCCGGGTCGATGGAGCCGGCGATGCGGAGCCAGTTCATGAACCAGGCGTTCACCCGGGCGCCGGTGGCGGTCAGCTGCGCCCGCAACGACGGGTGGATGCCGGCCTCGACCAGGATCGCGTACCGCGCCAGGGTCAGCGTCCGCTGCGGGCCGGCGCTGGCTTGCGCGAACACGGTCAGCGCTTGTGCCAGTTCCTGCGGCGTGCCTGGGCACAGCCTGGCCGCGATGTCCTCCCAGCTGGCGCGCTCGCGCGCAGCGAACCGCTGCACGACGGCGTTGAGCAGGGCATCCCGGGTGCGGAAGTGGTTGGAGGCGGAGCCGGCCGGCAGGCCCGCTGCGGCATCGACGGCGCGATGGGTGAGCGCATGGATCCCGCGCTCGCCGAGCACGAAGATCGCGGCGTCGAGTAGGTCATCACGCCGGCTAGTCACGGGATCACACTACTACAGTAGTTAATGAGACAACAATAGTCGTGATAGCTACTACGGACGTAGTACGCTCGTGCGGTCCTACCGCGCGGTCATGGCCGGGTTGAGCCGGACGAGCCGCACGGGGTTTGTCTCGTCGAGCTCGGCGACGGCTTCTCGTGACTTCACGAAGTCCGAGAATGAACGATAGCCGAGGGCCCTCTCGCTGAATGACGGGTCCATGCGCCTCATCTGGCTCTTCACCGTGGAGCTATGCAGCCAGTCCGCGTCATCCTTTTCCTGGCCGAGTCGCAGCGCCCGTTCGAGGAGCCTGGTCGCCAGCTCCTGCGGGTCTTCGGAATCGGGATCGGGATCGGGATCGTCCGTCACCGCGGCCGCTGGCCGTTTGGTACGTCGAGAGCCTCGCGCTGACGGCGCGCCGCCGGGCTCCTCGTGTTCGGCCGGGCGCTGCCGGCCGGCCGTGCGGCTGGCATCGGGGAGGCGCCGACGGGCGTGATACCCGGAAGCGCATCGTAGGTGACGAGCTCGTCGCATGCCGCGGCGAGCGACCTGCTGGTCGATCCTGCGACCCCGACGCCCACGACGTAACGGCCCAGGCGCCTGCACCGCTGGGCGAGGGCGATGTAATCGGAGTCCCCGGCCACGAGCACCACGTGGGTCAGGTCGGGAAGGCGGAACATGTCCTCCACCGCATCGACGGCCAGCCTGATGTCGGCACCATTCTTGGCGTAGGCGGCGGCGGGAAAGAGCTGCACCAGGTCCACTGCACGGCTGACGAGCTGACCACGGTAGTCGGCGTTCACTGGGGCTGACCAGTCCGCGTAGGCGCGGGTCAGCACGAGGGTGCCGAATGACGAGGCGAAGTCGATCACCGCGCCGACGTCCACGGTGGCCCGCCGGAGCTTCTCCGCGGTGTCGGGATCGGCCGACCTGTCGGCCCTGCTGAATCCGCGCACCTTGTCACGCTGGAACTGGCCCCGGCCATGAACCTGGTCATACAGGGAGATCACGATGTTGTCGAAGTCGATGTAGACGGCGACACGGGTGACGCCAGGGTCGTTCATGGTTGCTCTTCTCGTCAGGACGCCCTCGTAAGCGCAGTCTGCCAGGAAACCAGCCGTGGTGAGCATCGCGGCCGGAGCGGCGTTTACGGCCGCCGGGCAGCGTTCCTTGTTCTCAGGCGGCGGTCAGGCCAAACAGAGGGCGGCATGCGTCGAAGCCGCTGACCCGGAACTGGCCGCCAGTGCCGCGGGCTAGCCAGTCCTCGCTCTGCAGGCGCATGTGCACCATGATGCCGGCGGCGTCGCCGCGGGCGTGCAGCGACTCATTCCGCGACGCTATGAGACGCGCCCGGCCGCCACAAGACCGGACGGCCAAAGCGGACGGCCAGTAACTATCAGCCGCGGATGAGCCCGAGGGAGCGGGCCCGGCTGACCGCCTCGTCCCGGCCGTGGACGCCGAGCCGCTTATAGAGACGTGCCGCTCGCTCCTTGGCTGCCGACCGGGAGATGCCCAGCTTGTCCGCGATGACGGAGAAGGGGAGTGGCTTGGGGAGGTACCGCAGAACCTGAGCCTCAGCGATGGTGATCGACGCAGCCCTGACCCGTGCCTCGGCTTCGCCGGTGGCCTCGGCCGCGACCTCGTCGGCGGCGGCGATCGTGGCGAGGGATTCCGCCAGGGACTCGGCAGTCACTTCGCCGGCGGCTTCAACGGCGGCGGCGTCTTCGGCTACGGAGTCAGCGGCGGCGTGGCCGGCCGCGGCCACGATCAGGCCGGCCGTGGTCAGCGCCGTGACCGCCTCGTGGGCGGCCGCCTCCTCTACCAGCCCGGCAGTGATCAGCGCCCGGACGGCGGCAGCGGCAGCGGCGGACTGGATCCGCTCCGAATCGGCCACCGCCTCGGCCGCTACCGCCTCGGCCGCAACCGCCGCGAGCAAGGCGTCGGCCTCATCGGCCTGTGCCTCGGCAATCACCTGGGATGCCTCCTCCAGGGCGGCGACCTCGGCTCCCACCACCAGCCCGGCCTCGGAAGTCAGGAAGCCCTCGCCGATCAGCGTGCCGCCAGCCCCGGCGATTGCGTCGAAAAGCGGGGCGGCCCAGTGGTGCTCCACGAGCAAGAAGGCCAGGGCGGTCCCCGGCTGGAGAGAATCGGCCAGCGCCTGCGCATCGGCCGGGTCAAAGGCCGGGCCGCTAGCCGGCGCCGGCCTGGCCGGACCACTGCTCGCAACGGGCGCGACCGCCGCCAGGAGCGAGCCGAAGTCCTCGTCATCACCGATGGCCAGCCGCTCGACGGTGCCGTCCTGGCTCTTAGCCACGAAGAGCATGTCCAGCAGGCGAAGAACTCCCCGGCCGCGGAGACGGTCGACCTCCTGCAGGATCCGGTCCTCGGCGCCGGCGTCGCGGCTGAAGCTCAAGGCGATCACCTGGAGCGGTGCGGTCATCGTTGCCTCCTTGTTCCGGCCGGTAACGTGGCCGGCCGTCTGGTCCGGTGCCATTATCCTCGGTCCACCGGTCCCGGGCATCCAGCCTGGCGGCCGCGTATCGTCATGGCACATGAGCCCCTCAGGAGAGTCACCATGCTTGTCGCCTTCTCGGTGACGCCGCTCGGGGTCGGCGAGGCCGTCGCCGAGTACGTCGCTGACGCGGTACGGGTAGTACGCGACAGCGGCCTGCCGAACCGGACCGACGCCATGTTCACCACGGTCGAAGGTGACTGGGATGAGGTCATGGACGTGGTGAAACGCGCCGTGGAGGCTGTCGCGGCGAAGGCGCCGCGGGTCAGCATGACGCTCAAGGCCGATGTCCGCCCGGGGGTGAGCGGGGCGCTGGAGTCCAAGGTCGAGACCCTGGAACGCTGCCTCGGCAGCTGAGCTGCCGCCGCGCTGGGGCCCGGTTCACGCGCGGTTAGCCGATGCGGAGCGGGAGGGTACGCGGACCGCGGATCTGGCCCGCTGACCACTGCACAGCCGCCGGGTCATCGAGGCTGAACGCCGGGATCCGCTCCAGCCAGGCTTCGAGGGCGACCCGGAGCTCCATGCGGGCGAGGTGCGATCCCACGCAGCGGTGGATGCCGAGGCCGAAGGCGGCGTGCCGGTTGACCTCGCGGTCGATGACGACCTCGCCCGCGCGGTGGAACTGCGCCGGGTCGCGGTTGGCCGCCGGGAACGACAGCAGGATCCAGTCATCGGCCTTCATGTCGGCACCGCGCCAGCGCATGTCTTCCTTCACCAGCCGCGCCATGGTGACCGGCGCGTAGGCCCGGAGGAACTCCTCCATCGCGGCCGGCAGCAGCCGGGGATCGGCAACCAGCCGCGCGCGGTCCTGCGGGGTCTTGGCCAGGTGCCACAAGGACGCGCCGATCGCGCTCCACGTCGTGTCGATCCCGGCGATCAGCAGCAGGGCCATCGTGCCGACGACGTGTGCGGGATCGAGCTTGCGACCTCGCAATTCCGCGTTGATCAGGTAGGTCGTGAGATCCGCACGCGGATTATCTATGTGGTCGTGGACCTGCGCGAGCAGGTAGTCGAACAGGCGCGAGACCCGCGCGATGCGCTCCTCCGCAGGCAGGTTGATGCCTTCGAGCAGGTTCTCGACGAACTCGCGGAACCGCGGTCCGTCCCGGGGCGGGAAGCCGAGCATGTCGGCGATGACCCGCACCGGGATGTGCTGCGCGTAGTCGCTGGCGGCGTCGACGACGTCCCGCCCCTCGAACGCGTCGATGAGCGAGTCGCAGAACGCCCTGGTCGCCGGCTCCTGCCTGGTGACCGCGGTCTTGGTGAACGCGGGGAGCAGAAGCTTGCGCGCGTCGTGGTGGAACGGCGGGTCGGAGGAGATCGGCGGCGAGCCGCCAACCGGAGCCAGCTCGCGGGGAGGCCGGAAATTGCTCATGATGATCGATCGCGAGGAGAAGCGCTCGGTGTCATAGGCGATCGCCGCGACGTCCGCATAGCGCGTCGGCAGCCATCCGCCGCCGAACCGCCCGGTGCGCGCGATCGGGCAGCGCTGCCGCAGGTCGTCCTGGATCGGGTAGGGATCAGCGGACCACGCTGGCTCGAGATGGGAGAAATCGGTCGCCCAGTCGGCGACCGGGCCGGTGATGATCTCGTTGCGGGTGCCCAGCGGCTGGTCTTCGTCCGGCTCCCTGAAGTCCTGGGTGAAACGGTCATCGACGGCCACGTCACGCCTCCTGCAGGAGGTCGATCGCGCGTTCCGGGCAGTTGGCCGCCGCGAGGCGTGCCTCGCGTTCTCCGCCCGGCGGAACGCAGCCGTCGCCGAGAACCTTCCCGTAGCCTTCCTCGTCATCGCCGAACAAGCCGGGCACGAGGTCATAGCAGCGGCCATGCCCCTGGCAGCGCTCTGAACTGATCTGCACTTTCACTGGCTGCTCCTTACTGGCGCGCACCGGCCCCCGGAGCTTCTGCCCCCAAGCCGATGGTAGGCGCGAGCCGTGCCGAGCAGGCCATACCGGCCGCAGGCAGCCGCCGGCGAGTACAGGCGTAGCCCGGGGGCACTGGCCGCGGGGTTCCCGTTTCAAATGCGGGTTGTGCTTGTGACTACGGCGAGTAAGCACCACATTGCGCAACACGGCTAGCAGCTATGAGCGCATCTCGTTTGAAGTGATCAAGCAGCTTCGAAATACTGCGAGCGTGCGATCTCGAGCGGACGGCATGTGGTGGGGAATCGCTATCGAAGCGCCGGACCCCGCCGCCTTGGCGAGGTTCTACTCCGTGCTGCTCGGCTGGCCCATCGGTCACGAGGAACCGGGAACGGCCATCCTGGCCGCGCCGCAGGGGTCCGTCTACGTCGTGTTCCATCGGGCGAGCGCCCATCGGCGGCTCGGTGCTGGGCCTGCGGGGCGGCTTGTCTGGGCCGGTGGTATCCGCTCTTGCTGGCTACGGGTGGCTGGGCGGGTACCCGCACGCGGCGGCCAGTGACGTCCCGGTAAGCGTGCCTGTTTCCTTGCGGAATGCTCGCAGGAGTGCCTTGTATCGCCGGTCAGCGCCGGGATCCCGCCGAAATGCGGGTCATGGTGACCGGCAGCCCAGTCGTAAAGCGGGTGAGAGCGGTCGGCGGCCGCGAAGACTGCGGCCAGGCTGCCCCGGCCGCGGTGAATCACGTAGCCCTCCGCGGTGAACGGGAAGCCCGCCAGCCGCAGGCCGGACCGCGCGGCCGAGCTGAGCAGCTCAGACGACGGGTCACCGCCGTCAGTGAAGGGCCCGGTGGCGGGCCGCCAGACCTGGGCCGGGTCCAGCAGCAGCGAGTACAGCCCGAATCGCTCGGCCTGGTGCCACTGGTCCCACTGTGGCTCACCGACCAGGGCGGCTCGGCCGGCCTTCGCGGCGGCCAGGGCTGCGCCGAGCACGCCGGGCCGTGCGGCGATGACGTCAGAATCCAGGATCCAGATCCATGCCGGAAGCGGCCCAGGCCGGGAGGCCAGCCAGGAGATTCCCTGGTTCAGGCCGGGACCGTGCTGGCGGTTGACGTCATTGGCAAGCAGCTCGCAGACTCCGGCGTGCGCGGCCTCGGTCAGCAGCTCCGCTGACCCGTCCTGCGATCCGTTGTCGACGATCACGATCTCCAGGGCCGGCCAATTCACGATCCTGCGCAGCGACCACAGCAAGAACCCGGTCAGCTCCCGGGTGTTATAGGAGACGCTGACAACGGCCACCCGCCCGCGGCTGGCCTCCCGCGCTGCTGGCCACCACACGACATCGCCGGCCACCTTCAAATTCTGCCCGGTCGGACGGGCTCCAGGGCAGCCTGGCCGGCCCAGCCCGCCGGAGCGGGCCAGGAGCGCAGAGCTACTCGCTGCCGAGCGGCACAAGCGGCTGGCGCGGCTACGTCAGGTGACTGGCCGTGGATACAGGCCGCTGGCCGGCCAGTCCGGCGGCCGGGAACACCAGACCACCCCCGCACGCTTGCGCCAGGCCTATGAACACCCGCGGGCTGATTTCGTGCAATGCGGAAAGCACCGCACAGGCGCCGGCATCGTGCGGCAGGTCCACCATGAACTCTCCGGCCGCGAAGTCGTGGCCGCGATCCGTGGAGATGCTCAGCAGGCGGGCCGAGCAGCCCTCCAGGGATGCTGCGAGCAGGGCTGTCTTCGGCAGTTCGCCCTGCAGGTCGATCCGGAATCTCCATACGCACATTGCAGGCCTCCAAACGTCGGCTGGGTAACTGCCCTGCTGCTGACAATGCCGGTCGCTCATTGCCGTCGTGATTCCGGATTGTGTCTTCGCTGTGAAATGAGGCCGGCCGAGCGGCGCTCACCGCGTGTCCCCGGCGCGCAGACGTGCCCGCCACCGCCACGGTGCTGCCGCCAGCGGGCGGAGCGGGCAGCCGCAACTGCCCGATTCTCAGATCTGCTCGGTCCACTCGCTGCGCCATGACGGTGCGTGGAACGGCTCGGCGTAGTAGCGGGTGTCGCGGATTATGCGTCCGCTGGCGTCGAGCTCCCAGATGGCCACGACATGTGAGACCGCATTGCCGTAATCATTGGTGCCCTCGATGAAATAGACGCCACGAGCGCCGGTAACGCGCCTGACGGTGATGGCTGGCGGCCGGTCAGGCGGCCCGTCCTTTGAGCCTGACGGCTGGGGCCGGGTAGCCGTTGAAGGCGCTGCGGCCTGAATAGCAGGTGGTATAGGCGCCGGCGTTGCCGATCAGCACCCGGTCACCGGCGTGCGGCGTGGGCAGCCACACGCGGTCAAGTATGGTGTCCTGGCTGTCACAGCTGGGTCCGGTCAGTGCGCAGGGCACCAGCGTGCGGTGGCCGGCCGCGGGGATGGTCACAGGGAAGCGCAGTTCGCGGCCGGATTCCAGTGCTTCGATCAGGCCGTGGAACGCGCCTGCATCCAGGCTGACCCGTAGCGTGCTGTGGCGCCAGGCGGTGCCGATCACCGATGCGACCATGGTCCCGGCCGGGGTCGCGATGGCCCGCCCGGGCTCGCACGCCAGTTGCACCGGGTAGGGCAGGTGGGTCACTGCGTCGCGGATCGCGGCGGCGTATTCCGCTAGCGGCGGGGGCTCGGTGTAGTAGCGGACTGGGAACCCGCCGCCCACGTCGAGCATGGCCAGCCTGATCCCGTCACCGGCGAGCGTGGTCATGATCTGCGCGCATTGCTGAATCGGGTGGCCCCATGCCTTGGGGTCCATCATCTGCGACCCGACGTGAAACGCCAGGCCGTACGGGGTCAGCCCCAGGGATGCGGCCAGCCGCGCCAGCCCGGCCACTTCCTCAGGCGGCGCTCCGAACTTGCCCTGGTCGCCGACCGCGCCGCCGGGATCGGTGTCCAGGCGCAGCAGCACCGCGGATCCCGGGGCCTGCCGGGCGATCTTGCGGAGCTCGGGGTCGCTGTCGGCGGCGAATCGCCACACCCCGGCCTTCCGGGCGCGGGCAATGTCAGCGGCGGGCTTGACCGGGTGCGTGAACAGCACTGCCGAGGGGTCCGCGCCGGCCCGGATCACCGCGCGGACCTCGGCCCAGGAGGCGGCCTCGAACCTGCACCCGGCCTCGTGCAGGCAGGCCAGCAACCGGGGATGCGGGTTGGCCTTGACCGCGTAGTGCACCGCAATCCCCGGCAGCGCGGCGGTCAGGTCCCGGAAGCTCTCCCGGGCGCATGCCAGGTCGAGCAGCACGTACGGGGTCGCTGGCCGCCGCTCAACCAGCGACCGGGCCATGCTCCAGCGTGCCGAGGCTTCCATGCCATACCAGGCCACGTCGGCGGCGGCCTTGCCCACGACAAACCCGATCCACACCCCACCAGGCAGCGGCCGGAGCAGCCAGGCAGCGCCGGCCAGGCCGCCGGGGCGGATCAGGAAGTCGTCCAGTACTTCCGCGACCGCGCACGATGCTAGCTGCCCGGTAACCGCAACCCACGCGCCGGCGGCCAGCCTGCGCCAGCCGCCGCCCAGATGGGCCGTCGCGTGGCCAGCGGCAACCACCGTCTTCGCCCCGATACAGCCGTAAAATCCGGTGACCTCGCAGATGGTCGCGAGCCCGGCGGCAGTGAGCAGCGACCCGGTGGGCAGGTACCCGGCAGCGAAGCCGACGACGGCCCCGAAGGTGCCGCACACCTCGGCCAGCCCGAATCGGCGCCGCCAAGCCCGCCACCACCCGGCTTTTCCGCCCCGCGTCATCGCCCGGCTACCGGTGCGGCCGGGCCCGGGTGTCATACCAGGCCTGACCGCATATTGAGCTAGCCAGCTCATCTCTTCCCCCCCGGCAGTTCCGATGTGTCCCCAGTGAACAGGGGCGGGAAGGCACGGCCCTGATACGCGATCAAGGCGAGATTCCGCTGCGATCCCGGGAGTCCGGTGGCCCCGAACGGGGTTGCGCAACAGCGGACGCAGTGCTAGAAGGCCAGGGTAGGTGTCCGGCTGCCTGTGCCGGACTCGGCGCCGGGGAGGGTGACGTGAGCTTCTCTGTCGAAGGGGACTACTTCGAGGTGTGCAACTGCGATGTCAGCTGCAACTGTGTATGGCTCGGGGCCGCCACCCAGGACAACTGCGACGTCTTGCTGGCATGGCATGTCACCAACGGGAGCAAAGACGGTGTGGACCTGTCTGGCCTGAATGCCGTCATGGCCGTGCACTCGCCGAAGCGGATGACCGACGGCGGCTGGAAAGTGGCGCTGTACCTGGACGACCGTGCCTCCGCCGAGCAGTCGCAAGCCCTCGGTGCGGTATTTTCCGGGGGCGCTGGCGGGTACCTCGCCGGGCTGGGGCCGCTGATCGGCGAGGTGGCCGGGGTGCAGCCGGCGGCGATCACGTTCGAGAAGTCGGACGGCTCGCTGCACGCCGAGGTCTCCGGCGCGCTATCGATGAGCAGCGACCAGCTCGTCGGAATGGACGGCCAAGGACCGGCCGTGATCACCAACGCGCCGTTCGGCGCGGTCCCGCAGCCTGTCCGGCAGGCCGTGGCGAAAGACGTGAGCTACCACGACCACTGGAGCGCGGACTTTTCCGGTACGAATAGCTTCGTCACGGACTTCAGGTACGAAGGGTGACCGGGGGCTCCGCCATGGCCGACAAGGCCGGCCCGGTCTCCGTCACGCGGCCCGCGCTGGCCCTGCCATCGCGTCAGCTCGCGACGCCGTGGATCGCTGTCGCATTGCTCGCGGCGGTGGCCTGGGCGGTCACCGTCATGCAGGCCCGGGACATGGGTAACGGGCCAGGGACGATGGGCCTGGGGCTGCTGCCCTTCCTCGGGCTGTGGGTGGTGATGATGGCCGCGATGATGCTGCCGTCGGTCGCGCCGGTCGCGGTGCTGTGGACCCGGTCGATCAGCGGCACGTCGACCGGCACCGGGCGCGTCGCGCGGATGAGCCTGTTCCTCACCGGATACCTGCTGGCCTGGGCTGCGTTCGGGGCGGTCGCCTTCGCGGTCCTGGCCGGGACCGGGCGGCTGCCCGCGGCGTCCCCGGCTGCGGCGAAATGGCTTGGCGTGGCGATTTTCATTACCGCGGGCAGTTACCAGCTCACCCCGTGGAAGGACTGGTGCCTGCGTCGCTGCCGCTCGCCGGTCGGCGCGCTGCTGCACTACATCGGCTTCAGGGGCCGCAGCCGAGACGTCCGCGTCGGATTGCATCACGGGGCGACGTGCGCTGGCTGCTGCTGGGGCCTGATGATCGTGCTGATCGCGGTCGGCGTGATGAACCTGGCGGTGATGGCGGCGCTTGCGGTGGTCATCTTCGCTGAGAAGCTCTGGCGGCACGGGAAGCCGTTCGGCCAGGCCGTCGGGACCGTCCTGGTCGCAGTCGGCGTCCTGGCCATCTGGTTCCCCTGGCTGCTTCCTGGCCTGCACGTCACGGCCATGCCGGCGATGTAGCGGCGGTGCCGGGATCGTGACCTCGCGGCGGATTCAGGTAGCCGGCTGCTGCTGCGTGGCACAGTGGATGCCGCCGCCTCCTTCGGCCAGGTTGTCTATCGTGAGCTGGATGACCTCCCGGCCGGGGTAAAGGTCGGCGACAAGAGACCGCGCGGCTTCGTCGGCCGGCCGGTCGCCAAATCTCGGAATGAGCACGGCACCGTTGCACACGTACCAGTTGACGTAGACGTTGACGAACAGGCTGGGGTTCTCGTGCGCCGGGATGGTCGCCGATTCTCGCGAGACGCGGCACCCCAGCAGCCGGCCCGCCGCGTCGGTGGACGTCCTGAGGATGCTGAGGGCCTGCCGCTCGGAGACCGCCCAGGCGTTCGTCGCGTGCGGGCTGGCCGGCTGGTCGACGACGACCTCGGCCGGGCGCGCGAATCGTGCCAGGCCGTCGATGTGATCGTCGGTGATGTCATGGTTCTTCAGACCGGGTACCCAGATCATCTTGCGGGCGCCGAGATGACCGCAGATGTCGGCGGTGAGCCGCGCCTTTGACACGCCGGGGTTCCGGTTCGGGTTGATGATCGAGCTCTCGGTGGCCATGACGGTGCCCTGGCCGTCCACCTCAAGCGCTCCGCCCTCGGCCACGAACGGCGCCCTGAGCCGAGGGACGCCGAGCAGCGCGAGCATCTGGCGGGCGATCTTCGCGTCGTTCCGGTGCGCCTGCCTGTTCCCCCACCCGTTGAAGTTCATGTCCAGGCCGGCCAGGCCGCCGCGGCCATCGACGAGGAAGACGGGCCCCATGTCCCGCATCCACAGGTCGTCGTTGACGAGCTGGACGATCTGCACGCCCTGGCCGCAGGCACTCGCGGCTTCGCTTGCCTGGTCCGGGCGCGCGACCATGGCAACCGGCTCGAAACGCGCGATGGTCCGCGCGACCGACGCGACATCACGCCGGACGCCGGGCAGCATGTTGCCCCAGATGTCCTTCCTGGCCGGCCAGGCCATCCAGGTCCGGCTGTGCGGGGCGTGGTCAGCCGGCGCGAACCAGCCCCCGCGGCGTCGCCGGGCTGTATCAGCGCCCGGCTGGGTAGCGCCGTCCGCCTGGCCCCGTGCTGGAGTAGCCGCGTCACCGCAGCCAGCTGCCGCCAGTGATCCGGACGCGGCGACCGCGCAGCAGGCCAGCATCGCCCGGCGGGAGAGCGCCGGACGACCTGATCCGTGTCGTCCGGCTTCCGGATTCATCCTGCGGCCCCTGCCTGTCGCGCCGAGTACCGTCCTCGCGAGTGCCGGCCGGGCATCCTCATGGCCTCGGTCGCCGTGAGCTTAGCTCGGCGACGAGCCTTTCGAGCTCCTGGTCCTGGGTGAGCAGGTGTTCCTGGATCTGCAGGGCTTCATGCAGGACCGCCTCGGCGTCCTGGTAGGTGTTCTCCGCCCGCTCGTCAGATGCCGCGGCCTGCACGTTCTGGCCGACGATGATGATCGACAGCAGCACCAGCTGAAGGAACGTCTGCGCGATCCACTGCACGATGCCGCCGAGGCCGCCGCGGATGGCCGACGGCAGGCCGAACAGGGCGATGGCGGCGAAGATGTATGCGCACCACATGGAGCCGACGGCTTCCGTGATCTTCAAGGCGAAGGCAGTGTTGAAACGGGTGACCGGACTGGTCCGGGAGAACTGGTCGGCCACCTTGACCGGGCCCGCCGCCTTCCGGTGCAGGATGTGCGGGTGCGGAACGTGCCGGTAGGAAGTCATGCGGCCCTCCTTGCGTGGATCCATCTGGTGCTTGCAGGCCGGCAAGGGGACCTGGGATGGTCTCGTGCCCGGGCCTGTGCCCATACGTACCCACTGCGGGCAGGGTGCTGGCGCCAGTCCGTCTCCTGGTGCTCAGCGGCGATCTCGGGTAGCACGCCGC
This sequence comes from uncultured Actinomycetes bacterium, assembly GCA_963709075.1. GTDB lineage: Bacteria > Actinomycetota > Actinomycetes > Streptosporangiales > Streptosporangiaceae > Palsa-506. The sequence goes on from CAVPUY010000002.1 coordinate 125,138, forward strand.
GCCGTTATTGCGGCGCGGGCGGTGTCGGAGCATGGCTGGCCGGGAAGGGGTGAAGTACGACCGGCTGCCCGGGGGATGACCATGCGCGAGCTGCTCCTGATCGATCTGGTGATGTGTGCTGCGGTGATCGTGGTGGCTGCCGCTGTGGTGCTGCGGCGGCGGCGGGTAACCGATCGGCCCCTGATGCCCGTTGATGAGCGGCCAGGAAGTGTCGCCGGACGGGCAGGCGAGGACATGGCCGGGCGCGGCGCCGCTGACATGGCGGGGTCCGGTCATGACACCACGGAGCGAGATCCTGGCGCGAGAATGCCGGCCGCCCGGCAACAGGCAGCGGAGTCAGGGACCAGCGGGGCGGCAGGCACAGATCTTCGCTCAGATGGGGCAGGCCCGGAGCCGGATGAGCCCCAGGCAGCCGACGTGACGGTCACTGTGAGCGAGCGGGTAGCCGGCTACTTCGAAGAGGCCGACCGGCCCGTGGCCGGCTACCTCGCGGCCCGCGGCTGGACCGGGGAGCAGGAAACACCCGGCCGGATGGCGGATGCGGACGCGGCTCCTGCTGCCGGGGAGGCCACGGCTGCTGCCGGAGAGGCCACGGCGGAGCCGGGGGCGGTGCGCAGGCGACTGGCAGCCTGACCCGCAGCCGGCCGCCGGGTCCCGCATTGCCCGGCAGACGTGCGCGGCCAGGCCGCCCGCTTGCTGGGCGCGAGTGACGCTGAAGGCACGACCGCCGTGACTCCCAGCCTTACCGGAGGTGCCATGACCCACCCGATCACCGCAGGGCGCCGCCCAGGCCGCATTCCGGCCGGAGCGACGCCCGAAGGCGACGGGATCGTCATCGGGGACGGCCCGGTCCGGGTTGACGCCTTCATCGACTTCCTGTGCCCGTTCTGCCGGCGATTTGAGCTGTCCTCGGCGCCGGCGCTGGCCGGCCTGGTTGCCGACCGGCTGGCCAGGCTCGTCTACCATCCGATGAACTTCCTCGACGAGGCCTCGACGACGACCTACTCGACCCGCGCGGCAGCAGCATCGGGCTGCGCAGCGGACCTGGGCCGGTTCCCGGACTATGCGCATGCGCTTTTCGTCCGCCAGCCACCCGAGGGCGGCCCGGGGCTGAGCGACGCTGAACTCGCCCGCATCGGCGGTGCCGTGGGGCTGGCCGGCCCGGCGTTCGCCGCCTGCCTGTCCGATGCGCCCTACCTGGACTGGCCGCAATACGTGACCGCCCGCGCCACCGCGGCCGGGGTCAGCGCGACACCGACCGTACTGGTCGCAGGCGCAGCCATCCGGCCAGAAGCGCAGGCGATCACCGCCGCCGTCGGCCGCGCAGCCGGCCAGCACTGACCGGCAGCGACAACACCCGCGGGCCGGCCACTGACCCTCGGTCCTTGCCGATGAGCAGTGTCAGCCGGCACATTCTCGGCGCGGCGGCGAAGCCGGCCCGCCAATATGCCTCCCCGAAATGCTGGATCCTGGGATCCTGGCCCGAGGGCAGGGACGCCGGCTGGGTACACATCCAGGCAGCGCAATCAATCAGCTGAGCGCCGAGGAGCGAAATCGTGGAGTTCGACGTCGTCATCGAGATCCCGAAGGGCCAGCGCAACAAGTACGAGATGGACCATGAGACGGGGCGGATCCGGCTGGACCGGATGCTGTTCACCTCTACCCGGTATCCGGCCGACTACGGCTTTGTCGAGCACACGCTTGCCGACGACGGTGATCCGCTCGATGCGCTGGTGATTCTCGATGAGCCGACCTTCCCCGGCTGCCTGATCTCCTGCCGGGCGATCGGCATGTTCCGGATGCGGGACGAGATGGGCCTCGACGATAAGGTCCTGTGCGTGGCAGCGACGGATCCGCGGATGGCCCATCTGCGCGACATCGAGGACGTCCCGGAGTTCGACCGCCTGGAGATCCGGCACTTCTTTGAGGTTTACAAGGCGCTGGAGCCCGGCAAGGAAGTGGAGGCGGCCAGCTGGGCGGGCCAGGCGGCCGCCTACAGCGAGATCGAGGCCTGCCGGGAGCGCGCACGCAGCGCTGGCCATCAGGGCAGCTGACGGGATCGCGGCCAGCCCACGGGGCGCCCCGGGTCTGGCCGGGTGCCGGGCCTGTACCCGATTGCTGCCGCTAGTGGGACGATGACGGTACTGCACGCCTTGCCGTGACGCGGGTTGGCGCTGTCGACGAGGGGATCCCCATGCTGGAAGACCTTGACCCGGCCGAGACCCGCGAGTGGATGGACGCGCTTGACTCGGTGATGACCTTCGAGGGCGCCGACCGTGCGTTCTTCCTGCTCGACGAGGTGATCGCGGAGGCCAGACGCAAGGGTGCATCGGTACCGTACAGCGCCACGACGCCGTACCTGAATACCATCCCGCCCGATAAGCAAGAGCGGCTGAGCCCGCAGGAGCTGTCCATCGACCATCGCATCCGGTCGCTGATCCGGTGGAACGCCCTGGCGATCGTGCTGCGCGCCAACGCGGAGTCCTCCGAGCTTGGTGGTCATATCGCCAGCTTCCAGTCCGCGGCGACTCTCTATGATGTCGGCTTCCAGCATTTCTTTCACGCCCCGGACGGCCAGCACGGCGGTGACCTGCTGTTCATCCAGGGTCATTCCTCGCCGGGCATCTACGCCCGCTCGTTCGTCGAGGGCCAGGCTGCACCGAGGCCCAGCTGAAGAAGTTCCGGATGGAGGTCGACGGCGGCGGCCTCGCGTCCTACCCGCACCCGTGGCTGATGCCGGACTACTGGCAGATGCCCACGGTATCCATGGGCCTCGGCCCGATCATGGCGATCTACCAGGCCCGATTCCTCAAATACCTGGCAAGCCGCGGCCTGACGGACACAGCCGGGCGCAAAGTCTGGGCTTTCCTCGGTGACGGCGAGACCGACGAGCCGGAATCGCTGGGCGCCATCTCGATGGCCAGCCGGGAGAAGCTGGACAACCTCATCTTCGTGATCAACTGCAACCTGCAGCGGCTCGACGGCCCGGTCAGAGGCAACGGCAAGATCATCCAGGAGCTTGAGGGCATCTTCCGCGGCGCGGGCTGGAACGTGATCAAGGCCGTGTGGGGCAGCGGCTGGGACCCGCTCATCGCCCGTGACTCCACCGGCGTGCTGCTGCGGCGGATGGAGGAGTGCGTCGACGGCGAGTACCAGGACTTCAAGTCCAAGGACGGCGCGTATGTCCGGGAGAAATTCTTCGGCAAGTACCCGGAGCTGCTCGAGATGGTGGCCGGCATGACCGACGACGAGATCTGGGCGCTCAACCGCGGCGGCCACGACCCGAACAAGGTCTACGCCGCATACGCGGCCGCCGTGCAGGCCGTCGGCCAGCCCACCGTCATCCTGGCCAAGACCATCAAGGGGTACGGCATGGGGGAGTCTGGCGAAGGCCAGAACATCACCCACCAGCAGAAGCACATGGCCGCCGCGGCGCTGGCCCGGTTCCGCGACCGGTTCAGCCTGCCGCTCACCGACGAGCAGCTGGCCGAGCTGCCGTTCCTGCGTTTCCCTGATGACAGCCCGGAGATGGCTTACCTACGCGAGCGGCGCGCCGCCCTCGGCGGCGCCCTGCCGGCCCGCCGGACGCGGTCGACGGAATCGCTGGCGGTGCCCGAGCTCAGTGCCTTCGGCAGCCAGCTGGCCGGCACGCCGGGCCGCGAGATCTCCACGACCATGGCGTTCGTGCGGATCCTCAACACCCTGCTGCGCGACAAGAAGATCGGAAAGCGGGTGGTCCCGATCGTGCCTGATGAGTCCAGGACGTTCGGGATGGAGGGCATGTTCCGCCAGTTCGGCATCTACAGCCAGGCCGGGCAGCTGTACCAGCCCGAGGACGCCAGCCAGCTCATGTACTACCGCGAGGCGCCGGACGGCCAGATGCTCCAGGAGGGCATCAACGAGGCCGGCGCGATGTCATCGTGGATCGCCGCGGCAACCTCGTACAGCACGAGCGACGTGCCGATGATCCCGTTCTACATCTTCTACTCGATGTTCGGGTTCCAGCGGGTGATGGACCTCGCCTGGGCAGCCGGCGACTCGCGGGCCCGCGGCTTCCTGCTCGGCGGCACGTCCGGCCGGACCACGCTCAACGGCGAAGGGCTGCAGCATGAGGACGGGCACAGCCACGTGCTCTCCGCGGTGATCCCCAACTGCGTGTCCTATGACCCCGCCTATTCCTACGAGGTTGCCGTCATCATCCAGGACGGGCTGCGGCGGATGCTGGCCGAGCAGGAGGACGTGTTCTTCTACATCACGCTGATGAACGAGAACTACGAGCACCCGGCGCTGCCCGAAGGTGCCGAGGCCGGCATCCTCAAGGGGATGTACCTGCTGCGGGACGGCAGCGCAGGCTACCCCGACGCGGCGGCAGCCGACGCAAGGCCGGCCGCCAGGGGCAACGCGGGCGGCAAGAGCCGGGCGGCCGGCGGCAAGAGCCGGGCGGCCGGCCAGAGCCGGGCGGCCGGCCAGCGCAGCGAAACGGCCCGTCCTCGGGTTCAGCTGCTCGGCAGCGGCACCATCCTGCGGGAGGTACTCGCCGCCGCCGACCTGCTGGCCGCCGACTACGGCGTGATCGGGGATGTGTGGAGCGCGCCGAGCTTTACCGAGTTGCGGCGCGACGGGCTCGCGGCCGAGCGGTGGAGCATGCTGCACCCGACGGAGCCGGCCCGGCAGAGCTACGTCGAGACCTGCCTGGCAGGCCGGCCGGGCCCGGTGATCGCCGCGACCGACTACGTCAAGTCCTTCGCCGACCAGATCCGTCCCTTCGTGCCGCGGCGCTACCGGGTCCTTGGCACTGATGGCTTCGGCCGGTCGGACTACCGGCGGAACCTGCGCCGCTTCTTCGAGGTCGACCGGTACTACGTCGCCCTGGCTGCCCTGGCCTCGCTGGCTGAGGACGGAACGGTCCCGGCGGCCACGGTCGCCGACGCGATCTCGCGATACGGAATCGATGCCGACAAGCCAGATCCGGCCACGGTATGACCTGCCGCCGGCGCACCAAGAGGAAACGGCCACGGGCATCGCCGCCCAGGGGGAGCCACAGTGCCCGCTGCAACTGAAGTCAGCGTTCCGGACCTCGGTGACTTCGCCGACGTGCCGGTCATCGAGATTCATGTCGCGGCCGGAGATGTCGTCAGCGCCGAGGATCCGCTGATCACGCTGGAGTCGGACAAGGCGACCATGGACATCCCCTCGCCCGCGGCCGGGACCGTGCGTGAGGTCCGGGTCGAGATCGGCGACCTGGTCAAGAAGGGGTCGCCCATCCTGCTGCTCGACACCGACGGCGCGCTCGCCCCGCCGCCGCTGACCGACCAGCAGGAGCCGCCGGGCCAGCAGGATGGCGACCCGGTCGCCGCGATGCAGGAGCCGGCCCGCCGGTCAGCCGCGGCCGTCCCGCCGCCGCCGACGCAGACCAGCGCGCCGGTGACTGCCGTCGAGGCCGCCCCGCCGGCCGACTTCGACGGCGTGCACGCGGGCCCCGGCGTGCGCCGGCTGGCCCGCGAGCTGGGCCTGGACCTCACGGCGATGTCCGGAACCGGCCCGAAAGGCCGCCTCACCAAGGAAGACCTGCTCACGGCGGTCCGAGGGACGGCTGCCACGGCGGCAGGCGGCGCGGCAGGCACGGCCGCCGCGCAGGGCGCGGGCATCCCGGAGATCCCTGCGCAGGACTTCTCGAAGTTCGGCCCGGTGGAGACCCGGCCGCTGTCGCGTATCCAGCGGCTGTCCGGCCCGCAGTTGCACCGGTCATGGCTCAACATTCCGCATGTCACCCACAACGACGAGGCGGACATCACGGAGCTGGATGTTTTCCGAAGGGAACTCGACACCGCCGCCCGGGCCGAAGGCTACCGGGTAACGCTGCTGGCCTTCCTGATGAAGGCATCGGTGTCGGCGCTTCGTGAGTTCCCTAAGTTCAACAGTTCCCTGACTCCGGAGAAGGACGCACTTATCTACAAGAGCTACTACCACATCGGCGTTGCGGTGGACACGCCGGACGGCCTGGTGGTGCCGGTGATCCGCGACGTCGACCGCAAGGGCGTCCAGGAGCTGAGTCAGGAGCTCGGCGCGGTCTCGGCGAAGGCGCGCGACGGCAAGCTCGGCCTGGCCGACCTGCAGGGCGGCTGTTTCACCATCTCCAGCCTCGGCGGCATCGGCGGCAGCAGCTTCACGCCGATCGTGAACGCGCCCGAGGTGGCGATCCTCGGCGTGGTGCGCTCCAGGACCGCCCCGGTGTGGGACGGGTCGGCGTTCATGCCGCGGTTGATGCTGCCGTTGTCACTTTCCTACGATCACCGGGTCATCGACGGCGCGCTGGCCGCCCGTTTCGCCCGGCACCTGTGCCACCTGCTCGGGGACATCCGACGACTCGTGCTCTGACCGCTACCCGCCGGCCGACTCGGCAGCCGCTTTCGACCCCTGGAGCCTGACGTGGACATCGTGATCCCGGACATCGGCGACTTCCGGGACGTGCCCGTCATCGAGGTGCACGTGGCCCCGGGCGACGTCGTGGCGGCCGAGGATCCGCTCATCACGCTCGAGTCGGACAAGGCGACGATGGACATTCCCGCACCGGTGGCAGGAACCATCGCCGGCGTCCTTGTCGCGGTCGGCGACCGCGTCTCGGCCGGCCACCGCATCGTGGACCTGCACGCAGCCGAGGCGCCTCAAGCCGAAGCGCCAGCCGGGCCGGCGGCTGGCCAGCCGCGCACGCCAGCGCCGGCGGCCGGGCCTGCGGCCAGCGCTGCGGCCAGCACCGCCGCCGGGCCTGCGGCTGAGCCGGATGGCGTCACGGCGGAGGTGCTCGTCCTCGGCGCCGGGCCCGGCGGCTACTCGGCGGCGTTCCGGGCTGCCGACCTCGGCAAGAAGGTCGTGCTTGTCGACCGCTGGCCGGCGCTCGGCGGTGTCTGCCTCAATGTCGGCTGCATCCCGTCAAAGGCGCTGCTGCATGCGGCCAAGGTCATCGCCGAGACCAAGGAGATGAGCGCGAACGGCGTCGTGTTCAGCGCTCCGGCGATCGACGTGGACAAGCTGCGGGCGTGGAAGGACGGCGTGGTCGGACGGCTGACCGGCGGCCTCACCGGGCTGGCCAGGCAGCGCAAGGTCGCCGCGATCCGCGGCTACGGCCGGTTCATCTCGCCGCACCAGCTGCAGATTGAGCTCGCCGATGGCGGGACGACGACCGTCGGCTTCGAGCAGGCGATCATCGCTGCAGGCTCAGAGCCGCTGACGTTGCCGTTCATCCCGGCCGGCGACCAGCGGGTCGTCGACTCGACTGGCGCGCTGCGGCTCGATGAGATTCCGCGGCGGCTGCTCGTGCTCGGCGGCGGGATCATCGGGCTGGAGATGGCGACTGTCTACCACGAGCTCGGCGCGCAGGTCACCATCGTCGAGCTGATGGACCAGCTCATCCCCGGGGCCGACAGGGACCTGGTCACCCCGCTCGCCAAGCGGGTCACCGGGCAGTACGAGAACATCTACCTGAAGACGAAGGTGACGAACGTCGAGGCCCGGCCCGAGGGTCTCGTGGTTTCCTTCGACGGCGCTAAGGCGCCGGCCGCCGATACCTTCGACAAGATCCTCGTCGCCGTGGGCCGGCGCCCCAACGGCAACCTGATCGGTGCCGAGAACGCCGGCGTCACGATCGACGACCGCGGCTTCATCCCGGTCGACAAGCAGCTGCGGACCAATGTCCCGCACATCTTCGCCATCGGCGATGTCGTGGGCCAGCCGATGCTGGCGCACAAGGCGATGCACGAGGGGAAGGTCGCCGCGGAAGTAACGGCGGCCAAGAGCAGCTTCTTCGACGCGCGGGCCATCCCTTCGGTCGCCTACACCGATCCCGAGGTGGCCTGGGCCGGGACGACCGAGAACGAGGCGAAGGCGGCCGGCCTGAAATACGGCAAAGGCGTCTTTCCCTGGGCGGCCAGCGGCCGCTCGCTCACGCTCGGCCGGGCCGAGGGCATGACGAAGCTGCTGTTCGACGACGCGAACGGCCGTGTCATCGGCTGCGGCATCGTCGGGCCCAACGCGGGCGACCTCATCGCCGAGGCGGCGCTGGCGATCGAGATGGGCGCCGACGCGGCCGACATCGGCCTGACGATCCACCCGCATCCGACGCTGTCGGAGACCATCGGGCTGGCGGCGGAGGCGTTCGAGGGCACGATTACCGACCTGTACCTGCCGAAACGGGAAAATCGCCGGCCGGGTCGCTAGTAGTACCCGGCCATCCAGTGCCGGCTGGGGCAGGAGGGCCGTGCGGCCCGGCCCCGGGTGCCGGGATCCTGCGGGATCGTCCAGGGCTCCGGTAGCTCCCGGCGGGCGAAGAGCGCGTTGCCAGCTGTCGTCAAGCAGCCGCTGGCCGGCCTCCGCTTGACGAATCAATCAAATGCTAGATATAGTAAGCGCATACGACGAGGACATCCGGAGGAAGAGATGACTGACACCATGACCGTCGGCAAGGAACTGCAAGGCCAGATCCTGGACGCGGTCCGCAAGAGCCAGGAAATGGCGATCGAGGCCATCAAGACCTGGACCGACGCGCTCCAGCCGATGACATCGGCGATGCCGCCGGTGGCCCTGCCGCTGACCGACAAGCTGCCGAAGCCGGACGAGTTCGTGGGAAGCGCCTACAACTTCGCCGAGCAGCTGCTGGCCAGCCAGCGGAAGTTCGCGGAGGACGTGTTCCACGTGACCGCACCGCTCACCGCAGTCCCGGCCAAGAAGGCCAGCTCAGCGCACAAGTAACGACGACCAGCGCGGCGGGCCCGGTGTTACCGGTCCCGCCGCGCCACCATGTGCGCCTGCAGCCGGACAGGCCAGTTCTTTGCCTGGCCTGGCGGTGACAAGCGTGCTGAGGAACCCTGTGGTGAGGCCTGCCGGTGACAAGCGTGCTGAGGAACCCTGTGGGGAGGCCTGCCGGAGCGCGCCGCCGGCCAGGCAGCTTGTCCGCGGCGGCCGCTCGTCTGCCTGAGTCAGTTGATCCTGGAGTTGACGACGATCGGCCGCCCGCTGCTGTGGAAGTAGATGCCGGGGTAGCGGCGGGTCCAGAATACGCCGCTGGGGTTGTCGACCAGCGCTGAGTTCCTGATCACCAGCGTTCCGTTCCTGTTGTCCACGACGAAGAAGATGCCGCCGCCGCCCTCGCGGGCCTGGTTGCCGTGGATGAAGGAGTTGGCGACCTGCACACGGTAGTTGTCGCCGTCGGCGTAGATGGCGCCGCCGCTGCCGCCGCCCAGCGTGCCCGGGCTGGCCGGGTTCGCGCCGTAGCCGATGGCCTTATTGCCGGTCATGACGCTGTTGATGATGTCCCAGGAAACGCCGATGCTGCTCAGTGCGCCGCCGTTGGAGCAAGTACCGCCGCTGAAGGTGTCATTAGTGATGTAGACGGTGCGGTTGCGGTACTGAGCGAGCGCGCGAACCGCGGCGCCGCCCAGATCAGGGCCGGCGTGGTAACAGCGGTTGCCGATGAACTTCGAGTTGACCACCTTGAGCTGGCCGCCTTCAGCAAAGATGGCTCCGCCGCCGCCGCCGCCGAACGGGACTCCCTTCGTCTGCCGGACGGCGGAGTAGCCGTCGCTGAAGGTAAGGTTCTGCACGGTCAGCTGCGGCCATCGCTGGTTGTAGCAGTCGTCGGAGGTGATCTTCTGCTTCCGGTCGCAGGTGTTCATGTAGAGGATCTGGTGCTTGCCACCGCCGCTGAGCGTGACCAGGCCGCCGCCGTCCAGCACGATCTGGTGCGTGGTGTTCAGCACCTTGGCCGTGGCGGTCAGCGTGATGGTCACCGGCTTGAGGCCGCAGTCGAAAATGATGATGCCGCCCGTGGCCACCGCTTTCACTACGGCCGCTGAGGTGCAGCTGCCCGGCGTGCCCGTGCCAATGACCTGGGTCGGATTGCTGGAGTTCACCGCGCGCCCGGCCGCCGGGACGTAGGCGTGCCCGTGCGGGTTGCCGAAGTCGGGCAGCTGGTGCAGCTGCTGGCCGGCCCGGGCGGCCGCTGCCGTGACCGCGGCGCCGGCCGGAAACAGGACGAGAGCCCCTGCCATCGTCAGTGCCGCCAGGAGCCTGTAGAAACCGCCTGCTGGTCGCATGGCGCAGGATGCTAGCCCGAATATCGCGACCAGCGTGCTAACCAGGCCAGGAACGGGGTTGTGTCGCCGCCGGCAATCAGCGCCAAGCCGTCCAAAGCCCGCCAGATGGACGAGCGGGCTGGCTGGCCTCTCATCAGCTGGTCCGCAGGAAGTCGTTGCCGGTGTCGCAGGCGGTCAGGGATCATGATCTGGGCCGCGGGAACGCCGGGATCACGGTCCCGGCCGATCCGCGCTGCTGGCCGTCAGACGTCCGCCACGTCGACGAGCAGCTCCCTGCCGCCCGGCAGGACCACGCCCAGCGAGTACGTGATGATCCCGTCGGACAACTCAGCCTGGCCGAGTAGCTCGATGTCGACGACTTCCGAATGGGCGACCAGGATCCGGCACAACACGCTCCCCGCATGATCGGCTTGAGCCGCTTCCGGCTTGCCGGTGTCATCTGGAGACGTCATGCGACCACCACTCGACCGGGGTTACAACTGAGCATGCCCGCCGCCCGCACTGGCCTCAGCCGGCAATAGCCGGCCAGCCCGGCTCGTGGTGCCGGGCGGACAAGTGCGACAGAAAGCATCGGAACGGCGTATTCGAACACATGTCTAAGGTAACCCAGCGTGATCCCAGGAACCCGGAATGAGGCACTAGCCCCCACGTGGCGTGTCGCACGTGCAATGTCCCGCCGCGGCATGCTCGCCTATCGGTGACGCTCTGTGCGTAAGGCAGGCAGGCAGGATGCCCGAGGCAGGCTGCCCGCGGAGCATGCCATAGTGGTACGCGGGATAGGCAGCTCGGTGCCCCGAGCCGGGATGGCAACTTAAGCCGCATACTTCGTTACCTGGACACGGTCTGATGCGCATCGACGAGCTCCGGACACTTAGCCTTTTCGACGGCCTGACCGACGAACAGCTCACGGAGCTGGTCGACGGCAGCACCGAGGTCCGCATCGAGCCGGGTGTCGAGCTGTTCCGCGAGGGCGAGCACGCGGACTCCTGGTGGGTACTCCTCGACGGTGCCATCGACCTCGTCCGCCACATCGGCCGTGAGCACGCCGTAGTCGGGAAGATGAGCGTGCCGGGCCGCTGGGCCGGCGGCTTCCGCGCCTGGGACGAGCACGGCGTCTATCTCGCGACCGGCCGGGGTGCAATCGGCGGGCGGGTGCTCCGGGTGCCGGCCGAAGTGCTGCAGCAGCGGTTCAACGCCTGGTTCCCGTTTGGCAGGCATCTCATCGAGGGCCTGTACCGCACGGCACGCTCCATCGAGTCGACGGCCAGGCAGCGCGAGTCCCTTGTCGCCCTCGGCACGCTCGCGGCCGGCTTCGCGCATGAAATCAACAACCCGGCGGCTGCCGCCGCCCGGGCGGCCGACGCCCTCGAGGCCGAGTGCCAGACGCTGCTCTCTTCCCTTCGCCGGCTCGCCGACGGCGAGATCTCGGCCCGGCAGTTCACCGCGCTCGACGCGCTGCGCCGTGAGGTCGAGCCGGAGTCGGCTGCCCAGGATCCGCTGGCGCTAGCCGACCAGGAGGATGCCCTGTCGTCGTGGCTTGCCCGGCACGGCATCGCCCGCGAGTGGATCATCGCTCCGCCGCTCGCCGCCGGCGGCGTCGACCTGAACTGGTGCGAGCGCGCGGCGGCCGTGCTCGCGGGATCGTCTCTGCAGCCGGGCCTCGAGTGGGTGGCGAGCACGTTCTCCGTTGCCGCGCTGCTGGCGGAGATGAAGGAGTCGATCCGGCGGATCTCAGGGCTGGTCGGGGCCATCAAGTCCTACTCGCAGATGGACCGCGCGTCGATGCAGCACATCGACGTGACTGACGGCCTCGAGAGCACTCTCGTGGTGCTCGGGCGCAAGCTCGGCGATGGCGTCATGGTCGTGCGCGACTACGGTGCCGACGTCCCCCGGATTGATGCCTACGCCGGCGAGCTCAATCAGGTGTGGACCAATCTCATCGACAATGCCATCGACGCAATGGACGGCGCGGGCACGCTCCGGGTAGCGACGCGAGCTGACGGTGACGACGTCGTCATTGAGGTCGGGGACACCGGCCCGGGTATGCCGCCGCAAGTGGCCGCGCGCGCGTTCGAGGCCTTCTACACGACCAAGGAAGTAGGCAAGGGCATCGGTCTCGGCCTCGACATCGCACAGCGCATTGTCGTAGAACGTCACGGGGGCACGATCACCATCGATTCGCGACCCGGGGAGACGGTGCTGTGCGTCCGCATCCCCGTCCGGGCGCTCGGGCCCGGGGAGCGAACGGCCAGCTGACCCGCTGGCCGCTGGCCGCTGGCCGCTCAGACGAGGCTGGACGCCGCCCACGCGGTGGCGCTGACCTCGACCGGGCCCGCGGGCAGCAGGCGCCTGCACTGCTCCCGCAGCGCGCCGCGGCGCGCTGCGGACAGGGACGCAACGTATGCCCCGGCCGGGCCGACTCCGAGGGTGAACGGCTCCCACCACTGCTCGAAGGTCGCGTACCGGACGCGGACGGTCAGCGTGGTGGACCGCGACCTTTCGAACCCGGCCTGGGCGAGGAGCCTGGCAAGGTCACCTTCGCGGACGCCGGCCAGGTCAGACTCGTCGTCTGCCGCGGGATCCAGCTCGCCCACTGCCCGCCAGAACGCCGTCAGCGGCCCGCGACCTCCGCCGTGATCCCAGACGCAGGCGGCGATCACCCCGCCAGGCCGGGTAACCCGGCCCATTTCACGCAGGCCTGCCACCGGATCAGCCATGAAGTGAACGACCAGCTGTGCCATCGCGGCATCGAAGACGCCATCAGGGAACGGCAGCTGCTCGGCCGCCGACTGCCGGACATCCACCCCGGGTAGCCGTTGCCGCACCGCAGCGGCGAACGAAGCCGATGGCTCCACCGCACACACCGCGCTCGCGCCCATCCGGCTCACCAGCTCGGCCGCCAGCGCGCCTGGCCCGCACCCCACATCCAGCACTCGCTGCCCCGCGCGGAGCCCGGCCAGGTCGGCGAACCGGACTGCGAGCTGCTCCGAGTACCGCCCCATAAATCGCAGGTAGGCGTCTGCGCTGACATTGAAGCTCATCCGAGCGAAGCTACTCGATTGACGCGGTGGCCGCGGACCGGCCCCGGCGCCGGCCAGAGGCCGTCTCGATCACTTCGTCCAGGACGTCCCGGGAGCGGATCAGGTCGCTGATCATTCGATTGATGCGATCACTTCGGCTCGCCCTGCCGTCAGCTCACGCGGGTGGCGACGAAGACTAGTTCGCGGCCGGGCCGGTCGGCGGCGTCCCTGACCTCGGCCACCGAGAACCCGGCTGTCAGCAGCGAGCCGGTGACCTCATCGCGGTGGCGGAAACGCAATGTCGAATCGGAGGTCAGGACCGCGCCGTCTTCCTCGAATACGTAGGTCTGCCGGAAGGAGACAAGATCTCCGCTGATGTCAGTCACCTCTGTCCAGGCATCGACGGCTCCCACTCCGGGGATGCCGACGTGCCGATGGGAGTGCTCGCGGTCCCAGGCCCGCCAGGCCTCCTTCTCCGGATCTCGCGTTTCGAACACGAGGCACCCGTCTTCGCGCAGTGCCGAATGAGCGCATCGCAGCGTCGTCGCCCACTCATCGTCGGTCAGGAAGACCTGCGCGACATTTGCTGTCATCGTCGCCAGATCCGCTCGCAGCGGCGGCAGCGTCGTCACATCCCCGTGTACCCATCGCACCCGATCCGCGCCGGGCTTGGCCCGGGCCACATCGAGTGAGGCGCCAGCGGGGTCGACCGCGATCACGTCGATTCCGCGCTCGGCGAGAAGGCAGGCGAACGTCCCGGTCCCGCAGCCGATGTCAAGGACAGTCCGAGCCCCGAAACCTTCGGCCAGCGCGACGTAAGCGTCGAGGTCGGAGCGGTCCCGGTCCATCGGGTCGTAAATCTCAGCCAGGCGCCGCATTTCGAAGATCGCGTCAGCCACGGCATCGATGCTAGGCGCTGACCATGAACGCAGCGCAGCGGTGAACTCGCATCGAGGCGTGACGACGGGTTCCGGCAGGTTCGATTATATGTTTGAATATCGTTGTGGCAGAGGAGACACGCTCAGGATGGCCAGGCTTCACCGACCAGTGCCTCAGCCATCGTCGACGGGAACCGGGCACCGGGCCGGCTAGCTGGGAGCCCTGCGGCCATCCAAACGCCTGGCTGGCGCACCGAAGTCGCTGGCCGGCCCGCCAGGCCGCCCGGAACCAGGGCCGAGCCCAGCCCGTCAAGCTTCCGGGAGTCCCCGGTCATCACTGGCCCGGCCGCTGACGACCAGGAACTCCGGCCCGGACCGCGACCGACCGATCAGGAGACAAGATGCTTGCCGCCGCAACAACTGGTGCCAGCCACCCCGCGGTCGCCGCCCTGCTCGGGCTCGGAGCAGCCGGGCTCGCGGCCGTGGTGGTGGCCATGGCCTGGAACGTGCACGCGCGCCAGATCAGGCTCGCCGAGCAGCTGGCCCGCCGCCAGTTCATCGTCACCGCAGAAGGGGGCTCGGAAGACCAGGCTGCGGACGCTGACAGCATCGCTGACATCTCCCGCACGGAAGTCAACGGGGCTAACGGGGCCGGGCCGCCGCCGGTGGTCATCGACGGGCCGGAGAGGGTGGTCACCGGCGAGCAGGCTCGCTATCGCGTCCGGCCCGCGGGCAGCCAGAAGGTGGTGTCGTGGGCAGCCGGCGGCGGCTCGGTGTCGCAGTCCCCTGACCCGGCCCATCCCGACGAGCTGCTGATGATTGCCGACCGGCCCGGCAACCTGGTGATCACCGCACGGGTGCGCGAGGGCCTGACCGAACGCCGCGCAACGAAGCCTGTCATCGCCGTGGCGGACGTGACGACGCTCGCGCCGCCCTTCACGCTGCGGTTGTTCCTGCACGGGTGGGGGCTGGTGACCGTCGCCGTGGTGATCGTCGGATTCGCCGGAGCCCTCGATGCCCTGGGTAACCTCGCCTCCGCCGACTTCATCGCGCTGGTTGCTCCGCTGGCCGCGCTGCTCGGCATGGTCGCCATCGCGCGGGGAACGGATGACGTGCCTAGCCGCCTCAGCAATGGCAAGGACGCGGCCAGGCCTAAGCCCTGATGGCCTGCCACGCGGTTGGCCGGGCCGCCATCGCCCGGGCCGCCATCGCCCTGGCCGGCCTGACCGGCTGACTGCCCGCAGCTAGCTGGCAGGTTTCTCCCAGATTGAGACGTGCTGGCGGCTCTCGCTGGTGAAGGGCTCGCGGGTCCATCCATCCCACCGATCACGCAGCCGCAGTCCGGCGATCTGGGCCATCAGGTCGAGCTCGCCGGCCAGACGTACCGGAAGGGGATCGAGTCATACTGGCCGCGACCGCCGACGACCTCGATGTAGTTCGAGCTCATCGCCTGGGTGGCGACGTCGTAGATGTCGAACGCCCACCGTGTCGCGCTCACGTGGAACGGCACGGCGTTCTGCCCTGCCGGGAGGCTGCGCAGATCGGGGATCATGACCTCGATGACGAAGCAGCCGCCGGGAGCGAGGTGAGCGGCAGCGTTGCGGAAGCAGGCCACCTGCGCCTGCTGCGTCGTCAGGTTCATGATCGTGTTGAAGACCAGGTACGCCACCGAGAACGTGCCGTCGACCGTTGTCGTGGCGAAGTCGCCGATGGTCACGCCGACCTGGTCACCGCCGGGCTTGGCGCGCAGCCGGGCAACCATTGCCCGTGACATGTCGATGCCGTGGACCTGGACGCCGCGGCGGGCCAGCGGCAGTGCGATGCGCCCCGTCCCGATGCCCAGCTCCAGGGCCCGGCCGCCGGCGGCCAGCCCGGCCAGCCCGGCCAGAACGTCGGCTGCCGCGTCCACGACGCCGGGCTCGAACATGCCCGCCGACGACTCGTCGTAGGTCGCCGCGACACGTTCCCCGAAATAGCCATCCGCATCGCCCATCGCCGGACCGTACCGCAGACGGCTTCGGCAGCGCACGCGGGCCGCACGGGCCGCCCTTGTACTGCCTGGCTCAGCGGGACCGGTCCCGCGGTTCCGGGACGGCACATACTGTTATGAAACGGCGACCTGCCGGGAAACGGCGGCGCGAGCATATCTCTGCCGCGTGCATATCTCCACGGAGGTTCAGGCTGCATGACTACCTTGCGCAGTTACGTCTCTGGCCGGTGGCAGACGCCGGACGGGAATGGCAAGCCGCTGTACGACGCCGCGACCGGCGAGGAGGTCGCGCGGATCACTTCGGCCGGCATCGACATGGCCGCCGCGCTCGACCACGGCCGGACCGTCGGCGGCCCTGCGCTGCGCGCGCTCACCTTCCACCAGCGCGCGGCGCTGCTGAAGGCGCTGGCAACGTACCTGCGAGATAACCGCGATGAGCTTTACGCGCTGTCGACCAGGACCGGGGCAACCCTGGGGGACTCGAAGTTCGACGTGGACGGCGGTATCGGCGTCCTGTTCGGCTACGCGAGCAAGGGCACAAGGGAACTGCCGAACGCCACCGTGTACGTCGACGGCAACGTCGAGCCGCTTGGCCGTGGCGGGACCTTCGTCGGCCAGCACATTTGCACGTCGCTGCACGGGGTCGCTGTCCAGATCAACGCGTTCAACTTCCCGGTGTGGGGGCCGCTGGAGAAGTTCGCGCCCGCCTTCCTGGCCGGCCTGCCGACGCTGGTGAAGCCGGCCAGCCAGACGGCCTATCTCACCGCTCGCCTCGTCGAGCTGATCGTGGCATCCGGCCTGCTTCCGGCCGGCTGCGTGCAGCTGATCTGCGGCAGCACCGGCGATCTGCTCGACCACCTGACCAGCCACGATCTTGTCTCGTTCACCGGGTCCGCCGGGACGGCCCGCAAGCTGCGCGCGCACCCGGCGGTCGTCCGTAACTCGGTGCGGTTCAACGCCGAGGCCGACTCGCTGAACATGTCCATCCTGGGGCCGGACGCTGCGCCGGGGACGGCCGAGTTCGACCTGTACGTCCGGCAGCTTGTCACCGAGATGACCGTGAAGGCCGGGCAGAAGTGCACGGCGATCCGCCGCGCCCTGGTGCCCGCCGGGCTGATGGACGACGTCAGCCAGGCGGTGAGCGAGCGGCTGGCCCGGGTGACCATCGGCAATCCGGCCGACCCGGACGTGCGGATGGGACCGCTGGCCAGCCTCGAGCAGCGGGAGGAGGTCAGGCGCTCGCTGAAGGCCCTGCTCAGTGCCGGGCGGATCGTCTACGGCGATCCGGAGCGGGTCGAGGTCACCGGCGCGACCGCCGAGCGGGGTGCGTTCATCTCGCCGGTGCTGCTGCGCGCCGACGACGCTGACCGGGCCGAGCCGCACGAGGTAGAGGCATTCGGGCCGGTGTCCACGATGCTGCCGTACACCATCGGCCGAGCAGGTGGTCGCGCTCGCTGCCCGCGGCGACGGCAGCCTCGCCGGATCAGTGGTGACCAGGGACGCCGATTTCGCCCGCGACGTGGTACTCGGAGTCGCGCCCTGGCACGGCAGGCTGCTGGTGCTTGACGCCGAGGACGCCAAGGAGTCAACCGGGCACGGCTCACCGCTGCCCGCGCTCGTGCACGGCGGCCCCGGGCGGGCTGGCGGCGGCGAGGAACTCGGCGGTATCAGGAGCGTGCTGCACCACATGCAGCGCACCGCCGTTCAGGGCACGCCGACCGTGCTCGGCGCGGTCACCGGCCGCTGGGTGCCAGGCGGCCGGCGAGGGGATGAGTCCGAGCACCCGTTCCGCAAGTCACTGGCTACGCTCAGGGTCGGTGACACGGTGGTCGCCGGACCGCGCACGGTCACCCGCGCGGACGTGGATCACTTCGCCGAGTTCACCGGCGACACCTTCTACGCGCATACCGACGAGGCGGCGGCCGCGGCCAACCCGCTGTTCGGCGGCATCGTGGCGCACGGTTACCTGATCCTGTCGTTCGCCGCCGGGCTGTTCGTCTCCCCGGAGCCCGGGCCGGTACTCGCCAACTACGGCCTGGAGAACCTGCGCTTCGTCACCCCGGTCAAGCCGGGTGACGAGCTGACGGTGGCGCTGACCGCCAAGCAGATCACGCCGCGGGTCAACGCCGATTACGGCGAAGTCCGCTGGGATGTCGAGGTGACGAACCAGGAGAGCGAGCCGGTGGCGAGGTACGACCTGCTGACCATGGTGTCGAAGGAGCCTGGCCGCTAGGCGGCCTGCTCAGCTGGACCGACCGGCTCAGCTAGGCCTGGCTCAGCTAGGCCTGCCTGCTCACCTGGACCGGGCTTGCGGGCGCCTGCGCAGCGCCCGGCGGCACCGGGCGGGGCGGGACGAGCATCCGCACGCACATCGCGATCAGCGCGATGACGAAAGCGCAGTAGATCCAGAACGCCGGCGTGACGCCCGAGCTGATCGTGAGGCCGGCCTGCGTGGCCTGCGCCGGGGAGATCCCGAACTGCCCGGGAGAGGTGCCCTCGCCGAGCTGGACGAGCGCCGAGATCAGCTGAGCCGCCATCGGGATGATGGCACCGGCGAGCAGCGCCGCGCCCAGCATGACCGGCCGCCAGAAAGCAGCCACGACGGCCACTGCAACCAGCGCGACCATCACAGCGACGTCTCCGGCAATCACCGGTGCCGGGTTCGCGAAGGCATTGCCTGCCGTCACCGACTGCAGCAGGCCGGCTGGCGTCCGCAGCGTGTAACTGTCCCATGACGGGGCGAATGCGACCGCCGCGCCGAGCCCGGCGAGCGCCAGGATCATGACCGAGCCCGCCTCGTAGCCGTACTTCCCGCCCGGCTCTGCGGGCGGCCGGATGCCAACGGCCACCGCGGAGCCGGCCGCGCAGCCGAGCCAGCCTGCCAGCCCGAGCACGAGGCCGGCGCTGGCCAGGTGCGCGCCGCCGGCGATCGCCTGGCCGGCGTCCGCGAAGAACAGGCCGAACGTGACCGCGCTCGTCCCTGTCCCGAGCAGCGCCCCCGCCCGCTGGCGGCCGCCGCCGAGCAGGATGAGCACGGCGCTCGCGGCCCAGGCGGCGAGGTAGATCGCATGCGGCACGAGATCGGCCTGGCGCACCGGCGAGGCTCGCCCCGGCGAGATAGCCGGGGAAGAGCCCGGCGATCCCGCAGGCGACGCCGGCCGCGAGCAGCACCGCCGCGGTGACGGCGCGCGCACCCGGCCTGATGGCGCGGGCAGCGGGCCGCCGGGCTGCACCGGGACGATCGTGCCCGGTGCCTCGATACCGGTGAACCTGGACCACGCGGCGTACCAGCCTTCGGGGGTCTGCGGCCACCGCTCGAGAACCTGGGCCCGCGGCGCTCCCAGCGGCCAGATCCCGTAGAAGTCCTGCCCTCGCCCGATCTCGTAGCCCGCCCCCCGGTACGAGATGCTCACGTCCTCACGCACGTTCCGGCCCTTTCCGCTTAGCTCACCTGTCGCATCCCGGAGCTGAGGATAGAAAGCCAACCTGCAGACCGGCTGAGCGGGGCCTCCGGCATTCCTGCACGGATTCCGGGCTGCGGTTCCGCCTGATAGCGCGGCCGCAGGCCCCGCGGCGTCACCCGTGGCAGGCTTAGCGCATGCAATTCAGTTCCGCAGAGCTCGACTGGGCGGCTGGCATCGTCGGCAGATTGGTGCCGCCGACGCCGCAGTATGCGTGGCCGTTGCTGGCGGACAAGGTGGGCGCCGAGGTCTGGGTGAAACACGAGAATCACACTCCCACCGGGGCCTTCAAGGTCCGCGGCGGCCTGATGTATGCCGAGCGGCTGCGCGCCGGGCGGCCAGGGGTCACCGGGATCGTGTCGGCCACCCGCGGCAACCACGGGCAGAGCCTGGCCTTCGCCGGACGGGCCGCCGGGATCGACGTCACGATCGTCGTCCCCGGTGGCAACAGCCCGGACAAGAACGCGGCCATGCGGGGCTTCGGCGCCAAGCTCGTGGTACACGGCCACGACTTCCAGGCTGCCCGCGAGCACGCCAGCGCGCTCGGCGCCGAGCGCGGGCTCGAGACGGTCCCGTCCTATCACCCGGATCTGGTGCTCGGCGTGGCCACGTACGCCAGGGAGCTGTTCGCTGCCGCCGGCGAGCTCGATGCTGTCTACGTGCCGGTGGGGATGGGGTCAGGGATCAGCGGCATCATCGGCGTGCGCGACCTGCTCGGCCTGCGGACCGAGGTGATCGGGGTGGTAGCGGAGCTGGCCCCGGCGACGGCGCGCTCGGTGGCGGCCGGGCGGGTAGTCGCCACCGACACGGCGGACACGTTCATCGACGGCGTCGCTTGCCGGGTACCGGACGCCGACGCCATCTCGGTCATCCTGGCCGCGCCGCCCGGGTCCTGACCGTCAGCGAGGACGACGCGGCCGAGGCGATGCGGATCCTGTTCGCGGCCACGCACAATGTCGCCGAGCCCGCGGGCGCGCTCGCGCTGGCCGGCCTGCTCGCTGAGCGCTCCCGGATGGCAGGCCGGCGCGTGGCCGTGATCCAGACCGGCGGCAACGCAGATTCCGGCCTGCTGCGCCAGGTTCTCGGCGGGCACACCCCGCGGCCTGCGGACGGCCGGCCTGGCCGCTAGGCCATCGCCGGCCTGGCCGCTAGGCCCTCCGCGGCCGGATGCCGCTACCTGGTCTGCTGGGCGGCCAGGTCCCGCGCGTCCGCGTCGGTGATCCGCTCCGCCAGCGGCCCGCAAGGCCCGGCGCCGTCGGCTGCCGGTACCCGGTCCGGCCAGCCAGGCGCCTCAGCCGGGCCGGACGGGCGTGGCCGGCCCCGCGGCACCGGGGTCCGCGGCTGGGCGGCCCGGCGCGCCCGGCGGGCCAGCCGCGAGTCGTCGGCGATCGCTGTCATGGTCCTGACGTGCTCTGCCGCCAGCTCCCGCAGTACTGCCGGATGCATGGTGTTCCTCCTCGGCCGGTCGGCTGGCCGCCGCGCCTCGCTGGGCCTGACGGCTGGCAGCGGGCGTGCGGCTGGACGTATCTCAGGATGCGATCTCCCGCGCGCGCGAGACATCCGCCGCCTGGCCGATATCGAGGTCATGCCGTCGCGATCAGCTCCGGCCGCGGCCGCGGCTCCCCGGCCGGCGCCGCAGGCGCAGTGCGCTGCGCGCCGATGCCCGCGGTGACCACCAGCACCACCCCGGCGGCCTGCCAGGCCGCCGGCAGCTGGCCGAGTACCACCAGCCCGATCAGCACCGCGATTCCCGGCTCAACCGCCATCAGGGTGCCGAAGGCGGCCACCCGCATCCGCCGCAGCGCGAGCAGCTCAAGCGAGAACGGCAGCAGCGGGACGAGCACGGCAAGCCCCAGTCTCTGCGCGGCGATGACCGGGGTCAGGCCGTGCAGGGCTGGCCAGGCGGCCAGCGGGGCCGCGACGATCGCTGCCGTGCCCAGCGACATCGCGAGGCCCTGCAGCCCGGACAGCTGCGCGCCCACCCGCTGGGTGAGCAGGATGTAGGCGGCCCAGCCGGCGCCCGCGGCCATCGCGAAGCCGACGCCGGCCAGGTTCAGCCGCCCGTGCCACGGCTCGGTCAGCCCGATCACGCCGAGCATGGCCAGCGCGGGCCAGGCCAGCGCCGCGCGCCGGTGGCTGCGCAGCGCAGCCACGCCGAGCGGCCCGAGGAACTCGATGGCGGCGGTGGTGCCAAGCGGAATCCTGGCCACCGCCTCGATGTATGCCAGGGTCATCACGGCCGTGGCCGTGCCGAGCAGCAGGGTGCCGCGCAGCGCCGGCCAGCCGATGCCGCGCAGCCGCGGCCGGGTGATGGCCAGCAGGATGACCGCCGAGATGGCCACCCGCAGCCAGGCGGAGCCAGCCGGGGTGAGCGCCGCGAACTGGTGCGTGCTCAGGGCCGCGCCGGTCTGCACCGACAGCATGGACGTGACGGCCAGGGCTGGGGGCGGAACCTTCATGGCTTCATTCGACCGCCTTGCCACTGTCCACGTCTAGTGCAGGTTACTGGCTATACCGTTCAGTTCAGATGGATAATTGGACCGGTGGATATCCGCAAGATGAAGGTCCTGGTCGAGCTGTCCAGGCTGGGCACCATGTCCGCGGTCGCGCAGGCCACCGGGTACGGGACCTCGGCGGTCAGCCAGCAGCTTGCCGCCCTTGAGCGCGAGGCCGGGGTGCCGCTGCTTGAGGCGGCGGGCCGCCGGGTCCGGCTGACGCCGGCCGGGCGGCGGCTGGTCGGCCACGCCGAGGCCATCCTCGCCGCCCTGACCGCCGCCGAGCTTGACCTGGCCGCCGCGGCGGCGCCCGGCGGGCTGGTCCGCGTGGCCGGCTACACCACGGCGCTGCGCCAGGACCTGCTGCCCGCGCTCGCCGAGCTGGCCTGCCTGCACCCGGGGCTGGAGCTTGAGCTGCAGGAGCGCGAGCCGGGCGAGGTGGACGAGCTGCTGGATGCCGGCCAGATCGACCTCGGCTTCGTGTATGACTACACACTGGTCCCGCGTGCCGGGCGGCATGTCCGGTCGTTGCTCTGCCGCAGCCCGATGATGCTGGCGGTGCCGCCGGCATCGCCCGTCCCAGCGCGGCTGGACACCCTGGCTGACCTGGAGAGCCTGCGCGGCGTGCCGTGGATCGGCAACTCACGCGACCCCGGCGATGACGAGCTTGCCGACCGGCTCTGCGCCCTGGCCGGCTGGAAGCCGCGAATCCGGCACCGGGCGGACAGCCTGGAGCTGGTCATCGACCTGGTGCTGGCCGGCCAGGGCGTGAGCCTGCTGCCCGCCGGTGCCCCGGGCGCCGGCCGGGTGCGGATGGTGCCGCTCGCGCTGGCCAGGATCGACCGCAGGATGTGGAGCGTGCTCCGGGCCGGCACGCAGGCATGGCCGCCGGTCACGGCAGTCATCGATGCCGTCCGGCGGCGCGCCGGGACGCCTGAAGCGGCCCCGGCCTAGCCGGCCGCGCGCACGCCCAGCATCGCCGCGAGCGCGGAGAGCACCTCGCCGGCCGCCGCCGCGGGCGCTATCTCCGGATCGCCGAGGGCAAGCGGGATGCCGACGCCGTCGACGAGCGCGATGGCGAGCACGGCGATCCGCTCCGGGGCCTGCTCGGTGCGGAAGCGGCCGCTGCCGATGCCTGCCCGCACGGCGTCGGCGACGAGGCGGCGCCAGGCCGCGTAGTCGCCGATGGCATCGGCGCGCATCTCGGCGTCGCGGATCCCGAAGTGCCACGACTCGATCCACAGCCGGCCGGGCCCGGCATCGGCCGTGCCGTAGCCGGCCAGGGCCCGGCTGACGATGCGGGCCAGCCGGTCCCATGGGTCGGTCAGCTCGGCGAGCTCCGCTTCCAGCGCGCCGATCTCGCTGGCTGAGGCGTGCCGGAACGCGGCGACCAGGAGGTCCTCGCGGGATCCGAAGTAGTACTGCAGGGTGCTGACCGGGACGGCGCTCTCCGCCGCGACGTCCGCGAACCGGGTGGCGTCGGCACCCCGCTCGGCGATGACGCGGCCCGCGGCCTGCAGCACCTGCACCTTGCGCCGGCCGGCCCGGCGGGCGCCGCGCGCTGCGGTTACCTGAACCTGGGTCATGCCGCTCCGCTCCTTGCCTCGAACCCGGCGGCCTGTTCCGGCGCGGGCCGGGGTGCCGTCGCCGGGCCCCGCGCCGCGCGGCGTCGCATCCGGCGGCCCGGCGCCGTGCGGCCCGGTGCCGGATGCGGGACCGGCGGCAGCGTCTGGCTCACGAAGAACGCGGGCAGCCGCCACCGCGCAACCAGCATAAGGAGAACCCCGGCGAGCAGCGAGCCAGCGCCGATCAGGAAGACGCCGCCGACTCCGGCGAAGCTGGAGTAGCTGCTGGCGGCCGGCCAGTACGACCTGATCGACAGCACGAACGCGGCCAGCAATGCCAGGCCCCCGAGCACCGGCAGGATGCCCTGGAAAACCAGCGCCCGCGCGCCCGTCAGGACCTGGCGCCGGAAGAACCAGGCGCAGGCGAAGCCGGTCAGCCCGTAGTAGAACGCGATCAGCAGGCCGACCGAAGCGGCCGAGTCCGCGAGCACGTTCCTCGATGTCATGGTCAGCGCCACGTAGCAGGCTGCGGAGACCGCGCCCATCACGAGGGTGGCCACGGTGGGCGTGAGGTAGCGGGGGTGCATCTTCGCGAACCTGGCCGGCAGCGCCCGGTGCGCGGCCATCGCCAGCACCGCGCGGGCGGTCGGCATGATCGTGGTCTGGGTAGACGCGGTGGCCGACGTCAGCACGCACAGGACGAGCAGTTTGCCCGCGGTGCTGCCGAGCACCGCCGAGGACATCGCGCCGAGCACATCCGTGCTGTGCTGCGCTAGGAAAGCCGGGCCCGCGAACGCCAGCGCAGCGGTGCTGACCACGGCGAAGACCGCGACAAGCAGCACCGTGGACAGCACGGCGGCGCGGCCGGGGGCCCTGGCCCGGTCCTTGGTCTCCTCGTTGACGGACCGCGCAGTCCCAGCCCCAGTAGATGAAGACCGCGAGCAGGAACGAGTTCGACATGCTGCCGAAGGAGCCGGTCCACGGGTTGAGCCAGCCCGCCGACGGATGCGCGGCCCCTGGCAGCGCGTGACCGGTGCCCGCCTTGACGAGCGCCACCGCGGCGAACATCGCGAGGGCGACAATCTCGATGGCGAGCAGTGCCTGCTGCAGCCGGGCCGATACCTCGATGCCGCGGTAGCAGACCCAGGTGAGCAGGCCGATGAAGACCACGCCGCATGCGGTCACCGGGAACGTCTGCGCGGCCAGGCCGTCCGCGCCGACCAGCAGCAGCGCGTACCGGCCGGCGATCTGCGCCAGGCTCGCCATTACCACTACGTCCGCGGCGATGATGCCCCAGCCGCCGAGCCAGCCGGCCCACGGCCCGAACGCGCGGGTCGTCCAGGTGAACGTCGTGCCGCAGTCCGGATCGGCCTTGTTCAGCTCCCTGAACGCATACGCGATGCAGAGCATCGGCAGGAACGAGACGATCAGCGTTCCCGGACTGTGCACGCCGACGATGGCGACGATGAGGCCGAGGGTGGCGGCCATGCTGTACGCGGGGGCGGTCGAGGAGACCGCGATCACCACGCTCGAGATCATGCCAAGTGAACCGGCCCCAGGCCCTTTCCGGCCTGGGCCGTCTGTCCCTGGCCCGGCTCGGGACCTGGCTGCGCAATGACTTCCGTAACCACCGGGGGGCACCGCCTTCCGCCCGGCCGCCGCAGCCAGGCACAAGCCGACTGTATCTCAATACCATATGACCGTACAGGTTCTAGATACGGAAAAAATGGTCACTGTCGTCGCGTTAGAACTCTCCGGTCACGCAGGACACAGGAGAAAGGTCTTTGGCTGAAACGGGCCGGGCGGCGCCAGCCGGAGCAGCCCAGGCGCGCGGCTGCCGGGCCGGCCCAGGGACCGTGAGGCGCTCGGTGCGGGTTTGACCGGTCCGTGACGTTGGAGTGGCCCGTGACGTGCGCGGTGTGCTTGATGCCTTTGATGAGCGTTCCGCCTGGTGAATGGGGGTCTGGTGTCGCCAGGGCGGCACCTTTCCCCCATCCACCAGGCGGAACGCCGTTCCGGGATGGCAAGGCGGGTGCGGCTGGCGGGCGAGCCGGATGGCAAGGCGGGTGCGGCTGGCCGGCGAGCCGGACGGCGAGGCGGGTGCGGCTGGCCGGCGAGTCCGACGGCTAGCCGCTTGCGGCCGTCGGGCAGGAACCTGCGCGCCGGGCAGGTACCAGCGCTGCGGCGCGATCAGCCGGCGGACCGGACTCCGTCCCCAGGAACGGCCGCGCTGCGCCAGGTCGTCATCGCGGGAATGCGTGCCTCATCCTCCCGCGAACGGCCGGATGACGGTCATGCCGGGGGTGCCGCCGGCGCTCATCTCAGCCAGCGCATCGGGCACGTCGTCAAGCCCGATGACGCGGGTGACCAGGTCGCCGGGCCGCACCGCCCCGGAGCCGACAAGCTCGAGCATCCCCGGGTAGTCGTGCGCCGCCATACCGTGGCTGCCCAGCCACTGCAGCTCGCCCGCGATCAGCGGCCGCATGTCCATGCTCACGTCGCCAGGCAGCAGGCCTACCTGCACGTGCCGGCCGCCCGGCCGGAGGCAGCGAAGCGCCGACTGCGCCACCGCCGCCGAGCCGATCGCGTCGATGCTCAGATGCGCGCCGCCGCCGGTGATGTCCCGGATCCGGCCGGCCGCGTCCGGCCCGGCGGCCAGCGCGTACGCCGCCCCGTGCCTGCTCGCCAGCGCCAGCGCGGCCGGGCTGACGTCGACCGCGATCACGCTGGCGCCGGCCGCCGCGCCGATCGTCACCGCGGACAGCCCGACGCCGCCGCAGCCGAAGACCGCCAGCCAGTCGCCCGCGGCCACCTGGCCGACCTGCCGGACCGCGCGGTAGGCGGTGGCGAACCGGCAGCCGAGGCTGGCGGCGCCGGCGAAGCCGAGGTCGCCGGGCAGCCGGACCAGGTTCACCCCGGCATGCGGGATGGCAACGTATTCGGCGAACGAACCCCAGTAGGTGAACCCCGGCTGTTCCTGCCGAAGGCAGACCTGGTGATTGCCCGCACGGCACT
Source organism: uncultured Actinomycetes bacterium (assembly GCA_963709075.1). GTDB lineage: Bacteria > Actinomycetota > Actinomycetes > Streptosporangiales > Streptosporangiaceae > Palsa-506. Next base: position 151,650 of record CAVPUY010000002.1, read on the forward strand.
GCGCGCAGTCGCCGCAGGCGCACACGAACGGCACGGTCACCCGGTCGCCCGCCGCCCAGCCGCGCACGTCCGGCCCGGTCGCGATGACCGTCCCGGCGATCTCGTGCCCCGGCACATGCGGCAGCCGGATGTCCGGATCGTGGCCCTGCCAGCCGTGCCAGTCGCTGCGGCACAACCCGGTCGCCTCGACCCGGAGCACGGCCCCGTGGTCGGCAACGGCCGGCTCCGGCACCTCGGCGACTACCGGCCGGATGCCGAATCGCTCCACCACGATCGCACGCACACTGACATCCTGCCGCAAAGCCGTTCCATGATCTTGGAGCGTTTCGGGGGGATCAGCACTAAGAAAGCTCCAAGATCATGGAATCGGCGGGGTGCTCGGGCGGCGGGGTGCTCGGGCGGCGGGGTGCTCGGGCGGCGGGGTGCTCGGGCGGCGGGGTCTCAGGCGGCGATCTGCGAGTAGTGGCTGGCGTCGCCCTTGCGCACGACGCTGGTATCGCCGCCGATGCCGACCGGGATGTCCCCGGCGATGGTGATCCGGTGCAGCAGCCGCGGCTGGTTGTCATAGTCGGCGACCGCGTAGTGCTGGGTGGCCCGGTTATCCCAGATGGCCAGGTCACCAAGGCGCCAGGTCCAGCGGACGGTGTTTTCCAGCCGTGTGACGTGCCGCTGCAGCACGGAGAACAGCTCGCTGAAGTCGGCGGTGCTCAGCCCGGTGAACGACCGGACGAAATGGCCGAGCAGCAGCGCCGGCTCCCCGGTCTCCGGGTGGACGCGGACCACCGGATGCTCGGTCTCGAACTCCAGGTGGGCGAACTGCCTGCGGTAATCCTCTTCCTTGACGTCGATGCCGCCGATCTGCGGCCGCTCGGCGGCGTAGTCGTACAGGTTGGAATGCACCGCGCGCAGCCCGCCGGCCAGGGCCTTCAGCGCGGGGTGCAGCCGCAGGTAGGCCTCGGCGGTGTTGGCCCAGGCCGTCGTCCCGCCGTACGGCGGCAGCGAGACGGCTCGCAGCAGGCTCATCGCCGGGATCCGGTCGACGAACGTGACGTCGGTATGCCAGCTGTTGGCCTTGCCCTGCTCGGAGTCGATCGGCAGCACGGCGTCGCCGTCGCCGGAGACCGTCGGGTGCGGCCTGGTGGTGGCGCCAAGCAGCTCAGCGAACGCGAGCTGGTCGGCATCGGTGGCGTGGAACTGGTCGCGCAGGAAGACGACCTTGTGCCGCAGCAGCGCCGCGCGCAGCTCGGCGACGGCTGGCCGGCCGACGTCACCGCCGATCCTGATGCCGCCGACGACGGCGCCGATCGAGCCGCCGACCTGCGTTACGTCGATGTGCTCATACGGGCCGCGGAAGTCGCGGGCCGCCCGATGGTCCTGGACCTGGGTCATGCGAGTTGCACCTTTCGGATGGCTGGTCCGGGCGGGCCGCGGCGTGACGGCGTCGCGTCCGGCGGCCCGCGCTGTCTGACAGCAACGTCCGCCCGCTGCCGACTAATGTCAAGTATTACAGTCGGAAAAGTATGAAATTAGCCTGGCCCGGCCCGGCAGGCCGGGTGCCCAGCCCCCGAGCCAGACATCCGGCGTGTCGGGCATCACACCGGGCGTCCGTTTAGCCCCGCATGGCCGGGTAGGGGAGACGCCAGCGGTGCGAACGGCACCGGCATGGCCAATAGCGGGGGAGAACTTATGTCAGCTGATGCGATCACCGTCCTCAAGGCCGACCACAAGGAAATCCGGCGCCAGTTCCGGCAGTTCCAGGCGGCCGGCGATAAGGCCGTCAAGAAGAAGGCCAAGATCGTCCGCAGGATTATCGAGCTGCTCACGGTGCACACCTACATCGAGAACGAGGTGATGTACCCGGAGGTGCGCGCGCTGCTGCCGGACCTGGACGACGAGGTGCTCGAGTCGTACGAGGAACATCACGTCGCCGATGTCCTGTGCATGGAGCTTTACCCCATGCCGGCCGACGCGGAGCGCTTCAGCGCCAAGGCCGAGGTACTGATCGAGCTGGTCACGCATCACATCCAGGAAGAAGAGCAGGACTGGTTCCCGAAGGTCCGGGCCGGTCTCGGCCGCAAGCAGCTGCAGGACATCGGGGCCAGGCTGGAACAGGCGCGGGAGAAGGCGCCAAGGTCGCCCGAGCAGCCGAGCGCGCTGAAGAAGACGGTCGACGCCGTCATTTCCTGACCGCCGCCTGGCCGGGCTACCGCAGCTTGAGAAGTCGAGAAGTCGAGAAGTCGAGAAGGAGATATTCATGAGCACCGAAGACAAGGCAAAGAACGCCGTCGAAAAGGGCACCGGCAAGATCAAGGAAGAAGTCGGCAAGGTGACCGACGACAAGTCCCTCGAGGCTGAAGGCCGGGGTGACCAGGCCAAGGGTGACCTGAAGGACGCCGGCGAGAAGATCAAGGACGCGTTCAAGAGGTAGCGCCCGCTCCGGGCCGCCGCCCCGGAGCGCCCGCCCCGGGCCGCCGCAGGCCGCCGCCCCGGGCCGCCGCCGCAAGGCCGACCAGCCTGCGGCGGCGGCCCGTCGGCGAGCGGGCCAGGGCCGGGCCGCTGAACGGCCCGGCGGCTTAGTCCTTCTTCTCGGCGTGACCGCCGAACTCGCTGCGCATGGCCGACAGGACCTTGGCGGTGAACTCGCCGAGGCCGCGTGACTCGAACCGCTCGATCAGGGCGGCGGTGATGACCGGAGCGGGCACGGCCTCGTCCACCGCGGCGAGCACGGTCCACCGGCCTTCGCCGGAGTCCGACACCCGGCCTTCGAAGTCATCCAGCTGCGGTGACCGGGCGAGGGCATCGGCGGTGAGGTCGATCAGCCAGGACCCGATGACCGAGCCGCGGCGCCAGACCTCGGCGACCTCGGCGACATCGATGTCGTACTGGTAGAACTCCGGGTCGCGCAGCGGCGTGGTCTCCGCGTCGCCGGATTTCACTTCCGCCTTGCCGATGTTGGCGTGCTTGATGATGGACAGGCCCTCGCCGATCGCGGCCATCATGCCGTACTCGATGCCGTTGTGCACCATCTTGACGAAGTGACCGGCGCCGTTCGGGCCGCAGTGCAGGTACCCGTGCGGGGCGGTTCCGGTGGTCCGGGTCCGGCCGGGCGTTGGCTCGGCACTGCCGGAGCCGGGCGCGAGGGTCTTGAAGATCGGATCCAGCCGCCGGACCGGCTCGTCCTCGCCGCCGATCATCAGGCAGTAGCCGCGGTCCAGGCCGAACACGCCGCCCGACGTGCCGCAGTCCAGGTAGTGGATCTGCCTCGGCGCGAGCCGCTTCGCCCTGATGATGTCGTCCCGGTAGTAGGAGTTCCCGCCGTCGATCACCGCATCGCCGGGATCCAGCAGCTCGGCGAGCTCGTCCAGGGTCGAGCCGGTGATGGCGGCAGGCAGCATCAGCCACGCGGCCCTGGGCTTGTCCAGCTTGGCCACGAAGTCCGCCAGCGAGGTCGCGCCGGTGGCGCCCTCGCCCGCGAGCTGCTTCACGGCGTCGGAGTTCACGTCATAGACGACGCAGCGGTGGCCGTCGCGCATCAGCCGCCGGACGATATTGGCGCCCATCCGGCCGAGCCCGACCATGCCGAGCTGCGTGGGGCTGTCAGTGGTCATCTCTGCTCCCTAGGTCTTCCGGCTTCAGCCCTTCAGGCTGCGGTAACGGCGGATGAGCGCGTTGGTGGACGAGTCATGCCCGAGCTCGGGCTCGGCGCCGCTGGTCAGCTCGGGAATGATCTGGGCGGCCAGCACCTTGCCGAGCTCCACGCCCCACTGGTCGAAGGAGTCGATGTCCCAGATCGCGCCCTGGGTGAACACGCTGTGCTCGTACAGCGCCACCAGGACCCCGAGCAGCCGCGGGGTCAGCTTCTCGGCCAGCAGCACGTTGGTCGGGCGGTTGCCCGGCATCACCCGGTGCGGTACCACCTCGGGCGCGGTTCCCTCGGCGCGGACCTCCTGTTCCGTCTTGCCGAACGCCAGGGCCTGCGCCTGGGCGAAGACGTTGGAGGACAGGATGTCGTGGTGCTCGCCCAGCGGGTTGAGGGTCTTGCCGAAGCCGATCAGGTCGGCCGGGACGAGCTTGGTGCCCTGATGGATCAGCTGGTAGAAGCTGTGCTGCCCGTTGGTGCCTGGCTCCCCCCAGTAGACCGCCCCGGTCTCGTAGTCGACCGGGGCGCCCTCCAGCGTCACCTGCTTGCCGTTCGACTCCATCGTCAGCTGCTGCAGGTAGGCGGGGAACCGCTTCAGGTACTGCTCGTAGGGCAGCACGGCCGCCGTCTGCGCCCCGAAGAAATCGCCGTACCAGACCGCAAGCAGCCCCATCAGCACCGGGAGGTTCTCGCCGAGCGGCGCGGTACGGAAGTGCTCGTCCATCTCGTGGAATCCGGCCAGCAGCTCGCTGAAGCTGGCCGGCCCGATCGCGAGCATGGTGGAAAGGCCGATGGCCGAGTCCATCGAGTACCGCCCGCCGACCCAGTCCCAGAAGCCGAACATGTTCGCGGTGTCGATGCCGAACTCGGCGACCCGCCCGGCGTTCGTGGACACCGCGACGAAGTGCCTGGCGACGGCCTCGTCTGAGCCGAGCTCGCGGACCACCCAGGCGCGCGCCGAGTGCGCGTTCGTCAGGGTCTCCAGCGTGCCGAACGTCTTGGACGAGATGATGAAGAGGGTCTCGGCGGCCGACAGGTCGCGGGTCGCCTCGACGAAGTCGGTGGAGTCAACGTTGGAGACGAACCGGAAGGTCAGGTCGCGCCGGGAGTAGTAGCGCAGCGCCTCGTAGGCCATGACCGGGCCGAGATCGGAGCCGCCGATGCCGACATTGACGATGTTCTTTATCGGGGCGCCAGTGAAGCCCTTCCATTCGCCGGAGCGGACCCGGCGGGCGAAATCCGACATCCGGTCAAGCACCTGATGCACCTGCGCGACCACGTCGACGCCGTCGACGACAAGCGAGCTGCCCTTCGGCATCCGCAGGGCGACGTGCAGCACCGGCCTGTTCTCGGATACGTTGATCCGCTCGCCGCGCAGCATCATGTCCCTGCGCTCGGCCAGGCCGGACTCGCGGGCAAGGCCGGTGAGCAGCCGCATCGTCTCGTCGGTTACCCGGTTCTTGGAGTAGTCGAGGTAGAGGCCCGCGGCCTCGGCGGTCAGCCGCTCGCCGCGTCCAGGGTCGGCGGCGAACAGTTCCCGCAGGTGCGTGCCGCCGATCTCGGCGTAGTGCTGCTCCAGGGCCTTCCAGGCCGGGCGCTGGCGAAGCGGGATGGTCGGCATCGGCTGGGTCCTCCAGATGGCTCCGGCGTGCGGGCATTGCGTGCCCGAACATCATCCCGCCCGGCGCATCGTGCGCCGGCGCTGGCCCTGGAATTGCCAGCGGCGCTAGGACGCACTGCCCGCGCCGGGGCGGACGACGCTGACGGTGAGCAGGCGCACTGCCTTGGAGCAGGCTGTTGCCTTGTAGCCGACGTAAATTGGCGTTGTCTGGTTCGGCGGGTAGATCTGCAGGAAGGTCGTCGGCACCGGGCCGCACTTCGATGCCGGGTAGTTGGCCGCGTTGACGATCCGGAGCAGCGCGCTGGCCGCGGCACCCGGCGCGAGCGTGACGAGCCGCCGCGGGCTTGCGCTGCTCTCCGCGGCCGCCCTGCCGATCCGGCCGACCGGATTGCCGCCCGCGAGCGACACGCCGGGATAGCCGAAGAGTGTGCACGGGGCATTGCCGATGTTGGTGAAGTCGAGTGCGACGTACGTGCTGCCGGCTGCCCCCTGGCTGACGCCGGCCTTGGCCTGCAGGTCACGTGACGGGCACCCGGCTGCGGCGGGACTGGCTGATGACCGCACGGCGCCGGGGGAGCGCGGGCTGGTGCTTGCGGACGGGGACGCGGTGACGGTGACTGTCCTGGTTGGCGCCGCAGCCGGGCTGGCGCTTGAGCCGCAGGCCGCGGCGAGCGCGGCGACGCAGCTCACGGCCGCCCCGGCCAGCGCCCGCTGCGCCTTGCGTCGAGCTGAAGTCATCGCCGGCCTCCTTCCGCCGGAACGTCGTGTCCGGCACGGACAGTGTGACAGTTCCCGGCGGCTCCCGAAGGACCCGCCGCGGCTGCCCGCCGGAAAGGCCGCGCCTTACCCGCAAGCCAGTCACCCGTGACGGGTGATGCCAGTGATCCGCTGCCGGAGAATGCTTGACCCGCACGGCGAACATGGCGCGAAGGCCAGCCAGCTAAGCACAGCCGCCGTGACGCGAAGGAGAAAGCATGTCAGTTGCTCTAACGTCGTCGTCCTATCCGCTGTTGAATATCTTCTGGACGATGCTCGAATTCTTCCTCTGGGTAGCCTGGATCTGGCTGCTGGTCTATGTGTACTTCGACATTTTCCGCAGCCACGACCTTTCTGGCTGGGCGAAGGCGCTTTGGGTCATTTTCGTGCTCATCATCCCGTTTATCGGCGTGCTGGTTTACCTCATCGCCCGCGGCGGCGAGATGCACGAGCGGTCTGAGCAGCAGGCCCAGCGGCAGTTCGACCGGCAGAACGAGGCGTTCCGCCAGATGCAGCAGTCGTCGGGCGCGGCGGGCTCGTCGGCCAGTACCGCTGACCAGCTCGCGAAGCTCGCCGATCTCCGGGACCGGGGAGTCATCACGGCAGCCGAATTCGACCGCGAGAAGGCCAAGATCCTCGCCTGATCAGCCTGCTCCGGCACAGCGTGCGGCATCGCGGCGGCGGCCGCGATGCCGCACGCTGTGCGTCAGCCGTAGATCCCGGGCAAGCGCGCCGTAGACACCGCGGCCCGCTTCTGCGACCTCCTCGAGCTGCCCGGCCCAGCACCGAGAAGACCACGATCTCGACCGTGTCGGGGACATAGAAATTACCGCCGCATCCGGCCGCGATGACATCAGCCTCGCGTCCGCACGGCATGACGTTCCGGACCGGCAACGCCGCCCGGTTGGCCACGGCCAGCACCGCCGCCCGGGGCACCGGGCGCCCGGCGACCGGCGGCCAGGCTCCCGTTAAAAATCTGCCCTCATCCAGATACCGTGGCCATTGACTGTGCTGCGAGAAAAGATCAAGACCAGGTGAGGACCCCGCGATGACGCCGCCCGTGACCTCCGCTGGCCGGCGCAAGCGGCTGGCCCTGATCGCGGCGATCATGGGCTCGTTCGTCGCCGGGCTTGACGCCACGGCGGTGAACGTCGCGCTGCCGTCAATCCGCGCTGACCTCGGCGGCGGGCTGGCGGGCCAGCAGTGGGTGTCCAACGCCTACCTGCTCGCGCTCGGCTCGCTGATCCTCGTCGGCGGCTCGCTCGGTGACATCTTCGGCGAGCGGCGGGTGTTCTCCATCGGCGTCGCCGGATTCGGGCTGTGCTCCGCTGCTGTGCGCGTTCGCGCCGGACATCGGGGTGCTGATCGCCGGCCGGGCGCTGCAGGGCGCGTTCGGGGCGCTGCTGACGCCGAGCGCGCTGGCGGTCATCATCGCCGCCTTCCCGCGAGCGGAACGCGGCGCGGCGATCGGCTCGTGGACGGCATGGGCCGGGATCGCCACGGTGATCGGCCCGCTGGCGGGCGGCTACCTGGTCGACGCGGTCTCCTGGCGGCTGATCTTCGCCATCAACGTGCCGTTCGTGATCTTCACCCTGGTGCTGATCACCATGGCCGTGCCCGGCCGCGAGCGCGGCGCCGCGCACGCCAGGGTGGACTGGCTGGGCGCCGCGCTCACGTTCCTCGGCCTGGCCGGGCCGGTGCTCGCGCTGATCCGGCTGCCGGACGCCGGCTGGGGCAGCCCGCAGGTGTGGGGTCCCGGGCTCGGCGGCATCGCGCTGCTCGGCGTCTTCGTGCTGCACGAGCGGCGCACCCCGGCGCCCACGGTGCCGCTCGCGCTGTTCCGGCGGCGGAACTTCGCCGTCGGCAACATCCAGACCCTCTCGATGTACGGCGGCCTGGGCATCACGTTCTTCCTGCTTGTGCTCTTCCTGCAGGAGGTGGCCGGCTACGACGCGCTGCATGCCGGGTTCGCGCTGATGCCCACGACGCTGGTGATGTTCGCGCTGTCCAAGCGCTTCGGGAAGCTCGCCGACCGGTTCGGGCCGCGGCTGTTCATGGGCGTGGGGCCGCTGGTCGCCGCCGCCGGCCTGGCGCTGATGCTGCGGCTTGGCGCGGACGTGGACTACCTGACCGGGCTGCTGCCCGCGTTGCTGCTGTTCTCGGTCGGGCTCGCCGCGACCGTCGCGCCGCTGACCGCGACTGTGCTGTCGGACGCCGACGAGGGCAACGCAGGCATCGCCTCGGGGATCAACAACGCGACCGCCAGGATCGCCGGCCTGCTGTCGATCGCAGCCGTCGGCGCGGTCGCGTCGGCCCAGTTCAGCGACTCGCTGGACAAGAGCCTGGCCGGGCACAGGATCTCGCCGGCCGCCGCGACGGCCATCGCGCAGGCACGCAAGGAGACGCTCGCCCGGGTGGATCCTGGCCGGGCCGGCCAGCAAGTCGCGCTCGCGGTGCAGTCCGCGTCGGTGCACGCGTTCCACGTGGGAGTCCTTATCTCAGCCGTGCTTGTCGCGCTGGGCGGGCTGCTCGGCCTCACCCTGATCCGCAACCCGCGGCGCACGGTGCGCTGCGCGGACTGCGCTGGCGGCCAGTTCGCCGGGCAGCCGGTGGACGCCTGCCGCGGGCACGCCGCGGCTGGCGTGACGGCCGCCGCCGGGCGCCCCGGCCAGGACGCCTGAGGCTCAGGCAGGATCGCCGGGGCCGGCCTGCTTGCTGCCGGGCTGCCCCCAGCCGGCCGCGATCTCCCGCATCAGCTCCTCCCGCTGCTGCCTGATCTCGGCGGCAATCTCCGCGATGCCGGTGGGGTAGGCCAGCGCCTCCGCATAGTGGGCCGTCATCGTCTCGCCGAGGAGCCGGCTGTCCACCAGGATCGGGACATCAGCGGCCAGCGCCAGGTTGACCGCGTCGCTTGGCCGGGCGTCCACTTCCCGCGGCCCGTCCGGCCCGGCTACGACCACGGTCGCGTAGAAGACCGAGTCGGTCAGCCGGGCGATCCGTACCTCGCGGAGCCGCGCCCCGGCGGCCTCGACCAGGCTGGCGGCCAGGCCGTAGGTCATCGGCCTGGGCTGCTCGATTGACTCGAGCGAGATCGCCAGCGCGGTTGCCTCGTGCGGCCCGATCCAGATCGGCAGCCGCCGGTCCCCGTCGCGCTCCGCGAGCAGCATCAGGTGCTTGGGCTGCGGCACGTCGTCGGTCCGCCGCACGTCGGCCACGGCGACCAGTACCCACTCCTGCGCATCCGTTGCTGTCATCGTCTTTCCTTTCCTGATGTCGGCTAGCTGGCAGAGCCGGGGCGCGAGGGATGCCCGGGCCTGGTGCAGCCGGGCCTTGACCGCGCCGGCCGAGATGCCGAGCTCGGCTGCCACCTCGCGGTGGCTCAGGCCCTGCAGGTAAAACAGCAGGACCGCGTCCCGCTGGCCGCCCGGCAGCGTCGCGATGGCGGCCCGGACCCGGCTGGCCAGATCGGCGATCTCGGCCAGCTCGGCCGGGCCGGGCGCGGCCGAGACCAGGTCGCCGCCCGGCATCCCGACGCTCTCCAGGCGGAGCTGCCGCAGCCAGCGCCGCGCGACGTTGAGCGCGATGCCGCAGAACCAGGCGCCGAACCGCTCCGGCGAGCGCAGCCGGTCAAGGCCGGTCATCGCGCTGACGGCGGCTTCCTGCGCTGCATCGCAGGCCAGCTCCGCGGAGCCGAGCACCCGCGCGGCGAGGGCAACGGCGGTCGCCCAGTGCCTGGTCACCAGCTCGGCCAGCGGTTCCTTGTCGCCGAGCAGCGCCGCGCGCACCAGGTCAGCATCTGCCTGGCCGGTGCCATCACGCGAAGCCACATCTCATAGTGCCTGCCGGCCCCGCCAGGGTTAGCCGCGTGGCCGGGCCGACTGGCCGATCTGCGCAGATCGGCCCGGCGGGCAAGATCCGCGGGCGAGCCCGGCCGCAGGCCGCGCACCGGCAGGCATATCGACCGCGCACTACTTTATTGCCCTGCCCGCGGTAAAAGCGGCGCACGTTATCTACCGGGCATCTACCGGCGATGAGATTGCTGCTCGATATAATTTTGTTTTTAGTCGTCACGTGTTACTGTCAGCCAGATTTCTTGCCGCCGCGAAGTGCACCGGGGCTTCATCTGGTCCGGCATGCGGTGTTTTGTGAAACAAATATCCTCGGCAATGCTATTGCCTAGTCCGCTCACCGCCGGCATCGGCCGGACCGGGCGGGGGATCCGGCCATGGCGCCTATTTCGAGCAGGGGGCGTACCTATCATGCACATGAACATCAGGCGGAATGCGGCGCGGGCCGCGGCGGCCGGCGCGGTGCTGACGCTGGGTCTGGGCTCGGCCCAGGCGGCGATGGCCAGGCCCGTGGCCGCCATCAACGTGCCGTGCAGCGCTGCCGCGCTGGCCAGCGACATCGCCGGCGCTGCGAGCGGCACGACCCTGAACCTGGCCAAGTTCTGCACGTACCAGCTGCCCGCCGCGCTGCCGGTCATCAGCAAGGACCTCACCATCTCGGGCAACGAGGACACCGTCGAGCGCAGCTACCTGCGCGGCACGCCGGATTTCAGCATCTTCGCGGTCACGTCCGGCGCGGCCTTCGTCCTCGACAACGTCTACGTACGGAACGGTGACTCGACCGGGGACAGCGTCACCGATTCCTCAGATGGCGGCGGCATCTACAACGAGGACGGCAGCGTCACGGTGAACGGCGGAAGCTTCAGTGGAAACGCCGCCGATGATGAAGGCGGCGCCATTTACAACGGCGGCTTCCTCGCCGTCACCGGCACGGTCTTCACCGGTAATCACTCGGCCGAGTACGGCGGCGCGATTTCCGCGGACACCAAGGACGATAGCGGCCCGGCAATACGCCGCGGCACGTTCAACCAGGAAGACGATGCCACTACGATCCTGGCCGGCGCTTCCTTCGCCGGTAACTCCGCCGAGTACGGCGGCGCCGTCTACATCGAAACCGGCACCGACGTGGTGCACGGCAACTTCACCGGCAACATCGCCAGCGAGTACGGCGGCGGGATCTACGACGAAGACGGCACTGCGACGGTAAGCGGAAGCGGCTTCTATAAGAACGAGGCCATATATGGCGGCGGCATCTACAACGACGATGTGATGACCGTCACCGGTTCCAGTTTCCGGCAGGGCAAGGCGTCCGACTGGGGCGGCGGCATCTACAACGAGGACCAGATCACGCTGACCGGCGGCACCTTCAGCTACAACACCGCGGAATACGGCGGCGGCATGTACAACGACGACGACGCTACGCTGGCCGGCACCACGTTCAGTTACAACACGGCGACCATAGACGGTGGCGGCTACTACAACGACGACACCACGACCATCGATCACGGCCAGATCACCCGCAATACGGCGGCACACGATGGCGGCGGCATCTTCAACGATGAGGAGACCATCACGCTGACGGACACGCTGGTCAGCGAGAACCATCCCGACAACTGCTCGCCCATCGACACGATCGCTGGCTGCACCGGCTGAGGCGCGGCTGCCCGCCGGCCGCGGCAGAAGCCGCGGCCGGCGGGCCGTCGGGTGCCGCAGGAGCACCGACAAAGCACCAGCGGGCTTCGCCGGTGCATCACCACCGGTATCACCTCGAAGTTCAGCACCGCCCAGGCCGCGGCCAGCCGGCCGGGTAACAATCACCGCCCTCGCGACGTATCACGCTGGCGCCCCCGGGCCTCCTTTATCCGGAGATGTATCACCTGTTCTCGCCTGGAAGAGCGGAGACCGAGATGGCTGCCAGGCCCTGCGGGCGGCTGGCAGAAGTCGCCACAGCCGAGATCAAGACGGGTGCTGACGACGTCACGAGGTTGCGGTAAACCGGCACAAGGGGAGGAAAACACATGTTCAGGAAGCACCAGCGCGCCGCGGTTGCAGTCGGCGCGGCCGTCACGGCAGCCGCCGTAGCCGTGACGGGAGCCGCGGCGAATGCCGCCGTTGCCCGCCCGGATCACCCGCTGGCCGCGCACAAGGCAGCGCTGCCCAAGATCAATATCACGATGAACGGCAAGAAGATCACCGTCAGCGGCGCGCTGCAGTCCGGCGGCGTCGAGGTCGTTTCCAAGGTCAGCCATGAGCCGCAGGGCGACCCGACGCTGATCCGCCTCGATCCCGGGGTCAGCGTGGCCCAGCTGCTCAAGGCCGCGGCGGGCGACCCGAACAACATAGCGCTCATCGCCTCGATCGTCTTCAGCCCGCAGGCGGACCAGGGCACCACGACCGCGCAGGCCAACCTGACGCCGGGCCGGTATGTCGCGGTGGACCTGGCGTCGAACTCCAAGACCCCGCCGCTGACCACCTTCACGATCGCCAAGGCCGCTGCTCCCGCCAGGCTGCCCAGGCCGCAGGCAACGATCTCGGCGATCGAGTTCGGCTTCCGCGGCCCCGGCAGGCTGCGCGATGGCGAACTGGTCCGTTTCGCCAACCACGGCTTCCTTGTGCACATGATCGTCGCCGCCCGTGGCCGCAACGCGGCGGGCGCGCGCAGGATCGCCCGGCTGCTGAAGGCGGGCAAGGACGGCAAGGCACAGCGCCTGGCCACCGGCTTCTTCACGTTCTTCAACATCATGACGCACGACGCCTACCAGCAGCAGGTCATCAGCAACCGCCCGGGCCACTGGGTGCTGGCCTGCTTCATGGACACCCAGGACGGCCGCGAGCACACCACGCTCGGCATGGAGCGGGTCATCCGCATCCGCAAGTAGCCAGCCGCCCGACCGCCAGGCTGGCGCCAGACCTAGCCCGGCCCGCCCCGCAAGGGCGGGCCGGGCTTCGCCGTGCCTGGCCATTGGTGCCGGACTGGCAGTATCACCGCCGGGCGAGCCTGCGGGATCGAGGCTGCGGATCGCAGCCTGCGAGATTATGCACCGGTTGGGCGCCGATGGACGTATCTGAACCCGACTGCATGTCTCTATACACGTAAGGCCTGCGGATAACTGGTCCGATGCCAGTAGCCGCGGGAATCCGGATCGCGACAAGAAAGGAGGCCCGCGATGAACGGCAAGTATGTCGGATACGTCGCGGGTAATGACCCGCTGCATGACTTCCTCAGCAGGATAATCCGCGAGCGCATGGAGGTGCACGAGCCACAGCCAGCGTTCCGCGTATTCCGGCTGTCCGGCAGCAACGTGGTCTACGGGTACGAGGAGAAGTTCAGCGGCACCAAGATCATTTGTAAGTTCTACGGCCCGAGATTCGGCTGGGACCGGGATAAGGCAGCCTGGATGGCACGCCAGGAGTACGAGGGCCTCAGGACGCTGCGCCGGTACAACCTGGTCGGGTCGCCGCACCATGTGATCCGCCCGCTGGGCTTCAGCCGCGACATCAATGGCGTGCTGGCTGTCGAATACTATTCTGGCGAGGAATTCAGCCACGCGATCGCGCGCGCGACGCAGCACCGGGACGACGCGCACCTCTACTGGCGGCTGAAGGCGCTCGCGTACTTCCTGGCCACCCAGCACGACCGGACGGCCAACGGGGACGGCGTCGATTTCGATCCCGACTGCAGGTACTTCGACACGCTCGTCGGCAGGCTGCAGCAGGCCCACCGCATCGGGCAGGCTGACGCCGACGAGTTCGCGGCCCTGGGCGGCCGCTGGCGGGACCGCCCGCAGATGTGGCAGGACCAGCAGGTCTGGCTGCATGGCGACGCGACTCCGGCGAACTTCCTGTTCGGCTGCGGCCTGGACGTCGGGGCAATCGACCTGGAGCGCATGAAGCGCGGCGACCGGATGTTCGATGTCGGGCGGGTCGCCGGCGAGCTCCAGCATGCGTTCATGAGCGTCGGCGACAGGCACCGCGCGGAGCCGTTCATCGCGCATTTCCTCTGGGAATATAGCTGCCATTTCCCCGATCCCGAGGGAACGTTCGAGTCGATCACCGCTCGCGCGCCGTACTACATGGCGCTGAACCTGCTGCGGATCGCGCGGAACGACTACATCGGCCGGGACTACGGCGGAAGGCTCGTCTCGCGGGCGAAGAAGCTGCTGCAAGCCGCCTGAGCGCCCGGATCCCGGCAGCAGGATCCGGGCGCTCAGGATCCCCGCCGCCGTCGGCCGCACCGAGCCAGCCGGCCTACACTGAGCCGGGACGACGTGCCGGTCGCGCACGCCACCACCGACGTCGGATACGGGCCGGAGCGCTGATAGCGGAGCATGGACATCCGAGCGATCGTCTTCGACGTGAACGGCACCCTGGTCAGGATCCTGACCGACGAGGGCATGGACCAGATCTTCAGGTCCGCGGCGCACTTCCTCACCTATCAGGGCATCGACCTGCGCCGGTACCAGGTCCGGGAGCTCTATTTCCAGATCATGAAGGAGCAGCAGCAGGCCAGCCCGGAGAAGCATCCCGAGTTCGACGCCGTCGGCATCTGGCGCAGCATCATCGAAGGGCAGGGCACGGATTTCACCCGCGCCCTGCCCGCCGGGAAACTCGAGCAGATGCCGCTGTTCCTGGCCGAGATGTCCCGCGGCATCTCGCGCTGCCGGCTGGGCCTCTACCCGCATGTGCGCGAGGTGCTCGATGTCCTGCGCGAGCGCTATCCGCTGGCCGTGGTCACCGATGCGCAGAGCGCTTACGCCCGCAGCGAGCTGTACCAGGTCGGACTGCTCGGCTACTTCGACCCGATCGTCGTCTCCGGTGATCACGGGTACCGCAAGCCCGACCGGCGGCTCTTCAAGCTCGCGCTCGACGGGATGAAAGTGGCGGCGCCGAACGCGCTGTACGTCGGCAACGACATGCACCGTGACATCTTCGGGGCGCGGGAGGCGGGCCTGCAGACCGTGATGTTCGATTCCGATCAGGGTACGAAGGTTCACCTGGATTGCGTACCGGACCACACGATCACGGATTTCCGCGACCTGCTGAATATCCTCGCGCTACCCGGCCCGGCCGGCCCGCCGCGCTGGCTGACGAGGACTCTGGCGCTGACGGCCGGCCGCTGCAGCGTCATCCGCGCCGGGAGAACCCTGAAGTGAGGTGATCCCGGGGCCGGGAGTTTCCGGCGGGTATGCCCGGACCATCAGGGCTTGCCCTGATGGCAGCGGCTGATCAAGATGCCAGACTGGATCGGTGCAGCCATCCGCGGCGCGGCCATTCGCATCGGTCCTGGTGGTCGACGACCACGACGGTTTCCGGGCATTCGCCAGGCTCATGCTCGAGGCTGCCGGGTTCGCGGTCGCCGAGGCGTCCACCGGCGCGGCGGCGGCTGAGGCGGCGAGGACGATCCGGCCCGAGCTTGTCCTGCTGGACATTCAGTTGCCGGATTCGGACGGCTTCGAGGTGGCCAGGCTCCTGGCGGGCCAGGAGCACCGGTCGGTGATCGTCTTGACCTCTACCCGCGAGGCCGGCGACTACGGGGAGCGGATCGCGGCCAGCCCGGCAGCCGGGTTCCTGCCGAAGGACCAGCTGTCCGGCGCCGCGTTGCACGGGTTCCTCTGCGCGAGCCCGCGATGAGCCGGCGGCTGCGGGCCATCCTGGTCGCCCGGCGCGGCCGCGGCGGCCCTCTTCAACGTGGTCACCTTCTACGTCAACAGCTGGCCAGGGCAGCCCGGTCCGGTGATCTTCCTCATCACTCCGACGCTGGTCATGCTGTCGTATCTTGTCGTCGGCTTGCTTGCCTGGCAGCGCCATCCGGCAGAACGGATCGGCTTGCTGTTCACGATCGTCGGCTATGCCTGGTTCCTGCCCTCGCTGACACAGCTGCACTACGCGCTCCCGTTCACGATCGGCTGGCTGGCCGGCAGCCTCTATCAGGGATCGCTGGTTCATCTGGCGCTGGCCTGGCCGTACGGGCGGCTGCGCTCAGGGTTCGAGCGGGGGGTGGTCATCGCCGAGTACGCCTGGGTAACCGGCAACAGCGCCGTCCAGATGCTCTTCTGGAATCCTCGCAAGATCGGCTGCAGCGCCGCATGCCCGGCAAACGTGCTCATGGTCGATGCCTCCAGCCGGGTGTACAACGACATCGGCGTGATCATCGCGATCATCGGCCCCTGTTTCACTGTGACAGTGGTCGCCCTGATTGCCTGGCACTGGCGGTCCGCTCGCGGCTATGCACGGCGGGCAATGACCTGGCTGATCTGGGTCGCCGTGCCGATCGCCGCTTATATCGCAGTCCTGAGCATCCCGGGCAGTCTCGGACTCTCCGACCTGCTGCTGTACGGCATCGGCCCGCTGATCCTGATCGCCGCGCCGGCCGCCTACGCGATCGGGATGTACCGCGCGAGAAGCGCCCGGCGCGCGATCGGAGCAGCGCTGGTCGACCTGGAGCCGGGGCCGGCGCCCGGCAGGCTGCGGGATGCGCTCGCCAGGACCCTGGGCGACCCGGCCCTGCAGCTCGCATTCCGGCAACCAGACGGTGGCAACTACCTGGACACCAGCGATCAGCCGGTCGACCTTGCGCGGCTGCCGGCAGGCCGGATGCTGACGCCGCTGAATCCGGTCGGTGACGCCGTGCTCATCCATCACGAGGAACTACGGCACGAGCCGGACCTGGTCAACGTCGCGGTGACCGCCGCCAGCCTGGCTCTGGAGCATGCCCGGCTGCAGGCGGAGGTACAGGCACAGCTTGAACAGGTCCGCGCGTCGAGGGCGCGGATCGTCGAGGCCGGCGATGCCGAGCGGCGCCGGCTGGAGCGAGATCTGCATGACGGCGCGCAGCAGCGCCTGGTGACCCTGAGCCTGGCACTGGCAATGGCGCAGGAGCGGGCGACCGGGGCGGACCCCGGCCTGGAGTCGCTGATCAAGTCGGCCAGCAAGGAAGCACGAGAAGCCCTGGTCGAGCTGCGGGAGCTGGCCCGTGGCATTCATCCGGCCGTCCTCACCGAGACCGGGCTGGCCGGAGCCATCCAGGCGCTGGTCGAGCGGTCGCCGGTAGCGGCGACGATTACCGAAGTGCCGCGCGGGCGGTTCCCGGCCGCCAGCGAGGCAACGGCTTACTTCGTCGTCTCTGAGGCGCTCGCCAACGTCGCCAAGCACTCGATGGCCGGCAGCCGCTCAGGTGACGATCCGGCAGCAGGCAGGACGACTCGTGGTTCAGGTCAGCGACGACGGGGCCGGCGGCGCCCGGCCCGACGGCGGGACCGGACTGCGGGGCCTCGCCGACCGGGTGGCGTCGGTGGGCGGGGTGCTCCGCGATCGACAGCCCGCCGGGCTCAGGTACCCGCCTCGAGGCGGACATCCCGTGCACGTGACGCAGCCGCCTGCGCCGCTGCGCGTGGTCATCGCCGAGGATGCCGTGCTGCTGCGCGAAGGCCTGCGCCGGCTGCTGGCCGAGGCCGGCCTTGAGGTAGCGGGCACGGCCGGGGACGCGGCGCAGCTGCTGCGGCTCGTCGGCGCGCTGCGGCCCGATGTCGTGCTCGCGGACATCAGGATGCCGCCCACCCAGACGGCCGAGGGGCTGCAGGCGGCGCTGCAGATCCGCCGCCAGTGGCCGGGCACGGCGGTCGTCGTCATGTCGCAGCATGTCGAGACCGAGCACCTGTTCGAGCTGCTTGCTGACGACCCGCGCGGGGTCGGCTACGTGCTCAAGGAGCGGGTGGCCGACGTCAGGCAGTTCACCGACGCGATCCGCCGGGTGGCCGGCGGCGAGTCGGTGATCGACCCGCAGGTCGTCTCCCGGCTGGTGGCCAGGCCCCGGCGGGACAGCCCGCTGCAGACGCTGACCGAGCGCGAGCTTGCGGTGCTGGCCCTGATGGCCGAGGGCCGCTCCAACCAGGCCATCGCAAGCCAGCTCTACATGTCGCCCAAGACGGTGGAGACCCACGTCGGGAGCATGCTCCCCGGGCCTGGCCGCCAGGGCCGGTGCCTGGAGCTGCCGCGGGCTGCGGCTTTCTCTGCCACCAGACCACGGCGGGCCGCCCGCGCAGATCGGGGCAGGCCCTGATTCACGTCGGGGCCTGCCCTGGGCCGCGGCGCGGACAGCGAACCGCCGGCCGGTGTATCAGGCCGGAGCATCCGCCCTCTTTCAAGCATGACCAGAAAAGGTTCGGGCAGGCCGCGGCGCGGTTCCTGGCCTGGCGGCGGCGGCCTGCTGCTGGCGTCGCTGGTGGTGGCGGCGCGTGCTGTGGGGCGGAGCGGTAAGCGGGACGAAGTACGCCCTGCGCGGGTTCGGTCCTGGGACGCTGCTCAGCGTCGAGCTGCTGGCCGCCACCGTGGTCCTGTGGGCTGCCCTGCTGATGCGCGGCTACCGTCCGCCCGGGTCCTGGTGGCTTCCGGCTCTGCTCGGGCTGCTCGAGCCTGCGCTGGCCTACCTGGTGACACCTTCGGCCTGTCCCTGACCAGCGCCGTGCACGGGGCCGTGATCAACGGCCTCGAGTCCGCGCTGGTCGTCATCCTGGCTGCGATGCTGCTCCGGGAGGCGGCCACCCGTGCCGCCGTGCTGGCTGTGGCGGTCGCCCTGGGCGGGCTTGTCGTGCTGGCCGGCGCGGGCGAGGGCCGCGGCACGGCCGATCGGCGACCTGCTGGTCGCTGGCGGCGTGCTCAGCGCGAGCCTTTACACCATCGTGGCCAAGCGCTTCGATGACGGCTCAGACGCGCTTTCGCTCACGACCTGGCAGTTCACGGTGGCCGCCCTGGTGTCGTTGCCGGTCACCATGGTGCGCTGGACGGGCGGCGCGGAGACCCGCCGGCCGCGGCCGCCCGGTACTGGGTGGCGGCCGTGCTCGTCGGCGTCGGCGGATTCGGCGTCAGCTTCCTGCTGTTCAACCTGGTCATCGTCCGGGTCGACGCTGGCTGGGCGGCGGTAGTACTCAACCTCATCCCGGTCTTCGCCTTCCTGAGCGCGGTGATCTTCCTCGGCGAGGGCGTTACCCGCAGCGACGCCGTTGGCGGGGCGCTGGTCGGGGCATCGGTTCTCTACTTCCTGATCACCGACCGCCGCGAGGCCGGCCATGGCCTGCAGCGCAACGGTGCGCCCGCGCGGCCGCCGGCTGATGCATCGCCGGCCGGTCAGACCGTGGTGGCGAGCCCGCCGTCCACCGGGATGACCGCGCCGGTCACGTAGGCGCCGGCGCGCGAGGCCAGGTAGACGGCCACGCCGGCCATGTCATCCGGCAGGCCGATGCGGCGCAGCGGGGCCGCGGCGGCGATCTCGTCCCCGGCCGCCCGCAGCGTCGCGGCCATCATCTTTGACTCGAACGGCCCGGGGGCCACGGCATTGACCGTGATCTGCCGCGGGCCGAGCTCGCGGGCCAGCACCCGGGTGAGGTGATGCAGGCCGGCCTTGCTGGCCGAGTAGGAGTAGTTGGGCAGCGCGGGCACGCGCAGGCCGTCGATGCTTCCCACGTTGATCACCCGCGCCGGGTCCTCTGGCGTCCCGGCCGCCTCGAGCAGCGGGAGGAAGGCCCTGGTCAGGAAGAACGGAGCCTTCAGGTTCAGGTCGACGACCTTGTCCCAGGCCGAGGCGGGGAACTCCTCGAGGGGCGCGCCCCAGGTGGCGCCCGCGTTGTTGACCAGGATGTGCACGGCCTGCTCGCGCTCGCCGACCTCGCGGGCGAGCCGCAGGCACTCCTGCTCGGTCGACAGGTTGGCGGGGATGGCCGTGACAGGCCCGTGCTGACCGAGTTCCTCCGCGGCCGCGGCGCAGGCGTCGGCCTTCCGCGAGCTGATGTAGACGCGGGCCCCGGCTTGCAGCAGCCCGCGCGCCATCATCATGCCGATCCCGCGGGTACCGCCGGTGACGACAGCCGTCTTCCCGGACAGGTCGAACAGGGTCATGATCACTCCTTCGCCGATCAACGGCGGCTGCTGCGGCCCGGCCCGGCGACTGCCGTCGGTCGATCCTGGCATCCGCGCGCAATCCAGCTGCCGGGGGGTGCCGGGTGAGCCGTCCGCGGCCTTACCCTTTGGGCATGATGGGCGAGGTTTCGCCGCTCGGACGCGGCGACGACGTGGCGCGGCCAGCTGACCTGCGCGCGTCACATGGCGACCGCGACCGGGTCGTCGAAGTGCTGCGAGTCGCGGCCGGTGACGGCAGGCTGACCGCCGAGGAACTCGACGAGCGGCTCGAGGTCGCCCTCACCGCGCGGACCTACGGCGAGCTCGCCGCGCTGACCGCCGACCTTCCTGCTGCCCCGGGCATCGGCGGAGGCGGCGCAGCCGAAGGACGTCGTGCACATCGACTGCCGCAGCGGCAACATCAGGCGCAACGGCCGCTGGGTCGTGCCGCAGCGGATGGAAGTCCAGGTGACCAGCGGCAACGTCACGCTGGACTTCACCGAGGCGGTGATAGCCGGGCCGCAGCTCCAGATCGACGCCGAGGTCCGCAGCGGGAACCTGACCCTGGTGACGAAGCCGGGCATCGTGGTGGACGCCGACGATGTCGCCATCCGCAGCGGCAACGTCAAGGTCCCGACGCCATGGCGCCAGGACGTGCCGGTGACGCTGCGAGTCGCGATGTCCGGCAAGGTCGGCAGCGGCAACATCACTGCCCGCCCGCCGCGCCGGACGTTCCTGCAGTGGCTGCGGCGCGAGCCCCGGCCGTACGCGAGCGCGATGCGCTGACCGGCCCGCCGGTGCCGGCACGGGATCCCGGCCGCCGCTGCCTACCTGCCAGGTCCGAGCCGATCCGCTGCCCGGCGGCCGGGTGCCGGGCCGGCGCTCGACGCGCGGCCCGCCCGGCTAGTTCTGCGGCGCGAGCTGCTGCAGCGACCAGGTGTTGCCGTCCGGGTCGGCGAACGTGACGAACGACCCCCAGGGCTGGACGTCGATATCGCTGGCCTGCACGCCGTTGGCGATGAGGCGCTCGCGGGCAGCGGCGACGTCCTCGACCACCATCATCACGCCCTGCTGGGTGCCCGGCGGCATCTGGGTGATCCCGGTGCCCATCGCCACCGAGCACGCGGAGCCAGGCGGCGTGAGCTGCACGAAGCGCAGCTCCGGGTTGACCTGAAAGTCGTGATCGGCGTTGAAGCCGACCTGGTCGACGTAGAACGCCTTGGCACGGTCAACGTCGGTCACGGGTACGAAGACGACTTCTAGCTTCATGTCCATGTTCCCGACGTTAGCGGGCGGGTCTGACGCTCAGCGGCGACCCGGGAACGTGGTGGATCGCGCGATCGCGCACCTTGGATGGTGCGCGATCGCGCGATCCACCACCTTGCGGGCAAGGCTG
Source organism: uncultured Actinomycetes bacterium (assembly GCA_963709075.1). Taxonomy (GTDB): domain Bacteria; phylum Actinomycetota; class Actinomycetes; order Streptosporangiales; family Streptosporangiaceae; genus Palsa-506. Next base: position 172,802 of record CAVPUY010000002.1, read on the forward strand.
GGGAAGGATGGGCGGCCAGGAGAGGTCGGGTGCCGGGGAGGTCGGGTGCCAGGGAGCAAGCACGGCGGATTCGCTGGCCGCGGTGCACCCGCTCGCCGCGCTCATCAGCGATGCGGCCGCAGGCCGGTTCCCGGCGGCCGATGGCGGCTGGCGGCGGGTCCCGCCATGGCGGCCGGGCCTTGCGGGCATCATCGCGTTCACCGGGCACGCGGTCCTTGCCGTGCCGCCGGATATCACCGACCAGCGGCTGGCCGAGCTCGGCGCAGACGGGCTCGGCGGCGCGCACCACCCGCGCCTGATCGCGGCCCTGGCGGGACCGGACGGCTGGATCGACAGCCTGGACGTGCTGATGACCGCCCGCGGAACGGGCGCTGGCCGGCCGAGTCCGGCGGCAGGCCCCGGCTGGTAGACCGGCCTGATCTGGCCACGCACCACCGGGCGCTATTCGCCGTCAGGATCCGGGACCGGCGCAAGGTACTCGGCTACCCGGACCGGCAGCGGTCGGCCGTCGTCGTGGTCAGCCGGGGCCTGGCCGGCCTCACCGAGATCGGCTTCGAGCTCGAACCAGACCACCGCGGCGCCGGCCGCGGGGCCGAGCTGCTCCGCGCCGCCCTGAGCGCGATTCCGGCCGGCCAGCTGGTCGTCGCGGCGATCGCCCCCGGCAACGCCGCGAGCCTCCGGGCGGCGCTGGCCGCCGGGTTCCGGCCGCTCGGCTCCATGCAGCTGTTCCGCCGCGCGGCCGGATAGCCAGCACGGACTCGCGCGGTCGGTCGGCCGGCGGCCTGCCTGCCGGCCGGGCGGCCTGGCCGGCCTGCTGACCGGGCGCATGATCGTGAGAGAGTTACGCCAGGACCAGCGGGGAGGAAGAGCGGTGCCGATGCAGCCGATGCCAGAGGACTGGGACAAGGCGGTCGCCGTGGTCGCCCATCCGGACGACCTGGAGTACGGGGTCGCCTCGGCGGTCGCCCGCTGGACCGGCCAGGGCAGGGAGGTCGTTTACCTGCTCGCCACCCGGGGCGAGGCCGGCATCGCGGGCATGCCGCCCGAGCAGGTCGGGCCGTTGCGGGTGGCGGAGGAACGGCGCAGCGCCGCGGTCGTCGGGGTGAGCGGCGTGGAGTTCCTCGACCACTCCGACGGGCTGGTCGAGTACGGCATTCCGCTGCGCCGCGACCTGGCGGCCGCGTTCCGCAGCCTGCAGCCCGAGATCGTCATCACCATGAGCTTCGACCTCACCTGGGGTGAGGAAGGCCCGGTCAACCACGCCGACCATCGTGCCGTCGGGCTCGCCGTGCTTGACGCCTGCCGGGATGCGGCCAACGAGTGGGTGTTCCCCGAGGCCGGGCCGGCCTGGACCGGGATCCGCGACGCGTACGTCGCCAGCACCGGCAACCCGACCCATTTCGCCGACGTCACCGGCACCATCGACGCCGGCGTCGCCTCGCTGCGCGAGCATCAGGCCTACATCGACGGCCTGGGCCGCGCCTTCGATCCTGACGAGTTCCTGCGCAACATGGCCGGCTACGTCGGCCTAGGCGCCGGCTGCGAATACGCCGTGGGCTTCCGCCGCTACCCGATGGGCTAGCCAGGCCGCCGATCCGCCGGGACCTGGCAGACTCATCGGATGGCATTCGAGCTCGCGCAGGTCAATATCGCCCGGCTCACCGCTCCGCTCGAGTCCGCCGAGCTGGCCGGGTTCGTGGCCGCGCTCGACCCGGTCAATGCCGCCGCCGACCAGGCACCCGGATTCGTCTGGCGGCTGCAGACCGAGGACGGGAACGCCACGTCGATCCAGGCATTCGAGTGGGACGCGGCCGGCAGCGCCGGCGTGATCGTCAACATGTCCGTCTGGACGGACATCGGGCACCTGGGCGCGTTCGTATTCGGCGAGATGCACCGCCAGGTGCTGCGGCGGCGGCGGGAGTGGTTCCAGCGGATGCAGCGAGGCGCAGCTGGCGTGCTGGTGGGTGCCCGCCGGGCACCGCCCCGGTATCGGCGAGGCGGAAGACCGGGTCCGGCACCTGCGCGCGCACGGCCCCGCGCCTTACGCGTTCACGCTGCGGGTCAGCTACCCGCCGCCAGGCGGCGGGCCGGAGCAGGCGGTGCGCGGCCCCGTTGACTGGCTCTGCCCGGCCTAGGCCCGGCAGCATCACAGCTGCCGGGGGTTTCCGTTAAAACGCGAATTCCTTCGGGTCAGCCTGTCATGGCACGGGCTGCACGTCGTCCCGGCGCCCGGCCACCCGCAGCCTGGCGCCCCAGTGCCGGCGCAGCCGCCCGTCCGGGCGCCCGGCCAGGCGGCGCCGGATCTCGCCGTACAGGCGGTCACGCTGCCAGCCGGCCATCGCGATGTGGCCGGAGAACGTGTCGAGCAGCCGGATGTACTCCTCCGCCGTGTAGCTGTTCTCCCAGTCGAACATGCTGACGGTGACATCAGCGAACAGCCCGCTGGCCTCGATCTCGGCGATCCCGTCGGGCATCTCGTCTGGCCGGGGCGGGGGCGTGCCTGCCAGCAGGCCCGAGCCGATCTCGTCGTACACCTCCTGCAACTCGGCGAGCAGCGGGTCGCCGCCGGCGGGCATCACGTGGAAGAAGGTCCAGATGGCGAGGTGACCGCCCGGCCGCAGGTGCTGCCACGCCCGCTGGTAGCTCCGCGCGGGATCGAGCCAGTGCCACGCCGTCGCGGCGAAGACGAGGTCGAACCGGGCGGCCGCGGGCGGCGGCAGCCAGGTCTCGAAGTCCGCCTCGATGACGCTGACCCCGGCGAACGCGGCGAGATTCCGCCTGGCCGCCGCGGCGAGCGCCGGGCCGATCTCGATGCAGGTGATGCTGAAGCCGCGGCGGGCCAGCGGGAGGGTCGCCTTGCCGGTGGCGCAGCCGACCTCAAGCAGCCTGCTGCCCGGCTGGAGGCCGGCCTGGCGGATCAGCGCGTCGTACAGCTCCTCCGGGTACTCCGGCCTGGCCTGCTGGTAGTCGCCGGCCACCGAGTCGAAGGTCGCCCTCAGCGTCTCGCGGTCGTCGGTCACGGTCCCTCCGCCGGCGGCGCAGGCAGGCCGGGCATCGGTGCAACGGCAGCGGGCGAGGCGGCGTTCCCGCCGGAACGCGGCAGGCGGCCGGGGGAGTTACGCCGGGCATCGGTGCGGAGAATGCTGTAGCTCACGCCGTCTCGCCATCCGCCGTCTCGCCAGGCGCCACCGCGCAGGACGCCCTCCCTGGTGAACCCGGCCTTCTCCAGGGCCCGCTGCTCGGCAACATTCCCGATGTCGGTCGATGCCTCGATCCGGTGCACCGGGGTGTGCGCGAACAGGTACTGCACGAGGAGCCTGTGCGCCTGCGTGCCGTACCCGCGGCCCCTGGCCGCCGGGAGCAGCGCAATCCCGATGACCCAGCTGTAGGCCGCCGGGCCCGCCTGCCGCTTGTTCCAGTTCATGCTCCCTCCCGGGGGCTGCAACCCGATGGATGTGACGATCACGGGGTTGGGTGCCAATGACGGCCACATCCATCGGGTTGCCGCCCGCCCGGCTACGGTAACGACGCAGTCTGCCTACCGTAACGGCATTGTCTGCCTGCGGTAACGAGGCGCTATCCGAACCCAACAGGTTATCCGGCTCCCGGCGGGTATCCTCCCTAGGTGGCCGGCAACCTGCTCGCTCGGACATCTGTCCTGCCCGCGATGACGGCAGTGGGTGGCTGGCGCTCCGCCCTCAGCTGGCTGGCCGGCCAGCCAGCCGTGCCGGGAGTGAGCCAGGGCCGGCGATGCTAGCGCTACTCGTCGCCGCGCTCGCGGTGGGCCTGGGCAACTTCGGCGCCTCGATCAGCATCGGGCTGTCCGGCACGACGCGGGCAACCCGGATCCGGGTCGGGATCGTCTTCGGGATCTTCGAGGCAGGCATGCCGCTGGTCGGCCTGCTGGCAGGCCGGAGCATCGCGCGGGAGCTCGGCGACATCTCCGGCTACGTCGGCGGGACGCTGCTGATCGTGATCGGCGCCTGGCAGCTCGTCCAGGCGTTCCGGGCAGGCCGCGGCCGCGGCGGCGCGCCGCCCACGTCACTGCGGCGGCTGCTGCTCACCGGCCTGGCCCTCTCGATGGACAACCTGGTCGTCGGCTTCAGCCTCGGCGTTCAGCACACCTCGGTTCCCGAGGCGGTCGTCGTGTTCGCCGCGGTGAGCGTGTGCCTGAGCCTGCTGGGACTTGAAGTCGGCCGCCGCCTGGGCGCGGCGGTCGAGGTCAGCGCCGAGTACGTGGCCGGCGTCATCCTGATGGCCGTCGGACTGTTCGTCGCGGTTACCTAGCCCGGCCCCCTGAGTCCGCTGAGCCGCCGGGCCAGCAGGCGCGTCCGGCCCGGCGCAGGCTGCTCCGGCTCAGCCCGCCGAGGCGAATGCGAACGGGGTGGCCGGCGCCAGTGCATCGGTGACGTCGCCGACCAGGTCGTCGGCGGAGGTCAAGGCGCTGGCAGTGATCGAAGTCGACCCGGCCTGACTCTGCCAGCGCCTGCCGGATGAGCCACGGCAGAATGTCGGTATGCCGGACAGCCCGCTCAGTGCCGAGCGACCCAGCCCGCGGCCCGTGCGCGACATCGCCGACGCCTACGTGGTCGCGCTCGCCGACCTCAATCCCATGCTCGCCACCCGGCTGGGTTTCAGCCCCGGTGACGATCGGCTGCCCGACGCCTCGCCGGCCGGGCAGCAGGCGGTGGATGACCTTGCCCGCTCGACGCTGGCCAGCCTGGACGCAGCAGAAAGCCCGGGCGGCGCGGCCGCAGCCGATGCCGCCGGGCCACGCCGCCGCGGCCGACGGCGATGAGCGCCGCTGCGCGCAGGCTGCTGCGCGAGCGCCTGACCGCCGGCCTCGCGGTGAGCGGCGCGGGCGAGCACCTGCGCCAGGTCTCGAACATCTTCGGGCCGGTGCAGCAGGTGCGCGGCATTTTCATGATCATGCCAGCCGCGACCGAGGACGACTGGGCCGTCATCGCCCGGCGGATGGCGCGGGTGGGCGGCTGCCTGGCCGGCTACCGGGAGTCGCTGGCCGAGGGCGCCCGCCGCGGCCTGCTCGCGGCGCCGCGCCAGGTCCGCACCGTCGTCGGCCAGCTCGACGAGTGGGCGGCCATCGCCGGCGGGCAAGGGCTGGTTCGCTGACTTCGCGTCGGCCGCGAGCGTGCCGCCGGCCGCTGCGAGCCGGCCTGGACGCCGGCGGCCGCGGCCGCCGCCGCGTCGGTCGCCAGCCTGCGCGGGTGGCTGGCCGCCGAGTACCTGCCGCAGGCGGACGGCACGCCGGATGGCGTGGGGGAGGACCGCTACCGCACCTCCGCCCGGTACTGGACCGGCGCCAGCATCGACCCGGCCGAGGCGTACGCCTGGGGCTGGTCGGAGTACCAGTCGCTGCGGCAGGAGATGCGCGCCGAGGCGAGCGCGTGCTGCCCGGCAACTCGGTCCAGGACGCGATGCGGCACCTGGACGCCAGCAGCGAGGCGATCGACGGGGTCGAGCAGATCCGGCAGCGGCTGCAGCGCCTGATGGACGAGGCGATCGCCGATCTGGACGGCACTCATTTCGACCTGGCGGACCAGCTGAAGATCGTCGAGGCACGGATCGCCCCGCCGGGCAGCGCCGCGGCGCCGTACTACACGCCGCCGTCGCAGGACTTCTCCCGCCCGGGACGGACCTGGCTGCCGACGCTCGGCCGCACCAGGTTCCCGGTCTGGGACCTGATCAGCACCTGGTATCACGAGGGCGTCCCCGGCCACCACCTGCAGCTCGCCCAGTGGACGTACCTTTCGCAGCGGCTGTCGCTTTACCAGACCACGGCCGGCGGCGGTCAGCGCCTGCTCCGAGGGCTGGGCCCTGTACGCCGAGCGGCTGATGGACGAGCTCGGCTACCTGTCCGCCCCCGGCGCCCGGCTCGGCTACCTCGACGCGCAGATCATGCGGGCGATCCGGGTCGTCGTCGACATCGGCATGCACCTGGAGCTCACGATCCCGGCCGACTCGCCGCTGGCGCCCGGCCAGACCTGGACGCCGGAGCTGGCGCTGGAGTTCATGATCGCCCACAGCGGCCGGGAGCGGGACTTCCTGGCGAGCGAGATCGTGCGCTATCTCAGCGCGCCCGGCCAGGCCATCAGCTACAAGCTGGGCGAGCGTGCCTGGCTGGCCGGGCGGCAGGCGGCCCGCGCCGCCCGCGGCGACGACTTCGACCTGAAGTCGTGGCACATGGCCGCGCTGTCGCTCGGCTCGCTCGGGCTCGACGACCTCAGCGGCGAGCTGGCAGCGCTCTGACTCAGGGGAAAGCGGCCGGCCAGCAGAACGACCCGGGACATCGCGGGACGTCCGGTCCGGACATCTTCGCCTGACCAAGCGGGCATGACTGGTGCGCGACGGGTCGCGATGAGCTGGCGGGACATGCTTGTGACGGGAGGGCGGGCGATGGCGGGAACCCCGGGCGCCAGGGCAGGGCCCGAGCACCTGGTCAGGTCTGCAGGCCGGCGCCGGGCAGTCGGCATCTACGGGACGATCGTCACCGCTGCCATTCTCGCCGCCGCCGGGGACCAGCTGTCCGTTCCGGACCTGGTCATCTCCATCGTGGTCACCCTGTCCGTCTACTGGGTCGCCGAGGAGTACGCCGAGATACTCGGCGAGCAGCTTGCCGACGGACACCTGCCCAGCTGGCGGTACGTCCGCGCGGCGCTGGCGGCTACCTGGCCGATGGTCGGCGCTACCCTTGCCCCGCTGCTGTTCCTCGTCACCGCCTGGCTGCTCGGCGCCTCGGCGTCGGATGCCGCCAACGCCGGCCTGGTAGCGGCCGTGCTGGAGCTGGTGCTCTACAGCTGGGCGGCTGGCCGCGCGGCGCAGCTGAAGGGCCGGCAGCAGCTCGCGGTGACCTCGACGGCCGTCGTGCTCGGCCTGATGATGATCGTGCTCAAAGACGTCGTCCTCATCTATCTGCACTGATATCGGCACGGGCCCCTTGGCGGCCACGCCGTAGCGGGCGTCACACTGCAGGGGTGCGAGTGACTATCCGGGTCCGGCCGGGCGCCGGGCGCACTGCCGTCGGCGGGGAGCACGGCGGCGCGCTGGTCGTCCGGGTCACCGCCCGCGCCGTAGAAGGCCAGGCCAATGACGCTGCGATGGCCGCGCTCGCGGCCGCCTTCGGTGTCCGGCGGCGGTCGGTGACGCTGGTGACCGGCGCCACCAGCCGGACGAAGGTAGTCGACATCGCCGGCGCCGACCAGGTGGTCCTGGACCGGCTGCTCGCCAGCTGAGCTCCGGCTCGCCAGCTGAGCTCCGGCTCGCCAGCTGAGCTCCGGCTCGCCAGCCGAGCCTCGGCTGATTGGCTGACCCAGGCGTGCGAAGATGGCCGGCATGGCCAGCGATGACGCAGCGACGGATGTCGCCGAGCTGCTCGGCATGCTACCGCTGGCCGCGGTGCTCGGCATCGTGCTTGATAGCGCGTCCCGCAGCGAGGTGCGGGGCCGGATGGACTGGTCGCCGGAGCGGTGCACGGCCGGCGGGGTGCTGCACGGCGGGGCGCTGATGGCCCTCGCCGACAGCCTCGGCGGGATCTGCGCTTACCTGAACCTCCCGGCTGGGGCGCTGACGGCCACGATCACGTCCGCTACCTCGTTCATCCGCAGCGTGCGGGAAGGAACGGTTACCGCCGTCACCGGCCGCTGCACGCCGGGCGGACCGTGATAGTCGTGCAGACCGACTTGCTTGACAGCGCCGGGCGGCTGGCCGCGCAGGTGACCCAGAGCCAGGCAGTGCTGGCCGGGCAAGCTTGACCGCACGCCGGGACGGGCCTGCGCGGGCCGGCCGGGCCTGGGCTGGCCGGGCCTGCGCTGGCCGGGCGAGCTTGAACCCACGCCGGGCCGGCCGAGCCTGATCCGGGGGCTTGCGACGCGCACCCAGACTCGTCCGGTACGATCTACTCCATCATGCGGCGCTACGTACTCATCCTTAGCAGCCGTAGCGGGACCTGATCAGGGCAGGCCAGCAACCCGCTACGGGATGAGGCGCTGGCCGCAAGCCTTGGGAGTCCGGGCAACACGCGCTTTCCTCCGGACGACCGGCGATTACCCTGCCGGCCGGAGCCGCGTCCCGGCCATCACGAACCCGGCAGCGCGGATTCTCCAGGCAGCGGCCCGGCCATCGCTGGGGAGCCTGATAACCAATCACACGCCCCGCATCAGGAGAATCGCCGTGCATAAGAACAGCGCCCCGAACCCGAGCCGGAACCAGCCCGCCGACGACGGCGAAGCGCCGTCGCGTGCCCTGGCGGCCGTCCAGGTCGCCCTGGACCGCCGTGACAACGGCGGGGACGCCGACGCCGCCCGCGACCGGGCAGCCGCGCTCGCGAAGTCGGCCTAGCCGGCTGACGGAATCGCACTGCCATCGGGCACGTCCCAGGACAACCAAGCCGCCGCATAAGCAGGCGCGCACGATCAGGCCGCCAGACAACCAGAAGGAGCCTCGATGAGCACCAGCCAGAGCCCGGATATCGGCTTCGATATCCGCCCGTCCGACCGCCCTCTCCCGGCAGCGGAGCGCGAGCGGGTCATGGCGGCACCGGGCTTTGGCCAGGTATTCACCGATCACATGGTCACTATCCGCTGGTCGGCGGAGACGCGGCTGGCATGATGGCCAGCTCGCGGCATACGGCCCGATCACCCTCGATCCGGCCACGTCCGTGCTGCACTACGGGCAGGAGATATTCGAGGGGCTGAAGGCTTACGTCCAGGCCGGCGGCCCGGTGGTCGCGTTCAGGCCGCAGGCGAATGCCGCCCGGTTCAACCGGTCGGCGGCCCGGATGGCGATGCCCGAGTTGCCGGAACGGGCCTTCGTCCGGGCTATCGAGGTTCTCGTCAGCCAGGACAGGGACTGGGTGCCTGCCGCCGAAGGGCAGAGCCTGTACCTGCGGCCCTTCATGATCGCGACTCAGCAGGGCCTCGGGGTTAACCGGCCGTCGTCCAGCTACCTGTTCACGGTGATCGCCTCGCCGGTCGCCGCGTATTTCAGCGGGGGAGTGCAGCCTGTCTCCGTGTGGCTGTCGGAGGACTACACCCGGGCGGCGCCGGGCGGCACCGGCGAGGCTAAATGCGGCGGCAACTACGCGGCCGCGTTCGCCGGGCAGGACGAGGCCGTCAGGAACGGCTGTGATCAGGTCGTCTGGCTGGACGCTGCCGAGCACCGCTGGGTCGAGGAGATGGGCGGGATGAACCTCTTCTTCGTGCACGGCTCAGGCGCGGAGGCGCGGATCATGACCCCGGCCACGACCGGCACGCTGCTGCAGGGGATCACCAGGGACTCGCTGCTGAAGCTCGGCCCCGATCTCGGCATCCCGGCCGAGGAAGGCAAGATGTCGGTCGAGCAGTGGCGGTCCGGCTGCGCGTCCGGCGACATCACCGAGGTGTTTGCCTGCGGGACGGCGGCGGTGATCACCCCGGTGGGCGTCGTCAAGGGCGCGGGCCAGGAGTGGGTCATCGGCGACGGCAAGCCCGGCCCGGTCACTATGCGGCTGCGGGATGAGCTGCTGGACATCCAGTACGGCCGCCAGCCGGATCCGTACGGCTGGATCCACCCGCTCTGCTAGCCCGCCCGGCCGGCTCCGCGTACGCCGCCCGGCCGGCAACCCCGTGAATGTCACAACCACGGGGTCTGGTGCCAATGACTGTCACAACCATGGGGTGCGCGAGCGCGGCCGCCGGGCCGGCGCGGCGGTGACGCCCGGCCGGCAACCCCGTGAATGTCACAACCACGGGGTCTGGTGCCAATGACTGTCACAACCATGGGGTGCGCGAGCGCGGCCGCCGGGCCGGCGCGGCGGCGACGCCCGGCCGGCAACCCCGTGGATGTCACCACCACGGGGTCTGCCGCCCGGCCGGCAACCCCGTGAATGTCACAACCACGGGGTCTGGTGCCAATGACTGTCACAACCATCGGGTTCCGGGCGGGAGCGCCGCCGCAGGGGGCGCCGGGCTGGCAGCAGAGGCGGCTAGCCGGCGGCGCTCGCGGCGGCGGCCAGGCTGGCCGCGGCCGCGGTTACGGCAGGAGCGAGGCGGCGGCAGTCGGCCGGGCCGAGGCGGCTGGCCGGGCCGGAGACGCAGACGGCGCCGAGCAGCCTGCCGTCAGCCTGCAGGACCGGCGCGCTGATGCTGGCCACGCCTGCCTCGCGCTCAGCGACGCTGGCCGCCCAGCCGCGGCGCCGGACGCTGGCAAGCTCGGCGGGCGGCACCGCCGGGAACCGCTCGCTGTCGTCCGACCAGGCCAGCAGCACCTTGCCGCCGGAGCCCGCGTCGAGCGGCAGCAGCGCGCCCACCGGCACGCTGTCGCGCAGGCCGGTGCCCGCGTCCCGGGCGGCGACGCACAGCCGCCGGTCGCCGGAGCGGACATATAGCTGGACGCTTTCGCCAGCCTGGTCGTGCAGCCGGCTGAGCACCGGCGCGGCCAGCGCGCCGAGCTCCAGGCCGCTGCTGGCCCGCGCGGCCAGCTCGGTCAGCCGCGGGCCGAGCCGGAACGCGCCATCCGGGTTGCGCGCGACCAGGCCGTGCGCTTCAAGCGCGACAAGCAGCCGGTGCGCGGTCGGCCGTGGCACCCCGCTGGCCTCGGCCAGGTACCGGAGCGGGCGCGGGCCGTCACCGAGCAGGTCCAGCAGCGCGACGGACCGATCGAGCACCCCGACGGCCGTGACCCGGCGGCCGCCGCCGGCCCGGTCGTCCCCGGCGGAAAGCACCCCGCCGGCCCGGTCGTCCCCGGCGGAAAGCAGGCCGTCGCCGGCGGTCCGGCGGCGGGCCGCGGCGATCCGGTTGCCGTCGGCGGGCGGCTGTGGCAGAGTATCCATATCGCGGACACTGTATCTCATTATTTGAGACAGCATTTACTTGCGCAGCCGCTATTTCGCGGCACGGTGAGACCTGGTGGTCGCGGAGACCGGACTGGCGGCCGCTGGCGGCAGCGCCGGCTGAGGGCGCCAGTCAGCAAGTGAAGCCGAGACGAGATTAGAGAGAACGCGTGAGCGGACGGCTGTTTGACAAGGTCTGGGACCGCCACCTCGTGGTCAGCCCCGAGGGAGAGCCGCCCCTGCTCTACATCGACCTGCACCTGGTGCACGAGGTCACCTCGCCGCAGGCCTTCGAGGGCCTGGAACTGGCCGGCCGGGCGGTGCGCCGCCCCGACCTGACCGTGGCGACGATGGACCACGACGTGCCGACCACCGGCCTGGACAAGCCCATCGCCGACCCGCTGGCCGCCGCGCAGATCGCCAGGCTGCGGCAGAACTGCGCGGCGCACGGGATCACCCTGCACGGCCTCGGCAGCATCGAGCAGGGCATCGTGCACGTCATCGGCCCGCAGCTCGGGCTGACCCAGCCGGGCATGACGGTCGTCTGCGGGGACAGCCACACCTCGACGCACGGCGCGTTCGGCGCGCTGGCGTTCGGGATCGGCACCACCGAGGTCGAGCACGTGCTCGCCACCCAGACGCTGCGGCAGGTCAAGCCGGCCGCGATGGCCGTCACGGTGGAGGGCAAGCTCGGCGAGGACCTGTCCGCCAAGGACCTCGTCCTCGGCATCGTCCGGGCGCTCGGCCCGGGCGGCGGCGTCGGCTCGGTGATCGAGTACCGCGGCGATGCGATCCGCGCGCTGTCGATGTCCGGCCGGATGACGGTCTGCAACATGTCCATCGAGGGCGGCGCCCGGGCCGGCCTGATCGCCCCTGACGACACCACGTTCGCGTTCCTTGACGGCCGCGAGCACAGCCCGCGCGGCAAGGACTGGGAGACGGCGCTTGACGACTGGCGCAGCCTGGTGACCGACGACGGCGCGGAGTTCGACCACGAGGTCCGCATCGACGCCTCGGCGCTGCGCCCCGCGGTCACCTGGGGAACGACGCCCGCCCAGTCCGTGTCGATCGACGACAAGGTCCCCGACCCCAGCTCGTTCGCCAGCCCGGCGCAGCAGCAGGCGGCGCAGCGCGCGCTCGCCTACATGGGCCTGGAGCCAGGCACCGCGATCAGGGACATCGGCGTCGACGTCGTCTTCATCGGCTCCTGCACCAACGGCCGCCTGCGGGACCTGCAGGCCGCGGCGGCCGTGCTGCGCGGCCGGCGGGTCAGCCCCGGCGTGCGCGCGCTGGTGGTGCCCGGCTCGGCCCGGGTCAAGGCGGAGGCCGAGGAAGAGGGCCTGGACAAGGTGTTCACGCAGGCCGGCTTCGAGTGGCGGTCGGCGGGCTGCTCGATGTGCCTGGGCATGAACGGGGACATCCTGGCGCCGGGCCAGCGGTCCGCATCAACGAGCAACCGGAACTTCGAAGGCCGCCAGGGACCCGGCGGCCGTACCCATCTCGTATCGCCCGCGGTGGCGGCGGCCACGGCCGTCGCCGGGCACTTCACCCTGCCAGGAGACCTGTAATGCCCGGGGTACAGCGAATCGCCGGCCGAGCCGTCGCGCTGGAGCGCGACGACGTCGACACCGACCAGATCATCCCGGCCGCGTGGCTCAAGCGGGTCGAGCGCACCGGGTTCGCCGCCGGGCTGTTCGGCGCCTGGCGGGACGACCCGGCGTTCGCGCTGAACCGGCCGGGCGCGGCCGGCGCGAAGGTGCTCGTCGCCGGGGACAACTTCGGCTGCGGCTCATCCCGCGAGCACGCGGTCTGGGCGCTGCAGGACTTCGGCTTCGCCGCGGTCGTCTCGCCAGGCTTCGCCGATATCTTCCGCGGCAACGCGATCAGCTCCGGCCTGGTGCCGGCCCAGGCTGACCCGGCCGCCGTGGCTGGCATCTTCACGGCGCTGGCCGCCGACCCGGATGCGGAGGTGGTGGTGGACGTGGCCGCCCGGACGGTCGCGGTGCCGTCGGCCGGCCTGGAAGAGCCGTTCGCGCTGCCCGACTTCGCCCGCTGGCGGCTGCTGGAAGGCCTCGACGACGTCGCGCTGACGCTGCGGCACGCCGACGCCATCGCCGCCTTCGAGGCCAGCCGGCCGTCCTGGCTGCCGAGCCAGCGGGCGGCCGGGCCGGCCGCCCGCTGAGTGACTGGCGGGCGGCCCGGTGGCTGGGGTTAGACCGGAATGCATTTTTTTAACGGGGCCTTCATCGGCCCGTGCCGCAGCTGCGGCTCGCGGCCCCCGGCGGCCTGGCCGGCTCGCCGGGGCGGCGGATTTGCCGGAATGCCGAGTTACTGGAATAGTGGCCTACCAACGCTGTGGCACCAGTGACGTTGCCGGCCAGCGAAGCCGCCTGATGGAGAACATAGTGAGCCGCATAACCCAGTACCAGGTACTCCTCATCACGTAGCGCGAGCCCGCACGCAGGGCTCGCGCTACCACCTCCTACGCCGGACGGCGAGGAGGTTTTTTGTTGGCACGCCACCCTCAGCGAAGGAGCATCCAGTGCAGCTGACCGGAGCCCAGGCCCTCGTTCGCAGCCTTGAGCACCAGGGCGTCGACGTGGTCTTCGGCCTGCCAGGCGGCGCGATCCTGCCCGCCTACGACCCGCTGCTTTCCTCGTCACTGCGGCATGTACTCGTCCGGCACGAGCAGGGCGCCGGGCACGCCGCCGAAGGCTACGCATGGGCGACCGGGCGGGTCGGCGTCTGCATCGCCACCAGCGGACCCGGCGCCACCAACCTGGTCACCGCGCTTGCCGACGCTTACATGGACTCGGTGCCGATGGTCGCCATCACCGGCCAGGTGCCGAGCGCGATGATCGGCAGCGACGCGTTCCAGGAGGCCGACATCACCGGGATCACGCTGCCGGTCACCAAGCACAACGAGCTGGTGACCGACGCCGAGCGCATCCCGGCCGCGATCGCCGAGGCGTTCCACGTCGCCTCGACCGGCCGTCCCGGTCCCGTGCTCGTCGACATCCCCAAGGACATCCTGCAGGCGCAGACGAGCTGGGGCAGCTGGCCGCCGGCCATGGAGCTGCCCGGCTACCAGCTGCCGGGGCCGCCCGACGAGGAGCAGCTGCGCGCCGCCGCAGTGCTGCTGCACCGGGCCAGGCGGCCGGTGCTTTACGTCGGCGGCGGGGTGATCAAGGCGGACGCGCACGCTGAGCTCCGGCAGCTGGCCGAGCTGGCCAGGGCGCCGGTCACCACCACGCTGATGGCGCGCGGCGCGTTCCCCGATGCGCACCCGCTGGCCCTCGGCATGCCGGGCATGCACGGCTGCTACACCGCGGTCGCCGCGCTGCAGGAGGCTGACCTGCTGGTCGCGCTCGGGGCGCGGTTCGACGACCGGGTCACCGGGAAGCTGGCCGACTTCGCGCCGGATGCCAAGGTGGTGCACGCCGACATCGACCCGGCCGAGATCGGCAAGAACCGGACGCCGGACGTGCCGATCATCGGCGACGTGCGGGCCGTGATCGCCGGGATCACCCGGCACCTGACGGAGCTGATCGCCGAGGCCGGGCCGCCGGACACCGGCGCCTGGACTGCGGCCGCCGACCACTGGAAGCGGCAGTTCCCGCTGCGCTACACCCAGGACCCGGATGGCCCGCTCAAGCCGCAGCACGTGGTCGAGCGGCTGTCGGCGCTGACCGGCGGCGACGCGGTCGTGGTCGCCGGGGTGGGCCAGCACCAGATGCACGCGGCGCAGCATTTCTCCTTCACCAAGCCGCGGGCCTGGATCAACTCCGGCGGCCTCGGCACGATGGGATTCGCCGTGCCCGCCGCGATGGGCGCCCAGGTCGGCCGGCCGGGCGAGCTCGTCGTCGCGATCGACGGCGACGGCTGCTTCCAGATGACCGCGCAGGAACTCGCGACCTGCGCGATCGAGAAGCTGCCGATCAAGGTGCTGATCTTCAACAACGGCTTCCTCGGCATGGTGCGCCAGTGGCAGGAGCTGTTCTACGACGAGCGGTACTCCTACGTCGAGCTCGGCACCGCGATCCCGGACTACGTCAAGCTGGCCGAGGCCTACGGCTGCGTCGGGCTGCGCTGCGAGCGGGCCGGCGACGTGGACGCGGTGCTGGACAAGGCGCTGGCCGTGTCGGACGTGCCGGCCGTGGTTGACTTCCGGGTGCACGACCGGGAGGGCGTGTTCCCGATGGTGCCGGCCGGCCAGCCCAACGACAACATCGTCCTCGGCCCGGAGTTCTCGCGCCGAAGAGCAGCAGGCCGCTACCCGCAGGGAGGTGCTGGCGCCGATGAGCACTCACACGCTGTCCGTGCTGGTGGAGAACAAGCCGGGCGTCCTCACGCACGTGGCCGGGCTGTTCGCCCGCCGCGCGTTCAACATCTCGTCGCTGGCCGTCGGCCCGACCACGGACGAGCGGGTCAGCCGCATGACGATCGTGGTCGACGGCGCGTCCACGCCGGTCGGGCAGGTCACCGAGCAGCTGAACAAGCTCGTCCGCGTGCTCAAGGTCGTCGAACTGCACGACGACGGCGCGGTGGAGCGCGAGCTCGCCCTGGTCAAGGTCCGGACCGAGCCGTCCACCCGCTCGCAGGTGCTCGAGGTCGCTTCGGTGTTCCACGCCGATGTCGTCGACATGGGCCTGGACACGCTCGTGCTCGAGGCCACCGGCAGCCCGGGCAAGCTCGACGCGCTGCTGGCCATGCTTGCCCACTACGGCGTGTGCGAGCTGGTGCGGACCGGCCGGGTCGGCATGGCCCGCGGCGGCGACGACCATCACCGACCGCAGCGTCGCCGCCGTCCCGGCGGCCGCCGCGCAGGCTTCCTGAACCAGACCAGACCGAAAGGAACATCTTCCGATGGCCACGATTTACTACGACGACGACGCCGATCTCAGCCTGATCCAGGCGCGCAAGATCGCCGTGCTCGGGTACGGCTCGCAGGGCCACGCGCACGCGCTCAGCCTGCGCGACTCGGGCTGCGAGGTCCGGGTCGGGCTGCCCGGGCGGATCCAGGTCGCGCAACCGCGCCGAGGAGGCCGGCCTGACGGTCGCCGATCCCGGCCGACGCCTGCGCCTGGGCCGACGTGATCATGGTGCTCACCCCGGACACCACCCAGCGCGGCCTGTACGCCGAGGCGATCGCGCCGAACCTGAAGGCCGGCGACGCGCTGTTCTTCGCGCACGGCTTCAACATCCACTTCGGCTACATCACCCCGCCGGCCGACGTGGACGTGGCGATGGTCGCCCCGAAGGCGCCCGGGCACCTGGTGCGCCGCCAGTACGAGGCAGGCCAGGGCACCCCGGTGCTCGTCGCGGTGGCGCAGGACGCCACCGGCAAGGCCTGGGAGCTGGCCAAGTCCTACGCCGCGGCCATCGGCGGCACCAAGGCAGGCGCGCTGGTCACCACCTTCAAGGAGGAGACCGAGAGCGACCTGTTCGGCGAGCAGGCGGTGCTGTGCGGGGGGATGACGGCGCTGGTCAACATGGGCTTCGAGACCCTGGTCCGGGCCGGCTACCAGCCGGAGATCGCTTACTTCGAGTGCCTGCACGAGCTCAAGCTCATCGTCGACCTGATGTACGAGGGCGGCATGAACGGGATGCGGTACTCGGTCAGCGACACCGCCGAGTACGGCGACCTGACCCGCGGCCCGCGGGTCGTCGGCGAGGCGTCCCAGCAGGCGATGACCAAGCTGCTTGCCGACATCCAGTCCGGCGACTTCGCCCGCGAGTGGGTGGCCGAGGACGACCAGGGCAGGCCGGAATTCGAGCGGCTCCGGGCCGCCGCCGCGGACAGCCAGATCGAGCGCACCGGCCGCCCGCTGCGGAAGATGATGAGCTGGCTGAACGCACCGGTAACCGACGAAGAGAGCGCATGAACATGACGGACGACGTACGTTACGCCGTCGCCTGCGTCCCCGGCGACGGCGTCGGACCCGAGGTCACGGCCGTGGCCCGGCGCTGCGTGGACGCGTCGGCGGCCCGCCGCGGCTTCGGGGTCGACTGGCGCCCGTACCCGCTGGGCGCCAGGCACTGGCATGAGACCGGCGAGGTGCTGCCCGACTCGGTGCTCGCCGAGCTGCGGACGGCCGACGCGATCATGCTCGGCGCGGTCGGCGACCCGTCGGTGCCGCCCGGCATCCTGGAGCGCGGGCTGCTGCTGCGGCTGCGCGCCGAGCTCGACCTCTACGTGAACCTGCGGCCGTCGAAGCTGCGGCCGGGCGTAGCCGCCGCCGTCAGCAGGCACCGGGTCGAGGACCTTGACCTGGTGATCGTCCGGGAGAACACCGAGGGCCTGTACGCGGGCGCCGGCGGCACCGTGCACCGCGGCACCGCGATGGAGAGCGCGACCGAGGAGTCGCTGAACACCAGGGGCGGCGTCGAGCGGTGCATCCGCTACGCGGCCGGGCTGGCCGGGCGGCGCAGCGGCCGGCTCACGCTGGTGCACAAGACCAACGTGCTCACCCACGCCGGCGACCTGTGGATGCGCACGGCCAGGGACGTGGCCGCCGAGACCGGCGTCACGCTGGACTACGCGCACGTCGACGCGGCCTGCCTGTACCTCGTCGACAGCCCGGCCAGGTTCGACGTGATCGTCACCGACAACCTGTTCGGCGACATCCTGAGCGACCTCGGCGCGGCGCTGACCGGCGGACTCGGGGTCGCGCCAAGCGGGAACCTCAACCCGGACCGCACCGGCCCGTCGGTGTTCGAGCCGGTGCACGGCTCGGCGCCGGACATCGCCGGCACCGGGAAGGCCAACCCGGCCGGCGCGGTGCTGTCAGCGGCCCTGATGCTCGATCACCTTGGCCAGCCGGAAGCCGCGGCCGAGCCTGGACGCGGCGGTGTCCGCCGTGCTCGCGGCCGGCGCCCCGGCCAGCACGGACGGCTGGGAGAAGGCGCTGGACGCGGCCCTGTCCGGGACGGCGGCGCTCCGGTGAGCGCCGGGGAGCCCGGCCTCGCGGGCCAGCCCGATGCCGCGAAGGTAGAGATCTACGACACGACCCTGCGGGACGGATCCCAGCAGGTCGGGCTTGACCTGACCGTCGCCGACAAGCTGCATGTCGCCGCGGCGCTTGACGCGCTCGGCGTGGACGTCGTCGAGGGCGGCTGGCCGGGCTCCAACCCGAAGGACGCCGAGTTCTTCGCCCGCGCCGCCGAACTGCCGTGGCGGCACGCCAAGCTCGCCGCCTTCGGCGCCACCCGGCCGCCGCGCCGGAGCACCGACGACGACCCGAACCTGCTCGCGCTGCTCGATGCCAGGACGCCGATCGTGACGCTGGTCGGCAAGGCCTGGACGCTGCACGTGGACGAGGCGCTGCGCACCACCCGCGAGGAGAACCTGGCGATGGTGGCGGAGTCGGTGCGCTTCATGACCGCGCGCGGCAGGCGGGTGGTGTTCGACGCCGAGCACTTCTTCGACGGGTACCGGGCCGACCGCGGCTATGCCCTGGAGGTGCTGGCCGCCGCCGCCGAGGCCGGGGCCGACACGCTCGCGCTCTGCGACACCAACGGCGGCACGCTGCCGGACGAGGCCGCCCGGATCCTGGGCGAGGTCAGTGCCGCCATGACCGGGGCTGCCAGCAGCCCCCGGCTCGGCGTGCACTTCCATAACGACTCGGCCTGCGCGGTCGCGAACTCGGTGGTCGCGGTGGCAGGCGGCGCGCTGCACGTGCAGGGCGCGGCCAACGGGTACGGCGAGCGGTGCGGCAACGCGGACCTGTTCTCGGTCATCGCCAGCCTCGAGCTGAAGCGCGGCCACGAGCTGCTGCCGCCGGGCCGGCTGGCCGCGCTGGCATCCACCGCGAGGACGATCGCGGAGCTTGCCAACCTGCCGCTGGCGTCCCGGCAGCCATACGTCGGCTCGTCGGCGTTCGCCACCAAGGCGGGACTGCACGCGTCCGCGATCGCCCGGCGGCCGGACGCGTACTCGCATGTCGACCCCGGCTCGGTCGGCAACCAGGCGCAGGGTGCTCGTCAGCGAGCTGGCCGGGCGCAGCAACGTGCTCGCCAAGGCCGCTGAGCTCGGCATTGACCTGAGCGGCGACCCCGAGCTCGCCACCAGGATCCTGGACCGGATCAAGGACGCCGAGCACCGCGGCTACGCGTTCGAGGCCGCGGACGCCTCGTTCGAGCTGCTGGTCCGGCGGACCGCGGGCATCCTGCCGTCCTGGTTCGAGCTGGAGGGCTACCGGGTGGTGATCGAGCGCGGCGCCGCCGAGGACCGCAGCGAGGCCATCGTCCGGCTGCTGCTCGGCGAGCACCGGGTGGTCGCCGTCGGCGAGGGCGTCGGGCCGGTGCACGCGCTCGACCAGGCGCTGCGCCGCGGCCTGGCCGAGCTCTACCCGGCGCTGGCCGGCATCCACCTGGTCGACTACAAGGTGCGCATCCTGGACGGCCGGGCCGCCACCAGCGCGGTCACCAGGGTGATGCTGACGTCGGCCGATCACGAGCGCGAATGGACGACAGTCGGCGTGTCCGACGACATCGTCACCGCATCATGGGAAGCCCTGGCCGACGGCGTCGGATACGGCCTGCTGCGGGCCGGGGCACGGCCGCTGGCCAGCCCCGAGCTGACCGGGTCCGGAGTACCCGGCTAGCCACCGGGTTCCCGTTTCGCATCGATCTTTATTGCCCTTTCCCGTCCAGCCGACTAGCGGAGGCCCTTCCGATGTCAAGCAATCTCCCGCGGCCGCGTTCCGGCCCGCTCACCACCGGCCCGTCCCGGGCCCCGGCCCGCGCGATGCTGCGCGCCGTCGGGCTCAGCGAGGAGGACCTCGGCCGCCCGCAGGTAGCCGTCGCCTCGTCCTGGAACGAGGTGACGCCGTGCAACCTGCACCTGAACGGGCTGGCCGCCGCGGCCAAGGACGGCGTGCGCCAGGCCGGCGCTGTGCCGTTCGAATTCGGCACCATCGCGGTCTCGGACGGGATCTCGATGGGCACGGAAGGCATGAAGTCGTCGCTGGTCAGCCGCGAGATCATCGCGGACTCCGTGGAGCTGATGGTGCAGGCGGAGCAGTTCGACGCGCTGGTCGCGATCGCCGGCTGCGACAAGTCGCTGCCCGGCATGCTGATGGCCTGCGCCCGGCTGGACGTGCCGGCCGCGTTCCTGTACGGCGGCACCATCCTGCCCGGCTTCGCGCACGGCAAGTCGCTGACCATCCAGGACGTGTTCGAGGCGGTCGGCGGCCATTCGGCAGGCGATGTCTCGGACCGTGAGCTGCACGACATCGAGCGCGCGGCCTGCCCGGGGGCCGGCTCGTGCGCGGGCATGTACACCGCGAACACGATGTCGGCGTGCGCGGAGGCGCTCGGCATGGCGCTGCCCGGCTCGGCCACCGCGCCCGCGGTCTCGGCCGAGCGCACCGAGCTTGCCCGCCGCACCGGCGACGTCACGGTCCAGGCGCTGGCGGCTGGCCTGCGGCCGCGGCAGGTCATGACCAGGGCCGCGTTCCTGAACGCGGCGGCGGTGGTGATGGCCACCGCGGGCTCGACCAACGCCGTGCTGCACCTGCTCGCGATCGCCAGGGAGGCCGAGGTCGAGTTCAGCATCGACGACTTCGACGCGGTGAGCAGGCGCACCCCGCACATCGTGTCGATGCGGCCGGCCGGGCGGTTCGTGATGAGCGAGCTTGACCAGGCGGGCGGGCTTCCTGTGGTGCTCAGGGAACTGCTGTCGGCCGGGCTGGTGGACGGTGACGCGCTGTCGGTGAACGGCCGGACGCTGGCGGAGAACGTGCAGGACGCGTTCGCCCCGGACGGCGACGTGGTCCGGGCGGTCAAGGACCCGTTCAAGCCGGACGGCGGGCTGGCCATCCTGCGCGGCACGCTGGCCCCGAACGGCGCGGTGGTGAAGACCCCGGGCATCGAGACGCTGCGGTTCGAGGGCCGGGCGCGGGTGTTCGAGCGGGAGGAAGACTGCATGGCCGCGGTCACCGCGCGGCAGGTGACCAAGGGCGATGCGCTGGTGATCAGGTACGAGGGGCCCAAGGGCGGGCCGGGCATGCGGGAGATGCTCGCGGTGACGGCGGCGATCAAGGGCGCCGGGCTCGGCCGGGACGTGATGCTGGTGACCGACGGCCGGTTCTCCGGCGCCACCTTCGGGGCCTGCGTGGCGCACACGGCGCCCGAGGCGTTCGACGGCGGGCCGATCGCGCTGGTCAGGGACGGCGACAAGATCATCCTTGACGTGCCAGAGCGGCGCCTTGAACTGCAGGTCGGCGAGGCCGAGCTGGCCGCGCGGCGGTCGCGGTGGGCACGGCCCGAGCCCAACTACCGCACCGGGGCGCTGGCCAAGTACGCGGCGCTGGTGTCCGGCGCGGACCGCGGCGCCGTCTGCGAGGTGCCCGCCGGAGCCTGACCGCGGAGTCCCGCGGGCGCCGGCCCGCCTCAGCGGGCGGTGAGGCCCGCGTCGTAGGCGAGCAGGCCGGCCTGGGTCCGGTTGGCGCAGCCGAGCTTGACCAGCATCCGGGACACGTAGCCCTTCACGGTGGCCTCGGACAGGTAGAGCCTGGCCGCGATCTGGGCGTTGGACAGGCCCTCGCCGAGGCAGCCGAGGACCTCGGCCTCCCGCTCGGTCAGCTCGGCGGCGCGGGCCCGGGCCTGCTCCCGGGTGTCCTGCCCGGCGGCGGAGCCGGCCACCAGGCGGCGGGTCGCGGCCGGCGAGAGCACGGTATGCCCGTCCGCCGCGACCCGGACCAGGCCGATCAGGTCCTCCGGCGGCGTCGACTTGACCAGGAAGCCGCCGCGCCCGCGCGCAGCGCGCGGAGCACGTAGTCGTCGGCGTCGAAGGTGGTCAGCACCACCACCGCGGGCGGGCGGGTCAGCTCGGCGATCCGGCTGGTCGCGGTCAGCCCGTCCACGCCCGGCATCCGCAGGTCCATCAGCACCACGTCGGGCCGGTACCGGACGACGGCCTCCACCGCGGCCGCGCCGTCCGGCGCGACGTCGACCACCTCGATGTCGTCGGCCGAGGACAAGATGGTCCGCAGGTGAGCGCAGACCATCGGCTCGTCGTCCGCGATCAGCACCCGGATCACGGCGCCGCCACGTGCTCCAGGCTGGCGCCGGGCGGGCCGGGCGGCACGACGACGCCGGCCGGCCGTTCGGCGCGGCCAGCGCAGCACGGCGCTGACCTGGAAGCCGCCGTCGCCGGCCGGGCCTGCGGCCAGCCGGCCACCGAGCAGCCGGACCCGCTCCCGGACGCCGTCCAGCCCGCTGCCGGAGCCGGTCGCGGCCAGCTCGGCGTCGGCGGGCGCCGCCGCGGCGCCGTTGCGGACATCCAGGCTGATCCCGTCCGGGCCGACGGCCACCTGCATTCGGACCCGCGCCCCCGGCGCGTGCTTGCGCACGTTGGTCAGCGCCTCCTGCAGGACCCGGTAGGCGGCCCTGGCCGCGGCCGGCGATACCGGGCCAGGCTCGCCACGCTGGTCGAGTTCCACCGGCACGCCGACGGACTCCGACTCGGCGACCAGCGCGAGCAGGCCCGGGATGATCTCGGCGGGCCGGGCGCCGGGCGGCGGAGCGCTGGCCGGCCGGACACCGGGCTGGCCGGGCTGGCCGTTGCGCAGCACGCCGATCAGCTCCCGCAGCTCGCCCAGCGCCTGGCAGCCGGTCGTGCGGAGTTCCTCGGCCGCCGCCCGGGTCGCGCCGTCCCGCGCGGTGACGCCGAGGGCGCCGGCCTGCAGCACCATCAGGGTCACGCTGTGGCTGACCACGTCGTGCATCTCGGCCGCCAGCCGGGTCCGCTCCTGGCCGCGGGCCTGCTCGGCGACCAGCTGCTGCTCGCGCTCGGCCCGCTCGGCCCGGTCCCGCAGCGTCTCGGTCAGCCACCGGTAGGACCCCAGGTAAAGGCCGGCCAGGGCGGGCAGCAGGGTGCGCAGCAGGCCGATCAGCTCCGGCTGCCACGGGCGCACCGCGAGCACGGTGACGACCCCGATCAGCAGCCAGGCCACCGGACCGGCGAGCCGCCGCCGGCCGGTCGCGGTCAGGTTCTCCATCGCGAACGTCAGCGCCAGCGGCTCCCACACGTCGGGCGCGTTGTACAGGTGCGCTATCGCGGCGAGCTCGGCGACGACCGCCGTCCCGGTGATGGCCACCGCGAGGCCGAGCGGCGCCTTCCGCCTGTACTGCAGCATCAGGCCGCTGACCAGCAGCTGCAGGATCAGCACGAGCCAGGTGACCACGATCCCGGCGGTGCCGTGGCCGGGTTTGGCGCTGCCGGTAGCGGTCATGGCCAGCGCCGCGGTGCCGACGGCGGCGGCCAGCAGCACGCCGGTCAGCACCTTCGCGGTGACCGAGTCGCTTCTCGCGCATGGTGCCAGATCCATCACGCTCGTCACGTTACCGGCGGGCCGCGGCGCGCCCAAGCGGCTTTCTGCGGTGCCCGGTGCGACGAAAGTCGCATGCCCGGGCGGCATGAGCCGGCGATCGGCGGCCAGCGGGCTACCGGCGGCCGTGTCGCCGGACCGGGCCGGCCCAGTGCACTTGTCCGTGCGGTCCGCGACCGGCGGCCGCCCGAGCAACAGGAGGCATGCCCCATGTCCACGAACACATCCGCCGCCAGCCAGGCGGCGAGCACTGCGGGTCCGGCCGGCCCGGCCGCTGCGGCCGGTTGCGGCCCGGCCCGGCGCGTCCGGCAGGCACGCGCGCTGACCGTGGCCGCGGCCGCGGCGGCCGGACTGGCCGGCTGGGCCGTGGCGGGCCCGCTGGCCGGCGTGCACCTGGCCGTGCGGCAGTCACCAGGCTCCGCCGCCACCCCGGTCGGCGCGGGCACCGTGCTGGTCGTGAGCCTGCTGACCGGGGCGATGGCCTGGGCGCTGCTGGCCCTGCTGGAACGGTGGACGCGCGGCGCCCGCACCGCTCGCACCGCCTGGACCAGCACGGCCGCGGTGTCCCTCGCGGTGTCGCTGGCCGGCCCGCTCGGCTCCGGGATCGGCGGCGGTGCCAAGGCAGCTCTGGCCAGCCTGCACCTGGTCGTCGGCGCGGTCCTCATCATCGGCCTGCGCCGGACCATCCGCTCCGCCCGGTGAGGCTGGTTCCTTGATCGTGGCGAGTCTTGGGGTTTCGCGCACCCCGTACTCGCCACGATCATCGGGCTGGCCCGGCGGGGAGCTAATACGTCATGCGCATGAGTTCCGCTACCGACTGCAGCGTGCTGGCCGCCAGCTCGGTGGCACGGTCGTTGCCCTGGCGCAGCACGGCCCGCAGGTACGGCGGGTCGGCGGCCAGCTCCCGGCGCCGGGCCCGGATCGGGCGCAGGAACTCGTTGACGGCCTCGGTCGCCACCGCCTTGAGCCGGGCAGCGCCGCCGGTCCCGATCTCGGCCGCGACCGCGGCGGGCGGCCGGCCTTGGCACATCGCCGCCAGCAGCACGAGGTTGGCTACCTCGGGACGGCTGGCCGGCTCGTAACTGATATGCCGCTGCAGGTCGGTCCGGGCGCCCTTGATCAGCCGCGCCGTCTCGTCCGCGGTGGCGGCGAGCGGGATCGTGTTACCGCGGCTCTTGCTCATCTTCTGGCCGTCCAGGCCGAGCAGCAGCGGCACGGCGCCGAGCAGCGGGTCCGGCGGCCGGAAGAACTCAGCCTGCGGGGGAGTACCGCTGGTTGAACCTGCGCGCGATGGTCCGGGTCAGCTCGACATGCGGCAGCTGATCCTTGCCGACCGGCACCAGGTTGGCCCGGCAGGCCAGGATGTCGGCTGCCTGGTGCACCGGGTAGGTGAACAGCAGCGCCGACATCACGTCGCCGCCGGCTCGCCGAGAACTCTTCCTTGACCGTCGGGTTGCGGCCGACCTCGGCCACGCTGAGCAGGCGACAGGAACGGCAGCATGAGCTGGTTCAGCTCGCTGACCTGGCTGTGCGCGAAGATAGTTGCCCGGCCGGGGTCGATTCCGGCGGCCAGGTTGTCGGCCACCAGGCCGAGGACGTCGGCGCCGAGCCCGGGCCCGGCCTCCCGGTCCGTGATCACCTGGTAGTCGGCGACGAGCACGAGCACGTCCGCGCCGAGGTCCTGCAGCCGGACCCGGTTCTGCAGCGTGCCGAAGTAGTGGCCCAGGTGCAGCGGCCCGGTCGGCCGGTCGCCGGTCAGGATGCGGAATGACCGCGGCGCGCCAGCGGAGTTCCGCCTCGATCTCGGCGCTGCGGCGCGACGGCCCGGCGGGCGCGGGCGGCCCGGCCCCGGTGCCACGGGGCGGCGAGCTTGCGGTGATGGTGCCGGATACAGGCATGTCGTGACCTTTCTCGGTGGGGCGAAGCTCGCCCGCGGGCCGGTCACGTCCGCTGAAACAGCTGCGGGCCGCCCATCGGGCGGCCCCGCGCGTGCAGGATCAGCTGGCCGCCTTACTGCGGCGGCCACCAGCAGACGACAGCTGAATGCATGCTCAACATGGTAGCAACCAGGTGCGGAATCCGGCGAGTGGTTACCTTCGGCTACAGCTCCACCACGTCGGCGACCACGCAGGTGATGTTGTCCGGGCCGCCGCCTGCGTTCGCCAGGTCGACCAGCTTCCTGACCACGTCCTCCGGGTCGGCGACCGCGGTCATCACCTCGCGGATCTTCTCGGCGCTGACCACCGCGTACAGGCCGTCGGAGCACAGCAGGTAGCGGTCGCCCGGCGCGGCGTCCTGCAGCTGGAGGTCGGGCTCGGACTGCCTGCCGTCGATGGCGCGCAACAGCAGCGACCGCTGCGGATGCGAGGCTGCCTCGTCCGCGGTTATCTGTCCTTCGTCGACCAGCGTCTGCACCAGGGTGTGATCGTGGGTGATCTGGAAAAGCTCGCCATCGCGCAGCAGGTAGGCCCGTGAGTCACCGATGTGCACGAGCGCCAGCTGGGAGCCTGACCAGAGCATCGCGGTGAGCGTGGTGCCGAGCCCGCGGAGCGACGGATCGGACTCGGCGATGTGCCGCATGGCGTCGTTGGCCTGGCGGACAGCGTGCTGCAGGGCGTTGAGCAGGTCGCCGGCCGGGAGCTCGGCATCAAGCGGCCGCAGCGCTTCGATGGCGGCCGCGCTGGCGACCTCGCCGCCGGCATGGCCGCCGAGCCCGTCGGCCACCGCGAGCAGGCGCGCGCCCGCGTAGGCCGAGTCCTCGTTGCTCTCGCGGTGCTGGCCGATATCGGTACGGACGGCGTAGCGGAT
This sequence comes from uncultured Actinomycetes bacterium, assembly GCA_963709075.1. Taxonomy (GTDB): domain Bacteria; phylum Actinomycetota; class Actinomycetes; order Streptosporangiales; family Streptosporangiaceae; genus Palsa-506. Next base: position 198,770 of record CAVPUY010000002.1, read on the forward strand.
TCCCAGGGTCGTGTGCGCGTCGAGCATGACAGCGTCCTTCCCGGACAGGTAGTCGATGAGATAGGCGGCAAGCCGCCGCCGGGCCTCGGTGTCAGACTCCACCTGGGACCAGTAGGCCGTGACCTCTTTCGCCGCCGCTGCCGCGGGCAGCTCGCATACCACGCGGATCCGGGCGAGCGGCATGCCGATCCGCCGCAGCCACGCCACCAGCCTGGCCTGCTCCAGCTGCCGGGGATCATAGAACCGGTAGCCGGAGAGCGGGTCGACCCGGGCAGGGCGCAGCAGCCCGAGCTCGTCGTAGAGCCGCAGCGCCTTCGGTGAAAGCCGCGATGCCCTCGCGAACGAGCCGATCGTCAGCAGCGCCATATCGCCTTCCTCATGCCGGGTGGCCGCCCGGCCAGCTTCAGGCTGCGGCTTCCCCCAGGGACAAGGTCAAACGCGCAGCCTCTGGCCTGCTACCAGGTTCGCACGGGAGCGGCCCGCGTGCTGCCAGACCAGCGGACCGGCGGCGGGCGCGGACCTAGCCGGCCGCCAGCCAGGGCGCCACGAAGGCAGCGTCAAGCAGCTCGGGCTGCCGCAGGCAGCGGACCATCAGCCGGACGGCAGGCCGGACGTCGCGGGTCAGCCGGTAACACTCGGCGGGCGATCCGCAGGCCGCCGGGGAGAACCGGCGGGCCAGCGCGACCACCTCGTCGGCCAGGCCGGGCAGCTCGGTGGCGTCGGCCGGGTCGACCGGCCACGGGATGCCGTTCGCCGCGGCTCCCGCGCTGATCACCTGATCGAAGAGCCAGCGCCACGGATCCGCGGTCAGGGCCGGGTCCCAGACCCGGCCCGAGGGCTCGTTGCCGGCGAATTCCGGGTGGTAGTGCGCGGCGCCGAAGGTGCCGGGCTCGTCCTGCATCCGGTCGAAGAGATCCGCCCGCCAGAACGGCCGGTCAGCCGCGATGAGCTGCGCCGCCGATTCGCTGCCGCGATGCCCGCCGGATGCCAGCTCCCGCAGCTCGATCCGGGCGCCATGCTCCATCGACGCGTCATCGAGGTTGATCTCGAACCAGTGCCGGACGACGAGCGCCGAGCGCGACAGCGCGATGATGTACAGCACGATGCCTCCACGGGTCCCGTGCCGCCCGGCCGGCAGCTTCAGCCAAGCATCTCACTGGCGATCATTCCCGATGCCTCCGCATGCGGGGCAGTCGGGCCGGCGGGGATGCCGGACCAGCACCGGGTCGCCGGGCATGATCAGGTTGATGCCGTACAGGGTGCCGGGCGTTATCGGCGGCGCCCCGGTGAGCATGGCCATCGCCAGATGCGCCACGAGCTGGCCGGACAGCCCCGCGGTGACGGCGGACGCCGCGTTGCCCGGCGCGCGCGGCAGTCCCCGGCCGGCTTCCGCAGGGTCGGCGGCGGGCAGGCCGAGCCGGGCCAGTTCGGCCGCGCGGAGGCACTCCCAGCACGAGCCGTCGCCGGGCAGGTAAGCCCCGGCAGTGACCAGCGGGCCGTGATAGCCGCCGTCGACCCAGGGGATGCGCGCCGCCAGGCAGGCCCGGTTCGCCCAGCACCGGAGCATATCCGGCTCGTCGGCGCAGAGGGCGAGCAGGTCGTAGCCGGCGATCGCCGCCGCGCAGTCCTCGCTGCGAGCCGAGCCGCATCCGGCTGGCGGTGATCTCGATGTCCGAGTTCCGCTCCCGCAGCCGGGCCGCCGCCGCGGCTGCCTTCGGCCTGCCGAGATCGCCCTCGGTATAGAGAACCTGGCGGTTCAGGTTAGATAGCTCGACCACATCGGGATCGATGCAGTGCAGGCACCCGACCCCGGCGCAAGCGAGTGCCAGCGCCGCCGACGCCCCGGTGCCGCCGAGGCCGGCCACCACAACCCTGGCGCTGCGCAGGGTGCGCTGGACGTCCCACGGGCTGCTCGCGCGGCCGCAGGTCTACCCAGCGGAAGTACCGCACGCTGCGGCTGTAGCGCTGCTGCTCCCGGCGGCTGAAGTCAGCGGGCACCCCGGCGGCCGCGTCCTCCACGTACCCGGCGCCGATCAGGCCTTCCAGCGCTTCGAGCACGTCAGCCTCGGCGGCTTCCGGGTGCGTCAGGCGAACCCGGTCGATGATCTCGGCCGGTCCTGCCGTGCCATCGACCGCGCGGACGAGGCTCCACAGCCACCCGCAGGGATCGGCGATCTCCGCGGCGATCCCGAAAACGCCGCCGCCGATCCGGATGCGTCCATCGGCCGTGCGGTACGCCGCGTGCTCAGGCTTGATCCGTGGCCGGCGCATGCGAATCCTGCCGGGCCCTAAGGGCCGGACCGGGGAGTGGAGCCGGCGTCGCCCGGCCGATGCATGATCGCTGCCCCCTGGTCGTGCCGTGAGTCCCTCAGGTAAGGGAGTACGGGATCTGGTCCGGTCACGTCCAGCGCCACGTTCCGGCACTGGCTCCATGGTGTCAGTACCGGATCGGAAGGTTACTAGTACCGGATGGCACGTAAAACGGTCTACTGGGCATCATGTCGACCATTGGCCGCGAAACGGTACTCTTTCCTTCTCGCGCCTGACAGCGGACGGTGATCCCGTCAGCACACAGGTGAGATTGCGTCAGCACACAGGTGAGGTACGTGGTGCAGGCCTACGTCATGGTGATGGACGCAATTGCCGTGCTGCTGCTGATCGCTGTCGCTGCCGGCCTCGCCAGGATCGCGTTGCGTTGCCCGCGCGGGCCATTTCGCACCGTAACCGCCGGCGGCGGCGGCGTGTACCTGCTGCTGGCGATCCCTTCGCTGCAGCACCTGCTGATCCTCACGGCCGGGGGGCACCTCGTGGCGTCGCGTTGGCTGCGCGTGCTGCTTGGGCCGCTGGCAGTGATCCAGTCCACGCTCGCCGTGCTGGCCGGGCTATGGGCTGCCGTGCTGGTCTTGCGGTACTGGAACCGCCTGGAGCGGGCTGCGCTGATGGTCGCCGTCTTAACGGACCGGCTACCGCCAGGTGCCCAGGCCAGGCAGGCCAGGCTAACCTCGAGAGAGCAAGAGGTCCTAGACCTGCTCCGCAAGGGGATTCTCTCGGACGCGGAGATAGCCAAGACCCTGCACATCTCCGCGGCCACGGCCGCAACTCATGTGCAGCACATTCTTCGCAAGACGGGGCTGCACAACCGGCGGGATCTCATGCTGCTGCCGCGCCCGACGTCGGCCGGATAGGACTCCCGGGGGAATTAGGAGTTAGTTGAGCATAACCCGGCGGCAGTCTCGGCCCTGGCGAGCTTGCGGATCTTTATCTTTGGCTTCCTGGCCATCGAGGGCACCTCCTCGGTGAGAATGCAGAAGTTACCATATGGCTGCCGGATAATACATCCCTAATGCGCAAAATCTGGGCTAGGTCTTACCACCTCCCGACAAAACTGATCTTTGGCCCAATGCGTTCCGGGATTGCACCCGGGCAATGCGCCCGGCAATGCTCCCGGCAATGCTCCCGGCAATGCGCCCGGCAAATTTGGGGAGCTGCCGAGATCTCCTGGCAGGTCAGCCCCGGGCCGCCCCGAGCGCAGCCGCAGCCGCATATCCCAGGTCAGATGAGCCGGCGGAGCCGGGAAGCGGGCGGCCGGCGGAGCCGGGAAACGGGCGGCCGGCGGAGCCGGGAAGCGGGGTAGCCGGCCGTGCGCTGGCCCGGGTCGGCTGCGGCCAGTCCCTGGGCCCGCATCGCCTTGCGGTAGGCAACGGCGACGGCGTCGAATTTGAGATGAAGTTCGGCGGCCAGGTCAAACGGGACGCGCTCGGGATGCTGGGATTCCACGATCAGCTGATCCTGACCGAAGATCGTGTCCTCGAATTCCTGTATGACCTGAGCTGGCTGACCGAAGTTGTAATTCCGGCCGATAATCACGTACCCGGTGCAGCGGTCGGCGGCCTCCGGCTGGCCGGCGAAGAAGTAGACCATGCCGCGCTGGCCGCCCCAGTCAAGCCGCAGCGCGATGGTGTAGGGCAGGTGCAGCTCGTACCGGCTGCGGCGTTCCGGGCGTGCCGCCTGCTCGTTGCCGAAGACCGGAAAGTCCTCCGTATTGGGTGCCTCCGGCCGGACGATCGAGTAGTGCAGGACATGTCCCTCGGTGCGCACCTCGTGGCGGGGAACGACTGGCCGGTCCTGATCACCTAGCAGGCCAGGATGCACCCAGGGAAAGTGCCCGAAATCGGTAAAGTTCTCGATCTGACGGGCGGCGTCGCAGCGCCACCGGTACGGGCCGGCCGAAACCACCACCCAGGCTTCGTCATCGAGTTCGGGCACCTCGGGCACCGGCCAGCGCGGCTGCTCAAGCGCGACCCAGACAAGGCCATAGCGCTCCTGCGTGCTGAACGCGGGAACCCGCGCCCGGGCGGGCACCCGGGCCGGGTCCGCCAGCTGCGGGATCGCCGCGCAGCGGCCGTCGGCGGCATACCGCCAGCCGTGATACGGGCAGACGATCTCGTCGCCGCTGACCCAGCCAAGCGACAGCGCGGTCCCCCGGTGCACGCACAGGTCGGACATCGCCCGCGGGCTGCCGCCCGGGCCGCGCCACAGCACCAGCGACTCGCCAAGCAAATCCGCGTGCAGCGGCCGGTCGCCGAGCTGATGCCCGTAACAGACCGGGTGCCAGCATGCCCGCTGGGCCTGCAGGTCGGCGTAAACCCCGGGAGCTGACACGCTGCGCCTCCGCCCCGCCGCCGGGCCTGGCGACCGGACCCGCCGACGCCGGCCCTGCGGCCTAAGCAGGAGGCTAACGGCCAGCACGGCCCGTTGGCGACAGGGAAAGTCCGCACCGGCCGGGCCCGGCGGTGGCAGCGGCCGCGCGAGGGCGGCATTGACATCGCAAAAGCCCGGCAATGCCGCCGCCCGCTGGCCGCGAATGCCGCTTTCAGGTCGCCCGAACCCGGCGCGCAGAGCGCTTCCGGCGCCCGGCCGCAGGCCAGTCCGATGCCTGCCCGCTGCCCGGCCGGATGCCAGCGCCGGCCGCCTGCTGCGGCGGATGGCCCGACGTGCGCTAACGCGCCAGCGGAGCCCGGAAAATTGTAATGATCAAGTCACTATTCGCAATCACGGCTCTTGTGCTCAGTGACCGGGTCTGCGGCATGCTGTCACGCGGTCAGAGGCCGCGAATAGCCAGAAGCGGGAGTATCCCGGTTGATGTCTAGCCTTATCGGTGCCGGCCGGCTGTTAGCCTTCCCCGGCACGAGCTTCTTACGCCGACCCGGCGGAATCCGGGCTGGCCGCGGCGGCAGCCCGGCCGGCCGCTGCCGCGACCAGGCACGCCGCGACCAGGCGCGCTGCGTCCAGGCACGCCGCGGCTGCGCTCGCCGCCGCTGTGCTCGGGGTGCTGGCGACCGGGTGCGCGGGCGCCGGCCAGGCCAGCGTCGCGCTGCCGCCAAAGGCGGCCGCGCAGCCCCCGGCCCGGCTGGCTGACCAGCAGGGCGTGCGCCAGCAGGTGGTTGCCGCCTACTACGGCTACTGGCACGCCAGCGACGAGGCACTGAACGCTGGCGATGCGGCCCGCGCCCGGCAGATCCTGGCGAGCTACGCCCCGGCAACTGCCCTGCCCGGGCTCATCGCGGCATTCCGGCAGGACTGGGCCAGGCACGCCATCACCTTCGGCCGCCCGGTCCTGCACATCGTCAGCGTCAAGATCCGCAACGACCGCGCGACCGTGCATGACTGCGTCGACCTCAGTCACGCCGGGCTGCAGCACGCGCGCACCGGCCGGGTCTTCCCGCGCAGTTTCGGCAGCCCGCGGGCCAGCTACTACGCCAGGCTCGTGCGGCGCGGCGGCAGGTGGCTGGTCAGCAACATCGTCCCGGTGGTGGCGCAATGCGAACCCTGAAGAACCTGATGCTGGCCGCGGCGATCGCGGCCGTGGCCCTCGGCCAGGCGATCCCGGCTTCCGCGGCCGGCAGCGGTGGCCAGCCGCCGGGCTGCCAGGTAACGCGGACCCCCACCGGCTGGGTGGTCGTCTGCGGCAACGGCGGCGGCGGGCCGGGCGGCCCGGGCGGGCCCGGCGGCCCGGGCGGCGGAGGAGGCGGCGGCGGGGGCGGCGGTGATGCCTGCAAGCTGGTCCCGTTACCGCTCGGCTACCCCGACCCCTATCCGGCGCCCAAGGGCGAGAAGTGGATGTGGATCGTCTGCCAGATGACCGAGCAGACCGGGCTGGTGCTTGTGTCCGCCAATTCCACCGCGACAGCTCCCGGCGTCACCCCGCAGGAGCTGCTCCAGGAGGCACTCGCCGAGCTGACCGTGCCGCTGCCGAGGCCGGCCACCGCACCGCCGCGCGGGCATGACGGGCTGGTGGGGCTGCCCGAGTGGGTATGGCTGCCAGCCAGCCAGTGGCACCCGGTCACCGCGCAAGTGTCGGTCGGCCCGGTGTGGGCCAAGGTCACCGCGGTGCCGGGCAACCTCACTATCTCGCCCGGCGGCGGGCTGCCGGACAAGTCCTGCCCGGGCCCGGGCACGCCGTACAACCCCAGGCTGGCCGCCAGCGCGCAGCACACTGACTGCTCCTACACCTACCCGCAGTCGTCCGACCTGCAGCCCGGGCACGCGTACCGGGTGGCGGTGTCGGTCACCTGGACCGCGAGGTGGACTGGCTCCGACGGCTCCGGCGGCGCGGTGAACCCGCCGCTGACGAGGACCACGACCATCGGTGTCCGGGTGGCCGAGGGCCAGGCCCTGGTGACCGGAGGCGGCCGGTGACCACCGGCCAGCCGACCCCTGGCTTCGGCACCGCCTTTCACCCGGAGACCGGCCTCGCGCCCAACGGCTCCGGCGGGACACCGCAGCTCGGCCAGCTGCGCGGCCTGCCGCGCCGCCGCAGGCCCGCGATGATCGCGCTGTCGGTCGCCCTGGTCGGGGCCGGCGTGCTGGTAAGCGCCGGCCTCTACCAGCGGGCCAACCATCAGGTGCCGGTGGTGCTGGTGACCGCGCCGGTGCCGGCCGGCGCCCGCATTACCGCCGCCGACCTGGGGACCACGACGGTGGTCGCCGGTCCCGGCGTGCAGGTGATCCCGGGCAGGCAGCTGCAGCAGGTGATCGGCGAGATCGCCGCCACCGCGCTGCGGCCGGGAACGCTGCTCGCCGCCTCCGAGCTGACGACGGCGCAGCCGCCGGCCGGCGGCCAGGTCCTGGTGCCCGTACCGGTCAAGCCGTCCGAGCTGCCGGCCAGCGGGCTCTTCCCCGGCGACCAGGTGCTGGCGGTGGCCACCCCCGGCAGCGGGAGCGCCGCGGCCGCGCCGGTGCTTACCCACCCGGTGGCCGGCCTGGTCCAGAAGGTCCGCGCTGTCCCTGACCAGGACGGGCTTGACGAGGTCGACCTGCTGGTGCCGGCCGGCCAGGGAACGGCGGTCGCGCAGCAGGCGGCGACCGGCGCGATCGCGCTCATCGTGACCAGACGGAGCTCCTGATGGCGCTGTACGCGCTCGTCTCCGCGGGCGGGTCACCGGGCGTGACGACGTCCGCGCTCGCGCTGGCGCTCGGCTGGCCGTCCCAGGTCATCCTGGCCGAGTGCGACCCCAGCGGCGGCGACATCCTGGCTGGGCTGTTCGCCGGGCACCTGCCGGCCAGCCGTGGCCTGCTGAGCCTGGCGTTCGACGCGGGCCGCGGCCCGGACGCCGCCGCCCGCGCGCTCTGGCCGCAGCTGATCGAGCTTGATGACGCCCGCCAGCGGCTGCTGCTTGCCGGGATCTCGGACCCCAGGCAGGGAGCCGGGCTGGCATCCGCCTGGCCGGCCCTGGCCGCCATGTTCTCCTCGCTGCCGGCCGACGTGATCGCCGACTGCGGCCGCCTCGATGCCGGCGAGGGACCGCTGGCGGTGCTCGCCGCTGCGCGCGCCGTCGTGCTCGTGCTGCGGCCCACGCTGCGCCAGGTGGCCAGCGCCCGGCCGCGGATCGAGATGCTCGGCCAGCTGCTTGACGGGCGGCAGCGGGTCACCCTGCTGCTGGCAGGCGAGGGGGGCCACGCTCCGCGCGATGTCGCCAAGGCGCTCGGCGTGCCGATCGCCGGGACGCTGCCGCACGACCGCAAGGCCGCGAGCGTGCTGTCGGACGGCGCCGGGAGCCGCCGCAGCCTGCCGGCCCGGCCGCTGCTGCGGGCGGCGGCAGTGGCCGGCCGGGCACTGCGGGACGGCGCGGCGGCGGCCGCGGCGGATCCGGCACCGGGCGCGCCGGGCCGCAGGCCCGGCGGCAGCGGCGCCCGGCCTGGCTCCTGGCCAGGGGCCGGGGCCATGACCGAGCTGCGCTGGCCCGCCGCGGCGGCGCTGGCGGAGGGCCAGCGGCAGGCAGCGGCGGTCCCGGCACCGCCGCCCGGCCGCCCGGCGCCGCTGGCCCCGCCGATCCCCGGCTGCAGCAGGGCGTGGCCGAGATACACGCGATGATCGCCAGCCGGCTCGAGGACGGCGCCCCGCCGGATGCGATCCTGCCGCTGATCCGCGACGCGGCCAGGAGCTGGGCCGAGCGGCAGGTCAGGGCGGGCGCGCCGGTGCCATCCCCGGCCGAGCGGGAAGCGCTCGCGCAGGCCGTCTACGACCAGCGGTACGGCCTCGGTCCGCTGGCCGGCTACCTGCGGGACCCGGCCGTCGAGAACATCGACATCAACGGGTGCGACCAGGTCTGGATCACCTACGCGACCGGGGAGCGGGTGATAGCGCCGCCGGTCGCGGCCAGCGACGAGGCGCTGATCGAGATGATCCGCACCTGGGCGGCCCGCGGCGGCCAGACCGCGCGGGACTTCTCGGCCGGCGCGCCGCTGGTCAACGTCGCGCTGGCCGGCGGCGCCCGGATGACCGCCACGATGTCGGTGACGCCGCGGCCGTGCGTCTCGCTGCGCCGGCACGGCCAGCTCGACGTCACGCTGGCGAAGCTGGTCCAGCTCGGCACCATCGACCCGCCGCTCGCCGCGTTCCTGTCCGCCGCGGTGCGGAGCCGGTGCAACATCATCGTCACCGGCGGGGTGAACGCCGGGAAGACCACCCTGCTGCGTGCGCTCGCCGCCGAGATCCCGCCGGGCGAGCGGGTCGCGACGCTGGAGTCGGAGTACGAGCTCTACCTGCACGACCTGCCCGGGCACCCGGACGTGATCGCGTTCGAGGCCAGGGATCCGAACTCCGAGGGCGTCGGCGGCATCACCCTGCATGACCTGGTCGCGCACGCGCTCCGGCACAACCCGCAGCGGATCCTGGTCGGCGAGGTCCGGCGATCCGAGATCATGCCGATGCTGGAGGCGATGAACTCGGGCCAGGACGGCTCGATGTGCACCCTGCACGCCAACTCGCCGAGCGAGGCGTTCGACCGCATCCTGATCCTCGGCCTGCGCGGCGGCCTGGCGCTGGCCGAGCGGGCCATCCACGTGCTCGTCGGGATGGCCGTCGACCTGATCGTGCATGTCAGGAAGCGGTACGACGGCAGGCGGACGGTGCGGTTCGTGTCCGAGATCCTCGAGGTCATGCCGCCGGGGGACACCGACCGCCCGGCGGTCAACAGGCTGTTCCTGCCGGACGGCCCGGCCGGGACGGCCGCTGGCCGCGCACACCCCGTCGCCGCGGATGCTGGCCCGGCTGGAGGCGGCCGGCTTCCAGGCCGGCCTGCTCGACCGCCAGCGCGCGATGGCCAAGGCGGAGGCGTGGCGATGATCATTTTCGCTGCCTTCGGCGGCGCCCTCATCGCGGCCGGGATCGCCGCATTCGCCGGCGAGCTCACCAGGCGCGCGCCGCCGCCGGGGACGCCGCCGGGCCGGGCCAGGAGCGTCCTCCCGGCGGCCTCGGCGGTGCGCTGGCTGCTGGCCCTGGTCGCGCTGCTTGCCGTGCTGCTCATCACCCGCTGGCCGGTGGCGGCCATCGTGGCCGCGGCTGGCGGTGATCTTCCTGCCGAAGCTCAGCCTCCGGCCGGCAGCAGCGGCGGCGGACCGCCAGGCTGGAGGCGCTGGAGCAGTGGGCCCGCAGGCTCGCCGACATGCTCACCGCCAGCCGCGCGCTGGAGGACGCGCTGGAGGCGAGCGCCCGCTCCGCGCCGCCCGCGATCGCCAGCCAGGTCGGCGCGCTCGCCCGGCGGCTGGCCGCCAGGACCGGCACCGAGACGGCGCTGCGGGCGTTCGCCGCCGAGATCGACGATCCGGCAGGCGACCGCATCGCGGCGGCGCTCATCATCGCCACCAGCCGGCGCGGCGGCGGCGCGCATGCCGTGCTGAGCGCCCTCGCCGAGATGCTCAGCCGGGACGTCGCCGCCCGCCGGGAGATCGACGCCGAGCGCGCGCAGCACCGGACGACGGTCCGGTGGATCACGATCTTCATCATCGGCTTCACCGTCTTCGCCGCGGCGAACCGCAGCTACTCGGCGCCGTACGGGACGGTGCCGGGCCAGATCGTGCTTGCGCTGGTAGCCGGGCTGTACGCGGCCGGGCTGACCTGGCTGCACCGGCTCGGCAACATCCCGGCGCCTGGCCGGTTCCTCGACCCGCCGGCCGAGCTCGCCGCGCCCGGCCTGCCCGGCGCGGCGACCTGGCCGGGCGCGGTCCCGGCGGCTCCGCCCAGCCCGGGGAGGCGCCGGTGAGCATCTGGATCGTGCTGGCCGGCCTCGCGGCCGGCCTCGGCGTCTTCGGCGTGGCCCGCGAGATCCTGCCGGGACACGCCCGGCTGGATGCGGCGCTGGCCAGGCTGGACGCGGGCGTTGCCGGCGAGCTGCCGGCCGAGCGGCCCGGCGGCGCGGCAGGCCGCCCGGCGGCTCGGCGCGGCCGTGCCCTGGCTGCCGGTGCCGAGCGCGGACCTGGCGATGCTCGGCCAGGACCGCGAGGCGTGGATCGCCAGCAAGATCGCCTGCGGCGCGATCGGCCTTGCCGTGGTGCCGTTCTTCACCGCGTTAGTGATCCTGGCGGGCGGCCGGGTGCCATGGGGACTGCCCGCGGCCGCCTCTGTCGCCTTCTGCGCCGCCATGTTCTTCGCCCCTGACCTGGTCACGAAAGTCAACGCCGCCGAGCGGCGGACCGATTTCCGGCACGCGCTCACCAGCTATCTCGATCTGGTGGCGCTGGAGCGAGGCGCCGGCGCCGCGCCGACGGAGGCGCTGGAGGCAGCGGCCGCCATCGGCGGCGGCTGGGCGTTCGAGCGGATCGGCTCCGCCCTCGACGAAGCGCGCAAGGCCGGCGTCGCGCCGTGGACCGGGCTCGCCGCCCTGGCCAGCCAGACCGGCGTGCCCGAGCTCGCCGACCTGGCGGACATCGCCGGCGTCGCCGGGCAGGAAGGCGCGCGGATCATCGACACGCTGAGCGCCAGGGCCGCGTCGATGCGCGCCCAGGCACTCTCCGGCGACCGCGCCACGGCCGGATCGCGCAGCACCACGATGGTGATCCCGATCGCCCTGCTCGGCGCCGGCTTCCTGCTGCTCATCATCTTCCCGGTCATGTACCGGACGCTAGGCGCGGGATAAGCCCCGCCAGACCCGAGGAGGCTCCATGCCGAATCCGTTGTGGACGGTCGTCAGCTACCTGCTGCTGCGGGCGCGTGCCCGGGCCGCCGCCGCCACGCGGGGGCACCCAGAGTCCGGCGCCATCACGCTGGAATGGATCGTGATCGCCGGCATCCTGGTCGTCGCCGCCGTCGCGGCCGGCGTCTTCTTCACCGGCGAGATAACGAAGTACGAGGCGAAGATTCCCTGACCGATGCGGGCTCCCCGATGCCGACCGAGCGGCCGCCCCGGCCTGAACGGCGGCCCCAGCCTGAGCGGCCGCCCCAGCCTGAACGACAGCCCCCGCCTGAACGGCCGGGGCGACCGCGGCGCGCTGACGCTCGGCTACGTGATCATCGTGCCGGTGTTCCTGCTCGCGGTGATGGCGATCGCGCAGACCTCGCTGTGGTACCTGGCCAGGCAGGCCGCGCTGGCCGCCGCCAGGCAGGGAGCGGATGCCGCGCGGGCGCAGAACGCCCCGCTGGGCGCGGGGTCGCGCGCGGCCCTCGCGTTCGCCCGCCAGTCGGCATCCGGCTACCTGATCACCCCCGCGGCGACCACCGCGGGCAGCAGCCCGGCGACCGTCGAGGTGACGGTCAGCGGGCATGCGCCGTCGCTGGTGCCCGGGATCGTGATCAATGTCAGCCAGGTCGCCAGGGCGCCGGTCGAGCAGTTCACCACGCCATGACCCGGGGGAGCGATGCGATGAGATCCGGCCGGGCGCGCGGCGAGCGCGGCAACGCCGCCCTCGAGCTTGTCATCATCGGCCCCGTGCTGCTGTTCCTGTTCGGGCTGCTGATCGCGGCCGGGCGGACATCGATCGCGCAGGGATCGGTGGCGGCCGCGGCGCGGGACGCTGCCCGGCAGGCATCGATCGCCCGCACCCCGGCCGCTGCCCAGGCGGCGGCGCTGGCCAGCGCGCAGCTTGCGCTCAGCCAGGACTCCATCGACTGCACGCCGGTGGTAACGGTGAACACGGCCGGCTTCGCCGTCGCCGTCGGCCTGCCTGCGCGGGTCACGGCCCGGGTGACCTGCCGGGTGCCGCTGTCTGACCTGCTGGTTCCCGGAATGCCGGGCGGCCGGACGCTGCGGGCGAGCTTCACCTCGCCGGTTGACCCGTACCGGGCCAGGTGACGCGCCGTGCCTGGTGTCACAGGAACCGTCACAGGGCAGCCGGCACAATCGGCCCAGATAGCACCCGATCAGCCAGACAGCTGGAGGTCGCGGATGAGCCGGCCGGACCGCGGCTCGATCACCCTGATGCTGGCCGCGCTCGGCGTCGCGCTGATCGCCCTGGCCGGAATCGTCATCGATGGCGGCGCCAAGCTGCGGGCCGCCGAGAACGCGGACGCCGTCGCCCAGGAGGCGGCCCGCGCGGGAGCGGGGATGGTTAATCAGTCCACGGCCTACGCAACGGGCACATTCGTCGTCGACCGGGCCCGGGCCATCATGGCGGCACGCGCCTACCTGGCGGCAGGCCGGTACCAGGGCACCGTGACGGCGAAGGGCCGGGAGGCCATCCAGGTGACGGTGACAGTGACGAAGCCGACCAGCGTCCTGTCGATCATCGGCATCGACTCGATGACCGCTACCGGCTCGGCGACGGCATCGCTGGTGACCGGCGTCACGGGACCGGGCGCATGACCGGGCGAGCGCACGGCCGCAGGGCGGCAGCGGCGCTGCGCGGCCTGGCCGCCATGATCATGCTGCTGCTGCTGGTCGTCGGGCTGCCCGCCGTGCTGTACCGGTTCGGCGGCAGCCCGGTGCCGCACCGCCTGCCGTCCCTGCACCAGGCCGGCACGGCGCTGATGCGCCGGGACAGCGGGGAGCTGTTCTTCGCCGCCGTCCGGGACGTCAGCTGGCTCGCCTGGGCGCTGTTCAGCCTCGCGGTGGTGGCCGAGGCCACCGCGGTGATCCGGGGCCGGCGGGCTCCGCGGCTCAGGATCGGCGGCCTGCAGAATCTGGCCGGCCAGCTGGTGGCGCTCGTCGCGCTCACCTTCAGCAGCCCGGCCACCGCGCTGCTCGCCGCCGCGCAGGCCGGCCCGGTCGTGATGGCCACTATCACCCCGCCGGACGCTGGCCACGGCACCCTGGCCGGGCCGGGCCCGGTGACGCTGGCACGCGTCCCCGACCCGGGCCCCCTGGCCGCCGCCGGCCACGGCGCCGGGACTGATCACAGCTGGACCGGGGCTGCCGGGGGCCAGCCCGCCAGCCCGCCGGCTGCCCCGCAGGTGATGAGCATGGCTTCCTACCAAGCGGTGGTCGTCCGCCCGGGCGAGTGCCTGTGGACGATTGCCCAGCGATACCTCGGCGACGGCGACCGCTTCCACGAGATCGTGAAGCTCAACATCGGGCACGTCATGGGTCACGGGCAGGTGTTCAGTGACCCGTCCGTGGTCTGGCCCGGCTGGGTGCTGCAGCTGCCGGCGACCGCGAGCCACCTGCAGCAGCAGCCGGCACAGCAGCAAGCTCGTCATCCCTCCCACCCGTCCAGGGATCACCGCTTCAGCCGGCCGCATCCGGCCGCCGGCCAGCGCCGGCTCGCCTGGCCAGGCGGACCCGGCGGCCTCGCCCGGCCAGGCCGCCTCGGCGGGCCCGGCGGCGGGCCCGGCGGCGGCATCCGCGCCAGGACCGACCGGGCAGAGCCTCCCGGCCAGCCGGCCGGCCGCCGATCCGTCGGCGCTCACCCGGCAGCAGCAGATCCCGCTCACCGCCGTCTTCGCCGCCGGGATGCTGACCGGCGGGGTCATGGTGTCGATCGCGCGGATGCGGCATCGGCAGCGGCAGGCCCGGCTGCCGGGCCGGCGGATACCCATGCCCGCCAGCGCGCCGGTGATGGTCGAGGAGCAGCGGCTGCGCGCGGTCAGGCCGCCGCAGCCTGCCACCGCGCTGCGTGCGGTGCTTGACGAGCTCGGCGCCGGCCTGGCGGCGTCCGGCCAGCAGCTACCAGACGTGGCCGGGATTCATCTCACCACCTCGTCGATGGAGATACTGCTGGCCTCGCCGGCCGGCGAGCCGCCGCCTGCGCCGTTCAGCGTGCCAGGCGGGCGGCAGGGAATGGCGTGGCACCTCGCGCTCCCGGACGGGGTGCGGCCGGCCGGCGGGCGGCCTGGCTCTCATGGCGATTTGCTGCCCGGCCTGCTGACCGCCGGGGTCGCCGACGACAGCGGCGGATACCTGCTTGTCGACCTGGAGCACCTGCGGGTCACGGCCGTCGACGGGCCGCCGCGGCTGGTCAACCGCGTGCTGGCGACCGCGGCCACCGAGCTGGCCACCAGCGAGCTGGCCGGCTGGTACGACCTGATCATCTGCGGTTACGCCGAGCTCGAGGTGGCTGGCGGCCGGGCCAAGACGTGCGACAACCTCGACGAGGCGCTGGACCTGCTCGCCGCCAAGGCCGTCACCCTGCAGCGCAGGCTCGCCGACGGCGGCCCGACCGATGTCAGGTTCCGCCGCATCGCCGAGCCGGATGACGAGGACTGGGCGCTTTCCCTGCTGGTCAGCCGGGTGCCGCCGACGGACGCGCAGCTCTCCTTCCTGACCGACATTGCCAGCGACCCCGGCGGGATCGCCGCGCTGGTGGCCGGCCGCCAGGCGGGCTCCGGCGGGTCGTCCGGGCCGGCCAGCTTCCAGCTTTCCTCCGACCCGGACCGGCCGGGCGGGATCGTCGCGCAGATCTTCCCGATGCAGCTGGAGGTCAGGCCGCAGGCACTGACTGAGCAGGACTACGAGTCGATTGTCAGCCTGTTCGAGACCGCGGCCCTGGACGGAGACGTCGCTGCTGACCTGCCGCCTTATAACGGCTCAAGCTGGCCGGCCGCGCTGAGCCTGGCAGGCTGGCCGGACCCGCCCGACCCGCCTGACCCGGCGACTGGCCCAGGGCCGGCGGCTGACGGCCTGGATGACCCAGGGCCGCCAGCGGGCGGGCTGGCCGATGACGCGCTGTCCGGGCTGCTCGGGGACCTCGGGGCGGGACCGGATGATGACTCATCCGCCGGGCCGGGACCGCTCGCGGCGACGGCCGGCCTGGACGGCCCCGCGCAGCCCGGGCACGGCGCGGAGACCGGCGGCGCCAGCCCGCCGGATACCGCCGGTGCCCCGGCGCGGGCCGGGTCGCTGCGGGTCGGGATCCTCGGGTCGTTCACGGTCAACGGCGCGGCCGGCGCGCTGCTCCCGGCGCAGAGCCAGCTGATCCTGGCGCTGGCGCTGAACGGGCCGGTCGGCCTGTCCAATCCCCAGCTCGGCTACCTGCTCGGCGCCGATCCTGACCACCCGAAGCCGAGCGACTCGCTGCGCCAGCTCATCGCGCGGACCAGGCGTCAGCTCGGGCCGGCCCCCGGCGGCCGGGAGTGGATCGTCCACCTGGGCGGCGGGCAGTACGCGCTGCACCAGGACGCGCGGTTCGACTGGACGGACTTCAGCGCCCTAGCCGAGCGGGGCATGGCCGCCAGAGACCGCGCCGACCTGCGGGAGGCGCTGGCGCTGGTCCGCGGCCAGCCGTTCACCGGCTGCTACCACTGGTGGCTGGACCTGGCCTTCGCGGAGACGGTCCGGGCGCAGATCGTGGACGCGGCCGAGCTGCTCGCCGCGCTCGAGCTTGCCGCCGGCGACCCGTCCGCGTCAGCCCGCGCCGCCCGGGCTGGCCTGGCCGGCGACGTCGCCGCCGAGCAGCTATGGCGCGCGCTGATGCGGGCCGAGCACGTGGCCGGCAACCTGTCCGGGGTGCGCGAGGCATGGCAGCACTGCCTCGGCGTGATCGCCGACATCGCGCCGGCCGGCGAGCCGCATCCCGATACCGCCGCCCTCTACCAGGAGCTCCTGCGCGGCGCGTCCAGGCAGCCGGCCCCGCCCGGCTGAACCAGCCACCAGCCCAGCCGGCCGCGACAAGACCAGAAAACGATGCGAAACGGGAACTCCCCGCGGGCTGCGGCCCGCGACCGCAGCCCGGCCGCGGCCGGCCCATCGGGCCGTGCAGGCATTCCGGTTACCGGGGCCGGTAGGTCAGGCGTGTCACGCCGGAGCGGTAGGCCTTGGCGCCGTGCAGGTCGAGGTCGGTGCGGCGGGTGAATATCCGCTTGCCTTCGCCCAGCGCGACCGGATGCAGCATGAGCACGTACTCGTCGATCAGCCCGAGGCGCGCGAATGCCTGCGCGGTCCGGATGCCCCCTGGCACCCCGATGTCGCCGCCGGGCCGGCGCTTGGCGGCGCTGACCGCCTCCCGCAGGTCATCGTCGTCTCGCACCAGCAGCAGCTCGGCGTTGTCCCACGGGATCTCCTCCTCGGTCCTGGACAGGATCAGGCTGTGGACCCGGTTCACGGCATCGGCGATGGCGTGCTCGCCTGCAGAGGCTGCCGGGTTGGCGGCGGCCTGGCGCCAGTACGGAATCATCCCCGAGGCTGTTGGGTAGCCCATGAACGCGGTGTCGGCCTGGCCGATCAGGTCGACGATGTCGCTGTTCATCTCGGGGTCGGGGGCGGCGGCCATCCAGTCGAGTTCGCCGCTGCGCCCGGCGAAGCAGCCGTCGCAGGTCATCGTCATGTACAGCCGTACCGTTCTCATCTGGTCCTCCTCGTGGCCGGCCTGGCTTAGCAGATTGCCAGGGCAGCATGACCGGCGCGGGAGCGCGCTGGCTGGATCCGGCGCTGCCCGCCGCTGGCCCCGGTGGGCACCAGCGGCGGGGCGCTGTGTGCGCGGTCGGGCGGCCCAGGGTCACCGGCCGGCTAGCGCGGCCAGGAACTTGGCGGTGTGCTCCCGGCGGGCGCGGGCGATGAGCGTGAGGGCGACGCATAGCGGAATGGTCAGCGCGACGGCGGCGCTGTGCAGCGCGGCGATGTTGACGACCGACGCGCCGGCCATGTCGGCGGCGAGCCCGGCTGCGGCCAGCCCGGAAAGCCGGGGGATGAGCAAGCCGATTGCCCCGGCGAGTTCGGCGGTTCCGACCAGGTAGCGCAGCCATTGACCGGCTCCTATCTGGCCGAACATTGCCACCGTGCTGTGCGCGCTGGCGAGCTTGGGCATGGCGGCGAAGACGAACATCACGGCTAGCAGGATCTGTGCGGCCCAGAGCATGATGTTCTTGCTGGCGCGCCTGCCGCTGTGCTTCCGGCCGGTTTCGCGGTCTGTCCTGATGGCTGCGGTGCTGGCTGTGGTCATGGCTATCTCCTTCGGGTTTCGTCCCCTGGCCGGTCCTGTATCCCCCGGCATATGGGTGGGTCGCAGGTCAGCTGGCCAGGGGCCTCTTCCTGGCGGGCTTGCCGGGCGGCGAGCAGGTCGTCAAGCCGCTCGTGGCTTTCGTCCCAGAACCGCTGGTAGCGGGCTAGCCACGTGGTTACCTCACGCATCGGCTCGGCCTCCAGACGGCTGAGCCGGGCGGTGGCACGGCGGGTGCGCGAGACCAGGCCAGCGTTTTCCAGCACCTTGAGGTGCCTGGAGATCGCCGGCTGGGACACGCTGAACGGCGCGGTGAGCTCGGCGACGGTGGCTTCACCCTCGGACAGCCGGGTCAAGATCGCCCGCCGGATCGGGTCGGCGAGGGCCCCGAACACGAGACTGAGCCGGTCACTGACCATCTATAACCATCCAGTTCTAGAATGAATTGGTTATAGACTGCCGCACGAGCTTCTCGCTGTCAAGCCCACGGGCTTGGCCAGGTGCGCGTACGGCCAAGCCGTCTCCTGACGGCTTACCGGCACCCGGCAGCGCGGGCTTTCGCCCTTCCGAGGTAGACCTGGGAGGCGCGGAAGTGCCTCGGCACAGGCGGGTCAGCTCGCCGGACCGCGGTCCAGCTCCCACCGCACGTCGGCTGGGTCCAGCATCCGGGCCGGCCCGGCCGGCGCAGGCGCTGGTGCCCGCAGTTGTTCCTGGCTGTCCGCGGACAGCAGTTCCGACGGCATCCGGAAGTGGTGCCCGGCCATGCAGCTCAGCGCAACGCAATCAACGGGGCCGTCGGTGCTGGCCAGCGAGAAGCGGTCAGTGACCTCGGCCGGGGCTTCGCATTCCGGGCACGATATGACAGTCAGCACTGGTCTCATCTCCTGATGGGTACCGCGAGCCAGTTCCCTCACCGATACAGAGCAGGATCCGGCCGCGCAGATACGCCATCTGGCGACCGAGTCTGTCCCGATGCGGTCACCGCCACGCCTGGCCGGAATGTGTCCTCCCGCAGGAACCGATCCAGCGGGGCAGGCAGGCGATTCGCTGGAATGCTCCCGGCCTAGTCCTCGGCCCGCGGCTGGGTACTTGCGTCACTTGCTCGCGCGCTGGTGTCGATTTCGGGCTGCGCCGTTCGTGTGGGAGGTGAGAGGCGGATAACTGGCCGGCGTGCACGGTCGGCGGCACGACCGTCGCCGCCGCAGGAGTCAAAGGAGGCCTGAAATGGGTCGGATCGTTGTTATGAACCATGTGACGCTTGACGGCGTGATGCAGGGACCTGGCCTCGCCGACGAGGACACCCGGGGCGGGTTCACGCAGGGCGGCTGGGGCCACCGGTCCGTAACGCCTGACGACGCCGTGGGCAAGGCGATGGGCGAGCGGATGGCGGCCGGGGGCGGCCTGGCCGGATGGCTGTTCGGGCGGCGTACTTACGAGCAGCTGCTGGCCTCCTGGAACGCTCGGGGCGGCCCGTTCAAGGACGCGCTGAACAACTCGCCCAAGTACGTCGCGTCGACCGCTCTAGATGACCCCCTGCCGTGGCCCAACTCGACGTTGCTGCGCGGCGATATCGTTGGCGCCCTGCGCACGCTCAAGGCCGAATCCGGCGGCGTTCTGGCGATCATGGGCAGCGGCGTGCTGATCGGCTCGCTGATGGCTGCGAACCTGATCGACGAGTACTTGCTGATGATCCACCCGCTCGTGCTCGGCACCGGACGACGGCTGTTCCCGGCGGGCGTGCGCGCGACGCTGCGGCTCACCGACAGTGTCACGACGGCCACCGGCGTGGTGATCGCCACCTTCGGAGAGCCCGGTGCAGGATGATCGCCTGCGCCTGATCTTCATGGCTACCCAGCCAGCTCGGGTGACCGGCTGATCCACTGCTGTTCTGATCAATCGCGGATGTTAGTGCCCCAGCGTCCAGGTGGTGATCTTGGACATTATCGAGGAGACCGCGGCGCATTCGGGTCACCTGGAGATCGCCGCGAGCTGCTGGACGGCGCGACCGGCCCCGGGATGCGCTGAGCGCCCGGAGTGCGTCACCGGATCTGTCGGCACTGCGTGGTAGGCAGGCGGGGTAGCTTTCGCTGCCGGTGATCGGAGGAAACGTGCGCTGGTCGCAAATGCAGGGTGCCCAGCCGGGCCTCACCGCGCTCGGGCGGCGGCGGTTGCTGGATCCTGGTGTCGTGCTGGTGGCAACGATCCGGGCTGACGGCACGCCGAGGGTCAGCCCGGTGGAGCCCTTCGTCCTGGACGGCATCTTGTGGCTGTCCATGATGTGGCACTCGAAGAAGGCCGCCGATCTGCTGCGTGACCCGCGCGTGCTGGTGCACAGCGTGGTCACCGGCCGGGACGGCGGTGAAGGGGAGTTCAAGATCCGCGGTACTGCCGGCCCGGAGCAGGACCCGGCAGTGCAGCACCGCTACGCGCAGGAGGTGGCCGGCGCCCTGGGCTGGCGGCCCGAGCCGGGGCGGTTCCACCTGTTCGCCGTCAGCATCGAACAGGTGACGTTCATCCGATACGACGACGCGACCGGTGACCAGCACGTGGCGATGTGGCCGCCCGCCCGCGAGTTCGTCCGCCGGGGCACCTCGGCCACCAGCGTGGGGGAACCCGAAACCGTGAACGAGATCATCGTCGCCGGCTGACCCGCAGCCGGCGACCCAGGGGGTTGGCTCGCAGATCGCGGCCATCTCCTCGACCGAGCCGTCTCTCCGCACCGCGATCACCCGCGTCGGCATGATGTCCCAGACCGCGGCGCGCAGCCTGCAAGCGCAGGACGGGCCGAACTGCCTGGCCATTGCTTTTTTGGTGGCAGCGGAGCCGGGGGTGCAGCGAGCAGGCGGGGGAAGACCCCGGGGGCGATGCCGCCACAAGGCAGTTGCAGATTGACGACACGCAGCCGGTGAAGACTCTGGTCAGACAGCCGGGCCAGCGCCACCCCCGGCAGAATCCCTGCGATGGTGCTTATTCTTCGCCTGGCGCGGGCCACAGGCCGCGGATTTGCTCCCAGCTGTCATCGTCGGGGGACTCCCCGGCCGCGATATACCGTGCTCCGGGGAACTTCTGCGCCGGCCCGGTGAAGCTTCCCCTGGCGAGTAGCCGGCCGATGTTCGCGCGGTAGATCTCGTCGACGTCGGCATGCCGCAACGGCTCGTCGTCCAGCCAGAGGTTCTTGGGGTGGACAGGCTGCTCGTACATCCGCCGGAAGATCTCGGTCCGCAGGTCCTTCATCCAGTTCGAGTTGAGGTTCATCGTGCGGAACTGGCGGAGGGCCTCGATGTCGATGATCCCGGCGACGAACGTGTTCGCGCCCGACGTGGTGTGCCCGAGCACGCTGCCCTGGTAGTCGACGATATGAGAGTTGCCGCCCGCGATGTCGTACGGGTGCTGCATCTTCGGATGCACGTAGACGGGGCCGACGTTCGGGCAGACCATGTAGACGTTGTTGAAATGCGCATGAGCCCGGTTCTGCAGCAGCCATGTCCCGCCGGGCTCCAGCCCCATCTGGGTCATCGGCACCGCCTCGCTCG
This sequence comes from uncultured Actinomycetes bacterium, assembly GCA_963709075.1. Lineage (GTDB taxonomy): Bacteria > Actinomycetota > Actinomycetes > Streptosporangiales > Streptosporangiaceae > Palsa-506. Next base: position 219,889 of record CAVPUY010000002.1, read on the forward strand.
GGCGGTAGACAACCTCGGCGCCGTTGAACGCGAGCGCGCGTACCGCCTCCGGGTACTCCCCGTCGGAGCAGCAGATCGTGCCTATGTTGCCAATGTCGCCGGTGCGCAGCACCGGGTAGAAAGCGTCGATCCCGTCGCCGAACAGTTCGACCCAGCGATCGTAGACATCGTGCGGGACGCACGAGCGCTCGCGGCACCACAGGTGGTTCTTCGCCGCCTTGTGCACGATCTCGCCCTGCCTCGAGATGACGAACAGGGTGTTGAAGAAGCGCTCGTCGATCACCTCGGGCCAGCGTGCCTTGCACTGGGCGACGACGTAGGTGTCGTAATGCCGGGCGAGCGCGGCGAGCCGGTCCGTTTCCGGCCCCGGGATGTCGATGAACAGCTCGCGCGCCGCCGTGACATGCGGGATGTCGAAGATCTCGTCAGTAAATCCGGTCAGCGCGCCCTCAGCGAGCGCGATCAGCCGCACCGGCATGTTGATGCCGATGATCGACACGGCCGCGTGGATCGCGTCCTCGACGATCTGCAGGTTGCGCTCGATGTCCCGGCGGCTGCCGATGCCGTGCACGACGGTCGACAGCCCGACGGCCAGGTAAGGCGCTACCTGCTCCTGCGCGCGTCCGCTCACTGTGGGCCACCGTCCGCCGGAAGGTGAGGTACTGACTTCGAGCCACGTCAGTCTCGGGGGAAACCTTGGCCAGGTCAAGACCCTCCCGGACTTATCGAGCCCGCGCCAAATCGGCTGAGGGCGCTTAGAGTCAGGCTGTGCTTGAGGTGGTTGCACGGCCCGCCGTTTCCGATGGGTCGGGGCTGGATGGCGCGATCCGGCTCGCTGCGGGATAGGCGGCGAGGGGATCGCCAGCGGTGAGCTGCTGACCGGGATCGGATCTTGGCGCCGAGACCGGGTTACCGGCCGCAGGCGGCGTGCCTTGTCCCTGGTGTCCTGGCTAGCGGCGTCATGGTTGCTGCCAGGGCCGTTGGCGTCACGGTCACGGTGGCCGGGCTGGCGGTTGCCGGGCTGGCGGTTGCCGGGCTGGCGCCAGGACAGCCGCTGTTCGAACTCCTGCCATGGCACCGGCGGGGTATCCCAGCCCACGAACTGGCACCTCCTCGCTACTGGCGATGTTGCTGGCTGCCTGTCCTCCTGCTGGTGATCTTGCTGGCTGGCTATCCGGGGTGCACGTCGGGGGTTGCCGTGAAGGTACGGCCGGCCGGGGTGGTCCACTGGAAGACGCCGGGGGCGGGCTGGCGCAGGCGCCAGCGGGGATGCTGTTTGATGATGTGGCTGGAGTGGCGGTGGCTGGAGTGGCGGTGGCTGGAGTGGCGGTGGCTGGGCAAGGATGTCTTCTGGGATGGTCAGGGTTACCCGGCCGGCAAGCCCGGTTCCCTGACCCGGTCCTGCCGGGCCGTCGCGCCGGCGGGGGCGGGGGATGCGGGTGACGGCGATGGCCTGCCCGCCGGAGGCCGTCACGATGATCCGCCATTCGGCAGCGTGGTTCTGTGCCGCAAGCTCGGCGAGCCGGCGGGCCTGGGCGGCGGTGACCGGCCCGATACGGCCTAGCCGGCCGGGCTGGAGAGAGACCCCGGCCACGGTGCGCCAGGGCACGGACAAATCGAGCATCCCGCCGGCTGGCGACCGCCGGTTCCCGGGCCGGGCGAGCGCGGGCGGGACGCCCGCGGGGACATCCGGCCAGTCCCCGGACGGCCAGCCGTCATCGGCGTCGTCATCCTGGCCGGCGTCATCCCGGCCGTTCCCGGCCGGGTTGTCGTCCGGGCACGGGTAGTCCTCGTCATCGCGGGGAGCGTCCTGGTCCCCGGGCGGTGGCGTGTCCTGGTCCTGGGGCGGTGGCGTGTCCTGGTCCTGGGGCGGTGGCGTGTCCTGGTCCTGGGGCGGTGGCGTGTCCTGGTCCTGGGGCGGTGGCGTGTCCTGGTCCTGGGGCGGTGGCGTGTCCTGGTCCTGGGGCGGTGGCGTGTCCTGGTCCTGGGGCGGTGGCGCGTCATCGCCGTGGCTGCCATTGTGCGGGGGGTCAGCCCGGCTGCCGCGGGACTGGCCGCTGCCGTCCGAACTACCGCGGGGCGGGCGGTGGCCGGGGGGATGGCCGCGGGACGGGCTGCTGCCGTCCGGGTGGCCGCGGGGCGGGCGGTCGCCGGGGGCGTCGTCTGGGGGGTCGCCGGGGGGTGCGCCTTCGGCGGGGGGAATCTGCGGCATAGTGCCGAGCAGGAGCCCGAGGTAGGCCTTGGCGCGCAGCAAGCCGACCGGGCCGCCGGCGCCGGAGGCTTTCCAGGCCCGGGCCATCGCGGTGATCCGCGCCATCGCCGCGGCGGCGTGAACGGCTGGCAGCCGCTGGCCGGCCAGCGTCGCGGTGGTCTCCTCGTCGGGATACAGGCTGACTTTCGCCTGTCGCCCGGTTTCCTTCCTGCGTCGCTCGGCGCCTTCGGGATCAGCGACGATTACCTCGCGGCGCAGCACGGCGCGCAGTGCGCCGGTCGTCTTGTCTCCGGCTGCGGGCAGGACTTCGCCTTCCACGACCCGGGCTGCCTCGTCGCTGAGCGTCCTGGTTGCCTCGGCGATCAGCCGGGCACGGGACAGGTCGATCTTCCCGGCGGCCAGCGCTGCGCCGGTGGCAGCCAGCCGCCAGGCCAGGTCCACCGCCAGGCCGGTCCACCACGATGCGCCGGACTGCGACATCGTCAGCTCCAGCGATACCCCAGCGGTGGCAGTGGCGGGAATCCGGGCAGGGCGGCCATCGGCGCCGGTCCCGGTGTCCTTTTCACGTGCAGCCGCCCTGGACGCGATCCGGGCGACCGCAGCCAGTTCCTGAGCCTGTGCCCAGGGGGCGATCCGCCGCCAGGAACCGGCCGCCGCAGCCAGGTCATGGTCCTTCATCTCGGCGACGGGAGTTACCGCCAGCCACGCGGCCGCGTCCGGGCCGGGCGGCAGGTGCCCGGCCATCTGCCCGGCCAGCGCCCCGGCGGGGATGCGCTCACTGCCGTGCTCAGCCACGTCATCAAGAACAGCCTGCTGGGCGGCCTCTTCATCGCCGCCATCGCCGGAGCCGCCACCGGGAGAACCGCCGGTACCCGCATCGGGGGAACCGGGACCGCCGGTGCACCGGGTCAGGGCGTCGAAGTCCAGCGCCCCTGACCAGGCCAGGCCTTGCGGGGCGCCCGCGCCGCCGGGGTCTGCCGGCATCGGTCACCTCCCCGGGCCGTGCCCGTGAGCCGGGCTTCCGGACTCTTAGGCAACAGTAGCGAGCAGTACCGACAAAACAGGACCGCTGCGAACATGGATTCGATATCTTTCCCAGCATGAGCATGGCGCAAGCCAGAAGCCGCAGTCGGCTCGCTCAACGCCGCCAGCAGCCCCGGACCCGGATGCCGCCAGCAACCCGGGCACAATCCGTCAAGCCCTACGGCTCCGCATGCCGACCACCCCGGCCAGCCCGGCGGCAGGCAGCGGAACGACCGCAGGACCGGCGAACACAGACCCGGCAACCGCCGGCCCGGTACCGCGCGGCCCGGCGACCACCAGCCCCGGCCGGGGCGGACCCGGCGGCGAGCAGAGCGTTCACGACGGCTTCTTCCACCGACTCGGCGACCGCCCGGAACAACAGGCCCATCACCGGCCCGTCCTCGGCAAGCACCGCTGCCGCGGGCAGGCCACCGCCCGGAGCGTCCGGGATCAGCCGCGCTGTCGAGAAGGCGATCACGTACTCGCCGCTGCCGTGCTCGCCGAACGCTCCGGTCCAGGCAAGCCCGTCCTGGGCGCGGCGGGCCAGCCGGCCGAGCTGCCGTGAGTCCGCCGGTGCCATGGTGGCAAGCAGCACGACGCAAGAGCCGCCCGCATCCTGGGCCAGGCCCGCATCCCGAGCCAGGCCCGCATCCCCGGCCAGGCCCGCATCCCCGGCCAGGCCCGCATCCCCGGCCAGGCCCGCATGCGCTAACGGCGTGTAAACAAGGGCGCGTGCGGCGTTAAGAACGTGTAAAGATCATCGACGGCCGCCCTGGTAACGGGTGAACTGGCACCGAGATGGACAATGCACCCAGACGACGCGGTCTCGCGGCGCCGCTTGCGCTGCCTGCGGGCTTCGCCGCGCTGCTCGTCGTCGGCGCGTTCGCTGCCGCGCTGCACGGCCGGCTACCGGCCGGCGCGGTGCTGGCACTGGCGGCCACGGTCGTCGGAGCCGGCTCGCTGATCGCCGAGCCGGCCGTGGCGCCGTTGCTGGCGGGAATCGGCTGGCTTACCGCGGTCGGCTTCGCCGGGCCGCCCTACGGCCAGCTCCGGCTGGCCGGCCCGCTTTCCGGGCGGGCGGCCGTGGTGATCGCCGCGGCCGCCATCGGCGGCACCGGGATAGGCCTGATAGTGCGGCGGATCAGTTCTTCGTCCAGACTGGTGGTTGTGGACGCCTCCGGCGCAGACCTGCCCGCTGGCGCAGACCTGCCCGCGGGCGCAGACCTGCCCGCTGGCGCAGACCTGCCCGCCGACTCGCGCGCGGTTGCAAGCCTGTCCGCTGACGTCGCCCTGCCCGGTAACCCCCCTGCCGGGCAGGGCGACATGCCTTACTCCGGAGCGAACGCGGCAGCCGCGCCGGGGCAGGCGGCCGGGCCTGCGCTGCGGTCGGGCCGGCCGCTGCTGCGGCCGGGCCGGCCGCCGAAACGGCGGCCGCAGCTACGCAGGCCGGCAGGCGGTGGCGCGGGCTGCTGAACCTCTCCGGCGGCATCGACACCCGGCGGCGGCTGGCCGGCGTGCTGCTCGCGGCCGGTCTGCCGCTGCTGACGGCGGCGCTGGTGGCCGGCCGGGCGCATCTGGGCCTGGCTGACGACCTGCTGCTCTATCTCGTCGCCGTGGTCGCGATCGCCGTGGTCGGCGGCTTCTGGCCGGCCGTGCTCGGCGCGGTGACCGCCAGCCTGCTGCTGAACTGGTACTTCACCAAGCCGCTGCATACGCTGACCGTCGCCGAGCCGCGGAACCTGCTGGCCCTGATGCTCTTCGTCACGGTCGCGGTGACGGTGAGCAGCGTGGTGCACCTCGCCGCGCGCCGCGCGGTGCAGGCGGCCCGCAGCGGGGAGGATGCCGCGTCGCTGCTGGCGCTCGCGCAGACCGTGCTCGGCGGGGCCGACACCCCGGCAGCCGTCCTCGACCACCTCACCCGCACCTGGCAGGGCCGCGCCGAGCTTGTCGAGCAGGCCGGCGGCCAGTGGGTCAGGGTCGCGATGCGCGGCACGGCGCCGGAATCAGCGCCGGTGACCCGGGTGCCGGTGCGCCCCGGTCTCGCACTGCTGATCACCGGGCAGACCCGGCCGCTGAGCCCGCGGGTGCTTGACGGCTTCGCCGCGCAGGCGGCGGCCGCGCTCGACCGGGACAGGCTGCGCACGCAGGCGGCACAGGCCGAGGCGCTGGCCGAGGGCAACAGGATGCGCACGGCACTGCTCGCCGCGGTCAGCCACGACCTGCGCACGCCGCTGGCGTCGATCAAGGCGAGCGTCAGCACGCTGCGCCAGACGGACGTGCAGTGGACGGCCGCGGACGAGGCGGCGCTGCTGGCGACCATAGAGCAGTCAGCGGACCGGCTGGACGCGCTGATCGGCAACCTGCTCGACATGAGCCGCCTGTCGGCCGGATCACTGCAGCCTTTCCTGCGGCCGACCGCGATCGACGAGGTGGCACCGGTCGCCCTCCGCGGCCTCGACGGCGGCATGACCGTGCAGCTCGCGGTGCCGGACGGGCTGCCGCTGGTGCGCACCGATCCTGGCCTGCTCGAGCGGGTGCTTGCCAACCTGTTCGCCAACGCGCTGGCCTACTCGCCGCCGGGGCGGCCGCCTGCCCTGTACGCGGAGCAGCACGGCGACCTGGTGACCCTTGCGGTCACCGATCATGGCCCCGGCGTGCCGGACGAGCTGAAGGCGCGCATGTTCGAGCCGTTCGAGCGGCTCAGCGCGCGGAACACGGGAACCGGGGTGGGACTCGGCCTGGCGGTCGTCAAGGGCTTCACCGACACCATGGGCGGCTCGGTCACCGCGGCCGACACCGAGGGCGGCGGCCTGACGATCCGGGTGACGCTGCCGGTCGCCAGCCGGGCCGCGAGCCCCGCAATACGGGCAGAGTCTTGACCGGGGCCGTGAGCCGGGCCGGGTCATGACCCGGGTACTCGTGATCGACGACGAGGCACCGATCCTGCGGGCGCTGCAGATCAACCTGGCCGCGCGCAAGTACGAGGTCAGCACGGCCGCGGACGGCACGGCGGGCCTGGCCGCGATCGCACGGGACCGCCCGGACGTGGTGATACTCGACCTCGGCCTGCCGGACATGGACGGCACCGAGGTGATCAGGGGAGTACGCGGCTGGACGTCGACGCCGATCATCGTGCTGTCCGCCTGGGGCCAGGAAAGCCAGAAGGTGGCGGCGCTCGACGCCGGCGCCGATGACTATGTCACCAAGCCATTCGGGATGGACGAGCTGCTCGCCCGGCTGCGTGCCGCCGTGCGGCGGGCCTCCCGCGCACCGGACGAGCCGGTCGTGACCACCGCCGACTTCACCGTCGACCTCGCCGACAAGCGCGTTACCAGGGATGGCCGGGACGTCCGGCTGACCCCTACCGAGTGGCAGCTGCTCGAGGTGCTCGTGCGCAACTGCGACCGGCTGGTAACCCAGCGGCAGCTGCTGCAGGAGGTGTGGGGGCCTGCGTACCAGACCGAGGGCAATTACCTGCGCGTCTACGTCGCGCACCTGCGCAGGAAGCTGGAGCCGGATCCGTCCAGGCCGCGCTACCTGATCACCGAGCCGGGGATGGGCTACCGCTTCACCGGCGCCGAGCAGAGCAGGTCAGTCACCGCCTGACGAGCGCAGCTCGTAAACCGGGTTGTAGATCGTCAGCTCGCCCTTGATCCGGGTTACCCGCCCGTGCACGACGATGCTGCGGCCCGGCCTGATGCCGGGTATGTCGCGCCTGCCCAGCCAGACGAGCGTGACGCTGCCGGTGCCGTCCCACAGGTCCGCCTCCATGGTGAGGCTGGTTCCCCTCGGCCGCAGGGTCACCGTCCGCAGCGTGCCGGCCACGCTGGCCATCTCGCGGTCATCGCAGTCGGCGATCTGCTTCGCGCTGACCTGGTGGATCTCCTCCTGAAGCTCTTCGGCGTGCAGCTGATCGCGGGCCGCCGTGAGCCGCCGCAGCGCAGACAGCCGCCGGCCCTGGCCGGCGCCGTCGGGGCCTGCCGCGGGCGGCCGGATGCCGCGCCGGGCAGCGGGAACCGGCGGGATCGGCGCGGCCGCCGCGCCCTTCGCCGCGGTCTTCGCCGCCTGCTGCTGGCGGGTCGCCGAGCTCAGCTGGTACGGCACGCTGGCGACCACCACGCCGCGCAGTTGCAGCAGCCTGGTCTTCAGCCGCAGCGCGGTCTGGTTGTGCAGCACCTGCTCCCACCAGTGCCCGAGCACGTACTCGGGGATGTAGACAGTGACGATGTCGCGCGGGCTTTCCCGGCGCAGCCGCTTCACGTACGCCATCACCGGCCGGGTGATCTCCCGGTACGGCGAGGCGACGACGATGAGCGGGATTTCCAGGCCGCTGCGGTCCCATTCCTCCTTCAGCCGCTGCGTCTCGGCCTCATCCACCTCGACCGTGATGGCCTCCAGCTGGCTGGGCCGGTTCGCCCGCGCATAGGCCAGCGCCCGCAGCGTCGGCAGGTGCAGCTTGGACACAAGCACGATTGCCCGGTTGCTGGCCGGCAGCGTCACCGGAGCGTCCTGCGGCGGGGTCAGCTCCAGCGCGACGCTGGCGTAATGCCGGTGGATGCCGCGCATGGTCAGCCAGATCACCGGCATCGCCACGACGACGATCCAGGCGCCGCTGGCGAATTTCGACAGCAGCACGATCACCAGCACGACCCCGGTGAAGCAGGCGCCGATCGTGTTGATGATCCGGGACCGGTACATGTGCAGCCGGGCACGCGCGTCGGTGGTGCTGCGCAGCAGCCGGTTCCAGTGCCTGATCATCCCGGTCTGGCTGCAGACGAACGACACGAAGACGCCGATGATGTACAGCTGGATCAGCCGGGTCGGCGACGCCTGGAAGATCACGATCAGCAGGATCGCGAAGCCGGACAGCAGCAGGATCCCGTTGCTGAACGCGAGCCGGTCGCCCCTGGTGTGCAGCTGGCGGGGCAGGAAGCCGTCCCGGGAAAGGATCGACGCCAGCACAGGAAAGCCGTTGAACGCGGTGTTCGCCGCCAGCACCAGGATCAGCGCTGTCACCAGCGACAGCAAGTAGAACAGCGGCGAGGCGCTGCCGAACACCGCGCTGCCGACCTGCGCTATCACGGTGGGCTGTGGCTGGCCCGGCGGCAGGCCGATGCACTGCGACGAGTTCGGGCACACGTGCACGTGGCTGATCAGCGCCAGGGCCGTGACGCCGGCGAACATCGACACGGCGATCCCGCCGAGCAGCGCGAGCGTGGTCGCCGCATTCTTGCTCTTCGGCTTGCGGAACGCGGGCACCCCGTTGCTGATCGCCTCCACGCCGGTCAGCGCCGTGCAGCCGGAGGAGAACGCGCGCAGCAGCAGGAAGAGCAGCAGCAGCCCGCCGTAGTGGCGGGCCGGAGCGTGGTAGCCCGCGCTCACAGCGCGCAGATGATGGCCCAGGCCCAGCCGGGCAGCGCCCCAGACGATCATCAGCGTGACCACGCCGACGAAGCAGTAGGTGGGGATTGCGAACGCGGTCCCCGATTCCCGCACGCCGCGCAGGTTCATCAGCGCGATCGCGGTCACGACGAGCACGGCGATCAGCGTCACGTGCGGGGTGAGCCCGGGAAACGCGGACGCCAGGTTCGCGACCCCGGCCGATACGGACACCGCGACGGTCAGCGTGTAGTCGACCATCAGCGCGCTGGCCACCGCGAGGCCGACCCGCTGCCCGAGGTTGGTGCTCGCCACCTCGTAGTCGCCGCCGCCGGACGGGTAGGCGTGCACGTTCTGCCGGTAGGAGGCCACCACCACGAGCATCAGCACGCCGACGGCGAGCGCGATCCACGGCGTGTAGGAGATCAGCGCGATCCCGCCGACGGACAATACGATCAGGATTTCCTCGGTGGCATAGGCAACCGAGGACAGCGCGTCGCTGGCGAAGACCGGCAGCGCGATCTTCTTCGACAGCAGCGTATGGCCCAGCCGGTCGCTCTGCATCGGCCTGCCGACCAGCACGCGCTTGGCAATTCCGAACACCATCGGCACGAGCGAATGCTAGGCCCGGCGGCGACCGCCCGTACACCTCGGGGCCTATATCACCTTTGTCCCCCTGTGGTAACCGGGCCGCCGGGCGCAGGCCAGCGGCGCTCCGGCGGCAGCTACCCGCACTGCGCCCATTGCGCCTGATCAAGAAGATGAAACGATCGTGAAGTGACGGTGCGCAAGGACGACCCGCCGCCCGACGGCGCCACGGCGGACGCTGGCCGGGCCGCCGCCTCGGACGCTGGCCGGCCAGCGTCCGAGGCGCTGGCCGGCGGGCGTCCAGCCGCCGGCCGGGCCGGACGGCGGGAAGGATCCGGCGATCATCGTCGAGGACCAGCTCAGGCAGCGGGTCCGGCGGCCCATTGACCTGCTGCGCTTCCTCGCCGACATCGTCCTGCTCGTGCTGGTGACCGGCATCGGGCTGGCGGCGCGCGCGGCCACGACCGGAATCGAGCAGGACATCTGTCGGCGCCAGCAGGCGGCTGCCAGGACCGCTGCTCGCCATCGCCCACCCGCTGGCGCCGATCGCGCTGTTCGCGCTGCCGGCCGCGCTCGCGCTCCGCCAGATCATCCGCCGCCAGCCGCGGCAGCTAGCCGAGGCGATCGCCACCGGCCTGCTGGCCGCCGTGGCCGCGACCGTCACCAACACGGTGCTCCGGCACCTCCTCCGGCCAGGTGCTCTACGACGCGATCACTATGGCCCGGCCGGGCGTGAGCCACCTGCCGCCGCTCGATCCCCCGCTGGCCGGCATCGCCGCCTTCGTCACGATCATCGGGCTGAGCGGGCGGCCGCGCTGGCGTGCCGCCGTCTGGCTCACGATCGGCACCTATTCACTGATGAGCCTGGTGGGCTCGCGGACGACGGTGCTGGCGCTTGCCATCACGCTGCTCGGCGGCCGGGCGATCGGGCTCGGCGTGCGGTATGTCGCCGGCGTACCAGGTCCCGGCGGCCGGCCGCCACCGAGATCGCTGCCGCGCTCGGCCCGGCGGGCTGCCGCGTCGCCGCGATGCGGCGGCTGCCGGGCAATACCTTCGGGTCCCGCCGGTACGCGGCGACCATGCGGGACGGCGGCCAGCTGGACATCACGGTCTTCGACCGGGACCAGCAGGCAGCCGGCCTGCTTTACCGGCTCTACCGCTCGCTCCGGCTGCAGGCACAGGTGTCGCGCACGGCGCTGCTGTCGATGGACCGGCTGGTGGAGCGGCGCGCGCTGATGTCCTACGCGGCAGCTCGAGGCCGGCGTCTCGCACTCCCCGGCTGCGGGCGGCGGTCCAGGCCGGCCCGGAGGCGATCGCGCTGGCCTACGAGCATCATCGCGGGCACGACGCTCGCGGAGCTGCGGCCCGGGCCGGACGACGGCAGGCTCTCGCCTGGTCTGGGACGAGGTACTGCGGCTGCACCGGCACCGGGTGACGCACCGCGGCGCTGACCGCGGACCGGATGCTGCTGACCGGCGACGGCCGGGTCATGCTGCTCGGTCTCGGCAACGGCGACGTCGCCGCCAGCGACCTGCAGCTCCGGCTCGACGTGGCGCAGCTGCTCGCCGAGCTCGCGCTGCTGGTCGGGCCGGACCGGTCAGCCGACGTCGCGCTGGACGAAGATCGGCCGCCGCCGAGCTGGCCGCCGTGGTGCCGCTGCTGCAGCCGGTCGCGCTGCACCGGGCCACCAGGACGGCCCTGCGCCATCACAGGGACGTGCTGCCAGCGCTGCGCAAGCGGCTGGTCGGCACCGTCGAGAGCGACGAGGCCAGGCCGGTCCAGCTGGAGCGGATCAGGCCGCGCACGCTGGTGACGCTGATCGCCGGCGTCGCCGCCGTCTACCTGCTGGCCGGCCAGCTCGCCCAGGTTCAGATCGGCCCGCTGCTCCGGTCGGCCGACTGGCGGTGGAGCTCGCCGCGCTTGGCCTGTCGGCGGCCACCTACGTTGGCGCCGCCTGGTCGCTGTCCGGTTTCGTGCTGGAGCGGCTGAGGATGGCGCGCACCTTGCTGGTCCAGGTCGCGGGCTCGTTCGTCACGCTGGTGACGCCCGCCGCCGTCGGCGGGGTCGCGCTCAACATCCGGTACCTGCGGCGCAGCGACGTGTCCGCGGCCGACTCGGCCGCCAGCGTCGGCGTGTCGCAGCTGGTGGCCTTCACCCTGCACCTGAGCCTGCTGGTGATCTTCGCGGCGATATCGGGCACGTCCAGCGGCAGCTCGTTGCGGCCGCCGCACTGGGTGTTCTTCGTCATCGCCGGCCTGCTCGCCGTCGGCCTGGTGATGCTGGCGATCCCGCCCGGCCGGCGGCTGCTGCGGGCCAGGATCGCGCCGATGCTCGGCGAGGTCATCCCGCGGCTGCTGGACGTGGCCCAGCAGCCGGCCAAGCTGGCCGAGGGCATCGGCGGGGCGCTGCTGCTGACAGCCGGCTACATCCTCTGCCTGGACGCCTGCGTCCGCGCCCTCGGCGACTCGCTGCCGCTGGCCAGCGTCGCCGTGGTGTACCTGACCGGCAGCGCCGTCGGGCTCGATCGTGCCGACGCCGGGCGGCCTCGGCGCGGTCGAGGCGGCCCTGTCGGCCGGCCTTGGCGCGGCCGGGCTGCCCGGCGCGACCGCGGTCAGCGCGGTGCTGCTGTTCCGCATCCTGACCTTCTGGCTGCCCGTCCCGGTCGGCTGGGGCGCGCTGAGCTACCTGCAGCGGAAAGGGTCGCTTTGACCGCGAGCAGGGGGGCACCGGCGCTACGCGGCTAGGCGAGCCTGGCGACGGCGAGCGACGCGGCCAGCAGCACGATGGCCCAGGACAGCGCGCGCAGCGCATGCTCCAGCGGCGCCAGCAGCGCGGCGGCGTCGAGCGTCACCGTCTCGCCGGTGGCGAGCGTCAGGCTGCCGTCGACCCTGGCGGTGCGGCGCCGGATGGTCCGGGCCGGGGTGCTCAGCTGCCGCTGCGCCGCGGACAGCGCGAGCGCGCCGGCCGCGGCGAGGACCGGGGCGACCGCCAGCCCGCCGGTCTGCGCGGCGTAGGCCGTCAGCACGCGGGAAGGCGCCCCAGGCGACGGCGAAGCCGAGGTCGGTATGGATGATGCCGCCGAACAGCTCGGCGTTGTAGGCGATGACCAGCACCGGGCCGATCACCAGGTACGGCAGCAGCCCCCAGCCGACCCGGCTGATCCCGGCGATGCCGAGCGCGACCGCGCCGGCCAGCCCGGCGACGGCGACCGCGATGAGCGCGGCGGCCGGGATCCGGGTCTGCAGCGGGCGGCCGCGCAGCTCGTCGAGCGCGTGCGCGGCCAGCCCGACGGCCAGGAAGAACGCGATCAGCGTCGCGAACAGGGCGGTCAGCCCGACGTGCGGGGCGAGCGAGGCGCCGATCACCACGTAGGACAGGTGCCACGCCGTGTACGGCGGGTGCAGCAGCGTCCACCAGTCGCGCAGGGCGCCCTGCCGGGCGGCATAGAAGGCCGGGCGGGCGCCCGTGGGCGGGCGCGGCCGGCTCGGGCGGCACCGCGCTGGCGGGACCGTGGCCACTCCCGTCAGTCACCGGCGCGGGTTCCCCACATGACGAGCCCGCCGCCGAGGCTCATGACCTTGACCCCGACGTCCTCGAAGCCCGCCTGCCGCCAGGCCCGGACCGTCCAGGAAACGGGATAGCGCCGGTAGTGCCCGGAGATGTTGGGGCCGAGGAACCGGCCGACGACGAACCACTCGCGGCCGCCGGTCAGCCAGGCCGCCGACGGGCAGCAGCAGCCGGGTGTAGAGCCACCACCAGAACCGCCAGAACGGCGACGGCGGCCGGAGGAACTCAAGGCTGGCGACCCTGGCGCCGGGCTTCACCACCCGCGCCAGCTCGGTCAGCGTCGCCTGCGGGTCCTGTACGTACCTGAGCAGGTAGGTGAAGGTCAGCGCGTCGAAGGACGCGGTCGGGAAAGGGCAGCTGCTCGGCCCGGCCCGGCCACCAGCCGCACCCGGCCGGCCCGGCCGGCCGCCGCGACGTTGACCTGGCCCTGCCGAGCATCTGCTCGGTCAGGTCCACGCCGACTATCCGCGCGCCGGTGCGGTCGGCGAGCTGCAGCGCCACGCCGGCGGTGCCTGATGCCACGTCGAGCACCGTCTGGCCCGGCGGCGGGCGCTACCCGGTCGACCATGGCCCGCCGCCAGCGGCCGTTCTGGCCCATCGAGAGGATCTCGGCGAGCCGGTCGTACCTGCGCGGGGAGCGGGGCGAACAATCGCTGTGCGAAGCGGTTGCCGCTCGCGGCAGCGGGAAGCGTCATCGGCGTCTCCTCGTGGCTCGCAGGGTTTCAACGGTACGCCCTGACAACGGCGCCGGCCCGGCGGACAAGATCATGCGCCGCGGACCGGGTACTGCGCATGCGCGGTCGTGCCAAGCCACGCAGATGACATTGCAGGCCGTCACCCGCTCCGTCGGCCCGCCTGATGTGACGTTACCGGGTTATGACCCGCGTGGATCTACGCATCGGGTCCGCGCTGACCGCCGCCGAGGGCGGCCCACGCGCGTCCGGCACGACGCCTCTGCGTTGCACGTCCAGCCTGAAGCGAGCCTGCCTGAAGGCGATCAAGCCTACGACTGTGGTTTCTCGTTTATCGCCGTGTACCACGAACCCCCGTTACTGCGGCCAGTACCGGGGATTCGGGAGATTCCGGGTGTCGCGCAGTCGTCACACCGTGGCCGAAGGAGCCCACATGCTAAGAGTGGTGCATTCCCCTCACGACCCTCGCGCTGGTGTCCAGCTCGACGCGGCGTGCGTCCCGGCGGCGATGGCGCCGCATCCGGCGTGGCATCACCCCGGCGGCCTGATGGTCCACGCCGCCGGGCGTGTGCCGGCAGCCCGGCGAAGCGAGTACGGCACCAGGACGAGAGCACGAACTGGTCCGGTTACGCGGCCACCGGCGCGAGCGGCGCATTCCACAGCGTCTCGGCGAGCTGGGTCGAGCCCACCGGCACCTGCACGTCCAGGCGGTCCGCCCAGTACTCCAGCTTCTGGGTCGGCCTGGACGGGTTCAACAGCAACTCGGTCGAGCAGACCGGCACCGACGTGGACTGCTCGGGCCGGACGGCGGTGTACTACGGCTGGTACGAGATGTACCCGGCCGCCCCGGTCAACTACTCGAACACGGTCCGGCCGGGTGACCATTTCAGCGCGTCGGTGACGTTCAGCGGAACGTCGACCTACACCCTGGTGCTGACCGACAGCACGCAGGGCTGGACGCACACCACCACCAAGAGCCAGTCCGGGCTGGCCCGGTCATCGGCCGAGGTGATCACCGAGGCGCCGTCGTCCACGTCCGGCGTGCTGCCGCTGGCCGATTTCGGCACCGTCAACTACAGCCGCATCGACGCGCCAACGGCACGTCGCTGGGCACGCCAGAACCCGACCGAGATCATCATGATCGACAACAGCGGCGCGGACAAGGACTCGACCAGCTCGATCAGCAGCGGCGGAGCGTTCAGCAATACCTGGATCCGGAGTAACTAGCCGGAGGCAGCTAGCCTGACGCTCGACTGACGCCCGGTCCCGGCAGCACTGCGGCTGCCGGGACCGGGACATCTTCGCGGTCCCGGCGGTGCCGGGTACTGGGCGTTGCCGGGGCTCGGCGTTCCGCCGGACTCGGCCGGTCATCCGGGAGGCAGCAGATGGCGGACAGGCTCAGGGCTGCCGGGCCCGGCCCGGACAGGCTCAGGGCAGCGGTCATCGGCACCGCGCGGCTGCTGCTCACGCCGCTGCGGGCGGCGGACGCCGCCGAGCTGGCCGGCCTGCTCGATGACGAACGGCTGCACGAGTTCACCGGCGGCAGGCCGGCCAGCCTGGCGGAGCTGCGGGTCCGCTTCGCCCGGCTGCAGGCCGGCTCCCCGGACCCCGCGGTGAGCTGGCTCAACTGGATCGTGCGCCTGCGGGGCAGCGGGATGGCGATCGGCACGGTGCAGGCAACGGCCACCGGGACCGGGCCGACGGCCGGGACCGGGCTGACGGCCGAGGTCGCGTGGGTCATCGGGCGGCCCTGGCAGCGTCAGGGCTACGCCGCCGAGGCCGCCACCGGGCTGGTGAGCTGGCTGCTCGGCCAGGGCGCCATGAGCATCACTGCCTGCATTCACCCGGACCATCACGCGTCCGCCGGGGTCGCCGCCAGGGCAGGCCTGCTGGTGACGGAGGCCTTGACCGACGGCGAGCGCGTCTGGCGGCTGACGGCGACGGCGCCCGGCGGCTGAGTACTGCCGGGTTCGGCGCTGTTCAACATGACGCCCGGGCGGCCTGGCCGCCTGCCCAGGTGCGATCGGCGCAGGGTGGCCCGGCTACTCTCGGCCCATGACAGCTGAACGGCTCACCGTCCCGGCCGAGGACGGCAGGACGCTGGAGGTACTGACCCTCGGCCCCGCGGACGGCCTGCCGTTCGTGTTCCATCCGGCACTCCCGGCGGCCTCGTCGGCGACAGCCCGATGACCGACGCCGCGACCGGCCTCGGCCTGCGGACCGTGCTGTACGCCCGGCCCGGCTACGGCGCGGTCCACCCAGCAGCCCGGCAGGCTGGTCGCGGACGCGGCCGCCGACGTCACCGCGATCCTTGACCACCTGGGCGCCGGGTCCTTCGTCACCGCGGGCTGGTCCGGCGGCGGCCCGCACGCGCTGGCCTGCGCTGCGCTGCTGCCCGGGCCGCTGCCTGGCCGCCGCGTCGGTCGCCGGGGTGGCGCCGTACGGCGCCGACGGGCTGGACTGGCTCGGCGACATGGCGCCGGAGAACGTCCAGGAGTTCACGCGCCGCCGCCGATGGCGAGGCGCCGCTGACCAGCCCTGCTCGAGTCGGCCGCGGACGAGCTGCGGGACGTCACCCCGGAGGCGCTCGCCGGGGAGCTCGGCGGGCTGGTCTCGGACGCCGACAAGGCAGTGGTCAGCGGGGATTTCGCCGGCTACCTCGCCGCGTCCTTCCACGCCGCCCTGGCCAGCCGGAATCGCCGGCTGGCGTGACGACGACCTGGCCTTCGCGCAGGACTGGGGCTTCAGCCCTCAGCGGCGGCGGGAACGGCGCCGGCGTCCCGGTCACGATCTGGCAGGGCGGCCAGGACCGGATGGTGCCGTTCGCGCACGGCGCCTGGCTGGCCGGGCAGCTGCCCGGCGCCCGGGCTCACCTGCTGCCGGGCGAAGGGCACCTGACGCTCGCCGCCACCGCGTTCGGCCAGATCCTGGCTGATCTCCTCGACCTGGCCGGCATGCGGCCCGCGGCGCGGCGGCAGGCCTGAGGCGCAGGCCCTGCGCGACGCGGAGCGCGAGGCCGCCGGCGGCACTACGCCGTATGCCGGAGCGCAGCGCGTCCGCTCCTGCCCGGCGGCGGTTACCGGGTGAGGTCGTACACCCGGACGCCGCCGACGGTCTGCGCGGTGAAGTGCGCGGCAACCCAGCTCGTGATCTGCGCCGCCGACCCGGTGCCGCCGCCGAAGCTGCTGGAATTGGCGCCGACGAAGTAGTGGATCTGGCCGGCCGCGACCAGCTTCCTGAACTGGGCGAGCGTCGGCGCCGGGTCCGAGCCATTGAACCCGCCGATGGCCAGCATCGGCTGCCTGGTGGCCAGCTGCAGCGGCGCGGCGCTCTGCGTGCCGACCGTCGCGGCGGCCCACCGGTAGCGGGACGCGTCCCGCTCGAGCAGGCTCGCCAGCCTCGCGCTGACCTGCGTGTCGCCGCCAAGGCCGCCGCCGGGGCCGCCGGCCGCCGCCAGGCCGGCCGGCCGGCCGCGCCGCCGCCCGGCCGTGGCCAGTCCCGGTGCCGCCGCCCGGCGGCTGGCCTCCGCTGGCCGCTGCCCTGCCGCCCGGTGCCGCGGCCCGGCAGCGTCCCAGCGCCGGCGCCGCCGCGGGCGCCGCCGTCCGCCGCGGCCTGCCCGCCGCCGGGGCCGCCGCGCCGCCAGGCCGCCGTCGGCGCCGGCCCGGCCGACGGGATCGCCCCGGTATGCGCGGTCGTGACGGTGGCCAGCGTGTACGCGGCCGGCCCGGCGAAGATGGCCAACAGCGCGACCAGGGCCGGCGCCACCGCCAGCGCGGCCTGGCCGCGGCCGGTCCTGGCGAGCCCCGCCAGCCACGGCCACGGCGGCGAACGCGGCGGCCGCGGCCAGTCCGGCCGCCAGCACGACGACCCGGAGCAGCGGATGCCAGGACGGCGTGCGCCCGAGCAGCTCGTACCCCCAGATGGCGGTGCTGGCCGTCCCGGCGGCCAGCATCGCCCGGCCCGGCCACGAGGCCCGCAGCCGCCAGGCCGTTACCGCCCCGATGCCGGTCAGCGCGCCGATGGCCGGGGCGAGCGCGACGGTGTAGTACGGGTGGATGATCCCGGCCATGAAGCTGAACACCGCGCCGGTGACCAGCAGCGATCCGCCCCAGAGCAGCACGGCGGCCCGGGTCCGGTCGGTCCGGCGGGCCCGCCGGGACAGCCAGAGCAGCGCCGCGAGCGCGATCAGGCGCGGCCGGCAGCAGCCAGCTGATCTGCCCGCCCATCACCGAGCCGAACAGCCGCCCGAGCCCGGTGGAGCCGCCGAACGCCGCGCCCTGGCCGCCGCCGCCCGGCCAGCGCCGCCAGCGCCGCCGAAGCCGACCGAGCCGGTCTCGTTCCCGTCCAGCCGGCCGAGCCCGTTGTAGCCGAGGGCGAGCTGCAGGATGCTGTCGTTGGTCGAGCCGCCCGACGTAAGGACGGTCGGCGGCCGGGTGTCAGCATGACGGCGGCCACCCACCAGCCCGCCGACACGATCACCGCGGCCGCCCCGGCCAGCAGCTGCAGCATGCGGCGGCCGAGCCGCGGCGGCCCGGCCACCAGGTAGGCCAGCGCGAACGGCGGCAGCACCAGGAACGCCTGCAGCATCTTGGCCAGGAACCCGAATCCGATCAGGGCGCCGGCCAGCACGATCCACCGGGTCCGGCCGGACTCGATGGCCCGCGTCATCGCGTAGGCCGGCCAGCGTCAGCAGCAGCACGAGCAGCGCGTCCGGGTTGTTGAACCGGAACATCAGCGCGGCCACCGGGGTCAGCGCGAGCGCCGCCCCGGCCAGCAGCCCTGCCGCCGGGCCGAACCACCGCCGCACCGCGGCGTACAGCACGCCGACGCAGGCCACGCCCTCCAGCGCCTGCGGCACCAGCACGCTCCAGTAGTTCAGGCCGAAGATCCGGGCGGACAGCTCCATCACCCAGAGCGAGGCCGGGGTCTTGTCCACCGTGATGAAGCTCGACGCGTCGAACGACCCGAAGAAGAACGCCTTCCAGCTGGTGCTGCCCGCCTGCACGGCCGCGGCGTAGAAGTCGTTGGCCCAGCCGCTGCGATCCAGCCCGGCCAGGTAGAGGACAGCGGTAACGCCAAGCAGCGCGACCAGCGCCGGCCTGGCCCAGGCGGGCTGCCCGGCCGGAGCGAGCAGCCCGCGCAGCCGGCCGCCGCTGGCGCGGTGCCCCGCCGCGGCCTGGCCGGCCCGCCGGCCGGATCGGGTGCCGATCGCCGGAGCGGTCATGGCCGGATTCCCTTCTGCGCGCGGCCGGGCTGGCCCGGGCACCTGTCAGATCCACTGCCTTTCCTGAAACGGGAACCCCGCTGCCAGCCGCCGCCGAATACCCAGCTCCGGTACAGGGCGAACCGCACCAGCGTTGCCAGCAGGCTGGCGCCGACGAGCACGCTGACCTCAACCCCGCGCCCCGGCTGCCGGGTCGGCGGCGTGCAGGGCCGCCAGCGCCGCGGCGGTCAGCAGCAGCCCGGCGCCGAAGGCAAGCAGGCCGCGGGCCTGATGCCGGCCTGCGCCCGTCCGGCCGCGGATGCCGAAGGTGCAGCGCCGGTTCGCTGCCGTATTGCCGACGGTCGTCGCCAGCAGGCTGAGCGCGTTCGCCAGCTGGGCCGGCAGGGCACGGCTGCAGCAGCAGGTACAGCGCGATGTACGCGATCGTGCTGGCCACGCCGACCGCGGCGAACGCGGCAAGCTGCCGGCCAGGCCCGGCGGCGCCTGGCCGCGCCGAGGAACGGGACAGCGATGCTGCCGCGCAGCAGCCCGTAGCCGAGCCGGGCGATGCCGCGCAGGTCGGCGAGGATGGTCGCGATCACGCGCACCCGGGAGTCGGCGTCGTCGGTCCAGTCGACCGGCACCTCGTGGATCCGCAGCCCGGCCCGCTGGGCGAGGACGAGCAGCTCGGTGTCGAAGAACCAGCCGGGATCGCGGGTCAGCGGCAGCAGCACCCGGGCCCGCGCCGCGCTGATCGCCTTGAACCCGCACTGCGCGTCGGAGAACCTGGCCCCGAGCGTCGCGTGCAGCAGCAGGTTGTAGCAGCGGGAGATGATCTCGCGCCGCGGGCCCCTGATCACCCGTGCGCCGCGGGCCAGCCTGGTGCCGATGGCCATGTCGCTGTGCCCGGAGACCAGCGGCGCCACCAGCGGGAGCAGCGCGTTCAGGTCTGTCGACAAGTCGACGTCCATGTAAGCCAGTACGTCAGCGTTGCTGGCCGCCCAGATCGAGCGCAGCGCCCGGCCGCGCCCGGCCTGCGCGAGCCGGACCGCCCGGACGGACCCGAGCTCGGCGGCCAGGGCGGTCGCCACCCCCCACGTCCCGTCCGTGCTGCCGTTATCGGCGATCGTGATGCGCGCCGGGAACGGGAACCGGCTGCGGAGGAAGCCGTCCAGCCTGCGCACGCTCGGGCCCAGGTCGCGTTCCTCGTCCCGGACCGGGACCACGATCTCGACGGCCGGCGCCGCCCGGCGGGCTGGCAGCGGGCGGGCCTGCTCGAGCAAGCCATCTCGCGGTGTCATGGTCTAACGCTCGGCGATTACGCTCAGCCGCACTGTGGCGATCATCTGGGCCGCCTATGAACAGGCCAGCCGCCCATCGCGGCCCGTTTCGTGATCGCGGGGAGGCTGTCAGCGGGGGAGTGCCCGGCCCGAGGCCGGGGCGGCTGCCGCGATGGCGCGCGCTCACCGGCCGCCGGCGGCCGCCGGACTGGTGATCGCCGCGAACAGCCGGTCAGCGGCGGCGTGCATCGCCTCCTGCATGGCCGTGCTGCCGGTGTGCCCGGAGTCTTCGATGACGATGAGCTCGGCACCGGGCCAGGCATGCGCGAGTTCCCAGGGGGTGATCACGCCGCCGCCGAGGTCGTTGCGGCCGTGGACCAGGACGCCGGGAATCCCGGCCAGCTTGCCCGCCTCGCGGATAAGCACTCCGTCGTCGAGGAAAGCGTCGTTGGCGAAGTAATGCGCGCAGATTCGCACGAAGGCGAGCCTGGCGCTGTCCGGCCGGTTGCCGTAGTGGCCGGGCTCGCCGTTGCTTTCCAGGGAGATGACAGCGTCTTCCCAGGCCAGCCATTCGGCCGCTGCTCCAGCGCGGATGTCAGGGTCGGGATTCTCCATCAGCCGGGAGTAGGCCATCAGGAGATCCTCGATCGGCGGCTCGGTGTCGGTCGGCGAGCCGGTGGTCCGCTGCGCCAACGTGGTCGCGGAACCGTGCCCACGCCTCGGGGAAGAATCGCCCGGCCCCCCGGTACAGCCAGTCAAGCTCGGACCGGCGGGTCGAGGTGACGCTGGCCATGAGCATGCCGGAGACGCGCTCCGGATAGCGCTCCGCGTACGCCAGCGACAGCGTCACCCCCCACGACCCCCCGCGCAGCAGCCATTTCCGCACGCCGAGGTGCTCGCGCAGCTGCTCCATGTCGCGGATCAGGTGGTCGGTCGTATTGACGCTCAGGTCGGCCGCGGGGTCGCTGGCATGCGGCCGGCTCCGGCCGCAGTTGCGCTGGTCGAAAAGGATGATCCGGTGCCGCCGCGGGTTGAACGACCGGCGCGCTCCGGCCGAGCAGCCGGAGCCCGGGCCGCCATGCACGACGAGCGCGGGCACGCCGTCCGGGTTGCCGCACGTCTCCCAGTAGACGAGGTTGCCGTCACCGGTGTCGAGCAGGCCGGTTTCGTACGGCTCAATCGGGGGATACGGCACGTCGCCTCCTGCTGCCATCATGCTTGTCCCTGGGCAGCATAGGATCGGCCAGCCGGCCTCTGCCGCCCAGGGGCCGGTCACGCCGGGCCGGCGGATGCCGCCCCGGCGGCGGGCAGCGGCAGCATGATGGTGAACACCGTCTGCCCCGGCCGGCTGGTGACCTCGACGTGCCCCTGATGCGCGGCGACGACGGCGTCCACGATCGCCAGCCCGAGGCCGGTACTGCCCGCCGCCCTGGACCGGGAACTGTCACCGCGCACGAACCGCTCGAACAGCTCTGGCTGTAGCCCGGCCGGGATGCCGGGGCCGTCGTCGGTCACGCTGAGCACAGCCGCGCCAGCTGGCCGGGCCGTCCCGCCGTTGCCGCCAGGCCCGCCGCCCCTGCCGCCGCGGACGGGCCGTCCTGCCGGGCCAGCGCGATGGTGACCGTCGTGCCCTTCGGCGTGTGCCTGGCCGCGTTGCTCACCAGGTTCGCGAGCACCTGCCGCAGCCGGTGCTCGTCGCCGCGGACCACGACCGGCTCGCCGGGCAGGTCCAGCTGGAACCGGTGGCCAGGCGCGGCGGCCCTGGCGTCGCTGGCCGCGTCAAGTGCCAGCCGGGTCAGGTCCACCGGGTTAGCAGCCAGCGGCCGCCCGGCATCGAGCCTGGCCAGCAGCAGCAGGTCGTCAACGAGGCCGCTCATCCGGGCCGATTCCGCTTCCACCCGGGCCAGCGCGTGCGCCACGTCGCCGGGCAGCTCGCCCTGGTGCCGGCGGGCCAGCTCCGCGTAGCCCCGGATCGCGGCCAGCGGCGTGCGCAGCTCATGGCTGGCGTCGGCCGCGAAGCCGCGCAGCCGCGCCTCGCTGGCGTGCCGCCGGGCCAGCGCCCACTCCACGTGCCCGAGCATCCGGTTGAACGCCACGTCCGAGCTGTCCCACCTCGGTCCGCGGGTCGGCGTCCGGCACCCGGTTCGGCAGCGCCACATCGCCGCTGGCCAGCGGCAGCCTGGTCACCTCGGTGGCGGTGGCGGTCACCCGCCGCAGCGGCCGCAGCGAGACCCGGACCCAGCCGGTGCCGATCACGCCGGTGAGCAGCAGGGCGGCGGAGAACACGATGATCTCGGCCAGCTCGACGCTGTGCAGCGTCGACTGCAGGTCACCGAGCGGCAGGCCGGTGACGAGCACGTCGCCATTCGCGGAGCGCACCGCGGTCAGCCGGTAGTCGCCGTGCGCGGACGGCAGATCCCGGCTGTAGGGCTCGCCGTTGACCGGCAGCCGGGTGAGCACCGCCTTGTCGGCGGCGGACAGGGCGCACGTGCCGGCCACGATGTGCGCGTTCGTGACCGTGTACTTGACCAGCCGGGCGCTGAACGTGCCCGCTGCCAGGCCGGGGATCTCGTTGCCGCAGTTCGGCACCTGCTGCGGCGGCTGGTCATCGTAGTCAGGCGGCGGCGGCGGCCCGCCCTTGTGCTGCACGCAATCCACGTAACGCATTTTCGCCGCGCCCAGCTGCTGGTCGAGGCCGTGGAAGAGAAAGCCGCGCAGCGCGAGGTAGGTGACAAGCCCGACGGCCGCGCAGGCGACCGCGAGCAGCGCGAGCAGCCCGGCGATCAGCCGCCCGCGCAGCGTCCGCCCGGCCAGCCACGAGCTCAGCCTGCCGCGCTGCGGGCCGCGGGCCGCCGCGTCGCTCATTCCGGTCTCAGTCCCCGGCCTCGTCAGGACGGCTTGAGCACGTAGCCGACGCCGCGGACGGTGTGGATCATCGGCTCACGGCCGCTGTCGATCTTCTTCCGCAGGTAGCTGATGTACAGCTCGACGACATGCGCCTGGCCGCCGAAATCGTAGTTCCACACCCGGTCAAGGATCTGCGCCTTGGACAGCACCCGCCGCGGGTTGCGCATCAGGAACCGCAGCAGCTCGAACTCGGTGGCGGTCAGCTCGATCAGGTCACCGCCCCGGCTGACCTCCCTGGCCTCCTCGTCCATGGCCAGGTCGCCGACCGTCAGCTCGGCCCCGCCGCGGGCCCTGGCCAGGCCCGCCCGGCGGAGCAGGCCGCGCAGCCGGGCAAGCACCTCTTCCAGGCTGAACGGCTTGGTCACGTAGTCGTCGCCGCCGGCCGTGATCCCGGCCACGCGGTCCTCGACGGCGTCCCGCGCGGTCAGGAACAGCACGCATACGTGCGGCAGCTCGGCGCGCAGCCGGCCGAGCACCTCCAGGCCGCTCAGGTCGGGCAGCATCACGTCGAGCACGACGGCATCCGGCCGGAACTCGCGGGCCGCGCGGACCGCGCCGAGCCCGTCGCCCGCGGTCTGGATCTCCCAGCCCTCGTAGCGCAGCACGCTGGCCAGCAGCTCGGCCAGGCTGGGCTCGTCGTCCACGACGAGCACGCGGATCGGCGTGCCGTCCGGTCGGCGCAGTTGCGGCTCCTGGCCGTCGCGGGCCGGCTGCGGTGCTGCCGTCATGCTCATCATGTTCCCAGCTTGCCCGGGCAAGCCACGGCCGCTGCTCTGTGCTTGCTCTGAATCCGCTCTGAGCGCCGGCTGACGTCATTGCGCGGCGGACAGCAGCAGCGCGAGTGCCGGGCAGCCGGCCACCGCGCGCCGCGCCGCGCGGTCCAGGCCCGGCGGCACCGGGCGGCCGTCAAGCACCGGGTAGCCCCACTCGTCCAGCGTGATCAGCTCCGGCAGCAGCTCGGCACACTGGCCGTGCCCGGCGCAGGCAATCGGGTTGACCCGCAGCTGCTTGCTCATGCCCGGCTCCAGTCGGTCTCGATGGCGGGCCCGGCGGGCACCGGCAGGAACGGCTGGCCGGTCGCCGCCGTGCAGGCGCCCCGCTGGTGACAGCGGATCTCCGCGGCGAACACCCGTAGCGCGCTGCGGACGAACCTGGCGGCGCCATCGGGATGGTGGCACGCTCCGCGGCCGGAAACCAGGCCGGCCCACCGCTCAAGATCATTTATGACGCGGTCTTCCGGTCTGCTCCCGGCCAGCCTCGCGAGTGCCGTTGCGATCCGCGGCAGCCCGTTCAGGCACGGGCCGCACTGGCCGGCCGACTCAGCGCGAGGTAACGGGCTACCCGCGCCGTCTCGGCCAGGCCGCAGGATCCGGCCGGGAGGGCGGCCAGGACGCCCGCGCCCGCCGCGGCGCCGGCCGGCCGCAGCGCGGCGTTGCTCAGCGAGAGCTGCCCGGCCTGGCCGGCCGGCAGCCAGGTGCCGTGGTAGCCGCCGACGAGCACGGCCTGCACGTGATCCCCGAGGCCGACCAGGTCCCGCAGCGGGGTGCCGATCGCGGCCTCGATGACCGCCGGGCTGCCGTCCGCCTGCCGGATGCTGGCCAGCATGCTGCCCGGCTCGGCCGAGGTGCCGAGGCCGCGGAACCAGGCGGCGCCGTAGCGCGCGATCAGTGCCAGGTGGGCCAGGGTCTCGACGTTCTGCACCAGCGTCGGCCGGCCGCCGACACCGCGCTCGAAGGCCCGCGGTGGCGTGAACGCCGGCAGCGCCGGGCCGCCGTTGAGCACGTTCACCACGGCAGTCTCCTGCCCGGAAAGGAACCTTGGCGGCGCGAGCACGAGGTCGACCTCGGCGCGATCCAGCCCGTTCTGCCTGCGCTCGAACGCAAGCTCGCCGAGAAAGCCGTGCAGCGGAAGGTCCTCGTGCAGGTAGAGCACGGCGCGGCGGGCGCCGGCCGCCTCGGCGGCGAGCTGCAGCCCGTCGAGTACCAGATGCGGCGAGTAACGCAGCAGCGTCTTGTCCTTGACGCTGAGCGGCTCGCTCTCCGCGCCGTTGGCCACGACCAGGGGGCGGTTCCCGGCCGCGGCGACCGCGGCGAGCTTCCTGTGCACCGGGAACGCCGCGCCGCCTCGCCCGGTCAGGCCGGACTCGCGCAGTTCGGCGATCAGCGGCCCTGGACCGCCGCGGTACGGCGGCGCCCCGTGCAGCGCCAGGTGGGCAGGCAGCCCGGCCGGCCTGCCGTCGGCCGGCAGCAGCCGGGGGAGGAGCCGGTCGGCCGGGCCGGGGAGGCGCGGGCGGCCCGCGTTCATCACCTTGGTGCCGCCCGCGGTCATCGGGCACCTGCCTGGGCGGAGAGCAGGGCGGCGACCCGCTGCGCCCGCGGCGTCGCCCTGGTCGCCCGCACCGCCCGCCAGCCGGCCGCGCCGGCCACCACGAGCACGCACCCGGCGGCCAGCGCGAGCAGCGGGCCGCGCTGCAGGTCGCCGCTGCTGCCGATGCTGTGCGCGAGCGCGACCGGCCAGGCGGCATAGGCCAGCCAGTGCACGCCGCGCCAGAGCCGGCGGCCGATCCGCGCCCGGGCGAGGCTCGTCACGATCAGGGCCAGCATCAGGTCAACCGAGACCGCGCCGAGGCCGATCCACAGCGGGCGGTACGGCGAGGCGAACGGGATCACCGTGGCGGCCAGCCCGATCGTGACGAACGGGTCGGCGACGGCGGTCACGATGTGGACGGCGAGGAAGCCGACGGCCAGCAGCGACAGGTTGCGGTGCAGCCCGGTGACGGCGAACCTGGGCAGCCCGGGCAGCCTGCCCTGGCGGTTGACCATGATGCCGAGCACCATCACTGCGGTGAGCAGCACCAGGCAGACGATGCCGGTGGCACGGCTGGCGTACCAGAGCGCGGTGATCCCGCTCATCGAAGGGGCGCCCTTCCGCCGGTGCCGGCCAGCTGCGACGCCCCGGCTGGTCCGGCGGGGGGCGTGGCCGGCGTGCTCAGCGGCCGGGGTGATGCGGGTGGTCCGGCCGGGTCAGCCGGCCAGGCCGCGATGGTCCGCACCCGGCCGGCTGCATCGACGAGCCGCGCCGGGAGGCCGAGGCCGGCCAGCCAGCTGGCCGCCTCATCGCCCTTGATGATCGCGGCGATGCTGGCCGCGCGGGCCCGCAGGCAGGTCGCGGCGGTCACCGAGGCGAGCCGCCATGGTGGTGCCGCCAGCGCGCCTTGCCGGGGGCTCAGTATCTGCGTGAGGATCTCGCCGCCATGCCGCCAGCGGGCTGCGCCAGCTCCGGCGGTGGCCAGCCCGCCGCCGCGGATCGACACCACCGTCGCGGGCAGTTCCGGCTGGCCAGCCAGCCGGACCGAGTTGTCCTGCAGCCGGACCCGCCAGCCGCCCGGCGGCCGGTCGCCGGATGCAGCGACGTCCCCGCCGAGACTGACAAGCACGCCGCCGCCGAGCCGCGCAGCGATCATGGTGGCGGCCCGGTCAGCGGCCCATGCCTTCGTCGTGGCGCCCAGGTCCAGCCAGCTGCCCGCCGGGAGGGTAACCAGCCCGCGGCCGGTGTCCAGCCGCAGCTGCCGCCAGCTCGCGCTGGCCGTTACCGCCAGCCGGGCCCGCGGGCCGGCCGGGAGCGACGGCCAGATGGCGGCGGCCGTGCCGGGCCAGCCGACGGGGTCTACGTCGCCGCCGGTCAGCTCGGCGGCCAGCAGCGCCGCGCCGACAGCTTCGGCCAGCAACGGGCTGATCCGGACCGGGGCGCCCCGGCCGGCCGCCGCGTTTACCGCGGCAAGCTCGGAGTCATCGCGGAAGGTGCTGCAGGCGGCGTCCGCCGCCGCGATCTCGGCCGCCAGCAGTTCGCGGGCGGCCGGCAGCAGCGCCGGCTCGGTCACGGCCAGCGCGGCCACGGTGCCGAGCGCCGCCCAGCTGGCGGCCGCGGGCGGCATGGTGACCCGCATCATGACCCGCCGGAGGTGACGCTGCCGGAGCCGGAGCTCGCTGACGGCGCCGTCGACGCCGGCCTGATGCTGCCGCCCGAGCTGTTCTTGCCCGAGCTGCTCTTAGCTGAGCTGCGCTTGCCTGCGCTGCCCGGGGTACCGGGAGCCGAGCCGCCGGACGTGCCGTTGCTCCCGGCCGCGGCGGCCGCCGATCCCGGGCTGTTTGAGGCATGGTGCTGCGCGCCGGGCAGGGCGAAGGCGACCGCGCCGGCCGTGACCACGCCGAGCACGCCGGCCGCCGCCGTGACCGTGCGCAGCCGCGCGTGCCCGCGATCGCGGTCAGCGGCCGCCCGCCCGGCCTGTTGCGAGTGCCTGCTCATCGGTTGGTCCTCCCTGACTAGGTTCGGGACACAGCCTCGCTCCCGGTGCTTGGGTATCCCTCTGGCCTTCCTCTGCGCCAGCTATGAGCCGTAACGGCTGGCCGGCCACGCCCGGGCGCACAGCGCCGGGCCGCCACGCACTCTGCGCTGCGGGCCGGACCGGCACCGCGGGTCAGCCGCCAGCCCTGTCGCTCACCTCGGTGGCTGGCTTTCCTGGCGGCAAAACAAGTCGCGAACGCCGGCCTGCGCCCGGCATGCTGAGGCCGTGCTGATCAGAGAAGCTACCGCGCAGGACTGGCCGGCGATCTGGTCGTTCATGCGCGGCATTGCCGCCGCGGGCGAGACGTTCTCCTGGGACCGCGACATCAGCGAGGAGGACGCGAGGTCGTACTGGCTCCGCCCGCTGCCTGCCCGCGCCGTGGTCGCCGTCGCCGCCGACGGCGCGGTGCTTGGCACGGCCGAGATGGGTCCCAACCACGGCGGCCCGGCGGCGCACGTGGCCAGCGCCGGGTTCATGGTCGATCCGGCGCACTGCGGGCGCGGCGTGGGGCGGGCGCTCGGCGAGCACGTGCTGGCGCAGGCCAAGGCGGATGGCTACCGCGCGATGCAGTTCAACGCCGTGGCCGAAAGCAACGAGCGGGCGGTCTCGCTCTGGCGCTCACTCGGCTTCGATGTCCTGGCGGCTGTCCCTGAGGGCTTCCGGCACCCGGCCCGCGGCTACGTCGGGCTGCTCATCATGTACCGCAGGCTGTGACCGCCGCCCGCCCGGCCCGCCCGGCGTGATCAGCTCCTGACCGTGATGTCCGCCTGCTGCAGCAGGTGCTCGGCCGGATCCACCGTGATCGCCAGGGTGAGCTTGGCCGTCGTGCCGTCCAGCTCGACGGCGACGGAGGTCTCGCCGTCGCCGCTGCTGAACGCCGCAGGCTCGCACGGGCCCGCCCACGCCGCGGCCGCCGCGAGCTGGCGCAGCAGCACCCCGGTGTCCAGCGTGCCGGACGCCGGCACCGCCGGGGGCCACTCGCTGGCCTGGCCGTTCAGCAGCGCCACGACCCCGGCGAGGGCCCGGCCGAGCGCCGAGTCAGGGGCCGGCGGGACGGCCAGCGTGACCGACTGGACGCGGGGCCGGGGTTCCGGGGTGAGCCGCAGCTCGGCCTGCACGACGCCGCGGTCACCGCGCAGCCACCAGCGGCAGTGCGCGGGCGAGTCGAACTCGGCCGGCCGCCCGCCGTCCTCGCCGAAATCCCCGATCCGCTGCCTGATCAGCTCGGCCTTCTGCCTGCGCTCGGCATAGGGCTCATCCTGGGCGACATTCGGCGTGAACAGGCGGCCGGCCACCGCGTCATCCCAGGACTGAAGCAGCCCCGTCACCGCACGCTGCCCGCTCAGGGTCTCCGGCCACGGGCCGCCAGGCGCGGGCACCGGGCCGCCCACCGCCGGCCGGCCCGCCGGTGACGACCCGGACCAGGAACGAGACCGGAGCAGCACGTCGAGCATCCTCGCGCCCATCGGGTGGGCCGGCGCGTAGGTTCCGTTGCCGAGCACGATCACGCCGGTGCCGCTGGCCAGGTGCCAGCGCATATGGCTGCCGAACCCCGGATAGCCGCCGCTGTGCTGGACGATCCTGCCGTGCTCGGCGTCGTCCTCGACGAAGAGCCCGAAGCCGTAACTGCCTGCGCCGGGCCCGGCCGGGAAGCCGGGCGGCTGCGGCGGCAGCGCGACCTGCGGCAGCTGCATGTCGCGCCGCGATGACCGCCGGAGCGGATGCGGCTGGCCGGCGTCCACGGCGCCTGGCGGGAACGCGGCGGCGAAGCCGGTTACCCAGCGGCTGAGGTCGGCGACCGAGCTGAACACGCCGCCCATCGGGGCAAACGCGCCGGACGGGTCCGGGACGAGTTCCTCCCACCCGGCGGCGCCGCGCCGGTAGCCGCGGGCGAGCCTGGCCTCGCTGAACTCAGCCGCCTCGAAGCCGGTGCTTGTCATTCCGAGCGGCCGGAGCAGCCGGTCCCGGACGAAATCCGGGTAGCCGGTGCCCGCCGCCGCCGCGATCACCAGGCCGAGGATCGCGTAGCCGATGTTGGCGTATTCGAAGCGGGTACCCGGGGCCCAGGCAAACCGGACGCCGCCGGCCAGGAACTTGGCGAACTCACCGATCGGGGTGCCCTGCTGCCGGTCACCCCACGGGTCGTCGGTCGGGAAGCCCGCGGTCATCGTCAGCAGGTGGCGGATGGAAACGCGCGGCGAGTCGGCCGTCACCCGGCTCAGGTCGCCCATTTCAGGCACGTACTCCGCGGCCAGGTCATCGAGCGCGAGCGCGCCGTCATCCCGCAGCGCCAGGACGGCTGCCGCGGTGAAGCTCTTCGTCATCGAGGCGATCCGGAAGACGGTGTCGGCACCGGGCTCCGGGCCGCCGAGCCAGCTTTCGCCGAGACCGCGGGCATGCACCAGGCGGCCCCCGGCCACGATCCCGTATGCCAGCCCCGGCTGGCCGCCGCGGAGCAGGTAGCTGTCGGCGATCGCGGCGAGCGAGTCGATGTCGGCGGCGGCGAGCTGCCCTGGCCGCGGCGTGCCGTCGGTCATCAGGACGGGATCGGGCTGTCGGTCGGGCACCTCGTACCTCCGGATCGGGCGGCGCGGCCGGGCGCGGACGATCTTCCGGCGCAGGCGCAGGCGCAGGCGCCGGCCGTGGTCCTGATCGTAGTGTCACCCGGCCGGCCGCACCGGGAGACGGCTGCCGCAGCGGGCCGGCCGGCCCGCGGCCGGCGCTAGCCGGGAGGCGCGGCGAGCAGGCGGCTGAGTTTGCTCGCCGACCCGGACGGAGCCGCGCCTGACTCGAGCAGCCGCTGCCCGGCCGCCGCCAGGATGTCAGGGGACCCGGAGACCAGCTCCACCTCGATCTCGCGCCAGGCCAGGTCGGCGGCCGCGAGCCCGGCACGGCCGGCGGACGCGGGCAGGGCCTCCCGGCGCCCGGTCACGTGGTCATCGGCGAGCTCGGCCAGGGTCTCGCCGTCCGGGCCGGCGATCCGCCAGACCGTGCGCCTGGTCTCCAGGGTGGCCACCGCGCGGAGCGGACGGTCACCGGCCCAGGCCGCTACCAGCCCGGCGAGGCCCGGCGGGACAGGCTCGTCACCGTCTCCGAGGCCGGCATGTACCTCCCGCCGGGTGTCGGCGCCAACCGGCAGCTTGAGGTGCCAGCCCGCGTCATGGCCGCCGGTGCGCCGCCGCAACGTGACGCCGGCCGCGGCAAGCCGCAGGTCGCCGGTGTCGTAGTAGCGCGCGACCAGCAGCTCGGCGGCGGGCTCCGGCATCAGCGCCTGGCCGGCGCCGCCCAGGTCCCGCAGGTCAGGAAGGGCGAAGTCCGGGGCGACCTCGAACTTCCGCTCGGTCTCCAGCTTGCCGGTCAGCTCGCCGCTCATGCGGAAAGGCTATGCCCGGCCGCTCTGCCCGCCGCGACGGGCCCGGCCGCCGGGCCATCCGCTACCAGCGGGGGGCGGGCGAACGGGATCTGCCGGGTAGCCCAGGGCCGCTCCGCGTGTTTGCCCCGCCGCACCGCGGTAACAATGCGAGACTTACGGTAACGCTCCGAGGTCGCGGGGTTGCCTGCCGACCCGGGCGTTTCGTCCGCGCCCGGCCAGCCGGGCCCGGTAATGGTGGCGCAGCCAGGCGGCCGGTGCCCGGGAAAGTAGCGGAGGTGGACGGCTGGTGCCCGGGACTGGCAGCGGAGGCAGCCGGCTGGCATCCGGCACCGCCAGCGGAGGCAGCCGGCAGGCATCCGGCACCGCCAGCGGAGGCAGCCGGCTGGCCTGCGGGGCGAGCCGCGGCGAAGGCGCGGGGGCGATCGGCCTGGCCGCGGAACGCGGCGCTCTCGACGGGTACGAAACCGTACAGCTCCCGCCCGCCGCCAGGGCGCACGGCAGCGCGGCCCTGCTCCGGCGCCGCTGCCGGCGCACCACCAAGCGCGCCGTGCTCTACCTGCACTGCCTGGCCGACTCCTTCGTGCCGGAAGCCCTCGCCAGCTGGTACACCGAGCGGGGCTTTCATTTCTACGTGGCGGACTTGCGGCCGCAGGCCCAGCCCGACCAGCGGGCCGGCTGTCGCCGTGCGGCCGCTGACCCCGGGGATTGCTTCAGGGCGCTGGACGCCATGGCAGGTTACCTGCGGGATGCCCAGGCCATCGACACCCTCGTGGTCAGTGCCCATGCCGCCGGCGCGCTGATTGCCGCGCTCTGGTGCGATGCCCGCCGGGAGAGCAGGCCCGCGGATGCGCTCATCCTGGCCGGCCCCGCGTTCGGCAGCGGCAGCCGGAAGCGGGTATTCAGCAGGTTAAGGCGAGCTGTCCCGGCAGGCCGGCCCGGCTCGCCGGGCAACGCCAGCGCCGGCCAGGCCCCCCCGGGCCAGGCCTCCCCGGGCCAGGCCGCCGCCCCGGGCAGACCAAGCAGACTGCTCGCGGGTGCCCGGCGGCAGCTGCGCGGCGGCCTCGATATCGGCTGCCCGGTGCTCGTGCTGTGCGCCGCGGCCGACTGGGACGCGCCTGCGCCCGGGCGGCGCCGCGGCCAGGGCATCAAGCCGCCGGGCGGCGGCCATGGCACGACCAGGCTCGGCCCGCACGTCACCTGGCTGCGGCTGGCGGATGACCTGGCCGGGCCGCTGCCCCCCGGCGGGCCGGATGCCGCGCCGTTCTTCCGTGAGCTCGGCCGCTGGCTTGGCGCGTACCTGTCCGGCCAGTTCCGCGACCAGCTGCTCTGACCGCGGCCCTGACCGCGGCTAGGCGCTGCCGACGGTCACCGAGACGGCGGGGTATCCGGTCGCACCGTTCGGCTCAGGCGGCGCCAGCACCGGGGTCTGCGTGTAGCCGGTCTTGTCGGTTGCCCGGACCTGGATGATGTGCCTGCCGGGGGCCGCGTCCCATTCCCAGACCCACTGCCGCCAGGTATCGAGGTCGGGAACGGCGGCCAGCCTGGCCTGATGCCAGGGCCCGTTGTCGACTCGCGCCTGCACGGCGGCGATGCCCTTGTGCTGTGCCCAGGCGACCCCGGCCACCGCGATCCGGCCCGGCTTCAGCGGGCTGCTCCCGTTCGGCACGTCGATCCGGGACTCCGTCTTGATCGGTGCCTGCTGGTCCCAGCCGCGGACCGTCCAGTAGGCATGATTCGCGGCGAACGTGGTGACCTCGATATCGGTGATCCACTTGCATGCCGACACGTACCCGTACAGGCCGGGGACGACCATCCGGACCGGGAAGCCGTGCGCGACCGGCAGCGCCGAGCCGTTCATCGCGACGGCCAGCATCGCGTCCCTGCCGTCCATGACGGTCTGCACCGGGGTGCCGGAGGTGAACCCGTCGGCGGAGGTGCAGAGCAGCTGATCGGCTCCGGCCCGGATCCCCGCCTGGCGCAGCAGGCTGGCCAGGCTGACGCCGAGCCAGCGTGCGTTCCCGACATAGGGGCCGCCGACCGGGTTCGAGACGCAGCAGAGCGTGATGTAGTCCTCGGTCAGCGGGCGGCGCAGCAGTTCCCTGAAACTCAGCACCATCTCCTGCCCCACCATGCCGTGGATCCGCAGGCTCCAGCTGGCCGGCGCCACCTCGGGCAGCACGATCGCGGTGTCGACCCGGTAGAACGACTTGTTCGGCGTGATGAACGAGCTGAGCCCGGGAAGCCGGAAATCGGTGCCGGGCGGAAGGGCCGGGCCGGGCCGCGCAGGCGCGGGACGCGCAGCGCCGCCTGCGCCTGCGCGACGCTCGACCGCTCGGCCAGCAGCCTGCCGCCGAGGCCGACCACCGCCGCGGTCCCGGCGGCGGCGCCGCTGATCGCCAGGAAGCGCCGTCGCTCCGGCTCCGGCCGCCGGCCCCGGGATCCCCGGCCCGGCGGCCGCGGCGGCCCGGCCAGCGCGGGCGTCCGGCCGCCCGGAGTGTTCCGGCCGTGGCCGGGCGGCCGTGGCCGGGCTGGCCGTGGCCGGGCTGGCCGCCCGGACCAGGTAGTAGAGCGCTACGGCCCCGGCGGCCGTGCCGGCCAGCGTCGGCAGCACGTCGGCCGCGGACGAGTCGGGCCTGGTAGTCGCCGCGATCAGGCCGATCGCCCCGAAGATCGCCAGGCCGGCCAGGCCGAGGGAAAGCCGCCGGACGGCCGCCACCCCGATCAGGGCCGCGAAGATCGCGAGCACCACCAGAATGCCGCTGACCAGGACAAGCTTGTCATGCGAGCCGAATGCGGAGATAGCGAAATTCTTCACCGGCGGCGGGGTGAAATCGATCGACAAGCTGCCCACGGCGACCACCGGAGAGCCGTCCGGGCCGGTGATCCCGGCCACGAGCTGGGCGACGCCAATAGCCACCGCGGCGGTCAGCAGCCCGGCGATCAGGCCGCGCCCGACGAGCCGGCTGTTTTTCTCTGGAGCCACACTTGTTATTCGGCGCAGAGCAGGCACCGGATTGCCTTTCCGCCAGTAAAAGTAACCAGGACGACGCTCCGGGCGTGCGGTCCATGACCTTGGAGCGATGTGAGGCGGCGAGCACTGACAACGATCCAAGATCACGGGACATCCGCCCCTCCGGCCAAGCGAATTCCGGCCAAGCCGAAGCCGCCGCTGCTACGAATTAAGGATGTGGGCATGACCGGTAACCAGGACCTGCCCCGGTCCGGCCGTCCGGCCGCGGCCGGGCGCGACGCCGACCTGGCCGTGCTGCTCGCCCGCGTGGCCCGCGGCGATCAGCCCGCCTTCGAGGAAGTGTACGACCGGGTGGCCGGGCCGGTGCTCGGGATGGTCATCGGCGTGCTGCGCGATCTGGCTCAGTCCGAGGAAGTCATGCAGGAAGTGCTGCTTGAGCTATGGCGGACGGCGGCACGGTTCGACCCAGGCAAGGGCAGCGCGCTGTCCTGGGTGATGACGCTGGCACACCGGCGCGCGGTCGACCGGGTGCGGTCCGAGCAGAAATTGGCACAACGGGAACTCCGTGCCGCAACCGCTCAGGTCGACTTTGACGACGTCACGGAGGCTGTTGAGGCCTCCCTGGACCGCGAGCGGGTACGGCACTGCCTGCGCTCGCTGACCGACCTGCAGCGGGAGTCGGTAACGCTGGCCTACTACGGCAGCTACAGCTACAGCGAGGTGGCCGCGCTGCTCGGCGTGGCCGTCGGGACCGTGAAGACCAGGATGCGGGACGGTCTGATCAGGCTCCGCGACTGCCTGGGGGTGGAGTGATGCGGCGCGCCCGGACGGACCTGCACACGCTGGCAGGCGCGTACGCGCTTGACGCGGTATCCGATCAGGACCGGGCCCGGTTCGAGCAGCACCTCGCCCGGTGCGAGGCTTGCGGCGCGGAGATCCGCGGGCTGCGCGAGGCCACCGCCAGGCTCGGGGCGTCGGCGGCCGTCCGGCCGCGCGCCGAGCTGAAGGCAACCGCGCTGAGCGCCGCGGCGCGCACCAGGCAGCTGCCGCCGGTGACCGGCGATGCCCCGGCCGCGCGCCCGGGCTGGCCTGCGCGGCCGGCCGCCGGACGGTGGTCCCGGCGGCGGCCGCGTCGCTGGCTGCCGCGCCTTGTCATGGCGGTGGCCGCCGGGTTCCTCGCGGTGGCGGTAGCCATGGGCGTGCTCGCGGTAGCCGCGCAGCACCGCCTTGACCAGGACCGGGCCCGCGGGCACGCGATCGCCGCCGTGCTGAACGCGCCGGACGTGACCATGCTGACCGCTCGGGTGACCAGCGGCGGGACAGCCACCGTCCTGGAGTCCCGGCACATGCGCGCGCTCGTGTTCACGGCCGCGCACCTGCCGGTGCTGCCCGCGGCCAAGGACTACGAGCTCTGGCTGATCGGCCCGGGCGGAGTCAGGCCAGCCGGGATGCTGCCGCACGCCAGGGCCGGGATGATCGGCCCGATGGTCGTCTCCGGGCTCGCCGCAGGCGACCGGATGGGCCTCACGGTGGAGCCAGCCGACGGCTCCGCGCGGCAGCCCGCAGCGCCGATCATGATGCTGCCGCTGGGCTCCTGAGCCTGTGCCGCTGAGCACCCGGGCACCTGAGCAGCCGGGCATCCCGGCGGCTGCCGCCTGGCCGCTCGCCGGTCATGCCCCGATCACGTGCAGCATCAGCCACAGGCTGATGGTCGCCGCGGCCAGGCAGCCGGGCACGGTCAGCAGTCCCAGCCGGGTGAAGTCACCGAGCCCTTGCTCGTCGTCGTGCTGCCGGAGCACGCGCCGCCACAGCAGGGTGGCCAGGGATCCGGCATAGCTGAGGTTGGGGCCGATGTTCACGCCGATCAGCACGGCAAGCACCGTGGCCGGGCCGGCCGGCGCGGCGGCCGGCAGCAGCGCGAGCACGGCCGGCAGGTTGTTGATCATGTTGGCCAGGACCGCGGCGATGGCCGCCACGGCCAGCAGCGACGGCAGGGCTGGGCCAGCCGGGAGCAGCGCCCTGATCGCGCTGCCGAGCCCGTTGTCCGTCACCGCCCTGACGACGACGCCAAGCGCGAGCACGAACAGGCAGAACAGCGGGCTGGTCGCGGCGAGCACGCTGCGCAGCGTCGTCTTGCGCTGCGCCAGTGCCCGGACGGCAAGCACCAGCGAGCCTGCCAGCGCCGCCCAGGCCGGGTTCACCCCGGCGAGCGACGTCACGGCGAAACCGGCCAGGGTCAGGCCGAGGACCACGAGCGTGAAAACCGGCACCTGGGGCCGCCGGCCAGCTCCGTAGCACCAGTCCTGGCGGCCAGGTCGGCACGGAAATAGCGGCGGAACACCAGGTACTCGACTCCGATGGCAGCCAGCCACGGCAATGCCATCAGCGCGGCGAACCGGGTGAAGGACAGCCCGAGCGAGGCGAACGCCAGCAGGTTGGTCAGGTTGGACACCGGCAGCAGGAGCGACGCCGAGTTTGCCAGGTGACCGCAAGCGTAGACATGCGGCCTGGGCCTGGCCCCGGCCCGCGCCGTGGTGACGAGCACGACCGGCGTCAGCAGCACCACCGTCGCGTCCAGGCTGAGCACGGCGGTGACCAGCGCGGCCACGGCGAAGATCCCGGTCAGCAGCAGCCGCGGCCGCCCCGGGCAGGCCCGCGCCACCCACGCGCCCGCCGCGGTGAACAGCCCTTCATCCGCGCAGAGCCTGGCTAGCACGAGCACGGCGGCCAGGAAGGCGACGACGGGCAGCAGCGTCCTGGTCTGCGCCCAGGCGTCCGGCAGCGGCAGCAGCCCGAGCGCCACCACGATGGCGGCCGCCGGGATCGCGGCGACGGCTTCCGGCAGCCCGCGCGGCCGCGCGACCGCGAACGCGAGCACCACGAAGAGCAGCGCGAAGGAGATGGTCTCCGCGGCCGCGCGACTCAGCGCGTTCCTCGGGATCGCTCAGGCATCAAAGGTCCAGCGGGTCGGCGAGCCGGTGAAGTCACCGTGCCGCATGCTGATGACCTGCCGTGGCCGGACCTCGACGGCGGCGTTGATCGCCGGATCCAGGAAGTCGGCCTCGATGCTCGCCTGGTACTTCTCGTTCATCAGGTCAACGACGCGGGCGATCCGCTCCGGGCCGGTGATGATCGCGGCGGTGCCCTCGACGATGACCGGGTCACCGGCGTCCTCGGTGCTGACCACGCAGCGCGGGTCTGCCTTCAGGTTCTTGATCTTGCGTGACCGGACGCCGCTGGTGAACAGGAAAACGCCGTCATCCCACATGCCCCAGACCGGCATCGAGTGCGGCCTGCCGTCCGGCCGGACGCTGACGACCCAGTAGTTGCGCGCGCGGCCGAGCCGCTCGGCCGCCCACGACCAGGGCAGCAGGCCGCTGCCCTGATCCGGGGCCTGGATACCGTAGCCGGGCATCTGGGGCCGGCTCGCCCTGGGCACGTCCATGCCGCCAAGGTTTAGCGCAGCGGCGCCGCTGGCGCTGTCGCATTCCGCGATCCGGCCATATCACCGCGGCCGGGTGCCCCGCGCGGGCGACACCGCCCGGCCGACAGGCTAACGTGGGCATCCGTGAAAGCAACTCCCGAAGAGCAGCTGCGGCTGCTCGAGCTGGCCGACCTGGACGCCGAGCTCGGCCGAATCGAACACCGCCGGCACGGCCTGCCCGAGCACGAGGAGCTGGGCAGGCTGGCGGAACGGGACGCCCAGCTGCGGGACTCACTTGCCGCCCTGGAAGCCGAGGACGGCGACCTGCGCCGCGCCCAGGTCAAGGC
The DNA here is from genome assembly GCA_963709075.1 of uncultured Actinomycetes bacterium. Classification (GTDB taxonomy): domain Bacteria; phylum Actinomycetota; class Actinomycetes; order Streptosporangiales; family Streptosporangiaceae; genus Palsa-506. Next base: position 257,200 of record CAVPUY010000002.1, read on the forward strand.
AGAGGCAGACGTCGACCAGGTCAGGACGCGGGTCGACCGGGACAGGCAGCGGCTCGACGCCGGCCAGGTATCGTCACCGCGCGAGCTGGAGAACCTGCAGTCCGAGATCCTCTCGCTGCAGCGCCGCCAGTCGGACCTCGAGGAAGTCGTGCTCGAGGTGATGGAGCGCAGGGAGTCCGCCGAGCAGAGCCGGCTGGCCGCCACCGCCGAGCGCGAGCAGCTCGCCGGATCACTCGCCGAGGTCACGGCCCGGCGGGATGCCGCCCTGGCCGAGCTGGCCGAGCAGGCCAGGAAGGCCGGCGGCAGGCGCGGCGAGGTGGCCGCGCAGGAGCCCGCCGAGCTCCTTGCCCTCTACGACCGGCTGCGCGCCCAGCACGGCGGCGTCGGCGCGGCGGCGCTCCGCCGCGGCCGGTGCGAGGGCTGCCACCTGTCGCTCAACACGGTCGACCTGAACAGCATCCGCGCGGCCGCCGCCGATGAGGTGCTCCGCTGCGAGGAGTGCCGCCGGATCCTGGTCCGGACCGACGAGTCCGGGCTGTGACCCGCAAGCTCATCGTCGAGGCCGACGGCGGCTCGCGGGGCAACCCGGGCCCGGCCGGCTTCGGCGCGGTCGTCCGGGATCAGGAAACCGGCGAGCTGCTCAGGGAGGTCTGCGACAGCGTCGGCACCGCGACCAACAACGTGGCCGAGTACTCCGGCCTGATCGCCGGGCTGCGCGCGGCGGCGGAGATCGCGCCAGGCGCCGATGTCGAGGCCCGGCTGGATTCCAAGCTGGTCGTCGAGCAGATGTCCGGGCGCTGGCAGATCAAGCACCAGGACCTCCGCCCGCTCGCCAGGGCCGCCCAGCAGGCGGCAGCCCGGCTGGGCCGGGTCAGCTACGTCTGGGTGCCCAGGGCCCGCAACGCGCACGCCGACCGGCTGGCGAACCAGGCCATGGATCACGCCGGGCAGGATCCGCTGGCCGCCCGGGACCGGCCAGGTACCTCCCGTTATAAAAATGGCTTGGCTGAGCCATCCGCCAAGGAGGCTGACCCGGCCGCCGTGTCCGCCCGCGGCTGGGCGCAGGCCGAAGGCCGGCCGACCACCACTGTCCTGCTCAGGCACGGCCAGACGGAGTTCTCCACCGAGCGCCGGTTCGCCGGCCGTGGTGACATCCCGCTGACCGATGTCGGCAGGCGGCAGGCCGCCGCCGCGGCGGACCGGCTCACCGCGCGCGGGATCGACGCGATCGTGACGTCCCCGCTGCAGCGGGCCCGCCGTACCGCCGAGGCCGTGGCCGCCGCGACCGGGGCACCGCTGGCCGCCGACGATGGCCTGGTCGAGACCGACTTCGGCAAGTGGGAAGGCCTTACCTTCGGCGAGGCAGCGCAGCGCTGGCCCGCCGAGATGTCCGCCTGGCGGGCCAGCGCCGACGTCGCGCCGCCGGGCGGCGAGAGCTTCGCCGACGCGGCCCGGCGAGTGCTGGCCACCCTGGACCGGCTACTCGCCGAGCACCAGGGCCAGACGCTCCTGCTGGTCAGCCACGTCACGCCGATCAAGACGCTGGCCTGCCGGGCGCTGCTCGCGCCGCCCGCCGCCTTGTTCCGCATCCACCTCGACGTGGCGTCACTGACCGAGATCGACTGGTTCGCCGACGGCCCGGCGCTGGTGCGCTCGCTCAACGACACCGCGCACCTCCGGCCGCCCGGGGGATGACGCTATCCTCGGGGGAGCGGCGGGCGAGCCGGCCGGGCGGCCGCGCCGGGTCATGATCTCATGGCGCGGCGAGGAAGGTCCGGGCTCCGCAGGGCAGGGTGGTCGGTAACGCCGACCCGGGGTGACCCGCGGGAAAGTGCCACAGAAAACAGACCGCCTCCGGCCTGGTCGGAGGTAAGGGTGAAACGGTGGTGTAAGAGACCACCAGCGCCGCAGGTGACTGCGGCGGCTTGGTAAACCCCGCCCGGAGCAAGGTCAAGAGGGGGACGTGCCCTAGCGGGCGCGTTTCCTGCGCGAGCGTTCGAGGGCGGCCCGCCCGATGCTCGCGGGTAGACCGCACGAGGCTGCCAGCAATGGCAGTCCCAGATGGATGGCCGCCGGCCCGCGTGAGCGGGTGCACAGAACCCGGCCTACAGGCCAGCTCGCCCGCCGCCCGACCTGGCCTGGGCACTAGCCCGGCTAACAGCGGCAGGGGCCGAGTGTGACGGCGTCGGCTCTGTACCCGGCGATGCGGGACCGCGCCTGCCGGGCTAGCCGGCAGGCGCGGTCATTACTGGCGGGGATGATGTGGCGTGCGGCTCAGGCGGCCTGGTCAGCACGATCGGCAGCCGGGCCCGGGTGAGTGTCCCTGGCCGCGGGCGCCTGGATCTGCGGACGCGGCTGCGGTGCACGGGCCGATCGGATGTTGGCTACCGACGCGCGCCTGAGCTCGTCGTTCACGTGCCGGAGGGCGCGGAGCACCCGGCGCGGGACGGTCATTACCTGTCCGGTCCGCGAGCGGCGGACAGCTGTCATGGCGTTCACCTCCTTGGCGGTGCGGGACGACCCGGAGGCCAGGCCAGTTCGGCGGGACGGGCTGCCAGCCGCCGAGGAGGACGCCCGGGTGCTGCCAGCGTCGAGGCGCTCTGGTTGCGCGCGGCGGCGCGGGCGGTGGTCCTCGCGGATATGCAGTTCCAGGAGGGGCTTGCTGGTGTAGCGGAGCCCGCACAGCGGGCAGGCCGGGGTCAGCGTGCTGGTCATGTCATTCCTCTCCTTACGCTCTTATCCAAGCCGGCTGTGGTGGAGCCCTGGTGCCCTTGCTATGGCGGTCAGATGAAGACCGCGGCAGCGTGGCTGGGGCAGCAGTTGCGTCCTGCAGAATGGGTCAATATCTGGGAAGACCCTGCCGCTGCGGCGGCGGCCCGTGGAGTCACCCGGCGGTTCGGTTAGCGGTCCGGACCGGCTGCGTGCCGGCCCGTGGATCGACGGGACAGTTCAGCCCGCGCCAAGCCAGTGGATCAACACACACGCCACGGTCCGCGAACTCGAGCGAGTGCCTCGCCTGGGCCGGATCAGCATCGAGGTGTTCAGGGCGGCGCCAGTGGCGATGAAGCCCAGTAGGCCCGACAGGTTGCCCAGCTGGAAGGCCCGGACCATCGGACCGAACGTGGCGTGTGCCACGGCTTCTTGCGCTCGACATTGACGACGAACGGGGAGTAACGCCGCCTGCCGGTCTCGCTGCCCGACCACTCCGGCGAGGTGATGACCGCGCGGGGGCGCGCCTGCGTATCGGCGAAGCTGATCCGCTCCCCGGCGCGCTCTGCGGCGAGGTCGGCCAGTTCCACTCCGGTGCGCCGCTCCAGCTCCTGCCAGCCCTGGACGGCGACCCGGCCATTGGTGGTGCCGGACAGCACCAGGATCGCCTCGGCCAGCTGGACGTCGCGGGCCAGCGCCAGGCGCCCGTCGCCGTGGCCGCCGCGGACAAGCCCGTTCATCCGGCCGAGCAGGTCGACCGCCGCGGCCGGGATCATGGCCCGGCCGCGCCGGCGGCCCAGGCGGATGTTCGATACGATCTTCGCGGCCGGGTTGGAGCATACTGAGGACAGGCTCACGTTCCCGCGGAAGACCAGCTGAGCACCATGAGCTGTATGCCCCTGGTGGCGCCGACGGCTTTCCTTCGGACTGGATCACGGCCTCCCGGCAGATTGGACGCGTCGCGGGACATGCAAAAGGTATCCCTGGAAGCCCTGGGTCGTGAGCTGCTGGAACGGGCGGTCGTCGCGGGCGGAGGTCACACTGCGGATACCGTTGTCGGTGGCCATGAGCGGGTACTGCGCCAGACGGTCATTGCCATGATCGACGGCGCTGTCCTGGCCGAGCATGAGAACCCGGGCGAGGCGACGGTGTACGTCTTGCGCGGACGAGTCCGGTTGTCGGCTGGCGAGCTGTCCTGGGAGGGGCGGCCTGGTGACCTGCTTGTGGTGCCCGACGCGCGTCACAGTCTGGCGGCGCTGGAGGCCTCGGCTGTGCTGTTGACGGTGGCCAAGCTGAGGTGATCGCGTGATGCGTCCGGCCCGGCGGTCCTGCTCGGTGGAAGGTCCGGAGGGGATCCGTGTGGGCATGCTGGCCCTAATTGGTGGACGTGATGACGGTCAGGGCTGCGGAGACCAGTGTGACGGAAACGTCAGTCAGCCTGCAGGCCGGAGGGGCCGGCGTGGCATCGGATCATTGCTGGTGCGGAGGGGTCGGCTCGTCCGGTCGCCTCCTTGCGCTGGCCCGTGAATGAGGCACGACTTGGTCTCACCGGTGCGAACGTGCGCAGCGCCTGTTCTCGCAGGGAAACGGGCAGCCGGTCCTCCTGCGGCCGGTGCTAGGTGGCGGTCCGGCCGCTGGCATCCCGCGCCGCAGCACGATGGCTCGCGTGAACCGGCGATCGGGCCGGGCACGATGAGCATGCCGGTAGAGCTTCAGCGTGAGGAGGCCGATAATGGCGCAGGCGAAGGTACAGGTGCGCCGGATTTATGAAAAGCCGACGCTGGGCGACGGCACCAGGGTGCTGGTCGACCGGATCTGGCCGCGAGGGCTGACCAAGGCCAAGGCGGCCCTCGACGAGTGGTGCAAGGAAATCGCCCCGTCAACAGAGCTGCGCAAATGGTACAGCCACGACCCGGAACGCTTCGAGGAATTCGGCCGCCGTTACCGGTCGGAGCTGAAAGAGCCTGAGCGGGCAGACGCGCTGGCTCACCTGCGCGAACTTGCGAAAGGCCGGCTGCTGACGCTGCTGACCGCGACCAGGCGGCCCGAGATCAGCGAGGCAGCCGTGCTCGCCGAACTGCTCCGGGGCTGACCAAACTTGTCCCGCAAAGGCTGCCAGGCGCGGCGTGGTCGGTGCTAGGGGAAGCGCTAAGCGGGTGTCATGGGTGGCAGGTGGGCGTCTGCAGGCATTGTTCCGCGTTGCTCTCCGTTGGCCTTTCTGCTGGTCAAGCGGGCGTTAGCACAGGTGGCTGGCTGGGCGTGGGTTTCATGGCATTCAAGAGATCGAGGCCTTGGTTGCCCCCTAAAGCAAGTTGACGACTGCAGCCGCCGCCGCGATCGCGGAACCCCCGCCACGCCAGTCCATCTGCGGCGGTTGCCGCGTCACGACGCTGTCATATTGAGGCCAGATTCCGCTGCGAACGCTTGGGGGAGCGGCGCGGGTCGTATGCGGACAATGGGCGGCGAAATGGCGAGTCGAGGTAAATCTGTGCAGGTCACAGGATGACGGTTGTGGTGTAAGAGACCACCAGCGCCGCAGGTGACTGCGGCGGCTCGGTAAACCCCGCCCGGAGCAAGGTCAAGAGGGAGCCGCGTTCTTCGGGGCGCGGTGACTGCGCGAGCGTTCGAGGGCGGCCCGCCCGAGCTCGCGGGTAGACCGCACGAGGCTGCCAGCAATGGCAGTCCCAGATGGATGGCCGCCGGCCCGCGCGAGCGGGTGCACAGAACCCGGCCTACAGGCCAGCTCGCCCGCCGCCTGACCTGGGAATGTCGGCTCGTAGCGCACTCGTCCGACGTGGTAAAAAGACGCGACGGGCGGCTAGCCATGACTGCGGGAAGGATGGTCTTGCCTATGAGCACCGGTGCTGCCGCCGGGCAGGCCCGATCCTGGAGCCGGACAGCTACCGCTATCAGCGACCTGCACCCCGGCTACTTCGCGTTCGTGATGGCCACCGGCATCACCTCGACGGGCACCTTCCTGCTGGGACCGTCCTGGCTGTCACGTGCTTTGCTCGCTGCCGCGTCGATCGGGCTGGTCGTGCTCGGCATTGCGCTGGTGCTCCGGCTGGCCATGTTCCGCTCCAGCGTCGCGGCCGACATTCAGGCGCCGGAGCGAGTTTTCGGCTTCTTCACGATCGTGGCCGGGATCGACGTGCTCGGGATACGGCTCAGGGCCGCCGGTCATCCGCTGGCCACGGCGATACTGGCCGGCCTGGCCGCTGTTATCTGGCTCGTGCTCACCTACGGCGTGCCCGCCAGCCTGCTGCTGGCCCGGGAGCGCGACTCGGTTCTCGGCGGGGTCAACGGCACCTGGCTGCTGTGGGTGGTCGGCACCCAGTCGCTGTCGGTCGCGGCCTCCGTCCTGGTTCCCGCCTGGCCGTCGCAAGCTGCGCTGCTGGCGCCCGCCGCCGTCGGATTGTGGAGCATCGGCCTGGTGCTGTATCTGCTGCTCGTCTCGCTGATCCTGCTGCGGTGGCTGACAGTTGCCATGACCCCGGAGACCCTCGGGCCGCCCTACTGGATCCTCATGGGCGCCACGGCGATCACCGTCCTGGCGGGCGCCCTGATCCTGGGCCTTCCCGCGACCCTGCCGGTCAGCCGGGCGACTGCCGGATTCGTCGAGGGGTTCTCGTTCGCTCTCTGGGCGTTCGGCACCTGGTGGATCCCGCTGCTCATCGTGCTCGGCCTGTGGCGGCACGTCCGGCGGCACTGGCCGCTCAGCTATGAGCCGACGCTCTGGAGCATGGTTTTCCCGCTCGGCATGTACAGCGTGGCCACGTTGTCGTTCGGCAAAGTCGCCCATCTCAGTTTCATGGAACCTCTCAGCCGGTTCATGCTCTGGGTGGCCGTCGCCGCCTGGGTACTGGTCGCCGCCGCGTTCATCGCCCGGATCGGCCGCCGATCGGCCGAGCCCGCATCCGGGGCGCCAGCGGCTTCAGCCAATGCGACCTGACCGAAAGCCCCGGCTTCCTCGCTGACCGTGTCCGGTGCCCGTACTGTCCTCTGGAGCGACCGCGGCCATGCCCGCCCAGCGACTCGGGCCGCAAGAAGGCGGCTCGGCGTGCTTAGTACGGCGCGCCGATCTTCCGCCACTTGCGTCCGCCGGTTCCTGGCTCGGCGGGCGGGGCGGGCCGGCGGCTGCGGTAGACGATGTACGGCCGCCACAGGTACCACAGCGGGTAACTCCAGGCGTGCACGAGCCGGCTGAAAGGCCACAGTCCCCAGATCATCCATGCCGCGGTCGCATGCAGGTACTGGACGCGCATGAGGCGTACCACGCCATGCAGGTAGGCGACGAACCCGAAGACCGTCGACAGGGTCAGCGCCAGCAAGGTCGTCACCGACACCACTGGTGCGAACTGTCATGGTGGCCGAACTTCCCCCGGCAGCCGACTCGTAACGCGCCGCGGCCGTCGGCGATCAGCCGGCGTAGGGTTTCGATCATGGGCCTTGCCCCGCGGACGCCGTGGCCGTCCAGGATTGTCTCGTCTCCAGGTAGCGGTGGTGAGCTGGTGCAGGCCAGGCCGCCATGCTTGCGGCGAGCAGCGCGCCGCACATCCAGGCGGTATTGAACCTGGGAGCAGACGCTGGGGAGCGCCGGAGGGCGGCGCCGTACTTGCTGTCACGGAAGCTTTCTCGATGGTGGCGCGGTGCGGTACGCGCGACCTGCCGTGGTTGGACCGCGCTGGCTGGGTAGAGGTCGTTACTTGCCTGGCCCTGGCCAGTCCGCGGCCGGCCATGCGATCCGAGTGAGATGAGGCGGCACCGCCGAATACCCAGAAAGGCCAGTAAGGATGACTGACGACACCAGCCGCGACCCGCTAGCCGAGCTGTCCGCCGAGGGCGTGGCGGTATGGCTGGACGACCTGTCCCGTGAGTTGCTGGCCAGCGGTGGCCTGCAGTCGCTTATTACCGGCCGCCACGTGGTCGGGGTGACGACCAACCCCACGATCTTCGCTGCCGCCCTGGCCAAGGGCGACCGTTATGACGACCAGCTGCGTGACCTGGCCGCCCGCGGCGCCGACGTGGATGCGGCGGTCTTCGCCATCACCACCGACGACGTCCGGACCGCCTGCGATGTGCTCGCCCCGGTCTACCAGCGGACCGGCGGCCGGGACGGGCGGGTCTCCATCGAGGTAGACCCGCGACTGGCGGGCGACACGGCCGCGACCACGGCGGCGGCCCGGGCGCTGCGCGGCGCGGTGGACCGGGACAACCTGTTCGTCAAGATCCCGGCAACGCCGGCGGGTCTCGCGGCGATCAGGCAGGTGACCAGTGAGGGAATCAGCGTCAACGTAACGCTGATCTTCGCCCTCGCCCGGTACCGCGAGGTGATGGACGCCTACCTGGGGGGCCTGGAGCAGGCCGCGGCCGCGGGCCGAGATATCGCCGCGATCCGGTCAGTCGCCTCCTTCTTCGTCTCCCGGGTGGACACCGAAGTCGATTCCCGGCTCGACCAGATGCCGGGCGGCGCGGCCGCCGGGCTCGGGGGCCAGGCGGCCATAGCCAACGCACGGCTCGCCTACCAGGCGTACCAGGAGCTGATCAGCAGCCAGCGATGGCAGCAGCTTGCCCGCCTCGGAGCTCAGCCGCAACGCCCGCTGTGGGCATCAACCGGCGTCAAGAACCCCGCCTACCCGGACACCATGTACGTCACCGAGCTGGTCGCCGCGGACACCGTCAACACCATGCCGGCCGCCACCCTTGAAGCCTTCGCCGACCACGGCAAAGTCGGCGGGAACACCATCAGCGGCCGCTACGACGAGGCCCGGCACGTGCTTGACCAGCTCGCCGCGGCTGGCGTCGATTTCGATGACGTCACCAGCCAGCTCGAACGAGACGGCGTGGCCAAGTTCGAGAAGAGCTGGACCGAGCTCAGCGCCACGGTCACAGCCGAGCTGGAGCGCAGCCGCCACGCCGCCCGCTCCTGACCCGGTAGCCGGCCGACGCGCCAGGATGACCTGATCAGCGCCGGGTGTTCGCGGAACGCGACGACGACAGATCGCCCGCGTGCCTGGATGCTGATGACAGCGCCGTCCCGGCGTCCGGGCTGGGCGATGGCCAGGTCAGATACCGTACGGCGATGGCACGGCCGCGCCCGGCCAAGCAGCTCATCCGCCAGCCGCCTTCGTTCTTGCGGGGCACCGTTGAAGTGTCGGTCATCCCGTGTCCTTCCGCGAGCCGCCTTTCATGCCGCCCATCGACCAGCCCAGGACGTCGGGCAGCGCAGGCAGAGAGCACTGACAAGCGCGCTCGTCTGATTGGCCATGGCATCGATGGTCAGCGGGGGCAGTGACTGAGTGCGGCCGACTCCGGAGTTGTCGAAGGTCACCCGCGGCTCACCATCTGCTTTGAGCACAGGGAGGAATCGCGGCAAGCGTATTCGAGGTCCTGGGCTGGGACCATGAGGAAGTCAAGCGGATGCGCGAAGACTGAGGGGCGGCGGGTGACGCGGCCCCTCGCGGCAGCAGGCACCGCAGCGGCAGGCACCACCGCGACCGCCGCCGACTGCGCGCTACCCCGGCGGAACTGTCACGGCGAGGTCAGATTCGATGCCGGCTCGCGGCGGCGTATGCCCACGACGGCTCGAACTACCGGCAGCTGTCTATCGGCGTAGCCGTCCCGCGCACCGCAGGCGGCGGCCGGGCCTCCCGGGCGGGGCCGCCGCCTCCTGCTCTGCTGGCGCGCGGGATCAGAGGCGCTCGCTGATCGCCTTCGTGAAGGTTGCGCAGAAGGCAGGCAGGTCATCGGGCTTGCGGCTGGTTACCAGCACATTCGGGCCGCTGGCGCAGGTGACGACCTCCTGGTCCACCCAGGTGGCGCCCGCGTTTACCAGGTCGGTGCGCAAGCTCGGCCACGAGGTCAGCGTGCGGCCGCGGACTGAGTGAGCCTCGATGAGCGTCCAGGGAGCATGGCAGATGGCGGCCACCGGCTTGCCCGCGGCGAAGAAGCCGTGCACGAACTCGACCGCTGACGGGTCGGTGCGCAGCTGGTCGGGGTTGGCCACCCCGCCGGGCAGCACCAGCGCCACGAAGTCGTCCTGCCGCGCGCTGCCGGCCGGCACGTCGACATGCATCGTGTCACCCCGGTCGAGGTGGTTGAACATCTGGATCTCGCTATGCGCAGGCGACACCAGCACCGGCCTGCCGCCCTGGCCGAGGACCGCCTGCCACGGCTCGGTCAGCTCGACTTGCTCGGTGCCCTCGGCTGCGGCCAGGAAGGCAACGAACGCGGATTCCCACGCTCCCATGTCAGAAGGCCCCTCTATCTCGGTTCCGGGTCGATCTGGTCCGACTACCCCGCACAGGCTGCTGAAACCCCCGACCGGCGTTATGCCGGTGAGAGCGTGGCTGGCAACTCGTCAGGCGCTGGGCTCGCCATGTGCCGGATGCCCGCCAGCAGCTCGGCGGGACCAGGCAAGTCTGGGCGGCCCCTTCCGCCGTCAGCTCCGCGGCGCTGATGCCGCCGCTCAGCAGAGCAATACTCCGCACCCCCGGCCTTCTCGCATGGCGGAGGCAGGGGCGGCGACCGCCGCCAGCGCGACCGTGCCCGGGCTCTAGCCCGGATACGAAATCCAGCGAGCAGCGGTAGATGCTTAGCTTGGCGTTTAACCTCTGCTGTCTGCCTGGCAACTCTTTGCCCGTACTGTCCGGTGTGTCGCTGTGATAACAGACGGCCACCGCGTCATCTTCGGGTTCTCACCACAGAACATGAAGACGCAGGGCGGTGGCCGTGGCTTTCAGTATGGCCTGGGCGGAGGCGCGGGCGGGCGCCGGGGACGAGACAGATCGGGCATGGGAACGGCTGGCAGGGTTCCGCCGGGAGCTGTACCGGTGCTTCACCGCCCGGGCGGACGCGCTGTCTGAGCTGTGCGACGCGGCGCTGTGCAAGCAGGACCGGGTGCATATGCTGGCGGAATTGTCGCTGGAGCCAGGGCATCAGCGCGGCCATGGCGCCTTGTACGACGCGCTGAACTGCGGGAAAGTGCAGGCCTCGCGACTGCGCTGGGCACTGGCCGGGGTGCCGCTGCCGGCCTGGGATGATGGCCGGATCCGGCTGGCGGTTGATGTTAGCAACTGGCTGCGGCCGGACGCGGCGACCAGCCCGGGCCGGTCGTTCTGCCACTGCTACGGGCGGGGGAACAACAGCGCGCAGATGATCCCGGGCTGGCCGTACTCGCTGGTAGCCGCGCTGGAACCGGGACGGACGTCGTGGACCCGGCTGCTGGAACTGATCACAGGCATCTGATCGTTGTGCCGCACCCGCCACCGGATGTCAGCAAGACACGCCGTGACCGCCGCAGCCATCGGGAAAGATGGCCATCGTGGCCAAGTACCCGGACTCAACGAAAACCTCGCTGGAACAGCGCTTGGCCGCCCGGGCCCGCGAACGCTGGCCCACAGATCGCCAGCCCGCACATCCGCCACCGCGGGGCCTTCAGCTACATCAGCACTTCGAGCCAGGCGCCCTGGCCACCGTGCTGTCGCGGTATTCGACCCGGCGCTGGACCGGGTGCACATCTCATCGGCCGGGCACCTTCCGCCCATCCTCGCATCTCCCGGGCAGCCAGCGGGCTTGCCGGACATCGCGGCAGGCCTGGTGATTGGCGTTGCCGCCGACGCTCCGGCAGGTAACCACCATGGAGATCGCGCCGGGCGCCGTCCTGTGCCTTTATACCGACGGCCTGATCGAGCGCCCAGGTCAGCCGATTGACGATGGCCTGGCCAGGCTGCTCCAGGCGGTGACGGCAGCAGCGCCGGAGGCTGTCTGTTCCGCTGTGATGGGAGCCCTGGTAGGCCGCGAGCCAGCCCGCGACGATATCGAGTATCCGAGCGGCACAGACCGGAAACGGAAGTGAACGGCTCGGTACGACGCGGGTGCGCGGCCCCGCTCATTTCCCGGGAGCCCCCACGGCCCGGGTGAGCGGGATCGCGCATGTTCCCGGAGCGAGCCGTTTAGCCAGCCCATCCGAGGTGCTTGTGGAATGCCGCCAGGGCCGCCTCGGCCGTGCGGGAGCCGCGGACCCCCTGCAGCCGGGATGAGACCTCGCAGTAGGCGAGGCCGGGATCGTCACCACAGTCGAAGCAGATGATCTCAAACAGGTCTGCCTGGCCCTCGACCATCGGCGGCAGCTGGCGCCGCAGAACAGCACCCAGGCCATGGCCAGGCTCGCCAGCAGCAGGAACTGTCGTAGTGACAGTGTGCATATCCGTGTTATTCACCAGGCCTCCAAGGGCAAATTTCTGCCGCCGGGGTCTGGAGCAGCACAGAATGCGGAGATACCACGCTCAAGCCCTGGATAAACCTCTTGGTACCAGGAACGGTCATCGCCCAGCGACGTCCGTGGGGTACTGAGCCGCCTGCCGTGGCGGCAGGCTGCAGGCCCCATGCCGCGCGCTAGTCGCATGGACGCCAGCGGCCGGATCATGGCTAGCAAGCACCCATCAGCCACGGGCCCCGTCACGTGCCTTGAGGGGGGTTGGCGTCTTGATCATATTTTCATGGCGCGGCGCGCGCCTTGTTGATCGCGATCTTGCGGTCTGCCTCGCAGAACCGCAACGTCAAGCTCCGCGACATCGCCACCCAGATCCTGGCCGGCATTACCGGCCAACCACCCCAGCCAGCACCCTTCGACGAGCCCTGACCGGCCATCGCGACTGCCGCCTGCCGTGCCCGGCGGAGTGACAGGCACTGCCGTCAGGCCCGCCACGCTGCTGGCACGGCTATTGCCCGGACAGGTCAATTGTGCTGACCGTCTCGATCACCTCCCCGTCGGCCCGCATCGGTATCGCCCGCAGGACGCCATCCGGGCCGATGACCTTTTCCGCGGCCGCGGCGAACTGCGGCCACCGTGCCGCTGCCTGGCGGACCGGGGTCTCGAAGAGGCGGCCGGTATCAAACGCGGCCCTGCAAGGCGCGCATAGCCTTGCCGATGAACCGCCGAAAATCCGTTTAAAGTATTTATAATGATATTTCTTCGCAGTATCCCTGCGATTGCACCAGCTATGCCCGGTGCCATTTTCCCGGCGGATTCCTGGGAGGTGCCGCCGCCTGGCCGTCACGGGCTGGGCTGGCTGGTGGTCAGAGTTTGCGCAGCGCGGGCAGCAGGTGGTCGGCTGCCCAGGTCATGAACTTATCCTGGTGGTCGCTGCCTACCTGGACCAGGGCAAGGTGGGTGAACCCGGCGTCGATCCATTGCCGGGCGGCTGTCACGTGCTGCTCGATGTCGGGGCCGCACGGCACCAGGAAGGCGATGTCGTCTTCGGTGACTTTTCCGGAGGCGGCATCGAAGGATCGCGGCTCAGGCAGTTCGGACATGACATGCCAGCCTGGTGCCGCCCATCGCCAGAGCTGCCGGGCGCGCGCTCGTGCCGCGTTCACGTCCGTGTCATAGCAGATCGCGAGCTGCCCGTACCTTGGCTTGCCAGATCCTCCGGCCTGGCTGAACCCGGCGCCGGGCCGGAGGGCTTGGTCCGCAGCGGCGAAAGGATGGACCGCGGATGAATCTGGGGCACACCCGCCGTGCGCCGGCGCGGGCGGTTCATGGCATTGACCGCATGATCGGCAATGTCGAGACCGCCCGGCCTACCCGCGCGGCTAGCCGCGACCCGCTCGCCAGGCTGTCCGCCGGTAGCCGGCCGTCGCGCTAGGACGGCCTGATCAGGCGGTGCAGCTCGCATGACCCTATGAGGGCCGGGCCCCCTTCCCTGCTCAGCCCGGTGGCGCGATGCTCCGGGTGAAAGTACGAGCTCAGGAGAGGAGGCCCGGCAATGTCTGTCTACGTCGGAATTGACGTGCACCGCAAGCGTTCTCAGGTAGCGGTGGTCGGCGAGGACGGGAAGGTGCAGCTCAACCGGAACGTGGTGAACGGCCAGGAGCAGGTCTTGCGGCTGATCGGCGGGCTGCCGGCTGGGACGCCGGTGGCGTTCGAGGCTGCCTACGGCTGGGGCTGGCTGGTGCAGCTGCTGGAGGACTACGGGTTCGACCCGCACATGGTGCACCCGCTGCGGTGCAAGGCGATCGCCTCGGCGCGGCTGAAGAACGACAAGGTGGACGCCGCGATCTTGGCGCAGCTGCTGCGGGCGGACCTGCTGCCTGAGGCGTGGATCGCGCCGCAGCCGGTCCGCCAGCTCCGCGCGCAGCTGCGGCACCGGGCCAGCCTGGTCCGGCTGGGTACCCAGCTGAGGAACCGGATCCACGCGGTGGCGGCTGATTTCGGCTATGACCGGCCTGGCAGTTACTGGACCGGCCCAGGACGCGGGTGGCTGGCTGAGCTGGACCTGCCCCCGGTGTCGCGGGAGATCGTCACCGACTGCCTGGCGTCCATCGACGCCCTCGCGCCGGTGATTGACCGCCTCGACGGCGAGCTGCACCAGCGCGCCAGGGCAGACCCGCGGGTCAGCGTCCTGATGACACTGCCGGGGGTGGGCGAGTTCACCGCGCTGGTGCTGCTCGCCGAGATCGGCGACATCGGCCGGTTCGGCAGCGCCCGCAAGCTCGCCAGCTGGGCCGGGCTGACCCCGACGGTCCGCGGCTCGGACCTGACCGTGCGGCACGGGCACATCTCTAAGCAGGGCTCGGCGTGGCTGCGGTGGGTCATGAACCAGGCAGCGCAGACCGCGAAGCGCTCCCCGGAGTTCGCCGCCATCTACCAGGCCATCGCTAAGCGCCGCGGGAAGAAGATCGCCACCATCGCGATCGCCCGCAAGCTCCTGACCCGCGCCTACCACCTGCTCGCCGAGGCGCAGCCCGCCGGGACACCCGGCACGACGAAGCCACATACCAGCGCTGCAGCCTGACCACCAGGATGCTGCCCAGACACCGGGAGGATCGCCAGACTCCGGGCACGCTCGCCCACGCGGCATGAGCCGGCCACCAGGCCGCGCTCGATCACATGACTGAGCAGCCCGGTCCCCGGACACATGGTCATGGCGTCCGCCATAATGCCGGCGGAACGCCGAATGGGTGCTTGTGAGATCACTCCGCCAGCCAGCCGGGACAACCACGCGACCCTCAAACCCCCAGCATGAAAGGACCCTCCTCGGCTCCCGATGATCCGCCGCCGCTCGTCGGCGTCCAGCTCGTTCGTCCTCGCCGCTGCGCGGCTGCGGGCGCTCCAGCTGGACCCCTCCCGCACGGCGACGTGACCAAGGCAGCGGCGAGGAAGATCCCGAAGAACAGTCAGGCCAGCCCGGCGACGCCGCACAAGCCACCGGGCTAAACCGCTATGCCCTCTTGACACCAGTGGCCCTCATGGGTGCCGCTGGCGCGGGTGACGGGGCGGCGCCGGCAAAGGCCTGCAGGCCGCGGGGGTGGCCAACGGGGAGTCACCACCGATCTCGCCGAGAATCCGGGCGCCGTCATTGGGGGCTGGGGTGCCCAAGAAGGTTTGAGCTGCGCCTGGCGTGGAACCTGGCAGGCCACAAGATCGCCACCTCCTCAGGCATCTCGGGGAACGGGTCCACATGGGGCAAGGTCGCTGCCCGCGGCAGGAAAGGGAGCCGGTCATGAGTCTGGGCAAGAAGGCCAAGGACAAGGCCAAGGTAGTCAAGGCCAAGGCCAAGAAGCAGACCGGCAAGGCCACCGGAAATAAGCGGCTGAAGGCCAAAGGAAGAGCCGGCGAGGCAACCGGCAAGCTAAAGCTGAAGGGGAGGAAAGCCAAGAACGCCTCGAAGCGCTGACCAGGATTACCGGTTATGCCCCCGGTCTGAACCGGAGCGGCTCAAGAAAGCTAGCACTATTCCAGCGGACGACGGACCCGCGCAGGGCAGTTCGGAGAGGAGCGGACGATGGATCGGCCGTCACGCCTTGACGTGATCGCAAGAGGTGCCGTCACGGTGGTGGTGCTGACTGGCGTGTGGATTGCGCTGGCTGGCCGGCTCGATGCCCAGGACCTTTTCGGCGGAGCCAGTGCCGCCGGGCTCGCCGCCGTAGTCGGGTATTTCGTGAGCCAGAAGGGCAGGGCGCTGCCTAGCCTGCGGCGCCGCGATGCGCGCCTGATTGCGAAGTTCCCGTGGAAGGTCGTTGTCGAAACGGCGCAGGTTTTCGGGCTGGCTGCGCGCAAGCTGACTGGAAAGGCCGTGGCGGGAGGCTTGTGGGCGCACGTGCCCGTTGATGTTAGTGGCGAGGGGTGGCGGTCGGCACGCCGTGATTCGGCGGTCACTGCTCTGCTGTCGGTCGCGCCCGGCACGATCGTGGTAGACATCGACGCCGATTCTGGCGTGGCGCTGGTGCACCGTCTCGGCGAGCACAGTCGGGCCGGCCAGCGGTGACGTGGTTCCTAGCCGCTGCCCTGGTGCTGCAGGTAACGCTGGTTCCGTGCGCGTGGGTGTGCTGGCGCGGCGAGCCTGAGCAGCGCCTGGTGGGCCTTGGACTGACCGGCACGGTCCAGTCGCTGGCGTTGCTCTGCCTCGCGGAAGGCTACGGAGAGTCAGCGCTAGCATCGCTGGCACCGGTCCTCGCTGCCCTCTCCGCAGGAGGGTCCCTGGTCTTCGCCCGGTTCCTGGAACGCTGGGTCTGACCGGCTGTCGCTGATGAGAGTCGGGGACGTGATCTCGGTCGTACTGCTGGTCGTCGGGCTGGTGGCCGTGGCGGGCTCTTGCGCGGGCATCGCGGTGATGGACGATCCGCTCGACCGGCAGCATCTGGTCACTCCCGCGGCCATGATCGGTGCCGTCGCCGTGAGCACAGCGGTCGTGGTGCGGGCCGGCCTGTCGGCGTCGGGGCTGGCGGCCATCCTGGTCGCGGTGATCACGGCGGCCACGAGCCCTTTCACCAGTCACGCCATCGCGCGTTCAATTATGGTCCGGCGCGGCGCCGCCTCGGGCGGATTCGACACCGCCCACGCCCAGGCGGCGGGCGCGGCTCCGGCCAGGACGCAGGATCCCGGGCCGGACGAGGACATGCCATGAGAGAGATGCTTATATCAGTGGCGTTGATCTGGGCGGCAGCCTCGGGTACCGCGGTCGTCCTGACCAGAGAGCCGTTGCGCCAGGCGTTCGTGACCGGGTTCTTCGGGCTTGCCCTGGCGGCTCTTTACCTGACGCTGCAGGCCGGCGATGTGGCGTTGTCGCAGATCGTGGTCGGGGCCATCGCGCTGCCGCTGATCGTGCTGCTGTGCCTGGCCAAGGTCAGAGAAGGCTCCGGATGACCCGCCGGGGCCGGCTTCTGCTATTCGCGGTGGCTGGCGCGGCCCTGGCCGCGGCCCTGGCAATTGCATTCGCCGACATGCCCGCTTTCGGCAGCCCCATCTCCCGGTACGCCGGGCTCCTCAACCACCTAGCCCCGCTGCAGCGCCGGGTAACTGATGTTGTTTCGGCCACCAGTTTCGACTATCGCGGGATCGACACGCTCTTCGAGGAGTTCATCCTGTTCAGCGCGGTTGTGGGAATCTCGGTGGTCCTCCGGCCGCTGGCCGACGAGGTAAGAGGGCATCCCGAAGACCAAGCACCCGAGCGCCGGATCCCGCCGCCAAGCCCGGCGGTCGGCCTGCTTGGCGTCATCCTCAGCCCGCTGCTGGTAGTCGTTGCCATCGAGACGGTGACTCACGGGCAGCTAACGCCCGGCGGGGGATTCCAGGGCGGGGTCGTGATGGCGAGTGCGCTGTTCGTGGTGTTCCTGGCCACCGACTATGCCACCGCGGAGCGGTACCAGCCGAAAGGACTGCTCGACGCGGCCGAGGGTGCGGGCGCGGGCGGCTACGTGATCATCGGTGTCCTTGGCCTGCTCGCCGGTACCGCCTACTTGGCGAACGTGGTCAGCCTGGGCAAGTCCGGAAATATCGTCTCTGGCGGCACGATTCCTCTGCTCAACGCGGTCGTCGGCGTGGAGGTGGCCGGCGGCTTCGCGCTGCTGGCCGCGCATTTCCTCGATCAGACCTCCGTCATCCGTCCCGGTCCCGCCGCCCCCCCGGAAACTCGTGGAGGGCCGGGCCAGTGAGCGTGCTGGCGTACGGCGTGGTGGCGTGGCTATTCATCGTCGGCGTCTACGGCGTGGTAACCAGCCGCAACCTGATCCACATGGTCCTCTGCCTGTCCGTAGCCCAGTCCGCCACTGACATATTCATTCTCGAGCTCGGGTACCGCAGCGGCGGGCATGCCCCGGTCTTCGCCGGCCTGCCAGCCCGCCCAGGCCCGACCGTAGACGCCATCGTGCAGGCACTCGCCCTCACCGACGTGGTCATCGGAGCCGCCGTGACCGCGCTGCTCATGGCGCTGATCGTCCAGATACACAAGCGGACCGGAACGCTCGACCCCGACCTGCTGACCGCGACCCGCGACTGATCCCGAAATGAGCCTCATCGTCCCGGCAGCAAGCGTGCTCCCGCTCGGCGGCGCCGCGATCCTTGGCGGAGCGAACCGGCTTCTGCCTCGGCGGGCACGGGATCTGGCTGCACTGGTCATAGCCGCTGCGACGACAGCGCTGGCCGTTTCCCTGGCGGTATCGAGCGCGGGCGGCACGATCGTCTACTGGTTCTCCGGGTGGCATCCCACCGCTGGGGTCGCGATTGGTGTCGACTACGCCGTCGAGCCGCTCGGGGCCGGCCTGGCCGCGCTGGCCGGCCTGCTCACCAGCGCAGCGCTGGTCTACTCATGGCGTTTCTTCGATACCGTCGGCGGCCTCTACCACGCGCTTGTCCTGGTCTTCCTCGCTGCCAGCGTCGACTTCTGCCTGACCGGAGACCTGTTCAACTTGTTCGTCGCCTTCGAGCTAGTAGCGGTCACCGCGTACGCCCTCACCGGCTACAACTCCGCCCGCAGAGCCCCGCTCCAGGGAGCCATCAACTTCGCGGTGAGCAACAGCCTCGCGGGCATGGTGGTCCTGCTCGGCGTCGGGCTGCTTTATGCCCGCACGGGATCCCTGAACCTGGCCCAGATCGGCAACCGTCTCGCCGGCCACCGCGCCGATGCCCTGATCGTGGTGGCCTTCGCGCTGCTGGCCGGCGGCTTCCTGGTCAAGGCCGCAGCGGTGCCGTTTCACTTCTGGCTCCCAGACGCCTACGGCACCGCGCCGATCCCCGCCTGCGTACTGTTCGCGGGGGTGATGAGCGAGCTCGGGCTATTCGCCGTCTCCCGGGTCTGGGCGACGGTGTTCTCCGGGCTCGGCGGGGATACCGGACTGCGCTTGCGGGCGGTCCTGCTGGCTTTCGGCGTCGCGACAGCTGCCATCGGCCCGATCATGGCGCTGGCGCAGACGAACCTGAAACGGATGCTCGCGTTTCTCACCATGAGCCACCTGGGCCTCTGTCTGATCGGCTTCGGCCTGCTCAGTGCGCTCGGGCTGGCCGGCGCTGCATTACTGGCTGTCGGCGACGGCCTCGCTAAGGCAGCCATGTTCTTCGGTGTCGGCATCCTTCAGCAGCGGCGATCAAGCGTCAGTGAGCTGAGGCTGCGCGGTAAGGGTGCCGGCCTGCCCGTCGCCGGCATGATAGTCGCCCTGGGCGCGCTGGTGGCAGCCGACCTTCCCCCGTCCGCCGCTGCCAGCGGCAAAGACATCCTCGCCGCTGCCGCGGACCAGCAGGGCCTGGGGTGGATTGAAGCCGTAGTGGCGTTCTGCGTCATCGCGTCCAGCGCGGCCGTTCTGCGGGCATCCGGGCGGATCTGGCTCGGCTTGGGCCCTGCGCACCGTCGGCCGCCCCGGCAGCCCGACAGCGACGACGATCCCGGCGACGAAGACTCCGAACGGCCACGGCGCACGCCAGCGGTGATGATCCTGCCCCCGATCGCCCTGCTCGCCATAGCGCTGGCCATCGGGCTGGTCCCCGACGTCGCCCAGCGGGTAACAGACGCCGCCGCCGGGTTCACCGACCGGACCGCGTACGCCGCGGCCGTCCTGCACGGCGTCCGGCTGCACGCCCCCCGGCTGCCCGCACCTCCCGCCACCGCCCTGAGCCTCCTGACCGACATTGGCGAGGCTGCGGCCGCCGTCGTGCTCGCCGCGATCGCGCTCGCCCGGCACAGGTGGCTGGCGAGCGCGCGGCGCGCCGTCGCCGCGGCGGTCGAGCCCCTGCGCCAGTTGCACAGCGGCCACGTAGGCGATCAAGCCGCCTGGCTGATCACAGGCCTGGCGCTAATGGCAGGAGCCATCGGACTCGCTCTTCGATGACACAACGCCGGATATGCACGATGGGCAAGCGGCGAGCGTTAGCGCTGACGAGCTTTGTCGGCCGGACTGATGACATCGATGAGGTCAGCGGGCTGCTGAGTGCTCACTGGCTGGTGACGGTGACCGGGCCGGGCGGTGTGGGGAAGACCCGGCTGGCTGGCGAGGTGGCGGGACGGGTGGCCAACGTCACCCCACCAGCGCCGCGGGCAACTGCGGCGACTTGGCAGATGGTCGCGCTCGTGACGACACCCTCTACGCTGGGCGCCCAGTTCACCGGGTGGATCGGCCTCGATGATGTAGTCGGGGCGGCCATCCGACACGAGTAGTGGCAGTGGGACGGCAAGAATTACCGCAACGGAGTTGCTGGACGGCTCGGGTTACCGGGGCGGGCTGACCGCGGCCTCGCCTGCGCCGACGCTTTCGAGCCGGTCAGCTGACGACCCGGACGCTGCGGCTGATGCCCCGGGGAGATGGGGTGATTGCTCCATGCACCAGGCGGTCCGGCTAGTTACGTTCGTTGCCATCAGCGATCTCAATGCGGCGAAATGAGGCAGCCATGACCCTGCGGAGCAGGTTCTTCGCCATGACGTATGACCACCAGATGGCCAAGGTCGAGAAGTCCGGGTTGCGCGCTCTGCGGGAGGGATTGCTCGCCAGGGCAAGCGGCCGGGTGCTCGAGATCGGCGGCGGGACGGGAGCGAACCTGCCCTTCTACGGCCCGCTGTCGAGTCGCTGACGGTGACAGGGCCCGAGATCCCGATGCTCCGCCGCCTGGAGCGCAAGATCCGCGAGCAGGCGCCGACGGCAACGGTCCTGCGCACGCCGGCGGAGGATCTTCCGTTCGAGGATGACACCTTCGTCGCGGTCTCCGCGCTGGTGCTCTGCGGGGTGGACGACCAGCCCCGGGCACTGCGCGAGCTGCGCCGGGTGCTGCGACCTGGCGGTCGGCTACTGTTCATCGAGCATGTGCGTTCCGGAGCTCCTCGCCGGGCCCGTTCGCAAGACCGCATGAACGGTCTGAACCGGTTCGTTGTCGGCTGTGACCGCAATCGCCCGACGCTCGGATCTATCCAGGGGGCCGGCTTCACTGTCACGCAGGTCGAGCGCACCATGTTGCCGAAGGTCCCGAAGTTCGTTCGCCCGGCCATCACGGGCAACGCTACGGCTCCTGCGCGCGTGCCGTCCCGGGACGCCCAGCTCGCCACCGGAGACCGGCCTTAGTTCATACCCCAGGTCGTGTTGCTGGACGGGATGGGTCAGGCAGAGCTGGTCCAGCACGGTGAGTTGACGGCAACCGAGCTGGTCGAGTGGGTGCTCGAGCGGAATCCGGCGGCGGCCAGATAGCCGAGCTCGTCGTCTACTGCATCGGCGACTGGGATCAGGCCCGCCAGGCCGAGCACGCCGGCTGTCGGGTCAGGCGGCGAAGACCTCGGCAGTCAGCTCGGTGTCCTCGCTGCCGCGGAAGTACGTCACCTTGCCGTCCCGAATGCGCCAGTAGTGGTGCATGGTCATCGACGCCTCGCGGCCCGTCCTGATGGAGCGGATGGTCCAGTCGACGAGCAGGTGCACGTCGTCCTGGCCGGCGGCGAAACTATGTGGCGTGAACGCGCCGATCTCGATGCTGCTGGCCAGGTCGCTGAAGAAGCTCGCAACGCCGTCCCGGCCGGCCCGCGGTCCGTGCCACGGCGCGGTCTTGCCGGCGGCCTCGGCCGCCCAGTCGACGTCTTCGCTGACTTGGTCGAGGATCGCGGCCACGTCACCGCGCCCGACGGCGTCATAGATCTCCTTGACGATGGTGAGGTTGTCCTGCTGGCTCATGGATGTGCTCCTGATGCTCGTAGTGGCGGTGTGTCAGGCCCCGGGCGCGCGCTATGCCCAGAACGCGGTGACGGAGGCCGGGTCGCCGACATACTGCTCGACGCTGCGCACCCGTCCGTCCTCGACGGTGAACAGGGCGACCTGCGAGTCGTCGAACGAGCGCCCGTCCGGACGGCTGCCGCTGACCTGAACGAGCACGCAGACGCGTCCCGCGCTGTCGGTCATGAAGGACCGCGGTACCGGGCGCAGGGTGCCTGCGGTGAGCTGTGCGGCCTCGGCCAGGTACGCGGCGATGCCGTCGCTGCCCCGGTGGCGGCCGCCGAGCCGGTCGTCGTTGCGGTGCTGCCAGGTGGCTTCCTGGTGGAACAGCGCGGCGAGCGCCGCGAGGTCGCGGCTGGCGAAGGCGTCGAAGACGGACTTGACGGTTCTTACATCTTCATCGGCGATGGTGCTGGTGCTGGTGCTCACGGCCGGTCTCCTTTGCTGGTTGCCTGGACGCAACGCTAAGGAGGCCCGGCCGCCCGGACCATCGATCGTTCAGTCGATCTATGGCCGGCTGGCCTGACCGCTCCCTGCCTGGCTTGCCCTGGCCGCGAGCCCGTGCCGCATGGCGAACATGGCCAGCGCCGCCCGGGTGGAGACGCCGCATTTGGCGTAGATGTGGACGGTGTGCGTGTGCACAGTGGACGGCGAGATCACCAGGTCACTGGCGATCTCGCGTTTCGTGCGCCCGGCCGCGAGCAGCCGCAGGACGTCAAGTTCCCGCTCGGTCAGCCCAGCGGGCAGCCGCGGCAAAGCGGCAGCCGGCACGTCGGCAGCGGCGAGCACGGCCCGCACGGCATCCCGGTCAAGCGGCAGCCCGGCCAGGACCCTGGCCGCTTCCGCCCGGCCGACGGCCGGCCGGTGCGGCCGCGGCTCACCGAGTGCGTGGAAGACGTCCGCGGCGGCCAGCAGGCAGGCGGCCGCGTCCAGCTCGGAACCGCGCATCCCGGCCGGGTACCCGGTGCCGTCGGTCCGCTCGTGATGACGGCAGGCGATCTGGCCCAGCGGCGCGAGCACGGGGGAGCGGGCCAGGATCCGGCCGGAGTGATAGGGATGCAGCCTGACCAGTTCCCAGTCTTGCGGCCGCAGCGCCCCCGGCCGCTCCCAGATGCCGGTCGGCACCGAGACCCGGCCGATGTCGTGCACGAGCCCGGCGCGGTGGACGAGCCCAGCCACGGCCGGCTCAAGCTGGCCCGCCGCGGCCATAGCCAGCCGCGCGACACCGCCCGAGTGGCCGGTGAACCACGGGCTCTTCAGATCGGCCGCGTCGCCGAACCCGGCTAGGGCGTCGTCCAGCGCCGCGTCGTCGCGGAACACCCGCCTTGGCTCCGGCTCGCCGCCGACCGCCGCCGCCCACAGGTCATCTGGATCGCAGGTCCGCAGCAGCTCATCCGGCGCATCGAGGAAGACCGCGGTGACCGCGGGGTCAAGTGCCCGCCCTGACCACTGCGCGACGGTCTGCGCCGCGACCTTCGCGCCGCCGACGGACTCGAACATGACCGCGGTGAAACCAACCGACGCGAACCGCGCCGCCAGCGTGATCTCATCCCCGGCCCGCCCGTCAGGAACCCCGTGACCGTCGTAGCGCTCGAACGCGTCAAGGATGGCCCGGCCGACCTCCTCCGGCAATCGCAGCCGCCCGGCCAGACCCGCCCCGACCTCGCAGTCCGCCCGCGCCCCCTCGGCCTTCAGCCTGGCCACGCCGGCCGGCCCGCCCAGCGCCCGCAACTGGCCCGCGCTCACGCCGAGGCCAGCCAGGAACCGCTGCGCCTGCCCGGGCACGGTCGGGTCTATCAGGTCGCCCGCCGCCCGCACCGCGACATCGTCGCCGCCAAGCGCCGCCGCTATCTCATGCGACGTCGCCGCGCACCCGACGAACCGCAGCAGCGTCCCGTAATAGACCTCGCTCTGCTGGACGAGACCAAGTCCGGCCCGCCTGGCCAGCCCGGTCGCGAGCAGGCACGCGCGCATCGCCTCGCCAGGCGGATGACCGCGAGTCAGGTCGCTCGTCACCGACAGCGACGCGACCACGCCGCCTACCCCCACCAGCTCACGCACAGCCGAAAGTCTAAGGTCCCGGCCTGGCCCGGAGAGCTGAACGCACACCC
This sequence comes from uncultured Actinomycetes bacterium, assembly GCA_963709075.1. Classification (GTDB taxonomy): domain Bacteria; phylum Actinomycetota; class Actinomycetes; order Streptosporangiales; family Streptosporangiaceae; genus Palsa-506. The sequence continues at coordinate 280,980 of CAVPUY010000002.1, forward strand.
TTACGGCCGCAACGAGAACCGGCCCGGGACGACACAGCGCGAATGAGGAACGGACGCAGAACATCCAACAGGAAACACGGAATGCCCAGTAACCCGCCCGGGAGCAAGGTCAGGAGGACGTGCCGCTCCTCTTCGGTCAGGCGGGCAAGGCGGTCATCGTCGATGTGCTCCGCAGCGCCGCCGTGCTCCCGGCGATCGCGGCGAACTGCCTGGGCAATCCGCCTTTCCCGGCGGGTAGCCAGACGCCGCCTGACCTAAATTCTGCGTATGCCATCAGCACGGCATATCGCCGGCCGGGCCGCCGTCGCCCCAGCCACCGTCGCCCTCGTTCTTGTGGCCAGCCCGCGGCGATGAGTCTCGCCGTGGTCCCGAGTCTGTATCCACGCCGATCAACCGCACTTGAGGAGAACGACATGACCGCTACCTACACCTTCGACGTCTTTTCCAGCCTCGACGGCTACGGCGCCGCCAGCGCCAACTGGACCGGCTACTGGGGTAAGCAAGGCCCCGAGTTGCTCGACCACCGCCTTGCCTTGTACAGCGCGGAGCAGCGGATGGTCTTCGGGGCCAACACGTATCGGGCATTCGCGCGGATGCTGGCCTCGAGCACCGAGGAGTCCGAAGTGCGTGACCCATGGGTCACCCGGATGAGGAGCCTGCCGGCAACGGTGGTGTCAACGACGCTGGAAGGCCCCCTCGACTGGCCGGACGCGGCCGTCGCGAGCGGTGACGCCGTCGACGTCGTCGCCCGGCTCAAGGAGGGAATCCGAGGTGCCGTTGCGCTCGCACGGCAGCCTGTCATTGAACCGGGCGCTGATGGCCGCCGGCCTAGTCGATCTCGTGCAGGTGACGCTCTTCCCTGTCATCACCGGTCAGACCGGGCTGGACCCAATCTTCCAGGGTGCGGCCGATTTCGACCTGGAGCTGGTCGAAAGCCGGACGCTCGACGGTCACATCCAAGAGCTCATCTACCGGCCCACCCTCCATTGACCGGTGCGGATTCGAAGAGAATCCCCGGCAACCCAAACCAGCCGGCGAACACCGACAAATCGTGCCCAGCGCCCCGTCCCCTCATCGAGTGAGGCTCATGGGGACAACGCCGCGGGGCTACGCCCTGACGGGTCAGTTCCGGAGCTTGCGGAGAATGCGGTCGAGGTGGGCGCGGTCTGTCCGGCTCAGCCGGCCAAAAACCCTTTCTGCTTCGGTTCCGCGGGTCGCGCGGATCGCGTCGAGGATGCTGGTGCCGTGGTCGGTTACCTCGACCAGGGTGGCCCGCCGATCGTCGGGGTCGGGCCGCCGCTCGACTAGGTCCCGGGATTCGAGGGCGTCGACGACCTCGGTGGTCGAGCGCGCCGCGATGTGCAGATGGTCAGACAGGTCCGACAGGCGCAATGTCCCGTGGCGCTTGAGCACGCGCAGAGCCCTCATCTGAGCAGGGGTGATATCCCAGGGAGCCAGGCTCTGGTGGGACGCCTCGCGCAACTGGCGCGCGACGGACCAGAAGGCGTCCGGCAGCGTCTCGTCACCGGCTGAGTCGGGCCGGCCTGTCATGTCGCGATCCTGGGTCACCGGAATACATTATCAGCTTCTGGGGTTGTAACCTCACATTGAGGTACCCTCAGTAATTCTCTCACCAAGCCCGGCGCGGGCGAGCGCTGACCCGCCCCAGGCAGAATCGAGCAATTTTGGAATCACCGCAGATGAATCGAGACACCAGCAGGACGGGCCGGACTCGCGGCTCAAGAACCGTTACCGCCGCGGAGAAGGCGCAGGCACGCGAGGTGTCACTGCGCCGCATCGGGCGGCTGTTCACCCCCTACCGCTGGCAGCTGGTGATCGTCACGGCCAGCATCGTCGCCTCCTCCGTCGTAGGCCTGGCTTCCCCGTTCCTGCTCCGCGCGGTGATCGATACCGCCCTGCCGGACAGGAACGTGCGGCTGCTGGCCTGGCTGGTCGCCGGCATGGTCGCTGTCGCCGCCGTCACCTCGGCTTTCGGCGTGATCCAGACCTGGATCAGCACCAAGGTCGGCCAGCAGGTCATGCACGGGCTGCGCACCAGCGTCTTTAGCCACCTGCAGCGGCAGTCGATCGCCTTCTTCACCCGCACCCGCACCGGCGAGGTCCAGTCCCGCATCACCAACGACATCGGCGGCATGGAATCCGTCGTGACCTCGACCGCGACGTCCATCGCCGCCAACTTCACCACCGCGGTAGGCACCGCCGCCGCCATGATCGTCCTGTCGTGGCGGCTGTCCCTCATCTCGCTGGTCGTCATGCCGCCGGCGATCTACCTGACCCGGAAGGTCGCCCGCATGCGCCGGGCCATCACCACGCAGCAGCAACGCGAACTGGCCGACCTGAACGTCAGCATCGAGGAAGGGCTGTCGATCAACGCCGTCCAGCTGGCCAAGACGATGGGCACCGGCCCGTCCCTGGCGCAGCGGTTCACCGCTTCCTCAGCCCGCCTGATCGACCTGGAGCTGCGCTCCCAGCTGGCCGGACGCTGGCGGATGGCCTCGCTGAGCGTCATCTTCGCCGCGATCCCCGCGATCATCTACCTCGCCGCTGGCCTGCCGGTCACCGCCGGCGCGATGACCATCGGCACCCTGATCGCGTTCACCACCTTGCAGAACAGCCTCTTCCGGCCGCTGACCGGCCTGCTGAGCACCAGCGTCTCCGTGATCAGCTCGCTGGCGCTATTCGCGCGGATCTTCGACTACCTCGACCTGCCCGTCGACGTCGATGACCCCGCCCACCCGGTCGAGATTGACCCGGCCCAGGTCACCGGGCATGTCCGCGTCGAGGGCGTCAGCTTCACCTATCCCGGCGCCGACCGGGCCGTCCTTTCCGGCATCGACCTGGACATCCCGGCCGGCAGCACGCTGGCGCTCGTCGGCGAGACCGGATCGGGCAAGACCACCCTCGCCGCGCTGATCGCCCGGCTTTACGACCCCGGCGGCGGCAGCGTCCGCATCGATGACCTCGACATCCGCGACATCAGACTCACCGACCTCGCCGCAATCGTGGGCGTGGTCAGCCAGGAGACCTACCTGCTGCACACCACGGTGCGGGAGAACCTGCGCTACGCCAAGCCCGATGCCACCGACGCCGAGATCGAGGACGCGGCCCGAGCCGCCCAGATCCACGACCTGATCGCCGGGCTGCCCGATGGCTACGACACCACGGTCGGCTCCCGCGGGCACCGTTTCTCCGGCGGCGAGAAACAACGCATCGCCATCGCCAGGACCCTGCTGCGCGACCCCCGCGTGCTCGTCCTGGACGAGGCCACCAGCGCCCTGGACACCGAAACCGAACGCGCCGTCCAGAAGGCGTTCGACATCCTCGCCCGAGGCCGCACCACCATCACGATCGCCCACCGGCTCTCCACCGTGCGCAACGCGGACCAGATCGTCGTCCTGGCCCACGGCCGCATCGCCGAGACCGGCACCCATTCCAGCCTCATCGCCGGCAACGGCCGCTACGCCGACCTCGCCGCATAGGCCCGGCCGGCTAGACGTCGCGGAACCTGAACGCCAGGCCGCCGGCCAGCATGGCGGCTGCAGCCCAGATCGCCAGCACGCCCAGCCCGGCCCACGGCGTGATCACCAGGCTCCGCAGGCCGGTGGTGTCCTGGATGGTCAGCCCCGCGATCGTGGGCGTCCATCGCTCGAGCCGGTGCTGCCAGTGCTCGTTCCCGATGAACGAGCCGATGATCGGGAACAGGTACAGCAGCGCGAGGACGACGCCGATGGACACGGCCGAGTCCCGCACGATCACCGCGACGCCGAGGCTCATCAGCGCGATCAGTACCAGGTACAGGACCGACCCGCTGGCGGCCCGCAGCGTTGGCCCGTAGCTCAGCCAGACCGGGTGGAAGCCGCGCGCGGCGGTAAAGCCATGGCCGGGCAGGATCAGGTGCCCGGCCAGCACCGAGCCGAACACCGCCACCGCGCCGGCCACCAGCACCAGAGCGGTCAGCAGGATCGCCTTGGCCGACAGCACCGCCTGCCGCCTGGGCATCGCCGCGAGCGTGACGCGCATCATGCCCGAGCTGTACTCGTTGCTGACTGTCAGCACGGCCAGGATCGCGACCACTGCCTGACCAAACTGAATCCCGGTCAGGCTGAGCTTGGTCGTGTCGACCGGGCAGGTCAGGTTCTGCGGGCAGTGCGTGGCCCCGTCGGCCGCGGCGGCGACCGCAGTGGTCAGCGCCGCGACCCCGAGAAGCAGCCAGGCGGGTCCGGAGACCGTGCGCAGCTTGGTCCACTCGGCGTGCAGCGCGTGGCGCAGGCCCGCCCCGCGCGCCGCCGCCGCGGCCATCGGCGACGCTGGCTGCGGCGCCGTGGCGGTACTCATGCGTCCCGCCGCCGCAGCAGCACGAGCGCGAGGGCCAGGGCCGCCGCCGCCCACAGGCACAGCACCGCAAACCCGGCGTAGGGCGCCAGCGGATAATAGCCCTGCACGGGCGAGGTGACGGTGGTGACCTGGGCGTACCGCGGGATGCTCTGCTCGACGGCCAGGCCCGCGGCCGGGGTCAGCCGCAGCAGCCAGTCGCCGACGCCGGCGGGCACGACATTGAGCGCGGTCAGCAGGAACGGCATGACGACCGTGACGACCGCGATCGTGATCGCGGCGGCACTTCGGCGCAGGGCGGCGCCCAGGGCCAGGGCGAAGATGGCGGCGACGGCCAGCATTGCCGCCGTGCCGATGATGACGCGCGCCTCGGTCAGCACGGACACGGGCAGGAGGACCTGGCCCGTGTTCTCCTCCCGCGGGACGCCGGCGCTGATCGAGACCACCGCGGCCACCAGTCCGATCACGAAGGCCACGGCGCCGATGACGACCGCCTTGGCGGCCAGCACCGCACCGCGGCGCGGGGTGGCGGCCAGGGTGGTACGGATGAGGCCGCGCCGGTACTCGGTGCTGAAGAACATCGCCGCCACCACGACGATCGCGATCAGCCCCAGGAACGCCCCCGCCAGGCTCTGCCCGATCGTCACCGTCGGGAGCGAGCTATCTGGCCCCGGCGTGACGGGCGCGATGTCGCCAGAGCCCGTCAGCGTGTAGCGGCCGCCGGTCCGGGTGAACGGCACCGAGCGGCGGCCGCCTGGCGCCGACCCCGTCCCGGCCGGGCCCCCGCCGCCGATCGCGGTGCCGGTCCACGAGCCGCCGGGGGCCCCGCCGGCCAGGCTGACGTGATCGAAGGCTCCGGTGGCCTGGGCAGGGCCGCCATTACTGCTGGCACCGCCGAACGAGTTCTGGGTCACCGTGTAGCCCGGCGAGGTAGCGAACATGCCGGCCTGGACGGTCGACGGCAGCCCGGTTAGCTGGACCGTGCCCACCTGGGTCCAGCGCGTGCCGTCGGCGGAGTCGTAGCCGGTGATCGTGTCGCCGGAGCGAGTCAGCCGCAGCCAGCGCGGATGCGCCGCCGAGACACCGCCGGGCAGCCCGGCGGTATCGCCGGTGAAGTTGTCCTGCATCCGGACCCCGTGACTGCCCGTCACCATCATCGCCGCGTAAGCCGAGCCCTGGTGAGTGCTCTGCTTGATGATGATCCCCGCCTTGGCCCACCCCGTCAGGCCGGGCACCATGTTGCCGTTCCCGACCTGCGCAGGTCCCGCGCTGAGGTTCGCGTGCTCGCCGGTCAGCGAGGTGATGCGCACGGTGATAGCACCGGTCCCGGTCAGCGGCTGGCGCACGAAGTAGAAGCTGTCGGTCACGATCTCGCCGCCGGGCCCGTGCGGGATGTAGGGCAGGCAGGCTTTGCCCGATTTCGGCGGGCCGCCGTTGATCTGGCAGCCGATGCTGCCGTTAGCGGCCAAGAACACGCCTATGAACATGATCAGGATCGCGGCCACGAGCATGCCGATCACCCAGCCGCGCACGCTGCGGAACTTGATCCATTCAGCCCGCACCAGGGAGCCGAAGCCGCTGCCGCGGGGTCCGTCGCCGGGCCCGGTTCCTGGCCCGGTGAGGGAGATGGCCTGGGCCGTCATCGCGGCACCTCCTGCGCCGCACCGGCGTCGAAGCCGGCCGGGCGGAACTCGACAGCCTGCTTGGTGAGCTCCATATAGGCCTGCTCCAGCGTCGCCCGGTGCGCGGAGACCTCGGAGAACGGCACTGCCTGCGCACTGAGCAGCGCGACCACCCGCTCGGCCGCCAGCCCGGAGATCGTGAGCACGTCCTGGCCGCTGGCAGCGACGGTGGCTCCCGCGTTCTCCAGCGCCGCCTTCGCCCGCGGCCGGGCGGACGTGCGCAGCGTCACCCGATCCCCGGACGCGGCCGCCAGCAGGCTCGCCACCGTGGTGTCGGCGATGACCTTGCCGCGGCCTACGACCACCAGGTGATCGGCGGTGTCCTGCAGCTCGCTCATAAGATGGCTCGACACCAGCACCGCCTGGCCGTTGGCGGCCAGCGAGCGCAGGAACCCGCGCATCCACACGATGCCCTCCGGGTCCATCCCGTTGAACGGCTCGTCCAGCATGATCGCGGCCGGGTTGCCCAGCATCGCGGCGGCGATGCCCAGCCGCTGCCGCATGCCGAGCGAGTAGCCGCCCGCCCGCCTCCTGGCCACGCCCTGCAGGCCAGCCTGCTCGATGACCTCGTCCACCCGCCTGGCGTCCAGGCCCTGCGAGTGCGCGAGCCAGAGCAGGTGGTTGCGAGCGGACCGGCTCGGCTGCAGTGCCCCCGCGTCCAGCAGCGATCCGAGCACCCGCATCGGCCGCCGCAGGCTCGCGTATGGCTTGCCGCCGACGGTCGCCTTGCCCTCGTTGGCCGCATCCAGGCCGAGGATGACTCGCATCGTGGTCGACTTGCCGGCCCCGTTCGGGCCGACGAAGCCGGTCACCTGACCGGGCTGGACGGTGAACGACATGCCATCCAGCGCCAGGGTCGGACCGAACCGCTTCCGTAGTCCGGACACTTCGATCGTGGCTTGCATTTCGGTTTCCTTCTGTGGTCGGGGGTGGAACTTGCCGTGACCTGGTTTTACGGGAACGGCCATAACATGGGCCGCACGCAAGCTGTTATCCCGTTGTTAGGCCCAGCAGGGCATGCTGCAGTGGGATGGCAGGCCCCTGACCAGGGCATGCCGACGGGAGGGAGAGGCGTATGCGGGCCCAGCGCCTGCCCGTGCTGCCGACCAGGCTGCGGTTGCCCGGCCGTACCGTGCGAGTGCGGCTGACCGCCCTGTACGGGATCTTGTTCGTCGTATCCGGCGCGGTGCTGCTGGCGCTCACCAGCGGCGTCGCCGTGGTGCGCTCGTCGTCGAGCCAAGCCGTCCCGGCCCCGAGTCAGCCCAAGCTCGGTTCCGCGATGGCCCGCGCCCAGGACCGCATCCAGGCCCTGCAGGCCCAGGTCCAGAATCTGCAGTCGCAAGCCGCCGGCCAGCCGGGCCGGGACAAGCTCCCGCATCAGCTGCTGATCGCCTCGCTGATCGCCCTGGCCATCATGACCGTGATATCGGTCGCGCTCGGCTGGCTGGTGGCCGGGCGGGCGCTGCGGCCGGTCCGCAAGATGACCGCGGCGGCCCAGCGCATCTCCGAGGACAGCCTGCACGAGCGGCTCGCCCTCCGCGGCCCGAAGGACGAGCTCAAGGAACTCGGCGACACCATCGACGGCCTGCTGGAGCGGCTAGAGGTCGCCTTCAACGCCCAGCGCCGGTTCGTCGCCAACGCCTCGCACGAGCTGCGTACCCCGCTGACCACGATGCGCGCGGCCATCGACGTGGCGCTGGCCAAGCCCGAGCCGGCTCCGCCGCAGACGGTCGCGCTGGCGGGGCGGCTGCACACCGAGCTCGACCGGATCGAGGGGCTGCTTGAGGCATTCCTGGTGCTGGCGCGGGCCCAGCACCGGTCGATACCCACTCCCGCGGTCCTTCCGCTCGACTACATCGTGGGCTCCGCCCTAGCCGATCAGGCCGCCGCCATCAGGGCCATGGATCTCACCGTGCGGGACACCAGCGGCCATGGCGGCGCCTGGGTGGCCGGGAGCCAGGCTCTGCTGAGCCGCATGGTGGAGAACGTGATCGACAACGCGGTCTGCCACAACACCCCGGGCGGCTGGATGGCCATCACGACCGGGGCTCACGGCGGAGGCGCCCGGCTGGTCGTCGAGAACGGAGGCCAGCTCCTCGACCAGCAGCAGGTAGCCGAGCTCTGCCAGCCGTTCCGGCGGCTGGAGGCGGACCGGATCGGCACGGACAAAGGCTCGGGCCTCGGCCTGTCAATAGTCGCGGCGATCGCTGAGGCCCATGGCGGCACGCTGGATCTGCGGGCCAGGCCCGGCGGCGGGCTGCGCGTCTGCGTCGAGCTGCCTGCGGCTGCGGCGACGACATCGGCAGCCGTCCCGGCCGGAGCGCCGGCATGAGAGTGCTGGTCGTGGAGGACTCGCGGTCGCTGGCCGACGTCCTGGTGGAGGGCCTGCGAGACCAGGGCATGGCCGTGGATGCCGTTCACGACGGGCTAGCGGCCGCCGCGAAGCTCGATCTCAACTCCTACGACGTCGTCGTGCTCGACCGCGATCTGCCCGGCATCCACGGCGACGCTCTTTGCCAGATGATCACCGATCGCGGCGACCGGGCGATGGTCCTCATGCTGACCGCGGCCGGGGCGCCCGGCGAGCGGGTGACAGGTCTCGGCCTTGGCGCCGACGACTACCTGGGTAAGCCGTTCCACTTCCCGGAGCTCGTCCTCCGGATCCGGGCGCTGGCCCGTCGTCAGCCATCCGCCCGAGCCCGCACGCTGCGCGCCGCCGGGATCGAGCTCGATCCGATGCGGCGAGCCGTGACTCGGGACGGACGGCAGCTCGACCTGTCGGTCAAGGAGTTCGGCGTGCTGGAGGCGCTGCTTGCCGCCTCGCCTGCGTTCCTGCGCGCCGAGGATCTGCTCGAGCAGGTCTGGGACGAGCAGGCCGATCCGTTTACCAACACCGTGACGGTGACGATCGGCCGGTTGCGCCGTAAGCTCGGCGACCCGCCCGTGATCGCAACCAGGCCCGGCGTCGGCTACCGCATCTGCGATCAGCCAGCCTGAGGGGCCGCACCGCCCGGGCTGTCCCGCACCCAGGTCATCAGCTGGCCGCCGAGCTCGCGCCTTCGGGGTCCCCCGGCATGAATTGACTGGCGGCGGATCTGGCTACGCTGGCCGCTCAGAAGGCCGGCTGGCGGATGAGGACAACGTGGATGCGGCAGGTGTCCACACCCTTGCTGCCTGCAGGGCCGCCCGGCGGTCGCCAGCGACGCCGCCGGCCTGCCGTCCAAGACTAGCCGGGGCCATCTTCCGGCCGGGAACCTACGATGGGGTTCATGTGCTGGTGGCCTGGCCGCGGCTTTGAGAACGGCGCCGAGTGCGGGTGCCGGTGACCGCGCCTGGCGATGCGTCCCGCGCGGCGATCGTTACCGTTGACGACCCGGGAGTATCGCGCGCCGTGGCTCGCGGCAGCGACCACCTGGAGCGCCTGACACTGCGTGACAGCAGCACCGGCGGCACGGAGACCGTCGAAGCCCAGGTGTTCGTGGCCGGCGACGCAAGGGCCGAATCAGCCAAACGTGTCGCCTCCGCCGTCGGCGAGGGCGCCATCGCCGTCATGCTCGTGCACCGCTACGTGGAGAGACTCTGATGACCGAGCACGAGCAGTCGCTGCCGTGCAGCGCCGATGAGCTGCGCATGCTGTTCCTGTTCGAGAAGCTGACCGGCGAGCAGCTCGCGTGGCTGTGCGGCCACGGGCACGTGCAGCGTCTCGAGCCCGGGCCGGTGTACGCGGAGGGCGAGCCCGCACGCTACCTGTATGTCCTCCTGGACGGCGCCCTGGTGCTGTCACGCCGGGTCGGTGCCGACGACGTCGAGGTCGTCCGAACGTCGGAGCGCGGCGTGTACGCGGGAGCCTTCATTGCCTACCTCGGGGACCGGGTGCCGCAGGTCTACAACAACTCGCTGCGTTTGACCGGGCCCTCGCGGTTCTTTGTTCTGGATGCCAGCGTTTTCGCCGGGATGATGCGCGAGTGGTTCCCGATGGCCGTGCACCTGCTCGAAGGATTGTTCTTCGGCGTCCAGAACACCCGGCAGGCGATCGGCCAGCGGGAACGCCTGCTGGCGCTGGGCTCATTGTCGGCCGGCCTGACGCATGAGCTGAACAACCCGGCCGCCGCTGCCGTGCGCGCGACGTCGGCCCTGCGCGAGCGGGTCGCCGGGATGCGGCACAAGCTGGCCACGATCGCCGCCGGGCCGTATGACCGGACCACCCTGGAAACGCTGATCCGGCTGCAGGAAGACGCCGCCGACCGCGTCCCGAAGGCGCCTGTGCTTGACCCGATCAGGGCATCGGACCGCGAGGATGCCGTCACCGACTGGCTTTATGGCCATGGCGTTTCTGACGGCTGGGATATCGCCTCGACGTTCGTGCAGGCTGGCCTGGACACCGGCTGGCTCGACCACGTCGCGGCCACCGTGAACGAGGCGACTCTCCAAGGCGCGCTGCGGTGGCTGAACTACACCGTCGAGACCGAGCTGCTGATGAACGAGATCGAGGACTCCGTTACCCGGATCTCGGCTCTGGTCGGCGCGGCCAGGCAGTACTCACAACTGGACCGGGCGCCTTACCAGGTCGTAGACGTGCACGAACTGCTGGACAGCACCCTGATGATGCTCGGCGGCAAGATCCCTCCCGGCATCACAGTTGTCAAGGACTACGACACAGCGCTGCCGAGGATCCCGGCCTACGCAGGCGAGCTGAACCAGGTCTGGACGAACCTGATCGACAACGCAGTGTCGGCGATGAACGAAGCCGGCACGCTGACCATCCGTACCGGCCTCCACCGGGACCAGCTTTACGTCGAGTTCGCCGATACCGGCCCGGGTGTGCCGCCGGAGATCCGGGGGCGGATCTTCGAGCCGTTCTTCACTACCAAGCCGGTAGGCACAGGCACCGGGCTCGGGCTCGACATCTCCTGGCGCATCATCGTGAACAAGCACCATGGGGACCTCAACGTAGAGTCGGCCCCCGGCGACACCCGGTTCCAGGTCCGGCTCCCGCTGACCGCCCCCGAACCCGACAGGCAGGAGCCCGGATGACCGAGGTGCCAGGGATCGACCCCGCCGTTGCCGGGATGCGCGCGGTCCGTCGTGTGGTCCCACATCCACGCATCACGCGCGGACCACGCTCATTCTTTTTTGGCCGCCCCAGCGTATTTATCCTTAAGACGTGCCGCTGCCGCCGCGGCAATTCCCAGCATGACGCCGGCACTGTGAACATAGCGCCAGCTACGATGCCTGAGTCCGTGAATCACTGAGATACCAGCGATAACGGCACCACCTGCCCGGACCTTCTTCCAGTCGACATTCACTCCGCCCGGCTGGGTGACCGCCCGAACAACCCTGGAGATCACCGGCTCCGCCGTCTCATTCTTCGTCGAGGCCTCGTCAACTGCCATGCTTTCCGCCTCCCTGGTGGCGGCATCGTCAACCGCGGTCATAGCGGCGCGCCGCCGTACTTGCGGCGCCCGCGGCTTGCCCTGCACACACCTTAACGCCAGATTCTGCACGCTGGGCCTCGCTCACCGGCTCCGCTCCGTGCTTCCTCCTTGGCGCGATGCTGGATTCTCGGCACCGGCCTGGAGAAACTCCCGCGCAATCCTGTAATGAGTCACGGCCATATCGGCCGGGCATGTTCCTGACCAGGCCATTCGAGGGTGGCGGTTAGTCCAGGTGGATGAGGACCAGGTCTTTCAGCAAGATCATCACCAGTCCGGGCGCCGCCGCGACCGGGGTGGCGAGGAAAGAGCTGCCAGCCGCGTAGCTGGGCTGCCCGGCCGGCCATCGGTGGATGGTCAGCAATCGGCAGGCGGCCGTCGGCGGCCTGCTCGCCCAGCAGCTCGGGGTACTCCTCGGCGAGCCAGTACATAAGCAACGTGACCACGACCGTGATCACCAGTGCCTTGGTGGGCAGGTGGGCCCCGGCAGTGTCGAGGATTGCCGCGGCGATGATGGCCCCGCATATTCCGGCGGCGCGGCGCCGCCCCGGTTCTCTGCGGCCGACCCAGGCCGGTGGTGTCGTTGCGGCTTACGCCGTCCCCAGTGGCCGGGACGGGTTCTGCTGCAGCGGCCGCGCGGCGCCCGGCGAGGCAAGGACCGCGGGCAGGAATAGCGCGGCCACTAGCCCTATAAGTCCGACCACGGCCAAGGCGATCATCGCGAGCCCGTAGGAGCGCTCGGGGGTCGAGGTGATGCCGGCGACGAGGATGGTGCCCGCGATCGCGGTGCCGAGGCAGGAGCCGAGATTGGACACGCTGCGGGACAGGCCGGAGATCTCGCCCTGCCGCTCGTCGCCGAAGCTGGATTGCACGATGTTGACCGACGGGGTCAGCATGGCGCCGAGGCCCAGCCCGATCAGCAGGAGCCCGGGTGCGAAGACCCAGGCGCGGGGAGTGCTGATGCCGGTCACCATGGCCAGCAGGACGGCGACGCCGGCGATCGTGACGATGAACCCTGCCAGGATGAGGGTTCGCTGTGCGTACCGCTTCGCGAGGCGCTCGGCGGCGAGGGAGGACGCCAGCACCCCGGCCGTGGCGGCGGTGAAGATCACCCCGGTCTGGATGGCGTCGTAGTGACGCACAACCTGCAGGTAGGCGGAGACTACGAACGACACGCCCATGAGCAACAGCCACTGGGTGTTCTGGGTGACGAGGCCGAGGTTGGAGATGCGATTACGGAACAGGCGCGTCGACAGCAGCGGTTCCTTGCCTGCACGCTCCTTGGCCCGTACCCAGGCGAAGAACCACATCAGGACCAGGGCACCGGCGACGAGCAGGCCGAGCATCAGCCATCCGTTGTCGTCCGCCGCCAGGATCCCCATCACCACGAGGATGAGGCCGGCGGCGGACAGGATCGCTCCGCCGGTGTCGAAGGAACGCGCCGGATCCGGCGGCAGGGGATCTTCGAGGCGGCGGCTCAGCAAGACGATGACCGCGATGATCAGCGCCTGGAAGACAAATGCTGCCCGCCAGCTGATCGCTGAGGTGATGAGGCCGCCGATCAGCGGCCCCGCGGCGGCGCCGACACCTCCCATCGCGCTGATCGCGCCGAACGCGCGGGCACGCGAGGCGACCCCGGTGAACAGCAGCGTCGCGAGGATGTAGACGGGCGGGATAAGCAGCGCCGTGCCCACGCCCTCCAAGATGGAGTTACCGATGATCAGGACACCCAGACCGGGAGCTGCCGCGCTCAGCAAGGCGCCGATGCCATACACGACGAGGCCGACGGTGAAGCACCGCTTCCGGCCATAACGGTCGGTCAGCTTGCCACCGGGGATCATCAGCGCCGCCATGACCAGCAGGAAGACCGTGATCGCGACCTGCACGCCCTGTACCGTCGTGTCCAGGTCCTTGCTGATGTCGTTGATCATCACGTTCATGTTCGAGCCGGCGAAGCTGCAGATGAACTGGGCGAGGGCGAGTGGAACGAGCGCCCCTCGCAACGCGCTCGACGGCCGTTCCGCCGTACCACGCTGAGCCATCCGCACCTGCCTCCGGTCAAACCTGCGGCGTCACCCACCGCCCTGCGGGCCCACGAGCAACCAAAGTGGCCCGTGCACCGGACACCGTCCGGCGGGTGAATCCGATGCTGTCCTGCCCGCCGCGATCGGGTACGGCCCGCGCATCTGCCGCAAGCTGAGCTCGAACGCGCCCGGGTAGCTTGCGGCGTCCTGTTTCGCGCTGCCGACTGCCGGGCTTACCCGGTTCATCGTGCCCGCGGGCCAGTCGCAGGGCCGCTGCCGGGAACTGGAGCAGCGCTTTCGCCAGGATTCTGATAAGTAAGAAACGGCTGCCAAGTGGTAAAGCAATCGCAAGGTACCATCCGGTGAAGGATGCCACCACCCTGGATGCCGCCCGGGCCAGGGCCGGTCCGTGTCGACGGCTTTGCCGCCGAGGCAGGATTGCCATCGAGCCGTCGCCGTCGATGGCAGGATTGCCATCGAGCCGTCGCCGTCGACACCGGCGCTTCTTCGCCGGCTGGTGCGCCGTCGCGGAAAAGGGCCGGTGCTCGTGCTGGCCCGGTGATGGTGACTTAAGTCCCTGGCGCCGGGATAGCCGCCGGGCACCGTTGAGCAGGAGGTAGCGATGGCGCGGGATGTGCCGGGGCCGCCAGCTGGCCCGTCGCCGGGTAGGCGTCCAGATGCGGCGGCTCAGCGTGCTGCCAATCCGGTCGCGGCTGATCAGCCGCCCGCGGCCGGCCAGCCGCCTCCGTCGCCTGCCCGGCACGCCCCTCCGGCCGCAGCGGCGGCTGGAGGCCCTCCGCCATCGTCTGGGCTCGGGAAGCCCCGGAGGCTGCTTTATGTCACGCTTCCCGGCTGCTGGGGTGGGCTCATTTTCGCGTGTCTAGCTTTCACGCCGTCGCTGCTCCCGCGCGGTGGTGTGATCCAGGGCCTGGTCTGTGGCATTACCGCGGCGATCGGCTACGGGCTCGGGGTGCTCGCCGCATGGATCTGGCGTGCTTTCGCCGATCGGGACCCCCGGCGTCCGCGGCGCTGGGCCTGGCGCATCTTCTTCATCAGCGCGGGTGTCCTGTTCGCAGCTGGCTTCGGGCTCGGGCAGTACTGGCAGTATGAGATCCGCCAGCTGATGGGGGTGACGGATTACAACATCCCGCTCGTCGTTGCCTCGCCCTTTATCGCCGCGCTGGCCTTCTGTCTTTTCCTGCTGATCGGGCGCGGACTTCGCGGCCTGTACCGGTGGGCCGCGAAACTGCTCAGCCGCTGGATCGGGCGGCGCGCGGCCAACGCGACCGGCTGGATCCTGGTGGCCGGGCTGACCTACCTGGTCATCAGCGGCCTGCTGCTCCAGGGCTTCGTCAGCCTGATGAACCAGGCGTACTCGGTGCGCGATACGACAACCGCGGAGGGGGTGCACCAGCCTGCGACCGGCCTGCGCTCAGGCGGGCCGGGCTCGCTCATCCCGTGGGACACGCTGGGCTATCAGGGCCGCAACTTCACCGGCGAAGGTCCTTCGCCGGGTGATATCGGGAAGTTCACTGGCCACCGGGCCCTGGAGCCGGTCAGGGCCTACGCCGGACTGGCGTCAGCCGCCGACGCGGAGTCCCGGGCCGCACTCGCGGTCAGGGACCTCGAGCGCGCAGGGGGTTTCGGGCGCAAGAACCTGCTTGTGGTGACGACGACCGGCAGCGGCTGGGTGGATCCGGCGCTGGTGGATACGTTCGAGTACCTCAGCAGCGGCGACTGCGCGACGGTGGCGATCCAGTATTCCTACCTGCCGTCCTGGATTTCCTATCTGGTCGACCAGTCGAAGGCCCGTGAGGCGGGCCGTGCGCTCTTCGACGCGGTTTATGGCCGCTGGGCGCAGCTGCCCCCCGGCCACCGCCCGCGGCTGTTCGTCGCCGGGGAAAGCCTGGGCTCCTTCGGCGGCGAGGCAGCCTTCAGCGGCGAAAACGACCTGCACAACCGCACCGCCGGCGCGCTGTTCGCTGGGCCACCCAATTTCAACACGCTGTTCCGGGAATTCAGCGACCACCGCGACGCCGGCAGCCCGGAAGTCCAGCCCG
Organism: uncultured Actinomycetes bacterium; assembly: GCA_963709075.1. GTDB lineage: Bacteria > Actinomycetota > Actinomycetes > Streptosporangiales > Streptosporangiaceae > Palsa-506. The sequence goes on from CAVPUY010000002.1 coordinate 296,531, forward strand.
TCTACCAGCACGGGCGGATCGTGCGGTTCGCGAATGACCCGCAGACGGGGATCCCGCCCGCAGGCCAGCCCTGGGAAGGCAGCCGGGTCCTGTACCTGATGCACCCGTCCGACCCGATCGTCTGGTGGAGCCCGCATCTCATCTTCAGCCAGCCGGACTGGATCAGCGAGCCTCCCGGCAAGGACGTGCTCAAGGGCATGTTCTGGATGCCTTTCGTGACCTTCTGGCAGGTCACGGCCGACCTCCCGTTCGCCACCGGCGTCCCGGACGGGCACGGCCACCGGTACTCCGGCGAGTACGTCGACGGGTGGAATGCCGTCATGCGGCCCGCCGGCATTACCTCCCAGAACCTGGCCAGCCTCAGGAAGACCATCGTGGCGGTGAGGTAATGGCAGGCCACGCAGGGCTAACAGACTGCCCTAGTGGACGGTGAACCACGCGACGGCGAGCGCGAGGCCGTTGGTCGCGACGTGAGCCATAATCGGGGCGATCAGACTCCTGGATCGCAGCCTGAGCCAGCAAAAGACAAGACCGGCGGTGAATGTAACCGCAATCGAGCCGAGCACCAGCAGCATTTGCCCGCCGACACTGGCGGAGACACCGGCGACTGCGCGATTGTCCCGCATCGTGTGCAAGGTCGGCGCGATGTGCCAAAGACCGAACAACGCCGAGGTGACCAGGCTCGCGCGCCATGGCCCCCACAGTTTCAGCGCCGACCCCAGCAGGACGCCGCGAAAAGCGAACTCCTCCGGGACCGCCGTCAGCAACACGATCGAAACCCCCAGCTCGTAAAGCAGCCGCCCGCCGCCGATCTGCGCCCGCGAATCATGCAGGAAGCCGTTCGTCACCGGGATCACCGCAGCCACGATCAGGACCAGCAAGACGATCCCGAAGGCACCGGCTCCGTAACACAAGCCCGCACGCGTATCCGCCCGGCTAAGGCCGAGATCTACTCGTGTTGCGCCCGCGCTCCAGGCAATCAGGACCAGCGCTGCAACCAGGAGACTGACGGCAACCGCGGGCGGGCCCAGCAGCCCGAACGCGCGCGCCACGGTGAACACGACCAACACGCCCACGGTCTGCACGAAGCAGCGACCGGCACGCACGCCTTACTGACCACCTGGGGCGGGCAGCAGGCGGATGCGCCCCCACCCGGCTGCTCTTTGCTGCCGTTGCCCGGCCAGGGCTGCCTCCCCGCGCTTCAGGCCCACGTCGTTTCCGGCAGCTGCTGCTCGCCGGGATTCAGTGGAGGCCGGCCGGACGGTGACGCCGCCTGGTCCGTCCCCGAGGACTCCCCGGAGCTTGCGTGAATCCTTTTCGCCGGCGCGTTCCATGGCCTTCTCGATAGCCGGTGCGGCGCTACGGGCGAACTCGCCCGCTGCACTATGGTTACGCAGCGTCATATGAGTGCGGCCCAGCGATGGCAATTGTGTCAGCTGTATGTCCGTGTATACCCGACCGCGACGTGCGCCCACAACCGGCACGAGCGCCTCCGCATCGGACCAGCGTGTCCGGTGGCGCCTGCCGAAGCTGGCGTATCTGATAGGCGTGCCGGTCCTGCGGATTGTGCGCGGATCAGTTCAGTGGCGGACCGCGGCGAGCAGCGCCGTGTACGAGTGGACCAGGGCGGCTCGCTGCACTGCGATCAGGGGGCTGTCCGGGTGACGGCCGCTAGCGACCCATTGGTCGGAGATCTCCATCGCGTGGCAGCGGTGGGCCGCTGCCACGCGGACGTCGGATTCGGTCACCCCGAATACGAAGGCGTACAGGCGCGCGAGCGCATCAACTAGCTCCGCGCGTGCGCCCGGGGCTCCCTGCTGGGCTTCCCGGTGCACGCGCCACCACTCAACCTCAAGCCGGGCCGATTCCGCCGGGTCCTGCGGCTGGCCATAGGTGGCGCTGACCAGCGCGTAGAACCGCCGCATGAATCGCCGGGCACGCTCTGGATCGTTGCCGGGAACCGGCGCCCAGAACATGATGGCCCGCTGCGCGAACCAGGCCGCGCGCACTGTAGTCGGCCAGCTCATCCCCAGCCCGGCGCGCATCAGGCCCACTGCCGCGATCAGCAGCCTGAGCCAGCGCCGACGATAGTAGGCGACCCAGGCGGCACACTCCAGGCCCGCGATGCGGGACGGATCGAAGGACCGCAGCCAGCCGGGCGATGACCGAACCCAGCTGATCCGCCCGTCATTGTCCACGCCGTCCTCCCCATAAACAATCCGCCGGGGCAGCAAGGTCCGCCCCTGCTAGCCAGGGTTTATAGCCGCCCGCGAGGACGCCTCTCGGCCAGCCCGGGCCGGCCGCCTTGCCGTTGAGGTGAAGATCTTAACCTGCTCTCGCCCCGATTCCGCTGCCGTGATGGCTCCGCTGTCGGCTAGCCGCATCCCTTCGCCAGCTGGCAGGCGCGATCGAGCGCACCAAGAGTCATTGATCCGGCTCTGAGCCTGAGCGCATGGCCGGACTGGCGAAACTACCCGGCCGCATTGGAGAATCAGCTGCGGGCGTCACTCTCGCTGCAGCAGTCATCATCTCCACCGCGCTCCGTCGGCCACGCTCAACTGCGGAAACGGGCGGGCGGCTCCCGTGTCCTGATCCGGGCGAGATCGGTCATGGCGCCGGTGGCGGTGCGACGAGGTGCATGTGGATCAGCTCAAGCCCGAATCCGGTGATCCGCTGCATGAGCCCGGTGAGGGCTGCCTGATCGGGCAGCTCGGCGCGAAGGGTCGTGGTGCCCGGGCCAGTGGTGACCTCGCAGTCGTCGAATTCGGCGCGCAGCGTGCTGCCCGCCTCGCCGGTGAAGGTGATCTCATAGGTCTGTGATCGCATCAGCGTTGCGCCTCGCAGTCCGCAGGTTCAGCGTGCCGCCAGCATGCCCGGCGGCTGCACCTGCGTCATCACCCTCCCGCGGGTGACCCGGGACCATCGCCGCCAGCGGTGACCTTAGCCCCTTTCCGCAACAGCCCCTTTCCGCAACTCTCCGCGCCTGATTCACTTGTCGTGCTTCTCTCGGATCAGCGGGAACTATGGGCGGGACGCGTGGTGGCAGAGGGTCCAGCATCCGGACGCGGCGCCGCGCAGGGCGCGCGGTTCGCGCTGCGGAAGTTCCGGCCGACGACGCTGCCCGCCACGCTGGTTTCAAGATCCGTACTGCATGACCGGCTGACGGCCGGGGCTGGCAAGCGGCTGACTGTTGTCGTCGGATCAGCTGGCGCCGGCAAGAGCGTGCTGCTGTCGAGCTGGGCGGCGGCAAGGCCACCTGGCGTGCCCTCCTGGCTGTCATGCGATGAGGCCGACGCTGATCCGGTCCGCTTCTGGAACGGCTTCATCGAGGCCTCCCGGGTTGTGGTGCCGTGGTTCGGTGCCGATGCTGCCGACCTGCTGGCGATGGATGGGGTGATGTCGGCCGACGTCTCCGCGTCGATCGCAAATGATGCTGCCAAGCTGCCGGCCGGGTCCGCGATCGTTGTTGACGACTTCCACTACGCAGCGCCCGCGGTTTCCGGGCACATGACCGATCTCGTCGAGCGCTGGCCGGCCGAGACCGCCCAGCTGGTGCTGTCAAGCCGCAGCGACCCTCCGCTGCGGCTGCACAGGCTGCGGATGTCGGGTGAGTTGTGCGAGTTCCGCGACCGTGATCTGTATTTCTCGCTGGCCGAAAGCCGTGACCTGCTGGCAAACTTCGGCGTTAAGGTCGCCGCTGATGACCTTGCGCTCCTTCATCAGCGAAGCGAGGGGTGGGCCGCAGCCCTGCAGATGGCTGCGCTGACGCTTCGCGGCACCAGGGACCCGGCACGGGCGCTTGCCGTCCGCAGCCACGCGATCGCCGATTACTTCATTTCTGAAGTCCTTGAGCAGCAGCCGCCTGAGGTTGCCCAGTTCATGCTCGACACGTCCGTCCTCGGGGAGCTGACAGCGGGCGCGTGCGCAGCCGTCACTGCGGGGCAGGACGCGGCGGAGCTGCTGCGCCGCATTGACGCGGCCAATCTGTTCATGGTGGCACTCGATGATGAGCGGGCGACCTTTCGGTACCACCATCTGGTGTGCCAGCTGCTGCGTGCTGAGCTACGCGCCAGGGATCGGGCGCGAGAGCAGACGCTGCAGCTGCGGGCGGGCGAATGGTTCGAGTCAGCCGGTGACAGCCGCCGTGCGGCCCGCCACTTCCTCGCGGCGCAGCAGGTCGACCGTGCCTTGTCGCTCATGCAGGACCGGGTCGTAACCGACTTCCTCCAGGACCCGGCGCTTCCGCCAGCGCTAGATCTCAGCACGGTCGACCCCTCGCTGCTTGCGGGTGCTCCCGACCGGCTGCTGGGTCTGGCCGCCGACCTGTTGATTTGCGGCGACACGGCTCGTGGCGGCGAGTACCTTGACCTGCTTGAGCGCGCCCAGCCGTCGATCCCGCCCGAGTCGAGGCTGGCCGCTCGGTTCGCGGCGATGCGGTCGTTCCGCTACGCGCAGATCGGCCGGCTGAACGAGGCTGTGGATGATGCCCTCGCCGCGCGGGCCATCCAGGAGCGGACGCAGGTCACCGACGATTGGAATGTCGCCGTCCCGTTGATCCTGCTGCGTGTCTATCCGTGCCTGGAAGATCTCCAGGCAGTCGAGCGTGAGGCGGCGGCGGCACTCGCGGCGCGGGAGCTAGCCGAACCGGCGAAGTTGGTGCTGGTGCCCAGCGCGCAGGCGCTGGCATGGTTCGAGTCCGGCCGCCTCGCTGAAGCCGCTGGCGCCGCCAGGGCCGCCGATGCAGATGCCCAGCGGCTGGGATTCGCCCAGCATTTCTTCGCCGTGGATTCCCTGCGCGTCCTGGCTGGCCTCGCGCTGGAGCGGCGGGATCTCGACGTCGCGGAGCGACTAACCGAGCAAGCGCTGTCGATAACGGAGCGGCGGCGGCCCATCTTCGAGTTCCTCACGCTGCTTGACCGGGCCGGGATCTGGGCTGCCCGCGGCCAGGTCGGCGATGCGCTGGTCTCCGTTGAGACGGCGCGTCTCGTCCTGGCCGGCACCAAGTCGGTGCTGCTGACGCGGGCCGAAGAGCTCGAGGCGCTGCTGCGCTTGTCGCTCGGCGACCTGCGCTCGGCCACTGAGCTCGCCAGCGGGCTACCGGCCGCCCGCCGCGACCTGCTGGCGGCCAGGATTGCGCTTGCCTCGAACGACTACCACGCCGCGCAGCAGTACCTGCAGTCGCCGTCGCTTGACGACTTGACACCGCGGCGCGCGCTGGTGCGCCAGATACTCCTGGCCGCAGCCGCGATCGAGCGCGGCGACCCGATGACCGGTAGCATCCTGGGCGGTATCCTCCAAACAGCCCGCCACGAGGGCTTCCTCAACACGGTCGTCACGACCGCCCCCCAGGTGACCAGTTACCTGGTCGAGCACTCGACACATATGCGACCGGACCCGTTCATGGAGCAGCTGATCGCCGCTGCCGTTGAGGTACGCGCCACGCAGCCAGCGGCGTCCCGGTCCTCGCGGATGCTTGCCGAGCACCTGACCGCCGCCGAGCTGCGCATCCTGAAGCTCCTGCCGACCAGCAGCTACCTGCAAATGGCCGCCAGCCTCTACATCTCGCGCAACACCGTAAAGACCCACCTCCGGTCGGTCTACCAGAAGCTCGGAGTGACATCGCGCTCGGCGGCCATTGAGCGGGCAGTCGACCTGCGTCTGCTCTGAGACCGTTCTGCGTCGAGCCCGATGCTGCCGTGAGTCCCGCCGCAGCGGACCTTGCAGCCCTCAGTCAAGACGGTGCAGCCCTCAGTCAAGGGGAGCTGCGGGCGGAAATCACCCTCGGAAGGGTGAGGACACCCCGAGACGGCTCGAACAGGATCCGGAAAGCATGTTGAACAGGAGCGGAGTGCGAAGCGACGGTCACGCGACAATATGCCGCGTTGCGGTCATCGGGCCCGCCAAGAGCGCAATACCAGCGTTTGACGTTCGTGTTCACGGCCCTCGCCCACGAGCCCGCCTCAGCTGTGTTGCGGCGGGTTGCGATCTTGCTTTGGGCCGGTCGGGTGATCAGGGTACGTTCACCGGCGGCGAAAGGACTGACGACGATGGCCGACAAGAAAGCCAAGCGTGTCGCAGAGCTGATCGAGCCGCTGCGGGTCAAGCCCGGGTCGAAGGTGAACCTGGCCAAGGACTTCGACCCTGGCTATAAGGCGGGCTTCCTGAAGAAGAAGGACGGCAAGCGGCTGCTGCGGACGGGCATCGCGCTGCTGGCGGACTACCAGCGGCGGCTGGCTGCCCAGGACACTTACGGGGTGCTGGTGTGCCTGCAGGCGCTGGACGCGGGGGGCAAGGACGGGACGATCCGCCATGTGATGAGCGGGGTGAACCCGCAGGGCGTGCAGGTCAGCGGGTTCAAGGTGCCCTCGGCAGAGGAACTGGATCACGACTTCCTGTGGCGCTATGCCTGCCGGCTGCCGCAGCGCGGACAGATCGGGATCTTCAACCGGTCTCACTATGAGGAGGTACTGGTGGTCCGGGTGCACCCGGAGAACCTGGAACGCCAGAAACTGCCGCAGGCGGCCAAGGGCAAGGGGGTATGGGACCGGCGGTACCGCGAGATCAACGACTGGGAACGCTACCTGACCGACAACGGGTTCAAGGTCGTGAAGCTGCTGCTGAACCTGTCGAAGGAGGAACAGCGGACCCGGTTCTTCAAGCGGCTCGACCTGCCGGAGAAGAACTGGAAGTTCTCGGCGGCCGATGTGCGGGAACGCCAGCGGTGGGATGACTACCAGAAGGCGTTCTCCCAGATGCTGTCCGTCACCAGCACGCCCTGGGCGCCGTGGTACGTCATCCCGGCTGACCGCAAGTGGTTCGCCCGCATCTGCGCGGCCGCCGTGCTCGCGCACACGCTGATCGGGATCGACCCGAAGTACCCCGAAGTCAGCGACGGAACCCGCAACGACCTGCTCACGGTCAAACGCGAACTTGAATCCGAGGCACCCGAAGGCGCCCCCGCCGACCCTTACGCAGCCAAAGAAAAAGCCAAGGCACAGGCCAGGAAAAAGGCATAAGCATGGCGGCGCACACAGGTACTCAGGGCAGCCGTGCAGACGATGGCGGCAGCTGGTACTCGCGCTCGCCGGCTGAGGTGACCGCGGCGCTCGGCGTCGATTCGGCCGTGGGGCTGACCGCGGCGCGGGCGGCTGAGCTGCTGGGCGCGAACGGGCCGAACGCGCTGCCGGAGGAGAAGCCGGTGCCGGGCTGGCGCCGGTTTGCGGGGGAGTACCGCAGCTACATGCAGATCATCCTGGTCGCCGCGGCGGTGGTGTCGCTGGTGATCAAGGAGTGGAGCACCGCGGTCCTGCTGGTGCTGCTGACGGTGCTGAACGCGGTGGTCGGCCTGCGGCAGCAGGGCAAGGCCGAGAGTGCGATGAATGCGCTGAAGTCGATGATGAAGGCGACCGCGCGGGTGCGGCGGGACGGGGCCGAGGCGGAGATCCCCGCGGAGCAGCTGGTTACCGGTGATGTGGTGCTGATCACGGCCGGGGATCAGGTCCCGGCCGATGGCCGGATCATCGAGGCGAGCGCGCTGCAGATCGATGAGTCGGCGCTGACCGGGGAGAGCACGCCCGCGGCCAAGGAGGCCGTGACGTTGCCCGGGGATCGGCTGGGCCCGGGCGATCAGGTGAACATGGCGTTCATGAACACGCCGGTCACGCACGGCACCGGCACGGTGATCGTCACCGGCACGGGGGCCGGCACCGAGCTAGGGAAGATCTCCGGGATGCTGTCGGCCACGGCCAGAGAACAATCGCCGCTGACCAGGGAGCTGAACCGGCTCACCTTGTGGATCGCGGCGGCAGCAGGCCTGACGATGATCGTGATGTTCGCGCTGGGCCGCAGCCGTGGGCAGGCGTGGGACGCGCTGTTCGTCAGCGCCATCTCGCTGGCCATCGCGGCCATCCCCGAGGCGCTGCCCACGGTAACGCAGACGATCTTGTCGCTCGGCGGCGTCGACCTGGCCAAGCGGAACGCGATCGTGAAAGACCTTCCCTCGGTCGAGACACTGGGGTTCACCTCGGCGATCAACTCGGATAAGACCGGCACGCTGACGATGAACCAGATGACCGCCGTGGAGGTGGTGGACCCGACCGACCGCTACACCATTTCCGGCATCGGATACGGCCTGGTAGGCAGGGTCCACCACGCGGCCGGCGCATCGGACACGATCGAGGACGCGATCCTGCCCTATGTCGTTGCCAGCGACGCCCGGCTGGTGGACGGCAAGGTCGTCGGCGACCCCACCGAGGGCGCCCTGCTCGTGCTGGGCCACAAGGCCGGCCTGGACATCGACGCCACCCGCGAGCTGCTGCCCCGGCTGGCCACGCTGCCGTTCGACCCGCAGTACAAGCTGATGGCCACCTTCCACACGGCCACCGGCCCGTCCGGCCTGCCGGTGGTGCGGTGCTTCGTCAAGGGCGCGGCGCCCGCGCTGCTGGCGCGCGCGGCCACGGCCCTGTCGGAAGGCAGCACGATCGCGTGGGACGCGGACCTGAGCGAGCGCGCGAACGCGCACATGGAACGCATGGAGGCCGCAGGCCGGCGGGTGATGGCCGCCGCCACCCGCGACCTCGATCCGGCCGGCTTCGACCCGGCGGGCGACCTGCTCGGCTACGTCACCGAACTGCAGATGACGTCCCTGGTCGGGATGGTCGACCCGCCCAGGGACGAGTCCACGGCCGCGGTCGCCGCCGCCAAGGCTGCCCACATCAGGGTCAGGATGGTGACCGGCGATGACGTGATCACCGGCGCGGCGATCGCCCGGCAGGTCGGCATCGGCGGCGAGGCCATCCTCGGCGCCGACTTCGCCGCCCTCCCCGAAACCGAGCGGCTGGCCCGGATCGACAGCATCGGCGTGGTCGGCCGGGTTGCGCCGGAGCACAAGGTGCTCCTGGCCGACACGCTGAAAAAAGCCGGCGAAGTCGTGGCCATGACCGGCGACGGCGTCAACGACGCCCCGGCGATCAAGGCGGCCGACATCGGGATCGCCATGGGCACCGGAACCGAGGTGGCCAAGAACGCCGGCCGGATGGTCTTGTCCGATGACAACTTCGCCACGATCGTGTTCGCGGTCCGCCAGGGCCGCAAGATCTACGACAACCTCACCAAGTACATCCGTTTCGTGCTGGTGCTGCTGGTGGTCTTCGTCCTGACGTTCCTGGGAGCTGCCCTGTTCAACATCGCCGCCGGCGAGCCGTTCACGCCCGCGCAGGTGCTGTGGATCCACTTCTTCGTTAACGCCCCGTTCGGGTTCGCGCTCGGCTTCGACAGGGAAAGCCCGGGCCTGATGGCGCGTATGCCGCGCCCCCGGGGCGAGTCGGTGCTGACCAGGCCGGTGATGGTGACGGTCGGGCTCGCCGGGCTGGCCATCACCATCGGGCTGCTCTTGCTCATCCAGCTCGGCACCTCTCATTTCGGCAGTGCCAGGATCGGTAACTCGATCGCGTTCACGTCCTTCGCGCTGTGCCTGATCGTGGCCGCGCTGGAATGCCGCAGCGAGACCGGCACGGTGCTGACCACGGCCAGCTTTGACAGCAAGCAGATGAACTGGGCAATGCTCGCCGAGCTCGCCCTGGCCGTGCTGGTCACCCAGATGGACGTGCTGCGGCGCCTGCTCGGAACGGCCCAGCTCAACCTGAGGCAATTCTCCTGGGCACTGCTGCCCGCCATCGCCCTGCTAGCACTGTGGGAACTCGGCAAGCTCCTCGCCCGGCGGTCCCGGGCCGGCCGGCCCCCAGCCGCTACCTGATCATCAAGGCAACCTGACAGGCGGAGCCGCCCGGCAGTAATGGCTCTTGACGCTCGGATTAGCGAGAGGTGCTGAGGATGGACAATCAGGTTCCGGTCTCACGACAGGTTGACTGGTGACAGCGGCCCGGCCGGCTCCGGTGCGGGACCGGTGGCGTTTCGTGCCGATGGCCGGGTGGATCCGTTCCTACGAGCGTCACTGGCTCAGAGGTGATCTCATCGCCGGGGTCACCGTCGCTGCCTTGATCGTTCCGAAGAACCTCGGCTACGCCGGGATCGCGGGAATCCCGCTGCAGAACGGCCTGTATGCGGCCGCTGCCGGCGCGATCCTTTATGCGGTTTTCGGGACGAGCAGGCAGATCTCGACCGGGCCGAGCTCGGGACTGGCGGCCGTGGCGGCGAGCGCCGTCGCGGTGGCCGGGGTCAAGGGAGTTCAGGACGCGGCGTCCCTAGTCGCGATGATCACCCTCGTCTCAGGCGTGCTGTTCCTTCTCCTCGCCGTGCTCAAGATGGGGTGGATCGCGCAGTTCCTCTCCCGGGCGGTGGTCACCGGCTTCTTGTTCGGCGCGGCGATTGATGTCGTGATCGGCGAACTGCCCAAACTCACGGGCACGAAGGCCACCGGTTCGAACCCGATCAGGGAACTGTGGTCGTGGCTCGGGACGCTCGGCGATGCCCAGGTGGTAACGGTGGTCGTCGGCGCAGCCGCGCTGGTGGTGGTGTTCGGGCTGCGGGTGGTCGCGCCGCGCGTCCCCGGTGCCCTGGTCCTGGTGGTCGGCGGCCTGGTGGCGTCCTGGCTCTTCGATCTCGGCGCTCACGGCGTGGCCCTGGTCGGCGAGGTGCCCAGAGGGCTACCGTCCCTGCAGGTCCCCGGCGTTTCGCTGCTGCGCGATCATGCGAGCACGATTGCCCTGGCGGCGGTGGCGCTGGTTCTCATCGGTTTCTCGCAGACCGCCGGGGATGCCAGGACGTTTGCGGCCAGGCACCGCTATCGCATCGACATCAACCAGGAATCGGCTGCCCAGGGCGTGGCGAACGCCGGCGCCGGGCTGTTCCAGGGGATGCCGGTCTCCACCAGCCTGTCCGCGAGCTCGCTGAACGACCACGCCGGCGCGCGAACCGGCCTGGCGTCGCTCACCTCCGGCGTGATGGTGCTGCTTACCCTCCTGGTGCTGGCGCCGCTGTTCTCGAAACTGCCCAAATCCGTGCTCGCCGCCCTGATCATCGAGGCGGTGGTCATGGGGATGATGGACGTGCCCGAGATGCGCCGTCTCGCCAGGGTGGCGCGGTTCGACTTTTGGATCGCGATCGCGGCGATCACCGGGACACTCCTGGTTGGCGTGCTCGCCGGGGTGATGATCGGGATCGGGCTCTCGCTGATCTGGCTCATCTCCGTGGCGACACGCCCCCGGATGCCGCTGCTGGGACGGGAACCGGGCACGCAGGCGTTCCGGGAGCTGGACGAGCATCCCGGCGATGAGCGGTTCCCCGGGGTGGTGGTCCTGCGGCTGGACGGCGGTCTTTTCTTCGCCACCTCCGACGCACTCGAGGACCGGGTCAGAGAGGTCGCGTTGTCCACGCCCGGAATCACCGGGATCGTGCTTGACTGCGAGGGCATCGACTTCATCGACTCCCAGGGGTCAGCGAAGATGCACGAGATCCTCGATCTCACCGAGCACGCCGGGGTGACCCTGCGGCTGGCCCGGGTCAAGCCCGCAGTCCGCGAGCTGCTCGGCCGCGACGGCATCCTGGATCGCATCGGGGCCGGCAACACCCACGGAGACGTCGATCAGGCTGTGGCGGCGCAGCTGGCTGCCCGGAGAAGTTGACCGCCACCACATACGGGTCACTGTCGCGGTCACCGGTCCAGGACCAGGCGACCAGGTTGCGGCAGGACTGGTTGTCAGGCCAGCCAGCGGCCTCGAGCAGCCGCCATTCGCCCGCTCGCACGCGGCGGCCGGCGAACTGTCCTTCCGGCCATAAGGTCGCGCCGGGCAGCGTGGTGATGGCTACGGCCGCGGCCCGCTCGGCGCTCGCCGGCATGCAGGCCGTGATGCGAGGCTCGTCATGGTTCTCCAGGAAACGCAGGAGCCGGGACTGATAGCTCAGGCCGGCCCGCAGGTGATCGCGGACGGCGGGCGCGTCCTGGCCGGTGATCCGGTCGTAGCGCCGCTTGTCGTAGCAGAAGTCAAATCCGGCTCTTCACAATCGAGGGTGTGGTCCCCGCCGGGGTGCCCGGCCCGTCGGTGACCGGATAGGGGTCGAGGTCTCCCGGGGATGAAGGCTCCGCGGTTCAGGTGGTTCCGGGCTGCACGAGACAGAACGGGTGGCCGGCCGGGTCGGCGTAGACCCAGTAGGTTTCGTCCTCGAGCACGACACGTTCCCCGAGCGGGACCGCGCCCAGGGCGCGCACCCGCTGATCGGCGATCTCGAGGTCGTCGACCCGCACATCCAGGTGAAGCTGCTGCGGTGGCCCCTGGTCCGGCCAGCCGGGCGGGCGGTAATCGGCGATCTGCTGGAACACCAGGCGTCGCCGGCCGTCGGAGGCGTCCGCGATGTCGACCCAGCCGGCGTTCTCCTGCACCCGCTCCCAGCCGAGGACGGCCGCCCAGAACCGGGCGGAGATGTCGGCGTCCGGGCAGTCCACGACGATGTTCATCAGCTGGCCGACAGGGGTGTCCACCCGATGATCTTAGTAGGTCTCAGGCTGGTTCGAGGGTTTCCAGGGCCGTTACCGGGCCCTTCACAATCGAGTGTGGTCCCCGCCGGGGTGCCCGGCGCGTCGGTGACCGGATAGGGGCCGGGGTCTCCCGAGGATGAAGGCTCCTGCACGCTCATCTGGAAGACCCCGGCATGCCCGGCGCTACCGTCGCGGCGTGCCCCGCTGATGGGTTCACGCGCGCCGGTCTGACCACGTTCTGCCGTCTCGACGAGCTCGGACTTGAGGTGACCAGCCAACGCCTCGAACCCGGCCGTGCCGTGCTCGCGTGCCGGGTCCTCGAACCCGGCCAGTGGTGTCGCCGCTGCGGCTGCGAGGGCCTCGTGCGCGAGATCTCATAGATCACCGGCTGGGCTGGCCATCCCGTCATGGCGCGGGCGGCGGTGCTACGAGGTGCATGTGGATCAGCTCAAGCCCGAATCCGGTGATCCGCTGCATGAGCCCGGTGAGGGCTGCCTGATCGGGCAGCTCGGCGCGAAGGGTCGTGGTGCCCGGGCCAGTGGTGACCTCGCAGTCGTCGAATTCGGCGCGCAGCGTGCTGCCCGCCTCGCCGGTGAAGGTGATCTCATAGGTCTGTGATCGCATCAGCGTTGCGCCTCGCAGTCCGCAGGTTCAGCGTGCCGCCAGCATGCCCGGCGGCTGCACCTGCGTCATCACCCTCCCGCGGGTGACCCGGGGCCATCGCCAGTCGGCGGGACGCCAAGATGCACGAACTCACCCTCCAGAGGGTGAGGAATCCCCGGCCTGCCGACGGCAGGATTGACACCGTGCCCCATGCCCTGCCGACGCTGGGGAGAACGACGACATGTGAGAAAGGGGAAATGCTATGGCTGACCTGATCGCCATCGGATACCCGGATGAGGCGACCGCAGAAGCCGCTGCCGATGAGGCACGGAGGCTGGCCCAGGACCTGATTATTCAGCCAGACGCGATCGCGGTGATCGTGCGGGACAAAGATGGCAGCTACCACGTTCACACCAGCCATCACGCGGTCGGTGCCGGAGCGACCTGGGGCATGTTCTGGGGATTTTTGTTCGGCCTGCTGTTCTTCATCCCGGTCTTCGGCCTAGCCATCGGCGCCGGGCTGGGCGCTCTCATGGGCAAGGTCGCCAAGACCAGCATCGATAAGCAGTTCCAGGATCAGGTCCGCGACATGGTCAAGCCGGGCACCTCGGCATTGTTCCTGATGCTGGAGAAGGTCACGCCCGACAAGGCTGTCGAGGCGATGAGCAGGTACGGCGGCACGGTCCTGAAGACCTCCCTGTCCAAGGATGACGAAAAGGAACTCCAGGAATCCCTGCACGGAGGCCAGGCGGCAGCACAGTAGTCCGCATCGCCCATCGCAGCTGATTCCCGCCTGTAAGCGCACCCAGCAAGCACCTGCTGGGTGCGCTACGCCTGACCGCAGCAGGATCACGCAACTGAAGGCCCGACCCGCGAGAGCACCTCCGGGGATTCAACATGGAGTTTGCGTTGGTGCAGGCAGGAGGCCGCGATGGCTGATCCGACAGTGTCCAGGGCGGGTGCTGCGGCCCGGGCGATGATCTTGCCGCTGGCACTGGCGCAGTTCATCGCCAGCTACGCGGCTACGAACATGAACGTGGCCATCAGCGCGATCGCCAAGGATCTGGGCACGACAGTATCCGGTGTGCAGACGGCGATCACGTTGTTCACGCTGACGATGGCGGCGCTGATGATCCCGGGCAGCAAGCTGACCGACATCTGGGGCCGCAAACGGTGCTTTGTGCTGGGCCTGATTGTCTACGGGGCCGGAGGGTTGCTAGCCGCGCTGGCCCAAGGGCTCGGGCTGCTGATCGTCGGGTACTCGCTGCTGGAAGGCGTGGGCTCGGCGCTTATGATCCCTCCGATCTACATCCTGGTCACGGTGGCGTTCCCAGATGTCAAGTCGCGGGCCCGCTACTTCGGTGTGGTCAGCGGCGCGGGCGGTCTGGGCGCCGCCGCCGGGCCGCTGATCGGTGGCCTGGTGACCAGCGCGATCAGCTGGCGCGCCTCGTTCGCCCTGCAGGTCCTAGTGGTGGCCTGGATCGCGGTCCTCGCCCGCAAGATCACTGACCCGGCCCGGCCCGGTCCGAAGACGCGCTTCGACCTGACCGGGGCGGTCTTGTCCGCCGCAGGACTGTTCTTCGTGGTGCTTGGGCTGTTGCAGTCCCGGACCTACGGCTTCGTCAAGTCGCGGGAGAACTTCACTATCGGGAACACGGTCGTGATCCCCAAGGGCTCGATTTCCCCGGTCTGGCTGTTCGTGGCCGTCGGCGCGCTGTTCCTGCTGTGGTTCTTCCTGCACGTCCGGTCATCGGAACGCAAAGGCAGAGATGTGCTCCTGCCGCTGCGACTGTTCCGCAACAAGATAGCCAACCTCGGGATGGGAACCCAGACCATTCAGTGGCTGATCCTGCAAGGATCCTTCTTTACGGTCTCGGTCTACCTGCAGGAAGTCAACGGCTACAACGCGGTCCAGACCGGCCTGATGCTCACTCCGGCCACGATCGGGATCCTGGCCGCTTCCGCAGGCGCGGACAGGTTCGCCAGGCGCCATCCGCAGCGATGGCTGATCATCGCCGGTTTCCTGGCCACCGCTGTCGGCATGATTCTGCTGCTGGCACTGGTCAGGGCTCACTCGGGCGTCCTGACCTGGGTGCCAGGGCTGCTGCTGTTCGGCGCCGGGGTCGGCGTCATGCTGACCTCGTCAGTGAACGTCGTCCAGTCCAGTTTTCCCGACGCCGACCAGGGGGAGATTTCCGGCCTGTCCCGCAGCGTTTCCAACCTCGGCTCATCGCTGGGCACCGCCCTTGTCGGCTCGGTCCTGGTAGCCGTCACGCTCCCGGCGGGAAAGCCGTTCGCCGTCGCCCTCACGACCATGCTCGTGATCACGCTCATAGGCCTCGTCCTCGCCATTCTCATCCCCCGCCAGCCCATCGAGACCACCAGAGCAGCAGAATCACCCGCTGCATCCGCTTAGCTTTTCCGTGACGTGAAGACTCTGCCCAGCGCCTCGAAGCTTGCGGGCCGTCGAGCCCGGAGGACGCCGGCCACGACGGCCCCGAGGCAGAGCCAGCCGAGCGCCGAGAAAGGCAGCAGATCTACCAGTCTGCGCGCATGCGGATGAAGGATCCCCCACAGCGGAAACATGAACAGCACCACGGCTGCTGCCGGTACGAGCAGATGCCGCCAGAACCCGAACTCGTCGCGGAACTCGGTGCGGAACGCGCGGATAGTCGCGATATTCACGGCAAGGTAGACGAGCACAACCGATAGCCCGCCAGCCCCGGCGAGATACCCGAATGTGCGCGCGCCGCCGTCCGCATAGGTCAGCGGCAGCCCGAGCAAGAGCGTGAGCGCGGCGACGCAGCCAATCGAGACCACCGGGGTATGACGGCTGGACAGCCGGGCGAGCGACCCTGGCAGAGCCCGCTCGCGTCCCATGGCGAAAAGGACTCGGATGGCAACGTTGAGCGAGGCGATGACGAAGCCGAGGCCGGTGAGCACGACCACAAGCTCGAGCACCCAGAGCGCCGAAGGCGACCAGTACTGGCTGGTGAGATAACCCAGCGGGTTGCCCTGCCGGGTGAAGCCCGGGATGCCTTGCCGCCCCACGCCGAACATCTCCGCAACAACGACGAGCAGATAGAAGATGCCTGTCACGATTACGATGCCGATGGTGCTGGCGGGGATGGAGCGACGCGTGTTCCTTGCTTCCTCGCCCAGGGCGGCGGCCGCCTCGAAGCCGGCGAATGCGGTGATGCCGTAGATCATCGCAGTCGTGATGTCGGTGAGCTGGCCGTTCGGCGACGATGCCGGGGAAAGGACTGCAGCCGAGTAATGCGCTGGCCCGACCTTGACCAGGATCGTGATGGCCAGTGCCGCGATGAGGGCCACTTCCCCGGCTACAAGGACCAGATCGACCGAGGACGAGGTTCCGATGCCCAGGTACGCGACCAGCACCACCGCTGCCAGGATGACCACGAACAGTGCCCAGCCGCCGATGGTCACATGCAGCGTGCCGGCGAGTAGCTGCGACGTGTACGCGCTGGTCAGCGCGATGCCCGCGGGCACGTACAGCGCGTATGCGAAGGCCATCATCCAGCCGGTCAGGAAGCCTCCGGTCCGGCCGAGCCCGCGGCTGTTGTACGTATACAGCGAGCCGGCCGACGGTAGCCGGCGAGCGAACTCGGCGATGCTGCTCGCGCAGCACAGCGACGCGGCGAACGCGACGAGCACGACCAGCGGAGACGCGAACCCGGCGTAAGACACGACGATGACCAGCCCGCCTACGACCGCCCCAGCCGGGGCCACATTGCTCGCGCCAAACGCGATCACCCGGGCCGGCCCGACAACCCCGTGGGCCAGGCCACGGGCATCAGGACTGCCAACGTCCATGCCAAGGCCCTCCTGGTGCGCGGTGCGTGCCCATCCGGTTCGGCATGCTTGCGATCTGCCGCGCCGGGAGACTCAGATCAGGCGGAGGTCCACGGCTCGCTCGATCGCTTCGGAACGCGACGACACACCCAGCTTCTGGTAGATCGACCGCAGGTGAGTCTTCACCGTGTTGCGCGACACGTGCAAGGCGCCGGCCATCTGCAGGTAGGTGCTGGTCGGCAGCATCCTCAGGATCCGCTGCTCGGCGGCGGTGAGCGGCCATCCGAACATGCCACCGGGTTGCGCGGCGTCCGGCTGGACGGCACGCACCGCCAGGGCCGCGACAATGAGCCGCTCGAGGAACGGCTCCGGCCGAACCTGCGCCGAGCGCTCGACCAGGTAGCTGGCCAGCTGGGGCGCGGTCGTGACAATCGTGTTGAGGAAGCCCTCGCGGCGGGCTGTCTCCAGCACGCCGCCAACGATGACGGCGGCCGCAGGGTCGCCGCGCTCGATCGCGGCGGCGGCCAGGAGTATCTGGCGCACCAGCGCGCGCCGCGGTGTCAGCTCCTCCGGCGCCAGCGCTGCCAGGTGCGCCAGCGCAGCGTGATGATCGCCCGCGGCGAGCGCGACCTTGGCCAGCAGCAGGCAGCGCCGGGCCGCGGGCAGCCTGCCGGCCAGCCCGGCGGGGGAGTGCAGGTCGCCGCGAGACAGCCGCAGCAGCGCCTCCATCTCGTCAGCACGCGCGAGGAGCAAGGATCCGGTCCCGGCCAGGACCAGGCGCGCTGCCTCGACTGTTGCCAGCGCATCGTGGATCTGCCCGCGGGCGGCCCAGATCTCGGCCCGGTCGAGGAGGGCAAGGAACTCGAAGGGCGGCCTGCGGTGCTCGGATATCGACAGTGCCTGCTCGGTGAGATGCTCCGCCGCGTCGAGATCCCGCCGCTCGAGTGCCGCTCCCGCCAGGGTCCTCAGGTAGTCGACCGCGATGAAGTGCTGGTCGAATCCCAGCCGTCGCGCGTCGGCATCAGCGGCACTGGCGACATCAGCTGCCTGGGCGATATGGCCGGCTTCGAACCATGCGAGCGCCTGCGCCCCGCGCACCTCTACCAGCTTGACTGGCTCGGCCAGCGACGGGAGCGCCAGGGCCGCGGTGACCTCGCCCTCGACCGCCTCGAAGTCTTCCAGCCACGTGTAGGCGCGCAGCAGGATCGTCGGCGCAGCAGTATTCCACTCATCCGCGAGCAGGATCCGCTGTTCGATGTCCCGCGCGGCGAGGGCCTGGCGCACCGCCTCATGCACTTGGCCGGTGAGCGCGTAGTGCAGCGACCGCATCGCCGCGAGCCGGGCCGCCAGCCTTGAGTCAGGGGGGATAGCCGGCAGGCTGCGCTCGAGCAGGTCCAGGTACTCGCCGCCGCGGACCCAGTTGCCCCACAGCAGCAGGTCGGCCGCCACGGCGAGCAGCTTGTCCGGGGCGTCAGCAAGCAGCGAGCGGTCGACCATGCTGAGGTCCAGCTCGGCCGGTATCGCGGGATCGTGCAGGTAATCGGTTACGACCCGGTCCCGCAAGAGGCCAAGCGCCCGGTCCGCCTGCCGAGCCGCCAGGAAGTGCCGGGTCGCACGCCGCGTGTCGCCGGTGGACTCCAGCCATTCGGCCGCCCGCAGCTGCAGCGCGAGCTCCCGCGCCCGGCCCCTGGCACGCAGCTCGGCGCGCAGCACCTGGCGCACCAGATGGTGGTAGCGGAAGCTCGTCCGGTCATCATCGAGTGCCACGATGAACAGGTTGGCTGCCTCCATGCCGCGCAGCAGCGCTGCCGCGTCCTGCCTGCCGGTGATGGCCGCGCAGGTATCACCGGTCAGTTCGTCGAGCACGCAGGTGTCGAGCATGAACTGCGTCAGCTCCGCTGGTTGCTGCTCAAGGACCTCGGAGATGAAGTACTCAGCGATCGCATGGCCGCGGACGTTCAGCGCACGTGCTGATCGCGCCGGGTCCGTCCGGCCGCGCAGCGTCAGCGCGGCCATCTGCACGGCTGCGACCCACCCCTCGCTTCGCTGATGCAGCAGCGCGAGGTCACCGGCGGCGACCTGCACGCCGAAGTTCGCGAGCAGCGCCTGGCTCTCCGTCAGTGACAGATAAAGGTCGCGGTCGCGGAGCTCGCAGAGCTCACCCGACAAGCGCAGCCGGTGCAGCCGCAGCGGCGGGTCGACACGGCTCGCCAGCACCAGTTGCGCGGTCTTGGCCGGCCAACGCTCGACCAGATCGGTCATGGTCCTGGCTACCGTGGCCGCGGCGGCGTGGAAGTCGTCCACGACGATCGCTGACCCGGTCGGCAGTAGCGCGGCGTCGTTCGCGATCGAGGCGGTGACATCGGCGGACACCGCGCCGTCCATCGCCAGCAACTCGCCGGCATCGGCGCCGAACCCGGGCGCCACCACCCGGAGGGCCTCGATGAAGCCCGCCCAGAACCGGATCGGATCCGCGTCAGCCTCATCGCACGACAGCCAGGATGTCAGTCCGGCCGGGCGGGTCGCCGCCCAGCTCGACAAGAGCACGCTCTTGCCAGCGCCCGCTGATCCCACCACAGCCGTCAGCTGCTGGTCGGCGCCTGCCGCCAGCCGTCCATGCAGCACCGGCCGTTCCAGCAGCGTGGTGGGCAGTGTCGTCGGGCGGAACTTCGCCTGCGCGAACCGCGCGCTCCGCGAGGCGCCACGCTCCGCCACTACGCCCCCAGCAATCCCGGCCGCTGCCAGCGCGGAAGCCCAGATGCCACTGCGCTCCGTCATTGTAGGCAGCAGCCGCAAGCAAAGCTAGATCGGCCAGCCGCGCGGCAACCCCAGCGGCCGGCCGGAAAGGAACGTGCCGTGGGCATATTTCGCAGCTCGAACGTCGGCGAGCTGCCGGAGGGCTGCGGACACCCGCAGTTCACCCTCCGGCGGGTGATGACCAAAGCGAAGAACCGGGGAAGGATTGCAGCACATGGAGCGGCATACGTGAAATGCGTGACATGGGAGTGGGCTGCGAGGCGCAGATCTGGTGCAATCAAAAACGTATGAGATCACTTTCGTAGGTCAGGCAGGCAGCGTCCTTTGCGCGGAATTCGACGACTGCGAAATCAGCGTGGGCCCGGACACCACGACTCTTCGGGCCGAGCTGCCAGACCAGGGCGCGCTCCAAGGACTCCTGCAGCGGATCAACGGCCTCGGCCTCGAGCTGATCGACATGCGAGTGGTAGCGCCGCCGCCACAGTAAATCTCCCGGGCCGGCATCTTGGCCATGGCTTGTGGCTCTGCCCCGGAACTATCCGGCAACAGGCAGGCCTTATGCCCCCTCGGCCGAGTCGTGCCGGCGGACGCTAGCTCGATGGGCTATTGGCGGGCCATGTGCATGCGCAGTTCGGCTTCGGAGTCGTGGATCAGCTCTCCGCTGACGTCTACCGTCACGCCGTGGATGGTGCCGGTGAACTTGAAGGGGCTGGCGTAGTCGTCGGTGATCGCGGAGCCGGGGTTGGCACCACAGGTGAGCGCGCCCGGATTGAGAATGAACGGGGTGGTGACGGGAGCTTCGGCGTTCCCGGTGAGGGTGCCGTCCACGTAAAGCTGAAGCCTGCCGGGCGCCCCCTTGCCGTGCTCCAGGTCGGGCTGCCCGGTCGGTTCGAACTCGAACCTGAGCACGTGCTTGCCTGGCTGAAGGACCTCGTCGGATTCCACTCCGTAGACGGCCCGGCCCACGTAGTTGTGAACATAGCGGAGCTTGCCGTCCTTGACGAAGAGGGAGTAGCCGCCCGCGGCAGTGCCCTGGCTCAGCAGCACCCCCTCGGCCCCGCCGGCGGGGATCTCGACTTCCGCGGTGATGCTGTGCGGGCGGTTGAGCACCCGGGGTGCGGCGAAGAACGGGACCGACTGAGTGCCGGGCCGGTAGGTGCAGCTGTCCCGGGGGGCCGCCACGAGGGGTTTCTCGGCGATTATGCGGGCCAGGCCGCTGCCATCGACTGGCATCACGTTGTACTTACCCGCCTCGACATACCACGTCCCGATCATCGCGATCAGCCGGTCGCGATGCTCGGCGGCCACGTTGTGGTTCTCGGCGAAATCCTCCGCCACGTGGTAGAGCTCCCAGCCGGTGACGTCCAGCCGGGACAGCGTCTCGGACGAGATCGGCTGCCCGAAGGGCATGCCTGCCTCGGTGAAGGACGGCCCGGGCCAGGGGCAGACGGCCCGCCAGCCGTCGTAGTAGATCGCCCGGTGGCCCAGCATCTCGAAATACTGCGTGTGGCGGTTGCTCTCGGCGGCGGCGTCCTCCAGCGTGTGGGCGAAGCTGACTCCGTGCAGGGGTGACTGGGTGACGCCCCGGATGGCCTTGGGCGGCTTGATGTCCAGCAGGTCCAGAACCGTGGGCACCATGTCGACGATGTGCGTGTACTGGGTCCGGACCTGACCGCTGTCCATGATCCGCTGCGGCCAGGACACGATGAACGGGTCGCTGGCGCCGCCGCGGTAGGTTTCGCGCTTCCACCGGCGGAACGGCGTGTTCCCGGCCCATGTCCAGCCCCACGGGTAGTGGTTGAAGTGCTTGGGGCCGCCGAGTTCGTCGATCAGCTTGAGGCTTTCCTCGATCGGCTCCTGGGCGTTGTTGAAGAACTGCGCCTCATTGGTGGTCCCGGTGGGGCCGCCCTCAGCGCTGGCGCCGTTGTCGGAGACGACCATGATCAGGGTGTTGTCGAGTGCCCCTTGTCGGCGCAGGAACTCGATCAGCCGCCCGACCTGGTGATCGGTGTGGCTAAGGAAACCAGCGAAGACCTCCATCATCCGGCTGTACAGGCGGCGGGCCGCCGGGGGGAGCGACGACCAGTCGGGCACGTCGGGATCGTGCCGCGATAGCTGCGCGTCGGCGGGAACGATGCCGAGTTCCTTCTGCCGCGCGAACACCTTCTCCCGGTAGGCATCCCAGCCATCGTCGAACGCGCCCGCGTACCGGTCTGCCCATTCCTTCGCCACGTGGTGCGGTGCATGCGTGGCGCCGAAGCACAAATGCAGGTAGAAGGGCTTGGCGGGGTCGACCTGCCTGGTGTCGGCGATGAACTCGATCGCCTTGTCGACTAGGTCCTCGCTGAGGTGATACCCCTCCTCTGGGGTGCGCGGCGGCTCCACCTGGTGGTTGTCGTACACCAGATCCGGATACCACTGGCTGGTGTCACCGCCCAGGAAGCCGTAGAAGCGCTGGAAGCCGCGCCCGAGCGGCCACCGGTCGTACGGGCCAGTCGCCGTCTCCTGGTTGCTCGGCGTCAGGTGATACTTCCCGACCATGAAGGTGCTGTAGCCGTGCTCGACCAGCATTTCGGACAGGAAGCCGTTTTCGAACGGGATGACGCCGTTGTACCCGGGATAGCCGCTCGCCAGCTCGGTGATGGCGGCCATCCCGTTGCTGTGGTGGTTGCGGCCGGTGATGATGCATGACCGGCTTGGCGAGCACAACGCCGTTGTGTGCATGTTGTTGTAGCGCAGGCCGGTTGCCGCGATAGCGTCGAAGCTGGGCGTCTTGATCGGGCTGCCGTAGCAGCCCAGCTGCCCGAACCCGGTGTCGTCCAGCACGATGAACAGCACGTTGGGCGCGCCCTCGCGTGCCCGCACCGGCGCCGGCCACGCGGGAGTGGACTCCTCGGCGGTCCGCCCGATCACGCCGGGGAACGCGGCATCTGGCTCGTACTCGACAACTGCCACTTGAACTTCTCCCATCTTCTCCTGCGCTCCTGATGAGCCGCATCCTCCGGCGGCGTGCTTGAGCCCACTTCACCCGGCATGGATGAGGTCTGTGCCGCTAGATCGGCCTCGTCGCCGCCTGCCCGGGGCCGGAACGCCTCCAGGCCTCGCCTGTCACTGATTTCTGTGGCGCATGCTCCGGTTCTCGGTGAGCTTTGACCGGCAGGTTACGAATCTGGCGCCGGCCGAGGCCACCCTCGACGGGTGAGGCCGGGTCGGCCATGAGCGGGCGACAGTATCAGCCGGGAAGGGCCAAGGGTGATGGCATGGCAGCGCAGGAAAACGGTTCGCGCGGCACGGGCGGACCGGGCGGGACGGGCCGCGCGGGCGCGGCAGGCGGGGCATCAGTCCGTGTCAGCCGGGGCCAACGGTGGCTGGCCCGGCTGGCGTTCACCGCCGCTGTCGGCGCGGTGCTGGTGCTGCTGGTCTCGGGCGCCCTACGGAGCATTACCGCGCTGATCCTTGGCATCGCGGGGCTGGCGATCGCCTGCGCTGCGGCATGGTGGTTCCTGGCCAACCGCGGCACCAGGCGCTGGCTCGCGCTCGCGGTCCTGGTTGCCGCGCCGGTGTTCGTGATCGTCGTGTATGTCGTCGCCGGGCTGCTGTGGGAGATCGCGCTGGCCGTCGTGCTCGCGGCGGCCGCCGTGGCGGCCGGGCGCACGGCACTGGCCAGCGGCCGCCGACCGGCTGGGCCGCGCGAACACGCTGCGGCGCCGCCGCAGCAGCCTTTCGTGATCATGAACCCGAGGTCAGGCGGCGGGAAGGTCGCGAAGTTCGGGCTCACCGGCAAGGCCGCCGCGCTCGGCGCCGAGGTTGCCCTGCTGGAGGGTCCCGGGATCATCGACGTAGCCGCGCTAGCGCAGCAGGCGGTCGCCGGCGGAGCCGACCTGCTCGGGGTGGCCGGCGGCGACGGCACCCAGGCCCTCGTCGCGGGCATCGCGGCCGCGCGGGATATCCCGCTGCTGGTCATCTCCGCGGGCACCCGCAACCACTTCGCCCTCGATCTCGGACTGGACCGGGACGACCCGTCCAGCTGCCTGGATGCCCTGTCCGATGGCGTCGAGCTGCGCATCGACCTCGGGCTGATCGGCGACCGCACGTTCGTCAACAACGCGTCCTTCGGCGCCTACGCCCAGGTCGTGCAAAGTCCCGCCTACCGGGACGAGAAAACCGGCACCGCGCTGGCCATGCTCCCGGACCTGCTCACCGGCCACCAGGGCGCGCACCTGGTAGTCCGGGCCGACGGGAAGGTGATAGTCGACGGCCCGCAAGCGGTGCTGGTCAGCAACAACCCCTACCAGACCGGCGACATCGCCGGCCTGGGCCGCCGCGCACGACTGGATCAGGGGCTGCTTGGCGTCGTCGGAGTCAAGATCGACAACGCTGCCCAGGCGGCCGGGCTGCTGCGCGCGGCACAGCGCTCCCGCAACGTCACCATGCTGACGGCCCGCGAGGTCGTCATCGACGCCGACCAGCCGCAGATCCCGGTCGGGATCGACGGCGAATCAGTCCTGATGCCCACCCCGGTGCGTTGCACTATCCGCCCCCTCGCGCTACGGGTGCAAGTTCCCCGCGCTCGCCCCGGCGTCCCCGTACCCCGGCCGCCCCTGGACTGGGCACTCCTCCGCCGCCAGGCCCTCACCTTCACCCGGGCCTGACTAGCCGAGCGGCGCGCCGGCGCGTGCTGGAACGCAGCCGACGTCATGGCGGCCAGGCTAACCCGCATCTTCGAGATCTTCGGCGAGCCCGTCTACGATAGCTGCTGATCCTGCGGCCCCCTCTGGCGGATGCGCGAACGCTGTGGACGGGCGCGGCAGGCGCAGGCGCACCACCCGGCGCGGGGGAGGCGCGACATCTGCTTTCCAGGTGATCGTTAAGATCCCAGGCGGTCGGTAGCATTAGCCTCAAGGCATCCATCTATGTACGCAATCGCAGCGGCCTCACCGGCGGCACAGTACGGCGAGTGGGCGTATCTGGCCGTCTTCGCGCTGATGGCGCTGTCGTTCGCCGGGATCCCGGCCCTGGGGGCAGCGGTCGTGGGCTGGGCCGCTGTGCTGGCCAGTCAGGGAAAGCTCAACATCGCCGCGGTGCTGATCGCGGCGACGCTGGGCGCCGAGGCCGGCGGGCTGGCTGGTTACCACATCGGCGACCGGTGGGGCCGCAGGCTGCTGGACCGCCCGGGCCGTCGGCACGAGGTGCGGCAGAAAGCCGTCGCCAAGGCAGCGGCGGTCTACGCGAAATGGGGACGCCTGGCCGTCTTCTTCACCTCGACCCTGATCTCCGGCATCCTCAGAATGAAGTACTCCCAGTTCGTGGTCTGGAACTTCATCGCCGGCGCCGTGTACGTGCTGTCAGTCGGTCCCGCCGCCTACGGCGCAGGCAAGGTATCGACCAACGAGCAGGACGGAGGCAGCCTGGGTGCTCTGGTGGCCGGGCTGGCGATCGCCGCCGGTTGCGCCGTGCTCGCGGTACGGTATTACCGCCGCCGCAAGGTCCGCAGATTGCTGGCAGGCGCCGCTGAGGGCAGGGGGGAGACACGCTGACTGCACGTCCTCACTCCTTCATGGTCATCGGCGCCGGGCAGGTGGCCTCACCCTAGCGCGGGTGATGCGGCGGGCCGGTCCAGAGGAGAAAATCCCGTTGCGGCGTCTGACCGTGGCCGAGGTGTGATGCTCTTGCTCGGGTGGTTGCCTGGCTTGCAGGCGGTGAGGTCTTACCGGCGTGCGTGGCTGGCTAGGGATGTTGTCGCGGGGGTGGTGCTGACGACGTTGCTGGTTCCGCAGGGGATGGCTTATGCGGAGCTGGCGGGGCTGCCGCCGATTACTGGCTTGTATACGTCCATCATGTGCCTGCTGGGGTATGCGGTGTTCGGCCCGTCGCGGATCCTGGTGCTGGGGCCGGATTCGTCGCTGGGGCCGATGATCGCCGCGACGATCCTGCCGCTGGTCGCCGCCAACGGTGATGAGAAGCGGGCGGTCGCGCTGGCGTCGGTGCTGGCGGTCATGGTCGCGGTGATCATGATCGTGGCGGCTGCGGGGAAGCTGGGCTTCATCGCCGACCTGATCTCCAAGCCGACGATGATCGGCTACATGAACGGGCTGGCGCTGACCATCTTGGCCGGGCAGTTGCCGAAGCTGTTCGGGTTCAAGGTTTCCGCTGATGGCCTGATCGGGGAGGTCACCGGGTTCGCCCGGGGGCTGGCGGACGGCAAGGCGGTCCCGGCCGCGGCGGCGGTGGGGATCGCCGGGATCGTGGTGATCCTGGTGCTGGGCCGGTGGCTGCCGAAGGTCCCGGCGGTGCTGATCATGGTGGTGGCCGCGATCGTCTCGACGTCGGTGTTCGGCCTGGCCGGCCACGGGGTCAGCCTGGTCGGGGTGCTGCCGAAGGGGTTCCCGCCGCTGACCATCCCGTCCGTCCGGCTGGCTGATCTCGGGCCGCTGCTCGCCGGGGCGGCGGGGATCGCGCTGGTCTCGCTGGCCGACACGATCTCCACCGCGTCGGCGTTCGCCGCCCGCACCGGGCAGGAGGTGCACGGCAACGGCGAGATGATCGGGATCGGCGCGGCGAACCTGGCCGCCGGCCTGTTCCAGGGGTTCCCGGTCAGCACCAGCGGATCGCGGACCGCGGTCGCCGAGCGCTCCGGCGCCAGGACGCAGCTGACCGGGGTCACCGGGGCGGTCCTGATCATCTTGATGATCGTGTTTGTCCCGGGGCTGTTCCGGAACCTGCCCCAGCCGGCCCTGGCCGCCGTGGTGATCACCGCGTCGCTGTCGCTGGCCGACATCCCGGCCACGGCGCGGCTGTGGCGGCAGCGCAAAGCCGAATGCGCGCTGTCGATCGCGGCCTTCGGCGGCGTCGCGCTGCTCGGCGTGCTGCCCGGGATCGCGATCGCGGTCGGCCTGTCGATCCTCAACGTCTTCCGGCGGGCCTGGTGGCCCTATGACACCGTGCTCGGCCGGATCGGCGGGCTGCCCGGCTACCACGACACCCGCTCCTACCCCCGCGCCCAGCACCTGCCCGGCCTGGTGATCTACCGCTTCGACGGCCCGCTGTTCTTCGCCAACGCCACGACATTCCGCGACAACATCAGGCGGCTCGCCCGCGCCGCCCCCCCGCCAGCGTGGATCCTGATCGCCGCCGAGCCGGTAACCGACATCGACACCACCGCCTCCGACATGCTCGAAGACCTCGACAAGACACTGAACGCCGACGGCATCCACCTGACATTCGCCGAACTCAAAGACCCGGTACGCCGCAAGATCGAACGCTACGAACTCACCCGCACCATCAACCCACGCCACTTCTACCCCACCATCGACGCCGCCATCACCGCATACCGCAACCAGACCGGCGCCCAATGGACCGACAGCCAGCCCACCGACCGGAAAGCCCCAGGCCAGACGGCCGCCGAAACCGGCCCGCGGCGCGACATTCCCGCATCACCACCGGCCGGCTAGGCCAGGCGGCCAGCGCAAGCGCGGCATCGCACCCACATCGCCGCACCAGCGGAGGTAAGTGACATGGACAAGAAGAAGGACAAGCAGAAGCGGCATGATGCGGAGGTCCGGGCGCCGCATACCGGGCCGCGGCCGGAGGCGGACGCCGGCCTGCGGCCGAAGATGAAGCGCAAGGAGTACGAGCGCCAGATGAGGGTCCTGCACGGCGAGCTGGTTGCCATGCAGGAGTGGGTCAAGGCGACCGGCGCGAAGATCTGCATCGTGTTCGAGGGCCGGGACACCGCCGGGAAGGGCGGCACGATCAAGCGAATCACCGAGCGGGTCAGCCCGCGGGTGTTCCGGGTCGTCGCGCTGCCCGCCCCGACCGAGCGGGAGAAGTCGCAGATGTACATCCAGCGGTACCTCACCCGCTTCCCGGCGGCCGGCGAGGTCGTGATCTTCGACCGCAGCTGGTACAACCGGGCCGGCGTCGAGCCGGTGATGGGCTTTTGCACGCCGGCCGAGACCGAGCGGTTCCTCCAGTTGACGCCCGGCGTCGAGAAGGCCATGGCCGATGACGGGATCCTGCTGCTGAAGTACTGGCTGGAGGTCAGCGCCGGCGAGCAGACCCGCCGCCTGACCAGCCGCATCCACGACCCGCGGAAGATCTGGAAGCTGTCGGACCTGGACCTGAAGTCCTACCGCCGCTGGTATGACTACTCCCGGGCCAGGGACGCCATGTTCGCCGCGACCGACACCGCATGGGCGCCCTGGTACATCGCGCATACCGACGACAAAAGGCGCGGCCGGCTCAACATCATCAGCCACCTGCTCAGCCAGATCCCCTACAAGCCGCTCACCCCTGCCGACATCACCCTGCCCAAACGGCAACGGCCCGGCGGATACACCGAACCCGACCTGCCGCTACGGCATATCCCGGCACCGTTCTAGATCGCCACCCGGGGCCGGGGATAAGCCGCCGTTACCCTGCGGTGGCCACCGAGAAGGGCTGCCCAGCTCACCCACCGCCTGAGGAGGCGTCCTTTGCGCGCGATCGGGGCGGCGAGGAACCGGGAGTCCAGTGCGGGCAGTCGGAGCCCCGCCGGCGTAGGGCTCGGTGGCGACAACCAGCAGCGGCGGCGGGCCCGGCTGGTGCTGCGGGCGGACAAGGGCAGCCGCGCGGGCTTTGGCAGCCACCCCGCCGCGGCGAGAACCATTATGTGCACCGCCGTTTCTTCAAAGGTTATCGAGATCGCCGATACCGCTCCGGCAGCCTGATCATCGGCTCCCTGCGGAACCGGCCAGTCCGAGCCGGGTGGCGCGTGCCGCGGCGGCATTGCGGGTGGGCGCATCCAGTTTCGCTAGCACGGCGGAGACATGGTGATCGACGGTCCTCGCCGAGATGAACAAGTGCGCGGCAATCTCGGCGTTGGTGTGCCCGGCGCAGATCAGGTCGAGAACCTCACGCTCGCGCTTGGTGAGCCCGAGCGGATGCGCACGTGTCGCGATCTGCGGACCGACCGGAATCGCGTGGATGCCCAGGCGGCGCATCTTCTGGCGGGTGACCCGCGCTGGAGCGGACGCGCCCAGCCTGGTGAAAATGGTGAGCGCCTCGCGCAGCGCCTGCTCATCGGTCGCGTCGAGCAGGGCCATGGCGGCCTCGTAAGGGCAGCCTAGCTCGGTCCATAGTTCGGCGGCCCCGGCCCAGTCACCGTCGATCTGCCGCCGGCGCGGCTCGGCGAGGTCATCACGCGGCGCGCGAGCAGATGCGAGGCGCTGTAGCCAGACAGCGACCGCGCCGCGGTCCCAGGCGTCGCAACGGGCGGATCCGTCATCGGCCAGCTCAGCCTCCCGCGCGGCTTCGCCCGGCTTGCCCTCGAGCCAGTACACCTCGGCGCGCGCCAGCCGGGCCGGCACGATCCGCTGCGGCTCGCCGGACTGGTCAGCATCGGTTATTGCCTGGTCAAGGTAATCCCATGCGCCTGGCTCACTCCGGCGGCCCCTGATCAAGCCGAGCTCGGTCAGCGAGCACACCCGGTTGATCGGGGACGGGTCGGCGCGGTTCAGCAGGTCCGTGCCCAAGGTCACTGCCTCGTCCCAGCGGCCCGTCTCCAGGGCGCTGGTCCGCTCGCCGCGCAGGCTGGATGCCCAGGTTGTCATGTCATGCTCATCGCAGTAGGCGATGCCATCCAGGTAGTAGGACTCGCCATCGGCGAATCTGCGCTGCATGCAGTAGGTGGCGTAAAGGTTCGCGAATGCCCGGCCCGCCTGTTCGTCAAGTCCTTCGCGGAGCGCGATGTCCAGCGCACTGCGCAGCAGCCCCGTCCACGGCCTGCCCAGGCAGGCGGCGGCGCAGCCCTGCGTATTGAGGGCGTCGCTGAGCACCTCATGCACGCCGAGCGGCTCGGCGATTGCCTGTGCGCGCAGCGCGAGCTCGATTGCGGCCGGGCGCTGCGCATCCATTAGCCGCTGGGTGGCCAGGCCGGCGTATGCCCAGGCCAGTTCGGTGCTCGGTCCCAGCGGTTCGAGTATCGACACGGCCTCCTGCGCTGCCGCGGCGGCTTCCCGGCCACGGCACAGGCGGCCCATCGTGCGGGAGAGCCGTCGCATGGTGTCGCCTTCGCGTAGCCGGTCACCGGCCAGACGCCACAATCTGAGCGCGCTCTGCCGGGCGTCGGCGGCGTCTTGCAGCCGGTCGAGCAGCGTCACCTCGTAGGCGAGCTCGTCGTACAGTCCGGCGACGGAGGCCGGATCCGCCTGCGCCGCGAACCGGAGCGCACGCTCGAACTGCGCCGCAGCTTCGCGGTGCGACCCCAGTTCCGTCGCGCGGCGAGCGGCGGACGGTGCGTAACGCAGGACTGCCGGGGCATCCGCGGTCCCCTCGGCGTGAAAGGCCATCCGTGCATCATCGTCGCAGTCCAGAGACTGCAGGGCAGAGAGGATCCGGGCATGGAGGGCGCTGCGGCGGTGTGCGGCGATCGCCTGCTCGACCGCCAGCCGGGCGATCTCGTGCCTGAACTTCAGCCAGGGGCCATCGCCGGCCAGCAGACCGGATGCGGTCAGCTCATCGATGGCTGACGGCCGGCCTGGCATGACCGCTTCAAGCAACCGCAGTTCGACGCGTGCGCCGGTCAGCGCCGCGGCATCCAGAAGCTCGCGGGACTCGCCGCTCAGGCTTACGACCTGGGCCAGCACGGCATCGCGCGCCGAGGCCGGAACTTCATCCATACCGGCCTGAACTACCTCGCAGACATAGAACGGGTTGCGCCGGTCAGCTGGAACAGCGCAGCCGTCTCGAGCCCGCTTCCCGCGGCCAGGACGCTGACTGCGTCGGCAGAGAGCGGCGCCAGCACGATCCGCCTGGTGCTCCGCTGCCGCGCAAGCTCGCCAAGAGCCAGGCGAAGCAGATCGCTCGCCTCCGCGTCGTCGTCGCGGTACGTGCCGATCAGCAGCATCGCGGCGTTCCGTATCCGGCGGCCCAGGAAGCGCAGCAGATCGATGGTCGCCTCGTCAGCCCAGTGCAGGTCCTCGATGACCACTACGTGCGGCGTGCAGGGATCACTGGCCTGGCGCAGCAGCGCGCCGAACAGCTCATCGCGAGGAGCGCCGGCGCGGCACAGGTCAAGCAGCTCACCGCCGAGCTGATCCGCGATGTCGAACAGCGGCCCGAGCGGGCGGGGGTGAACAGGCCATCACAGGCCCCCCAGGACCAGCGGGCACCTGGCGCATCGCCGGCAAACTGTTCTACCAGCGCCGATTTGCCGACACCGGCTTCGCCGACGACAAACACCAGGCGCCCCTCGCCCTGGCGTGCCTCCCCGGCGTACTCGGCAAGCGACGCCAGCGACGATTCCGTTCGAGCAGCGTCATCCCTCTAGTGTCCGGCACACACGCGCTGAGCGCGACAAGGAGGCGCGCCTCGTGCGATTCGCGGCCGGAACTATTTCGACGGCGCAGGGGTGGGTCGCTTGCTGCCGAGATCGACGGCACCGCTTGCGATGCGGCGAGCGCCGCCGGAGGCACACTCGCGAGCGGGCCCAGCTCGGCGGTCAGCAAGATCAGGGCGCGGCGCTCGACGGCCGGGGATCGGGGACTCTGGCAAGGTCATCTTGAGGGCGGAATTGGACCGTCTCGGGCGGCGCTCTCAGACGCGTCCTGGTGGCGCACTATTTCTTGCGGCCCACCCCGCCCCACAGCCCAGCCGGGCTCCTGGCCTCGAGTTCCGATGCCGGCCGCCATTGCTGAACCCGCACCAGCCCGGGCTCGACCAGTTCCAGGCCGTCGAAGAAACGCCTTACCTGGGCCCGGTCCCGCATGGTCACCTTTTCGGCCATCGTCTGGTTCAGCCGCTCGGCCAGCTTGCCCTGCGCCTCGGCTTCGATGTCCGAGGCCGGATGGGACACTGCCAGGTGGCTGCCCGGGGGCAGGGCGTCGAGCAGCGTCGCCACGATGCCGTAAGGGTTCGCGGCATTGTCCACATGCTGCAGGATCGCCATGAGCATGACGGCCACCGGGCGGGAGAAGTCCAGCATGCCGGCTGCGGCGGTCAGCACCCGCCCAGTGTCGCGGAGGTCCGCGTCCAGGTAACTGGTGGTCCCGTGCGGGCCGCTGGTCAGCAGCGCACGGGCGTGGGCGAGCACGATCGGGTCGTTGTCCACATAAACCACCCGGCTGTCGGGCGCCACGGACTGGGCAACCTCGTGGGTGTTGTTGGAGGCCGGAATGCCCGTGCCGATGTCTAGGAACTGCCTGATGCCCGCCTCGCCGGCCAGGTAGCGCACCGCGCGGGCGAGGAAGGCCCGGTTGGCGCGGACTGAGAAGACGATGTCCGGGTAGGCGGCAATTGCCTGCTCGGCGGCTGCCCGGTCAGCGGCGAAGTTGTCCTTGCCGCCCAGCCAGTAGTCATAGACCCGCGCGATATGCGCCACGCTCGTGTCAAAGGGCGCGCGCTCCGCGCCGCTGACCGCAGCTTCGACCGGCGGACATCCGCCAGCTTCCGGCGTACCTTCGCTCTTCAAACTAGCGCGCCTTTCTCGCGGACCGCCAGCAAAACAATGCGCAAGGCAAACCCGCCATCGAGCACATCGTGCCCGTCGAGCCTACGCTGTGCCTCAGCGGCCAGCGCAAGTTCGGGAAGCTGGACGGCTCGCCGCTTTCGGAGTCTCATCCTGATACCGCAGCCGGGTTGTCCCAGCGTCGATTATCAAGGCAAGCTCTGCCCGTGCGGCAACCGGGGATGCCTCGAACGGTGCGCCTGGCGGCCCGGCCTTCCTAGGCAACGCCCGTAGCTACGGTCTGGGCATCGAAGATCTTCCCGGTCTGGTCAAGAGGGCGCTGTCCGGGGACGTTGCCTGTAAACGCATTATTAGTGAGTCTGCCGCGGTTATGGGTACCGGCATCCGAGCCTGGCGCCTTAAGCGCCGAGGCCACCCTTGATGGGTGAGGTCGGGCCGGCCATGCGCGGGCGACAGTACCAGCGGGAAGGGACCAGGGGGGTGATGGCATGGCAGCGCCGGCAGACGGTCCGCTGCGCAGAACGCACGTGCCGGACCGAACAGGCCGCGCGGACGCGGGCGGCGGCGCATCTGCCCGGGTCAGCGTGGGCGTGCTGGCGCCGCAAGCCGACGCCGGCGTTTGACCGGGCGAGGTTGAGCACCCGTGGGCCGCCCGGCCGATGCCGCCGTCGCGCTGGGGTGCCGGCCCGGATGCCCGCGAGCTGACCGGCCACCGGCAGCGGGCAGACGTTGGCTGGCGAGGTTCTCCTATCACATCGGGCGGGCGTGGTGATGCGGCCGCTTGCTGGCCGCGCGCTCGGGCGGTTTGACCGGCCCCGGCGCCGGCTGCGGGCCGGTCTTGTGCAGCTGGTGTGCGCGCTCGCTGGACTGGTGCTTGGCCTGCTGCTTCCCCGGATAACCACGGAGTCCACTGTGGCCAGCACCCGGGTGACGGAGACGCTGGTCGCGGTGGGCTTCGGCGTCCTGGGGCTGGTGACCATTATCTTCTCGCTGCTCTTCGTGGTCGTGCAGTGGGCCTTTACCAGCCTTTCGCCTCGGCTGAACCTGTTCCGTGATGACCCCATCGTGTGGCGGACGTTCGCCTTCACCATCGGGGTGTTCGTGTTCTCGGTCACCACTTCCCTGGTCATCGGCGACCAGCAGAAAGTGTCGGTGATCGTGCCGACCACGGAGGTGGTGGCAGTACTCGCCGCCATCGCCTTGATCCGGAGCCTGCAGGTGAAAGCCTTCACTTCCATTCAGCTGGCGCCCACGCTGGCAGCCATAGCCGGGCAGGGCCGCGGCATCCTCGACGACCTGTACCGCCGGCCGTGCACGCCAGGCCGGCGACAGGCTGCTCCGTTGCCACCGCTGCGCAGGGCGGTGATATGGCCGCACCGCCAGGTGACCCTGCAGCAGCTCGACTTGGGCCGGCTGCGGCGTGCCGCCGGCGGCGGCGTGATCGTGCTGCGGGCCGGTATAGGTGACACGCTTCAGCAAGGGGCTCCGGTCGCCGATCTGCACGGCGGCGAGGTGGCCGACGCGGCGGTACTCGGCGGGCTGGTGATCGGGCAGGAGCGCACCTTCCACCAGGACCCGCTGTTCGCGTTCCGGCTACTGGCCGACATCGGGCTGCGGGCACTGTCCCCGGCGGTGAACGACCCGGCGACCGCCGTCCAGGTGCTGGACACCATCGAAAGCCTTCTCCAGCCGCTGGCAGCACGCGACCTGGACGTGGCCGAGGTGACCGATAACGCCGGGACCGTCCGGGTAGTCCTGGCACTCCCGTCCTGGGATGACTACCTGCGCACCGGCCTGGATGATCTCATCGAGTCCGCGTCCCGCTCTCCCATGGTGCTGCTGCGGGCACGGGCCCTGCTCACCAGCCTGCTGACCGTCGCGCCGCCGGCACGCCAGCCGTCGACCGTCCGGCGGCTCCAGCGCGCCGAAGAACTGGGCGCCCGCAACTTCCCAGCCATCTGGCATGACCCCGCCGGCAAGGAGTGAAGATCCGCGGCGGCGGGAGCACTTTAGGCGAAGGTCTGCCACGGCAGCCCCGGGAGTCCCGGAGGTGATGGGTCGCGCACCATTCAGCGAGCTGCGCCGGGAGCCAGTGGGTGGCGCCGATGGAGAACGCCGCGCGGGCGGCCACGATGAGCGTCCACAAGATCGCGTATGGCAGGCCCGCCGCGCTGACCGGCTTGCCGGTCTTCGGCTGCGGTAGACCCTCAGCAACCACACGATCAAGACCCACATCAACCAGATCTTCGCCAAGGCCGGCTTACGCGACCGGGTAGCCGCGATCGGCTACGCCCAGCGCCACCACATCGGCTAGGCGTCCCTCATGTGGTCCTGCTCGTTCTGCGTTCCTCCGCTCATACCGCGTCCGGCTCCGCCTCCCGTCCGGCTACAGGCCGTCTCCACGTGCTCTCGCGCCAGAGCACAGCGCGGGTACCCAGCGGGCGGGCTCCGCCTGTCACCGCAATCGCGGCACAAGGCGCTTCGTACGGACGGCGTAGTCCGTGTACGCCCCGGGATCCCCGGGATGCCTCCGGCCGCTGGCTGCCCGCGGGTAGCCTGACGTGATCCGCGGCGGGCCGTGCGGGATCGGGGAGGTTGACGTCATGTGTCGCTGGCTGGCGTACTGCGGGGAGCCGCTGCGGCCGTCGGAGCTGATCTTGCACCCGCAGCACTCGCTCATTGCGCAGTCGCTGGATTCCCCGCTCGGAGCGGAGACGGTCAACGGTGACGGTTTCGGGTTCGGCTGGTACCCCAAGGATCCGCAGGCGGGTAATGTTCCCGGGCTGTTCCGCAGCACCGAGCCCGCATGGAATGACCAGAACCTGCGCGAGCTCACCCAGGCCGTCGAGTCCCCGTTGTTCTTCAGCCACGTCCGCGCCGCGGCCGGGCCGCCGATCCAGCAGACCAACTGCCATCCGTTCCGGTTCGGGAACTGGCTGTTCATGCACAACGGCGCCATCGCCGGGTTCGGCTCAGTCAAACGCGACCTGACCTTTGCCGTCGACCCGTCGCTGTACCCGCACATCGCCGGGACCACGGACTCAGAGGTACTGTTCCACCTCGCCTTGACCCTGGGGCTGCGCGAGGACCCGGTCGCCGCCATGGCCAAGGCCATCCGGATGGTGGAATCGGCCGGCCACGAGCACGGGGTGAACTTCCCGATGCAAGGAACCGTCGCCGTCTGCGACGGCAGCACCGTGTGGGCTTTCCGGTACTCCTCCCAGCACCAGACGCGTACCTTGTTCCACTCCGCCGACATCGCCACCCTGCAGGCGATGTACCCCGGCATCGAGCGGCTGCGGGCCTTCGGAAAGCAGGCCCACGTCGTGGTCTCCGAGCCGCTGAACGACCTGCCCGGCGCCTTCATCGAAGTCCCCGAATCCACCGTCGCCGTCCTGGACGAATCCGGGTACCACCATCACCCGTTCCTGGCCGATTAGCGGTAGCGCCTCAGCGCTTTGAGACCACGCAGGTGCCAGAAACCCGCTCGCGGTCGGACTGGGCCGTAGCCGCGGCCCACCTCGTCGCGCCCGCCAGTCTCCCTGGCTGGCTTGATTGTTGCGGATGTCATTGCAGGCCTCCTATAGGCGAATCTCCGAGGTCCCGGAGGGCAGGCGCGTCCCGCAACCGGGGCGCAACCCCCAGCAGCCGCGCCGGTCGGGGATTGTGCTCTCCAGCTTGTGAACGGCCGCGGCGCCGCACAGAATGGCGGTGGCGATGACGCCGCCAGAATCGCGAGAGGACAACTCGCTGATGGCCTCTACACCGGATATCTGCCCGCGTGGTAGTCCTGTGGTGGTGATCCCGCAGTGCTGGTGAGGAGGCCATGATGACTGCTGGTCATTCGGGTCGCGGGAAGCAAAGAGGCGGTGCCAGGTGACTGCCGGCCGGTTCCGTCACGTGCTGGTGGGCTGGGATGCGTCCGCCGACGCCGCCGAGGCACTGAGCGCCGCTGCGTCGATCGCCGGCGACGATGGCCATGTTGTCGCTCTTTCCGTCGTGCCGGAGAATCCGCATGTGGAGGCCGCAGGCGAGCGCGATAGCGAGCGGGCCGTGGCCAGGCGGTGGGCCGAAGAGCAGTTTGAGCGGGCCAGGCAGGTCGTGGCGTCGGCCAGCGGCGCCCGGATGACCCTGCGGATCGTCGATGGCCAGAAGGCCGCTCGCGCCGTGTGCGACTACGCGGCCGAGCATGGTTTCGATCTGCTGGTGCTCGGCCGGCACGGCGATGTCGGTACCCTCCGCCAGCGGCCTGGCCGGGTAGCGGAAGCGGTGGCCTGGGGCAGCGCGATCCCGGTCTTGCTGGTCAGCGCCCGCTGACGCGGGCCGACCCATCGCAGGGCCTCCACAAGGCTTGCCACCGCGTGAGCCTTCCTGTGTATCCTGGCCTCGGCAGCGCGGTGAGGCTCGCGGTAGGCGATCGCGAACAGCAGCGGCCGCAGCCGCTCGAACTCTGCAGTCCTGATCACGCCCGTTCTTCCGTGAAGCCCTGCCGCCATGACGGGTAGCGCAGCTGCCAGCCGAGTTCCCGCCTGGCCTTGGCGTTGCAGAAGCCGCGCCCCTCGGTCATCATCATCACCGCCACCTCCCCGGCCAGCAGCCGGGCCAGCCACGCGGGAACCCGTCTCGGCCGCTTCGCCCCTGCGCACGCGGCCAGGTAAGGCAGCCACTGGCTCGCCGGGGCCGGTTCGTCGTCGACGATGTTGAACACGCCCCGCGCCTGCTGCTCCACAGCCAGCACGGTAGCGCTCGCCGCATCGTCCAGATGCACCCACGAGGCGTAGCCGGTGCCGCCCCCGACCAGCGGGAACTGCCGCTTTCGCACGAGCTCGACTTGGTCGTCGATGGCGCCCGGCCCGTAAAATCCGCCGTACCGCAGGACCGCGCCGCCGGCCTTGACGACCACGTCCTCGACGTGGCGGAGCGCCGCCATGGACGTGTGCGCCGCCGTCCCCGTCATCGGGTCCAGCGGGTCTTCCTCGGTCTTCACCCATCCGCCCTGGCGGATGCCGTTCCAGTTGGCATAGCCCTGCGCGACGAAATGGGACACGCCGGTCGCCTCGGCCGCGGCCAGCAGGTGATCCGTCCCCTCGGTGCGCAGCCGGATGGTGGGGATGGCCCACCGGTCAAAGTGCTTCAGATCGGGTTTACCGGCATGAGCAAAACTGATCCCGGTCATCTGGTGCACGATCGCGTCCGGCCGGGCCTTGGCCACCGCCTCACCGACCGAGACCGCATCCAGCCCGTCCATCACCACGCCATCAGCGCCCAGCCGCGCCAGCAAATCCAGCTTGGCCGCGCCCGTCGTCGTCGCCGTCACCTCATGGCCCCGCTCTACCAGCTGCGGCAACAGACGCCGCCCCAGAACCCCGGCCCCGCCTGCCACGAACACCCGCATGACCATCACCCTCCTGAATCCAGAACCTGTCTCTTCCACCCAAGACGAGACAACCCAGCCGTTTGTGAGATGGGTTGCGCCACACAGGCGCTGGCCAAGCCGGTCACCGCCCAGTAGCTCATATCCGCCGGCCGGCGGATGTCTTCGCCACGGCGGCGGCGGCACGCTGAAACAGCGGATGAAGCTGGTCGATGAGACAAGGAGATCGGCCGGATGACTCCGGAGGAGAGGAATCATGCCAGCACGAAGGAAGATCGCGGTGGCGGCCATTGCCGCAAGCGCCGGGGTGGGAGACGCAGGTCACACTCGGTGGGACTCACATTTTTGCCGGGCTGTCTCGTCATTCCTATGCACCAATCCGGATTCTCCTGTGTGGAAGGAACGTCATGAGCTCAGCGCTTGAAATGCTTCGCCGTGACTTCGGCGGCGACATCATCGAACCGGGCGGAGCGGAGTACGAATCGGCTAGCCGGTCGGTATTGGCTTCGGGTAGCCCGGCCCATGTCCTGCGGCCCAAGAGCGTCGGGGACGTGCAAGCAGGTGTCAGATTCGCTGCCAGCGCAGGGCTTTTGCTGTCCGTGCGCGGCGGCGGCCATGGCTTTCCGGGCTTCGGCACCAACGACGGCGGCGTCGTGATCGACCTCAGCAAGGTCGCGAACGTGGAGATCATCGACAACGAACGTCACCACGTGCGGATCGGCGGCGGCGCCACCTGGGGTCAGGTCGCGACCGCCTTGGCCCCGCATGGCCTGGCGATCTCTTCGGGCGACACCAAGAGCGTCGGGGTCGGCGGGCTGACGTTGACCGGTGGCATCGGCTGGAAGGTCAGGAAGTACGGCCTGGCCCTGGACAACGTGGTCGCCGCGGAGGTGGTCACCGCCAACGGACAGGTCGCGCACGCGAGCGCGGAGGAGAACCCGGAGCTGTTCTGGGCGATTCGCGGTGGCGGCGGCAATTTCGGGATCGTGACCGCCTTCGAGTTCGTGGCACACTCGACGACGGATGTCTTCTTCGGCAAGATCGCCTTCCCCGCATCGGAGGCGGCTACCGTGCTCCAGGGCTGGGCAGACTACCTCCGCGCCGCTCCCGAAGAGCTCACATCTGTCGCGGACTTCGCCAATCCATTCGCCGGCGGGCCCGAAGCGCCGGTCGAGATCCACGTCGCCTTTGACGGCGATGACCCGGAGCTCGCGGCCCGGGCAATCGACCCGATCCGCCGGCTCGGCACGGTGACCAACGCCGATATCGCGCTGAAGCCCTATGCGGACACGCTCGTGGACGGCATGGCGCCGCCGCCTGGCATCCAGTTTGCGACCCGAAACGC
The DNA here is from genome assembly GCA_963709075.1 of uncultured Actinomycetes bacterium. GTDB lineage: Bacteria > Actinomycetota > Actinomycetes > Streptosporangiales > Streptosporangiaceae > Palsa-506. Next base: position 335,301 of record CAVPUY010000002.1, read on the forward strand.
GTTTGTCGATAAGGAATCGGTGTCCGAGGTCCTTCAGATCCTTGCTGAGATCGGGGCATCGCAGCGGTCGCCGTTCATCGCCGTTCGCAGCGTCGGCGGTGCGGTATCCCGGGTTCCCGACGACGCCACCGCCTATGCGCATCGCCAGGCGGAGCTGATGTTCGTGACTACCACCGCGGGCCCGAAGCCGGTGGTCGAGGCCGCTCGCCCGGCTCTGGAAGCGATCTGGGGGAGACTCGCACCTCACGTCAACGGCGCCTACGCAAACTTCCTCGCCTCTGCCACCGAGGAGGATGTCGCCGCGATCTATCCAACGGAGACCTATCAGCGGCTCGCGGAGGTCAAGCGTCACTACGACCCCCGCAACCTGTTCGCCCGCAACCACAACGTCCGGCCTCACTAAGCCTCGGCGGACAAGCAAAACGGCGCCCCCACATATGCTGTGGGGCCGCCGTCTGCCCGCTGAGCGGCGATCCGTGTCACTCAGCCGATGCCGTGGGCGGCGTGGCATTGTCAGCACAGCCCGTTGCGGTAGGTCACAACGCGATCGCCGTCCCGTCGGGCTTGGCTGCAGGTCCGGCGATGCGGGCAAGCGACGTTGCAGGATCCGGGCGATCTGGCAGGATGCACACCATTCCGTCGCTGTAGCCTGCCGAGCCGATCCCGAATGCGGCGTTGAAGCGATCCAGGTTCACCAGTGTCAGCAGGGCGGTAATCTCCACCAGCTGGCGATCGTCGAAGTACGACCGCACTCGCGTGAACAGCTCGTCTGTGACCTCGACCGGCGTGCGCATTACCGCGACTGTGTAGTCGAGCGCTGCCTTCTCGCGATCGGTGAACAGGTCGCTGGACTGGTAGTGCGGTATGGCGAGGAGTTCGGTGTCGGAGAAGCCGGAGTTGCGGCATATCTGTGAGCCGAGGTCGACGCAGAACTCACACCCGATCATTTGCGCGCCCTTCAGCTCGACCAAGTTCTTGATCCGCTCATCGACGGTCTTGCCCTTGCGGATCGCTTGGTTGAACTTGCCCATGCCCATCATCATCTTCGGCTGGAGCGCCCAGATCTCCATCGGTTCGATCCCGTTGCCGGTCAGCGGATCGCGGCCGGTCAGCTTCTTCATCGCCTTGGGCCCGAACCAGTAAACGAGCTTGACGATCGGACCGGCCTGGGACTTTGATACGCCTTCAATGCGTGCCATCGGGCACCCTCCTGTCACATCGGCTGGTGTACGGGGCTTCATCTGGATGACCCCGGGCCGCCGGGAAACGTGACGTGGGTGGATCAGTTGAGGTCACAGATCGTTTCGGCAGACGGTGCTCGTGCTTCGCCTGGCGCTCGTCGCCGACGAGCAAGCCGCGTTCTTCGGGCGTGGCGACTGCGCGAGCGTTCGAGGCCGGCCGCCCGAGGGGCGATCAGTTCGATCGTAGGGAAGTAGGTGCGGTAGCGGGCGGTTACCCAGGTCAGGAACCGGTATCTGCGAAGGGCAGCGTTCGTGCCGATGCAAAAGTCGGGTAACGGGGATCGTCGCTGGCCGCCTCGCTTGCGGTAGGCGATGAATGCTTTCCTGGCGAGGAATCCTGCCTGGTAGCGGAAGGAATGGCCACCTGCACGTCGTGTTCGGCGAAGTCAGCGAAATCCTTAGGCTCATCTGGCCCGGCCGGTGGCAGGCAGGCCGGGCCAGGTGACCTGATATGACACGAGCGGGACACCGCGACGATCGGGCTACTTGGTCCGGCCTTCCACCCGCTGGACGTCCATGGTCAGCGTCCGGCCGGACGGGTCGGTGGCCGTGTAGACCACGTCTACCGCCACGGGCGCGGTGGTCACCAGTTCCAGGAAGCCGACGGTGAGCGGCAGCGGCTGAGGAGGCGGTGAGCCATACAGCAACTGGCCGATGCGGTAGCAGTCGTCCATTGTGGCGGTGTTCGGCGGCATAGTGATCGCGTCCTTGCCTCGGATGCCGGTGAGGTCCGGCTCGCGCCCGATCACCTTGTCCCCGTATACCAGCGGGAGCACGTACTTGAGTATCCGCACCGGCACGTTGTGGTAGTTGTGGATGTTGATTTCGGTGGCGTAGACGCCGGGGCGCACGACGGCTTGCCCGGGTTCCTGGCTCTGCTGCACCCCGCAGACGAACTTCACGCTGTAGGTGAGCAGCTTGCCCGGCTTCTCCTGCGGGGCGAACGCGAGCCCGTAGTCGACGCGGTTCACCGCGATCAGGGTGGCGGTACCGAGTGCCGGATCGATGCGGTAGAACCCGCCGTCCGCGCCGAAAGTGGCGTACAGCGCGCCGGTGGCGTCGTCGAACGCCAGTCCGCCGGTGTCGCCGATGGTGGCCCCAGTGAGGCCGATCTGCGTGTAGGAACCGGTAGCGACGTCTAGGCGGCCGAGGCTGTTACTCGGCCGGTCGATGCCGTAAACGACGGCGTCGTCGCGGGTCAGGCCGTTGATGTCGCGGGCCTGGCCGCCCGGCGGGCCGATGATCGTAGCGGCGCCAGTGGCGGTGTCGATCTCAAAGGTGGTGGCGGTGTTGTCGTCGCCCTGGTCGACGCCGATGAGGCGGCCCGCCGCGTCGAAGGTGAGGCCGCCCTCGAAGATGAACCCGATGCCGAGCGGGCCGATGGCGCTGGCTGCGCCGGTGGTCACGTCGATCCGGTACAGCTGAGCGTCGTCGGTAAGGCTGATGCCATAGAGGACGCCGTTGTCGGCGAACGCGAGAGCGCCGACGGCGAACTCGACCGGCCCGTGCGGCCCGATAAGGCTCGCGGCCCCAGTGGCCGTGTCGATCAGGTAAAGATTGGCGCCGTCGGTACCGTACAGCCCGCCGGGCACGATGGCCGCCATGGCGGCGGCGGGTGCCGGGAGCTCGCGCCGGGCGGCCATGACGTTCTGGATCTCCTCGCTGAACCGGTCAGCGCCGGTGCTGGGAGACGGGTTGTCCTTGTTGCTCATTGCTGGATCCTCCGGGTCATGCACATGCAGGCCGAATCAGGCCATCCCCCCGTGATGCGGGCGAAGGGGAATTCGCCGTCACATGTCGGAGTCAGCAGGCGCGATTCTGATACATGCTGCTACGCGCCGCCGGTAATGCCCTCGGTCCCGGCGCCCACTACGACACCCCCGGTGAGGCACTCGAGGCCTACCACGCCACAGAAAGAGCGGCCGACGAGTAAACGGCGCCCGTAACGGCTAAGCAAGCCAGCGCACTAAGTCAAGAAGAAGCGCCTTGCCGACCGTGGCTAACCCGGACCGTGACTGTGCGTGCAGGAATCTCGCCCACGTCATGCGACCAGGCGATCGCAGCAATATCACGGCTCAAGGAAGCTACGTGAGCATGCGAGTCCGGCGCCCGACTGGTACGCGCACGGCAAGGCGTTCGGGGTGGCCGACTACAAGCCGGGGATGGTGACGGGCACTATGGTGAGCAGGTTGCCCAGGCCGGCGAAATCGTCGGGATTAGTCGTGTAGAGCGGCAGGCCTTCAGAAATAGCGATGGAGGCGATCATGAGGTCGGCGATTCTGCGCCTGGGCTTGCGGCCCGCGGCAATTACCGCAGCGGTGACCATACCGTAAGTCCGGGCCGCCTCTACTCCGAACGGTATGGGGTCGAACTCGTTCTCGGTGCGCTGCAAGACGTCGAGTCGGCGGGCCCGTTCTGCATGCTCGTCGTAGCCGCCTGGCTCGTCTACGCGGCGGACCTGGTGCGGTCCCGCCGATAGTTCGGCCAGCGTGATGGCACTGATGGCCATCTCAGCCGGCAGTTCACTGGGATCGATCCATCTGCGCAAGATCATGATGTTCGTGTCCAGCAGCCCATGCTGGTGAGGTTCACCTGCCATAAGGGCTGTCCGTGCCATGGTCGAAGGCGGCGTCCTGGTCGGCGCGGAATGCCTCGATGCTGGTAGTTGCTGCACCTTGCGACATGGCCGCGAACTCCTGCCGGGGAACGAAACGGCGGCGCTGTCGCAGGGGTATTAGCTCGCCGATCCGGTGGCCGTCACGGGTGACGGTGAATGCCTGTCCGTTTTCGACGGCATCCATGATCTCCTTGGACCTGTTGCGAAGATCGCGCTGGGTGATCTCGGGCTGTGCTGTCATGCCTGCCAGTCTAGGCACCAGGTAGCACATCGTGCTACCTGGTGCCTAGACGAATCACCTGGTTACTGTCCTGGTCATATCCGTACGTCTTGCGCGGACGAGTCCGGTTGTCAGCTGGCGACCTGCCTGGGAGGGGCGGTCCGGTGACTTGCTTAGTCCCCGGCGCGTCACAGCCTGGCGGAGCTGGAGGCCTCGGCCGTGCTGCTGACAGCTGCCAAGCTGCCGTGATCGCGTAATGCGCCCGGCGCAGTGAGCATGCCCTTTCCTCGCCGATGCGGTGGCCTAGGCGAGGAGTTCGCCCTGGCCTGGCTGCACGGTGCCCCACCGCGGGTTCCGCATCCTTCAAGGCATTGCTTCGCGCTCCCGGCGATGCACCGCTAAGCGATGCCTGACCCAGTAAGGAGCGTCATCCATCGGCTTGAGCCTTTCGAATGGCCATCTCGCCCACGACGCTGCGCGATTCCCTTAGCTGGAAAGCGAGCCGCGCTTGCGATTGAAAGGCACACCAGCTTCGCTGCCATTGCCCGTCCCGCGGTGTGGCGAACGCGAGCCTGCGGAGCAGCCCAGCTAGCGACTGCTCAACCTGGCGATCGGCGGCGGCCCGCGACCGCTGTGACTCATACGAGGCCGCATCCACCCAGTCGGCCAGACCCCAGATGCATACATCAATGCACGGCTGCGGGGCATCAACGCCCCCGCAGGCCTGGCAACGCCAGACGATCACGGTCTCAGCAGGCGAAGGCAGCTCATCATCGCGGCCCCCGTCTGCAGACCCGGAGCGCCGCAGAGCCGAGCGCGCCGACTGCCGCAGCGCCTCGTACTCGACCCGCCACTCGGCCGGGCCGGGCTCTGTGCGCGCCAGTTCCCGGACCACAGCCCAGAGCCTCTCGATGCGAGCACGACAGGCCGCCGACGCCGCCGTTAGCTCGTCGTAATCCCCGCCCTTCACGAGCTCGAGCCTGCGCTCGGAGCAGACTCCCTCACAGCTCTCGTACTGCCTCATCGCTCCGCAGCCGATGCAGCCCGGGATCGACAGGCGACAGGGCGGCTTCACGGAGTCAATATACGTTCGGCGCTAGTCCGCAGTCTCCGGAGTCCTCGCTGGCCGATGATGTTGCCAGGCTGCGCCAGGTGCTGGCCCGCCAGGGATGACGCGGCCATCGTAGCCGAGCACTCTTACGGCGGCCAGATCATAACTGCCCTGGAGGCTGACGCGCCGAACGTCGCCGGCCTGGTCTACACCGCGGCGTTCGGGCTGGCTGAGGGCGAATCGATCGGCGCCCTGCTTGCCCACCGGTGTCAGCGGCTGCGCATTGAGCCACCCGGTCGCACCGGCCAGAGCCGGCAGCTCACCCTCAACGGGCAGCCGCACCGAGGCCATGTGCAGCCCGGCGGGCACGGGCCAGTGTGCTTTCATCACGATGCCTTCCCTGTGGCTGGATGTCAGGGCGAGGGGCCCGGCGTCTCTGCGGCGCCGGGGGCGACGTGTACTTGATGCGCCGCCGGACTCTGCCCCGGCTAGCGCAGTGGCCGGAACGCCGCCCGCATCTCGGTAGCGAACAGTCCGGCTGCTCCCACGCCGCGAAGTGATCACCCGTGTCGACCTCATTGAAGTAGACCGCCCGGGGTCACCGCCGCTGCAGGTCCAGTCGGCGGAGTTGTCATGGAACCAGGCAGCCAGGCGAGTCAAGGTCCCCCCGCTGGCAGGGGGACGGCCTTGCCGGGGTAGCTGACCCTGACGGAGAATGAACTTTCGCTGCGAAGGGGGGTAGGCGTGCAACCAGGGCAGCGACCTCAGCGGCGGCCACTGAACCGCCACGACAGCCATGTCGCGCAGCAGATGGCAGCGCGGGCGGCGGAACTGGCCAGGGACTCCCGTGCACGGACCCGGCATGCCGCGGTGCTGGAACGGGACGGCAGCCTGCTGGCCTGGGGGACCAACGGCGTCCCATATCCCGGGGAGGACCACTGCTACTGCAAGTTCGGGGAGCTTGGCCACCATGACCACTGCCGGACCCACGCTGAGCAGCGAGCGATCACCCTGGCACGCGAGGGTGACAGCTGGGAAATGCTGCAGGGATCGAAGCTGGTATATGTACGGCTCGAAAAGGACGACTCGGTACGGCTGGAAGAGCCTCACTTCTGCGCCCGCTGCAGCCGCCTAGCGCTGTCTCTGGGCGTGGCGGAGTGGATCTTCGCTCTGTCGGAGGGCCTGGCCGGATACTCCTCGGCTGACTACGACAGGATCGCCCAGCTCAGCTGGTAGCAGCTGTCCCGCCTGGCCGGAAACTGCAAATCAGTCCTCCTGAACTGCGGACCCGGGTTTCTCGATATCGGGTCCGTATCCGGCGCTGTTCAGCATCCGGCGCAGGTCGACAACCGTCTCGGTCCCGATGTCCTTGTGCGCGGGGACGTCGAAGAACTCGGTCCCGGGCCCGACAGTGACGGCAACCATGCCATCGCGGTGCTCCACGACCGAGCCGATGGCCTTCAGCAAGGAGATCACGGCATGCCACTCGATGTTGTGGCTGACCGGATGCTGGAAGATCTGCCGCAGCGTGTTGCGGTGATGGTTGCTGAGATGAACGGGCTCCGACGCTGATGACATCAGTGCTCCTCTCCGCCCGCCACGATATCCGGAGCCGGGATACGGTCAGGACCAGAGATCCTGATGCTGCGCCCCTGCCTACGACATCCTGGTCCGCCCGCGTGGCGCTCGGAGCAGCCTGGAGTCGGCGACGGGCACCCGTTCAGCCGGATTTCCTGTCCGGCATCTACGGCGGGATCACCATTGCCGAGTACCACCAGATCCAGAAGATCCCGGGTGCAAGCGGCAGCGCCGATCGCCATGGTGGGCTACCCGTGCGGCCATCGGAAGGCGCTATGAACCTCATGCGAAATTCTGGTCGCATGCCTAACCTCGTGAGCATGCTGACATCGCCGATGGAGACCATAGATTAGGCCCGGCGGACTGTCCAATCGGTCGTTCTCCGATCGTCGTTTCTTCGTCAGACCATCTAGCCGGGAGTAGAAACCATGAAGTACATGATGTTCGTCGTTGTCGACCCGGATGCAGCCGTCGAGGCCGAGCCATCACCGGACGAGTTGACTATCGAGCAGTGGCTGGCGGACGTCGACGGGCGGGGCAAGCGCGTCACCGGTGATGCTCTGCAGCCGCCCAGCGAGGCCACGACGGTCCGAGTCAGCCGCGGCCAGGTGCTCGTCACCGACGGGCCGTTCATCGAGTCGAAGGAGTGGATCGCCGGATTCGACATCCTCGAGTGCGACAACCTTGACGATGCCATCGCGATCGCCGCGCGGCACCCGCAGGCCAACCGGGGCAAGCTCGAACTCCGCCCGTTCTGGACTGATGAGTTTTGACCCGCCCGGGTGGCCAATGCCGCGGCCAAGATCTCGGTCACCAGCGGTTCGACGCCCGTAGTGGCTGCATGCATAACTTACGTCCCGCTGGGCAGGGGAGCGCCGCGGCCCAGGGGAGGCGACCTCCATCGCCGGACGGTCCCCGCTCGCCGAGAGGGGCGCCCTGGGCCGCGCCTATGAAATGCGCAAGAGCGCCGGCGGCAGGGGCTAAGTTTCCGGGTCAGCCCGTCCGGCTGGCCGTTACGCAGAAGCCACCGTACAGCGCGGATGACTCCCGATGCCGATCGGCCGCGGCCGATCGGCATCGGGATGTCCGGGGCTTGGGCACTGGTGCCGGTCACCGGTGGCCTTACGGCCGATGACCGGGACCAGGCGGGCTGCCGTCTGGCCGGCGGTAGTCAGGGGCGGCTGGTGATCAGCGGCCACAGTGGATGCACCTGGCTGGCGTCACTGGTGTAGCCGAGCCGGGTCAGATCTAGTCCTTCCTCGATCGTGAGCAGCATCGAGTAGTGGTTGGACGGCTCGGCATCAGCGGCGTGCCGGGGGCCGGTCCTGCTGATGACGATCATCGGGGCCGACCCGCCTCCGTACAGGCCTCCCGGCCACTTGGCGCTGATCTCCGGGTCGCCTGCGGGCAGGTACGGGGAGTCACAGCACCCGGCGGTGGATGCGTAGAAGTTGTCGGCTGGGTCGCTGCCGTCGTAGTCGGTCTCGTCGGCCGTGAGGAAGATGACGCTGTTGCCGGTCCAGGCTGCGCTAGACGTGATCGTGTGAATGGCCTGCTTGACGAACGCGTCGGCCTTTGCCTTGAGGGCCTCGTCGTTAGCGTCACCGGCGACGTTGGAATACGGGCATGGCGTGTCGGGGAATCCCTTGATGGCTGTTGTAATCCCGCCGTGCATGTCGCTGCAGATGTCGGGGCTGATCCATACGTACCGGGGCGGTCTGGCGCTGTTGAGGTCGGCGGCCATGTCGGTGTATGGCTTGATGTGATCGCGCCGCTGGCCGTTGAAGCGGATGTCGTTGTAGAGGATGAACGGGTTGTGCTTGCTGACGTACAGCGGGCTCACTCCCGGCGTGGTCGGCCAACTGTCGGGCAGGTAGCCTGCGGTGGGCATGGCCTGCATGTAGGCGTCCCAGGGAATGTGGCGCGCGGTGAGTTCGTCGACGATATTGGCATGCGGGTAGTGGTTGCCGGCGATCTTGGGATCGGGGTAATGGTTGCCGGTGTACCAGCCGTCATCATCGTTATTCCACCAGGTTGATCCGCTGGTGGCGGCGATGTAGTTGGGCTCACTGGTGTGGGTGACGCCGTAGTAGTGCGTGGCTACGCCGTACTTTCTAGCCAGTGATGTGATGAACGGCGCGTCCGGGTCTCCGATCACATGGTCGGCCGCATGGTTTTCGAGCATGATGATGAACACGTGGCTGAGTCGCTGGGCGCCTGCTGATCCGCCGTGGCCGCGCTGTGTAGCCGTCGTCTGGCTTGCTGCGGCCCCGAGCGGTACAAGAGCGCCTGCGCAAAGGCCAACCGCCGCGGCCGCCACTCCGAACCTGGCCATCTTGGGCAGCCGGCTCAGACGCTTTCGAACATTCATGGCCCCTCCAGTGTCATGGCTTGCCGCTGAGCGGACATGGCTGGGCGCTGCGCTGCCGAAGCGGCGAAGCCCGCGCAGACGGCCGCGCCGCTTTAGCAGGATGTTCTATCGCACGTCCGCATTCTGGACATCTTCCTAGCCGGCGCTGCTCTCGCGCAAGCATCCTCCACGACGGCCCCATCGCCAGGTCCGCCAAGAGGAACTGCCGCCGACAGGCAGAGATTGACCGGGCGTCCGGCACCGCCGGCACTGAGCGGCGCTGTCGCCCCGGCTGTTTGCCGCGCCGAGTCGGCGGGGCGGCTATAACTCATGGCGCGGGTCTGCCACTGACGTTGTCCCGGTCCCTGTGCGATGGCCGCTGCGCGCACTCGTGCGGACCGCCGCGACTGGCTATCCCGTCCGGGCCACCTGGTAGAGCGCGGGAGACATGGGCCAGCGCAGCCCCGATGCGGATTCCCTGAACCCCTCGCTGCGGATCGCAGCGTTGAACTCATCCTCTGACGTCCACTGCGCGATGTTCACGAACCGGAACCGTGCGTCGTGCAGCGACTGATGCAATGCGGTCTCGATATGTGCCGGCAGCATCATGAGGTAGTCCCGTGTCTTTTCCCAGGCGGCGATGAATTCGTCTTCGTCGCCTGCAGGCACCTCAAAGATATTGATCAATGTGACGCTCATGGACTAACGGCTCCTTCCGCGCATCGGGCACATAGTTTTGATGAGGCTGTGCGCTGGCCAGCCTTCGGCCGGGCGCCGCGTATCCGCCGTCGATCCTGTCTCGATTCTGCCCCCGTCTGCGGGCAGCTGCCAGGTCTGGTGGAACAGATTTATCCCTGCTGTCCTTCGAGGTGCGTAGGTGCAGGTGGGGGAGTGGTGGTGGCTGGCTTTACAAGCGAGAAACGACTGCTGCGGACAATGGGCGGAGGAGGGCAGCGGAGAAGCACATTTGTGCAGCTCATTCGATGGTGACTGCAGTGTAAGAGACCACCGGCGCCGCAGGTGACTGCGGCGGCTCACGGGGCCCACCACGGCGGTCACGCCCCGCTCGCCGCGGGAGGTAACGGCAGCAGCTCAACAGCAGGCTCGCGACCCGGAGTTTATGTCCGGCACGGCGCAGCGTAGCGCGTGTCTGCGGCGTCTCTCAGGTGTGGACGCAGACTCCGCCGAACTCGCCAGTGGCGTAGGCCGCATCGCGATGGGCCATCCTGAGACCGCGGGCGCCGTGACAGCGCTGTTCCGCGCTCATCAGCTGGAGCTGGTCCGCCTGGCCCTGTTCATGGTCGGCGACCTGGCGACGGCAGAGGATGTCGTGCAGGATGCCTTCGAGCAGCTACAGCGACGCTGGCCCGGACTCCGTGACGACAGAAGCGCCCTGGCCTACGCACGGTCGTGCGTGCTGAACGGATGCCGATCGGTGCACCGCCGCATGGTGGTGGCCCGGAAGCGCACGCCGCTGCTGACGGCAGCGGCGGCCGAGCCAGACACCGTTGATATATCGGCGGAGCACGGCGCGATGATGGACGCCCTCCGCGCCCTGCCCCGGCGGCAACGGGAGGTGCTTGTCCTGCGTTTCTACGCTGACCTGGACGTCGCGGAAGTCGCCGGGATCCTCGGCATCGGCCCGAGCGCCGTCCGGTCCACGGCCGCCCGGGGCCTGGCAGCTCTTGCCCGGGCCCTGAAGGAGCGCTGAGGATGAGCGATATCGAGGACCGGCTGCGGCAAGTGCTCGCACGCGAGGCAGCACGGACGCACGCCGGGATGCTCCGCCCGCTCTCTGAGCGGCCGTCGCAGGATCTGTCCCGCGTACCGCAGCTGCGCCCAGCCGGTGATATCAAGTCGCTGACCAGGCGCCGGGCGCGCCGATGGCTCGCTCCGGCCGCCGCCGTCGTGGCAGTCGCTGCTGTGATTGCCGGGGTGTCGCTGGCAGGCGCCGGCGTGACGGGACTAAGGAGGCCCGCCCTGATCACCGGGCCGGCGGCCGGGCCGCGCTTCTATGTTTCCCTGACCTTTCCCCCCACGGTACGGGCGGAGGTGCACGATGCACGCACAGGCCAGGTCCTGAGCTCGGTCCTGCTGCCGCGGGCCGAGCAGGGACCCGGCACCCCGCCGTCGATCGCCGCTGCGGCCAACGACCGCAGCTTTGCCATCACAGCCAACGAGAATCTTGGGAACAACGAGGCAGATGTCCGGGTGCTCATGCTGCACGTTAGCGCCGATGGGCGCTCGGAGCGTCTGACCGCGCTGCCGCTGCGCGTCACGAGCCCAATGTCGGCGCATTTTGTCGACGGTATAGCGCTGTCCCCGGACGGCAGCAAGCTCGCAGTGGCCTTCCAGATCCCGACTCACGGGTTCCGTCCCTACGCTGAGATCGAGGTCGTCTCGCTGAAAGCCGGCTTCAAGGTCCGGACCTGGACGACGCGAAAGGAATATGCGCTCCTGGGCGATCCCGCATGGGAAACGGGGGGCAGGTACCTGGGCTTCGCATGGCAGGGTCAGATCAAGGGACCGGTCTCGCACTACACCGCCGTCACCCAGGTCAGACTGCTGGACACCGCCGCGCCCGGCAGCAATATCCTCACATCCCGGGTCGTTGCCGGCGGCGGGCATGGCCTCGGCTCTCTCCAGAACGCGCTACTAGCCGCGAACGGCCGCTCCGTCATCGTCGCCGCATATCGCAACGTCGCGGGCAACTCTGGCCATGGCACCGCCGTACTCAAGCTCGCTGAGCTATCAGTGCCCGGCGGCCACGTTGTCCGTGTCTTCCTGGTGCGTTCTGCGCGCTACCACGGGGTGAGCCAGCAAGACGCAGCTGACATCAGCTGCTCGGCCTGGGCCGTCGCTGCCCGGGGGCAGCACGCCCTAGTGAAATGTCCGCGCTTCGGCAGGCTGGACGACGGCAGGTTCACGCCGCTTCCCGGGGTCGGCGTCCTCCCGATCGTGGCCTGGTGACGTCCGCGCCGCGTCGCCGAAGGGAGTCAACACGCGTCAGGCCAGCAGCCAAGACGCGTAGAAGATTCCCAGGCCGAGCGCCATGCACAGGCCGGAGATGAGCCAGAACCTGATCACGATCGTGGTCTCGGCCCAGCCGAGCATCTCGAAGTGATGCTGCAGCGGCGCCATCTTGAATACCCGGCGCCTGGTCATCTTGTAGAAGCCGACCTGGATCACGTCAGACATCGTGATGATCACAAACAGTCCGCCGAGAATGATCAGCAGCAGCTGCGTCTTGGTGCAGATGGCAAGCCCGGCCAGCACTCCGCCCAGGGCCAGCGACCCGGTGTCACCCATGAAGATCTTGGCCGGTGGCGCGTTCCACCACAAGAAGCCGAAGCAAGCCCCGAGCACCGCGGCGGCCACCACCGCCAGGTCGAGCGGGTCACGGACCGCGTAGTTCTGCGGTGCCAGGAAAAGCGTAACGTCGTTGCGCTCTTGCCAGATGCCGATTATCACGTATGCCGCCAGCACCAGCACGGTCGCACCGGCTGCCAGCCCATCCAGCCCGTCGGTCAGGTTCACTGCATTGGACGTACCGACGACCATGATGACTGCCCAGATCGCGAAGGGCAGCGTGCCGATAGCCGGGCCGAAGTCCCGCAGGAACGATAGGTGCGCATCAGCGGGCGTCAGGTCGAATCTGTCTGGATGCTGCAGTACCTCCACCGCGAATACGGCAGCGATGACCACCTGGCCGACCACCTTCGCACCGCTGCGCAGGCCTAGGCTTGTCTGCCGGAAGATCTTGAGAAAATCGTCGATGAACCCGACCAGGCCCAGGCCCGTCATCAGCAGCAGCACTAGGACGCCCGAGACCGTAATCGGATCGTCGGTGGCCGCGTGCCCGACCATGTAGCCGATCAGCGACGCGATAACGAAGACCGCACCGCCCATTGTCGGCGTGCCCCGCTTGGTCTGGTGCGACTTGGGGCCCTCCACCCTGATCGGCTGGCCGTAGCCTTTCCGCCGCAGCAGCCTGATGAACAACGGCGTTCCGAACAGCGCGGTGAACAGCGCCACCGCGCCGGTGACGATGATCGTCTTCAACGGCGCGCCGCCTCATCGCCGGCCACGCCCCGAACAATCAGCACCGGGCCGTCGGCCGAACGGACAGCGAGCACTGCCGCGGCGCCGGCGAAAGCGCTCCGGCAGACCGTCGGGGCAGTTGCGCGAGCCCGGCCAAAAGGTGGCTTGTAACGCATTCCGGGCTGAAGGCCGCTGGCACGGTCAGAGGCTACCCCTGTTCACGGTGGCGTGGAGCCTGTCGCGAATTCGCGCGCGACCAGCTGTCCTTGCGGCGGGCGGACCGATTGGGTTCCTTGGCGGGCTTTATCCCCTGGTGCTCGATTCTGTTCCGGCGGCCTGAACTAGGTGGGAACCTTCAGCCGGGCTGTCCCGCAGCGGGGTAAGTCCGTGCTGGTAGGCGAAGGCGACCGCTTGGGCGCGGTCGCGTGCGTCAATCTTGGCGAGCAGGTGATTGATGTGGCTCTTGACGGTGCCTTCGCTGACGACGAGTTGCTGCGCGATCTCGCTGTTCGACATGCCTGTGGCGATGAGTGACAGTACCTCGGCTTCCCGGGGAGTGAGACCCGCGGGAAGTGGTGAGAGCGGTCGCCGGTCCTGGGCCGGCGATCCGGTGGCGATGGCGTCGACCACATGATGCTGGACGGCGGGGTCGATGACGGCATGGTTATCGAGGACTTGCCTGAGGGCGTGGCGGATCTCTGCCCCGCCCGCGTCTTTGGTCAGGTAACCGCGTGCGCCAGCCCGCAGGGCGTTTATCACGGATCGGTCATCCGCGTAGGTGGTAAGCACGACGACCTTGGTCTCCGGCACGCGCTCACGCAGCAGGCGGGTGGCCTCGACGCCATCACAGCGGGGCATCCGCAGATCCATGAGGACGATGTCGGGGAGTAGATCAGCGGCCATGGCGACGGCCTCGTCGCCATCAGAGGCGGAGCCCACGACTTCGACGTCAGGCAGGAGGCCTAGCACCATCGCCAGTCCTTCACGGACCACTCGCTGGTCGTCAGCGATGAGAACACGCATCGGCTGGCTCACGCGGGCACCCGCAACTCCACCCGGAAGCCACCGCGTGTCATCGCCGTGGTGAGTTCGCCGCCGAGCAGTTCGGCCCGCTCGCGCATCCCGGTCAGGCCGTAACCGGAGCCGTCGTTGGCCACGCGCGGCGCTTCCCAGTTCATCGCGAAATTCTCGACCGTCAGGCGAGTGCCGCAAGGCCCATAACCGAGGTGCACCTCGACCCGTTCCGGGCAGGCGTGCTTGGTGATGTTCGTAAGCGCTTCTTGCGCTACCCGGTACACCGCGAGCCCAGCCTCTGACGGGAGTTCGTATGCCTGGCCGGACACCGTGAACTGGCACGGGACGCCACTGACCTCCTGGAACTGCGCGGCGAGACCGGCCAGGCGGTCGGGCCCGGGCAGTTCGTCGTCGCGCAGCATCCCGATCGCCCGGCGGGCTTCTTCGAGCCCGGACTTGCCCAGGTGGTGGGCACGCTCGATGACTCCAGGCAGCCGAGGATCGCCGGGGTTATCGGCCACGAGCATCCGGGCGCCTTCAAGCTGGAGGATGAGCCCGGACAGGGAATGGGCGAGTACGTCGTGCATCTCCCTGGCCAGCCGCTGGCGTTCGGCCAGTCCAGCCGCCTGTGCCTGCGCCGCCCGGGTGCCCTCCAGCTCGATCAGGAGCCGTTCGGCTTGGTCGTTGGCCTGCCCGAGCCGTCTTGCCAGCAACGTCATGCCAGGGAAGCCGACAATCGCGATGGCGCTGAGCAGCGCCGCGGCCGGCGAGCCGTGGCTGACGGCCACCGCAACCGCCGCCAGGCACGTGATGCCGACGATGGACAACGCGATCGGGAAGCGATCCGGCACCCGCGGGGCGAGCAGCACGAGGCCCGCCAAGAGCCCGGCCAGGCCCGGTCCGTCGGGTTGCAGTCCCATAGCGCTGCCGAACTGGCCACCAGCACGACGGCGAAGACGATGCGGACTGCCACGCGTCGGTAACGGGCCGTCAGCGCGCCCAGCGCGCCAAGCGCGAACCCGCCCACAGCGAGAACGGCAGCCACGTCGCGGCCCGGAACCCCCGGGTTCCGGCCGCTGCTGAACGTGACCGCTACCACCACGACAAACAGGGGCGGAGCGAGGCGGCGCATCCACCGGAGGGCTGCCTCCTGCTGCGCCCGCGCCCTGCGCAGCGTGGCGAGGGCCGGGCTGCCCGCGGGGTTTGTGCTCACCTGACGAACACTACGGCGCGCCGGCCCGGACGGCACCAATTCCAGGCTGCACGGCCTGGTCCAACGCAGGGTGGATACGCCTCCACCCGGGGTTACAGCGTGGCGGACTGGCAAATGTGCAACCCCGCGCCGAAGACATGCCCTCCTCCCGTATCGCACACTTGCACCTCAGCCCGGCAACGCCAAGGACCCGTGATGCTTCCGCCCCGCCGCCGTTTGAAGGATCTGATGACCGCCTCATCGCCACCGTGCTCGTCATCAGGCTGCCGCTGGCGGCGGCGGTAGCGGGCCGGGCATCGGATGAATACCACGGCTCTGCCGGGCACCGCCGGCAAGCTGGCCGCGCAGAGCCGCTGGGCCGTGGAGACCCACGGGCTGACCAAGCGCTTCGGGGCGAAGACCCCCGTGAACGGGGTCGAGCTCCTGGTCCCCCGGGGATCCGCGTTCGGCTACCTCGGCCCCAACGGCGCCGGCAAGACCACGCTCATCCGGGTGCTGCTGGGATTGACGCACGCCGATGCCGGCACGATGTCCCTGCTCGGATACCCGGTTCCGCGGCATCGCGACGCGGCGCTCGCTCGTATCGGCGCCATCGTCGACGAGCCCCGGTTCCACGGCCATCTGACCGGCAGGCAGAACCTGCGGCTGCTCGCCGCCGCCCGCGAACCGGCCGCGCGGGACCGCATCGGGCCAGCCCTGGAGCGAGTCGGCCTGGCTCACCGCGCCGACGACCGGGTCTCGACGTACTCGATGGGCATGCGGCAGCGGCTGGGCGTCGCCGCCTGCCTGCTCGGGGACCCGCAGCTGCTCATCCTGGACGAGCCGATGAACGGACTCGACCCCGCCGGGATAGCCGGGATCCGCGACATGATCCTCTCGCTGGTGGCCGAGGGCCGCACGGTCGTGCTGTCCTCCCACCTCCTGGACGAGGTCGAGCGGACCTGTGACGCGGTCGCCATCGTTGATCGCGGCAGCATCATCCGGCAGGGACCGATCTCCGAGCTGCTGGCGGGGGCGCTGGTCGCGCTTCAGGTCGAATGCTCCGAACCCGGCAGGGCCGGTGCCCTGCTCGCGGGCACCGACTCTCGGTGCCCGCATCGAGGCCGGGCCGGCGGCGCTGGGCCTGGAGATCACGCTGCCCGGGGGCACCGGACGCGACGTGATCGCCGAAATCAACCGCGTTCTCGTCGCAGGCGGAATCTCCGTCTACCGGCTGCAGCCGGTCCAGACCTCGCTCGAATCGTGGTTCCTGCAGGTCACAAGCAGGCTGGGAGGACCCGGAATGACGACCATCCCGCCAGCGGCACGCCCGCGCCGGACCAGGTGACGCGCGGCGGCACCCGCCGGTCACGCCCGCGACCGCCGGGGATCCCCGATTCCCACCACCGGCATGATCGCCACCAGAGTCATGGAGCTGCGGAAACGGCGCGGCCTCATGATCGCCGTCGTCGTGGCGACCATCGGGTTCCCGGCGTTGTTCCTCCTCATTCGGCTGCTACTGCACGCGTTCGCGCCGCGCACCAACCCGCCCGCCGGGGGCCGCGACGATCTTCGCGGTCCTGGTCGCCGGCTTCTTGCCCACCTTCGGCTTCATCGCCGCGGCCACGGTGGGCTGCACAGCCGGATCGCGCGACCTCACCGAAGGCATGTTCCGGCACCTGGTGGTGACCGGCCGGTCCCGGCTGGCGCTCTACCTGGCCCGGATCCCCGCCGGACTGGCGATCGTCGTGCCGCTGGTCGCGATCGGCTACACGATCGTCTGCGCGGTAAGCGTCTTCGCCGCACCGACCTTCATCGATGACTCGAACGTGAACATACCTCCCGGCCTGTCCCGCGCCGGCTTCGAGAACTGGGCCAGGGACCGCGCCGAGCCGGTCATCTGCTCTCTCCCTTACAGCGGGCACGTTCCGGGGAATATCGCGTGCGCCGGGCCGCCTCCCTGGTCGAAGTCAGCAGTCACCCCGGCCCAGCCCGCGCCCGCCAGGCTGGAGGCTCTGGCCGTCAAGATTGCCAACCAGGACTACTCCGGCTACACCAGCATTTTCCGCTACCCGTCGAACTCCCTCATGATCAAGGCCGGGCTGTGGATCGAACTCGATGCGGCCATCGGATTCATCCTCGGACTCGGGCTCGCCTCGCTGATGGGGCAGAGAACCGGCCCAATAATCTTGATAATCGTGCTCCAGATGATCCTGACGCCGATCCTGACCTTCGCTGCCATTCCCCACCTGCAGGGTCTGCAGCGATCATTCGTCGGGCTGGCCATGGCGCACCTGGAGCCTTCCGGGCTGCCGATGTTTTTCGGGCTGCCGGGCGTAACCGGAGGCAGCAGGGCCTGGTGCCGCGCTGCTGCCCGAGTCGGCCGCCCAGGCCAGCTGCGTCATCATCGCCTGGCTGGCGGGCTGGACGATCCTCGGCGCGTGGCGAATGATGACCAGGGACGCCTGAGCAGCACAGACCTCCTGGGCAATAGGGCGTCGCCGCCGCGGCCGAGAGCCTTAGGTGGCGAGCAGGCCGGGGGCGCTGGTGGTCATTTGGGTCGGGGGACCCAGCGGAACCGGCGGATGGCGATGAGGGCGCCGGCCGCGCCCCAGGCGAGCAGCACGCCGAGGTTCTTCCAGTCGAGCCCGGTGTGCTGGGCGAAGAGGCCGAGCAGGGCCTGGTTGAACGGCCGCACCGGCAGGGCACCGGAAATGCGGTTCAGCACGCCGGAGTGGATCGGCATGTACGTGCCGGAGACGAACAAGAGCGGGAAGAGGACGAGCTGCACCACCGCGGGCGCGGCCTCGGAATTGCGGATCAACGAGGCCACCGCGACGCCCAGTGCGCAGAAACTGGCCGCGCCCAGCACGAGCGTCACCGCGATCGCCAGCCATCCAGTGGGCAGCGGCACGCCGAACAGGCGGCCGATGCCCACAATGAGCGCGACGTCCACGACGCTGACCAGGACACAGTGCGCCAGCAGCCCGAGGAAATACGCCCACGCGGGCAGCGGCGTCGCCCGCACCCGCTTGAGGATCCCGTCCTGGCGCCGCGCCGCGAGCACGATCGCGAGCTGGCTGTAACAGGAGCCCAGCACCGATACCGCTGCGATCGTGGGCACGTAATACTGCAGGGCCGACAGGCCGTAGAAGTATGAGCTCCCCGAGCCGCTGCCGAACAGCACGCCGAAGATCACGATGATCACGACCGGGAAGGCGAACGTGAAGAACGCGCTCTGCGGATTGCGCCAGAACGAAAGCTGCTCGTAACGGACCTGATGCCACAGCAGGCCCAGATCACGGCGCCGGGCCGGGTAAGCGGCGATGCTCACCGCACGCTCCCTTCCATCGTGGATTCCAGCGCATCGGGTTCCGGTGCGCCCTGGTCGGTCAGCCGCAGGTAGACGTCTTCCAGGCTCGGCCGGTCAACAGTGAGCTCGCCGAGCACCGTGGCGCGCCGGAGCGCCCAGCCGGTCAGCTGGTGCAGCGTCTCGGTAGGCTCTGCGGTCTCCACGGTGACCAGGCCCTCGCCCGCGGTGGCATCGAATGGCAGATCCGCGGCCGTGTACCCCAAGGGCAGGGCAAAGCGGATCCGCGCCCGGGCGGTATCCCGTCCGCCGATAGTCGATGGCGTCCCCTCGGCCACGATCTGGCCGCCAGAGATCACCGCCACCCGGTCAGCCAGGACCTGGGCCTCCTCCATGTAGTGCGTGGTAAGCACTATCGTGGTGCCGGCGCCGCGCAGGCCGCGGACGATCTGCCAGGCGTCCCGCCGCGCGCTCGGATCGAACCCGGTCGTCGGCTCGTCAAGGAACAACAGGTCCGGGCGGCCGACTAGGCCCAGGGCCAGATCCAGCCGCCGCTTCTGGCCGCCGGACAGAGCCCGGACCTTCTGCCGCCGCTGCGCGGCCAGCCCGACCAGCTCGATCACCTCATCGGTGTCCCGCGGCGCCGGGTAATATCCGGCGTTGCGGGCGACCGTCTCGCGGACCGTCAGGTACGGCTCGACCGCGATGTCCTGCAGCACCAGCCCGATCCGCTCCCGCAGCGCCCGGCCGGAATCCCGGACCCCGGGATCATAGCCGAGCACCTCGACCCGCCCAGCGTCCCGGCTGCGGAACCCCTCCAGGATCTCCAGCGTGGTCGTCTTGCCCGCGCCGTTCGGCCCCAGCAGCGCGAAGATCTCCCCGCGCTCGACGGTGAAGCTCACCCCGCCCACGGCCTGCACCGCGCCGTAACTCTTGCTCAGGCCAGCCACGACGACCGCGTGCGATACCCGCGATCCCGCCGAAGCAGGGGGTGCAGGCACGGAAGTGTTCCGGTAGCTCATCTGGGGCCGTCCTGGAGCGCCGGCGCCCCGGTCAGGTGGGAATGCATGGCGATCTCCTCTGCACTGACTGGCCGCGCGGTGCGTGGCCGGTTCTAAGCGTGCGGCGTCAGCGGCACGGTAAACATCCGCCAGCTGGCCGATTCGGGCACGGCGGTCCTCTCGGGTCAGCCGGGCACGGGCCGCCTCCGCAGTCGCTGTTCAGCGGCGAAACGCGCGCACCGAGCCGGGAGGGACGACCAGCAGATCGCCGGCCCGCTCAGCGACCCGCCACGACGCCTGAACGTCCTGCGCGGTGCACCCTGTCGTGGCGAGAGGTGAAGTGGTCCGCACTCCAGCCCGGGAACGTCAGCCAGCAGCCTGGCCGCTGACCGGCAGCACTCGGCTACCCCGGGCGGCGATCTGCCCGTCAAGCACCGCGCTCGTCTGATCCAGGAAGCCGAGATGAGCCCGGGGCTGCGGCGGTGGCGTGATGCACGCCGAAATGGCCGTGCCGCGGTCAGCTGCGGATCTTCGGCCGTAGCTTCCCCCTGGCCAGCTCCGCCAGCGCCGCCAGCGCCGCCGAGTCGCGCTCGCCGCCGATCAGCGCCTCGATCATCGCCCGCCCGGACTGGGTCAGCACCTTCGCGGCCTCTTTGGCGAGGTTCTCGAGGACTTGGAGGTCCAGCGCAACATCGGCCGGCTCGTTGATGAGGGCCGCCGAGTTCACAGAGATGAAGCTCACGGCCTACGAGAACTACTTGACCGAGCAGCTTCCCGTATTGTGGCAGCCGAGCTTCGTGTCCTCGATCACCGAGATCCACAAGGGTCTCAAGGGGGTCGCGCCCCAGAAAGTGGAGGGCACCATCACACCGGCGAACTGGCACTGGCCCGCATAGGACCCGGTGCACGTGGCCCTCAGCTTGCACAGGTGAATTCCAAGCCGACCCGATCACTGGATGGCGGAAAGCACATGGACTCCGATCTCGCCTACCGCCCCGAAGATCTGCTCCGCTTCGTCGACTGCCTCGGCGGCGTGCTCGTCCCCGGCACCGACGCCGTCGTCTACGTCGCTAACACCCTCGATGGCAGCACCGCCAGCGACGCCGGCGCGCTGTGGCTCGTTGAGGCGGGGCAGCATCGCCGCCTCGTGCCCTCCGACGCCCGCCAGGCACAGCCGGCCATTTCGCCAGATGGGTCGCTGGTGGCGTTCCTCCAGCAGACGGGAACGGCACACGACGACCCCTGGCAGCTGGCCGTCTGCGCGCGATCCGGGGGCGAGGCGACGGTATTGACCAAGTTCGCCCGTGGGACGGGGCAGGCCGGCCCAGCGTGGTCGCCCGATGGTACGCAGATCGCCGTTGACGCCGCTGACATCCCACGGCGCGACCCGAGAAAGGCATACCGCATCACCCGGCTCAACTGGCGGCTCGATGGCGTGGG
This sequence comes from uncultured Actinomycetes bacterium, assembly GCA_963709075.1. Classification (GTDB taxonomy): domain Bacteria; phylum Actinomycetota; class Actinomycetes; order Streptosporangiales; family Streptosporangiaceae; genus Palsa-506. The sequence continues at coordinate 356,356 of CAVPUY010000002.1, forward strand.
GCTGATCGACGACGCCCGGGGTGACGTGTGGGTCGTGCCCGCGGCTGGAGGGGAGCCGAGACGTCTCACCGCCGACGACGGGGTGATCTCGTTCCTCGAATGGGCACCCGGCGGCGCGTCGATCCTTTATGGCACCTTCGGGGCCGGCGATGACGCCGACTACGCGATCCGGGCCGTTGACGTCTCCTCCGGCGACTGTCGCACGATCACCTGCGGACCGCTGCTGGGTGACGCGTCGGCCGCCGCCGCCTGGATCGCCGACGGCAAGGTCGTCTACTCCTCCCCGTGGAAGTTCAACAAGCGGATCGAACTTGTCGTCTGTGATCCGCGCGACGGGACTCACGAGACCCGGATGCCTGACCCGGACGGCCAGCTGTTCGCGGATATGGTGGCGGGCTTCGACTCTCGAGCCATCACTCCCCGGATACTGGTCGATGCCGCTGGCGAGTGGGCGTACGTCTACGTCCAGCAGGGCGGGGCGCTTCGCACCACCCGGGTCGCCCTGGCCGGCCAGGTGAGGGCCGAGCCGCTGACTGATGTCAGCCAGTCGGTCGTCCCGGTGGATATCGACGGATCCCGCCTCCTCGCCATCCGGACCTCCCACACCCGGCCCGCCGACCTGGTCGTTGTCGACACGAAGACCGGGCAGCTTCAGGCGGTCACGGCGCTCAACGGCACCTGGCTGACCGACCTGCCCTTCGACGTCCGTCACCTCACCTATCCGACCACCGACGGCCACGCGGAGATCGAAGGCTGGTACCTGGCGCCGCGCGACGGCACCGGGCCGTACCCCACGGTGCTGCACATCCACGGGGGCCCATTCGCCGTCCATGGCGAGATCTTCAACGTCGACAACCTGTTGCTGGCCGCGGCCGGCTACGGCGTCCTGATGGTCAACTTCCGCGGCAGCTCCGGCTACGGCGACGCCCACGCGGAAATGCTCATCGGCGACTGGGGCCGCTACGACCTCGCCGATGTGCTCCAAGCGGTCGATGTGGCCGTCGGGCAAGGCCTGGCGGACAGCACCCGGGTCGCCTCCTTCGGGCTCTCCAGCGGCGGCTACCTAACCTCTTGGCTGCTCACCCACAGCGACCGATTCCGGGCCGGCATCTCCGAGTGCCTCGTGTCGGACTGGACCGGCATGCTCGGCGCCGACAGTCCCGCGCTGGTCGCCGGCAGCATGGACAGCAGCCCGGGCCACGGCCCGGATTCCATGGCGCCGTACCTGAGGATGTCGCCTGCCACCTACGCTGCGCGCTGCTCAGCGCCGCTGCTGCTCCTGGAGCACGAGGATGACCTGCGGTGCCCGATCTCCCAGGGCGACGTACTCTACAACGAGCTGAAGCTGGCGGGGAAGGTCACCGAGATGTTCCGCCTCCCGGGCGTCTCACACGACCCGTTCGGCGCCGACCTCGCTTTGCGTGTCCAACGTGCCGAGGCGATCCTCGACTGGATGGACCGTTGGCTGAAGCCGACCGATGTCTGAATGGCGCTCTTGCCGATGGGTGCTCCACCAGGAGCGCAGCGTGTTGACCGCGAACGCGGCCCGCATCAGCCTGACCATAAGCCCGCCGAGGCCGGAAGCTAAGTTATTTTGCCACGGCCGCTTAATAGGTAGCCGGCAGGCTAACTGCAAGTCAGCTGCCTGGTGAGACAGGTACTCGCGGCGGCAACGGATCGGATTGGGCCGCAGCCTTACTGGCTATCACGCCGAAGTAATCACTGCCCTTATGGCGCGGGTTATCTTTTCCCCAGTGCCGCACCCGGGACTGGGGAATCATCTTGGGAATATGCTTGGAACAATGAATGTAGGCCTCGGTAACATGCACGAGGACCCACTGCACTGGCCGGCAGGCTGGACCAGACTCCGGAATATCAACATCAAATTCTTGCATGCGTACCGGAGTGACAATGCTAGCGTCACCGTTTACGTGCAGGCCGACGAGATCATGCGTGAAGTCTGCGAGGAAGATGCCGACGTGCGGGTTCTCCACTATGTTGCCGAGACTGGCCAGCACGCCGTTGCCCCGGTATTCAGGGTAGGCGATAGTGCGGTCGTCCAGGACCCTGATGAAGCCTGCAGGACCAGCGCGGAAGCTGCTGTCGCACTCACCTGAACCGTCGCTCGTGGCGATGAACGCCATTTCCATGCGCTGGATGAATTGCTGCATGACCGGGGTGAGCTGACCGGTGACCTGGTTGCCGTAGAACTGCTCGGCCCGGTGCGTAGTGCCGTATCTTTCCTGCAGAATGCGTTCACCAGCGGAACCCGGCCGTTGCCGGTACCCGTTGCGCTTCCGCGTCGGCATGAAAATCCGGGCCGCCTTATCTAGCACTGTCATTGCCGTCCCTCCCGATCATGATTATTTCCTTGCAGGAAGCACGCCCAGGTCCGCTGCGGACCAGCTGCGCCGAATGCCCGGTGGGCCGCACAGCCGCATGACATGGCGCCCTCCGGTAGCTGGCCGGCGACTTGCCTGACCGGAACCGCAACACAAGCGTGCGCGGCAACCCATACATCCGTGTTGCACAAGCCTTGACGCCTGCCTTGCACCCCCGGTCACGGACTGGCGTCTGTCCGGGCCGGCCGTCTAGTCGGAGCTGCTGCGATACCTTGGGCACATCGCATCGACGTGGTCCGCGGCCGGCGCCGAGGGTGGTGCAGGGCCATCAGGAACGATGCGAGCTGGTGGCGTCGTTTCCGGCAGGAGCGGGCGGATGCTGGATACAGCGCCAGGGGAGCAGCCGGTGAGTGACCTGTGCATGCAGAATGCCATCGACCTTGCCGGGATGCTGCGCCGTCGCGATGTGTCGGCCCGTGAGGTCATAGCGGCTCATATCGAGCGGATCGAGGCATTCGATCCTGCCATCAACGCGATCGTCACCCGCACCTTCGATTCGGCGCTGGCCAGCGCCTTTGCCGCTGATGAGGCGCTGGCCCGTGGCGAGCCGCCGGGCCTGCTGCACGGCTTGCCTGTCGCGCACAAGGATCTCGCCGACACGGCAGGGGTGCGGACCACCTATGGGTCACCGCTCTTCGCCGCGCACGTGCCTGACCGCGATGCGCTCGTGGTCGCGCGGATGGCGCAAGCGGGCGCAATCAGCCTGGGCAAGACGAACACGCCCGAGTTCGGCGCGGGCTCGCATACCGTCAATCCGGTCTTCGGGGCTACCCGCAATCCTTACCACCTCGGCCGCAGCGCTGGCGGCAGCAGCGGCGGCGCGGCGGCGGCACTGGCCGCGCGGCTGATCTGCCTGGCGGACGGCAGCGACCTGGGCGGGTCATTGCGGAATCCCGCCAGCTTCTGCAATGTCGTCGGGCTCCGGCCGGCTCCGGGCCGGGTTCCTGGCTGGCCGCTGGCCGATGTCACCGACCAGCTTGGCGTTTCCGGGCCCATGGCGCGCACCGTCGCCGACGCCGCGCTGCTGCTGGCAGTCCTGGCCGGCGCTGACCCGCGGGTTCCGCTGGCGCTGGACCAGCCGCCGCCCGCTGTGACCGGCCCGGCGCAGGTTCATGCGCTGCTTTCCCGGGATCTGCGTGACATCCGGGTTGGCTGGAGCACCGATCTCGGCCTGCCCGTGGAACCGGAAGTGCTCGAGGTGCTGGCCCCGGCCCGGCAGGTCCTGGCCGGGCTGGCCGGGGTGGTCACCGATGCGACGCCCGACTTCTCCGGTGCGGACGAGGCGTTCCGCACGTTCCGAGCCTTCAGGTTCGCGACCTTCCACGGCCAGCTGCTGCGCGAGCATCCGGACCTGGTCGGCGCCAACGTGCGGTGGAACATCGAGCGCGGTCTTGACCTCACGGTGGCTGAGCTGAGCCGGGCCACCATGCTGCGCGCCGCGCTGGCCGAGCGGATCAGCGAGTTCTTCGCCGGGGTAGACGTGCTGGCCTGCCCGGTCAGCCAGGTAGCGCCGTTTGACGTGACCCTGGACTGGGTGCACGAGATCAACGGCCGGCCACAGCAGACCTACCTCGACTGGATGGCGTCCTCGTATCTGATCTCCGTGACCGGCCTGCCAGCCATCAGCGTGCCAGCCGGCTTCACGCCGGGCGGCCTGCCTGTCGGCCTGCAGCTAGTCGGCAAGCGCCGCGGCGACTGGGACCTGCTTGCCGTGGCGCATGCATTCGAGGCCGCAACCGGCCACGCGGCCACCACCCCGGACTCGGCACCCGCTCTCTCATCTGCCGCCTGCTACCCGCCTGGCGCTGCGACAGCGGGCGGATGATGAGCATCCGAGCGAAAGCAAGATCGTCGCGCGGATGCGCGCTGGCGGCATGACCTCCGCACGCCCGGGCAACGCTCCTGGCGCCGTTTCTTTCAGGTTGCCGGGATGACCGTGTCGGTGTCGCCGCACAGCAGCTGCCTGGGGACCTGGCCGAAGGCGTACTGGGCCGGCGCGGCTCCCCGGGACGAGCGTGAACGTCCAGATCACATCGAAACGGTCGCCTGGCCACCTCTGCCGGCTGACCGTGCCCGCAATGGCCGGCCGCGACGAGGCGATCGCCAAGGCCGTGGATCGTCTGATATGTCCGGTGCAGCAGAGAATGTGCGTCGTGATTGCCCTGATCGTCGACGCCGAACGGCGCAGCTGGTGCGGGCGGCGCTCACCGCCCGCGGCGGACCGGGTTGCGGCGTTCGGCATCCGGCTGGCGGCGGTGAACGAGCGGAACCGGGACGCTGCGGATCTGGCGGCAGCCGAGTCGGCCCGGATGCTCGCGGACCTCAACGAGGCCGCGGTCCGCGCCGTCAGCGAGCTCACTGCCCGTGTCGGCGCGCAGGTTGATGCGGTTCTCTCGGGGCAGCTGCGGTCAGCGCCGCCGGCCCAGATCGAGCGGGACGGCCGCGCGCGGCTGGCGGGACTTGCGGTGGATGCGGCCGAATCCTGGCGGCGCGAGCAAGCCGGCTGGCTGGAGGACGGCCTGGGTCACCTGGACCAGCGGCTCACCGAGAGCCTGCAGGCCGAACTGGACGCGGTACGCGGTGCCGCCGCTGAGCAACTCGGGCTCGACCTGACCGTGCCGGGGCCGGGTGAGCGGCTCACGTCGGATGAGGCGGGCAACGGGGGCGTATCAGCAGTGCCCGATGAGCGGCAGTTCGCTGCCGCATCAGCTCAGCCGGCTAGCCTGGCTCGGCTCGAAGGTGCGATCGGCGGGGTGAGGTTATGACGGACATGGCGTTCTCGGCCGGCGCGCTCGGCGCTAACCGGGCCGGACGGCTCGGCCCGGACCAGCTACGCGACCTGCAAGCCGGTGTCCGGCATCGACGCAGAGGCCTGTTCGGGCACCTCCTGCACAGTGGCGACGCGTTCGCTCAGGACGTGGCCAGCGGTCAGGTCGCTTCGGCCGAAGGGGCGATCACGAAGAAGATCTGGCACCCTTTCGGCGGAGGCGAAAGCGTGGCGCCACCGTCTTATCAGATCTGGGTGGCCAGCCGGCAGGAAGGCAATCAGCAGTTCAAGTCAGGCAAGGAGTTCTACGACTCCGCGCCCGATGACGGATTCGTCCGGCTCTTCTACCTGCCGCAGAGCAAGTGGGCGGTCAACTTCGAGTGGCTGCCGGACGCGCCGCCGCAGGACCGCGGGCTCCGTCAAAGCGCGGAACGGACGCTGCTCGACTGGCGTACCGCTCGCAAGGCCCGCGATGTGGTGGGCGAAGCGGAGGCGCGCGCCGGGATGGCGTCGATCAGCCAGGAGGTCGCGAGCTACCTGCCCGAAAATGAACCCCCCGCGCATGAGCAGCTGGCACCGGGCCGGCTGCGCGAGGCAGTCATCGGAGACTGGGAGAGCCCGTTTCTGAGCATCAGCGTCCGCGCCGACGGCACGCTCACCGCCACGATGGGCGCTGGCGCTGCGCAGGCGGGCCGTTGGTCAGTGGATGCCGCCGGGCGGGTGGTCACCGGTGTCATGGGCGCTTCGATGGCCATCGAAGCGTCGATAGCAGGCGACGTATTGACGCTCGTCATCGATGGCCAGCCGCTGAACCTCCGGCGCTCGCCAGCCTGACCCTTGGCCCGGGCAGTCGGTCAGCCGGATCATAAGCGCCTGGACATGCCGCGGTGCGGTAGCTGTTCATGGAGTTCTCGTTTCCTTGTGCGGTCAATCGGCCGCGCGGGCTCGCTGCCAGGCGGGACTGTCAAGGAAGTGGGTGTCGAAGCGGTCCTGCAGTTCGAGCAGTGCCGCGGCCGGCTCGCTGCCCTCGCGGCGGCGGACCACGTGCCGGAAGTAGTCGAATCGTTCAATGCCGGGAGTGGCGATGACCAGCGCCTCGGCGGTCGAGCCGCGATGTGCGGCGAACGCGTGCGCCGAGCCGGGAGGGACGACAAGCAGATCGCCGGTTCGCGCGGTGACCACGTTGTCGTCGACCAGCACATCGAACGCACCGTCGAGGATGTAGAACAGCTCGGAGGAATTGTCGTGCCGGTGCGGCACCGCGCCATCGGCGCCGCGACCGAGCACGACGCGGTGGCTGGTCAGCGCGCCTGCGGTGGCGCTGCTATCGGCCAGCAGCACGTGCCCGATGAGGTCGAGATGTTCGGCCTCATCGGCGCGCACGAGCACGGGCGGGTACGGGACGGTGCGGGTCGAGGACATAGGTTCAGGCTCCTTTGACGCATTGCGGGTGGTGTCCTTCAGCATCGGCGAAACCCGAGCATCGGTCCAATGCTTTGATTCGCTGATCAGCATTGCTATAATCGATTGATGGAGCTCCGGCAGCTGGCCCACTTCGTCGCTGTTGCCGAGGAGCTGCACTTCACCCGCGCCGCCACCCGGGTGCACGTCGTCCAGTCCAGCCTGAGCGCGTCCATCCACACGCTCGAGCGTGAGCTGGGCGTCGCGTTGTTCGTGCGCGACAGCCGGCACGTGATGCTTACTCAGGCTGGCCGCGCGCTGCTGCCGGCGGCACGCCGCGCGCTCACCGCAGCCGACGAGGGCCGCGATGCGGTAGCCGGTGTCCGTGGCGTCCTGCAAGGCCAACTGCACGTCGGAGCGATCCAGACGCTCGGGGTGATCGACCTACCGGCCTTGCTTAGCCGCCTCCGGTGCGCCCACCCCGGCGTCACCATCCGGCTCAGCCACGACGCCGCCCCGGTACTCGCCCGCGCAGCCGCGGACGCCCAGCTGGACATCGCCCTCATCGACGGCCCCACCGACCCGGCCACGCTGACCCGCGTCGAGATCGGCCATGACGACCTGGTCCTCGCCGTGCCGCAGGGCGACCTGCTGGCCAAGCGGGCCAGCATCAGACTTGACGATCCAGCTTTGCGCGAGCGCGACTTCGTCGACTACCGGGCCGACTCTGCGCTATACGCTCAGATCGACGTCGCCTGCGCCGCCGCAGGACTCGCCCGGCGGACCGTCTGCGAAGCGCAGAACATGCAGTACCTCGCCGAACTCGTCCAGCACGGGCTCGGTATCTCGGTTCTGCCCCCGATGAGCGTGCGCGCGGTCGCTGCGCAAGTCTCGACCATCCGCATCACGCCGCCGCTGCGCCGTGACGTCTGCGCGGTCGTCGCCGCCAGGCGCCCGCCCACCGGAGCCGCACAAGCCCTGCTCGACCTGCTCGTCGCCGACATCAGCAGTCGACGCGGTCAAGCCGCGAGCGAAACGGCCGTCAGGCAAGAAGCCCCCGCGCAATCCGAGCTGCAGCGATAACGCCGCCAGCCCGGGTTCACCGTGTCATTCGCCGGACCTCACCGACGAACGCTCACCTCATTCGCCGCGGTGATGAACGCCCGTGTGGCCGGGCTTACCGGGCCCTCGGTGCGCCAGGCGAGGGCGATCTGGCCGTGCAGCGCTGGTCGGGTGATCGCGATGGCGTGCACTTGTTCGTGGTGGGCGCGGGCAACGGGCTGGGGCACGATGGCCACGCCGAGTCCGTGCGCGGCAAGCTGGGCGAGGACGACGGGGTCGCCGGCCTCGAAAGCTATCTGCGGGCGGAACCCCGCGGCGGCGCAGGCGTCCTCGAGGCAGCTTCGCAGTCCGGTCCCGCGGGGCAGGCTGATCAGGGCGCGGTCGGCGAGGCAGCTGAGCGTGATGGTGGTCTTCGCGGCGAGCGCGTCGGTGCGGGCGACGACCGCGACCAGCGGCTCGCTGGCGAGGATGCGGATGCCGATTCCCGGTGGCGGCGTGGCGGCGACGCCGATGAATGCGAGGTCGAGGCGCCCGGCTTGCAGCGCGGCGATGAGGTCGTCGGAGTTGGACACGGTGAGGCTGACCTGGACGCCCGGGTGCTCGTCGTGGTAGGCCGCGAGCAGCCTTGGGATATCGACGCTGCTTGAGGAGATCGAGGTGAGGGTACCGATGTTGAGGTGCCCGCGCAGCAGTCCGGTGAGCTGGTCGACGGCGAGCTGCACACCAGCGGCCGCGGCGAGCGCGGCCCGGGCGTAGGGCAGGGCGGCGGCGCCGGCCTCGGTCAGGCTCACCGTGCGCGCCGCCCGGTCGAGAAGGTCCTGGCCGAGTTCGCGTTCCAGGCGGCGGACCTGGGCGCTGACGCCGGGCTGCGTCACGTGCAGCATGGCGGCGGCCCGGGTGAAGTTCGCCTCATCGGCCACGGCCACGAAGTACTCCAGCTGCCGAAGCTCCATAACTACTGATAATAGCTACGAGACAAACTAATTGTTGGACTTATGCCTGTGGCGGGCGCACGGTGAATGGCATGAGGACCGACGAGCCGCCGGCCGGGAGCTACCGTCCGGGCAGACAGGCCGGGAAGCTACCGTCCGGGCACCGCCGGGAGCTACCGTCCGGAGAGCTGCCGTCCGGCGAGCGGACCACGCCGCGGGGGGCGTGGCTGGCGTTGGCGGTGGTGGCGATCGGGCTGTTCCTGGCGGTGGTGTCCACCACGGTGGTCAGCGTCGCACTGCCGACGATCGGCCGCGAGTTGCAGGCCGGCCCGGCCGGCCTGGAGTGGATCGTCGACGCGTACGTGGTGGTCTATGCGAGCCTGCTGATCGCTGGCGGGGTGGCCGGGGACCGGCGCGGTCGCAAGGGCGTGCTCCTGCTCGGCGGCACGGTCTTCGGTGCCGGGTCACTGCTGTGCGGGGTAGCGCCCTCGGTGGCGGTGCTGCTGGCCGGGCGGGTGCTGGCCGGCCTCGGCGCGGCACTGCTGGTCCCGGGCAGCCTGACCATCATCCGGGTGGTGTTCGAGAATCCCCGGCAGCGGGCGGTGGCGATCGGGTTGTGGTCGACCAGTTCCGGCCTGGCGCTGGCGGTGGGACCGCCGGCCGGCGGGGTGATCGTGGCCGGGCTGGGCTGGCGCTGGGTGTTCCTGCTCAACGCCTCGCTTGCCGCGGCGCTTGTCCTGGCGGCTGCGCGGTTGCTGCCGCGCCTCGAGCGCACCGCGGGCCGCGGCCGTTTCGACTGGCTCGCCGCGATCTTGTCCTCGGCGGCGGTGGCCATGCTGGCGCTGGCGGTCATCGAGGGCCAGGACCGCGGCTGGACGTCCGTCCCGGTCCTGGCCGCCTTCGCGGCTGGCGCTGCCGCCCTCGGCGGGTTCATCCGGTGGGAGCGCAGGCAGGCGAACCCGCTGATCGATATGTCGCTTTTCGGCCGGCCCGCGTTCACCGCCGCTAACCTGGCCGCGTTCGTCGTGTTCTTCGCCTTTGTCGGGGCGATCGTGTACTTCAGCGCCTACCTCCAGCAGGTACAGGGCCGCTCACCGATCGTCGCGGGCCTGGACGTGGCCGCGATCGGAGTCGCCTACGCTTTGGCCGCCACGGCCTCGGGCCGCCTGGTCGGGCACATCGGCGAGCGCGCGCCGCTGATCGCCGGGCTGATCATCAGCGGCGCGGCGATGCTGGGCCTGCTGCGGCTGCGACCGGACACCGGCATCGGGGCGATCTGGTGGAACTTCGCGCTCCTCGGTCTCGGTACCGGGTTGTGCGGGACGCCGATGAGCACGATCGCGATGTCTGCGGTGGACACCGCCCGCGCCGGGATGGCCTCGGCCGTGCTCAACGCGCTGCGCCAGGTCGGGCAGGTCTTCGGCGTCGCGGTGCTCGGCGCGCTCGTCTACGCCGGCCTGCCCGCGGGCAGCGCCGGCCAACGACTCGACCCGGCGCACGCCGCGCTGTTCATCACCGGCCTGCACCGGGCACTGTGGGTGTCCGGGCTGGCACTGTTCGCGTCGGCGCTGACCGTCGCCCTCCTCACCCGCCCGGTGCATCAGCGTGCGCCAGCAGACCCGGTGCGTCAGCGCGCGCCAACTCTCGTTAAGAACAGATCATGAGCCGCCCGGGCACACCGCAGGCGCTTATCGCGGGCTGGCCGTGCCGCGCCGCCGAGGATGGATCTACGATTGGTCGAGCACGGCGAACAGCAGACCGCCGATCATGGCCATGTTCTTGTGGAACTGGATTCGCTGCAGCTTGCGGGCGGCCGGATCCTCGATCGTCCAGTACGCGTGCCCGGCCAGGGTGGTGGGAACCAGCGAGCAGGCCAGGGCGAGGGCGGACAGCCGCGGGGCCCGGCCAAGCACCAGGAGCGTGCCGCCCAGCACCTGCACGGCAGCGTTCCCCCGCACCACCAGCGCGTCGTCGGCGGGAAGCGGAACCATCCTGCGGACCGCGGCCAGCACCGGGGCGGCCTGATCGACACGGGCGCCGGGCGCCCGCAGGGCATCGAAGCCGAGCAGGGCATAGGTGGATCCGGTCAGGATGCGGGCGGCAGGGCGCAAGGGCAACAGCATGCGCCGGGTCGTGGTCATAGCGCCTCGATACGGGTCCGGGGAACCTTCGTCTGCAGGACTTTACGCGCCGGCCTAAGGCGGCGCGCTAGCGCAGGCCAGCATGACATGCGGGTACCCCGCGCCGCACGGCGGGCACGGCCCTGGGAGGATGTGCGGCACGTTGCCATGACTGCGGATTCAGCGCAGCACCCGCGCGGTGATGGCCCGGGAGGTGGGCGCATGACGGGTCGACGGCACCGGGTGGTCGTCGTCGGTGGTGGTTTCGGCGGCATCAACGTGACGCACGCCCTGGCCGGCGCCAGAGCCGATGTGACGGTCGTGGACCGCACCAACCACCACCTGTTCCAGCCGCTGCTGTATCAAGTGGCTGCCGGGATCCTGCCCGAGGGGCTGATCGCGCCGGCCCTGCGTCATGTGATCAGGAAACAGGCGAATGCACGGACGTTGCTTGCCGACGTGAAGGACGTGGACCTGACCGGCCGGACCGTGTCTGCGGTGGCACCGGACGGCCGGGAGCTGACCCTGTGCTACGACACGCTGGTTATCGCCGGCGGGGCCACGGACGCCTATTTCGGGCACGAGGAGTGGGCTGAGTTCGCGCCGGGGATGAAGACCCTGGAGGACGCTCGCCACCTGCGCAGCCACATTCTCAGTGCCTTCGAGATGGCCGAGCTTGCTACCGATCCCGCGGAACGGGCAGCGTACCTGACATTCGTGGTCGTAGGAGCCGGGCCGACCGGGGTTGAGCTGGTCGGCCAGCTGGCCGAGCTGGCGCATCAGGTGCTGCCGAGGGACTACCGCTCGGCGGTCACAACGGAGGCGACGATCCTGCTGGTCGAGGCCGGCCCGGAGGTTCTGGGTGCGTTCGACCCGAAGCTGCAGCGCTATACCCGGCGGCGGCTGGAGAAGATGGGCGTCGACGTGCGCCTGAACACCGCGGCGATCGGGATGGACCACGACAGCATCACCTTGAGGGATCCAGCAGACGAGGAGCAGATTCCGGCCCGGACGAAGATCTGGGCGGCGGGCGTGCGGGCATCTCCGCTGGCCGGAATGCTCGCCAAGGCTACCGGCGCCGAGACCGACCGGGCCGGGCGGGTTGCGGTCCTGCCGGACTGCAGCCTGCCCGGCCATCCGGAAGTCTTCGCCGTCGGGGACATGGTCACGCTGAACCAGTTGCCCGGAGTCGCGCAGCCGGCCATCCAGGAGGGAAGGTACGTCGGCAAGCTGGTCCGGGCACGGCTCGACAGCGGCGCGCAGGCGAAGCCCTTCAGGTACCTGGACAAGGGCAGCATGGCCACGATCGGGCACCTGTCCGCGGTCACGGACTCCTTCGGCATGAAGTTCACCGGCGTGATCGGCTACACGATGTGGGGATTCGTCCACGTGCTCTACCTGATCGGGTGGGGCAACCGGCTGGGCGCTATCTATTCCTGGGGCCGCGCGCTGACCTTCGCCAAGAACCGAGCCCATCGGGTCATCACCTTCGAGCAGGCGGCATACGAACTCACTGAGCACCCTGCGCGCGGTGAAGCACCAGATCGGCCTCGTGAATCGTGAAAGCGCGGGCGCTCACGCGCCGCTAGGTGCAGCAGGCCGCAGCCGGCCTCCCGCATCGCCGACCGCCGGCATCCGCGGCATGATCCGAGGTCGCTCGCGCACCCGCACAGCGGCCGATGCGTGCAAGCATTGGTCGAGCCCACCAGTTCGCGCAAGCCCATCAGCCAGCACGACGCGGAGCCCTGCGGCCGGCCGGAGGCCCTCATCATGGAGTATCTCGTCACCATGACCACCCACGTTCCGGAGGGAACTGCCGGGGAAACCGTCGATGACACCCGCACCCGCGAGGCCGCACGCTCGCGTGAGCTCGCGACGCAGGGACACCTGCTTCGCCTGTGGCGTCCGCCGCTGCGACCGGGCGAATGGCGAACGCTCGGGCTTTTCGCCGCCGCCGACCGCGGTCAGCTCGAGGAAGTCCTCACCTCGATGCCGCTGCGCGCGTGGCGCACCGATCAGGTCACGCCGCTGTCGCCGCACCCGGATGACCCGGCACTCACCCGAGCCGGACCCAGGTCCGCAGGGGAAGCAGCCATGGAATTCCTGACCACCTTCACCGTCACCGTCCCGGCTGGCACACCCGGCCAGGACGTCGACGACGCCGAGGCGCGCGAGGCAGAACGCGCGCGTGAACTAGCCGGCCAAGGCAACCTCCTCCGGCTCTGGCTGCTGCCAGGCGAAGGGCATGCGCTGGGCCTGTGGCGAGCCCGCGACGCTGCCGGGATGCAGGCGATCTTGAGGTCACTGCCGCTGGACGCCTGGATGAGCGTGCAGACCACGCCGCTTACCCAGCACCCCAGCGATCCCGCGATCACCGGCAGCTGACCACGCCCGGACGCAGCCGCCTGCTTGACACCAGGCTTCGCTGCACATCACCGAGAGGAACGTCATGAGCGACAAGGAACAGCGAGTCGCCATCGTCACCGGAGGCTCTCAGGGCATCGGCGCGGGCATCGTGGCGGCGTACCGCCGGCAGGGCTGGGCGGTCGTGGCCAACGCCCGCACGATCAAGCCCACCGGGGACCGGGACGTGCTCGTGGTCGAGGGAGACGTCTCCGAGCCCGGCACCACCGGCCGGATCATCGCCGAGGCAGTCGAACGCTTCGGACGCATCGACACCCTCATCAACAACGCCGGCGTCTTCATCTCCAAGCCGTTCACCGACTACAGCACCGAAGACTACGCGGCTGTTGTCGGCGTCAACCTCACCGGATTCTTCATGCTGACCCAGCGCGCCATCGCCGAGATGCTGAACCGAGACGGCGGCCACGTCGTCAACATCACGACGACCCTCGCGGACTACGCGGACTCCAGCGTGCCATCAGTCCTGACCGCACTCACCAAGGGCGGCATCGCATCGGCCACCAGGTCACTGGCAATCGAGTACGCCGACCGCGGCATCCGGGTCAACGCCGTCTCGCCAGGCGTCATCCAGACGCCGATGCATCCGCCGGAAAGCTACGACGCGCAGGCCCGCCGCACCCCCCTCGGCCGGGTAGGCCAGGTCAGCGACATCGCCGACGGCATACTCTTCCTGGAGTCATCGCCCTACATCACCGGCGAAATCCTGCACATCGACGGCGGCCAGAACGCCGGCCACTGACCCGGCGCACGGCCGGCTGGCGACTATTGACCTAGCAGCCAGCGCCCGGGCTCGACGAGCTTGCGGGCCTCGGCCGGTCCCCACGATCCGGGCCGGTAGGAGCAGATCTCGGGCGGGTTCGACAGCAGCGGCTCGGCAACATTCCACACCGCGGCCAGCCCGTCCGGGCGGGTGAACAGCGAACGGTCGCCGATGAGCACGTCATGGATAAGCCGGACGTAAGGCGGCAGCGGGTTCGCGCCCTGCAGGCGGGACAGCGGGATCGCGGTGTGCGCGACGTCGAGGTCCAGTGCCGGGCCGGGCTTCTTGGCCACCAGCGACAGGTCGATCTCGCCGCTGCCAGAAAGGGAGAACGACAGGACGTTCGCATCGCGCGGCAGCTGCCCGGCAAGAGGCCCGGCAGGCTCCCGCAGGATCAGGCTGACCTGCTGCTCCGTCGCGGCCAGCCGCTTGCCCGTGCGCAAGTAGAAGGGCACGCCGCGCCAGCGGTCGTTGTCGATCCAGAGGCGGGCCGCGACAAAGGTGTCCCGGCTGGACCCAGGCGCCACGCCGGGCACGTCGCGGTAGCCGGCGAACTGGCCAAGCACCACTTCGCCCGGGTCGAGCAGCCGGAAGCAGCCAATCACCTTCTCTCGCCTGGCCTGCAGATCGGCGGCGCCGAGGCTGGCCGGAGGCTCCATGGCCACCTCGGCAGCCACCTGGAACAGGTGCGTGACCAGCATGTCAAGCACCGCGCCGGTGGCGTCGTAGAACACCGACCGGTCGGTGATGCCGAGCTTCTCGGGCACGTCGATCTGGACGGACTCGACGTGCCTGCGATTCCACATCGCGGAGAACAGCCCGTTCGCGAAGCGCAGCAGGTGCAAGTCCTGCGTCGCCTCCTTGCCAAGGAAATGGTCGATCCGGTAGACCTGCCGCTCGTCCAGCACCGAGTGCACGACCCGGTCGAGGGCGCGGAAGTCCTCCGGCGACGTGCCGAACGGCTTCTCGTAGACGACGCGGGCACCCTGGGCGAGCCCGTGCTGGCCCAGGGCCTTGGTCAGCCCGGCGAAGGCGACCGGGGGCACCGCGAGGTAATGCACCAGCTGCGGGTCGCCGCCCAGCGAAGCGCTGGTCTTGCCCAGCACGTCCAGCATGCTGCCGGGATCGTCGGTGCTGAAGCCGCCGCCGGCGAAGAACACGCGCTCGGCGAACGACTTCCACGGACCCGGCTCCGGTTGCGGGCCGAACTCGGTCAGCGCGTCGTGGACATGGCGGCGGAAGTCCTCGTGGGCGACATCACCGCGGCCGTTGCCCACCAGCATCCACCGCCTGGGCAGCAACCCCTCGAGCGCGAGCCGGTAAAACGCCGGCAGCACCATGCGCTTGGCCAGATCGCCGGTTCCGCCAAAGAGGACGAACATCGTCGGACCGGGATCTGGGCTGGACATGCGGGAACGTTTCGCGGCCGGCATGAAACCCGAGCTTAGTCGGCCATGCACCGGACCTGGAAGCCGCGGCGCGGTCCGCGGGCGCGGCGGGCGGCCAGATGCCTGCGCGGGCCTGCCCCAGAGCGGAGAATTTACCTGCCGGGGACTGCTCGCGGCCGCGGCCACCGCCCGCAGCGCGTTCGCTGGCCTGCTGGGACGTGGCCATCCCGATCCGGGCCCGCGGCTCGAGGCGCTCGCTGCCGACGCAGCCACCGAACTCCTTGACGCAGCCGCGCAGCGGCTGGGGCGCCCCGCAGGCCGCCTGGAGCGACGCGGCCGCCCGGAAAGAGAGGTCATCCAGGCGGCTGGGGAGGCTGATCTGCTCATCCTGGCCCGGGACGGAGACCGCCAGCGGCGCACGGCCCGGCTTAGCGGTCGCTGCCGTCGGGATCGGCCGGTTCCCGGCCTGGCTGCCGAGCCAGCTGGCTTACCGGGCGGATCACCCGCACCCCGATCCAGGCAGCCGCGACGCCGACGGTGACGCCGACGACGGTGTCAGCGAAACGAAGGATGGGCTGCTGCCAGGCATCGTGCGGGCTCACCGCGGCCACGACCATGACGACCGCTGTGGTGACCCCGGCGGTAATTGCGTCACCGGGCCGGCCGATCAGCGTGACCACCAGCGCGCTGACTCCGATCAGCACCGCCAGGGCCCAGGCGTGAAACGGCAGGAACACCAGGTAGATCAGGCAGAGCGTGAAACTCACCGAGGTTGCGGCCACCCGGGACACCGCGGCGGTCGTGCTCTGGTGATAGCTGAAACGGCACACGAACACCGTGGCGATCACGGCCCACAGGCCGCCGAGCAGGTCGTCGGCCCTCGACACCGAGTGGACGCGCGAAAGGCCGCGCGTCACCAGCCAGTATGCGGACAGGCAGGCGACGGCGAGCAACCCGCAGTCAAGGACCGCCACTTTGACCTCTGCCCAGCCGAGGCGGCGTCCCGGTGCCATGACGCCTCCTTCCGGATCCGGGCCAGCTACCCGTACCTTGTTCCCAGTGTGCAGGAACGCCCGGCATCGCGGGACGCCTCCGCAGGCCGGCGCCGGGCTGCCGAATAGCGGAAAGAGCAGGACATCATGAGCGAGTCAGCTACCTACCAGGGAATCGGCGCCCCGTCCCGCGATCGGGCTCATACCCTGTTCGCGCAGACGATGGGATACGTCGCGGGCACGGCCGCCCTCTTCGCGCTCGGCGCCTACCTGGGCCGCAACCTGACCTATGGCGTGGGCATTATCGCGTTCATCGCCGCTTTCGGCTGCCTGATCGGCATGCGGTTCGCGGCACGCAAGTCCCGGCAGCTCACCGCCGGGCTGCTCGCCGCCTTCGGCCTGCTGATCGGGCTGGCCCTGGCACCGACGCTCGCGTACTACGCCAGCGCGAACCCGCAGGCGCTGTGGCAGGCGGGCGGCGCCACCGCGCTGTTCATCGCCGGGTTCGGGGCAGCCGGCTACGCCACCCGGCGCGACCTGTCGGCGATCGCGCGGGTCTGCTTCTGGGCGCTGCTTGCCCTCATAGTGCTCGGCATAGTACTGATCTTCGTTCACATCCCAGGCGGCGAGCTGATCTACTCCGTGCTCGGCCTGGTGATCTTCGCCGGCTTCACCATGTTCGACTTCCAGCGGCTGCGGCGCTCTCAGGACATCGACTCCGCGCCGTTGCTGGCCGCCTCGATCTTCCTCGACGTGCTCAACGTCTTCCTGTTCTTCCTGCAGATCTTCTCGAGAAGCGACTGAGCGGCCGCCTCCGGCCGGGGCGGTCAGAGGTCAAGCACGACCTTGAAGTCGTTCTGCATGCTCGCGACCGTCCAGCCGCGTTCCTTCGCCTTGGCCAGGGCCTTCTCCGCGCCCGCGTCGTAGGCGAATTCGCGCCCGGCGTCGTCGTGGCGGATCAGCAGGCCGAACCGCGCCGTGCGCAGCATCGCGGCGTCACCGTCGGCGTTCCCGACGGCCAGCAGCGGCTTGCGCCCGGTACGGGTCCAGATCTGGACGGGCTTCCCCGGCCCGTCATCGGCCGGCTGCTCGACGCCTTTCGTGCGGTACACCTTGCCGTGGCGGTACTCCAGGGCGGCACCCGAGCCGATCACCGACTGCCGGGGGATGCCGTACATTTCCTCCGAAATCACCCGGACGAAATCCCGCCCGCCTGGCGCGCAGATGTAGACATTGAACTCCCTGGCCCGCAGCAGGGCGATCAGCTCGCGCATCGGGCGGTAGCCGAGCCTGGTGTAGGGAACGCCGAATGCCGGATGACGCGCAGTATCGAAAAACCCCCGCACTGCCCTCTCGAACGCCTCGACCGTAATGCCCTCATAGGCCTCCGCAACGCCCCGGGCCAACCCCGGCACATGGCCGAGAAACGCGGCGAGCCATTCCTTGTCACCTTCGGCGATGGCCTTCCACGGCTGCTGCCTCGCCTTGCCGGGATGCGCCTGGGCTATCTCCGCCCACCGCCGCAGCAGGAATCCAGCCTGTGCGGACATGGGCTTCTCGCACCACAACGTCCCGTCGAAGTCGAATACGGCGATCCGGTCTGCGGCCGGAACGAACGACTCACCCGGCTCGGTCACCGACCGCACGAACTCCAGGATCCGCGCCTTGGCCGGCCCGTCGGTCCAGCCCGGCAGCTGTTCAGCCATCCCGGCCTCCGCATCACCTGACCGGCTCACCGCGACGCCGCCGCAGCGCCAGGCCCGGTCCCGGTGACCCGCTCCGCCTGGTAGCTGGCCATGTCCCACATATCCAGATGTTAACGGCCATGAGGAGCTATCTCCATAATTGAGACCCCGGCATCGCCATCCGCCAGGGTCTTAGGTCCCGTCTGCCGAGAACTTCCTGAGCGCCCCCGGCGGCCAAAGCCCGCACCCGTGCCATGACGCGCCCCGGGCAAAGCCCGCGCCCGGTGCCATGACGCGCCCCATGCAATGACGCGCCCGGGGCAAAGCCCGCGCCCGGCGCAATGAATGGCCAGGATTACCGGGGGGCCGGGATCGGGCTGGCCGGGAGATTTGCTGCGGCGATGCGGTGTCCGCCACAATGAGGGCCGGCGATGAGGCTCGCCGGAACCGCGGGCGTCGCTCGCTGATGGCCTCTACCACCCGGTCCGGGGAGATCCGGAAGGCTGAAAGAGGAGTCCGTCAGTGATAACCGGCCTGCCGGAGCCGCCTGGCATCGATCCGCGCGGGCGGCGCTGTCCTGGCCAGCCCGCCGGGAGCGGGCCGGTGAGCGCGGCTCTGCCGGTACCGGCCATCCAGTTCCTCCAGGTCGCGACCATCGCTGCCGCCGCGCCCGGGCTGTCCGGCGTGATCGCGCGGGTGGAGGCGCGGCTGCAGGGCCGGACCGGGCCCCGGGTGCTCCAGTCGTACTACGACCTGGCGAAGCTGCTGCGCAAGGAGGCGCTGGCCCCCGAGGGGGCAAGCTGGGTGTTCCTGGCCGCCCCGCTGGCCGCGGCCACCTGCTACCTGACCGTGCCGCTGCTGATCCCGGTGCTGACCAGCTACGGGCTGCCGCTCGGCTATATGGGCGACATCCTCGGCGGCGGCTTCATCCTGTCGCTGGCCAGCTTCGTCGTCGCGGTCGCCGCGCTGGAGACCGGGAGCCCGTACGCTCAGCTCGGCGCCAGCCGGGCGAAGACGTTCGCTGCGATTACCGAGCCGGTCGTGCTGTTCGTCGTGTTCACCGTCGCGCTGGTGACCGGGACCGACCTGCCGTATGCGCTCGCCGCCACCGTGCGCTCGTCGGCGGGCCAGATCGTGCGGCCCGCGCATCTGCTGGCTGCCGCCGCGCTGTTCATGGTGATCCTGTCCGAGACCGGCCGGATCCCGGTGGAGACCCATACCGGCACGAACGAGTTCGGGATGATCGAGGAAGCCCGGCCGTTCGAGCACTCCGGTCCTTACTTCGCGCTGCTGAAGTGGGGATCGGCGATGAAGCAGCTGATCCTGTACACGATCCTGCTCAACGTGTTCGTGGCGCCGTGGGGCCTGGCCGCGACGCCGCAGGCCGGTGGCCGTGGCGCTGGCGATCGTGGCGCTGCTGGCCAAGGCGGTCGGCGCTGGGCACCGTGGTGGCGTCATCGACAACTCGTTCGCCAAGCTGCGCCTCTTCAAGATCACCGAGTTCGTCGCCGCGGCATTCCTGCTCGCCGTGCTCGGCGTGTTCACGCTGTACCTGGGGGGTGGCTGAGGTGGCGATGGACCGCTGTTCCTGGTGGGAGGTGCTGATGGCGGCAGTGGCGGCGCCGAGCGTCTACGCCGGGCGGGTCGAGCGTCATCTCGGTGGGCGTGCTGCTGGCCGAGTTCGGCATGTTCCGCCAGGCGCTGCTCCGCGACCAGGTGCGGCTTTACGCCGCGCAGTCCGGGCTGATCTCCGTGCTGGCGATCCTGGTGGCGGCCGTGCGCCATCTGCCCGAGCTGTACGTGCTGGCGGCGCTGTCGGCGGCACTGAAGGTCGTGATCGTCCCGATCGTGCTGCGGCGGCTGCTGCGCGGCATCGGCCGATGCCGCCGGGGATGACGGCCCGGGCTGGACCGAGATCGCGGGCAGCGGCTCGCTGAGCCTGGCCAGCACGGTGCTGCTGGCGATCGGCGTTGCCGCGTTCGGCTTCTTCTCGGTCGGCGCGCTGGGCATCCGCAGCCCGGTGCTGCCGCCGACCGCGCTGGCGATCTCGGTGTCGGTGGCGCTGGTGGCGTTCGTGCTGATGATCATGCGCCGTGACGTGGCGTCCCAGGCGATCGGGTTCTTGTCGCTGGAGAACGGGATCTCGCTGGCGGCCCTGGTGGTCGCGGCCGGGACTGCCGCTGATCCTGGAGGTGGCGTTCCTGTTCGACCTGCTGGTCGTCGTCGTGGTGTTCGAGTCTGCTGATCCGGGTGCACCACGGCCGCGCCGAGTCGCTGTCCACCGCCGACCTGACCAGCCTGCGGGGCTGAACGCGATGCTCGTCGTCATCGTGGTCCTGCTCGGCCTGCCGTTCGCCGCCGCCCTGGTCTCGCTGCGGGCACCCGCGCGGCGTCGCCGCAGGCCGTCACGCGCCGTCACCGGGGTCGCTGTGCTTCGGGCTGGTCCTCGCGCTGGTTCCCGCTGCCGCGCACCGCGACCTGGCATACCTGTCCTACCTGCGGATCGACGCGGTCAGCGCGGTGTTCCTGCTGGCCACGAGCTTCCTGTACGCCGCGGTCGCGGTGTACTCGGTCGGCTACCTGGCCCGCGAGCAGGCGCAAGCGCGAGCCGGGCTTCTCCCGGTACTGCCAGGCGGTTCTACGTCGGGGCTGAACCTCTTCGCGTGGTCGATGCTGGCCGCGCCGATGATGAGCAACCTGGCGCTGCTGTGGATCGCGATCGAGGTGACCACCGTGATCTCGGCACTGCTGGTCGCGATCGAGGACACCGACGGGGCCGCGGAGGCGGCATGGAAGTACATCCTGATCGCCTCGGCAGGCCTCGGCCTGGCACTGCTCGCGACGATCTTCGCCTACTACGCCGGCGCCCAGGTGCTCGGGGAGCATTACAACCTCGCGTTCGGCTCGCTGCTGCACGCCGGTGCCCGGCTGCCGCACACCCCGGTGCGGCTGGCGTTCGTGCTGGCGGTGCTCGGCTTCGGCACCAAGATGGGTCTGTTCCCGGTGCACACCTGGCTGCCGGACGCGCATTCCGAGGCGCCGACCCCGGTGTCCGCGCTGCTGTCGGGATCGCTGCTCGCGGTGAGCTTCTACGCGATACTGCGCTACTACCAGGTGGCGACCGCTGGCGCTCGGCCCGCGCTTCCCGCGTGACGTGCTGCTGGTCTTCGGTGTGGCCTCGCTGCTGCTCGCCGCGCTCTACCTGCTCGATCAGCGGGACGTGAAGCGGATGCTCGCCTACTCCAGCGTGGAGCACATGGGCATCCTGGCCATCGGGGTGAGCTTCGGCGCGCCGATCGCGCTGGCCGGGGTGCTGCTGCACGTGCTCGCCCACGCCGCCGCGAAGGGCAACGCGTTCATGGGCGCCGGGGTTCTGGTGCGCAAGTTCGGCAGCAAGCGGATCTCCGCGGATAAGCGGCGGCCTGGACCTGCTGCCGTGGAGCGGGCCGCTGTTCCTGCTCGCGTGCTCGCGCTGTCGCGCGATGCCGCCGTTCGGGATCTTCCGCAGCGAGTTCGAGATCGTGCGAGGCGGGTTCGCCGCCTCTTCCGACGTCGCCGCGGCCGTGCTGATCGTGCTGGGTCACGTTGGCGTTCCTCGGCCTGTCGGTCGCGCTAACCGGATGCTGCTTCACGCCGCCGGGCCGGACGCCCGGGCGCGGCAGCGCGTTATTCCAGGGGTGAGCCGAGTGCCTGGATGGTGGTGCCGGTGGTCGGCGGGGTCGCGGTTCTGCTCGTGCTCGGCGTGCACCCGCCGGCTGAGCTGACCGGGCTGCTCACGCGCGCCGCGGCGCTGCTCGGCGGGATGGCGTGAGGCCGGCCGGGGCGCGGACGCCGGATGGCCGCCGACGTGCCCGCGCTGTGGGACGGGCTGGCCGGCGAGGTGGCGGCAGGCCGCAGGTTCGCCGGCCTGTTCGGCACCGCGCGGCCGCAGGCGGCCTGCTGCTGTCCGCGCACCTGGCCGGCCCGGACGGCATCGGCACCTGGGAAGCGCTGCTTCCCGCGGCAGCCGCCGGCTATCCGGCGCTGACCCCGAGGCTCGGCGCCGCGTTCTGGTATGAGCGCGAGATCGGTGACCTGTTCGGCGTCATTCCCGAGGGCCATCCGCGGCCCGAGCCGCTGCTGCTGCCGCTGCCGCCGGGAGGAGCGCGCCGCGGCCGCGGCCGGGGATGCGCCGGCGGGCCCGCGGTCATCGAGCCGGATCCGCGGGCGCTGCCGCTGCACGTGATCGGCCCCGGCATGTTCACCATCCCGCACGGCCCGGTCCGCTCCGGGGTCGTCGAGTCGATCGAGTACCTGGTGGAGACGCCGGGAGAGGATATTCCGCACCTGAACATGCGGGTGTTCTACAAGCACCGCGGGATCGAGAAGCGGTTCGAGGGGATGACCCCGGACGACGGAGTGCTGCTGGCGGAGCGGGTCGAGGGCACGGCTGCGGTCGCGCACGCGCTTGCCTTCTGCCACGCCCTGGAGCAGATCTGCGACGTCGCCGTGCCCTGGCCCGCGGCGCTGGTCAGGATACTGCACGCCGAGCTCGAGCGCCTCGCCTGCCATCTCGACGTGGCGGTCAGGCTGGCCGACGCGGCCGGGCTGGCGGTAGCCACGGCCAGGTTCGGCTGGCACAAGGAGCAGGTGCTGCGGATGGTCAGCAGGCTGTGCGGCAGCAGGTTCGGCCGCGGGGTGGTCGTGCCGGGCGGGGTCAGCGGCCTGCCGCTGATCAAGCCGGGCGATCTCCTCGCCGGGATCGGCGGCCTGGAGAAGGCGGTGACGGCAGATGTCAGGGCGCTGATGGGCACCGCGTCGTTCCTGGACCGGCTGCGCCGGACCGGCCCGCTGAGCGCAGCAAAGAGCCCGCGAGCACGGGGCGCTCGGCCCGGTCGGCAAGGGATCGGGGCTCTGCGACGATGCCCGTGAGATCCGCCCTTATGACGCGTATCCCGCGCTCGGGCTGCGGCAGCCCGGCCCCGCATTCCGGCGGCGATGCGCTGGCCAGGCTCAAGGTTCGGTGGGATGAGGCGGCTCAGTCCTTCCACCTGCTCCGCCAGGTCGCCGATGAGCTGAGCGAGCGCGGCCGGCCCGCTCCGCGCGGCCTGCGAGCCCGCGGCCGGCCGTGCGGTCGGATGGGCCGAGGCGCCGCAGGGCGAGGTGCTGTACGACGTGCGGCTGGAGGGCGGCCGGATCACCCGCTGCCGGCCCCGCTCGGCCTCGTTCCACAACCTGGTGCTGATGCACGAGGTGTTCGCCGGTGACATCCTCACCGACTTCCCGTTCATCGAGGCGAGCTTCGGGCTGTCAGTCGCGGGGGTGGCTGGCTAGATGTGGGTGCTCAGGGGACTTCGTGATGGCGTGCTCAGCACCCGCTGGCCTGGCCAGGCCCGACCCGTACGCGCAGACCTGGCGCGGCACGGCGACCGTGCTGGACGCGGATGCCGCCGGCGCCGGTCGAGCTGGCCGGGCTGTGCCCGACCGGCGCGATCTCAGCGGCTCAGGACGGGTCAGTCCGGCTGGATCAGGGAAGGTGCGTGCAGTGCGGCCGGTGCGTAGCCGCCAGGCCCGATGTGTTCGGCTGGTCCGCCGGGCCTGCGGCGGCCGCGCTGCAGCGGCGTGGCCTCGTGGTCCCTGACATCCCCGAGAGTGCAGCGAAAATGGCCGAGATCCGCGACGGCCTGCGGGCCAGGACGGCCGCGCTGCGACGCTCGGTGCACCTGCGGCACGTCGACGCCGGGTCGGATGGCACCGAGGAGTGGGAGATCCTGGCCCTGCTGAATCCGGTCTACGACGTGCACCGGCTCGGGATCTTCCTCACCGCGAGCCCGCGGCACGCGGATGTCCTGCTGGTCACGGGCGCCGGGGCGCGGGGGATGACGGAGCCGCTGCGCCGCGCCTACGACGCCATGCCGGAACCGAAGATCGTCATAGCCGTCGGTACCGATGCGGTCAGCGGCGGCCTGGCCAGCCCGTCCTATGCGACAACCGGAGGGGTCGGCGCCACGGTGCCGGTTGACCTCTGGCTTCCTGGTTCCCCGCCGAGCCCGTTCAGCATCTTGCACGCGCTGCTGCTGGCGGTCGGCCGCCTCCCCGGAGCGCAGCGGTGAACGGGCTGGCCGGCGCGCTCGCCGCCGGGCTCGCCCTGCTGGCGGCCGCAGCCGCCCTCGACCTCGCCGCCGGGGCCAGGGTGCGCCGCCTGATGCCGGTGCCGTACCTGCTCGGCGCGGCCGGCTCCGCGTGCCTGGCCGCGGCCGGGGCGGGCGCGCTCGCCGGGCACCGGCCGCGGCTGTGGCCCGGCATGCTCGGGCCAGGCACCGCCGGCCTGGCCGCCGACCGGCTGTCCGGGCTGTTCCTGGTCATCACGTTCAGCGCGGCCACCGCCGTGTCGCTCGGGTTCGCCAGCTGGGCGGCCCGCGGCGGCCCGGGCCGCCGCGGGCTCGGCGCCAGCTACGCGCTCGCGCTGGGCGCTGTCGCGGTGTTCCTGACCGCCGGGGATGCCTTCACGCTGCTGTTTGCCTGGGAGACGCTTACTGTCGCGTTCTACCTGCTCGCCGGGTTCGAGCGGCAGCGGCCTGGCCGCCTCGGCGCGGCGCTGGTCACGTTCGCTTTCGGCAAGCTCAGCGGGGCGGCGCTGCTGGCCGGGCTGCTGCTGCTGGCCGCCCGATCGGGCTCGCTGGTGCTGGCCAGTTTCGCGCGTGTGCCCGGCGGCGCGGTACTCGCCACCGCGCAGGCGCTGCTGCTGCTCGGTTTCGCGGTCAAGGTCGGGCTGCTGCCCTTTCAGGTCTGGCTGCCGCGCGGCTATGCCGCCGCGCCCGGACCGGCCAGGGCCGTGATGGCGGGCGTGGCGGTCAACGTCGGCTTCTACGGCCTGTGGCGCACGCTCGCCCTGCTCGGCCCGCCGCCGGCCTGGCTGACCGGCCTGCTGCTGGCACTGGCCGGGGCCACCGCGGTGCTCGGCATCGCGCATGCCGCCGTGCAGACCAGCCTGCAGCGCATCATCGCCTATTCCAGCGTGGAGAACACCGGCCTGATCCTGGCCGGGTTCGGCGTGGCGCTGGTCGGCGCGACCGTTCGGGACCAGCACCTGGTCGCCGCCGGGCTGCTGGCCGCGACCCTCCAGGTGGTCGCGCACACGGCGGCGAAGTCGCTGCTGTTCACGGCCAGCGCCGGGATCGAGTCGCCCGCGGAGACCGGCGAGCTTGACGAGCTCAGCGGCATGGCGAGGCGGACGCCATGGAGCGGTACCGGGATGGCCATCGGCGGCCTCACCCTGGCCGGCCTGCCGCTGACCGCCGGGTTCGTCTCCGAGTGGTTCCTGCTCGAGGCGCTCATGCAGCAGTTCCGGGTGCCCGGGCTCGGCTTCCGGCTGGTGCTCGCGGTCACCGGCGCCGCGGTGGCGCTGACCGCAGGGTTCGCCGGGGTGACGTTCGTCCGGCTGATCGGCATGGTAGTCCTCGGTCAGCCGCGGTCCCGCGGAACCGTCAAGCGGCCGGAGCGTGACTACGGCCCGGCCGGCCGGGCGGCCATCATCTTGCTGTCGGCGGGCTGCCTGGCGCTCGCCGCGCTCGCCCCGCTGGAGATCCGCGCGATCGCGGCCGGGCTCGCACCGATCGTGCCGGCCCCGGTCACCGCCGCCGCGCTGAAGTCGCCCTGGGTGCTGCAGCCAGTGTTCGCCGGCTTCTCGATCCTGTCGCCCTCGTGGCTATGGATCGCCATGCCCGCCCTGTTCCTGATCGTCACGCTCCTGGCCTGGGCCGCCGCAGGCAGCCGGATGACCCGGGTGCGGCGGGTACCGCCATGGCGGTCGGCCACCGCGGGCGTGACGGGAGCCAGCCGGTATACCGCATTCGGCTTTGCCAACCCCACCCGCCGCGTGCTCGCGGCCGTGCTGCACACGCAGACCGAGGTCAGCCACATCGGGCCGGCCGAGGCCGGCGGACCGGGAGCACCGCCCGACCCGGCGGACCCGCACATCGAATACGCCTCGGACGTCATCGAGGTCACCGAGGAGTACCTCTACCGCCCGGTGCTGCGCCCGCTCGGCGCGGTTGTCCGGACCGTCAAGCGGCTCCAGTCCGGGCGCCTCGATGCCTACCTCGCTTACATGCTGATCGCGTTGCTCGCGGTGCTCGCGGTGGTGACCGCGCTGAGCTGATCGCCGGCCCGCGTTCTCGCCGTCAGCGGCCACGTGGCCGTGATCACAGTGCGGGGCGGCGGCAGTATTAGCTATTTATTCTATCGAAATAATCGTCTATGCTCCGGGATATGCGCGGCTTCAGCCATACCGAGGACCGCGGGCCGGTCATCGCGGTCGTCGGCGGGGGGGCCAGCGGCACGCTGGCCGTCATTCACCTGCTCCGCGCCGCGGCCGCGCAGCAGTGCCCGCTGCGGATCGTGCTGATCGACCGGCATGGCCGCCACGGGCTTGGCCAGGCATACGGCACTACGCATCCTGATCACTTGCTGAACGCTCCGGCCGGCCAGATGAGCGCGCTGGCCGGCGACCCTGATCACCTGACTCGATGGGCCGCCGGGGCGGGCATCGCGGATGCCGGGTTCCTGCCCAGGCATCTCTATGGCCGCTACCTGCGTGACACGCTGGCAGCAGCGGAGCGGCTGGCGCAGCCGCTCTGCCGGGTCACGCCGGTCACCTCGGATGCCCTGGCGATCCGCCACAATGGCCGCGGCCGCCCGCTGCGGCTGCTGCTCGCCAATGGCTGCACCGACGTCGACATTGCGGTGCTTGCGGTCGGCAACCCCGGGCCGGTGCCGCCGTTCCCGGCTCCGCGGAGCCACCGGTTCATCGCCGACCCCTGGGAGCCTGGTGCGCTGGACGGTGTCGGGGACGGCAGCCCGGTGATCGTGGTGGGCACCGGACTCACCATGCTGGATGTGGCCATCGCGGCGACCAGCGGCAACCGGGACACCATCGTGCATGCGGTGTCCCGGCACGGGCTGCTCCCGCGCGCTCACCGGGTTCCGGCCGGAGCAGGCAGCGAGATCTGGCTGCCCGCCCTCTCCGACGCGGGCCCGGTCCGGCTGGCGGAGCTCATGTGGCAGGTCCGTGCCTCGATGGCCACCCGCCGGGCGTGCTGGCCAGACGTGATCGATGCGCTTCGGCCGCATGTTCCCGGCCTCTGGCAGCGGATGCCGGCCAGCGACAAGCGCCTTTTCCTCCGCCATGTTGCCCGGTACTGGGAAGTGCACAGGCACCGCGCGCCGCCAGCGACCGCTCGCAGGATTGCCGAGCTGCGGTGCACCGGGAGGCTGTCGGTGCACCGGGGGAGCGTGACCTCAGTCGCCGGGCAAGCCAGGCGGCTGACCGTCCGCATCGACCAGGACGGCACCACGGCCGAGCTGGCCGCGGGCTGGCTGATCAACGGAACCGGGCCGGCCGCTGACATCACCCGCGCGGCCGGCCCGCTGCTGCGTGACCTCTTCGGCAGCGGGCTGGCCCGGCCGGATCCGCTGCGGCTCGGGATCGGCGCCGACCCGGCCGGCGCCGTGCTCGACGCCGCCGGGCGGCCAAGCAGCACCATTTTCACCCTCGGCCCGCCGCTGCGCGGGCTCTGGTACGAGACGACGGCAATCGCGGAGATCCGCGGCCAGGCCGCCGCCCTTGGCCGCCGCCTGACCGCCGGAAGCCAGGCGCGCCAGCGCCCGGGCAATGCGGCCTGAGCCGTCAGCGCCGGCTAGGGCAGGCGAAGCACCAGCACGCGGATGGTCATCGGCCGGCCCGGCGCGGCGGGCCTGGCAGGCCCGGCTCGGGCGGGCCTGGCGCGCGCCGGTCACAGGTCAAGGACAAGGTCGTCACGTGGCTGCGAGCAGCAGATGAGCGCGCTGCCTGCGGCGGGGTCGTCGACCGGGTCGGGGGAGTAGCTGACCGCTCCGGCCAGCACGGCGGTCTCGCACGTGTGGCACACCCCGGTTCGGCATGACCACCGCACCGGCACGTCGCAGGCTTCGGCGAACTCGAGCAAGCTGGCGTAACCGGGATCCCACGCCGCGGTCAGGTCGCTGCGCGCGAAGGCGACCCTGGGGCCGCTGGCGGGCCGGCCGGGCGGCGGGTGCGGCGGCCTGGCCGCCGCGGCCGTGATGCCGGGCGTCTGGGACGGCCCGGCGCCGAAGATCTCCGTGCGGATGCGAGCGGCCTGGAGGCCGGCCGCGACCAGCGCAGCGGACATGTCTGCCATGAACGCGGCGGGCCCGCACAGGTAGGCGTCGGCGCCGGCGGGCAGGCCCAGGCCGGCCAGGACGGACGCGGACAGGCGTCCCGCCGTCTGGTAATCGCGGCCCAGGATGTCGCCCGGGGCCGGGCTGCTGTAGCAGACATGGCGGTGCGCGCTGGGAAGAGCGGCCAGCAGGGACCGTGACTCGGCCGCGAACGGCTCATCGGCCCGGCTGCGCGCCCCGTGCAGCCACCAGATGTCCCGGCCGGAGCGGTCAGCGGCCAGCGCGTGCAGCATGGCGAGCACCGGCGTCGCGCCGACCCCCGCGCTGATCAGCAGAACCGGCGCCGCTCCCGGGCGCAGGGTGAAGGTGCCGCGCGGCGCGGCTGCCTCCAGCACGTCACCCGCCCGCACCCGGGTATGCAGGAACTGGCTTCCGGCGCCGCCGCGCTCCCGCTTGACGCTGATCCGGTACTGATCGGCGCCCGGCGCCCCCGACAGCGAGTAGCTGCGCAGCAGCGGCAGGCCGGCCGGGTCAGGGCGCAGGCGCAGAGTCAGGAACTGCCCCGGCAGGGCCGGCGGCACGCTCGCGCCGCGGGGATCGGCCAGCTGAATCGAGACCACCGTGTCGCTCTCCCGGCCGGTCGCGGTCACGGTCAGCGGCCGGAACCCCGGCCAGGCCGGCGGCGGGCTCGCCGCCGTCAGGCCCGCGTTCCCCGCGGGCTGCGCTGGCTGGTCGAGCAGCGCACCGAAGGAGGTCTTCCAGCCGCCGCTGAGCGCCGGGATGCGCAGCGCCCGCAGCACCTGCTGGCGCGGATGGCCGGGCAGGTAAAGCAGAGCGTCGATCTCCGCGACCGTCATCTCCTCCGGGCCGGAGGCGACCTTGACGATCTCGTCCCCGGCCTGCACCGCGCCCTCGGTCAGCACGCGGAAGTAGAACCCGGGCCGGTGATGGGAGACCAGCAGCGCCGGGACGCGAGGATCATCCAGCCGGATGCCCACCCGGTAGCAGGTAACCCGCGGCTGGGTCACCTCGAACACAGCGCCGCCGATCCGGTACCGATCGCCGATGCACACCTGGTCGTCGGCCAGGCCGTCGACGGTGAAGTTCTCCCCGAACTGCCCGTAGCCGAAGTCGCTGCGGCCCAGCTGCTCCTGCCAGTACCGGTAGGACCCGATCTGATAGACGAACACCGCCCGCTGCTCGCCGCCGTGCCCGGCCAGGTCTCCCTGGCCGTCGCCGTCGATATTGAGCCGCCGCGCCATCCGCGGCCCGGCCACCGGCTTCTTCCACACCGCCGTGCGCACCGTCCTGCCGTGCCAGGTCACGTCCTGCGGCATGCCCACGTTGACCGAAAGCAGGACGCCGGCCCGCGGCACGGAAGTAACCATCAGCTCAGCTCCTCAGGGCAGTGGCCAGCCGGACCTGGCTTACCGAAGCAGTCTGGCAAATGCGGGCCGCCCGCCGGTGAGCCAGGCGGTGAATCGTCACAAGAAACAACCACAAGCCAGATCGGAAACGGGATGCCGGGGGCCGGTGCGGCCCGGCAATCCGCCGCGGCCTGCCCGGCCCGCCAGTCAGGCTTTCCTGGCCGAACTGAACACCAGGACGTACTCCTCAACCGCGCGGATCGCGCAATCCGCCGCCGCTGCGGAAGCGATCCTGACCACCGCCGCAGCGCTCGGGCTAGCGGCCAGCGCGGCCGGGTCCTGCCACCCGGTCTCGCTGATCAGGTGCCCGGAAGCCGGGTCGGCGAACAGCAGCGCGCTGCGGAAGCCGGCCGCCTCGGCCAGCCACGGCACGGCGGTATCCCCGAACGCCTCGACGGCGTCATCGAACCCTGACGGCCCGACCTCCATCCGGGTCAGCCGGACCGCCGCACCGCCGCGCAACGACGCCTCCCGCTCGAAAACCGGAACCCGGTAGCGCTCGGCAGCGACCGCTGCGCTGACCCGCCTGGCCACTTCGTCACGAATGGGCACTACCGCCTTCTCGCTGTCCGCAGCCGCATAGTCCGACGCCCAGAACGACTCGAGTACCACGGCACCGGACTCCGGGTTCGCCAGCAGCGACATCCCCAGATTGCCCGGCAGCCTCTGCACCGCCGGGCGGACTTCGCCCTCGACGTACTTGACGGACTCGCCAAGCAGCAGCGGATCCGCGGTGATCAGGTCAAGCCGGACGTGCAACACAGTTACTCCTACTCCCCGCGGCCAGGAGCGATCTCCGGCAGTGGCCCGGCTGCCCTCCGCCGCCGTCACCAGCAGGTGCGCCACTCAACGCTTCCCCGCGGCCGCGGACGTGTCAAGCTGACGGATTCCTGGGTCCGGGCCGGACGGCCCGGATCAGCAGGTACTCGATGATCCGGCGCCGCCACAGCAGCCCCACCTGCCAGAGCAGCACGCGGGCAGCGGCCCGCTGCCCAGCCGGCGCGGCAGGCGCGGTCCGCAGCCGCTGCCCGATCAGCCGGAGTGCCGGGGCGATGACGCGATCGCCACACACGGTGACCGCCACGTCAGCAAAGCCGGCCGCGCGAGCGGCCCCGGCAATCTGATTCGCCGTCATGGCCGCGCTCGGCCGCAGCCCGAAGACCCGCAGCTGGGTGAGGCCAGACACCAGTTCCAGCGGACCGGCAGGCAGCCGCTCGGCCGAGATGTCGGAGATGCTCAGCACCCCGCCAGGCCGCAGTACCCGGAAGCACTCGTCGAAGAATGCCCGGCGCGAGCGGAAGTGGAATGCCGCCTCCACGCTGATCACGCCGTCAACGCTCTGGCCGGCCACCGGCAGCCGGGTGGCGTCGCCGGCCACCGGCAGCGCGCCCGCCGCGCTGAGCCGGTCACGGCCGGCTGACAGCTGCCATTCGGTGATGTTCACCGCGACCAGCCGGCCCGGGCGCAGGACTTCCGCGATGACCGGATCTTGCGTGCCGAGGCCGTTCCCGACGTCGAGTATCACCCCAGCGGACGGCAGCGGAGACGCTACCGCCTGCACCAGCCTGCGGCAGGCCGCCGCGGCCTCATCCGCAGTGCCCGGCCCCTCCCACAGGCCCAGGTTCAGCCATCCCGGTGCCGGGGCGAGGAAGAAGTCCGAGCCGATGCTCTCATACACCCGCGCGGCGGGATTCCGGTCCTGCCTGAGGACCCCGGCGATGTGGCGCAGGTGCTGGCACGTCCAGCCGGGCCCCGCGGCGTCAGTTGGCATCTCGCGCACCAGCATACGGGCAGGCAGCATCAGGACCCGCTGGCCGGCCCGGGCCGGCTCCCCGCGGCCGCGGCTCTGGCCGGCCCTGACGGTTCCGGCCCCCGGATTGCGGGAAAGCGGGTACTGCGCCCTCTTGCCCGCGGGCGAGCCTGGGTGTCATATTGCGTTGCCAACCCTAAAAGCGGAGGAGTCATGGCCAAACTGCCGCGCCCCCAGCCACCCGCGATGTTCCGCACCATGTTCCCGGACCTGACCGACTGGCTCGACTCACCCTGGAGCACCCCGCCGTTCACATTCCGGGTCGAGGAAGCCGTCACGGACGACCGGTACGTGATCCGGGCCGAGCTTCCCGGCCTGGACCCGGAAGCGGACATCGAGGTCACCGTCGACGACAGGACCCTGACGATCCACGCCGAGCGCCGCCAGCGAAGCAGCGAACCGCACCGCTCAGAGTTCCGCTACGGCTCGCTCACCCGCACGGTCAGGCTCCCCGCCAAGATCGACGCGAACGATGTCACCGCCCGCTACGAGAAGGGAATCCTCGAGGTCAGCCTCCCGATACCGGCGGAGAAGCCAGAAGGCAAGCGGGTCTCGATCGAGAAAGCGGACTGAGTTCCACGGGCCTCAGACCGGGATGGCGCCCCCGGAGATGAGGTGCGCCGCCGGCGAGGCGAGGTACAGGTAGGCCTGCGCGATGTCGGGGATCCCGGGCCAGGAGGCGTGGTCCGCGTCGGGCATGGCGGCGCGGTTGGCCGGGGTGTCGATGATGGACGGCACGACGCAGTTCACCGTGATGCCGGTTCCCCTGGTCTCCTCGGCCGCCATCGAGACCAGGTGCAGCACGCCGAGCTTGCTGACCGAGTACGCGAAGTGGCTGCCCCTGGTGACCTGGGCCGCCCGGCTGGCGGTATGCACGATCCGGCCCTGGCCGGCCGCCGCCATCCGGCGCAGCGCGTGCTTGGTCACCAGTGCGGCGCTGACCAGGTTCAGCTCGAGCTGGCCGGTGAGCACGGCCGGGTCCAGCTCGGTCAGCGGCGCGTAGGCGGCGAACCCGCCCACCGTATTCACTACCGCCCACGGCGGCGGGCCCTGGTCAAACAGCCCGCCGAGCGCAGCATCGTCCAGCACGTCCACCGCACGGTAGCTGACCCCGCCGAGCTGGCGGCCGGCCGCGGGCAGCGTCTTGTCGACGCCGGTGACCCCGGCGCCAGCGGCAGCGAACGCGCTGACCAGGCCGGCGCCGAGGGCACCGGCGGCGCCGATCACGATCACCGTCCGGTCGGCGTAATCCTTGTCCGGCATCTCAGTTCTCCCCGGCGCTCGGATGGGACCGCAACGGTATCGCAGCCGGGCCTGCGGCCGCGCGGCGGTCCGCGGCCTGGTACCCGGCCCGTGGACAGCGCGATCAGGCGGCGTTACGTTGGTGCGGCAGCACCCAGCCTGCCTGCGTCATCACTGGCCCCCGCGCGCCGGAACTGGGCAACGAGGACAAGCGCACTTTCAGGAGGACCAGTTGAGGAAGATCACCGCTTTGCTGGCCGCCGGGGCGCTCACCCTGGCATCGCTGCTCACCGCCGCCCCCGCGGTCGCTGCAGCTCATCCGACGGTTGCTTACGGCGTGCCGTTCGGCCACAGTGGCAGCAACTTCACCGACGGCAGGGTAGCGCCGAGAGGCCGGCTGGTATGGACCGGCGACGGCAGCGCCTGGTTCTCCCGCATGCGCTGGCAGAGCTGGTCCCGCTACAGCGCGAGGGGGTCGGCCAAGGTGCACGTCCGGACATGCTTCGGGAGCTGCTTCCGCTACATGACCGAGCACACGCTGCTGCATTTCCACCGGGTACGGCGGCATCACGGCCAGCGGTACTTCACTCGCCTGCACTTCCACCTGCGGCACAAGGTCGCCGGGCTGAGATCAGGAACGCTGCATTTCTTCCATGAAGGCATTCCGGCCTGGTTCAACGCGGGGTAGCTCCCTGCGGCAGGTTGCCGGGATACCGCCGCGGACAGCGGTCCGGCTGGAGAACGGTCGCCAGCTGGCCACAAGTTCCTGGCGGTCAGGGCTGGGCTAAGTGACGACGGCTCGCAGACAGCTGGCTTGACCTGCGGGTAGAAACGTAGAGTCATCGACTTATGACTTAAAGTTATGCATTTCGGCGGCAGTCTTGCGTTCCCGGTGACCGACTTATGCGCCTTTGGGCCGCCGCCGGACCACAATCCAACGGCAGAATTTGCTGCGTCTATTACGATCGGAATTACAGTCAGGGAGAAGTCTGGCTGACCGGCATTAAATCCTGCAGAGCCGGCTGCCTGGCACTAAATAAAAGAGGATCAAGAATGAGCGAGATATTGGCCGAGGCCGGCCAGATAACCGGGTCAGTCACCGAGATGAGCGGCCAGATTGTTTTTGGCTTGCTGGCTGCCCCCGCAAAGCTCAGGGGTCAGCAGCCGATGAGGTTCGTCGCGTCGGCCAGCCAGCTGACGGGGCTGGACGACGGCGATCTCGTTATCGTCCGGTTCAGCCGCGCTGATAGCCGCACCATGGCCGGGCCGCTGCCGGTTACCTCGATTTCCCGCGCCTAGATCAATTAGCCGGGCGGCCGGGCGGCTAAAGGCGGCCGCCGCAGATCCGGTCGGCCGGTTACACTAAACGCGAGCCGGCTACCTTTAACACCGGCATGAATGACACGCCGAAATGCGTCCGAGGGGGCCGGCCGCCGTCAGCCAGGGCGGGCACACCGGAGTTCCCGTTTCAGCTAAGAAGGCACGGAACCTGCGGCCGCCAGGGCGCAGCGCGGCTGAGCGGCGGGCGGCTGATGGCGACTATGCGGTGAGCGCGACGGCCGCTTCGCTGGTGTACGCGGCGAAGGTCAGGGACTCCTGCAGGTACAGGCCGATGCTGGTCGCGTCGTGGGACAGGTAGCCGATGGACAGGTCCTGGCCGATATGCAGTTCGTAATCGCCGCCTCGGGTGCTGAGGACGAAGGCGCCGTCGATGGCGGGCGCCCAGATGATCTCACCGTCCACGACCCGCGCCAGGTGCTCGTGAATGGGGTAGCCGTGGTCGGAGGTCTCGGTGACGAGGGTGTAAGCGTCGGCGCTGAGCAGCACCGTGTACGGGCCGTTCACCCCGGCCAGCCGCAGCGAGCTGACTGCCCGGCTGATGACGTCCGGGTAGCCGAGGGCGTCGCCGGGCAGCGCCAGGACGGGGTTGGATGAGCTTTCCCTGATCCCGGTGATGCCCGCCGCCGGGTAGCCCTCGAATACTGCCCTGTCCTCGGCGAAGGCGATACTCCGCGCCGCGTCCTTGACCGGCTGCCAGTCCGGGTCCTTGGCTCCGCGCTCGACATCATCGACGGCCTGGCGGCGCACGGTAAAGGGCACCCGCAATTCGATGACCGGCTGCGTCGTCCGCGCGCGGGCGATGACTCCCTCGGCCGGGGGCTCGATGTCGCGGAGGTGGCCGGTGCCCGCGGCTGACAGCGTCGGGCCGGACGGGCCCTGCATGTCCGCGACCCGGCGGCCCGCCACGTGGCGCCTGAAGGTCCTGGTGGCTTCCTCCTCGATGCCGGCCCAGGCGGCGGCCGAGATCGGGGCGAGTTCGCGGTGCAGGTTGTTCATGACGGGATGCTCCTTTTCAGGCTGCCGACTCCCAGGGAACCGTCGGGCCGGACGTCGGGTGCCGCGGGCACGTTCGGCGACGACGGCGCCGCGGCGGCACCGGCTGCGGCCGGCGGACCGGGCAGGTCGTCGAGGAAATCAGCGGCCGGCACGAAGAAGAGCGCGCCGGTGACCGCGGTGGAGAATTCGAGAATCCGGTCAGTGTTGCCCGGCGGGTCGCCGATGAACATGTTCTGCAGCATCTGCTCCGTCACGGCCGGCGTGGCCGAGTAGCCGATGAAGTAGGTGCCGAACTCGCCCTGCCCGACGGTCCCGAACGGCATGTTCTCCCGCACGATCTGCCGCTCGGCCCCGTCCGGCCCGGTGATGGTGTTCAGGGCCACGTGGGAGTTGGCCGGCTTGACGCGGTCCGCGAGCTCGATGTCGGACAGCTTCGTGCGGCCGATCACCATCTCCTGTGCCTCGGCGGGCAGCGCGTTCCAGGCCGGCATGTCGTGCACGTACTTTTGCACGATCACGTAGCTCCCCCCGGCGAAATCCGGGTCCTCGGCGCCGGTGAAGGCCGCGGCGCGGGCCGCCTGGCCCACCGGATTCTCGGTTCCGTCGACGAAGCCGAGCAGGTCGCGCTCGTCGAAGTAGCGGAAGCCGTGCACCTCGTCCGTCACCGTCACCGACCCGGCCAGCCGGCCGGCGATCTGGGCCGCGAGCTCGAAGCAAAGGTCCATCTGCCGGGCGCGGATGTGAAACAGCAAGTCTCCCGGCGTCGACGGCGCGCGATGCCTTCGGCCGGCCAGCTCACGGAAAGGATGCAGCCCGGCCGGGCGCGGCCCGCTGAAAAGACGGTCCCACGCCGCCGAGCCCACCCCGGTGACGCAGCCAAGCCCGCCTTCAGGGACACGGAAGCCCACGGCCCGCTGCAAGCCGGCCACATCGCCGAGCAGGTCCCTTACGACCGGCTCGGCGCCCGGATTGACCGTCACCACCAGGAAGATCGCTGCATCGCTCGGCGGTCCGAGCACCGGCTGGGGTTCGGCCAGCCGCGCCGGCTCCCTCGGCACTGTCATCACTTCGCTCCCTGTCTCCGGGGATAGCTTGCCATGACCGGCCCGGCCCTGGCGTCTTCCCGGCGGGTCGCGCATGCTGCCGCCGGGCGGCACCGGGCAGCGGGCATGCGGCATATTGGTGTCCGGACCCGGGAACGAGGAGGACAGACAGATGACGGACATACCGGGGGTCGATCCAGCGGCCCAGCCGAGCGGCACCGGATGCGCCGAGTGCGACGCCGCCGGGGGGTGGTGGGTGCACCTGCGCCGGTGTGCCCAGTGCGGGCATATCGGCTGCTGCGACACCTCTCCGTCGCAGCACGCCAGCGCGCACGCCGCGGCTGCGGGACACCCGCTCATCCGGAGCTTCGAGCCTGGTGAGGCGTGGTTCTTTAGCTACCAGACGAGCGAGATGTACAAGGCCGGCCCGGCGCTAGCGCCGCCGCAGCATCATCCGGTTGATCAGCCGGTGCCCGGCCCGGCCGGCCGCGTTCCGCCGGACTGGCAGGCATACCTGCACTGACCGGATTCAGGCTGAGCCGCCCGGGGTAGGCAACAGACGCAGTGAAAGTGCAGCTGCCCCGATCAAGGTCAATCAGCCGATGGCGCAATCGCCGAAGTCCCCGGGCATCGTGCCCGGTGGCGTAAGCGTGCCGCTGGCCGGCTGTGCCGCCGTCCGCGGTGGCTGCGCCGGCCGATGCCTGCCGCGGCTGATCGGGTAACCCCAGCGCCGGGAACGCCCGGCCGGCGGAGCCGCAATAGGAGGTAGTGATGGCAGTAGCAGTCGGCATCGATCTCGGTACCACCAACTCGGTCATCGCGGCGACGGAAGCCGGGAAGCCGATTGTGATCCCCAACGCCGAGGGAGCGCGCACCACGCCCTCGGTGGTGGCCTTCACGGACCAGGGCGAGCGTCTTGTCGGCCAGCTGGCCAGGCGCCAGGCGATATTGAACCCCAAGGGCACGATCTACTCAGCGAAGCGGTTCATCGGGCGGCGGTACGACGAGGTCGCGAGCGAGCTGAGCGCGGTGTCCTTTGACGTGGTGGCCGGCCAGGACGGCGCGGCGCGGTTCGAGATCCGCGGCCAGCAGTACGCACCGGAGGAGATCTCGGCGCTGGTCTTGCGCAAGCTCACCGAGGACGCCGCGAAGTTCCTCGGGGAGAAGGTCACCGAGGCCGTCATCACCGTGCCCGCGTACTTCAACGACGCGCAGCGGCAGGCCACCAAGGACGCGGGCCGCATTGCCGGCCTGGAAGTGCTGCGGATCATCAACGAGCCCACGGCCGCCGCCCTCGCCTACGGGCTGGACAGGAAGAAGAACGAGACCGTGCTGGTGTTCGACCTGGGCGGCGGGACGTTCGACGTCAGCGTGCTCGACATCGGCGACGGGGTGATCGAGGTGCGCGCCACGGCCGGCGACACCCACCTCGGCGGCGATGACTTCGACCGCCGCATCGTCGACTTCCTCGCCGATGAGTTCAACAAGGACAACGGCATCGACCTGCGCAACGACCCGCAGGCCCTGCAGCGCCTGTTCGAGGCCGCGGAGAAGGCGAAGGTGGAGCTGTCCTCGGTGACCCAGACGTCTATCAGCCTGCCTTTCGTCACCGCCGACGCTGCCGGGCCCAAGCACCTGAGCATGACGCTGATGCGGTCGAAGTTCGACCAGCTCACCGCCGACCTGGTGGAACGCACCACCAAGCCGGTCGAGCAGGCCATGTCGGACGCCAAGCTCACCGCCGCAGACATCGACGAGGTGATCCTGGTGGGCGGATCCACCCGGATCCCGGCGGTGCAGAATCTGGTACGCCGGCTGACCGGCGGCAAGGACCCGAACATGACGGTCAACCCGGATGAGGTGGTCGCGCTGGGCGCGGCGGTCCAGGCCGCGGTCATCAAGGGCGAGGTCCAGGACGTGCTGCTGCTGGATGTCACGCCGCTGTCGCTGGGCATCGAGACGCTCGGCGGGGTCATGACGAAGGTGATCGAGCGCAACACCACGATCCCCGCCCGGCGCACAGAGACGTTCAGCACCGCGGCGGACAACCAGCCCGCCGTCGACGTGGTCGTGCTGCAGGGAGAGCGCGAGCGGGCCGCGGACAACCGGGTGCTCGGCAGGTTCCGGCTGGAGAACATCCGGCCTGCCCCGCGGGGGGAACCGCAGGTCGAGGTCACCTATGACATCGACGCGAACGGCATCCTGAACGTCTCAGCGCGGGACAAGGACACCGGGACCGAGCAGCGCATCACCATCAGCGAGAGCTCGAACCTGGACCAGGCCGAGGTTGACCGGATGGTCTCGGACGCTGAGCAGCACCGCGCCGACGACCGGCAGCTGCGCGAGCTCACCGATGCGCGCAACGAGCTTGATTCCGCCGCCTACCAGGTGGAGCGCCGCCTCGGCGAGCTCGGGCAGGCGGTGCCCGTGCACGAGAAGGCCCGGGCGCAGACGCTGGTCGCCGATGCGCGGCAGGCGATCACCGACCAGGCCCCGCTCGACCGGCTGCGCTCGCTCACCAGCGAGCTTCAGCAGGTCTACCAGGGCCTCGCCGCCGCGAGGTCCGGCCCGCCGCCGGGGCCGGGCCCGTCCGGAGCTGGCCCGTCCGGCCCGGGCTCCCCGGGCCAGCCGCCGGGTGACGACGACGTGATCGACGCAGAGTTCACGACTCATGACTGACCAGGCGCCCGGCTGGGATCCGCGGCCAGGCCAGGGCGGCGGGCAGCCCGGCCGGTCCCGGCGGGCAGCCGGCGGCCAGTCCCGGCGGCCCGCAGCCGGCGGCCAGTCCCGGCGGCCCGCAGCCGGCGGCCAGTCCCGGCGGCCCGCAAGCCGCCGGCGACCTGCCGCCCGCGTCGCCGGGCGGCGGCGACCAGGCCGGCTCCGGGCCCGGCCTGGATGCCCTCCGGGGACGGATCGCCGAGCTGGCGGACCAGCGCCTGCGCGCCCTTGCTGACCTGGACAATCTGCGCAAGCGGTGCGCCAGGGACATCGAGCGGACGCGTTCGGCTGAGCGGGCCAGGGTCGCGGGCGACTGGCTGCCGGTCCTGGACAACCTGGACCTGGCGCTGGCGCACGCCGACGCCGACCCGGCCGTCATCATCGACGGGGTCCGGGCGGTCCGTGACCAGGCGGCCGGGGTCCTGCAGCGGCTGGGATTCGGGCGCCGCGAAGACCTCGGGACTGTCTTCGACCCGTCCAGGCACGAGGCGATCGGGTCCAGGGCAGGGACCGACGCTCAGGACGGGACCGTGGTCGAGGTCCTGCGGCCGGCCTACGGCGAGGGCGACCATCAGCTGCGGCCAGCGCTGGTGGTGGTGGCGAAGGACGGCTGATGGCAGCGGCCCGGGATTTCTACCAGATCCTGGGGGTGAGCAGGAATGCCACCCAGGATGAGATCCAGCGGGCCTACCGCAAGCTGGCCCGCGCTCACCACCCCGACGTCAACCGCGATCCGGGCGCGGAGGACAGGTTCAAGGACGTCTCCGAGGCCTACGATGTCCTGCACGATCCGGAAACCCGGCGCCGCTACGACGCGTTCGGGCCGGACTTCCGCCGGATTCCGGCCGACGTTGACCCCGATTCCTGGAACCGCGCCGCGGCCGGCGCCGGGCGGGGGAGCGGGCCTGGCCCGGGGCGGCGGCCCGGGCGCGGGCCCGCGCCGGACACCGGGTACAGCACCGGGCCCGGGCCGGACATCGACCTCGACGACCTGCTCGGCGGCCTGTTCGGCGGCCGGGCCGGCCGCGGCTGGGGACCCATCCCCGGCGCCGATCAGGAAGCGGTCATCGAGCTCACCGTGGAGGAGGCCTACCGCGGCACCCGGCGGTCGGTCACCCTGGAGGCCGGCGGGCAGACCCGGACCCTGGAGGTCACCATCCCGGCCGGGGTTACCGACGGGCAGCGGATCCGGCTGGCTGGCCAGGGCGGACGGGGCACCGAGGGCGCGGCCGCCGGCGACCTCTACCTGATCGCCGCAATCACGCCGCACCGCCGGTACCGCGTCGAAGGCCGCGACCTGCATGTCGAGCTGCCGCTGGCCCCGTGGGAGGCGGCGCTCGGCACGACCGCCGCCGTTGACACCCCTGACGGCGAGGCCAAGGTGAAGGTCCCGCCGGGCACGTCGAGCGGCAGGCGGCTGCGGCTGCGCGGCCGCGGCCTGCCTAACCCCCGCGGCACGCCGGGTGACCTGTTCGCCGAGGCGCGGATCCTGGTGCCAGCGAAGCTGTCGGCCGACGAGCGCCGGCTGTTCGAGGAACTCGCCGCCATGTCCACCTTCGACCCCAGGAGGCCCCAGTGAACCCGCCCGCCGTAGTGCGGGCCGGGGCGACAGTGACCTACGCGCTCGCCCGGCCCGTGCGCCTGGACCTTGAATCGTTCGCCCGTGCTACCGGAACCCATCCTGACCTGGTCCGCCGGCTGGTCACGCTGGGCGTGCTTGATGCGGAGACCGACCAGGCGGGACAGCTGTGGTTTGCCCCGGCGCAGTGCGCGGCCATGGCCAGGGTGCAGCGCCTCCGCGCCGGGTTCGCGCTGAACTACGCGGCCGTCGGCCTCGTCGCCGACCTGCTCGACCGGATCGCGGCACTGGAGACGGCAGTGCGCGGTAACTCCGCACGCAGTGGAGGTCAGTAGTGGACCCGAACCGGCTGACGCGCAAGTCGCAGGAAGCGCTGCACGACGCGCAGACCAAGGCGCTCCGCTTCGGGCACACCGAGGTGGACGGGGAGCACCTGCTGCTTGCCCTGCTCGACCAGCCCGATGGCCTGGCCCCCCGGCTGCTCGAGCGGGCAGGCGTGGACACCGGCCGGCTGCGGGCCGGCCTGGAGGCGGAGCTTGCCCGCCGTCCGCGGGTCAGCGGGCCCGGCGTGGCACCAGGGCAGGTCGCGGTCACCCAGCGGCTGTCCCGGCTGCTGGACGCCGCGGACCGCGAGGCCAGCAGGCTCAAGGACGACTACGCGTCCGTCGAGCACCTCATCATCGCGCTGATCGACGAGGGCACCGCCTCAAGCGCGGGCCGCCTGCTGCGGGAAGAGGGGCTCAGCAAAGACAAGTTCCTCGAATCCCTGGCCCGGATTCGCGGCCATCAGCGCGTCACCTCCGCCATGCCGGAGGCCGCCTACGAGGCGCTGGAGAAGTACGGGCG
This sequence comes from uncultured Actinomycetes bacterium, assembly GCA_963709075.1. Classification (GTDB taxonomy): domain Bacteria; phylum Actinomycetota; class Actinomycetes; order Streptosporangiales; family Streptosporangiaceae; genus Palsa-506. Next base: position 397,449 of record CAVPUY010000002.1, read on the forward strand.
CGATCTGGTCGCTGATGCCGCCGCGGGCAAGCTCGACCCGGTCATCGGCCGGGACGCGGAGATCCGGCGGGTGGTGCAGATCCTGTCCCGCAAGACCAAGAACAACCCGGTCCTGATCGGTGACCCGGGTGTCGGCAAGACGGCGATCGTGGAGGGCCTGGCGCAGCGGATCCACCGCGGTGATGTACCCGAGGGGCTCAAGGACAAGGTCATCTTCAGCCTGGACATAGGCTCGCTGCTGGCCGGCGCGAAGTACCGCGGCGAGTTCGAGGAACGGCTGAAGGCGGTGCTCAGCGAGGTCAGCGCGGCTGCCGGGCGCATCCTGCTTTTCATCGACGAGCTGCACACGGTCGTCGGCGCCGGAGCGGCCGAGGGGGCCATGGACGCGGGCAACATGCTCAAGCCGATGCTGGCCCGCGGCGAGCTGCACATGATCGGCGCGACCACGCTCGACGAGTACCGCAAGCACATCGAGAAGGACGCGGCGCTGGAACGGCGGTTCCAGCCGGTCCTCGTCGACGAGCCGTCGGTCGAGGATGCCATCTCGATCCTGCGCGGGCTGCAGGAGCGGCTTGAGGTGTTCCACGGGGTCAAGATCTCTGACAATGCGCTGATCGCCGCCGTGACGCTGAGCCACCGCTATATCTCCGACCGCTTCCTGCCGGACAAGGCGATCGACCTCGTGGACGAGGCGTGCGCGATGCTGCGCACCGAAATCGACTCCATGCCCGCTGAGCTCGACGAGCTGACCCGCCGGGTGATGCGGCTGGAGATCGAGGATGCTGCGCTCTCCAAGGAGAAGGACAAGGCATGCCAGGCGCGGCTCGCCGACCTGCGCAGGGAACTGGCCGACCTGCGGGCAGAAGGCGGACGCGATGCGGGCGCAGTGGGAATCGGAGCGCCAGGCGCTGCGGAAGGTGCAGGCGCTGCGGGAGGAGATGGAGCAGGTCTGCGGCAGGAGGCCGAGCGAGGCCGAGCGGGCCTACGACCTGAACCGGGCGGCCGAGCTGCGCCTGGGCAGGCTGCCGGAACTTGACCGGCGGCTGCGCGCCGAGGAGGAGCAGCTGGCCAGCAAGCAGGGCAGCGCGCGGCTGCTCCGCGAGGTCGTCACCGAGGAGGAGATCGCCCAGATCGTCTCCCGCTGGACCGGCATCCCGGTGACGCCGGCTGCAGGAGGGCGAGCGGGACAAGCTGCTCCGGCTTGACCAGATCCTGCACGAGCGGATCGTCGGGCAGGACGAGGCGGTCCAGGCGGTGGCGGATGCCATCATCCGGGCCCGCTCGGGCATCAAGGACCCGCGCCAGCCGATCGGCTCGTTCCTGTTCCTCGGGCCGACCGGGGTCGGCAAGACCGAGCTCGCCAAGACGCTCGCCGCCGCGCTGTTCGACACCGAGGACAACATGGTCCGCCTGGACATGAGCGAGTACCAGGAGCGGCACACGGTCAGCCGCCTGGTGGGGGCGCCGCCGGGCTATGTCGGCTACGAGGAGGGCGGCCAGCTGACCGAGGCGGTCCGCCGCAAGCCCTACTCGGTGGTGCTCTTCGACGAGATCGAGAAGGCGCACCCGGACATCTTCAACACGCTGCTGCAGGTGCTCGACGACGGGCGGCTCACCGACGCGCAGGGCCGCACCGTCGACTTCCGTAACACGGTCATCATCATGACGTCCAACATCGGCTCGGAGTACCTTCTTGACGGCGTGACGTCCGGCGGGGAGATCAAGCCCGATGCCCGCGACCGGGTGATGGCTGCGCTGCGCAGCCATTTCCGCCCGGAGTTCCTCAACCGCCTTGACGACGTCGTGCTGTTCAAGCCGCTGACCCAGGCCGAGATCGAGCGCATCGTGGAACTCATGTTCAACGACCTGCGGCAGCGGCTGGCCGCCCGGTCGATCACGATCGAGCTCACCGAGGCGGCCCGCGGGCTCATCGCCGACCAGGGCTTCGATCCCGTGTACGGGGCCCGGCCGCTGCGCCGCTTCATCGCCCGCGACGTGGAGACCAGGATCGGGCGCGCGCTGCTGGCAGGTGACGTCGAGGACGGCGCCCTGATCACGGTAGACGCGGCGGAAGGCGAGGTCACCGTCAGCTACCAGAACCCGGGGTGAGCATGTCAGCGGACCTGATCCGATGCCAGCACTGCGGCAAGACGAACAGGGTGCCGGCCGCGGCCCGGGGAACCCCGCGGTGCGGCCACTGCCACCAGCCGCTGCCCTGGATCGCCGTCGCGGGCGACGACACGTTCGCCGACGTCGCCGAGGCGGCGGTCATCCCGGTGCTTGTCGACATGTGGGCGCCCTGGTGCGGCCCGTGCCGCGCGGTGAGCCCAGCCCTTGAGCAACTCGCGCGTGACCTGGCGGGCAGGGTGAAGCTGGTCAAGGTCAACGTGGACGAGGCACCGAAGCTGCAGCAGCGGTTCGTCGTCCAGGCCATTCCCACCCTGCTGCTGCTGCGGCGGGGCGACGTGATCGCCCGCCAGGCAGGTGCCATGCCGCTGCCCATGCTGCGGGACTGGGTCGAGGGCGCGCTAGCGCAGGCGTGACCGTCACCGCCGGCTGGCTGGCCGGACCGGTGAGGCGGCCAGTCAGCTGAGGCAGGCCGCACATCGGCTTCCCGGCATCGTTTACCTCATGTTCAGCCATTGTTAGGCAAGAGTTAGCAACCGCGCTGCGATAGTGGCAGATGGACGCGCGGGCGCTGCTCTAGACCCAGGCAGTGGCAGGAGCCACTGGCCTAGGGGGACAAGTGAGTCGCGCAGATTTGCACGCGGACACCGGTATCCGGCCGGCTGACTGCTCAGGTGCCGTCCCGGCAGCGCCCCCGCGCCCGCCAGCCTCGTGCGCCGCGGCGTCGCGTTCAAGCCGCGGAGGGCCACTGGACCCAGGCCGCGGGCATCCGGCAGCAGCGCGCGGAAATGACATGGCGCCGGGTTTCGGCCGTTGTGCAACCCAGCACGGCTGCGCAGCGGGATGGCCCGCCGGGGCTGACCGGCACCATGTGGAAGCCGGCCCGCTGGACGGCACCGGACGGGCGGCCGCGCAGCGGCTGGATTCCGGTCAGCCCTGGAGCCGCCGCGGGCAGTAGCGTGCGGCTCTGGGCGCGCGGGCCGGCCACCCGGCGACCCGGCGTTGCCGGGTCAGTCCTGGGCGGACTTCGCGTCGGCTTCGATTTCCGCGGTGTCGGCCTTCAGCTCCCTGGCTTCTACCTTCCTGGCCTTCTTCATGGATTGCTCGATCTTCGCTGCCATGTCGGAGACACCGACCACGACGAGGCCCGCCTGCCCGGCGTCGAGCTGCTCGCCGAGTTCCTTCAGGTCGTGGCGGCTCATCCCGGCGGCGGCATGACCGGCGACCGCGCCGAGGACCGCGCCGCCGCCGGTGGTGAGCGCGACCAGCCCGCCGCCGATCGCGGCAAACGGGAACAGGACCACGACCAGGCCGGTGGCCAGCCCCACGCCCGCGCCGAGCACCCCGCCCGCCCGGGTCGGCGTCTCGTGCTTCTTGGTGATCTTGACCTTGCCGTCGGCGCGGCGCTCGATCACGGCGGCGTCATAGGCGTCGATCAGGCCGGCCTTGGTGTGCAGATCCTTGACGAGCTCGTAATCGGCATCCGCATCCGCGGCGGTGTCATACACCCCGACGTAAGCGATGAACGTGTCGACTGCCATCGTGATCCCTCCCGTGCGCTGCGGCCGCGAAAGCGCCGAGGTCCGGCCTCCGCCCGGCACATGCTAGCGCGGCCGCTGCCGGGTGCTCGCGGACGGGCTATCCGCCGCGGTCCTGGCGGCGGCGCACCGATCGTCGTGACCCGGTCAGGTAGCCGTCGGGGACGGCTGGTCGCGCATGTCCCGGTCGAAGATGTTATCCCGGATGTCCCTGATGGCCTGATCGATCTCGCCGATGGCGTGGCAGATCTTGCCGGCCGCATGCTGATCTCTGGTCAGCCCCAGCGCGGTCTGGAGGTCCAGTCCCGCGGCGAACAGCCGCCGGACGACGACGTCGTTCAGGCCACTGGCAATCCGGTCATGATCTTCAACAAGGCGCCGGGTAACTTCTGCCGGGCCGATTGCGCCATCGCTTTGTGTTCCCGCGCCGCCGGCTGAGCCGCTGCCTGCCGCTGCCCGCTCGTCGCCGTCCCGGGGGGGAACGCGAGCCGGCCGTTCATGGCGCCCATCCAGACGCGGTACCGCTGCGGCGGTAGGTATCGCGCTTGCCAACTTGCCCATTGCCGACGCTCCCTCGCTCCTATCCGGCCAGGCACGTCAGGCCGCCAGGGTCCGGGGCGACATCAGCTGCACTTTTACTGTGGTTTAGTGCAGATCGTTGCGAATACCCATCCAAGTCGGAGCCTACGCTCGCGCGCTGTTCCTGGATAGGCATAGCGGGGTCCGGCCTGCGTGGCCTCGGCCACGCAGGCCGTAGGCCACTTCGGCCGGGACGTCCATGTCGCGGGCCGCCCGGCGGGCCGGACACGGAGCTCACCGACCCTCGAATCGGGGCGCCCGGCGCTCGGCCGTGGCACGCACGCCCTCACGCCAGTCAGCCGTCTGGCGCAGCCTCTCCTGCTCGGCTGCCTCGCGCACGGTGGCGGCCCGCACCAGGTCCGCGAGCTGGCCGCGCATCGTTTCCCGGATGGACCGGACAGCCAGCGGAGCAGATCCGGCGATCTCGGCGGCCAGCTCATGGGCCGCCGACCGGACGTCCGCGGCCGCGGCGAGCCGGTCACACAGGCCGATCCGCAAGGCTTCCTGGCCGCCCAGCCGCCGCCCGGTATAGAGCATCTCGAGGCTGCGCTGCGGCCCGATGATCGCCGGCAGCGTGACCGACAGCCCGAAACCCTGGTGAAAGCCGAGCCTGGCGAAGTTGGCGGCGAAGCGCGCCTCCGCCGCGGCAACCCGGAAATCGGCGGAGCAGGCCAGGCCGAGGCCACCGCCGATCGCTGCCCCCTGCACAGCGGCCACTACCGGGATCCCGGTCTCGAACAGCCGGACCGCCTCGGCGTACAGGTCGGAGATCCGGCCGGCCTGCGGCCGACCGCCGTCGGCCGCAGCCGCCATGCCGGAGAGGTCAGCCCCCGCGCAGAAGTGCTTGCCCTGCGAGCAGAGCACGATCGCCCGGCAGTCCGGATCGCCGTCCAGCCGCTGGTAGGCATCCGCGAGCTCGCGCAGCAGCGCTAGGTCGAAGTAGTTTTCCGGCGGCCGCCGCAGCTCGACCGTCGCCACCCGGCCTGCGGTGACCGCGATGGCGGCATCGCCCGCCCTGGTGCCCGCCCGCTGAGCCGAATCCGCTGACATCCGCTCCCCGCTTGTCGGTGCACAGCCATGCGGATCGTATTCGGCATCGTTGCCGATGGCAATGTCCGTTAGCCTGGCCGCCAGCCAGCCGCTCAGCTCCGCGTCCCGGCCGGCCGGGTCAGCTCGCCGCGGCGACCTGGCGGCAGCGCGGGCCGGCCGCCGCCACTGCGCCCGGTGCGGACCGCCTGGCGCCGAGCCACCGGAACCCCGGAGACGAACATGGTTGACATATCCGCGCACCAGGGCGGGGCCGAGCATGGACAGCCTGCTACCTACGGCGCCTACCAGCATGCCCTGGCCCTCGGAGCCGAATATGCCGAGCTCGATATCCGCAGGACGAAGGATCAGGTCCTGGTAGTCCGCCATGATGCCCGCTGCGGACGGACCGGGCCAAGGGTCGCCGACCTCACTTACCCGGACCTGTGCGACCGGCTGGGTTACGAGATTCCCCAGGTCAGCAAAGTCATGGCGCTGCTGGCCGGACGCAGCATCGGGCATCTGGACCTGAAGGAGACCGGCTACGAGGAGGAGGTGATCAGCCTCGCGATGGCGACTTTCGGTCCGGGCAACTTCATCGCGACGACCCTGGAGGACGCCTCGATAAGGACGATCAAGCGTTCTTTCCCGGCCGTGCGGACCGCGCTGTCACTCGGCCGTGACCTCAAGGAGATCGCGATGCGCCGCTGGCTCAATATCCGGCGCAGCGAGCTGTTTCCGCTTGATCGCATTCGATCCTGCGGCGCGGACTGGGCGGCGGTTAATTACCGGCTCGGGCAGCTCGGGGTGATCAGCGCATGCAGCCGGGCCGGAATCGGCGTCATGGTCTGGACCGTCGATGCCGACAACCTGATCGACAAGTTTGTCGTGGACCAGCGAATAGCGGTGCTGATCACGAATCGCCCGGGGCACGCTGCCCGCCGCCGGGCCGAACTGGCGGCCACCGGAGAGACGCCCCCGGCCGGCTGACCCCTCGTGCCTGCCGCGGCCGGGCGGCCGCGGCAGGCAGGGGGACTGGCGGAACCGCGGATCAGGCGCCGCCGTTCGCGGTTAGCGCTTCGGGCCCAGCGTGATCGGCGTGATCGTGCCCGACCGGTCCCAGGTCGCGGCGAACTTGTTCCCGCTCAGTGCGCTGACCGTGTCAAGCGAGATGAACCCCGCCTTCAGCTGATCGATCATGAAGATCGGGACGTTCGCGAACCTGCCGATGTTCCTGGCGTGCCGCTGCCCGGAGACCCGCGCCTTGGCCTGACCCATGGTGGCGGTGCCGAAGTTGGCCAGCTCGGTCAGGAAGCACTTGGTCTCATTATTGTTGCACAGCGCGGGCCGCTCGATGATCCACTCCGCCGACGCGCGCTTGCAGGTCGAGCAAGTGGCGCTGACCTTGCGCTGCTTGCCGGTGGTGACATCGCCGATCGTCAGGTGGAACTTGCCGCGGCTGAACGTGACCTGGGCATCGATGACGTCGCCCGGCTTCACCTTGAACACGTTCACCGAGCCGGCCGGGAACATCTCGTACCACGCCTCGTACTGCGGGGTGGTGTGGTTCTTGCCGCCGCAGAAGGCGAACGTGCCGTCTTGCTCGACCGTCTGGTCGGTGAACCCGTCCAGGCCGACCCAGTTCGAGGTCCACTGGTTGGCGACCCCGGGGCACTTGACCGCAGGCTGGACGAACACGCTGCGCACCGACCTGAACTTCTTCGCCGACGTGGCCGCGTAGCCTGACCAGTTCAAGCTGATCGTGGGCAGCCCGGAGTTGCCGGACACCCGGACGATCCTCCCGCCGGGATTCGGGTGCGCGGCGGCAGTGCTGGCGCTGGCTGCCCCGGCAGCTCCGACAAGGCCGGAACCAAGCAACAGGCTGGTCGTGGCCACCACGGTGGCAAGCGTGCAGAACCGTTTCATGAACTGCTCCCTTTTCTGGCGCGATACGGGCCACCTTACGCACCTGCCCGCCGCGGTCGTCAAGGCGCGCGGCACCGTTTCAGTTCTGCCGCAGCACCGTGTCAAATCTGCAATTCCGGCCCCGGCCGGCCCGCGTCCTGGCCGCCGGGACCTGCCTGCGCCAGCCGGCAGGCCGCGCGCGCCGGAGTCGCGCTTTACCGGGCGGCCAGCACCTCGGCGACCTTCGCCGCCGCGCCGGAAGGATCCTCGGTATCGTGCAGCAGCTCTCCCCAGGACCACCGGTAGAACCACCGGAGCCTGCCGCTGTGGTCGGTGCCCGCCGTGCAGTGGATGCTCTCGGCAAGCATGCTCGCCCCGGGCATGAACACATGCAGCGCCGCCGGGTACGTCGTCTTCACAGTGGCGTGGAATCCCTGCGTGTCCAGCGCTGTGGCCAGCCGGTGTAAATGGTACGTACGTGCATGGTCGCGGGTGCCGTCGTGCATCTCCCCTGCCTTGCCTCGGTCGGCACATTGTGCGCAATCACGGTGCCCTCTTGTCAAGCGGGCGCGCCAGCTCAGTTCCGGCGGCCGGCCGCCAGTTCCGCGTTCTGGCCTGCCGGGGGCCTGGCAGGCCCCCGGCGCGCGTTCTACCGGCCGCCGTATCCGTCCCGGCCATACTCAGGCGGGAGGTAGCCGGCCGGGTCCTGGCGCCCGGCTGAGTGCCTTCCGGCCGCCCGGTATCCCGGCGCCTCGGGGGCGAGGCCATAGCCGGCCGGCCGGTAGCCCGGCATGTCGTTACGGCGATCCGGATACGAGCCGTCCGGATACGAGCCGTCCGGATACCGGCCGTCCAGATACGAGCCATCCGGATGCGGGGCGGGCGAAGACGGGGCGGGCGAGTATCCGGACGGGCTGCGGTGGCCGTTCCCGTTGACGTAGCCGTTCGGGTGCCCGTGCCCGTTCGCGTACCCCGGCATCGCCTGCCTGTCCTGCAATCCCGGGCCAGGCAGCGCCGCCGGGCCCGGCGGAGCGGGAACGGGCGCCGTCGCCGCTGGCATTCCCGGATACCAGCCGCCCGCCCGGCCGCCCGGCGGCAGCGCCGGAATCCCCGGCCGGTGCCGCTGGCCGGTATATCGAGCCCAGGTGGCCATTTTCCTGGCCAGCCTGCTGGCCGGGAAAGCCGTGACCGGAATGGCCGGGCTGATAGCCGGACGGCGGCAGGCTCTCGTACCCGGGCAGATCGGCGCTGACGTAGCTGCCGTAAGGATCACCGGCCGCCTGGTAGCTGCCGGGCTGGGAATCCGGCCGGTAGCTGCCGGGCTGGGCATCCGGCCGGTAGCTGCCGGGCCGGGCATCCGGCTGGTAGGAGGGCCGGGCATCTGGCTGGTAGGAACGTGGCGCCGTGGTAGCCGAGCTGGTGTCGGTGAGCGGCCCGTCGTACCCGTCATACCCGCTCGCCCCCACGCCGGCCAGGCCGGCGGCGGCGCCGTAACTGGCGAACTGCGCCGTCGCCGCGTCGTAACCGGCCGGGTCGGCCGGACCCGGCGCCGCGGCAGCCGGCCTTCCGCTGTAGTAGGTCCTGCTGTCCGACGTGACGATCTTCGGAAACGACGGGCTGGTCAGCGGGTCATCGTCGGCCGGCATCGGCAGCTCGGGCCGCTGCCCGCGGTGTCCGGGTTCTGGCCGGGCTGGCTCCTGACCGCGGGCGACGGCGGGCGCGGCGAGGAAGTCGGCGCCGGCTGCGGCCGGCTGCGGTGCGCCGCGGACCGGGCCCGCCGCGCCCGCCGGGCCCGCACCGCGGCGCAGGCCCCCGGCGCCGAATTCCGCAGTACGGGCCTCGGCAGTACGGGGCTCGGCAGTACGGGGCTCGGCAGTACGGGGCTCGGCGGCACGGCGGGCTGGCTGCGCCAGGTGGCCGGCGCCATCGAGGTCACGGGCAGGCCGGGCCTCCTGCCCGGGCGGCGCGATGCGGGCCGTCGTCACGAGCGGCCGGTCGGAGGCCACTTCCTTCCAGTAGTCAGCATCGGAAAGCCTGTCCCACTCGGTGCGTGGCCAGTCACCGTCGACATCCCGCCTGCCGCGGGCCTGGCGGCCGCGCGGCTGGGAGCGGGCCTCCTGACGCTGCGCCGTACGGAAGTCCGGCTCGTCGTGGCCGTCGTGATAGCCCCGGCGGCCATAACCCTGGCGGTCATCACCGCGGCTGTCCTGGCCCATGCCGTCCTGGCCGAAGCCGTCCTGGCCGAAGCTGTCCTGGCCGCTGCTGGCCCTGGCGCCGTCATGACGGCGGCCATCGCGGCCAGGTGCCGCCTCGAGGCCGGGCCGGGGACGCCGTGCGCCGCGAGCCTGGCCGGGAACCGGCCGGCCGCTGGACGCACCGCGCCCGGCCGCCGCTGGCGGATCCGCGAAGTCGTCGCGTTCGGTGTTTCGCACATGCCGCATTCCCGCCGCGACAGCAACGAGAATGACCACGACAACGATTGCCAGGCCGATCACGAGCGGAGTCATCGCACCATCCAACAAGCTTTGACCTTAAGAGCGGCGCAAGCCAGGCACGCGCGGCCACCTACGCGGGCCTTCCCCAAGTTTTGCTTGCGCCCTGGACGAATCCGGGACTGGTCACTGAACAGCGATTCTGTCGGACCGCTATGGCCGCTGTCATGCGATTCGAGAAGTTTAGGCCCGCCCGTCTACTCTCCGACATCGGGCGATTACTCTCCGTTTTTAGCCCGGCCCGATAACGGCCTCGCCGTAGCCGTGAGCCTGCCCCTGGCAATCGCACTCCGGGCAATCGCGGTCCAGGCTGCTTTTGCGCTGGTGCCGTTGCGCAGCCGCAGCGGCGAACTCAATGCATAAACGGTGAAACGGTACTGATGACTCTCCTGAATCGGGCAGGGCGCATCGTAGCCGGCAAAGCCCCTGCTATTGTCCGCCTGACGCGCCCCGGGCGGCAGCTGGGCTGCCTGGATATCGGTTGTCGCGGGGCTTATATCCAGCACGATCCAGTAAATGTAGGGCGTGATCGGGGCATCCGCGTCGTCGACGACGAGCGCCAGCGACTTGGTGCCCTGCGGCGCGCCGGACCAGTAGATGGGCGGGCTGTCGCCGCGGCCGTGGCAGGTGTACTGGCTGGGGATGATGCCCCGGCCGAATACCGGGCTGGTGACCGTCATGTCCTGCGGCGCATCCTCGCGGAGCGCCCTGGTGCCGCCAACCAGGCCGCAGCCGCCCAGCAGCGCCGCGGCGGCCGCCGCCAGGCCCGCACGGCGCACGCGCCGCCCGGCCACCCGCATACACCAGCCCAAGCGCGCTCCCTCGCCGTGTCATCCGGGTCCGTCCCGACGGCAGATCCTACGCTCCCGGAGCGCCGCCCGCGGACCCGGGCAGTCCCGGCCTGGCGGCCGCGGCGCCGCGGGGGAGCAGGCCGGCGCCAGCCGCCGGCCGGGGCAGCCGGGCCGGATTACCCGGCCAGCCAGCACCGGGCGCCAGGGTGATCAGGAAGCTGCCGCTGCCGCCAGGGCGGGCCTGATGATGCCACTAAAGACAGGGCCGGGCGGCGCGGCCAAATCGCGGTTTCCGGCGCGGCCAGATCGCGGGCAGGGCGGCGAGCGGGAACGGCCGGATAAGCCCGCGCCGCACGACAGGCAGCCAGTCTGCGGTGCAGGGCTGCGCAAGCCGCCGCCGGGCGAGAATTCGGCATACCGCGCAATCCGGCAGGCCGCCGGGCCGCCGCGCGGCGGCCGCGCCGAAATGCAGCAGGATGGCATAGGGAAAAACACCGGCCGCAAGCTGATCCGGCAAGTCAGCCGGGGCTGGCCTTTCATTTGCCGCCCGGCCGCGACGGCTGGCTCCGGCGGCCGCGCGCCTTATCACGGGAAAGGAGCTGACCCGCCCGGCCCCGGCGCGACCGCGGTCCGGTCAGTCTGGCTGCCGTGAATTGCCGAGCATGATCTCATCCCAGGACGGGACCGAGGCACGCCGGGACCGGCCGCCGGCCGCCTTCCTGGCCGGCCGCTCCCTGGCCGGGGCCGGCCCGGGCTCCGGCCGCTCCTCGGCGGCCTGGGCATCGTCCCGGCTGCCGCCAGGCGCGGCCGGGCATCCTGCGGGCCGGCCGCCGGGCCCGGGCCGGGGCCAGCCGCCGGGCCTGGCCGTCCGCGGAGCCGATCCGGCCGCGGCGCGGGCCGGCTGCCGCTCCGGCTCCGCGCGCTGCTCGGCCGGATGCTGCTGCTGGCCCAGCCTGCGGGCGATCGGGGTGACCGTGGCGGTGGCAGGCTCCGCCGGGCCGGGCCGGCCGGCCGGCCGGTCCGGCCCGGAGAAACTCAGCCTGGCGGCGTTGTCATCGGCCGGCATCGCGTGACGGCGGCGCGGATCGAATACCCACTCCGCCATCTGCGGCCGGTTGCCTGCCGCGAACATGAGCTGGACCTGCCAGCTTCCGTCCGAGCGTTTCCTGGAGTCCCACAGCGCGTCATCTGCGTTCGCGCCGCACTCAGCCAGCCGCTCGGCGACGATGTCGCCAAGCCGTGGCCCAGGCCCGGAGTCCCCCGGGCCGCGAATCGTGGCGCGCTGTGCCTCCTGGGCGCGGTAGGCGCGCTCGGCCAGCACCGGGCCCTCGAAGCGGCGCACGCGCTCGATCGGGATACCGGCCGCGTCGGCGATCTCGTCGGCGGTCTCTCCGGCACGGATCCGGTCCTGGATCTCCTTGGGTCGCAACGGATTCTCCACTTCGATCTCGTACTGAGCGAGCCGCGAGAACTGGCCCCTGGCCACCGTCCTGAGACGGTCGTCAACCGGCAGCGAAAACCGCCCGCCTCGTCCCGGCACCGCGAGCACGGCGTAGCTCCCGTCCTCGCTGACCGCGACGAGGCGCAGTTCCTGCATCGGCGTCCCTTCCGCGCTGCCCGGGCGGCGCAGGGGCATAACTCGGGCTTGCCCCTGGTCGAGTCTGACGGCTTGGGCCCGCCCTGGCCAGCACCGCGCCCGGCATGTCCGGCACGAGCCTGATGGATATTCCGGCCTGGCCGCCTGCTGCGGCGGCCTGCCCTCGGTGGCAGCGTATTTGACGGCTGCCCGGGCCAGCGCGCTGAATGCTGATAATCGCCTTCCGCCCGGCCCGCGGGCCGCGCCCTGGCCGGCGACGCCGCCGGGTGCCCCGGCCGGGCCCGGCGGAAACTGCGGCGCGGCCGGAGCCGGGCTCAGGTTAGGCTCTGTGACTATGCATATGGACGCGATATTCAGCGCGATCGGGCGCTTCGCCGTGCGGTTCCGGTGGCTGGTGCTGCTGCTGTGGATTGTCGGCGCGGTAGCGGCCGTGACGCAGCTACCCGCCCTGTCCAGCGTCACCCAGAACAACAACTCCAAGTTCCTGCCGGCCAGCGCGCCGAGCGAGCACGCCGTCGAGCTGGCCGCTCCCTTCGGCACCGCCAACCTGATCCCGATTCCGGTCGTCGCGGCCAGGACCGCGGCGCCGCTGACCCCGGCCGACGTTAACGCGCTGACCACGCTGCAGCACCAGCTGCGGACGGTGCCGACCGTCAGCCAGGTCCTTGAGGGCGGCCGGTCCGCCGACGGGCATGCCGAGCAGCTCGTCGTGCTCGCGACGCAAGGCGGCGGCAACCAGAACCAGCAGACCGACCTGGTGGACGCGCTGCGCGCGAAGATCGCCAGCGCCGGGCTGCCGGCCGGCCTGCGAGCGCACCTGGCCGGCGACGTGGCGATCCAGGTCGACCAGCAGAAGGCGTCCGGCAACCAGGGCAACGAGGTCCAGGACCTGTCGATCGTGTTCATCATCGCGCTGCTCGTGCTGATCTTCCGGTCATTCACTCTCGCGCTGCGTGACGATCGCGCCGGCCGTCTTCTCGGTGCTCATCTCCGGCCCGCTGGTCGCCGAGGCGGCGCGGCACGGGCTGCAGGTATCGCCGCTGGCCCAGTTCCTGCTCATCGTCCTGGTGCTCGGCGCCGGCACCGACTACGGCCTGTTCCTGGTATTCCGGGTGCGGGAGGAACTGCGCGCCGCTCAGCACAGCGTGCAGGCGGACAATTACCCTGGGTCGCGTGGCTCCGGCGGCAGCATCCTCGGCTGACCTGCTGCACCCGCGGCCCGCGGCCAGGCAGGCGATCGTCAGATCGGTCACCAAGGTCGGCGAGTCGATCACCTTCTCGGCGGCCACGGTGATCGCGGCGGTGCTCACGCTGCTGCTGGCCAGCTTCTCGTTCTACTCCGACCTCGGCATCCCGTTCGCCATCGCGATCGTCGTGATCCTGATCGCCGGGCTCACCCTGCTGCCCGCGCTGCTGTCCATCCGGCTGTCCCTGCTCGCGGTGAAGCGGACGATCTTCCGCGCCATCTTCGGCCGGCCGAAGCTGCTGCCGTGGAACATCCAGGGCAGCGGCAAGACCGGGCGTGTGGAGCCGGGTGGCCGCCCGGATCGTCCGGCACCCCGCACCGACCCTGGCCATCGGCGTGGTGGTCTTCGGCGCGCTCGCCCTCGGCGCGCTCGGCTACGTGGCCGGCGGCTTCGGCGGGGACACCACCGCCGCCGGCCGGCAGCGACTCCGCGGCGGGCACGCGCTGCTGGCCAGGTACTTCCCGCAGTCCTCGGCGAACCCGACCAACCTGATCTTCCGGTTCAGCAAGCCGGTCTGGACGAACCCGGCGCCACTGGCCGCCGGTACCGCCCAGCTCCAGGCGACCGGCCTGTTCACGCAGGTGGCCGGGCCGCTGAACCCGCTCAGGAGCGACGCTGACACCAGCCCAGTACACCGCGCTGCACGCCAAGCTCGGGCCGGCCAAGGCACTGCCTGCCGTGCAGCCGCCGGGCACCGGCGTGCCGCCCGCTGCCTACCAGATCTACCGTGCCACCTCGAACTTCGTCAGCCCGGACGGCCGGACCGTGCAGTACCTGACCGGGCTCAAGGCCGGGGATCCCGGCAATACCCCGGCGCTGAACGCCGTCCCGGCCATCCGGGTGGCAACCACCAAGGTCGCGAAGTCGATCGGCGCGGCCGATTCCGGCGTCGGCGGCGAGGCCCCGGCGCTGCACGACATCAGCGCCATCTCCAACAGCGACCTGCAGCGGGTAATCCCGATCGCGATCCTGGTGATCGGGCTGCTGCTCGCCCTGGTGCTGCGCAGCCTGGTCGCCCCGCTCTACCTGATCGCCTCGGTCGGGATCTCCTTCCTCGCCGCGCTCGGCCTGTCGGTGCTGCTGTTCATCGACATCGGCGGGAGCGGCGGCCTGGTGTTCTTCATGCCGTTCCTGATGTTCATCTTCCTGCTCGCGCTCGGCGAGGACTACAACATCCTGGTGATGACGCGGATCCGGGAGGAGGCTCAGAAACGTCCGCTACGCCAGGCAGTGGCCCGCGCACTCAGCGCGACGGGCACGACCGTGACCTCGGCCGGCCTGGTGCTGGCCGGCACGTTCATCGTCTTCGGCCTCGTCGCGGGCAGCGGCGCAGGCGGCAGCCAGTTCCGGGACATCGCGCTCGGCCTGGCGTTCGGCATCCTGATGGACACGTTCCTGGTCCGGACCCTGCTCGTGCCGTCCACCGTGGTCCTGCTGGGCAGGTGGAACTGGTGGCCGTCGGCGATGAGCCGGCCCGGCGCCGAGCCAGCCGGGATCGCCGACGGCGCCGAGCCGGGCCTGGCGGAAGCCGACAGCGGCCTGCAGCAGCCCGATCGACGGCGCTGATCCGCAGGATCACGTGCCATCGGGATCGTCATCAGGGCCGCGGATCAGCGTGGTGCTGCCGGTATACCGGGTGCCTGAGTACCTCGGCGAGTGCCTGGACTCGGTGCTCGGGCAGGCACCGGAAGGCACCGAGGTGATCGCCGTTGACGACGCGTCACCGGATGCGTGCGGGCAGATCCTCGACGCCGAGGGCGGATGCCGATCCGCGGCTCAAGGTGATTCACCTGGCTGACAATGCCGGGCCGGGAAACGCGCGTAACGTGGGCCTCAAGCATGCCAGCGGCGACTACGTCTGGTTCGCCGACGCCGACGACCTGCTGGCCGATGGCGCCTTCGCCCAGGTCACCGCCAGCCTCAGCCGGGACCGCCCGGACGTGCTGCTGATCGACTACGAGGATCTGCGCCCGGCGGCCGGCCGGGCCGAGTCCCGGCGGCGCGCTGCTCCGGACCGCGCCGCCCGGCACGTTTACCCTGGCCGCTCAGCCCGGGCTGATCAACTTGACGATGACAGCGTGGAGCAAGCTGATCCGGCGCGAATTCCTCGACGAGATCGGCCTGCCCTTCCCGCCCGGCATCCACGAGGACGTGCCGGTGTCCTGCGCGGTGCTGCTCAGCGCACGCCGGATCAGCGCGCTCGCCCGGGTCTGCTATCGCTACCGCCGGGCCAGGCGGGGATCGTTCATGGTCACCACGAGCGACCGGCACTTCGACGTCTTCGCCTCGTACCAGCTCGTCTTCGACCTGCTGCCCGCCTTCGCCGAGCGGTCAGGCGCGCCGGTCACCGGCCCGGTCAGGCAGGCCCTGTTCGAGCGGGCCATCTGGCACTACACCACCATCCTCGGCACCCGCGGCCTGGTGCCCCGCAGGGCCAGGAAGATGTTCTTCGACCGGATGCATGACGACTTCCGCCGCTGGCGGCCGGACGGCTTCCGGTACCCGCCCGGCGCCCGCGGGGTGAAATTCCGGCTGGTGGAACGGAACGCCTACCGGACGTACGCCGCCCTGGAGCCGGCCAACCAGCTACGGGTGCTGCTGAGCCGGGCCGCCTCGCGGCTGCGCGCGCAGGCGGTGCACCGAGCCCGTGCGTGATCGCGGAAGACCCGGGAGCCCTAGCGCGCCCGGGTCTTCCGCGATCACCTGGCCAGGCCAGCGGTCAGTGCGCCTTGGCGAACTGCTCGCTCTCGGTCGAGCCGGTCAGCGCCCCGGTGGACGCGTTGGGCGTGATCGCCGAGGTCACCAGGTCGAAGTAGCCAGTTCCGACCTCGCGCTGGTGCCTGGTCGCGGTGTAGCCGTCACCCTCGGCGGCGAACTCTGAGTCCTGCAGCCGGACGTAAGCCGGCATGCCCTCGGCCGCGTACCCGCGGGCCAGGTCGAACATCGAGTAGTTCAGCGCGTGGAAGCCGGCCAGCGTGATGAACTGGAACTTGTAGCCCATCTCGCCGAGCTCCCGCTGGAACTTCTCGATGGTGCCCTCGTCCAGGTGCGCCCGCCAGTTGAACGACGGCGAGCAGTTGTAGGCCAGCATCTGGTCCGGGTAGACCGCCTTGATCGCCTCGGCGAACTCGCGCGCCACGTCCAGGTCCGGCGTGCCGGTCTCCATCCAGAGCAGGTCGGAGTACGGCGCGTAGGCCAGGCCGCGGGCGATGCACGACTCGATCCCGCCGCGCACCCGGAAGAATCCCTCCGCGGTACGCTCGCCGGTCACGAACTTCTTGTCCCTGTCGTCCACGTCGCTGGTGATCAGGTTCGCCGCCTGGGCGTCGGTGCGGGCCACGACGAGACTCCGGACGCCGCAGACGTCAGCGGCCAGCCGGGCCGCGTTCAGCGTCCTGATGTGCTGGCCGGTCGGGATCAGCACCTTGCCGCCGAGGTGGCCGCACTTCTTCTCGGACGCCAGCTGGTCTTCCCAGTGCACGCCGGACGCGCCCGCCGCGATCATCGACTTCATCAGCTCGAAGGCGTTCAGCACGCCGCCGAAGCCGGCCTCCGCGTCGGCCACGATGGGCGCCAGCCAGTACGGGTGCTCGCCGTCGGCTCCGCCGTTGGTCTCGGCCCAGCTGATCTGGTCGGCGCGCTGCAGCGCGTTGTTGATCCGCCGGACGACCTGCGGTACCGAGTTGGCCGGGTACAGGCTCTGGTCCGGGTAGGTCTGCCCGGCCAGGTTCGCGTCCGCGGCGACCTGCCAGCCGGACAGGTAGATCGCCTGCAGGCCGGCCTTGACCTGCTGCACGGCCTGGTTGCCGGTCAGCGCGCCGAGCGTGTTGACGTACTGCTCGGTGTGCAGCAGCTTCCACAGCCGCTCGGCCCCGATCCTGGCCAGCGTGTGGTCTTCCTGGACCGAGCCGCGCAGCCTGACCACGTCGGCTGCCGAATACGTGCGCTCGATGCCGGACCAGCGCGGATCTGTCGCCCATTGCTGGTGCAACGCCGCTGCCTGGTTATCGATCTTCCGGGCACTGCCGTGCCCGTTGCTCGCCTGCCTTACCGCCATGCGTGCCCTCGAGGCGAGGCTCGCTCATGGTGGCCTCCCATCTTGTTCGTCCCCGGGTGTTACGTCCAGCCTGCGGGGAAAGTCGCGATAGTACTAGAGTCAAAGGTCATGAAGAATCTCAAAAATTCGTCTAGGATGAAGAAATGCAAGATCTGAAGAGCAAAGAAAGATCATCTTTTACGCAGTCTACGAGTCTCGATCTTGCTTTGTTCGGGCAGCGGCTGCGGCACGCGCGCCGCGCCCGGGGCCTCACGCTGGCCGAGCTAGGGGCTCGCGTCGGCAGGGCGCCGTCGGTCTTGTCGCTGCTGGAGAACGGCCGCCGCGAGCCCAAGCTCTCGCTGATCGAGACGCTGGCCGGTGCGCTGTCCGTGCCTGCCGCCGAGCTGCTGAGCAGCGAGCCGCCGAGCCGCCGGGCGCAGCTCGAGATCGCGCTGGAAGAGGCACAGCGCGACCCCGCCTCCGCCGAGCTCGGCCTGCCCTACCTGCGGGCGGGCGCCAGGGTACCCAGCGACGTGCTCGAGCATGTCGTCGCGCTGCACGCCGAGTTGCGCAGGCAGCGGGCCAAGCCGACCGCCACGCCGGAGGAGGCCAGGGAGGCCAACGCGGACCTGCGGGCGATGATGCGGGAGCGCGGCAACTACTTCGCGCCGATCGAGGATGCCGCCGCCGAGGCACTGACCGCGGCCGGCTACTCCGGCGGTGCGCTGTCGCAGCGACTGCTCCTCTCGATCGTCAGCCACCACGGCTTCTCCGTCAAATATGCGCATGATCTGCCCAGGTCGGCCCGGTCAGTCACGGACCTGCGGAACCGCCGGATCTACCTCAAGCCGGAATCCATGGGCACGCACACGCCGCGCACGGTGCTGCTGCAGACGCTCGGCCACTTCGTGCTCGGGCACTCCACGCCCGCCGACTTCGCCGAGTTCCTCAGCCAGCGGGTGGAGGCGAACTATTTCGCCGCCGCGGTGCTGGTGCCTGAGGAGCCCGCCGCGCGGTTCCTGCGCGAGGCCAAGGACGCCAGGAGCCTGTCGGTGGAGGACCTGCGGGACGTTTTCGCCGTCTCCTACGAGATGGCCGCGCACCGGTTCACCAACCTGGCCACCCACCACCTCGGCCTGCCGTGCCACTTCGTCAAGAACGACGCGGGCGGGATCATCTACAAGGCGTACGAGAACGACGGCGTGGTGTTCCCCGCCGACGAGGCGGGCGCGATCGAGGGCCAGCGGATGTGCCGGGAGTGGTCGGGCCGGCAGGTATTCGCCGCCGCGGACCGGTTCAGCCCGCTGTACCAGTACTCCGACACGCCGTCCGGCACGTACTGGTGCGTCGCCTTCGTCGACCCGGGGCCCGAGCGCGACTTCGCGATCACGCTCGGCGTGCCGTTCGAGCATTCTCGCTGGTTCCGGGGCCGGGAGACGGTCAAGCGGGTTACCTCGGCGTGCCCGGACGGGGAGTGCTGCCAGCGGCCGCCCGCCCGGCTCGCCGCGCGCTGGGACGGGCTCGCCTGGCCGTCGGCGCGCGCCCACTCGCACATCCTGTCCGCGCTGCCGAGGGGCAGCTTCCCCGGCGTGGACCAGGCCGACGTGTACGCCTTCCTCGACCGGCACGAGCAGGACTAGGCCGGACTATCCCGGGGGATGCTGGACTATCGCACGCGATCGCACACCTCAGATGGTGCGCGCTCGCGCGATCCAGCACATGGCGGCCCGGGTGCCCGGGCCGGGGGGAGCGGGGGCGGGCGCGGCGGCGGGCGCCGGGGACGCGGCGGGCTAGAACATCAGCCGCCGCAATTGCAGCAGGTCGAACAGGTTGCCGTCGACCTTCAGCCGGCCGGTGAGCCAGGCCCGGGCGAAGGTGCCGGGATCGGCGGCGATCGCGAGCACGTCATCGCTCTTGGCGGTGAACCGGATCTGCGCTTGCGCGATCGGCCGCGTCGGCCTCCCTGACCGAGTCCGTGCCGTCCGCGCCGAGCCGGGTCATGAAGGTCACGCCCAGGTCAGTGACCTTGCAGCTCAGCGTGCGGTCAGCCAGGTGCTCCGCACGGTCGGCCGGATTCATCTGCTCGATGCGGGCCGTAAGGCTCTGCAACGCCTCGCGGCATTCTTCCGCCGTCGCCATATGGCCTCGCTCTCGACTTCATTGTCCTCTCCGGATTGTCCCTCTCCGGCCGCTGAACCGCCGCGCGGGGCGGGCCAGGCCGACGAGGTGCGCCGCTGCACCGTTCCCGGACGGTAGCGTTCCTGGAGGAGCGGCGCACGCATCAGCGCCGGCCCGGGAGGGTGATAGCCAATGCAGGACGACAGCGTGGCCCAGCCGCAGCAGCCGCCGGCAACCGGCGAGGCCAGGGTGGACGCGGCAGTGGCGAGGCTCGACGAGCTTCCCGCGCTGCCGGTGACCGAGCACCCGGCCGTGTTCGAGCAGGTGCACCGGCAGCTGCGGGAGGTGCTCGGCGAACTGGACACCGGCCCGAGCTTGACCGGATAGAAATAGAGCGGGTAGATCAGTCCATGAGCAGGAGGATCCGGCTGGACACCGAGCTTGTCCGCAGGGGACTCGCGCGGTCCCGCGAGCAGGCTGCGGACCTCATCGCGGCCGGCCGGGTCGCCGTGGCCGGGCAGACCGCGGCCAAGCCGGCCACCCAGGTCGGCCAGGACGCCGCGATCGCGGTCGCTGAGCCGCGCGGCGAGCCGGACTACGCGTCCCGCGGCGGCCGCAAGCTGGCCGGCGCGCTCGCCGCCTTCCCCGGCCTCGCGGTGGCCGGCCGCCGCTGCCTGGATGCCGGCGCCTCGACCGGGGGATTCACCGACGTGCTGCTGCGGGCGGGCGCGGCGCACGTGGTAGCGGCCGATGTCGGGTACGGTCAGCTGGCCTGGCAGCTGCGCACCGATCCGCGGGTCACCGTGCTTGACCGCGTCAACGTCCGGCAGCTCACTCCCGGCCAGGCCGGGCCTGCCCCGGCCGTGGTGACGGCGGACCTGTCGTTCATCTCGCTGACCCTGGTGCTGCCCGCCCTGGTCGGCTGCGCGGCCCCGGACGCCGACTTCGTGCTGCTGGTCAAGCCCCAGTTCGAGGTCGGCAAGGGGAACGTGGGAGCGGGCGGCGTGGTGCGTGACCAGGCGCAGCGGGCCGCCGCCGTCGCATCGGTGGCGGCCGCCGCCGCAACCGCCGGCCTGGGCGTCCGCGGCGTCGCCGCCAGCCCGCTGCCCGGCCCGTCCGGGAACGTGGAGTACTTCCTCTGGCTGCGCCGGGGCGCCCGGCCGCTGGACGCGGCCGAGCTGCAGCGGGCGGTCGCGGACGGGCCGCAATGAGCCAGCGACACCGGGACGGATCCCAGTGACGCCGCAGCGGGCGGTGCTGCTGGTCGCGCATACGGGCCGGCCGGCGGCGGTGCACAGTGCCCGGCTGGTCATCGAGCGCCTGACCGCGGCCGGCCTGGCGGTGCGGGTGCTCACCGCCGAGGCGGCTGACCTGCGCAGCCCGGCAGCGGTTGAGGTGGCAGTGACGGCCGAGGCAGCGGCCGGCGCGGAAATGGTCATCGTGATCGGCGGGGACGGCACCCTGCTGCGCGCCGCCGAGCTGGCCAGGCCGGCCGGCACCCCGCTGCTCGGCGTGAACCTCGGCCATGTCGGCTTCCTGGCCGAGGCGGATCCGGAGAACCTGGCCGAGACCGTCGACCGGGTGGTGGACCGCCGGTACGCGGTGGAGCAGCGGATGACCGTCGATGTCACCGTCCGGCACGGCGGCGGCATCGCCGCCCAGACCTGGGCGCTGAACGAGGCCACCGTGGAGAAGGTCGCCAGGGAGCGGATGCTTGACGTGGTGACCGAGGTGGACGGCCGGCCGCTGTCCAGGTGGGGATGTGACGGCGTGGTGTTCGCCACCCCCACCGGCTCCACCGCCTACGCGTTCTCGGCCGGCGGCCCGGTGGTCTGGCCCGAAGTCGAGGCGCTGCTGCTCGTGCCGATCTGCGCGCATGCGCTGTTCGCCTGCCCGATGGTGGTCTCGCCGCGGTCGGTGCTGGCCGCCGAGGTGATCGGCGGTACGAGCCCGTGGCCGATGTCGGCCGGCGGGGACGGCCAGAATGAGGCATCCGGCGCGGTTCTGTGGTGCGATGGGCGGCGTAGGGTCGACCTGCCGCCAGGCGCGCGGGTGGAGGTGCGACGCGGGGTAAGGCCGGTCCTGCTGGCCCGGCTGCACGGTACCGGCCAGCAGGACGCCGGCGGCGGGGGAGCGGCCGCCGCCGGGCAGGACGCCGCGGTGCCGGGAGCTGGCGTGGCGGCCGGCGCGCTGTTCACCGACCGGCTGGTCGCCAAGTTCGGGCTGCCGGTGGCCGGCTGGCGCGGCCAGGCAGCTGCCCGCCGCGCGATGGCGGCGGCCGGCCAGCGAGAGGAGGGTCCGAGCGGCGATGCTTGAGGAAGTCCGTATCACCGGGCTCGGGGTGATCGACGATGCCGTCCTCGAGCTGTCCCCGGGCTTCAACGTCGTGACCGGCGAGACCGGCGCGGGCAAGACCATGGTCGTGTCCGGGCTCGGCCTGCTCTTCGGCGGCCGGGCCGACCCGGCCAGGGTACGGCCTGGCGCCGACCGGGCCAGCGTCGACGGCCGGCTGCGGGTCGATCCGGACGGGCCGGTGGCCAGGCAGGTCAATGAGGCGGCGGCGATCTCGATGACGACGGCGGCGTGCTGATTATCAGCCGCTCGGTATCGGCGGAAGGCCGCTCGCGCGCGTTCGCCGGCGGCCGCTCCGTGCCGCGTGTCGCTGCTCACCTACCTGGCCGATGACCTGGTAGCCGTGCACGGCCAGGCGGACCAGCAGCAGCTGCTGAAGCCCGCGCGGCAGCGCGAGGCGCTCGACCTGTTCGCCGGCCCGGAGCATGCGGCGGTGCTGGCCGGTTACCGGCGTTCCTACCAGCGGCTCGGGGACCTCAGGGCGGAGCTGGCCGAGCTCGCGTCGCGCGCGCGGGACCGGGACGCCGAGGCCGCGCGACCTGCGCCGGGGCCTGGCCGAGATCGAGCGGGCCGGGCCCGCCAGCGGCGAGGACATCGACCTGCTGGCGGAAGACGAGCGGCTGTCGCACGCGGACGCGCTGCACGCGGCGGCCACGACGGCGCACGAGGCGCTGCAGTCCGATCCGTCCAGCGCGGTGTACGAGGCGGCCGACGCGCTGACCCTGCTCGGCGGCGCCCGGCATGCGCTGGAGGCGGCGGCCGAGCACGACGCCGCGCTTGCCGCCCTGGCCGGGCGCCTGTCCGAGGCCGCCTACCTGGTGTCCGACGTCGCGGCCGAGCTGGCCTCCTACGCCCAGGCGGTGGAGGCCGACCCGGCCAGGCTCGCGGTGTGCAGGAGCGCCGCGCCGAGCTGGCCCGGCTGGTCCGGGCCTATGGCTCGGCCGACAGCCCGTACGCCCCGCCGGGCAGCGATGCGGCGGGCTACGGCAGCATCGCCGCGGTGCTGGGCTGGGCCAAGCAGGCGACAGCCAGGCTCGGCCGAGCTCGACGGCGCCGACGACGCGATCGCCGGGCTGGCCGGGCAGGAGGAGTCGCTCGCCGCCGAGGTCGCCGAGCTGGCCGGCCAGCTCAGCGCCGGCCGGAAGAAGGCGGCCGGGCAGTTCGCCGAGGACGTCACCGCCGAGCTGTCCGCGCTGGCCATGCCGCACGCCAGGCTGACGGTGGCGGTGACCCCGGCCGGCGGCTTCGGCCCGCACGGCGCCGACGAGGTGGAGATCAGGCTCGCGGCACATCCCGGCGCGCCCGAGCTGCCGCTGCACAAGGGCGCGTCCGGCGGCGAGCTTTCCCGCGTCATGCTGGCGATCGAGGTCGTCTTCGCCGGCGCCGACCCGGTACCGACCTTCGTGTTCGACGAGGTGGACGCGGGCGTCGGCGGGAAGGCGGCGGTGGAGGTGGGGCGCCGGCTGGCCCGGCTGGCCCGGCTCGCCCAGGTGATCGTGGTGACCCACCTGCCGCAGGTCGCCGCTTTCGCCGACGCGCACCTGATGGTGCAGAAGGCCGGCGACGGCTCGGTCACCAGCAGCGGGGTCACCAGGCTCGACGGCGCTGGCCGGGTCAGGGAGCTTTCCCGGATGCTGGCTGGCCTGGAGGATTCCGAGTTCGGCCGGGCGCACGCCGAGGAGCTGCTTGCGGCCGCCGCGGCCGAGCGCGCCGCGCGGCCGGCCAGGCAGGATAACCGCCCGCAGGGCCGGTAGTAAAGCCCCCGGCAGTGCCGATAATGCCCGGCCGGCCGTCGGATGGCGTTCCCGCTCGCCGGGATCTGGCAAGATTGCCTTGCGATGAAGGCACTGTCTCGCAAGCTATCCGGAGCCGGTCGGAGCAGGTCCCAGGACCTGCCCGGCATATCGGCGACGGCTCGGCTCGACCACAGGACCAAGAACCTGACCAAGCGCCTGCAGCCGGGCGACATCGCCATCATCGACCATGCCGACCTGGACCGGGTGAGTGCCGAGGCGCTGATCAGGCGCGAGGTCGCCGCGGTGGTGAACGCGTCGCTTGGCATCACCGGCCGGTACCCTAACCTCGGCCCGCAACTGCTGGTGGAGGCCGGGATCCCGGTCGTCGACGACGCCGGCGCCGACGTCTTCGAGCACGTTTCCGACGGCCAGCGGGTCCGGCTCGACGGCGAGACCCTGTATGCGGGCGACGAGGTCGTCGCGAAGGGGACGCTGCAGGACGGCGAGTCGGTCGCCGCGGCGATGGAGGACGCGAAGGCCGGCCTCGCGGACCAGCTCAAGGCGTTCGCGGCCAACACGATCGAGTACATCAGCCGCGACTCCGAGCTGCTGATCGACGGCATCCGGGTGCCCGACCTGCGGACCAGCGTGCGGGGCAGGCATGTTCTGGTGGTCGCGCGCGGCTACCGGCACCGTGAGGACCTGCAGGCGCTGCGTGCCTACATCCGCGAGTTCAAGCCCGTCATGATCGCCGTGGACGGCGGCGCGAACGCGCTGCTCGAGGCCGGCTACCGGCCGAGCCTCATCGTCGGCGACATGGACTCGGTGTCCGACAAGGCGCTCGGCTGCGGCGCCGAGCTTGTCGTGCACGCCTACCCGAACGGGGTAGCGCCCGGCCTGGCCCGCGTTCAGGATCTCGGCCTGGCCTCCGTGTCCTGCCCGGCCACCGGCACCAGCGAGGACCTTGCCGTGCTGCTTGCCGACGAGATGGGCGCCACCCTGATCGTGGCCGTCGGCATGCGGTTCTCGATGACCGAGTTCCTCGACAAGGGCAGGTCCGGGATGGCGAGCGCGGTGCTCACCCGGATGAAGGTCGGCGACAAGATCGTCGATGCCAAGGGCGTCAGCAGGCTGTACCGAAGCCGGATCTCCGGCCGGGCGCTGCATCATGCTGGTGCTCGCCGCGTCCGTTGCGCTGCTGGTCGCGCTCGCCTTCAACGCCGGTCAGCCCGGTCCTCTCCACGTTCCTCGCGACGAAGTGGGACGACTTCATCTACTGGCTGACCGGGCTGCTCTAGTGATCGACTTCCGTTATCACCTCGTCTCCATCGTGGCCATCTTCCTGGCCCTGGCTATCGGCATCGTGTTCGGCTCCACGGCGCTGCGCGGCACGCTGCTGCGCGCGCTTCAGCTCGAGGCCACCAGGCTGCACAACGAGATCAGCGCGAAGAACAGCGCGAACGCCTCGCTCAGCCAGCAGGCCGGCCGCCAGCGAGGCGTTCGCCTCAGGCCGGGGCCCCGCTGCTGCTCGCGCACCTGCTCGACGGCCAGAGCGTGGTGCTGGTCACCGCCCCGGGCGCGCAGCAGCAGGTGATCAGCGGCATCACCACGGCCATCAGGCAGGCAGGCGGCACGGTCACCGGCGAGGTCGCGCTGCAGCAGCAGTTCTTCGACACCGAGCGCGACCAACGAGAACAAGCTGATCGCCCTGGCGCAGCACCTCGCGCAGCAGCTCGCGCTGCCGGTACCGGGCGGCCAGGGCACCCAGCAGGCCAGCGAACCCGCAGCTGGCAGGCCAGCCAAGGCGGCCGGCGTGCTGGCCGCCGCGATCGTGACGAAGGACGGCCCTGGCCTCGGCGCCGCGGCAGACGCACGCGGTGCTTGCCGGATTCGCGCAGGACGGTTTCCTGCATGTCAGCAAGACCCCGCTGGTCCCGGCTACGCTCGCGGTCGTGGTCATCCCGGCCACCCCGCCGGCGGCCGGCGATTCCGACCCCGCTAATGTCACGCTGATCTCGCTGACTCAGTCGCTGACCGCGGCCAGCCGCGGCGC
This sequence comes from uncultured Actinomycetes bacterium, assembly GCA_963709075.1. Lineage (GTDB taxonomy): Bacteria > Actinomycetota > Actinomycetes > Streptosporangiales > Streptosporangiaceae > Palsa-506. The sequence continues at coordinate 423,046 of CAVPUY010000002.1, forward strand.
TGTCCTTGCCGGGTCCTATCCGGGGTCCGGGTCCGGCAGCGCGATCGACGAGCTGGCCAGCGGGAATACCGGAATCGAGGTGTCCAGCGTGGACAATGCCAATACCCCGTCCGGCCAGGTCATGGTCGTGCAGGCGCTGAGCCTGCTGCTGTCCGGGCACAAGCCGGCCAGCTACGGCATCGCGCCGGGCACCGCGCCGAGCCCGGCGCCCACCCCGTCGGCCAGCGTGTCCCCGGTGCCGTGGCACCCATCGACCCGCCCGGCCAGCGCATCAGGCCCGGCCGGCACCCAGCCAGCGCCACGCCGGCCGCGACGCCACCGGGGCCACCCGGTGACGCGCGGGCCGGGAGCGCGCGCCCGGGCTGGCCGCCGGCCGGCCGTGACCGGCGGGCTGGCGGCGGCCGCTGCCGGGGCCGGCTACGCCCTGCTGCGAGCCGGCCGCCCGGCGGGGCGGCTAGCTGGGCGAGAACCAACCACCGCGGCGAGCCGGTCACCCTGCTGGAGGGCCCGGCCGTCGCCATCGCCGCCGTCGCGGCAGCCGCGCTGGCGCCGGGACGGCCCGCCCGCGGCCGCGCCGCGCTCGCCGTCGCCGGAGCAGGCGCCGCGGCCTTCGGCTGCTACGACGACCTGGCCGGGAGCGGCAGCCGCCGCGGTTTCCGCGGGCACCTCGGCGCGCTGGCGCACGGCGAGCTGACCAGCGGAGCGGTGAAGATCGGCGGAATCGGCGCCAGCGGCGCCGCAGCGGGCTTGCTGCTCGGCGGCCCGGCCGCGGACGTCGCCATCAACGCGGGCCTGGCGGCGGGCGGCGCGAACCTGCTGAACCTGTTCGACCTGCGGCCGGGACGGGCCATCAAGGTGACGATCGTCGCGGCCGGCCTGCTCGCGGCGGGCGGCCGGGCCGGCCGGGCCGGCGGCCAGCCCGGCGGCGCTGTGCGCCGTGGCGGCCCCGGCGGGCGCGGCCATCGCGCTGCTCGCCGAGGACCTCGGCGAGCGCGCCATGCTCGGCGACGCCGGGGCGAACGCGCTCGGCGCGCTGCTCGGCGCGGCCGCGGCCGCCACGCTGCCGCGCAAGGCCAGGGTGGCGGCGCTGGCCGCCGTCGTCGGGCTGACCGCGGCCAGCGAGGTGGTGAGCTTCACCAAGGTGATCGAGCGGACCCCGCCGCTGCGCTGGCTGGACATGCTCGGCCGCCGCCCGGCCGCGCAGCCCGCCGCAGGCGGCCGGCCCGGCGCGGCTGGCCGCGGACGCGGCCGCCGCGGACGCGGCCGCCGCAGACGCGGCCAGCCCGGCAGCGGCCGGCGCTCGCGCTGAGCCCGGCCGGGCGGGCTCCGCGCCGGCGGCCGCCGCCGCCCCGTGACCGCCCAGTGACCGGGCCGCCGCCAAGCTGACCGTGCCGGAAGGCGCGCCGCGGGCGGCGCGGGGAATCGGCAGCGCGGCGGCACTGATCGGCGGCCTGACCGTGCTCGCCCGGGTGGCCGGGCTCGGCCGCCAGGTCGTCTTCGCGCACACGGTCCGCAATGCCTGCCTGGGCACGGCCTACGCGACCGCGAACCAGGTGCCGAACGTCATCTACGACATCGTCCTCGGCGGCGCGCTGACCGCCATCATGGTGCCGGTGCTGGCCCGCCCGGCGGAGCGGTCCGGTACCGACCCGGCTGCCGGCCGGGAGGTCAGCCAGGTCAGCGCCGCGCTGCTGACCTGGACCGTTGCCATCCTCGCGCCGGTCAGCGTGGTCCTCGCGGTCGCCGCAGGACCGATCATCACGCTGCTCATCCCGGCCCGGCAGGTCGGGCTGCGCGCAGGCCGAGCTCGTCCACGTCGGCGTCCGGGATGCTGGCCGTGTTCGCCCCGCAGATCCTGCTCTACGGCCTCGCCGTGGTGCTTTACGGCATCCTGCAGGCGCACCGCAGGTTCACCGCCCCGGCGCTGGCGCCGGTGCTGTCCAGCCTGGTCGTCATCGCCGCGTACCTCGCCTTCGTCCCGCTCGGCCACGGGCACACCGTGCAGCCTGGCCGGGCTGTCGCCGGCCGCCGAGCTGACCCTGTCGGCCGGCACCACGGCCGGCGTCGCCGCGCTGGTGATCACCGCCCTGGTGACCGGCCTGGCGGCTGCGGCTGCGGCTGCGGCCCGCCCTGCGGTTCCCGGCCGGCGTGGCCCGGCGGGCGCGTGGCGCTGGCGGCGGTCGGGATCACCGCGCTGGTCGCGCAGGACGCGTCGGTGCTGGTGGTGACCTGGCTCGCCAACGGGCGCGGCGGGCAGGGCGCCATCGTCCTCTACGGCTACGGCTGGCAGGTCTTTACCGCGGCGTACGCCGTGCTGGCCATCCCGATCGCGATCAGCGCCTTCCCGGTGCTTGCCGCCCAGGAGCGGCAGCGCCTTCGACGACACCGCGGCCGGCTCCGCCCGCGCGGTCCTGCTGATGTCCTGCCTGGGCGCGGCGCTGCTGGCCGGCGCGGCCGTGCCGGCCGCCCGGGTCTTCGCCTCCGGTCCCGGCCCAGGTGAACCAGCTGGCATTCGGCGTTCGCGGCGTTCGCGCCCGGGCTGATCGGATTCGGCCTGGTCGCCTGCCTGTCCAGGGTGCTGCTCGCGGACGGCAGGAACCGGATGGCCGCGATGGCCATGTCGGCCGGCTGGCTGCTGGTGATCGCCGCCGACGTGACCGCCGTGCGGCTGGTATCAGCCCGCTGGGTAGTGCCGGTACTGGGCCTGGGCAACACCGTCGGGCTGACCGTTCGGGCATCGGCCTGCTGGCGGCGGTGCGCCGGGCCAGGGGCCAGGCGGCGCTGCGCGGCATGGTACGCGCCGGGGCTGCGGGGCTGACGGCCGCGCTGGCCGGAGCCGGGGCCGGCGGCCGCGCTTTCCGGCGCGGTGCCTGCCGCCGGGGCCGTCCAGAACGGGCTGCTGGCCGCCGCCGCCTGCGGCTGCGCCGGGCTGGCTTTCTTTGCCGTCGCCTACGTACTCGACGGCGGCGAGCTGCGCGCCGCGGTTAATCGCGTGACCAGGCGGGTGCTGTCATGACGGCGCTGCGCATTGCCTGCATCTTCAGCACCGCCGCGGGCGGGACCGGCCAGCATGCGGCGCTGCTCGCCGAGGGCTGCGCGGCACGCGGGCTTGCGGTGACCGCGTTCGGCCCGGCCGGAACCTGGCGCCGGTTCTTCCGCCCGGCTGCGGCACAATCACCGGACCGGGTCGGGTTCGACGCCGGTGGAGATCGCCGACCGGCCGCGCCCGGCCGCGGACGCGGCGGCGGTGCTGCGGCTGCGCCGGCTGCTGGCGCGGGCGGCGCCGGACGTCGTGCACGCGCACGGGATGCGGGCAGGCGCCGTCGCGGCCATCGCGCTGGCCGGCCGTCCGGGCCCGCTCCTGCGCTGGCCGTCACCGTGCATAACGCGCCGCCGGGGGGCATCGCCGGCGAACCTGGTCTACCGGGTCCTTGAGCGGGTGATCGCCCGCCGCGCGGACGCGGTGCTCTGCGTGTCCGGCGATCTGGCCAGCCGGATGCGCGGCCTGGGCGCGCGCGGCGTGGCCCGCGCCGTGGTTCCGGCGCCGGCTGCCGGGGCGCCGCCGGCCGGGGCCGCGGCGAGGCCAGGGCCGCGGCCGGCGCGGCCGGCCGGCCGATGGTGCTGGCCGCGGGCAGGCTGGCCGAGCAGAAGGGCTTCGGCGTGCTGCTCGATGCCGCGGCCGGCCTGGCAGGGCCTGGAGCCGCGGCCGCTGCTGGTCATCGCCGGGGACGGGCCGCTGGCCGGCGATCTCGCCGCCCGGGCCCGGCGGTCCGGGCTGGACGTGAGCTTTCTCGGCCACCGCGACGACGTGCCCACGCTGGCCGCCGCCGCCGACGTGATGGTGGTGCCGAGCGTATGGGAGGGACAGCCGCTGGTGGTCCAGGAGGCGCTGCGGGCCGGCACGCCGCTGGTGGCGTCCCGGGCCGGCGGAATCCCGGACCTTACCGGCGAGGACGCCGCCGTGCTCGTCCCGCCGGGGGACAGCGGCCGGCTGGCCGCGGCGGTGCTCTCGGTGCTCTCGGATGCTGGACCTGGCTGGTCAGCTGAGCACGGCCGCGCTAAACCGCGCTGACGCACTTCCGTCGGAATCCGACGCACTCGACGCAGCCATCGCCGTGTACCGGCGGCTGGCCGCCGCGCGCCGCCTGCCGCGATGAACCCGCAGAGTGGCGGCTTTGGCCTGCGCGAGCCGGCGCTGCGGGCCGTGCGGCTCGGGTGGCCAGGATGCGGGGCGGCACGGGCTTACCGCAACGTGCATAACACAACGTGCAAATAGCAAAAGTTATGACACGACTATAGCGTTTTGGTAACAACCGTGTATTTCGCCTGAATAAGCTGGTCATACGTGCTGGGCTGGCCGACTGAGGCCGCATTTATCCTCGTGTGCGGTCTCTTGGGGGGTTACCTCGCATGGGCGAGCCGAGCCCTGCACAGCCGCCGGACTGGTGGACGGGCAGCGACGACGACTCGGCGCCTGCCCGCGACGAGCCGGCAAGCCTGGCCGAGCCCTCCTGGGCGACGGTGGTTGCCACCACGATCCGGCTGTGGCTGGAACGCCGGGGGCTGCGCAGCCCGGCTGGCGCGCCCTGGCCGCGCTGGCGCAAGATCGGCATGCTCGGGCTGGTTCTCGTGGTTTTCGCGGCAGGCGCGCTGACGGTCGCGCTGATCACGAAGGCCAGCAGCGGGGCTCAGGCACGGCCCGGCGTCGCGAGCCCAGGCGGCCGGGGCTTCCAGGCGGCCGCCACGGCCCGCGGCGAGGCGGCGGGCTGGATCATGACAGCAGGTCAGCCGGGGAGCGATCGTGGCCTGCGATCCGGTCATGTGCGGCACCCTGCAGGCCCGCGGCTTCCCGGCCGGAAGCCTGCTGATACTTGGGCTCATCGGCTGCCGATCCGCTCGGCTCCGCCATCGTGGTGGCGACGGCGGCCGTCCGCAGCCAGCTCGGCAGCCGCCTGACCAGCGAGTACGCGCCTGAGACGCTGGCCAGCTTCGGCTCAGGCGATGCCCGGGTCGAGGTCATGGTGACCGCGGCTGATGGCGCCGCTGCCTACCGGAGCGCGCTGGCCGCCGACGCGTCAGCCCGCCGGGCAACCGGCAGGCAACTGCTGGCCAACTCGCACATCGAGGCGGCGCCGGCGGCCAGGTCGGTGCTGGCCGGCGGCCGGGCCGACGCCCGGCTGCTGATCACCCTGGCGGCGCTGGCCCACCAGGGCCAGGTGCGCATCGTGGCGTTCACCGGCGGCAGCCCGGGCGCCAGCCCCGGAATCCCGCTGCGCGCCGCTGAGCTGGCCAGCCCGGCGGGCACGGACGCCAGCGCCTACCTGCGGTCCGCGGTTGCCTTCCTGCGCGCCCAGCGCGCCCCTTACCTCGCCTCGGACATGACCGTAACGAGGCTGGCCGGCGGCAGGCAGGTGCTGCGCGTCGGGTTCGCCGCACCGAGCCCGCTCGGGCTGCTGAGCGGGCCGGTGCCCGCGGCTGGCCGGAAGGCGCCTGCCGGGCAGTCGCCGTAAGTAGCGCCGAGCAGAGACCGAGAAAACAACTAATGACCTGCAGATTGACCGGCCGTCGGCCGGTCAGGGGAGGAAAAGAGGAACCATGAGACTTGTCAAGCAACTTGCCCGGCCGGTCAGGCTGGCCGCAGTCATCGGGCTGGCGTTTGGCCTGGTCGGGCTGGTAGGCCCGGCAGCGTCCGCGTCGTCTGCCCGGCCGGCGCACGCACACGACGTGGCTGGATCCGGCTTGCGCACCTGTCGCCGAACACCCCGGCGGTTGACGTCTACCTGTACTCGTTCGGCAACCCAAGTGCCAGGATCGTGCTGAAGCACGTGACCTACGGCACCGTGTCGCCCTACCAGGCGGTCCCGGTCCGGCGAGTACACCGTCGCCATGCGCGGGGCTGGCGCTCCGGCCAGTTCCAAGCCGGTGCTGTCCACCACCGTCAACGTGACGACCGGGCAGACGTACACCGTGGCCGGCATGGGACCGAACTCCGGGCTGCGGCTGCAGATACTTAAGGACAAGCTGGTCACGCCGCCCGGCAAGGCGCTGGTCCGGGTGATCCAGGCGTCGCTGCAGCAGCACAAGGTCACGGTCAGCGCTGGCAGCAACGTGCTGGTGCACAACCTCGCCTTCGGCGCCGTCACCTCCTACCAGACGGTGTCGCCGGGAACCTGGAACGTGCGCGCGGCCGGGGCAGAGCGACAGCTGCCACGCGAGAGCATCAAGCTGTCAGCCGGAACGATCCACACCATTGTCGTGCTCGACGACCCCGGCCACCTGGCGATCGACAACCTCGTCGACGCGGCGGGCAGCCGGGTGGTCCCGGCCGGCGCCGCGGCCACCGGCTTCGGCGGCACCGCGCGGGTGCCCGGGTCGTCGCTGCTGCCGTGGCTGGTCACGCTGGCCGCCGGGCTGCTGGTGAGCGTGGCCGGGATCACCAGGCTACGGAAGTCCCGCGCTGCCATGCACACGAGGTGAGATGACGAGACAGGCCGGACGGCACGCCGCGGCGGCTCGCCGCGGCGCTGCCCCGGTTTCGGTCCCGGATTCGGTCCCGGTCCCGGTCCAGGTCCAGGTCCAGGTCCCGGCCCAGGCCCCGGTCACGCGGCAGCGGCACCGGCGGCTGCGCCCGGTGAGCAAGCGGAGCGCAGTCGCGGTGCTGCTCTGCGGGCTGCTCGCGGCCGGGATCGGCGCGTGCGGCCTGGCCATCGCGCAGAGCAACCCTGGCCGGGCCGCCATGCCGGTCGGCAAGCCGAAGCTGCTGCCCGTGCCGCGGGGCAAGGCGGCGCCGGTGCCAAGGCCGTCCGACGGCGAGGCGGTTGCCCGTCCGGCTACGCTGTACATCCCGTCGATCGGCGTCAGGACGCGGCTGATCAAGCTCGGCGTGACCGCATCGGGCGGCTGCAGGTGCCGGCCAGCACCGCGGTGGCGGGCTGGTACACCTTCAGCCCGCGGCCTGGCGCGATCGGCTCGTCGATCATCGCCGGGCACATCGACTCGCTGCTCGGCCCGGGGATCTTCTACCACCTGCGGCTGATAAAGCTGGGCAAGCGCATCTTCGTGCGGCGCACGGACGGGTCGCTGGCCATCTTCCGGGTGACCGCGAAGCACATGTACCTGAAGTCCAGGTTCCCGACCGAGGACGTGTACGGGCCGACGCCGACGCCGCAGTTGCGCCTGATCACCTGCGGCGGCACCTTCGACCCGGCCACCGGCCATTACCTCAGCAACGTCATCGTGTTCGCGACGCTGGTCAAGTGAGTGCGCGGGCACGCCGCCGCGTGCCCGGGCTACCGTGGCCGGGGCCGGCGGCCGCCGGGCTGCACCCGGCCGAGCCGGAAGCGCCCGGCGGGCAGCCCGGGTGCGGGCTCGCCGATGGCCAGGCTGGCCAGCCAGCCGCCGAGCAGCGGCCCGAACTTGAAACCGTGCCCGGACGTGCCGCAGCCGATCACCACCCGGCCGGCCTGGTCCAGGATGAAGTCCTCGTCCGGGGTGTTGTCATAGATGCAGCGCTCGGTCCGCACCGGCTGCGGCCTGAATCCGGGCACGTACCTGGCCGCGATCTCCGCCAGCCGCCCGGCCAGGCCGGCGTCGCGCCCCGGTCCTGGCCGTCCGGATCGGTGCCGGGCCCGCTGTGGTGCAGCCCGATCTTGTACAGCGATGAATCGGGCACCGGCAGGCCGTAGGCGGCCGACCCGGAATGGCGGATGAAGATCGGCATCTCCGGCGGCGGGTGGCCGGCCGGGACCGAGGTACGCGACCTGCTCAAGCGTCGGCGCGGATGGCACCGCGGCACCGGCCGGGCCGAGCAGCCGCGCCGTCCACGGGCCGGCGCAGACGATGACCCGGCTGGCGGTGCGCACCACGCCGCCGGCAGCGCGCACCGTGACCAGGCGGCCGTCGTCTCCGATGCCGGTCACCCGGACCCCGGCCAGCACCGGCGGCCCGGTGGCGGCCAGCGCGCGCAGCGCCTTGTCGGCCGCGATCACGCATGACTCAGGCTCGAGCAGCGCGGGCCCGCCGGTGGCGATCCCGGGGAACCTGGCCGCCGCCTCCCGCTCGGTCAGCAGCTCGGCGCGGACACCCGCGCTGCGCAGGCCGTCGCGCACCGCCGGCAGCCCGTCGCCGAAGGTCAGGTGCGCGGTCGGCCGCAGGATCCGCTGGCCGGACGCGTCCTCGAGGTCCCGCCACAGCTCCCTGGCCCGCCGCGCCATCATGACGTAGCCGGGATCGTCGTAGCCGAGCCGGAAGATGCGGCAGCTGCCCTGCGAGCCGCCGCCGGCGTGGCCGACCTGAGCCTGCTCCAGGATGACCGCATCGCGGCCGCGGCCGGCCAGCGCCCGCCCGGCAGCCAGGCCGAGCAGGCCGGCGCCGACGACGATGAACTCGTGATCGGCGGCCATCACCAGCCCCGGGCGCGCCATTCTGGCACGTGCGGGCGCTCGGCGCCGACGGTCGTGTCCGCGCCGTGCCCAGGGTAGACCCAGGTACCGTCCGGCAGCTCGCCGAAGATCCGGTCCTCCAGGTCGGTGATGAGCTGGCCGAACCGGTCCGGGTCGCCCTGGGTGTTGCCAGGGCCGCCGGGGAACAGCGAGTCGCCGGTGAACAGGTGCGGCTCGCTGGCCAGCGCGCCGCCCGCGTCGTAGCAGAGCGCGATGCTGCCGGGAGTGTGCCCGCGCAGGTGGATGACGGACAGCCGGGCATCGCCCACGGTGACCGTGTCGCCCTGCCTGACCAGCCTGCTGGCCGGCACCGGTATCTCCCCGGCGTCGTCCGGGTGCGCGACGGTCGCCGCCCCGGTGGCCTGCTGCACCTCGCGCAGCGCGGCCCAGTGATCGCCGTGCCGGTGGGTGGTGACGATGGTGGCGAGCGGGGTGTCGCCGATCAGCGCGAGCAGCGTGCCCGCCTCGTTCGCGGCGTCGATCAGCAGCAGTTCCCCGGTGCTCGTGCAGCGCAGCAGGTAGGCGTTGTTGTCCATCGGCCCGACGGCCACCTTGGTGACGGCTAGCCCAGGAAGCGCCCTGGTCTCGGCCGGCCCGCCGACGCTGACGTCTCCGGTGTAGCTCATGCTCTCCTCATCTCACGCGTCATCTCGGCCCCATCCCGCCCGGCGGGCGCTACCTGGTGAATTACTACCACGCGGGCAGCACAGGCAGCGGCCCGGGCGGGTCGGCCGCCAGTCCCTCGCCCGCGCTGCGGCCGGTCAGCCAGGCCAGCAGCAGCCAGCCCGGCCCGGAAACCCGCGGCCCGGCCGGATCGGCCGCATCCGGCGTCCCGGCATCTCCGGCCCCCGGCAGCCCGATCCGGTACTCCCGGCTGTTACCCGCGGTGGCGGCGGCCCCGGCAGCACCTGCCCCGGCACGCGCCCGGCAGCTGCGGCAGCGGCGGTCCCGGCAGCACCTGCCGCGCCGCCCGCCCCGGCAGCACCTGCCCCGGCGGCGGCGGTCCCGGTGTCGGTAGCGACCAGCCGGGCGGCCGGGACGCCGGCGCGCCCGGCGAACTCCGCCGCGACGGATTCGAGCCGCTCGGAGACGAACCAGCCGGGCCAGTCCGGCGGGCGATAGCCGGCCGCGAGGTCCACGTGGTGGATCTCTACCTCCGACAGCCGCCGGGCGAGCGTGTACCAGGCCGGGTGCCCGCGCCCGCGCAGCCCGTGCACGCTGACCTGCCAGCTATGATCCGGCAGGCGGGCCGCCTCGGCCCGGAACGCCCCGGCTGACTCGGTCAGGTCAGCGAGCAGCACGGCGGCCGGGCGGCCTGCGCCGGCCTCGATAGCGTCGTCGCGGGCCTGCTGGCTCGGGTACTGCGGGGTGACCACGCCGGTCCTGGCCCAGATGAGCAGGTTGCGCAGCCCGTCCGCGTTGCGGGCCAGGTGCGTGAGGACATGCCCGCGGCTCCAGCCGGGCAGCAGCGAAGGGTCCCTGGCCTGGCCGTCGGTGATCCCGGCGGCGGTGGCCAGCAGGCGGGCGGTCGGCCGGCCAGCCGGGCCTGCAGTTCCCGCGGGTCGTCAGTCACGGCACTCCGTTCGGTGATCTGGGCTAGTCCGGTTCATCCTCGCCCATCGGGACGTTCGCTGCACGGCGGCGCCCCGCCGCGTCCCAGTCCCAGCCCAGTCCAGCCCAGCCCAGCCCAGCCAGCCCAGTCCCGGTTCCATGATCTTGGAGCGTTGTTAGTGCCCGGCGCCGCAAAAGGCACCAAGATCATCGGGCGCACGCCGCCGCTCCGGGAATGCCGGGGGGCGCGCGGACGTTGCCGCGTCAGGCCGGGGCTGGGCCGGGACAGCTGCGCCGGCCAGCCGCCGCGGAAAGCAGCCAGGGCGGGCGTCCGGTGCGGAAGCGCCAGCGTTTTGTCAGACCCCCCGGATACGATGGCAGCATCCCCTGCTGCCCGGGGATTTGGCTCCCCTGACCCCGGAGAACTCCTTCCCGATCCCGGAGAAACTGAGCAGAAGTGGCTGATCGCCTCGTTGTTCGCGGCGCCCGCGAGCACAACCTGAAGGACGTCTCGCTCGACCTGCCAAGGAACGCGATGATCGTCTTCACCGGGCTTTCCGGGTCAGGCAAGTCGAGCCTCGCCTTCGACACGATCTTCGCCGAGGGCCAGCGGCGGTACGTCGAGTCGCTGTCCGCCTATGCGAGGCAGTTCCTCGGCCAGATGGACAAGCCGGACGTCGACTTCATCGACGGGCTTTCCCCGGCGGTCTCGATCGACCAGAAGGCGGCCGGCCGGAATCCGCGTTCGACCGTCGGCACCATCACCGAGGTCTACGACTACCTGCGGCTGCTGTACGCCCGGGTGGGCAAGCCGCACTGCCCGATCTGCGGCAGGCCGATCGCCAGGCAGAGCCCGCAGCAGATCGTCGACCGGGTGCTCGAGCTTGACGAGGGCACCAGGTTCCAGGTGCTTGCCCCGGTGGTCCGCGGCCGCAAGGGGGAGTACGGCGAGCTGCTGCGCGAGCTGCAGGCCAAGGGCTACTCCCGGGCCAGGGTGGACGGCGTGGTGATCCGCCTCGACGGCGCCGACGCAGGCGGCCTGCCCGCGCTGAAGAAGTACGAGAAGCACGATATCGAGGTGGTGGTCGACCGGCTGGACGTCAAGGCCTCCGCCCGGCGCAGGCTCACCGATTCGGTGGAGACCTCGCTTTCGCTGTCCGGCGGCGTCGTGGTGCTGGACTTCGTCGACCTGCCGGACGACGACCCGCACCGCGAGCGGATGTTCTCCGAGCACCTGGCCTGCCTGTACGACGACCTGTCGTTCGAGGAGCTTGAGCCGCGATCGTTCTCTTTCAACTCGCCGTGGGGCGCCTGCCCGTCCTGCACCGGGCTCGGCACCCGGATGGAGGTGGACCCGGAGCTTGTCGTCTCCGACCCGGACAAGACGCTGGCCGATGGCGCGATCGGCCCGTGGAGCGGTGGTCATGTCAGCGACTACTTCATCCGGCTGATCGAGGCGCTCGGCGACTCCGTCGGTTTCGACATCGACACGCCATGGCGCAGGCTGCCGGCCGCGGCGCAGCGCGCGCTGCTGCACGGCTACGACAAGCAGGTGCATGTCAGGTACAAGAACCGGTACGGCAGGGAGCGGTCGTACTACACCAGCTTCGAGGGCGCGATCCCGTACATCGAGCGCAGGCATGCCGAGGCGGAGAGCGACTCAAGCCGGGAGCGGTTCGCCGGGTTCATGCGGGAGGTGCCCTGCCCGGTCTGCCATGGTTCGCGGCTGAAGCCGATCGCGCTCGCGGTGAAGGTGGACGGCCGGTCCATCTCTGACTACTGCGCGTTGCCGATCGGCGAGCTGGCCAAGCTGCTGCTCGGCCTGGAGCTGTCCGAGCGGGATCAGCACATCGCCGGCCGGATCCTGAAGGAGGTCAACGCCAGGCTCGGCTTCCTGCTTGACGTGGGGCTTGACTACCTGTCGCTGGACCGGGCATCGGCGACGCTGGCCGGCGGCGAGGCGCAGCGGATCCGGCTGGCCACCCAGATCGGCTCCGGCCTGGTCGGCGTGCTCTACGTGCTGGACGAGCCGTCGATCGGGCTGCACCAGCGGGACAACCACCGGCTGCTCGAGACGCTGCTGCGGCTCCGTGACCTCGGCAACACGCTGATCGTCGTCGAGCACGACGAGGACACCATCCGGGCGGCCGACTGGATCGTCGACATCGGCCCGCGGGCGGGCGAGCACGGCGGCCGGATCGTCAGCTCCGGTACCCTGGCCGACCTGCTGGACAGCGCGGAGTCGGTGACCGGCGCCTACCTGACCGGCCGCGAGTCGATCGCGGTGCCCCCGGTGCGGCGGAAGCGCAGCCGCGGCCGGGAGGTGACGGTCAAGGGCGCCAGCGAGCACAACCTGCGCGGGGTGGACGTGGCCTTCCCGCTCGGCTGCCTGATCGCCGTCACCGGCGTCTCGGGCTCGGGCAAGTCGACGCTCGTCAACGACATCCTGTACAGCGCGCTGGCGAAGGAACTGCACGGCGCGAGGACCGTGCCGGGGCGGCACACCCGGGTCACCGGCATGCAGCACCTGGACAAGGTGGTGCATGTCGACCAGGGCCCGATCGGCCGGACCCCGCGGTCCAACCCGGCCACCTACACCGGCGTGTTCGATCATGTCCGCCGCCTGTTCGCGGCGACGACCGAGGCCAAGGTCCGGGGCTACCAGCCGGGCAGGTTCTCCTTCAACGTCAAGGGCGGCCGGTGCGAGGCGTGCGCCGGCGACGGCACGATCAAGATCGAGATGCAGTTCCTGCCGGACGTCTACGTGCCGTGCGAGGTCTGCCACGGCGCCCGGTACAACACCGACACGCTGCAGGTGCACTACAAGGGCAAGACGATCGCCGACGTGCTGCAGATGCCGATCGAGGAGGCGGCGGGGTTCTTCGAGCCGGTGCCGGCCATCCACCGGCACCTGAAGACGCTGGTCGATGTAGGGCTCGGGCTACGTGCGGCTGGGGCAGCCGGCCCCGACCCTGTCCGGCGGCGAGGCGCAGCGGGTCAAGCTCGCCTCCGAGCTGCAGCGCCGCTCCACCGGACGCACCATCTACGTGCTCGACGAGCCCACCACCGGCCTGCATTTCGACGACATCCGCAAGCTGCTCGGGGTGCTCGGCAGGCTGGTCGACGGCGGCAACACGGTGATCGTGATCGAGCACAACCTGGACGTGATCAAGACCGCCGACTGGGTCATCGACCTGGGCCCGGAGGGCGGCTCGCGGGGCGGCAGCGTGATCGCGACCGGCACCCCGGAGCAGGTGGCGATGGCCGAGGACAGCTACACCGGCCAGTTCCTGAAGAAGCTGCTGACCGTCTAGGCGCCGCGCCTTGGACGTTGTTGACACCTGCGGCGGGCAAAGCCCGTGCGCCCGCACCGCGTTGCTGACCAGCACGTACGCTGCGGACGTGGAGATCCGTACCGGAGCCGGGGTGGCCCAGGCCGACCTCGGTGAGCCCGGCAGTCCGGCCAGTCCCGGCTTCCTGCTCGTGCTCACGCACGGCGCCGGCGGGGGAGCGCGCACGCCCGACCTGCTCGCCGCCCGCGGCGCGGCGGCCGAGCTTGGCGGCACGGTGGCGCTGGTCACCCAGCCGTACCGGGTGCGGGGCGCCCGGGCGCCCGGCTCGGCGGCGCGGCAGGACGCGGCCTGGCTGGAAATCGTCTCCGCGCTGCGGGCGAGGTTCCCCGGGCTGCCCCTCGTGCAGGGCGGCCGGAGCAACGGCGCACGGGTCGCCTGCCGTACGGCCAGCGCGGCCGGCGCGCTGGCCGTGCTCGCGCTGGCGTTCCCGCTGCACCCGCCGGGTCACCCGGAGCGCTCCCGGGCGGCGGAACTGCGCGCGGCGGGAACCGCGGTGCTGGTCGTCAACGGCGACCGGGATCCGTTCGGGGTGCCGGCCGCGGCCGACGCCGGCCAGGTCGTCGTGCTGCCCGGCGAGACACACGCGCTGTCCAGGAACCCGGCTGCCCTGGCCGCCGTGGTCGGGGCCTGGCTGCGCGAGGTGCTGGCGCCGTAGCGCCGGTCCTGGATCCGCCAGCCCCCGGTGAGCCCCGCCGCCCCGTGAGTACCGCCCCGTGCCCCGCCCTGGCCCCGTCGCCCGGCGGCCTAGCGCGCTAGGCCGCCGGAGAGCTGCGTTGCGCGTCCGGCGACCTGGGTGCGATCGCCGGCTGGATCAGGTCGGTCGGCCGGTGCGGCGCGATCGTGTCACCGTCAGGGAGCAGCTCGCCGGTGTCCTCGAAAACGACTATGCCGTTGCAGAGCAGGCTCCATCCCTGCTCCGGATGGCTGATGAGCGTACGGGCCGCCTCACGGTCCGGCGCTCTCGCATCCGGGCAGGGCGGCGTATGCGGGCACATCGCGTGCCTCCTGGTCATTCCTCGTTGTGGTCTTGATCACATTCTACTGTGCCAGCTCAGCGCCGACTCCGGCATGGCTCATTGTGACGGTTTTGGGACCAGTCCTTTGTAGCCTCTATTGAGGTACGTTCTGGCACTCAATTACTACCCATAGTTAGCTAGCCGCATGACACATCTTCCTCCCGGATCTTTGCCGCCGGCCGGGCGACACGCCGGCTCGCGCGCAGGTCACCGGATAACGCAGCGTTAAACAGCCGTGCTCAGGCAGCATGGAAGCGCGGGACCGGCGGGATGCCGGTGAGCCGGTGGCTCTCCCGCAGGGTCAGCAGGCGCTCGGCTTCGTCGGTCCAGGCGTGCACCGCGCCGGTGGCCTTGGCCTTGCGCCGGAAGATCCGGTCGTCGTAGCCGCAGGGGGCCGATCTCGGCACGCTCGGCCGCGTAGGCGGCCCGCATCGCGTCGGTCAGCGCAGCGTCCAGGCCGAGGGCCAGCGAGTGCTGCTCGGTGAGCGGGGCGCCGGCTGCCTGGGAGCGCCGGAATGCCTGCTCGGCGGCACGGGCGGCGGCGAGCAGCTCGCCGAACCTGGCCGCGAGCTCGACGTCCGCGGCGTGCTGAGTCCTGGCCTTCTCGCTGGCCTGCTTCCTGCCCCTGATCACCCGGCAAGCCTAGCGGACACCGGATTTACCTGGCGAAGTAGTGCCAGCCGAGCCACAGCCAGCCGAGCAGGATCGCGGCCCGGCCGGACCGGGCGCGCATGAGGTACCCGAGCCACTCGCCGAGGGTCGGGACGCGGCTGGCCGGCCGCCGCCCGATGAACTCGAGCACGAACAGCGCGGCGATCACCACGGCGAAGCCGAGAATCGTGATAATGCGGGTTGCCATCGCCGAGGTCACCGCCTTACCAGGGCCCACCCGGCCAGCAGCCAGAGCAGGAATGCGGCGCTTTTCAGCGGATGCGGCGCGATCAGCGGGTTAACGAGATCCGTCAGCGACGGGTGCCACCAGAGCGAATTGTCCCTGAACGCGGCTGCTTCCCATTCGAAAAGGGCGGCCACGCAGATTGCCCAGTACGAGAAGCCGGCCACGTCCAGCCGGTCCGGCGGCGGAATGCGGGCAGGCGGCCGCCAGATGACGACGATGGCGATGAATGCGCCCGGCAGCAGCACGCTGATCAGCGCGGCCATGCTGAATGCGGCCGCGCTGGCCGCTACCCAGGAGTACGCGGCCAGCCCCGCGCCGATCAGCAGCTTCCTGATCAGCCGTCCGCCGCGGGCAGGCAGGCGCGGCGCACCGGGCCCGCGGCCGAGGCGGCCAGCCGAGCGGGAGACGTCATCAGCCGCCATCAGACCTCCGCGAGCATGATCTCATCGCCCGGTCACCCGCGACAACCGGGCGGCCGCCGCCCGGGTCAGGCCAGGCTGTCCTGCCAGCTGGCGTGCAAGGCGAAGTACTCGCCGCCGCGGGTCAGCAGCTGCCCAGGCGGGCCGTCCTCGATGATACGGCCGTCGTCGATCACCAGCACCCGGTCGGCGATCTCGACCGTGGACAGCCGGTGGGCGATGATCAGCGCGGTACGCCCGGCCAGGATGGTGCGCAGCGCGTCCTGCACCAGCCGCTCGCCGGGGATGTCGAGCAGCGAGGTCGCCTCGTCGAGTACGAGCACGGCAGGGCTCGCGATGAAGGCGCGCGCGAACGAGATGAGCTGCCGCTGGCCCGCGGACAGCCGGCCGCCGCGCTTGCCGACCTGGGCGTCATAGCCGCCGGGCAGCACGGCGATGAACTCATCTGCGCCGATGGCCGTCGCCGCGGCGGTCACCTCAGCCCGGGACGCGCCCGGCTTGCCCAGCTCGATGTTCTCCGCGATGGTGCCGCTGAACAGGAAATTCTCCTGAGTGATCATGACGATCTCGGCACGCAGGCTGCGGTCTGACAGCTGCCGCAGGTCAACGCCGTCGAGCTGGATGACGCCGCTGGACGGGTCGTAGAAGCGGGCAAGCAGCCGGGCGATGGTGGTCTTCCCTGCGCCTGTCGCCCCGACCAGGGCCGCCGTCTGGCCCGCGGGGATGCTCAGGTCGAGACCGGGCAGCACGATGGTCCGGCGGTAGCCGAACTGGACCGACTCGAAGGTGACGGTGCGGCCGCTGCCCGGCCCGGCCGGCTCCGGCAGCGTCACCGCCTCGGCGGGCTCGGCCACCGTCGGCTCCTCGTCGAGCACCCCGGAGATCTTCTCGAGCGCGGCAGCGGCCGACTGGAAGGTGTTGTAGAACTGCGCCAGGTCCTGCAGCGGGTCGAAGAAGCGCTGGAGGTAGAGCAGGAACGTGACGAGCACCCCGACCTGCATGCCGCCATCGATGACCCGCAGCCCGCCGTACAGCAGCACCGCGCCGACGGCCACGTTGCCGACCAGCGTGATTCCCGGCGAGTAGATCGCGACCAGCCGCGAGGAGCGCAGGCTGGCATCGGCGTATTCCTGGTTGAGCTGGCCGAAGATCTCCTCGTTCCGCTTTTCCCTGCGGAATGCCTGGACCGCCTGGATGCCGCCGAAGGTTTCCACGAACTGCACGATGACGCGGGCGATCGTGTCCCTGGTGCGCCGGTAGGCGATCGCGGACTCGCGCCGGAACCAGCGGGTCAGCCAGATCAGCGGGCCGAATCCGGTCAGCACGACGAGCGCGAGCTGCCAGTCAAGGAGCAGCATCCCGGCCCCGACGAGGAGCAGCGAGAAAACCGCGAAGACCAGCGAGTCCAGCCCTTCCTCGAAGAGATCGGAGATGGAGTCGACGTCGGAAACCTGCCGGGAAATGACCCGGCCCGAGGTGTAGCGCTCATGGAAGGCAACGGGCAGCCGCTGGAAATGGGCGAAGAGCCTGCGGCGCAGCTCGAACACCACCATCCCGCCGAGGCGGCCCATCGCGCCGATGAACGCCCGGGTAGCGAACGCCTGGATCAGTACCGCGACGGCGAAGGCGGCGATGATTCCCAGCATCGGCGCCAGATCACCCGAGCGGGTGAGCTCCGGTACCCGGTCGACGCCGACCCCGACCAGCCAGGGCCCGGCCAGCGCGCCGAGGTTCGCGATCAGGATCAGCGCCAGGATCGCGGCCACCCTGGCCCGGTGCGGCCTGAGCAGTTCCTGCAGCAGGCGCCGGCCGCGGCGGCGCAGCATCGCCGACAGGCTCGCGCTGATGTCGTCGGCGTCCTCGGCCGCGATGCCGCGCCAGGCAGCCTCGGCTGGCTGGCTCATCGGTTCACTCCGGTCAGGTCCTGGCCGGCCGCCGTGCCGGAATCCGCGCCAGAATCCGCGCCGGGATCAGGCGGCCCGGCCAGCGGCGCCGCGCTCATCAGGTCCCGGTACCGCGGGTTGCGCGCCAGCAGGTCCCGGTGCGTGCCGACCGCGCTGATCACCCCGCCGTCGAGCAGTGCCACCCGGTCGGCGAGCAGCACGGTGGACGGCCGGTGCGCGACCACGAGCGCGGTCGACGCGGCAAGTACCCGGCTCAGCGCCTCGGTGACCTTCGCCTCGGTATGCACGTCAAGCGCGGACAGCGGGTCATCGAGCACCAGCACCGACGGCCTGGCCAGGATCGCGCGGGCGAGCGCGACCCGCTGCCGCTGCCCGCCGGACAGTGACATGCCCTGCTCGCCGATCCTGGTGTCCAGGCCCCAGGGCAGATCGTGCACGAAGCCCGCCTGGGCGGCGGCGATGGCCGCCTCGATCTCGGCCTCGCCGGCGCCCGCCGTGCCGAAAGCGACGTTCTCCCTGACGCTGGCGGAGAACAGCGTCGGCTCCTCGAAGGCGCAGCCGACCCGCGAGCGCAGCAGCGGCAGCGGCAGCTCACGGACATCGGTGCCGTCCAGCCGGACCGAGCCGCCGGTAACGTCGGCCAGCCTCGGCACCAGCTGCATGCAGCGTCGTCTTGCCCGAGCCGGTGGCGCCAACCAGCGCCACGGTCTCACCAGGCCGGAGCTCCAGCCGGATGTCGCGGAGCACCGGCCCCGGCGCGCCCGGGTAGCAGAAGGCCACCCGGTCGAAGACAAGCCGTCCCGGCGGCCCGGCAGGCCCGGTGCGCTGGCCGGGCACGACAGCGGCAGGACCAGCGGCAGCGGGCACGGCGGCCCCGGCCGCCCGCCCGGCGGCGCCAGGATCGGTGATGGCGGGCTCGGTATCGAGGATCTCGTAGATCCGCTGCGCCGCCGTCGCCGCCTCCTGGCCGGAGGCCAGGATGTAGCCCATCGCCTCGATCGGCCAGACCAGCTGCAGGGTCAGCGTGATGAACGCCACCAGGCCGCCGAGGCTCAGCTCGTGCCTGCTGGCGGCGAACGTGCCGAGCAGCAGGATCAGGCCGATCATGATGTTCGGTATCAGGTCCAGGCCGGCCCAGAAGGTGCCGCGGAGCCTGGCCATGTCCAGCTGGGTCCGGTAGACGCGGCCGGCCTGGGCACCGTGCCGCCCGGCCGCCTCGTCCCGGCGGCCGAGCGCCTTCAGCACCCGGATCCCGGCGGCGGCGTCCTCCACGTAGGTAGCCAGGTCGCCCTGCTGGTCCTGGGCGCGGCGGGAGAGCACCCGGTAACGGCGCTCGAACCGGAAGCACGCCACGGTCACCGGCAGGAACACGCAGCCGGTTACCAGCCCGAGCCACCAGTTCAGGCCGAGAAGCAGCGCGATGACGGTCAGGAAGGTGACCACGTTGGTGATGAAGAAGATGGTGCCGAAGCCGGCGAACCGGCGGATCGCGGAGAGGTCCGTGGTGGCACGCGACAGCAGCTGGCCGGATTGCCAGGAACCGTGGAAGCCCGCGTCCAGGTGCTGCAGGTGCGCGTAGACGTCGTTCCGCATGGACAGCTCCATGCCGGTCACCGCGCTGGCCTGGACCCACCGCCGGATCATGTTCAGCGCCGCCTCCGCTGTGCCGAGCACGACCGCCGCGATGCCGAGCGGCACCAGCAGGCTGCGCTCGCCGTGCGCGATCGGCCCGTCGATCACCGCCTTGGTGAGCAGCGGGATCACGATCTCGGTGGCGACCGCCCCGAACGCCAGCGCGAGCATCGCAGCGAGCTGCCAGCGATACGGCCGGAGATATTCGCGGGTACGCCACAGCGCCTCGAACGGCGTCTGGCCGCCCGGGGCATGCGGGAGCTGGCCAGCTGGCTCAGGGGGCATTTCCCGCAGGCTAGCCAGCGGGCCGCCGCGCTGTCACCTGGTTTTCGCTCAGCGCGACATCCGCGCCTTAGCGCCCAGGCCGGGTCCAGGCCGGCATCCGGGCGGTCCGCACCTGATACCGCAGATACGCCGCAGGGTAGCGGAAGATCGTCAACTCTGGCACCCTGGCATATCCGGGGGGCTCACGGGGACGGCGCCAGGTCGCCGGCAGGGAGGGACCCATGGAAAGCACCGATTCCTGGGAGCAGCCCATGACCCGGCGGTCGCCGGTCCCGGTGTTAGCCGCCTATTACGACGCGGTCATCATCGTCTGCGAGCTTGCCGCCCAGTTCAGCGAGGACGCGTGGAGCAATCCGACGCCGTGCGCCGACTGGCGGGCGGCCGACCTCGCCGGGCATCTGCGCTGCGTTGCCGATGACTACCACGAGTACCTCGATGACGCGCCGGCCAGCCGGCTGGCCAGGCTGCTGGCCACCGGTGCGCACCCGGACACCCTGGCCCGCAAGCTGGCCAGGCAGAACGCGGCCGAGCTCGCGGCGCTGCCGGACGCCGCCGGGCCCGACCACATCGCCGCGTTCGCCGAATCCGCGCGAGCCTACGCGCGCAGGCTCTGGCCGGTCTGGGACCTGCCGCACCACCGGTACCTGGACGAGGTAGTGACCGTGGCCGACATGGCGGGCGCCGCCTGCGCCGAATGGCACCTGCATGCCTGGGACCTGGCGCAGGCGCTCGGCAAGGACTACCGCCCGGCCGCGCCCGAGATCGTGCTGGCCGGCTGGCGGGCCGGGATGCGGCAGCTGCCGGTGCGGCCGGCCGCCGGGCCGGACAGCGGGCCGGGCGGATCTCTGGCATGTCCTGCTCCGGGTGTCCGGCAGGTCGCCGGACTGGCGCCCGTCAGTCCGGGTGTCATGATGTCCTCAGCGGCCGCCATCGGCCGGCCGCCAGACAGCTAGCCGCCGTCCCGGCGCGGGAGCCAGGCAGCGGCGGAGGAGCGGTGCCGCCATGGCCTTCGACGTCAGCAAGGTGCGGGCCGCCTACCCGGCCCTCGCCGACGGCTACGCCTACCTGGACGGCGCGGCGGGCACCCAGCTGCCGGAGTCGGTCATCGACGCGATCAGCGCGCGCGTACGCCGCTGGCCTCGGCAACGCCGGCGGCGCGTTCCCGGCGAGCGGCCGGGCCGACGCGATCATCGCCGAGTGCCGCGCGGCGGTGGCCGACCTGACCGGCGGCGACGCGGCCGGCGTGATCCTCGGGCCGAACATGACGACCCTGACGTTCCGCATCGCGAACGCGCTTGCCGCGGGCTGGGGCCCGGGCGACGAGATCGTGGTCACCCGGCTTGACCACGACGCCAACGTGCGGCCGTGGGTACTGCGCGGCCGCCAGGGCCGGGGCGACCGTCCGGTGGGCCGAGGTCGAGCTGCCGTCCGGCGAGCTGCCGGCCGGCGCAGTTCGGCGGGCTGGTTTCCGGCCGCACCCGGCTGGTCGCGGTCACCGCCGCCAGCAACGTGCATCGGCACCCGGCCGGACGTGCCGGCCATCACCGCGATCGCCCGGGCCGCGGGCGCGCTCAGCTATGTCGACGGGGTGCACGCGACCCCGCACGGGCCGACGGACGTGCGCGCGCTCGGCGCGGACTTCTACGCCACCAGCGCCTACAAGTGGTCCGGGCCGCATGTCGGCGCGGTGATCGCCGATCCGGCCCTGCTGGACTCGATCCGCCCGGACAAGCTGATCCCGCGCCCGGACACGGTGCCCGACCGGTTCGAGCAGGGCACCCCGCCGTACGCCGACCTGGCCGGCGTCACCGCCGCCGTCGACCACCTGGCCGGGCTCGGCGATGCCGGCGCCGGGACGCGGCGCGGAGCGGCTGCTCGCCGCGATGACCGCCGGCGCGCAGCACGAGGCGCAGCTGGCCGGGGTGATGCTCGGCGGCCTCGCGGCCATGCCCCATGTCACCACCTACGGCCAGGCCCGCAACCGCACGGCCACCGCCTTCTTCAACGTGGCCGGCCTGACTCCGCGCCAGGTCGCCGAGCACCTGGCCGCCCGCAAGGTCAACGTGTGGGATGGCCACAACTACGCCTGGGAGCTCACCGGCGTGCTGGGCATCAGGGACACCGGCAGCGCGGTCCGGGCCGGGCTGGTGCACTACAACGACCGCGAGGACGTGGACCGGCTGCTCGACGCGGTTGCCGGGCTGGGCAGCTAGCCAGCGACCTGGCGCGGCCCGGGCCGGGCCGCTGCCCGCAGCATGACGGCGTCTGACCAGGCGACGGCCGCGACAATCAGAGTCGCGGCCAGCAGCAGGGCTAGCGGCGTGATCACCCGCCCGGCCGGGATCAGCGCCACCAGGAGCGCGACGGCGGCGATCCGCGGCACCGGCACCGTCCCGAAGACTGCTCGCTTGAAGAGGGCGTGCCCGGCCAGGTAAAGAGCCGGGCCGCCGAGGATGACGACGGAGACCGCGAGCCGCGCGCGTCCGCCCGGGCGGCCGATGACGAGCTCGTCGCCGACGGCCGCGACGATGATGCCGGCCACCATCGGCAGGTGGAAGTAGGTATACGCGGACCGGCCCAGGCGGCCAGGATCGGCGGCGGACGTGATCGTCCGGGTGCTCGCCGAGGCACTCCGGTCAAAGTAGACCCACCACAGCGCCACGCTGGACAGGAAGGCGAGGACGAGCGCCGACACGACCGGCGGGGTGAACGTCAGGTCCGGCCTGCTGGCGGCGACGCCCGTGTCCACGATCGACTCGCCGAGCGCGATCATGATGAACAGCTGGCAGCGCTCGGCGAAGATGACTGCCCTCGATCGTCCAGTCGCTGGTCAGCGACCGGCCGAGGCCGGGGGTGTAGAAGCCGGCGGCCGGCCGCCGTACTCGATCGCGACGGCAGCGAGCCAGATCCAGTCCCGCCACTGGCCGGCCGGCCAGCCGGCCGCGCCAGCCAGGCCGCGCCGCTGGCCGCCGACCAGGCGAGGATCCGCTGGAAGTTACGGCGCAGCCCGGGCTGGCTGCCCAGCGCCGCGATGGCGAACAGGCGTGCGCCCAGTCTGCATCACGACGTACGCGGCGGCGAAGACCAGCCCGCGCCGCCCGAACGCGTCCGGCAGGGCCACCGACATGACGAGGCTGAGCAGCATCGTGGCCAGCAGCAGCGCCCGCACCACGCGATGATCGGGATGAAACCAGTTGGTGATCCGACGCCGTGTAGATCCATGCCCACCAGACGGCGAGCAGCAGGATCGCGGTCTGCCCGGCGCCACGCCAGCTGAGCTGCTCAAGCAGCAGGTGCGCCAGCTGGGTGATCGCGAAGACGTACACCAGGTCGAAGAACAGCTCGGTGTTGGTGACGCTCTCGCCGGGCCGCCCCCGGGCGCGCAGCATGCGGCCGGCCGGGCCGGCCGCATGCTGCCCGCCTGGCGCCGGGCCCTGTCACCCGGCGGCTGCGTCACCGCCGCCTCGCCCTAGCCCCGCCGAGTGCGTACCGGTAGACCCGGGAGTCGCGCTGCGCGAAGCCCGCCCGCTCGTAGAGCCGGCCCGCGGCCGCCCGGGACGGCCGCGAGGTCAGGTCCACGGTCCTCGCGCCGGCCTCCTCGGCGCTGCCGCACGGCCGCCGCGTCAGCGCCGTCGCCGGTGCCCTGGCCCCGGGCGGACTCGTCGACGACGACGTCCTCGATCCAGGCCCGCAGCCCGGTCGGGATGCGGGAACATCGCCAGCGTCAGCGATGCCGGCGATCACCCCGTAGGCGCGGGCGAGCAGCACGGTGACCGCCGGGCTCGCCGCGATCGCCGTGAGCGCCGCCCGGTCAAGCGGCGGGGCGCTGCCGGACAGCTGCGGCAGCAGGCGGCCGAACGCCTCGACCACCTCGTCGGTTACGTCGCTGAGCACTTCAACCTGGACTGTCACGCCGGGCAGACTACCCCGCCGGGCGCGCGGCCTGAGTTTTCCGGTCAGCTAGCACGCCGAATGCCCGCAGCGCCGCCGCGGTGCCCCGCGGCCGCGACGATGACGACGCAGGAACGGCGCGCGCGCCAGCAGCGCGGCCACCGCGGCGGCCATCCCGGCCAGCCGGGCCGGGTCGGCGTGCAGCGACTGGCCGCTGCCGAGCGTCTGCACCGCGATCAGCGCGGCGAGCAGCGCGACCGGGACAAGCTCGGCGAACCGGCGGGCGTGCGGGCTGGCCAGCAGCCGCTGCGGCACGGTCAGGCCGGCCAGCTTCAGCGCGTAGCAGCCGGCCGACGTGGCCAGCACCGCGATCCACATCCCGGTCATCGGGCAGCCCGTCCGTCCGGCGCCTGCCGGCCGGCCCGGCCGGCCTGCCGCGCCGGGCTGGCCAGCGCGCCGGCCAGCGCGGCCGGACGCGGCGAGGATCACCGGCACGCCCGGCGGGCAGAACGGCGTGGCGGCCGAGCGCGATCGCGGCGCCGGCCAGCGCCACGCCAGCGCTCGGTCCGGCCGGCCCGCAGCCGCGGCCAGATCAGCGCCAGGAACGCGGCGGGCCCGACCACGTCAAGCCCGAAGTGACTGCGGCGAGCCGAGCCGCCCGGCGCCGAGCGCGCCGAGCAGCGGTGGCGAGGTTCCAGGTCAGGTACAGGCTGCCGAACGTGGCGCGGAAGCCGGTCCGGGCGGCGCCCGCGTCCGGCTGGGCGAGCGCCACCGCGGTGGTCTCGTCGATGACCCCGAGCGCGGCCAGCAGCCGGGCCGGCCGCGCACCCGCAGCAGGCCGGCCAGCCGCAGCCCGTACAGCGTGTTCCTGCTGCCGAGCAGGATCGCGCTGGCCGTCCCGGCGACCAGGCTGCCGCCGGCGGCGACGGCGCCGGCCAGCGCGAACTGCGAGGCGCCGGTGAACGCGAGCAGGCTGAGCGCGCACGCCTGGGCCACGCGTCAGCCCGGAGCTGACCGCGGCCGCGCCGAACGCCAGGCCGGAGACACCGACGGCAAGCCCGAGGGCGATCCCGTCCCGGACCGGCCTGGCCGGCCGGTGCCGCTGCGGCGCGCCTGGGCGGCGGCGCGGGCGGCCCGGCCTGTTCTGCCATGCGCGGAACGCTAGGCGCCGGGCCGCCGCCGGTTCTTGTACGTTCTTGCCGCCTGGCTGGCCGGCGCGCTCGCGCTGGTAGGCGCCGGGCGGCACGCCGACGACCCGCTTGAAATGCCGGGTCAGGTGCGGCTGGTCGGCGAAGCCGGCCTCGGCGGCCACGTCGGCGGGCGGCAGCCCGGCGTCCAGCAGCCGCCGGGCCAGCCGGACCCGGAGCTGGTTGAGGTAGGCGTGCGGCGGCAGGCCGGTTGCGGCCCGGAATGCCCGCAGCAGCGCGAACTGGCTCATCCCGGCGGCCGCCGCGAGCTCGTCCAGGCTGGGCGGGTCGGCGAGCCGGTCCGCCAGCACGTCCCGCACGTGCGCGGACCGCCGATCGGACGACCAGCCGGGGCGTGCGCGGCCGGTTCGCCCCGGCACCAGCGAGCCTGGCGTGCGCGCGCGAGGATCCCGGCCAGCGCGGTGCGCAGCAGGGTGGAGGAGGCCAGCCGGTCACCGTGCTCGGCAGCCAGGTGCGCCGCGCGCAGCCAGCCGGGCGCTGCGCGGGTCGTAGATCACCGTCTGCGGGAAAGCTCGGCGTGCCCGGCCGCCGCGCCGAGCTCGCGCGGCGATGCCGGCTGACCAGGCCGACCGCCGGGTACAGCACCCGGTAGGACCAGCCGTCCGGCACGCCTGCCTGCCCGGTGTGCACGACCTCCGGGTTCAGCAGGGCCACCGCGCCCGGGCCGGCCCGCAGCAGCTCGCCGCCGTAGTCGAACTCCTCCACGCCGGACTCGATCACGCCGACGGTAAACGTCTCGTGCGCATGCCGCCCGTAGCGGTGCGTGACGTACCGGGCCCGCAGCAGGTCCACCCCGGGCACCGCGCCGTGCTGCCAGTACCGGGCCGCTTCGGTGGGCATGCCTCATGCCTACCCGATCGCGGCGCGGCGGGCGCTACCTGGCCGGTACCGGGGCGGGCCCGGCCCGGGCGGTCGCCGAGCAGCTCGAGCGCGTGCTCGACCAGCGCTGACCAGCACGTCCCGGCCGGACGCCGGACGGCGCGCATCGCACATGATGACCGGCACCTCCGGGTCCAGGTCGAGCGCTGACCTGACGTCCTGGCTGCGGTAGCGGCGGGCCCCGTCGAAGCAGTTCACCGCGACGACGAAGGGGATCGCGCGCGCTGCTCGAAGTAGTCCACCGACGGGAAGCAGTCGGCCAGCCGCCGGGTGTCGGCCAGCACGACCGCGCCGAGCGCGCCGCGGGCCAGCTCGTCCCACATGAACCAGAACCGCTCCTGGCCCGGCGTGCCGAACAGGTAGATCACCAGGTTGTCCCTGATCGTGATGCGGCCGAAGTCCAGCGCGACCGTGGTGGTGGACTTGCGCTCGCACGCCGTCGGTGATGTCCAGGTGCGTGCCGGGCTCGCTCAGCGGCTCCTCGGTGCGCAGCGGCCGGATCTCGGTAACCGAGCCCACCAGGGTGGTCTTGCCGGCGCCGAAGCCGCCGGCGATCAGGATCTTGATGGCGACGGGCACGTCCCCGGGGCCGCCAGCCCGGTCAGAGCCGGCGTAGGCCATCGACTACCTCCCTGAGGATGCGCGGATCAGGCAGCCGCGCTGGCGAGACGGGATGATGGATCCGTGATCAGGCCGCGGTCGCGCAGGTCGGCGATCAGGACCCGGACGACGCCGAGCGGCAGGTTCAGGTCCGCCGCCAGGTCCGCCACGGACGCGGGCAGGCGGCAGAGCCGCAGCATCTCGAAATGCTCAGGGTCCAGGTCGGCCGGGTCCGGCCGGGCCCCCCGTACCGCCGTGACGAGCGCGATCAGGTCCAGGCTCTCGCCGGTCGGGCGGGTCCGGCCGCGGATCAGCGCATAGGGGCGGACGACCGGGCCCGCTTCCTCGTCCAGCCAGCTGTCCTGCGGGCGATGGCATCTCCGGCTCAGCCCGGGTAGGCCTCGGCCGGTCCCGGCCGGAAGTTCACGGCCAGGTGCTGGCCAACCCGCTTGACCAGGACGGCCATCTCATAGGCGATCAGGCCGGCGTCGGCCGGCCGCCGGGCTGAGCACCGCCAGGCAGCTGCCCTCGCCGGCCGCCGTCACGAACAGGAACGCGGTTTCCATTTCCACGATGACCTGCCGGACCCGGCCGCCGCCGAAATGCCGGCCGGCGCCGCGCGCGAGGCTCTGGAAGCCGGCCGCCACCGCGGACAGGTGCTCGGCGTCCTCGCGGGTGAGGCCTTCCGACGCGCCGATGGCGAGCCCGTCACGGGACAGGATCACCGCCTTCTCGATCTGCGCGACACGGGCCACCAGGTCGTCGAGGAGCCAGCCCAGGTCGCCGGCCGTGTCGGGGCCATTGCGCTGCTGCGTTCCGCCCACCCTTTCCCCTCCCGTCGCTAGTCGCCCGGCTGCGTTCCCGGGCTCCCGTTGTCGCCGGCCGGCGCCGACTTCCGCTGGCGGCTCTTCGTCCGGCGCGGCGGCGGGCGCCCGGTCCGGCACGTCGAAAACGGACCGGCCCCTGCTGCCAGCCTCGCTGGATGGCGGCGATGGCGGCGCGGGCCTCCTCCGGTGACCGGTCGGCACCAGGCGCTTCGTCCTCGCCCGGCTGCTGGCCGGCGCTGGCCGGCGCTGTCCCGCAGCTGCGGCGCCAGGCTGGCCTGCCGGATCCCGCCGCGGCAGGTCGAGCTCGGTCAGGTCGGCGGTGCTGGCCGGGTCCGCCGTCAGCGACCCAGCTGGCTCCGGCCAGGCCAGGTCGCCGGGATACGGCCGCGGGTCGCCGAACCTGGCATCCGGCTCCGGCTCAGTAGGCTCAGCCAGCTCGGCCGGCCGCTGCGGCAGGGCGCTCCCGGCCTGCCCGGCGGGCCGCGCGGCCGCCAGCGCCGCGTCGGCCCGGTCACCGGCCCTGGCCGCGTGCCGTCCGGTGAGCCGGATCGCCGTGATCGTCCGCGCCGCCGGCGGCCGCGTCCCGGTCGTAGGCGCCTTCAGGCACCACCAGGTCGATCGGTATCAGCACGATCGCGGTCGTGCCCGCCGTAGGGCGACGGGCGCAGCGAGATCCGCACATTGTGCCGCCTGGCGAGCTGGCCGGCCACGAACAGGCCGAGCTGGTCGCTGCCGGAAAGGTCGAACGGCGGCGGGTTCTGGCCAGCCGGGCGTTGATCTCGGCGAGCTTCTCCTCGCTCAGGCCGAGCCCGCGGTCCTCGATCTCCACGGCGAATCCGCGGCCGACGATGTCCCCGCCGATCAGTACCGGGGTGTTCGGCGGGGAGAAGATGGCCGCGTTCTCGGCCAGCTCGGCGATCATGTGAATGACGTCGCCGACGGCCGGCCCGGCCAGCGCGGCCCGTGTCGTGGCGGTGACCCTGATCCGGGTGTAGTCCTCCACCTCGGCCACCGCGGCCCGGAGCACGTCGACCAGCGGCACCGGATTGCGCCAGCCGCGGGCAGGCGCGTCACCGGACAGGATGATCAGGCTCTCCGCGTGCCTGCGCATGCGGGTGGTCAGGTGGTCGATGCGGAACAGGTCCTCGAGTTCCTCCGGCTCCGCCGCCCTGCGCTCCATGGCGTCGAGCAGCGAGAGCTGCCGGTGCAGCAGGGACTGGCTGCGCCGGGCCAGGTTCCGGAAGATGTCGTTGATCCCGCGCCGCAGCCTGGCCTCGCCGACGGCCGCTTCGACCGCGGTCTTCTGCACCGTCGCGAATGCCTGCCCGACCTGGCCGATCTCGTCGGAGCCTCGCCGGGACCGGCGGGGCCTCCGCGGATACGTCGACATCCTCGCCCTCGCGCAGCCGCGCCATCACCGACTGGCAGCCGCTTGTTCGCCAGTTCCAGCGCGGAGTCACGGAGCGCGGCAAGCTCCCGCGCCAGCCCGCGGCCGACGAGGACAGAAACGAAGACCGACAACAGCACCGCAAGCAGGCCGAGCCCGCCGACCAGGATCAGCGTCAGGTACGTGTCGTGCGCGGAATGGCCGGCCGTGGCGGTGAGCAGGCTGGACGCCTGCTCGCCGGCCGCTGACATCCCGGCGGCGACGCCGCCGACGGCCTGCTGCCATGCTTGCGGGCGCACCGGCGGCGGGCTGGCCGCCGAGCCGCCGCTGATCACCTGATTTTCCAGCGCCGTCAGGGCCGCAGCCGCCTGCGGTGTCACCTCGCGGGTGTAATAGGCCCGGTATACCGGATCGAGATCGCCGAGCGTCTGGTTGTACGTTGCCCGGCGCGCGCCGGCAAGCTCGGTGAACTGCTGCCGGTCAGCTGCCGGGAATGAGTGTGCGGCCATGTCGCTGACCAGCAGGGCGTTCTCGCGCAGCAGCAGTTCCTCGGACCGGCCCATCCGCACGAAGCCCAGCGACTGGGCGACCACCTGGGCGTTGGTCTCCTGGCGGATTACCTGGTCGAGCAGGTTGTAGCCGTCGGTGACGATGCCGTTGTACTCGTCGTAGGCCTGTGACCTGGTCACGGCCTGCGCGACGATCTGGTTGCGCAGGGCCGGCAGCCTTGCGGCGTCCGAGAGCAGCGTGGCGATTGCCGCCTTCTCGGCCGGGGAGGCATTACCGGTGGTCCCGCCTGAGGTGAGAGCCTTGCGGAGCGCCGCACTGACCTCGGTGGTCTTCGCCCCCTGCGCCTTGAGCGCGGCCAGGTTGGCCGCGGACGGGCTGGACAGGTACACCATCGCCAGCGGGCGCTCGATGTTGATGGCGCTCAGAAAGGCGCCTGTCGGCGTGCCGGTGGCGTTCTTGAGCGTATTGGTCCTGGCCAGGTTGATGGCGTTGCTCGCGGTGATGCTCGTCGCGAAGGCGTACAGCCCGATCAGCGACAGCACGGGGACGAGAACGAGCAGGAGGATCCGCTGGCGGATGGACCGGAGACGCAAACTCATGGCTCTGGCCTCGGAGTCTGACTGGAACGGATGTGAGTGCGCTGCTGCCGGAGAGGTCAGGAATCCCTCCGGGCTACGGAGAGTAGCAGCCGGGCAAATCCGGGACGGTGCAAACGATCAATCTTTAGCCAGCCATATAGGGATTTGCGCGTTTCCGGCCCAGGGCAGCGGAAGGCCCGGCCGGGGAGGCCGGCCGGGCCCTGGCGTTACTCGTGCGCTGGTGCGCCTCAGCTGGCGCGTGCCTCAGCTGGCATAGTCAAGCAGCGGCTGCGCGCGGCTCGGGTGCCGCAGCTTCGACAGCGACTGCTTCTCCAGCTGCCGGATCCGCTCCCTGGTCAGCCCGAGTACCTTGCCGATCTCGTCCAGCGTGTGCGGGTTGCCGTCATACAGACCGAATCGCATGGCCATGATCGTCGCTTCGCGCGGGGTGAGCGCGTCGAGCGCGTGCCGGAGCTGGTCGGCCATCAGCTGACGGTCGACGAGCTCGGACGCGGCAGGCGCGTCCACGTCCTCGATCAGGTCGCCGATGCTGGTCTCGCCGTCCTCGCCGATCGTGGAGTCCAGGCTGATCGGCTGGCGGCTGGTCCGCAGCAGCTCCTCGATCTGGTCCGGCGTCCGGTCCAGCTCGACGGCCAGTTCCTCCGGCGTCGGCTCCCGGCCGAGCCGCTGGTGCATGTCGCGCTCGACCCGGCTCAGCTTGCTGAGCATTTCCAGCACGTGTACCGGCAGCCGGATCGTGCGGGCGGAATCGGCGAAGCCGCGCTGGATCGCCTGCCGGATCCACCACATGGCGTAGGTGGAGAACTTGTAGCCCTTGGTGTAGTCGAACTTCTCGACCGCCCTGATCAGGCCCAGGTTGCCTTCCTGCACGACGTCGAGCAGGGAAAGCCCCCGGTCGCTGTACTTCTTGGCCACGGAGACGACCAGGCGAAGGTTGGCTTCCAGCATGTGCGCCTTGGCCCGCTGGCCGTCCGCGGCGACCTCGGCAAGCTCACGGCGGTAGTCCTTGCGCAGGCCCTTCTCGGTGGCCAGCTTGTGCTCGGCGTACAGCCCGGCCTCGATCCGCTTCGCCAGGTTGACCTCCTGCTCGGCGGTCAGCAGGCTAGTCCGGCCGATCGACTTGAGGTAGGTATGCACCGAGTCGCCCATGACCGACGTGTGGTCGTCGAGGTCGACCTCGGCGGCGCCGGATGGCGCGGGCGCGGGCTGCGCCGCGGCGATCGCGGACGCCTCGGCCGCGGCCTGATCAGATTCCTCGCCCTCGTCGGCGCTGGCTCCGGCGGAGCTGGCCCCGGTGGCGGCAGCCGGGCCGGCCGCACCGCCGTCCGGGTCGTTGCCAAGCCGGACCCCGGCCTCGGAGAGCTCGCGGATAATGGACCTGGCCTCGTTGGCGGCGATGCCCGCCTGCCCGAAGGCGGCACGCAGCTCAGGCAGGGACAGATGACCCTGTCCGCGGCCGCGCTGGATCAGCTCGTCCACGTCGGTCATGGTCGCCTCGTCGTCGTGCCTCGGGGACCTCGCAATCGCTGTCCTCGGCATGAGACGCCTCCCTTCGTGGCGCACGTCGCGCGCGTACTTCGCTCCGCACCGGTGGGCGCGGCCTGTCGGCGGGGGCCCGCGGCAGCAGTACCGCGCAACACGGGCACTATGTAGTAACGCTCTGCGGGCCAGAATGTTCCCGCGTTATGTCGCGGCTGCGCCGGGCTGCGCAGCCGTTCCAGGTCAGGCTTGCCGGATGGGAGCAGCGGGATCCGGGTGACGAGGACGAGCGCCCGCGGTGCCGCGTAGCCAGGCAGCCTGCCGCGGGCGTGCGCGCGGAGGGCGGCAAGCGCGGGCGGCGCCGCCGGGTCAGCCGGGACCACGACGGCCGTCACCTGCTCGCCCCATTCGGCGTCGGGGCGGCCGATGACCACGGCCTCCCGCACGCCCGGGCAGCTGCCGAGCACCGCGGCGACCTCGCTGGCCACCACGTTCTCTCCGCCGGTGATGATGACGTCGTCGGCCCGGCCGCGCACCAGCAGCCGCCCGGCCGCGTCCTTGCCGCCCAGGTCGGACGTGATGAACCAGCGCCCGTCCCTGGCCAGCGCGGTGAGATCCGGCCGCAGCCGGTAGCCGGAGAACAGCACGGGACCGGCAATCCGGATCCTGCCGTCGTCGCCGATCCGCACCGTGACGCCGTCCAGCGGCGTCCCGTCATATACGCAGCCGCCGCAGGTCTCGCTCATCCCGTAGGTGGTCAGCACCGTGCCGCCCGCCGCGCTCGCGGCAGCCAGCAGGCCGGGCGGTATCGCGGCGCCGCCGAGCAGGATGGCGCGCAGCGCCGTCAGGTCGGCCCCGTCGTCGATCAGCCGCCGCAGCTGGGTGGGCACGAAGGAGGCATAAGCGCAGCCGGCCGCGGCGATCGCCCCGGCGGTCAGCCGGGCGGCGACCAGCGGCGCCGTGCCGGACAGCAGCGACCGGACGAGGACCTGGAGGCCTGATACGTGACTGGGCGGCAGGCAGCACAGCCATCGGTCGCCCGGGTGCGCGCCGATCCTGCGCAGTGTCGCCCGGGCCGAGGAGAGCAGCGCGGCGGCGGACAGCTCGGTGCCCTTCGGCTGCCCGGTGGATCCCGATGTGGCGATCACCACGGCCACCTCCGGACGGACCCCCGGCCTGGCCGCGGGCAGCCGCTTCGTGCCGCCCGCGGTCTCGATGCTGGCCGGCCCGAAGGCGTCGATGAGCAGGTCAAGCCGGTCGGCGGGCAGGCCAGGGTCGAGCGGCAGGATCGCCGGGCCGGTCCCGTCCAGCGCCGCCGCCAGCGCCTCGAGCAGCCGGCCGCTGGCCTCGGCGGCCGGGAGCAGGACCGCATGCAGGGGCCGCGATGTCACGGTCGTAAGGTTAATCCGGGCAGATCATGGAGCGAGCGGGAGGGCGGCGCGTGATCGACTGGCAGCCGGCGGACCAGGACTACACCGACATCGTCTACGAGACGGCCGAGGGCATCGCCAAGATCACGATCAACCGGCCGGAGGTGCGGAACGCGTTCCGGCCCGCGACCTTGTTCGAGCTGTCGGCGGCGTTCACCGCGGCCCGTGACGACCCTTCGGTCGGCGTGATCATCCTGACCGGGGCCGGCGGCGAGGCGTTCTGCTCCGGCGGCGACCAGAAAGTCCGCGGCGATGACGGCTACCTTGACTCCGGCGGCGTCGGCCGGCTGAACGTGCTGGACCTGCAGGTGCAGATCCGCCGGACGCCGAAGCCGGTCATCGCGATGGTGGCCGGCTACGCCATCGGCGGCGGGCACGTCCTGCATGTCTGCTGCGACCTGACCATCGCCGCCGACAACGCGGTCTTCGGCCAGACCGGCCCCAGGGTCGGCTCGTTCGATGGCGGATACGGCTCCTGGCTGCTCGCGTCAACCGTGGGGCTGAAGAAGGCGCGCGAGATCTGGTACCTGTGCCGTCAGTACAGCGCGGCCGAAGCGCTCCAGATGGGCCTGGTGAACGCCGTCGTCCCGCTGGACATGCTGGAGGCCGAGACAGTCGGCTGGTCCCGTGAGCTGATGCAGAAGTCGCCGCTGGCGCTGCGGATGCTCAAGGGCGCGCTGAACGCCGTCACCGACGGCGCCGCGGGCATGCAGCAGTTCGCCGGGGACGCGACGCTGCTTTACTACATGAGCGAGGAAGCCCAGGAGGGCCGCGACGCCTATGTCGGCAAGCGCGCCCCCGACTTCGCGAAGTTCCCGCGCCGTCCGTGACGGCCGGGGCGGTGACCGGCCTGACGGCGGATGAGCTGCGCAGGATCCTCGCTGACCTGCTGCCGGGAGTCCGCGCGTTCGCCATACCGATGCGGACCAGGTTCCGCGGCATCACCGTCCGGGAGGGCGCGCTGATCGAGGGCCCGGCCGGCTGGGGCGAGTTCTCGCCGTTCGCGGAGTACGGCCCGCGCGAGTGCGCGCGCTGGCTGGCCTGCGCGCTGGAGGCGGCCGTGACCGGCTGGCCGGCGCCGGCCCGCGATGCCGTCGACGTGAACGTGACCGTTCCCGCCGTCGGGCCGCAGCGGGCGCATGAGATCGCCGCCGCGTCCGGCTGCCGCACCGCCAAGGTGAAGGTGGCCGAGCCGGGGCAGCCGGCGGCCGCTGACCTGGCCAGGGTCGAGGCCGTGCGGGACGCGCTCGGACCCGGCGGCCGGATCCGGGTAGACGCCAACGGCGCGTGGTCTGTCGATCAGGCGGCGCTGATGCTGCGCGCCATGGCCCCGTCCGGGCTGGAATACGCCGAGCAGCCCTGTGCCACCCTGGCCGAGCTCGCCGAGCTGCGCCGCAGGGTCGACGTGCCGCTGGCCGCGGACGAGTCCATCCGGCGGGCAGCCGACCCGCTCGCGGTCCGGGCGGCGGGCGCGGCCGACATCGTGGTGCTCAAGGCGGCGCCGCTCGGCGGCGTGGCCAAGGGGCTGCGGATCGCCGCCGAGTGCGGCCTCCCGGTGGTCGTGTCCAGCGCGGTCGAGTCGTCGGTCGGCCTGGCGGCCGGGGTGGCGCTGGCGGCCGCGCTGCCCGAGCTGCCGTACGCGTGCGGCCTCGGCACGGTGAGCCTGCTGGCCGGCGACGTCACCGCCGAGCCGCTGGCGGCGGTGGCGGGGTCGGTGCCGGTCCGGGCCGTGGCGCCGGACGCCGCGCGGCTGGCGGCCGTGGCGGCGGATCCCGCGCCCTGGCGGGCCCGGATGGCCGCCGCCGCCGAGTTCCTCGGGGCCGGATGAACCCGTCCACCGCATTCGGCACCGTGCTGGCCGATGAGCTTGTCCGATGCGGCCTGCGAGAGGCGGTGATCGCACCAGGCTCCCGCAGCGCGCCGCTGGCCCTGGCGCTTCATGGCCTTAGCCGCAGCGCGCCGGGGATCCGGCTGCATGTGCGGATCGACGAGCGGTCGGCCGCGTTCCTGGCGCTCGGGCTGGCTAAGGCGAGCGGCCGCCCGGTGCTTGTCGTCTGTACATCCGGCACGGCGGCGGCGCATCTGCACGCGGCGGTGATCGAGGCCGATGAGGCCGGCCTGCCGCTGATCGTGCTGACCGCGGACCGGCCGCCTGAGCTGCGCGGCACCGGCGCGAACCAGACGATCGACCAGCTCAAGCTCTACGGCGGGGCGGTCCGCTGGTTCTGCGAGGCGGGCGTGCCCGAGGCCCGGGCCGGGATGGCGGGTTACTGGCGGTCGCTTGCCTGCCGGGCCTGGGCGCACGCGTCCGGCGCGGCCGGCGGCTTCGCTGGCCCTGTGCACGTCAACGTGCCGCTGCGGGAGCCGCTTGTGCCCAGGCCCGGTGATCCGGACGGCGGGCCGGAATCGCTCGGCGGCCGGCCAGGCGGCGTGCCGTGGACCAGTTTCGGCGCCCTGCCGCCGGGCCTGGCCGGCCGCGGACGGAGCGGACATCGACTGGACCGAGCGCGGAGTGCTGGTCTGCGGTGACGGCGCCGGGCCGGCGCCGCGGCGCTGCTTCCGCTGGCCGAGCGGGCTGGCTGGCCGGTGCTGGCGGAGCCCTCGTCGTCCGCGCGGTGCGGGCCGAACGCGCTGTCGGCGTACCCGTACCTGCTGGCGACGCCGGCGTTCGTGGCCAGGCACCGGCCCGATGTGATCATCTCGGCCGGGCGGCCCGGCCTGTCCCGCGGCCAGCTTGCCTTCCTCGGCGGCGCGCCCGGCGGCCCGCCCGCGCGGCACATCGTGCTCGCGCAGGGGCCGGGCCGCTGGGCCGACCCGGCCCGCAGCGCCACCGAGGTGGCCAGCCGGATCCGGCTGCGCCCGCCGGACGGCGCGGCGCCGGGGCCGGCCGGACGGCCTGGCTGGAGTCCTGGCAGCGGGCCGACGCGGCGGCCCGCCTGGCCGTCGACGCCGTGCTTGACGAACTGGTGCCGGACGAGCCGGTGCCGGCGAACCCGGGCGTACCAGCCCGCGCCCGGCGGCACCGGGCAGCTGACGGAGCCGCGGCTGGCCAGGGACCTGGCCGCGGCGCTGCCTGACGGCGCGCTGCTGTGGGCCGCGTCCAGCCTGCCGGTCCGTGACCTGGATCAGCAGATGGCGCCCGCGGGCCGGGCTCCGGGTGCTGGCCAGCCGGGGAGCGAGCGGAATCGACGGGCTGGTGTCGGCCGCGATCGGCGCGGCGCTTGCGCACCAGGCCGACGGCGGGGGAGCGGCCTGCGCGCTGCTCGGCGACCTGGCGTTCCTGCACGACGCGCCCGGCCTGATGCTCGGTCCGGATGAGCCCCGGCCGGATCTGTGCATCGTGGTGGTCAGCAACAACGGCGGCGGGATCTTCTCGACGCTGGAGCAGGCGGCCTGCGCTGACTCGTTCGAGCGGCTGTTCGGCACCCCGCACGGCACCGACCTAGGCTCCCTGGCCGCCGCGGCCGGGCTGCCGCACTGCGTGCTTGACCGCCCGGCCGGCCTGCCCGCCCTGCTGGCGGGCAGCGGCCTGCGGATCGTCGAGGTCCGCACCGCAGCGCGCGGCCGGCGCCGCACTGCGCGCGCGCCTTCAGGCGGCCGCGGCCGCCGCGGTCGGCGCGGTATTGGACCGCCGGCCGGCCGAACCTGGCGGCTGGCCACCGCCAGCCGGGGCTCAGCTAGATCCGGACGCGGGGTCGAGCAGCGCGTACGGACATGTCGACGATGATGTTCGCGACGACCACGAAGAGCGAGGCGAGCAGCACGAAGCCGATGATCACCGGCAGGTTGCTCCTGCGCGATGGCCTGGACCGCGTCCTGGCCGAGGCCCGCCGAGGCCGAAGACCTGCTCGACCACGATGACGCCGCCGAGCAGGGCGCCGATGTCGATGCCGAGCTGCGAGACGACGGGCGTCAGCGCCGCGCGCAGCCCGTGCCGGTAGATGACCCGCCGCTCGGACAGGCCCTTGGCGCGCGCCGTGCGGATGTAGTCCTCGCCGAGCGTGTCGAGCAGCGAGCCGCGGGTCAGCCTGGTGTAGACGGCCGCCTGCACGGTGGCCAGCGTGATCCAGGGCAGGATCATGTGCCCCATCCACGGGAATCACGCCGCCGGACAAGCCGGCGTAGCCGGTCTGGATCCAGCTGACCCCGTGCTGGTTCAGCGGCAGGAAGACGCCGATGATCAGCAGCTCGCCCAGCACGAATACCGGCAGCGAGATGCCGGCCAGCACCCCGACGGTGGACGGCCGGTCGAACAGGCTGCGGGCCCTGGTCGCGCTGAGGATTCCGACGCCGATCCCGACGATGAGCCAGAGCACCACGCCGCCGAACACGACCGAGGCGGTGATCGGCAGGTCCTGGGCCAGGATCGACTTCACCGGCTCGCCGTTGAAGTACGAGTAGCCGAGGTTGCCGTGCAGCAGGTGCTTGAGGAAGTGCCAGTACTGCACGAGGATCGGCTGGTTCAGCCCGAGGTTCCTGATCACCTCGGCGATGACCTGCGGCGTGGCCGCCCGCCCGGCCAGTTCCCTGGCCACGACCTGCACCGGCCGGAAGAAGAACAGGAAGAACGTCCCGGTGGCCACGATCCACAGCACGACGATGCCGGACAGGATCCGGCGGATGAGGAACCGCGTGAGGCCCATGGCCGATCACTCTCCCAGTGTCTGAGACGGTCAGCGGCGGCAGCGAGCCGGCCGCGCCGACCCCGGCGCCTGCGGCGCCCTTCCGCCGGCGGCGGCTCTTGGTGGCGGCGAAGAGCCGCTCGGTGCGCGGGTCCATCGCGTCCCTGATGCCGTCGCCGAGCAGGTTGAACGCGAGCGTGGTGATCAGCAGCGCGGCGGCCGGGAAGACCACGTACCACCATGCCACCTGGTAGTAGTTCTGCGCCTCGGAGAGGATGCTGCCCCAGCTCGCGGCCGGCGCCGGGATGCCGATGCCGAGGAAGGACAGCGTCGCCTCGAACACGATCGCGGTCGGTATGTACAGCGTCGCCAGCACGAGCACCGGGCCGAGCAGGTTGGGCAGGATGTCGATGAACATGATCCGCCATGGCCCGGCGCCGAGCGACCTGGCCGCCTCGACGTACTCCTTCTCCTTGATCGACAGGGTCTGGCCGCGCACGATCCTGGAGATGCCCGCCCAGGAGAAGAACGAGATGACCCCGATCACGATCGTCAGGCTCGGCCCGAATACGCCGCGAGCGCGAGCGCGAGCACGATGAACGGGAACGCGAGCACGGTGTCGATGAACCTGGCCAGCACGGTATCGACCCAGCCGCCGAAGTACCCGGCGATCAGGCCGATGCTCACCCCGGCGATGGTGGCGATCAGCGTGGTCGAGATGCCGACGAACAGCGATATCCGGGCGCCGTACAGGATCCGGATGAACAGGTCGCGGCCGATGTAGTCGGTGCCGAGCAGGAAGCCGTGGGTGCCGGGGCCGACCGGGATCCCGTCCGCGGACAGGCCGGTGTTGGTGAACGGCTGGTAGACGCCGTGGCCGGTCAGGCTGGCGAACAACGGCGCGGCGATGGCCAGGACGCATCATGATCAGGATGACGATCACCGATATCGACGGCCATCTTGTCGCGGCGCAGCCGCCGCCAGGTGAGCTGCCACTGGCTGCGCCCTTCGACCGCCTGCTCCGGCAGGTCCTCGACGGTGCCGGCCTGGAACTCGAGCTCGGTGAGGCTCATCGCCGTTCCCTTCCGGCCGCCCGGGCCATCGTCTCGCCTGCCTGCACCGGGTAGTGGCAGGCGGCCTGGTGGACGTCCGGGTCGCCGAGCTTGCTCTCCAGCACCGGATCCTGCTGGCCGCACAGTTCCTGCGCCTTGGGGCAGCGGGGATGGAACCGGCAGCCGCTGGGCGGGTTGATCGGGGACGGCACGTCGCCGGTGAGGATGATCCGCCGCCGCTGCGCGGCCGCGTCCGGGTCCGCGGCGGGCGCGGCGGACAGCAGCGCCGCGGTATACGGATGCCGGGAGGTCGTCGTAGACCTGGTCCCTGGGACCGGACTCGGCGACCCGGCCCAGGTACATCACCGTGACCGTGTTGCTGACGTGCCTGACGACTTCCAGGTCGTGCGCGATGAACAGGTAAGACAGCCCGAACTCGCTCTGCAGGTCGGCGAGCAGGTTGAGTACCTGCGCCTGGATCGACACGTCGAGGGCGGAGACCGGCTCGTCGCAGATGATCAGCTTGGGCCGCAGCGCGAGCGCCCGGGCCACCCCGATCCGCTGCCGCTGGCCGCCGGAGAATTCCGCCGGGAACCGGTTGAAGTGCTCCGGGTTGAGCCCGACCCTGCGCCATCAGTTCCTGCACGGCCTTCTTGCGCTCGGCCCCGGTCGCGGTCTTGTGCACGGCGAACGGCTCGCCGATGATCGCGCCGACCCGCCGCCGCGGGTTCAGCGAGCCGTACGGATCCTGGAAGATCATCTGGATCTGCCGGCGGAACGGCCGCATGGCGCCGCGGGAGAGGTTGGTGATGTCCCGGCCGTCGAACGTCACCTTTCCCGAGGTGACCGGGATCAGCCCGGCGATGCAGCGGGCCAGGGTGGACTTGCCGCAGCCGGTCTCGCCGACCAGGCCCGAGGGTCTCGCCCCGGCGCACGACGAGCGACACCCCGTCCACCGCCTGCACCTGGCCGACGGTCCGCTGGAATCATGCCGCCGCCGCGGACCGGGAAGTGCTTGACCAGGTTGTCCACCCGGACGAGCACGTCGTCTTCGATGGCCGCATCGGCAGGCGAGGACCGGGCGGTATCGCGCGGCAGGGTGTCGCTCATGCGATCACGCTCCCTTCGGCCTCCGGCCGTTCGGCGATCTCCTCGGCGATCTTCGCGGCGGCTTCCTTGCGGCCCTGCTCGACCGCCCGCCTGCGCAGTTCCTCGGCGTCGCTGGCCAGGCCGGCGGCCGTGACAGGAAGCCAGCAGGCGGAGACGTGGCTGCCGCTTTCGCCGACCGGGAACAGCCGGGGCTGCTCGGTGAGGCACCGTTCCATCACGTAGGCGCACCGGGGGTGGAAGGCGCAGCCTTCCGGCAGCCGGATCAGGCTCGGCGGCTGCCCGGTGATCGGCCGGAGCCGCTCGCCTGCCGCCGCCGAGCTGTTCGGGATCGACTCGAGCAGGCCCTTGGTGTAGGGGTGATGCGGGCGGTAGAAGATGTCGTGCTTGCCGGCCTTCTCCGCGGCCTTCCCCGCGTACATGACCATCACGTCGTCGGCGATGTCCGCGACCACCCCTAGGTCGTGAGTGATCATGATGAGCGCGGTGTCGGATTCCTGCTGCAGCCGCAGCAGCAGGTCCAGGATCTGGGCCTGGACGGTGGCGTCCAGTGCCGTGGTCGGCTCGTCGGCGATGATCAGCTTCGGGCTGAGCGACAGCGCCATCGCGATCATGGCGCGCTGCCGCATGCCGCCGGAGAACTGGTGCGGGTAGTCGTTCACGCGCTGCCGTGGCTGCGGGATGCCGACCCGGCCGAGCAGGTCGACCGCCCGTTCGGTGGCCTGCTTCTTGCTGACCGACTTGTCGTGCGCCCTGATCATCTCGCTGATCTGCCAGCCCACCTTGTACAGCGGGTGCAGGCTGGTCAGCGGGTCCTGGAAGATGACGGCGATCTGCGCGCCGCGGACCTTGCGGAGCTGGTCCGGC
Organism: uncultured Actinomycetes bacterium; assembly: GCA_963709075.1. Classification (GTDB taxonomy): domain Bacteria; phylum Actinomycetota; class Actinomycetes; order Streptosporangiales; family Streptosporangiaceae; genus Palsa-506. Next base: position 463,003 of record CAVPUY010000002.1, read on the forward strand.
CGGAGGCCGAGCAGGTCGGTGCCGTCGAAGACGGCCTTTCCCTCGACCTGGCCGCCCTGGGTCAGCCCGAGCAGCGTCTGGGTGAGGACCGTCTTCCCGCTGCCCGATTCGCCGACGATGCCGATGGTCCGGCCGCTGTCAACGCTGAACGACACGCCGCGTACGGCCTGCACCACGCCGTCCGCGGTCGGAAAGCTGACCCGGAGGTCAGTCACCTCGAGCAGGCTCACTAGGTCCCCTCCGATACGGCTGCCGGGCATTCACCGGATGGCCTCGGTGTCATCCGGCCCGGTCTTTACTGCACAGCGTGCCACCTGGCGATATCTGTGACCAGAGAGTAGCCGTTGTTACCTGATCCCCGGTTCGGCCGGGTATGCGCTTGGCATACCCGGCCGAACCTGGCGTGACTCGATCAGGAGGTGGGGTTGAGCCAGAGGTTGGTGATGTCCGGGTCACCGATGTTGGGCTGCATGGCTATCGCCGTGGAGCCCACGTTGTGCACCCTCGTGCTCGAGTAGTACGGGAACTGCTGGCTGAGCAGCGGCACGATCGACCGCGTCCTGCATCGCCAGCCTGGTCCGCCTGGTGCCACAGCGAGCCTGCCGCCGAGATCGACGGGCGCCGCCTCCGCCTGCTTGATCAGGCTGTCCATCTTCTTGCTGCTGTAGCAGCCGTAGTTGACGGTGTTGAGCACGCAGTTGGTCTGGAAGAACGGCGGGATGAAGGTCCGGCCGTTGTTGCCGAACCAGTCCGGGATCCACCCGGCGCTGGTTGCAATGTCCCACTGGCCCGGCTTGTTGTTCACCGGCGCGTTGCCGAGGTCGGTGAAGTAGCTGGACGCCGGTTCCGGCTTGCTGGTCAGGTTGATCCCGCAGGTCTTCAGGCTCGCCTGGATCGCCTGGAACACCTGGGTGTTCACGCTGTCGTTGATGTACAGCCCGGTGATCGTGACGCCCGTTCGGGTACCCGGCCGCCTGAGCAGCGACTTGCACTTGGACGTGTTGCCGTTGCCGTTGTGACGGGTACATGTCGGAGTTCGTGGAGCCCACGTTGCCGGGCGGGATGACCTCGTTGATGATCTTCGCGACGTTCGGGCCGCCGTAGGCCTTCTGCACGGCGACCTTGTTGATGCCGTACTCGACCGCCTGCCGGACCTTCAGGTTCTTCATCGCGCCCTTGGCGTCCGGGCTGCTGCAGGTTGAACACGAGGTACGGGGATCGTGTTGCTCCACGGCCAGATGTGGAACTTCGGGTCGTGGCTGGCCAGCAGCCCGGGGATGGCCGTCGGCTCGAACGGGGTGTCCTGGACCAGGTCGTAGGTGCCCGCCTTCATGTCGGCCAGCTGGGTCTGCGCCGAGGAGACCCCGATCGTCAGCGTGATCTTGCTGACGTACTGGTGCCTGATCGGGTCGCTGGACTGCTTCCAGGCCGGGTTGCGGTCCATCGTGAGCGACTTGCCCGGCACGACCGAGGTGATCTGGTACGGGCCGTCCGACATCAGGTGCTGGTCGAACTGCGCGCTGGCCGGCACGTACTTGTCGTACTCGACCGGGCGGGCCGACGAGAACGGCATCGCCATCATGTAGAGGAAGTCGCTGGCCGGGTGAATCAGCTTGATCTTCAGCGTGGTCGAGTTCGGCGCGGAGATCCCGGAGATGGTGTGCGTGTTCTGGAAATTGCTGATGTTGATCGCCGTCGGCTTGTGCGACTTGACCGCGAAGTACGCGGTCTCCTCGTTGTCGTACTTCTGCAGTCCGGCGATCGTCGGCGTTGTAGTAGAACGGCGCGCCGACCGGCTGCACCGGGTTGTAGAATGCCTTGAACTCGCGGATGAAGTCGGTGGACGTCACCTGGCCGCGGCGGGCTGCTGTTCCACATCACGCCTGGCCTGATGTGGAAGGTATAGGTGAGGCCGTTGCTGGAGATCCCGCCGTTCGACTTGGGTCGGCACCACCGTCGCGACGTCAGCGGCCGGCGTGACCGTCTTGTTCCAGCTGGCCGATCCGATGCGCGGTCGGGCGCGGCATACGGGTACGAAAGCAGCTGCCGGGCGTACGCCCGTTCCAGCATGTAGTCGGCGGTGTAGTAGGCGGGCACCGTGTCCAGGTGCGCCCAACCGCTGGCGGCGACGATCTTCAGCGTGCCGCCGGACACGGGCTTTCCCGGCGCTTGACGACGATGACGATGACGTGGAGGACTTCCCGCATGCGGCAAGCCCGGCCGCGGCAAGGACCGCCACTGCCAGGCAGGCAAGTCGCTTGGGCATAGGTGTCATGAGCGGACTCCTTCTGGCCTGACGCCGAGCGCAGGCATATCAGTGGTCACCCTTTGTGGGTACACGCACCGGCGATGGCTGTCTACCCGCCCGGACGAAGCGGTCGAAAGCATTTACGGAACCGCAACCGCGCCGTGACAATGCTTACCGTTCTCGGGCCTGAGCCCGTCCGCGGGCGCGCGGCGCCGGGTGCCGTCCCGGGCCGGCTGCGCGCGACACGCCGGCGGGCTCGGCAGTTCCTCCGCTCCCTGGCGCGGCCCGTGCTATCTTGGCCAGACGCTTTCCCCATGAAGACGATCGGATTAATAGGATGACCGCGAACGCAACGAGAACACGGGGCCAGGCGGCCAGCTGCTGCTGGCCGGGATCGTGCGGGCCATCGCCGCGCAGCCGGCTTTCTGGCGCGATATCGTTCGGTTCGATGCCTGCCTGCGCTGGTACCACCGGCTTGACCTGACTGACGATCACGAGGTGTGGCTGTTGAGCTGGCTGCCCGGTCAGAGCACCGGCTTTCACGACCACGGCGAGGCGGTCGGCGCGTTCGCGGTGGCACAAGGGGAGCTGCGCGAGCGCACGGTCCCGGCCAGCCGCCCGCGGCCCCGCAACCGGACGCTGTCGGCCGGCCAGGTCAGGCCATTCGGCGCGGGGCACGTGCACGACGTGGTCAACGTCCGGACCGAGCCGGCCATCAGCGTGCACGCATACTCCCCGCCGCTGACCGCGATGCGCAGGTACGAACTCACCGCCGGCGGCCTGGCCCACACGGCCACCGACCATTCGGAGCTGAACTGGTGACGGCCGGACCACCGCCGGGAGCGCGGACGATCGACCAGATCCTGGCCGCGGCGCGGGCCCGGCTGGAAAGGGTCAGCCCGCCGGAGGCGATGGCAGCCCAGGCCGATGGCGCGCTCCTCGTCGACATCCGGCCGGCCGCCCAGCGCGCGGCCGAGGGCGAGGTGCCCGGCACCATGGTGATCGAGCGCAACGTGCTCGAATGGCGCCTTGACCCTGCCTCCGCCGCCCGGCTGCCGCAGGCAGGCTATGACCGCCGGGTCATCATCATGTGCTCCGAGGGCTACACCTCCAGCCTGGCGGCGGCCGCCCTGCAGGATCTCGGCATCCGCGGCGCCACCGACCTGGACGGCGGGTTCCGTGCCTGGGCGGCGGCCGGCCTGCCGGTAAGGCGCCAGCCAGGCCAGTGACGGCTGACTCGCCAGGGAGGCACAGCGGCTCGCCCCCGGCCGTCGGCCGTACCTCCCGTTTCTGCGCATGGCCTGTCTCGGTGATCATCACCGCCGGACGGTCAGCTTCGCTGACTAGAGCAGGGACAGCTGGACGTCCTGGCGCGCCGCCGGCGCCCGGCCAGCGGCCCGGCCCGGCCGCGGCCGCCGCCGGGCCTGCGCCGGGCTGGCCCGCCCGACTCCATGCCGCTCCGCCAGTTCCCGCACCTGTCCGGCGATGCGCTGCTGGTAGGCACGGGGCGGGTACGCGCCGCCCCGGTAGAGCTCCCGGTAGCGCGGCAGCAGCGCCGGGTGCTGCTCGCCGAGCCAGCGCAGGTACCACTCGCGGGCGCCGGGCCGCAGGTGCAACGCGATCGGGGTCACGTGCGCCGGGCCGGCCGCCGCGATCCGCTGCATCGCCGCCGCCAGCTGGGCGGGGGAGTCGGAGAGGAACGGGAGCACCGGGCCCATCAGCACCCCGCAGCGCAGGCCGCGCCCGGTGATCGCGGCGCACGCCGCCAGCCGGCGTTCCGGGCTCGGGGTTCCCGGCTCGACCGAGCGCCACAGCTCAGGGTCGGTGAACCCGACGGACACGTTCAGGCCGACGTCGGTGACCTCCGCGGCGCCGGCGATCAGGTCCAGGTCGCGCAGGATCAGGGTGCCCTTGGTGAGGATGGAGAACGGGTTGGCGGCGTCCCTGAGCGCGGTGATGATGCCGGGCATCAGCTTGTAGCGGCCCTCGGCACGCTGGTAGCAGTCCACGTTGGTGCCCATCGCGACGTGCTCGCCCCGCCAGCGCGGCGCCGCGAGCTCCTTGCGGGCGAGCTCGGCGGCGTTCACCTTGACCACGATCTGGGTGTTGAAGTCGAGGCCGGCATCCAAGTCGAGGTAGGTATGCGTGTTCCTGGCAAAGCAGTAGGTGCACGCGTGCGCGCAGCCGCGGTACGGATTGATGGTCCACCGGAACGCCATCCGCGAGGCGGGCGGCACCTGGTTGATGATCGTGCGGGCACGCACCTCGTGAAAGGTCATGCCGCGGAAGGCGGGGGTATCGAAGGTCCTGGCCACCGCGCCCGCCTCGAAGAGCGGCTGGGCCGCGGCGGCCGTCCCGCGGCCGGGCGCGGCGGCAGCATCGCTCAGGTTGTCCCAGCGCACGGCGTTCACTATAGAACAGCTGTTCGATCGGTGCAAACACGTATTCGATGCGAGGCCGCGCCGCCACCGCGGCGGCCTGCCCCGCGGGCCGCCAGATGGCGGCCGGCGGGCAAAGAGCGGATAAAATCGCCGCCGTGGGGGATAGTAGAAGGCAGTCCCCACCCATGCGCTAGGGGCGGAGGTGGCGCCATGGCGCTTTCCATGGAAGAGCAGCGCATCCTCGCTGAGATAGAGCGCCAGCTGGCCGGCGACGACCCGTCGCTCGCCGCGCGGCTGACGACGTTCGGGCGCCCGGGCCTGGTGGCAAGCCTGCGGACGACGCGCGGCCGGGTGCTGATCTCCTTCCTCACCGTCGCGCTCGTCGCGCTGCTTTCCCTGATGGTGTACTCGCTTGTCCCGTTCCGGGTGCTGCCGGTCCGCGGCGGGAACGCCCATCCGACGGCCGCGGCGAGCGGGCCGGCGCAGGCGGCAGGCAACGGCCAGCCTGGCCGGGCCGCCACGACGGGCGGAGCGGTGCAGCCGGCCGGCGCCGGGCAGGCAGGCGCCGCGGGGGAGGCGGCCGCGGCCGGCCGTGCCGCCGACGGCACCCCGGCGTCCGCCGCCAAGGCCGCCGCGGCCGGGCAGGCACCGGCCGCGGCTGACAGCGGCGCCAAGGCGGGCGCGGCACCGGCCGGCCAGGCCGCAAGCCCCCAGCAGGCGCCGTCCGGCTGAGTCAGGCTTCGCGCCAGAACTGCAGCAGGTACTGCTCAAGCCCGTCCAGCTGCTTGCGCGCCCGCTGGAAGTCATCGCCAAGCGGGTCGAAGTCCCGCTCGAACAGCTCGCCGTACAGGCGGACCACCTCGGCGCGGTTGCGGGCGTAGACCCGGACGCCGTAGTCGCCCACCCCGCCGGCCAGGCGCAGGCCGGAGATGGCATGCCCGGCCGTGCCCATGTCCACGCTGAGCTGGCCGCGCAGGTACAGCACGCACTTGGCCTCGTCCTCGTAGCCATCGCTGAACGCCGGCGGCGCGCTGTCCCATTCCTCGATGGTGACCCGCACTCCGACGTTCTCCTGCAGGCTCATGACCAGCATCTGTTCCCGGTTGGAACTGACCAGGGCATCACTGGGCGGCACCGGGCCGCCCGGCGCGTCCGCATCGACGGCCGCGTCGTGGATCCGGAACATCCGCCGGTCCGGGAAGACCGGTATCTCGAGCCGGAGCAGCCTGCGACTCACAGGGGTCCCCTCATTCTGGCGCAGCATCGCATTACCTAGCATGCCTTGGATAGCTGCGCCGGACGCGCGCAATGGGTTACAAAGGTGCAGATGTGACTCTGCGTGGCGATGCCTTGCGGTTCGTAGGTCCGGTCAGTGCCGGGCCCTGGCCGGCCGCAGCCCGCCGCGGGCCTGCGCCTCCGCCCAGAGCTGCGCGTAGCTGCGGGCCGCGGTGCTGCGCGGCGCGAACGCGGTCACCGGGGCCCGCTGCACCGACATCTGCTCGATCACCGACAGGGCCGGGATGGCCGTCGCCGCTACGTCGGACCGCTGCCCGGGCAGCTTCGGCCGCGATCTCCTTGTGCAGGGTCTTGCGCCGGTCGATCATGGAGAAGAACGCGAGGATATCCGGCCGGTCGCCGTCGAAGCCGGCGATGAAATCGGTCAGCTGGTCGAGCGTCCGGACCGACGAGGGTGGTCGGGATCAGCGGCACGAGCAGGGTGTCGGCGGCGTGCAGCACGCTCTCGGACAGCAGCGAGATGCTCGGCGGGCAGTCAAGGAAGACCACGTCGTACTCGGACCGCAGCGGCGCGAGCAGCCGGCCGAGCTTGCGGGCCGGCTTCTTGGCCGCGTCAAGCAGCAGGTCCAGGTTCCGGTAGGTGAAGTCGGCGGGCAGCAGGTCCAGGTTCTCGAAGTCGGTGCCCTTGATCGCCCCGTCCAGGCTGCGGGTGCCCTGGATCAGCGCCTTCCCGCCGCCCTTGACCCGCGGCCGGACGCGGAACAGGAACGTGGCGGCGGCCTGCGGGTCGAGGTCCCAGAGCAGCACCCGGTAGCCGTCCCTGGCCGCCAGGTAGGCGAGGTTGACGGCGGTGGAGGTCTTCCCAACGCCGCCCTTGATGTTGTAGGTGGCGAAAATCTTCACTGCGCGGCCGCCTCGGTCATGGCCCGGAGCCGGTGCTGGCTGGCCGGGCTGGCGAAGTCACGGAATCGGCCGGCGAACTCGCTGCGCGCCTGCCGCTGCCGGACGGCGAGCCCGGCCGCGATCTCGCCCATGGCCAGCAGCGTGGCGGCCGGCGCGGTCCGCTCGTCCATCATCTGGGCGGCGAAGGCCCGGATCTCGTCGCGCTGCACCTCGGTGTCCTGGAATTCGCCGAGGCAGTCCTGCAGCGCCTTCAGCTCCCTGACCGCCTGCCAGTGCTCGCCGGGGTCGTACAGCGAGCCGAAGATCTCCAGCAGGTAGCGCAGTTCCTTGCAGCGCTTGCGCAGCTCGTGCATGGCTTCCGGGGCGGAGGCCGCGGTGATGGCGCCGCCGTCGGCGAGTGCCCGCCGGTGCGCCTTGCGGATCCGGGCGGCGGCCACCTGGGCGGTGGCCGGCTTCGCCTTGCGGGAGGCGGCCGCCGCCGCCAGCGCATCCCGCCACTCGCTGGTGAGCCGGGAAAACCGGGAACTGCGCAGCCCCCGGGCGAGCTGCCGCTGCTCGGCCGCCCGCCGCCTGGCCAGATGCGCGTGGAACGGCTGCAGCTCGGCCGGCGTCGCGGCCACCAGGCTGGCCGCCATGGCGTCAAAGCCCATCAGGTAGACGTCCAGGTCCCTGGTCGGCGTGGTCAGGTCGCCGAGCCACTTGAACTCCGGCCGGAACCTGGCGGCCAGGCCGGACGGCAGCACGTCGCCGGCCAGCTTCAGCGCCGACCTGGTGCGCCGCACGGCGATGCGCAGGTCGTGCAGGAACTCCGAGTCGATGTCCCGCACGACACCGCGGACGTTGGCCTGCAGCGTGCCGAGCAGCTGCTGCAGGACGGCCGCGACGGCGGCGGCCGCCGGGGCCTGCGGTGACAGCCGGACGCTGATCTTGCCGGTGTAATCGCCGGGGTGGCGGCCCGCCGCCGCGAGCGCCGCCTCCAGCGCGCCGGCCGCTGCCGTCGGTTACCCCGTGCGCCGCGGCCAGGATGTCGGCCAGCCTGTCCGCCTGGGCCTGGTAACCGCGCAGCGCGGTGACCGTCAGCCTTGGCGGCAGCGCCGCGCGGGCCGGGTAGCTGACCGACATCCGGTCCACGGTGACCCGGGCGACCGTCTTGTCGTCGGAGTTGAGTACCCGCAGCTCGTGCACGCTGCTGGCCGCCCGGGCGACCGGCAGCAGCGCCCGCACCCCCACCACGGGGCGCAGCCGCGCGCGGAGCGGGCCGACCGGCAGCGCGCCGAGCAGGGCCGGCCATTTCGGCCGCGCCGCCGGCCCGGCCTGCTGGGCGGCCACCACCGCGCCGTCCCGGCCGGTCAGGGTCAGCTCGGCGGTGCCGCGCCCGGTGGCGAGCTCGAGCGTCAGCCCGGCCCGGTAGAGCCGCCAGTCGAAGGTGTCCAGCCAGGTGCGCCGGATGGTCCTGGGCCCGGCCGTTGCCGCGCCAGCGCAGCCGCGATCCGAGCGCCACCAGGTCATCGTCGGACTCCGGCAGGCCGCTGTCGTCGAGCACGAATTCCCGCAGCGCATTGCGCAACTAATGGCCTCACGAAAGTATCCGCTGACAAGCACTCAGATAAATGGACAAAAAGACAACTAATACTATTTAGGTAATAACTAGTCTAGCAGTGACGGCCCCGGAATGCCGTCCCGGCGTCCTGCCAGCAAGGACAATGATCACCTAGCCTTGCCTTCGTGACAAACCGGCCTGCGGCGGCTAGCGACGGCAGCCGGGGCGCCCGGCGTCCCCGCACCACAACGTTGACCGGCCAGACCCTGGATAGTCCCAGCCAGCGCAGTCACACTAGGGATCGTGCATGACTTCGACTTGCTGGTTATCGGTTCCGGCCCCGGCGGCCAGAAGGCGGCCATCGCCGCCGCCAAGCTAGAGCGGAACGTCGGCATCGTGGAGCGCCCGAACATGATGGGCGGCGTCTGCCTGAACACCGGCACGATCCCGTCCAAGACACTCCGCGAGGCCGTGCTCTACCTCACCGGGCTCGACCAGCGGGAGATGTACGGGCAGAGCTACCGGATGAAAGACGAGATCACCATCGCCGACCTGTCGGCCCGCACGCAGCATGTGGTCAGCCGGGAGAACGACGTGGTCCGCAGCCAGCTGACCCGCAACCGGGTCAGCATCGTCACCGGCACCGCCAGGTTCGCCGGGCCGAACGCGATCGAGGTCGATGACGGCCAGGGCAGGCGGCGCAGCATCAGCGCGGACAAGATCGTGATCGCCACCGGGACGACGCCCGCGCCGGCCGGCCAGCGTCGACTTCGATGAGCGGACGGTCATCGACTCGGACGGGATCATCCACCTGGAGCGGGTACCGCGCTCGATGGTGGTCGCCGGGGCCGGCGTGATCGGGATCGAGTACGCCTCGATGTTCGCCGCCCTCGGCACCAAGGTAACGGTGGTCGAGCAGCGGGAGCGGATGCTGGAGTTCTGCGACCTGGAGGTCGTCGAGGCGCTCAAGTACCACCTGCGCGACCTCGGCGTGACCTTCCGGTTCGGCGAGACGGTCTCCTCGGTGCGGGCCAGGCCGGGCGGCGCGATCGCGCTGCTGCGCAGCGGGAAGAAGATCCCGGCCGAGACCGTCATGTACTCCGCCGGGCGGCAGGGCATGACCGATGAGCTGGGGCTGCCGGCCGCGGGCCTGTCCGCCGACAACCGCGGCCGGATCGCAGTGGACGAGTTCTTCCGCACCGCGGTGCCGAACATCTACGCGGTCGGCGACGTGATCGGCTTCCCCGCGCTCGCGGCGACCTCGATGGAGCAGGGCAGGCTGGCGGCCCACCACGCCTGCGGCGAGCCGCTGCACGCCGCCAGCATGCTGCAGCCGATCGGGATCTACAGCCTTCCCGAGATCAGCTTCATCGGGAGAACCGAGGACCAGCTCACCGAGGAATGCGTGCCGTTCGAGGTCGGCGTTTCCCGGTACCGCGAGCTCGCCCGCGGGCAGATCATCGGCGACTCCTATGGCGTGCTGAAGCTGCTCGTGTCGCCCGAGGACCGCACGCTCCTCGGGGTGCACGTGTTCGGCACCGGCGCCACCGAGCTGGTGCACATCGGCCAGGCGGTGATGGGCTGCGGCGGCACCATCGACTACCTGGTGGACGCGGTCTTCAATTACCCGACGCTCGCCGAGTCGTACAAGGTCGCGGCGCTGGACGCGACCAACAAGATCCGCCAGGTCGAGCGGTTCGCCAGCTAGCCAGAGGGAGTGCCTGCATGCTCTACGCGTTCGGCTTCGACCGGGTTGGCGTGCTGGTCAGCGACCTGTACTTCATCGACCCCAGGCCGGGCGAAGGCCAGCAGGGCGCCGAGCGCGGCGTCCGGCTCGAGGTCAGGATGCTGGACCGGGGCGAGCTGACGGGCTCCATCTACTCCGCTCAGCCGATCGGGATCGGCCGCCCGGTCTGGCGGGCGGACCTGCTGGAATCGGTCGACAGCCCGCCGGGCAGCCTGGACCGCGCCCATCATCACCCGGCGTTCGACGGCTGGGAGCCCGGTCACCGGGTGTTCGACCAGGAACTGTCGGCCCGGCCGGCCGCGTGGGTGGGGGAGCAGCTTGCCGACCTGGCCGCGCTGCTCGGCCGGGCCGGGATCGACCTTGATGACTCGCTGGCCGCGGACGCCGAGAGCCTGCGCGGCTGCGTTCCCGAGATCGTGGCGGCCGTCGACCGGCTGCTCGGCCAGGTAGCGGCGGGCCAGCTCGGCACCGGGCCGGACGCCGGACCCGGCGGCGGCCAGCTGATCAGCGCCCGGGTGGGCTGGCTGTAGCCGGGCGGCCGGGGCGGCCGGCCCCGCGGGCAGGGGGCGGCCGGCCCCGCGGGCCGCTGTCCCGCAGGCCGCGGTCAGAACGGGGTGCGCTCCAGCCAGCGCGCCAGCACCGCCGGGTCGCCGATGACCTGGATTCCCGGGTCGTCCGGCGGCAGCCGCCGGACCAAGACAAGCAGCAGCCGCGCCGCCGGGCCGCGGACCGCGACGTCGCCCCGGCCGTGCCCGAGCTCGAGCGTGATCCCGGACGGCTCGCTGCGCAGCGTCCATTCGCCCGCCCCGGCCAGCGTGTCGTCGGTGGCGTGCACGTGCAGCACGCGGGGCGGCGGCAGCGCGTCCAGGCGCGGGTCGGCGCGACCGTCAGCCATCACGCCGGACATGAAGCCGAGCCATTCATCGATCGCATCGGCGGCAAGATCGGGCGCGAGTTCCGGCGCGAGTTCCGGCGCGCGGCCGGCGGCGATCTCGGCGTCAGCCCTGTGCACGGCCGTCTCGTGCGCCATCCGCCGTGCCCAGAAGCCGGCCGGGCGCAGCCCGCCGAAGGTCCAGACCAGGTCGCTGCCCGCTGCCTGCACGGTTTCGATCAGCCGCGCAGCGCCGGCCCGCAGCCATGGCCCGCGCTCGGCGGGCTCGGCCGGGAACCTGCCGTCCGGCACCGAGCGGACCGGGATGAACTCAGCTGACCGGGTGCCGACGATCTCCGCTGCCCACCGGTGCGTGCGGCCGACGTGAATGACCAGTTCCCGCAGCGTCCAGTCCGGGCAGGTGGGCACGGGCGTGTCCAGGGCGGTTTCGCCGATCAGCTCGGCGATGGTGGCCGAGCTCGCGGCTATCTCGGCGTAGAACCGCTCGGCCGTGATCCCGGGCACCTGGTCAGCCGCAGCCGCAGCCCCCGCCGCAGCAGCCGCCGCCGCCGCGGCTGGCCGGGCCAGCACTGGAGCGGCCGCCGACCGCGACCGTGGAAAGCAGCTTGACGGTGTCGTCGTGCCCGTCCGGGCACCGGCACGGCTCGGCCGACTCGCTCATCGGCCTGGTCTGCTCGAACGTTGCTCCGCAGGCGCGGCAGCGGTACTCATATCGCGGCACGGTGACAGCGTACGTCACCGGCGGCCGCGCGCGGGGCTGCCGGCTAATGCGCCGGTCAGTGCCGGGGATCAGCGGCCGCCGGATCCGGCGACTCCGCCAGCGTGCCCGATGTCACTTCCAGCGCCCGGACCTGGTCCGCCGCGGCATCCGGCGAGTCGTAGTAGAACTGCCTGCCCCGGGTCAGCGAGACCAGCGCGCCGAGCACCGACATGCCGATCGCGGCGGTGAAGACGATCACCAGCCCATGGTGGAACGGGCCGGAGATCAGGTGCGGGAAGAACTGCTTGCCGGTCAGCGCCGTGACGCTGCGGCGCGGCAGCCGGCTGAGCTCGCCGGATGGCCGGAGCAGGCTGCGGATCGGGTTGTAGCCGAGGAACGACGCGAACAGCGTGCTTACCGGCGGCAGGCTGGCCACATGCGCGGCCAGCCGGGCCGGGACGCCCTGGGCGCGCAGGCCGCCGGCCAGCGCCGCGGGCAGGGTCGAAGCCAGCCCGGCGATCATCAGCGAGAAGAAGATCCCGATCGACAGCGACATGCCGGAGTTCTGGAACGTGGCCCGCATGCCGGACGCGGCGCCGCGGTGCCTGGCCGGGACGCTGCTCATGATGGCTGACGTGTTCGGCGAGGCGAACAGGCCGGACCCGATGCCGTTGCCGAAGATCAGCAGGGCGAACGCCCAGTACGGGAAGTCGACAGGGAGCAGCAGCAGCCCGGTGAAGGCTGCCGCCGTGATCAGCAGGCCGGAAGTGGCGAACAGCCGCTGCCCGAACCGGTCGGACAGGTAACCGGAGACCGGCCCGGCCAGCAGGAACCCGGTGGCCAGCGGCACCAGGTAGATGCCGGCCCACAGCGGGGTATCGGCGAAGTCGTAGCCGTGCAGCGGCAGCCAGATGCCCTGCAGCCAGATGATCAGCATGAACTGCAGGCCGCCGCGGGCGATCGCGCTGAGCAGGCTGGCGATGTTGCCTGCCGCGAAAGCGCGGATCCGGAACAGGCTCATCCGGAACATCGGCTCGGCGATCTTCGTCTCCATGACGCAGAACGCGATCAGCAGCGCCACGCCCACGGCCAGCCCGCCAAGCACGAACGGGCCGGTCCAGCCGGTCGGGTGGCCGCCATACGGCTGGATGCCGTAGGTGATCGCGACAAGCAGCAGGCCGGCGCCGGCCGCGAACGTTATGTTGCCGGCCCAGTCGATCCTGGCCCGCCTGGTGGTCGCGATCTCGTGCAGGCTGCGGTAAGCCCAGACGGTGCCGAACACGCCGATCGGCACGTTGACCCAGAACACCGCACGCCAGTCCCATGCCGCCAGCAGCCCGCCGAGCAGCAGCCCGATCAGCTGGCCGGAGATCGCGGAGATCTGGTTGATGCCCAGCGCCATGCCGCGCTGCCTGGCCGGGAACGCGTCGGTGAGGATCGCGGCCGCGTTCGCCATCAGCATCGCGCCGCCGAACGCCTGCACGATCCGCCAGCCGATCAGCCAGAGCGCGCCGGAACTGCCGGTGAGCGGGTCAAGCGACAGCGCGATCGAGGCGGCGGTGAACACGACGAAGCCGAGGTTATAGATCCGTACCCGGCCGTAGATGTCGCCCAGCCTGCCGAGCGTGACCACCAGCACCGCGGTGACCAGCAGGTAACCGATGATCATCCAGAGCAGGTAGCTGACGTTGCCCGGCGCGAGCGGGTCCAGGTGGATGCCGCGGAAGATGGCCGGCATCGAGATGATCACGATCGACGCATCGATCGTCGCCATCGTGATGCCGAGCGTGGTGTTCGACAGCGCTATCCACTTATAGCGATCTGCGTCCCGCCCGGAAAATCGCCGCACGTCCGCCAAGCCTACCGCCGGTCAGTTGCTTGATCGCAACTACCTATGGCGGGGTCCAGACGTACGGGATCGTGGTGGCCACCGGCGCCAGCCCGAGCCGCCTGAGCACGGGCGCGCTGTCTTCGGACGCGTCCACCTGGATGTACCGGAACCCGCGGTCCGCGGCCAGCCGGGCGCGGTAGCCGACCGTGGCCCGGTAGATGCCGCGGCGGCGCCAGCGGGGGAGCGTCGACCCGCCCACAGCGAAGCGAAGTCCGTGCCCCGGTGCAGCCGGACCCAGCCCGCGCACACCACGTCCTGGCCCGCCTCGGCCACGACGACCACGCACGGGTCGTCCGGGTCGGCCAGGTCGCGGCCGAGCACGCCCGGCAGCCAGCCATGATCGTCGCCCCAGACGGCCTCCTCCAGGCCCTGGATCCGCTCCAGGTCCGCCCGCGCAGCGACCTCGCGCAGGGTCACGCCGTCCGGCCAGCCCGCGGCTACGGCCCCGGCGAGCTGCCTGCTCTCGCCGATCAGCAGCGTCTCTGCCTCTTCCGGCACGAACCCCGCGGCGGCCAGCCGGTCCGGCAGGTCGGCGGGCTGGTCATGGCTGTGGTACTTCCACTCCACCGCCAGCCCGAGCCTGCCGCGGCGACAGCCGGGTCGGGTGTCATGCGTTGCCGCGCGCCATCGCGATCAGCCGGTCGAGCACCTTTCCGCGGCTGACCCGCAGCCCGTCGTGCTCGTACTCGTTCGTCACCCAGCCCCGGATGCCCTTGATCGCGGCGGCCGTCTGCACCGAGTACTTCGCGGGCACGTACATGTCGTCGTAGTAGATGGCGGCCGCGGCCGGCACCTCGTTGCCCCGCAGCCTGGCCTCGTCGTACAGCCGCGGCCAGGCTTCGCGCTGCGCCAGCAGGTTCGCCGCCTCTCGGAGCGGCCGCAGCACCGGGTCGTTCTCCAGCATCCACGGGTAGATCATCTCGCCGGTGAACAGCAGCGGATCGTCGCCGTCCAGCGCCGCCGCGGCGTCGAACTCGGGGAACTCGGCCCGGACCCGGTATGCCGCCCAGTTCGTCGCGGTGCCCTGCGCGTAGCAGGCCTCGTGCAAGATCGCGTACAGCGGCGCGCCGGCGAAGCTGAGCTGTGTCTGCACCCGGTACAGGAAGTCGTCGGAAAGCTCGTCCCCGGCGAACGGGTCCTCGAGCAGGTAATGCAGCGCGTGGCTGCCGGTGCTCGAGCCGAGTTCCTGCCCGAGCGCCTGGAACGCCTCAACCGTCAGCCGGGCGCCGCTCGGCAGCAGCGTCTCGGTGTCCGCGAGATGCCTGGCCACCTGCCTGGCCCGGTCGACATCCTGCGGGTACCGCTGGTAGTGCGCCCGGTTCTTGGCCGCCACGACCGGATAGGTCGCCCGGTACAGGTCATCGGCCGAGACGTGCAGGCCGGGCAGCCCGCCGGTCAGGAATGCCTCGCGGAGACCGTCCGGCGCGAACGACAGGTAGGTCACCACGCAGAATCCGCCGAAGCTCTGGCCGAGCACGCTCCACGGCCTGCCGCCGGTCACCTGCTGCCTGATCAGCTCGGCGTCGGCGACAATCGAGTCCGCCCGGAAATGCGCCAGGTAGTCGGCCTGCTGCCGGGCGGTGGCACGCGCGGCCAGCGTCCGCCGGTTGACCGGCGAGGACCTGGCGGTGCCGCGCTGGTCGAGCAGCAGCACCCGGTAGTCCTTCAGCGCCCGGTCCAGCCAGCCTTCCCGGCCGGCCGGCCGGCTCGCGCCGAATCCCGGGCCGCCCTGCAGGAACAGCAGCCACGGCAGGTCCGACGCCTGCTCGTCGGCGGCCACGACCTCCCGTGCGAACAGCCCGATCTTCTCGCCGCCGGGCTTGGCGTGATCGAGCGGAACGGTGAACTCCAGGTCGTTAAGTACGATGCCCGGCTGCCGGTACGAGAGCATGAGCCCACCGTAGCCGCGAGCGCTCCGGGGCGAGACGCAGTGTCCGCATGCGACGCCGTATGGTCACGGGGGAGTAGCCCCGGACGAAAAGGATCATCGAATGCCGGCTCAGCCCCAGCCGCCTGCTGGCTCCGCCGCCCCGGCCTGGCGGGCTGCGGACGTTGACCCGGCCGGCCCTGCCGCGGTCATGCTGGAGGCTGACCAGGCATCGAGAAGCCTCGGCATGCAGCTGCTCGAGGTCGGCGAGGGCACGGCGACGGTGCGGATGACAGTAAGCCCGGCGATGGTGAACGGGCACGCGATCGCGCACGGGGGATACGTGTTCATGCTCGCGGACACCGCGTTCGCCTGCGCCTGCAACAGCCGGGGCCCGGTGACCGTGGCGGCCGGGGCCGACATCACGTTCATCGCGCCGGCCAGGGAGGGTGACGAGCTTGTGGCCGTGGCCGCGGAGCGCACGAGCTACGGCCGCAGCGGCATCTACGACGTGACCGTGCGGCGCGGCGATGAGGTCATCGCCGAGTTCCGCGGCCGCAGCCGCAGCATCGGCTGACGAGACCGGCTGACGATGGCCAGACCGCCGGTCAGGCTGAGTCGGTGCGCTGCGTGTGGCTCTTGTGGCCGGAGCGCTTGGCCTTCTCCTCGTCGACCTGCCGGATCAGTTCCTTGCGCGCCTCGATGATGGCGTGATCAAGCTCGCGGTTCGCCGACGTGGCCACGACCAGTCCCAGGCCCGGCAGCAACGCCTCGAGCGTGACCTTCTGCTCCGGGCCGCCCCGGTCCTTGACGGAGATCTCGAGA
This sequence comes from uncultured Actinomycetes bacterium, assembly GCA_963709075.1. GTDB lineage: Bacteria > Actinomycetota > Actinomycetes > Streptosporangiales > Streptosporangiaceae > Palsa-506. The sequence continues at coordinate 479,233 of CAVPUY010000002.1, forward strand.
TCGACTTTCTCGGGCTTCCACCGGGACAGGTGCCGAGTGAGGCTGGACAGAAGTTCCAGCACATGACGACGGTCCGCTGCGCCGAAGCCCGCGCCGAGGCGCAGCCGCTCGTCCAGAACCTGCGTTGATTCGTCCCAGGTGTCGCTCATGAACCCAGCTTAGAAGCCCGGACATCAGCCGGCCGCCGATCCGGCCACCCGCAGGGGGGTGATTCGGATCACCACCCTGACCACTTCCGGCGGCAGCTGGCGGAATACTTCGCCGGCGCCCCGCCCTTCGTACTGCTCGGCCAGCGAGACGGCCAGCTGGCGGCCGGCATCCTCGCTGACCGCCGCCAGGCCGCGCACCTCGACGTACTGCTCCGGATCGGCCTGGTCGTACGCGCACAGGCTGACCCTTGGATCGCGGGCGATATTCCGCACCTTGCGCCGGCCGTCCGCCGTGGAGATCAGCAGGTCGCCGCCGTCCCGGCCGACCCAGACGACCGAGGTCTGCGGGCTGCCGTCCGGATTGATCGTGCCGAGCACGGCGGGATTCGGGCGATCAAGGATCGCTCGCACGGCTTCGTTCAGCGCTACTGGCATGTGGTGAGGGTAGGGCGCGCGGGACGGCCGGCCCCGCGCGGGGTTCCGCTGTTCCGGCAGCGGGGGATCCCGGGACAGCTTCCCTCGGATGGATTACTTAACATAATGCACATTATCGGCCAATGCCGGGGCGGTGGCGGCGGCGGTCGATCGTATATTCGACCGCTGAGCAGCTGGGATGTACTCTCTGCTTATGGCCGCCACGCAAGCCGACGCGCCCCGGAGCCGGCATGAGTCCCGTCCCGGGCACCTGGTGGTTGTCGCGGACAGCCTGGCGGATCTGCAGGGGCCGACGACGGGCACCGTGGAATTGCCGATCTGGCTGTTCTGGCACCCGGACCGGGCGTTCAATCTGGACGAGCCGGGCATTCTGGCCTGGGTTTACCAGATCGTGCTGCGTGAAGCCAGCAGCCCCGTGGATCTGGCTTACCTCAACGGTGACGCGCTGACCGCGCTCTGGCCGGACCTGTACCTGCCCAAGGGCGTCCGCCAGGCCTGGCTGGAGCAGTTCCCGGAGCTGCAGGCCGCCGCCGTCCCCGCGGCGTAGTGCCGATAGACCAGCTCCAGCGTGAGATAGCCACCATCGCGCTGCGCGTGGCCGGGCGGCACGGGTTCGCGCTGGCAGGCGGCAACGCCCTCATCGCGCACGGCATCATCGACCGGTCCACCGACGACATCGACCTGTTCAGTGACCAGGAGGCGGGAGTGCCCGCGGCCGCCGACGCGGTTGAGGCCGCCCTGCGCGAAGCAGGCTTCCGTGCCGATCGCAGGGACGGGGCCGGCGAACTCGGGGAACTCTTCGAAGGGATGGGCCAGGGCCTCGCCGAGTGGGTCATCACTGCCGCCGGCGGGCAGCAGACCATGCTGCAGATGGCTTATTTCGACCGCACCCGCGGGCCGGTGACCATGGACGTCGGCCCGGTCCTGGACCTGGAGGACCTGGCCGCATCGAAGGTATGCGCGCTGGCCAGTCGGGTAGAGCCGCGCGACTACGTCGACACGGCGGCGGTCCTGGCCCGCTACTCCCCCAGCCAGCTGATCAGTTTCGCCAAACGGCTCGATCCCGGCCTAGAAGACCGTGACTTCGCCGACGCCGGCCGCCAGCTGGACCGGATGCCCGACGGCGTGTTCGCCCGGTACGGCCTCACCCCGCAGAACGTCGCACGGCTGCGCGAGCGCCTGGCGGCCTGGCCTCGGCCCTGACCGGCCCGCAGGCCAGCCTCTCCCCTGGCCTCGTGCCCAGGCCGGAGTCAGGTGCCCTGGCGCCTGGCGCTCTGGTTTGGGCCCGCTCCCCCGGCTCGGTACGCTGGGTATTACCACGGCGCTGACCCGGCCATCACCGGTGAGCCTCCGGAAGAACGGGCGTCCCCGAGGCGCCTCAGTAGAACCGGACGGGCGGGCCCGTCACAGCCCGGAATGAGCGGCCGCCGCTCCCCTGGCCCCTGCGGGCCGGGCGGCGGCAAGCGAGGTGGTACCGCGGTGCCGCCCGGGCTGGCTGCCCGGGCGCCGTCGTCCTCGTGACCAGTGAGGACCGACCGCGGAGGATCCACGATGAGCTACCCGAGGGCGTCAGCCGGCGACCCGGCGCCGCAGTGCCCGCCAGGCCAGTCTTTCCCGAGATCGAGGAGCGGGTGCTCGCGTACTGGGCGGCCGACGACACCTTCCGCGCCTCGGTGCGCAACCGCCCGGCGGGCGAGAACGGCTCGAACGAGTTCGTGTTCTACGACGGCCCGCCGTTCGCGAACGGGCTGCCGCATTACGGGCACCTGCTCACCGGCTACGTCAAGGACCTGATCCCCCGGTACCAGACGATGCGCGGCCAGCGGGTGGAGCGCCGGTTCGGCTGGGACACCCACGGGCTGCCCGCCGAGCTCGAGGCGATGAGCCAGCTCGGCATCAAGACCAAGGAGGAGATCGACGAGCTCGGCATCGCCAAGTTCAACGAGGCGTGCCGGGAGTCGGTGCTGCGCTACCGCCAGGAATGGCGCGATTACGTCACCCGGCAGGCCCGCTGGGTCGATTTCGAGCACGACTACAAGACGCTCGACCTGACCTACATGGAAAGCGTCATGTGGGCGTTCAAGCAGCTTTACGACAAGGGCCTCGCGTACGAGGGCTTCCGCTGCCTGCCGTACTGCTGGAACGACGAGACCCCGCTGTCCGCGCACGAGCTGCGGATGGACGACGACGTCTACCAGATGCGCCAGGACCCGGCCGTCACGGTCGGGCTCCGGCTGGAGACCGGCGAGCTCGCGCTGATCTGGACGACGACGCCATGGACGCTGCCGTCCAACCTGGCCATGGCGGTGCACCGCGACGTCGACTACGTCGTGGTCGAGTCCGATTTCACCGGCCGGGCCGAGCGCTACCTGCTGGCCGAGGCGCGGCTGCCCGCCTACGCCCGCGAGCTCGGCGAGGACGCCGCGTCCCGGATCGTCCGGCGGTGCACGGGCGCCGAGCTCGTCGGGCTCAGGTACACGCCGCCGTTCAGCTACTTCACCGGGCACCCGAAGTCGCACGTGGTGCTGCACGCCGACTACGTGACCACCACCGACGGGACCGGCGTGGTGCACATCGCGCCGGCCTTCGGCGAGGAAGACAAGCTGCTCACCGATCAGTACGGGATCGTTCCGGTGGTGCCGGTCGGCCCGGACGGCAGGTTCACCTTCCCGGTCAGCGACTACGCGGGCATGCACGTCTTCGACGCCAACCAGGCGATCATCGGCCATCTCCGGGCACGGACCCGGCAGGGCGCCGGCCGGGACAGGCCGCCGAAACGGGCACCGCGGCCGGCTCCGACCACCGAGGGCACCGTGCTGCTGCGGCGCGAGACCTACGACCACTCCTACCCGCATTGCTGGCGCTGCCGGCAGCCGCTGATCTACATGGCGGTCACGTCGTGGTTCGTCTCCACCACGGCGATCAGGGACCAGATGCTCGAGCTGAACGAGCAGATCACCTGGGTGCCCGAGCACGTCAAGCACGGCCAGTTCGGCAAGTGGCTGGAGAACACCAGGGACTGGTCGATCAGCCGCAACCGGTACTGGGGCAGCCCGATCCCGGTGTGGAAGTCGGACAACCCGGAGTTTCCCCGGACCGACGTGTACGGCTCGCTGGCCGAGCTGCAGGCGGACTTCGGCGCCGAGGTCGCGGACCTGCACCGGCCCGGCCATCGACGAGCTCACCCGGCCCAACCCGGACGACCCGTCCGGCAGGTCGGTGATGCGCCGGGTCACCGACGTGCTTGACTGCTGGTTCGAGTCCGGCTCGATGTCGTTCGCGCAGGTGCACTACCCGTTCGAGAACGCCGACTGGTTCGAGGACCACTTCCCCGGCGACTTCATCGTCGAGTACATCGGGCAGACCCGCGGCTGGTTCTACACCATGCACGTGCTGGCGGCGGCGCTGTTCGGGCGGCCCGCGTTCGAGACCTGCGTGAGCCACGGCATCGTGCTCGGCTCGGACGGGCAGAAGATGTCCAAGTCGCTGCGCAACTACCCGGACGTGCGCGAGGTGTTCGACCGGGACGGGGCCGACGCGATGCGCTGGTTCCTGATGTCCTCGCCCATCCTGCGCGGCGGCAACCTGGTCGTCACCGAGCAGGGCATCAGGGAGGGCGTCCGGCAGGTGCTGATCCCGCTGTGGAACAGCTGGTACTTCTTCGCCCTGTACGCCAACGCGGCCGGATACGAGGCCTCGCCCGTCGCGTCGTCGCCGGACCTGCTCGACCGGTACCTGCTGGCGAAGCTGCGGCGTGTTCGTCGAGACGGTCCAGCGGCAGCTGGACCACTACGAGGTCGCCAGCGCCTGCGACTCAGCCCGCGGCGTTCGCCGACGTGCTGACCAACTGGTACATCCGGCGCTCGCGAGAGCGGTTCTGGGGCACCTCCGGCGCCGACCCCGCGGTGGCCCGGCAGGCGTTCGACACCCTGTACACCGCGCTCGAGGTCACCTGCCGGGCGACGGCCCCGCTGCTGCCGCTGGTCACCGAGGACGTCTGGCGCGGCCTGACCGGCGGGCGCTCGGTGCACCTGGCCGACTGGCCGGACGTGTCCGGGCTGCCGTCCGACCCTGGCCTGGTCACCGCGATGGACCGGGCCCGCGAGGTGTGCTCGGCCGCGGCGTCGCTGCGCAAGGCCGAGCGGGCTGCGGGTGCGGCTGCCGCTGCCGGAGCTGACCGTGGTGGCCACGGACGCCGAGTCGCTGGCCGACTTCACCGCGCTGATCGCCGACGAGGTGAACGTGCGCGAGGTGACCCTGCTCGATGCCGCCGACGCGGCGGCACAGCGGGTCGGGGTGTCGCAGCGGCTCACCGTGAACGCCCGCGCAGGCGGGCCCGCGGCTGGGCGCCGGCGTGCAGGCGGTGATCAGGGCGAGCAAGTCCGGCGACTGGTCGGCGTGACCCCGGCTGGCGTGCTGACCTGCGGCGGGGTCGAGCTCGGCCCGGACGAGTTCACGGTCGAGACGGTGGTCGCCGACGGCGACGGGCGCGACCGCGGTGCTGCCCGGCGGCGGGTTCATCGTGCTCGACACGGCGGTGACGCCGGCGCTGGCGGCCGAGGGGCTGGCCCGCGACGTCATGCGCGCCGTGCAGCAGGCCAGGCGGGCGGCCGGACTCGACGTGTCCGACCGGATCAGCCTCGTCATCGCCGGGAGCCCGGCCGCGCAGCAGGCGATGCGGGCCCACCAGGAGCTGATCGCCAGGGAGACGCTCGCGACGGCGGTCGACGTTCGTCAGCGCCGCCGGGCTCGACGGCGACCCGCGGGGCCGGCCAGCCGGTCCCGGTGGGCGACGGCGAGTCCGTCCGGATCCGCCTCACCGCCTGATGACCTGACGCTCCCCGGCGCCTGACCGCGACGCCCCGCTCCCCCGGCGCGCCTGACCTGACGCCCGCTCCCCCGGCGCGCCGCTGCTGCTCAGGGCCGGTTCGGGTCCGGATGCAGCGTCAGGAACACCGACCAGGCCGGCGCGGACGGGTCATCCGGGCGGTTCGCGAACTCATCGAGCAGGCCGCGGAGCCGGGCCTGGAACTCGGCCATGCCGGCCGGGGACAGCCGCAGGCCGAGCCGGGCCATGTCCAGTTCCGCCGCCGGGACGAGAGCGACTTCCTCGAGGAACGTGTCGAGCATTGACCGGTCCATCGCTGGCGTGCTGAGCCGCCAGGACTTCCTCGTCGCCAGGTAGGGGATCTCGCGCGCCCCGCGCGCGCCCCGCCGTTCCTGCTGCGGCTCGAGGAAGCCGGTCCGGACGAGCGTCCTGATGTGGTGCAGGATGCTCGCCGGGTCGCGGCCGAGAATCTCGGCGATCTCCTTGTTCGTGTGCCCGGCCCCGAGGCAGATGCGCAGGATCCGCAGCCGCAGCGAGGACGCGAGCGCCTTCGCCTCCTCGTCGGTGGCCTGCCTGCGCTCGGTCACAACGCCTGCCTGCGCCCGGGCCGCCTGCGCTCGCTCACACCCGACACCCTAGCAAGCGATTGACAAAACTCAATCACTTGCCTGACGATAACCCCCGTGACCGACGCGAAGCTTGACCAGCGGCCGCGCCGGCGGCGTGGTGGCCTCTGGCATCACCTCGACTTCCGGCGGCTGTGGATCGGCGAGACGGTAAGCCAGTTCGGCACGATGATCAGCCAGCTGGCGCTGCCGCTGGTTGCGATCCTGGTCGTGCACGCGTCGACCTTCGAGGTCGGTCTGCTGACCGCGTTCGAGAGCACCGCGTTCCTCGTCGTCGGGCTGCCGCCGGCGCCTGGGTGGACCGGATGCGGCTGCGCTGGGTGCTCATCGTCAACGACCTGATCCGCGCGGCCATGCTGGGATCGATCCCGCTCGCGCAGCTCATCGGGCTCCTGACCATCGGCCAGCTGTACGTGGTCGCGCTCGTTACCGGCGTCAGTACCGTGTTCTTCGACGTGGCCTACCAGTCCTACCTCCCCCGGCTCGTCGACCGGGTGCTGCTGGTCGAGGGCAACGCCAAGCTGCAGGCCAGTGAGTCGGTCAGCGAGATCGCCGGCCCGAGCGTCGGCGGCCTGCTCATCCAGGCACTCACCGCGCCCTACGCGGTGCTCATCGACGCGCTGAGCTTCCTCTGGTCGGCCGGCTGGGTTGCCGCCATCAAGACCCGGCCGCCCAGGCCCGAGCGCAAGCCGGACCGGCAGTTGCGCCGCGAGATCGGCGACGGGCTGCGGTTCGTGCTCGGCAACCGGCTGCTGCGCGCGATCGCGGCGTGCACCGGCGCGGCCAACCTGTTCAGCTCGGTCGGCTTCGCCGTGTTCTACCTGCTGCTCGCGCGCGACCTGCACCTTTCCCCCGGCGTCATCGGCCTGATCTCGTCCACCTCCGCGATCGGGGGGCTGATCGGCTCGCTGGTGGCCGGCAAGTTCGCCGCCAGGGTCGGCCAGGGCCCGGCCATCTGGATCTCCGCGGCGGTCGCCGGCCCGTGCGCTTTCGTCGCCCCGTTCGTGCATCACGACTGGACGCTCGTGCTGCTCGCGGTCGCCCAGATCGGGATGTGGATGGGCGTCGTCGTTTACAACATCACCCAGGTCAGCTTCCGGCAGGGCCTCTGCCCGCCCGAGCTGCTCGGCCGGATGAACGCGACGATGCGCTTCCTGGTGTGGGGCACGATGCCGCTCGGGGGACTCCTCGGCGGCGCGCTCGGCACCATCATCGGGGTCCGCCAGACGCTGCTCGTCGCGGCCGTAGGCGGGTCGCTGGCATTCCTGCCGGTCTTCCTTTCGCCGCTGCGGCGAATGCGCGAGCTCCCGTCCTACGCCGATCCCGGCTCAGCCGGCCGGGCCGGGCCGCCCGCCTGCTGACCGTCCGGGCCGGCGCCCGGGCCGCACGGCCGCCAGATCCACCGGCCCAGGCCCCGGATTCACAGCCGGTCGTGCGCGGGCGCCGAGCGGCCGTGGTCCGAGCGGCCGTGGTCCGGGCGGCCGTGCGCCGGATGGCCGTGCGCCGGGCGGCTCTGCACATCCCTGCGCGTGATGGCGAGGTAACTCACGAGGCAGGCGATGATGATCGTCAGGGCCAGGGCAACCCGCCCGTCGCCCCAGCCGAGGCCGCTCAGGCTGACTGGCTTGCCCACCCAGTCAGCAAACGAGGCGCCGAGCGGGCGGGTGACGACGTAGGCGAACCAGAAGGCGAAGATCGGGTTCCAGTTGAGCCACCGGTAGCCGATGGCCGGAACGCAGATGAGCCCGGCGAACACCACCATCGAGTAGAAATACCCCAGGTGGAAGGTCACCGCCGTCATGTCCCCCACCGCGGTGCCGAGCGCGAAGGTCGCGACGACCGCGGCCCAGTAGAAGGCCTCCCGCCGCGGCGTGTCGATGCTGTGGATCGAGAGCGTCTGCTCGGTCCGCTGCCAGGTCACGAAGACAGCGACGAGCACGACCGCATACAGCGTGCTCGACGCGAAGTACGGGACGCCGAATCCGACATGCAGCACGTCCGCGGCCATCGTGCCGAATACGCCGACCATGACGACCGCGAGCCAGTAGGTCCACGCGACATAGCGGTGCATCGAGAACTGCAGCAGCAGCGCGAGCACGAACCCAGCGAACCCGAGCCCGACCGCAGGAACAGGCCCCAGGCTGCTGTGCACGAGGTAGTCCGATGTCGACTCGCCCATCGCGGTCGACAGGCCCTTGATGACCCAGAAATAGACCGTGATCTCCGGAACCCTCAGCGCCCGCCGGGACGGAGCTCGCCAGGGCAATGCGCTCGCGCTCATGCGAGCATCATGCCGTAGGACGAGAGCGTGACCAGCACGGACCAGGGACCTGACAGGGTATTTGACCCATTATTTGCCCACCGGCGCCGCGCCATTTAGCTGCCCGCAGGCTCGTCTTAGCTGCCCGCAGGCTCGTCCCCGGCCGGGCGCACGCGGTTCTTGAGCGATCACCCGGCCGGCCCCGCCGCCGTACGCTAGCTGCGCGCAGCCGGGCGGACGTCGCATTTGCGGGACCGGCCAGGCTGCTTTCTTGCCGTCTGCCCGGCCAGTTACCTGGTGTCTGCCTCGACCAGCCGCTCGATCAGGTCATCGACGTTGCCGGACTTGGGCAGCTCACGCTCGGCCAGCAGGTCGCTCAGCTGGGCCTTGGTCAGGCCCTCATAGCGCTTGCGGGCCAGCTCGCCTGCCTGCCTGGCCTGCGCACGCTCGACCTTGCGAGCTTCACGCGCCAGATCCTTCTCGGCCTGCTCAGCCTGCTCGGCCTGCTTGGCCCGTACGCGCGCCGCCTGGCTGGCCTGCTCGTGCGCTGCCTGCTCGACCCGGTCCGCCTTCGCCCGCACGGCGCTGCCAGCCGACTCGGCCCGCTCGCGCACGGCGCTGCCAGCCGACTCGGCCCGCTCGCGCACGGCGCTGCCAGCCGACTCGGCCCGCTCGCGCACGGCGCTGCCAGCCGACTCGGCCCGCTCGCGTACGGTGCTGCCTGCCGTCTCGGCCTCCGCACGGACCGCCCCGGACAGCGCGCCCGCCGCCTTCACCCACCTGACGGTGAGATCGCGGTTCATGTCCACCGCATGCTGCACGAAATCGAAATAACGCTCAACTGCCGGGATCAGGTCCACCTGCGGCAGCCTGAGACGCAGGTAAGTACGGTCAACGAGCTTCCGCATGCCCTGCGCCCAGAGGTCAGCGGTCTTCTCCACCGCGTTACCCGCCTGGGCCGCCGTAGCGGTGTATTGCCTGGTCATGCTGGTCATGCTGGTCATGTTGCACCTCCGTGGCTGAATGAGATTCGCTTACTTTATCAAGCAAGCGCTAACTAAAGCAAGCGCTCGTGAGGCATGCGCTCGGTCACCCGGGCATTCCACGCCCAGTGACGTCGGATCTCCAACTCCGCTCAGGCACCCCGTACCAGCGGCTCTGGCTGGCGCCAGGCGGCGGGCCAGCTACCTGCGCTGGAACTCCGGCCGACAGTGTTGGCAGCGCATCCCGCCCGCGCAAAATTCCGCCACGTTCCGTCCGTTCGCATCCTGGGCCGGCCCGGGCGCCGATCCCCGCCGGGCGCGGCCTGCCCCACCGGACGGTCGTCAGCTGGCGGTGGCGTTGCGCTCCGGCATCTGCCGCGGCATCTCAGGGACGGACCAGGGCCGCGAGCAGCGCCTGTAGCTTCAGCTGGGTTTCCTCCAGCTCGGACCCCGGCCGGGAACCGGCCACCAGGCCGACGCCGGCGTACATCGAAGCGTGGTCGCCGTCTACGTTGGCCGACCTGAGCGCGATGGCCCAGCTCCCGTCGCCGCGCGCATCCATCCAGCCCACCGGGCCGGCATACCGGCCGCGGTCAAAGCCCTCGACCTCGCCGATGTAGGCCACCGCCTCGTCGGTGGGCGTGCCGCCGACGGCCGGCGTGGGGTGCACCCTCGCCACGAGCTGGAGCGCACTGGGCACGCCGAGGCCGGGATGCGCAGGCTCGTCCCCGGCCCGGCCGGCCGGGCCGCCGGGGACGGCGGACAGCACCCCGCTCAGGCGAGTGGCCAGGTGCGACACGTTGCGCAACTCGAGCACCGTGGGCTTGCCTGGCACGTTCAGGTCGTCGCAGAGCGGGCCCAGGGTGCGGCGGAGGCCTTCGATGACGTAGGCGTGCTCCCTGCGATCCTTGGGCGAGGCGAGCAGCCGGGCGATGAGCGCCTCGTCGGTGGCCAGGTCGCCGCTGCGGCCGATGGTGCCTGCCAGCGGGTGGCTGGCGACATGGGCACCGCGCCGCTCGATCAACAGCTCGGGGCTGGCGCCGATGAAGCCGTCGATCCTGAAGACCATGCACGTCGGGTACAGGGCGAGCAGCCTGGACAGGACATCGGAGGTGACGAAAGGACGGTTGGCGCTCACGTCGACCTGGCGGGCCAGGACGACCTTGCCGAGCGCTCCGTCGTCGATGCGGGCGACGGCCCTGGCCACCAGCCCGCCCCAGGCGTCGTGGTCCATCACCGATGTCAGGGTGAACTTGCTCGGCGCTGGCCGGCCATCGGTGAACCCGTCGCGGGCGTCGGCGGCCATCCGCCCGGCCAGCCGGGCAGCGGCCGGCCCATCGCCGGGGCCGGCGATGGTGGTAATCCACGCCTCGCCGTCGCGGCGCCCGATCACCACGCGCGGGACGACGAGCACCCCGGGTGCATCCCGCACGAACGGCAGCGCCCCGAGAGCCACCGCCCCGGTTCCCGGTCCGGCCACGTCGTCAGTCCGCCGGATCCCGGCCAGGCTGTCGGCCACCCCGGCCACCGCGGCGGCGTCGCAGAGGCCGCGGGGAAGATCGATACGCAGGGCTACGCCCCGCCCGGCCAGCCCGAAGTCCTCGTGCTGCCATAGGACGCCGCCGCGGCCTGCCGCGGCGAGCAGGTCGACGTCTGCGGCGTCGACGCCGGTTCCGTTGCCGGCCAGGCGGGCCGTCGTAGCGGTGAGGTCGCGCGCTCCCGGATCAATGCTGGCCGGGCTCATCGGGCGGGATCCCGGGTTGCGGTAAATCAGAGCTCACCTGTCACGGCCGGGCCCGCGAGCTGCCTGGCGCTGGCCTCGCTGGCGAATCTGCGTTTGGCCTACCTTAACCGGACGATCTGCCTGAACCGCACGGCCTACCTGCCGGGCGTGCCGATGGCAGCTGCCGCTATCGCGGCATCCGGCAACCATATTCGCCATCGTCCCATCCCCGGCTAAACGATCACCCAACGGTACCAGCGAGGCGGCTGCCGGCCGGAACTCGCCGCCAGCTTCCTCCCGCCCGATGGGCTTGCCGATGTAGGGCGTGACCAGTGACCGGCTGGCCAGCCGGCGGATACGATCTTCCTCGGCGCCGCTTTGCGCCTGCCGCTCCTGGACCCGGAGGGAGGACGCCGTGTCCGACGAGCGGCCGCCCGCGGCGGCCCAGCTTCCGGCCGGGCGGACAGCCTGGGCGCGGAACCTGCAGACGCCGCTGCGCGTGTTCCTGCGCACGGAGACCGGCAGCGCCGTCGTCCTGCTGGCCATGGCGGTGGCCGCGCTCGCCTGGGTGAATATCGACGCGTCCTCGTACGGCGCCGTCTGGAGCACGGAGCTGTCGATCCGGCTCGGCGGAGCCGAGATCTCGCAGGATCTGCGCGACTGGGTGAACAGCGGGCTGATGACGTTCTTCTTCTTCATCATCGGCCTGGAGGCTCGCCGGGAGTTCGACATGGGCGAGCTGCGGGAGCGGCGACGGCTGGCACTGCCGGTCGCGGCCGGGCTGGGCGGGCTGGTGATACCGGTCGCCATCTACCTGGCCGTGAACGCCGGACGGCCGACGGCCGTCGGCTGGGGCACGGCGATGTCCACGGACACGGCCTTCGCGCTGGGGATGCTGGCACTGACCGGGCCACGTTTCCCTGACCGGGTACGCGCGTTCCTGCTGTCGGTGGCGGTCGTCGACGACCTGGTATCGCTGGTCGTCATCGGGGCGGCCTACAGCCGGGCGATCGCGCTGATCCCGCTCGCCGTCGCGGCCGGCGTCTTCACCCTGATCCTGGCCCTGCGCCGGGCCAGGATCCGGTACGGGATCGTCTACGCGCTGCTGGGGATCGCGATCTGGGTCGCGGTCTTTGAGTCCGGCGTCGACCCGGTGGTAACCGGCCTGCTGATGGGCCTGCTGACCTACGCCTACCCGGCCGCGAGGACCGACCTTGAGCGCGCGAGCGAGGCGTTCCGCAGCTTCCGCGAGCAACCGACGCCGGAACTCGCGCGCTCCGCCAGCATCGGGCTGACCTCGGCGATCTCGCCGAACGAGCGGCTGCAGCAGCTTTTCCACCCGTGGACGAGCTACGTCATCGTGCCGCTTTTCGCGCTCGCCAATGCCGGGATCATTATTAACGGGAGTTTCCTGGCCCGTGCCTACGCCTCGCCGGTCACCCTGGGGATCCTCATTGGCTACGTCGTCGGCAAGCCGGCCGGCATTGCCGGCGCGTCCTGGCTGCTGACCCGCCTCAGCCGCGGCCGCCTCGGCCCGCCCGTCGGCTGGGCTGCGGTCACCGGCACCGGCACGATCGCCGGAATCGGCTTCACCGTCTCCATCCTGATCGCGACGCTGGCCTTCAGCGGCACGCAGCTGCACGAGGCCAAGCTCGGCGTCTTGTCCGCGGCGCTGGGCTCGTCGCTGATCACCTGGCTGGTCTTCCGCGCCGCCGCGCTGCTCCCGCCCCGGCTGCAGATCCGCGCCCTGCTCGGCACCGCCGAGACCATCATCGACCTCGGCGCGCCAGTAGACCCTGGCCGCGACCACATCCGCGGGCCGGCCCGCGCGCCGGTCACCATCGTCGAGTACGGCGACTTCGAATGCCCCTACTGCGGCCAGGCAGAGCCCGCCATCAGGGAACTGCTGGCCGGCCATGGCGACGTCCAGTACGTCTGGCGGCATCTCCCGCTCAACGACGTCCACCCGCACGCCCAGCTCGCGGCCGAGGCCTCCGAGGCGGCGGCCGCCCAGGGCAGGTTCTGGGAGATGCACGACCTGCTCCTGGGCCACCAGGGCAACCTCCTGATGAAGGACCTGATCCGCTACGCAGCGCAGGCCGGCCTCGACGGCACGCGTTTCCGCGGTCATCTCGCCAGCCGCGCAGGCGCCGCCCGGGTCGCCGAGGACGTCGACTCCGCCGACCTCAGCGGCGTCTCCGGCACTCCCACCCTCTTCATCAACGGCCGCAGGCACCAGGGAGCGTACGACCTCGACGCGCTCACCGCCGCCGTCCGGGCGGCCAAGGCGCGAACCGTGATCCGGGCCTCCCGGACCCGGTGATCATGAAGTTCAACGGGTTAGAACCCGTTGAACTTCATGATCACCGGGTTAGATACGGCGCGCGAGACTGGCGGGCGGAGGGGGCGAGCGGAGCGGGCGAGCGGAGGGGGCGAGCGGAGGGGTGAGGGGCGAGGCCAGCTGAGGACGGGCGTTACCCCGGCAACCTGGCTGGGCCGGCCGGGACGGCCAGCTGCACGCCGGTTTCGCGAAGTGCGGCCAGCACGGCCTGCGTCTTGTCCGGGTGCACTGCGGCCGTCAGCCCGGTCAGCACCCTGGTGGCGAAGCCGGCCCGCACGGCGTCGGCCGCGGTGGCGCTCACGCAGTAGTCGGTGGCGATCCCGGCGATGTCGGCGCTGACCACGCCGCGCTCGCGCAGCCAGCGGTCCAGCGGGATCCCGTCATCGTCGGCTCCCTCGAACCCGCTGTAGGCGGCCGTATAGGCGCCCTTGCGGAAGAGCGCCTGCACCATGCGGGTGTCCAGGCCCGGGTGGAAGTCCGCGCCAGGAGTCCCGGCCACGCAGTGCGGCGGCCAGCTGCTGGCGAAGTCGGGCTCGGCCGCGAAATGATCGCCGGGGTCGATGTGGTGATCCTGGGTCGCCACCACGTGCGAGTACTCAGCCCCGGCCGGGCCGGCCAGGTACGCGGTAATCGCGCGGGCGACCGCCGCGCCGCCGGCCACGGCTAACGACCCGCCCTCGCAGAAGTCGTTCTGCACGTCGACGATCAGCAAAGCACGCACGGCATCGATCGTAGACCGCGGCCGGCGGCTGCCCAGCCGCCCGGCGCGCAGCCGCCCGGCGCGCTGGCGCCCGGTCAGAGAGCCCCCGGAACTCCGCCGGCCCTCGAGCCGTCCGCGGCACGCGGGCCTGGCACGTTCCGGAACTTGAACGGCTCGGCCGGCCGGCCGGGCTGGACATACCAGGCCTGGCCGGTGTGGTCGCTGGCCAGGACGGTAATCAGCGCGTCAGCCACGTCACCAGGCGTCATCATCGGGATGCCAGCCGCACTGATCAGGTGCCGCACCGGATCGTTGATGGCCGTGTCGGCAAACCCCGGGCACAGCGCGTTCACGGCCACTTTGTCCGCAGCGAGCGCCAGGCCGAGCGCCCGGGCCAGGCCGACCACGGCGTGCTTGGTGGCGGCGTAGATCGGGTCGGCGGGCACGGCGGTCAGCCCGGCCAGGCTGGCGGTGAGGACCAGCGCCCCGCGACCGCGCGCCCGCAGGGCAGGCAGCGCGGCGTTCACGCCGAAGAAAACGCCGTCAACGTTGATCGCGAACGCCCGCCGGTAGGCGGCGAGATCCCACCCCGGGCCGCCAAGGCTGACGCCAATCGTCGACACGCCGGCGTTCAGGAACGCGACGTCCAGGCCGCCGAAGGCGGCTATCGCGGCGGATACCGCCGCCTCGCAGTCGGCAGGCTCGCTGACGTCGCAGCGGACGAATAGCCCGCCCATCTCGGCGGCGACGGCCGCGCCGCGCTCGTCCACGTCGGCCACGACGACATGCGCCCCGCGGCCGGCCAGCCGCCGCGCCGCGGCGGCGCCGATGCCGTTGGCGCCGCCGGTGACCAGGACGACCGCGCCGTCTAGTTCGACCGCCATCGCGTCCCCGTCAGCCTGCCGCGCCGTGGCCGGCCGCGCCGTGGCCGGCCGCGCGCTGGCCGGCCGCCTTGAGCAGCAGCTCGAGCTCGTCGATCAGGTAGCCGGCCAGGGTGTCGATGTCGGGGACGAGCTCGCGGCAGGAAACAAGCCCGAAGTGCAGCTGGCCGAGATAACCGACCAGGGTGATGTTCAGCCCCTGGCCGTCGGTGATCACCGACACCGGGTAATGGGCCAGCATCTTCGCCCCGCAGAGATAGACCGCGACGTCCGGGCCGGGCACGTTGGAGATGCAGAGGTTGAACGGCGGCAGGCGGTGCAGCAGGCCGGTGCCGAAAACCACCCGCGCGGCCCGCGCGGTCAGCGCCGGCACGGCGAAATCGCTGATCTGGTCGACCAGCCCCTGCGGGATCGCCGCCTGCCGCGCCTTCGCGACCTTCGTCGCGGCATGCACGATCTTCAGCCGCCGGGCCGGATCGGTTACCTGGGTGGGCAGCGTGGCCAGCATCGCCGACACCTTGTTGCCCAGCGCTCCCTTGCTGGCCGGGTCGCGCACCGAGACCGGGATCATCGCGATCAGCGGCTGCTCGGGCAGCGCTTCGCGCTCGGCCAGCCAGCGGCGCAGCGCGCCAGCGCACATGGCCATGACGACGTCATTGACCGAGACGCCGAAGGCGGCCTTGACCGTCTTCACGCTGTCGAGAGCCACGCTGCGAAATGCCACCCGCCGGTGCGGGGTGATCGGCTTGTTGAACGGGGTGGCAGGGGCCCGCCCCAGGGTGGTCGGGATGACCTCGCCGTCGCCGCCGCCGCCGCTGCGCCCCAGCATCCCGCCGGCCAGCGCGCCGACCATCGGGCCGAGAACAGGCAGCACGCGGACGATCTCGGTGGCGACACGCGCTGCCTGCACCGGCCGCCACGCGAATCGCGCGGCGGCGAACACGGCCAGGGCCGCCGGGCCCGGCGGCCTGGCCGGCCTGAACGGCTCGCTGGCCGGCTGCTCGCGCCCGTCCGGGCTGAGGTCGAGCAGCACGGTCAGCAGCTCCGCGCCGGACGCGCCGTCGATCGCGGCGTGGTGAATCTTCGTATAGACCGCGGCCCGACGCCTGGCCAGCCCGGTGATCAGGTAGATCTCCCAGAGCGGCCGGGCCCGGTCAAGCGGCCGGGCGTGCAGCCGGGCGACCTGCTCGGCCAGCTGCGCGTCCGAGCCCGGCCGCGGCAGCGCGACCTCCCTGATGTGGTACTCGATGTCGAAATCCGCGTCGTCCACCCAGTACGGCTGGTCCAGGCCAAGCGGCACGTTCAGCAGCTTGCGGCGCAGCACGGGAACCATCGGCAGCCGCTCGGCAAAGACCTCGGTCAGCCGGGCAAGCGTCAGCGGCCTTGGCGCTTCCCTGGGGTCGAGCACGCACACCCCGCCGACGTGCCCGGTGGCGTTGGCCGTCTCGAGAGCGAGGAACGCGGCATCAAGACCGGTGAGCTGCTGCATCGCGGTTGCTCCTCAGGATCATGCACCGAGACTACGCCGCCAGGCGCGGCCGGGCCGACCGCCATCGCCGCGGCTCAGGCACGCGAAGCCGCCCGGCTCCGGCGGCGGACCATGGTGGCCGCCGCGTCGGCGTCGTGGATCGTCAGCGCCACCACGGCGTCGGCCGCGGCGACTGCGGCGGCCGCCAGGAACGCCACATGGTAAGCGGCGAGGTTGGGCACGGTGTGGCCCGCCACGACCTCCGTCGCGCCGACGGCGACGATCGCGGTGGTGAACGCGGCGACGCCGGCCGCGCTGCCGAGCTGGCGGCCGACGTTGAACATCGTCGAGGCGCGCCCGGTTGCCTCCGGCGAGATCGTGGCGAACGCGGCGGCCTGCGCGGGTACGAAGACCTGGCCCATCGCGATGCCCAGGCAGAACATGAGCAGCCGCATCCACCACAGGCTCGTCTGCGCGCCGACCAGGCTCATCAGCCCGATCGAGGTGCTCACCCCGAGCAGCCCGAGCGCGATGTTGCGGCGCGGCCCGAGCACCGGGTAGAGCAGGCGGCTGGCCAGCTGCGCGCCCGCCATCACGCCGAGTGCCTCGGGGAACGTGCTCAGGCCCGAGCCGAGCGCGGACAGGCCCCGGCCGTCCTGGAAGAACAGCGAGACCACGTAGAGCGTCCCGATGAACGACGCGGACGCCAGCACCATCACCCCGTTGCTTGACCGGAACAGCCGGTTGCCGAGCAGCCGCAGGTCGATCAGCGGCTGCCGCTTGCGCAGCTCGACGAGCACGAGCACGGCGAGCAGGATCGCGCCGACGGCAATGACGGCGCGCACGATGCCCGAGCTCCAGTGCCGGATCGGTCCCTCCGACACGCCGTACATGAGCAGCCCGAGGCCGGTCCCGGCCAGCACGAAGCCGGCCGCGTCGAACGGGCCGGGCGCCAGCGGCTGCCCGCTGCGCAGGAAGACCGCGCCGAACGCCAGGGCAAGGATCCCGAGCGGCACGTTCACGAAGAAGACCCATCGCCAGGACAGCTCGGTGACCAGCAGCCCCCCGACGACCGGGCCGAGCGCGGGGGCGAAGGTCGTCGGCACGGTCAGGATGCTCGACGCGCGGATCCGCTCGGCCGGGGGGAACACCCGGAACAGCATCGCCAGCCCGACCGGGGCCATCAGCCCGCCGCCTGCGCCCTGCAGCACGCGGAAGACCTCGAGTTCCGGCAGCGACCTGGCCATCCCGCACAGCGCCGACGCCGCGGTGAACACCACGATCGCGGTGAGCAGCACCCGCTTGCCGCCGAACCGGTCGCCGAGCCAGCCCGACACGGTGATGAACACGGCCAGGCTCACCAGGAAGTAGACCGACACGCCCGCAACCGAGGTGGACGGCACGCCGAAATCACGGCCGATCGTCGGCAGCGCCACGTTGACGATGGTGGCGTCCATGATCGTCATGAACATCGCCGCCACGTACACCACGCTGACGGCGACCTTCTGGCTGACCCGGCCGGCCATGCTGCCCCTCCCGCCAGAAAGAACCAGATTATTAACGGGAACAACCGCCCGCATCGCCGGCCGCGAGGCACTGCGAGCCGGGGCCCGCCCGGCCTGGCCGGCGGCGGATGCGTTCAGCCTGCCTCGGCCATGGCCCGGCCGCGTCCGGGCCGCCGGGCATCAGCGCCACGAAGTCCCTGGACTGCGCGGCGTACGAGCGTCAAAGGGATGACCGCGCCCGGCACGCTGATGTCGTTTTCTCGCTAGACCCGGCCCGCCAGGGACCCCGATGCTTGAGGCATGCACACCGACACCGAGCGCTGTGTCCGCGCCGTCCAGTCGAAGGACGCGCGGTTCGACGGCTGGTTCTACACGGCGGTCATCAGCACCGGGATCTATTGCCTGGCCGAGCTGCCCCGTGGTGCCGCCGAAGCCGGAGAACATGCGGTTCTACCCGAGTGCGGCGGCCGCTCAGCAGGCCGGCTTCCGGGCCTGCAAGCGGTGCAGGCCGGACGCCACGCCGGGGTCTCCGCTGTGGAACGAGCGGGCCGACCTGGTCGCCAGGGCGATGCGGCTGATCGCCGACGGCGCGATCGACACCGGCGGTGTGCCTGGGCTGGCCGGTCAGCTCGGCTACAGCGTCCGCCAGCTGGAACGGCAGCTGATCGCGGAGCTCGGCGCCGGGCCGCTGGCGCTGGCCAGGGCGCAGCGCGCGCAGACCGCCAGGCTGCTGATCGAGACGACCGCACTGGCGATGGCCGATGTGGCCTTCGCGGCCGGCTTCGCCAGCATCCGGGCCTTCAACGACACGGTGCGCGAGGTGTTCGCGCTGTCCCCCACCGAACTGCGCCGCCGGGCCAGCGGCGGGCAGCCGGCCGCCGCGGCTGGCGTGCTCGACCTCCGGCTGCCGTTCCGCCAGCCGCTCTGCCCGGACAACCTGTTCGGCCATCTCGCCGCCACCGCTGTGCCCGGCGTCGAGGAATGGCTGGACGGGAGCTACCGGCGCACCCTGCGGCTGCCGCATGGCCAGGGCATCGTCGCGCTGCGGCCCGGTCCGGAGCACATCGGCTGCCGGCTGCGGCTGGCCGACCTGCGGGACCTGGCGATCGCGATCAGCCGCTGCCGGCGGCTGCTCGACCTGGACGCCGACCCGGTGGCGGTCGGTGACCTGCTCGGCGGTGACCCGGTACTGGCGCCGCTGATCGCCAAGGCGCCGGGCCGGCGGGTGCCGCGCACCGTGGACGCCGCCGAGTTCGCCGTCCGGGCGGTGCTCGGCCAGCAGGTGTCCACCGCGCGCCGCCAGGACGCACGCTGGCCGCCTCGCCGCCGCGCACGGCGCCCCGGCCGAGGACCCGGTGGGCGGGCTGGCCAGGCTGTTTCCGTCGATGGAGGCGCTGGCCGCCGTAGACCCGGCGACGCTGGCGCTGCCGGCCACCCGCCGGGCGACGTTCACGGCCCTGGCCACGGCACTGGCCAGCGGGTCGATCGACCTGAGCGTAGGCAGCGACTGGGTCCGGGCCAGGGCCGGGCTGGCCGCGCTCCCCGGCCTCGGGACATGGACCGTCGAGACGATCGCGATGCGGGGCCTGGGTGACCCCGACGCACTCGTTTCAAATGATCTTGGAGTGCGCGTGGCGGCGAGATCGCTCGGCCTTCCGGCCACCCCCGCGGCACTGGCCAGGCATGCCGCCGCCTGGCGGCCGTGGCGCTCGTACGCGGTCCAGTACCTGTGGGCGACCGGCGAGCACCCGATCAGCCGGCTGCCTGCCGGTAACTGACAAACCAGGGAGCTGTCGTGCTGAAAAGCAGCAGAACACCAGAATTTACCCGGTCCACGGTGGCCAGCCCGATCGGGCCGCTGACTCTGCGTGGCGGCCGGCCGGGCGCTCGCCGGGGTCTACCTGGACGAGCAGCGGCAGCTGCCCGCCGCCGTGGCCAGCGCCGGGCCGGCCAGGCCGGGCCCGGACGCCGCGCCGCTGGCCGCGGCGGCCAGCCAGCTGGCCGAGTACTTCGCCGGCCGGCGGACCGAGTTCGACCTGCCGATCGAGATGGCCGGAACGGACTTCCAGCGCCGGGTCTGGGCGGCGCTGCGGGAGATCCCGTACGGCGAGACGGTCTCCTACGGCGAGCTGGCCCGCAGCATCGGCCAGGAGTCGGCGTCCCGCGCCGTGGGCCTGGCCAACGGCAGGAACCCGGTCTCGGTCATCGTGCCGTGCCACCGGGTCATCGGCGCGGACGGCAGCCTGACCGGGTACGGCGGCGGCCTGGGCCGCAAGCGCTTCCTGCTCGATCTTGAGCAGCGGGTCAGCGGCCGTACGCTGGCCTGATCCGCTACCAGGTCGCGTACGCGCGCACCGGGAACGTGCCGAACAGCCGCAGCTTCGGCGGCACCGCGCTGAACCGGAACCCGGCGGCCGGGCAGCGCGGCCAGATTCGTCAGGTGCTCGCAGACCGGGATCCCGGCCGCCAGCAGCAGCGAGTGCACCGGTCGCTCCGGGTCGCCGGTGTCGTCGATGTTCAGCGAGTCGATGCCGACCAGCACGGCGCCGGTGCCGGCCAGGTAGGTTGCGCGCGTCCGCGGTGAGGAAAGGGTGGTTGCGGAAGTACTCGCCGGTCCCCCAGTGCTTGTCCCAGCCGGTATGGATGAGCACGGCCTTGCCGCGGCAGTCATACGCCAGCAGCTGGCTGCGGCCGATGGGCCGCTGCCGCTGCCGGTGACGTCGACCCGGACGCCGTCAAGCTCGGCGAGCTTGCCGAGCGGCAGCTCGGCAAGGTCGTCGGCGTCGGCGTAGCGGTGCGCCGGGCTGTCCAGGTAGGTGCCGGTGTTGCCGCAGATGGTGACCTCGCCGATGCGGAACTCGACCCCGGGCGCGTAGCTGGCGCGGCCGAGCGAGCTGACCGATTCCGGCCTGACCTGCGGGGCCGGCAGGCCCGGGTAGGTGATCATCCCGTCCTCGATGACGTGGCTGAGGTCAGCGGTGTGCCGCCGTTGCCGGCGGCGGCCCGGCGCATCGGGCAGCGGCTCAGGCACCGGCGGCCGGGCCTGGCCGCGCCGGTGCTGCCCGCGCATCACCTGGCGGCTGTGGATGTCGACCCGGCCGACCATGAGCAGGCCGAGATCGCGGATCAGCGCCTCGGCAAGCTCGTCCTCGGTCATCCCCGGGTGGTCGATGTCGATCCGGAACTCGCGGCCGCGCAGGCTGCCGCCGTTCGTGAAGGTGACCTCGAAGTCGAGCTCGGCCCGGTACTCGTCAGCCGGGTGATTCACCATCTGATTTCCTGAGGTCCCGCGGCCGGCCTGGTCAGCTGGCCCGCTCCAGCGCGATGACCGGGATGATGCGGCTGGTATTGGCCTGATACTCGGCGAAACCGGGGTAACGCGTCGCCTGCAGCCGGTAAATCTCGTCCCGCTCGCCGCCGGTGAGCTCGGTGGCCCGGACGGCGAAGCGCTCGGTGTCAGTCATGATCCCGATTCTCCCGGCCGGCGGCCAGCGCGCTGACAAGCCGGCGAATGCAGGGTTGGCAGCAGCTTAGATACTCGGTATAGTGCGCCGTATGATATCTGTTTGTGAGACGTCATGAGCGTCCGGCATGCGATGCTCGCGCTGCTCAGCGAGGGGCCGAAGTACGGGCTGCAGCTGCGCGAGGAATTCGAGGCAGCGGACCGGCGAGGTCTGGCCGCTGAACGTGGGCCAGGTGTACACGACGCTGCAGCGGCTCGAGCGCGACGGGCTGGTCGAGTCCGACGACGCCGGGGATGACGGCCCGCAGAAGGGGTTCCGGATCACCCCGGACGGGGCGGCCGAGCTTGCCGGGTGGCTGCGCACGCCGTCGGACCTGGCGTCCCCGCCCCGCGACGAGCTGGTGATGAAGGTGCTTGTCGCGTTGCGGGTGCCCGGCACCGACGTGCAGGAGGTGATCCAGGTCCACCGCAGGTACCTGGTACAGCTGATGCAGCAGTGGACCCGGATCAAGGAAGACGAAGGCGAGTTCGACCTGGGCGTCGCGCTGGTGGTCGACGCCGAGCTATTCCGGCTGGACGCAGTGATCCGGTGGCTGGACGCCGCCGACGGGCGCCTCAGGCGCGCCGCCGGCTGAGCCGGCCCGGCCGGTTCCCGTCGCGCTGCCGAGGCTACGACGCAGAGTGGGAGTGCAGCGATGACCGTGCTAGAGATGCGGGGCGTGTCGAAGACCTACGGGCAGCAGGCGGCCGAGGTGCACGCGCTGCGCGGCGTCGACCTGTCGGTCCAGGCCGGCGCGATGGTGGCGGTGATGGGACCGAGCGGCTCGGGCAAGTCCACGCTGCTCACCATCGCCGGCAGCCTGGAGGACCCCACCAGCGGCGAGGTGCTGGTCGGCGGCGCGGCGCTGTCCGGGATGTCGCGCAACGCCAAGGCCAGGCTGCGGCGGCGCGCGGTCGGCTTCGTGTTCCAGGACTTCAACCTGCTGCCCGGGCTGACCGCCGCCGAGAACGTCGCGCTGCCGCTGGAACTCGATGGCATGGCCGCCGGGAAGGCGCGCGCGGCCGGGCTGCAGGCGCTGGACGGCCTCGGCCTGGGCGAGCGGGCCTCCCGGTTCCCCGATGAGCTGTCCGGTGGTGAGCGCCAGCGGGTGGCGATCGCGCGCGCGGTAGCCGGGGAGCGCCGTCTGCTGCTCGCCGACGAGCCGTCCGGGGCGCTGGACTCGGTGAACGCGGAAGCGGTCATGCGGCTGATCCACGAAGCGTGCAAGCGGGGCGTGGCCGCCGTGGTGGTGACCCACGACGCGCAGCTGGCCTCGTGGGCCGACCGCGTGGTGTTCCTGCGCGACGGGCGCATCGTCGACCAGACCGCGCCGCTGCCTGGGCCGGAGTCGCTGCTCACGCCGGGCCCGGTCCAGTGAGCACGGCACTGCGCGAGCGCCCGGCACACGCGGGAACAGGCAACGGCGGCGTTCCCGCCCGGCGCGCCGTGATCCGCTGGGCCTGGCGGATGTTCCGGCACGAGTGGCGCCAGCAGCTGCTGGTCCTGGCGCTCATCGTGGTCGCGGTGGCCGCCACGATCCTCGGCGCGGCGGTGGCCACCAACACGCCGCCGCGGGCCGGCGCTGGCTTTGGCACGGCCAGTGACGCCGCCAGCTTCCAGGCGCCCGATCCGCACCTGGCCGCCCAGATCGCCGCGCTGGAGCATCGCGTCGGCCGGGTCGACGTCATCGAGAACCAGGCCGTCGCCATCCCCGGCTCGATCAACACCTACGACCTGCGCGCGCAGAACCCCCGTGGGCCGTTCGGGCAGCCGATGCTCTCACTGGTCAGCGGGCATTACCCCACCGGGCCTGGCCAGGTGGCCGTGACCGGCGGCGTGGCTTCCGCGTTCAATCTCAAGGTCGGGGACGTCTGGCAGGCCGGCGGAACAGCCCGGCAGGTGGTCGGCATCGTGCAGAACCCGCAGAGCCTGCTGGACGAGTTCGCCCTGGTGGCACCGGGCCAGGTCCGGGCGCCGAGCCAGGTCACGGTGCTGTTCGACGCGCCCGGGGTGGACCCTGCCGCGCTCGGCCCCAGCGTCACGACGCGGACGGAAGCGGCACAGAGCAACCCGATCAATCCGGAGACCATCGTGCTCGCCCTGGCCACGGTCGCGATGCTCCTCATCGCCCTGGTGGCGGTGGGCGGCTTCACCGTGCTTGCGCAGCGCCGGCTGCGCTCGCTCGGGATGCTGGCCTCGCTGGGCGCCACGGACAGGCACATCCGTCTCGTCGTGCGGGCCAACGGCCTCGTCGTGGGCGTCGCCGGCACGCTGATCGGGGCCGCGCTCGGCCTGGCGGCCTGGCTTGCCTACCGGCCGCGCCTTGAGGCGAGTGCCCACCACCTGATCGGGATGTTCCAGCTGCCGTGGCTGGTGATCGCCGTGGCGATGGTGCTGGCCGTGGCGGCCACGTTCGTCGCCGCCTCCCGGCCGGCCCGCGCGATCACCAGGGTCCCCATCGTGACTGCCCTGTCCGGACGGCCCGCGCCGCCGAAGCAGGTACACCGTTCGGCGGTTCCCGGCGTAGTTCTCCTGGTGATCGCCGGGTTCCTGCTGTCGTACGCCGGCCAGAGCAACGGCAACGGCGGAGCGCCCGAACTGCTCTTCGGGCTCGTCGCCCTCGTCGTGGCGGTGATCCTGCTGTCCCCGCTGTGCCTGTCGCTGCTGGGCAGGTTCGGCCGGCAGGCCCCGATCGCGGTGCGCCTGGCCCTGCGCGACCTGGCCCGCTACCGCGCGCGGTCGGGCTCGGCCCTGGCTGCGATCAGCCTCGGCGTGCTGATCGCCGTGCTCGTCTGCGTCCTGTCCGCGCAGCGGTTCGGGAACGTCCTGGATTACGCCGGGCCCAACCTGGCCTCGAATCAGATCATCGTCTACGCGCCGGGCGCGCGGCCCGGGTCCCGGGCCGGGCGGCCCGGTGCCGGGGAGCAAGCCGGGGTCGGCGGCAGGAACCGCGCGCAGTATCGCCGCCGCGCTCGGCTCGCACGACGTCGTCCAGCTCGACTCGTCCAGCGCCTCGCTCCAGCACGCCGCCGCCGGGCGCAGCTGGACCGGTCAGGTGTACGTCGCCACCCCGCAGCTCCTGCGGGCCTTCGGGATCAAGGCCGCCTCGGTGGCACCCAGCGCCGACATCCTCAGCATGCGGCCAGGGCTGTCCGGCATCTCGGACATGCAGCTTCTCTACGGCAACGGCAAGGGCGGCGTCCAGCACGCCGTCGGCCCCGGGCCGGGGGGACAGGGACCGGGGACCCAGGGGCCGGGGACGAACTCGTTCCCGTGCCCGAAGAACGGCTGCCTCGCCAACCCGGTGATCCAGGAGGTCAGTGCCCTGCCCTCCGGCACGTCGGCACCCAACACCGTGATCACCGAACACGCCATCCACGAGTTCGGCCTGCAGACCAGCACGGCGGGCTGGCTCATCCAGACCCCGAATCCCCCTACCGCCGCCCAGATCACCAACGCCAGGCTCACCGCCGCCGCCGCGGGCCTGACCATCGAGACCAAGAACAGCATTCCCGCGTCATCGGAGATCATCAACTGGGCCACGGTCTTCGGCATCCTCCTCGCGCTCGGCATCCTCGCCATGTCGGTCGGCCTGATCCGCAGCGAGACGGCCAGTGACCTGCGCACCCTGGCCGCCACCGGGGCCAGCGGCATGACCAGGCGCACCATCACCGCCGCCACCGCCGGGGCGCTCGGCCTGGCCGGCGCGGTGCTCGGCACGGCGGCGGCTTACATCGGCGCCGTGGCCTATTCGTGGGACAACCCGCTCGACGGCGTTGGCGAACTCTCCAGCGTTCCCACGAAGAACCTGCTGTTCATCCTTATCGGCATGCCGCTGATCGCGGCGGCCGTCGGCTGGCTGCTGGCCGGACGTGAGCCAGCTGCCATCGCTCACCAGCCGATCGACTGACCATTGGCCCCCGTCATGCGGGCTGACCTGAGCGTCGGCCATGCGCTGCTCGCGCTGCTGAGCGACGGGCCCAGGCACGGCCTGCAGCTGCGCGCGGAGTTCGCGGCGCGGACCGGCGAGGGCCGCTGGCCGGCCGGCCAGGTAGACGCCGGGCTGCGGCAGCTGGAACGCGACGGGCTGGTGGAATCCGACGACGCCGGGGAGGACGGCCCGCTGAGGCTATTTCAGATCACCGCCGACGGCGAGCGGGAGCTGGCCGGCTGGCTGCGCACGCCCCCCGAGCTGGCCGCCCCGCCGCACGCTGAGCTGGCGGCGAAGATCCTGCTGGCGCTGCGGGTACCCGGCACCGACGTGCCCGAGCTTGTGCAGGCGCACCGCCGGCATGTGGTGGAGCTGATGCAGCAGTGGAACCGGATCAAGCGGCACGACGCCGGCCACGATCTGCGCCTGGCGCTGGCGGTCGACGCCCAGCTGTTCTGGCTGGACTCGGTCATCCGGTGGCTGGACGCCGCCGGCAGCCACCTCGAGGCCGCCGCCAGCCCGCCCCGGCCTGCCGCGCCTGATGACCGCATCCGGACATCCGACGCCGACCGGGAGAGCGCCACCGTCCAGCTGCGCGACCACTACGCCGAGGGCCGGCTCACGCATGCGGAACTGCACGAACGGGTCACGGCGGCGCTGAGTGCCAGGACCTTCGGTGACCTGCGCCGCGTGCTGGCTGACCTTCCCGCCGCGGCGATCGCGGACGAGTTCAGCGGGACTACCCGGATCAGGTCCGCAGGATGTTGACCGCGCGCGCGATCACCAGCGCGCCGACGGCAAGCGATACCGCCGACTGAACCAGCATGGTGAGCTTCGCCCAGCGGGCCAGCGGCATCACGTCAGTGGGGCTGAACGCGGTCGCGTTCGTGAACGAGAGATAAAGGTAGTCCACGAACCGTGCTTCCCAGTCTTCGGCCGCCAGCTCGGGCGAGGCCATCTGCGGGAACATCAGATCGGGATGCTGCGCGATGCCGTGCGCCCGGTGCACAGGGCCGCCGCGATCGAACTCCCAGTACCACAGCGCGAACGCGATGACGTTGGTTGCCCACACCGCTGCCCCGGACGCGAGCAGGGGCCCGGCGGAACTGCCGGCCTTGCCGTCCAGGATGGCCCGGATGAGCAGCACGGCCGAGAGCGCGTTGGCGAGCGTGATCACCAGGATCAGCACGAGGCTGGCCGCCCTGACGACCTTTCCCCGCCGCTCGATCCGCACCGGGTTGGCGATGCCCAGGCCGACGAGCAATGCCCCCTCCAGGGCAGGCAGGAGGTAGGTCGGCACCGGCCTGGTCAGGTGCGGGGGCAGCACGAGCTGCAGCACGATAGCGGCGATCACGCACAGGGTGACCGGCCAGCGTGGCTCACCGGGCGTCCTGCGGCGCCAGGCCGGCAGCCGGATGCCTTCGGCGCGGGTCGTGGCGAGCTGCTCGGCCCGGCGCAGCCATTCTGTCCAGGGATCAGGCACCCGGCGGACGCGCCTGGAGGATCCAGGCCGCTCGGACGGCCCCGGCGCTCCTGACTCTGTCATCTGCCTATTCTCGCGCTTCCCGGCACCGCGTGCCGGAAAGCGCCGCGGCATTCGCGGATCAGGAGCTGCCGCCGGCGATCAGCGGCGCGTCGAAGAGCGCGCTGACCGACTCGCCCTCGTGGATCCGGCGGATCGCCTCGGCCAGCGCCGGGCCGAGCGAGATCACGTGCAGCTTCGGATCCTGCTCGCTGTCCGGGATGGCGACCGTGTTGGTGGTGACGATCTCGGCGACGTCCGGCTGGGCGGCGATCCGCTGCAGCGCGCCGTCGGAGAAGAGGCCGTGCGTGCAGGCCACCCGGATCGACCGCACGCGCTGCTCGCGCAGCCGGCTGATCAGCTCCATCACGGTGGTCCCGCGGGCGATCTCGTCGTCCAGGATGATGACATCGCGGTCCGCCACGTCGCCGATGATCGAGCTGATCGTGACCTTCTCGTCGTTCTGCCGCTCCTTGGCGCCAGCGGCGACACCGACGCCGAGCAGCCGGGCCAGCGCCGCTGCCTGCTTGGCGTTGCCCAGGTCCGGCGATACCACCACGGCCTGATCGAGGTCCAGGCCGCGGAAATGGTCCGCAAGCTCGCGCAGCGCGTGCAGGTGGTCGACCGGGACGGAGAAGAAGCCGTGCACCTGCGGCGCGTGCAGGGTCACCGTCAGCACCCGGCTCGCGCCCGCGGTGACCAGCAGGTCGGCGACCAGGCGGCCGCCGATCGAGACCCGCGGCATGTTCTTCTTGTCCGACCGCCCGTAGGCGTAGTGCGGGATCACCGCGGTGACCCTGGCGGCCGACGCGCCGCGGGCGGCATCAAGCATCAGCAGCAGCTCGGTGAGGTGCTCCTGGACCGGCGGCGACGAGCGGCTGGATCAGGAAGACGTCGCGTTCCCGGCAGTTGGACTGCAGCTGGACTTCCAGGCAGTCGTTGGCGAACCGCCTGGTGACCACGACCCGCCTGGGCACGCTCAGGCGGGCGCAGATCTCCGCCGCGAGCTTCGGGTGGGCGCTGCCGCTGAATATCGCGATCTCCCGCACGGGCTAAGGCTAGGTCCTCTGCCGGGTCGGCAGGCCGGGTCAGCCGGCGCGCGCCCCCTGCTCCGCGAGCAGCCGCCCGGCCAGGGCCAGCCAGCGCGCGGGGTCGGCCTGCGCGGCGGCCGCGCTGCCCGCCAGCCCGGCCAGCGCGATACCCGGCCGGCCGCCGGCCGGCGGCTCGGCGGCGATCGAGCCGGCCACCAGCGCCGCCGGGACGCCGGCCGCCGCCGCCGCGGCCAGCACCGCGCCGGCCACCTTGCCGGTCGTCGATGTCCGGTCGTAGCGCCCCTCGCCGGTGATCACCAGGTCCGCGGCGGCCAGCGCGGCGTGCAGGCCGGCGATCCTGGCGACCTCGGCGGCGCCGGGCACGATGGCCGCGCCCCAGGCGGCGGCGAACCCGTATCCGGTGCCGCCCGCCGCCCCCGCGCCCGGCGCCGCCGGGTCGCCGCCGAGCAGCCGGGCCAGCGCGGCGAGCCCGGCATCGAGCATCGGCCACCTGGCCGCGGGGTGGCTCCCTTCTGCGGGCCGTAGACCGCCGCCGCGCCCGTCCGGCCCGAGCAGCGGGGCGGTGACGTCGGTCAGGCAGCTGACCCCGCCGGGCGGCGGCGGCCGCAGCCCGCTGAGGTCGGCCGACGCGAGCTCTCCCAGCGCGCCGCCGCCGGGCGGCAGGGCGTTCCCGGCCGCGTCGGCGAACCGGGCGCCGAGCGCGGTGAGGGCGCCGGTGCCGCCGTCCGTCGATGCCGAGCCGCCGAGGGTGATGACGATCCGCGCCGCTCCCGCGTCCAGCGCGCGGCCGATCAGCTCGCCGGTTCCCGCGGTGTGCGCGCCCAGCGGGTCCGGGCTGGCGAGCAGCGGCAGCCCGCTGGCCCGGGCGAGCTCGACGACCGCGGTCTGCCGGCCGGGGAGCTCCAGCCAGCAGGCGGCGACCGGCGCCCGGCCGGGCCCGGTGACCGTGGCCGGGTGCCACCGGGCGGCGGGCACCGCGGCGGCGAGCACGTCCAGCGTGCCCTCGCCGCCGTCGGCCAGCGGCAGGCAGCTGACCTCGTCGCCGGCCCGGGCGCTCCGCCAGCCCGCCGGCCAGCGCCGCCGCGGCGGCGGCCGCGCCGATGCTGCCCTTGAACGAATCCGGCGCGACCACGATCCGCACCGGGTCAGCCGCCAGGCGGCCGCCGTCGCGCTGGGCGCCGTCGCTGGCCGTACGCGCCGCGGCCGCGGGCGGCGCGGCTGCTCCGGCTGCGGAGCCGGCAGCCCGAGCTTCTCCCGGATGGCCTGCTGCACGACCTCCCGGCCGGGGCGGGCGTCGACCGTGAAGACGTACTCCTTGCGGCGGAAGATGTCGAGCACCGGGTTGGTCTTCTGGTGATAGTCGCGGAGCCGGACCGCGAGGGCTTCCTCGGTGTCGTCTTCCCTGGGGATGAGCTCGCCGCCGCAGACGTCGCACCTGCCCGGCTCCCGCGGGGTGCTGGCGAGCAGGTTGTAGTCCATCCCGCAGCCCGCGCACAGCCGCCGGGCGAGCACCCGGCGGCGGACCTCGCTGTCGGGCATGTCGAGGTGGATAACCCCGTCGATGTCGTAGCTCTCCAGGAAGAACTCGGCCTGCCGCTCGTTTCGCGGGAAGCCGTCGATGATGAACCCGAAGTTCCAGTCATGATCGGTGAGCCGTGCCTTCACGACGCCTTCTACCAGGTCGTCGCCGACGAGCTCGCCGGACGCCATGGTCCGGCGGACCTGCGCGCCGATCTTGGTGTGCTGCTGCACGTTCCAGCGGAAGATGTCGCCGACGCTGATGTGCACGAGGTCGAAATCCTCGCCGAGCATCGTGGCCTGGGTGCCCTTGCCGCTGCCCTGCACGCCCATGATGACGTATTTGCGCATGCCGCCACCATGGCACGCAACGGCGCGTGAGTCACCGGTAGAACGCGGCCGCATTTCCGGCAAGTCGGCCGGCGGCCGCGCGTTTCCGGCAAGTCGGCCGGGCCGGCCGGCGCGTTTCCGCGGAAACGCGGCTTAGCGGTGCGTTCCGCTGGTGTCGCTGCCGCGCAGGGCGAAGCGGCGCTCGCACCACCGGCGCAGCTTCGGGTCGAGTGAGGTGCGGATGAGCGGCCAGTCCTCCCTGAGCAGCCCCGGGTTGAGGAACCGGGCCACCTCGTTGCGCCGTCCCTGGGTGAGCACGATGCCGTACATGCTGCGCCGGATCCGGTCGTCGGAGAGATCGAACTCGCGCATTCCCGGCCAGGCCAGGTGGCGCGGCAGCACGATGGTGCCCTTGACCGGGCCGCGCAGTTCGTCAAGCCGCTGCGGCAGCCGG
The DNA here is from genome assembly GCA_963709075.1 of uncultured Actinomycetes bacterium. Lineage (GTDB taxonomy): Bacteria > Actinomycetota > Actinomycetes > Streptosporangiales > Streptosporangiaceae > Palsa-506. The sequence continues at coordinate 509,442 of CAVPUY010000002.1, forward strand.
CCAGCGAGCCCGCTCCGCCCGGTGAGTAGATCGGCAAGCGACATGAGTCCGATTATGGCTGGCCAGGCGTCACGCGGTCCGGACCGGTGACGCGCGGGACATATCCGCGCAGCGCGGCGGCAGCCGTGCGGCCGACCGGCGCTAGGCTCTGAGCATGTCCAGCGCACGGCCTGCTCCGCGGTGGCATTTCCTGTTTGCCCCCAAGTGGCTCTGCTGGCATGTGTTCGTGGCATTCTCCGTGGTCGGGATGCTGTGGCTGGGCGACTGGCAGTTCCACCGCGCCGAGGCCGGGAACGCGCTCAGCTGGGCGTACACGTTCGAGTGGCCGGTCTTCTCGGTCTTCGCCGTGGTGTTCTGGGTGAAGACGATCATCGATGAGTCAGGCCGCCCGCGGCCGCCGGCGACGACGATGCCGCCGCGGAACTCGGCCTGCCGGGCCGGGGCGGCCCGCCGAGCGCCGCGGCGGCTCGGCCGGCCTGCCGCTGGCGACCCGGCCGCCGAGCAGGACCCGGAGCTCGCCGCCTACAACGCCTACCTGGCCAGGCTTAACGAGCAGGTGCAGGGCCACGGCCGCTGGCACGGCCTGCGATAGAGGAGGTGCTCAGGTTGCGCGCAGCCGTGTTCCGGTACCGGGTGATGGCCTACATCACCGGCGTGGTGCTGATGGTGCTGTGCTTCGTCGGCATCCCGCTGCAAGTGTTCGCGCACAACGACGTCGTGGTGAACGACGTCGGCACGTTGCACGGGATCCTGTACATCATCTACCTGATCACCGCGTACCTGATGTCCCGGCAGCTGGGCATGAAGCTGGCCAGCGCCCCGACGGTGATCCTGCTGCTGGCCGGCACCATCCCGGTGCTGACGTTCGTCGTCGAGCGGTGGATGACCCGGCGGTTCATCAACCCTGCGCTCGCCGCGGCGGCGGAGGCGCCGGAGCGATCTGCTGCCGCGCCGCGGTCCCGCTAGCAGCGGGCCGGGCGTGCCGGTGAGCCAGCACTACTTCAGCGCCCGGCCGGACGCGCCGCATCGCCCGGGCCGGGTCCACGTCGTGCTGCCTGACGTGCACCTGGAACTGCAGACCGACGCCGGGATGTTCTCGCCCGGCCGGCTGGACGCCGGCACCAGGCTGCTGCTCGAGACCGCGCCACCGCCGCCGCCGTCCGGCCACCTGCTCGACCTGGGCTGCGGGTACGGGCCGCTGGCGCTGGTGCTCGCCGCCCGGTCCCCCGGCGCGACCGTCTGGGCGGTCGACGTGAACGAGCGCGCGCTTGCGCTGTGCGCCGCCAATGCCCGGCGCGCGGGACTGCCGAACGTCCGCTGCGTGGCCCCCGGTGACCCGGCGCTGCCCGGCCGAGTTCGGGCTGATCTGGTCCAATCCGCCGATCCGGGTCGGCAAGGACGCGCTGCACGACCTGCTGTCCGGCTGGCTGGCCAGGCTGGCCCCCGGCGCCGCCGGCTACCTCGTCGTGCAGCGCAACCTGGGCGCGGACTCGCTGCAGCGCTGGCTGGCCGCGGCAGGCTGGCAGGCCCGGCGGGCGGCGGCCCGCGGCGGCTACCGGGTGCTGGCGGTCGGCCGGTGACAAGTACAATCGGGGCCCGCGCCGCGCCGCCAGCTGCGGCCAACCGACGTCAAGCGGCTGAACCGGTCCTGGCGGCGGCTCACCCAGGCGAGGCTGGCGCTGCTGCTTGACTCGGTCGGCCAGCCGTTCAACGTGGGCTCGATCATCAGGACCGCCGCCGCGCTCGGGGTCGAGCAGATCTGGCTCTGCGGCGACAGCGCTTCGCCGGACCATCCGTCCGCCCGGAAGACGGCGCTCGGCACCGAGCGGCTGGTCAGCTGGGCGAAGGAGCAGAGCGCGGCGGCCGCCGCGGCGGCCGCGGCGGCCGGCGGGCTGCGGGTGGTGGCGATCGAGCTGACCGACGGCGCGGTCCCGCTGCACGAGGCCCCGCTGGCCGGGGACGTCTGCCTGGCGGTCGGGAATGAGGACAGCGGCTGCTCGGCCGGCCTGCTGGCGGTGGCCGACGCGGTCGCGTACGTCCCGCAGACCGGCCGGGTCGGCTCGCTGAACGTCGCCGCCGCCGCCGCGATCGCGATGGCCGAAGCCCGCCGCCGGGAGTGGTCGCGTGCCTGACCGGCCCGGCCCGGCCCGTTTCACATTCTCATGATCGTGCCCGGCGCATTCCTCGATTTCCCTGGCCCGCTTGCCTTCGCGCACCGGGGCGGCGCCGCGCACGGACCGGAGAACTCCTGGCGCGCCTTCGAGCATGCGGTCGGGCTCGGCTACGCGTTCATGGAAACCGATGCGCGGGCCACCGCCGACGGTGTGCTGCTTGCCTTCCACGACAAGGCGCTTGACCGGCTGACCGGGCGGCCCGGCTGCGTCGCCCGGCTGCCGCATCGCGAAGTCGCCGCCGCCAGGATCGGCGGGACCGAGCCGATCCCGCTGGTCGAGGACCTGCTCGGGGCCTGGCCGGATGTGCGCTTCAACATCGACGTCAAGGACCAGGGCGCGGTCCGGCCGCTGGCCGACGTGGTCCGCAGGACCGCGGCGTGGGACCGGGTCTGCATCTGCTCATTCTCGGCCCGCAGGCTGTGGGCCGCCCGGCGGGCGCTCGGCCGGCCGGTCTGCATGGCCGCGTCGCCTGGTGGCATCGCCGCGGTACGGCTCGGCAGCCGGGCCGGGTCGTCGGCCCAGTGCGCGCAGGTCCCCGCGGCGGTGGCCACCGCGCCGTTCCTGCGCCGGGCGCACGCGCTCGGCCTGCAGGTGCACGCGTGGACGGTCAACGACCGGGCGCTGATGGGCAGCCTGCTCGACCTGGGCGTAGACGGCATCATGACCGACCAGACCGTCGAGCTGCGCGAGGTGCTCAGGGGCCGCGGCCAGTGGCATCCGAGGCCGCCCGGATAGCGTTCCGCGCGATCCGCCGCGCCGTCGGGGGTTGGAAACATGGCCAGGCGGGAATCTTGTCCGAGACCTCACCGTTGACAAGTAGGACGGCTGAGCGCTGGGAGGCAGCAACTTATGGCCGAACGCTCTCTTCGCGGTACCAGGCTCGGAGCTACCAGCTACGAGAATGACCGTAACACTGATCTGGCCCCGCGTCAGGACGTGGCTTTCGATTGCCCGAAAGGCCACAGCTTTACCGTTCCGTTCGCGGCCGAGGCTGAGATCCCGACCACCTGGGAGTGCCGGGTGTGCGGTGCGACGGCATTCACCTCCGCTGGCGATCTGCCCGCGCCCAAGAAGGTCAAGCCGCCGCGCAGCCACTGGGACATGCTGCTGGAACGGCGGTCCGTCGCGGACCTGGAAGAGGTGCTCGCCGAGCGTCTCGCGGTGATCAGGGGGCAGCGCGGCCTCGGCGCGGATGTCGCGGTGAACTCCCGCACGGGGCGGCAGCGCAAGAGCGCCTAGCCGCCTGCCTTCCGGCCCGCCTGGCTCCCGGCCTTCCGGCCGGGTAGCCGCGCGGCTATGCCCCACTGGGCCACCCGCCAGAACGCCTCGGCCACCACGCCCCTGCTCATCTTGCTGGCGCCGCGGGTGCGCTCGGTGAAGGTGATCGGCACCTCGGTGACCGTCAGGCCGGCCCGCAGGGCACGCAGCACCAGGTCGATCTGGAAGCAGTAACCGCGGGAGAGCACCTGGTCAAGCCCGGCCGCGCGGAGCGTGCCCGCCCGGTACGCGCGGTATCCGGCGGTGGCATCGCGGACGCTGATGCCCAGCATGATCCGGGCGTACGTGTTGGCGCCCCTGGACAGGAACTCGCGCGACTTCGGCCAGTTCCGCACGGTCCCGCCGGGGACCCAGCGGGAGCCGATCACCAGGTCGGCGTGGTCGAGCGCGGCCAGCAGGGCCGGCAGTTCGGCCGGGTCGTGCGAGCCGTCGGCATCCATCTCCACGAGCACCCCGTAGCCGCGGTCGAGCGCCCAGCCGAAGCCGGTCACGTAGGCAGAGCCCAGTCCTGCCTTGGCCGGCCGGTGCAGCACGTGCACGCGGGAGTCAGCGGCGGCCAGCTTGTCGGCGACCTCGCCCGTGCCGTCCGGGCTGTTGTCGTCCACCACGAGGATGTCCGCGTCGGCCACCGCGGCACGGACCCGGGCGACGATCGGCTCCAGGTTCTCCCGCTCGTCGTAGGTCGGGACGATCACGGCCACCCGGCCCAGCGCGCCGCCGGGCCGTTTCGTATCTGTCACTCTGCCTGCCTCAGCGTGGTCCTGACATAACGACCTACTGGCTCCCCAAACGCCTGCGTCGTCAAGCAGGTTCCCAGCTGCCGTAACGGAAGAGGGCCCGGGCATCCCTTCGGACCGGAGTTCGTCCCGCCGGCAACGGGCTCGTCCTCCGTTGTCTACTGGGTGCCCGGGCCACTCCCGGGTCCAACCCCCCTGAGCGATCTGGAGCCTTTTTGGCCCAGCCAGGCCCGGACGGATTACCGTCCTGCCCTGGTGGCCAGGTGCTGGACTGGCTAGCAACATACCGCCGATCGCCGTGATGTCAACCTCTCCCGGCGGCACTCCTGACCCGGCCGGGCAGCGGACCAATGGCCCTGTTCGCTGTTGTCCGGCGGCGATACGATTAAGCCTCCCCGAGCGTGTGAGGGCGGCATGACAGAGTTGTCAGCGAGCGTCCGGTGTGCGATGCCTGTACCGCGCGCTTTGCCCGCGCCCTGCGCCGGGTCCGCAGTATCCGCGATGCGCGCCTGCCGCCGGCGGCGCTGCAATTTCCTGGAGCCTGAACCCTGTGCGGGCCTCAGTTTCCGGCTGGAGGGCGAGCAATGAGCGAAAATCCCGAGTCGAAGGTCTCCGAATCACAGATCGCCGTGCACTGGCGGGAGGAAGAATACTTTGCAGCCGTCGGAGAAATTTGTCGCGCAGGCCAACGCCAACGACCCGGCCATCTTCGACCGGTTCAGCGAGGACAAGTTCCCGGACTGCTTCAAGGAGTATGCCGATCTGCTGAGCTGGGATGAGCCCTGGCACACCACGCTGGATACCAGCAGCCCGCCATTCTGGAAGTGGTTCGTCGGCGGCAGGCTGAATGCCTCGTACAACTGCGTGGACAGGCACGCGGAAGCCAATCCGGACAAGACCGCGATCGTCTTCGTGCCGGAACTCGAGTCCGACGAGCACGTGCACATCAGCTACGCCGACCTGCTCGGGCAGGTTAATGAATTCGCCGCAGTGCTGCGCGACGACCTTGGCCTGGCCACTGGCGACCGGGTGACGCTGCACATGCCGATGGTGCCCGAGCTGGCGGTCACGATGCTGGCCTGCGCGCGGCTCGGCGTCATCCACTCGCAGGTATTCGGCGGCTTCAGCGGTAATGCCTGCGGGACCAGGATCGCCGACTCCGGCAGCCGGATACTGATCACCATGGACGGCTATTACCGCAGCGGCCAGCTTATCGATCACAAGGAAAAGGCCGACGAGGCGCTCGTCGAGGCGGCGAAGCAAGGCCAGGAAGTCGACAAGGTGGTCGTCTGGCGGCGCCATCCCGGCAAGTACGCATCGGAAACCCCGATGGCCGATGGCCGGGACGTCTTCGTCGACGAACTGCTGGCCGGGCACCAGGGGGCGACGGTCCAGCCGGTGTCGATGGCGGCCGAGGACCCGCTGTTCCTGATGTACACCAGCGGCACCACCGGGCGCCCGAAGGGCTGCGTGCACAGCACCGGCGGCTACCTGTCCTACGTGGCCGGGACGTCGAAGTACTACCAGGACATCCACCAGGACGACGTCTACTGGTGCATGGCCGACATCGGCTGGATCACCGGCCACTCCTACATCGTGTACGGGCCGCTAGCGCTCGGCACCACGACGGTGATCTACGAGGGCGTGCCCAACTACCCGGATGCCGGGCGGCCCTGGCGGATCGCCGAGAAGCTCGGGGTGAACATCTTCCACACCTCGCCGACCGCGATCAGGATGCTGCGCAAGGTGGGCCCGGACGAGCCGGCCAAGTACGACTATCACTTCAAGCACATGACCACGGTGGGCGAGCCGATCGAGCCCGAGGTGTGGCGCTGGTACCAGAAGGCGGTGGGCAAGGGCGAGGCGGTCATCGTCGACACCTGGTGGCAGACCGAGACCGGCGGGTTCCTCGGCAGCACGCTGCCGGCGCTCAAGCCGATGAAGCCGGGCAGTTGCGGCCCGATGGTGCTCGGCATCTACGCGGCCATCTACGACGAGGACGGCGTCGAGCTGCCGGACGGCCGGGCCGGGAACATCTGCATCCGCAATCCGTGGCCCGGCATCTTCGAGACCATCTGGGGGCAGCCGGACCGGTTCGTGGACACCTACTACCGGAAGTACAACAAGGATCCGGACAGCAAGGACTGGCGCGACTGGCCGTACTTTGCCGGCGACGGCGCGGTCCGGGCCGCCGACGGCTACTACCGCATCCTCGGCCGGGTGGACGACGTGATCAACGTGGCCGGGCACCGGCTGGGCACCAAGGAGATCGAGTCGGCCGCGCTGACCGTCACCGAGGTCGCCGAGGCTGCCGCCGTGCCGGTGATCGACGACATCCGCGGCCGGATGGTCGAGGTGTATGTCTCGCTGAAGCCCGGCTACGAGCCGAGCAAGGAGATGGAGCACAAGGTCTCCAACGCGATCGACACCGAGATCGGCAAGATCGCCCGGCCGAAGAACGTCTGGATCGTGCCGGACATGCCGAAGACCAGGTCCGGGAAGATCATGCGCCGGGTGATCGCGTCCATCTCCAACTTCGCCGACGTCGGGGACGTGACCACGCTGGCCAACCCGGAGATCGTGGACAGCATCCGGCATCAGGTGCACAGCGCCAAGGCCGCCACGGACGACGTGCCGCGCGAGCTGACCGAGGCCGAGCGCGCGGAGATCGAGTCGTTCGGCTCCGAATAGCCGCCTGTCCCGCCGCCTGTCAGGACGCAGGCGGCGGGACGACGACCGTCCCGGTCGCGGTGACGGCGACCAGCGGCTCGGGCAGCACCCGGGCGGCGGACGGCCCGCGGCCAGGGTCGGCCCGGCAGGTCACCCGCGCCTCGAAGGCGATCTCCCGGCTGCGCCGCCCGACCCCGGCCACCGCCGCGGTGACCTCGATCACGTCGCCGCCGAACACCGGCGCGCGGAACTGGACGTCGGAGTAGCCGGCGAACAGTCCCTCGTCGCCGTCGGTCCGGATGGACAGCTCGGTGCCCGCGTCGCCGAACAGGCCGAGCACGTAGGCCCCGTCCACCAGGTTGCCGCCGTAATGCGCGTGGCCGGCCGGCACGTACCGGCGGTGCGTGACCGTCTGGCCGAGCCGGGGATCGTCCGTCATCGGTTGCCTCCTTCTGGAGCCAGGACATGGGCTAGGTAGCTGGCGACCTCCCCCGGCGTGGTGCCCCGGCCGAAGATCTTGTCGACGCCCACCGCGGCGGCCATCGCCGGGTCGAACCTCGGCCCGCCGACCACGAGCAGCGGCCGCCCCGGCCCGGCCGCCAGGAACGCGGCCGCCAGCTCGCGCGCGTTGGCCAGGTGCGCGTCCCGCTGCGTGACCACCTGGCTGACCAGCACGGCGTCGGCGCGTTCCGCTTCCGACCGGGCGACGAGCTCGGCGACCTCCACCTGCGCGCCGAGGTTCACGATGCGCATCTCCCGGTAGTACTCCAGGCCCTTCTCCCCCGCGTGGCCCTTCACGTTCAGGATCGCGTCGATGCCGACCGTGTGCGCGTCGGTGCCGATGCAGGCCCCGACCACCACGAGCTTGCGGCCGAGTGCCGCCCGGATCCGCCGGTTGATCTCGGCCGGCGACAGCAGCGGGAACTCCCGCTCGGCGACCGTGACCTGGGAAAGGTCGACAAGGTGAGTTACCTGCCCGTACACGATGCAGAACGTGAAGTCCGGGCCGATGCCCTTGGCATGCACCACCATCGCGGGCGCCAGCCCCATCTTGGCCGCCAGCTGCAGCGCCGCGCCCTCCGCGCGGGCCCGCTCGGACGGCGTCCCGAACGGCACCGGGAGGGTGAAGGAGACCTGCACCCGGCCGTCGCCGGTGGTGTCGCCGTAGGGCCGGATCAGCTGGCCGGTCATCGCGGCACCGCCGCAGCGGGCGCGGCGGACCCGCGATCGAGCAGCTCGGCGGCCGGGTTGAAATAGCCGTCGGCCTGCTCGATCACCCCGTCGAGCCCGCGGCCGCCGTCCGCGGGCCGCCGGGTGACGCCGAAGGTGCCGTCCGCGATCGCGGTCAGCAGGCCGTCGTCGCCGATCTTGCGGAGCAGCCCGACGGCCTCGCCGAGCACCTCGGCGGCCCGCCGCTCGATGAAGCCGCCCGGCGCGGGCCGGAAGCTGTCGCCCAGCAGGCCGGCCGCATCGCGCACGTACCTGACGTTCTCCAGCGCGAGGTCCCGGTCGGAAAGGAACGGGGTGTGGATGCCCTCGGTCATCATCCCGATCAGCAGGATCGACTGGCCGGTCATCATCCCGCACAGGTTGAAGAACGCGTCAAGCAGGTACCCGGCGAACACGTTCCCGGTCATGTGCTTGGTCGGCGGCATGTACTTCAGCGGCGCGGCCGGGAACAGCTCGCGGACCAGCTGCGCGTGCGCGAGCTCAAGCAGGAACGAGTCGGGCACGTCCGGGCTGATCTCGAACGCGTGCCCGAGCCCGAGCTGCCCGTCGGCCAGCCCGGCCTCCTTGGCGAAGAACTCGTTCAGCAGCTGGCTGACGATGACCGTGTGCGCGGCGCCGACGGCGTCGGCCGTGGTCAGGTAGTTGTCCTCGCCGGTGTTGATGATGATCCCGGCGCGGGCGTGCACCTGCCGGGAGAACCGCTGGTCGATGAAGGTACGGCGGGGGTTGATGTCGCGGAAGATGATGCCGTACATGCAGTCGTTCAGCATCATGTCCAGCCGCTCGAGCCCGGCCAGCGTCGCGATCTCCGGCATGCAGAGGCCGGAGGCGTAGTTGGTCAGCCGGACGTACCGGCCAAGCTCGCGTGACGTCTCGTCCAGCGCGGCGCGCATCAGCCGGAAGTTCTCCCTGGTCGCGTAGGTGCCGGCGTAGCCCTCCCGGGTCGGCCCCTCGGGCACGTAGTCGAGCAGGGACTGGCCGGTGGACCGGATCACCGCGATGATGTCCGCCCCGGCCCTGGCCGCCGCCTGCGCCTGCGGGATGTCCTCGTAGATATCGCCGGTAGCGACGATCAGGTAGATCCACGGCTTCGGCGGGTCCGCGGTGGCGCCGATCATCGCGTCCCGCTCGGCCCGGCGGGCGTCGATCGCGGCGACGCCGCTGCGGACGGCGCCGGTGGCCGCCGCGCGGGCCCGGGCGGCGGCCGGGCCTGCCGGGATCCGGAACCGCACCCTGCCCGCGGCCGCGTCCCTGGCCAGTGCCGCCAGGTCGGGATAGCGGCCGGCCGCCAGCGCGTCCCAGGCAGGCAGCGCGACCCCGTGCTGCAAGCCGACCGCGTCCCGCACCGCGTCGGCCAGCCTGTTCACCCACGGCATGCCGGCCGGGTCGGCGCCGTCCAGGCCGCCAAGCCGGAGCACCGCGCGCTCCACCGAGACCGTGCTGTGCGTCCGGGCGAGCTCGACGACCGGCTGGCCGGCCCGCCGGGCCAGCGCGCGCGCCGCGCGCGACGACGGCCGGATCCAGCCCGAGCCGGCCGGCTGCCGCGCTGCCCGCGCCCGTTCCTGCGCCACTATCCCCGGACATCGCCATCCTTGCTGCGCTCGGGCGGAGAGCCGGTCAGTTCCGCCAGCCGGCTTTCAAATAGTTTCTTAACGGATTGCTCGGTGCGGATCAGGTCAAGCGCGAGCTGTGCGTGCCCGGGAACGTACCCGTTGCCGACGAGCATGGTCACGTCCGCAGCGACGCCTTCGGCGCCGAGCGCGGCCGCGGTGAACGAGGTGGCCATCGAGAAGAAGATCACGATACCGCCCTGGGCGGTGGCCAGGATGGCGCCGCCCTCGCCGCCCGGCACGTCCACGCACACGACGGTGACGTCGGCCGGGCCGCCGGCCGCGCGGACCGCGCCGGAGACCGCCACCGGATCGCGGGCATCGGCGATCACCACCTGGTCGGCCAGCCCCGGCAGGCCGGGCGCCGCCGCGGCGCGGAGCGCGGCGGCCTCCCGCTCGTGCGGCACGACGCCGATGATGCGGCCGGCCCCCGCGCGGCGGGCCGCCGCCGCGGCCAGCGATCCGCTCTTGCCGGCCGCGCCGAGTACCGCGACGACCGGGCGGCCGGCCCGCCGGGCCGCCTCGGTCACCACCCGGTGCGTCAGGGCCGGCGCGCCGCAGACGTCGAGGACGGCAAGCGCGAGCGGCACCGGCAGGTCGCCGGGCAGCACGGCGGCGATCGACCGGCCGAACAGGATCGCGTGCCCGTCGCAGGGCACCTGCTCGGACCGGCCGTCCCAGCGGGCCAGGCCATCGGTCACCGCCAGCGGCGTGAGGCTGAGCGAGACCAGGGTGGCGATCCGGTCCCCGGCCCGCAGGCCAAGCGGCGAGTCCGGGCCGGCCTCGTCGACGATGCCGGTGAGCATCCCGCCAGAGCCGGTAACCGGGTTATGCATCTTGCCGCGGGTTGCGATGATCGTCGTGACCGCGGCCCGGATCGCGTCCGGATCCCCGCCGCCCGCTTCGCGCAGCTGCCGGAAGGACGCCGCGTCCAGGTTCAGCCGGTCAACCCGGACCCGCACCTCGTCCGGCCAGATGGCCGGGTCGGGATCCAGCCGCCAGGCCGCCTGCGGCAGCACGCCGGGCGGCTCGGCCACCCGGTGCAGGCCGAGCGCGGATCCCGGCGGCAGGGCGGATCGGCTCACGCGATCACAGTAACCCGATGGATGTGGTGCCTGCGGGCGGCTCAGGGGGGCTGGCTCTGACCGCCGTATCCTGCGCACCTGCCAGGTGATCCCTGGCGTCGAAGCGCCACAGGGCAGGCAGCGCGGCGGCAACCACGACGGCGCCGAGCACGCTCGCCGCGCCGCCGGACACCACCGCGATCCGCACCGATCCGGTCGCGGCGGCGACAACGCCGGCTTCCAGATTGCCGATCGGCTCCCCGGTCGTGTAACTGATCATCTCCAGGCCCGCCAGCCGTCCCCGCAGGCTGGCCGGGATGGTCTGGTTCCACATGGTCATCCGGAAGATGCCGCTGATCATGTCGGCCGCGCCCGCCGCGGCCAGGGCCGCGACGGCCCACCACAGGCTCGCCGCGAATCCGAACGCGGCGATGCCGGCGCCCCAGCCGCAGACCGCGAGCACGATGGCCCGGCCGTGCCGGTGCACGTGACTGGCCCAGCCGCCGGTCATGCTCACGATCAGGCCGCCGGCGCCCGGCGCGGCATAGAGCAGCCCGAGCACGGCCGGCCCGCCGAGCCGGGCCGCGATCGCCGGGAACAACGCATACGGCGCGCCGAACAGCATCGCCGAGATGTCGATCAGGTAGCTGCCGAGCAATTCGGGCCTGCTCCTGGCGTACCGCAGGCCGTCGAGCCACCCCGCGCACGCTGGGCCTGGCCGGATCGGGCGGCGGCGGGGTCGCGCGCATCCTGGCGAAGGCAAGCAGCGAGATCAGGCAGGCAACGCTGTCGGCGAGGTAGCCGGCGGGCAGCCCGCCGAGCTTGATCAGGAAGCCGCCGAGCAGCGGCCCGGCCAGGTTGGCCGTGTTGCCGAGCAGCCCGGTCAGCGCCGCGGCGGCCGCCAGCTCGTCGCGCCGGACCAGCACCGGAACCAGCGCCTCGAGCGACGGCCGCTGCAGGCCGTACAGCCCGGTGCTCACGACGGCGAGCAGGAACAGCAGCCACAGCTGATGCCAGGCCGCCGCGTTCAGCGCCAGCGCGAGGCCGCAGCCGCACAGGAAGCACTGGCTGACCCTGATCAGCCGGCGCCGGTCGGCCGCGTCCGCCAGCGCGCCGCCGAGCAGCGCGGTGGCCACCAGCGGCGCCAGCTCGGCGAAGCTAAGCAGCCCGACGACGAGCGAGGAGCGGGTCAGCTGATAGGCCTGGTAGGGCATGGCCACGAAGCTGATCATGCTGCCGGCGAACGACGACATCTGCCCGCCGTAGAGCAGCCGGAACTCCCTGGACCGGCGGAGCAGGGCGACGTCAGGGGCGATGCGGGCGGCCAGCCGCCGGGCGCGCCCGGCAGGCTGGCCGGCGCCTGCTCCCCCGTTGCCCGGCGTCAGCCAGGCACCGCTCGGCGTGTCACCGGCTCTTCATGGTGATGGTCGTGACCGGCAGCCCGAACCGGCGCTCGGCCTGCCGGGGAAGGTCGGCCCCGAGCCAGCGTGAGCCTCGCCGCGGCAGCGTGGCGATGATGATCTCGTCGAACTGCTGCTCGGCGCACGTCTTCTCCATGGCCTCGATCGGGCTCGAGCTCCCGAGGTCGCCGTGGACGGGCACGCCGACCGCGGCGAGGTCGGCCAGCATCACCTTCAGCCGCTCCCCGGCCTGCGCGGTTGCCTCCTCGTCGTCAGCGGGGCCAGCGTAGTCCGTCACCCACCACCACATGCTGGGGTGCGGGAGAACGCCGCCGGCGGCGTCAACGTGATAGTCCGCGGCGGTGGTGTTCGGGACGAGCACGTAGACCGAACTCGGCCCGGCCTTGATCCGGCTGCGGAGCTCGTCGCGTAGATCCACGCCCAGCAGTGTCTGGTTAGCGACGACAAGGTACCTGCGCATCGGCAATCACCCTTCTCAAGGTAACCCGCCGCGGGGGGAAACGTCACTAGCCCGGATCCCGGGATTCATTCCCGGGACCTTCGGCCGTGGCGGGCGCGGCCAGCCGGGGGTCAACTAGGAGGCAGAGCGCGTCAGTGACTGGCGCCAGGGCGGCGGTGACACCCGGCTGGGCCCGGGGAAGGCAGCGGGAGGCTGTAATGCAGACCAGCACTGACGCGGCCACAGCGCCGCCAGACCGGCCCGCTGGCGGGCCGCCGGCCGGCCCGCCGGCACCGAGATCCTTGAGCGGCCGCTGCTGAACAAGGACGCCGCGTTCACCCGGCACGAGCGCGCGGCGCTCGGCCTGCGCGGCCTGCTGCCCTGGCGCATCGCCACGATAGAACAGCAGGTCGCGCTCGAGCTCGAGCACCTTCGGTGCAAGGCGACCGACCTGGAGAAATACATCGGGCTGGTGGCGCTGCAGGATCGTAACGAGACCTTGTTCTACCGGGTGCTTCTCGATCACCTGGAGGAACTGGCCCCGATTGTCTATACGCCGACGGTCGGCGAGGCCTGCCGGCGTTTCAGCCACATCGTGCGCCGTCCCCGCGGACTCTGGATTACGCCGGACGATATCGCGTGCATCCCGGAAGTCCTGCGCAACGCCGGCCGGCCAGGGATCCGGCTGATCGTCGCCACCGACAACGAGCGGATTCTCGGCCTGGGCGATCAGGGGGCCGGCGGCATGGGGATCCCGGTCGGCAAGCTCGCGCTGTACTCCGCCGGGGCCGGCATCAACCCCAGCCTGGCGCTGCCGGTGTCGCTAGACTGCGGCACCGACAACCCCGGCCTGCTCGGTGATCCGCACTACCTCGGCTACCCGGAGCCCAGGCTGCGGGGGGCCGCCTACGACGACTTCGTCGAGGCATTCGTCGCAGCGGTCCGCAGTGTCTACCCGGATGCCGTCTTGCAGTGGGAGGACTTCAAGCAGCACAACGCGATCCGGCTGCTTGACCGGTACCGGCACCGCATCGCGAGCTTCAACGACGACATCCAGGGCACCGCCGCGGTGGTCGTCGCTGGCATCCTCGCCGCCCTGCGGCGCAGTGGCGAGCCGATGGCCAGCCAGCGGCTGGTGTTCGTCGGCGCCGGCGCCGCAGGTATCGGCATCGCGAGGCTCGTCCAGGCCGTCATGCGGGCCGAGGGGGCCGCCGAAGCGCAAATCCGCCGGGCCATCGTGATGCTCGACTCCAGGGGCCTGGTTTTCGAAGGGCGCGACCACCTGGATGACGACAAGCGCCCGTTCGCCCTCACCAGGTCCGAGCTCGCGAGCCTCGGCTTCGGGCCGGCCGCCCGGCATGAGCTTGAGACGGTAGTGCGGCAGGTGGCCCCGACGATCCTGATCGGGACGAGCGGGACGGCGGGCGCCTTCACCGAGCCGGCCATCAGGGCGATGGCCGAGCGGACCGCCGTGCCCGTCGTCTTCCCGCTGTCCAACCCGACGGCCAATTCCGAGGCGACGCCAGCCGACGTCCTGCGGTGGAGCCAGGGACGTGCGCTTGTCGCGACCGGCAGCCCGTTCGGCCCGGTGCGGGCCGGGCCGACATACCCGCCTGGTCGGCCAGGCCAACAACGTCTTCATCTTCCCTGGTGTCGGCCTGGCGGCGATCGCGGCGCGCGTCACGGAAGTCACCGACCGCATGTTCCTCGTCGCGGCCACCACCCTGGCCGGGCTGGTGTCGGCGGACCGTCTGGACGCCGGCGCCCTCTACCCGCAGATCGCTGACCTGCGGCAGATATCCCAGCCAATCGCGGTCGCGGTGGCCAGCGAGGCGCGCGAAAGCGGGGTGTCGCAGCTGCCGCCCGGGGAAGACATCGAGGCTGCCGTGGCCGCGGCGATGTGGGCACCGGATTACCCGGAGCTTGGCCGCCCGGCGAATAGCTAGGTCTCGGTGGCGCTGGTCGGCACCGACTCGGCCCGCTCGGCTGGCGGCCCGCCGGATTTGCCGCGCTGGCTGCGGATGAACCAGACGATGCCGGTGATGGCCAGGATGCCGGCGATGTAGAAGTTCAGCCGCAGGCCGAAGAAGTGCTCAGATGAGTCGATCCGCAGCGTCTCCTCGAAGATGCGGAACGCCGAGTAGCCGGCCACGTAGAGGGCGAACAGGCCGGGCGGCCGGATGCCGCGGTGATGCCCGAGCCACACCAGCGCGGCCGCGAGCAGCAGGTCGAAGATCAGCTCGTACAGGAACGTCGGCTGGAAGGTGCTGAACTGCGTGTACCCGGGCGGCCGGTGCGCTTGCGATATCGCCAGCCCCCACGGCAGGCTGGTCGGCCGGCCGAACAGTTCCTGGTTGAAGTAGTTCCCGAGGCGGCCGACCGCCTGGGCGACGAGCAGGGCCGGCGCGACGGCGTCCATGAACACCGGAACGCTGCCGCCGGCCCGGCGGACCCGCCAGATGCCGGCCGCCGCGCCTGCCGCGATGCCGCCCCACACGCCCAGGCCGCCCGACCAGATCGCGAACACGCCCCACCAGTGCGGCGGGATGTCCGCTGGCGTGGTGACATCGAAGTAGATCCTGGCGCCGATCAGGCCGGCCGGCACCGCCCAGGTCGCCACGTCGGCGACCAGCGCCGGGTCACCGCCGGCTGCCTGCCACCGCCGCCGGGTGATGATGATGGCGAGGGTGATCCCGACCACGTACATCAGCCCGTAGAAATGGATGAACGACGGGCCGAGATGGAATCCGTTGACCGGCGGGCTCGGGATGTACATGGCCATGGACCGAGGGTAGACCCGCGCCCGCGGTGCCGCGTGCGCCAGGACAGTGCGCCGGGGAGCGGCCGGTCAGTTAGCGTGGGGCCATGTCCCGCCGCACCGAGCAACTGAGCCCGCAACTGCATGCCTACCTGCTGGCGCACAGCGCGCCGCCCGACCCGGTGACCAGCGAGCTGGCCGAGGAGACCGCCCGGCTGTTCCCCGGCCCGGCCGGCATGCAGATCGGCTCGGAGCAGGGCACCTTCATGACCTTGCTGGCCAGGATCGGCGGCGCCCGCAACGCCGTCGAGGTCGGCACCTTTACCGGCTACTCCGCCATCTGCCTGGCCCGCGGCCTCGCCGACGGAGGCCGCCTGATCTGCTGTGACGTCAGCGAGGAGTGGACGTCGGTGGCCCGCCGCGTCTGGCGCAAGGCCGGCCTGGCCGACCGGATCGAGCTGCGGCTCGGCCCGGCGATCGAGACCCTGCGGGCGCTGCCCGGTGCCGCCGAGCTCGACCTGGCCTTCATCGATGCCGACAAGCCCGGGTACATCGGCTACTGGGAGGAGATCGTGCCGAGGATCCGGCCGGGCGGCGTCATCCTGGTGGACAACACGCTCTACGGCGGCGCCGTGACCGGCCCGGCCGACGGCGACGCCAACGTGGCGGCGATCCAGGCATTCAATGATCACGCGGTTGCCGACGGCCGGGTCGAGCTCGTGCTGCTCCCGGTCGGCGACGGGCTGACCCTGGCCAGGAAGAAGTAGGCCTCAGCCGTACAGCTCGGGCCGCCGGTCAGCGTGCACGTCGTTGCGCGGGCTGTTCGCCTTGCTGCGGGCCAGCCGCAGGTCGCAGTCGGCCACCAGCACCGCTGGCTGGTCCGCGACCGGCGGCCCGGCCAGCGGATAGCCGTCCGGGCCGACGATCACCGCGCCGCCGGTCCAGGCCACCCCGCGCTCGGTTCCGCACCGGTCCGCCGCGGCGATGAAGATCCGGTTCGCGCTCGCCGCGGCCTGCACGTTCAGCACCTCCATCGGCCGCTCCCCGGCCGGCCGCGGGGCGGCCGGCCAGTTCGTCGGGACCGCAAGCAGGTCCGCCCCGGCCAGGGCGGGCTTGCGGACCCACTCGGGGAACTCGGCGTCGTAGCAGACCAGCACGCCGATCCGGCCGCAGGCGGTGTCGACCACCGGCGGCTCGTGATCGCCTGGCGTGAAGACGTCAGGCTCGGCGTCCCACAGGTGCGCCTTGCGGTAGACCGCGAGCGTGCCGCCGGGGCCGATGACCGCCGCGCTGTTGCGCAGCTCGCCGGACCGGGCGAGCTCGCAGAACCCGCCGATGATCACCAGGTCGTGCCGGGCGGCGAGCTGCTGCCACTCGGTGATGGTCGGCCCGTCGGCAGGCTCGGCCAGCGACCGGGCCTCGGCCGGGCCGGAGAACACGTAGCCGGACTGGACGAGCTCCGGCAGCACCACGACGCGTGCTCCCTGACCTGCGGCGATGTCGATCGCGTCGCGCGCGGCCGCACGGTTGTGCGCGGTTTCCCCGATCCGCAGGCTGAGCTGGCAGGCTGCCACCCGGACGGACTGGCCGCCACCGTTCGGTATCACCCTGTCAGCCTAGTCACTACCAGCCGGATCCCTGCTCAGCGCGGCTTGCCGATCGGTACGATGTGCCGCCATGGCGGCATTGTTCAACCGGATCATCCCAATTCTGTTTGTGAGCGACCTTGAGGCTGAACGTGACTTCTACGTCCGCCTGGGCTTCCACGTCACCTATGCAGGCCCTGAGTACCCGCATTTCCTCGCGCTGGGCCACGGGCCGGTCGAGTTCGGCATCGAGCGAAAGGCCGGCTTCCGCAGCGACACCCCTGATCACGTGCTGACCTGGCAATTCGGCGTCGGGGATATCGCCGCCGCGCGGCAGCGGCTGGGCGAGGCCGGAGTGCCGTTCAGCGAGCAGCTGATGACGCCGAGCGAGGACTGGACCTACCGCGTGCTGCACGCCCGCACCCCGAACGGGTATCACCTGCTGCTGGAAGAAGGCAGCGACTAACCGGCGCCGGCCCGGCCGGCGTTCCGGGGAGCTGTCGCCGCAGCAAAATTGCGCTTGGGTCACAATTCGAAGGTCGCTTCGGTGACAATGACTTCCGATGGGCACGTCAACCGATCCGGTCTATCTCCGGGTTCTCGAGGATCTGCGTACCCGCATCAGCGACGGATCGCTAGAGCCGGGCGCGCGAGTGCCATCCCGCAACGCGATCATTGCCCGGTACGGCGTCGGGGAGACCGCGGCCAAGCACGCACTCGCCGTGCTGGCCGCCGAGGGGCTGATCGAGGCACGGGCCGGGTCGGGGTCGTACGTGCGCAAGGTGCCCGCGTCCCGCTGCCTTGAGCACGACCGCCCGCACTACCCGGGCTCGCCCTTCGGCCTGGCCGGGCCGGCCCGGCGGTCAGGCTGACGGCCGAGCACCAGTCGGAGCAGGTGACCGCGCCGCCCCGGATCGCGCGGCGGCTCGGCCTGCGGCCAGGCAGCGACCTGGTGATGCGGACCAGGTACCTGCTGAGCGCGGACGGTGCCGCCGTTCAGCTGGTGACCTCGTACGAGCCGGCCCGGCTCACCGGCGGCACCGCGATCGCCGGGCCGGAGCAGGGACCGCTGGCCGGCCGCGGGGTGATCGAGCGGATGAAGGCCATCGGGATCTACGTCGACGAGGTGGCCGAGGAAGTCTCGGCCCGCCCGTCGCTGCGCGCCGAGGCGGCCCTGCTCGGCATCACCGCCGGCGCCCAGGTGCTGCTGGTGGAGCGTGCCCATCTGGCGGCCGGGCGGGCGGTCGAGGCCGGCGACATCGTCACCGCGGCCGAGGGCTTCCGGCTCAGGTACCGGATCCCGGTCTAGCCGAGGCCGGCTCCGCGGCTAGCCTCGTTGCCATGATCAGGCCAGCCCGCCCGCAGGACGTCCCGCAGATTCACCGGCTGATCCGCGAGCTCGCCGAGTACGAGAAATCGCTCGATCAGGTGACGGCCACCGAGGACGACCTGCACCGGACGCTGTTCGCTGCGCAGCCCGCGGTCTTCGCGCACGTGGCCGAGCACTCCGGGGCCGTCGCCGGGTTCGCGCTGTGGTTCCTGAACTACTCGACCTGGACCGGCAGCCACGGCATCTACCTGGAGGATCTCTACGTCATGCCGGGGATGCGCGGTACCGGGCTCGGCCGGGCGCTGCTGGCCGAGCTGGCCGGGATCTGCGTGCGGAACGGGTACAGCCGGCTGGAGTGGTGGGTGCTCGACTGGAACTCCGCCGCCCGCGGGTTCTACGAGTCGCTCGGCGCGGTCGCGATGGACGACTGGACGGTGCACCGCCTCGCCGGCCCGGCGCTGCGCTCGCTGGCGGGCCGGTGAGAGACGCTGGACCTGAGGGCCGATCAGCGGCGCTCGGCCTGGTCGGCCGCGCGGTCAGCCCTTCGAGTCGGCGTTGATCGCCGCCAGCGCGGCGATCGTGGCCGAGTCGCCCGGCAGCCAGGCGTACGGCGTCGCCGTGCCCGCGCCGTACCAGAACGTGAAATAGGTCAGGCAGCTATTTGCCTGCGCCCAGGACCAGGCTTCGCTGAACCACTCCGGCCGGCTCGCCGGGATGACCGAATTGCACTCGGTAACCGCCAGCGGCACCGGCCCGAGCGCGCGCTGGATCTGGCCGGCCGCCGTGCCGAACACCGAGGCCGGCGGTGTGCGAGCCGGCCGCCTGGTAGCCGTCGAGGCCGTAGAAATCCAGTCCGGGTGCCATCCACTGGCCAAGCGGGTAATGGCCGCTTGCCCTGGTGGCCGTGTAGCACGACACGATCTGCCCGTAGCGGCACCGCGGCGAGGCGGCCCTGAAGATGCTGCGGCAGCGCGCGTGCAGCGCGAGCACCTGGCCGGCCGACATGCCGTTGCCCGCCGTTTCCCCCTCGTGCCAGCAGGTCACCATGGCGCCGGCCGGGACCGTCGCGGCGAAAGTCCGCAGCTGCGCGTCCAGCGAGCCGGAAAGCAGCTTGCCGATATCGGGCTTAATGCTGATTACCGGCAATGCCGCGGCTGCCGGTATCGGATAGGCGCCCGGCCCCGGCCAGCTGGCCGGCAATGCCCTGTCCCGGGGTGTTATATCCGCGATAGCCGGCCAGGCCGTTTGCGGCCGCCGAGATGTCCGCCCACAGGCCGGCCGGGCCGCGATTGGCGCCGCAGGCCGGGAGCCGGGAACCGGCAGGGAAAGGCTGGCGGCGAGGGGCCTGCGCGGACCGGTCAACGCTCCTGAACAGCGGCGTTCCCGCGGCCAGCCCCCCGGCCGCAAGCGCCCCCGCGCCGTGCAGCAGCTGTCGCCTTGTCGGCATTTGCCATCCTTTCCGAATTCCTAATGAATTCCGAAACCCCCGTGCAGTGGCAACCCGTGCAAATTCGCAGCATAGTCCGCGCATTTCGTATGCGCCACGTGCGCAGACATTTATCCCGATGCACAGCTCATTGGCTCGCGCCTGCGGCGTTATGCAGTGAATTGCGTGGCCGGGCAGGCTGTGCTGGCCGGCGGCGGCGATGTCGAATGCCCGGTTCAGGCCGCGGCCAGGGGACCGGGCAGGCCAAGCAGCCGCGCGGCGTTGCCGCCGAGTATCCGGGCCTCCGCCGCGGCCCCGAGGCGCAGCGCCCTGACCTCGTCGGCCGGCTGGCCGCTGCCCATGTCGAACGGCCGGTCCGAGCCGAGCAGCACATGGTCGTCGCCGGCGTAGCCGACGAGGTCGGCGAGCAGCGCCCTGGTCATGGGTCACGGTGTCGTAGTAGAACCGGCGCAGGGACGCGTCCGGCCCGGCCGCCGTGCGCGCCCTGGCTTCTGGCCTGGCGGCGAACGCACGGCGCAGCCGGCCGCGGACGGCAAGCAGCCCGCCGCCGCCGTGCGCCAGCAGGATGCGCAGGCCCGGGTAGCGCTCGAGCACCCCGGCCGCGGCCAGGTGCGCGGCCGTCACGGTGGTCTCCAGCGGGTTCCCGGCCGAGTTCCACAGGTAATAGTCCGCCAGCGCGGGCAGCCCGAAGCCCCGGGTGGTCGGATGCACGAAGATCAGCGCCCCGGTGGCCTCGGCGGCCTCCCAGAACGGCAGGAACCGGTCATCCCCCAGGTAGGCACCCTGCACGCTGGCCGGCACCTCGGCGCCGCACAGCCCAGGCAGCCGCATGAGGTCCGCCAGCTCGGCCGCCGCGACGGCCGGGTCCTGCAGCGGCACCGCGCCGAGCGCGCTGGCCGCGCCGCCGGCGGCGGCGCGGGCAAGCGCCTCGTTCTGCACGCGGCAGACCCGGATCGCGTCAGCCAGGCCGGCCTCGGTCGGCACCAGCATGATCCACGGCGAGAGCAGCAGGTGGTCTACTCCCCCGGCGGCCGCCTGCGCGAGCATCACGTCGACGTCGCTGAACTCGGCGACGATCGAGCTCAGTTCCCGGCCGCGGAACGTGACCAGCTGGCGGCCGCCGGCCGCCCTGATGGCCGGGCGCCAGTCGGCGGGCACCGCGCTGGTCAGCATCTCCGCCGCGATCACATGGCAGTGCGCATCGACGATCATGGCGCGCTGGTGGTCATGGCACGCCGGTGATCACGCCTGGCCGCCTGGCCGCACCGAGCCGCCGAGGTAGAGCGCGCCGATCTCCGGGTGCTCGAGCACCTCGCGGCCGCTGCCGGCCAGCCGCACCCGGCCGTTCTCCAGCACCACGCCGTGGCTGGACAGCCGGAGCCCGGCTCGCGCGTTCTGCTCCACGAGCAGCACCGTCTTGCCGTCGGCGTTCATCATCGCGACGGCGTCGAATACGGACTTGAGCACCTTCGGCGACAGCCCCATCGACGGCTCGTCCAGGATCACCAGCGACGGGTCGAGCATCAGGCAGCGGGCGAACTCGACCAGCCGCTGCTGGCCCCCGGACAGGCTGCCTGCCTTCTTCCCGGCCCAGTCCGCCACCTGCGGGAACATCTCCCCGACCCGGGCGAGCCTGCGGGCGAGCGAGCTTGCGGTCAGAGATCGTGTAGCCGCCGAGCTCGATGTTCTCCCTGACCGTCATCCCGGCGAACAGGCTGTGCCGCTGCGGCACGTGCACCACGCCCAGCTTCAGCACCTGCCGCGGGCTCTTGCCTGCCAGCGGCTCGCCGCGCAGGGTGATGCTCCCGGCCCGCGGCCGGAGCAGGCCGCTGATCGCGGCGAGCAGCGTCGACTTGCCCGCCCCGTTCGGCCCGACAATGCAGGTGATGCCGCCTTCCTGGACGCTGAAGGTGACCTCGTGCAGCACGTCGCCGCCGCCGTAGCCGGCCACCAGCCCGTCGACGGCGAGGGCCGGCTCGCCATGGCCGGCCCGGTCACCGCCGGCTTAGCCATCGCCGGATCCGGCATCGCCGGCCTCGCCATCGTCGATCCCCAGGTAGGCGTCGAGCACCCGCGGATCCTCGCGGACGATCGACGGCGGCCCGGCGGTGACCACCGTGCCGTAGTCGAGGACGGTGACGCTGTCGCAGAGGTCCATCACGAAGTCCATGTTGTGCTCCACGATGAGGAACGTGCGGCCTGCCGAGTTCAGGTCGCGGATCCTCGCCGCGATGTGCTGGATCAGCGACGGGTTCACGCCCCCGGCCGGCTCGTCGAGCAGCACCACCGCCGGGTCGGCGACCAGCACGTAGGCGAGTTCGAGCAGCTTGCGCTGGCCGTACGACAGCGTGTCGGCAAGCGCCGCCGCGTGTCCGTCGATCCCGGTGAACTCGAGCAGTTCCATCGCCCGGCGGCGGTCCGCCTGGCCGCCCGCCCTGGCCAGCGGGCTGCGCCAGCGGCCGGCACCGCGGTGCTGGGAGGCGACCAGCATGTTCTCCAGCACGGTGAGCCTCGGGAAGATCCTGGTGAGCTGGAAGGTCCGGCCGATGCCAAGCGCGAACACCCGCTGCGGCGGCAGGTTGGTGATCTTCCGGCCGCCCGCCTAGACCTCGCCGGCGTCCACCCGCTCGTATCCGGTGATGACGTTGAACAGCGTGGTCTTGCCGGACCCGTTCGGCCCGATCAGGCCGGCGATGCTGCCCTCGGCCACCTCGATGCTGCAGTCGCTCAGCGCCTGCACGCCGCCGAACGCCTTGGCCACCTGCTCGGCCCGCAGCGCGGCGGTCACGGCGCCCGGCCCTTGGCCAGCGCCGGGCCGGCGGCCGTGCCCGCGGCCGCCGGGCCGGCCCGGCGGGCCCGCCGGGCCCGCCATGAGGTGATCAGCTCGCCGGCCGTCGGCAGCACGCCGCGCGGCAGGAAGATGATGACCAGCAGGAACAGCGAGCCGAACAGGATCTCGCTGAGGTAGTCGTTGGTGATCTGCACGGTCAGGTACTGCTGCGCGGACTCGATGACCAGCGCGCCGAGCACCGGGCCGCCGACGGTGCCGAGGCCGCCGAAGAAGGCCATCAGCGCCACCGAGAGGTCGAACAGCGGGTCGAAGGCGAACTGCGGCAGTGCCTCGCCGATGAAATAGAACCAGAGCCCGCCGACCAGGCCGGTCACGAAGGCGGAAAGCACGAACGCGCCGAGCTTCACCCGCATGGCCCGCACCCCGAGCCCGCGGGCCCGGTCCTCGTCGTCCCTGATGGCCCGCAACTGCAGGCCGAACCGCGATCCGCGGATCAGCCACGCCAGCCCGGCCGTGGCCGCCGTGATGGCCAGCGCGAGGTAATAGAACGGGTCGTTGTAGGTGCCAGGCTGCCAGTTCAGGATCGGCGCGATGATCCCGGTGGAGCCGGCCGTGAAGGAGAAGTTGAACGCCATCAGCTGGAAGATGAAGAACACCGCGATGGTGATCACCACGAACGTGTGCCGCCGCACCCGGAGCGCGACCAGCCCGAACGGCACGGCGACCAGCGCCGCGGCTACCGCCGCCAGCGGCAGCAGCGCGAACACCTCGTCCCCGGTCAGCTGCCAGTCCCTGGCCGCGATCGCGACCGTGTAGGCGCCGGTGCCGAAGAACACCGCGTGCCCGAGCGAGATGTAGCCGGAGTAGCCGGAGAAGATGTTCCAGGCCGACGCCGCGGCCGCGAACAGCAGCGCGTACACGCCGATCGTGGTGGCCAGCCCGTTGGTGACCACCTGCGGGAACGCGGCCAGCGCGGCCAGCGCGATCGCGGCGCCGGCGGCCTGCGGTACCGCCCGTCTCATTGGGCCCTGGCCGGGGCCCGGCCGAACAGCCCCTCCGGCCGGATCGTGAGGACTACCACCAGCGCGGCGTAGAACACCACGATGGCCCAGTTGGGCGACCAGATGTCGACCACGGACTCCAGCGTGATCATGAAGACGGCGGCGGCCAGCGCGCCGCCGATGCTGCCGAGGCCGCCGAGAATGATGATCGCGAGCAGCCGGGAGATCAGGTCGTACCCGCTGTTCGGGTTGAAGCCGCCGCTGGTCGCGCCGTAGACCATGCCGCCGACCGCGGTCACGGCCACGCCGATCCCGAAGGTCAGCGCCGCCACCTTGGTCACGTCGATGCCGATCAGGGTGGCGGCCGTCCGGTCCTGCATGGTGGCCCGGACGCTGCGGCCGAACCTGGTCCGGTACAGCAGCAGGTACAGCGCCACCACCAGGGCCACCGCGAGGGCGAAGCCGTACAGGTAGATGGCCGGCAGGTAGAAGCCGAACACCTTGATGCTTGACGTGACGTAGGACGCCTGCAGCGTCACGACGTCGGGCCCGAAGGCCCGGTAAAGCACGCCCTCGAGGATGATCGCGACCGCGTAGCAGGCCAGCAGCGACATCGACGTGCGCTCCCGGCCGCGCAGCGGGCGGATGAACGCCCAGTAGATCCCGACGCCGAGCACGAACATCGCCGGGACCGTGATGAACAGGCCGAGGAACAGGTCGATGTGCAGGTGCACGGAGAGCGCGTAGCTGAGGTAGGCGCCGGTGATCACCAGGATGCCCTGCGCGATGTTGATGATGTCGAGCACGCCGAAGATCAGCGTCAGCCCGACGGCCATCAGCGCGTAGACGCCGCCGCCGAGGATCCCGTCGATGATCGCCTCGTAGACCTGGCGTCCCATATCAGCTCCGTGCCGCTCCGTGCACCGCCATCAGCTCAGCTCGCCCAGTGCGGCTTCGGGTTCTCGATCTTGACCGAGCCCGCCGCGCCGAGCGGCAGCACCTGCACGAACTTGCCGTGCTGCCACTGGAAGATGAACGCGGTCGCTACCAGGTTCTCACCCAGGGCGTTGAACCGCACCGGGCCCTGCACGCTCTGCAGCGTCACGCCGCTGTGCAGGTAGCTGATCAGCTTGGCGTTGCTCAGGCTGTTGTTGTGCGTCACGGCCTGGTCGACGACCTCGCCGACGGAGTAGGCCTCGGCCACATCGGCGTTGACGTCCGACGCGGCTGCCGCCGTACTTGGCGACGTAGGCCTTGACCATGGCCTGGCTCAGCGGGTTGGCCGAGCCCGGGTACCAGGCGTTGGGCACCATCATGCCGTTGGCGTTGGCCGTGCCGACCGCCTTGGTGAACGCCGAGCCCTGGTCCGGGCCCGCCGCCGCGATGAACATGGCCGGGTTGTAGTGCTGCTGCTCGAACGCGGTCATGAACGAGGACACCGTCGGCACGTCGGTAGACCCGAGCATCACCAGCTGGGCGCCGGTTGCCGCGACGTCGTCCGCGGGCGCCTTGTAGGCGGAGACCTCCTCGGGGAAGATCTTCGAATAGACGGTCTTGACCCCGAGCGGCGCCAGCTTGCTCTTCGCCAGCAGCACCGGCGGGGTGGCGAACGGGTCGTTGGCCATCGGGTAGGCGGCGGTCTTCGGCCGCTGGCTGGCCGGCAGCGACTTGATCCAGTTGGTGAACGGGTCGAACTCGTTCGCGATCGGCAGGCTCACGTCGAACACGTTGGAGAGCTTCGGCTGGAACACGATCGGCGCGCCGCCTGCGCCCTCCACGAACGCGTAACCGTACCGGTGCGCGGTCGCCGAGGCCGGCGCGGTCAGCAGCGAGGAGAACGGCCCGAAGGTCAGGTCGACATGGTTGACGGTGATCAGCTTCTGGTAGTTGGTGACCACCTGGGACGGCGAGCTGTTGTCGTTGAGCAGGTCCAGCTTGACCGGACGGCCGAGCAGGCCGCCGTGGCTGTTGACCTGGCTGGCCCAGAGTTCGTAGCCCTTCTGGAACGCCTGCCCGTCGGCGGAGAAGTCGCCGGTGAGGGACAGCGAAGCGCCGATCACGACGGGCGTCTTGCTGGCCGGCGTGGCGGTGCCGCTGCCGCTGCTACTGCCACTGCTGCTGCAGGCGGCCAGCAGGGCCGCCAGTATCACCGCCGGCGCGGTGAGGAACAGGAACCGGGCGCGGTGAGGTCTCATCCCGGGTCCTCCTTCCGGTTGATGTGATCACAGGAGCGGCCGGCTAACCCGGCTGGCCGCGGGATGGTGCAGCCGGCGGCTCACGATTTTTCCTCGCCCCCGGTGAGGTCTGCGGGCTCGAGCCCGTCGGATATCTCGGCGTCCTCGCTGACCAGCTCCAGGCCCGCCGACTCCGCCTGCAGCGCGAGCAGCGCGGCGAAGTCGGCCTGGCCGAAGCCGTGCCCGATGAGGCTCTGCACGAGCTGGTGCACGAGGGAGGCTACCGGCATCGGCACCTCCCGCTCGCGCGCGGCGGCCACGCCCAGGTCGAAGTCCTTGCGCAGCAGCTCGGCCGTGAAGGTGGCGGTGAAGTCAAGGTTCACCAGCGCCGGGGTCTTGTATCTGGTGAACGCCGAGCCCATCACGCTGTCGTTCAGGCAGGCCAGCAGCGCATTCCTGCTGACGCCGCTCTTCTGCGCCAGCACCGTCACCTCGGCCAGCGACTGGGTGACCACGCCGAGGAAGAGGTTGTGGCAGAGCTTCACGACCCGGGCGAGCTCGCCCTCGCCGACGTAGGTCGCCCCGGCGCCGAGCAGGTCCAGGTACGGCCCGGCGGCGTCGAACGCCGACCGCGGGCCGGAGACCGCCAGGGTCAGGCCGCCGGCCCTGGCCACCCTGGGGTTGCCCATCACCGGCGCGGCGAGCAGCGCGGCGCCCCGGGCCGCGAGCCTCTCGCGCACGTGGCGTGATGCCTCCGCCGAGATGGTCGAGCAGTCAACCACGGTGCCCGGCGCCTGCGCCGGCTGACAGCAGCCCGGCCGGGCCGGTCAGCGCGTCGATCAGGTCCTGGGAGGTGCCGACGGTGACGAACACGATGTCCCGGCCGGCCAGGCCGGCCGCCGAGTCCACCACCTTGGCGCCAGCCTCGGCGAGCGGCTCGGCCTTCGCCTTCGTCCGGTTGTACACCGCGACGTCGCAGCCGGCCGCGAGCAGCCGCCGGACAAGCTCGGCGCCCATCCGGCCGGTCCCCAGCCAGCCGAGCGTGCGCCCGTCTCCCTGCTCGGTCATCGCGCCACCCTAGAAAGGCCTCACAATCGTTTGCGCACCGAGCGTTGCGTACTGCTTGGTCCGTTGTCAACGGACTGTGCCAAGCCGTTACCGGATCCTGACGGCCGCGCCGGTGCGGCCGTCCGGCATGGCCGCGGCGGCTGGCCGCCGGGTTCCCGTTTCCGCTCAAAAAGCATGCGCCATGACCTGGATGCAATCGTATGCAACACTGGCCGCATGGCGGATCGGCTGGTGGCTGCGGCCATCGATCACTGGGCGCCGCGGTTCATTGCCAACGGGGTGGATCCGGGGGATTTCGCGCGGGTCACCGCGCAGATCAGCGACTGGAGCGAATGGTGCGCGGCATGGTGCCTGGCCGCCGCGGAGCACGAGAAGCTCGGGCGGCAGGCGCTCGACGACGGCAGGGAAACGGTCCGGCGGCGCGCACCTGGCCCAGGCGGCCGTCTACTACCACTTCGCGAAGTTCCTTTTCGTCCAGGACATGTCGCAGCTGCGGGCGGCGCACGCCGCGGCTGTCCGGTGCCTGACCGACGCGCTGCCGTACCTGCGCCCGCCGGGCGAGCGGGTGGCGATCCCGTTCGACGACGGCGTGCTGGCCGGCCTGCTGCGGCGCCCTGGCGGCGGCGAGGCGCCGGGTACCGTGATCCTGATCTCCGGGCTCGACTCAGCCAAGGAGGAGCTGCGCGCTACCGAGCAGCTGTTCCTTGACCGGGGCCTGGCCACGCTCGCCGTCGACGGGCCCGGTCAGGGCGAGGCCGAGTACACGATGGCGATCAGGCCGGACTGGGAGGTCCCCGGCCGGGCGATCATCGACGCGGCCAGCCGGGCTGCCCGGCCTGGATCCGGCCAGGATCGGGGTCTGGGGCGTCAGCCTGGGCGGCTACTACGCGGCCAGGATGGCCAGCGGCGACCGGCGGGTGCGCGCCTGCGTCACGCTGTCCGGGCCGTTCAGCTTCGGCGCCGGCTGGGATCAGCTGCCCGACCTCAGCCGGGAGGCATTCCGGGTCCGGTCGAAGGCGGCGACGGCGAAGGAGGCCAGGCTGCGCGCCGACGAGCTGACGATGGCCGGCCGGGCCGGGCTGCTGACCTGCCCGCTGCTGATCGTGGCCGGCCAGCAGGACCGGATCGTCCCGTGCCAGCCAGGCCAGGCAGCTCGCCGACGAGGCGGGCGGCCCGGCCGAGCTGCTGCTGCTCGCCGACGGCAACCACGGCTGCGCGAACCTGCCGCGCCAGCACCGGCCCTACACCGCCGACTGGATGGCCCGCCAGCTGGCCCGGCGCTAGCCGCCCCGGCCCGGCGCTAGCCTGCCCCGGCCCGGCGCTAGCCGGAGCCGGGCGGGACGCGCGCCGTGGAGCCGCGGGCGATGAACTCCGGCGCGAGGTAGAGGATCTTCACCGGCCCGCTCGGCCCGCCGATCCGCTCGAGCAGCAGCTGCGCCGCCTCGGTGCCCACCTGGTAGTGCGGGAACCGCACGGTGGTCAGCGGCGGCCTGAGCAGGTCGATGAACGGCATGTCGTTGAAGCCGACGACCGACATGTCGTCCGGGCAGGTCAGCCCGGCCGCGTCCAGGGCGGCGTAGCAGCCGAGCGCGAGCATGTCGTTCCCGGCGGCGACGGCCGTGTAGCGGGCCGGCGAGTCGAGCAGCTCGCGGCAGCACCGGCTGCCCTCGTCCAGGGAGAAGGACCGGGCGAAGACGACCTGGCCGGGGTCGACCGGCAGCCCGCTGGCCGCCATCGCGGTCAGGAAGCCGCGGTAGCGGTTCAGCCCGGTGGAGACTTCCTGCGGGCCGGCGATGTGCGCGATCCGGCGGTGCCCGAGCTCGGCCAGGTGGGTCACAGCCATCCTGATGCCGCGCTCGTTGTCGACCGAGACCGACGGGAAGCTGTAGTCGCCGGCCAGCCGGTTCATCAGCACCACGGGCAGCTCGGCACGGGCCGCCTCGGCCAGCAGCGGGCTGCGCAGGTGCGCGGTGGCCAGCACGAAGCCGTCCACGTGCCTGGCCCGCATCTGCTCGAACACCACGCGCTCGCGCTCGTCGTCGCCGTCGGTGTTGCCGATCAGCGCGACGTAGCCTGCCTCGGCCAGCCGGTCGTCAAGCCCGCGCACGATCGGCGGGAACAGCGGGTTGTTCAGGTCAGGGATGAGCACGCCGACGGTATGCGACCGCCTGGTCCGCAGGCTCCGCGCCACCGGGTTAGGCCGGTAGCCGAGCTCGTCGGCGGCGGCAAGCACCCGGGCCGTGGTCTCCTCGCTGACCAGGATCCTGGTCTCCGGGTTGAGCGCGCGGGACGCGGTCGCCGGGTGCACGCCGGCTCTCCCGGCGACGTCCCGCAGCGTCACTGGCGGATCTGGCATCGGCAGTCACGCTCCGCTCCGCACGCCGCCTCGCCGTGCGCCCGGGACGGGCGGCTTGCGGCGTTACCGGTCGCCATGCTATCGGCCGTGCCGCTGCGCCGCAGGCGGCCGCCGGGCTGGCGCCGTCCGTGCGACGATATGGCCATGCGGATCAGCGAAGTTGCCTCGACCGACCTGTTCGCCGGTACCGTCAGGAACCCGCTGCAGCTGGTCCGGGTGAGCGTGGCGGCCGACGCCGGATGGCCGCGGCCGGCCGCGGCGAGCTGGTCACGGTGCGTGTCGACGGGCCGGGGGTCAGCACCCCGCGGCCGGTGACCGTGACGGCGCCGGATCCGGGCGGCACGGCGATCGCCGAGGTACCTGTCGAGGTCGCCGCGCCGCACCGGCCTGGCGCCACGCTGCGGGTCACGGCGACCGCCGCGGCCGTACGGTCCGGCGGCCGGGCCGAGCTGGCCGGCCGAGATCACCGTCGCCGAGACCGGCTGGACCATGTGGATGGTCAGCCACTTCCACTATGACCCGGTCTGGTGGAACACCCAGGGCCAGTTCACCGAGTCCCGGCTGCTGCTCGCGGACGAGGCAGGCAGGCTGCCGGACGCCAGGACCGCGTTCGAGCTTGTCCGGCTGCACCTGGACGAGGCCAGGCAGGATCCGGACTACAAGTTCGTGCTCGCCGAGATCGACTACCTGAAGCCGCACTTCGACGCGCACCCGGAAGACCGCGCGGACCTGCTCGACCTCATCGCGGCCGGCCGGATCGAGATCGTCGGCGGCAGCTACAACGAGCCGAACACCAACCTGACCTCAGCCGAGTCCACCATCCGCAACGCGGTCTACGGGCTCGGCTACCAGCGGGACGTGCTCGGCGCCGACCCGAGGACAGCCTGGATGCTCGACGCGTTCGGGCATGATCCCGGTTACCCGGGCCTGATGGCCGCGGCCGGCCTGGCCGAGTCCGCGTGGGCCAGGGGGCCGTTCCACCAGTGGGGGCCAAGCCGCAGCGTGGGCGACAACACCCGGATGCAGTTCGCCAGCGAGTTCGAGTGGGTCTCGCCGGACGGCGGCGGCCTGCTGACCGCCTACATGCCCAATCACTACGGGGCGGGCTGGGTGACCCAGGACGCCCCCGACCTGGCCGCGGCGCAGCAGGCCGCCTACCAGCAGTTCGGTCAGCTCGCGCCGGTCGCCGCCACCCGCAACGTGCTGCTCCCGGTCGGCGCCGACCACGTGATCCCGTCCCGCTGGGCCACCCGGATCTACCGGGACTGGAACGCCCGCTACGTCTGGCCGAGGTTCGTGACCGCGGTGCCGAGCGAGTTCTTCGCCGCGGTGCGCAGGGACGCCGCCAGCCGCGGTGTGTGGATCACCCCGCAGACCAGGGACATGAACCCGGTATATCCCGGCAAGGACGTGTCCTACGTCGATACCAAGCAGGTCGCTCGGGCCGCCGAGATCGCGGTGGAGGACGGCGAGCGGCTGGCCACGCTGGCCTGGCTGGCCGGCGCGGGCTACCCGGCGCTGAGCCTGGACAAGGCCTGGCGGCAGCTGGTCTTCGGCGCGCACCATGACGCGATCACCGGGACCGAGGGCGACCAGGTCTACCTGGACCTGCTGGCCGGCTGGCGGGAGGCGCACGAGCGGGGCGACCAGGCCCGCCGGGCCGCGGCCAGCTACCTGGCCGGGCTGGCCGACACGCGGCCCGGCGGTGCGGCCGGCCAGGACCAGGCCGCGGCCGGCCCGGCAGGCGGCCGGGCCGTCGTCGTGTTCAACACGATGTCCGCCGCCAGGACGGGGATGGCCAGGATCACCCTGGACGTCGCCGGGCTCCGGTCCCGGTGGATCGCCGTTGCCGACGAGCACGGCGCCCAGGTCGGGTTCCTGGCCGAGGGCGTCAGGCGGCGCGCTGACGGCACCCTGGCCGGGCTGACGCTGACGTTCCGGGCGGATGCCGTGCCGGCCCTTGGCTACCGGACCTACCAGGTGACCGCGGCCCCGCGGCCGGCCGGCGCCGGGGCCGGCACAGGCGGCTGGGAACCGGCCGGCGGGCTGGTGATCGAGAATGACGCATTCCTGGCCGAGGCCGACCCCGGCCGCGGCGGCACGCTGAGCCGGATCCTGGACAAGCGCACGGGCGCCGAGCTGCTCCGCGGCCCCGGCAACGAGCTCGTGCTCCAGGAGGAATACGACTACCACCCGAAATGGGCCGAGGGACCGTGGCTGCTCTCGCCGAAGGGCCCGGGCACGGGCTCGGCCGGCCGCCCCGCCACGGTCCGGGCGGAGCGCTGCCCGGCTGGCGCCCGGCTGGTCGCCGAGTTCGCCCTCGGCGACCTGCGGGTCACCCAGGAGACGGTGCTATGGGACGGCGCGCAGCGGGTCGAGTTCCGCACTCAGGTGGACGGCTCGATCGGCAGCGACCGGCTGCTGCGGGTGCGCTTCCCGGCCCGCGTCCCCGGCGCGCTGCCGGTCTACCAGACGGCGCTGTCGGTGATCGGGCGCCCGTTCGGCCACGCCGACGCCGACGTCGCCCAGCACTGGTACACCCTGGACAATCCGGCGCACGAATGGTTCGGCCTGTCCTCCGCCGCCCGGATCGCGGCGACGGCACCCGGCGGGCGCACGCTGACCGCAGCGATCGGCGTCGCCGAGGTGATATGCCCGCAGATTATTAACGGGAACACCATGGCCATCCGGGCCCTGCTGGCCAGGCTGGCCAGCCAGGGAGTCACGGCGACCTGCTCGCGGCCTGACGGCCCGCGGTACGGCTCGATCGACCTGGACTCGAACCTGCCCGACGTGCGCATCGCGCTCGGCGGCCCGGAGCAGAACTCGTTCACCGCCGAGGTGCTCGCCGCGGCGGGCCCGGCGGCCGGCCAGGCACTGGCGGCGCAGCTGGCGGCCGGCCGCGGCGCGCGCCTCTGGGTGCCGGCGGCGGTCAGCCGGGAGCAGGCGTTCCGGCCGGGCGCCGACGTCCGCGGCGTCCTCGACCTGCCGGTGCTGATCGTGGCGGGCGACGACCTGGCCGACGCGGCCGACGCGGTCACGGCCGACCTGGCGGACGCGGTGGTCGAGGCCGGCCTGGCCGACGCGGCCGACGCGGCCGACCCGGCCGGGCCGGCCGGGCCCGGCCTGGCCGGCCACTCGGTGGCGCTGCTCAACCGCGGCACGCCGAGCAGCCTGGTGACGCCGGACGGCACGCTGTACATCTCGCTGATGCGGTCCTGCAGCGGCTGGCCCTGCGGGGTCTGGATCGACGGTGACGCGCGCACCGCGCCGGACGGCACCAGCTTCGCCTGGCAGCACTGGAGCCACACGTTCGAGTACGCGCTCGCCGCCGGGCCGGGTGACTGGCGCTCGGCCGGCTTCCCGCTCGCCGGGCTTGACTACAACCGCGATCTGCTCGCCTGCGAGACCGGGCGGCATGCCGGCCCGCTGCCCGCCGCGGCGAGCCTGGCCTCGGCCGAGCCGGCCACCGCCGTGCTTTCTGCGCTCAAGCCGAGCGGGAATCCGCTGGCCTCCGGCCGGACTGCCGGGCCCAGGCGGGAGGACGGGGTGACCGCCCGGCTGCGGGATGTCTCCGGCCGCGCCGGGCCGGGCACCGCGCTGCTGCGGCTGGCGCCAGGGCTGGCCGCGGCCCGGCTGACCGGCCCGGCCGAGCAGCCGGGCGGCGAGCCGCTGCCGCTGCGCGACGGCGCGGTGGCAGCCCAGCTGCCGGCCGCAGGCACGGTGACCATGGCGCTGGCGACGCGGCCGTGGCCGGTCGCCGGCCAGGGCGCGGCCGGCGGCGCGGCCACCCCGAACGGCGAGGCAGCGGCGCGGCCTGAGCCGGCTCAGCCGGTCTTCACCCGCTACTGGCTGCACGGGAAGGGACCGGCGCCGGCCGGGAACCTGCCGGTGGCCGTGCACCTCTCCGGCGCCGCGGCCGAGCCGGGCGGCGGGTCAGGGCGCGGGGCGAGGATCGCGCTTGCCGGGCCGGCGGCGAGCCAGCGGCGCTGCGGCTGACCGTGGCCTGCGGCCCGGAGCCTGCGGCCGGCCTGGCCGAGCTTGACGTGCCGCCGCAGCTCGCCGTCGAGCCGTCCGGCCCGCTCAGCTATGACCTGCCGCCGCGCGGCCACGCCCGCTGGGAGCTGCGGGTCCGGGCGCTGCCTGGCGCCGCTGCCGGGCGCTACTTCCTGGCCGCCAGGATCAGCGACGAAGCCGGCCAGCGGCTGGAGGACGCGGCGCTTGTCACCGTCGGCGAGCCAGGCCCGCCGTCGCCCGGCCTGCCGCCCGGCGAGTTCGTCGAGCGGTATCTCGCCGATGAGCAGGCGACGGCGGCGGAGCTCGCGGTGAGCCTGGAGTCACGCGAGCTGGTGCTGCGGCCGGGCGGTGATGCCGAGATCGCCGTCCGGCTGGGTAACCAGGCCGCGTCGGCGATCAGGGGCGAGGCCCAGCTGGTGTGGCCAGGGGGCAGTCCCGGCAGCGCCGCGCCGTGGACGCGCGGCTTCGCCGCCGGGCCAGGCGAGCAGGTAACCCTGCGCTACCGGGTCTCGGCGGATCCGTGCGCGCGGCCCGGCCAGGAATGGTGGGTGCTGGTCAAGGTCATGTATTTCGGCCGTCTCCGCTACACCGACGCGGTTGCGTGCTCCGTTGCGGACAGGTCATCAGATGAGACACTTGGGGTGCCGGAATCGACCTCAGAAAGACGATGACTACCGATATCGAGATGATCGGCATAGGCAATCTCCCCGCGGAGCCGAACAGCTTCGTCGGCCGCGAGCGAGATCTGGCGGAGCTTGCCCTGCTGCTCGGCGAGGTCAGGGCGCTGACCCTGTGCGGGCCGGGCGGCATCGGCAAGACCAGGCTCGCGCTCCGGCTGGCCTGCGAGATCGTGCCGGGCTTTCCCGACGGCGCCTGGCTGGCCGAGCTCGGCGACACCGTCGATCCGGCGCTGGTCCCGCTCCGGGTCGCCGCCGCGCTCGGCATCAGGGAGGAGCCGGACCGGCCGCTGACCGAGACCCTGGCTGACGTGCTCAGGCCGCGCCGGATGGTGCTGATCCTGGATACCTGCGAGCACGTGGTGGAGGCCTGCGCGGTGCTGGTGCAGCAGCTGCTGGCCAGCTGCCCGTCGGTACGCCTGATCGCCACCAGCCGGGAGCCGCTGCGGGTACGCGGCGAGACCGCGTGGCGGGTCCCGCCGCTTGAGCTGCCCGGGCAGGCCGGCGAGCTGACCAGCGAGGAGATGGCCGAGCCCGAGGCGGTCCGGCTGTTCACCGAGCGGGCCGCGGCGGTCCGGCCCGGCTTCGCGCTCGCGGCCGGCAACATCGACGCCGTCGTCCGGCTGTGCCGGACGCTGGACGGCATCCCGCTGGCCATCGAGCTGGCCGCGGCGCGGGTTCGCGCGTTGTCTGTCGAGCAGATCGACGCGCGGCTCGGTGACCGGTTCCAGCTGCTCGCCTCCGGGGACCGCACCGCCCCGCCGCGCCAGCAGACCCTGCAGGCCACCGTGGACTGGAGCTATGAGCTGCTGACCGAGCCCGAGCAGGTGCTGCTGCGCCGGCTGTCCGTCTTCGCCGGCTGGAACCTGGACATGGCCGAGCAGGTGTGCTGCGACGACGAGATCTCGGCGCCGATGGTGCTCGACCTGCTGGCCGCGCTGATCGACAAGTCGCTGGTGACGGTGGATGCGGAACTGGACGGCGATGCCAGGTACCGGCTGCTCGACATGATCAGGGAGTACGCGGCCATCCGGCTGGCCGCATCCGGCGAGGCTGACGCCGTCCGGGCCAGGCACCGGGATTACCTGCTGAATCTCGCCGAGTCGATCGTGGCCAGGGCTTTCGTGCGGGGCGATCCGCCGTGGCCGGAGCGGATCGTGATGTACCGGCGGGTGCATGCCGAGCGGGCCAACCTGATCGCGGCGCTGGCCCTTTCGGCTGAGCGCGGCGAGGCGGAACTCGGCCTGCGGCTCTGCTGCGCGCTGCGCAGCCCGTGGGTCGCCTACGGTGACGTCACCGAGGGCGCGGGCTGGTTCGACCGGTTTCTCTGGCCGCCAGGCCGGGCCGGCCAGGAGCCGGCCGCCAGCCCCCGCGCGGGGCAGGTCAGCCCGGCACTCCGGGCTCGGGCGCTGATGCTGCGCGCCGAGCTTGCCTTCGAGCAGCAGGACTACCAGGCGGCGGCAGGCTGCGCCGCGTCGGGCATCGAGCTCTGCCGGTCAGCCGGCGGCCGGGGCGAGGCCGGCGGGCACCGGCTGCTGGCCCTGGTCGGCCTGCGGGCCGGGCGGCATGACGAGGCGCTGGCCAGCGCCGAGGCGGCCGTGGCGGCGGCCACGGCGGCTGGCGATGACTGGGAGGAAGGCCTCGGGCATGCGGCCCGGGCGGCCGTGCTGGCTCGCCAGGGCAGGCTGGATGACGCGCAGTGTGCCTACCAGACCGCCCTGGACGTGCTGCAGGACAACAACGGCTGGGGCGTGGCCCAGGTGCTTTACGGGCTCGGCGCGCTGGCCGGCGCGCGCCGCGAGCATGGCGCCGCGCTGCACCATTTCGGCGCGGCGCTGGCGCTGTACCGGGCGATCGACGCCAGGCCGGAGATCGCCCGGTGCCTGGCCGGGATCGGCGGGGTGGCGCTTTCCCAGCGCGACCTGCCGCTGGCCAGGTCCAATCTCACCGAGAGCATGCAGCTCAGCCTGGCGACCGGGCAGCGGCTGGCGATCGCCCGCGGCCTCGAGGCACTTGGCGTGCTGGCGCTCGCCGAAGGTGATCCGGCCCGGGCGGTCCGCCTGGAAGGTGCCGGGCTGGCGCTGCGCGAGGCGGCCGGCCATGTTTCGCCGGCCTCGGCGAGGAGCAGGATCGATGCTCTGTTCGGCGCGGCGCGGCAGCAGCTTGGCGCCGAGGCCTCGGCCGCCTTGCTGGCCGAGGGCCGGGCGATGACCAGGGAAGAGGCCGTCAGGTACGGCATCGGGGCCGCGACCGCGGCGGCGCCGGGCGGCACCGCGGGCGGCGGCGGCCTCGGCGGCCAGTCCCGGCCGGCCGCCGAGAGCAGCTCATCGGTGCTGACCGCGCGGGAACTGCAGATCGCCGCCCTGATCGCGCGCGGGCTGTCGAACCGGGCCATCGGCGAGGAGCTCTTCATCAGCCCGGCGACCGTGGCCCGGCACATCTCCAACATCTTCGCCAAGCTCGGCTTCAGCGCGCGGGCTCAGGTAGCCGCCTGGGCGGCCGACCGCGAATCCGGCCGGGCAGGCCGCAGCTGATCATGACGTCCAGGCCGGCCTGGCCGGCCTGGACGTCATGATCAGGCCAGGTCGAACCGGTCGAGGTTCATCACCTTGTCCCAGGCCGCGACGAAGTCGGTCACGAACTTCTGCTTCGCGTCATCGCTCGCGTAGACCTCCGCGAGCGCGCGCAGCTCGGAGTTCGACCCGAAGACGAGGTCGGCGCGGCTGCCGGTCCACCTGACCTCGCCGGTCGCGGCGTCGCGGCCCTCGAACGTGCTCGCGTCCCCTGGCCTCGCCTGCCATGTCGTGCCCATGTCGAGCAGGTTGACGAAGAAGTCGCTGGTCAAGGACCCCGGGGTGGTGGTGAAGACGCCGAGCGGCGACTGCTGGTAGGTCGCGCCGAGCACGCGGAGGCCGCCGACCAGGACCGTCATCTCGGGGGCGCTCAGGGTCAGCAGGTTCGCCCGGTCGATCAGCAGGTACTCGGCCGGCAGCCGGGCGTCCTTCCCGAGGTAGTTGCGGAACCCGTCGGCCTCCGGCTCGATCACGGCGAACGACTCCACGTCGGTCTGCTGCTGCGACGCGTCCGTGCGGCCCGGCGTGAACGGCACCTTGACGTCGAAGCCGGCGCTCTTGGCGGCCAGCTGGACGCCCACGCCGCCGGCCAGCACGATCAGGTCGGCGAGCGAGACCTTCTTGCCGCCGGGCTGGGCGTCGTTGAAGGACCGCTGGATCCCCTCGAGCGTGCTGAGCACGGTCGCGAGCTGGTCGGGGTCGTTGACCTCCCACCCGCTCTGCGGCTCGAGGCGGATGCGCGCGCCGTTGGCGCCGCCGCGCTTGTCGCTGCCGCGGAACGACGAGGCCGATGCCCACGCGGTGGAGACCAGCTGCGAGACCGACAGGCCCGCGGCCAGGATGCGGCCCTTGAGAGCCTCGATGTCCGAGGTGTTCACGAGCTCGTGGTCCACCGCGGGCACGGGGTCCTGCCAGACCAGCGTCTCGGCCGGTACCTCGGGCCCGAGGTAGCGCACGACCGGGCCCATGTCGCGGTGGGTCAGCTTGAACCACGCGCGGGCGAAGGCGTCAGCGAACGCCTCCTGGTCCGCCATGAACCGCCGCGAGATCGGCTCGTAGACCGGGTCGAACCGGAGCGAGAGGTCGGTCGTCAGCATCATCGGAGCGCGGCGCTTCGACGGGTCGTGCGGATCCGGGACGGTGCCCGCGCCTGCGCCGTCCTTCGGCTGCCACTGGTGCGCGCCCGCCGGGCTCCTGGTGAGCTCCCACTCATAGCCGAAGAGGATGCGGAAGAAGCTGTTGTCCCAGGTGACCGGGGTGTCGGTCCAGATGACCTCGAGACCGCTTGTAATCGCGTCGCCGCCCACGCCGGTGCCGAAGCTGCTCTTCCAGCCGAGGCCTTGCTGCTCGAGCGGGGCCGCCTCGGGGTCGGGGCCGACGTTGTCCTCCGGGCCTGCGCCGTGGGTCTTGCCGAAGGTGTGACCGCCGGCGATCAGGGCGACCGTCTCCTCGTCGTTCATCGCCATCCGGCGGAACGTCTCACGGATGTCACGGGCCGCGGCGAGCGGGTCCGGGTTGCCGTTGGGGCCCTGCGGGTTGACGTAGATGAGGCCCATCTGGACCGCGGCGAGTGGCTCCTCGAGCTTCCGGTCGCCGGTGTAGCGCTCGTCGTCGAGCCAGGTGGTCTCCGGCCCCCAGTAGACGTCGTCGTCCGGCTCCCAGGCATCCTCGCGGCCGCCGCCGAAGCCGAAGGTCGCCAAGCCCATCGTCTCCAGGGCAACGTTGCCGGCCAGCACCATCAGGTCGCCCCACGAGATCTTCTGGCCGTACTTCTTCTTGACCGGCCACAGCAGCCGGCGGGCCTTGTCCAGGCTGACGTTGTCCGGCCAGCTGTTGAGCGGCGCGAAGCGCTGCTGGCCGGCCCCCGCGCCGCCGCGGCCGTCGCTGATCCGGTAGGTGCCGGCGAGATGCCACGCCATCCGGATCATGAGCGGGCCGTAGTGGCCGAAGTCGGCCGGCCACCAGTCCTTGGAGTCCGTCATCACCTCCGCGATGTCGCGCTTCACGGCGGCGAGGTCGAGGGTCCTGAACGCCTCGGCGTAGTTGAACTCACCGCCGAGCGGGTTGGCCACGGCCGGGTTCTTGGCCAGGATCTTCAGGTTGAGCTTGTTCGGCCACCATTCACGGTTGGCGTCCCCCATCGTGGGGTGCGCGCGGCCATCGCCGCCGACCGGGCATCCCCCACTCTCCGGGGTCGCGCCTTCGACGACTACTGGATCATGGTTCTCGGTCATCGGAATCCTTCCGGGCTAGACGGATGACGTGCTCAGCGAGCGCGGGCGGCGGAACAGGGGGGGCACAGGCCCCAGTAGATGACCTGGGCCTCGTCGATCGAGAAGCCGTGGTCGTCGGACGCGGTCAGGCAGGGCGCCTCGCCGGTGGCGCAGTCGACGTCAGCGACGACACCGCACGACCGGCACACGACGTGGTGGTGGTTGTCCCCGATGCGTCCCTCGAACCGGGCCGGGCTGCCTGCTCGATGCGGCGAACGAGTCCGGCCGCGGTGAGCGCGTGCAGCGCGTCATACACGGCTTGCAGGGTGACATGGCCGACGCGATCACGCACCCCGGAGGCGATCGCCTCGACGCCGAGGTGATCACCGTCCCGGACGGTCTCGAGCAGTGCGACGCGGGCGGCCGTTACCCGCAGGCCCGCCCCGCGCAGCTCCTCGGCGGTGGTCGGGGGCCGGGATGCGGTCATGACGCCAACCTACCCAGTTAAACGCGAACGGTACAAGAGAACGAATAGATCAAGTCTAGTGCGCGGCACCGGCCGCCGTCGCGTACACATGTCCGGCATCCGCGGAATGCATATGGCTATGGCTAATTCTGCGCATGCGCACGGAACACCGGATCTGAAAACGTCATGGTGTGCACTCCGGTGCATGGCTGGCTGCGCGGCGGGGCTACGCGAGCCGCGGCACGTGACGCGGACCCGGACATCAGGAGGGGGATGCCCGGTGCCGCGGCGGACCGTGTTCGCGCGGTCCGGGCGAGCCAGGCCGGACCCGCCCGGCTGGCCCGGGCTGGCCCGGCTGCGGCCGGCCCGCTCGCCTGGCTCGCCCGGCCGGGGGGTGCGCTCGGCAGGCCTGCCCGCATGCGGAAAGGGGTTCCGCCCGATGACGACGACAGAGATGCCGTTGCCTGACGTTGCCGTAACCCAGCGGCTGCTCGGCGCGGCATCCGCACGCGGCAGCCGGCAGGCGCTGGCCGGCCAGCAGAACCTGGCCTACAGCTACCGCGATCTCGCCGCCGCGATCCAGGCCGCCGCTGCCGGGCTGGCCTGGCGCGGGCTGCATCCGCGCGACGTTGTCGGGGTGCACGTTCCCGATGCCGCCTGCTACGCCCTCGCCACCCACGCGATCCGGGCCGCGGGGGGCGTGCCGTCGCCGGTCTCCGCCGGGCTGACGGTGCCGGACATGGCCGGGCAGCTCGCCGACTGCGGCGCGCGGATGCTGCTGACCGCGCCGCCGCTGGCCGCCGCCGCGCTCGCGGCCGCTGACCGGTCCTGGGTCCGCCAGGTGATCTCGTTCGGCGACGCGCCGGGCGCGACGCCATTCGAGGCGCTGCTCAGGTCCGGCTCGCTGCGGCCCGCCAGCGGCCGCCGCAGTGACCCGGCCCTGCTGCCCTACGTGCGGCGGCCGGATGGCACGCTGAGCCCGGTTGCGCTGTCCCAGCGCGAGCTGGCCGCCGAGCTGGACAGGCTCGCGGCCGCGGCCGGAATCACCGAGCGGGACATCGTGCTGACGACGCCGCCGGCCGGTGACGGCCGGTCCTACACCGCGCTGCTCGACCATGCCCTGCTCAGCGGAGCCACCGTGGTGACAGCGACGCTGGACGACCTGGCGGCTACCGCGGCGGCCTGGGGCGCCACGGTGGCGATCGTGCCGGGCTCGGCCGGCCCCGGCCCGGCCGCCGTGGACGGGTCAGTCCGGGTGCTTGCCGTCAGCTCCTGACGGCTGGATGTCCGGCGGGCGGTTCTCGTACGGCGTGCTCAGCACGATCGTGGTCCGGGTGGCTACGCTGGCCGCCGCGCGGATCTGCTGGAGCAGGTCCTCGAGCGCGGCGGGCGAGGCGACCCGCACCTTGAGTATGTAGCTTTCCTCGCCCGCGACGCTGTGGCAGGCCTCGATCGCCCGCAGGTGCGCGAGCCGCGCCGGGGCGTCGTCCGGCGCTGCCGGGTCGAAGGGCTTGATCGAGACGAAGGCGGTCAGCGGCAGGCCGGCGTCGGCTGGATCGATCAGCGCGGCATATCCCCTGATCATGCCGCGCCGCTCCAGCCGCCGTACCCGCTGCTGCGCGGCGGACACGGAAAGCCCCGTCTGCCTGGCGAGCTCGGTGAAGCTCATCCTGCCGTCGCGGGCCAGCAGGGCGACAATCCTGCGGTTGGTCTCCTCCACCCCGCCAAGGTAGCCTCCGCCCGGCCGCGCTTTCCAGCCGACTGCCGCCAGCTACCGGGTCAGGGCCCGGCCGATCACCATCCGCTGCACCTGGTTGGTGCCTTCCACGATCTGCAGCGCCTTCGCCTCGCGCATGTACCGCTCGGCCGGGAAGTCCTCGGTGTAGCCGTATCCGCCGAGCACCTGCACCGCGTCGGTGGTGACCCGCATGGCCGCGTCGCTGGCGAACAGCTTGGCCATCGCCGCCTGCGGGCCGTACGGCAGCCCGGCATCCTTGCGCCGTGCCGCGGCCAGGTAAAGGGCCCGGGCCGCCTCGACGGCGGTGGCCATGTCCGCGAGCAGGAAGGAGATGCCCTGGAAGTCCGCGATCCGCCGCCCGAACTGGCGCCGCTCGCGAGCGTAGCCGACCGCGGCGTCCAGCGCGGCCTGGGCCAGGCCGGTGGCGCACGCGGCGATGCCGAGGCGGCCGGCGTCCAGCGCGGCCAGCGCGATGCCGAACCCCCGGCCTTCCCCGCCCACCAGCTGGCCGGCCGGCACCCTGGCCGACTCGAAGATCATCTGGGCGGTCACCGATGCCCGCATGCCCATCTTGTGCTCGGCCGCGGCCGCCGAGACTCCGGGCGTGCCCGCCGGGACGTGCAGGCAGCTGATCCCGCTGGCCGCGTCAGGCCCGTCCGGATCACCGGACGTGCGGGCGAACAGCGTGTAGAAGTCAGCCTGCCCGGCATGCGAGATCCAGGCCTTCACGCCGTCGACGACGTAGTCCGCGCCGTCCGGCACGGCGCGGGTCCGCAGCGCGGCCGCGTCCGAGCCGCTCTGCGGCTCGGACAGGCAGTAAGCGCCGAGCTGGCCGCCGCCGAGCAGGCCGGGGAGCCAGGCCTGCTGCTGCTCCGCGGTGCCCGCCACCGCGAGCGGGTAGCAGGCCAGGGTATGCACGCTCAGGCCGAGGCCGACGGCCAGCCACGCGCCCGCCAGTTCCTCGACGACCTGCAGGTACACCTCGTACGGCTGCCCGCCGCCGCCCGCCTGCTCCGGGTACGGCAGGCCGAGCAGGCCAGCCGCCCCGAGCGTGCGGAAGAGCCCGCGGGGGAACACTCCGTCCCGCTCGGCCGCGGCTGCCGCCGGGCGCAGCTCCTTGTCAGCAAGCTCGGCGGCGAGCCCGAAGAGCTCCCTGGTCAGGCCGTCTGCATAGACCC
This sequence comes from uncultured Actinomycetes bacterium, assembly GCA_963709075.1. Taxonomy (GTDB): domain Bacteria; phylum Actinomycetota; class Actinomycetes; order Streptosporangiales; family Streptosporangiaceae; genus Palsa-506. The sequence continues at coordinate 551,438 of CAVPUY010000002.1, forward strand.
GCTGCGGCAGGCCCATCAGGCCTCGACCACGACGAGCTCGCGGGTGCCGTTGTTCAGCCTGATGCAGCCGTCCTCGCCGCAGACCACGATGTCCTCGATCCTGGCGCCATGCCGCGCCGGGATAGATCCCCGGCTCGATGGAGAATGCCATCCCCGGCTCCAGCGGCTCGGTGTTGCCGGCCACGATGTAGGGATCCTCGTGGCATTCCAGGCCGATGCCGTGGCCGGTCCGGTGGATGAAGTGCTCGCCGTACCCGGCCGCCGTGATCGGCTCGCGGGCGGCGGCGTCCACCGCCTCGGCGCTGACGCCGGGGCGGACCGCGGCGCAGGCAGCCTCCTGGGCGTCCTTCAGCACCTGGTAGTACGCGGCGAAGTCCGGCAGCGGCGCGCCGATGACATAGGTCCTCGTGCAGTCCGAGCAGTAGCCGCTCGGCATGGTGCCGCCGATGTCGACCACGACGGCATCGCCGGGGGCGAGCATCCGGCCGGACGCCCCGTGATGCGGGCTGGCGGCGTTGGGCCCGGAGGCCACGATCGTGAAGTCAACGCTGGCGTGCCCCTCGGCGATGATCGCGTCCGCGATGTCGGCGGCCACCTCGCGCTCGGTCCGGCCCGGCGCCAGCCAGCCGGGCACCCGGGCGTGCACGCGGTCGATGGCGTCGGCCGCGTCGGCCAGCGCGGCCACCTCGGCAGCGCTCTTCCTGATCCGCAGGCGGCGCAGGGCCGCGCTGGCCAGGCCCTGGCGCGCGGCGGGCAGCGCGGCGCGCAGCCGGAGCGTCATCATCGCCCACATCCGGTCCGCGAGGCCGACCGAGCTGACGGCACCGAGCCTGCTCGCGACGATCGAGTACGGGTCGTCCGTTTCATCCCAGTCAAGGATGTCGAGCCCGATATCGCCGGCTGGCGACGCCAGCGCGGCCGGCAGCTCCAGCCGCGGCACCACGAGGAACGGCGGCTGATCGGCCGGGACCGCCAGGCAGGTCAGCCGTTCCAGCTGATGGGCGTCGTAGCCAATCACGTACCGCAAATCTGGCCCCGGGGTAAGGAGCAGGGCGCCGAAACCGGCGTCCTTGGCCGCGGCCGCCGCCTTATCCAGGCGATCCGCCGGGTAGAGCGGAGTCCGGGCCTGTTCAGTTGACATCGCGGCCTCCTTGCCGTGCACGCCACCTTTCCCCGTCTGCGCATTCTCTCATCCCCGGGAATCGAGACTGCGTCTAGACACGAGCGCGGTCAATGCCTCACGCTAGGTGCACGAACACATACCAGATGTGAAACAAGATGACTTCTGAGACTGTTGAGATTCCGGCCAGCCGCCCGGGCAGGGCGGCCGGACCCGTCCGGTCGGACCGCCAGGACGGCCCGGCCAGGCTGCCCGGGCCATCGCGGGCGCGCGATCTCGAGGCCAGGCTCACCGCCGAACTTGAGCAGGAGCGGAACGTCGCCGTCGAGTTGCAGCGGGCGATCCTGCCATTGCACGACGGGCCGTTCGAACTGCCCGGCCTGCGCGCCGTCGTCAGGTACCTGCCCGCCACCCGCGGCCGGGTCGGCGGCGACTGGTACATCACCGCGGAGATGCCCTCCGGCCAGGTGCTGATCGCGATCGGCGATGTCGCCGGGCACGGCCTGGCCGCGGCCGCCGGCATGGCCAGGCTCCGCGGCGCGCTGGCCGGCCTGGCGATCACCGGCGCTCCCCCGGACCGCCTGGTCGGCTGGCTCAACGATCTCGTCCGGCATGTCGCGCCTGAGCACACCGCCTCGGTCGCGGCCGGCTGACTTCGATCCGGCTGCCCGGGTGCTGACCTGGGCGCAGGCCGGCCATCCGCCGCCGCTGCTCATCCGCGGCGCCTGGGCGGCCCCGCTTGACCCGCCCGACGGCATCCTGCTCGGCGCCGGAACGGACAGCTACGCGGTCGCGTCCCTGCAGCTGCGAGCCGGCGACCTGCTGCTGCTCTACAGCGACGGGCTGATCGAGCGCCGGGACCGCTCCCTGGACGACGGCCTGGCCGCGCTGGCCTGCGCGGCGCGCGGAATCAGCGATCCTGAGCGGGTCACCGCCGCCGTCCTGGACGCGCTGGCCTGCACCGACCCGGAGGACGACACCTGCCTGCTGGCCCTGCAGGTCCAGTAGCAGTCAGTCCGTCCTGGCGGCGAGGGCCGCGGACATCCGGCCGAGCGACGAGCCGAGATCCCACCTGGCGTCAAGCTCGGCGAGCCTGGCCGGGTCGGCTGGTGCCGCCGGCAGGCTGCCGCCGGCTGGCGGCAGCGGGGCGTCGGCGGCCACCTGGACCACCGGCCCGGCCGCCGCCAGGTAGTCACGGGCCGCGGCGAGCTTGGCGCGGCTGCCCATCGGGAAGCCGCCGTGCCCCTTGTCCAGGGCCGCCAGCATCGCCTCGACGGTGCCGAAGACCCGGACGAGCGCGGCCGCGGTCTTGTCCCCGACCCCCTGCACCCCGGGCAGCCCGTCGCTCGGGTCGCCCCGCAGCACCGCGAAGGCCGCGTACGCCCGGCCGGGGATCTCGTATTTCCCCGTCACCCAGGCCTCGTCCACGATGTCGAGCTTGGAAAGGCCGCGCGCGGTGTAGATCACCCGGACCTTGCGGGCATCATCCACCAGCTGGAACAGGTCCCGGTCGCCGGTGACCACCTCGACCGGCCCGTCGGCGCGCGCTGCCAGCGTCCCGATCACGTCATCGGCCTCGTAGCCTGCCGCTGCCGCCATGCCCACCCCGGCGGCCGCGAGCACCTGCTCGATCACCGGTATCTGCGCGGTGAGGGCGTCCGGCGCCTGCTCGGTGCCGTCCGGGTTGGCGCGGTGTGCCTTGTAGGACGGGATAGCGGCCACCCGGAAGGCCGGCCGCCAGTCCGCGTCCATGCAGGCGACGAGGCTGCCGGGGTGCCGGGCCCGGATCAGCCTGGCGATCATGTCGAGCAGCCCGCGGACGGCGTTGACCGGCGTACCGTCCGGCGCGGTCATGCTCTGCTCCGGTATGCCGTAGAACGCGCGATAGTAGAGCGAAGCGCTATCGAGCAGCATCAGCGGGCCCACCCGGCCATCTTGCCAGCACGGCGCCCCGGTTGCTGGATTCCTTAGCCGCCAATATTTGCCCGATTACGGGCAAATATTGGAAGGATACGCATCCTGAGGCTAGGCTCACGGCCATGGCGGGCGGTCAATGGGACGAGCTTGTGCAGCACGTCACCCGTACCACGCTGCTATCAGAGGCGGCCGCACGGCGTGTCGTCGAGGACGTCGCCGCCTACTTCGGCGAGCCGGCCGAGGTATTCATCCGGCGCAGGCACCGTGAACTGCAGGCGGCGAAGGTGGCCAATCCGGCGAGTTTCCGGCTGATCGCCAGCGAGCTGGCCGGCCGTCCCGTCGCCGCCCCGGGATTTTCCGAACGGCAGATCCGGCGCGTGATCTACGGCTAGGAGTGCTCATGTGCGGCATCATCGGCTATATCGGCCGCAAGGACGCTGTCCCTGTTCTGTTCGAGGGGCTGCAGCGCCTCGAGTACCGCGGCTACGACTCCGCGGGCGTCGCGGTCGTGAACCGCGGCGGTCTCAGGGTCCACAAGCGCGCCGGCCGCGTCGATGAGCTGATCGCCGCGGCGCCCGGCCGGCTGCACGGCAGCCTGGGCATCGGCCATACCCGCTGGGCTACTCATGGCAAGCCGACCGATGCCAATGCCCACCCGCACGTCGACAGCGCGAGCGCCATCGCGGTGGTCCACAACGGGATCATCGAGAACGCTCACGAGCTGCGGGCCACCACCCTGGCCGACGTGGTGTTCAGCTCGGACACCGACACCGAGGTGCTGGTCCACCTGATCGCCGCGCACCGCGAGCTCGAGCTTGAGCAGGCCGTGCGCGCCGCGCTGCTGCTGGTCGAGGGCGCGTACGGGATCGCCGTCATCGACCGGCGCCAGCCCGGCCGGATCGTGGTCGCGCGAAATGGCAGCCCGGTGCTCCTCGGGGTCGGCAACGGCGAGCATTTCGTCGCGTCGGACGCATCGGCGCTCGTCCGCCATACCGATCAGGTCGTCTACCTCGATGACCGGGAGATGGCTGTGCTCGAGGCCGACCGGTTCCGCACCTTCACGCTGGATTCCGAACCGACGGACAAACGGCCGATGACGGCACCGGTGTCGAAGACGGCATACGACAAGGCCGGGCACGCCGACTACATGCACAAGGAGATCCACGAGCAGCCGGCCGCCGTCGAGCGGGCGCTCACCGGCCGGCTCGACCGCCGGTTCGCCACCGCTCACCTCGGCGGCATCGAGCTCACCCCGAAAGACGTGCTGGCGCTGCGCCGCATCAAGATCCTGGGCTGCGGCTCCGCGTTCTATGCCGGCCTGGCCGGCGCATGCATGATCGAGAGCCTCACCAGGATCCCGGCCGATGCCGAGACCGCGGCCGAGTTCCGCTACCGCAACCCGGTGATCGAGCCGGCCACCCTGTACATAGCGATCAGCCAGTCCGGCGAGACATTCGACACCATCGCGGCGGTACAGGAGATCAAGCGCAAGGGCGGCAGCGTCCTCGGCGTGGTCAATACGCCGGGCAGCACCATCGCCAGGGAGTGCGGGTCGGGAATCTACCTGCACGCCGGTCCTGAGGTCTCGGTCACCTCGACCAAGACGTTCACGTCGACCGTGGCGGTCTTCGCCCTGCTGGCGCTGCATCTCGGCCGTATCCGCGACATCGGGCCCGCTGACGGCGGCAGGCTGGTGCGGGCGCTTGAGGCCCTGCCGGCCCAGATTGCCGAGGTGCTGGCGGGCGAGGATGCAATCGCCGCCACCGCCCGCCGGATTGCGGCCGCCCCCGGCGCGTTCTACGTGGGCCGCGTCCGCGGCTACCATGTCGCGCTTGAGGGCGCCCAGAAGCTCAAGGAGATCTCCTACATCCACGCCGAGGCCTACCCGGCGGCAGAGCTCAAGCACGGGCCGCTCGCGCTGGTGAGCGAGAGCATCCCGACCGTCGTGGTCATTCCCGATGATCACCTGCTGGACAAGAACCTGGGCACCGTCGCCGAGATCCGCGCGCGCAGCGGTCCGGTGGTGGTGGTGACGAGCTCGCAGGTGCCGATCCACGGCGTCGACGCAACGCTGACCGTGCCTGCCACCGAGCCTGCGCTGCAGCCGATCCTGCTGGGCATCCCGCTGCAGCTGCTGGCTTACCATGCGGCCGTTGCCCTCGGCCGTGACATCGACAAGCCCCGCAACCTGGCGAAGAGCGTCACCGTCGAGTCGCCGGCCGGCCCGCGGCAGGCGCGCTGGCGTGCCTAGCCGAGAACTAGCGCTTGCTCCTGCTCCCAGAGATCAGGCTCCTCCGGCCGGACCAGCTGCCGCCTGCCGGTGCCGCGGAATCCCATCCGCCGGTAGAACGCCATGGCCCGGGCATTGACATCGGTCACCCACAGGGTGAGCCGCCGCGCGCCGTCCGCCCTGGCCACCGCGGCCACCGCGGCGACGAGTTCGCCGGCGATGCCGAGGCCGCGTGCCTGCGGGCGGACCCACATCGACACCAGATGCCAGCTGCCGCTGCGGCCGGCGCCGGCGCTGGCGTCCGCCTCGTCCGCGGCCGGCTCGGCGAACCCGGCGGCAATGCCCGCGGGCTCGCCGCCGACCCATGCGATGAATTGCGGCCAGGCGGCGATCCGGTCCCGCCAGTGCTGCTCAGGCCGGCCGATCTCGGTCGCCAGGGTCGAGCTGAAGGCGTACGGCGCCTCGGCCAGCGCGGCCAGCCGGACCTGCCGCAGCGCGGCCCAGTCGTCCGGCGCTGCCCGGCGGATCTCGAATGCGGTCCCGGTCTCACTGGTAACCATGCGCAGGATCGTGCCCGGACCTGCCGCCGCCCGCAACCGGAATTCTCCCCGGCGCCGCGGGCACCGGGCACCAGATGGTCAGGAGCCTGCCGCTACCGTCGAGCGAGGCATTGAAACAGGGCACTCAGCAGGAAGGAGGCAGGTACGCCAGATGTCCGCACCAGGTCAGCCCGGCCGGCCGGGGACGATCAAGGAGGCACTGGCGAGCCTGGACAGTGCCCTGGACTAGCTGGCCGGCCCCGGCGCTGCGTCGCTGTCGGCCGCCGCAGGCGTCCTGCCTGACCGCCCTGGAGCGGGCTGCGTCCAAGCACACGGCGGCGCGCGCGGCGATCCTGGCCGCGTTCAGCGCACCGGACGGTTGCACCGCCGACGGCCAGCACGCAGCTTGGCGATTTCCGGCAAGGCGTGGGACCGCCACACTCAGCTCCCCGCCGGGCTCTAACCCGGTGATCATGACGTTCAACGGCATCTAACCCGTTGAACTTCATGATCACCGGGTCCGTCCGACGGCTGATCAGTTGCGGAAGGCTAGTGCGGCGCCTGCGCGGCTGGCGAGATGACCGCGGAAACGCGTGCCGTCGAGGCCGGCCTGCGCTGCGTAGCGGATCAGGTCGTTCATCAGGAGGTTGCCCTGGTGGCGCAGGAGCAGGTCGTGCATCTCCCAGAACCCTGCCCTGGGCGGCCGCGGCCTCGGAGGCCCCCGGGCGAGCGGGCGGCGCTATCCCACCGACGAGTACGCCACGACCCCCCGGCGCAGCGCGTCGATGGCTGACCGGGCCGTCATGCTGAGCTTGCCGGGGCCCGCCGCGACGGCGACCTGGTCAAGCAGGTCGACGAGCTGCTTGGCGGCCCGGACGAAGTCGCCGGGCGTCAGGCCCGCTGCCAGCACCGTCTCCAGCGGGCGGCCCTGGGCCCAGGCGTGCGCGTTCCAGCCGAAGCCCGGGTCGGGCTCACGCAGGAACGACAGCCTGTGCTGCTTCTCGATGTCGTCGAGCTCGCTCCAGACCCTGGTCATGGCGGCCAGCACGGCGCGGACCCGGCCGCCAGGGAGCCGCGGCGGGCTGGCGTCCTCGGGCCGCCGGGACTCGAAGGTCAGGGCGGAGACGCAGGCGGCGAGCTCGGCCGGGGTCAGTTCATCCCAGAGGCCACGCCGGAGGCATTCCGACGCGAGCAGGTCAAGCTCGGTGTACAGGCTGGCCAGCCGTGAGCCCTCGGCGGTCACCTGGTCGCCGTCCAGGTAGCCGAGCTCGGTGAGGACACCGCAGACCTGGTCAAAGGTCCGCGCGATGACGTGGGTGCGCCCGGCGACCTTGTACTCAAGCGACTCGGCCTGCCGCTGCAGCCGCAGGTACTGCTCGGCCTGCCGGGCGTGCTCATCCCGGTCCTGGCAGCCGTGGCAGGGGTGCTGGCGCAGCTGCCGGCGGAGCGCGGTGATCTCGGCGTCCGCCCGGCCGGTGCCACCGCCGGGGTGCGCGTCACCTCGCGGATAGCTGCCGAGGTCGGCGCCAGCGAGCTTGTTGCGCAGGGTCGCGGCGAGGTCCCTGCGGCTGTTCGCCGACCGGGGGCTGAAGGAAGCGGGTATCCGGATCCGGTCGATGGCCGTGACCGGGACCGGGAAATCAGCCATCGACAGCCGCTTGACCTGGCGGTTGGCGGTAAGCACTACCGGCGTCGGCTCGTCCTTGCCGCCGGGGAACGGATCGAGCACGACCGCGATGCCGGCCCGGCGGCCGCTGGGCACCCGGATGATGTCACCGCCCCGTAGCTGCTGCAGCGAGCGGACAGCCGCGTCGCGCCGGTCCGCCGCCCGCCGCCGGGCCTGACCGCTTTCGCGCAGCGAAAGCTCGCGGCGGATGGCCATGTACCCGGCAAAGTCGCCGAGGTGGCAGCTGACCGCCGCCTCGTCCATGGCCGCCCGGCTGCGCCGGGCCTGCCGGGCGATCCCGACCACGGCCCGGTCGGCCTGGAACTGCGCGAATGACGACTCGAGCAGCGCCGACGCCTGCTCCCGGCCCACCTGGCCGACCAGGTTGACCGCCATGTTGTAGGACGGCCGGAAACTGGAGCTGAGCGGATAGGTCCTGGTGCCGGCCAGGCCAGCCGCGGCCGCCGGGTCGTCCCCGGGCTGCCAGAGGACGACGGCGTGGCCTTCCACATCGATCCCGCGGCGGCCGGCCCGGCCGGTCAGCTGGGTGTACTCACCCGGGGTCAAGGTGGCGTGCGTCTCGCCGTTCCACTTGTCCAGCCGCTCGATCACGACCGTCCGCGCGGGCATGTTGATCCCGAGCGCCAGGGTCTCGGTGGCGAACACCACCCGTACCAGCCCGGCCGTGAACAGCTCCTCCACCACCTGCTTGAACGTGGGCAGCAGCCCGGCGTGGTGGGCGGCAATGCCGCGCTTGAGGCCGAGCAGCCATTCGGTGTAGCCGAGCACCGGCAGGTCGTCGCGCGGAATGCCAGCGGTGAGCCGCTCGGCAAGCTCGGCAATCTCGGCCGCCTCCGCCGGGGTGGTCAGCCGCAGGCCCGCCGCGAGGCACTGCTGCACGGCCGCGTCACACCCGGCCCGGCTGAAGATGAAGGTGATGGCCGGGAGCAGGCCGGCTGCGTCCAGCCGGGTGATGACGTCGGGCCGGCTCGCTACCCGGAACCTGGGCGGCCGGCGCCCGCCCCGGCCGGCCCGGCCCGGAGCCCGGCTAGCCGCCCACTGGCTGCGCTTCGTGATGCGCAGCAGTTCGGGATTGACCATCGAGCGCGGGTGCCCGTTCCGCTGCCCGGCGGGCCCGTCATAGTCGGTGGTGAACAGGTCATAGAGCCGGCCGCCTGCGAACATGTGCTGCCAGAGCGGCACCGGCCGGTGCTCGTCGACGATCACCGTGGTGCCGCCGCGGACCTGGGCCAGCCAGTCGCCGAACTCCTCCGCGTTGCTGACCGTCGCCGAGAGCGCGACCAGCCGGACGGACTCCGGCAGGTGGATGATCACCTCCTCCCACACCGCGCCGCGGAACCGGTCGGCCAGGTAGTGCACCTCGTCGAGCACCACGTAGCCGAGGCCGCCCAGCGTCGGCGAGCCCGCGTACAGCATGTTCCGCAGCACCTCGGTGGTCATCACGACCACCGGCGCATCGCCGTTGATGCTGTGATCGCCGGTGAGCAGCCCGACGCTGGCGGCCGAGTAGCGGCGGACCAGGTCGGCGTACTTCTGGTTGGACAGCGCCTTGATCGGGGTGGTGTAGAAGCACTTGCGGCCCTCGGCCAGCGCCAGGTGCACGGCGAACTCGCCGACCACGGTCTTCCCGGATCCGGTCGGCGCGGCGACAAGGACACCGTGGCCTGCGTTCAGGGCCTGGCAGGCGCGGACCTGGAAATCGTCGAACTCGAAGCCGTAGAGCGCCCGGAACTCGGAAACGCGGGGCCCGTCCTCGGCCCGGCGCCGCCGCGAGGCGGCGTAGCGGTCCGCAGGGCTCGCTGGGGTAGCCACGTGATCAAGGCTATGCGGCCAGCGGGGAAGGCTGGCGCCAGCCCGGGCGGCTGCTACTCGGGCCGGCTATCGGCGTCGTCGTCGAGCGGCGACAGCTCATCGTCGGCAAGGCCGGCGTAAAGCGCCTGCCGGTTCGCCCGGCGCCGGTCGTTCACCCAGATGATGAGCTCGGACACCTCGATCAGCACCACGCAGGGCACGGCCAGCAGCAGCATGGTGACCGGGTCCGGGCTCGGCGAGGCTATCCCGGCGAACACGAACACGCTGAAGATCATGATCCGGCGCCACTTCCTGATCCGCTCGTGGCTGAGGATCCCGGCCATGTTGAGCATCACAAGCGCCAGCGGCAGCTCGAAGGCGAGCCCGAAGCCGAGCACCATGGCCATCGACATAGCTCAGGTAGGTGTCGACGGTGGGCAGGTTGAGCACCCCGTGCGGGGTCAGGTCGAGCAGGTACCTCAGGCCGCGGCTCATCACGACGTACGCGAGGCCGGCGCCGGTCAGGAAAAGCGGTACCGCGGTGAACACGAACCCGTAGGTCCACCGCCGCTCCCGCTGGTAGAGCCCGGGGGCGATGAAGGCCCATATCTGGTAGAGCCACACCGGGCTGGCGACGATCAGCCCGAAGACGAACGCGATCTTCACCCGGAACATGAACGGGTCGAGGATTCCGTTGATGACCAGCTGGTCGCCGAGCACGTGGCAGCCGGTATGACCGTTGATCACGGCCCGGCAGAAAGGCTGCTCCAGGAAGTGCCAGAACCGGTTGAAGACCACCGGGATCAGCCCGATGCCGGTGCCGATCAGGAGCGCGAGCGCCGCCTTGAGCACCCTGTTCCGCAGCTCGCGGAGGTGCTCCATCAGCGGCATCTGGCCCTGCGGGTTCGCCGCCCGGTGCGCCTGCAGGACACGCGAGCCGAGCACGCGCGCGCCAGTGACGGTGTCAGCTATCTTCGCCATGGCCGGCCGGCGGTACTGCTACGCCGGCTCAGCCGGGCTGCTGGGTCCGCTGAGCCTCCGGCTGCGGAGTGCCTGCGGCTGCCGGGTCGGCCGCAGCCGTCTGCTTCCGCAGGTCACGGACCTGCTGCTCCAGCTGCTCGATCTGCTGATGAGTCCCAAGCGGCTGGGCCGGCTGGGCAGGCTCCGGCGCCCGGTCGTCGCCATGCAGGTCCTGGACCTCGGTCTTCAGGATGCGCATGGACTTGCCGAGCGACCGGGCGGCGTCGGGCAGCTTCTTCGACCCGAACAGCACGATCAGCACGACCGCGACGATCAGGATCTTCCACGGGCTGTCGAACAGGTCGCCTATCATGTCCGCCCTCTTCATGGGAAAACGCGTTCCCGCGCGTTAGGGGTCGTGCAGGTCAGTCTACACGCGATGCATTCGTATCAAGCTGGTCATCCGGCTTCGCAGGCCGGCGTCATTCATACAGCGCGAGCGCGGCCGCGGCATCCTCGCGGACGCCGGCGGCCACCTCGGCCGGCGCAATGACCTTACCGTCCTCGCCGAGGCGCAGCGCGAGCCGGCGTACCCACCGGGTATCCGGGGTGCGCAGGCTGACCCTGAGCCGGCCGTCGCCCAGCTCCTCGACCTGCTCGCACGGGTAGTACTCGGCAACCCACCGGCCGTATGCGGACAGCTCGAGCAGCACGTGCACGTCATCGGCGGACGGCCGGAACAGGCCCTGGTCGACGTCCACCGGCCGCGCGTCACCGGGCACCGATGCCGCCTGGCCGAGCACCGTCATCGCGAGCACCCGGTCGAGCCGGAAGAGCCGCACTGACTCGGCCCGCAGGCACCAGCCCTCCAGGTACGTCCGGCCCTCCACGACCAGCAGCCGCATCGGGTCCACGTCCCGCTCGGTGGCCTCGTCCCGGCCCGGGACGTAGTAGGAGAGGTGGATCCGGCGCCGCCGCGCGAGCCCGTCCCGCGCCAGCGCAAGCACTCCGCTGGCGGCGGTGTCATCGACCTGCACGGCCACCTGGGCACTGACCGCCGCCGCCTCCCCGGCCGCGGCCTCCAGCTTCGCGATGGTCCGGCTGAGCGCCGAGCGCTCGTCCATGCCCGGCACCTCGGCCAGCATCCGCAGGGCGATGAGCAGCGCGCTGGCCTCGTCCACGCCGAGCCGCAGCGGCCGGTCGATCGACTCGGCCTGGCTGACCACGATCTCGCCGCCCTCGTAGGACAGGTCGATCGGGCAGTACGGGTCCGGCGAGCGCAGCTCCACGCACCACAGCATGTTCAGGTCGTCGACCAGCTGCTGCTCGGTCACCCCGAAGGCCGCCGCGGTGTCGGCCAGCCCGACGGCGTTCCTGCTGATCACGTAGGGCACCAGGGCGAGCAGCCGCTGCAGCCGGTCGGTCGCGGTGCCCGGCCGCGGCGAGGCCCCGGTCAGTGCCCCCGTGGTGAGGCCGGTCTCGGCGGTCATGCCAGCGCCCCCTTCAGCCTGCTGATGACCGCCTCGCGCAGGTCAGCGGGTTCCAGCGCGATGACGTCCGCGCCGAACGAGGCGATGTGGTCGGCGAACCAGCCCACGTCGGAGAACGGGAGCTCGGCCAGGTCCCAGGCGGCGCCGCCGGGGTCCGGCCGGATGCCGGCGGCGCGCTGCCGCAGCCCGTGCCCGGCACCGCGGCGCAGCCGGACGACGGCAGTGCGGACGGCCGGCGGCTCGGCGTCCCAGGACCGGACCGTCTCCCGCACGTCGGTGCCGGGCGGCACGGTGACCGAGCCGGGCGGCCCGGCGAACGCCACCGGCCCGTCGATCCGGCCGAGCCGGAAAACCCGGACGTCTGCCCGGTCCAGGTCCTGGCCGGCCACGTACCAGCGGCCGTGCCGGTTCACCACGCCCCACGGCTCAAGCCGGCGGGCCTGCGGCGAGCTGCGGCAGGCCGCCCGGTAGGCGAAGGTAACCGGCCGCCGGTCCCTGACCGCCTGCCAGAGCGGTCCGAAGGCCGCCTCGCCGGCCTGCAGCCTGGGCTCGATGCCGGGCTGCGTGGTCTCCTCGGCCTCGATGCCGGCCGCCCGCAGCTTGAGCAGGCCGCCAGCGGCCGCGCCGGCCAGCTCGGCCCGCCGCCAGACCCGCGCGGCCAGCCCGAGCACGGCGGCCTCGTCCGGCTCCAGCCTGATCTCCGGCAGCATGTACGCCTGCCGGGAGATGCGGTAGCCCGCCTCCTCGTCAGCCGGCGAGTTCGCGCCGGTCTCCAGCGGGATCCCGAGCTCGCGCAGCTCGTCCTTGTCCCGCTCGAACATGCGCTTGAACGCGTCGAAGCCGTCCGGGTAACCGGGCACCGCAGCGCGGATCTGAGTGGCGGTCAGGAAGCGGCGGGCCGACAGGAGGCAGACCACGAGGCTCAGCAGCCGCTCTGTCTTCCGCCGGGACATCCGCTCTCCTTTCCCCCGGCACCGACGCTACCCTGCCGGAGTGATCAGGTGGCGGAGTGGCGTGGTTTCCGCGCTGCGACGGGAATGGGCCGGCGCGGCGGAGCTGACGGTGACCGTGGACGGCGCGCCGATGCGGGCGCTGGCCTACCCCGCGCTGACCGGCCTGCCGCGGCCAGGCGACCAGGTCCTGCTGAACACGAGCGCGCTGGCCCTTGGCCTCGGCACCGGCGGGTACGCCCTGGTAGTGGCGGTTCCCGGGCGGCTGCCAGCCGACCTGGCCGGCCCCGGGCACCTGGTCAAGGCCCGCTACACGCCGCTGCAGGCCACCGTGCTCGGCGCGGACGAGCAGGGCTCGCCGCACCATGACCTGCTCCGCGAAGCCGATGACCTGGACGGCATGCCGGTGGTGATCGCCGACCTGCACTCGGCGCTGCCCGCGGTCCTTGCCGCCTTTTATTCGGAACGGATGGTCCGGGGTGCTCGCCTGCCCAGGCCGCGGGTCGGCTACGTGATGCTGGACGGTGGCGCCTTGCCCGCATGGTTCTCCCGGACGATCCCGGCACTGCGCGAGGCCGGCTGGCTGGCTGGCACGATCACCGTCGGGCAGGCATTCGGCGGCGATCTCGAAGCGGTGTCGGTGCACAGCGGCCTGCTCGCGGCCCGGCACGTGCTCGGCGCCGACCTGGCCGTCGTGGCACAGGGGCCAGGCAATCTCGGCACCGGGACGAAGTGGGGTTTCTCCGGGGTGGCGTCCGGCGAGGCGGTGAACGCGGCCGCGGTGCTGCACGGCCGGCCGGTGGCGTCGCTGCGGATCAGCGAGGCAGATGCCAGGGAGCGGCACCGTGGTATCTCGCATCACAGCCTGACTTCGTACGGGCGGGTGGCGCTGGCCCGGGCGGACGTGGTGGTACCGGACCTGCCCGGCGGCTTCGGCGCCCGGATCCGGGCCGAGGCCGGGGCGCTGGCCGGCCGGCACGACCTGGTCCTGGTCAGCGTGGACGGCCTGGACGAGGTATTGCGGGACTGCCCGGTGCCGCTGTCCACGATGGGCCGCGGGCTCGACCAGGACCGGTCATACTTCCTTGCCGCCGCCGCGGCAGGCCGGCATGCGGCCACGCTGCTGCCGGAGACCTGAGCCCCGGCGCGGCCGCGCGGCGCCGCTGCGCCAGAATGAGCTGAGCAGGCCCCCAGCGAGACTCAGGAGCATTCATGGCGATATCGGCCAAGGCCCGGCGGCTGCCTGGCCGCCTGGCGACGGGAGCGTTCATCCTCAACGCGGGGGTGGGCAAGTGGTCAGCCGACGAGGAGACCGCCGCCCGGCTGCACGGGATGGCCACCGGGACCTTCCCGTTCCTCGCGAAGCTGAAGCCGAAGGATTTTGCCCGGCTGCTGGCGGCCGGCGAGATGGCGCTCGGCACGGCGCTGCTGCTGCCGGTCGTGCCCGCGGCACTCGCCGGGGCGGGCCTGACCGCCTTCTCGGCCAGCCTGCTCGCCATGTACGTGCAGACGCCGGGAATGCGCCGTGAGCACAGCCTGCGGCCGACCGGCCAGGGCACCCCGCTGGCCAAGGACGTCTGGATGCTGGCTATCGGCCTGGGGCTGGTCACCGACGGGCTGACCCAGCGCGATGGTGCCGGCTTGCCTAGTGACTGACCGCGCCGATGATGTCGACGACGAAGACCAGCGTGTCGGTCCCCTTGATGCCAGCCTGGGAGTTCCCGGCCTTGCCGTAACCATCGGCGGGCGGGACGACCAGCATGACCCGGCTGCCCACCGGCACGCCCTTGAGGCCCTTGTCCCAGGCCGGGATGATCTGCGGGGGCGTGGCGTCGAGCTCGAACCCGAACGGCTGCTTGCGCGACCAGGACGAGTCGAATGCCTTGCCGGTCCGCCAGTTGACGCCGACGTACTGGGTGACGACTGTCTGGCCCTTGGCGGTCGGCGGCCCCGATCCCTTGATCAGCGTCTTGACGACCAGCTTCTTCGGCGGCTTCGTCGACGGGATCTTCACCTGCGGGGCACCGCCGGGCGGCGCGATAACCGTCGGCAACCCGCCACCGCCGTTCGACACCTGCTTGCCTGATGCCGCCGCCGTCGCGCTGAAGTCCTTGATCAGGTCCACCACGAACACGATGGTGTCGCTTGGCTTCACCCCGATCTGGGTGTTGCCGGTGGGCCCGTAGGCATCCTTGGGCGGCAGCACGGCAAGCACCCGGCTGCCCATGGTGGCGCCGGTCAGCGCCTGCTTCAGGCCGACAAGCCCGACATTGGCCGCGAGCACCTGCGGGGATCCGGTGCTGAATGTGCTGAGCACCTGCTTGTGCGTTGTGCCGCGCCAGATATAGACGGCGTAGTTACCAACAAAAGAGTCAGTGGCGCCGAGGGCCGGCCCGGTTCCCTTGATGATGGTCTTAATGGCCAGCTTGCTGCTCGCCTTTGACGCCGGAATCTTGACCGTGGGCGTGGCGCCGAATGCCCCGGACACCGCGACCGACCCGTTCGGGCTCGATCCGGCCGAATTTGACGAACCTGATGACCCGCAGCCCGCCAGGACAATAACGGCGAGCAGCGGAAAAGAAAGCGCTGCGGCAATGCGTCGCATGAGAAACCTCAATGTCGGGATCGTGAGCGGAGCCAGCCTACCCGCTGCGGTAGCCGCCGGGTCCCGGATGCCGCGCCTCGGCCGCGGCGCAGCGGATCAGCGCAGGCTGGCCAGCAGATTCCGGTTCCAGACCAGGACCGTATACGGGCCGGCGGCGTAGATCCTGGCCGGCTGGCCGAAGGCGGCCCGGACGTCGAAGGACCACGGATACCCGACACCGGGCGCGCCGGGCGGCAGTACCACGAAGGTCGCGGTATGCCGCCGCGGGTCGTACCAGGAGGAGTCGGTCTCCCAGCCGCCGCGGGTCACGGTCTCGTGCCCGGACTGAACCGGCACGAGCTGCACGGCGCCCCCGCTGGCCAGGGTCGTGCTCGCAGCCTGCCAGTACCCGGCCAGGCCGTAGTCGAGCCGGTGGGCGGCAAGCCAGCTGGCGAGCTGCTGGCCCTGGGCGGGCTGGGCCGGCTGGGCGATCTCGCGGCTGAGGCAGATCAGGTAGCCGGTCAGCACGACCAGCAGGGCTGGCGCCAGCCCGGCCGCATCGAGCCGCCTGGCGAGCAGCCGGGCGGCGAGTACCGCGCTGAACGGCAGCACGGCCGCGATCTCCCTGGTGCTGTGGATGTCGACCGCGCGGGTGCCGCACACGTACGCGGCCAGGTTAATGACGATGGCCGCGACCAGGACCTGCTGCACCAGGTCATCGCAGCGGGCGAACCGCCGGATGGCGATGCAGCCGCCGCAGGCGGCCAGCGCGAGACCCACGCCGTGCAGCATCGCGAGCGCCGCGACCAGGCCGAGGCTGTGGCTGAAGAAATCGGCGCCGAACAGCAGCAGCAGCCCGTGCCCGGCCAGCATCAGGTGCCCGGGCAGCTCGGCGTAGCTGGCCAGCGCGGAGCCTACCGGCCAGATCCGGAACCCGCCGGACCCGGCGATGAGCGCGAGCACCGCCTTCGCGGTCACGGCCGCGAGCACCGCCCCGGCCGCCAGCGAGAGCTCGAGCCGCCGGGCAGCCAGCGGCTCCCGCCGGATGAGGATGTCACGGTAGCAGCGGACACCGCAGGCCGTCAGCAGCGGCAGCACGCCAGTGACCAGCACCAGGCCGTCGGCGACCAGCGCCCAGCCCAGTAAGGCCGACGCTGCCAGCGGGACGTACCAGCGGCGCGGCGCCCGGTCAAGCAGCAGCCAGGTCAGCAGCAGCGGGACGGACGTCCCGACGTGGTCGGGATCCAGCATCAGCACGTAGACGCCGCTGCCAAGCTGCGGCGCCAGCATGATGCCGGCCGCGATGGCCATCCTGACGGTGGCCTGCCGCCCGTGCCGCCGCCCCTTCGCGAGCAGCGCCGCGAGCAGCACGAGCAGCGTGAAGGTGATCGCGCCTGCCAGGTGCACCACATCCGGCCGCAGGCCCCTGGCCAGTTCGATGAGCATGTACTCCGGCAGCTCGGTGGTGTAGAAGGACACGTCGGAGAGCCGCCAGCCGCGCAGCAGCAGGTTCCCGTGCAGCATGTCCCACGCCTGCAGGGCGTTGGCCGCGCCATCGGAGTCGACCGGGACGGTCCGCGAGATCTGCAGATAGCAGCGCAGCAGCAGCGCTCCGGCGGCGAGCCAGCAGGCCAGTGCCGCCGCGCGCCTGACCGCGGGCGGGACGGCCCTGGCGGGCCGGGCGGCCGGGCCGGCGTCCTTGGCGTCCTGCGGCCGCCGCAGGTCGTCCCCGGCGTCCTGGGCGTCCCGCGGCCGCGGCAGCCCAGGGGTCAGCACGCACGAGAGCCTAGCAACAATCAGTAATGCTATGACGGCGTAGAGTCACTAGAGGCGAGTACCAGCAGCGCGATTACATGCCGGCGATGAGCTTCTCCACCCGCTCGTCGACCGAGCGGAACGGGTCCTTGCACAGCACGGTGCGCTGCGCCTGGTCGTTGAGCTTCAGGTGCACCCAGTCCACCGTGAAGTCGCGGCGCCGCTCCTGCGCCCGGCGGATGAACTCGCCGCGCAGCCGCGCCCTGGTGGTCTGCGGCGGCACCGACTTGGCCTCGAAGATGTCGATGTCCCGGCAGGCCCGTTCCACCGCGCCGCGCCGCTGCAGCAGGTAATACAGGCCCCGGCCGCGGTGCACGTCGTGGTAGGCGAGGTCGAGCTGCGCCACCCGCGGCGAGGCGAGCGGCAGGTCGTGCTTGGCCCGGTAGCGCTCGATCAGCTGGTACTTGGTCACCCAGTCGATTTCCCGCGCCACCAGGCCCAGGTCGCCGGTGTCGACCGCGCGCAGCGCCCGCTCCCACAGGTCGAGCACGCGTTTGGTGACCGCGTCCGGGCCGCGCCGGTCGGCGAAGTCCCTGGCCTTGGACAGGTACTCCTGCTGGATGTCGAGCGCGCTGACCTCGCGCCCGTTCGCCAGCCGGACCTTCCGCCGCCCGGTCATGTCATGGCTGACGTCCCTGATCGCCCTGATCGGGTTCTCCAGCGTCAGGTCGCGGAGCACGGTGCCTGCCTCGACCATCCGCAGCACCAGGTCGGTGGCGCCGACCTTGAGCAGCATCGTGGTCTCGCTCATGTTCGAGTCGCCCACGATCACGTGCAGCCGCCGGAAGCGCTCCGCGTCGGCGTGCGGCTCGTCCCTGGTGTTGATGATCGGCCGGGACCGGGTGGTCGCCGAGGACACCCCTTCCCAGATGTGCTCGGCCCGCTGGCTGACGCAGTAGACCGCGCCGCGCGGGGTCTGCAGCACCTTGCCGGCCCCGCAGATGATCTGCCTGGTGACCAGGAACGGGATCAGGATGTCGGCCAGCCTGCCGAACTCCCCGTGCCGGCCGACCAGGTAGTTCTCGTGGCAGCCGTACGAGTTGCCTGCGGAGTCTGTGTTGTTCTTGAACAGGTAGATGTCGCCGGCGATGCCCTCCTCGCGCAGCCGCCGGTCAGCGTCGACCAGCAGGCCCTCCAGGATCCGCTCGCCGGCCTTGTCGTGCGTGACCAGGTCGATCAGGCTGTCGCACTCCGGCGTCGCGTATTCCGGGTGGCTGCCGACGTCCAGGTACAGCCGGGCGCCGTTGCGCAGGAAGACATTGCTGCTCCGCCCCCAGGACACCACCCGGCGGAACAGGTACCTGGCGACCTCATCCGGCGATAGCCGCCGCTGGCCGCGGAAGGTACAGGTGACGCCGTACTCGTTCTCCAGCCCGAAGATCCGCCTGTCCATGCCTCCTGCTCACCAGTCCACGGCGATGTACTTGGTCTCGGTAAATTCCAGCAGCCCGTCGTGGCCGCCCTCGCGGCCGAGGCCGGACTGCTTGACGCCGCCGAACGGCGCCGCCGGGTCGGACACGACACCGCGGTTGATGCCGATCATGCCGGCCTCAAGCGCCTCGGCCACCTGCAGCGCGCGCCGCAGGTCGCTGGTGTAGAGGTAGGAGACCAGGCCGTACTCGGTGCTGTTGGCCTGGGCGATGGCATCGGCCTGGTCGGTGAACCTGACCACCGGCGCGACCGGCCCGAAGATCTCCTCGCCGAGGATGCCGGCCCCGGGCGGGACGTCGTCAAGCACGGTCGGCAGGTAGAAGTAGCCGGGCCGGTCGGGCGCCCGCCCGCCGGTGACCAGCCGGCTGCCGTCGCCGGTGGCCGACTCGACCAGGCTGGCGACTTTCGACCGGGTGTCGGCGTTGACCAGCGGGCCGAGGTCGGTACCGTCGTCCAGGCCGGGGCCCACGGACAGGCTGCTCAGCCTGCTGGCGAGCCCGGCTGGTGAACTCGCCGGCCACGGCGTCGTGCACGTAGAACCGGTTCGCGGCGGTGCACGCCTCTCCCCCGTTGCGCATCTTGGCGATGAACGCGCCCTGCACTGCCGCCTCGATGTCGGCGTCCTCGAATACCAGGAACGGGGCGTTGCCGCCGAGTTCCATGGAGCAGTTCGTCACCGTGTCGGCCGCGGTACGCAGCAGCGCCCGGCCGACCTCGGTCGAGCCGGTGAAGGACAGTTTCCGCACCCGCGGGTCGGCCAGCATCGCGGCGACCAGCGGGCCAGGCTTAGCCGTCGGCAGCACGTTGACGACGCCTGCTGGCACGCCTGCCTCGTGCAGCAGGGCGGCAATCGCCAGCGCGGACAGCGGGGTCTCCTTGGCCGGCTTGAGCACCACGGTGCAGCCGGCCGCCAGCGCGGGGCCGATCTTCCTTGTCGCCATCGCCGCGGGGAAGTTCCACGGGGTGACGAGCACGCTCACGCCGACGGGCTGGTGCTGCACCAGGATCCGGTTCGCACCGGACGGCGCCAGGCCGAGCGACCCGTCATTCCTGACCGCCTCCTCGGCATACCAGCGGAAGAACTCGGCCGCGTAGGTCACCTCGCCGCGTGCATCATTCAGCGCCTTGCCGTTCTCCGCCACCATCAGCCTGGCCAGCGCCTCGGCCCGGCCGGTCATCAGCTCGTAGGCCCGGCGCAGGCACTCGCCGCGCTCCCGCGGCGGGCTGGCCGCCCAGCCGGGCAGCGCGTCGTGCGCGGCCGACACGGCGTCCAGCGCGTCTTCCGGCATCGCGTTGGCCACCTGTGCGATCACGCCCTCGGTCGCCGGGTCGGTCACCGGCAGCGTGCCGCCGCGCCCGGTGCCCCAGTGGCCGCCGATCAGCAGGCCAGTCGGCGGGTCGATGCCCGTCAGCGTCGCCAGGTCGGCGGTCACTTGCTCCTCCAGGGGCGCGGGGGCGATGCAGGACTGCGCACGGTCTCGACACTACCGCCGATGCGCGGCCGGCCTGCTGGCTGGCCCCGGGCGCAGCGTGCCGCCGGGCGGGTCAGTAGGGGTTGGTGACGAACAGCTCATCGGCCGGGAACTTGGTGATGATCTCCACCCCGCTGTCGGTGACCACCACTTCCTCCTCGATCCTGGCGGCGGACACGCCGTCGGCCGCCGGGCAGTAGGTTTCCAGCGCGAAGACCATGCCGCGCTGGATTTCGACCGGGGCGTCCAGCGAGGTAAGCCTGCTGATGATCGGCCGCTCGTGCAGCGCCAGCCCCAGGCCGTGCCCGAACTGCAGGCCGAACGCGGTCTTCTCGTCGGCCAGGCCGATGTCCTCCGCGGTCGGCCAGAGCCTGGCCACGTCGCTGGTGGAGACGCCCGGCGTGATCAGCTCGATGGCGGTATCCATCCACTCCCTGGCCCGCTTGTAGGCGTCCCGCTGCGCCTCGCTGGCCCGCCCGACGCTGAACGTCCGGTAGTAGCACGTGCGGTAGCCGTTGAAGGAATGCATGATGTCGAAGAAGGCCTGCTCGCCGGGCCTGATCATGCGGTCGGAGAAGTTGTGCGGATGCGGGTTGCAGCGCTCGCCGGAGACCGCGTTGATCGACTCGACGTCGTCCGAGCCCATCTCGTACAGCCGCTTGTTCGCCAGCGCCACGATCTCGTTCTCCCGCACGCCGGGCTTCAGCGCCTCGGTGATGTCCTGGTAGACGCCGTCCACCATCGCCGCGGCGGTCGCCAGCAGGGCGATCTCGTCGGCAGACTTGAGCTGCCTGGCGTCCAGCATCACCTGCTGGCCATCGCGCACGTCCACGCCTGCCCGCTGCAGCTCGAAGAGCACGGGGAGCTCGGCGAAGTCGACGCCGACCGGCTGGCCGGCCACCCCGGCCTCGGCCAGCCGGCCGGTGATCTCCGCCACGCCGCGCTGCACCAGGTGCGCGTCCGGCGGCGCCGCCCCGCGCATCGTGGAATAGGAGGCTATGCAGTTCTCCGGCTTCAGCCACGGGCAGTACATCCGGTGGTGCACGGCCGCTGAGCCGAAGTCCCAGAGGTAAAGCTCCCCGGTCCTGGTGTAGAGGGCGTACCGGCACAGCTTGTCGCGGGTCCACTCGCCGATCGAGACTCCGGTCAGGTAGCGGATGTTGTTGTTGTCAAAGACGAGCAGCGCGCCGAGGTCGCTGGCTGCTAGCGCCGTCATGGCCCGGCTGAGCCTGTGCTCGCGAAGCCTGGCGAAGTCCACCCGCTCTTCGAAGTCGACGCTCATGCGGCCCGGTGCCGGTGCCACCGCGCGGGTCGGAATCGCCATGAAGTCTCCTGTGCTCAGCGGTCAGGCGCCGGGCCCCTGGCCCGCGTCCGGCTCGGCAGCATCCGGCTGGCCGGCCGCGTCCGGCTTCGCCGCCGGCTCAGGCTTGGCCGGGCTGGCCTGCGCGAGCAGGGCCTCCAGCCGCGGGCCCGCCAGCCGCCGGAAGGTCCGGTGCTCGCGCTCGCGGTCGAGCACGGCAACCTCGAGCTGGCTGGCCGTGATCTCCGGCCGCTCGCCGTTGGCCTGGCCGGACAGGGCCGCGATCGCGGTCGCCAGCGCGCCGGCCAGCGGCATGCGCTCGGCGTAATGCTCCTTCAGCGCCGCGGTGACCTGATCGGCCTGGCCGCCCATCGCGACGAAGCCGTGCTCGTCGACGACCGAGCCGTCGAACGGGATCCGGTAGATCTGATCGGATTCCGGCCCCTCGCCGACTTCAGCGACGACGATCTCCACCTCGAACGGCTTGTTGCTCTCGGTGAAGATGGTGCCGAGAATCTGGGCGTACCAGTTGGCCAGGCCGCGCGCGGTGACGTCCTGCCGGTCGTACTGGAATCCGGTCATGTCCGCATAGCGGACGCCGGCCTTGCGCAGGTTCTCGAATTCGTTGTAGCGGCCGACCGCCGCGAAGGCAATCCGGTCGTAGATCTCGCTGATCTTGTGCAGGGCCCGGGACGGGTTCGGCGCGACGAACAAGATGCCGCCGTCGTACTGCAGCACCACCCCGCTGCGGCCGCGCGCGATGCCCTTGCGCGCGTAGTCCGCCTTGTCCTTCATCGCCTGCTCGGGCGACACGTAGAACGGCATGGACACTGCTGGCTCTTCCCTTACTCTTGCGGGTCGGCTGGGCTCGTGACGGCGTGGCCGGGAGCCGGGCTGCCCGGCTGGCGGCGGCCCGGCGGCTAGCCGTTCGGCGGCGTGGTCTGATTCAGTTGCGCGCGCGGGCCGTCGGGTGCCTGCATCCGCTCAGCGACGATGGTGTCCGCGTACTCCCCGGATTCGGCATGGGAAAGGCGCCGGAAGCCGTCCGCCGTCACCGTCGCCACTATCGGGAAGATCCGCCTGGTCATGTCCAGGCCGCCGGTCGCCGAGTCTTCGTCGGCCGCGTCGTACAAGGCCTGCATGCAGGCGAGTATCGCGTCAGCGGCCGGCATGCCGTCGGTGTACAGCTTCTTCAGCGAGCCGCTGGCGAAGACCGAGCCTGAGCCGATCGCATGGAACCGGTGTTCCTCGTACCGGCCGCCGGTCACGTCGTAGCTGAAGATCCGGCCGGCCCCGGTGTCCTCGTCGAACCCGGCGAACAGCGGCACCACCACCAGGCCCTGCATGGCGCCGCCGATGTTGCCCCTGACCATGCTGGCGAGCCTGTTGGCCTTGCCCTCAAGCGAGAGCGCGCGGCCTTCGAGCTTCTCGTAATGCTCAAGCTCGACCTGGAACAGCCGGACCAGGTCGACCCCGATGCCGGCCACCCCGGCGATGGCGACGCAGGAGAACTCGTCACTGCGGAATACCTTCTCGAAGTCGCGCTTGGAGATCATGCTGCCGGCGGTGGCCCGGCGGTCCCCGGCCATGACCACGCCGCCGTCGAACGCGGCGGCGACGATCGTCGTCCCGTGCGGCAGCCCCGCCGCCAGCGTTCCGGACGCCGGCCCGGCTGACTCGCCGGACCCGGGCAGCAGGCCGGGCTCGGCCGAGGAGAGAAAGTCGCTGAACGATGACGTTCCCGCGCTCAGGTACGCGGCCGGGAACCGCCCTCGGTGGGAATCAGGGACCACGCGGATCCTTCCGGTTGTGCCCGTCGTGTTGGACCAGACCCTACTGCGGATGCTGCCGCGGCGGCACGAGTGCCCGCGCCGCCAGCGGTAAGCCCACGGCGAAATCCGCCAGCCGGGCCCGGCCTGGCGTCACTCGCCGCCCTTCTGCACATACGACCGGACGAACTCCTCGGCGTTCTCCTCGAGTACCTCGTCGATCTCGTCGAGGATCGCGTCGACGTCATCAGTGAGCTTGTCCTGGCGCTCCCTGACCTCCTCGGTGCCCTGTGGCGCGCTGTCCGGCTCCTCCTCGGTGCGCCGGGGAGCCTGCCGCTGGCCGCCGGTATCCTTTGTCGCCATGTCGAAAACCTCCGTGCTCCGCGGGTAGTGCCCGCAGCCTCAACGCTATCCTCGCCAACGGGCGGCCTGCCCAACCCTGCCGCCCGATACTGGTATGGATCCGGAATGCGCGGCCCGGCCGGGCAGCTCAGTCCCGGCCGGTCAGCGCCGCCACAAGCTCGCCGGCGGTCTCGCAGCGGTCAAGCAGGTCGCCGACGTGCGCGCGGGTTCCGCGCAGCGGCTCCAGGGTCGGGACCCGCTGCAGCGACTCCCGGCCGGGGATGTCGAAGATGACCGAGTCCCAGGAGGCCGCGGCGACGGCCTCCGGATATTTCCGCAGGCACCTGCCGCGGAAGTAAGCCCTGGTGTCCTCCGGCGGATAGGAGATCGCCCTGGTCACCTGCTCCTCGGTGACCAGCCTGGCCATCCGGCCCATGGCCGCGAGCCGGTTGTAGATGCCCCGCTCGGCACGGACATCGGAATACTGCAGGTCCACGAGCTGCAGGCGGGGATGATCCCAGCCGAGGCCGTCCCTGGCCCGGTAGCCGTTCAGCACCTCCAGCTTGGCCGTCCAGTCGAGTTCCCTGAGGTCAGCATCGGATCCTCGGCCAGCCTGGTCAGGACCGATTCCCAGCGGCCAAGTACGTCGGCCGTGATGTCATCGACGTCGGCACCGAACCTGTCCTCGGTGTACTTCCTGGCCAGCTCGAGGTACTCCATCTGCAGCTGGATGGCAGTCATCTTCCGCCCGTCGCGCAGCGACACCAGATGGCGGCAGGTGGGATCGTGCGACACCGTGCGCAGCTCGGTGACCGGGGCATCAAGGCCGAGGTCCGAGTCGAGGAACCGGTCTTCGATCATCGCGAGCACGAGGGCCGTAGTGCCGAGCTTGAGGTAAGTGGAGATCTCGCTCATGTTCGCGTCGCCGATGATCACGTGCAGCCGGCGGTACTTCTCCGGATCGGCGTGCGGCTCGTCCCTGGTATTGATGATCGGCCGCTTCAGGGTGGTCTCCAGCCCGACCTCGACCTCGAAGAAGTCGGCGCGCTGGCTGATCTGGAAGCCCTCGTCCCGCCCGTCAGCGCCGCGGCCGACCCGCCCGGCGCCGCAGACGACCTGCCGGGAGACGAAGAAGGGGGTCAGGTGACGGACGATGTCGGCGAACGGCGTCGCCCTGTTCATCAGGTAATTCTCGTGGCAGCCGTAGGAGGCGCCCTTGTTGTCTGTGTTGTTCTTGTACAGCTGGATCGGCGCGCTGCCGGGGACCGCGGCCGCCTGGGCCGCCGCCTCTGCCATTACCCGCTCGCCTGCTTTGTCCCAGGTCACGGCGGAAAGCGGGTCCGTGCACTCGGGCGCCGAGTACTCAGGGTGGGCATGGTCCACGTAGAGCCTGGCGCCGTTCGTCAGGATGACATTCGCCAGGCCTAGGTCCTCGTCGGTCAGCTGCGCCGAGTCGGCCGCCTCGCGGGCAAGGTCGAACCCGCGGGCATCGCGCAGCGGGTTCTCCTCCTCGAAGTCCCATCGTGCCCGCCGGGCCCGGGCCGACGTCGCCGCCTGATATGCGTTGACGATCTGCGACGAGGTAACCATCGCATTCGCGCCCGGCTGGCCGGGCACGGCGATGCCGTACTCAGTCTCCGTGCCCATGACCCGCCGCACGCTCATGCCACCACGCTCATGCAACAAAGACTAGTGCCGCATGGGCCTGGTAGGGACGACGCGCGCCGCCTCAGAGGTACTGACCCGTGTTCGCCACCGTGTCGATCGACCGGCCGGCCTCGGTGCCTTGCTTGCCGGAGACCAGCGTCCTGATGTAGACGATCCGCTCGCCCTTCTTGCCGGAGATCCGCGCCCAGTCGTCCGGGTTGGTCGTGTTCGGCAGATCCTCGTTCTCCTTGAACTCGTCAACGCAGGCGGTCAGCAGGTGAGCGACCCGCAGGCCCTTCTGCCTGGTGTCGAGGTATTCCTTGATCGCCATCTTCTTCGCCCGGTCCACGATGTTCTGGATCATCGCGCCGGAGTTGAAGTCCTTGAAGTACAGGACTTCCTTGTCGCCGTTGGCGTAGGTCACCTCAAGGAACCGGTTCTCCTCGGTCTCGCTGTACATGCGCTCGACCACCCGCTGGATCATCTCGCCAACCGTCGACCCGGCTGATCCGCCGTGCTCGGCCAGGTCGTCGGGGTGCAACGGCAGGCTGGGCACCACGTATTTGGAGAAGATGTCCCTGGCCGCCTCGGCGTCCGGCCGCTCGATCTTGATCTTGACGTCGAGCCTGCCCGGGCGCAGGATCGCCGGGTCGATCATGTCTTCCCGGTTCGACGCGCCGATCACGATCACGTTCTCCAGGCCCTCGACGCCGTCGATCTCGCTGAGCAGCTGCGGCACGATCGTGTTCTCGACATCGCTGGAGACCCCGGAGCCGCGGGTGCGGAAGATCGAGTCCATCTCGTCGAAGAAGACGATGACCGGCATGCCCTCGCTGGCTTTTTCCCTGGCCCGCTGGAAGACCAGCCTGATATGCCGCTCGGTCTCGCCGACGTACTTGTTCAGCAGCTCGGGGCCCTTGATGTTCAGGAAGAAGCTCTTGCCTTCCTTTGCCTGCGCACCCGTCTCGCCGGCTGAGCCATTCTGGCTGGCCAGCTCGGCGGTGCGCGCCGCGACTTGCTTCGCGAGCGAGTTGGCGACTGCCTTCGCGATGAGCGTCTTGCCGCAGCCGGGCGGCCCGTAGAGCAGCACGCCCTTGGGCGGCCGCAGCTGGTGCTCGCGGAACAGGTCGGCGTGCAGGTAGGGCAGCTCGATTGCGTCCCTGATCTGCTCGATCTGCCCGCTCAGGCCGCCGATGGCCGAGTAAGTGATGTCCGGCACTTCCTCGAGGATGAGCTCTTCGACCTCGGCCTTGGGGATCCGCTCGTAGACATAGCCGGAACGCGGCTCGAGCAGCAGCGAGTCGCCGGCCCGCAGGGTGGCCTCGCGCAGCGGCTCCGCCAGCCTGGCCACCCGCTCTTCGTCGGCATGCGAGATGACCAGCGCCCGGTCGCCGTCCTCAAGGATCTCCTTGAGCATGACGACCTCGCCGATCGTCTCGTAGCCCTGGGCGATCACGACGTTGAGCGCCTCGTTGAGCACGACTTCCTGGCCCGGCCTCAGCTCATCGAGCTCGATCCCCGGACTGACGCTGACCCGCATCTTGCGGCCGCCAGTGAACACGTCCGCGGTGCCGTCTTCGCAGCCGTTGAGGAAGACGCCGAAGCCCGACGGCGGCTGCGCGAGCCTGTCGACCTCTTCCTTCAGCGCGACGATCTGGTCCCTGGCCTCGCGCAGCGTGCTGGCCAGGCGGTCGTTCTGCCCGGTGACGCTGGCGAGGCTGGTCTCCGTCTCGCGGAGCCGCTCCTCGAGCAGCCGGGCTTGCACCGGCGAATCCGCGAGCCGACGGCGCAGTGCAGCAATCTCCTCTTCGAGGAAGGAGATCTGCGTGGTCAGGACCTTGACCTCGTCGTCGTGTCGTCCGGCGCGGGCGCTGTCATCACGGGCGGCCATGCCCCTCACCCCTTCCGAGAGCTGACTTAACCTAGACCCTACCTATCCGGGGTGCTTCCGTAACCTGGCGCGGGCCCCGGACTCCGCATTCTCCCGTCACGATCCGGGCACGGGCGGCCCGCGAGGCGGTCATCGGGCCGCGCGGCCTGCCCCGCCGGCCGCGTCCCGCCAGTCCGCGCTGTCGCGCGCTCCCTTCGCTGGCCGGCGCCGTCTCGGCGGCGGGGTAACCCCGTCCGCGAGGCGCCGCGCGGTCACCAGGAAGCCGGTGTGGCCGACCATGCGGTGCTCCGGCCGGACGGCGAGCCCGTCGACGTGCCAGCCGCGCACCAGCGACTCGGACGCGGCAGGCTCGGCGAAGCTGCCCTGTTCCCGCAGCGCCTCTACGGTCCGCGAAAGCTGAGTGGTCGATGCCACGTAACAGCAGATCAGGCCGCCGCCGGCCAGCGACAGGGCCGCCGTGTCCGCGTAATCCCACGGCGCGAGCAGGTCGAGTACCACCCGGTCGAACCGCTCGCCAGGCGGCAGGCCGGCGGCTGCGGCCAGCTCAGCGGCCGGCATATCGGCCGGCGGCGCCGCGGCCGGGCCCGGCCGGCAGCTCGCCGGTCACCAGCCGCCAGGCCGGATGCGGCGCGCCGAAGTACCGGTCGGCATTCCCGCGCGCTATCTCGGCGAAATCGGGCCGCCGCTCATACGAGACGAGCAGGCCGTCCTCGCCGATTGCGCGGAGCAGCCAGCAGGACAGCGCGCCGCTGCCGGCCCCGGCCTCCAGCACCCGGGCGCCAGGGAAAATGTCGGCCAGCGCGAGAATCTGGGCGGCGTCCTTGGGGTAGACGACCGCCGCGCCGCGCCGCATGGACAGGGTGAAGTCGGCAAGCAGCGGCCGGAGCGCGACGTAGGCGGTTCCGCCCGACGAGGTCACCACGCTGCCGTCCTGGCTGCCGATGAGATCATCGTGGGCCAGCGATCCCTGGTGGGTATGGAAGGCCCGCCCTGGCTGCAGCGCAACCAGGTGACTGCGGCCTTTCTGGTCGGTGAGCTGGACCTGCTCACCGGGCATGAGGGGTCCTCGGCGCGGTCGGATCACGCCCGCAAGGCTAGCGGTGCGTCAGGTGCCGGCGAACGCGTGGTCAAGATCGCTGGTCGCGAGCACCCCGAACACCTGACCGGACGGCTCGATGAGCAGGTACTCGCTGGCCGGCGCCCGCCGCACGGCGTCGATCAGCGCCATCCCGGCCAGGTCGGCGGGCAGCACCAGGCTGGGATCCAGGGTGCGGGCGAGCGAGCCCGCCTCGATCCACGGCCGGCGCTGCTCCGGCGTGGCGATCACGGCCGTCTCGTTGACGATCGCGATCGGCTTGTCGTCGTGGTCCACGATGACAAGCGCGCGGGCCTGCGCTGCGTCCGCCCGCCTGATCGCCTCGGCCAGCGGCAGGCTGGCCGGGATCGGTATGGCCCGCCGGGCAAGCCGCCTGGCCTGCAGGCCGGGCAGCCGCTCCCGGACCCGGGTGACCCGGATCGACTGGCCGGCGCCGACCCACATGAACGCGGCGATGACGCCAAGCCAGAGCACGTTCACCACGTCGGCGCCGCTGCCGTCGCCGTTGTTAAGAATGATCGCGAACGGCACGGCCAGCAGCGCCACCGCGATAATGCGGCCGGCCCAGGCGGCCGCGATGGTGCCGGTGCCCGCCCTGCCGGTCAGCTTCCACACGCCGGCCCGCAGCATCCGGCCGCCGTCCAGCGGCAGGCCGGGCAGCAGGTTGAATATCCCGACCAGGAGATTCGCCAGGATCAGCTGGTCGATCAGGATCCGCGGAATGCCGGCCGGCGCCAGCGCGACGACGATGCCGTACCCGACGGCGGCGAGCGCGAGCGACAGCAGCGGCCCGGCCCCGGAGACCAGGAATTCCCGGCCCGGAGTCTGCGGTTCCTGCTCGATCTCGGAGAAGCCGCCGAGCGGGTACAGCAGGATGCGCCGCACCGGCAGGCCGAACGCCCGCGCCACGGCGCAGTGACTCAGCTCGTGCACGAGCACGGACAGGTAGAGCAGGATGACGAAGGCGGCGGCCACCACGTACCGGCGTGGTGGATCCCGGCACCGATCCCTTGAGGCTGCTGCCGTAGAAGATGACGAACAGGGCGGCGATCAGGAACCAGTACGGGGAGACGTAGACCGGGATGCCAAGCGGCCGCCCGATGACTATCCCGGCGCGCGAATCCTGCGGCGGGTCAGGCCGGCGGCGCGGGCCGCGCTGGCCCGGCGGCAGCGGGCCCTGCGCCGGGACGGTGCCCTCGTGGCGCCGGGCCGGCTGAGACATGCCGGCCGGCAGGCCGCTCCCGGCGGCAGGGCGGGCGGCACGGACATGGCGCGCGTGCCTGCCGGGGCTGCGGCTCCTTGCGGCTGGCTGGCACTCCCGGGCGTGCGGCGCTCCCGGGCGGCGGCGTGCTCCCGGGCGGCTGGTCCTGCGGTGCCTGCCCGCCGGGAATCATGCCTGTCACAGCATTGATGCTACGTGCTGCGCGCGGCCCGGGAGCGCCCGGCCGCCCGGGCGGGCCGACGGCACCGGGGGCCGGACGGGCGCATCCGAGCGGGCAAAGACCGGCAACTGTCGGCAGGGTCCCCTAGTCTCCGTTAGGTGGGTGATCTCAGCGCAGTAACTCAGGCCGGCAGGCGGCAGTGCCCGGCCCGGCGGCAGTGCCCGGCCCGGCCGCGGTATCGGGGACTGGCCCGGCTGCGGCCGTGCCCGCGCCGGCGGCCCCTGGGTCCGGCGAGACCAGCGGGCCGGACGAGGCCCGGCCGAGGCCGGCAGGCGCCGGCCGGGGCCAGCGCCGGCAGACCCGGCCGGCCGAGCCGGACAGGCCCAGGTCCCTTTCGCCGTCGCGGGCCGGCGATTTCCTCACCTGCCCGTTGCTCTACCGGTTCCGGGTACTGGACCGGCTGCCCGAGCCGCCGAGCCCGGCCGCCGCCCGGGGCACGCTCGTGCACGCGGTGCTGGAGCGGCTGTTCGACCATCCGGCCGCCGCCCGCACGCCGCAGGCGGCCCGGTCCCTGCTCGGGCCGGAGTGGGCCCGGCTCATCGCCGAAGAGCCCGAGCTCACCAGCCTCTTCGAGGCGGACGAGCAGCGCGACGTGCTGGCTGGCCAGTGCCGCCGACGATGCTCGACCGCTACTTCACCCTGGAGGATCCGCGCCGCCTGGAGCCTGCCCACCGCGAACTGCATGTCGAGGCCATGCTCGAGTCCGGCCTGCTGCTGCGCGGCTACATTGACCGGCTCGATATCGCGCCGGGCGGCGAGATCAGGATCGTGGACTACAAGACCGGCGCCGCCCCGCGGGAGGAATTCGAAGCGCGCGCGCTGTTCCAGATGAAGTTCTACGCGCTGGTGCTGTGGCGCAGCCAGGGACAGCTGCCACGGCTGCTGCAGCTCATCTATCTCGGCAGCGGCGAGATAGTCCGGTATGCGCCGGACGAGGCTGACCTGATCGCGACCGAGCGCAAGATAAATGCCCTCTGGCGGGCTATCGAGCGGGCCAGGGATGCCGGGGACTGGCGGCCGCGGCCGGGCAGGCTCTGCGACTGGTGCGCGCACAAGCCGATCTGCCCGGCGTTCGGCGGCACTCCGCCGCCGCTGCCGGAGCCGGCTGCCGAGACGGCGCCGGACCCAGGAGGCCGACGGGCCAATCCGAGGTCACGACGGACCAGCGGCCGAGGCGGGGAAGGACCGGCGCCCGAGGTCACACGGACCATCGAGGTCAGAGCCACGAGTCACGACGGACCAGCGGCGAGGCGAAGACCGGCGCCGAGGTCACACGGACCAATCGAGGTCACGACGGGCAAACGACGCACGACGGACCAGCGGCCCGAGGTGGGCAAGGACCGGCGCCGAGGTCACACGGAAAATCGAGGTCAGATAGCGGCTCCTGACGACGATGCAGACCGAGGCAGTCGCGGGATGACCATCGCGGCGAAACCCTGGGGAGGCCGGGGGAGGGGGGGGGGGGGAGGGAGGGGAGGGGGGCGCGGGGGGAGAGGAGGGGCGCGGACGGGGCGGGGGGGAGGGGGGCGGGCGCGCGGGGGGGGGGTGGGGCGGCCGGGCGGGGGCGCGTGGTGCGGGGCGGCGGCGGGCCGTGGCGGCGGCCGGCGCGCGGTCCGCGGCGCGCTGCGGCCCGCGCTCGTGGGTCCGTCGCGTCGGCTGCGTCGCGCTGCTGGCCGGGGGGAGAACGCCTGACCGGGACGCGGCCAGCTGGTGCCCGGCGGGGTGCAGCTAGCTGATTCCGCGGCGGCGCAGGATCTCCTCGACGTCCCCCAGGTCGTCGTCCCCAGGCGCGCCGCCGCGCTTGGCCTTCTTCGCGGCCTTGGCTGATCCGGGCCCGAGCGCGGCCTGGCCAGCGCCGCCGCCCGGGGCGGCGGCCGGCTGGGCGCCGGCCCGGGCCGCCTTCTTGGCCTTGCGCCGGCTGGTCAGCGGTATCCCGCCCGAGGTCAGCAGCATCGCCACCGCGAGGCCCGCGAGCACCACGCCGGCCAAGGTCTTCGTCGAGAACACGAAGGACCCGCCGAAATGCACGATGGCCGAGCTGATCCGGCTGATCAGCGTGACCGTGCCGGTCAGATAGGCGGCCAGCGGCAGCAGCGACCAGGCGGCGAGCCGGAACCCGGCGCGCGGCCCCTTGCGCCGCCACCGGAAGTAGGACAGGACCAGCCCGGCTGCGGTCAGGCCGCCGCAGATCACGAAGTCAAGGGCTGACATGTGCCTCCCCCCGGGGCCGGGCCGCTGGCCCGCGGGCCGGCGGCATGGGTCACCTTCATCGTCGCACATCCGCGGCCCAGCACCGCCAGGCCAGCGGGGCCGGGCCAGGGCCGCCGGGCGGCGCCGGGGAGGCGTCCGGGCAGCCTCGGGCAGCGCTCCGGCAGCGCCGTCGGGCGGGGGGGGGGGGGGGGCGTCGGGTGTCGGGCGGCCCGGGGGTGTCGGGCGCGCGTCGGGGCGCGCCGTCGGGGCGTGCCTCGGGCGAGGGGGCGCGTGCGCAGTGCCGCCAGGGCGCGGCTACCGGCTCATCATGCCCTGCAGCGTGGCCAGGTCGATCTGGCCCAGCGAGGAGGCCACCACCCGGCCGGGCGCTGGTGGGAATCGGCAGCAGGCTCGGCACCGCGACGACCAGGCAGCCGGCGGCCTCGGCGGCGGCGACCCCGTTGGGCGAGTCCTCCAGCACGACGCAGCCGGCGGGCTCGACCCCGAGCAGTTCCGCCGCCAGCAGGTAGGGCTCGGGGGCTGGCTTGCTCTGCCGGACGTCCTCCGCGCACACGGTGGCGCCGAAGGTCATCCCCAGTTTCGGGATCACCGCCTCCATGATCTGCCGCTCCGAGGACGTGACCAGCGCATTCGGCATCCCGGCGTTGGTGACCTCGGCGAACAGCTCGCGGGCGCTCCGGCAGCACCTGCACGCCGCGCTCGCGCAGCAGCGCGGTCATGCCGTCCACCATCCAGCGCGCGACCTCGTCCCGCGTCGCTGCCCTGGTGGCGCGGCTGAGCAGGTAGTCGATACTCCGCTGCAGCGAGCCGCCGACGAGCGCCTGCTGGTCGGCCGGGCTCCACTGGCCGCCGAGATGGGCCATGACCTCGCTCTCGACCTCGAACCACAGCGGCTCGGAATCGATCAGCAGCCCGTCCATGTCGAAGAGGATGGCCTGGAGTGCTCTGCGGCCGGAGCGAGCGGATGCGCTAACCGACATGGGCAAGGACCCTACCGGCCGGGTGCCGCGGGATCAGGTGCTGAAATACCTGGCTTCCGGGTGGGCGGATGAGGCGTCGGTCGATGCTCGGCGGTGCTGGAACGACTGCGCGGCGGACGGCATGATGGGTCCCATTCTAGGAGCCGCGGCGGGCCCGGCCACCACGGCGCCGGATGCCGGGCCGTGACTTGGCGATCATGGTTGTGCACGTAACCTGGACAACGAGGTAGCGCACCCGCGCGGTAAGGCCAGGGTGAACCGGACCGGGCCTGGGTATCCCGAGGAAGGGGGTGGGGAGATCGAGCTCGACGGCATCGGCAGGCTCGCCTCACCAGCCGGGCTCACCTCGCCAGCGCTGATCGCGGCGTTCGAGGGCTGGAATGACGCTGGCGAGGCGGCCAGCGGGGCGATCAGCCACCTCGACGGCGCCTGGGAGGCCAAGCCCATCGGGCGAGATCGATCCCGAGGACTTCTACGACTTCCAGGTGACCCGCCCGGTGATCGAGGTGTCCGAGGGCCGCACCGACCGGCTGGTCTGGCCGACCACCCGGCTGATCGCTGGCCAGGCCGGAGGGCATCGGCCGGGACCTGATCCTGGTGCACGGGATCGAGCCCAACATGCGCTGGCGGGCATTCAGCGAGGAGCTGGTCGGCGTCGTTCACCGAGCTCGGCGTCGAGCTGGTGATCCTGCTCGGCGCGCTGCTCGCCGACTCCCCGCACACCCGGCCGGTCCCGGTGACGGCCGCCGCCTCCGACGCCGAGCTGCCGCCAAGGAGCTGCACGTGATCCGGTGGAGTACAAGGGACCGACCGGGATCGTGGGCGTGCTCCAGCACGCGTGCGCGGCGGCGGGCCTGCCGTCGGTCTCGCTGTGGGCCGCGGTGCCGCACTACGTGGCCCAGCCGCCGAGCCCCAAGGCCACGCTGGCACTGCTGCGCGGGGTCGAGGACATCCTGGATGCCACCTTGCCGCTGGCCGACCTGCCGGGTGAGGCCCGCGCCTGGGAACGCGGCGTGGACGAGCTGGCCGAGCAGGACACCGAGGTCGCCGACTACGTGCGGACCCTGGAAGAGGCCAAGGACGCCACCGATCTGCCGGAGGCCAGCGGTGACGCGATCGCCCGGGAGTTCGAGCGGTACCTGCGCCGCCGCGGCAACCGCGGCGAGCACGGCGGCCGCTAGCCCGACCGGCCGGCTAGATCGGCGGCCAGGGCGCCGGCCAGTCTTCCGGCGGGTACGGGTGCACCCGGTGCTTGAGCAGCAGCTCCAGCCGCTGCCGGGTCGCGGTCACCTCGTCGGCGGTGAGCCAGCCGGACAGCTCGGCGGTGAGCTCGCCGGTCTGCGAAGCACTGCTCCAGGTGCCGCAGCGCGGCGACCGCCGGCCCGGCAGGCTGCGCCCCGCCACTGCCACAGCACCGTGCGCAGCTTGTACTCTCGCCGAAGCAGACCCCGTGGTCGCAGCCGTACAGGTGCCCGTCGGGAGCGGCAGCAGGTGGCCGATCTTGCGGTCGGCGTTGTTGACCACGGCGTCGAACACCGCCATCTGGCGCAGCGCCGGCGTGGTCGGTCGCGGCGGGCCAGCGCGAACAGGTCGATGGTCTCGTCGGCGTCGACCCACAGCTGGCACATGCCCGGGCCGAACGGGCCGTCGCGGAACACGGTGGGCGGGACCACGCGCGAAGCCCGCGGCCCGCGAGACCCCGTAGGCGGCCACCTCGCGGCCGGCCAGCGTGCCGTCCGGGAAGTCCCACAGCGGCCGCTCCCCCGCGACCGGCTTGTAGACGCAGGCCGCCTCGCGGCCGCCGTGCGCGGATCGTGCAGTACAGCGTGGCGTTCGACGCCTCCACCAGCCGGCCCTCGACCTCGAGCGTGCCGTTGCGAGCAGGTCGAGCGCCGCTCGCCTCGGCCGGGGTCCGGCTCGCGGTCGCGCGGCCGGCGGGCCCGGCTGCCCCGGCCCGCGTCTGACGGCCGGTGCGGCCGGTCAGGCATGGCCGACCCGGTGGCCGTTCTGCCGCGGGCAGACATGCCCGGCGGGGTCCAGCGGCAGCCCGCACAGCGGGCACGGCGGCCGTCCCTGGCTGACGATCTGGATCGCCCGCCGCGAGAACGCGCGGGCCGACGCCGCCGTGATCCGCACCCGCAGCACCGCCGGACCGTCCTCGGGGAGTCGTCGGTCAGCGGCTCGACCGGCGTCTCGGTCTCCTCCTGTGCCTCGATGACGACCCGCTCGCCGTCCGGGTCCCAGGCCAGCGCGATGGCCCCGACCCGGAAATCCTCCATCAGCGGCAGGTCCAGCGGCGCGTCGTCGGCCAGGCTGGCCGGCGCCGCGGCCGGCAGGCCGCCTGGCCGCCGCTGCGCCGCAGCACCTCGTCGAGCAGCTCATCCAGCCGCTCGGCCAGCAGGCTGACCTGCACCTTCTCCAGCGCGACGCTGGTCACCCGGCCGGACGCGCTGGCCTGCAGGTAGAACGTCCGCTCACCCGGCTGGCCGACCGTCCCGGCCACGAACCGTTCCGGCGGGTCATACGAATAGACCGGCATGACTCCTATCCTCCCGCTCCGCCGCCGACCATCGCGTCGCCCTCGGCCCCGGCGCGCCGTGGCCTGGCCTTCGCGCGGCTGGCTGCCGGCGACTCAGATGCCGTTGCCGCCGGTGTCGTTCATCCGCAGCAGGAACGGCCGCAGCGGGGTGTACCGGATGATGGTCAGCGAACAGGGGTCGACCTGAATCCGTTGGCAACATGTCGAGGTGCATGCCAAGGCTGTCGGCGATGATGGCTTTGATCACATCGCCGTGCGAGCAGATCGACATAGGCCGCGTCCTGGCCCAGCTTCTCGTTCCAGTCGCGTACGGCGCCGACCGCCCGGTCCTGCATGTCCAGCATGACTCGCCGTCCGGCCGGGAAACATCACCGCGCTCGGGTGTGCCTGGACGACCCGCCAGAGCGGGTCCCTGGCCAGCACCTTCAGCGGCTGACCGGTCCAGTCGCCGTACTTGCACTCACCGACGCCGCTCGTCCTCGGTCACCGCGCGCGGCCTCGTGCGCGGCGGCGATCGCGTCGGCGGTCTGCCGGCACCGGTCCAGCGGGCTGCTGATGATCGCGTCCAGCGGGACGGCGGCCAGCCTGGCCGCCAGCGCCGCCGCCTGCGCCCGGCCGCGGTCGTCCAGGGGGATGCCGGGCGTCCAGCCGGTCAGACGCGTGCCGGTCGTGGCCGTCAGGCCGTGCCGCACCAGCAGGACCAAGGTCACGCCCCATGACTCTAGGGGCTGCCCGCGCGCTGCCGGGATCCGCTGGCCGCTAGGCGTCGGTGAGCCGAGGCTCAGCCGCAGCCGAAGCTGACCAGGTCGACCGGCGTGCACCGGGACCGGGCTCGCTGACCCGCCAGCCGTTGAGCCGGGTGCCGTTGGTGGAGCCGAGGTCGTCAGCCGCCAGCCCGCCGGCCGTCGCGGCTCAGGCCGGCGTGCCAGCGGGACACCGTCAGGTCGGCGAGCACAGGTCGCAGGCCGCTCGCGGCCGATGGTGAACAGGATCGCGGCCGGACGGGAACAGGCAGCTCGGCGGCGGCCGCTGCAGGCGGCGCCTGCCGGCGCGGCGGCGCGCCGGGCCGCCGCCTGCCAGCGCGCGGCGGTCCCGCTGCGCCGGCGACCGCCCCGGTCAGCGCTCGGCCGGCGGCGGCGCGGGCATGTCGGCCAGGGCCCGGCGAGCTCGCGCTGCCCGCGGGCGCGCAGCGCGGCGTCGATGCGGAAGACGAAGGTCTCGTGGTCCGCCGGCCCTCGGCGAAACGGTCCCCCAGCTCGTCCAGGACCTGTTCCCGCTCGGCGTCCGACGCGCGGGACTGGCAACGGCGCCGAGAGGCTGGCCGGCTGCCCATGGCGAAGTATCAGCCGGCCGGGCCTCCGGCCCGGCACAGCTCAGCCCGGCCGCCCCGCAGCGACGGATCAGGGACGCGGCGGCGGCCGAGGTCGACGCGCGCGCCGACCGGGTTCTGCAGCGGGAAGTGGCACGCGGCCAGGTGGCCCTTCGCGGCGAACGGCCTCATCAGCGGCTCGACCTCGGCGCAGATCTCCTGCGGCCAGCGGGCAGCGGGTGCGGAACCGGCAGCCCGACGGCGGGTTGATGGCGCTGGGCAGCTCGCCCGTGACGCCCGCGCTTGACCTTGGCCTTCTCGGCGACCGGGTCGGCGACCGGCGCGGAGTCGAGCAGGCCCCGGGTGTAGGGGTGCGCCGGGCGCAGGTACACCTCCTCGGCCGGGCCGACCTCGACCAGCTTGCCCAGGTACATGACGCCGATCTTGCTCGGACAGGTAGCGGACCACGCCGAGGTCGTGCGAGATGAACAGGTAGGTCAGCCCGAGCTCGCGCTGCAGGTCCTCATCATGTTGAGCACCTGGGCCTGGATCGAGACGTCCAGTGCCGAGACCGGCTCGTCGGCGACGATCAGCTGCGGGGACAGCATCAGCGCGCGGGCGAAGCCGAGCCGCTGGCGCTGGCCGCCGGAGAACTCGTGCGGGTAGCGATCGGCCGCCGAGCGAGGCAGCCCGACCTGGTCCAGCATCTCGCCGACCCGCTGCGCTGCTCCTGCTTGCGAGCCGATGCCCTGGATGACGAGCGGCTCGCGCAGGATCGTGCCGGCCCGCATCCGCGGGTCCAGGGAGGCGTAGGAGTCCTGGAACATGAGCTGGATGTTCCGGCGCTCCCGCCGGTACTCGCGGCCGCTGCTCTTCGCCAGGTCCTTGCCCTCGAAGTTGATCGACCCGCTAGTCGGCTTCTCCAGGCCGACGACCAGCTTGCCGATCGTGGTCTTGCCGCAGCCAGACTCGCCGACCAGGCCGAAGGTCTCGCCGCTGCGGATAGTGAAGTTCACGTCGGCGACCGCGCTGAGCCAGCCGACCCGCCGCTGCAGCACGGCGCCCCTGGTGACCGGGTAGTCCTTGACCAGGTGCTCGACATTCAGCAGCACCTCGCCGATGCCGGGCCGCGGGCGCGGTGCCTCGGACCGGCTGGTTGTACGTCGGTCGACCTTGCCGCGCTGCCTGCGCTCGGCGGCCCGACCGGGTAGAAGCAGGCGAACTGGTGCCCGGCGATCTCGCCGGCCAGCGCGGCTCCTCCTCCCGGCAGCGGTCGGTCACGTACCGGCAGCGCGCCGCGAACCGGCAGCCCGCGGGCGGGTTGGTCAGGTCCGGCGGCAGGCCGGGAATCGAGTACAGCCGCTCCCCGGCCTCCGCGGCCTTGTCCGGCAGCGCCTGGAACAGCGCCTCGGTGTACGGATGCCGCGGCTTGGCGAAGAGCGTCTCGGTGTCGGTGGTCTCCGCGATCTTGCCCGCGTACATCACCGCCACCCGGTCGGCCCGGCCGCGATCACGCCCAGGTCGTGGGTGACCAGGATGACCGACATGCCCAGCCGCAGCCGCAGGTCGTCGATGAGCTCCAGGATCTGCTTCTGGATCGTCACGTCCAGCGCCGTGGTCGGCTCGTCGGCGATCAGCAGCTTCGGCTCGCAGGCCAGCGCCATCGCGATCATCACGCGCTGGCGCATGCCGCCGGAGAACTGGTGCGGGTACTCCTTGATGCGCTCCCTGCGCCTGCGGCATCCCGACCAGGTCGAGCACCTCGGCGGCGCGGTCCATCGCCTGCTCCTTGCGACACCTCGCGGTGCAGGCTGACGACCTCGGAGATCTGCTTGCCCACCGTCATCGTCGGGTTCAGCGAGGTCAGCGGGTCCTGGAAGATCATGCCGATCTCGTTGCCGCGGATCTGCGCATGTCGTCGTCAGAGAGCGTGCTGAGCTCCTGGCCGTCGAGCTTGATGCTGCCGCCGACGATGGACCCGCCGGTCGGCAGCAGGTTCATGATCGACAGCGCGGTCATCGTCTTGCCGCAGCCGGACTCGCCGACGATGCCGAGCGTCTCGCCCGGCTCGACGTGGAGCGACACTCCGTCGACGGCGTGCACGACGCCCTGCCTCAGCCGGATCTCGGTGCGCAGGTCACTGATCTCAAGTAGCGGCGCCACTAGGTCCCTTTCCCTACCGGCGCTGCAGCCGGGTCTCGAAGGCGTCGCGCAGCGCGTCGCCAATGAAGTTGAAGCCATGACGGTCATGATGATGACGATTCCGGCCGGGTAGATAAGCCACCAGTAGTCGAGCCGGATCAGGTAGGTCAGCCCGTCCGACAGCATCGTCGCCCCAGTCGGTCGCGGCGGCTGGACGCCGAGGCCCAGGAAGCCAGGCCGGACAGGATCAGGATCGAGTCGGCGACCGCGAACGTGGCCTGCACGATGATCGTGCCGATCGCGTTCGGCACGATGTGCCGCACGACCGCGCGGGAGCTGCCGGCCGCCGATGACCTTGACCGCCTGCACGTACTCCCTGGTGCGCAGCGAGAGCGTCTCGCCGCGGACCAGCCGGGCCACGCCCGGCCAGTAGAACACGGCGATGAAGAAGATCATGGTCAGCCGTGTCCGGGTGGAAGAGCACGGACAGGATGATCAGCACGAAGATGAACGGGATCGACAGCACCGCGTCGACGATGCGCATCATGAACGAGTCGACCATGCCGCCGGCGAACCCGGAGACGGCGCCGTAGAGGGTGCCGAGAGGACACGACACGAACGCGGCGGCGAAGCCGACCTCCAGCGAGGTCTGGCCGCCGACCATGAGCCTGCCGAGCTGGTCGTAGCCGAGGTCGTCGCAGCCCAGCAGGTGCTGGGCGCTCGGCGTGCAGTAGGATCTGGTCAGGGTGGTGTTGACCTGGTGGGTGTGGTAGATCAGCGGCCCGACGAAGCAGAACAGCACGATGAAGATCACGAAGCCGAGGCCGGCCAGCGCCAGCCGGTTCTCGGCGAAGACCTCCCAGCCGCGCCGGAACATGCTGCGCGGCTTGCGCGGCCTGCTGGCGCCCCCCCGTGGCGTCGGGGCGCCGCAGCGTGCCGGGCGAGGCGAGCGGATCGACTGCCGTCTGCGGGATCGGCGGAATCATGGCCATCAGCTGTACCTCACCCTCGGGTCGAGCACCGCGTACCCAATGTCGGCCAGCAGGTTCCCGAGGATCGTGGCCAGGGTGGCGAGGACCGTGAACGCGAGCAGCACCTGGTAGTCAACGTTCAGCGCCGCGTTGTAGAACGCAGCCCCATGCCCGGATAGTTGAACACCACCTCGATGAAGATCGCGCCGCCGACCAGACGGGGCAGCGAGAGGCCGAGCAGGGTGACGATCGAGATCAGCGAGTTGCGGAAGACGTGCCCCCAGAGCACCCGCCGCTCGCTGGCGCCCTTGGCCCGGGCCGTCCGGACGTAGTCCTGCACGATGTTGTCCATCACCGAGGAGCGCATGAACCTGCTCCACAGCGCGAACGCACGAACGCGTAGGTCGCCACCGGCAGCACCAGGGCGACCGGGTCGGACAGGATCGCGCCGATCGTGGTGGCCTGCGGCGCGAACGGCGGGAACAGGTGCAGGTCGATGGCGAACCACTGGACGAGCAGCAGGCCGACGAAGAACGTCGGGGAGCCGTAGCCGATGAAGCCGATGCCGGTCACACGTGGTCGATGGCCGTGTACCGCCGCACCGCCTGGAAGATGCCGAGCGGGACGCCGATCAGCAGCGCGACCGCGGTGCCGATGACGGCCAGCACGACGGTCCGCGGCAGCCGGGCCACAGGTCGAGACCGACGGGCTGTGCTTGATGTCAAAGCCGAAGTTGCCGTGCAGCAGCTGCCACAGCCACTTGACGTACTGCACGTAGAGCGGCTGGTCGAAGCCCCACGCGTTGGAGTCGGCGGCGACCTCGGCCGGGGTCGCCCGGAGGCCGAGCAGCGCCCGGACCTCGCCGCCAGGCACAAGGTGCACGAGGGCCACGTGAATGAGCGTCACGATGAAGGTGACGACCATGGTCTGTATGACCCGCCGGATCAGGAACCCGGTCACTGCTGCCCCGCCATCCGGCCGTCCGGCCTGCGCCTGGACTGCGGCCACCTCAACACCGACGGCCGCAGCCGCCTGCGCGCGTCAGTGCCGGCAGCTCTGGCGACAGATTGCATCGGGCTGCCTCTCATAGTGCGCCGACCATATGCCTATTCCAGCCTGGTCCGGACCGGCCGCCGCGCTGGCCGTGTGCCAGCGGCGGCGGCCAAGGCCCGGACTACTGTCCTTACTGACTTCAGCAGGCTACTTGGCTGAAGGCCAGTACTCGGGGAAGCAGCGTGAGAGCGGGTTAAGCGTGACGTTGTGCAGCTTGCTGCTTGACCGCCTGGATCGTGTACGTGTTCGGCGTCCAGATGAACGGCAGTTGCTCGCCGTGTAGGTGGCGTAGTTGTGGAACGTCGCTCAGGCTGCTGCTGGTGTGCGTCGCGTTGATCAGCTTGTCCATCGTCGGGTCGGAGTAGTTGCCCGAGTTGGTCGGCGGCCGGTCGCGAACAGCGGCTCGCCGGTCGGCTCGAAGCCCGGGCCGTTGAAGACCCAGCCGCCGAAGGCGTACATGAACGTCCACTTCAGGCCTGCGTCGGCTTGCACGGCGCGGTGTCGCCGAGATCGTGTTGAACGTCTGCCCGCCAGGTTGAGCTCGATGCCGGCCTTGCTGGCGTCGGACTTGTAGGTGTGCCATCTCCGCCTGAGTCGCGATTGCCGGTGGAGTAGGCCATGGTGAACTTGGCCTGCGTGGCCCTTCGTGATGCCGGTGCCGCAATTGCGCCGGGTCCTGCGGACTCACAGGTCAGCACGCCGCCGACAACCTGTCCAGCCGTGGCTGTCAGCAGCGACTTCGGCCTTGGCGGTGTCGAACGGGTACGGGCCCTGGCGCGTTCTCCCTCATGGTCGGGGGCGCCCACTGGTTCCTCGGCGGCGTATTCGGGACGCCCGCGAGTTCGGGACGGCGTAGCCGCGGAAGATCGGCCTTGTCGATGCCGGGCTGGTCGTTCAGCATCTGCAGGGCCTGCCGGAAGTACAGCTGCCTGGACCATGGGCCTACCGTCGGGTTGTTGAAGTTGGGTGGGCGTAGTAGATGCCGAACGAGTAGAAGGGCTGCAGGTTGTAGCCGCTGCCCAGCGGGTTGGTCGCCGGCAGGAAGCGCGCTGGTCCCGGCTCGGCGGCAGGTCCGCCGACGGGACGTAGCCGAGGTCAGCGCGCCGGTCTTCAGCGCGGTGTACATCGGCCGAGTCGCCGGTGTAGGTCACGAACTTGAGCTGGCGACGAGCTTCGGCTTGGGGCTGCCGGAGTACGCCTTGTTCGGCACGAACGTGTAGTTGCCCGCGGTGTTGTAGCTGGACAGCTTCCACGGCCCGTCAACGACCTGCCAGAGCGGGCTGGTCGCGTAGGTCGCGGTGTCCTTGTTCTGGGCGGTCATGAACGTGTAGACCGCCTTGCACTTGGCCCAGCCGTCGGCCGCGCTGTCGGTGATGCAGCCGCCGCTGCCCGGCTTGGCGCCCAGGCGGTGACGTCCCAGGACTTCCGGCATCGGGGTAGGCTCAGCCAGCTGGTTGTAGGTGAACCAGATGCTGGAGTAGGCCTTGTTGAGCTGGAACGTGACCTGGTTCGGGCCCGGTGGCCTTGTAGGAGACCACGTTGTCCGGCAGCAGGCCGGGCGTGTAGCCGGCGTACCAGTTCGCCTTCTCGGCCTCGAGCATGTTCATGTAGAAGCATCAGGCTCTTGGCGTCAACGGTCTCGCCGTCGGACCACTTCCAGCCCTTCATGTTGATCACGACGGTCTTGCCGCCGTTGCTGTACACCGGCGCGTTGGCCGGCGACAGCGGGTAGTTGATCGAGATCGAGCTGCTGGTGTTGTTGCCGAACATGTACAGCGGCCGGTACATGAGCCACTGGAAGTGCTCGGAGTTGTAAACGCTGTGCGTTGGTGATCGCGTAGAACGGGAAGATCCAGTTGGCGCGGTGCCCGGCGGAGCGCGACCGTCGCCGTGCCGCCCTTGACGGCGGTGCCCGACGAGACTCGGTGGCTGCTGCTGCCGCTGCTGGCCCCGCAGCCCGCGGCCAGCAGGGCGACTGCCGCGACGGCGGCTACCCCCGCCAGGCGCTATCTTGCGTCTGCGTTGAAACATGTGAACTCCTTCGTGGGCGCGTGGCACGCATGCGCCGCCGGTGAGATGCCCAACAGCTTCATGCTCACGCTGACCCACCTGCATCAGCCAAGATCCTAAAGACCATTTTTTTTGATCTAATACGTTTTTCTTATTATTACCTTATAGCGTAGTTAGGCCGGTTCTACGCCAAACAGCCAGCCCGATAGCCGGTGCGCCGAACTCCGGCCCATAACTGCGCCGCGCGTCAGCGCGCACTGTCGTCCCGGTCACGGTTCGCTCAGAGAGTATTTCACTGATGCCGATTCGATACGGGAAATGTCACAAGTTCCTATCGATTCGTCGCAGGCCATCGCTGGTCCTGTGCGCTAAAATTGCTAAGTTGGGCGGTTTGCTACGTTCCTGATTTTCCCGTCATGCGATGCGGCCAGCTTCCCGCTCCGCGCCCGGGCGCACGACCACATCAGGCATCGGGCTACTGACGGGAAGATCACCGAGTAGCCGGCCGCGGGCTATCCGGTCAGCCGCCGATGGCGTGCACGCCGCCGTCGACGTGCACGATCTCCCCGGTCGTCGCCGGGAACCAGTCCGAAAGCAGCGCCACGCAGGCCCGCGCGGCCGGCTCGGGGTTGGCCAGGTCCCAGCCGAGCGGCGCCCGCTCGCCCACACGCCCTCGAACTGCATCGAAGCCGGGGATGCTGCGCGCGGCCATGGTCTTCAGCGGGCCGGCGGACATCAGGTTGACCCGGATGCCGCGCGGCCCGAGGTCGCGCGCGAGGTACCGGGCGGACGATTCCAGGCCGGCCTTGGCCACGCCCATCCAGTCGTAGGCCGGCCAGGCCACGGCTGGCGTCGAAGTCCATCCCGACGATCGCGCCGCCCGGCCCCATCAGCGGCAGCGCCGCCATCGCCAGCGACTTCAGCGAGTAGGCGGACACGTGCAGCGCGATCGCCACGTCCTGCCAGGGGGTATGCAGGAAGTTGCCGCCGAGCGCCGA
Source organism: uncultured Actinomycetes bacterium (assembly GCA_963709075.1). Classification (GTDB taxonomy): domain Bacteria; phylum Actinomycetota; class Actinomycetes; order Streptosporangiales; family Streptosporangiaceae; genus Palsa-506. The sequence goes on from CAVPUY010000002.1 coordinate 595,124, forward strand.
CTGCGGCGCGTTGCCGATGCCGTGCACGACGCCGTCGAGCCCGTCCACGTGCTCGGACACGCGGTCGGCCAGCGAGCCAGCTGGTCGGCGTCGGTCACGTCAAGCTCGAGCACCGGCGGCGGCTCGGGCAGCCGCCTGGCGATCCGCTCGACCAGGCTGAGCCGGCCGAAGCCGGTCAGCACCACGGTGGCGCCTTCCTGCTGGGCGATCCGCGCGACATGAAACGCGATCGAGGCGTCGGTGAGCACGCCGGTGACCAGGATCCGCTTGCCGTCCAGGATTCCCATCGCATTCCCTTCACACTTCATGAACAGTTCCGCCTGATTCGCCTGATCCGTCTAGTGGCCCATGCCGAGCCCGCCGTCGACGGGCAGCACCGCGCCGGTGATGTAGCCCGCGTCGCCGGCTGGCCAGGAACGCCACCGCCGCGGCGACCTCGTCCGCCGAGGCGTACCGGCCGAGCGGCACGCCGGCCAGGATCGGCCTTGCGCTGTCGTCGGTCAGCGCCGCCGTCATGTCGGTGTCGACGAAGCCGGGCGCGACCACGTTGACGGTGATGTGCCGGCGTGGCGAGCTCGCGGGCCAGCGAGCGGGCCGAGCCCGACCAGGCCGGCCTTGGATGCGGCGTAGTTGGCCTGGCCGCCCGAGCCGAGCAGGCCGACGACCGAGGAGATGAGGATGATCCGGCCGCGGCGCATCCTGATCATGCCGCGGACGGCGCGCTTGGCCACCCGGTAGGCGCCGGTCAGGTTGGTGTTGAGCACGTCGGCGAAGTCGTCCTCGCTCATCAGCGCGAGCAGCTGGTCCCTGGTGATCCCGGCGTTGGCCACCAGCACCTCGACCGGGCCCGTGCGCCTCCTCGGCCGCCTTGAACGCGGCGTCGACCGGCCGCGGCGTCCCGCACGTCGCACGCGGCGACCGTCAGCCCGGCACCGGCTCGCCGGACCTGGAGGTGACGGTCACGGCGTCGCCCGCCGGCGGCGAGCCGCGGGCGATCGCCAGGCCGATGCCCCGGTTGCCGCCGGTGACCAGTACGGATCGGCTCATCTCGCGGTGACACCTCCGCGTCCTGCGACGGCACGCAAGCTTGATCGTGGCGAGCGTACCGGGCCGCCCCGCGGCGCCGCGCCTGGGATAGGTTGCGCTTGTGGAAGACCCAGCCGCTGCCGGTCGGATCGACCCGGAATTCACCGCCTACCCGCTGCGCGAGCTGGCCGACGCGGCGCTGCAGCGGGCGGCCGACCTCGGCGCCGGGCACGCCGACTTCCGCGCCGAGCGGATCCGCGGGCCAGCAGATCGGCCTGTCCGACGGCAGCCTGGAGACCCAGTTCGACAGCGACGATCTCGGCCTCGCCGTCCGCGTCGTCGTGGACGGCACCTGGGGCTTCGCCTCGGCCGTCGACCTGACGGCGGCTGCCGCCGCCCGGGCCGCAGCCGAGGCCGTGGACGTCGCCAGGGTCGCGGCCGCCATGAACACCGAGCCGGATCGAGCTGGCCGACGAGCCTGCGCACGGCGAGGTGACCTGGGTGTCGGCCTACGAGATCGACCCGTTCGCGCGTCAGCGTCGCCGACAAGATCGCGCTGCTGGCCGGCTGGAGCGCGAAGCTGCTCGCGCACGCCCGGGTGGACCACGTGGACGCGTCCTTGCTGCAGGTCAAGGAGTGCAAGTTCTACACCGACGGCTCGACCACGGCGACTCCAGCAGCGGGTCCGGGTGCATCCGGAGCTGACGGCCGTGGCGGTCGGAGCCGACGGCCGGTTCGAGACCATGCGCACGCTCGCCCCGCCGGCCGGGCGGGGTTACGAGTACCTGACCGGGACCGGCTGGGACTTCCCCGCCGAGCTGGCCGAGATGCCGGCGCTGCTGGCCGCCAAGCTGGCCGCGCCGTCCGTCCAGGCGGGCCGGTACGACCTGGTGATCGACCCGTCGAACCTGTTCCTGACCATCCACGAGTCGATCGGCCACGCGACCGAGCTGGACCGGGCGCTCGGCTACGAGGCGGCCTACGCCGGGCACCTCGTTCGCCACCTCCGACAAGCTCGGCAGCCTGCAGTACGGCTCGCCGGTCATGCACGTCACCGGCGACCGGACGGCCGAGCACGGGCTGGCCACCATCGGCTACGACGACGAGGGCGTCGCCGGGCAGTCCTGGGACCTGATCACCGGCGGCGTGCTGACCGGCTACCAGCTGGACCGGCGGATGGCCCGGCTGACCGGCCTCGGCCGGTCCAACGGCTGCGCGTTCGCCGACTCGCCCGGCCACATGCCGATCCAGCGGATGGCCAACGTCTCGCTGCAGCCCGCCGCGGGCGGCCCGTCGACGGAGCGAGCTGATCGCCGGGGTGACCGACGGCATCTACGTCGTCGGCGACAAGAGCTGGTCCATCGACATGCAGCGGTACAACTTCCAGTTCACCGGGCAGCGGTTCTTCCGGATCTCCAACGGGCAGCTGGCCGGCCAGCTGCGCGACGTGGCCTACCAGGCCACGACGACGGACTTCTGGAACTCGATGGAGGCCGTCGGCGGCCCGCAGACCTACGTGCTCGGCGGCGCGTTCAACTGCGGCAAGGGCCAGCCCGGCCAGGTCGCGCCGGTCAGCCACGGCTGCCCGGCGGTGGTCATGCGGGGAATCAGGATCCTCAACACCGTGGAAGAGGCGGTCATGAGCGGCGCAGGCCGCCGCAGGAGCTCGTCGAGCGGGCGCTGCGGCCGGCGCGCTGCGACGACTGCGTGGTGATCGCCGACGAGACCTCGTCGGCCAACCTGCGCTGGGCGGGCAACACGCTGACCACCAACGGCGTGTCCAGGACCCGGCAGCTGACGGTCATCGCCATCACCCGCCGCGGCGACGCCGGCCGCGGCCGGGCGTGGTGTCCAGGGCGGGCGTCCGGGACGACCAGGTCGCCGACGTCGTGCGGGAGGCCGAGCAGGCCGCCGCCGGCGGCACCCCCGCGCCAGGACGCGCTGCCGCTGGTGACGCCGCCGGCGGTGCCGCCGCTGCGGCGCGGCTGGGACGAGCCGCCGGCCGCACCGGGATCGGCGTTTTCAGGTCTTCGCGCCGGCCGCTCGGCGAGGCGTTCAGCGCCGCCGCGGGCGGCGGGCCGGAAGCTGTACGGCTTCGCCGAGCACTCGCTGACCTGCACCTTCCTCGGCACCTCCAGCGGCCTGCGGCTGCGGCACGACCAGCCGGCCGGGCAAGGTGGAGCTCAACGCCAAGTCGGCGGACCTGGCCAGGTCAGCCTGGGCGGGCGCGGGCACCAGGGACTTCTCCGACATCGACGTCCCCGGCCTCGACGGCAGCGGCTCGGCACGGCAGCTGGACTGGGCAGCGCGGCGGGTCGACCTGCCAGCCGGGCGCTACGAGACCCTGCTGCCGCCGGCCGCGATGGCCGACCTGATGATCTACCTGTACTGGTCGGCGGGCGCCAGGGACGCCATGGACGGCCGGTCGGTGTTCAGCAAGCCGGGCGGCGGCAGCAGGCTCGGCGAGCGGCTGGCCAGCCCGGCGCTGACGCTGCGCAGCGACCCGGCCGCGCCCGGGCTGGAGTGCGCGCCGTTCGTGATCGCGCACGCCTCCGGCCGTGACTCCTCCGTGTTCGACAACGGGCTCGCGCTGGCACCGACCGACTGGATCTCGGCCGGGCAGCTGGCCGCGCTGACCCAGACCCGGCTACTCGGCGCAGCGGTCCGGGCTGGCGGTGACGCCGGCGATCGACAACCTGATCATGGACGTGCCGGGCGCCACCGCGTCGCTCGACGACATGATCGCCCGCACCGGCCGCGGCCTGCTGCTGACCTGCCTGTGGTACATCCGCGAGGTTGACCCGCAGTCCCTGCTGCTCACCGGGCTGACCAGGGACGGGGTCTACCTCGTCGAGAACGGCGAGGTGACGGCGGCGGTGAACAATTTCAGGTTCAACGAGAGCCCGGTCGCCATGCTGGGCCGCATCACCGAGGCAGGCGCACGACCGCGGCGCTGCCGCGGGAGTGGAGCGACTATTTCACCCGCGCCGCGATGCCGCCGGCCGGGTGGAAGGCTTCAACATGTCATCCGTCAGCCAGGCCAGCTAGCTCAGCCAGTACCCGGCTAGCTCGGCCCGGCCAGCTAGCCCGGCCAGTACCCGGCTAGGCGTCCTCCAGGCGGAAGCCGACCTTGAGCCCGACCTGGAAATGCGCCACCTCGCCGTCCACGATCTGGCCGCGGATCTCGGTCACCTCGAACCAGTCGAGGTGCCGCAGGGTCTGCCCGGCCCGGTGCAGCGCGCTCCGGATGGCCGGCTCGATTCCCTCCGGCGAGGTGCCGACGATCTCGGTGACACGATAGGTGCGCTCGCTCATGTTGCCTCCAGGGACGGGATATGCCTACCGACGCTATCGCGCTGCGCCGCCGGGCCAGAGAGGTACTGCCCCCCGCGGTATACGAGTACTACGCCGGAGGGTCGGGACGCGAGCGGACGCTGCGTGCCAACGTGAAATCCTGGCGGCAGGTCTGGCTGGCACCGCGCGTGCTGCGCGACGTGTCGGCGGTGCGGACCGGGGCCTGCCTGCTCGGCACCGCGCTGGCGACTCCGGTCGGCGTGGCGCCGACCGCGTTCCACCGGCTGGCCCATCCGGACGGCGAGCTCGCCACCGCGGCGGGCGCGGCGGCGGCCGGCGCGCTCTACGTGCTCAGCAGCCGGAGCAGCCGCCGGATCGAGGATGTCGGCGCGGTGACCGCGGCCGGCGGCGGCAGCTGGTGGTTCCAGGTCTACCTGATGCGTGACCGGGAGCTCACGGCCGGCCTGGTCCGCCGCGCGGCCGGGGCGGGCGCCTCGGCGCTCGTGCTCACCGCCGATACTCCCGTGGTCGGTCGCAGCTGGGAGGGCGGCGGCCCGGGCAGGCCGGCCGTCAGCGACGCGGACTTCCTCGTCAACCTGGGACCGCTGAGCGACCTTGGCGCTGCCGTGCAGGCGGCCGACGCGACCTTCGCCGACATCGGCTGGCTGGCGGAGATCAGCGGCGGCCTGCCCGTGGTGGTGAAAGGCGTCCTGCGGCCCGATGACGCGCTGGCCTGCGCCGCGCACGGCGCGGCCGCGGTGATCGTGTCCAACCATGGCGGGCGGCAGCTTGACGGCGCGGTCCCGGCGGCGACCGCGCTGCCCGCCGTGGCCGCTGCCGTCTCGTCCGGCCCGCCCGGATTCGGCGTCTACGTCGACGGCGGCATCCGGGCCGGCCAGGATGTGCTGGCCGCGCTCGCGCTCGGCGCCCAGGCGGCCTTCATCGGCCGGCCGGTGCTGTGGGCCCTTGCCTGCGGCGGGGCCGATGGCGTACGTGACCTGCTGGCCGGGCTCACCGCGGACCTGGCGCATCAGATGGCCCTGGCCGGCGCGGCAGCGGTGGCCGAGATCCCCGGCACGCTCGCCCCCGGGTAGCAGGACCGGCCAGGCCGGCATACGTTGGAACTGTGAGAGTCACCCGCAGCGCCCGCCGGGACCGGGTCCAGCTGGTCACCGAGGCCCGCGCGGCCGAGGTCCGAGGATATCGCCTACCGCCAGCGCCGTTATCTGATCATGATGGGCTTCCGGGTGGTCTGCTTCGTGATCGCGGTAGTGCTGTTTGCCAACGGCGCCGGGTGGCTCACCGCGATCCCCGCTGTCGGCGCGATCATCATTCCTTACTTTGCCGTGGTCTTCGCCAACGGCGGCCGCGAGCCGACCAGCCAGCGCGGATTCCGCGCTTACGAGCCGCAGGCTGCCAGAGCGGCACTCCGGTCCGCCACGGAACTCTTACCCGGGCGACGCCGAGGAGCCGGCTGCGGGTACACATCCGGCTGGCTAGAATCAGACATGACGGGCACGAACGGCGTGCCTTCGCTGATAGCGCAAAACGCGGCATGTTGTGCGCCGGGAAACGGCTGATCAGCAAGGATCGGCGGGTGTCCATGACGAGATCCGCTCGTAGTCCGGTCTTGATGACGCTAGGGGTGTTTCGGTGTAACATGCTTACCGGTGCTCTGGTCCCCCGCCGGGGCACCGTTGCCGGCGTTCCGGGCCCCCGTCGGAGCGCCGATGAATGCGACGCCGGGTGGTTTGCCCCCGTAGCCACCCGGCGTCGCTCTATCTTTTTCCGCCTAGCTCGCCGCTACTCGGTCTTGCGGAACTCGGCGATCGCGACGGCCATCATTCCCAGGCCCATCACCGCGACGATCCCGAGGGACAGCCAGAGCGGTACCGGCCAGCCAGCCCAGGTGATGCCGGGAGCAAGATGCTGCTCGAACGCCGGCGGGATGGGCAGGTAGCGGAACACCGCATGGCGCATCGGGCCGACGATGTAGGTCAGCGGGTCGAGCCGGGTGAGCACGCTCAGCCAGGCGGGCAGCCCGGCGAGCGGATACAGCGCACCGGACAGGAAGAACAGCGGCATTACGAGCATCTGGGTGAGCGCCATGAATGCCTGGAACTGCTTGATCCGGGCCGCCATCATCACGCCGAACGCGGTGAGCGTGAAAGACAGCAGAAGCAGTTCGCCGATCAAGGTGAGAATGAGTACCGGGTTGTAGGGCACATCGGCGAAGCCGGCCAGGATTAGGAAGACAACGCCCTGAAATGTCGCGATAGTCGCACCACCCAGGCACTTGCCAATCACGATCGACGCCCGGCTGACCGGTGCGACCAGGATCTCGCGAAGGAATCCGAACTCCCTGTCCCACACGATTGAAGCGGCCGAGAATATCGCGGTGAACAGCACGGACATCGCCAGCACGCCGGGATAGATAAAGGTCTTGAAGCTAACGCCAGGCGGCATGCTGCTGCCGGCCAGCGAGGACAGGCCGGTGCCGAGGACGAAAAGGAACAGCACCGGCTGGATCAGCGAGGTGATAGCCCGCAGCCGGTCAGTGCGGAACCTGATCAGCTCGCGCCGCCAGACGATGCTGATCGCCCGCAAGTCGTGCCTTAGCCCGTGCTCCGGCACCGCGACCCTGATCTGGGCGACCAGGGCGTCCGGCGGCGCCGCCGCGGCGGTCTGTGTGGTCATGGCTCATCGCCTCCCGCTGAACCTGGCGGCCATCTGGCGCATCGCGTCGGTGCCGGATGCCTCGGCGTCCCTGATCGTCGTTCCTGTGTAGGACATGAAGACGTCATCAAGCGAGGGACGGGACACGCTGACCGACTGGATCGGCACGGTGAACTCCGCGAACAGCCGCGGCACGAATTGCTCCCCGGCCGCTACCGAGAACGTCACCGCGCCCTCGCTGGTGACCGCCTCGATCCCGAACGTCTCCGCCAGCGCGGCAATGGCGGCCGGATCGTCGGCGGTATGGATCTGCACCCGGTCCTTCCCGATGCTCGCCTTCAGCGCTTCCGGGGTATCGATCGCGACGATCTGGCCGTGATCGATGATCGCGATGCGGTCGCAGTTCTCCGCCTCGTCCATATAGTGCGTGGTCAGGAAGATGGTGATGTCCTCGCGGCCCTTGAGCTCGTTGATGTAGTGCCAGATCGATGACCGGGTCTGCGGGTCGAGGCCGACCGTGGGCTCGTCGAGGAACAGGACGCGGGGGGCATGCAGCAGGCCGCGGGCAATTTCCAGCCGCCGCTGCATTCCGCCGGAAAAGGTGCTGACCAGGCTGTCCTTGCGGTCCCAGAGCCCGACCATGTCCATCACCTGGCGCATCCTCGGGTCCACCGCCGCCTTGGGCACGCCGTAGAGCTCGGCGTGGAAGCGCAGGTTCTGCTCGGCCGTCAGGTAGGTGTCCAGGGTGGTGTCCTGGAAGACCAGCCCGATGCTGCGGCGGACCGCGTCTCGTTGCCGCGCCGCGTCGTATCCGGCCACGCTGGCGGTGCCCGACGTCGCGTTCGCCAGCGTGCAGAGGATCTTGATGGTCGTCGTCTTGCCCGCGCCGTTAGGGCCGAGGAAGCCGAAGGTCTCGCCCCTGGCCACGTCGAAATCGATGCCGCGGACCGCCTCGATCTCGCCGTAGCGCTTCGTCAGTCCGGTCACCGAGATCACCGGCGGCCGGCCGGGCTCCCGCCCGGCCTGCCGGGTCTCCCGCCCGGCCGGCGACTGCGCTGCCAGCGCCGGTATCCAGTGCCACTGTCGTTGCCTCCTCAGGTGCTACTCCGAGCCTAACGGGAGCCGGCCTCCGGCTCGCGCGGCTGCTCGCCGGCCGGGCTGTCCTGCTCCTCGTCATCGGCGGCGAGCAGCCGGTAGAGCGCACGCCGCGCGTCGGTGAGCACCTGGCGCGCCTGGCCGATCTGAGTCTCGCTGCCCGCGCTCAGGACCTGGAAGGCCGCCATGGCCACCTGGCCGATGAGCTTGCGCATCTCGACGGCGGCTCCGCCGGCGTTCCCGGTCACCGCGTCCCACGGTGCGTCAAGCTCGCCCGGGTGGGTGTCCGCGTAATGCCTGCCGTCCGCGGTAAGGACGTACGCGCGGCGGCCGCTGTCGGCCGCCTCGGACCGGATCAGGCCTTCGTCCTCGAGTTGCTGCAGCGCGGGGTAGACCGAGCCCGGGCTCGGCCGCCATACGCCGCCGCTCCGCTCGCTGATCTCGCCGATGATCTGGTAGCCGTTCATCGGCCCCTCGGACAGCAGCGCGAGCGCCGCCGCCCGCACATCGCCGCGCTTGGCCCGCGGGCCGCGCATCATCCTCGGGTCGCCGAGCCAGGATCCCAGCCCGGGGAATCCCGGCGGTCCGCCGAATCCCGCCCGGCCACCGAATCCCGGGCCGCGGCCATGGCCTCGCCGGCCGCCTCCCCGGCGCGGCCAGGCCTCATCGTCGCCCCGGCGCCGCCAGTTGTCGTCTTGTCGTTCTCGCATTGTCTTGCTCCTTGCTGAGGTCCGCTCACATCCGCGCCGCCGGGCACGTCGCCCGACGCATCTAAGATGTTCTTCGGATGCTCTAACTACGTCAAAGATATATCGTTATAGGTCGCTTGGCAAGTACCAGCCCGGAGCCGGCGGCTGACGACGCCTCCGCGGAAATCACGCGGGGCGCGGCGGCCCGGCTTCTGGTCCTGGACGTCTCAGCGGAAACGAGCTGGCGGGCAAGGCGGTCACCGGGGCGCAGCTGCCATCGGTGCGCGGCGCAGCCGGTGGTCCGCGCCGGGCGGGAGCCGCGCGCCCGGACTGGATCTGGCAGGCTGACCTGGCCCGCTGACCTGGCCCGCTGAACTGGCCGGCTGACCTGGCCCGCTGAACTGGCCCAGCTGACCTGGCCCGCTGAACTGGCCAGCTGACCTGGCCCGCTGAACTGGCCAGCTGACCTGGCCCGCTGAACTGGCCGACTGATCTGGCCGGCTGACTGGCCGGCTGACCGTGAACGGCCAGCCGCTGGCGTTCCGCCGCCGTCAGCCGCCGATGGCCGACATCGGCCTGGCCGGCTGCAGGAACCCGGGATCGTCGATGCCGTGCCCGGGCAGCTTGGCGGCTACCGCTTGCCGCCAGCGGCTGGCCAGCTCGCCGTCGGTCGCACCGGCCCGCATCGGCCCGCGCAGGTCGCTCTCTGCCCTGGCGAACAGGCAGTTGCGGACCTGCCCGTCCGCGGTCAGCCTGACCCGGTCGCAGGAGCCGCAGAACGGCCTGGTCACCGAGCCGATCACGCCGACCCTGGCCGGGCCGCCGTCGACGAGGAAGATCTCCGCTGGAGCCGAGCCGCGCCGGTCCGGGTCATCTGGCGTCAGCGCGAATTCCGCCGAGAGGGCGGCCAGGATCTCATCTGCCGTCACCATGTTGTCCCGGCGCCAGCCGTGCTGCGCGTCAAGCGGCATCTGCTCGATGAAGCGCAGCTGGTAACCGTGCTCCAGGCAGTACCTGAGCAATGCCGGGGCCTCGCCGTCGTTGACATCGCGCATCAGCACTGTATTGATCTTGATGGGCGCGATCCCGGCGGCCGCGGCGGCGGCGAGGCCGGCCAGCACGTCGGCCAGCCGGTCCCGCTTCGCGAGCGCCTTGAAGGTGCCGCGGCTCAGGGTGTCAAGCGACACGTTGATCCGGTCAAGGCCGGCCTCGTGCAGCGGGCCAGCCAGCCGGGTAAGCCCGATCCCGTTCGTGGTCAGCGAGATCTCCGGCCGCGGCCGCAGCCGGGCGGTCCGCGCCGCGATGCCGGCCAGCCCGCGGCGCAGCAGCGGCTCGCCGCCGGTGAAGCGGACCTCGGTGATGCCGAGCCGCTGCACCCCGATCCGCACCAGCCGGACAACCTCGTCGTCGGTCAGCAGCAGCGGGCTCGGCAGCCAGTCCAGCCCCTCGGCCGGCATGCAGTAGCCGCACCGCAGGTTGCACCGGTCGGTAAGGGACACCCGGAGATCCGTCGCAACCCGGCCGAATGAATCGGTAAGCACGGCGGCACCTCCTGCGTCGACGCGGTCGGTCGTGGCAATGTTCCTCAGCCTACGTCTGGATCACTCGCGGCCCGGCCGCCGGGCTGCTGGCGAGTGGTGCGGCACTGGCGCTGCGCGGCAGCGGCAGGCGGCCGGGCCAGCCGATTCCGGGTTATCCCATGGTGGTGGATCGCGCGATCGCACACCTTGTGAGGTGGTGGATCGCGCGATCGCACACCTTCGGGAGTCACTCTCCCCGGCCGCCGGCCAGGGACGGCAGGCCGGCCTGCCGGCCTGCCAGGCTCGCCGGCCAGGGCCGCCGGGCCGACCGCGGATCGCGATCCGGGCGAGGCGTCCCCTAGCATCGGGTCACCGACATCGCCATTCCGCTGGCTGCGGGCAAGCCAGCCTGGCCGCCGCGACGAAGGACGCGAGCTGGCCCAATCACCGAGGATGGGGTAATGACCGTAAGCAGCGCCATCTGGCGGGATCAGCTGACCGATTCCGAGCGGGCCACCCTGGGCCGCGGAGACGGAGTCATCGCAGATCCGCGGCCGGACGTTCTCGTCGTGGGCGGCGGCATACTCGGCGTCGCGACCGCCGCGGCGTGCCAGGAAGCTGGCCTCGGCTCGGTGCTGCTGATCGAGACCGGCCGCCTGGGGGCGGGTGCCACCGGCGGCGCGACCGGGCTGCTGATACCCGAGCCGCACCAGTGGAGCGACCCGGAGCCGTTCGTGGATCTTGAACGGGCCAGCCTGGAGCGGTGGCGTGACCTTGAGCAGGCGGTGCCTGGCGGCGTCGGGCTGGTGGAACTTGACTGGATCGGGCTGGCCCCGGACTCCGGCGGCTTCGCGGCCCATCAGCCGCCAGCGATCGAGTGGCTGAGCTCCGGGCAGGTCGAGCACCTTGTCCCTGGCCTCGCCCGGCCGATGGAGGGGGCGCTGATCCGGCGCCAGGCCAGGCTGAACCCGCTGCGCGCGGTGGCCAGGCTGGCCGCCGGGCTGCCCGCGGTGGCCACCGGGGTGGCGGCCACCGCGGTGACGATCCAGGGCGACCGCATCACGTCGGTCACCACGTCGGCGGGCAACGTCCAGCCTGGCGCCGTGGTCTTCGCCACCGGCCTGCCGCCGGTGCTTGACGGCCTGCCGCTGCAGCTGCCGGCCGACCGGGTGAAGGGGCACCTGCTGGTCACCGAGCCCGCGCCGGTCCGGCTGCCCGGCATCGTCGCCCCGATCGCCACCCAGATCGAGGGCGGGCAACTGCTCGCCGGGGGCACCTTCGACGTCGGTGACGAGAGCCCGGCCGTACAGCCCGAGGTGATCGACTCGATCATGGCGGGCCTGGCCGCGACGCTCCCGGCCCTGCGCGGCGTGGGGATCGCCTACCAGTGGTGCTGCTTCCGGCCGCGGCATCCGGACCGGCGGCCGGTCATCGACCGGGTTCCCGGGCTGGAGAATGCCTGGCTGACGTCGGGGCATTTCCGCACCGGAATCCTGAATGCGCCGATGACGGCGGCCGTGCTCGCCCGCTGGATCGGCGGCGGCGGGCCGCCCGCCGAGCCGGCCACCTGGGCCGCCGCCCGGTTCGGCAGCCGCACTGGCGGCTAGCTGGCCACCTGGCCGGGCGCAGCCACCTGGCCGGGCGCGGCCACCTGGCCGGGCGCGCCAGCCGGCCGGGCGCCCGCGCCGCCTGCCGCGTTCATTACGCGCTGCATTGCATAGTGCGGCGCTCGCCGGGTACCCGTGCTGTGCCAGTCTTAATCCTGCACTTACGAAGGATGTGGCTTCATATGGCTGGGATAACGCGGATTCCGCGGAGCAGAGGCGTGCTGAGCGGTCTGTTGCTTGTCCTGCTTGGCGCATGGGGCGCCCTGATTCCGTTCATCGGCCCGTATTTTCACTACGCCTATACGCCGGACAAGGCGTGGACCTACACGACCGGCAGGCTGTGGCTGGAGATCCTGCCCGGCCTCGCCACCGCGCTCGGCGGCCTGATCCTGCTGGCCAGCGCGCGGCGGCCTGCGGCCATGTTCGGCGCGTTCCTGGCGGCGCTAGGCGGCGCCTGGTTCGTGGTCGGCAACCTGGTGAGCACCCTGTGGAACGGCAACACCCCGGAGGCCGGGGTGCCGGTGGGCTCGACCATCAGCCGGCTTGCGGTCGAGGAACTCGGCTTCTTCATCGGCCTCGGCGTGGTGATCGTCTTCTTCGCGGCGCTTGCCCTCGGCCGCTGTGCCGTGGTCGGCGTCAAGGACGCGGCGCTGGCCGAGCAGGCCAGCCGCCCGGCGCCGGCGGCCGGCTTCGACACGGCGGCGCAGCCCGCGTACACCGGCGAGCATGACGAGTCGCCAACGGTCACCGGCCGCCTCCCGGACGCCGAGCGCGGCGCGTTTACCCCGGCGCAGCGGAATCAGTACGCGCCCGCCGAGCAGGACGCCGTTACCCAGGCTGAGCATGACCAGCCGAGCCCCGAGGCCGCGGCGTACCCGCCGGGCGGCACTACACCCAGGCCTCGCCCGGCGGCACTACGGCCCAGGCCTCGCCCGGCGGCACTACGACTCAGGCCTCGCCCGGCGGCACTACGACTCAGGCCTCGTCCGGCGGTACTACGACCCAGGCCTGAGCTGCGCAGGCTGGCCGGTCAGCCTGCGTAGAGAGCGTCGATGACGTCGGCGTACTTGGCGTGCACGATGCGGCGCTTGAGCTTGAGCGTCGGCGTCAGCTCCTCGCTCTCCGCGGTCCACTCCACCGGCAGCAGCCGCCAGGCCTTCACCTGCTGGACGCGGGCAAGCCGGGCATTCGCCGCCGCGACGGCCTCCCCGGCGGCGGCGAGCACAGCCGGGTGCTCGGCCAGTTCCGCCAGCGAGCCTGCCTCGATCCCGCGTGCCCTCGCCCAGGCGGGCGCGACATCGCCGTCCAGGGTGAGCAGCGCCACGACGTACGGGCGCCGGTCACCGTACGCCAGCGCCTGGCCGATCAGCGGATACGCGACGAGCAGGTTCTCGATCCCGGCCGGGGAGATATTCTCGCCGCCGGACGTGATGATCAGCTCTTTCTTGCGGTCGAGCACGGACAGGAAGCCATCGGCGTCCAGCGACCCGATGTCGCCGGTGTGCAGCCAGCCGCCAGGGTCGATCAGGGCGGCCGTCCGCTCCGGCAGGTTGAGGTACCCGGGCGAGTTGAGCGGGCCGCGCACCAGGATCTCGCCGTCGTCATCGATCCTGACCTCCATGCCGGGCACCGGCTGCCCCACCGTGCCCAGCTTGAAGGCGTCCAGCGTGTTCGCGGTGAACGCGCCCGTGGTCTCGGTCATCCCGTACACGTCCAGGATCCGCAGGCCGAGCCCGGCGAAGAACTCGCCCACGTCGGGCGGCAGCGGCGCCGCCGCGCTGACCACGATCTCCGCGTTGCCGAGCCCGAGCAGCGAGCGGATCGGCCGCAGCACGCTCTCCTGCGCCCTGGCGAACTCCGCGGCCAGCCCGTCCGGCGTGCGCTGGCCGAACTGGCAGCTTCGCACGTAGCGCAGGCCGGTATCCATCGCCGCCGCCACGGCCGCGCGCTTCCCCTCGTCCTGCTCCATGGCGAGCAGGGCCTGGATCCCGGCCTGGATCTTCTCCCACACCCGCGGCACGCCGAAGAACGCCGTCGGCTTCACCTCGCCGATGCAGCCGACAAGCTCGGTGGCCGCGTTGTGGCAGAAGTAGGTGTGCCCGGCGTTATAGACCGCCAGGTAGAGGGTGAACATCCGCTCCGCGATATGTGCCAGCGGCAGGTAGGACACCCACCGGACATGCTGCTGGGCGTTGCCGTTCTCGGTGCCGGTGGCCACCTCGTACATGACGCTGGCGTGCGTGATCACGACACCCTTGGGGTTACCGGTGGTGCCCGAGGTGTAGAGCAGGGTGACCGGATCCTGCGGCCGGATGCCAGCGGCCCGGCTGGCTACCTCGTCCGGCCTGGCGGCCAGCCGGGCCGCCCCCAGCTCGGCGAAGTCCTGCCAGCTCAGGTAGCGGTGGCCGGCCGGGCAGGCGGCGGTATCCCGCACGATGATCTTCTTCAGCCCGGGCAGGCTGTCCAGCACCGGCTGCCACCTGGCCAGCTCGGCGGCGCCGTCGAGCACGGCGATCCGCGCGTCGCAGTCGGCGGCCATGTAGCCGACCTGGTCGGCGGCCAGGGTGGCGTAGAACGTGACCGGCACTCCGCCGGCCTGCACGGCGCCGTAGTCGGCCAGGACGTGCTCAACCCGGTTCGCCAGCATCAGCGCGACCCGCTCGCCCGGCTGCAGCCCGAGCGCGGCGAACCCGGCAGCCAGCGCCAGCGCCTGCTCCCTGGTCTGCCGCCAGCTGATCGTCTGCCAGGGGCCGCCGTCCCGGTCGGAATAGGCGGGCAGGTCGCCCCAGCGCTCCGCGGTCATCGCCAGCTGATCGCAGAGCGTCCGGCCCGCTACGGCCTGCTGCATGGCCGCCCGCTGCCGCAGGATCTCGTCCGTCACCGTGCACCTCCGCCAGGTTCGGGCAGAAACGAAACAACCGCCGTATCGCATGTGACCACGTCACCCGGCGCTGCCGCAAGCGCGGCGGTCACTGACCAGCCGGGCGGCCGGCCTGCCGGTCAGCCGCCCGGGCCGGCGGGGAGGAAGGACACGCTGTCGCCGGCCGCCAGCGGCGTCTCGCCGTCGCGGGTGACCTGGCCGCCGTTCAGCGCGGCGATCACGTGCCTGCCGAGGGTCAGCCCGGCGGCCGCCGCGGCGGCGGCCACCGTCGCCGCCCGGATCACCCGGGGCCCGCGGTGGCCGTCCGCCAGGGCGCCGAATCGCCGGATCGTCACCTCGGGCGCCGGCCGCGAGCGGGCCGCCAGATAGTCGGCAGGCTCGTTGATGTTGATCACCGAGTCGAGATCGGGGTCAGCCGCGGCCAGCACCGGGTCGGCGCGCAAGGCCGCCTCGTCCAGCCGGGTGACCACGCATTCGTCGAACAGGAACGCCGGCCGCAGCCGCCCCTGCCGCACCAGCCGCTCGGCGGCCTGGGCCAGGTTCGTGCGGTATGCGGCGGCCAGCGGCTGCGGGTAGCCACGGGCGATGGGCAGCGCCACGTCCGCTCCCTGGTCCGCCGCCCGGAGCACCCGCCGGACGAAGGCGGGGTGCAGGAACGGCATGTCGGTGGAGCAGACGAACGCGATCTCGGCCCGGCCGGCGACCGCGGCCAGCCCGGCGGCCAGCCCTTGCACCGGGCCCATGCCCGCCCGCGGGTCGTCGACGACCTCGACATGCCCGGGAAGCCCGGGCAGGGCCTGCCCGGCGGCGCGGACCACCAGGACCGGGCCGCCGCTCACCCGGGAAAGGATGCCTGCCGTCCGGCGCAGCAGCGTCGAGCCGTGCCACTCCAGGGCGGCCTTGGGCGTCCCCATCCGGGACGACCGCCCGCCGGCCAGCACGATCCCGGCGGATGCCGACATGCTCCGATGCTAGACCCGCCAGGGCCAGCTGCGACTCGCCACCGTCCTGCCCGCCGGCGCGGCGCTCCGGGCCGCCAGGCGGCGCGGCGCCGGGCCGCCTGGCGGCACGGTCAGGCGGCCCGGCCGGCGTCGAGCAGGCCGCGGCGGCGGCGGACGGCCTTGTCGGCCGTGGTGAACAGCGTGTCCACCGCGATCCCGATGATCAGGATGACAATGATCATCGCGGTGGCGCCGGCGAAGTCGAGCTGCTCCTGGTCGTTGTTCAGCAGCACCCCGATGGACGGCTGGCCGAGGATCAGCACAAGCAGCTCGCCGGCCATCAGGCTCCGCCAGGCGAACGCCCAGCCCTGCTTCATCCCGGCCACGTAGGCAGGCAGCGAGGCCGGCAGGATCAGGAACCGGTACAGCATGAAGCCGCGCAGGCCCATCGTCTTGCCCGCCCGCAGCAGCAGCGGCGGCGTGTAGTCCACCCCGGTGATCAGGCCGTTCGCGATCGACGGGGCGGCGCCGAGCACCATCACGAACAAGATGGCTGACGTCGAGAGGCCGAACAGGATGATCGCGAACGGGAACCACGCGATCGACGGCATCGTCTGCAGGCCGGTGATGATCGAGCCGACCGCCGCCCGCAGCGGCGGGATCCTGGCCACGAATACCCCGACGACCGAGCCGATCACCAGCGCGAGCGCATAGCCGAGGACGGCCCGGCGCAGCGTGATCCCGAGGGCCTGCCAGAGCAGCGCGTGATGCATCATGCCCCAGAGGTCAGGGAGCACCACCGTGGGCCCCTTGATCACGTTGGATTTCCAGCCGGTCATGTGGATCAGCTGCCAGAGGACCAGGACGAGGGCGATGGCCAGCAGCTTCGGCCACGTCGCGGCCCAGGCCGACCGGGCGAGCCGGCCCGGCCCGCCTTGCTGCGATGTCCCGCTGAGCTCCAGCCGGTCGAGGCCCTCGATCGCCGAGGGCATGGTCTTAGTGGCCATGCCGCCTCATCTCCTGGCGGAGCCGGTCGGTGATGGTGGCGGCCAGCTCCGAGACCTCGGGCGAGTCGATCCTGCGCTGGCCGGCCCTGGGCACGTCGTATTCCTCGATCACCCGGCCGGGCCTGCTGGACAGCACCACGACCCGGTCGCCGAGCCGGGCGGCCTCGCGCACGTTGTGGGTGACGAACAGCACGCTCAGCGTCTGCTCCGCGCAGATCCGCTCGAGCTCGTCGTGCAGCAGGTCGCGTGTCATCGCGTCAAGCGCGCCGAACGGCTCGTCCATCAGCAGCACGTCGGCGTCCTGGGACAGCGCCCTGGCCATCGCGACCCGCTGCCGCATGCCGCCGGACAGCTCGTGCGGGCGCTTGCCGGCGAAGCCGCCAAGGTGCACGGACTCGAGCAGCTCAACCGCCCGGCGGCGGCGCTGCGCCCTGGGCACGCCGCGGGCCCGCAGCGCGAGCTCCACGTTCCGCCCGGCGGTGAGCCACGGGAACAGGGCGGGCTCCTGGAACATCAGCGTGACCTTCTTGCCGCCGGTGTCAATCTGCCCGGACGTCGCCGAATCCAGCCCGGCCACCAGCGAGAGCAGCGTGCTCTTGCCGCAGCCGGACGCGCCGATCAGGCAGACGAACTCGCCAGGCCGCACCGAGAGCGAGACCTTGTCAAGCGCCTGCACCGCACCGCGGCCCTGGCCGTAGACCTTCGTCACCTCGGTCAGCCGGACCGCGGCCTGGCCCGGCTCGGCGGCCCGGTCCTCGACGATGGTCAGATTGGGAAAGGCTGACGCCCTCAGACCTGAGTCCGAGGGCGTCAGCCGGCCGTTCGACATGCTCATGAATTCACCGTGGGTTCCCCTGCTGCCTGCAGCAGCGTGTTGAGCGGACCGAGATCGTAGATGCCCTTCAGGTTGCTGACCGGCTTGAGCAAGCCGACAGCTACGGCGTGATTCGCGTCGGCGATGAGCGAGGACGCGATCGGGTCGTTGGTGAACTTGATCTGCTTGAACGCCGCGGCGAGTACGGCCGGCTTGAGGCCCTTGCCGAGCACCGAGGTGAGCTCGGCGTTCGCGGCGGTCTCCGCGGCTGCGGTGTTGTTGTTGATGTAGTCGTTCGCCTCGATCTGCCCCTTGAGCAGCCCGTTCACGGTGCTCGGGTGCGCGGCGAGGAAGGACTGCGTGACGACCAGGTTGGTGGTGACGAACTGGCCCTTCGGCCACAGGCTGGCCTCGTTGACCAGCATGTGCCCGCCGGCCGAGACCATCTCGATGTCGTAGGGCGCGGGCTCCCAGCCGCCGGCCAGCTGACCGGACTGGAACGCGAGCACGGCCGCCGAGTTCGGCGTGGTGGGCGTGATCGGCACGTCCCCGCCGCCGGTCTGGGTGGTGGTCAGGTTGTGCTTCTTCAGCCAGTACCGCAGCGCCACGTCCTGGGTGTTGCCGAGCGACGGCGTGGCCAGCTTCTGGCCCTTGAGCTGGGCCGGGGTAGTAATGCTCTTCTTCACGACGAGCGCGGCGCCGCCGGACGCGACCCCGGAGATGACCTTGATGAGCTTGCCGCCTGAGGTCTGCCAGGCCTTGATCGCCGGGTTCGGGCCGACGTAGGCGGCGTCAAGCTGGCCGGCCAGCAGCGCGGTGGCCTCCTCGGTACCGGTGCTGAATGGCGTCAGCTTAAGCGTGACTCCGTTGCCGAGATTCTTGGTGAAGAAGCCTTTCTGCACCCCGACCAGCGCGGTTGCGTGCGTGATGTTGGCCAGGAAGCCGAGTTTCAGCGTCACGTTCGCGCCCGAGCTCCCCGAGCCGCCGGCTCCGCCGGAACTGCCGGCTGCCGACGAGCTACCTGCGGACGAACCGCATCCCGCCGCCAGCAGCGTGGCAGCGGCTACCCCCGCCGCGATTATCGCTCGCTTCATCATCCACCTTTTCGATCTAGCTACTAGGTATATAGGTTTCGTAGGTTTATACCACAGCATCGCGCATGATGCACATCGTGAGTTAGCGAAATCACACCCGCGGGTAACCGGCTTTACCGGACGTTAGCCGGACATTCTTCCCGGAATCCGGCTGCGCCGGCCGCTGCGCCTCCCGGCAGCGCCAGGCCGGCCCGGTCAGCTGTCCCCGGTGTCCTCGAAGTCGATGCCCGTCACCGAGGGAAACTTCTGCAGGCACTCCTGCAGCTGGGCGAGGTTCGCGTCGCTCGCGTTGTCGGTTCGGAACCGGACCGAGTAGATCATGTCCAGCCCCTTGCGGGACGGCGGCAGCGCCTCGGGCCGGGCGTTCGGCACGTGTGAGCAGGCCGCCCTGACCTTGAGCAACGTGGCGACTGACGTATTCGGCTGGAAGTGCACGACGGCCCACTGCTTGCCGAGGGCGGCATCGAACTTGGCGCAGCCGGCCGCCGCCGATGCCAGCAGCGCCGCGGCGGCCGCCGCGCCGAGCGCGGCCCGCGGCGCTGGCAGCAGGCGGCGCGCAGATCCGGGCACGCCAGCAAGCTTACGGCCGGTAGCGTACCGCCAGGAGCCGGACCCGGCAGCGGTGCCGGCGGGGGTGTGGCCGGCAGCGAGGAGGATCCACCGTGGCCGCCCTCATCGAGGACTACGCGCTGATCGGCGACATGCAGACGGCGGCGCTGATCGGCCGGGACGGCTCGGCCGACTGGCTGTGCCTGCCCCGCTTCGACTCGCCGGCCTGCTTCGCCGCCCTGCTCGGCGACGAGCGCAACGGGCAGTGGCGGATAGCGCCGACTGCCACCGAGGGCCCGCCGTCCCGCCGCGGCGAGGTGACCAGGCGGTACCGCGGCGACACCCTCATCCTGGAGACCGAGTGGGTGACCGCGGGCGGGACGGTCCGGCTGACCGACTTCATGCCGCCGCGGGCAGGCCGGGCCCCGGTGCTCGTCCGGATCGTCGAGTGCCTGGCCGGCGCGGTCGAGATGGAATGCGTACTCCGGCTGCGGTTCGGCTACGGCAAGATCGTCCCCTGGGTCCGCCGGTCGGACGGCGCCATCCTCGCGGTCGCCGGGCCCGACTCGGTCTGGCTGCGCACCCCGGTCCGGCTGACCGGCCGCGAGCTCGCGCACCAGGCGAGCTTCACGGTCCGGGCCGGCCAGCAGGTGCCGTTCGTGATGTCCTGGCAGCAGTCGCACCTGCCCGAGCCCGAGCCGGTCGACCCCGCCGAGGCGCTGGCGGCGACCAGCGATTTCTGGGCCCGCTGGGTGGCGGGCTGCAGCTACAGCGGGGAGTACTCCGATGCCGTCGTCCGGTCGCTGATCACGCTGAAGGCGCTGACCTACGCGCCGACCGGCGGCATCGTCGCGGCGCCCACCACCTCGCTGCCCGAGGATCTCGGCGGCGTGCGCAACTGGGACTACCGGTACTGCTGGCTGCGCGACGCCACGATCACCCTGGAGGCGCTGCTGCGCACCGGCTACACCGGGGAGGCGGCCGCCTGGCGGGAGTGGCTCGGCCGGGCGATCGCCGGCGACCCGAAGGACGTGCAGATCATGTACGGCGTGGCCGGCGAGCGCAGGCTGGCCGAGTGGCAGGCCGACTGGCTGCCCGGCTACGAGAACTCGGCCCCGGTGCGGATCGGCAACGCCGCGGTGAACCAGCGGCAGCTCGACGTGTACGGCGAGGTCATCGACGCGCTCGCGCTCGGCAGGCAGGCCGGGCTGCGGTTCGACCGGCATACCTGGGGGCTGGTCCGGCAGCTGCTGCTGTTCCTCGAGCAGAACTGGCAGCTGCCGGACGAGGGAATCTGGGAGGTCCGCGGGCCGCGGCAGCATTTCGTCCACTCCAAGGTGATGGCCTGGGTCGCCTTCGACCGCGCCGTCCGGCTGACCGAGCTCGGCCAGCCCGGCCCCACCCAGCGCTGGCGGGACGTCCGCGACCGGATTCACGCGGAGGTATGCGACCGCGGGTATGACGCCGGGCGGGGCACGTTCACGCAGTACTACGGCAGCACGGAGCTCGACGCGGCCGTGCTGCTGATCCCGGAGGTCGGCTTCCTGCCTGCCGACGACCCGCGGGTCGTCTCCACCGTGCGGACGATCAGCCGCGAGCTCGTCAGGGACGGGCTGGTGCTGCGGTACTCGCTGCCGGCCACGACGCCGGCCGGAGACGGCGCCGCGGCGGCCAGCCCGGCGGGCACGCCGGTGGTCGACGGGCTGACCGGCGGCGAGGGCGCCTTCCTCGCGTGCAGCTTCTGGCTGGTGAACGCGCTGCACATGACCGGCGACGACGCGGCGGCCACGGCGCTGTTCGAGCGGCTGCTCGCGCTGCGCAGCGACGTCGGCCTGCTCAGCGAGGAGTACGACCCGCGGTATGGCCGGCAGGTCGGCAACACGCCGCAGGCGTTCAGCCACATGCCGCTGATCCTGGCCGCGCTCAACCTGGGGAACCACGCCGGGCAGCACTGCCGCAGGCCCGCCGGGCGAGCCAGCCATGCGCGGCACTAAGAGCCCGGAGCTGGCAAACGGGAACCCCGGCCCCGGTCCCGTCACATACCGTGATCGCCGCGGCGGAGATTGTCAGGTCGCGCCGCCGCGCGCGACGGTCCTGCCAGACTTATCGCCAGCCATGCCAGCCCGTCCGCACATCCTGGTCGTCAACGGCCGCGAGGTCCGTCACCCGGTCTTCGTCATCGGCGCGCCGCACTCGGGCACGGACCTGCTGGCCCGCGCCCTGAAGCAATCGGCGGGCTTTCACGTCACGATCGGGCAGCGCGCCGTGGCCAGCGTGCTGCACGCGTTCGCGCTCAGCCCGTCCATCCAGCGCGGCCGCGGCGAGGCGGCCGCGACCGTGCTGCGGGACGCGTTCGGGCAGGCCTGGCAGGTATCCCCGGACGGCTGCATGGCCTGCTCGCCGTGCTGCCGGGCAGCCGGCCGGGTCAGCGGGGCGGGCGTCTGCGTCGCCGGGCGTGACATCAGCAGGTACGGCGACGCCAGCCCGGACCTTATCTACTGCGCCGGCGGGCTGGTCGACGCGTTCCCTGATGCCCGGATCGTGCAGATCATCAGGGACGGCCGGGACGTGGTGGCCGGCATGCTGGCCGACTCGGCCCTGCTGTCGGCCTTCGGGCCCGCCGTGGCGAGCATCGAGAGCGAGTTCCCCAACCCGTACTTCGGCATCGAGGCCCGCGCCGACGTGGCCGCCTGGCCGGGCCTGTCGCTGGCGGCCAAGTGCGCGCTGCGCTGGCGCGGGTCGGTGCGGCAGATGGCCAGGCTGCGCAGCAGCATGACCGCCGAGCAGCTCACCACGCTGCGGTACGAGCAGGTGATCCGCGATCCCCGCGCGGCGGCCGGCGCGGTTTCTGACTTCATCGGCGCGAAGCTCGCCGCGATCCCGGCGGGCGACGGGGCCGGCCGCCAGGCCGCGGCGGGCACCTGGCGGCGGCTGCTCACTCCCCAGCAGGTCAGCGAGGTGGAGCAGGTGGCCGGGACCGACCTGCGCCGGGTCGGCTACGGAAGCTGACCGGGCGGGGCGTTCCCGTTTCGGATCATGGGCAGTTTTCTCTGCGGCGGGCCCGGGCTGGCGGCGCGTCAGAGCCGGGTCAGGCGGCCGGCAGCGGCTCCTGGCTGGCGAACTGGGTCCGGTAAAGCTCTGCGTAGAGGCCGCCGGCCGCGAGCAGCTCATCGTGCCTGCCGCGCTCGCGCACCTGGCCGTCGTCGACCACCAGTATCTGGTCGGCCTCCCTGATGGTGGACAGCCGGTGCGCGATCACCAGCGAGGTCCGTCCGGCCAGCGCGGTCTTCAGCGCCCGCTGCACGGCGACCTCTGATTCCGAGTCGAGGTGCGCGGTCGCCTCGTCGAGCACGACCACGGACGGCGCCTTGAGCAGCAGCCGGGCCAGCGCGATCCGCTGCTTCTCGCCGCCGGAGAGCCGGTAGCCGCGGTCGCCGACGATCGTGTCGAGCCCGTCCGGCAGGCTGGTGACCAGGTCCCAGATCTGCGCCGACCGGCACGCCTGCTCGATCTCCCGCTCGGTCGCGCCCGGCCGGGCGTAGGCCAGGTTCGCCCTGATCGTGTCGTGGAACATGTGCGCGTCCTGGGTCACCACGCCCACGACGTCATGCAGCGATGCCTGGGTCACGTCCCTGATGTCGTGGCCGCCGATCAGCACCGTGCCCTGGCCCGGGTCGTAGAGCCGCGACACCAGGTGGGTGATGGTCGTCTTGCCTGCCCCGGACGGCCCGACCAGCGCCGTGAGCTGGCCAGGCGGCGCCCGGAACGTCACGTCCCTGAGCACCTCGGCGTTCGCGCCGGCGTGCTCGGGGACCGGCAGCGCGATCGACTCGAGTGACGCCAGCGATACCTCGGACGCCGCCGGGTAGCGGAACGACACGTGGTCGAACGCGATGTCGGGCGCCGCGAGCCCCTGCGGAGCGGCCGCTGCCTGGCCGGTTCCGCCGGCCGCCGTCCGCGGCAGCGCCGTGGCGCCGGGGCGGTCCTGGATGAGCGGCTTCAGGTCGAGTACCTCGAACACCCGGTCGAAGCTGACCAGCGCGGTCATCACGTCGACCTGCACGTTCGACAGGGCGGTGATCGGGCCGTACATCCGGCTGAGCAGGCTGGCCAGGGCGACAAGCGCGCCGAGGCTGATGGTGCCGCTGATCACCAGGCTGCCGCCGAGGCCGTAGACCAGGGCAGTGGCGATCGAGGCGAGCAGCACCAGCGCGATGAAGAACACCCGGCCGTACATGGCGGTCACCACGCCGATGTCGCGGACCCGCGCGGCCCGGCCGGAGAAGACCTCGGCCTCCTCGCCCGGCCGGCCGAACAGCTTGGCCAGCATCGCGCCCGCGACGTTGAAGCGCTCGGTCATGTTGGAGCCCATCGCCGCGTCGAGCTGCATCGACTCCCTGGTCAGCCGCTGCATCCTGCGGCCGAGCGCCCTCGCGGGCAGGATGAACAGCGGGATCAGCACCAGCGCGGCCAGCGTGACCACCCAGGACAGGTAGAACATCGCGGCCAGCACCAGGATCAGCGAGAGCGCGTTGGATACCACCCCGGACAGGGTTGACGTGATCGCCTGCTGCGCGCCGATCACGTCACTGTTCAGCCTGCTGACCAGCGAGCCGGTCTGGGCCCTGGTGAAGAACGCGATCGGCTGCTGCTGGACATGCCCGAATACCTCGGTGCGCAGGTCGTAGATCAGCCCCTCGCCGACCCTGGCCGAGTACCAGCGCTGGGCGATGGAAAGGAACGCGTCGAAGACGGCGATGCCGGCCACCGCGCCGGCGATCACCAGGACCGCCCTGGTGTCCTTGGCCTGGATCTTGTTGACGATCAGCCCGAGCAGCAGCGGCACGGCCACGGTGACCAGGGCGTCCAGCGAGGTCGCGATCATGAACACGATCAGGTCGCCGCGGTACGGCCGGGCGTATGAGGCCACCCGGCGGACGGTGCCCGGCTTCAGCCGCTGCCGGGTGACCGCGCTGTCGCGGGTGAACGAGCGCATCGCCTGCCAGCTAGCCGGATTCATGCCGGCACCAACCTCCGGCCGGCCGGGGATCTTCCCGGATCAGCCGCCGATCTCCCGGATCAGCTACCAGCGAACTCGCGCCCCGCCAAGGTTGGCGGCCCGGTGGGTAGCGGCCCCTGGTTAGCGGCCCTGTGGTTAGCGGCGGAGCCTGGCCCGCTGCAGCGCCGCCTGAAACCTGCGCTCGGCCGCGGCCTGCTCGGCCAGGGTGTTGCCGCTGGCCTGGGCCAGCAGTTCCTTGGTCGCCCGGGCCGCGTCGGCATCGGCGGTCAGCAGGCCGGCCACCAGGTCGCCGACCGCGCCGTCAAGCTCGGCGCCGGGCACGACCAGCTCGGCGAGGCCAAGCTGGCCGGCTTCGCCGGCCTGCACGCTGCGCCCGGTAAGGCACAGCTCGAGTGCCCGGGGCAGGCCGACGATATCGACCAGCGGCTTCGTCCCGGTGAGGTCGGGAACCAGCCCGAGCGCTGGTTCCTTGATGCACAGCCGGGCGTCGTCGGCGAGCACCCGCAGGTCGCAGGACAGGGCAAGCTGGCAGCCCGCCCCGATCGCATGCCCGCGCACCGCGGCCACCGAGACGATCCGCGGGTCGCGCAGCCAGGTGAAGCCTTCCTGGCAGGAGGCGATCCACTGCTCGAAGGCCGGGTCATCGGCACGGGGCAGCGGATCCTCGCCAGGTACTCCCCCGGCCGAGAACATGCGCAGGTCGATCCCGGCCGAGAAGGACGTGCCCTCGCCGCGGACGACTACCACCCGCACCCGGCCCGGCAGGCCGGCGCCGATCGCGGCCAGGCCGCGCCACATTGCCGGGGTCATCGCGTTGCGGCGCTGCGGGCGGCTGAGCGTAACCGTGGCGACGCAGCCTGCCGGGAGTGAATCGTCAATATCGAGACGGAGCCCGCAGCGATCGAGGTCCGCCGGGTCGATGGACAAGCGTCCTCCAGGCTGGGCGGCGGAATGGCAGGACAAGGAAGGCGGGAGGGCGGCAGGCCGGGGACGGCAGAGCCGGGCAGAGAATTGACGCCAAGTACTGAAATGACCGGGAGCGGGGCTGACGCCGCGGCCGCGATGCGCGCCTGGCGCGCGCCGCGGCTCAGTGCTTCGACTTGTTCTTCCCTCGGGTCGCTCCGCCGCGGCCGCGCAGCGAAACCCCTGTCTCGGTCAGGATCCGGTGCACGAAGCCGTACGACCGGCCGGTCGATGCCGCGAGCGAGCGGATGCTCTCGCCGCCGTCGTATCTCTTCTTCAGGTCCGCTGCCAGTTTCGTGCGATCGGCACCGGTCACTCGGGTGCCTTTCTTTAGTGTCTCGGTCACGCGTACCTCCCGGTGAGCTGAAGTGACCGCTGCGTTACCGTATCCCGCCATGATCACGCATTAGGTCGTGATCGGCTACCCACACGACGGCAAAAAGATCTCTTTCTTTTGCACCGAACGCTCGCGGGCCTTTTCCGGCCGTGCCATGACGGGCCTTCATCCCAGCCCCAATCAGGACCCTCATCGGGTCCCGATCTCAGGCCAGCGCCACCAGGTCGGTGAGATCCTCGCTCCAGGCGTCCTCGACGCCGTCCGGCAGCAGCACGACGCGCTCGGGCTGCAGTGCCTCGACGGCGCCCTCATCGTGCGTCACCAGGACGATCGCGCCCTGGAAGCGGCGCAGCGCGGACAGGATCTCGGCCCGGCTGCCCGGATCCAGGTTGTTCGTCGGCTCGTCGAGCAGCAGCACGTTGGCCCCGGAGACCACCAGCAGGGCCAGCGCGAGCCTGGTTTTCTCGCCGCCGGACAGCACCCCGGTCGGCTTGGCGACGTCATCGCCGGAGAACAGGAACGACCCGAGAATGCCGCGGTGATCGGCCTCGCTCAGGTCCGGGGCGGCCGAGCGCATGTTCTCGAGCACCGTCCTGCCGGTGTCGAGAGTCTCGTGCTCCTGGGCGTAATAACCGAGCCGCAGTCCATGACCGGGCAGGACGTCACCGGCATCAGGTTCCTCGACCCCGGACAGCAGCCGCAGCAGCGTGGTCTTGCCTGCCCCGTTGAGGCCGAGCACGACCACCCTGGAACCGCGGTCGACGGCCATGTCCACCCCGGCGAACACTTCGAGCGAGCCGTACGACTTCGTCAGCCCCTGGGCGGTCAGCGGCGTCCTGCCGCAGTGCGCAGGGACCGGGAACCGCAGCCGCGCCACCTTCTCCGCCTTGCGGTCGGCGGTGACCCCGGCGAGCAGTCGCTCCGCCCGGCGCTGCATGTTCTGCGCCGCCCTGGCCTTGGTCGCCTTGGCCCGCATCTTGTCCGCCTGGGAGCTCAGCGCCTGTGCCTGCCGCTCCGCGTTGGCCCGCTCCCGCCTGCGCCGCCTGGCGTCGGTCTCCCGCTGCTCCAGGTATGCCTTCCAGCCCAGGTTGTAGATGTCCAGGACGCTCCGGTCGGCATCCAGGTAGAAGACCTTGTTGGCGACGGCCTCGAGCAGCGTCGGTGTCGTGGCTGATCACGACCAGCCCGCCGCGGAAGGTCCGCAGGTGGTCGCGGAGCCAGGTCACCGAGTCGGCGTCCAGGTGGTTGGTCGGCTCGTCAAGCAGCAGCGTCTCCGAGCCGCCGAACAGGATGCGGGCGAGCTCGACGCGGCGCCGCTGGCCGCCGGACAGGGTGCGCAGCGGCTGCCTGAGCGCCTTGCGCGGCAGCCCCAGGCTGGCCGCGAGCGAGGCGGCCTCGGACTCGGCCGCGTAGCCGCCGAGCACGGTGAGCCGCTCCTCGAGCTGGCCGTACCTGCGGACGGCAGCGTCACGCCTGGCCGGATTCGGGTCAGCCATCTGGATCTCGGCCGCGCGCAGGCTGGCCATCAGCTCGTCCAGGCCGCGGGCGGACAGCACCCGGTCCATCGCCAGCGCGTCGAGATCGCCGACCATGGTGTCCTGCGGCAGGTAGCCGACGGAGCCGCCGTGCCGGACCGTGCCCGCGGCCGGCGCCGCCTCGCCTGCCAGCACCCGGGCCAGCGTCGTCTTGCCCGCGCCGTTGCGGCCGACGAGGCCGATCTTGTCGCCGGCCGCGACCTGGAAGCTGGCGGCTTCCAGCAGCAGCCGCGCGCCCGCGCGCAGCTCCAGCGCGCTCGCGGAAATCATGGACAACTCACTCCCATAACCGAACAAAAGGGATCCAGCTGACGTCGCATCACCCCGGGCGCCGGGCGCGGCCGTCACGACAGGAGCGGTTGCATGACCCAGTTTATCCGAGGCCCCGGCCGGGCCGCAAAGCATTTCCCGCGGCCGACCGGGCGTGCGCGGGCAGCGCGCCGGCGCGCGCGCGCAGCCGGCCCTGACGCGGTGCCCGCCTGGCGCGCCGCGCTCGGCACGGCGCGCTCGGGGTCGGGTCAGGCTGGGCCGGTCAGCCTGATCCGGATGGCCCGGAACAGCCGCGGCGTGCCCCGCAGCACGGTGAGCCGGGGGTCCGGGCACGGTCAGGAACCGGTCGACGGCCAGCGCCGAAGTACGGCGCCAGCCGCGGATCATCGCGCAGCTGCGCCATCGCCCGCCGGTCGCCGCCGAGCACCACCGCGTCGATCCGCCCCGCGAACGGCCCGAACACCGCGACCGCCGTATCCGCCGCCGCGCCCAGCGCCTCGCGACGCCTGCTTCTCCCGGCGCCGGGCGAAGCGGTGCTGCGAGGTGCCGCCCGCCGCGCTGCGGCCGTGCACCAGCCGGGTGCCGACCTTGGACGCCGCCAGCCGCGGGCACCGGGCCGGTGAACACCCCGGCCGCGTAGCCGCCGAGCCGGACCAGCAACACGCCCACGGTGCGGTCAGCGCAGGCGTGCGCCGCGATCCGCTCGCCGACCCGGCACCGGCTGCCGCCGCGGCCGCCGCATCCGGCCGACAGCCGCCGCATCTGCAGCATCCGCCGCGCCGCACCAGCTCCGCCGCCAGCGCCGCCAGCACTCCGCCCTGCACTCCGCCCGCCAGCATCCGCTCCGCCAGCTCCGCCGGACCGGCCGCCAGCGGCGGGAACGGCACGTGACATTCCGCCACCGCGCCGTCGGGCGCGCGGAATGTCACCGTCTCCCGGGCCGGCCCGGCCATGGCGCCGCCGTGCCGCTCAGCGAAGGACTCCAGCCAGCGGGCCAGCCGGTCCGGGGCGACCTCGATCCATCGCCCGCCCCCAGGTCCATCGTTTTCCACTACGCAGCGCCTCCATGTGATTACTATCCGTTACATGAGTTCCTGGCTGGTGCCCGCGCCTCGCCGGCCACCGATGGGGGCAGGCTCCCGCTCCGACGCGGGCGGCCATGACGGCGAGGAGCCCAGATGACAATCGTCACGGGTGGCGAGATGTCCGCCAGCCCGGCGGGCCGTGACGCTGATGCTAGCGCGGTCGAGCGCGCGCTGGCCGCGGCGGTCATGGACAGCGCGAAGGTCGGCGACCTGCTCGACGTGCTGAGCCGCGGCCATGGCTGCCGCTCCCGACAACGGCAGGCCGGTGACCGACGGCTCGGCGGTGAACCTGCCGATCGTGACGTACCTGGGCAGCGAGTTCGTCCCGGCGTACACCTCGGCCAGCCGGTTGCTGGCGGCCGCCGCCGGGCCCGGCGGCAGGCCCGGCGCCGGTCGTGCCGCACGTCGTCGTGCCCGCCGCGGAACTCGCCAGGAGGCTGCCCGCCGCGCTCGGCATCGCGCTGAACCCGGGTGCGGGCGAGAGCGTCCCGGTGTACCCGGAGGGTGTCGCGTACATGGCGGCGGCACGGTCCGCCGCGGCGGGCGGCGCATCCGGGTCGGGCACCCGCCTGCCGAGCCGGGCGCGCTGCTCAGCGAGATCCGGTCCCTGCTGCCGTCGGTCCCGGCGGCCCGCGCCGCGGCTACGGCCTGGCTGTCCGTCGATCTGGCCGGCGAGGGCCTGGTCATCTCGGTCACGCTGGATGACCCGGCGGACAGGCCGCCAAGGATGCCGTGGTCGGCGCGATCGAGCGCGCCGCCGCCGCCGCGCCGCAGGACGCCGGCGTTCCCGATCGACGTGACCTTTCCCGGCGAGGGCGCGGCCAACCCGGTGGACGAGTGGATATCGGCTAACGCCAGCCCGTTCTACGGCCGGTCCTGACCGGCCGCGAATGGGGACCGCGGGGGCCGAGCCTTGCACTGTGCCGGCGGCGCGGTTAATGCTCCTGGCTGAGCTGGTAGACTGTCATTTTAGAACCGATTCCATCAAGCGATCCCGCGACCGGAGGGCAGTCATCGGCCTCCTCGAAAACGAGCTCCGACTCCTGGCGGTAGCGGACCAAGGAGGATCGCGACCGGCCACGAGCAGCTGGTCGTCACCCAGGCGGCGAGTCTCGGCCGCCTCGGCGCGCTGCGGAATCGCTGGGCCTGCAGCTCGTCCGTCCGGACGGCCGCGGTCTGCCGAGCTTACCATCGCCAGCCAAGCTACGTCCACTACGTCCGGCGCGTGCTCGGGTTGCTCGACAAGGCCGGCGGGCCGCGCGGCGGCGCCGACCCGGAGTGCAGCGACTCCGCATCGGCGCGGTGACGACCGCGGCGGAGCTGGCCTGGTCGCCGGACGTTGCCGGGGATACCGCCGGCGAGCACCGCAGCCGGGGGTGCTCTAAAGCCGGAAACCGTGACCGGTGCGCGCCCTGCTCGACCGCCATCAGGTCGACTGGTGGTCGGCGGACGGCCCGAGCCCGGCCGGGACGTGCGCGTCTATGCCGTCCGGCGAGCACCAGCTGTCGGTCGTCGCCGCGCGCGGAACTCCGCCGCGGCGCGCGCCGGCGAGCCCGCCAGGACCGGCCGCCGGCCCGGCCGGCCCGGATGACCCGGGTGGCGGCGCCGGCCTGCTGTCCTGGCTGGCGGGCCAGACCTGGCTGCTGCGCGAGCCCGGATCCAGCACGCCGCAGCAGCACGCAGGCGCTGCTCGCCGAACTGCGACATCGCGCCGCTCGACCCTCGCCGTCGAGATACGAACGGCTGCGATGCCGCGAGCTCGGCGACGCGTCGGCTCGGCGTCACGACTATCATCGCGGGACACCGTGGGCCGGGAGGACTGTCAGCGGCCGGGCGGCTGGGCACGCCGGCTGACGGTGCCCGGCACTGACCGCTGCGCCGCGACTGGTACCTCATCGCGACCCGGGACCGCTGCCGCGGCCCGGCCGCCCAAGCTGCTCAATTGCCCACGTCCTTGGGAGCCGGGGCGACTTCCGGCCCGCCCGCCGACTTTCCGACAACCTCAGTCCAGCTTCACAGATATCATCGAAACACTCAATAGACACGGCGGCAATTGCCGGCGATCGTGGATGTCAGGAGGCGCATGGCGCGCGACCATCACGGAGGAGATCATGACCACCGGGCAGAACCGCTGGGCCGCAGGCGTGCTCCGTACGCCGAGATGGGTTACTCCGACGCCGACTGGTGCCCAAGGACACCGACGTGCTCGCCGCGTTCCGGATCACGCCGCAGCCGGGCGTACCGCCAGGTCGAGGCGGGCGCGGCCGTGGCCGGCGAGTCGTCGACCGCGACGTGGACGGTCGTCTGGACTGACCGCCTCACCGCCTACGAGCACTATCAGGCCAAGTGCTAGCCAGGTCGATCCCGTTCCGGGCCGCGACGGCGAGTACATCGCGTACATCGCCTACGACATCGACCTGTTCGAAGAGGGGTCGATACCAAACCTGACGTCTTCCATCATCGGCAACGTCTTCGGGTTCGAGGCGCTCCGCGCGCTGCGCCTCGAGGACATGCGATCCCGCTGCACTACGTCAAGACATTCCACGGCCCGCCGCACGGCATCGTGATGGAACAGCGAGTACCTGAACAAGTACGGCCGGCCGCTGCTCGGCGCCACGACGAAGCCCAAGCTCGGCCTGTCGGCACGCAACTACGGGCGGGTGGTCTACGAGGCGCTCCGCGGCGGCCTCGACTTCACCAAGCAGGAAAAAACATCAACGGGGAAGCGGTTTGATGGGCGGGCGCGCCAGCCGGGATTCTATTGTGGATGCGCGGAGGGGGCGCAGCCTGGCCGCGGTAAAGCAAAAACCGGCGAGATCAAGGGCCACTACCTCAACGTCACCGCCGCGTCCATGGAGGACATGTACGAGCGCGCGCCGAGAGCCGCCAAGGAACTCGGCAACACTGTCGCCGCTGACGGTCATGATGCTGCTGGAGCATGGCCCCGCACTCATGGTTGAACTGGCACGCCAACGGCGTCCGGCTGACCTACGGCGCGACCACCAATGCCGGGTTCACGCGCGCGCTCCCGGCATCAGACGTGCCGCCGATCGGCGTCGACGCGCACATCGACGCCGGACCGTGGTAGTCTGGAAGCCACTGGTGATGGTTTGTGTGATCATGATGCTGTGAACAGTTACCCCGGTGTTGCCATGGGATGTGTTTCCAGGTCATCGTGTTCATTTTGCAATCACCTTATCTGTGTTTTGTGTGTGTACATTTATGTGGTTGAACATGTATGAGTTGTTCATGACACCTGGTGCAGGAAGATTATCTGGACAGTTTGTGTGGTGGCACTATTGTACTCACCCATGGACATTTCACGTTGTACACGGCCACGTGGTAGGCTGTTGAAGTGGATCAAGGGGACCAATTAGTGGGAGCACCATGTCCCGGGACAGAAGAGAACAGGGACCCACATCCTTGTTCAGTGAGTGATGGCGGCAACCTCCAAGGCTGTGCTGCATACCCGTGAGCAACACCAGCGAAGTCAAGGCTGCACAAAAAAAAAAAAAA
>CAVPUY010000003.1:0-14201 GCA_963709075.1 uncultured Actinomycetes bacterium
GTCCGCCCGCCGGGCCAGGCGGCTGGCCCGGCGGCGGCTGTCCGGCCGGCGGGCTTCCGGGCGGCTGGTCCTGGGGTTGCTGCCCGCCCGGAATCATGCCTGTCACAGCATTGATGCTACGCGGCGCGGGCCGGCGCTGGGAGGGCCAGCGCCGCGGGCCGTCCCGGGCAAAGACCGGCAACTGTCGGTGGTGTCCCCTAGTCTCCGTTAGGTGGGTGTTCCCAGCGCAGTAGCTCAGCCGGAAGCGGAGGACAGGCCGAGGTCCCTGTCGCCGTCGCGGGCCGGCGATTTCCTCACCTGCCCGCTGCTCTACCGGTTCCGGGTACTTGACCGGCTGCCCGAGCCGCCAAGCCCGGCCGCCGCACGGGGCACGCTCGTGCACGCGGTGCTCGAGCGGCTGTTCGACCATCCGGCCGCCGCCCGGACGCCGCAGGCGGCTCGCTCGCTGCTCGGCCCGGAGTGGGCCCGGCTGATCACCGAAGAGCCCGAGCTGACCAGCCTCTTCGAGGCGGATGAGCAGCGCGACGTGTGGCTGGCCAGCGCCGCGACGATGCTTGACCGCTATTTCACCCTGGAGGATCCGCGCCGCCTCGAGCCTGCCCACCGCGAGCTGCACGTCGAGGCCGTGCTCGAGTCCGGCCTGCTGCTGCGCGGCTACATTGACCGGCTCGATATCGCGCCGGGCGGCGAGATCAGGATCGTGGACTACAAGACGGGCACCGCCCCGCGGGAGGAATTCGAAGCGCGCGCGCTGTTCCAGATGAAGTTCTACGCGCTGGTGCTGTGGCGCAGCCAGCGAAAGCTGCCGCGGCTGCTGCAGCTCATCTATCTCGGCAGCGGCGAGATCGTCCGGTACGCACCGGACGAGGCTGACCTGATCGCGACCGAGCGGAAGATAAACGCCCTCTGGCGGGCTATCGAGCGCGCCAGGGATGCCGGAGACTGGCGGCCGCGGCCCGGCAGGCTCTGCGACTGGTGCGCGCACAAGCCGATCTGCCCCGCCTTCGGCGGCAGCCCGCCGCCGCTGCCCGGCGCTAGCTGATGCCGCGGCGGCGCAGGATCTCCTCGACGTCCGCCAGGTCGTCGTCCGCAGGCGCGGCGCCGCGCTTGGCCTTCTTCCCGGCCTTGGCTGATCCGGGCCCGAGCGCGGCCTGGCCGTTGCCGCTGCCCGGGGCGACGGCAGGCTGGGCGGCGGCCCGGGCCGCCTTCTTGGCCTTGCGCCGGCCGGTCAGCGGTATCCCGCCCGAGGTCAGCAGCATCGCCACCGCGAGGCCCGCAAGCACCACGCCGGCCCAGGTCTTGGTCGAGAACACGAAGGACCCGCCGAAATTCACCACGGCCGTGCTGACCCGGCTGATCAGCGTGACCGTTCCGGTCAGATAGGCGGCCAGCGGCAGCAGCGACCAGGCCGCGAGCCGGTACCCGGCCCGCGGCCCCTTGCGCCGCCACCTGAAGTAGGACAGGACCAGCCCGGCAGCGGTCAGGCCGCCGCAGATCACGAAGTCAAGGGCTGACATGTGCCTCCCTCCGGGGCCGGGCCGCCTGGCTCGCGGCCCGGCGGCATGGGTCACCTTCATCGTCGCACATCCGCGGCCGCACCCGGGCCATGCGCAGTGCCGCCAGGGCGCGGCTACCGGCCGCTCATCATGCCCTGCAGCATGGCCAGGTCGATCTGGCCCAGCGAGGAGGCGACCACCCGGCCCGGGCTGGTGGGGATCGGCAGCAGGCTCGGTACCGCGACCACCAGGCAGCCCGCGGCCTCGGCGGCAGCGACCCCGTTGGGCGAGTCCTCGAGGACGACGCAGCGGGCGGGCTCGACCCCGAGCAGCTGCGCCGCCAGCAGGTAGGGCTCGGGCGCTGGCTTGCTCTGCCGGACGTCCTCCCCGCACACGGTGGCGCCGAAGTTCATCCCCAGTTTCGGGATCACCGCTTCCATGATCTGCCGCTCCGAGGACGTGACCAGGGCATTCGCCACGCCGGCCCGGGTGACCTCGGCAAACAGCTCGCGGGCTCCTGGCAGCACCGGCACGCCGCGCTCGCGCAGCAGGGCGGTCATGCCGTCCACCATCCAGCGGGCGACCTCGTCGCGCGACGCCGCCCTGGTGGCGCGGCTGAGCAGGTAGTCGATACTCCGCTCCAGCGAGCCGCCGACCAGCTCCTGCTGGTCGGCGGGACTCCACTGGCCACCGAGATGCGCCATCACCTCGCTCTCGACCTCGAACCAGAGCGGCTCGGAGTCGATCAGCAGCCCGTCCATGTCGAAGAGGATGGCCTGCAGCGCCTCGCGGCCGGAGCGGGCAGTTGCGGTAACCGACATGGGCAACGACCCTACCGGCCGGGGCAGCGGGGAATCAGGTGCTGAAATACCTGGCTTCCGGGTGGTGCGTGATGACGGCATCGGTCGACTGCTCCGGCGCCAGCTGGAATTCCTCGGATAGCGTCACTCCGATCCTGTCGGGTTCGAGCAGCCGCATGACCTTAGCCCGGTCCTCCAGGTCCGGGCAGGCCGGATAGCCGAAGGAGTAGCGGCAGCCGTGATAGCCGACCTTGAGTATGCCATCGAGATCGGCCGGGTCGGCGCCGCCGATCCCGAGCTCGCCGCGCACCCGCGCGTGCCAGTACTCGGCCAGCGCCTCGGCCAGCTGCACCGACAGGCCGTGCAGCTCCAGGTAGTCGCGGTAGGCGTTCTTGGCGAACAGGTCGGCGGTGGCCTCGCTGATCTTCGGCCCGACCGTGACGAGCTGGAAGGCGACCACGTCGGTCTCGCCGGATTCGC
This sequence comes from uncultured Actinomycetes bacterium, assembly GCA_963709075.1. Taxonomy (GTDB): domain Bacteria; phylum Actinomycetota; class Actinomycetes; order Streptosporangiales; family Streptosporangiaceae; genus Palsa-506. The sequence goes on from CAVPUY010000003.1 coordinate 2,777, forward strand.
CCGGCCGGAAGAAGTCGGCCAGGCAGAGCCGCCGGTCCCTGCGCTGCCGCGGGAACCGGAAACGCTCGCGCTCGGCGCCGCCCTGGTCCAGCACGATCAGGTCATTGCCCGCGCTGACGCAGCGGAAATAGCCCGCCACGACGGCAGCCTGCAGCAGTCCCTCGGTCTGGGCCCGCTCCAGCCACATCCGCAGCCGGGGCCTGCCCCCGGTCTCGGCCAGCTCCTGATGCGACGGGCCAGCCCGGCCGCGCGCAGGCTTGAGCCCCCACTGGCCGAGGAACAGCGCCCGCTCGTCGAGGAACGCCGCGTACTCGGCGAGCGGGATGCCTTTGACCACCCGGCTGCCCCAGAACGGCGGCTCGGGCACGGGGACTGTCACCGATACGGCGGAACGGGTGGCCGCCGCCTGATCGCCGGCATCGGCTGACCCGGGGCCAGGCGGCCCGGCCGGGCGCACCCGTCGCCGGCGCAGCGCCGGGAGCTGCGCCCCGGCGCTGCCCCGACGGACCGCCATGAAGGCGTCCATCAGGCGCTGTCCCTCGAACGCGTCGCGCGCGTACCTGACCTCGCCATCGAACAGGCCGGCCAGATCCTGCTCAACGTACGCCCTGGTCAGCGCCGCGCCGCCGAGCAGCACCGGCCAGCGGGCGGCCAGCCGCCTGGTGTCCCGCAGCCGGGCGAAGGCGACATGGCCGAGCGTCGGCAGCTTGGTGCCCGGGCCGATCGAGCCGAGCACCCAGCGCGGCCGGCCGGCGCTGGCCACCTGGCCGGCCGCCTGCCTGGCCAGCCTGGCGCCGGCCTCGGCCAGCTCTTCGATCCGGTCTTCGATCCCGTACTCGCCGAGATTGCCCAGGTTCGCGCCGAACGTGTTGGTGGTGACGCAGTCGACCCCGGCCGCGAGGTAGCCGTGATGGATGTCCAGGACGATGTCCGGGCGGGTGACGTTCAGGATCTCGTTGCAGCCCTCGTGCCCGGCGAAGTCATCGAGCGTCGCCGCGCTGCCCTGCAGCATGGATCCCATCGCGCCGTCCGCGATGACCACGCGCTCGCCGAGCGCCGCGCGCAGCGCGGCCGTGCGGCCGGCGTCCCCCTCGACGGCGTCCATGATGACGTCGTTGTAGGAGCCGCCGCGGGCCGGGTGCCGGGCCGTGACATGGTGATCATGATTGTGCACGTAATCTGGACGAGACAGCGCAGCGGCGCGGCAAAGCCGGCCCGGCCCGGCCGGCCGGGAACCGGCCGGGGACGTCCCGAGGAAGGGGGTGGGGAGATCGAGCTCGACGGCATCGGCAAGCTCGCCTCACCAGCCGGGCTCACCTCACCGGCGCTGATCGCGGCCTTCGAGGGGTGGAATGACGCTGGCGAGGCGGCCAGCGGCGCGGTCAGTCATCTCGACATGGCGTGGCAGGCGAGCCCCATCGGCGAGATCGACCCCGAGGACTTCTACGACTTCCAGGTGACCCGCCCGGTGCTCGAAGTGTCCGATGGCCGCACCGACCGGCTGGTCTGGCCAACCACCCGGCTGGCGCTGGCCAGGCCGGAGGGCATCGGCCGGGACCTGATCCTGGTGCACGGGATCGAGCCGAACATGCGCTGGCGCGGGTTCAGCGACGAGCTGGTCGGCACGTTCACCGAGCTCGGCGTCGAGCTGGTGATCCTGCTCGGCGCGCTGCTCGCGGACTCACCGCACACCCGCCCTGTCCCGGTGACTGCCGCTGCCTCCGATCCTGGGCTGGCCAAGGAACTGCATGTGGACCCGGTCGAGTACAAGGGGCCGACCGGGATCGTCGGCGTGCTCCAGCACGCCTGCGCGGCGGCCGGCCTGCCGTCGGTGTCACTGTGGGCCGCGGTGCCGCACTACGTCGCCCAGCCGCCCAGCCCCAAGGCCACGCTCGCGCTGCTCCGCGGCGTCGAGGATGTCCTCGACGCGACCCTGCCGCTGGCCGACCTGCCGGGCGAGGCACGCGCCTGGGAGCGCGGGGTGGACGAGCTTGCCGAGCAGGACACCGAGGTGGCCGACTACGTGAAGACGCTCGAAGAGGCCAAGGACGCCACGGACCTGCCGGAGGCGAGCGGCGACGCCATCGCCAGGGAGTTCGAGCGCTACCTGCGCCGCCGGGGTAACCGCGGCGAGCACGGCGGCCGCTGACTAGACCGGCGGCCAGGGCACCGCTGGCCAGTCTTCCGGCGGGTAAGGGTGCACCCGGTGCTTGAGTAGCAGCTCAAGCCGCTGCCGGGTCGCGGTCACCTCGTCCGCGGTGAGCCAGCCGGAAAGGTCGGCGGCCAGGGCGCCGGTCTCGAAGCACTGCTCAAGCCGCTGCAGCGCTGCCACCGACCGGCCGGGCAGGCTGCGGCCCCGCCACTGCCAGAGCACCGTCCTGAGCTTGTACTCCTCGCCGAAGCAGACACCGTGATCGCAGCCGTACAGATGCCCGTCAGGAACCGGCAGCAGATGGCCGATCTTGCGGTCGGCGTTGTTGACCACCGCGTCGAAGACCGCCATGTCGCGCAGCCCGGCATGATCGGTGCGGCGGGCCAGCGCGATGACGTCCACCGACTCGTCGGTGTGGATCCACAGCTGGCACATGCCCGGGCCGAACGGGCCGTCCCGGTATACCGTCGGCGGCACTACCCGGAAGCCGCCGGCCACCGACACCCGGTAGGCGGCCACCTCGCGGCCGGCCAGCGAGCCGGACGCGAAGTCCCACAGCGGCCGCTCCCCCGCCACCGGCTTGTACACGCACGCCGCCTCGGTCCCGCCGTGGCGGACCGTGCAGTAAAGGGTCGCGTTCGAGGCCACGGCGAGCCTGCCCTCGACCTCGATGGTGCCGTTGCTGAGCAGGTCGAGTGCCGCGGCCTCGGCGGCGTCGGGCTCGGCGGCGCCCGGCTCGTCCGGCGGGCCGGCCTGCTGGCCGCGCCCGGCACGACGGCCGGGCGGCCGGTCAGGCATGGCCGGCCCGGTGGCCGTTCTGCCGCGGGCAGATGTGCCCATCGGAGTCAAGCGGCAGCCCGCAGAGCGGGCAGGGCGGCCGCCCCTGGCTGACTATCTGCATCGCCCGCTGGGAGAACGCGCGCGCCATCGCGGCCGTGATCCGCACCCGGAGCACCCCGGGCCCGTCCTCCGGCACGTCATCGGTGAGCGGCTCGACTGGCGACTCGGTCTCCTCCTGCGCCTCGATGACCACTCGCTCGTCGTCCCGATCCCAGGCCAGCGCGATCGCCCCGACCCGGAAATCCTCAAGCAAGGGCAGGTCAAGCGGCCCGTCGTCGGCGAGGCTGGCCGGTGCGGCGGCCGGCACCGCCGCCTGGCCGCCGCTGCGCCGCAGCACCTCGTCAAGCAGCTCATCCAGGCGCTCCGCCAGCAGGCTCACCTGCACCTTCTCCAGCGCAACGCTGGTCACCCGGCCGGATGCGCTGGCCTGCAGGTAGAAGGTCCGCTCACCAGGCTGACCGACCGTCCCGGCCACGAACCTGTCCGGCGGATCGTACGAATAGACCGGCATGACTCCTATCCTCCTGCCCCGCCGCCGACCATCGCGTCGCCCTCGGCCCCGGCCGCCGCATGGCCGGCCTTCGCCCGGCCGGCGGCCGGGCGACGCTCGAGATCGGCGGTCCCGCCACCGGAGTCGTTCATCCGGATCAGGAACGGGCGCAGCGGGGTGTAGCGGATCACGGTCAGCGAACAGGGATCCACCTGAATCCGCTGGCTCAGGTCGAGATGCAGGCCAAGGCTATCGGCGATCACGGCCTTGATCACATCACCGTGCGAGCAGATGACATAGGCCGCGTCCTTGCCGAGCGCGTCGTTCCAGTCGCGGACGGCGCTGACCGCCCGGTGCTGCATGTCCAGCATTGACTCGCCGTCCTTGCCGGGGAAGGTGACCGCGCTCGGGTGGGCCTGGACGACACGCCAGAGCGGGTCCTTGGCCAGCACCTTCAGCGGCTTGCCCGTCCAGTCGCCGTATTTGCACTCGCTCAGCCGCTCATCGTCGGTCACCACAGGCAGCTCGCCGGACCGCGCGGCGGCCAGCGCATCGGCGGTCTGCCTGCACCGGTCAAGCGGGCTGCTGATGATCGCGTCCAGCGGGACCGGAGCGAGCCTGGCGGCCAGCGCCGCCGCCTGCGCGCGGCCCCGGTCATCCAGGCTGATACCGGGGGTCCGGCCGGTGAGTACCGTACCGGTAGTCGCCGTCAGGCCGTGCCGCACCAGCAGAACCAAGGTCACCCCCATGACTCTAAGGGCTGCCCGCACCTGCCGGGGATGGCCGCCGCCGCTAGCCGTCGGCGAGCACGAAGCCCGCCTCGCCGAAGCTCACCTGGTCCCCGGCCCGCACCGGGACCGGGCTGCTCACCAGCCAGCCGTTGAGCCTGGTGCCGTTGGTGGAGCCCAGGTCCTCGAGCCGCCAGCCCGCGCCGTCGCGCTCGAGCCGCGCGTGGCGGCGGGAGACCGTGAGGTCGGTCAGGACGAGGTCACAGCCGCCATCCCGGCCGATCGTGAACCAGAGCTCGCGGCCGGCCGGGAACGGCAGCTCCGGCCAGCCAGGCGGCTGCGGGCCAGCGGCCTGCCACCGCTGCGCGGCGCGCTGCGCGGCCGCCTGCCAGCGCGCTGCGGTGCCGCCGATGGCGCCGGCGATCGCCGCGGTCAGCGCGTCGGCCAGGCGGCGGGTCGCGGGCATGTCGGCCAGCAGCCCGGCCAGCTCGCGCCGTTCGCGGGCACGCAGCGCGGCGTCCATCCGCCAGACGAAGCTGTCCTGGCTCAGCCGGCCCTCGGCGAAGCGCTCCCGCAGCTCGCCGACGACCTGGTCGCGCTCGGCGTCCGATGCGCGCAGCGACGACGGCGTGCCTGCCGGGCCCAGGTCCTGCTGCCTTCGCATAGTCGAAGTATCAGCCGAGTCCCCCGGCCGCACAAGGCGGCATCAGCGGCCGCGGCGGTTAGCGGGCCGGCCCGGCAGTCCGCGGGGAGTTCCCGTTAATCATGATTCTCGGTCAGCTCAGCCGGATGCGCGGATCGGCTACCGTGAGCGCGACGTCCGCGATCAGATTGCCCGCGACGGTGAGCACGGCGCCGACCAGCGTGTAGGCGAGCAGCACCGGGTAATCCTCGTTGCTCAGGCTGTTGTAGAAAAGCAGCCCGAGGCCCTGGTAGTTGAAGACGTACTCGCAGATGAGGTTGCCGGCCAGCAGCAGCGGGATCGACAGGCCGATCAGGGTGGCCATCGGCAGGCAGGCGTTGCGCAGCAGGTGCCGCATCAGCACCAGCCGCTCGGACAGCCCCTTGGCCCTGGCCGCCTTGATGTAGTCCTGGGCCAGCGTGTCCATCGCGCTTGACCGCATGTACCGCGAGTACCCGGCGACGATCAGCAGGGTCAGGCAGACGATCGGCAGCGTCATGGCGCGCCAGTCCAGGATGACCGTCACCAGCGAGGTGGACTGGCTGGCCTCGTAGCTGAAGATCGGGAAGGTCAGCGCGAGCAGCTGGATCGCGATCAGGTAGAGGAAGAAGTCGGGCATCGCATAGGTGATGAAGGCCGCTGTGGTCGCGGCGTTGTCGCCGAGGGTGTTGCGCTTAACCGCCTGGTAGATGCCGAGCGGGATGGCGATCAGGATCGCGAGCAGCAGCGCCATCCCGGACAGGTACAGGCTGCGTGCCCACCGCTCCTGGAAGAGCTGCGCCACGCTCTGGTTCAGCTTGTAGGAGTAGCCGAGATTGCCGTGCAGCAGGTCGTTCATGTAATGCAGGTACTGCACGACGACGGGATCGTCGAAGCCATGCTCGCGGTTATAGGCGTTGATCAGGGCCGTGTTCGCCCGCGGGCCGAGCACGTCGATGGCAGGCGAAGGGAAGATGGCGTGCAGCAGGGCGAAGATGAAGATCGAGATGCCGAGGACGATGACGATCGATGTGCCGATCCTGCGGAGCAGGTACGTTGTCATTCCGGTGTCTCCTGGCTCTTCCGTCCGGCTAGGCCGTCAGGCTGTCGGCAGCCGCTGCGATATCTTTCCCCGGCGCGTAGTTCTGCAGCGGGAAGTGACAGGCCGCCATGTGCCCGGGCCCGAACGAGCGCAGCTGCGGCTCTTCCTGGGCGCAGAGTTCCTGGGCGAACGGGCAGCGAGTCCGGAACCTGCAGCCGGACGGGGGGTTGACCGGGCTCGGCAGCTCGCCCTTGATCCCGACCTTGGCGGTGGCCCGCGCCTCCTCCGGCTCGGGCACCGGGATGGTGGCGATGAGCCCGGCCGTGTACGGGTGCGCGGCGCGCTTGTAGATGTCGTCGCCCGAGCCTGACTCGACGAGCTTGCCCAGGTACATGACGCCGATCCGGTCCGCCATGTACTTGACCACGGCCAGGTCGTGGGAGATGACGATGAAAGTCAGGCCATGATCGGCCTGCAGCCGCTTCATCAGGTTGAGTACCTGCGCCCTGATCGACACGTCGAGCGCGCTGACCGGCTCGTCGGCGACGATCAGTCCCGGGTTCAGGGTGAGCGCCCGGGCAAGCCCGATCCGCTGCCGCTGCCCGCCGGAGAACTCGTGCGGGTAGCGCTCGACTGCATTGCGCGGCAGCCCGACCTCGTCGAGCAGCTCGTTGACCCGGTTCTGCTGCTGCTGCCTGGTGCCGATGTGCTGGATCGAGAGCGGCTCCTTGATGATCGCGCCCACCCGCATCCTCGGGTCGAGGGAAGAGTACGGGTCCTGGAACATCAGCTGAAGGTCGCGGCGCGTCTTGCGCAGCTCGCCCGAGCCCATGATGCTGACGTTCTGGCCGCGCAGGCTGACCGCGCCCGAGTTGGGCTTTTCCAGCGCGACGATCAGCCGCCCGATCGTGGTCTTGCCGCAGCCGGACTCGCCGACCAGGCCGAACGTCTCCCCGGCCCGGACCGTGAAGGAGACGTCGGAAACAGCCTTGACGCTGCCGACCCGGCGCTGCAGGATCGCTCCGGAAGTGATCGGGAATTCCTTCACCAGGTTGCGCACGTCGAGCAGCGGAGCCCCGTCGGCTGCCGGGTCCGCGTCGGCTGCCGCCTCGCGCTCGGTCACAGTCACCGTGCTCGCGGCCGGGCCGGCCTGTCTCCGCGTTCAGCGGCAGCGGGCCGTCCACCGGATGCCAGCAGGAGAACAGGTGGTCGGCGGACTCGCCGGTGAGCGGCGGCTCGTCGGCGCGGCACTTGTCGGTCGCGCGGCTGCACCGCGCGGCGAACCTGCAGCCAGCCGGGGGTTCAGACAGGTCAGGCGGGATGCCGGGGATGCTCAGCAGCCGTTGCGTGTTGTCCTGGCTCAGCCGCGGGATCGAGGCGAGCAGCGCCTGCGTGTAGGGGTGATGCATATGGCTGAACAGCTTGCCGGTATCGGTGCTCTCGACCATCCGGCCCGCGTACATCACGTTGACCCGGTCGGCGTGGCCGGCGATCACGCCCATGTCGTGGGTGATCAGCAGCATGGCCATGCCGAGCCGTGACTTGAGGTCGTCGAGCAGCGCGAGGATCTGCGCCTGGATGGTGACGTCAAGCGCGGTGGTCGGCTCGTCGGCGATCAGCAGCTTCGGCTCGCAGCTCAGCGCCATCGCGATCATCACCCGCTGGCGCAGGCCGCCGGACAGCTGGTGCGGGTAGTCGCTGAGCCGCTCCCTCGGCCTGGGCAGCCCGACCAGGCCGAGCACCTCGGCCGCCCGGTCCATCGCCTCGGTCTTGCTGCCGCCGCGGTGCAGCCGGACCGGCTCGGCCACCTGGTAGCCGACGGTCTTCGTCGGGTCGAGCGAGGTGAGCGGATCCTGGAAGATCATCGCGATCTCGTTGCCGCGGATGTGCTGCATGTCTTGCTTGGGCAGGCCGACAAGCTCCCGGCCGGCCAGCTTGATCGAGCCGTTGACGACGCTCCCGCCGGGCGGCAGCAGGCCCATGATGGACAGCCCGGTCATTGACTTGCCGCAGCCGGACTCGCCCACCACCCCCAGCGTCTCCCCCTGCTCGATGTGCAGGTCGACGTTCCCGACGGCCTGCACGACCGACTTGGTCAGCTGGATGTGCGTGGAGAGATCATTGATCTCCAGGACTGGGGCCATCCGCGGGTACTCCTCAGCTCAGTGGGTGAAGGCCAGTGGCGCCGGCGGCCGGATCAGCGCTTGCGGAGCCGCACGTCCAGCGAGTCGCGCAGCGCGTCGCCGATCAGGTTGCACGCCATCACCACGAGGATGATGCACGCGCCGACCGGGTAGATCAGCCACCAGTACCCGGCCTGCAGGTACGCAATCCCGCCGGAGAGCATGTCGCCCCAGTCGACGATCGGGTAGTGCAGGCCGAAGCCGAGGAACCCGAGGGTGGCGACGGCCAGGATCGCGTCGGCGACGTTGAACGTGACGTTCACGATGATCACGCTGATCGCGTTCGGGATCAGGTGCTTGTGCACCAGCCGCCACCGGCCGGAACCCGCGGCGCGGGCCGCCGAGACGAAGTCGCGCACCCGGAGCGTCAGTACCTCGCCGCGGACCAGCCGCGCGGGCACCAGCCAGGTGAAGCCCCCGATGATCAGGCTGAGGCTGAGCACGGAAGCGCCGTACCTGACGGCGACGATCAGCACGATGAACAGGAACGGCACCGACAGGAAGACGTCGACGACGCGCATCATGGCCGAGTCGGCGAAGCCGCCGACCAGCCCGGAGATGGCCCCGAAGAGCGCGCCGACAAAGATCGCGATGAACGCGGCGAAGAAGCCGATCTCCAGCGCCGCCTGGCCGCCCTTCATCAGCTGGCCGAGCACGTCGAAGCCCAGGTTGTTGGTGCCGAGCGGATGGCCGGGCCCGGGCGGCTCGTTGACCGCCGCGAGGTTGGTGTTGAGCAGGTTGGCATGGTAGAAGAGCGGGCCGATGAAGCAGAACACGACGAAGAAGACGAGGATGCCCACCCCGACGACGGCCAGCCGGTTCTTGCTGAACTCCCGGAACGCGAGCCGCCAGCCGCTCTGCACCGGGCCGACCTCACCGCCCTCGGCCGCTCGGGTTACGTCAAGCGGCGGAAGCTCCGGCGCGATGTGTGTCATTGGGCCTCCCGTGGTGACCGGCGGCGGTCAGGCCGGCCTGTGCTGCGTGTCCGCGATGGTCAGTGCGACGCCAGCGATCAGGTTGCCCGCGATCGCCCGCATTATTCCGGCTCCTTCTGCCATGCGCCCTGCCTGACTAGCTGCGCCGGCGCCCCTGTTCTCCGTGTGTACCACCGGAGAACAGGGGCGTCCAGCGCCTGGTGCGCCCGCGACGATCAGGCCGTCCCCGCGGGCGATGCGGTTACTTGGTGAAGTACCAGTACTCCGGGTTGAGCTGGTACTGGGTCAGCGACTCGAACGACGCCTGCGGGCCGGACAGCGTCGTCTTCCACACCTCGACGAGATCCGGGTTCGCCTGGAACAGGCCCGGCTGCTGCTGGGTGAGGTACGAGGCCTCCGCCGTCACAGCGGACGGGTTCGGGCTGCTGAGCGACGAACTGATCAGCTGGTCCGCCTTCGGGTCGGAGTAGCTGCCGAGGTTGCTCGACGCGGTGCTGTTGAACACGCCGAACGTGGTCGGGTACGTCGAGTTGGAGAAGCCGCCGAAGTCCTGCGCCGCCCACTTGTTGATCGACTTTGGCGACGACGGGTTGTTGTAGGTGGCGATCATGTGGTTGAAGTTGTCCGACGACAGGTTGATCGTGATGCCCGCCTTCTTCGCCTGCGAGGCAAGGTCGGTGACCTGCTCGCCGATGATGGACGGCGACGTGTTGTAGATCAGGTTGAAGGCGAGCTTGGTGCCGGCCGGGATGCCCGCGCCGCACTGGTTCGCGCCGGTGCCCGCGCTCTTGCACGTGTCGGTGCCGCCTGGCGTGACGGTCCAGCCGTGCGACTTCAGCAGCGACACGGCCGAGTTGACGCTGAACGGGTACGGCGCGGTCTTGGCGTTGGCCGGCGTGAAGGGGCTCACCGGGATCGACGGCACCGGCCCGTAGGCCTCGCCGCCCGCGCCGTTGAAGAACGCGTGGATGATGCCCGACTGGTCCTGCAGGTGCGCGAGCGCCTGCCGGATGTAGAGCTGGGCCACGATGTGGTTCCAGTCGCCGGTGGTGTCCTTGAAGTTGTAAGCGACGTATTCCCAGCCGAAGTCGGGGTAGCCGAAGACGTTGTAGCCGGCCGACCTGACCGAGTCGATCTGCGGGACGTTCGACAGCGGCACGTAGCCCTGGTCGATGCTGCCCGCCTTGACCGCGTTGTACTCGGCCGTGTCCGAGGTGAAAGGCACCGCCGACAGGGTCAGCATCTTGGTCGAGTGCGGGCCGCCGTAGTTCGTGTTCGGCTTCATCGTGAACGCCTGCGTGGTGTTGTTGAACGAGGTCAGCTTGTACGGCCCGTCAACGACCTGCCACAGCGGGTTGGTGGCGTAGGTGCCGAGCGACTTCGACTGCGACGCGAGGAAGTTGTAGATCTTCGTCGCGTTCGCCGGGTTGGTGAAGTTCAGCATCGGGCCGTTCGCCGAGGCCTTCGCCCAGGCGTGCGACGGCATCGGCGCGATCGCGCCGAACTGGTCCTCGATGAACCAGGACGGGTTGTAGGCCTTCTTCAGGTTGACCACCAAAGTGGAGGCGTTCGGCGTCGTGGCGCTGGCCAGCTCGTCCGGGATGCCGACCTTCGGGGTGTACGGCGCCCAGTTGGCCGGGCTCACCTTGATCGCCGCCTTGATCTCGTCGATCGCGAAGAGCATGTCCTTCGAGGTGACCGGCTTGCCGTCGGACCACTTGTAGTTGCTCTTCATCGTGATCGTGACGGTCTTGTCGCCGTTGCTCCACTTCGGCTCGTCCGCCAGGCTCATGGCCGGCGTTTCCTTGGGCTGGACGCCGTTGACGAACCAGTAGAGCGGCCGGTACATCTCGTACTGGAACGAGAACGCCGTGTAGACGGAGTTATTGGCACCCGGGGTGATCGGGAAGATCCAGTTCGGGGTCGCGCCTGGCGGCTCGGCGACGGTGACCGTCCCGGAGTGGGGAGTGCCGCTCGGCGCCGGCGCCGAGCCGAATGCGCCGGACGGGCCGGCGGGCGTGCTGCCGCCGCCGCCGGTGCTGCTGCTCTTGCCGCAAGCGGCAAGAACGGTGACTCCGGCGATCGCGAGCACCGCGAACTTAGTTGCCGGACGGGCGAATTTCATCGCTTCCCCTCGCTCTCGTGGCGCGCGCGGAGGGCCCTCTTGGCCGGGACGCCGCTGTCGCGCCAAGCTGTGTGCAGTCGAGTCATCGCTCGCCGCCTCTCTGTCGTCGGCCGCCGACGGGCGACCAGTAGCGAACGCTAGGTCAGCCCTGGCCGGCGGCCGGGTTGCCCGAAGCGTAGGGTCACCCGGATACCGTACTCAGGGCGAAAACGTCACAACTTGTTATCGATGTACGCCCGGATGGCAACCTGGCGGCAGCCGCGCCGTCT
>CAVPUY010000004.1:0-149331 GCA_963709075.1 uncultured Actinomycetes bacterium
AGGTCCTTCCCGCGCTGCAGCTGGGATGCGGCGGCGTCGGCCAGGAATGCGAAGAACTTGCCGGCCTCAAAGGGACAGGCCGCCACCCACAGGGCATCCATGGTCAGGCTGGCATCGCGGACCCAGGTATAGCGGTAATCCCAGTTGCGCTCGCCGCCGATGGCCTCTGGCAGAGAGGTCGTGGGCGCGGCGACGATGGCCCCGGTCGGCTGGAACGTGAGCGCCTGCAGCACCCGGCCGGAGTGGTGGACCAGGTCGCGCCAGGGACCCTCGTAGGTCTGATGGATGGCGGACCAGGTGCGCCATCCTTCCATGGTGTCTTGCAGGCGGGCGGCGATCTCGTCGGCGTCCCAGGCAGCCGACGGCGGCTCCCACAGCTGCCCGTGCTGGAGTGCGAAGCTAACTGCCTGGCCGGCGACCAGGCGGAGGCGCGCGGTGGCGGTCGCCCCGGCGACCTGAACGCCAGCCGGCGCGGAAAGCAGGAGCCTGCTGGCGCCGCCGTGCGCGGCAATGCCGCCCGTGACCGCCTCCAGAATCGGGTCGATCAGGCCGTATTCGGGACGCGGCGCATAGGCGACATCGACGTCCATCTCCCCCGTAGTGCACTCCAGCCGGCGCAGCAAGGCTCCGGGCGACCCGGCGCCCAGATCATGGCCGCGGTCGTTACGGCCCATCGCCATGGCATCCGTCAGCACTGCGGTGCCGGTTCTTGCCCGGAACGTGGTTTCCAGCGCCATGGTCTGGTCCACGTACGCGCGGCTGGCCTCGAAGTCGCCGGCCGGGGTGATCGCGAAATGGCCGCCATCGGGGTCAAGGATGCGGGCGAAAACGGCCGGCGCGTCGAACCGAGGGAAGCATAGCCAGTCCACCAGCCGGCCCTGCTGACCAGCGCAGCCGAGCGGCAGTCCGACAGCAGGGCATAATCGCCGATCGGCAGGCTGTTCATGTCGGTTCCTTTTCCTTGAAGACTAACCACCTCGCGGCGGGACTTGGCCGCATCGTCAGATTTGGCGATCACCCCCGCACGGTGACACGACCGAGGCGGCAGACCTCCTCGCTCGCCCCGGGCAGAGCCGCCAGCCGCAGGAGGCGCCGTCCGCTGGCTGACCTCGTCAGCGGACAGCGGCGCCGAGAGTGTCGCTCGGCTAGTCGACTCCAGCGCCTTCGTGCAGCTGCTCGCCGCGGAAGCACGCAGCGACCTCGACGCGGCCGCAGGTGGCCGCCGCGCCACGCCCGGCATGTGACGAGGGTCACGCATCCTTTTTGTGTTGCCCGTGGCCGGAACCAGGTTGATACTAGGCTGGCCGTCAACAGGCACTTGCCGGACCCGTGGTAGGCAAACGAGGCCGCCCCTGCGACACAGGACAACCACTGCAGCAGAATCCTGGCGGATTCGCGCTGCCCAGCGAGTTTTCCCCTCGGACATCTAAGAAGTGACCATTAAATGAGGTGACAACTCGATGAGTAATAGCTAGGTCGTGCGCTACCTGCAGAGGAACTTTAGACAAGCAATGACTACACAGCGCAAGGTCCTGGATCGTCGGCGGCTACGCCCGGCAGACAGCGCCTGGGGACGCCGCACTGCTGCACGCGATGATCCAGCAGGTGGAAAGAGCGTTCCCAGGTTGCCTGGTCGAAATAGCTGGCATGGAAGATCTCGGCTGCACCGGGATTTCGAAGGCGCCCCAACCCCGGCTCGATGCGCCGGTACGCAGCCGAAGAAGGTATCCCGCGTTTCCTCCGGGCTGGCTGTATAGGCTCTTGTCCTTGCCATCGGGCTGTCATGGTTTATGGTGCCTGCCCGTTGGTACCGCCTGCCGTCCGGCGGGCTTCCGGGCAGAAGTCCGGGCGGAGCTAGCGGCGATCGAGCGGGTAGTACCTGCTCGTCTCGCTGGTGGCCGCCTGTGGGTACCTGCAAGGAGCTGCCCAGCCGGGTCTTGGCCCACGGGTCATCTATCAGCTGCTGCCGCTGATGCTCGCGCAGCGGCTCGGCACGCCGGTCGTGTGCGCGCCACAGTCCTACGGCCCGTTCAGCACGCGGCTGCCGACGTGGATTGTGGGGAGGGCGCTCAGCCGGGCGCGCCTGGTCCTGGCCCGCGAAGACATCAGCCTCGCGGAACTGAAGAAGCTGCGCTTGCCGGATGGCGTCGCACAGCGGGCGGTGGATTCTGCGTTCAGCCTTGAACTGCCGCAGCGTGACGTGGCCGATCAGCAACCGTGGCGGGCCTCCTACGGCGTCGGCGCCGAGGATGTGCTGGTCGGGTTGACAGTCCGCCGCTGCCTTCCGGCGGCGCAACAGGCATGCTTCGAGGCGGAGCTGGCGGCATTCGTAGACCTGGTGCACGAGATCCCCGGCCACCGCGTGGTGATCTTTCCGCAGGCCACCGCTACGGATCAGCAGGACGACGACCGCATCGCATCGCAGATTGTGGCCGGCCTGTGCCGCGGGCCAACCCGGCCGATCCTGCTGGAGACGGAAGCTGACTACCGTGGCGTGGCCGCGTTCATCGCCTGCGGTGGACCTGCCGGCGACCGGTTCCATTCGTGATCTTCGCCCTGACGGCTCGTGTTCCCTGCATCGCCATCGGGTATGAGCACAAAACGCGCGGAATCATGCGGGATCTGAGTCTCGACGGCTGGGTGCTGCCAGCCTCGGAAGCCGTCTGCCGCCGGACTTTACCGCCAGTTCGGCAAGCTGGTTAAGCACCAGTCGGATTACCGGGCGCATCTCGATCACGTCATGCCGCGCTATATGGAACGTGCGCGCGCGATACCAGACGCGCTGGTCCGCGCTTACAATGGATATCCCGGGCCAGCGGAAAGAGAGAATTCCGTGAGCCTGAGCCCGATCGGATACGTACAGGAACTGTCATATCTGCCGCCAGGCCATTGCCGCCTAACCGCAACGCGATAAGCGGTCGCTGCGCCTCCCGGCTAGCTACAGTACTGCGACCCCGGGCTAGCGAATGTCACCGGGCACGATCGCGCCGTGTGCCCGCAGCACCTGGTGGATTCGTCTGATCGCCAGCTGCTCAAGCTCGACGCCGGAATGCGCCGACAGGGCCGCCATCGCGCCTGCTGCCTGGCCCATGGCCATGCACGACGCCTGCACGCGGTAGGCCGAGCTGGCCTCCTGGTCGCCTGCGATACAGCGGCCCGCGGCCAGCAGCCAGCTACTACCGAACGGGAGCATCGCTCCCCGCGGAATGGTCGGCAGCGTACCCTCGGCCAGCAGCCGCAGATCGACTCCGTCGCCGCCTGGCCGGTGAATGTCGATCGGATAGAAGCTGTAACAGACCGCGTCGTCCCACCCGCGCCCGCTGGCATAGTCGCGGCCGGTGATCCGCTCTTGCCCCGGATTGTGCAGCTCTCGCGTATGCCGCACTCCGCCGCGGTGAAGTCGATCGTCAGGTTATGCAAGCCCGGCTGGCTGCGCAGGAAGCAGTAGATCCGCATCAGCGCCCTGCGCGCGGCGACCTCAGCCGCCGTGCGGCCCGCGCTCGTGCTCCCGTCGATCCCGGTGACATGCATGGAATTCTCGCCTCGCTGGCGCAGGAAGGTGCGCACCCGGTCGGCGTGCTCGGCGAGATCGGTTGGCAGCAGCGAGCCCGTGACCACCGCGTCTTCGTAGGCACGATCGAGAGCCGGTAATCCAGGGTGGCAGGGTCGTATCCGCTGAGCGTGACGTTGAGCGTCCCTGGCTGGAGCTCCGCGTTCCGCTCCGGTTCGTATCCCGCAAGCGTCACGGCGTTGGCGTCGCCGGTGCCGTCCACCAGTACCCGGGCCCGCTCCGCACGTAGTCCCTCCTTGCCGCACAGCGTCAGGCGCCATTCGCTGTCCCGCCTGTGCACCGCGGCAAGCATGGTGTGCAGCGAAAGAGCAGCACCTGAGCCGAGCACGGCGTCGTCCAGGAGCGCGGCATAGATAGCGGGGTTGACGCGCACCTGAAGCACGTTGACGGGACGGTCGTACCTGGCGAAGTCCGGCAGCTGGTCCCCGGCGAGCTGCACCGCACGGTTTACCAGGTGCCAGCCGATGCCGGCGATCACCTGTTTGCCCCATGCGTGAAAGAGGCCAGGAACGTTGATGCCGGCGCTCGTAGTGGCGCCGCCGAGGATGCCGTTCTTCTCCACGAGCAACGTCCGCGCACCCAGTCGCGCCGCTTGAATGGCCGCGACCGACCCGGCCGGGCCGCCCCCGACGACGGCAACGTCGTAGCTCAACCTCGCTCCCTTCCAGCAGCCGGCTAGCAGGTCCCTTATTCTGTCAAACCCACTGCCGACATGCCGAGCCTGACGATACGAGTTCACCAGGTGAGTCCAAGCGGCTGCCGCCTGCCGCCAGCCGCCCGGCAGGTCCCGGATCCGGCCTGCCGGCCGACGGCCAGGTTGTCTTGCCCGACATGTTCTGTGGTCCGGCTTGTCCCCCTGTGTTCAATATCCCGTCACCTGAACCCCATAGAAAGAACCTGACCGCACCCGGCGGTCGTCATGCCGGCGGCGACAGAGGGAAGCAGCTGATGCCGGTCCACGCCGACTCAAGCAGGTCAGGGCCGGGTACTCGGCTTCCCGCCACCGCGGCGGCCGCCGCGCGGCGCCCGGCTGACGGCCTGCCCGCGGCCGGGCCAGGGAGCCTGTCGCTGCGGGCGGTGGACCTGACGCTGAGTTTCGGGCCGAAGGCCATCTTGTCCGGCCTGTCGGCGGACTTGCAGCCAGGTGCCGTGACGGCCCTGATCGGGCCGACGGGCTCGGGCAAGACCACGCTGCTGCGCACGCTCAACCGGATGAACGACAAGGTGACGGGCTACGGCCACGCCGGTGACGTGCTGCTCAACGGGCGCAGCATCTGGCATCCGGCCGTCGAGCTGATGTCGCTGCGGCGCACGGTCGGCATGCTGTTCCAGCGGCCCAACCCGTTCCCCATGTCGATCATGGACAACGTGGTGGCCGGGCCGCGGGCGCACAAGCTGGCCAGGCGCCGCGAGCTGAAGGAGATCGCCCAGCACCGGCTCAGCCAGGTGGGGCTCTGGGACGCGGTCGCCAGCCGGCTCGGCGACTCCCCGTTCCGGCTGTCCGGCGGCCAGCAGCAACTGCTCTGCCTGGCCCGCGCGCTGGCGATAGCCCCGAGGTACTGCTGCTCGACGAGCCGACCTCCTCGCTTGACCCGGTCGCGACGGAGTCGATCGAGGCGCTGATCCGGACCCTCGTCCCCGCGCTGGCCGTCGTGATCGTGACCCATAACCTGGCGCAGGCCCGCCGGGTCGCCGACCGGACCATTTTCCTGTACCAAGGGCACCTGATCGAGCACGGCGACACGGCCCAGGTATTCGAGCACCCGGCGCAGCGAGCGAAACCGCCCACTACGTCGAAGGCCGTTACGGCTAGGCCGGGGCCTGGCTCCCGCGCCTGAGTTACCGGCACGCTAAGAGGGCCGAGCCGCCTGCGCGTGCCCCTGGGCAGGGGGCATGTCTTGCAAATGTGCCATCTGAGCTTATGCGTAACCTGGCCAGGACTGCCGTTTCCCCATCGCCGCAGGTCACAAGGCTCAGACAGGATTTTTAGCGGCGGTTACAGACAAGTCTCGCCGTCGAAACCCGCTGGTAACAGAAAGGGAATTAGCTATTCCTCGGAATGAGAAACACGTACGTCCGCCAGGCTGAATGGCGCACTAAAGCGAGGCAAGAAACCAAGGGAATACGATGATGAGTGAGCAGAACCTGATGTCGGGCGCGGAGAAGCTGAGCGCCCCCGGGCCCGGCCCCGCTAAGCGGACTGCGCCCACTGATCACAGCATGCTTCAGTTCGCCGACCCCTACTCGGCCCGCTGCCCCGAATGCGACAGCCCGACCGGCGCGGCGGCAGAGGCGCGCAAGCTGCTGGGACGCTGGGCAGAGTAAGCAGGAACGTACCTGCACCCGCCAGAGCGGCCAGCTCACCTGTTCCGCCCAGCGCCCGGTGACCCCGGTGACCCCAAATCCGGTGACCCGGAATCCGGTGACCCGGAAATCCGGTCGCCGACGACATCGCCGTCATCGTCGCCGGCGACCGGAAGGACCGGGCCACGCACTCGCCCGCCACCGCACTTGCCCGGCGCTACTCGGCCGGGCGCCGCGGCACCCGGCAGGGATCAGCCTGACCCAGGCTCAAGGTAGAAGATCACCGCGGAGCCGTCGTTGCGGACGAATCCGGTGGCTTCGCCGGCCCCTGCCGAGGGGACGCATTCAGGAACGCGACTGCGGCCTGCTCGCCGTCAGGGCCAGGAAAGTCCTTGAACTGCCAGGTCTGTTCCGTGCTGTCACCGAGGCTGCCCGGCTCCAGCCAGAGCAGCCCGGCGGTGCCGTTGCCACGCGGGGTTACGCTGGCTTCGCCGCGCCCCTGCCGAAGCGGCTCATTCAGGAAATTCACTGCGGCCTGCGCGCCTGTTAGGGGCAGGGAACTCCTGAGACTGCCAGGTCTGCTCGGTGCCCTCGCCCAGGCTGCCAGGCTCCAGCCAGAGCAGCCCGGCCGTGCCGTCATTGCGCAACGTCGCGCTGGCCTCGCCGCGCCCCTGCTCGAAGCGGCTCATTCAGGAAATTCACCGCGGCCTGCTCCCCGTCCGGAGCCGCGAACTCCCCTAACTGCCAGGTCTGCTCGGTGCCCTCGCCCAGGCTGCCAGGCTCCAGCCAGAACACCCCGGCCGTGCCGTCATTGCGCAACGTCGCGCTGGCCTCGCCGCGCCCCTGCCGAAGCGGCTCATTCAGGAAGCTCACCGCGGCCTGCTCCCCCGTCCGGAGCCGCGAACTCCCGGGCCTGCCAGGTCGATCCGCCATTTCTGCCTCGCTCTCGCTCGTGGCGCACGCAGCCCGATGGCCGGATCCGGAGGATCTCGTGCGCCAGCCCCATATCGTCACTGATAAAGAGGCGCGCACCTGGCCTGCAGATACCGATCGCGGCGGAATTGCCGCCATTCCCTGCGCAGCCTGCCGGCCCGGCGCCAGCGCCGCGACCGTGACACGGAGCCTGGGCGCCGGAAGCATTTCGCTCGGCTGGTAGAATGACCGATCTACCGGTACCGTTACGCGGTAGCTAGCTCGCTGAGGAAGAGGCTCACGGCCGTGGGCGCGAAGACGTTGGCAGCAGCTGGATGGTCGCGCCGCCAGGACGCCGGCTGCACGACGGCCTGCTACCTGCCCGCCGACCTGGCCCGCCCGGGCAGCGGATCCTGGCCAGCGCCGACCGGCTGCTACAGCCAGGGCCCCATCCGCGCGGTGGCGGTCCATCAGCTCATCGCGGACGCGCAAGTGACGCTGACCACCTTCTACCGCCATTTTCCGGCCAAGGATCAGCTGCTTACCGCTCTACCTGGCGGCCCGCAGCCAGCGGGCCCGCGAGCAGCTTGACCGCATCCGCCGCGCATCACCCGGCGATCCGCGCGCGATCCTGCAGGGGATCGCAGTCGCCCAGGTCGAGGATGGCCGCGCCGCCGGGTTCCGTGGCTGCGAGTTCATCAATGCCGCGGCGGAATTCGGCGAACTCGGGCATGCGCCGGGCCAGCTGGCGCGCGAGCAGCGCGCCTGGGTCAGGCAGACCATGGCGGATCTGCTGCGCGATCATGGGCACCCTCGCCCGTCGGTGACGGCTGAGCAGCTGCTGATGCTGCGAACCGGCCTGGTGTACGCCCAGGGGATGGACCGAATCGCCGGCCGCCGAGGATGCGTTCCTGGCGGCATGGGACCGGCTCATCGACGTCCGCCGGTAGCCACGGCGCCGTCCGGTCTCGTGGCGGAAGGCACTGGCCACCGCGGATCCGTTTCAAATGTTCTTGACGATCCTGGAGATGCTCAGGCGAGCAGCCGGGCACGGCAGGCGAGCTAGCGCGAGGCGCTGATCAGGGTCGTCGAGATCGACGCCGAGCAGCTCGGTGATGCGCCGGAGCCGGTAGGTCACCGCGTTGCGGTGCAGGTGCAGTACCTCGGCGGTCCGGTAGATCGAGCCCTGCTGGTCCAGGTAGGCGGCGAGCGTCTTGATCGCGGTCTTGCCACGGGCCGGGCCGAGTTCCTCCAGCGGGGCCAGCTGGGCCGGACCGACGCGCGGGCGGTCGCGGAGGCGTACCACTCCATCAGCATCCGCTGCACGCCCACCGCGTCGTGCGCGGCCACGCCGTCCGGCTTCCTGCCGCCCGCGCGGCCAGCAATGCGATCCGTGCCTCGGCGGCCGAGGCGCGGAGATCCATCGGCCCCTCGTGCGGGGTGCCCGAGCCGCCGCGCACGCGCAGCCCGGGCAGCCGGCCGGCGATGGCATCCAGCGCGCGCCCGGCCGCCCGTTTCGCCTGCAGGCCTGCCTGCGGACCTGGACGGGAGCTGGTCATGCGGAGCAGGACGACAGCCCGCGCGACGCGGGACACATACCAGGTGCCGCCGGCCCGCGTCACGGCCTGCAGCGCCACCTGGCCGGCCGTCTCCAGCATCTCGAAGCTGTGTATCTCGTCGCGCCTGACCTCATCAAGGTTCTCGGCCTCGATCTGGACCGCCAGGTGCCACCCGCGCAGCGGCACGCCCAGCTGCCGGGCGCGGTCCAGCAGTTCCTCGCTGAGCTGCTCGGACATGAGCAGCTCGGCGATCAGCTCGCTCGGGACCTGGCTGGCAGCTCACGGGCCCGGCCTGCCATGTCCAGAACGGCCCGGCCGCGGACGCCGCGGCGTGCAGGACGAGCCGCGCGGCGACGGCCAGGTCACCATGTGCGTCCGGCGCAGTGAAATGTCCCAGCGTCGTCTGCCCCACGACGACCGGCGCGGGAGACCTCGCCAGCAGCAGGCGGCGGGCTGCCGCTGGCCTGGGCCGGGGCACGGAAGCTGACCTCGGGGTCCGAGTGCGCGGCTGACGCAGTCGCGCAGCCCGTCAAGATCGGTACCGGACTCCTCCGCGCGGAGGACCGCCGCCAGGCCCTGCTCAGCTCGCCCGAGCGCGCGCTCGGCACCGCCGCCGGTCTCCCGGATAATGGCAGGCAGCAGCCAGGTGAGGCTCTACCCCGGCGGGCACGGAAACCATCGCGATATTGGCCCGTTCGGCAATGTCCGCCGAGGTCAGCGTCGGCCGCCACAGCTCGGCGGAAAAGGCGGCGACGGCAGCTACCTGATGAATCGCAGCCCAGCGCAGGGCCATGTCGAGGCGGTAGTCGACGGCCTGCGCCGAGGCAGCCCGGGACAGCACGACAAAGCTCGCCGCCGGGGCGTCGTCCAGGTCGGCGAGCTGCTCGGCCAGGCGCACCCTGGTCACCACCGGTCCCCGCCGCCCTGGCTCACCCGCCGCAGCCCGGCAAGCGGCGAGCTGGCGAGCATCGCGTCGACGGAAGGCATCGGGGGTCAATCGATGCGCAGCGCACACATCAGTCCCGATCGTCATGCAATAAGCCCATTCCCGGCCGCCCCTTCCGGCTGCGAGCATCGAGTCGCATCCAGAGTTCCGCCAGCAGCGGTGGGGGCCTGGCGTCGCGCGCGCGGCAGTCAACCGGAGGGAGCCATGGAGCCTCAGATAGTGACCTGGCCAGAGCCCCTGGCGCAGGAAACCCCGGATTGGTGGCCGGCACGCCAGCGAGTTCCCGCACTGGCGGGTCTGGCGCGGAACAGCGGCCTGCTCTACGGCCGCCGGATCAGGCCGAATCCCGCGGCGCTCGTGCATGGCGAGGACGCTGTCGACCTACGCGATCAGATCAGGCGGGCAGACATACTGGGATGACCGGCGGCGCGGCCGCGAACCAGGCCGCCCCTCGCCGATACGGCCGGAGCAAAGCATGCCTGCCTGGCCTGAGCGGGCGCCCGCCCTTTTGCTTTCACACGCCAGCCGGGAGAATTGCGTGCCGTAGCGGACAATCATTGCCGCTAACTCCTGAAAGCTGCCGCTAACTCCGGAAAGCTACTCGGTCATGAAACGGCTGCTCGACGAGCCCGCGCTGCGCTCGCTCGCCCGCGGCTGTGCCGTGCTCGGAACCGGCGGCGGCGGCGACCCGCACATCGGGCTGCTGCTCGCGCTGCAGGCCATCGAGGAGGTCGGCCCGACCGAGCTCGTCGACCTGGCCGACCTGCCTGACGACGCGCTCATCATGCCGTGCGGGATGGTCGGCGCGCCGACCGTGCACATCGAGAAGATCGAGAACGGCGGCGAGGGCGCCGTGCTCCGCGACCACATCGAGGCGCTGACCGGCCGCACGGTGCTGCCCTGATGCCCGCGGAGATCGGCGGTTCCAACGGCCTGCTCCCGGCCTGCTGGGCGGGCCGGATGGGGCTGCCGGTAGTGGACGCCGACGGCATGGGCCGCGCGTTCCCCGAGATACCGCAGGTCACCATGCACCTGGCCGGGATCGACCCGAACCCGGGCGTGATGACCGACGAGCGCGGCAACGTGCTGGTGTTCCGCGCGGTCTCCGGGGCCTGGATGGAGCGGCTCGAGCGCGCCGCCGCCGTGGAGTTCGGCGGGGCGCGCGCCACGGAGTACATCATGACCGTCGCGCAGGCGCGCGCCGGCGCCGCGATCACCGGCACGTTCACGCTCGCGATCGGGATCGGCGACGCCCTGGGCGCCGCGGCCGGCGACCCGATCGCCGCCGTGCTCGGGGTCACCGGCGGGCACCAGCTGATGGCCGGCAAGGTGACCGACGTCGAGCGGCGGACCACCAAGGGCTTCGTCCGCGGGTCGGTCGAGGTCGAGGGCCTCGGCGTTGACACCGGGCGGCTGCTCAGGCTCGAGATACAGAACGAAAATCTCGTGGCAATCGAGCACGGCCGGGTACTCGCATCGGTGCCTGATCTGATTACCGTGCTTGACAGCGAGACCGCCGACGCGATCCCGACCGAGCGGGTCCGCTACGGCCAGCGGGTCACGGTGATCGCGATGGCGTGCGCCCCGGTCTGGCGGTCGCCGTTCGGGCTCGAGATGGCCGGGCCGCGTGCGTTCGGCTACGACTTCGACTACGTGGCGGTGGAGGAGCTCGCCGGTGCCGGCGCTTGACTACCGCCTGGGCATCGACGTCGGCGGCACCAACACCGACGCGGTGATACTTGACCGGTCCGACCGGGTGGTCGCCAAGGCCAAGGTGCCGACCACCGCCGACGTGACCGGCGGCATCGTCGCCGCGCTGGACGCGGTGATCGCGGCGCCCGACGCGGACGCGGCCAGGATCACCCACGCCATGCTCGGCACCACCCACGCGACCAACGCGGTGCTCGAGCGGCGCAGGCTGCACCGGGTCGCGGTGATCAGGATCGGCGCTCCCGCCACGCTCGGCGTCCGGCCGCTGTTCGGGTGGCCCGCCGACCTGACCGCCGAGGTCTGCGCAGGCTCGGTCATCGTGCCAGGCGGGATCGAGTTCGACGGCCGCGACCTGTCCCCGTTCAACGACGACGCGGTCGCCGCGTTCTTGCACTCGGTCGCCGGGCGCTGCGACGGCGTCGCGATCACCAGCGTCTTCGCGCCGGTCTCCGGGCGCCACGAGCTGCTCGCCGCGGAGATCGTCAAGCGCGAGCTCGGCGAGGTACCGGTCTCGCTGAGCCATGAGATCGGCTCGGTCGGCCTGCTCGAGCGGGAGAACGCCACCGTGCTGAACGCCGCGCTCGCCGGGGTGGCCGGCGAGGTGGCCAGGGCGCTCGGCCAGGCGCTCGCGGCGCACGGGCTGTCGCCGGTGACGTTCTTCGCCCAGAACGACGGCACGCTGATGGCCCTGGACAACGCGCTGCGGTACCCGGTGCTGACCATCGGCAGCGGCCCGGCCAACAGCATCCGCGGCGCGGCGTTCCTCACCGGCCGCACCGACGCGCTGGTCGCCGACGTCGGCGGCACCTCCACCGATGTCGGCGTGCTGGTGAACGGCTTCCCGCGGGAGTCCTCGCAGGGCGTGGAGATCGGCGGCATCAGGACCAACTTCCGGATGCCCGACCTGGTGACGATCGCGCTCGGCGGCGGCACCGTGATCTCCGGTGACGAGTCCGCGGTGCGGCTCGGACCTGGCAGCGTCGGGTACCGGCTGAGGCAGGAGGCCCTGGTCTTCGGCGGCCCGACCGCCACGCTCACCGACAGCGCGGTCGCGGCCGGGCGGGCCGCGCTCGGCGACCCGGCGCTGGCCGACGGCCCGCACGCCAGGCTGCTCGCCGCGGCCGCCCGGGCGGCCGACGGTCAGCTCGCCGACGCGATCGACCGGGTGAAGACCGCCAGGGGCGACCTGACCCTGATCGCCGTGGGCGGCGGCAGCATCCTGATCCCCGACCGGCTGCCCGGGGTAAGCGAGATCATCCGGCCCGATCACTTCGACGCGGCGAACGCGATCGGGGCCGCGATCGCCTCGGTCAGCGGCCAGGTGGACCGGATCTTCCACCTCGGGCCCGGCGGCCGCCGCGCGGCCCTCGACGAGGCGAGCGCCGAGGCCACCGAGCACGCCATCGCGGCGGGCGCCGACCCGGACACCGTCCAGATCGTCGAGCTCGACGAGGTGCCGCTCGCCTACCTCACCTCGCCCGCGGTCCGGATCAGGGCCAAGGCCGCCGGCGCGCTCGGCGGGCTGGACGGGATAGATGGGCCGGGTCACGGGCCGGACGGGCCGGGTCAGTAGTTCAGGCACGTAGTAGCACCTCAGCGAAGGAGGGAGAGGATGAGGCGAAGGGCTCTAGCAGCGGCGTCCTGCGCGGCCGCGGTCGCGCTGCTCGCCGCGGCCTGCAGCGGAAGCAGCTACAGCGCGGGAACCAAGCCGACGGGGTCGAAGGTGTTCACCTACGACACCTACACCCAGGTGATGATCGACGGCTGGGACCCGGCGACCGAGTACTCCAACGGCATCATCGCGATGAGCAACATGTACGAGACGCTCACCCGCTACAACCCGGTCACCCATCAGGTCGATCCGCTGCTCGCCACCAGATGGTCGCACTCGGCCAACGGCCTGACCTGGACGTTCCAGCTCCGGCACGGGGTGTACTTCCACACCGGACGGCTGATGACCGCGCAGGCGGCCAAGGCGGCCATCCTGCGGACCAAGGCTCTCGGCGGCGGCGCGTCCTACATCTGGGGCGCGGTCAAGAGCATCGACACCCCGGGCACGTACACGATGGTGTTCCACCTGTCGTACCCGTCGCCGCTTGCGCTCGAGGCGTCGGCCGACTACTCCGCCTACATCTATGACACCCAGGCGGCCGGCCCGGCGGCAACCTGACCAAGTGGCTGAACACGCCGCACGACGCGGGCACCGGCCCGTACACGCTGCAGACCTGGAACAACGGCCAGGAGTTCGAGGTCATCTTGAAGGCGTTCCCCAAGTACTGGGACGGCTGGAAGGGCCCGCACTACACCAAGGTCGTGTACCGGGTGACGCCGCAGGACACCACGGCGGCCCAGCTGCTGCGGGCCGGTCAGGTCAGCTTCGTCGAGCAGATGAGCCCGACGCTGTGGCAGTCGCTCGAGGGCGTGCACGGGATCAAGCTGGTCAGCTCGCCCTCGTGGCAGAACCTGCTTGCCCAGCTCAACACCCAGGCGCTGAGCCTGCCCATCCGGCAGGCCATCTCCTACGCCACCGACTACTCGGGCATCGTCGCCGCGCTGAGCGGGGCGGCGGTGCCGTCGAGCGGCATCGTCCCGGCCGGCCTGTTCGGCCACTTCGACAACCTGCCGAGCTATACCTACTTCCCGACCGAGGCGGCGAAGCTGCTGAACTCGGTCGGGTACGGGCCAGGCAAGAAGAAGCTGAACCTCACCCTCACCTACACCGCGGGCGACGCCAACGAGCAGGTCGTGGCGACGCTGCTGAAGTCCAGCCTGGCCAAGCTGAACGTCAGCCTGACGGTACAGCCGCTGGCCTGGGCGACGCAGTGGTCCAAGGGCAAGTCAGCGTCGCCGTCGGCCAGGCAGGACATCTTCATCGAGTACTGGTGGCCGGACTACGCCGACCCTTACTCGTGGTTCGTCAACCTGCTGCAGGGCGAGAAGCAGCCGTACTTCAACCTGTCGTACTTCTCCAACCCGACGCTGAACAAGCAGATCTCCAGCGTGGAGTCGCTGGTCGCGACGAACCCTGCGGCAGGCATCAAGCTGTACCGCACGATGCAGACGGAGATCCTGCAGCTGGCGCCGATCGTGTTCCTGTACAACTCCAACTACCAGTACGCGATGACGAGCGACATCTCCGGCTTCCAGGTGAACCCGGCGTACCCGAACGTCATCTTCGTCTACAACCTGAAGCCGTAACCGGTGACCGGTCTTCGTCGCGCGCCGGATCGCGCTGGCCGTGGTGGTGGTCGTGGGCGTCGTCATCGTGACGTTCGCTGTCGCGCACGCGTTCCCGGTGATCCGGCGGCGACGTGGGCCGGGCCGCACGCGACGGCTGCCCAGATCGCCGGGCGCGCAGGTTCCTCGGGCTGAACCGGCCGCTGGTTGTCCAGCTGTTGGAGCTATCTGGCCGGGATCGCCAGGGGCAACTGGGGCGTCTCGATCCACACGCACCGGCCGGTGCTGTCGGACCTGCTGACGCCGCGCCCGCGTCGCTCGAGCTGGTGATCACGGCGCTGCTGCTGGCGATCGCGGTCGGGATACCGCTCGGGCTGGTCTCGGCCAGGCGGCCAGGCCGACCCGCCGACCACGCGATCAGGGCCGGGCTCGATCCTCGGCGTCTCGATGCCGATCTTCTGGATGGCGCTGGTACTCCAGCTGATCTTCAGCCAGCGGCTGAAACTGCTGCCGGTGGCCGGCGAGTTCGCCCCGGCCTGCTGTTCACCCACCCGCTGGTCAATCGGACCGGCTTCCCCGTGCTCGACGCCCTGATCAGCGGCAACTGGCCGATGCTCGGCAGCACGCTGTCCACCTCATGCTGCCCGCGCTGGTGGTGGCCGCCTATCCGGCCGGGCTGATCGCCCGGATGGTGCGGGCCCAGGTGCTTGACACGGCCGGGCGAGACGCACATGCTGAAGGCCCGCGCGCTCGGGTTCGGCGAGCGCGAGGTGTTCGGGCGCTTCGCGATGAAGCTGGCATGGAATCCGGTCGCCGCCGCCATCGCCCTGGTGTTCGGCTACTCGCTGGTGAACACGTTCCTGGTGGAGTCGATCTTCGACTGGCCTGGCCTCGGCAGCTACGCGGCGGCCTCGATAGCCACGCTGGACACCCCGGCGATACTCGGGCGTCACGCTTGTTCATCGCGCTCGTCTACGTGATCGCCAACCTGATCGTGGACATCGTCCAGGCGGCGATCGACCCGAGGATCAGGCTGCGGTGATCGAGTCGCCGACGATCACGCCGCCGCAGGCCGCCATGCCGCGCGGCCGCGCGCTGCGGCCGCGGACTGCGCGCGAACCCGCTGCTGACCGTCGGCGGCGCGATGGTGCGCTGATCGTGCTCGTCGCGGTCTTCGCCCCGCTGCTCGCGCCGTTCCCCGGCGACGCGGGAACGGCGACGCATCCGTTCGCGGTGCTGCGGCCGCCGTCGGCGCCGCACTGGTTCGGCACCGACCAGGTCGGCAGGGACATCTTGTCCCGGGTGCATCTACGGCGCCCGGGTCTCGCCGGTGATCGCGCTCCTCGTGCTGCTGATCGCGTGCGTCGATCGGCATCCCGCTCGGGATGGCGGCCGGCTTCTTCGGCGGCTGGGTGGACGAGGTGATCATGCGGGTGACCGACATCTTCCTCGCGTTCCCGCGCGCTGCTGCTCGCGCTGGCGCTCGCCGCGGTGCTGCCGCCCAGCCTGACCAGCGTCACGATCGCCATCGCGGCGACCTGGTGGCCCTGGTACACCAGGCTGATCCGCGGCCAGGCCGCCTCGGTGGCCGGGCGCTCCTACGTCGAGGCCTGCCGGGCGCTCGGGAATATCCCGGCGGCGGATCATCTTCCGGCACATCCTGCCGAACTCGATCACGCCGCTGCTCGTGCAGATCTCGCTGGACGTAGGCGGGGTGATCCTGACCGCGTCGGCGCTGTCGTTCCTCGGGCTCGGCGCCCAGGACCCGACACCCGACTGGGGGCTGATGGTCGCCGAGGGGCAGACCTACTTCACCCCCGACTGGTGGCTGGTGACATTTCCCGGGCCTGGCGATCTTGCTGACCGCGTTCGCGTTCAACCTGCTCGGCGACGGGCTGCGGGACCTGCTCGACCCGAAGCGGGTGATACTGCCGGATGAGGCTGGCAGATCACGCGACCTGACGGTGAGCTTCGGCGCGCCGGCGTCGTGTCCATCGCCGAGCTGGCGCTCGGCCAGGCCGAGATACTCGGGCTGGCCGGGGAGAGCGGCTCGGGCAAGTCGATGACCACGCTGGCGGTGCTCGGCCTCGCGCACACCGTCGGCGCGACCGTCACGCGGCAGCATCGCGGCTGGACGGCCGGGAGCTGACCGGGCTGCGCGGAGGAGCCTGCGCGGGATCCGGGGCCGCCGGATCGCGGCGATCTTCCAGAGCCCGTCGACCGCGTTCAGCCCGGTGTACCGGGTCGGCGCCGTCGTGACCAAGGCGCTGCGGCTGCACGGGCGACCAGGGCGGAGGCGGCCGACCGGGCCGCCGAGGCAATGCGGCAGGTGCTGCTCTCGCCTGACCTGCTGCGCCGGTACCCGTCCCAGCTGTCCGGCGGCCAGCTGCAGCGGGTCGCGATCGCGCTGGCGGTGGCGCTGCGCGCCGAGGTGCTGCTGGCCGACGAGCCCACCAGCGCGCTGGACGTCACCGTCCAGGCCGAGGTGCTCGACCTGCTCCGCGAGCTGCGCGAGACGATCGGCATGTCGATCCTGTTCATCAGCCATGATCTGGCCGTGGTCGCCGAGCTGTGCGACCGGGTCGCGGTGATGCGCGAGGGGCTCATCGTCGAGCAGGGCCCGGCCAGCCAGGTGCTGTCCGCGCCCGCGAACCCGTACACCGCCGAGCTGCTCGCGTCGGTGCCCGACGGCGGAGCTGGCCGGGACCGCGCCGATGACGGACGCGCCGGGCCACGGCCGGTGCTGCGCCACTGTCCGACCTGCGGCGATCGGATGCGTCAGGTTCGGGCCGGTCCGGGCGGTGGACGGTGTCAGCTCGATATCGCGGCTGGCCCGTTCGGCCTCGGCCTGGTCGGCGAGAGCGGCTCAGGCAAGTCGACGGTCGGCCGGGCCGTCCTCCGGCTGCTCCGCTCGTCAGGCGGCAGCATCGTGTTCGACGGCGCGGACGTCGGCTCGCTGCGCGGTGCCGCGCTCAAGGCGTACCGCGAGGACGCCCAGATCGTGTTCCAGGACCCGGACAACAGCCTCGACCCTCGGATGCGGATCGCTGAAACGATCAGCGAGCCGCTGCGCGCCCACCGCGTGGTGCCGCGCCGCGCCGTCGGCGAGCGGGTCGGCGAGCTGCTTGCCGAGGCCGGGCTAGACCCGGCATTCGCCGCGCGGTACCCGCACCAGCTGTCCGGCGGCCAGCGCCAGCGGGTCGCGATCGCCCGTGCGCTCAGCGTGCGGCCGCGGCTACTGGTGCTGGACGAGCCGACCAGCGCACTCGACGTGCGCACTCAGGCGCACATCCTGAGGCTGATCGGCAGGCTGCGGTCCGAGCGGAAGCTGTCCTACCTGCTGATCACGCACAACTTCGGCGTGGTCAGCGAGCTGTGTGAGCAGACCGCCGTGCTCTACCTCGGCAGGATCGCCGAGAGCGGGCCCCACCGGCGTGCTGCTGAGCGCGCCGGCCCACCCCTACACCCACGCGCTGCGCTCGGCGGTGCCCGAGGTGACGGTGGCCGGCCGCAGGTCGCGGATCGTGCTGCCCGGCGACCCGCCGGACCCGGCCAGCCCGCCGCCGGGCTGCGTGTTCCACCCGCGCTGCCCGCTCGCGGTGGACCGCTGCCGCGCCGAGGTGCCCGCGCTCGCCGCGGTGCGCCCTGGCCGCCAGGCCGCATGCCACCGGGCGGCGGAAGTGCTGGCGGGAGCCCGGATCAGTTAGTGGTTCAGCCATGTCTGGTGCTGGCCGGATAGATGCTCACCACTAGCCCGCGGGGGCACGCGGCGGGTAGCCCGCGGGGCTGCGGCGCGTAGCCCGCGGGGCTGCGGCGCGCCGCGTGGTAAGACCAGCTCACAGCACGGCCGCGCGGGCCGCGATCGCCGAGCCCCGCGCGCCCGCCATGTCCAGGTCCGGGACCAGCGCGATGCGACGCCGCGCGGGCCTGCTCTCGCGCAGCATGGTGTGCTCGCGAACCCTGGCCAGGAACCAGTCGCGGAAATGCGGGGCTGCCTCGACTACGCCGCCGCCGAGAAAGTAGACATCCGGGTCGGTGAAGTTAGCCGCGATCGTGAACAGCCTGCCGACGGCCATCGCCTGCTGCCCGAAGATCTTCAGCGCCATCTCGTCGCCGGCCTCCGCCGTAACTCGCGGACGAGCTTCGCCGCCTCGGCTGGCGGACCCGGCCCTGGCCAGCTCATGGCCGGGGAACCGGGTCAGCCAGTAGGGCAGCAGGTTCTTCTCGATCCCGGTCAGCGAGGCAACGCTCTCGGCGTCGCCGGGCAGGCCGCAGTTGCAGGACCGGAACAGGCTGGCCCGGCCGCGAGCAGCCCCTCCATCGGAATCCAGATGTGCCCGAGTTCCCCGGCCATCCCGGCGGCCCGCGCACTACCTGCCCGGCCTCGATCACGCCGCCGCCGAGGCCAGTGCCCACGATGACGGACACCGAGGAGTGCAGGGCCGCCGCATCGGGCCCGAAATGCGCGTGGTGGGCGTACAGCGCCGCGGCGTTCGCGTCGTTGTTGAACAGGACGGGAAGCCCGAGGCGGGTCTCGACAGGGCCAGGCGGACATCGAAGCCGCGCCATTGCGGTTCGGCGAAGTTGGTGGCGCCCTTGGACGGAGATGACGCCGTCCGCGCTGACCGGGCCTGGCGTGTCCAGCCCGACCGCACGCACCGCCGCCGATCGGTGCTCCGGTGAAATCCAGGACCTGATCGAATGAGCGCGCCAGCGCCTCGATCGCCTTGTCCGGGCCGTCCCGGACGCAGCTGGGTGACTCGGACCATCTCGGTCGACCAGAAACCGGCCCGCTGAGTCAAGCACCGTGGCGTTATTCGCCGTGCCGCCGTTGTCGAGGCCAACCACGACCCAATGGCCTGCATTCGCATAGACCCGACCGTACCGCCTCTCGCACCAGCGCCGATCGCGGTCCCGGCGCAGCCGCAGGCGGCCTCAGCCGCCGGGCGGCCGGTCGACCGGCCGGATGGCTGGCCGCGGCGCTGACCGTGTCCAGGATCTGCTGTCCGTACCTGGCCAGCTTGCTCTCGCCGACGCCGCTGACGGCGCCCAGCTCGGCCAGGCTGGCCGGCTCTCTCGGCGGCGATCTGCCGGAGGGTCGCGTCGTGGAAGATCACGTAGGCGGGCACGCCCTGTTCCCTGGCAGTCGCGGCCCGCCAGGCCCGCAGCCGCTCGAACAATGCCGTCGCGGCTGCGGGCAGCTCGGCGGCTTCCGCGCTGGCGGCCTTCGCCGCCCGGGCGCGCCGCGCGGCGCGGGCGGCCGGCTCGGGCTCGCGGCGCAGCATGACCTGACGCCGCCCGGCCAGTACCGCACCGCTCGCCTCGGTCAGCGCCAGCGTGCCGTATTCACCCTCGACCGCCAGCAGGCCGCGGGCCAGCAGCTGCCGCACCACCCCGCGCCATTCGGCTTCGCGCTGCTCCGCGCCGATGCCGAAAACCGTCAGCGAGGCATGGTCGTGCTCGATCACCTTCGCCGTCTTCCTGCCGAGCAGGATGTCGATTACCTGGCCGCGCCGAATCTCTGGTGCCGTTCACGGCGCAGCCGGTAGACGGCTGACAGCAGCTTCTGCGCCGCGACCGTGCCGTCCCACGATGGGGCGGCGACAGGCACGTGTCGCAGTTGCCGCACGGCGCGGGCCGCCTCGCCGAAATAGCCGAGCAGCACGCCCGGCGGCAGTCGACGGTCTCGCAGAAGCCGAGCATGGCATCGAGGTGGCCGTGCGAGCCGCCGCCGGTGCGCGCTGTCGCCCTCCGAGCCGTCGATCAGCCTGCGCTGCAGCACCACGTCCTGCAGCCCGAAAGCAGCCAGGCGTTCGGCGGGCAGCCCGTCGCGGCCGGCGCGGCCCGTCTCCTGGTAGTAGCCCTCGAGGTTCTTGGGCAGGTCAGTGGCAGACGAAGCGCACATCGGGCTTGTCGATGCCCATGCCGAAGGCGACCGTGGCGACGACCACGTCGTCCTCGTCGCGGGAAGCGAGCCTGTGGCGCGGTGCGCGTGCGCGCGCGAGGCCGGCGTGGTAGGCGGCGCCGGGAGCCCGCGCGCGCCAGCAGCCGGCGGCCTCTTCGGTGCGTTGCGCGGAGAGGCAGTAGACGATGCCCGCGTCGCCGGCGTGTTCGGTGCGATCAGGGCCAGAGCTGCCGGCGCGGGATCGGCCTTGTCGATGCGGTAGCGGATGTTGGGCCGGTCGAAGCCGGTGACGAAATGCCGGGCGCCGGCGAGGCCCAGCCGGGCGGCGATGTCGTCCCGCGTCGGCCCGGGTGGCCGTCGCGGTCAGGCGATGAGCGGCACCGCCGGCAACAGCTCGTGCAGCTGCGCGAGCTCGAGATACTCGGGCCGGAAATCGTGTCCCCACTGCGACACGCAGTGCGCCTCGTCGATGGCGAAGAGGGCGATCGTGCCGCGGTCCAGCAGCCGCAGCGCCGACTCGGCGCGCAGCCGCTCCGGCGCCACGTACAGCAGGTCGAGCTGGCCGGCCGGGAAGGCGGGCCACCACGCGGCGCTCGCCGGGGTCGAGGGACGAGTTGTGGAAGGCGGCCCGCAGCCCGCGCCGCGGTCAGCGCGTCGACCTGGTCTTTCATGAGGCTGATCAGCGGCGAGACGACCACGCCGGCGCCGGGCCGGATCAGGGCCGGGATCTGGTAGCAGAGCGACTTGCCGCCGCCGGTCGGCATCAGCACGAAGGCGTCGCCGCCGGCGATGACGTGCTCGATGACCTCTTGCTGCGCGCCGCGGAAGGAGTCGTATCCGAACACCCGGCGCAGCACGGCGAGTGCGCCGGCCAGGTCCTGGCTGGTTCCGGCGGAAGCAGCCGGGGCAGGACTCCCGGCCGCAGGCATGGCCCGGCTCTCTGGACGTGACACCGGGTGATTCTACGGGCGATCCGGGCGCCCGGCGGCGCGGCCGCGCTGCAGTTCCGCCACCATGACCGTATCGCGTGGTCAGCCGGGCCGACGGCCGGCGAACAGATTGCCGGCCCGGCTCCCGCCGCCGCCGGTCCGCGGCACGGCCCGGCCGGCCGGCTCCTCACCCAGCTCCGGGTCGAAGCCCGCGCCGGCCAGCAGCCGAAACCAGGCCGGGCGGCTGAACGCCCCCAGCCGGTGCGTCTCGCGGATCACCTGCGCCGTGCCGTCCGCGGCCCGCAGCACGAACTCGTATTCGGCCTGGATCCAGGAATCGGCCGGATCCGGATCCCACGCCCGCTCGCGGAAGCTGGCATGCCGCGTCACCGCTGCCGCCGCCGCCGCTGGCAGCCTGAAATGTCTCCGCGACGTGGTCAGGAACGAAGACGGCGATGCCGCCGGGACGGCAGTGCGCGAAGGCCGTCTCGATGACCTGGCTGAGCTCGGCTTCGGTGGTCATGTAGTCCACGGCGTCATGGACCAGGACCGCGTCGAAAGCCCGGCCGAGCCGGACGGTCCGCATGTCGCCCTGATGATGCGCGCACTCGGGGTTGAGCTGGCGGGACACCGCCAGCATCGGCTCCGACCGGTCGACCAGCGTCAGCGCCAGCGTGTCCTTCAGGTGCACGGCGACATGACCGCCGCCGCTGCCCAGGTCCAGCACCTCCCGCACCGGAACCTGCGCCGCGGCGAGCGCGGCCGCCACGCGGCGCGGCATCCTCCGCGTACTCCCGCGGCGGGGAGATCAGCGGCCACCACCCGGCCAAGCTCCTGGTACAGGCGGTACTCGCCCGGCGTGCCCGTCACGCCGACTATCCTCACGCACCCCGGCGCCGCATCGACTGCGGCCATCCTGGATCTCATCAAGCAGTTAAAACGGAAGACTGATGGCGTTCCTGCTGCGGCACCTGACTGCAGCGAAGCCCGTCCGCCGCCTTACCGGGCCGGCCCGTCGTACCACGGCTAAGGCACGCCCGGCGCAGGGATAGGGAGTCTGCCCGATGCCACGGCACGGGCCTTACGGCGATTCTCGTAATGCGGGCAGCAGCAGGTGCCGCCCGTACCGAGGAGGACCGATGCACCCCGACATCCTGCAGAGCCTGGCTGCCGAGCGGGTCAGGGACATGCGCAAGCGCTCGACCACCGCGGGACTCCGCCGCCTCGCCCGCCGCAGCCGGGCCGCGGCATCAGCCGCGCCGCGGCCGACTCCTTCCGGCGGCCAGCCCGCGCTGGAGACGCTGCCCGAGCGGAGCCCGCTGCCGGGAAGGCCTGAGCCCGGCTCCGGCCGGGGGTCCGTACGACTCGATGGCCAGCCTGGCCTGCCGGACCGGCCTGCTGGCCGCAAACCCGCATGCCCAGCAGGCGGCCTGGACCCGCCGGCCTCGGAAGACCCGGCGGTCAGGCTGCAAACCACAGGCCTGGCTTGGCCGCAAACCCGCAGACCCGGGAGGCCAGCTGGCCGCAAACCCGCGGACCCGGCAGCCGGGGCCCGCGCCAAGCAGGAACCCATGCTGCACCAGCTGGCTCGGTCGCCGCGGACCTGCCCTGCCGGACCGATCCGGAATTTCTTCGCGGAGAGGCCCGAGGATGTGGAGCGGGGCAAGGCCATGTGCCGCGGCTGCCCGCTGCGCTCGCAGCTGCCTGGCCGGCGCGCTGCAGCGCGGCCGAGCCGTTCGGCGTCTGGGGCGGCGAACTGCTGCTGCGCGGCAGTGGTCATCCCGTCAAGCGACCCGCGCGGGCGGCCGCGGCGAGCCAGGTGGCCGCCTGAACCAGCCCCGGGAGATCTGGCCGCTCTAGCAGCAGCCGGCTCCTAGCGCCGTGGTTCACCCGTCTTGCTGGTGGCGTCGAACCAAAGGCTGCGCGGGGAGCGGGCCAGCCAGACTGGACGGGCGGGCCAGCCAGCACTGCCCGGGCCTACCGCCACCCGGCGGCGGTCATCCTGCGAGCGGAGCGCTGCAGGTCGACCGGACCCGCACGCTGATGACCGGCATCGTGTTCGGTCGATGTCGCCGCGCTGGCACGACGGGCGTCTGTGGTTCTCCGACTGGGGCGCGCAGGATCATCGCCGTCGACCCCGAGGGCAGGGCGAGGAGCCGTCCGCGTGCGCCGTCGTTCCCGATGTGCATCGACTGGCTGCCGGACGGACGTCTGCTCGTCGTCTCGTCCAGCACAGGGCGCTGCTGCGCAGGAGCCCGACGGCTCGCTGGCGATCCATGCCGACCTGAGCGGCCTGTCCACCACCTGGGGAATGAGATCGTCGCGGATGGCCGCGGCAACGTCTACGTCAACGGGGCCGGCTTCGACCTGATGGCCGGCGCGAGTTCGCCCCGGGACCATCGCGCTGGCCACCGCCGACGGCTCGGTCCGGCAGGTGGCCGACGACATCGCCTTCCCCAACGGAATGGCGGTGACGCCGGACAACTCGACGCTGATCATCGCGGAGTCCTACGGCAGGCGGCTGACCGCCTTCGACATCGCGGCCGACGGCGGCCTGTCCAGCCGCCGGGTGTGGGCTGACCTCGGCGATGGCGTGCCGGACGGCATCTGCCTGGATGCCGAGAACGCGGTCTGGTACCGGACGTCCCCAACAAGCGGTGCGTGCGCGTCCGCGAGGGCGGCGAGGTACTGCAGACGATCGCGCTCGACCGTGGCTGCTTCGCCTGCATGCTCGGCGGCCGGGACAGGCAGCACCCTGTTCATCGTCGCGACCGAGTGGCACGGGCCGCGGGCATGACCAGCGGGCCGCGGACCGGCCAGGTGCTCACCGCGCCTGCGCCCGCGCCTGGCCGCGGCCGGCCTAGCCAGGCCATCGTCCCTCCGGCCAGGCCACGCCCGTTGCCGCCGCGCGCGCGGCCGGCCCGGCAGCACCCGCCGCCGCGGGCCGGACCCGGCAGGAACTGCCGTCCGGCAGCGAACCGCGCAGCAGCAACTGCCCGTCACAGGGTGTAGGAGGTTCCCTCGTTGCCGAGCGCCGACCCGGCAGCGGAATCGGCGAGCGCGCGAGTACCCGCGGCCGCATACCAGAGCGTGACCGCGGCCATCACGGCCGCCACGGCGACCGCAATGGCCCTGGCCGAGAAGATGTCGGCAGCCAGGCTGCCGCCGAGCACGCCCGCGAACCCCAGCTCGGCCCCGATGCCGAACATCGTGACGCCGCCGCCGGGATGGCCGATCGCCTGTCTGCGGCGATCGCCCTGGCCTTTGCTGGCATCTTAAGCCGCGCGTCTTCGCGCAGCCTCGCCCGCGCGCCCGGCGGCGCCGTCAGCTCCGTGTCCCGGCAGCAGCTCGATGTCGGCGACACCGGACACGGTCACGCGACGCCGGCTTCCGCGATGATCGGCGTCTGCCCGGCCGCCGCGCCGCCCTGGACGACCCTGCCGCGGCGGACGCCGCCGGGGCTGGCTGCGCCGGCCGCCGTGACCGTGAGGTCCTTGCTGACGGCGATCGTGCTCCCGGCCGCCACGGTGATCGCGGTGCCGGCCGCGGCCAGCGCGATCTGCTCGCCGCTGACGGTGATCGCGCTGCCGGTCGGAACCGAGACACTGGCACCGGCCGGCAGGACGCGCTCTCGCTGGCCGTTGACTTCTCGCTCGGCACCGCCAGGAAATGTCATATCCGCCCCGGCGGGCACCTTGATCGTGCAGCGGCCAGGACCCCGGCCTGCCCGCCGCAAGGTTATAGATGCGGCGCCGGGGATCGTCAAGGGTGACCGCGGAAAATCGCATTAAATACACCGAAAGCTAGCGGTGCGGCGACAACCATCGAGCCGCAGGCGGCAATCAGCATGGCGTAGCGGTCGAGCTGGACCCCCGGCAGGAACGACTTGATCGCGCCGGCCGCGGTAAAAATCCCGGCGATGGCTGTCCCGACAGCGGCAATATTCGTCGCCCAGCCCCGGAGAAAGCCCAGCGCGGAAGCCGCGGAATGGCCGGAGCAGGAATCCCCCGACGACCGGGACAACCCGTTGCTCATGCGGCCGGAAGGCCCGGAATCCGATGAGCACCCCGAGCACCATGGCCATGGCAGCCGCGTAGATAAGCAGTATCCAAAAGTACTGTGACCTGGTAACAAACCGGTCCAAGCCAGGTAGCATCGATGATGTGTCGCACTTGATTCGCAGCCTTTCCGGCGGGCCGGGCTGGCGCACCGCGAACGGGACTGCTAAGTACCGGGGCATGCCGCAGGAACGCGTCCACCTGGTACATCGATCACAAGCAGGCAGCCATGGCCCCGGTCCACCAGGACCGCGGCATGCCATACTCTCGGCGATTGCCGGGCGAAGCGCAGGAGCGTTCGCCGCGGCGGACGCCGCCGCGGGCGGCTTCCCGAGCATGTGCTGATGAGCACCGGGACTTTCCCCAGTAACACAACCGCAAAAAGCGGTGCGATCGCCCGACACCTCATTCTGCCCCCCGCTCGACCGCGGTCGCCCCACGCAGGAAAGAATCGCAAAGGTCCCGGCATGCGTCAAGACGGTTTTTTGACCAGGTTCCGCGGCGGCGGCAGCAGCACCGGCCGGAAGATCCGGGTTGCCGGGAGACGGGGGAGTTTGTCCGTAATGTCTCTCTGCGGCCAAGGCCGCGGCGCCGCCGGCGGCCTGGCGGGCGGCGGCTGGCCCAGGACCGCCAGCGGAGCCCTGAGCCGGCGGCCGGCCCCCCCCGCGGGGGGGGGCGCGCGGAAGCAGGCTGACCGCAAAAGCGTTAGGACGCCAGGGACTTCCCGACCATCCTTGTTGTGTACCCCGCGCCGCCAGCCAGCCGCCCGCCTGGAGACTGCCGCCTTGACATCCTCGCTCTGCCCAGGTGCGAGCCCGCCTGCCCGGCGTGATGCTGCGCGACCAGCGGCGGCTACCGCGAGGCGCGGCCGGGCGGCCGCCGGGCTGCGCGACGCCGGGGCGCGCGAACAGGCCATCGGCCGGATCCTCGCCGAGCTGGCCGCGGCAGAGGCCCGGGTCGAGGCGCGCCGGCGCGCGCGTGCCCGCCATCTGCTATCCGCCGGAGCTTCCGGTCAGCCAGCTGAAGGACGAGATCGCCGAGGTCATCCGCGATAACCAGGTGGTGATCATCGCTGGCGAGACCGGCTCAGGCAAGACCACGCAGCTGCCGAAGATCTGCCTGGAGCTCGGCCGCGGCATCACCGGCCAGATCGGCCACACCCAGCCCCGCCGGATCGCGGCCCGACCGTCGCCGAGCGGATCGCCAGCGAACTCGGCGCCGGGCTCGGCACGGCAGTCGGTTACAAGGTGCGCTTCACCGACGCCGCCGGCGACGACACCCTGATCAAGATGATGACCGACGGCATCCTGCTGGCCGAGATGCAGCGGCGACCGGCAGCTGCTGAGCTACGACACGCTGATCATCGACGAGGCACACGAGCGCAGCCTGAACATCGACTTCATCCTGGGATACCTGAAGCGGTACTCCCAGCCGGCCTGACCTGAAAGTCATCATCACCTCGGCCACCATCGACCCGGAGCGCTTCAGCATGCATTTTGCCGGAGGCGAATCGGGCAAGCAGAGGCGAGGCGAATGGGCGAGGCGAAGCAGGCAGAAACGCCGGAGGCGAATCAGTAAGCAGAGCGCCGGAGGCGAATCGGGCAGGGGGGGGGGGGGGCGAATGAGGCAGCACGGCCGGAGGCGGCGGCAGCAGAGCGCCGGAGGCGAATCAGGCAAGCACCGTGCAGGAGCGCCGGTGATCGAGGTGTCCGGGCGGACCTACCCGGTCGAGGTGCGCTACCGGCCGCTGGACGACCCCGGCGAACCCGTTAAGGAATCAAGAGATCAGGTCCAGGGCATTTGTGATGCGGTAGCGGAGCTGATCGCGGCTGGCCCTGGGGACATCCTCGTGTTCCTCAGCGGCGAGCGGGAGATCCGGGATGCCGCGATGCGCTGGCCGGGCCGGATGACCTCGATGTGCTGCCGCTCTACGCCCGGCTGTCAGCCGCCGAGCAGCACCGGGTGTTCCAGCCGCACCACGGCGGCGGGTGGTGCTGGCCACGAATGTCGCGGAGACCTCGCTGACCGTGCCCGGCATCAAGTACGTGATCGACCCGGGTACCGCGCGGATCTCCCGGTACAGCCAGCGGACGAAGGTCCAGCGGCTGCCGATCGAGCGGATCTCCCAGGCCTCGGCCAACCAGCGCAAGGGCCGGTGCGGGCGCACCTCGGACGGCATGTGCGTCCGGCTCTACAGCGAGGAGGACTTCGCCTCGCGGCCGGAGTTCACCGACCCGGAGATCCTGCGCACTCACCTGGCCTCGGTCATCCTGCGGATGGCCGCGCTCGACCTCGGCGAGGTGGCCGACTTCCCGTTCATCGACCCGCCGGACTCCCGGAACATCGCGGACGGCATCCGGCTGCTGGAGGAGCTCGGCGCGGTCTCGCCGGGCCGCGGCGGGCCCCGGCTGACCGGCGCGGGCCGCAAGCTGGCCCGGCTCCCGGTGGACCCGCGGCTCGGCCGGATGATCCTGGAGGCCGACCGGAACGGCTGCGCCCGCGAGGTGCTGATCATCACCGCGGCCCTGTCCATCAACGATCCCAGGGAGCGGCCAGCGGAGTACCGCGAGGCGGCGGATGCCATGCATGCCCGCTTCGCCGAGCCGGGATCGGACTTCCTCGCGTTCCTCAACCTGTGGGAGTACCTGCGCGACCGGCAGCGCGAGCTGTCCTCATCCGCGTTCCGCCGGCTGTGCCGCCGCGAGTACCTGCACTACCTGCGGGTGCGCGAATGGCAGGACGTGTACGGGCAGCTCCGGCAGGCGGCCCGGGACCTCGGCACCGGCACCGGGCGCGATCGCGGCGCAGCGGCGGCCGCTTCCCGGCACGCCGGCCGCGGACCGGGCACGCCGGGCGGCACCGGCGGAGCCCGGGCGGCGGGCGCTTCCCGGCGGAGCTCGCCGACCGGGTGCACATGTCGCTGCTGGCCGGGCTGCTGTCGCACATCGGCATGCAGGACACCACCGCGATCCGGGCCAGGGCGGGAAGCGGCGGCCGCTGACCGAGTTCGCCGGGGCACGCGGCGCCCGTTTCGCGATCTTCCCTGATTCCGTGCTGGCGCGGAAGCCGCCGCCGTGGGTGGTCGCTGCCGAGCTGGTCGAGACGTCCCGGCTGTGGGCCAGGGTCGGCGGCGCGGATCGAGCCCGAATGGGCGGAGCCGCTCGCCGCGCACCTGGTCCGGCGCACCTACAGCGAGCCGCACTGGGACGCGCAGCGCGGCGCGGCGATGGCGTCCGAGAAGGTCACGCTGTACGGGCTGCCGATCGTGGCGGCGCGGCAGGTCAGCTACGGGCGGATCGACCCGGCGGCGGCGCGCGAGCTGTTCATCCGCGGCGCGCTGGTCGAGGGCGACTGGGATACGCATCACCAGTTCTTCCAGCGGAACCAGCGGCTGCTCGACGAGGCGGCGGATCTGGAGCGCCGGGCCCGGCGGCGCGGCATCGTCGCCGACGACGCTGACCTGTTCGAGTTCTACGACCGGCGGATACCTGCGGACGTGACATCCGCCCGGCATTTCGACGCCTGGTGGAAGAAGGCCCGGGCAGCCGACCCGGAACTGCTGACGTTCTCCCCCGCGGACCTCGTCGGCCCGGCTGCCGAGCGAGATCCGGCCGGCTGACTATCCCGGCAGCTGGGGCGAGCTCCCGCTGTCGTACGAGTTCGCTCCGGCGAGCCGGCTGACGGGGTGACCGTGGACATCCCGCTGGCGACGCTCAACCAGGTGGACGGCGATGAGTTCAGCTGGCAGGTGCCCGGCCTGCGCGAGGAGCTGGTGACCGAGCTGATCCGGTCGCTGCCCAAGCAGCTGCGCCGGGCCTTCGTGCCCGCGCCGGAGACGGCCCGCGCCGTGGCCCCCGGCTGGAGCCGCGCGCGGCGACCTGCTGGACGCGCTGGCGGCGGAGCTCGGCCGCCTCGGCGGCGCTGCGATCCCGCGCTCGGCGTTCGACCTGTCCCGGCTGCCCGCGCACCTGGGATCGGGTTCCGGGTGGTCGACGACTGGCCGGGTGGTCGCGGCCGGCAAGGACCTGGCCGCGCTGCGGCGAGAGCTGCGGCCCCGGCTGGCAGCGGCGCTCGCCGACGCGGCAGGCGGCATCACCCGCACCGGGCTCAGGGACTGGGACATCGGCTCGCTGCCCCGGGTGTTCACGCCACGGGCAGGTCCGGGCCTACCCGGCGCTGGCGGACGCCGGCGACTCGGTGCGACGTCCGGCTGTTCGAGACCGAGGCCGAGGCCGCCGAGGCGATGCGGCTGGGCACCCGCCGCCTGCTGCTGATCCAGGTGCCCGGCTGGCGCGCGTCGGTCGCCAGCCGGCTGCCGGTCGCGCCAAGCTGGCGATGAGCAGGCACCCTTACCCGAGCGCCGACGCGCTGCTGGCGGACTGCGCGGCATGCGCGGCCGATCAGGTGATCGCGGACGCGCGGCGGCCCGGCCTGGGATGCCGAGGCTTCGCGCGGCTGCTCGCGGCGGCCCGGGCCGAGCTGGCCGCGATGACGGCCAGCGTGGTCAGCGCGGTCGCGCGGGTCCTGGCGGAGGCGCACGAGGCCGAGGCCGGGCTCGGTCGCGCCGCCAGCCCGGCAATGGCGGCGGCGTTCGCGCGACATGCGCGCCCAGCTGGCCGCGCTTGATCTATCCGGGGTTTATCGCCGATACCGGCGCGCGGCGGCTGCCCGACCTGGCGCGTTACCTGCGGGCCATCGGCCGGCGGCTGGAGAAGGCGCCGCTGGATCCGGGCCGGGACGCCGCCCGGATGGCGGTCGTGCACCGGGTGACCGACGCCTACCGGCAGGCGCATGGCCGAGCCTTCCGGCCAGGCCGGCTGCGGCAGCCGCGGCGATGTCCGGGCGGTGCGCTGGATGATCGAGGAGCTGCGGGTCAGCCTCTTCGCCCAGGCGCTCGGCACGCCCGTCCCGGTTTCCGAGCAGCGGATCCTGGCGGCACTTGACCGGCTGGCCCGCTGACCGGGCCAGCGACCATGCCGGGCGGGTTCCGCGCTGATGGATGCCGGGGTGAGCCGGGATGCGGACTGGCTGCCGGTATCCGCGGGAAATGTCCAGCTGGATCACGTGCCGGACGTGATTCCGGTGTAGGTCCAGCGCATCCGCGCGTAGTACCGCGTGCCGCCAGGGCAGCCTCCACCCGGCTCAGCTGGACCTGCACCCGGAATCGCCGATACGGGCACTGGTAGACGGGCAGCGCGCAGCCGGGCTGTTGAAGGTGCAGGTCGCCGTCCGCCTGCGCGGCGGCAGCGGTCCAGCTCAGCCACCTCAGCGCGCTGGCGTACGGCGCGCCGCCCTCGCCGACGTAGATCACGGCGGGCCGCACCTGGCCGCGGTGCCAGCCCGGCGACCTGCGAGTACACCACGGGCAGCGCGGCGGGCGGGCTGGATGCACCGGCAGGGCTAGCGGCCCCGGCCGGGACGGCGGCCGGCCCGGGCCGGCCGCGGCAACGGTGCCGGAGCGGCCGGCTAGGACGGCGATGACCACGGCGGTCACGACGAGCGCGGCGGCTGCCGTCAGCGCGAGCACCGCGCCGGTGCCGCCGGGCCAACGGGACGCGGCTCATGTTCTGTCCCTGCCCCGATGTGCCGTGACCCCTTCCGGGTCGTACCCGAGGTTGGGGCGCAGCCAGCGCTCGACCTCGGCAAGCTCCAGGCCCCGCCGGGCCGCGTAGTCCCCGGCCTGGTCCCGGCCGATCCGCCCGACGGTGAAGTACCGCGACGCCGGGTGGGCGAAGATCAGCCCGCTGACGCTGGCGGCCGGGGTCATCGCGAAGGACTCGGTCAGGCCCATGCCGAGCTGCCCGGCGTCAAGCAGCCCGAACAGGGCCTGTTTCTGGCTGTGATCCGGGCTGGCCGGATAGCCGAGCGCGGGACGGATGCCGCGGAACCGCTCCGCGTGCAGGTCCTCGATCAGCGGGTCGGCATCAGGCTCGAACCAGGCCCGCCGCGCCTGCAGGTGAATATGCTCGGCGAACGCCTCGGCCAGCCGGTCGGCCAGCGCCTTCACCATGATCGCCTTGTAGTCGTCCTGCCGTGCCTCGAAGCTGGCAGCCAGTTCCTCGGCGCCGTGGATGGCCACCGCGAACCCGCCGATATGGTCGCCAGCGGGCCCGACATAGTCGGCCAGGCACCGGTTGGGCCGCCCGTCCGGCTTGGCCGTCTGCTGCCGCAGCATCGGGAAGCTCACGCGCTCTCGGGCCGCGCCGGGCCCGGCCTCGAGCACGATGTCGTCGCCATCCGAGCGGGCAGGCCAGAAGCCGAATGCGCCGCCGTGCCTGGAACGAGCCGTCCGCGACAATCTGGCCGAGCAGCTCGTTCGCCTCGTCGAAGAGCTCGCGGGCCACCGGCTGCTCCAGGATCGCCGGGTACTTGCCCTTCAGCTGCCAGGCCAGGAACAGGAACTGCCAGTCGATCATCGGCCGCAGGGCGGCCAGGCCGGGCTCGACAACGCGGACGCCGGTGAATTCCGGTACCGGCAGGTCATCGAACCGGACCTGCTCCCGGTTCGCCCGGACGCGGGCCAGCGTCAGCAGCGGAGTCTGCTGCTTCGTCGCGTGCTGCTCGCGCAGCCGCTCCTGCTCGGCCCGGTTGCGCCTGGCCAGTTCCTCGGCCCGGCCCGGGTCAAGCAGGTCAGCGACCACGCCGGCGACCCGGGACGCGTCGAGCACGTGCACCGTGGCGGCGTCGTAGGCGGGCGCGATCCGGACCGCCGTGTGCTGCCGTGACGTCGTGGCGCCGCCGATCAGCAGCGGCAGCTTCAGCCCGCGCCGCTGCATCTCGGCGGCGACGTTCACCATCTCGTCAAGCGACGGGGTGATCAGCCCGGAGAGCCCGACGGCGTCGGCGCCCTCGGCGACCGCGGTGTCCAGGATGACCGCGGCGGGCGTCATCACGCCGAGGTCAATGACCTCGTAGTTGTTGCAGCCGAGCACCACGCCGACGATGTTCTTGCCGATATCGTGCACGTCGCCCTTGACGGTCGCGAGCACCACCTTGCCCTGGCCGCGATCCGCCTCGGCCCGGCCGTCCAGCCTGGCCTGCTCCTTCTCCGCTTCCATGAACGGCTCAAGGTAGGCGACCGACCGCTTCATCACCCGCGCGCTCTTGACCACCTGCGGCAGGAACATCTTCCCGGCGCCGAAAAGGTCGCCGACGACCTTCATGCCGTCCATCAGCGGGCCCTCGATCACGTCCAGCGGGCGGGCCGCCGCCAGCCTGGCCTCCTCGGTGTCGGCCTCGATGAAGTCGACGATCCCGTGCTGCAGCGCGTAGGACAGCCGCTGCTCGACCGGCGCGTCCCGCCAGGCCAGGTCCACGGTGCGGCGGGTACCTGAGCCG
Source organism: uncultured Actinomycetes bacterium (assembly GCA_963709075.1). Taxonomy (GTDB): domain Bacteria; phylum Actinomycetota; class Actinomycetes; order Streptosporangiales; family Streptosporangiaceae; genus Palsa-506. The sequence goes on from CAVPUY010000004.1 coordinate 32,410, forward strand.
CTCACCGTCTCGGCGAAAGCGACCAGCCGGTCGGTGGCGTCGGCCCGCCGGTCGAAGATCACGTCCTCGACGAGTTCCAGCAGGTCGGCGGGGATGTCCTGGTAGACAGCGAGCTGCCCGGCGTTCACGATCCCCATGTCCAGCCCGGCCGCCACCGCGTGGAACAGGAAGGCGGAGTGCATCGCCTCCCGCACGACGGCGTTGCCGCGGAACGAGAACGACAGGTTCGAGATGCCGCCGCTGGTGCGCGATCCCGGGCAGCGCGCCTTGATCAGCGGCAGCGCGTCGATGAACGCCTTCGCGTAACCGTTGTGCTCGGCGATGCCGGTGGCGACCGCGAGCACGTTGGGGTCGAACACGATGTCCTCGGCGGCGAACCCGGCCCGCCGCGTGAGCAGGTCGTAGGCACGGCCGCAGATCGATACCTTGCGCTCCACGGTGTCGGCCTGGCCGCGCTCGTCGAAGGCCATCACGACCACGCCAGCGCCGTAGTCCCGGATCCGCCGTGCCTGCCCGAGGAACGTGTCCTCGCCCTCCTTCAGGCTGATCGAGTTGACCACGCCCTTGCCCTGCACGCACTTCAGGCCGGCCTCAAGCACGCTCCACCGCGAGCTGTCGACCATGATCGGGATACGGGCGACCTCGGGCTCGGTCGCGATCAGGTTCAGGAACGTGGTCATCTCCCGCTCGCTGTCCAGCAGGTCGGCGTCCATGTTCACGTCGAGCAGGTTGGCGCCGCCGCGTACCTGGTCAAGCGCGACGTTCACGGCGCCCTGATGATCGCCCGCCTCGATCAGCCGCCGGAACCTGGCCGAGCCGGTGACGTTGGTGCGCTCCCCGATCATCACGAACCCGGTGTCGGCGCCGATCCCGAACGGCTCAAGGCCGCTGAACCGGGTGCCGGGCGGCGTGGCGGGCACCGGCCGCGGCGGCAGCCCGGACACCGCGTCGGCGAGCCGCGCGATGTGCGCCGGGGTCGTCCCGCAGCACCCGCCGACGATGTTGACCAGCCCCGATCCGGCGAACTCGCCGAGCATCCGCGCGGTCTGCTGCGGCGTCTCGTCGTAGCCGCCGAACGCGTTCGGCAGCCCGGCGTTCGGGTGGCAGGCGGTGTAGACGCCGGCGAACCTGGCCAGCTCGGCCACGTGCGGGCGCATCTCGGCGGCGCCCAGCGAGCAGTTCACCCCGGCCACCAGCGGGCCCGCGTGCTCGATTGAGCTCCAGAACGCCTCCACGGTCTGCCCGGACAGCGTCCGCCCGCTCAGGTCGACGATCGTCACCGAGATCCACAGCGGCAGATGCGGCGCGACCTCCCTGGCGGCGGCGATCGCCGCCTTCGCGTTCAGCGTGTCGAAGATCGTCTCGATCAGCAGCAGGTCGACCCCGCCGTCGTCGAGCGCCCGGACCTGCTCCGCGTACGCGTCGCGGACCCGGTCGAACGACACCGCCCGGTAGGCGGGGTCCTCCACCCGCGGGGACAGCGAAAGCGTGACGTTCAGCGGCCCGATCGAGCCGGCCACGAAACGGCCGCCCGCCTCGTCCGCGGCCCGGCGCGCCAGCTCGGCGCCGCGCAGGTTCATCTCCCGCACCAGCGGCTGCAGCTGATAATCCGACTGGCCGATGCTCGTCGCCGTGAACGTGTTCGTCGTGGTGATATCCGCGCCCGCCGCCAGGTACTGCCGGTGCACGTCGAGGACGACATCCGGCCTGGTGAGGTTCAGCAGGTCCGGGTCGCCGGTCACGTCGCGGGGATGATCCCTTAACCGGTCGCCGCGGTAATCGGCCGGGCTGAGCGCGGCGCCCTGCAGCATCGTCCCCCAGGCCCCGTCGTGCACCACGACCCGCTGATCGAGCAGCTCCCGCAGGGCGCGCGCGGTGCCGCTAGCCTCATCGCGGTTCAGGATCTTGTGCACTGCCGCCTCCATTGCTCGCGAATGGAGGCGCCCTTCGGCAACGCAGCCCGGGCCGAGCGTGGCGGGCGGAGCCCGTTGCAGCGCCTCTCGGCCTGGAGACCCAAGAATACCGGAAGACGGCGAGCTGGCCAGCGGCATGCCTGCGCCCTACCAGGCCGGGGCCTGCAGTTCACAACCGAAAACACCGCTTTTTAACGGGATCGTCCCGCTCAGCGCGGCCCCGATATAGCCTCTTCTTTTCCCGGCATGAGGCTGGAGGCGGTCCCTGATGTCGCTGGAGATCAAGCGGTTGCACCTGGCCCGGCTCACCGTCCCGGGCGGCGGCGACTGGCCGGTGCACGGTTTCGTGGTGACTCATCCGGGCGGCGCGGTCCTGGTGGACACCGGCGTCGGCGGCCCCGGCCAGCTGCTCAGCGACTGGCGCGTGGTCAACCGGTCGGCGGCAGATGCGCTCGCCGAGCTGGACATGACCCCGGCCGACATCGGCCTGGTGATCAACACCCACCTGCACTTCGACCACTGCGGCCAGAATGCGGTGTTCCCCCACGCCGCCTGCTATGTCCAGCGTGCGGAACTGGAGCGCGCGAAGGTCGAGGCGGCAGACCTGTACGACTGGTTCGGCTTCATGAACGCGCGGTTCGAGCTGCTCGACGGCGACGCCGAGGTGCTGCCTGGGCTGAAGGTGATCACGACTCCCGGGCACACCGTGGGCCATCAGTCGGTCGTCGTCCAGTCCGCGGACGGCGAGTCCGACCTGCTCATCGGGGACGCCGCCTACACGCCGCGGCAGTACTCCGCACCGGATGCCGGGAAGCTGCCGCCCGGCCAGGCCACCGACCTGGCGGCCTGGCGGGGCTCAGTACGGCGGATCCAGTCGATCAGCCCGGGCCGGGTGCACTTCTGCCACCACACGGACGTCATCCACTCCTGAACGCCCGCCGCTCCCGGCCTCACCAATCGGCGAACCTGGCCTCGCCGTCCTGGTACGCGTACACCTGCCTGCCGCCGATCAAGGCCAGCTCGACCCGGCTGAGCACGTTCAGCGGGTCGCCGGACCAGATCGCCAGGTCGGCGTCCTTGCCCGGCTCGATCGAGCCGAGCCGGTCGTCGATGCCGGCGATCCGGGCCGGGTTGATGGTCAGCGCCTGCAGCGCGGTCTGCGGATCCAGGCCTTCCTTGACCGACAGCGCAGCCTGGTGGGCCAGGAGGTTGACCGGCACGACGGGATGGTCGGTCGTGATCGCGATCGTCACGCCCGCACGCGCCAGCCTGCCGGGGTTGGCGATCGACCGGTTCCGCAGCTCGACCTTCGACCGGCTGGTCAGCAGCGGCCCGATGATCACCGGGATGCCCTTGGCCGCGATGATGTCGGCGAGCAGGTGCGCCTCGGTGCCGTGGTCGATCACCAGGTCGTAGCCGAACTCCTCGGCGATCCGCATAGCGGTGGCGATGTCGTCGGCGCGGTGGCAGTGCTGGCGCCACGGAATCTCCCGCCGCAGCACCTTGCCGAGCGCCTCGAGCTTCAGGTCCCGGTCGACCGGCTTGCGCTCGCCGGCCGGCTTGCCCTGCTCGGCGTCGATCTTCCGCAGGTAGTTGCCGGCCTCGACGAAGGCGCCGCGGATCACCGCGGCGGTGCCGAGGCGGGTGCTCGGCATCTTCTTCCGCTCGCCGTAGACGCGCTTCGGGTTCTCGCCAAGCGCGGACTTCATCCCGGACGGCTCGCGCAGCACCATCTCGTCGACGGTCCGGCCCCAGCACCTGAGCGCCACCGTCTGGCCGCCGATCGGGTTCCCGGAGCCCGGATTGACGTTGACCGCCAGCACGCCGCCGCTGATCGCGTCCCGGAATCCGAGGTCGGCAGGGTTGATCGCGTCGAGCGCGCGGACCTGCGCGGTCACCGGCTCGGTCAGCTCGTTGGTGTCCGAGCCGGCCCAGCCCTCGGCCTCCTCGTGCACGCCGACGTGCCCGTGCGCCTCGATGAACCCGGGCAGCACCCAGGAGCCTGCCGCGTCGATCACGCTGGCGCCGTCCGGAACGGCGACGCCGGCGCCGGCGGCCGTGATCTTGCCGTCCTCGATGAGCACCGTCCCGCCGTCGGCCGGCTCCCCGGTGATCGGCACTACCCGGCCTCCGACGATCGCCACTGACCTGTCAGCCATCCGGTTCCTCCTCCTCATCCGCGCGCTCACCGCGCGCTGGCCGGTTCCGGGCCCGGCGGCTTGGCTTCGCGCCGCCGTCGCCGTCGCCGTCGCCGGGACCACAGTAACCGGGCATCGCGTGCGTCCGGCCCGGGTGGCCCGGCACTCCCCGGGTGCGCCGGGGAGTGCCGGGCGGTGTTGGATAGCGGCATGCCTGTCGATGGTGAATACGAGCCGAGCACCCAGGCCTGGGTCCGCGACCAGGTCGAGCTGTACGAGAGTTCAGGCGGGACGCAGGGTACGACGCTGCGCGAAACCGGCCTGCCCGTGGTGATCATCACGAACCGCGGCGCGAAGACCGGCAAGGTGCGCAAGACGCCGCTGATGCGGGTCGAGCACGAGGGCCGCTATGCGGCGGTCGCGTCGCAGGGCGGCGCCCCGGCCCACCCGGTCTGGTACTACAACTTCCTCGCTGACCCGCGGGTCGAGCTCCAGGACGGCCCGCAGAAGTGGGACATGACCGCCCGTGAGCTCACCGGCGATGAGCGGGCGCAGTGGTGGGCGCGCGCGGTCGCCGCTTTCCCGCCGTATGCCGAGTACCAGCGCAAGACCGCCCGCCAGATCCCGGTCTTCGTCCTGGAGCGGGCCAGCGCGAGCTGACCCTCACGGCGGCCGGACGACGCCGGACGGCGAGATCCGTGCCGCGCTGGCGCCGAAATCCTCCGCCGACAGGCGGGCGACCAAGCCCACTGCTCCGCCGCCGGGCACGGGCCGGCCTTCCCCGGTGAGCTGGACGGGGTAGATGCGGGCCCGCTCGAACCGGCCGCGGGCTGACAGCCTTACCCGCAGGATGACGCTCTCGGCAAGGTCCCCGGCCACCGAGAAGTCGCCGTAGCTGGCGAAGTCGCCCAGGCTGTAGGCGATCAGGTGGCGGTGGTAGAACTGCATCCCCCGCACGACGTGCGGCCCGCTGGCGATCACCAGGCTGGCGCCGGAGTTGATCGCCAGGTGGGCGAAAGCCTCGGCGTTACCCCGGTCCTCGCCGAGGTAGTACTCCTCCCGGCCGGTCACGTGGTCCGCATCTGAGCCCTCCGCCCCGGCGTGCATGTAGACGACGACAACGGCTGCCTTCCGGCTGGCCCGCCTGATCAGCGCCCGGGCGGCGGGCAGGTCAAGCAGGCCCGCGGTGTAGCTGTAGGGCGCGAAGGCCGTGAGCGCCACCTTGATCCCGTGTGCCCGCACCACGGTGATCTCGCCGGGCAGCCCGGTCTGCGCCAGGCCGGCCGCATGAATCGCCCGGACCGTCTGTGCTTGCCCCGCGGCACCGAAGTCGAAGGAATGATTGTTGGCATCATTCAGCACGGTGAACCCGGCGTGCTTGAAATACCGTGCGTAGCCGGGCGGATCCCGGAACGCGAAGCAGTCCTTGTCCTTGTCCGGCTTGCCCGGTGCGCCGCATTTGCTGGTCGCTGCCGTGGTGAGCGTGCCCTCGAGATTGCCGAATACGATCTGGGCGCCCGGGTCAAGGACGGGCCGGACCGCATCGAGGTACCCGGCCGGGTCCGCGGGCAGGTCCGGCGTGTTCCCGAGCATCATGTCGCCGACCGCGGCCATGCCGACCGAGGCGGCAGGCCGGGCCGCGCTGCCCTGGCCCGTCCCGTTTCCTCCGGCCGGAGCGGAACCTGCCCGGCTCGGCCGCGGCGAATTGCCGCCGATCGCCGCGCCATCCCCGGCCAGGCCGGGCGGCCGGCGAGCAGGAGGACATGCCGATCACGACGGCCAGGCTGGCCAGGACGCCGAGCACGCTGATCATCAGGCGCGGCCGCATGCGGGTCAACCTATCGTCACGGCCGCCCCAAGAGCCGCATATCCAGCCAGGTCAGCAGCGGCCGGGCGGTTCGCCGGGCGGACCACTCAGGCGCCGTCGGCGATCGCCGCGACGACGTTGTAGGGCAGGTGCCGGTGATGCACGAGCAGGGCCCTGGCGATCTGCCGGATCTTCAGCCGCATCGGGGTCAGCATCTCCTCGCTGCGGCGCCAGGCCAGGAACTCGTCGGTGCCGGGATGCTCGCGCAGCGCCCGGCGGAAATGCCGGGCGTCCCCGCCGTCGCCCCGCCACCCCCGCAGCCACGCGCGCAGGTCGTCGTCGCGCTCCAGCATGGTCCAGTTCATCAGCCGCTCGGCGATCTGGCCGCCGGCGTGGACGACGTAGCCCAGGCCGCTGCCGGCGGTGATGCCGTGCACCCGGCCGTCGTTATCGCGGCCGTGGTGGATGCTGGCCGAGGTGAAGCTCGCGCCGACCGCCAGCGCGGCCGCTGCGTGGCCGGCCTCGTGCCAGGCCGTCCTCACTACCGCCCGGCGGGCCGCCCGCAGATCGGGGAAGCAGCCGCAGTCGTAGCGCTGCCTGACCCACTTGCTGGCCGCGATCGACTCGTCGTCGTAGCGGACGACGCGGCTGAGCTCGGCCCGGATGCTCTCCAGAACGCGCTGGTCAGCCGGCTTGATGCGGTGCGTGTCCGGCCGCAGCCCGGGCATCGCCGCCGGCCCGCTCGCCGGCCAGCGCCGTGGCCTCGGCGCCGATCGTGGTGTCGTCGCCGTGCCCGGTGTGCACGACCGTGCCGGCCGGCAGCGCCAGCAGGACCTCGCGGACCGACCTGATGATCGTCGGATGATCCGAGTAGGACCGTCCGGTAGCGCCGGGGCCGCCGCTGAAGAGGGTGTCACCGGAGAAGACCACGCCGAGCGCGGGCGCGTACAGGCACACGCTGCCCGGCGAGTGCCCCGGCGTGTGCAGCACCCGCAGCGGCGTGGCGGCGATCTCGATGACCTCCTCGTGGCCCAGGTCGCCGTCCGGAACCTGGTCGGGGTAGACCATCCGCCAGAGGACGTGATCGGCCGGATGGAGCAGCACCGGCGCGCCGGCCCGCGCGCCGACGTCCCGCGCGGCGTTGACATGGTCGTTGTGACCGTGCGTCGAGACGATCGCGGCGAGCCTGCGGTCACCGACGGCCGCCAGGATCGCGTCCGCGTCATGCGCCGCGTCGATCACGATCACCTCGCGGTCGTCGCCGACCAGCCACACGTTGTTGTCGACCGCGAAATCCTGGCCGTCCAGGGAAAAGGTCCCCGAGGTCACGATCCGCTCGATGCGTGCCGTCATGGCAGGCAAGCCTAGAGGGCTACCACGGCGGTCATGACATCAGCCATCCGCCGCTGACCTCGATCGTCTGGCCGGTGTCGTGGCCGTGCCCGCCCGGCACGATGATCCGCAGCGGCCTGCCGGTGGCCGTCGGCGACTGAGCAGGCCAGGCCGCGGCCGGGACTACTCCTCGACGGTCGCCAGTACGCGGCCGGCCGAGATGGCCTCGAGTAGCTGGTGATAGTCGCGGTCGTTCTGGTCGGCGTAGGCGATGGCGAAGTCGGCGATGGCGCAGTCGAAGTCCTCGCTGCTGCCCAGGTAGCCGGAGATCACCGTTGCCCGCCCGGTTCTTGCGTGCGCGCGGGCGAGTGCCCAGCCGCAGAGCCTGCCGTAGTAGTTCAGCTGGTGCGGGTCCATCAGCGGGACGCTCATCGAGCCCTTCATGTCACGGAGCTGCCGCACGTAGTAGTCCTTCGAGGCGGCGAGTATCTGCCGGGAGCCGGTGCCGCCGGTGCCGATGCCGCTGGTCCAGCCGAGGAACGGGTCGGCGGTGGCCTGGGTGAGCCGCTGGCCGCGGACCACCCGCTCGCCCTGGTGCTTGTATTCGCTGGCGCCGGCGTACGGCGCGAGGACCGAGTCCTGGGCTTCTTTCAGCTGCAGGAACAGCGGCTCGTCCGGGCGGTCGCCGAGCAGCAGCAAGATGAACGCCTCGGTGCCGACCGATCCGACGCCGACGACCTTGCGGGCGAAGTCGCCGAAATAGTAGCGGCGCAGCACCTCGCGGCGGTCTTCTTCCAGGGTGTCCTGGTACAGCGAGACGGCGTGCCGCAGCTCCGCCAGGATGCCGGGGTGCCGCTCGACCGGGAACCGGACGATCACCGGGTGCGCCAGCCGGATCCGGTACTGCCCCTCGACCTGGTCGCACATCTTCAGGAACGCCTTCAGGCTGGTCCGTTGCTGTGCCTTGGCGATGTCGCGCTGGCGGCGGCGCACCGCCTCCTTCGGCTGCATCGCGTCGTACAGGCTGGTTACCTCATCGACGTCGATCCGGGAGTACCAGACCTTCAGGAACCGCATCGCCGCGTAGTTCGTCATCTCGGTGCGGTAACTGTGCACCGCCAGCCGCGCCGCGGTATGCGCGTCGCGGTCGCGGAACCCGTTGTCGCGCCCGGCGACGGCGAAGCTGGCCGCCAGCCGCTTGACATCCCAGTCGAATGGCGCAGGCAGCGTCTCGTCGAAGTCGTTGACGTCGAACACCAGCCGCCGGTCCGGCGCGGCGAACATGCCGAAATTCAGCAGGTGCGCATCCCCGCACGCCTGCACCCGGATGCCGGTCGTCGGCGTGTGCGCCAGATCCCATGCCATCGGCGCCGCCGCGCCGCGGAAATACGCGAACGGCGAGGCGGCCATCCGCCCGTACCGGATCGGCACCAGGTCAGGCACCCGGATCCTGGCCTGCTCCTCGAGAATGGCGACCGGGTCCGGCCGGTCCGGCGGCGGCTCCCACTGCGCATGGCTGGACCGGGACGCCAGCCTGCGCTCATCCCGCCCACGCGAACGCCACTCATCCGGCGTCAGCAACTCATGCGGCGGCGACAGAACACCCGGAGACATCCTGGTCATGGCAACCGACCCCCGATCGTGACCGCTGCCGGCGGCCATCGCCGTCAGCGAGTCGGCCCAGGGCCCCGGATCGCAGGGCCTGATCACTAAAGCTTACGGTGACGATTCCAGCATCCCTAGTCGCCCTCCGCCAGGCTGCCCTCCGCCAGGCTGCCCTCCGCCAGGCTGCCTCCCGCTGGGCTGCCTCTCCGCTGGGCTGCCCTCCGCTGGGCTGCCCTCCGCTGGCCGGTGATCAGCCGGCGATCGTGACGTGGCCGTCGACCCGGCGCAGCCGCCCGGCGCTGACCAGGTCGTCGACGAGCTCGCCGGTCCAGTACCACTGCCAGGAGAACCAGCGCCGCAGCTCGCGCTCGGGCGCAACGACCGCGGCGCGAACGCCGGCCACGACGAGGTCGCCGAGAGCGCGGCCGGGATCCTGGTCCTGGCCCATCCCGGCGGTGCCGGGATAGGCCTGATCCCAGCGCGCCAGCTCGCTCGAATGGGAGTGTCCCTGGCCGGCCGTCATCTGCAGTGACCGGGAGACGATCGCGCCGCAGCGCTCAAGCGGAGACCTCAATGCGTTCAGTTCCTGCCGTTTGAGCCCGAGATCGGCCCGCAGGTCCTCGATGCTGGCGGGCCCGGCCGCAGCCAGCTGGTCGAGCAGCAGGCGCCAGCCGGGCTCGGCGCTGCGCATGCGGCTGATCTCGGCCAGGCAGATCGGGTCGAGCAGCCGAGCCACCTCGGCGGACACCAGCAGGTTCTTGCCGCGGTGCACTGCGCTGGCGAGATAGCCGCGCCCGGCCAGCTCGCCGAACCACGGCCATTTCGTGGCCGGCCAGGTCGCGAAGCCCGGGCTGCCCGGCTTGAACGGGTCCTCGTGGCATGCCTCGTACAGGCTCGGCAGCGCGCAGTCCGTCGTACGGGTCAGCAGCCCGCGCCCGCGCAGGAACTCCTCGGCCTCGGCCGGCGTGCGCAGCGCGCGGTCAGGCTCAAGCCGGCACTCGAACGCCCGCCGCTCAAGCAGCGTGGCCAGTGACTCCACAATGGAAATGATGCCCGGCTCGATAGCGCCTGGCCAGCGCAAAAAGTGCGGGCGGTCAGCGGGCCGGATGGCCGGCCAGCGGGTGGTGACGCGGATGGCGGCTGCGCGGCGCCGGCGCTGGCGGGCAGCGCTGCTGGCATCGGCAGCGCTGCTGGCATCGGCAGCGCTGCTGGCATCGGCAGCGCCCGGCAGGCGCACGCCCGGCAGGCGCACGCCGGGCGTTGATCGGGGGCACCGCGGCCCGGCAGCCCGTCCCCGCCGGTCCCGGCCTGCACCGCTCTCGCTAGCCTGGCCGGACGCGGCGAGGTCAAGGACAGGCCGGCCGAGGCGACAGCGGAGGGTGAGCACGCGATATGCCGGATGAGACTTACGACCCGTCAGCCGGCCTCGACGACAACGAGCTTGAGGATGACGGCACGCTGGACGCCTCCGACACGCTCGAAGGCGACCCGGGCGACGACCCGCTGGACACCGGGATCGCGCCGCCGGACCGGTGGTCGGCAGGCGAGAGCTTCGGCACCACGCTGGCGGAGGAGCGGCAGGGTGAGTCGCTCGACCAGCTGCTCGCCGAGGAGGAGCCGGACCCGGACCCGTACGCCGATGACGACCTCGCCGACGACGCGGTGCCCGGCGATGTGCAGGACGCCAGGTCAGGTCGGCTGGTCGCCGCGGACGAGGGAGCACACCCGGACGCCGAGCCCGACCTTGTCGCGCGCGACGTCGGGATCGACGGCGGCGCCGCCGGGGCCGAGGAAGCGGCCGTCCACGTTCAGGATGAGCCAGGCGGCGTCACCGGCCGCTAGCTCCGCCGCGCCCCGCCCGGCCAGCTCCCCCGCGCCCCGGCGGAACGTGGTGGATCGCGCGATCGCACACCTCCCAAGGTGTGCGATCGCGCGATCCACCACCTAGGGACGCGGTCAGCCGCCGGCCCGGGCGGGCGGCCGACACGGCGGCAGCGCCCGGCTCCGGCCGCCCGGGCGACCGGCCCGGCCCAGTAAGGTGACGATGTGCGCACGATCAGCGGAAAGGTCGCTCACGGTGCGCTCCTGTCGCTGCTGTTGCTTGCGCCGCTCGTGGTGATTCTGGACCGGCTCGACGGCGCCGATGAGCTGACCCTGTTCGTGCTTGCCGGAGTGGCGCTGATCCCGCTCTCCTGGCTGATCGGCGAGGCGACGGACCACCTTGCCCGCCGGACCGGTCCCGGGATAGGCGGCTTCCTGAACGCGACGTTCGGCAACGCCCCGGAGCTGATCATCGCGGTTATCGCCCTTTCCGGCGGGCTGACCGCGATCGTCAGGGCATCGCTCGTAGGCTCGATCGCCGGCAACCTCTTGCTCGTCCTCGGCTTCACTCTGCTCTTCGGCCAGACAGGCTTCATCGACCGCCGGTCTGCCTACATCTCGCTCGGCCTGGTCGGATTCACCACCGTCGTGCTTGTCGCCGCCGCGCCAGGAATCCACGGCGATTCGGAACGCCGCTCGCTCGCCGAGCTCTCGCTTCCTGTTGCCATCCTGCTGCTGATCGTCTGCCTGGTGGTGACTCGGTACGCGCTCCGTCGCCACCGGCAGATCTATCGGCCCGCCGAATCTGAAGAAGGCGGCTGGCCGTTGCCCGCCGCCTTGACCGTGCTCGGCGTGGCCACGATCGCGGCCGCCTTCGTCAGCGAAACGCTCGTCGGCACGCTGCGAGCCTTCGCGACCAGAGCGCACCTGCCGGAGTTCTTCGTCGCGGTGGTGATCGTCGCGATCATCGGAAACGCGACCGAGCACGGCAGCGCCGTGATGCTGGCGCGACGCGGCCGGGTCAAGCTGGCAGCCGAGATTCCGCTGGCCTCGAGCGCTCAGATTGCCGGCCTGGTGATACCGCTGATAGCGCTGATCTCATGGGGATTCAAGCCACTTGCGCTCAGCTTCCGGCCGGTGGAACTCGCGGTTATGGCCGTAGCGGTCACTCTTCCGGCGATTGTCCTTCGGTCCGGCAGAACGACACGGCTAAGCGGAGCGATGCTGCTGGCCGCCTATTCGGGCCTCGCCGTTGCCTCCTACCTGGCCGGCGACGGCTGACGCGAGCTGGACCAGCGGACGCGAGCGGGACACGAGCTGAACGCGGGCGCGGCCCGGCTGCCCAGGCCCTTAGCGGTTCAGCGCCGGGCTGGCTAGCCGGGCGGCCCGGCGCGGCGGGCGCGGGCGCGCCGCTTGCCCTCGTGCATCGCCTGCACCCGGGCGACCGGGATCGCCCGGCCCTCCTCGATCAGGCCGGTGCCCAGCCGCTGCGGCGCGGGCATCAGGCTGGCCCACGGATCGCTGCCGGCTACCAGCGGGGCGGCCGTGCGGACCGTGAAGTCGGCCGGCCCGACCTGGTCAAGATCCGCCCAGGGAACCGGGAATGACACCGGCGCGCCCGGCCGGACGCGAGGGCTGTACACGGCCACCACCGTCGCCCCGCCTGCCCGGGTCGAGTCGAGGAACACCTTGCCCTCGCGGTCTTCCCGGATGAAGGCCGTCGTGGCGAGGGCGGGGTCAAGCCGCTCGGCCCGGGCGGCGATCGCGCGGGTGGCGGCCGCGATGTCGTCGATCGACGCCGTAGCGTCGATCGGCACGAACACGTGAACGCCCTTCGCGCCGCTGGTCTTCACCGCGCCCGCCAGGCCGGCCTCGGCCAGCACCTGCCGTACCAGCAGGGCGGCGCGGACGGCGAGGCTGAACGCTCCCCCGGATGGCGGGTCGATGTCCAGCACCAGGTGGGTGGGGTGATCCATCCGGCCGACGCACGCCAGGGTGGGGTGATACTCGACCGCCCGCTGGTTGGCCAGCCACAGCAGCGTCCGGCGGTCGTTACACAGCGCGTACGATACTTCGCGTTTCGAAGCTTCTGCCCACAACTGCACCGTCGGCACCCACGGCGGCGTGTACTTGGGCACGTTCTTCTGCATGAACGGCTGCTGGCCGCGGAGCACCCGGATAACCGAAAGCGGCCGGCCGGCCAGCGCCGGGATGATCCGGTCCCGGACCGCGTCCAGGTAGTCCACCAGGTCCCGCTTGGCCGCCTGCGCCCCGTCGAACAGCGGCTGGTCGAGGTTGGTCAGCGACACCCCGTCTCGCTCCTCGCCGCCGCTCATCTGATCACCTTTTCACCGATCCGGCGCGGACGCGAGCGCCACCGGACGCGAGCGCCAGCCGGACGCGAGCGCCAGCTGGACGCGAGCGCCACCGGACGCAAGCGCCGCCCCGCGGTGCCGCCGGGCCAGGCGCCTCAGGCGGCCACCGGCTCCTCGACCGCTGGCCGGGGCAGGCCGACCGGGCCGTCCGGCAGGCGGCGGCTGACGCCGAGCCCGACGACGGCCATGATCGCCGCGATGGCGAACGCGGCGGTGACGCCCAGGTACAGGCTGGCTCCCGCGGCCACGGCCGCGCCGCCGGCACCGATGCCGATCGCCGTGCCGAGCACGTCGGCCAGGTTCAGGGACGCCGACGCCCAGCCTTCCCGGCCGGGCGGTGCCTCCCGCAGCATCAGCAGCGAGATCGGCGCGTACGCCAGGCCCATGCCGAGGCCGGCGATGGTCCAGGCCGCCAGGCCGGCCGCCACCGGCACGCCCGGCTGCAGCGCCGCGACCATCCCGGCGATGCCGGCCAGCACGATCAGCAGCCCGGCGCGCACCAGGCGGCGTCCCTCCCATTTCTCGCTCAGCCGGGCCTGCACCCAGGCGCCGGCGGTCCAGGCCAGCGTCGCGCCGGTGACGGCGATGCCAGCGACCACCGGGCTGCGGTGCCGCACTTCCGTGATCGACAACGTGACGTAGGCGTCTGCGCCGAAGAACGCGAACGTCAGCAGGCCGCGGCTCAAGATGGTGGCCGGCAGCCCGCGGCGCGCGGTAAAGGTGCCGGCCGGGACAAGCCGGCGCAGCGCCGTGAACCCGGCTAGGCACCCGGCCACGATCAGCCCGCCGCCAGCAAGCAACTTCCCGGATCCGGCCGCGAGCGTGAGGCCGGCGAGGAACAGCGCTGCGCCGGCCGCGGTCCGCAGGCCGTCGGTCAGCTTGTGCTCCTCGGCGCGGCGGGAACCCGGCGGGCCAAGGCGGATCAGCGCCGGCAGGGCAATCGACCCGGTCACCGCGACCACCGGCAGCAGGCCGAGGAACACCCACCGCCAGCCGAACACGTGCGCCACCTCGGCGCTGATGACCGGGCCGGCCAGCCCGGGCGCGACCCACGCGGTGGACAGCACCGCCATCATCCTGGCCCGCTGCGGGCCTGCCAGGCTGCGGCCGATCGACGCGTAGGCCACCGACGGCACCGCGCCTGCCCCGAGTCCCTGCAGCGCACGCCCTGCCACCAGCACGCCCATCGACGGCGCGAGCCCCGCGACGGCCAGCCCGGCGCCGAACAGCACCAGCCCGGCGACGAACGGGATCGCCGGACCCCGCCGGTCGGCCTCCCGGCCGGCCGCCACGATGCCTATCACGCTGGCCAGCATGAACGCGCTGAACACCCAGCCGTAAAGGCGGAACCCGCCGAGGTCACGGGCGGCGACCGGCATCACCGTGATCACGGCCAGGGCCTCGGAGGCGACAAAGGTGATGGTCAGGACGAGCCCGGCGGTCAGCGACCTCGTCTCCGGCGCCCACAGCCCTGGCACCCGGTCATCGCGTGCCCGGCCATCGCGCATCCGCCTGTCCGCCCGTCCTTCCGGTCTCGATCTGCTGCTCCCTCCCGCGATCGTATGAGTTCAAGCAGGCTGTAAGTCCAGTGCGGGCGCCGCAGTAGTCTGTGGTTCGCCGAGGAATGGATCACCATGCGAAGTGGCCTGATCACCCATCCGGACAAGGTGCTCTTCGCCGAGCGGGGCGAGACGAAGGGCGACCTGGCCGAGCACTACATGCGGGTAGCTGAGCCGCTGATGCGGGCGATGGGCGGCCGCCCGGTGCTGCTCCAGCGTTTCCCCGATGGCGCGGCCGGGCCCTCGTTCTTCCAGAAGCGGGTGCCCAGGAACGCCCCGGACTGGCTGCAGACCATCACCGTGTCGACGCCCAACGGCACCACCTCGCAGGCACTGGTCGCCGCCGACCTGGACCACGTGCTGTGGGCAGTGAACCTGGGCTGCCTGGGCTTCCACGTCTGGCCCAACCTGGCCAGCGATCCCGGCCACGCCGACGAGCTGCGGATCGACCTCGATCCTTCGCCCGGCACGGACTTCACCCAGATCCGCGCGGCGGCCGCGGAACTGCGGCGGCTGCTCGCCGAGGTCGGCGTGACCGGCTATCCGAAGACGACGGGCAACCGCGGCCTGCACGTGTACGTCAGGCTGCAGCCCAGGTGGGATTCTTACCAGGTCCGGGCGGCCGCGGTGGCCGCGGCGCGCGAGCTTGAGCGCCGCAGGCCCGACCTGATCACGGCCGCCTGGTGGAAGGAGGAACGCGGCCAGCGGGTGTTCGTCGACTTCAACCAGAACGCGCCGCACAAGACCGTGTTCGGCGCCTGGTCGGTACGGGCCAGGCCGGGCGCTCAGGTGTCCACCCCGGTCGACTGGGCCGAGATCGACGACATCCACCCGGACCAGTTCACGATCGCGTCGATGGCCGCCCGGCTCGAGGCAGCCGGCGATCCGTGGCTCGGCATGGCCGGCGATCCGCAGTCGCTGGAGCCGCTGCTCGCGATGAGCGAGCGGGACCTCGCGGCCGGGCTGCTCGACGCGCCGTGGCCGCCGGTCTACCCGAAGCAGCCCGGCGAGCCGCCGCGCGTCGCCCCGAGCCGCGCGAAGAAGCCCTGACCAGCCGGTGACGGCCGTCGCTGACCGCCAGAAAAGCAGACAAGCGCATTTGAAACGGGAACTCCCCGCAGCGCCGGCACCGCCGCTGCGTCAATCGGCTGGCTGAATCCGGGCACCAGCCTCACCGGCGCTGGCCTGGCCGCCCTCCGGGCCTGACCGGGCCGCGGCGTCAGCGCAGCGCGGCATCGAAGCGGTCGCGCAGGTCGCCGAGCCGCTCGACCGGCTCGTTGGCGAACACCAGGCGCAGGTACCGGCCGCCGCTCGGCCCCCATCCGGTCATGGGCGTAGCAGCGACCTGAGAACGGGCGAAAAGCCGCTCTGCCGCGTCCTCCGGCGTGCGGCCCATCCGCACCGTGTCGATGAGCAGCGACCAGCCGCCGTGCGGGCGGATGCAGGGGTAGCCGGAGAGCTGGTCAAGGATGTGCTCGCACCGGTGCTGCCAGACCCGGGTGGCCGTCGCGACGTCCTCGGCCGCGGCTGGATGACGCAATGCCGCGGCGACGGCTTCCTGCGCGATGCCGACCTGGCACACCACGTTCGTGAGCCCGACCAGGCCGACGTCGCCCATGATCTGCTCCGGACCGACGACCCAGCCGACCCGCCAGCCGATCATGCGCAGTTCCTTGGACGCCGAGCCGACGGTGATCGTGCGCGAGGCGAGCCCGGCGTGCGCGCCCGGGTGCGCGGGCGGCTGCCCGTCGAACCGGATCCGCTCCATCGCGGCGTCGTAGATGATCCAGGCTCCGTGGCTTTCGGCCGGGCCGGCGATGGCGTCGAGGTGCTCGCCGGACAGCACCGCGCCGGTGGGCATGGCCGGGCTCATCAGCAGCACGGCCGCGGTCTGCGGCCCGATGGCCGCGGCCAGCTCAGCCGGGATCCGTGGCCCATCCGCGGGCATCAGGGACGCAGCGCATGTGCCGGGGGACTCCGCCCGCTAGCCGGATCCGGTTGACCAGCCCGGCGTAAATGGGGTCGCAGATGACGACTTCCCGGCCGGGCTCGACGGTGGCGAGCAGCACGTTAAGGATGCCGTTCAGCCCGCCGGCCACGCTGACGCACTGGGTGCCGGGGTCATACCGGCGGCCGGTCATCGCGCCGACGTGCGCGGCCGCCGCCTCCCGTAGCCCGCGATGGCCCGGGAAGGGCAGGTAGCTGTTGGCGTCGTCCTGCTCGACCGCGGCCTGGGTGACCTGCCGGGCGATGGCCGGTGGCGGGATATCGGTGTCCAGGTTCTCCAGCCGCAGGAACCTGGGGTCGCCGGCCGCGTCGGCGGCGTCGCCGACCTTGTCCACGCCGATGCCGGGAATGTGCCGTAGCCGCGAGACGGTCATCCGCGCTCCTGCCTCCGGTGCCCTCGCGGCGACGTCACTGGCTGTCCAGCGCCGCAAGGAACTCGACGATCTTTGCCGCGGTCTCGGCTGCCCCGCGGCGCGGCAGGTGGTGACCGATGTGGTCAAGGAACTCGACCCGGGCATCCGGCAGCGCCGCCGCCAGCTGGTGAGTCGCCCGGACCGGGATAAGCGTGTCCCTCGGGTCGGCGAGCAGCAGCACCGGCTGCCGCACGTCCGGCAGCGAGGCGGTAAGGTCGGCCAGCTCGGCTACCAGCGCCCGCTGCTCGGTGAGGAAGCTGCGCCACAGCGGCCCGTGATCATGGTGCGAGTTTCCCCAGATGTGCCAGTTGACGTACTCGCCGGCCGCGATGGGCCGCTGCCGCCGCCTGGCTATCGCGGCCAGCCGGGCCCGGGCCAGCCACGGAGTCAGCCACCAGGCCACGAGCGCGCAGACCTCGCCGGCCACCGGCGCCGCCAGCAGCCGGTCCCAGCCGGTCAGGCAGCCGGGGCCGACGCTGGCCAGCAGTACCAGTGCCTCAACCCGCTCGGGCGCCAGCCTGGCCGCCGCCAGCGCGACGCCGCCGCCGTAGGAGTGACCGACAAATACGGCCCGCTTGCTGCCCCGCGCATCGAGTTCGGCCAGCACTGCCCGGGCGTTGACCGCGAACCCGCCGGCCGCCTGGCGGCTTGCCCCGTACCCCGGCCGGTCCGGCGCCAGCACGCGCAGTGCGGCCGGCAGCTGGCCGGCCAGCTGCCGCCAGTCCGAGCCCGAACCCGGCTGGCCGTGCAGCAGCACGATGTCGCGCCCGGCCACCCTGGATTCGCGCGTATCCACATCAACTGAGCCTAGGGGCGATGTGGCTGCCGCCTGGCAAGAATAAGACCCGGCGGGGGCCGCGGGACCGTCGTGGCCGCCTGGGCCGCAGGGACTGCCCGGGCCGGTGACCTTCCTGAGCATGCCGATGGTCACCTGCGGCCAGCTGGTGCCCCGGGCTGGCCCAGCCAGGCCGGGCCGGCCAGCTGGGGCACCGGCTGGCCCGGCTAGGCCGGGCCGGCCAGCCAGCGCCGGATCTCCTTGCCGTGCTCGTCGAGTTCCGGCGGCGGCAGCCGGTAGCCCGCCGGGGTGGCGGAGAACCTGATCGGGTTCCGGATGCCGGGCATGGCCCTGTCGCCCTGCCCGGCGGTTACCACCGGGTCCAGGCCGACCTGCTGCGCGAAGGCGACCCCGCCGTCAACGGTATTGATCGGCCCGCAGGCGATGCCGGCCGCGCTCAGGTCGGTGAACCATTCCATCGCCGTCCGCCGGGCCAGGCGCTCGGTCAGTATCGGCAGTAGCTGGCCGCGGTTGGCTGTGCGGTCCTTGTTGCGCGCGAACCGCACATCGTCCGCGAGCCCGGGAGCGCCGATTACCTCGCACAACTTGCGGAACTGCCCGTCATTGCCGGCGATGATGATCAGCTCGCCGTCGGCGGCAGGCAGCGGCTCGTACGGAAACAGGCTCGGGTGGGAGTTGCCCATGCGGTACGGCACCACGCCGCCGGCGACGACCGCGCTGGCCTGGTTGACCAGTCCGGAGAGCGCCGCCGACAGCAGGCTTACCTGCACGTGCTGGCCGCGCCCGGAACTGGCCCGGTGGTGCAGCGCGGCCAGTATCCCGATCGCGGCGTTCAGCCCGGACATGACGTCGAACACGGCGACGCCCGCGCGGAACGGCTCCCCGTCGGCTTCGCCGGTCAGGCTCATCAGGCCGGAAATTGCCTGGACGACAAGGTCGTAACCGGGCAGCGACGCCCCGCCGCCGGAGCCGAAGCCGCTGATCGAGGCGTAGACGACGGCCGGATTGCGGCCGCTGACCGACTCGTAGTCCAGGCCGAAGCGGGCGAGGCCGCCGGGCTTGAAGTTCTCTACGACGACATCGGCGCGCGCGGCGAGTTCCTGCGCGGCGGCGCAGTCGGCTGGCTCGCGAAGATCGAGCGCGACCGACCGCTTGTTGCGGTTGACCGCCAGGTAATAGGTGGATACGCCGTCCCTGACCGGCGGCATCCACGTCCGGGTGTCGTCGCCGCCCGGGCCCTCCACCTTGACGACTTCCGCGCCGAGGTCGGCAAGCAGCATCGTACAGTAAGGGCCGGCGAGGATCCTGGAGAAGTCGGCGACCAGCAGCCCGGCCAGCGGGCCGGCCGGGCCGGCCCCGGCATCTCCGGCCAGGTCGGCACCGTCCGCCCCGCCCGCATCACCTGTCCCGCCCGCATCGCCTGCCCCGCCAGCGCCGCCTGCCCCACCAGCCCCTGCCCCGCCTGCGCCACCTGCCCCGCCCGTGCCACCTGCCCCGCCAGCGCCGCCTGCCCCGCTCGCATGGTGAATCGAGCTGGTGTCGTCTCCCGCAGCGGCGGCGCTAGCCGGTGTCGTTTCGTTCATCGGGGCACCCGTCTGGCCGGTCGGGGCGCACAACCTGAAGCCGCAGGCCAGGCCGGCCGCCCCCGTGGATGGCGTGCTGCCCAGTATCGCGGGTGGCTCCGGCCCGGGGGCCCCAGCACCCCTCCCCCGCCTCAGCGCCCCTCCTCGGCCCCCGGCGCCCCTTCGTAGATCCGGCCTCAGCCGCCCCATCCGGCGGGCAGGCAGGCATCCGCCGCCGCGCTGGCCGCGGCCTCATCATCCGCACCGTCCGGGCCTTCCTCGCGGCAGCCGGGCAGGCTGCCAGCCCGCCCGCCCGCGTCCGCTTCCGGGCCGGCCAGCCGCCCGCCAGCTACCGGACCCGGCGCCGGCTCAAGACCCGGCGGACCAGGCGGACCGCCACCATCCGGCGATCGGCCGGGCTCTGGAATGGGGGCGCAGGTCGTCAGGCCCAGGACGAGCCCGATGACCGGGAAGGCCAGCAGGATGAGGAGATACCCGGCGGCGTCCGCGCTGGCCGTCAGCTCACGGGCGCGGACGACGGCCGCGAGCAGATGCTGGCCGGGGTAAAGCCAGTGCAGCAGCCAGCTGGCCCTGGACATCAGCGCGATCGTGCCGGTACCCAGGACGTTGACAATCAGGGCGCCGACTCCGGTCGCAAGAAACCCGGCCGCGGCGCTCTGCCGGGTCCTGGCGTCAGCGACCTGGTCCGGGCTCCCCGGTCCGAGGTAGCGCCGCCCGGCCCAGGCGCCAGCCACTACCGGCGCGGCGACCAACGCTGTCCAGGCGAGCGCCTCGACGGCCCCGGTCGCTGCTCCCCCGAGCCACGGACTGGTCGCATGCGTAGCGAGCCCGAGCGGCACCAGCGCGTAAAGGACGACGCCGACCACGATGCCCGCGCTGGTGCCGATGGCCAGCGTGCCCGGGGCCACCCGCGACCGCCGCGCGGTCAGCCCCAGGATGGCAGCCAGATAAACGGCCATCACGAGCAGGAACAGGCTCTCGAAGATCCAGATAAACAGCATCCCGACCTGACCAGGGGTAACTGCGATCGTGACCAGGTGCGCCACGGCTGGGGCGTCCGCGACCCGCTCGACGCTGGCCTTGGCCACGGTCAGGACAAGGACCGCCGCGAACCCGCCGAACCGCAGGACCCGCGCCATCCAGCCGTCGGCGGCCGGCCCCGCGAGCCGCCGCACCAGCAGCGGCAGCCCGGCAAGCAGCAGCACCACCGTGACCACGTCAACCCGGTCCACCGCCGTGGCCGCACTACCCGCCGGCCCCGGCCAGGCCGCCCAGACCAGCCATGCCGCCGCCACCGCGAACACCAGCGCACCAGCCGCCCTGCGTGTCATCAGCGCCTCCCTCGCGACCAGCCACACTCCGCCCGCACGCCACGCCAGCCGGTGCGCTCCCGGCGGCACCTGGTAGGCCTCCGCCCACAGTGCCTCGGCCCAGTCCCGGCGCTCGGCCGGCACCAGCCGCGCCGCCCCGCGACCCGCCGCCGCAGCCGCGCGGCTCAGCCAGCCCATCGCACCAAGGGCGCCGCGACCCGGCGCTCGCATCGCTGGCTTGCGCCAGGTCGCCCGGCCGGCGGCGGCGCATTGGCCGGCGGCGGTACCTGCAACGTCTGCGCCAGGAACTCAGAACGTGACCCCACGGAGGTCACCCTACATAGGTAGAGTCCATAATGACAGCCCGCGCCAGATCCGCGTTGCTGGCCAGCGGGACCGCAGCCGCTGGTCCGGACGGAAGTACACGGGTACCTTCGGCTCGATCGGCAAGCCGAAGTTCGCACCACCTACGATGACGCCGTGGTGACGGCGGTCATCCTCCCCCGGGCAGCGCGCCCCCGCCAGGGTGCCGGTCACCTCCCGGCCGCCTGACTCCCGGCGTGTCCGCGCTGCGCTGCATAGCCCGGACACGAAGCGTGCCAGCTACTCCCCGATCACGGCCTGCCCGATCGCGGAGGTCCCGCGCCTTGCTAGTCGCCGGTGACCCCGTCGATGCGCTCGCGGATCAGGTCAGCGTGGCCGTTGTGCCGGGCGTATTCCTCGATCATGTGCTGAAACACCCACCGCAACGAGGTGGGCTCGCTACATCCCGGTGCCAGCGCGTCGAGATCACGGCCGTCGACAGCTGCTCGCGCCCGCTCGACACTGGCCTGAAACGCCGCAAGGTCTGCATCTGCCCGCGCCGGATCAGCCAAGTCGAATTCGCCATCAGGATCGTCATCGGTGCAGTACCACTGGCCATGCGGCTGGCCGTCGAAGTCGTGGAACCACGTTTCCACCTCGGTCATGTGCCGCACCAGGCCGAGCAGGGACAGGCTCGACGGCGGGCACGAGCGCGTCGCCAGCTGCTCCGGGTCCAGCCCCGCGCACTTCGTCAGCAGCGTGGCCCGATGGTATTCCAGCCAGGATTCCAGCGAAGTGCGCTCATCGCGCGGCGCCCTGGGCGTCTTGGGCCGCTCAGCCGCAAGCCAGACCGACATGCGGGAATTCTATGACGACCAGCCTCGGGTTCCGCTTCATGAGCAGCGAAGGCGCCGCAGCCACCGGGTTACGTGATCGTGCGGACCTGGCCGCCAGGAGCGTGCCGGATCCTCCGTGATCAAGGAAGGGGCTCGCTCAGCCGTCGGCGAGTTCGGCGGCCGCGGCCCGGCCCGCATCGGCGGTGCTGCGCAAGAAGCCGGCCAGCAGCTCAAGATCGTCATCTGAGTAGCCTGCGCAGACCCGGTCCATCGCTGCGTTCATCCCCGCATAGCGGCGGAAGAGCTCAGCGCCCCGGCCGCGCTCGGCCCGGATGACGACAGCGCGGCGGTCGGCCGGATCACGGTCCCTGGTGATCCAGCCGCCGCGTTCGAGCCGGTCGAGGATGCCGGTCATGGTGGCCGGGTGCAGCCCGGCGCGCCGCGCCAGCGCGCCGGGGCTGACCGGTCCCTCACGGCTGATCAGGTCGAGACATTCCAGGTCGGTGCCCTTGAGCTCGACCTGCCCGCCGATTCGGTGATTGAGCAGGGCGAGCTGGATGCTCATGTCGCGCAGCGCCGCCCTGAGCTCGCCGTTCAGCCGTCTCCGGCGCCGAGCCAGCTGAGCACTAGGGCCAGGGCCAGCACCAGCACCAGCACCAGCACCAGCACCAGCACCGGCACCAGCACCGGCACCGGCACCGGCACCGGCACCGGCACCGGCAGATATTTTCGATTCCATATGATATTCTCTCCGTATCATACGAAGTACGAACCTAATGTATCAGGAGAAGGAAGGCAGGCAGTATGCGGCTCACCATTTTCGGCGCCACGGGCGGTACCGGAACATGCCTGGTCGAGCAGGCAGTTGCGGCCAGGCATGAGGTCACGGCCGTGGTCAGGGATCCCAGCCGCCTGGCCCTCGCCGGGCATCAGGAAGGCGCCGGGCGCCAGCGAGGCGCCCAGGATCTGGCAACCGCCGGGCGCACCGCGGCAGCCGGGCACCAGGCAGGCACCGAGCACCCGGCGGACCCAGCGCAGGCAGGCCGGCCGCCAGGCAGCCGTCGAGCACCGAGCGGCGAACGGCCCTGGCCGGCTGCGGATCGTGACCGGCGACGTGATGGACCCCGCGGCGATCGTCGCGGCGGTGGCAGGGGCAGACGCTGTGCTGTCCGCAATCGGCCCGCGCGGCAACGGTCCCACCACGATCAGCCAGGACAGTGCCCGGAGCATTATCAGCGCCATGCAGGAGGCCGGCACCCGCCGCCTTCTCACGATCAGCGGCTCCGTTGTCACCGACGCGGGCGAGGGGCCGTTCATGCGCTATCTCGCCAAGCCCCTGGTCCGGGGCACGGCCCTGCGCAACGTCTGCGCCGATATGCGGCGCGCCGAAGACGAGGTGCGAGGCAGCGGCCTGGACTGGACGATCATGCGCCCGCCGCGGCTGACCGGCCTGCCGGCGGCCGGAACCTACCGCACCGCGGTGGACAGGAACCTGCCGCGCGGATACACGATCTCCCGTGCCGACGTCGCCGCCTGCATGCTCATGGTGCTCACCGACCCGGCCGCCGTGCACCGGCATATCTGCATAGCGAACTGAAGCGCCGCCGCGTACTGGTGACCCGGGCGCGACCACGCGCAGGTACCGTAACGGCCGTGGCCGGCGATGACCTGAACGGGACCAGCATGCCGTTGACGGCGCTCGGCCCGGCCGGGCCGCTGGTCTCGCGGATCGGGCTCGGCCTGGCGGCGCTCGGCCGGCCCGCCTACATCACCGGCGGCCGGGCGGACGACCTGCCGGACCGCAGCGTGGCCGGCCTGCGGGCCCGTACGCACGCGCTGCTGGACGCCGCCTACCAGGCCGGGATCCGGTACTTCGACGCGGCCCGGTCCTACGGCCGGGCCGAGGAGTTCCTCGGCGGCTGGCTGGCGGCGCGGGCGCATGCCGACGCGGTCGCCGGGTCCAAGTGGGGCTACCGGTACACCGGCGGCTGGCGGCTGGACGCAGGCCCGCACGAGATCAAGGAGCACTCGCTGGCCATGTTCACCGCCCAGGTCGCCGAGACCAGGGCGCAGCTTGGCGGCAGGCTCGCGCTGTACCAGGTGCACTCGCTCACGCCGGACTCCGGCCTGCTCGGCGACCCCGCGCTGCTCGCCGCGCTCGGCCGGCTGCGCGCCGAGGGCGTGCTCATCGGGCTGACCACCAGCGGCCCGGGCCAGGCCGACACCCTGCGCCGCGCGGTCGGCACGACCGTCGACGGCTGCCCGCTGTTCGCCGCGGCGCAGGTGACCTGGAATCTCCTTGAGCCGTCTGTCGCCCCGGCCGCGGCCGAGGCGGCCGCGGCCGGCCTGACGATCCTGGTCAAGGAAGCGCTCGCCAACGGGCGATTGGCAGCCAGCCCCCCGGCGGGGCTGGCCGGGATCGCCGCCGCCCACGGCGTCAGCCCGGACGCGTTCGCGATCGGTGCCGCGCTGGCCAACCCGTGGGCGAGCATCGTGCTCTCCGGCGCGGTGACCACGCGGCAGCTTCAGTCGAACCTGGCGGCGCTGTCTGTCAGCGGCCTGCCCGGCCCGGATCTCGCTGGCCCTGACCTCGCCGAGCCGCCGGAAGTCTACTGGGCCAGCCGTGCCGCCCGCCGCTGGCAGTGATCAGGACCTGCCATGCCGGAGCTCAGCAAGCGGCAGGCGGCGTCCCGGAGCCGCAGCGCGGCCCGGCCGCAAGAAGCGACTCCCCAGGTCCATCGCTGGCGTGCAGCAACTTCCCGGCCCGGGCTAGCGGCCGCCGCTAGGCTTCGCCGTGCTCGCGAAGGTACTGGCGGAACTCGGTGACGGCATCGTCCTGGTCCGGCCCCAGGTCCTCGGCGACGACCAGCCTGGTACCGGCCCAGTAGGCCCCGACGTACTCGCCGCTGCCGGCCAGTGGCACAAGCAGCGGATGATGCGCGATCTTGATGTGGTCTTCCACGTCCGCCCAGGAGACGCCGGCGGGCACCAGGCCGATCGACGGCGACTCGCTGTCGTCGTACGCAAGGTCGTCGAGCACTGGCTTCCTCCGTGGTAGCGGCGTGCCGCCACGATAAGCCAGCCCGGGGCCGCAGCGCACCGGCCAGCCGCTGTATGCCCCGATTCGCGACGGCAGCGGGCCATGACAACGCACCCCGCGGCAGGCATAGCCGGATGCCCGCCCCCCCTCGACCGGGCATCCGGCCACCGCAAAGTTGCCGTCGCCGGCTCCTGTCGCGGTCACCGTGCCCGGAGACCTGCATGCGGCGCCCGCCCGCTGGCTGAGCCAGCGGTATCCATGATGGCGGGCAGCACCGGCGGCGCGCGCCGGAGTTATCCCGCCGGATTTCAAAGGGTTTTCCCGGTAGGCTCCTCGCACCGCATATCTCACACTGAGAGGCGTGAACCTTGCCGTGACGCTGCCGGCCACGTATGCGCAGCAGATGCGCAGGCAGTCGCTACTCTGGCTGCTGTACGGAACCGTGCTCCCGCCTGCCGTCCTGGTGACAACCGTCACCTTATGGCCGATGTGGCAGGACAGGCCGCTGCTCGCGCTCGGCAGCGAGAGCGTCTCGCTGGCACTTACCGCAGCCGGGGTCTTACTTCTCGATGAACCGGGCCAGCAGGGCACGGGGATAATGCTGATCATCTCGGCTGTCCTGCTGACGGCGGGCTGGCTGAATATCTGGCCGACCGGCCCGTGGCCACTGATCTCCGTGCCGGCGAGTCCGCTTGGCACGATCCTGGCCGCCTGGGCGATGTTCCGGTATCCCCGGTCATCATCGGCATTGCGGCGCAGCCGGCAGTTCTTCATCGTGATGACCGGCTGGGTCGTCGGCGCTGAAATCGTCAGCATCGGTGTTTCCCGGCCAGGCTGGCACCATTTCCCCGCGGATGCCTGGTGGCCGGCCGTGCACCCCGAAGCCGGGCTGTACCAGGCGGCGACGCATGCAGCCAATATCGGCGGGATCATCTTCACCGTCGCCTACATGGTGATGTGGCTCGGCCGGTGGAAGCGGTCACGGGGCATCGAGCGGCGCCTCACCATGCCGATAGCCGTGGCCGCGGCGGCCGGCTGCGCCGCCACGTTAGCCGAGCTGATCGCGCTGACCGCATCGGCATCGCCGACCGCGATGAACGCGATCTACACGGTCGAGGCGTTCCTGCTGGCCTGCGTGCCTGCGGCGTTCGTGATCGCCGTCCTGCAGCGCCGCTTCGCGCGCACCCGGATTGCCGATCTCCTCGTCCAGATCCGCGGGCCGGCCCGGCCGGGCACCGTCACCGAAGGACTGCGCCGGGTGCTGCACGATCCCAGCCTCGACGTCTTTTACTGGGTGCCGGATATGGACGCTTATGTTGATGGCGACGGGTCCGCCATCCAGCATCCCGTGCGCAGCGCGAACCGCCTGGTGCGGCCGGTGCTGTCGAGTTCCGGGGAGCCGCTGGCGGTCGTGCTGGCCGATCCGGTGCTTTCGGCCCATGAAGACCTCGTCCAGGCGGCGATCACCGCAAGCTCGCTCGCCCTGGAAAACAGCCATCTGCAGGCGGCCTTGCAAGCCCAGCTGAAGGAAGTTCGCGCTTCCCGCCAGCGCATCGTCGAGGCGGGCATTTCCGAGCGCCGCCGGCTTGAGCATGATCTGCATGACGGAACCCAGCAACGCCTCCTCGCACTCAAGGTAATGCTCGGCGCGGCCGAAGCAGAGGTGGACAACGCCGCTGCACGCGCCATGATCACCAGGATCAGGACGGAAATCGGCCAGGTTTTCGATGAATTGCGTGATCTGGCGCACGGGATACACCCGGCGGTGCTGAGCCAGGTAGGGCTGGCCTCGGCAACGGTTACCATGGCCGAGAAGCACCTGGTCCCCATTGACGTCGTGCTCCCCGACCGACGGTTCCCCGAGGCGACCGAACTGACCGCTTACTTCGTGATCTCGGAGGCGATCAGCAACGCCGTCAAGCACGCCAGCGCTGACCGGATACGTATCCGCGGCCGCGAGATAGACCACAGCCTGCAGGTCGAGATCACCGACAACGGCCGCGGCGGCGCCCGGGTTGCCGACGGGACAGGAATCGCCGGGCTGGCCGACCGGGTCAGGGCACTGGGCGGAGACCTCAGCGTGCACAGCGTCGACGGGCAGGGCACCCGGCTCAGGGCGAGCATCCCATGCGGATAGCCATCGCCGAGGACCACGCGTTGTTCCGCGAGGGCCTGGTCCTGCAGCTCGCCAGGGCGGGCCAGCAGGTGGTCGTGGAGGCAGGCACCGGCGAGGAACTGCTCG
The DNA here is from genome assembly GCA_963709075.1 of uncultured Actinomycetes bacterium. GTDB lineage: Bacteria > Actinomycetota > Actinomycetes > Streptosporangiales > Streptosporangiaceae > Palsa-506. The sequence goes on from CAVPUY010000004.1 coordinate 59,490, forward strand.
TCATGGCCGGACAGCATCCGGTGGACGTCGCGATACTCGACGTCAGGCTGCCGCCGACCTTCGCGGACGAAGGGCTCCGCGCGGCCGAGGAACTGGCTGCCCGCAGCCCGGACATCGCGATCCTGCTGCTGTCGGCATACGCGGAGACGGCGTACGCCACCCGCCTGTTCGCCGGCGGTACCGCCCGGCGCGGCTACCTGCTGAAGGAACGGGTCGACAATGCCGCCGCCCTTTGCGATGCACTCGACCGGATATGCGCTGGCGAATCCGTGCTCGACGACTCCATCGTGCAGCGCCTGTTCACCCGCCAGCAGCACCTGAACAGGCTCAGCGCGTTAACCGAGCGGGAATGCGCCGTCCTTCAGCACATGGCCGAGGGACGGTCGAATGCCGGGCATCGGCCGGACATTGCACCTGGCCGAGAAGACCGTGGAGTCCTACGTCGCCGAGAATCTTCACCAAGCTCGGCCTGTCCGGCGGGGAGGACGCCAACCGCCGCGTGCTCGCCGTCCTCGCCTGGCTGCGAGCTTCCCCGGCGGAATGAGGCAGGCCGGACCGGGCCGAGCTGACCCGGGCGGAGCCGGGGCGGACTGCGCAGGGCCTGGTCAGGAACCGAGCAGGCGCTGCGCGCCGAGGTAGCCGGCCAGCATGGCGCTGGCCGCCTGGCCGACCATGTCGTCCGGCGGCAGGAAACCCGGGTGATGCAGGCTGACCGGGCCGCCGGTGCCGAGGAACATCATCAGCGTCGGGGTGCTGGCCGAGTAGTAGGCAAAGTCGTCGGACCCGCAGGAGCGGAACGTGGTGTCAACGGCGAAGCCGGCCTCGCGCAGCCAGGGCCAGCTCGCGGTCGCCAGCGCCGCGTCGTTGACCAGTGCGGGCTCGCCCTCGTCGATCGTCACGCTGCCCTGGCAGCCGTGGGCCAGGCAGGTGTGCTGCACGATCTCGCGCAGTGCCGTGCGGATGGCCGCCCGGTCGGCCTGGTCCAGCGCTCGCAGCGTGCCGCGCGCGGTGGCGGCAGGCGGAATCACGTTCGGCGCCTGCCCGGCCGCCATCGCCCCGACGGACACCACCGCGCCGTGCGTCGGGTCAGTGCGCCTGCTGACGATCTGCTGCAGCGCGAGGACCGTCTGGCAGAGCGCGAGGACCGGGTCGGCGGCCAGGTGCGGGTACCCGGCGTGCCCCGCAGCGCCCTGCACGGTGATCTCGAAGTCGTCGGCAGCCGCGTTTACCGTGCCGGCTGGGGCCGCGATCGTGCCAGCGGGCAGCTGGTGCTGCAGGTGCACGGCGATGACCGCGCGCGGTTGCTGCGCGGCGAAGGCGGCTGAGACCGCGATGTCCCGTGCCCCGGAAGGCACGGCCTCCTCACGCGGCTGCAGCACGGCGAGCAGCGCCGCGGGCAGCCCGGCTGACTGCTCGGCCGGCGGCCCGGCCGCGTGCCCGCCGGGCAGCGCGACCGCCCGCGCCGCCCGGCCGAGCGCGGTCAGCGCGGCCAGGTGCACGTCGTGACCGCAGGCGTGCATTGCCCCGTTGCCTGCGGCCCACGGCGCGCCGGTCTGCTCAACGACCGGCAGCGCGTCAAGCTCGGCCCGGATCGCGATGCACGGGCCGCCGGGCGGCCCGATCCGGATCAGCCGCCCGGTACCGGCGACCGGCGGCGCGTCGCCGGCCGCTAGCGCTGCAGCTACCCTCGCCGCCGTGCGGTGCTCCGACCCGGACAGCTCCGGGGCCGCATGCAGCTCGTGGCGGAGCCGGACCGCCGCGCTCGAGCTCACCGGCCAGCCCGGCCCTGAGCACATCCGGCAGGCTCGCGCCGGCCCGGCCGACGCCAGCCCGGCCGACGTCAGCCCTTCCGGCGCCGGCCCGGCCGGCATCTGTCATGTTCGCGCCGGTCATGCCAGCGTCAGTCATGCCCGCGCCAGTCGGTACACGCGGGTGGCATTGGCCGTGCCGATCAGGTGCGCCACCCGGTCCGCGTCAGCCGCGGACCACGCCCCGTCGGCGACGAACTGCCCGGTCACCCGCGCGAGATCGCGGCGGAACCCGATCGCGCCAAGGTAGTGCAGCTCCGGCAGGCCGAAGGCGTCGGAGGAGTAGAGCATCTTGTGGAACGGCGTGAGCTCAAGCGCCTCGGCGAGCACCGCGGCGGACCGCGCCCCGACGTGGTTGAGTATCGCCCCGAGGTCCATGTAGACGTGCGGGAAGACGTTGGCGAGGTAGGCCGCCTGCCGGTGATGCGGGTAGCAGTGCAGCAGCATCACCGGGGTGCCGATGGGCTGCGTGGCGAGCAGGAAGTCATGCAGCAGGGACGGGTCGGAGCGGTGCAGCCGCACGTCGGGGTCACCGAATCCGACGTGGAACTGCAACGGCAGCCCGGTGTCTATGCCGGTCCAGATCAGGTGCCGGAGCAGGACCTCGTCATCAAGCCGGGCAGCCGGATCGGCTTCCAGCGCGCGGAGCAGCCGCCCGGCCGCCGCCTCGACGTCCGCGGCGGCCGGCCGGCCGGGCGCGGAAGTCCAGGCCGAACCGGTAGGCGGCGATCGACTTGAGCCCGACGGCGCCGCTGACCGCGGCGGTGAGCGCCGCCGAGAACCCAGCGGCGAAGCCAGCCGCGGTCGTTCCGCCGCGGGCGACCTGCTCGGCGACCGCCTCGAGCCGGACGATCTCGCGAGCGGGCGTGCCGCTTGCCGCCGCGAGCTGCTCCGGGGTGGCAACCTGGTCGGCCTGGTAGCCGGTGTCCACCAGCCACTCCTGCACCTGCGCGGCGCGCAGCAGGCGGCGGCTCACCTCGGCGCCGCCGAGCTCGGCACGGCGCCCGACGTAGCTCTCGGCCGGCACCGACGGCTCGAGGCCGAGGACCGGGGCGCACCAGCGGCGCACTGCGAAGCCGAGCTGGCTGTCGAACATTGACGTCCCTGCCGGGCTCGGCCCGGTCCCCTCGTTCAGCAGCGACTCGAAGCCGGCCCGGTCGAGCTCGCCAAGCACGAAGCCGTGCACGTGGTGGTCGATCAGCGCCAGCGGCTCGGCCGCCGCGTTGCCCGCATCGACCCGGATCTCGGCCATCACCAGCGCCAGCGGGTCTGCGCGACGATGTCGTCCGGGCCGCGGCCGGCGAAGAGCTCGGTCTCGCCCCGCCGGACGGCCAGGAACGCCTCGAACAGCGGGTCGCCCATCGCCTCGCGGAGCACGGCGCTCTGCTCCAGGTGCCCGGTCGCCTCGGCCAGCGACTGCGGCAGCCTGCGGGCGCCGGGGTCGGCCAGCCCGGCGGCGGGCACGCCGACCGGGTCGCCTAGGGTCTCCGGCGGCAGCGTGCCAGCGGAACGGAGCCCGGCAAGCCCGGCAGCCAGCAGCGAGCCGACCACCAGGTACGGGTTGGCGGCCAGGTCGAAGCACTTGATCTCAAGGTTGGCGCGGGTGTCTTGCTCGCCGGACGAGCCGGTTACCAGCCGGAGCGCCGCCTCCCTGTTCTCCCGCCCCCAGCACTGGTAGGCGCCCGCCCAGTGCGACGGGACCAGCCGCAGGTAGCTGGTGACACTCGGCGCGCCGACCGCCGTCAGCCCCGGCAGCGCGGCGAGGATGCCGGCGGCGAACGCCTCGCCTTCGCCGGTCAGGCCGTGCCGGCCCGGCCGCCGGCCAGCAGGCTCTTCCCGTCCCGGCGGATGCTGAGGTGAACGTGCCCGCCGTTGCCGACCGACCCGGCGACCACCGACGGGGCGAACGATGCCTGGAAACCGGAGCGCGCCGACACCGCGCGGATCGTCTGGCGGACAAGCACGCTGTCGTCGGCCGCGGCCACCGGATCATTGGAACCGACCGAGACCTCGAGCTGGCCCGCCGCGTACTCCGGGTGAAACTGCTCGACGACGATGCCCTGCTGCTCAAGCGCCGTCACCACGTCGCGCGCGTAATCGGAAAGCTCGATCACCCGGGTCATGCCGTAGGCGGGCCCCGCGCAGGCAGGCACGAACTGGCCGTCCTCGTCGGTGCCGGCCGCCCACTCCACCTCGAAGCTGATCCGGGCCGTCAGGCCGCGCGCGAGCAGCGCGTCGGCCATCCGGCGGGCGAACGAGCGCTGGCACCCGGCATAGCGGCGCCCTTCCTGGGTGTAGCGGTCGACTGGCGCCCACGCCCAGCCAGGCTGCCCGGCCAGCGCGGTGACCCGGTCAAGCTCAGGAACCAGGCGCAGGTCCCCGTCCGGGCCGCCGATGTGCTTGCTGGTGGTGATGTCGTCGTTGACCAGGAACACGTCGAACACCGGTGACATGCCGACGCCCCAGCCGGCTGCCCGCTCCAGCCGGCCGAGCGGGATCGCCTTGACGCGCGCGATTCCGGTGTTGTCCACCCAGCACAGCGCCACCATCTGAGTGCCTGCCGCGCCGAGCCGCCCGGCCACGGCGCCCGCCCGGCTGACCAGCTCGGCCCGCCGCTCCGCGGTCAGCTCGACCGGGCCGATCGCTGCTTCCCGCCCGGCCTCGCCCGCGTCGGCGAGCCCGCTGACATCACCTTCTTGACCAGTCACCGGCACCTCATCACTGCCTCGGCACGCGTTGGCGCGGAATCCCGGAAATATAACAGCCGGGGTTTCCGGCCCGAATCAGCAGCAGACCGCCGGGCCCGAGGCCAGCCCGCCGCGGCGGCGAGCAGCAGGGGCCGGAGCGACCGCCGGCCACGGCGGAGCAGCTGGGCCTGGAGCCGCCGCCGGCCACGGCGGAGCAGCTGGGCCTGGAGCCGCCGCCGGCCACGGCGGAGCAGCTGGGCCTGGAGCCGCCGTCGGCCGCAGCGGCGCGTTGCCTAGGTGGTGGATCGCGCAATCGCGCACACAGGAAGGTGCGCGATCGCGCGATCCACCACGTGCGGACCGGGCCGGGACCGGCGGGCCGGGCACGGGAAGCGGGCCGCGGCGGCGCGATCCACCATGTGCGGACCGAGGTGCGGACCGGGCCGGGACCGGCGGGCCGGGCACGGGCCGGGGAGACCGGGCATTGCCGGCCAGTGGGTAGTTTGGCAAGCATGAGCCATCCGCACGCCGACCAGCAGCCCGCCCCGTACGGGACCGTGGCCGGCCTGGTCGAGCGCTCGGCGGCGGCCTACGCGGCCGGCGTGCCCGAGCAGCCTGCCGACGACGGCTTCTTCGGGCCGGCCAGCGTCACCTGGCGGATCAGCGCCGACCTGGCCGCGCCGGTGGCCGGCCTGCGGGCGCTGCTGATGCAGGCGCTGCACCCGCTCGCGATGGCCGGCGTCGACCAGCACAGCAACTGGCGCCAGGACCCGGTCGGCAGGCTGGCCGCCACGTCGGCGTATGTCACGACGGTCAGCTTCGGCGAGCGGGCGGCCGCCGAGCGGGCCGCCGCCATCGTCCGCCGGATCCACGAGCGGGTCCGCGGCACCGACCCGGTGACCGGGCGGTCCTACGCGGCCGGCGATCCCGCGCTGCTGCTCTGGGTGCATGCCGGCCTGGTCGATTCGGCCATCGCCGCCCGGCAGGCACTCGGCACCCCGCTGCCGCCCGGCGACGCCGACCAGTACGTCGCCGAGATGGTCGTCGCCGCCGAGCTCGTCGGCGTGCCGGCTCTCATGATCCCCGCCAGCACCGCCGAGCTTGACGCCTACATCGCCTCGGTCCGGCCCGAGCTGCGCTGCACTCCGGCGGCCGCCGAGTCGATGGCCTACCTGCTGGATTCCGCCCGGCCTTGACTCCGGCATCGCGGAGATCTGGCAGGACATCAGGGACGCCGCGATCGCGACCCTGCCGGACTGGGCCAGGGAAATGTACGGCTACCCGGCGCCGCCCGTGCTGACACCGGCCCGGCGGACCGAGATCCGGCAGGCGCTCGGCGTGCTTGACGCCGTCTACCTCAGCGAGCCAGGCGTGCTCGAGGCCAGGCAGCGGATCGCGCTCCGGGTGCGGACGGCCCGGCCGGCGTGAGGAAGCTGCTGGCCGGGACCGCGATCGGCGGCGCGATCGCTGTCCTCGCGCTGGCCGTGACGCGCCGGCGGCTCGGGCGGCTGCGCGCCAGCCGCGGGCTGGCCGCGCTCGGCCTCGCCGCGCGCGGCGGTGCCAGGTACGCGGCCGGCGCGCCGCGGCTGTTCGCCGCGGCCGGCGAGAACCGGCAGCAGCTGCGTCATGACCTCGCCCTGCAGACCGCCGAGGACGTCGCAAGCACGCTCGGGGCGATGAAGGGCGTGCTGATGAAGATCGGCCAGATGGCCAGCTACGTCGACGACGGCCTGGCGCCCGCGGTCCGGCGCACCCTGTCCCGGCTGCAGGACAGCGTTCCGCCGATGAGCCAGGAACTCGCCGCCGGCGTCGTCGAGGAAGAGCTCGGGATGCCGCCGGAGCGCGCGTTCGCCAGCTGGGACCCGGAGCCGATCGCGGCCGCGTCGATCGGGCAGGTGCACCGGGCGATCACCCATGACGGCCGCGCGGTGGCGGTGAAGGTGCAGTACCCGGGCATCGCCGAGACCATCGCGGCGGACCTGAGCAACGTCGCGCTGCTGCGCCGGATGCTGAAGATCACCGCGCCGGCCCAGGACGTCGACGCGCTGCTCGGCGAGCTGCGCGACCGCGTAGTCGAGGAACTCGACTACCGGCGGGAGGCGGACAACCAGCGGCTGATCGCGGCCTACTACGACGGCCACCCGACGATTCACATCCCTGCGGTCGTCGGCGAGCTGTCGACCAGGCGGCTGATCACCAGCGAGCTGTCCGGCGGCGCCAGGTTCGCCGAGCTGGCGGGCTGGTCGCAGGAAGAACGCGACCTGGCCGCCGAGACCATCTACCGCTTCGTGTTCCGCAGCCTGTATGAGGTGCATGCCTTCAACGGCGACCCGCATCCGGGCAACTACCTGTTTCACGGCGGCGGCCGGGTCACCTTCCTCGACTTCGGGCTGGTCAAGCATTTCACCCCGGACGAGCTGCGGCCGCTCATGCAGATGGCGCGCAACCTGTGCGTGGAGCAGGACCCGGAGGCGTTCCGGCGCAGCCTGGAGGACGCCGGCTTCCTGCGCCCGGCCGCGCCGCTGAGCACCGAGACGATCGTCGAGCACCTGGCCGTCTTCTACGAGACCATCCGCAAGCCGGGACGACTGACCGTGACCAGCGACTACGCCTCGGCAGTAGTCCGCAGGTTCTTCGACGTGCGCAGCCCGGTCGCCGACTACGTGAGCATCCCGCGGTCCTACGTGATCCTGCAGCGCATCAACCTCGGCCTGTTCGCGGTGCTCGGCGAGCTGACCGCGACCGCGGACTGGCGGGCCATCGCGGAGGAGATCTGGCCGTTCGTGCTGGCCCCGCCGTCCACCGCGATGGGCGAAGCCGAAGCCGAATGGCGGGCGGGCCGCCGGCCACCACGGCGAGCCTGACCTGAGCCGCCGGCGGCACCGGCCAGGGCGGTTGGCGGCCGGGCACGTGCTGCTGCGTAATTTAAAATGGCTAGTAGCGGGCGCCGACGACGCGCGCGGCCAGCGGGTCGAGCACGGCCAGCTCGGCCGGCGTGAGCGTGATGTCCACCGCCGCGACGTTCTGCTCCAGCCACTTCACCCGCTTGGTGCCTGGGATCGGCACTACCGGGATGCCGAGCCGGCTGCCCTGGGCGTACACCCAGGCGAGGGCCACCTGCGCGGGCGCGGCTTCCCTGGCCACGGCCACCCCGCGGACGGCGTCGGCGATGGCCTGGTTGGCCTGCCCGGCCTCGCCGGTGAAACGCGGGTTGCGGCTGCGGAAGTCCTTCGCGTCGATCGCCCGCACGTCTACCGTGCCGGTCAGGAAGCCGCGGCCGAGCGGGGAGTACGGCACCAGCCCGACGCCGAGCTCGCGCAGGGCGGCCAGCACCTTCGTCTCCGGATCCCTGGCCCAGAGCGAGTACTCGCTCTGCACGGCCGCGATCGGGTGCACGGCATGGGCGCGGCGCAGCTGGTCGCTGTCGGCTTCGGAGAGGCCGAGGTGGCGTACCTTGCCCTCGGCGACAAGCTCGGCCATCGCGCCGACGGTCTCCTCGATCTCCGCGGTCTGCGGCGGCCGGTGCAGGTAGTAGAGGTCGATCACCTCCGCGCCGAGGCGCAGCAGGGACGCCTCACAGGCCCGCTTGACGTAGCGGCGCTCGCCGCGGACCACCCGCTTGTCGTCGCCCGCCGTCCGGTCGATGCCGAATTTCGTGGCCAGCTGCACCTCGTCCCTGCGACCGGTGATCGCGCGGCCGACCAGGACCTCGTTGTGCCCGGCGCCGTAGATGTCGGCCGTGTCGATGAACGTCACGCCGAGGTCGAGCGCGCGGCGGATCGTCGCGATCGACTCGTCCCAGTCGGTCTGGCCGTAGAACTCGCTCATGCCCATGCAGCCGAGCCCCTGGGCCGGCACGGACAGCCCGCCGAGTGAAACCTTGTGCACGTCAGCCCTTCCTAACCTGGTTGGCCCCTGCGGTCGTTTGCGCGCGTGCCGTCGGCGCGGCTGCCGTCCGGCTGGCTAACGCTGCCCGGCTGTCGCGGCGAACCGCACCCGGTCGCCGTTGACCTCGGCACTGGCATCGGCGAACCCGGCGGCGCTGAGACGGCCCGCCATGGTGCCGGGGTCGACCGGCACGAAGATGTCGCCTTCGTGCAGCCTGCGCCGGTCCGGCGTGTCCAGCCCGTCGCAGCCGACCAGGACTCCGCCGGGCCGCAGCACCCTGCGCAGCTCGGCAAGCGCCGCGTCCTGCAGGCCGGCGGACGGGATGTGATGCAGCATGGTCAGGCAGGCAGCCGACGAGAACCGCCCGCCGGGGAGCGGCAGGCTCGTCGCGTCCGCGGCGATCACCTCGACGTTGGTGCCAGCCAGCCGGGCGGCAAGCTGAGCCGCGAGATCGGCATCAAGCTCCACCGCGGTGACCCTGGCGGCATGCCGTCGCAGCACGTCCGTGGTCAGTCCTGGCCCGGCGCCGATCTCCAGCAGGTCATCGCCCAGGTCGTAGCCGTCAAGGACCCACGGCAGCAGCTCGTCTTCCACCAGCCTCGCCCATTCCGGGCTTGAACACTTTGCCAGGTGAGCCTCATTCACTCACGCGATTCTACCGGCGGCGGCTGACCGGGTCTCGCTGCCGGCGGCCACCCGGCCTGCGCCCGGATGAAGCCGGGCCGGATTTCCGCACGAAGACTGGCTCGTCCCCTATTTAACCAAACTCTATTGGTGATAGATTACAGCGATGGAGCGGGAACTGCCCGGCCGCGCGGACCTGAGCGGCCTGGCCGCGGTCACTGGCCTCGGCGACGGGGTACGCAGCCAGCTCTATGCATACGTGTCCGGCAGCGCCGCCCCGGTCGGCCGGGACGAGGCAGCGGCCGCGGCGGGCATCGGCCGCGGGCTGGCCGCCTACCACCTGGACAAGCTCGTCGAGCTCGGCCTGCTCGCCGCCGCCTACCAGCGGCCCGCGGGCCGCTCTGGCCGGGGAGCGGGCCGCCCGGCCAAGGTCTACAGCCGCTCAGGGCGCGAGTTCGCCGTATCGGTGCCGCCGCGTGAGTATGGCCTCGCTGCCGGGCTGCTTGCCCGCGCCGTCGAGGCCGGCGGCGACACCAGCCGGGCAGCGCTGCGAGCCGCGGCCAGGCAGTGCGGCGCCGAACTGGGCCGGCGCCACCTGGCCAGTCACGCCAGGCTGCCAGGCGCCCGGCAGGCACGCGCCCGGCGGGCCGACACCCGCCAGGCCGAGACCCGCCAGGCCGCAGAGGCCGCATTGCGCGAGCACGGCTTCGAACCCTGGCATGATCAGAGCGGCACGATCCGGCTGCTTAACTGCCCGTTTCGCCAGCTGGCCGTCGAGCATCCCGACCTGACCTGCGGCATGAACCTGGCGCTTATCGAGGGCATCACCGACGGTCTCGGCGCAACCGCGCTCCGTCCCGCGCTTGACCCGGGGCCAGGACGGTGTTGCGTTGTGATCGGGACGAGCGAGCCGGCCGGCCGGGACAGCGGGCCGACCAACGGAGAACGCGAGCCGACCAGCGGAGAAGGATTGCGATGACCGCCGCGCTAGCGGCCCTGAGCAGGGCCGGAGTATCGATCTGGCTGGATGACCTGAGCCGGCACCGGCTGGTGTCCGGCAGCCTGGCCGACCTGGCCGCCCATGACCACGTGGTCGGCGTGACCACGAATCCCAGCATCTTCGCCAAGGCGATCACCAGCGGTGACGCGTACCGCCCGCAGCTGCGCGACCTGGCGGCCCGCGGGGTGGCCGTCCCCGAGGCGCTCCGCGCGCTGACCACTTTCGACGTCCGCTGGGCCTGCGACGTGCTGCGGCCCGCCTACGATGCCTCGGCCGGCCAGGACGGGCGGGTGTCGATCGAGGTCGACCCGCGGCTAGCGCACGACACCGCGGCCACGATCGCCGAGGCACGGGCGCTCTGGTGGCTGGTCGACCGGCCCAACCTGTTCATCAAGATCCCGGCCGCGCGGCAGGGCCTGCCGGCCATCGCCGCCTGCCTCGCCGAGGGGATCAGCATCAACGTCACGCTGATCTTCTCGCTGCAGCGCTACGACGCTGTCATGGACGCCTTCCTTGACGGCATGGAGCGCGCCGCCCGGGCCGGCCATGACCTGACGTCGATGGCGTCGGTCGCCTCGTTCTTCGTGTCCAGGGTGGATACCGAGGTCGACGCCCGGCTGGACAAGATCGGAACCAGCGCCGCCGCGGCGCTGCGCGGCCGGGCCGCCATCGCGAACGCGCGGCTGGCCTATCAGCACTACGAGCGGGTCTTCTCCACCCCCAGGTGGGCTGCGCTCGCGGCCGCCGGGGCCAGGCCGCAGCGGCCGCTGTGGGCCTCGACGTCGGTCAAGGATCCGGCCTATCCGGATACCCGCTACGTGGTCGACCTGGTCGCGCCCGGCGTGGTCAACACGATGCCCGAGGCCACCATGCGCGAGGTCGCCGACCACGGCGACGTGCCGGCCGACTCGATCCGCGGCCACTACGCCGAGTCACATCGGGTGCTCGACGAGCTGCAGCAGCTCGGGATCGACTACGACGACGTCACGGCAACCCTCGAGGACAACGGCGTTACCACGTTCGACAACGCCTGGAGGCAGCTCGGCGAGCAGCTGGCCGACACCCTGCGGGCACAGCCAGCACGGCAGCAGAGGAGCTGAGCATGACCACGGATACGACTCACGTCATCGTCGGGGCCAGCCTCGCCGGGGCCAAGGCCGCGGAGGCGCTGCGGGAGGCTGGCTTCGACGGCCGGCTCGTGCTGATCGGCCAGGAGAGCGAGCGGCCTTACGAGCGCCCGCCATTGTCCAAGGACTACCTCCTCGGCAAGGCGGAGCGGGAGACGATCTACGTCCATCCGCAGGAGTGGTACGCCGAGCACGACATCGACCTGCGCCTCGGGGTAACGGTCACGTCGATTGACCGTGCGGCGCACGAGGTGAGCCTGGACGACGGCAGCAAGGCCGGCTACTCCAGGCTGCTGCTGGCGACCGGATCCTCGCCGCGCCAGCTGTCCGTGCCCGGCGCCAGCCTCGACGGGATCCGCTACCTGCGGAGCGTCGGCGACAGCGACCGGATCCGGGCTGCCCTGCAGCACGCATCGCGGGTCGTGGTGATCGGCGCAGGCTGGATCGGGCTGGAGACCGCGGCGGCGGCTCGGGCGGCCGGCGCCGAGGTAACCGTGCTGGAGATGGCGGAACTGCCGCTGCAGCGGGTGCTCGGCAGGCAGGTCGCGCGGGTCTTCGTCGACCTGCACAAGGACAACGGGGTCGACCTCCGCGGCGGGGCGGAGATCGTGGAGATCACCGGCAGCGGTGGGACGGCCGACGGCGTGCGGCTGGCCGACGGCAGCCACGTCGCCGCCGACGTGATCATCATCGGGGTCGGCATCACTCCCAATACCCAGCTGGCCTCCGCTGCCGAGATTGAGGTCGACAACGGCGTCTGGGTCAACGCGCAGCTGCGCTCATCTGACCCGGACATCTTTGCCGCCGGGGACGTCGCCAACGCGTTCCATCCGCTGCTCGGCAAGCACATCCGGGTGGAGCACTGGGCCAACGCGCTCAACCAGCCGCAGACCGCCGCCAGGGCGATGCTCGGCCAGGAGGTCGCCTACGACCTCGTGCCGTACTTCTACACCGACCAGTACGACCTCGGCATGGAGTACGCCGGGTACGTGGAGCCCGACAACTACGACGAGGTCGTCTTCCGCGGCGACGTACCGGGGCGCGAGTTCATCGCGTTCTGGCTCGGCGACGGCGGCCGCGTACTGGCCGGGATGAACGTCAACATCTGGGACGTCAACGACGCGATCCAGGCGCTTGTCCGGTCCGGCCGGCCGGTGGACGTGGCCGCCCTCCGCGACACCGGCACCCCGTTGGACTCCCTGGCCGACGGCTGACCCCCGGCTGGCCACGCGACAAGCTCCCGCGCGGCTGGCCGCCTGCTGGGCTGGCCGGCTGGCCCGCCCCGCTGCCCGCGCGGCTGGCCCGCCCCGCTGCCCGCCCCGCTGCCCGCGCGGCTGCCCGCCCGGCTGCCCGCCCGGCTGGCCCGCCGACCAGCCGGGGTTCGGTGTGGCGTATGTTGCTTTCTTGCGCAGGTGACGCATGTGACCGCTGCGGCACGTTCCCGTTCCAGCACGCCAGCCCCGGCGCGGCCGGCGTCAGGCCGGGCGCCGGCAGGCCGTGCGGACGAGCAGGGCGCATCCCGGCACCGTTACCGGGCGTGGGATTAATCACACTGGCAGCGCACGCGGCTATTCAGCCGGCCCGGCTGAGCGCTGCGCAGGAACGCGCATCGCCGGCGGCGCCTGCCATTGCGGCCGCAGGCCGCCTGATTACCCGCGCCCCGGCCGCCGGGGATCGCGGGGTACCGGTTGCGAAAACCTGATATGTCCTGACTACTGACCTAATCGAGGGGTACGGCCCAACAATCATCCAATAGCGCAGAAACCCGAGAGGAACACATGGCTAAGACCAAGCCAGGGCGCCGCCTGCCGCACGCGGCAAAGACGGGCCTGACGGAACTCCCGGCTAACGTCGCGTGGCTGATGTCCAGGGCACTGAGGCCAGCCATATCTGCCACGTCGGGCGCCTCAACTGTCGCTTCCTCGGTCGCCGAAAACATGGCCGATACCGCAAGCTCGGCCGCGGGCACGGCCGGCTCTGCGACATCCGGCCTGCGACGGAAGGCAACAGGGGCAACGCGGTCGGTCCGGGACGCCGTCCCGGTCCTTGGCCATGACTCGGTGGCCTCATTCATGCGCCAGGCAGACGCCGCCGCCGACCGGGCCCGCGAGGAAGAAGCGCGTGCCCTGGCGCTGGCGCAGGAGGCCAAGGACAGCGCGGACGAAGCGGCGCGGGCGGCGCGTGAGTCGGACCAGTACATGCAGCAGGTCCGCCGGGAGTCAGAACAGCGGGTCGCCGCCCGGGTGGAGCAAGCAACGAGCGAAGCCGCCGACTCGGTGGCCGAGGCCGTCCGCGAGCACGATAACCGGCTGCGCCGGGTGCGCGCCGAGGCGGCAGCACGGATAGAGCAGGAACGCCGCGCGGAAGAGGCCGGAGCCAGGAAGACGATCGAGAAAGCCGAGGCTGAGTCTGCCGCCCGCGTCGCTCAGGCGGAACAGGACGCCGACCGGGCCCAGACCAGGGCCCGCGAGGCGATTCAGGAGGCTAGCCAGGCGCTGGCGCGAGCCAAGGACCTGGCTAATAAGGCGTCCAAGGCAGCTCAGGACGTCGCCGCGCAGGCCAGCCGCGAGGCAGATCGCCTTGCCGCCCAGGCGCAAGAGCGTGCGGACGAGGCAGAGCGGCGGGCGGCCGAGGCCGACCAGGTGAGGCGGGCAGCGGTGCAGGCGGCCAGGCCAGGCCGGGGTCACCGGGCCACCCGGAACGCGGCCAGGCCGGCACCGGAACGCCCAGCCACCCGGAACGCGGCCAGGCCGGCACCGGGACGCCCAGCCACCCGGAACGCGGCCAGGCCGGCACCGGGACGCCCGGCCGCGGTTCCCGCGAGCGTGACCTTGCGGGATGCAGGCTATCTCGGCGAGCTCACCAAGGACGAACTGCTGCGGCTGGCCTCAGCTCGCGGGATCGAGAGCCATCCGTCGATGAGCAAGCAAGAGCTCGCCGACATCGTCGCCCGCGAAGACGACCTCTATCTCGATGCTCTTAACAAGCGCGAGCTGCTGCGGCTCGGCCAGGGCAACGGCGCCGACGTCCGCAGGTCCATGAACAAGCAGGATCTCATTGCGGCAATTACCGCGATCAGCAAGTCCGCTGCGGCCAGAAACTAGCTGGCGGCCGGGCCGGAAAGGATAAGCAGGATGGGACTTTTCACGCGCAAGAGCAAGTGGGACTACCTCTGGGAGTCGGTCGTCGCGACCGCGGGCGGTGGCGGCCTGCGCCAGGTGGGCAAGGTGACCGCCGGCCTGGTGGGCGGTGCAATCGCCGCCACGGCGGCAAGCGCGGCGGTGTCGTCGATCCGCCGCCAGGAAAAAACATGAGGCTGACGACCGTGGCCGTATTCGGGCTCGGATACCTGCTGGGGTCGAGAGCGGGACGCACCGGCTACGAGCAGGTCTGCGGGCTGGCGCATGATGCGGCGGAGAAGCTCGCTGCCCCGGGCCTCCGGCAGCGGCTTGAGGCGTGCGCTACCCGGCTTGACGCCTATTCTTCCGGGCCCCGGCAGCGGCGAACGCCGGCCGAGTAGCGCGCGTGCCTGGAATGGATCCTGCGCCTGACCCGCAGCGAGGCGATCTGGTCATCCGCGCGTTCGTGCTGGCGAAGCTGCTCGGGATCCGCCTGCTGACCCTGGAGGCGCGGGTGGTGGCCGGTCCTGATAATGGCTACCGCGCAGCGACCCCTGCCCGGGCAGTCCATTCCGCCGCCGACCCGGATCCTCCGGCCGCGTTGGCCGGCCTTCCGGCCGGATGGCAGGCGGCGCCGGGGCAGGCATCCCCGCCGCCCGCGTCCGGGCAGCTCGCCCGCGCCGTGGCGCTGGTCGAGCAGGGCGCCCGCACGCTTGCCCGGATCCGGCCCGACAGCTGACTGCGCGCCGCCGGCCAGGCCGCCGCGATCTAGCTCAGACGCGGGCGGTGTCCTTGCGGAACCGCCAGGCCGCCCCGCCGGCGAAGATGGCCAGCCAGATAACCGCATTCGCGACCCAGGCCAGCTGGATGCCCTCGCCGAGGAACGGCGCATGCACCAGCTGGTTGAGGCCATAGAGCGGGGTGAATTTGGCGATCGTCTGGAACAGGTGCGGGAACTGGTTCAGCGGGGTGAACAACCCGCCGAAGAAGGCAAGCAGCGCTATGCCGATGCCGAGGAACTGCATGACGTTAGCGGTGGGCAGCAGGTAGCCGAGGAACAGCCCGAATGCCGCGAAGATCAGCGAGCCGATCCAGACGCACAGCCCCGTCACGATCCACAGGTAACCCGGCATCGAGGGCTTGCCGGTGATCAGCCCGACGACGAAGACCGACACGACCGAGCCGAACCCGAGCACCAGCGCGGTGAGCACCTTGATGGCGATGTAAGCCGCCGGCGACAGCGGGGTCAGCCGCAGCTGGCGGCTCCAGCCCGCGGCGCGCTCGATCGAGACCATGGCCCCGCCGCTTGTCGTCGCCAGCACCGCGCCATAGAGCGCCATGCTGATCATCACGAACGCCGACACGTTGCCGTGGCCATCGGCCTCGGTCGCGTATGCGGCGTTCAGCCCGAAAGCCAGGAAGAGCAGCACTGGTGCGATGATCGCGAAGATGAGCGTGCGCCGGTTGCGGAGCAGCCGCCGCACCTCAAGCCCGAGGACAGTGAGGTTAAATCCGCCAAGCCCGGGCGCCCGCCGGGTGGTCAGGTCGAGCGCGGGAACGGACTGGGTGCTCATCGTGATGCTCCGCTGTGGCTCGCGTCACTACTGGCGTCACCGACGGCTCTATCGGTGTCGTCGCTGGTCAGGGCGATGAAAGCGTCCTCAAGGCCGCGGGTGTTGATCTCGAGATCCCTGGCCTGGGTGCTGGTGAGGAGATACCTGGCGACGGCGTCGCTGTCGGCGGAGTGGATCAGCACGGTGTCACCGCGTATCTCGACGCTGTCCGCTCCTGGCAGGGCGCGCAGCGATGCCTCGTCGGCGCCGGCCAGGGTGGCGCGCACCGTCCGGCCTGCCGCCAGCGCCTTGACCTCAGACGACGTGCCGTCGGCGACGATCTCGCCGTGGCGCAGCAAGATGATGCGGTCGGCGTACGCGTCGGCCTCTTCCAGGTAGTGCGTGGCGAAAAGGACGGTGCGCCCGCCGGCGGTGTCCTGCCTGATCGCCCCCCAGAAGCTGCGCCGCCCCTCGACGTCCATTCCGGTCGTCGGCTCGTCCAGGATGAGCAGCTCGGGATCGGACAGCAGGGACATGGCGAAGCGCAGCCGCTGCTGCTCGCCGCCGGAGCACTTGACGACCTTGCGGTCCGCGATATCGCTGATGCCCGCCCGGTGCAGCACCTCTGCCACCGGGCGGGCATGCGCGAACAGGCTCGCCGTGTACCGCGCTGTCTCCTCGACGGTGAGATCGCCGAGCAGCCCGCCGGTCTGCATCACGGCTGAGACCAGCCCGCGTGAGATGGCCTGGCGCGGCTGCATCCCGAATACCGACACATCTCCGGCCGACGGCCGGGACAGGCCGAGGATCATGTCAATGGTCGAGGTCTTGCCGGCGCCGTTAGGGCCAAGGAACGCGACGACCTCGCCGGCCGCGACGTTCAGGTTGATTCCCTTGACCGCCTGGACGGCGCCGAAGTTCTTGTGCACGCCCTGCAGGCCAATTGCCGGAGGCTGGGGTCCGCCGTCCGGCTGCGGGCCGGGCCCGAAGCCGACATTGGTCATTGTCATGGGGCCCATGGTTACACCGAAAGGTAACGGTGCAATCAACGACCGGCCGTGAGCCGGGCTGGCGAAAAGGCCGTCAGCCTGCCGGATGCCCGGTGATCAGGCGCAGTGACCCGTCGTAACGGGGCTGCGCGCGCAGGGCCCCGTGCCGTTCATCCCAGGCGCCCGAGGCCAGGTCAGCCCGCAGCTGCCGGACCGCCCGCGCTGCCGCGGCCGGCTGGACGAATCCCCAGGCCGACTGGGCCCGGCGGACGGCCGGATCCAGCAGCCGCGCGGGCCGCGCGTAGTAAGCCTCCGCGAAGCCATCGGTACAGTCGATCGGCACCGGGACCGGCTGGACATCGCACTGGCCGCCAAGCGCGGTGCAGATGGCTTCGATCTGCGGCATCCTGCGCCGTTCGGCCTCGATCAGTTCGGGCGCATAGCTGGCCAGCCAGAACTGGCCGAGCCTGTCCGGGTCGAAGGTGAGCACGACGACCGGCCCGCTGGCGACTCGCCGCAGCTCCGCCAGGCCGGCCGCCGCGTCCGGCCACTGGTGCACGGTCACCATGGCCATGGCGGCATCGAATGCGCCGTCGTCGAACGGGAGCTTCTCCGCGGTCGCGTCCACCGCCGGGAGACGGCCGGGCGGCCGCTGCGCGCGCATGGCCCGGGACGGCTCCACCGCAATGACCAGCCGGGCCGGCTGCATAGGAGCCAGCGCCGGCCCCGACGTTGATGACCGTCCTGGCGACGCCGAGCGCGGCGTCCACCTGCCTGGCGATCAGCGGATCGGGCTGCCGGTACCGGACGTAGCCGGGCCCGTGCCGCTCATAGTCGAAGTCGCCCGCCGGATGGCTGGCTGGGCACACGATCTGCTCCCCTCGGCGAGATCCAGAACCGGTCGCCACCCGGCAGTCCCGCCGCGCGGGTCAGCAGGCTGCCGCCTTCCTCCAGGTAGGCGAGGTGCGCGGCGGTCTCGGCCAGAGCGGCCCGGCGCATGAAGCCGGTGATCTCCGCCCAGCCGCGCGACCAGGTCAGCTGCTCGGCGATCTGCCAGGCTGTCGGCCCGTCGGAAGACCCGATGACGGCGAGGATCTCCGCGGAGCGGTCGTCGTGATGGGCGGCGATCACGTCGGCCCGGCCGGCGATCCCGCGGAACCGGTATTCGTGCGCGGGCAGCGCCTCGGCGCTGTCGTAATCCCGGATCCGGCGCAGCGAGCCGAGATAGCCGCGCAGCGGCGAGCCGAGGCCGGCCGGCCCGAGCCCGATGTTCGGGGTGATCCTGGGCAGCAGGTGATCCCCGGTCAGCAGCAGGTCATGATCGGCGTCGTGCAGGCAGATATGGCCGGGGGTATGGCCCGGGGTCCACACGACCCGGATCCGCCTGCCGGGCAGGTCGACGTGGTCGCCGTCGGTCAGCAGCAGGTCCGGTTCTGGCATCCGCCAGAACGAGCTTTCGCCGTCGTCGCTGAACGTGATCTCCGCGGCGATCCAGGCCGGCACGCCGCACCGGGCCAGCCAGGCTCGGTCGCCGGCCGACCCGCCACCGGCCCGCCAGAACCGCGCTGGCAGGGTTTCCTGCTCCGCGGCATGCATCGCGATCCATGCCCCGGACGCCTCCCGCAGCCGCGCGCTCAGGCCATGGTGATCCGGGTGCACGTGGGTAACGACGATGCCGGTCACCCGGCCGACCGGGATTCCGGCGGCGCCGAGGCCGGCCAGCAGGTCCTGCCAGCCGGCGCTCGGAGTCCCAGCCGGGGTCAACGGCTATCACCGAGTTATCTGAGCTGATCAGATAGGCAAGCGTGTACCGCAGCGGGCTGTCCGGGATCGTCACCGGCACCGACCACAGGCCAGCGGCGACCTGCTCGGCCGGGGGCAGTTGCCCGGCCAGCCACGCCTGTCGCTGGGCTACCCCAGTAACGATCACTTCGCCTCGTGCCGCTCGACGTCCGCCGCGTGGTCCGGCACGTAGGTCTGCATGTCCTTGGGTGCACGCTGGTAGCCCTGGGCCGGCGGTCGCGGCGGCAGCGACAACGGCATCCGCTGCACGTCATGGTAGGCAACCGTGGACAGCAGGTGGGCGATCATGTTGATCCTGGCCCGCCGCTTGTCATCGCTCTCCACCACGTTCCACGGGGCTTCCGGGATGTCGGTGTGCACGAACATCTCGTCCTTGGCTCGGGAGTAGTCCTCCCACCGGGTGACGGATTCCAGGTCCATCGGGGACAGCTTCCACCGCCGCATCGGGTCCTGCAGCCGGGACCTGAACCGGTTCTCCTGCTCGTCATCGCTCACCGAGAACCAGTACTTCCTGAGCAGGATGCCCTCCTCGACGAGCAGCCGCTCGAAGATCGGGCACTGGTGCAGGAAGCGGAAGTACTCCTCCTTGGCACAGAACCCCATCACCCGCTCGACCCCGGCGCGGTTGTACCAGCTGCGGTCGAACAGCACGATCTGCCCGGCGGCCGGCAGGTGCTCGATGTAGCGCTGGAAGTACCACTCGGTCTGCTCCCGCTCAGTCGGGGCTGGCAGCGCGACAATCCTGGCGACGCGGGGGTTGAGGTACTGCGCCACCCGCTTGATCGTGCTTCCCTTGCCGGCCGCGTCCCGGCCCTCGAAGATCACCACGATGCGGGCCTGCTCGGCACGCACCCATTCCTGCAGCTTGACCAGCTCGGCCTGGAGCCGGAACAGCTCGGTCTCGTACAGTTCCTTGGGCATCCGCTTCACCTTGGCGGCCTTGCCGGCCTTGGCGGCCTTGCCGGCCTTGGCGGCCTTGCCGGCGCTGGCCTGCTGGCCTTGGCGGCCTTCGCGCCGGTGTCGCCGTCCGCGTGGCCGCGATCCGCCGCGGCCGGCTTGGCGGCCTTCTTTGCCCTGGCACTGCCTCCGGCCATCGCCGTACCTCCTTGCCGTGGCCTATGTGGCTATCCTCCCATTAGACCGGAGGGGCAGATGATCACGGCGGCTGATGTGATCGTGGTGGGCGCCGGGCTGGACGGCCTGACCGCCGCCGCCCGGGCGCTGACTGGCGCGGGCCGGTCGGTCATCGTGCCTGAGGCCACGGACCGGTCGGCGGGCGGGTGGTCAGCCACCCGATCAGAGACGACAAGATCGTGAAGATGGGCGGCCAGGATGCCGGGGCCGACCCAGGACCGGATCCTGGCGCTGGCTGCGGAGCTGGGCATCGCGACGTTCCCGACCTATGACGACGGCGCCAAGGTGCTGCGCTTCCGCGGCAAGCGCGGCACGCACCGCGGGGCCATCCCGCGCTGCACGCGGCGTTCTACGCCCGGTCCGCCGGGCAGGCCGAGGCCCGGCCCGGGCCGGTTCCGGCGGTTCCGGCAACCCTGTGGATGCCACATTCACGGGGTCAGGTGACCCTGTTGGCTTATTCGATCAGGCGGCGTGGTTGAGGTCGAGCCGCTGGAGGTGAGTTGTCCGGGTGCGGTCTAGGGGCCTGCCGGTCTGCCAGGCGTCTAGCCGGATGAGGTTGATTGCGGCGGCGGCGGCGTGATGCTCGAGGCGGGTCCTGGCCAGGCCGAGGTAGCGGGCCCGGCGGATGCCGGTGACGTGGGTGGCCTGGCGGATGGTGCCTTCGACCCCGGCGCGGATCTTGTACCGGTTCTTCCAGTGCTGGCTGGACTGGGCGCCGCGGGCGGCGGCGACGGCCTGGTGGATCTCGCGGGGGCGCAGGCACAGCTGGCGGCCGGCCCGGCTGGCGGGTGATGCGGTGGTGCAGGCGTCCCGGACCGGGCAGGCGCGGCACGCGGCGGCGGGGAACTGGACCACGATCATGGGGGTTCCCTGGCGGGTGTGCGGGCTCCACACGGTGCTGGTAACGCCCCGGGGGCAGGTCACCTGCCTGGTGTCCCAGTCGATGGCGAACGCCTGCGCGTCGTATCCGGCGGGGCGAGCGCGGGCGGAGGACAGCAGCGGGCCGAGCAGCGTGATGCCCCGTGCGCGGGCGGCGAGCAGCAGGTCCGCGGAGGTGTAGCCGGCGTCGGCGGCGTGCTCGCCGGGCAGCAGCCCGGCAGCATCCAGCAGGTCGTGGATGGGCTCGGTCATGGCCACGTCGGGCACGGTGGCCCTGGTGGTGGCCACGGCGGTGATCAGGTTCGGCGCGGGAGGCAGGCCGGTAACCGGGTCGTCGCTGGCCGCGGTGCTGCAGGTCTCGGTGAAGTGGGCCTTGTAGCCTTTCCAGCCCTTGCCGCGTTTCTCCGAGTACCGGGCGTCGGTGTCGTAGGGAGACACGATCCGGGCTCTGCCCGGCGGGAGGCCATGCTCGCTGGCCTCCCGCCGGATCACCTCCTGCCCGTGCTCGCTGGTGCTGCGGTAGTACTGCTGGATCCAGATCACCCGCAGCGTCTCGACAGCGGGCAGCTCCCGCAGCCAGGACGGCGCGCCCGGCGCGCGCACCGCGCCCAGCAGGTGATAGCCATCCCGGCCGTACTGCACCGCCAGGGCCGTGCGCCGGGCCTGGCTGGCCGGCAGGCGCATCTGATCGATCCGCTGCCCGTAGACCTGCGGCCAGGAATCGTCGATCACCCCGCCCAGCCAGCCCGGCGCGGCAGCCGCCAGCGCCTCCAGCGCCGCCCGCACCGACTCCCCGGCCAGCTCCAGCCGGCCCAGATCACGGATCCGCGCCAGCACATGAGTGGAATCCGTGCGCTGCGTGCCCCCGGCCTTCACCAGGCCCAGCTCCTTGAGCCGGCCCAGCAGCAAATCCAGGATCGCCAGCTCCAGGCTGCCGGCCACCAGCCGCGACCGGAACTCGCTCAGCACCGAGAAATCAAAGCCCTCATCCCCCAGCGCCAGGCCCAGGCAATACTTCCAGTCCAGCCGGCCCCGCACCGCATCCGCGGCCTGCCGGCCGGTCAGGTCCCCGGCGAACTGCAGCACCGTCACCATCGCCAGCTGCGCCGGAGAGATCCCCGGCCTGCCGCGTACCCCGTACGCCGCAGCGAACGCCCCATCGTCATACCAGCTGCCCAGCTCGTCACGTGCCCGGATCGCCAGCGCCCCGTCCCGGAACGCCTTCCTGGCCACCCCGGCGGTATCAGCTGGCACTTCCGGCCACGGATGCGGCTGCATAGACATGACGACCCGATTCTGCGACCGGGAACAGGGAAGGGGAAGGGCCAGCCGCAGCAAAGATCATGAACGCCACCGGGACCAGCACCCGGGACGCTACCCAGCGTGTCGTGAAAATAAGCCAACAGGGTCTCAGGTGCCCGTGAAAGCCACATTCATCGGGTTGCCGGAGAGCCCGGGAGCGGCCAGGCCCGAGCGGCCCGGTATATCGGTCCGCGGGCGGCGGCGGTGCGGGCATACGCGGAGCTTGACAGGCAGCGGGAGCAGTGGAGCGGCGGCTGTTACGGCACGCTGTTCGGCCCAACGTCTGGACCAGCTACGCCCACGCCCTGCGCGAGCCGGCCGGGCCGGTGCGCTGGGCGGGCACCGAGACGGCGACGGCCTGGTCTGGCTACGTGGCCGGCGCGGTGCGGCGCCGCCTGTCCGCCCAGGGACGGGTCGCGGCTGACGGAACGGACAGCAGCGCGTGGTATGTCCAGCTTGAAGGCAGCGCCCATCCGAACTCTGATCCCGTCAGAGTCAGCCACCACACCGGATGAACGCGGACCCATGCCGACGGCCGTTAGCAGCCAGGCACCGTCGTAACTGATCGCGAACCGCTTGAGCTGATACTGGGAGGTTAGCCAGGACACGGGCTGATGCGCTGACGGATGCTGGTGCCCGTCATTGGCTCAGACGCCGGCACCGGCGCTTCCGCTAGTCAGCCCGCGGCCGCCGGGCGGCTCCCGGTGACCGGGTCGAGGACGGCGGCATCGAAGCAGGTCCGGTCGCCGGTATGGCAGGCCGCGCCGACCTGGTCGACCTTCACCAGGATCGCGTCGCCGTCGCAGTCGAGCGCGACCGACTTCACCCACTGCTGGTGGCCGGACGTCTCGCCCTTGGCCCAGTACTCCTGGCGGCTGCGGGACCAGTAAGTGCACCGCCCGGTGCTCAGCGTCCGGCGCAGCGCCTCGTCATCCATCCAGCCGAGCATCAGCACCTCGCCGGTGTCGAACTGCTGGGCGATGGCCGCCACCAGCCCGGCCGGATCCCGCTTCAGCCGCGCGGCGACCGCCGGATCCAGCCCGGACTCCCCCGGCGCAACCCGTCCCTGCGGCGCCGCCGGCCCGCCCGGCTCACCAACTGCGCTTCCCATCAGCACCCCATCCGCCGTTATCCGCCCGGGCCGCCCGGACGGGCTCCGGCTCATCGAGGCTAGCTCAGCCGGGCGGGTGCTGACCGGATGCCCGGACCCGACGGTGCCGCGAGGTCACTGCCAGCCGGCGTCGTTGGCGAGGTTCCCGGCGATACGGTCGTGGAAGCTCTTGCGCTTGAGTGCTGCCTCGATGTCGGTAACGACCCGGCTGAGCGGGTACGGGATCTCCGCCTCGATCTCGGCGATGGCGGCCTCGGTGGCCCGCCATTCGGCCGCCAGCCGGCTGGCCATCCGGCGTGCCCTGGCCGTGAGCGTCACCTTCTTGCTGCGGGCGTCGGCGCCAGGAGTAGTGCGGATCAGGCCGGCCGCGCGCATCGCTGCCACCTTCTGGCTGACCGCCGAGTGCGTGAGCTGAACCGATGCGGCCAGCTCGGTGATCGTCATCGGCCCCCTGGCGTGCAGCCTGAGCAGCTCCATCACGTAGCTCGGCTTCAGCCCGTCGATCTGCGCCTCGGCGTAGATCCTGGCGATGTCGGCGTCCATCGCCGCCTGCAGCAGCCGCAGCGGCCGCCAGCGGCTGTGCGCGGTCGGATCGGCCGCGTTGTCCTCGGTCATCTGATAATTGTAACAGCACTTATGCAAGTACTGTTACAATACTCGCGGGCGGATCGCGCGGCGCGGGCGGATCGCGCGGCGCGGGCGGATCGCGCGGCGCGGGCCGGTACCTGCGTCCAGGGAGGAGCAGGACGTTGACCGGGAAAACCAGGCTGCTCGCGGATATCGGGCCGCTGCGGGAGTGCGCGCCGTTCCGGCGGCTGTGGGCCGGATCCATGCTTTCGTCGGTTGGCGGTTCGCTGACCAGCTTCGCCGTTGTCCTCCAGGTCTATGACCTGACCCGGTCCCCCTTCGCGGTCGGCGCCATCGGCGTGGCGCAGGCAGTGCCAACCCTCGCCGTGGGCATGCTGGGCGGATCGGTCACCGACGTGACCGACCGGCGGAAGCTGGTGCTGGTCACCAGCAGCTGCCTGGCGGCAGTGTCGGCGGCACTCGCCGCCCAGGCCTTCGCCGGGCTCCACCAGGTCTGGCTGCTGTATGCGCTGGTCGCCGCGGCGTCCTCGGTCGGTGCGATCGACCGTCCGGCCCGGAGCACCTTCATCCCTTGCCTGCTGCCGCCCGGCCAGCTGGCCGCCGGGCTCGCGCTGAGCCGGCTGAGCTTCCAGATCATGCTGACCGCCGGGCCCGCGCTGGCCGGCCTCATCACGGCAGCGCCCCGGCTGGGCCTGCGCGGCGTGCTATCTGATCGACGCGATCAGCTTCGCCGCCGCCCTGTACGGGGTGGCCAGGCTGCCGCCGATGCGGCCGCAGCGCGGCGCGGCGCGGCCAGGCCCGCGCGCGGTAGCCGAGGGAATCAGCTTCATCCGCCGCAGCCAGGTGCTGGCCGGAGCGTTCCTCACCGATCTCAACGCCACCGTCTTCGGCCTGCCGATCGCGCTCTTCCCGGCGATCAATGCCGAGCGGTTCGGCGGCGATCCCCGCACGCTCGGCCTGTTCACCGCGGCGATCGGCCTGGGCGGCCTGTTCACCGCGGCGTTCTCCGGGCCGGTCAGGCACGTCGCGCGGCAGGGCCGCGCAATGCTCGCCGCGGTCACCGTGTGGGGAGCGGCGTTCGCCGGGTTCGCGGTCGCGCCCAGTCTGTGGCTGACGCTGAGCCTGCTGGCGATCGCCGGGGCTGCGGACACGTTCACCGTGGTGTTCCGCGGAGCCATCGTCCAGGCGGTGACGCCAGACCGGCTTCGCGGCCGGATCACGGCAGCCGACTACGTGGTGGGCGCGGGCGGCGGGCAGCTCGGCAGCCTGGAGGCCGGCGCCCTCGGATCGCTGACATCGCCCGCGGTCAGCGCGCTCAGCGGCGGCCTGGTCAGCATCGCTGGCGCTGTCGTGATCGGCCTGGCGCTGCCTGCCTTCACCCGGTACCGCCGCCAGCCGCACTACCTCGCTGGCAACGGCGCGCCCGCCGCCGCCAGCACGTGACCGCCCAGGCCCGGACCGCGGCGGCCTGGTTGGCCCCAGCCAGCGGCGCCGGCAATCTGGTCAGTTCCTGGCCAGCGCCGGCGCCGGCCAGCCGGCCTGCCTTGCCGGAAGCCGGACGGGGTCAGCCGGCGGCGCGCAGGGCCTGCTTGACGTCGGCGATAGACGGGCCGCCGAAGTGGAAGATGCTGGCCGCCAGCACGGCGTCCGCGCCTGCCCCGACGGCCGGGGCGAAATGTGCCAGCTCGCCCGCTCCCCCGCTGGCGATCACCGGCACCGTCACCGCGGCCCGGACGGCGCGGATCATCGGCAGGTCGAAGCCGGCTTGCCGGCCGTCCGCGTCCATCGAGTTCAGCAGGATCTCGCCGGCCCCGAGCTCTGCGGCGCGGGCCGCCCAGCGGACCGCGTCCAGGCCGGCCGGGCGGCGGCCGCCATGGGTAGTCACCTCGAAGCCACTCGGGAACTGGCCGCCGCGGGCGTCCACGGACACCACGATGCACTGCGCGCCGAACCGGCCCGCCGCCTCGGTCAGCAGCTCAGGCCGGGCGATCGCCGCGGTATTCAGCGCGACCTTGTCGGCCCCGGCCCGCAGCAGCCGGTCCACGTCGGCCACGCTGCGCACCCCGCCGCCGACGGTCAGCGGGATGAAGACCTGCTCGGCAGTCCGCCGGACCACGTCGTACATGGTCTCCCTGCGGTCACTGGACGCGGTGATATCGAGGAACACCAGCTCGTCGATGCCGCCCGCGTCATACGCCGCGGCCAGCTCGACCGGGTCGCCGGCGTCCCGCAGGTCGCGGAAGTTCACGCCCTTGACCACCCGGCCGTCGTCGACGTCAAGGCAGGCGATCACCCGGATGGCGACGGTCACTGGCGCACCGCGGCGAGCGCCTGCTGGAGAGTGAAGGCGCCTGCGTACAGGGCCTTGCCGACGATCGCGGCCTCGACGCCGAGCGGGCGCAGCGAGGCGATCGCGGCCAGGTCGGCCAGGCTGGACACCCCGCCGCTGGCGATCACCGGGCGCTGCGTCCGCGCGCAGACCTGGCGGAGCAAGTCCAGGTTGGGGCCGCGGAGCATGCCGTCCTTCGTCACGTCGGTGACCACGTACCGCGGGCAGCCATCAGCCTCCAGCCGGGCCAGCACGTCCAGCAGGTCGCCGCCGTCGGCGGTCCAGCCGCGGGCGGCTAGCCGGGTGCCGCGGACATCAAGCCCGACCGCGATCCGCTCGCCGTGCCGCGCGATCACCTCGCGGACCCAGGCCGGGTTCTCCAGCGCCGCGGTGCCGATGATGACCCGCTCGCATCCGGTCGAGAGCGCGGCCGCCAGCGAGGCATCGTCGCGGATGCCGCCGGACAGCTCGACCGCGACGGACGGCTGGCCGGCCCCGGCAGACAGGCCCGCCCCGGCAGACAGGCCAGGCCCGCCCCGGCAGACAGCCGGCCCGCCCCGGCAGACGGCTGGCCCGCCCCGGCAGACAGCTGGCCCGCCCCGGCAGACGCGGCCGGCGGCTGCCAGCTTCTCGATCACCCCGGCGAGCAGCGGCGCGTTGGACCCCCGGCCGAAGGCGGCGTCGAGGTCGACCAGGTGGATCCACCGCGCGCCGGCCCGCTGCCAGCCAAGCGCGGCGTCCAGCGGGTCGCCGTAGCTGGTCTCGGTGCCTGCCGCGCCCTGGACCAGCCGGACGGCCTGGCCGGCCGGACACGTCAACGGCGGGCAGCAGGGCCAGCGCGGGCAGCGGCCCGGTCACCGGACCAGCTCCAGCCAGTTCGCCAGCAGGGCCGCGCCGGCGTCGGCCGACTTCTCCGGGTGGAACTGGGTCGCGCAGAGCGGGCCGTACTCGACCGCTGCGATGAAATCCTGCCCGTGGGTAGCAAGGGTAAGCAGCGGCCCGGGCAGCGCGTCGTGGCCTTGCTGGCCTGCCTCCGGCGGCAGCGGCCTGGCGGCGTAGGAGTGCACGAAGTAGAACCGGGTGCCCGGGTCGAGGCCGGCCAGCAGCCTGGTTCCGGCCGGCGGCCGGACCGTGTTCCAGCCCATGTGCGGCAGCACCGGAGCTGCCAGCCGTTCCACCACGCCGGGCAGCTCGCCGCAGCCCGCGGTCCGCGTGCCGTGCTCGAGTCCCTCGGCGAACAGCACCTGCATGCCCACGCAGATGCCGAGCACCGGCCTGGACCCGGCCAGCCGCTTGCCGATGACCACATCGCCGCGGACCGCGCGCAGCCCGGCCATGCAGGCGGCGAACGCGCCGACGCCGGGGACGACCAGTCCGTCGCAATTCAGCGCCGCACCGGCGTCCGCGGTCACCGTCACGTCGGCGCCGGCGCGCTGCAGGGCCCGCTGGGCGGACCGGAGATTCCCTGAGCCGTAGTCAAGCACGACTACCCGCGGCCGGCTCCGGGCAGTCACAGCACGCCCTTGGTGCTGGGAATGCCGCCGCCCAGCGGGTCGGGCGACGCGGCGACGCGAAGCGCCCGGGCGAAGGCCTTGAACTGGGCCTCGACTATGTGGTGCGGGTTACGGCCGGCCAGCACGGTCAGGTGCACGCAGATACCCGCCGTGGCCGCGAGCGACTCGAAGAAGTGCCCGGTCAGCGTCGTGTCGTAGCTGCCGATCAGCGGCGGCATCCCGGCCGGCTCGGCGTGCACGCAGTACGGCCGCCCGGACAGGTCGACCGCGGCCCGGACGAGAGTCTCGTCCAGCGGGATCAATGCGTCGCCGAACCGGCAGATGCCCGCCTTGTCGCCGAGCGCCTCGCGCAGCGCCTGGCCGAGCGTGATCGCGGTGTCCTCGACCGTGTGGTGCGCGTCGATCTCGGTGTCGCCGCTGGCCTCGACGAGCAGTTCCAGCCGGCCGTGCTTG
The DNA here is from genome assembly GCA_963709075.1 of uncultured Actinomycetes bacterium. Classification (GTDB taxonomy): domain Bacteria; phylum Actinomycetota; class Actinomycetes; order Streptosporangiales; family Streptosporangiaceae; genus Palsa-506. The sequence continues at coordinate 87,398 of CAVPUY010000004.1, forward strand.
CCGAGCTGGGCGAGCATGTGGTCGAAGAACGGCACGCCGGTGGCGGCGTCGGCGCCGCCGACGCCGTCCAGGTCAAGCTCGACCAGGACCCTGGTCTCCCCGGTGACCCGCTCGACCCGGGCGGTCCGGCTCATGCCGGCACCCGCCGGTCAAGCACCGCGCCAAGCGCCGCGCGGAACGCGGCCATCTCGGCCGGCGTCCCGACGGTTACCCGGAGCCAGCCCGGCGGCCCGGTCTCCCTGATCAGCACGCCGCGCTCCAGCAGGTCGTGCCAGACCCGGTGGCGGTCGCCGAACTGGCCGAACAGGACGAAGTTGGCGTCCGACCCGGCCACCGCCAGACCGCGGCCGCGCAGCCAGTCCACGACGCCGTCCCGCTCCGCCCGCAGCCTGGCCACGCTGGCCAGCAGCTCGGCGGAGTGCGCGAGCGCGGCGCGGGCTACCGCCTGGGTGAGCGCGGACAGGTGATAGGGCAGCCGGACGACCTGCAGCGCGTCGATCACCGCGGGCTCCGCTGCCAGGTAGCCAACGCGGGCCCCGGCCAGGGCGAAGGCCTTGGACATGGTGCGGACCACCGCTAGCCGCGGGTAGCGGGGCAGCAGCTCAAGCGCGCTCGGCGTGCCGGGCCGGGCGAACTCGGCGTAGGCCTCGTCGACGATGACCATGCCGGGCGCGGCGGCGCTGACCGCATCGATCACGGCCAGCGGCAGTGCCGTGCCGGTCGGGTTGTTCGGCGAGGTGAGGAACACCACGCCCGGCTGCAGGTCGGCCACCTGCCGCGCGGCCCGGCCGGGGTCCAGGCCGAAGTCGGGCTCCCTGGCCGCGGCCGCCCACCGGGTGCCGGTGGCGCGGGCGATGAGCGGGTGCATCGAGTACGACGGCTCGAAGCCGAGCGCTGTCCGGCCCGGGCCGCCGAACGCCTGCAGCAGCTGCTGGATCACCTCGTTCGACCCGTTGGCCGCCCACAGCTGCCGCCTGGTCAGCCCGTGCCCGAGATAGCGGGCCAGGTCGTCCCTGAGCAGCTCAGCGTCCCGGTCCGGGTACCGGTTCAGGCCGGCCGCCGCGGCGGCGGCCGCCTCGGTGATGTCCCGCACCAGGCCGGGCGGCGGCGGGTAGGGATTCTCGTTGGTGTTCAGCCTGACCTCGACATCGAGCTGCGGCGCGCCATAGGGCTCAAGCCCGGCCAGGTCGGCCCGCAGCGGCGGCGGCACCGCGGTGGCCCGGGCACCGCCGGGCCCGGTCATCGCGGCACCCCAGCCGGGGCCGGGCCGGCGGCGAACCTGACCCGGACCGCGCGCACGTGCGCGGCGAGATCCTCGGCGCCGCCGAGCGCGTCGATGTACGGCGCCGCGGCGGCCAGCCCGGCCGCGTCGCACTCGACCAGGTGGATGCCGCGCAGGAAGGACAGCACCGACAGGCCGCCGGAGTGCCGGGCGGTGCCGCCGGTCGGCAGCACGTGGTTGGAGCCGGCCAGGTAATCGCCGAGCGACACCGGCGCGTAGCGGCCGATGAAGACGGCTCCCGCGTTCCGCACCTGGCGGGCCAGCTTGCTGGCGCCCGCGGCCTGGATCTCCAGGTGCTCGGGGGCCCAGGCATCCGCCACCGCGAGCGCGGCGCCGAGATCGTCGACAAGCACGCACGCGGACTGCCCGGCCAGCGCCGCCTCGATCCGCTCCCGGTGCCTGGCCGCGGCGACCTGGCTGGCCAGCTCTGGCCCGGTCCGGTCGGCCAGGCCCGGGTCGGTGGTGATCAGCAGGCAGGCGGCCAGCGGGTCGTGCTCGGCCTGGGCGACCAGGTCGGCCGCGACAAGCACCGGATCCGCGGTGTGGTCGGCGATGATCGCGACCTCGGTCGGGCCGGCCTCGGCGTCGGTGCCGATGGTGCCGAGCAGCAGCCGCTTCGCCGCCGCGACGTACACGTTTCCGGGGCCGGTGACGATGTCAGCCGGGGCGCAGTCCGCCGTGCCGTAGCCGAACATCGCGACCGCCTGCGCGCCGCCGACCGCGTGCACCTCGGTAATGCCGAGCAGCGCGCAGGCGGCCAGCACGGCCGGGTGCGGCAGGCCGCCGTGCCCGGCGCCGGGCGGCGACGCAACGGCGATCTCGCCGACGCCGGCCACCTGTGCCGGGACCACGTTCATCACCACCGAGGACGGGTAGGCCACCAGGCCGCCGGGGACGTACACGCCGGCCCGGCCGACCGGGAGGTAGCGTTCGGTGACCGAGGAGCCGGGCGCGACGGTGGTGACCGACTCGCGCGGCAGCTGTGCCTCGTGCACGAGCCTGGCCCGCCTGGCCGCCTCGGCCAGCGCCGACCTGACGTCACCGGCGAGCCCGTCAAGCGCCGTGGTCAGCGCTTCCGCCGGGACCCTGGTGGTCGGCAGGTCCACGCCGTCGAAGCGGGCCGTGTACTCCCGCACCGCGGCGCCGCCGCGGCGCCGGACGTCGGCGCAGACCGGGCGCACCGCGTCCAGGGCCGCCTCGACGTCCAGCCCGGCCCGCGGCAGCACCCCGGCGAGCGCGGCCGCGGTAAGGCCGGCCGGCCTGGCGCCGCGAAGATCGACGGTTCTGAGCACCCGCCAAGCCTAGTGGGCACCGGCTGGTCAGCAGGAACGGGCCGACAAACCATGGGCCAGCCTGGCCGGCCGTGGGCAGCACGCGGGGAGTTCCCGTTAATCATGGGTTTCTGACTTTTGCCCTTTACCGGGCCGGCCACTGTTCCCGCTGGCCCTTACTCGACGATCTTGGTGATCGGGATCTCCAGGATGTCCCGTGCGCCCGCCGCGCGCAGTGCCGGGATCAGCGTGTTGACGCCGCGCTTGGGCACCACCGCCTCGACCGCGTGCATGTCGCCGCGGGCCAGCGAGGTGATCGTCGGTGACGTCATGGCCGGCAGCATCTGGGTCACCGCGGCCAGCTCGGCCGCCGTGACGTTCAGCTTGAGCAGCACGTTGCCGCGGGCCTTGATCGCCCCGCGGAGCAGCAGCGCGATGTCCTCCATCGCCGCCCGCCTGGCCGGGTCGGCGTGCGCCTCGGCGTTGGCGACCAGCTCGGTGTAGCTGGTCAGCAGGGTGTGCAGGATCTTCAGGCCGTTCCTGCGCAGCGACGAGCCGGTCTCGGTCAGGTCCACGATCGCGTCCACGATGTCCGGCACCTTCGCCTCGGTGGCGCCATAGGACGGGACCACCCTGGCCTTGATCCCGTTGGCTTCGAGGAACCGCCTGGTCAGGCCGGGGAACTCGGTCGAGATCCGGATTCCCTCCGGCAGGTCGGCAACCGAGTCCCAGCCGGAGCCGGCCGGCACCGCGAGCACCACCCGCACCGGGTCGCTGGTCGCCTTCGAGTACTGCAGCTCGCCGAGCGAGACGACGTCGGCGCCGGTCTCGGCGATCCAGTCGCGGCCGGTGATGCCGAGATCGAACAACCCCTGCTCCAGGTAGGACGGGATCTCCTGGGGGCGCAGGAACCGCACCCGGCCGATCCGCGGGTCGTCGATCGACGCGTGGTAGTCACGGTCCGACGAGCGGCGCACCGTGAGGTCGGCGGCGTCGAACAGGTCAAGGGTGGCCCGTTCGAGCGAGCCCTTGGGCAGCACGAGGGAGAGCAAGGCGGCAGGACCTTTCGCGGCGGCGGGCGTTGCGGGGCTGACCCTATTGTCTAGCCGGCCTGGCCCGGGCCTGCGCCCGGTGCCTAGCCGGCGTCCAGGCGGAGCAGGTCGTCGATGGTCTCCCGGTGCAGCATCAGCCTGGCGATACCGTCGCGGACGGCGACCACCGGCGGCCTCGGCACATGGTTGTAGTTGCTCGCCATCGACCGGCAGTACGCGCCGGTGGCGGCGACGGCGATCAGGTCGCCGGCCGCGGTGTCGGCCGGGAGGTAGGCGTCCCGCACTACGATGTCGCCGCTCTCGCAGTGCCTGCCGACGATCCGGCTGAGCATCGGCGCAGCGGCGGACTCGCGGGACGCCAGCACGCAGGTGTAGTCGGCGTCGTAGAGCGCGGTGCGGATGTTGTCGCTCATCCCGCCGTCCACGCTCACGTAGGTGCGCAAGCCGTCGACGTCCTTCACGGTGCCGACCTGGTAGATCGTGACGGTGCCCGGCCCGGCGATGGCACGGCCTGGCTCGACGGACAGCCTCGGCCCGGGCAGGCCTGCCGCCCGGCACTGCGCGGCCACGATATCGCGCAGGCTGCGGGCGATGAGCGTGATGTCGGCCGGGTCGTCGGCTGCCGTGTACGCGATGCCGAAGCCGCCGCCGAGGTTGAGCTCGGCAATCGCGATCCCGTGCTCGTCCCGGATCCGGACGGCGAGCTCGATGACCCGGTGCGCGGCCACCTCGAACCCGGCCGTGTCGTAGATCTGGGAGCCGATGTGCGAGTGCAGGCCGGCGAAATCAAGGCCGGGGCTGGCCAGCACCCGGCGGACCGCCTCATCGGCGGCGCCTGAGGCGAGCGAGAAGCCGAACTTCTGGTCATCGTGCGCTGTTGCCACGTACTCGTGCGCGGCGGCCTCAACGCCGGTGGTAACCCGGACCAGGACCCTCGGCCGCCGCGCGGCGGCTGGCCGCCCGTTCCCCGCGGTCGCGGCGAGCCGGGCCAGCCGCCCGATCTCCTCGAACGAGTCAGCGACGATGTGACCGACCCCGGCGGCCAGCGCGCGGTCAAGCTCGGCCGGCAGCTTGTTGCTGCCGTGCAGCGTGATCAGGCCCGGCGGGACGCCTGCCCGCAGCGCGACCTCGAGCTCGCCGCCGGTGCAGACGTCGACGCCGAGCCCCTCCTGCGTCACCCAGCGGAGCACCGCCTGGCAGCAGAATGCCTTGGCGGCGTAGGACACCCCGGCGGCGGTGCCGAATGCCGTGTGAAACTCGCGGCAGCGGGCCCGGAAGTCCGCCTCGTCGCAGGCGAAAAGCGGCGTGCCGAAGTCCGCGGCCAGCGTGCGGACATCGAGCCCGCCGATGGCCAGCACGCCGCCGGAGCGCCGTGCGGTCCGCGGCCAGATGGCCGGATCCAGCGCGTTCAGGTCGGCCGGCCGCGGCGGCGGGTGGCCGGGCGGCAGCACGTCGGCGTGCCGCGGGCCGGCCGGATGGGCGATGCGGCTCACCTGACCGCCAGCCGCGGTTCCCGGTTCAGCTGTGCCCCGCGATGCGGTGCGGCACGTACGGCTTCTCCAGCTGGTCGATCTCGTCCGGAGTGAGCCTGATGTCAAGGGCGGCGATGGCGTCGTCGAGATGCTGCGGCCTGGTCGCGCCGACGATCGGCGCCGTCACGGCCGGGCGGCTGGCCAGCCAGGACAGCGCGACCTGCGCGCGGGGCACGCCGCGCGCCTCGGCCACCCTGGCCACCTGCTCGACGATCAGCCGGTCCTCGGCAGCGTAAAGCCGCTGGCCGAAGCCGTCGGTCTCGCTGCGGGCGGTCGCCGCGTCCCAGTCCCTGGTCAGCCGGCCGCGGGCCAGCGGGCTCCACGGGATGACGCCGATCCCCTGGTCGGCGCACAGCGGCAGCATCTCCCGCTCTTCCTCCCGGTACAGCAGGTTGTAGTGGTTCTGCATGGTGGCGAACCTGGTCCAGCCGTGCTGCCTGGCCAGGTACAGCGCCTTGGAGAACTGCCAGGCGTACATCGACGAGGCGCCGATATAGCGCGCCTTGCCTGCCTTGACGACGTCGTGCAGTGCCTCCAGGGTCTCCTCGACCGGCACTGCCGGATCCCAGCGGTGAATCTGGTACAGGTCGACATAGTCGGTGCCGAGCCTGGCCAGGCTGGCGTCGATCCCGGTCATGATGGCCTTGCGGGACAGGCCGGCCCCGTTCGGGCCCGGCCGCACCCGCCCGTGCACCTTGGTGGCCAGCACGATCTCCTCGCGCCTGGCGAAGTCACGCAGCGCGCGGCCGGTGATCTCCTCGCTGGATCCGGCCGAGTACACGTCGGCGGTATCGAAGAAATTGATCCCGGCCTCGATCGCCCGGCGGAAGAACGGGCGGCTGGCCTCCTCGTCCAGGGACCACGGGTGCGGTCCGCGGCCTGGCTCGCCGTAGCTCATGCAGCCCAGGCAGACACCGGACACGTCCAGGCCGGTCGAGCCGAGCTTCAGGTACTCCATCCGCGCTCCCTCTGCTGCTAGCCGCCCTGGGGCCGGGCGATGATGCCCTGCCAGGGCGCCAGCGTGATCTCCCCGGCGCCGGGCCGGGCCGCCGTTCCCGTGCTGGACAGCAGGACCGGCCCACCCGGATCCTGGCACGTGACCGGGCGGTCGGAGAAATTGGCCAGCACCGTCAGCCCTCCGGCGCGGTACGCCCAGCAGTCCGGCGGCGCGGGCAGCGGCCGGTAGCTGACCAGCCGGCGGCAGGCCTCGGCGCGCCGGATGCCGATCAGCTCGCGGCAGGTGCTCAGCACGGAGCCCGGGTCATCGCGCTGGCCGGCCACGCTGATCGCGGCGCCGTCGCCGGCCGGCAGCCAGGGCCGGGTCCCGGCCGCAGTGAACCCGGCGGCCGCGGAGTCGTCCCACTGCATCGGGGTGCGGGCCCGGTCCCTGTTCCCGTGCCAGCCGGTGCTGTCTGCGTCGCTGGCCCCGGCCGCGCTGCCGCTGCGGGACATCTTGTCCTGCTGCAAGTCCGGCGGGACGCCGACGTCGGTCATCCCGATCTCGTCCCCGTAATACAGCACCATGGCCCCGGGCAGGGTAGCGAGCACCAGCAGGGCCAGCCGGACCTTCCGCTGGTCACCGCCGCACCACCGGGTCGGGAACCTGCCCACATCGTGATTCGACGCTGTCCACACCGGACATGCGCCGGCCGGCAGCCCGGCCAGCGTCGCCGCGACGACGGCGGGCAGGCCGGGCGCGGCGAACGGGGCGAACACGAACGGGAAGTTGAACGCAAGCTGCAGCTCGTCATCGTCGCCGTAGAAGGCGGCCAGCCTGGCCGCGTCGGCCACCCAGGTCTCGCCGAGCAGCAGCCGGGCGGCCGGGTAGCTTTCCGCGATCCGCCGCCAGTCCCGGTAGACCTGGTGCGTCTGCGGCCGGTTCGCGTTGTAGGCCTGCTGCTGGCCGAATCTGCCGGCCAGCGGGTTCCCGGTGAGTTCCGGCGGGTTGTCGCGCAGTTCCGCGTCCTTGTAGAGGCCGTGCGCCACGTCGATCCGGAACCCGGCCACGCCCCGGTCGAACCAGAACCGGAGTATCTCCCCGAATGCCTCGTGCACCCGCGGCTCCCACCAGTTCAGGTCTGGCTGGCTGGGCAGGAAATTGTGCAGGTAGTACTGCTTCGTCGGCTCATGCCAGGTCCAGGCCGGGCTGCCGGTGGCGTCCAGCCAGTTGTTCGGCGGGCCGCCGCCGGCGCCGGGGTCGGCCCAGACGTAGAAGTCCCGGTTCCCGGCGTCCTTGCCCGCCGACGCGTCGACGAACCATGGATGGGCCGAGCTGGTGTGGTTGGGCACCAGGTCGAGCAGCACCCGCATGCCGCGCTTCCCCGCCTCGGCGATCAGCCGGTCCATGTCGGCCAGCGTGCCAAGCTCAGGGTGAACGCCGAGGTAGTCGGAGACGTCGTAGCCCCAGTCCTCGTCCGGCGACGGCATCGTTGGGGACAGCCAGATACCGTCAACGCCGAGCCAGGACAGGTAGTCGAGCGTGGCGATGACGCCGCCGAGGTCGCCGTAGCCGTCGCCGTCGGTGTCCAGCCACGACCGGACATACAGCTGGTAGAGCACCGCACCGTGCCACCAGCGGTGCTGGCCGTCCTTGCTATTCATCGCTCTCCTGATCGCTGGCGGCCGGATTGGCCGGATCTCGTTGCGGGCACGATACGGCCGCAGACCAGGTATGACTTGCCTCTGGCCGGGTGCGGCGACGACAATGGACGGCGTGGTTAGCCACGTAATCGAGCTGGTGATCATTATCCTGCTGCCCACGGCGGCCGGATACGCGATCATCGGCGGGTGGCGCGGGGCCGGCTGGACCGCCGAGCGCTGGCATGCGCGGCAGGGCCGGCTTGCTCCTCCGGCCGAGCCGATCGAGCGGCTCGGCGCGAACCTCCGCCGGCTGCGCGCCGAACTCGACGCGACCGAGACCCGGACGAACGTGCCGGCCAAGAACCAGCGCCTGAAGGCGCTGCGCGGCGCTTACCTCGACGCGCTGCGCACCGCCTGCGCACGGCTGGAGGTCAGCCCGCCGTCCGGCGGTGACCGGGTGCCGCTGGCCGAGATCTACCGGGTGGAGGCTGCGCTGCGGGAACGCGGCCTGGACGTCCGGCAGCCGGTCCCGCACTGATCGCGCCCGCTCCCTGGCGGCTTCGGCCAGCCGGGCGGCGGGCTGCCGGCGGGCGGGCTGCGTCCGGGCGGGCTGCAGGCGCGGGGCCTGCGGCCGCGCGGGCTGCAGGCGCGGGGGAAGCGCGGTCCCCCCGCGGTTAGCCGCGCGTACCATCGGATGGTGGTCTGCGTGCTCGCCGTCTCCGACGAGGTCGATGAAGCCCTGTATGCGGACCTCGGCCCCGTCCGCGCCGCCGAGCTGATCGTGGCCTGCGGGGATCTGCCGTTCGACTACCTGGGCTACCTGATGAACTGCCTCGACGTGCCGCTGGCCTTCGTCCCCGGCAACCATGATCCGGATTTGTCCGGATACCAGGACTCCCGGGCTGGCCTGACCATCCGGGCCGGGCTGCCGGCCCGGGCGCCCTGGCCGGACGGCGCGGTCAACGCTGACGGCAGGATCGTGGACATCGCCGGGCTCCGGATCGCCGGGCTCGGCGGCTGCCGCCGCTACAGCAGCGGGCCGAACCAGTACAGCGACCGGCAGCAGGCGAGCAGGGCCCGGTCGCTGCGCCGCCGGGCGCGGTGGCGGCGGCTGCGCGGCAACCCGCCCGTCGACGTGCTGCTCACGCACGCTCCGCCGCTGGGCGTGGGGGACGGCGCCGACCCGGCGCACCGCGGGTTCAGCGCGCTGCACGGGCTCGTCGCCGGGCTCCAGCCGGGCATCATGCTGCACGGCCACGTCCTGCCCCACGACGCGGCCGTGCCGACCAGGCCGCTGAGCGGCACCGAGGTGCGGAACGTGACCGGACGGCACCTGCTGGAGATCCGGCCCGGCCGGCGGCACCGGAACCGAGCGACGGCGGCCGCCGTGCCTGAGACCGGATTCCCGCGGTCGGACGTGGAGAACGACTTTCTCCGTGCCCGCCGCCGCCAGGTGCTCGGCCAGGCTGGCGCACCGGCTGCGCCGGGAGCCGGACGACGTCAGCCTGATCCTCCCCTTCGACGAGGTCGTGGCCGCACTGGGGCATGCGCGGCGAGCGGTCGCTCGGCCTGCAGACGATCCGGCTGGATGCGGTGGTCGGCACGGTCGACTCGCGCCGCGACTTCGACCGGCAGTTCCGGCCCACCTCCAGCCGGGTGCGGGAGCGGTGGGAGCGGCTTGCCCTGGCCCAGCGCCGCGGCGAGGCGATCCCGCCGATCGACGTCTACCGCATCGGGGACCTGTATTTCGTGCAGGACGGCCACCACCGCGTCTCGATCGCGCTGGCGACCGGCCAGAAGGTGATCGACGCGTACGTCACCGAGGTGCAGACCGCGGTGCCGGCCGGCGAGCATCCGCAGCCGGGGCGACCTGCTGATGAAGAGCTACGAGCGGCTCTTCCGCTCCCGGGTTCCGCTGCCCGAGCAGGCGTACGCGAAGATCACATTCTCCGATCCCTGGTCGTACGCCGTGCTCGGCGAGGCGGTGGAAGCCTGGGGGTACCGGTGCATGCAGGACGAGCACCGGTTCATTGACCGCGCCGAGGTCGCGCGCCGCTGGTTCGCCGAGGAGTACCGGCCGGTCGTGCGCATGCTGCGCGCCGCCGACCTGATCGGCGAGGGCACCGAGGCCGAGGCCTACCAGCGGGTCGCCCGCGAGCGGTACCGGCTGATCCGCACGCACGAGTGGAACGACGAGATCATCGAGCGGCTGCGCCGCGAGGTCAGGTAGCGGCCGGAGGTGCTGCCGGAGGCGCCGCCGGTGTTGCCGCCGCGGCCGGCTCGGCGCCGAGCGACAGGTTCTTGCCGGTGTCCGGGTCGAAGATGTGCATCGACCGGAGGTCGGCCCACAGCTCGGCTTCTTCTCCCTCCCGGATCCGGGTGACCGGATCCAGCCGCGCGGTCACCGTCTCGTCGCCGGCGACGATGCCGTCCTTGCCGGAATCCTGGGCGAGATCCGCGAGCTGGTCGGTAGCTTCGCCGACAGGCCGCTGTCCTGGGTGAAGTAGACGAAGACGTCCGAGCCCATCGACTCGACCACCTCGATGGTGGCGCGGAACGTGACTCCCTGGTCCCGCACTTCCGGCTTGACCAGCGATGCGTCCTCGATGTTCTCCGGGCGGATGCCGACGATGACCTGGCGGCCCGCATTCGCCGCGCTCCAGGGCCTGCCTCAGCTGCGGGGTCAGCGGAAGGCTGCCGAGGCTGGTGCGCACGCTGCCCTCCTCGAGCGTGCCGGCCATGAAGTTCATCGCGGGCGAGCCGATGAAGCCGGCCACGAAGAGATTGACCGGGTTCGCGTAGAGCTCATGCGGCGAGCCGACCTGCTGCAGGATGCCGCTGCGCATCACGGCGAGCCGGTCGCCCAGCGTCATGGCCTCGGTCTGGTCGTGCGTGACGTACACCATCGTGGTGCCGAGCCGCCGCTGCAGCTTGGACACCTCGGTCCTGGTCTGCACGCGCAGCTTGGCGTCCAGGTTGGACAGCGGCTCGTCCATCAGGAAGACGGAAGGATCGCGGACGATCGCCCGGCCCATCGCGACCCGCTGCCGCTGGCCGCCGGACAGGTTGGCCGGCCTGCGGTCCAGGTGCTGGGTCAGGTCAAGGATCCGGGCCGCCTCTTCGACCTTCTCGTTGATGGTGGCCTGCGGCGTCTTGGCCAGCTTGAGCGCGAAGCCCATGTTCTCCCGGACCGTCATGTGCGGGTAGAGCGCGTAGCTCTGGAAGACCATGGCGATGTCGCGGTCCTTGGGCGCGGCGTTGTTGACCACCTTGCCGCCGATCCGGAGCTCGCCCTCGGTGATGTCCTCCAGCCCGGCGATCATGTTGAGAGTCGTCGACTTGCCGCAGCCGGACGGTCCGACCAGGATGACGAACTCGCCGTCGGCGATGTCCAGGCTGATCTTGTCGACCGCGAGCGCCCCGTCGGGAAAGCGCTTGGTGACCTGGTCCAGGATGATTTCAGCCACTGTAACTCCCTGTAGATTCTCAGCTAGCCCTTGACCGCGCCTGATGTCAGCCCAGCGACGATCCGGCGCTGGAAGAACAGCACGAAGATGATGATCGGGATGGTGATGACCACCGCGGCGGCCGCGATGGGGCCGGTCGGAACCGTGAACTGCGAGCTGCCGCTGAGGAAGGCAAGCGACGCCGGCGCCGTCCGGGATGCGATCGTCGAGGTGAACGAGATCGCGAAAATGAAGTCGTTCCAGCAGGCGAGGAAGACCAGGATCGCCGTGGTGACCATGCCCGGTGCCGCCAGCGGGGCGATCACCTTGGTGAACGCCTGAAATGGCGTGGCGCCGTCGACCTTGGCCGCCTTCTCGAGCTCCCAGGGGATCTCGCGGAAGAACGCCGACAGCGTGTAGATGCCGAGCGGCAGGCCGAAGGCGACGTAGGGGATGATCAGGCCCGGCCAGGTGTTGAACAGGCCGAGCGCGCGCTCGATGTTGAACAGCGGGGTCACCAGGGCGATCAGCGGGAACATCGCGATCAGCAGCGACATCCCGATGAGCATCGCCTTGCCGGGGAACCGCAGCCGGGCGACCGCATAGGCCGCCATGGACGCCAGCACGACGGAGATGAGCGTCGAGATCAGGCCGATGCCGATCGAGTTGGCCAGCGGCCGGATGAACGTCGAGGTGGTCAGGATCCCGGTGTAGTTCCCCCAGGTCCACTGGCTGGGAATGAAGGAGGGATCGAGGACAGCCGTGGGCGTCTTGAAGGACAGCGAGACCATCCAGAGCACCGGGATCAGCGCGAGCGCCACGACGACGAAGTTCGCCGCTCCCCAGCCGGTCTTCTGCCGGGGCGAGGTGTTAACAGCAGCCATCAGCGGGTCACCTTCTTCCGATGTCCGTGCCCGGGGCGGCGGCGCCGAAGCCCTTGATGAACAGGGCTGCGATGATCGCCACGCAGATGAAGATCAGGATCGAGATCGCCGACCCGATCCCCAGGTTCAGCGCGTTGAACAGGTTGTCCCAGGCGAGGATCGAGACCGACCCGGTGTTGTTGCTGCCCTGGGTCAGGATGAAGATGTTGTCGAAGATCCGGAACGAGTCCAGCGTCCGGAACAGCAGCGCGACCAGGATGGCCGGCTTCATCAGCGGCAGCGTGATCTTCGTGAAGCGCTGCCAGCCGGTGGCCCCGTCCACCTTCGCGGCCTTCTGCAGGTCCTCGGGCACCAGGGACAGCCCGGCCAGCAGCAGCAGCCCCATGAACGGCGTGGTCTTCCAGATCTCCGCCAGGATGATCACCGCAATTGCCTTGTATTCCGAGGTCAGCGGCGCGCTGTTGTTGAAAGCGGCGGACAGGTAGCCCATGGCTCGGCGTCCATGCGTACTGCCAGCCGTAGGCGGCGGCCACGGTCACGATCCCGTAGGGGATCAGCGCGGCGGTGCGGACCGTGCCCCGGCCGAACAGCGTCCGGTGCATGACCATGGCCAGCAGCATGCCGAGCACCAGGGTGATGCCAACCGAGAAGACCGTGATGATCAGGGTCACCTTCAGCGCCTGCCACCAGTACGGCGAGCTGAGCACCGCGGCGTAGTTGCTGAACCCGACGAACTTGATGTCCTGCGGGAGCTCCAGGTTGTAGCGCTCCAGCGACAGCCAGACGGCGTAGACAACCGGGTAGCCGGTAACGGCGATCATCACGATCACCGCCGGGGCGCACAGCAGCCAGCCGAGCTTGCGCTCGGCCCGCGCGCCCTCCGACAGCTGCGTTCCTGCGCCTGGCCGGCGCCTGCTCGGTCGTGCCGGTGACCGTCTGCGTGCTCGTACTCATCGGCCCCTTCCTTTCCTCGGCGGCCTGCCGGTCGCATGCTGCGCGGCGGCTCACGGGACCAGGCCCTTCGATTGCAGGGCGTTGTTCATCTGAGTGACCATCGCCTTCTCCGTGCTCGCCGGGTTGATGCCGGACGGCGGCGAGATCAGGTGCGAGATGCCGATGGACACCACCTGGTAGACGGGCGTCTTCGGCCGTACGCTCGCGTGCTCGAGTTCCTGCAGGATGTCGGCGTGGAACGGGTAGTCCTTGAACAGCGCCGGGTCGTTGTACAGGCTGGCGATCGTGGGCGGGACGCCGCCGACGTTGGCGCCGATGATCTGGTTCGCTCTGTCCCGCAGGCACAGCGCCGCCTGGAAGGCGAGCGCCTTGTGCTTTGAGTACGCGCTGACCGCGAGGTCGGTGCCGCCGATCGTCACCTTGGCCGGCACGCCCGGGGTGACCTGCGGATAGAGCGCCCACTTGAACGTCTTGAACAGCTTCGGGTTATCCGCCTTCATGGACGGATACACGAACGGGTAGTTCAGCTGGAAGGCGGCCGTGCCCGCTTCGAACGCGAGCCGGTTCTGGTTCTCCATCTGCACCGAAAGCGACGGGTCGGCGCCGGCGCCGACGGCGAGCTGCTTCATGATCGACAGGGCCTTGACCGCCGGCGCGCCCGAGCGTCACCTTGGTCGCGTCCGGGTTCAGGATCGTGCCGCCCGCGCTGGCCACCATCGTGTTGAACCACACGGTCACGCCCTCGTACTGGGCGCCCTGGATCTCGATGTAGTGCGGCTTGCCCTCCGCCTTCAGCTTCGCCGCGTCGGCCAGCATCTGGGCCCAGGTCTTGGGCGGGTTCGGCATGAGCGCGGAGTTGTACCACAGCAGCTGGGTGTTGCTGTTGTCCGGTACCGCGACGAGCTTGCCCTTCCACATCGCGGTCTCCAGGGCAGGCTTGAGCGTGCCGTTCTCGGCCTCCGCCTTGTTCTGCGCCGGTCCACGGCTCGATCCAGCCCGCCTGCGCGAACTCGGCCTCCCAGGTGACGTCGAGGCCCAGGATGTCCATGGAGTCGTCATGCGCGGCCAGCCGCCTGACCATCTCCAGGCGCTGGTTGCCGGAGGCCTGGGGCAGCACCTGGTAGGCGATCTTGTACTTGCCGTGGCTCTGCGCGTTGCAGTTCTTGACGGCCGTCACGGTGGCGGTTGAGGTGTCCGGGTAGAAGTAGAAGTTCAGCGTGACCGGGCCGCTGGACGCGTTCGCGGTACCGCAGGCGGCGAGCCCGGTCGCGGCCAGCCCGGCGCAGGCCAGGCCGATCGCCCAGCGCCGGGCAACGGATCTCGGGCGCGCCCGGGCAGGACGCTCGGATGTGCTGCGTCGGCGGCCGGCACTGCTCATCATTCCTCCAGCGCGTAGTTGACGCCGGTGCGCCTGGTGCGGGCGTGAGCCCTGTGGCGTTTCCGGCGAATCGGTGTTTACCCCGGCCTGCCCGCCGCTAACGCGGGACGCGGGATCCCCTGCGGGCGAGGCCATCATGCGAATCCCTCGGCGCAGCAGGCATTGCGCATGCCGAGCCAGACCTCGGATGCGCGCCGCAGCGCGCGCGAGCTGAACCTGCCGCATTCGTCAGCGGCCCGGCGGCCGGCAGCGGCCAGCACCGGGCGTGACCCGCTGCCCTGGCCGGCCAGCGACGCGTATGACCCGCCGCCCGGCCCGGCCGGCCCTGGCCCGGCCGGCCCTGGCCCGGCGGTGCTCGACCGCTGCACGATCCGCAGCGGAAGCTGCTGGCGGAGCGGCCTGACCTTCACCCCGCGCAGCAGGGCACACAGCTGCCGGGCGCCCTCGGCGCCGCTTTGCTCCAGCGGCTGATGCACGGTGCTGAGGCTGAGCAGGGCGGCCGACTCGATGTCGTCGAAGCCCATCACCGACAGCCGGCCCGGCACCGGGAACCCGCACTGCTCCGCGGCCCTGAGCACGCCCATCGCCTGAGTGTCCGATGCGGCGAAGATCGCGGTCGGCGGGTCGGGCAGCCGGAGCAGCTGCTCGGTGAGCTCCGCCGCCACGGCCGGCCCATGCGGCCCGAGCCGGATAAGCTCGGGCCCGGCGTCGGCCCCGGCCGCGGCGAGTTCCCGCCGGTAGCCCTGCAGCCGGCGGCTGGACGAGACGAAGCCGAGGTCGCACTCCGTCCGGCGGGCGTCGGCATCGCCGATGAAGCCGATCCGCCGGTGGCCCAGGCTCAGCAGGTGCGCCGTGGCCAGCCGGCCGCCGGCCACGTCGTCGATGACCGTCTGCGGTATGCCCTGGGCCCGCACGTCAACGGTCACCAGCGGGACCTCGCCGCGCCGGAACGCGGCGAGGTGCTGCCGGGCAAGGTGCACCGACACGACGATCACGCCGTCGGCCCGGTGCCTGGCGGTCAGCGCAGCCAGGTGGTGATCGCGCTGCTCCGGCGTGTCGACATTGCAGACGATCGTGTCGTAGCGCTGCTCGTCCAGTACGCCAAGCGCGCCGGCCAGCCGGGCGACCGTCGACGGCCTGGTCAGGTGCGGAACCAGGATGGCGACCGTGCGCTGGCTGCCGCGGGACAGCGCCGCGGCCAGGTGGCTCGGCCGGTAGTCGAGCCGCTCGATGACCTCAAGCACGTTCAGCCGGGTCGACTCGCGTACGTTGACGCCCCCGTTGAGCACCCGGGAGACCGTGCCGATCCCGACGCCCGCCGCAGCGGCAACATCCGCGATCGTCGGGCGATCCGGAGTGCGCACGGGCACCTCCCTGGACGGAATCGCCCACCGTTTGGAAACGATTCCAATCTGGATTTGCTCATTTTCACTCTGTCCTGAAATCACGTCAAGAGTCCGGCCGCAGGTGCTTTACCGGATGTTTGCCGGACGGCCGGGATGCAATCGATGGCAAGCGGGTGGCGCGATGCCCGGGGCCCGGCCGCGGGCGGGGTCCGGCACGGGCCCGGGGCTGGGGTGCGGCCCGGGCCGGGGGTTCCGGCGCGGGCAGGCGTTGCGGCAGGCCTGGCCGGCGGCCCGGCCGGGCCGCAATCCGGCCGGTAGGCTGCGCATCCTCAGGCCGCGCATCCCGCGGGGCCGTGCGCTATGGAGAGGCCATGCCCCTTTTCTCTAAGCCGTCCGGCGCTACCGCCAGCTGGGAGCCCCAGGCCGCGGACAGCAGGCTGGCGCAAACCGCTGGCGCTGACCCGGCCGGCGTTTTTACTTCCGATCTGTCGGTTTCCGAGTACGTGCTGCTCGGGGAGGCCGGGTTCGAGCCGCTCGGCTTCGTGGTCGGATCGTCGATCTATCACGTCGGGCTGCAGGTCGGCAGATGGTCGCAGAACCAGGAACTGCAGGTACTCACCCAGGCGATGTACAGCGCCAGGGAGCTTGCGATGGCCAGGATGCGCGCCGAGGCCGACCATCTCGGCGCTGACGGGATCGTCGGCGTGCAACTGCGGATGCAGATGTATGCCTGGGGGCAGGACGTCCTTGAGTTCGTCGCCACCGGCACCGCGGTCAAGGCGATGGCGGGCACCGGCGCGCACCGCGCGCCGGACGGCCGGGCGTTTACCTCGGACCTGTCCGCACAGGATTTCTTCCGGCTGCTGGCCGGCGGTGCCGTGCCGGTCGCCTTCGTCCTCGGCACCTGCGTCTACCACATCGCGCACCAGTCGATGATGCAGACGCTTCGGCAAGCGGGCCAGAACCAGGAGATGGTCCAGTTCACCCAGGGCATCTACGAGGCACGTGAACTGGCTTTGATGCGGATGCAGGCCGAGGCGAGCGAGGCCAGGTCGTCGGGCATCGTCGGGGTGACCGTCGCGGTCGCCAATCACGTCTGGGGTGCGCACGCCACCGAGTTCCTGGCCACCGGCACCGCGATCCGGCGGCTGGCCGACGAGCACAAGCTGCCGGACACCACTCCCAAGCCGACCTTCACCCTAGGCCTCGACAGCTAGCCAGCCAGCGGGCAGCACCCGGCCAGCCCGCTCAGCCCGCTCAGCCCCCCGCCGAGCCCGCCCGCTCAGCCCGCCCGGGCTGCTCGCCGAGCCCGCCCGCTCAGCCCGCCCGCCGGGCCCGGTGCCCAACCCGATGAATGTGGCAGCCAAAGGGTTCTGACCCGGTCGCTGTCACATTCATCGGGTTACGCCGGAGGGCAACCGCGCTGCAGCAGCCCAGCCTGCCAGGCAGGCCGGTGCGCCGGTTGCCATCAGCCGCCCTTTCCGTGCCGGCGCACGAACTCGAGGAACGTCTCGTTGAAGGCGGCGGGATGCTCCCAGAGGCAGGCATGGCCGCCGGGGGTGGTGGCCCACTCGGAGCCGGCTACGGCCTCGTGCAGCCGCCGGGACAGCGACACCGGGATCAGGATGTCCTGCTCGCCGGCCAAGACCAGGGTGGGCAGCGTGAGCTGGCTCAGCCGGCTGGTGGCGTCGTGGCCGGTGATCACCGCCAGCTGCGCCAGGTAGGCGTGCACCGGCTGGTCCAGATATCGCATGGCGGTCTCGAACTCCGCGGCCTCGGCGGCGCGCTCCTCGAAGAACGCCGTGGTGAAGGCCCACAGGCCGACATCGCGCATGATGAAAGGGACGCCGAGCACCGGCGCCATGTCCGCCCACATGCTGAACATCCGGGAGCAGAACGGCCCGGGGGCCGCGTAGGTACAGCCGAGCGTCACCGACCGCAGGTCAGCCGGGTAGGCCAGTGCGTACTCCTGGGCGATCATCCCGCCCATCGAGACGCCCATCAGGTGGAAGCCGGAGATGCCGAGCTCGTCGGCCAGCGCCTTCACGTCATCGGCCAGCATCCGGCTGGAGTACGGCCCGGCGGGCTTGGACGACGCGCCGATCCCCCGGTTGTCGAACCGCAGCACCCGGTACCCGGCAGCCAGCAGGTCGTCCATCTGCAGGATCCACGTCTCCAGGTCGTCGGCAAGGCCGTTGACCAGGACGATCGTCTCCGCGCCGTCGCCTTCGAGCCGGTAGTTGATCTCGATGTCGTTAACTCTGGAGATCGGCATCAGGTATCCCTTGCGCTAGTTACTGCCGGGAGGTCCGGCATCCTGGCGCGGTCCGGCGTTCCTGATGCCGCAGGCCCGGCAGCCCTGATGCCGCAGGCCCGGCAGCCCTGATGCCGCAGGCCCGGCAGCCCTGATGCCGCAGGCCCGGCAGCCCTGATGCCGCAGGCCCGGCAGCCCTGATGCCGCGGGCCCGGCATCCTGGCTCTCGGCCCGGCATCCGTGGCTCACGGCGCGGCATTTCCCGATCTCAGCCGGATGCGGGCATGCAGCTCCGTGAGCAGCTTCTCGGTCAGCGAGAAATGCTCGGCGGCATGCCGCGCCGCCCGGTCCGGGCTGGCCGCGATGACCGCCTCGGCAAGAGCCGGGTGCTGCCGCAGAGCACGGTTGCGCACTTCTGGCGAGTAAGGCTCCGCGTCGAAGCCGAGGCTGACCTCCCGGCGGGTGCGCGCGCTCAGTTCCACCAGGTGCCGGTTATGGGTAGCCCCCGCGATCGCCTGGTGCAGGGCGTAGTCGGCGAGCTGGGCGTCCCGCCTGTTGCCCGCCTTGGCGTACGCGTCGACCGCCTTGCGGATCGCCACCACGTCGGCGTCGTCGCGCCGCTCGGCCGCAGTGCGCGCGATCAGCTGCTCGATGAACAGGCGGAACTCGAGCAACTCGGAAAGCTCCTGCCAGGCGGGCACCAGCGTCCGGCGGATCATCTCGTCGGAATCCGGCCCCAGGTCGGCCGCGACGAAGGTGCCGCCACCGCGGCCGCGCCTGGTCCGCACGTAGCCGGCCGCCTGCAGCCGCTGGATGGCCTCCCGCACGGTCGTCCGGCTCACTTCCAGCAGGACGGCGAGTTCCCGCTCGGTCGGCAGCCGCTGGCCGGAGACGAACTCGCCGAGCGCGATCGCGGTCACGAAGCGCTCGGCGACGCGCTCGCCAGCGGTGCGCACGGGCATCGGCGTCAGCAGCGCCCCGAAGGACGGGCCAACGGCAGGAGCGGTCATTGTTCCGCCTCTCTCTGGGGAAGGTCGCCGCCGGGCCGGGCAGCCGCGGCCAGGCCGCCGCCGGCCAAGAGCCCGGCGATCAGCCCGCCGGGGGCGAAGAACCCGGCGATCAGCCCGCCGGGGGCGAAGAACCCGGCGATGAACCTGGCGGTGAGCCTGGCCAGCGCCCGGGCGCCAGCCACGATGCCGGCGAGCTCCGCGGGCCCGCCGGACGCGCAATGGTCGGCGGCGGGATTGACCTGCGCCTCGAAGCCGGCCAGCGGTTGGCGGGCTAACGGGATGAAGCGCACCGGGCTGACCGCGCGATCGGCCGCCAGCGTCCGGTTACCCGTGCACTCTTCCTTGATCACGCGGCGCGTTCCCTGCCGACGGTGCCCGGCTCGGCGACCAGCCGCCCCAAGGGCGGCGAAGGCTTCTTCGGCGCCCGCATCTACGGCCGCGTCCGCGGACTCCCAGCCGGCGGCCGTCGTGGTGCTCATCGACGCCCTCCTGGGTCTAGGGTCTGAGCTTTAGACCATATTTGTGACCCTCAGGCGCAGTGTCAAGAGAGCTACCGGATAAAAACGATTGTGCCGGTAGAGAATACATCGGCCGGCTGCCCGCCGGAGCCGGCGGGCAGGTCACCCACCCCGCAGGTCACCCATCCCCGCAGGTCACCCATCCCCGCAGCGGCCGGCTAGCGCACTGGCCATTCGTGCACCGGCACGTTCGAGTGCATGTGCTCCAGGTAGCGGAGCGTCATCTGGCGCAGCGCCTCCGGCCGGGCCAGGCGGCCGGACTCCTCCAGCGCGTGCAGTGCCCCGGACTGCCAGGTCGCGCCGTTCCGGCCGGTCAGGCAACGCTGCTCGATGATGCCGAGCAGCCGTTCCGCCTGTCCGGTGTCCGCATGCCAGCGGCTCAGTCCCTCCCAGGCAAGCGGCAGCAGGCGGCGCAGGGTCAGCTCGGTCACCGGCACCTCGCCGAGGCCCGGCCAGTAGAGCCTGGCCTCGATGCCGTTCCGCGCTGCCTCCAGCAGGTTGTCATTGGCCGCGGCGAACGACATCTGGCTCCACACCGGCCGCTCCGCCTCGGCCAGCATCCGGACCAGGCCGTAGTAGAAGGCGGCATTGGCAACGGTGTCGGCGACCGTCGGTCCGGCCGGCAGCACCCGGTTCTCCACCCGCAGGTGCGGCTGGCCGTCGACGGCCGCGTACACCGGGCGGTTCCACCGGTAGACCGTGCCGTTGTGCAGGGTCAGCTCGGCGAGCTGCGGCGCGCGGTCGCACGCAAGCACCGCGTCCGGATTCTCGTCGTCGCACAGCGGCAGCAGCGCAGGGAAATAGCGCAGGTTCTCTTCGAACAGGTCGAACACCGAGGTGATCCACCGCTCGCCGAACCAGACCCGGGGCCGCACGCCCTGCGCCTTGAGCTCTTCCGGCCGGGTGTCGGTGGCCTGCTCGAACAGGGTGATCCTGGTCTCCGACCACAGCTCGCGGCCGAACAGGAACGGCGAGTTCGCGCCGAGCGCGACCTGCACGCCGGCCAGCGCCTGGGCCGCGTTCCAGTAACTGCCGAAGGCCTCCGGGCTGACCTGCAGGTGCAGCTGGACACTCGTGCAGGCGGCCTCGGGCGCGATGGTGTCGATGAAGGTCTCCAGCCGCTCCACGCCGTCGATCGCGATGTCCATCTCCTCGCCGCGGGCAGCGAAGATCTGCTCGTTCAGCAGCTTGTAGCGCGGGTTGGCCGAGATGGCCTGCTCGTCGACGTCGGTTTCCCGCAGGGTCGGCAGGATGCCGATCATGGCCAGCTTGGTGCCGGTCCGCGCGGCCTGCTGGTCGGCCTGGTTCAGGCTGCCCCGGATCTGGTCTTCCAGCCCGCCTACGGCGGTGCCTGCCAGCGTGCGCGGCGGCACGTTGATCTCCAGGTTGAACTGGCCGAGCTCGGTGGCCCAGGTCGGGTCGGCGATCGCGCCGAGCACGTCGGCGTTCTTCATCGACGGCCAGCCGTCCTGGTCCACCAGGTTCAGCTCGATCTCGAGCCCTACCTGCTGCGGCTCGGTCTCGAACCTGGACTCGCGGAGCATCCGCGCCAGCACGTCGAGGCAGAGCCTTACCTTCTCCCGGTAGGCACGCCGGTCAGCCTGACTGATGACGATCGCCGGGACATCCCTGCCCATCGGAGCCTCCCCATGGCGTCAATGGGCGGACGGCTACGCCCCTAGCCTGGCACGATCGCCGCCCGGTGGCCAGGAATCCCGGTCCCGGGCGGCATGCGCGTCCCGGCGCCGGCTCGCTCGGCGCCCGCTGCTCAGTGACAGTGCGTGGTGAGGTAGGTGACGAGGCTGATGAACGCCTGGCCGGTCTTGCCGTGCGTGGTGATGGCCGTCATCTGCTTCTCGAGCTGGCTCACCGAGTCGGCCGAGAATGCCCCGGCGCCGAGCGCGTCGTAGCCGGAAGCGATGATCTTGAGCTCGGGCGCGGCCTGGGCCGGCGCCTCGCCGGCCAGCCCGTTGAAGTACCCGGCGGCCGCCTTGAAGAACTGGCTGCCGTGCGCCAGGAAGAAGGCCTTGTTCCGGTCCGCTGCCGGGATCTTGGGCATGCTGTGCCCCAGGTTGCTGAAGTCAGCACAGAAGTGGCCGGTCAGCTTGGGCGCGGGGAAGCCGGCCACGCCAGCCGCGCTGCCGCCGGCCGAACCGCCGCCGGCCGAACCGCCGCCGGACGACGCGGCGGCGGTGCTCGCGGCGCCCGCGGCGGCGGCGCCGAGCGAGCCGCCGCCGCAGCCGCCGAGGACGAGGCAGGCGCTCGCGGCAGCAGCAGCAGCGATCCCGGCGGCCCGGGTAGTAGATCTGATGGCGAACATGTCATGCCTTTCCTGGTGGCCGTGTCTGACCGGGGGCCGCTGCCTGCGGCAGCGCGGCCAGGCACCGATCGTGGGCTGGCCGCGTTGCAACGGCGTTACAGCCCGGTTGCGGCAGGTGCCAGGAAAAAGGCAAACGAAATAAGCCTTTTAACGGGAGGTCGTCGCGGACTGCAGTAAGCGAGGACCTCCCGTTAATAATCGGTGCTTGCCTCCCGGCCGGGCGCCGGGGCCGACCAGTCGAGCAGCGGGCCGTCCGGCACGATCCTGGACGGGTTGAGGTGCGGGTGCGTCATGAAGTAGTGCCGCTTGATGTGGTCGAACCTGGTCGTCTCGGTGAAAGCCGGCATCGAGTAAAGGTCGCGGGCGTAGCCCCACAGGTTCGGGTAGTCGGACAGCCTGCGCAGGTTCGTCTTGAAGTGCGAGTAGTAGACGGCGTCGAAGCGGGCCAGGGTCACCCAGAGCCGGACGTCCGCCTCGGTGATGGCATCGCCGAGCAGGTACCGGCGGCAGGCCAGCCGCTGCTCGAGGTCGTCGAGGGTGGCGAAGACGCGGGTGACCGCCTGGTGGTAGTGGTCCTGCGAGCGGGCGAAGCCGGACCGGTAGACGCCGTTGTTGACATTCTCGTAGACGACCTCGTTGACGGCGTCGATCTCGGCCCGGCGGGCGGCCGGGTACAGGTCCGGCGCGCCGCCGGCGATCCAGCCGCCGAACGCCGTGCTCAGGTCGATCGTGATGTCAGGGAAGTTGTTGCTGACGATGCGGCCGGTGACCCGGTCCCAGAGCACCGGCACGGAGATATGGCCCTGGTAGCCGGGCTCGGTCGCGTCGTAAGCCTCGCGCAGCAGGGCGAACCCGTTGACCGGGTCGAGCGAGTGGCCGTCGCCCTCGCGGAACGCCCAGCCGCGGCCGTCCCTGACCGGGTCGACCGCCGACAGCGAGATGACATCCTCCAGCCCGAGCAGCTTGCGGACGATCGCCGTCCGGTGCGCCCACGGGCAGGCCCAGGAGATGTACAGGTGGTACCGGCCCGGCTCGGCCGGGTATCCGGTCGAGCCGTCGGCGGTGATCCGGCCGCGGAACGGGTACGGAGCCCGGACGAACTCGGCCGCCTGCTTCCTGCCCGGCGTGCTGAAGTCGCCGTAGTCGCCGTACGCGGCGAAGTCGACCGGGCTCGCGCCGGCGGCCTGCTGCTCGGTTGCGGTCATCGCTCCTCCTCGGCCGCGCCTGGAAGGTCCGCCTGGTCGCCCTGCTGGGCCAGCGTCACGGCCTGTTCTACTGGCATAGCCTGGCCGGCCGCCTGCGCCAGGGCGAATCGCTGCGGGCCGAGCGCGGCCGCCGTTGCCGCGACCGCCTCGTTGAACCTGGCCAGTTCCGGGCCGGGAATGGGCGAGCCGATTGCCGCGCGCAGCGCCTGGGCGGCGCTGAACAGCACAGCGGCCCGCTCGGCTTTCCCCTCGGCCGCGTCAACCCCGGCGATCTCGGTCAGGCTCTCCGCGATGGACCGGCGCTCGCCGACGGCCTCGGCAAGCTCCAGGCTGCGCCGGTGGAATGCCCGGGCGGCAGCGAACTCCTTGCGCGCCAGCGCCGCCAGGCCGAGGTTGGTCAGCGCGACCGACGACAGCCGCCGGTCGCCGACCTGCCCGGCCAGCTCAAGCGCGTCGGCGTGCAACGCCGCGGCGCGGTCGAAGTCGCCCGCGTTGTGCGCGACCATGCCGAGGTTGGTCAGCGCGCCGCCGATCAGCTTCCGGTCGCCGAGTTTCCTTGCGTTCCCCAGGTGCTCATCGAAGCGCGCCGAAGCCAGCGGGAAATCACCCTGGTCGAGCGCCACCACGCCGAGGTTGCCGAGGATCAGGGTGGCCATCCGCAGGTCGCCGACCTCGCCGAAGCGGGCCATGCTCTCCGTGTAGTACGCGGTGGCCCTGGCCAGGTCGCCGCCGTGCAGCGCCAGGCGGCCGAGGCCGCTCAGCGACCTGGCCATCTGCTGCACCTCGCCGACGCCGGCCGCCAGCTCAAGCGCCTCGGTGTACATGGCCCTGGCCGCCGGGTAATCGCCGCGGATGTGCGCGCCGGCGCCGAGGTCGCCCAGGCAGCTGGCGACCCGCGCGTCGTCGCCGAGCACGCGCCAGATGGCCAGGCTCTCCTGCTGGCAGGCGCGCTGCGCGGCGAAGTCGGCGTGCACGGCGGCCAGCTGCCCGGCGCCGTCAAGCGCGATCGCCCGCAGCCGCAGGCCAGCGGCCGGCCCGGCCGCCGCCAGCGCGGCATCGAGCCAGCGCCTGCCGAGGCCGATGTGGCCGCGTACCACCCAGAACGGGGCCAGCAGCCCGGCCAGCTGCAGCGCCGACTCGGCGAGTTCCGGCAGGCCGGCCGCCATGCTCCATTCCAGGCCGGCCCGGAAGTTGTCGAGATCGGCCTCCAGCAGGTCGAGCCAGGCACCCTGGTCTGGCCCCTCCAGGCCCGCCTCGGCGGCGAACCCGAGCAGCCAGCTCAGGTGCCGGCCGCTGAGCTCAGCGGATTCGCCGGCCTGCCGCAGCTGCTGCCGCGCGTACTGGTGGATGGACTCGAGCATCCCGTAGCGCATGCTGCCGAGCCGCTCGTCCACGGTCAGCAGCGACCGGTCGACCAGCGCGGTGACGGTCTGGAACACCAGGTCCGGGGTCAGCGCGCCGCCCGGGCAGACCGCCTCGGCCGCCTCCAGGGTGCAGCCGCCGGCGAAGACGGCCAGCCTGCGCAGGCAGATCTGCTCGGCCTCGCTGAGCAGGTCATGACTCCATTCGATGGCCGCGCGCAGGGTCCGGTGCCTGGGCAGCCCGCCCCGGCTTGGCGCCGGCCAGCAGCCGGAACCGGTCGTCCAGCCGGGCCGCGAGCTGCCCGGCGGTCAGCGCGTTGACCCGGGCGGCGGCCAGCTCGATCGCCAGCGGGATGCCGTCCAGGCGGCGGCAGACCTCGCTGACCGCCGCGACGTTGCCGGCGGTCAGCCCGAAGCCCGGCCTGGCCAGCCCGGCCCGGTCGCAGAACAGCCGCACCGACTCGGCCGCGGCGGCGACGCCGGGATCGGCGGCGTCCGGCGGCGGCAACACGAGCGGCGGTACCGGCCAGGTCGCCTCCCCGGCGAGGCCGAGCCTGCTCTGGCTGGTCGCCAGGATCCGCAGCTCCGGGCAGCCCCGGAGCAGCCCGCTCGCCAGCTCGGCGACCGCGTCGACGAGATGTTCGCAGTTGTCGATGATGAGCAGGAGGTCGCGTCCGGCCAGGGCGGCGGTGATGCTGTCGAGGTACGGCCGGCCCGGCTCCTCCCTGATCGACAGCGTGGTCGCCACCGCCGCCTCGACGAGGTCCGGCCTGGTGATCTGGGCGAGCTCGACCAGCCAGACCCCGGCGGGATGCCGGGACGACGCCTGCGCTCCGGCCCGCAGCGCCAGCCTGGTCTTACCGGAGCCGCCCGGCCCGGTCAGCGTGAGCAGCCTGGACAGGCCAAGCAGGTCCCTGATCGTGGCCAGCTCGGCTTCCCGGCCGACGAACGAGGTGGTCTCGGCAGGCAGGCCGGGGGCCGGGGCTGGCGCGGGCGGCACCGGCGCAACGTGCTGGATGCGGCGTTCAGCAACACCTGGCTGGCTCGCCACTTCCGTCAGGTCCGGCCTGCCCGGGGCCGGCCCAGCCTGGGCCGGCTGCCAGTCGAGGTCAGGCAGCTGGCGGAGTATCGCCTCGTGCAGCCGGTGCAGCCGGGGATTGGGATCGATGCCGAGCTCATCGGCCAGCCGCGTCCGCAGCTCACGATAGGCACGCAACGCGTCCGCCTGGCGGCCGCACCGGTAGCAGGTGAGCATCAGCTGGCCGCACAGCCGCTCGCGCAGCGGATAGGCGGCGGCGAGTCCGTCGAGCTCGCTGGTCAGGCTGGCATGGCGGCCGCAGGCAAGGTCGGCTTCCACCCGGTCCTCGATCGCGGCCAGCCGGGCTTCTTCCAGCCGTGCCACGTCCGCCTGGGCAAAGGCGAAGTCGGCGACGTCACAGAGCGCCGGGCCGCGCCACAGCGCGAGCGCCGTCCTCAGCCCGGCGGCCGCGGCCTCGGCCTCGCCGTCGTCGAGGTCCCGGCGCGCGGCGCTGGCCAGCTGCTCGAACCGGCTTGCGTCCAGCTGGCCGGCTTCCAGCCGGAGCCGGTAACCGGGCGGCTGGGTGACCAGCGCGGTCGCGGCAGGTCCGAGCGCGCGGCGCAGCCTGGAGATGTAGACACGCAGCGTGGCCATGCTGTGCGGCGGCGGCTCGCCTGCCCACAGGTCATCGGCGAGCCGGTCGGCCGACACCACCTGGCCAGCCGCAAGCAGCAGCCGGGCCAGCAGTGTCCGCTCCCGGAGCCCGCCCAGGTCCACCGTCAGCCCGCCGCTCTCGGCCTCGACCGACCCGAGGATGCGGAACTCCACGGCCCTACCGTCTCATCTGGTGGCCGGTAACCCATCGTAAACAGGCATTTCGTCGTGCGCACGGCCCGGCGAGCAGGCCAAGGCCGCCGGGGCCAGAGGCTGGCTGCCGCTGGCGCCGGCTCCGCGCTATCCCGGGGCGGATACGGTGGATCCCGGGCCCCGCGCCCGGCCCGCGGGGTGACTGACCGGGCGGAGGCAGCCAGTGACTGCGGACATACCGAACGACGAGTTCATCGAGGGCGGCGAGGGCGGCGACTCTGCCTGCTGGGCGCACCTGGTGTGCCCGGACTGCGGGGCAATGGAGTCCGGAGGCCACAGGGAAGGCTGCCCGGCGATCCCGGCCGGCGATGACCAGCGGTCCGCTGATGCCGGGAATCGCCCGTGACGAGCCTGCATGTCCGATGCGGCGCCGCTACAGGCCGCCGTCGCTGTGCAGCAGCTGGCCGTTGATCCAGCCGCCCTCGGCCGAGCACAGGAACGCGATCAGGTTGGCCGCGTCGCGTGGCTGGCCCAGCCGCCCGAGCGGCGTGAGCGCGGTCAGCTCGGCCTGCTGCTGCTGGCTCATCCAGCCGTTATCGGTCGGCCCGGGATTGACGCAGTTTGCGCTGATCCCCAGGTGCGACAACTCCGTCGCGGCGGCGATGACGATCCGGTCGAGTGCGCCCTTCGACGCCCCGTAGGGCAGGTTGCCCGCGGTGTGGTCTGAGGTCAGCGCGATGATCCGGCCGGTGCCGTGCGGGCTGGCGAACTGGCGCGCGAACTCGCGGATCAGCAGCCATGCCGCCCTGGCGTTGACCGCGAAATGCCGGTCGAAGGATGCGACGTCGGTGGTCAGGATGGTGGATTCCACCGACTCGCTGTGCGAGAGCACCAAGGCGGTAACCGGGCCGAGGGCGGCGCGGGCCTGATCAAGCACCCGCGCCGGAGTCCCGGTGTCCTGCAGGTCCGCCTCGATAGCGCGCGCACCGCGCGCCGGCCTGCCTGCAGCCGTGCGGCGAGTTCTTCGGCTGCCCCGTTATCAATGCCCCAGGCCATTCGCGCGTCGTACGGCGCGAAATGCGTGAACGCCACGTCCCAGCCGGTCTCGGCGAGGCGCAGGGCGATTGCGGTCGCGATCCCGACTCGCCGCCCGGCTCCCGTCACCAGCGCGACCCGGCGCTGGCCGGCTCCGGTGCCACGGTCGCCGGCGCTGATGGCGTCAGGCTGGGCGGCGCGTTCGGCGCCGGGGCTGTCGGGGCGCATGACGTCAAGCATGCCAGGGCGGGCAACTGCAGGCCGGGCGGGCCGGATGGCGCCGGGCTCAGCGGGCGGATGGCGGCATCGCCGCCGGCAGGCCGGATGGCTGCCCGGGCTCAGCGGGCCAGATGGCGCCGGGCTCGCCCGGCCGGATGGCGGCAGGCCGCGCGCGGGATGGCCGTTATGGCATGGGCTCGAGCTGCACGCTGATCTCGTGGATGAAGTTACCGCCGTAGCCGCGGCGGTTCCACTCCGGCCGCTCGGGTTGCGTATGACCGGCCAGGTCGGTGGCCCGGGCCCTGATCGCCGTCTCGCCCGGCCGGCCGGCCGGCGCCAGATGTTCCCACCACTGCCAGCCGTGCGTGGTCGGCTCGCCGGTCAGGCTGGCCTCCTGCCAGGCACCGCCAGCCACGCTCACCTCAACGCGGGCGATTGGCGCCGCGCCGGACCAGGCCACTCCGCGGACTGCGAGCTGTCCGCCGGGCGGCCGCCCGGAGGGCAGGCGCTCGCCCGGGCCAGGCTCCGTGATGAGGGCCCGGACCCGCTGCATCCGGACCGGCTCCCTGACCACCGTGCCGCCGACGGACCGCTCATAGGTGTAGTCAACGGCCTGGAAGTACCCGCCGAAGGGCGCGCTGGCAACCCGGATATCGGTCAGCCACTTGACTGAGGCGACCGCATACCAGCCGGGCACCACGAGCCTGACCGGCGCACCGTGCCTGACCGGCAGCGGCGCGCCGTTCATCGCGTAGGCGAGCAGCGCGCCGGATTCCCTGGCGTCAGCCACGGCCAGGCTCCGCTCGAACCAGATCGGCTCCGCCAAGTCGTCCGGCGTCCCCCGGTCGGCGCCACGGAAGATGAGCTCGGTCGCGGCCACCCGGAGGCCGGCCCGGTCGAGAACCTCGTCAAGCCGTACTCCGGTCCACTCAGCGGTGCCCACGGCACCGAGCTGCCACTGGGCGCCATCTATCGGCGGGCTGAACAGCGTCCGGCCGTTCCCCGCGCATTCGAGCGTCGCAACGAAGGTGTCGGCGGTCATCCCCTTGAGCTCGTCCAGGCTCAGTTCCAGCGGCTCCCGGACCAGGCCGCTGACGCTCAGCCGCCAGGCAGTCTCGTCGAGCACCGGGATCGGGAAGTGGTTGCGGAGGTAGAAACCTCCATCCGGGGTCAGCAGCCTGCCGCCGACGGCTGGCGCCGGCGTCTCGCAATTGACCGGATCCTCGGTGACGACAAGGAGTCCGGCGCCGGCCGCCGCCCGGCATACCTCGGCAGGATCGACGGCCGAGACCACTCCGTCGCGTTCCGGCATTGCTGTGCCCTCCCCGTCAAGCGGCCCCCGGCGACTTTCCCGGGCCCAGGCGCACCACATCCACGCTCCTGACCGGCGCTTTCACAATAGTCTACCTTATCTTATCGGAATTAATTGCCTGCTGGCTTTCCCTGGCCCCGCCGTGGCGGCGCGGTTGCCCGACGTGGTGGATCGCGCGACCGCACCAGGCTGCCCGCCAACCCCATGATGCCACGACCACGGGGTCAGGTGCCCTTGGATGTCACATTCATCGGGTTCCGGGCGGGAGGCCGGACCGGGACTCGGACCGGGCGGGGCGAGCGCGGGGCGGGAACCAGGGGCGGGAACCGGGGCGGGAACCCGGGGCGGGAACCGCGGGACGAGGGCCGGGCGGCAGGCGGCGCGGGTGCAGTCCCGTGCCGGGGGCAGGTCGGCGCGGGTGCAGTCCCGTGCCGGGGGCAGGTCAGCGCGATGCCGCCGCCACGGCGGCGGCCATCCGGCGGACCGCCTCCTGCATCAGGGCCGGCGAGGTGCCCATGTTCAGCCGGGCATGGCCGGTCCCTTGAGCTGCCGAAGTGCGGGCCGGGGCTCAGCGCGACCTGGCCGCGAGCAAGGAAATCCGCGGCCGGATCGTCGCCGAGGCCGAGCTGGCGGCAGTCCAGCCAGGCCAGGAAGCTCGCCTCGGGCGGAACGTATCGCACTGCGGGCAGCTGCTCGCTGAGCAGCGTGGAAAGGTAGCCGCGGTTCTCGTCGAGCTGGGCGAGCACGGCATCGAGCCACGGCAGCGAGTCGGCGAATGCGGCCACCGACGCGAGCACGCCGAGCTGGCCGGCCAGCAGGGCTTCCCACCGCTCCGCCAGCTGCCCGGCCAGCTCGGCCGAGCCCGCTATCGCGACGCCGCACTTCAGGCCGGGGATGTTCCATCCTTTCGACGCCGAGCCGAAAGTGATCGCGCGCTGCGCTGCCGCATGATCGAGGGACGAGAAACGGCACGTACTCCGCGCCGGGAAGGACGAGCGGCGCATGGATCTCGTCGACCAGGAGCAGCTTGCCGTGCTGGCGGCAAAGGTCGCCGACCGCGGTCAGCTGCTCGGCGGACCAGACCCGGCCGACCGGGTTGTGCGGGCTGCAGAGCAGGTAGGCGCTGACGTCCTGACCGGCCAGGGCCTGGTCGAGCGCATCAAGGTCCAGGTCATACCGGCCATCGTCGCGCCTGGAAAGCGGTGCCTCGACAATGCGCCGCCCGGTGAACCCGATCCGGAAGAAGAACGGGGCGTATACCGGCGGGTTGATGACGATTCCGGATCCAGGCGGCGTAAGCGCCATGATCATCTCGGCGATCCCGGTCATGACATCGGGAATGGCGAATACCCGGGCCGGGTCAGGCGACCAGCGCAGCCGCTTGCGGGCGAATGCGGCGAAGGCCTCGCCCAGCATCCCCTTGTGCGCGTAGCCGGCATCGCTGATCGCCATCGCCGACCTGACCGCCTCCTTGATGGGCTCGGCCAGGTCGAAGTCCATCTCGGCGACGAAAGCGGGCAGCACGTCATCCGGATAGGTACGCCACTTGAAGCTGGTGCGGCGCGCTGAGCTCCGCAAGGGAGCAGTTTCCGAGTAGCGGGTCCATCTGACGGATGTTACCCAGCAGCACATGCCGGATTCTTCGCCGTGCGAGCGCGGCGCCGCCTGCCCGGCCGCATACGTTTGCCACATACGCCAGCCGCATCCTGACGCGGGCGATCATGGAGGTTCCTGGATGACACACGCCATGCCAGCAGAGTTGGCCGAGATCCTCGCGGAGGTTGCACCGCCAGGGGTCGCGTTCCGGCACCGCCAGCACATCCACCTGGCATTCATCGCGGTGCGCAGGCACGGCGGCCCGCGGGCGGCCGAGCTGATCGGCCGCTGGATCCGGCACATCGCGGCATACGAGCGCGCGCCGCAGAAGTATCACGCCACGGTCACCCGCGCCTGGACCGAGATCGTCGCACATCACGTCAGCGCGGATCCGTCGGTCACGACCTTCGACGCATTCGCCGAACGCAACCCGGCATTGCTCGACAAGCGGCTCCTTGCCCGGCACTACACCTCGGCCGTTCTCGCTTCGGCGGCGGCCAGGGCAGGATGGGTAGCGCCCGATCTCGCCGCATTTCCGTGGATGGAGAGCCAATGCACCTAGGCGGCCAGCAAGCCGCAGCAGACCAAGCTGAGCCTGGCCGCAGCGGCGAGCCCGGCCGGGACGCTTGAACTTGATCACCTGTCCCGCCGGTACGGCGATGTGGTCGCGCTGGACGGGCTGACCTTCACCGTCCCGCCTGGCCAGGTCTTCGGGTTTCTCGGGCCGAACGGGGCAGGCAAGACCACCGCCATGCGGGCCATCGTCGGAGTCACCAGCCTGGACGGCGGCCAGGTGCGCTGGCGCGGCCAGCCGATCGACCCAGGAGTCCGCCGCCGGATCGGCTACATGCCAGAAGAGCGCGGGCTCTATCCGGCGATGCGGGTACTCGAGCAACTCGAGTACCTGGCCCGCCTGCACGGCCTGTCCGCCGCGGCAGCCGACGCGGCGGCCCTGCACTGGAGCGACCGCCTCGGCCTGGCTGACCAGGGCCAGGTCAAGATCGAGGCGCTGTCGCTCGGCAACCAGCAGCGAGTACAGCTCGCGGCGGCGCTGGTGCACGAACCGGAGTTGCTTGTCCTGGACGAGCCGTTCTCCGGCCTGGACCCGGTAGGCGTCGACGCCATGAGCGAGGTACTCGCCGAGCGGGCCGCGGCCGGGATCACGATGCTCTTTTCCAGTCACCAGCTCGACCTGGTCGAGCATCTGTGTCACTCGGTCGCAATCATCCACCGCGGGCGGCTGGTAGCCCAGGGCTCGGTCAGGGACCTGGGCATGGCCGGCCAGCTGCGGATCACCGTCCGGGTGGCCGGCGATGACGCGGGCCGCTGGGCCACGGACCTGGGCAGCATGGCCCAGGTCGAGAGCAATGCCGGGGGAACCGTCCTGCTGTCACTGCGAGACCGCGCCGCCGCCCAGGCCGTGCTGGACCGGGCCAGGGCGGCCGGCCCGGTAGAGCATTTCAGCTTCGAGCGGAGAAAGCTCTCCGAGGTATTCCGTGACGCTGTCGGCTCGAGCCACGGCGGAACCCCGTGAATATGCGGTCAGCGGAGCTAATCCGGCTGGTGGCCGTCCGCGAGATCCGCGACCGGGCGCGGGCCAAGTCGTTCTGGATCGCCAGCGTCATCCTGCTGGTGGCCGTCGCCGCGGCCGCGATCATCCCGGCCCTGCTGAACGGCCATCAGGCCACCGCCAGGGTCGGCATCCTGGGCGGCCAGGCAGACCGCGCTCAGCCAGGCGGCCAGGGAAGCCGGGCGCATCTCCGGCACGACGGTGACCGTGGTGCCGCTGCCCGATATGGCTGCGGCCAGGGCGAGAGTGCACTCCGGGGATCTCGCCGCGGTGCTGGTCGGCGACAGCGAGGTGCTGGTCAAGCAGCAGTCGATCAGCGGGAGCTCATCGCCGGGCGCCACCCTGGCGGGCGCGCTGTCGCAGGTCGGCGGCCTGCAGCGGCTTTACGCCCTGCTGCCCCCGGCAGCGGCAGCCCGGATCGCGAGACAAGGCATCGCGCTGCCGGTGCACGGGCTGGTCCCGCCGCCTCGCGGCCTGGCCAGCAGGATCACCGGCCTGGCCGCCGCCATCCTGATCTACGTGATCATCCTCACCTACGGGGTGCGCATCACGATCGGCGTGGGCGAGGAGAAGGCCAGCCGGGTTGTCGAGGTGCTGCTGACGACGCTCCGGCCGGTCCAGCTGCTGGCCGGGAAGGTCATCGGCATGGGGATCCTCGCCATTGCGCAGGTCGCCGCGATGGTCGCGGTGTTTCTCGTGCTCGGGCACGTGGCCGGCTCCGCCGCGGTGCAGGGCGCCGCGGGCGGGGTGGTGCTGGCCGGCGCCCTCTGGCTGCTGCTCGGCTATGCCTTCTACTGCACCGCTTACGCCGCGGCCGGCTCTCTGATCACCCGGCAGGCCGACGCCTACAACGCGTCGCTGCCGCTGCAGCTGCCGCTGATCCTCGCCTACGTGCTCGCCTACACGGTGCTTTACGCCAGCGGGGTCAACTGGTTCTACCACGTACTCGCCTTCGTGCCGTTCACGGCACCGGTGGCGATGCCGGTGCTGGTCGCGGTGGGCGCCGCGCCGGGCTGGCAGCTAGCCCTGTCCGCCGCGATCAGCATCGCGGCCACCGTCGGGATGGCGCGGCTGGCGGGCACGATCTACGAGCGGGCGATCCTGCGTACCGGGAGCAGGCTCCGGGTGCGACAGGTGCTCAGGTCCGCGCGTTAGCCGGCCATCCGCCCGGCCGGGCCAGCGCCCGGCGCCTGGATGTCGCCTGCCAGGTAGCGTTCCAGCGTAGGGCCGATCGCGGCGGCCAGGTCATCCGCGCTCGCCCCGGCGACTGGGCCAAGCGCTAGCACGTACCTGGTCAGCGCGAGGCCGAGCATCTGGCTCGCGGCCAGCGCGGCCCGGAACTCCGGGCCGGCCTGGTCCTGGGCAGCAGCCGCCGTGTTCCGGCCGGCCGCACCGGCCGCCGCGGCGACCGGCCCCAGGATCACCTCGGTGATGAACTCCCGCAGCATGCCCGCCGCCTGCTCGCTGGTCAGCGCCGAGCGCAGCAGCCCGAGGAACGGGCCGCGCACATCCTCCCGCTCCCACACCCCGAGCACGGCGCGGACCATGTGCACGCCGAGGCTTACCGCAGGGTCCCGGCCGCCCGGAGCGAACACCGCGGTCAGTACCTCGCTCGGCACCACCGGCAGCCGCATCGCGGCGGCGAACAGCTGCTCCTTGCTGCCGTAGAAATGATGCACGAGCGCCGGGTCGACGGCGGCGGCGGCCGCGATGGCCCGGATCGTCGCCCCGTCGTAGCCGCGGTCGGCGAACTGGGCGCGGGCAGCCGCCAGGATCGCCTCCCTGGTGCCGCTCTCGCCGGCCCGGCGGCCGGCCCGGCGGGTACCGCGCCTGTCGCCGGGATCAGGTCCTGGCTGGCGAGTCACGCCGTCGCCTCCGTTTCAAATCCTGGTTGTGCTAGCTGGAAGAACCGCTCCTCCAGGGTCGCAGGTGCGGTGGACACCCGCGCTCCAGCGGCAG
The DNA here is from genome assembly GCA_963709075.1 of uncultured Actinomycetes bacterium. Lineage (GTDB taxonomy): Bacteria > Actinomycetota > Actinomycetes > Streptosporangiales > Streptosporangiaceae > Palsa-506. The sequence goes on from CAVPUY010000004.1 coordinate 121,307, forward strand.
CCGGTGCGCCTGCCGCGCGCAGTGCGCGGCGGACCTCGTCCGGCCCGGTGCCCGGAACCCGCAGGGCCCGGCCGGCCAGTGACACCTGCAGGCCGGCCTCTTCAAGCGCCCGGAACGCGGCCGCCCAGGACGGCGTGTCCACCACGGTGACCCGCGCCGGGCCGATGATCTCCGGTGCCGCGCCGCGGGCGACCACCCGGCCGTCCGCCATGATCACCAGGCGCGCGCACTCCCCCGGCTTCCTCCATGTAGTGCGTCGTGACAAGGACGCCTGCTCCGGCGGCCGCGGCGCCGGCGATCGTGTCCCACAGCCTGGCCCGGCCGAGCGGGTCAACGCCCGACGTCGGCTCGTCCAGTATGAGCAGGTCAGGCTGGTGCGACAGGGCCTGGGCGAACGCGACGCGCCGCTGCAGGCCGAGCGGCAGGGCTCCGACCGGGGTGCGGGAGTACCGCCGCAGCGCGTCCGGCAGCTGCGGCCGCGGGCCGCCGAACGCGGCTGCCGAGAACTCCAGGTTCTGCTCCGGGGTCAGGTCGTCGTACAGCCCGAGGCTCTGCGGCACGTACCCGATCCGGCGGCGCGTCCCGCGCGATGGCGGCGCGCCGAACAGCTGCACATCGCCGGCCGACGCCGCCAGCAGGCCGAGCAGCATCCTGATCAGCGTGGTCTTCCCGGCACCGTTCGCGCCGAGCAGGCCGACGATCTCACCCGCCCTGATCTCCAGGCTGACCTCGCTGACCGCCGTGAACTCGCCGAACTTCCTGCTCACGCCGGCGCACACGGCAAGCGGCCCGGCGTCCGCTGCGGCAGCGCGGCCCGCCGGTCATCGCGTGCTCCCGGCCAGCCCGAGCTCCCTGGCCAGCGCCGCGACGGTGACCGCGTCCTGCAGGTCCGGCCGGATCGGCTCGCCCGGCCCGGCTGCTGAGCCCGGCGGAATCCCACACCCGCCAGCGCCCGCCGCGCCGCCATGCCCGCTGCTCGTCGGCTCTCGGCGGCCGCCCGGGGACGGCGCGCAGCGTGCCAGGTACTGCCCCGATGATCTGCCCGGGGGTCCCGGCCGCGAGCTCGCGGCCGTCATCCAGGGCGAGCACGGCGACCGCGCGCTCTGCCTCGTCGAGATAGGTGGTGGCCAGCACGACGGCGCAGCCGTCCGCGGCGGCGCGGGCGATCAGCCACCACAGGCCGGACCTGCTCACCGGATCGACGCCGGTCGTCGGCTCGTCCAGGACAAGCAGCCGGGGATCGGTCAGCATCGCCGCGATCACCCCCAGCTTCTGCCGCATCCCGCCGGATAGCTGCCCGGCCAGCCGGTCGCGGGCAGCGTCAAGGCCGGCCCGTTCTAGCAGGTCGGCAGACCGCTCGCGGGCACGGGCGGCGGACAGCCCGTAGGCCGATGCGCGGAACTCGAGATTCTCCGCGGTGGTCAGGTCCGGGTACGTGCCCGAGCTCGCGGGGAGATACCCGATCTGCCTGGCCGGCGGCCGCCGGACCTGCCCGCTATCGGGCGCTAGCGCGCCGGCCAGACAGCGCAGCAGGGTCGTCTTGCCCGCGCCGTCCCCGCCGACAACCGCCGTCAGCTCGCCACGCTGCGCGCGCAGCGTGATGTTGTCGAGGGCAGATTGCCCCTGATATTTAACGGATACATCGTCGGTACCCCAGTCCCCTCGGTCCGCTTCCTTTCCCGGGCCGGCCAACGGGTCGCCCGGGCGGCCGGTCATGCGGACCGCCGGGACCGTGCGGGCGCCAGGTACTGGCGGAACCGCAGCCAGGCCAGGGTCACGATCACCGTGCCGAGCAGCGTGAGATAGAGCAACGGCGGCCAGAGCGCGCTGATCGGCTCAGCCCGGAGCATCACGCCGCGGGAAATCTCGTTGAAGTAGGTCAGCGGCAGCAGGTAGGCGATCCAGCGGACCCCGGCGACGATCGAGGAGAGCGGGAAGATCAGCCCGGACAGCAGCACCTGCGGCAGCAGTGTCATCACGGCCAGCTGGATGGCCTGACCCTGGTTCTGCGACACGCTGGAGATCAGCACGCCGATGCCCAGGGTCACGAACAGGAAGAGCAGGGCGCCGAGGCCGAATACCGCGACCGAGCCGCGGAACGGGACACCGAAGATAGCGACCCCGACAACCAGCACGATCGCGAGGTCGGCGGTCGCCACGGCGAAGTACGGCACGATCTTCCCGAGGAACACATCGCCGGGCCGCAATGGCATCACCGCGAGCTGCTCCAGCGTCCCGGACTGCCGTTCGCGCACCACCCCGAGGCTGGTGATGATCGTGCCGACGAACACGAGGACCACGCCGGCCAGCCCGGGGATCATGATGTACGACGTCGTTAGCCGCGGGTTATAGAGAACGTGCACTTCGGGCGCGGCGGCGGACAGCGCGGCCGGGACCGTCCCGGCGGCGGCCGGGGGCTGCTGGCCGGATTGGGCCGTGCGGCCGGCCAGCGCGGTCAGGGCCGCGCGCGCGGCGAACAGCTGGGTCCCGTCGATGAGCACGACCGGCCGCGCGCCGCCGGTCACCACCGCGACGACAGCGTCGCCATCCCTGAGCTGGTCCTGCGCCCACGAGCGGCCCTGCGCGGCCTGCGTGCTGACCACGTCGAACGGCTGGCGCAGTGCCGCGGCCACCGCGGCGGCCTGCGGCCCCGCGACGGCAACGGCGATGCTGGAGACATCGAAGGTGGCAGCGTAGCCGAGTACGACGAGCAGCAGCACCGGCATCGCGATCATCATCGCCAGGGTCCGCCGGTCCCGCCTGAGCTGCCGGAACTCCTTCACGATCATCGCCCACATCGGCTTGCTCCCATCACTGCCGGGGCAGTCACTGCCAGGCCAGCGGCCAGCGGCCAGCGGCTAATATTTCAACATACGTTGAATTCTACTGACGGTGAGTTCCGGCCGTCAATCCGGATGCGCATCCTCGCCGCGGGCCGCGTCGTCGTTGACATCCGCTAGTGCTCTGGGTACTAACTCTTGAAGAGCAGGCCGCTCGACCGGCACGTCGCAGCGCAGCGTGGTTGCCCTCGGCCTGACCGGGCAGGCCGGCCAGGAGACGCTGCAGAGCAGGGTGCCGCCGGAGCCGAAAGGACACCGTGGCGTCAGGAGGCGCAGGGCAGGCGGGCGGGCGCGCGACGTTCGGCGGCGTGTTCGCCATTGCCGAATTCCGCGCGTTGTGGCTGGCCCAGGTGCTCTCGGTGCTCGGGGATCAGCTGGCCAGGGTCGCGCTGACGCTGCTGGTCTACCAGCGAACTCATTCGGCCCTGCTGGCGGCGCTCACCTTCGCTGCGAGCGTCGTGCCCACCTTCGCCGGCGGGATCCTGCTGGCCGGGTTTGCCGACCGGCTGCCGCGGCGGCTCGTGATGATCACCTGCGACCTGGCCCGGGCGGCGCTCGTGGTGGTAATGGCGCTGCCCGGCGTGCCACTGGCAGTGCGGGTTATCTTGTTGTTCCTGGTCACCATGCTCGGGCCGCCGTTCACCTCGGCCAGGGCCGCGATGTACCCGGATATCCTGCCCGGTGACCGATTCGTGCTCGGCACCGCGGTGACCCTGACCACGTTCCAGTTCGCCCAGGTGGCCGGCTTCGCGGCCGGCGGCGCGGTGGCTGGTTTCTTCGGTGTCCGCGCGTCGCTGCTCACCGACGCGGCGACATTCGTCCTGTCGGCGGCCATCACGCGGATCTGGGTGCGCGCCCGGGCGGCGGCGCGGCCGGCCGGAGAAGGGAACCCGGCCGCTGTCGCCCATTTCCTGGCGGCCGTTCGCCTGGTGTTCGCCGTGCCAGCGCTGCGCGTGCCGATGCTGCTCGGCTGGCTCGCCGCGTTCTACAACGCGCCGGAGGGTGTCGCGGTCCCGTTAGCCAGCGAGCTAGGCGCCGGGACTGCAGCCGTCGGCCTGATCCTCGCGTCCGAGGCCCTCGGCGCATCGCTGGGCGCGGTCGGGTTCAGCCGCCTGGTCGGCCCGGCGGCCAGGATCCGGTGGATGCGTCCGCTGGCGTTTGCGTCCTGCGCCCTCCTGGTCCTGTTCGCGCTGCGGCCCGGGCTCCCGCTCGCGCTGTTGATCTTGTTCGGATCCGGCGTCTGCGACTGCTTCCAGGTCGCGGCCAGCGCGTCTTTCCTGCGCGCAGCGCCAGAGAGCCGGCGCAGCCAGGTATTCGGCCTCGCGCAGGCGGGAATGAGCCTCGGCCAGGGCACGGCGATGATCCTGGCCGGCGCGGTGGCGCAGCACCATTCCGCGAGCGCGGCCGTAGCTATCAGCGGCGCGCTCGGGGCGATCGCCGCCATCGCGATCTCGGCCAGCCGGGCATCCTGGCAGGCGCCCGAATCCTTAGGCCAGCCATCCGCCTAGGTGGCCAGCCGATCAGCCCAGCTGGTCCATGGGCTGACCCATCCGTCTCCAGAGTCAGCCGCCCCATCCGCCAGTCCTCATCACGCACCTCCCGTCCGCTCCTGGAACCCGCCCGCTGCGCAGGCCGGCGCTCAGCCGCCCCATCCGCCAGTCCTCATCACGCACCTCCCGTCCGCTCCTGGAACCCGCCCGCTGCGCAGGCCGGCGCTCAGCCGCCCCATCCGCCAGTCCTCATCACGCACCTCCCGTCCGCTCCTGGAACCCGCCCGCTGCGCAGGCCGCGCTCAGCCGCCCCATCCGCCAGTCCTCATCACGCACCTCCCGTCCGCTCCTGGAACCCGCCCGCTGCGCACGCCGGCGCTCAGCCGCCCCATCCGCCAGTCCTCATCACGCACCTCCCGTCCGCTCCTGGAACCCGCCCGCTGCGCTCAGCCGCCCCATCCGCCAGTCCTCATCACGCACCTCCCGTCCGCTCCTGGTCCCCGCATCACGCGCGCTCAGCCGCCCCATCCGCCAGTCCTCATCACGCACCTCCCGTCCCGCTGCCGCCACGCGCCGCGCGCTCAGCCGCCCCATCCGCCAGTCCTCATCACGCACCTCCCGTCCGCTGTTCCGCGGTTTTTGCCTGGCCCAGGAAGCTATCTGCAACGTGCTAATCACATTTTCCTCTCTGCAACAAGCCTTGATGGGCGAAGGCTTGATCTCACGCCTCTCAATACAGACTGTAACGAATGATTACTGAGAGACATGTAAACTTATTTCTTGCCATGTCATGCACAGCGAGTGATGGGTTCTTGACCAGGAGCGCACGAGTTCTGCGACAATAGGCTTTACTACTGCTAAGCCCCGCTATCGAGGGCTTCGCCGGTTTGCGATGGAGGAGCGCATGACCCTGGCCCGGCGCGTGGGTGCGGACAGTGCTGTCTCGGCTATCCGCGCGTGGCCTGTCTGGGGGCTCCGCCGCCGCCTCGCCATCTTCGTCGTCCTGGTCACCGCAGTGGATGCGCTCGCTATTCTCGCTACCGCCCGGACAGCGGCCTCGGTACATCCGGACCAGCTCCTGATCTTCGCTGCCCTCATCGCCTGCAGCGCCCTGACAGTGGAGATGACACGGCGGGCGGGGGAGAATGCCGGGCTGATCAAGGACATCTTCGCGGTCTGGGAACTGCCGATAGCGATCCTGCTGCCACCCTTCTACGCGCTGGCGGCGCCCATCCTGCGGATAGCGCTGACTCAGCAGCGTGTGGTCAAGATACCGCCGTACCGGAGGGTGTTCACGGCAGCCGCGCTTGGGCTGTCCTATGGCTGCGTTTCGCTCACCTTCCACGCCGCGAACCGGCTCTACCCGCTTCATGAGGATGGCCACGGCTCCCCCGCGCTGGCGTGGATCCTGACGGTGACAGCCTGCGCGATTGTGCAGTGGACGGTGAATCATGGCCTGGTACTGCTGGCCATCAGGGGCCAGGATCCGACCGCCGATGTGCGCAAGATGCTGCTCGGCCGTGAGCAGGTCAAGAACGACGTGACCGAGCTGTGCGTCGCAGTCCTGGTGACGCTTTGCATCGCGACCAATCCCTTCAGCATCGTCTTCGCCGCTCCCTTCGTCACCCTCCTGCAGCGCTCGTCACGGCATGCCCAGCTGGTCAACGACTCACGGCTCGATTCAAAGACAAAGCTGCTCAACGCCGCTACCTGGGAACGCGAGGCAGGCGCTGAAGTCAGCCGGGCTACGAGAACCGGCAGCCCGCTAGCCGTAGGGCTGATCGACATCGACAACTTCAAGGCGGTCAACGACACGTACGGGCACCTGTCAGGCGACAGGGCGCTCAAGGCGATAGCGCGGTCTATCACCAACTTCGTGCGTGAGTACGACCTCGTCGGCCGCTTTGGCGGCGAGGAGTTCGCCCTGGTGCTGCCGCACACCGACGAGCAGGACGCCCGCCGTGTCGCCGAGCGCATGCGCGCGCATATCGCCGGCATGCCGATCGAGGTGAGCGGCAAAACAGGCCCTGAGATCATCCGAGTCACAGTCTCCATCGGGGTCGCCGCCCTGAGCACCTCCGGGAGCCAGCTCACCGAGCTGCTGGCAACGGCCGATGCCGCCCTGTACCACGCCAAGCACGCTGGCCGCAATCAGGTGTGGGTGACTACCGATACAGCGTCCTACAGCTCCTGGGTAGATTCTGATGGCTAAGGCGCCATTGCCCGGTTAGTCCGGCTGTCGGGGGGCATATACAGCCGCTGTGAGCAAGCCTAGCCTTGGCCGCCGCGCTTGACTGGTGAGTCGATCAGCGACGTCGAGGGAAACGCCGCCGAGGGTCTGGCGCGCAGTCGGCGCTGGCTCGCCCGGTTGGCTGGCTCTGGTCAGATAGGCAGATGACCCAGACACGGCATCGTGGCCGGTGGACCCTCGAGGATCGCTTCAGCTGCGCCTGGCACTACCTGCCGGTCGAGGTGCCGCCAGGCGCCTCCGGGCTCCGCGTCGAGCTGGAATACGAGCGGCCCGGCGCCGTCCTTGATCTCGGCTGCATGGGACCTGGCGGGTTCCGCGGCTGGTCGGGAGGGGCCAGGCGGTCATTCGTCATCACCGCGGACGCGGCAACCCCCGGATACCTTCCTGGCGAGCTCGAGGCAGGAACCTGGCAGGTGATCGTGGGATTGCACCGGATCTCGCCAGACGGAACCGGCTATCAGGTGACGGCCGACGTCGCCTCCTCCGCTAATGCCCTGCGGCCCGAGCCCGTGCCGGGTACCGCGCCGCTGGCGCGGCGGCCGCCGCGCCGCGTGCTGCCCGCCAGTCCCGGGCGACGCTGGCTCGCCGGCGATCTGCATCTGCATACCGTGCACTCGGACGGCGCGCTGCCCGTCGCCGGGGTGGCCAGGCTCGCTGCCGAGCGCGGGCTCGATTTCGCCGCGATCACCGATCACAACACCACCAGCCACCATGCGGAGCTGCCCGATGCCGCCAAGCGGTATGGCATCACGCTGCTGGCCGGCCAGGAAGTGACAACCGAGGCAGGTCACGCCGGCGTGCTCGGCGATATCGGCTGGATCGACTTCCGCGCGACTGCCGACGAGTGGCTGACCGCGACGGAGCAGCGTGGCGGGCTGATGTCCGTTAATCACCCGATCGGCGGGCAGGTGAGCTGGACCATCCCGATGCGGCGCCGGCCACCGCTCGTGGAGGTCTGGCACTGGAGCTGGGCACTTGACCTGCGCTGGACCATGCCGCTCGGCTGGTGGCTGGCCTGGGATCCGGCCGCGATCCCGGTCGGCGGGAGTGACTGGCACCGGCCGGGCGCCGATGCCCTGCCGGGATCGCCGACTACCTGGGTGGAGAGTGCGGGTGACGGCCCCGAAGATGTACTTGACGGCCTCCGGGCCGGCCGCACGGCGATCTCCGCGAGCCTGCAGGGGCCGGTGCTGCTACGGCGAGAAGGAGAGCTGATCGCGGTCGGCGCGGACGGCCTGGTCCTGGCCGGGCCGGACGGCCCGGTGGCCCGCGCCCGGGGCGAACTGGCGGCGTTCCCCGGCGCCCAGGGACATCACCGGCTGCTCGACGCCAAGGGCGCCACCCTCGCGCTCACCCGTTAGCTCAACCCGGGTCGTGCGTGCCGCGGCAGCCCGTTCGAGCTGGCGCTGAGCGGGTTCTGTGCCGTTGAACGCCGTATTCAACGGGTTCGATGGGACGCCGCGGGCGAGTTACTGCACGGTGATGCGGAACACCGGGTATCCGGGGGCAATGGCCAGTAGCTGCTCGTCGGACGCGTCCGGGCCGACTCCGTCGAAGAACACGCCGACCTCGAACTTCCACCGCCGCAGGTAGGCGCGCAGCACCTCAGGCTTCTGCTCATCGGCAAGCTCGGTGGCGGTGAACCGCTCAACCCTGCGGCCGACGCGAAGCTCGCCGCCCTTGGCGACTCGCATGTTCCGTACCCACTGGGTGTGGCCGCGCGGCGCGACCAGGTAGCGGTGGCCATCGTGCAGCAGCGGGTTCACCGGGGTGGTCCGCCACTCGCCGCTCTTGCGGCCGCGCACGTACAGGACGCGGCTGCCCCAGATGCTGATCCCGTGCCGGGTCAGGCTCTGCACGCTGTTGTTGAAGAGGCGGGTCATCGCGCCCTTTGGCTGGATGTTGCGGGGGGCAGAATCTGCGGTCATCGGATGCTCCTATCCGTGTTCAGGGCCCGTCACGCCAGGGTCATTAGCGCTCCCGGAGCCAATTCCGAGAGCAGTGCTCTCCACTAGAATCAGTGTCCCCAAGCTGGCCCAACTTGTCAAGAGCAGTGATCTCTTTATTGATCGGTGATCTCTTCTGTGCCAGACTGCCGGCATGAACGTCGGCCGCACCGTGCGCGAACGGGCCCGAGCGGAGCTGACCCGCGAGATCAAGGAAGAAGCGCGGCGGCAGCTCGCCGCCGAAGGCGCGCAGCGACTGTCCCTGCGTGCCGTGGCCCGCGAGCTCGGCATGGTCTCCTCCGCCCTCTACCGCTATTTCCCCAGCCGGGATGCCCTGCTCACCGCGCTCATCATCGATGCCTACGATGCGCTCGGGGCCAGCGCCGAGGCGGCCGCCGCGCCCGCGCCGGGCGGCCATGTCCGTGATCGCTGGCGCGCGGCCTGCCAGGCGGTGCGCGCCTGGTCGGCCGCGCACCCGCACGAGTACGCGCTGATCTACGGCTCGCCGGTGCCCGGCTACCAGGCGCCGCAGGAAACCGTCGGCCCAGCGGGCCGGGTGGCCGTCGTCATCGGCCAGCTGATCCGGGATGCGTGGGCCGACGGATCGCCGGCCATGACCGCGGCCAGCGTGTCACCGGCCGTCCTGTCGCCGGCACTGGCCGGGCAAGCGGAGCGGGTCGCTGCCGCCATCGCGCCAGGCGTTCCCGGGATCGTTATCGCCCGCAGCCTGATCGCGTGGACCCAGCTGTTCGGCATGATCAGCTTCGAGCTCTTCGGCCAGCTGGTCGGGAGCGCCGACCCGAGCGACGAATTCTTCGCCTTCGCCGTCGAGCAGATGGCCGACTTCATCGGGCTGCCCTGAGCTTCCGGCGAACCCGCACGGCGGCAGCAGTCACTGGCTCCTGACCACCGGCGCCAAGACCGAAGATGCCCGCACGGCGGATGCGCTGGCCGCGTTCGCCGTGGCTGGCTAGTGCCGCGGCAGGTGCGCCACGCGCGCTCGCAGGATCGCCCGGGCCGAGGCGACATTGGCCGCTTCTTCCGGCTGCCGCGGGCATTCACCCGCGATGACGGCCCGCTCTAGCCTGGCCCGAGCGGCGCCCGGGCTGATCATCTCGAAGGCCATCTTCGGATCCAGCTGTGACATCGCCCTGGCCCGGGCGAGCACGTTCTCCGCCTCGCCTACCCAGACGTCCTTGACCCGTCCGCCGCGGCGGTGGTCGACGAGCACCGAGACGACGTGACTCACGTGCCCGTAGGCAAAGCTCGTGGTCACGGCTTCCTGCGCACCGCGCTGGTCACGGTAGTACCAGCACTCGCCGACAGCCGGGATGCCTACCTCAGCCGCCCAGGCCAGGCCCGGCGACCCCGTTGCCGGCCAGCCGGCTGGCCGCGGCCGCGGCCGCGGCGCGTAGTCCGGGTGAGCCCACCGCGCCGAGCGCGCGCAGCAGCGCCAGCGCGGCTGGGGTGCCTGCGGCCTCGGCGGCAGGCACCAGTTCCGCTGCCGCGCCGCTGCCGCCGAGCGCGGCCAGGATGTCCGAACCCCACAGCTCGGCATGCAGCGGGCTGGCGATGTCAGCCAGGACGACGCGCGCCTCCATCAGGACGGCGGCGAAGGCATCCGCCGGCGCGCAGGCGCCGAAGACGGCCTCGGCATCTAGATCGATGGCGAACGGCCCCGGTGGCTCGCCAGGCGACTGCTGGATCATGCGGGCATCCTGCCACGGCTGGCCGGCGCATCAGCCGGGATCGCCGGATCACGCGAATCCCGGGGTACGCGGATCCCGGGGTACGCGGATCCCGGGTACGCGGATCCCGGCTGTCGTGACTACCAGGAGCCGGGAAGCTTTTCCCCGTACCAGGACTCGATGATCCGGTGAGCGATCGATACCGGCGGTGGCAGCAGCAGCTCACCAGCAGCGACACTATCCTGCAGTTCCGCCCGGGAGAACCAGCGGGCTTCGGCGATCTCGTCGGCATCTACCTGGATGTCCTGGCTGCCGGCGGCCAGCGCGCGGAAGCCGAGCATCAGGCTGTGCGGCATCGGCCATGGCTGGCTGCCGAGGTAGCGGACCTGGCTGACGCTGATGCCGGTCTCCTCGAGAACTTCGCGCGCGACTGCCTGCTCGACCGATTCCCCCGGTTCCACGAAGCCGGCCAGGATCGAAACCCGGCGCCGGGGCCAGCGCGAGTTCCGCGCCAGCAGGCAGCGGCCGGCCGGATCCGTCACCAGCATGATCACTGCGGGGTCGAGCCGGGGGAAGTGCTCGCTGCCGTCAACCGGGCAGTGCCTCGAATGCCCCGAATTGCCGGGTTCGGTCACGCTACCGCACCGCGAGCAGTGCGTGCTGACCGCGTGCCAGTTGGCCAGCGCGACGGCGTGCGTCATCAGCCCGGCATCCCGGTCACCGAGTAGCTGGCCGACCTCCCGCAGGCTGGCCGGACGGACGTCCTGGCCGGGATCCGGCAGCGGGCCGGGCAGGCCGAAGTAAGCCGTGCCAGAAGCGTCTACGCCGAGCAGGCACCTGATCCCCGGCGGCGCTTGGGGCGGTCGGATGAAGACGAGCTCGGCGCCATCGGCAGTGAACCTCGCCAGCGCCTGGCCGTCTTCGATGACCAGGACGCGGGTGCCAGGCTCTGCCCAGGCCGCTGCCAGCCAGGCGGTATCCGCCCGGCGGCCGGCCGCCCTGTCCACGGCACTGCGGGCCAGCGTGAGCTTCCCGAGAACTCCCGGCCCGGTCAGCGTCGCTTCGTCCGGATCGGCGTGATAATCGTCGGCGAACGCGCCCGGGGCGGCGCTCACCGCCCGGCCGCCAGGCTCCCGCCCGCCACGGCGAGCTCATCCCACAGGTAGCCGACCGCCTCCGCTCCCTTCAGCAACAGGGCCATGCTCACCTTCTCGTTCGGGGCATGAATGCGATCTTCATCCAGGCCTACCCCGACGAAGACAAGCGGAGCATCCAGGATGTCAGCCAGGTCGGCTTCCGGCCCGCTGCCGCCCTCCCGGGTGAAGAGCACGGCACGGCCGAACGCCCGCTGCAGCGCACGCCGCGCCGCCAGCACGGCCGGCGAGTCGACCGGGGAGACGCAAGGCCGGACGCCCGGGCCGTCGATGGTCACGGTCGCGTCGATCCCCGGCGGGGTGCGCTCGGCTACGTACTCGCGCAGCGCCTTCGCGACGTCCGCGGGCTCCTGGCGGGCGACCAGCCGGAACGACAGCTTCGCGTGCGCCTCCCGCGGAATGATCGTCTTGCCGCCCGGCCCGGTGTGCCCGCCCCACATTCCGTTGATCTCGGCGGTCGGCCGCGCCCAGATCCGTTCCAGGGTGCTGAAGCCGGCCTCGCCGGCGGCCGCGCCGCTATGTCCGGCCTCGGCCAGCCATGCCCGCTCATCGAACGGCAGCTGGCTGAGCATTTCCCTGTCCTGCGCGGAAAGCGGCGCGACGTTGTCGTAGAACCCCGGCAGGGTGATGCTGCCGTCGCTGTCGTGCAGCCCGGCCAGCAGGTCCGCCAGCGCGCGCAGCGGGTTGGGCACGCCGCCGCCGAACGAGCCGGAATGCAGGTCCCGCTCCGGCCCGGTCACGTCGATCTGCGCGTCAATCACCCCCCGCATGCCCACGCACATCGACGGCACGTCGGCAGCCCACATGGAGGTGTCCGTGACGACGATCACGTCGCAGCCGAGCCGGTCCCGCTGGCTGCGCAGCAGCTCGGCGAAGTGCGGCGAGCCCGACTCCTCCTCGCCCTCGATGAGCAGCTTGAGCGTGACCGGCGGAGCGTCGCGATCGCCTGCCGCCAGGCAAGCACGCAGTCCGAGCGCGTGAAACAGCACCTGCCCCTTGTCGTCCGAGGCGCCCCTGGCCAGCAGCTGGCCCGCACGCTCGGCAGGCTCGAACGGCGGCGAGTCCCACTCGTCGAGCGGCTCTACCGGCTGAACGTCGTGGTGGCCGTAGACCAGCACTACCGGCGCGGCCGGGTCGGCGGCCGGCCAGTGCGCGAAAACCGCGGGCAGGCCAGCCGGCCCGCCGCTGCCCGTCTCCCAGACCTCGGCCACCGGGAAGCCGGTCGCGCGAAGGTGACCGGCCAGCCAGTCGGCGGACCTGCGGACGTCGGCGTGCCGCCGCGGATCGGCGGAGATCGACGGGATCGCCAGCCACTGCTTCAGCGCGCTGAAGAACTCCGGCGCGTTCTGGTCGATATAGCCACGGACGTCCATGTTCCAAGACCCGCTTCCTCGCGCGACGATGATCCAGACTCTAGCGAGCGTCGTCGCCGGCAGGCGCTGAGGTCAAAGCATGACGTAACGGACTTTGCGGCTCACCCCGGCCGGGACAGCACCACTTTCACATCGCCGCAGGCGGGTCAACAGCACGAGGTTGATCAGTAATCCGCTTGTAACCCGGCGTCCATCTGTAAAGTTTCCCCCCATGGGTTGGAAAGAACCAGTCAACTCGATGCTGACGCGAACCATCGGCTACCAGCTGACCAGGCCGCCTGGCCACCGGACAAGGGTACTGCCGCCGCCGGTCGGCGGCCGGATGCTGACGGCCCCTGTCTTCATCTTCTCGCCAGCCCGGTCCGGCTCGACCCTGCTGCGCGCGATCCTGAACAGCCATACGCGCTTGTACGCGCCACCGGAGCTGCCGCTGATGCACCTGGACGTCCGGGCCGATACGAAATGGATCCAGACGTCCATCCGGGCGCTGCAGCTGACCAAGGAAGAGCTGGACCACATGCTGTGGGACCGCGTGCTCGCCGACACGCTTGCCCGCAGCGGCAAGCCCGTCGTCGTGGTCAAGACGCCGAGCAACGTCCTGATCTGGCCCCGGATAGCGGAATGCTGGCCAGACGCCCGGTTCATCTTCCTGCTCCGGCACCCGGCGGCGGTGGTTGCCTCGCTGAACGCCTCCTGGGATGCCAACTGGCAGGTGGCCGGCACGGGCAGCCTGGATAAAATCACCGCCAGCGCGCTCAGGTACATGCGCAAGGTCGAGGAGGCACGCCAGGCGCTGGCCGGCCACACGGTCCGCTACGAGGACCTCACCACGGACCCGGACACGACAGTCCGCCGGCTGTGCAAATTCCTCGGGCTGCCCTACGAGCCGAGCATGCTGGACTATGGCGATTTCGCCGACATGCGCATTGCGCCCGGGCTCGGCGACGCCTCCAAGAACATCCGCTCTGGCCGGATTCAGCCTGGCACGCCGCCGCCCCGGTCGGGCGAGATCTCCCCAGCGCTCGCGCAGATGTGCGCTACCTGGGGTTACCGTCAGCCTGACGGCCAGCCCTATGAGGCGGCCGGATCGCCGGAATGGGACGCCGCGGGACGGCCAGGGCCGGACGAGGCGGACGGCCAGCTGGCTGAGGCGACAGGGGCGGCTGAGGCGACTGGGATGGCTGAGGCGACTGGGATGGCTGAAAGGGCGACTGGGCTGGCTGGGGCGACTGGGATGGCCGAGGCCGCTGGGCTGGCTGGGGCGAATCACGGAACGCCGGACGGCCGGCCGGCCGTGCCAGGCCAAGGAACCTCAGACGGCTAGCTGGCTGCCCGCGGGCAGCCAGCAGGCCGAGCCAGACCACGGAACCACGGACATCCGCTGTCCGGGTCCGAGCCGGGCCACTGAACCCGCGGGCAGCCAGCAGGGAGCTGATCCATCGCTGCCTGCCGGGGCATCGCGGCCACTTGCCCTGCCCCCAGGAGTTGCCGCTAGCCTGTTAGACGTTGTATCGTCATGCGGTATAGCGTGAAACGCTATACCGTGATCCGCAGGAGCTGTGCGGAGCGAGCGCGATGACGAGCAGGAGGGTGAGATGATGGACCGACTTGATCGCTGGGCCGATCCGCCGCTGCTGGTCCTGGCCAGCCTGGCCGACCAGCCGAAGCACGGATATGCCATCACGCAGGACGTGGCTGACACCATGGGCGTCCGGCTCAGCGCCGGCACGTTGTACGCGGTGATCTCGAGGCTGGAGTCTCGCGGCCTGATCGAGCCGCTCGAATCCGAGGACCGCCGCCGCCCGTACCGGCTGACTGCGGCAGGAGCCCACGCACTCGCTGTGCAGTCCGAGCGGATGAACCAGGTCGCATTCGTTGCACGGGAGCGGCTTCGCACTCACCGCGGCTTGGCCGGCGCATGAGCACCGCCCAGACGCCGCCGGCCGGATCGTGGTGCGCAGGCGCGCTGGCCCGCGCGGCGCTTGCTCTTTACCCTGCCGGATGGCGAGCCCGCTACGGTGACGAGGTCCGGGTGCTGCTCGACGACTCCGGTGCCGATCTGCGCACTGTCGCTAACCTGGCATGGCAGGCGCTGCCTGCGTGGATCTTGCCCGCACGACAGCTGCACGACCCCCCCGCGCGGATGCGGGCCAGTCTGGCCACGGTCCTGATGGCGTGGATGGTGCTGACCGGACTGGCGCTAGTCTTCGCGCAGCTCACCGAGGCCCAGGGCCTCAGGCCAGCAGGCCATCCGATCGTTGGATGGTCGTACTGGGTTTTCGACGGCGCCATGCTCGTCTCGGTGCTTGTCGTCGCGGCCGGCGGCTTGCCGCTGTGGTTGCTGATGATGCGCAGGGCCTATCGCGAGCACCGCCCGCGCGATATCGCTTACCTGCTTTCGCCGGTCGTCGTGCCCGCCGGGTACCTGGCCGCGGTGATTCTTACGGCCAGGCTCATCCGGGACGCCGACGGCGTCGGCCCGTGGTGGTTCCTGGCCTTCGTTGCCGCAGGATTCGCGGCCGGCGCCGGCTGCGCCGCCGGACCCGGGCTGGCTTTGCGCAGGCTCTGCCCGCGCGGTCCTGCCGTTCGGCTGGCCGCGGGCGCGGCCGGCGCCGCGGCGGCGGCCATCAGCCTGGCCGGGGCGGCCAGCATTGTCGCCGCGGTCGGCCTCTACCGCTGGGCACCGCAGTACGCCGGCTATCACGAGGGCTGGCCGCTAGCGATATACCTTCCGACGGTCCTGCTAGCCGCCTCCGTCGCCATGGTCAGCGCTGCCCGCGGCATCAGGGCCACGCGGTCGGCTGCTGTCGCCTGACCGGGCGGGCGGCCGCGGACACTGCCGTGCTGGCTGGCCTACCGGGCTAGCGGGATGTCCTCGATCAGCGCGGTAAGCCCGGCCAGGTCCAGCAGGTCAGCAGGGCGGACGGTAACGTCATCGCGGACGTAGTAGAACGCGGCCCGTACCTGGCCGACGGGCGCCGCAGCCAGTGCCGCCCAGGCGAGCCGGTAGGCCGCAAGCTGGACCGCGACCGCCCGGCTCTCGGCAGCCGATGCCGGCTGCCGACCTGTCTTCCAGTCGACCACGTCGAAGCCGCCGTCCGGCGAGTCGGCGAATACCGCGTCGATCCGGCCCCGGATAAGCCGGTCGCCGATCAGCGTCTCGAACGGCACCTCGACCTCAGCGGGCCACCGGCCAGCCCACTCGCCGCCCTCGAACCGCTCTCGCAGCACGGCCAGTTCCGGATCCGCGCCCGCGCCCGGCTCGTCGTCTGCGGCGCCGGGCAGCTCACCGGGGTCGATGAGCCGCTGCGGCCCGAACCGCTCCTCCAGCCAGCGGTGAAACTCGGTGCCGCGGTGCGCGTGTGGCGCTGGCGGGCGCGGCATCGGGCGGCGGACCTGCCGGGCCAGCTCTGCTGGGTCCCTGGCCATGGTTACGAGAGAGGACACCGGCAGGCGGCTAGGCAGCGATACGGCCATGGCCTGATCACCCCGGCGCTGTTCCCGCTCGGCGAGCAGCAGGCTGGTGTCTCTCGCCCAGGCCGCGATCGTCGCCTGGTCGGCGTCGCTGAGCCCGGCCGGGACGCCGTTGGTGCTGGTGATATCGGAAGTGGCGGGAGTGGCCGAAGCGGCGGAAGCGATACTGCTCGCAGCGCGGCCGGCCAGGCTAGCGGATGTGGCGGGACTGGCGGGGGCGGTGCTGCTGGCTGTGGTACTGCTGCCGGCGGCTGCCGCGGCGATCGCCTCCGCCACGAGGGCAGCGGCCTCGCGGACCGCGTCGTGCCTTGCGCCGCGCGGATCAGCCGGCCACCAGGCGGCGGCAGGCTCGGCCAGCGCAGGATTCTGCGCGTCCGGCTCCGGCTCCGGCTGCCAGCACGCCACGGTGCCCGCGCCGGCCTCGCAGGCGGCGCGGATTTCGGCCAGGAAGACGGACGGGCCGAGCCGGGACGTGCCGTTCCCCCACCAGAATCCGCTGCAGCCCAGCCAGAACGCGGCCCTGGTGGCCCCGACATACGCCAGCCGACGTTCCTCCGCGAGGTCGCGTTCCCCGCAGGCGGCGGCGAAGTCGGCCAGCGCCCCGGCGTCTAGCCCGGCCAGCCCGGGCAGGTCAGCGGTATCGCCCCGGAGGCCGAACGGGAGCAGCCGCGGATTCTCCGTCCACCGCGTGGTCACCCGCGGCCTGGCCGGGAACATGTGCGCCTGCGCGCCGTCGGCCAGGCCGGGGATGACGACCGCGGCCCATTGCAGGCCCTTGGCCGCGTGCACGGTCGCCAGCTTGACCGAGTCCGCTTCGCCGACCCGGCCCGCCTCCAGGCCGAATTCCTCGTCCTCGGCAGCGGCCAGGTAAGCGAGAAACGCGCCCAACGTGGGCTCCTGCTGGTCCCCGGCGAATGCCGCTGCGGCGTCCGCGAAGGCGTCCAGGTCGGCATGCGAGGCCGCCGGGTCGCCATCAGGCCGCGCCGCTACCTCGATATCGAGCCCGAGCGTGCGCTCAACCTCACCGACCAGCTCGGGCAGCGGCCGCGCGGCATGACCGCGCAGCGCCCGCAGTTCCGCGGCCAGCGTGGTGAGCCTGCTGTACCCGGCAGCCGAGTAGGCCGCGGGAGCACCGAGATCGTCCAGCGCCTCGACCAGGCTGCCGGGATCCGCGGTGAAGTCGGTCACCGCCTGGGCCAGCACGTCGGCATCCGGGACATCCGCCGGTACCTCCCGGGGCCGGGCCGGTATCCGCGCCTGCCTGACCAGCGCGCGGGACCGGCGGCCGAGCGCGACCAGGTCCCGCGGCCCGATCCGCCAGCGCGGGCCGGTCAGCAGCCTGGCCAGTGCGTCTGCCGCGCCCGGATCGTGCATCACCCGGAGCGTCGCGACGACGTCCTGCACCTCGGGCACGGTGAGCAGGCCGCCGAGCCCGACTACCTCGACCGGGATGCCGAGGGCCTCGATCGCGGTGCGCAGCGCGGGGAACTGGGCCCGCTTGCGGCACAGCACGGCAATGTCGGACGGGCGCACCGCGTCATCCCGGCCGTCTGGCCAGGCGCCGCCGTCCGGCGCGGTTCCAGGCGGCAGGCTGAGCAGCCGCGCGATCTGGGCGGCCACCCACTGCGCCTCGTCCGCCGCAGTTTCCAGCAGCGCGCAGACAACTTCACCGCGGCCCGCCCGGCCGGGCGGGGCAACAAGGCGGGGCACCCCCGGCGCGGCCGCTCGCAGCCCCTGCTGCAGCGCGGCGGCCGCGTCCAGCACCCGCCCGGTGTTGCGGAAGCTGGTGGACAGCTGCCGCACCGGAGCCGGTCCGCCGCCCCGCGGCGGGAAATCCGTGGCGAACCGGCGCAGGTTCCCGGCGCTCGCGCCGCGCCACCCGTAGATCGACTGGCAGGGGTCGCCAACCGCGGTGACCGGATGCCCGCCGCCGAACAGTGCCTGCAGCAGCACCAGCTGCGCATGGCTGGTGTCCTGGTACTCGTCGAGCAGCACGACCTGATAGCGGGTCCGCTCGGCCGCGCCGACCGCCGGGTGGTTGACGGCAATCCGGGCGGCCAGCGCCATCTGGTCGCCGTAGTCGATAACCTCCCTGGCGGCCTTGGCCGCGGCGTAGGCGGCCACCAGCGGCAGCAGCTGCTCCCTGGTCCGCTGGCATTCGATGATCTTGCGAGCCAGCGCGGCCGGCCGGGGCAGCTCGGCGAGGCGAGTGGCCAGCCACTCCCCCGCGGACCGGACATCGCCGGCCGCGCGCAGGTGCTCAGCCAGCTCGCCGGAGAGATCGAGCACCGCCGCGGTGACGGAAGCGGGAGTCCAGCCGATCGCGTCCATCGGCCCGTCGTAGGACGCGACTACCCGCGCCGCGAGCTGCCAGGCCACTGCCGGGGTAATCAGCCGCAGCGACGGCTCGAGCGCCTCGCGGAGCGCGTGATCGGCGACCAGCCGCCCCGCGTAGGCATGGTAGGTCGAGATCACCGGGTCGCCGAGGAAATCATCGGCCGGCTGCGGGCCTGCCGCGGCGGCACTGGCACTGCCGGACGCCAGTCCCGTACCGTCAGGCACCAACCCGGCGCCACCAGAACCCGGGCCGGCACCGCCGGCCGCCAGGACAGCGCCACCACCGGCCAGGACAGCGCCGCCGGCAGCCAGGCCGGCACCGCCGACGGCACCAGCGCGGCCGGCGGTGAAACCAGTGCCGCGCAGGCCATCCAGCCGGATCCGGACCCGCTGGGCGAGCTCGGCCGCGGCCTTCCTGGTGAACGTGAGCCCGAGTACCCGTTCCGGCCGGACCATGCCGTTCGCCACCAGCCAGACCAGTCTGGCCGCCATCGTCTCGCTCTTGCCGGAGCCCGCTCCGGCGATCACCGCCATCGGGCCCGGCGTCGCCGCGATCACGGCGGCCTGCTCTGCGGTCGGCTCCGTGGCGCCGAGCAGGAGGGCGAGCTGGGCCGGACCGAACCTGCCCGGGGCCGGGCCAGGCCGTCCGGGCGCCAGGCCAGGCCGGGCGGCCCGCGCCGGGCCGGGCTGCACCGGGCCGAATGGCACCGGACCAGGCTGACCCTGGCCAGGCTGACCCCAGCCAGGCTGACCCGGCCAGGCTGGGCCAGGCTGACCCCGGCCAGGCTGACCCCGGCCAGGCTGACCCCGGCCAGGCTGACCCCGGCCAGGCTGACCCCGGCCAGGCTGACCCCGGCCAGGCTGACTCCGGCCGGACTGGCCCCGGCCGTACTGGCTGCCGGTCACGGGGACACCTGTCCGCCGCGCTCGTGCACCGGACAGCAGGCCGCCACCGGGCAGACCCGGCAGCCCGGATTCACCTTCGCCTCGAAGACGGAGCCGGACATGCCTGCGGCGACGGTGTCGACAAGTTCCTGCGCCCAGCCCGGGTCCGGATCCTGCCCGAGCGGCCGCTGCCGCTGCACCCTGGCCCGGGTAGCCAGGCCGGCCTTGCCGACCTGAACCAGCTCAGCCCCGCCGGGCTCGGTGAGGCCGAGTTCCTCGAACGCGCCGAGCAGCACCGCCAGCTGGTAGACGCCGAGCTGCGGGTTCCGGTCCAGCTCGCTGTCGGGCGGCTTGCTCGTGCCGGTCTTCAGGTCGACGATGATCGCGCTGCCGTCATCATCGCGCTCCAGCCGGTCGACCCGGCCGGTGATCTCTACCCGGCCGACCCGGACCTGCAGCGCCCGCTCGACGGCGACGACCTCACGCGGGTTCGCCCGGTGCCAGTCCAGGAACTTGCGGACCATCCGCTCGGCCTGCGCGCGCTGCTTGGTGCTGTACCAGGTGCTGCCGAAGTCGAGGTGATGCCAGATCTCGTCGATCCGCTTCGCGATGTCCGCGTCATCCGCGCCGTCGGCGGCCAGCACGGCCGCAGCATGGATCACCGTGCCGAGGTGCCTGAGCACGCTGGGCGCACTCGCCCCGGCCGCCGACTCGATCAGCCAGCGAAGCCCGCACTTGGTGAACGACTCGACCTGGGATGGTGACAGCCGCACGTCGCCGTCGGTCAGCGCGCCGGGTCCGGATAGCTCGGTCAGCGCGTACCACTGCCCCGGGCTCGCACCGCGTACCCCGGCCGCGGCCAGCCTCGCCAGCTGCGCGGCCGCGGCCCTGCGCAGTTCCGGCGAGCTGGACCGGTCGGCTGCGGCGCGGCGCAGGTCAGCGGTGAGCGCCGGAAGCGACAGCCAGCCCCGGCCCGGCCCGGCCGCGAACTCGGCGTCGATGGCGTCACCGGCCAGCTCGGCGAGGAACCTGGACGGCCGCTCCTCGCTGTCCTCGCCGCCTGCCGCCGTCACTACCAGCACCCGGCGGGCCCGGGTGGCCGCCACGTAGAAGAGCCTGCGCTCCTCGTCGAGCAGCTTGGCGCTGAGCGCGGCCGCCGCGGCGTCGGCCGCGGCCGCGCGCTCGGCGTCCGCGTCGACGGCGTCCACAAGCTCGTCCATGCCGAGTAGCGAGCCGCGCATCCGCACGTCCGGCCAGGTGCCCTCCTGCACGCCGGCCACGATCACCAGGTCCCACTCCAGCCCCTTGGCGCGGTGCGCGGTGAGGACAGCGACGGCGTCGCCCTGCGGGCTTCGGTCAGCCAGCGTGTCGCCGGCGATCTCCTGGCCCGCCAGGCTGTCCAGGAAGAGCCGCGGCGAGCCTGGCGGCAGCCGGGCAGTGAACCGGCTGGCGGCGTCGAACAGCGCGGCGACCGCGTCAAGGTCTGCGTCGGCCGCGGCGCCCCGGCTGCCGCCCGCCACGCTGGCCGCCTGCCAGGCATCAGCCAGGCCCGAGGCGTCCCACACGGCCCAGAGCACCTCATGCGCCGTGCCGGCGACCGCCGCCTGTCTGGCGATCTCGATCAGCCTGGCGACCCGCCGCGCGGCCGCGATCGGCGAGTCCGCGGCTGGCCCGGCGGTCAGCCGGCGGCCTGGCCGGCCGCGAGACCGGCCGGGCCGCCGGCGCCCCGGTCGCTGCCGAGCCAGCCAGCCGGCCAGTTAGCCAGCGCGAGCCTGCCCGTCCCGGCCAGCGCCTCCGCCAGCGGCTGCGCCGCCACCTCCTCGCCTGCAGACTCCGCGGCAGCGCGCAGCGCGCGACTGAGCCGCCGCAGGCCAACGGCGTCGATCCCGCCGAGCGGGCCGGTGAGCAGTTCGGCCGCGGTCTCATCGGTCAGCGCGCCGGGACGCAGCGCGCAGTTCAGCAAGGTCAGCAGGGGCCGGGTGCCCGGCTCGGCGACCAGCGGCAGCTCATCACCGGCGACAACGACCGGAACCCCGGCAGCTGCAAGCGCGCGCTGCAGCAGGGGCACCTGCCGGGTCGCCGACCGGACAAGCACCGCCATCGACGACCAGGGCACGCCGTCCATCAGGCGAGCACGCCGGAGGGTGTCGGCGATGACGGCTGCTTCCTGCGCCGCGCTTGCAGCGATAACGATCCGCACCTCGCCGGGATCAGCGCTGGCCAGCGGCACCAGCTGGCGGTGTTCCCGTTTATGATCATGGGCATCAGCGCCAGCTGCGGCGGGAAGCCGCCGGGCAACCCGCCGTGACGCAGCGAGTAGCACCGGCCCGCTGCGGCGGCACGTGCGCAGGGCTATCACCCGCGCGGGCTGGCCGTCGGGGGCGCGGAAGCGGTCGGGGAATCGCATGATGGCGCGGCTGTCGGCGCCGCGGAACCCGTAGATGGACTGATCCGGGTCGCCGACCACGATGAGCTCGCGGCCATCGCCGGCCAGCGCGTGCAGGAGTTCCTCCTGCGCCGGATCGGTGTCCTGATACTCGTCCACCAGGACGAGGTCGTAAGCGCGCCGTTCCCGGTCCCTGACCGCGGACCGGCCGAGCAGGCGGCCGGCGATCCGGACGATCTCGGCGTAGTCGTAAGCGGGAACCGGGGCAAGGTCGAACCTGGCGGCGTACCGGTCAAGGAAGCCGCCGGCCGCCTCCCAGTCATCACGGCCGCGGGCGAGGCCGAGCCTGGCCAGGCCGCGGCCGTCCAGGCCACGCTCAGCCGCGCGGAGCAGGAAATCCCGCAGCTCCGCCGCGAATCCCCTGGTCCCGAGCGCCGGCCGGAGCCGTTCCGGCCAGCCTGCGCCGCCGTCCGCTGCCTCGCCCCGGAGCAGGCGGCGGACCTCGAGCAGCTGTTCAGGACCTGGCAGCAGCGTCGGCGGCTCCTCGCCTGCCAGCACGAACTCCCGGCGGACCAGCGCGTAGGCGTAGCTGTGGAAGGTGAGCGCCAGCGGCTCCCTGGTGGTCCGGCCTAGCCGCAGCGTGATCCGCTCTCTCAGCTCCTCGGCGGCCTTGCGGCTGAAGGTCAGCACGAGCACCCGGCCGGGATCGGTTCCGCGGCCGACGATCCGCCTGGTGACGGTCTCCACGATGGCGGTGGTCTTGCCCGTACCCGGGCCGGCCAGGACGAGCAGCGGGCCGCCCGCGTGACTGACCACGCGTTGCTGGTCCTGGTCCAGCGTTGGCGGGCCGGACGGCGGCACCGGCCGGCGGACGAGGCGGTAGGCGGGCGGATGCTTTTCCATGTCAGTACCGCATTCCAGCAGAGCCATCTGACATCCGCCGGGTATTGACCGAGCCGGTGGGTGCACGTCAAAGTTGCGGTGGCCGACTTTGGCCAGCTCCCGGCGGATGCTGATTTGCCCAGCCGGCCTGGGTCACGGCACTGACTGAGCCGGAGCCGCCCCCACCGGGCTACGGCGCGGGCGGGAGGCTCACGCAGCGGGGCACGGACCCGGTGATGATGCCCCCCGCTCCCAGCGAGTTGCCCGGACCACCGCTGAACGCCAGTATCATCGTGTCCCCGGCGGGGATGCCGCCCTTGCCCACCTTGACCGTGACAGAGCGATGCCCGCTCCTGCGCACCCCGGCGAGGACCGACACCGCCGGGTGCGGGGCCGGCCGGGGGCGCGGCAGCGACCCGATCGGCGGGCAGCCTGGTCGCACCCGGACGACCACTACCCGGGCGCCCATCGCATGCAGGGTCGCATTGGCGCCTGCCACCCCGGCCGGCCGGTTGACCGCCACCGTCACGGTGCCGCCCCGCTGGGTGGCGAACGACGTGATCGCCTGGGCGAAGGCTTCGGCGGTCAGGTCGGCCACGGTCTGCGGATCCGCGCTGCGTCGCGCGAAGTAGGCGGTCACCGCGGCCACGTTCGCCCGGTACAGCGCCTCGAACTCGGCAACGGCGCCCGGCTCCCGCCAGCAGGCGCCGATACGCGACGCTGCCAGCCAGGCGTGACGGCGGTGAGTTCGGCGGCGATGACGATATCTGGCTCACACCTCTTAGTTGGCCCTTTGCCCCAGCGGCGTCACACCCCGGGCTGCGGCTCCCGGGTGAAGCCGCCCACGTTCAGCGTCCCGGCTCTGCTGATTCTCCCCGTGATCTGACGCCGAGACACAGTGCCGTGCCCAGGGCGTGCTGGCCCGGCTCCCCGCCAGCAGGCGCCGATACGCGACGCTGCCAGCCAGTACCCCACCTGAACCCAGCCCAGCCAGCGGACACCCCGCAGCCGACGATGGCGCCAGCATCGGTCCCGATCTGGCTGGCGGACGTGCAACCAGGCTAAACCCGCTGCCAGCAGAAACACTCCGACCCCCGCAGACTGTCGTCCACCCCGGCGCCGGTTGTCAGCTCATGCCGTCCCAGCGCGCCCGGCGCATGTCCACCCGGCCCGGGCGGCCGTCGGCGGCGACCCGCATCGGAGTGCCCTCGGCCAGGTAGTTGCGCAGCGCCTCGCGCTCGTGGCCGGCCAGCAGCGACCCGTCCGCGTGGATCACCCGCCACCAGGCCACCCCGCCGCCCCATAGCGCCATCACCCGGCCGACCTGGCGCGGCCCGCCGGTCCCCAGGTAGTCCGCGATATCTCGGTAGGACATCACCCGGCCGGGCGGGATCGCCTCGGTCACGTCGAGGACGCGGCTGGCGAAGTCATCGGGCATCCCGGGTTGCGCTGGCGACTGCTTCCGGTTCCGGGCCCGGCGGCGGCTGGGAACGGCCGGCGTCCGGCCCCCCGGAGCGGCCTGCTCGCGGCCGCTCATTCCGCCTCGCCAGGCGCGGGCGGCGGTTCCGGCCCGGCTGGCGACTCCGGCGCGGGCGGCTGCGGCTCCGGCGCGGGCGGCGAAGGACCTGGCACGATCACGGTTCCGGCCGGACCGGAATTGACCCCGGCCGGACCGGAATTGACCCCGGCCGGACCGGAGACGGCTCCGGCTGGCATGGCCGCCCGGCCTGGCGCCGCGCGTCCGGCCCAGCACAAGCCTGCTGGCAGCGGCCACGGTCAGCGCCAGGCAGCCGGCCGCGAGCAGGCAGAAGAGCACGAGCTGGCTAAGACCGCGCGGCCGGACCGGAGGCGGCGGGATCGCCGCCGGACCGCCGCCAAAATGGCTCGCGGGGCTGAGGCCATGCCCGCCGGGCACATAGCTGGTGAGGTGCCTCGCCGCGGCGAGGGCGGCGGCGGCGTCGACAGTCCCGAAGCCGACCCGGTCGTCATATCCTCCTGGCGGCCGGTGCTGCGCAGTTGAGGTGATGGCCAGCGCGACGAGGGCGGGCGACAGCCGCGGGTATGCCGACTTGATCAAGGCCGCCACGCCCGACGTCAGCGCGCAGGCCGGGCTGGTGCCGCTGACCAGCCAGTACTGCCCGTCCCTGCCCTGCGCCGGGACTTGCACGCCCGGTGCGGCCACCTGGACGGACAGGTTGTCGCTGGAGAAGTTGGCCGGATCGCCTGCCTCGTTTATCGCGGCGACTCCGAGCACCCCGGGATAGTCGGCGGGGAATGAGTACGGCGCGTGCGCCCTCGCCTGGCCGTTCGGGGTATCCCCGGAATTGCCGGAAGACGCGACCACCACGACGCCCCGCTGCAAGGCACTCTGCAGCGCCTTCCGGACAACCAGACTGGACGCGCCGTAGCCGAGCGACATGCTGATGACGCCGGCCCGGTGCGCGACCGCGTAATTGATGGCCCTGGCCAGCGCACGCTGGCCGCGGCTGGAGGGCTCGCGCTCGTACTTCGCGTAGGCGGGGTCCTTCTTGTCGGGAAGCACCCGGATGGAGAGCACCTGAGCCCTCGGCGCCACGCCGCTGATCCCGTTGTTGCCGTCGTGGCCGTGGCCGGCGATCAGTGAGGCCATCCAGGTCCCGTGCATGCCCCAGTCGGGATTCGACGGTTTCGTGCTGACGCCGCTGTAGTTGGGTCCGGTGCTGACTGAGCCGGCCAGGTCGGACACGTTCGGCTCGACTCCGCTGTCGATGACGGCCACCAGCACGCCCTGGCCCTGGGTGACGGGCCACGCGGCCGGCGCGTCAACCGCGTTGAGTACCCACTGCTGCGCGTCGCGCACGCTGTCGGCCCTGGCCGGGGCGGCCTGGCCGGCCACCGCGACGGCGCCGGCCGCGGTCAGCGCCAGCAAGTAACCGAGGGCTAGCCGCCGGCCCGCCGCGCGAGCGGTCAGCATCCGGGCGCTCCCGGGCAGGCCGGCGGCGACGGCAGCGCGCCGAGCGGGGTGCTGACCGCGTCCGCCACGCCGTTAGCCAGGCTGGCCATCTCGTCCTGGGCGTAGGCATCGGACGACACCGGAACCCGCGGCCTGCCGTCCGCATAGCCGGCCACGGACATGACCAGATACGGCCCGGCCGCGACGGCGTAGGACAGCTGCCGCTGCGCTGGCCCGAAGTCTGCGGTCAGCGTCTTGCCGAAGGCCAGCGGCCGGACGCCGGACCGCACTCCGTGCCGGGACGGGAGCGCGCGGATCGACGCGGCGGTGGCGGCCGTGCCGGGCAGCACGGCCACGCCGACCGTGACGACGAGGCTGCCGGTCGCGTCGACGTAGGTCGCCCGCAGCACTGCCGCGCAGCCGTGGCTGCTGAGCACCGCAGCGGCCGCCCGGTCGGCGCCCGACGTACAGCTTGCCCGCGAGGCGATCCCGACCCGGTGTGCCTGCAGCGGGAGCCCGACCGGGCCGGACAGCGCGAAGCTGGGCAGCTGGTAGGCGACGGTGGCCGGGAAGATCTTCGCGGCGGGCCTCGTGCGCCAGCGCCCTGCCGACTCCCAGGCCATGATCTGCTGCTGCTGCGCGGCGCTGAACCGCCGGGGCAGCACCTGGACCGCGATGCCGGCGGCCGAGGCGGCCAGGCCGGCCAGTCCGAGCACCATGGCGGCCACGGTCAGACCCGAGCGCAGCTTGCTCCGGCAGGCCGGCGGCGCCAGCGCGGCGCTATCGGGGCCAGCGGGACCGGAACCGTGGCCGCCCGAGGCTATCTGCACCGGAATGCTACCTTCGCCCGGGTTTTCCGGCTGCATGGCCACACCGGAATGTTACGGCCTGTGGTAACCGCCTCGCGGATTCAGCCACCAGGTTGGCGGAACGCGGTCAGTAGGCCGGCAGCGACGGATCGACCTGGCTGATCCACGCCAGCACGCCGCCGCCCACATGGGCCGCATCAGTGAAACCGGCGTTCTTCACCACCGCCAGGCACTCAGCGCTCCGCACGCCGCTCTTGCAGTGCAGCACCACCCGCTTGTCCTGCGGGAGACGCTCAAGCGCTGCTCCGGAGAGGAACTGGTCCTTCGGGATCAGGACCGCTCCGGGAATGGATACGATCTCGTACTCGTTCGGCTCCCGCACGTCGACAAGGAAGATGTCATCACCACGGTCGAGCATGTCCTTGAGCTCGGTGGCGGTGATCGTCGAGCCGGCCGCAGCCTGCTGCGCGTCCTCGGAGATCGTCCCGCAGAACGCGTCGTAATCGATCAGGCCGGTGATCGTCGGGTTCTTGCCGCAGATCGGGCACTCCGGATCCTTCCTGACCCGGACCGAGCGGTAGCTCATCTCCAGTGCGTCGTAGATCATCAGCCGACCGGCCAGCGGCTCGCCGATCCCGACGATGAGCTTGATCGCCTCGTTGACCTGGATCGACCCGATCGATGCGCAGAGCACGCCGAGAACGCCGCCTTCCGCGCACGACGGGACCATTCCCGGCGGCGGCGGCTCCGGGTAAAGGCAGCGGTAGCACGGGCCGTGCTCGGCCCAGAAGACGCTGGCCTGGCCATCGAAGCGGTAGATGGATCCCCAGACGTAGGGCTTGCCAAGCAGCACGCAAGCGTCGTTGACCAGATAACGAGTCGCGAAGTTGTCAGTGCCGTCGACGATCAGGTCGTACTGGGCGAAGATCTCCAGCGCGTTGTCGGAATCGAGCTGCTGCTCGTACAGGATGACGTCGACGTAGGGGTTGATCTCCTTGATGCTGTCGCGCGCTGACTCTGCCTTGGGCCTGCCGATGTCCGACTGGCCGTGAATGATCTGGCGCTGCAGGTTGGACTCGTCCACGACGTCGAAGTCGATGACTCCGAGAGTGCCGACGCCGGCGGCCGCCAGGTAAAGCAGTGCCGGAGAGCCCAGGCCACCAGCCCCTACAACCAGTACCTTTGCGTTCTTCAGCCGCTTCTGCCCCGTCATTCCCACGTCGGGGATGATCAGGTGACGTGAGTACCGTCTGACCTCATCGACGCTGAGGTCGGCGGCAGGCGTGACCAGGGGCGGCAGCGACACTTTGCTTCTCCAGGTGGCAGCGGGCGTTTTCATCTTCTCCGAGTCTGAACCCGACGGGCGGCCTCGGCATTCCGGCCCTGCGGTCCGCCCCCCGGTATTCCGGTTACGGCGTTCCGGTTCGGACATCCCGGCCGCGGCGTCCCGGCCGCGGCGTCCCGGCTTCGCCCGCCGGCGCGGAAGCCGTGCTCACCCGGTTGCAACCCGGTGGATGTGACTATCAAAGGGTTGGGTGCCGGTGTCGCAACCCGATGGATGTGACTATCACAGGGTTG
>CAVPUY010000005.1:0-1117646 GCA_963709075.1 uncultured Actinomycetes bacterium
GTAGCGAAGGTCCAGCGTGTGGGTGTTCTGCCAGAACAAATTTATCTGGAGTACTCGGACGCGCGGCTGGCAGCGTTGAAATTGCAGCCGACGAAGATCAAAGACGTCCTTAACGCGCGGAATGTGACGGCTCCAGGTGGAATCGTCCAGACCCAATCACGAAATGTCCTGGTTGATGCAACCGCGGAGTTCAAAAGCACAAGAGATATTGGCAACGTGCTCCTGGCATCGTCGCCCAGTGGGGCGCCGCTTTACTTGCGCGATCTTGTAGACATATCGCGGGCGTATCAGACGCCCATGCGGTACTCGAACTATATGGTCGCTCGCGATGCGAACGGATCGTGGCATCGTAATCGCGCCATCACCTTGGCCGTGCAAATGCGATCGGGGGAGCAGATCTTCAAGTTTGGCGCGGCGGTCGACAAAGCCCTGGCCAACGTGCGCCCACAACTTCCAGCGGACCTTAGTGTGGTTCGTACGTCGGACCAGCCGCGGCAAGTCAAGGAGCTTGTCAGTCTGTTGATGGGCAGTCTCTATGAGGCCATTGTCCTAGTCGTGATCGTCGCCCTGGTCGGATTCTGGGACTGGCGTGCCGCCATGCTGATGGCAGCCTCCATCCCGCTGACCCTGGCAATGACCTTCGGCATCGTCCACGTTCTTGGGATTGACATTCAGCAAGTTTCGATTGCGACTTTGATCATCGCGCTCGGATTGTTGGTCGATATGCCTGTTGTGGCAGGGGATGCGATCAAGCGGGAGTTGGGTGCGGGTTCTCCGCGCCATCTCGCATCCTGGGTTGGGCCGACGAAGCTAGCGAAGGCGATTGTGTTTGCGACCATCACGAACATCGTCGCGTACCTGCCGTTCCTGATGCTGAGCGGCGATACAGGCTTCTTCCTCTACAGTCTGCCGGTCGTGATGACGTGCACGCTGATTGCTTCAGTCATTGTTTCATTCACGTTCATGCCGTTAATTGCGTATTACCTGATTAAACCGCCCAAACGGCTGGAGCCGCCCATGTCGGAGCGGCGGAAGCATGGGTTCCCCGCGCTCTATTACCGGGTAGGTAATTTCGCTCTCAGACATCGTTGGGCTACATTCGCCGGCTCACTCGTCGTTCTGGTGTTGGGCGGAGTGTTTTTCCGAATGCTGAAGCCGCAGTTCTTCCCCAAGGACCTGTCCTACCTTTCGTATGTGGATGTCTGGCTTCCGCCTGACGCCCCGCTGGGTGCGACCAACACCGTTGCACAACGAGCAGAAACTGTCATTCGGCAAGAGTCCGAACGCTTTGGAAACGAACATCATCAGAAAGACGTTCTGAAATCATTGACCACTTTTGTCGGCGGCGGAGGTCCCAGATTCTGGTTCTCCGTCGATCCCGAGCGACAACAGCTGAATTATGCGCAAATTCTCGTCGAGGTTGCTGACAAGCACCTTACCAACGAATTGGTTGGGCCGCTGCAGACGGCGCTGAGCCGCGAAGTCCCGGGAGCCCGGGTTGATGTGCGGCAACTCGAAACCGGCAAGCCCGTTGGCATTCCCGTTTCCATTCGAATTTCAGGTCCGGAAATCGACGTTCTGCACCGTCTCTCTGGCGAACTCCAGGCAATCTTTCGGGCCCAGCCAAATGCGACTCGGGTTCGAGACGACTGGGGAGAGCCTGCGATGAATGTCCGTCTGAAGGTTGACCCCGACCGCGCCAACCTTTCCGGGATCACGAATCTGGACATAGCCCTCTCATCGGCCGCGGCGGAGAGTGGATTGCCTGTTTCAACTTACAGGGAAGCCGACAAACAAATCCCCATCGCCGTTCGTTTGCGGATGGAGGAACGCGCTGGACTCTCTGACATTCAAAATGCGTACGTCTATTCGCTGACGAGCAATCAACGCGTACCTCTGAGACAGGTATCGAACGTCACGACGGAAATGGCGGTATCGAAAATCAAGCGCCGCAATCAATTCCGGACGGTAACGGTATCCGCGTTCCCGATTCCGGGTGTTTTACCGTCTCAAGTACTCACGCCGCTGCTGCCGAAAATCAAGGAGTTCCAGCAGAACCTGCCTCCTGGCTATTTCCTCGAAATCGGAGGCGAGTACGACGAACAGCAGAAGGGCTTCAAGGAACTCAGCGTGGTCATGGCGATCTCCGTGCTGCTGATCTACATTGCGTTGGTGGTGCAGTTTCGAAGCGCCGTCAAGCCGCTTCTGGTCTTCGCTGCAATCCCGTATGGCATGACGGGCGCTCTGGCGGGTCTGGTGGTCATGGGGCAGCCCTTCGGATTCATGGGATTCCTGGGAGTCGCAAGCCTTGTCGGCGTGATCGTCAGTCACGTTATCGTGCTGTT
Organism: uncultured Actinomycetes bacterium; assembly: GCA_963709075.1. GTDB lineage: Bacteria > Actinomycetota > Actinomycetes > Streptosporangiales > Streptosporangiaceae > Palsa-506. The sequence goes on from CAVPUY010000005.1 coordinate 2,346, forward strand.
CGACTTCATCGAAGAAGCGCACGAGCGAGGGGAGCCTTTGCGTGAAGCCCTGCTCGATGCCGGCATCGTGCGATTGCGGCCGGTGATGATCACGGTCGGTGCGACTGTGCTTGGTCTCATACCATTGGCGATTCACGGCGGACCCCTTTGGGAACCTCTGTGCTACGCCCAGATCGGTGGCCTCACCATCGCAACGTTTGTGACGCTACTACTTGTCCCGGTGATCTATTCCATCTTTGTGTTGGATCTGAAGCTGATTAAGTGGGAGGCTCCTGCAGATGCCGAGCCGGAGACAGCTGAATTAACGACCGAAGAGTTTCATTACTCGCATTAGCCATTGGGAAGTAATTCTTCATAGAGGAGATCGTCATGATTACTTGCAGCAGCGCCGCCAGCCTATTCTCGGAGCTGAAAACCAGAATTGAAACCCGCCAAGCGCGTGTAGGCGTGATCGGTCTCGGTTACGTGGGCCTGCCGCTGGCTTTGCTCTATACCGAAGCGAAGTTTCGGGTAACGGGTTTTGACATCGACCAGCGTAAGGTCGCAACTCTCACCTCGGGTGGATCCTACATTTGTCGAATTCCACCCACAGAGATTCAGGCGGCGCGCTCGCAAGGCTTCTGTGCGACGGCGGAGTTTTCGAGCCTGACCGAAATGGATGCCATCATCATCTGTGTGCCCACACCGCTGGACGAATATCGAGAGCCAGATCTGAGTTTTATTACCAACACCGCCAGGGCAATAGCACCGCATCTCCGTGCCGGTCAATTGGTGGTGCTTGAGAGCACGACCTATCCCGGCACCACGGAGGAAGTGCTTATTCCAATCCTGGAGGAGGGCAATGGCTGCGGTTTGAAGGCCGCCCGCGACACAACGGCTAACGTAGAGGATAAGTTGTTTGTCGCCTTTTCTCCGGAACGAGAGGATCCAGGCAATGACAGCATCGCGCGGCGTGACATCCCGAAAGTCGTAGGAGGCCTGAATTCCCAAGCCTCAGAGCTGGCCGGGGCCCTGTATGGATCAATCTTTAACCGAGTTGTGCCGGTATCTTCACCCGCCGTCGCCGAGATGACGAAATTGCTGGAAAACATCTATCGATGTGTAAACATCGCGCTGGTCAATGAACTCAAGCTTCTGTCATTGCGGATGGGGTTGGATATTTGGGAAGTCATCAATGCCGCGTCCACGAAGCCATTCGGCTTTCAGCCTTTCTACCCTGGCCCTGGGTTGGGGGGACACTGTATCCCCGTCGATCCTTATTATCTGTCATGGAAAGCGAAGGCGTGGGATTTCCAGACACGCTTCATCGAACTGGCCGGAGAGATCAACAATGCCATGCCCTATCATGTGGTCTCATCCGTCAGCAAGGCTCTCAATCAACAAGCCAAGCCGCTCAAGGGCGCTAAAGTGCTGGTGCTCGGGGTGGCCTACAAGAAAGACATCGATGACCTGCGCGAGTCGCCGGCCCTAACCATTATTGAGTTGCTACAGAAGGATGGTGCTGAGGTCAGCTACAACGATCCCTATTTTCCCTTTATCGGCAAAGGCCGCCATTACGATCTGCAAATGAAATGTGTGCCCGTGGACGACGTCGCCAAGTACGACTGTGTGCTGATCGTCACAGATCATTCGGATTACGATTACGCCTGGATCGCGCAGCACGCATCCTTGGTGGTGGATACCCGCAACGCGATGAGAGGCATTCACGGCGACAACATTGTGCGCTGCTAGAGCTTCGGCTTACCAGCCGGGTTTGCGAGCTGTGCACTCGGAACAAATTGGCTTAACTGAGTGACGCGGGATTTCGGACCGCTCCATGTTTGTGTCTTTCGGAAACCAGCCGAGTGAGAGCATGCCCTCAGGTTTCATTTAGAGAACGATCTGGAAAATGATTTTCCTTCAAAAAGCCGGTGCCGCCGTTCTTCTGGTATTGATTACCCTCACTATCCAGTGCGGCGGCGCGGCTGCACTCATCATTTGGATAAGAAGTATTCCAAGAGAGAGTCGGGAGGTGCGGGTGTTTCGCTGCGCCGCACTCGTCATGCAGACTACGGTAGCCGTCATCATTCTGCACGGAATCGTCATCCTGCTGTGGGCGAGTTGCTACAGGTGGCTGTGCCTGCCAGCTTGGGAATCCGCGTTCTACTTTTCGGCGAGCAGCTATGCGACCGTTGGATACGGGGATGTGGTCCTTCCATCAAAGTGGCGGCTGCTGGGGCCGCTAGAAAGCATGGTCGGAATGCTGATGGCAGGAGTCTCCATTGGACTTCTCTTCGCGGCTGTCACTCATCTGGTTGATGGCGAGTCACGATCTCGTCTACCACTTCGCTCCGAACCCGTGAGTGCGGATCACATCGGTCTCCGGCAAAGGCGAAGCTGTTACTTCGGTCGCTCGCGCTCGAAGGTCAGACCCTGAGGAACAGTTCACCGTCAGTACAGGACTGCCAGCCTGGCAAACCACATCATAAGTAGTGGCAAGATTCAGGTGCGAGATTATTCCGGTATGGACCGAATCATGGAGCCCCATAATAATGAGGTCCGCTCGCAGTTTGCCAGCAGTTTCCAGAATCTGCTCACTTACCGGCCTCGCTGACTTGAATTCCACGTACAACTGCGGTCTCGTGTCGAGCCCGGCATCGTCGGCGAGTTCTGTCAGGCGCTCCAGGGTTCTCATGCGCGCAGCTTCTTGCCAGTCGGCCAGAGCTTCCTCGATGCTCGATGGTGCGGCTGGAATAATACTCAGAAAGGCGAGCTTGGCTCCAAACTGATTGGCAGCCGCAATGGCTTGCGGCAAGCCATGGAGAGATGCGGGTCCGAAGTCGGTCGCAAACAGAAATGTTCGGGCTCTCAAGGGAAGTCCGACCCAAGGGAGTTGTTGCGAGTGCGGCCCGAAAATTAAGACCGGGCAGCCGGCCTGACGAAAAAGTTGTTCCGCGACTGAACCGAAGAACAGCTTGCCCACGCCGTGCCGTCCATGTGTGCCGATGACGAGGAGATCCGTGCTTTGTTCTCGGATGATTGCTCGCAATTCTGGCCACAGTTCACCCTGCCTAACGATGAATTTGTATTGAATGCCATTGAGAGCCCCGGATCGAATCAGCGAGTCTTCCAACTCCGCAGCTTCTCGCGAAGCTGCCTCTTCACAAGCGGCAATTGCACCAGGGCCTGCCATAGTCAGTCCCAGGGACGACACTACATGAGCCAAGCAGAATCTCGATCCATAGAGGCGGGCGAGTGCAAGTGAGTAACGGAGCGCCTTTTCAGAGGCCTCTGAAAGATCGGTTGCGATCAATACTGACCGTGGTTTCAGAGCCTCTGCGATGACTGCCATAGTGGACCAAACGCCGCTGTTTCGTTCAAAAACCGTCGGATGAGGTGCGAGCGACTTGATCCGTAACTGCTTGGGGAGAGCTGGGATCAAGTGCCGCGCACCTCTGCTTCACCGACGGCTTGCGTGCGCACATTAACCATCTGCAGTGTGCATGCAACGCGCCAATCGAAACTGACCGTATGTCCTGTAGCACCAATGTGTCTGTAATCTTTGTCGTTCGAGACTGTGCCCAGATTGAGGCACTGCCCGAGGCAGGGCATGCCAGCCGCAGATCAGGTGCTTGGGAGCTATGAGAAATGACGGGTTAAGGAGGGTCACGATTGGCAAGCCGTCTGCACTGCTAGTTCCGGACGCACGTCCATCGACAGATGAAGATCCTAGTTCTCAACTCTGGTTCGAGCAGCCAGAAGGCATGCCTGTACGAAATTGGCGACACTCTTCCGGAGAGCCCCCCTTTGCCGCTCTGGGAGGGCCGCATCGAGTGGAGTGGCGATGCGGCAGCGATTACAGTCAGGAACTCGAAGGGAATAGCTAAGAAGGAAAAGCTAAAGAATCTGTCGTGTGAGCGGGTGCTGAAAGATCTGCTGGCCACGCTATGGAGCGGTGAAACGCGCAGCATTGCTTCCGCGGCTGAGATCAACGCCGTGGGTCACCGTGTGGTCCACGGCGGTCCCCACTTCCACCATCCCGTTCGGATCAGCAACGAGGTCCACGCAGCTATCGGCGGTCTCTCACACTTTGCTCCGCTGCATATCCAATCGGAACTCGAAGGTATCAATGTTGTCGCAGACCTACTGGGAGACGTGCCGCAGTTCGCCGTTTTCGACACCGGCTTTCATCGCCACATGCCGGTAGTTTCGCAGACTTACCCGGGTCCCTATGAGTGGTTCGAACATGGAATTCGCAGATATGGTTTCCACGGAATCAATCATCAGTACTGTGCGACGCGAACCGCTCAGCTGATTCGAAAAGATCTGAAGTCACTCAAAATTGTATGTTGTCATCTCGGAAATGGCTGCTCAGTCACAGGCATTCGAGGGGGCCGTAGCGTGGATACCACGATGGGATTCACACCGTTGGACGGACTCATGATGGGCACACGCTCTGGTTCGGTTGACCCGGGAATCCTGACCTTCCTCATGAGACAGCCTGGATTAGATGCCGAGCAGATCAACGACATTTTGAACAAACAATCGGGTCTGCTCGGTATTTCTGGCCTGTCAGGCGATATGCGCGACATTCTGGCTGGAATGCACCGTGGACATGAAAGGGCGAAGTTGGCTTTCGATCTTTATGTTCACCGCTTGCGAGCCGCCGTTGGAGGAATGGCGGCTGTTTTGGAAGGCCTGGATGTTCTGGTATTCACGGCTGGAGTAGGTGAGAATTCCCCCGAAGTGCGCGCAGCCACCTGCAAAGGGTTGGAATTTCTCGGTGTCACCGTGGACCCAAACCAGAATAAGGAGTCTGTGCTCGACCGAGATATATCGAGTCCTGATTCCCGCGCGAGGGTCTTCGTAATTCGGGCAGCGGAAGACTGGGCCATTGCGGGAGAATGCTGGAGGCTTTGCCGTTGTTCTGCCGCAGTGGCCTAATTGCGCCGCTATACGGCATTGACGAACACAGACCTGGTCAGCTCTGAGGAGTCTTTTAGGGAACTCACGGTCTCCCAATCGGGATGACGATATTGGAGCGTGGACGCATGTCTAGTGCGCGCGCGATGCGTCCCCTCGCTGCCCACATTGAGGCACTGCCCTGGGCAAGGCACGCCGAATTCACGTTCACTCCTCGAACACAATCAAGGCTAAGGGTTTAGGCATGGACGCGAGTGGCAGTCCATGTGCTGTTCCTCAATGTCCAGATGCATTAAATCGACTGGAAAATGGGGAGAGCGATGTGGGAGCCGTTAACTCAATTACTGAATGTGCGCTGATGGAGATCCCGCAGACGCACAAACCGAAGAACGCGGGGAGATGGAGAAATATCCTGAAGCAAGCGCGCAAGGGTGGTACCACGCCCACACCACAGTCTCTCATTCAGATATCTCTCCGATTTGTCGCAGCTCTGCTGGGCTTTGGTCTACTTGCCTATTTGGTGTTTCGAAGCGGCCCGGGAGCCGTTTGGAGGCAATTGCACGCAGTCGGCTGGGGATTCGCTCTCGTTATCCTTTTGGGAGGGCTCTCACAATTGGCCAAGACATGCGCCTGGAGACAGGCGTTCACCTGCGATATCAGCGGCCTTTCCTGGTCCCGTAGCTTCGTCGCGCAATTGATCTCGGACGGAATCGGGCAATTTGGTGTCGCCGGAAAAGTGGTTGGCGAGGGGACGCGCATATCGCTGTTGGGTCGAGCAGTACCCATATCGAATGCATTATCGGCTGGTGCGATTGACGGGGGACTGCATACCTTCAGCGCCCTAGTGGTAACGGTCTTGGGCATCTCAGCAATTCTAATGATTGGCCCTGTCTCGGTTAGGTGGCGAGTGTATGCAGCACTGCTCATTGCTGTGCTGGTGTCGGTGGTGATCTTGGCAGCTGTGGCTCTCAGAAACCGGTGGCAGTTGGTGGGCAATGCGACCCGGGCGATTGGCCGATTGCCGCGGCTTCATGCCTGGGTCAGGGATAAACAGCCGATCGTTGACTCAGCGGAAGACAACCTCCTGAGCTTTCGTGATGAAGCGCCGGCCGCGTTCTGGGCAACATTGATCTTCAATCTCCTATGGCACATGCTGGCAGTCCTGGAGGTCTACATCATTCTGCGGTTTATGGGAGCAGGGTTCAGTGTAGGCAGCGCGTTCATCGTGGAAAGCTTGACGAAGGTGATCAATCTCGTGGGCGCTCTGAATCCGGGCAACGTCGGGACCTACGAAGGTGGCAGCATGCTCATTGCAAAGATGTTCGGTGTGACGAGCACCACAGGATTGACCCTGGCGTTGTGCCGACGCGCGCGCACCGTGTTCTGGGCAGGGGTGGGAGCCATGTGCATGATCGTTATGAAGAAGGCGGAGGCGCCGAGCAAAATTGCGCCGAATCTAGATCCGGCAGTAGAGCTCTCCCACGGCGAATAGGCCTCCGCGAATCATCTATGCAGGGGAACAAACGATTTTCGCGTCGACTCACGCGTGACCAGATGAGGTCCGCGTGCCCTTTACCGGGCAGAATCTTGTCGTCGGGCGCTGAGGTTGATTGCAGAACCACAACATAAGAAATGATTTGGTTTTGAGATGAGTTCGGCGAGTGGCGTGCCTACAACATCTCGTGCAACTGCTTCTCGTCATTTTGAGGAACCGTTCACAAAAGGAAGTATCGAGCGCGCTGCGCCGCGGCGCCCGCGAATGTCAAAGCAAGCGGCCTAGGAGTTTCGGTCAATGATTAAGAATTCTGCATTACTCATAATCACGTTCGCCATGCTGACGTTCTGCCCTCTCGGCCGCGCCCAAGGTCAGGAGCCCACGATAGACTCCACTATCGCAGTAGTGAGGGCCAATATGCAGGCAGACCGCGCTGTTCTCATCACAACAGGCATGAATTTCAGCGACAAAGATGGCGCGGCATTCTGGCCGATCTATCAGCAATACGATCACGAACGATCCATACTGGATGATCGTCGCGCTGTCGTCATAAAACAGTACACCCAGAAGTACCCAAAGCTGACCGACGCCGAGGCCAAAGCGATGGCAGACCAAATGTTGGACTGCGAATTTCGTCTGGCTGAGTTGAAGAAGAAGTACTACAAGAAGTTCAACAGAGTGCTTCCGGCTCTCACCGTGACGAAGTTCTTTCAATTGGAGCACCGTGTGGATTTGATGATGGACATGCAAGTCGAATCCTCCCTTCCTCCTCTAACCCAAGCACAATACACGGCGCCGGAAAGTAGCGTGGCAGAACCGCCTCAGCAATGAGGCGGGCTGCTCATCGACCGCGATTCTCATCCAGGGAGCACTCGATGTTCACCATCATGAAGCGGCTCGTGATCGTCGGCGCAATGCTACTGTCGGCAATCACGGTACTGGGGCAAACCCAGGTCCACACAGAAACGCTCTCGGTGCAAGGCTACCAGGGGCAGACGACAGTCATTCGAAACCATGGGCGTGTGTTCGTGGACGTGCAGGACCTGGCGCGAATCACAAAAGGCTCTCTGAGCTTTGAGCAGGACCGAATCATTCTGACACTCGCTCCGAGCGACGCTTCGGACACGGCCAGCGACACCGCTACGAAGTCGGGATTTTCCCTCGCGTTCACGAGGACCGCGATCGAGGCGATGGCCTCGATACGAGAATGGGGCGGGATGCTGCAGGTGATTGTTCAAAATGGATATCCCGTGGGGAAGGCCATGGCAGGAAACACGATTCGCGCGTACCAGGGTCGAGCCGCCGACAGCGTCGCATTAGCCTCCGCCACTGCATCTACGGACGATGACCACCGCGGGCTCGAGTTGCTGAGGAATGAGTTCAACAATGTGCAGGGCTGGGCTGAGAGCTTTGTTGACGCTCGGAATTCGTTGAGCGCGGCCGACCTGTCGACATCGGAAAACCCGCTCAAGGATGATCAGGATGCCCAGAAGATCATCCATTGTGGTCAATTCCTGGCGCAGATGTTCGGCGGCGGTACCTTCCAGGATGATGCGACGTGTCATTAGCTTCTGAGCACGTGAAAAACACACTTCCCCAATCCATTGCGGTCGGCGACTTCGTATCTGACGCAGCGTCTGCCTCAGCAGCGTCACCTCATCAACGTCGCAAGTGGGCGCACACTGAGGGGCTTCCATTGCCGCTGGGGGTTACCTGGATTGAGGAAGACCAGGCCTGCAATTTTTCGGTGTGTGCTGAACATGCCGAGAGTGTGAACCTGTTTCTTTATTCCCCTGCCGATTTGACAAAGCCTGTTTTGACATTTCAGTTTGATCCTATCCGCAATAAGTCGGGACGGATCTGGCACTGCCGGATCCCGCTCGATCAATTGTGCAATGCCCGATATTACGGTTACTCGGTTTCAGGGCAGGCCGGCGCTCTCCCCGGTTTCGATCAGGAAAAGGTTCTTCTCGATCCGTATGCGAAAGGAGTTCTGTTTCCGCCCGCATTTGACCGCACGCTGGCCATGGCACCGGGTCCGAATGCCGGAAGAGCGCCTCTGGGGGTTTTGCCCGGGCAACAAGTTGCTTTTGATTGGGCAGGAGATGTTTCACCTCGGCCCGAATCGGATGCGATCATTTATGAACTTCACGTCAAGGGATTTACGCGCCATCCCAATTCCGGCGTGCATCCATCCCGAGCCGGAACCTACACCGGCCTGATCGAAAAGATCCCATATCTCAAGGACCTTGGAATCACCGTTGTCGAGCTGATGCCCGTCTTTCAGCGCGACCCTCACGAAAAAGACTATTGGGGCTACATGCCTTTGAACTTCTTCGCCGCTCACGCGGAGTATGGCGCCCATGGCGATGATGAGCACCATGTCGAATTCAAGAATATGGTCAAGGCCTTTCACGAAGCCAGAATCGCCGTAGTGCTCGACGTTGTGTACAACCATACGTGTGAAGGAGATCACCTCGGGCCAATCTACAGCCTCAAGGGTTTCGATGCGGGCGGTTATTACATGCTGTCACCCGACCCGACGAACCCGTATGCCAATCACTCCGGCACCGGCAACACGTTGAATTTCGGTCAGCCGCACGTGCGCAAAATGGTTATGGACAGCCTGCGGTACTGGAAGAACGAGATGCACATCGACGGTTTCCGCTTCGATCTGGCATCGGTTTTCAGCCGCAATGCCGATGGATCACTGAATTGGGGAGATGCTCCCATATTCAGCGAAATCGCCGCCGACCCGGAGTTGGGTCGATTGGCTTTGATCGCAGAACCTTGGGACGTGGGTTGTTACCAGCTCGGACGCGGATTTCCGGGCACGACCTGGCTGCAATGGAACGCGCGTTATCGCGACGATATCCGTCGTTTTGTGAGGGGCGACGCGGGGATGGTCCCGGACCTTATGCGTCGTATCTATGGCAGCGATGACTTGTTTCCGGACAGCCGCGAGCATGCCTATCATGCCTTCCAGACCGTCAACTATATCGATTGCCACGATGGCTTCACACTCTACGATCTCGTTTCTTATAACCACAAACACAACTGGAAAAACGGTCATGACAATCAAGACGGTATGGACGCGAATTACAGTTGGAACTGCGGACACGAAGGAGACGGGAGCGCGCCAGCGGAGGTTCTGGCACTTCGCCGGAAACAGGCTAAGAACTTCTTCTGCCTCCTCATGCTCTCGAACGGCATCCCAATGTTCCGGGCCGGGGACGAGTTCCTGAATACACAGTTCGGAAACAACAACCCGTATAACCAGGACAACGAAACCAGCTGGCTGGATTGGAGTCAGATCGAGACGAATCCGGACACATTCCGCTTCTTCAAAGGTATGATTGCGTTTCGGAAGTCGCATCCTTCTTTATGTCGTAGCAGGTTCTGGCGCGAAGACATTTCCTGGTACGGCGTGGGACCTACGGTCGATCTATCGCCAGATTCACGCAGCCTGGCTTTCTGCCTGCATGGCGCATCCCAAGGCGACGATGACATCTATGTAATGATCAACGCTTATTGGGAAGTACTATCGTTCCAAATCCAGGAGGGCTCACCTCAAGATTGGGTCAGAGTGGTGGACACTGACCTTCAAAGTCCCGCCGATTTCTCGTACCACGGCGTGCAACTGTCGGAGCCGACGTATCAAGTAGCAGCCCGATCCATCGTTGTGTTGATCCGATCACATAAGAGACCGGATTCGTTGGCAACTCGCTGACGGATCTGAACCGCTGACAAGGGCTGCCCCTGGTGCTACATTAGGTCGCTAAGGACGGAGTAATGTTCAGCATTTCCCCTATCATTGTTTGACCGTCACGTGTGGCCACAATGAGATTTGCTCTGGCGATCGTTGCAACCGGCACCCTTGCATTGCTGCTAGGGCCTGATCCCGCTTTGGCGCTAGATCCATCACTGGATGTCAGCCAATACGCACACACGGCATGGACAGCGCGGGACGGCTTCTCCGTGGGCGCCATCTTCGCGATGGCACAAACGCCCGATGGCTACCTGTGGCTCGGCAGCGAATTCGGCTTGTATCGCTTCGATGGGGTTAAGCCTGTTATTTGGCAACCACCTAGAGGGCAGCAACTCCCCAATAAGCCATATGCTCTGCTGGTGACGCGCGATGGGACTCTTTGGATTGGCACCTTTGAAGGCCTTGTGAGCTGGAGCGGCGGAAAGCTGACCTATTACCCGGAAATTGGCAAAGCGTTTGTGACATCTCTACTCGAAGACCACGAGGGAGCGGTGTGGGTGGGCACGTACGGCAGTAGAGATCTACCAGCGCGGCTGTGCGCGATACGAACCGGTAGCGTACAGTGCAAGGGAAAGGATGGCTCCTTCGGCTCATTTGTTTGGAGTTTGGGTGAGGACAGCTCGGGCACTCTCTGGGCTGGCGCCGACACCGGAGTTTGGCGATTGAGACCGGATACTGCTCAACGTTACCCAACGCCGGGACTCCGAGTTGGCGACTTGCTAAAGTCCGACGACGGCCGAATGTTGATTGGAATCAGCGGTGCCGGACTCAAGCGAGCGGCTGCGGACAAGCTCGAACCCTATCCTATTTACAGGGGGATGAACCGGAATGCGTTGCTTCCAGACCGCGAGGTCGATTCGAACAAGCTGTTGCGGGACCGTGACGGGGGTCTCTGGATTGGAACCCACCAACGGGGGCTAATCCATATACATAACGGCAGGACAGACGTATTTAGCAAATCCGACGGACTTTCGGGCGACATCAGCTGCAGTCTCTTTGAGGATCGTGAAGGCAATGTCTGGTTCGCCAGCTCGCGGGGACTGGACCGGTTTCGAGAGCTCCCCGTTGCGACGATTTCTACGAAGCAGGGCTTGTCCAGCGGCTATCTTTCTTCATTGGTCGCAGGTGCAGACGGAAGCGTTTGGATCGGGACTCACGATGGTTTGAATAGGTCGAAGAACGGACAAACCACGATTTTCCGCAAGGCGAATGGGCTGCCGGACGATTTTGTCAATTCTCTCTTCATGGACAACCGCGGGCGTGTCTGGGCCTCGTTCTCAGAGCACAGACTCTTATACTTCAAGGACGGCAGATTTGTGAGCGTAGCTGGCGTGCCCAGCGAAGAAGTGTATTGCATTGCCGGGGATGACAAAGACAATCTATGGCTCTCTGGGAACAAAGGCCTCTCGCATATGCGGGATGGGCATTTGGTCGAGAATTTTCCCTGGTCGGCCATGGGGCGTTCCCAACAAGCTAAGATTTTAGCCTCAGATCAAGGCGGAGTGTGGCTTGCCTTCTGGACCGAGGGCGGCGTCCTGTATTTTAAGGACGGTCAGGTCCGCGCCTCTTTCACTACCGCTAATGGGCTGGGAAAGGGGCATGTGGCGGGTATCCGGCTCGATCAAAATGGTGCGCTGTGGGCGGCAACACAGGAGGGTGGGCTCAGCCGCATCAAAGATGGCCGCGTCGCCACACTCACAACAAACAATGGTTTACCGTGTGACACGATCCACTGGTCCATTGAAGACGACGATCATTCCCTCTGGTTAAACACGGCCTGCGGCCTGGTGCGCATCTCGCCGAAGGAACTGGATGCGTGGATCGCCGACCCGAAGCATAAGGTTGAAACGACATTGTGGGATGCTGCTGACGGGGTTGGGCTCGCCTCCGCTTCGCCTGCTTACTTCAATCCTCCCGTCGCAAAGTCAACCGACGGCAAATTATGGTTCTTGGGGGGAGAGGGTGCCTCAGTCGTCGATCCCCATCATCTTGCCTTCAACAAAATCCCACCCCCCGTTCACATCGAGCGGATCATCGCGGACCACACGTCGTACTGGCAAAACTTGCCCGACCAGGCAGTGTCCCACTTGCGTCTGCCGGCACGCGTGCGTGATCTCACGATCGACTATAGTGCGCTGAGCCTCGCCGCGCCGGAAAAGATTCACTTCAAGTACAAGCTCGAAGGGCAGGACAGCAACTGGCGAGAGGTGATCAACGACCGCGAAGTGCAATACTCAAACCTGCGTCCCGGGCCCTACCGGTTTCGTGTAGTCGCGGCTAACAACAGCGGCGTGTGGAACGAGCAGGGGGACGCGCTGGAGTTCTCTGTTTTGCCGGCGTACTACCAGACGAACTGGTTTCGCGCGTTATGTGCGGCCGCTTTCATGGCGTTGTTGTGGGCGGCCTACCAATACCGCATCCGGCGCTTGCAGCATGACTTTGAAATGACGCTGGAGGCGCGGATCGGCGAGAGAACAAGAATCGCTCGCGACCTGCACGACACTATGCTGCAGAGCTTCCATGGATTACTGCTCCGGTTCCAAACGGTTTCCATACTGCTGCCGGAGCGCCCGATTGAGGCAAAGGAGAAACTGGACAGTGCGATCGAGCAGGCTGCCGGCGCGATCACGGAAGGGCGGGATGCGGTGCAAGGACTGCGCGCTTCCACAGTCGAACGCAATGATCTCGCACGCGCGATAAGCACTCTCGGAGAGGAACTCCAGACCGACTCGACCGACCGCCAGCCTGTGACATTCCGCGTGGCGGTTGAGGGCCAGCCCAGAGAGCTCCACCCCATTCTCCGTGACGAGATCTACAAAATAGCTGCCGAGGCGCTGCGCAACGCCTTCCATCACGCCCAGGCGAAGCAGCTAGAAGTTGAAATCCGCTATGACGATGAATTCCGATTACGCGTGCGCGACAACGGAAAGGGCATGGATGCGGCGGTTCTCTCCAGCGACGGTCTCGAGGGACACTATGGTTTGCGCGGGATGAGGGAGCGCGCCAAGCTGGTTGGCGGAGAGTTGGCGATCTGGAGCAAAGTGGACTCCGGTACGGAGGTTGAACTGATCATTCCTGCATCGAAGGCATATAGTAAATCTGCCCGGCGCTTCTGGTCGTTTTCGAGGTTTTCCAAGAAATACACGGATGTGAAGGAGAGGATCGAGTCGTGAGTTCTGGCCCGGGTTGACGCAATTCGAACAACTCACTTCTCGATGCTGTTCGGGTGCCAAGGGTAAGAAGATGACTTTTTGCCGACCGCTTCTGAAGAGCTTGGGATGGCCGCGAGCGGCTGCCGCGGCCACGTTGGCGTCTTGCCTCGCCCTCTTGATGTTGCTGGCTGCCCCGGTTCACGCTCTGGATCCCAACAAACGTCTCACCCAGTACATCCACACTGCTTGGAGAACGCAGGATGGCTCTCTGCCAGCGGGGATGTATCACATTACACAAACGTCGGATGGCTTCCTCTGGTTCTTGTCACTTCCCACCGATATCTATAGGTTTGACGGCGTCCGGTTTCTGCCCTGGCGTTTACCTGCCGGTGTACCGATCGATAGATCAATGAACATCTTTGCCGACCACGCGGGTGGGCTCTGGGTACTAGGACCGCGTGACATCATTCGACTGAAAGGCGCCGCTGTGAGTTCTCACTTCCAGCTGGAAGGGGGAATGTTTCAAAGCGTCAGTGAGGCGCCGGACGGATCTTTATGGGTACTGGGAGGCAACTCGGATGCGCCGCTTTGCCATGTTACTGACGCAGTCAAGTGCTTCGGAAAAGAAGACGGAATACCGATTTCCGACCTGCAGTCTGTTCTGGCGGACGGTAACGGCGGTTTTTGGCTGGGAGGGCAGGCGGGAGGCCTTGTCCACTGGCATGCCGGCACTTCGGAAAAGTACAACGTAGGTAACCAGGTCTTTAGCTTAGCGCGTGGTCCCGATGGATCTCTATGGCTGGGCATATCGGGAGAGGGTCCAGGGAAAGGACTTCAACAATTGAAGGACGGTGCTGTGAAACCTTTCGTGACCCCCACGTTCAACGGAAGTAGCTTCGATATTGGCACTCTGATGTTCGACCATGACGGCAATCTTTGGGTCGGAACAGTAGCAAAAGGGCTTTTTCGTATCCATGGAAATGCGGTAGAGCACTACGACCATACCAATGGCCTGTCCGGCGATTCTGTGTATGCTCTTTTTGAAGACCGCGAGGGGATCGTTTGGGCTGGAACTACAAGCGGAGTCGACAGATTTCGCGATCCGCCAGTCGTCACCTTCTCGCAGGTGGAAGGATTGGGGGAGGATTTACCAGCGGGCATCCTGGCCAGCAGAGATGGCACGATATGGGTAGCAAACGCCGGATCGCTCGATCACATTGTTAACGGGAGCGTCTCATCCGTTCGCGCAGGGAAGGGTCTTCCGGGTGACCAGGTGACCCGATTACTGGAAGACCGGGCCGGCAACCTATGGGTGGGAGTGGACGACAATCTGTATTTGTTCAAGAACGGGCAATTCCGGCGCCTCCCCGAACCGAATCATCAGCCGCTTGGCATGGTGATTGGGTTGATCGAGGACATCGACGGGAATATCTGGGCAGAGTGTCGAGGCAAACCCCAAAAGCTTATTCGCATCCGCGATTTCCAGGTGCGTGAGGTGTTTCCTGCGCCGCAGGTTCCGCCTGCATGGATGCTGGCTCCAGATCCAAATGGGGGAATTTGGATAGCGACTCGAAAAGGAGACCTCGTACAGTTCCGCGAAGGTGTCCAGCGAAAATTCCCGCTGAACCCGAATGCTAAGAATCCTGCGCCCCGAGAGATCCGGGCACAACCGGACAGCTCTGTCCTTGCTGCTTTCGACGAGGGACTGGTGGGGTTCCGCGAAGGCAAGGTGCAGCGGATGACGACGAAAAACGGGCTGCCCTGCGACTTCGTCATCTCCTTTATTCAGGATAAAGAGAAACGGTGGTGGCTCTACACGCGTTGCGGCATCGTCGAATTCTCAGATTCTGAGCTCCAGCGATGGTGGACCAACCCTGACGCGATTGTTCAGAACCACGTCTATGACACATTCGACGGAGCTCAGCCCAACATCCCTGCCTTTAACCCAGCGGATTGCTCCCCGGATGGGCGCGTGTGGTTTACCAGCGGCGTTGTCGTGCAGATGGTGGACCCATCCCGGCTCTCGCCAAAAGCGTTCCCGGCGCAGACCTACATCGAATCGCTCGTTGCCGATCGAAAGGAGTTCGAAGCAACGCCCAACCTTAAGGTTCCGCCGAATCCAAGGGACTTGCAGATTGATTACACCTCTCCCACCTTTGCAGTTCCGCAGAAGGTAAAGTTCCGTTACCGCCTCGAAGGCTATGACCGCGATTGGCACGAGGCCGGTACCCGCCGGCAGGCTTTCTACACGGACTTGCCGCCTCGCAAATATTCCTTTCAGGCAGTCGCATGCAATGGTGACGGCGTTTGCAACGATACTCCAGCCACGCTTGAATTCTCCGTCGCCCCGGCGTACTACCAGACGTACTGGTTTCGCGTCTTCTGTGCGTTTCTGTTTTTTGCGCTGCTGTGGGCCGCTTACCAGTGGCGTCTCCGGCAATTGCAAAATCAGTTCGAGATGACATTGGACGCCCGCGTCGGCGAGAGAACACGAATTGCCCGGGATCTGCACGATACTCTGCTACAGAGCTTCCACGGATTGCTGCTTCGATTCCAAACGGTTTCTGTACTCTTACCAGAACGCCCGATCGAGGCGAAGGAGAAACTGGACAGTGCGATCGATCAAGCTGCCGGCGCGATCACGGAGGGACGGGATGCTGTGCAAGGACTGCGCGCTTCCACAGTTGAGCGGAATGATCTCGCGCTAGCTATAAGTACCCTCGGAGAGGAACTCGAAAACGACTCCAGCAATCATCGCCCCGCAGTGTTCCGCGTGTCGGTTGAGGGCGAACCGAGAGAGCTCCATCCCATCCTCCGCGACGAGATCTACAAAATTGCTGCCGAGGCGAGGCCGATCTTATCGCCGGCCGCTACCTGGAAGCTCGCGGCTTCCAGCAGCAGCCTTGCGCCCGCGCGCAACTCCAGCGCGCTCGCGGAAATCATGGACAACCACTCCCATAACCGAACAAAAGGGATCTCAGCTGACGTGCATCACCCCGGGCGCCGGGGCGGCCTGTCACGACAAGAGCGGTTGCATGTCCCCAGTTTATCCGAGGCCACGGCCAGGGCCGCAAAGCATTTCCCGCGGGGCGCCGACGCGGGCGGGTGCGCGGGGAGCTGGCGCGGGCGGATGCGCGGATGCGCCGGCGCTGGCGCGGACGGGTGCGCAGTGCGCCGGCACGGGCGGATGCGCGGGTGCGCCGGCACGGGCGGATGCGCGGGTGCGCCGGCGCTGGCGCGGGCGGGTGCGCAGTGCGCGGCACGGGCGGATGCGCGGATGCGCGGGTGCGCCGGCGGGCCGCCGGCGCACCGGGCGCGGCTGGTTCCGGGCGGGTCAGGCTGGACCCGTAAGCCTGATCCGGATGGCCCGGAACAGCCGAGGTGTTCCGCGCAGGACGGTGAGCCGGGGATCCGGCACGGTGAGAAACCGCTCGACCGCTAGCCCGAAGTACGGCGCTAGCCGCGGATCATCGCGAAGCTGGGCCATCGCCCGCCGGTCGCCGCCGAGCACGACCGCGTCGATCCGCCCCGCGTAAGGCGCGAACACCGCAACCGCCGTATCCGCCGCCGCGCCGAGTGCCTCCGATGCCTGCTTCTCCCGGCGGCGGGCGAACCGGTGCTGCGAGGTGCCGCCGGCCGCGCTGCGGCCGTGCACCAGCCTCGAGCCGACCTTCGACGCCGCCAGCGTGGGCACCGGGCCGGTGAAGACCCCGGCCGCGTACCCGCCGAGCCGCACCAGGAACACGCCGACGCTGCGATCAGCGCAGGCGTGCGCCGCGATCCGCTCGCCGTACCGGGCGCAGGCCGCCGCCGCGGCACCGTTCCCGGCAGCACCGCCGGCCGCACCAGCCTCTGCCCTGCCAGCATCCGCTCCGCCAGCCTCTGCCCTGCCAGCCTCCGCCCTGCCAGCCTCCGCCCTGCCAGCGTCCGCTCCGCCAGCATCCGCGGGACCGGCCGCCAGCGGCGGGAATGGCACGTGACATTCCGCCACCGCGCCATCGGGCGCCCGGAACGTCACCGTCTCCTGGCCGGCCTCGGCGATGGCGCCGCCGTGCCGCTGGGCGAAGGTCTCCAGCCATCGGGCCAGCCGGTCCGGGCCGACCTCGATCCATCGCCCGCCCCCAGGTCCACCGTTTTCCACTACGCAGCGCCTCCATGTGATTACTATCCGTTACATGAGTTCTTGGCTGGTGCCCGCGCCTCGGCGGCCACCGAGAGGGGCAGGCTCCCGCACGGCCGCGGCCGGTCATGACCGCGAAGCCCAGATGACCATCGTCACGGATGGCGAGACTGCCAGCCCGGCGGGCCGCGACGCTGATGCTAGCGCGGTCGAGCGAGCGCTGGCTGCGGCGATCATGGACAGCGCAAAGGTCGGCGACCTGCTCGATGAGCTGAGCCGCGGCCGGCTATGGCTGCCGCTCCCTGACGACGGCAGGCCGGTGACCGACGGCTCGGCGGTCAACCTGCCGATCGTGACCTACCTGGGCAGCGAATTCGTCCCGGCGTACACCTCGGCCCGCCGATTGCTCGCGGCCGCGGCCGGGCCAGGCGGCACTCAGGCGCCGCCCGTCGTGCCGCACGTCGTCGTGCCCGCCGCCGAACTCGCCAGGCGGCTGCCCGCCGCGCTCGGCATCGCGCTGAACCCGGGTGCGGGCGAGAGCGTCCCGGTGTACCCGGAAGGTGTCGCGTACATGGCGGCGGCAGCCTCCCCGGCGGCAGGCGGCCGGATCCGGGTCGGGACGCCCAGGCCGAGCCTGGCGCGCTGATCAGCGAGATCCGGTCCCTGCTGCCTTCGGTCCCGGCCGCGCGCGCTGCGGCTACGGCCTGGCTATCGGTCGATCTGGCCGGCGAGGGCCTGGTTATCTCGGTCACGCTGGATGACCCGGCGGACCAGGCGGCCAAGGAGGCCGTGGTCGGCGCCATCGAGCGCGCCGCCGCTGCCGCCCCGCAGGACGCCGGCTTCCCGATCGACGTGACTTTTCCCGGCGAGGGCGCAGCCGACCCGGTGGACGAGTGGATAACGGCTAACGCCAGCCCGTTCTACGTCAGGGCCTGACCGTCACCGCCGCGGCCCCGCGCCCGTTATCCCCGGGCTCATCTGCGGTCCGCCGCCTATACTGTGAGCAGGCGTTGGCAATTCTCTCTGAGTCGTAACTATTTGGTTTAGAGTCAGCCCGCGGCACCGGAGGGCAAGCCATTGACCTTGAATCAGCTCCGCACCTTTCTCGCGGTAGCGGACCAAGGATCAGTCCGCGCCGCGGCCGAGGAGCTTGTCGTCACCCAGGCGGCGGTTTCGGCTGCGCTCGGCGCGCTGCAGAAATCGCTCGGCCTGCAGCTCGTCCGTCCCGACGGCCGCGGCCTGCGGCTTACCGACGCGGGCGAGGCCTACGTGCTCTACGTGCGCCGCATACTCGGGCTCCTCGACGAGGCACGGCGGGCCGCCGCCGCCGCCGCGGACCCGGACGGCGGCGAGCTCCGCATCGGAGCGGTGACCACCGCCGCCGAGCAGCTCGTGCCGGGCCTGCTGCAGGGTTTCCGCCGGGAGCACCCGGGCACCGGCGTCCTGCTCGAGGCCGGAAACCGTGATCGGGTGCGAGCTCTCCTTGACCGCCATCAGGTCGACCTGGTCGTCGGCGGGCGGCCAGAGCCGGGCCGGGATGTGCGCGTGTATGCCGTTCGCGAGCACAGGCTGTCGGTCGTCGCCGCGCCGGAGCTCGCCGCCTGCGCGGCCCAGGGAGCGGGCCTGCTGCCGTGGCTCGCGGACCAGACCTGGCTGCTGCGCGAGGCCGGGTCCAGCACCCGCAGCAGCACGCAGGCGCTACTCGCCGAACTCGACATCACGCCGCTGACCCTCACCGTCGGGTCGAACGGCGCCATCCGCGAGTCGGCCAGGGTCGGGCTCGGCGTCACGCTGATTTCGCGCGACGCCATCGCTCAGGACCTGGCCGCCGGGCGGCTGGTCGAGCTGCCGGTCCCGGGCACGCCGCTGCGCCGCGACTGGTACCTCATCGCGCAACAGGGCACCCTGCCGCGATCCGCGGCCCGCCTGGTTGCCCACGTCCTGAGCCGGGGCGACTTCCAGGCACCCGACCTGCCAGCCGATCAGGCAGGCCAGCGGGCCAGGCCCGCACGGGCGAATGCTGACTTTCCGGCTAACTATCAAGTCAAAGCTTTCGACTTGCCACTGAACTCTCAATAGACACCAGGGCAATAGTCAGCGATCGTTGGATCCAGGAGGCGCACGGCGCGCACCACCACGGAGGAGATCATGACCACCGGACAGAACCGCTGGGCGGCAGGCGTCCTCCCGTACGCGGAGATGGGCTACTTCGATGCCGACTACGTGCCGAAGGACACCGATGTGCTGGCCGCGTTCCGGATCACTCCGCAGCCGGGCGTACCGCCCGAGGAAGCGGGTGCGGCGGTGGCCGGCGAGTCATCGACCGCGACCTGGACCGTCGTCTGGACGGACCGCCTCACCGCCCATGAGCACTATCAGGCCAAGTGCTATCAGGTCGATCCGGTCCCCGGCCGGGATGGCGAGTACATCGCGTACATCGCTTACGACATCGATCTCTTCGAAGAAGGATCGATCCCGAACCTGACGTCCTCCATCATCGGCAATGTCTTCGGCTTCAAGGCGCTCCGCGCGCTGCGCCTCGAGGACATGCGGATCCCGCTGCACTACGTGAAGACGTTCCGCGGGCCGCCGCACGGCATCGTGATGGAGCGCGAGTACCTGAACAAGTACGGCAGGCCGCTGCTCGGCGCGACGACGAAGCCGAAGCTGGGGCTGTCGGCGCGCAACTACGGCCGGGTGGTCTACGAGGCGCTCCGCGGCGGTCTCGACTTCACCAAGGACGACGAGAACATCAACTCGCAGCCGTTCATGCGCTGGCGCGACCGCTATCTCTTCGCGATGGAGGGAGTGAACCGCGCCGCGCAGCAAACCGGCGAGATCAAGGGCCACTACCTCAACGTCACCGCCGCGTCCATGGAGGACATGTACGAGCGCGCCGAGTTCGCCAAGGAACTCGGCAGCATCGTCGTCATGGTCGACCTGACCGTCGGCTACACGGCCCTGCACTCGATGTCGAACTGGGCCAGGGCCAATGGCGTCCTGCTGCACCTGCACCGTGCCGGTCATGGCACCTATACCCGGCAGAAGTCGCACGGTGTCAGTTTCCGGGTCATCGCGAAATGGTGCCGCCTGATCGGCGTCGACCACATCCACGCCGGGACCGTGGTGGGAAAGCTGGAAGGCGACCCGGCGATGGTGCGCGGCTACTACGACACGCTGCGCGAGTCGCTGACCCCGCGCGATCTGGGCCATGGCATGTACTTCGAGCAGGACTGGGGGTCCATGCCCGGCACTATGCCGGTCGCGTCTGGCGGCATCCACGCTGGCCAGATGCACCAGCTGCTCGACTACCTGGGCGAGGACGTCATCCTGCAGTTCGGCGGCGGCACGATCGGCCACCCGATGGGCATCGCCGCCGGAGCCACCGCCAACCGGGTGGCCGTCGAAGCGATGATCAAGGCCCGCAACGAGGGCAGGGACTTCGTCCGGGAGGGCGACGACATCCTCGCCGAGGCGGCGAAGCACTGCCGCGAGCTCCAGGCCGCGCTGGATACCTGGGGAGACATCACCTTCAACTACGAGTCAACGGACACTCCGGACGTCGTGTCCACGCCGACCGCCTGACGGACCCTGGCCTGCGCCCGCCAAGGAGGCTATATGCGCATCACCCAAGGCACTTTCTCCTATCTGCCCGATCTCACCGATGACGAGATCAGCGCCCAGATCCAGTACGCCATCGATCAGCGGTGGGCGGTGGCGGTCGAGTTCACTGACGACCCGCATCCGCGCAACGTGATCTGGGAGATGTGGGGCCTGCCCATGTTCGAGATCGCCGATGCGTCCGCAGGGATGCACGAGGTGACCTCGTGCCGGGCCGCGTACCCGGATCACTACATAAAGGTCGTGGCGTACGACGCTACCCTCGGCAGGCAGACCACCGCCCTGAGCTTCATCGTCGGCCGCCCCGCCGATGAGCCTGGCTTCCGGCTCGACCGGCAGGAGATGGCCGACCGGCAGATCAGGTACAGCCTGCACTCCTACGCCACCGATCGCCCGCCCGGCGCCCGGGCTGACGGCCCGAACGGCCAGCACGGCAGCTGATGAGCACGCCAGCCGGTCCGCCGCCGCAAGGCTTCGCGATGCCAAGGCCGGCTCCAGGCCTGCCGGGCGGCGACCCGGGGCAGGCCCGCGGTGACGGCCCGGAGAACGCGGCCGGCTCCGGTGCGCCGCCGCCGCTCCCGCCGGAGGCGAAGCTGGAGCTAGCCGACGACCAGCAAGCCAGGCAGATCGCCGGGATCCTCGACGACCTCGACCGGGATTTCATCGGCCTGGCCCCGGTCAAGGCCCGGGTAAGGGAGATCGGCGCGCTGCTGCTCGTCGACCGGCTTCGCGGCCGGTACGGCCTGACCGCGTCGAGGCCCAGCCTGCACATGTGCTTTACCGGCAGCCCGGGCACCGGCAAGACCACCCTGGCCGGGCGGATGGGCGAGTTGCTCCGGGAACTCGGCTACCTGCGCAAGGGCCAGCTGGTGAGCGTCACGAGGGATGACCTCGTCGGGCAGTACGTCGGCCACACCGCGCCGAAGACCAAGGAGGTGCTCAAGCGCGCGATGGGCGGCGTGCTGCTGATCGACGAGGCTTACTACCTCTACCGGCCGGATAACGAGCGCGACTACGGCCAGGAATCCATCGAGATCCTGCTCCAGTTCATGGAAGAGCATCGCGACGACCTGGTCGTGATCCTGGCCGGCTACAAGCCGCGGATGGACGTGTTCTTCCAGTCCAACCCGGGCATGGCCTCACGAATCGGGCATCATATCGACTTTCCCGATTTCGCCCCCGAAGAGCTCATGCAGATCGCCGAGCTCATGCTGGAGCGCGAGCAGTACCAGTTCGAGCCCGGCCGCGCGGGACGCGTTCCGCGAGTACATCGCGCTGCGGATGCGCCAGCCGCGCTTCGCCAACGCCCGGAGCATGCGGAATGCCATCGACCGGCTGCGGCTCCGGCAAGCGCGGCGGCTGGTCTCGGCAGGCGGCCCGATCGGCCGGGACGACCTGGTCCGGCTCACCGTCGCGGACGTGCGCGGCAGCCGCGTCTTCAGCGAGCCTCTCGCCGCGCCGCCGTCGGCTGCACCGCAGTCGCCGGGGTCGCCGGAGTGCGCAGGAGCCACCGGTGCCGCCGGTGCCGCCGTCGCCGGAGGCGCTGGCGGGCTGAGCGGTATGGTCAGCCGGACCGTGGTGCCGCGGCCGGGCGCGCTGGCCAGGTCGAGCCTGCCGCCGAGCAGCTCGGCCCGTTCCCGCATGCCGGAAAGGCCGAAACCGGTAGGCGCCGCCATCCCGGTGGCGCGCACCGCCGCGGTCACGTCGAAGCCGACGCCGTTGTCGCTGACCTCGAGCCGGACGCGGTCGCCCGGCAAGGACAGCCGGATCCGGGCGGCACCGGCCGCCGCATGCTTGGCCACGTTCTGCAGCGCCTCCTGGGCGGTCCGGTAGACGGCCGTCTCGAGATGCTCGGCCAGCCGGCATTGCACCGCCTCAACCTCCACGTCGAGCGGCGGGAACGAGTAGCCCAGGCTCTCCAGGCTGGCCGCCAGGCCAAGGTCATCAAGTACCGGCGGGCGCAGCCCGGCGATCGCCGAGCGCGTCTCGTCCAGCGCGGCACTGGCGAGCTCCTGGGCCCTGGCCACCTGCTCGGCGGCCACCCGCGGGTCGCCGGGGATCGCGTCGGCGGCGGCGGACAGATGGAAGAACAGGCTCACGATCCGCTGGCTGATGCCGTCATGGATCTCGCCGGCCAGCCGGCGGCTCTCATGTTCCTGCCATTCCACCATCTGCTCGGCGAATCGCTCAAGCGCCTCTTCCCGCTCCGCCAGCCGCTGGTGCAGCCTGGCATTCTGGATCGCGCCGGCAACCAGGCCAGCGACCGACCTGAGCAGGTCGACGTCCGCGGCGCAGAACTCGCGCCGGAGCCTGGTGTGCACGTTCAGCACGCCAACCAGATGGCCAAGCGGCGTCACGATCGGGACCGACAGCATGGAGGTGAACTCCTCGCCGCGCAGCGCCGGGATGTACCGGTACCGCGGGTCGCCGGCCTTGTCGTCCACGATGACCGCAGGCTCGCCGTGCGCGGCTACCCAGCCGGATACGCCCTCGCCGATCGCCAGCTCGATCTTCCCGACCAGCCCGTCGAAGGCGGCGTTGCGCCGCGCAGCTGGAGCAGCCGGCCCTGCTCGTCCAGCAGGTGCACGAAGCACACGTCGGTGTCCGTCGTCTCCGTGACGAGCTTCGCCGTTCCCTGCAGGATGACGTCGAGCTCGAGCCCGGCCGAGATGATCTCGATGACCCGGGAGAGCAGCTCCGCCTCGCGTTCCGCGTCCGCGCCGTTGATCCGTGACCCGGTCAATGGAAGACCCCCTCGCGCAGCGCGAGGGCGACAGCGGATGTCCGGTCCGGCACGCTGAGCTTGCGGTAGATCCCGCGCGAATGGGTCTTCACCGTCTCCTCGCTGACCACTAGCTTCGCCGCGATCGCACGGTTGGTCAGGCCTGCCACCAGCAGCGAAAGCACCTCGCTTTCCCGCTGCGTCAGCCCGAGGTGCGCGCCGGGCCAGAACTCGCCGCTGCGCAGCCGGGCGGCGGACAGCGCGACCCGGCCGGCCAGGGCCGGGTCGATAAGGACCTCGCCGTCGGCGATGCGGCACAGGTAGTCGACCAGCTCGGCACCGCGGATCCGCTTCAGCAGGAAGCCGGCGGCGCCCACCCGCATTGCCTGGTAGAGGTACTGCTCGTCGTCATAGACCGTCAGGAAGACGACCTTGCAGTCCGGCTGGTCCCGGCGGATCTCGGCGCAGACGTCGAGACCGCTGCTGCCCTTGAGCCGGACGTCAAGCAGCACCAGTTCCGGCGCCAGCCTGGCCACCAGGCGCACGGCGTCGCCGGCGTCGCTGGACTCGCCGACCACCTGGACCTGCGCGCGGTAGGGCTGGAGCATGGCCTTGAGGCCGTCGAGCACCATCTGATGGTCGTCGATGATGACCAGGGTCAGTGGCCCGCGCTCGCGGCCGTCCATGTCCGGAAAGGTACCCATCCTGGCCGGTCCTGGATCACGCCTGCGCCTCGAGCAGGTGCCAGAGCAGGAGCAGCTGCGCGATCGCGAGGGGCTCGCTGCGGCGGCCGCCCGCGACGATGCCGAGCGTCTCGGGCAGCGCGTGGCCGGGGTCGAGGGACAGCTGCTCCCAGATCGCCTTCTCGATGAGCAGCGAGTCCTCGCGCGGCACGTACCCGTGGATATGCAGCGCGTCCACCGGGCGGCCGTCACAGTCCCTGATCAGCTTCAGGTGGGCTGCGCGCTTGTCGTCATCGGTCAGCACGTGCGCCAGGGCAGGATGCTGGATCGTGGGCCTGAGCAGGATTTCCGCTGACAGCGGAGTATCCGTCGGATCGGCCCGGCCGGCCGCCGGGGCGAACCGGATCGAGATGTCAGCCCGCTGCCGCTGCGGGCGGATGAAGGCGGCAGAATCCGGTTCCCGCCTGGTCCAGCTCGGCCAGCACCTCGGCCTCGGCGTAGCCCCGCTCGGCACAGTCCCTGCGCAGTTTCCATGCCTTCCGCACGTCCTCGGGCGGGTCGAGGTAGACGGCGATATCGAAGCATGCCCTGGCCAGCTTGGTGTGCAGCGGCAGCAGTCCTTCGACCAGCACGAACTCCCGCGGCTCCACCAGCAGAGGCCGGGCGAGCCTGCCGGTGGAGTGGTCGTAGACGGGCTTCAGGATCGGCCTGCCCATCGCCAGCAGCTGGAGATGCTGCTCCATTATCTCGATGTAGTTGCAGGCCGGGTTCAGCACGGTGAACGGGACGTCTCGGCGTTCTTCGCGATCGTAACGGTGATAGTCGTCCACGCAGATGGCGGTGGCCCGGTCGGCGCCAAGCGCCTCGGCGATGCCCTGGGTCAGCGTCGTCTTGCCGGCCGCGCTGTCCCCGGCGATCGCGATCATGACTGGGCGGCGGTGCCCGGGCGGTGCGGTGTCGCTGCGGCGCAGCCGGATGTCCTTGTCGGGGATGGCTGTTACCTCCGCCCGGTTTGGCCGCACATGGCGCTGAATCACCAGCTTAAGGCGGGTACCGGCCGAGCGCCTCCCCCAGATCGGGGAGGCCGGGGGTGAGCTGGCACGACGCATCGCCGCTCCCCCGCTGCCACCTCCTGGGGTGCGGCCGGCGAGGCCCGTGGCTAGCCTGCGCCGGTGTCCCTGGCGACCCGGTTCAGCGCGCTGATCACGCCGCGCAGGGAGGCGTGCACGATCGACTCGCTGATGCCGGCGCCCCACAGCACCCGGTCGCCTGCCTGGATCTCCAGGTAGGCAGCGGCCTCCGCGTCCCGCCCGGCGGTGAGGGCGTGCTCGGCGTAGTCAAGCACCCGCACGCTCACGCCGCCGAGCCCCAGGTCGATCACGGACAGCGCCGCGCAGAATGCCGCGATGGGCCCGTTGCCGACGCCGCTGAGCACATGCTCGGTGCCGAACACGCGCACCGTCGCGGTGATCCGCTCGACCCCGTCCTCGCTCACCGAGGAGAACCTGACCAGCTCGAACGGGCCGGAGCCGAGGTACTCGGCGGCGAAGATCTGCCACATCTGCGGCGCGTCCACCTCCCCGCCCTCGCCGTCGGTGTGCCGCTGGATGACGTGGCTGAACTCGATCTGCAGCCGGCGCGGCAGGTCGAGGTTGTGGTCGGACTTCATGATGTAGGCGACGCCGCCCTTGCCCGACTGCGAATTGACCCGGATCACTGCCTCGTAGGACCGGCCGACGTCCTTGGGGTCGATCGGCAGGTACGGCATGGCCCACGGCAGCTCGCTGGCCGGCTTGCCCGCCTCGGCGGCTACCCGCTCGAGTTCGTCGAAGCCCTTCTTGATCGCGTCCTGGTGCGAGCCGGAGAATGACGTGTACACCAGGTCACCGGCGTACGGGTGCCGTTCGTGCACGCCGATCCGGTTGCAGTACTCGGCGGTCCGGCGGATCTCGTCGATGTCGCTGAAGTCGATCATCGGGTCGACGCCCTGGCTGTACAGGTTCAGCCCGAGCGTGACCAGGTCGACGTTGCCGGAGCGCTCGCCGTTGCCGAACAGGCAGCCCTCGATCCGCTGCGCGCCGGCCAGCACCGCGAGCTCGGCGTCCGCGGTCGCGGTACCGCGGTCGTTGTGCGTGTGCACGGACAGCGCGATGAGCTCGCGCCGGCTGAGCTGGCGGCTCATCCACTCGATCTGGTCGGCGTAGACATTCGGCGTGGACCGCTCCACCGTGCACGGCAGGTTGAGCACGATCTCACGGCCCGGGCCCGGCTGCCAGACGTCCATCACTGCCTCGCAGATCTCCAGCGAGAAGCCGAGCTCGGTGTCCATGAAGATCTCCGGCGAGTACTCGTAGCCGAAGTCGGTGCCGGGCAGGTAGGTCTCGGCGAACTTCAGCACCGCGCGGGTGCCCTCGACGGCGACCGCCTTGCACTCGGACCGCCCGTCGCCGTCCCAGCCGAACACCACCCGGCGGAACATCGGCGCCGCGGCGTTGTACAGGTGCACGGTGGCCTGCGCGGCGCCGGCCAGCGACTGCACAGTGCGCTCGATCAGTTCCTCGCGCGCCTGCGTCAGCACCGAGATGCGCACGTCGCCGGGTACCGAGTCGCTCTCGATCAGGCTGCGGATGAAGTCGAAATCTGTCTGGCTGGCCGCCGGGAACCCGACCTCGATCTCCTTGTAGCCCATCCGTACCAGGAGGTCGAACATCGCGTGCTTCCGCGCCGGGTTCATCGGGTCGATCAGCGCCTGGTTGCCGTCCCGCAGGTCGGTGGACAGCCACCGCGGCGCGGCGGTGATCGTGCGCGACGGCCACTGCCGGTCCGGCAGGTCGATCGCGGGGAAGGGCCGGTACCGATGGCACGGCATGCCGGACGGGCGCTGGCTATTCGGGTTGCTCATGACGCTGCTGCTCCTGGGTCTGACCGGGAAGAGGGAGTCGGTCGGCGCAGCAAGCGGCCCGCGACGAGGGGCCGACCGGAGTGGTTACCGGGCCTCGCCGCGGCGGCGAAGGAGCAGCGCGCGCATCATGACAGAGCCCAGGCTAGCGGATCCCCTCGCTAGTTACGTCAAGGAATATCGGAAACGGGACGGCTGGCGTACCTGTGCCACCGAGCCCGCCGGGCCAGGCACCGGCCGGCCAGCGCGCCTCCGCCCTGGCCGGCCGCAGAACCGTAGGCTCGCCGCAGCCGCCGGCTGCCGGTTACAGCAGCGTGGTGACCGCCTTCACCTCGGTGTAGTTGTTGAGTACCTCGTGGCCCATCTCGCGGCCCCAGCCGGACTGCTTGTAACCGCCGAACGGCAGCGCCGCGTCGAACACGTTGTAGCAGTTGATCCAGACCGTGCCGGCCCTGAGCTTCTTCGCCAGCGCGTGCGCCTTGGAGATGTCCTTGGTCCAGATTCCCGCCCCGAGGCCGTACTCGGTGTCGTTGGCCTGGGCGGCGATCTCGTCCAGGTCACTGAACGGCGCGGCGACCACGACCGGGCCGAAGATCTCCTCGCGCACCACCTTCATGCCGCTGTGCGTATTGATCAGCACGGTGGGCTCGATGAAGAAGCCGCGGTCGCCGAACCGGCCGCCGCCGGCCAGCGCCGTGGCGCCTTCGTCCCGGCCGGACTCAAGGAAGCCGCTGACCCGGTCGAACTGCTCCTCGGAGACCAGCGGGCCCATCTGCGTCCCCGCCTCAAGGCCGGAGCCCAGCTTGATCGACTTCGCGATCTCCGCGACGCCGTCCACCACCTCGTCGAAGCGGCTCTGGTGCACGAACAGCCGCGAGCCGGCCACGCAGCACTGGCCGTGGTTGAAGAAGATCGCGTTGGCCGCGCCCTCGACCGCGCCGTCCACGGCGTCCTCGAAGACGATGTTGGGGCTCTTGCCGCCCAGTTCCAGGGTGAGCTTCTTCAGGTTGCTGGCGCCGGCCGCCTGCACGATCAGCTTGCCCACCTCGGTGGAGCCGGTGAACGCGACCTTGTCGACGTCGTTGTGCGCGGCCAGCGCCGCGCCCGCGGTCTCGCCGAACCCGGGCACCACGTTCACCACGCCGTCGGGCACGCCGGCCTCGGCGATGAGCTCGGCCAGCCGGAGCGCGGTCAGCGGGGTCTGCTCGGCCGGCTTGAGCACCACGCAGTTCCCGGTCGCCAGGGCCGGCCCAGCTTCCACGCCGCCATCAGCAGCGGGAAGTTCCACGGGATGATCTGGCCGACCACGCCGACCGGCTCGCGCAGCGTGTACGAGTGGAAGTTCGCGCCCGGCATGTACGGCACCGAGATGTTGATCGAGTTCCCCTCGATCTTGGTGGCCCAGCCGGCCATGTAGTGGAACAGGTCCGCGGCCAGCGGCACGTCGGCCGCCTGCGCCACGGCGAACGGCTTGCCGTTGTCCAGCGACTCAAGCTGGGCGAGCTCGTCCACGTGCTGCCAGGATCAGGTCGCCGATCCGCCAGATGATCCGGCCGCGCTCGGACGGGGTCATCCTGCTCCACGGCCCGTCGAATGCCGCCCGCGCTGCCCGCACGGCCCGGTCGATGTCCTCCGCGTCGCCCTCCGCGATCCGGGCGAGGATCTCGCCGGTCGCCGGGTTAGGGGTATCGAACGTCCTGCCCGACGCGGCGTCGGCCCACTGCCCGTTGATGAACAGCTGGCGCGGGGCGCCGATGAACTCTTCGACGCTGCGGTCGAGTGTCACTGTCATGGATGGTCATCTCCCATTTCGCACGTCGGCGTGCAGACTGCCAGCGGCGTCTATCCCCTGCCGGGGCATGCGCATAGCCTGGCCTGCCAGTAGTCCCAATGAGACTACATAGGCCGGTAAGGCACAAGGGCGCTGGCGTCTCAGTCCGCGACACCCGCGAGCCGGCCGCCGAGACGGACGGCCAGCCGGCCGTCGGCCAGTAAGCCGACGCGGGCGGGCATCGCGGCGTTCAGGAACCGGAGCGTCGCGGAGACCGTCTCGTATCGCCACAGGGCCAGCGTGCGCTCGAACCCGCCAGCCTCGGCCAGCCGGTCCCGAAGCGCGGCCGCGATCGGCAGCAATTGCTCGCGCTGCGCCGCCAGCAGCGGCGCCGCGGGCTGCCCGGCCCGGTCGAGCAGGGCCAGCTTCACCAGCAGCTCGGACCGGACGTCCCGGGCATGCGCCACCGGCCGGGCCAGCCAGGCCGCCGCGGCCTCGTACCCGGCGGGCGTAGCGGCGAGGACCAGGCGGACCGGGCCCTGGCTGGTCGGCTCCTCGCCGGCGGCCTGGATGAGCCCGAGCTGCTCAAGGCGCTGCAGCGAGCGGTAGATGACCGGCTTGGGAACCCGCCAGACCTGTCCCAGGCTGCCGCCGGCGGCGAGCAGCCTGGCGACGGCGAACCCGTGCGTCGGCTGCTCGCAGACCAGGCCGAGCACTAGCCACTCGGTCAGCGACATGGCCGCCTGCCGCGGATCGGCCACCGCCCGGGCTAGACGTTGAAGCCGAGGGCGCGAAGCTGCTCCCGGCCGTCCTCGGTGATCTTGTCGGGGCCCCACGGCGGGAGCCAGACCCAGTTGATCCGGAAGTCGTTGACCAGGCCTTCCAGGGCCTGCCTGGTCTGGTCCTCGATGACGTCGGTCAGCGGGCAAGCCGCGCTGGTCAGCGTCATGTCGATAGTCGCGACGCGGTCGTCGCCGACGGTCACACCGTAGACAAGCCCGAGATCCACCACGTTGACGCCGAGCTCCGGGTCAACCACGTCCCGCATCGCCTCGAGCAGGTCCTCGGTCTCCTGGTCAAGCTGCTGGCCGGCTATCCCGGCGTCCTGGCTGGCTACTTCGGTCTCCTGGCTGGCTACTTCGGTCTCCGGGCCGACGACGCCGGCTGCGTTCTCGGTCATGTCTGCTCCCTGGCCGCGTCAGCGGCGATCCGGCCGTTTCCGGCGTTGCCGTTGGCCGCGCTGCTGTTGGCCGCGCCGCCGTTCCCGGCCCTGCTATCGGTTCCGCTGCCAGCCCCGGCCGGGCTGTGCAGTGCCTGAGCGGTGGCGTCCTTCCAGGCCATCCAGCCGAGCAGGGCGCACTTGATCCTGGCCGGGTACTTGGACACGCCCTCGAAGGCGACGGCGTCGCCGAGCACGTCCTCGTCCGGCTCGCCATCGCCCCTGGACTGCATGAGGGCGAGGAACTCCGCGTTCAGCTGCATCGCCTCGCGCACGGTCCTGCCGATGATCATCTCGGTCATCATCGAGGCGCTTGCCTGGCTGATCGAGCAGCCGAGCGCGTCGTAGGACACGTCGGCCACGGCGGGCTCGCCGCCGCCGTCCCGTAGCGAGACGCGCAGCGTCACTTCGTCACCGCAGGTCGGGTTCACGTGATGCACCTGGGCGTCGTAGGGCTCCCGCAGGCCCTTGTTCTTGGGATTGCGGTAGTGGTCCAGGATGATCTCCTGGTACATCGACTGGAGCTGCATCACACCGCCTTGAACAACTGGCCAGCGCCGCCGTGTTCCGTCCTGGTCACGCGAAGAACTTCTGCGCCTGGCGGACGCCGTCGGCGAGCGCGTCGACCTCGTCCGGGGTGTTGTAGACGTAGACCGTCGCCCGGGTGCTGGCCTGCACGCCGAGCGCGCGGTGCAGCGGCCAGGCGCAGTGATGCCCGGTCCGGACGGCGATGCCGAGGTCGTCGAGTACCTGGCCGACGTCGTGCGGGTGAATCCCGTCCACCGTGAAGGACACCGCGCCGCCACGGTCCTCGGTACTCAGCGGGCCCAGGATGCGCACGCCGGGGACGTCCGCCAGTGCCGCCAGCGCGCGCGCGGTCAGCTCCTCCTCGTGCGCGGCCACCGCGGACATGCCGAGCGCGTCGAGGTACTCGCAGGCCGCGGCCAGGCCGACCGCCTGGGCGGCGGCCGGCACCCCGGCCTCGAACCGCTCAGGCGGCGGCAGGAACGTGGAGCCCTCCATCCGGACGATCTCGATCATCGACCCGCCGGTGACGAACGGCGGCATCGCCTCGAGCAGCTCGCGCCGCCCCCACAGCACGCCGATCCCGGACGGGCCGAGCATCTTGTGCGCGGAGAAGGCGAGGAAGTCCGGGCCGGGCGAGGCCACGTCGACCGGCCGGTGCGGCACGGACTGGGCGCCGTCGGCCACCACAATCGCGCCGCGGGCGTGCGCGAGCGCGGCGATCTCGCCGACCGGCGGGACCGCGCCGGTGACGTTGGACTGCTGGCTGACGGCGACGATCCTGGTCCGGTCGTTGATCAGCTCGGCGGCGTTGGTCAGGTCGACCCGGCCGTCCGGGGTGACGCCGAACCAGCGCAGCGTCGCGCCGGTGCGCTGGCACAATTGCTGCCACGGCACCAGGTTGGCGTGATGCTCAAGCTCGGTGACCAGCACCTCATCGCCGGGACCGACCACGAACGCGGCGGCCGCCTGGCCGGCCGTCGCGGCGTTGCTCATCGCGTAGGCGACCAGGTTGATCGCCTCGGTCGCGCTCTTGGTGAAGACGATCTCGCCGGGATCGGCGCCGATGAACGCGGCGACCCGCGCCCTGGCGCCCTCGTAGGCGTCGGTCGCCTCCTCGCCGAGCAGGTGCGCACCGCGGTGCGCCGCCGCGTTGTGCTCCGTGTAGAACTCGCGCTCGGCGTCGAGCACCTGGCGGGGCTTGTGCGACGTGGCGCCGGAGTCCAGGTAGACGAGCGGCTTGCCGCCGCGCACGGTCCTGGCCAGGATCGGGAAGTCCGCCCGCACCGCGGCCACGTCGAACGAGCCCGCGGCCCTCCCCTGCTCGGCCGCGGTCATGCGGACGCGCCGGCCTTGACGAACTCCTCGTACCCGCTGGTCTCCAGCTCGTCGGCCAGCTCGGGGCCGCCTTGCTTGACGATCCTGCCGCCGACGAACACGTGCACGAAGTCAGGCTGGATGTACCGCAGGATCCGGGTGTAGTGCGTGATCAGCAGCACCCCGTGACCCTCCTTGGCGCGGAACCGGTTGACCCCGTCGGCCACTACCCGCAGCGCGTCGATGTCCAGCCCGGAATCCGTCTCGTCCAGGATGGCGATCTTCGGATCCAGCAGCTCGAGCTGGAGGATCTCGTGCCGCTTCTTCTCACCGCCGGAGAAGCCCTCGTTGACGTTGCGCTCGGCGAAGGCCGGGTCGATGGACAGGCCCGCCATCGCCGCCCGCAGGTCCTTCAGGAACACCCGGAGCTTGGGCGGCTCGCCGCGGACTGCCGTCATCGCGGTGCGCAGGAAGTTCGATACCGACACGCCGGGCACCTCGGCCGGGTACTGCATCGCCAGGAAGAGCCCGGCCCTGGCGCGCGCGTCCACGGTCATGCCCAGCACGTCCTCGCCGTCCAGGGTGATGGACCCCTGGGTGACCTGGTACTTGGGGTGCCCGGCGATGGCGAAGGCCAGGGTGGACTTGCCCGAGCCGTTCGGCCCCATGATCGCGTGGGTCTGCCCGGCCCGCACGGCAAGGTCGACGCCGCGCAGGATCTCCTGGCTCTGGCCGGCCGCGTCCGTCACGCTGACGTGCAGGTCGCGGATCTCAAGGGTGGACATCATCTCTCCTGGTCTGGTCGCCCGGCGAGGGCGACGTAGACGTCGCCGTCGTCGATCTTCACGGAATAGGTGGGCACGGGGCTGGTCGCCGGGGGGCCGGTGGGCTGGCCGGTGCGCAGGTCGAAGCAGGACCCGTGCAGCCAGCACTCCACCGTGCAGTCGTAGATCTCGCCCTCGGACAGCGGGACTTCCTCGTGCGAGCAGACGTCCCGCAGCGCGAACACCTCGCCGCCGGCCCGGACGATGGCCACCGGGGTGTCGTTGATCTCGACCCCGATCGCGCCCTCGTCCGGCAGATCGGCAAGCGCGCAGGCGCGCACGTACGCGGTGGTCTCGGTCATCCCAGCTCCGCTTCCACCGCCGCGGAGATCCGCTCGTGCAGCTCGGGCGCCTCGATCTGGCTGATCAGCTGGCCGAAGAAGCCACGGATCACCAGCCGCCTGGCCTCGGCCTCCGGGATGCCGCGGGCCATCAGGTAGAACAGGTGATGGTCTTCCAGCCGCCCGCTGGCGCTGGCGTGCCCGGCGCCGACGACCTCGCCGGTCAGGATCTCCAGGTTCGGCACCGAGTCCACCCTGGTCCCGTCGGTCAGCACCAGGTTCCGGTTGTACTCGTAGGTGTCGGTGCCGGTCGCCTCGGCCCGGATCAGCACGTCGCCGATCCACACCGCGTGCGCTTCCGCGCCCTGCAGCGCGCCCTTGTAGCTGACCCGGCTGCGGCAGTTGCGCGCGCCGTGATCGACAAGCAGCCGGTGCTCCAGGTGCTGGCCGGCGTCGGCGAAGTACAGCCCGCGCAGCTCGGCCTCGCCGCCCGGGCCCGCGTAGCGTACCGAGGGCGCCAGCCGCACCACGCTCCGCCGAGCGTGACCGCGGTATGCGCGATCCGCGCGTCCTTCCCGACCTGCGCATAGTGATACGACAAATGCACCGCATCGTCTGCCCACCCTTGCAGGGAGATGACGGCAAGCGACGCCCCGTCCCCGACAAGGAACTCGACATTGTCCGCGTAGGTAGCAGAACCGGCGTAGTCGATCACGACGACCGCGCGCGCGTTGGGCCGCACGTCAACGACCAGGTGCCCGGCCGCCGCCGTTGAAGCATCCTCTCCGCGCACGGACACCCAGGTAGGCGCCGCGCTGTCAGCCCCCTCGGCGACGGTAAGCACGGTTGCCTCACGAAATGCGGCAAACGCTCGCGCACTGACCCTGTCTGAGGGCAAGCAGGCGATGCCGATCCGGGCGTCGCCGTGTTGCGCAGCTTCAACGGCGACCCCGGAGGCGGCATCGACTGCGACGCCTACCTTCCCGTCGGTAAGAGACGCGTCAGCATGCAGGCCACGCAGCCGCCGAAGCGGGGTGAACCGCCACTCCTCCTCGCGGCCGGACGGCACGCGGAAGTCGGCCGGGTCGTAGGACCGCAGCTCGTGCAGGCTGGAGACGGGAGCCGAGGCTTCCACGGCTCCCTGGAGGCTAGCCATCAGCCGACCGCCCCCTCCATCTGCAGCTCGATCAGCCGGTTCAGCTCGAGCGCGTACTCCATCGGCAGCTCGCGGGCGATCGGCTCGACGAACCCGCGGACGATGGTCGCCGCCGCCTCGTCCTCGGTCATCCCGCGGCTCATCAGGTAGAACAGCTGGTCGTCGGAGATCTTCGAGACGGTGGCCTCGTGACCCATCTCGACATCGTCCTCGCGGACGTCCACGTACGGGTAGGTGTCCGACCGGCTGATCGTGTCGACGAGCAGCGCGTCGCACTTCACCGTTGACTTCGAGTGCTCGGCGCCCTCCCGCACCTGGACCAGGCCGCGGTAGGAGGTCCGGCCGCCGGCCCGCGCCACGGACTTGGACACGATCGAGGACGACGTGTTCGGCGCGCAGTGCACCATCTTCGCGCCAGCGTCCTGGTGCTGGCCGGTGCCGGCGAAGGCCACCGACAGCGTCTCGCCGCTGGCGTGCTCGCCCATCAGGTAGATCGCCGGGTACTTCATCGTGACCTTGGAGCCGATGTTGCCGTCGACCCACTCCATGGTCGCGCCCGCCTGCGCGACTGCGCGCTTGGTGACCAGGTTGTAGACGTTGTTCGACCAGTTCTGGATCGTGGTGTACCGGCACCGCGCGCCGGCCTTCACGATGATCTCGACGACCGCCGAGTGCAGCGAGTCCGACTTGTAGATCGGCGCCGTGCAGCCCTCGACGTAGTGCACGTAGGCGCCCTCGTCGACGATGATCAGCGTCCGCTCGAACTGGCCCATGTTCTCGGTGTTGATCCGGAAGTAGGCCTGCAGCGGGATCTCGACATGCACGCCCTTGGGCACGTAGATGAAGGATTCCGCCGGACCAGACCGCGGTGTTCAGCGAGGCGAACTTGTTGTCGCCGACCGGGATCACGGTGGCGAAGTACTCCTTGAACAGGTCCGGGTGCTCGCGCAGCGCGGTATCGGTGTCCAGGAAGATGACGCCCTTCTCCTCGAGGTCCTCGCGGATCTTGTGATAGACGACCTCGGACTCGTACTGGGCCGCGACGCCGGCGATCAGGCGCTGCTTCTCCGCCTCGGGGATGCCGAGCCTGTCGTAGGTGCTCTTGATGTCGGCGGGCAGTTCATCCCAGGTCGCCGCCTGCTTCTCCGTCGACCTGACGAAGTACTTGATGTTCTCGAAGTCAATGCCGGACAGGTCGGAGCCCCAGGTCGGCATCGGCTTGCGGCGGAACATCTTCAGGCCCTTCAGCCGCAGGTCCAGCATCCAATCCGGCTCGTTCTTGCGCGCCGAGATGTCGCGGACGACGTCCTCGGACAGGCCGCGCTTTGCCGCCGCGCCGGCCACGTCCGAGTCGGCCCAGCCGAATTTATAGCTACCGAGCCCGTCGAGCTCGGGATGAGTCGTCGTCGTTGTCATGCGGAGATGCCTCCGGACTTGTCGGTCGTGGCGCGGGGAATCCGCTGGTCGTGGTCGTGGGATTTGAGCAGCGACGGCGCCGTGACGTGCGTCGTGCAGACGCCGTCGCCGTTCGCGATGGTGGCAAGCCGCTGCACCGGGGTGCCGAGCAGGCGGCCGAATGCCTCGGTCTCCGCCTCGCAGAGCTGCGGGTACTCGGCAGCCACGTGCGCCACCGGGCAGTGGTGCTGGCAGAGCTGCTCGCCCCCGCCGGCCGCCGGGGCGCCGCTGGCGGATGCCGCGTAGCCGTCCGCGGACAGCGCCGCGGCCAGCGCCCGCACCCGCTCGCTGGCGGAGCCTGAGCCGACCGCGGCACGGTACCTGGCTTCCAGGTCGCCGATCTGCCGCCGGGCGAACTCGGCCACCGCTTCCGGCCCGGCCCGCTCGGCGAGGAACCGCAGCGCGCTCGTGGCCAGATCGTCGTAGGCGTGCTCGAAGGCGCTGCGCCCGGCATCGGTGATCGCGAACAGCCGGGCCGGCCTGCCGCGGCCCCTGGTTCCGTAGGTCCTGGCGGTGCGGCTCTCGATCATGCCGTCGGCGAGCAGGTTGTCCAGGTGCCGCCGGACCGCGGCCGGGGTGAGGCCGAGCCGGGCGGACAGGCCGGTGGCCGTCGCCGGGCCGTTCTCCAGGATCAGCCTGGCTATCCGCGCCCGGGTGCTGCGCTCGGCGCCGGACAGCGTTGCCGTAGCCTGGGCCGCCGTGGGCGCGCTGCGGGCAGCATCAAACCCGGCGCCCGCTGCGGGGCCGCCAGGAGCGGTGCGTGCTTGTCCCACGTATTTCACAACATCATTGTGCCGTAAATAGTTCCGCACCCGCAATCGGGTCCCGCCATTCGCGGGGATGACCCGGTTTGACCCTCAGGGCCGGACCTGGCGCCGGACCGCGCCGGACGAGATTCTGGCGCGGCTGCTGGCCGGCCGGGCCGCGCTCCCCCGGCCCAGGCCCGGCCTCCCCGGCACCGGGCCGGCGGCTCCCTGAGGCGCCGCCGGCCCGGTCAGCCGGTCAGCTCTTCGGGGCGGCCGGCGCCTTGCTCCCGTAGG
Source organism: uncultured Actinomycetes bacterium (assembly GCA_963709075.1). GTDB lineage: Bacteria > Actinomycetota > Actinomycetes > Streptosporangiales > Streptosporangiaceae > Palsa-506. The sequence continues at coordinate 39,297 of CAVPUY010000005.1, forward strand.
CGACCGCGAAGCCATCGCTGTCGGAGTCGGCGTTGGACGGCGCCGCGATGACCTTCGTAGCGGCGTTGTTGATCATGGAGATCTCGTTCAGCGTTGCGCCGGAGACCACCTTGAGCAGCGCGTGCCAGACCGGGGTGCCTGGGGCCGCGGTGCTGAGCTCGCCGGGATCGAACGTGACGTTGCTCGTCTTGGTCAGCGCGGCCAGGTCGCTGGTGCTCGTGCAGCCGTCCGCGATGCAGGGCCGCTCGTGGATGGCCTCGACGCTCGCGCCGGAAGAGCTGTAGTGCACGGTCCGGCCGCCGCTCTTGCCGGTTGTGACGTCCTGGACGGTCATCTTCCAGACGCCGGCCGAGGTCTCCTGGACCGTGGTCTTGATCTTGTTGCCGGGCTTGATCGTGAGCCCGGGGATGACGACCTCGGCGGCGGGCAGGATCTCGGTCCACGCGTCGTAGGTCACGGTGCCGCCGATGTTGTCGGCCTCGGTTCCGGCCTGCACGAGGGTGCTGTCGTTGAAGCCGCCGATGCCGACCCAGTCGGAGGAGTACTGGCTGCCCGGCCAGCTTCGTCACGGTGGGCACCGTCCAGGTGTCCTCAACGGCCTTGTACTTGCCGTTCGCGGCGCTCTGCGCGTAACCCGACCAGTTGAAGGACTGCAGCGCGGTCGTCCCGCTGATCGCCCGTGCGGTCCTCCCAGGCGCCCGGAGCATCCGGCCGACGGCCGGAGCAGGACGCGCCGCCTGGCCGGACACCGGCGACGCACTCGCTGCCCCGCCGGCGAATACGAGCGCGCCTCCGGCCAGCACAGTCACCGTGGCCCCGCTGAGAAATTTACCCCTGACCTGCATGTTCTGCTCCCTCCCAGAGAAATGATTGCCTTCAGGAGGCTACACATTTCAACACCGGGATTTCCGGCAACAGCAGGATCCCGGCCTATCCGGCAGCTTCCCGGCTTCCGGTCCTGCCTGGCCGGCTGGCCTGGGCAGTCACCAAGCAGGACAACCGCCAGCCACCACCCGCCCCGCGCACCCACCCCGCCCACCAGCCACGGCCCCGCCCGCCCATCCGCCGTCCTTTGCCGACGACTGAATGAACGTGATCTGCAATAGCTGATCAATTAGGAAACATAGCCATATGAGTACCTACCGAATTTGTCCTGATTAAGCTGCTATGCCGGTCCGGAGGCATTGCCGGAATTAGCTCGCCGATAAATTCGGTGATATGTTTGGAAATACAACTGCAAGCCCGCTGCCAGCTAATGCGCTGGTCCGGCACGTGGGCCGGCGCGACCGGAGAACGAGCGCCGATGCCGACGGCAATCGCCCCTCCGGCTGTCGAGAAGGGACCGGGCAGCAAGTCCTGGTCGCGGGCGCATGGGCCGATTGCCTCCGGACTCATGCGCAATTCGGCACGGGCTCTTGTAGGCGCGTTCTTGCCCGGGTGAGTTCTCTGCCGCATCGCCAGAGAGGAACCGCACCGTGACTGTCAGGGCAGCCATCGTCAAGTCCGCAGCCGCCCGGCCGCGGGGACAACCTCCAGCGAGATCATCGTGACCGGGGCGCGACCGGGCGGCGTCCGCGCCGAGCGCCGTCGAGGCGCAGCCGCCGGGAATCCCGGCCGGCGCTGGCACGGGCGCCGGACCGCTGAACGTGATCCGCCCGCGCGCGCCGGCTGGCCGATGCCGGCGGGCCGCCGGCGGCGATAACGGCGAAGCCCCAGGCGCTCCCGCTGATCAGCGCTGACGGCCTTACCGTTGCCCAGCGGAAGGGCAATTCGTGCGCCTCCTGCCGCAAGAAGTTTCCCCGCCCGTCCATCGCGGCCGGGATCACGACGGCCGGAGAAGTGCTCATGACCTGCCCGGAGTGCGTCATCGTGCTCGCCGGTGACGTGCTCCCGGTCAGTGGCCGGGTGCCGCGCCAGGGTTCCTGACGATCAGGCCAGGAAGCCGCGGAGCAGGGCGCCGGTGCCGTCCAGATGCTCGGCCACCGCCCGGCGGGCCAGCTCGGCGTTGCCGGTCAGGATCGCGTCCACGATGGCGGCGTGCTGGCCGGCCGTATGGTCGATGTTGCGCTTCAGCACCGGGATGGCGTTGAGCAGGTCATTCAGCCGGAGCCTGGCGTCCGCGCAGGCGGCGGCGAGCAGCGTCGATCCGGTCAGCTCGGCGATGGACAGGTGGAACAGCGTGTCCAGCCGCCGGTAGTCCTGCGGGCTGGCCTGGTTGACGTCGGCGAGCCTGGCCTGCAGGACCTCGCGCACGTCGGCCAGCGCGGCCGGATCCGAGGTCTGCGCAAGCAGCTGGGCCGAGCCGGTTTCCACCGCCATCCGGAAGGTCAGCGCGTCGGTGAGCTTGCCGCCCTCCGCACGCGCGATCCGGCGCAGCTCACCACGGCTCGGGGCCGGCGGCCGGTAGGTGACGAAGGTGCCGCCGGAGCGCCCGCGCCTTGACTCGATGAAGCCGGCCTGCTGCAGCTCGCGGATCGCCTCCCGGAGCGTGATCCGGCTGATGCCGAGATGGGCGGCGAGATCCCGCTCGGCGGGGAACCGCTGCCCCGGGCCCACGACCCCGAGCTTGATCACGGTGAGCAGCCGCTCGACCGTCTCCTCGAAGGCATTGCCGGCCCGTACCGGGCGCAGCACGGTGGCCAGCTCCAGGCCTGCGGCTACCACGGCCTGGCCGCTCGCGGCCAGCCGGGCACCCAGGCCCCCGGGACGCGGGTCCCCCTCGTCACCCGCGTACCGGGCACACGCGAGCCGCCCCCGCCGCCCACGTGCCGGGCCTGTGTGCCTGGCGGTGCCTGGCAGCGTCTGTCGCGTCCCCGGAGCCCGGTGATACCTGCCTTGCCCGCTGTGCGCGCAGTGCCTGCAGTTATCAATCCGGCCACGGGTATTGACTTTGCCCCAGACCTGTCCATCATTGGTCTGATATTGAACCATTAAGAACCGGCTGCCGGCTAGGGCTGTCTGCGCTCTTCGCCGGCATCAGCCCGGCGCCCTGACCCGAGGAGCATGCCGTGTCGGTAAACGAGCAAGCGGCCCCGACGCCGCTCGGCAGTGACGAAGCGACCCTGCACCAACTCGGCTACGCCCAGGAACTGCGCAGGCGGATGTCGGGCTTCTCCAACTTCGCCGTGTCGTTCACGATCATCTCGATCCTGTCCGGCTGCCTGACGCTGTACAGCTTCGGCATGTTCACCGGCGGCCCGGTCGTGATCGTCTGGGGCTGGCCGTTCGTCGGGATCATGACCTTGTTCGTCGGCCTGTCCATGGCCGAGGTGTGCTCCAGCTTCCCGACCGCCGGCGGCCTGTACTACTGGTCGGCCAAGCTGGCCCGCAAGAACGGGCCCGCCTGGTCCTGGTTCACCGGATGGTTCAACTTCCTCGGCCAGGTCGCGGTGACGGCGGGCATCGACTTCGGTTGCGCGTTGTTCATCAACGCGTTTCTCAACCTGCAGTTCGGAACGCCCACCTACCACTGGGTCACGGTCCTGATCCTGGCGGCGGTGCTGCTGGTACACGGCCTGCTGAACCAGTTCGGCATCCGGCTGGTGGCACTGCTGAACGATGTCAGCGTCTGGTGGCACATCACCGGCGTGCTGATCATCGTCGGCGTGCTGGCCTTCGTGCCATCGCATCACCAGTCGGCGAGCTTCGTATTCGGTCATTTCAACAACGGCACCGGGCTGAACGTCGGCACCCTGTACATCGTCCTGATCGGCCTGCTGCTGGCGCAGTACACCTTCACCGGTTACGACGCCTCCGCGCACATGACCGAGGAGACCCACAGCGCCGCGCGCAGCGGCCCGCGCGGCATCGTGATGTCGATCGTCGTGTCGCTGTTCGCCGGCTGGGTCCTGCTGATCGGCGTCACCTTCGCGATCCAGCACTACACCGCCGAGTCTCTTGCCTATGTGGCGCCGGCCCAGATCTTCGTCGACGCGGTCGGGAAGACCGGCGGCGAGTTGTTGCTGCTGATCGCGATCGGCGCCCAGCTCTTCTGCGGAATGTCCTCGGTGACCGCGAACTCCCGGATGATCTACGCGTTCTCGCGGGACGGGGCGCTGCCCGGCTCCGCAGTCTGGCACCGGGTGAACAAGCGCACGAGGACGCCAACCAACGCGATCTGGCTGGCCGCCGCGGGCGCGTTCATCCTCGGCTTGCCGTACCTGTGGAACACCGCCGCCTACTTCGCGGTCACCTCGATCGCGACAATCGGCCTGTACATCGCCTACGTCACGCCAACCCTGCTGCGGCTGCGGCTCGGCAGCAGCTTCCAGCGCGGGCCCTGGCATCTTGGCCGGTGGAGCTACCTGGTCGGCGTCATCGCGGTGACCTGGGTGGCGGTCATCACCATTATCTTCATGCTTCCGCAGGTCGGCCCCATCAGCTTCAAGACTTTCAACTACGCGGTGGTGGCCGTGCTGGTCGTCATCGGCTTCGCCGGGATCTACTGGCTCGTGTCGGCCCGTAAGTGGTTCACCGGGCCGCGAGTGCAGGGCACGCCGGAGGAACTGGCCGCGATCGAGCGCGAACTCGAGGCCTGAGCGTCTGCGCGCGGATGACGCCGCGCGCCTGGCCAGTCGTGCGCGCACGGCGCACGTGCGCCTACGGTGGGCTGACAACGGCAGGGAGCTTGCCCGCGCACGGGCCCGCTCCATGATGGGCGGCGCCTGGCTGGGCGTGCCTCGAGGATGGGACGCAAATGGTAGGTCATCGCGGTGACGAGGCCGCGCGCAAGCATCGGCGCGGGATGATGACGCTGGAACGGCTGCGGACCGGCTTCGGCACCGGCGAGATCGACACGGTCGTGCTGGCGTTCACCGACATGCAGGGCAGGCTGCAGGGCAAGCGGCTGTCGGCCGAGTTCTTCCTCGCCGAGGTCGCCGAGAACTACTCGGAGGGCTGCAACTACCTGCTGGCGGTGGACGTCGACATGAACACGGTCGACGGCTACGCGATGTCGTCCTGGGCCCGCGGCTACGGCGACTTCGTGCTGGTGCCCGACATGGCCACGCTGCGGCACGTGCCCTGGCACGAGTCCACTGCCCTGGTGCTGGCCGACCTTACCTGGCTGGACGGGGCGCCGGTCGTCGCGTCGCCGCGGCAGATACTCAAGGGCGCAGGCCGACCGGCTGGCCGCCAGGGGCTGGCAGGCGATGGCCGGCACCGAGCTTGAGTTCGTGGTCTACGCCGACACCTACGAGCAGGCGGCCGCGAAGGGCTACACCGGTCTCGTCCCGGCGAACCAGTACAACGTGGACTACTCGATCATCGGCACCTCGCGGATAGAGCCGCTGCTGCGCCGGATCCGTAACGAGATGGGCGGCGCCGGCCTGTACGTGGAGTCGGCGAAGGGCGAGTGCAACCTCGGCCAGCACGAGATCGCTTTCCGGTACGCGGACGCGGTCACCACCTGCGACAACCACTCGATCTACAAGACCGGCGCCAAGGAGATCGCCGCGCAGGCCGGGATGAGCATCACGTTCATGGCCAAGCCGAACGACAGGGAGGGCAACTCCTGTCACATCCATCTCTCGCTGCGCGGCGAGGACGGCACGCCGGTGCTGGCCGGGGACGGCCCGTACGGGCTGTCGGCGCTCGGCGAGCATTTCCTGGCCGGCCAGCTGGCCGCGATGCGCGACCTGACGCTCTGCTATGCGCCGAACATCAACTCCTACAAGCGCTACGTGCCCGGCAGCTTCGCGCCGACCGCGGTGCGCTGGGGGGTGGACAACCGGACCTGCGCGCTCCGCCTGGTCGGCCACGGCCAGTCGCTGCGGGCGGAGAACCGCATCCCTGGCGGCGACGTGAACCCGTACCTGGCGGTGGCCGCGATGATCGCCGCCGGGCTGCACGGCATCGATCACGAGCTGCCGCTTGAGCCTGCCCTGGACGGGCAACGCCTACCTGGACACGAGCGCGCGGGTGCCGCACACCCTGCGCGATGCCCTCGAGCTCTGGGAGAAAAGCGAGCTGGCCAGCGAGTCGTTCGGCACCGAGGTACAGGAGCACTACGCCAACTACGCGCGGGTGGAGCTGGCCGCCTACGACGCCGCGGTGACCGACTGGGAGCTGCGGCGCTGCTTCGAGCGGCTCTGACGCCTTCCGCGCCGGGAAGCGCGGCTCCGCCAGGCCGCCGGGACCACCGCCACGTCACAAAGGAGTGACCACCGCATGTCCGAGTTCACCGTCGTGAACCCAGCCACCGAGGAGATCGTCACCACCGTGCCGCGGACCTCCGCGGCCGAGACCGACGCCGCGATCAGCCGGGCAGTCGCGGCGCGGGCCGCCTGGCGGGCCGTCGCCCCGGCAGACCGGGCCGCCCTGCTGCGCAGCTTCGCCAGCGAGGTGGACGCGCACATCGAGGAGCTGGCCGGCCTGGAGGTGGCCGGCGCCGGGCACCCGGTCGGCCAGGCACGCTGGGAGGCCGGCCAGGTCCGCGACGTGCTCACCTACTACTCCGCCGCGCCGGAGCGCGCCTGCGGCAAGCAGATCCCGGTGGCCGGCGGCCTTGATGTCACGTTCAGCGAGCCGATCGGCGTCGTCGGGCTCATCGTGCCGTGGAACTTCCCGATGCCGATCCTGTCCTGGGGCCTCGCCCCGGCCCTGGCGGCCGGCAACGCCGTGATCGCCAAGCCCGCCGAGATGACGCCGCTGACCGCGATCAGGATCGGCGAGCTCGCGCTGGCCGCGGGCATCCCCGAGGGGGTGTTCCAGGTGCTGCCCGGCAAGGGCAGCGTCGTCGGGCAGCGGCTGGTCGACCACCCGGCCGTCGGCAAGATCGTGTTCACCGGGTCTACCGAGGTCGGCCGGGGGATCATGGCCGGCTGCGCGCGCCACGTGAAGCGGGTCACCCTGGAGCTCGGCGGCAAGAGCGCCAACATCGTGTTCGCCGACGCGGACCTGGAGCGGGCCGCCGCGACCGCGCCGCAGGCCGCGTTCGACAACGCCGGCCAGGACTGCTGTTCCAGGTCCCGGGTGCTGGTCCAGCGCTCGGTGCTCGACCGCTTCATGGAGCTGCTCGAGCCCGCGGTCAAGGCGGTCGCCGTCGGCGACCCGGCGTCGGCGGCCACCGAGATGGGGCCGCTGATCTCGGCCGCGCACCGGGACCGCGTCGCCTCGTACGTGCCGGCCGGCGCGCCGGTGGCCTTCCGCGGCACCGCCCCGGACGGCCCAGGCCACTGGTACCCGCCAACCGTGCTCGCGCCGGTCCGGATGGATGACCCGGCCTACACCGAGGAAGTCTTCGGGCCGGTGCTGACCGTGACGCCATTCGACGACGAGGCGGCCGCGGTGGCCATCGCCAACGACACGCCCTACGGCCTGTCCGGGTCGATCTGGACCCGGGACCTAGGCCGCGCGATCCGGGTGGCCAGGGGGGTGGAGACCGGCAACCTCTCGGTGAACTCGCACTCCTCGGTGCGCTACTCGACCCCGTTCGGCGGGTTCAAGCAGTCCGGTCTGGGCCGTGAACTCGGCCCGGATGCCCTCGATGCCTTCACCGAGACCAAGAACGTCTTCATCGCAACGGAGGGGTGAGCTTCAGCATGCAGCGGTTGCAGGATCGGGTCGCCGTCGTCACCGGCGCCGGCAGCGGTATCGGGCTTGCCAGTGCACGCCGGCTCGCCGCGGAAGGGGCGGTCGTCGTCGCTGTCGACATCGACGAGGCGGCGGGCAAGGCGGCCGCCGAGGAGACCGGCGGCACGTTCATCGCGGCCGACGTGGCGCACGAAGACGACGTCCAGCGCCTGTACGCGGCCGTCGTCGCGCGGCACGGGCAGGTGGACATCGCGTTCAACAATGCGGGCATCTCGCCGCCGGAAGATGACTCGATCCTGACGACCGGCCTGGACGCCTGGCGCCGGGTCCAGGAGGTCAATCTCACCTCCGTCTACTTGTGCTGCAAGCACGTGCTCCCGTACATGCGGCAGCGCGGCAAGGGCTCGGTCATCAACACCGCGTCTTTCGTCGCCGTGCTCGGCGCGGCGACGTCGCAGATTTCCTACACCGCCTCCAAGGGCGGCGTGCTGGCGATGAGCCGCGAGCTCGGCGTGCAGTTCGCCAGGGAGGGGATCCGGGTGAACGCGCTCTGCCCGGGGCCGGTGAACACCCCGCTGCTGCGGGAGCTCTTCGCCAAGGATCCCGAGCTCGCGGCCCGGCGGCTGGTGCACATCCCGGCTGGCCGGTTCGCCGAGCCTGAGGAGATCGCGGCAGCCGTCGCCTTCCTGGCCAGTGACGACTCCTCGTTCATCACCGCGTCGTCGTTCCTGGTCGATGGCGGCATCTCCGGCGCCTACGTGACCCCGCTCTGAGCGGCCGGCTGACGTCGTCGCAGCAGGCCCGGCCTGGCCTGGCGGTGCTAACGGGGCGGGCCGGCGTCGACGATCCGCAGGGACAGATCCAGCGGGTCGAAGTGGATCAGGGACTCCAGCCACCAGGTCATTCCCGCCTGAGCCAGCGCGGCCAGGCCTACCTTGGGCTGCTCCGGCCAGGCAGGGCTGGCGTTCCCGGCCACCGCGACGTCGAACGGGCGGCCGGGCCGGAGCCCGGCGCCGTGTACCGCGGCCAGGATGCCGGTCACCTCGTCCGGGGTCAGGGTGTGGCCGGCCGGGTTCGGGAAGATGCCCTCGCAGGCCGCGGCGCGGCTGATCACCCGGGGATGGCCGGCCGAGCTGGCGATCCAGATCGGGATCGGGTACGGCTCTGCCGGGGCCTGGTCGAGGGTGACCTGGTAATGCGGGCCGTCATGGGCGTAAGGCCGGCCAGACCACATGGCCCGGATCACGCCGAGTCCCTCGTCCAGCATGGCGGAGCGGGTCCGCTGGCCGGGCTCGCCGAAGCGGCCGAAATCGCCGGACTCGTCGGAGCCAAGGCCGGCGCCGAGAATGAGCCGGCCGCCGGACAGCCGGCTGACCGTGGACGCCTGCCGGGCGACTACCCACGGACGGCGCCTGGGCAGCGGGGTGATCGTCGGGCCGATCAGCACGCGCTCGGTGGCCTGGGCGATCGCGCCCAGGGTGGTCCACGGATCGGCGATCGGCGGGGCGTCGGTGACCACGTGGTCCCACAGGAATACGCCGTCCCAGCCGGCCGCCTCGGCGCGGACCGCCAGGTCGACGATGATCGAGGGGTCGCCGAACGGGCCGAACGGCGGCAGGTAGACGCCGTAGCGGACACTGCGTTCGGTCAAGGGGCTATCTCCAGGGTCGCCGCCACCGGGACGGACGTCATCGTATAGCGGCCTGGCCGGCTGCGGCGGCCCGGCGGCACCGGCCGCGGTCGGGCCAGGAAGCGGCGTGCTGATTGTGGATCCCGGCATATGCTCAGTGATCATTACGTCGATGGCGACGGGCAGACGGAGGACCAGGTGAGCGAGTTTCCTTCAGCGGGCGGTGCCGTGCCTGCGCCGGTGATCGGGATCAGTGCCTACCGTGAGCAGGCGCGCTGGGGGCACTGGGACGTCGAGGCTGTGGTGCTGCCCAGCCGCTATCCGGACCGGGTGGCCGAGGCCGGCGGCATCCCGGTGCTGCTGCCCTCACTGCGGGCAATCGAGAACGTGATCGGCAGGCTCGACGGGCTCATCCTGTCCGGCGGCGGCGACCTCGACCCGGCCGGCTACGGCGCGGAGCCGCACCCGGAGACCACCGCGGTGCGGCCCGAGCGTGACTCCGCCGAGGCCGCGCTGCTGGCGGCGGCGCTTGATCGCGGGCTGCCGGTGCTCGGCATCTGCCGCGGCATGCAGGTGATCAACGTGGCCATGGGCGGCAGCCTGCACCAGCACCTGCCGGACGTCGTCGGTCACCGCGAGCATGCGCCGGTGCCCGGCTCGTACGGCGCGCATCCGGTCCGGGTGCAGGCCGGCAGCGGGCTGGCCGGCGCCATCGGCCGCACGCACGTCGAGACGGTCCCGACGCACCACCATCAGGCGATCGACCGGCTCGGCGACGGCCTGACCGCTACCGCCTGGTCCGAAGACGGGCTGATCGAGGCCGTGGAACTCGACGCGCCAGGATGCGGGTTCGCGCTGGCGGTGCAGTGGCACCCGGAGGCCGGTGACGACCTGAGCCTGTTCCGCGCGCTGATCGCCGCGGCCGCGACGGCGTCCGCCGTAGCAGCTGCGCCTCTGCTGGCACCCTGACCAGGCCAGGATCACCCGAGCCCGCGGGGCAGCAGGCTCCTGATCAAGACCAGCCCGCGGCGTCGCATTATGCTCCGCTGTCATGACGGATGACGCAGCGAAGGCGCCTGCCCCGGACCCGTCGGCGGCAGCCGGGCCAGCGGCCGGGCCGGCCGGCGGCCAGGCCAGGCCGCGCAGGAACCAAAGGACGATCTTGTCACGACCCATCATGTGCTCACCAGCGACGGCGCGGAGCTGCGCTACACGGTGACCGCCGGCCGCGTCGTGGTCCGCAAGGAGGCACACACCGACGACGCGTTCGACGGGCCGCAGCCAAAGGCCGAGGTGTTCATGGTTGCCTATACCCTCGATGACGCGGATGCGCGGGACCGGCCGGTGACGTTCGCCTTCAACGGCGGGCCCGGCTCATCCAGCGTCTGGCTGCATCTGGGCCTGCTCGGACCCCGCCGGGTCCTGATGGGCGACGCGGGCGCGCTGCTGCCGCCGCCCTACGACCTTGCCGACAATGACGAGACCCTGCTTAGGCACTCCGACCTGGTCTTCATCGACCCGGTGTCGACCGGGTACTCGCGTGCGGTCAAGGGCGAGAAATCCAAGGACTTCCACGGCTACGGCGGGGACATCGAGTCGGTCGGCGAGGTGATCAGGCTCTGGACGACGCGGCACGGCCGGTGGATGTCCCCGAAGTACCTGTGCGGCGAGTCGTACGGCACGCTCCGCGCGGCCGGCCTCGCCCGGCACCTGCAGCAGCGTTACGCCCTCTATCTCAACGGGCTCATCCTTATCTCGGCCGTGCTGGATGCCGGCACGCTGGAGTTCAGCGGCGGCAACGACGACCCGTACATCCTGTACTTGCCGACCTATGCCGCGATCGCGCACTACCACGGCCGGCACGGCGACCGACCGCTGCGCGAGGTACTCGACGAGGCCGAGGCATACGCGGAGCGGGAGTACCCCGGGTGCTGGCCCGCGGCGCGCGCCTGACCACCGAAGAGCGCGCCGTCGCGGTCGCCAGGCTGGCCGCGCTGACCGGGCTGTCCGCCGACTACGTCGACCGCGTCGAGCTGCGGCCTGAGCACGTCAGGTTCCTGACCGAGCTGCTCCGCGACCAGCGCCGCACGGTCGGCCGGATCGACGGCAGGTTCACTGGCTGGGATGCGGACTACGGCCGCGAGCAGTGGACGACCGATCCCTCCATCGACGCGATCATGGGCCCGTACACCGCTGCGCTGAATCATTACGTGCGAGCGGAACTCGACTACTCGACCGACCTGCCGTACGAGACCCTGACCGACCGGGTGCAGCCCTGGTCGTTCAAGGAATTCGAGGGCCAGCACGTGCACGTGGCAGACAAGCTGGCCGAGGCCATGCGGGTCAACCCGCACATGCGCGTCCATGTGGCCTGCGGATATCACGACGCAGCGACGCCGTACTTCGCCGCCGAGCACACGATCGCGCACCTGGCGATCCCGGCTGACCTGGCTCGCAACGTGGAGTTCAGGTATTTCGAGGCAGGACACATGATGTACGTGCACGAGCCGAGCAGGCTCGCCCAGTCGGCGCAGCTGGCGGCCTTCGTGCGCGGCCGCGAAGAGCAGCGATGAGCGGCACTGGCGGCAGTACCGCGGATTCCCGCCCCGGCCCGGGCGCCGGCCCTGGCCCTGCCGCCGGTCCGGATGATGCCAGGCACCCGCTCGATCCGCTGTCCGCGGCAGAATTCCGGCAGGTGGCCGCGATCCTGCACCGGGACAAGGGGGTCGGCGGAGGCTGGCGGTTCGCGTCCATAGAGCTCGCCGAACCGGACAAGGCCGCGCTCACCGCCTGGCGGCCGGGCGACGGAATCCAGCGTGAGGCCAGGGTGGTGTGCTGGAACCGCTCGGATGGCCGCGTCTACTCCGCGGCGGTCTCGCTGACTGATGACCGGGTGCTTTCCTTCACCAGCCGGCCAGGCGTCCAGCCGAACGCGACGCTGGACGAATGGCACGAGGCCGACGCGATGCTGCGCCGGGAGCCCCGGATCATCGCCGCGCTGGCCGACCGCGGGATCACCGACCTCGACCTGGTGCTCTTCGACACCTGGACCTATGGTCATGCCCTGGTCCCGCAGCGGCACCGCAAGCGCCGGATGGGCTGGGTGGATGTCTGGTGCCGGGGCACCGCGGGCGGCAACCCGTACGCTCACCCGGTCAACGGGCTGCATCCGCTGGTGGACCTCAACCAGATGGAGCTACTCGAGACCGGGGACACGCACCGGGTCGAGCCGCCCGCCGTGATGGGCGAGTACGCGCCATCCCTGGTCCCCGGGCAGCGGCCACGGGCCGCCCCGAAGCCGCTGGAGATCAGCCAGCCGGACGGTGCCTCGTTCACCCTGGCCGGGCACGCGCTCAGCTGGCAGAAATGGTCCCTGCGGATCGGCTTCAACTACCGCGAGGGCCTCGTCCTGCACCAGGTCGGGTATGCCGACGGCGACCGGGTCCGGCCGGTCGCGCACCGGCTCTCGCTCGCCGAGATGGTCGTGCCGTACCGGGATCCGACCCCGGACCACTACCGGCGCACCGCCTTCGACATCGGCGAATGGGGTCTCGGCTTCATGACGACATCGCTGGAGCGCGGCTGCGACTGCCTCGGCGAAATCACCTACCTGGACGCGGTCCTGCACGACACCAGCGGCGAGCCGTACGCCATACCGCGGGCGATCTGCATCCACGAAGAGGACAACGGCGTGCTGTGGAAGCACGTCGACCAGGCCGCCGGAGCCGAAGTGCGCCGGATGCGCAGGCTCGTCATCTCCTGCCACGCCACCGTCGCCAACTATGAATACCTCGTGTACTGGCGGTTCTACCAGGACGGCAGCATCGAGTGCGAGATCCGGGCAACCGGAGTGATGGTGGTGACGAACTTCCCGCCCGGCCGGCAGCCGCCGTACGGCACGCTCATCGACGAGCGCACCTATGCCCCGTTTCACCAGCATTTCGTCGTCGCCCGGCTCGACCTTGACGTGGATGGCACGGCGAACACGGTGTACTGCTCGGACTCCGAGGCACTGCCGACCGGCCGGGCCAACCCGCACGGACTCGCCCTGGTGCAGCGCGACACGCCGCTGCGGACTGAGCAGGAGGGCAAGCAGGACTACCAGTGGTCCACCCAGCGCTACTGGAAGGTGGTCAACGACAATGTCAGGAACAGCCTCGGCACGCCGGTCGGCTACAAGCTGGTGCCCGGCGGCTGCTTCCCGGCGATGTTCCGCTCCGGCTCCCCCGTGCTGCGCCGCGCCGAAGCGATCGGCCACGCCCTGTGGGTGACTCCCTACCATCCGGATGAACGATGGCCATGCGGCGAGTTCTGCACGCAGAGCGAGCGTGACCAGGGACTGCCGGTATGGACGGCGCAGGACCGGCCGATCTCCGGCACCGACATCGTCCTCTGGTACGTCTTCGGCATCCACCACATCACCCGGCCGGAGGACTGGCCCGTGATGCCCGTGGATACGGTCTCGTTCTGGCTGAAGCCGGTCGGCTTCTTCGACCGCAACCCAGCCCTAGACGTCCCCCCAGGCCTGCCCGCCAGCACTGAGCCGCCCGCCCCGCCAGCCAACCCGCCCCCGCGCCCGCCCGCCGGACCCCGCGCCCCGCCGGACCCCGCGCCCCGGACCCCGCGCCCCGCCGGACCCCCGCGCCCCGCCGCCTCACGCCCCCGCCAGCCCCCGCGCCCGCGGCAGCCCTCGCGCCCGCGGCAACCCGGTGATCATGACGTTCAACGGGTTCTAACCCGTTGAACGCCATGATCACCGGGTCAGGCGGGGCCGCGGGGGCGGCGGGGCGGCGGCCGGCGGGCGGGCGCGGGCTGGCAAGGGCAAGCAGGGGCAAGCGGGGCGTGCGGGTGCGGTTCTGACGGACCGGTCTGGCATGCTACGCCCGTGACCAGGAGTAGCCGGCTTGACCAGGAAGCCCTGTCAGAAGTCCTGCACCGCCAGCTGAACGTCATCGGGCGGTGGCAGGCACTGGCGTGCGGCATGACCCGCGACGCCCTGCTGCACCGGTTACGGCCGGGCGGCCCCTGGCAGCGGTTGCTGCCCAGTACCTACCTGGCTGTGACGGGTGCGCCCACCATCGATCAGAGGGAGTGGGCCGCGCTGCTTTACGCAGGATCCCGCGGCGTGCTCACCGGCCGCGCGGCGCTGCGGGCAACTGGCCTGACGAACGCGATTCCCGGCGTCATCGACGTGCTCGTGCCGCACAGCCGCCAATGCCGGAGCGTCGGCTACGTCGCCATTCATCCGACGACCCGGATGCCTGCAGACGTCATTGCCATCGGCCTGCGGTCATATGCCAAGCCGCCCAGGGCCATTGCCGATTCTGCCCGGGGGCTTTCGGACCTCCGCGAGGTCCGTGCCTTAGTTGCGGACGCCGTGCAGCGGGGACGGTGCCCGCTCGGCTTGCTTGTGCGCGAGCTTGACCAGGGCCCAGTCAGGGGATCAGCCTTGCTGCGGCTGGCGATCGCCGAGGTCGCCGATGGCGTCAGGTCAGCAGCGGAAGCTGACTTCAAGGACCTCATCAAGCGCGGCCGGCTGCCCATGCCGATGTTCAACCCCCGGCTCTACAGCGCCGACGGATTGCTGATCGGCATCCCGGACGCATGGTGGGCCGGAGCGGGCGTTGCCGCTGAGGTGGACTCAAGGCAGTGGCACATGAACCCGGCAGACTGGGAGCGGACCATGGCGCGGCATGCGCGGATGAGCAGGCACGGCATCATCGTGCTGCATTTCAGCCCAAGTCAGATCCGGACTGATCCGGCCGCCGTGATTGCTGCCATCGCGGACGCGCTGAAGGCAGGCGCTGCCCGCCAGGCCCTGCCGATCCAGGCAAAACGCGCAGCATGAGCCACCTGCCGCACCCCGTTCAATATGGTGCTCAGCGGGTTCTATGCCGTTGAACTCCGTATGCAACGGCCTCAGCGGAGCGGGGCACGGGCCCGGGCGGAGCGGGGCACGGGCCCGGGCGGAGCGGGGACGCGCGGGGCGGGAGCACGGCCGGGGCGGGGGGCACGGGCCGGACGGGGCGGGGCGCGGCCGGGCGGGCGGGCACGGCCGGGCGGGGCGGGGCGGGGCACCGGGGGGGCAGGCGGGGGCACGGGGCGGGAGCTGGCGCTGGGTGGCTGGATCGGCCGGAGGGAGCTGCGGCGGGCGGGTGCCCCTAGACTCGCCAGCGTGAGCAGCGAGCCGGCCGTCGACATCACCGGCCTGGTTAAGCACTACGGGCGGACGGCCGCGGTGGCCGGGCTGTCGCTGCGGGCGGGGCGGGCCCAGGTGACCGCGATCCTCGGGCCGAACGGGGCCGGCAAGACCACGACCATCGAGATCTGCGAGGGCTACCGGCGGCCGGACGCCGGAACCGTGCGGGTGCTCGGCCTCGATCCGGCCCGCGATGCCCGCGAGCTGCGGCCGAAGGTCGGCGTGATGCTGCAGTCCGGCGGCATCCCTACCTCGGCACGGGCCGGGGAGTACCTCCGGGTGATGGCCCGCTTCTACGCCCGCCCGGTTGATCCCGCCGTGCTGCTCGAACGACTCGGGCTGACAGCAAGCGGGCACATCCCGTTTAAGCGAATGTCAGGCGGCCAGCAGCAACGGCTGTCCCTCGCCGCCGCCGTGATCGGCCGCCCGGAGCTGGTATTCCTCGATGAGCCCACGGCCGGGCTCGATCCGCAGGCGCGGCACGCCACCTGGGACCTGATCACCGGGCTGCGCGCGGCCGGCACCGCCGTCATCCTGACCACGCACCACATGGAGGAGGCCGAGCGGCTGGCCGACCGGGTCGCCATCGTCGACCACGGCGCGCTGGTCGCCGAGGGCACGCCGGCCGAGCTCACCGGGTCGGCCGGCCAGCTCAGGTTCCGCGCCGAGCCAGGGCTTGACACCGACAACCTGCTGGCCGCGCTCCCGCCGGGCAGCGCCGCCAAGGAGTCCCCGGCCGGCCACTACGTGGTCGAGGTGCATGACCGGGTGGACCCGCAGCTGCTCGCCGCGGTGACCGCCTGGTGCGCTGAGCGCGGCATCCTGGCGCAGAGCCTGCGGATCGAGAGCCGCACGCTGGAAGACGTCTTCCTCGAGCTGACCGGACGGGAGCTGCGCTCGTGACGAACACCGCGGCCGGACCGGCCACGACGGCGGGCTGGCCGGCCCCGGCGCCCGGCGCTGCCCCGATGCACAGGATGGTCCGGGCACAGGCCTCGCTCGAGTTCCGCACGCTGCTGCGCAACGGCGAGCAGCTGGTGCTCGTCCTGATCATCCCGGTGCTGCTGCTCGCCGCGTTCAGCCGGGCACCCCTGGTCAGCTACGGCCCGGGCAAGCGCATCGACTTCGTCACCCCCGGGATCCTGGCGCTCGCGATCATGTCGACCGCCTTCACCAGCCTGGCGATCGGCACCGGCTTCGAGCGCCGGTACGGCGTGCTCAAGCGGCTCGGCTCGACGCCGCTGCAACGCAGCGGCCTGATCGGGGCGAAGACGCTGACCGTGCTCGCCGTCGAGCTGCTGCAGGCGGTTGTCATCATCGCTGCCGGGCTGGCGCTCGGCTGGCGGCCGCACGTGGGCGGCGGTGCCGTTGCCTGGGTGCTGCTGCTCGCGCTCGCCGGGACCGCGGCATTCAGCGGGCTGGCCCTGCTGCTGGCGGGAACACTGCGGGCGGAGGCGACGCTGGCCGCCGCGAACCTCGTCTACCTGGTGATGCTCGGCCTCGGCGGGGTGATCTTCCCGCTGACCAAATTCCCGGCGGGCGCACAGTCAGCGCTGCGGCTGCTGCCGGCCGGCGCGCTGTCCGACGGGCTGCGGTCCGTGTTGCAGGACGGCAGCGGGCTGCCGGTCCGCGACCTGCTGGTGCTGGCCGCCTGGGCGGCGGCCGGCATCGCGATCACGGCGCGGGTGTTCCGCTGGGAGTGAGGCCGCAGCCCGCGGACCCGGTCGCCGCCGGCCCGGGCTCCCGTGGTCCGGCGGGGCGCCGCGGCCTGCTCGGGCAGGTTCCGCCGTCCATGCTGGTCGGCACCGGGATCGTGTCAGTTCAGCTGGGCGCCGGCCTGGCCGGCGGCTCTTCACCGAGATCCCGGCCGCCGCCGTAACCGGGCTGCGGCTGTGGACCTCCGCCGTGATCATGGCAGCCATCGGCGGCCGCGGACTGGCGCGGACGCTGCGTGACCTGGCCCGGCACCGCCGGTGGCAGGATGCCGCGGTCGCGGTGGCCTTTGGCGTCACCCTCGGCATCATGAACTTCTCGATCTACCAGTCGTTCGCCCGGATTCCGCTGGGCATCGCCGTGACCATCGAGTTCCTCGGGCCGCTGGCCGTCGCCGTGGTGTCGTCCCGGCGCGTGCTCGACCTGCTCTGGGTTGGCCTGGCGGGCCTCGGCGTGGCGCTGCTCGCGCACGGCGGCACCAGCCTGGCCAGCGGCGCGGTGCCAGGATCACGCGGCGGGCCGGGGGCGGCCATCGCCGGCGTCGCGTTCGCGCTGGTGGCAGCGGCCGGCTGGGCGGCGTACATCATGCTGAGCGCGGCTACCGGCCGGCGGCTCAGCGGATCGTCCGGGCTGGTTATCGCGATGCTCATCGCGGCGCTCGTGGTGACGCCGCCGGCGGTGGCGGCCGGGCATGCCGCGCTGCTGCGGCCAGGGGTGCTGGCCACCGGCGCGGCCATCGGCCTGCTGTCCTCGGTGATCCCGTACCGGTTCGAGCTCGAGGCGCTGCGGCGTATCCCGCCGCGCGTGTTCGGCATCTGGATGAGCCTGGAGCCCGCCGTGGCCGCGGTGATCGGCCTGGTGCTGCTCGGCGAGGCGCTGGCGGCCCGGGAGTGGGCCGCGGTCTGCCTGGTGACGGTGGCCAGCGCGGGCGCGGCGCGCGGCGCGGCCGGCGCAGCCCAGGCACCACAGGCCTGAGCTGCCCGTGCCGCTGCGGGCCGAGTAGGCTCGGCGTCGTGCTCACCGACTCCGCCTCGGAACGAGCCGCGGCCAGCCCCTCGTTCCGCTTCTCGCGTGCATCGATCGCCCGTGCCCCGCGCACGCTCGCGGACTCCGTGCTGGCGCCTTCGGCGGCCTCGATGCGGCGGATCGCGCTGGCCGGCGTCATCGCGTCGGCCGGGATCATCCTGACCGGCGCCGCCGTCCGGCTGAGCCAGTCCGGTCTCGGCTGCCCGGACTGGCCTGCCTGCACCGCGCACAGCATCGTGGCCGGCGGGTCGACCGGCAGCACACTCGTGCACCGCTGGATCGAGTTCGGCAACCGGCTCGTCACCGGTGCCATCCTGGTGATAGCGGTGATCGTGGCGATAGCAGGCTGGCGGTTCCGGCCGGGCGGCAGCGACCGCCGCCGGACGGATGTCGTCATGCTCTCGCTGGCCCAGCCGGCCGGCGTCGTCGCGCAGGCGGTGCTCGGCGGCGTCGTGGTGCTCACCAAGCTCGACCCGGTCTGGGTCTCCGTGCATTTCATGCTGTCCGTGTCGCTGGTCGCGGTCGCCGTGGCGCTGCACGTCAAGGTGACGGAGGGCACCGCGCCCGCGCGGCCGGCCTGGCCGGAGCTGCGGGTGCTTGCTGCCGCCCTGGTCGCGGTGGCGGCCGTGATGCTGGCCGCAGGAACCGTGGTCACCGGCACCGGGCCGCTGGCGGGCGCCCGCTCCGTTGCCCGCTACCACCTGCCGCTCACCGGCGTCACCCAGCTGCACGCGGACATCGGCTGGCTGCTCACCGGCCTGGTGCTCGCGCTGGTGATCGGCCTGCGATTCGGCGGCGCGCCGCAGCGGGCGAACCGGCTCGGCTTGGCGCTGCTCGGCCTGATCCTGGTGCAGGGATCAGTCGGCTACACCCAGTACTTCAACGGGCTGCCCGCTGGCCTGGTCTGGGTGCACGTCACCGGCGCGATACTGATCTGGATCACTGCGCTTCGCCTGTTGTTCGCCTTGCGGGACAGGGGCCCGCTGACGCAGGCAGCCGGGGCGGTTAAGGCAACCGCAGCGGGATAAGGTCAATGCCGTGATTGCGTTCCGCCCGGAGGGAGCCTGAAGTCACGGTGAGCACACAGCCTGCTAACTCGCTCGAATGGTCCGGTACCGACGCCCGGGCAGTGGACATGATCCGCGTTCTCGCGATGGACGCCGTGGAAAAGGCTGGCTCGGGCCATCCTGGCACCGCGATGAGCCTGGCTCCGGCGGCCTACCTCCTCTTCCAGCACGTGCTGCGGCACGACCCGGCCGACCCCGGCTGGCTGGGCCGGGACCGGTTCGTGCTGTCCTGCGGCCACTCCAGCCTGACCCTCTACATCCAGCTCTACCTGTCCGGCTACGGGCTGACCCTGGATGACCTGAAGCACTACCGGGTCTGGGGCAGCCGCACCCCCGGCCATCCCGAGCACGGCCTGACTCCGGGCGTAGAGACCACCACCGGCCCGCTCGGCCAGGGCCTCGCGAACGCGGTCGGCATGGCGATGGCGGCACGGCGCGAACGCGGCCTGCTCGACCCGGACGCCGCGCCGGGCAGCAGCCCGTTCGACCATCACATCTATGCCTTCGCCTCGGACGGCGACATCGAGGAGGGCATCAGCCACGAGGCGTCCTCGCTGGCCGGCCATCAGCAGCTCGGCAACCTGACCCTGCTCTATGACGACAACAGCATCTCGATCGAGGACGACACGGCGATCGCGAAGTCCGAGGACGTGTGCGCCAGGTACGAGGCCTACGGCTGGCACGTGCAGCGGGTGAACTGGCGCGCGCCCGGCGGCTACCACGAGGACGTCGCCGCGCTCTACGCGGCGTTCACCGCCGCCCGGGACCACACAGACGCGCCGTCGCTGATCTCCCTGCGCACGATCATCGGCTGGCCGGCGCCGAACAAGCAGAACACCGGCGCCGCGCACGGCTCGGCTCTCGGCGCGGCCGAGGTGGCGGCGACCAAGCGGATACTCGGCTTCGACCCCGATGTCTCGTTCCCCGCCGAGGACGAGGTGCTCGCCCACGCCCGGAAGGTGGCCGACCGCGGCAAGCGGTCAAGGGCAGCCTGGGAGGACACGTTCGCCGCCTGGTCGGCGGCTCAGCCAGCGCGCAGCAAGCTGCTCGCCCGGCTCGCCGCCCGGCAGCTGCCGGCTGGCTGGAAGGACGCGCTTCCGGTCTTTGCGCCGACCGAGAAGGGCATCGCGACCAGGAAGGCATCCGGGAAGATTCTGGACGAGCTTGCCGGGGTGCTGCCGGAGCTCTGGGGCGGGTCGGCCGACCTGGCAGGCAGCAACGACACCACGATGGAGGGCGAGCCGTCTTTCATCCCGGAGGTCCACCAGACTCGGCTGTTCCCCGGGAACCGCTACGGGCGGACGCTGCACTTCGGCATCCGCGAGCACTCCATGGGCGCGATCTGCAACGGCATCACGCTGCACGGCCTCACCAGGCCCTACGGCGGCACCTTCCTGGTGTTCAGCGATTACATGCGGCCGTCAGTGCGGCTGGCGGCGCTGATGGGGCTGCCGGTGACGTTCGTCTGGACGCATGACTCGATCGGCCTCGGCGAGGACGGCCCGACCCATCAGCCGGTCGAGCAGCTGTGGGCACTGCGCGCCATCCCGGGCCTCGACGTCGTCCGCCCGGCCGACGCGAACGAGACCGCGGTCGCCTGGCGGACCATACTCGAGCGGACGGATCATCCGGCGGGACTGTGCCTGACCAGGCAGAACGTCCCGGTCTTCGACCGCTCCGAGGCTGCCGGGCTGGCCAGCGCCGAGGGCACCGCGAGCGGCGGCTACATCCTGGCCGAAGCGGCAGGCGGCGCGCCCGAGGTGATCCTGATCGCCACCGGCAGCGAGGTGCAGATCGCGATGGCCGCCCGGGAGCTGCTGCAGGCCGCCGGGACTGCCGCCCGGGTGGTGTCGATGCCGTGCCTGGAGTGGTTCACCGAGCAGGATGCGTCCTACCAGGAGCGGGTGCTGCCAGCCAGGATCCGGGCGCGGGTCTGCGTCGAGGCCGGCATTGCCCTCGGCTGGCGCGCGCTGGCCGGGGACGCGGGCGAGTGCGTCAGCCTGGAGCACTTCGGCGCCTCGGCCGCCTACCAGACCCTGTACTCAGAATTCGGCCTCACGGCCGAGCGGGTGGCCGCGGCCGCCCGGTCCAGCCTGGCCAGGCTGAGTGCCGCGGCCACCAGCGAATGAACTCGAGGAGCAAGAGGCCATGACTACCCAGCCCGATGACCACCTTGGGCAGCTCACCGCCGCCGGGGTCGCCGTATGGCTCGACGACATCAGCCGGGAACGGCTGGCCACGGGCAATCTCGCGACGCTAGCGCGGGACATGCACGTGACCGGCGTGACATCGAACCCGACGATCTTCGCGCACGCCCTGTCGTCCGGCGACGCCTACCAGGATCAGGTGGCTGACCTGGCCGTGCGCGGCGTGACCGTGGACGAGGCGGCGCGCGCGATCACGACGTACGACATCCGGTGGGCCTGCGACGTGCTGCGGCCCGCCTACGACGCGACCGGCGGGGTCGACGGCCGGGTCTCCATCGAGGTCGACCCGCGGATCGCCAGGGAGACCGCGAAGACCATAGCCGAGGCCCGCGCGCTCTGGTGGCAGGTCGACCGGCCGAACCTGTTCATCAAGATCCCGGCCACCGTCGAAGGGCTGCCCGCCATCACCAGGTGCCTGTCCGAGGGGATCAGCGTGAACGTGACGCTGATTTTCTCCCTGGAGCGCTACGGCCAGGTCATCGATGCCTTCATGGCCGGCCTTGAGCAGGCCGACGGCCATGACATCGCCGCGATCGGCTCGGTGGCCTCGTTCTTCGTCAGCCGGATGGACACCGAGGTCGACCGCAGGCTCGGCAAGATCGGCACCCCGGCCGCCGACGCGCTGCGCGGCAAGGCCGCCATCGCCAACGCGCGGCTCGCCTATCAGCTATACGAGCAGAAGTTCGCCGGCTCCCGCTGGTCGGCGCTGCGCGAGCGCGGCGCCCGCCCGCAGCGCCCGCTGTGGGCGTCTACCAGCACCAAGGACCCGGCCTACCGGGACACCATGTATGTCGAGGAACTGGTCGCCCCCGGGACGGTGAACACCATGCCTGAGGCCACCCTGCACGCCACCGCCGCGCACGCCGAGCTGCGCGGCGACACCATCCACGGCACCTATGACGAAGCCCGGCAGGTCATCGACGACCTGGCGGCGCTGGGCATCGGCTACGACGATGTGGTCGGCGTGCTTGAGGAGGAGGGCGTGCAGAAGTTCGCCGCGTCCTGGCACGAGCTGCTCGGCACGATCGAGACCGAGATGGCAGCGGCAGGCAGCTGATGACCGGCAGGCACTCCGGGAGACCAGATGATCATTAATCCGCTCCGGGACACGCGCGACCGCCGGATCCCGCGGGTGGCCGGCCCCTGCGTGCTCGTCATGTTCGGCGTCACCGGCGACCTGGCCAGCAAGAAACTGCTGCCAGCGGTCTACGACCTGGCCAACCGGGGCCTGCTGCCGCCGGGCTTCTCGCTGGTCGGCTTCGCCCGCCGGGACTGGGAGGACGAGGACTTCGCCCAGGTCGCCTACGAGGCCGTGAAGCTGCACTCCCGCACCCCGTTCCGCGACGCGGTCTGGCAGCAGCTGCTCGAAGGCGTCAGGTTCGTGTCCGGCGAGTTCGCCGACGACGCCGCGTTCGACGAGCTGGCGAAAACCGTCAACGACCTCGACGCTCAGCGGGGCACCGGCGGCAACTGCGCGTTCTACCTCTCCGTCCCGCCGAAGGCCTTCCCGCTCGTCATCCAGCAGCTCAAGCGGTCCGGGCTGGCGGAGCCCGGCGGCTCGGCGACCGGGCCGCGGCCGTGGCGGCGGGTGGTGATCGAGAAGCCGTTCGGCCATGACCTGAAGAGCGCGCGCGAGCTGCACGCCACGCTTGATGCGGTCTTCCCCGCGCAGTCGGTGTTCCGCATCGACCACTACCTCGGCAAGGAAACCGTTCAGAACATCCTGGCCCTGCGCTTCGCGAACACCCTGTACGAGCCGATCTGGAACCGCGGCTACGTGGATCACGTGCAGATCACCATGGCCGAGGACATCGGCATCGGCGGCCGGGCCGGCTACTACGACGGCATCGGCGCGGCGCGCGACGTCATCCAGAATCACCTGCTGCAGCTGCTGGCGCTGACCACGATGGAGGAGCCGGTCTCCTTCGACGCCGACTCGCTGCGGGCCGAGAAGGAGAAGGTGCTCTCGGCCGTGACGCTGCCGCCGGACCTGGCCGCCGGCACCGGGCGCGGCCAGTACGCGGCGGGCTGGCAGGGCGGCGTGCTGGTGCCCGGTTACCTGGAGGAGCCAGGCATCCCGGCGGACTCGCATACGGACACCTACGCCGCCGTGGAACTCGGCGTGGACACCAGGCGGTGGGCGGGGGTGCCGTTCTTCCTCCGCACCGGCAAGCGGCTGCCAAGCCGGATGACGGAGATCGCGCTGATGTTCCAGCGGGCGCCGCACCTTCCGTTCACGGCCACAGACACCGAGGAACTCGGCCAGAATGCGCTGGTCATCCGGGTTCAGCCGGATGAAGGGGTGACCATCAGGTTCGGCTCGAAGGTGCCAGGATCGGCCATGGAAGTCCGGGACGTGAACATGGACTTCGCTTACGGCGGTGCGTTCACCGAGTCGAGCCCGGAGGCATACGAGCGGCTGCTGCTCGACGTGCTGATCGGCGACCCGCCGCTGTTCCCGCGGCAGGAGGAAGTAGAGCTGTCCTGGCAGATCCTGGATCCGATCGAGGAATTCTGGGCATCGGCCGGCCAGCCCGAGCAGTATCCGGCGGGCTCGCACGGCCCGGCCTCGGCTGACGCCCTGATCGCCCGCGGCGGACGCGCCTGGCGCCGGCTCTGACGGCCCGATCCCAGCGAGAAGAGTGCAGCGATGACGATTGACCTGACCGACACCACCACCGGGGCCATCCGCGAGGCCCTCACCAGGGAGCGGCGGCGGCTCGGCGGGCAGACCACCGGCATGGTGCTCAACCTGATCATCGTGACCGACGAGGCCGGCCAGTACGATGCCGTCCGTGCGGCGAGCGAGGCTGGCCGCGAGCACCCCTGCCGGATTATCGGCGTCATCATCCGCCGGCCGGACGCTCGGTCGCGGCTGGACGCGGAGATCCGCACCGGCGAGGCCGGGCCAAGCCAGACGGTGCTGCTGCGGATGTACGGCCCGATGGGGCAGCACGCGGACTCGGTGGTCAGGCCGCTGCTAGCGCCGGACACGCCGGTCGTCACCTGGTGGCCGGGGGAAGGCCCGGCACGCCCGTCCGGTAACCCGATCGGCCTGCTCGCCCAGCGCCGGGTGACCGACGCGGCCGAGGCGCCGGTGCCCAGGGAGGCGCTCGCCGTGCTGGCCCAGAGCTACCGGGCTGGTGACACCGATCTCAGCTGGACCCGCGCCACTTCCTGGCGGTCGCTGCTCGCGGCCACGCTCGACCAGCCGCACGGCGAGATCAGCGGCGGGTCGGTAACCGCCGAGAAGGACAACCCGACCGCCGACCTGATCGTTGCCTGGCTCAGCGGGTGCCTGGGCGTGCCCTTCGAGCGGGACACCTCGGGCGGCCCCGGCATCACCGAGGTCCGGTTCGCCACCAGCGAGGGCGATATCGTGCTGGCCAGGCCGGACGGGCTGCTGGCCACGCTGACCAAGCCGGGGCAGCCGGACCGCCGGGTTGCCCTGCACCGCAGGGACACCGCCGAGTTGCTGGCAGAGGAACTCCGGCGGCTGGACTCCGACGAGGTCTACGGCGAGACGCTGGACCGGCTCGCGGCCAGCGCGGCTGGCCGCCTGGCGGCCGGGGCGGCCCAGGCCGGGGCGGCCCAGGCCGAGCAGTGACCGCGCCCCAGGTACTCATTCACCGTGACGCCGAGCTGCTGGCCAAGGCCGTGGCCGCGCGGCTGGTGACCCGGCTGGTGGACACCTCGGCCGCCCGCGGCCATGCCTCCGTCGTGCTCACCGGCGGCGGTATCGGCACGAAAGTGCTCGCCGAGCTGGCCGCCGCGCCGGCCAGGGACGCGGTGGACTGGCGGCATCTGGATATCTGGTGGGGCGACGAGCGGTTCCTGTCGGCCGGGCACCCGGACCGGAACGAGACGGGCGCCCGCGCGGCTCTGCTCGACCATGTCGACGTGGCCCCCGGCCGGGTCCGGCCGATGCCTGGCCCGGACGGGCCGGACGGTGACAACCCCGAGGCTGCGGCGGCCAGGTACGCGGGCTGGCTGCGCGACGCGGCAACGCCGGAGGACCACGGCGAGTCACCGTCCTTCGACGTGCTGATGCTCGGGATCGGGCCAGAGGCGCACGTCGCCTCCCTGTTCCCTGGCCAGCCTGCGCTCTATGAGGAAGAGCGGACCGTGGTTGCCGTCCACGGCTCGCCTAAGCCGCCACCGGTCCGGCTGACGCTGACGCTCCCGGCGATCCGGGCGGCCCGGGAGGTGTGGATCATCGCATCCGGGCCGGACAAGGCCGGGGCGGTCCGGCTCGCGCTGTCCGGGGCCGGGCCGGTCCAGGTGCCTGCGGCTGGCGCGCGCGGCAGGCAGCAGACGCTCTTCCTGCTTGACCGCGCGGCTGCGGCCAAGGTGCCTGCCCAGCTTGGCCGCCTGGCCTCACCCTGAAGTAGCGGGGACGCTGCTGCCGCCGGACGAGCGGAGCGCAGACCTGGTGCTCGCCATCGCGGACGGCGGCGCTTGTCTCCGTGACCAACAGCGATATCGCGAACCTGGAGACTGCCCCGCATGCCCGTGCGCTCGCCGAGGACCTGCGGGTTGTCGTTCGCCGCTACGACGATCTCGCCGGGCGAGCGCGGAAGACCGTCGGTAATTCCGTCTCGCTGAGCGTTTCTTACCTGGCTGCGCCGGCCTACGCTGCCGCCATCCTGGAGCATCAGGTACTTGGCACCCATTCCGGTGGGGCGCCCATGTGCCGCTAATTGCCGGCGTGCTGGCCGGCGGCGATGCTGAACTGGCGGCGAGCTCATCGAAGAAGTGCACCGCAGAGGCCAGGTACGATGCTCGCCCTGCGCCGCCGTGGCGCGAATGACCTCGGCTGGACACCGCGGAATGAGTACCGGCTGATGCCGCAAGACCGGCTCTTCGTGCTAGTCACCAGAGCGGGGCTAAGCCGGGGTGCTAACGTGCTGCCAGCCGCGGTAGCGGCCGCAATTTCCGCCGGATGTGATGAAACTGGGTCTCCCGCAGCGGCGCAGCGGGCGTTACGCTCAGGACAGGTCTTCCATCTGGTTCTGCTGAGCCCGCTGTGAAGACGAGGGAAGGTCCAGGCATGGTCACTTTTGCGAGGATCCGCCTGCAGCGCACGGTGTTGCCGGTCGAGGCATCGCTCGCGGCAAGTCAACCGGTGCCGCGGGACCCGTGGTGTCCTTCTAGTCACTCCGCGCGCCGGCCTGGCTGCGGCGGCAGCATTCCGCCGTCCGGGCGGGTGCACATCACATCAGGAGGAATCCGTTGACCACTTCCGATGAAACAGGAATATCGGCGATCGCGCCGGTACCCCCGGCCGTCGCAGATCCGGCGCCGCTCGGGCTCGCCGGCTTCGCGCTGACCACGTTCCTGCTGTCAGCGGCCAACATCGGGTGGACCAGGGGGGCCCTCCCACTCGTCAATTCCGGTGAGTGGCTGCCCTACGCGCTCGTCTATGGCGGCATCGCGCAGCTGCTCGCGGGGATGTGGGAGTTCCGCAACAGGAACGTCTTCGGCGCGACGGCCTTCGCCACCTATGGCTCATTCTGGATCGGGCTGTGGTTCTTCGTGCACTACGTCGCCGTCGTCAAGGGCGAGAACGTGCTCAATGACCTGGGCTGGATCCTGCTGGCCTTCGCGATCTTCACCTTGTACATGATGATCTTCAGTGCGCAGGCGAGCCTCTGCCTCTTCCTCGTGTTCTTCTTCCTTGAGATCGCCTTTGTCCTGCTGTTCATCGGGAACTTCGCCGGCCAGCTTCCTGGCCATAGCCTGATCCGGGTCGGCGGCTACATCGGCGTGGTGACCGCCTTGCTCGCCTGGTACGTCTCGGCGGCCGGGATAGCGAACGGGATGGGCGGCAGAATACGGCTTTCGGTCGGCCAGCCGCTCATCCGCGCCCGGAGCTGACGCCGCGTCCCTGCCTCAGGCTGGCGATCGCGGCGGCTGTGGCGCCGCTCATGACGGAGCGGCGCCACAGCATGCCGGACACGGCGGTGCGGACGGCAGTCGCGGCGAGCGAACCTCAGCGGTGACTTGTGTCGTACCTGGCAATGACGTCGGCTGGAATCCGGCCGCGGTCGCTGACCGAAATGCCATTGCCCTTTGCCCAGGAGCGAATGTCGGCGCTGTGCTTACGATGCGCTGCCGTCCGTCGCTTGGTGCGCCCCACCCGGTTTGATGTCTTGCGAGCCCGAGTAGCGTACCGGTTGAAGACCTCGTCGAGCTTCTGGCTGTGCCGCTCGCAGAGGTCGATTTCGTAATCCCGGCCGTCAAGGCTGAACGACCGCGTCAGGTGCTGGCCGTCCGGAATCTCTTTCTCGTCGTAGTCGCAGGCGAATGTAACCGAGACTTTCTGTGCCACTTGTATTCCCCCTTCCCCCGCCGCACGTATATCCCCAGGAGAAGGCAGGTGTAACGGCACGTGGACGGTTTTTCTTAGCGGCCGCCTGATACCGATGTTGGCGGGCTGCCATTGGGTCCGCGAAGCACGGCGCGGAAGGCGCGGGCAGGCAACTGCTACAAGGCGGGCAGGCAGTGCGCGGAAGGTCAGCCAGGCCGTGCCAGGAACGCTGGGCCGGCATAGGCCGATGGGGCCAATCGGAGCCGCCAGGCAAAGTCAGCACATGCGGCCATGCGCAAAAGGCTGCTGATGTGGCCGGGCAAAAGAGCTGAGTGGCTCGCGGTAGCTAGCGGAGTTCGTGTTCCGCCAGCGGAAGGCTGCAGGGGAAGGAGCCGGGGGGCAGCTCGAGCCCTTCGTCGCCAGCCCGGGCGTTTCCGATATCCCAGCCCGCATCCCGCTGCTCACCGGGCCAGCCAGGCCGTCCGGGGGAATAGGACGGCGAAGCTGCGGGCTGGCCTTCAACGCCAGGAGCCGGGGGTGAATAGCCGCCTGCTCTGCTGTCGTTCTGGTAGCGGCCGGCGGGTGATTCCGGCGGCGAATGCGGGCGCCCGGTGCTGGCCGGGTATCCGGCCGCGCCAGGCGGCTGACCCGGCCTGGCCGCGTGCCGGGCCTGGGCCGGCGGCTCGTCGTGGCGGGAAGCCGCGCCCGGCCAGGCTGGGTGCGGCGCCCTTCCTGGCTGATCCGGATGGCCCGGCATGCGCCCCGGTACCGGGTAATGCGGATCAAGCGGCTCGTCGTGGCGTACGCCCGCGGCGCTGGCCGGATAGGCAGTCGTGGGGTGATCCAGGTACTCCGCTGGCCTGCCCCCGGGAGCGGCCAGCACGCCGCCCGGGGCGCCGAGGCCATCGGGGCCGCGCTGCAGCGTGTGGATCATCCTGGGCAGGTCGGCCATCGGCAGCCGGAAGCTTCCTGTGCACGTTCCGGCCTGCCAGATGCTGAGCACCGCGACCCCGGTGTCCGCGTACCAGCTGATCCGCAGGCTCCGCGAAGTGCTCCTGACATCGAAGAAGACCTCGCCGAGACGAGGCAGCGGAGCTGCGTCCGACGTCGACATGGTGCCCATGGTGACCCTGACCTATCGGATTTGTCTAGCTTATGACGACTTAGCCAGCGATGAGGTGACCGCCAGCCGCCACGGATTCCGCAGCCGGCCTGCGCGGGCCCGGACCGGAGTGGCATGATTATGCCTCGGCTCGCTGATCCGCCTGGCCCCGTTGCCGTTTTGCGCCTCCTCCGTAGCGCCCGCTCGCGCGGGAACACTGTGGCGATGTAACGCGTTAGACATCGCGACGGGGCGAATGCCGCATCGCGCGGGGTATCACGCGTCGAGCGAGCCGGACGCTCTGTTAAGCGAAGTTTCACACGGTCAGCTTTTGAGGAGATCGATCCATGTCTGAGGTACGTCGTCAGGCCGCCCTGATGCCCCGGCCGAACTGGGGCTGGCAAGATGACGCGGCGTGCCGCGGTAAGGAAGTCGTGCTCTTCTTCGGCCCGGACGGCGAGCGACAGCCCGAGCGGGATATTCGCGAGCGCAAGGCCAAGATTGTCTGCGCAGCTTGCCCGGTCCAGACCGAGTGCCTCAGCTATGCCGTGTCGCGGCCGGAGAAGTACGGCACCTGGGGCGGGCTCAACGAGGACGAGCGGGCCTCCGAGCGGCGGCGCCGGATGCGCAGGGCAAACGCGGCCTGACGGGCCGGCCAGGACTTCCTGGCGGCCTGACGGGCCGACGCCCGGGCGGCGCCGGTCCCGGCAGCCTGCCCCGCTAGGGCGACCGCGGGCCGGTTCCGAGCAGCCTGACCACGTCAGCATCACTGAGCTGGCCGAAAGACTGATACCACTCCCCCACGGCCCGGAACGCGGGCGGCGCGGCCAGGACCAGGACGAGGTCGGCCTCGGCCAGCATCGCCGTGGCCGATGACGGCGCGGCCACCGGTACCGCGAGGATGGTGCGGCTGGCCCCGGCCGTCCGTACCGCGCGCAGCGCAGCCCTGGCCGTGACACCGGTCGCGAGCCCGTCATCGACGACGATCACGTCCCGGCCGCGCAGCGCGGGAGCAGGCCGCTCGCCCCGGTACGCCGCGATCCTGCGGCCGAGCTCGGCCCGCTCCCTGGTCACCACCGGGTCCAGTGCGGCCGCGGTCAGCCCGAGCCGCGCCAGCATCGCTTCGTCGAAGACCGGCTGACCGCCTTCCGCCACCGCGCCGACCCCGAGCTCGGGCTGCAGCGGATAGCCGATCTTCCTGGTCACCAGCAGGTCGATCGGAACTCCCAGCGCGCCGGCGACCTCGCGGCCTACCGGCACGCCGCCGCGCGGCAGGGCAAGCACCACGGTGTTTTCCAGGCTGAGGCCGGCCGCACCCGAGGCCACCAGATCCAGCATCCTGGCGCCGAGAGCGCGTCCGGCCGCGGAACGGTCCGCGAAGGGCAGCGGGACGGCTTCCCGTGCGCTCGCGGATACGTCAACCATCCGTCCGGTCCTGGACATCGCCTCGGCCTCGTCTGGGTAACCTACCCACCCCGGGCGGCACCCATTCGGGCAGCGACAATGAACACCATGGTGTGCCTTTCCTGCCGTGAGCAGCGGCATGACGAATGCCCGGGCGGCACCTGGTGCGACTGCCAGCATCAGCCGCCGGCCAGGGAGGCCGAGCCGCGGCTCGGCTGGATCAGGCAGGGCTGACTGCCGCAATAGGCGCAGAACGCATGGTGGCAGCGAGAAAACCGCGGCGGCCGCGGAATGGCGTGGCCGCCGCGGAATAGGCACCGCGGCCGGGCGGTTGTCGTTGGCGTGACAGCAGACGTCGTTCACTCTGTCGTGCATGCTGCCAGCATGGCTGCCGGTCAGGCCGCCTGCCCGATGCCCCAGGCCGGCTGTCCGGCGGCACCGGGCAGCTTGCCGCCTGCCGTCGTTACCGGCACCGACCCGCTGCTGGTAGCCCGGCGGCACGTCGATTTCCTCCGGATCCGCAGCGCGATCTGACCTCCGCCGCTGACGGGATACCCGTTCTCGCCGGTCAGCCCGATCCGCCCGGTAAGCCCGTTCTCGCCCGGTAAGCCAATGCCTGCCTGGCCGCCGCCATCGCGGTGGCCAGATCGCCAGCCCGTCATTGGCACTGCTCCGCAAGGACCGTACGCACCGCATGTCCAGGACCCGAAGGATCGCCCAGCATGACGATCACCACAAGGACCGACAGCCAAGCCCGCACGGATGCCGAGCCGACGGCCGCCGCAGCGGCCGGCCGCAGTACCCGCGACCGCACGGCCGCTCTTGCCGGGCCGCAGCCGGCGGCCAGGCGCCGGCCAGCGGCGGCCGGACCGCGCCGCAGCCGGGGCGAGGGCCAGTGGGCACTCGGCTACCGTGAGCCGCTGAACGCCAACGAGGAAAGCAAGAAGAACGACGACGGCCTGAACGTCCGGCAGCGGATCATCGATGTCTACGCCAAGCGCGGCTTCGACTCGATCGATCCGGCCGACCTGCGCGGCCGGTTCCGCTGGTACGGGCTGTACACGCAGCGCCGCCCGGGCATCGACGGCGGGAAGACGGCGGCGCTGGAGCCGGCCGAGCTGGACGACAGGTACTTCATGCTGCGGATCCGGATCGACGGCGGCCAGCTCGATCACGCGCAGCTCGCTGTCATCGCCGACATCTCCCGGCGGTATGCCCGCGGTACCGCGGATGTCACCGACCGGCAGAACATCCAGCTGCACTGGGTTCAGATCGAGGATGTCCCGGCGATCTGGGAGGCGCTCGAATCGGTCGGCCTGTCGACAACGGAGGCCTGCGGTGACACGCCGCGGGTCATCCTCGGCTGCCCGCTGGCCGGCCTGGACGCCACCGAGATCATCGACGCCACGCCGGAGATCACCCGGACGCACGCGCGCTTTGTCGGTGACCCCGCATTCTCCAACCTGCCCCGCAAGTTCAAGTCCGCGATGAGCGGCTGCCCCGTGCAGTGCACGATGCACGAGATCAGCGATGTCGCGTTCGCCGGAGTGCTCGGCCCGGACGGGCAGCCGGGTTACGACCTGTGGGTGGGCGGCGGCCTTTCCACCAATCCCATGATCGGCAAGCGGCTCGGCGCGTTCGTCCGGCCCGGCCAGGTGCCGGACGTCTGGGCCGGCGTCACGTCGGTGTTCCGCGACTACGGCTACCGGCGGCTGCGGCACCGGGCACGGATCAAGTTCCTCATCGCCGACTGGGGCCCGGAGCGGTTCCGCGAGGTGCTGGAACGCGACTACCTCGGCTTCCGGCTGCCGGACGGCCCGGCTCCGCAGCCGCCGGCCGGCCACCGGCGCGACCACGTGGGCATCCACGAGCAGCGGGACGGGCGCTGCTTCGTCGGCTTCGCGCCGACCGTGGGCCGGCTGTCAGCGGACTCGCTGACGGTGATCGCCGGCCTGGCCGCCGAGTACGGCAGCGGGCGGGTGCGCACGACCACGGAGCAGAAGATGGTCATCCTTGACGTGCCGCCGGGCAGGGCGGCTGAGCTGGCCGCCGAGCTGGCCGCGGCCGGCCTGCCCGCCAGCCCGAGCGTGTTCCGCAGGCACACGATGGCATGCACCGGAATCGAGTTCTGCAAGCTCGCGATCGTGGAGACCAAGCAGCGTGCCGCCGACTTGATCAGCGAGCTGGAACGGCGGCTGCCCGATTTCACCGAGCCGGTGACGATCAACGTCAACGGCTGCCCGAATTCGTGTGCCAGGATCCAGACTGCGGACATCGGCCTGAAGGGAACGCTGGTCACCCTCCCCGGCGGCCAGCAGGCTGAAGGGTTTCAGATCCACCTGGGGGGAAGCCTGACTGGAGGGGACGGGACGAGCTCTGGCTTCGGCCGGAAGGTCAGGGGGCTGAAGACCACGGCCGAGCAACTGCCCGACTACGTCGAGCGGGTACTGCGCCGATTCGACGCTGCCCGCGGCTCAGGCGAGACATTTGCCGCATGGGCGGCGCGGGCCAGCGAGGAGGATGTGTCATGACTCTCCCGGCCTTTGCCGCGGAGCGCGCCGTTCCCTTCTATTGTCCCTACTGTGGCGAAGAGGATCTCGAGCCGCGAGGCCGAGGATGGCAGCTGGCGTTGCCGGAGCTGCATCCGGTCCTTCCGGCTACGCTTCGCGGGAACCGGAGTCATCCGGTGAGCCCGGCCAGAACCCGTGCGGCCGGGCGGGAGTCGACTGATCAGACGGCACGCAAGCGCCTGGAGGAAGTCATCGGAATGGAGAGGCTGGTCGCAGGAGCGGTGGACGCCCTGACCGACGCGCCCGCCGAGGACGTGATCAAGTGGGCGACGGATACATTCGGTGACCGAATCTGCATCACATCGTCGATGACCGATGCGGTCATCATTCACCTCGCGTCGCGGGTGCCGCCCGGGCATCGACGTCGTGTTCCTGGACACCGGGTACCACTTCGCCGAGACGATCGGCACCAGGGACGCGGTCTCCGCGGTCTATCCGGTGAACGTGATAAACGTCACGCCCTCCCGGACCGTGGCCGAGCAGGACGCCGAGCTCGGGCCGCGGCTGTACGGGCGCAACCCTGACCTCTGCTGTTACCTGCGCAAGGTCGTGCCGCTCGAGCGGGCGCTGGATCCCTACGAGGCGTGGATAACCGGGGTGCGCAAGGAGGAGACCAGCGCGCGCAGCGACACCCAGCGTGGTGGAGTGGGATCCGCGGCGGCAGATGGTCAAGGTCAATCCGATCGTCAGCTGGACGCAGGACCAGGTGGAGAGCTATATCGCCGAGCACGGCGTGCTGGTGAACCCGCTCGTCTATGACGGGTACCCGTCGATCGGCTGCTCGACCTGCACGTCGAGAGTCGAGCCTGGCGCCGACCCGCGGAGCGGGCGCTGGGAAGGCACTGGCAAGACCGAATGCGGCATCCACGGCTGACCACCGTGGCGGGGCGGCCCGGCGCGCCGCCGGGCGGTGCCGGGGCAGCCCGCCCGCCGCTGCTGGCCGTCGCGCACGGCAGCGAGGATCCGCGCGCTGCCGCGACTATCGCCGGCCTGATGGGGCTGGTCAGCGAGCTGGCCGACCGCCGCGGCCTGGCCGTGCTGGACGCCAGGACGGCCTACCTGGGGCATGCCCCGCCGTCGGTGACCCAGGTGCTCGGCGCGCTGGCAGCCGGCAGCGGCCAGCCCGCGGGCAGCGACGCGGGACCGCCGCATCGTC
Source organism: uncultured Actinomycetes bacterium (assembly GCA_963709075.1). GTDB lineage: Bacteria > Actinomycetota > Actinomycetes > Streptosporangiales > Streptosporangiaceae > Palsa-506. The sequence goes on from CAVPUY010000005.1 coordinate 73,214, forward strand.
GTGCTGCCGCTGCTGCTCACCGCGGCATACCACAGCGAGGTGGACCTGCCCGCGCTGCTGGCGGGCCCGCGCCGGGCGCTGCCCGGCATGCGGATCGGATACGGCGAGCCGCTGGGGCCGGATCCGCTGCTGCTGCGCGCGCTCGACCGCCGCCTGGCCGAGTGCGGCGCCCCGCGCCGGCCCGGGATCCGCCGGGCCCGCGCTGCCCCCGCGGCCACCGGCAGCGCCCGCGCGCCGCTGCCGCGCTCGCCCGGTGACATCGCGGTCGTGCTCGCGTCGGCCGGATCCCGCCGCCCCGCCGCCAACGCCGCCATCGCCCGGGTGGCGGCCCAGTGGCAGGCGGCCAGGGGATGGCGCGCGGTCGTTCCCGCCTATGCGGCCGCGGCCTCGCCCGACACCCGCCGAGGCGGTGTCCGCGCTGCTGCGGGACGGCGCGCCGTGCGTGGTGGTCGCGACGTACCTGCTGGCCCCGGGGATATTCGCCGATCAGGTGGCCGCGTCCGCGCTGCGGGCCGGCGCCGCGGCGGTCTCCGGCGCGCTGGGCGCCGCGCCCGAGGTGGCCGAGATCATCTTGCGGCGGTATGCGGAGGTTATTGCCGCACCGGGAAGAATGGACGCCAATCGGCCGGGGGATGCCTACCCTCGTAGAGGGAGCTGCCGATGACCGCCGCCAGTCCGCATGTCACGCACGAGGTGCTGAACCAGGTACCGCCGCTCGCCGGGCACGACGTCGCCGACGACCCGGCGCTGCTCAGCGCGGTCAGCCGGGAGGGCGTGCCCTGGGCCGCCGCGGAACTGCACGCGCTCGGCCGCCTGGCCGGCGCCCCGGAAACCCAGCAGCGGGCCAGGCTGGCGAACGAGCACCCGCCCGTGCTGCGCAGCCACGATGCCCGCGGCAACCGGATCGACGAAGTCGAATTTCATCCCGCCTGGCATGAGCTGATGGCCACCGCGGTGCGCCATGGCCTGCACGCGGCGCCGTGGGCGGACCCGGCTGCCGGGCAGCCACGTGGCGCGGGCGGCGAAGTTCTATGTCTGGGCGCAGGCCGAGGGCGGTCATGGCTGCCCGGTGTCGATGACCTACGCGGCGGTGCCCGCGCTCCGGCACGCGCCGGACCTCGCCGCCAGGTTCGAGCCGCTGCTTGCCTCCCGGGAGTACGAACCCGGGCCTGCGCGATGCCGGCCGGCAAGGCCGGCCTGCTGGCCGGCATGGCCATGACCGAGAAGCAGGGCGGCTCCGACGTGCGGGCCAACACCACCCGCGCGGCAGCCGGCCGGGACCGGCTACCGGCTCACCGGGCACAAATGGTTCTGCTCGGCGCCGATGTGCGATCTCTTCCTGGTCCTCGGCCCAGGCGCCGGAGGGCCTGAGCTGCTTCCTGCTGCCCCGGGTGCTGCCGGACGGCTCCAGTAACTCGATGCGCATCCAGCGGCTCAAGGACAAGCTCGGGAACCGGTCCAATGCCTCGGCCGAGGTGGAATACGACGCCGCGTCCGGCCTGGCTGGTCGGCGAGCCCGGCCGGGGCGTGCGGACCATCATCGAGATGGTCAGCGCGACCCGGCTTGACTGCGTGCTCGGCAGCGCGGCGGCCATGCGCCAGGCCTGCGTCACCGCCGTGCACTACTGCGCCGGCCGCCGGTCATTCGGCGCGAGCCTCATCTCCCATCCGCTGATGACCGCCGTCCTCGCCGACCTGACCCTGGAGTCGGAGGCAGCGACGACGCTGGCGATGCGCCTGGCGGGCGCGGCCGACAAGGCGGCCAGGGGCGACCGCGAGCAGGCGGCGCTGCTCCGGATCGCGCTGCCCGCGGCCAAGTACTGGGTGTGCAAGCGGACGCCCGCAGTCGCCGCCGAGGCGCTTGAGTGCCTGGGCGGGAACGGCTACGTGGAGGAATCGGGCATGCCGCGGATCTACCGGGACGCGCCGCTCAACTCGATCTGGGAGGGCTCCGGCAACGTGACCGCGCTTGACGTGCTGCGCGCGCTCGCCCGTACCCCGCAGGCGGCCGACGCCCTGCTCGCCGAGGCTGACCTGGCGGCGGGCGCGGACCGCAGGCTCGACGAGGCAGTGCAGCAACTCCGCAAGGCGCTCGGCGAGGCCAGCGGGACCGGCGCCGCGGGCGGCCGGGACGCTGAGTTCCGCGGCCGCAGGCTGGCCGGGCTCATCACCCTGGTGCTGCAGGCTGCGCTGCTGGTCCGGTACGCGCCGGCCAGCGTCGCCGACGCATTCTGCGCGTCCAGGCTCGATCCCGGCGTGGCCGGCCGGGCGGCAGGCCCAGCGCTGCCGTTCGGCATGCTGCCCGGACGGCCTGGACCTGGCCGGGATCCTTGGCCGGTCGAGTGTCGCAGCGGCCGGGTAGGGTCGGCGGATGCGCGTCTGGCCGGGAACCGCCTACCCGCTCGGTGCCACCTGGGACGGCTCGGGCACCAATTTCGCGCTGTTCTCCGAGGTCGCGACCGCGGTCGAGCTGTGCCTGTTCGGGCCGGGCGAGGATGGCAGCGGCACCGACCGCAGCGCGGAGAGCCGGATCGCGCTGACCGAGGTGGACGGTTTCGTCTGGCACTGCTACCTGCCGGATGTCGGGCCCGGGCAGCAGTACGGCTACCGGGTGCACGGCCCTTACCAGCCCGATCAGGGGGCACCGGTGCAATCCGGCCAAGCTGCTGCTCGACCCGTACGGCAAGGCCGTCGACGGCGAGGTGCGCTGGCACGAGGCGCTGTTCTCCTACCGGATGCACGACCGGTCGGCGCTCAACACCGCTGACAGCGCGCCGTACATGCCGAGAAACGTGGTGATCGACCCGCACTTCGACTGGGGCGGCGACCGGGCGCCGCGCACGCCCTATCACGAGACGCTGATCTACGAGACGCACGTGCGCGGTCTCACGCTGCGGCATCCGCAGGTGCCGCCAGGGCAGCGCGGGACCTACGCCGGGCTCGCCCACCCGGCCGTGATCGAGCACCTGACCCGGCTTGGCGTCACGGCGGTCGAGCTGATGCCCGTGCACCAGTTCGTGTCGGAGCGCCAGCTGGCTGGCCGCGGACTGGTCAACTACTGGGGCTATAACACGATCGCGTTCCTCGCCCCGCACAACCGCTACTCCTCAGCTGCCCAGCCGGACGGCCAGGTCGCCGAGTTCAAGACAATGGTGAAGGCGCTGCACGAGGCAGGCATCGAGGTCATACTCGACGTCGTCTACAACCACACGGCGGAGGCTGATCACCGCGGGCCGACGCTGTCCTTCCGCGGCATCGACAACGCTGCCTACTACCGGCTGCGGGCCGACGAGCCGAAGTACTACCTGGACTACACCGGCTGCGGGAACAGCCTCAACGTCCGGCACCCGCACGCGCTGCAGCTGATCATGGACTCACTGCGGTACTGGATCCTGGAGATGCACGCGGACGGCTTCCGGTTCGACCTTGCCTCCGCGCTTGCCCGCGAGCTGCACGATGTCGACCGGCTGGCGACGTTCTTCGAGCTGGTGCAGCAGGACCCGGTGGTATCCCAGGCGAAGCTGATCGCCGAGCCGTGGGATGTGGGCGAGGGCGGATACCAGGTCGGCAAGTTCCCGCCGCTGTGGACCGAGTGGAACGGCAAGTACCGGGACACGATCCGCGACCTGTGGCGGAGCCAGCCGGGCACCCTGCCGGAATTCGCCTCCCGGCTGACCGGCTCAAGCGACCTGTACGAGACGAGCGCGCGGCGGCCGGTGGCCTCGGTGAATTTCGTTACCTGCCATGACGGCTTCACGCTGCAGGATCTCGTCAGCTACAACCACAAGCACAACATGGCGAACGGCGAGGACGGCCGGGACGGCTCCGACGATAACCGCTCCTGGAATTGCGGGACGGAGGGCCCGTCCGATGAACCGGCCATCAACGAGCTAAGGGCCAGGCAGGTCAGGAATTTCCTGGTGACAATTTTCTGCTCGCAGGGGATACCGATGCTGGCGGCGGGCGATGAAATGGGCCGGACGCAGCAAGGCAATAACAATGCCTACTGCCAGGACAACGAGATCTCCTGGGTCGACTGGGAAGGCGTCGCCAAGCACGCGGACCTGCTCGAATTCACCTGCGGGCTGTCCGAGCTTCGCCGCCTGCACCCGGTATTCCGGCGCCGTCGCTTCTTCAGCGGGCGGCCCGCTGCCGCGCCGGGCCGCGGCGGGGACGCCGGGATGCTGGACATCGCCTGGCTTACCCCGTCCGGGCAGGAGATGACGGCGGCCGACTGGCACGTCGGCTACGCCAGGGCACTGGCCGTGTTCCTGAACGGCAGCGCGATCACCGAGCCCGGGCCGCTCGGCGAGCCGGTAAGGGACGATGATTTCCTGCTCCTCGTCAACGCGCACAGCGGGCCGGTGACCTTCGTCATGCCGGGTGCCAGGTACGCGGCGGCCTGGCAGATCCTGGTTGACACATCGGCCCTGCCGGACGGTGAGCCGGACGCGGACGGCGTCAGCGGGGCAGCCCGGCCGGGTGCAGGCCCGGCAGGCCGGCCGGGACGGGCCGGGAGCAGCGGACAGGGGCGGGCCGGGAGCGGGCGGCAGCGTGCTCGTGCCCGGTCACGCGATGATGGTGCTGCGCGGCATCCGGTCCCGTGACTGGGCCTAGTGCCGGGCCGCAAACGTGGCGCTGATCAGCACGGGCGCGCAGGCTGAGGCGCATCGCCTGAGCGGTGGCAGCGGATCGGCAGGCAGTCTGGTTGACTGCTGGCGTGCGCCAGATCTTCCCGGCCCAGGCCAGCGGCCCGATCGGAGCGGTCGAAGGCCGGCCAGCCCGGCCTGGCCGAGATCGCCCGGCTCTACGCCTATCCGGCGCCGGGCACGCGGCCCGGCCGTCCGTGGGTGCGCGCCAACATGGTCGCGAGCGTCGACGGCGCCGCCACCGCCCAGGGGCGGTCCGGCGGCCTGTCCGGCGACGCTGACCGTCAGGTCTTTTCCGTGCTGCGCAGCCTGGCTGACGTCATCCTGGCAGGCGCGGGGACCGTGCGGGCGGAGAAGTACCGGCCGGTGACCGGCACGGAGGCCTGGCCCGAGCTGCGCGAGGACCGCCCGCCGACCCCGCCTATCGCGGTCGTGACGCGGCTGCTCGACCTGGATCTGGAAAGCCCGCTGCTGGCCGGGGCGCCGCACTGGGCGCGGACGATCGTGCTGACCACCGAGGCGGCTCCGGCAGGCCGGCGGGCGGCGGCGGCCAGGCACGCTGACGTGGTGATCGCAGGAGCTGAGTTGCTCAGCCCGGAGGCCGTGATCGGCGCCCTGGCCGAGCGCGGTCATCAGCGCATCCTCATCGAGGGCGGCCCGCACCTGCTCGGCCAGGTGGCGGCGGCTGGCCTGCTCGACGAGCTGTGCCTGACCGTGAGCCCGCTGCTGGCAGGCGGCCGGGCGGGCCGGATACTGGCGGCCGGGGCGACCGGCGGCGACGATATCCCGGCGGCCCAGGCCGCCCTGGAGCCTGGCGCACGTGCTCGCCGACAGCGGCTTCCTGCTCTGCCGGTACCTGCGCGGGGACGCAGGCTAGGAAGAAGCAGCGATGCCGCTGCGAGGGCAGCACAGGGAGCCCGGCGGGCCGTCAGGCGCCCTTGCGGAGCCGGTCGAGTGCCTCGGCGAGGATCGCCGCGCCGTCGGTGTCGTTGCGCCGTTCCTTGACGTAGGCCAGGTGGGTCTTGTAGGGCTCGGCATGCGGCGGGGCCGGCGGATTCGCCTCGTCCTGGCCGGCCGGGAAGCCGCAGCGCGGGCAGTCCCAGGTCTCCGGCACGGCAGCGTCGCTGGCGAAGCTCGGGATGGTCTCATGCCGGTTACAGCACCAGAACGAGACACGCACCCGCGGCGCGGCCTCGCCGCGCTCCGCCTCGCCCATCGGTCCAGCGCCCACCCGGCTGCCGCGGATGGCGTTGCCACTACTCACTGCTCACCCCTTGCCCTTGTGACCAGCCTGATCCTGCATTTCGTTGCCCGCATGCCGCCACCGTCAGCGGTTCATCAGCAGGTTCAGCGCGACGATGCAGAGGAACCAGAGGATGCCGGTGAAGATCGTGATCCGGTCCAGGTTCCGCTCGACCACCGACGACGAGCCGAGCGACGAGGAGATCCCGCCGCCGAACAGATCAGAAAGGCCGCCGCCCTTGCCCTTGTGCAGGAGCACAAGCAGCATCATCAGCAGGCTCGTGATGATGAGGACGATGGAGACTCCGATGACCACTGCTTCTTCTCGTCCCTCCGGGCGCTCCGCTCAGCTTTCCGCGACCTGCTCACGATACCGGCAGATCCTGGTGAATTCGCCGGCATCAAGGCTGGCGCCGCCTACCAGCGCGCCGTCAATGTCTGGCTGCGCCATGATCGCAGCCATGTTGTCGGCCTTCACCGACCCGCCATACAGGATACGCACACTGGCCGCCGTCGCGTGCCCGTGAACGGCGGAAAGCCGCCCGCGGATGGCGGCGCACATCTCTTGCGCGTCATCCGGGGTGGCCACCTTGCCCGTGCCAATCGCCCAGACCGGCTCATAGGCGACAATCACCTGGGCGACCTGGTCGGCGGAGATTCCGTCAAGCGCGCCGTCCAGCTGGCCGAGGGTGTGCGTGACATGCTCGCCGGCCTCGCGGATCGTCCAGCGTCTCGCCGACGCACAGGATGGGCGTCAGCTCGGCCCGCAGCGCGGCCTGGACCTTCGCGTTCACCAGCGCATCGTCCTCGAAATGATACTGGCGCCGCTCTGAATGGCCGGCCAGCGCGTACCGGCAGCCGAGCTTGGCCAGCATGCGGCCCGGAAACCTCGCCGGTGTAGGCCCCGTCGTCGTGCGCCGAGATGTCCTGCGCCCCGTAGCCGATCGGCACGCTTGTCGGCCTCCACCAGGGTCTGCACGCTGCGCAGCGCGGTGAACGGCGGCAGCACGCGACGTCGACGGCGGCGAAGTCCTTGCTGTTCAGGGTGAAGGCGAGCTTCTGGGTCAGCGAGATCGCCTCGAAGTGGTTGTTGTGCAGCTTCCAGTTTCCGGCGATCAGCGGCTTGCGGCCCGCGGCCTGCGCCCCGCTCACGCGCCGTCATCCAGCGCGGTCAGTCCGGGCAGCGGCCTGCCTTCCAGGTACTCCAGGCTGGCGCCGCCGCCAGTCGAGATGTGCGAGAAGTCGCCCGGCGCGAAGCCCAGGTGCCGGACCGCGGACGCGGAGTCGCCGCCGCCGATCACGGTCAGCCCGTGCACCGCCTTGATCGCCTCGGCCACCGCCCGGGTGCCGGCCGCGAAGGCAGGGAACTCGAATACCCCGACCGGGCCGTTCCAGAAGACGGTCCGCGCGTCGGCCAGCTTCGCGGCGAACAGCTCCCTGGTGGCCGGGCCCATGTCGACCCCCTCGCGGTCGGCCGGGAAGCTGGTCGACCGGCACCACGTCGTGCTCCGCGTCGGGCGCGAACGTCGGTCGCGGCCACCAGGTCGACCGGCAGCACGATCTCGACGCCGCGGCTGGCCGGCCTCGTCGAGCATGGCCGACACCTGCGGGATCTGGTCGGCCTCGAGCAGCGAGTTGCCGACCTCGTAGCCTTTCGCGGCGAGGAACGTGTAGGACATGCCGCCGCCGATCAGCAGCCGGTCGGCGATGTCCAGCAGCCTGGCGATGACCGCGAGCTTGTCCGACGGCTTCGCGCCGCCGAGTACGACCACGTAGGGCCGTGCCGGGTCGCTGGTCAGCCTGCGCAGCACGGCAAGCTCGGCGATGACCAGGTCGCCCGCCGCGTGCGGCAGCAGGCCGGGCACGTCATAGACGCTGGCGTGCTTGCGGTGCACGGCGCCGAACCCGTCGCCGACGTACAGCTCGGCCAGCCCGGCGAGCCGCCGGGCGAGCTCGGCCCGCTGCGCGTCGTCCTTGCTGGTCTCGGCCGGCTCGAAGCGGACGTTCTCCAGCAGCCCGACCTGCCCGTCGGCCAGCCCGGCCGCGACCGCCTTGGCGGACGGCCCGGCCACGTCCGCGGCCAGCGCGCACGTCGCTGCCGAGCAGCTCGGCCAGCCGCAGGCCGACCGGCCGCGACCGACGGGCCGCCGGCCGCGCGCTCGTCGTAGGTCGCGCCCTTGGGCCGGCCCAGGTGCGCGCAGACCAGCACCCGGGCGCCGCGCTCGGTCAGCTTGGTGATGGTCGGCAGGCTGGCCCGGATCCGGCCGTCGTCGGTGATCTGCGCGCCGTCCAGCGGCACGTTGAGGTCGGCGCGGAGCAGCACCACCCTGCCCCGGACGTCCAGGTCGCCGATGCTCCTCATGAGCCGGCCCGGCAGCCTGGCGCCGACGTAGGCGGTGAGGTCGGCGAGCCGGTTCGAGTAGCCCCATTCGTTGTCGTACCAGCCGATGACCTTGACCTGGTCGCCGGCCGCCATCGTCAGGGACGAGTCGAAGGTGCAGGACCAGGGCGTGCCGACGATGTCGCTGGACACGATCGGGTCGGCGGTGTAGCTCAGGTAGCCCTTGAGCTGGCCCTCGGCGGCCGCCCGGAAGGCCTCGTTCACCTCGCGCGACGGTCACCTCCCGGCCGAGCTGCACGACCAGGTCGGTGACCGAGCCGTCCATCACCGGGACGCGCATCGCCATGCCGTCCAGCTTGCCCTGCAGCTCGGGCAGCACCAGCGCGGTGGCCCGGGCGGCGCCGGTGCTGGTCGGGATGATGTTCTGCGCGGCGGCGCGGGCCCGGCGCAGGTCCTTGTGCTGGAAGTCCAGGATCACCTGGTCGTTGGTGTAGGCGTGAATGGTGGTCATCAGGCCCTTGACGATGCCGAAGCCGTCGAGCAGCACCTTGGCCATCGGCGCCACGCAGTTCGTGGTGCACGAGGCGTTCGAGATGATGTCGTGCGCCGCCGGGTCGTAGCTGCCGTCGTTGACGCCCATCACGATCGTGATGTCCTCGCCGGTCGCCGGGGCGGAGATGATGACCTTGCTGGCGCCCGCCTCGATGTGCTTGCGCGCGTCGGCGCCCTTGGTGAACCGGCCGGTGGACTCGACCACCACGTCGACGCCGAGGTCGGCCCACGGCAGCGCCGCCGGGTCGCGCTCGGCGAACATCCTGATCGTGTGCGGGCCCGCGGTGATCGTGTCGCTGCCCGCCGCCACGTCCAGGCCGAGCGTGCCGAGCAGCGTGTCGTACTTGAGCAGGTGCGCGAACGTCCGATATCACCCAGGTCATTAGCGGCGACGATATCGATATCAGCATCGGCGCCTGCGCCTGCCTGGACGGCGCGCCAGAAATTGCGCCCGATGCGGCCAAATCCGTTAATCCCGACCCGGACAGTCACTGCAGCGATCTCCTTGTCCGACATTTCGCCCTGGCGGCCGCGCATTCAGCGCTGCCTGTCGAACCTGAACCTACCGGACCGGCTCCGCGGCGCGCACCGCGATGCCCGCTGCGTAGCCAGGCGGTGCGGCGAGCGGCAGCAGCCGGCAGCCCGGCCGCGCGCTGGGCTAGCCCGGCGGCCCAGCCCGGCGGGCCGCCGCCGAGCACGGGGAAGCCAGCCAGCCCGTGCGCGATCCCCGCTCCTGTGCACTTCAGCACGGCTTCCGCGGCCACCCACCAGCGCGTGATCGCGGCATGCCGCCGTGGCTCGGGCAGCCGCCGGACGCGGGCCGCATCGGCCGGGTGCATCGCCTCAGCAAGCTCGCATGAGCAGCGGCTGACCATCCGTTCCAGATCGATGCCGACCGGCGCGGCGGCGATTGCGATCACGACGGCGTCGGCCGAGTGCGACAGGGAGAAATGCAGGCCGCGGTGACCGGCCAGGACCGGCAGGCAGGCCCGGCCGCCGCAGTCCGGGCAAGGCTCACGGCAGAATTCGAGCCCGCCAGCCGGGATGCCGGTGCGGCCGGCCAGCACCTGGCGCAGCGCGACGTGCGCGACCTGGTAGCGGTGCCGGTCGGACGGGAACACGAACGCGGCGGCCCGGGCACGCTCCCGCGGCCCGAGGCCGGCCAGCTCCGGCCCGGTCAGGGTGATCTCGCGGACATCGACCCACCGGACCTCCGGCCACGTTCCGGCCGGCCGCCGGATGCCCGGCCCGCATCCGCATCCCGCCGCCCGTCAGGGGACGAGCATGTCCGCGGTCAGGTGCGCCTCGGTGGTCGGCACGCCGAGCTCGACCGCGCGCCGGTCGGCCAGCGCGAGCAGCCGGCGGATCCGGCCGGCGATGGCGTCCTTGGTCAGCGGCGGGCTCGGCGAGCTGGCCGAGTTCCTCCAGGCTGGCCTGCCGGTGCTTGATGCGCAGCTCGCCGGCCACGATCAGGTGCTCGGGCGCCTCCGGGCCGAGGATCTCCAGCGCCCGCTCGACCCGGGCGCCGGCCGCCACCGCCGCCCTGGCGCTGCGGCGCAGGTTCGCGTCGTCGAAGTTGGCCAGCCGGTTCGCCGTCGCCCTGACCTCGCGGCGCATCCGCCGCTCTTCCCAGGCCAGCACGCTGTCATGGGCGCCGAGCCGGGTCAGCAGCGCGCTGATCGCGTCGCCGTCCCTGACCACCACCCGGTCCACCCCGCGCACGTCGCGGGCCTTGGCGTGGATCTTGAGCCGCCGCGCGGCGCCGACCATGGCCAGCGCGGCCTCCGGGCCCGGGCAGGTCACCTCGAGCGACATCGACCGGCCTGGCTCGGTCAGGCAGCCATGGGCCAGGAACGCGCCCCGCCAGGCCGCCTCGCAGTCGCAGGTGGTGCCGGACACCACCTGCCGGGGCAGGCCGCGCACCGGCCGGCCGTGGCCGTCCACCAGGCCGGTCTGCCGGGCCAGGCTCTCGCCGTCCTTGTGCACCCGGACGACGTAGCGGTTGCCCTTGCGCAGGCCGCTCGGGGCCAGCACGATCAATTCCGACGCATGGCCGAATACCTCGGCGATGTCCTTGCGCAGCCGGCGCGCCGCGGCGCCGGTGTCGAGCTCGGCCTCCACCACGATGCGGCCGGCCGCCAGGTGCAGGCCGCCGGCGAACCGCAGCAGCGTCGACACCTCGGCCTTGCGGCAGCATGGCTTGAGCACGGTGACGCGGCTGAGCTCATCCTTGACCAGGCTGGTCAGCGCCATCGGCTCTCACTCCCCCTCAAATATCTGCGCGAATGCGCCCGCCAGCCGTCGCGGGTCATGGCGTGGCGACCCGTCCCCCATGGCCAGGTCGGCCAGCACGAGCCGGCCGCCGAGCAGGCCAGCGGCCTTCTCCAGCTCGGCGGTCGTTCCCTCCGCGGCCCGGCGGTCGGCGAGCACCACGTCGATCGTCAGCTGCGGCGCGTGGTCCGCGAGCACCTCCAGGTGGGCGTGCGGCGAGAACCCCTCGGTCTCTCCCGGCTGGGGCGCCAGGTTCAGCGCCACCAGCCGCCGCGCCCGGGTCGCGATGCAGCGCCCGCGGCCAGCTCAGGCACCAGCAGGTGCGGGAGCACGCTGGTGAACCAGGAACCGGGCCCGAGCACTACCCAGTCCGCCGCACCGACCGCTGTCACCGCCTCGGCGCAGGCGGGCGGGTCCGCGGGCATCAGCGAGATCGACCGTACCCGCCCGGTGGTTTTCGCGCAGGCGACCTGGCCGCGAACGGTGCTGATCTCGTCCGGCCTGTCCGGATCTGCCCCCTCGACTTCCGCCGCGAGGTCCAGCGGCACCGACGCCATGGGCAGCACCCGGCCGTGCGCGCCGAGCAGCGGGCCGACCCAGTCCAGGCCCTGGACGGTGTCGCCGAGCAGTTCCCACAGCGCCACGATCAGGACATTGCCGACCGCGTGCCCGCCAAGGTCCCCGTCCCCGGTGAACCGGTGCTGGACCACCTGGCTCCAGGTGGTTCCCCAGTCGTCGTCGCCGCACAGCGCGGCCAGCGCCATCCGCAGGTCGCCCGGCGGCAGCACGCCGAACTCGCGCCGCAGCCTGCCGCTGGAGCCGCCGTCGTCGGCGACCGTGACGACCGCGGTGAGCTGCCGGGTGACCCGGCGCAGGGCGGACAGCGAGGCGAACAGCCCGTGGCCGCCGCCGAGCGCCACGACCCGGCGGCTGAGCGGCCGGCCGGCGTCTGGCCGCCGGCCCGCTCGGTCGCCAGGCGGTCACGCATGCGCTGTCCTCACTCGCGCCCAAGGTCCCGGTGCACAACCTGCACGCCCGGCCAGGCGCTGCCAGCGCGGGCCGCGATCTCCTCGGCCATCACCACGCTGCGGTGCTTGCCGCCGGTGCAGCCGACGGCCAGCAGGACGAAATGCTTGCCCGCCTGCTCGTAGCCGTCCAGCGTGATGCCGACGGCGCGGTGTAGGCGTCGAGGAAGTCGGCCGCGCCCGGCTGGCCGAGCACGTAGTCCCGCACCGCGGCGTCCTGCCCGGTCAGCGGGGCCAGCTCGTCGACCCAGTGCGGATTGGGCAGGAACCGGCAGTCGGCCACCATGTCAGCGTCGAGCGGGAGGCCGTACTTGAAGCCGAACGACACGACGGTGACCCGCAGCGCGGTCTCCGCGGCGCTGCCGAAGGTATCGCGCAGCCGGGCCCGCAGCTCGTGCACGTTCAGCTCGGAGCTGTCCAGGACCAGGTCCGCCTCGCCGCGCAGGCCGCGGAGCAGTTCCCGCTCGGCGGTGATGCCGTCGACCACCCGGCGGCCCTCCTGCAGCGGGTGCGGCCGCCGCACGCTGTCGAACCTGCGGACCAGCGTGTCGTCGCTGGCCTCGAGGAAGACCACGTAGGGCCGGACGCCGCGCGCCTCCAGCTCGCCGATCGCCGACTTGAGGTCGCTGGAGAACGGCCTGCTGCGGACGTCGACCACGGCGGCGATCCTGGGCACCGCTCCCTTGGCGTGCCTGGCCAGGTCCACCATCGTCGGCAGCAGGTCCGGCGGCAGGTTGTCGGCGACGAACCAGTCGAGGTCCTCCAGCGATTTGGCCGCGGTGCTTCGTCCCGCGCCGGACATCCCGGTGATGATCACTATCTCCGGAGCATGGGTAGCTCTCGTCACGACGTTTCCTCCCCCGATGCCGGCGAGCTCGACGTCCCGCCGTTGCTGCCGTCCCCGTCCGCCCGGTCCGCGCTGTCCCGCCGTCCCCGCCGTCCCCGTCCGCCCGGCTGGCGCCGTCCCCGCCGTCCCGGCCGGCCGCAGCGCGGCGAGCACCGCCGCGGCCAGCGACGGCCCCAGGCCGGGCAGGCCGGCGATCTCCGCCACGGTAGCCCCGCCGATCCTGCGGACGGAGCCGAAATGCCGCAGCAGCGTGGCCCGCCGGGCCGGGCCGAGCCCGGGCACGGCGTCAAGCTCGCTGGTGGTCAGTGCGGTGGACCGCTTCTTCCGGTGGTAGGTGATCGCGAACCGGTGCGCCTCGTCCCTGACCCGCTGCAGCAGGTACAGGCCCTCGCTGGTGCGGGGCAGGATGACCGGCGCGTCCTCGCCGGGCAGCCAGACCTCCTCCAGCCGCTTGGCCAGCCCGCACACCGCGACGTCATCGATGCCGAGCTCGTCAAGCGCCCGGACGGCCGCGCCGACCTGGGCCGGCCCGCCGTCGATGACCAGCAGGTTCGGCGGGTAGGCGAACTTGCGCTGCCTGGTCCCGTCCTCGGCGCCCGGCCCGGCCGCGGCCTCGCCGAGCACGTCGAGCTCGCCGGTCGCCTCGCGGTCTTCAAGGTAACGCCGGAACCTGCGGTACACGACCTCGTGAATCGACGCGACATCGTCGGTGCCGTCGGCGCCGCGGATGCTGAACCTGCGGTACTCCGACTTGCGGGCCAGGCCGTCCTCGAAGACGATCATGGAAGCGACGACATTGGTGCCCTGCAGGTTGGAGACGTCGTAGGACTCGATCCGCAGCGGTGCCGCGTCGAGCCCAAGCGCCTCCTGGATCTCTGACAGCGCCCGGCTGCGGGTGGTCAGGTCGCTCGCGCGCCTGGTCTTGTGCAGCGCCAGCGATTCCGCCGCGTTCCGTGCCACGGTCGTGAGCAGCGCCTTCTTGTCCCCCCGGCGGGGAACCCGGAGAGAGACCGGGCCGCCGCGGCAAGCCGCCAGCCATTCCTCGACCGTCGCCGGGGCGGGCGGCAGGACCGGCACGAGCACCTCGCGCGGGACCGCGCGGCCGGCGCCTGCGGCGCCCTGCCTGGCCTCGGGCCGCCGGGCGCCGGGCTGCCTCGGGCCGGCCGGCTCGGCCGCCGCCGGGGCCGCGATGGCGTCATCCCCGTACACCTGGCCGAGGAAGTGCTCGACGAGCTCTTCCGTGGTCACGTCCTCGACCTTGTCGACGACCCAGCCCCGCTGCCCGCGGACCCGGCCGCCGCGGACGTAGAAGATCTGCACGGCGGCCTCAAGCTGATCCTCGGCCAGCGCGATCACGTCGCAGTCGGTCCCGTCGCCGAGGACGACTGCCTGCTTCTCCAGGGCGCGCTGCAGTGCCTTGATGTCATCGCGCAGCCTGGCCGCGCGCTCGAACTCCTCGGCGGCTGCTGCCTCGCGCATCTGGGCCTCGAGCCGCCGGATGAACCGCGCGGTCTGGCCCGACATGAAGTCGCAGAATTCCTCGGCGAGCAGCCTGTGCTCCTCGGCGCTGACCCGGCCGACGCACGGCGCTGAGCACTTGCCGATGTAGCCGAGCAGGCACGGCCTGCCGATCTGGCCGGCCCGCTTGAAGACGCCGGCCGAGCACGTCCGGACCGGGAAAACCCGGAGCAGCGTGTCGACCGTGTCCCTGATCGCCCAGGCGTGCGAGTACGGCCCGAAGTAGCGCACGCCGCGCCGCTTCGCCCCGCGCATGACCGTCACCCGGGGAAACTCCTCGCTGATCGTGACGGCCAGGTACGGGTAGCTCTTGTCGTCCCGGTACCTGACGTTGAACCTGGGGTCGAACTCCTTGATCCAGGAGTACTCCAGCTGGAACGCCTCCACCTCGGTGCCGACGATCGTCCAGTCAACGGCGGCCGCCGAGCGGAGCATCGACTGGGTGCGCGGGTGCAGCCCGGCGAAATCGGAGAAGTAGGAGTTCAGCCGGGACCGGAGGTTCTTGGCCTTCCCGACGTAAATCACCCGGCCGCGGGAATCGCGGAACCGGTAGACGCCTGGCGACTCTGGAATCGAGCCGGGGGCGGGCCGGAAGCTCGCCGGATCTGCCATGCAGCAACTCTATGCGGGCCGGCCCGCGCAGCCGGGCAGCCCGGGCCGGCCTGCCAGGCTAGCCGGGTGAGTATTGCCGCTGCCGCCTGCCTGCTGACCGCGATCGCCTGGGCGTACCTGGCCGGATGCCACGGCGGCTACTGGCGCACCGACCAGCGGCTGCCGGCCGCGCGGCGCGATCCGGCGGCCTGGCCGGCCGTCACGGCGGTCATCCCGGCCAGGGACGAGGCAGCCGTGCTGCCCGGCACCCTGCCGACGCTGCTCACCCAGGACTACCCGGGCGCGCTGCGCGTCGTGCTGGTCGACGACGAGAGCTCCGACGGCACCGCGGCCGCGGCCGCCGCGGCCGGGGCCGCGGGCGGCCCGGGCGGCAGGCGGCCGCTGGTGATCCGCGGCGGCGGCCGGCCGCCCGGGTGGGCGGGCAAGGTGTGGGCGATGCGGCAGGGGCTGGCGGCCGCAGGCGATCCCCGGTACGTGCTGTTCACCGATGCCGACATCGCCTTCGGGCCGGGAACCCTGACGGCGCTCGTGCGGGCCGCCGAAGCCGACGACCTCGGCCTCGTCTCGCAGATGGCACTGCTGCGCGCCGAGACCGGCTGGGAGCGGCTGATCGTGCCCGCCTTCGTCTACTTCTTCGCCCAGCTCTACCCGTTCCGCCGGGTGAACAGGCCAGCCGCCCGCACCGCCGCCGCGGCCGGCGGCTGCATGCTGGTGTGCTGCCGGGCGCTGGCGGCGGCAGGCGGCCTGGACGCCATCCGCGGCGCGCACATCGACGACGTCGCGCTCGGCCGCCTGCTGAAGCGCGCCTCGGTGCGGTGCTGGCTCGGGCTGTCCGACGGCATCCGCAGCCGCCGGCCTTATCCGCGGCTCGCCGATCTGTGGGACATGATCGCTCGCAGCGCGTACACCCAGCTGCGCTACTCCCCGGCCGCCCTGGCCGGCACGCTGGCAGGGCTGCTCTGGATCTACGTCCTGCCGCCGGCCGCTGCCGTCGGCGGGCTGGCCGGGATCGCGGCCGGGGCCGGCGGCTACGCCGGCCTGATCGCCGCCGCCGGCCTGTTCAGCTGGGCGGTGATGGCCGGCACGTACCTGCCGATGCTGCGGCTGTACGGGCTGTCCCCGCTGCGGGCCGCGGGCCTGCCGCTGGTCGCGGCTGCTCTACGCGGCGATGACCGTCGACTCCGCCCGCCGGCACCGGGCCGGCCGCGGCGGCGAGTGGAAGGGACGCACGATCGGCGGCTAGCACGGCAGCGGAGTCCGGAGACGTCCTGTGCCGCGGGTGGCCGGCGGCGAGGTGTGGCCCGCCGCGGTGGTCGCGCGGCGGGTGGGTGAATACGACGATGTCGCCCTCGCGCAGCTGGTGCCAGGCGCATGGACCGCGAACCAGGCAGCAGCGCCTCGATCAGGCCCATCCGGTCGAGCCGGTCGAGCGGCGCCCTGGGACTGGCGCCGCTGCCGCTGGCCGTACTAGCCGGGCGCTGCCGCCCGGCTGCCCTCGGCCGGGGCGAACAGCACCAGCGCGGCAAGATCCTCGGTCACGTCGGTGAACTTGTGCACCTCGCCGGCCGCGACGTAGACGACCGAGCCCGGCCCGACCTGCACGCTCTGCCCGCTGGCGGTCAGCCGGGCCCGGCCGGCCGTCACCACGTAGATCTCGTCCTCGGCGTGCGGCTCCTGGTCGTCCAGCCCGCCGCGGCGGATCGAGTAGGTGCCGACGCTCAGGTCGGCGACCCGAAGCTGCTCCGCCCAGTGATTCCCGGTGCCGTCAGCCGGCTCGGTGAAGGTCCCGGCATCCGCGATGATCTGCATGCATCCTCCTCATGCCCGGCCGGGTGTCAGCCGACGAACGCCTCCGGCGGCGGGCAGGCGCAGACCAGGTGCCGGTCGCCGTACGCCTGGTCGATCCGGCGGACCGGCGGCCAGTACTTGGCCCGCCGGTCGCCCGGCACCGGGTAGGCGGCCTCGGCGCGCTGGTACGGGTGCTTCCACTCGGCGGCGGTCAGCATCGCGGCCGTGTGCGGCGCGTTCTTCAGCAGGTTGTCCTGCGCGGTCGGCCGCACCGGACGCGACCGCGGCGATCTCCTGCCTGATCGCGATCATCGCGTCGCAGAACCGGTCGAGCTCCGCCAGGTCCTCGCTCTCGGTCGGCTCCACCATCAGCGTGCCGGCCACCGGGAACGACATGGTCGGGGCGTGGAATCCGTAGTCGATCAGCCGCTTGGCCACGTCCTCCGCGGTAATCCCCGTCTCGCTGGTCACCGGCCGCAGGTCCAGGATGCACTCGTGCGCGACCAGCCCGTTCCGGCCGGTGTAGAGCACGGGGAAGGCCGGGCCGACCCGCCTGGCGATGTAGTTCGCCGACAGGATCGCGACCTGGGTGGCGCGGCGCAGCCCGTCAGCGCCCATCATCGCGATGTAGGCCCAGGAGATCGGCAGGATCCCGGCCGACCCGTACGGCGCGGCCGCGACCGGGCCGCCAGCCGCAGACCCGCCAGCCGCAGGCCCGCCGGCCGCAGGCCCGCCAGCCGCCGGCCTGAGCATCGGGTGGCTGGGCAGGAACCGGCCGAGATGCGACCGCGCGGCGACCGGCCCGACGCCAGGACCGCCGCCGCCGTGCGGGATGCAGAAGGTCTTGTGCAGGTTCAGGTGCGACACGTCGGCGCCGAAACGGCCCGGCCTGGCCAGCCCGACCAGGGCGTTCAGGTTGGCGCCGTCGACGTACACCTGGCCGCCGGCGGCGTGCACCTCGTCGCACACTCCGGCTGACCGTCTCCTCGAACACGCCGTTGGTGGACGGGTAGGTGAGCATGATCGCCCCGATCGCGCCCTCGTGCGCTGCCAGCTTCGCCCGCATGTCGCCGAGGTCGATGGCGCCGTCGGAGCCGCACTTGACCACGACCACCCGGAACCCGGCGAGCACAGCGCTGGCCGCGTTCGTGCCGTGCGCTGACTCGGGAATCAGGCAGACGGTCCGCTCCGGCTGCTCCCTGGACCGGTGGTAGCCGCGGATGGCGAGCAGCCCGGCGAGCTCGCCCTGCGAGCCTGCGTTCGGCTGCAGCGACACCACGTCGTACCCGGTGATCTCCTGCAGCATCTGCCCAGGTCGGCGATCAGGGCCAGGTACCCGGCCGCCTGGTCGGCCGGCGCGAACGGGTGCAGGTCGGCGAACTCCGGCCAGCTGACCGGCTCCATCTCGGCCGCCGCGTTCAGCTTCATGGTGCAGGACCCGAGCGGGATCATGGACCGGTCAAGCGCGATGTCCATGTCGGCGAGCCGCCGCAGGTACCGCAGCATCGACGTCTCGCTGCGGTGCGCGCTGAAGACCGGGTGGGTGAGGAACTCCGACCGGCGCCGCAGCCCGGCCGGAATCACGCCGGGCGGCTGGCCGGCCGCGTCGCCGAGCCTGACCGCCTCCGCCGGGCAGTCGCAGACGGCCGCGATCACCGCGGTCAGCTGCTCGTCGGTGGTGGTCTCGTCGCAGGCGACCTGCACGGTATCCGGGTCGGCCAGGTACAGGTTGTAGCCGGCGTCGCGGGCCCGCTGCAGCGCAGCCGCCGCGCCGCCGGGCGGCCGCACCCGCACGGTGTCGAAGAACGGCGCGGCGCCCACCGCCAGGCCGCGCCCGGCCAGGGCGGCAGCCAGCGCCGCCGCCTGGCCGTGCACCCGGCGCGCGATCGCGGTGAGCCCGTCCGGGCCGTGATACGCGGCGTACATGGCGGCGATCACGGCGAGCAGGACCTGCGCCGTGCAGATGTTGCTTGTCGCCTTCTCCCGGCGGATGTGCTGCTCGCGCACCTGCAGGGCGAGCCGGTAGGCGGGGTGGCCGTCGGCGTCCACCGAGACGCCGACCAGCCGTCCGGGCAGCTGGCGCTTGAGCCCGTCGCGGACGCTGATGTAGCCGGCGTGCGGGCCGCCGAAGCCAACCGGCACGCCGAACCGCTGCGTGCTGCCGACCGCGATGTCAGCGCCGAGCTCGCCCGGCGGGACGAGCAGCGTCAGCGCCAGCAGGTCGGCCGCGACCACGGCCAGGGCGCCGCGGGCGTGTACCGCCTCGATGGCCGGGCGCAGGTCCCTGATCCCGCCGCTGGCGCCCGGGTAGGGCAGCAGCACGCCGAACAGCTCGCCGTCCGGCTGCGCCGATATCAGCTCGGGCGTGACCTCCGCGGTCACCAGGTCGATGCCGAGCGGCTCGGCCCTGGTGCCGAGCACGGCGAGCACCTGGGGCAGGCAGTCGGCGTCGGCCAGGAAGATCCGGCCGCGGCCGGCCGCGCGCCGGGCCAGGGTCATCGCCTCGGCCGCCGCGGTCGCCTCGTCCAGCATCGACGCCCCGGCCAGCGGCAGCGCGGTCAGGTCCTCGACCATCGTCTGGAAGTTGACCAGCGCCTCCAGGCGGCCCTGGGAGATCTCCGGCTGGTACGGCGTGTAGGCGGTATACCAGGCCGGGTTCTCCAGCAGGTTGCGGCGGATCACGGCCGGCGTCACTGTGCCGTAGTAGCCGAGCCCGATCATGGAGGTGAGCACCTGGTTCCGGCCTGCCAGCTGGCGGAGCCTGGCCAGCGCCGCTGGCTCGCTCAGCGGTGGCGGCAGCGGCCGGCCCGCGGCCCTTCGCTGTCCCCGGCCGGCTGGCCTGCGGCTCGGCCCGGTCAGCCAGCCCGGGCGGCAGCGCCGCGGCGACGAGCTCGTCGAGTGACCGGTAGCCGATCGCGGCCAGCATCTGGTCCTGCTCGGCCCCGGATGGGCCGATGTGCCGGTTGGCGAATTCCATGGCGCCTCTCCTGCCGGGAGCGGTCGGGGCAGCCGCCGCGCGCGGCAGCCTGACTCCCCCTCTGTCGCCCGCCGCGAGGCAGCCTCCAGAGACGCCTGGCCCGTCCGGTCCGCGCTGCCTGAGAGGTTCCGGGGAGGTTGCCCCTTCGGCGCCCCGCGGCGTGCGCGGGGTCTCTCCCGGACGGTGTCGTCAGCGCAAGTGAGCCTACCCGAGGCAGCCGGGCAGCTGGAGTTTCCGGCCAGATGATTCCGGCTAGATCTGGTCCCACCGGAACACCCGGGCCGCGATGGCGGTCAGCACCACGGCGATGCCGAGCAGCAGCCCGATCGCCGGCAGCGCCGAGCCTGGCCCGTCACCGCGTGCCATCACGTCCTGCATGCCGACCACCAGGTAGCGCAGCGGCAGCAGGTAGGAGACGTCCTGCAGCCAGCGGGGCGCGAAGTTGAGCGGGACGAACGCGCCGCCGAGGAACGCCATCGGCAGGATCACCAGGTTGGCGATGGACGTCGCTGCCTGCTGGGTCTTCGCCACCGCGCCGACCAGCAGCCCGATCGACAGGAAGGCCAGCGTGCCGCAGGCCACGATCGGGATCGCCATCCACCAGGATGCGGTCAGCTTCAGCCCGAAGTACGGGGTGGTGGCGATCGCCAGGAACGCGACCAGCTGGACGAACGCGACGGCCAGGCTGACCCCGATCCGGGCGCCGACCACCGACGCGGCGCTGGCCGGCGCCAGCCGGAGCCGGCGGAGCAGCTTGTTCTCCCGCCAGCTCACCAGCGTGATCGCCGCGCCGAAGGTGGCGCCGGACGCGATGGCCCAGCCGAGCAGGCCGGGCGCCAGGTACTGGATCGGCTTCAGCGACTTGTCCTCGACCTGCTGGGCGGACAGCCGGAAGGCGGCCGGGCGGCCGGCCGCCTGCTGATTGGCCTGCTGCACGATCGACGCGAAGACCGTGTTCACCACGCCGGCGGTGACCTGGTCCGCGATCGAGTAGCGGACGACGAGCGTGCTGCCTTGCTGCTGCACGACGGCGTCGTCGTTGCCCTGCCGCACGTCGCTGACCGCCGCCGCCAGGTCCCGCGACTTGGTGATCTTCAGGATCCGGCTCAGCTGGCCGTGCCCGGCCGCCTGGTCGAGCAGGCTGACCCTGCCCACCTCGACGACGCTGACCTGCGGCGTGGCCGAGCTCTTGAAGATCGAGCCGAGCAGCACGAGGAACAGCACCGGGATCAGGATCGTGAAGATCATCGCGGTGCGGTCCCGGACGAATCCGAGGAACATCGCCCGGGAAAGGCTGCGCAGGGCGCGCGTCCTGGCCGGCGCTGGCCCGGCCTGGCCCGTTCATGCGCGGTACTCCCGCCCGGTGAGCTGCAGGAAGACGTCCTCCAGGGTGCCGCCGCGGACCTGCAGCCCGGCCAGTGAGCCGTGCTCGGCCAGCCAGCCGAGAGCCCGCGCCGTGTCCTGGGTGACGATGGTCAGCGACACCCCGTCGTCGGCCACCACGTCGCCGGGCAGCGCGGCCTGCGGGCCGGCCGCGGCCGGGCCGGACTCGACGGTGATCCGGGTCGGGAAGCCGAGCGACCTGACCAGCGCGGCCGGGCGGCCCGATCTGCAGGATCCTGCCGTGGTCCATGATCGCTACGCGCTCGCAGAGGGTCTCGGCCTCGTCCATGTGGTGGGTGGTCAGCACCACGGTGCGGCCCTCCGCGGCGATCCCGCGCAGCAGGTCCCACAGGTTGCGCCTGGCCTGCGGGTCGAGCGCGCCGGTCGGCTCGTCAAGGAAGACCACGTCCGGCCCGTGCACGAGCGCGCAGGCGATGGACAGCCGCTGCGCCTGGCCGCCGGACAGCTTCTCCGTCCTGGTGCCCGCCTTGTCGGTCAGGCCCACGACCTCGAGCATCTCGTCGGCCCGGCGAGCCGGGATCCCGTACAGCGAGGCGAAGGTGGCGAGCTGCTCCCTGGCGGTCAGCCGCTCGAAGAACGAGGATGCCTGCAGCTGAACGCCGATCCGCGGCAGCAGCGCCCGGTTCCGCGGCCAGGCGGGCATGCCGAGGACGGTCGCCTCGCCCGTGTCGGGCTCGCGCAGCCCTTCCATGATCTCCAGCGTGGTGGTCTTGCCGGCCCCGTTCGGCCCCAGGATGCCGAAGAACTCACCGGGCGCGACCTCGAAGCTGACCCCGTCAACGGCCCGCAGGTCCCCGTACGACTTGCGGATGTCGCGGACGGAGATGGTCGCGGGCATCCAGTCAAATTAGCATTTTTAACGTGGCCTCCCCCGGCCAGCCGCCGCGGTCCGATGGCACTGTCATCGCGGCCGGGTCCCGGGGCTCCGCCCCGGGTGCGGTTCCCGTGCCCAGGGCCGGCTTTCGGCGCGCATCGCGAGTCAGATCCGCGGCCGGACGCAGCATTCCGCTGCCTCGGCCGTCCAGCCCGTGAGTTCCCGTTAATCCTGGGCTTTATGGTCTTTGCCCTGGCCGCGCGCCCGGGCGGCGGCTGGTCACGGCCGCCAGGCTCCCGGCTAGCCGGTCTTGCGGGCGCGGCGCCTGGACAGCTCGTCGGCCTTGCCGTGGTCACGGCCGTCCGGCACGGCGTCCCCGGCCGGCCCGGCTGCGCGCTCGGCAGGCAGCTCGGCGAGGCTGCCCTCGACCTCCTGCCAGACCCGGCCGAGCGCGATGCCGAACACGCCCTGGCCGCCGGCCAGCAGGTCCACGACCTCGTCCGGCGATGTGCACTCGTAGACGCTGACGCCGTCGCTCATCAGCGTTACCCGGGCCAGGTCGCTGGCCCCCTGGGTGCGCAGGTGCGCGACCGCGGCCCTGATCTGCTGCAGCGAGATGCCGGTGTCGAGCAGCCGCTTCACGACCTTGAGCACGAGGATGTCGCGGAAGCCGTAGAGCCGCTGCGAGCCGGATCCGGTGGCGGCACGGATGCTCGGCTGGACCAGGCCGGTGCGGGCCCAGTAGTCCAGCTGCCGGTAGCTGATCCCGGCCGCGGCGCACGCCGTAGGGCCACGGTAGCCGTCCGTCTCGGCCTGCGCGGGCTCGGGCTGCGTCGCGAAATCCTCGCCGAAGAGCAGCCCCTGCTCCTCGGCGCGCCGGGCCGCCGCGCGGCGAACGCCCGGCGCCTGGCCCTCACCCTTAGTTACCGCCACGCCCACCTCCGGCCCGGGAGCAGCCTCCCTGGGTACACGTCTCGCACCGTAGGCCGGCCGCGGTGAGCTCGTCAACGATCTGCCGCGGCGCGTCGCGGGAAGAGTGACCAACCGTGACAGACCACCGGTCCCGCTGGCACCAGCGCCCCCCGCCGTCCTCAGACGGCACAGCCCCAGGTCGCGCGGCCCAGATCAGGCAGCCCCCGGCCGGTCAGCCTCCGGTGGCGCGGCCGAAGTCCTCCGGGGTGATCGTGTCGAGGAATTCCCGGAATTTCTCGACCTCGTCCTCCTGCTCGTCCGGGATCGCGACGCCTGCCTCGTCCAGGATCTCGTCGCTCGCGAAGATCGTGGCGCCGGTCCGAGCGCGAGCGCGATCGAGTCCGACGGCCTGGCGCTTACCTCCTTGCCGTTCGAGAAGATCAGGTCGGCAAAGAAGATCCCGTCCCGCAGCGCGGTGATGTTGACGGTGCGCAGTTGCACGTCCAGTGCCTCGAGCACGTCCCGGAACAGGTCATGGGTGAGCGGCCGGGCCGGCACCATGCCCTGCTGCGCGAAGGCGATCGCCGTCGCCTCCATCGGGCCGATCCAGATCGGCAAGTACCTCTCCCCCTGCGTCTCCTTCAGCAGGACGATGGGGTTATTCGTGGGCATCTCGACCCGGACGCCTACGACCTCCATCTGCC
Organism: uncultured Actinomycetes bacterium; assembly: GCA_963709075.1. GTDB lineage: Bacteria > Actinomycetota > Actinomycetes > Streptosporangiales > Streptosporangiaceae > Palsa-506. Next base: position 96,870 of record CAVPUY010000005.1, read on the forward strand.
TCACGGCGGCTCCGTCCTCACGTGCGCCTGACGCGCTCCCTTGTGCTGGACCCTGCTTAAGGGCGCTCCTTTTGCCAACGTACACCGGCTATCGCCGGGACCGGGCCTGCGCCCCGGCGGCACTGCCGGCTCCCGGCGGCGACGGGCGCCGCCGCGGCCCGGTGAAAATGCTCATGCGCTGGCCCCGCCGAAGCCGCGGCCCGGGTGCCCGCCGCCGCCTGCCGCCCGGCGCGGCGCTGACTCCGGGTAGCCGTGGCCGGCCGGACCGGGCCCGGTCCCGTCGCCGGCGATCTCGTCCGGCCAGGCCGGCCGGGCCGGGCCCGGCGGCCCGGCAGCGGGCAGGCCCGATCCGGGCAGCCCGGCCTCGGCCAGCGCGATCTCGATCAGCGCGCGGTGCAGCCGCAGCGACAGGGCGGCGATCTGCCGCGCCGCGGCGCCGGCTTCCTGCCTGGCCGCCGCGTTCCGCTGCTGCAGCGTGGGCGCGATCACCTGCTCGATCAGCGACATCTCGCGTTCCGCGGCCGCGCGCACGGCCCGCAGGTGCCGTGCCTCGACGCCGTAGGCCGCCAGCCCGGCGACGGTTCTGGCCACCTCGAGCGCGTCCGGCCCGAACTGCCGTCCGCGGCGGCGCAGCAGGCCGAAATCCTCGAGCTCGGCGAGCTGCTCGTCGCTGATGCCCGCGGCATCGAGCAGCTCGCGCCTGCTCAGCATCGTGGGCTCATCGCCGCGGCCGGCCGGGCCGGGAAGCGCGGCGGCCGTCCCGGCTGGCCCGGCCCGGTCCGCGTGGCCGTCCGGCGCGGCGGGCACCAGCCGCTCCCTGATGACCCGCAGCGGCAGGTAATGGTCGCGCTGGGCGGTCAGGATGTAACGCAGCCGCTCGACGTCGGCCACCGCGAACTTCCGGTATCCGGACGGCGACCGGGCGGGCGCGATCAGGCCTTCGGACTCGAGGAACCTGATCTTCGAGACGCTGACGTCGGGGAAGTCCGCGCGGAGCTTGGCCAGCACCTCGCCGATGCCGAGGTACGGCCGGGCAGGCGATGCGTTCATCCCCCGACCTGCGCGCCCCCGCCGCCGAATTCCGCGTGCGAGTGCGGGCTCAGCAGGAACAGCAGGCGGAACTTGCCTACCTGGACCTCGTCACCGCCGCTCAGCTCGGTTTCCTCGATCCGCTCCCGGTTCACGTAGGTGCCGTTCAGGCTGCCCACGTCGCGCACGGTGAACCGGCCGCCCTGCCGGTAGAACTCGGCATGCCGCCGGGAGACCGTCACGTCGTCGAGGAAGATGTCGCTCTCCGGGTGGCGGCCCGCGGTGGTGAGGTCGCTGTCCAGCAGGAACCTGCTGCCCGCGTTCGGGCCGCGCCGTACCACCAGCAGCGCCGTGCCCGCCGGGAGCGCGGCCAGCGTCGCCGGGTCGGCGATGCGGATCGTCCCCGAACTCCGCCTCCGGCAGCTCGCTGCCGACGGCGGAGATGATCGATGTCGTCTCGGTGTGCCCTCGCCGCCGCCATGGGCGAGCGCGGTACCGCAATGCGAGCAGAAGCGAGCCCCTGCGGGGTTCGCCCGGCCGCATCCGGTGCAGTAGACGCTGGGCATCTTCTTGCCGAGCCTCCCCTCCGTCGGCCACGCGACCGGGGCGGGAACCATGTCGGTCTGGGCGCCGCCGGCTGCGAACTCCGGTGGCGCTGTCCAAGCTACCTGCGCCGCGGCGCGCCGGTCCATGCGCCACGCGCGGTGCCGCCACGCGAAGCTCCGCCTGGCCTCGCCCGGCGGCCCGGCGGCCCCGGTGCCGCGCCCGGAAGCCTCGGCCCGCGCAGGACCGACCGGGGCACTCTCCCGACGCCTCCGCCACATCTGGCCGCACCTCCGACGCACCGTCGCCACCCGACGATGACCGCGATTGTCTCATGCCAGGGTATGCCCGCGCCGGCACTCAGCAGGTCGCGATCGCCGGCCAGGACTTCAGTGCCCGGCGCTCTCCACGACCGCGACCCACTCGTCAAGCAGCGCCTGCGCGGCGTCGTCGTCCTTGCCTTCCGCCCACAGGTGCGTGACGGCATCCGCCGGGTCGGGCAGCGCCAGTATCCAGCCGGAGCCTGGCTCGATCACCCGCACCCCGTCGGTGGTGTCGACTTCCCGCGTCGCCCGCCGCTTCCGCCACGGTGCGCATCACGCTGCCCTTGGCCGCCCACGGCGTCGGCAGTGACCGCTTGAGCAGGTAGGCGGCCGGGATCCTGGCATCGATCTGGCTGAGCGTCAGCCGGGTCCGCGCCACCAGCCCGAGCAGCCGGGCGAAGGCCGCGATGCCGTCGACGGTGCGGCTGAACTCGGGCACGATGAAGCCGCCCCGGCCGTCCGCCGCGAAGATCACGTCGTCGGCCGCGGTGGCCTCGGCCAGCCCGTGCGACGAGGTGGTGGTCCAGTCCACCCGGACATGGTGGAAGTCGCCGACCTGCTCGGCGACCCTGGTGGTGGTGACAGGCAGCACCACCCGGCCGCTGCGCCGCTCCGCGGCGACCAGGTCGAGCACCACGAGCAGCGCCCGGTCGTCGCTGATCATCCCGCCCTTGTCGTCGACCAGCATGATCCGCTCGCCGACCGGGTCGAACCGCACGCCGAAGTCCGCCCGGGACGAGGCCACCAGGTCGGCGAGCCGCTGCAGGCCCGCCCTGGTCTGGGCCACGCGACTGGGTCGGCGACTGACTCGTCCAGCCGGTTGTTGACGGTCAGCACGTCCACGCCGAACCGGCCGAGCAGCGCCGGCAGGATCAGCGAGACGGTGCCGCCGGCGCAGTCGACGACCACCTTCATCCCGGCCTCGCTGATGCCGGTCATGTCGACGCAGCTGAGCAGGTCGTGCACGTAGGACTCGCGGACCCTGGCCGGGTAGGTGAGCTCGGCGATCTCGCCGGGGAACGCCCGCCGGTACTCCTGCCGGGAGAACACCCGCTCGATCTTGCGCCGGGCGGCCAGGGACACGTCGGCGCCGCTGGCGTCGAGGAAGATGATGTCGATCGACTGCGGATCGCCCGGGGTGGTGCGCAGCGCGATGCCGCCGCTGCATTCACCGCGCGCGGTCTCGAACCTGGCCACCGGCAGCGGCTGGGCCTCCAGGTCGAGCACGTTGATCGCGCTGGCGTTGAGCGCGCTGTGCACGGCCCGCTTCAGCGCGCGGGCGGCCCTGGACACGTCCCGGGACGTGGTGACCACCGCGCCCTTCTTGAGCGTGGTGGCGTACGCGCTGGCCAGCCGGACGCAGAGCTCCGGCGTGATCTCGACGTTGATCAGCCCGCAGACGCCGCGCGGCCCGAAGAGCATGCGCTGGCCGCGGGATTCCCAGATCACGCTGGTGTTGACGACCGCGCCGGCCTCGATGGTCTTGAACGGGTAGACCTTGACGCCGGAGGAGATGTACGCCTCGGGCTCGATCAGGCACTCGTCGCCGACCACCGCCGCTTCCTCGATCCGGGCCGAGGCCATCACGTCGGTGTTCTTGCCGATCACGCAGCCGCGCAGGGTGGCGCCCTGGCCGACGTAGACGTTGTTGTGCACGACCGCCCGGTGCAGGAACGCGCCTTCCTTGACCACGACGTTGCTGCCGATCACGGTGAACTCGCGGACCTGCGCGCCGGCCTCGATCTTGGCGTACTCGCCGATGCAAAGCGGCCCGTTCAGGATCGCCTCCGGGTCCACCTCGGCGCCCTCGGCGACCCAGATGCCTGGCGACACCTCGAAGCCGGCGATCTCCGCCTCGACCCGGCCGGACAGCACGTCCGCCTGCACCTTGAGGTAGCTCTCGTGCGTGCCGACGTCCTCCCAGTAGCCGTCGGCGATCCAGCCGAACAGCGGCGCGCCCCGCTTGACCAGCCGCGGGAACACGTCGCCGGCCCAGTCCACCGGCTCGCCGGCCGGGATCTCGGCGAGCACCTCCGGCTCCATCACGTAGATCCCGGTGTTGACGGTGTCCGAGAAGACCTGGCCCCAGGTCGGCTTCTCCAGGAAGCGCTGGATGCGGCCGTCGTCGTCGACGATGATGATCCCGAACTCCAGCGGGTTCGGCACCCGGGTCAGGCCGACCGTGACCAGCGCGCCGTTGTCCTGGTGGAACCGGACCATCTCGGACAGGTCGATGTCGGTCAGCGCGTCGCCCGAGATCACCAGGAACGGCGCGTCGCGCAGGGCAGTCCTCGGCGTTCTTCACGCTGCCGGCCGTGCCGAGCGGCATCTCCTCGGTGGCGTACTGCAGGCTCATCCCGACGTCCTCGCCGTCGCCGAAGTAATTGCGCACCAGCGAGGCGAGGAACTGCACGGTGACGACCGTCTCGGCGAACTTGTGCCGCTTGAGCAGCCGCAGCACGTGCTCCATGATCGGCTTGTTGGCCACCGGAAGCAGCGGCTTCGGCTGGTTGGCGGTCATCGGGCGCAGCCGGGTGCCTTCCCCGCCCGCCATCACAACGGCCTTCACAAGCTGGCAGAGCTCCCTTCCGGCTCGGCTTACCTGCCTGCGCCGCTTACCTCACCTTATGGCGGCGCTGCCCCGTTTCGCGGACCCGGCGGCCATGAGCAGGGATCTCGGCCTGCACCAGGTAAAGTCCGGCGGCGCACCAGTACAGGGCCGTTCCCCAAATCGCCATCGCCCAACCGACGATCCGGGCCATCTCGCTGAAGCGTCCCCGAGTGCGCGCCGAGCAGCAGCAGCGGGAACGCGTAGAAAAGGCATAGCGTCGCGGCCTTGCCGACGAAGCTCACCTGCAGCGGCCCGTAGCCGCGCGACCGCAGCCGGAGCCAGCGCCACGCCGAGCACGAGCTCGCGGGCGACCAGCAGCCCGACCAGCCACCACGGGATGATCGCCCGGATCGCCAGCGCGATGAGGGTGGCCAGGATGTAGAGCCGGTCGGCGGCCGGGTCGAGCACCTGGCCGAGCCTGCTCTGCTGGTTCAGCGCCCGGGCGATCTTGCCGTCCAGCCAGTCCGACGCCCCGGCGGCGACCAGCAGGATGACCGCCCAGGCGTCGGCCGCCGGGTTCTCGGCCCGAGCGCCAGCCACAGGAAGACCGGCACGCCGGCCAGCCTGGCCACGCTGATCGCGTTCGGGATCGTGAGGACCCGCGCCTGCGGATCCGGGCCGGCCGCCTCGGTGTCCGGCCGGCGTGCCGCGCCTGGCTGGCACGGTCCCGCCTGGCTGCCGGCCCGGCTGGCTGCACGGTCACGCCCCCTTAGTCGCGCGTGATGCACCGCCGACCCTACCGGTGCAGACTGGCCGCATGCGGATGCGCACCAGCCAGGATGCCGCGGCCTGCCGCCGGGCTCGGGCCGGTGCCGGGCTCGCGCTCGCGCTGGCCTGCGGCCTGGCCGCGCGGCTGGCGCTGGCCTGGCGGCCTGCGGCGGCTCGGCGGCGCCGGCCGGCCATGCCTCGGCCGGCCCGGGGCCGGCCCGGGGACTGCCGGGCCCGGCGCCGGCGCATCCAGTGCCGGTGCCTCCGGTAGCGCGGGCGCAGGGACGGTGACGGACTGGCCCGAGTATCACGGCAATGCCGCGCGGACCGGCGTAGCCCGCGGCCTGCCGCCGGCCTGGCTCTCGGTCGCCTGGTCGCGGCGGCTGGACGGCGCCGTCTACGGGCAGCCGCTGATCATCGGCGGCACCGTGATCGCGGCGACCGAGGACGACACGGTCTACGCGCTGCAGCGGGCCACCGGCCGGGTGCTGTGGCGGACCCAGGCTGGGCACGCCCGTGCCGCTGTGCCAGCCAGCCGTGCGGCAACATCAGCCCGCTCGGCATCACCGGTACGCCGGTCTACGACGCGGCCGACGGGCTCGTCTACGCGGTCGCGGATACGGCCGGCTCCCGCGCGGTCCTGACTGGCCTGCGGCTGGGCAGCGGGCAAGGTGACCGTGTCGAGGAAGATCCCGGCACCGGACGGCCATCCTGCCGATGACCAGCAGCGCGCCGCGCTCGCGCTCGAGGCAGGGCACGTCTATGTCGCCTTCGGCGGCCACTTCGGCGACTGCGGCCCGTACATCGGCTCGGTGGCTGCGGTCCCGGCGGCCGGCCGCGGGCCGATCCGCTCGTACCTGGTGCCGACGGCCAGGGAGGGCGGCATCTGGGATCCGGGCGGGCCGGTCATCGGTCCCGGCGGGACGATCTACGTCAGCGTCGGCAACGGCGCCGCGACGCGCCCGCCTTACGACGGCAGCGACTCGGTCACGGCGCTTTCTCCGGCGCTGCGCAGGACGGGCATCTTCGCGCCGGCCACCTGGGCCGCTGACAACGCTGGCGACCTCGACCTGAGCTCGATGTCCCCAGCGGTGCTGCCGGGCGGCCGGCTGCTCGCGGTCGGCAAGCGCGGCACCGGGTACCTGCTGCGCGCGGCGCGGCTCGGCGGCATCGGCGGCCAGCTCGCCCAGCTCCGGATCTGCCCGGCGTTCGGGGCCGCGGCCGTGTCGGGTGCGGTGGCCTACGTGCCGTGCGAGGGTGGCGGGATGGCGGCGGTCGCCGTGGCGAACGACCAGCTCAGGGTGCTGTGGCGCGGCCCGGCCGCCGCGGCCGGGATCGCCTGTGGTCGGCGGCGGCGCGGTGTGGGTGGCCGACTGGGACGCCGGGACGCTGTATGAGCTCGCCCAGGCGAGCGGCGCGGTGCGGGAGCGCATCGCCTTGGCTCGGCCCTCCCGCATTTCACCTCGCCGTCGCTGTCCGGCTCGCTCGCGCTGGTCGGCACGATGTCCGGCGTCGTCGCGGTGGCCGGCGCCTGACCACGCCACCAGCCGGGGCCGACCACGCCACCAGCCGAGGCTGACCACGCCGAGCCTGCGCGGCGCGGCGCCAGCCACCGCCCGCCCGCCAGCCAGCTGCGCGGCGCGGCCCGCCCGCCAGCCAGCCCCTCGCTCCCGCGGCAACCCGGTGATCATGACGTTCAACGGCATCTAAGCCGTTGAACGTCATGATCACCGGGTCCTGCGGGCGGGTTCGGCGGGTTAGAAACCCCACGGGCTTTAGTTCAAGCAGCAGTTTGCTGATCCTGCGGCCGAGGCCGGCCAGGCCGGCCACCGAGGCTGAGCGGATGCACAGGCAAAACCCAGCGAAGCCGGGGGTTGTTACCGGCGGTGCGCCAGGGACGGCGATCTAGCGTCTGCGGTGCCTGCCCGCTTGGCGGCAGGATCCAGCTGCAGAATGCGAGGCTTCAACGATGCTCCGACGTCCCACGCCCGGGCTGCGCTCGGCGGTAGCCGTCACCGGCGCGGCGTGCGCGCTCAGCGCTGCCGGCATGCTGGCCGCGACCGCCGCGCCTGCCCTGGCCGCGACCACCGCGACCGCCGCGCCACCCCCGGCGAGCCCCTGGTCCGCCCCGAAGGGCCCGCTGCCGCACGCGTTTACCGATGTCGCGCCCGCGCTCGCCGCGGTCTCCTTCCCCGGCTCGCCTGTTCGCAGGCTGCTGGTTGCCTGGCGGGGCCAGGCCTCCGGCCGGGTCTTCTACCAGACCCGGCGCTCGCTGCTGGCTGGTCACTGGTCGGCCCGGCACTCGGTTCCGCTGGCCAGGACCAGCCGGGCGCCGTCGGTCGCGTCGTACACGGACCCGAACGGCAGGCACGCCGAGGTAGCGGTGTGGACGGGTCGCGGTAACCGGCACATCTGGTACTCCCAGGGCGAGACCAGGCGCGACGGCCGGGTGTCCTGGACCCTGCCGCGGGCATTGCCGCGGACGGCAAGGGACACGACGGGCAGCGCGCCCGCGATCTTCTTCCCGTACGATCGGTACGTCGCCGTGGTCGCCTGGAAGGGGCCGCGGCATCACGTCCGCTATGCGATCGGCATCCCCGGCCGGCCGGCGCGCGGTTTCCGCTGGTCGCCGTCACGCCGGATCCCTGACGCCGTCACCCGGAGCGCCCCGGCGATCGCCGAGGTCCAGGCCGCCCGGCACGCGGCAGCGTCTACGTGCTGTGGCGCGGCGGGCACACGGATCGGGTCCGCTTCGCGACCACGCCGGACCCGCTGACCACCGCGCGCGGCCTGAGCTGGACGCGGCCGGCGGTGCTGCCGGGCGCGGTGACCGGTGCTGCGCCTGCCGCCTCGTCGCTCGGCGGGCACGGCCGCGGTCCGCTCCTGGTGGCCTACAAGGCACCGCACTCCGTGCATGTCAGGTACCAGCTGGGCACGGGCGCCGGATGGACCGCGCCGCGCCGGGTCCCGGGGGCCAGGACCGTGGTTGCGCCAGCCTTGCTGGGCGGCGTGCTCGCCACGACGAGCCCGTCGGCAAGCGGGAGCATCTTCTTCCACATCTACGGCTGAGCCAGTTCCGGTTCCTTTGTGCGCGGAAGATCCGGCACGTCGTGACGTGCCGGATCTTCCGCGCTCGGGGACCGCCGGGCCGGGCCGCGTGTCGCGTGGGGTACCGGGCGGGCATCTTCCTGCTGCAGGCGGGCCGCTGGGCGGCGGGACGGCGGGACGGGCCACAGGGAGACAGCTTGCCGACGGGGATCTGCATTCGATGACGCCGCCGCTGGGCCCGGCATTGCCGGGATGGTGCTCCGGGCCTGGACCCGCCGGATGGAAATGGACGTGAGCTTGCTGGAAGACAAGCTGGAGGCAGTGGGATACGGGTTCTTCATCCCGCTATTCTTCGTGAGCTCCGGGATGGGCCTCGACGTGCGGGCGATCGCCGATCCGCTCCGGCTGCTGATCTTCTTCGGCCTGCTGCTGGTCGTCCGCGGCCTGCCCGCGCTGGTCGTAGACCGCCATGCGCTGCCGCGGCGGCAGCGGATCGAGATGACCTTCATCACCGCCACCACGATGCCGCTGATCGCGCTGGCCGAGATCGGGCTGCGCGACGGCGTGATGGTCCCGGCGAACGCGGCGGCGATAGCAGGCGCCGGCGTCCTGCCGGTTCTGGTCTACCCGCCGGTGGCCGCCGCCCTGGCCGGGCGGGGCCGTAAGGACCCGGCCGGCCCGGCCGGTCCTGCCCGGCCGGGCGCCGCCGGGCCAGACGAGCGCGGCCTGGCCGGCGAGTTTCCTTGCGGCTAGCCAGGCCGCCGCCCAGAGCGTGGCGATCCCCTGGCCCACGCCGATGCACATGGTGGCGGCTGCCCTGCTGGCGCCGGCGGCGGCGGAACTCGTGCAGCAAGGCGGTGGTGATCCGGGCACCCGAGCAGCCAAGCGGATGGCCGATCGCGATCGCGCCGCCGTTGACGTTCACCCGTTCCGGGTCGAGCTTCAGCTCGCCGAGCACCGCGACGGCCTGTGCGGCGAATGCCTCGTTGACCTCGGCCAGGTCCAGCTCGTCGGCCTGCCAGCCCGCCCGGGCCAGCGCCTTTCTCATCGCCGGCACCGGGCCGATGCCCATGTAGTCCGGGTGCACGCCGGCCGCGGCCGTGCCCGCGTACCTGGCGATCGGCTCCGCGCCCGCGGCGGCGGCCGCCCGCTCGGACATCAGCAGCAGCCCGGCCGCACCGTCGTTGAGCGGTGACGAGTTGCCGCCGGTCACGGTGCCCCCCGGGCGGAACGCCGGCTTCTTGCCGGCCAGTTCGGCCATCGTGAGGTCCGGCCGGATGCCCTCGTCCGCCGTCACCACGCCATCCGGTGCCGTCACCGGGATGATCTCCTCGGCCAGCCGCCCGGCGGCCTGCGCCGCCCCCGCCCGCTGATGGCTGAGCAGCGCGAACTCGTCCTGCTGTGTCCTGCTGACCCGGTACCGCTCGGCGACGTTCTCGGCGGTCTCGCCTAGGGTGATCGGCGGGTAAAGCTCTTTCATCCGCGAGCTCACCAGCCGCCAGCCGAGCCTGGTGTCGGCCACCCCGGCGTCCCGCGGGAACGGCCCGTCGGCTCGCGGCAGCACGAACGGGGCCCTGGTCATCGACTCCGACCCGCCTGCCAGGCAGATGTCGGCCTCGCCGGCCGCGATCGCCCGGGCGGCATCGGCGATCGCCTCCATCCCGGAGCCGCACAGCCGGTTGACCGTCGCGCCGGGGATGCTCACCGGCAGCCCGGCGAGCAGGACGCCCATCCGGGCCACGTTCCTGTTGTCCTCGCCTGCCTGGTTGGCCGCGCCCCAGTACACGTCGTCGATCGACGCCGGGTCGAGCTGCGGGCTGCGCGCGACCAGCACGCTGATCACCTCGGCGGCGAGATGGTCCGGCCGTACCCCGGCGAGAACTCCCTTGATCTTCCCTACTGGCGTCCGGCAAGCGTCCATCGCGAAGACCGCGCCCATCGGCACCTCCAGCTCCGAGGCCAAATCCCGCCAGTTGAGACTACCCGGGCCGCCATCGGTCAGATCCGGGCCAGCCGCCGCCGGCCGGTCAGATCTGGGCCAGCCCACCGCCGGCCAGTCAGATCTGGGCCAGCCCGCCGTCGACGGCGACCTCGGAGCCGGTCATGTAAGACGAGGCCGGTGACGCAAGGAACAGCACGGCCGCTGCGGCCTCGTCCGGTTCGGCCAGCCGTTTCAGCGGGACGTTCTCGGCGGCCCATTGCCGCATGGCGCCGGCCAGGCCCGGATCGGCCGCCCCGGTCATCGGCGTGCTGACGGCGCCGAAGCTGACCGTGTTGACCCGGATCTGGCGGCGGAGGAACTCCGGATCGGCGGCGAAGCCGCGGCCGAGGGCCCGGACTGCGGCCTTCGCCGCGGCGTACAGCGGATCGCCGAGCAGGCCCCGGCCGTGCGCTACCGAGGAGGTCAGGATGACCGACGCCGCGTCGGCCAGCAGCGGGCGGGCCTGCGTGACGGTGAAGAACGCCGACTTCAGGTTGCTGTCGATCACCCGGTCGAAGTCGGCCTCGGTGGTGTCCCAGAGTTCCGGCGCGTTCGACGCGCCGGCATTGGCCACCAGGACGTCGATCCGGCCGAACCCGCGGCCGATCGCCTCGCCCATCGCGGCGGCGCCGGCCTGCGAGCCAAGGTCGGCCGCCACGGTGAGCACGCCCCCGCCAAGGCCGGCCGCGGCCCTGGCCAGTCTGGCCTCGTCCCGGCCGACGATCGCCACCCGGGCGCCTGCTGACGCGAGTGCCTGCGCGGCGGCGAGGCCGATCCCGCTGCTGCCGCCGGTCACCACGGCCAGCCGGCCGGTCAGCTCCTGCCCCATCACAGCTCCCGTCACGCCCGCCGGTAGGGATCGCCGCCGCCGCCGACGGCCTGCCGATGCTAACCCGGTCCTGGGGCCTGACGTCCCGGGTCGTGCGGATCGGCCGGGCGGTGCCGCCTGGTTGCCCGGCCAGGTGCCTCGCCGCCACCAGGGCACGTGCCTCGCCGCGGTCACTGCCGGCCAGGTGCCTCGCCGCGGTCACTGCCGGCCAGGTGCCTCGCCGCGGTCACTGCCGGGAAGGTCACCGGGGCGAGCAGCGTCGGCGTCGTGGACGAACCCCCAAACACTGAACTCGGTGGCCTGGCGGCGGTAGGTGGTGCCGCCGTATCCCATGCCGGCAACCGATGTCGCTTCGGCCCGGCCCGGAACGCTCACCAAGGGCAACATCCGCAACATGGGCAGCGCGAACACCACCAACCACCCAGCTGCGGCACCGGGCTCAGCCGGGTTCCGCGGGATTGACCGGGCCGGCCGGGCCGCAGTGCGGCGAGCGGGCCAGGATGAAGCCGGCCAGCGTCGCGAGCGAGGCCAGCGCATCGAGGTTGATGTCCTCGGCCGCGACGTCGACGCCGTACCGGCGGGTGATCTCGCGCAGCAGCAGCGTGCCGGCCAGCGAGTCAAGCCCGATGCCGGTGCCGAACAGGGGCGCGTCGGCGGGCGCCGAGCGCAGCTCAGGCCGGGCCGTGACGTCGGCCAGGATCTCGCGCAGTTCATCGAGAATCAGGGCGTGCCTCCGGTTCGCTCCTGTCCGGCTCGCCGGGGGCAGCCGGTCCGGTCAGCCAGCCGGGCAGATCCGGCAGCGGCCCGTCGAGCGACCTGCGGAACAGCACCCGCCGCCCGGCCGGCGCCCGCCGGCTGCCTCGTGGCCCACTGCGGTCTCACCGCCCGCAGTCGCCTCAGCACCCGCAGTTGCCTCGGCACCCGCAGTCGGCCTCAGCAGCCGTAGTTGCCCCACTGTTCGTACTTGCCTCACCGCCCGAGCTGCCTCGACCGCCGCAGCTGCCTCTCGCCTGCGGCCGTCCCGCCAGCAGCGGCCGCGCCCGGGGGTCGCGGCCCGGAGCGCGCGGCCAGGGCCAGCCGGAGCGGCACGTTCCTCGCGTTCAGCACGGCCGGCACCGCGACAGTGGTGGCGCCGTGGCCGGCCGCCGACCGGATGAGCCAGGCCAGCAGGGCGTCGATAACGCCGCGGCCCATCGCCCGGCACGACATCATCAGCAGCCGGACCGTCCACTGGGCGTCGCCGCGGTGCTCGACGACGCAGCCGCCGACGATTCCGTCGTCGCCGAAGCGGTCGCGCAGCCGGATGCTGATGACGTCCAGCCCGGGCGAGCCGATCATGGCGCGGAACTCGGCTTCCGCAGCGCCGCGGGCGGCCGAGTTGAACTGGTGCGTGCGCACCGAGAGCTCATGCAGCCTGGGCACGTCGGCATCCTCGGCCGGGTCGATCGCGATCTCGGTCCGGCAGTAGCGCAGGAAAGCGTCCCTGGATCCGCCGAACTCGCGCTCGGCTGCCTGGCGCCGCTTCCTGTCGAGGTACAGGTCGCTGCGCCTGCGCGCCTCGTCGGTGACGACGGCCGGGCTGAACTCCGGCCAGCCGAGCGCATCAGTGACGTCCTCCGGCGACAGGACCAGCACGTCCGGCAGCGCGAAGGAGACCTCCGCCCGCTCGTACGGATCGTCGTCGACGAAGGCAATGGCATCGGCGCCGATGCCGAGCTCAGCCACGATCCGGCCGATCGCCGCTGATTTCCGGTCCCAGCCGCACTCGACCGCGACGAACTTGCCGCTGGTCACCCGAGCCGCGTAGGAGGCGGCGGCCGGCGGATTCCGGCTCGCGATCGCGTGCACGATGCCGCGGCTGGCCAGCTCGGCCAGCGCCGCGGCCATCTCCGGGTCAGCGCCAGGCTGCCGCGCGCCGGACTCGATGAAGGTCCCGGTGAGCAGGGTGTTGTCGATATCCCAGGCCACGCACTTGACCGCCGTCCTGGTGGCCGGACGGCTGCCCCGCTGCCCGGCCGGCGTCATGACGGTGCCTGGCCGCCCGGCGGCAGCCGCTTCTCCATCGTGAGGTGTGCCGCCTCGAAGCCGAACTTCCGGTACAGCGTGCGCATGCCCAGGTTCCCGGCGTGGACCTTGCCGGTCAGCTGGGTGAGTCCAGCATCGGCCGCTGCCTGCAGCACCGCGGCGAGCAGCAGTTCCCCGACCTGGCTGCGGTCCGGGACATCGGCGACGGCGAGCGACCGGAAGTTGCCGTACCTGGCGCCGGTGAGCGAGTTCGTCCGCGGCGACATCCAGGCCCAGCCCGCCAGCCCGCTTGCTGCCCGGCCGACGGCAACCAGCATGATCTCCCCCGGCCTGCCGAGCGAGCCGGAGACGCGCTTGCGGTGCAGCACCGGGTCGGTGATCGCCTCGTCGCTGAACGATACCTTCGCGATCTCGATCTCGAACTGCGCGATGGCGTCGAGGTCGCCCTCGGCTGCGCGGCGGATCACGTACCTCGCCGGGCTGTCCGGCGCGCCTGTCCCGGTCATCGCGGCTGCAGCGCCATCGGCCGGAATACGGTGCCGCCGCATTGCGGGCAGCCAGCGGCCTGCAGGCCGGCGATCCTGGACCATTGCGCGCCTGGCCCGACCGCATGCACGGCGCCGCACGCGGCGCACCGGTACGGCCGGGTGACCGCCGCTCGCAGGTCAGCGGTGTAGAGCGGCCCCTGGTAGGCGCCGGTGATCAGCGGCGTGGGCGCCGCGGTGGTGCGCAGGTGGTAAAGGTGGCTGGTACCGGCCAGGATGCCGGCGCCCACGTACTCGTTGAAGTTAGGCGTCATCGCGCGCACCGTCAGCCCCATGCCGGTGATCAGTTCCTGGGTGCGGAGGGTTTCCTCCGGCCGGCGCGCCCCGAAGGAGAAGAAGACATGCTGGCCGGCGTCTTCGCCGAGAGCGGCCACGGCCCGGGACAGGAACAGGCTGGCCCCGGTCACCGTGTACGGCGGGTCGGTGCACGCCACGTCGAAGGCGCCCTGGAGGGCGGGCGGCAGCGGCTCGCGAAGATCATGCCGGACGAGTTCCGCTGTCACGCCGGTACCCGCGGTGCTCGCTGCGACGCACGCCAGTACGTCCGGGTCGGTGTCCAGCACGGTAAGCCGCCTGATGTCACCCGGCCGCCCGATCAGGGCGGCGAACCTGGCGATCGCGACGGAAACGAGATCGTCGTCGCCGAGGATGATGATCCGGGTGCCGGCCAGCGCGCCAGCCTCGTGCATGGCCAGGACGCGGCTGATTTTCGTGTCGACGGTGCAGTGCGTCTGGTCGAGTTCCGGCTTGGCCTCGGGCGCGGCGGCAGCCGCCCGGTCCAGGTCGTCGTGCAGGGCGCCTGCGATCTCAGGGCTGGCGACCCCGCGGCCGTTGCATACCGGGCACCGCGCGCTCAGGTCTCGCTGGCCGCTGGCGAAGATGTCCCTGCTCGGCTGAGTCAGCCGGACCGGCCGGCCGCGGTCCACCACGTCACGCTTGCGCAGCTCGCTGCAGACGGCGGTGACGATGGGGACGGGCAGCCCGGCCATCCGGCTGATTTCCCTGGCGGAGACCGGCTCCGCCCGGGCGATCGCCCGGATCACGTCCCGGACCCCCGAGGCTCCCTCGGCCAGCCCGACAGCCGACGCGACTTCGGCGATCACAGAGTCGACATCCATGCTGACGTTCGCTGCCTCCCGGTGCGCGGCTGGCCGCGGCGCTGGTCTCTGCCCGGACGGCAGAACGTAAGGTATCCTCGCACATCATGCCGGGCGACGGAGCGGCGAGAAAGTACGCGGACCTGCGGCGGCAGGAAGCGCGGATGCCGAAGATGCTCTATGCCGCGGATGCGACAGTCACGCCGTCCTCGCCGGTCGCCGATATCGCGAAACTCACCGAGCTTGCCACCGCCGCCGTGCGGGCCGGGAACGGGCATGTCCTTGAGGTAAGTCACGTCGCCTTCCCCAACGACGCGGTCACCCTGGTGCTGATCCTGGCCGAGTCGCACCTGAGCATTCACACCTGGCCAGAGGAAAGCCTGATCGCCATCGACCTGTTCAGCTGCGGCGCCATCGACGGGCAGGCAGTAATGGCCGGCCTGGTGCGCTCGCTGGAGCTGGCGGACGTCCGGATCCAGCCGGTTCAGCGCGGCATCAGCGCAAGCAGCTGACGTCAGGTCCGGGCGTTTCCGCGGAAACGCTCTCGGGCCGGGCGTTTGCGCGGAAGCGCGGCTAGGACGGGACGGACAGGGAGAGGCCGAATCGGCCTGCCTCGTCGGTCCACCAGGAGCGCATGGCCAGTCCGGCTGCGGCCAGCTCGGCCTGGATACCGGCCCGGCGGAACTTGGCTGACACCTCGGTGCGCATCTCCTCGCCCGCGGCGAACGCCGCGGTCAGGCCGATGGCGGGCAGCCTGACCTGCTGATCCTCGGCGGACCGCAGCCGCATCTCGATCCACTCGGCCGCCGGATCCCACAGTGCGACGTGGTCGAACGCGTCCGGGTCGAAATCGGCACCGAGCTCGGCGTTCAGCACCGACAGGATGTTCTTGTTGAACGCGGCCGTCACGCCGGCCGCGTCGTCGTAGGCCTCGACCAGCACGGCCGGGTCCTTGACCAGGTCGGTGCCGAGCAGCAGCGCATCGCGAGTGGCCGAGGCTGGCCCGGATCGACCTCAGGAACTCAGCCCGCTGGGCCGGGAGCAGGTTGCCGATCGTGCCGCCGAGGAAGGCCACCAGCCGCGGGCCGCCGCCCTCGGGCAGCCCGAGGTGCTCCTCGAAGTCGGAGACCAGCGCGTGCACGGCGAGCCCAGGGTAGCCGTCCAGCACCCGGCGGGATGCCGCCACCAGCGCCGCCTCGCTCACGTCCACCGGCACGTACCCGCGCAGCGTCCCGGCGCCGCGCAGCGCGGCAAGCAGCAGCCGGGTCTTGTCGGCCGACCCGGAACCGAGCTCGACCAGGGTCCTCGCGCGGGTGGCAGCCGCTATCTGGCCGGCCCTCGCGGCCAGGATCTCCCGTTCCGCCCTGGTCGGGTAGTACTCGTCGAGGAGGGTGATCTTGTCGAACAGCTCGCTCCCCCGCTCGTCGTAAAACCACTTGGGCGGCAGCGTCTTGGGCGAAGCGGTCAGCCCGGCGAGCGCATCGGCCCGCAGCGAGTCAGCGAAGAATCCCTCCGGCAGGCACCGCTCGATCGTGGGCTCCGTCCTGGCGTCGGTCACCGTCTTGCCGTCCTTCCGTGCTGGGCCGCGCCGGCGGCATCGAGGCCGGGCAGGGCAGCGTCGGCACCGGCCCCGGCGGCATCGGGGCCGGCCAGGGCGGCGCCAGCCGCGCCGACCGGGCGGACGACGACCGAGCTGGCCGTCGCTGTCACCACGCTGTGATCTGGCACGTCGACCCAGCCGGGCTCGTCATCGGCGGGCTCGGACGCGACTATCACCCCGGCCGGGCCGCTCCGGTAGCACAGCGTGTCCCCGGCGGCCGTCGCCGCGATCGACTCGCCGTCGGTCAGCAGGAAATTGAACCGCCCGCTGAACTGCCGGCCGGCAAGCTCGCGGATGGTCCCGGCCAGCGCCCCGGCCAGCCCGCTGCCCGCCCGCAGCCTGCGCAGCACGACCGCCCAGATCACGGCGGAGTCGCAGCGTGCCTCGAGGGCGAGGACGTCGCCGGGCGGCAGCCCGGCCACGAGCGCGGCGCCCGACTCCGGCCAGCCGCCGAGCGCCCCGTTGTGGCTGAACAGCCAGCGGCCCGCGGCATACGGCGCGGCGGCGGCCTCCCCGGCCTCGGTATCCTCGGTAGCCGAGCGGACCGCCGCCAGCACCGCCCGGCTGCTGGTAACCCTGGCCAGGTCAGCGAACGACGGATCCGACCAGATCGGTCTGGCCCGCCGGTAGCTGGCCGGCACCGGGTCGCCGTCGGCGTACCAGCCGACCCCGAACCCGTCGGCGTTCACCACGCCGTGCCGCTGCCGCCGCGGGGCCCAGGCCTGGTCCTGCAGGCTGTGCGGCGGGTCGGTCAGCACCGAGCGCAGCGTCACGGCCTCGCCCAGGTAGGCCAGGTGCCGGCACATCAGGAAGCCTTCCCGGGTGTCGTAGCGTCCCTGGCCGTCCGCAGCCCGGCGAAGATCTGCCGTCGCACCGGGTAGTCCCAGTTGCGGAACGTGCTGCGGCAGGTCACCTGGCCGGCCGAGAACGCGCTGCCGCGCAGCACCTTGTAGTCGCCGCCGAAGAACACCTCGGAGTACTCCTGGTACGGCCATGCCTCGAACCCCGGGTACGGCAGGAAGTCACTGGCCGTCCACTCCCACACGTCGCCGATCAGCTGGCGCGCGCCGGACGGGGCCGCCCCGGCCGGATATGAGCCGGCCGGCGCGGGCTGCAGGTGCCGCTGGCCCAGGTTGGCGCGGTCCGGCGACGGGTCGTCGTCCCCCCAGGGGAAGCGCCGGGAGCGCCCGGTGGCCGGATCGAACCTGGCCGCCTTCTCCCACTCGGCCTCGCGCGGCAGCCGGCGGCCCGCCCAGCGGGCGTACGCGTCGGCCTCGTACCAGCACACGTGCATGACCGGCTCGGCGGGCGGGACGGGCTCGCTGACCCCGAACCTGGTCCGGATCCACTGGCCGCCATCGCGCCGCCAGAACTGCGGCGCGAGAAGGCCCGCGCGCTGCCGGTGATCCCAGCCCGCCGCGGTCCACCAGGCGGGCTGGTCGTAGCCGCCGTCGGCGATGAACTCCGCGTAGGCGGCGTTGGTCACCGGGGCGGTGTCGATATAGAACGCCGGCACGTCGACCACGTGCGCTGGCCGCTCGTTGTCCAGCGCCCAGGGCTCGGCCGACGTCCCCATCGTGAACGGGCCGCCGGGGACAAGCACTTCGGCGGGCAGCCGCAGCGCGTCGGCGGGCGGCGGGCCGGGCGGCGGGGCGGACAGCACCGCGGCGCCGCGGCGGAGCTGATGGGTGGCCAGCATGGTCTCGTCATGCTGCTGCTCGTGCTGCGCGATCATGCCGAACGCGAAGCCGTCGGTGACCAGCCGCTCGCCACTGAACCCAGTCCGCTCGACCAGGTCGAGCACGCGGCCCCTGACCTCGCTCGCGTACGCCCGCGCCGCGGCCGGCGGCAGCAGCGGCAGCGTGGGCCGCTCGGCGCGCGGATGCTCGAACGCGTCATAGAGCGGGTCGATCTCCGGGTGAATCGGCTCCCGGCCGCCGACCTCGCGGAGCAGCCAGAGCTCCTCCTGGTTGGCGACGTGGGCCAGGTCCCACACCAGCGGCGACATGAGCGGCGAATGCTGCCGGATCAGGTCGTCGTCATCCAGGCAGCCGGTCAGGCCGTGGGTGCGCTCCCTGGCCGCGACCAGCAGCCCGGCGATCCGCTCCCGGAGCAGCTCGGATTCCGTTGTCATCGGCTCTCCTCCAGCATGTCGTCGGCGGGACAGCGGCCCCGCAGCACGTAGGCGTCGGCGAAATCGGTTACCTGGCGGCGGATAGCGGCCGGGGCGCCGGCCCGGCAGAGCGCGGCTTCCGCGGCCTCGAAGCAGGCCACGCTCGCGCGGGCGATCCCTGGGTCATCGGGCCCGCGCCTGGCCGCGCGCAGCCACGGGCCGGCCGGACCGCAGCGGCCGCCGCCCCCGTCCACGGCGCCGGCCGGCGCCTGCTGCTCCCACACGGGCTCGGCCGCGGCCATCGCGGCGTCGGCGGCAATAGGATCATCCAGCAGCGCGGACACGACGGCGGCCGGGACAATCCAGCCCTCGCCGGGCTGCGCGTCGATGACCCGCAGTTCCAGGTGGCCCTGCGGCCGCACCGGGGGGAAGAGCGTCGAGAGATGGTAGGCGAGGTCGTCCCTGGTCGGCTTGCGGTCGCCGCCCCCGCGCAGCCAGTCCCGGAAGGTCAGCCCGGCCGGCGCGGTCCAGCGTGGCGACTCGTCGCGCCGGATGCACATCAGCTCGGCGTCCAGCGCGTACGCGGCCCACGCCGAGCGCGGGTCGCCGTCGGCCCGGCCTGGCCGGCCCGCGCCTCCGGCAGGCGGCTCGGCGCCGGCAGGCGCGCGGGTGCGGCCCGGATCCAGCCGGGCCCACACGGCCTGCCGGGTGGACTTCCAGCCGGTCGGGCGGCCGTCCCTGAGCGGCGAGTTGGCGAAGGCCGCGACCAGCACGGGGCCGAGCGCGTGCAGCAGCCGCCAGCGGCTGCGGTAGCCGGACGGCCCCGTCGCCTTCCAGCCCGGCATCGACGCAGACCTGCACGGACGCGGTGCTGCACATCATGACCCGGCCCCACGGCCCGGCGCGGTCGAAGAATTCCTCCATCGCCGCGTAGCGGGGCAGGTCGAGGATGCGGGCGGGCGGGCGGTACGGATCGACGCCCCGGCCGACGAGGGTGAGGCCGGCTTCGCTGACCGCCTGCCGCACGGCGGCAAGGTCACGGCCTGCGCGGCTCACGCAGCCGTCGATAGCGGCCGCCGGGGCGGAACTTATCTCGACCTGGCCGCCTGGCTCGATCGTGAGCCGGCCCTGGCCAGGCAGCGCGCCGGGGGCATCAAGCCCGGCCAGCGCGGTCGCAACACGCTGGTGGTCGACGGGCGAGGCATCGTCATCGCCGTCGCAGACCAGCCACTCCAGTTCGACGCCCACGACGCCGGGCGGGCCGGTCTTGAAGCAGATGCCGTGCACGTGCTCCTCGGCGTCCTCCGCGGAGAGCAGCGGCGCCGGCGCGCGCTCCGCCCCGTCACGGATATCAATCATGTGCTTTCCCCGTCCGTGTCGGTCCAGTGTGCCGGCCCCCGGGACAGGGAAACCGGCTCGCGGGCGCTGTCATTCCACGCTCTCATACCCGCCGGTATGGTCTGAACCCGAGGAGGTCGCAAAGTGAGCGAGCATGAGGTCGACGTCGTGGTCATCGGCCTTGGCCCGGGCGGCGAGGACGTGGCCGGCCGGCTTGCCGACGCGGGCCTGGCGGTCGCTGGCGTCGAGGCCAGGCTGGTCGGCGGCGAGTGCCCGTACTGGGGCTGCATCCCGTCCAAGATGATGATCCGCGCCGCCAACCTGCTCGCCGAGGGCCGCCGCATCCCCGGCCTGGCCGGCAGTTCGCAGGTCACGACGGACTGGGCGGCGGTGGCGCACCGGATCCGGGACGAGGCGACCGACAACTGGGATGACACCGTGGCCGCGGACCGGCTTACCGGGCGGGGCGCTCGGCTGTACCGCGGCTACGGCCGGATCACGGCGCCTGGCGAGGTCACGGTGAGCGGCGAGGTGCTGCGTGCCCGCCGCGGGATCGTCATCGCGACCGGGACCGCGCCCGCGATACCGGCCATCCCCGGCCTGGCCGGCACGCCGTACTGGACGAACCACGAGGCGATCGAGGCCGGGCAGCTGCCGGAGTCGGTCGTGGTGCTCGGCGGCGGCCCGGCCGGGGCCGAGCTGGCGCAGGTCTTCGCCCGGTTCGGGTCCCGGGTCACCGTCGTCGAGGCGCTCGGCCAGCTGCTGCCGCAGGAGGAACCCGAGACTGGCGAGCTGATCGCCGGCGTGTTCGGCCGGGAGGGCATCAGCGTGCACGCCGGGTCGCCGGCCGAGCGGGTCAGCCATGACGGCGACGCCTTCACGGTCAGCCTGACGGGCGGCCAGGATGTCACCGGCGAGCGGCTGCTCGTGGCGACCGGGCGCCGCGCGGATCTCGCCGCCCTCGGCGTGGCTGCGGCCGGGATCGACGAGAACGCGAAGGCGGTCCCTGTCGACGGTCACATGCGCGCGGCCGCCGGCGTCTGGGCGCTCGGCGACGTGGTCGGCAAGGGCGCGTTCACGCACATGTCCGTGTACCACGCGGGCATCGTCGTCGCTGACATCCTCGGCGAGGAGCATCACCCGGCGGAGTACCACGCGGTGCCCAGGGTGACCTTCACCGATCCGGAGATCGGCTCCGTGGGGCTGACCGAGGCCCAGGCCAGGGAGCAGGGCGGAGCGGTCCGGGCGGGCAGCAGCCAGCTTCCCAGCTCGGCCCGCGGCTGGATACACAAGGCCGGCAACGACGGTTTCATCAAGCTGGTCGAGGACGCCGAGCGTGGCGTGCTTGTCGGTGCGACCTCGGCCGGGCCGTGCGGCGGCGAGGTGCTGAGCATGCTCACGCTGGCCGTGCACGCCGCGGTGCCCGCACCGCGGCTGGGCGAGATGATCTACGCCTACCCGACGTTCCACCGCGCCGTCGACGAGGCGCTGAAGAGCCTGAGCTGACCTGGCTGCGGGAACAGGCCGTGCTCGGAGAGCCGTCACCAGGTCACTCCTCGCCTGCCGGACGCCGACCATGTTCCGATCGCAGCTACGGACACGGCCCGGCAGGCGGCCGCGGTTCAGCTTGATCGCGCGTGGTGACCCCGTCGCAGGAAGAAGGCACTACTGCGACGGGCAGTCATCCCCATACGTCGCTGGCAACCTCGGCGATGAGCCGGAGCTTGGCGAACTGCTCGTCGCTGGTCAGCGCGTTGCCCTCGACCGTCGAGGAGAATCCGCACTGCGGCGACAGGCAGAGCTGGTCAAGCGGCACGAACCTGGCTGCCTCGTCGATCCGGCGCTTGAGCTGGTCAGGGTCCTCGAGTTCGCCGCGCTTGGTCGTGACCAGGCCGAGCACGACCTGCTTGCCCTTCGGCACGAAGCGCAGCGGCTCGAATCCGCCGGACCGCTCGTCGTCATACTCGAGGAAGAAGCCATCCACGGCGAGCTCGCTGAACAAGGCCTCGGCGACGAAGTCGTAGCCGCCTTCCGCGGCCCATGAGGAACGGAAATTCCCCCGGCACATGTGGGTGGTAACTGCCATCCCGGCCGGGCGGCCGGATAGCGCGTCGTTCACCTGGCGGATGTAGCGCAGGTGCAGGTGCTCAGCGTCCTCGCCGCGCGCGGCGATCTCGGCCCGCTGCGCCGGGTCGTTCAGGTAGGCCAGGCTGGTGTCGTCCAGCTGCAGGTAGGTGCAGCCGAGCTCGCCGAGCCGCCGGACCTGCTCCGCGTAGGCCGCGGACAGGTCGCTCCAGAACCCGGCCATGTCGGGGTAGACGTCCGGGTCAAGCGCGGCAGGCCCGCCGCGGTAGTGGACCATGTTCGGTGAGGGGATGGTGAGCTTGGGCGTCCCGGTGGTCACCACGGACTGCAGGTAGCGGAAGTCATCGGCGAAGATCGTCTGGTCCAGCCGGATCTTGCTGCCGACCTGCAGCGCGGCCGGGGTGAACTCGATCGACCCGGACGGATTGCGGAACTTGACCGCGAGGTTCCCCGGCGCCTTGCCGATGCCGCCAAGCTGGTAGATGAAGTCCATGTGCCAGGACGCGCGGCGGAACTCGCCGTCGGTGGCCGCCTGCAGGCCGGCCTCCTGCTGCCGGGCGACGGCCTCGGCGATCGCCGCGTCCTCGATCTCCCGCAGGGCCGCCGCGTCGATGCGGCCGGCCGCGAAGTCGTCCCTGGCGGCGAGCAGGTGCTGCGGGCGGAGCAGGCTGCCGACGTGGTCGGCGCGGAATGGTGGCGTGGTTCGCATGACGGCCATCGTTGCGGGATGCCCGCGCGCGGGTCAATCCCCGGCGCGGCATGACGCCGGCCCGGCGGGAGCATCCGGTGGCCCCGGCGGAGCCGCCGGGGCGCGCCGGATAGGTTAGAGCCGGTCGTGGTCGTGAGGAGACGGACATGAGCGGCGGGATCGGCAGCCTGGTGGCATCAGGGCCGCTGATTCTCGCGGTCCCCGTTGCCCTCGCGGCCGGCGCCGTCACGTTCCTTTCCCCGTGCTGCCTGCCGCTGGTGCCCGGCTACCTGTCCTACGTGACCGGGATGTCCGGCGTGGATGCGAGTGAGGCCAGCGACGTGCCCGGGGCGGCCGCCGCAGCCGCCGCCGGGGCCAGTCCGGGGAACCTCGCCATGGCAGCCGACGGCGGCTCGGTCGCGACGGCCACCTACCGGGCAGCCGCGGGCATGCCAAGCCGGAGCCGGGTGGTGGCCGGCGCGATGCTGTTCGTGCTCGGCTTCTCCGTCCTGTTCGCCAGCTACGGCGTGCTCTTCGGCGGCCTGGGCACCGCGCTGCTCGAGCCATCAGCAGGTGGTGACCCGGATCCTCGGCGGCGTGACGATCGTGCTCGGCCTGATGTTCGCCGGCGTCTTCGACCGGTTCATGATCACCGGGCGGATCGTGCGCCCGTCGTGGCGCCCGCGCGCCGGGCTGGCCGGGGCGCCGCTGCTCGGCATCATGTTCGGGCTGACCTGGACGCCATGCATCGGCCCGACGCTGACGGCGGTCCTGCTGCTGTCCGGGACGTCCGGCACGGCGGGCCGCGGCGCGTTCCTCGCGTTCGTGTACGGGCTCGGCATCGGGATCCCGTTCCTGATCGTCGCGATCGCCTTCCAGCGGGGCATGAGCCATGTTCGGCTTCGCCCGGCGGCACGCCAGGCTGATCACCGGCATCGGCGGCGCGATGCTCGTGGTGGTCGGCGTGCTCGAGGTCACCGGGGCATGGGCTGCCGCGATTACCTGGATGCAGGTGCACTGGATCAGCAACTACCAGGCACCGCTGTAGGGACCGATGGAGGCGGGATGCGGTTCGGGATCTTCTACGAGCACCAGCTGCCGAGACCGTGGGGGCCGGACGCGGAGCACCGGCTGCTGGCCGAGGCGCTTGAGCAGGTCGAGCTGGCCGACGCCTGCGGCATCGACTACGTCTGGGAAGTCGAGCACCACTTCCTCGAGGAGTACTCGCACTCTTCGGCGCCGGAGGTGTTCCTCGCCGCGGCCAGCCAGCGGACGCGGCAGATCAGGCTCGGCCACGGCATCGTGCAGGCGCCCGCCGGGGTGAACCACCCGGCCAGGATCGCCGAGCGGGTGGCCACCCTGGACCTGGTCTCCGGCGGGCGGGTCGAGTTCGGCACAGGGGAGTCGAGCTCCGCGGCCGAGCTCGGCGGCTTCGGGGTGCCGCGGGAGGCCAAGCGGGCCATGTGGGCAGAGACGCTCGACGCGGTGACCAGGATGTTCACCGAGGACCCGTTCGCCGGCTACGACGGTGACTTCCTCCGGATGCCGCCGCGCAACGTGCTGCCCAAGCCGCTGCAGAAGCCGCACCCGCCGCTCTGGGTCGCCTGCAGCCGCCGGGAGACCATCCACCTCGCCGCCCGCAGCGGCGTCGGCGCGCTCTCGTTCTCCTTCGCCGAGCCGGAGGAGGCCGCGCACTGGGTGACCGAGTACTACGACCTGATCGCCTCCGGTGAATGCGTGCCGCGCGGCTTCGCGGTCAACCCGAACGTCGCCGTGGTGCTGCCGATGATGCTGCACCCGGATGAGGCGACGGCGATCGACCGCGGCATCGACGGCGCGCATTTCTTCGGCTACTCGCTCGGCCACTACTACGGCGGCACGCACCTGGTCGGCGGCACCGACCTGTGGCAGAGCTTCGGCGAGAACCGGGCCAAGCAGGGCTTCGCCAGGGAGATCGTGTCGGCCACCGCCGCGCCGCTTGCCGTCCGGCTGCTGCAGGCCGGGCTTGGCTCGCTGCGCGGCGCGATCGGCACCCCAGCGCAGGTAACCGACCTGATCGCCAGGTACGAGGCGGCCGGGGTCGACCAGGTGATGTTCGTCATGCAGGCCGGGCAAGAACCGGCACGAGCACATCTGCGAGAGCATCGAGCTTTTCGCGCGCGAGGTGCTGCCGCGGTTCGCCGACGGCCGGGAAGCCAGCGAGGCCGCGAAGGCCGACCGGCTGTCCGGCGCCGTGGACAAGGCCCTCGCCCGCCGCAGCGGGCCGCGCACGCTGGCCGCGCCCTACCCGATAGACGAGGACGCCGAGCTTGCCGCCGCGCGCCGGTCCAGGCACGTGCCGCTGCGCGACCTGGCCGGCCAGGCCAGGCGCTCGGCCGCCGAGTCGGCCAGGCTGCGGGCGCAGGCCGCGCCCGCGCGCTGGCCAGGCGGGCCAGCGACAGGGGGATCGAGCGGGCGCTCGGCAACGCGGCCGCGCAGCGGGCCCTGTTCACCGTGATGGCCAGCGGCTTCGATGCCGCCAAGGCGGCCGGCTTCACCGGCCGGATCGTCTATGTGCTGTCCATGAGCGATGGCAGCCGGCGGTCGTGGACCATCGAGGTACTCGGCAAGCGGGCCACCGCCCGGCAGGGCGGTGACCCGGCCGCGGCCCTGACGATCCGGGTACCGCTGGCCGACTTCGTCCGGGTCATCGCCGACGCCGGGAGCTTCCTGCCGCTGGTCCTGGACGGCCGGATGACCATGGACGGCGACCTCGGCCTCGCGAACCGGCTTGCCGACATGTTCGGCGGCCGCTCCACCTTCTGACCGGGCCAGGCAGGCTGGGCTGGCCTGGTCAGGAGGCGGAGCGGTGCGCGGGTGCTACCCGGCTGCCCGGGCCTCGGCGCTGGCTGCCCTGGCGGCCAGCGCGGGCGCAGGCAGCCAGCCGTCATGCCGGAAAAGGATCTTGCCGTCTGGTCCGGTCAGCTCGATCCAGGGCAGGTCCTGCACGCCGTAGCCGCTGGCCAGGCGGCCTTCCCGGTCGGCGGCCACCGGATAGCCGCCGGCCCGGCGGCGCAGCGCGGCCAGGGCGCCGGCCGACGGCTCGGTCGGGGTTTCGTCGATCGCCACGGCCGACGGCAGGCCGCGTCTCCTGGCTGCCCGCTGGTAGCTGCCGATGGCCCGCAGCTCGGCGCGCAGCGGCGACACCTCGCTGATCCAGCTGGCGATGAATACCAGCAGATGCGGATGGCCGGGGCCGAGCAGTACCCGGTCCGCCGAGCCGGACCCGCCCGCCGGGCCGGACCCGCCCGCCGGGCCGGTGCCGCCGATCACCGGCGCGCTCGCCGGAGAGCCGGGCGAGACGCCGCGCACGTAACGCAGCGACACGATCTTGCGCGGCGCCGGATGCCCGGGCAGCAGCCCGGACAGGCCGTCGGCGATGACCTGGGCCTGCTGGCCGACGCTGGTGTACGACATCTGGGTGAGGTAAAGGGTGCGTTCCCGGCCGGCTGCGTCGATCAGGTAGATGGCAGGCTCGTGGTCGATGTTGCCGTGCGAAGCGGCCACGTAGACCTTGTACGCGCGCCAGACCGCGGCCAGCTGCCGGCCAGATCCGGTCAGGAAATCCCACGAGCGCATCATCTGGTGGGCGCGGGTGTAGGCGCGCACGTCGGCGACGGCGGTGGCATCCGGGTTCGCGTCGATGCCGAGCAACTGGACGTGCGCGGCGGCGGCCGGCCCGAGCAGGCTGACCGCCTCGGTCATGCTGACCGTGGTCAGCGGGCAGATCGTGGTGCAGCGCGAGTCGACGAACGCGAGTACGACGGCCTGGCCGCGGAACTGCGCCAGCGAGACCCGGCGGCCGGACTGATCGGTCAGGGTGAAGCCGGGGCCGGCCTGCCGAGCAGCGGGGTGCCGGGATCGAGCCCGGGGTTGGCCAGCGCGGCCCGGGAGCGCCGCCCGGCGCGGCCCGGCCGCGGCCTGGGCGCCGGCCCGCGCAGCTCCGGCCCGCGCCGTCCCGGCCGGCGAGCTCGCCGTCCCGGCCGGCGAGCTCGCCGGCCCGGCCGCCGCTACGGCATGCACGAGCACGGCCGCCGCGATGGCGGCCAGCACCGCCGCCACTGCCGCGGCGGCGCCGAGCCGCGAGCGCGGCCGCAGTCCGCCGCCAGGCCGGGCAGGCATGCGCGCAATTTACTACACGTCGTCGTCGCCGGGCATCACGACCCCGCGGCCGGCCTCGGCGGCAGCGCGGGCCGCTGCCGGGAAGGCCGGCTTGAGGTATCCGGCGCGGCGGCGGCGGGCGCGGCCTCGAGCGCCTCGAGCGCGAGCCGGACGGCGGTCTCCAGCTGCCGGTCGTGCCCCGCTGCCTGGTCGTCCGGGGACGGGATCACCTCGACATCCGGGTCCACGCCGTGGTTCTCCAGGTCCCAGCCGTAGCCGTCCAGCCAGGTCGCGTACCTGGGCACGGTGATCTCGGTACCGTCAGCCAGCTGATGGTACGGCACGTCGATCCCGATCACGCCGCCCCAGGTGCGCGCGCCGACCACCGGGCCCAGCTGCATGATCTTGATGGCGGCGGTGACGATATCGCCGTCTGACCCGGCGTACTCGTCGGTGAGCGCGACCACCGGGCCGCGCGGCGCGTCCATCGGGTAGGTACCGGGCTGCAGGCCGCGCGGCGCGTCCCAGCCGATCACCCGCCGGGCGAGCTTCTCCACCACGAGCTGGGAAGTGTGCCCGCCCCGGTTTCCGCGGACGTCCACGATCAGCGCGCTGCTGACCATCTGGCCGCGCAGGTCACGGTGCAGGTCCGCCCAGCCCTCGCTCATCATGTCGGGCACGTGCAGGTAACCGATCTTGCCGTCGCTCAGCTCGCGGACCAGCTGCCGCCGGCCGGCCACCCAGTCCTGGTACCGCAGCCGGCGGTCATCCTTGAGCGTGGCGACCACGGCCCGGCGCTGCGGGCCGCCGCCGGCCGGGGCGATGGTCAGCTCGACCGGCTTCCCGGCCGCGCCGGCCAGCAGCTGGCCAGGCCCGGCGGCGCCGATCCGCTGCCCGTCCACCGCGACAAGCGCGTCTCCCGGGCGGGCGCCGACGCCAGGCGCGGCGAGCGGGGAACTCGCCCGCGGATCCGATGACTCGCCCGGGACGACCCTGGTCACCAGCCACCGGCCGTCCGCGGCGAGCTCGAGGTCCGCGCCGAGCAAGCCGACCTGCCCGGAGCCGCCGCCGGAGCCGCCGCCTGAGCCGCCGCCGGAGTCCTGCTGGATGACATAAGCGTGTGACGTGCCGAGCTCGCCGAGCACCTCGTAAAGCAGGTCGGCGAAGTCGCGGGGGCCGGCGATCCGGTCAAGCAGCGGCCGGTACCCGGCGAGCACCGCGTCCCAGTCCACCCCGGCCAGGTCCGGCACCCAGAAGTCGTGCCGGATGATCCGCCCGGCCTCCTCGTACGCGCCGTGCCAGAGCGCCGCCGGGTCGGCCAGGTACCTGGCCCTGGACAGGTCCACGTGCAGCCGGTCGGCCGGGTCGTCGGAGTCTGGCTTGTGCTCGGCCGGGATCACGCTCAGGTCCCCGTCGTCGCTGACCACGAGGCGGCTGCCGTCCCCGCTCACCTCGAACCAGTCGACCTCGCCGGCCAGCTCGGTGCAGCGCTGCTGCGCGATATCGAAACGCTCAAGGGCCGGGCGCGGCCCATCGTCACCCGGGCTTGCCCCGCCCTCGCCCAGATTCCCTGTCACCTGCTCGCGCAGCCAGGCGAGCCCGCCCTTGACCGCCCGCAACCCGGCGTACCGCGACTCGGGCACCGGGACCTGCACGACCCGGCTCGCCATCTGCTCGGTATCGACGCTGACCGGCGGCACCAGGGCCGCGTCGCCCGGGCCGTCCTGGCCGCCATCCCGGCCGCCATCCTGGCCGACCGCCCCGGCGGAGTCTGCGGCGTGGTCCTTGGCATGGTCGTCGCCGACCGGCCGGCCGTCCGGCAGCGGCGCGAACGGCGACGGCGTGGCCGCCGCGAGCGGCACCAGGTACGGGCGGCAGCCGTACGGGAAGGACAGGTCGAAGAAGTGCGCGTCATAGACCGGGTCGAAGCTCCGCCGGGACAGGAAGGCCAGGTAGCGGCCGTCCTTGGTGAAAACGGGATCGGTGTCGACGAACCGGCCGTCGGTGACATCGGCCAGGCCGGCGCCGGACGGCCGGGCCATCCGCAGCCGCCGCAGCGGCTCGGTGCCCGGATGGGACCAGGCCAGCCAGGCCGAGTCCGTCGACCAGGCAAGCCCGGTCACCGGGCCGTTGTCGGAGGCGACGATCTCGGTGACCGCCCCGGTCGCCACGTCCACGACGTTCAGCCGGCCGTCACGCGCCGCCACGGCGACGGCACTGCCGTCCGGGGCGGCGGCCAGGCAGTGCACCCGGCCGATCAGCCCGGCGGCCAGCCGCCGGGCCGTGGCCGGGCCGGCCGTCCCCGGCCGGCCCGGTCTCCAGCGCGTCCGCGCCCTCCGCGTCGGTGACCCAGACGACCTGGCCGCCGGTCCCGAGCACGTGCGGCTGCCTGGCCCGGACGCCAGGCACGACAGACAGCGCCCTGGCCGGGCCGTCCCGGTGAGTCAGCCAGTGCACCGTGCCGCGTACCTCGATGGCGCTGGCCCGGCCGGTCTGGTCGCAGCTCAGCGCGCCGAGATGATCTTCGGCCGAGATCAGCCGGCGGCCCCGCCTGGCGGCGGGCGAGCCGAGGGTGATCTCCAGCCGCCTTGGCTCGCTGGCCGGGTCAAGTGAGTCAAGCAACCAGATGTCGCCGGCGCAGTGATAGACGATCCGGCTGCCGTCGGTGCTCGCGTTGCGGGCGTAGAAACCGTCGTGGTCGGTGTGCCGCCGCAGGTCGCTGCCGTCCAGCGCGCACGAGTACACGTTGCCGGTGCCCTCGTGGTCGGCGAGGAAGGCGAGCCTGCCCCCGGCCAGCATCGGATTGGCCAGCTGGCCGTCCAGGTCAGCGGCGACGCGGCTGAACGGGCCGGCCGCGGGCCCGCTGCCGTCCCCGGCGGCCAGCCACAGCCAGGCCGGCCGTACCGCCCCGGTAGCGCTTCCAGTAGGCAGGCTCACGCGCCATGCCGCCGGTCAGCAGGGCCACCCCGGACTCCTCGACCGACAAGTCGCTGATCGGCCCGAACGGCAGCCGCCGGGTCCGGTGACCGGCCCCGCCATCTGGACCGCCAGCCGGGCCGTTCGCGCCGCCGGCCCCGCCATCCGGACCGCCGTCCGGGCCGTTCGCGCCGCCATCCGGGCCGTTCGCGCCGCCATCCGGGCCGTTCGCGCCGCCGTCCGGGCCGGCGGCCACGGACAGCGCGTACGCCCAGGTGAAGTGACTGAACGGCTGGCCGGCCGCGGTGACGGCGAGCACCGCCCCGGCCGGGTCCCAGCCGCAGACCCTGGTCTGCTGGTCGCCCCAGTAGGTGAGCCTGCGCTCGTTGCCGCCTTCGACCCCGGCCAGGTACACCTCGGGCGGCCCGTCGCGCCTGCTGGTCCAGGCGATCATGGTGCCGTCCCTGGCTATCCGGGGATGGCTGGCCTGGGCCTGATCCGCGGAGACCCGCCAGGCGCGGCCGCCGGCGACCGGGCCAAGCCACACGTCGTCCTCGGCGACGAAGGCGATCAGGTCGCCGTGCAGGTGCGGGAAGCGGAGGTAACCGGCGGCTGTCACCGGCTCATCGTAGGCTGCGGAGCCGGGAATGTCAGCCGTTTACTGACCAGTCAGTAAACCAGGAAAATGGGCATCGCAATCGTTAGCCGCTAAATCCGCCAGATGCGTTCGTGAGCCTGGCCGGCCGCATTCCGCTACGCTGCGTGCTCATCCGCGATTACCTAAAGCGGCTTGTGAGCGTCAAGTGGCGGTGCCAGAATCATCTAGTGGCGATTGCTCTGGACAGTGCCTTCCCTGACGGTAATCCGCCGGGCGCGTTAGCCGGTCAGCCGCTTTGGACTGCTTTCAGCCGGCGGCCCGGCGGGCCGGGTCCTGGCGCCGCCGCCGCTGCGGAAACGCCTGGTAGCCCGCGACAGGAGGCGGCCGAAGCCGCCGCGGAACTGCACCGGCAGAGCGAAACTACGGCCGCGGATGAAGTACCTGGCGAAAATGCGGAGAGCGGCATTTCCGAGCGGGAAGCCCGGCTGGTAAAGGAATCCTTCGCGGTCATCGAGGGACGTGCCCCGGAGGTAATGGAATATTTCTACGCCTGGCTTTTCGTGCGGCACCCCGAGATCCGGGCGATGTTCCCGCTCGCGATGAGCAGGCAGCGGGAGCAGGTCTTCAGCGCGTTAGCCAGGATCGTCTGGAGCATGGACTCGCCGCAGGCGCTGGCCGGCTATGTCGGGCAGTTAGGCCGCGACCATCGCAAGTTCGGCGTGAAGGACAAGCACTGCCAGGCTTTCTTCGGCGTGCTCGGCGCCACCATCAGGCACTTCGGTGGCGGTTCCTGGGATGCCGGGACGGAGGCGGCGTGGGATGCCGCGCTCAGCACAGTCGCCAGGATCATGCAGGCGGCGGCCGCCGCTGATGCCCGCCGGGCACCGCCGTGGTGGATCGGCGAGATCGTCCAGCATGACCTGCGCGGCCCGGACCTGGCCGTGCTGACCATCCGGCCGGACCAGCCGCTGCCCTACCGGCCCGGGCAGTACGTGGCCGTGCAGGTGGCACGCTGGCCGCGGGTATGGCGCAGTTTCTCCGTCGCCAACGCGCCGCGGGGCAGCGGCCTGCTCGACCTGCACGTGCGAGCGGTCCCCGGCGGCATGGTCAGCACCGCGCTTGTGCATTACGCACAGCCAGGCGACAGCCTGCTGCTCGGCCCGGCCCGCGGCGAGATGACGATCGGCGACGGCTGCCGCCGCGACCTGCTCTGCATCGCCGGCGGGACCGGGCTGGCCCCGGTCAAGGCGCTGATCGAGGGCGTCATCGCCGCCGCGCAGCCGGGGGCGGCCGCCCGAGCCTGGGCCGCCGGCCCGGCGCAGCCGAGGATCAGCCTCTACGTCGGTGCCCGCACCGCAGCCGGCCTGTACGACATGCGGGACCTGTCGCAGCTTGCGGCCGCCTGCCCGGGCCTTGAGCTGATCCCGGTCGTCTCGCACGACCCGGACTGGGGCGGCCTGGCCGGGCTGCTGCCGGACGCCGTCTCCCGGCACGCCGCGGGCGAGGGCCGGGAGGTATTCGTCAGCGGGCCGGGCGCCATGGTCACCGCGACCGTCCGGATGCTCGCCAGCCGGGTGCCCAGCCAGCACATCCACCACGACCCCGTGGCCGGGCAGTAGGCAGCAGGCACCGGCCAGGGCGCTCAGACCTTGCGCCACCGCGGTATCCAGGCGCCGTCCTCGACGGCGTAGTCGCCGAACAGCGCCGGGGCCTCGGCCCGCATCAGTTCCGCGATCCTGCCGAAGATGAGCCGGATCTCCTCTTCCGCGCCGGCGTCGGTGCGGGCCTCGATGGTGTGCCGCAGGGTGCGGATGTTCGCCGTCCAGAGCATGCCGGTGGCCACCCCGTCAGGCGCGAACCTGCGCATGAACGAGGTCTTCTGCTTCTTCTCACCGAACGCCGTGCCGTCCTCGTCCAGCCGGAAGTGCCCGGCCATCCAGCGCTGGAATTCCTCCATCTGCTCAAGCAGCGCGGTCGCGCGCTGCATGAGCTCCTGGTCTTTCTGCGCCCAGTCAGGGAACCAGAACGGGATGTCGGCCAGCCGGACGAACCGCAGCGACTCCTGGGACACCGCCGTCCCCGGCCGGTGCCTGACCAGCTCGTGGGTCATCACCCGGCTGACGTTGTGCAGCACGAAGCTGAAGCTGGCGTGCTCGAGCACGGACCCGTGCGCGCTTGACAGGATGTTCTCCAGGTACTTGCGGTGATCGGTGCGGACCCGGCGTACGTTCGGGTTCAGCCCCGGTTCCCAGGCCCGGTAGCAGATCTTCCCGGCGAACTCAGCCAGGTTCTCCGCGTCCAGGTCGCCGCGGTCCAGCTTCTCCAGCCAGCTGTCACCGCCCACCTCGTGCAGGTACGCGGCCAGCGCCGGGTAGTCGATCTCGGGACGGGCGACAAGGAAGACCTCGGGCTGAACGCTCTTCATGGCACGGCACACTACCGGCCGGCACCGACGGCCGGGTCCGTCACCGGCGGATCCCGTGGCACGGCCGGGTTACGTGATCTACGATCCGCAGTGACGATCAGTCACGCAGCGCAGTCAGACATACCACGAATAAGGGGGATCCGCATGCTCAGGACTCGCGTATTCTCGGCCGGCCTCGTCCTCGCGATCGGCCTAGGCGGCGCATCGGCCGCGCTGGCCCCGGCCGCGCTCGCGGCCGCGGCCGGGCCAGCCGCGGCCAGGTCAGCCGCGGCCAGGCCAGCCGCGGCCAGGCCAGCCGCGGCCAGGCCAGTCGCGGCCAGGCCAGTCGCGGCCAGATCGGCCGCCGCCGGGGCAGCGGCGGCCAGGCCAGCGGCGACCGGGTCGTTCCGCACCTGGCACGCTGCGCAGCAGGCGGCCGGCTTCCGGCTGCGGCGGCCGACCCGGACGCACGGCCTGGCCAGGGCGGGCCGCATCTTCGTGACACGCTGCGAGGTAACCGGCGAGCTCAGGAAGCGCAACGTGTTCGCGTCCTGGGGGCACGTGCAGCACCGCTTCCTGGAAATCTCGCAGAACAACTCCGGCGGCCCGTGCGGCAACTTCGGCGAGGCGAAGGAGCTCCGCAAGGTCCGGGTGCACGGCGCCCGCGCGACGCTGTTCGGCGTCTGCGGCTTCCACGGCGCGCCGTCCTGCCACAAGCGCAACATCTTCCTGTTCCTCACCTGGAAGAAGCATCACGTCTTCTACGTGGCGACCTCGCACGACGAGCGGGGGCACGTGCTGGTCAACTTCGCCCGCAGCCTGCGCCGCGTCCGCTAGCCGGATCACCGGCCTGCCGGGCCCGCGGCCCGGGCCCGGCAGAGCCGCAGCACGTTGCCGACGACCTGATGTCCCGCCCGGCCAGCCGCGGTCAGGATCGACTCCGGGTGAAACTGCACAGCCCACCGCCCGGCGGCGGCGTCCTCGATCGCCATCACGACCCCGTCCGGCGTACGCGCCGTCACGGCGAACCCGCCCCGCACCTGGCCGGCCGTGACATACAGCGAGTGATAGCGGCCGGCCGTGAACTCGGCGGGCAGCCCGGCGAGCAGCGCGCCGCCGAGCACCTGCACGCGGCCCGGCTTGCCGTGGGCCGGCTCGGCCAGCAGCGCGAGCTCGCCGCCCGCCTGCTCGACCATCGCCTGCAGGCCGAGGCACACGCCGAAGGCAGGCAGCCCGCGCGCGTCAAGCTCGGCCAGCAGCCCGGCGCAGCCGAAGTCGGACGGCCAGGCCCGGGCCGGGCGAGAGCACCACCAGGTCGGGCCGGTAGTCGTCAAGCGCGGCGGCGCCGAACCCGGCTCGCAGCGTGACCACCTCGGCGCCCTGCTCGCGGAAGTAACCGGCCAGGGTGTGCACGAACGAGTCCTGGTGATCGACCAGGAGCACGCGCATGCCGCTGCCGGGCAGCAGGCCGGCTGGCGGCGGCGAGTCCGCGGGGAGTTCCCGTTTCTGATCGTCTTTCAGGGTTTCGAGCAGTGCCCGGGCCTTGAGCTCGGTCTCCCTTTCCTCGGCCGCCGGATCCGAGTCGAACAGCAGCGTGGCGCCGACTCGCACTGACGCGACGCCGTCGCGGATGTGCGCGGTGCGCAGGGTGAGGCCGGTGTTCATCGCGCCGTCGAAGCCGATCATCCCGACCGCGCCGCCGTACCAGCGGCGCCTGCCGTCCTCGTGGTCCTCGATGAACTGCATCGCCCAGGCCTTCGGCGCGCCGGTGACGGTGACCGCCCACATGTGGGTGAGGAACGCGTCCAGCGCGTCGAAGCCGGGCCGCAGCCTGCCCTCCACGTGGTCCACGGTGTGGATCACCCGGCTGTAGATCTCGATCTGCCGCCGCCCGATCACCCGCACGCTGCCCGGCTCGCAGATCCTGGACTTGTCGTTGCGGTCCACGTCGGTGCACATGGTCAGCTCGGACTCCTCCTTCGGCGAGTCGAGCAGCGCGCGGATGTTCGCGGCGTCCTCGAGCGGCCCGGCGCCGCGGGCGACCGTGCCGGCGATCGGGCAGGTCTCCACCCGGTCGCCGGTCACCCGCACGTACATCTCCGGCGACGCGCCGACCAGGTACTCCCCCTCCCCCAGGTTCAGGAAGAACTCGTACGGCGCCGGGTTGCGGCGCCTGAGCCGCTCGTAGAACGCGGCGGGCGAGCCGCAGGCCGCGTGGAAGACGTGGCTCGGCACGACCTCGAACAGGTCACCGCGGGCAAACCGGTCCCTGGCCGCGGTCACCACCCGGGCATACGAGCCTGGTTCCGGATCAGCCGGGATATCCCGGTTATTAACGGGAACCCCGGGGCCGGCCGCCTGCCGCCCGGGAGTGCAGGCGGTGCCGCGCCCGAGGCCCGCCGTCGAGGCGCCGGCCACCTCGAACTCGTAGCAGTAGCGCAGCGCGGTCTCGCGCTTGCGGTCCAGCACGTAGAGCTCGTCCGGCAGGTGCAGGACCAGGTCCCGCTGCCGGCCGTCGCGCGCGCGGGCGAGCCTGACCGGCTCGAACTGGAACGCCAGGTCATAGCCGAACGCGCCGTACAGGCCGAGGTGCTCGTCCGGGCCGGCGAACGCCGCGATGATCTCCCTGAGCGCGGTGAAGACGGTGGGCCTGCGGCTGCGTTCCTCCTCGGTGCAGGCGCGGTCAGGCTCCGGGATGACCACCTCGATGAGCTCTGCCGGGGCGGGCGCCGCCGGCCCCGCGCCGTTCCGGCCCGCCGCCCGGCGCAGCGCCGCGCCGATCACCGGGAGCAGCACGCCGCCGCGGTCGTTCAGCGCCCGGGCCGAGATCTTCCTGCCGCGGGCGACAATCTCGACGCACGGGTCCACGTACGCGACGTGCCAGCGGCTGTACCGCCCCGGGTACTCCATCCCGGAGCTGAGCACGCCGCCGCGGCGGCCGTCGACCTGCCGGGTGAGGCCGTCGAGCAGCGCCGGGTCGAACGGGGCAGCTACCCGGCTGACCCGGACGCCGCCGGCGGTGACGAAGCCGGTCTCGGCCGGGGCGGCCAGCGCCGAGGCCGGCGCCGCGCCGCCGTACCCCGGGCCGGTCTGTGCCTCTTGCATGGGGCGCCTCGCATTGTCAGGCCCGGCGCGGGCCGGCGCTGCGCACGAGAAAGGCGACCGCCGGGCTGCCGGGCGGTCGCCATCAGGATCTGCAGAACGCGAACCTGGCCCCGCCTAACGGCGGCGCCACCAGCCTGCGGTGCGGTTCGGATGCATGCGGTGAGCCTAGCACCGTGCAGCGGCGCGGCCCGCATCCCGGCGTGGCGCGGCCCGCATCCGGGCGCGGCGCGGCCCGCATCCGGGCGCGGCGCGGGCCCGCATCCCGGCATGGCGCGGCCCGCATCCCGGCGCGGCGCGGCCCGCCGTCCCTGGCTGGCGCCCGGGACTAGGACTCGCCGTCCCTGGCTGGCGGTGCGTGCCGGGCGGCTGACCGGTGCGGCACCAGGCCAGGGGCCGGGTCCGCGGGCGCGGCCGGCGGCGACGTCATGTGCGGCGCCAGGCTGACCGTCTCGGCGGACCGGTGCTCGGGCATCGCCCGGCCGGCAATGCGGTAGACCTCCTCGCCGTCCACGGTCTCCTTCTCCAGCAGCAGGCTGACCAGCTGCCCGAGCTCCAGCCGGTGCGACTGGATCAGCGCGACCGCGGCATGCTCGGCCTCGCGTACCAGCCTGGCCACCTCGCCGTCGATGACCGCCTGGGTGGACTCGGCGAATGGCCTGCTGGACAGGCCCTGCCCGCCGCCGCCGCCGAGGAACACCGAGCCGCCCTCCGGGTAGCCGACCGGGCCGAGCGCGGGCGAGAGCCCGAACTCGCGGACCATCCTGGTGGCCAGCTCGGTGGCCGAGGCCAGGTCGTTCGCGGCGCCGGTGGAGCCCTGGTGCAGCTCGACAAGCTCCGCCGCGCGGCCGCCGAGCCGCACGGCCAGCGACTCGTTCAGGTAGTCCTCGCCGTAGAGGTGCCGCTCGACGAGCGGCAGCTGCTGGGTGACGCCGAGCGCCTGCCCGGCCGGCAGGATGGTGACCTTGGAGACCGGGTCGGCGTGCTCGGAGAGCGCGGCCACCAGCGCGTGCCCGGCCTCGTGGATGGCGACCGCGTTCTTCTCCTCGGGCAGCAGGACGTTGGAGCCCTCCCGGCGGCCGAGCAGGATCCGGTCCCGCGCGCCTTCGAAGTCGGCGGCGGTCAGGACCTCACGGCCTTCGCGGACGGCGAAGATCGCCGCCTCGTTGACCAGGTTGGCCAGGTCGGCGCCGGAGAAGCCGGGGGTGCCGCGGGCGACCACGGTCAGGTCGACGTCATCGGCGAGCTTCTTGCCGCGGACGTGCACGGCCATGATCGCGGCCCGCTCGGACAGCGTGGGCAGCGGGATGATGACCTGCCGGTCGAACCGCCCCGGCCGCAGCAGCGCCGGGTCCAGCACCTCGGGCCGGTTCGTGGCGCCGAGCACCACGATGCCCTCGGCCATGTCGAACCCGTCCATCTCGGAAAGCAGCTGGTTGAGCGTCTGCTCCCGCTCGTCGTTGGCGACCACTGCGCCCGAGCCCGCCCGCCGCTGGCCGATCGCGTCGATCTCGTCGATGAAGATGATCACCGGGGATCGCTTGCGCGCCTCGGCGAACAGGTCGCGCACCCTGGCCGCGCCGACCCCGACGAACATCTCCACGAAGCTTGAGCCGGTGACCGAGAAGAACGGCACCGCAGCCTCGCCGGCGACCGCCCGGGCCAGCAGCGTCTTGCCGGTGCCCGGCGGGCCGACCATCAGCACGCCGCGCGGCGCCATCGCGCCCGCCCGCCGGTAGCGCTCCGGGTTCCGGAGGAAATCGACCACCTCGGCGATCTCTGCCTTGGCGCCCTCGTAGCCGGCCACATCGGTGAACTTCGTCTGCGGCCGCTCGGCGTCGAAGACCTTGGCCTTGGACCTGCCCACCCCCATCACGCCTTGCAGCGGGCTGCCGGCGCCGCGGGCCATCCGGCGGAACAGGTAGAAGACGAGTATGAACGGGAGCACCAGGATGAGCAGGTAGAACAGCTCGGTGGCGAACGACTGGCCCTGCTGGACCGCGGTGACCTTCTGCACGCCGTCCGCGGTCAGCTGCGCGCTGAGCTCCGGCGTGGGATTACCGGGGATGACGGTGGTGTAGCTCTGGCCGCTGGCGAGCGTCCCGGTGGCCGGCGTGTTGCTGCCGGCCGCCGCGCTGCCGAACGTGACGTCCTTGATCTTGTGCGCGGTCGCGTCGCTGATGAACTGCGAGTAGCTGAGGGTGACCTGCTTGCCGGCGTGCAGCCCGGGCAGGATCACGTAGAGCAGGAAGGTGACGAGGATCGCGGCCGGCCAGAGCCAGTGCCGCCAGGCCGGCGGTGGCGGCGGCGCGGCGGGGACGGGCTTGTCGCCCGGTGGCGGGGGAACTGGCCGCTTGCTCATGACTCATTCTTACGCAGTAACGCGGGGAAAGCGTATTCAGCGCGCTGCGCCGTGGCCGGTGGCGCGGCCGCGTACGGCCCGGTAGCTGTCGGGGTCTCGGTCGTGAGAACCTCCGGTATGGACCGGTTGCCGGGCGGAAACCGGCACAACCTAGCGTGACCCGGGGGTGCGTACCAGCCGGCCGATGGCCAGCGCCGCAGCGAGCGACGGAAGCAGGCGAAGCGATGGAGTTCACGATCATCGTCAACGGCACCGGGCGCCGGGTCCCTGGCGGCGCGGACCGGAGCCTGCTCGAGGTGCTCCGCGATGATCTCGGGGTGACCGGCCCCAAGTTCGGCTGCGGCGAGGGCGTCTGCGGCGCCTGCACGGTGCTGCTCGGCCGCCGCGCCGTCCAGGCCTGCACGCTGCCCGCGGCCGAGGCCGCCGGGCAGCGGGTGACGACCGTCGAGGGGCTGGCCGAGGACGGCATCCTGCACCCGGTGCAGCAGGCCTGGCTCGAGGCCGGCGCGATGCAGTGCGGTTACTGCACGCCCGGCTGGCTGATGGCCACGGCGGCGCTGCTCAACCAGGTGGCGCACCCGGATGACGCCAGGACGGCGGCCGCGCTGGCCGGCCAGGTATGCCGGTGCTGCACCTATCCGCGTATCC
Source organism: uncultured Actinomycetes bacterium (assembly GCA_963709075.1). Classification (GTDB taxonomy): domain Bacteria; phylum Actinomycetota; class Actinomycetes; order Streptosporangiales; family Streptosporangiaceae; genus Palsa-506. Next base: position 135,603 of record CAVPUY010000005.1, read on the forward strand.
AGCGCGCTGTCCGCCGGGCGGCCGAGCTGATGGAGCAGCCGGAGCTGCTTGACCCGGTGCCGCCGCCCGCCCGGCAGGCCGGAGCCGGGGATCCGGCGGCCGGCCGGCCTGCGGCGCTGCCCTGGGACCTGGCGGCCAAGGACGCGGGCTCGTTCTTCGAGCGGCTGCCGGACGGGCTGGTCACCGTGGTCGCGGCCGATGACGCCGGCCCGCAGGCCGCGGGCGGCGGCTCCCGGCTGGCCGTCCCGGCGGCTGCCGACGACGCCTGGGTGCATGTCAGCGCCGATACCGTGGTGACCGCCTTCACCGGCAAGGTGGAGGCCGGCCAGGGCACCCGCACGGCGCTCGCGCTCGTGGTCGCCGAGGAACTGGCCGTCCCGGTGGAGTCGGTCCGGGTCGTGATGGGCGACACCAGCGTGTCGCCGTTCGACATCGGCACGTTCGGCAGCCGGTCCATGCCGTACGCCGGGCCGGCCCTGCGGGCGGCGGCGGCCGGATCGGCCCGGCTGCTGCGCGAGGCGGCCGCGCAGCGGTTCGGCCTTGACCCGGCGGACCTCACCGCGGCCGACGGGATACTGGCCGGGCCGGACGGCGCGCCGAGCGTCAGCTACGGTGACCTGCTGGCCGGCCAGCGCAGGGTCGAGCGGGTGCCGGCCAGCGAGCCGGTCCAGGCCGGCCGCGAGCTGGCAGTCGGCCGGCCACCCGGCCCGCGCGCTCCGCGCCGCCGAGGTGATCACCGGGGCCAAGCGCTTTCCCGCGGACCTGAGGCTGGACGGCATGCTGCACGGGTGCGTGCTGCGGCCGCCCGGGTTCGGCGCGCGGCTGCGGAGCGCGGAAACCGGCCCCGGCGGCGGCCCGGCCGCGCGGCTGCCCGGGGTGCGGGTGATCCGCGACGGCGACTTCGTCGGGGCGGTGGCGCCGGACCGGGCCACCGCGGTGCGGGCGGTCGGGCTGATCGCCGCCGCCTGGGACACCTCGCCGCAGCCCGCCGCCGCGGACCTGGCCGGCTACCTGCGGGCGCATCCGGTGCACGGCGAAGGCTGGCTCCGCTCGTTCCGGCACGAGCAGGGCAACGTCGATGCGGCATTGCGCACCGCCAGCGTCCGGCTGGATGCCAGCTACTCGGCGGCCTATATCGCGCACGTGCCGCTTGAGCCGCGGTCGGCGGTGGCCCGCTGGGCCGGCGGCCGGCTGACGGTGTGGACCGGCACCTCGACGCCGTTCCGGGCCAGGGCCGAGGCGGCGGCCGCGCTCGGCATCCCGGAGTCCGACATAGAGATCATCGTGCCGGACTACGGCGGCGGGTTCGGCGGCAAGCACGGCGGTGCCGTGGCGATCGAGGCGGCCAGGCTGGCCCGCGCCGCCGGGTGCCCGGTGAAGGTGCAGTGGAGCCGCGACGAGGAGTTCCACTGGGGGTACCTGCGGCCGGCCGCGCTGATCGATGTCTGCGCCGGCGCTGACCAGGCCGGCGTCCTCACCGGCTGGTCGGTCACCAATGTCAACTCCGGGCCGGCCGGGCTGCTGACCCCGTACCGGATCCCGGATCAGCTCGCCGCCTTCCAGCCGGCCGACTCTCCGCTGCCGCAGGGCCCGTACCGGGCGCTGGCCTCGACGGCCAACCACTTCGCCAGGGAATCGGCGATGGACGAAATCGCCGCGCTGGCCGGCGCCGACCCGCTCGGCTTCCGGCTGCGGCATCTCGACGACGGCCGGCTGGCGGCGGTGCTGCGCGCGGCGGCGGCCGGGCTCGGCTGGGACGAGGCCGGCCGGCCGGCCCCCGGCGGGGACGGCACCGGAGACGGCACTGGGGACGGCACGGGCACGGGCATCGCGCTCGGCATGGAGAAGGGCGGCCGGGTCGCCACCGCGGCCAGGGTCCGGGTCGCGCCCGGCGGCGAGCTGCAGGTCCTGCGGCTGGTCACGGCATTCGACTGCGGCGCCGTGGTCAGCCCGGACAACCTGGTCAACCAGGTGGAGGGCGCGGTGATGATGGGCCTCGGCGGTGCGCTGTTCGAGCAGATCGACTTCGCCGGCGGCCGGATACTCAATGCGTCCATGTCCGGCTACCGGGTGCCCAGGCTGCCCGACCTGCCCGACGTCGAGGTGATGCTGATCGACCGGCCCGATCAGCCGTCGGCGGGCGGCGGCGAGGCGCCGATCGTCGCGGTCGCGCCGGCCATCGCGAACGCGATCTCGGCGGCCTGCGGCGTGCGCCTGCGGTCGATGCCGCTGGCGCCGGCCGGGATGGTCAGGAACCGGCAGGCGAAGGCGGTGCAGCTGTGACGGCCAGCGACCCGATCGACTTCAGCACCGCGGCCCCGGTGGCCGGGGACCTGCCCGGGCGGTGGATCCACGGCTCCCGGCGGGCCCGGCGGAACGCCGACCCGAAGATTCAGGTGCACGCCTACGACGCGCACACGTTCGTGCTCAGGCAGAGCAAGGCCGTGCACTACGAGGCGCCGTTCATCTACCTGCTCTGCGGCAACGACCGGGCCCTGCTGCTCGACACCGGGGCGACGGCGGATCCGGCGGCCTTCCCGCTCCGCGACACGGTGGACGGCATCCTGCGGGACTGGCTGGCCGCCCACCCGCGGGACGGCTACCAGCTCGTGGTCGCGCATACCCACGGGCACGGTGATCACGTCGCCGCCGACGCGCAGTTCGCCGGCCCGCGACTACCGTGGTGCCCGCCGGCCTCGACCCGGCCAGGTCGTACTTCGGGATGGCGGACTGGCCGGCCGGGATCGTGCCCTTCGACCTGGGCGGCCGGGTGCTGGAGATCACCGGCTGCCCGGGCCATGACGAGCAGTCGATCGCCGTCTACGACCCGTGGACCGGGTTCCTGATCACCGGCGACACGGTCTACCCGGGGCGGCTCTACGTCCGCGACTACCCCGCGTTCACCGCGAGCCTGGACCGGCTGGCCGGGTTCGCCCGGGCCCGGCCGGTCACCCAGGTGCTCGGCTGCCACATCGAGATGACCAGGTCGCCGGGCCGCGACTACCCGGTCGGCGCCACCTACCAGCCGGACGAGGCCGCCCTGCCGATGACGGTGCGCCAGCTCGTGGCGGTCCGCGATGCCGCCAGGTCGGTGGCCGGGCGGCGCGGTACGCACAACTTCGGCGACTTCATCATCGTCGTGCTGCCGAGCACTCCGGCGGCGGCCAGGCAGGCCGCGCGGACGCTGTGGTGGAAGGTCAGGAACCGGCTGCCGGGCTGAGGCCGCGGCGGCCCCCGGCGGCCGGGCGGATCTGTTGACAGCGGCGCCGCTCTTCCCTAGGTTCGGATCTAGAACTGCTGTTCGTACAACGCACACAGTTTTGCGGCCGTGCCCGCGGCTCGCTTTACCGGAGACCGTCCCGCGGAGCCCGGCGAGCTGGCCTGGTCAGCCTCGCCTGCCATGGAGGAGCCAATCGTGACACTGCTTGATGAGTCAGCCTGGCGCGGCAAGATCTACAGCGGCGGCTGGACCGGCGGCGCTGCCGGGACGGTGGCCGTCACCGAGCCCGCCACCGGCGAGGAGATCGCCCGGATCGGCTGCGCCGGGCCCGCTGACGTCGCCACCGCGGCCGCCAGGGCGGCCGCCGCGCAGCCTGCCTGGGCGGCGACCCCGCACACCGAGCGAGCCGCGATCCTGCGCCAGGCGGCCGACCTCTGGCTGGCGAACGCCGCCGAGATCGAGGGCTGGGTGGTCAGGGAGAGCGGCAAGATCCCGCCCGCCGCGCAGTTCGAGACGCACAACTCGACGGGCGAGATCTACGAGGCGGCCACGCTGCCGTCCCGGCCCTACGGCGAGCTGCTGCCGAGCGAGCAACCGCGGCTGAGTTACGCCGAGCGCCGGCCGGTCGGCGTGGTCGGGGTGATCGCGCCGTTCAACTTCCCGCAGATCCTCTCGGTCCGGTCGGTGGCGCCCGCGCTGGCGCTGGGCAACGCGGTGATACTCAAGCCGGACCTGCGCACCTCCGTGTGCGGCGGCGTGGTGCTGGCCAGGATCTTCGCGGAGGCCGGCTTGCCGGACGGCCTGCTGCACGTGCTGCCGGGCGGGGTGGACGTCGGCGAGGCCGTGGTCACCGAGCCGCTGGTGCGGGTGATCTCGTTCACCGGCTCGACCGCGGCCGGCCGCAAGGTCGGCGAGCTGGCGGGCAGGCACCTCAAGCGGGTGCATCTCGAACTCGGCGGCAACTCCGCGCTGGTGATCCTGGACGACGCGGACCTTGACCTGGCCGCGTCGGCCGGCGCCTGGGGCTCGTTCCTGCACCAGGGCCAGATCTGCATGACCACCGGGCGGCACCTGGTGCAGGACGCGGTGTACGACGACTACGTGGCGAAGCTGGCCGAGAAGGCCATCGGCCTGCCGGTCGGCAACCCGGCCACCGAGCAGGTCGCGCTCGGCCCGATCATCGACGAGCGGCAGCGGGACAAGGTGCACGAGCTGGTCACCGCCAGCGTGGACGCGGGCGCCCGGCTGGCGGCCGGCGGCACCTACCAGGGGCTCTTCTACCAGCCGACGGTGCTGGCCGACATGGCACCGCAGATGCCCGCCTACGCCCGCGAGGTTTTCGGCCCGGTCGCCCCGGTGATCAGGTTCGCGACCGCCGACGACGCGGCCAAGCTGGCCGGACAGACCGAGTACGGCCTGTCACTCGGCATCCTCACCCGCGACGTGCTGCGCGGCCTGGAGCTGGCCAACCGCATCCCCAGCGGGATCGTGCACATCAACGAGCAGACCGTTGACGACGAGGCCAACATCCCGTTCGGCGGGGTGGGCGCCTCCGGTACCGGCGCGCGCTTCGGCGGCGGCGCCAACGCGGACGCCTTCACCGACACCCGGTGGGTCACGATCCGCCGCGACATCGCGCCGTACCCGTTCTAGCCGTCGTATCCGGGCCGTGCGGACACAGGTAGGGATCGTCGGGGCCGGCCCGGCCGGCCTGCTGCTCTCGCACCTGCTGGCGCTGCGCGGCATCGAGTCGGTGGTGGTGGAAACCCGCAGCCGCGCGTACTGCGAGGCGCGGCAGCGGGCCGGCGTGCTTGAGTCCGGCAGCGTGCAGGTGCTGCGCGAGGCCGGGCTGGCCGCCCGGCTGGACGCCACCGGGCTTGAGCATGGCGGCATCTACCTGCAGTTCGCCGGGCAGCGCCGGCACATCGACTTCCGCGACCTGACCGGCCGCACGGTGACGGTGTATGCCCAGACCGAAGTGGTCAGGGACCTGATCGCGGCCCGTGCCGAGGCCGGCGGCGCGGTCGAGTTCGAGATCACCGACACCACGGTCGATGCGGTCAGGTCGGACCGGCCGGTGCTGCGGTACACCAGCTCGGACGGCACCAGGCACGAGGTCGAGTGCGACGCTATCGCCGGCTGCGACGGGTTCCACGGCATCTGCCGGGACGCGATCCCGGCCAGCGCGTCGACCGTGTGGGAGACCGGTTATCCGTATGCCTGGCTCGGCATCCTGGCCGGGGTGCCGCCGTCCACCGACGAGCTCATCTACTGCCACCACCCGGCCGGATTCGCCCTGCACAGCCTGCGCAGCCCGCAGCTGAGCAGGCTGTACCTGCAGGTGCCGCCGGACGAGGACATCGCCGGCTGGCCGGACGACCGGATCTGGGACGAGCTGCAGCGGCGGTTCGCGCTGCCCGGCTGGGAGCTGAAGGAAGGCGAGATCCTGGAGAAGGGGATCACCCCGATGCGCAGCTTCGTCAGCTCGCCGATGCGCTACGGCAGGCTGTTCCTGGCCGGCGACGCCGCGCACATCGTGCCGCCGACCGGCGCCAAGGGCCTGAACCTGGCGCTGGCGGACGTGACGCTGCTGGCCGGCGCGCTGGCCAGCCTGCTGGCCGGCGGCGGCAGCGAGCTGGCCGACGGCTACTCGGATGCCTGCCTGGAGCGGGTCTGGCGGGCCACCCACTTCTCCTGGTGGATGACGACGATGCTGCACGCCACGCCGGGGGCCGGCCCGATGGAGGCACAGCTTCAGCTGGCCCAGCTGCGTTACGTCACGAGCTCGCGGGCAGCGGCGACGTCACTGGCCGAGAACTACGTCGGCTACCGGCCGGCCGGGCGCCGCATCCAGGCGCGGACTCGCTCGGCATGACCGGCCACGTAGCTTTCCAGCCCGGCGATGTCCCTGATATTCAGCGTGAGGTTCAGCTGGTGCAGGCCCCTGGCGACGATCAGCGCCTCGAACAGGGCCGGGGAGGCGTCCGGCCAGGGCCGGCCCTCGCCGTATCCGCTGCGGAACGCATCGGCGAGCCGGCCGCCGTCCGGCCGGCGCCGCAAGGCGGCGACGGTGATCGACAGGTCCTGAACATCGAAGCCCCGCACGGTGTCCTGGAAGTCGATGGGCACCAGGCCGTCGCGCGGCGACACGATCACGTTGGCCGGCGTCAGGTCCCCGTGCACCAGGTGCGGCGGGTGCGGCGGGCTCCGCCAGAGCGAGTCGACCGCCGACTCGGCGCGGGCCAGGGCGTCGAGGAACAACGTCCCGAACCCGAACCGTGACCCAGCCACCGACAACTGCTCCGGCAGCCGCCAGTACAGCACGCGGTCGGCCGCGAGCACGTCCGCTGCGCCGGACGGCGCCCACGCCGCGGCGCCGCGGTGCAGCCGGGCCGACAGCCTGCCCAGCGCCGCTGACTGCCGCCCGGTCAGCCGGTTCCGCAGGCAGCGCCCGGCCACCCACTCGAACAGGACGCACGTCCGGGACCCGTGCCCGGCGCCGCCGTCCGTCACCACCGTCGCGAACTCGCCGCCGGTGTTGGCCACTACACCGGGGACGCACACGCCCTGCCGGCGCAGCCTCCGCTGCCAGGCCGCCTCGACGGCAGCCGTGCCCTCCGGATGGATCTGCAGCGCCGACCCCACCCGGAGCGCGTAGGCCGCCGAGGCGGTGGTGACCCGGAAGACGCTGTTGAACGACTCGGCCGCAAGAGTAACTTTCCGCGGTGCCAGGTCATAATGCCGGAGGGCTTCGAGCGCCACACCCCGCTGCGAGGACATCGCCGACCATCATGCCGCAATGCGGGCCGATCTTGGCGGCTTCGGCCAGCACCGGCATGCCATGATTCCATCGTGAGGCCGGCCGGCGGCTGGCCGGACGAGCGCCCGGGCCGGGGCCGGAAGGAGCGATGCCCGATGGATTACGGCAGCTACCAGAGCCTGCTGTTCGACCGGCGCCCGGATGGCGTGCTGCTGATCACGCTGAACCGGCCCGAGGTGTACAACGCGGCCGACGAGTCGATGCACGCCGAGCTTTCCCGGGTCTGGACCGACGTGGCCCGCGACGACGAGGCCAGGGTCGCGGTGGTGACCGGCGCGGGGCGGGCGTTCTCGGCGGGCGGCGACCTGGCGATGGTGGAGCGGATGGCCGGCGACTACGACCGGGTGACCTCGATGCTCACCGAGATGAGCGACCTGGTCTACAACATGATCAACTGCCCGAAGCCGGTCGTGTCGGCCATCAACGGCGTGGCGGTCGGGGCCGGCCTGGTCGTCGCCCTGCTCGCCGACATCAGCATCTGCGCGGACGACGCCAGGCTCGGCGACGGGCACGTGAAGCTCGGCGCCGCGGCCGGCGATCACGCGGCGATCATCTGGCCGCTGCTCTGCGGCATGGCCAGGGCCAAGTACTACCTGCTGACCGGCGAGATGGTCACCGGCGCCGAGGCCGAGCGGATCGGCCTGGTCAGCAAGTGCCTGCCGCGGGCGGAGGTGCTCGGCGAGGCGCTCCGGGTAGCCGCTGGCCTGGCGGCAGGCTCCCAGCTCGCGATCCGGCTGACCAAGCGGGCGATGAACGGCTGGCTGCGCGCGGCCGGGCCGATCTTCGACCAGTCCGCCGCCTACGAGATGCTCAACTTCATGGGCGATGACCTGCGCGAGGGTGCCGCCGCGCTGCGGGCGAAGCGGCAGCCCGACTTCCCGTCCGCCCGGCCAGGCTGACCGCGTCTTCGGGCTGCCGTCCGGGCGGCTCAACATCATCCTGCGCGAATCCGGCCTGGAGTAGCAGATGCCCGAGGGCGACGTGGTCTGGCAGACGGCCCGCCAGCTGGACCGGGCACTGGCCGGCCGGGTACTGACCCGCAGTGATTTCCGCGTCCCGAGGTTCGCGGCCGCGGACCTGACCGGGCGCACGGTGACAGCGGCGCTGTCCCGCGGCAAGCACCTGCTGATCCGCACCGACGATGGCCAGACGGTGCACTCACACCTGCGGATGGACGGCTCGTGGAAGATCACGGCGGCCGGCCGCCCGCCGTCCCGGGATCACCGGGTCAGGCTCGTGCTCGCCAACGCCGCCTGGCAGGCCACCGGCTACCTGCTGTCGATGGTCGAGATCACGGCGACCGCGCAGGAAGACCGCCTGGTCGGGCATCTGGGGCCGGATCTGCTCGGCCCGGACTGGGACGTCGCCGAAGCCGTCAGCCGCGCTGCGGGCTGACCCGGCGCGGCCGATCGGCGAGGCGCTGCTTGACCAGCGCAACCTGGCCGGGATCGGCAACGTGTACAAGTGCGAGGTGCTGTTCCTGCGCGGGGTCAGCCCGTGGCGGCCGGCCGGCCAGGTGCGACGGCCTTGAGCCGCTTGCGCGCCTGGCCAGGCGGCTGCTGGACGCCAACAAGGACCGGCCGGGACATGTCACCACCGGGATCGCCAGGCGCGGCGAGGAGAACTGGGTCTACGGCCGGCGAGGCCGGCCGTGCCGGCGCTGCGGCACCCGGATCGAGGCCGCCGGCCGGGCCGCGCGGAGGTGACCAGGAGCAGCGCGTCACCTTCTGGTGTCCGGCATGCCAGAGGTAAACGTGGTCGACTGTGGCCGGGAACCCACTGTGTCATACCAAAGCATCACTCGCGGAGGCGACTGGCGGACGACGACCGGAGGGGTTGCTGCGGCGGAAGCTTAGTGCATGCAAGCCAACTACCACTCAGCCAGGGAGAACGCCATGACTACCACGACCACGCGCGGCCCGCAGCGGACGCCCGCCACCGCTCCGGCCGGCACTGCACGCAGGCACAGCCGGCTCGCCAGGAACCAGCGGCGTGCTCGCCGGCCTGCTGATGGTGACCGGGATCGGGTGGAACGCCGGGCTGGAGGCGCGGCCTTTTCACCCCGCGATAATGGGGGTCACCGCGCTCGTGATCCACATCCTCCCGCTGGTCGCCCTGATGATCTTCCTCGTGCCGGCCTGGCAGGTTCCGGCCGGCGACGCGGCGTGTCGGTCGCAGCGGTCATCGCGCTTGCCTTCGGCCTGTTCTCAGCCGTGTTCAGCATCACTCATCCGCACGCCGTGATGGGAATCCATGACATCAACGATGTCCTGCCGATCGCGATCCTGGACGCCGGCGCGCTGTTGTGGCTGGCGCGCGGACGCCGGCCCGGCACCGGCAAGATCGACCGCACGACGGCATGACGCACGGCAGCGCGCGAGATTTCGGCCACCAGGACAGGACATGCCAGGCTGGCAGGATGCACCACCTGCCAGCCGGCCCGGCGACCGCGGCTGAAGCGGCAGCAGCGATCGCCTGGTGGTGTGCTTGCTCTCGCTCGTGAGCACCCGGTTGCTACCGACCGGGTGCTCACTGCCGTCCTGGCGGCCGTGTCCCTCGCGGGCCTATGGCTGGTGAGCTGGTCGAAGACCGCACCCTACCGGGCACCGGATGCCGGCGGGGTCCTGCTGACGCTGGCTATCGTGGTGCCGCTGCTGTGGCGGCGTCAGCACCCGGGCCTGGTACTGGTGATCAGCGGAACGGCGCTGCTCGGGTACGACGCCATCGGTTACCCGTCGGGCCTGGCGTGGCTGGCCTGTTACTGGGCCGTCTACTCCTATGCCGTGCACAGGCGCCGTCGGAACGCCTACTTGCCGCTGGTTGTCTGGGTCGCGGAAATCGCCGTCCACCTGGCCCTGCCCGCCCGGGGCAGCAACACCGCGCAGACGGCGCTGATCTTCCTCGGTGTCACCGCCGTCGTCTGGATCCGCGGCGACGCGGTGCGATCCGGGCTGGTCGATGCCGAGCGCCAGCGAGAGCTGTGGGCACGGCAGGCCGTCGCCGACGAGCGCGCGCGCATCGCCCGCGAGTTGCACGACATCGTGTCCCAGGCACTCGGGGTGATCGTCATGCAGGCCGGCGGCGCCGGGAGCGTACCCGTCCTCGAAGAGCCGGACGCCAAGGCGGTACTGGCCACCATCGAGCAGACCGGCCGCCAGGCATTCGCCGAGATGCGCCGTCTTGTCGGCGTGCTGCGGGACGACGACGAAGCTGCCGCGCTCGCGCCGCAGCCGACTGTCGGCGAGATCCCCGCCCTGCTGGCCAGGCTCGCCAGTGCCGGGCTGGATGTCGACCTGGAGATGGAAGGCACCCGGCGCCAGGCCGCGGCCGGGGTCGAGCTGTCGGCTTACCGCATCGTCCAGGAGGCACTTACCAATACGCTGAAACACTCCGGGGCCGGGCATGCCACGGTCCGCCTGTCCTGGTCACAAGACCACCTGGATATAGAGATCAGCGACGACGGCCCGGTCGCAGGTACCCCCGTTCCCCCGCCCGTGCGCGCGGATAGTGGCGGAAGAGGACTGGTCGGCATGCGCGAACGAGTGATGATGTTCGGCGGTGAGCTGGAAGCCGGGCCCGGCCCGCACGGCGGTTACCGGGTGACCGCGCGTCTTCCCCTGGAGGGCACGGCATGACCAAGTCGCGGGTGCTGCTCGCCGATGACCAGGCGTTGCTGCGCCACGGCCTGCAGATGATGGTCGACGCCCAGCCTGACCTGGAGGTGGTGGGTCAGGCGGCCGACGGCGCCGAGGCGGTCGATCTGGCCGCGCAGCTCAGCCCTGACGTCGTTCTCATGGACATCCGCATGCCGCGGCTGGACGGCGTCGAGGCCACCCGCCGCATCTGCGGATCCGCCGGGTCAGCGGGCGGCCCCAAGGTAATCGTGCTGACCACCTTCGACCTGGACGAATACGTCGTCGGTGCGCTGTCTGCCGGTGCCAGCGGGTTCCTGCTCAAAGACGCGCCGCCGGCCGACATCATCGCGGGCATCCGCGTGGTCACCGCGGGCGACGCACTGCTGGCCCCCTCGGTGACCAGGCGGCTGCTTGACCGCTTCGCGACCCGCCCGGAGATCACCAACATGGCGCCGCCCGCCGGGCTTGACCTGCTCACCGACCGGGAACGCGAGGTCATGGGGCTGGTCGTGCGCGGCCTGTCCAACGCCGAGATACGCAACGAGCTGTACCTCAGCGAGCCGACCGTCAAGACTCACGTCGGGCGGATACTCATGAAGCTCGGGGTCAGGGACCGGGTCCAGCTTGTCGTGCTGGCCTATGAGTGCGGCCTGGTGGAACCAGGTCGCGGCTGACCGGCGGCCAGCGCCGAACCCGGCCGTAGGCGGGCCGGCCCGGTGTTCCCGTTAATAAAAAATCAAGATCAGCTGAAACGTGCCGAGCGGCGCCAGCCGCCCCGGCCGACGCCAGCGGCGTGCCCGGGCCATGCCCGGGCACGCCGCCCGCCCGGCCGCGCAGCCCCCCGGCTACGCGTCGCGCCTGCGGAACAGGATCAGGCCGCTGACGATCGCGATGGCCGCGTAGCCGCAGAACACCGCGAACCCGGTCCACGGCTGGAACATGTCCGACCCGGAAACCCGTTCCCAGATCGCGCCGCCCGCATTGAACGGGATCCACTTGTCGACGTGCGCCGCCCAGCTGGCGGGCAGGAAGCCGCTCAGGATGTAGAGCACGAACAGCAGGCCGATGGACGCCGTGATCGCACCAGCCGTGTGCCGGAGGATCGCGCCGATGCCGAACGACAGCAGCCCGCAGACGGTGAGGAACAGCCCGCCGCCGATCACCGCGCGCGCCACGCCCGGATGGCCGAGCGAGACACCGACGTGCTGCGTCGACAGGATCGCCTGCCCGGCGAAGAACGACCCGAAACTAGTGATCAGGCCGGTGACCAGCGCGACCGCGCCGAACACGATCGCCTTCGCGGCGAACACCGTGCCCCGCCGCGGCATCGTGGTCAGCGACGCCCTGATCATCCCGGTCGAGTACTCCGACGTGATGGTCAGCGCGCCGAGAACTACGATCACCAGCTGGCCGACGAGCAGCCCGAACAGGCTGGTGGCGACCGCGTGCGCACGGCCGTCCGCGGCTACTCCAGGGCCGGCCCGCGTTCCCGCCAGGTTAGCCACGTGCTGTGCCTCTCCCCAGCTGAACAGCGCCCCGATGCCGATGCACGCCAGCACCAGCGCCAGCAGGGTCCAGTACGTGGACCGCACCGACCGGATCTTGGTGAACTCCGAGCGCAGCGCGCCGCCGAAGCTGGCCCGGCCGGCGGCGGCAGGCAGCGCCGCGCCGCCGGCCAGCGGGGCCGGATGAGTCGATGTCATCGCCATGTCAGGCCACCCCTCCCGCGTGCACGCGCTCATTGCGTTCCTGCGACCCGGCGGAATCCGGCCTCCGGCGACCCGGCGAATCCGGGCAGCCCGGCGTGGAATTCCACGCTGGACGCGGTCAGCTCCATGAACGCCTCCTCCAGCGATGCCTGCGCCGGCGCCAGCTCGTGCAGCCGTACCGCGTTGTCGAAAGCGAGATCGCCGACCCGGTCCGCGGTGAGGCCGCGCACCATGAGCATCCCGTTGCCGTCCTCGTGCACCGACCCGCCGGCCGCCGCGACGACCCGGGACAGGGCGTCCTTCTGCGGCGTGCCCACCCGGACAGCCTGATGAGAGTTCTGCGCGATGAACTCGGCGACCGTGCAGTCGGCGATCAGCCTGCCGCGGCCGATCACGATCAGGTGCTCAGCCGTGTGCTCCATCTCCGACATCAGGTGGCTGGACACGAACACGGTGCGCCCCTCGGCCGCCAGCGCCTTCATCAGGTTGCGGATCCACAGGATGCCCTCCGGGTCGAGCCCGTTCACCGGCTCGTCGAACATCAGGATGGCCGGGTCGCCGAGCAGCGCGCCGGCGATGCCGAGCCGCTGCCCCATGCCGAGGGAGAATCCCTTGGACCGCTTCCTCGCCACGTCGCTCAGCCCGACGAGGTCGAGCACCTCGTCCACCCGCCGCCGCGGCAGGTTGTTGGTCTGGGCCAGGCAGAGCAGGTGGTTGTAGGCGCTGCGGCCGCCGTGCATGGCCTTGGCGTCCAGCAGCGCGCCCACCTCGTGCATCGGGCGGGCCAGCTGCCCGAAGGCCTTGCCGTTGACCGTGACCGAGCCGTCAGTCGGACGGTCCAGGCCGAGAATCAGCCGCATCGTGGTGGTCTTGCCGGCGCCGTTCGGGCCGAGGAAGCCCGTTATCCGGCCGGGCTCGACGCCGAACGACAGATGGTCGACAGCCGTCGTGTCGCCGTACCGCTTCGTGAGGCCGCGTGCCTCGATCATGAAATCGTCCCTCCTGCCGGCCCGGCCGTCTGCCCGGCCGGCTCTGCCAGTCTCGCCGGGCATCCGGCAGCGCCGCATCGCCCGGCGGGCTGATCCGGGTGCGCCTAATGGCTGACTTCCGGCCGCCGGAAGTAGTCCTCGTGCGGCTAACGGCCGGCTTTCAGCTACCGGAAATCGAGCTGCCCGAGCGCGGGCCCGGCCATCTCGGCGGTGACGTCACCCGCCGTCCACGCGGCGGCGCAGAGCGCGCGCAGGCCGTCGGCGGCCGCGCCCGAGCCGGTCAGCTCGAGCCGCCGGGCGCCGGCCTCAAGCCGGGCCTGCCAGCCTCCGCACCGGTGCGCGCCGCCCGCCGCCTCCACCGCCGGATGCGGCTGCAGCAGCCCGGCCAGGTCCTCGGCCAGATAGCTGGGCCGCCGCTGCGGCGGCGCCAGCACGACATCGGCCGGGCCGGACACCCCGGTGAGCACCAGCAGGCTGTCGGCGCCGGCCCGGACGGCGCCCTCGATGTCGGTGTCCAGCCGGTCGCCGACGACCAGCGGTCGCCGGGCGCCGGTCCGGTACACGGCCTCCGCGTGCAGCGGCGGCTCCGGCTTGCCCGCCACTATCGGCGTCTTGCCGGTCGCGGCGGCGATCGCCCGCACCAGCGAGCCGTTGCCCATCTCGGCGCCGCGCGCGGTCGGCAGCGTTATGTCGGCGTTCGCGGCGACGAACAGCGCGCCGTTGGCCACCGCGAGCGCGCCCTCGGCGAGCAGCGCGTAGCTGAGGTCCGGCGCGAAACCCTGCACGATCGCGGCCGGCCGCTCAGCATACGCGGACACCGGCCGCAGGCCGCGCTCCCGCAGCGCGACCCGGAGGCCGTTGCCGCCGACGACAAGGACCCGCGCGGCTGGCGGCAGCCGCCTGGCCAGCAGCCGCGCGGCGGCCTGCCCGGAGGTGATGACGTCGGCCGCGGTGGCGGGCACGCCGAGCAGGCTGAGCTGGGCCGCGATCGTCGCCGGGGTGCGGGACGCGTTGTTGGTGACGAACGCGTTCCGCATGCCTCCGGCGGCCGCCTTCCGCAGCGCCGCCGGCGCGCCGGGAACCGCGGCCTTGCCGACGTACACGACGCCGTCCAGGTCAAGCAGCGCCACGTCGTAGGCCTCGCAGAGCGGGCGCTGGCAGCCGCGCGGGGCCAGCAGGCCGCCCGCCGCGCCGTCCCTGGAGTCCGGGGCCATCAGGTGCGTCCCTCGCCGCGTGACCGGGCGCGCAGCGTCGCGCGCACATCCCGCAGCGCGGCGGTGTAGTGCCGCAAGTCCGGCCGCATCGCGGCCGCCAGCGCGAGGTGCTCGGCCGCCGCGCGCGGATCGCCCGACCTGGCCAGCGCCAGGCCAAGGCCGAACTGCGCGTAGTCGTCGCTGGGGGCAGCCTCCACGATCTGCCGGAAGGTCCCGGCGGCGGCCGCGTACCTGCGAGCGTCGAACTGCGCCCGGGCCAGGGCCTCGAGCACGCTGCGGGACTCCGGCTCGGCGGCAGCGGCCCGCTCGAGCAGCTGGGCCGCCGCGGCGGCGCTGCCCCGGCCGAGGAGATCGACGCCCCGCTGGTACAGGGCGTACACGTCGGTCCCGTCCGGCGCCGCCCGGCCGTCAGCGGCCGCGCCGGCGGCAAGCTCCTCGCGATCCTGGGCGAGCGGATCTTGGCCCAGCCGGGAATCCTTGCCGCCGCACGGTCCTTCTGACATATGTGCAGATCCTTCCGTCCGGCCACGACCCGGCGCAGCCGCAGCTCCCGCCCGGCCAGGGGCATGCTGGCCTCGCGATGGCACCGTTTCGCGGCGTCCGGTACGCCGCGGACCGGGTAACCGATCTGGCCGAGGTCACCTCACCACCGTACGACGTGATCCCGCACGACATCGAGGACAAGCTGATCGCCGCGGATCCGCACAACGTGGTCCGGCTGATCCTGCCGCGGCATGCCTCCGGCCGCGCTGACGACGTCTACCAGGATGCGGCCAGGACGCTGCACGGCTGGCTGGACGAGCGCATCCTGGTCCCGGACCCGGTCCCCGGCCTGTACGTCTACGAGCAGGCGGCGGACGCGGCCGTGCTGCAGCGCGGCCTGATCGGCGCGCTGCGGCTGGTCCCGCCCGAGGCCGGGATCGTGCTGCCGCACGAGGACGTCGTGCCAGGACCGGTGACCGGCCGGCGCCAGCTGATGGAGGCCACCCAGGCGAACCTGGAGCCGATTTTCCTGCTCTACGACGGCAGCAGGCCCGGCGCGGCGACCCGGCTGGTGGAGGACGTGGCCGCCAGCCGCGAGCCGCTGGCCGAGGCGCTGACCGAGGACGCCGTGCGGCACCGGCTGTGGGCAGTCACCGACCCGGCGGAGATCGCCGCCGTGGCCGCCGACCTGGCGCCGCGGCAGGCGCTGATCGCCGACGGCCATCACCGCTACGCCGCCTACCGGCAGCTGCAGGCGCGCCGCCGGGACGCCGGCCCGCCGCAGCCGCGCGGCCGGGACGCCGCGGCCGCAGCCGCGCGGCCGGGACGCCGGCCCGCCGCCGGCCGGGCCGTGGGACTACGGACTGGCGCTGCTCGTCGACTCCGCCGCCTATCCGCCCAGGATCGGCGCGATCCACCGGGTGATCCCGCGGCTGGCCCCGGCCACCGCGGTCGAGCTCGCGAAGGGCGCGTTCTGCGTCCGGCCGCTGCCTGACGGCACCCGTGACCTGCCCGCCGCGCTCGGTGCGCTGGGCCGCGCCGCCGCCGACGGCGTCGCCTTCCTGGTGGCCGGCGGCGGCGAGGCGCACCTGCTCACCGAGCCTGACCCGGTTCAGGCAGCGGCGGCGATGCCGCCGGACCACTCGCCGCGGTGGCGCGGGCTGGCCGCATCGGTCCTGCAGGAGCTGCTGCTCACGCAGGTCTGGGGAATCCGCGACGACGAGCGGAGCGTCCGGATCGTGCACCACGACGCGGCGGCCGCCATCCGCGCGGCGGACGAGGCACCGGGCGGTACCGCGGTAATCTGCACGGCGCTGTCGGCCGCGGACGTCTATGCCGTCGCCGCCAGCGGCGAGCGCGTGCCGCGCAAGTCAACGTCCTTCGGGCCCAAGCCGCGGACCGGGCTTGTGCTCCGCACGTTCGCTCAGGGCTGAACCCGCCGGGCGTACAGGCTCAGCGGCGCCCACGGGCCCTTGATCAGCCTGAAATGGCTGCGGAAGTACGCCCTGAGCGCGGGCGTCCAGGCGATCCGGACGGGATTGTACGGCGTCAGCCAGACGTACTGCGCAGCGCCGAACGCCTGCCGCCAGGCCGCGGCCACCGCGGGCACGCGGCCGGCCGTCCGCCCGTTCCTGCCATGGCCGAGGACGAAGTCGGTCCCGGTGGCGTCCACCATCAGCGAGCATCCCGGCACGTCCGAGAAGAACCGGTCGGCGGCGATCAGCAGCGACGCCTGGTCGGTGAGCACGCACGACCCGGGCGGGATGACCCGCCGCGCCGCGGCCGTGTGGTAAACGGGCGTCGGGGCGTTCTCGGCCCGCGGCACCGCGAACGGCAGCGCCAGCAGCACGAGCCCGGCCAGCCAGGGCGCGGCGCGGCGGAACCGGGCACGGCTGGCCGGCCGGCCGCTGGCCGGCGGGCCGGCCCGCTGGCGGGCTGGCCCGCCGGCTGGGTGGCCGAGCAGGCGGTCGGCGGACAGCGCCAGTGACAGCGCGAGGAACGGCGCGAGGAAGCCCGGGTAGTGGTAGTAGAAGTCATCCGGCAGCAGGAACGCGGCCACCACGAGCACCAGCGACGCAACCGCGAACCAGTCGAGCGCCGGCGGCGGGCACCTGGCCACCAGCCATCCGCCAGCGAACCCGCCGCCGATGAGCAGCACCGCGAGCACTGCGGCCACCGTGAGCGTCGCGGTGGACGGATGCGCTGCGGCGGTCAGCCCGGTCATCTCCTGGATCCGGAACGAAAGCGGCACCCGGATATCGGTCCTGGTCAGCTGCGCGACGATCACGCCGTCGTAGAGGCCCCGGGGGGCCGCCACCGCGAACGGCAGGACCGGGATGACGAATCCGGCCGCGGCGCCGGCCAGGAACCTGGCCGCCTGCCGCGGCCTGGGCAGGCTCAGCGCGAATATGACGGCCACCGGGATGACCGCCCAGATCTTGATCGCCCCGGCGAAGCCGAGGATCGCCCCGCCCCAGGCCAGCCTGCGGCCGGTGGCCAGCTGATCGCCGTCGAAGACGGCGACGGCGCCGGCCAGGCAGCCGAGCACCAGCCATGGCTCGAGCAAGACAGTGTGCGCGGACTGCACGCTGCCCGGATAGACGGCCAGGATGCCGCAGGTCACGGTGATGGCGAGCACGCCGCGGTGGCGCACGAGCAGGCCGCCGAGCAGCACGCCCGCGGTCCCGGCCAGCGCGGTCAGGATCCGGGCGGCTGCCATCCCCGATGCGGTGCCTGCCAGCTTGGCCAGCAGCGCCGCCGGGAGCATCAGCAGGGTGATCCCGGGCGGCTGGACGGTGACGAAGTCGCGGTACGGTATCGCGCCGTGCACCAGCCGGAGCGCGCTGCCGAAGTCAGCTCCGTCGTCGTACTCGGTGGCGCCGAGCAGGTGGCCGGGCCGGGCCAGCTGATAGAGCCGCAGGCCCAGGCCGAGCAGGGTCGCGGCCGTGATGATGAGGCCGGCCGGGGTACGCGGGATCAGCCGGCCAGCGCGCTGTGCCGCCGCGGCGCCGCGCGGCGCGCCAGCATCCCGCCGCACGGTGATGTCACTCACGCATGTCCCCTTAGGTCCTGTGGCCCGGCTTCGCCGGTTTCCGCCGCGGGTTCAGGGTAAGTGCTCCCGGCCGCGGGAGAGGGCAAAGGCGGGCGTCTGGCAGAATCAGCGCGTGCCCCGAGCTGAACCTGATCCCGGCCAGAGCGCCGCCGTGACCGGCCTTGGCCATCAGGTGTACCAGATCGACACCATGATGGCCGGGTACGACGGGATCACCGCCGGCTACCTCATCCGGGCGGACCGGCCATGCCTGGTCGAGACGGGTACAGCGCCGTCGGCGCCGGTCATCAGGAACGCGCTGGCCGGGCTCGGCGTCGGTCCGGCCGACCTGGCCACGGTGGTGGTCACGCATATCCACCTGGACCACGCTGGCGGCGTCGGTGACATCGCCGCGATGTATCCGGGCGCGCAGATCGTGGTGCACGAGCGGGGCGCGCGGCACCTGGCCGACCCGGCTCGCCTGATGGCAAGCGCCCGGATGGTCTACGGCGACGAGCTCGACGAGCTGTTCGGCACGCTGGCGCCCACCCCGGCAGCGCGGATCCGGGCGGTCGACGACACCGGCACCATCGATCTCGGCGGCGGCAGGCGGCTGGACAGTCACTACGCTCCTGGGCACGCGAAGCACCACATCGGCCTGGTCGACTCGGTGAGCGGTGACCTCTACACCGGCGACGCCGCCGGGGTCTACATCCAGGAGACAGCGGACATGCGGCCGGCCACTCCCCCGCCGGACTTCGACCTGGACACGGCGCTTGAGTCGCTCCGCTTGTTCGCGGCGCTGCGGCCAGCGCGCCTGCTGTTCAGCCACTACGGGCCGGTCGGCGCGGTCGCCGAGACCCTGCAGCGGTCGGCCGAGGAGCTCAGGCTGTGGGTGGACGAGACCCGCCGGGCGCGCGGAGCCGGGCTCGACCTCGATCACGCTGCCGCCATGGTGACCGAGCGGACGCGGGCGCGGTACGCGGTGCTGGCCGACGGGGCCGACCCGGTGCTCGCCGCCAAGTTCGCCCGGGTCAGCGGCACAGCCGCCAACGTGGCCGGGATAGCCCACTGGCTCGACCACCACCCCGCCCCCTAACCCCGGCCCAGGCCCAGGCTTACCCGCACCTCCCCCTGCCCAGATCCCAGGCCGCCACCTTCCCCGCCTCCCCCGGCCCGGCCCACACCACCTCCCCGGCCGCTGGCCGCCGGACTGCTACTCCGAGTGGTTCGTGATCCCCCTGCCCGACCACCACCTCCCCGGCCGCTGGCCGCCGGACTGCTACTCCGAGTGGTTCGTGATACGCGCGGTGTACGTCATGCCTGTGGTATCCGTGATGAACGTTCCGCCTGATGGATGGGGATCCGGTGTCGCCAGGGCGACACCTCAGCCCCATCCATCAGGCGGAATGCCGTTCCGTCGCGTACTGGAAACAGGCATTTCGCAATCAGGGGCGGGAAACGGTCACCAGGTTTCCGGGGCCAGCGAGTTCGACGGCCTTGCGGGCGTCAGCACTTGCGGGCGTCAGCAGCTGAGCGCCGCGCGGCCGACGTTGTCAGCTCGCACCTTCGGGAGCCGGGTTGGGGAGGTCAGCGGAATCTGCCGGGCCGACGGCGTTCGTGACGTCACCTGCGTCGTCTGAGTCGTCCAGGTCGGCGAACTCGATCTGGTCCAGTTCTTCGAAGCGCTCGGCTGCGTCCGTCTCGTCGCCGGTATCGGCAGCCGCCGCCCGGCCGAACCAGTCCCTGGCTTCCTCCTCGCGCCCGGCATCAAGCAGTGCGTCGGCGTACGCATAGAACAGCCTCGCCGCGCCGGCGAACGGCCGACCAGCGGTGATCTCGGGCACCTGCAAGGCGACCACGGCCGCCCTGGCGAGACCCTGATCCCGCCGGATACCCGATTCCACGATGCGCAGCTCGATCTCGGTGGCCCGGTCCAGGCCGCGTGACTCCGGCGCGGTGACGAGCGCGAGCGCGCGGTCGAGCCTGCCGAGCGCCCGCTCGCAGTCCGCCATCATCGGCAGGTAGCTGTCCCGCCCGGTGAGCCGGCGCGCCGCTCTCAGCTCGGTCAGCGCATCCGACCAGGCCCCGGCCCGATAGGCCGCGATCCCGCAGGTCTCGCGGACCACACCGACCCGTGCGGCAAGCCGCCTTGCCGCCTGAGCGTGCCGGTAGGCACGTTCCGGGTCGTCCGTGACCGCAGCTGCTATCAGCTGCCTGGCCACGGCATCCGCCAGATCAGCAGGCAGGGTACGCAGTTCTGCCCGTGCTGCCGGATCTAGCTGGTCGGCCGTGATGTTCGCCGGCACTTCAGGCAGCGGCCCGCCCGCGGAACGCGGCCTGTCAGCCGCCGGCCCCATGTCGGCTCGCCCTCCCGCCGGACGACCCTGCCCCGCCGGACGACCCTGCCCCGCCGGACGACCCTGCCCCGCCGGACGACCCTGCCCCGCCGGACGACCCTGCCCCGCCGGACGACCCTGCCCCGCCGGACGACCCTGGCCGCCCGGACGACCTGCCGTCGGCCGGCCCGATGCCGGGCCGGCTGCTCGCTGGCCGCCGCTTCGTGCGCCAGGGCCACGTCCGTTGCCTGACCGCTGCGCGCCGGATGGCCAGCCAGACCTTGCTGACCGCCCCGTCCCCTGAGAGCGCCCGGCGCCTGGCGCGCGGGCACGGCTAGCACGCTCCTGATCAGCATCGTCCTGCGCGGCCGCAGGGCGGTGCTGCGCACCGCTAGTCCGCTGCGGCCGCTGGCTCGGCCCGGTGCGGCCATGCGCGCCGCCCTGCCCGGAACCGGCCGCTCCCGGCGATCGCCTCGCGTCTCCGTCCGCTCCACGGCCAGCATTGGCGCTGCCCGGACCGCCCGGCCTTCCAGCTGCGCCCGGCCTTCCGCCACCGCCGGTTTTCCCCGCCGTGCCGGGCTTCCCGGCTGTGCCTGACCTTCCGCCTGTGCCTGACCTTCCGCCTGCGCCTGACCTTCCGCCTGCGCCCGGTCTCCCGGCTTCGCCCGGCCTCCCGGCTCCGCCCGGCCTCCCGGCTGCGCCCGGCTTCCCCGCCGTGCCAGGCCTTCCCGCTTCGCCCGGCCTCCAGGCTGCGCCCGGCTTCCCCGCCGTGCCCGGCCTCCCGGTTGCACCGGTTTTCCCCGACTTGCCGGGCCTCCCGGCTGTACCCGGCTTTCCGGCTGTACCCGGCTTTCCGGCTGTGCCCGGCTTTCCGGCTGCGCGGGGCCTTCCAGCTGTACCCGGCTTTCCGGCTGCGCCCCGGCTGCCAGAGCCGACATTGCCCCGGCTGCCAGCACCGCCACCATCGCGGTCGGCGGCCGCGCGGCCGCCGGGCTTCGCGCCTGCGTACCGGTCGCCCGCGCTTTTCCTGCCAGGCGCACCACGTCCGGCCGGAGCGCCGCGCCGGGCACCGCCGGCGCCATCAGCCTCGGCGCGGGCACCGCCGGCATCGCCAGTCCCGGCACGTCCGCCAGCACCAGCGCCAGGCCCGCCCGGTCCGGGCCGCCGCACCGGCCTGGGCGCACCGCCGCGGCTTCCTGAGCCGCTACCGCTCGCTCCGCGCCCGTTGCCGACCACGTCTCCGACCTCCCTGGCCCTCGCTGAACGCCGACCCTGGCGTAAATGCATGACGCAAAATGCGCTGAGGGCCGCTACCTAACGGTAGCGGCCCTCAGCGGAAGAATGTCCGGCGGCGTCCTACTCTCCCACGCAGTCCCCCGCGCAGTACCATCGGCGCTGAAGGGCTTAACTTCCGGGTTCGGAATGGGACCGGGTGTTTCCCCTTCGCCATGGCCACCGAAACTCTATGGAGATGTCAGGCTCCCGCCGCTGCGCCCAGAGTGAACTCCGGGTGCTGGCAGGGCCGACCGCATCTCGGGAACCGCACAGTGGACGCAAGCAGGATCGTGAAGTAGAAGCCAAGCCACTCGGCCTATTAGTACCAGTCAGCTACACACGTTGCCGTGCTTCCACCTCTGGCCTATCAACCCAGTCGTCTAGCTGGGGGCCTTACCAGGTTAACCCTGAGGGAGACCTAATCTTGAGGCGAGCTTCCCGCTTAGATGCTTTCAGCGGTTATCCCTTCCGAACGTAGCCAACCAGCCGTGCTCTTGGCAGAACAACTGGCACACCAGAGGTTCGTCCGTCCCGGTCCTCTCGTACTAGGGACAGCCCCTCTCAAGTCTCCTACGCGCGCAGCGGATAGGGACCGAACTGTCTCACGACGTTCTAAACCCAGCTCGCGTACCGCTTTAATGGGCGAACAGCCCAACCCTTGGGACCTGCTCCGGCCCCAGGATGCGACGAGCCGACATCGAGGTGCCAAACCATCCCGTCGATATGGACTCTTGGGGAAGATCAGCCTGTTATCCCCGGGGTACCTTTTAGCCGTTTAGCGACGGCGCTTCCACATGCCACCGCCGGATCACTAGTCCCAGCTTTCGCTCCTGTTCGACATGTCTGTCTCACAGTCAAGCACCCTTGTGCACTTACACTCGACACCTGATTGCCAACCAGGCTGAGGGTACCTTTGGGCGCCTCCGTTACCTTTTAGGAGGCAACCGCCCCAGTTAAACTACCCACCAGACACTGTCCCTGATCCGGATCACGGACCCAGGTTAGACATCCAGAACGACCAGAGTGGTATTTCACCGATGACTCCACAGAAACTAGCGTCTCTGCTTCAAAGTCTCCCACCTATCCTACACAAGACGTCCCAAACGCCAATGTCAAGCTGCAGTGAAGGTCCCGGGGTCTTTCCGTCCTGCTGCGCGTAACGAGCATCTTTACTCGTAGTGCAATTTCGCCGGGTCCGTGGTTGAGACAGTGGGAAAGTCGTTACGCCATTCGTGCAGGTCGGAACTTACCCGACAAGGAATTTCGCTACCTTAGGATGGTTATAGTTACCACCGCCGTTTACTGGCGCTTAAGTTCAGAGCTTCGCGACCCGAAGGCCACTAACCCCTCCCCTTAACGTTCCAGCACCGGGCAGGCGTCAGTCCGTATACGTCGTCTTGCGACTTTGCACGGACCTGTGTTTTTAGTAAACAGTCGCTTTCCCCTGGTATCTGCGACCGCACCCAGCTCAGGAGGCATGCTCCTTCACCGGACACGGCTCCCCTTCTCCCAAAGTTACGGGGATAATTTGCCTAGTTCCTTAACCACGGTTCACCCGATCGCCTTGGTATTCTCTACCTGACCACCTGAGTCGGTTTAGGGTACGGGCCGCTAAAATGCTAACCGCGAGGTTTTTCTTGGCAGCATGGGATTACTCACTTCGCCTAACTCGGCTCGGCGTCAGGTCTCAGGCTTATGATGCGCGGATTTGCCTACGCATCGCCCTACACCCTTACTCCGGGACAACCATCGCCCGGTAGAGCTACCCTCCTGCGTCACCCCTTCGGCTTGCCTACTACCAGTCTGGGTCGCAGACTCGGCCAGCTTGTCCCGAAGGACTCCCCGGCGTCGTGTGCTTAGCATCGCCAGATTCGGCATGGGCGCATTTAAGCGGGTACGGGAATATCAACCCGTTGTCCATCGACTACGCCTGTCGGCCTCGCCTTAGGTCCCGACTTACCCTGGGCGGATTAGCCTGCCCCAGGAACCCTTGGTCATTCGGCGGAGGGGTTTCTCACCCCTCTTTCGCTACTCATGCCTGCATTCTCACTCGAGTGGCGTCCACGGCTGGATCACTCCGCCGCTTCTCTCGCCACCCGACGCTCCCCTACCCACCCGCGCACCTGGACCCTAAAGGCGCTGGCAGTCGCAGCCAGAGGCTGCCGTGGCCGAAACCACAGCGGCCAGGGCCGCAGTCGCCTTAGCCACAAAGGGCCGGGCTATCGCGCGAGTGCCACAGCTTCGGCGGTGTGCTTGAGCCCCGTTAAATTGTCGGCGCAGAATCACTTGACCAGTGAGCTATTACGCACTCTTTTAAGGGTGGCTGCTTCTAAGCCAACCTCCTGGTTGTCTCTGCGACTCCACATCCTTTCCCACTTAGCACACGCTTAGGGGCCTTAGCTGGTGATCTGGGTTGTTTCCCTCTCGACTACGGAGCTTATCCCTCGCAGTCTCACTGCCGCGCTATGGCTTACCGGCATTCGGAGTTTGGCTGATTTCAGTAAGCTTGTAGGCCCCCTAGACCATCCAGTAGCTCTACCTCCGGCAAGAAACACGCGACGCTGCACCTAGATGCATTTCGGGGAGAACCAGCTATCACGGAGTTTGATTGGCCTTTCACCCCTACC
The DNA here is from genome assembly GCA_963709075.1 of uncultured Actinomycetes bacterium. Taxonomy (GTDB): domain Bacteria; phylum Actinomycetota; class Actinomycetes; order Streptosporangiales; family Streptosporangiaceae; genus Palsa-506. Next base: position 159,945 of record CAVPUY010000005.1, read on the forward strand.
CACAGGTCATCCCCCAGGTTTTCAACCCTGGTGGGTTCGGTCCTCCACGCGGTCTTACCCGCGCTTCAACCTGCCCATGGGTAGATCACTCCGCTTCGGGTCTATAGCATGCGACTCAGATCGCCCTATTCAGACTCGCTTTCGCTACGGCTACCCCACACGGGTTAACCTTGCCACATACCATAACTCGCAGGCTCATTCTTCAAAAGGCACGCGGTCACTTCACTTCAGCCCGAAGGCTGAAAACGCTCCCACGGCTTGTAGGCACACGGGTTCAGGTGCTATTTCACGACCCCTCACCGGGGTACTTTTCACCTTTCCCTCACGGTACTTGTTCACTATCGGTCACCAGGGAGTATTTAGGCTTAGGAGGTGGTCCTCCCAGATTCACACGGGATTTCACGGGCCCCGTGCTACTTGGGAACACGTCCGGGAGTCGCTAGAGTTTCGCCTACGGGGGTGTCACCCTCTATGCCGACGGTTTCCACACGTCTTCGGCTACTCAAGCGATTTCTTACTCCCTGCCGGATCAGCAGTTCCGGCTGGACGGTCCCGCTACCCCGGTCACGCAACGCCTGCTGGCTATCACGCGTAACCGGTTTGGCCTGTTCCCCTTTCGCTCACCACTACTCAGGGAATCGCGGTTGCTTTCTCTTCCTGTGGGTACTGAGATGTTTCACTTCCCCACGTTACCTCCACCTGCCCTATGTGTTCAGGCAGGGGCGATGGGCCATTACGCCCAATCAGGTTTCCCCATTCGGAAATCCCCGGATCGATGTCTGGTTACCGACTCCCCGGGGCTTATCGCAGGTTCCTACGTCCTTCATCGGCTCCTGGTGCCAAGGCATCCACCGTGTGCCCTTATCAACTTGGCAACTACAGATGATGCTCGCGTCCACTGTGCAGTTCTCAAGATACGGGCGGTCCCGGGCTGCCGCGCCATTAGCGGCGAAGCAGATCCGGTCCTAGCCGAGTTCGGGCCGACTGGCGGCCGTTCCCTCAGGACCCAACAGCGTGCTCGGCCCGCGCGACTCCCTGGCCGGCGTTCCGTCCCGTACAGCGAGGAGCTGCTACCGCAGCCCCCCACGGGCGTACTAGCCGACCCGGGCAGGCGCCCGGACCGAATAACCAGTGCTCCACTAATGAGCGGCCACCTCAGGACAGTCGCCCGAGATATGGCGCTGGACGCGCTTCGCCGGGTAAACCCGGCTGACGCGCCAGTTGCTCCTTAGAAAGGAGGTGATCCAGCCGCACCTTCCGGTACGGCTACCTTGTTACGACTTCGTCCCAATCGCTGGCCCCACCTTCGACGGCTCCCTCCCTTACGGGTTAGGCCACCGGCTTCGGGTGTTGCCGACTTTCGTGACGTGACGGGCGGTGTGTACAAGGCCCGGGAACGTATTCACCGCGACGTTGCTGATTCGCGATTACTAGCGACTCCGACTTCATGGGGTCGAGTTGCAGACCCCAATCCGAACTGAGACCGGCTTTTTGAGATTCGCTCCACCTTGCGGTCTCGCAGCCCTCTGTACCGGCCATTGTAGCATGTTTGCAGCCCAAGATATAAGGGGCATGAGGACTTGACGTCATCCCCACCTTCCTCCGAGTTGACCCCGGCAGTCTCCTATGAGTCCCCGGCATTATCCGCTGGCAACATAGGACGAGGGTTGCGCTCGTTGCGGGACTTAACCCAACATCTCACGACACGAGCTGACGACAGCCATGCACCACCTGTACAGGACCCTTGCGGACACCGTATCTCTACGGCTTTTCCCTGTATGTCAAACCTTGGTAAGGTTCTTCGCGTCGCGTCGAATTAAGCAACATGCTCCGCCGCTTGTGCGGGCCCCCGTCAATTCCTTTGAGTTTTAGCCTTGCGGCCGTACTCCCCAGGCGGGGCGCTTAATGCGTTAGCTGCGGCACGGAATCCGTGGAAGGACCCCACACCTAGCGCCCAACGTTTACGGCGTGGACTACCAGGGTATCTAATCCTGTTCGCTCCCCACGCTTTCGCTCCTCAGCGTCAGGTAAGGCCCAGAGAACCGCCTTCGCCACCGGTGTTCCTCCCGATATCTGCGCATTTCACCGCTACACCGGGAATTCCATTCTCCCCTACCTACCTCTAGTCTGCCCGTATCCACTGCAAGTCCAGGGTTGAGCCCTGGATTTTCACAGCGGACGCAGCAAACCGCCTACGAGCTCTTTACGCCCAATAATTCCGGACAACGCTTGCGCCCTACGTGTTACCGCGGCTGCTGGCACGTAGTTAGCCGGCGCTTCTTCTGCAGGTACCGTCACTTTCGCTTCGTCCCTACTGAAAGGGGTTTACAACCCGAAGGCCTTCATCCCCCACGCGGCGTCGCTGCGTCAGGCTTTCGCCCATTGCGCAATATTCCCCACTGCTGCCTCCCGTAGGAGTCTGGGCCGTGTCTCAGTCCCAGTGTGGCCGGTCGCCCTCTCAGGCCGGCTACCCGTCGTCGCCTTGGTGAGCCGTTACCTCACCAACTAGCTGATAGGCCGCGAGTCCATCCCTAGCCGAAAAACTTTCCACGATGGCCGATGTCAGCCGTCGTAATATCCGGTATTAATTCCGGTTTCCCGGAGCTATCCCGAAGCTAAGGGCAGGTTGCTCACGTGTTACTCACCCGTTCGCCGCTCGAGTACCCCGAAGGGCCTTTCCGCTCGACTTGCATGTGTTAAGCACGCCGCCAGCGTTCGTCCTGAGCCAGGATCAAACTCTCCATTGAATGTCTATATGCAGACCGCAGGCACGTTCCGAAGACCGGCCGTGCGGGATGCTGACATCGAAAGAGATGCTTCTTCGGGTCCGGCGAACCGGACCTGGGAAGCGATCTTGGCATCCGTCTGCCGGGAACTGCGCCGTCACCGGCTCAGCCCCCTGACGGGGTTATTGTTGTGCTTGTGCACTGGCTTTTAGCACGCTGTTGAGTTCTCAAGGAGCGGACGCACACCGTCAGAGACTTGTGATCTCATCAGGGGCAACCCTACGAACTTACCCGAACAACCAGGGGCTGTCAACCAAGTTCGCGGACTTGACTTGCTTCATTACTCGTTCTGCATCCAGCATACCCTCACCGAGGCGCTCCGGGGTCCGGAGTGCGCTAGCTCGGAGGGTGTCCTGCCGGGCCCCCGGCCGCGATCCGCCGTCTGGCTTCCCGCTGGCTCCGGGGGCAAGACGAAACATTAGAGAGCAAAGAGGATCAAGTCAAATCAGCCGGGCATCGAGACGGTAGCGGCTGGCCAGGCGCGCCCGGTACTGGCGGCCGGCCAGCGACGACCTCGACGCCGCCGACGGTGCGCTTGCCCCGGCGGAGCACCAGGTAGCGGCCGTGCAGCAGGTCGCCGGGCTGCGGCACGGCGTCGGCGTCGGCGACCTTCACGTTGTTCAGGTAGGCCCCGCCTCCGGCGATGGCCCGCCGCGCCGCCGACTTGCTCGTGGTGAGGCCGGCCGCGGCTATCAGGTCAGCCAGCTTCGGCAGCGCAGCAGGATCCAGCGTCGGTCACCTTGACCTGGACCGACGGGATCTCGGCGAGGGCGGCGGCGAGCGTGCGCTGGTCAAGCGTCCGCAGGTCGCCCTGGCCGAACAGGGCCCGGCTGGCGGCCACGGCCCTGGCGCACTCGTCCGCGCCGTGCACCAGCGTGGTCACGTCGGCCGCCAGCACCCGCTGTGCCGTCCTGGCGGCCGGCCGCTCGGCGAGATCCCGTTCCAGCTCGGCAATTTCGTTACGAGACCGGAACGTGAAGACCCGGAGCAGGCCGGGCACCTCGGCGTCGGTCCGGTTGATCCAGAACTGGTAGAACGCGTACGGGCTCGTCAGGTCCGGGACTCAGCCAGATCGCGCCGCCCTCGGTCTTCCCGTACTTGGTTCCGTCCGGCTTGGTGATCAGCGGGGTGGCCAGGGCGTGCACCGAGTCCCCGGTCACCCGCCGGATCAGGTCGACGCCGGCGACCAGGTTGCCCCACTGGTCGCTGCCGCCGAGCTGGAGCACGCAGTCGTGCCGCCGGTGCAGCTCGAGGAAGTCGTAGGCCTGCAGGATCTGGTAGCTGAACTCGGTGTAGCTGATCCCGCCTGCCGCCAGCCGGGCCCGTACCGACTCCCTGGCGAGCATCTGGTTCACCGGGAAGTGCTTGCCGATGTCACGCAGGAAGTCAAGCGCGGACAGGCCCTCGGTCCAGTCCAGGTTGCTGACCAGCATCGCGCTTGCCGGGCCGGCGTCGAAGTCAAGGAAGCGACCGACCTCGCCGCGGATCCGGCGCACCCAGCCGGCCACCACCTCGCGCGGGTTGAGTATCCGCTCGGCGGACTTGCCGCTCGGGTCGCCGATCAGCCCGGTCGCCCCGCCGACCAGCCCGATCGGCCGGTGACCGGCCAGCTGGAACCTGCGCATCGTGAGCAGCAGCACCAGGTTGCCGATATGCAGCCCGGGCGCGGTCGGGTCGAATCCGCCGTACAACGTGACCGGGCCAGCGGCCAGCGCCTCGCGCAGCTCATCGAGGTCAGTCGAGAGCGCGAGCAGGCCGCGCCAGGTCAGTTCGTCGAGGATGTTCGTCACCGCTGCATGGTCCCACCTTCGCCGGCCGGAACGGAAACTGCTTTCACCCCGCGGCGCCGCGGCACGTACGCGCGGTACGGGGACACGGTCGGCTCCGCTTCGATCCAGAATCGCCACGGAATGGCCGCCGCCCGGCTAACCCCGACCCGGGGACCGCGGGCCGCGGCCGGCACCGGCTCCGCCCGGCCGCAGATCCGCAGCGGCGATGCCAGGCCGCAGACATCGGCGCCATCCAGCGACCGGTCGATGCCCAGCGCCTGGCAGAGCCGGGCTGGCCCGCGGGCGAGATCGCGCTCGGCCTGACCGGGCCGCCGCCCGGCCGCGGACCGGCGCGCGGCGGCCAGCGCGGCGCCTTCGACCACCCGGCCGGCCCGCAGCAGCACCGCCGACGCCGTGCCAGCAGGCAGGCAGACCAGGTTGACGCAGAAGTGCATGCCGTAGGTGAAATACACGTAGGCGTGGCCGGGCTCGCCGAACATGACCGCGTTGCGCGCGGTGCGGCCGCGGAACGCGTGCGACGCTGCGTCCGCGGCTCCCGCGTAGGCCTCCACCTCGGTGATCAAGACGGCCACCGCGCCGTCCGCCGTGTCATGCCGGAGCACGCAGCCGAGCAGCTCAGGCGCCACCTCCTGGGCTGGGCGCGCGAACCAGCCGCGGGCAAGCAGCGGCGCGGGCCCGAGCGGGCCGGGCGCGGCCGGCGGTGCTGGCGGCACAGGAGCGTCAGCCTGCCGCCCAGGCAGCATGCTCATCGACTTCCTTACGGATCCTGCCGAGCTGCTCGGCTACCCGGACCGGGGCCGTTCCGCCGTAACTCTGCCTGGCGGCCAGCGCGCCCGGCACGGTCAGCACCTCGCGCACGTCCGGGGTCAGGTGCGGGGACACCCGGGCGAGGTCGTCGTCACTCGCCTCGGCGAGGTCGCACTCGTGAACCTGGCACCAGACCACCAGGTGGCCCACGACCTCATGCGCCTCGCGGAACGGCACCCCGCGGCGGACCAGGAGCTCGGCCAGGTCGGTGGCGAGCGCGTAGCCGTCGGCAGCACTCCGGCCAATCCGTTCCGAATTGAACCTGATGCTGCTCATCAGGCCCGCCATCGCGGGCAGGACGAGCAGCAGCGTGTCCACCGCGTCGAACACCGGCTCCTTGTCCTCCTGCAGGTCCCGGTTGTACGTCAGCGGCAGGCCCTTCAGCGTGGTCAGCAGCGCGGTCAGGCCGCCGATCAGCCTGCCTGCCTTGCCGCGGGCGAGCTCGGCCACGTCCGGGTTCTTCTTCTGCGGCATGATCGAGGACCCGGTGGCGTAAGCGTCGTCGATCTCGGCCCAGCCGAACTCATGCGACGACCACAGCACGATCTCCTCGCCGAGCCGGGAAAGGTGCACGCCGAGCAGCGCGGCGGCGAAGCAGAACTCGGCAGCGAAGTCACGGTCGCTGACCGCGTCCATCGAGTTCTCGGCGACGGAGTCGAAGCCGAGCTCCGCGGCGACCGCCTCCGGGATCCAGCGGCAGCGACGACCCGGCCAGTGCGCCGGCCCCCAGCGGGCTGACCGCGGCCCGCTTGTCCCAGTCCTGCAGCCTGCTGACGTCCCGGCAGAACGCCTGCACGTGCGCGAGCAGGTGGTGCGCGAGCAGCACCGGCTGGGCGTGCTGCAAGTGCGTCATCCCGGGCGCCGGCGTATCGGTGTGCCGCTCCGCCTGGCCGATCAGCGCGGTCTCAAGCTCGGCCAGCCGCGAGGTGATCAGCCGGGCGTGGTCGCGCAGGTACAGCCGCAGGTCGGTGGAGATCTGGTCGTTGCGGCTGCGCCCGGCGCGCAGCTTGCCGCCGAGCACGCCTGCCCGCTCGAGCAGCCCGCGCTCCAGCGCGGTGTGCACGTCCTCGTCCCGCGGCCGAGGGCCGGAAGCTGCCGTCCCGGCAGGCCGTGGTCGAGCCCGTCCAGGGCGGCCAGCAGGCGGGCAAGCTCATCGCCGGTCAGCAGCCCGGCCCGGTGCAGCACGCGCGCGTGCGCGCCGGGAGGCGAGCAGGTCGTACGGAGCCAGCCGCCAGTCGAACTGGACGCTGACCGACAGCCGCGCCAGCGCCTCGGCGGGGCCCGACTCGAACCGGCCGCCCCATAGCCGCGTCGGCATGCTCTCCTGCTCGCCCACCGGGCTCCTCTCGTCCGCCGCATGGCCGGCCACGGCTTCGCCGGGCCGCGGATGCCGGGCGCGCTCAGCCGGCCGCGCGCCGGTCCCGCAGCGCGGCGGTCTTGCTGGGCAGGCCCCACAGCTCCACGAACCCCCGGGCCAGCCGCTGGTCGAAGGTATCGCCCGTATCGTAGGTGGCCAGCCCGTAGTCATACAGCGAAACCGGGCTCCGCCGCCCGGTCACCACCGCCTGGCCGCCGTGCAGCCGCAGCCGGACATCGCCGGTGACGTGCCGGGATGCCTCGTCCATGAACGCCTCGAGCGCCCGGCGCAGCGGGGAGAACCACAGCCCGTCGTAGACGAGTTCGGTCCACCGCTGCTCTACCGACCGCTTGTACCTGGCCAGGTCGAGTTCCATGCACACGCTCTCCAGCTCGGAGTGCGCCGCGATGAGGGCGACGGCCGCCGGGGCCTCGTAGATCTCCCGGCTCTTGATCCCGACCAGCCGGTCCTCGACCATGTCCACCCGGCCGACCCCCTGCGCCCCGGCGCGGGCGTTCAGCTCGGTGATGATCTGCAGCGGTGACAGCGGCCTGTCGTCGATCGCGACCGGCACCCCGTCGGTGAAGCTGATCACCAGCTCATCGGGGCCGCGCGAGGCGCCGGGGTCTTGCGTGTAGTCCCAGACGTCGTCATGCGGTGCCTCCCAGATGTCTTCCAGGTGCCCGGTCTCGCAGCTGCGGCCCCAGAGGTTCTGGTCGATGGAGTACGGCGAGCGGGACGTCACGCTGATCGGCAGGCCCTTCTCGGCCGCGAATGCGATCGCCTTGTCCCTGGTCATGCCGGAATCCCGGACCGGCGCGATGACCTTCACCTCGGGCGCCAGGCAGGCCAGGCCGACCTCGAACCTGACCTGGTCGTTGCCCTTGCCGGTGCAGCCGTGCGCGACCATGCTCGCGCCGCGGGCGGTGGCCACCCTGGCCAGGTGCGCGGCGATCAGCGGCCGGGACAGCGCGGAGACCAGCGGGTAGCGGTTCATGTAGAGCGCGTTGGCGCGCAGCGCGGGCATGCAGAAGTCGTTGGCGAACTCCGACCTGGCGTCGGCGACCAGCGACTCGGCGGCGCCGCAGGCCAGCGCCCGCTGCCTGATCGTCTCCAGGTCCTCGCCGCCCTGGCCGACGTCGATGGCCAGGGCGATGACCTCGGCGCCGGTCTGCTCGGCGATCCACCCGATGGCCACCGACGTGTCCAGGCCGCCGGAGTAGGCGAGCACGATGCGTTCGGTCATTGGAATCCTCCAGGGTTAGTGCGATGGCTGGGTGGCTGTTGACTTCTGGCTAGTTCCGCCGCTCGGCGAGCCGGAGCAGCGACTGGGCGAGCTCGTCCCCGCCCGCCGGATCCCGCGCGATCACGAGCACGGTGTCGTCCCCGGCCACTGTGCCGAGGATCGACGGCCATCTGGCGTGGTCGATGACGGAGGCGAGGAACTGCGCGGCGCCGGCCGGCGTGCGCAGGATGACCAGGTTGGCGCTGGCCTCGGCGGAAACAAGCAGCTCGGCCGCGGCCCGGCCCAGCCGGGCGAGGGGCTCTTGGCCGGCCGCGGGCTGCTCGGCGCCGCTCTCGGCCCCGCCGGTCCGGCCGGTGAGGCTCTCGGCCAGGCCGCCTGGCTGGGACCCGGGGCCGCCCGGCTCGCCCGGGCAGCGCGTAGACGAGCGCGCCGCCGGTGCCCCGGAGCCGGACGGCGCCGAGCTCCTCCAGGTCGCGGGACAGCGTGGTCTGGGTGACCCGGACGCCGCGGTGGGCCAGCCAGTCGGCGAGTTCTTCCTGCGACCGCACCGCGGTCTGCTCCAGGATGCTGACGATCTGAGCGTGCCTGGCGGCCTTGGTGGCCGGGCTCACCGGGCTCATGACCGCACCGGGCTCACTGGGCTCATGACTACCGGGCTCATGCTGGCCGCCGCGACTCGGCCGCGCTGGCATCGTCGAGGATCCCCGGCAGCGCGGCCAGGAAGGAATCGGCCTGCGCGGCGGTCAGGATGAGCGGCGGGGCAAGCCGGATCGCGTCCGGCTGTACCGCGTTGACCAGGTAGCCGGCCCGGCGGCACGCGGCCTCGACGTTGGCTGCAGCCGGGCCGGCCAGCGCGATCGCCAGCCAGAGGCCCCGGCCGCGTACCCCTGCGACCAGCGGGTGGCGCACCGCGGTGAGCCCCGCCGTGAGCTGCCCGCCGATCTCGGCGGCGCGGGCAAGCAGGCCGTCGGCCTCGATGGTGTCCAGCACGGCAAGCGCCGCCGCGCAGGCGACCGGGTTCCCGCCGAACGTGCTGCCGTGGTCCCCCTTGCGCAGCGCCGAGCCGCACTCGCCGAGGCCGATGCACGCGCCGATCGGCAGCCCGCCGCCGAGTCCCTTGGCCAGCGTGATCACGTCGGGGGTGATCCCGTCAAGCTGGTGGGCGAACCAGGCGCCGGTCCGCCCGATCCCGCTCTGGATCTCGTCGAGCACGAGCAGCGCGCCGGCCTCGTCGCAGGCGTCTCGCGCGGCACGCAGGTAACCAGCCGGAGCCGGGACCACGCCCGCCTCGCCCTGGCAGGGCTCGAGGAACACCGCGGCGCAGTCCGGCCGCACCGCCGCGCGCAGTGCGCGGGCGTCCCCGAAGGGCACGAAGCGGGCTTCGATCCCGAACGGCCCGAACGGATCCCTGATCGAGCTCTTGCCGGTCAGCGCGAGCGCGGCCGAGGTGCGCCCGTGGAAGCTGTTCTCGGCCGCGACGATGACCGGCCGCCCGGCGCCGCGGCTGCGCCGGACCAGCTTCACGGCCGCCTCGTTGGCCTCGGTGCCCGAGTTCGCGAAGAACACCCGGCCGCCGGCCGGGCCGCCCGCACCGCCGAGCAGGCGGAGCAGCCGCTCGGCCAGCGCGATCTCGCCCTCGTGCAGGAACAGGTTGGAGGTGTGCGCGATGCTGTTCACCTGGCGGCTGACCGCCTCGGTGATGGCGGGATGCGCATGCCCGAGCGAGCTCACCGCGATGCCGGCGATCAGGTCGGTGTACTCCCGGCCGTCGGCATCCCAGACCAGGCAGCCCTTGCCGCGCACCAGGGCGACCGGCGGGATGCCGTAGTTCCCCATCAGCGCCTGCCCGAAGCGGTGCTGTAGTTGCTCGGTGTGACTCATGGTGTCGTCGGTCATTCCGTCTCCGTCCGCATTCCGGGCGCCGAGTCGGGCAGCACCATGGTGCCGATGCCCGAGTCGGTGAAGATTTCCAGCAGGATGGCGTGCGGCAGCCGCCCGTCGAGCACATGCGCCCGCGGGACGCCGCCGCGGACCGCCAGCAGGCATGCCTCCATCTTCGGGATCATGCCCTCGCTCAGGTCCGGCAGCATCGCCTCCAGGCCGCTGGCGGTCAGCTCGCTGATGATCTCGCCGGCCGCGTCCGCGCTGCCCGGCCAGTCCGCGTACAGGCCGGCCACGTCGGTGAGCACGACGAGCTTCGCCGCATCGAGTGCGACAGCCACCGCGGCCGCCGCGGTATCGGCGTTGATGTTGTACACCTCGCCGCTGTCACTGCGGGCGACGCTGGAGATGACCGGCACCCGGCCGTCGTCGAGCAGGGCGCGGACGGCACCCGGGTTCACCGCGTCGATCTTGCCGACCATGCCGATGTCAACCGGCTCGCCGTCGACCAGCACGTGCCGGCGAGTGGCGGTGAGCAGGTTCGCGTCCTCGCCGGACATGCCGACGGCGAACGGGCCATGCCGGTTGATCAGCCCGACCACGTCCCTGTTCACCTGCCCGGTGAGCACCATGCGGACGACGTCCATCGTCTCCGGGGTGGTGACGCGCAGCCCGGCGGTGAAGCTGGTGGCGACGCCGAGCCGGTCCAGCTGGGCGCTGATCTGCGGGCCGCCGCCGTGCACCACGACCGGCCGGAGCCCGGCGTAGCGCAGGAACACGACGTCCTGCGCGAAGGCCAGCCGCAGCGCCTCGTCGGCCATCGCGTGCCCGCCGAGCTTGATCACCACGGTCTGGCCGTGGAACCGGTCCAGCCACGGCAGCGCCTCGATCAGCGTGGCCGCCTTGGCCAGCGCCTCGGCCCGGCCCGGCAGGCAGTCCTCGACCTCGCGCAGCGTCGCGGTCATGTCGAGTATGCCGAGTTCTCGTGCACGTACGCGGCGGTGAGGTCGGTGGTGCGGATGGTGGCCGCGTGCGGCCCGGCCAGCAGGTCGACGGTGATCGTGACGTCCCGGCCGGTGAGGTCCACGCCGGACCGGTCCGCCGCGGCGCACCCGTTCCGGCACACCCAGACGCCGTTGATGGCCACGTTCAGCTGGTCTGGGTCGAACGCCGCGTCGGTGGTCCCGACCGCCGCCAGCACCCGGCCCCAGTTGGGATCCTCGCCGCCGATGGCGCATTTGAGCAGGTTGCAGCGGGCAACGGCGCGGCCGGCCGTGACGGCGTCCTGCTCGCTCGCCGCGCCGGTCACCTCGATGTCGATCGCCTTGCCCGCGCCCTCGGCGTCCAGCTGCATCTGGCGGGCCAGGTCATCGCAGACGCCGGTGAGCAGGCCGGTGAATTCCGCCGGGTCCGGCCGCGCTCCGGACGCGCCGCTGGCCAGCAGCAGCACCGTGTCGTTCGTGGACATGCAGCCGTCGGTGTCGAGCCGGCCGAAGGTCTGCCCGGCGGCCCGGCGCAGCGCGGCGTCCAGGCTGGCCGGGTCCAGGTCGGCGTCGGTGGTGAGCACGCAGAGCATCGTGGCCAGGGCCGGGGCCAGCATGGCCGCGCCCTTGGCCATCCCGCCGATCGCGTACGACGGGCCCTGCCGGCCGGCTTCCTTCGGCACCGTGTCGGTGGTCCTGATGGCGTCGGCGGCGGCCGCGCCGCCGCGGCTGTCCGCTGCCGCGGCCGCCTTGTCCACGGCGGGCAGCAGCAGTTCCATCGGCAGCCGCTCCCCGATCAGGCCGGTCGAGCAGACGGCTACCTCGTCGGCGGCCGGCCAGCCGGCCGCGGCCGCCAGCCGCTGCGCGGTGAGCTCGGTGTCGGCGTAGCCGGCCGGCCCGGTGCAGGCGTTCGCGCCGCCCGAGTTCAGCACGACCCCGCGCAACCGGCCGCCGCGGGCCGCCTGCCGGGTCCAGCGCACCGGCGCCGCCTGCACCCGGTTCGCCGTGAAGACGGCGGCGGCGGCGTAGCTGGGCCCGTCGCTGAGCACGACGGCGACATCCGGGTCGCCGGACTGCTTCAGCCCCGCAGCGACGCCGGCGGCGCGGAAGCCGAGAGGCAGGGTGACGCTCATGGCGCTACTCCGTAAGTCGTGAGGCCGGCCGATTCCGGCAGTCCGAGCATGAGGTTGGCGTTCTGGATGGCCTGGCCGGCCGCGCCCTTGCCGAGGTTGTCGATCGCGGCCACCGCGACCGCGCGGCCAGCGTGCAGGTCGGCGGCCACCTGCAGGTGGACGGCGTTCGATCCGCCGACGGCGGCCGTGGCCGGCCAGCGGCCCTCGGGCAGCAGGCAGATGAATGGCTCGCCGGCGTAGGCGGCGGACATGGCGTCCCGCAGCATCGCCGTGGCTTCGCCGGGAGTCCTCGCCGCGGCCGCGTCCCCGGCCAGCCGGGCCGTGCAGGTGGCCAGGATGCCGCGCGGCATCGGCGCGAGCAGCGGGGTAAAGGAGACGTGACTCGCGGCGCGGTTCTCCGGCCGGGGGGATGGCTTCACCGGTAGCGCCTGCTCGATTTCCGGCGTATGCCGGTGCAGGCCGGCCACCTGGTACGCGGAGACCGAGCCCATCACCTCGCTGCCGAGCAGTTCCTGCTTCGCGGCCCGGCCGGCGCCCGAGGTGCCGGACGCCGCGACGATGGCGACGTCGGCCGGCTCGGCCAGGCCGGCCGCGAGCAGCGGCGCGAGCGCGACGATGGCAGCCGTCGCGTAGCAGCCGGGCGCCGCGACCCTGGCCGCGGCGGAGATCCTGCGCCCGGGCGCCAGGCAGCTCGGGCAGGCCGTAGACCCAGCGGCCGGCATGCTCGGATGCCGTAATACCTGGCCCAGGCGGCCGGGTCGGCCAGCCTGAAGTCCGCGCCCAGGTCGACGATCTTGGCAGCGTCCGGCAGCTGGCTTGCCAGCGCCGCCGACTGCCCGTGCGGGAGAGCGATGAAGGCCAGGTCGCAGTCGGCGATGAGGCCGGCGTCGGCGGCATCGAACCGCCGGTCCGCCAGCCCGGGCACGCCCGCCAGCTGGGGATGCACGACTGCCGATGGGCTGGCCGGCCTTGCTGTCCGCGGTGACCGGGCCGAGCTCGGCGTCCGGATGGCCGGCCAGCAGCCGCAGCAGCTCGCCCCCGGCGTAGCCGCTCGCCCCGGCCACCGCCACCCGCGCTCCCATGCATCCTCCTCGGTACGGCGGTCGGGACGGCAGCCGGAACGGCCAGGCCGGGTGCTCATGAATTATTATGCAGAAGAGTGTCTTCTTATGCAAGCGGGTTTCCCCGGCTTGCGGAGGTCAGGTGGCGCGCGGCGGGCGGCGGGCGGCATGATGAGACTCGCCGAGAGGAGAAGCCCGATGGCCGGTGGCCTACTGCGTGCCCCGGTATGCCGTGCGCTGGCCGGCCTCGTCGTGGCGGCGCTGGCCGCCGCGGGCTGCGGTTCCGCCGGTGCGCATCCGGCCAGCACGCCGCCAGCCTCGCGGGTCGCCGCGGACAAGGCGGTCACCTCGTGCGGCACCACCAGGACAGCCGCCAACGTGCCGGTGCGCATCCACGTGCAGCACGGTCAGCCCGGCTGCAAGACCGCGATGAACATCGAGCGGGATTACGCCAGGGCGATGGCAGCGGGCCGGGAGCCCGGCAACGGCGGCGGCGGCCCTGTCCAGGTCCACGGCTGGACCTGCGAGGGCTTCACCACCCCGGTCGTGCTGCGCACCGGGAATGCCTCCAGGTGCGTCAAGGGCGCCGCGACGATCCTGGCCATCCTGCCGGCGCCGGCCTGAAGCCCGGTCAGGAGCCGGTCAGGAGCCGGTCAGGAGCCGCCGCGCAGCACGGCGCCGGTACGCCGGGCCGCCTCGGCGACGGCCGCGGCCCGGGCGGCGCTTGCCTCCTCGGCGGTCAGCGTCCGGTCCGGCGCGCGGAACCGCAGCGTGTACGCCAGCGACTTGCGGCCCTGGCCGGCCTGCTCGCCGGTGTAGACATCGAAGAGGCGGATCGACTCGAGCAGCACCGCAGGACCTGACGCTCCCGCCGCCGCGGCGGCGCCGGCGACCAGGGCCGCCTCGACGTCAGCCGATGGCACCTCGGCGGGCACGATCAGGGCAACGTCCTGGGTGGCCACCGGATATGGCGAGATCGCCCCGGCCTGCACCGGCCCGAGCGCGGCAGCGGCGGTCTCGATCACTGACATGTCCAGTTCCATCGCGCAGCTGCGCTGCGGCAGCCCGAACTCCTGCACAGCCCGCGGGTGCAGCTCACCGGCGTGCCCGGCCAGCCACTCCTGCCCCTCGCCCGCCCGCACGTACAGCGCGGCGCAGCGGCCCGGATGCCAGGGAGCGTACTGATCGGCCCGCACCGAGAAGGGCGCCCGGCTGATCCTGAGCACCTGCCTGGCCGCCTCGACGGCGTCCTCCCAGCAGGCCGCCCGGCCATCGCCCCACCAGCCGGGAAGCTCCCGGTCGCCGGCCAGCGCCACCGCGAGATGCAGCGGCTGGTCGGGCAGCGCCGCGTCCAGGGTCCCCACCTCCTGCACCGTGGGCCCGCGGTCCACTCGCAGGATCGGTGCCATCCGCTGGCCTTCCGGCCGGGTCAGGAAGACCAGGCCGAGCTCGAACAACGCGGCGTCGGCGAACCCGCGGCCGATATTGCGGCCGAGCACCCGGAGCAGGCCGGGCAGCAGGGTGCCGCGCATCAGCGGCTCGTCTTCCTTGATCGGGTTGACCAGCCGCGGCACGTCGCGCCGCGGGTCACCAGGCGGCAGCTGCAGCCGGTCGGCATCGGCGGGCGAGCAGAACGGGTTGCTCAGCACCTCGACGTACCCGGCGGCGGCCAGCGCGCGGCCGATCGTCTGGCGCATCCGCTGCCGCTGCGTGCGGCCGTGCCCGGCCGGCGCGCGCGGCAGCCGGACCGGGATGTTCTCGTAGCCCTCCAGCCTGATGACTTCCTCGGCGAGGTCGCTGGGGTCGGTCAGGTCAGGACGCCAGGACGGCGGCATGACGGCGAGCCGCTGCCCGGACCGGTCGTGCTTGCCGTGATCATTCCTGACATGCCTGCTCGGTGCCGACGCCGGGCGCGCCTGGCCCGGCGGCGCCGGCTGGTCCGCCCCCGCCGCCCCGGCCGCCGCCTCGCCCTCGACGGTCAGCTCGCAGCCGACCTGCCGGCAGCCGGCGGCTGACCGCGGCCAGCCCGTAGACCACGCCGGCCACCTGGTCCGGGTAGTCCACGGCCATCACGACGGGCTTCCTTGTCACTTCGGCGTGCGCGTGCGTGCAGCCGGGTACCGCGTTGCCGCCGCCGAGCGCGGCGAGCAGCGACGCCGCCCTGGCTGCTGCCCGCAACGGCAGCTCGCGGTCCACGCCGCGCTCGAACCGGACGGACGCCTCGCTGCTGAGCTTGTGCCTGCGGCTCATCCGCGCGGTCCCGACCGCGGAGAAGTGCGCCGCCTCGATGACCAGGTCGCGGCTGCCGGCCGAGATCTCGGTGGCCAGCCCGCCCATCGTGCCTGCCATCGAGATCGGACCGGAGGAGTCGGTGATCAGGATGTCGTCAGGATCCAGCTCCCGCACCACGTGATCGAGCGTCTCCAGCCGCTCGCCCGGCCTGGCCCGGCGGACCACGATCGGCCCGGAAAGCCTGTTCCGGTCGAAGGCGTGCAGCGGCTGGCCGAGCTCAAGCATCAGGTAGTTGGTGACATCGACCGCCAGCGAGACGCTGCGCATCCCCGCCCTGGCCAGCCGCACCCGGATCAGCAGCGGCGTGGGCCGGGTCTCGTCGATGCCGCGCACCTCCCGCAGCACGAACCGGTCGCAGGCGCTGGCGTCCTCGATGCTGGCCGGGTACACGTCGGCGGAGACCGTGTCGACATCGCCGGGCAGGCCCAGGTCGGCCGGGTCAGTGAAGTCGGTATCGAACGCGATCGCCAGTTCCCTGGCGACGCCACGGACCGACAGCGCGTAGCCCTTGTCCGGCGTGACCGCGATGTCGAGCACGTGATCGCGCAGGCCCGCGTACTCGGCGAAATCGGCGCCGACCGGCGCGTCGGCCGGCAGCACCAGGATGCCCGAGTGGTCCTCGCCGATCGCCAGCTCGGCCGCCGAGCAGATCATGCCCTCGGACGTGCGGCCGTAGGCCTGGCGCGCGCCGATCGCCGCGCCGCCGGGCAGCGTCGAGCCGGGCAGCGCCAGCGGCACCAGGTCGCCGACCGACGAAGTTGACCGCTCCGCAGATGACCTGCCGCTCGTTGCCGCCGCCGGCCGACACCCGGCAGTACCTGATCGGCTTGCGGAAGCCGGAAAGCTCCTCGATGTGCCGCACCTGCCCCACCACGACGCCGGTGATGTCGTGCCCGACCTGCTCGACTGACTCGACCTCAAGGCCGGCCGCGGTGAGCCGCCTGCCCACCTCGGCGGCCACCGCATCGGACAGCCCGGCCTCGGCCAGGCCGGTGCCGGGCTCGCGGCCGGCCGGCTCCAGCGCCGCGAACTCGAGCAGCCAGGACAACGGGACCCGCATCACGCCTCCATTCCGAATGCCCGGCTGAACCGCACATCGCCCTCGACGGTGTCCCTGATGTCGGTCACCCCGTGCCGGATCATCAAGGTCCGCTCGATTCCCAGCCCGAACGCGAATCCGCTGTAGCGGTCCGGGTCGATTCCGCACGCCACCAGCACCCGGGGGTTGACCATCCCGCAGCCGGCGATCTCGATCCAGCCCTGCGACCGGCAGACCCGGCACGGCTGGCCGCCCGGCCTGGTGGACGCGCCGCGGCAGACGTGGCATTCCATCGACACGTCGGCGGACGGCTCGGTGAACGGGAAGAAGTCGGGCCGCAGCCTGGTCCGCAGCCCCGCGCCGAACATCGCGTCGACGAACGCGCTGATCGCGCCGCGCAGGTCGGCCATCGTCAGCCCCTCGTCCACGGCCAGGCCCTCGATCTGGTGGAACACCGGGCTGTGCGTGGCATCGAGCGTGTCGGTGCGGTAGCACTTGCCCGGGCTGACCACGTACAGCGGCAGCGGGCGGGTGAGCATGGCGCGGATCTGCACCGGCGAGGTATGCGTGCGCAGCACCACGCCGGACCGGGGCTCGCCGTCCGGGCCGGCCACGAAGATGGTGTCCTGCATCTCCCTGGCCGGGTGGTCAGGCGGGAAGTTCAGCGCGTCGAAGTTGTACCACTCCGCCTCGGCTTCCGGCCCCTCGGCGATCTCGTAGCCCATGCCGACGAAGATGTCGGCGAGCCGCTCGCCGACCGTGGTGACCGGGTGCCGCGCGCCCGGCAGCGCCCGGTCCCACGGCAGCGTGACGTCGACGGCCTCCTCGGCCAGCGCGCGGCGGTCCCGGTCCGCCTCCAGCTCGTCCTGCCGGCTGGCCAGCGCAGCCCTGATGGCTGCCCGCGCGGCGCCGACGCGCCGACCGGCGTCAGCGCGGGCGGCAGGCGGGAGCGCGCCGATCTCGGCGTTCGCCTCGGCGATCGGCGCCCGGTCGCCGGCATGCGCGAGCCTGGCGGCCTTCAGCTCATCGAGGCTCGCGGCGCCGGCGATGGCAGCCAGCGCGTCGTCGAGCATGCGCTGCACTTCCTTGGCGGACAGCGCCGCTACCGCCACGGGGTCATAATTCTTGTTCGGTGCGGACATGGCGTGCTGCTCTCCTGCGATCACCGATTGTCGTGGACGGGGCTGGCACAGATTTTTCTTTAACGGATGGTCCGGTGCTAATGATCCGCGGCGCCGTGCGCAGCCACCGGCGCCGGGCAAGCCGCGCGCCACCGTGGCCGGCCAGGCTCGGTCAGGGATCTCCGCTGGCCCGCCGGTCAGCCGAAGTCTGGCGTGCCGGCGGGCATCGTAAATCGGAACTCAGCCCCGCCGCCGGGCGCCTGGTGCACCGCGATGGTGCCGCCGTGCGCCTCGACCAGGCCCTTGACGATGAACAGGCCGAGGCCCGCGCCGCCGCGCCGCTTCGCGCGCCAGAACTGGCGGAACACCCGGGGCGCGAGCTCGGGCGCGATGCCCTCGCCCTGGTCCCGGACCGATACCGCGATGCCAGGGGAACCTGCCACCCATGCCGGCTCCACCATGGTGGTAACGGTACCAGCACCATGCCGGACCGCATTCTCGATCAGGTTGCCCAGGATCTGCTCCACCTTGTCCGCATCCAGCCAGGTCTCCGGCAGCTCGCCGCGGACCTCCAGCCGGAACCGGCCAGGGTCGTCGCCGGCCGCGATCCGGCCGGCGATGATCCGGCCCGCGCGTTCCTGGACGTCGACAAGCTGGCGGTGCACCTCGATGCGCCCTGACTCGATCCTGGATACGTCAAGCAGCTCGGTGATCAGCCGGGTAACCCGGTCAGCGTCCGCGTTGACCGTCTCGAGCATGACCCGCTTCTGGTCGTCGGTGAATCGCGGCCACTTCGCCAGCAGGGTGGCGGTGAACCCCTTGACGCTGGTCAGCGGCGAGCGCAGCTCGTGCGCGACGGTCGACACCAGGTCGGCGCGGCTGCGCTCGATGCGGGCGCGCTGCTGCGCGCCGCGGATGTTGATCACGATCCGCCGTACCGCGCCGGGATCGCGCTGCCAGCCGCGCGCCTCGTGCCGTGGATCGCGGACATAGCCGACCGTGACCAGCAATTCGGTCCCGCACGGCAGGAAGAGCGACCGTTCCGGGTGCCGCGTCCTGGTGGAGAGGCCGTGATAGGGCCTGGTGTGCGCCCACCAGTTACGGCCGTCGGCATCGGCCAGCGGCAGGATGTGCCGGACATCCTGGCCGAGCGCATGGGCGGGGTTGATGCCGGTGAGCCGCCCGGCGGCGCGGTTGAAGACGGTGATGCAGCCCGCGTGGTCGGCGATAACCAGGCCGTCCGGCAGGTCGTCGGCCATGATCAGCCCGCCCGGGGTCTCACCGGACGCCGACGTCAGGCCAGCCTCAATGCGGCCGGCCCGCGCATTGCCGGGGACCGAGGCCTGCGCCTGGCCCGACATCATTCCGTTCACTCACACGCCGCCTCTGCCGGCATCCGCCCCGGACCATAGCTTTACCGCCAGCCCGCGGTCCGGGGGGTTACCGCGCACTGGCATTTTCCGCGTCGCCGGCCATTGGCCGATGACCCGTCCGGGTCACTAATGACGCAACGTGATCAGATCAGACTCTAGCGCGTCCGGAATGCCGCGTGGCACCCCTAGATGCCCGGAGAATGCAAGCGGTTGCAGGAATTAGCCCGGCGGGGCAGAAATCTCCCCCGGCGCCGAAGGTAAACATGCGCGCAGTGCACGGGCGGACGCGTACAGGCAGACGGCAGCGGCGGCGGCAAGGTTGAGGCTCTCCGCCCGGCCGTAGATCGGCACCGCGACAGCCTCGTCGGCGAGCGCGAGCACGTCCGCCGGCAGTCCCCAGGCCTCGTTGCCGAAAAGCCACCCGGCTGGCCGCCCGAGCCGGGCGGCCAGGTCCGCGTCGTCCAGCGTCTGCCCGGCGCCACCGTCGGCGGCCAGCACCTGCAGCCCGGCGCCGCGCACGGCCAGGACCGACTCGGCCAGCGGCGCATCCACCACGACGGGCAGGTGAAAAAGGCTGCCTGCCGACGCCCGGACGCATTTGCTGTTGTACGGGTCGACCGAGCCGCCGGAAAAGATCACGCCGTCGGCTCCGGCCGCGTCGGCAGTGCGGAGCACGGTTCCGGCGTTGCCGGGATCACGGATGCTGGCGAGGATCACGACGAGCCGGGGCCCGGCCGCGATCAGCGCGCCGAGCGGCACGTCGACGAACCCGCATACCGCGAGCAGGCCCTGCGGGGTGACGGTCTGGGCGAGCTCGGCCATCACGTCCCCGCTGACGGCGTGCACGGCCGCGCCGCGGCGAGCCGCCTCCGCGGCCAGCCCGCCGTATCTGGCCCGCGCCTGGCCGGTCATGAACAGCTCGGTGACCGGCGCGCCGGAAGCCAGCGCCTCACCGACGGCCTGCGGGCCCTCGGCAAGGAACGAGCGGGCCCGCTGCCGGAACGCGCGCTTGGCCAGCTGCCTGGCCGCCCGGACCCGCGGCGACCTCGCGCTGGTGATCTCCGGCCCGCCGGGCACAGCCACGCCGGGCACCCGCGCCGCTAGCCCGCCTGCCGTCGGCCGGCGATCAGGCCGCGGCCGTGCTTGCCGCCGCCTGGTCGTCCAGCGCCGGCAGCTGCCTTCCTGGCCACTTCCACCAGCCCGGAGAACGCCTGCGGGTCGCTGACGGCAAGCTCGGCGAGCATCCGCCGGTCTACCTCGACGCCGGCGATCTTGAGGCCCTGGATGAACCGGTTGTAGGTCATGCCGTCAGCCCGGGCAGCGGCATTGATGCGCTGAATCCACAGCCGCCGGAACGCGCCCTTGCGGTCCTTGCGGTCGCGGTACGCATAGGTCATCGAGTGGAGCGCCTGCTCCTTGGCCTTGCGGTACAGCCGTGACCGCTGGCCACGGTATCCGCTCGCCCGCTCCAGGACGACCCGGCGCTTCTTATGGGCATTGACCGCCCGCTTCACGCGTGCCATTTCTTCGACTCCTTAAGCGGGCCGGGTCACTTACCCAGCAGTCTCTTCATCTTCTTGGTGTCAGCGGGCGAGAGCACCACTTCGCTCTGCAGCCGGCGCGTCCTGGTACTCGGCTTGTGCTCGAAATAGTGCTGCCGATTAGCGCGGCGGCGCATCACCTTGCCGGTGCCGGTCAGCCGGAACCGCTTGTTGGCCCCGCTGTGCGTCTTCATCTTCGGCATGTCGCCGTCGTCTCCGTTCCTGACGTTCTCTGCGTGCCTGCGGCACGTGCTGTCTGACGTGCCTGCGGCACGCTGCTAGCCCCGTGCCACCGGCACGGTATCTGCCAAGCGCCTACGGCGAGCTAGCGGCCGGGCCGTCCGCGCTGCTGCGGTCAGCAGCGGCCGCCGCGGCCGGCCGCGGCGCACGCGGCGTCGGCACCGGGCGCTGCGCGGCAGCGCGCGGCGCGGCAGCAACTGCCTCGCCGGGAGCCCTGGGGCCCGGGCGAGGGCTGGCGCTCTGCCGGGCACTGGCAGCTTGCTGGGCACTGGCAGCTTGCTGGGCACTGGCAGCTTGCTGGGCAGTTGCGCCTTGCGGCGCGCTCTGGCCCGGCTGGGTGGCCGCGCTTTCCCTGGCACCCGGGCGCGCGCTAGCGCGCGCCTGGCTACGTTCGGCCTTCTGCTCGGACTTCCTCTTGTGCGGCCCGATCACCATGATCATGTTCCGGCCGTCCAGCTTAGGTTGTGACTCGACGAAGCCTAGCTCTTCCACGTCCACGGCCAGCCGCTGTAGCAGCCGGTGGCCGAGTTCGGGCCTGGACTGCTCGCGGCCCCGGAACATGATCGTCACCTTGACCTTGTCGCCCTGCTTCAGGAACCGCTCGACGTGGCCCTTCTTGGTGCCGTAGTCGTGCGGGTCGATCTTCGGGCGGAGCTTGATCTCCTTGATGACGGTCTGTGCCTGGTTCTTGCGCGATTCCCTGGCCTTGAGCGCGGACTCGTACTTGAACTTGCCGTAGTCCATCAGCTTGCAGACTGGCGGCCGCGCGGTCGGCGCGACCTCGACGAGGTCGAGATCGGCCTCCTGGGCCAGCGCAAGCGCATCATTGATGGCGACGATCCCGACCTGCTCGCCGGCCGGGCCGACAAGCCGTACTTCGGGGACGCGGATGCGCTCGTTGATGCGGGGTTCGGTGCTGATGTGACCTCCTTGTGTCACTGTCCCGGCCAGCGGACGTCCCGATGGCGGGTAACTTCCAGGCTGCTGCCGCAGCTCAGCGGGTCGTCCCGCGCCTTCGACGCAGAAAGCCCCGCACGGCATGCATGCGGGGCCACCATTGCCGCAGAACCGGCCCGCGGGCACCCCCGGTCCGGCTCCGCCACGCGACGCCTGGCTGCCGTGCACGCACGGCCGCTGAGACGTCCGGCCTGGCCGACCTGCCCTCGCGGGCTGACCAGTCGTACCCGCCAGCAGCTGAGCTGGCAAGGTGGGAGGTGGCCGAGGTGGTCCTCCGCTTGCACGTCCGGCCGCCTGCGCCGGACTTATCTCCTGCCAGACTAACGCATTGGGGTCCCCAGTGGTATTCCCGCCCGCCCGGGCGCCTGGCGCTAGCGGGCGGTCCGGCGGGCCAGCTCGGCCAGGCCAGCCGCGCGCATCGCGGCGATCGGGGCCGGCTTGCCCGTCATCAGCTCGACCTGCGGCCCGGCCTGGTGCAACAGCAGTTCGAAGCCGCTGACGGTAATCGCGCCGACCTGCTGCGCTGCCGCCGCCAGCCGGGTTGGCCAGGGGTGATAAACCACGTCGAGAACCGCCAGCGGGGCGGGAGCCGACCGGAGGATCCGTTTCGAATAAATATCGGCTGCTCCGGCCGGGACAGTCGAGATCAGCAGTCGCCGGCCACCGCCGGGGTGCTCTCCGAACGGAACCAGCCGGATCCGCATGCCCAGCCGGCCCGCCGCGGCCAGCAGGTCCGCCGCCCGGGCCGGGTCGCGGACGGCGACGGTCGCATCGGCCGCGCCGAGCCCGCGCAGGCTGGCCAGCGCGGAGCAGGCGGTCGCGCCGCCGCCGAGGATCAGCGCGCCGTCCGGCCCGGCAACGTGGGCAGCGGGAACTCCCGCCTCGGCGAGCGCCGCGACCATGCCGGGCACGTCGGTGTTGTGCCCGGTGATCGCGCCGGCCGGCGAAGATGACCGTGTTAGCTGCGCCGACCTCGGCGGCCAGCGGCTCGACCCGGTCGAGCAGCGGCAGCACAGCGCGCTTCAGCGGCATGGTGAGCGACAGCCCGGCCCAGCCAGGACCGCAGCCGGCCAGCAGCCCGGGCAAGCCCGGCCTCGGTGCACTCGATCGCCTGGTAGCTCCA
Source organism: uncultured Actinomycetes bacterium (assembly GCA_963709075.1). Classification (GTDB taxonomy): domain Bacteria; phylum Actinomycetota; class Actinomycetes; order Streptosporangiales; family Streptosporangiaceae; genus Palsa-506. The sequence continues at coordinate 182,675 of CAVPUY010000005.1, forward strand.
GCCGCCGAGGCCGAGCTCGGCATAGGCGGCGCGGTGCAGCACCGGGGACAGCGAATGCGCGATCGGCGAGCCGAGCACTGCCGCTTTCATCCGGGACCGTCATCGCCTCGGACCGTCAGCGCCTCATCTGCCCGGTCAGCCGCCTTCTGCCTTGATGTTCTTCGCCAGCTCGGCCTGGAACTGCTCGAACTGGGTCACGCTCGCCGTGAACCTGGTGATCTTCTTCTTCGGGTCCACGGTCACGAAGTACAGGAAGTTGCCGTGCGCCGGGTGCAGCGCCGCGTTGATCGCGGCGGCGCCCGGGCTGTCGATCGGGGTCGGCGGCAGGCCGGTGTTCAGGTAGGTGTTGTACGGCGACTTCGTCTTCAGGTCCTGGCTGGTGGCCTGGATGCCGAACTTGCCCATCGCGTAGAAGACCGTGCTGTCGAGCTGGAGCTTCATCCCCCTGTTCAGCCGGTTGTAGATCACCTCGGCGATCTTGGGGAAGTCCGATATCTTGCCGCCTTCGGCCTGGATCAGGCTGGCCGCGATGATGATGTGGCTCTCGCTCACATGGCCGGCCTTCGCCGCGGCGGCGAGGTTGATGCTGCTGCGCTTCGGATTTGAACTGGTGCACCATCAGCTGCAGGACCTGCGCCGGGGTCGTGCCCGGCTGGATGTCGTAGGTGGCCGGGAAAAGATAGCCCTCCGGGTTGCCCCTGGCGTAGGAGGGTAGCCCGAGCAGCGACGCATCCCGCAGCGCCTCGCTGTACTGGATGAGAGGGTGCCCGGTCTGCTTGGCCAGCACCGCGATGATCTGGGATTTCCGCAGCCCTTCCGGGATCAGGACCGTCGTCTGGATCCGGGACTTCGTGCTGAGCAGCAGCTTGTAAGCGAGCGCGGCGTTCATTCCCTTGTGCAGCCGGAAGGTCCCCGGCTCGAGGCCGGTCGGGTCGCTGCTGGCCTTGACGGCCGCGATGAAGGCGCTGGCGCTGGCGACCACGCCGAGGCGCACCAGCCGCGGCGCCAGCGCAAAGGCGGTATCGCCTGGCTTGACCACCACGTCGACCGTGCCGTGGCCCTGGCCGGAGTAGTTCGCCGGGTGCAGCTTGGCGTAGACGTAGCGGTACCCGAAGTACCCGCCGGTGGCGAGCACGAGGACGATGACGATCGCGGCGGTACAGGCCAGCGATCGTGCCGCTGCGGCGCTTCTTCTTCTTCGGCGGCCGGCCGGTCTTCCGCGGCCGGCTCGCGGTCCCGGCCCGCGCCGCGGCCTTCGTGCCGCGGCCGGGTCCTGATGCCAGGAAACTGGGATCACCGTCCGCCGGGAACCGCTGGTCGGCTCCGGCGGGGAACTGCGGGTCGCCGCCCGCCGGGAAGCGCGGATCGCTGGCGGCGGCCGGGAAGCGGGGATCTGCTCCCGCCGGGTACCGGGGTCATCGGCGACCGGGAAGCGGGGATCGGTGCTCCGGGGGTCGGCGCCCGGCAGGTAGCGGGGATCGCCGTGGTGGCCGGGTAGCGCGCGGGTCGCCGTTGGCCGGGTAACGCGGGTCGGCGTTCGCCGGGTAAGCCCGGTCGCCGTTGGCCGGGTAACGCGGGTCGCCGTTCGCCGGGTAAGCCCGGTCGCCGTTGGCCAGGTAACGCGGGTCGCCGTTGGCCGGATAACGCGGGACGCCGTTGGCCGGGTAGCCCGGGTCGGTCCCGGTAGCTGGGTAGCGCGAGTCGTAGCCGCCCTGGCCAGCGGCCGGCGGCTGCCCGGTCCCGGTCAGGTCGGCGGGAGGCAGCCAGCGGAACGGGCCGCCGGACGGGCCGGCGGTCGGGTCAGTGGCCGGATCTGCCCCGCCGGGCTCAGCGGCCGGGCCGAGCGGCGGCTGACCCCGGCCGGGAAAGACCGCGGCCCGTTCTCCGGCTGGACGGCGGCCTGCGGCTGCGAATCGCGCGGATCACCGCGCATGCCGGGCGGATAGGTACCGAAATCCGGCTGCCGGTACTGGCCGGTCGAGCCGTAGGGATCGGGCGGGCCATACGGGCCTGGCGGGCCATAGCGCGATCGGCGGGCCATAGGAATCGGACGGGCCGTAGGGATCGGGCGGACCGTACGAGCCTGGCGGACCGTAGGGCCCAGGCGGGCCGTAAGGATCGGCCGAGCCGTTGGAGCCGGCCGTGCCGTAAGGATCGGCCGAGCCGTTGGAGCCGGCCGTGCCGTAAGGATCGGCCGAGCCGTGGTGCCGGCCGGGCCGTAAGGATCGGCCGAGCCGTTGGTGCCGGGCCGTAAAGGTCAGCAGATCCGGGCGGGCCGTAGGGCTGGGCTGGCCCTGGGTCATGTCCCCGGCCGGGGCCGGGCTGTCCGTAGGAATCCATCGGCACGTACGGCACCGAGGGGTCGAGCGGATCTCTGCCGCCGTAGGGATCGTACGGCCTGGCGGACCCCGGCCGGCTTGGCCGCTCCCGCTCCGGTCCCGGGTAAGGATCACCTAGGCGTCCGGCCGTCGGCTGCGCGTACGGGTCGGGCGGCGGGTAGCTCCCCCGTGTGGCATGGGGATCCCGGCCCGGATAAGGGTCGTGCGGCGGATGCGGATCGGACGGCGCACCCGACGGATCCGGTGGCGCGTACGGGTCCGGCGTTCCGTAGGGATCTGCGGCGCCAGCCCGGCCGGCACCCGGCCAGCTCGGCTGCCCGCCTGGGCCTGGCTGGCTGGGCTGCCCGCCATAGCCTGGCTGGCTGTGCTGCCCGCCATAGCCCGGCTGGCTGTGCTGCCCGCTGTAACCCGCCTGGATCGACTGCCCGCCAAGGCCCGGCTGACTCGATTGCCGGTCGTAGCCCGGCTGGCTCGGCTGGCCGGCATAGCCTGGCTGGCCCGCGTAACCCGGCTGACCGGGGCGGCCGTACGGCTCCCCCGGGCCGTACTCGTCGCCCGGCGGGGCGGCATGCTTTGACGGCCTGCCGTAGCCGTTCGGCAGGGTGCCGTCCCCGGCAGGCGGCCAGTTGGTATCGTCCTGCAGGCTCTCCCCGTGCCGCCCGTCGCGGGTCACCCGGGCGCTCCGGTAGCCGCGGCCACCAGGTCGCCCGCTGGCCGGCCCGTCGAACGCTCCGCGTCCAGTGCCCCTTGCAGCAGCAGCGCCGCTGCCGCCTTGTCCACCACGGCCCGCCGCTGCCGTGCGTCACGGCCGCCCTGACGCAGCGCGTCGTGCGCGAGCGAGGTGGTGAATCGCTCATCGACCAGCCGCACCGGGCGCGGCGCCAGCCGCCCGGCCAGGGCAGCCGCGAACGTCCGCGCATCGGCAGCGGATGCGCCCTCCCGGCCGGACAGGCCGGTCGGCAGCCCGACAATGATCTCGACCGCGTCATGACCGTTCGCCAGGTCAGCGAGGCTGTCCAGGTCGCCTCGGCCGCGGGCGACGGTAGCGAGCGGGCTGGCCAGCAGCCCGTCCGGGTCGCTGCGTGCCACGCCGATCCGCACGGTGCCGACGTCCACACGCGAGCCGGACGCCGTGCCTCAAGGACAGGCTCCACGGACCGCCGGTATCACCTCGGCAACAATGTGGCTGCAGCACGGTCTCACGCTACGCCACCCGGCCCCGTCGTGTTCCCAACAACCGCGCGAACAGCGGCAAATGCATTTCCGATGGCCGCCGGAGCGGCAGAGCCGAGCGGCGCGCCGCCGCCCTGGGCGACGTCGTCCTTGCCGCCGCCGCGGCCGCCGAGCACCTCAGCCGCCGGCCGCACGAGGGCCCCGGCCGTCAGGCCTGCCTTGCGCGCGGCGTCGTTGACGGTCACCACCACGACCGGCCGGTCGGCTGGTACCCCAGCGATCACTACCACGCCAGGGCGCTCGGCCGGCAGCCTGCCGCGGAGGTCGAGCGCGAGCTTCCTGATCCCGTCGGCGGCGGTGCCGTCGGGCACCTGATGCCCGATGAACGCAGTCCCGGCGACGTCCTCGGCCCGGCTGGCCAGCTCGGCTCCGGCACCGAGCAGCTGGCTGGACTGCAGTCGCTGCAGGTCACGCTCCGCATCGCGGAGCCGGCTCACCAGCCCGGCGATCCGCTCGGGCAGCTCCTCCCTGGGCGCCTTGAGCTGCTCGGTGAGCTGGCTGACCAGCACGTTCTCCCTGGCCAGGAAGCGGAAGGCATCCATGCCGACCAGCGCCTCTACCCTGCGCACCCCAGAGCCGATCGACGCCTCGCCGAGTATCTTGACCAGGCCAAGCTGGCCGGACCGCGCCACGTGGGTGCCGCCGCACAGCTCGCGGGAGTAGTCGCCGACCTCGACGACGCGGACATGCTTGCCGTACTTCTCGCCGAACAGCGCAAGCGCGCCCATCGCCCTGGCCTCGTCGATGGAGGTGTGGAAGGCCCGGACGTCCAGGTCGGTAATCAGGACCTGGTTGACCTCGTCTTCTGCGTCCCGCAGCACGGACGGCGGCACGGCGCCTGCCGGCGGTGAAATCGAACCTGAACCGGCCCGGCGAGTTCTCCGAGCCCGCCTGTGCAGCTGATTCGCCGAGCGCGCCGCGGAACGCCCGGTGCACGAGGTGGGTCGCGGTATGCGACCGGGAGATGGCCCGGCGGCGGTCGATGTCGATCGCCAGGTAGACGGGCGCGCCGACGGTGATCTCGCCGCTGGTCACCCGGCCCCGGTGCACGATCAGCCCGGGTACCGGGGTCTGCACGTCGAGCACCTCGACCGTGCCGCCCGCACCTGATCCGCCGCCGCTGGCCTGCGCCGTGATCTGGCCGGCGTCGGCAAGCTGGCCGCCGCCCTCTGCGTAGAACGGGGTCCGGTCGAGAATCACGTCGACCTCGGTGCCTGCGCCGGCCGCGGGCACTGCGGCACCGCGCACGAGCAGGCCGGTGACCGTCGCCTCGCCTTCCACCTGGTCATATCCGGTGAAAGTGACCGGGCCGGACCGCTCAAGGATGGCCGCGAGACACCGAGATGTCGGCGTTGCCGGTCTTCTTGCCTGCCGCGTCTTCCTTGGCCCGCTGCCGCTGCTGCGCCATCAGCCTGCGAAATTCCGGCTCGTCCACGGCCAGGCCCTGCTCTGCGGCCATCTCCAGGGTCAGGTCGATCGGGAATCCGTAGGTGTCGTGCAGCTGGAACGCCTGCTCGCCGCGGATTGTCTCGGCGCCGCGCCGCCTGGTCTCCTCGACCGCCGCGTCGAAGATCGCGGTGCCGGTGCGCAGCGTGCCGAGGAACACCGACTCTTCCGCGTCGATCACGGTGTGGATGTTCGGCGCATCGCGATGCAGCTCTGGATACTGGTCGCCGAGCGCGTCGATCGCGACCGCGGACAGCTCGTGCAGGTAGCGCTCGCCGTGCCCGCCGCGGTCGGCGTCGTGCGAGCCGCCGGACCCGCCGCGCTGCGCGCCGGACAGCAGCCGGAGATTGCGGATGCTGCGCCGCAGGATCCGGCGCAGCACGTAGCCGCGGGCCTCGTTGGACGGCAGCACGCCGTCGGCGACGAGCATCACGGCGGTGCGCACATGGTCGGCGACGATCCGCAGCGAGACGTCGGTCCGGTGGTCCCTGCCGTACTTCTGCTCGGTCAGCTCGGCCGCGCGGTCGAGCACCTTCCACATCGTGTCGATCTCGTAGATGTTGTCGACGCCCTGCAGCAGCGCGGCCATCCGCTCCAGGCCCATGCCGGTGTCGATGTTCTTCGACGGCAGCTCGCCGATGATGGGGTAGCCCTCCTTGCCCGGGCCCGGACCTCGCGCGTACTGCATGAAGACGAGATTCCAGACCTCCAGGTAGCGGTCCTCGTCCACCACCGGGCCGCCCTCGCGGCCGTATTCCGGCCCGCGGTCGTAGTAGATCTCCGAGCACGGCCCGCACGGCCCGGGCACGCCCATCGACCAGAAGTTATCGGCCATGCCGCGCCGCTGGATGCGCTGCTCGGGCAGTCCGACGGTGTCCCGCCAGATCTTCGCGGCCTCGTCATCGTCGTGGTAGACGGTGGCCCACAGCCGGTCCGCCGGGAACCCGAACCCGCCGTCTGAATCGGCACTGGTCAGCAGTTCCCACGCATAGGGAATGGCCTGGTCCTTGAAGTAGTCGCCGAACGAGAAGTTCCCCAGCATCTGGAAGAACGTCCCGTGCCTGGTGGTCCTGCCCACTTCCTCGATGTCGGGGGTGCGCACGCACTTCTGCGCGCTTGCCGCCCGCGGGAACGGCGGTGCCTGCTGGCCAAGGAAGTAGGGCTTAAACGGATTCATCCCGGCATTGACGAGAAGCAGCGTCGGGTCATCGGCGACCAGGCTGGCCGAGGGCACCACAGTGTGCCCGTGCCGCTCGAAGTAGCTGAGGAAGCGGCGGGCTATCTCTGCCGACTCCATCATCGGCCATCCTTCGCGTCGTCGGTGCCGGGGTAATCGAGGGTAGGGCCTGGCTGGCCGGAATGGCGATCCAGGTAGAGGTCCATGCCGTCCCGCACGTCAGTTACGAACGGGCCGATCCCGCGCAGCGGGCCGGTGCCGCTCCGGTGCACGGCCGGCCGGGTGAGCCTGGCCGCCGGGGCCCCCGGGCGGATTGAGCGCCAGGTCCGGCCGGCCGGACCGGCGGCCGGGCGGAGCGAGCGCACTAGCCGGCTGGCCCGGCGATAGCCGGTCACGCCGAGCACGATGCCGGTTACCAGCCAGCAGAGCCTGCCGATCACCGGCGCGCTCCCTGGCGCTGCTCGATCGCCGGGCGGCCCGGCTGTTCGCCGGACAGGGCGCCGAGCCGGAGCCCGGTAGCCCGGCGCAGGCCATAGGCAACTGCGGAAACCCGCAGCAGCGGAGCGCCGAAACCGCCGGAGATAGCTCTGGCCAGTCCGGTCATCGCAGAGACGTGCCCGGAAAGCTCGGCCATGTTGGCCGTCACCTCGTTCATGCTGGCGGTAATGGTGTCGGTCCTGGCCAGCTGCTCGCCGGCCCGGTCGACCGCCACCTGGGCCCGGTCGATCAGCAGGTCGGCGCGGTCGCGGTAGTCCGACATCATGCTCGTGGCCGTGGAGATCAGCCTGGCCAGCCGGATCAGCACGTATACGGCGGCGCAGACTCCCAGCGCGAAGAAACCCGCCGCGATCAGCTCTGCTAGCTGCCCGGTATTCACGTCCGGCTGCTCCTTCGCCAGCTTGCCCGGCCTGCACCCTGCCCGGCCCGTGCCTGACCCTACCGCCTGGCGCCGGCCGGGATGAGCAGATGCCGGGCCTGCCGGTCAGCCGCTCGGCCGGCCCAGGCGGCGGTCAGGCCGTGCCGGGAGCCTGATCCAGGATGGCCCTGATCCGCTCCGCGCGGTCGGCGTACCTCGCCTCGTTACCGTGCCGGGACGGCTCGTAGTAGCGGCGCCCGGCGACGGCGTCGGGCGCGTAGCGCTGGGCGACGACGCCCTCGTCGTAGTCGTGCGGGTAGCGGTATCCCTCGCCGTGCCCGAGCCGCTGCGCGCCGCGGTAGCTTGCGTCCCGCAGGTGCGCGGGCACCGGGCCGATCAGTCCTGCCCTGACGTCACTGCGCCGCCGCGTTGATGGACTTCACGACGGCGTTGGACTTCGGGGCCAGCGCCAGGTGGATGACCGCCTGGGCCAGATTGATCCTGGCCTCCGGCAGCCCGACGAACTCGACCGCGTGCGCTGCGGCGACGGCTACCTGCAGCGCTGACGGGTCGGCCATGCCGACGTCCTCGCTTGCGTGCACGATCAGCCGGCGGGCGATGAACCGCGGATCCTCGCCTGCCTCGATCATCCTGGCCAGGTAATGCAGCGCGGCGTCGGCGTCGCTGCCGCGGATGCTCTTGATGAAGGCGCTGATCACGTCGTAGTGCTGGTCGCCGCCGCGGTCGTAGCGGACTGCCGCCCTGTCCACCGCCCGCTCGACGGTCGCGACGTCAACCTCGCCACCCGGCCGGAGCCCGAGCGCGGCCGCCTCCAGGTAGGTGAGCGCTCGCCTTGCGTCGCCGCCAGCCAGCCGGACGAGCAGGTCGGTGACGCCGTCGGCGAGGGTTACGGCACCGCCGAGGCCGCGCTCGTCCGCGACGGCCCGGCTGATGACCATGCGCATGTCGTCGTCGCTCAGTGGCTCAAGGGTCAGCAGCAAGGACCGGGAGAGCAGCGGCCCGACGACAGAGAAGAACGGGTTCTCCGTCGTCGCCCCGATGAAGGACACCCAGCGGTTCTCCACGGCTGGCAGCAGCGCGTCCTGCTGCGCCTTGTTGAAGCGGTGCACCTCGTCGATGAAAAGCACGGTCTGGGTACCGGTAAGGCCGAGGTCGCGGCGGGCCGCGTCGATGGCCGCGCGGACGTCCTTGACCCCGGCCGTGACCGCTGAAAGCTCCGTGAAGCGGCGCCTGGTGACGTGGCTGACCACCTGAGCGAGCGTGGTCTTGCCCGTTCCCGGCGGGCCCCAGAGCAGCAGCGACATGGCGGCGTCGTGATCGGCGAGCTTGCGGAACGGCGTGCCCTCGCCGGTCAGGTGCCGCTGCCCGATCACCTCGTCGAGTCCCCGCGGCCGCATCCGGACGGCAAGGGGCGCGGCAGCGAGCGCCGCTTCTTGCTCGGCCGCGTCAAAGAGGCTGGCTCCCTGGCCGGGCTCAGTTCTGGCCACAGTTGACAGTATCCCGAGGCCGCATGGCCGCTGTACTGCTGCTAGCTGGGCGGCGCCGGCGCGTCTATCCCGGCCTCCTTGCGCTGGGCGGGCGTGATTGGGGTCGGGGCGCCGGTGAGCGGGTCAAGCCCGGATGCGGCCTTGGGGAACGCGATCACGTCGCGGATCGAGTCGCGGCCGGTCAGCAGCATCAACATCCGGTCCCAGCCGAACGCGATGCCGCCATGCGGAGGCGGCCCGAACCGGAGCGCGTCGAGCAGGAAGCCGAACTGCGAGGTGGCCTGCTCGCGGGTCAGCCCGATCACATCGAAGACCTGCTGCTGCATGTCCGGGCGGTGGATCCGGATCGAGCCGCCGCCGATTTCGGTGCCGTTGCAGACGATGTCGTAGGCGTCGGCGAGTGCCCCGGCCGGCTCGGCGGAGAACTTGTCCGCCCAGTCGGGCAGCGGTGCGGTGAACGGATGGTGCACGGCCGTCCAGCCTCCCTCGCCGTCCTCCTCGAACATGGGCGCATCAACCACCCAGGTGAACGCCCACGCCGCCGGGTCGATCAGCCCGCACCGGCGGCCGATCTCCAGCCTGGCCGCGCCGAGCAGCGCACGCGCCGCGGACGCGGGCCCGGCGGCGAAGAAAACGCAGTCCCCAGGCTCCGCGCCGGCCGCCGCGGCCAGGCCGGACCGTTCCTGCTCGGAGAGGTGCCTGGCCACCGGCCCGGTTTCGGCCACCGAGCCGTCGGCGGCGATCGCCACGTAGGCCAGGCCGCGGGCGCCGCGTGACCGCGCCCAGTCCTGCCAGCCGTCAAGCTCCCGCCGGGTCTGGCTCGCGCCGCCAGGCATGACGACGGCGCCCACGTGCTCGGCCTGGAACACCCGGAACGTGGCATGCGCGAAGTAGCCGGTCAGGTCGATGAGCTCGCAGCCGAAGCGCAGGTCGGGCTTGTCGGACCCGAACCTGGCCATCGCGTCGGCGTAGGTCAGCTGCGGGATCGGCCGCTGGATCCGGTATCCGGCCAGCTCGGACCACAACCGTTCGACCAGCTCCTCGGCGACGGTCACGACGTCCGCCCTGGTGACGAAGGACATCTCGATGTCGATCTGGGTGAACTCGGGCTGCCGGTCGGCCCTGAAGTCCTCGTCCCTGAAGCAGCGGGCGAGCTGGTAGTAGCGCTCCAGGCCGGAGACCATCAGCAGTTGCTTGAACAGCTGCGGCGACTGCGGCAACGCGTACCAGCTGCCGGGGCGCAGCCGGACCGGCACCAGGAAGTCCCGTGCGCCTTCCGGCGTGGACTTGGTCAGGTACGGGGTCTCGACGTTCACGAAGCCGTGGGACTGCATTACGTCGCTGACCAGGTAAGCGGCGCGCGAGCGGGCGCGCAGCGCAGCGGCCATCTCCGGGCGCCTGATATCCAGGTAGCGGTAGCGCAGCCGGACGTCCTCGCTCAGCTCGCCGCCGCCGTCGACGGGGAACGGCAGCGGGTCTGACTCGGCAAGTACCTCGATCTCGTCGACCGCTACCTCGATATCCCCGGTGGGCAGTTCCGGGTTCTCGTTGCCCGCTGGCCTGCGCCGCACCTCGCCGGTGACCAGCACGCAGAACTCGGCGCGCAGGTCGTGCGCCAGGTCCTCCTGGCGGAACACGATCTGGGCGACTCCGCTGGCGTCCCGCAGGTCGATGAATACCACGCCGCCATGATCCCGGCGCCGTGCCACCCAGCCGGCCAGCGTGACCCGCTGCCCGGCCAGCGACGCTCGCAGCGTGCCCGCCTGATGGGTGCGGATCATCGTTTGCTCACCTCTCCGTTATTCGTTGTGCTGTTACATGTTGTCCGGTTGCGCATTGTCCCGCCGCGTCTTGTCCCGTTACGCCATTACCCGCTGCGCGCTACCGGTCGTGCATTGCCGGTCGTGCATTGCCGGTCGTGCATTGCCGGTCGTGCATTGCCCGTCGTGCATTGCCCGTCGTGCGCTGTCCGGCTGCGTTCGCCGGGTGCGCGATGTTCTGCTGCGGCCAGTGCCCGGTCACAATCCCCTGGCCGGACCGGACAGCGGAGCGAGGCCGGCCAGGAACTGGTTGGACGCCCGCTCTGCGCCGATCGTCGTCTGCGGGCCGTGCCCGGCAAGCACCACCGTCTCATCCGGCAGCGGCAGGCACACCCGGGCCAGGCTGTCCAGGATCGTTGCATAGTCGCCGCCGGGCAGGTCGGTGCGCCCTATCGACCCGGCGAAGAGCAGGTCCCCGGTAAACAAGATCACCGGATCCCCGGCGCTAGCACCACTGGCTTCACCGGCTTCACCGGCTTCACCGGCTTGATCCCGACCGGCAACCTCAGCAGCATCGGGCAGCCGGAAAGTCACCGAGCCTGGCGTGTGTCCCGGAGCGTGATCGACCACGATCTCGATGTCGGCCAGCCGCAACGTAGTGCCATCGGCGAGCTCGGCCACCTCGGCCGGCTCGGTGAAGGTCAGCCCGCCGAGCGCAGCCGGGCCGGCCTGCGGCCAGAGCCCACGGGCCGGATCGCTGAGCAGCGCCCGGTCGGCGGGATGGATATAGGCCGGGATATCCTTCGCGCCGCACACCGGGGCTACCGACCAGATGTGATCGAGGTGGCCGTGGGTGAGCAGGACGGCGGCAGGCTGCAGCCGGTACCGCTGGATGATCTCCTCAATGCCCGGCTCCGCGTCCTGGCCGGGGTCGATGATCACGCACCGCTCGCCGGGCCCCGCGGCCACGACATAGCAGTTCGCGGCGAACGTGCCCGCCGGGAATCCGGCGATAAGCAAAGCCATCTCCTTCCCGGGGTGGTGGCCGCCAGCCCGCTACGCCGGCCGGTTTGCGCAGCGTGGCTACAGGCTACCGAGCAAGCCACCGCCGCCAGCCGCGTGGGCCCATCACCGCCCTCGGCCCCATCCATGATCCGGATGATTTCGGGCGCTCGAACCCTCGGAAGTTCCGTAGTAATGGAGCGGGCGGCGTTGTCGGGTGGCTGACGAGGCTGATGTGGCGGCAAAACGACGGCCTTGGCTCGAACCGGTAACGGCTGTTTCACTAGGGTCCGGGTGCCGGTACGATTCGCGAAGTTTCGCTGATCAGGCAGGACGAGGCTGGCAGGCAGGATGAGGGCTGTCAGGCCGGCGATAAGGAATCAGGAGGCTGGACGGGTGGCGGGTAAGAAGGAACGCCAGCGCAGGCTTGCCCGCGAGCGCTATCAGCGCCGGGCGGCCCGGCAGCAGGAACGGTACCAGCGGACACGCCGGTGGACGGCGATCGGCACGGCGTGCTGCCTGGCGGTTGCCATCGCGGTTGGCGGCTATTTCCTGTTCCGCGGACAGGGCCAGCACGCGCAGGCCTCCGCCAAGTCCGGCGCAGCCGCCGGGTCAACGCCGTCGGCTGGGTCAACTCCCGCCGCTACACCGTCGCCGACGCAGGCCGAGCCGGCCAAGCACTGCACCTACACGGCCAACCCGCCGGCCGCCCGCAAGGTGGGCCAGCCGTCTGCCCGGCCGGACGACAAGGCCAAGTACCAGGCCACGATTCACACCAATCGCGGCAACATCGTCATCAAGCTGCGCAACAACGTGGCGACCTGCACGGTGAACTCATTTGTGTACCTGGCCGCCAAGAAGTACTTCAACGGCACGCGCTGCCATCGCCTGACGACATCAGGGATCTTCGTGCTGCAGTGCGGGGATCCGACCGGCACGGGCAGCGGCGGGCCGGGTTACAAGTTCGATGACGAGAACCTGGCCGGAGCGAAGTACCCGGCAGGCACGGTGGCGATGGCCAACTCCGGGCCGAACACTAACGGCAGCCAGTTCTTCCTGGTCTACAAGAACACCACAGCGTTGCAGCCTAAATACTCACCGTTTGGCACCATCGTCAGCGGGCTTAATATCATCCAGAATGTGGCCAAGGCGGGCAGCGACAACGCCAACGGTCCCGGTGACGGTCATCCGAAGAAGAAGGTCGTCATCGAGAGCGTGACCATCAAGAAGACCTGACCGGCGCGCGCCTGGGCCGGCCAGGTACTGAGCAGGAGGTTAGCGGTGAGCACCGCCAACGATCCGTGGGGCCGGGTAGACGACGACGGCACCGTCTACGTCCGTACCGCCGATGGCGAGCGCGTGGTGGGCTCATGGCAGGCGGGTACTCCCGCGGAGGCTCTCGCCTTCTTCAAGCGCAAGTACCTGGCGCTCGAGACCGAGGTCAGCCTGCTTGAGCAGCGAATCTCCACCACGGACCTGTCCCCTGGCCAGGCCAGGGCGACCATCACGAGGCTGCTCGCCGCGGTAGCTGACGCGCGCTGTGTCGGAGATCTCGGCGGGCTGCAGCGCAAGCTAGAGGCAATGACCGGCCTGGTCGACCACCGCCGCGAGGAGAATAAGGCAGCCCGCGAGCAGGCTCGCACCGAGGCGCAAGACCGCAAGGAGCGCATCGTTGCCGAGGCCGAGCGCATCGCGGCGGAGGCGACTCACTGGAAGATCAGCGGCGAGCGGATGCGGCAGCTCCTGGAGGAATGGAAGGCGGCGCCGCGGGCGGATCGCGCCGTGGAGACCGCGCTGTGGAAGCGGTTGTCCGCCGCGCGCAATGCCTTCACCAAGCGCCGCAAGGCATATTTCGCCGGGCTGGAAGACGAGCGAGAGGGCGCCAGGGTACGCAAGGAGAAGCTGGTGACCGAGGCCGAGGCGCTTGCCACCTCGACCGACTGGGGGCCGACTGCCTCGGCCTATCGCGAGCTGATGCGCTCGTGGAAGGAGGCGGGCCGCGCCGACCGCACGGCGGAGGAAGACCTGTGGAGTCGTTTCAAGGCCGCCCAGGACAGCTTCTTCGCCGAGCGCGCGAAGATCTTCTCCGCCAAGGACGCCGAGCTTCGCGAGCATGCCAACTTGAAGGCCGAGTTGCTGGCGGAAGCCGAGAAGCTGATCCCGGTGACGAATGCCCGGTCGGCTCGTTCCGCGCTGCGCGGCATCCAGGAGCGCTGGGAGCGGATCGGCGGGGTCCCCCGCGACTCCCAGGAAAAGCTCGAAGGTGGCCTGCGCCGGGTCGAGGAAGCGGTGCGCAAGGCCGAGGACTCGCACTGGCGGCGTTCCAACCCGGAGGCGCTGTCCAGGGCAAAGGGCACGGTCGAGCAGATCCGCGCCGCGATCAGCCAGCTGGAGGTCCAGCTGCAGCGGGCACAGGAACAGGGTGACGAAAAGGCCAGGGAGCGCGCGGAGGAGGCCCTAGCGGCCCGTCGCGAATGGCTGCATGAGGCAGAACGTACCCTGGCCGAGTTGTCCAGCTGACGCCTGGCGGCGCCTGCCCGGCGAGACGCGCCTTACCGGCGGACGGCTTACACAAGGCAGCCCAGTAACAGAGCGCCAGCCCGCTGTCAGGGCCCGGGCGCCCAGCCTGACTGCCCGGCTCCGGGCGCCGCGACCGTCGTTGTTAACCAGGCATCATTCGCCAGAACCACGTGCCCGGCGACACTGCCGAGAGATTCCTGAACTTATTTCTCGACTGAGTCCCTGGGCGGGGCTGTTTTGTCGGTGGTGCTCGATAGCTTGGTCGAAGAAGGTAGGGCCAGCAGTGATGACCGGGAGGAGGGCCGATGCGAGAAGAACCCGCCGCCCCCGCGGCCGCGGCCGCTGCCGGGCTGCCTGCTGGCCCCGCTGGTCTTGCCGGCGGTTCTGCGGTGTTCGTGGATGATCGATGGTGAGCCGTTCGACGCCGAGGCGTTCTTCGACCCGGACTGCGGCCCGCCGGAGGGGGCGGATGGGTGGCTGGCGCAGGTGGCGTCCCCGGTCGCTGATGAGTACCTGGCCGCGCATCAGCCTCCGGCGGGGGCGCCGGAGGCGATCGGGGCCGGGTTCACTCACCGGGACCGGGAGCCCGGCGCCCGCGGCTGGGCGGCCGGCGGGCCGCTGGATGTGATGGAGCCCGGCCCGGCGCTGGCCGGGTTCGCTGATGACGCGGTCGCTGGTGGCCTGCCGGGGCTGTCTGATGATGAGCTGGTCGGGGTGCTGTGCGCGGCTAGGCGGCTGGCGTCCCGGGCGGCCAGCATCGAGCTGGCCGCGGTCGCCGGCCTGAACGGCCGCCGGGAGGCCTACGCGGCAGAGTCGGGGGACCGGCGGCAGGCCGAGCACGTGGGTGATGAGGTCGCGATCGCGCTGACCTTGACCTGCCGGGCCGGGGACAAGCTAGTGGACCTGGCCGCCGGGGTGACCCGGCTGCCGGCGGTGCTGGCCGCGCTGGCGGCGGGCCGGGTTGACTTGCCGCGGGCCGGGGTTTACGCGCGGGAGCTGGCCGCGCTGGCGGACGTGCCGGCGGCGGCGATCGCGGCGGTCACGGTCGGTGATGCGGCGTCGATGACGACCGGGGAGCTGGGCAGCCTGCTGCGGCGGCTGGTGCTGGCGCATGACCCGGATGCGGCGCGGCGGCGGCGGGCGAAGGCGGAGCGGGACGCCCGGGTGCAGTCCTGGGCCGAGCCGGGCGGGACCTGGGCGCTGGCCGGGCGGGACCTGCCGCCCGCGGACGTGCTGGCCGCGGACCGCAACATCGACGCCCAGGCGCGGGCGCTGAGAAAGCCGGCGCTGGCGGCACCCTGGAGTTCCTGCGCGCCGCCGTGTTCACCGCCCTGCTCTCCGGCCGCCCCCTGTGGACCCTCCTGCCCGGCACCCAGAACACCAGCCAGGACACCCCCGGCCAGGACACCCCCGGCCCGGACCCCGGCACCCCGGACCCCGGCAGCAGCCAGGACCCCTGCCCCCGGGGCCGCGGCGGCACCGCAGACGGCGGCACCGGCGGGAACCCGGACGAGACCGCCGGCAACAACAACGACCGCCCCGGCGACGGCGGCCACCCCGGCGACGGCGAGGACGGCCCCGGCAGCGACGACGACGGCAACGGCGGCGGGACCCGCCGGCCCGGACCCGGACCCCTGCCCGGCAGCTGGCCCGGCGCCGGGCCCGGGCTGAACGGGTCGGTCAACCTCACCCTGCCCCTGACGACCTGGCTCGGCCTGGCCAGCCAGCCCGGCGAGGCACCCGGATACGGCCCGCTCGACCCCGGCACCAGCCGCGACCTCGCCACCCGCATCGCCGCCACCCCCGCCAGCCAATGGTGCGCCACCATCACCGCCCCCGACGGCACCGCCATCGGACACGGCTGCGCCCCGCCCCGCGCCGGACCACCCCCCGCACCACCCGAACCACCACCCGCCGGGCCGCCCGGCGAACCAGGCCCGCCCGGCAGCACCAGCCCGCCCGGCAGCACCAGCCCGGCCGGCAGCACCGGCCCACCGGCCCGCCGACAGCCCGGGCCGCCCGGCAGCACCGGCCCGCCCGGCCGGACCGGGCCGCCCGGCAGCACCGGGCCGCCCGGCGAACCAGGCCCGGCCGGAACCGGGATCGGGCGGTGGCTCGCCGGGATCACGATCCACTGGCTGGAAACCGGCACCTGCAGCCACGCCCGGCAGACCCCCGGCTACCAGCCCGCCCCCCTGCTCCGCCAGCTGATCAAAACCCGGCACCGCACCTGCGCCCACCCCGGCTGCCGCCGCCCCGCCGCGCAATGCGACGACGACCACACCCTGCCCCACGACCACGGCGGCCGCACCTGCGAATGCAACCTGGCCCCGCTCTGCCGCCGCCACCACCAGGCCAAGCAGGCACCCGGCTGGCACCTGACCCAGCCCCAGCCCGGCACCCTGACCTGGACCACCCCCAGCGGCCGCACCACAACCACCACCCCACCCCCCTACCCCACCTAGCGGGCTAGGTTCGGCCTGACCGTCTTGGTGCCCACCACCTGGATCCTCGCAACGCCCGGCGACCGCTGACAATGCGCACGTGGCCAGGAAATGATCCGGCTGGACTAGTTGGTGACCCGGTATACGTCGTACACGCCGTCGATCGAGCGGACCGCGCGGAGCACATGACGCAGGTGCTTTGGGTCGCCCATCTCGAACGTGAACTTGCTGAAGGCAACCCGGTCCCTGGTCGTCGTCACCGACGCCGACAGGATGTTGACGTGCTGGTCGGACAGAGCTCTGGTGACATCCGAGAGCAGGCCGGTGCGATCCAGCGCCTCGACCTGGATCGCGACAAGGAAAAGTGATCCCTCTCGGGGTGACCAGCGGACCGTCACCACGCGCTCGGACTGGGAGCCGAGCAGGTGCTCCAGGTTGACGCAATCGGCCCGGTGCACGGAGACGCCGTGGCCGCGGGTGACGAACCCGGTGATCTCGTCGCCGGGCACTGGCGTGCAGCATTTAGAGAGGCGCGCCCATACGTCGGCGGCACCCTCCACAACCACGCCGGAGTCGCCGGCCGGCGGCGGCTTCGGCGGCCGGGTCGGCAGCGCGGTCTCGGCCAGTTCCTCCTGCGCGCCAGCGATTCCGCCGGCCGACCTGACCAGCTTGCCCACCACAGACTGGGCGCTGACATGTCCTTCGCCGACGGCCGCGTACAACGCTGACAGGTCGGTGTAGCGCAGGTCGTGGGCGATGGCGAGCAGCGCGTCGCCAGTGGCCAGCCGTTGCAGCGGCAGGCCCTGCTTGCGCATGGCCCGGGCAATAGCCGTCTTGCCCGTTTCGGCGGCAGCCTCCCTGCGCTCCTTGGAGAACCAGTGCCGGATCTTATTCCGCGCCCTTGCGCTCTTGACGAAGCCCAGCCAGTCACGGCTCGGCCCGGCGTCCATCGCCTTGGAGGTGAAGATCTCCACGGTGTCGCCGTTGTTGAGCGTGCTCTCCAGCGCCACCAGGCGGCCGTTAACCCTGGCGCCGATGGTCCTATGTCCCACCTCGGTGTGGATCGCGTAGGCGAAATCCACTGGCGTGGCGCCCTGCGGCAGCGCGATGACCTGGCCGCGCGGGGTGAAGACATACACTTCGGCGGCGCCGAGGTCGAACCGGAGCGATTCGAGGAACTCGGCCGGGTCTGCCGTCTCCCGCTGCCAGTCGACCAGTTGCCGCAGCCAGGCCATGTCCGAGCTGCGGGTGCCGAGCACCGTCTCTTCCTTGTACTTCCAGTGCGCGGCGACGCCGTACTCCGCCCGCCGGTGCATGCCCCAGGTCCTGATCTGCAGCTCGACCGGCTTGCCCTCCGGGCCGATCACGGTCGTGTGCAGCGACTGGTACATGTTGAACTTCGGCATCGCGATGTAGTCCTTGAACCGCCCGGGTACCGGATTCCACCGGGCATGGACGGTGCCGAGGACCGCGTAGCAATCACGCAGCGAGTCGACGAGGACGCGGATGCCGACCAGGTCATAGATGTCGTCGAAGCCGACATTCCTGGCGATCATCTTCTGGTAGACGGAGTAATAATGCTTAGGCCGCCCGGTCACGCTTGCCTTGATCTTGGCCTCGCGCAGGTCAGCCGACACGTCCTCGACGACTTCCTGCAGGAACACGTCCCGCCGGGGCGCGCGCTCGGAGACGAGCCGGGCGATCTCGTCGTAGCGCTTCGGGAACATCGTCGCGAAGGCCAGGTCCTCGAGCTCCCACTTGACGGTGTTCATGCCGAGCCGGTGCGCAAGCGGCGCGAAGATCTCCAGCACCTCGCGCGACTTCTGCTCCTGCTTCGCCCTCGGCAGGTAGCGCAGCGTCCGCATGTTGTGCAGCCGGTCCGCCAGCTTGATGACCAGGACCCGGATGTCGCGGGACATCGCGACAACCATCTTCCGCACCGTCTCGGCCTGCGCGGCGTCACCGTACTTGACCTTGTCCAGCTTGGTCACGCCGTCGACAAGCTCGGCGATCTCGTCACCGAACTCGGCGCGTAGCTCGTCGAGAGAGTACGAGGTGTCCTCGATCGTGTCGTGCAGCAGCGCGGCACACAGCGTCTCGGTATTCATGCCGAGCTCGGCGAGGATCGTGGCTACAGCCAGCGGGTGGGTGATGTACGGGTCGCCGCTCTTGCGCAGCTGGCCCGCGTGCTGCCTTGCCGCGATGTCGTAGGCATGCTCGACAAGCCGAACGTCGGCCTTGGGATGCGTGGCCCGGACCGTCTTGATCAGCGGCTCGAGCACTGGGTTAATGCCGCCGCGCGGGACGCCCAGCCTGGCCAGACGGCGGCGGACGCCCGCTGTCCCGGCCGGCTGCGCGCCTGCGGCAGCCGATGCGGTGGTCGTCGGCTGCCGGGTATGGCCGGCCTTGCCCGCGTGGCCTGCCTTGCCGCCCTTACCGCCTTTGCCGCCCTTACTGCTTTTGCCGGCCTTAGCCGGGGGGCGCGGGGCCTGGAGCAGCGCATCCGCGCTCGACGCCTCAGCGCCGGCTGCGGAACCAGCCGCATCCTCGGCACCCTGGGCGACTGCGGAACCAGCCGCATCCTCGGAGCCCTGGGCGACCGCGGAGCCGACCGCTTCCTCGGCACCCTGGGCGACCGCGGAGCCGACCGCTTCCTCGGCACCCTGGGCGACCGCGGAGCCATCCGCATCCTCGGCGCCGTCCGCCATTTGCGAGCTGGCACCGGGACCAGGATCTTCCGTGCCGGTCGCGGCGTCCATGCCGGTAGGCGTCTGGGGCGTCACGGCGTCTGGGCCGGTCACAGATCCAGAGCCGGGCGTAGTTGCGGCGCCGGTCACGGTTTCTGCGCCGGTCACGGCGTCTGGGCTGTTCGCGGCGCCCTGCGGCGTCACCCCGCCCTGCTCCGCAGGCAGTACCGGCTCGTTCTCGTGCTGCTCAGGCTGCCCGTCGGCGGCCAGGGTGACCTCGGTTTCGGCCAAGCCAGCCGTTACCGCGTCACCGGCCACATATGCTCCTCACGTCCGCCAAGGCACACAGTCTATCGGCGGGACGATTCGGAAAGTGCCAGGCTCCGCGCACCGCGTCACACGACGAGCAATGACCGCACATCCAGGCCAGGCAGCCGGGACCGGCCGCTGAGGAAACCTAGTTCCAGCAGGACCACCGCCGCGGTCACCTCCGCACCGCTGCGCCTGACCAGATCGGCGGTCGCCGCGGCGGTTCCTCCGGTGGCCAGCACGTCGTCAACGATAAGCACCTGGTCGCCTGGCGCGAAGGCGTCTTCGTGCACCTCCAGCGTCGCCGTGCCGTATTCGAGATCGTAGGTCTGCGACCGGCGAGCGGCAGGCAGCTTCCCCTCCTTGCGTACCGGCACGAAGCCGACACCGAGCCGGAGCGCGACCGGCGCCGCCAGGATGAACCCGCGTGCCTCGATCCCGGCAACCTTGTCGATCCGGTCATGCCCGGCGGCCAGTGCGCCGATCACCGTGGTTAGCGCGGCGCCGTCGGCAAGCAGCGGGGTGATGTCCTTGAACACGATGCCCGGCTTGGGATAGTCGCGGACATCGCGGATCATCGAGGAGATCAGCTCGGCGACCCTGGCGGGAGCGAGCGCATCCTGGCCCGCGGACATGGGCTAGCGCCGCTTCTTCTTGCCGCTCGGGCGGCGCTTGGCCGCGCTGCTGCGGCGCGGCTGCTGGCGCGGCCCGGGCCTGGTTCCCGGGCTCCGCGGGGTGGTTCCGCCGGCTGGCCGGCCGACCGGCACCCGCTCGCCGGGCGGCGCTGCCGGGTCCGCGGCAGCGCCCTGGCCCGGATCCTCGGCCGGGTCCTGGCGTCCTGGCCCGGGTCCTGGTCAGCAACGGCCTGATCAGCTGCCTGGTCCTGACCGGGGCCTGCGTCCGCCGCCAGGCCAGCTGGCGCGGTGCCGGGCGCGGCCTTCCCGGCCTTGGCCTTGGCCCGCATCGCGGCGCGGCCGCCGGCCTGGCGCAGCGCGACCCGCTTGGCCAGCGCCTTGTACTGCGGCTCGCGCTCCTTCAGGTCGGCAAGCACCGGGGTGGCGATGCAGATCGAGGAGTACGTGCCGGACAGCATGCCGACGAACAGCACGAGGGCCAGGTCCTTGAGTTCGCCGGCCCCGAGCAGGCCGACCCCGACGACCAGGATCGCGGCCACCGGCAGCAGCGCGATCACTGAGGTGTTGATAGACCGGACCAGGGTCTGGTTGAGCGCGAGGTTGGCGGCCTGGCTATAGGTGCTGCGGGCGGTGCCGAGCAGCCCGGCCGTATTCTCCCTGACCTTGTCGAAGACCACCACCGTGTCGTACAGCGAGTAGCCGAGGATGGTCAGCAGGCCGATGACCGTGGCCGGGCTGACCTGGAAGCCGGTCAGCGCGTAGACGCCGATCGTGATCACGATGTCGTGCGCCAGCGCGATCAGCGCGGCGGTGGCCATTCGCCATTCGAACGCGATGGACAGGTAGATCACGATCACGACCAGGAAGGCGATCAGCGCCTTCAGCGCCTTCTGCGAGATCTGCGAGCCCCAGCTCGGCCCGACGAAGTTTGCGCTGACGGCACCCTCGGAGATGTGGAAGTTGCTGGCGATGGCGTTCTGGATCTTCTGCTGCTCGCTGAACGGCACCTTGTCTGTCTGCACCTGCCAGCTGGCGCTGCTGCCGAGCCCGACTTTCTGCACGATCGCGTCGGTGCCGCCGCCCGCCGCGCTGACGACGCTGCTGACCTGCGCGGAGGTCGCCGTTGGCGCGCTGAACTGGAATACCGAGCCGCCCTTGAACTCGACGCTGGTGTTCAGCCCGCGGAAGGCCAGCGCGGCGATGCTGATCACCAGAATCAGCCCGGAGATCGTGTACCACAGCCGCTGCCGCGAGACGAACTCGACCGACACCTCACCGCGGTAGAGCCGGCCGCCGATGTTGCCGAGCCGGGACATCACGCCTCCTTCGGGGTGGTCCGGCCCTGCGGCTGCGCCTTGGCACCGGCGCGGCCGGTCACCGGCCTCGGGGCAACCCGCTTAGTGCCGCGCCATGGCGACCGTGCGCCGAGCCTGGCCGGATCCAGGCCGGAGAGCGGGTGCCCGTTGCCGAAGAAGCTTGTCCTGGCCAGCAAGGTGACCATCGGCTTGGTGAACAGGAAGACCACGACGACGTCGATCACGGTGGTCAGGCCCAGCGTGAACGCGAAGCCCTTCACGTCGCCGATCGCGAAATACCACAACAGCGCGGCGGCGAGGAACGACACGGTGTCCGAGACCAGGATCGTGCGCCTGGCCCGCCCCCAGCCGCGCTCCACCGCCGCCCGCAGCGAGCGGCCGTCCCGTACCTCATCACGGAGCCGCTCGAAATAGACCACGAACGAGTCCGCGGTAATGCCGATCGCGACGATCAGGCCGGCCACGCCGGCCAGCGACAGCGAATAGCCCTGGTACTTGCTGAGCAGGACAACAGAGAGGAAAGACAGCAGCGCCGCGATGATCAGGCTGGAAACCGACACGATGCCGAGGCCGCGGTAGTAGAGGAACGAGTAGAGCACCACCAGCAGCAGCCCGATGCCGGCCGCGATCAGGCCGGCTTGCAGCTGTGCCGAGCCGAGCTGCGGCGAGATCGACTGAACCGACTGCTTGACGAACGTCAGCGGCAGCGCGCCGTAGCTCAGGATGTTGGCCAGCTGGGTGGCCTGCTGCTGGTTGAAGTTCCCGGTGATCTGGGCCTGGCCGCCGACGATCGCGTTGAGGATGTTCGGCGAGGAGATCACCTTGCCGTCCAGCACGACCGCAGCCTGGTCAAGCGGCGAGGTCGGGTTGCCGCCATTCCCGTACTTGTCGTACATCTGGGTGGTCAGGTTGCCGAAGGCCGTCGTGCCCGCGCCGTTGAAGCCGAGGTTGACCTGCCAGGCGCTCGCCGATGTCGAGCTCAGCGTGGCCGTCGCGCTCTTCACCTCGGTGCCGGACACATGGGACTTGTCCAGCGCGTACTTGACCCAGCCGACGTCGGAGATGTACTGGCAGGACACGGTCTGCACATTCGCGTTGTCCCACTTGGTGGGATCGTTCTGGTAGATCTCCTTCTGCCAGTTGGGGTCGGCGCAGTTCAGCTTGTTGAACAGGGCCTTCACCGGGGCGCTGACCAGGCTGGCATCGCCCGACGCCTCGGCGGTGGTGGCAAGCTTCGCCGGCGGCGGGCTGGCCGCGGTGGTTGGCGAGGCTCCCGGCGATGTGCTGCCGGTTGGCGATGCCGACGGGCTCGCGGAGGCTGACGGGCTCGGCGAGGCCGTGGCGGCCAGGTGCCGCGCCCGCACCGTCAGGCCCTGGCCGGTACCGGATCCGGCACCGGCGGCGCCGAGGGCGGCCCCCGATGAGCTGGCGGACGCGCTGGGGCTCGGCGACGGGCTCGCCTTGGCCTTGGCCGTCCGCGACGAGCTGGGGGTCGCCGACGGGCTCGGCGTCGGCGTGGCGGCCGGCGCCGGCGCGGCCGTGGTCGTGTTTTTGGCCTCGAGCAGTACCTGGCGGAACCGCAGCAGCGCGGTCGTGCCGACGAGGTGAACCACCGCCTGCGAGCCCTTGCCCGGCACCGAGACGGTGATGATGTTGCTGCCCTGCTGGGCCACCTGGGCGCCGGTGAAGCCCGCGCCGTTCACCCGCTGCTCCATGATCGAGATAGCCGTCGCCATGTCGGCGGCCGAAGGCTGCGCGTGATTAGGGGTGTCGGCCTTCAGCGTCACCGTGGTCCCGCTGGACAAGTCGAGGCCAAGCTGGACATGGAAGTTATGGCTCCAGTGGGAAGGCTGGAACGCGTCCTTGCCGACGATCGCCACCAGCATGACGACGATCAGCGCGAGTAGCACCGCGAGGGCGCGCCCCGGCCTGGGTCTGGTACTGCTTGGGGGAGCCACTTCTCGACTTTCCTTTGATCGGTCGGGCCAGCGCGGGACCTACGGGTTCTGGTCCGTCTTGTCCAGGTCGTCCTTTGACGGATCCCAGTCGCTGGCTGGCGTTTCCCCGACGCCGGGCTCCGGCTGCGGCGGTGCGGCGTCCGTGGGACTGTCCTCGGGCAGGACGTCCATGATGGCGCGGCGCAGGATGCGGATCTCGACGCCCGGCGCGATCTCCAGCTCCACGTCCGGGTCGTCGATCGCGGTGACGGTGCCGTAAATCCCCGCGGTAGTCCGCACCCGCTGGCCGAGCTCGACGCCGCCCTGCATTTGCTGGGCCCGGCGCTGCCTGTTGCGCTGCGGCCGGATGATCAGCAGGTAGAACACGCCGAACAGCACGGCGATAATCAGAATCGGCGTGTATGAGCTTGCCGACGACTTGCTAGCTGCCGCGAGATACATGATCCCCATCGCCGGGGCTTCCTTCCGTTGATTGCCACAGCGGTCACGGGCCGCCTCAGCCGGTGACCGGCCTGGCCGGCACCCGCGCCAGGCGGCTGTCGTTTGACCAACTGCCGCAGTGTAGCGGCGCGCTGGCGACGCACCAACAGGCTACGGGCTCAGACGAGTGATCGTGACAAGCACGCAACCAGGAGTAGCTTGCCGGATGGCACGCCTGGCTAGCCGAACAGGGTGCCGCTGGCCGGCTGCCCGGGGCCGCCCGGCGGCGGGCCGGTGAGGCCGAGGTACTCCCAGGCGGCCGGCGTGGCCATCCGGCCGCGCGGCGTCCTGACCACCAGGCCCTCCCGGACCAGGAACGGCTCGGCGACCACCTCGACCGTCTCGGCCTCCTCGGCTACCGCCACGGCGAGCGTGGACAGGCCAACCGGCCCGCCGCCGAACCTGCGGACCAGGGCGGAGAGCACGGCCCGGTCGAGCCGGTCAAGGCCGTTGTCGTCCACCTCGTACAGCTCGAGCGCGGCCCGGGCCACCGCCTTGGTCACGACGCCGTCGGCGCGGACCTCGGCGAAGTCCCGTACCCGGCGCAACAGCCGGTTGGCAATCCGCGGAGTGCCCCTGGACCGGCCGGCGATCTCGTCAGCGCCGTCATCCCGCAATGCCACCCCGAGCAGGCCGGCCGACCTGCGGACGATCACGCCGAGCTCGGCCGGCTCGTAGAAGTCCAGGTAGGCGGTAAAGCCGAACCGGTCCCGCAGCGGGGCCGGCAGCAGCCCGGCCCGGGTGGTCGCCCCGACGAGCGTGAACGGCGCGATGTCCAGCGGGATCGCGGTGGCCCCCGGGCCCTTGCCGACGACCACGTCGACGCGGAAGTCCTCCATGGCCATGTACAGCATTTCCTCGGCCGGCCTGGCGACCCGGTGGATCTCGTCGATGAACATCACCTCGCCCTCGCTCAGGGTGGACAGCATCGAGGCGAGATCGCCGGCCCGCTCGATGGCCGGCCCGCTGGTGATCCGCAGCGGCGCCCCCATCTCGGCCGCGATGATCATGGCGATGGTGGTCTTGCCGAGGCCGGGCGGGCCGGACAGCAGCACGTGATCGGGCGCCCGGCCGCGCCGCAGCGCTCCTTCGAGCACCAGCGACAGCTGCTCACGGACCCGGCCCTGGCCGACGAACTCGGTCAGCCTTTTCGGCCGCAGCGCGCCCTCGATCAGCCGGTCGTCGGCATCGGGCAGCGGCGAGACCATCCGGTCGTCGGGCGCGAGCACCGGATCGGCGCTGGCCACCGGCTCCGGACGGCCGGCCTGATCGCTGCTCATGTCCGCCGGCCAAGTACCCGCAGCGTCGCGCGCAGGGCCACGGCCACGTCGATGTCCTGGCCGTTCCCGGCCGCCGCCGGGTGGCCGGCCAGTTCCGGCTCCACCGCGGCGATCGCCTGGTCCGCGTCCCTGGCCTGCCAGCCGAGGTTGACCAGGCCGGTGCGCACCTGGTCCCGCCAGGACGTGGCGGGCGCGGCGGCAGGCCCGCCGACCCCGCCGGACGGCAGCTCGCCGGGCGAGCCCAGCCGGCCGGCCAGCTCAAGCACGATCCGCTGCGCGCCCTTGCGGCCGATGCCGGGCACCGTCATCAGGGCCGGCAGATCCTCGCCCGCCACCGCCCGGCGCAGCGCGTCCGGGCTGAACACCGCGAGCATGGCCAGGGCCAGCCGGGGCCCGACCCCGCTGGCCGTCTGCAGTAGCTCGAAGGTGTTCCGCTCGTCCTCACTGGCAAAGCCGTACAGGGTCAGCGCGTCCTCGCGCACCAGCAAGGACGTGGCCACCCTGGCCCGTTCCCCGGTGCGCAGCCCGGCCAGGGTGCCCGGCGTGCACTGCACGAGGAGCCCGACGCCGCCGACATCGATGACCGCGCCGTCCGGCGCGACCGAGCAGACCCGCCCGTCCAGGTGCGCGATCACCGCGGCCTGCCGGGTGCCGTGGCCGGCCGTGCCGCCAGCGCGGCCTCCGCCAGCGCGGCCTGCGCCAGCCGGCGCTGCGCGCCGCCGCGCCACAGGTGGCAGATCGCCAGCGCGAGCGCGTCGGCCGAGTCAGCCGGGCGGGGCGGGCTTGCCATCCGGAGCAGCCGCGTTACCATCTCGGTCACCTGTTCCTTCCCGGCCCTGCCGTTGCCGGTCACGGCCGCCTTGACCTCACTCGGGGTGTGCAGCGCGACCGGCAGCCCGCGGCGCGCGGCGCACACGATGGCGACCGCGCCCGCCTGCGCGGTGCCCATCACGGTGCGGACGTTGTGCTGGCTGAACACCCGCTCGACGGCAACCGCGTCCGGCTGGTGCTCGGTCAGCCAGCAGTCGATCTCGGCTTCCAGCGCCAGCAGCCGGTGCGCGATGTCGTCGCCGGCCGGGGTCCGGATCACGTCGGTGCCGACGAGCGTCAGCGCCCGGCCGGGCTCGCCGTCGATGACGCCGACGCCGCACCGGGTCAGGCCAGGATCGACGCCGAGCACCCGCATCCTGCTCACCGCCCGGTCACTGAGTCCAGCCTGCTGACGAACACATGTTCGGTCGCTATGACCTTACCGGCCGGGCGGGCCGGGCGCCGCGACATGCCCCGGCGTGTCGCCGGGACTCAATCGCCGGGACGACGAGCCGCCAGGTCAGAGGTAGCCGAGCTGATAGGGCTCCGGGTCAGAAGTAGTCGAGCATGTAGGGGGTGCCGGCGAACGCGGTGTCCAGCGCCGCGTCGGCGGCCGGGTCGCCGCCTGCGGCGAGGCCGGCCAGCCGGAGCGTGGCCAGCGGGGTCCCGGCGTACAGGGCCGCGAAGCCGCGGGCGCCGAGGGTGAGCGGGCCGGCCGGCCGGGCGCGGCGGGGTCCTCGGCCGCGCAGCTGGCGAGAGCGCCCGCGGCGTCGCGGACCGTTAGCCGCCACCGGCCCGCGTTGGCCGGGAGCAGGCTGTCGGAGAGCTGCAGCGTCACGTCCGCCTGCGCGGACGGCGGGAACCCGCGCCCGGCGATCGCCGCCGCGGCGTCGAGCACCCGCAGCATCCATGAGTGCCGCCGGGTGAGGCTGACGTCCGGCTCCCTGGTAAGCCAGCTGACCGGGTCATCCGGGCCGCAGTAGGCGCGGACGGTGCTGGCCATCGAGTCGTGCGAGGCGATCACCGACCACAGCGCGCGGGCCGTCCGCGCGGCGGCCGCCAGCAGGCAGTAGACGATGATCTCGTCGTTCCCCTCGTGCCAGCCGTAGGCGAGCACCCCGTCGGCGGCCAGGTAGCAGAACACGCCGGGGTCATCGAGCATCCGCGCGGACACGCTCAGGTCGAAATCGGACGGGCCGCAGGCGCGGGCCGCCTCGTGCACCCGGGCCAGGACCGCGCTGATCTCGGCGGCATCGGCTGGCCCCGCCCGCCGGATGCCGGGCGCGGCTGGCCGCCCGGGCCGGCCGTCCGGTCACGTCGGGGGGCAGCAGCGAGCGCAGCGAGCGGGCCGGGATCGAGACCTGGTACTGGCCGCCGGCGATCTCGTAGCCCGCCCCGCGGTAGACCGCCGCGGTCGCCGGATACAGCACCGACAGCGGGTAGCCGCGGGCCGCGATCTGCCTGACCAGCGTGCTCATCAGCGCGCCGCCGACGCCCCGGCCGCGGGCCTCGGGCGCCACCGTGACGCTGGCCACGCCCGCCATCGGCAGCGACCGGCCGTGCCACCACTGCACCATGTCGAGGAACTTGGCCGCGGCCGAGCATCTGCCCGCCGCCGAACGCGCCGAGGTACCGGCCCGCCGGCGACCGACTCGCGGGTGTCGGCCAGCCTGCGCTCCCCGGCCTCGGCGCCGAACGGGCCGAACGCCCGGCGGGCCAGGTCAAGCACGGGCGCCAGGTCGTCGGCCGCAGTGAGCTTGCGGAATCCGCGGCGACTGCGTCAACGGGCCGTCAGGCCGGGCGGCGCCGCCGCCGGAGGCGCCGCGGTCACCCGAGCTTCTCCATGACCTCGTCCGGGACCGAGTAGTTCGCGTAGACGTCCTGCACGTCGTCGGAGTCCTCGATCGCCTCGATCAGCCGGAACACGCGCTTGGCCTGCTCCTCGTCCAGCGGCACCTCGACCGAGGGCAGGAACGCCGCCTCGGCCGACTCGTAGTCGATCCCGGCCTGCTGCAGCGCGCTGCGCACCGCGATCAGGTCGGTGGCCTCGCTGACCACCTCGAACGACTCGCCGAGGTCGTTGACACGTCCTCGGCGCCGGCGTCCAGCACCGCGGCCAGCACGTCGTCCTCGGTCACCCCCGGCGCCTTGCCGACGATCACGACGCCCTTGCGGGCGAACAGGTACGACACCGAGCCGGGATCGGCCATCGAGCCCGCCGTTGCTGGTGAGCGCGGTGCGCACGTCGGCGGCGGCCCGGTTCTTGTTGTCGGTCAGGCATTCCACCAGGACCGCGACCCCGCCCGGGGCGTACCCCTCGTAGGTGACCGTCTCGTACGCCGCGCCGCCCGCCTCCAGGCCGGCGCCGCGGCGCACGGCCCGGTCGATGTTGTCGTTCGGCACCGAGTTCTTCTTCGCCTTCTGCACGGCGTCGTACAGCGTCGGGTTGCCGGCCACATCCGCGCCGCCGGTGCGCGCGGCCACTTCGACGTTCTTGACCAGCTTGGCGAAGAGCTTGCCGCGCCTGGCGTCCACGACGGCCTTCTTGTGCTTCGTGGTCGCCCACTTCGAGTGGCCGCTCATGACCGTTCCCTCACCATGTTGACGAAGAGCTCGTGGATCCGCCGGTCCGGCGTCAGCTCGGGATGAAACGCCGTCGCGAGCGCAGGTCCCTGGCGGACCGCGACGATCCTACCCGTGCGCGGCTCGGTGCCGAGAATCTCGACATCGGGGCCCGACTTCCTCGACCCAGGGCGCCCGGATGAAGACGGCGCGGAAGTCCGGGCCGCCGATGCCGCGCAGCGCGATGTCGCTCTCGAACGAGTCCACCTGGCGGCCGAACGCGTTCCGCCGGACGCTCATGTCGATGCCGCCGAGCGTCTGCTGCCCGCTGGCCCGGTCGGCCAGCCGGTCGGCCAGCAGGATCATGCCCGGCGCAGGAGCCGAACACCGGCATGCCCGAGCCGAGCCGCTTGCGCAGCGGATCCAGCAGGTCGAAGATCACCGTGAGCTTCCACATCGTGGTGGACTCCCCGCCGGGGATGATCAGCCCGTCGACCTGGTCGAGCTCGTCCGGCCGGCGCACCGCGACACCGCGGGCGCCGGCCTCGCCGAGCGCCCGCAGGTGCTCGGCGACGTCTCCCTGCAGGGCAAGTACGCCGACTGCCGGGCTCATCACCAGCCGCGGCCGGCGTAGCGCTGCCCGGGCGCGAGCTCGTCCAGGCCGATGCCGACCATGGCCTCGCCGAGGCCGCGGGAGACCTTCGCGACCACGTCCGGGTCGTCGTAGAACGTGGTCGCCTTGACGATCGCCGCCGCCCGCGCGGCCGGGTCGCCGGACTTGAAGATCCCGGAGCCGACGAACACGCCCTCGGCGCCGAGCTGCATCATCATCGCCGCGTCCGCGGGGGTGGCGATGCCGCCGGCGGTGAACAGCACGACCGGCAGCTTGCCCGCCGCGGCGACCTCGGCGACCAGCTCGTACGGCGCCTGCAGCTCCTTCGCCGCGGCGTAGAGCTCCGCGGCGGGCAGCGACGCCAGCTGCCGCAGCTGCGGCCATGATGCCGCGCATGTGCCGGGTGGCCTCGACCACGTTCCCGGTGCCGGCCTCGCCCTTGGACCTGATCATCGCCGCGCCCTCGGTGATCCGCCGGAGCGCCTCGCCCAGGTGCGTCGCGCCGCACACGAACGGCACGGTGAAGTCCCACTTGTCCACGTGGTGCGCCTCGTCCGCCGGGCTCAGCACCTCGGACTCGTCGATGTAGTCCACCCCGATCGCCTGCAGCACCTGCGCCTCGGCGAAGTGCCCGATCCGGCACTTGGCCATGACCGGGATGGAGACCGCGGCGATGATCCCGTCGATCATGTCCGGGTCGCTCATCCTGGCCACGCCGCCCTGCGCGCGGATGTCGGCCGGCACCCGCTCCAGGGCCATCACCGCGACCGCGCCCGCGTCCTCGGCGATCTTGGCCTGGTCCGGCGTGACGACATCCATGATGACGCCGCCCTTGAGCATGTCGGCCATGCCGCGCTTGACCCGCTGCGTCCCGGTGCGCCGGCCGCCGGAGCTGCGTCGGTTGCGAGCTGGGGCTGGCGGAGCATTCTGGACTGACACGGAAACCTCACCTGATCGCTGCTAGTGGCCTGCCTCCATGGTAGGCCGCTGGAGTTCAGCCGGTCAGGTGCGGCATGTCGGTGCCCTGGCCGTCCGGGCTCGCGGCCACCAGGGAGTCGTCGATCTCGAAGAACACCGGCAGCTCGGCGCCGCCCGCCAGGCGGAGCAGCCGGACCAGCCAGCGGCGCCGGGCGGACCGGGCCGCGCCGACCGCGTCGTTGTAGAACTTGCTGGCCAGGAACACCTTGTGCGACGCGGCCTCGACCTCGGCGAGCAGTTCCTCGGCGCCGCCGCGGCCGGCCATCGAGGCCAGGAAGTCCGGCTGGCCGAAGGCGGCGCGCAGCGCCCTGGTCAGGTCGCTCTCGCGCAGTTCCCTGGACTCGTCCGCGGTCCTCGCGTCGTGCGCAGAGCAGGCAAGCAGCAGGCTGGTCGCCGGGTCGAGCAGGCCGGAGGAGGCCAGCTCGAGCGCCACCGAGCTGCGCCGGACCAGCGCCGCGTCGAGCGCGGCCCTGGCCGCCTCCTGCCGCGCGTGCAGCCGGTCCAGCCTGCCTGCCCGCCAGGAGATGTAGACGCCGAGCAGCAGCGCCACCCCGACGATGATGATCACGCTGGTCATCAGGCCACCACCTTGACCCGGATGCCGCCGAGCGTCACGGTCTCGTAGACCTTCACGACGTCGCGCGCGATCACCGGCCAGTCGTAGCTGCGGACGGCAGCGGCGGCCGCCGCGGACAGCGGCGGCCCGCCGGCCCGGGTCATCGAGCAGGCGGCCGGCCGCGGCCGCGAGCTCGGCCGGGTCGCCGCTGGCGAACAGCTGGCCGGCCTGCCCGCCGCGCAGCACCATCCGGAACGCGTCCAGGTCGCTGGCCACGATCGGGGCGCCGGCCGCCATCGCCTCGGCGAGCACGATCCCGAAGCTCTCGCCGCCGGTGTTCGGCGCGCAGAAGACGTCCACCGAGTGGTAGCACCCGGACCTTGTCCGCCTCGCTGACCTGGCCGAGCAGGATCACCCGGTCGCGCAGCGGGGCGGGCACCTGGTCCGCGCGTCCTCGGCGTCCCCGGGCCCGGCGATCAGCAGCCGCAGGCCCGGCCGCTGCGGCGCCGAGCAGCCCGAACGCCTCGAGCAGCACCGCCAGGCCCTTGCGCGGCTCGTCCATCCGGCCGAGGAAGCCGAGCGCGCCGCCCGGCCCCGGCCAGCCGGGCAGCGGGTCGGCCTTCGCGAACCTGCGCACCGAGACCCCGTTCGGGATCAGCACCGCGTCGCCGCCCAGGTGCTCGACCAGCGTGGTCCGCGCCGCCTCGGACACCGCGATCCTGGCGCTGATCTTCTCCAGCGCGGACTGCAGGGCCGGCCGGGCCGCGTGCATCCAGCGGGAGCGCGGGTTCGCCGTGTGCACCGTCGCCACGATCGGGCCGGACGCGACCCAGCAGGCGAGCAGCCCCAGGCTGGGCACCACCGGCTCGTGCACGTGCAGCACGTCGAACTGGCCGTCCTTGATCCACCGGCGCACCCGGCTGGCGGACAGGAAGCCGAACGCCAGCCTGGCCACCGACCCGTTGTACGGGACCGGGACGGCCCGGCCGGCCGGCACCACGTAGCCGGGCAGCGGCCTGTCGTCGTCGGCCGGCGAGATGACCGACACCTGGTGGCCAAGGTCGATCAGCGCCTCGGCGAGGTCCCTGACGTGCTCCTGCACGCCGCCGGGGACGTCCCAGGTGTACGGGCAGACGATGCCTACTCTCATGGAGCTGCCCTGGCCCTGGCGACCGCGGCGGCCAGCCTGTGCCGGGTCCAGGTCGGCCACGAAGACCCGCTGCAGCATGTGCCAGTCCGCCGGGTGCGCGGTGATCCCGTCCTCGAAGGCGCGCGCGATCTGCTGCGTCATCGCCGCGACCTTCTGCTTCCTGTCGCCGTCGGGCGGCACCGGGATCTCGTCGTAGAAGTGCACCCCCCAGCCGTCGCCGTCGAACCAGAGCGAGGCCGGGATCAGCGCCGCCCCGGTCTGCACCGCGAGCGCGGCCGGCCCGGCCATCATGTGCGCCCGCTCGCCGAAGAACTCGACCTCGATGCCGCTGCCGGTGACGTCCCGGTCGCACGGCAGGCAGACCACCTTGCCCGCCCGCAGCCGCTGCGCCAGCACGCCGAACGGCCTGGCTGCCGCCGCTGGCCGGCAGCACCTCCATGCCGAGGCCCTCGCGGAACCCGACGAACCGCTCGTACACCGACTCCGGCTTGATCCGCTCCATCACGGTGGTGAACGAGCCGGCCCCGCGGTTGATGATCCACGCGCCGGCCTGGTCCCAGTTGCCCATGTGCGGCAGCGCGAACACCACCCCGCGCCCGTCAGTGAGATGGCCGAACGCGGCCTGCACGTTCCCCTCGTCGTGCATGCCGGCCGATCAGCCGCGCGGCCGGGATCACCGGCAGCCGGAAGATCTCCAGCCAGTACCGGGCGTACGAGCGCATCGAGTCCCTGGACAGCGCCCGCAGCTGGCCGCCGCCGTCCGCGCCGGGCCGAGCACCCGGCGCAGGTTGGCCTCGAGCACCTGCACCCGCGGGCCCTGACGGCGCCAGGCGATGTCGGCCGCGGTGCGGAAGGCCCACCGGGCCCAGGACTCGGGCACGCGGCACACCACAGACCAGCCGAGGCCGTACCCGGCGTCGATCAGCCGGTCTTTGAGTCCGGGCATCCGTCATCTCCTCCGGAACTGTCGCCTGGCGGACCGCAAGCACCCGCTGCGCCAGTGTGACAGTGCTCAGGAACGCCAGCACCCAGAGTCCCACGGCCATGACGTAAGGCACCCCGAGCCCGGTGCAGGCCGGCCGCGGTCAGCCCGATCACCAGCCGCTCGGTCCGCTCCGCGATGCCGACGTCGCAGCGCACCCCCAGGCTCTCGGCGCGGGCCTTGGCGTAGGAGATGAGGGAGCCGGTGACCAGGCAGAACACCGCCAGGGCGGCCAGCAGCCTGCTGTGCCCGCCGTAGACAGCCCAGGCCGCGAGCCCGGCGAAGACCGACGCGTCGGCGACCCGGTCCAGGGTGGAGTCGAGGAACGCGCCCCACGCTCCGGTCGTGCCCTTGATCCGGGCCAGCGTCCCGTCCAGCATGTCGGTGAACACGAAGCCGGTGCAGACCAGCGTGCCGGCGAACAGGTGGCCGGTCGGGAAGAGCACCAGCGCGCCGGCCGACACGCCGAGGGTGCCGGTGATGGTCAGCGCGTTCGGGGTCACCGGCGTTCGGGCGAGCGCCCGGCCGACCGGCGTCAGCAGGCGGGCGATGGCTGGTCGCAGCACGTTCAGCATGGCCGTCTGATCTTACTGGCGGGCGGCCGGGCACGATCCTACTGGCGGGTAGGCATGCCGGGCGCGCACGGTGATTGTGCCCGGGGGCTTGTGATCCGGTGGCCGGGAGGTAAAGGCTGGTCTGCAGGCAGCCGGACGGAGTTATCAGCGGAGTTACAGGAGGCGGCGGCGATGGCCGATAAGACAGGCAGCTCGGGAGCCGCGGGCAGAGCACCCGCGGCCGGCCAGGCCGACAGCGTGCGCAATGTCGTGCTGGTCGGCCACTCTGGAGCAGGAAAGACGACGCTGGTCGAGGCGCTGCTCGTGCACACCGGCGCGATCCAGCGGGCCGGCCGGGTGGAGGACGGCACGACGGTCAGCGACTTCGACGAGGTCGAGGTGCGGCAGCGGCGCTCGGTTAACCTCACGCTGGCGCCGGTGCATGCACGGCGGCGTCAAGGTCAACCTGCTGGACACGCCCGGCTACGCCGACTTCACCGGCGACCTGCGGGCCGGGCTGCGGGCCGCCGACGCCGCGCTGTTCACCGTCTCGGCCGCCGACGGCATCGACGGCCTGACCAGGATGCTCTGGGAGGAATGCGCCGCGGTCGGCACCCCGCGCGCCGTGGTGATCACCAAGATCGACCATCAGCGCGGCGATTTCGACGAGGCGCTGGCCGCCTGCCGGGACGCGTTCGGCGACTCGGTCGCTCCGCTGTACCTGCCGGTGACCGACGGCCAGGGCGCCGTCAAGGGCCTGATCGGCCTGCTGTCCGAGCGGTTCTACGACTACTCATCCGGCAGCCGGGTGGACAGCGACCCCGATCCGGACGACGCGGACCGGCTGGCCGAGTCCCGCAGCGCGCTGATCGAGTCGATCATCCAGGAGAGCGAAGACGAGTCGCTCATGGACCGCTACCTCGCCGACGAGCACATCGACGTCAAGGTGCTGATCGAGGACCTGGAGAAGGCGGTCGCCCGCGGCAGCTTCTACCCGGTGCTCGCGGCCGCCGCCCCGCACGGCATCGGCCTCGCCGAGCTGCTGGAGATAATGACCGAGGCCTTCCCGGCCCCGCAGGAGCACCCGATGCCCGCGGTGACCTCGCTGGACGGCAAGCAGGCGAGCGGGATCAGCTGCGACCCGAAGGGCCCGCTGCTCGCCGAGGTGATCAAGACGGCCGCGGATTCCTACGTCGGCCGGATCAGCATGGTCCGGGTGTTCTCCGGCACCCTGCGGCCGGACGCGTTCGTGCACGTGTCCGGCCACGGCCGGGCCGACCGCGGGCACGCCGACCATGATCAGGACGAGCGGGTCGGCGCGCTCAGCTCGCCGCTCGGCAAGCAGCAGCGCACCGTGTCCCAGTGCGCCGCCGGGGACATCTGCGCCGTCGCCAAGCTGACCACCGCCGAGACCGGCGACACCCTGTCCGACAAGGACCGCCCGCTGCTGATGGAGTCCTGGGCGATGCCCGAGCCGCTGCTGCCGGTCGCGATCACGGCGAAGTCCAAGGCCGACGAGGACAAGATGTCGCAGGCGATCGGGCGGCTGGTCGCCGAGGACCCGACGCTGCGCCTGGAGAACAACCCGGAGACCCGCCAGCTCGTGCTGTGGTGCATGGGCGAGGCGCATGCGGACCTGCTGCTCGACCGGCTGTCCAGCAGGTACGGCGTGGCGGTCGAGACCGTGCCGCTGCGCGTGCCGCTGCGGGAGACCGTCGGCAGCAAGGCCCGCGGGCTCGGCCGGAACGTCAAGCAGACCGGCGGTCACGGCGAGTTCGGCATCTGCCACATCGAGGTGGAGCCGCGGCCGTCCGGTTCCGGCCTCGAGTTCATCGACAAGATCGTCGGCGGGGTGGTGCCGCGGCAGTTCATCCCTTCGGTCGAGAAGGGCGTCCGGGCCCAGATGGAATCCGGCGTGCTGGCCGGCTACCCGATGGTGGACATCCGGGTCACCCTGTTCGACGGCAAGGCGCACGCGGTGGACTCCTCCGACATGGCGTTCCAGAAGGCGGGCAAGGCGGCGCTGCGGGACGCGGCCGAGAAGGCCCAGGTGCTGCTGCTCGAGCCGGTCGACGAGGTCTCGGTGCTTGTCGCCGACGACTACGTGGGCGCGGTCATGTCGGACCTGTCATCCCGGCGCGGGCGGGTGCTCGGCACCGAGCCGGTGCCCGGCGGGCGGACGCTGGTCAAGGCCGAGATACCGGAGCTCGAGATCACCAGGTACGCCATCGACCTGCGGTCCATGTCGCACGGGACCGGGTCGTTCACCCGGTCATACCTGCGTCATGAGCCGCTGCCCGCGCATCTCGCCGACAAGGTCGCGGAGGCGTCGAAGCCCGGCTAATCGCGTCGCTAGGCCCGGCTTGCTCCCGGCCACGCATCGGCAATCAGCTTGCGGGTGTCGGCCAGCAGCTGCGGCAGCACCCTGGTCCGGCCGATCACCGGCATGAAGTTGGTATCGCCGCCCCACCGGGGCACCACGTGCTGGTGCAGGTGGGCGGCGATGCCGGCGCCGGCCACGCCGCCCAGGTTCATCCCGATGTTGAATCCCTGCGCGGCCGACGACGCGCGCAGCGCGGTCATCGCGCGCTTGGTGAAGGCCGCGAGCTCGGCCGTCTCCTGCTCGTCCAGGCTGGCGTAGTCCGCGACGTGCCGGTACGGGCAGATCAGCAGGTGGCCGCCGTTGTACGGGTAGCGGTTGAGCACGGCGTAGACGAGCGTGCCGCGCGCCGCGATCAGGCCTTCCTCGTCCGGCAGGCCGGGAATCCGGCAGAACGGGCAGTCCTCGCCTTCGCCGCCGGCCGGCTTGCTCTCGCCCTTGATATAGGCCATCCGGTGCGGCATCCACAGCCGCTGGATCCCGTCCGGCTCGCCGACGCCGTCCTGCGGCCC
Source organism: uncultured Actinomycetes bacterium (assembly GCA_963709075.1). Taxonomy (GTDB): domain Bacteria; phylum Actinomycetota; class Actinomycetes; order Streptosporangiales; family Streptosporangiaceae; genus Palsa-506. The sequence goes on from CAVPUY010000005.1 coordinate 218,722, forward strand.
GGCCGCGCCGGGCCCGTCCCGCTCCATCAGACCTGGATCCGCTCCGCCACCGCGGCGGCGATCTCGGCGATCGCGTCGTCGACCGGCACCCCGTTCTTCTGCTCGCCGCTGCGGTACCGGAACGAGACCGCGCCGGCGGCCACGTCGTCGTCGCCGGCCAGCAGCATGTACGGGACCTTCTGCCGCTGCGCGGTCCTGATCTTCTTCTGCATCCGGTCGTCGCCCGCGTCGACCTCGGCCCGGATCCCGGCGGCCCGCAGCCGGGCGACGACGTCCTCCAGGTAGGGCACGTGCGCGTCGGCGATCGGGATGCCGACCACCTGGACCGGCGCCAGCCAGGGCGGGAAAGCCCCGGCGTAGTGCTCGGTCAGTACGCCGAGGAACCGCTCCACCGACCCGAACAGCGCGCGGTGGATCATGATCGGCTGCTGCCTGGTGCCGTCCGCCGCCTGGTACTCCATCCCGAACCGCTTCGGCTCGTTGTAGTCGAGCTGGATGGTGGACAGCTGCCAGCTGCGCCCGATCGCGTCCCTGGCCTGCACGGAGATCTTCGGCCCGTAGAACGCCGCGCCGCCGGGATCGGCGACAAGCTCCAGGCCGGACTCCTGCGCCGCCTCGCGCAGCGCCTCGGTCGCGTGCTCCCAGTCCTCGTCGGTGCCGACGAACTTGTCCTTCGCGTCGTCCCTGGTGGACAGCTCAAGGTAGAAGTCGCTCAGTCCGTAGTCACGTAGCAGGTCGAGCACGAACGAAAGCAGGCTCTTGATCTCCGCGCCCGCCTGCTCGCGGGTGCAGAAGATGTGCGCGTCGTCCATGGTGAGGCCGCGCACCCTGGTGAGGCCGTGCACGACGCCGGACTTCTCGTACCGGTAGACGGAGCCGAACTCGAACAGCCGCAGCGGCAGCTCCCGGTAGGACCGGCCGCGCGCCTTGAAGATCAGGATGTGGAACGGGCAGTTCATCGGCTTGAGGTAGTACTTCGCGCCCTCCATGTCCATCGGCGGGAACATGCCTTCGGCGAACCACTGCAGGTGGCCGGAGGTCTCGAACAGGTTCGACTTGGTGATGTGCGGGGTGTACACGAACTCGTCGCCGGCTTCCTCGTGCCGCCGCCGCGAGTAGTCCTCCATGGTCTTCCTGATCATGCCCGCCCTTGGGGTGGAAGACCGCGAGGCCGCTGCCGATCTCGCCGGGGAACGAGAACAGGTCGAGCTCGGCGCCGAGCTTGCGGTGATCACGTTTCTCGGCCTCGGCGAGCATCTTCAGGTACTCGTCCTGGGCCTGCCGGGACGGCCAGGCGGTGCCGTAGATCCGCTGCAGCTGCGGGTTCTGCTCGCTCCCCCGCCAGTACGCGCCGCCGGTCCGCATCAGCTTGAACGCCGGGATCTGCCGGGTAGTGGGCAGATGCGGGCCGCGGCACAGGTCCTTCCAGACCGGCTGGCCGGTGCCCGGGTCCAGGTTGTCATAGATGGTCAGCTCGGCTCCGCCGACCTCGACGCTCTCGTCGTCCTTGGCCGAGCCGCCCTTGAGCCCGATAAGTTCCAGCTTGTATGGCTGGCCGGCCAGTTCCGCCCGTGCATCGTCCTCGGTGACCACCCGGCGCGCAAACCGCTGGCCCTGCTTCACGATGCGGCGCATCCGCTGTTCGATGTTCTTCAGGTCTTCGGGCTGAAACGGATTGCGCACATCGAAGTCGTAGTAGAAGCCGTTCTCGACTGGCGGGCCGATGCCGAGTTTCGCATCCGGGAACAGCTCCTGCACCGCCTGCGCGAGCACGTGCGCCGCGGAGTGCCGCAGGATCGCCAGGCCGTCCGGGCTGGCGATGTCAACCGGCTGCACGCTGTCGCCGTCGGCGAGCGGGCAGGCCAGGTCCCTGAGCTCCCCGCTGACCCTGGCCGCTATCGCGGGGCCGGCCGGGGAGTTCCCGTTTCCGCTGTCCATGCTGTTGCCGCCGGTCAGCAGTTCCAGTGCCTGGCCGGCCGTCGTGCCGGCTTCCACCACGTGCTCGCGTCCGGCGAGGGTGATGTGCAGCTTCTCGGCAGGCACTGGCTGCTCCCATGGGCAAAACGGTGATACCGGCGGCAGTTGCCGCCGGTACCCCGAATGCTATCGATGCCTGGCCGGCGTCGTGCCCTGGCTACAGGCGAACCGGGCCGTGCGCCTTGATGACCTGCTCGAAAGCGACCGGCGGCTTCCGGTTCGAGCACTTGCCGTTCGCATTGCGGGCGCCGACGGCCAGGATGTTCAGGCGATACCGGCCGTGGCCCTTGATGCCGGCGTACGCGCCGGTGCCGTCCTTGAGCTTGTACCTGCCGTGCTGGCGAATGCTGAACAGGCAGGTCTTCGCGTCGAACTTCTGCGGGCCGTGGCCCTTGGAGTGGCGGATCTTGAATGTGCCGTCCGGGAACACGACCTTGTCGGTCTTATTGCCGCTATGGTCGACCCCGCCGGCGGTGAACACGCCGCTGGCGATGATGGTGCTGTTACTCGATGTCGGCGACGTGGTCATCAGCTGGAAATGCTCGGTGCCCCTGGTCGCCGCCCGCACCTGGTGACTCGCGGTGCGGGCGGCCGGCTGCGCGGCGCGGGCCGGATGCGCGGGGCTGGCGCTCGCGGCGGTCAGCCCGGTGAGGGCGAGCGCGCCCGCGGTCGTGATCACGCCCGCGGCTGCTATCAGCCGTTTGCCGTACTTCAGCATGGTGGTTCCTCCTGTTGCCTAACGGGGCAGTCAGTGCCCCTGATCAGCGTCTGCAGCGCCGCGAAAAGCTCGGACCAGCCGGTGAAAGCCTGCCCGCCGCCGTCAGCGGAGCGGACCAGCCCGGCGATGGGCTCGGCGGTGACAGCGAGCTCAACTGTCAGCACCAGCCGGACCGGACCGTTCACGCGGCTTATCGTCAGCCGGCCCGGCGGGTCGGCGCGTCACGGTAGGCACCACAGCTTTTTGCCGGTATTTGGTCATGACATTGCCGTCGCCGGCTGCTTACGATCAGCGGCATGGGGCCCGGACCAGCGCCTGGAGGGATACTCGACCGGGGCGCCGAGCTTGCCGCGATCGCCGCGGCCATCCGCGCCGCCGTCGCGGGCACGGGGTCGGCCGTGCTCATCGAGGGCGCCGCGGGGATCGGCAAGACGCGGCTGCTCGGGTATGCCTGCGAGGAGGCGGCCAGCGCGGGCATGCAGGTGCTGACCGCGCGCGCGGCCGAGTTCGAGGCCGGGTTCGCCTGGGGGACCGTGCGGCAGCTGTTCGGGCCGGTCGCCGGCCCGGGCGGGCCAGCCGGGCGGCCGGACGACGCGGCGCGACTGGCCGCCCCGGCCCTCGTCCCGGAGAAGCGCCAGGAGCAGCAGGACTCCTTCGCGGTCCGGCATGGCCTGTACTGGCTGGCGGCCGGCCTGGCGCGCCGCGCCCCGCTGCTGCTCGGCATCGACGACCTGCACTGGGCCGATGAGCCCTCGCTGCGGTTCGCCGCGCACCTGGCGCGCCGGCTGGACGGGCTGCCGGTGCTGCTCGTCCTCACCGTCCGCGAGCCCAGGTCGGCGACGGCCCAGCAGAAGGCGCTGACCGCGGGCCTGGCCGCGGAGCCTGGCGTCACCGTGCTGCGGCCGGCCGCGCTTGGCGCCGCCGCCTGCGGCGAGCTGATCAGCCGCGCGCTCGGCACCAGCCCGGCGCCGCCATTCGTGCAGTCCTGCTGCGAGATCACCGGCGGCAACCCGTTGCTGCTGCAGGCCCTGCTCGGCAGCCTGGTCGCCGAGGGCGCCAGCGGAACGGCCGCCGAGGTGCCGCATCTTCGCCGGCTCACGCCGAGCACGGTGTCACGCCGCGTGCTGCTCCAGCTCGGCCGGATGCCGGCCGAGGTGCTGGCCGCCGCCCGCGCGATCGCGGTACTCGGCACCGTGGCCACGGCCGGCCGGGTCGCCCGGCTGGCCGGCCTGGACGCGGACGCGTGCGCCGAGGCGATCGGCGCGCTGATGGCCGAGCGGCTGGTCGAGGGCGACCGGGAGCTGCGGTTCGTGCATCCGCTTGTCCGGTCGGCCGTCTACGAGGACCTGGCGCCTCCGGTGCGGCAGCGCTGGCACGGGCGGGTCGCCCGGATGCTCGAGGCGGACGGCGCTGCGGCGCAGGAGGTGACCGTGCACCTGCTCGCCGCGGGCACGGCCGGCGACTGCTGGGTGGTGGACAGGCTGCGCGCGGCCGCGGCGGATGCGCTCGGCCGCGGCGCCCCCGGCGTCGCCAGGCTCTGCCTTGAGCGCGCGCTGGCCGAGCCGCCGGCCGCCGCTGACCGGCCCGGCGTGTTGCTCGAGCTCGGCCGGGCCGAGACAATGCAGGCGCCGGCCGCCGCGGCGGCCCACCTGGAAGAGGCGCTGCGCGCGGCGGCGGCCCGGCCCGCCGGGCCGGGCCAGCCGGGCCAGCCGGAGCAGGCCATGATCGCGCTCGCCCTCGCCCAGGCGCTGGCGCTTGGCGGCCGGTTCTCCGCTGCCGTCGGCGTGCTGCGGGACGCGATCAGCGGGCTGCCCGGCGAGAACGAGCCGGCCGCCGATGCGCTGCAGGCCGCGCTGCTCAACACGGCCCGCTGGGACCCGCAGACGCGGCCGCTGACCGGCCCGCTGCTGGCCGGCTGCGGGCCAGGGCCGAGCGCGGCGAGGAGATCGACCCGCAGCTGCACGCCAACCTGGCCATCGAGCTCGCGGCGGCGGGCGGAGACCGTGAGCTCGCGGTCCGGCACGCCCGGGCCGCGGTACTTGCCATGCCCCGGCTGATGTCGGTCGTCTCGGCCGCGCTGCCCGAGACGGTCTCCGTGCTGATGTTCGCCGGTCTGGACGGCGAGGCCCGCGACGCGGCGCTGCGGTGGCTGCAGCTGGCGCAGCAGCACGGCTGGCAGCTGTCTGCGCGGTGGCCGCTTCGGTGCTGTCGCTCGCGGCGGCTTCGGCGGCGATGTCAGCGAGTCCGTCGCGTACGGGTATCAGTCCGTGCAGGGGCCCGGACGCATGGGTCTCGCCGCTGGTGACGGCCTTCATGGTCCCGCTGCTGATCGAGCGGGACGCGGCCGGCCAGGCCCGGGCGCTGCTCGCGGGCCAGAAGCTCACCGGCGAGCTCGGCCCGACCTGGCCGTTCACCATGGTCAGGTATGCGCGGGGGCGGCTGCGCGCCGCGGTCGGCGAGCACGAGGAGGCCGCCGGGGAGCTGCTGGCGGCCGGCCAGCTGGCTGCGGCGTGGGGCATCCGCAACCCGGCGTTCATGAGCTGGCGCTCGGACGCCGCGCTGTCGTTAGGCGCCCTCGGCGACCGGCAGGGTGCAACCCGGCTGTGCGGCGAGGCGGTCGGGCTGGCCCGCCGCTGGGGCGCGGCCCGGCGCGGTCGGGCTGGCGCTGCGCGCGGCCGGGCGTGGTCGAGGGCGGCGACCGGGGCATCGAGCTGCTCACCGAGGCGGTGGCGCGCTCCGCGGTTCCTCGGCGCGGCTCGAGCTGGCCCGCGCGCTGGTCGACCTGGGGTCGGCGCACTGCCGGCGCAGGCGCTCGCCGGGCGCGGCCGCGACCTGCTCCGCGAGGGCCTGGATATCGCGCACGCCCGCGGCGGCATCGTGCTGGCCGGCCGGGCTCGGGACGAGCTGGTGATCGCCGGCGGCAGGCCGCGCCGGGACGCGCTGCGGGGCCGGGACGCGCTGACGCCGAGCGAGCTGCGGGTGGCTCAGCTGGCCGCGGCCGGGCAGACGAACCGGCAGATCGCGCAGGCGCTCTTCGTCACGCAGCGGACCGTCGAGAACCATCTGACCAGCACCTATGGCAAGCTGGGCATCAGCTCGCGGCCCGGCACTTGCGGCCGCGCTCGAGGCTGGCTAGGGCCGCGGGGCACCGGGTCCTGGCCAGCCGCCGGTCAGGCCGGCGAGACGGTGACGAGGCTGCCGTAGGTGAGGTACGGCCAGGCCTTGGCGGCCGGCCCGAGCGGCAGCTCGACGCAGCCCAGGCTCTGCGGGGAGCCGTAGGAGTACCGCGGGAAGTAGTGCACGGCCTCGCCGGCCCGGAAGTAGGCGACGAACTGCACCGGGTCGGCGTACTTGGACCCGTCCGGGTTCGTCCCCCGCATGATCTGGTAGCGGTACCGCAGGTAGACAGGGGCGGTGCCGTCGGCGGTAGGCGCGACCGGGATGCCGGTGTTGGCCAGGCTGCGGAACACCACGTGCCCGTCGTGCCAGATGGTCAGCTCTTCCGGGAGCTTCTTCCTGGCCCGCGCGTAGGTGTAGCCGTGGTGGTTCCGCTGTCCTGCGGCCACCGCCTTGAACAGCGTGCGCCAGACGCCGGGGCCGGCGATCCCGTCCATGGCCAGCCCGTGATCGGACTCGAACGCCATCACGGCGCCCTTGAGCACCAGGCTCGGCCTGCCTTTGCCGCCAGAACGTGCGCAGCTCGCGTGGATAGCCGTGCCGCCAGGTGAAGGTCCCGGCCGGCGGGCGGAAAGCGGCGGAGCGCTGCCCGGCCCGTCGCTGGCCGCCGGGTTGACCGCCCCGGCGGCTGGCGTCCAGGTCAGCGGCAGGTAGCCGAGCTGGGCGAGCAGCTGGTCGAGCCTGGTCGCTCGACCAGCGGCCGACCCGGAACCGCACGACCATGCGCTTGGCCAGCGTGCCGCCCGCGGCCGACCGCATGCCGGAGCTGCCGCCCGGGATGCGCACAGCTGACGCGGGCCAGCTCGGGGAAGCCCTTCTTCGGCCGGAACTCGACGGTGCTGGCGCCGGACCGCTGCCAGCTCCCGGCGACGTGCGGCGACACGGTCGGCATCGGCGAGCCGGCGGCGAGCGCGGCGGAGAACTGGATCTGCACTGGGGCGGCGCCGTTGACGTGCCTGGCGCGGCGGGCCGGGGTCACGGACAGCACCTGCAGCGGCGGCGCGGACGGCTGGGCGTGCGCGGCCTGCCGCGCGTGGCTGGTGGCGGCGGCCAGCTGACCGGACTGCCTGGCCTGCGCGTGACTCAGCGCGAACCAGGTGCCGGTTGACAGCAGTGCCACGATGACGACAGCCAGGACTATGACGCGGCTTCGCAGCCGTCCCACACTGAGCAAGAGAGGCTCCTCGCCGTACCCGGCCCCCCGGGTTAGCGCGGGGGCAAGCTCGCAGCTGGTCTGGTGCGCCCCAGGCACTCCTAGTCTGCGACTCTAGGCGCACTCTAGTAGCAGCTGCACCTGCCAGCTCAGCGGGTAAAGAATTCGGCGAGAATAGGACACGGATTCATGACGGCCCCCGTCGTCATGAATCCGTGCCCGGCTCTGTCGGCCGGTAGCCGGGCCGCGGCTTGCTCAGTCCGCGCGGCGTCTCAGCCGGCTGCGGTTATCAGCCAGCGACCGTCACCAGGCTTCCGTAGGTCAGGTAGGGCCAGGCCCGCGCCGCGGCCGCCATCGGCAGCTCGACGCAGCCCAGGCTCTGCGGGAAGCCGTAGGAACCGCGCGGGAAGTAATGCACGGCCTCGCCGCCGTCGAAATAGGCACGAACTCGACCGGATCGGCGTAGCTGCTGCCGTCCGGGTTGGTCCCGCGCATGATCTGGAACCGGTATCGCAGGTACACCGGGAACGTGCCGTCCGCGGTCGGCGCGACCGGGATGCCGGTATTGGCGGCGCTGCGCAGCACGATGTGACCGTCATGCCAGATCGTCAGCATCTCCGGGCTGCCCTTGCTGGCGACGGCGTAGGTGTAGCCGGCCCGGTTGCTGGGGCCGCGCTCCGCGGCGCGGAGCAGCGCGGTCCAGAGATCCGGGCTGGCGATGCCGGTCAGTCTTCATGCCGTGCTGTGCCTGGAAGGCCATCAGCGCGCCCTTGCAGGATCAGGCTGGGGCGGCCCGGGTGCCACTGGCCGTGCAGCGACGCAGGGTAGCCGCGGTGCCACCGGAACTTGCCGGGCGGCGGGCTGTAGGCGGCCGCGACCTGGGCGGCCAGGCCGGAGCCGTGGCCCCGGTCCCGGCTGCCGGGGCCGGCAGTCCGGCCGGCTGACGCCGCCGCCGAGCGGGCTCCAGGACAGCGGCAGGTAGCCGAGCTGGGCGAGCAGCTCGCCCAGCCGCCGGGCCGACCAGGCCCTGGTCCGGAACCTGGTGACCACCGGCCTGGCCAGCAGCCCGCCGGCGGCGGTGCGGACCCCTTCCTGGCCGGCCGGTACCTGCACGGTGACCTGGCTGGCCGGGCTGACCGGGGCGGCGGGCCGGAAGGTCAGCGCCGGGCCGGCCTGCTGCCAGCTGCCCGGCACGGCCGGCCTGAGCGTCGGCATCGGCGAGCCCGCCGCCAGCGGCGCGGAGAACGTGATGACGACCGGGTTACCACCGTCGACGCCGCGGGCTCCGGAGGCCGGCGAGATCGCGGTCACCCGCAGCGGCGTGCTGGTCGCCTGGCCCGCCAGCGCCGCCTTCTGCACGCCGGCGGCCTGGCTGCCTGAGCCGCCGTGAGTCAGCGCGTACGCGCCGCCGGCTGCCGTCACGGCGGCGATCGCCGCCGCCAGCGCGACCACCCTGGCCCTGGCACTGCCGCTGGCTTCATGCCGGCCCCGGCGGCGCCGTCCTGGCACGCTGCGCCTGGCCGCCGCCGCGGGCTCCCCGGCCGCTGGCCCCGGCTCTGCCGCCTTGCCGTCGAACTCTTCCATCCCGAACACGCGCTCCCCCGTGCGCGGCACGCCGCGGCCGCTCATCCCCCTGAGTCGCCGAACGCGCCTGTGTGACTACTAAGCGTAGCGTTGATTACCCAGCGTGCACGGCACGGAAGCCAAGCGGCGCGTAAACGATCAGTAAGGAAAAAGTGATTACCCGGTTGCCGGAACCTAATGCCGCGGTCCAGCGTGGTCCGGGACGCCATGCCATCTACGATTGACCGAATCGACACGCTTAACCACGGGATTGTGCCTGATGATGCCTGACTCCTCGGCGGGCGCCTTCGTCGTCCGGGTCCTCGGGCCGGGCGGGGGCACGGCTGGCGTCGGTGTGCTTGTCGGCCAGCGCGAGATCCTCACCTGCGCGCACGTGGTGAACGCCGCGCTAGGCCTGGACCTGCGAACGCAGACTCAGCCAGCCGGGATCGTGACGGTCCAGTTCCCGTTCGCCCAGGCCGCGACCGATTCCGCCGGGCTGCCGCGCTTCAGCGCCAGGGCGGAGCGGTGGCTGCCGCCAGCCCGGGCCGGGGCGGCGGGCGACGACGTGGCCGGGCTTGTCCTGGTCGATGCCGACGCGCCCGGCGACGTCGAGCCCGGCCAGGCTGAGCGTTAACTTGCCAGGCGGCAGGCCATGATGTGCGCCTCTTCGGCTATCCAGGAGTACCGCCCCGGCCGGACGGGGCATGGGTGCCGGCCACGGTGCGGGGCCGGGTCGGCGGCGGGCGGCTGCAGCTGGACTCGGGCGCCGATGCCGCGTTAAGGGTGCAGCCCGGCTTCAGCGGTAGCCCGGTCCATGATGACGCGACCGGCCTCGTGGTGGGCTTGCTTGTCTCGGCTCCCGCCGGGCGCGCCGTGCAGCGGGACAGCTATGCCATTGACACTGACCGGCTGCGGCTGGCCTGGCCTGAGGTATTCGACCAGCGCCGGATAGCGCGCGGGCCGGGCCGGAAGGCCGGGCCCGGGCGTGCCGGCAGCGGCGAGATTACCGTCCTGCATGTCTCCGATCCCCAGTTCGGGAAGCATCATCTGTTCGGCGGGAACGGGCTGACCCCGGCGGACAGGGCCCGCGACACGCTGTTCAGCAGGCTGCATGCCGATCTCACCGGGCTGGCCGACGAGCACCAGCTGCGGCCCGACCTCGTCGTGGTGACCGGCGACCTGGCCGAGTGGGGATTACGCACCGAGTTCGAGCAGGTGACCGACTTCCTGAGCGCGCTGTCCGAGGCGGTGGGGGTACCCCGGCGGCACGTGGCGATCGTGCCGGGCAATCACGACGTCAACAGGAAGGCCTGCGAGGCATATTTCGCCCGGCAGCAGAGCGACGAGGCGGAGCCTGTCCCGCCGCACTGGCCGAAGTGGCGCCAGTTCGCCGCCGCGTTCACCAGCTTCTATGCCGACGTCGACGGCGTCACGTTCACTCCGGACGAGCCGTGGACGCTGTTCGAAATGCCCGACCTCGCCGTCGTGGTGGCCGGGCTGAACTCCACGATGGCGGAGAGCCACCTGGATGCCGATCATTACGGCTGGGTCGGGGAGGACCAGCTTCGCTGGTTCGCCGAGCGGCTGGCGGGCTACCGCGACCGGGGCTGGCTCCGGCTGGCCGCGGTGCACCACAACGTCATACGCGGGGCCGTGCTCGACGAGGAGAACCTGCGGGACGCCGATGACCTGGACAGGCTGATCGGCGAGCCCGCGCTGGCGAACCTGCTGCTGCACGGGCATACCCACGACGGGCGGCTGCACCGGCTCGGCTCCGGGCTTGCGGCGCTGTCGGCCGGCAGCGCCGCGGTCGAGGCGGCGGCCAGGCCGACCGAGATTCCCAACCAGTACCAGCTGGTGACCGTCGGCCGGGACGGGTTCACCCGTTATGCCCGGCAGTACGCGGTCGGCCAGCGCCGCTGGATCGGCGATACCAGGATCAGCCGAACCGGGTCCGACTGGCGCGACTACCAGGCGTACCCGCTGACCGATGCCGGCACTGCCTTCCCGCCGCCAGCCGAGCCGGCCGGGCGCGCCGACCGCGCCGACCGCGCCGACCGCGCCGACCGCGCCGACCGCGCCGAGAGCGCTTACGCTGACCGCGACCGCAGCGACCGGCGGGCGCCGGCCGGGCGCGGCACGGCTAGCTCAGCTGAGGATTTCCTTGACCGCGTCGCGCAGGCAACCCGGGCACGTTTCCCTGACGCGACTTTGACGCTGCGAGCTGACAACGGCTATCTCAGGGTGTCGCACCCGATGCCTGGCGGCGGCGCCGAGCAATGGCCGGTCGGCGTGGTTGACGGGCCGGTGACCGAGGAAGTGTTCGGCACCTTCCTCGACCAGGTGCACGCGCGGTTCGCGTCTGCCGATCCGTCGGTCCGCTCCGAGTTCGTCTGCGGCGGGCCGCCGGCACCGGAGCATCTGGTCGTGCTCGGCCGCCAGCGCGGCGTCCGGCTGCGCAGCTTCGTCGACTACCAGGGCCTGCTTGACCTGCGGCCGCTGGCGGACCGGCAGCGTGACCGGCTGGCCAAGGATCCGATCTACCCGGCCAGGCTCTACGTGCCGCAGCGCTACCGGCTGGTGGATCGCCGCACCGACGGCGAGGTACGCGCCGGGCTGCTCGATCAGGTGCTTTCCTGGCTCGGCCAGGACGACGCGCGGCTGGTCATGGTGCTCGGCGACTTCGGCAGGGGGAAGACCTCGCTGCTCCGCCAGCTTGCCCGCACGCTGCCCGATGAGCTGCCCGGGCTGCTGCCTGTGCTGGTCGAGCTGCGCAGCCTGGAGAAGGCCCCGACGCTGGACGAACTGCTCGGCCAGCACCTGATCAGGCAAGGCGTCGAGGACATCAACCCGGCCAAGCTGCGCTACATGATCCGGAGCGGCCGGGCTCGCGCTGCTTTTCGACGGCTTCGACGAGCTGGAACTGCGGGTCGGCTACGAGAACGCGACCGACTACCTGCAGACCCTGCTTGAGTCGGTCAGCGAGCGCGCCAAGATCGTGCTGACCAGCCGGACGCAGCACTTCCAGTCCACCGATCAGCTGCGGACCGCGCTCGGCGAGCGGGTGGCGACGATCACCGCCAGCCGGGTCGTCGTGCTCGGGGACTTTTCCGAAGCTCAGGTGCGCGAGTTCCTGATCAACCTCTACGACGGGGACACCACCAGGGCGGACGCCAGGTTCCGCCTGATCGCGGACATCGAGGACCTGCTCGGCCTGGCCCGTAATCCGCGGATGCTGGCGTTCATCGCGGCCCTGGATGAAGACAGGCTGCGGGCCGTGCAGCGGGCGGAAGGCCGGATCAGCGCGGCCGAGCTTTACCGGGAGATCGTCGACTTCTGGCTGGTCGGCGAGGCGGACCGGCAACGGCACCGGAGCGGGCTGCAATCGCTGGACGAAAAGGAGCGGCTGGCGGCCAGCACCGCGCTCGCGCTGCGGCTGTGGGTGTCCAAGGCGCCCACGATCAGGCTGGCCGACCTGTCCGCCGAGGTGTCGGCCACGCTCACCCGGCTGGCCGAGCGCGGCTACAGCGCGGAGCAGGCCACCCACTCGATCGGATCCGGCAGCCTGCTCGTGCGCACCGACGACGGAGCGTTCACGTTCGTGCACCAGTCGATCATGGAGTGGCTGGTCGCCGACGCGGCCGCGCGCGCGCTTCGCGAGCCGGGCTCGGCCCAGATCCTGACCACGCGGCGGATGTCCCGGCTGATGGTCGACTTCTTCGGTGACCTCGCCGGTCGTACTTCCGCGCTGTGGTGGGCGACGACGGTGCTGGCCGACCCGGAGTCCGCCGAGGTGACCAAGCAGAACGCGCTGGCCGTCGTGGCGCGGAACCGGCCGGCCGAGACGCCGGATAAGGCTGACCGCGCGCCGCAGCGGCAGAACCTGGCCGACGTCGACCTGCGCGGCCAGGACCTGGCCGGGCGCGACCTGCGCGAGGCCGACCTGCGCCGCGCGGATCTGCGGGGCATGCGGCTGGAGGGGACCGACTTCGCCGGCGCCGACTTGCGGGACGCCGACTTCACCGGGGCCAGGCTGATCGGCGGGTCGCTGCGCGGCGCCGTCATTACCGGCAGCCGGTGGCAGCGGGCCGCGCTGCTCGGCACCGACGGCCTCGGCGAACTGGCCGAGTCGGCGGAACTGCTCGAAGCCGCCGTAGCCGGCCGGGACGCCGCCGACCTGTGCATCCAGCGGCCGACCGACGATGCCAGGTCTGTCGCCTTCGCTCCCGACGGTTCCATCCTGGCTATCGGATGGCAGAACTTCGTGGGGATCGTCGACGTAACCGACGGCCGCCTGCTCCGCGTCCTCGGGCTGGAGATGGGCGAGGTGAACGGCGTGGCGTTCTCCCCCGACGGCCGGCTGCTCGCGACCGCCTCCAGCGACAACACCGCGCGGATCTGGGATCTCGCCACCGGCGCCATCCGCAGCGCCCTGCCAGGCCACAGAATCGAGCTGACCGGAGTCGCGTTCTCCCCCGACGGCCGGCTGCTCGCGACCGCGTCCGGCGACCAGACGGCCCGGATCTGGGACACCGCCACCGGCGCCATCCGGAGCACCCTGAAGGGCCACACCGACTGGCTTCGCGCGGTCGCGTTCTCCCCCGACGGCGCCCTGCTCGCCACCGCGGCCGACGACGACACCGCCCGGATCTGGGACGTCGCCACCGGCGCCATCCGCAGCACGATAAAGGGCCACGACAGCTGGGTTTACGGTGTGGCGTTCTCCCCCGACGGCACCCTGCTCGCCACCGCTTCCCGGGACAAGACCGCCCGGATCTGGGACGTCGGCACCGGCGCAGCCCGCACCACCCTGGAAGGCCACACCGACTGGCTTCGCGCGGTCGCGTTCTCCCCCGACGGCACCCTGCTCGCCACCGGCTCCGACGACCGCACCGCCCGGATCTGGGACGTCGCCACCGGCGCGACCCGCAGCACCATGAAAGGCCACCACGGCTGGGTATACGGCGTGGCGTTCTCCCCCGACGGCACCCTGCTCGGCACCGCCGCCGACAAGGACGCCCGGATCTGGGACACCGCCACCAGCGCGGCCCGCAGCACCTGGCCCGGCCAGCAAGGCTATCCGGACGGCGGGCTGCGCGGCGTGGCGTTCTCCCCCGACGGCACGCTGCTGGCGACCATGGCCGACAGCACAAGCTCCGTCCGCATCTGGGACATCGCGGCTGGCACCGCCGGCATCACCCGGCCCGCACTGCTCGGCAATCCAGACAGCGTGGACAGCGTGGCGTTCTCCCCCGACGGCCGGCTGCTCGCCACCGCCTCCAGCGACAACACCGCGCGGATCTGGGATCTCGCCACCGGCACCATCCGCAGCACCCTGACCGGCCACGCAGCGCTGCTGACCGGCGCGGCGTTCTCCCCCGACGGCCGGCTGCTCGCCACCGCCTCCGACGATGGCACCGCCGCGATCTGGGACATCGCCACCGGCACCACCGACAGCACCCTGCGAGGCCACCAAGGCGCCCTGACCAGCGTGGCGTTCTCCCCCGACGGCCGGCTGCTCGCCACCGCCTCCGACGATGGCACCGCCGCGATCTGGGACATCGCCACCGGCACCACCGACAGCACCCTGCGAGGCCACCAAGGCGCCCTGACCAGCGTGGCGTTCTCCCCCGACGGCCGGCTGCTCGCCACCGCCGCCGCCGATGGCACCGCCGCGATCTGGGACATCGCCACCGGCACCACCGGCAGCACCCTGCGAGGCCACCAAGGCGCCCTGACCAGCGTGGCGTTCTCCCCCGACGGCCGGCTGCTCGCCACCGCCGCCGCCGACGACACCGCCCGGATCTGGGACACCGCCACCGGCACCATCCGGAGCACACTGAAAGGCCACGCCGGCTGGGTTAACGGCGTGGCGTTCTCCCCGGACGGCGCCCTGCTCGGCACCGTCTCCGACGACGAGACCGCCCGGATCTGGGACACCGCCAACGGCGAGGTCCTCGCCAGGCTTGTCCCGCTGGCCGGTGATGGCTACGTCATCCTCACCCCGGACGGATACCGGCTCGGCGGTGACCCGGCCGGCAGCCTGTGGTGGGTGATCAAGCTGTGCCGGTTCGAGCCCGGCGAACTCGACGGTTACGTTCCCGGCATCGTCCGGCTGCCCGATGACGCCCCGCTGGCCGGCCCGCACTAGCCCGGCAGGGCGGGAACCACACGGGTCCGCACTTACTCGGCCGGCGGCATTGGCGCAGCCCGGCCCGTAAATAATCAAACTTGATCGCGGAGTCCTTAGCTGCTGCCACCCCTCGAGCCCGGCGCGATCAGGGAACTTCGTCCGCGATCTCGGCGAGCAGGGCTTCGCGGTTGGCCAGGATGAACTGTTTCACCGCGGCCGGTACCAGGTCGAGCGAAGCGAGGTCGTCTCCGTGCAGGTCGACCCGTTCCAGCTGGTAGCTGCCCTTCGCCGGATCGTCGAATTCCGGGTCACTGCGAGCCGACCAGTCCAGGCTGGTCAGCCTGGCAACGAAGAAATGCTGGACGGCCACCCCGGCGGCCGACGGCCTGCTGTTCAGGAACACCTGCGAGGCGCCGGCCGCCTTGGCGCCCATCTCCTCGGCGATCTCCCGGTGCATCGCCGCCTCGATCGAGGCATCCGTGTCGTCGACGCCGCCGCCCGGCGTCGTCCAGTACACCGGCCGCCCCGGCTTCTTACGCCTGATCAGCATCAGCCGGCCGTCGGCATCGATCAGGATCGCCCGCGCCGTCCGCCGGCCCTTCGCTGCCGTCAACCGCGCCGCCATAGGGAGAATCTACGCCACCAGAAGCAGCCGGTCAGCGGGGCGGAAGCTGGCGCAGGAACGGGTCGGCCGGGCGGTGGCTGGTCACCCGGATGCGCGCGTCCACGGCGATGGCACCGTCCGGGCGGGCGATGACCGGGTTGAGGTCAAGCTCGCTGACCTCCGGCAGCTGGTCGGCGAGCCACGACATCCTGAGCAGGATGTCGCGCAGGGCTTCGATGTCCGCGGCCGGCTGGCCGCGGTGACCGAGCAGCAGCGGCGCCGCGCGGATCGAGTGGATCAGGTCGTCGGCGTCGGCGCCGGTGAGCGGAGCGAGGCGGGCCGCGCGGTCGCCGAGCTCCTCGGTGGCGACCCCGCCGTGCCCGAACACCACGACGGGACCGAACACCGGCTCCTGCACGATGCCGACGATGGTCTCGGTGCCTCCGGTGATCATGGGCTCGACCAGCACCGCGGACAGCCGTCCGGCGAACTTGCCCTCGAGGCGGCGCATCGCATCGCGCACCTCGTCAGCCCCGTGCAGGTCAAGCTCGACCGCGCCGGCCGCGGTCTTGTGCAGCAGGCCCGGCACCTCAGCCTTGATCACCACGTGACCGCCCAGGCTGGCTGCCGCGTCAACCGCCGCATCGGCGTCTTCGGCCCGGCGGAACTCCACCGTCGGGATGCCGTAGCAGTGCAGCAGGTCGTCGGCCTCGCCGGCGGACAGCCAGCCACCGCCCGGCATCCGGGCGAGGAAGGAGCCGACGATCGAGCGCGCGTCCGGCACCCGGAGGCCCGCGATCTCCGGCACCGTGCCCGCTGGCCGGGATCGCCACGAGCCGTAGCGGGCGGCCCGGGCCAGCGCGCGCGCGGCCGATTCCGGATAGGCGTAAGCCGGCACGGCCAGGCCGCCGCTGCTGCCGTCGCCGTGGCCGTCGCTGCCGGTGGTGCCGTTGCCGTGCAGCAGCTGGACCGCCTCGACCTGGTCAAGCACGACCGCCGCCACCGGGACCGGCAGCCGCTCGGCCGTGATCGCGTGCATAAGGTCGGCGGCCGCGGTGGGGATCACCAGCGCGATCAGGGCGTCCGCGCCGTCCTCGGCGGCGATGCGCAGGGCCTGCCGGAACGCCTCGGCCGTGACGGCCATGGTGGTGTCGACCGGGCCGCCGACCGCGGCCCCGGCGGGCAGCACGTCCCGCAGGCGGGCGCGGGCCTTCGGGCCGGGGGTGGCAACGACCAGGCCGGCTTCCGCGCATGCGTCGGCAGCCAGCACGCCCGCACCGCCGCCATTGGACACGATGGAGACCAGCCCGCCCGCCGGGATCGGCTGGGACGCGATCAGCGCGGCCGTGTCGAGCAGTTCGCCGAGGCTGGTGGCGGCGATGATCCCGGCCTGCTCGAACAGCGCCCGCCGGGTGATCAGCGGCGCGGTTGCCGCTGCCGTGTGCGAGGCGGCAGCACGCTGCCCCGGCACCGACTGCCCGGCGTGGACGGTCAGCACGGGGACCTTGGCCGCGACGCGGCGCGCGTTCCTGGCGAACTTGCGCGGGCCGCCGAAGGACTCCAGGTAGAGCACGGCCAGCTCGGTGGTGTTGTCGGCCTCCCACCACATCAGCATGTCGTTGGCCGAGACATCGAGCATGGCGCCGACTGAGGCGAAGGAAGAGGTCCCGATTCCCAGCCGGGAAAGGTGCTCGAGGACCGCCACGCCGACCCCGCCGGACTGGCTGACGAGACCGGTCTTGCCAGCGGACGGGTGGTGCCTGGCGAAGGTGGCATTCAGCCCGATCTCCGGCACCGCGACGCCGAAGCAGCCCGGGCCCGCCAGCCGCATGCCCGCCTGGCGGCTGGCATCGAGCAGGCCAGATTCCTGCGCTGGCGTGAGCCCGGCGGTAATCACCACAAGCGATCTGGCACCGCGGTCCCCGCATTCGCGCGCCACGTCCGGGACGTCCGCCGCCGGGACCGCCACCACCACGAGGTCGGGGGCCTCGGGCAGCCCGGCGACAGACGGGACGCAAGGGACGCCTTCGATATCGCCGGCGTGCGGATTGACCGCGTACAGGGCGCCGCGGAAGCCGGCGTCGCGGATGTTGAGCAGGATCATCCGGCCGAGAGAGCCGGCGTGGCGGCCGACGCCGACCACCGCGGCCGAGCGGGGAGCCAGCAGGGGTTCCAGGCTGGCCACGCCCGCGTGTTTCTCCCGCCCGGCCACCGCGTCCAGGTAGGTGCTTGCCTCGCCGAGAGCGGTGCTTTGCGGGATCGGCATGGTCAGCTCCACCGCGTCGCCGTCAAACTTGCGCCGCACGGCCAGCCCGGCGTCGTTGAGCACCTGCAGCACGGCGCTGTTGGCCGCCAGCGCGTCGGCGGTGAAGACCTTGATGCCGCGGGCGCGGGCCAGCGAGACCAGGTGCTCGAGCAGCAGCGTGGCGATGCCGCGCCCGTGCATGCCGTCGGCGACCGCCAGCGCGATCTCCGCGGTCCGCGGGTCGGTGGTGGGCTCGTAGCTGGCGACTCCCACCAGCTCGTCGCCAAGCAAGCCAAGCAGCGCCCCGTGGTCCTGGCCGGCCGCGCGGCACACCCTGGCCGCCTCTTGTTCGGCAGCCGCCCGGCTCAGGCTGAAGAAGCGGAAGTACAGGTTGCCCGGCGACATGTCCTCGTGCAGCTGGCGCACCGGCCCGCTGTCCCCGGGCCCGGCCGGCCGGATCGTGATCGTTGTGCCGTCAGCCAGCAGCGCATAAGAGCACCCGGCCCCGCCCAGCGCGGCCAACCGATCACCTCCTGCCTAGGACCCCCGATCTGCCTAGGACCCCGATTCATCATCCCAGGCTGGTCAGCTAGCCGCGTACTTGAGCAGGCGCAGGCCCTCGAGCCGCAGCGCGTGCGGATAAATCGCCTTGTAGATGTTGCAGTTCGGTGACTTGATGTCGTACCTGCCAGTGGCCCGGAAGGTGGCCACCGTGCAGCCCCCTGAGCACCAATAACGCCAGGTGCAGTCGCGGCAGCCCTCCTTTTCCTCGACCGCCAGGTTAAGCG
This sequence comes from uncultured Actinomycetes bacterium, assembly GCA_963709075.1. Lineage (GTDB taxonomy): Bacteria > Actinomycetota > Actinomycetes > Streptosporangiales > Streptosporangiaceae > Palsa-506. Next base: position 237,083 of record CAVPUY010000005.1, read on the forward strand.
CCGTCGACTGGTCCCGCTGGACGAGCTGCAGCGGGTCGTCGCTGAAGATGTCACCCAGAGTTCGCTCGATCTCCATGTGGCATTTCGCGACCCGCCGCGCTGGTCGATGACCACGTAGTCGTGGCCTACGCCGCAGGACCGCTGCCGCGGCTGCAGCAGCTGCCCGCGGTCCAAGATCGATCCCAGGACGCTCCAGCGGGGCAGGAATTCCTCGATGACGCCGAAGGCATCAAGCAGGGCGGCGATCATGGCCTGCTCCTCGTAACGCAGGTCAGGGAAGCTGGCCGCGCAGTCATTGTCGCGGAAGAAGTTGAGGCTGAAGGTCAGGCCGCGCTCGAGCGCGAATCGCACCACGTCCGCCACGCCGCCGGCGTTCCGGCTGGTGATGGTGACGGAGAGATGCGGGGCGTGGCCCTGCCGGATCAGCTGGGCGATCGTCCGCTCGACGAGGTGAAAGGATGGCTTGCCGCTCGCGAACGGCCGCTGGGCGTCATGCTGGCTGCCCAGGCCGTCCAGCGAGATCATCACCCGGATGCCCTCGGCCTTGAGCGTCTCGACCAGCGATGGCGGCAGCGCGACGCCATTGCTGAGCAGGGTGGCGTACAGCTCGCAGGCCATGCTCGGCGGCGAGCGCGCGGGCCTGGCCGTGCAGGCTGATCATCAGCCGGTGATTGAGGCTCGCCTCGCCGCCCGCGTACTTCAGCTTGACGGCAGGGAAGCCGTGCGCGACCGCGGAATTGATCACCGCCTGGACGGCGGCGCGGCCGACCGTCTCGTCCATCCCCTCGGCGGACTTGTGCACGTAGCAGTAGGGGCAGCGGAGGTTGCAGGCATTGGTCACGTGCAGCCACGCCGTCAGCACCCGGCCGCCGGCGAACTCGGGACGCTGCGGACGGGCGGCCGGGTGAATCAGCTCGAGCTGGCTGAGCCGCCGGAATATCTCCTCGGCGTCGCCGCCCGGCCCTGGCCAGGCGGCTTGCGCGTCCCTGAACGTCGCGGGCTGCGCAAAGCAGCTGATAGAAGCGGCGGGCATGCCGCATTGACGACGACTACCCCGCCGTGCCCGACCGGGTTGAAGAGCAGCTGATGCTCCGGGTCGAGGTAGCATCTCGACGACTTCCCGGCCGCAGACCCAGTCGGTCGCATCGGTCATCGCCGCGGCCGGCGGGACGGCGCTGAGCGCGGACGCTGCGGTCGTCGCTGACCGGGCAGGCACAGTCTTCGCAACCGTGCAGGAGCAGCTCGGGTGCGTCGGGCAGATCGAGGTTCGACAGCGACGACAGCCCGGCGCGCCCGTTGTGCTTGTGCCATCTGCCGTGCCTCTCAGGACGGTGGAGCAGGTCTGGACGGTGCCGCATCGAGCAGGTCAGAGTACAGCTCCTCCAGGCGAGCCAGCAGGAGGGTGGATCCGATTTTCCAGTGCGGCCCATGCGCGACGGAGCTCTTCCTGCCATTCCGCTCGGATATCTGGCGGCAGCCGCGAAAAGAGGTCCGCTGAATGTCTCGAACAGGCTGCCGATGGCTGAGGCACCCGACGATCCGACGTATCCCTGCGCGACCAGCGCGAACCCGCCCTGGTAGTTCTGCAGGGCAGCGCCCAGCAGGCTCTCGTCCGCCGTCGCCAGCCAATCGCGGATGCCCAGATGGCCCTGCAGCAGATCCCACCTGCCCCTGAGGTCAGGGAAATCATATTCCGACATGGCCTGCATGATCTCGGCTTCGCGGACGGCGATTTCGTCGCGGTGCGCACGCCGCCCGGTCTGCACCCAGGCCCGGTAGCTCAGCTCGACGTACTCGATCAGGTTCGCGAGCCAGAACCACCCGTCGGACAGCCTGCGGGCCTACTCGATGCCCTCCGCCAGGTAGCCGAGGCCAGCCTCGGAATCCTCCTGGCCGAAGATCCGGCCCGCCCGGTTGAGCGCGGACGGATAGCCCGCGGACAGCCTGGTCGCGGCAGATGTCCAGGGCAACGGTGATAAGGCGGCTGGCCTGCTCGACCGGATCCCGGCCGGGCGTCAGGCTGACGCCGTCCTCGGTCGCCTGGAACAGGCAGATCGCCTGCTCCTGGTAGAGCAGCCCCAGCCAGGACCAGTTCCGCTGCCCGTGGAAGATCTGCTCGGCCTCGCGCGTAGGCATCCCAGGCCTTCTCGAACCTCCGCTCGTAGCGGTACACCTCGCCGCAGACGCTCCAGGAGATGCCCTCCTCCTGGTGCATCTGCAGGCGGCGGCGGACGGTGATGGCGCTTTCCACCAGGTTCGCGCCATCGCGGTAGCTGCCGCTCAGCCCCTTGACGTACGCCCAGTTGGTCTGGATCGAGGCCATCTCGTCGCGGTCCTCGTCCGAGCTCCGCGCCGACAGGGTCGCCGAGATCGCGTCGCGGGCCTGCTGGTAGGCGTCGTCGGCCTTCCGCCACGAGCCCGCATTCCGGTAGTAGAAGCCCAGCTCCTTGTAGGCCTCGGCGACGAGCTGGTGGCGGTCATCCGACTCCAGCATCGGCTGCCTCGACGAGCGCCTGCTCGAAATGCGGCAAGCCATGTTTCACCATGCCGCGGAATGCGCATGTAGGCGTTGCCGCGCAGGATGCTCAGCCGGTAGCGCTGGGCGGGCTCGGCAACGCTCTCCGGGAGCCTGTCCGAGCAGCTCGATCGCATCTTTCGGCCGCTCGTTCTCGATGAGGTAGTTGGCCAGCCGCAGGCCGATCGCCAGGTAATAATCCGGGCCTTGTCTCAGCAGCCAGCGGCGGAATTCATCAAGCATCTCGCCGATGACGTCGTCAAAGGCATGAGGATGGGCGCCGCCCGGCAGGAAGCGCTGCATCTCCAGCGCGAGCAGGTCCTGCAGGAGGACGTTGTGCTCTGTCCTTGGCCTGCCCGAGGAGGGTCAGCAGATCATCGGCATCCGGCCTCGAAGTCGCAGAGGAACAGGTAGTAGAGCCGGACGGCCTTGAACTGGTCAAGCTCGCGCCTCCGCGCGTCAAGGCGGGCCGCCTCCCTGATGAGCGCGCTCTCCTCCTCGGCCTGGGCCGGAGGCTCGTCATCCGGTCGCGGCCTGTCGTCCAGCATTCCTCAGTCCGCTCATCCGAGGCTGCTCGCCTCTCGGCCAGTTCTGCCTCGGCGGCTCTGCGCCAGGTCGCTGTAGATGCCGACGGCCCGCTGCCATAGCTGGCGGCGCCACTGCTGGTCCTGGTCATGCAGCGGGATGATCCGCTGTGCCAGCTCTTCGGCCACCGCATCGTGCAGCGTCACGTACCGGTGATTGGCGCGCGGCCGGATCCACGGGGTCCGCAGCAGCTGGTCCCATGCCGCGTCGAGGTCCGCCGCGCCGGCCGGGAGCGGGCGGTCGGCCATGAGTGCCTGCCAGATGACCTTGTTGACGCTCTGCCGCACCACTGCGAGGCGCTTGATGGCCTCATGCCAGAAGTCGGCTTCGCGATAGGGAGTTACCAGCCGACGCTGGAACGCCTCATGCAGGCTCTGCCCGCGCGGCGTCATGGCTTCCCCGGTAAGGCACATCCTCGCTGACTCTGGCCAGCGGCGCCTCCGCTTCCTCGGGGATTCCTTTTTCCCTGAGGTAGTCGATAGTGAAGGCCAGCCAGAGCGGATGCCCCCGGGTCAGGAATACCAGCTTCGCCTTCTCATCCTCGCTGAGGCCGGCCGCGACTTCGCTGTTGTTGAGGTAGTCGAGCGCGGCCGCCTGGGTGAACTCACCAAGATTGATGGTCGTGACGGGCATGCCCTGGTGGGGATCCTCCAGCTCGTTCCTGATCGGGTCGTCCCCGTCCCCGCGGCCAGGCAGCGGGCGGCCGGAAAGGATGAACAGGGTGGCCGGGAGCGCCTTCATCCACTGGGTGAGCGTCAGGAGCAGATACATCCCGCGAATGGTCTCGACCGTATCGAGGACGATCACCACCGTCTTGTCGTTGTCGGCAACGAACCTCGTGTAGCAATCGACGAACACCCGCTTAATCCGGCCGAGATGGCTGACGACAGTCTCGTGCCCGATGCGCGGCCGGGTATAGCTCGGGAGCTGGGAGAGGTATTTCAGGTACGGGGCAAAGTACTTGTTTCCCGGGTCTAGCCGGCTGGCGACCTTCCGCTCCAGATTCGACAGCAGCCAGTACTCCGGGTCATCGACGTCGACGGGCTCGAGCCACACGGTCATCGGGTCGGCGGCGCTGGCCTGCGCCAGCTGGCGCACGAGGCGAGGTCTTCCCGACGCCGCCTGGGCCGTACAGCAGCACAGCCCGGCTGCTGCGGTCTTCCCGCACCAGTGCCTCTTGCTGGCGGATCTGCTGCTCTTCGCCCCGCGTGACATAGCTGGGGAACAAGGTCTCCTCGTCCACTATGACTCCTGCCGGGGCGTTATCACGATCTCGACCAGCCGGGTGAACAGCCCGTCAACTCTGCTGACGGCATCCTGCAGCTCTTCGTCGTCTCTCATCCGCGCCGACGCGTACTCGCGCAGCTCATCCACTGTGTAGGCGGACGATGGCCGCAGCGCCCTGGACAGCGTCCGCGCGGATTCGCTGAGGCTTTGCTCCATCTCAGCGGGACGGCGCAGGCAGAGCACGGTGGCCTCGTGCCAGATGCACTCCACCAGGCCGATGACCTGCTCCTTGCCAGCCTGCTTTTCGGCCCAGACCTCGACGAACTTGCGGGCATCGTGGTGCGCCTGCGGCGCGGCGCTCGTCGGAGGTGTAGTAATAGCGGTAGAGCAGCCGCCGGATCGCGCCGTGGATTTCCTGCCAGGGCTCGTTCAGCGGCCGCCGGAGCAGGGCGGTGCCGCTGATGCCCCGCCAGAGATCCTCCAGCGACCAGCGCACATCCCGCAGGGTCTCCTCGAAGGCGAGATCCGATCCCAGCTGGTTACGCAGGTGGGACTGGGTGAAGAGCCGGTACGGCGTGAGCACCCGGAATGCCGCGTCCAGCGCGCGCCGCGGCTCGCCTGCCTGCGTCTCGTTCCACGGGACGAGGCTCTCCGGCGAGAGCAGCCCCTGCTCGATGTAAGGACGCGCGAGCTCCTCGAACAGCTCCTGGCCTTCCAGCCGGTCCATTTCCAGGCCTTCTTCGGTCCTGATCCACTGCAGGCACCGCACGAGCAGGGCGGGCAGCCCTTCACTGAGCCGGTGGGTGCGCGCGGCGTTCTGCTGGAACCAGGACTGGCTGAAGGCGCGGCCGCCCATCTGCACGGCCAGGTCACGCAGCGCGTCCTCGACCACGTTGACCTTGAACTCGGTCAGCGGCAGCGGGAACAAGCGCGGGGCCGGAGTCACGCCCCGCCACTCGTCCTCGCGGCGGCTGGCGACGATGAGGCCGAGCCGGACCTCGATGTCGCCGCCTTGCTGCACGTGCTGGTGAATCTGGCTGAGGAACTTCCGCAGCGCAGCGGCGGTGGCCTCGTCCAGCAGCTCGGCGCTATCCAGCAGGCAGAGATAGGGCTGTCCGCCCCTGATGATCTCCTGCGCGATCTCGCGTAGCGTCCTCGGCTCTACCGCCGGCGGCACCGGCCGCCCGAAAAGACGCCCGAGAATCGCCGCCGCGTCACCGCGGATCTCGGCCGGCTGCTCCCGCAGGTCGACCAGCCTGGCCGCCCAGCCGGATGGCCCGGCCAGCATCTCGGCGCTGATCCGGTCAAGGAACCAGGTCTTGCCGAGCTGCGGTGGTGCCAGCACGAGCCAGAAATGCGGGCCGGCCGCATTAGTCAGGCCGCGCCGCACCTGCTCAAGCTCGTCGTAGCGGTTGCGGAACAACGGCGACCCGCGGCTGGTGATAGCGCCGTCCGGACTGGGCGGGCCGGACTGCCGCGCACCGGCGAGCCGCCGGACCAGATCAGTGAGCGCAGCTTCCTTCCTGGCCGGGTCGGTCAGGTCTAACCAGTCGTAGCTGCGAAGAAACCCCGCATCGTGATAGGGCGTATCGAGGATCTTCAGCACATGGATGAAGGCCGTATCGCGACCGCCGGCCCGCAGGTCTGCCTCACGCTGAATGGCCAGTTCGCGCTCCAGCCGGCACCAGGTCGAGGCCAGGAAGCTGGGAGAAAGCAGCGCGATGAAGCCGCCTGCGTCCCTGATCGCGTCTTCGATGCGCTGGATGAACCGGCCGCCCCGGTTGTGCGGATCCTGCCAGCGGAAAACGCTGATGCCCCGGTCGGCAAGCCTATCGGCGATATCGCGAGCTGTTTCGCCGTCCTCCTTGGCGTAACTCAGAAAGAACACGACCCTTGCCCCCACACACGAAGTCCAGCTGCAGGCAATCACCTTGCGGACGGCTCCATCATCAGGCCCTTGACGTGGCAGCTAGGACAACCGGCCGCCAGATCGCCTTCGTCGTGCAGCTTTGGCCTAGTTGAAGTCGATTCGCCAAAGCGAATCTAGATGAACGACTTGGGGAGATGCAACCTTAACGGGCGCCGCGCGTGCTGGCGTTGCCAGCGGTACCCGCCTGGGCACTGTGGCCGCTGGGGACGGGTCCGGGACTTTTATCAAGATCAACCGGATTGGCTGCCACCGGTGAGTCCTATCCTCTAACTGTCATCGCTGGCTCTCCGGAGCCGGGACCGGCCTCGTCTCCGGTCAGTCTCCGCCCGGGCCGCGAGCGCCTGCTGGGAAGGGCGGAGCGACGAGATGTTCGAGAGGTTCACCGACCGGGCGCGGCGGGTTGTGGTCCTGGCTCAGGAAGAGGCCAGGATGCTCAACCATAACTACATCGGCACCGAGCACATCCTGCTCGGCCTCATTCATGAGGGCGAGGGCGTGGCGGCCAAGGCGCTTGAGTCGCTCGGGATCAGCCTGGAGGCCGTGCGCCAGCAGGTGGAGGAGATCATCGGGCAGGGCCAGCAGGCCCCGTCCGGGCACATCCCGTTCACCCCGCGGGCCAAGAAGGTCCTTGAGCTCTCGCTGCGCGAGGCGCTGCAGCTCGGCCATAACTACATCGGCACCGAGCACATCCTGCTCGGGCTGATCCGCGAGGGCGAGGGCGTGGCCGCGCAGGTGCTGGTCAAGCTCGGCGCTGACCTGAACCGGGTCCGCCAGCAGGTGATCCAGCTGCTGCACGGCTACCAGGGCAAGGAGCCGGCCACGGCCGGCCTGCCCGCCGGGACCGCGGCAGAGCCCGAGTCAGGCGGCCAGCGGGAGCGCAGGCTGACATCCGAGGTGATCAGCCGCCTGGCGGCAATGGATGCCCGGCTTTCTGCGGTTGAGCAGCGCACCGGCACCGGACCTGACACGGGCGAACTTGACCGGCAGATCGCGAAAGTCCGCCGCGACAGGAGAGACGCCGCCGAAGCCCAGGACTATGAGAGCGCGGCGGGGCACCGGGACAGCGAAAAGGAACTGCTCGCCGTGAAGGCCGCCCGGCAGCAGGAGTGGGCGGCCGCGCATCCGGATCTGCCGTCCCTGGCCGAGGAGATCCGGCGGCTGGGCGACGAGGTCGAGCGCCTGCGCAGCCTGGTCCGGCAGCAGGGCACCGAGCCGCCGGCCGCCGGACCGCCGTCCGCCGCACCACCGGCCGCCGGACCGCCGTCCGCCGGACCGCCGGCGGACGGCGGACGGCCGTCCGCCGGGGCCCAGGACGGCACCCCGTAGCCAGCAGGCCTGGCCGCGGCGTTAGCCGCCGCCAGCGGACTGCCGCCGCCTGCTGGCCAGCCATGCGCCGACCAGGCATGCCGCGGCGACGACGAACGCGGCGACCGCCCGGTAGACATGATGGCCGGTGTGCGAGCTGCCTTCGAGCGCGGACGGCAGCGAGCTCGCCGCGAAGAGGTAAAGCAGGCCGAGGATCGCGGCCAGGATGCCGATGACCGCCAGTATCGCAGCCAGGTTCCGCTGGCCGCCTGGCGGTGGCTTGGCCGCCGGGTGCGCGGGTCCGGAAGAGGGAGGAGTACTCACCCGCCCTACTTTCCTCAGTCCTGAGTCGTTCGGCAAACGGACGTCAGGCAGGCCGCGCCCGCATGGCGAGGTCGACCACGCGGGCCGGCGCGATCGCGTGCCTGGCCGACTCACGGAAGCCGCGTAGCCCGGCTTTCACGTCCTCATCCGCGGCGGGCGCCGCCCATATCCGGGCCCGGCCGGCTTACCTGGCGATCTGGTACTCCTCGAGCAGCCGGCGGCCGACGATCATCTTCTGGATCTCCGCGGTGCCCTCGCCGATCAGCAGCATCGGCACCTCCCGGTACAGGCGCTCGATTTCGTACTCCTTGGAGAAGCCGTAGCCGCCGTGGATGCGGAAGGAGTCCTCCACGACCTCCTTGGCGTACTCGGCGGCGAGGTACTTGGCCATCCCGGCCTCGAGATCGTTGCGGTGACCGGAGTCCTTCTGGCGGGCCGCCATCACCATCATCTGGTGGGCAGCCTCGACCTTGGTGGCCATCTCGGCCAGCTTGAACTGGATCGCCTGGTGCTGGGCGATCGGCTTGCCGAAGGTGTGCCGCTGCTGGGCATAGGCGATGCCGAGCTCGAAGGCGCGGAGCGCGACTCCGCAGCCGCGCGCGGCGACGTTGACCCGGCCGACCTCGATGCCGTCCATCATCTGGTAGAAGCCCTGGCCGGGCGCGCCGCCGAGCACCCGGTCGGCCGGGATGCGGACGTCGGTCAGGACAAGCTCGGTGGTGTCGACGCCCTTGTAGCCCATTTTCTCGATCTTCCCCGGCACGGTCAGCCCGGGCACGCTCGGGTTGGCGCCGAATCCGGGCTCCTTCTCGATCAGGAAGGTGGTCATGTTCCGGTGCGGCGCGTCGTGGCCCTCGTCGGTCCGGCAGAGCACAGCCACCAGGCTGGCGGTGCCGCCGTTCGTCAGCCACATCTTCTGGCCGTTGATCACGTAGTCGGCGCCGTCGGGCACCGCCGTGGTGCGGATCGCCGAGACATCGGACCCGACGCCGGGCTCTGACATGGAGAAGGCGGCGCGGATCTGGCCGGCTGCCATCAGCGGGAGGAAGTAGTCCCGCTGCTCCTTGGTGCCGTGCTGGGCAATCATGTGGGCGACGATGAAGTGGGTGTTGATGATGCCCGACACCGACATCCAGCCGCGGGCGATCTCCTCCACCACCAGGGCGTAGGTGAGCAGCGACTCCCCGAGGCCGCCGTATTCCTCGGGGATGGTCAGCCCGAACAGGCCAAGCTGCTGCATCCCGGCCACGATCTGGGCCGGGTACTCGTCCTTGTGTTCCAGCTCGGTGGCGACCGGGATGATCTCCTTCTCGACGAAGTCCCGCACGGTGGCGAGGATGTCCCGCTGGATCTCAGTCAGGCCGTCGGTCTGTGCGAGGCGTGCCATGGCGCGGCTCCCTATCTTCTGGTCGGTGAGCAGCTCAGGCGGCTGGCTCGGGACGGCCGGGCTGGTCGCCGCCGCGGGACTTGAGATAAGTCTCGGTCGGCACCATCACCTTGCGGCGGAAGATGCACACCAAGGTCCCGTCCTGGTTGTAGCCGCGGGTCTCGACCTGGACGATGCCCCGGTCGTCCTTCGACTTGGACGGCCACTTGCCGAGCACGGCGGTCTCGCCGTAGATGGTGTCGCCGTGGAACGTCGGCGCGACGTGCCTGAGCGACTCGACCTCCAGGTTGGCGATGGCCTTGCCGGATACGTCCGGCACCGACATGCCGAGCAGCAGGGAGTAGACGTAGTTGCCCACCACCACGTTCCGGCCGAAGTCAGTGGCCTGCTCCGCGTAATTGGCGTCCAGGTGCAGCGGGTGGTGGTTCATGGTGAGGAGGCAGAACAGGTGGTCGTCGTACTCGGTCACGGTCTTGCCCGGCCAGTGCTTGTAGACCGCCCCGACCTCGAACTCCTCGTAGGTGCGTCCGAACTGCATCGCCATGTCCTTCGCTCAGCTTGTAGGGGACGGGTCCGGCAGCGGGCCCGCCTGACTCAGGGCTGCGGCGGCTCGAACTTCGAGGTCCGCTGCATTCCCGCCGCACGTCCCTTGCCGGCGATCACCAGGGCCATCTTGCGGGAAGCCTCGTCGATCATCTCGTCGCCGAGCATCGCCGACCCCTTGGCGCCGCCGGCCTCCGACGTGCACCAGTCGTAGGCGTCCAGGATCAGCTCCGCGTGGTCGTAGTCCTCCTGCGACGGCGAGAAGATCTCGTTGGCGGCGTCGATCTGGTCCGGGTGCAGCACCCACTTGCCGTCGAAGCCGAGGGCCGCGGCCCGCCTGGCGACCGCGCGGTAGCCGTCGGTGTTGCGGATCTGCAGGTAGGGGCCGTCGATTGCCTGCAGGTCGTGGCTGCGGGCGGCCATCAGGATCCGCATCAGGATGTAGTGGTAGGCGTCCGCCGGGTAGCCGGGCGGCTGCTCGCCGACCACCAGCGATTTCATGTTGATGGAGGCCATGAAGTCGGCAGGGCCGAAGATGATCGTCTCGATCCGGGGCGACGAGGCGGCGATCGCGTCGACGTTCACCAGCCCCATGGCGTTCTCGATCTGCGCTTCAATGCCGATCCGGCCGACCTCGAAGCCCATCGTCTTCTCGATCTGGGTGAGCAGCAGGTCCAGTGCCCTGACCTGATTGGCGTCCTGCACCTTCGGCAGCATGATGCAGTCAAGGTTGGGGCCGGCCCCCTCGACCACGGTGATCACGTCCCGGTAGGTCCAGTGCGTGGTCCAGTCATTGACCCGGACGACGCGCGCCTTGCCGCGCCAGTCTCCGTTGTTCAGCGCGTCGACGATGCTATGCCGGGCGCTCTCCTTGACCAGCGGCGCGCAGGCATCCTCAAGGTCCAGGAATACCTGGTCCGCGGGCAGGCCCTGGGCCTTCTCCAGGAACCGCGGGCTGCTGCCGGGCACGGCCAGGCAGGAGCGGCGGGGACGCAGGCGGTTGATCGTAACAGCCGGGGCGGTGGTCATGTCGGCTCGTGCCGTCCTTCCAGGGTTGCGGTGACGGCCGGCCCGCGCTGCCATGGCTGCAGCTTGTGCGCAAGCCGGATCTCGTCAACGATGCGGCCGATGATGGTGGTGAGGCCGAAGTCCCTGGGCGTGAATACGGCGGCCACCCCGTCGGCGCGCAGGGATTCTGCGTCGGCCGCCGGGATTATCCCGCCGACCACCACCGGGATGTCGGCCGCGCCGGCCCGGCGCAGCCGGCCGAGTACGTCGGGCACCAGCATGGCGTGCGCACCAGACAGGATCGACAGCCCCACGCAGTGCACGTCCTCGGCGATGGCGGCGGCCACGATCTGCTCGGGCGTGAGCCGGATGCCCTGGTAGATCACCTCGAACCCGCAGTCGCGGGCCCGCACGGCGATCTGCTCGGCGCCGTTGGAGTGCCCGTCCAGCCCGGGCTTGCCGACCAGCAGCCGCAGCCGGCCCGCGCCGAGTTCCCCGGCGGTGGCGGCCACGGCCGCGCGGACGGCGGAAAGCTCCCCGCCCGGTCCTGCGGTCACCGCCACCGGGGCGCCGCTGACACCAGTGGGCGCACGGTACTCGCCGAACGCGTCCCGCAGCGCGAACGACCACTCGCCGGTGGTGACTCCGGCCCGAGCGCATTGCAGGGTCGCCGTCATCAGGTTGACGTCGCCGGCGGCATCGGCCTTGAGCCGGTCAAGCGCGGCCCGCGCGGCGGTCTCGTCGCGCTGCCTGCGCCACTCCGCCAGCTGGTCAAGCGCCTCCTGCTCGGCGGCCGGGTCGACCTGCTGGACCGCGGTATCCAGGTCCGCGGTGAGCGGGCTTGGCTCGGTGGTCCCGAAGCAGTTGACCCCCACCACCTTGTCCTCGCCGGACTCGATCCGGCCGCGCCTGGCTGCGTGCGAGGCGACCAGCTGGGCCTTGAGGTAGCCGGATTCCACCGCCGGTATCACCCCGCCCATCGCCAGCACCTTGGCGATTTCCGCCTCGGCGCCTGCCATCAGCTCCGCGGTCTTCGCCTCCACCACGGCAGAGCCGTTGAACAGGTCGCCGTACTCAAGCAGGTCAGACTCGAACGCGAGCACCTGCTGGATGCGCAGGCTCCATTGCTGGTCCCAGGGCCGCGGCAGGCCAAGCGCCTCGTTCCAGGCGGGCAGCTGCACCGCGCGGGCCCTGGCGTCCCTGGACAGGGTCACGGCCAGCATCTCGAGCACGATCCGCTGGACGTTGTTCTCCGGCTGCGCCTCGGTCAGGCCCAGCGAGTTGACCTGCACGCCGTAGCGGAAGCGGCGGCGCTTTGGCTCGGCGATCCCGTACCGCTGCCTGGTGGTCTCGTCCCAGAGCCGGGAGAAGGCCCGCATCTTGCACATCTCCTCGACGAACCGGACGCCCGCGTTGACGAAGAAGGACATTCGCTCGACGACCTCGCCCATCCGCTCCGGCGGAATCTGCCCTGAGTCGCGGACTGCGTCCAGGATCGAGATCGCGGTGCACATCGCGAACGCGATCTCCTGCACCGGGGTGGCCCCGGCCTCCTGCAGGTGGTAGCTGCAGACGTTGACCGGGTTCCACTTGGGCATGCGGGTGACCGCGTAGGCGATCATGTCGGTGGTCAGGCGCAGCGAAGGCCCGGGCGGGAAGACGTACGTCCCGCGGGACAGGTACTCCTTGACGATGTCGTTCTGGGTGGTGCCGGTGAGCTTGCGGATGTCGGCGCCCTGCTCCTCGGCGACCACCTGGTAGAGCGCCAGCAGCCACATCGCCGTCGCATTGATCGTCATCGAGGTGTTGGTCTGATCCAGCGGGATGCCGTCGAAGAGGGCGCGCATGTCGCCGAGGTGGCCGACCGGGACGCCGACCCGGCCGACCTCGCCGCGGGCGAGCACGTGATCGGCGTCGTACCCGGTCTGGGTGGGCAGGTCGAACGCTACCGACAGGCCGGTCTGGCCCTTGGCGATGTTGCCGCGGTAGAGCGCGTTCGACCCGGCAGCGGACGAGTGGCCGGCATAAGTCCGCATCAGCCACGGACGGTCCCGGCTCGGCCGCGGCGGATGCTCATCACCCGGGCCGGGCCTGGCCGCCCCGTCATCACCCGGCCCGGTCATGGCCGCCCCGTCATCACCCGGCCCGGTCATGGCGTCCCGTCCTCACACGTTCCGGAAGCGGTTGATCTCCGGCAGGTGCTTGGCGCGCAGCTCGGCGTCGCGGATCCCGAGGCCTTCCTCCGGGGCCAGGCAGAGGACCCCGACCTTGCCATGGTGCAGGTTCCTGTGCACGTCCAGGGCGGCCTGGCCGGTCATCTCCAGCGGGTAGACCACTGACATGGTGGGGTGGATCATGCCCTTCGAGATCAGGCGGTTGGCCTGCCACGCCTCGCGGTAGTTGGCGAAGTGCGAGCCGATGATGCGCTTGAGGCTCATCCACAGGTAGCGGTTGTCGTACTCGTGCATGTACCCCGAAGTTGAGGCGCAAGTCACGATGGTGCCGCCCTTACGGGTGACGAACACCGATGCGCCGAAGGTCTCCCGGCCCGGGTGCTCGAAGACGATATCCACGTCCTCGCCGCCGGTCAGGTCGCGGATCCTGGCGCCGAAGCGCTTCCATTCCTTCGGGTCCTGGTTGTGCTCGTCCTTCCAGAACTTGTAGCCCTCGGCCCTGCGGTCGATGATGAGCTCGGCACCCATCGACCGGCACAGGTCGGCCTTCGCCTCGCTGGAGACCACGCAGACCGGGATGGCGCCGCCGGCCAGCGCGTACTGGGTGGCGTAGGCGCCGAGGCCGCCGCTGGCGCCCCAGATGAGGACGTTGTCGCCCTGCTTGAGGCCGGCGCCATTGCGCGACACCAGCTGCCGGAAGGCGGTGGAGTTCACCAGGCCGGGCGTCGCCGCCTCCTCCCAGGTGAGGTGCTTGGGCTTGGGCATCAGCTGGTTGGTCTTGACGATGGCCAGCTCGGCCAGGCCGCCGAAGTTGGTCTCGAAGCCCCAGATGCGCTGCTCCGGGTCCATCATGGTGTCGTTGTGGCCGTCTGAACTCTCCAGCTCGACCGACAGGCAGTGCGCGACGACCTCCTCGCCGGGCTTCCAGACGGTCACGCCAGGGCCGGTGCGCAGCACCACGCCCGCGAGGTCCGATCCGACCACCTGGTACGGCAGGTCGTGCCGGGCGGTGAGCTGGGACAGCTTTCCGTAGCGGCGCAGGAAGGCGAAGGTGGAGATCGGCGAGAAGATCGAACTCCACACGGTGTTGTAGTTGACCGCGCTGGCCATGACCGCGACCAGGGCCTCGCCCAGGCCCAGTTCAGGGACTGGCACCGTCTCGATGTGCAGCGACTTGCGGGGGTCCCGGTCGCCGGTGTCGATGCCGTCGAACATGTGTTCCTCGTCCCGGTGCAGGGTGACTGCCCGGTAGGACTCCGGCAGCGGCAGTGCGCTTAAATCTTCGGCGAGGCTGTCGGAGTTGAGGATCGCGTCCAGGATTTCCTTCACGGCTGTCTCCTAAGGCATGCTAATACAACTCAAAATGCCTGGTCGGCCGCGGCGGAGCCAGAGCCGAAGGTCCCCGGGCCGCTGGGACCTTCGGCTCTGGCCTGGCCGGGGGAGAATCAGGCACTATTTGGTTGAATAGGCCTGCATGGCCAATGGACGGGTGATCTGTTTCTGGACGCGGGTCGTTTGCTAAGCCAACGAGTCCAATGCGAGGAGGCGACGGCTATGTACAGCGATCTCGCTGACGGCCTGGCACAGACGAAGAACCAGCAGCTAGCCAGCTGGGTGAGCGAAATAGCGCAGCTGACCAGGCCTGCGGACATCGTCTGGTGCGATGGCTCGGAGAGCGAATGGGACCGTCTGACCAGCCTGCTGGTCGAGAACGGAACATTCACCCGGCTCAACCCGAAGATCCGCCCGAATAGCTTCAGCTGCTCCTCCGACCCGGGCGACGTGGCCCGCGTCGAGGACCGCACCTTCATCTGCTCGGAGAAGGAGGATGACGCCGGCCCGACCAACAACTGGATCGCGCCCGATGAGATGCGCAAGACCTTCGCCGAAGTTTTCGACGGCTGCATGCGCGGCCGGACGATGTACGTAATTCCGTTCTGCATGGGCCCGCTGGGCGGCAGCATTTCCCAGCTCGGAGTCCAGGTTACCGACTCGCCCTACGTGGCGGTGTCGATGCGGATCATGACGAGGATGGGGAAGCCGGCCCTGGAGTGGATCGAGGAGCGCGGATCGTTCGTCCGCGCCGTGCACTCGGTCGGTGCCCCGCTGGAGCCTGGCCAGGCCGACGTGCCCTGGCCGTGCAACCCGACGAAGTACATCTCGCACTTCCCTGAGACGCGGGAGATCTGGTCTTACGGCTCCGGGTATGGCGGCAACGCGCTGCTCGGCAAGAAGTGCTTCGCCCTCCGCATCGCGTCGGTGATGGCCCGCGATGAGGGCTGGCTGGCCGAGCACATGCTCATCCTCAAGATCACCCCGCCTGGCGGCGAAGCTAAGTACATTGCGGCGGCGTTCCCCTCCGCGTGCGGTAAGACCAATCTCGCCATGCTCCGGCCCACCATCCCCGGCTGGAAGGTCGAGGCCATCGGCGACGACATCGCCTGGATGCGGTTCGGCCCGGACGGGCGGCTGTATGCGATCAACCCCGAGGCCGGGTTCTTCGGCGTGGCGCCGGGGACAGGGACGGCCACCAACGCGAACGCGATCGCGACGCTGTGGGGCAACAGCATCTTCACTAACGTCGCCCGCACCGACGACGGCGACGTGTGGTGGGAGGGCCTCACCCCCGAGCCGCCGGCCCATCTGATCGACTGGAAGGGCCGGGACTGGACCCCGGATTCGCCGGAGCCCGCCGCGCACCCCAATGCCCGGTTCACCACCCCGGCCGCGCAGTGCCCGATCATCGCGCCGGAATGGGAAGACCCGCATGGCGTGCCGATCTCGGCGATCCTGTTCGGCGGCCGGCGGGCCAGCACCGTGCCGCTGGTCACCGAGTCCTTCGACTGGGCGCACGGCGTCTTCCTCGGCGCGAACATCTCTTCGGAGAAGACTGCCGCGGCCGAGGGCAAGGTCGGCGAGCTGCGCCACGACCCGTTCGCGATGCTGCCGTTCTGCGGCTACAACATGGGCGACTACCTCGGTTACTGGCTGAAGATCGGCCGGAACGCGGATGCCAGCAAGCTGCCCCGCATCTTCTACGTCAACTGGTTCCGCAAGGACGAGACCGGCAAGTTCCTGTGGCCGGGCTACAGCGAGAACATCCGGGTGCTGAAGTGGATCATGGAACGGCTTTCCGGTGACGCCGCGGCCATCAGCAGCCCGGTCGGCTACCTGCCGGCCCCCGGCGCGCTCGACACGGACGGCCTCGGCCTCAGCGCCGACGACCTGGACGTGCTGCTTTCTGTCGACGCCGACGCCTGGAAGCAGGAGGTAGCGCATATGCCCGAGTACTTCCGCACCTTCGACGGGCACATGCCCAGCCAGGTCTGGGCCATGTACCACGACCTCCTGGACCGGCTGGAATCCTGAGCGCCGCCCCCGGCAGCACAACGGCCTGACGGCCTGACCGTCACTTCCAGCCCCGTCACTTCCAGCGCCGGCCCTCCGCAGGATCAGCGCCTCGAAGCGAGTGTGGCTCTTTGTGCTGGTGCTGCCGACCGCCCAGGCATGACGGGCGGATGTCGCGGCCACCCCAGCAAGGCCGGCGCTGGCTCTGGGGCTCGGGCTGGGCACCCGCCGCCAGGTGTTGCCGTTCCACCGCAAGATCAGGGTCGTCGTGGGGCCGTCGCCGCTGCCAGATGCGCCGACCACCCAGGCGCGCCGGGCCGAGATGGCGGCCACCCCGCGGAGGTCGGCGCCGCCTCCCGGGGTGGGGCTGTGCACCCGCTTCCACGTCTTGCCGTTCCACCGCAAGATCAGGCTGATGCCGGGGCCGCACCCGCAGCTGGTGTCGCCGACCGCCCAGGCCCGGCGGGCCGACGAAGCGGACACGCCGTCGAGGAAGTCAGCGAGGCCGCTGCTGGGTCCGGGGCTCGGGCTGGGCACCCGCTTCCAGGCCCGGCCGTTCCAGCGCAGGATCAGCGTCTTGCCGCTGCTGGTCGAGCCGACCGCCCAGGCGCGCCGGGCCGACGTCGCGGCCACGCCGCTGAGCAGGCCATGCACCGGGCTCGGGCTGGGCACCCGCTTCCAGGCCCGGCCGTTCCAGCGCAGGATCAGGGTCTTGCCGCTGCCGGTCGAGCCGACCGCCCAGGCCCGCCGGGCCGACGTCGCGGCCACGCCGGAAAGGCTGGCGCTGGGTCCGGGGCTCGGGCTGGCCGCCTGCTTCCAGGCCCGGCCGTTCCAGCGCAGGATCAGGGTCTTGCCGCTGCTGGTCGAGCCGACCGCCCAGGCGCGCCGGGCCGACGTCGCGGCCACGCCGCTGAGCTGACCATGCACCGGGCTCGGGCTGGGCACCCGCTTCCAGGCCCGGCCGTTCCAGCGCAGGATCAGCGTCCTGCCGCTGCTGGTCGAGCCGACCGCCCAGGCCCGCCGGGCCGACGTCGCGGCCACGCCGGAAAGACTGCCGCTGACGGTCATGGATGCCGCCGGGCCCGCGGACCTGGTCCGGGCAGCGGCGGCGGCAACCGGAGCGATTCCGGCGGCCACCACCCCCGCAACCAGCAGCGGGACAGCTATGACGGCAACGGAACGCGTGGCGAGCTTGGGCATGCGCACCGGGCTGCCACCTCCCCCCTGGACGGCCGGCAGGCGCGGCCGCCCCCGGAACCGGGACCGGCAGCCTGCTGGCATCGGCAAGACAGCCGCAAGCGGGGGCGGGACACCACTCGCGGCCTTGAGCATGACACGCCGCACCCGCAAAGGCCAGTAGAAGCTGGAGGACAAGGCCATGAAGGCCAGGTGGCGAAGGATGCGGCGGCAGGAACAAGCTTACGGAACGGGCCGACGTATCCACCAGAAGCAGAAGCCGCACAAGACGATGGCGAGAGCGAGGACGATGGCCAGTTCGTACCACTGCATGGGCCAATAATGACTGCCCGGCTGATAGGTGACCACCTGGTGGAACCTGGCGGCGAGCCTGGCGGTGCAGTCCCGGGGATTCAGCGGGCCATAGTTGCCCAAGGGGCACGCTCGGTTGAGGAACGAGGACGCGGGGACATGGCCGGCGTTGTCGGCGATCTTGACTGAATAGACCCACGCGTTCGGAAAACTGACCCCTCTGGCGCTCTCGAAGGCCCGGGTACCGGCCGGAAACTGATCGACGCTCACCGGCGTGGCCGCGGTGATCGGCAGGCTCTTATGGAAGGGAGCAATGAGGTTCGGGCGCACCCAGGAGGTCACGGTCTCGCGGACAGCAACAAAGCCGACGAACGCCGTCAGCATGGCCGGCAGCAAGCGCCGGAAGAGCAGCCCGGCAGTGACCCCGAGCGCGAAGGCGAAGGCGGCGTAGCCGATCGGGACGATGTCGCGAGCCCCGAAGCGCAGGGAGTCAAATGGGTTCGCATTTACCTGATCGAGCTGACTCGACCACCAGCTCACCATGAGGCTGAGCAGCCCAGCGGCCGCCATGCTCATCAAGGCACCGAGACCGATCTTCACTGCCAGCCACCTGGTCCGGCTGACGCCCTGGGTCCACGCCAGACGGAAGGTGCCGGTCTCAAACTCGCGGGAAACCAGCGGCGCGCCCCAGAACATCGCGATGAGGAGCGGGACGACGAGCAGGAGAAAGTCCAAGAAGACCGGCAAGGGGCCGTCGGAGTTGGTGAAGTTGGTGGTGGCCGTAGCGCAGTCGTGCTGGGCAGCGCAGGTGGCGACCGTCGTGTCGTAGAGGTGGACGAGGTTCGGTCCGGTAACCGCGAGCATGATGGCGACAATCGCCAATGCGCCAGCGGCTACGGCGGCTTGCACGCGAAACTGGAGCCAGCCGAATCGGATCACGACACCACCCCCAATGCCGGCCGCCGCGCTGGGTTCGGGTCACGCGCCTGGCTCATGTAGGCGAGCACCAGATCGTCCAGCGTGACCCGCTTCACGGTCCATGCCGGATCGAGGATCGGCTTATCGGTACGCACAAGCAACGTGCTCTGCTTATCCGTGTGGCTCTGCTCAATGACTTCTTGGTCCGCTGGCAGGGAACGCGGGTCCCGGCGGGGACCAGACAGCCGGTGGTGCGTGGCCATGAGCTCGCTGACCTCGCCGGCAAGTTGCACGTGGGAGGCGACGAGAAGGACGAGATAGTCACAGACCCGTTCGAGATCGGCGATGAGATGTGAGGACAGCACCACGCTTACTTCGTGCTTCGCGACGATTTCCATGAGCCCCTGGAGGAACTCGCGCCGGGCGAGCGGGTCCAAGCTGGCCACCGGCTCATCGAGGAGGAGGAGCTCGGGTTGCTTCGCCACGGCCAACGTGAGCGCGAGCTGGGCCCGCTGGCCTCCCGAGAGCGATCCCGCCTTCTGTCGTGGGTCGAGGCCGAGCTGGCCGATCCGGCTCTCGGCCAGGTCGTGGTCCCAGTTCTTGTTCAGGTAGGCGCCCATGCGGAGGTGCTTGGCCACCGACAGCCCGGCGTAGGTCGGCGTGTCCTGGGCAACGAAACCGACCTTTTCAAGCTGGGCGGGGCCGTCGCCTGGGTGTCCGCCGAGCACCGTGATCGACCCCGCGCTCGGCGCCAGCAGGCCGACGGCCAGGTGCAAGAGCGTCGTCTTGCCGGCCCCGTTCGGACCGACGAGCCCGACGACCTTGCCTTCAGGGATCCTCATTGTGCAGTCGCGGAGCCCCCACTTTCGCCCGTACTGCTTGCCGAGCCCGCTCGTCTCGATGACGGTCGTCATGCCGCCCCTTCCGCGAACAGGTTCCGGGCGGCGGTGCGGTAGATCGCCTCGATGTCGTCGGGACCGAGGCCGGCCGCGCGTGCGCTTTGCAGCCAGGTGGTCATCGATGAGAGAAAGCGCTCCTGGGCGGCGGGGTCGCTCCGAGGGAGCGTCCCGACGATGAACGTCCCCTGGCCGGGCCGCGGGCGCACCAGACCCTCTCGTTCGAGGTCCCGGTAGGCCTTGAGCACCGTGTTCGGGTTGATCGCCAGCTTGGCGACCACCTGCTGGGCCGTCGGCAACTGGTCTCCTGGCTCGAGGATGCCGAGCCGCAGGGCCTGGTGGACCTGCTGGACCAGCTGCAGGTAGGTGGCGACACCCGAGGCGGTGTCGAGCTGGAACTCAATCACTCACCCTCCTTCCACTAACCATGACTTCTATTAAGCCATTAGTGGAAGCGTACAGGATCAGCAGATCGGCGCGCGCGCGCCCGCCATCGGCGTCACATGAGGTTCTTCAACACCAGCGTGCGAGTCGGGGACGCGGGCGGCAGGACGACCGGATGTACCAGGCGCTGTCACCGGGCAGATCGGCGCAACTGGGTCGGATTCCCTGCACCCGGTTAGCAACCTGCGGGCCACCCGGGATGCAACTGAGGGTGGGCGATACTGGGATCGAACCAGTGACCTCCTCGGTGTGAACGAGGCGCTCTCCCGCTGAGCCAATCGCCCGCCGGCCGGGGACATCAGCCGTCCGCCGGCGCGTACCTCAGGGTAGCGCATGCGGAACGCAGGGCCATGCGGTGGCAAGCCATGCCACCCGGCATCACTTTACGTACATTAACGGTTACAAATTGCGTTGTGCCGGACATCACCGGGTGATACGCCAGGTCCGGCGCCGGCCGCCATGACAACTCCATAAATCCCTGCGGCGTACCGGCTTTGCGCCCGCCGGCCCGCACCATGAACACCACTCAGGCCGCGCTACCCGGGCCGCAAAGCAGGAATATTAAACTCGAATTACCGTCTTCACCAAAGAGGTAAAGGAGATGTAAACTACACCATGCCCCGGACAGACCAGGACGAGTCCCGCAGCTCGCGCAGCGGGCCTGCCCTAGCAGGCCAGACACCGCACAGCGGTGCACGCCGGCGCAGCCAGGGCAACCGCCGCGCCGACGCCGGGCACGCTTTAGCCGGCTTCGGGTGAGATCGCGACCACCGCGCATCACGCCTGGTCAAGCACCGCGCATCGCGCCTGGTCAAGCACCACGCATCGCGCCTGGCCGAGCCCCGGCACCGCATGCCGAAATAAAAACGCAAATTCAACAATCGTTTGACCAGTTCACTGACGATTTGTTGACTGGTGACCGAGGTTACGAGTAGCGAAGTTGCGGAATCTTATCTCCCGCAGCGAATTTTACGCGGCAGCCACGCCCAATCAGCACCAGTAACCGAATAGTCGCCCGCGAAGCCCGGCAATCCGGGACACCACTAGACACAAAGGCTTTCCCGATGATAAACAGCAGTGCCACCGTCTCAGCGGAGCTTGGGCTCACGCTGGTCGTCCCGGACCACGGGGCCGTGCCCCTTGTGGCCAGCCTCTACTACAGCGCCGATGACCCGTACGCGGTCCGCATGGCGTTCCACGTCGGCCTGGACGAGCCAGTCGAGTGGATCTTCGCCAGGGAACTGCTCGAGGCTGGCCTCGCGCAGCCCGCAGGCGAGGGCGACGTGCAGGTCTGGCCGGGATCGCCGGACGGCCGCGACGTGCTCAACCTCGCCTTGTCGTCCCCGTTCGGCCAGGCGCATTTCGAGGCGCCGGTGGACGCGACAGCAGATTTCCTGCGCCGGACCTACGGGCTTATCGCCGCTGGCCAGGAGGACGAGTTCATCGACGTCGACAGCGAGCTCGACGAGCTGCTCTGGCGCGCATAAGCGGTGGCCCACATGCATTCCTACGGATCCGGCTGCGCCGCCGACCTGGCGGCGAAGATCTCCGCGGCACGGCGCGTCACCGGCCCGGGCGCGGCCGCCAGCGGCCTGCCGTTGACCGCGCGGATCGGCTGCAGGTCCCTGGTCGTGCTGGTCAGGAACGCCTCGTCCGCCGCGCCGAGCGCCGCGAGCGCCAGGTCCTCTTGCACCGCGCCGACCCAGTCAAGCACCAGCCCCCTGGTCACCCCGGCGAGGCAGCCAGCGCTCAGCGGCGGCGTCAGCAGCCGCCCGCCGGACACCACGAACACGTTGCTGCCGGTCCCCTCGCACAGGTTCCCCGCGGTATTCCCGAAGATCGCCTCGCTGCCGCCGCGTTCCGCGGCGTAGCCGAGAGCAAGCACGTTCTCCGCGTACGACGTCGTCTTCAGGCCCGCCAGCGCGCCGTGCTCGTTCCGCGGCCACGGAACCGTGACCACGTCGCCGAGCGCGCTGGCCGCCTGCCACTCCGCGACGGCCGCGATCACGGTCAGCCCGGCATCGCCGCGCGCTGAGCCGAGCGGCGACTTGCCGCCGGTCACCGTGATCCGCAGCCGCGCCCGCTCCGGCTGGCCCGCGGCCGCCAGCAGGTGCCTGACGCCCGCCCGCAGCCTGCCCAGGTCAGCCGGGGGCAGGCCGAGGGCGGCCGCCGACCGCTGCAGCCGGTCCAGGTGCCTGGTCAGCGCGAACGGCACGCCGTCCAGCACCTTGACTGTCTCGAACACCCCGTCGCCCACGGTCAGCCCGTGATCGAACACCGAGACCATTGCCTCAGGGTCCTCAAGCAGCGCACCGTTGATCCACACTGTCATGGGACTGACGCTATTTCAGCCCGCCGCAGCGCGCACCCGCCGCAGCGCAGATCTCCGGCAGCAACTCGTCAACGGCGACGATCTGCTCGGATACCTCACGGTCCACCGACATCATCGGCACCCGCGCCCTGACCACGCCGGCCGCCGCGGCCAGCGGCTCGCTCGGCGCGCCGATCGCGGCCCGCAGGTCGATCCCGGCCGTAGCGCAGAGGATCTCGACGGCGAGGCAGGTGCGCACGTTGACGATCACCTCGCGCAGCTTGCGCACTGCCGTCCAGCCCATCGAGACGTGGTCTTCCTGCTTGCCCGACGTCGGGATGGTGTCCACGCTGGCCGGATGGGCGAGCACCTTGTTCTCGCTGACCAGCGACGCGGCGGTGTACTGGGCCAGCATGTAGCCCGAGTTGGTGCCGGCGTCCGGCGCGAGGAACGGCGGCAGCCCGCGCGACGACGCCGGGTCGAGCATCCGGTCCACCCGGCGCTCGCTGATGCTGGCCAGCTCGGAAACCGCGATGGCGAGCATGTCGGCGGCGAACGCCAGCGGCTCGCCGTGGAAGTTCCCGGTGGTCATCACCTCGCCGTCCGGCACGATCACCGGGTTGTCCACCACCGCGCCGAGCTCGGTGTCCAGCACCCGCGCCGCATACGCCAGGACATCGCGGGCCGCGCCGTGCACCTGCGGCGCGCAGCGCAGGCTGTAGGCGTCCTGCACCGCGTGCCTGCTGTGCCGGTGGCTGGCCATCAGCGCCGAGCCGGCCAGCAGCGCCCGCAGGTTGGCGGCGCTGTCCAGCTGGCCGGGATGCGCCCTGATCACCTGCACCCGCTCGTCGTAGGGCCGGTCGGTGCCGAGCAGCGCCTCGATCGACAGCGCGCACGCCACGTCGGCCGCCTGCAGCAGCAGCCGGGCATCGTGCACCGAGAACGCCAGCAGGGCCTGCATCGGCTCGGTCCCGTTGACCAGCGACAGGCCCTCCTTCGGCGCCAGCACCAGCGGCTCGATGCCGCGGGCGGCGAGCACCTCGGCGGCAGGCCGGCCGTGCGGGCCGTCGCCGGGCGCCCGCAGCCGGCCGTGGCCGATCAGCGGCTGCGCCAGGTGCGCGAGCTGCGCCAGGTCGCCGGAGGCGCCGACCGAGCCCTTGCCCGGCACGACCGGCAGCAGGTCGGCGGCCAGCAGCTCGAGCAGCCGCTCCGGCAGCGCGGCGCGGACCCCGGAGTAGCCGGCGGCCAGCGTCCTGGCCCGCAGCAGCAGGATCGCCCGGACCGTCCCGTCGTCCAGCGGCTCGCCGGTCCCGGCCGCGTGCGACCGCACGATCGCGCCCTGCAGCGCGGTCAGGTCCTGCTCCCCCACCCGGGTGTCGGCGAGCGCGCCGAATCCGGTGTTCACGCCGTAGACGGGACCGCCGCCGGCGATGGCGGCCGCCACCACGGACCGGCTGGTCTCCATCCGGGCCTGGACCTCGGGACCGAGCTCCGCCCGCGCTGCGCCGGAGGCGACATCGACGACATCTGCCACGGTCAGCGCGTCCCCGTTGACGATCACTGTTCGCATGGCTGCCAGCCTGCCACCTCGGCGGGCGCGCGGCACGCTTGGCACCCGGTCAATACGATCCGCTGCTGCCTGCTTACTGACACCGATTATTAACGGGAACTCCCCGCCCGGTCGCCGCGGCCAAGGCTGACGCACGCGGGTGCCGGGTCAGGTGCGGGGCGAGTTTGCCCGTCCAGCCGGATCGGCTAGAGTTTCTGACGCACACCGGTCCCGGGCCGGGGTGCGCCGCCTCGCGCGAGCGGGGCCGGTGCGGACGTGGCTCAGTGGTAGAGCATCACCTTGCCAAGGTGAGGGTCGCGGGTTCGAATCCCGTCGTCCGCTCGGAGGTGCCGGACGCGGTCTCGCGGGCCGACGTTGTTAGCACGGCTCTTCGGTACCCGGGCTGGCCCCGACGACGGGGCGGTCTGGCGGAATGGCCGAGTGGCTTAGGCAAGGGCCTGCAAAGCCCTGTACGCGGGTTCGATTCCCGCTTCCGCCTCGCGGGCGGTTAGCTCAGCGGGAGAGCACTTCCCTGACACGGAAGGGGTCACAAGTTCAAATCTTGTACCGCCCACCAGTTCAATAGCATATTTTCGAGCACCTGATCGACTGCGTTAAACCGCAGAAAGAGCCGAACTCAGGATCCAGAAGAGCCATCGAATTGAGGATGTTGCCCGAACGCATGCTTATGTGATGGTCGCCGGAGGGTCCTCACCGACAAGCCCGTCCACCGACTCCCTGATGAGGTCGGCGTGCCCCACATGGCGCGCGTACTCCTCGATCATGTCGATGAGCAGCCGCCGCAGGCTGGGGGTGCGGCCGTCGCGCGAGGCGGCGGCGTGGTCCAGTCCGCCGTCGGCAAGCGCCTTGGCCACCAGTTCGCGGGAGCGGCTCACCGTGTCCTGCCACAGCGACATGAGCTGCTTGGGGCTGTCCGCCGCCGCCGAGTGCCACTCCCAGTCCGGATCAGCGTCCCAGTCGACCGTGTTCCACGGCGGGTGCGGGGCCCGGCCGTACAGCATGATTGAGAAGTTGTGGTCCTCGCACGCGGAGAGGTGCTTGAGCAGGCCACCTAGTGTCATCGTGGAGGGTCCGAGGGTCGCCCGCAGCCCCGCCGAGTTCAGGCCGCCGCACTTCCACGCGATGTAGCCCCGCACTCGTTCCAGCTCGCCGAGGAGCGTGTCGAGTTCGTTTCCCGCGACCGGCGGCTCAGCCGGGATCGCTTCCTTGTCGATGTCATTGTCCATGGCAAGGGACGGTACCGTCGGTTCCGGACGTTTTCCTTCCTGGATGGAGGCGGGATGACGCGTGACATCAGCCCGGCCGCGCGGGCGCTCGTCGCCCTCGAGCTCATCCAGAACAACCCCGGCATCACGGCCCGACGGCTGGCTGACCGGCTCGGCGTGACCGAACGCGCCGCCCGGCGGTATGTCGCGACCCTGCGGGAGGCCGACCTGTCGATCGAGTCGGTCAGCGGTCCCTATGGCGGCTACCGGGTGGGCCGCGGCCTGCGGCTGCCCCCGCTGATGTTCACCGCCGCCGAGGCGCTCGGCCTGGTCATGGCGGTCCTCGAGGGCCACCCGAAGGCCGCCGATCCCGCCGACCCGGTCGGTGGCGCCCTGGCCAAGATCGTCAGGGTGCTGCCCGAGCGAGTCGCGGGCCCGGTCCGCGACGTGCGCGATGCCTCCGGCCCGGGCGCGGCCGACCAGTGCCGGCCAAGCCCCGAGCTAACGACCGCGCTGATCGAGTCCGGCGCCACAGCCCGGCGGCTGCGCCTGGCCTACCGGATGGGCGCCGCGGACCGGGAGATGGAAGTCGACCCGTGGGCCGTCGTGCTCAGGCACAGCCGCTGGTATCTGCTGTGCTGGTCACATACCAGACAGGAGCGGCGGGTGCTGCGCGTGGACCGGATCGTCGCGATCGAGATCCTGCCCGCCACGTTCGCGCCGCCTGACGACCTCGACGCGCTGCGGATCCTCGAGGAACACCTGTCCCAGGGCTGGACGTACCCGGTCGACGTACTGGTCTACGCCACGGTGGAAGAGGCGGCAACGTGGCTGCCGCGGAGCCTGGCACGCCTGGAGCCCGACGGGGACCGGACCCGGCTGCGCGCGACCACCGACGATCCGGACTGGTACGCGCGGCAGCTCGCCAGGATCCCGGCGCCGTTCGCCGTTCTTGGATCGGCGGAGCTGCGGCGCGCCACCTCGGCCCTAAGCAGGCGACTGCTGCGGGCCGCCGGGGCCCGCGCCGACGACGTGGCCGCGCCGGATCAGCGGAATGCCTCAGGCACCGGGGGCACCTCAGGCGCGTTCGCGATGTCGGCCTCGGACAGCGCGCACCGGGCCGGGTAGGCGGCGGAGGTCTGCGGAATTGACTGTTCTGAGCAGGCTGATCACGCAGCGTCAGTCGCTACGTGCGGCGCCCGCATCACCTTTCGCTACGTGCCAAGCGCCACCTTGGTCGGGCCGGGCGGCGCGGTAGCCGGACTGGCGCTGGCTAGAGGGCCTGCTCGCGCGAGCACCACCATGTGGACCGCCCGCCGACTGTTCCATGCACCATCGGGGCGCCGTCCCGGGGGCAGGTACCGCCCGGGTGGCGGGCCGCGATGATGTCGCCGGTGTGCGCGCCGCCCTTGGCCACGGCGGACTTCAGGACCGACTTCAGCGCGCGGTAGAGGCGATTGACCTGCGCAGAGGAGAGACTGTCGACCCGCGCCAGGGGTGACACCCTGGCCTGCCAGAGAACCTCGTCGGCCAGCAGGTTGCCGACTCCGGCGATCTTGGACTGGTTGAGCAGCCGCGCCTTGACGGCGGTCGTTCCCTTAGTGATCAGCGCGCGGAACTCCGCCTGGGTGACCTGTGCGGCATCCGGCCCGAGCGCGCCGATGTTGGGGTTGAGCCGGACCCGTCCCAGTCGGCGCGGGTCGAGGAGCACCAGGCCGCCGCCGTCCGCAAAGGTGAGGGTGAAGCGGCGCCACTCCGCCCGCCGCGGCCGGGTGTCATAGCTGCGGGGATCGCCGCCCCCGGCCACGGTGCCGTCTGAGCTCGTGACCACGATACGGCCGCTCATGCCCAGGTGGATGCCAAGCTCCGGGCCGATGGCCGCGGCCGCGTCACCGGTTCCTGAGGTCTCAAGCCAGATCGTCTTGCCGCGCCGGTTCGCTGCGATGAAGCTGCGTCCCGTCAGCGCGCTCCGCAGCTCCCCAGGTGAATGAGGCCGCCCGACGTAGCTGTCGGAATCGTCGACGTCCACGATGCGCCGGTGCAGGGCCCGGTCAGCGATCAGGCTGCGGGCAATCTCAACCTCGGGAAGCTCTGGCATTCACCCGTTCTACCCGCCCGCGGACCCGCGCCCACTGCCCGCCAGGTCAAGACCGCACGGTTACCGGATCGGGGGCGAGCGGGTCAGCCTTCTGGGTCGATGCCGTGCCAGGCCGGCACCTTCGCCGTCCGCTGCCCGGGCGTGCCGCCGAGGATCACCTTGCGCAGTGAGACGTCGTTGCGGATGTTCGACTCCTGCAGGACGTGCTGCGGGTTGGCGATGATCTCGATGTAGTAGGTGCCGTTAGGCACGCTGGTGATGTCGAACGCCTGGCCCGCGACGGACTGCAAGTAGGTGTCTCCCCAGCCGACCGGCATCATTTCCTGCACCCACAGGGCGGTCGGCGAGCCGCAGGCGCCGCCGAAGCCGATGGACGGCGGCTGCCACACGGAGTGCGGCGCGAGCAGGTTCACCGGATCGCTCGGCGCGATGCAGAAGCCGACCTTGTGGCTGCGCACCGCCAGGTTCTTCGCGGAGTCGAGCAGCTGGTACCGGGCGAACTGCTCGAAGTGCCAGTGGTCGTGCCCGGGCTTGGAGTCGAATCCCATCGTCCCGGCGCGGGCCCGGCCGATGACGTGCCCGTTTCGCCAGAAGTACTGGTAGGCCTTCATGACCGGCGAGCCGTTCGAACGGAAGCCCTCGACGTCCAGCGGCGAGTTGCCGCCGACCCACACGGTCGCGCCGAAGGTCAGCAGGTCCCGCCCGGACCCGTCGTGCAGCGCGCCGATGCCCCACGACGGCAGCGGCACGAGGTCCGGCAGCGCTGCCGCGGGCGGGCTCGCCAGGTGTGAGGCGCTGGGCAGCGGGGCAAGCGTCCGGGCTCGGGCGGGGGCGGTCGTCGGCGCAGCCGCCCCGCAGCATCCCGTTGCCTTCACCACGGTGAGCTTGACTCTGGCCGTCGCGTCGGCGGCGGCGATGTGTAGCAGGCGCACGTACTGCGGGGCGATGGTCGCGGTCACCTTGTAGGTCCCAGGGCCGAGCCGCACGGTCGGGGGAGGAAAGCTGAGCGAGAAGCCGGCCGGGTCGGCCGCCCAGCCCCTCGGCAGGCCCATGACCAGGCTCTTCGGGAACGGGTCGTTCGCGCATCCGGGCGGGTACGGGTTCGTGCGCGCGCTGTCCGGGACCGCCCGCTGCGGGCCGAAGTTGAGGCAGAACAGCGGCCGGGTCGATGCCACCACCTGGCCGGCCGTATCCGCAACGGACAGGCGCAGGAAGTCCCGCAGCCCGTTGAAGCCGTCCAGCAGGCTGCTGGGCAGGGACCTGGTCGTGGTGCCGCCGCCCGGACGGTAGATGACCTGGGTGAGCGTGATCGGCTTGGTGTAGCTGGCCCGCTGCACGTCAAACTGAAGCGCGG
This sequence comes from uncultured Actinomycetes bacterium, assembly GCA_963709075.1. GTDB lineage: Bacteria > Actinomycetota > Actinomycetes > Streptosporangiales > Streptosporangiaceae > Palsa-506. The sequence continues at coordinate 265,713 of CAVPUY010000005.1, forward strand.
ATCCGATCGAGGCCGCATAGACGCCCGGGTCCAGGTACACCCGGCCCCGGAAGCTCGGCAGCGTGATGCTGTTCTGGGCCACGATCAGCTTCACCACCGGCCCTGCCGCGGCTGCCCGGGTCCCGGCCAGCGCAGGGCACGCCAGCATGCCCGGCGCGGTGGCCACCGCCAGGCTCAGCCCGGCCGCCGCCAGCACGCTGCGCCGCGGAATCCTTGGTGTCCATCGCATGAGCCCTCCGATCCCGCCCGCCGGTCAGGGCGGGCGGCTGGTGACTGACCGCGTGCCGGACTCAGGCCCGGACGTCGGCGCCGGGGACCCGCCGCGGCCAGCGGCCCCACTAGACGGCTACTGGTTGGCCGGGGACTTGACGTGCCTGAAACCCGGGGGGATGGTGACCAGGGTCTTGGCGATGTTCGCCGCGGTCGGCCGCAGCCAGTGCGCGTCGGTCACGGACCGGAAGAGCGTGTCGCCGCCCGCGCCACCGAATGTCTCGGTCGAGCCGATAATCCGGACCGGGAGATACGTCCTGGAGTTCACGTAAATGGTCCACCCCGCGCGCGACCACTTTTCGTGTACGACCTTGGCGTAATCCGGGTGCAGCCGGACCGTGACAGACCTACCAGTGATCTTCGTGATATCCACGCCGTTGAGCTGGACATGGGACACGGAGGCAGCCCCGCAGGCGAGCGTCTGATTGATGAAGTTCGACCAGTGGTTGGTTGGCAGCGGGGGGCCCCCCATCTCGAGCGCGCCCTGCGTCGAGCATGCGTTCTCCGGCGCGAATTCCGGCAGCAGATTCCACGTGCGGTTGAAGTACATGACGTAGACGCCGGTGAGCTTCCCGTGGATGACGGCGGTTCCCTGCACTGTGTAGGGCTCCCCGCTGGAGAACTCCTCGACCCGGTTCTGGGCACCGTACGCCCAGGTCGGGCCCGGTCCCCCGTTGCTGGTCGATTGCCCGTAGAACACCAGATTCGTGCCGGCGAGCGCCTTCTCGACCCGCTGGACTACGTAGCCGGCCGTCTGCGCCCGGACTCCGCCGGGAGCTGGCCGCGCCGCGGTGCCGGTGGCCGCAACGGTCACGGCGATCGCGGCGGCGCCGGTGACAGCGGCGGTCCCGCAGGCCACCGCGGCGCGGACGGCCAGCCGCCGCCGATGGAGCCGGCCCGCCGTGTCGGCCAGCCCGGCGGGAGCCCGCACCCCGGCGGCGAACCGCTCCATGCCCTCGCGCAGCAATTCCTCAACATCGGTGTTCATGCCCGCTGCTCCCTCAGCCCTGCCTCGTGCAGCTCTGTCTGCTGCCAGCCGACGGCGAGTTCCCTCAGCCGCCGCAGCCCGCGGGAGGCCGCCGACCTGACCGTGCCCTCCGGCCAGCCGAGCACCGCCGCCGTCTCGGCCGCGGTCAGCTGCTCCCAGTACCTGAGCACCAGGACCGCCCGCTGCTGGGATGGCAGTTGCAGCAGCAGGCGCACCAGCGCATCCCGCAGGTCCACCTCGGCGATCGCGTCCGCCGGGACTTGCGCCTCCGCGCTGAGCAGCAGCAGCTTGCGCCGCAGCCTGCCCTGGCGCCGGAAGCCGTCCGCGGCCAGGTTGTACAGCGTGCGGCGCAGGTACGCCTCAGCGTCGCCGTGGAGCTCGCGCCGGTGCCCGAGCAGCCGCTCCAGCGCGGTCTGCAGCAGGTCCTGGCCAGCTTCCCGGCTGCCGGCCAGCAGGACCGCCGTGCACATCAGCCGGTCAGCCCGCTCGGTGAGCAAGCGTTCCAGCTGCCCGGCCATCCCGTTGTCTGCCATCCGCCGCCCTCCCTCACCTACCAAGCACGAACAAGCCGGCGCCCACGCTCCCCCGCGAACTGGCCAGTTCTGGCCGACCGTCCCGGCGTCCAGCTCGCCAGGTCGCGGCACCCCCCCCCGGAAGAAACCCCAGACCGAATATCCCCTCCACGCCAGGGCAATCAGCGCGAGCGTCAGCCCATCGCAGATGCCGAGGCGTTAGGAGCGCGTTCCTCGCGAGGCGTGCCGTTGGCCTTGGAGCCCTATGGAGGCGCCCGCGGCGCTGGAGCACGCCAGGAAGCCGGAGCCTGCCGTTCCCGTGAAGCGCCGCATGTCGGCTGCCGTCAGGCTGCGGCCGGCCGCGCCGCACGCCGCCCGGATCCAGGTACCGCCCGATAGGCTCCACTGGGCCAGCTTTCCGGAGGCCGCGCCTGATGGCGGTCCCTCGGTGACGGTAACCAGCCGGTCACCGTGGGAGTCGGCCGCTAGCCCGGTCTTCAGGAGTGACGATCGCGGTAGCGAGCCGATGACATCCCCGGTGTCGATGTCCGTGATCACCAGGGAGCCGTTCGACCTTTCCTGTACCAGGAGCGAACCGACCAGGACCGGGCTGGTCTGCACCGATCCCCCCGTCGGCAGGTAGCTCGGGTCCTGGCGGATGACGTGCTGCCGCGCCGTGCCGGGCATATCCCAGATCTCCAGGTCACCGGTTGCCCGCTGGATGAGCAGGTGCCCGCCGCTGAACGTGACTCTCGCGACATTGCCCGAGCCGACGACATGCGCCTGGCCGGTGCTGAGGTCTATGACCTCAGCCGAGTACGCAGTCGATGAACTGGACGGCAGGAACTGTTCCGCCAGGTAGGAATCATCTGAATTCACGGCGTAGGTTACAACGGCCTTCGCGTGACCAGGATCCGCGATGCTCCGGTCTACTTCGCCCCTCGCCAGGCCGACGATCCTTATATCTCCCGCTGCGTCATACTCGACGAACTGCTGCCGAGCCTGCGAAAAAGCCAGGACGCTGTACTGGGAGGCGCTGATAGAATGTCGGTCAGTTACCTGTCTCCCGTCAACCGGCACGGCTTCCAGGCGCCTGTTCCGGAGTACAAATACGCTGCTGCTGCTTGAGTTCCAGCCAAGCAGGCCGTAGCTATCGCTTATGCCGCTCCCGATGATCTGCTGAGCCGCGCCGGGACCGAGGCCGTGCACCACGATCCTCGCTGGGAGGCCGCCCAGGATGGCGACGTCCCTGCCATCCGGGCTCGGCTCCACCAGGGGCGCGCCGCAGGCGTTGCATGCCATGGTAACGGCTACCTGAGTTTGCGAGCCGATACGGCTGAACTGGCTCAGGTTCCACAATGCAAGCGAGCTGCCCGCGGCAGACACCAAATGATTGTCATCACCTAGGAATTGGATCTCCGGCGTACTGCTATTACCGCTCAGGATATGCTGTCCTTGTTGCGGGGCGACTCCTTTAGCTGCGGAATATACGTAAACTGTCCCGCCATCTCCGACAGCGACGCGCTTGCCATCCGGGCTGATCGCCAGAGATTGCGGATCGCTGCCATGGCTAAGCGCAAGTAGTTCGGGATTCCCGCTTGGGTCCGAGCTAGCCGTCGACCATAGCGGAACGGTGCTTCCGCCATTGGCGTAGGCGAAGAACTTTCCATTCGATGACAACGCGAAAGCCAGGCCGTGGACTCCGGTCGAAACTGCGGTTGGTCCCAGCGTGCGGGCAAGCCCCGGCATGGACAGCCGCTCCCACGGGCCGCCGCGGCTGGCCAGCACCATTGTCGAGTCATCCGGTGCCCCCAGCGCGAACGGATCGACGCTCGCGCTCGCCCGCCGCTCACCGCCTGTCTGCCTGTCCAGCAGGGTGATATGGGCCGGGCCCGTCGCTGTTCCCTCGGCAACCGACCGGGAGTAGCTTGCCACCACCACATAGCGACCGTCCGGCGACACCGTCAGGGCCGCCGTGACATCGGCGCGCGGGAGGGAAACTGGCTGCGTACCTCGCCCTGATGCCCAGACAACCACCTCCGGCCCGGCGGCCGCCGCGATCACGGTGCCAGCGGCACTGGCCGCGACCGCGCTCACTGCGCCGTTCAACTGCGCGATCTTCGCCCCGCTGCCGCCGCTGACCTGCCATCGCCGGACCTGCCCCGTCTCGGTCCCGGCGACCACTATCCGGCCGCTGGCTGAGCCGCCTATGGCCGAGACAACACCGCCAGCCGGCAGGTAACGCACCAGCGACGGGCTGTAGGTCACCGCCGTGAAAAGCGCCGCCGTTGTCTGCGGGTCCCGGTCCATGTGATAGGCCTCGACCGCCAGCAGCTGGGACATAGCCAGGTTAGTGCCGAGCAGCGATCCGGAATCCGCGGCCAGCAGCCGTGCCGTTGCGATGCGCGCCTGCGTGATGGCCTTGTCACGCTGATTGCTGGCGTAGAGCGCTGCCACGGATACGAGCAGGAGAAGCGCCGATAGCGCCGAGATAATTGATACGATCAGCCGCCGCGTCTGCCTGACATAGCGGAGGTACTCGCCGATGAGCTGGCCCTTGTCGCGGCCGCGGATCGGCGCCGCGAAGTTCGCCACCACATCGCCGAGCCGGAGCGGCACATCTGCTGCGTCGCCTTGTGACGTGGCCTGCCGCAAGTTCCGCAGGTCCACCCACAAGGGCTCGTTCGCGAAGGCGCCGCGAAGTACTTCTTCCGGAAGCGCATCGGTCGCCTGCCAGTCGAAATCGCTGGCATCAGGGTCATTGCCGGTACTCCAGTTTATCTTACCGCCAGCGAGCGCAATGATGAAGTGCTCAGTCCCGTGATGATTTAACCACCAGGTGATTTCCCGCCGGACCCATGGCGACCTAGCAGATTCCGGGGATGCAATAAGTATGAACCAGCGTGACCTCGCCAGGCGCCTTTCTATGTCCGGCCAGAGTTCCGGGCTCGCGGCGAGATCGGTTTCATCTCGGAAGACCCGCATCGCGCGGGGGCGGTACCAGCGCCGCGCGAATCGCGCCAGCTCAGCCTGGAGGGCTGCTGCCAGGCGCCCGTCCTGGCCGTGGCTATAGGATATGAATGCGTCATATTCCGCCACGCCGGCCGATGCCTTGACGAAGATGGCCTTCATAACCCGTCCCAGATAAAATGTTATGGGTGGTCGTGCCGCGGCTTCCCGGCCAGCCGGCCCCGCGCCAAGGCACAGCGTCACGCAAAGTGCACCCGCGGCAGCAGCGCCTGCTCGAAGTCCGCCCCCTTGTAAACCACCCTGAATGCCACCAAGTTAGACCGGCTGCCCGGCTGCCGCAACCGGGAGTGCCATTGGGGTGACCCATCCAGCTTGGTAACCACCACCGTCTGCCGGCGTTGGGGCTGCTGGTACTCCGGCACGAGAACGCGGCGCTGCGCCGCCGCGCCGGGCCGATGCTGTGGGAGCCGGCTGACCGGGTGTGGCTCGCGCGAAACGAACTTCCGCGCTATCGAGGTGCGGCATCGTGGCAGCCGGGTCACCTTGGCGGCATTGTGGTTTGGTCGAGCAGGACCTCGGCAATCATTCCGAGCGTCGCCCAGTCCACGAGCGGATTCTTGCGGATCTCGCCGAAGGTAGTGATCTCGGTCCAGGTTCGTTCGGTGTCGCCAGTTCCGTGTGGTGCCGACCGCGTGGTGCGCAGTCGGTCGAGCTCATCGCTGGTGATCTCGGCCGCGAACAGCCGGGCGTGGTGTGCCGACAGGGTCCCCGCGAGCTGGCGGTCGCCATGAGTCCGGATGCGCTGAATGTCAATGGCGAGCCCTGCCTCCTCCTCGACTTCGCTAATTGCCTGATCCATCGCATCGGTGGCAGCAGGTCCCGAGCCGCCAGGTAGCTCGTGCACGAGGCCGTCACGGGTGGACGCGGAACTGCGGAACTCGCGGACAAGCACGACAATCGTGTCGTCCAGGGTGGCGCTGCGCTTGTAGAGTGCCACCACCGAGGTGTCGGGCCGGGAGATGACCACCTCATTGGACTTGATCCGGTCCTCGGCCGGCACGTAGATCCGGACGTGCAGCGCCCAGTACAGCAGGAACTGCTGGCGCGGCCCCGTGCTGAAGGTCCATACCTGGCGTGCGCCAAGCAGCGTGTTCCCGGCCGAGGTCTGAGCCGCGTACCAGCGCTGAAAGCTGCCGGAGCGCCATACCGGCAGCGGAACCTCGCACTCGCCGGCGCTGCGGCGCGCCCCGGCGCCGATCTTGCCGAGAACCGCACGGGCAGCGCCGTCCAGCGTGGTCGCGGCGGCGATGTCGTGACGGCCCGCGTACCGGAGCAGATACTGGCTCTGCGCCGCGCGCAGCGGCGTGCCATGCACCACTCGCTGGCTGTCATTCCATCCCGCCAGGCTGGTGGCCAGCACGGCTGGGTCCGTGTCATCCGGCCACCAGAACATGACGACATCGGCAACGCCAAGCGCACGGTCATACCAGTCGGCCAACCCGCCGATGGCGTCATCGCGGATGCCGCTGGCCGGTTCGGCTATGAGCAACGCGAGCCGCCCGTCGCTCACCCATCGCTCTCGAAGCAGCGCGATGACTTCATGTTGCCACGGCATGGCCGAGGAGCCTGGGCCTGATGCGGACCCACCGATGAAAACGCAGGCATCCCAGTACTCCGGTGGCTGCTGGCCGGCATATACAGTAACGACCTCGCCTGCCATGATGGCTTCCTCCATGTCCTGGCCATGCCGGGACCTCGTCCGCACCCTACGCTGTGCATCAAGACCATGATGGGAGCTTCTGTGGCCGGCCCGGGCCGCTCAAGCTGGCGCCCGGCAAGAGCGTCGTAAGAAATATAGGTGCCTCATTGGCCAGCCTGACATTGCCCTAACCTTGGAATTCCTGCCATGATTAAACCGGTATTGAGCAAACGCTTTGGTCAAATAACTGCCGCCGCTGCAATAGGCGCAGTCGTAGGCGTCGTAGTGTTCACCATTTCCCGGGTTACCGGCCGAAATTTGTACATCATCATCGGCGCAGCCGCCGGCGCGGCTGCGGTTCTCGTGTTGCAGCAGTACTGGCGTGCGGCGCAGCTCACCGAGGTCAAGATAACGGTTCCCCAGGTGAGCGAACTGACATTCGTCGTCAACAATGACGCCCGCCAGGTGGCATGGAAACTATACATCGAGACTGTTACCCGGGTATCCACGCAGCCGTTAAGCAATGAGGAAGGATTCATTCGGGAGGCGCTGACGTCGCTTTATGGCCTCTTCGCGACGACCAGGGACACGCTGAAGGCCAGCCGCCCTTCGGTGCCCGTCTCTGGCGGTCAGACCGTCGAGCACCTGGCTGTCACCATGCTCAACCACGAGCTGCGTCCGTTCCTGTCGAAATGGCACCCCCGGCTGCGCGATTTCGAGAAGGCGCACCCTGATGGCCTGGAATCTACCTGGCCTGACAACATGGCCTGCCGCATCGAACTCCGGTACGTCCAGGCCCATCTCGTCGGCTTTGCGCTCGGCTTCGCCCGCCTGGCCGGGGTCCATGACGCCGAGACGGCGATCGGCCCGGCCAGCCTGCCGACCGCGTAACGCGAAACCCTTGCGGCGCCATGATCGGCCCCTGCAGGATTCCAAAAGTCCAGCCCGGCCAGCCAGCGCCGGACGGCTGGCCAGCTCCGCGGCGGGCAGGTCGGCCGGCTCGCCGTCGTCCTCAGCTGGGCAGATGGCCCGCAGCGGAGCCACGGAGCTTTCGCACTAGCGCGAGAAGCGGTGCCAGCAGGTTCAATAGAAGAGCAACGAAGAGAAACACCACGCCAATACCGGTGAATTTTGGACCAATATTGTGCAGAGTCTCAACACTATGATAATGCTCGCCGGCATAACCGATTGCCGTGGCACCGAGCCCGACCGTCATACAGATCAAAAAGGCGGGCAGGAGCTGATGTACGGGGCATCTTTTCCTTCTGGATTTAGCTAGCACCCGTATGCACAATGATGCACTGAATATCGCGCCCGCCGCCGCCAGAATTGCCAAGGGCGGCAGATAGCGATGAATGCGGTGAATGTTTCCCCAATTTAGCCTGTATATCGCAAATATCAGGAACCAGGCGAAGAAGAATTCTAGCGCGACCGTCCATACTAGAATTCGGAGGCGCCTGTGCTCTGCTGTGGCCACGGCCAAACCGAGAATAGCGCTGCACAACACGATCAATGACCAAGGTTTAGAAAAGTGACCGGTTAGGAGTTTCAGGGAAAAGATCAGTAGAGGTATGCACAAGACGATAGGGCGGGCCACCAGGACAGGCCGCTCGGCCTCCCGCAGGCCGGCCTCCCGCCGGGCCTCCCGCTCGGCCCGCCACTCGGCTTCCTGCCGGGCTTCCCGCTCAGCCTCCCGCCGCTCGACCTGCTCACGCTCGGCCCGCCATTCGGCATCCTGCCGCTCGGCCGACTCCCGCTCGGCCGACTCCCGCTCGGCGGCTCCTGGCCGCTGGCCTGCCGGTGGGGCCTGTGCCTCGGCGAGAGTGCTGTCCAGCAGCCTGAGGAGCCGGCTGAGATCAGCGTCGAAGCGGCTCGGACTGAGCTCAAGGGCCTGACGACGCACCAGCCTTGCGAGGCTGGGCGGCAATTCACCAGCGTCGGGAATCCTCGCCCCAGCAACCAGGATGGGGACAACCCGGACATCGCGCACCAAGGCGGCCTCGATCTCCAGACGCACGAAGTCCTCGGGGTCATCCAGGCGGCGCATCCCGTCAGCTCCCGTGATCGTGAGCCATCGGTCACCGATCAGCGCCAGCAGCACGTCACAGGACCCGACGGCATGGGTGATCTTCTCGACGAAGTCGTCACCCAGTTCGATCGAGTCGACGTCCTTGAAAATCTGGCCGCCGCCGAAGCGCTCAGCGAGCCGGTCATAAAGCCAGCCAGCCGCGTAGGCCGTCTCCTCCCGCCGGTAGTTCAGGAAGATCCGGCCCGAAGCTTCCTGAGCGGATTCCGCCATGATCACGACCTCGAAACTTCCTGCCCTCGGCCTACTCTACGAACCCGTAATTGAAGAACACGTCGATGTGGTGTGTCGGCCGTGATCCCTCCTGCACTCGTAAGGAGGAACGGATAGCCATCCTGATACACCGAGATCGCAGCTTCACCACCTTGGAACCTGGCCACGATCCTGCAGAAGCTGCGCCAGTGCGCCGCGCCACCAGTTGGGGGCCTGCCCGTCGCCCATGGCAAAATCAGCTAGGTGCAGATCGGGATGCTTGGATCCCTCGAGGTTCGCACGGACGACGGCGTCCTCGCCGACGTGCCGGGCGCCCGGCTGCGCGGGCTGCTGGTCGCCCTCGCGCTCGAACCAGGTCACGCAGTCCCGAGGGCGACGCTCGTCGACTGGATTTGGGGTGAGCACCCGCCCTCCGAGGCGGCGAACGCCTTGCAGCGCCTGGTTTCCCGGCTGCGGAAGGCGCTGCCGGAACGGTTGGTCGAGGGGCAGCCGGACGGCTACCGGCTGACGGTGGAGCCCGACGCTGTCGACGCGGTGCGGTTCGAACGCCTCGTCAGCCAGGCCCGCAATGACGAGGATCCACGGCGGGTACGGCTGCTGCGCGAGGCCCTCGCGTTGTGGCGCGGTGCGGCCATGCAGGACGTCGGTTTGCAGGATAGTGCCGCGTTTGACGCGGCCGTCACCCGGCTCGAGGGGCTACGCCTGACCGCCATGGAGGATTGGTTCGACGCGGAGATCAGCCTCGGCCACGGCGGCGAGCTGGTCACGGAACTGACCGATTTGGTGGCCGCGCATCCGCTGCGAGAGCGGCTGGCCGCTGCGCTGATGCGTGCCCTGGTCGCGACCGGCCGCGACGCCGAGGCGCTGCTCGTGTACGAGCGCACGAGAGAAACCCTGGCCGACGCGCTGGGCGTCGACCCCTCACCGGAACTGGCCGCATTGCACGTCGCGCTGCTGCGGGGCGAGTTGGGACGGCGGGAGGAAAACCGGAAGACCAACTTGCGCGCCGAGCTGACCAGCTTCGTCGGCAAGGACCCTGACGTGGCCGAGGTCCGCGAACTCATCGCCGAACATCGGCTCACCACCCTGATCGGGCCGGGCGGCGCCGGGAAGACCAGGCTGGCGACGGAAACCGCACGCACGCTGCTCGGCGATCTGCCGGACGGGGCCTGGCTGGTGGAGCTCGCGGCCATCGGCGCGGACGGTGACGTGGCGCAGTCGACGCTCGCCGCGCTCGGCCTCCGGGATGCGCTGCTCGGCGGGACACCGAATGCGGAACCGGTGGACCGGCTCATCGCCGCGATCCGTGATCGGGAGGCGCTGCTGATTCTGGACAACTGCGAGCACGTGATCGAGTCTGCGGCGGCGTTCGCCTACCGGGTGCTCGGGGAGTGCCAGCGGCTGCGATCCTGGCGACGAGCAGGGAACCGCTCGGCATCACTGGTGAGGCGCTGTGGCTGGTCGAGCCGCTGGCCTTGCCGGAAAGGGGCGCCAGCCCCGGCGAGATCGAGTCCTCGCCGGCAGTCCAGCTGCTGCGGGACCGGGCCGGCCCGGTGCGCAGGGATCTCGCGATCGACGCCCGCACGCTGTCGACCATGGCGCACGTCTGCCGGGCGCTGGACGGGATGCCGCTGGCCATCGAACTGGCCGCGGCCAGGTTGCGCACCATGTCCATCGATCAGCTCGCCCACCGGCTCGATGACCGGTTCCGCCTGCTGACCAGCGGTAGCCGTACTGCGCTGCCACAGCACCGGACGTTGCGCGCGATGGTCGACTGGAGCTGGGAGTTGCTCACCGACGCCGAACGGATGGTCCTGCGCAGGCTCGCGGTGTTCTCCGGCGGGGCGAGCCTGGACGCGGCCGAGCAGGTCTGCGCCGGCGATGGGGTCGAGCGGGGAGAAGTGCTCGAGTTGCTGACCACGCTGGCCGACAAATCGCTGCTGCTCACCGAGGGAGACGGCGCGCCGCGGTACCGGATGCTCGACACGATCAAGGAATACGCCCGGGACCGGCTCGCGGAGACGGGGGAATCGGATCTGGCGCGCCATGCGCATCTCGGCTACTTCACCGAACTCGCCGAGACCGCCGAGCCGCATCTGCGCCGCGCCGAGCAATTGGAATGGCTCGCCGCGCTCGAGGCCGAGCACGACAACGTCGCTTCCGCGATGCGTGCTGCACTCGCGGCCGGCGAGGCGCTCGGGGCGATGCGGCTGGCGGCGGGCGCCGGCTGGTACTGGTGGCTCGGCGGCCATAAGGCCGAGGGCATCGAGCTGCTCATCGCGGCCACCAGCACGCAAGGTGAGGTCAGCGATGAGATCCGGGCCTGGGTGTATGCGCTTGTCGTGATGTTCGTGACCGACGGTCCGGGTGACCAGTACCAGGCGGAGGAGTGGATCCACCAGGCATACCGGTTCAGCCAGCGCAGTCAGTCCCGCCACCCGGCGTCGGGGCTCGTCGCCGCGCTGGAGCGCATGTTGCAGGGGCCGGACGCGTTTCTGCCCGCCTTCGAGCCGTTGCTCGACGATGAGGACCCGTGGGTACGCGCACTGGCCCGGCTGCAGCTCGGCAAGATGCGGATCGTGCTCGGCCAGGGCGGGCGGGATGCGGACGCGTATCTGGAGATGGCGCTCGCCGAGTTCCGGGCGCTCGGCGAGCGGTGGGGGATTTCGTTCGCCCTGACCGAGCTGGCGGACCGGATCGCCACGCGCGGCGAGCTGGCCGGTGCGTGCGAGCTCTACGACCAGGCGATCGCCGTCGTGACCGAAGTCGGTGCTATCGAAGATCTGGTTCAGGTTCGGTCGCGGCAGGCTCAGCTGTACTGGCTGCTCGGCGATGAGGAGTCCAGCGCGGCTGCCCTGGCCGAGGCACAGCGATACGCGGAACGGGTCACCTGGCCGTATGCGCTGGCCGAGCTGGCCCTGGCGAAGGCGAAGCTGGCTCGCTGGGGCGGCGACACCGAGCAGGCATACCGGCAACTCGGCACCGCGACAACCATGCTGGGCGACGAAGCGGAGCGGGCGAACATCCGGGCGGTGACACACGACCTGCTCGGCTACCTCGCCGGCAGCCTCGCCGGGGCCCGCGAGCACCGCGTCGCCGCACTCCAGGCCGCGTCGGAGGCCGGGCATGCGGCCCTGATCGCGCAGGTACTCGTCGGGATCGCGGACCTGGCGCTGCGTGCCGAACGGTACGAGCAGGCCGCGCGCCTGCTCGCGGCCAGCGCGAGCGTGCGCGGACTGCCGGATCGTTCCCACCCGGACGTGGCCCGGATCGAGCAGGCCGCGCGGCGTCGCCTCGGCGAAGCGCGCTTCGCCGAGGCGACGCAGGAGGGGGCGCAGGCAAGCTGGCCTGAGCTGGCCGAAGCTACGCTCGCTTGCTGAAGGTGGCGCGTGACCATAGGTATCCGGCGCCGGAACCGGTGGCTGCCGCCGATGGCACCGGCGGTCAGCGGCCGAGCGCCCGGGCTAGCTCGGCCTTGTTCATCGACGAGCGGCCCTTCACCCCGCGGCGCCGCGCCTCGGCGTAAAGCTGGGCGCGGGTCGGACCGCCGGCCCCGGCATGCGCGCGTAGCCCGCCGCGCCGGGATGAGGAGATGTCCTTCGTCGACGTCCGGCTCGCGGTCCGCGCCTCACCGGAGCGGGCACGCTCCTTGTTCACCGTGCGCGCGGCGATCTCCTCCGCCCGGCCGGTGCTCTCGCCGCGCTGCTCCGCGCTCTGCTTGATGTGCTCGTACTGCCGCTCGCGCTTCGGACTGGACCCCCGGGGCATGCCTGCCACCTCCCGGCTGCGGACGCGCGCCCTGCGCGTCTCCCGGCCGGTCCACCTACCCTCCCGGACGCCGTCCATGCCCGCCTGATGCTCCGGAACCGGCTGCCCGGGCAGACCGGGACTTGACCCACCGCCATGGCGGTCACCGCTCGGCGGGGATCTGGTTGATCCGCACCTGGCGGTTAACGGCGTCGTGGCTGACCACCACCACCAGGCACCGATCCGTTGCCGCCTCCAGCCCGGCACGATCGGCGACCGGCTGCGCTGTCTCCCTCGCCCGGCGCAGCGGACTGGCGACGACGGCAGAGCGCCCTCGGGAACCCGGCACCGCCCCGAGCCGCCGGGCGGAGTCAGCAGCGAACCGCCTGTCTTCCGTCGGTAATTACCTTTATAAATATCTGAAACGGGATTGCCTGTGGTCCATCGGCTAGCATCCGGATTCCCGCCAGCCGGGCGAGGGCAACTGCGCGGTCCCGGGCGGCTAGTGAGTCACATGTCACTGTGCACCGCAGCTTGCCGCGAGCTCGCGCAAGGGCACCTCGTAGGCTTCGGCGAAGGTCGGGAAGGGGTGCACGACGTCGGCGAGCACCGCGAGCGGCACTCCTGCCCGGATCGCCACGGTGGCCTCGGAGATCCAGTCATCAGCGCGTGGCCCGACGGCGGCGGCGCCGATGAGGACGCCGCGTTTCCGGTCGGCGGACAGGACCAGCCGGCGGTGACCCCGTCCGTCGCCGCCCGCGCCAGCTGCGAGATGTCCGCTGTGGCGGTGGCCACGTCGATCCCCGCCTCGCGTGCCTGCCGGGCCGTCATGCCGACGCTGGCCGATGGCGGGTCGGTGTAGGTGACCCGCGGGATGGCCCGGTAATCGGCGCCGCGGCTGCCGCCGAGCAGGTTCTCCGTCACCACCCGCGCCTGATAATTCGCGCCGTGCGTATACGGCACGAGCCCGGTGACATCGCCGGCCGCCCACACGTGCTGCTGGCCCTCCACCCGGCAGCGCTCGTCCACGCGCAGCGCCCCGGACCTGGCCGGCGTGATGCCGACGGCTTCCAGGCCAAGCCCGCCGGTCGCCGGTGCCCGGCCCACGGCAACGATGACCCGCGCCGCCTCGACCGAGGTCCCGTCGGACAGCAGCGCCCGGGCACCGCCGTCAGCGGTCGCCGCCAGGCGCGTGACGCTGACGCTGAGCAGCACGGTGACGCCGCTGCCGCGCAGCACCCCGGCCAGGTCAGCGGCGATGGCGGCGTCCTCGTCGCCGATCAGCTGGCCGGCCGCCTCCGCGAGCGTCACCGGCACCCCGAAGCCGGCGTAAGCCTGGGCCAGTTCACAGCCGACCGCGCCGCCGCCCAGGACGAGCAGCGACGCTGGCCGATCGAGTGCGGACAGCGCCTGGTCACTGGTCCAGGCCGGCACCGCGCCGATGCCATCGACCGGCGGGATGACCGGCCGTGAGCCGGTCGCCAGCACCAGATCGCGATAGCCGAACTCGCGCGCTCCGACGCTGACGACTCCGGCGCGTACGATACGTCCGGCACCGCGCACCAGCATCACGCCCCGGCCGGCGATCCGGCCGGCCGCATCGCCGTCGTCCCGGCCGCCGGACAGCTCATCGCGCCGCCGTACCGCCGCCCGGAACGCCCGCTCATCCGCGTCGAGCACCGGCGGCGCCGACGCGCCTCCCAGCTCAGCAAGGCGGCGCGCCTGATCGCGCGCCTGGGCGCTGCGGAGCATCGCCTTACTCGGGATGCAGGCCACGTAAGGACACTCGCCGCCGACGCGCAGCACCTCGATCAGCGCGACCGAGCCACCACTGTCCGCAACGCCGCCCGCGACCCATTCACCGGCCGAGCCCGCACCCAGCACCACAACATCGAAAACCTGCATCATGCGAACCTACCCAGCGCCGCTTCCGCAAAGACCCTGATGCGGACGAGGTTTCCGGCCCGCACGGTGCCGCGGCCACCGGCGCGCATCCGGGGGCGGCCGCCGGGTGGATCAGAATCTGGCCCGGACGCCGTCCGCTACCTCCTCCGGGCTCAGATCGATCAGCGCCTCCCCGTAAAGCCGCTCGAAATAGGTGGCATCGCTGCGGTACATAGGCTCCGGGTTCGACCGGCTGAGCACCTTGAGCACAACCTGATGTCCGTGCTCGCGCGCCTGCGGGCCGCCGCCGATCACGGCGAAGTTGAACGAGGCCAGGTTCCAGGCCCGGTAGGCGCCAAGCACCCGGGAGAGCCCCTGCCCCAGCGCCATGCTGTCCTCCTCGGTCAGCTCGGTCACGTCAGCTGCCCCGCTGACCACTGCCCACACCTCGTGGAACCCGGTCGGCGCGAACGGGGTCAGCCAGGCAACCCGGCCGGTGCGTCCCACCCACCGGGGACCGCCGGCCTCCTGTTCGATCAGAGTGGCCCAGTAGGACCCATGCCTGTCCTCCTGCCATGCCCTGGCCTGCCCGGCCAGGAAGCGCTGGCCGGTCAGGCCGTAAGCGTCGTGTGCGGACTGGACGTGCGGATGAACCAGCGATGAACCCGCTGGCGGAAGGTAGTTGCCGTTGATCGAGCTCCACAGCGCCGCCGGGTCCAGCCGCCGTACCGCCCGCGCATGGCGGACCATCGCGGCCATGGTGTCCCCGATGATCGAGGGCGTGAGGTCATCCAGGTCGAGGAAGTGCCGCCCGGGGTCATAGATGCCGACCGCGCTGTGGGTCGCGTACGCCAGGATATTGGGCACCACCACTGCCTTGCCGACACGGATCCGGCCCTCGGTGGTGAGCTCGGCGGGAAACGGGAAGGTAGCCGTCTCAAGATGGTCAGCATCGAAGGGGCAGAAGGCGGGCTTCGCGGTAAGCCCAGTCAGGTCCGGCCGTCTGCCCGGCTGGAGCTTCACCCCGGTGAGGATCCGGGCGCTGACCCCCGTCAGCGGATCCCGCCGCCAGCGCAGCCGCACCCGGGTCCATGTCCCGCCGGCCGCCAGATCAGGCACTCTGGCCTCAAGGTCTCGTTCTTCGAAGTCGATCTCAACCACGCGAAGAGCCTACGGGGCGACGTCCCGGCCAGCGGGTGCGGTGCAGCAGGCCCCCGAAACTCGAGCACTGGCCACAGCCGGCGCCGGGTGAGATGATGCGGCCATGGCCGGTGACGGAGACGACCCGGTACGGCAGTTCGCCGCCGCCCGGGAGGCTGCAGCCGCCGCGCTGGGCGAGTGGGCCCAGCGGGTGACGGCCGCCACCAATGACGCGCTGGACAAACTCGACCCGGCTGTCCGCGCGGCGATTGACGCCGGGCGCTCTGCGCTTGCCGGGGACTGGCGCCGCTGCCACTGCCCGTGCGGCGAGGCACACCCCGATGACCGGGACGTGTGCGACGGCAGAGCTGTCATGACCCGGCGGCTCGGCGACGCGGACGTGCGGCTGTGCGCACCGTGTGCGGTAGCGCAGGGTGTCGCGGAAATGGCCCGTTAGGCTCACCGGGTGCGCAGCACGACCCGGCCGAGGTTGCTCCGGGTGGCCACCAGGTCGATGGCCTTGGTGATCTCTTCGAGCTGGAGGCCGACGTACTTCGGATTCAGCCGGCCGGCGGCGAGCAGGTCCCATAGCTCGGCGCGGCGTTGGGTGACCAGGTCGGGCCGGGTCCGGTTGACCAGGCCGATGGAGAACCCGATGACCGACTTCAGCCCGCCGAGCAGGCTCCCGGCGTCGACGGTGCCGCCGCCGGCGCTGAAGGCGACCAGCCTGCCGAACGGGTTCAGAGCGTCGACGCCGCGCTGGACGAGTTCGCCTCCGGCGCCGTCGAGGACCAGGTCGACGGGGCCACCCCAGGACGGCTGCGAGTAGGTCACCACCTCGTCGGCTCCGCACTGGCGGACGAAGCCGGCCTTGTCCGCCGACCCGACGGCGCCCACCACCCGGGCCGCTCCGAGCGCCTTGGCCAGTTGTACGGCCAGGTGCCCGGCACCGCTGGCCGCCGCGGTGACCAGTACGGATTCCCCCGGCGCGACGTGGCCGGCCCGTAGCGTGCTGAGCGCGATCAGGCCGCCGCGCACCAGGGCAAGCGCTGCCGCGGCGTCCGCCTCCGCGGGGACGTGGCTGACCAGACGCGGGTCGGCGAGCACGATTTCGGCGTAGACGTCCGCGAAGACCACACCGCCCACCCGGTCGCCGACCTCGAACCCCGCGACATCAGGGGCGGCCGCGACGACGACGCCGACCATCTCGCCGCCGGGCCTGACCGCATCGCCCGCCTCCAGCATCCGGACCAGCCCGACGCCGACCCCGACGGCCTGCGTGCGTACGAGCAACTGTCCTGGACCGGGCACCGGCACCGGCGCGTCGATGACCTGGGCCGGGCGGCCGGCCGGAAAAATGACCTTGTGCATCCTGCCCTCTCCGTTCACCACGGGCTTCCCCTTCCCGGCGGTCAATGGCCGACACCCTGGCACGACCGGGCAGGCCAGCCCGCCCGCTTGACTTATTGACCAGCCGGTCATTATTATTGACCGCATGGTCAACAACGTTACCCTGAGCGCGCACGACCGGCTGCGCGCGATAGCCATCATCGTCGGTATCTACGTCGCGATCGCGGCGGGCACGGTCGCGGCACTGGGGATCTTGTCCGCGACCGAGCCGCGCCTGGCCACCCGGGAAGCATGGGTCCATGCCGTGATCGTGGCCGTGTTCGCGGTGATACTCCCGCTGCGGCTGAGGGCAGCCCGGGCCGGCCGCCCCGGCGCGCTTCGCGCGGTCGCGATCATCGCGGCGGTCTTGTTCGCGGTGAACGTGATCGAGGCGATGATCCCGGGCCTGTTCCCGTTGTGGATGCGGGCCGAGATGATCGCCACCGCCGCGGCCATGGCCGCCGTGATGCTCCTCGCGGCCCGCGAACGTGCCGGAGCCGGGGAAGCCCGCGGCACCACCTGACCGGCCAGAGCATCCCATGACCACGGCCAGCGGCCCGCCCGGAGCCCGCCCGCCCCGGCGCAGGCTCAGCGCCGGGCAGCGCCGCCGCCAGCTCATCGCGGCCACGGTGTCGGTCCTGTCCCGCTGCGGCTACCAGAACACCTCACTGGCGGCCATCGCCAGCGAGGCCGGGGTGGCCAAGGGGCTCCTGTGGCACTACTTCGCCGACGGCGACGACCTCATGGACCAGACCGCGCGCGTCACCCTGGCGGCCCTGCGCGAGACTGTGGCGGCCGACATCGACCTGTCCGCTGAAATCCCCCAGGTCATCCGCGCGGCCATCAGCCGCGCAGCGGCCCTGCGGGACTCCCATCACGCGGAACTACGGGCCATACGCGAGATCGTGCAGAACCTCCGCGACCCCGACGGCACGCCGCGCTTCGGGCTGGACAGCCTGTACGAGGAGACCTACACCCTGCAGGCCGCCCTCTTCCAGCGCGGCCAAGACGAAGGCAGCCTGCGCGCCGGCATCGACACCCGCTACCTGGCGGTCACCTACCAGGGCGCCGTCGACGCGATGCTGGCCTACCTCGACAGCTACCCCGGCACCGACGCCGACGCGTACGCCGCCGCCGTGGCCGACATCCTGCTCACCGGCATCACCGCCAACCCAGCCGCGCATCCCGGCTAACAATCCGCACGGCGGTCACCGGGGCGGTCGCGGCGGTAACCTCTGGGTATCGGCGCCGGCCAGAGCCGGCACCGACCCGGAGCCGGCCTGGCAGCGGAATCGGCGCGGTCGGGTCCATCATCGGCGAGGAGCACCCGACATGAGCCTTTTCCAGCGGGCCCACCAGATAATGCAGGCCAAGGCCAACAAGGCGCTCGATGCCGCCGAGAAGCCTGACGAGATGCTTGACTTGTCCTACGAGCAGATGCTCGATCAGATCACCCAGGTCCGCCGGGGGCTGGTGGACATCGCCGCGGCACGCAAGCAGATCGAGCTGCAGGAGCAGCAGCTGCAGCATTCGGTGGCCCATCTCCAGGACCAGGCCAGGGCGGCGCTGTCCCAGGGCAACGAGGATCTGGCAACGGAGGCCCTGGCACGCAAGGCCGCCGCGCAGGCCCAGATCGACGCCATGGAGCCCCAGCACCAGCAGCTCACCGAGCAGGAGGAGAAGCTCGAGCGCACCCTCGACGCCTTGCAGAAGAAGGTGAACACCTTCCGCACGCAAAAGGAAGTGCTGAAGGCCCAGTACACCGCGGCGAAGGCCGAGAGCTCGGTGGGCGAGAGCGCCGCGGGCATCTCCCAGACCTTTGGTGACTCGGGGGCGGAGCTGCAGCGGGCGCAGGACAAGATCGCCACGATGCAGGCCCGCGCTGGCGCCGTTGACGAGCTGCTTCAGTCCGGAGTGCTCGAAGACGTCGGCGGCGACACCGACGACATCCAGAAGGAACTCGACGAGGCCGGGTCGGCCGCAGAGGTGGATAAGGAGCTTGCCGCGCTCAAGGCCGAGATCGGCCAGGGCGGCTCGCCGGCACCGCCTGAGCTGACCGGGGGCGCCGGGAGCTGACACCCGCGCGCCGGTCCTGGAAGGTGCGCCGGTAGGCATGGGGACTGGTGTGCACGGCCCGGCTGAAGTGCTTGCGCAGGTTGGCCGCAGTGCAGAAGCCGCTTTTCTCCGCGACTGTATCTACTGTCAGGTCGCTTGTTTCGAGTAGTCGCTGGGCGAGCCGGACGCGCTGGTATACCAGCCACTGGTAGGGCGTTGTGCCGGTGCTGGCCAGGAACCGGCGGGCAAATGTCCGGGGGCTCATGGCGGAGCGGGCGGCCAGGTCTTCGACCGTTATCTGCTCGTCCAGGTGCTCCTGGAGCCAGCGGACGGTGCCGGCGAACAGGCTGGAGCTGTCGAGCTCGGGCATCGGCGCGTCGATGTACTGCGCCTGCCCGCCGTCACGCTGGGGCGGGACCACGAGCTGGCGGGCGATCTGGGTGGCGATCTGGGTGCCGTAGTCCTGCCGGACCAGGTGCAGGCACAGATCGATGCTGGCGGCGCTCCCGGCTGAGGTGAGGATGTCGCCCTCGTCGACGAACAGGACCCCGGGATCGACCGTCACCTTCGGATGCCGGCGCGCGAGATCGCCGCATTCTGTCCAGTGCGTGGTGGCCCGGCGGCCGTCGAGCAGCCCCGCGGCTGCCAGGGCGAATGCACCGGTGCACAGCGAGACGACGCGGCTCCCTCGCTGGTGAGCCTGCCGCAGGGCGGCGAGCATTTCCGCCGGGACCTGCTTGAAGGACGTGGTCGGCAGGACGATCACGGTACTCGCGCTGCGGATGCGCTCCAGTCCGTGAGCCGGCAGTATCTGGAATCCGCTGTCGGTTGTCACCGGCCCGGGGGTGATGCCGCATACGAAAGAGCGGTACCAGGGAACGCCGAGCATCGCCGCCCACTCGCTGCCGAAGATGTCGCAGGCGACCCCGAGCTCGAACACCGTGACCCCGTCGTAGATGACGATGGCGACGCTGTGAGCGTCGCCCCGCGGCCCGGCGGCCTGATTGGCAGGATGGTTACGCATATTGTCAATGCTGCCACTTACCGGGGCACGTGTCGAGGCCGACGATAGGTAAATGACCACAGATCAGCTGCTTCGATCCGGCTCCGCAGGCAACCGGCCCTGGGAGCGCCTTCTAGCCCGCCTGCGGGCGCCGTCCCTGGACCGCCAGCTCGCGGCGGGATGCCCGGCCGGAACCAGCCCGGTGCTGGCCATCCGCGCCCGGCAGATCACCTCGCCAGCGGGACGCCGGGAACTCGCCCGGTGGTGGGACCACGTCCTGGATCAGGCCCGCCGGCCACCGGCACCGCGCACGCCGCGCGCGCCGCTGCGCCGCGACCGCATCGCCGCCGCCGAACGCGACGTGCGGGAGATGCTCACCCTCCTCGCGGGCCCGCTCCCCGTCACCGCCCGCGGCGCCGCGATGGCCAGCTCCCTGCTGACCGACGGCACCGGGCCGTTGCACAACCGTCACGCTCCCCTCGGCCTGGCCGCCGCGGTCCGGGAGGCGACCAGGCAGATGGGGTTCGCCGGCGCCCCGGCCGACGGACCAGATCAAGAGAGGGCGGGGCACTGCCAGTGAATCCCCTCATCATCGAGGTGCCGTCTGCCCTCGGTCTCCGGCCGGGCGGCGTGGAAGCCGCTCCAGGCGCGCTGCGGAAGGCGGGCCTGCATGCACGCATCGGCTCGCCTGATCAAGCGCGGATCGACGTGCCGCCGTACGGCGATGCCCGCGATCCGGCGACAGGGGTTCTGAATCCGCAGGGGATAGCTGCGGTCGCACGGGACCTTGCCGCCGCGGTGGGGGCCGCGCTCGATCGCGACCGCTTCCCGATCGTGCTCGGCGGCGACTGCAGCATCGTCCTCGGGCCGATGCTCGCACTGCGGCGCCGGGGCCGTCACGGCCTTGTCTTCATCGACGGCCACGCCGACTTCCAGCACGCCATCGACGAGCCGGACGGCGAGGTCGCGTCACTCGACCTCGCCCTCGTGACGGGACGCGGCCCGGAGGTGCTCACTGACCTGGACGGGCTGAGGCCACTCGTCCTGGACGAGGACGTGGCGCTTGTCGGGTACCGCGTGTTCGGCGACAACGACCATGTTCTCGACGAGCACGTCCGCGACACGGCCATCACGGTGATCGACTACCCGCAAGTACGCGAGAGCGGTACTGCCAGCACCGTGGAGAAGGCGCTGGCCGCGGTCACCCGCCCAGGTACCGAGGGGTTCTGGGTGCACCTCGACGTCGATGTTCTCGACGACGAGCTGATGCCCGCCGTCGATTACCGCCACCCTGGCGGCCTCACCTGGGACGAAACCGCGGAGATTCTCCGCGGCCTGCTCCGGGCCGGCGGCGCCCGCGGCCTCGAGGTCACCATCTTCAACCCGCGCCTGGACGCCGGGGGAAGCCTCGCCCGGCGGCTGTCCGACATCATCGCCAGTGCCCTGCCCGGTCAATGGCATACGCGGTCAGCAAGCAAATGACCTGGAGCATTCACCTGGTGCAAAGTAGGCGCTAGCGGCAGGCCTGCGGTGACCATCGGCAGCCGCCCGGAGATAGGAGCCATCTGTGGACCTTGGGCTGCGCGGTGCCCGTGCGCTGATCACCGGCGGAAGCAGGGGCATCGGCTTCGCGATCGCGGACGCGCTGGCCGCCGAGGGAGCAGCGGTCGGGCTCGTCGCCCGTGATCCGGCGGGCCTGGCGGCGGCGGCCAGGCGGCTGGCCGGCCGGGGCACGCCGGTTGCCACCGCCGCAGCTGACGTCACCGACACGGCGGCGCTGGACCGCGCGGTCGATGCGATCGCGGCGACCCTCGGCGGCCTTGACCACCTGGTGGCAAACGCGGGCGGCACCGTCGGCGGCGGCAACCTGACCAATTCCGGCCCCGGCGAGTTCACCGCGACCCTCGCGCTCAACGCCGGTCACGCCGCGGAGCTGATCCGGGCCGGGCTGAGCCACCTGCGTGCGGCCGGCGGCGGCGCGGTGGTGATCATCTCCTCGATCACCGGCATGCGGCCCGCGCCGCGCACTGCCTATGCTGCCGCCAAGGCGGCGGAGATCCAGCTCGCCGCGACCGCGGCACAGGAACTGGCGCCCGCCGGGATCCGGGTGAATGCGGTCAGCCCCGGCTCCATCATGTTCCCCGGCGGCTCGTGGGACACCTTCCAGCAGGACAACCCCGGGGACTTCGCCACCTTCCTCGGCACCCAGTTTCCGTTCGGCCGCCTCGGGCAGCCGCGTGAGGTCGCCGACGTGGTCGCCTTCCTGCTGTCCGCGCGGGCATCGTGGGTTACCGGCGCGAACATCGTCGTCGACGGCGGCCAGCGTTACCCGAGCGCCCGCCGCTTCGGCTGAGCGAGCTGGCTCCGGGCTCAGCTCCGGGCCGCGCCAGCCGGGAAGGTCTTCGCCACCGTCCCGCAGACCTGGGACGAGTTCGCCATCGTGCCGGAGGACTTCTTCAGTGACGGCGATACGGTGATCGTACGCGGCCGGGTGCGGGCGGCGGCGAAGGGCAGCGGCCGCTCGATGGACGCTCCGTTCGTGCATATATTCACGGTCAAGGACGGGAAGCTGCTGCGGCTCACCAACCATCACGACACCGCCGTCTGGGCGGAGACGCTGGCGGCGGATAAGAACGGCCCGGTGCCATGACGGCGAAGGCCGGGGCCTGCCGGAGCATTTCGGGACAGCGACGACATGGTCCCCCGGCGTTACGATGAGCTGGCAATGAGCACTTCCGCGACGCCGGCTGCGCCGGCCGGCCTGCCCGATGGCCAGCGAGGCGCGGTCATCCACACCGAGGACCTGACCAAGGTGTACCCGGGGACGGACTTCGCCGCGGTCGACCGGCTCAGCCTTGACGTCCAGGCCGGCGAGATCTTCGGCTTGCTCGGCCCCAACGGCGCGGGCAAGACCACGACGGCGGGGATCCTGACCACCCGGGTGGTGCCGACATCGGGGCGGGCGTTCCTGTCCGGTATCGATGTCGCGGCGCACCCGGCGCTGGCGAAACAGCTCAGCGGGATCGTCTCGCAGCAGAACACCCTGGACCGTCAGCTCACCGTGTGGGAGAACCTGTACTTTCACGGCCGGCTGTTCGGCATCGCGGCGAAGGAATCCCGGCGGATCGCCGATGAGCTGCTCGGGCAGTTCCAGCTGTCCAAGTGGGCGAAGGCGTCGGTCTATGCGCTGTCCGGCGGGATGGCGCAACGGCTGATGGTGGCCAGGGCCATCTTCCACCGCCCGTCGGTGCTGTTCCTGGACGAGCCGACGGCCGGGCTCGACCCGCAGAGCCGGCTGGCGCTGTGGGATCTCCTCGGCGAACTGCACCGGGACGGCCAGACCATCCTGCTCACCACCCACTACATGGAGGAAGCCGACCGGCTCTGCGAGCGGGTGGCCATCATGGACCACGGCCGGATCCTGGCGCTTGACACGCCGGCCGCGCTGAAGCAGAGCATCGGCGCCGACACCGTGGTCACGGTGAAGGCCAGCGGCGACACCGCCAGGCTCGCTGAGCTGCTTGCCAGCGACGTGGCCGGCGTCACCAGGACCCGGCAGGTCGACGGCGGCCTGCAGCTGCACGTGCAGGGCAGCGACCGGCTCATCCCGCGCATCGTCTTGTCCGCGGAACGCGGCGGGTTCGATCTCGTCGACCTGTCAGTCGCCGAGCCGAGCCTGGAGACGGTGTTCATCAACCTCACCGGCAAGGAGCTGCGGGACTGATGGCCGCTTCGCTGACCTCCCAGCCGCCGGCCCAGCGGATCGGCGGCGGGCCCACTCGCTCGGTGGCGGCCGCAAGCTGGACCGCCCTCGGCGCGCTGATGCTGCGTGACCTCGTCGTGCTGCGCAAGCATCTCCGCGAGTTCGTGCTGCGCACGATCATCCAGCCGTTCCTGCTGTGCTTCGTCTTCCTCTACGTCTTCCCGAAGATCGGCCAGGGCATCGGCGGGCACGGCACGCAAGCCGAGTCCGCCTTCGCCACCGTGCTGGTGCCGGGGGTCGTCGGGATCTCGGTGATGTTCCAGGGCGTGCAGTCGATCGCCCTCGCGATGGCCCAGGAGTTCGGCTTTACCCGCGAGATCGAGGACCGGGTGCAGGCACCGTGCCCGATCTGGCTGGTGGCCATCGCCAAGGTGCTCTCCGGCGCAGCCCAGGGCGTGCTGTCGGCGATCATCGTGCTGCCGATGGCCTCCGTGGTGCATGCCCCGGGGGTACATGCCCACCTCACGCTGCACTGGTGGATCATCATCACGTTCGTGCCGCTCGCCTGCGTCGCGATGGCCGGCCTCGGGCTCGTCCTCGGCACCAGCTTCGAGCCGCGGAACATCGGGCTGATGTTCGGCTTCATCATCCTGCCGATCACGTTCCTCGGCGGCACCTATTACTCCTGGACCAGGCTCGCGCCGGTGACCGTCGGCGGGTGGCACTGGCTGCAGACGCTGGTGCTGATCAACCCGCTCATCTACGTGAACGAGGGCATGCGGGCCGCGTTCACCCAGGCCCCGCACATGCACCTGTACGTCATCTATCCGGTGGTATTCGCCTTCGGTGCCGCGTTCCTGGCGATCGGACTGCGCAACTTCCGGCGCCGGGTGCTGTCCTGACCGGAGGCGATCGCGGCGGCATGGCGGGGCAGGCCGGGGCGATCGCATTTCGCGGCCGGCGACAACCGGATGGCCGGCCATGACGTCAGATGAGCAGCGGTATGCGCGTTATCAACCGCTCAGTACCTGCCTGACCGCTTCCCCGCGGAACGGATCTGGTGACGACATGGGCGCTGTGCCGCAGACCCCGGCGACAGCACGCTCGACTCCCCCGCCGCCGGCCAGACGGCGCTACCGCCCCGGCCGCAAGCGTGCCGGGCACCCCCGGCACCGGCCGCGCCCGGCACCGCGCCAGCTCCGCGGGCCGGAATGCAGCGACTGGCGGCCGGTCTGGCCGCGCTGCAGCGGCTCCTGACCAGCGCTGCCCGCCTTCCGCCAGCTTGACATACCAGGCATCTGCTATATATAGTAAGCATGGTAACGAGGTAACGACAGCAAGCTGAGGAGGAGCGATGATCGACACCCGCGTCGTCGGCCAGGAGATCCAGGACAAGATCCTTGACCAGGTCCGGAAGGGCCAGGAGCAGGTCCGCAAGAGCCAGGAGACGATGGCCGAGGCGTTCAAGAGCTGGACGGCTACCGCCCAGTCCATCACGCCGCAGCTGCCGATGCCCACCTGGACCGCAAGGCTGCCGAAGCCGGAAGAGCTCATGGCGAACGCCCAGGACTTCGCCGCGCAGTGGCTCGCCGCGCAGCTCAGGACTTCCGAGCAGCTGATTGCCGCGCAGAAGAAGTTTGCCGAGGACGCGTTTGACGCGGTCAAGCCGCTGCTCGCGCTGGCCACCACTGCGCCCATCACCGGCAGCAAGGCGGCCTACGCCGCCGTTCCGAAGACCGCGAAGCCAGCAAGCACCAAGCCGGCCAGCAAGCCAGCCACCGCCAAGCGCACTGCCGCCAAGAAGTAACAGCACCGGCGGACAGACGCTGCAGCGGCGGACCGGGGATTCCCGGTCCGCCGCCGCCAGCGCTCACTACCGCGACTCCTTATGCTTAACGAGTGCTTACTATGCTGAGCAGGCCCAGCCAGCTCAGCACACGCCAGCGAGGCAACCATGAGTGATCCGTGGGAGATGCAGATGGAGGCGCTCGGCGCCTTCATCCGAAGCACGCGCAAGAACGCCAACCTGTCGCTCCGCCAGCTGGCGGAGATGACGAGGCTGTCCAACCCCTACCTGAGCCAGATCGAGCGCGGCCTGCACCAGCCCTCGGTCCGCGTCATCAGGCTGATCTCGGACGCGCTCAACATCTCCACCGAGACCCTGCTCGTGCAGGCCGGACTGCTGCATGACAACGGCCACGGCGACGAGTCCGGCCCGCCGCACGCGGTATCCGCGGAAGCCGCCATCCGGGCCGATGAGCGGCTCACGCCGGAGCAGAAGACAGCACTGATCGCCGTGTACCAGAGCATGCTCAGGCCCAGCTAGCGGGGCGCCCGGCCGTTCCGGTACGTACCAGTACGCACCGCCGGGCCAGCGAGATCCGCGAAGCCCGATCAAGCCCGACAAGGCACGACTACGATAAGTAGGCGTGGACGACGCCAGCGAAGCCCAGGAACCGCTGCCCCGGCGGCGCCCTGCCGCAGGCCCGCCGGACGGGCCGCCGCAGGACCCGCTGCCCGCAGAGCCGCTGCCCCCTGAGCCGCTGCCGCGGCGGACCCCCGGCCCGGCCAGCGGGCTGCCGTCACGGCCGCCGCAGACCGGGCCGCCCGGCCGGTCCCTCTTCCAGCCGGCCAGCCCGCCGGTCAGCCCGCCGAACGGCCCGCCGGCCAGCCCGCCGATCGGCCCGCCGGCCAGCCCGCCGATCGGCCAGGCCAATGGCCAGGGGAACGGGCAGGGAACCGGCCAGCTGCCCCGCCGCCCGCCGCGGGTCCGCCCGGCCGGGCGGCACCGCAGCCCGCACCGGCTCACGCTGCCACCGGACGCGCCGCCGCTCGTGCTCGCCGTGGCCGGCTATGCCTGCCTGGCCAGTGACGACATCGTCGCGGGGATAGCCAGCGCGGTCGGCGCGTCCTGCCCCGGCGCGCCGATCATGGCGGGCTACCTGGAAGGCTCCGTCCGCAGCCTGGCCGAGATGCTGGCCGCGCCCGGCCAGGACGGGGCGCCGCTGACCCAGACATCGGTCATCGTGCCGCTGCTGGCCGGGCCGCATCCGCGGTCGGACGCCGCCCTGGCCGCCGCCGCGGCGGCGGCCGCGTCGCCGATCCTGCTCACCTCCGCGCTCGGCCCGCACCCGCTGGTCGCCGAGGCACTGCACGCCAGGCTGGCCGAGGCCGGGCTGGCCCGCGCGTCCCGGACCCGCGGGCTCACCATCACCAGCCCCGCCGACGGCATCATCGTGCTCGCCGACCGCGGCCACGAGGCCGCCGAGACGGCCGGAGTCGCGGCGGTGCTGCTTTCGTCCAGGCTGGCCGTCCCGGCCGCCCCGGCGTCGCTCGGCGACCAGGCCAGCCTCGAAGCCGCGATCGCCAGGCTGCACGCTGCCGGTGCCTACCGGCTGGCCATCGCCCCGTGCGTGATCGGCCCGGAAAACGATCCCGGCGAGCTCGACGCCGCCTGCGCCGCCACCGGAGCAATGCGATCCCAGCCGCTGGCCGCGCATCCGGCGATCAGCCAGCTCGTCGCCATGCGTTACGGCGCTGCGCTCGCCGACCGCCGGCTGGCCGGTTAACGCGCCGGCCGGGCGGGCGCCTAGCGGACAAGTGTGCGCGCGGCCATTGACACCGGGCCCGGCCATGCGCTGAGGTTCGGTTGGGGGCCGCCCGGACATCAGAGAGGCAATTCATGGGTAAGTGGGACGCCACGTCGTATGAGGGCAAGGACACCATCCTGCGCGTCGTCCGCGAGGAGGCGCAGCGGATGTTCGCGCTGGCCGGGCAGCCGGCCGCCTGGGACGCACCGACGGCATGCGAGAGCTGGCAGGTGAAGGACGTGATCGGCCACCTGGTCGACACCACGGAGGGCTACTTCAGGGCATTCGAGATCGCCCGCAAGGGCGCGGACGCACCGGACGCGTTCGGCCTCATCGCCATGCACGAGCGGGCCGGCCAGACCGCGCAGTCCTTCCACCGCCTTTCGCAGCAGGAAATGATGGACCGGGTACGGGCCGACCTGGACAAGATGATGGGCATCCTGCAGCCGCTGACCGAGCAGGAGTGGGGCGGCCTGATGGTGACGCACTCCTTCATGGGCCCGGTGCCTGCGTTCATCTACGCGGCCGGCCAGCTGATGGACTACGGCGTGCATACCTGGGACATCGAGGAAGGGGCCGGCGCCGCGCACGCGATCTCCGGCGACGCGGCCGACCTGCTCGTCCCGTTCATGTTCGTGATCTGGCAGTACACGATCAAGCCGGACGCCGACCTCAGCCCGCTGCAGATCGGCATAAAGGTGACCTCGGGGCATAACGCCGGCGGCTACCGGGTCTCGATCAGCGACCAGGGCATGGCGTACGAGCCGGGCAGCGTGGACGACCTTCCGGCGGTGATCGAATTCGACGCCGGCAGCCTGGTGCTGACCGCGTTCGGCCGGATGAACGCGGGCACGGTGCGCGGCGATGCCGCGCTGGCCAACCGGTTCCTGAACCTGTTCTTCAGGATTTAGGCGGCAGATAGCGAACCGCCCGGTCGGTCTCGGCGTATATTCCCGGGCCGGCCGGGCGGCGCATTTCCTCGGCCAGGTGCCCGACCAGCCCGGCGGCCCTGGCCAGCAGCGCGAAGCCGCGCAGCGTGTCCGGCTCGAAGCCCAGGTCGGCCAGCGCGGCGCCGCAGGCCCCGGCCCCGTTCACCGGCAGCGTCCGGCCGAGTATCGCCGGATGCACCCGGCCTACCGCCTGCAGCAGCCGCAGGTGCGGACCCAGCGTTCCCGCCTCCGCCGCGATCCGCAGCAGCACCGGGGTGCGCGGGTCACCGGCCTTGTGCAGCGGGTGGCCGAGGCCGGGCACCAGCAGCCCGGCGTCGCGCCGGGTCCGCACGGCGGCGGCGGCGATCACGTCCCAGCCCTCGTCGTCGTCATCGGCCGGCAGCGGCCCGTCGTGGGCGGCCAGCGAGCCGGCCAGGAACCGGCCGCAGTCCTCAGTCACGCCGAGGAACCGCGAGCCGCCGCCGAGCAGGCCGGCCGCCATCGCGCCCTGCACGGACTCCGGCGCGCCGGTCAGCGTGAGCCGCGCGGCGATCACCGACGGGGTGAAGCCGTGGTCGGCGAGCGCGACGAGCACCGCCTCGAATACCCGCAGCTCAGCGGCCGACGGCCGGCGCAGGGCCACCAGCCAGAACGCCAGCTCCCCGAAGCTGACCTGGCCCATGAGCTGGCCGGCAAGATCATGGCCGAGCAGCGAGATCGACGCCGCATCGGCGGTCCCGATACTGGTCTGGTACGGGTCGGTCATGGCTGGTCCTCTCGGTCCGGCGGCTGCTCCCCCGCCGTCGCCTCGGCATCGTACTCACCGGGCGGGTGCCCGGCCGGGAGCCGGTGCTTTGCCACCCGGG
Organism: uncultured Actinomycetes bacterium; assembly: GCA_963709075.1. Classification (GTDB taxonomy): domain Bacteria; phylum Actinomycetota; class Actinomycetes; order Streptosporangiales; family Streptosporangiaceae; genus Palsa-506. The sequence continues at coordinate 294,757 of CAVPUY010000005.1, forward strand.
ACGTCGGCGTCCGCGGCAGGTCATCGACCTGCTGCCAGTACCTGGGCACCTTGAATGCCGCCAGCCGCCCGGCGGCGAACTTCCTGAGCGCGGCGAAATCGAGTTCCGCGCCGCCTGCCGCCACCACGAACGCCTTGACCTCCTCATCCGACAGCTCGGACGGCACCCCGGTGACGGCGCATTCCAGCACGTCCGGGTGCGCGGCGAGTACTTCCTCGACCTCCAGCGGGGAGAGGTTCTCGCCGCGGCGGCGGAGCACCTCTTTCACCCGGGACACGAACGTGTACGTCCCGTCGGCGGCTGCCGTGACCAGGTCCCCGGTGTGCAGCCAGCCGCCGGTCAGCACCCTCGCGGTCTCCTCCGGCATCCCCCAGTACCCGGGCGTGACCGCCGGGTTGCGCAGCAGCAGCTCGCCGGTCTGCCCCGGGCCCAGGCCGGCGCCGGCGTCGTCCACCACCCGCGCGGAGTTGACCACGCCGAGCACCGGGTGCTGGCGCACCTGGCCGAGGGTGCCGAACGGCCGGGTGCCACGGGGCCAGATCAGCCCGTACGGCGACTCGGACATCGCGTAGCCGACCACGATCCGCAGCCCGAACCTGGCCTCGATCTCCTGCTGCCGCGCGCGCTCCGGGGCCGGCCCGGTGTAGCAGAGCCGCAGCGGGTTGTCGGCGTCATCGGCCCGCGGCGGCTGCCGCATCAAGATCTCCAGCATCGCCCCGATCGCGTTGAACTCGGTGGCCCCGTGCCTGCGCGCCGCGTCAAGGAACCCGCTGGCGGAGAACCGCGGCAGCAGCACCAGGCCGGCCCCGCAGGCCAGCGACCCCAGCACCGAGTAGGCGGGCGCGTTGATGTGGAACAGCGGCAGCGAGGTCATCAGCCGGTCCGCGGACGTCAGCTCCATCCAGAACGGGAAGCCCTCGCCCGCCATCGCGTAGGCCCGGTGAGTCTGCATCACCAGCTTGGACTGGCCGGTGGTACCTGAGGTCGGGATCAGCGTGGCCAGGTCGCCTGGGTCGATCCCGGCATCCGGCAGCTCGGCAGTTCCGCTGCCGAGCGCGTCCACATCAAGCACCCCGAGCTCGGGCAGCCCGGCGATGCCGGCCGCGTCCACCAGGCCGGCCAGCCCGGCGTCGGTGATCAGCGCCCGCGGGCCGACCTGCCGGACCAGGCCGGCCAGCTCCGCCGGGGCGCTGCGCGGGTTGGTGGCCACGCTGACCGCGCCGACCGAGGCGAGCGCGAGCCAGCACAGCAGGTACGGCGGGGTGGTCCGGGCGGTGACGACGACGAGGTCGCCGCGGCGTACCCCGGCATCCTGCAGGGACTGAGCCACCGCGCCGACCCGGCCGGCTGCCTCGGCAAAGGTCAGCGTCGGTGCCGTCGGCGCGCAGCCAGGCGCCGTCCGGATCCCGGCTGGCGGCAGCGGACAGCAACCCGGGGATGGTGCGGGAGATCACCGGTCCGTCGGTCATTCCCCAGACGATACGTCCAGGCCCGCGGCCGGCGGCGGCAGCCCATGCTCGAGCACCCGCAGCAGGTCGTCGAGCACGTCGTCGGGCACCCGGCCGCCGGCCGTCCACTCGGCCCAGCGCATGCCGACGAAGTTGCCGAGGCCGGCGTAGATGTACGCGATCACCTCCGGGTCATACCGGGCGTCCACCTCGCTGGCCAGCTGCGCGACCCGCACGCCGCGCGCGTATCCCCTGGCCAGCCGCTCGTAGTACTCCTTGAACAGGCCGGGGGCGACGAACTCGGCCTCGCGCACGATCCGGTAGATCCACGGCCGCTCGGAAGTCAGGTCAAAGTAGGCACGGAAGCCGGCCCGCTCCCTGGCCCGCTGGTCATCGGCCACGCCGTCGAGCGCGGCGGCGATGGCGGCCCGCAGGTCGGAATTGATCCGCCGGATCACGGCGGCGAAGATGTCGGCCTTCGACCGGTAGTGCGCGTAGAAGCTGCCGGTCGCGATGCCGGCCCGGGCGCAGATCCCGGCCACGCTGGTCCGCCGGTAGCTCCGCTCCCCGAATAGCTGCTCGGCCGCGGAAAGCAGTCGCTCGCCGGGCGGCCTCTCATCGGCCGCGGCCGGCTTGCGGCTCGCGGTCACAGTCACTGCGGTACCTCCCGTTTCAAAAATATTTTTATTAACGGGAACTCCGGTGCCCAGTGCCGGGGGGCGACCGCTGGCCGCCCCCCGGCGCGGGTCATGGTGCTGGTATCCCGCTGGGCGGAGCGGCCGGCTGGGTCGAGTTATCCGGGGTGATCGCGCCGGTCGGGCTGGTGTTGGTGACCAGCACCGGGCCCTTCTGGACGAGCACCCCGTTCTTGATGACGGCGATGTAGGCCCCGGTCATCCCGGCGTGGTCGGTCGCCGAGTAGGCGTAAGGCGCGACCGACGGTCCCTGCGGCAGGCCCGCCTGGATGGCGTTGACCAGGTCCTGCCTGGTCGGGTTCCGGCCGGCCTTGAACATCGCCTGGACGAACGTGTAGCCGACCGCCAGCCCGGTAGCCACGTTGCCGTCGAACGGGAGCTTCGGGATGTACTGGTCGTGGATCTTCTTGAACAGCGCGATCCAGCTGTTGCCGGTGTCGCCGAGCGACGGCAGGTAACCGTCAGTGATGACGCCCTGGGTGAGCGTGCTGAGCTTCTTGTTCTTGCCGAACGACGCGAGCATGCCGCCCAGCGTGGTCGGGTCGGAGCCCACAACACTGACCGCGAGCTGCGGCTTGAACTGCAGCTTCAGGCTGGTCAGCTGGAGCAGTGCGGTGAAGGCGGGCACCGAGAAGGAAACCACAACCTGCGCGCCCGCTGCCTTCAGCGCGGCGACTTGCGGGCCGACGTTGATGTTGGTCGGATTGTAACTCTCCTTGGCGACGACCTGGGACTTCGGGATCTCGTAGCTCAGGCCCTTGACGCCGTCCTGGCCGAACTCGTCGCCCTGGTAGAAGTAGCCGATCTTCTTGCCCTTGAAGTGCTGCTTAATGTAGCTGCCGAGAATCTTGCCCTCGCGCACGTAGTCGGTCTGCCAGCCGAAGCTGTACGGGTACTTGGCGGGCGCATTCCAGCACTCGCAGCCGGAAGAGATAAAGACATCGGGGACCTTCGCCGAGTTCAGGTACTGCACGACCGCGAGGTGGGTGGGCGTGCCGAGGCCGTTGAAGATCGCGTAGACATTGTCCTGCAGCACCAGCTGGTGCACGACGCTCGAGGTGATGGTCGGGTTGTACTGGTCGTTGAGGTACTTGTAGACGATCTTGCGCCCGTAGATGCCGCCGTGCGCGTTCACGTACTGGAAGTAGGCGTTGGAGGCCGGGGCGATCTCGCTGTAACCGGGCGCGGCGACGCCGGTGAGCGGCTGGTGACTGCCGATCGTGATCGTGGTCGCCGTGATGCCGGGCGCCGAGGCGGTCAGCGCCGCGGCGGACGAGGAGCCGCCCGAGCTCGGGCTGGAACCTGCGCCCGAGCTTGAGCCGCTGGATCCGCCGCAGGCCGCGATGACCATCGCGGCGGCGGCCGTGCCGGCGACGAGTGCCATGTTGGCCCGGTGTGTTCTCTTCATGAAGTGCCTTCCTCCTGGTGTTCACTGGCCGGCGCATGCCGGCGCAACGCGTTGAGGGGAGCGCTCGCCGCTGGCGCGGCGGGGCCGAGCAGGCGGCGCAGGCCGCCCTGGATTCCGGTCGGGAACAGGAGCATGACCGCGATCAGCACGACGCCGTAGGCAGCGATCGGGACATTGGAGCTCGCCGCGCTGGACAGGCCGTGGCTGGTGGCCACGTCCTGCACGTAGGTGGGTACCAGTACGAGCACGACGCTGCCCCAGACCGCGCCGATCAGGCTGCCGAGGCCGCCGAGTATCGCGCCGGTGAGCAGCCCGATGGATAGCGTGAGAGTGAAGGCGCCCGGCGAGACGATGGCCGACACGGCCGCGAGCAGCGCGCCGCCGAGACCCGCGCAGGCCGAGCTGACCACGAAGGCGAGTATCTGCATGCGGGCGACGTTCACGCCGGACAGCGAGGCCGCGATCTCGTTGTCCCGCAGTGCCCGCCAGCTGCGGCCGATCCGGCTGCGGCCGAGGTTGGCCAGCAGGATCAGGGTAACCAGCGCGCAGATGCAGGTGACCCAGGCGAGCCAGCGGGTCGGCGGGAAGGTCGCGCCGAGGAAGGCCGGGGTAGTGATGTTGAAGCCAAGGCCCTGGTCACCGCCGAGCAGCCCGGCGTACTTGTCCGCTAGGGACGGCAGCGCGACGGCGAGCATCAGCGTCGCGCCAGCCAGGTACGGGCCGCGCAGCCGGGCGGCGGCGACCCCGACCATCCCGCCGGCCACGGCTGCGGCGACCGTACTCGCGGCGAAGATCAGTTCCAGCGGCCAGTGCAAGTGCAGCGCGAGCAGCGCCGCGACGTACGCGCCGATGGCCATGAACGCGCCGTTGCCGAGCGAGACCTGGCCGCTCAGCCCGATCAGGTAGGTCAGCCCGGCCACCGCGGTCACGTAGGCGGCCACCTCGGCGATCTGGAAGTCCCGGAACGGGCTCAGCCGGTAGCTGAGGATCAGCAGCACGACCGCGGCGAGGACCGCGGCGCCAGCGTGGCGGGCAAGGGTCATGGCTACACCTGCCGGGTTGCGGTAGCGGAGAACAGGCCGGCCGGCCGGACCATCAGGACCAGCACCAGCGCCACGAGCCCGAGCGGCAGCACCAGGTCAGAGCCGAGGTAACCGCCGGCATAGCTGAGTACGACGCCGAGGATCAGGCCGCCGACGATCGCGCCGACCGGGCTCTCCAGCCCGCCGATCACGGCGGCGGTGAAGCCGAGCACGAAGATCGAGTCCATGCTGTTCGGGTAAAGGAAGGTCGACGGGGTGACCAGCACCCCGGCCAGCGCCCCGATCAGCCCGGCCAGCGCCCAGCCGAGCGTGAGCACCCGTCCGATCCTGACCCCGAGCAGCCTGGCCACGTTCGGGGCGAACGCCGTAGCGCGCAGCCGCAGGCCGATCGCGGTAAACCGGAACAGCGCGGCGAGCAGCAGCGCAGCGGCGAGCACGGCGCCGGCGGTGAAGACGTCATTCCTGGATATACCCAGCGCGATGGAGCCGATCGACAGCCCGACGATGGAGAATGCGGGCGGGAAAGACCGGAACTGGCCACCGTAGATGATCCCGGCCAGGCCCTCAAGGAAGATCAGCAGGCCGATCGTCACGATCACGGCGTTCAGCGGCGGCTTGTTCTCGATCGGCCGGATGACGGTCCGTTCCAGCACGGCGCCGAGCACCAGCCCGGCGGCCAGCGCCACGGCGAAGCCTTCCCAGTAGTTCCCGGTGCGGTTGATGACCTCTAGGGCGACAAAGGTGGTGAACATCGCCATGCCGCCCTGGGCATAGTTCAGGATCCGGGTACCGCGCCAGATCAGCACGAGCGACAAGGCGATCGCGGCGTAGATCATGCCGGTCGCGATGCCGCCGAGGGTGAACTCCAGGAACTCCTGCATGCCCTGCCTTCCTGCCTTCCCGCCTTCGCGTCTTCCCTAGAAGCCCAGATAGTGGCGGCGCAGCCCGACATCGGTGAGCAGGTCGGCGGCCGGCGCCTCGGCGACGACCTTGCCGAGGTTGAGCACGATGCCCTGGTTGGCGATGCTCAGCGCGCTGCGCGCGTTCTGCTCGACCAGCAGGACGGTCAGGCCCGAGTCGTCCCGCAGCTGGCGCACCAGGTCCATCACCTGCGCGACGATCCTGGGCGCCAGGCCAAGCGACGGCTCGTCGAGCAGCAGCACCCGCGGGCTCGCCATCAGCGCCCTGGCGATGACGAGGATCTGCCGCTCGCCGCCGGACAGGGTGCCTGCCGCCCGGTGCCGGCGGTCGGCGAGGATCTTGAAGCGCTGGTAGGCCTCGGCCAGCGCGGCTGCCCGGCTGGCCGCGCCGCTGCGCAGCAGCCCGCCGAGACGCAGGTTCTCCTCCACGGTGAGCTCGGTGATCACTCCCTGGCCCTCGGGGACGTGCGCGACGCCAGCCCGGGCGACCGCTTCCGGCGGCCGCCTGGCCAGGTTGACGCCGTCCACGGTGATCGTGCCGGCCTTGGGCCGGACCAGCCCGGTGATGGTGCGCAGCAGGGTGGACTTGCCTGCCCCGTTCGCGCCGAGGACGGCGGTGATCGTGGCTGGCTTGACCAGTATCGAGACGCCGTCGAGGACCGGGGCGCCGCCGTAGCCGGCCACGACGTCCTCGACGGCAAGCGCCGCGGCGTCAGGCATCTTCAGGTCCCTCGCTGGCCCTGGCTTCCGGCCTGTCGACCGCATCCCCGAGGTACGCGGCGGTGACGGCCGGGTCGGCCTGCACCTGGTCCGGCGGGCCTGCCGCGATCACCCGGCCGAAGTCGAGCACGGTGATCGTGTGGCAGACGGACATCATCAGGTCCATCCGGTGCTCGATCACCACCACTGCGGCGTCGGCGGCGAGCTTGGAGATCAGGTCGCCGAGCTCGGGCAGCTCGCTCTCGGACAGGCCGCTGGCCGGCTCGTCGAGCAGCAGCAGGCGGGGCCTGGCGACCAGGGCGCGGGCCAGCGCGATCCGCTTCCTGACACCGTAGGGCAGGGTCCCCGGCGGGCTGTCGGCGAAGTCGGCCGCGCCGACCAGGTCTAGGGCGTCCAGCGACCTGCGCCTGAGCATCCGCTCGTCCCGGTCCGACCAGGGCAGGCCGAGCATCCCCGACCAGAACCCGGCGCGCGAGTGGCTGGTCGCCCCGACCATGACGTTCTCCACCGCGGACAGCCCGCCGAACAGGCCGACGCCCTGCAGCGTGCGGGCGATGCCGAGGCCGGCGAGCCGGTGCGGCCGGAGCCCGGCGAGCTCGGCGCCGTCGAACCGGATCTGGCCCGAATCCGGGCGGACCAGCCCGCACAGCACGTTGAGCAGCGTGGTCTTGCCGGCGCCGTTCGGGCCGATGATCCCGGTGACCTGCCGCGGGGCGGCGGTCAGCGATACGTCGTCGAGCGCCGTCAGGCCGCCGAACCGCACCGTGACGCCCCGGATTTCCAGGGCGCCGGCCTGTCCCCCGGATGAACCATCATTCATCGGGCCAATCCTTGTTAGGAGGCGCGTACCTGCCGTGTGGTGAACCTAGATTCATCGCATAGCGGCGCGGTCGCAAGACCTGATGCCGCATTCGTGGCCAAACCGAGACCAGGAGCGCGGGCGGCTATGCGCGGACGTGATCCCGCCAGGAGTGCGCCGGGGTGAAGCCAAGCGCCTTCCCGGCCCGGTCGATGGACAGCAAGGTGCCGGTCCCGGTGAGCTCGCCGCGCAGCTGCGTCTCCGGGAAGACCTCGCGCATCAGGTCGGCCGACGGGCGGGTCATCACGGTGTCGGCGGCGGCGATGATGTAGCTCGAGCTGCCGGCGGCGGGCGCGTCGAGGGCGAGCCTGCACGCCGCCGCCGCGTCCCGCTCGTCGATGTAGCCCCACAGGTTCCACTTCCGCAGCTGCGGATCCGGCCAGTACGACGGGAACTCCGGGTAGTCGCGCGGGCCCAGGATGTTCGAGAAGCGGAGCGCCACGAACGGGATCCCCGACCACTGCGCGATGTGCCCGGCGGTGGTCTCGCTCGCCACCTTGGACAGCGCGTAAGTGGTGGTCGGCACGGGATAGTGGTCCTCGTCCACCGGGGCGTAGCGCGGCGGCTGGTCGAACGGCAGGCCGAGGGTGGTCTCGCTGGATGCCCAGACCACCCGGCCGAGCTGCAGCTGGGCTGCGGCCATGAACACGTTGAAGTTCATCGCCATGTTCGCGTTGAAGGTCACCGCCGGGGTGCGGATGCCCGGAGCCGGGATGTTGGCCAGGTGGATCACCGCGTCGGCGCCCTGCAGCGCCTCCAGCGCCTGGCCGTACTCGGTGAGGTCGGCCCGCAGCACCGGGATGCCGGGGTCCGCGGCCGGGGCCACCAGGTCGGTGGCCAGCACCCAGTGACCGTGTTCCAGCAGGTCGGCTACCACCGCGCGGCCTGCCTTGCCGCTGGCGCCGGTGACGCAGATCCTCGCCATTCGCATTCTCCCGTCCGTATGGTACTAGCCGGCCTGCGCCGCGGCCCTTGACCGGACGGCGGATCCGGTCGGGCTCGGCGACGCGGGGGCCGGCGATCCTGAGGACTGCGAAGGTGACGGCGACGGCGACGGCGTGGCCGACGGGGTCGGCGTGGGCGTGGGCGACGCTGACGTCGGAGTCGGGGTGGGCGACCGTGACGCCTGGCGCGACGGAGACGGGGCCGCGGGCTGCTGGTGCTGCCGGGAAGCCGGCCTGCCGTGCTGCGCACCGGTGACGTCGCCGATCGTCGTCCCGCTGGTGTGCCGGCCCCAGATCAGCGCATCGAGCGGCTTGCCCGCCGCCACCTCGACCGCGGTGATGCCGCCCAGGGTGAGAATGAACACACCGAGGGCCGCGCCCGCGATCGCCCGCCAGCGTGGCCTGGCTCCGGGTGCAGCCTGGCCTGCCCCGCCCGGTGCGCCTGGCTGCGCGGCATGATCGTGGCCCGGGCCGGCCGAGCGGATCGGCTGCGTGGCATCCTGGTCGCCGGCAGCCGGCCATCCGGGCTCCGGATCCGGCCATCCGGGCTCCGAGATAATGCCCGTCGGCCCGGGACCGGCCGGCCGCCGCCCTGGCGTGCTCGCTGGCCCGTCTCCGCTGCCCGGCTGCGGCATTGTGGTTCGCCAGCGGCGCTATTACCGGCGCGATAACCACGGCCGCTGAATGCAGCCGCTCCTGGCTGCGGGCCAGGTAATGCTTGTAAACGGCGCCCCCGGCAGTGCTCACGACGCTCATCACCGCGACGCCGATCATGGTCCCGGCGATGCCCGTGTAGGAAGCGGCGATAGCACCTGTCACCGCGGCGAGCATGCTGGCTATGACCTGGGTGGCGCTCAGATCTATCCGGCGCCCGCTCATCCTTTCTCCTCCCGTCGGCGCGGCTGTCCGCGGCGACTGTGATCTTGATTCGTGTACCAGGCGCCCGGGCAGCGATCTCGACCGGGCCCAAGACAGCCCCGGCAACGATCTTGACCCGGGCGAAAGGCAGCCCAGCAAGCGAGCCTACGTGCCGTGCGGACCGCTCCCTACGGCCATTCTCCGGCCTTCCCGGGACGGTCACCCCCCTTCCCCCGCGCACCGCACCCGGCCCTTCCCGGCACGGCCGCCGCCTCCCTTCGCGCACCGCACCCGGCCCTGCCCGGCACGGCCGCCGCCTTTCCCTCGCGCACCGCACCCTGATTTTCTCAGTTACTCAAGGAATCTTGATTAAGGAATCTTGATTAAGATATGTTGTCTGACGTGACAACGCCGCCAGAGACCTCACCCGGAACCGCCGCTAAGGCGCTGCGCGCGCTTGCTCATCCGCTGCGGTGGAAGCTGATCGACCTGCTGGAAGACGAGGGCAGCGCGACTGCCACCCGGTGCTCTGGTGTGCTCGGCGAGAGCGTCGCCAGCTGCTCCTACCATCTCGGGATCCTGGGCAAGTACGGCTACGCCGAGATGGTGCCTGACCAGCCAGGCAGGGAGAAGCCCTGGCGGCTGTCCAGCCGGGTGCAGGACCTGTCGCCGACCGGGCTTGACGTCGAGGGCGCGCTCGCCGCCGCCGCCGCAGCTGAAGCCTTCCTTGATCACGAGCTCGCCCGCCTGAAGGACCGGCTGCGCAGGATCGGCCTCGAGCCGCCGCAGTGGCAGGAGGCATCGGGAGTCGTCGGCGAGACCACCTGGATGACCGCGGCGGAGCTGCGCTCGGTCTGGGGGCAGGTCCAGGCGACGGTATTGAGCTTCGCCGGGCGAGCCGACGACCCGGCGCTGCGGCCGCGGGACGCCCGGCAGGTCCGGCTGTTCGCCGCCGCGACGGTCGCGCCTGCCGCGCCGCCTGCTCCCCCGGCATCGCCAGGCCGGCCGGATAGCTGACCGTGGGCGCGCTCCGGGATCCGCGTTTCCGCCGGCTTCTGGCCGGCCAGGCGCTGTCGGGCTTCGGCGACACCGCCTTGTACCTGACGCTCGGGATCTGGGCCAAGGAACTGACGCAGAGCAACGCGGCCGCGGGCAGCGTGTTCCTTGCACTCGGCCTCCCGACGCTGTTCGCGCCGCTGGCCGGTCATCTGGCGAACCGGGTACGGCGCCGCAGGCTGCTGCTCATTGCCAACGCGGCGACCGGGCTGATGGTCCTCTCGCTGCTCGCGGTGCACAGCCGGGCGCAGCTATGGATCATCTACGCGGTGGCGTTCTGCTATGGGATCTCGTTCAGCGTCCTGGGCAGCGCCGGTGCCGGACTGCGAAAGGACATGCTGGCCGACGACGACCTGGCGACAGCCAACGCCGCGCTGCAGACGGTCAGCCAGGGCTTGCGGATCGTGGCGCCGCTCGTCGGTGCGGGCCTCTATGTGGCAGTCGGCGGCGGCGGCGTCGCCATCCTGGACGCAGCCACGTTCGCGGCTGCCATCGTTGCCCTGGCTACCGTCCGGGTGCCCGAATCGGCTCCTGAGGCGCCATCTCGTGGCTCGTTCCGCCGCGATGTAACGGCAGGATTCCGGCACATCAGGTCCGTCCCGCTGCTTGCCCAGATCACTCTCGTAACCGCGTGCGCCTTCAGCGTGATAGGCCTCAACGAGACGATCATCTTCGCGGTCATCGGCCAGGGCCTTGCGCCGGCCGCCGTCCTTCTTCGGCGTCGTCAATAGCGTCCAGGGAGCCGGCGCCATCGCGGGCGGGATCATGGTGCCCTGGCTGCTGCGGCAGGTCGGCGTGGCCCGCGTCATCGGCCTTGGGCTGGCGAGCTTCGCACTCGCGGCGATGGCGTACTGCACGCATTCTGTTGCCCTGTGCCTAGCGGCAGCTGCCGGGGACGGCATCGGGCTGGTCTGGCTCGTGGTCGGATTCGGAACCGCCGTGCAGGTGCACACGCCACCGCGGCTGCAAGGTAGGGTCAACTCGGCCTGGAGCATGCTGATCCAGACGCCGCAGACGGTGTCGATCGCGGCGGGAGCGGCGCTCATCTCATTTGTCGGCTACCGGCTGCTGCTTGTTGTCATCGCCGTCGCGGTCGGGGCATGCGCGGCGCTGCTGCTGATCCGCCCGGTGCCCGAGCCCGTCATCACCGCGGGCGGGCAGCCGGATGCAGCCCTCGATCTGGCTGCGTAGCGGAGCCCGATCGCCGCGCTCAGCGCCTGGCGGGACTAGGTGGGGTAGGGGGGTGGGGTGGTGGTTGTGGTGCGGCCGCTGGGGGTGGTCCAGGTCAGGGTGCCGGGCTGGGGCTGGCTGAGGTGCCAGCCGGGTGCCTGCTTGGCCTGGTGGTGGCGGCGGCAGAGCGGGGCCAGGTTGCATTCGCAGGTGCGGCCGCCGTGGTCGTGGGGCAGGGTGTGGTCGTCGTCGCATTGCGCGGCGGGGCGGCGGCAGCCGGGGTGGGCGCAGGTGCGGTGCCGGGTTTTGATCAGCTGGCGGAGCAGGGGGGCGGGCTGGTAGCCGGGGGTCTGCCGGGCGTGGCTGCAGGTGCCGGTTTCCAGCCAGTGGATCGTGATCCCGGCGAGCCACCGCCCGATCCCGGTCCCGGGTGTCCCGGTCTGGCCGGGCGGCCCGGTGCTGCCGGGCGGGCCGGTGCTGCCGGGCGGGCCGGTGCTGCCGGGCGGGCCGGTGCTGCCGGGCGGGCCGGTTCCGGGCGGCCCGGTGCTGCCGGGCGGGCCGGTGCTGCCGGGCGGGCCGGTGCTGCCGGGCGGGCCGGTGCTGCCGGGCGGGCTGGTGCTGCCGGGCGGCCCGGCGGGGGGGCTGGGGGTGGTGGTTCGGGTGGTGCGGGGGGTGGTCCGGCGCGGGGCGGGGCGCAGCCGTGTCCGATGGCGGTGCCGTCGGGGGCGGTGATGGTGGCGCACCATTGGCTGGCGGGGGTGGCGGCGATGCGGGTGGCGAGGTCGCGGCTGGTGCCGGGGTCGAGCGGGCCGTATCCGGGTGCCTCGCCGGGCTGGCTGGCCAGGCCGAGCCAGGTCGTCAGGGGCAGGGTGAGGTTGACCGACCCGTTCAGCCCGCCCGGGTACCCGCGCCCGCTGCCGGGTGCGCCGCTGCCGGGCGCGCCGGGGCTGGCCGGCCCGCTGCCGGGCCGCGGCCCGGGGCGCCGGTTCCCGCCGCCGTTGCCGTCGTCGTCGCTGCCGGGGCCGTCCTCGCCGTCACCCGGCTGACCGCTGCCGGGGCGGCCGGGGCCGTCGTTGTTGTTGCCGGCGGTCTCGTCCGGGTTCCCGCCGGTGCCGCCGTCTGCGGTGCCGCCGCGGTCCCGGGCGCCGGGGTCCTGGCTGCTGCCGGGGTCCCGGGTGCCGGGGTCCTGGGGCCGGGGTCCGGGTGCCGGGCAGGAGGGTCCACAGGGGGCGGCCGGAGAGCAGGGCGGTGAACACGGCGGCGCGCAGGAACTCCAGGGTGCCGCCGGCGCCGGCTTTTCTCAGCGCCCGCGCCTGGGCGTCGATGTTGCGGTCCGCGGCCAGCACGTCCGCGGGCGGCAGGTCCCGCCCGGCCAGCGCCCAGGTCCCGCCCGGCTCGGCCCAGGACTGCACCCGGGCGTCCCGCTCCGCCTTCGCCCGCCGCCGCCGCGCCGCGTCCGGGTCATGCGCCAGCACCAGCCGCCGCAGCACGCTGCCCAGCTCCCCGGTCGTCATCGACGCCGCATCACCGACCGTGACCGCCGCGATCGCCGCCGCCGGCACGTCCGCCAGCGCGGCCAGCTCCCGCGCGTAAACCCCGGCCCGCGGCAGGTCAACCCGGCCCGCGGCCAGCGCGGCCAGCACCGCCGGCAGCCGGGACACCCCGGCGGCCAGGCTGAGGAGCTTGTCCGCCGCCCGGCAAGTCAGCGTCAGCGCGATCGCGACCTCATCACCCACGTGCTCGGCCTGCCGCCGGTCCCCGGTCCTCTGCCGCGTAGGCCTCCCGGCGGCCGTTCAGGCCCGCGACCGCGGCCAGCTCGATGCTGGCCGCCCGCGACGCCAGCCGCCGGGCCGCGCACAGCACCCCGACCAGCTCATCATCAGACAGCCCCGGCAGCCCGCCGGCGACCGCGTCATCAGCGAACCCGGCCAGCACCGGGCCCGGCCCCATCGTGTCTAATGGCCCGCCGGCCGCCCAGCCGCGCGCGCCCGGCTCCCGGTCCCGGTGAGTGAACCCGGCCCCGATCACCTCCCGCACCCCGCCCGCAGGCTGACGCGCGGCCAGGAACTCATCAGCGACCGGGGACGCCACCTGAGCCAGCCACCCATCCGCGCCCTCCGGCGGGCCGCAGTCCGGGTCGAAGAACGCCTCGGCGTCAAACGGCTCACCATCGACATCCACGAACACGCCGCCGGCCGGGCCAGCGGGGCCAGCAGGCGGCCCGGGAGCGGCGGCGGCGGGTTCTCGCATCGGCCCTCCTCCCGGTCATCACTGCTGGCCCTACCTTCTTCGACCAAGCTATCGAGCACCACCGACAAAACGGCCCGCCCAGGGCACAGCATCAGGAAATAGGTGAAAATTTCTTGAGCATGGCCAGCGCGGGCAGCTGAGCCAGCGCGGCAGCTGAGCCAGCGCGGGTGAGCCAGCGCGGGGAGCTCACGATAGCGGCCTGCGCATCACGATGCGCGTCCGGCCGCTGCCGCCGTAGTCCTCGACCCGGGTCATCTCGGTGAAGCCGACGCGCTTGTGGAACGCCACGGAGCCTTCGTTTTCCGGGCTGGTAATGGCCTTCAGCGCGATCGCGCCGCGCTCGCGCGCCGCTTTCTCGAAGACCTCATACAGCCTCTTGCCCAGCCCGAGCGTCCGGGAGTCGTCCCGCACCGCAACGAAGTGGATGTAGCCATCGCCGGCCGGCGCGACGAAGCCGAGCAGGTACCCGGCGATCTCCCCGGTGCCCAGATCGCGCGCGACGAACGCCGTGTCGCCGAATTCCAGGAAGAACATGGGGTGGTGCAGGTACCGAGGCAGGTCCCGGCGGCCCCAGAAGCGCTCGTAGTTCCGCAGGATCTCGGCCAGGTCTCCAGCGCGTACGCCCCCGACCGCGATATCGCTCATGAAACAGAGGTATCACTCATCAGCTCTCACGCCCGCAACCCGGCGAACCTCCCAGGGTCGCCACTAAGAAGGGTCGCCGCTAAGGAAATTCAGTCCGCGAAGATACGGACCTTTCAGTCAGGCTGTCCTTGGACCTGTTCAGCAGGCCGTTCTGAGCCGGAGGGTGGATCCATGGACACAGCGTCGGCGCGGGACGTGGTTACGCCCGGGCACGGGCCCAGACACGGGCCTGGATACGTGCACGGATACTCGGCATACGAGGCCCGCAGGCTGGGTGATCAGGCGGACATCCTGGCGGACCTGCTGCATGCGGGCACGGCCTATCCGGCCGGAAGCCGGGTCCTTGAGGTCGGCTGCGGGGTCGGCGCGCAGACGGTGCACCTGGTCGCGGCCAGCCCGCAAGCGCATATCGTCGCGGTCGACGTCTCCGCCGACTCCCTCGCCCAGGCCCGTGCCCGGGTGGCAGCCCAGGCGCCTGGGGCCACCGTGGAATGGCATCGTGCCGACCTTTTCGGCCTGCCGTTCGCCGACGCGGCGTTCGACCACCTCTTCGTGTGCTTCGTCCTCGAGCACCTGCCGGATCCGGTCCTGGCACTAACCAGACTCCGGCGGGTGCTCCGGCCGGGCGGCACCATCACCGTGATCGAGGGTGACCACGGATCGGCCTTCTTCCACCCGGACAGCGCCTACGCCCAGGCGGCGATCGACTGCCTGGTCCAGCTGCAGTCCACCGCAGGCGGCAACGCGCTGCTCGGCCGGCAACTGCAGCCGCTGCTCGCCAGCGCCGGATATCACGATGTCGTGGTCCGGCCGCGGACGGTCTACGCCGACCAGACCCGGCCTGCGATGGCCGGCGGCTTCACCCGCAGCACGTTCACGGCCATGGTCGAGCTAGTCAGGGACGAAGCCCTGGCGGCCGGCCTCGCCGCCCCGGCCGACTGGGATCAGGGAATCGCCGACCTGCGCCGGACCGCCGACGACGGCGGGACCTTTCACTACACGTTCTTCAAGGGGCACGCCGTCAATCTTCAAGCGCCACGCCGTCAGTCCGGGCACGTTACGGTCGCTATATGAGCAGCGGCGAGCCTGATGTCCTGGTGATCGGGGCGGGCGTATCCGGGCTGACGACGGCGGTCTGCCTGGCCGAGGCCGGCGCCAGGGTGACGATCGCCGCCGACACGCCGCCATCGCGGACCACATCGGCCGCGGCCGGCGCGATCTGGGGCCCGCACCTGGTCGGGATGGACGACCGGACGGCCAGGTGGGCCGACATCACCCTGGCGCGCCTGCTCGACCTGACCGCCGAGCCCGCCGCCGCGGTGCGCACGCTGGCCGGCCGCCAGGCGACCCGCGGCCACGAAGGCCCGCCGGACTGGGTGACCAGGCTGGCGGGCTTCCGGCCATGCACCCGCGAGGAGATACCGGACGGGTTCACGGCCGGCTGGCGGTTCGCCGCCCCGGTCGTCACCATGCCGGCCTACCTGAGCTACCTCGGAACCAGGTTCCGCGACGCCGGCGGCCAGGCCGGAGAAACCTCCGGCAGCAACTTCGGCTCGCTCCAGCAGGCGGCGCGGTTCACCACCGCCGGCGTCATCGTTAATTGCGCTGGCATTGGCGCCCGCAGCCTCGTTCCAGATAATAAATTGATGCCGGTGCGCGGACAGGTCGTGGTGACAGAAAACCCCGGCATCACGGAGTTCTTTATCGGGCTCGGCGACGAATCAGCCGACCTCAGCTATATCTTCCCGCACGGCGACACCGTCGTGCTCGGCGGCACGGAAGGCCACGGCGACTGGCGCCTTGAGCCAGATCCGGCCACCGCTGACCGCATCCTGCGGGACTGCGCGGCGATCGAGCCGGCGCTGCGCGGCGCCAGGGTCATCGCCCACCGGGTGGGGCTCAGGCCGGTCAGGCCCGCGGTCAGGCTCGAAGCCGGCCGGCTGCCCGGCGGCCAGACGATCGTGCACAACTACGGTCACGGCGGCGCTGGCGTCTCGCTGGCCTGGGGGTGCGGCGCCGATGCCGCCGGGCTTGCCCTCGCCGCCCTTGGCGCCGGCAGCCCTCAGAACCCCGGGAACACCGCCCGCAGCCGGTCAAGATCATCCGGCGACGCGACGACGTCGGACGGGGTATGCGCCGGGTCCAGCCTGCCGTAGGCCAGCCGCAGCAGCGCCTCGGCCGGCATGCTCACCTCGTTCAGGCCCTCGGCGTCTGCGCTGGCCAGGGCCGCAGTGTCACCCCGCAGGTCGGTCAGGGCGACCGATTCCGCCGCCGTGAACAGGTAGTCCCGGTCCGGCCCGAAGGTGCGGAGCCGCAGCCGTACCGGGTCTTCCTGCGGCTTGCCGAGCCGCGGCGCGAGGAACTGCGGCACGTTGTCGATCAGCAGCGCGACCGCGTCGGCCGGCACGACCGCCGCCGGATCCGCGGCGACCGCGACGTCCCAGGTATGCAGCGCGTGCTCGCCGAGCCGCAGCCTGATCAGGCCGACGGCGTCCAGGTCCAGGCCGAAGAACGGCATCCGGATCGCGGCCAGCTGGTCGTCGGTGAGCCGTTCAAGCTGGTGCACCTGCTCCTCGTCGGCGGCGAGCCCGTCGGCGACCTGGGCGTCCGGGCTCTTGGCGTTCCAGGCGTCCCAGACCGGCTGGAAGGCCTCGGGGCCGGGTGGCTCGCCCTCCCCCAGTGCCGCTGGCAGCATCAGCATGGCGATTTCCGCGCCGCTGCCGAGATGCGACATGACCTGCGCGATCGTCCAGTCACTGCAGTAGGACGGGCCGCGGGCCTGCTCCGGCCCAGCGACTGTATGAGCGCCGCGAGCCGCTCGTGGTCGTTACGCAGCGTCGCGATCCACTGCCGCGGGTCAGTGCTCATAGTTCTCCGTTCCGGATGTGCCAGCCAGCCGCCGCACGGCTGTCAGGACAAAGGCTGCCATGCCGGGGGGCGCCGCCACGTGCCGGGTCGCGTCTGGCAGGGTGAGCGGATGCAGATCGGTTTCGGCGCCCCGGTGTCGGGCGCGTGGGCGACCCCGGCGAACCTGGCTAGCTTCGCGACGCGCGCCGAGCAGGCGGGATACGCGACGCTCTGGTCGTTCCAGCGGCTCATCGTCCCGGCCGGATCGGCCATGGACCCGGTGTACCGCAGCGTCCTTGATCCGTACGCGGCGCTGACCTACGCGGCGGCCGTGACTCACACGATCAGGCTCGGCACGGCGATCGTCAACCTGCCGTTCGTCTCCCCCGCCTACCTGGCCAAGCAGGCCGCGTCACTGGACGTGCTGTCGGCCGGGCGGCATGACGTGGGCCTCGGCATCGGCTGGATGCCGGAGGAATTCGCCGTCAGCGGAGCCGACATGGCCCGGCGCGGCGCCAGGACCGAAGAGTACGTCGCCGTCCTGCGCAACCTGTGGACCCAGGACGTCAGCGAGTTCAGCGGCGAGTTCTATTCCGTGCCGCGCAGCCGGATGCTGCCGAAGCCAGTGCAGCGCGGCGGCCCGCCGGTGCTGCTCGGCGGGATGGCCAGGCCGGCCCTGGAGCGGATCGGCCGGATCGCGGACGGCTGGCTCACTTCGAGCCGGACCGACCTGTCCAGGATCGGCGAGGGCATCGGCGTGGTACGCGGGTCCGCCGAGGCGGCCGGCCGCGACCCGGCCGCGCTGCGGGTCATCTGCCGCGGGGTGGTGCGGGCAGGCCCTCCGGTCCAGGCCGAGGACGGCAGCCGGCTGCTGCTGTCCGGCAGCGTCGATCAGATTCGCGAAGATACTGACTGGCTTTTTAAACGGGGGGTAACGGAGCTGTTCTATGACCTCAACTGGGACCCGCAGGTGGGTGCACCGGACGCGGATCCGGCGGCGGCCACCGCACGGGCCAGCGAGCTGCTTGACGCGCTAGCTCCGGCCCGGGCCTGACGTGGCCGAACTCCGGATCGGACGCGGCGGGCCGTCGCGGGCAGCACGGCTGCTGCCGCGCGGCGAGCCGCAGCTGGCCTAGCCGATCCTGGCCGGCTGCATCGCTACTGCATCCTGGCGGCCAGCCCGACGCCCTCCCGGTGCGCGATCGCCGCCGCCTCGGTCCGGCTGGCCGCGCCGAGCTTGCCGAGGATGTTGGACACGTGCACGCTGGCGGTCTTCGGCGCGATGAACAGCTCGGCGGCGATCTCCCGGTTGCTGCGGCCTGCCGCCAGCAGGCGCAGCACCTCGCGCTCCCGGGCGGTCAGGCTGGCCAGCGGGCTGGCCAACGGGGCGCTGCCGGGCCCGCGCCCGTCCCGCCCGTCAGGCCGGCCCGCTGGCACCGCCGGCCCCGGCAGGCCCGGCGGTCCGCAGCCGGGCGCGGCGGGCCAGGTCCGCAAGCGCCGCCCGGAGCGGCAGCGCGCCGAGCCGGTCGGCCACCTCGAACGCCTGCAGCCATTCCTGCTGCGCCTCGTCCCGGTCGCCCGGCCTCGGCCAGCGCCTCGGCCAGCCGCCACCTGGACCTGGCGCTCTCGTACACGAATCCCGGGCCGAACGCCGCCAGCACCGCCCGCCACGCGTCCGGATCGTTGTCGTCCTGCGCGCGGCGCCATTCAGCCTCGGCGCGGGCCAGCCAGGACCGGCCCTCGACGCCGAGCACGTACTTGGGCCGCCGCCGGTACGCCGCTCCCTCCCGGGCGGCCTCGATCAGCGCGCGGGCCGCCTCGACCGCGGCCGCCGCGGCCGCCGCATCGCCTGCCGCCCTGGCCCGGGCGGCCAGGTCGGCCTGGGCGCTCAGGCCGACCGCGGCCACCCGGATGACCGGCGGGCTGTAGCCGCCCATGTACTTCACCTCGGAGTCGACGATCTCGGCCGCCTCGCTGGCCGCGGTCTCGGCGTCGCCCTGCCAGAGCGCGTACTCGGCCAGCAGCCCGCGGGCGATGTAGGCGCCGAACCCGTCGGCCGGCCAGAACGGCCGCAGCCAGGCACGGCGCTCGGCGACCTGCGGGCTGCCCCTGGCGACGTCGATGAACAGTGCCATCGCCGACAGCCGGGCCTCGGCGACGCTGGTGACCCGGACCACGAAGCCGTCGGCGACCTGCTGCGCGTGTACCCAGTCGCCGTCCGCGTAGTGCGCCAGGTAGTGCGTGTACTGCAGGTCGAGGCCGTAGGGCGCCAGCCCGAGGCCGGCCTCCTCGGCCAGCCGCAGGCCCTCGTGCGCGGTCTTGCTCGCGTCGGCGAGATCCCCGCGCTCCAGGTGCGTCCTGGACAGCTCGAACGCGGCCCGCAGCTGGACGCCGAGCACCCCGGCGTCGAGCGCCTGCTGGTGCGCCAGGGTGAAGAGGCGGACCGCCTCCTTGGGCTTGCCGGCCCGCTCATCCAGCAGCCCGAGCGTCACCAGCGTGTCCGCCTCGACCCACGGCGCGGCGGCCGCCTGGCGGCCTGTCGCGCCCGCTCGGCCTCGGCGCGCGCGGGTGCCTCGTCCTGGAGCAAGTAGAGCAGGGTCTGCGCGTGCGTCGCCAGCGCACGGGCCCGCTCCCAGCGGGGCGGCTCCTCGGGCAGCATGTCGACCGCGGCCTGCGCCGCCTCGGCCGCCGCGGGGATCTCGTTGGTCTCGAGCAGGAAGTATGCGAGCCGCTCGCCGACCCGGTTGACGAGCACCGGATCGGCAGCGGCCTCAAGCAGGTCGTGCAGCCTGCGCAGCTGGTGCACGGCGCGCACGACGTCGCCGCTCCCTGCGGTGTTGTTCGCCGAGTCGAAGGCCAGCCAGCCGCGATCGATCCCGGCCAGCTTCTCCGGCTCATTGACCCGCTCCCAGAGCGCGAGCGCCTGGTCGAAATGCCGGTGCGCCTCGGCCGGGGCGGCGAGCCGCTCGGCTTCCCTGCCTGCCCGGACCGAGGCGCTGAACGCGCCGGTAATGTCGTGACTGGCCAGGTAGTGATGAGCAAGCTCGGCCGCGGAACCGGGCACCGCAGCGAGCCTGGTCTCGTCCGAGAGCAGCTCAGCCAGCCGCCCGTGCAGCCGGGTCCGCTCGCCGGGCAGCAGGTCGGCGTAGACGGCCTCGCGGATCAGCGCGTGCCGGAACGCGTAGCCTTCGTCGCCGTCAGGGACAAGCAGCTGGTTCGCGACGGACTCCCTGACCCCTTCCTCGTATTCCGGCGCGGCCAGCCCGGACGCCTGCCGGACGATCTCGTCATCCATCCGCCGCCCGGCCACCGCCGCGGCCCGCAGCACCCGCTGAGCGGCCGGCGAGAGCCGCTCGACCCGGGCGAGCAGCAGGCCGGCCAGCCCGGCGGGCAGCTCGCAGCCTTCGGCCGAGGCGGCCAGCAGCTCCTCGGCGTAATAGGCGTTGCCCTCGGCGCGCCTGATGATGTCGTCCACCGTCGCCGCCTCGAGCCGCCTGCCGCCCAGCGACGTCAGGTACTCGGCCATGGCCGGGCCGGGCAGCGGGCCGAGCTCGACCGCGGTCACGCTCGGCAGCCTGGCCAGCTCGCCGACCACTGCGCGCAGCGGATGATTCCGGTGCAGGTCGTCGGTCCGGTAGGTGGCGATGACGGCGACCCGCTCGCGGTGCAGCACCCGGCTGAGGAAGGTCAGCAGGTCACGGGTGGACCGGTCGGCCCAGTGCAGGTCCTCGAGGATCAGCAGCACCGGACGGTCGGCGGCGACCTCCGCGAGCAGCCCGAGCACGGCGCCGAACAGCTGCTGCTGCGCCATCCCAGGGACGTCCGCGCCGCGCTGCTCGGTGCTGCCCCGGTCCGGCAGCAGCCGGCCGAGGACCGGGCGCGCGGCCAGCGCCTCGAGCAAGCCTGGCGTCGCCGCCGGGCCCGTCGTCGCGTTCCGCAGCGCGTCCGCCAGCGGCAGGTAGGGCACGCTGTCGCCGAGCTCGGCGCATCGGCCGGACAGCACGGTGAGCTCCCGCTCGGCCGCCCGCGCCGCCAGCTCGGCGATCAGCCTGGTCTTGCCGATGCCGGCATCGCCGCTCACCAGCGCGACGATCGGCTCGCCGGACGCAGCCTGATCGAGCAGGCCGGCGAGCCTGGCCAGCTCGCGCTCCCTGCCGATCAGCTCGCCGCCAGAAACCTGAAGCACCATCCCAGTATCCCAGCTTGGTCCGACATTGTTGCGTCCCGCCGCCGCGGTATCCCGCGCCCGGCGCTGCGGTCCGGCCCGGCGAAACTGCGCGGCCACCGCCGGGCACTGCCGGTACGCGGCGCGCTACACTTCAGCTCCGAGTCGCATTCTCAAGTACGGACTGGTCTCGCCATGGAAGAGTGGGAGCGTCTCCTCGACGAGCTTCGCGCGGAACTTACCCTGCGCGAGAAAGAGCTCGAGCTATTACATGACATTGACCTCCGGTTGCTGGCAACCGAGCCGCCGACACAGGAGATCTTCGAATTTATCGTCGCCCGGACGCAGGAATTGCTCAAGGCCGAGCACACCACGATCTTGCTACGCCGGAGCACGTTCCTCGAGCCGATGTACTCCAACTTAAGTTCTGTCATCGGCCAGCGCGTGCCGATTTCTCAGTCGATGACCGGCCTCAGCCTCGAAACCGACGGTACCGTCAACATATCCGACGTTACTGCCAGCCCGCATGACCAGTATTACGCACCGCTCCGCGGATACACCGGCCCGCAAATGCACAGCTTGCTGGCTACCCCGATCCGGATTGGCGGCAAGGCGATTGGCGTGCTGAATGCCGAGAGCCACAAAGTGCACGCATTCCACCCGGTGCACGAACGAATCTCCACTGCCATATCAGCCCAGATCGCCATCGCCCTGCAGCGGACCCAGCTGCTCGACAGTAACGTTATCTTCGCCGATGTCGACCGGATGATGTTCGCCGACAGCGACTCGCAGGAGGTCATCCAGGCGGCCCTGGAAAAGGTCATGGCCGAGCTCAGGCGGCTGGAGCACGTCCAGCACACCGGCGCGCAGATAATGTTCCTGCGCGGGGATGACGAGCTGGAGATCGTGAATAGCACCAACCCGCAGGACATCGGCGCCATGATCGCTGTCGATAAGTCGGTAAGCGGGCGCGCGGTCAGGGAGCGGGAGACGATCATCGTCGGTGACGTCAGCACGGATCCGCTGTACCAGCGCATGCTTGGCGACTCGATCCGCAGCGAGATCGCGGTGCCGATCCTGTTCGGCGAAGACGACATTGTCATCGGCGTCCTCAATGTTGAAAGCGAAGAGGAGGACGCGTTCTACGGTTTCTACCAGGTCGTCCTGGAAAGCTTCGCCGAGAAAGTAAGGACCCTGCTCGCCTTCGCGAAATTGCGCGCAGACGTCACCGACGTACTCGAACTCCGCAGCGCCGACGATCTCCTGGTCGCGGTTGGCGACCAGACGAGTCATCTTATCCACCGGCTCAACAACACGGTCGGCGCGATGCGCCTGCGGATAATCGAGCTGCAGGAAATGCAAAAGGACGGGCGGCTAGCCGACGGCGACTTCCTGTCCGCCTCCCTTGAAGCGCTGCGAAAGCTCGCCGACCGTACCCTGAAGATGCCTGATGACATCACCCGGATGCTGGGCCAGGGCGGGAGCAAGGTCCAGGTCAACGACAGTGTGCAGTTCGCTATTAAACAGACCGACCGGCCCCGGAAAGTGGAGCTTGACCTCGACCTCGGCGACAACATCCCGGCGCTGCAGCTCTACTGCTTCGACATCGTGGTGCAGAACCTGCTGCAGAACGCCATCGACGCGATGCCGCACGGCGGCCGGCTGTCCGTGTCAACTGGCACCGTCCTCACGCAAGGCTCGTCAGCAGGCTACTTCGAGCTCAAAGTCCGGGACACCGGCGTCGGCATCCCGGCCGACGTGCAGAAGAAGATGTTCGAGCTAAACTTCACGACCAAGGGATCGCGCGGCCGGGGGCTGGGTCTTGGCCTCTGGTGGGTTCGCAACTTCGTGCGGCGCTCAGCCGGGGACATCACGATCCGCAGTGCCGTCGGTCAGGGCGCCGAGGTCACCGTGCGAATCCCGCTGGACCAGTCGAGCAAGATCAACCCGGCGCGCAGCTAGCCACGCATACCGAAGGAGACCGAGCCGTGCGATCTGGCGAAAATGTCTTGATCGTTGAAGATGAGGAAGAATGGTCCGGGGGTTACGAACGTGCGGTGGACGCCCTGGCCGGGAACCACACGGTCAAGATAGCCAAGGACCTCGCCAGCGCCCGGCAGCTGGTCGAAGCCACTAAGTTCGCTGTCGCCTTCATCGATGTCGGCCTCGATATCAACGACGACCGCAATGTCGACGGCCTCGGCGTCATGGAGATGATCCGGGCGACTGACGACGGGACCAGCATCATCGTGGTAACTGGCCGGAGCGGCCAGGATGTGCTACGGATAACCCGTGACGCGATCAAGAAGTATGGCGCCTATGACACCGTCGGAAAGAGCAGCGTCGCGCCGGCCGAAATCAGGCGGCTGCTCGAGGGAGGGCTCGCCGAGTACCGGAAGTCAGCCGCGGCCGGGCGCAGCGGCGCGCACGAGGCTCTCCGCGGCGATGCCGAGGCGATGAACTGGGACCACCGGCTCATGCAGGCGACGGACTTCAGGGGCACTGCTGGCGATTTTTATGACTTCCTCGATCGGCTGCTCGGCAGTTTCCTGCCGGTTGCCCCGCGAAACGCTGGCGAGCCGCTAATCATCGAGCCGGGAACCGGCCTGGTTTACGGTGAATACTGGAGCCGAGCCATCGCGGCGGCAATAGCCGTCTGTTTTGGCTCGGCCGAGCGGTTTAATCAGGCAGCCGGAGAGATGGGCACCGATGGAAAACTGGCTGGCCTGCACAAGACGAGCGAGCCGCTAAGGGAGCTAGCCAGCCATGGCGCCAAGGGCGCCGTCTTCCCGCTGGCCGGGCGGCACCGCGAAGAGTTCGTCAAGACGATTACCGAGCAACCGCATGAGCGTGTCTAGAATTCCGGATTGTGAGTACGGGGCGAATGGCGAGGATCCTGCTGGTAGACAACAACCAGGACTGGCTCGACTTGATCAGTGGGTCACTGCCGGACGATGAAGTTGATACTGCTCGCTCCTACAATGCAGCACTGCGGGCTATCCGGAGCGGAACTCGCTACGACGTGGCGATAGTTGATTTAAACCTAATCGACTCGCCCAGCCGGAGTACCCAGGACGGCCTCGGCGGCAAGATCCTGGATACCTTGCGTGATCACTACCCAGCTACCCGGCGCATAGCCTTGACGGCGTATCCGCCGAGCAGCGTGAAGCAGGTGCTCGAGCAGTACGACGTGGATGACCTGCTGCTCAAGGGAAATATGGCGCTCTCGGTCGTGCCCGAGGTGGTGCAGGCTGCCCTCGCGAATACCTCGGCTGAGCTGCCTAAGGGAGTCCGCGCTCAGCGATCTCAGGTGCATGCGGAATTCGACCGCTGGCGGCAGGGCCGGGTCACCGGGTTCGAGCGGGAGCTGAAGCGTCTCAGGAACGACCTGGGCAGCGCCATCACCCGGCCGGGCGGGCACGATGAGATGGTAGCTGCGCTGCAGGACCAGATAGCTGGCCTGGAGCATGAGCAGGAAGCCTTCGACCGCCAGTGCTCACGAGCGACGGCGACGCTCGGCCGGATCGCCAGTGACGACGACATCGAGCTGGTGTGGCGGCTGATTGACGAGCTCAAGCGAGAGTTCGGCTCCGACGACTAGTTGGCCGGCTTCTTGAAGAAATGCACGGCAGGGCTCTGAGATCCGTTGTCTGCTAGCTCAGTCAGCGTGCCGAACCGGTTGCGCAGCCACAGTTCCCGGTGGGTCGCGTCGTAGAAGATGACCTCGACCGGCGGGGTGCGTTCGTGGCTGCCGCCTGGCGCAAGGTCGAGATGCAGCGACACTTCCTGCTCGCGAGCCGATTTCGGCGGCATGATGTAGATGATCTCGGTTTCCTCGTAATCAGCCTCAGTCCCTGACCAGCGCGCCCCGACCGCGCCGCGTACTGCGTAGATCGGCTCATCGCTCAGATTCTGCAGCTTAACGGTGACGGTATACAGCCCATTGCGGCCGGCCTGCTCGACCTGGTCGGCCCATGCAGATACCTGCCGTGCCTGGGCACGGCGCTGCTCGGCCTGGGCATCGCGCTGCTCTTGCCGCGTTATCCGCAGCAGCACGTAGGTGAGGATCAGCGCTGCGGCGGTGGCGAGCCCGCCCACCCAGGTTCCGACGTCCCCCCACTGCGGCGCGAAGGCAGCGGCATGTCCGGCTAAGCCTGCGGCATATCCCACTAAGTCAGCATGCCAGGCACGCGCGATTCAACGGGCCATTTCCTGACGGCACCGGGGAAACCTGGCTCGGCCCGCACTGTTCAGTCGCTTGACCCGGGCACGCCGTGAGCTTATCTTAGTGATATTCAGATTCTGATCGCTGATCAGATTGCCTCAGGCAGCAAGAGCCGCGGGAGCCCCGCATGACACCTCGCCGGCCGAACCCGATGCGCGATGCGGACGGCCGCTGGACCGCCGCCGACGTGCCTGACCTGTCCGGCCGGACCGCGGTGGTGACCGGCGGCGCCGCTGGCATCGGGCTGGAGACCGCACGCGTGCTGGCCGGGAAGGGGGCCACGGTCATCCTTGCCTGCCGGGACCTGAGCAAGGCCGGGCGGGCCGCCGACCGGATCCGGGCCGTGTCCGGGCCGGCCAGCGTGCGGGTCGTCCGGCTCGACCTCGCGTCGCTCGCCTCGGTCCGCGAGGCAGCCAGCGAGATCCGGTCCGGCTGGCCCCGCCTGGACCTGCTGATCAACAACGCCGGGGTGATGGCGGTGCCCCACCAGCGCACCGAGGACGGCTTCGAGCTGACCTTCGGCACCAACCACCTCGGCCACTTCGCCCTCACCGGGCACCTGCTCGACCTGCTGCTTGCGGCTCCCGGCTCGCGGATCGTGACTGTCAGCAGCCGCGGGCATACCGAAGGCGTCATGCGCTTCGGCGACCTCCAGTTCGAGCGCGGCTATAACGACTCGCACTCGTACTGGCAGTCGAAGCTGGCGAACCTGCTGTTCACGTACGAGCTGCAGTCGCGGCTGGCCGCGGCGGGCGCGCACCCGATCGCGCTCGCCGCCCATCCCGGTGTCGTTCGCACCGGGCTCTGGCGGACGAGCACGCGGCTGGAGCGGGCGCTGATCAGCCCCCGGCTGCGCATGCTCAACTTCTGGATCGTGCAAAGCGCGCAGATGGGGGCGCTGCCGACGCTGCGGGCCGCGGCCGACCCGGCCGCCAGAGGCGGCGAGTACTACGGTCCGGGCAGGCGGTTCGACACCGGCTGGCCGGTCCGGGTGGAGTCGAGCGACCGCTCCCGCGACGTGGCGGCGCAGCACCGGCTGTGGGCGGTCTCCGAACAGCTGACCGGAGTCTCGTACCGGATCCCTGGCCAGGCCCCACGCTGATGGTCCGTACCGGATCCCTGGCCGTGCCCTACCCTGATGGCCATGCCGGGACCAGGCAAGGGCGGCCGCTATCATCACGGCGATCTGCGGGCGGCGCTGGTCAGTACGGCCATCGAGATCATCGGGGAGCGAGGGCTGCGCGGCTTCTCGCTGGCCGAGGCCAGCCGCCGCCTTGGCGTCGCGGTCAGCGCCCCCTATGCCCATTTCGCCGACCGCGACGATCTGCTCGCGGCGGTCGCGGTGCATGCCTACGAGCGTTTCTACGCGGAACTCAGCGCGGAAATGAGCCAGTTCGATGCGCCTGCCGGCCGGCTGGCCGCGATGGCCCGCGGCTACGTGCGGTTCGCCGCCGCCAACCGGCCGCTGTTCGAGGTTGTCTACGAGGCCGGGCTCGACAAGGCCAGGCATCCCGAGATAGAAGCCGCCGAGCGGCCGCTCGACGAGGCCTTCATGGCCTGCGTCGGCGCGCTGTCCGGGGACGGCAGGCCGCCGCCGGAAGAACTCGCCGCGGCCCTGGAGGCCACCGCACATGGCCACGTCATGGCGATCCTCGACGGCGGCCCCGGCCAGGCCGGGGATGCCGTCGAACTCGCCGCCGAGCGGGCCGCCCGGGCGACTCTCGCCCTGATCGAGAGCCGTCGCCTGCTCGGCCGGCCCTCCGTCCCGGCCACGCAACGGGGACGGACGGGCACGGGGAGCACGTGATGCCGGCCGAGTGACTGCGCCGCCTCGAGTTCAGCACCCCGGCTCTGCCCGGTGCCCACGTGGTGGATCGCGCGATCGCGCACCTTCTATGGTGTGCGATCACGCGATCCACCACCTTGTGGTCTGCCCCAGCCTTGTGGTCCGCCCCAGCCTTGTGGTCCGCCCCAGCCTTGTGGTCCGCCCCAGCCTCGTGGTCCGCCCCAGCCTCGTGGTCCGCCCCAGCCTCGTGGTCCGCCCCAGCCTCGTGGTCCGCCCCAGCCTCGTGGTCCGCCCCAGCCTCGTGGTCCGCCGCCAAGACCGCGCAGGACGCGAGGAATAGGCCTGCGCGGCGCGGGATTCCCGCGCCGGGCAGGCGATTGGCCGGCCCGGTCCAGGGCACCATCGGATGATGGCTCCTGATCGTGACGTCGCGGCGTTCAACCAGCGCGCGCCGAGCTACGAAGCAGGGTGGCTCGGCAGGCTGCACCATGACGTCGCCAACCTGGCCGCGGACCTCGCGCTGGCCTGCTCGCCGCCGCCACGGCGCATCCTTGACGTCGGCTGCGGCACCGGCTACCTGCTGCGCGAGCTCGCCGTCCGCGCCCCGGACGCGGCCGAGCTCGCCGGGATCGACCCGGCGCCAGCGATGGTCGAGATGGCCAGAGCCGCTGCCGGGGACGACCGGCTGCGCTTCTCGGCCGGCGTGGCCGAGCGCCTCCCCTACCCCGGCGAGGCCTTCGACCTGGTGATAAGCACCACTTCGTTCGATCACTGGACCGATCAGCAGGCCGGGCTCACCGAATGCGCCAGGGTGCTCGAGCCGGGCGGCCGCCTGGTCCTCGCCGACCAGTTCTCGGCGTGGCTGCTGCCGACGCTGGCTGGCCGGCGCCGCGGCAAGGCGCGCACGATGCAGCGGGCCAGCCGGCTGCTGGCGGCCGCGGGATTCCGCTCCGTGGCGTGGCAGGCCCGCTACGCCGTCATCATCCGGGCGGTAACGGCCAGAAAGTGAGGCCGCGCCCGGCCGGCCGCCGGCCCTACCCGGATACGGTGCTGCGGCGGTTCCAGGCGCGGGCCTGCGACCACTGCCACCAGTCGGCCGGCTCGCACTCGCGCTCGGCGCCCAGGTCCGGATGGGCCCAGCCGACCGACGACAGGTCATAGAGCATCGCGGCCAGGCTGGAGCAGACCACGTGCCCGGGCAGCAGGTTGTGGTTGGACGGCCAGCGCCACAGCGGGTCGATCAGCGCGGACAGGTCCGCCACGTGCAGCGCGTCGAGCCCGTCCTCGGCGATGCCGACCCAGTCGTAGGAGATGCCCAGTGATTTGGCCGCGCTCGCCAGCAGCGTCGTCAGCTGGCCATGATCGTCAGGCTTCGGCTCGTCATGATTGGACATCGTCCGGGGATCGGAAAGGAACGGAGTGCAGTCGGCGGGCCCGACCCCGCCCGGCTGCCCCTGGATCCCCATCCAGCGGCCAGCCTGGTCCTGGTGGGTGATGATGACGACGTGATTGGCGACGGCCGGCTTGCCTTCCAGCGCCTCGCCCACCCGGATCAGGTCCTGGACCGGGCCATCGCCCGTCCAAACGGCAAGGACGTCGCCCCGGCCAGCCGGCAGACTCGTCATGATCGTGCTCCCCTCGGGATCTGCGGCCACCGGCTTGCCGATGCCGCGTCCTGCCGGGCCGGAGGCGGCCCGCACCTATCAGAGGCGCGGCGGCGGCGCCAGATACCTTTCCGGCCAGATGCCCGCCGGCCAGGCTGTCACGTGCTGGCCGGCGGGTAGCCGGTCACCTCCGCCCCGGGCTGGTGCGGCGGCTTGTACCAGGTCTCCCGGCAGCCGCGCTCCCGGCAGTGCACCCGCAGGTGCCCGTCACCGCCCGCGCAGCCGCACGGCGTCCAGCTGACCGACACCCGGCCTGGCCCCCACGGATGCCCCCGCCGGCACGCGACTGGGTAAAACCACCAGTCCGGCCGCTCTACATCATCCATCGACTCAGTAGAACACACCATCGATGAACGTAATCTGCCAGCTTATATTATTGCTCAGACAGTCATGGCACGGCTACGTCAGGCAAGGGACTCCGCCGAGCGGCCCGGGCAGCCGTCACCGGGCCGGCGGCACCGGCGACGGGGTTCCCGTTAATAAAAAATGGTCCTTTTGCCGTGTTCTGGCCGGCCCGGGTCAGGCCGGGCGGCGGCGCAGCGACGGCGTGGTCAGGGCCGGCGGCTCGTAGCCGCGGTCAGCCTGGTTCAGGTTGGTGCCCGGCGGGACGATCTCGTCGATGCGGTCGAGCACCGCGTCGTCCAGGGTCACGTCCGCGGCGCCGAGCTGCGCCTCCAGGTGCTCCATCGTCCGCGGGCCGATGATCGCCGCGGTGACCGCCGGGTGCCTGACCACGAACGCCAGCGCCAGGTGGATCAGCGACAGGCCGGCTTCCTCGGCGAGGACCGCCAGCTGCTCGGCGGCCGCCAGCTTGGCCTGGTTGCCCGGCAGGCTGAGGTCGAATCGCTGCGGCAGGCGCTGCGCCCGGTTGCTGACCGGCAGGCCGGCGCCCTCCCGGTATCGGCCGGACAGCCAGCCGCTGGCCAGCGGGCCCCAGGGGATGACGCCCATGCCGTATTGCTGGCAGACCGGCAGCGTCTCGGCCTCGATGCCGCGCACCAGGATCGAGTACGGCGGCTGCTCGCAGACGAACCGCTCCCGGCTGCGGCGCTGCGCGACCCACTGCGCCTCGACGATCTGCGACGGCGGGAACGTCGAGCTGCCCGCGTAGCGGATCTTGCCCGCCCGGATCAGGTCGGTGAGCGCGCTCAGGGTCTCGTCGATGTCGGCGGACGGGTCGGGCCGGTGGACCTGGTAGAGGTCGATGTAGTCGGTGCCGAGGCGGCGCAGGCTGTTCTCGCACTCGCGGATGAGCCAGCGGCGCGAGCTGCCGCTGGAGTTCGGGTCGTCGCCCATCGACGCGTGCGCCTTGGTGGCCAGGATGATGCCGTCCCGGTCGACCGCGGCCAGCGCCTTGCCGACGATCTCCTCCGACTCGCCGGCCGAGTAGACGTCGGCCGTGTCGATGAAGTTGATCCCGCTGCCCAGGGCGCGGCGGATGATCCGGACGGACTCGTCATGGTCGGGGTTCCCCCAGCCGCCGAACATCATCGCTCCGAGGCAGAGCGGGCTGACCCTGACGCCGGTGGTCCCGAGTACGCGCATCTCCATGGGATCCAACCCTATGCGGCGCCACCGGGCCGGTCCGCTCCGCCCGATCGTCTCGCCCTCACCCCGGGGGGAAGCACGACAGCCGAGAAGTTGATGTCGGGAGTGTCCATGATGTCGTGGTCGGTCCTGCCGGGGAAGAAGAAGAACGGCCGCGCGGCGAGCGTCTTCGTGTCCACGGCATAGCTGTAGCGCAGCGCGCCGGCCAGCAGCCGGTGGCCGCCGGGCAGCCAGAGCACCCATCCGGCGTCCTCCTGGGTTTCCAGCCTGGCGGCCCGGACCAGCCGCAGCCGCCCGGTCCTGGTGCTGACGATGGCCAGCTCGCTCTGACTGGGCCAGCCGGAGCTGGGGCTTGCCCGCCGGACGAACACGGCAAGCTGCGTCCCGTCCGGCGAGAACGCGATGCCCGGATCGGTGAAGCCGTGCCGCAGCGGGCTGCGCACGGTGACGGTCGCCAGCGTGCCGGTATTGGTGATCTTGACCGGGCAGTTGCCACCCCCGCAGCCGGCGGCCTCCAGGCGAGCAGGCTACGGCGGCCATGGCGCGGCGTGTATCCGGCGATCACCCCGCCGCCGTTACCGATGCGCTGCAGCCGCCCGGTCGCCGGGTACCAGATGGCGATGCCGGATGAGAACGCGGCGACCCGTCCGCCGTTGCCGATGACGGTGATGCCGCCGGCTGCCATCCCCAGCGGATCCGGGAAGGGAAGGTGCCAGCCAGCGGGAACCGTCAGCCGCCGGGACGGGGCGGATCCGTTCGCGCGGAACTCGGTCAGGGTGGTGCCGTTGCGCATCACGTAGACGTGCCGGCCGTCCGCGGCGGCGAACACCGACTGGCCGCGGGCCAGGTACCGGAGCCTGCCGGTGGCCAGGTCGTAGTCCCGGATCGGGGCCCGGCGGCCCGCGCTGAAATCCAGCCAGAACAGGTGCCCGGCCGCGGCGGTGAACCAGCCGCCCGCGGCGGAGGGAAAGGCCGCCACGACCCGCTGGGCGCTGGTCGCCACGTCGCCGACGTGCAGCTGGCCCTGGTAGTCGACCCAGGCGACGTGCGCAGGCGGCAGCGTGAACTCCGGCAGCCGCGGCCGCGCGGGGGCCGGCCGTTACCTGGCCGGGGCCGCTGGCCCGGGGCGTGCGCGCGGCCGCCGCCGGCCAGGCCGGCCGCCACCAGCCCGGCCGCCGCCAGGATCACGGCGGTCCCGGCGATGCGGCGCCGCCGGCGCCTGCGGCGCGCCTCGGCGAACAGCGCCTGGAGGCCGGCTGCGCTGCCGGGCGCGCTGCCGGGCGCCTGGCCAGGGCTACCGGCCTCGCGGCCTGCCGGCTGGCCCGGTGGTGCGATCATCGTCATGCTCACCGCCGGTCTTGCCGTGCATCAGATTATGGAACTACTATGGCTAGCACCATGTTGGATGTCAACATTGACCGCTCCGGGCCGGCGCCGCTGCACGATCAGGTAGCGGCCCAGATCCGCCGCGCGATCGCCGAGGGCGAGGCCGGCCCGGTGACCGGCTGCCGCTGGCCAGGGACCTCGCTGCCGTGCTCGGGGTGAACAAGAACACCGTGCTGCGGGCGCTGCACCTGCTCAGGGACGAGGGGCTGCTGGAGTTCCGGCGCGGCCGTGGCATCACGGTCTCCGGCACGCCGCAGCGCGGCGCCGTCCTCGCCCAGGTCAGGAAGCTGGTCGAGGACGCCAGGCGGCAGGGTTACGGCCGCAGCGAGATCATCCAGATGATCACGGAGCTCCGCCAGGACGGCTAGCCGTGCTGGCGGCCACGGACGTGCCGATTCACGCTGCCGGGCTATAGCGGCGGCGCGGTAAACAGGAGAGAATCTGATGGGGCTGGCCTCGCTGACTGCGGCCGGGCTCCCGCCTGGGGTGACCGTTATGACACGCCCACAACGACGTGGACGAGGCTGACCGGCCGGCTGGGAGCTGACCACAACCCGCTGCGCCGGCGCTCGGACCTGATCGAAGCGTGGCTGCTGCCTGCCGCGATCGCCGCTTTCCTTGTCCTCGGCCCGCTGGCGGCGGGCGCGGCCAGCTTCTGGGTGCACGCGGGCGACGCGGCCGCGCGGCAGGCCCAGCGGTCCTGGCACCGGGTTCCCGCGGTCCTGCTGCAGGCCGCGCCCGGGCCGCTGATGTCCGACAACGGCGCGAACACCTGGCTGGTCTGGACCCCGGCCGCGGGTGGACCGGCGGCCGGGCGCAGGCCGGCAAGATCCCCGGCCGTCGGCCGGGACCAGGGCGGGCGCCACCGTGCCCGTCTGGCTCGACCGGGCCGGTCAGGTGCAGGTCCCGCCGCCGACCGCGAGCCAGGTTCAGGACCGCGTCATCGGCGCGGCCGCGGTCGCCCTCGCCGCGCTGGCGGTGCTGCTGGCCAGCCTGGCGCTGCTCGTCCGGCAGGTGCTCGACCGCCGCAGGCTGGCCGGCTGGGACGCCGCCTGGCAGGCGGTCGGCCCGCAGTGGAGCCGGAACGGATAACGGATCCTGCGGGCGCTCGGCCCGGCACGCTACGATTCAGGCATGAGCATCAACTTCCGCCCCAGCGACGTGCCAGCCAAGCCAGCGCTTGACGGCATCGAGGACAAGTGGTCGCGCCGGTGGGAAGAGGGTCGTGTAGTACAAGTTTGACCGCGCCGCACGGGCCGCGATGGCGTCTACGCCATCGACACTCCCCCGCTGACGGTCAGCGGGTCGCTGCACATCGGGCACGTCTTCTCGTTCACGCACACCGACACCGTCGCGCGGTTCCAGCGGATGCGCGGCAAGGACGTGTTCTACCCGATCGGCTGGGACGACAACGGGCTGGCCACCGAGCGCCGGGTGCAGAACTACTTCGGCGTCCGGTGCGACCCGTCGCTGCCCTATGACCCGGGCTTCCAGCCAGCCCGGCAGGCGCGCCGAGCGGCCGGGTCAGGCTGCGGCCGGGCGGCCGGACCGGCAGATCCCGGTGTCCAGGCGCAACTTCGTGGCGCTGTGCCAGCAGCTGACCGAGCTGGACGAGCAGGCCTACGAGGAGGCCTGGCGGCGGCTCGGCCTGTCGGTCGACTGGTCGACCAAGTACCGCACGATCGACGAGCGGTCCCGGGCCGTGGCCCAGCGCGGCTTCCTCCGCAACCTGGCCCGGCGGCGAGGCATACCTGGCCGAGGGCCCGTCGCTG
Source organism: uncultured Actinomycetes bacterium (assembly GCA_963709075.1). GTDB lineage: Bacteria > Actinomycetota > Actinomycetes > Streptosporangiales > Streptosporangiaceae > Palsa-506. The sequence goes on from CAVPUY010000005.1 coordinate 328,166, forward strand.
TGGGACGTCACTTTCGGCACCGCGGTGGCGCAGGCCGAGCTCGAGGACCGGCCGGTGCAGGGCGCGTTCTACCGGCTGGCGTTTCCGGTGGCCAGCGGCGGCCCGCGGCCGGCCGGCCGCCCGGCAGCCCGGCGGAAGCGCCGGAAGCGGCGGAGGTGCTGGTCGCGACCACCCGGCCGGAGCTGCTGCCCGCCTGCGTGGCGCTGGTCGCGCACCCGGACGACGAGCGGTACGCCGGCGCTGATCGGCGGCACCGTCCGCACGCCGCGTGTTCGGCGTCGAGGTGCCGGTGCTGGCGCACCGGCTGGCCGAGCCGGGCAAGGGCACCGGCATCGCGATGGTGTGCACCTTCGGCGACACCACCGACGTGACCTGGTGGCGGGACCTGCAGCTGCCAACCCGGCCGGTGATCGGCCGGGACGGCAGGCTGCTGGCAGAGCCGCCGCCCGGGATCTGGACGACCGACGCCGGGCGCGCCGCCTACCGGCAGCTGGCCGGGCATGACCGGCGAGCAGGCCAGGCGCCAGGATGGCCGAACTGCTGAGCGCGGCCGGCCAGTTGCGCGGCGATCCCGAGCCGGTCGAGCACGCGGTGAAGTTCTACGAGAAGGGCGACCTGCCGCTGGAGATCGTGACCTCCCGGCAGTGGTACATCAGCAACGGCGGCCGGGACGCCGGGCTGCGCGACGCGCTGCTTGCCCGCGGGCGCGAGCTCGCCTGGCACCCGGCGCACATGCGCACCCGGTACGAGAACTGGGTGAACGGGCTGGCGGGCGACTGGCTGATCAGCCGGCAGCGGTACTTCGGGGTGCCGATCCCGGTCTGGTACCCGCTGGACGGCCGCGGCCAGCCGCGGTACGACACGCCGATCCTGCCGCCTGATGCCGCGCTGCCGGTCGACCCGGCGGCCGACGCGCCGCCGGGATACTCGGCGGCGCAGCGCGGCCAGCCGGGCGGGTTCGCCGGCGACCCGGACGTGATGGACACCTGGGCGACGTCCTCGCTGACCCCGCAGATCGCCGGCGGCTGGAGCACCGACGACGACCTGTTCCGGCAAGTGTTCCCGATGGACCTGCGGCCGCAGGCGCACGAGATCATCCGGACCTGGCTGTTCTACGCGGTGCTCAGGTCGCACGCCGAGCACGGCGAGCTGCCGTGGCGGCACGCGGCGATCTCCGGCTGGATACTCGACCCGGACCGGAAGAAGATGTCCAAGTCCAAGGGCAACGTGGTCACCCCGATGGACATCCTGCGCGAGTACGGCTCGGACGCGGTGCGGTACTGGGCGGGCAGCGCGCGGCTCGGCACCGACACCGCCTTCGACACCGGCCAGATCAAGATCGGCCGGCGGCTGGCGATCAAGATCCTCAACGTCAGCCGGTTCGTGCTTGCCGCGCTGCCGCAGGCCGCGGCTGGCCTGGCGGCGGAGGCTGGCCTGGCCGATGCCGGCCAGCCGGAAAACAGAAGATCAATACCAGCTATAACGGATCCGCTGGACCTGGCCATGCTCGGCAGGCTCGCGGCGCGTGGCCGGCCAGGCCACGGCGGCGTTCGAGGCGTACGAGCACGCCCGGGCGCTTGAGCTCACCGAGCAGTTCTTCTGGTTCTTCTGCAACGACTACGTCGAGCTGGTCAAGTCCCGGGCCTACGGCGGGCACGGCGCGGCGACGGCGCCGGCCGCGCTCGGCGGCCGGGCGCCGCTGCGGCTGGCGCTGTCGCGCGCTGCTGCGGCTGTTCGCGCCGGTCCTGCCGTTCGTCACCGAGGAGGTGTGGTCGTGGTGGCAGCCGGGCTCGGTGCACCGCGCCCGGTGGCCGGACCCGGCCGAGTTCCCCGCGGCCGGCCCGGGCTGACGACAGCCGGGACCGGGTGCTGGCGGCGGCCTCCGGGGCGATCGCGGCGGTGCGCGCGGCCAAGTCGGCGGCCCGGCTGTCCATGCGGGCGCCGGTCAGCGAGCTTGTGGTCGCCGCCGCGGCCGACGACCTGGCCGCGCTCTCCGCCGTGCTGCCCGACGTGCAGGCGGCCGGCCAGGTGGCGAAGGTGGAGCTGCGCACGGCAGCGGTGCCGGAGCCGGAGTACCGGGTGAGCCTGGCGGATGCTGGCCGGGTAATCTCGCTGGCATGGAGAATGTCCGGCTGACAGACGACGAATGGCAGCAGCGGCTGACCCCGGAGGAGTACCGGGTGCTGCGGCAGGCGGGCACCGAGGCGCCGTTTACCGGCGAGTACACCGACACCAAGACCGAGGGCGTCTACCGGTGCCGGGCCTGCGGCGCCGAGCTGTTCAGGTCCGCGGCGAAGTTCGACTCGCACTGCGGCTGGCCGAGCTTCTACCAGCCGACCGCTGACGACGCGGTGGTGCTGCTCGAAGACCGCTCGCTCGGCTCGGTCCGCACCGAGGTGCGCTGCGCCAACTGCGGCTCGCACCTCGGTCACGTGTTCGAGGGCGAGGGCTACCAGGTGCCCACCGATCAGCGCTGGTGCATCAACTCGGTCTCGCTGACGCTGGAGCCGGCCAGCGGGCGGCGCCGAGCCGGCCGGTGAGCTGATGTCCGGGCTGCGGCTGATCAGGGCCGGGGAGCTGTCCGGCGCGACGGCGCAGACCAGCGGCATGATCCGGGCAGCCGCGATCTCCGGCCAGCTGGTGGGCGCCCAGTCGCTCTGGATGGGCCGGACCGTGCTGCCGGCCGGCGTTTCTTCCGGCGACCACCATCACGGCGAGTCCGAGACCGGGATCTTCGTGGCGTCGGGCAAGCCGGTTTTCGTGTTCAGGGACCCGGCGTCCGGCGAGCTCGTCCGGCTCGAGCCGGAGCCCGGCGACTACATCTGGGTGCCGCCGTACGTGCCGCACCGGGAAGAGAACCGCTCACCGGACACCGACGCGGTCGTGGTGATCGCCCGGTCGACCCAGGAAGCCATCGTGGTCAACCTCAGCAGCCTCTGAAATCACGACGCGGGGGCAGCGGGCAGCCCGAGCGGGCTCGGCGCAGCGAATTCGATGCGCAGGCCGGCTGAGCCCCCCGGCAGGAACCTCGTCCGCTTGATGCTCGCGGGATGGTAAGAGGCGTTGCGCCCGTGCAGGAAGGCAACCATCGCCCGCAGGAAGGCTGCGTTAGCCAGCCGCGGCGGCTCGCTGCCCTGCGACAGGTCGGCGGAACGGAGCGGACTGCCCTGGCCGGCGCCCGGAGCCGAGTCGCCGAACGCCGCGATGTATACCGGGTGCACCGAGGCCATTTCAGCGATCGTGACCAGCAGCCGCGAGTCGACCTGCTCGTTATTGATCTGCTTCCGCGCCGTTGCCGAGGCCGTGACCCGACGGCTGCCGAGCAGCGACGATCCGAGCGCCTGCCTGATTTTCATGTCCGCGCCGAGCGAGTTCCAGTAGGCGGCGGCTCCGTGCACGGCGATCGCCCGGATGTCGATCCGCATGTTTCCCGAGCCGAAACTCGCGATGACCCCTGGCGCATAGACGGAGTTCAGGCGGCCGCCAAACATGCTGCGGACCTCTGGCGTCGCGACGACGACGTCGGAGCGGAGCAGCGCGGCCGTCCCGTGCCTGAGCTCAAGCAGCCGGCTGGCCGCGAACCCGCGCGCCTTGAACGCCTGGCACATCGCCGGATCGCAGGCCACCGTGCTCGTCGGGCTGACCTGGGCGGTGGCCCAGTTCACCGCGCGGTTGCGGGTCACCGTGCTTGGCACCGGAGCATCGGCCGCCGGATGCCGGGAAAACGCGAATATCAGCGATCCGGTGACGAGCACCGCCATCAGCGCAGACAGCCCGGCCACGATGTAACGTCGCCGGGCCTTCTGCCCGCTGGCCCGCCGCTCCGCCAGGATTCCAGCCAAGATCTGGGACTCGGACGTCGGCCGCCTGCCCGCTGGCCCTTCCCTGGCCTCCTCTTCGGCGAGTTCTTGCCTTCGCTCCGCTTTCGGCTTGGCGGCTCGGCTTGGCGGGCGGCTCCGGCTTGGCGGGCGGCGGCTTCGCTGCCAGGTCCGGCTCAGCCGCAGGCTCCGCCGCCAGGCCCGATCCAGCCGTTGTTTCCGGCTCGGCGGACGCCTTCGCTCCGGCGGACGCCTCCGGCTCGGCGGACGCCTTCGCTCCGGCAGGCACCTCGGGCTCGCCGGACATCTCCGGCTCGGCGGACACTCTCGCTTCGGCAGACGGCCCCGGCTCGGCGGACACCTTCGCTTCGGCAGACGGCCCCCGCTCGGCGGCCACCCTCGCTTCGGCGGATCGCCTCGGCTCGACCGCCGTCTCTGCAGGCCGGAAGAGGACCGGAATTGGCTGCGTCGTGGCTTCCACGACTGAGGTGCATGCCGCTGAAGGGGCCGGTGCATCCGGCTGCCTCGCCCGCGCCGCCCGTCGCCGGGTGCCGTTCGCACCAGCGAAGCGCGGGGGCGAGGCCGCGGCCGGCTCAGGAACAGCAGTCTGCTCCTGGCTTTCCGTTAGCTCGGCCTTAGCGGCATCTACGGCAGCTTTCATGCGCAGCAGCAAAGGCTCGGGCAGCTTTGGCGGCGCGCTCCGCGCCGCGGTCCTCGGCCGGTCCTCGTCCGTCGCGCCTGGCACACGCCTGGCGAGCGGCGGGACGCGGCTGTCTTCGCCCATGCGCCAACCCCCTGGGGCCCGCGGGCGGGGGGCCGCGGTTCCCTGGAGGACAGCGCAGCACAGGATGTACCGCTATTCAACCTGAATGACTTATTGTCACTGCTAGCGGCGTAACGAATGCGCAACGGTGCGGCCCGGATTGGCTCACTTAGCGGTTCCGGCTGGAGTGCGTAGCACCGCGCCAGAGGTCTCATCCCCGGTTTATTCCGCGAACTCCTGCCGTCTGGAGGCGTGGCCAGTACGTTTTGGTGTGCGGTATCCCGTTGGGATGATATCGCCACGGATTGTGATGGTAGCGGCACAGGACGTGGGCTGCGGGGGGTGGCCGAAGCCCCTAGCATGCCCCTGATTGCGGGCAGGTGCGACTTTGGATCATGCAGGCGGGAGGGACCTGACCCGCGCGCCGGAGCCGGCCGAGGCTGCCGTGTCCGCGGCTGGGGCGGCTGTGGATGGGCAAGAACGTGCTGCGGGGGTGGGTGCTGTCCGGTCGCGTGGGGCGGGGGTGGGTGTTCCTGGCTGGTGGCCGCTGCTGGTGGTGCTGGTGGTTCAGGCGGTCTTCTCGCTGCGGCTGGTGCGGGCTGATACGGCGTTCCAGGATGAGGCCGCGTATTTGTGGGCCGGGCACTTGCAGTGGGCGCACTGGCTGCATGGCGCGCCGGTGCCGCCGTTCGCGGCTTATTTTTCCGGGGCGCCGGTGTTCTACCCGCCGCTCGGCGCGCTGGCGGATGCGGCCGGGGGGCTGGCCGGGGCGCGGGTGTTGTCGTTGTGTTCATGCTGGCGGTACGGCGCTGCTGTGGGTGTGTCCGCCGGCGGCTGTACGGCCGCCGGGCCGCGTTCTTCGCCGCCGCGCTGTTCGCCGTGCTGGGCCCGACGCTGCACCTGGGGGCGTTCGCCACCTATGACGCGCTGTCGTTGTTCCTGGTCGCGCTGGCGGCCTGGTGCGTGGTCCGGGCCGGGGAGCGCGGGGACGCGACCGGCTGGATGGTCGCGGCCGGGACCGCGCTGGCGCTGGCCAACGCCGCGGCGTATTCCTCGGCCCTGTTCGACCCCATCGTGATCGCGCTCGCGCTGCTCATCGCGTTCCCGGCCCGGCGGCAGCCCGCGGCCGCGCGCTGCCTGACCCTGCTGGCCGTCATGGCCGTGCTGCTCACCGCGGGAGTGCTGGTCGGCGGGAGCTCTTATGCCAGCGGGATCAAGCGGACCACCCTGGACCGGGCTACCGGCAGCGACTCCGCGCTCACCGTGCTCGCCCATTCCTGGTCCTGGACCGGGCTCGTCACCGTCCTGGCCAGTGCGCGCGATCATCATCAGCTGGGTCACCCGGCAGGGCCCCGCCCGCACCTGGCTGCTGGCGGTGCTGGCCAGCGCCGCGCTGCTCGGGCCGCTGGAACAAGGCAGCCTGCACACCGCGCCTCGCTGAACAAGCACGTGGGCCTGGGCGCCTGGTTCGCCGCCATCGCCGCGGGCTACGCGGCCGACAAGTTCATCGCCGTCAGCCCAGCCGGCCGGAACCGGGCCTACACCTGCGCGGCCTGCGTGATCGCGCTCGCCTTCCCGCTCATCCTGGGCGCCGCCCAGTCCCGGGAATTCTCCACCGACTGGCCCGACGCCTACAGCTTCATCTCCATCCTGCGCCCGCTCGCCGCCCACGGCACCGGCCACCTGCTCGTCGAGGACCCCTCCATCGCCGAGTACTACCTGCCCCCGGCCCCCAATGGCAACGCTGGTCCAGCACCCGCAACATCGTGCTGCCCTCCGGCGCCAGCACCGGCGGCCCGTCCAGCACCGCCGGCGTCACCGGCGACGGCAACCCCGGCGTCTTCGCCGAATTCATCACCGCGGGCTACTTCAACATCATCGCGCTGAACTTCGCCGACACCACCCCCCTGGACCACCGCATCGCCGACCAGCTCCACCGCGACCCGCACTACCACACCATCGACGTCATCCCCTACGGCCCCCACGGCACCTACGTCATCTGGCGATACAAACCGTGACCACCACCACCCGCCCCGACACACACGAACCACCCCCCACCCCCGCCACCGCCGCCGCCTGGCGGCGGCGCCTCCGGCAGGCTAGTGTCGCCGTGCCTCCCCCGGACGGCAGCGTCGTGCTGGCTCCCCGCATTGATGCCGCGGGCCAGACCGACGGGCTGCGGGCGCTCATCGAGCTCGCGGCAGCCCGGCCAGGAGAGACCTGCACACCCGGGATTACGCTCAACGAGGGAAATCACGATGACAGCTATCCCCATCCCCGACGAGCTTTTGATCATCATCGCCGCGTCAATGGCGGTGACCGCAGTGCTTGTGGTGGCGACCCGGTTCTGCTGGCGGCGCGGCAAGGGCCTCGAGGAGCCCTAAGCGACGGCTACGACATCCCGCGGGTAGAGTTCCGGCGCCGCTTCGTGGCGGCCTGGGTGTCGCTCGCCGTGCTGGCGTCCTCGGCTGGGCTGGCCCGGCATGTGCTGCTCGCCGTGCAGCATCCGGTGCAGCGCCCGATCCAGATACTGTGGTCCGCCGGTTTCGCCTGGATGGGCCTGCAGTGGGTCCTTTCTTGGCTAGACAAGCCCCGCCAGGTCACGCCGCGAGGACAGCGCCGTCTTAACGGCCTGCAGGTCACGGTCGTCATCCCGCTCTACAACGAGGATCCCGGGGTGGTGGACAGGGTGCTCTATGCGCTGTCGCGGCAGACCCGCCTGCCCGACCGCATCATAGTCGTGGACGACGGCTCGACGACCGACTACACGGCGGTCCGCAGGCACTGGCAGGTAACCGGCCCAGAGCTTTCCTGGTGCCGCCAGGCCAACGCGGGCAAGAAGCACGCCCAGGCACTCGCGTTCCGCGCCGATACAGCGGCGGACATCTTCGTGACCATCGACTCGGACACCGCGCTGGAGGATCGCGCGCTCGAGGAAGGGCTGAAGCCGTTCGCGGATCCGAGGGTGCAGTCGGTAGCCGGGATAGAGGTCGCGGCCAACCCGCAAGCGAACTGGCTGACCCGCACCGCGAGCACCAGGTCGCTCTTCTTCCAGGTCACCGCCTGCGGAGTGCAGTCGGCGCTCGGCGAGATCCTGGTCAACCGGGGGGCATTCGCGCTGTACCGGGCCGGGTTGCTCAGGGACGTCGTCGACGCCTACACCGCCGAGACCTTCCTCGGGATGCCGGTCCTGCTGGGAGATGACGCCGCGCTGACGATGTTCGCCCGCGGCCGCGGGCGGACGGTGCAGCAGCCGTCGGCATTCGCCTTCACGATGTATCCGGAGACCCTCAGCCACCATTTCCGGCAGTGGATCCGGTGGATGCGCGCGACCCTCATCCGGGACTGCTGGCGGCTGCGATACCTGCCGCTGACGTCCTACGGCTGGTGGTACACGGTGATCAACACGATCACGTTCCTGGCGCTGACCGTGACGCCGCTGCTGATTCTGGCACGGTGGCCTGCGTCGGAGCATTTCGCGGCCGCCGGGATCCTGACCATGTTCGGCTGGGCGACGGTGACATCGCTTCGGCTGCTATGCGTCAGGCGCAGTGACGAGTCCTGGCCGCAGCGGATCGCGACCCTGGCGTACTATCCGGCCGCCCTGTTGTGGGGGGCATTCGTGCTCCGCCCGCTGCGGTTCTACGGCATCGCCACCTGGCGGCAGCAGGGATGGGCAACCAGGCAACAGGTTGAGGTCTCGATCAGGAGCGCGGGTTGAGGCCGGGCAAACCGCTCGCGATCTTGCTGCCCCTATTGCTCGTGGCGGCTGCGGCATACTCGCTGGTTCATCACCCCGCACATCCGGCGGAGGCGGCGGCGGGCGCTGCATTCCGGCCGGCCGCGTGCGCCCCGCTGGCGGCGCCGTTCAGCGGGGTCGTGGTCGCGCCGCCGCAGGGCCGCAGCCTCCGCGCGTTCACCCTGGCATCGAGCATCCGGCCATCGGTGCTTGAGTATTACGCGGTGTTCGGCGACCGCTTTGACATAGGCCGGGCGGTTACCGCCGAGCAGGCTGGCGCGGTCCCGCTGGTGCAATGGAACCCGGTGCACTCGAGGCTGTCGGCCATCGCCAGCGGCAGGTACGACGGCTACCTGCGGGACTTCGCCGTAGCCGTGCGGGAATTCGGCTGCCCGCTCATGCTTTCGTTCGCCCACGAGATGAACCGGCCGTGGTTCAGCTGGGGGATCCCGGCGCCAGTCTCCCGCGGCCTTCGTCGCGGCGTGGCGGCACATCCACGGCATCTTCGCCGCCGCAGGTGCTGCCAACGTGATCTGGGCATGGAATCCGAACGTGGGGTCATCAGCGGCCAGCCTGCGGCGGTGGTGGCCAGGACCGGCCTATGTCAACATGGCGGCCCTCGACGGCTATTACCTGAGCCCGCACGCCACATTCAGGTCCATCTTCAGGGCGGCGCTCAGTGCCGTGCGGAAGATGGCCCCGGGAATGCGCGTAGCCATCGCCGAGACCGGCGCGTATCCGGGCCACAGGATGGCCAGGCGAATCAGGAACCTGTTTGCCGGCGCCAAGGCGGCAGGCCTGGCAGGCGTCGTCTATTTCGACATCTCGCGGCAACAGGACTGGCGGCTGGAAGATGACCCCGCCGCGCTCGCCGCATTCGGCAAGGCCTCGAGAGGCTACCTCGGATGACCACACCGCCGCCGCCGCCGCAGGCCACGCCCTGGCGCCCGCGACCCGACCGCCGGTCGATCTGGGGCATGCGCGCGGTCTTCGTCGTGTGCGCGATCGTCGCGGTAACGGTCGTCACCGTGGGCGTGGTGGAGGATGCCGCCCGGACGGACCGGGCACGGCAGTCGGCAGCGAGCAGCACGCTTCCGATCGGAACCTTCAGCCATCATCCTGTGCGGATTACTCTGCCTTCCCGTCCGGCGTCTTACCTCGGTGCCTTCGCTACCGGCGTGCCCAAGAGCTACGCGCCGATCAAGTCCCTTGCCGGCGCTACCGGCGTGCAGCCGAACGTTGCGCTTTACTACAGCGGCTGGCGTGAAAAGTTCCAGTCCGCATTCGCCATGCAGGCAACAGACAATGGGGCAATACCGTTTATCCGGATCGACCCGGCGGCACCAGCCTGGCGGCGATCGCTGCCGGGGAGTCCGACACCTACCTGGAGACCTTCGCTACTGCCGTGGCCAGTTACGGCGCGAAGACCGGCCACGGCGTCATCATCGGTTTCGGTCACGAGGTGAATGGCTACTGGTACCCCTGGGGCTACCGGCACACATCTCCTGCGGTGTTCGTGGCCGCCTGGCGGCACGTCGTCACCGTGTTCCGGCAGCAAGGCGCCGACGACGTGACCTGGCTGTGGACGATCAACATCATCAATGAGCGTGGCGGCATTCCGCCGCCTGGCCCTTGGTGGCCCGGGAGCGCATATGTTACCTGGGTAGGAATTGACGGCTACTACCTCAAGCCGTCATGGACATTCGCTCCCTTGTTCGGGCCGACCATCAGGGCAGTGCGCAAGCTGACCCTCGACCCGGTACTCATCTCCGAGACAGCGGCCGGGGCTGCCGCCGGCCAGCCGTCGAAGATCGCCAACCTGTTCGCTGGCATCCGCGCTTACGGGCTGCTGGGTTTCGTGTGGTTCGATGCAAACGGGCATCAGGACTTCCGCCTCACCAGTCCGGCTGCCCGGGCCGCGTACCGCCGGGGCGCCAAGGCGTTCAGCAGGCCCGGATCATGAACGTCCGGTGGCGCGTGCCCGCATTCGGGCGTCAGCACCGGGATGCCGCCCGGCTGACCCGGCGACCATTCGCGGAGCGCGGCAGCAGCGGCCGGATGAAGCTTGCCGCCATCGTGACGATCGTCGCGGTGATCCTGGCGGCGGCTGCGGTCATCAGGGCGCGCCGGCTCCGACGGCAAGCCGGCCGCCTCCGACCCGACGCAGTCCGCCGTTCTTCCGCACAAGCCAGCGGCCTACCTCGGCCTGTATGCGCCGCCAGCGCCTGCATCGTACGCCGGGGCGACCGCGTTCACCGCGGCTACCGGGGTCAGGCTCGGGCTGGTCTTGTACTACAGCGGCTGGATGGAGCCCTTCCAGGTCAAGTTCGCGGCCGCCGTCGCCAGGCGCCATGCCGTGCCGCTCGTGCAGATCGACCCGACTGGCTACGGCCTCAAAGCGATCGCTGCCGGGCAATATGACGCTTACCTGCGCTCATACGCCTCGGCGGTCAAGTCCTTCGGTGCCCAGGTGATCATCGGCTTCGGGCATGAAATGAACGGTAACTGGTACGGCTGGGGCTACCGGCACGCATCTCCTGCGGTGTTCGTGGCCGCCTGGCGGCACATCGTCACCGTGTTCCGGCAGCAGGGTGCCGACAATGTGACCTGGATGTGGACGATCAACGTCATCAATCGGCGCGGCGGCAGTTTCGCCCCGGGTCCCTGGTGGCCGGGCAGCTCGTATGTGAATTGGGTAGGGATCGACGGTTACTACGACCAGCCCTCCTGGACGTTCGCTTCCTTGTTCGGGCCGACTATCAAGGCCGTGCGCAAGCTGACCCTCGACCCGATACTCGTCTCCGAGACAGCAGCACCGGGCGGCCCAGCCCAGCCACAGAAGATCGCCAACTTGTTCGCTGGTGTCCGTGCTTACGGCCTGCTGGGGTTTGTGTGGTTCAACGCTAGCCGGAAAGAGGACTGGCGGCTGAGAAGCCCTGCCGCTATCGCGGCGTTCCGCGCGGGCGCCAGGACCTTCAGGCACCCCTGACCGCGGATGGCCCCATGGCAGGGCCGCAGCGTCGCCGCTGCCGCGCAGCGTCGCCGCCTGGCCGCGCACGTTAGCGACCCGATCGCTCCTGAGCGGCCTTATAGGGCTGTTTGTCCGGCAAGTTTGGCAAAGTCCCCACGGCCGGGGGTCTTGAATATTAGGTTCGTATGCGGTAGCCCTGACTGAGGGGATCGTCACTTTTTGTGATGATACGGGCACATTGTGTCGGCTCGGGAAGTTCGCCAGTGAGTTCCTGGATGCCCTGATGCAGCAGGTGCGGTCCATGGAGTACGGCACGACAACAGGCTGGGAGGATCACATCCGGACGCCACGATGGGCGGAGACTTCTGCACAGGACGACAGGTCAGACACCCCGGGTGCTGGCGCTTCCGGCCTTTCGGCCACGCGGCGGGCCGGTGTCGTCAGCATGACCGCGGAAGTCGCGGCGGCTGGGGCGGCTGTGGATGGGCAAGAACGTGCTGCGGGGGTGGGTGCTGTCCGGTCGCGTGGGGCGGGGGTGGGTGTTCCTGGCTGGTGGCCGCTGCTGGTGGTGCTGGTGGTTCAGGCGGTCTTCTCGCTGCGGCTGGTGCGGGCTGATACGGCGTTCCAGGATGAGGCCGCGTATTTGTGGGCCGGGCACTTGCAGTGGGCGCACTGGCTGCATGGCGCGCCGGTGCCGCCGTTCGCGGCTTATTTTTCCGGGGCGCCGGTGTTCTACCCGCCGCTCGGCGCGCTGGCCGATGCGGCCGGGGGGCTGGCCGGGGCGCGGATCTTGTCGTTGTGTTTCATGCTGGGGGCTACCGCGCTGCTGTGGTCGGCCGCGGGGCGGCTGTACGGCCGCCGGGCCGCGTTCTTCGCCGCGGCGCTGTTCGCCGTGCTGGGCCCGACGCTGCACCTGGGGGCGTTCGCCACCTATGACGCGCTGTCGGTGCTGCTGGTCGCGCTCGCGGCCTGGTGCGTGGTCCGGGCCGGGGAGCGCCAGGACGCGACCGGGTGGATGATCGCGGCCGGGACCGCGCTGGCGCTGGCCAACGCCGCGGCGTACTCCTCGGCCCTGTTCGACCCCATCGTGATCGCGCTCGCGCTGCTCACCGCGTTCCCCCGGCCCGGCGGCAAGCCCGCGGCCGCGCGCTGCCTGACCCTGCTGGCCGTCGTGGCCGTGCTGCTCACCGCGGGATTGCTGGCCGGCGGGAGCTCTTATGCCAGCGGGATCAAGCGGACCACCCTGGACCGGGCGACCGGCAGCGACTCCGCGCTCACCGTGCTCGCCCATTCCTGGTCCTGGACCTGGCTCGTCGCCGTCCTGGCCATCAGCGCGATCATCATCAGCTGGGTCACCCGGCAGGGCCCCGCCCGCACCTGGCTGCTGGCGGTGCTGGCCAGCGCCGCGCTGCTCGGGCCGCTGGAACAAGGCCGCCTGCACACCGCGGCCTCGCTGAACAAGCACGTGGGCCTGGGCGCCTGGTTCGCCGCCATCGCGGCCGGCTACGCGGCCGACAAGTTCATCGCATCAGCGCCGGCCGGCCGGAACCGGGCCTACACCTGCGCGGCCTGCGTGATCGCGCTCGCCTTCCCGCTCACCCTGGGCGCCGCCCAGTCCCGGGAATTCTCCACCGACTGGCCCGACGCCTACAGCTTCATCTCCATCCTGCGCCCGCTCGCCGGCCACGGCACCGGCCACCTGCTCGTCGAGGACCCCTCCATCGCCGAGTACTACCTGCCCGCCGGCCACCACTGGCAACGCTGGTCCAGCACCCGCAACATCGTGCTGCCCTCCGGCGCCAGCACCGGCGGCCCGTCCAGCACCGCCGGCGTCACCGGCGACGGCAACCCCGGCGTCTTCGCCGAATTCATCACCGCCGGCTACTTCAACATCATCGCGCTGAACTTCGCCGACACCACCCCCCTGGACCACCGCATCGCCGACCAGCTCCACCGCGACCCGCACTACCACACCATCGACGTCATCCCCTACGGCCCCCACGGCACCTACGTCATCTGGCGATACAAACCGTGACCACCACCACCCGCCCCGACACACACGAACCACCCCCCACCCCCGCCACCGCCGCCGCCAGTGCCGCCACCGCCACCAGGCAACAGGCGCAACCCGCCCCGCTGCTCCCGCCGCCACCGGACCAGGACGAGAAGTACGCGTACGTCGACCGGAACCTGACGTATCTGGCGACCGTGCTCGTCATAGGCGCAGGCTGCCTCGCCATCAGCCAGTTCCGCTTCGAGGCACACGCCCCCGTGTCGTGGCCGTTCATGGCCTTCACCGCCACCTACGTCATCTACCAGCTGATCAGCCTGCCGGTGAACTTCACCGGCCGCGGCTTCGACCTGACAGCTCACCAGGCGCGCATCGAAGCCTGGCGTCCGCGCTCATACCCCAGCGTGGACATATACCTGCCTATCTGCGGCGAGCCGATCGAGGTGCTCCGCAACACCTGGGATGCCGTTTTCTGGCTCATCGCGAGCTACGAAGGAGCCATCCAGGCGTATGTCCTCGATGACGGGCCGTCCGATGAGGCTCTTTCGATGTCCGAGTCTTTCGGCTTCAGTTACATCCGCCGGCCTGACCTGCGCGCCTTCAAGAAGAGCGGTAACCTCCGGCACGCCTTCGCGCGCACCAGCGGCGAATACATCGTCATCCTGGACGCCGACTTCGCGCCGCGCCGCGACTTCCTTGCCGAGACGCTGCCCTACATGGACGATCCGGCGGTCGCGATCGTCCAGACGCCACAGTTCTTCCGCGAGAACAAAGCGCAGACATGGATTGAGAACTCCGCAGGAGCGATCCAGGAGGTGTTCTACCGGTCAATCCAGGTAGCCCGAGACCGGTTCGACGCAGCAGTCTGCGTCGGGACCTCTGCGGTCTACCGGCGGGCCGCCCTGGAGCCGGCGGGCGGCCCGACACTGATTCCGTACGCCGAGGACGTGCACACCGGACTCGACGTGCGCCGGGCGGGCTGGTCGATGGTGTACGTGCCTATCGTGCTATCGGTCGGGATATGCCCTGACAACCTCGACGCTTTCGTGCGCCAGCAGTACCGGTGGTGCACGGGAAACGCCGGTGTCGTATTCGCGCGCAGACTCTGGACCGTGCCGATGCCGATTCCAGCCCGGCTCACCTATGTCTCCGGCTTCTTCTACTACGTTTACACCAGCCTGCTGACGTTCTTCGGGCCGCTCATCCCCATCGTCATGCTCGGCTTCCTCCCCGGCCAGGTCAGGCTGCGGAATTTTGTCATCCTCTTGCCGGCCATGCTGACCGGGTTCGTCCTTTATCCCCTGTGGCATCGCTCCAGCTACGGGCCGGCAGTATGGTCACTGGGGATTGCCCGTGGCTGGGCACACGCCTTCGCCATCTGGGACAGCGCCAGGGGAAAGACGATGGGCTGGCATCCGACCAGGACACCTGGCAGCGCGCTACGGCGTTTCCGGATCTGGGTCACCGCGTGGAGTGGCGGCATGGCGCTCATCTGGGCGGCCCTGGCGATCTGGCGGACGATAGCGCTGAGTTCTCCGCGGTTCGCGGTCCTGGTGTTCTTCGGCCTGCTCAATCTGGCCGTGGTGAGCCGCGTCATCTTTCCCGGGGTGAAGGCAGCATGAGACGCGGCTTTTCCGTGCGGCCTGGCTTTTCGTTGCTCATAGCCCTCGTGCTCGCTGCGGTCGCCCTCACCTATGCGGGCAGCCGCGTTGTCTTGCCCCTGACACCTCCGGCTGTCCATGTATCCCTCCCGCCCGGCCCAGGCTCTTACCTGGGTGTCTACGCGACCGGGGCGCCGCCAAGCTACCGCCCGATCGCGAGCTTCGCGCGGGCGGCAAACAAGCAGCCGAATCTCGCTGGATACTACAGCGGCTGGACGCAGCCCTTCCTGCCGTCATTCGCGGAAATGCTCCGCAGCCACGGCATTACCCCGTACGTGCAGATCGATCCCACCTACGCTGTGGTCCCGGCGATCTCCACCGGTGCCTACGACTCCTACCTGCGCTCATATGCTGACAGCGTCCGGGATTACGGCCACGCAGTCGTCATCGGCTTCGGGCACGAGATGAATGCCCCCTGGTACTCGTGGGGATACGGGCACGTCCAGCCGTCGGCCTTCGTGGCGGCATGGAAGCATATCGTGACCCTGTTCCGTGACGAGGGCGCCGATAACGTCACCTGGCTATGGACAATAAACGCGGACCGCCCTGGCACCGGCGAGATCTCCCAATGGTGGCCCGGCGCACGGTATGTCACCTGGGTCGGCATTGATGGCTACTACTACACTCCGGCCGATACCTTTAACAGCGTCTTCGGCCGCACCATCAAACAGGTGCAGGAATTTACCCGGAAGCCGGTCCTCCTGTCCGAGACCGCTATCGGTCCCAATGCCGACCAGATCGTGGAGATCACCAACTTGTTCCGCGGGATGCACCAGTACAAGACGCTCGGGCTGGTCTGGTTCGACAAGACACAGCATGGCGGGATCCGGCATCAGAACTGGCGCATCGAAGGCAACTCACCAGCAGTGGCGGCCTTCCGGCTGGGCGCTGCCGACCTGTCGCTGGCGCGTCCCTGATCTCAGGGACGCGCCAGCTGCCCGGCCTGCCTTACGCCGGGCCGGCCTCGCCGGTTGCCGCCTCCGGAGGCGGGTCGAACTCGAGCGCGGGCAGGTCACCGGCCGCCGCCGGGTCGTCGTGCCCGTCGTGGCCGCGGCTGGCTGCCGGGGCTGCCCGGCGGTACGGCTGGGGCTCGCCCGGGCTGTCCCACCGGATCCGCAGCCATCGGCGGCGTGCCCCGCGCCCGGATGCAGGCACCAGCAGCAGCATGATGACGCCGGCCAGGATCAGGATGTCGCCGAGGGCGTGCACGTGCAGTATGCCCGAGAGGTCCACCGTGAGGGCAAAACGTAAGATCGCGCCGAGCGTGATGAGCAGCAGGCCCCAGGCGGCCCGCGTCGCGCGCTGCCGGACTGGCGACGGCCTGGATCGCCGGCCCGAATCGTTAAACCTGTCCACTGGCGTCCCGTCCCCTGACCTGGCATCGTGGCCGGAAGCGCCCTTCCCCGACAGCGGAGTCCCGGTCTGTTGCGGCACCGCGGCCCGGCCGCCCGCTGTACCTGCGATGGCCTGTAGCGGCGCATTGACTCTACGCGACCGATGCGTCCCGGCATAGGGGCTAATTGCTGATCGATTGCATTAACCCGGAGCATCTGCGGGGACGGGCCAGGGCGCCGAGGCGGCGCCGGGGCGAGGCAGGCGCACAAGGCCCACCGGCCCCCCCAATGACTTCCTGCCGCGGGAAATAGTTCCCGCAGCGCGAACCCATTGGTCCGTGCCGTCACGACGTGCGACGACAAGACCCGGCCACTTGCGCGGGCGGCCTTCCCTCCGGTGCGTGCTGCCTCGCCCCGGCTAGGCATAGCCAACCGGGCGCGGGATCGCCAGGCCATCCCCGAACTCCGGGATGCGCCGGGGGCCCGGCCGGCTCTAGACTCCGCGCTACCGCACGCCCATCCGGTTGGCAGACGGCGTGGGCAGCGGGCCGGGCTCCGGGCAGGATGGAAGACGGCACAGGCAGGACGGCAGCAACGGCACGGGCAGGACGGGCAGGACGGCGATGGCGCTCGATTCGATCCCAGCGACAGCGCACGTCACGATCCCGAGCGGGCGGGTAACTGCGATTCCGGACGGCACCAGCCTCGTGTTCGGCCGGGGGGCCGACGCTGACCTGGTGATCTCGGCCGGGCGCGGGCTGTCCAGGCGGGCCGGCCTGATCAGCGCGGTGGCCGGCGGCGCCTGGGTGGCGAACATCAGCACGACGCATGCGCTCTACGCGGAGGGCGACGGTTACCGGATAAGGCTGCCGCGGATGGACGATGCAGGCGAGCCGTCTGCCGGATGGTTCGTCCGGGAGGGAACCGCACTGGTCGGCTCCCGCGCGATGCTCGACGACGGCCAGCCGCTGCGGCTCGTCGTCAGCTCCAGGGCAAGCTCGCCGGACAGCGCCGACGGAGCAGGCGCGGGCCCGCGGCCGGACGGGGATGCCGACGCTGCTGCCGCTCTACCTCGACCCGAATACCAAGCTCTTCCTGGTGGCCCTGATGTGGTGCCGGCCCTGGCTGGTTGATCCGGCGCGCGGGACGCCACTGCCCAGGACGCCGGAGATCGCCCGCGCCGCGCTCGAGGCCACCGACGCGCACCACGAGATCGAGCGGTTCGACAGTGACCCGGCCTTCCGCGACCGGCTGTCCGCGCGGGTAGGCGAGCATCTCAAGGTGCTGCGCCGCAAGATCATCGAGCGGGGGCTGGTCCGCGCTGGGCATCCGGCTGTCGGACGAGGTCGCAGTGGGCGTGCTGATCGAGAACGGGACGATCGCCGTCAGTGATCTCGGCCGCCTCAGCGACCCGGCGTGGTGCTCCCGGCAGGAGGATCTGTGGTGGACGCAGGCGACCTGACTGGCTATCCGCGGTTCACGGTGAAGCTGGTCACCGCCTTGGCGCCGCCGGGAGCGGTGACAAGCACGCGGTAGGGCCGCAGCGGAAGAACGCCGCGGAAGAACGCGTGATCCTGGTTGATCGTGTAGCTGAAATTGCCCGCGCTGTCCGCGATCACGTGCACCGGCGCGGCGCGCACCCCGGCCAGCGCCAGGGTCACCGGGCGGTCGGGCGGCCAGCCCCGGCCGATGACCACGAAGCCGGTCCGGCTGTCACCGATGGCCTGGCTCATGCCGATTACCGGCTTTCCCGGCTGCGGCGACGGAAGCGGCGGGTTCACCTGCTGCGGGGGCGGCGGCAGCACGATGGTACGGGCCGGCTGCGGGCGGCCCCCGGTGACGGCAGTGCCGATGACCACGCCCGAAGCCATCAAGGCGGCCACCGCGGCCAGCGCAGCAGCGATGACGACAGGCGGCCGCCACCAGCGGGGCGTCCGCCGCCCGGGCACGCCGCCGCCAGCTGGCGGCTCGCCGGGCGGCCCATGGCGGGGTCCGGCCCGCTGCGGCCGGCCCCGGCGGCCAGCTACCGGCCCGCGCGGCGTGCCGATTCCTGGCTGTGAGCCGAATGTCGCGTCCTCGCTTGCCTCCGGGCCGGGCGTCCTGGCCGGCCTCAGCCGACGGCCTGGGATCGCGGCGATAATCCGCTATCAGCGCTAGCGCGGCACCGGGCAGGAAAGTGGCACCAGCGTCGCTGCCGCCGGTATCCCCGCTGATGAAAGGCGCGAGCTCGGCGACCACCGCCGCCGAGGCCGGGCGCCGGCGGGGATCGCGTTGCAGGCATGCCGTCACGATCTCGGCCAGGCTTCCCGGCAGCCCGCTCAGGTCAGGCGGCTCCGTCGCGAGCCGGACCAGCACATCCATGACCGTCTCGCCCTGGTACGGGGGGTGGCCGGTGGCGGCGAACAACATCGTGCCGCCCAGCGCGAAGACGTCGCTGGCCGTCGTGGCATGCCGGGTGTCCCTGGCCTGCTCTGGCGCCATGTACGCCGGGGTGCCGACGGCACCTCGGGTAGCCGTGAGCTGGATCCGCTCGGCCGCCCTGGCCACGCCGAAGTCGATGACCCGCGGCCCGTCCAGCGAGACAAGCACATTGGATGGTTTCAGGTCGCGGTGCACCAGCCCGGCACCATGGATCGACTCCAGTGCCTCGGCGCAGCCGGCCGACAGCCAGCGGACCGCGGGCACGGGCAGCGGGCCACAGGTCCGCACCAGCTGGCTCAGCGACGGCGCCGGCACGTACGCGGTAGCCAGCCAGGGCACGTCGGCCTCCGGGTCGGCGGCGACGACCGCGGCGGTGAACGCCCCGCTGACCCGCCGCGCTGCCGCCACCTCCTGGGCGAAGCGGGTGCGGAAATCAGGTTCCTCGGCCAGCTCGACCTTGATCGTCTTTACCGCGACCAGGCGGCCGGCGGCCGACCGGCCGAGATAGACCCGCCCCATCGCCCCGGCGCCGAGGCGGCCAACCAGCACGTAGCCACCGACCTGCTCCGGATCCCACCGCCGCAAAGGCTCCACTAATGCTGGCTGCGGCAAAGTGCGGCTCCCCTCCCGGTACGCGCGTTACGCCCCCTATGATGCCGACTGCCGCCCGCCCAGGGACCATTCCTTGCCGGGTCACAGGTCGTTTTGGTCGTCACCGGGCGAGTAATCCGGGTCTGCGTCCTCGTTACCTGGCGACGTGCCCGGGCTGAACCAGGTGGTGCGCGGCCAGCTGGCGGACAACATGGCATGCGCCAGGACGGACAGCAGTACGAGCGCCCCGGCCACTATCAAGATGACGCCTACGACATGCAGGGAACTGGCCGTCAGCGCGAACAGCAAGACCGCGCCGCCGGCGACGAGGAGAATGCCCAGGCCCGCGCCTTGCGCGCGCGCCCGGGCCATCGGCTTGCCCGGCTCAAAGAAACCGCTCACCGGAGCGCCCTCACGGGCCGGGCCGGGCAAGCGACTGCTGGCCAAGCTCGCCTAGGCTCGGGTAACCGGACAGCCGCATGGTGAGCTCGAAGTCGTTGCGCAGGGCACGCAGTACGTGCCGGACCCCGTCCTCGCCGCCGATGCCGAGCCCGAACGCATAAGGCCGCCCGATCAGCACCGCCCGGGCGCCCAGCGCCAGCGCCTTCAGCATGTCCGCACCGCCCCGGATGCCGCTGTCGAAGAGCACCGTGAGCCGGCTGCCGACGGCCGCGGCGATGGCCGGCAGCGCGTCAAGCGCGGCGATGGCGCCGTCGACCTGGCGGCCGCCATGGTTGGACACGATGATCCCGTCCATCCCGGCGCTCGCCGCCCGCTTCGCGTCGGCCACCGACAGGATCCCCTTCAGCACGATCGGGCCGTCCCAGTTGTCCCGCGCGAACGACAGGTCAGCCCAGGTCAGCGACGGGTCGCCGAAGATCCGGATGTACTGGAGAATCGCCTCCCTGGGATCCGCGGCGGCCGGCTCGGCCAGCAGCGCCTGGAACGCCGGATCGGTCAGGTAGTTCTGTATCCCGATCCCGCGCAGGAACGGCAGGTACGCCTGGTCGAGGTCGCGCGGCCGCCAGGCCAGCATCCTGGTGTCCAGCGTGATCACCAGCCCGGTGAAGCCCGCCGCCTTCGCCCGGGCCAGGAAACTCGCCGCCACCTCCCGGTCCTTCGGCCAGTAAAGCTGGTACCAGCGCTGGCCATCCCCGTTCGCGTCGGCGACATCTTCCATCGGCGTTGACGACGCGGTGCTCAAGACCATCGGCACGCCGTGCGCGGCCGCAGCCCTGGCGACGGCGACCTCGCCGTCCGGGTGCGCGATGCCGAGCACGCCGAGCGGCCCGAGCAGGAACGGCGTGGCGAGCTCGGCGCCGAGCACCGTGCTCCCATACGACGGCGCGGCCACGTCGGTCAGCATCCGCGGCACTATCCGCCACCGCCGGAACGCGTCGGCGTTTTCCCTGACGGTGTCGCCCGAGCCAGCGCCGCCCGCGATGTAGCCGAACGCCTCCGGCGTGAGACATCCGGCGGCGGCGGCCTCGAGCTCGTTGAGGTCGGTCGGCAGATCGGGTGTCATGCCATTGAGCCCGGCCAGGTAGATCTCGTCCTGATACGCCTCAGCCGGCTGATCCACGATCCCGCGCCCGGTCAGCCGAACAGGTCGGGGTCGGAGGCGACGATCTGGTCCCACAGCGGCCGGAACTGGAACCAGCCGGCCAGGTGGTGGCCGATCTGCTCGCGCACGAGCAGCGCGGTATCCCGGTCGATGCGCTTCGGCCTGCCGGCCGCCATCGCGAGCAGCTGAGCCTGGCACGAGCGCTCCATGGTCACGAACCACCAGGCCGCCTCCCCCACCGAGGAGCCGACGGTCAGCAGGCCGTGATTCTGCAGGATGCATGCCTTGGCGCCGCCAAGCGCGACGCCGATCCGGCGGCCTTCCTCTACGTCGTAGGCAACGCCGCGGTAATCGTCATAGAGCCCGTGATCCTCGAAGAACGCGCAGGCGTCCTGGGTCAGCGGATTCCAGCCGGATGCCCAGGCTGGAGAATGCCTTGCCGTGCAGCGAGTGCGCATGCGCGGCGGCTACCGCGTCCGGCCTGGCCTTGTGCACCTCGGAATGGATGCAGAAGGCGGCCCGGTTCACCGGCCGGTCGCCCTGCACCACCTTGCCGTCGTGGTCGACGAGGATCAGGTCGGAGACCTTGATCTGGCTGAAGCTCATGCCGAACGGGTTGACCCAGAACCGGTCCGGATGCTCCGGGTCCCGCGCGGTGATGTGCCCGGCAACGCCCTCGGCGAAGCCGAACCGGCCGAACACGCGGAACGCCGCGGCCAGCTCCTGCTTGCGGTGCAGCCGCTCCTCCTCGACCGACGCGAAATCCGGCTGCCCGGCCGCGCCAATCTCCCTGCCGGTGATGAGTCCGTCAACCGTGGTCATGGCAAGCTCCTCCGCGCATCGGGCGTGCTCCTGCATCGTCAGAGGTGCCGGACGGACATGTCAAGTGACGCACGGCCAGGGCGCACTAGGCTCCCCCCATGACGGACAACCGGAACGCGGCGGATTACGCCGCCGCCATCGCGGCGGCGCGGCAGCGGCTGATCGGATTCGCCGAAGGCTGCTCGGACGACGACTGGCGGGCCGCGCCGCTCGACGGTGATCCCCGGCCGGTCGGCGTGGTGGTTGATCACGTCGCGCACTCCTACGAGTACATCGCGGGCTGGCTGCGGCAGTTGCTGGCCGGCCAGCCTGTCGAAGTGAGCTCCGGCATCGTCGACGACCTCAACGCGGCCCATGCCGGGACCGCCGGGCGGCTCAGCCAGGCGGAGGTCATCGATCACCTCGGCCGCAGCGGCGATGATCTCATCGCGCTGGTGGCCGGGCTGGATCCGGCTCAGCTTGCCGCCGATGACGGGCGGGCCCGACGGTTTGCCGAGATCTGCATCCGGCACGCCGATGACCACCGAGCCGAGATCGAAGCCGGGCTACAGCGGTAAGAACCAGGGCCTCGTCCGCTCGTGCGTGGCGGCCGGCCCCAACCGGGACGCGCTGCGTCTTCTCTTGCCCAGTCCGCCATACTCGGTGACCGCGTGAATGGCGTATGCCGACCTTTGGCAGTCTACGACCTGTAAACGAGTTAAAATTCGAACACAAACGCTTATTAATTTCCATCTGATGACAGGTATCGCTATTATTATCTAAGACGGTCCGGGAGACCCCGGTCCGGGGGCCGGCTGAGGAGGTGACCCGGTGCCTGGTCAGATGGACGGCGCGGGTGCCCCGCAGGGGCTGGCATGGTCCTGGGAGCTGGACTTCGCCGCGCTGACGGAAAGCCTCAATGAGCCCGGGCCGCACGATGCACCGGGCTCCCGCCCCGGCGCTGGCCCGTCCGGCGCAGGGAGCGGCGCTCCGGCCGGCCCGGTGCCGGCTGGCCCGGTGCCCGTGCTGGCCCGGTTCCGGCTGGCCCGGTTCCTGCTGGCCCGGTTCCGGCTGGCCCGGTTCCGGCTGGCCCGGTTCCGGCTGGCCCGGTCTGCGCGGATGCTGCTTCGGGTGGTGCGCCTGGTCCAGTGGCGCAGCCTGGCGCCGGCCCGGATGGTGCTGCGCGTGGCGCGGTGCCGGGTGATCCCGGTGACCTGGGCGTGCCCGGTGACCTGGGCGTGCCCGGGGATGCGGTGCCGGCCGGGGTGGTGGCGGGGCGGGTTGCGGAGCGGCTGGCGCCGGGCCCGGACCTGGCCGCGTGGCTGTCGCTGGTCCCGGCGGCCGGGCTGGGCGACGCGGACCTGGCCGTGACGGCGGGTGCGTGGCGGCGGCTGGCGTCGTGGGCGCAGGCCAGGGAGCTTGCCGCGGTCGCGCAGATCGCGTCGCGGTCCGCTGCCCGCGACGCGGACATCGGCACGGGCCAGGACGGCCGCCCGGCGCGGGTGCCGGCATCGGCGGCGGCGGAGGTGGCGGTTGAGCTGGCCATGTCGCGGTACGGCGCGTCGTGCTGGGCCGGGCTGGCCGTGGACCTGGGCTGGCGGCTGGCCGCTACCGGCGCTGCGCTGGAGTCCGGGGACATCGACGTGTACCGGGCCCGGCTGATCGCCGAGGCCACCAGCATGCTCACCGACGACGCCGCCCGCGCCGTGCAGGAGCGGGTGCTGCCCGCCGCCGGGAGCCAGACTCCGGGGATGCTGCGGGCGGCGCTGCGCCGCGCGGTGATCATCGCCGGCCCCCGCGGCGCGGAGGAGCGGCGGAAGAATTCCGAGCGGCAGGCGAAGATAGTCCTGTACCCCGATGAGGAGCACACCGCAACGCTCGCCGGGCAGCGGCTGCCGGTGATCCACACCCCCTATGACGAAACTCGCTCCGGGACTTCGGCAATGCCGAGCCCGGGGCAGAACCATCTGCAGCGGGCCGTGAATCGCTCGCCGCCCGGCAGCTGCCACGGGACGATGGGCGGGTGACTGATGCCGGATCCCGATGGGTGGCCATGACGCGTTCGACCGCATCGAGGAGCGGTTCAACGAGGCGCTCGACGAGTCCCTCGGCCCCGCTGGGCCCGAAATGCTGTACGAATACATCGCCGGAATGGAACTCCCGGCCGGGGCAACCGCGATAGACGTCGGGTGCGGTGCGGGCGAGCAGGCCATCGAGCTGTCCAGGCGCTTCGGCCTCCAGGTCACCGGTATCGATCCGGTCCCGCGATGCGTGCAGGTCGCGCGCGCAGACGCGCAGCCAGGCGACAACGTCAGCTTCGACCTCGGCGTTGCTGAGGACCTGCCGGTAGCCAGTGCATCCGCTGACCTGGTCTGGTGCCGTGACGTACTGTGCCTCGTCGGGGACCTGGGCCGCGCGTACCGTGAATTCCGCCGCGTGCTCAAGCCGGGCGGCCGGGCGCTGATCTACCAGATGTTCGCCACCAGCCTCCTGGAGCCAGGCGAAGCCGCCTTTCTCCTCCCGGTCATGGGCTGTTCCCCCGCGGCCATGCGCCCGGAGAGCGCCGAGGCTGCCATCAGCGGCGCTGGCCTGCGCATCGACCGCTGCGTGATACTAGGCACCCAGTGGGGCGAGCATGCCCAGGAGCATGCACAGCACCCGGGCCGTCACCTGCTGCACGCCGCACGGCTGATCCGTGACCCGGACCGGTACATCGCCCGGTTCGGCCAGGAGAACTACGACATCAAGCTCGGCGACTGCCTGTGGCACATCTACCGCATGATCGGCAAGCTCAGCAGCCGGTTGTACCTGCTCTCGGCGCCGGGCTAGGCATTGCGCCAGCTGGGCAGCCCGGCCAGCGCCTGCGCGGTGCCGCTTCCACGACCGCTGCGCGCATCGGCCGCGAGGCGGACATGGCGTCACCTTCACGGGTGAGTGCCCGCGTCGGCAGGACCACTCTGCGGACCGATGCGCCGGCCCGGGTTGCGCCCCTAGCGTCGGCGGCATGGATCAGACTCGCGCGGCCAGGCTGACCGGGCGGTGCCGGGAATCCGGGCTGCTGGCCGGTCCGGGGATGCTGGCCGCTGGCTACGCCGCGTTCGCCGTCTTCGCCGGCCTGGTAACGCTGCTGAGCACCGAGCCGATTCACCGCCTGTGGGGCGCGTGGGCGGCCTGCGGGTACGGCCTGGCCACCTTGATCATGCTGGCCTGGCGGGCCCGCGGCACGCTGGCCGCCCTCGGCGTGAGCGTCGCAGGCGCCGTCCTGGTGCCGCTCGCCCAGCTTGCCGCCACCGGCCGGAACATGCCGGAGGTCGGCGTGATCGAGCGCGCGGCCGCGCTGCTGCTGCAGCATGGCTCGCCCTACCTGTCCGCGGCCCGGCTGACCGGCGGGTACCTGCGGTACAACCCTTACCTGCCCGCGATGACGGTGTTCGGGCTGCCGCACGCGCTGTTCGGCCCGGGGCTGCTGACCGATCCCCGGCTCTGGGCCGCCGCCGTCTTCGCGTTCTTGTGCGCGGCCGCGTTCCGGGTCAGCGGAGCACCGCTCGGCCACTGCGTCCGGCTGACCGCGTTCGCAGTTGCCACCCCGCTGATCGCGTTCCCGCTCACGGTCAGCGGCAATGACCTGCCGGTCCTCGGCTTGATCTGCCTGGGACTCGCCTTCGCGGGGGCGTCGGCCCCCGGCCGCGGCGGCCGCCGGAATGCCGCGGTGGCCGGGCTGGGGCACCCGGTCGCGGCCGGAGCGCTGCTCGGTCTCGCGGCCGGGATGAAGGCCACTGCCTGGCCGGCCATCCCGGTCGCCTGCGCGTTGCTCGCCGTCCGGTACGGGCCGCGAGCGGCCGCCAGATGCGCCGCAGCGGCCTGCGCCGTCTTCGCCGCGATCGTCGCGCCGTGGGCGATCACCCAGCCGGGCACGCTGCTCCGCAACACGGTGCTGTTCCCGCTCGGCCTGTCCGGCGTCAGGTCGCCGGCTGCCAGCCCGCTGCCCGGGCACCTGCTCGCCACCGTGGCCGGGCATCCCGGGCACCTCATCGCGATCATCTTGCTGGCCGCGGCAGGCGTCGCGGTGGCGTGCTCTTTGGTCCTGCGCCCGCCGGCCAGCCTGGCCGCCGCCACGGCCAGGCTGGCGATCGGGCTGGCCCTGATGTTCGCGCTGGCCCCGGCGAGCCGGTGGGGCTACTTCGTGTACCCGGCCGGGCTGCTCGGCTGGCTCTGGCTGTCCGGCCAGGCCAGGGAGCGAAGCCTGGCCGCCACCCCGGCCACCCCGGCCACCCCGGCCACCCCGGCCACCCCGCCACCCCCGCCACCCCGCCATCCCGGTCAGTATGCCGGCCAGAATGGTCCGGTGAGCCGGGCCAACGACGAGATCGCCGCACTCCTGCATGAATACGCCGCGCTGCTGCACATCACCGGCGGCGACGCGTTCCGGGCGCGGAACTACGAGAAGGCAGCCCGCGCCGTCGCCGGCCATTCCGGCGACCTGGCCGGACTCGACGCCGCCAGCCTGCGCCAGATACCCGGCGTCGGTGCCTCGATAGCCGGCAAGATCGGCGAGTACCAGCGCACCGGCACGATCAGGGTGGTCGAGGAGCTCCGCGCCCGGATCCCGCCCGGCGTGCTGCAGCTGACCAGGATCCCGGCTCTCGGCCCGAAACGCGCACTCCAGCTGCACCAGGAGCTTGGCATCAGCTCCGTCGCCGGGCTCACCGACGCGATCGCCGCCGGGAAGCTGCGCGACCTTGAAGGGATTCGGCCCGAAGAGCGAGGAAAAGCTGCTGCGCGGCATCGAGCTTTTCCGGCGCGGCCGCGGCCGGGTGCTGCTCGGCGTGGCGACGGACACCGCCGCGGCCATGGTCGCGGCGATCAGCGCGGTCCCCGGCTGCCTCCGCTGCACCTGGGCGGGCTCGCTGCGCCGGATGCGCGAGACCACCGGCGACATCGACATCCTGGCCGCGGCGACCGACAGCGCGCCGCTGATGGCGGCATTCGCCGGCCTGCCGCAGGCCGCCGAGGTCATCGCCGCCGGCCCGGCCAAGACGTCGATCCGCACCACGTCCGGCCTCCAGGTCGACCTGCGGGTGGTGCAGCCGGACTGCTGGGGCGCCGCGCTGCAGTACTTCACCGGCTCCAGGGAACACAACGTGGCGGTCCGCGAGATCGCGGTCAGGAAGAAACTGCGGCTGTCCGAGTACGGCCTGTTCGACGTCGAGTCCGGCGAGCTCATCGCGGCGCGCACCGAGGAGGACGTCTACCGGCGGCTCGGCATGGACTGGATACCGCCGACGCTGCGCGAGGACCGCGGCGAGGTCCGGGCCGCGCTCCGCGGCGAGCTCCCTGACCTGGTCACCGAAGAGCAGGTCAGGGGTGACCTGCATACCCACACCAGCCTGACCGACGGCGTCGCCTCGCTCGCGGACATGGTGGCCGCGGCGGCCGCCCGCGGCTACGAGTACTACGCGGTCACCGACCACGCGCCGAACCTGTACATGCAGCGGATGACAGCGGAGAAGATGCTCGCCCAGCGCGAGCAGGTGCGCGACCTGGCCGCCCGGCTGGCGCCGATGGAGCTGCTGCACGGGACCGAGCTCAACATCGCCCCGGACGGCACGGTGGACTGGCCGCCGGACTTCCTGGCCGGCTTTGACATCTGCGTCGCCTCGGTGCACTCGCACTTCGACCAGCCGCGGCGGGAGATGACCGCCAGGTTCATCAGTGCCTGCGAGAACCCGCACGTGCATGTCATCGGCCACCCGACGGCGCGCAAGATCGGCCGCCGGCCGTCCGTGGACGTCGACTTCGCCGAGCTGTTCCTGGCCTGCGCGCGGACCGGCACCGCGCTGGAGGTCAACTCCCACCCGGACCGGCTCGACCTGCCAGCCGACCACATCAGGGCCGCGCAGGACGCCGGGGTCAAGTTCGCCATCGACAGCGACGCGCACTCCACCGCCCACCTGGCCAACCTGCGGTTCGGCGTCGGCCAGGCGCAGCGCGGCTGGCTGACCCCGGACGACGTGATCAACACCTGGCCGCTGCCCCGGCTCAGGGAGTTCCTGGGACGGTGACCGGCATCCGCGGCACGAGGACACCGGTGAGCGCCGCCGCGCCCAGCGTGCCGAGGCTGGCGGCGGCACCCACGCCGGACAGCTGCAGCGCCTGCGCCAGGAAGGGCCCGGCGACGGCGCCGGCCAGGGTGGCCGCCGCCTCGGCGGTAAGGAATACGGCGCTGACCCGCCCGAGCACCGCGTTGGGGATCACCCGCTGCACGGCGGTCTGCGGGATCACCAGCGACATCGACCCGAACATGCCGACGGCCACCGCGGCGGGCAGCGCAGTTGCGACCGACGAGGCGGCGAAGAGCAGGAAGTAAGCGGCGGCTGTGGCGGCCAGGCTGGCGGTCAGCAGGTCCCTGGGCTGGGCCCGGTCGAGGAGCACGCGGATGACCGGGGCGCCGAGCAGGAAGCCCACGCCCAGGCAGGACAGCAGCAGCCCGGTGTGCTCGCTGCCGCCAAGCCGCTGCACCCCGAAGGGGATGAGCACGGCGCTGAGCGATGCGTTGGCTGCGAGGAAGATGATCGTCACGGGAAGCAGCGCCCGCGCGACCGGCTGACCGTGCAGGGCGTGCGATGCCCTCGATGAGATCGCGGGCCACGTCGCCGATCCCGGCCCGCTGGCCCCGGTGCCCGTCGTCCGGCCGTGATGTCGCCAGCATGGCGGCCGCGGACAGCAGGTAGCTGATGACATCGGCGCAGATCAGCCATTTGATGCCGTAGCCGGTCAGCAGGATCCCGCCCAGCGGGCCGCCGATCAGCCGGACGGCGCCGCCAGTGACCGCGTTGAGCGAGTTCGCGCTGCTCAACGCGGTCCCGGTGCCGACGATTGCCGGGATGCGAGCCCGCAGGGCTGGCGTGAACGCCACCGTGCCGCTGCTCTCGGCAATCAGCGCGACATAGAGTACCCAGTAGCGTCCGGGCGAGGCGCCGAGCAGCATCGCTGCCACCGCACCCGCGCGGAACAGGTCTGCCGCGATCATCAGGCGCCGCCTGTCCCACCGGTCGGTGCAGACACCCGCAGCCGGGCCAAGCAGCAGGAACGGCAGGTAGTCGGCGGCGAGCGCGAGCCCGGTGGCGCGCAGCGACCGGCTGGCCAGGAAGATATGGGCGGGGATGGCGAGGACAAGCAGCCACGAGCCGAGTGAGCTGACCGCGCCGCCGCCCCACAGCAAGCGGAAGTCCCGTATCCGCAGCGCCTCGAGCATGCCGTCATCCGCCCACTAGGTATTCTGGCAAGATACTCTAATTAACTATTATCCTGTCAAGACACAGGGGGTGACGTGGATCATCCAGCGATCGGCCGTGAGCTCCGAGCCCGGCGGACTGCCGCTGGCCGCACGGTGGCATCCGTTGCCGCCGACGCTGGCCTGTCGGTCCCCTACATCGCGAACCTGGAGAACGGCAGGGGCAACCCGACCACCACCGCGCTGACGCGGCTCGCCGAAGCCCTCGGCATGCGGCTGGTAATCACGCTTGAACCGGCTGACCAGGGCCTGCCGGCCGGGCCAGCCGCGCCCCCCGAGATGCCCGCATCGCTGGTCCGGCTCGGGCGCACAAGCAGGTTCCGCCAGGCATCAAAGGCGCTGGCCACGACCCTTGACCTGGACGCCGATGAGTTCTCTCGCCAGCTCATGGCGGCGCTGGCGATGCTCGCGTGCACGCTCGGCAGGGATCCCGCCGAGGCGGACTGGTGGCGCGTGCTCGACGCTCTGCTCCTCGTCGCCGCCCATCCAGTCGCCCGGTAGCGCAGACCGCGGCGCCGAAGCGGATCAGTGCTGGTAGTAGCCCTCGACCACGGCGCTGGCCTCGTCGGTCAGCGCGGGGCCCTGCTGTGGCACGGCCGGGAAGCCGCCGGACGGCTTGAGGCCGTCGAGCTGCTCACCGGACAGCGCGAACACCACCCGGCCGAGGCCGGACCGCTCGATGGCACCGGCGCACATGCCGCACGGCTGGCAGCTGGTGTACATGGTGGTCTCGGCGGCCCGGCCCGGGTCGAGCTCGCGGGCGGCCCACCTGGCCAGCTTCAGCTCCGGGTGGGCAGTGATGTCACCGTCGGTGAGCACCGTGTTGTGCGCCTCGGCAAGCACGCCGCCGTCCGGGCCGGCCAGCAGCGAGCCGAACGGCGCGTCGCCGCCCGCCCGCGCCTTGGCGGCCAGCCCGATGGCCCGGCGCAGCAGCTGCTCGTCGTCGGGTGTCATCGTTGCTCCCGCTCCGCCTGCTGACTGCGCTGATCCCGCCAGGCGGCCACCGCCGCGAGCGCCTGCCAGGCCTGCTGCGGGTGGCAGGTCTGCAGCGGATCCCCGGTGAACGGGTCGAGCACGACAGTCTCCGCGCCGAGCTGGCCTAGCTGCTCGATGTCATCGGCGATCTGGCCGATCGTGCCCCGCCCGGCCAGCCGCCCGGCGCCGGTGACCGGCGACTCGGTGAGCCGCAGCTCGATCCGGGGGACGAGCGCGGGCACCGGCCGCCGCAGTTCGTCCGCCGCGGCCTTCATCCGGTGCAGCGCCTCGCGCAGCCACGGCATGGTGAACCCGAGCGGATGCCAGGCGTCCCCGAGGCGCACCGCGCGGCGCGCGCCGGCGTCGCTGTTGCCGCCGACCCAGATCGGTATCCGCCCTGCCTGGTAGTCCGCTTCGTCGGACCAGGCGGCGCGTATCGCCAGCAGGAAATCGTCGGTCACCTTCCCGCGCTGGCCGAACGCGGCCCCGAGTGCGGCGAACTCCTGCCGCGCCCAGCCGACGCCGACGCCGAGCACCAGCCGCCCCCCGCTGAGCTGGTTGAGGTTGGCGGCCATCCTGGCCACCAGCAGCGGGTGCCGGTACGCCGCGATCAGCACGGTGGTGCCGAGCTGGACCCGGCTGGTCAGGCCGGCCAGCCAGGCCAGCGTGGTGAACGGCTCGTAGAACGGCGCCGGGTACTGCTCGGCGACGTCGGGCGTCACGACAACGTGGTCGGACACCATCAGCAGGTCGAAGCCGAGGCCCTCGACCGTCTGCGCCCAGCTGCGCAGCATGCCGGGGCTCGCGCCGGGCCCGAAGTTCAGGACGTTCACGCCGATCCGCACCAGCTCAAGCTATCCAGCGACGGCTCCGGCGGAAAGCGGGTTTCCTGCCGAAAGCCGGCCAGGTACCGGCCGGGACTGCCGGGAAGAACATCAAGCGCCATTTTTAACGGGATCGTCCCGCGGCATCCCCTGGCCTGAGCGAGCCTGCCGCGGCGGGAAGCTGGCGAGTTCGCCGCCCAGCGCGGCTCCTGCCCGCTGGCCCAGCGCTGCACATTGGCCGCGAATACCTCGCCGGTGCGCCAGAACATCTGCCGGGTAAGCCCGCCGACATGCGGCGTGGCGAGCACCAGCGGGTGCCGGAGCAGCGCGGATTCCGGATCGGCGGGCTCGGCCGCGTGCACGTCGAGCCCGGCGCCGCCGAGCCGGCCGGCTCAAGCGCGGAAAGCAGCGCGGCCTCGTCAACGAGCCCGCCCCTGGCGACGTTGACGAACAGCGCGCCTGGCTTCATCGCGCCGAACGCGGCGGTGCCGAACATCCCGGCGTTGCTGCCGGTGAACATCGCGCAGCAGATGACCGCGTCGGCGACGGCGAGCAGCGCTGGCATCTCGTCCGGCCCGGCCACCTGCTCGACCTCGGCGGGCCCGCCGAGACCCGGCCGGGCCCGGACGCCGACCAGCCGGGTGCCGAACGGGGCGAGCCGGCCTGCCACCGCGACGCCGATGGCGCCGAGGCCGACGATCAGCACCGTCGCGCCGTGCAGCGACTCGCCGGTCGGCCTGCCTTCCCAGCGTCCGTCGGCCAGCGCGGCCCGGGCTTCGGCCAGCCGCCTGGTCAGCGCAAGCAGGTGCAGCACCGCGATCTCGGCCACGCTGTCGGCGTTGCCGCCCGCGTCGCCCGGCACCCGGCGCGACGAAGACGCCGAGTTCGGTGGCCCGGGCGATGTCGACCTGATCCAGGCCCACCCCGAACTGATGCACTAAACCGAAGCCGCCGGCCTCGAGCACCGCCCGGTCGATCCGCGACCCGAACGGGCAGATCACGTCGACCCCGTCCAGATGCCTGATCACCTCGTGCCGCGGGCAGGTGATGATGTCCCAGCCTGGCAGGACGGCGCTCAGGTCGGTCCAGGCCAGCTCGGCGGTGAACCGCTCCCGGCCGAACAGCAGCCTCACGGGAGGGCGGCGACAAGCTCGCGGACGGGCTTGCGCCTGCCGGTGTAGAACGGGATCTCCACCCGGGTATGCCGCCGCGCCCGCGCGCCGCGCAGGTGCCGCATCAGGTCGACGATCCGGTGCAGCTCGTCGGCCTCGAAGGCGAGCATCCACTCGTAGTCATTGAGCGAGAAGCAGGCGACGGTGTTCGCGCGGACGTCCGGGTACTCGCGGGCCATCATCCCGTGCTCGGCGAGCATCGCCCGGCGTTCCTCGTCATCGAGCAGGTACCAGTCGTAGGAGCGCACGAACGGGTAAACCGACACGTACCTGCCCGGCTCCTCGCCCGCCATGAACGCGGGAACATGGCTCTTGTTGAACTCGGCAGGCCGGTGCAGCGCCATCGCCGACCAGACCGGCTCGCTGGCCCGGCCGAGCCGGGTGCCGCGGAACCGGGAGTAGATCTCCTGCAGGTCGTCCGAGGATGGCGCGATCCACCAGAACATGTAGTCGGCGTCGGCCCGCATGCCCTGCACGTCGTAGCAGCCGCGGGTGACGATGCCCTTGCCCTCGGCCTGGCTGAGCAGGTCACCGACCTCGATCGCGATCGCGTCCCTGATCTTCGGCTCGGCGCCGCTGCCGCCGGCCAGCCCGCCGTGATCGCGGACCCGGAACACCGACCACATCGTGTAGCGGATCAGCTCGTTCAGCTCGCGGGCCTTCGGCCGCTGCCCGGTTTCGTTTCCAGCCATGCCCTCATTGTCCCCTGCCGCCGCGGATCGCCGTGCCTGGGCCAGCCGCGCGTGCTGCCAGGTAGCCGATCACCTGGTCGGCCGCGGCCCGGGCGGAGGCGATGCAGGCGGGGATGCCGATCCCGTCGTAGCTGGCGCCGCAGGCGGCCAGGCCCGGCTGCGCGGCGACCGACGCCCGGATCCTGGCCACCCGGTCCAGATGGCCGACGGTGTACTGCGGCAGCCCGCCGCCCCAGCGGCTTACCCTGGCGTCGGCCGGGGCGCCGCGCACCCCGGTGGCCGCGGCCAGGTCCGCGGCGGCCAGCGCCGCGAGCTCGGCGTCGCCGCGCTGCAGCAGGGCCTCCTCCCCGATCCGGCCGACCGAGCAGCGGATGATCTGCACCGGCCGGCCGCCCGCCCGCAGGTAAGGCCACTTGACGGTGCTGAAAGTGACGGCCTTGACCGCGCGGCCGTCCACCGCGGGCACCAGGTAGCCGCTGCCCTGCGGCGGCACCGGGAACGCGCTGTCGGGGTAGGCCAGCGTGACGATCGCCATGCTGGCGGCGGGAATCTCGGCCAGCCCGGCCGCGGCCGCCGCGGCGCCGGGCACCCCGGCAAGCAGCCTGCTGGCGGGCGCGGGCGGCACCGCGAGCACGACGGCGTCGGCATCGAGCCGCTCCGGCGCGTGCGCCGAGCCCACGGTCAGCCGCCAGCCGGACGGCGTCCTGGCCAGCTCGCGGGCCATCGCGCGGGTCCGCACGGTCGCGCCGGACGCTGCGGCCACGGCCGGGATCATCGTGGCGAGCCCGCCGGCCAGCGTGGTGAACACCGGCCTCGGCGCGCCGTCACCGGCGGCAGGCGCGCTGGCTGCCCCGGCGTCAAGTACTGCGCGGGCCGCGGCGGTCAGCGAGGCATGCTGCCGGGACTGCGCCGCGAGCGCCGGCAGCGTCGCGTCGAAAGACAGCTGCTCGGACCGGCCCGCATAGACGCCGCCGAGCAGCGGGTCGACCAGCCGGTCCACGAGTTCCCGGCCGAACCTTGCCCCGACGTAGCTGGCCACGGACACATCCGCGGCCCGCGCGGTGGCCGGCCGCCCGGCCTCGGCCCGGGCGCTGGCCAGCCCGGATGCGGAGAGGATTCCCGAGCTGGCCAGCGCGTCGATGTCGGCGGGCACGCCCATCAGCTGCCGCCGTGGCAGCGGCCGGAGCCGCCCCCTTGTCCAGATCCCGGCCGTCGTGGTGCCCGGCGGCACGAGCCGGCCGGCCAGGCCCGCCGCGGCGGCCAGGTCCGTGCCCTCCGGCCGCCGGACGAGCAGCGCCTCGGCGCCCTCGTCGACGGCGATCCCGGCCACCTCGGAGACGGCGAGCTTGCCGCCGAGCCGCGGTGATCCCTCGAGCACCGTCACGGCCCGGCCCGCGCCGCGCAGGAAGAACGCGGCGGCGAGCCCGGCGATCCCGCCGCCCACGATGACGACATGAGGCGGCTTGGTGTGGGCAGGCATGCGCCAAGTCTGGCAGCCGCCCAGGGCTACGTGGTCGCCGCGGCTGCGGCTCGACGCGGCGGCCTGCCGCAGCCGCAGCGACCACGTCGGCGGCCGGTCAGCCGCGACCGCCGAGCTCAGCGAACGGGAAAGCGCGGTGGCGGCGGGGCGGGATGAGGAAATTCTGCCGCCTGGTCGAGGTGATGAACCGTTCCAGGCCGTTATCCGATTCATCCACGCTGAACTTCTTCTGCAGGTCGAGCGACGCCTGGTTCCGCCGCATCGTGGCGAAGAAATCCGCTGACGGCACGAAGGCGGTGAACTCGAGCTTCGGCTGCTTGCTGCCGTCCGGCACGTCCATGTTGTCGAAGCCGGGACCGTCCATC
The DNA here is from genome assembly GCA_963709075.1 of uncultured Actinomycetes bacterium. Classification (GTDB taxonomy): domain Bacteria; phylum Actinomycetota; class Actinomycetes; order Streptosporangiales; family Streptosporangiaceae; genus Palsa-506. The sequence goes on from CAVPUY010000005.1 coordinate 362,642, forward strand.
CGGATGTGCAGCGGCTGCCCCGCCGCGGTGCGCGAGGAGCGCTGCAGGGTGGACAGGTGCCCCATCCGGTGCGCGGGCTTGCCGGTGTCCGGGTCGATCGGGGTGCCGATGCCCGCTGCGCTCCGCCGCGCGTCGTCGGTGCCCTTGAAGTCGTTCTCGAGGAACGCCGGCCCGCCGCCGTCGGTGTACTGGTCGGAGTGCCCCCGTGCGGGCGGCGGCGTGGACCGGAACATGTACTGGACCCGCTCCAGGTAGGTCCCGTCGTTGCCGGGCTTGCCGTTCGCGTTCAGGTCGAAGAACTGGTCCAGGTCCAGGATCACGTGCGAGAGGTGCTGCATCGAGCCGTTGTCGAAGTAGTCGCCGGCCGCCGCGGTGGTCAGGCTGATGCCGCCGGCGCCCTGGAAAGTGACATTCGGCGCGGCCGCGCTCGCGCTCGCCTGCTGGTCGGCGAAGCCCATCCACATCGGGGACTGCGGGTTGACGAAACCGGCGAACGGCAGGTTGTGGCTGTCGGCGACGCTCCGCGGCAGGCCGCGCTGGACGAACATCACCCGCGCGCTGGTGAACGTCAGCCCGCAGCTCAGCCTCGGCGACGGGACGTGCTCCCCGTGCAGCCTGTCGCTGCCCGCCAGGAACGCCATCACGTCCCAGAGGTTGTCCGCGTTGTCGCTGCGCAGCGTGATCAGCATGTCGTTGTGCTCGATCCGGACCGGCACGTTGAAGGTCTTCTTGGTGATGCCGGGATTCGCCGGGCTGACGTCCGTCGGGGCCGGCGGCTTCCTCGAGCGCGAACCGGCTGTCGTCGGAGTTCAGCCGCGGCACCAGCGTGCTGAACATCCAGCCGGGGAACCGGCTGAAGTAGGGCAGGCCGTACGAGACGAGGGTGAATGCTCCGTGCGGCGCGAACGCGTACGCCTGCTCCACCCGGTCCAGCGCGTCGGCGAGCTGCCGGGAATCCCGGCGGCTTGGCCTGGATCTCAGCCTGGCTGGCGCGAACAGCGTGTAGACCGGCGGGAACGCCACGGCGACGCCGTTGACCGTCAGGCCGGGAGCGACGAACCTGGACAGGTCGAATTGCACATCGGGCAGCCCGGCAGGCCGCGCGCGGGTTGTCTCGGCGTCGGCGGCCAGGCGCACCGGCGTGACCGCCAGGTGCCGCATCGTCTCAAGGCCGGCCAGCGCGGCCGCGAGGCCGCCGCCGGAAACCAGCAGCTTGCGCCGGGACAGGGCGAGCGCTGCTGCGGGTTCCTGCTGGTCACCCCGGCGGTGCGGATCAGCGGAATCGACCATGGCGCCTCCTAGCCAGCAGGTGGGCGCACCGAGTCCTGGTCAAGGTCTCGGGCGTGCGCGGGGATCCGGCGAAGTGTCCTCGCTAGCGGCACACTAGTACCGCCGGTCACTCCCGGATAGGGACGGAATCCCCTCGGGGGGCGGGAAGCCCTGAGCGGGCCTGCCGGGCAGCAGCCCGAAGGCGTCGGCGACGGCCAGCGCGCCTGCCCGGTTGCGCACGCCGAGTTTGCGGAACAGCCGGGTCTGCACGTTCTCGACGGTCTTCGGGGCGATGCCCAGCGCCCTGGCGGTTTGCTTGATCGAGTGCCCGAGGGCCAGGGATCGCAGGATGTCGCTTTCCCGCGAGGTCAGCTCGGGCAGTTCGAGCCCGCCGGGCGCCCGCTCGTCCCAGCGCGCGCGGACCGCCCCGATCAGCGGCCGCATGGGCATCGAGTCGACGACCAGGTAACCCTGGCTGACCATCCGGAGCACGGACAGGAAATGCGCGTCGACCCGGTCCGCCGCCACCAGCGCGCTGGCGCCGCAGGCCAGCGCCTCGGCCAGCTCAGGCGGGTCGAGCGGCTTGCTGTGCACGAGTACCGCGGGCACGCCGAGCTCGGCAACGACCGGCCAGTCGGCCGGCTCCGGGTCGACCAGCGCCGCGACGATCGGGCCGCGATGCCAGCGCGCCCAGTGCGTTCCGGTGACCGGCCCGGGGACGCGCACGAGGACGAACGGCAGCCGGCTGGCGATCAGCGCGGTCACCACCTGGTCGAGCGCGGGACCGGGCTGGCCGCTCAGCACGGTCAGCACCGTGGTCCCGGCTTCGGCCTGCGGCCGCCGCCTGGCGGCGGGCGCGGCGCCGCTGGTCGAGCATGCCGAGCGAGGCGGCCCTGGCCACGGCGTGCACGCTGCTGCTCACGTCCAGCTTCGCGTAGACCCGGCGCTTGATGTTCTCCACCGTCAGCGGGCTGATCCGGAGCAGCTCGGCGATGTCGGGGACGCTGTGCCCGGAGCCGGTCAGCACGATGATCTCGAGTTCCCGGTCGGTGAGGCCGCCCTCGGCCTGCCGGGCGTGCCGTCCCTTGCTCCGCTTCACCAGCGCGAGCACGGCGGGCAGGCCGTGTGACTCGGGCAGCAGCGAAGCCACGCCTGCCCGGCAGGCGGCGGCCAGGTCCTGCTCCGATGCCTCCTGGTACATGACGATCACGTTCAGCTCGGGGAAGTGCCGCAGCAGGGTACGCACCCGGCCGGCCATCTCGCCAAGCCGGACTCCGGCATCGAGGATCACGACGTCCGGGCGGCGCAGTTCGCAGAGCGCGAAGATGTCATCGGGCTCGGCTACCTTGCCGATCACGGTCATCTCCGGCCGGACCGCCAGGCAGGCGGCCAGAGTGTCCCGGAGCAGCCGTCGAGACGACTGAACGGCTACCCGGACGGTGACGCGAGCTGCGGGCACGCTCATCGTTATCCTGGGATTCCGTATCTCCCATACCTAGCGCGGTATGCCAGATACCTAGCGGGGTAAGCAGGGAAGTCGCAGTCTACGCCGGCCTGGCCATTAACCGTCGGAAGTTTGTGCTTTAGGAATTAACGCGCCTGATGTCGGACTTCGCTTATCTATTGTCCGCTCATTGGCTCCCGCCTGGCCATATACCAGATGCAGGAGGGCGGCCACGCTCCGGTACGGTTCCCGGCGGCCAGCCTCCCGCTCGGCCGCAAGCAGGTCAGTGAGGTCAGCCGCGGCGGGCGCGGGCTGATCGACGTGATCAGTGAAAACCCGCACGCCGAACCACCTGCTTCGCTGCCAGCCGAGCGGCCCGAGCACCGCGTCGACGTCGCCGGGCGCGTGCGCATGAGCGGCCAGGCCGAGCCGGTTGACGTAGTCCCTGGCATCGAACGCGGCCACCGCCGCCGCCCAGTCACCGCGCAGGCCATCCCGCATCGCGGTGGCCAGCCCGTTGCGTACCAGCAGCGATATCGCGCCGCCGGGAGCGGCCACCCGGGTCAGCGCGGCAAGCATTGGCGTTATGTCACCGAGATACATCAAGACGCCGTGGCATAGCACCAGATCAAAGTTCGCGTGCTCCCCGGTGACCAGTTCGGGCGCCTGCTCGCCCAGGCCCCTGATGAGCCGGACCCGGGCCGTGACCTCGGCAGGCTCGTCCGCCAAGGCTGCTTCGAACGCGGCGAGCAGGTCGCCGGACGGATCGAGGCCGGTGACCTCATGCCCGGCCCTGGCCAGGTGCAGCGCCTGGGTACCCTGCCCGCAGCCCACGTCAAGCACCCGCGCGGGCCGGTGGCCAAGCTGCGGCAGGCCAGCCAGCTGAGACCGGAGCACTTCCTGGCGGACCACGTCGCGCAGCCGCCCGAGCACGCCGATCCAGCTGGCCGTGCCCGGCGTGAAGGCGCTGCCCTGGCTTGCCCGCTGCACTGCTTTCTCGCTGGCCATGGTCCTCCTGTCCGGTAGCGGCCGGTCGACATTGCCGGGTTTACCGCCGATTGTCGCCGGCCCGGAACCGGGCGCTCACGGCGCGCGTCCCACCGGCATGAACGCCAATGCCCGGACGCTGGCCTCGCCGCCCGGGAGCGCGCCCCGCCATCGTTACCGCCGCCGCTTTCCTGTGCGGCGTCAGCCTGCTGCTGGCCGGCTGCTCGGGCGGGGCTAACTCGGCCAGCTCGGCCAGCGGAGCCGCCGCCGCGCACAGGCCGGCCGCCGAGCCGGCCCGGCATTCGCTACCGGGTCCGCCGGCCGGCGTCGGCGGCCGCGCCCGCGCGGCAGCCGGGCGGCCAGCTCCCGGCCAGGGCCGCGCGGCTGGTGGTGCCGGGCCAGAGCATCATCTACACCGCCGGGCTGACCGTGCGGGCGCGCGACGTCGCCAGCGCAGCCTCGCTGGCGGCCAGCATCGTGACCGGGGCAGGCGGCTACGTGGCCGGCGAGCGGTCGTCGGTCAGCCCGGCCGATCACGCCCGCTCCATCGGCCAGCCTGCAGCTCAAGATCCCGGTCCCGGCGTACCCGGCCACGCTGCGCCAGCTGTCCGGCAGGCTGGGCCGCCAGCTGTCGATGTCCCAGCAGGCCAGCGATGTCACCGGGGAGGTGGCCGACGTGACCAGCCGGGTGACGTCGGCGCGCGCGGCGATCGCGCAGCTGCGCGCCCTGCTGCGGCGGGCCGGGTCGGTCAACAGCCTGCTCAATGTGCAGAACCAGATCAATGCCGAGGAGTCCATGCTGGAAGAGCTGCAGGCACAGCAGCGGGCGCTGGCCCACGAGACCAGCTACGCGACCGTGTCGCTGCGGATACTGAGTTCCCGCGCTCCGCCCGTTATTCATAAAAGGCATTCACATGGTTTCCTGGCCGGCCTTTCGGCGGGCTGGCGTGCACTCAAAGAGGTAATGACCTCGCTGCTCACCGGGGCCGGGAGCGGTGCTTCCATTCGCCATTGTCATAGCGCTGGCAGCCAGCCTCGGATATGGCGGATGGCGGCGGCGCTGGCTGCGGCAGGAAGCCCCGGCCGAGCGCCGCGAGCTAGCCGGCGGCGGCCGCCCCGGCCAGGCAGCACCCGGCGGCATTAGAGAGCTTTAGCGCGCGCCTTCGGCCAGCCGCACCGATTCGGTGTGCACCAGGTCGGTAAGCCGGGCGAGCACGCCGGGGTCGGTGTCCGGCAGCACGCCGTGGCCCAGGTTGAAGATGTGACCCTCGGCGGTGCGGCCGCGTTCGAGCACCTCGCGGGCCCGGCGCTCGACGACATCCCACGGCGCGAGCAGGATCGCCGGGTCCAGGTTGCCCTGCAGGGCCTTGCCCGGCTCGACCCGGCGGGCCGCCTCGTCCAGCGGAATCCGCCAGTCCACCCCGACTACGTCCGCGCCTGCCTCGCCGAGCAGCCCGAGCAGTTCGCTGGTGCCGACGCCGAAGTGGATCCTGGGCACGCCCGACTCGGCCAGCGCCTGGAAGATCCTCCTGCTGTGCGGCAGCACCGACTGCCGGTAGTCCTCCGGGCTGATCGTCCCCGCCCAGGAGTCGAAGAGCTGCACGGCACTCGCGCCCGCCGCCACCTGGACCTGCAGGAACGTGATGGTGATGGCGGCCAGCCTGCTCAGCAGCGCGCTCCATAGCTTCGGGTTCCCGTACATCAGCGACTTCGTGCGGTCGAAGCTCTTCGACGGCCCGCCGTCGACCAGGTAGGACGCGAGGGTGAACGGGCCGCCGGCGAACCCGATCAGCGGCACTGCGCCAAGTTCGGCGGTCAGGTTCGTGACCGCCTCGGTGACGAACGGCACGTCGTCCGGCTGCAGCGGGCGCAGCCTGGCCAGGTCTTCCTCGCCGCGGATCGGCTGGTCGACTACCGGCCCTACGCCGGGCGCGATGTCGATGCCGACCCCGACGGCCTTCAGCGGCACCACGATGTCGCTGAACAGGATCGCGGCGTCCACCGGGTACCTGCGCAGCGGCTGCAGCGTGAACTCGGTGATCAGGTCGGGACTCGCGCAGGCATCGAGCATTGACGTCTTGCCCCTGGCCGCGCGGTACTCGGGCAGCGAGCGTCCGGCCTGGCGCATGTACCAGACCGGCGTGTAAGGCACCGGCCGCCGGAAGCAGGCGCGCAGGAACGGCGATTCCTCCGTCTGCGTTGTCACATCGCTGATCGTCTCACAAGACGCACGCGCCTTGCCCGGCGCTGGCCGGCCGCGGATGCCCGCCGCAGCCGGCCTTCCCGCGTTCCCGCGGAAACGCCCGATGACACGCCGCCGCAGGTCCACGGAGCCGGGCCGCAGCCGTGCCAACATCAAACGGAGCGTGGCGAGGAGGTCGCAGATGATCCAGCTGGCCCGATGGTCCGGCACTGTCCCGACTGCGGCTCGGATCAGCCGTTCGAGCAGTATCATCCGGATGGATCTTGACTGCCCGGACTCCCCGGACGGCGAGTGCCCCGAATGGTCCTGCACGGCGTGCGGCGCCGCGCTGCTCCTTGGCTTGGCCCTCCATGCCGATGTGCCCTATGCCGATGAAATACCCGTCATGCCTGACATCCGCGACCGGGTTGCATGAGAGCACCGCGCTTGCGCCGTACGCTCTCATCATGAGCCCCGGGGGCGGAACGGACGGCACCGACGCCGCCAGCCGGCAAGGCCGGCCGCCATCAGGCCGGGCGTCAGGCGGGGCGTCATCAGGACGGGCATGCCGAGGCTGACGGCAGCGAGTCCGATGGCCACGCCGCGGCCTTCCGTTCCGCCGTGGCTGAAGTCGAGGCGGGCCTTAGCCGGGTCAGCGAACTGCGGCCCGAGCTGACCTTCGAGCAGGAGCCAGCGCCACGGCGGCTCGCGCCGTACGCGGCCTCGGTCGCCGTCACCGCGAGCAGTGCCGACGGTGACATCGGCTGGGGCAGGTTCGTGCTTCTCTTTGACCCGGCCGGGCAGCGCGGCTGGGGCGGGCCATTCCGGATCATCGGCCATATCCGCGTCGACCTGGAGCCGGAGATCGCGGCTGACCCGCTGGTGGGCGAGGTCGGCTGGAGCTGGCTGACCGAGGCGCTTGACGCCAGGGCAGTCGGCTACCAGCAGCCAAGCGGGACCGTGACCCGGGTGGTGACGGAAGGGTTCGGCTTGAAGCAAGATGAGCCGGTGACGACCGAATTCGAACTCCGGGCATCCTGGTCGCCGACCGGGCAGCCACCCAGGGATCAGGTAACCGCGAGCGAGCCCGCCGGCTGTGCTCAGGCCCAGCCGGGCTGGCTCGGCCTCGACGGCCACGTTGCCGCCTGGTGCGAGGCGCTCTGCGCGGCCGCGGGGCTGCCGCCGCTCGCTGCCGGGGTGAGCGCGCTGCGGCAGCCGCGCGGCAGGCGGCCGCGATGACCGGCGGCAGGCAACAGCCAGGCGTGGCCAGTCCGGAACCCGGGCCGGGCCAGGACCCGGCCGCCAGGCCAGGCGGAACCGCGGCCGACCGGCGGCCAGGACCCGGCCGCAGGCCAGGAACCCGGGCCGGGCCAGGACCCGGCGGCAGGCCAGGCGCCAGAGCGGGTGGCCGTGCCCCTGGTGGCGCCGCGCGACGGCCTTCCGCCGCTGGTGGTGACGGCCGACGCCCTCGAGGCGGCGGCCAGGTCGCTGGGCGCGGGCAGCGGCCCGGTCGCCGTCGATGCCGAGCGCGCATCCGGTTTCCGGTACGGGCACCGGGCCTTCCTGGTCCAGTTCCGCCGCCTCGGCGCGGGCACGGTGCTTGTCGATCCGGTGGCCTGCCCCGATCTGTCCGCCGTCGACAGCGCGCTGGCCGGCACGGAGGCCGTCCTGCACGCCGCTTCGCAGGACCTGCCGTGCCTGGCCGAGGTCGGCTACCGGCCAAGGAACCTCTTCGACACCGAGCTAGCCGGACGGCTGCTCGGCTATCCGAGGGTCGGGCTTGGCACGCTGGTCGAGGAGGTGCTCGGGCTGACGCTGGAGAAGAGCCACTCGGCGGCTGACTGGTCAACCCGGCCGCTGCCGGACGACTGGCTGCTCTACGCGGCGCTCGACGTGGAGGTGCTGGTGGAACTGCGCGATGCGCTCGCGCAGCAGCTGCAGGAGCAGGGCAAGTCCGAGTGGGCGCGGCAGGAGTTCGCCGCCGTGCTCGCCGCCGGGCCGCCGCCGCCGCGGACCGACCCGTGGCGGCGCACCTCCGGCATTCACCGCGTCCGCAGCCGGCGCGGGCTCGCCGTCGTCCGCGAGCTCTGGCTGGAACGCGACCGGATCGCCCGGCGGCGTGACCAGTCGCCAACCCGGGTGCTGCCGGACGCCGCGATCATCGAAGCCGCGCGGTCCCAGCCGAAGAACACGGCCGAACTGGCCAGGATCGGCGGGTTCAACAGCCGCGGAGCCCGGCGGCACGCCGGCGAGTGGCTGCGGGCCGTCGGCCGGGCCAGGGCCGAGCCTGAGCCCGGCCTGCCCGAGTCATCCGCGCCCGCCGGAGACGGGCCGCCGCCCGCGCACCGCTGGCAGGAGCGCGACCCCGTCGCGGCCACCCGGCTGACAGCCGTCCGCGCGGCGGTCGCGGCACTTGCCGACTCCCGCGGCCTGCCGACCGAGAACCTGCTCCCGCCCGATGCTGCGCGCAGGCTCGCCTGGCAGCCGCCGGATCCGGTGAGCCCGGCAGCCGTCAGCGCCGACCTGGCCCGATACGGCGCCCGGCCATGGCAGGTGGACATGACGGCGACGCCGATCTCCGGCGCGCTGCTCCGGGTGATCGAAAAGGACACCGACCGACCCGCTCCTGACCGACCCGCTCCTGACGGACAGGCCCCTGACCGACCCGCTCCTGGCTGACCGCTTCTGACCGACCCGCTCCTGACGGACAGGCCCCTGACCGACCCGCTCCTGGCTGACCCGCTCCTGGCTGACCGTTCCTGGCTGACTCGCCGCGGCGGTGCGTCAGGCGGCCGGCCGCAGCCTGGACAGGTCGCAGGGCACCGAGGATCCGGCCCGCAGCACTCCGGCGCACGGCAGCAGCACCCCGGAGTCCGGGTAGTACGGGTAGACGTTGAGTATTACCTCGCAGTCGCAGCAGCAGGCGCCCAGCCGCTCGAGGCGGCGGATCAGGCCACGCGCCCGCGGGGAGCGCAGGTCGCGCCATCTCCTTGTCCACCGGTGCGTGCTGTCACAGCCGAACTCCCCGATCATCCGCAGCAGGTAACAGCGCAGGCACTCGCGCTTCCCCGGCTCGGTCAGCCGGAACGAGAGTTCGGCGAGTTCCGCCTCCAACGCATCCGCCACGCTCTTCATCGCGGCCAGCCCTTCCGCCGGTCAGCGCGGCCAGTCCGCCCGGCCGGTGACTGCGGCGACTCCGTTCTACCGCCCGCCACCGACAGTTCCCGGGCCGCCAGGCCTGGCGGCGCCGGCGCCCTGCCGTGGCCCCGCATGTCACGACCGCGGGTGGCCGGCTGTCAGGGTAGTGACACCAGGCAACGAGGGAACGTGACAGATGGCCGACAGCGACTGGCTGGCAGCTGCGTTCGAGGAGCACCGCGATCACCTGCGGGCGGTGGCCTACCGGCTGCTCGGGTCGATGACCGACGCCGACGACGCGGTCCAGGACACCTGGCTGCGGCTGGCTGACGCGGATACCAGCGAGGTGCGGAATCTTGGCGGCTGGCTGACGACAGTCGTCGCGCGGGTTTCGCTCAACATGCTCAGGTCGCGCAGGTACCGGCGGGAGGAACCGGTCGGTGACTCCTGGCCGGGTGCCGCCGAGGCGGCGGCCAGGGCCGGCCCCGCCGGGCCCGGCGGGGCCTGCCAGGCCCGGCCCGGCGATCCGGAGGATGAGGCCGTGCTCGCGGACTCGGTCGGCGTCGCGCTGCTGGTCGTGCTGGACACGCTCACCCCGGCCGAGCGGCTCGCGTTCGTCCTGCACGACCTGTTCGCCATGCCGTTCGCCGAGGTAGCGGCCGTGCTCGGGCGCTCGACGGACGCGACGCGGCAGCTCGCCAGCCGGGCCAGGCGCCGGGTACGCGGGGCGCGAAGCCCGGATCACGCCGCCGACCTCGCCCGCCAGCAGGAGGTGGCCGCCGCGTTCCTGGCTGCCGCCCGCGGCGGCGACTTCTCCGCCCTCGTCGCGCTGCTTGACTCCGATGTCAGGCTGACAGCCGACGCCGCCGCCGTCCCGGCGGGCAGGCCGGCCCTGCTCCGGGGCGCGGAGACGGTCGCCAGGGGCGCGCTGCTGTCGGCAGGCCGGGCCAGGCACTCCCGGCTGGCCCTGGTGGACGGCGCGGTGGGCATCGTGTTCGCGCCGGCCGGCCGGCTACAGGTCGTGCTGGCCCTGACGGTCAGCGCCGCGCACCGGATCACCGCCATCGAGGTGATAGCCGATCCGGCCCGGCTGCGGCGGCTGCGGCTTGCCGTGCTGCCGGACTAACCGGGCCAGGCAGAATGGTGCCGTGCGAGCGCTCTCCTGGACCACGATCGGGACGCCGGCCGGGCCGCTGTCAGCCGGCTGCACCGAGGCCGGCCTCGCGGCCGTCCGGTTCGGCGGTCCCCCCGCATCGGCCAGCGGCGGGCCGCCGCCGACGGCGCCAGGCGGCGGCCCGGGCCAGGTGCTGGCCAGCACATGCGCACAGCTGGCAGAGTATTTCGCCGGGCGGCGCCGCGTTTTCGACCTGGCCATCGACTGGGCAAGCGTCTCCGTGATGCAGTACCAGGTCCTTTCCGTGCTGTTCGAATCGGTCGGATACGGCGAGACGATCACCTACGGCGCGCTTGCGCGCCGGGCCGGCCCGGCGCCTGACAAGACCGAGCTGCCGGCCAGGGCGATCGGCCGGATCATGGGCTCCAACCCGATGCCGGTCATCGTGCCCTGTCACCGCGTCGTGGCCGGCAACGGGCTCGGCGGCTTCAGCGGCGGGATCGGACCCGAGCTCAAGCGCTGGCTGCTGATACTCGAAGGGGCGCTGCCGCCGACGCTGGACTGGACTCCGGCCGGCCTGCAGCACTGATTTCCCAGGTCAGGCGTCTGCGGGATGGTACCGGTCGGCGCCGGCCAGGGTGCCGTCCGCCGCGTGCAGCGCCCACCAGGCCGACTTGCGCAGCGGCGGGCCGGCCGGGGCACGGCGCCCAGGCGCCCGCAGACGGCCTGCAGCAGCGCCGGCAGGTTCTCCCCGTGGGCGCAGATGACGGCAGGCAGGCCGTCATCCACGATCTGGCCGACCCGCTTCAGCTGGGCCGGGCTGATCCCGCCCGGGTGCTGCACCGTGAATTCGGTGTCGATCTCGATCGACGCGCCGGTCAGCGCCGCGTAGGGCCGGACGGTCGCCACGCACCGCTCGGCGGCCGAGCTGATCACCCGGCACCGGCCGAAGCTGGAAAGCAGCGCGGCGAGGTGCTCGGCATCGGCGGCGCCGTGCGGGTCGAGCGGCCTGGCCAGATCGGCGCCCGTCCAGGCCCGCTTGCTGCCAGCGGACGCATGCCGGAGCAGGATGAACGCCGTGGTGCTGGCCGGGCCGGCGGCGAAGCCGGCCAGCATCGACGCGTCCCGCTGATAGCTCAGCCTGGCTTGCGCCTCCGGCACCGGAAGCCAGTCCAGGGCGTCGACCTCGTCGTTCGGCACGAAGCCGGCGGCTGCGCCAGGCTCGGCCGGCCACCCGGCCCAGTAGTCGACCAGCTTGCTGCGGCCCAGGCTCTGATAGCGGTTCTGGCCGAGCCGCCTGCCAAGGACCGCCCGGATCCCGGTTTCCTCCGCCACCTCGCGCACCGCCGTCGCGAGCACGTGCTCGCCAGGCTCGCATTTGCCTTTCGGGAAGCTCCAGTCGTCGTAGCGGTTCCGGTGGATCAGGGCAACCTCGTTGCCGGCCAGCCCGCGGCGGCACAGTACGGCGCCGGCCGCCCGGATCTCGGCGGTCCGCTCAGGCATCGGCGATGCGGCCCTGCCGGACCCGGATCAGATGGCTCTGCAGGTCGCGCAGCGGCGCGCCGCTGCTGTCCAGGTGGTGCCTGGTCCAGAAGCCATCCGGGCCGAGCCACCAGGACGACGTGCTCTCGTCCACCGCGGCGGAGATGATGCCGCGCAGTTCCGCCTGGTGCGCGCGCTCGGTGACCCGGACAAGGAGCTCGACCCGCCGGTCCAGGTTCCGGTGCATGAGGTCAGCGCTGCCGATCCAGACATCGCCGTCGCCGTTCTCGCCGGTGCCGAATGCGTAGATCCGGGAGTGCTCGAGGAAGCGGCCGAGGATGCTGCGGACCTTGATCGTCTCCGACAGGCCGGGCACGCCGGGCCGCAGCCCGCAGATCCCGCGCACCAGCAGGTCGATGGGCACGCCGGCCTGCGATGCCCGGTACAGCGCATCGATGATCACCTCGTCGATGATCGCGTTGCATTTCATCTGGATCCTGGCGGGCTGCCCGCGCAGGTGCCTGGCCACCTGAGCCGAGATCTGGGCGACCAGCCCGGACCGCAGCGACGCGGGCGCGACGAGCAGCCGCCCGTAGTCGGTCTTCCTGCTGTACCCGGTGAGGTGATTGAACAGGTCGGTCACGTCCTGGCCGACGGTGCTGTCGCAGGTGAGCAGGCCGAAGTCCTCATACAGCCGCGCCGTGGTCGGGTGATAGTTGCCGGTGCCGATGTGGCAGAAGCGGCGGAGCGACCCGTCCGACTCCTCGCGCACCACCAGGATCATCTTGCAGTGCGTCTTCAGGCCGACGAAGCCGTACACGACATGGCAGCCGGCCTCCTCCAGCTTGCGCGCCCAGGTGATGTTGGCGCGCTCGTCGAACCTGGCCTTGATCTCGACCACGACCACGACCTGCTTGCCGGCCTCCGCCGCGTCGATCAGCGCGTCCACGATCTGCGAGTCGCCGCTGGTCCGGTACAGGGTGTGCTTGATCGCCAGCACCCTCGGATCCGCCGCCGCCGAGACGACAAGGCGCTCCACCGTGGTGGTGAACGAGTCGTAGGGGTGATGCACGAGCACGTCGTGCTCGGCGATGGCGGTGAAGATGCCGATGTCCTGCGGCAGCACGGCCTCGGAAGGGACGAACGCCGGGTACTTCAGCTGCCTCAGGTCCAGGTCCGCGATGGCCATCAGGCCGGACAGGTCAAGCGGGCCGGGCACCCGGTAAACCGCGTGGCTGTCGATGCCCAGCTCGGTCACCAGCTTGTCGAGCACGTCGGTCGAGATGGATTCCTCCACCTCGAGGCGGACGGCAGGCTCGAACCTGCGCCGCATCAGCTCGCGTTCCAGCGACTGCAGCAGGTCCTCGGTGACATCCTCGTCGATCTCCAGGTCCCGTGTCCTTGTCACCCGGAACGCGTGCTCTTCAAGCACGTCGAGGCCGACGAACAGCTCGCCGAGGTGGGCGGCGATCACGTCTTCCAGCGGCACGAACCGGTGCTGCCCGACGGTGAGGAACCTGGGCAGCAGCGGCGGGACCTTGACCCGGGCGAACATGGTCCCGCCCGTCTTCGGGTCGGCGATCATCACCGCCAGGCTGAGCGACAGGCCGGAGATGTACGGGAACGGGTGCGCCGGATCCACTATGAGCGGCGTCAGCACCGGGTAGACCCTTTCCCTGAACAGCTTGTGCAGCTCGTCCTGCTCGGTCGCGGACAGTTCCTTCCAGCGCAGGATCTCGATGCCCTCGGCGGCCAGGGCGGGCACGATCTTCTCGCTGTAGCACTCGGCGTGCCGGATCGTCAGCTCCCTGGCCGTCTGCAGGGTGTTCTGGAGTATCTGCCGGGGCAGTAGGCCGCTCGCGCTTTCCACCGGCAGCCCGGTGGCCATCCGCCGGATCCGGCCTGCCACCCGGACCATGAAGAACTCGTCCAGGTTGCTCGCGAAGATCGCCAGGAACTTCACCCGCTCAAGCAGCGGTATGGTCTCGTCCTCGGCCAGCTCGAGCACCCGCTGGTTGAACCGGAGCCAGCTCTCCTCGCGGTCAAGGTAGCGGTCGGGCATCAGCTCGTCCTCGGTGCGCCGCCCGGGCAGGCCCGGCTGGCGGGCCTGACTGGCCTGGCGGGCCTGACTGGCCTGGCCGGCTGCCCTGCTCGCGCCGTCCGGCCGGCGGCCGTTATCCTGCGCCGCCCCGGAGTCATTCCGCCGCCCGGGAGCCTGCTTGCCTGGCGCCTTGCCCAGGCTCTTTTTTCCCTCGCCCCGATGGGAACTGACCTGACCAGCATTCATGTCCCTATTGTCCCCACCGTCGCGGCAGCCAAAGATGCAGGTGCCGTGATCTTGTGATGTTCATCCCGTCGGACGGCGAACCAGTTGCGGACCAGATATCCGGCTAAGTTCCCGTTTATGCGGCATGAAGAGCGCATGGCGGGTAGCGACCGGCGCTCCGGCGGGATGCCCCCCAGGCTGGCGGAACAGCGGGCCGGCTTCGCTCATGCTGACCGGCCCGCCTTGCGCAAGCCAGCCCGGGCCGTCACGATCGGACAACCCAGCCTTACCGGATGGCCCGGCGGAGCTGCCGGGCACGACGGAACCGCCGTCCCGCGAACGGAGACTGACGCATGCGCATCGGCATGTCACTGACCGACCAGACCGGACCCGACGCTCTCACCGCGCTCCGCGACGAGCTGCGGCAGGCCGCCGACGACGGCTTCGCCTCTGCCTGGCTGGCCAACATCTTCGGGCTGGACGCGCTGACCGCGCTGGCGGTGGCGGGCAGCCAGGTGCCCGGCATCGAGGTTGGCACGGCGGTCGTGCCGACCTATCCGCGGCATCCGGCCGCGCTCGCCCAGCAGGCGCTCACCACCGCGCTGGCGGTAGGCGGGCGGCTGGCGCTCGGCATCGGGCTGTCTCACCGGATGGTGATCGAGGACATGTTCGGGTAGAGCTTCGAGCGGCCGGCCCGGCACATGCGCGAGTACCTGTCGGTCCTGCTGCCGCTGCTGGACGGCGAGGCGGCCGACTTCGACGGCGAGACCATGCGGGCCAGCATCGGCCTGACGGTGCCGCGGGCGGGCCGGGTCCCGGTGCTGCTCGCCGCGATGGCCCCGGTCATGCTGCGGCTGGCCGGGGAGCGGGCCGATGGCACCGTGCTGTGGATGACCGGGCCAGCCACGGTCCGGGACTACATCGTGCCGGCCATCGCCGGCAGCGGCAAAGGCGGCCGGGCGGCCCGCGCCGCGGGTGTCTGCATCCTGCCGGTCTGCGTCACCGACGAGCCCGGCCTGGCCAGGGACCGGGCGGCGCGTGTCTTCGCCATCTACGGGCAGCTGCCGTCCTACCGCGCGATGCTCGACCGGGAGGGCGCCGCCGGGCCGGAGGATGTCGCCATCTTCGGCGACGAGGACACCGTCGGCAGCAAGATCACGGCGCTGGCGGAAGCGGGGGTGACCGACTTCGTGGCCGCCGAGTTCGCCCGCGGCGAGGAAGCCAGCCGCACCCGCGCCCTGCTGAAGTCCCTCATCCGCTGAAGTCCCGATCCGCTGATCCGGCGGATCGGGCCTATTCGGGCCAGGACAGCCCGCAGGCCTTGTGCAGCTCCTCGCGGCTGGGCAGCTTGACCCGGGCGCCGCGGCCGAGCGCGGCGGCGAGTTCCCGCTCCGCCGTCTCGATCCGCGAGCCAGTCGGCGTAGCTGACCGTCCGGGCGCCGCGGCGCGGCGAGTTCCGCGGCGAAGCGCGATGCGGAGCCCGGCGCTTCCTGCTGGCCGGCCGCGGGCTCCGGATAGGGCAGCAGCCCGGCGCGGGGCAGCGGCACGTCATCCGGGCCGGGGCCGCCCGCCAGGTCGGCGAGCAGGGACCGGACGGTCTGCGCCGCGTCGGACTTATTGGTGCCGATCACCCCGGTCGGGCCGCGCTTCAGCCAGCCGGCCACGTACTCCCCCGGCAGCGGCTCGCCGTCCGGGCCGAGCACGCGGCCCTCGGCGTTCGGCACGGTGGACGAGCGCTCGTCGAACGGCACGCCGGGCAGCGGCACGCTCTGGTACCCCACGCTGCGCAGTACCAGCTGGGCGGCGAGGGTCTCGTGCTCGCCAGTTCCGGTGAGCGCGCCGCTCCTCGTCCAGCCTGGTCCGCTCCAGGGTCAGGCCGGACACCCGGTCAGGCCCGCGAATCTCGGTCGGCCGCAGCCAGAACCGGACGTTCAGCCTGCGCATGCCGCCAGCGGGCCGCCGCCCGGCCCAGTCGGCGATCACGTTGTAGTTGCCGCGCACGTGCCGGTCGGACTGGGCCAGCCGGGCGCTCTCGCCGGTCGGGTCGAACGCGTCCAGGTCGGCCTCGCCGTCGCCGACGACAATGTCGACCCCGGCAAGCTGGCCGAGCTCGCGAAGCTCCTTGGTGGTGAACTTGGCCTGCGCCGGGCCGCGCCGGCCGATCATGTGGACTTCGCGGACCTTGCTCGCCATCAGCGCCTCGAGCACCGGCTGGGAAACGTCGGTCTCGCGCAGCTCGCCGGGATCCCTGGCCAGGATCCTGGCCACGTCCACCGCCACGTTGCCGACCCCGATCACCGCGACCGACTCGGCGTCCAGGATGAACGCGGCCGGGTCGATGTCGGGATGCCCGCAGTACCAGTTGACGAAGTCGGTCGCGGCGAAGCTCCCCGGCAGGTCCTCGCCGGGGATGCCGAGCCGCCGGTCGCGCATCGCGCCGGTCGCGTACACCACCGCGTCGTAGCAGGCCAGCAGCTCGTCCCTGGTGACGTCGGTGCCGAGGTGCAGGCCGCCGAGGAAGCTCACGCCCTCGTGCTCGAGCACACCGCGCAGGTAGTCGGCGATCGACTTGATCGACTTGTGGTCGGGGGCGACGCCGTACCTGACCAGGCCGTACGGCGTCGGCAGCCGGTCGAGCACGTCAACCCGGATGCGCCGGCCAGGGTCGACGGCGGCGGCCTGCTTGATCAGCGCCTCCGCGGTGTACAGGCCGGCCCTGATCCGACGACGGCGACCTCTAGCGTGTCCATGACTGGCGATTGTGCCCGGTCAGGCCCGCGGGCCGTGCGCCAGCTCGGGGGTCCGGCGCGCCACCGCCGCGGTGATCTCCCTGGCGAGGTGCTGCGGGGTGAGGCCGCAGGCGGCCAGGATCTCACCGCGCTCGCCGTGCTCGAGGAACTCGTTGGGCAGGCCGAAGGTCTGCACCGGGGTGCTGATCTCCCGGTCTCGCAGCATCCTGCACACCGCGTCACCAAAGCCGCCGGAGCGGCCGTTGTCCTCGACCGTGACCACCAGCCGGTGCCTTGCCGCCGCCGCCACCAGCGCCTCGTCCAGCGGCTTCACCCAGCGAGGGTCGAGCACGGTCACGCCGATGCCGTGATCGGCGAGGCGTGCCGCCGTCTCGACGCCGATCCCGGCCATCGGGCCCGCCCCGATCAGCAGCACGTCATCCGCCATGCCGTCGGCGGGCCTGCTCAGCACGTCCATGGAGCCGAGCTTGGCCAGCGCGGCAAACTCATCGCCGACGACTCCCCTCGGGTACCGAAGCACGGTCGGGCCGTCGCTCACCGCCACTGCCTCGCTCAGCAGCTCGGCGATCCGGGTGGCATCCCGCGGTGCCGCGATCTTCAGCCCTGGCACGACCTGCAGGATCGAGCCGTCCCACATGCCGTGATGACTCGCGCCGTCCGGGCCGGTCACCCCGGCCCGGTCGAGCGCGATCGTCACCGGGAGGCTGTGCAGCGCCACGTCCATCAGCACCTGGTCGAAGGCCCGGTTCAGGAACGTCGCGTAGACAGCGACAACCGGATGCATGCCGCCCATGGCCAGTCCGGCCGCGCTCGTCACGGCGTGCTGCTCGGCGATGCCGACATCGAAGACCCGCTCCGGGTAAGCGCGCGCGAACTCGGCCAGGCCGGTCGGATGCAGCATCGCGGCGGTGACCGCGACGATGTCCGGGCGCCGCGCGCCGATGGCGACGAGCTCGTCGCCGAAGACCTGGGACCAGGTCCGCTGCGGCGCCACCGGGCCGGCCGCGGCTTTCGGCCTGGGCCCGGGTGATTCCTTGACGGCGGGCGGGACCTGGTGCAGGCAGTCCTCGTCGTTCTCTTCGGCTAGCGGGTAGCCGAAGCCCTTCCTGGTCATCACGTGTACCAGGACAGGCCCGCCGAAGTCGCGGGCCCGGCGCAGGGCGTGCTCGACGGCCTGCTCGTCATGGCCGTCGACGGGGCCGAGGTACTTCAGCCCGAGATCCTCGAAAAGCACCTGCGGCTGCAGGACGTCTTTCAGGCCCTTCTTGATCCCGTGCAGCGTCTCGAACAGCGGCGGCCCGACCAGCGGCGTGTGCGACAGCGTGGTCTTGATGTACTCGAGCACGTGCTCGTACCGCTGCGACACCCGGACAGCGGCGAGGTGATCTGCCAGCCCGCCGATGGTCCGCTGATAGGAGCGGCCGTTGTCATTGACCACGATGACGACCCGGCGGTCCGGCGCCCCGGCGATGTTGTTCAGCGCCTCCCAGGCCATGCCGCCGGTCAGCGCCCCGTCGCCGATCACCGCCACCACCGAGCGGTTCCCCTCGCCCCGCAGCTGGTAGGCCTTGGCCAGGCCGTCCGCATAGGACAGGCTGGTCGACGCGTGCGAGTTCTCGATCACGTCGTGCTCGGACTCCGCCTGGCTCGGGTAGCCAGACACGCCGCCGCGCTGCCGCAGCGTGCCGAACGTGGCCTCCCGGCCCGTCAGCAGCTTGTGCACATACGCCTGGTGGCCGACGTCGAACAGGATCCGGTCGGCCGGCGAGTCGAACACCCGGTGCAGCGCGATCGTGAGCTCCACGACACCGAGATTCGGCCCGATGTGGCCGCCGGTCCTCGATACCGTCTGAATGAGCAGGTCACGGATCTCGGCCGCCAGCAGCGGCAGCTCATCCGGGCTCAGCTCCTTGAGGTCATGCGGACCCGAGACGGACTCAAGCAGTGTCACCTGGGCTGCTCCCTCGTAGTCGCCGGCGGGGCCGAACCCGACTGAGTCTATTTGCGCGCCGCGATAGCCGCACTCCGGCACGGCCGGATAACTGACTTTGGCGTCATAACCGTCGTCCGCCGGCCGCCACAGGCAGAACTGTCACGGACTGGATACGCCCTGGTCAGCTTGCCGCCACGGTTCGGTGCTTTTCCCTTTCTTTTGACCGGTTTTTACTAAGCTGCTGGCCATTCGCCCGGCCATCGCCGCCGCAACGTCACTCAACCTGACCCGGAGTCCGCTCATGCCCAGGCCCTGCCGTAGCCCACTGCCAGCCCGCGCCGCTGGTATCACCACCGCGCTGCTCACGGCGACCTTGGCGGCCGGATCGCTGGCAGCATGGACGCCGCCGGCCCAGGCAGCCGCCAGGCCAGCCTGGCAGCTCGTCAGGGACAGCCACTACGGGCCGCCGAAGAACGAGAGCGGCTACGACGCCGTGCTCGCGCACCGCGACGAGGCCTGGTTCTTCGGCGGCACCAACCTGGCCAGAACCGGGCGGCCGGTCGTCGAGCGCTGGATTAACGGGGGATTCCGCAGGCCGGTCCTGCCCGCCGGGCTGACCAGCTGGATCGCCGCCGCGAGCGCCGCCTCCGCGAAGAACGTCTGGGCGGTCAGCCATCTCGGCGGCTACATCCTGGACTGGGCCGACGGCAGCTGGGCGCAGGCGCCCGGCTGGACCCCGCAGCCCGGCAAGCAGCTGACCGGGATCACCGCCCTCACCAAGAACGACGTCTGGGTTTTCGGCGCCTCGTCGGGAACGACCGCCGGCGCAGGCACCTGGCACTATGCAGGCGGGACCTGGACCAAGGCGACCGGCGTCGCCGGCGACATCTTCCGCGCCAGCGACCTGGGCCCGGCCAACATCTGGGCGATCGGCGGCATCCGCGGATCACGCAATGCGGTCGTCCACTACGACGGGCTCAGCTGGAGTCACGCCACCGGCCGCGCGCTGCGGCGGATGCGGTTCACGGCCGTGCTCGCCCTCACGCCGACCAGCGTCTGGGTGACCGGCCGGGTGCGGCAGAAGGGCCGGGTGAGGCCCAAGCTCGCGCACTTCAACGGCAGGCACTGGGTCCGGATCGCGGTCCCTGGCCGGGCCATACCCGGCAAGATCTCCTCAGACGGGCACGGCGGCGTCTGGGTCGCGGCCAACTCGGCGGCCGGCTCCTGGATGCGGCACCGCTCGCCGCACGGCAGGTGGCGGAGTACGAAGATCGGCACCGGCCCGGCCACTCAGATCAGCGCGATAGCGCTGATCCCGGGCACGACGTCGCTATGGGGAGGCGGCCGGGCCGCGGCGGGGACAGGGACGAACGCGGCCATCTACTCGCACGGGACGACCGGCTAGGCGCGGGCCGGGCCGGCTGGCGCTAGGTCAGCCCGGCGGGTACCGGCTGGCCGGAAAACGCCTGGGCGAGCGCGGCCGCTACCTCGGGACCTGGCGCCCACAGGCCAGGCTGGCCGTGCGTCATGATCGGCCGTGGCAGCGGCCGCACGTCGCGGAGCTGCCAGTGAAAGGACTTCGGCTCCGCCCATTCACCGCAGCCGCACGGCTGGCCGTTCCTGGCCGCGCCGCACATGCCGGCCAGGGTGACGACCGCGACGATCCCGCCGGCCGCGGCCAGCGGGTCGGCCGGATCCCAGCCAGCGGCGCGGACCAGCGGATGCTCGAGGGAATCGGTGCTGACCCGGAGCGAGGAGTGGATCGCCAGCTCACCACGGTAGGGCGTATCCCAGGTACGGTTCTCGATCGCCTTGTGGCCGCGGGCGATCGCCCACGCCCAGGGCTGCCGCACGCTGAGCACTTGCATCAGGCACCTCCGCGCCGCTGCTACACCTCTCTCCCGCATAACGCGGCTGCCCTTCGCCCGGTTCAGTCTCATTGAGACTGGATGCCGCGGAAGGCCGGCTCCGGGCTCCGCGGACGGGCGGCGGCACGTAGCCTGAGCCTGGCTGGCCGAACTCCGGTTGCCGGGCTGCGCGGCCCGGCCCTGGCCGAATGGAGATGGCCGATGCCCTCGTCAGAAGGCCCCATGACCGGCAAGGTCTGCGTTATCACCGGGGCCAGCTCGGGGATCGGGAAAGCCGCGTCGCTGGCCCTGGCCCGGCTCGGTGCCGATGTCGTCCTCGTCTGCCGGGACAAGTCACGCGGCGAGGCGGCGCTCGCCGAGCTGAGCGCCGTCGCCGAGGCCAGCATCCGCCAGCTGGAGATCGCCGACCTGTCGTCCCTGCCGGAAGTACGCGACCTGGCCAGGCGGCTCGCCCGGCTGGACCGGCTCGACGTGCTGATCAACAACGCCGGCCTGGTGCTGGCCGATCGCCGGGTCAGCGCCGACGGCTTCGAGTACACCTTCGCGGTTAACCACCTCGCGCCGTTCCTGCTGACCAACCTGCTGCGCGGGAAACTGGTGGCGAGCGCGCCAGCGCGGGTCATCACCGTCGCGTCCGCCGCGCACACAGGCCGCCCGGCTCGACCTGGCCGACCTGCAGCTGACCAGGAATTTCAGCGGCTGGCGTGCCTATGCCAACAGCAAGCTGGCCAACATCGCGTTCACCACCGAGCTCGCGAGCAGGCTGGCCGGCACCGGAGTGACGGCCAACTGCGTGCATCCGGGCACGGTGAACACCGGGTTCGGCCGCGACGGCAGCAGGCTGCTGCGGTTCGGGCTCGGCCTGGGCCGCAGGTTCCTGCTGTCCGCCAGCCAGGGCGCCGACACCGTCGTGTACCTGGCCAGCTCGCCGGACGTCGAGGGCGTGACCGGCGGGTACTACGCCAAGCGCAGGCGCCTGGCGCCGTCCGCCGCGGCCAGCGACCCGGCAACGGCACGGCGGCTCTGGGAGATCAGCGCGGAGCTCACCGGCCTGGCCGAGGCCGGCCAGGCCGCCTGACAGATCAGGTCGCTCGGCTGCTGGCCGGGGCCCGTGCCAGCGGCAGGGTCAGCGCGCGGCCGGCCAGCCAGCCGGTGACGGCCTGCACCGCGGCGATGCCGAGCAGCACCCCGACCGGGATCGCCCAGCCGCCGGTCGCCGAGTGCAGCAGGCCGACGAAGAGCGGCCCGGTGCTGGCCAGCAGGTAGCCGGCGCCCTGCGCGAACCCGGACAGGGAGGCGGCGGTCGCCGGGTCCGGCGCCCGCGCCATGGTGAGGAAGATCGCCAGGCCGAGCGTGGCACCCTGGCCGAGGCCAAGCAGCAGCATCCAGGCCGCCGCCGAGCCGAGCGGGGCGAAGACCGAGCCAGCCATCCCGGCGCCGGTCGCCGCCGACGAGAAGGCGACAAGGACGCGCTGGTCCCTGGCCCGGTGCGCGAGCACCGGCAGCAGCATGGCGGTGACCGCGTTGCCGAAGTTCATCAGCGCGAGCAGGTCACCGGCGCCGGCCGCGCTGACCCCGCGGTCGCGGAACATGGTCGGGAACCAGGACAGTGCCGCGTAGTACAGCAGGCTCTGCAGGCCCATGAAGGCCATCACCTGCCACGCCAGCGGGTACCTGCCCATCGCGAGCACGCCGCGGCGCCCGGCTCCCGCCGCGTCGGCCGGGCCGGGCAGCGTGGCGAAGCGGAGTTGCGGGATCCAGGCCGCCGCGGCGGCCAGGGCAGGCAGCGCCCAGAGGCCGAGACAGATCCGGATGGCCCCGTAATTTCCCCCTGCCGATGTGAAGACGGGGACGGCAATGAGTGATCCGATGATCGCCCCCGCCGACAGGGACATCAGGTAAAGCCCGATCAGCAGGCCGGCCTGATCCGGCCGGCGGCGCTTGACCAGGCTGGGCAGCAGCACGTTCAGCAGTGCGATCGCGGCGCAGGCGACCACGGTGCCGGGGAAGAGCAGCGTTCCCGGGGCGACGCTGCGCAGCACCAGGCCGGCTGCCAGCAGCACGAGTGCCGAGCCGAGTACCCGCTCCTCGCCGAGCCGCCGGCTCAGCGGCGCGGCCACGCCGGAGAACAGCCCGAAGCACAGCACGGGGACGGCCGCCAGCAACGCCAGCGCCGCCGCCGACAGGTGCAGCCCGGCCGACAGCTCGGGGAACAGCGGCGGCAGGCTGGTGATCGCGGCCCGCAGGTTGAATGCGAGCGCGATGATGCCGGCCACCAGCGCGGCGGCCGCGAGCCCGGGCCGGCTAGCCCGGGCCGGGCCCGAACTGCCGGAGCGGTCCTGGCCGCCCAGATCGGGCTTGCGTAGCGTCACCCGGCGGCGATGAGCGACCGAAGCACGTACTGCATGATCCCGCCGTGCCGGTAATAATCGGCCTCGCCGGGGGTGTCGATCCTGACCACGGCGCGGAACTCTTTGCCGTCGGCGCGCACCGTGACCTCCCGCGGCGTCTCGCCCTCGTTCATCGCCTCGATGCCGAGCACGTCGAACACCTCGTGCCCGGTCAGCCCGAGCGACGCGGCGGACTCGCCCGGCTGGTACTGCAGCGGCAGCACGCCCATGCCGATCAGGTTGGACCGGTGGATCCGCTCGAACGACTCCACCAGGACCGCCCGTACGCCGAGCAGCGCCGTGCCCTTGGCTGCCCAGTCCCTGGATGACCCGGAGCCGTACTCCTTGCCGCCGAGCACCATCAGCGGGGTGCCCTCGTCGATGTACTGCCTGGATGCCTCGTAGATCGACATCGGCGCGCCGTCCGGCAGCTTGATCGTGACCCCGCCCTCGGTGCCCGGCGCGAGCTGGTTGCGCAGCCGGATGTTGCCGAACGTGCCGCGGATCATCACCTCATGATTGCCGCGCCGCGAGCCGTAGGTGTTGAAGTCGCGCCGCTGCACGCCGTGGGACTGCAGGTACTCCCCCGCCGGGCTGTCCGCCCTGATGGCGCCGGCCGGCGAGATGTGGTCGGTGGTGACCGAGTCGCCGAGCAGCGCGAGCACCCGGGCGCCGTGGATGTCCGTCACCGGCTCCGGCTCGGCGGGCATCCCGTCGAAGTAGGGCGGCTTCCGCACGTACGTCGACTCCGGATCCCAGCCGAACACGTCGCTGGCGGGCACCTCGAGCTCGCGCCACCGCTCGTCCCCGGCGAACACGTCGGCGTAGTCCTTGGTGAACATCTCGGCCGCCACCGCGCCGTGCACGATCCGGCCGATCTCGTCGGCGGCCGGCCACAGGTCGGCCAGGTACACCGGGTTGCCGTCGGCACCAGTGCCGAGCGGCTCGCGGGTCAGGTCGATGTCCATCGTCCCGGCCAGCGCGTAGGCGACGACCAGCGGCGGCGAAGCGAGGTAGTTCATCTTCACGTCGGAGTTGATCCGGCCCTCGAAGTTCCGGTTCCCGGACAGCACGGAGACCACGGCGAGGTCATTGCGCCCGACTGCCTCGCTGACCGGCTCGGGCAGCGGGCCCGAGTTGCCGATGCAGGTGGTGCAGCCGTAGCCGACCAGGTTGAAGCCGAGCTTCTCCAGGTACGGCGTCAGCTCGGCGCGCTCGTAGTAGTCCATGACCACCTTGGACCCAGGCGCGAGCGTCGTCTTCACCCACGGCTTGCTTTCCAGGCCGGCCTCCACCGCCTTCTTCGCGAGCAGCGCCGCGCCGACCATGACCGACGGGTTGGACGTGTTGGTGCAGGAGGTAATGGCGGCGATCACCACCGAGCCGTGGTCAACCGAGGTCTTCGTGCCGTCCTCCATGGTGACCTGGACCGGCGCGGACGGCCTGCCCTCGGCCGGGGACGCCACCGGGTCGGATGCGGGGAACGTGTCGCCGAGGCCGTTGTCCAGGCTCGGCGCCGAGACGTAAGCGCCGAGCGCCTCCCGGAACGCGGTCTTGGCGTCGGTCAGCGACACCCGGTCCTGCGGCCGCTTCGGGCCGGCCAGCGACGGAACCACGGTGCCCAGGTCGAGCACGAGTTCCTCGGAGTAGCGGGCGTCCGGCGTGGTGCCCGGCTCGTGCCAGAGGCCCTGTTCCTTGGCGTATGCCTCGACCAGCGCGACATGATCCTCGCTGCGGCCGGTGAGCCGCAGGTAGGTCAGCGTCTCGGCGTCGATCGGGAAGATCGCGCAGGTGGAGCCGAACTCGGGGCTCATGTTGCCGATCGTGGCCCGGTTCGCCAGCGGCACGGCGGCCACGCCGTCGCCGTAGAACTCGACGAACTTGCCGACCACGCCGTGCCTGCGGAGCAGCTCGGTGATGGTGAGCACGAGATCGGTGGCGGTGGTGCCGGACGGCATCTCGCCGGTCAGCCGGAACCCGACCACCTTCGGGATCAGCATCGAGACCGGCTGGCCGAGCATGGCCGCTTCCGCCTCGATGCCGCCGACGCCCCAGCCGAGTATGCCCAGGCCGTTCTGCATGGTGGTATGCGAGTCGGTGCCTACGCAGGTGTCCGGGTAGGCGCTGCGCTGCCTGCCGCCGCTGCCGTCGGCACGTCTGCGCCGGAGGGGCCGGGCGCGCCGGAACCGTCCGCGGTCATGATCACGCGGGCGAGGTGCTCGATGTTGACCTGATGCACGATCCCGGTGCCCGGCGGCACGACCCGGAACTGCCGCAGCGCCTCCTGGCCCCAGCGCAGGAACTGGAAGCGCTCGCGGTTGCGGTGGAACTCAAGCTCGACGTTGCGCTCGAAGGCATCGGGCAGGCCGAACACGTCGGCGATGACCGAGTGGTCGATGACAAGCTCGGCGGGCACCAGCGGGTTGATCTTGCCCGCGTCGCCGCCGAGCGCCTGCATGGCCTCGCGCATGGTGGCGAGGTCGACGACCGCGGGTACGCCGGTCAGGTCCTGCATGATCACCCGGGCCGGGCTGAACTGGATCTCGGTGGCAGGCTCGGCCGCCGGATCCCACCGGGCCAGGGACGTCACGTGGTCGCCGGTGACGTTGACCCCGTCCTCGTTGCGCAGCAGGTTCTCCAGCAGGACCTTCAGGCTAAACGGGAGGTCACCGGCTCCTGTTACCGCGTCTAGCCGGTGTATCTCGTAGCTGGACCCGCCTGCCTGCAGCTTGGCGCGGCTGCCGAAGCTATTCCCGGTCATCGTCCTGGCCTCCTGCCGTGTCCTGCCCCGTGACGCTCCTTGCATCCTGCCGCAGTCCGGTCCGGGTGGACATGCCCAGCCCCGGCCGGACCATTCCGCTACCCGGCCAGGCCCGGCCGGCTCGCACCGCTGGCCGGCCTCCCGGCTGGCCCCGGCTGGCTCCGGCTGGCTCCCAGCCGGGCCATTTCCATGATCACGGGCTTTCTCCGCCATGCTGGCGTGAGATCCCCGTGATCAGGAAGTTAGACTCGGCTTCCGCCACTAGTATCTCGACGTCAAGGTATTTTCTCAGGCTAATCAGGCGATTATCTCGATGTCAAGCTAATCTCCCGTACCCGGAGGCATCGATGGCACAGACGCAGGCCGCGGCGTGGCTCGGCGTTCCGGCGGATCATCCCTTCGGGCTGGGAACGCTGCCCTACGGCTCGTTCACCACCGCCGACCGGCCGGCCGAACCGCGGGCAGGCGTCGCCATCGGGGACCAGGTCCTCGATCTCAGCGCGGCCACCGCCCGGCTGCTGCCAGGACGCGCCCGGTTGTTCGGCTCCGGCAGGCTGGATGCGTTCCTGGCCGCTGGCGATGGCGCCTGGGCCCAGGTCCGCGCCGATATCGTCAGCTGGCTGACCGACAATGCCTATCGGGTGGCGGTCGAGGACCTGCTCGTGCCGGCGTCGGCCGCGACGATGCACCTGCCGTTCGCGGTCGCCGACTACGTCGACTTCTACGCCTCCGAGCACCATGCGAACAACGTCGGGCGGATCTTCCGGCCGGATGCAGCCGAGCCGCTGACGCCGAACTGGCGGCACCTGCCGATCGGCTACCACGGCCGGGCGGGCACGGTGATCGTGTCCGGCACGCCGGTCCGCCGCCCGTGCGGCCAGTCGAGGCCGGACGCTGCCCGCGGCCCGGAATTCGGCCCGTCCGCCCGGCTGGACTTCGAGGCCGAGCTCGGATTTGTCGTCGGCGTCCCCAGCCAGCCCGGCGAGCCGGTTCCGGCTGCGAGGTTCACCGAGCATGTCTTCGGCGTCTGCCTCGTCAACGACTGGTCGGCCCGGGATATCCAGGCCTGGGAGACCGTCCCGCTCGGCCCGTTTCTCGGCAAGTCCTTCGGCACGACGGTGTCGCCCTGGATAGTGCCGCTCGCGGCTCTCGAGCACGCCAGGATCCGGCCGCCGTCGCGGGACACCAGCCTGCTGCCCTACCTGACCGAGGCCGCCGACTGGGGCCTCGACATCGACTATGCGGTGCGGATCAACGGGCACGTCGTGTCCCGGCCGCCCTACGCCGCGATGCACTGGAGCCCGGCTCAGCTGCTCGCCCACCTGACCGTCAACGGCGCGACGCTGCGCACCGGCGACCTCTACGCGTCCGGCACGGTCAGCGGCCCGCGGCCGGACCAGCGCGGCTGCCTGATCGAGCTGGCATGGAACGGCCAGCAGCCGATATCGCTTCCCGACGGGACTGAGCGCGCCTGGCTGCACGACGGTGACGAGGTAACCATCTCGGCGACCGCGCGTGGTGCTGCCGGCGCGCGCATCGGGCTGGGCGACGCGCGGGGCCAGATCCTGCCGGCGACAGGCTAGTGGCGGCCTCGTCTGCCGAGCCGGACCCCCTCCCGCCACGCCCCCGCACGCACCCCCGCCACCACGCCCCCCGCACGCACCCCAGCCACCACGGCCCCCGCACGCACCCCAGCCACCCACGCCCCCCGCACGCATCCCGCCACCACGCCCCCCGCACGCATCCCGCCACCACGCCCCCCGCACGCATCCCGCCACCACGCCCCCCGCACGCACCCCCGCCAGCACGCCCCGCACGCACCCCAGCCACCACGCCCGCATCCGCTCCCCGGCCACACCCCCGGATGCAACCCGATGAATGTGACTTTCATGGGGTTGGGTGACCCTGTTGGCTTATTCGGATCAGGCGGCGTGGTTGAGGTCGAGCCGCTGGAGGTGAGTTGTCCGGGTGCGGTCTAGGGGCCTGCCGGTCTGCCAGGCGTCTAGCCGGATGAGGTTGATTGCGGCGGCGGCGGCGTGATGCTCGAGGCGGGTCCTGGCCAGGCCGAGGTAGCGGGCCCGGCGGATGCCGGTGACGTGGGTGGCCTGGCGGATGGTGCCTTCGACCCCGGCGCGGATCTTGTACCGGTTCTTCCAGTGCTGGCTGGACTGGGCGCCGCGGGCGGCGGCGACGGCCTGGTGGATCTCGCGGGGGCGCAGGCACAGCTGGCGGCCGGCCCGGCTGGCGGGTGATGCGGTGGTGCAGGCGTCCCGGACCGGGCAGGCGCGGCACGCGGCGGCGGGGAACTGGACCACGATCATGGGGGTTCCCTGGCGGGTGTGCGGGCTCCACACGGTGCTGGTAACGCCCCGGGGGCAGGTCACCTGCCTGGTGTCCCAGTCGATGGCGAACGCCTGCGCGTCGTATCCGGCGGGGCGAGCGCGGGCGGAGGACAGCAGCGGGCCGAGCAGCGTGATGCCCCGTGCGCGGGCGGCGAGCAGCAGGTCCGCGGAGGTGTAGCCGGCGTCGGCGGCGTGCTCGCCGGGCAGCAGCCCGGCAGCATCCAGCAGGTCGTGGATGGGCTCGGTCATGGCCACGTCGGGCACGGTGGCCCTGGTGGTGGCCACGGCGGTGATCAGGTTCGGCGCGGGAGGCAGGCCGGTAACCGGGTCGTCGCTGGCCGCGGTGCTGCAGGTCTCGGTGAAGTGGGCCTTGTAGCCTTTCCAGCCCTTGCCGCGTTTCTCCGAGTACCGGGCGTCGGTGTCGTAGGGAGACACGATCCGGGCTCTGCCCGGCGGGAGGCCATGCTCGCTGGCCTCCCGCCGGATCACCTCCTGCCCGTGCTCGCTGGTGCTGCGGTAGTACTGCTGGATCCAGATCACCCGCAGCGTCTCGACAGCGGGCAGCTCCCGCAGCCAGGACGGCGCGCCCGGCGCGCGCACCGCGCCCAGCAGGTGATAGCCATCCCGGCCGTACTGCACCGCCAGGGCCGTGCGCCGGGCCTGGCTGGCCGGCAGGCGCATCTGATCGATCCGCTGCCCGTAGACCTGCGGCCAGGAATCGTCGATCACCCCGCCCAGCCAGCCCGGCGCGGCAGCCGCCAGCGCCTCCAGCGCCGCCCGCACCGACTCCCCGGCCAGCTCCAGCCGGCCCAGATCACGGATCCGCGCCAGCACATGAGTGGAATCCGTGCGCTGCGTGCCCCCGGCCTTCACCAGGCCCAGCTCCTTGCAGCAGGCCCAGCAGCAAATCCAGGATCGCCAGCTCCAGGCTGCCGGCCACCAGCCGCGACCGGAACTCGCTCAGCACCGAGAAATCAAAGCCCTCATCCCCCAGCGCCAGGCCCAGGCAATACTTCCAGTCCAGCCGGCCCCGCACCGCATCCGCGGCCTGCCGGCCGGTCAGGTCCCCGGCGAACTGCAGCACCGTCACCATCGCCAGCTGCGCCGGAGAGATCCCCGGCCTGCCGCGTACCCCGTACGCCGCAGCGAACGCCCCATCGTCATACCAGCTGCCCAGCTCGTCACGTGCCCGGATCGCCAGCGCCCCGTCCCGGAACGCCTTCCTGGCCACCCCGGCAGTATCAGCTGGCACTTCCGGCCACGGATGCGGCTGCATAGACATGACGACCCGATTCTGCGACCGGGAACAGGGAAGGGGAAGGGCCAGCCGCAGGAAAGATCATGAACGCCACCGGGACCAGCACCCGGGACGCTACCCAGCGTGTCGTGAAAATAAGCCAACAGGGTCTCAGGTGCCCGTGAAAGCCACATTCATCGGGTTGCCGGGAAGCCGGATGAACCATCCTGCCGCCGTTACGATGGGCGCGTTGCGGACTCGCAGGAGATTGGCACGATGCCAGGCCCCGAGGAACACGGATACGAGCTCGAGCCGTCCCGTGTGCGCACCACGGATGGCGCGCGCGGCGCCGACCCGCCGCGGACCCCGGGCCGGTCAGCCGAAGGTTCGGCCGAGGATCTGCGGGGGCGCCAGGATCGGCTGCCGCCCGGGCACCCTTCGTCGCGCTTAAGCGATGACGGCACACCGAAGCCGCCACTCGTCCCGCTGAAGAACCTCGAGCTTCCCGAACCCGGCGATGAACGCGAGCCCAACGGCACCCGGCGCGTCCTGGCGGCCAAGGACGGGCACGCTGAGAGCGACACTGCTGAGAGCGACACTGCTGAGAGCGACACTGCTGAGAGCGGCACTGCTGAGATCGGCACTGCTGAGATCGGCACTGCCGAAAGCGGCGCCGCCGGGAGCGGCGGGTGGGCTGGCCGGCCCCGCGAGCAAGAGGCCGCCGGCCCGGAGTCCGCGGGCACGAAGCCCAGTGTCTGGGAGCCTGACGTCTGGGCTTCCGTGCGCCGCGAGCCCGGGACGGCGGAGCCGATCAGCCCGGAGCATGCCAGCCCGGAACCCGACAGCTCAACGCCGGACAGCTCAACGCCCTCGGATCCGGAGCCCGGAGTCTGGCAGCGAGTTGACCAGTGGCCCGAAGCCCGGAAGCCCGGCAGCCAGGAGCAAGGAGCCAGCGTCTGGGGTGCACATCCAGGCGATGCTCGCACGGATGATGATCGGTGGCCGCTCC
This sequence comes from uncultured Actinomycetes bacterium, assembly GCA_963709075.1. Taxonomy (GTDB): domain Bacteria; phylum Actinomycetota; class Actinomycetes; order Streptosporangiales; family Streptosporangiaceae; genus Palsa-506. The sequence goes on from CAVPUY010000005.1 coordinate 392,814, forward strand.
AGGAGCACGAGTCACCGGCTCAGGATCTGGAACTCACGGACGATGTTTCCGAGGGTCATCAGTCCGATCGTCATGCTGAGGCAACTGACGAAAAGCCGGCGTCCCAGGATCACGAGCCGGTTACTGACGACCCGGCACCGGCCGCGGCCGAGCAACCCGAGGCGAAGCCAGCTGAGCCGCTCAGCCCGGAACAAGTCAGGATCGCTGTTCGTGCGCATGGCCGGTGCAGGCTGGCGGAGGGGCGGAGCGTCTTCGGCACCTACGGTGAAGCCGGCCTCACCCCGGCGATGCGGCGTATCGAGGAGCAGCTTGACCACGGGGAGCTGGTGCCCGACACGGAGAAATACGCGCTCAAGAGCCTAGACCGCTTCCAAGAAAAACTCGCCAAACAGATCGCCCGCAACCCGGACAAGTCCGCTGAGGAACTGGCATACGAAATCCACGACGGGGTTCGCTATACATTCGTATTCGATGAAGGTCGTTATTTTGATTCAACTTGGCAAGCACATAGCGAGCTTGAGAGACAAGGGTTTGACCTAGAGTTCCGCAGGAATACATGGACAGACCCGGAATACAAAGGTATTAACAGCCGTTGGTATGATCCTACACATGACACAGTTTTTGAGGTGCAATTTCACACAGTGGCCAGCTGGGATGCGAAGCAGCGAACCCATGACGCTTATGAGAAAATCTCAGACATGACGATCCCTAGCGCTGAACGCGCTCGGCTCCGAGACGCCCAGAAGGAGGTCTCGGCCACCGTACCATTGCCGCCGAGATGCACAAATATTCCTGACTATCGCAAGGAAGGCAAATAGGCACTGTGACAGGCGAGGTGAAGTACTACGCGATCGTTACCTCTGGCAGAACGGCCCAGGAACCATCAGGGATCGCGCGGCGAAGGTTCGATGCGGACGGCCCCTTTGACGAAGCATTGCGGCGAGATTTGACATGGCAGCCAGACTCCGCGATCGTCGAGTGGGAGTACGGTGATGTCGGCGCCGAACTGGTGGAGATTAGTGCGGCGGAGGCGGAGAGGCTCATTGAGAGGTTTCGCGAGAAGTGGGGCGAGCAGGGCTGAACGCGGTCCTGCGGCCTGTAACTGTCACCGATCTTGACGCCGTCTCCGAGATATTCGCCTGGTACGTCCAGCATACGGTCACTACGTTCGAGGAAACGCCTCGCTGCTTCCGGGAGTGGGCAGAAATCCGGACTCTGCTCAATGACCTTGGACTGCCTTTTCTCGTTGCCGAGGAAGACGGCAAGCTGGCCGGATATGCCTACGCAAGCCCGTGGCGGCGCAAGCCCGCGTACCGATACACCGTGGAGGACTCGGTATTCGTGGCCGCGGGCCTGACCGGACGCGGAATCGGCCGGCTATTGCTTGGCGGGCTCGTGTCGTCGTGCGCGTCCGGCGGCGCGCGGCAGATGATAGCGGTTATCGCCGACACGGGGGATCAGGCCTCCGCCGCGCTGCACCGGGCATTCGGGTTCACCGATGCCGGACGGTTGAGGCAGGTCGGCTACAAGCGAGATCAGTGGATCGACACGCTGCTGATGCAGCGTTCGCTGCCGTAACCGCGCGCGGCCGGGGCGTTAACGGCGGCACTAGCCGCCAGGCGTTCACCGGGCCGCACCTCGCTGGCAGCGGTCGCGGACCCGGCTCGTTGCTGCGTGACGCCGGGTGGCGGCGGATGCGCGGGTGAACTCCCGGTGGCATCACGCGGTCCCTGGTTGTCCGAACCACGAGGGCGGAGCGGTTGAAGCCTGGCCGTCGGCCGGCGTGTTGTCGTCAGGCCGCAAGGCAGCGCTCGGCCTGCGGCCCGGTTGCTCGAAGTACCCCCGGATGAGATCGCGCTGCCGCTGGCTCACCTCATCAAGGTGGCGGACGGGCGTGTCCTCGCCGGCGGCCTGGCCGGTCAGGTACCGGTCCTTGATCTGGTCCAGCTTGGCGCCGCCTAACCGGGCAATGGCCGCACCATCCCGGGCAGGACGGCGGTCGGCCGGAGCCGCAGATGGTGGCGCAGGTGGTGGCCGCCAACTGCCGGGGCGCCGCTCCGGCCCCGGCGCTAAGTCGGCCGCCGGGACGTCGCCGCGACCGGGCAGGATGACGGGCAGCGGGCATGTGTCGTCCAGCGCGTCCTGCCCCGTCCAGCTGGGCGGCGGGCCACCGGGCGGTCGCTGCTCGCGGGATTCCGTACCGGATACCGATCCCGGCTCTGGCGGCTCCTGCACGGGAGCTGGGCGGGGAGCAGCAGCCCCAGACCCAGCTGGAACAGCGACCGGCGGTTGCGGTGCCGGGCCAGCCCTGGGCTCAGGTGGCCGCGGCAGCGCGTCTTGCTGCCGGGGGTTGGGCTCGAACCAGGATCGCGGGCGCGCGATCGGGCCCGGCGCCTGCCCAGCACCTGGATCGTGGCGATTACCGGGCCTGCCAGCGGGATCCGGCCGAGGACCGGAGCCGGGCCACGGGTCTGCTGTACCTGGTGCATGGCCAGGCGGCGTATTCGTCGCGCCATTGCGACTCTCCGGCCCCGGCGGCCGCGGAGCGGGCGGGGAGCCGGGTGCGACGGGCTGATCGGCTGGTCGCTGACGAGGCAGCGGAGCAGGCCGATGAGCAGGTGGAACGCGCCCGTCTCCGGCCGGATGCCCGGGTGGATAGCCGGCCGGGATCGGCTGGCCAATAGGCAGCCTGCCGGGCTGCGGGCCAGCCGGATAGGCGGGCGCGGCGGACCGTCCGTTCGGCACACGTTCCGGCGGGCGGGCGGCCGCAGGGGGACGGCTGGCCGGCGGACGCTCCGGTGACTGGCTGGCCGGGCCGGGCTGGCCGGCCGCCGGCGAGGGCGGCGCACCCGACGGGTACGCAGGCGGTACACCTCGGCTCTCCGGCTGACGGGCGGTCGCAGGGGGACGACTGGCCGGCGGACGCTCCGGTGACTGGCCGGCCGGGCCGGGCTGGCCAGCCGCCGGCGAGGGCGGCGCACCCGGCGGGTACGCAGGCGGTACACCCCGGCTCTCCGGCGGGCGGCCGGCCGCAACAGGACGACCGGCCGGCGGACGCTCCGGTGACTGGCCGGGCGGAGGATGGCTCTGCGAGCCGGGCCGGTGTGCGTTCTGCAGGCCGGCCAGGTAGGGCCTTTGCGCGGCTGGCGGATGGCGCTGCTGAGTCTCTGGACTGGAGTACTGCGCCTGGACCGGACCGGGTGCGGCGTAGCTGCCCGGCGTAAGGCCGCCGGCCGGAATGCCGCCTGGGTGCCTGCCATTGCCGTTGCTGACGCCATCCGGGCGGTTGTCGGGCAACTGACCCGGCTGGCCCTCCGGCGGCGAGTATGCCCCTTCGACGTGCTCAGGAAGAGCCGGAACGGGCGGCGCCGGCTCGGCGGGATCCTGAACGCGCGGCGCCGGCTCGGCGGGATCCTGAACGCGCGGCGCCGGCTCGGCGGGATCCTGAACGGGCGGCGCCGGCCCGGCGAGGTCCTGGGCGGGGAGATCCGCTACCGGGCGTTCCTGTCCTGCGGCGGGCTGCCGCCCGGAGCGCAGCGGGACCAGCCAGTCCTCCGCGGAGTCAAGACCCCACTCCAGTTCCGCGTCGGTCAGATCCGTCCTGCGCCGGGAACGGCCAACCACGAGCAGCACAAGCAGCGCGAGAATGCAGAGCAGGCCTGCCGCGGCCATGGTCCCGCCCGCGAGCACAAGCATCCGCCAGGTCGCATCATTGTCCCTGCGGAGGGCTTCGCCGACCAGGCCGGAGGTAATACCCGAAATCAGTAAAATCGCGCCGACGGCGGCCAGCCCGCCGGACCCGCGCACCCTCCCCGGCGTTACCGAGCCTGAACCCACGGCACAACGATCGCACGCAGGCATCACTGCCGCAACAGGTCTAACGCACCAGTACGCCGCAAAAGATCATCAAGGCGGGCCGGCGGCCTGCCGATCCTTGATCACGGCGGATCCGACACGGTCCGCGGCGCCGCGGTCCGACCGGCCGGATCCGCCACGACCTCCTCAAGGGGGGATGGCGGCGGGCACCGGCATGCTGAGCCGTCGGCATGCCGCGTTAGCGGATGCCGTACAAGTACTCCAGGGCCAGCTGGTCAAGGTGCTCGAACGCCATCCCGCGCTGTCCCAGGGCGGCCGCATCCGGCACCACGTCCTGCAGGTCCCGCCAGGTCTCGCCGTCGCCCAGGGTCGGCAGCGCGAGCTGATCGACCCGCGCCGCGCGCAGCGCCGCCACCACCTCGGGATCCGACCGGAAGGCTCGGACCTTGTCGCGCAGGATCAGGTAATTGCGCATGCAGGCGGCAGCCGACACCCAGACGCCGTCGTCGTCCTCGGTCCGCGGCGGCTTGAAGTCGAAGTGCACCGGCCCGTCATAGCCGCCGGACTCCAGCGCGTCCACCACCCAGAACGCACCGCGAGCGTTGCCGGCGCCGAACCGCAGATCCTGGTCATAGCGCGGCCCGTGCTGCCCATTCAGGTCGATGTGGAACAGCTTGCCGTGCCAGAGCGCCTGGGTAATGCCGTGCGCGTAGTTGAGCCCGGACATCTCCTCGTGCCCGACCTCGGGATTGAGGCCGACAATCTCGGAGTGCTCAAGCGAGTTGATGAAGGCAAGCGCGTGCCCGGCAGTAGGCAGCAGGATGTCGCCGCGCGGCTCGTTCGGCTTCGGCTCGATCGCGAACCTGAGGTCGTAGCCCTGCTCCAGGACGTAGCCGCAGAGAATGTCGAACGCCTCCTTGCAGCGGTCGAGCGCGGCGCTTATGTCCTTGGCCGCGCCGGACTCCGCTCCGTCCCGGCCGCCCCAGCAGACATAGATCTTCGCGCCGAGCTCAGCTGCCAGGTCGAGATTCCGCATCACCTTGGAGATCGCGAATCTCCGCACGTCTCGGTCGTTGGCGGTGAACCCGCCCTCCTTGAACAGCGGGTGCGAGAACAGGTTCGTCGTCGCGGTCGTGACGACCAGCCCGGTCTCGTCCAGGGCCGCGGCGAACGCCGCGATCCGTGCTGCCCGCTCCGCATCCGTTGCCTCGAAGTCGAACACGTCGTTGTCGTGAAAGTTCACGCCGTAGGCGCCGAGCTCCGCGAGCTTGCGGACGGCCCGGTCAGCCGCCATCGGCGGCCGTACGGCGCCGCCGAACACGTCCACTCCCTGCCAGCCGACTGTCCAGATGCCAAACGAGAATTTGTCGGCGCTGGTCGGGATATAAGATTCTGCGCTCACGTGCCTGTCCTCTCGCTGTCCATTTCGCGCCGATAACCTCGCGCCCCAAGTCTCCCGGCAGTAACGAGCGTCGTCTACAGCCAGGCCGCCGTGTCGTCGCGCAGAGCCGCATGCCGCTCGCGCACCTCCGGCTCCGCCGGGCCGGAGTACTCGGCCGCCCGGTGCCTCGGCCAGCCGGGCGGGTCGGCTGTCTCGCGCCAGCGCCCAGGCGGCCTGCCGCGCGGCGCCGAGGGCCACGTACTCCTCGGACTCGGGCACGAGCACCGGCGCGCCGAAGATGCCGGGAGCAATGCGGCAGACCGCCTCGGACTGCGCCGCGCCGCCGATCAGCAGTACCCGGCGCTGCTCGATGCCGGCCGCGGCGAGCAGGCCGGCCGCGTCGGCGAGCGAAGCGAGCACCGCCTCGACCGCGGCCCTGGCCAGATTCTCCCTGGTCGCGTTCCGCGTGGTCAGGCCGCGGAGCACGCCGGTGGCGCCGGGCCGGTCCGGGGTGCGCTCGCCGTCCAGGTAAGGCAGCAGGGTAAGCCCGCCCGCGCCTGGCCGTGCGGCCAGCGCCAGCCCGGACAGCCCGGTGTTGTCCGTGCCCAGCATTGCCGCCGTGGCGTGCAGCACCAGGGCGGCGTTGACCGTGCATACCAGCGGCAGGAACCGCCCGGTCGCGTCGGCGAACCCGGCAACCGCGCCGGTCGGATCGGCGGACGGCACCTCGCTCACGGCGAAGGCGGTGCCGGAAGTCCCGATCGAGATGACCACCTCGCCCGGCTCCAGGCCAAGGCCGAGGGCGGCGCCCATGTTGTCACCCGTGCCCGCCGCGACCACAGTTCCTTCCCGGAGCACCGTGGCCGCCGAGGCAGCTGGGAGATCAGATGCGGATGGGTGATTGGTGGCTGGGGCTGGAGTGGCTGGGGCTGGAGTGGCTGGGGCGGCCCGGGATGCAGGGGCTGGGGCGGCTGGCGTGGCTGGGGACGCTGCCGCCGGCGCGGCGACTATCTCGGCGGGGGCGGCTACCCTCGGCAGGCCGACCGGGTGGCCGAGGGCGGCCGTCGCGATGCCCGGCAGCCACTCCCCCGCGGCGGGCGAGAAGTACCCGGTGCCGGACGCGTCACCGCGGTCGGTCACCGGGTCGCCGCCGCCGAGCCGCCAGGTCAGCCAGTCGTGCGGCAGCAGCACCGCGGCGACCCGCGCCGCGCTGGCCGGCTCATGTTCGGCCAGCCAGCGCAGCTTCGTCACCGTGAACGACGCCGTCGGCACGCTCCCGGTCTGCTGCGCCCACCACGACGGGCCGCCGAGCTCGCCGATCAGCTCGGCGGCAGCCGCGGCCGACCGCAGGTCGTTCCAGAGCAGGGCCGGCCTGATCACCTGGCCTGCGCCGTCCAGCACGATCATGCCGTGCTGCTGGCCGGCCACGCCGACCGCCGCGGCGCGTTCCAGCAGGCCGGCGCCCGCCTGCAGCAAGGCCGCCCACCAGGCGGCCGGGTCACATTCGGTCCCGGCCGGATGCGGCGCGCTGCCGCGGCCGACCACGGTCCCGTCGGCGGCGTCGCAGAGCAGCACCTTGGTCGACTGAGTCGAGCAATCAACGCCCGCTACGAGCATGCCGCCCCTTCCTGAGCCAGCCGAACGGCAGGCTAGCGGATGAGCGTCAGGAGCCGCCGCTGAGCCAGGTCATGAGGTTCGGCCAGAGCTGCCGGTAGCCCGGCCAGGCGAGGAACTCGGGCGGGCCCCAGTGCGGCGCGCAGTCGGAGGTGAACACCGCGCTCCGGCCAGCCTCGTACGAGCCGCAAGCGATCAGCGGATCCGCGCCACCCGCCGCGAGCGGATCTGGCACCACCGGGAGCAACGGATCGGTCACGTCCGCGACCCGCGGATCCGCGCCGCACGTCACGATCACCTCGGTGGCCGGCCGGGACGTCACCCGGTTGTAGCCGAGCAGGACGGGCCAGTCAGCCGGCAATCCGCGGACCACCGGATGGTCCGGCCGGATGACGACCGGCAGCACGCCCTCCGGCGCCTCCACCCGGTCGTCCGTTGCGCCGATGACGACGGGCAGCGCATCCTCCACGGCGGTCCCGTGGTACCTGGCCTTGCCCTCGATGCCGGCGAACGACAGGTAGCCGCCGATCATCAGCAGCCCGCCGCCGCCGCGCACGTACTGCTCGACCGCGGCCAGCCGGTTCGGCCGGACGGCCGACCGCTCGAACGTGTCCGGCGAAAGCAGCAGGCTGTTGGCGCCGATATCGCTGAGGATCACGACGTCGAAGCGGGCAAGCTCGGCGGCGGAGCCGGGGAACTGGGCCGGGACCAGGTGGCCGGGCAGGTAGTCGACGACGGCGCCGGCCTTGGACAGCGCGGCCCGGAAGCTCGCTCGGCGCCCTCCACGTACGCGCTGGTGGTAAACGAGTCGACGCCCTTGACGTGCAGGCTATGGGTGACCCAGCTCTCGCCGCACAACAGCACTCGCATCGCGGTGACCTCCCTCGCGCCGTTCTTAGTCCGTCGAGCCCGGCTCTTAGTCCGCCGGGCCCGCGGTCGCGGCCGCCGCCGGGCCGGCCGGGCACCGCGGACTCCCTGACCAAGCTCGACCGGCAGCACCTCGGTGCGCGCCTTGGCTTCCGGGTCCTGCAACTGCTCGAACAGCAGCTCCACCCCGACTTGCGCCAGCCGGTCGAGGGGCGACCGGATGGTGGTCAGCCGCGGGCGGACGTACTGGCTGAACCTGATGTCGTCGAAGCCGACGATCGACAGGTCCTCCGGCACCCTGATCCCGTGCGTCTCGGCCGCAGAGAGCACGCCGAGCGCGATGTAGTCACTGGCCACGAACGCGGCGGTCGGCGGCTCCGCGGCCGCGAGCAGGTGCGGCAGCGCGCTCATCCCGAACTGCTCGGTGAAGTGCCCGGACTGGCTGACCTGCGCGTCCGGGTCGATGCCGCCGACCCGCAGCGCGTCGCAGTAGCCGCGGTACCGCTCCTGCACCGAGCCGAGCTCGGCCGGGCCGGACACGAACGCGATCCGGCGGTGCCCGAGTGCCACCAGGTAGCTGGCGGCCTGGTAGCCGCCCGCGTAGTCGTCCATCACCACGCTGTGCACCGGCGGGAGCCCGGCGATCGGCTCGTCGACCACCACAACCGGCAGCCCGCCCCTGATCGCGGCGGCGAGCCGCTCGTTGGACCGGAACGACCCCAGGTACAGCATCCCGTCGATCGCGCCGGAGGCGAGCAGGTCGATGTAGCTGGACTGCGGACCGACTGGCTGCGGGTGGAGCAGAGCAGCACCAGGCGTCCGTGCCGCTCGACGGCCTCCACCACGTAGTCGGCGATCGCGCCGAAGTACGGGATTGCTGATCTCCGGCACGACGAAGCCGATCACGCCGGAGCGGCGCCTGGCCAGGTTACTGGCCGGCGCGTTCGGCACGTAGCCGAGCTCGCTGACCGCCGCCACGACCTTCGCCTCGGTCGACAGGCGAAACCCGCAGCTGGCCGTTGAGATACCGCGAGACCGTCGACGCGGCGACCCCGGCGGCGCGCGCGACGTCCTGGATCGTGGTTCCCTGCCGTGCCACTGGCTGACCGCTCCCCGAGCTGGCTAATCGTTTGCGCACTAGTGCTGACACAACTTTATAACGGGAGCTACCCGGCCCGGGCCTAGCTGCGAGCCAGCGTGCGCAGAGCCGGGACGAAGGATCCGTTTCAGATGGCTTTTCCGGGCATCAGCGACCTATTGACTCGCTGAAAAGTACGCACATAAGGTTACGAAATCGGTTGCGCAATCCCGTTCGCGAGGGAGGTCATGCCGATGACAGCTCAGACATCAAGCCCACCGAGCACCCATCGGCTGCGGCGCGACGCGCTCGGCCTCCCGCAGGTGGTGTTCCAGGGGATCACGCACATCGCCCCGTCGCTGAACATCGTCTTCACGTTCCCGGTCATCGCCGCTAAGGCCGGGACCGGCCATGCCGATCTCGTTCCTGCTGACCACGATCGTCTGCCTCTTCATCGGCAACACCGTGTCGCAGTTCTCCAAGTACATGCCGTCCAGCGGCGGCTACTACTCGTTCGCCACCCGCGGGCCTGGGCAGCCGCAGCGGGTTCATGGCGACCTGGAGCTACCTGATCTACGACATCATCGGCCCGGCCGGGCGCGATCGGGTTCCTCGGCTACCTGACTCGACCACCTTCCAGGCCGCGTGCGGCCGGACGTGCCCTGGTGGATCTTCGCGCTGGCGACCTTCGCCATCGTCTGGATGCTCACGCACTACGGGATCAAGCTGTCGATGCGGACCACCGCGATCTTCGGCGCCATCGAGATCCTGATCATGCTCGCGCTCGCGTTCACCTTCCTTGCCAGCCCGGGCATCGATCTCTTCAGCGCGCCGGTCAATCCGAGCCTCGCGCCGCATCACTTCGGCGGCATCCTGGCCGGGATGGTGTTCTCGGTGCTCGCGCTGAGCGGCTTCGAGGCGCCCGCCCCGCTGGCGCAGGAGACCAAGCGGCCCGGCAAGTTCATCGGCCGCGCGGTCATGCTCTCGCTGCTGCTCATCGGGGTCTTCTACATCTTCACCTCCTACGCGAGCGCGATCGGCTGGGGCACCGGGAACATGGCGGCCTTCGCGTCCAACGCGAACCCCTACTACGCGCTCGGGCACCGCTGTGGGGCCGGTGGTGGTTCGTCGTCATCGCGCTGATCAACAGTGCCATCGGCTGCGGCCTGGCGTGCGCCAACGCCGCGTCCCGCGTGACCTACACGATGGGCCAGGCGGGCACGCTGCCCGCCAGGTTCGCGCAAGATCCACCCGGTGCACCGGACGCCGACGTTCGCGATCGCCGTCAGCAGTCGACCGGCATCGTCGCGATCCTGCTCGTCGGCCTCGCTGCTGGCGCCCGGACGACATCTTCGGGTTCCTCGGCACGGTCACCACGCTGGCGGTCATCGTGCTGTACGTCATGGCCAACTTGGCGCTGACCGCCTACATCCGCGAGAACATCGCGGACGACTACAACTTGTGGCGGCACCTGGTGCTGCCGTGGATCGGCACGCTGGCGCTGCTGCCGGTGCTGTTCATCACCGTTTACCCGGTCCCGGCCTGGCCGGTCAACCTCACCCCGTACATCTTCATCGTGGCGCTGCTCGTCGGCTTCGGCTACATGATGTGGCTGCGAGCGCCGCAAGCCCGGCGCGCTGCACCGGGGCGCGACCGATGCTGGTCGGCCGCGCCCGGACGCCGCGGGGGACGTGGACTGGGGACGCCGGGCACTCGGCGGCGGTGCGGTCTCGCCGGCCGCGGCGTGACCCACCCGGCGGTCGAGCTCGGCCGAGTCGAGCTGCCCGGCCTACGAGCTGCCGATACCGAGCAGCCGTCGATTCCGCCGCGACCTACCGGGCCCGGCTCGGCGCGGCCGGCGTCGGCGGCCGCGGCGGGCCTGGACGCGCTGGTCGTCTACGCCGACAGGGAGCACTTCGCGAACCTGTAGCTACCTGACCGGGTATCGACCCCCGGTTCGAGGAGGCCCTGCTGATCCTGACGCCCGGGCGCGCGCCCGTCCTGCTGGTCGGCAACGAGGGCGAGGCGTATGCGAAGGTCGTAGCCGCACGGCATCGAGGTCGTGCTGCTACCAGAGCTTCAGCCTGGTCAACCAGGACCGTTCGGTCCGGGCCCGCGAAGCTTGAGCGTCGTCCTGCGCGCGGCCGGGCTCGGCGACGGCGCGCGGCCCGGCTGGGGATCGCCGGCTGGAAGTACTTCGGGCCTGCCGAGGCCGGCCTGCCCGAAGCATGGGTCGAGGCGCCGGCCTTCATCGTCGACTCGCTGCGCGCGCTGGGCGTGCGCGGCCGGTCAACGCATCGGCGCTGTTCACCGAGCCCGGCCCCGGGCTGCGCCTGGTCAGCGACGCGGATCAGCTCGCCTGTTTCGAGTTCGCGGCCGCGCACGGGTCGGAGTCGATGCGCCGGCTGCTGTACGGCGTGCGGCCGGGCATGACCGAGCTTGCCGCGTTCTCGCTGTACCGGCCGATCGGGCTGCCGTACTCCTATCACCCGGTGCATGCTGTCAGCGGCGAGCGGACTGCGCTCGGGCTGGCCAGCGCGTCCGGCCGGGTGCTGCGGCGCGGCGACCCGATGGGCGCGTCGCTCGGCTACTGGGGCAGCAATATCGCCCGCGGCGGGTTCCTCGCCGGCCGGCCCGGCGGATCTCCCGGCGGCGGCGCGGATTACGTGGACCGGCTGGTGGCGCCGTACTTCGCCTGCGCAGCTGAGTGGTACGAGACCATCGGCATCGGGGTGACCGGCGGGGAGCTGTTCGAGGTGGCCAGGCGGCACCTGGCCGACCCGTTCTTCGGCGTCCAGCTCAACCCCGGGCATTTCATCCACCTGGACGAGTGGCCGAGCTCACCGGTCTACCCGGGCTCGCCGGTGGTGCTGCGGTCCGGGATGGCGCTGCAGCTGGACATCATCCCGGCCACCGGGACCGCCTATCACACGTCGAACATCGAGGACGGGGTCGCGCTGGCCGATGCGGGCCTGCGCGCTCTGCTCGCAGCCCGCTACCCGGAGCTATGGCGGCGGGTCGGCCGGCGCCGCGCGTTCATGGCCGACGTGCTCGGGATCCGGCTGCGGCCGGATGTGCTGCCGCTGTCGAACCTGGCCGGCTACCTGCCGCCGTTCTGGCTGTCACCGCGACTGGCTATGCGAAGGCGCTGACTGCCCGCCGCTGGCCGGGCTGGCGCTGGCCTCCGCCCGGCCATATCAGGCTATAGCGCGCTGCGGCCGCCAAGCACGCGGCGAGCACCCTGCCCTTACTCGGGTGCCGGCTCGTCCATTACCGTTGGGCGGTCATCGCCGTTCAGCTCGGCTTCGCCGGAGGCAGCCATGGATCGACAGGTCAAGTACGTTCTGCAGGAATCCGAGATGCCGCGGCAGTGGTACAACATCATCGCCGACCTGCCGTCGCCGCCGCCGCCCCCGCTGCATCCGGGCACCCGGCAGCCGGTCGGCCCGGATGACCTCGCGCCGCTGTTCCCGGCCGCGCTGATCGGGCAGGAGGTCTCGGCCGAGCGGCACATCGCGATTCCGGATGACGTCCTTGACGTCTACCGGCTGTGGCGGCCGACCCCGCTCTACCGGGCCAGGCGGCTGGAGCAGGATCTCGGCACGCCCGCCAGGATCTACTACAAGTACGAGGGCGGCAGCCCGGCCGGCTCGCACAAGCCCAACACCGCGGTGCCGCAGGCGTACTACAACGCTGCCGAGGGCGTGCGCAAGCTGACCACCGAGACCGGCGCCGGCCAGTGGGGCAGCGCGCTGGCGTTCGCTTCCTCGCTGTTCGGCATCGACCTCGAGGTGTGGATGGTCCGGGCGTCCTACGACCAGAAGCCCTACCGCAAGATGCTGATGGAGACCTACGGCGCGACCGTGCACCCGAGCCCGTCCGACGTGACGTCGGCTGGCCGGGCGGTGCTGGCCGAGCACCCGGACTCGACCGGCAGCCTGGGCATCGCGATCAGCGAGGCGGTCGAGGTGGCCGGCGGCGACCCGGCGGCCCGATACTCGCTCGGCAGCGTGCTCAACCACGTGCTGATGCACCAGACGATCATCGGCGAGGAGGCGATCAAGCAGCTCGCCCTGGCCGGCGACACCCCGGACGTGATCGTCGGCTGCACCGGCGGCGGGTCCAACTTCGGCGGCCTGGCCTTCCCGTTCCTCCGGGAGAAGCTGGCCGGCAAGATGAACCCGGTGATCCGCGCGGTCGAGCCGGCCGCCTGCCCGTCGTTCACCCGCGGCGTCTACGCGTACGACTTCGGCGACACCGCGGGCTTCACCCCGCTGCTGAAGATGCACACGCTGGGGCACGAGTTCATCCCGGACCCGATCCACGCGGGCGGGCTGCGTTATCACGGGATGTCGCCGCTGCTCTCGCACATCTACGAGCTCGGGCTGTTCGAGGCCGTCGCGAAGCCGCAGTCGGAATGCTTCGAGGCCGGCCTGCGGTTCGCCAGGACCGAGGGCATCGTCCCGGCGCCGGAGCCGGCTCATGCCGTGGCCGCCTGCATCGAGGAGGCGCTGCGGTGCAAGGAGACCGGCGAGGAGAAGGTGATCCTGACCGCGCTGTGCGGCCACGGGCTGCTCGACCTGGCCGCCTACGGCGATTTCATGGCGGGCCAGCTGCGCGACTACGAGCTGGTCGAAAGCGCCCTCGAGGATGCGCTCAGGGGCCTGCCGGCCGGCGTGTAAGGCGGCGCCTGGGCCGGGCAGGACAACCTATTGACAACTCCACAACACTGGCTCAAGATCGGTCAACAACGGGCATAGGAGTGCATGCCCGGCAGCACCAGCCTGGGGACCGACCGAATGCTCCCGACGCAGCGCCGCCTGGCGATCCTGGCCCAGATCCGCGACCGGGCCGCCGTGTCCGCCGATGAACTCTCCCGCCAGTTCGCCGTGTCGGTCGAGACCATCCGGCGGGATCTGCGCGGCCTGCAGGAGAAGGGGCTGCTTGAACGGGTCTACGGTGGCGCGACCCGGCCGGCCGTTCCAGCGAGGGCAGTTTCGCCGTGCGCAGCACCCGCCACATCGAGCGCAAGCGGGCCATCGCCGCACTGGCCGCGTCACTGGTCGAGCCGGAGGAGACCATCGTCATCGATGTCGGCACCACCGCGCTCGAGGTGGCCAGGGCGCTGCCGGCCAGCTTCCGCGGCCGGGTCCTGACCAGCTCCGTGCCGGCCGCGATGGAGCTGTCCGGCCGCGGCGACGTCGAGCTGCTGCTGTCCGGCGGCCAGGTCCGCCGCGGCGACGGTGCCTGCGCCGGCGCGCACGCTGAGGCATTCTTCGCCGAGTTCTACGCCGACCGGGCGTTCCTCGGCTCCGGCGGCGTCCATCCGGCGGCCGGGCTCACCGACTATTACCCGGCCGAGGTCATCGTCCGGCGCACGATCATCGACCACACCGCGGCGACCTACGTCCTGGCCGACTCGAGCAAGCTCGGCGTCATCGCCGTGCACCGGGTCTGCCCGCTGGGCCAGCTGACCGCCGTGCTGACCGACGACGGGGAGAACGACGACGCGCACGCGGCGCTGGCCGCCACCGGGCTGACCCTGCTCAGCGCCCGGGCAGCCGGGCCGGACCCCATGATCGCGGCCGTCTGACGGCCGGCCAAACCGCTCGCCCAGGCGAGCTGCCCGAGGAAGTGATGCAGCGTGGCCACCCGAACCCAGCCCGACGACGATGCCCTGCTCCCCGAGTACGGCTACAAGCAGCAGTTCGTCCGCTCGCTGCGCAACTTCGAGTCCTTCGCTGTGGCGTTCTCGTTCATCTCGATCACCACCGGGATCTTCACCACCTTCGGCTTCGCCCTGGCCACCGGCGGCCCGCGGTCCATCTGGACCTGGCTGATCGTCGCGGCCGGCCAGGCGCTTGTCGCCCTCGTCTACGGGGCGCTGGCCGCCCGGGTCCCGCTGTCCGGCTACTCCTACCAGTGGGCGTCCCGGCTGGCGAACGTGCACGTCGGCTGGTGGCTCGGCTGGATGTCGTTCGCGTTCCTTTCCATCGTCACCGTGTCGGTGGATTACGGGCTGATCCAGGTCGCTTTCCAGCCGCTGATCGGCCAGACGTACACGCCGACCAGCGCCGCGCTCGAGACCCTCGTCGTGCTCGCCGTCCAGGCCGTGCTGATCATCTGGTCCACCCGCATCACCACCCGGGTGAACAACACCGCCGTCGCCACCGAGGTCATCGGGATCGTCGGCCTGACCGTGCTGCTGATCGTGGTCGCCGCCATCCGCGGCATCGGGCACTGGTCGAACCTGACCTCGACGGGAGTCGTCCCGCAGGCCGGCTATTACGGCTGGCTCGGCCCCTTCATGCTGGCAACGCTGCTCGGCGCGTACACCATCGTCGGCTTCGAGGCGGCCAGCAACCTGGCCGAGGAGACCCAGCAGCCGCACAAGACCATCCCGAAGGCGATGATCAGGGCCGTGCTGCTGTCCGGGGCCGTCGGGATGGCGTTCCTGATCGCGCTGAGCTACGCGATAAGGTCGATCCCGGTGGCGACGGCCAGCCCGGCGCCGGTCGCGCTGATCGTGCACGACGTGCTCGGCGGCTTCGTGCAGAAGATCTTCCTGATCTTCGTCTGCGTCTCGATCTTCGCCTGCGGGCTGATCATCATGGTCACCAACAGCCGGATGATCTGGTCGATGGCCAGGGACCGGCGGCTGCCTGCGCACCAGCTGTGGAGCCAGGTGCCGAAGGCAACCGGCGGCCCGTCCTGGGCGACCGTGCTGGCGGCGGTCATCGGCGCGGCCATCACGCTCGTGCTGCGCACGCACACCGCGGCGCTCATCACCCTGTTCACCGCGTCCACGATCATGCCGGCCCTGCTGTACGGCTCGACGGTGCTGCTCTACCTGTTCGCCGGGCGGCGGCACGGCGGCCAGGACGGGCACTTCTCGCTCGGCCGGTGGGAGGGCGCGGTCATCGCCGGGGCGCTGGTCTGGATCACCTATGAGCTGATCGTCTTGATCGGGCCGAGCGAGTTCCGGGACGCCCAGTACTACGTGCTCGGCACGCTGATCCTCGGCCTGCTCGTGTACGCCGGGCAGTGGCTGCTCGAGCCGGCCGCGATGCGCACCGAGGTCGGCGCCCGCGGCGCCGCGGCGCTCGGCGTCGGCGACCCGGGACACGTTCCTGGCGGCCTGTCCTGAGCCGTCTGAACATCCTCGCGATCGACCAGGGCACCTCGGCGACGAAGGCGGTCCTTGTCGGTCCGGGGCAGCAGATACTCGGCGCCGCCGAGATACCAGTCCGGGTAACCCCGGTCGGCAGCGGCGGCGTCGAGGCTGACCCTGACGGGCTGTTCGCCTCCGTCATCGCGGCCGGCCTGCAGGCGCTCGCCAGCGCACGGGCGCCGGCGCACGCGGTCGCGCTGGCCAACCAGGGCGAGACCGTGCTGGCCTGGGACCGGCGGACCGGCCGCCCGCTGAGCCAGGCGGTCGTCTGGCAGGACCGCCGCTCGGCAGGCATCTGCGCCCGCCTCGCCGGGTCGGCCCGGCTGGCCGAGATCACCGGCCTGCGGCTGGATCCGTACTTCGCCGCGCCGAAGATGACCTGGCTGCGGGAGAACGGCACGGCCGGCGGGGTGGTCACGACGACGGACAGCTGGCTGCTGGCCCGGCTCGGCGGCGGCTACGTGACCGACGCGTCGACCGCGTCGCGGACGCTGCTGCTCGACCTGGACGCGGCCGACTGGTCGGCCGAGGCCTGCGCGGTCTTCGGGCTGGACCCCGGTGCCCTGCCGGCGGTCGCTGACTGCGCCGGGATCACCGGCGAGACGGCGGCGTTCGGCCCGGCCGTGCCGGTCGCCGGGCTCGCCGTCGACCAGCAGGCGGCGCTGCTCGCCGAGCGCTGCTTCGCGGCGGGCCAGGCCAAGTGCACCTACGGGACCGGCGCGTTCCTGCTCGCCACGACCGGCGGCCGGGCCGTCCGGTCGGCCGCCGGGCTGGCCGCGTCGGTCGCCTGGCGGCTGGCCGGGCAGCCGACCTACTGCCTGGACGGCCAGGTCTACACGGCGGGCGCGGCGGTCGGCTGGCTGGCCGAGATCGGCGTGCTTGACGATGCCAGCGAGGTTGACGCGATCGGCGGGGACGTGCCGGACAGCGGCGGGGTGACGTTCCTGCCCGCGCTGGCCGGGCTCGGCGCGCCGCACTGGCGGCCTGACGCCCGCGGCGCGTTCACCGGCCTCGGCCTGGGCACGACCAGGGCACACCTGGTCCGGGCCGTGATCGACGGGCTGGCCGCGTCGGTCGCGCTGCTGGCCAGGTCGGTGGCCGGTGACCTCGGCGCGCCGCTCACCGTGCTGCGGGCGGACGGCGGGCTGACCAGGTCCCGGCTGCTGCTCCAGGCGCAGGCGGACCTGCTGCAGCTGCCGGTCGAGGTATGCCGGACCCCGGACGCGACCGCGCTCGGGGTGGCCGCGCTGGCCAGGGTCGGGATGGGCGACGCGGCCAGCCTGGCCGAGGCGGTCGGCCCGGCCCAGGTCGAGTCGGTCATCGAGCCCGGCATCAGCGCCGACGCCGCCGCGGCCCGGCTGACCGCGTTCGGCTCGGCGCTGCGGGCCGTGCTGGCCGCATCAGGGAGCATGGCGGGGTGACCAGCAGCGAAGAACGGCGGCCTGGCTGACGTCGTGATCATCGGAGCCGGCGTGGTCGGCACCGCGATCGCCCGCGCGCTCAGCCGCTACCAGCTCGACTGCGTGCTGGCCGACGCGGCAGCCGACGTCGGCACCGGCACGACGAAGGCCAACACCGCGATCCTGCACACCGGCTTCGACGCGGTGCCGGGCAGCCTGGAGGGCCGCCTGCTCCGGCGCGGCAGCGTCCTGCTGCGGGATTACGCCGCCCGAACCGGGATCCCGGTCGAGCGGACCGGCGCCCTGCTCATCGCCTGGGATTCCGAGCAGGCGGCCGCCCTCCCCGCGATCAGGGAAAAAGCGATGGTAAACGGGAACCCGGCCGTCCGCCCGGTCTCGCTAGCCGATCTCTACCGCCGCGAGCCGCACCTCGGGCCCGGCGCCCGTGCCGCCCTGGAGATCCCGGACGAGAGCATCCTGTGCCCGTGGACCACGCCGCTCGCGTACGCGACCGAGGCGGTCCGGGCCGGCGTCCGGCTGCTGCTGAACACCCGGGTCACCGGGGTCAGTCCGGCCGGCCGCCCGGCCTCCGGCCGCGGCCACGTGCTGGCGACGTCGCGCGGCCAGCTCCGGTGCCGCTGGCTGGTCAACGCCGCCGGGCTGGAAAGCGACCGGATCGACCGGATGCTCGGCGGCGGCGGGTTCACCATCCGGCCACGGCGGGGCGAGCTGATCGTGTTCGACAAGCTGGCCAGGCCGCTGGTCAGCTCGATCCTGCTGCCGGTCCCGACGGCGCAGACGAAGGGCGTGCTCGTCGCGCCGACTGTGTACGGGAACGTGCTGCTCGGGCCGACCGCGGAGGACACCGACGATCCGTCGGACACGGCGACCACGGCCGCCGGGCTTGCGTCGCTGCGGGAAGCCGGCCGGGCGATCCTCCCTGACCTGCTGGGCGAGGAGGTCA
Organism: uncultured Actinomycetes bacterium; assembly: GCA_963709075.1. Classification (GTDB taxonomy): domain Bacteria; phylum Actinomycetota; class Actinomycetes; order Streptosporangiales; family Streptosporangiaceae; genus Palsa-506. The sequence goes on from CAVPUY010000005.1 coordinate 411,105, forward strand.
CCGCGACCTATGCCGGGCTGCGGGCCGCGACCGAGCACCGCGACTACCAGATCGATGTCGACCCGCAGCGCCGGTACGCCTGCGTCGCCGGCATCCGGTCCACCGGCCTGTCGGCGTCGCTCGGGATCGCCGAATACGTCGCCGACCGGCTCGGCGCGGCCGGCCTGCCGCTGCGCGAGCGCGGCGGCGGCCCGGCCGCGCCGCCCGAGATGCCGTACATCGGCGAGGCCGGCCTGCGGCCGTACCAGGATGCGGCGCGGATCAAGGCCGACGGCGAGTACGGCCAGCTCGTCTGCCACTGCGAGCGGGTCAGCCGCGGTGAGATCAGGGACGCGCTGGCCAGCACGCTGCCGCCCGCCGACATCGACGGGCTGCGCCGCAGGACGCGCGTGCTCAATGGCCGCTGCCAGGGCTTCTACTGCGCGGCGACGGTCACCGCCCTGCTCGCCGCCGGCCGCGGAGCCGGGCCGTGACCGTTGACGTGCTCGTCGTCGGGGCCGGGCCGGCCGGCCTCGCGGCCGCGATCGAGCTGCGCAGGCTCGGCGCCGGCCGGGTTCTCGTCGTCGACAGGGAACAGCAGGCCGGCGGCATCCCCCGGCACAGCGCGCACACCGGCTACGGGCTCCGTGACCTGCGCCGGGTGCTGACCGGCCCGGCCTACGCCCGGCATTATGCCGGCGCCGCGGCCAGGTCCGGCGCCGAGATCCGGCTGGGCACGACCGTGACCGGCTGGGCGGCCGGCCGGTCGGTGACCGTGACCAGCCCGGCCGGGCTGGAGACGATCGACGCGGCGGCTGTGCTGCTCGCCACCGGCTGCCGGGAGCGCCCCGGCCGGCCCGGCTCATCCCGGGCGACCGGCCGGCCGGCATCATGACCACCGGCGAGCTGCAGCAGCGGGTCTACCTTCGCGGCGAGCGGCTGCCCGGCCGCGCGCTTGTGCTCGGCGCCGAGCACGTCAGCTTCTCCGCGCTCGTGACGCTCGCGCACGCCGGGGCCGACGTCACCGCGCTCGTCACCGGCCAGCCCCGGCAGCAGAGTTATGCCGCGTTCGCGATCGGCGCCGCGCTGCGCTGGCGGGTGCCGGTGTGGACCTCGACGTCGGTCAGCCGGGTGATCGGCCGGCGCGGCTGTCCGGCGTGGAGCTGACCGACGTGCGGACCGGGGCGGTCCGGGTGGTGGGCTGCGACACGCTGGTGGTGACCGGTGACTGGATTCCCGATCACGAGCTGGCCCGGCTGGCGGGCATCGAGATCGACCAGGGGACGCGCGGGCCGGCCGTGGACACCGCGCTGGAAACGTCCGTCCGGAACGTGTTCGCAGCCGGCAATCTCGTGCATGCCGCCGAGACGGCGGACGTGGCTGCCCTCGGCGGCCGTCATGCGGCCGGGCAGATCGCGGCCGCGCTGCGGGACGCCGGGCTGATCGGAGGGCTGGCGCGGGGGCAGCCGGAGCCCGGCGGGTGCCGCTCGCCGTGGCCGCGCCGCTGCGCTGGGTCTCGCCGAACGCGGTCCGGATCCAGCCTGGCGGGCGCCGCCGGTTCCGGCCGCGGTGCCGCCGCGCGGGCGGTTCGTGCTGCGGTCGGAGGTCTTCCGGCGGCGGGCCAGGCTCGAGGTGCGGCAGGACGGGCGGCTGCTGGCCACGGCCGGGCCAGCCTGGTGCCCGCCCGGCCGGCCCGGCTGAGATGCCGGCTGGCTGGCCCGGGTCGATCCGTCCGGCGGCCCGGTGCACGTCCGGCTGGCCTGACCATCCCGCGCCGCATGCCGGGCCTGCGTCTCAGGCGGCGGCCGGTGGCTTGGCCGGCTGGCCGGGCAGCGGCTGCGCGTAGGCGCGGGCGACCGCAGCCCGGTTGAAGACCCGCCAGGTCGCGCCCGACACGATGATCGCGACCACGAAGCCGGCCCAGTAGGGCGCGGTCAGCCCGAACCTGGCGGCGATCACGCCGCCGAGCAGGGCGCCGACGCAGTTGCCGCCGGCCGCGATGAACAAGGTCGTGCTGCCGACCCGGCCGAGCAGCGCGGGCGGCGTCAGCCGCTGGCGCAGCGAGCTTCCGACGATGCCCCACAAGCTGCCGTGCACGCCGAAGGCGAACAGCGCGAACCCGATCAGGTACGCGCTGCGCGATGCCGCAGGCGCCAGGTGCATCCCCGCTTCGACCAGCAGCCCGATCCTGATCGTCCAGGTCGCGGTGACGCGCCTGATCAGCCGGTCGCCGACGAGCGAGCCGAGGATGCCGCCGGCCGCCATGCAGGTGAACAGCAGGCCGTAGCCGACCGAGCCGAGGTGCAGCCGCTCCCTGGCCAGCAGCACGAGCACCGCGTGGCCGCGGTCAGCGTCAGGTTCAGCAGCCCGATCAGGATCGCCATCGTGCGCAGCACCCGCTGGCCCGCCAGCCAGCGGAACCCTCGGCGATCTCCGCCCGGACCGACAGTGCCCGCCGCGGGCGGCAGCCTGCCGGCGGGACCCGGCGTCCGCTCCGGCACGCCGGCGATGCCCGGTACGCGCCGGCGACCAGGCCGATCAGGATCGCGCTGGCCGCGTACGTGCCCGCGTTGACGAAGAACGGGATGCTGGCCGCCAGCACGAACAGGAAGCCGCCAAGCGGCCCGGCGATCATCCCCTGCATCAGCGTGACGCCGCCGTACAGCCAGCCGTTCGCCCGCTCCAGCCGCGCCCGCGGCACCACCGCCGGGATCATCGCCTGGCTGGCCGAGCGGAAGACGATCTCGCCGGCGTTGACACGGAACAGCACCGCGTAGAGCAGCGCGATGCTGGCGTGCCCGGTCGCGATCGCGGCGGCCAGCACGGCCATCGCGGCGACCCGGGACCAGTCGATCATGATCATCAGGCGGCGCCGGTCGACCCGGTCGACCAGCACACCGCCGGGCAGCGCGAACAGCAGCCACGGCAGCCAGGCCACGCCGAACGCGGCCGACACGATCAGCGGGTTGCTGGTCCGGGACGCGACGAGCAGCGGCGCCGCGATGGTGGCCAGGCCGCTGCCCAGCGCGGACGTCGTGCTCGCCGCCCACAGCTTCGCGAACCGCCAGCCGAGCCGCTCAGCGACGTCCGTGGCCACGTCGAGCGAAGCTACCAGACAGATGCTGGCAGCGCGCGGCAATAACCCCAGCCCGGCCGGATGCGGGTGTCGCCGGACCGCCGGCCGGGGCTAAGTTCTGCGCACCACTGCCAGGCTGAAATCAGCGGCCGGGCCGCCTCCGATGGCGACGGCGGCCAGGCCGCCGGGAGCAGTACCCGGACCGGGAGCAAGCTGTTGGTGGTGGTCCCGTCGCCGAGCTGCCCGGACTCGTTGTTCCCCAGGCGCGGAGGGTTCCGCTGGCAGCAGGCCGGCCCGAACGCTGCCCCCGCTGGCCGCCGCGACAGCACCGGCGGCCGGCAATCGCCGGGCAGTGCCAGCGCGGCCGCGCCAGCCGCCAGGCGCCGGGTGCATCCTCGATGGCTGGCCTGCGGCCGCGAACCAGGCTGTTTCCGCATCATGTGCTCCCCTCCCGGGTGGCCTGAGGCAGTGCCATGGCTTCGCCTTGCGGACGATGGCCAGGCTGAACAGGGCGTCCGGGCCCGACCCGATGGCAACGGCGGACAGGCCCGCGGGCAGCTTCACCCGGCGTGGGTGATCGCTCTTGCTGCTGGTCCGGCCGATGCCGAGCTCCCCGGAGTTGTTGCCGCCCCAGGCCAGCACGTGGCCCTTGCTGGTGCGGGCCAGGCTGTGGAAGCAGCCGGCGCTGATCGCCGTCACCCTGGTGCCCTTGACGAAGCTTGGTCCGGACCGGGCGATGCCGGTCGGTGTCCGTGCCGTCGCCGAGCTGCCCGGTGCCGTTGGATCCCCAGCCAGCAGCTTGTGCTTGCTGGTCAGGGCGAGGCTGTGGAAGCAGCCGGCGAAAAGGCCGCGCACCCTGGTGCGCCTGGGCAGCCTGGTCCGGACCGGGGCGTCGCTATTGCGGGTGCTGCCGTTGCCGAGCTGCCCGTCGTGTTGCCGCCCCAGGCCAGCACCTTGCCCTTGCTGGTCAGGGCCAGGCTGTGCACTCGCCGGCCGCGACCGCGGTCGCCCTGGTGCCCTGGGCAGCCGGACCCGGACCGGCGTGTCGCTGCTGGTCGTGTGCCGTCGCCGAGCTGCCCGACAGCTGTTGTCGCCCCAGGCCAGCACCTTGCCCTTGGTGGTCAGCGCAGGCTGTGCTCGAATCCGGCGCTGACCGCCCTCACCCTCGGCGCGGCAGTGACCCGGACGGGCAGGTCGCTGTCGGTGGTGGAACCGTTGCCCAGCTCCCCGTTGCCGTTGAAGCCCCAGGCCAGCAGATGGCCGCTGGTGGTGATGGCGAGGTTGTGCGCTCAGCCGGCCCGGATCGGCCTTGACCTGGGTGCCCGGCGGCAGCATGACCTTGACCGGGCGTGAGGCTGCTGGTGGTGGTGCCGTTGCCGAGCTGCCCCTGGTTGTTGTTGCCCCAGGCCAGCACCTGGCCGTTGCTGGTCAGGGCCACGGTGTCCAGGCAGCCTGCCCGGACCGAGATGATCCTGGTGCCCGGCCGGAGCTTGGCCCTGACCGGGATGTCGCGGGTGGTGGTCGGTGCCGTCGCCGAGCTGGCCCTGCCCTGTTGTCGCCCCAGGCGCGCAGCGTTCCGCTGGTCGCCGGCCGCGCCGCGCGCCGCGGGCTGGGCCGCGGCGCCCGGCGGCGGGCAGGGACGCAGCCGCCAGCCGGGCGGCCAGCAGGGCAGCGCCCGATGCCAGGGCCGCCGACCGCCGGCGTGGGACGCATGCTGCTGATCTGTCATCTCCGGCTCCTCCGGTACTCAGTCGGCATTCAGCGGTCGCTATCGCACTCTTGCAGCAGGACATCTCGTACTACGGCGACGGACATCGTCGGCTGACGCCGTGCGCCCGTTCGGCGGCAGGCCGCGCCCTTGCCGCCCGGGTCACGCTGCCGCCTCGCGCGTGATGGCCAGGCTGACAAAGGCATCCGGGCCTGACCCGATGGCGACAGCCGCCACCGGGAGGTGCACCCGGACCGGGGTACTGCTGGCCTTGGTGGTGCCGTCGCCGAGTTCCCCGGAGAAGTTGTCGCCCCAGGCCAGCACGCGCCCGCTGGCGGTGCGGGCCAGGCCGGTCGTGCAGCCGGCGCTGATCGCCGCGGCCTTCCTGCGCAGCTTCACCCGGACCGGGGTCCTGCTGCGGCGGGCGGTGCTGCCGTTGCCGAGCTGCCCGTGGTCGTTGCGGCCCCAGGCGAGGATCTTCCCCTTCGTGGTCAGGGCCAGCGCGCTGCCGCAGCGGCCACCAGGCTGCGCACCCGGGTGCCGTGCGGCAGCCGGGTACGGACCGGCACATCGCTGCTGGCGGTGCGCCCGTTGCCGAGCGCTCCCTCGCCGTTGAAGCCCCAGGCCAGCACCTTGCCCTTGGTGGTGCGGGCCAAGGCTCTGCTGATCCCCGGCCGCCACCGCGGTCACCCGCACGCCCCTGCGGCAGCCTGACCCTGACCGGGGTGAGGCTCCACCGCCGGTGCGGCCGTCGCCGAGCTGGCCGGCTTCGTTGGCGCCCCAGGCCAGCACCTTCCGCTTGCTGACCAGCGCCAGGTTGTGCGCGCCGCCAGCGCTGATCGCCCGCACTTTCGCGTGCCCGGGCAGCGTGACCGGAACCGGGGTGTCGCTGCCGGCGGTGGTGCCGTTGCCGAACTGGCCATGGTTGTTCAGGCCCCAGGCCAGCACCTGGCCGGTGCTGGTCAGTGCCAGGCTGTACTGGCAGCCTGCCCGGATGGCCGTGACCGTGGTACCGGCCGGCAGGCTGACCATGACCGGGGTGTCGCTGCTGGCTTCGGTGCCGTTGCCGAGCTGGCCGAAGTCGTTGCTTCCCCAGGCCAGCACCTGGCCGGTGCTGGTCAGCGCCAGCGAGTTATCGCAGCCGGCCCGGACCGAGGTGATGGTGGTGCCCACCTTGAGCGCATGACCAGGACCGGGGCAGGCTCGGGTGGTGCTGCCGTCGCCGAGCTCGCCCTCGCTGTTGTCGCCCCAGGCGCGGACAGTATTGCCGCCGGCGCGCGCGAGGCGCAGCTGGCCGGGCTGGCGTGCTGGCGCTGCCCGCCCGGCCAGCCGCGGCGGCTCCCGCCGGTGGAGCAGCGCCGGGACGGCCAGCGTGGCCATCGTCGCGGCCGCGGCGGCCGCCGCCAGCCGCCGCGGCCGGCATTCCCGCCGCGCGCTGAGGCCAGCTGGCCGGCTCGTCCGGTATGGCCGGCGACCGCGCCTGGCGTTGGCCGCCCGGCCCGCCGGGGCGGCTCGAGCCGTGGGCACGCGGGCCGTGACGCAGCGTCGGCTCGTTTGCGCCGACGCCGGCGCCCGGCGCAGCCGCCTTGCCGCCGGGCGCAGCCCGCTCGGCCCTGCTGCCCCGGGCGTGGGCTCGCCGATCATCGCAGCCCTGCGCACAATATGCGGGCGACCCGGCGCCGTGGGAGCATGCGCGGGCCGGTCCGGAGCCGGTCGCGCTGCTGGCTATCTGCGGCGCAGCTGGCCACGCTTGCTGGGCTGCCCGGCGCCCAAGCCGGGCCGCGGCAGGGCAAGAGCTGTGCGGAAAAGGCCGGGCCGAAGAACGCCGGGCCGCGAGCCGGGATCCGCGGCTGCGCCGGACCACGGCACCGGGCCAGCCCGGCCCGTCCGGGCCGCTGCCGCCGGGGTCGCGTTAGCCCGGGCGAAGGCGGCGGGCGGCACCGTCAAGGTCACCGCGGCAGGGCCGGACAGGACCGTCACGCCGACGCTGCTCGGGCTGAACGGCATCGATACAACCGGGCGGCCTGGAGCAACCCCGCCTTTGACGCGGTACTGAAGAAATTCGGTCCCGGCGTCATCCGCTACCCGGGCGGCACGGCAGCTAACTACTGGTCGTGGACGACGGCTGGTTCGAGCCGGGCAACTGGCCGGGTGAGCCAGCCAAGGCCGTCGACGACACCCTTCCGGTATTCGGCACCGGGCTCGCGGCGGCGGCCGCCACGCCGCTGTTCAACCTGAACACGGTCACCGACAACGGCGCGATCGGCTCGGCCGCGGAGAACACCGCAATGCTGGACCAGCAACTACAGGCCCTGCACACGGCCGCGGCCGACGGCCTGCCGGTCAAGATGGTCGAGCTCGGGAACGAGCTATACCAGAGCGGCTACATCGACACCGGCCCGAATGGCCAGGACTACGCCAGGCGGTTCCCGACGGCTGCCGGTTACGCGACACAGATGAATGCCTGGATCTCGGCCATTCACAGCGCGTTCCCCGCGGCGAAGGTCGCGGCCGTGGGCACCGATGCCAACGACGTCAGCGGCATCTCGCAGCGGCGCCGTAACTGGAATGCCGATGTCCTGCCGGTGCTCAAGGGCGAGGACGCGGTGACGATCCACGACAACCTCCGGGTCTTCGACGCCTCGGAACGGCCGCGGCCGTGCTCGCGTTCCCGTACCTGCATTTCCAGAAGCTCGAGGCGCACGAGCTTGCGCTGTTCCGCGCCGACAAGCTGCCGGTGTGGGTCACCGAGTTCAACCTCGCGGACCTGACCAAGGGTCACGTGTTCCAGGGCACCTGGCTGCACGGCCTGTTCGTGGCCGCGCAGGCGCTGCTGTTCAGCAGCGACCCGGATATCACCTACGCGGGGCTGAACGACACCGTCGGCACCGCCGCGTCAGCCCCCATCTTCGACGGCTCGCAGGGGTTCGGCAGCGGCGGCCCGAAGACCGTGCCGCTCGGCCCGCGCGGGACGACGCTCGCGACGATCCAGGCCGCTGGGCCGCGCGTCCTCGGCGCAGCCGCTGGCCTTCTCCGCACCGCCGCTCGGCTCGACCGGAGCGCCTGCGGTGCTCGGCGGCTGGCGACGTGCCGGGCGGAACCCTGCTGGTGAACCTTCCGCGCAGCCGGTCACGCTGAGCCTGTCATCGATCTTCGCCGGCGGTACCAGGCGACCCAGATCACCGCGCCCTCGGTGATGACCAAGGTGACGGGCCCGGATCGACATCGACGAGCTCGTCGGCCGGGACCGGCACGCTCCAGCTTGAGCCATACGCGCTCGCCGACGTCAGGAGCTAGACATGGCGGGACGGAAGTCGCGGCAGCGGCGAGCCTGTGCGGTGCGCTAGCGCTGGGGTGCAGCCCTGCTGGCCAGCCCGGCGAGGCGGCGGGCACTGGCCTGGCGGCCCGCGGGCCACGGCGGCCAGCGCCGGGCGCCGCGGCGGCACCGCGCGCGGCGACCGCGCCGTTATGCGGTTCGATGGCCGGCCGTACGCCGCACATCACCAAGGTGATGTGGATATTCATGGAGAACCGGTCTTACGGGCATCGGGCCCGCGAGATCCCCGGCAAGCCGGTCTGATCCCTACATCCGGCGCACCTTGATCGGCCACTGCGGGAGCGCGTCGGACTACCACGGGGTCACGCACCCGAGCTACCCGAACTACCTGGCCGCCACGAGCGGGAGCACGCAGCACGCCAGGTCCGATCATCTCGGGTACTACGACGTCGCCAATATCTTCGGCCAGGCCAACCCGTCGTGGCGCAGCTACCAGGAATTCATGCCGACCGGCTGCGACCACGTGGCGATGACCGGACGCCAGGCCTCCGGGCACTTCTACGTCGGCAGGCACAACCCGGCGGCCTCCTACTCGAAGCTGCCGGTAGGCGCTCCGAGCCGAGGGGACTGCAGGAAGAACGACGAGGCGCTCGGGAAGACCGCCTCCGGCGCGCTGGCGCGCGACCTGCGGGAGCAGGCATGCTGCCCAGGTTCAGCTTCGTCACGCCAGGGCTCTGCGACGATATGCATATGCTGCCGGCGGACGGGCCGGGCTGCCCGGACCTGGTCGCGGGCGGCGACGGCTGGCTGGCGAGCTGGATACCGGTGCTGACCAGCGGGCCCAGACTACGCCAGCGGGCACCTGATGATCGACATCACCTGGGACGAGGGCAGCGGCGGCCCGCCGGCGCGAACTGCGTCGGCTCCCCGGCCGCAACTGCCGTCGTTCCGGACATCGTGATCTCGCCGAGCCCTTCGGACTGTGCCCTTGGCTGGCCCGGCCCGGCAGATAGGCGCTGGCCGGGGGGTTCCCGTTTCATATAAGTAGCAGGCAGCGTGCCCGGCTGCCGGGCCCGTTGCCCGGGGGCAGCCCACTGCCGCCGGCCGCATCGTGGCTGCGGCCGGCGGCAGCTGGTCGCGCAGGCTGCCTGCTCAGCGGGCCGGGACGGGGCAGGCTACCGGGACGAGTTCGCCGCCGGCCGCCCGGCTTGCCGCGGCTTCGGCCGCCGGGCGCTGCGGCAGCGGGCGCCGCGGCAGGGCGAAGAACGCGCCGACGGCGGCGGCGAGCGCCACGGCCGCGGCGACCCGCATGCCCATCGCCATCGAGTGCGTGAAGGCGGCGTGCGCGGCGGCCACGAGCTCGCGCCCGCCGGCCCGCCGGCCTGCGGCCGACGGCGTCCGCGGCCGCGACTGAGCTGGTCGCCGCGTGCACGACATGACCGGGCGCGTGCGCCGCGGCGAGCACGCTGCCGAGCCGCGACCGGTAGACCGCGGCTGACAGGCTGCCGACGATCGCCACGCCGAGCGCGCCGCCGACCTCCCTGATCGTGTCGTTGATCGCGCTGCCCGCCCCGGCCTGGTGCGCGGGCACCGTGGTCATGATGGTGGTGCTGGCCGGCGCCATCACCAGGCCCATCCCGGCGCCCATGATCGCGACGGCGACGGCGAGCGGCGGGTAGCTAGTGTGCACGCTCGCGGTGGACAGGTCGAGCAGGCCGCCGCCCATCAGCGCGATGCCGGCCGGGATGATCACGCGGGTGCCGAGGCGCTTCGCCAGCACCGGCGACAGCGGCGACATGGCGCCCATGGCGAGCGCGAACGGCAGCGCGCGCACCCCGGCGGACAGCGGGCTGTAGCCGTGCACGAGCTGCAGGTACTGGGTAAGCACGAACAGGCTGCCGAAGAGGGCGAAGAAGATCACGGTGACCGAGGCGGCCGCGGTGGAGAACGCGCGCACGGCGAACACCCGCAGGTCGATCAGCGGGTGCTCGATGCGCAGCTCCCACCAGGCGAAGACGGCCAAGCGCGGCCAGGCCGGCGGCAGCCTCGGCGAGGGTGACCGGGCCGGTCCAGCCGCGGGCCGGGGCCTCGATGATGGCGTCAACGATCGCGAACAGCGCGCCGGCCACCAGCAGGGTGCCGGGCAGGTCGAGCCGGTGCGTGCCGGGCTCGGCGGTCTCCGGCACGGTGGCCAGCACGCCGGCGATCGCGACCGCCACCAGCGGGACGTTGACCAGGAAGACGCTGCCCCACCAGAAGTGCGACAGCAGCAGCCCGCCGAGCGTCGGGCCGATCACGATGCCGACGCCGGCCACGGCCGACCAGGCCGCGATCGCCTGCGGGCGCTCCTTCGGCGGGAAGACGGCGTTCAGGATCGACAAGGTGGCCGGCATGACGAACGCGGCGCCGAGGCCCATCACGACCCGCGCGGCGATCAGCATCCCGGTGCCGGAAGCGAGCGCCGCCGCGGTGCTGCCGAGGGCGAAGACGGCCAGGCCGCCGAGCAGCGAGAGCCGCCGGCCGTACCGGTCGCCGAGCGCGCCGGCCGGGATCAGCAGCGCCGCGAAGCACAGCGTGTAGGCGTCGGTGATCCACTGCAGCGAGCTGGTGCCCGCGTGCAGGACCCGGGCGAGCGTCGGCAGGGCGGTGTTCAGGATCGTGTTGTCGATGACGACGACAAGCAGGCTGAGGCAGAGCACCAGAAGTATCCGGCGGCGCCGCGGGTGGCCGTCCGGCCAGCGGGAGTCTGCCTGCCCGCCGGCCGCAGCCCCGGTGCCGCCTGGCCGCGCCGCGGTGGCTGCCGCGGCGCCGGGGACCTGCCTGGCTGGCCGCCTGGCGAGTTGCTGCCCGGCGCGGGGTTGCGCGGCAGGGGCCTGGCCGGTGGGTGCCTGCTCATCGGATCTCCTTACGACTGCTTGCTTACATTCGTTGGCTTACAGTCGTAAGCATAGACACATGACCTAACAGGTGTAAAGTTGATTTCGTGGAGAACGTGGGAACGGCCCTCAGGAGTACCGGGAGCGCGGCCGCCGGCCGCACCGGGAGCAGGGCAGACGGCGCGGGCCGGCGGCGCGCGGCAGCGGCAGCGGAACGCCCGCGGCCAGGGAGCGAGGCTGACCGAGGACATCCTGTCGGGGGCCATCGCCCTGATCGAGCGGTCGGGCACGCACGAGGCGGTCACGCTGCGCGCGGTGGCCCGCGAGGTCGGCATCGCCGCCCCGTCGATCTATGCCCACTTCCCCGACCGGGAGTCGATCGTGATGGCCGTCGTGATGCGGATCTTCGACGAGCTGACGGACGCGATCACCCGCGGCATCGAGTCGGCCGGGCCTGACCCGGTCGAGCCGGCTGGTCGCCGGATGCGAGGCGTACGTGGCGTTCGGGCTGGCGCACCCGCAGCGTTACGGCGTGCTGTTCTCCGAGCGGCGGATCGCAGCCGCCGAGTACTGCAAGGCGGTCCCGATCGGCCCCGACGGCCTGCCGGTACTCGAGTTCGGCGCCGAGTCGTTCGCGCTGCTGCTGAAGTCCATCGAGGACTGCGTGGCGGCGGGCGCGTCGGCGAGCACGGACATCCTCGCTGACGCTACCGCCGTGTGGGTCGCGATGCACGGGACCGTCACGCTCCGCAGCACGCTGCCTGGCTTCCCCTGGCCCGATCCCGGCAGGTTCGTCAGCGAGTTCGTGCGCTCCCTGGCCCGGGTCAGGGCCTGACCCGGGCCAGCGCCTGACCCGGGCGGTGCCGGGCGGCTGGCAGGGCGACAGCGCGCTGCCCAGCGAGTCGGCGCCGGCGAACTTCGGGGCGCCCCGCTGATAGAAGACGTCGACTGCGTTGATGGTGAAGCCCGCGCTTACCAGCAGGTCGACGATTGGCCTGGTGAAATGGCAGCCGGCGAAGAACCGCTTCTGGACCGGCTCGAGCCGGCGCTGCCAGCGGCGCACCCGCTCGTCCGGGGCCAGCCCGTGCTCAAGGAAGCACAGGATTCCGCCTGGCCTGAGCACGCGCCGCACCTCGCGCAGCGCGGCTTCGACATCAGGGATCGTGCACAGGGTCCAGGTGGACAGGGCGGAATCGTAGCTGTCGTCAGGGAACGGCAGGGACTGGCCGTCCAGGCCGGACCGCTGCACCGGAACCGGCGCCGTCGCGAGGCGCTGGCCGGCCAGCTTCCAGCTGACGTCGGCTGGCTCGACCGCGGCGACGCGGGTGACGGCCGCCGGGTAGAAGGGCACGTTGAGCCCGGAGCCGAAGCCGATCTCGACGACTTCCCCGGCCAGGCCAGCGCAGGCCCGCCGTCGCAGCGGTTCGTTCGTCTTCGCGGCACAGGCGGCATTGATCATCCGCGGTACGACTTGCTCCTCGTAGAAGCCCATTGCCCTGCTTCTTCCCCGGGCAACGCCGGGTACTCGCCCGGCCCGGGGAAGTAGATCTTTCCCAACCGCGCGGCCGCCGCGGGCCGTCAGGCAGTGTCAGGCACAGCTACCGGACCTGGTCGGGTAACGGACGCGGACGCCGTCAGCGTGGTAGATGGTGTGGTACGTCCCGGCCCTCGCGGCGCGGACCCGCCACAGCTTCCAGTGCGCGGCCGCGCGGCCATGCCGGTAAAGGATTCGCTGCCGGGCCGGGTTGTAGACCGCGACGCGATAGGCACGGGAGCCCCCGGAGCCTGGCTGGCGGAAAACGCCGACCGTGAACCGGCGCCCGGTGCAAACCCTGGGCGGCGGATAACTGACCAGGACAGTCGAGGAAATTACCGCCGGGCGGGCTGATGCCGCTGCTGATGCTGACGCGGCTGGCGCCAGCGCCGCCGCCGAGGTGAGCGCCGTGGCCAGGACAATGGCCCCGGCTGCCGCGCGCGTTGCGTATTTCATCTGAATTACCCCTGTGATTCAGCATATCCGGCTATTCGGCGAGTCGAGATCAGGCGCCCAGCCATTTCGGCCAGCGGCATATTGTCAAACTGCTTGCGGAACCTCGGCGCTGGTCAGGTCAGCAGCGGCGGGTGCGTCATGACCACTGCACGGGTCGGGCAGCAGGATCCGGCCGAGCAGCCAGGCCGCGACGGCCATCAGCAGGGCTCCGTCCAGGTAGTGGCAGGCCATCGCGCCGAGGTAGGTCGGGCCGCCCCAGGCGTTGACCGTGAAGTTCGGGTCAAGGCCGCCGATGACCTGCTCGCCGTCACGGGCAAATAGGTAGAGGAACAGCAGCGCGGGCGGCATCGCCAGCAGCGCGCGGCCGGACCCGAGCCCGTGCCTGATCGCGCCGATGGTCCTGGCGACGCGCCGGGCGGCCGGCTTGCCGAGCGGGGCAAGCAGCATCAGGCGGCCGCTGTCGCGGCCGGACTTCCGCTGGTGCCGCCACCGGCCGTACCCGAAAAGGGCGCAGGCCAGCACGGCGACGGCGAGGTGCGGCCACCAGGCCGACGAGCCGGGGGCGAACTTCTCCCTGACCGGTGAGCGGTCGAGATACGAGATCAGGCCGGCGATCACTCCGAGTGCGAAGAACGCGGCGACGAGCAGGACGAGGGGCTTGGACAGTTGCCGGGTTGCCCGGCGAATCTTGGTTCTCATGGTTCCAGGCTGGCCGGCCGGGCCGTTGCGCCGCGTCGGGCCAGCGTCTCGACCTGGCGTCATCCGCTGGCCCCGGGTTCGCGGCGGTATCGGTCCCGGGGATGACGCGTTTTCAGCCGCACGACTGACCATCACGGCCAGGTCGCCGCGTTACGGTCGGGTTATGGCGATCTTGCGGGCGGCCGGGGCACGTGGCCAGGTGGCGCCGGCCGGCGGAACGGCGGCGGCCGGCGGGACGGCGCGGGCGGGCGGGACGGCGCGGGCGGGCGGGACGGCGCCGGCCGGCGGGACGGCGCGGGCGGGCGGGACGGCGCCGGCGGGCGGGATGGCGGCGCCGTGGTTTGCCAGGCTCTCCGGCCGGCTGCATGACCGGCCGGTCCCCGACGCCATCGACTACGCGATCGCGGCGGCCTGCTTTGCCGGCTTCACGCTGCCGGTGCTGGCCGGCGCGGCGTCCCGGATCGGCTCGCCGCTGGCCGTCGCCGGGTTCGGCATCCTCGCCGCGGCGCCGCTGATCGTCCGGCGCAAGTGGCCGGTCGCGGTGCTCGCCGCGGTGACGGTCGTCTACCTGGCCGCGACGCTGGCCGGGGTCCGGTTCACGCCGTGGGTCAGCAACGCCGGCCCGAACTTCGCGATCGCCGTCTTCACCGCGGCCGACCGGTGCCGGCGGCGGTCGTCGCTGACGGCGGCGGCCGTGGCCGTGCTGGCGACCTGGCTCATCCTCCCGCTCGGCATTTACCTGCACAAAGGGCAGGACCAGGATGCCGTCCAGCTCATCGCCGCGATCCCGGCCTGGCTGGCCGGCGATATGGTGCGCGCCCGCCGCCGCTACCGCCAGCGCCTGGAGATCGAGACCCGCCGCCAGGCCGAGGAGAAGGAAGGCCGGGTCCGGGCCGAGGAGCGGCTGCGGCTGTCCAGGGAGGTGCACGACGTGGTGTCGCACAGCCTGAGCATGATCGCGGTGCGGTCCGGGGTGGCGCGGCTGCTGCTCGACGAGCAGCCCGAGGAGGCACGGGCCGCGCTGTCGACCATCGAAACAGCCAGCCGCTCGGCGCTTGACGAAGTGCGGCTGCTGCTCCGGCGGATCAGGGAGCCCTCCGCGGACCTGGAGACCGCCATGCCGACCCTCGGCGACCTGCCCGCGCTCGTCGGCCGGCTTCGGGACAGCGGCCTGCGAGTCAGCTACCTGAGCACCGGGCAGCCGCGCGCTTATGCCACGGCGGTGGAGTTGTCTGGTTACCGCATTGCCCAGGAGGCGCTGACCAACGTCGTGCAGCACGCCCGGGCGACCAGCGCGTCGGTCGAGGTGGCGCACGGCCCGGCGGAGCTTGTCATCACCGTGACCGACGACGGGCCCGGCCCGCCGCCGTCCGCCGCCGCCGCTGCCTCGGTCTCCGGCCCGGCCCCCGCCTCCTCCGCCGCCTCGGCCGGCCTCGGGATCGTCGGCATGCGGGAGCGGGCCGCGATGCTCGGCGGCGAGCTAACCGCCGGGGGCCGGCCGGGCGGCGGCTTCGCCGTCGTGGCCCGGCTGCCGGTCAAGGACAGCCGGTGAACGACAGCCACGGCCGGCCGCCCTCCCAGCGCGGCGGGATCCGGGTGCTGATCGCCGACGACGAGGCCCTGATCCGGGCCGGGTTCAGGGTACTCGTCGAGTCCGCCGCCGATCTGCATGTCGTCGGCGAGGCCAGCGACGGCGTGCAGGCGGTGCGCCAGGCCAGGGCGCTGAAACCCGACGTCGTGCTGATGGACATCCGGATGCCCGTCATGCACGGGCTGGAAGCGACCAGGGTCATCCTCGACGGCGGCCAGGATCCGCTGCCCCGGATCCTGGTCGTGACCACCTTCGACGAAGACGAGCACGTCTTCGAGGCGCTGCGCAGCGGCGCCAGCGGGTTCGTGCTCAAGGACACCCCGCCGGAGCGGCTGCTCGACGCGATCCGGGTGGTCGCGGCCGGCGACTCGCTGCTGACCCCGAGCGTCACCCGGCGCCTGATCACCGAATTCGCCCGCACCCCGCGAGCCGCACCGCCAGCCGACGGGGCGCTCGGGCAGCTCACTGACCGCGAGCGCGAGGTCCTGGTGCAGGTGGCGGCCGGCTCGTCAAACGCCGAGATCGCCGCGAGCCTGCATCTCAGCATCGCCACGGTCAAGACGCACGTCAGCCGGCTGCTGAGCAAGCTCAGCGGCCGTGACCGCGCGCAGCTGGTGGTCATCGCCTACGAGAGCGGCGCCGTTTCCCCGGGGCAGCATGATCCCGGTGCCCGGGGCTTCCCCGGCGACGGGTAGCCGGCGGTTCGTCGCTGGCGGCGCCCGGTCAGGCCGGGGCGGCCCGCGCCGCTAGCAGCGGAACTCGATGAGGGTGCGGCCGCCTGCGTTCCCCACCGCCCAGAAACCGCAGCCATGCGGAACCCTGGCGATGCCGGAGAGGCTGTCGTTGCCGGTGCCCGGGCTCGGCGTCCTCGTCACCCGCCAGCTGGTGCCATTCCATCGCTCGGCGAGCGTCGCGAGCCGCCGCTGGGTGCCGTGCCGGGTGGCACCCACGGCCCAGGCGCGGGTGGCGCCGCGGGCGGCCACCGCCTGCAGCGAGTTGACGTTACGGCCGGGACTAGGAGCGGCGGAGCGGACCCACCTGGACCGGATCCAGCGCTCGGCGAGATCATGCGTGCTGCCGCCGACCTGCTGGCGGTAGCTGCCCACCGCGAAGGCCAGCTGCGCCGAGGGTGCGGCGACCGCGCGCAGGAAGCGCGCACTACCGCCGTGGTCCCTGGTCGGCACCACCGACCAGGAGGAGCCGTTCCATCGCTCGGCGAGCGTGGACCCGCCCGAATTCGACTCATTTCCTACCGCCCAGGCCCGGGATTTCGGCGCAACGGCCACGCCGAGCAGGGCGCTTCCCATCTTGCCCGCGTTCGGGCTGGGGACGACCTGCCACCGGGTGCCGTTCCAGTGCTCGGCGAGCGTCCGTTCCCGGATCTTGCTGAGCTGGTTACGGAAGCCGACCGCCCAGATGTCGGTAGCCGTCCGCGCTGCCACTGCCGTCAGGTTGTTCTCACCCGATCCCACGTTCGGGCTCGGGACTATCCGCCAGCTTGTGCCGTTCCAGTGTGCGATCAGCGTCCGGAATCCTGCCCGGCTCAGATAGGTCCCCACCGTCCAGGCGTTTGCCCGGGACAGCGCCGTGACCCCGGACAGGGAGTTAATATCGCTCACCGCGCCGCGAATCCGCGGGAACGGTACAACTGCCCAGGCCGAGCCGTTCCAGTGCTCGGTCAGCGGCTCGGATGCGCCGGTGGCCGGGTCGAGCATGTCACCGACCGCCCACGCGTTCCTTCTCGACGTCGCGGCTACCGCAGTCAGCGTCGACGCCACCCGGCCGGGGCTCGGGCTGGCCACCACCCGCCAGCCATGGCACGCCGGGATGCCCGGGGCCTGGGCGCCGGATGCCGCCGGGAGGCCCAGGTCTTGTGCGCCGGATGCCGCCGGGACGCCGGATGCGGCCGGGACGCCGGATGCCGCCGGGACGCCGGATGCCGCCGGGACGCCGGATGCCGCCGGGACGCCGGATGCCGCCGGGACGCCGGATGCCGCCAGCGCTGGCAGCACGAGCAGCGAGCCAGCCACCGGCATGAGGGCTCCGGCCAGGAAGCCAGGGACACTCCAGCGGAACATGCTCGCTCCAGACAGCCAGCCGCGTACTCCGCATCCGGGCACGGCACCGGCTACGCATGCAGCGTACCTTCGTTGCGCAGCGCAAGCAGCGCCGCAGCGTCCAGGACGGCCGGCTCATGAGCAGCCGGCAGGCCGGACCGCTGGACGCCGTGACCATGCCCGGAAGATGCGGGGCGATCCGCAGACCGAGCCGGGATCCGCGGCGAAGTCGGCCAGGCTGGCCAGTGCCGGGCGCACCTGGCCGGCCGAGGCGATCCCTTCCCGGATGATCG
Source organism: uncultured Actinomycetes bacterium (assembly GCA_963709075.1). Lineage (GTDB taxonomy): Bacteria > Actinomycetota > Actinomycetes > Streptosporangiales > Streptosporangiaceae > Palsa-506. Next base: position 428,651 of record CAVPUY010000005.1, read on the forward strand.
CCTCGGCTCGGGAGGGCGGCGAGGAATAACAAGCTGCCCGGGGCACGGCCCGGGTCAGGTCGCTGGCCCGGGCGTGCGGGTCAGGTCGCTGGCGCGAGGTACGGGTCAGGTCGCTGGCGCGGGGGTACGGGTCAGGTCGCTGGCGCGGGCGTACGGGTCAGCTCACCGGCTGGCCGGATACCGGGACTTGAGCTTGGCTGATGACGTCATGCGATACAACGTCGGTTCGCCGGGTGCGTACCGGCGGTATTCTTCGCGTCTGACTGGCCGGCCGGATGCGCCACGGCCAGGTCGAGGCGCGGTGACCGCGGCGGACGCCCCGGCAGTGGCAGCTCATCAACCCAGCGCCTTTCCCGTCGCCGGCCGGCTGACTCGGCCGAACCACAGGAGGTACCCGCCGATGCCGGATGACCACGCGATGTTCGGCCGGGAGCGACTTGCCGGGCTCATCCGCCGCGAGCGGCAGGTCTACGAACAGCGGCATGCCGGATCCCGGCACGCCTTCGGCACGTCGGGCCCGAACCTGCTCGGCGGCGTGCCGATGACCTGGATGAGCATGTGGCCCGGCGGGTTCCCGATCTACTTCGCCGAGGCACGGGGCGCGCGGCTGACCGACATCGACGGGAACGCCTTCATCGATTTCTGCCTCGGCGACACCGGCGCGATGGCCGGCCACTCCCCCGCAGCGACCGTCGCGGCGGTGGCCCGCCGGTACGGCGAGCTCGGCGGCGCGGCGACGATGCTGCCGACCGGCGACGCCGGCTGGGTCGCCACCGAGCTTGCCCGGCGCTTCGGGCTCGCGCGGTGGAGCTTCACGCTGACCGCGACGGACGCCAACCGGTGGGCGATCCGGGTCGCGCGCCAGCTCACCGGCCGGCCGAAGATCCTCGTGTTCAGCTACTGCTACCACGGCAGCGTTGACGAGACGTTCATCATCGCCGGGGCGGACGGGCCGGTTTCGCGGCCGGGTAACACGGGCGCCCCGGTCGACCCGACGCAGACCACCCGCGTGGTCGAATTCAACGACCTGGCCGCGCTTGAGCGCGAGCTGGCGGCCGGCGACGTGGCCACGGTCCTGATGGAGCCGGCGCTGACGAACATCGGCATCGTGCTCCCGGAGCCCGGCTACCTGACAGCGGTCCGCGAGCTGACCCGCCGTCATGGCTGCCTGCTGATCAACGACGAGACGCACACCTTCAGCGCCGGTCCCGGCGGCTGCACCGGCGCCTGGGGCCTGGACCCGGACATCGTCACGATCGGCAAGTCGATCGCCGGCGGGATACCGGCGGGCGCGTACGGCCTGTCCGAGGCGCTGGCCGACTGCATCCTGGCCGACGCCGACGCCGATATCGAGGACACCGGCGGGGTGGGCGGCACGCTGGCCGGCAACGCGCTGTCCGCGGCAGCGATGCGGGCCACGCTTGAGCACGTCCTCACCGATGCCGCGTTCAAGCAGATGATCGCCGTGGCCGACCATTTCACCGCCGGGGTGCGGGACGTGATCGCCTCCCGCCGCCTGCCGTGGACGATCACGCAGCTCGGCGCGCGTGCCGAGTACCGGTTCTGCCCGGCACCGCCGCGGACGGGCGGCGAGTCCGATGCGGCCGCCGATCCGCTGCTCGACGAGTACCTGCATCTCTATACCGTCAACCGCGGCGTGCTGATGACGCCGTTCCACAACATGGCGCTGATGTCGCCGGCCACCACCGAGGCGGACGCGGACGTGCATACCCGGGTCTTCGCCGAAGCCGCCGACGAGCTGCTCGGCCAGGCTCGCAGGCCGGCTGGGTGACGTTTCCGCCCTGGATTCCGCGATGCCGGGATTCCGCCTGATGGATGGGGGAAAGGTGCCGGCCAGGCGACACCAGACCCCCATTCATCAGGCGAACGGCCGGCCCGCTACCGCTACCGTGAATCCATGGAGTCCGCTGTTCCTGCCGCGCCCGTGACGATCGACCTGGACGGGCTGCGGATGCACGTGTACCGGCAGTTCGCCAGCCACGCGCACGCCGTCGGCCCGGACGAGATCGCCGTGGCCTTCGGGGTCACGCCGGCCGCCGCGCTGCATGCGCTGCGCGCGCTGGACGACGCGCACCTGCTGGTGCTCGACCGGGCCCGGCGGCGCATCGTGATGGCGCATCCCTGGGCCGCCGGGCCGATGGGCTTCGTGGTGGCCAGCGAATCGCAGAAGTGGTGGGGCGGCTGCGCCTGGGACTCCTTCGCCATCCCGGCGCTGGTCGGCTCGCCGTGCCTGGTCGCGACCCACTGCCCGGCCTGCGGGCGGGCGCTAGCGCTTGACGTGCGTCCCGATGCGCCGCCCGACGCGCCGCCGGGCAGCGATCGCGGCGAGATGGTCGCGCACCTGCCGGTCCCGGTCGCCCGTATGTGGGACGACGTGGTGCGCACCTGCTGCCGCCAGCTGCTGTTCTGCGACCGGGAGCAGCTGGCGGACTGGCTGGCGCGGACCGGAACCCCGGAGGGCGCCGTGCTCGGCCTCACCACCCTGTGGAACCTCGCCACCGGCTGGTATTCGGGGCGGCTGTCTCCCGGATACCGCCGCCGTACCCCGGCTGAGGCGGCTGGCTTCTTCGCCAGCATCGGCCTCACCGGGAAATTCTGGGCTCCCTAGGGTGACCGCAGCGGGTTACCGTGACGGCATGGGTCGAGTGGTTCCCGCCGCGAGCGTGAACTGGCGCGGGCTTTTCGACCGATTCGAGCACACCTGCTTCCGGCTGCAGACGCTGCAGTGGTACGACGAGCCCGGCGAGAGCGATGCACTCGAGGCGTTCCTGGCCGGCCAGGAACCAGACGTCTACCCGGGCAAGAAGGCTTGGCTCGGGATCGTCCACGGCGCGGCGGCAGCCGGAAAGGTAATGCAGCGCGTGCACGTCGTCGCCGAGCCGCTGACCGAGTACCTGCGGTTCGAGATCAACTGGTCTTACCCGCTGAACGCCGCGATGGGCGAGGACATCCGCATAACCCGGGCCATCACCGCGCTGCCCAGGACGGATTACTTACTTTTCGACAGCCGGGCCATCGCCAGGCTGCGCTACAACCCGGCCGGGCGGCTGGCCACGGTCGAGCTGGACGATGATCCGGCCGCGGTCGTGCAGGCGGGCTACTGGCGCGATGTCGCCCTGCACCTGGCGGTGCCGCTGCAAAGCTGGCGATCGGCAGGCTGATCCGCCCGGCCAGGGACCAGCCAGGGACCAGCCAGGGACCAGCCAGGACCCAGCCAGGTACCGGCCTGGAACCAGCCAGGGACAGTCCCGGCCAGCTCCGGTTATCGTGGTCGGCATGGCCGGGCGCAAGGAGATCTTGGAGGTGGCCGGCCGGACTGTGCCGGTCAGCAACCCGGACAAGGTCTACTTCCCGCAGACCGGGCACACGAAGCTGGACGTGATCAGGTACTACCTGGCGGTCGCCGAGGGCGCGCTGCGCGGGGTGGCCGGGCGGCCGATGGTGCTCAAGCGCTTCGTGAACGGCGCCGCCGAGCCGGCGTTCTTCCAGAAGCGGGCGCCGTCCGCGCGGCCGGAGTGGATCGAGACAATCGAGCTGAGCTTCCCGTCCGGGCGCACCGCCGAGGAGGTCGTCGTCCGGGACGCGGCGGGGCTCGCCTGGGTGGCGAACCTCGGCTGCATCGACCTCAACCCGCACCCGGTCCGCGCCGATGACCTGGATCACCCGGACGAGCTCCGGGTCGACCTCGACCCTGTCCCCGGCGTGGAATGGCCGCAGATCGTCGCGGTCGCGCTGGTGGCCAGGGACGTGCTCGCGGACTTCGGCCTGGCGGGCTGGCCGAAGACGTCCGGCTCCCGGGGCATCCACGTCTACGCCAGGATCGAGCCGCGCTGGACGTTCACCGAGGTCCGCGGCGCGGCGGTGGCCCTGGCCAGGGAGATCGAGCGGCGCGCGCCTGACCTCGCCACCTCGCGGTGGTGGAAGGAGGAGCGGCACGGGGTGTTCGTCGACTACAACCAGAACGCCAAGGACCGCACGGTCGCCTCGGCGTACTCGGTGCGGCCGACCCCGGACGCGCGGGTTTCGGCGCCGCTGGCCTGGGCTGAGGTAGCCGGTTGCCGGCCGGACGCGTTCACCATCGACACGATGCCAGCGCGGTTCGCCGCGGCCGGCGACCTGACGGCGGGCATTGACGACCAGCCGGGTTCCCTGCAGCCGCTGCTCGACCTGGCCGCCGCGGACGCCGCCGCCGGGCTGCCTGACGCGCCCTGGCCGCCGCACTTCGACAAGCAGGCCGGGGAGCCGCCGCGGGTGCAGCCATCGAAACGGCGGGCCGGCGGCGGGACCGCGGCCAGCCCCGCGCCTGCTGCGAGCGGGCCGGCCGGGCGGCGCAGGTCGACGATGCCGCTGATCGAGATCGCCAGGGCGGCCAGCCAGGGCGAGGCCATGCGGGGCCTGGACCAGTGGAAGCAGCGGCACGGCGACGTCTGGCCGTACCTGGAGCCGTCCGACGTGCTGGTCGATTCGATGCGGGGCCGGTCATCGACGTGGACGAGGATCCGGCTGAACCTGCGCAACGTGCCCGCCTCGCAGCGTCCGGGACAGGAGGCCCTCGAGGTCGATTACGACCCGTGGGCAGGCGGCGGGTAGCCGGCCGGGCGGCTCAGCCGGCGATGTCGCGCATCGCGACGACCTTCTCGGCCCGCAGCCGGACGAGCAGCTCGCCCGGCACGCCGTTCCTGGCGCCGAACGCCTCGGCCTGTTCGGCGCCCATGTAGCGGCCGCCGAGGACCGTGGCCCACTTGCGCACCTCGGCGACGTCGTCAAAGAGCGTCACATGCCCCTCGATCACGACGAAGGAGTACGGCGGCTGCTGGTCGTCAACGCACAGCGCGGCCCGCGGATCGCGGCGCAGCGCCTTGCCCTTGACGCCATCGGCGTGCGTCGTCAGCACCACTTCGTCGCCGTCGAGGGTGAACCAGATCGGCGTCACGTGCGGCCGGCCATCCGCCCTGGTCACCGCGAGCTTCCCCGTCCTGGTGCCGGCCGTCACGAACTCGCGCCACTGCGCGTCGGTCATTGTCGCCATGCGATAACGCTACGCAGTCTGTCAGCCGGTCGCCACGACAGCTGACGGCGCGTCGCCCGCCCGGCCACGCCCGGCCCGGCCCGCCCGGCCCGGCCCGGGCGGCCCCGGCCGCTGGGCGGCCGGCCCGGCACGTCACTTCTTGCGGAGCGTGAGCAGGAACTCCAGCTGGCCGTTGTCCTGGGTGGAGACAGGGCCGAAGCTGGGGTCCGGTATGCCCCATTTCGAGAACAGCACGCGGATGGATCCGGACGTCTCGATCCGGTCCGGCGTGCGGTCCGCGGTCAGCTGGAACGTCACCGGCCTGGTCCGGCCGTGCAGGGTCAGGCGGCCGTGCGCGGCGTAAGTCCGCCCGATCCCGACCGCGGGCAGCGGCGCGAGCCGGATCGGGCTGGTCAGGGTCAGCTTCCCGGTCGGATACACCGCGGTATTCATGATCCGTTCCCGGAACTGGGCATCTCGCTGGCTCTCGTCACTCCTGATCGTTGCCATCTGGACGGTGAAAGTCCCGGCCGTCACCGTGGTTCCGCTGATGGTCAGGTGCCCGGCAACGGCGCTCGTCCGGCCCACCGCCACGTTGTCCTGGCCGAACAGCACCTCCTTGACCCGGTAGCCGACCTGGGAGCCTGCCGCGATCTGCCAGGTTCCGGCGATCGGCACGGCGGGCGCCGGGGAATGCGCATGGCCGGACGAGTGGCTCGCCGCCGGGGCGGGGCTGGGCCCGGAACCGGAGGCCGAGCCGGCCGCAGGCGGCAGGCTGAAGGGCGCGGGCGGCGTGCCGGAGATGAAATGGATGTAGACGAACGTGCCGCCGACGGTCACCGCGGCGATCACTACGATCGCCACGGCGGCGGCGATCAGCCACCGGGTCCAGCGGCGCGGCTCTTCCTCGTCATCCACGGCGGTATCCCCCTGGGTTCGGCGTCAGCCGAGCTGGGGGGCGACCTCGGCGGCGATCAGCTCAAGGTGATCAAGATCATGCAGGTCGAGAACCTGCAGGTAAATTCGCTGTGCGCCGAGCTCAGCGTACGTCCCGATCGCGTCGACGACCTCAGCCGGGGTGCCGGCGATGCCGCCTTGCCGCAGGTCGGCGATGTCCCGGCCGATCAAGGCAGCGCGCCGGTCGAGCTCCGCCGGTGACCGGCCGCAGCACACCGTTTGCGCTACCGAGTAGGTCATCGAGCCGCCGGCCGGCCCGCCGCCGAGCAGGCGTCCCGCACCCGGCCGAATGCCGCCGCGGTGTCCTGCACCCCGTTGAAGGGGACGTTGTACTCGCTGGCGTACCGAGCCGCCAGCCGCGGCGTCCGGCGCAGTCCGGTACCGCCGATCAGCACCGGCGGCCCGGGCCGCTGGGCTGGCTTGGGCAGTCCCGGCGAGTCGGTCACCGTGTAGTGCGCGCCGCTGAACGAGAACTTGCCGCCTTCCGGCGTTTCCCACAGCCCGGTGATGATGGCCAGCTGCTCTTCGAGCCGGTCGAAGCGCTCCCGGGGGCCCGGGAACGGGATGGCATAGGCCTCGTGCTCGGCGGCGAACCAGCCGGCCCCGAATCCGAACTCCGCCCGGCCTCCGCTCATCTGGTCCACCTGCGCGACGGTGATCGCCAGCGGACCCGGATAACGGAAGGTGGCCGGGGTCATCAGCGTGCCCAGCCGGATCCTGGATGTCTCGCGGGCCAGCCCGGCCAGCGTCACCCAGGCGTCGGTCGGGCCGGGCAGGCCGCTGACCGGGCCCATCTTCAGGTAATGATCGGAGCGGAAGAAGGCATCAAAGCCGAGGTCCTCGGCCGTGCGGGCGACCGTGCGCAGCGTGTCGTAGCTGGCTCCCTGCTGGGGCTCGGTGAAGATCCGCAGTTGCATGCCGCCATCCTTCCGCATGCGCCGGGACGGCCAATGCCCGGCCTCGGCGGATGATCAGGTTCAGCCGCCGGGCAGACGCTCGTCAAATCTGTGGATAACCAGCGTCATTGTTGTGGGTAAACCCGCGAAAAGCCCGGCGGGGGTGGTACGGCCGCCTGTGCATGCCGTCCCCGGGCGCCCGCCACCCGGAAGGGCACCAGGCCGGGGCGGCTGAGGCTAGTGTGCTCAGCCCGTGCGCGGCCGGGGCAAGGTCCGGCTGTCGTATCCGGCCCGGGCGGCATCGACCTCGGTGAGATGCTCGTCGGCCCAGGCCATCAGCGCGCCGACGGCGTCGAGCAGGGTGCGGCCGAGCGGCGTGAGCGCATAGTCAACCCGCGGGGGTATGACCGGGTACATCGTCCGGCTGACGATGCCGTCGCGTTCGAGGCCGCGGAGGGTCACCGTGAGCATCCGCTGGCTGATGCCATCGACGGCGCGTTTCAGCGCGGTGAACCGCTGCGGGCCTTCGCCCAGGCGGAAGATGACGAACAGCGACCATTTGTCGCCGATCCGGTCGAGGATCTCTCGTACCCGGCACTTGCCCGCGGGCGGGGCCACGCTGCCAGGAACGGTCAGGCCGGCCGTCTCGGTCGCAGCGCCAGCGGCCATTGGTTACCTCCAGGTACCTCGGGCAGCTTTATGTGCCGTATTGCGCGACGCGGGCCACCCTCACGAGGATGGCACTTGGTTCTGGATCGTTACCTTGGCGGTTCCAGTAACCGTCATATCCCGCAGAACCAAGGAGACACTATGACGACCCAGTCTGTCGAGATTCCCGGTTACATAGCCGGCCGGTGGGACATCGACCCCGTCCATTCCCATATCGGCTTCATTGCCCGGCACCTGATGGTCAGCAAGGTCCGGGGGAAGTTCACCAAGTTCGAGGGCCAGATCATCACCGCCAGCCACCCGCTGCAGTCAGCCGCCACGGCAACCATCGACACGACCTCGGTCGACACCAGCAACCAGCAGCGCGACGACGACATCCGCGGCGAGAACTTCCTGGACGCAGCGAACCACCCGACGATGACGTACCGCTCGACCGGGGTCCGCCGCGTCGGCGACGACCTGATCGTCGACGGCGAACTGACCATCCGCGGCATCACCCGGCCGGTTGAGCTCGCGCTTGAGGTCAACGGCTTCGGCCCGGACCCGTTCGGCGGCACCCGCGCCGGGTTCTCGGCCACCGGAGAGATCAACCGCACCGAGTTCGGCATCAAGGCCAACATGGCGATCCCCGGCGGCGGTGTCATGGTGAGCGAGAAGATCCAGCTCACCATCGAGGTCGAGGCCGCGCTGCACAAGGACGAGCAGCAGGCGGCCGGGTAGCACCGGCGGCCGGGTAGCCGGCGGCCGGGTAGCCGGGGCGCCGGGTAGCCGGGGCGCCGCGGGCCTGGCTACCAGCGCGTCAGCGTCGCCAGGCACTCCACGTGATGGGTCATCGGGAAGGCGTCGAATGCGCGGAGCGCCGTCAGGTCCCAGCCATGCTCGCCGAATATTGCCAGGTCACGGGCAAGCGTTGGCGGGTCGCATGAGACGTAGGCGATCCGGTTTAGCGCGGCATCGGTCCCCGCGGCCGCCAGCAGATCGACAACCTGCCGCGCGGCGCCAGCCCGCGGCGGGTCGAGCACCGCCAGCGAGGCGCCGGAGACGCCGTACCTGGCCAGCATCGCGGCCGCATCGCCCTTGTGCACCCGCGCCCACGGCGTTGACCTCAGGTTGTGCCGGGCATCGCGCACCGCGGACGTGTCCTCCTCGATCGCGATCACGGTGCCGTCTGGCCCGACCGCGTCGGCGAGCACCCCAGCGAACAGCCCGGCGCCGCAGTACAGGTCAAGCACCACATCGCCGGGCCGCGGCGCAAGCGCGCCGAGCACGGCATCGGCGAGCACGCTGGCCGCGCCCGGGTGGACCTGCCAGAATGTGCCCGCGCCCACCCGCCAGGACCGCCCGGCGGCCCGCTGGTGCAGGAATCCGCTGCCGCGCACCGTCGCGAGCCCACCGTCAGGTACCGAGCGCGAGTACCGAGTCCGCCGCGAATTCAGGCCATGATTTGAAACGGGAGGTACCGCCCGAGACAATAACCGCGCGCTCGCCCGAGCCCGGGCCGGCCGCCACTTCCACCGACCTGGCGCCAGGCCAGCGCCCGCGCGTCACGCCGACGGCGGTGACCAGCTGATGCGCGATCGGGCAGACGCCGATCGCGGTGACCTGATGGGAGCGGTGCCTGCGCAGCCCGGCGGTGCCATCGGGCCGCACCGCGAACTTGACCCTGGTCCGCCAGCCGAGCCCGTCCTCGTCGCCGGGCAGCGGCTCGACCAGGACGTCGCGGTCGATGCCGGCGATCCGGCGCAGCTGCTGGCGGATCACCGCGGCCTTGAGCTCGCGCTGCGCGGGCAGGCTGGCGTGCTGCCAGTCACATCCGCCGCAGCCGCCCGGCCGGGCATGCGGGCAGCGCGGCTCGACCCGGTCGGCGGACGGGGCCAGGATGGCCACCGCGTCGGCCCTGGCGAACTTCGATGTGGTCTGGGTGATCTTGACGCGTACCTGCTCGCCGGGCAGCGCATGCCGGACGAAGACGACCTGGCCGGCCGCGGCAGGGGAGCCGCCGGCCGGGGCCGCAGCGGCGGCCGTGCGGGCGATGCACCAGCCGCCGTGCACGGCCTCGCCGACGGTGAGATCCAGCAGGTCGCCTGCCTTAGCCGGGCCCCCGGCGGCCAGATTCATTCCACTATGCTCCCGTGACCGGTGACCGGGGCGTTCATTGGGGTCTTTTGGGGCTAGCAGCGGCGTAGCAGAGGGCATACCTTGATCGGGCATCATTCTGGCTGAAGGGAAGGCCGTGCACATCGTGATCATGGGATGCGGGCGGGTTGGCTCCACCATCGCCCACATTCTCGAGGACCAGGGACACTCGGTTGCCGTCATCGACCAGGATGCGGAGGCATTCCGCAAGCTGCGATCAGGCTTCAAGGGCAGCAAGATCACTGGCGTCGGATTCGACCGCGACGTCCTCATCGAGGCTGGCATCGAGCGCGCGGACGCCTTCGCGGCTGCCAGCAGCGGCGACAACTCAAATGTGATCGCGGCGCGGGTCGCTCGCGAGTCCTTCAACGTGCGCCGGGTCGTGGCCAGGATCTACGATCCGCGCCGGGCCGAGGTGTATCAGCGGCTCGGCATCCCGACCGTGGCGACCGTCCGCTGGACCGCGGACCAGATGCTGCGCAGGATGCTGCCGGAGGGCTCGGAACCGCTCTGGCGGGATCCGACTGGTGCCGTGGTGCTCGCCGAGGTCGCCTGCTCGGACGGCTGGCTGGGCGAGAAGGTGCAGTCGCTTGAGGAGACCGCAGGCACCCGCGTCGCGTTCATCTCCCGGCTCGGCGAGGCGCTGCTGCCGACGCCAGGAACCGTCCTGCAGGAGGGCGACGCGCTGTACGTCATCGCCCACGAGAGCGACATCGAGCGGATTACGGCGGTGTTCTGCCGGCCGGCCGCTCCGGGCAAGGGCGGTCACTGACATGCGGGTAGCCATCGCCGGCGCGGGCTCCGTGGGCCGCTCCATCGCCAAGGAACTGCTCGAGAACGGGCACGAGGTCCTGCTGATCGACAAGAACCCGCGGTCCATCAAGGTCTACAGCGTCCCGCGCGCCGAGTGGCTGCTTGCCGACGCCTGCGAGATCACCTCGCTGGATGACGCGTCCCTGGAGCGCTGCAACGTGGTGATCGCCGCGACCGGCGACGACAAGGCCAATCTCGTGGTGTCCTTGCTGGCCAAGACCGAATACGGGGTTCCGCGGGTGGTAGCCAGGATCAACCACCCGAACAATGAGTGGCTGTTCAACGAGTCCTGGGGGGTCGACGTCGCCGTATCCACCCCGCGGCTGCTCTCTGCGCTGGTCGAGGAGGCGGTCAGCGTTGGCGACCTGGTGCGGCTGATGACGTTCCGGCAGAGCGAGGCAAGCCTGGTCGAGATGACCATGCCGGCCGACGCGCCGCTGGCCGCCGGCGGACCGGGGACATCGAATGGCCTGCCGATACCGCCCTGGTGGCCATCCTGCGCGATGGCCGGGTGATCGTGCCGAACGACGACGACCCGCTTGAGGCCGGTGATGAGCTGCTGTTCGTCACCAGCGAGGATGTCGAGCACCAGCTCAGCGAGCTGCTCGGCGGCACGCACTGAGCCACGCCGGGCTGGCCGGGCGCGCTACCTGGTCTCGGTGATCTCCGGGCCTCGCTCGAACGGGTTCGGCGGCTGCTCGCCGCCTTCGGCCGCCATCTGCTCCTCCAGCGCGGCCCTGGCCTCTTCCGGCAGCCTGATCTCGAGCAGGTCCCTGGGCGGCGCGGGGTGATCGCCGCGCACCACGACCACGTCGGCGAAAACCTCCTCGAACTGCCGGGCAAGCTCGGGGCGGCGCGCGGCCGGCCCGCTGATCACGCCACGGAGGAACCAGCGCGGCCCGTCCACCCCGAGGAACCTGACCGGCTGCTTCTGCGTGCGGCCGGGCCCTGGCTCCCCGGTCTGGACTCGCGCATGCAGCTCGGGACCGAACGGGCCATCGGCCTCCTCACTCTCGCCGCCCGACCTGGCGACTTCGTCGGCGATCTCGCGCCGTACCTCGTCCCAGAGCCCGCTGGTCTTGGGCGCGGCGAAGGCCTGCAGCTGCAGGCCGTTGTCACCGCGCAGGACCGCGATCCACACGCCCTGATCCTCGGCCATGTTGATCTGGACCTCGAGACCCTCCCGCACCGGAATCTGCAGGCTGCCGAAGTCCATCCGCTCCCCCGCCGGATAGGGCCCGGTCGCGTCCCAGGGACCCTGCCCCTGCTCGCCTGCGGCGAGCTGATCGTCGGCTGACTCAGGCGGCCGGCCTTCTGGCCCGCCGCCGTCCGCCAGATCATCGTCGCCCGCCAGGCCCTCGTCATCCGCGAGGTCCGCGGGGACCTGGCTCCCGGCGACATCAAGGTCATCCTGGGCAGCAGCATCTTCGAATCCGGGCTGAGCCGCATCCTCACGGCGGCGACGTCGGAACACCCGGCACGCTCCTTACCTTGTGGCTTGATTCTCGTCGGCCCCGGCCTGGCCGGCCGCGGCATGTCCGCCAGTGGATCCGAAGCCGCCGTCCCCCCGGGCCGACCCGGGCAGGAACTCGACCTCGTGAAACTCCGCCCGCTCGACTCGCTGGATCACCAGCTGTGCGATCCGGTCGCCGCGCTGGAAGCGAACGGGCTCGGCGGGATCAGTGTTGAGCAGCGTCACCCTGATCTCGCCACGGTACCCCGCATCCACGGTGCCCGGAGCGTTCACTAGCGTCACGCCGTGCCGGGCGGCCAGGCCGGACCGCGGGTGCACGAAGGCCGCGTACCCGTCCGGCAGCGCGATGGCGATGCCGGTGGGCACGACCGCCCGCTGGCCGGGCGCGAGCTCGATGTCGGCGGCCGCGACCAGGTCCGCGCCGGCATCGCCGGGGTGGGCGCGCACGGGCAGCGGAACGCCGGGATCCAGGCGCTTGATCAGCACCTGCACCGCGTCCGGCCCGGCCTCAGGCAGCGGCCTGGCATGCGTCTGGCTTGCAGTGTCCACGGAGGCGACCCTACCGCCGGACGGCCGGCCCGCCGACCAGTTCGGGCCGGGATCACGGCTCACCGGGCGGGGCTGGCTCCGCGCCTCGCAGGTAGGGCCAGGCACGGGAGATCGCGGCTGCGGCCGGCACCGCGACGATCGCTCCGGCGATGCCGGCCACGATGCCGCCGACGGCAAGCACCAGGATGATCGCGAGCGGATGCAGCCGCACGATCCGGCCGACCACCAGCGGCTGCAGCAGGTGGCTCTCGATCTGGTTCTCCAGCAGGAACACGGCGAGCAGGATGACCGCGGCGAGCCAGCCCCTGGTGCCGAGCGTGACCAGGATGGCGAGCGCCCCGACCACCAGGATCCCGACCAGCGGCACGAACGCGGCCAGGAAGACCAGGATGATCAGCGGCACCAGCAGGGGCACGCCGAGGATCCAGAGCGCGAGGCCGATCGCGACCGCGTGGATCGCCGCGACGAGGGTGGTCCCCCGCACATAGTGCTCCAGCGCCTCCCACGCCGCCACGCCTGCCTTGCGGGCCCGGTGCTTCGCCTGCGGCCGCAGCCTGCCCACTAGCCAGTTCCAGATCCGCTCGTAGTCCTTGAGCAGGAAAAACGTGATGAACACCGTCAGCACGAGCCCGGTAAGCAGTTCCAGGACGATCCGCCCCCCGGTCACCACCGTGCCCGCCACCAGCGACTTGTGCTGCGTCAGGAACTTCACCAGCTCGTTCGAGTACTGCTGCAGGCGCACGCTGCTGATGTGGAACGGCGGCCCGGCCAGCGAGGTCTGTACCTGCTGCGCGGTGTGCCTGACCTCGGCGGACAGCCTCGGGTATTCAGCGCTGACCCGGTCGGCCGCGAGCGTGCCGACGCCGGCCAGGACGGCGACCGCCGCGAGGACGGTGCACCAGGTCGCGGCCAGCGATGGCAGGCCGAGCCGCCGCAGCCGGGCGGTGAGCGGATGCAGCAGCGCGGTGAGCAGCAGCGCGGCCAGGCAGGGCAGGACCACCAGGCGCAGCGCGCTGGCTACCCGGAATGCGATGTAGATCAGCAGGCCGACCAGGAGCAGGCGCCACGACCAGGCGGCGGCCTGCTGGAGGAACCCGGGCACCGTCGCCGGGCGCGGCCCGGGGCCGGCCTCGGCCGGGCGCGGCCCGGGGCCGGCCTCCGCCGGGCCGCCGGGCACCACGGCATCCGCGGCGAGCGCCGGCTCGCCGGTGCGGCCGGTGCGGCCGGGCCGCCGCCTGGATCCGGCCGGTTCTGGTAGCCCGGCCTGCTGGCCGGGCGACCGGGCGGCGGCCTGAGCCCGCTGCCGGATGTTCACCGCGGCAGCGCGCAGCCGGGCGGCCCGCCCGGCCGGCCGATCGGCCGCCGCGCCCGCGGGCACCTCGCCACCTAGGCCGCCCGGGTCACCCGCCGCGCCCGCAGGCACCCCGCGACCCGGGCCACCCGGGTCACCCGCCGCGCCCGCAGGCACCCCGCGACCCGGGCCACCCAGGTCACCCGCCGCGCCCGCAGCTATGCCACCACCCGGGCCACCCGCCGCACCCGCAGGCACTCCGCGACCCGGGCCACCCGGGTCACCCGCCGCGCCCGCAGGCACCCCGCGACCCGGGCCACCCAGGTCACCCGCCACGCTCCCAGCTATGCCACCACCCAGGCCACCCGGGCCGCCCGCCATGCCCGCAGCTATGCCACCCGGGTCACCCGCCGCGGTAATCCCGGCAGCCACCCAGCCCGCCGATGGCGCCAGAATCGCGCCGTCGCTGCCGGCCGGCGCGGCCGCGCCGGCCATGCCTGATGGCGCGACACCCGCGCCAGCGCCAGTAGCTTGGCCGGGACCATCGGCGCCGGCCCGAGCCGCCGGGCCAGCATCCGCGGCATCGGCGGGCCCGGCACCGGGGAGCGGCTCGAGGACGCCGTCAGCGGCAGCGCTGGCGCGTCCCGGCACCGCGGCATCCGCTGCCCCGCTGATCCCCGCTGCCCCGCGTCCGTCGGCCCGTCATCCCCCCATGTAACCAACTACCGTGGCTGATGCGCAACTACCGGGAACAGCTCCGCGTTCCGGCCTCATATTGGGTGCTCGGCCTGCTCTGCGCCGCCATCCTCGGCAGCACGCTGTGGGCCGGGTTTCAGCGTCGGAGTCGCGATCGCGGTATATGTCGTGACTTCGGCGGCGGCTGCGCCGCGGCGCTGCTGACCTGGGGCCGTGCCCGGGTCGAGGTGGCCGACGGCGAGTTGCGCGCGGGCAAGGCCGTGCTGCCGTTGCAGTCCGCGGGCGAGGTGGCGCCGCTCGACGCGGCACAGGCGCGCGCGATGCGCGGCCCGCGCGCGGATCCGGCGGCGTTCATGCTCATCAGGCCCTACCTCAAGCTCGCCGTCTACATCGGGATCAGCGCCGGGCCCGCGGCGCACGCCATACTGGCTGGTCGGCCACCAGGCATCCCGTCGAGCTTGCCGCCGCGATCGAAAGATCACGTCCCTCAGCCCACATGGGCGGCGCCCCCGTGGGATGATCTGCAAAACCATCAGGGAGGAGCCGCATGGCAAGCAAGGGCTCGCGTGGCAGCCGCCGGGCAATCAGCGGGATCGCCGCCGCAGCCGCTGACCTCGCTGCGGACCACTATGCGCGCAGGGCGATCACCGTTGGCTGGAAGCGGGTGACCGGCAAGGAGCCGCCGACTGACCCGAGCAACCCGAAGGTAGCGCTCCCTGAGGCACTCACCTGGGCGATCATCGTGGGGGTCGTCGTCGAGGCTACCCGCATGCTCACGGCGCGGTATGCGACCAGACACATCCGGCATGCCGCCGGAGCCGAGGACGCGAAAGACGAGGGCGCGAACTAACACGCCCGTCGGGCCGCAATTACCCATGGCGCGGTCACGCGGCGGCAAGCATTCGGTATGCGCAGGTCACGAACGCCCCGAATGACCCTAGCCTCGGAGCGGTGACCGCGCAGAACCGCTCGCAGCTGTCTTACAAGATCGGGTACGCCATCCGGCACCCTGGCCGCATTCCGGCGTATGCCCGCCGCCGCGGCCGCGATGCCTGGCTCGCCCTCCGGGCACCCGACCACCTCAGCTATTACCGGGCGGTGATGCGGTCCGACGCGTCACGCAGCCACCAGGGCGCGGTCGGCAGCAACACCCGCGAGTCCTGGCTGAAGATCGGCCAGCTGCAGTTCGACTACCTGCTCGGGCACGGCCTCAAGCCGGGAATGCGGATGCTCGAGATCGGCTGCGGCAACCTGCGCGCAGGCCGGCTCTTTATCGACTACCTGGACGCCGGCCACTACTACGGCGTTGACATCTCGCCCGACATCCTGCTCGCCGGGCAGCACACGATTGCCGAGTTCGGCCTGCAGCAGAAGCTGCCGTACCTCACGCTGGTCCGGGACATGAGGTTCGCGTTCCTGCCGGCCGGTCAGTTTGACGTGGTGCACGCGCACAGCGTGTTCTCGCACTCCCCCATCGACGTGATCGATGAGTGCCTGGCCAGCATCGGCCGGGTGATGGCCGCTGACGGCTTCTTCGACTTCACCTTTGACCGAACCACCGGCGAGGAGCACCAGGTGCTGCGCGAGGACTTCTACTACCGGACGGAAACCCTGGTCGCCTTAGCTGCCCGGCACGGCCTGCGGGCTCGTTTCATGGCTGACTGGGCTGACCTGGGGCACCCGCAGTCGAAGATCCGGGTATCAAAATCGGGCTGACGGCACGGCAGGCACGGCGCTTCAAAGCGGGCTGGCGGCGGCCTGCCCGGGGGTTCAAAGCAGGCCGCCGGCCGGCCTGGCGCTGCCAAAGAATCCGGCAGCATCGGCCTTTAGCCCCTATCTCCAGGCCAGCAATCGGACAACACTGGGAGCCCAAGGCTGGCGAAACCCCGCAAATGCCGAATCGGATGGCTCCGGCAGGGTACGTCACCCTCGAAACAAATGCTGCTGGAGGTGCTGGATGGCCGAGCCGCGGATCCTGGGGATCGTGCTGGCAGGCGGGGCTGGCAAGCGGCTGGCGCCGCTGACCGCCGACCGCGCCAAGCCCGCCGTGCCGTTCGCCGGGCTGTACCGGCTGGTGGACTTCGCGCTCTCCAACCTGGTCAACGCGCGGTGCCTGCGGATCTGCGTGCTGACCCAGTACAAGAGTCACAGCCTGGACCGGCACATCACCACGACGTGGCGGATGAGCAGCCTGCTCGGCAACTACGTGACGCCGGTGCCGGCCCAGCAGCGGCGCGGCCCGCACTGGTATACCGGCTCCGCCGATGCCATCTATCAGTCCCTCAACCTGATTTACGACGAGCGGCCGGACATCGTGGCCGTCTTCGGCGCGGACCACGTCTACCGGATGGATCCGGGCCAGATGATCAGGCAGCACGTGGAGTCTGGGGCCGCGGCCACGGTGGCGGCCATCCCCGTGCCCCGGGGCGAGGCCACCGCCTTCGGCGTGATCGAGGTCGGCAAGAACGGGCAGACCGTGGAGGCATTCCTGGAGAAGCCCGCCGACCCGCCGGGGCGGCCCGGCCACCCGGACGAGGCGTTCGCCTCGATGGGCAACTATGTCTTCACCAGTGACGCGCTCGTCGAGGCGCTACGGAAGGATGCGGTCAACGACGACAGCCTGCACGACATGGGCGGCGACATCCTCCCGATGATGGTCAGCCAGCGGGCAGCGCACGCCTACGACTTCCTGGATAACGACGTGCCTGGCGCGACCGAGCGGGACGCCGGCTACTGGCGTGACGTCGGGACGCTGGACTCCTACTTCGACGCGCACATGGACCTGTGCGCGGTGCACCCGGTCTTCAACCTGTACAACAACAAGTGGCCGATCCTGACCCAGGTCCCGTCGCTGCCGCCAGCCAAGTTCGTGCATGACAAGGGCGACCGGGTGGGCCGGGCGATCTCCAGCCTGGTCAGCAACGGCGTCATCATCTCCGGCGGCCTTGTGCGCAAGTCGGTGCTCTGCCCGGGGGTCAGGGTGGACAGCTGGGCGACGGTAGAGCGGTCCGTGATCCTGAACAACACCCGGATCAGCAGGCACGCGGTGGTCAGGGACGCGATCCTGGACAAGAACGTCATCGTCCCCGAAGGAGCGATTGTCGGGGTCGACAAGGAGCACGACAAGGCGCGCGGGTTCGTAGTCTCCGATGGTGGCATCACGGTGGTCGGCAAGGGCCAGCTGGTGCCGGAGTGACTGGCGTTAGTAGTCCCCGGGGCAGGCTCGCGGTGGCCTTGCTGACGAGGGAGTACCCGCCGGAGGTCTACGGCGGCGCCGGGGTGCACGTGGAGTACCTCGCACGCGAGCTGGCCAGCCTGGCCAACATCACGGTGCACTGCCAGGGAGCCGACCGGCCGGGCGCGGTCGCCCATCAGCCGTGGGACCGGCTTGATGGCGCCAACCAGGCGCTGCAGACGATTTCCACCGACGTGTCGATGGCGTCCGCTGCCGCGGCCGCCGACGTTGTGCACTCACATACCTGGTACGCCAACCTGGGCGGCCACCTGGCGTCGCTGCTTTCCGGCGCGCCGCATGTCGTCACCGTGCACTCGCTTGAGCCGCTGCGGCCATGGAAGGCCGAGCAGCTCGGCGGCGGCTACGCGCTGTCGTCCTGGTGCGAGCGCACCGCGCTCGAATCGGCGGCGGCCGTCATCGCGGTATCCGACGGGAATGCGGGAGGACCTGCTCAGCTGCTATCCGGCCGTCGCCGCCGACCGCGTGCGGGTGATCCGCAACGGGATCGACACCAGCGAGTACGCTGCCGATCTGGGCACGGACGTACTGGAAAGCTACGGCGTGGACCCAGGCCGGCCGCTGGTGGTGTTCGTCGGCCGCATTACCCGCCAGAAGGGCCTGCCCGTGCTGCTGCGGGCCGCCGCGCTGCTCGATCCCGACAGCCAGCTGATGCTCTGCGCCGGTCAGCCAGACACGGCGGAGCTGGCCGCCGAGGTCACCGCGCTCGTGCAGGACCTGCGCGACAGCCGGTCCGGGGTGATCTGGCTGTCGGGCATGCTCGCCAGGCGCGAGGTGATCCAGCTACTCTCGCATGCCACCGTGTTCGTCTGCCCGTCGCTGTACGAGCCGCTCGGCATCGTGAACCTGGAGGCGATGGCGTGCAGCACAGCCGTGGTCGCTTCCCGGGTGGGCGGTATCCCGGAAGTAGTGGCCGACGGCCAGACCGGGCTGCTGGTCCCGCCGGGCGACCCGGCGGCGCTTGCCGACGCCATCAACGCGCTGGTCCGCGACCAGGCGCTGGCGGCCGCCATGGGCCGGCGCGGCCGCGAACGGGCCGTTGCCGAGTTCGACTGGGCAGGCATCGCCGCCCAGACGCTCGGGCTCTACCAGGAGCTGACCGGCGCCCGCGGCTAGCCTGCCGCGCTTCCGCCCGTTAAGATATATCGCGACTAAACCTGCGGAGGAGGTCAACTATGGAGCGGCGAGCGGAGCAGGCGATGGAGCAGGCGCCGGGCCAGTCACCCGCGCAGCGGCCAGGTCCTGGGCAATCGCGGGCGATCCGCGCTTCTGACCAGGACAGGGAGGCGGTCCTGCAGCGACTGCAGGATGCCTTCGCCGAGGGCCGGCTTGGCGACGAGGAATTCGACCTGCGGATGCGCGCCGCGCTCACCGCCAGGACCAGCGCGGACCTGGCGCCGCTGCTCGATGACCTGCCTGCCGTCGGCAGCGGCCGGCCAGCCGCCACGGGCGCGCCGGGTCGCAGCCCCGGGCGGTTCGCCGGAGCATACAAGAACTCAGTCAGGCGGGGCGGCCGATGGCGTGTCCCCGAGCGGTTCACCGCGGTCGTCTACAAGGGCAGCGGGCTACTCGACCTGCGGGCCGCCGAGCTGACCGCACCCGTCACGACCGTCGTCGCCGTTGCCTACAAGTCCCGGATCGACGTCCTGGTGCCGCCGGGGATCCGGGTCGAGATGGAGGGCTTCGGGGTCAGCAAGGGCTGGTCGGCCGACGAGGAGTGGGAAAGCCAGCTGCCGCGAGACGCGCCGGCCGTGCACATCCGCGGGATCGCCTACCAGGGCACGATCGAGACGAGCACCAAGCCGCCAGGCAAAGCCGGCTCCCGGGCCGGCATCGAGCGCTAGCCAAGCCCGGCCGGCCAGCCCAGCGGGGCACCCGGCCTAGGTGACTGATCCGGCGGCGGCACCGGTTACCCGGGCGCCCCAGCGGGCCAGCTCCTCGTCCAGGTCGAGCGGCGCTATCATCGCGCCGGTGCGGGTCTCCTGCTCCCAGTCCTCGGCAGGCACCCGCCACATCACCTCGAACTCGATCCCGTTCGGGTCCTTGGCGTACAGCGACTTCGAGACCCGGTGGTCGCTCGCGCCGACCAGCGCGCCGCGGCCAGCCAGCCTGGCGCGCACATCGGCGAGCTCGGCCAGCGTCCCGACCTCCCAGGCCAGGTGGTAGAGCCCCACCGACGGCCCGGCCGGAAGCTGCGCGTCGGCCACCTCGAACAGGCCCAGGTCATGATCGTTGGCAGATCCCGGCGCCCGCAGGAACGCTGCCCGGCCCGGGATCTCGGTACGGACCTCGAAGCCGAGCGTGGCCCGGTAGAAGTCGACGGTGCCTGCCAGGTCCCTGACGTACAGGACGGCGTGGTTCAGGCGGCGGACAGCCATGGTGAGTCTCCCCGGTCAGGCGCTGGTGCTAGGAAGAATGCGCGGGCGGTCCGTCTGATTCCCGCTGCTGGCCGGGCAGCGGCCGCCGCGGGGCCGGGTACCGGGGCGACAGATGCGGCGGCACCGGGCCGGCGGCAGGCGGCTGGGCCAGGCCGGCCCGTTCCGCGTGCGCGAGCTCGTCGTTGACGAGGACGACCGGCAGGCCGGCGGCGTCCAGCAGCGAAGCGGCGACCGCCGCCCGGTAGCCGCCCTGGCAGTGCACCCAGATCTGGCCGGGCGGTAGCTCGCCGATGCGGGCCGGCAGCTCGTGCAGCGGGATGTGCACCGCGCCGCCCACCCTGGACTCGGCCCACTCGCCGTCGCGGCGCACGTCGAGCACGGTCACGCCATCCTGGCCGCGGGCCAGGCCCAGCCCGGCGAAATCGGAGATCCGGAACGACGACAGCGCCTCGCCGCCGGACCACGCGTCCGCCGGGCCGGCGGCGGCGGCGGCCAGCCGGTCGATCCCGATCCGGACAAGCTCCCGCTGCGCGGCCGAGACCTCGGCGGCGGACGAGCCGATCAGCGTCAGCGGGGTGCCCCACGGGATGAGCCAGCCCAGGTACGTCGCGAAGCTGTCGCCGAGCTCGAAGCTGAGCGCCCCGCGCAGGTGACCGGCGGCGAACGCCCGGCGCGACCGCAGGTCCACCACCCACTCGCCCGCGTCGATCCGGCGGCGCAGCTCGGCGGCATCGGCCCGGCGCGGCGGGGACAGGTCTGGCGCGCCGGGGCCGGCCGCGTTCGCCGGGCCCATGTGCGCGTAGTAGGCCGGGTAGGCATCGAGCCCGGCCAGCGTCGTCTCGACGAAGTCGGCCTCGGCCAGCGTCAGGGCGGGGTTGACGCGCTTCTCCGCGCCGATCGTCGACGACGTGCCGGCCGTCTGCGTCGCTGAGCAGAAGCTGCCGAACCCGTGGGTCGGCCAGATCGACGCGCTGTCCGGCAGCTCGGCGGACAGCCGCCGGGCGGACCGGTACTGCGCCCTGGCCAGCTCGGCCTGATGCTCGGCGCCGAGCAGGTCGGTCCGGCCGGTGGAGCCGAACAGCAGCGAGCCGCCGGTGAAGACCGCGGCCACCGCGGCGTCACCGGCGGACAGCGCGTAGGACAGGTGCGTGAACGTGTGGCCTGGGGTGGCGAGCACCCGCAGCCGCATCGTGCCCGCCTCGATCACGTCCCCGTCGGCGACCGGCGTCCGGTCGAATGCGACCTCATCGGCGGCATTCACGTGATAGGCGGCACCGCTCGCGCGGGCAAGCGCGTAGCCGCCGGTGACGTAGTCGTTGTGCATATGCGTCTCGAAGACCCCGGTAATCGCGGCACCGCGCGCCGCGGCCAGGTCAAGTACCCGGTCGAAGTCCCGCTGCGGGTCGATGACGATCGCCGCCTCGCCATCGGTGACGAGGTATCCCTGGTCGCCCAGGGACCTCGTTTCGATCGCGGTTATCTCGATCAACGCCTCGACCTCCCCCAGGACGAATCCCTGGGTGGCCCAGTGTAGATCCCGCGCGGCCGGATGGGCGTTCCGCGTGCGTACTCCTCCAGCGCGTGGGCGAGCCAGCCTGCCGTCCTGGCGACCGCGAATACCGCTTCCCCGGCGCCCCGGATCAGGCCGGCCACGTCGGCCAGCGCGGCGAGCGCGAAGTCGATGTTCGGCTCGGGCAGCGCCCGGCGGCGTGCCTCGGCGAGCACCGCGTCGGCCACCGCCAGCCGCGGCGACCCGGGCGCGAGGTTCCTGATCATCCCGAGCAGGCAGCCGGCCCGCGGATCGCCGGCCTGGTAGACGAAGTGACCGAACCCGGGGATCCGCTCCCCGCGCCTGAGCAGGTCGCCGACGACGTGCGGCGCATCGGACGGCGAGCGGGCCGAGGCCAGCATCAGCTCGGCGCCGAGCGACGCGCCGCCGTGCAGGGCGCCGCCGACCGCGCCGAGGCCGGTGGCCACCACCGCGTACGGGTCCGCCCGCACCGAGGCGGCGACCCGGGCGGCCAGGGTCGACGCCGCCAGCTCGTGATCGGCCAGCAGCACGAGCGCCGCCTGCAGGGTGGAGGTAAGGCCGGGCTGCTGCGGATCCGGGCTGAGCCTGGCGGCCAGCCGGGCGGCGATGGACTGGCCGCCCGGCGGGATGACGAGGCCAGCCATCCGGCCGGCGGCGGCCGGCGGCAGGCAGCCGACCAGGCCGGCGATCAGGGCGCGGGCCGCCGCGGTCACGGCGGGCGGGTCGAGCTGGAGCCGGAGCGGGTCGGTGGCCGCGAGGGCGGGCACGATGACCTGCAGCCGCTCCAGCGCCAGCGTGCCGGCCGGCAGCGCCGCCTGCGCGGCGGTGCCGGCCGCGATCGCCTCGTTGGTGGCCAGCCACGGCGCCGCGGCGCTCGCGAACGAGCCGGTCCACAGCAGGCTGGCGACTTCCTCGAAGGTCCGGCCGGCGGCCAGCCGGGTCGCGTCATGGCCCCGGTACCAGAGCTGGTCCCCGGCGATCTCGGTGATCGAGGTCTCGATGACCAGCTCGGCCGCGCCTGGTTCCCGGCGCGGCCTGCCGCGCCGGGCCAGGATCGCTACCTCGTCCGGGTCGAACAGGCTGGCCCGGCCGTCCGGGCCGGTGCGCCGGGCGAGCACGCCCCGGCTTACGTAGGAGTACAGGCTGGCCTGCTTGATGCCGAGCCGCTGAGCCGCCTCGGCGGCCCCGATCCAGTCCGTCACGCCGGCGTGTCCTCCCCTGACCCATAATGTTGATCTAAATCAATATTGATCTGGATCGTACACTAATGATCGACTATTGAAATCAACCGAGCGAGATGCAGGCCGCGCGGCCAAGCGGCCGCTGTGACCAAGACGCCGCGCCTGCCGCGCTCTGGCGAGCCTGGAGGCCAGCGAATGCCAGCGATCCACTTCCTCGACGTCACCAACCGCGACGGCGTGCAGACCGCGCGGACCGGACTGTCCAAGTTCGGCAAGACAATGGTCAACTTCTACCTGGCCAGGCTCGGCGTGGCGCAGTCGGAGATCGGCTTCCCGTTCCTGTTCCACGAGGTGCCCTACGTGCGGGCGAATGTCGCGCTCGCCGCGGCCGGGGCGTTCGGCGAGCTGCGGCTGTCCGGCTGGTGCCGCGCCATCCCGGCGGACGTGCAGCGCGCCGCTCCGCTGGGGCTCAGCCACTACAACCTGTCGATCTCCACCTCGGACCAGATGATCGAGCACAAGTTCCGCGGCCGGCTGGACCGCGCGGCTGTCATCTCGGAGATGACCGCCGCGGTGGCCGCGGCGAAGCAGGCCGGCGCCGCCACCATCGGCGTCAACGCCGAGGACGGGTCACGCACCGACGACGCGTTCCTGCGGGAGTTCGCGCTCGCGGCCAGGGAGGCCGGCGCCGACCGGGTGCGCTACTGCGACACGATCGGCGGGGACAGCCCGGAGCGGATCCGGGAGCGGTTCGCCAAGCTGGCCAGTGTCGTCGGCATCCCGGTCGAGACGCACTGCCACAACGACCTGGGCATGGCCGTGGCGAACTCGGTATCCGGCGCGCTCGGCGATCTCGACGCCGGCCAGGACGCGTGGGTCAATACCTGCGTCAACGGCATCGGCGAGCGCTCGGGCAACGCCGACCTGCTGTCCTGCATCCTCGCGTTCCAGCATGCCTTCGGGCTGCCCGGCGAGGCCGAGATCGGCGATCCGCTCGACCTGTCCTGGGCCCGCCGGTTCGCGCTGTGGGCCAGCTACGCGTTCGGCCAGCCGCTGCCGCAGAACCAGCCGGGCACCGGGCGGAACGCGTTCGCGCACGAGTCCGGGATCCACGCCGACGGGGCGCTCAAGGACCGGCACAACTACGAGCTCTACGACGACGACACGCTCGGCCCGTTCCCGGCCGACTGGCATGCCACCGCGGGCCGGGTGGTGCTGACCGGCGAGTACGGCGGGCTGGCCGGGCTGCGGCACGTGCTGGACGGACTCGGCATCGACGCAGCCGACGACGAGGACCTGGTGTTCAAGCTGGTCCAGCTGTGCGCGTCGGCGACCGGCAAGCCGCTGACCGACGACGAGCTGCGGCTGATCGCCGCATACCCGCGCGAGCTGTCGCTGCTCTACCCGGGCCTGCTCAGCTGAGCTGTGCCGGGGTCAGCTGCCGAGCTGCTTGCGGCCGCGGTCCCGCTTCAGGCGGCGGCGCTGAGACGGGTCGAGCATCGCGTAGAGGATCGCCGGGATGGCGATGGCCGCGACGATGACCCGATCGGCAAGCCACGGGCTGATCAGGGAACAGGATGAGCCCGACGACGACCCCGGCGATGCCGTACTTCATGTGAGGCGACATACCGGACTTCCTCTCCTCGACGGGGTCACGCGTTCCCGCACTGCCTCGTCCAAGCTAACTAGACCACAATCCGCGGCCATTACGGTAACGCCTGGCGGGCGGCGGGCGTTCCCCTGCCCGCGAGCACGCCTGCCGGCGTTAGCGCCCATCATGGCGCAGGCCGGCCGCGGCGGGATGGACAATGATAGGTGCACGGAACTGGAGGATGCCATGACGCTGTCGCTGCCGATCGACGCGGAAGCCAACGAGCTGCTGTCCCGCAGCCCGCTGGCGCTGCTGATCGCGATGCTGCTGGACCAGCAGGTCCCGCTGGAGAAGGCCTTCGGCTCGCCGCAGGTACTCGTGCAGCGGCTCGGGCACGAGCCGACCGCCGGCGAGCTGGCCGGCTACGACCCCGGACGCGCTGGCCGCGATCTTCAGCGAGCGGCCCGCGCTGCACCGCTTCCCCAAGGCGATGGCCGGCCGCGTGCAGGACCTGGCCAGGATCATCGCCGAGCGCTACGACGGCGACGCCGGCCGGGTCTGGGGCGATGCCGCGTCCGGCAAGGACCTGCTCGCCCGGCTGTCCGAGCTGCCCGGGTTCGGCACCTACAAGGCGCAGATCATGATCGCGCTGCTCGGCAAGCAACTCGGCGTCAGGCCAGACGGCTGGCGGGAGGCGGCCGGCCGGTTCGGCGAGGAGGGCTCGCATTACTCCGTCGCCGACATCGTGGACGCCCCGTCGCTGGCCGAGGTCCGCGCGTTCAAGAAGCAGCTGAAAGCCGCCGCAGAGGCAGCCGGCTGAGCAGACGCCCCGCGGCGGCCACGGCGGCACACGCCACCGGCCGGTAATGTCAGGGCGCATGGCTGAATCTGGGTTCCCGGTGGCCGGCCCGGCACGCGTGCACGTCCTGCAGGCAGGCTACGCCCGCGAGGCCGGCGGCGAGGAGCACGTCGGCAGCACGGTGACGCTGATCCTGGACGGGGACGCGGTGATCGTGGTCGATCCCGGCATGGTGGCCGACCGGGACGAGCTGCTCGCGGCGCTCCGGCAGCACGGGCCGGAGCCCGCTGAGGTCACCGATGTCGTGTTCAGCCACCATCACCCGGACCATACGGTGAACGCCGCGCTGTTCCCGGCGGCCCGGATCCACGACCACTGGGCCTGCTACTCCGGTGACGTGTGGACCAGCCGGGACGCTGAGGGCGCGGTGCTCAGCCCGTCGGTGCGGCTGCTGCGGACCCCCGGTCATTCGGCCGAGGACATCACGACGCTGGCGGCGACGGCGGACGGCGGGTACGCCTGCACGCATGCCTGGTGGGGTGCGGACGGGCCGGCCGACGACCCGTTCGCCCCGGACCGCGAGGTGCTGCGGGCCAGCAGGGAGCGGATTCTCGGGCTCGCCGCGGTGATCATCCCGGGGCACGGGCCGGCGTTCCGGCCGGACGAGCGGACGCCGCGCTAGCCTGACGCGGGGCCAGCACGGCCGGGCCCGGCTGGCTCACGCGGCGTCGCCCTTCAGCGAGAACGCCGACAGCCTGCGGATGGCGAGCGCGAGCGCGGCGACCGTGACGATCAGGCCGGCCGCGATCACCGTGCCCAGCGTGAGGTGCGCGTTCAGCGCCGGGTCGTGCGCGATGGAGTTGGCGAAGCCGAGCGAGTACTGGCCGACCGACAGCTCGCTCGCCCCGCTGACCAGGTTGCCGAGCAGGCCCTCCCAGACCAGCAGGTAGAGCAGGCCGACCGCGATGGCCCGGGTGGTGAGGACCGAGACAAGCACGAAGACGGCGTTGTAGATCACCGAGCCGGCGATGGCCCCGGCGAACACGCCGATCGCCAGCCTGGTGACACCCCCGGTGGCGATCAGCCCGGCCAGCAGCTCGGGCACGGCCACGAAGATCATCGTCATGACGGCGGCCACCGCGAACTTGGTGATGATCACCGACGACCGGCGCACCGGCGTGGCCAGCAGGTGCACGATGCTGCCGTCGTCGATCTCCGCGCCGAGCACGCTGGTGCCGATGATCAGCGCGGTCAGCGGCAGCACCACGGAGAACCCGAAGACGCCGAGTATGTGCGCCGGCCAGGATGCCTGCGCTGGTTTCGACAGCTTCAGCAGCGCCGTGACCAGGAGCAGGATCACCGGCGGGATCGCGAAAAGGAAGGCCCGCTTGCGGCCCATCGTCGCGCGGAAAGTGATCCTGGCGACGGTGCCGTTGACAATGCCGGACATGTGATGACTGCTTTCTCGCGGATCCGTCAGGATCGGTTGGGCCGTCAGGAGGCGATCAGGTAGGCGAACACGCTCTCCAGCGACTCGTCGGCGGGCAGCAGCTCGCGCAGCCTGATGCCGGCGTCCCTGGCCAGGCCGGCCAGTTCCCTGGTGAAGGTGCCGTAGTCGGAAGTCCGCACCTGCAGCCCGCGGGGCGTCAGCTCCACCCCGGTGACCGCGGGACGGCCGATCAGGGTCGCGCCGAGCAGCCGGTCGTCCGATGTGCGCACCATGAAGACATGCGGGCGGCTGGTCATCAGCCGCCTGATCGCGCGGAAGTCACCGGATGCGGCCAGCCGGCCGGACACCATCACCTGAATGGTGCCGGACATCCGCTCCACTTCCTCCAGGATGTGCGAGCTGAACAGGATCGTGCGGCCGTCGGCGCCGAGCGCGTGCAGCAGCTCCATCATGTGCAGCCGCTGGCGCGGGTCCATCCCGTTGAACGGCTCGTCGAGCAGGAGTCACCACGGGATCGTGCACCAGCGCGGCGGCCACCTTGATCCGCTGCCGCATGCCCTTGGAGTAGGTCGCGATCTTGCGGTCCTGGGCGTCAGCCATCTCCACGATGCCGATCGCGCGGCGCGCGGCTGCCGCCGGATCCGGCAGCTCGTGCAGCCTCGCGGTGGCGAGCACGAACTCCATGCCGGTGAGGAAGGCGTAGACGGAGGTGTGCTCGGGCACCAGGCCGACGGTCCGGAACAGCTCGGAATTGCGCCAGCTCGGCCTGCCGCCCACCGTGACCTCACCGCGCGATGGCGGCAGGAAGCCCGCGATCATGTGCAGCAGGGTGGACTTCCCCGCGCCGTTAGGGCCGAGCAGGCCGGTTACGCCGGGACCGACCGACATCGAGATGTCATTGATCGCGACGACGTTCCCGTACCAGCGGGAGACGTTGCGCACTTCGATCGTGCTCATGCGATGCCGACCTTCCGGTACCTGGCGATGAGGCCGCCGACGGCGATGCCGAGGAAGACGAGCAGCATCAGCCCGTACGCGGGGCCGTAGCTGCCCGGGTAGGCGATGATGCCCGGCGATGTGCCGCCGAGCCACTGCCGCACGCCGTCCAGCGTGGTGAAGGGACTGATCAGGCCGGCCAGGTGCACGCCGGCCGGGATCGGCCCCGGGCGGAAGATCAGGTGAATGTGCCCGCCGGTGACCGCGCGCGGGGGCGGCTGGCTGAACTGGGCCGCTGTCCTGGCCGCGATCCGGCTGAGCAGCCTGGCCAGCGTCCAGGTGAGGAAGAAGAAGATCGCGATCGTGCCGGTTGCGTAGGCCCGGCGGCCGGTGAACGAGGCGAGCACGAGCCCGATCGCGGCCGAGCACGACGGCCCACATCAGGCCCGACCAGCAGGCCGGGGAAGAACCCCCGGGTCTGTGCCCAGATCGCACTGAAGCCGTGCGCCTGCAGGACGTTGCCGAGGTAGAGCAGCAGCTCCGGGATGTCGATCATGATCAGGCAGGCGAGGGCGAACGCGGCGAGCTTGGCCAGCGGGTAGTCGATCCGGCGGACCGGCCGGGCGAAGTAGAGCGGCAGCACGTGGCTGCGCAGGTCCCGGGATACTAGCTCGGGCGCCTGCGCGGCGATGAAGATGGTCATGACGAGCACCCGCAGCGGGGCGATGTAGGTGTCGTAGTGCACGACGCTGGCATGCGAGCTGCTGAGCGCCACGGCGACGGCGTTGATGATCGCCGGCAGGCACATGATGCCGAACGTGATCACCGGGACGATCTTGGCCTTGACGCCGCGGCCGACGCCGAACGCGGAGCGCAGGCTGTGCCAGCACAAGCGCCCTGGCGATCTGCGCCCGGCCGAGCCGTTTGCCTTCGTACCGGCGGTAGCCGAGATCGTGGATGACGCCCGAGGCCGGGACGGCCGGCGCGCCGGGCCCGGGGCTGGCCATGTCAGCGGGCATCGGCCGCTCCCGTCATCTCGCTCGGCTCCGGCTGGCCGTCGCTGAACAGCTCCTCGATCCTGTGCCGCCGCTGCTCCATCCGGTTCAGCGGCAGGCCGAGGTCGGCGACCGCGTCGCGGACCGCGTCGTAAGTGGCCTCGCCGGCCAGCCGGACCAGCACCGCCCGGTCCTGCTGCCGCGGGTCAAGGCCGCGCCTGGCCAGTTCCTCGAGTAGCGGGCCGGTGCCTTCCTCGACCTCGATCACCAGCACCTGGCTGGCCTGGGTGAAGCTGGTGATCGTATCGGCACGGAGCAGCTTGCCGCCGTCGATCGCGACGATGTGATCGCAGATCTGCTCGAGCTCGCCGAGGAGATGGGAGGCGACCACGATGGAGATGCCGAAGTCCGCGCCGATCCGGTTGATCAGCTCGAGCATCGCGACCCGGCCCGCCGGATCCAGGCCGATGGTCGGCTCGTCGAGCAGCAGCAGGCGCGGGTCGCCGACCAGCGCCTGGGCGAGTTTCACCCGCTGCTTCATGCCGGTCGAGTACGTGCCGATCTGCCGGTAGCGCTCCTCGTACAGGCCGACGTGCCGGAGCGACTCCGCCGCGCGCTCCTTCGCCGCGGTGGGCGGCAGGCCGGAGATCCGGCCCAGGTGGGTGACGAATTCGGTGGCGGTCACGTCTGGCAGCAGGCAGTCGTGCTCCGGCATGTAGCCGGTCAGGCTCCTGATCCGCTCGCCGCCGCGCTCGCAGTCGTGGCCGAACACGGTGGCCAGGCCCTTGGTCGGGGGCAGCAGGCCGAGCAGGATCTTGATCAACGTCGACTTGCCCGCGCCGTTAGCGCCGACCAGGCCGGTAATGCCGGCTGCCACCGACACGGTCAGCTCATCGAGGGCGGTCACCTGGCCCGGATACCGCTTCGTCAGGGCCGTCGTCTCGATGACTGCTCCCGGTGGCGGCCCGGTATCCGGCCGGCCTGCCGGATCTGGCCTTCGCGCCGATGCATGAGCGGTCACGTCCTGGCCTCGCCTTCGTCTGGCGCCTTCAACGCCGGCCGGCTGGGCGGCGGATGCGGTCCTAAGAATGCCTGCCCGGGCGGCTCACGTCGTCACTCCCTGGGGTGAGCTTCCCATCCGACCTGAGTAGTACCTGGCTTCCTCAGCAGAGCACCTGCGCGGCTAACCGGGACCGCGGCACGCGGAGCGCGGCCCAGACCACTTTCCGGTGGAAGCCGAGCATGGCCCAGCCCCAGGTGGCCGTCAGCGCCTGGACGACTTGCAGGCCGCGGCCGGCCTCAGCGCCTGGATCCGGGGACCGCAGCACCGGAGGGTCGGTGCTCGGGTCGGTGACGGCGCACACCAGATGGCTGGCCCGGTGCCACAGCGTGAGCTCGACAAGGCCTACGGCCGGGCCGCCTGCGCCGCGGGCAGCGCGAGCGGCATCGGCATCGGCGCCGCTGGCGTCGCCGGCCCGGACGCCGCGGGCATCGCCGCTGACGCCGTCGACTCCGTGGAAGAACGCGTTGGTGACAAGCTCCGAGACCACCATCGCGGTGTCCTGGAACGCCGCGGATATGTCCCAGCGCTGCAGCGTTTCCCTGGTGAACTCGCGAGCGGCCCGCGGCGACTCCGGCTCGGTCCCGACGGCACGGACGGCGGTCCCCGACGGGCCTGGTACCGCGGACGGCAGTAACGCCGGCGGCAGTAGCTGACCCGGCTGATCAGGCAGGCCGCCGACCGCTGCCTGCGTGCCTGCCGGCCCGGCTGCTGCGTCGGGAGCGGCAGCCGACTGCTGTCCTCGGTACATGGGCTAACCCCGGAGCCTGATGGTGAGCGTGAGACGGGCCAGCCCGCCTTCCGCTACCATGCCAGTCACGGTGTGCAGGTGCAAGTGCTGCTGCACGTGCATGAGAATTTGCACGGCGGCTGCGCGGTAGCCGAAACCGGCTGGTCAAAAGCCCTATGGCCAGGCGATTCGGCAGTGAGTGCTCTACAGGCACGGCGAAAGGGACCGACGTGGAACTGGCTCGCAATGGCATGCCCGCGACCAGCCTGGACCGGGCGGCCTGGCGGAAGAGCCGGCGCAGCAACCCGAGCGGTAATTGCGTCGAGATCGCGATGCTGGCCAGCGGGGAGGTCGCGATGCGCAATTCCCGGCATCCCGGCGGGCCGGCCCTCATCTTCACCCAGTCCGACTGGGACGCCTTTATCTGCGGCGCCCAGGACGGGGATTTCGGGCCGCCGCCCGGCTAGCCAGCGGCAGGCCGGCGGCCGGCCGGCGGCGTGCCGGTGGCCATTCGGCTGGCAATATGCCTGGCATGGCCGTTATGCCAGCTCAAAACACGATGTGGCGCGACAGCGGCTTACGTGGGAGACTGCCGTGGTCTGGTGTTCTGGGGAGGGCACATGATCACAGCGGAACCAGGCGACAGCCAGGTCCGCAGCATGCTCGAGCCGCCGGGTGCCGGCGGTCCCACAGTGCTGCGCCTGCTGCTGGGGGCCCAGCTGCGGAGGCTGCGGGAGACCAAGCGAATCTCGCTCGAAGAAGCGGGTCACGTGATCCGCGCATCGCACTCGAAGATGAGCCGGCTCGAACTCGGCCGGGTTGGCTTCAAGGACCGGGACATTGCCGACCTGCTCACCCTCTACGGGGTAACGAACGAGGAGGAGCGCGACGCGCTGCGGGCGCTCGCCAGGAAGGCCAACGCGCAGGGCTGGTGGCACGACTACTCCGACATCCTGCCCGGCTGGTTCGAGGCCTACATCGGGCTGGAGGAAGCAGCTACCAGGATCCGGTCTTACGAGATCCAGTTCATTCCCGGGCTGCTGCAGACGGAGCGCTACGCCCGCGCGGTCACCCTGCTCGGGCACGCGAACGCCCCGGCCGAGGAGGTCGAGCGCCGGGTCGGCCTGCGGATGGCGCGCAAGTCGCTGCTCCGCGGCCCGCGCGCGCCGCACCTGTGGGTGGTGATCGACGAGGCGGTGCTGCGGCGGCCGATCGGCGGCACGGACGTAATGCGGGAGCAGTTCGAGTACCTCATCGATTGCGCGGCCATGCCGAACGTGACGCTGCAGGTCATCCCGTTCCAGGCAGGCGGCCACTCGGCTGCGGGTGGGCCGTTCAGCATCCTGCGCTTCGCCGAGGCCGACCTGCCCGACGTGGTCTATCTCGAGCAGCTCACCAGCGCGATCTACCTGGACAAGCGCGAAGCAGTCGATCATTACCAGGCGGTGATGGAGCGGCTGTGCCTGGACGCGTTCCCGGCCGAGCACAGCACCGACGCCATCAGCACCATCGCCGAAGAGCTCTTCTAGCGTCCGGCCGGAGATCGCCCGGTGACCAGGGTCATCAACGGCCGGGCGATCGCGGCTGCGATGAACGAGCGGACCGCAAGGGCGGCCGCCGGGCTGCGCCAGCGAGGCATCGTCCCGACGCTGGCCATCATGCTGGCCACCGACGCGCAGAGCGCTGCCTCGTACGTGCGGTCCATTGAGCAGGCCGCCGCCACGACGGGCATTGACTGCCGCGTCCGCCGGCTGCCGCCGCGGGCCGGCCGCCAGCAGATCGTGGACCTGCTCGGCGAGTTGTCCGCGGACCCGGCGGTGCACGGCATCAGCTGCCAGACCCCGCTCCCCGGGGGCATTAGCCTGGCCACGGCAGGCACCGCCATCACGGTAGACAAGGACGTCGACGGCGCGAACCCGGCCTCTCTCGGCTTGCTCGCGGCCGGCTCGCCGGGCGCGTTCCCGCCAGCCACGGCAGCGGCGGTGATGGAGGTCCTCCGGCACCAGCACGTGCCATTGCGCGGCAGGCGCGCCGTCGTCGTCGGCCGGTCCGCGGTGGTGGGCAAGCCCGTCGCCCTGCTGCTGCTGGCCGCCAACGCCACCGTAACCATCTGTCATTCGCGCACCAGGGACCTCGCCGAGGTGTGCCAGGAGGCTGACGTCATCGTCGTCGCCGTGGGCCAGCCGAAAATGCTGGGCGCGGACTACGTGGCCCCCGGTGCCGTGGTGATCGACGTCGGCATCAGCCAGAGCGGCGACGGCCGCCTGGTGGGCGACGTCAACGCCGACGCCGTGGAAGGCATCGCCGCGGCGATCACTCCGGTGCCCGGCGGCGTCGGGCCGGTAACGACCGCGCAACTGCTGAGCCACACGATTCGGGCGGCCAGGGCCGCGGGCTAGGCTGGACGCCCGATGGCGGAAGGACGGCCGGGGACCAGCGCGCTGGCCGACGAGTCCGGCCGGCGGCTGGCCAGGATGACGCTCGCGGCGCTGCTTGTCGTGGCCGTGGTGGCCGGGCTGCGCGGCGAGATCCCGCCGCTCAGCTTCCGCGGCCCGCTGCGGGACCACGCCGTGGCCGTCGGCGTTGCCCTCGAGGCCGTGCTCGCCGTGCTGCTGGTCGCCGTCGGCGTCCGCAGGCGGCGGGCACCGCAGGACGCGGTCCTGGTCATGCGGCTGCGCGGCCTCCTCACCGCCGCGCTCGCCATCGGGCTGGCCGGCATCCCGGTCGCCGTGGCGCTGGCCAACCTGCCGAAGCCGCGGGCCAGGCGGCGGCCGTCTGGCCAGTTCCAGAGCCCGCCGGGTACCCGGCCGCGCGCGCCGCTGACCCGGCCGCTGGCAGGCCACCAGTCGCATCTGCCGGTCGGCCCTTTCCTCACCGCGCTCCTCGTGGTCGCGCTGGCGGGCGCCGTGATCGCCTGCGTGATCATGCTCAGGCGCCAGGCCGGCCAGCAGGCCCGGGCTGTGCTGCCGGCCGAGGATGACGATGACGAGGAGAACCTGCGCGAGGCCGTCGAATCGGGCCGGGCGGCACTGCGCGAGCTCGACGACGCCAGGGCCGCGATCATCGCGTGCTACCTGGCGATGGAACGGAGCCTGGCGGGCGCCGGCGCGGCCAGGGCGGCGGCCGAAACGCCCGATGAGCTACTGGCCAGGGCAGCCAGCGCCGGCCTGGTGCGGGGTGCCGCGGCCGGACGGCTGACCGCGCTGTTCTACGAAGCGCGCTTTTCCAGCCACCCGCTGCCCGCCGCGAGCAGGACAGCCGCGCAGCGGGCGCTCAGCGACCTGGCCGCCAGCCTGGCCGGGCCGGCTGGCAGTGCCGGGACGCCGGCCGGCCGGGCCGCCGGCGCCGGGGATACCGCCTCATGACCGGCAGGCAGCCGGGCGACGGCGGTAGCTGGCGGGACGCGAGGCCGGAGATCATCATCGCGGCGATCCTGGTCGCCGCCGTTGGCGTGGCCGGCTACGCGCTGGCCGGAGCCGCCGCGCCCGGCGTGGTGGCAACCGGCACCGCGGTGATCGTCCTCGTCGCGTTCCGCGGCATGCTGCCGCCGGAGCAGGCAGCACCGCAGGATGCGCCCGAGACCGCGGCCGGCCACCGGCCGGCCTCGTTCACCGGATTCTGGCGCAAGCGGGCCGGGCTGGCGGACGGTATGGGGTCGGCGGCCGCCTACGACGCTGCGCTGCGGCCGACCCTGCAGCACCTGCTCGCCGCCCGGCTGGCCGAGCGGCACGGGATCAGCCTGCGAGATGATCCTGACCACGCCAGGCGGCTTTTCTGCCGGGGTGACCGCGACGACGGGCTCTGGTACTGGGTGGACCCGGCCCGCCCCGCCATCCAGGCCGGCGAGCAGCCGGGCATACCACCGCGGACGCTCGCCCGCCTCATCGACCGACTGGAGCGCCTGTGACCGAGCAGACCAGCACGCCGCACCAGACCGCGCAGCGCTGCGCCGAAGTCCTCGACGAGGTGGAGCGGGCAGTCGTCGGCCACCGCCGCGCGCTTGAGCTGGTGCTCACCGGCATCCTGGCGGGCGGCCACATCCTGCTTGAAGACCTGCCGGGGCTGGGCAAGACGCTCATCGCCAGGTCGTTCGCCCGCGCGCTCGGGCTTGATTTCGCGCGGATCCAGTTCACCCCGGACCTGCTGCCCTCCGACGTGGTCGGCGCGCCGCTTTACGACCAGCGGACCGGCGAGATGGTGTTCCGGCCCGGGCCGGTCTTCACCCAGCTGCTGCTCGCCGACGAGATCAACCGGACCCCGCCGAAGACCCAGGCCGCGCTGCTCGAGGCCATGGGCGAGGGGCAGGTCAGCATGGACGGCGAGACCCGCCAGCTGCCGCAGCCGTTCGTCGTGCTTGCCACCGACAACCCGATCGAGTACGAGGGCACTTACGA
This sequence comes from uncultured Actinomycetes bacterium, assembly GCA_963709075.1. Taxonomy (GTDB): domain Bacteria; phylum Actinomycetota; class Actinomycetes; order Streptosporangiales; family Streptosporangiaceae; genus Palsa-506. The sequence goes on from CAVPUY010000005.1 coordinate 463,459, forward strand.
GCTGCCGGAAGCTCAGCTCGACCGGTTCCTGATCCGGCTCCGCCTCGGCTACCTGAGCAGCCAGGACGAGGTCGCCATGCTGGCCCGCCGGCTTGACCGCAGGACAGCGGAGGCAACGCTGCGCCAGGTCACCAGTGCCGCCGAGCTGCTGGCCATGCGCGCCTCGCTTGAGCAGGTCGAGGTCTCTCCCGACCTGCTGGAGTATGTCGTGTCGATCATCCGGGCGACCAGGGATAATCAGCAGATCCAGGTCGGCGCCAGCCCCCGCGGCGGGCTCGCGCTCGTGCAGCTCGCCCGCGGCCAGGCACTGCTGCAGCGGCGCGATTTCGTGATCCCCGACGACGTCAAGTACGTCGCCGTGGCCGCGCTCGCGCACCGGATCACGCTGCGGCCCGAACTGTGGGTGCGCCAGGTCAGCGCTGACGACGTCGTCGGCCGGCTGCTGGCCACCGTGCCTACGCCGCGCACCGACCCGGCCGCCGCCCGCGGCTGACAGCAGCCATGACCACCGGAACGCAGCCGCCCGCCGGGCCGGCCTGCCAGCCCAGGCCGGTACAGCTGAGCTGGGCGCCGTCCGGCCACGCCCGCCGGCTGCTCACGCTCGCCCTGGCCGGCCTGGCGATCGCGGTGGCGGCGCGCCGGGCCGAGTTCGCGGCAGCCGCGGCCCCGGCCCTGCTGCTGCTCGCCTGCTGGCCGCAGGACAGGCCGCGGATCCTGCGGGTAAGCGCGGCCCTGGCCGCAGGCCGCATGATCGAAGGGGAAAACGGATCCATCATGGTCAGCGTGGCCGGACACGGCAATCACACCGTTGAGCTGCGCATCCGCCCGGCCGTCGCGATCGTGGCGGCCGGGCCTGGCCACGTCAGGCCGCCGGGTACCGAGGCCGCGGGCGGGGCCGGGCAGGCTAGCGTCCCGTTCCTTGTCACCCGCTGGGGAAACCGCCCGGTGGGCACCCTGGAGATCATTGTCAGGGACCGCTGGCGGCTCAGCGAAGGCCGGGCGGTGCTCACGCTGCCGCGGGTCGGCTGCTACCCGCTGCCCGCCCATCAGGACGCCAGGGTCGTGCTCAGCAGGCTGCCGAGCCGGCTCGGCGAGCACGCCGCCCGGGTTCCCGGCGAGGGCACCGAATTCGCCGGCGTACGCGAGTTCGTGCCCGGCGACCGGCAGCGAAGAATCAACTGGCCGGCTACCACCCGCCGCGGCCGCCTGCAGCTGAACACCTTCGCCGCCGAGCGCGCGCAGAACGTGGTAGTACTGGCCGATACCACGACGGAGGTCGGCGAACCGGGCTCGACCACACTCGATCTGGTGCACCGCGGCGCCGCTGCCACCATCCTGGCCTACCTGGCGGCACACGACCGGGTCGGCTTCATCGGCTACCGCAGCCAGGCCGGCTGGGTCGCCCCCGGGGCAGGCCGCCGCCAGTTCCACCGGATCATGGACGAGATGCTGGCCGGGCCAGGCGGCTGGGCCGCCGGCACCGCGATGAGCCGGCTGCCCGGGCCGCGCTGCCACCCGGAGCGCTGATCATCGTGTTCAGCCCGCTGCTGGATGCCCGGCTGGTCGAGACGCTGCGGGACCTGCGCGAGCGCGGATTCACCCTGCTGGTCATCGACGTGCTCAACGCCGCGCCGGAGGGCGGCACGGGCCGTATCGCCGGCCTGGCCCGGCGGATCTGGCGGATGGAGCAGCAGGCGATCAGGTTCTCGCTGCGCGAACTCGGCATCCCGGTCGTGCACTGGGACGGCGAGCAGAGCCTCGATGAGCCGCTGGCCCCGTACGCCCGGCGGACGATGGTGAGCCGCCGGTGACGCCGCCAGGAACAGGGCGGATGCCCGGGCAGGCGCCCGGGCGGCCCCGGCCGCCCCGGCTGACCGCGCAGGCCAGGAGCACCATCGCCGCCGGGTTGCTCGCAGCGGCGTGCATTGCCTGGTCGGCCAGCCCGGTATCCGGCGGCGGGCGGGGCACCCGGCTGGCGCTGCTTGCCGGGATCGGCTGCGGCGTCCTCGCCGCCGCGCGGCTGGCGGCCGGCGACTGGCTCCCGCCGGCTGGCTTCTACGAGGGCCTGGTGACCAGGGCTGTGCGGTCGATGCTCGACGTGCTCAGGGCAGTTCCATGGGCGGAAGGCCTGATCATCGCCGTGCTGGCGCTCGAGGCGCTGCATCATGCCCGCCCCTGGCACACCGGCCTGCTTGTCGTCGCCGTGATCGCGTTCGGTTTCGCCGTCCACCTGGCCGAGTCCGGCGCGCTGCCCGGCGCGCTACGTCCGCAGGCTCCGGTTCTCGCGGCGGGCCTCGGCCTGCTTGTGCTCGGCTGCGGCGGCGCGCTGCTGCCTGCGGCCGGGCCTGGCGCCGCGTCCGGCTGGCTGCGGGCGTCCGCGGCGGTGGCCGCGATCGTGGCCGGCGCGCTTGCGCTTCCCGGCTGAGCGGGCAACGGCTGCGTAATATGCTCCGGTAATGCGGATTTTCCAGGTTGATGCCTTCACGGACTCCGCGTTCGCCGGCAACCCGGCCGCCGTCTGCCTGCTTGACCGGGCGGCCGACCCGCGCTGGATGCAGCAGCTTGCCGCGGAGATGAACCTTGCCGAGACAGCCTTCGTCGAACCGCGCGATGACGGCTACCTGCTGCGCTGGTTCACGCCCGTGGTCGAGGTCGCCCTCTGCGGGCACGCCACCCTGGCCAGCTCGCACGTCCTGTTCGAGACCGGCCTGGCCGCCGCGGGCGAGCCGATCAAGTTCGAATCCGCCAGCGGCCCGCTGGCCGCGCGCCGGGACGGCGCGGCGATCGTGCTCGACTTCCCCGCCACGCCGGCCGTCCGGGAAGCGCCGCCGCCCGGCCTGCTTGACGCGCTCGGCGTCACAGCGCCGGTCTGGACGGGCCGTGCGCCCGAGGACTTCCTCGTGGTCCTGACCGCCGAGGAAGAGGTGACCGGGCTGCAGCCGGACGTGGTCAAGCTGGCGGCGCTAACGCTGCGCGGCACGATCGTGACCGCGCCGGCGGCGCGGCCTGGGGTGGACTTCGTCTCCCGCTTCTTCGCCCCGGCGGCCGGCATACCAGAGGATCCGGTCACCGGCTCGGCGCATTGCACGCTGGCGCCGTACTGGTTCGGGCGGCTTGGCCGGTCCCAGCTGACCGGCTACCAGGCGTCGCCGCGCGGCGGCACCGTGCGGGTGCGGGCCGAGGCAGACCGGATCCAGCTGACCGGCCACGCCGTCACGGTGCTCACCGGAGAGCTGGCCGCCGCGGCGTTGCCGCCGGGCTCCGGTCACCGGCCGACGGCGTAGCCCTGCATCCCGCGCGGGTTGGCGCCCGCGTACAGGAAGCCGCGGTCGCGGGCGACCGCACTGACCCGGCCGAGTGACCATGGCGGCGTGACCCGCACGCGGTGCCCGCGCCGCCGCAGCACGGCAATCACCTGCTCAGCCGCCCGCGCCTCGATGGACAGGGACTGCGGCACCGAGCCGCGCGGGTAGAACGACGACGGGAAGTGGTCGGTGTGGAAGCCGGGCGCGTCGATCGCTTCCTGCAGGTTCATCCCGAACAGCACGTGGTTGATGAAGAACCCGATCGTCCACTGGTCCTGCTGGTCTCCGCCTGGCGTGCCGAACGCCAGGTACGGCTCGCCGTCGCGCAGCGCCAGGCTCGGTGACAGGGTGGTCCGCGGCCGTCGCAGCGGCGAGAGGGTGCTGGCGAAGCCCGGGCTGAGGCTGAACATCTGCGCCCTGCTGCCAAGGCAGAATCCGAGCCCGGGGATGACCGGGGAGCTCTGCAGCCAGCCGCCGCTCGGCGTGGCCGAGACCATGTTGCCGAACCGGTCGGCCACGTCCAGGTGGCAGGTGTCGCCGGGACCGAGCTCGGGCGGCAGCGGCTGGGCCGCGGACTCGGCCATCGGCTCACCCGCGCCGTGCCCGCTGGCCCCGGACCGGGTTGCGGCGGCCGCGTGCGGCCGGGCCGCCGCGCTCCCCCGGCCGCAGCCGGGAACCCGGCCAGGGCGTAGCCGGGCAGCCGCGGTACGGCGCCGCCGGGAGATCCGGGGACAAGCTCCGCCGATGCCTGCCCGGTGACCAGCGGCCGGCGCTGGCCGGCGTACTCCGCGGAAAGCAGCGCATCCAGCGGGACCTGCGACCAGCGCGGATCGCCGTACCAGGCCTCGCGGTCGGCAAACGCGAGCTTCGCGCACTCGACCACGGTGTGGATGAAGTCCGCGCTGCCGGGGCCCATCTCGGCCAGGCCGAAACCGCTGAGCAGGGCAAGCTGCTGCAGGAAGACCGGTCCCTGGCCCCACGGGCCGGTCTTGCAAACGGTGAGGCCGGCGTAGTCGAGCATGACCGGCGCCTCCACGCTGGCCCGCCAGGCGGCCAGGTCCTGGCCCGCCAGCAGGCCGCGGTGCGGCCGCCCGCTGACATCCATGACCTCGGCGCGGGCGAGGTAGGCCGAGATGGCCTCGGCGACGAATCCCTCGTAGAAGGCGCGGCGGGCCGCTTCGATCTGCGCTTCCCGGCCGGCCCCGGCCGACTCGGCCTCGGCCAGGATGCGGCTGTAGGCAGTGGCAAGCACCGGATTGGCAAACCGGCTGCCCGGCGCAGGCACGCCGTCGGCGAGGTAGATCTCGGCCGATGTCGGCCAGTGATCGCGGAAAGTGCCGGCCACCGCAGCGATGGCCGCGCTCGCCGTGGGCAGCATCGGGTAGCCGTCCCGCGCGTAGCCGATCGCGTACTCCATCACCTCGCGCAGGGCGAGGCGGCCGTACCGCTCAAGCAGCAGCATCCAGGTGCCGAACGCGGCAGGCACGCAGGCCGCGAGCAGGCCCGTGCCGGGAACCAGGTCCAGGCCGAGCGACTCGAACGCGGCCAGCGTGGCCGCCGCGGGGGCGGGTCCCTGGCCGTCGAGGACGAAGGCCCCGCCTGCGGCGGCGGCGAAGCCGAGTACCGGGACTTCGCCGCCCGGGCCGTTCAGGTGCGGCTCGACTACCTGCAGCACGAGGCCGGTGGCGACTGCGGCGTCGAACGCGTTCCCGCCCTTCTCCAGCACCGCCAGGCCCGCAGCGGAAGCCAGCCAGTGCGTCGACGCGACCATGCCGAACGTGCCGGCTAGCTGCGGCCTGGTGGTGAAAGGAGAACTGCCGGGCATCCGCGCCTCCACTGAGCTTCGCCGGATCAACCTGACGCTACCTGGCCGGGCGGGCCAGCTCATCGCGGCAGGTGCCAGATCGTGACCACGATTGCCGGCCGGCCCGCAACCAGTCCGGCCCGGCGGGCGTCATAGCTGGCACGGCATCTCCGGATGCTATCCGGCACGACGAGGGGCACTGCGATGACGTCACTTCACCGCCATCTCCGGCGGATGGCCGCCGCGGCGGCGCTCGGCGGCATGGCCACGGTGTCCGCGGCCTGCAGTTCGAGCCCCGGCCATGCCGTCGGGCCGGCTGCGAAGACGACGGTCACCGCCACCATCACGGCGGCGCCGACAGCGACCGCGTCCGCCTCGCCCACGCAGCCGGCGACCGCGACCGGCTCGCCGGCCCCGACGCCGACTCCCACCTCAACCGGTCTCGCGCCGTGCTCCACTTCCGCACTCAAAGTTGCGATCGGACAGGGAAACGGCGCAGCCGGCAGCAGCTACTACCCGCTCGACTTCAGCAATGTCTCCGGCACCGCATGCACGCTGTTCGGCTACCCCGGCGTCTCGTTCGTGACCGGCATCGGCGGCCGCCAGATCGGCCACGCCGCGAGCAGGAACCCCGCATTCACCAGCGAGTCCGTCACCATGCCGGCGGGCGGTGTCGTGCATGCCACGCTGCAGGTGGTCGATGCGGACAACTTCCCGAACCCGGCCTGCCACCGGGTGACCGCGCACTGGCTGAAGATCTACCCGCCGAACCAGACGGCCCCGCTCTACCTGAGTTTCACCGCGCTGGCTTGCACGCGGCGGGCCAGGTCGGTCAGCATCCTGGCGGTCGAGGCAGTCCGGCCGGGCAGTTCCTGACCACGCCGAACCCCCTCCGTGACAGTATCGTCACGTTCCGAACAACCCCGGGCAGCGTGGCTGCGTCCTATCAGGCGTAGGCCGCTACCCCGGTCAGCGAGAGGGCCGACTGATGAGGTTACGTATTCCGCACGATCCGCGTTCGCGTCCACGTCCGTGTCCTGGCCAGCGGCGGCGTGCCGCAGCCGCGGCGGGCGCCGCCGCCCTTATCGCGGCCGGCCTCGCCGCCTGCGGCTCCCCGGCGGCCGGATCCCCGGCGGCCGGCGGCTCGGCCGCCGGTCCCTCGGCCGGCGCCCGGGGCGCGGCCGCTGCGGCCCCCTGCACAGCCTCCGGGCTGCGAGTGAGCGTGGACGCCAGCGCGGCCGGCTCGGCGGCCGGAAGCACCTACTATCCGATTGACTTCACCAACGCCTCGGGCGCCACCTGCCGCCTGGACGGCTTCCCGGCAGCCTGGTTCGCCACATCCGCTGGCCGGCGAATCGGCGACGCAGCGTACTGGGACCACGGCGTCAGTACTCGACCGGTGCGGCTCACCCCCGGCGCCACAGCGCATGCCTGGCTGCAGGTCACCGATGCGGCCAACTTCCCGGCGAAAGCATGCCGCCCGGTCACCGCGCACATGCTGCTCATCCGCGCGCCCGGGGCGGCAGGCACCAGCCTGGTCCGGCGCGCGTTCCCGGCCTGCGCGGCGGCCATGCCCGGCCACGGCATCCTCCGCGTCCTGCCCGTCGAGCCAGGGCGGGGCAACCGCGGCGCCGCGTAGCGCGAAATCGGCCGGCCCGGCTGCGCACCGGGATCCGCTTTCGGGCGGTGAGCAGGGAAGCTGCCGATGATCCGGTAGCTTCCTGGGCATGGACGATCTGAACCCGAGGCTGCGCGCCGTCTGTGACCTCAACATGGCCGAGATGCGCGAGTACAGCGGGCGGCACGAGTACGACGGCCGGCTCCAGGACCTGTCCCCGGCGGGGGTGCGCGATGGCCTGAGCCGGCTTGCCGCCGCGGCAGCGGCCGGGCCGCGACTGGACGACCCGCACGACGAGGCGCAGCTTGCCACCTTCGAGGAACATAGCCGGTTGTCGCTGGGCAAGCTTGAGCTGCACCGCCGCAGCCCGGCTCCGCACCTGGCCGCGATGGACCTGGCTTGTTACGACCGGGACTACGGGCCGGCCCAGGACCGCGAGCGCGCCCGGCTGGCCCACCTTGCGGCGTGGCCGCAGGCAGCCGAGGCGGCCATCGATGCGCTTGACCAGGTCAGCGCGCCGGTGGCGACCGCGCTGGCCGGCGCCGTCCGCGGGCTCGTGGCCGGGATTCCGGGGACGGCAGACGGCCGGGCACGGGAGGCCGCGCTCGCCGCCCATGCCCGGCTGGTGGGGCACGTCGATGACGCGGCCGCGCACGGAGCTGCGGACGCCGCCCTGGGCAGCGCCGCACTGGCCGCACTGATGAGCAGCGCCGAGGGGGTGCAGGTCGACCTGGGCGAGCTCGGCGAGCGGGCCGACGCCGAGCGGGACCGGCTCAGCGGGCTGCTCGCCGAGAGCTGCGCGCGGGTGGACCCGGGCCGGCCGCCGCTGGCGGTAGCGCGCGAACTGGTCCGCGATCACCCGGATACCGAGGGGGTCATGGACGCGGCCAGGTACTGGACAGCGCGGGTGATCGAGTTCACCAGGGACCGGGACCTGGTGCCCTACCAGGACGGGGAGTGCCTGGTCGGGCTGGCTCCCGAGGCGCGCAGATGGGCGATGGCGATGATGTCGCCGGCTGCTCCCGGCGAGCCGGAAGGGCCGTCGTGGTACCACATCACGCCGCCGGACCCGTCCTGGCCTGACCAGGAAGCGCAGGAATGGCTGGAGGTATTCAGCGCCACCACGCTGCCAAGCATCACCGCGCACGAGGTCGCGCCCGGGCACTTCTCGCACGGCCGGGCGATCCGCCGCGCGCCTGACGGGGTACGGCGTACGCTGCACTCGCAGGCGTTCGTCGAGGGCTGGGCGCACTATGCGGAGGAGCTGTGCGTCGAGGAGGGATTCTGCGCCGATGACCCTAGGTTCGCGATCGGGGTCTGGCTCGAGGCGCTGGTCCGGGTCACCAGGCTCGCCTGCGCCATCGGGCTGCACGCTGCCGGGATGACCGTGCAGGAAGGTGCCCGCAGGTTCGAGGCAGATACCCACCTGACGGGGCCAGCCGCGCTTTCCGAGGCGCGCCGTGCGACATTCGACCCGACTTACGGCCGGTACACCTGGGGCAAGCTGGAGATCATGGACCTACGCGACCGGGCCAGGAAAACGTGGGGGGCTGGCTTCTCGCTGCGCCGCTTCCACACGGCGATGCTGAGCCTCGGCTCGCCGCCGCTCGGGCTGCTGAACACCGCTGTCGAGCGCGGCTGACGCCGCCAGGAACGGCCCCGCGGCCGGGCTAGTCCGGCGCGGCCGGGAAATCGCCGGGCACCACGAAGCCGGCCTCATAGGCCATGATCACCGCCTGCACCCGGTCGCGGAGGCCGAGCTTGGCGAGCACGTGGCCGATGTGCGTCTTGACGGTCGCCTCGCTGACGAACAGGGCCACGGCGATCTCGGCGTTGCTCCGGCCGCGGGCGACCTGCAGCAGGATGTCGCGCTCGCGCGCGGTGAGCGAGGCCAGCAGCGACGGCGACGGCGCCACGGCAGGCGGCCGGCGCGCGAACGCCTCGATCAGCCGGCGGGTAACCGTCGGCGCGAGCAGGGCGTTGCCGGCCGCGGCGGCCCGCACGGCCGCGATCAGGTCGTGCCGCGGCGCGTCCTTCAGCAGGAATCCGCAGGCGCCGGCCCGCAGCGCCTCGTAGACGTAGTCATCAAGATCGAAGGTGGTCAGCATTACCACCTTGGGGGCGGCGCCCGAGCCAGCGCTGGTGATCAGCCGGGTCGCCTGCAGCCCGTCCATCTCGGGCATCCGCACATCCATCAGCACCACGTCCGGGGTGCTGGCCGCCGCGGCAGCTACCGCCTGGGCGCCGTCGGCCGCCTCGCCGACGACGGTGATGCCGTCGGCCGCCTCCAGAATGACGCAGAAGCCCGACCTGACAAGCTCCTGGTCGTCGACGACGAGGACACGGATGGCTTCCGGCGCCGTGCTGCCCGCGGTCATCGGGCCGGCAGCCTGGCAGTGACGGCGAAGCCGCCCATCCCGGTCGGCCCGGTGGTCAGGCTGCCGCCGCACGAGGCGACCCGCTCGGCGATGCCAGCCAGGCCGAAGCCGCCCTGGCCAAGACGGGCCGCAGATCCTGACCCGGCCGGGCCGGTCGCGGCCCCGTTCACGCGCGCGCTGCCGCCGGTCGCCGGCCCGGAGTCCGCGACCGAAACGGTGATGTAGCCGGGCTCGTAGCACAAGGTCACGCCGGCCGAGGCAGCCGGGGCGTGCCGCATCGTATTGGTCAGGGCCTCCTGCACAATCCGGTAAGCCGTCACGTCAATGCCGGGCGCCAGCGGGTACGGCGTTCCCTCCAGGCGGAAGTCGACAGGCACCCCGGCACCCCGGACCTTCTCCAGCACCGCGCTGAGCTCTCCTAGCGACGGTGACGGCTCGGTCTGCAGCTCCTCGGCCGGGCTGCGCAGCACGCCGAGTAGGCGCCGTAGCTCGGTCAGCGCCTGCCTGGCCGTGTCCCCGATGATCTCCACGGAGCGCCTGGCGTCGGCCGGATGACCGGGCAGCAGCGACGCGGCCGCCTCCGCCTGGACCGCCATCAGGCTGACGTGGTGGGCCACGACGTCGTGCAGTTCGCGCGCGATCCTGGCCCGCTCCATCGCGGCGGACCGCGAGGATTCACGGTCCCGGTCCGACTCGGCCAGGGCAGCGCGGGCCTCGACCTCGTCGATGTACGCCCGCCTGGTACTGGACAGGAGGCCCGCCGTCCCGGCGACGACGAAGATAAGGGCGGCCACGACGAAGTCGTACGGCTCATTGTGACCGGGCGCTAGCTGCGACGTCGTGATCCCGGCCAGCGCGATGGCGGAGATGAGCAGCCGGGTGCGCGGCCCGGAGCGCTCCATCGCCGTGTAGAACGCGATGGCCGGGCCGAGCGGAAGGGGCGCATAGCCGAGGCCGATCAGGTCGTATGCCACCCGGGCGGAGCCGATCAAGGCAAGGACCGCGACCGGATGCGACCGGCGCCAGATCAGCGGGATGTTCTGCGCGACGAGCAGCACGATCGCCCAGCCGAGCGGATGCAGATGGTCGCGGTACACGAGCAGCACGGCCAGGTCGGCAACGGTCAGCGCGAGCGCGAGGGTGACGTCCTGCAGTCGCGGGCTGCGCACCGCTGCCCTGGCCGAGACCCATGTCACAAACCGATCGTATGGCCGGCTTCGTCAGGCGGGATCCCCCGCGCGGCCGATCTGCCGCCTGCGACCTCCGGCGGAGTCCGGGCCGCGCGGCCAGCTCGATCTAGGCCAGGCGGCGTAGGCCCTGATTGGCCGCCGCGGGCGATGCGGTTGCCGCCCGGCAGAGACACGATTACTGGTATGAAGCTCCGGATGGCCGGCGACCGGCCCGAATCAGACTGCACCGCAATACCGCCGCCTGAGCCCGGCCAGGCCGGGCGCTCAGCCCGCGCCGCACGGCCCGTGCCCGTGGCCGGGATCGCCCTGATCGCCGCCGCTGCCGTCGGTCTCGAGCTAGCGGTCAGCGCCCGCTACGGCTACCACAGGGACGAGCTCTACTTCCTCGCCGCCGGGCAGCACCTGGCCTTCGGCTACGTGGACCAGCCGGCGATCACGCCGCTGCTCGCGCGGTTTTCCACGACGGTATTCGGCAACTCGCTGGTCGGGCTCCGCCTCATCCCGGCGCTGATGCTGGCCGCGCTGATCGTGATCACCGCGACGCTGAGCCGGATGCTCGGGGCGGGCCGGACCGGCCAGCTGCTGGCGGCGCTCGCGGCCGCGACGTGTGCTGAGTACCTCGCGACGATGCACCTGATGTCCACCACTGACCCGGACTTCCTGTTCTGGGCCATCATGTTCCTGCTCGTGGCGCGGCTGCTCGTCAGCGGGGACCGGCGGTGGTGGCTGGCGATCGGCTGCTGCGCCGGGATCGGCGCCAGCGCCAAGTGGAACATCGGCTTCCTCGTCGCTGCCCTCGCCGCTGGCTTCATCGTTACCCCGGCCAGGACCCTGCTGAGGAGCCGTTACCTGCTGGCTGGCGCCGCCGCCGCGGCTGCCCTCGCCGCACCGGACGTGATCTGGCAGGCCGCGCACGGCTGGCCGAACCTGGCCGTGTTCCACGTGCTGCAGAGTGCTGCCTGGCACAACCGGGCCACGTACTGGCAGGCACAGGTTCTGTTTACCGGCGTGGCGCTCGCCCCCATCTGGATCACCGGCCTGGTGTGGTCGCTGCGCAGCGAGGCTGCGCGGCGCTTCCGGCCGGTCGCGATCGCCTGCGCCATCGAGCTGGTCCTGATCTTCGCGCTGGGCGGGAAGCCCTACTACAACGGCGCCATCTTCGTCTTCCTGTTCGCCGCAGGCTCGGTGCCGCTTGAGCGGTGGCTGTCCGGGCGCAGGCCGCTGGCCGGCCGGATCTCCGCCACTGCCCTGATGACCACCGCCATGCTGGCCTCGGCCGCGGTTGCGGTGCCGATCGCGCTCCCCGTGCTGCCCGCCAGGACGCTGCACTCGGTACCGCTGCAGAAGATCAACTACGACCTCGGCGAGACCATCGCGTGGCCCAGGCTCGTTGCGCTCGTGGCGCGCGAATACCGTGCGCTGCCAGCGCCGCAGCGGCAGCGGACGACGATCCTGGCCGGCAACTACGGCGAGGCGGGGGCGATCGCCCGGTACGGCTCCCAGTTCGGCCTGCCGCAGGTGTACAGCGGCCATAACAACTTCTGGTTCTGGGGACCGCCGCCTGCCGCCGATACCTCGGCCGTGGTGGTGGCCATGGATCCGGCGTTCCTCCGCCGCGAGTTCCGCTCGGTCCGGCGGGTGGCCACGTTCCACAACGGCCTCGGCGTCAGTGATGACGAGCAAGGAGCGCAGGTCTTCGTCGTCAGCGGCCTGCGGTCCACCTGGGCGCAGGCATGGCCGGCCTTCCGCGCCTTCTCCTGACCGGCCGTGAGACCATGGGCCCGGCCGGAAACCGAAACGAAGGTAGCGAGCATGCTGGGAACTGGCGTCCCGCGCCGTGGCCGCCCCGGGCGGCGCCGTGGCCGCCCCGCGCCGGGCGCCCGCGGCCGGCCCGGCGGCGGCCGGCCTCGCCGTGACGGCCTGCGCCGTCGCGGGCGGGGGACTGCTGGCCGGCTGCGCTCAGGCAGCCAGCGCGACCACGCCGATCCAAGTCGGCACGGTCGCGATTCCGCAGCCGGCCGCAGGCGGCACCAGCACCGACGCCTACCTGGTCATCCAGAATCACGGTCCTGCCGACCGGCTGATCTCCGCCCGGACGAGCGAGGGCGGCCGGATCACCTTCCGCGGGCCGGCCAGGGGCGGATCGGGCATCAGCATGCGGACAGTGCCTGACATCGGAATCCCCGCCAGGACCACGGTTCGTTTCGTGCCCAACGGTTTCCATCTCCTGATCGCTGACGCGGGGCGGCTGCGCGGTGGCACCGAGATCACCCTGAAGCTGGACTTCGCCCGGGCCGGCTGCGATCCCGGTGCAGGCCGAGGTCACCAACCCGCAAACTGGCGGCGGCAGCTATTTCTGAGCGGCGGCAGCCACCTCCCGGACGGCGGCAGCCACCTCCGGACGGCGGCAGCCACCTCCGGACGGCGGCAGCCACCTCCGGACGGCGGCAGCCACCTCCGGACGGCGGCAGCCACCTCCGGACGGCGGCAGCCACTTCCGGACGGCGGCCGCCACTGGGCGGCAGCTACCGCTGGACGCCGCAGCTAATCCGCCGGCTAGCAGCGCGGGTCGGCCGGCTGCACCTGGGCACAGGTTCGCGGCGCCGGCGCCGTCAGGACCAGGTGCTGAGCCCGGGCGACGAAGGAGCCCGGCATCGTCCAGGACCATCTCGGGTCGGCGGCCGCCGTGGCCACCTGGCCCATCGTGAGCGGAGGCAGCGACGCCGGACCTGGCACGTAGTTGACCGCCCGGATCATCACGCTGACGCCGTCCGCCCGGCGGACCGTGGCCGAGAAGACGTAGCTATAGCCTTGCGCCACCCGGTTGCCGGATCCCAGGCCCGCCACGAGCACGAGCTCCTGGACCTTAGCCCCGCCGGGAACCGGGTAGTCACGGCACCCGATGATCGCGCCGTCCGCGGCGCGGGCGCCGGCGCAGCCCGGCAGCGGCAGTCCGCCCGGCCGGCCCATCTGGACGAGGACGGTTCCCGAATCGACATTCACGTTCGCCGCGGCACTGCCATCCGGCTGCAGGGACGCGGCAATGGAACTGGCCTGGCGGCGGGCGGGCAGCACGGCCAGCAAGAGGCTGGCGACCGACCGGGCAGTGACCGGAACCTGCGGGCCAGCCTGGGTCTGAGCGGCCACAGCCGGCCGTACCCAGTGGAAGCCGCGGCGGCAGCGGTGCATCCGCACGCCGACCCTGGCCGCCCCAGGCCGGCCCCGCTGGCCCGGCTGGCCCGGCCGGGCATCCTGGCTGGCGCCGGGCCATCAAGCGCGGCGGCCAGTCGCGGGACTCCGGCGGCGAATACAGCCAGCACGGCAACGCACCCGGCGGCCGCCTGCAGCCGCCGGCGGCGGCGCAGCCTGAGCCCGGCTCGCAGCGCCTCGCCGACCAGCGCGCCCACCGGCGGCTCGTCCGCGCAGGCCACGCGCCGGAGGGCCGCGCGCACGGCCATTTCGTCGATGTCCTGCATCTGGATTCCTGGCTCGCCCTTTCTTGATCGTCAGTCAGTTACCCGGAGCTCAGTCAGCGCGTCACCGAGGAACAGGCGGAGCCGTTCCAGGGCACGTGAGCTCTGGCTCTTCACGTTCCCCGCGGAGCAGCCGAGCATGGCCGCGACCTGGTCGACGCTCCGGTCTTCCCAGTAGCGCAGCACGAGCACGGCCCGCGACTTCGGCGTGAGCGAGGCCAGCGCCGCCAGCATCACGATCCTGAGCTCAGTAGTCTCCGGCCCGGTGGGGCGATCAGGAACGCCGCCGACCGGGAACTCGGTCCCCTTGCCCTTGCGCCGGGCCGCCAGGTAGCAGTTCACCAGAGTCCGGTGCGAATACGCATACGCGCCCTCGCCGCTGTTGATGCGGTGCCAGGCCACGAACACCTTCGCCAGCGTGGTCTGGGTGAGGTCCTGCGCCGTATGCCAGTCCCCGCAGAGCAGATAGGCGGTCCGCCTGAGCCGCGGACCCACCGCGGCGGCGAACTCAATGAACTCCTCGGAAGAATCCACTGACGGCCTCTCCTGCCTGCATCCCTACCCAGTAGATGCGATGCAGCCGCGCCCGGTTGCAGGCCCGAAGATACACTTGCTGTTGATCACATCGAGATATATCGTCTTGGTGACAGCATCGGCCTTACTACTTGCTGACAGCACTAGTCTTGCTACAGCAGTAATGATGCTCGCCGGGGTACGGGAGGAACAGATGGCGCCAGGACCGGACCTGCGCGTTGGCGACGCCGAGCGCGACGCGACCGCTGAGCGGCTGCGGGAGAACTACGCACAGGGCCGGCTGACCCTCGACGAGTTCAACGAACGCCTCAGCGCCGCGCTCGCCGCGATTACCGAGCGCGATCTGAGCCGGCTGACCAGTGATCTCCCGGCTGCGGCGCCGTCACCGCCGCTGCCGCGCAGCGTGCAATCTGACGGCTGGCAGCGGTCGGGATACCAGGGCGGGCGCCGGGCGCGCGGGCCGCATTTCTCCCCGGTGTTCGCCGTGCTCGCGCTGGCATGGGTGCTGATCTACGCGCTGCCCACGTTCCGGTTCTTCCCGCTCCCCGGGAAGCTGGCGATCATCCTGGTGATCGTCGGGATAGCCCGCGGGCCTGCTGCGCCGGATCTGGCGCCGTTTCTGACCATTAAGCGGCACCAGCCGACCCCGGCCCGGCTACGCCCCGCCGGGCCATGGCCCTGGCCCGGCTACGCCCTGGCCGGCATCCTGAGCGGGACTACCAGGTAACGGAACGCCGGAGCACCGGCCGCCGTCTCGTCCGGCCCGCTGTCCTCCGGCGCCCAGGTAATCAGGGCCGGCTTGGCCGGGCTGCTGAACTCGATCCTGATCCGCCCGCCGGACTCGGCCGGGCCGTCGCCGCTGCCATCGCCGGACCCGCCGACGCGCCAGCGGCCCGGGCCGACGCGTCCACTGCCACTGCGCCGAGACCATCGAGCAGGTAGTGCGGGTTGAAGGAGATGACAGGCTCGTCGCCGTCGAAGCTGGCGGCCACCGTCTCCACGGCCCGGGCCCGGCCCTCCGCCTGCGCTTCCACCACGACAGTCCCTGGCCCGAACGCCAGCCGGACCGGGCTCGCCCGCTCGGCGACCAGCGATACCCGCCGCACCGCCTCGGTGAACGGGCCGGCCGGGACTTCGGCCCGGCAGCTGAACTCGCTCGGGAACCTGGACCGGTACCTGATGAACTCGCCCGCGATCAGCCGCGCGGTCAGCCGACGGCCGCCGCCGGCAAAACTGATCATGCCTTCGGCAGGCCGCGGCTCGCCGCCGGACTGCCCGCCACTCCCCCGCGTGCCGCCCGCGGCCGGGTCGCTCCCGGTGCCGCCGGCGCCGAAGGCAATCGTGACCGGCACCCCGGCCGCCATGGTCCGCGCCACGTCGGCCAGCGTCCGCGCCGGGACGAGCGCGGCAGCCCGCAGCGCCGGGTCAGCCGGCGTCCACGGGATTTCCCTTACCGCCAGCCGGTACCGGTCGGTGGCCGCGAGCGTGATCGTGGCGCCGTCGAAGTCCAGGCATACGCCGGTCAGCATCGGCAGCGTGTCATCGCGGCTGGCCGCTGGCACCACCTGCCCGGCAGCCGCGGCCAGCACGCCGCCATCCACGGTGCCGGCCGCTGACGGCGGCTCGGGCAGCGCGGGAAACTCCTCCAGCGGCAGCGTTACCAGCATGAACTCAGCACTGCCGCAGGTCAGCCCGACCGCGTCTGCGGCCAGGGTGAACTCGGCCGACTGGCTCGGCAGGCTCCTGGTGATCTCGGCGAGCAGGCGGCCTGGCACCAGGGCAGTTCCCGGCTCCGCCACCTCGGCCTCGATCCGGACCCGCGCGGAAACCTCGTAGTCGAAGCAGGACAGCACCAGGCTGTCCGCCTCGGCCTCGAGCAGCAGCCCGGCAAGCACGGGCACGACAGGCCGGGACGGCAGGGCGCGCGCCACCCAGGCCACCGCCTCACCCAGCGCGTCTCGTCCGACCCGGAACTTCATGCCACTGTCACCGCCTCCGCCGCTTTGTCCTGATACTGGCACGCCGCACCGACAAAGCCGAACGGAAGCAGCCCGCCGGTCAGACCAGCCCGGGCGGCGCGGCTTCCAGCGTTGCCTCGATGGCCCGCACCAGGGCACGCGCCGACTCGGCGGTCAGTTCCACCGCCACCCGGGCGGACGGTCCGTTGGCCGGGTTCAAGAAGTCAATGTTGAGCGTGTGCTCAGCCCTGGCGTGCTGCGGATGGTCAAGGTACACGGCGGCGTCGGTCAGCGCGAACCAGCCGGCCGCGCCCTTCCCGCTGCCGGTGACCTCGATCTTCTCGGTGAGGTACGTGCACATGCGAGCCCCCTCAGCTGGCCAGGAATCGGCCGTAGAAGTCCCAGATCTTTTCCCAGCCGTCGTTCGCCGCCTCAACCCGGTAAGCCGGCCGGTTCACCGAGAAGAACGCATGCCCGGCGCCGTCATAAGTGTGGAACTCGTGCGTTTTACCGAGCGCGGTCAGTTCCTTGGCCAATGCGGCCGTTTCGGCCGGGCCGGGATACTGGTCGTCGGCGCCGAAGAGGCCGAGCAGCGGGCAGGACAGGTCCTTTGCGAGCCCGATAATCGGCTGCACTTTCAGCGGCATTCCCTCCGGCGGCGCATTGACCACGCAGGCCCCGTAGCAATCCACGGCTGCGTCAAGCTGCAGGCGGCACGCTGCCAGGAAGGACTGCCGGCCGCCGGAGCAGTACCCGATCACGCCGACCTTGCCGTTCGAGCCGTCCAGCGCGCGCAGGTAGCCGGCCGCGCCGCCGACATCGCCGACCAGCCGCTCGTCCGGGACGCCGCCGCGGGCGCGCGCGGTCGCGGCCGCGTCGTCCGGGCTGGCGCCTGGAGCCTCCCGGTAATACAGGTTCGGCATCAGGGCCGCGTAGCCGTGCGCGGCGAACTTCCTGGTGATCTCCTTCGTCGGCTCGTCGTAGCCGGGCATGTGGTGGATCACCACGACGCCGCCGAACGGTCCCGGGCCGAGCGGGCGCGCGAGATATGCCTCGATCTCGTCTCCGCCATGCCCGGTAATGCTGATCGTTCCCGCCGTCAACGCGTCTTTCATGCGCCGCCTCGCTTCCTGGTCATGGTGCCGGTCGGCCCGGCCCCAATCCTGCCAGCCGCCGCCGGGCTGCCGCGCCCGCCCCGGTCAGCGCGCCCGGCCGAATGCGGCATGACCGGCGCGCTTACTGGCGCCGACCGGAGTTCTTGCGAGAAGATCGGCCGAAGTGGAATGCCCGGGGGGAGGCCCACTGTCATGAAAGCAGCCGTTACCGCATTTGTGTTAATTGCCCTGGTCATGGGTACTGTGATGGGCTGGCATGCCAATCGCGCGCATGCCGCGCGCGGCGATTTGCGGACCACCCGGAAGCGTCTGCCCGGATACCGCAAGACGCTGCTTCGCAGCGGCATTTTCGCCATTGCGATGTTCTTTGTCGCGGTGATAATGATCCGGGACCTCATCAGCCGTTAGCGGCGCCCGCTGGCCGCCCGCCCGCCGCCGGCCGCCGCCCGCCCGCAGCGCCCCCCGCGGCGCCCCCGCGGCGCCCGCCGTCATGCCGGCCGTCCCGCCGCGCCCCGCCCGCTGGGCCGCCCGCGGTGCCCGCCGTCCGGCCCGCCGGCCCGCAGCGCCCCGCCAGCTGCGCCGCCCGCAGTGCCCGCCGTCCGGCCCGCAGCGCCCCGCCGCACCCGGCCCGGCGCAGCCGCGGGACGGCCGCCGAGCTTAAGAAAATAAAAAGTTGACTTGCTAAAGCTCTCCTCATACGGTTGAGCTACTCAACTATTGAGAAGCTCAGGCACTGTGGCCCGGCCAGGATCGCGGTGCCGGGTACGGCCCACCGGGCACGGACAGGAAACGGGCAGAGAGCAG
Organism: uncultured Actinomycetes bacterium; assembly: GCA_963709075.1. Classification (GTDB taxonomy): domain Bacteria; phylum Actinomycetota; class Actinomycetes; order Streptosporangiales; family Streptosporangiaceae; genus Palsa-506. Next base: position 481,638 of record CAVPUY010000005.1, read on the forward strand.
GCAGCATGGGCAGGACCGGACGCGCCGAGCAGCTGGATACCGACATCCTCAGCTCGGTCGCCGACCTGATCGGCCAGATCGCCGCGCACGGCGAGCGGCTCGCGCAGCGCTTCTCCTTCCCCGGCTTCTTCATCAAGGCACTGCACACGCTCGACTGCCCGATGGCCATGAAGGATCTGGGCCGCCGGCTGCACTGCGACCCGTCGTTCGTGACCGTGATCGCGGACGGGCTGGAGAAGCGCGGGCTCGCCCGCCGCGAGGCCCACCCCGGCGACCGCCGGATCAAGAACATCGTGCTCACCGACGCCGGACTCGAGCTGAGGCAGCGGATGGAGCGCGAGCTCGCTGCCGTGATGCCGTGGAGCAGGGTCCTTGACGTCGAGGAGCGCGAGCAGCTGCTGGCCTTGCTGCGCAAGATGGCCAGCGCGGGAAATGCCGTCGCGCCGGATGACGACGCTGCGTCGCGCCCGGCGCCCGCGGGGGAGGTGGATGACGCAGTGAGCACTGCTTCCGCTGGCCTCGCCTGACCTCTGGCCCCTGACCCCCGGCCACCGTCGCCGCCACAACTATCAGTCCCGACGTACCAGGAACGCAGGGCCGCCCGGCCCCCGCGCCAGATCAGCACGCCCGCTGGCACGGGCCGCGAGCCTCCCGTTTCAAAAGGAGAATTGATGTCTGCCAGAACGCCAGAGAGTGAGCGGGCAGCAGCAGCACGCGGCAACGTCCTCGTGGATGACATGCCTGCTGACGCCAGCGCCCAGGCTCGCCGCCGTCTCGGCCTGGCCCTTATCGTCATCGCCACCGCGCAGCTGATGGTGGTGCTTGACGCGACGATCGTGAACGTCGCGCTGCCGAACATCCAGCACGCGCTCGGCTTCTCGGGCTCCGGGCTGGAGTGGGTGGTCAACGCCTACGCGCTGACCTTCGGCGGCCTGCTGCTGCTCGGCGGCCGGGCCGGGGACATCCTCGGCCGCCGGCGGGTGTTCATCGCCGGGATCATCCTGTTCTCGGCAGCCTCGCTGCTCGGCGGGTTCGCCACTTCCCAGGAGTGGCTGCTTGCCGCCCGCGCCCTGCAGGGCGTCGGCGGCGCGATCGTGGCGCCGACCGCGCTGTCGCTGGTGACCACCACGTTCCCGGAAGGCCCGCCGCGGAACCGGGCGATGGGCGTGTACGCCGCGATGAGCATCGGCGGCGCCGCGGTCGGCCTGCTGGCCGGCGGCCTGCTGACCACCTACCTCTCCTGGCGCTGGGTGTTCTTCGTGAACGTGCCGATCGGCATCGTGGTCGCGCTGATCGCGCCGCGGGCGCTCGGCGACTCGAAGCGGCTGACCGGCCGGTTCGACCTGCCCGGCGCGATCACCGGCACGCTCGGGCTGGTGGCGCTGGTCTATGGCCTGACCAGCGCGGGAACTACCCCGAACGGCGTCTCGCACTGGGGCGACACCAAGGTGCTGGCCTCGCTGACGGCGGCGGTGGTCCTGCTCGGCTCGTTCATCTTCATCGAGGCGCGCAGCAAGCATGCGCTGATGCCGCTGCGGATCTTCCGGAACCGGAGCAGGTCGGGCGCCTACCTGGTGATGCTGTGCGTCGGCACGGCGCTGTTCGGGATGTTCTTCTTCCTGACCCTGTTCGTGCAGAACGTGTGGGGCTACAGCGCGCTGCGGACGGGCATCGCCTACCTGCCGATGGTGGCCGTGATCATGGCCATGGCCGGGGTCAGCACCCAGCTGGTGCCGCGGATCGGCGCCAGGCCGCTGCTGATGGCCGCATCGGCGATCACGACCGGCGGGATGTTCTGGCTGTCGCGGATCAACGAGCACAGCACCTATGCCGGCGGCCTGCTCGGCCCGATGCTGGTCACCGCGGCCGGCCTGGGCATGCTGTTCATGCCGGCCACCCTGGTCGCCCTGTCCAAGGTCGACGAGCGGGACGCTGGCGTCGCGTCCAGCCTGGTGAACACCGGCCAGCAGGTCGGCGGCTCGATCGGGCTGGCCGTGCTGGGCACCGTCGCCTGGACGGTCGTCGCCAACACCGCCAAGCACTCAGCGGCCGCCGCGAAGTCCGCCGCGATCGCTGCGGCAAAGGCGGGCCACCCGGTGCACGTGAATGCCGCGCAGGCGAAGACGGCGATCTACGATCACGCGCTGGCGGTCGGGTTCTCCCGCGGGTTCGAGGTGTCCGCCGGGATCATGCTGATCGCGCTGATCGTGACGATCGCGATGATCCGGGTCAAGCGCGCAGACCTGGCCGGCGTCCAGCCAGTCCTCTGACAAACCAGTATCCGAAACGGATGGTCCGGGGCTGCTCCGGCCCCGCACAGCTGACGGCCCGGCCGGGTACTCCCCGGCCGGGCCGTCAGCGTCGCGGGCCGCCGCGCAACGTTGCTTCCATGATCGCGGGATCTGCCGCACCGTGGCGGAAGAATCCCCGGATCATGAAATCGTGCTCGAACGCTGGTACAGAAAAAAGTGCTGAGCTCCCGCGATAGGACTCGAACCTATAACCTGCCGGTTAACAGCCGGACGCTCTGCCGATTGAGCTACGCGGGATCGGCCGACGCAGGACGCCGCAGGACCCACTAGCCCCGCAGCATCAGCGCCGCTGGATAAGGGTAGCGCACAGCAGAGACAGGCCGCGCGCGAGATACGGCGCGCGTCCGATTAGGGGCGCGCGATACGGGATAGGCTCGGCATGGCGCCCCGGCCGGACGCTGGCCGTGGGTACTGCAGGCATAAACCTGCCGGTCGCTGGGCATTTACCCGGAAGCCAGCCCGGCGCAGGCGTCCGGCACACCGAAGACAGCAGCGACTGCCGGGCTGACCTGTCCGAAAGAGGTCTATATGCGGTATAAGGTCATTTTCCTTGCTGGTTTCTCCGCGGGCTTTGTGCTCGGCGCGCGGGCCGGCCGGGAGCGGTATGAGCAGCTCAGGAAACTGGCAAGGCAGACAGCGGACCACCCGGCCGTCCAGCAGGCGGCAGCGGCCGTGCAGGCCAAGGCCGCCGGGATGGCCAGCAACGCCAAGGACAAGGTTGCCAGCCAGCTGCACGACGGGATGGCGAGCGCGCGGGGCAAGGTTCCCGGCATGCGCGGCCGCGAATCCAACGGCCACGCCGGCGGAGACCATCGCTTCGCTCCGGCAGACAGCATGCGCAACTCGGCCCGCGGCGCGGGCAGCCCGCCAGGTGCCTAGCCCAGTCCGCTAGCACGCGCCCGCCGCCCCCAGCGCGGCCGCGGCTACCCGGGTCTGCTGCCTAGCCCGGCCCGCTGCGCAAGCGCCCAGCCACTCCCACCACGCTGCGGCTCCCCGGGTCCATCGCGGCGCCGACGACAGCCTCAGGTGTCGTACGTATCGGGGGTTTGGGTGTAGGTGCGTCCGGCTGGGGTGGTCCAGATGAAGGTGCCTGGCTCGGGCTGGGTGAGGTTCCAGCCGGGGCGCTGCTTGAGGCGATGGTGGGTCCGGCAGCCGGCGCCGAGATTGCAGTCGCAGGTCCGTCCGCCCTGGTCATGGGGAACGGTGTGATCGAGGTCGGCGCGGTGGGCGGGCTGGCGGCATGCCGGGGAGCGGCAGGTCTGGTCCCTGGCTGCGACAAATTCGCGGAGCCGTGGTGGTGGCCGGTAGGACGGGCTGGACCGGTGGTGGGTGCATCCGCGGGGGCCGGCGCCCGAGGGGCCGCCGGTGCCGCCGGGGTCGCCGGGGCCGCCGGGATCGGCGTCGCCCGGGCGATGGCCTGCCGGGCCGCATCCAGCGCAGCGGCAAGCATGTCGCTGAGATTGCTCGAAGCCGATCCGGCCGGGTTCGGGCTTGCCCTGGTGGCCGATGGTTGCGCCGGCGACCAGGTCTGCATTGTCGCGCAGGCCGCGGGATCGCCAGGTGCCGGGAGGCTGGCGGCACGCGCCAGGTTCCCTGGCACTACTAGCGTGACCTGGCTCACCAGGCCGGCGACCGGCAGCAGGCCGGCTGACCGGGCGCGCGAGCGGCGGATGCGGGCTACGGCGATGGCCCGGCCGCCATCATCTGTCACGATTACCCTCCATTCTGTGCTGGCGTCGCGGGACGCGGCGTCGGCGAGATAGCGGGCTGCCTGCGGGGTGACCGGCCCGAAGCGGCTGAGCTGCCCGGGCTCGGCGATGATCCCGGCGAGAGTCCGCCAGGGCACGGTGAGGCGCAGCAGTCCGGGACAGGCGGGCCCGCGCGGCAGTCCGGCTAGTGCTCCTGTGCCGGAGGGGCGGAGCCCGGCTAGTGCTCCTGCGCCGGGGAGGCTTGGCCCGGCCAGAGCCTGCCCGGGCACCGGGATGCCGGGCCAGGTCGGAATCCCGCGACCGGCACATGCTGCCAGCGCTGGGCCCACCGCCCCGGCCGCCGGAGACATCGCGGTCGGCGTCACCCAGGTCAGCAGAGTCAAGCTGCTCGCCGGGCTCGCCGGGGTCACCAGGGTTGCCGGGGTCACCGGGGTCACCGGGGTCGCCGGGGTCACCGCGGTACTAGGGTCGCGGGGCTCGCGGGGGTCGCGGGGCTCACCGCGGTTACCAGGGTCGCGGGGCTCGCGGGGGTCGCTGGGCTCATCGGGGTTACTGGGCCCACCGGGGTCGCTGGGCCCGCGGGGCTCACCGGGCTCGCGGGGCTCACCGCGGTTACCAGGGTCGCGGGGCTCGCGGGGCTCGCTGGGCTCATCGTGGTTACTGGGCTCGCTGGGCTCGCTGCGCGGGGTCGCTGGGCTCGCTGCCAGGAATGCCGGGGTCGCGCGCGTCTTCAGGGCCGGGATCGCCAGCGCAGTCAGAGTCACGCGAGTCGCCGGAGCCGGGCCTTCCTGGCGGTCTGTCGTCAGGGTGGTCGGGGGGTGCGCCTTCAGCCGGCGGGATCAAGGGGAGGGTGCCGAGCAGCAGGCCGATATAAACCTGGGCGCGAAGCAGGTCGATGCCGCCGCCTGCGCCGGAGGACTTCATCGCACGGGCCAGCGCACTGATCCGGGCCATCGCGGCGGCGGCGTGCGCACCGGGCAGGTTCTGCCCGGACAGCGTCGCGGTGCCCTCCTCGTCGCCGTAAAGGCCGATCTTCGCCCGGCGCTCGGCGTCCTTGCGGCGCCGTTCCGCCGCATCAGGATCCACGCTGATCACGGCGCGGCGGAGCGCGGCGCGCAACTGCGCGGGAGTCTTGTCCCCGGCGGCGGGCAGGACCTTATCCTGGGCCAGCTTGCGGCGCGGTCGTCCAGCACGCTGGTCGCCTCGGCGATCAGGCGCGCCCTGGTCAGGTCGATCGCGCCGGCCGCAGCGCGGCACCGGTCCTGGCCAGCCGCCCGGCCAGCGTGATCGCCAGATCGTCCAGCGGACGCGCCGTACTGGGACAGCCGGAGCGCGAGCCCGATCTCTGCGGCGGCCTCTTCCGGCACCCGGCCGGCAGTCCCGCCCGGGCCCGCCGGGACACTGGAGTCGCGGGCGGCGGCGCGCGCCGCGACCTCGGCGACCATCGCCAGTTCCGTGGCCTGCGCCCAGGACGCCAGCCGCCGGCAAGCCGCCGCCGCGCCGGGCAGCGCGTAGTCGCTCATTTGCCCGGCGCGAAGCGCGCCGCCCAGTAGCCAGAGCCTTCGCCCGGGGCCATGTTCTCGGCGGCCGCGGCGGCCAGCTCGGCCGTCGGCCACCGGGTGCCGGCACCGGCCGGCAGCGCCGCGGCCGGGTCCTCCGCGGGTGATCGCCGGCCACGTCATCGGCCTCCCGAACCGCCCGAGGACGCCCCAGGTCACCGAGACCGACTACTCCCGCCAGGCCAGGAACGCCAGCACCGCCAGGCAGGCTCGGCAGGCCGCCGCAGTCCGGCGGCAAGCCGCTGCGCGGGCCAGGGACGCCAGCCGGACCAGAGCCAGCCGGACCAGAGCCAGCCGGACCAGAGCCAGCCGGACCAGAGCCGGCCGGACCAGAGACCGACCGGCGCACCAGAGCCAGCCGGACCAGAGCAGCCGGACCAGAACCAGCCGGACCAGCGCCAGCCGACCAGAGCCACCGGCGGCTGACCGGGGAGTGGTTCTCTGCATTGTGTCCTCCCTCCTGGGCTTGCGGCTTCGCTGTTTGCGCTCTTAGAACACGCTAGCGTGAGCCACTGACAGTCTCCGTCCAGCAGTTGAACTACAGATTCGAGAAGCTGCAGATATTCTCCGCCTCCAGCTGCCGGGAACTGGTCCGCTTCGGGAGCTGCGGCCCGCGAGCGGATGCCGGGAAACCGGGCCGCCGCGGAACCGGGCGCATCCGGGAAAGCCAGACCGGAATAGCACCTGGCCGGACGGCGTTCACTACTCTGTCGGTGTGCTGTGTCCCCCGGGCCGCATCTACTGCCTTCGCGGAATACCGTCCGGCTGGAGCCGCGTCGCGCCACTCGCCGAGAGGGCGACCGCACACCGGCACGGGCACGCCCTCGCCAGCGCAGAGACGCTGACGGGGGCGTTGTCATGTCCGGGCAGGAATCCGCCGGCCCGGCGGCAGGAGACGAAGTGGTGGGAGCCGTTCAGCCGAGGTATTCCTTGAGCATCTGGGCGCGGCTGGGATGACGCAGCTTGGCCAGCGTCTTGGACTCGATCTGGCGGATCCGCTCGCGGGTGACGCCGAACTCCCTGCCGACCTCTTCCAGCGTGCGCGGATGGCCGTCGGTCAGCCCGAACCGGAGCTGGATGATCCGCTGCTCGCGCACGGAGAGGTTGTCGAGCACGTTGTCCAGTTGTTCCTGCAGCATGATGAACGCCGCGGCCTCGATCGGCACGACGGCGTCGGCATCCTCGATGAAGTCTCCGAGATCGGAGTCCTCTTCGCCGATCGGCGACTGCAATGAGATCGGCTCCTGCGCGATCCGCTGGATTTCGGCTACTCGCTCCAGCGACAGGCCCATCTCCCTGGCAATCTCCTCAGGCAGCGCCTCCCGGCCGAGGTCCTGGTGCAACTGACGCTGGATGCGGGCCATCTTGTTGATGGTCTCCACCATGTGCACAGGAATCCGGATCGTGCGGGCCTGGTCGGCGATCGCCCGGGTGATCGCCTGCCGGATCCACCAGGTGGCATAGGTCGAGAACTTGTAGCCCTTGGTGTAGTCGAACTTCTCCACGGCGCGGATCAGGCCGAGGTTCCCTTCCTGGATCAGGTCAAGGAAGACCAGCCCGCGGCCGATATAGCGCTTGGCGATCGATACCACGAGCCGCAGGTTCGCCTCGATCAGCCGCTGCTTCGCCCGCATTCCCTCCGCGGCGAGCAGGGCCAGCTCGGCCACCTCGGCGCCCAGCGGCCCGCTGCCCTGGCAGCCGCCCCTGATCGTCTCCTCGGCGAACAGGCCGGCCTCGATCGACTTGGCCAGGTCGACCTCGTCCTGCGCGGTCAGCAGCGGCACCCGGCCGATCTCACGGAGGTAGATCCGGACTAGGTCGCCGGTGACTGCCCGGCGGGCAAGCTCGGCCCGGCCGCTCCGCCGTTCCTCGGCTTCATCTGGCGGTGCGTCGAGCACCTCGACGCCTTCGTCTGCCAGCAGCCGGACGATGGAGTCGGCGGCGTCGGCAGGCAACTCACTACCTTCAAAGGCAGCGTTGATGTCCGTCATCGCGACGGCACCGCGTTCCCTGGCCCGAGCCACTAAATCGGTCACCTGGTCCACTGGCGGCAGGACCGTAAGACTCATGGGGACAGTGTGCGCCACCCGCCGGCGATCGTGGGGGGCTAATATTGTCACCATATGGCTAGTAACGTTCCGGCCACGAGCGGGTAACCGCGCTGTCACGGTGAGCCCGGCACTGCGCTGCAGCGGGCTCAGCACCGCTGGTCACAGCGATCCTGGGACTCTTTCCCACAGCACGCGATGGCGTCCTTCCAGCGCGATCAGATCGCCGAACATCCGGTTGTACTCGGTCGGCTCAGCGACCGGGCTCAGCCGCTGCAGCCGCGACTTGATGGCGGCGATCTGCCTGCTCACGGCGAGTTCTTCGACCCTGGCGAGTACGGCGTCCGCGTACCTGGCGTCCGGCTCGCCGTCGGCCCTCGGTGCCCGCAGCGGCTCGACGGCCAGCTGGGTGACGAAGCCGCGGGCCCGGTCGTCCGGTGCGGCTGTCCGCAGCCGCTCGGCCCATTCCCTGCTGCCGTCAGCCGCGCTCGTGCCGCCACACCCGGCGATCAGCTCGAAGACGGCGGCATGTACGGGCGCAGTGAAGCAGGCAGCCCCGAGCGCGTCGAAGGACGGCCCGCAAAGGGCAGGGCGCTGCACCGCGAGCTTCAGCGCCTCGCGCTGCACCTGGATGACGGGATCGCGCGGATCGTAGCGCTCCTCCTGGTCGCGCGGACTGCCTTGCACCGGGACGCCAGCCGGGCCAGGACCGCTTCCGGCTTGCGCCGGGCTGCCCTGCGCCCGGCCGCCCGGCGCGCCCCGGCCCTGGGCGCCCTGGCCTTGCGCCCCCCGGCCCTGCGCTCCCCTGCCCTGGCCTGGGCGGCCCTGTGCTGGCCTGCCCTGGCCCGGGGCCGGCCCGGCGTGCGCGCCGATCCTGGACAGCACGAACGCCTCGTCCATCATGCCGAGCCAGCGGTCCAGGCTGACCGCGTAAAGCTGGCGCAGGCCGCGGTCCTTGATCCGGCCGACGATCGGCGCGGCAGCGTCCAGCGCGGCCAGGCGGCCCTCGGCGGTCTCCAGGTCATGCTGGCCGAGCACGCTGCGGACCGCGAACTCGAACAGCGGCACCCGCTGCGCGACGAGTTCCCTGACCGCCCCGTCACCGTGCTTGAGCCGCAGGTCACACGGATCAAGGCCGTCCGGCTGCACAGCGACGAAGGTCTGGGTGACGAACTTCTCCTCCATCCCGAACGCGCGCAGCGCGGCACGCTGGCCCGCGGCGTCACCGTCGAAGGTGAAGATGACCTCGCCGCGGAACTGGCTCTCGTCCATCAGCAGCCGCCGCAGGACGCTGATATGCCCGTCGCCGAACGACGTGCCCGAGGTGGCGACCGCAGTTGTCACGCCGGCCAGGTGGCAGGCCATCACGTCGGTGTAGCCCTCCACGATGACCGCCTGACGGCGCTTCGCGATCTCCCGCTTCGCCAGGTCAGCCCCGTACAGCACCGAGCTCTTCTTGAACAGCGCCGTCTCCGGCGTGTTCAGGTACTTGGGGCCCTGGTCGACGGCCGACAGCTTCCTGGCGCCGAACGCGATGACGTCGCCGCTCAGGTCCCTGATCGGCCAGAGCAGGCGGTCCCTGAACCGGTCGATCGGCCCGCGCCTGCCCTCCTTGGCCAGCCCGCCGAGGATCAGCTCGGCCTCAGTGAACCCGCGCCCGCGCAGGTGCCTGGTGAGCGAGTCCCAGTCGGCCGGCGCGTAGCCGACGCCGAACTGCTCCGCATCCGTCAGCTCGAATCCCCGCTCGGAAAGAAAGGCGCGCGCCGCGACGGCGTCGGCGCCAGCCATCCGTTCCGAATAAAAGTCAGCTGCCGCCCGGTGTGCCTGCAGCAGCCTCCGGCGCTGGCTCTGCTCCTGGCCTGGTACCTGGCCGCCCTGCTCGTAGCGCAGGTCGAGGCCGGCCCTGGCCGCGAGCCGCTCGACGGCCTCGGCGAAGTTGAGGTTGTCGATCTGCTGGACGAACTTGATGACATCGCCGCCCTCGGAGCACGAGAAGCAGTACCACAGCCCGCGGGCCGGCGTGACGTTGAATGACGGCGTCTTCTCGTCGTGGAACGGGCACAGGCCCTTGAGCGATCCGCCGCCGGCATTGCGGAGCTGCAGGTACTCCCCCACAACCTCGTCGATGGCCGAACGCTCGCGGACCAGTCGGATGTCCTCGTCGCGGATCCGGCCTGCCACTTCCGCCCTCCGCAGTTGCCCGCTGTCGTCGCGGCGAGTCTAGTGGCCGGCACTGTCATTGCGTCCCGCACTGGGCTACTTCGCTACCTCGGGTCGCTGTCGCGGGGAGTCACGAGCTCATAGGATCCCCGGCATGCGCGCGATCACCTGGCTCAAGGATCAGGGCGCCGAATTCGCCGTCGCCGACGTGGGCGCCGCCGCCGATGTCAGCGGCGGGCTGCTGTGCGCCACCGGCGTCGCGCTTGGCGCCGACCCGCTGCCGTACCGGCTCGACTATGAGCTCGACTGCGGGGACGGCTACGTCACCCGGTGGCTGTCGGTGCGCGCGCACGGCGCGGGCTGGCAGCGCAAGCTGGAGCTGTCCCGGGATCCGGATGGCGGCTGGACCGTCGAGGCCAGCGCCGAGGGCGATCCCGGCCTGCCGCTGCCGCCGCCCGGCGGTGATCCGGCGTCCTTCCGTGCGGCGCTGGACTGCGACCTCGGCCTGTCCCCGCTGACCAACACGATGCCGGTGCTCCGGCACGGGCTGCTGGCCGGCGGCGACCCGGTGGATTGCCTGATGGCCTGGGTAAGCGTTCCTGACCTGGCCGTGCTGCCGTCGGCGCAGAGCTACGCCTTCGTGCGCCGGGAAGCCGCCGGGCTCAGCGTGATCCGGTTCGAGAGCGGCGCGTTCGCCGCCGACGTGGTGTTCGACGACGAGGGCCTGGTCGTGGACTACCCGGGGATCGGCAAGCGAGCCTGACTCTGCGGAGCGGCCAGACCCTGTGCTGGCTGATACGGTCGCGGCGTGCCTGCCCTGCTGGTCCTCTGGGATGTCGACCACACGCTCGTGAATGCCGGCGGGGTCGGGATCGAGCTCTACCGGATCGCGTTCGCCGAGATGTTCGGCGGCGAGCTGCCAATGCCCGGCTCGATGGCCGGGCGGACCGACCGTGCCATCGCGGTAGAGGTGCTGCGGCTGGCGGGGGTGCCCGAGCCGGGCCGCCGGGTCGCCGCGTTCCAGGCCATCATGGCGGAGCACGCGCCGGAACTGGCCGGCCCGATCAGGGAGCGCGGCCGGGCACTGCCCGGCGCGGCAGCGACCCTGGCCGCGCTCGCGATGGCCGGCGCGGCAGATGACGGGCCGCGGCGGCGGGCGGTAGTGCAGTCCCTGCTGACCGGCAACATCCGGCCGCTCGCGGAGGTGAAGCTCGGCGCGCTGGGGCTGACCCGCCACCTCGACCTTGAGGTCGGCGCTTACGGCGACGTGCATGAGGTGAGGTCGGAGCTTGTCGGCCCGGCCCGGCGGAAGGCGGCGGCGGCCTACGGGGCGGACTTCGGCGGCCGGGCGACCGTGCTGATCGGCGATACCCCGCTCGATGTCGAGGCCGCGGTCGTCACCGGCGCCAGGGCGGTCGGCGTCGCGACCGGCGGCTTCCCGGCGGCGGACCTCGCCGTGGCCGGCGCCGACGCCGTGCTGCCCGATCTCACCGACACCGACCGGGTGCTCGCCGCGATCCTCGGCGGTGCGCAGCCGCCGGCATGATCCCGGGGATCATGCCGGGCAGAGGCGGGCGTGCCAGGCGATGGCCGAGGTGTCGGTGAGCGAGGCGATCTGGTCTACGACCACGCGCAGCCTGGCGGAATCAGAATCGGCCGCGCGGTACGCGGGGCGCAGGATCGGCTCAAGCGTCTGCGGCGCCCCGGCTAGCACGGCCGCGGCGAGCTCGGCGATCAGCTCGCGCTGCCGTGCCTGCGCGGCAGCTACCCCGGATCTGCTCATTACGTAGTAGGCGGTCACGCCCTTGAGCAGAGCGCACTCCAGCCGCTGCTGCCGGGGCACGACAAGATCCATCGAGTACCTGGCGGCCTGGGCAGCTGCGGGCTCCCTGGTGGCGGCCGGCGGCTCGCTCCGTCCGGCTCCGGCTGGCGGCAGCTCATCCGGCGCGCCGAGCGTGGCGTCCATCGCAGCCTCGCAGAGTCGCCCGATCAGCTCGCTGGTCAGGTTCTTCAGCCCGGCGACCGCGGTCGGCCCGCCGTCGTACGCGGCAGGCCAGCAGGGCAGCTCGAGCAGCGCGGCAAACACCACGGCCAGCTCGGCGGCATCGACCGAGCCAGGGTCGCAGTAAGCGGTCGCGGTGAGCTCGGCCACCGCGCGCCGCTCGCCTTCGTCGCGGAGCTGGCTCAGCGTGACCATGCCCGCGTGCAGCCCGTCCTCCAGGTCGTGGACCGAGTAGGCAACGTCGTCGGCCCAGTCCATGACCTGCGCTTCCAGGCACGGCCTGCCGTCCGGCGCCGCTGCCCTGATCCAGCAGAACGCAGCCCGGTCGTCGGCGTAGGCTCCGTACTTGGCTTCGCCTGGCCCGGCCAGCCACGGGTACTTGAGCGTCGCGTCCAGGGTGGCCCTGGTCAGGTTCAGCCCAGCGCCGGGGACCTTGGCCTCCAGCCGGGTGAGCAGCCGGAGGCTCTGCGCATTGCCCTCGAAGCCGCCGCAGGCAGCGGCAAGATCCGCGAGGGCTGACTCGCCATTGTGCCCAAACGGGGGATGCCCGAGATCATGTGCCAGGCAGGCCGCATCGACCAGGTCGGGATCGCAACCGAGCGCCGCCCCGAGCTCACGTCCTACCTGCGCGCACTCCAGCGAGTGGGTGAGCCTGGTGCGCGGGAAATCAGCCGAGCCCACCTCGACCACCTGGGTCTTCGCGGCCAGGCGGCGCAGCGCGGCGCTGTGCAGCACACGGGCGCGGTCCCGCTCGAACGGACCGCGCCCGGCGCTGCGTGCACGCTTAGGCGGCTCGGCTGCCCACCGCGCCGTCGCGTGGCTGTCGTAGCCTGCCGTCACCTGCTGTCGCTGGCTCCGGTGGCTTCCTCAACGGCCGCGCGGCCGGCCTCCAGCCGGGCGACCGGAACGCGGAACGGCGAGCAGGACACGTAGTCGAGCCCGGCCTGGTGGAAGAAGTGCACGGACTCCGGGTCGCCGCCGTGTTCGCCGCAGACACCGATCTGCAGGTCGGGACGGGCAGCCCGGCCCTCCTGGACGGCGATCCTGACCAGCCGGCCGATGCCCTCGGAATCCAGCGTCTCGAACGGGGAGACGCCGAACACGCCCAGGTCGATGTACCGGCTGAAGAACGCCCCCTCGACGTCGTCGCGGGAGAAGCCCCAGCCCATCTGGGTCAGGTCGTTGGTGCCGAAGGAGAAGAACTCGGCTGCCGTCGCGATCTGCCCGGCGGTCAGTGCGGCCCGCGGCACCTCGATCATGGTGCCGATCATCGTGTGCACGTCGGTCCCGGTTTCCTCCCGTACCTCGGCCAGCACCCGCTCGGCCTCATCGCGGGCGGCCTCGAGTTCCTGGATGGCACCGACCAGCGGGATCATGATCTCCGGCCGCGGGTTCCCGCCTGCCTTGACCCGGTCCGCCGCGGCGTGCGCGATCGCCCGCACCTGCATGGCATACAGGCCGGGCACGACCAGACCGAGGCGGACGCCGCGCAGGCCGAGCATCGGGTTCTCCTCGTGCAGCCGCCGGACAGCCTCAAGCAGCTTCTTGTCCTGCGCGGTCGCACCGTCCCCGGCCAGGGCGATCTTGACCGACAATGCGGTCAGGTCGGGCAGGAACTCGTGCAGCGGCGGGTCCAGCAGCCGGATGGTCACCGGCAGCCCGTCCATCGCCTCGAGGATCTCCACGAAGTCGCCGCGCTGCAGCGGCTCGAGCGCATCGAGGGCCGACTGCCGGGTGGCATCGTCGTCGGCCAGGATCAGCCGCTCGACCAGCTGCCGCCGCTCGCCGAGGAACATGTGCTCGGTCCTGGTCAGGCCGATGCCCTCCGCGCCGAACCGACGCGCGCGGGCGGAGTCGTCGCCGTTATCGGCGTTCGTCCACACGCCCAGGCGGCGCCGCTGGTCGGCATGCTCAATGATCTTGTGCACTGCGGACACCAGCTCGTCAGCGGAGGCATCCAGGCCGCCCTCGAAGTACTCCACCACCGGTGACGCCACGACCGCCACCTCGCCGAGGAAGACCACGCCCGACGTGCCGTCGATCGAGATCACGTCGCCCTCATTGACGATCAGGCCGCCGGGCGCGGTGAACTTCCGGCCGACCAGGTCGACCTCGAGCTCGTCCGCGCCGCACACGCAGGTCTTGCCCATTCCGCGGGCGACGACCGCGGCGTGGCTGGTCTTGCCGCCGCGGCTGGTCAGGATGCCGCGCGCGGCGATCATGCCGTGCAGGTCGTCGGGGTTGGTCTCGCGCCGGACCAGGATGACGTCCTCGCCTGCCGCTGCCTGCTCGACCGCGCGCGCGGACTCGAAGACCACCTTGCCGACCGCGGCGCCGGGCGAGGCGCTGATGCCCTTGGCGATCTGCCTGACGTCGCTGCCCGCGTCGAACCGGGGGAACATCAGCTGCGCGAGCTGGCTGCCGGTGACCCGGTTCAGCGCCTCGTCCATGTCGATCAGGCCCTGATCGACCAGCTGGATGGCGATCCGGAACGCGGCGCCCGGCGGTGCGCTTGCCCACCCGGGTCTGCAGCATCCACAGCTTGCCGCGCTCGATAGTGAACTCGATGTCGCACAGGTCGCGGTAGTGGTTCTCCAGCGTCCGCATGATCTGCATCAGCTCGTCGTAGGACTTCGAGTCGATCTGCTCGAGGTCCTGCAGCGGGACCGTGTTGCGGATGCCGGCCACGACATCCTCGCCCTGGGCGTTCTGCAGGTAATCGCCGTAGACGCCCTGCTGGCCGCTGCCCGGATCGCGGGTGAACGCGACCCCGGTGCCGGAGTCCATGCCGACGTTGCCGAACACCATCGCGACGACGTTGACCGCCGTGCCCAGGTCGGTCGGGATCCGCTCCTGCCGCCGGTACAGGATCGCCCGGTCCGCGTTCCAGGAGTTGAAGACGGCCCGGATCGCCATGTCCAGCTGCTCGCGCGGCTCTTGCGGGAAATCACGGCCAGTGTGCTCGCGGACGATTTCCTTGAAGGAGTCCACGATCCCGGACAGATCCGCGGCATCCAGGTCCAGGTCGTTCTTGGTGCCCTTGGCCTGCTTGGCGGCGTCGATCACGTGCTCGAACGCCTCGCCGTCGATGTCGAGTACCGTCTTGCCGAACATCTGGATGAGCCGACGGTAGGAGTCCCAGGCAAGGCGGTCATTGCCTGCCTGCTTGGCCAGGCCGTGCACCGACTCATCGGACAGGCCGATGTTCAGTACCGTTTCCATCATTCCCGGCATGGAGAACTTGGCCCCGGACCGCACGCTGACAAGCAGCGGGTCGGCATGGTCGCCTAGCTTCCTGCCCATCTTGGCTTCCAGGTCGCCGCAGATGGGTCGGTGATCTCTTCGTCCAGGCCCGCCGGGAAGTCGCCCTCTCGCAGGTAATGGCGGCAGGCGTCGGTGCTGACGATGAAACCGGGCGGGACGGGCAGGCCCAGGTTGGTCATCTCGGCCAGGTTGGCGCCCTTGCCACCCAGCAGGTCCTTCAGGTCCTTATTGCCTTCGGTGAAGTCGTAGACGAGCTTCGGCACTGCATGCACTCCTCATGACGCCGCCGGTCCGCCGTGAGCTCCGGCGATGGGCGGCCAAAGTAACTATGGCCTCATGGCCCCTCACTTGGACTCTATCGACCCTGGAGGCCACCGGGGACATAGCCGACCGCCAGTGTTTAGTAATTCGCTGTCCCTGGCCGCTCCGGATACCGGGCCGGCCAGGGATGCCCGCGAACGCCGCGGCCTCCGGCGAGGACCAGCCAGCCGCCGGGCCCGCTGGCCGACCGAAAAGACTTCCCGCCGCACAGCACATCAGGATGCCCGGCGCATTTACTACACAGGAGCTTGACATTCAGCGGAGGCGGGATGACGTTCGAGGAATTCGCGGCCACCCGGCTGCCCGCGTTGCTGAATTTCGCCGCGGTGCTGACCGGTGACCGGGCGGTCGCCGAGGATCTGGCCCAGGACGTGCTGATCCGGGCGTATTCCCGGTGGGCCCGGATCGGCGGACTGGACCGGCCGGAATCCTACGTCCGGAAGATGATCCTGAACGAGTTCCTGTCCTGGCGGCGCCGGTCATGGCGGCTCGTGCTCGCGGGCGGCGTCCCGGCCGAGACCGCCAGCAGCGCGCCCGATCATGCCGACCAGTACACCGAGCGCGACGCGCTGCTGGCCGAGCTCGCGAAGCTACCCAGGCGACAGCGCGCCGTGCTCGTGCTCCGGTACTACGAGGACCGGGGCGACGCCGAGATCGCCGAGCTACTCGGCTGCGCGCCGGGCACCGTCCGCGGCTACGCGTCGCGGGCGCTCACGGCGCTGCGCATCGAACTGGGCCCGCAGCCACCGCGAGCGCCCGCATACCTGAAGGAGCAGAGTTAATGCCGGCCGAAGATGACCTCCGGGTCGCGCTGCGCTCGCTGGAACGCCACGCCCCCGACGCTGACGCGCTCCTGCTCCGGCTTTCCCGATCGCCAGGACGCCGCCGCCCTGGCCTTCCGCGCTGGCTGCGCCGAGCTGGCTGGCTTCCCGGGGCTGGCTGGCTGCGGGTAATCACGCCGCTGGCCGCGGCCGCCGCTGTCATCGCCGTGGTAGCCGCGTCGCTTGCCATCACCGGCGGCGGCACGGTCGCATCCGGGCCCAGGCCGGAGACCACAGCGGCCCGGGCAGCCGCGCTGGCCAGCATTCCGCCGTATTACGTCGTCCTGACCGGCGACGCCGGACAGCCGCATCGTTATGCCGAGATCCGCGCCTCCGCCACCGGTGCCAAGCTCGCCACCGTTACCCCGCCCAGGCCGTACGGCACGTTCAGCCGGGTGAGCCGGTGCTGCCGACGACCGCACCTTCATCGTCGCCGTGCAGCGATGGGTACCGATACCCGCGGGCAGCAAAGCCGCCGCAGCGCGGCGGCTGGATGAGTCGGCCAGGGCGAAGTTCTTCCTGCTGCGCTTCAGCCCGGCTGCCCGCACGGCCCACCTGGTGGCATTGCCGGTGCCGGGGGAACCAGGGGGCCTCGCCGAAAGATCGTCGTCCGGGCTAGCTGGCATTGCGCTGTCGCCGGATGGCAGCAAGCTCGCCATAGCGCTCCAGCGGCCGGCGCCGATGCCGCCGGAGATCAAGGTCGCCTCCGTGGCCACCGGGGCAGAGAAGACATGGGTGTGGCCGGGCCACGGCTGGATCGACGATTTCATGGCGACCTACCAGCCGCTTTCCTGGGCGGCGGACGGGCACACGCTCGCGTTCCAGCAGGGGCACGGCAACTACACCGCGGGCGTTCGCCTGCTCGACACAAATACGCCCGGCGGCAGCCTGCTGTCGTCGAGCAAGCCAGCCGCGCAATGGCAATTCGCCGAGGACAACGCGGGCAACATCGCGATCACGCCGGACGGCTCCCGGGTCATCGCCCCGGTCACGACATTCCTGCGGCATCCGCTCAGGGCTGACCTGCGGATCAGGGAGTTCTCGGCCAGCACAGGGAAGCTGCTGCGGGTCGCTGGCCACTGGCGATACATCGGAGCAGCCGGGGGGGAGGATGTCCTGTGGACAAGCTACTCGGGCGCCGCGCTGATCGTCGTTGCCCCGGACACCAGCCCGTTCGGGCAACTAGATCTCCGGGAACCGCCGTGGGCGGTCGGCGTGCTGATCGGCGGCCAGTTCACGCCGCTTCCCCAGGCATTCGCGCATTACACCGGCCTCATCGCCTGGTAGCTGACCACGACGTGCCGCGGCCTGGGCCAGCGGACCGTCTCCCGGGACGCATGCCGCAGCGAGGCAGCAGGCCCGGTGCCGCAATTCGCCACCCGGCCTCACCGCGAGCGACCAGAGTCGCGACAATGCCAGTTGTGCGCAGAAAAAGTCACGGCGTTATCGCCATCCTGCATCCGGGCGAGATGGGCGCGGCGGTCGGCCGGTGCCTCACCGGCGCCGGGACATCAGGTGCTGTGGGCGTCGCAAGGGCGAGGCACGGCGACGGCAGCGCGAGCCAGGGCTGCCGGGCTGGCGGACGCCGGGAGCGTAGCGGAGGTAGCAGGCCGGGCAGAGGTGATCATGTCGATCTGCCCGCCGCACGCTGCGCTCGACGTCGCCCGGGCCGTATCGGGCTTCGAGGGCACGTACGTGGACGCGAACGCGATCTCGCCGGCCACCGCGCGCAAGGTCGCCGCGGTGATCGAGCGCGGCGGGGCCAGCTACGTCGACGGCGGGATCATCGGCGCGCCCGCCGACGACGCCAGGTACCACCCGGCTTTACTTGTCCGGGCCGCGCGCCGGGAGCGTGCGCGACCTGTTCGCCGGCAGCCCGCTGGATGCACGGGCGATGACCGGGGACGCTGACCGCGGCATCCGCCGTGAAAATGGCGTACGCGGCCTGGACCAAGGGAACCGCCGCGCTGCTGCTGGCCGTGCGGGCACTGGCCAGGGCCGACGGAGTGGAGGCTGACCTGCTCGCGGAATGGGCGCTGTCCCAGCCCAGACGGCAGGCCGGGTCGGCCCGCGCCGCCGGGTCGGCGGGCGCGAAGGGCTGGCGCTGGGCCGGCGAGATGGAGGAGATCGCCGCCAGCATGGCCGAGGCGGGCCTGCCGGACGGGTTTCACCAGGCCGCAGCCGAGATCTTCCGCCGGGTGCCCCGGCTCGGTCCGGCCGCCACGGATGACGAGGCCCTGGACGCCATCCTGACGGCGCTGGCGGCGGGCCGGGCAGACGACCTGACACCGGCGCACGGCTAGCGCCAAGCCCATTCCGCCCGGGGCCGGGGCACATTATTATCGGCCCAACCAGTTCGGCAGCCCGGAGGGGAAATGAGGCTGCGCCTCGACAGTCGATACTCACGGGTTCTGGCCGGCATCGTGGTGATCCTGCTGGCTGTCGGCGCCTTCCTGGTCCGGGGCCCGATCGGCCTCGGCAACGGCCCGCTGTTCTTCGAGTCGTTCAGCATCTCCGGCTGGCCAGATCTGCACCACGTCCCGGTCGGCCTTATCGTTCCGGTCATCAACCGCGGGCGGTCGGCGGCTGTGATCAACGGCGTTACTCTCGTCGGCGGCGGCAACGGGTACCCGGCACCGCGGCTGATCGCGGTCTACGCCGCACATGACGCGGGCTGCGCGGCCATCGGCCCGCTGGCCGACCCGGACAGCCAGATCACCCCCGGCACCTGCGCCACCGGGCGGCTGACGCTGGCCGGCCTGGCCATTCCGCCCAGCCGGAAGGTGACCGACCGGGTGACCGGCGATCTGGTGGCAGTGTCCAGCCTGGGGCTGGTCGCCGAGGCGGCACCGCCTGCGGCCGGGCGATGCTGGACGGTGAAGGCGATGGCCATCCACTATCGCGTCGGGATCCGGCATTACACCGCGACGACCCCGGAGGCAGGCGCGGTGTGCGGCAGCGGGGTATCCAGCGAGAACCTGCAGAATGCCATGAACTCGATCGGCTAGGCCCGCCTGCCGGCGCCAGCGGACCGGCCCGGCGGCGGACCCGGCAGGGCCGGCCCGGCGGCGGACCGCCAGGGCTACCCGCGCCTGCTGGGATCAGCGAGGAGGAGCAGGCCACGCAGGCAGAAGTCAAGCGTCAGGCCGAGGATGGCGATCGCGATGATCCCGGAAAGGACGAGCGCGGTGTCCAGGTAGTCGCCCGCCTGCTGGATCAGGTAACCCAGGCCGCTGGTGGCCGCGATCAGCTCGGCGGCGACGATGCTGGTCCAGGCTCCGGCCATGGAGATGCGCATCCCGGTCAGGATGCCGGGCAGCGCGGACCTGAGCTGCACGTGCAGCATGGCGTACAGGCGGGATGCGCCGAGCGTCCGCGCGCATAGCCGCAGATCCTCCGGCACCTCGTCGAGTGCGGCGACCGTGGTGACCGCCATGATAGGCGTGACCCCGATGACGATCAGGACTTCCTTGGGCATCTCGCCGATCCCGAACCAGATGATGAACAGCGGGATGAAGGCCAGCGGCGGCAGCGGCCGCAGCACCTCGATAACAGGATCGATAAGATGCCGCGCGATCCGGGTAGCGGCCATCGCCGCGCCCAGCGCCACGCCGATGATCACGCCGATAACGAACCCGACCAGGATCCGGCGCAGGCTGACGACTGCGTCGTACCACAGCGGTGAGCCCTGTGACGGATACGGCCGGTTGAAGTAATGCAGGAACGTCGATGCGGTCTGGGTGACCGACGGCAGGAATATCGGGTCCCTGAGCATCGTCGCGGCGACCTGCCACACCGCAGCGAGGGCAAGGAGGCCGGCCGCTCCGGTGGCCAGGCGGCGGGCCCGGGCCCGCCGCCTGGCCTGCGGTAGGCAACAAGATCAGCACGGTCGTCGCGGTCAGCCAGCGCGCCGTGATCATCCGCGGCCGGCTTGGCCGTCGCGATGTCGTCGAGTACACCCTCGTCGAGCGGCGGCAGCGTGCGCCAGACTGACATGATTCACACTCCTCATCGACAGCCGCCAGGGCGGCCGTGCTCATCCAGGCTCCGGCGGGGCGAGGCCATCGACGCCGCGTGGTCATCCGGTCAGGGACGCCCGGATCCTCCGCTTGGCAGTGAGGAAGGACTCGGTATCAGCGTCGAGCGCGTGCCGCGGCCGGCCAAGCGGGATATCGATGATCTCCTTAATGCCCGGCGGCCGCCCGCCCATCACGGCGACCCGGTCGCCGAGCAGGACGGCCTCCTCGATGTCGTGTGTCACGAAGATGATCGTGGTCCGGTACTGCTCCCACATTCTCAGCAGGAAGTCGTGCATGCGCACCCGCGTGATCGCGTCGAGCGCGCCGAACGGCTCGTCCATCAGCAGCAGCGACGGCCGGGTGACGATGGCACGCGCGAACGCCGCCCGGTGCCGCATCCCGCCGGACAGCTCGTGCGGGAACGCGTCGCCGAACCTCGCCAGCCCGACCGTCCGCAAGATCTCGTCAGCCTCAGCATGCAGTTCGGGGTCGTCTCGCTCGCTGAGCCCGCTTGACCGCTGCGCCTTCGGGCCGAACAGGACGTTCTTCCTTGTGGTCAGCCACGGGAACAGCATCGGGGTCTGGAACAGCATGCCCCGGTCGGGGGACGGGCCGCTGACCGGCCGTCCGCCGACCGTGACGGTACCCTCATCGCGCTCGAGGGCACCGGCCACGATCCGCAGCAGGGTGGACTTCCCGCAGCCAGACGGGCCGAGCAGGCAGACCAGCTCCCCGGCGCGGACCTCCAGGTTGATCCCGGCGAGCGCTACGGTGCGCCTGCCGCCCCGGCGGAACGTCTTCCGCACCGACTCGATCACCACGTCAGCCCCGGCGGGCCGGCCCCGGCGGAATCAAGCGCCGCCTGGCTGCGGCCGGCCACCGGCACGGGCCCGCTGGCGGGGCCGCTCACCCGCGGGTTCGCGGCCCCGTCAGCCTCAGCTCGGGCAGCCACCGGCCAGCGCCTTCTTGATGAAGGTGATGTCGACATGCTGAGCGATCTGCGCCGCCGACGGAACGGACGTGAGCCTGCCCTGCGATACCAGGAACTTGCCGGTCTGCTGGTACGCCTTGACGATGCGGCTGCCCGGATCGTGCAGGGTGCGGCCGAGCCAGTAAAGCTGCTGGCTGGGCAGGATGAACGGGTAGCCCTTGGTGGCCGCCACGATCTGGTTGCCCTGGCCTGGCAGGCCTTGCACCCTGGCACTGGCGACCAGGTACCTGGCTGCGCCTGGCCCGGTCATGTCCCGGCTGCCCTGCAGCTCGGCGCATACGTAACGCTGCACCAGCGTGGGGTCGGTCTTGACGACGTTGCTCGCGACCGCTATCACGTCGAGCCCGGGGATGCCGAGCTTGGCGATCTGCTCGGCGTTGACCAGCGGGTGATAGCCCTTCTTCTTGATCAGGCCGGCCGCCGGGCCGCCGTACACGTAGGCCGCGCTGATCGCGCCGGACAAGGCGGCGGCGCCCGCGGCGTTCTCGCTGGCGAAAGTGACGACCTTGACCTTGCCGGTCATGTGCTCGAGCGCCAGGTAGCCGAGCAGCTCGTAGTCTTCTGACGAGCCGACCAGGACGCCGATGGACTTGCCGGCCAGCTGATGCACCGAGGAAACCGAATTCGGGACGAGCAGCTCGTCATCGTCGAATCCCCACCCCATCACCACGGTCACCCCGGTGTTGGTGCCGATCGCCGCTGTGGTCGGCGGGTTCCCGACGCCGCTGATCGCCTGCACGGAGCCGCTCTTCATCTCGGCGATGGCGGTGACGCCCGCATCGAACGGCACGTAGTGCAGGTGCGCAGGGATGATCTTGGCTAGCGAGGGCTGGCTCTCGATGATGCTGTCCGGGCTGGCGACCGTCCCCTGGCTGACCGAGATCGTGAAGCCGGGCAGCGTCGCTGACCCGGAGCCGCCGCTGCTCGTGACCGCCCAGATGATCAGGGCGATAACGACGGCGGCAGCCACGGCGACGGCGCCGTAGATCCGCCGCCGCCTGCGCTTGTAGATCGGCGCGCCCTTGCGCGTCGGCGTCGTGGTATCGGTGTTCATGGTCTCCGCCTTGCTGAGTCAGGGTTCCGGGGGGAGTTACGCCGCGCCCCGGTAATAGGCAGCGGCCTCGCCCTTGAGCGCGACGCTCGGCCGGCCGTCGACGCCGACCGGCACCGGCCCGGCCACGGTGACCCGCTCGGCACGCCGGTGCGCGGTGCCGTAGTCGAAGACCGCGTAGTGCTGAGTGGCGCGGTTGTCCCAGATCGCGAGGTCATCCACGCGCCATTTCCAGCGGACCGTGTGCTCCGGGCGGGTGACGTACTCCTGCAGGATCCGGATGAGATCACGCGAGGCCTGCGGGGAGAACCCGGCCACCGTGCGCGCGAAGCCGCCGAGCACCAGGGACCGCTCCCCGGTTTCCGGGTGCACCCGGACCGCGGGATGGTCGGTCTGGTAGATGGTCGAGACGAACTCCCGCTGCCGCTCAAGCAGCGCGTCGTCGCCCCGCCCGGTGCGGCCGGAGACCGCCGCGTAGTCGTAGTCGTTGGTGTGCACGATGCGCAGCCGGTCGGCCAGGTCGCGCAGTTCAGCGGGCAGGCTCTCGTAGGCGGCCACCGTGCTTGCCCAGAGCGTGTCGCCGCCGACCGGCGGGATCACGACGGCGTGCAGCAGGGTGAACGCCGGCGGCCGGTCGACGAACGTCACGTCGGTGTGCCAGTAATTTGCCCGGACGCCCTTGGCCGAGTCGATTTCCTCCAGGAACGGCTGATCCGGCGGGGACGCCAGGGTGGGATGGCCGAGGGTCAGCGGGCCGAGCCGCTCGGCGAACGCCACCTGGCTGGCGTAGTTCAGGTGCTGGTCACGCAGGAATACCACCTTGTGATCAAGCAGCGCCTGGCGGACCTGGGCGACGGCGTCGTCACTGACCGGGCCGCCGGTGTCGATGCCGGAAAGCTCGGCGCCGATCGCGCCGGCCAGCGGCCTGATGGCGATGCGCGCGGACGTGCTGATGGTTTCGGTCATGGCAGGTTCCTCTCTGCGCATGCGTCAGCTCATGCCGTCCCAGGGCGCAATCCGGGCGCGGGAAGATCCAGGCCCGGCGGGCAGCACGAAACAGAACTGACGGGCGATGATGTGGGCGATGCGGGTGACGGGTGACGTGTTACCCGGGTGCCGGGCGGGGGCGCTGTCCCGGTCGCGTGCTATCTGGCGAGCTGGCGGTAGCGCGCGCGGGCACGGGCGACGAGGAGCAGGTAGGCGCAGTAATGCCTGATGCGGTGGTAAGTCCTCATGACCATGAGCATGCGAGAGGTTCGCGAAGAAGTCAATATTTACGACCAAAATAATAGGAATCTGGCCCGGCCCAGGACCCGGCCCAGGACCCGGCCCAGGACCCGGCCCAGGACCCGGCCCAGGACCCGGTCTGGCCTCGTACGGCAGCGCCCGTTGGGGGTTTGACCTGCGGCGAAGCAGAGCGAGGCTGTCGGTTCGACCGGGCGCAGCCGCCTGCCGACGTCGATCATGGGTGTGTGATCGGCGCCGATGGGTCAGCTTGCGGCCTTGGTGATGGGCGGGATCTTGTAGGCGCCGTCCAGGATGGCGGGCTGTGGCTGGTACAGGCGCATGAGCGGCCGGAACGGCGCGGCTGGGGCGGGAAGCCAGTTACTGGTGTCGGCAGGCTGCTGGTGCTGGATCATGATGGTGAGCGACCCGTCGCTGTTGCGGCGCAGGCCGGGGGTGCGGTCGCCGATGGAGTACCGGCTGATCGGGTTGGCGACCAGGTAGAAGTCGGGCAGGTCGTACATGGTGATGGACCAGAAGGCGTCTACCGGCGGGTCCTGGCCGAGGGTGAGGGTGTACCGGTTGCGGCCGTCGAGCTGGTCGCCGTCGGCGTCGGTGTAGGTCATCGGGTAGGCGGCCTCGTACCCGTGGTTGCCCCACAGGCCACCGCGGGCGGCCAGTGCCCGGGCCAGGTAGCTGGTATGCCGGTCGGGCATCTTCCAGGCCGGGTCATCGATCGTGCCGGGGCCCAGGTGGTCGAGGTTGTAGTCGAACATGTGGAAGGTGAGTCTCCACCCGTTGACCACCGGTGCCAGGTCGGCCGTCTTGAGGGCGGTTTCCATCTTCTGCTTCGCCGCGTCCGCGCCCGCCGTCAGCGCCTGGGCCAGCTCCGCCGGACAGTGGGCATACGGCGAGGCCGGGTCGAGCAGGCCGAGGGGGGCGAACCGCTGCTGGTAGTCCTGGTCCTGGGCAGACGGGGGGAAGGCCTGCATCCAGGTCCGCAGCTGTTCGAAAAAGGCCAGCTCATCGGGAACCGCGGCCGGGGCCTTGATGCCCGCGGCTGGCGCGGGGGCAGCGGACGGTTCCAGGGCCAGCCCGTGTTGCAGCGCGCGGACCGCCTCCAGGTCGGCCGGGCCATCGCAGGCCCAGCGGCCCACGATCGTGGCCACGTTCGTCGGGAACTCGATCACCGATGTCCCGCCGGGTGCGTTCCCCTCCCATCCTGGCGGGGTGAGCAGGAAGGCCCCGGCCGCGGTGCCGGTCGTCCGGCGGCCCACATAGGCGAAGTTGTTGGTCCACGCATCGACGAACTGGAGCACGTAATACCGCCCGGCCGCGTCCGGCACCCGCAGCAGCACCGGGCCGCCGCTCACGTCGACCTGCGCGATCGAGTAGATCGTGTCGTTGTTGATCGATACGAACCGGTCCTCCGGCCCGGCCAGCCTGGACGCATGGCTGACGGTATTGAACGGGCCGGGCGTTATGATCCCCATCTCCGCTTGCCCGCCGGCCATCTGCAGGTCGAATACCAGCGGGAAGCCGTAAACGTAGGCATCAGCGGCCAGCGCCGCCAGATCATCACTCACGACCAGTCCTCCCGCGTTCGCACTGTAAGCAGCATCGTCGCAGCAGATAGCGAAAGACCCCAGCAGCTCACCACGCTGCCGGGCCGCCAGCGCGGCCCCTATCCTGGCCGGCCCGGCCTGGAGGGCATGCTGGCTACGGGCCGCTGACTAGCAGCCGACCATCCGTTTCGAAAGATATGCAGTCAGGCTGTCGATGCCGATCCGCTGCTGCCTCATCGAGTCCCGCTCGCGGACGGTTACTGCCTGGTCCGCGAGTGTCTCGAAATCAACGGTTACGCAGTACGGGGTGCCGATCTCGTCCTGGCGGCGGTAACGCCGGCCGATCGCGCTGGCGTCGTCGAAGTCGGTGTTCCAGTGCAGGCGCAGCTCGGCCGCCACGTCCCTGGCCTTCGGGGACAGATCGGCGTTGCGTGACAGCGGCAGGACGGCCACTTTGACCGGGGCGATCCGGTGATCGAGCCGCAGCACGGTCCGCTTCTCCAGCTTGCCCTTGGCGTCCGGCGCCTCGTCTTCCGTATAGGCGTCGAGCAGGTGCACGAGCAGCGTGCGGTCCACGCCGAGGGCTGGTTCGACCACGTAAGGGATGTAACGCTCGCCCGACTCCGGGTCGAGGTAGGACATGTCGTGGCCGGACGCCGCACCGTGGGTGGTCAGGTCGAAGTCGGTGCGGTTCGCGATTCCCTCCAGCTCGCCCCACTCGCTGCCGGGGAAGTCAAACTTGTACTCGATGTCCACGGTGCGCTTGGAGTAATGCGACAGTTTCTCCTTGGGGTGCTCGTACAGCCGCAGATTGTCCTTGCTGATCCCGAGGCCCAGGTGCCAGTCGAGCCGCGCGTCGATCCAGCGCTGGTGCCATTCCTCGTCGGTTCCCGGCTTGACGAAGAATTCCATTTCCATCTGCTCGAACTCGCGGGTCCGGAAGATGAAATTGCCAGGGGTGATCTCGTTGCGGAACGACTTGCCGATCTGCCCGATGCCGAACGGGATCTTCTTCCGTGAGGTCTGCAGCACGTTGCGGTAGTTGATGAAGATGCCCTGTGCGGTCTCTGGCCGGAGATAAGCCAGCCCGGACTCGTCCTCGACCGGGCCGAGGTAGGTGCGCAGCAGCCCGTTGAAGTTGCGCGGCTCGGTGAACGCGCCCCTGGTGCCGCAGTTCGGGCAGGCCAGGCCGGCCAGGCCGCCCTCGGGCGGGTGACCATGCTTGTCCTCGTATGCCTCGATGAGGTGATCGGCCCGGAATCGCTTGTGGCAGGACTGGCATTCGGTAAGCGGATCAACGAACTGGGTGACGTGACCGCTGGCCTCCCATACCTCGCGGGCCAGGATCACCGAGGAGTCGAGACCGACGATGTCATCGCGCTCGGTGACCATCGTCCGCCACCACTGGTGCTTGATGTTGTTCTTCATCTCGACGCCGAGCGGGCCGTAGTCCCAGGAAGCCCGGAGACCGCCGTAGATCTCGCTGGACGGGAACACGATCCCCCGCCGCTTGCAGAGGCTGACGAGCGTGTCCATGCGATCACTGGGTCGGGCCATCAGTATCTCCATCCGGCTGGCGGTCGGCGGCTCTATTTCAGCGCGCGGCGTCGGGGGCGCGGTCAGCAGCCAAGCATAGCCGGGCTGGCACCGGTCCTGGCCCGCTCGGCACGGAAGGGACGGGCGATCGGGCCAGGCGCGGGCTGGGCCGGAGGCCAGCAGGGGCTGGGCGGGAGGCCAGCAGGGGCTGGGCGGGAGGCCAGAGCTAAGGCGCCTGCGGCGGCGCGTGGCGTCGCCGTAGGTCAGGCGCCTGGCCGCCGGCTGGCGTTACGGCTCGAGGCTGACCCTGAATGCGGTGCCGCTGGCTGACAGGTTCGACGCCTTCGCGTTGACCGCGCCGGTTGTCTTGCCGTTCCGGGTCCACTCGATCTTGCTGTGCGTCCACCACGAGCTGAGCCCGGCCCGGTGGCCGCTGTAGCTCGTCAGCCGGACCCCGGAGATGCTCGCCAGGGTCACCGGGTTCGACGGGGCGGTATAAGGCACCGGTCCGGTGCCGCAGCCTGCCCACGGGGTGCAGCCGAACTCGGCGCCGACCCGCGCCTGGTTCCAGGAGATGCCCTTGCCCGCCATCCTGGTGTAGGACAGGCTCTGCCCGGACGTCTGGTCGGTGACGCTGAACTCGGTCGTGCCGGCGCTCTGGCTGTAGAAGATGCTCTCGGTCAGGAAATCACCTGACGCGAAAGAAACCGAGCCGTCGGTCCAGTCCGCCGGAACGTTTGCGCACAGTCCCGTGCCGCTGCCCGCTGTGCTGCACACGGTGCTCTGGTTGACCGGGTTGAAGACGGCGGCGGCCGCGCTGTAGTTGCCTCCGCCGGTGCTGTTGGAGACCCCGAGCACGACCACCGAGTGGGCCGACCAGAGATGCACAGAAAGGCCGAAGCCGCCGACCTCGGAGGCGAAGTTGACAGCATCCGGCAGCGTGAACGAGTCCTGGACATAGCGGAATTGCGCGCCGGTGGCGGCGAAGCCTGCCTGCTGGACGCTGGCCACGGTGGGGCCGGTTACCGCGCCGGCCGGCATCGCGGCAGCGAGTGCCAGGCCTGCGCCGATCGCGCCGACGGCCGCGATGCGATGGATGTACTTCATCATGGATGGTCCTTCACTCTGGAACAGCGGTCGGGGCGACCGCGGGCCGCGGGGAGCGGGAGGCACCTTGCGTGCCTTCCGCGCGTACTGGGACGCAGGAAACAGGTCCCTCGCGGCGTGTCCATCGCGAGCTGCGCACTACGAGGCAGCCAAGGTAAAAAGGGCGCCGACAGCAGGGTCCGGGCCTTGGCCTCGCATGGAATAGTGCAGCGCCGGGCGCCTAGTCCGGCGGGTTTTGTCACACCGTATCAGCACTAAAGGCGTTCGTGACAAATACCTAATAGGCTACAAATACCTAGCCAGGGATACCGGAAGGAATATAATCCGCTGGACCGAAATGCATGAACCGGATTGCTTTCCCGGTGGCCTGTTTCGGCCTGGAACGGGCTTTTGTGCCGCCGCACCAGGCACATCGGCCACTGCGGGAACTCCCGTGTCCGTCGCGGTGACACCCGGCCCGGCACTCTCCCGTCCGGCCGCGGCCGGACGGGCGCAGAGCTGCTCCGCCAGATGAGCGCATTGCCGCCGTGCTGTACCGTGAGGCAGGCTGGTTTGCAGCAGCAGTCACATCTTGACCGAGAGGCCGGCGACCGTGAGCACGAACCGGCCCGCGCGGCCGCAACGGCAGCAGCATCCGCAACGGCGCCAACCGGACCGCAGCACGCCGGCGACGCCTCGGCCTGGCGGCATCCGGCTGGCGGTAGAACGGCGCAGCGCTGCGCCGCTTGTTTACCTGCGCCAGCTGCCGGCCTGGCTGCCGCCGATCGTGCTTGCCGGGCTCCTGGTAGCGGGGCTTGCCCTCAAGGGGCTGGCCGCGGCGGCGGCGCTCTGCGTGGTCGCCGTCTTCATCGGCTGGCTCGGCTTCCTGTCCTGGCCACGGCTTGGCGGCGCGGGCCGGGCTGGCCGGGTGGCGGCGGTCGGGTGCGTGCTCGGCCTCGCCGTGCTGCAGGCCACCCGCTGACCCTGGGCCTAGCCCGGCGCGGCGGCGGGGGGCGGCGGGTTGGGTTCGGCGCCGCCGTACCGGCGGTCCCGGCTCGCGAATATCTCGCAGGCGTGCCATAGGTGGCGGCGGTCGAAGTCGGGGAAGAGCGTGTCAAGGAACACGAACTCGGCATACGCGGACTGCCAGATCAGGAAGTTCGACGTCCGCTGCTCGCCGGAGGACCGGATGAACAGGTCGACGTCGGGGATGCCGGGCTCGTCCAGGTAGCGGGCGAACACCTTCTCGTCGATCCGGTCCGCCCTTAGCTTGCCCGCCGCGACGTCGGCCGCCAGCGCGGCCGCGGCGTCCGCGATCTCGGCCCGGCCGCCGTAGTTGACGCAGAACTGCAGCGTGAGCACCGAGTTGCCGGCGGTCAGCTGCTCGGCGTCTTCGAGCTCGCTGATCACGCTGCGCCACAGCCTCGGGCGCCGGCAGGCCCAGCGGACCCGCACGCCCATCTCGTTCAGCTGGTCGCGGCGGCGGCGGATCACATCCCGGTTGAAGCCCATCAGGAAGCGGACCTCGTCCGGGGACCGCCGCCAGTTCTCGGTGGAGAACGCGTACGCGGACAGGTACGGGATGCCCAGCTCGATCGCTCCCATGATCACGTCGAACAGCGCGTACTCGCCGCGCTTGTGGCCCTCCGTCCGCGGCAGGCCGCGCTGCCTGGCCCAGCGGCCGTTGCCGTCCATCACGAGCGCCACGTGCCGGGGGACGAAGACGGCCGGGATGGCGGGCGGCCTGGCACCGCCGGGATGCGGGTAAGGCGGCAGGAACTGGCGCGTCATGCGGGCAGCCGCCGGCCGCTGAGGACGGCAGCCGGACGCGCGGCGAGCCTGGTCATGCGTGCTCCACATGCTTAAGCGAGCGGATCGAGTGCTCCAGATGCCATTGCAGGTACGCGGCTACCAGCCCGCTGCACTCGACCTGATGCCGGCGCTCGCTCGCATCGGCATGCGGCCAGTCGCCACACATCAGCGCGCTCATCAGCGCGATCGTCTGCACCGACGGCGTCGAGGCGCCATGCGCCCGGCAGGACCGGCAGACCAGGCCGCCGGCCGAGATCGCGAACGCGCGGAAGTTGCCAGGCGCCGGGTCCGGGTCAGCGTCCGGCTGGGGTGCCCGGGTGCCGCAGATCGCGCACTCGTCCAGGGCGGGGGCGTAGCCGGCCACCGCGAGTGAGCGCAGCAGGTACGCGTCGAGGACGAGCCGCGGGTCATGCTCTCCTGCGCCTAGCGCGCGCAGGCCCCCGACGAGCAGCAGGAACTGCCGCAGCGCCGGTTCCTTCTCGACCGGCGTGAACCGCTCGGCGGTTTCCAGCATCGCCGTACCGGCGGTGTACCGCGGGTAGTCCGCCGCCAGCGGCTCACCGTACGGCCGCAGCGTCTCGGCCTGGGTGATCACGTCCAGGGATCGTCCGGTGTAGAGCAGAAGGTCAACATGGTTGAACGGCTCGAGCCGCGCGCCGAATCTCGACTTGGTCCGCCGCACGCCCTTGGCCACCGCGCGCACCCGCCCGGTCCGCCTGCCGAGCAGGGTGACGATCCGGTCCGCCTCGCCCAGCTTGTGGGTGCGCAGCACGATGCCGTCGTCGCGGTAGACGCTCACCCGGCTATTGTCCCGCACGGGCGCCGCTGCGGGGCTACCGGTCAGTCGTAGAAGCCGAGGCGGCGCAGCTGCTTCGGGTCACGCTGCCAGTCCTTGGCGATCTTGATTCGCAGGTCGAGGTAGACCCGCATGCCCAGGAGCGCCTCGATCTGCCGCCGCGCCTGGGTGCCCACCTCCTTCAGCCGCGCGCCCTTGGCGCCGATGACGATGGCCTTCTGGCTCGGCCGTTCCACGTACATCAGGGCATGCACGTCGATCAGGTCGTCCCGGCCTGGCCGGGGCGCCATCTCCTCGACCACCACGGCGATCGAGTGCGGGAGCTCGTCGCGGACCCCTTCCAGGATCGCCTCCCGGATCAGCTCGGCCACCAGCTGCTGCTCGGGCTCGTCGGTCAGCTCGCCGTCCGGGTACAGCGGCGCGCCCGGCGGCAGGTGCGCGACGAGCACGTCGGCAAGCACGTCAAGCTGGAAGCCGGACACGGCGGAGACCGGCACCACGTCAGCCCAGTCACCAAGCTCGCTGACGGCGGCGAGCTGCGCGGCGATCTGTTCCCTGGTGGCCTGGTCCGTCTTGGTGACGATGGCGACCACCGGCGTCTTGCCGATGCTGGCCAGCTCGCCGGCCAGGTACCGGTCACCCGGCCCGATCCGGTCGCCGGCCGGCAGGCAGAACCCGATCACGTCGACCTCAGTGAGCGTGGACCGTACCAGGCTGTCCAGCCGTTCCCCGAGCAGCGTGCGGGGCCGGTGCAGCCCAGGGGTGTCGACGATGATCAGCTGCGCGTCGGCCCGGTGCACGATGCCGCGGATCGCCCGGCGGGTGGTCTGCGGACGGCTGCTCGTGATGGCGATCTTGGTGCCGACGAGCGCGTTCATCAGCGTCGATTTGCCGACGTTGGGCCGTCCGGCGAAGCAAGCGAAGCCCGACCTGAACTCAGCCCGCGGCGGCTGCCCGGCTGCCCGCTGAGTATCCCGCGGTCGTCCCACGCCGGTGATTCTCCCCTACCGGCCCGCTATCGGCCTAACGCCGGGTCACGGCTGCACTCCAGGGGGGCGGCCGGCCGGCCCGGCCTGGCCCGCCCGGCAGCATGAGGACGGCCAGCGCGAAGCCGACCAGGATGAGCCCGGCTATCGCCGTGGCCGACAGCCGTTCGCCCAGCACCACCAGCGCGAGCAGCGCCGCCACCACCGGCTCGGCCAGGCCGAGTGTGACCGCCGCAGGCGCGGGCACGGTACGCAGGCCGCGGCCGTAGAGCAGGTAGGCGACGGCCGTGGTCAGCACGCCAAGCTGGACGGTGACCACGATGCCGGGCACGGACAGCAGCCACCCTGGCGAGCTGGCCACCAAGACCGGGACCAGCAGCAGCGCGCCGCCGCCGAACAGCGCCCCCATCACGGCCCGCTCGCTCGTCCCCGCGGTCACCATGCGCGCAGCGGTGACGGCGTAGGCGGCATAGCAGAGCCCGGCGAGCAACGCCAGGCCGACGCCGCCGAGATCAGCGCCCGCGGCGCGGCCACCGGTCACGAGTACCGCGCAGCCCGCGATGGCACCGGCAGTGGCCAGCATCCAGCGGCGGGTCAGCGCGCCACCGCCGGTTAGCCGGCTGATCAGCCCGGTGAATACCGGGGCGCTGCCGATGGCGACGACGGTGCCGATGGCCACCCCGGTCGCGCGCACCGCCGAGAAGAAGCTGAGCTGGTATCCGGCCGTGCTTGCTGCCCCGATGACGAGCACCGCCCGCCGGGTCCCGCGCCGGGCCAGCAGCTGCCTGATCTCGCCGCCCCGGCGCTGCACATTCCCGGCAGCCGGGGCCCGGGCCGGGGCCGGAGCGCCTGGCGGCCGTCACCCGGCCGCCGGACATGCTGCCGTAGGCAAGCGCTGCGAGGAGCGCGCCGCCGACCACGATGCGGGCCGCTCCCACCGACACCGGGCTCGCCCCGGCCGGGGCGAAATGCGCCACGGTGCCGGTGCTGCCCCATAGCGCCGCGGCGGCCAGGATGGCCGCGGCTCCGCTGGTGCGTACCGCGGCACTCCCGCGTGGCGCCAGCCTGGCAGGGCTGCGCCGGGCGGGCCGCGGTCAGGGCCGGCAGGGCCGCGAGTCAGGGCCAGCCGCGGTCAGGGCCAGCCGGCGGTCAGGGCCAGCCGCGGTCAGGGCCAGTCGCGGTCAGGAGCAGCAGGCGTCGCGCCGGATCGTGCCGTCCGGGTTCACGTGGAATATGACCGCTTCCTGGCCGATGTCACGAACCGCCGCAAGGTCGGCGGCGGCGGGCTGGTCCGCCTCGGTGACCAGGGCAGCCGCCTCGAGGCCGGTCGCGCCGCTGGATACTGCCATGGCGACGGCGAGCTGCAGCGCGGAGAGCCGCAGCGACGGCAGGGCGACCGCAGCCGCCGCGTAGGTACGGCCGGTCTCGTCGCGGACGGCGGCACCCTCGGCTGCCGCGACCCGCACGCGCGCGGACCGGGCAAGAGTGATGATCTTGACGTCCTCTGGGCCGGGCTGAGCCTCGCTCACTCGGTTAACTCTAGTGCGGCCAGGTCTAGTGCGGGGCGGCCAGGCCTCGTGCGGCGGCCAGGTCTAGCGCGGGGCGGCCAGGCCTCGTGCGGTCGGCCAGGCCTCGCGTGCGGGGACGGCCAGGCCTCGTGCGGCGGCCAGGTCTAGTGCGGGGCGGCCAGGTCCCTGGCGTCGGCTTGCCCGTCCGGCGATCCCGGCCGACCTGCACGGTCACGGTCTCGATCCGGTTACGCCGCCCGGCCAGGCTCTCCGCGGTAAGTTTCAGCCCCTGCACGGTCGCCATCGACCCGGCGATCGGCACCCGGCCGAGCTGCTGGGCAAGCAGCCCGCCCACCGTCTCCACGTCCTCCGCGTCGATCCTGACGTCGAAGAGCTCCGCCAGTTCCTCCACCGGCAGCCGGGCGGTGACCCGGGCGCGGCGGCCAGGCTCGATCCACTCAACCGGCGGCTGCTCCTGGTCATACTCGTCCGTGATCTCCCCGACGATCTCCTCGAGAATGTCCTCGATGGTGACCAGGCCGGCGGTCCCGCCGTACTCGTCGATCACGATCGCCAGGTGGATCTGCCGCGCCTGCATCTCCTTGAGCAATTCGTCGACCGGCTTGCTCTCCGGCACGAAGGTGGCCGCCCGCATGGTCGAGGAAACCTTCTCGACGGCCTCGCACTCCCTGTGCTCCTGGCTGCGGGTGACGATGTCCTTGAGATAAGCGATCCCGACCACATCGTCGAGGTTCTCGCCGATCACCGGAATCCGGGAAAAGCCGCTGCGCAACGCGAGTGACAGCGCCTGGCGCAGCGTCTTGTCCCGCTCGACGAAAACCATGTCGGTGCGCGGCACCATGACCTCTCGGACAATCGTGTCGCCAAGCTCGAACACCGAATGGATCATGGCGCGCTCGCCGGGCTGGATAACCCGGCGCTGCTCAAGCAGGTCCACCAGGCCGCGCAGGTCCTCCTCGGAGCTGGCTGATCCCTTGCCCGCGCCAAGCTTGCGGCCGGCCGCGCCGAGGAGCCGCGGCAGCGGGCCGAGAAAGCGGACGACCGGGTGCAGAATCGCAGCGGCCGCCAGCGCGACCCGGGCCGGGTGCTGGCGCTCGGTGTTGCGCGGGATGACCACGGTAGCCACGTAGACCGCCACCACGATGACCGCCACGGCGATCGCGAACGCCCGCCAGCCGGAGCCGACCGCGTCCAGCAGCACGGCGGTCACCAGCACCGTCGCCGCTGCCTCGGCAGCGATCTTCGCGAGCGACAGCACGCTCAGGTAGAGCGGCACCTCGGCGAGCACAGCTCGCAGCGGCGTCGACCGCTCCCCGGCCGTGCGGCCGAGTTCCTTCGCGCCCGCCCTGGACACCCTGAGCAGCGCGACCTCAGCGGTGGCGCAGCACCCGGCCAAGACGATCAGCGCAAGCGCGGCGACGGCCAGCCAGTCCATCGCGTCGTCACCCCGGCCCTTCGTCCTGCGCGGGCTCGTCTTCCCCGGCCGGCGCCACCGGGTCAGCCTGGTGGCCGGATTCGCGGTCCGAGCGCCAGGCCGCAAGCAGCTTGTCCTGCAGGCCGAACATCTCGGCGTGCTCGCCCGGGTCGGCGTGGTCATATCCGAGCAGGTGCAGTATGCCGTGCGTGCACAGCAGCTCAAGCTCCGCTTGCGTGTCGTGGCCGGCCCTGGCGGCCTGCCCGGCGGCAACCTGCGGGCACAGCACCACGTCGCCGAGCAGGCCGGGCAGCGGGCCGGACTCGGCGCCCGTCCCTCGGTCGGCCCGCGCGCCAGCCTGGTGCGGCGGCCTGAGCTCGTCCATCGGGAACGCGAGCACGTCGGTCGGCCCGGCCTCGCCCAGCCAGCGCTCGTGCAGTTCGGCCATGGCCTGCTCGTCGACGAGCAGGACGGACAGCTCGACCAGCGGGTGCACCCGCATCCCGTCGAGCACGTGGCGGGCAATCGCGGCGAGGCCGGCCTCGTCGACCGCGGTACCCGACTCGTTGGCGATCTCGATGCTCACCCGGCCGTCACCGGGCCCGGTTGCCTGGCCGGCGCGCGCGGCCAGCCGCCAGCCGCTGCCCGTCGGCGATCCGGTCCTGGTGCGCGTCGTATCGCTCGTAGGCGTCCACGATGTCGGCCACCAGCTTGTGCCGGACAACGTCATGGCTGGTCAGCCGCGAGAAATAGACGTCATCGACGCCATCGAGGATGTCCTGCACGAGCCGCAGGCCGCTGAGCTGCCCGGACGGCAGGTCTACCTGCGTGACATCGCCGGTGACGACGACCCTGGAGCCGAAGCCAAGCCGGGTCAGGAACATCTTCATCTGCTCCGGCGAGGTGTTCTGCGCCTCGTCCAGGATGATGAACGCATCGTTCAGCGTGCGGCCCCGCATGTAGGCGAGCGGGGCGATCTCGATGGTCCCTTCGGCGAGCAGCCGCGGGATGGTGGCCGGATCGAGCATGTCGTGCAGGGCGTCATAAAGCGGCCGGAGGTACGGGTCGATCTTCTCGTACAGCGTGCCGGGCAGGAAGCCGAGCCGCTCCCCGGCCTCGACCGCCGGCCGGGTCAGGATGATCCGGTTCACTTCCTTGGCCTGCAGCGCCTTCACCGCCTTGGCCATCGCCAGGTAGGTCTTTCCGGTTCCGGCCGGCCCGATCGCGAACACGACCGTATGTGAATCGATGGCGTCCACATAACGCTTCTGGTTCAGCGTCTTCGGCCGGATCGTCCGGCCGCGGGCGGACAGGATGTCCAGGGTGAGCACCTCGTCGGGTCGCGCTGCCGGCCGTTTGCGCAGCATGGAGACGATCTGCTCCACCACTCCGACGGACAGCTCGGTGCCGCTGCCGACCAGTTTGGTCAGCTCGTCGAAGAGCCGGGCGACGAGCGCGGTCTCCGCCTCCGGGCCGGTCACGGTAATCTCGTTGCCGCGCACGTGAATGTCGGCAGCGAAGTCACGCTCGATTACCTGCAGTAGCTCGTCACCGGATCCGAGCAGGATCACCATCGAGTGGTCATCCGGAATGACGATCTTTACCTGGGTGTCACCATTGCCCGCGGAGCGGGCCCGGTTCGCCGGATCGCCTGGTTCTTGGGTCAATTGCCTTCCCCGCCTGGGCGCTGCCGCGCCCGCATGTGCGCCATGCTATCTGCCGGGCTAGCCCGCGCCGTCACTTTCCAGCACGCGCACGACTGGCACCTCGCCCGCCGCGATGCTGCAAAAAGTGGCAGTCAGCCATGCAACGATCTTAACTTGTGGCGCGTCAGCGCGACTGCCGACATATATGGTTGCTCTACTGCGAATCCGCGGCGAATCGCTGGTGCGCACGCGGGCCAGGCCGGTACGGCCCGGTGCCGCGGCCGCTGGTCGCCGCTATTCGCTGGTGATTCGTGACGGTGCACCATGATGCGCGGCGATGCCGGCCCAGCATGGAAACGGACATGGGGGGAGGATCGTTGAGGCCAGTCGGCGGGCGCGGAACCGGCGCGAAAAGCGGACATGACAACGGGTGAACCGGACGGCGGCCTAGCGCGTCCAACTCAAGTGACCGAAACCCTGGTGGCGGACGCCGCTCTAGGGGCGGTGCCGGCCGACTGGGATGCCGACCGGGCAGTAACCGCGCTCTACAGCACGCACTACCGCTCGCTCGTCCGCCTGTCGGCGCTACTGCTGCGCGACGTGGCGACGGCGGAGGAGGTCGTGCAGGACTCGTTCGTCGCGATGCACGACGGCTGGCGCCGGCTCAGGGACAGCGAAAAGGCGCTCTCGTACTTGCGGCAGTCGGTGGTCAACCGGTCCCGGTCCGTGCTGCGGCACCGGGTGGTAGTCGACCGCAATGCGCCGAAGCCGCCGCCGGACATGCCGAGCGCCGAGCAGGGCGCGTTCGCTCAGCTGGAGCGCTCGGCGGTGGTCACCGCGCTCCGCACGCTCCCCGCGCGCCAACGGGAGGCGCTGGTGCTGCGCTACTACGGGGACTTGTCGGAGGCACAGATCGCCACGGCCATGGGCATCAGCAGGGGGGCCGTGAAGAGCCATACGGCCAGGGCGATGGCCGCGCTCCGCAGCGTGCTGGAGCACGACGTATGAAACGGACATGGGGGGCTACCGGAAGCCTGGAGCGGAATCAATGACATATCCAACCGGTGAACACGAGGAGCTGCTGCGCCGCGCGCTGCGCGCAGCGGCAGACTCGGTCGAGCCGGCGGACGACGGCCTGGAGCGGATCCGTGCCCGGCTCAGGCCGCCGCGCCCGGCTCTCTCGGCCTGGATGATGTCAGGGACCGAGCCTGCCGCGCTCCGGCTGAAGCCCACCCTCACCTGGCTCCGGCTGCGGAGCGGCACCGCGCTCGGCGGGGTCCGTCCGGCACTGCGCCGGCTCCGCCCGGCAACGACCTGGTTTCGGCCCGGCGACGGCACGCCGAAGGCCCATCCGGCCTGGCTGCGTCCCGTGGCCACGGTGGCCGCCTTCTTCGTGATCATCGCATCCGGCGCGTTCGCGATCAGCCAGCTGCAGCACGACATACCGCAGGACGGCGTGACTACCGGAAATAGCCAGCCAACTAGCCAGGGTCATGGCCACGGCGGCGGGCTGACCAGCCACGCGCAGAAACTTCCGCTGTCCGTTGTGCCGCTTGTCCGGATTGGCCCGATGCTCCGCGTCTGGCTCATCCACAGCCCGCGGCCATCGCACGGTGCGCCTGCCCCGGCGGCCAAGGCCAGCGCGGTGCCCAGCTGCGCCCCGTCGGCCACGACCAGCCCGAGCCCGTCCGGGTCTGGCTCCCCGACCCCGACCCCGACGTCGCCGTCGCCGACGCCGACGCCGACCGACACCGGGCCGTCCCAGAGCCCGTCGCCGAGCCCGTCGGATAGTGCGTCCCCAGGGAGCAGCTCGGCGCCCAGCACGATGGCACTCGTCGTCGCCGCGAGCAGCGCGCCATCTGCGGCCCCGGCCGACACCCCCACGCCCGCCCCGAGCTCGCAGGTCACGCCGGGAACGCGGCCCTGCTAGCGCCAGCTGCCAGGCAGGCAGCCAGGCAGGCCAGTTAGCCAGCCAGGCAGGCAGCCAGGCAGGCCAGTTAGCCAGGCGGCATAGCCGCAGGCAGGCAGTTAGCCAGGCTAGCTGGCTCACGCCCACCGGCCGCTGGCACTGAGCAGCAGGGCGGCGGCGACCGCGCCGGCTGACGAGGTCCGCAGGACCGAAGAGCCGAGCCGGGCGGTCAGCGCGCCGGCGCCGGCCAGCCCGGCGGCCTCGGCCGGGCTTATCCCGCCCTCCGGCCCGACCACGACGACGATGTCGCCGGCCGCGGCCGGCGGCAGGCTGGCGAGCGCGGCCTGGCCGGCCGGGTCGAGCAGCACAGCGAGGCTGGCCGCCGCCACCAGCCGGGAAACGCCCGCGGTCGGCTGCACCGCCGTCACCTGCGGGAACCTGCTACGGCGGGCCTGCTTGGCCGCCTCACGCGCGGTCACCCGCCAGCGGGCGAGCGACCTCTCGCCGCGCTCGCCGCGCCATCTCGGCACGCATCGCTCGGCGGCCCACGGCACGATGACGTCGACCCCGACCTCGGTCATGATCTCGACGGCGAGCTCGCCGCGGTCCCCCTTGGGTATCGCCTGCACCACCACGACCCGCGGGCTTGGCGGCGGCTCCTCGCGCCTGTCCAGCACGGCGAGCTCGAGCAGGCCCGGCCCGCTGCCGGTGACCACGCACTCGGCCAGCGTGCCGTCGCCGTCGGTGACGTCGGCCCGCTCGCCGGCGGCGAGCCTGCGCACCGTCGCGGCGTGCCGGCCCTCGGGGCCGGACAGCACGATCCGGTCAGCCCGCAGCTGATCAGCGCCGACGCTGAAGACTGGCGGCCTAGCGGCCGTTGAAGGCATCGCGCAGCCGGGAGAAGAAGCCCTGCTGGCCAGGCGCGAAGCGGCCGGGCGGGGACTCCTCGCCGCGCAGCTTGGCGAACTCGCGCAGCAGGTTCTCCTGCTCCGGCTCCAGCTTGGCCGGCGTCTCCACGGTCACGTGGATCAGCAGGTCGCCGCGGCCTGCGGCGTTCAGGTGCGCGGAGCCCTGGCCGTAGAGCGGGATCGCCTGGCCGGACTGCGTGCCCGGGCGGATATCAATGTCGGCCGGCCCGTCCAGGGTCTGCACGTTCAGCGTCGCGCCGAGCGCCGCGGCCACCATCGGGATCGTCACCGTGCAGTGCAGGTCATCGCCCTGACGCTCGAAGATCGGGTGCGGCCGCTGGACGATCTCGAGGAACAGGTCGCCGGGCGGCCCGCCGCCCGGGCCGGTCTCGCCCTCGCCGGCCAGCTGGATGTGCGTGCCGTCCTCGACGCCGGCCGGGATCCGCACCTTGATATTGCGCCGGGTCCTGACCCGCCCGTCGGCGTCGCACTCCGGGCACGGCCGCCGGATGACGGTGCCGTAGCCGCCGCACTGCGGGCACGGCCTCGATGCCATGACCTGGCCCAGGAACGACCTCGTCACCTGGCTGATCTCGCCGCGGCCGCCGCACACGTCGCAGGTCTGCGGGTGGGTGCCCGGCGCGGTGCCCTCGCCCGAGCAGGTCGGGCAGACGACCGCGGTGTCCACCGCGAGTTCCCTGGTCGTGCCGAACGCGCACTCGGAGAGGTCGAGCTCCACCCGGATGGTCGCGTTGCGGCCGCGGCGGGCCCGGCTGCGCGGCCCCCGGTTGCCTGCCCCGGCCCCGAAGAACGCGTCCATCAGGTCGCTGAACGGGAACCCGGCAGCGAACCCGCCCTGGTTCGCGCCGCCGGGCGCGTACGGATCGGCGCCCAGGTCGAACATCTGGCGCTTCTCCGGGTCGGAGAGCACCTCGTACGCCTGGGTGATCTCCTTGAACCGCTCCTGGGTCTGCGGATCCGGGTTGACGTCCGGGTGCAGCTCACGGGCGAGCCGCCGGTACGCCTTCTTGATCTCGTCGCCGTCCGCGTCGCGCCGGACGCCCAGAATCGCGTAATAGTCGTTGGCCACCAGGACTCCTACGACTCGGCCAGGATCTGGCCCACGTACCGTGCCACCGCGCGCACCGCTCCCATCGCCGTCGGGTAGTC
The DNA here is from genome assembly GCA_963709075.1 of uncultured Actinomycetes bacterium. Taxonomy (GTDB): domain Bacteria; phylum Actinomycetota; class Actinomycetes; order Streptosporangiales; family Streptosporangiaceae; genus Palsa-506. The sequence goes on from CAVPUY010000005.1 coordinate 521,476, forward strand.
CATCCGGGTTGGCCCGAGCACGCCGAGCTTCGCCAGGGCCTGGTCGCCTGACCCGTACCCCACCGCCACCACGGACGCGCTCCGCAGCCCCTCGACCTGATTCTCGGCGCCGATCCGCACCGTCAGGGACGCCTCGTCGCCGGACTCGCCGAGCAGGCGCATCAGCACCACCTGTTCCTCCAGTGCCTCAAGGACCTCGTGCAGTCCGCGGGAGAAGTCCGCCGGGGTGAGGTTGGCCGCCCCGCCGACGACGATTCGCTCCTCGTGCCGCTCGACCAGGCTCTCCAGGATCACCGAGAAGACCGCAGCGGCGTTCGCGCGCTCGCCCGGCGTAATCCGCTCAGGGAGTTCCGCGACCACCGACGCTACCTCGGCCAGCCTGCGACCGTCGAGGCAGGCGTTCAGCACGGCGCGCAGCTGGGTGATCTCGTCCTCGGCGATCTGCCCGGGCAGGTCGATCGCCCGCTGCTCCACCCGGCCGGTGTCGGTGATCAGCACGAGCAGCAGCCGCCGGTCGGACAGCGGCACGAGCTCGATGTGCCGGATCGCTGACCTGGTAAGCGACGGGTACTGCACGACGGCCACCTGGCGGGTCAGCTGGGCGAGCAGCCGCACCGTGCGGGTGACCACGTCGTCGAGATCGTAGGCGCCGGCCAGGAACGTCTCGATGGCCCGGCGCTCGGCCACCGAGAACGGCTTCACCCCGCCCAGCCGGTCGACGAACAGCCGGTAGCCCTTGTCCGTCGGCACCCGGCCTGCGCTGGTGTGCGGCTGCACGATGAAGCCCTGCTCCTCGAGCACGGCCATGTCGTTCCTGATCGTCGCCGGGGATACGTCCAGATTGTGCCGGTCGACGATGGACTTCGAGCCGACTGGCTCGTTGGTCGACACGTAGTCCTCGACGATGGCGCGCAGCACAGCCAGCTTCCTGTCGTCAAGCACGCGCACACCTCCCTGGCACTCTTGTGTCCCGAGTGCCAAGTGTAGGGCTCGGCGGGTACTGCGGCACCTCGCCAAGCCGGTCAGTTAGTCAGCCGGCCCGGCGGTCAGCCGGTCAGGCCGCGAATCACCGCGTCGGCGAGCAGCCGGCCGCGCCTGGTCAGCACCACCCGGCCGGCCGCCAGCGCGGCCGGGTCGGCCAGCCCGTCGGCCGCCGCCGCCGCTGCCTCGGCCAGGCCGGCCTGATCGAGCTCGGCCGCCGGGCAGCCGGACGCGAGCCGGGTAAGCAGCATGATCCGCTCGGTCTGGCGCTGCCGCGGCGTCAGGATCTCGCGGGCGCGGGCCGGGCTCTGCCCGGCGGCCAGCCGCGCGGCGTAGTTAGCCGGATGCCTGACGTTCCACCAGCGGGTGCCGCCGACGTGGCTGTGCGCGCCGGGGCCGATCCCCCACCAGTCGGCGCCGGTCCAGTACAGCAGGTTGTGCTGGCAGGCAGCCGCGGCACTCGCCGCCCAGTTGGAGATCTCGTACCAGCGCAGGCCGGCCGCGCCGAGCAGGTCGTCGGCCAGCAGGTAGCGGTCAGCCATCGCGTCGTCGTCCGGCGGCGGCAGCTCACCGCGCCGGATCCGCGCGGCCAGCCTGGTGCCGTCCTCGACGATCAGCGCGTACGCGGAGATATGGTCCGGGCCCGCGGCCAGCGCAGCAGCCACCGAGTCTGCCCAGTCAGCGTCGGACTCACCCGGCGTCCCGTAGATGAGGTCAAGGCTGACATGGGCAAACCCGGCAGCCCGTGCCCACGCCGCACAGCTTTCCGGCCGCCCTGGCTCATGTTTCCTGTCCAAAACGGATAGCACATGGCCAGCCGAGCTCTGCATCCCGAATGACATCCGGGTGAAGCCGCTGCTGCGCAGCGCCGCCAGCGTCCGCTCGGTCACCGACTCCGGGTTGGCCTCGGCGGTCACCTCGGCCCCCGGCGCCAGGCCGAACTCGGCGTCGACCGCGCCGCAGGATCGCGGCGAGGTCGGCGGGCGGCAGCAGGGTCGGCGTCCCGCCGCCGAAGAAGACCGTGCTCACCGGCAGGTCGCTGGCTGCCGAGCACCATCCTGGCCAGCCGGATCTCCTCGATGGCCAGGGCAGCGTAGGACTCCCTGGACGCGCCGGGCCCGAGCTCGGCCGCGGTGTAGGTGTTGAAATCGCAGTAGCCGCACCGGGTCACGCAGAACGGCACATGCACGTAGATGCCGAACGGCCGCTCCCCGGCACCGCTGAGCGCCGCGGACGGCAGCGCCCCGTCAGCCGGGACGGGCTCGCCGTCGGGCGGCGTTCCCGGCACGGTCAGGCCGCCCTGGCTAGACGCGGGCGCGGCCGAGCACGTGCTGGCCGATCTCGTCCCATTTGTCCCCTCGCCCTGGCACCCGGAGCACCCGGCGCATCAGGTCCATGGTCGCCGTAGTAGGCGCGCATCGACTCGGCGACCGTGACCCGCTCCGCCGGGCGGTCGAGACCTGGGCCTCGTCTCCGGCCCCGACGGTGCCCTCGGCCAGCACCCGCAGGTACGCGCCCGGCCGGCCTGCCGCGGCGAACCGCTTCACCCAGTGCGGCTCGTCCATCCAGGACTGGAAGGTGACGCACGGGATCCGCGGGCTGGTGACCTGGACCACCGCGGTGCCGATCCGCCAGGTCTCGCCGATCAGCGCGCCGGTGATGTCCGAGCCCGGAGGTGGTGATGTTCTCGCCGAACAGCCCGTTGCGCAGCTCGCGGCCGAGCCGTTCGGTCCACCAGTCCAGGTCCTCCCTGGCGTAGGCGTAGACCGCCTGGTCGCGGCCGCCGTGGTTCTCCTTGTCGCGCGTACTCGTCGTCGGCCAGCCCGAGCGTGCGCACCAGGACCCGGCCGGCCGACGGGCCGCTTGTCGATCGCGGTCCGGGCGGGCTGGCCAGCCCACCACGAGGTCCGCCTCCTTGCCCGTGGTTCACCGCGATCACCCGTGCAGTCCGCCATAGTTCGCACCGTATCCGACCCGCCAGCCGTGCTCGACCGGCAGAGTTGGCCCCGTTAAAAATCCTGATCAGTTGCGTCACCGGGCGAGTCCGGCCGGTGCGTCCTGGGGGCCTGACGGCGCCTGGCGATAGCCGGCGGCGGTTATGCTGAAGGCGGCCTCGCTCGCGGTGGCGCCCACGGCGTCTTGACTTGAGGAAACGAGATGACAGCAGGCGGCTACGGACAGATGCGGGCTTCCGATCGTGACCGGGACTCCGCGCACGGACTCCTGCAGACCGCGTACGCGGAGGGCAGGCTGACCAGGGATGAGTTCGACGAGCGGTCCGGGCAGGTGCTGCGGGCGCAGACCTACCAGCAGTTGCAGACGCTGACCGCCGACCTGCCTGGTCACTCGCTCGGCGCGCAGTCGCACTATCCGGTGCAGTACATGATGCCGCGGCGGACGAACGGGCTCGCGGTTGCCTCGCTCGCCTGCGGAATCGGCCAGATCTTCTTCTGGTTCCTCGCCGCGATCCCGGCCGTGGTGCTCGGTCACATAGCGCGCCGCCAGATCCGGCAGACCGGCGAGGACGGCGCCGGCCTGGCACTGGCCGGCCTGATCCTCGGCTGGATCGGCATCATCTTGACCGTGCTGTTCGTCGTGGGCGTGGTGGCGCTGGTCGCGGTGGCAAGCACGCACGGTGCCAGCGTCACGCACGTGCAGGCGCCGCAAGCGCCGCCGCCGCCGCCCGGCCCGTAGCGCCAGCGGGCCCTGCCGCCAGCGGCGGCTAACGCCGCCGGTCGGAGCCCTGGTCGGTGGACAGCGCCGCGACGAAGGCCTCCTGCGGCACGTCCACCCGGCCGATCGTCTTCATCCGCCGCTTGCCTTCCTTCTGCTTCTCCAGCAGCTTGCGCTTCCGGGTGATGTCGCCGCCGTAGCACTTGGCCAGCACGTCCTTGCGCATCGCCCGGATGTTCTCCCGCGCGATCACCCGGGCGCCGATCGCCGCCTGGATCGGCACCTCGAACTGCTGCCGCGGGATCAGCTCCTTGAGCCTGGACGTCATCGCGATCCCGTAGTCACGCGCCTTGTCCGCGTGCACGATCTGGCTGAACGCGTCCACCGGCTGGCCCTGCAGCAGGATGTCGACCTTGACCAGGTCGGCGTCCTGCTCGCCGGCCAGCTCGTAGTCCAGCGACGCGTAGCCGCGGGTGCGCGACTTGAGCTGGTCGAAGAAGTCGAAGATGATCTCGGCAAGCGGCATCGTGTAGCGGATCTCCACCCGGTCCGCGGACAGGTACTCCATGCCGAGCAGCACGCCGCGCCTGGCCTGGCACAGCTCCATGATCGTGCCGATGTACTCGCTCGGCGCGAGCACGGTGGCCCGCACCACCGGCTCGAAGATCTGGGCCGACCTTGCCGTCCGGGAACTCGCTCGGGTTGGTGACGGTCAGCTCGCTGCCGTTCTCCATGACCACCCGGTAGACGACGTTCGGCGCGGTCGAGATCAGCGACAGGCCGCCCTCGCGCTCCAGCCGCTCGCGGACGATCTCCATGTGCAGCAGGCCGAGGAAGCCGCAGCGGAAGCCGAAGCCGAGCGCCAGCGAGGTCTCCGGCTCGTAGACCAGCGCGGCGTCGTTCAGCCTGAGCTTGTCCAGCTGGTCCCGCAGCTCCGGGTAGTCGTCGCCGTCGACCGGGTAGAGGCCGGAGAACACCATCGGCCGCGGGTGGTCGTATCCGTACAGCGGCTCGTCCGCCGGATGCGCCGACATCGTCACGGTGTCGCCGACCCGGGCCTGCCGGACATCCTTGACGCCGGTGATCAGGTAGCCGACCTCGCCCGCGGCCAGGCTCTCTGACGGGATCGGCTCCGGCGAGATCACGCCCACCTCGAGCGTGTCGTGCGCCGTCTTGGTGGACATCATCATGCTCCGCTCGCGCCGGGTCAGCCGGCCGTCCACGACCCGGACATAGGTCACCACGCCGCGGTAGGTGTCGTAGACGGAGTCGAAGATCAGCGCCCTGGCCGGGGCGTCCAGGTTCCCGCTTGGCGGCGGGACCTGCTCGACGATCGCGTTCAGCAGCTCGGGCACGCCGTCGCCGGTCTTGGCCGAGACCATGAGCACGTCGGCCGGGCTGCAGCCGATGACGCCGGCCAGCTCGGCGGCGTACTTCTCCGGCTGCGCCGCCGGCAGGTCGATCTTGTTGAGGACCGGGATCAGGTGCAGGTCGGCGTCCAGCGCGAGATACAGGTTCGCCAGCGTCTGCGCCTCGATGCCCTGCGCGGCGTCCACCAGCAGGATGGCGCCCTCGCAGGCGGCCAGCGACCTGGACACCTCGTAGGAGAAGTCGACGTGGCCGGGGGTGTCGATGAGGTTGAGCACGTACGGCCTGCCGCCGGGCCGGTCCACGGCAGCCGCACCGCCTGGCTCTTGATGGTGATGCCGCGCTCGCGCTCGATGTCCATCCGGTCGAGGTACTGGGCACGCATCTGCCGGTCGCCGACGACGCCGGTGAGCTGCAGCATCCGGTCAGCGAGCGTGGACTTGCCGTGGTCGATGTGCGCGATGACGCAGAAGTTGCGGATCATCGCTTGATCGGTCCGGCCGGGCTCGGGCAGGCCGGGCCCGGGCAGGCCGGGCTCGGGCGATGGTGGCACAGGCATCCGCCATTTGGTCGTCGGTCGTTGGTCTTCTGGTCGGCCGGTCGGCCGGCCTGGCCCGGCCAGCCGGCAGGTCAGCCTTGCCTGGCTCGGTCCCGGCGCTCGCAGATCTTGTCGCTCCATGGTCGCATGTCCCGGTGGATGCCGGCGCCAGCCGGGCAGCCCGCGGTCACGGCCGCCCCGGGTTTGAGCGAGCGGGCAGATCTCGGGTATCCTTCGATCCCGGTTGCCCGCATGCCCGCATTCTTCTCCGCCGGGCGCGAGACCGCGACCTCGGCTCGTGCCGGGCACACTCCGGATCCACCTGACCAGAACTTTAGCGAGGCACCCGCGTGGCGAATATCAAGTCCCAGATCAAGCGCAACAAGCAGAACGAGAAGGCGCGCCAGCGCAACAAGGCCGTCAAGTCGTCGCTGAAGACGTCGGTGCGCCAGTTCCGCGAGGCCGCGGACGCCGGCGACGCCGACAAGGTCACCGAGACCATGCGCGCGGCGCTGACCAAGCTGGACAAGGCCGCCAGCAAGGGCGTCATCCACAAGAACCAGGCAGCCAACCGCAAGTCCGCGATCGCCAAGCGCGCCGCGCAGCTCAACCAGGGCTGACCCGCCCGGCGCGGCATGTCCGCCCCGCCCGGTGCTGGGCGGACATGCCTTAGCCGGTCATGAATGCCGCCAGGACCGGCTGGCCACGATCGTCCGGATCGCGGTCTCAAGCGCGTACCCTGCGCTGGCCCCTTCGCCTTTGACCTGGGCGTCTGCCGCTGCCACCGCGGCATGCGCGCGGGCGACGCCGTCCGGCGCCCAGCCGCGGAGCTGCTGGCGGACCCGGTCGATCTTCCACGGCGGCATGCCGAGCTCGGCGGCCAGCGCATCGGCGCTCTGGCCGCGCGAAGCGCTGCCCACCCGGCCGAGCCCGCGTACGCCCTGCGCCAGCGCGCTGGATATGAGCACCGGCGATACGCCGGTGGCCAGCGCCCAGCGGAGCTGCTCGAGCGCGTCGGCGAGCTTGCCCTCGACGGCCCGGTCAGCCACGGTGAAGCCGGTTGCCTCGGCCCGGCCCCGGTAGTACCTGGTCACCACCGCCTGGCTGATCACCCCGCTGGTATCGGCCGCGAGCTGGCTGCACGCCGCGGCCAGTTCGCGCAGGTCGGTTCCGACCGCATCGAGCAGCGCCCGCAGTCCCGCCTCGTCGGCCTTCCGCCCGGCGCGGCGGAACTCGGACCGCAGGAAGTCCAGCCGCTCGCCGAACCGCTTGACCGGCGCGGCGTTGATCCGCTGCGCGCCCGCCCCGGCCAGGCTGGCCAGCAGCGCCTTGCCCTTCACTCCCCCGGCGTGCGTTACCACCAGCACGACCTCTGCCGCCGGAGCGGCCGCGTACCTGGTCAGCTCGGCCGCGACTTCCTTGCTGGCGTCCTGCCCGGACCTGACGATGACCAGGCAGCCGCCGCCGAACAGCGACGGCGCGGTCAGCTGCGTGAACTCGCCGTGGCTAAGGTCCGCGGCGCGCACGTCATGGACGTCGCGACCGCTGCCGGCCGCGGCGACGATGGCGCCGATGCCGCGTTCAGCGAGCAGTTCCTCCTCGCCCACGATCACCGTGACCGGCGGGGGGCCGGCGGGTCGCCTGCGGCCGCCGGGCCGGCTGCCGGGCGGGCCGGCGGCTGCCGCCGGGCCGGCGGTGGCCGGGCTGGCGCTTGTCTTTCCGGCAGCAGACGCGGGCATGCCCGCAGCATGCCACGATCCGGCCGCACGGCGGAAGCAGGCTGATGGGCGGACTTGGCCAGCGACGGTTCCGGCGCCGTCGCTGGCCGCCCGGGCGGGCGGGCTCGGCGGTGCACGGCGGTCAGTAGGGAGCGATCACGACGCCGAGCATTCCCGGGCCGGTGTGCGCGCAGATTACCGGGCCGGCCGCGGCGAGGTAGCTGTGCCGCACGCCCGGGATGCGGCCGGCCAGCTGCCCGGCGAGTGCCGCGGCGCGGTCAGCGTCACCGGTGTGCTGGATGGCCAGGTCCACCGGCTGATCCGCGGCGAAATCGGCGGCAAGCTCGGCCAGCCTGCTGATGGCCCCGGCCGGCGTCCGTGCCTTCTCCAGCAGCACGATCCTGCCATCGCGGACATGCAGGATCGGCCGGGCCGTCAGCGCGCTGCCTGGCAGCGCCGGGGTGGGCTCAAGCCTGCCGCCGGCCCGCAGGTAACCCGGGGTGTCCAGGGCGAAGACCGAGCGGAGCCTGGCGGCCCGCATTGCCGCCGCGGCGGCTACGGCATCCGCGTCCGCACCATCGGCCGCCGCCGCCGCGGCGGTGCGGACGGCGATGCCCAGGCCCATCCCGATCGACTGGGAGTCGACAAGGCACACCGGAACCGGCGCGCTCGCCGCGGCCAGCCGGGCCGAGTTGAGCGTCCCGGACAGCCGGGCGGACAGATGCACGGAGACGATGGACTTCGCTCCCCCGGCGGCCGCCGCCGCGTAGACGGCAGCGAACACCTCCGGTGCCGGGCTGGCCGTGCCGACCCGGCCGCCGGAGCGCATGACCGCCTCGACCTCGGCGACGGTGATCGCCGCCGCGCCTTCTTCCGCGGCGCGATCCCCGAGCACGACGCGAAGTGGCACCACGAAGATGCCGTCGGCGGCGGCCAGCCCGGCGGGCAACCCGGCCGTGGAGTCCGTGACCACGGCGACAGCCGCCGTCATCGCCGTGACAATCGCATCAGCGCGTCCGCCGCAGCCGGGTGGCCTGAGTTGCCTGGCCTGCGCGGCTCAGCCGGCCACCGGCTCGCCGCCGAGCCAGACGCGGAGCGGCTTGAGCCCGTAGGACCAGGCGAACGAGCCCTCGTGGTCAGCGTCCCAGGCGACGATGTCCGCGTACCGGCCGCGGACCATCGCGCCCCGGTCCGGCGCGCGCAGCGCATGCGCGCCGCCGATGGTTGCCGCCCGGAGCGCCTCGGTCACGCTCAGCCCGAAATACGAGACGGCCAGCGCGATGACGAGCGGCATCGAGGTGATCCCGTTCCCGCCCGGCGTGTGGTCGGAGCCGAGCGCGACAGCGACGCCCTTGTCGAGCAGCGCGCGGACCGGCGGCCGCTGGCCGGTCTCCAGTGCCGTGCTCGGGCAGACCACGGCGACCACGCCGGCCTGGGCCAGCGCGGTCACGTCGTCGTCGTCGGCGCCGAGCAGCAGATCGGCCGAGGCGCAGCCGAGTTCCGCCGCGAGCCTGGCCGCACCGTTGCGGGTCTCGCCGCATGCGTGCAGCCGGGGCAGCAGGCCGGACGGCCCGGCCGGCGCCGAGCACCCAGCGCGCCTCGCGCTCGGTGAAGCGCCCGTCGTCGCAGTAGACGTCGACGCTGTCCGCCCCGGCGGCGGACGCGTCGGCGCACCAGTTGCCGACCGCGTCGACGTAGTCATGCCGGCGGCCGAAGTACTCGGGCGGCACCGCGTGGGCGGCCAGGAACGTCACGTGCACCCGCGGCATCTGCGGCTCGCCCTCGAGCGAGCGCAGCAGGCGCACGTCAGCGAGCTCGCCGTCGCGGGTCAAGTGGTAGCCGGTCTTCGCCTCGATGGTCGTGGTCCCGGACAGCAGCCAGGACCTGAGCCGCTCCCGGACGCCGTTGCAGAGCGTCCAGGGATCCGTTCCCCTGGTCACCGTCACCGTCGATGCCATGCCGCCGCCCGCCGAGGCGATCTCGGTCGACGACGAGCCGCCCGATCGCATCGCCAGCTCCGCCCAGCGATTGCCCGCGTAGACCGGATGCGTGTGCGCGTCGACGAGCCCGGGGGTGACCAGCCCGCCGCCCAGATTCTCGACGTGGTCGACATCCACGATGTCCTCGACGACGCCAGGGATGCTGGCCGGCAGCTCCGCCGCCGGGCCCACCCAGGCGATCTTGTCGTCCTGGGTAAGGATCGCCGCGTTGCTCCAGATCTCGGATCCGGTCCACAGGCGGCCGATGTTGGTCAGCAGGCGAACGGTCACCGCGCCGCCCCCCAGCACCCGGCAGCACGGCACCCGGCAGCACGGCACCCGGCTACTACCACGCGGGGCACGGCGGCACAGCGCACGGCGGCGTTACGGACAAGGGTCCGGTTCGCCATGAGCGGTCACCTGCCATGACTTGTGCCTGCTGGTGAAACACCGGCAAGGGCCTAGTGAAGCGGTTCGCGGCAGGGTGCCGCAAGTGGGTGCGACTGCGACGGGCAACAAACGATCGGGTCCAGTCAAGATATTGCACTGATGAGACCGGTGTACAGGCCCTTTACGAAGTCCTTTGTCCCATAATAGTGCAATCCCAGGTCACCGCATCGAAGCTGGCGCCGGGCCGGACCGCCTGCAATCGTTTGCCAGTACTTAGCGGCAGCGTCTGCGAGACCGGCTAGCGCACAGCCGTCCGAAAGCCGGGACAAAGTGTGCTGCATGCAATTGCGTGGAGCACCTGCCGATTCTACTTCCTGGAGCCTGCGTGGCCGGCCTGGCCCGCGTGACGGGCGGCCCGGTGACACTAACACGGCTGGTAAGACCGCCGGTGAGCGGGCGGCCGGCGCGCGTGGCGATGGCGCCCGCCGCGCCCCGGCCGGCCTCGGGGCCCGGCCGATCGCCTTACCGGGTGCGGGCCGGCCAGCGCATGGCCGCTCGCGGTTATTCACCGAATTCCGGCACCCATTCCGGCATGCCGCCAATTCCTGCCGGATATTCAATCAGGCAAGCCGGAAGGTGCAGCTTCCCGGCACGGCCGGCAGCTTTCCTGCATTGTCCGTGCTATCAGTCAGCGCCGCGCGCGCAGCGCCGCCCGGTCAGCGCCGCCTGGTCAATGCTGTCCGGTCGTTGCCGTGCCAGCCGCCGGGCGGCCGGGCGGCAGACAGGGCGCGCTCGCGGCTAGCGCGGCGACTCCAGCGCGCCGGTGGCACGGTCGAGCTCGGCGGCCAGGCCCGGCGGGACGCGGGCGGTCAGCTCGGTGCCGTCCTGGCCGTGGCTCACGGTGAGGACCTCGCCCTCCTGGTGCGCCCGTGAGATCAGGTCGCCGCGGCCGTACGGGACAAGCACCTTGATCTCCGGATCCCGCCGCGGCAGCCGCTCGTCCAGCTCGCTGAGCAGGGCGGGGAGCCCGTGGCCGGTCCGCGCCGACACCACCACCGCCGCGTGCTCGCGCCGCAGCACCGCGTCCACCGCGATCGGGTCGGCGGCGTCGGACTTGTTCACCACCACGAGCTCGGGAACCTCGGCCGGCCCCGATCTGGCCGAGCACCTCGCGGACGGCGGCGATCTGCGCCTGCGGGTCGGCGTCCGAGCCGTCGACCACATGCAGGATGAGGTCGGCATCCGCCACCTCCTCCAGCGTCGAGCGGAAGGCCTCGACCAGCTGGTGCGGAAGATGCCGGACGAACCCGACGGTGTCGGTCAGCGTGAACGGCCGGCCTGCGGGCGTGCGGGCCCGGCGCACGGCTGGGTCGAGGGTCGCGAAGAGCGAGTCGTCGACCAGCACGTCGGCACCGGTCAGCCGATTGAGCAGGCTGGACTTCCCGGCATTGGTGTATCCGGCGATCGCCACCGAAGGCACTGCCCGGCGCCGCCGCTGGCCGCGCTGGACTTCGCGGCCGACCGACAGGCCGGCCAGCTCGTGCTTCAGCTTGGAAATGCGCGCCCGGATCCGGCGCCGATCAGTCTCGATCTTGGTCTCGCCGGGCCCGCGGGTCCCGATGCCGCCGCCGCCGGCCACCCGGCCTCCGGCCTGGCGGGACAGCGACTCGCCCCAGCCACGCAGCCTGGGCAGCAGGTACTGCAGCTGGGCGAGCTCGACCTGGGCCTTGCCCTCCTTGCTGCGGGCATGCTGGGCGAAAATATCCAGGATCAGCGCCGTGCGGTCGATGACCTTGACCTTCACGATGCCCTCGAGCTTGCGGAGCTGCCCGGGGGTGAGCTCGCCGTCGCAGATGACGGTGTCGGCACCGGAGTCCGCGACGATCCCGGCCAGCTCGGCGGCCTTGCCCGCGCCGACATAGGTAGCCGCGTCCGGCCGGCCACGCCGCTGGATCAGGCCCTCGAGTACTTCCGACCCGGCGGTCTCGGCCAGCAGCGAAAGCTCGCGCAGCGAGTTCTCGGCGGTCGCCAGCGTCCCGTCCGCCCACACGCCCATCAGCACCACGCGCTCAAGCCGAAGCGCCCGGTACTCGACCTCGCTGACGTCCTCGAGCTCGGTGGACAGCCCGGCCACCCGGCGCAGCGCGTGCCGTTCGGCCACGTCCAGCCGCTCGGGGCCAGGCTGGCCGGTCATCGCCGCGCCGTCCGGGGTCTCATCGAATACAGCAGTCATTCGCCATCCAAGACCGGCATACCCGCAGGCAGCCGAGTAGAAAGTGAGCCACCGCCCGCCGCCAGGCGGGCAATGCGTCGATCGTGCCACGCTTCGCGGTAACACTCACCTCAATAACGTCCTGGCCGCCCCGGTTGTGCCCGGGCGGCCAGCGCCAGCCGTGCCGGGCCGCCGCGACAGCGGGCCCGGAGCCGGCCTCCTTTGACCCCTCTCGGCGCCGACCGTTAGCGTCAGGGTGACCAGGCCAGCAGGACCTGCACGGGAAAAGGAGCGCGGGCATGCCAGGAACCGACGGCGTCGAGGTCACCGGCCAGGCCGGCGACCGCTACGACGAGATCCTCACCCCCGGTGCGCTGGCCCTGATCGCCAGGCTGCAGCGGGAACTCGGCCCGCGCCGCGCGCAGCTGCTTGCCGCCCGGGCCAGCCGCCAGCAGGACCTCATCGCGGGCGGCACGCTCGATTTCCTCGCCGAGACCCGCCGGGTCAGGGACGACAGGTCCTGGCGGGTCGCGCCGCCGGCGCCCGGCCTGGTGGACCGCCGGGTGGAGATCACCGGCCCGACCGACAAGAAGATGACGGTCAACGCGCTCAACTCCGGCGCCAAGGTCTGGCTGGCCGACTTCGAGGACGCGAACACCCCGCTGTGGGACAACATGGTCACCGGCCAGCTGAACCTGAAGGACGCGCTGGACCGGAAGATCGACTTCACCAGCACCGACGGCAAGGCCTACCGGCTGGGGCCCGACAACGAGCTGGCCACGATCGTGGTCCGGCCGCGCGGCTGGCACCTGGACGAGAAGCACGTGCTGGTGGACGGCGAGCGGATCTCCGGCAGCCTCTTCGACTTCGCCCTGTACTTCTTCCACTGCGCGCAGCGTCAGCTCGACAAGGGCAAAGGCCCGTATTTCTACCTGGCCAAGCTGGAGAGCCACCGGGAGGCGCGGCTGTGGAACGACGCCTTTAACATCGCCCAGGAGGAGCTCGGCATCCCGCGCGGCACCATCCGGGCGACGGTCCTGATCGAGACCATCCCGGCCGCGTTCGAGATGCAGGAAATCCTCTACGAGCTGCGTGAGCACAGCGCCGGGCTGAACGCGGGCCGCTGGGACTACCTGTTCAGCATCATCAAGAAATTCCGGACCAGGGGCCGCGAATACGTGCTGCCGGAGCGTAACGCGGTAACCATGACGGCCCCGTTTATGCGTGCCTATACCGAGCTGCTGGTGAGTACCTGCCACCAGCGGGGGGCGCACGCCATGGGGGGCATGGCCGCCTTCATCCCGAGCAGGCGTGATCCCGAGGTGAACGCCACCGCGCTGGCGAAGGTCAGGGAGGACAAGACCCGCGAGTCCAGGGACGGTTTCGACGGCTCCTGGGTGGCGCACCCGGACCTGGTGCCGATCTGCCGGGAGGTATTCGACGGAGTGCTCGGGGACCAGCAGAACCAGCTGGGCAAGCTCCGCGAGGACGTCAGCGTCAGCGCCGCCGACCTGCTGTCGATCGACAAGACGCCGGGCGGCATCACCGAGGCCGGGCTGCGGAACAACATCAGCGTGGGACTGCAGTACCTGGCCAACTGGCTGGCGGGCAACGGCGCCGTGGCGATCTTCAACCTGATGGAGGACGCGGCGACGGCGGAGATCTCGCGCTCCCAGGTCTGGCAGTGGCTGCACAACGAGATCAGCCTGGCCGAGGGCACGCTGATCACCGCTGGCCTGGTGGAGCAGCTGATCGGCGAGGAGCTCGCCAAGATCAGGGAACTGTACGGCGACGCGTTCGGCGAGGCCAAGTTCGACGAGGCGACCGCCTTGTTCAAGGCCGTGGCGCTGGCCGACGACTACGCCGAGTTCCTCACCATTCCCGCCTACGAGCGGATGCCCTGAGCCCGGCAGTGGCAAAGCCGGGCCGCAAGGCGCACCCTGGGAACAGGGCGAGGAGAGTGAGGCGCGGCAATGCTTGAGACGCTGATCCGGCGGATGGGCGGGATCTGCGGGCCGGACGGCGTCGTCAGCGACCCGCAGGAACTGCGCACCTACGAGTGCGACGGGCTGACCTCGCACCGGTCCAGCCCCGGCCTTGTGGTGCTGCCGCAGACGGCCGGCCAGGTCGCGGAGATCGTCACCGAGTGCGCCCGGGCCGGCGTCCCGTTCGTGGCCAGGGGCTCGGGTACCGGGTTGTCCGGCGGCGCGCTGCCGCGGGCCGACGGCGTGCTGATCGTCATGTCCAGGATGCGGAAGATCATCTCGATCGACCCGGTCAGCCGCCGGGCCATCGTCGAGCCGGGGGTCACCAACCTGGCGGTGAGCAAGGCGGCCGAGCCGTACGGCCTGTTCTACGCGCCGGACCCGTCCAGCCAGGTCATCTGCTCGGTCGGCGGCAATGTCGCGGAGAACTCGGGCGGCGCGCACTGCCTGAAGCACGGCTTCACCGTGCACCATGTCACCGGCCTGCAGATCGTCACCGCGCGCGGCGAGCTGACCTGGCTCGGCGACGGCACCGGCGGGTCGGCCGGCTACGACCTGCTCGGCGCGTTCATCGGCTCGGAGGGCACGCTCGGCATCGCCACCAAGATCATCGTGAAGCTGACGAAGATCCCGGAGGCGGTGACCACGCTGCTGGCCGCGTTCGAGACGACTGGGCACGGCGGCACCGCGGTGTCCGCGATCATCGGCGTCCGGCATCCTGCCCGCCGCGATCGAGATGATGGACGCGCTGGCGATCGAGGCGGCCGAGGCGGCAGTGGCCTGCCGGTATCCCGCCGGGGCCGGCGCGGTGCTCGTCGTCGAGCTGGACGGGCCGGAGGCCGATGTGCAGCGGGAGACCGCGGCCGTACGGGAACTCTGCGAGAAGGCGGGCGCCACCGAGATCCGGGCCGCCAGGGACGCCGCCGAGCGGGCCGCGATCTGGAAGGGCCGCAAGTCGGCGTTCGCCGCGGTCGGCCGGATCAGCCCGGCCTACATCGTGCAGGACGGCGTCGTCCCGCGCACTGCCCTGCCGGAGGTGCTCGACCGGATCGCCGAGCTGTCCGCCGCCTGCGGCATCCGGGTGGCGAACGTGTTCCACGCGGGCGACGGCAACCTGCACCCGCTCGTGCTGTTCGACGACGCGACACCGGAGGCCTGCGAGGCGGCCGAGGTACTGTCCGGCGCGATCCTCGACCTGTGCATCTCCCACGGCGGGTCGATCACCGGCGAGCACGGCGTGGGCGCGGACAAGTCCAGGTACATGCCGCGGATGTTCGGCGCCGACGACCTGGCCACCATGCAGCTGCTGCGCTGCGCGTTCGACCCGGCGGGCCTGTGCAACCCCGGCAAGATCTTCCCGACCCCGCGGCTCTGCGGTGAGGTCCCCGGCGTAAGGCGCACACCGCATCCGCTGGTCGCCGCCGGTGAAATCGAGCAGTTTTAACATGATTTTTAACGGATGCTCAAGGGCCGGCGCCGATGCTCACTGAGCCGGTTCCCGGGCCGCTCAATGCCGCCTGCGGCGAGGTCAGGCCCGCCGCTGACGGCGACGCGGTGGCCGGGGTGCGGCCGCGGTACGTCGCCTCGCCGGCCAGCGTGGCCGAGGCGAGCGGCCTGCTCGCGGCGGCGGCCGGCCTCGACCTGGCGGTGCTGCCGCGCGGCACCGGGACCCGGCTGGCCTGGGGCGCTCCGCCGCGCCGCTGCGACCTGGTGGTGGACACGCTGCGGCTGGACAGCGTGCTCGAGCACGAGGCCGGCGACCTGGTCGCGCGGGTGCAGGCCGGGGTCAGGATGGACGAGCTGGCCGGCCTGCTCGGGCAGGCAGGCCAGCAGCTTTCGCTTGACGTCCCGGCCGCGCCGGACGGCGCCGGGCGGGGCACGGTCGGCGGGGTGCTGGCCACCGGGGCGGCCGGGCCGCGGCGGCTGCGTTACGGCACGCCGCGGGACCTGGCGATCGGGATCACCGTGGTGCTGGCGGACGGCACGGTCGCGCACTCGGGCGGCAAGGTCGTCAAGAACGTGGCGGGCTACGACATCGGCAAGCTGTTCGCCGGCAGCTACGGGACGCTCGGCCTGATCGTCGAGGCCGCGTTCCGGCTGCACCCGGTGCCGGCCGCCACCGCGTTCGTCAGCCGGGACTGCGCCGACGTCACGGCCGCGCAGGAGATTGTGGCCGCGGCCGTTGACTCGCCGCTTGGCCCGTCAGCCGCGGAGATCGACCGGCCGGCCCGCGGCGGCCCGGTACGGGTGTCGGTGCTGCTCGAAGGCGACAAGGCAGGCGTGGCAGAACGCTCTGCCCTGCTCCGGGACCTGCTCGCCGGGGGCGCGTCGGTCTCGGCAAGCCCGCCGTCCTGGTGGGGCCGCAGCGGCGGGCGCGGCGGCGGACGGCACGCTGCTGCGGATCACGTTCTGGGCGGCCGAGCTGGCCGCGGTGCTTGCTGCGCTCGATGCGGCGGCCTGCGCGGCCGGGCTGGATCCCCCGGTCGGCGGGTCGGCCGCGGCGGGCGTGCTGTGCGCGTCCGTGCCCGGCAGCGCGCCGCCGGACCAGGTCGCTGACCTGGTCGCGGCGCTGCGGGCCGCGGCGCCGCTTGGTCCCGCGGCGCCGGGTGCCGGTGCCGGGCCGCCGTCCCGCGGCAGCGTGGTCGTGCTGCACGCGCCGCCGCGGGTCCGTGACCTGGTGGACGCATGGGGCCCGGTGCCGTCAGCCGGGCTGATGCGCGCGGTGAAGGACCAGTTCGATCCCGGGCACCGGATGGCGCCGGGCCGCATGCCGGGCGGGATCTGATGGCCGGCCAGCCATCGCCGGGCGGGCCCGGTGCAGGCGGCGTATCCGGGGGGGGCTGGCGCAACCGGCGGGTCGGCGGCGGGCCGGCCGGCAGGCCGGCGGGGCGGGCCTGGTCCGCCCGATCGACGGCTCCGGCGAGCTACGCGACCTGGTGAGCGACTGCGTGCACTGCGGGTTCTGCCTGCCGGTCTGCCCGACCTACCAGCTCTGGGGCGAGGAGATGGACTCGCCGCGCGGCCGGATTCACCTGATCGGGCAGATCCTCGACGGCGCGCCGGGCAGCGCGGCGACCGCCACCCACCTGGACCGCTGCCTGGGCTGCATGGCCTGCGTGCCGGCCTGCCCGTCCGGCGTGCAGTACAACCGGCTGATCGAGGCGGCCCGGTCCTGGGCCGAGGAGCCGCCCGCCGGTACCGGGACGCCGCCGCTGCCGCCCCGGTCCCGCCGCGAGCGGGCGGTCAGGGCGGCGATCTTCGCGACCTTCCCCTACCCGGCCCGGCTCCGGCCGCTGCTCGCGCCGCTGCGCGCCGCCCAGGGCCTGCGGCTGGACCGCCTGCTGGCCCGCACCGGGCTGGCGGAGCGGCTCTCCTCCGAGCTTGGCAGCGCGCTGCGGGTGGCACCCGTCGCGGGACGCCGGCCGGCTCGCGCCCGGCCTGCACGCCCGGGCGCCGGCTGCCCGGCCGGATTCCGGCCCGCGGCCCCCGCAGGGCGGTCGTCGGGATCCTCACCGGCTGCGTACAGCAGGTGTTCTTCCCCGAGGTCAACGCGGCTACCGCGCGGGTGCTCGCCGCCGAGGGCTGCGATGTCATCATCCCGGCGGGCCAGGGCTGCTGCGGCGCGCTGTCACTGCACGGCGGCCGGAAGACGGAGGCCGCCAGGTTCGCCCGGCGGATCATCGTGGAGTTCGAGCAGGCCGGCGTGGACGTGATCGTGGTCAACTCGGCGGGCTGCGGATCGGCCATGAAGGAGTACGGCGACCTGCTGGCCGGCCAGGGCGGCTGGGCCGCGCGCGCGGCCGCGCTGAGCGCGAGGGTCCGCGATTTCACCGAGTTTCTCGCCGATCTCGGCCCGGCAGCGGTGCGGCACCCGCTGCCGCTGAACGCCGCGTATCACGACGCCTGCCATCTCGGGCACGCACAGCGGATCACCGCGCAGCCCCGCGCGCTGCTGCGCGCGATTCCCGGCCTGCGGCTGGCCGAGATCGCCGACGGGGCGACCTGCTGCGGCTCGGCCGGCATCTACAACCTGGTCCAGCCGGAGCCCGCCCGCGAGCTCGGCGAGCGGAAGGCCGCCGCGATCGCGGCCACCGGGGCGCAGCTGCTGGTCTCGGCGAACCCCGGCTGCGCGCTGCAGATCTCCGCGGCGCTGGCCGCCCGCGGCGCCCGGCTGCCGATGGCGCACATCGCCGAGGTGCTCGATGCCTCGATCCGCAGCGTCCCGGCCAGCCGCCTGCTCTCCCCCTAGACCCGCGGCGGGCCGCCCGGCCAGGTCCGCAGCTGCCGCCTCCGGGCACTCGCCGCTGGGCGGCGGTTCAGCGCCGGTCCTATGCCTCGCGCCTGGCCGGCGTCTCCAGGCGCCCGGGAGCGGCCGCCGCTTGCGGACCTTGACGCCGGCGGATCACCGCGAACAGCACGACCGAGGCGGCTCCGAGCCAGCGGAGCCCGGCCAGGCCGGGGCGGGGAGCGAGGGCGTACACGGCGACAGCATTTCTGCCCAGCCGGCCGAGCTTAACCGGATTCAGGTGCCGGACGACCAGATACGCCGCGGCCACGGCCGCGCCGATCTTGCCGAGCTTGACCAGGCGCGGGCCGGGCCGGGCCCGCGCCTCGGCCTCGGCCTTGGCCTTGGTCCCGGCGCCGGCCTGGCCGGCGGCCGTCATCTCGGGCATTCCCACGTCTCAGGCTTACCCCGGGCCGCCTGCCTGCAACCAGCGAAGGAAGGCGCTGTGCGACCAGGAGACTGGGATGCCTGGACGCCGCCGGCGGGCGTTAGGGGCGGGAACAGCCGGGTAGTGCAAAGCACGTCAATCGAGCGGCGGCACCGTCATGGAGGACATGGGATGATCAAGCTGCTGTACAAGCCAGTGGGCATGCTCGTCAGCGTGCTTGGCGGACTTCTGGCCAGTGCGATCTTCAGGCGTGTCTGGAAGGTCGCCGCCCGGGAAGATGACGCGCCCGAGGCCACCGATGCCAGCCGGGGCTGGCGCGAGATCCTGCTCGCCGCCGCTCTTCAGGGCGCCATCTTCGCCGTGGTCAGAGCCGCAGTCGACCGCAGTGCCGCGGAGGGCACCCGCAAGCTGACCGGTGTCTGGCCAGGCGATGATGACCAGCAAGCAGCCATCCAGGCGAAAAGAACCTGACGCTAACCCGGGATGCGCCAGATCGTGCCATTCCCGGCGGTGCCGCGCCGGCCTGGCCCGCGGCGCAGGCCTGGCCGCTGATTAACGCGACGAGCCCGATCAACCCACGTGGTGGATAGCGCGATCGCGCACCTTCCATGGGGTGCGATCGCGCGATCCACCACCTTGGCGACCGCGTCACGGGCACCTTGGCCAGGCGGATATCACCATGATCGGCCCGGCCGGTGGCGCGCTGACGCCATGTCCGGCCCGGGCTGACGTACTTCGACACCACTTCTGACCAGGCATGACGCAGTTAGACGTCGCTCGGACGTCCTTGATGACACCGCATTGACGGCACTATGACTGCGCCGCTCGGTTGACAGACGTCACTAATGGCGTCATGATGACGTCATGGAGCTGTCAGAGTACACCGGCGTGCTGCGCGGCGAGCTTGCCGCGATCACGCGCTTTGCGAGCGAGGACGTAGCACGCGCTGGCCAGATGCTGGCCGAGGCACTGGACTCGTCGGTCCGCCTCACGCTGCTCGACGTGCTGTCGGCCGCCGCCGCGGAGATCACCGCGCATCTGGACGAGACCGTCGTCGAGGTCCGGCTGGCCGGCGGCGAGCCGTCTTTCGTCGTCTCATCGACGCAGCCTGCCGAGCCGGCCGAGCCGGAACCGGCCGCAGCGGGCGAAAGCGCTGACGAGTCCGGCACCGCCCGGGTCACCCTCCGGCTGTCCGACGCGCTCAAGGTGCGGGTCGAGGCGGCCGCCAGCGACGAGGGCCTATCGGTCAACGCCTGGCTCGTCCGGGCGGCGGCACGGGCGCTGGACGGGCCTGGCCAGCCCGGGGCGCAGCGATCATCCCGCCGCGGCGTCGGCCAGCGGATCACCGGCTATGCCCGCAGCTGACCCGGCCGCATCCGGCTGCGCTGCCCGACCGCCCAGCCCACCAGTACCGCCACAGTCACCCGCCCCACCAGCGAAAGGGACACCGCAATGACTACCTGGGAATTCCCCGCCCCCGAACCGATCAGCCTGGAAGCAAGACTCCCGGCTGGCAGCATCACCGTGCGCGCGGAGCCGGTGACGACGGCCACCGTGACGCTGACCTCGCACTCAGGCAGCCGCGGCGACGAGCTCATCGCCGACACGACCGTCGAGTTCGACGCCGGCGCCCTGACGGTGCACGTGCCTGACCGCGTCCGGCTGCTCAGCAGCACTCCGCTTGACCTGATCGTGCAGCTGCCGAATGCCTCGTCGTGCGTGCTGAATGCGGCATCTGCCGACATCCGGTGCAGCGGCGAGCTCGGTTCCCTGGACGCCCGCACGGCCAGCGGCGACGTGTTCGCCGAGCTGGTGACCGGGCCGGCCGCCATCAACACGGCATCCGGGGACATCGAGCTTGACGAGGCGCGCGACGCCGTACGGGTGAATACCGCGTCCGGTGACGCCAGCATCGGCCGGGCGGCCGGCGAGGTAACGGCGAACACGGCAAGCGGCGACCTGTCCATCGGCGTCGCAGCGGGTTCCGCCAGGATCCGCAGCGCCAGCGGGGACGTCAAGATCGACTGCATCACGGCCGGCCGCGGCGAAGTCACGACGGTCTCCGGCGACGTCAGCATCGCCGTACCGGCCGGCATCGGCGTCTACCTCGATCTCTCCGCCATGAGCGGCGACGTCCGAAGCGACCTTGAGCCGGCCGACGGCGAAAGCGAGGCCGGGCTGAGCCTGCACTGCCGCAGCATCAGCGGGGACGTGCGAATCATCCGCGCCGCCCGGGCTGCGGCCGGCTGAGCCAGCGAAACCGTACCGAGCACCTGCGGTCAGCAAGCGACAAGAAAGGCCAGGACAATGCATCCATACCTGCTAGAGCAAGCCGCCGCCCAGCACACAGCCGAGCTGCGGGCCAGCTCAGCCGCCGCCGTCAGGGCCAGCAGCGCCCGGCGCGGCCGCCGGAATCCGGTCCGGCGCCGCACCGGCTGGGCACTCGTCTCCTTCGGCCTCTGGCTCGCCACCGGCCGCGCGTGACGCCATGAGTCAGCAGCCGCCGGCGCCTGCCAGCCAGGCATCATCTAGCTCGCCCTCGGCGACGATGACGGCCGGCCCGGTCAGCAGGCTGGCGGTCCCGAGCAGGGTAACCGCCAGCCTGCCGCCGGGCACATCCACGGTCCAGCTGCCATTGGCGGCCGCCGGGATGACGGCAGGGCCCGCGTCCGCGGCGGCGCCAGGAGCGACCGCGGCGACCGCCGCCGCGACCGCCGCGGCCACGGCCCCGGTGCCGCAGGACCTGGTCGGGCCAGAGCCTCGCTCATATACCCGCATCTCCGCCTTGCGGTCACCAGTCACCCGGGTCACCTCGACGTTCGCGCCGGCCGGGAATTCCGCTGGGTCGAGCAACGGCGCCGCAGACAGGTCAAAGCCAGCAACCGGATCCGCCACGAGCACGGCGAGATGCGGATTCCCCAGCGAGATACGCAGGCCGGTGTACTCAAGCCCGCTGATCACCGCGCGGCCCGGCCCGAGTATCGCCGGAACGCCCATCTCCGCGGTGATCGAGCCATCAGGCTCCACCCGCACCTTCCGCGGGCCCGACCTGGTCGCCACCGTGAACGCCAGGTCACGTACCAGGCCGTGGTCCAGCAGGTAGCGGGCGAATACCCGGATGCCGTTGCCGCACATCTCGGCGGCGCTGCCGTCCGCGTTGCGGTAATCCATGAACCACTCGGCAGCCGGCTCGCCGCCGCCATCCAGGGCATCGCCGGACCAGCCGAAGCCGTCCGGCTGCCCGCTGCCGGAGCCTGGCCGGCGCCGCGGCCGGCCGGGCCAGGCCTGCCGCCGTGGTCCGCCCGCACGGCGGCGGCCAGGACAACCCGCAGCACGCCATCCGCGCCAAGGCCGGCCCGGCGATCGCACAGCCGGGTGACGAGGGCCGGCGTGAGGGCGAGGTCATCCTCGAAGTCGGGCAGCACGACGAAGTCGTTCTCGGTGCCGTGCCCCTTGGCGAACCGCATCCCCCGATGGTAATGACCGGGCTGACGCGCTCGGTGCGGCCGGCCGAATCCAGCCCCGCCCGGCGGGCACGGCCGGGCCCGGCCCGCCAGGCGCGGCCCCTGACCGCCGCTAGCTGACCCGGCCGCGGGCCAGGTGACGATGCAGCCAGAACATGACGCTGCTGCGCCGGGCGCCCATCTCGGCCTCGGCCTCCCTGGAGGCCCTGACCGCGGCGAAGCCGTCATCGCGCAGCCGGGTCTCGTAGCCGCCGATGGCCGCGGCCAGCGCGCGGCCATCCGGCCCGGCACCGGTCAGCGTGCGGCAGAGCAGCCCGGCATCGGCCAGCGCGGTGTTGGCGCCGGAGCCGCGGGCCGGGCTCATCGCGTGGATGGCGTCGCCGAGCAAGGTCACGCGGCCTGGCGGCCAGGCCGGCACCGGTACCGACGTCCGGATCCGCACCAGGAACGTCTGGCCGATGTCGGCCAGGCTGACCAGCCCGCGCAGGTCCGGGTGCCAGGACCGGATCATTCTCGCCGCGATGGCATGCAGCCCGGCCGGATCCTGCGAGCTCAGCCGCTCGTCCGGCATGGCGTAACGCCCGCGGTCCGCGGCGACGGCCCACATCAGGTAATCGGCGGCCGGGCTCAGCCGCGCCCGCGGTGCTATCAGGGCGCAGGCCTGCTCGGGGGGCTGCCGGAACCGGACCAGCCCGGCCGCCATTCCGACCCGGCCGCCGACGATGGCGGTGAACCCGTCCTGCAGCGGCGGCGGCACCAGCCTGAGCGCGGAGTCGGTCAGCGGCGTCTTGCCGTAGATGCAGCGCGCTCCGGTATCGATCACCTCGGCCGCGGGCAGCCGCTGCCGCCGGACCGGCGAGTTGACGCCGTCGGCGCCGACCAGCAGGTCCGCTTCGGCATGGCGGCCGTCGGCGAAGTGCAGCCGGACGCTGTCGGCGCGCTCGGAGTACCGGGTCAGCTCGCGCCCGAACTGGATCTGCCGGCCCAGCCCGGCGGCCAGCACCTCGCGGAGCGTCTGCCGGTTGACCGGGGCAGACAGGGTGGCCGGCGCTGACCGGTCGATGCCGGGGTCAGCCGCCTGCTCGTGCCGGACGCGCAGTCGCTCGGTCATCACGGTGAAGCGCGTGCCGGGACGGCCGCAGGTGGCCAGGAACAGGCTGAGCAGGTCCGGCGCCAGGCACTGCTGCAATGCCCGGCCGGCCCGCGCGTCCAGGTGCAATCGATAGCCTTGCGGCCGGCTGGCCAGCTCCGCGTCCCGCTCGTAGACGGTGACGTCAGCGCCTGCCCGGTGCAGGCCGCTGGCCAGGCAGAGGCCGCCGAGGCCGGCGCCGGCCACGGCCACCCGCAGGCCCGCGGCTCGGGTCACGGCGCGGTGCCGGACTCCGCCCAGCGCCGGAAGACCTCGATCTTGTCATCGGGCCAGGCGGCGTCGCACGGCATGCTCCCGTCGCGCAGCCGCTGCAGGATGTCAGCGGCCCGCGCGGCCACGTCATCGTGCGCCCACAGGTCGAAGGCGAAGCTCATCGACTGGCGGTCCCGGTCGCGGAACAGCGGGCGGATGTGGGCCGCGAAGCTCACCGGCTCGTCCGGCCCGGGCAGCGGTGCCTGCCCGGCGTCCGCGGTGTCCTGCGCGGCGGCAGCGGCGGTGCTCGGCGGGCCGGCCGGCCCCCAGTCCCAGCGCGGCACGTGGCTGCCGCCCGCCGCGGCGCCCGGGGCCGGCTGCGCCGCTGCCACCCGCGAGCTCCATTCCAGGTAGCCGGTCAGCGCGGCACGGAATTCCGGGTCGCCGGGCAGCCCGGCTTCCTCGGCGGCCTGGCCGGCCAGCAGGACCCACCGGGCACGCTGCTCCTCGGTCAGCGCCAGTCCCGGGTTGCTCGCGCCCGGCTGCCCGGCCCGGCCGCGGCCGGGGCGGTAGCCTGCCGGGCCGCCGAAGACCTCGGCGAGCCAGCTTGCCTCCCGCTCGGGATGATCAGGGGCCATGTTCGCGAACACCGGCGCGAGCAGCGGGTCGGCCGGCACGTGCTTCTCGTAGAGCAGCCGGGTCATCCGGGTGAGCGCAGGCAGCCCGCCCGCGTGCTCGAACAAGGTGGGCTCGGCGCCGGGATCCGGTGCCGGGTCCAGGAAGCCGACGTACCAGTGCATGCCGCTGCAGAACGGCTTGTTCTGCGAGTGGCCGCAGC
This sequence comes from uncultured Actinomycetes bacterium, assembly GCA_963709075.1. Classification (GTDB taxonomy): domain Bacteria; phylum Actinomycetota; class Actinomycetes; order Streptosporangiales; family Streptosporangiaceae; genus Palsa-506. The sequence continues at coordinate 545,637 of CAVPUY010000005.1, forward strand.
GGCAGATGGCGTAGTGCTCGGCCGAGGATCCGGCGGCGCGCGGTACCGGCTGGCCGCCGGCCTCGGTCAGCGGGACCGCCCCGGTGACCCGGTACGGGCCGTCCTTGGTGACCTCGATGCCCGCGTCCCTGCTGTTGTCGGCGTCGACATGCTCTCGCTGCTCGCGGCGGCCTGTCGCATAGCTCAGCGCGCCCGAGGGGCAGTCCCGCACGGCCCGGATGATCTCGTCCATCCGGCCGCCGCTCGGCGCGACGAACGGCTCCTGGCCGGCCCGGAAAACGCCGGGCAGCCGGTCGGTGCAGAAGCCGGAGTGCTGGCAGATCCCGCGGTTGTCCATGATCGTCACCTGCTGGCCCAGGTAGGTGTCCCGCTGGTCGCTGACCCGGCTGGGATCCTTGTCGCCGGTGAACCCGCTGGCGGCGTGGGCGCCGTCGCACAGCGGCTTAAGCGCCGAGCCGCCGCACCGGCACAGCGCTAGCTGCGGCGTCGCCGGCACTGTCTCGCCCAGGTGATTGCGCAGCTGCGGCACGTTGGTCACCAGGTAAGGCCCGTTCTTCGCGACCCGGATTCCGGGCGGCAGGCCCCGCTGGAGTTCCCTGAGGGCTGTCAGCCTGGCCTCCCGCTGGGCGGGCCTGGCCAGCTGGCAGGCCAGGTCCTGCAGCGCGGCGGTCGCCTCGGCCAGCTCCGGCGGCGCGGCGCCGGCCGCCGCCAGCCGGACCAGCGCGGTGGTCGCCGACTGCGCGGCGGCCCAGATCAGCTCGTCCACCGCGGCCGGCCCGGGCCGGCCGCGGCACGGCCGGCCGCCCGGCCCGCCTGCTGCCCGGCAGCCTGGCCGAGCGCGTCCGCGAGCGGCCGCAGCACGCTGGCTGACAGCCTGGCCGCGACGGCTCCCAGCTGCGCGGCCTGGCTCGCCGGAGCCGCCGCCGCGGTAAGCGCGGCGTAGCTGGCATCGAAGACGGCGGCCAGCGAGCCAGGCACCTCGCCGCCGCCGCGGCGCACCCCGGCCAGGCCGCGGGCCAGTTCGCTGGCGCTGGCCAGCACCGAGTCGACGTCAGCGCGCGCCGGAACGGCGGTCACCGGGCCGCGGCGGGCATGCGGGCTGCCCGCCGGCAGCTGCCGGGCGAGTGTCTGGGCGATCTCCGCCAGGGCCGCGCGGACCGGATCGAGCGGCCCGGCGAGCCGTGTCCCGCGGCCCGCCTGGATTTCCTGGCAGAGCCACCCGGCCTCGTCGAGACGCTCGACCAGCAGCGCCCAGGCTGCCTCCCGGTGCGGCATCAGGTAGTCGTTCTCGTAGAACAGCTCGAAGCTCGGGCCTGCCGTCTTGCCTGGCTGGCCCCGGCCCACCGGGAGGGTCGTGATCAGGTCGCCGAGCGGCTTTAGTACCCGCAGCATGACCGCGATCGTGGCGTCGGCAAGCAGCTTCAGCTGGTCGTCGGTTTCCTCGGTATGCGCGAAGTAGCGCTCGAACATCTGCAGCAGGATCTCGTACGCCACGTTGAACAGGTCGGCGACGCGGGCCGTCAGCAGGTCCTCGATCAGCGGCACCTCGCCGGACCGCTCGGCAGGCCGGCAGTTGGCGGCCAGCACCGGGCGTACCGGCTCGAAGTCCGGGTTGGCCTCGGTCAGCTGCTCGAACTCGTCGAGGATGCTGACGAACTGGCCGAAATGCGCGTCCTGCCAGTCTCCCCTTGGCCCCTCGCCCTGCTCAAGGATCGTGTCGATGGCTTTCTGCGCGGAGCTCAGGTCGGTGACGGTGACCAGCTCCGGCCAGCCGAAGTGCTCGGGGGTGGCCTGGGCCCGCGGCGGGCCGACGAACAGCCACCGTTCCCCGTGCTGTTCCGCCAGGTGCCCGAGACCCTGCTCGATGGACCGGTAAAGGTGGCCGACCGTCGCGAAGTCCTGCAGCCGGGGAACGATGTCGCGCTCGTTCATCAGCGGCGCCGCCCGGCCGGCCGCCGCCAGCCCGGCGGCGTCGTCCAGGTCCATCCCCTCGGGGCGTTCGAGGAACATGAAATGGCGCAGCGCCTGCTCGCCGAACGGCAGCAGCGCGAGCTGCACGCCCGCCGGGTAATGATCGGCGGGCTGCGGGAGGTTCGGCCGGGCCAGGTGGGGCGCGGCCCCGATGGCCGACAGCAGGTTGTGCACAAGCGCCAGGTGCAGCATTTCCTGCGTGGCGACATGCGAGACCTGCTTGCGCCAGCGGGTCACCGCCGCGACCTCGGCCTCGGTCAGCCCCTCGGCGGCGGCCTGCTTGAGCGAGAAGGCGGCAAACAGGTACTGGCACATGATGCCGTGCTCGAGTTCCGCCGCCTGGCACAGCATGTAGATCAGGTGCTCGCGGTGCTCGATCACGAATGGCGCCTCGGGCGCGGCCAGCCCGCCGCGGGTGGCGATCACCTGCGCGAGCCTGCCCTGCCCGGCCGCCTGCGAGGTGCCGCCGGCCGCGTCGTCGCGATTGCTCATGACGTCCCTTCAGTTGTCCCGCTGAGACGGGGCCTGTGGTGATCAGCGGCGGGCCGGCGACAGCAGCCCGGATTCCTGCAGCACGGCCAGCGCGTGGCCGGCCACGCCAGGATCGTCGGCCGCCAGCCAGCTGACCCGGGGATCACGGCGGAACCATGCTTCCTGCCGCCTGGCGAACCGGCAGGTCGCCTGCACCGTGTCGGCAGCCGCCTGGTCCTCCGGCAGTTCCCCGGCGAGGAATCGCAGCACCTGGGCATAGCCGAGGGCCCGGCTGGCCGTCCTGCCATCGCGCAGGCCGGCTGCGGCCAGGCCGCGCACCTCGGCCACGAACCCGGCCTGCCACATCTGGCTGACCCTGACGGCGATCCGCCGGTCCAGCTCGGCCCGCGGCAGCCGCAGGCCGAGCTGCACGGCCGGGTAGACGGACTGGTAGCCGGGCAGCGTCGCGCTGAACGGCCGGCCGGAAAGCTGGATCACCTCAAGCGCCCGGACGATCCGGCGGCCGTTTCCCGGCAGGATCGCCGCGGCCGCGGCCGGGTCGGCCAGCGCGAGCCTGGCGTGCAGCGCCGTCGCGCCGAACTCGGCAAGCTCGGCTTCCAGCCCGGCGCGGAGCTCCGGGTCGGTGCCGGGGAACTCGAGATTGTCGATCGCGGCGCGGACATACAGGCCGGACCCGCCGACCAGGATCGGGGTCCGGCCACGGCCGCTGATCTCGGCGATAGCGGCCCGCGCCAGCCGCTGGTACTCCGAGACGCTCGCTGTCCTGGTCACGTCCCAGATATCCAGCAGGTGATGCGGCACCCCGGCCCGGTCGGCCGGGGCGAGCTTCGCCGTGCCGATATCCATGCCGCGGTACAGCTGCATGGAGTCGGCGTTCACGATCTCGCCGCCCAGCGCGTGCGCCAGCCGCAGTGACAGGCCGGACTTGCCGGCCGCCGTCGGTCCCACCACCGTGATCACAGGCTGCGGCATAAGGCTTAGTCTGCCAGCGCGCCGGACCGGAGTTGCCGGCCATGATCCGGGCGCGGGATAGCTTGGTCCGATGGTCCCGGTCAGCTATCACGAGTTCTTCGCTGCGTGCGCCGCCGTGGCCGGCGCGCTCATCGGGCTGCTCTTCGTCGCCCTCTCGGTCGCCCCGGAGAAACTGGCCGGTGACCGGGCCAGCGTCGACCATCAGGTCAGGGCGGGCGCGGCATTCTCGGCGCTCGTCAACACCCTCGTCATCGCGCTGCTCGCGCTGATGCCCGGGGCCGACCTCGGCCAGGATGGCATCATCCTGGCGATCGCCGGGCTTGCCTCGACGGCCGGCCTGATCATCATCTTGTACCGGGAACACCAGGGGAGAATCCGGCTCGACCAGATCGTCCTGCTGCTGGCCCTCCTCGTGCTGTACGGGCTGGAGCTGGCGAACGGCATACAGCTGACCGGCGTACCGCTGAGCGACTCACCACGGGATCTGGATCTGCTCAGCAACCAGGGCGTGCTGACCATCGGCTTCTTCCTCTTCGCCATCGCGCGTGCCTGGCAGCTCGTCGGCGCGCGGGATACCGGCCTGCTGCAGACAGTCGCCGGGATCGCGCACCGGCCGGCTACCCGGACCGGTAAGGCCAGAGAGGATGCGGAGGTCCGGGTGGCGCGAGCGGCCGGAGCGGCCGGAGCGGCGCGGGAGGCCGGAGCGGCGCGGGAGGCCGGGAGGCGCGGGACGCCGGGCTGGCGCGGGACGCCGGGGCGGCGCGGGACGCCGGGGCGGCGCGGGACGCCGGGGAGGCCGGGGCGGCGCGGGAGGCCGGGGAGGATGGAGGCTAGCTGGCCGCGGCGCTTTCCCATGACGCGACCAGGTAGGTGACGTCGTAGGGGGCGACGGCGCAGCGCAGCTGCCCGCGCAGCGCGGTGCCGTCCGCCGCTCCGGCCAGCACCTGCCAGGCGGCCCTGCCCGCGACCAGCAGCTCGTCGTCAAGCGCCGGGTCGAGGCCGGCCAGCGCGGCCGGGATCGGCGGCGCGAGCGCGGCGGCGACTTCGGCGTCGTAGCGGTCCGCGGCCGGGATCGGCGGCAGCCGGGCGCGCCGACGGCCTTCCTGGCCGAGGCGTCGCCCATCGCCAGCAGGGCCACCCGCGGGGCCAGCCCGGCTAGTTCCGCGCCCAGCCGAAGGCAGTCCGCGCGGCGGCAGGTCGGCCGGCACCGCCCGCAGCTGCCGGCGGGCACGGCGGCACCGCGCGCGGCTGTGCCCGGCCTGCCTGTTCGAGCAGCCAGCTGCCCACGGTCAGCGAGAGCGGCAGGACCGGCGTCGACCGGGATCCCGGTCTGCCACCGGATGCCGAACGGCCGCAGGCTGCCGGCCGCAGGCCAGGCGTAGGTCGCGCCGCTGGCTGCGCCGCCCACCACGACCAGCAGGTCAGGCTCCGCCGCGAGCAGCGCGGCCACCGCCGCCACGCAGGCAGCCCGCAGCTCGCGCAGTTCCTGCTCCGGCGAGCTCGACGGCGGGCGTGCCCGCCGCGGCCGCCGTGGCCGCCGTGGCCGCCGCGATCGGACCCGGCGGCGCCCATCGCCGCGGGGATGAGCAGCGGCGGATGCGGGCAGACGGCGGCCGCGGCGAGCACGGCGGCGCTAGCCGGGGCGGCCGACGGCGGGCATGCCGAGCAGCACCCGCCGGCGTCGCGCCGCCCGCTGGCCGTCGCCGCGCTGCCCGGCCGGCCTGCTGCCGCTTCCCGCCGGGATTGCCATGCGTCGCCGCCACCGGTCCGGCGGACGGCCAGCGGCGGGTCGTCCGCGATCAGGTAGTGCGGTGCGCCGCGGGTGACCACGGTGGTGACGATGTCACCGGGCCGCGGCGCCGCGTCCGCCGGGGCGAAGTGCACCAGCCTGTTGTCCCGCGCGCGGCCGGACATCCGGTGCGTGGCCTCGTCCTTGCGGCCCTCGCCGTCGGCGACGAGCATCTCGACCGGCCGGCCGGTGAACTCCAGGTTCGCCGCCAGCGAGGTCTGCTCCACCAGCGCCGCCAGCCGCTCGTACCGGTCCTGCACCACCTCGGCCGGCACCTGCCCGGTCATCGCCGCGGCCGGCGTGCCCGGGCGCGGCGAGTACCTGAAGGTGAAGGCGCCGGCGAACCTGGCCTGGCGGACGAGGTCGAGCGTGCCGGCGAAATCGCTCTTCGGTCTCGCCGGGGAATCCCACGATGATGTCGGTCGTGATGGCGGCGTCCGGGATGGCGGCCCGGACCCGGTCGATTATCGCCAGGTACTTGTCCCGCCGGTACGCCCGCCGCATGGCCCGGAGCACCGCGTCCGAGCCGGACTGCAGCGGCATGTGCAGCTGCGGCATCACGTTCGGGGTCTGCGCCATCGCGTCGATCACGTCATCGGTGAAGTCACGCGGATGCGGCGAGGTGAACCTGACCCGCTCCAGGCCGTCGATGCCGCCGCAGGCGCGGAGCAGCTTGCCGAAGGCGAGCCGGTCGCCGAAGCCCGCGCCGTAGGAATTGACGTTCTGCCCGAGCAGCGTGACCTCGACGACGCCATCGGCGGCCAGCGCCCTGATCTCGGCCAGCACGTCGCCTGGCCGGCGGTCCTCCTCCCGGCCGCGCAGGCTCGGCACGATGCAGAACGTGCAGGTGTTGTTGCAGCCGACCGAGATGGCCACCCAGGCCGAGTAGGGGGATTCCCGGCGGGCGGGCAGCACCGAGGGGAAGCGCTCCAGCGACTCGAGTATCTCGACCTGCGCCTGCTGCTGCGCCCGCGCGCGGTCGAGCAGGGCGGGCAGCGAGCCGATGTTGTGCGTGCCGAACACCACGTCTACCCACGGGGCCCGCGCGGTGATGCCGGCCCGGTCCTTCTGCGCCAGGCAGCCGCCGACCGCGATCTGCATGCCCGGATGGGCGTTCTTGACCGGCAGCAGGTGGCCCAGGTTGCCGTACAGGCGGTTGTCGGCGTTCTCCCTGACCGCGCAGGTGTTGAACACGACGACGTCGGGGGTCGCGCCGTCCGCGGCCCGCCGGTAGCCGGCTTCCTCGAGCAGTCCGGCCAGCCGCTCGGAGTCGTGCATGTTCATCTGGCACCCGTAGGTACGGATCTCGAAGCTGCGGAGATCGCCGGAGCACGCCATGCCCATCAGGGTAGACGCACCGGGCGGCGCCGGGCGGACGGCTCCGCCTGGCGGCGCGCGTCCGGCCGGCCGCTGACCGCGCCGGCGCGGGCCGCCGGGCTGATCTTCAGGACCGCGGCGGCACCTCGTCATCACCCCGATCGGGCCGATCTTCATCGCTTCGGTCACAGAGCAGGGCTCGTGTCCGGAATCTCCGCAAGGCAGGGGGGCCCGGTTGGTGCACGATAGCCCTATGACAGAGAGCGCGACGGTTCCCGCGGCAGGCGCGACGAAGACAGCATTGGACTCGGCGGATACCCCGGACGCGGACGACAGGACACAGGAGCGAGCCAGCCATCGGCCGCCGGGGGCACGGCGGTACCCGCTGTCGCGTTCGGAGCGTGGCCGTCCCCCATCACGGCCGCCGACGTGGCCAGGGGCCGGGTCCGGCTTTCCTTCCCCAGCGTCATCGGCGAGGACATCGTGGTGGCAGGAAGGGCGGCCGGAAGAAGGCGGCCGGATGACCGTTGTGCACTGCGGCGCGGACGGCAAGCCGCAGGCCCTGCTGCCGGCCCCATGGAACGCGCGGACCCGTGTGCACGAATATGGCGGATTGTCTTATCTGCCGGTGCCGCGCGCGTCAGCCCGGCCGCGGCCGGCTGGCGGGAAGCCTCCGCGCGGTCACGCGATCGTCTTCGCCAACTACGCCGACCAGCGGCTCTACCTGGCCGGGATGGAGGCGCCCGGCCGGCCGGGCGCAGCTCCGCCGCGGCCGCTGACGCCAGATCCGGCCGCGATCGGCGCGAGCCGGCCTGGACGCGGCGGGGCTGCGTTTCGCCGACTTCGCGCTCTCCCCCGACCGCAAGGAGGTCTGGTGCGTACAGGAACGGCACGCCGGCGGCAAGGTCAGCCGGTCGATAGTCGCCGTGCCGCTGGACGGCTCGGCGGCCGGTAACGCCGATGCGATCCGGCAGCTGGCCGCGGGATCGGACTTCTTCGCCTTTCCCACCCCGTCGCCCGACGGCAGCCGGCTGGCCTGGATCAGCTGGAATCACCCGCACATGCCGTGGGACGGCACCGAGCTGCGGGTGGCCGCCATCGACAAGGGCAGTCCCGGGCAAGGGCAGGCTGGTCAAGGGCAACCTGCGGGAATCCGTGCTGGCCCCGGTCTGGCGGGACAACACGAGCCTGTACGTGGCGACGGACTGGACCGGCTGGTGGAACATCTACCAGGTGGGACTGGCCGGCGAGCCGCCGCAGGCGCTGTTTCCGGCCGAGGAGGAATTCGCCGGGCCACTGTGGCAGCTCGGCGCGCGGCCGTTCGCGATGCTGGGCGACGGCCGGCTCGCGGTGCTGCACGGGCGCGGCGGCCTGCGGCTCGGCATCCTCGATCCGGAGACATCGGAGCTGGCCGACCTGGACATCCCGTTCGGCGAGTTCGCGGCCGGGCTGTCCGCTGACGGCACGGTGATCGCTGGCGTGGCAGGCGGCCCCAGCGAGCCGCTGTCGGTCGTCGGCGTGGACGTGGCCAGCGCGCAAGGTCGCGGTGCTGCGCCGCGAGATCGACGACGTGCCGGACGCCGGGTACCTGCCGGTGCCGCGCCAGGTAGAGCTGGAGGGCCCGTACGGCCGCATCGTGCATGCCCTGGTGTACGCGCCGGCCAACCCGGCGTGTCCGGCGCCGGACGGCGAGCTGCCGCCGTACGTCGTCTGGGTGCACGGCGGCCCGACGGCGAACTCGGTCGGGCTGCTGGACGTGGAGAAGGCGTACTTCACCAGCCGGGGAATCGGGATCATCGACGTGAACTACGGCGGGTCAACCGGCTACGGCCGCCTGTACCGGGAACGGCTGCGGCGGCAGTGGGGCGTCGTCGACGTCGAGGACGCCAAGGCGGCGGCGCGTGTCCCTCGCCGAGGCGGGCCAGGCTGACCGCAAGCGGCTGGCTATCCGCGGCGGCTCGGCCGGCGGCTGGACGGCGCTCGCCGCGGTGACCACCGGCGCGGTCCGTGACCCGGTCTTCGCCGCCGCCACTTCCTACTACGGCGTCGGCGACCTGCGTGGCTTCGCCGCGACGACGCACGACTTCGAGTCGCGTTATCTCGACGGGCTGATCGGGCCGATGCCCGGCTTCGAGGCCGTGTACCTGGAGCGCGCCCCGGTGGGCCACGTGACCGACAAGACCTGCCCGGTACTGCTGCTGCAGGGCCTCGATGACCCGGTGGTGCCACCGGAGCAGGCGGAGTCCATCGCCGCCGATCTCGCCGCGCACGGCATCCGGCATGCGTACCTGCCGTTCGAGGGCGAGTCGCACGGCTTCAGGAAGGCGGCGAGCATCATCGCGTCGCTGGAGGCCGAGCTGTCCTTCTACGGGCAGATCCTGGGCTTCACGCCGCCCGGTGTCCCGCCGGTCAGGCTGACCGGCGGCAAGGCAGCCGGGAAGCGCTAGCGGGCGAACTCGATCGCACGCGACTCCCGCACCACGGTGACCCGGATCTGGCCAGGGTAGGTGAGTTCCTCCTCCACCTGCTTGGCCACGTCCCGGGCGATGACCTGGGCCTGGATGTCGTCGACGTTCTCCGGCTTGACCATGACCCGGATTTCCCGGCCGGCCTGCATCGCGAACACCTTCTCGACGCCGTCCTGCGCGAGAGCGATCTGCTCAAGCCGCTCCAGGCGCTTCACGTAGGCCTCGAGCGACTCGCGCCGCGCGCCCGGGCGGCCGCCGCTGATCGCGTCCGCGGCCTGCGTCAGCACCGCCTCGACGGTGCGCACCTCGACCTCGTTGTGGTGCGCCTCGATCGCGTGCACGACATCCTCCGGCTCGCCGTACCTGCGCGCGATCTCGGCGCCGATCAGGGCATGGCTGCCCTCGACCTCGTGGGTCAGTGCCTTGCCGATGTCATGCAGCACCGTGCAGCGCTTCATCAGCGCGGGGTCCAGCCCGAGCTCGCTGGCCATCATGCCGGCGATGTGCGCCGACTCGAGCAGGTGCTTCAGCACGTTCTGGCCGTACGACGTGCGGTAGCGCAGCCTGCCGAGCAGGTTGGTGAGTTCCGGGTGCAGGTCCGTGATGCCCAGGTCGACCATCGCGTCCTCGCCTGCCCGGACGCAGAGCTGCTCGATCTCCGCCTTGCTCCGGTCGTAGGCCTCCTCGATCCGCTGCGGATGGATCCGGCCGTCCAGGACCAGCCGTTCCAGGGTCAGCCTGCCGACCTCGCGGCGGACCGGGTCGAAACAGGACAGCAGCACGGCCTCGGGCGTGTCGTCGATGATCAGGTTGACGCCGGTGACCGACTCGAAGGCGCGGATGTTCCGCCCTTCGCGGCCGATGATCCGGCCCTTCATCTCGTCGCCGGGCAGGTGCAGGACGGAGACCACCGACTCGCTGGTCTGCTCGCTGGCGACGCGCTGGATGGCCAGCGTCACGATCTTCCTGGCACGCTGCTGGCCATCCCGCTTCGCGGCCGCCTCGATGTCGCGCACGATCAGCGCGGCCTCGCGCTTCGCCTGGTTCGATATGCCTGCGACCAGTTCGGCCTTGGCCTGGCCGGCGGTAAGGCTCGCCGCCCGCTCAAGTACCTCGCGCCGCCTGTCGTCGAGCTGCACGAGTTCCGCCCGCTGACGGTCGATGCCCTGCTGCACCTGGTCGAGTTCGGCCGAGCGCTGGTCAACTTTGCGGGCTTCCGAGTCGATCCGCTGCTCTCGCTCCGCCAGCCGGGCCTCCCTGCGCTCCAGGTCACTGCGAAGGTGCTTGACCTCTTCCTTGACCGCCCTGATCTCGTTCTCGACCTCGTGCCTGGCCTGGGCGGACTGCTCGGTGGCTGCCTCCGCCCGGCCGACAATTGCCGCGGCCTCCGACTCGGCGCGCGCCCTGATCTGCTGCGCGTCGCGGTTTGCCTCGGCCAGCTCGTGCGCACGCTGCTCGTCATCCTGCGGCCTGGTCAGCTCGGCGGCGGGAGCGTCAGCGGGATGGCCGGGTGATTTGCGGAGCATGACGAGAACGAGCGCGAATAGCGCGGCAACGAGCCCGATCGCCAGAACCAGCGCGATTCCGTTACCCAAGGTTCGCCCCTTCCCGCTCGTGGGCGCCGCGGCACCGCTTGCCGGTACTAGCGCCAGGCCCTGCAGCGAGGTGCCACGCGCCTGAGGCGATCCGAGTCCGCCGTAATGCCCGGCGGCCACCGGGTCAGCGCCAGGCCTGCGTCCGGCCCGGGCTTGCGCCCGGCCGGCCGGGGCTTGCCTGCATAACCCGGCAGTTGCCGTCTGCCGCCGGCGCTCCCTCTCGCCGGGCCTCTGGTCAGGCTCTCGGGCTGGCCAGGCGGGCCCGCCTGACCGGACGCACCGCACGTGGCGTCCGGCCAGCAGGGGCCCGCCTGCGCGGTCAGGCCACCGCGGCCGGTTCCGGGCGAACGCCCGGCCGGCCCTCGGCCGACTACCGCGCTGGCTGCGCCCCGCGGGCTGCGTACCAGTCCTCAATGCCTCACAGCCTCCGGATTCGCCTGGCCGGTCTAGCCGGCTCCGGGCTCTCCGGTACGCACGTTTGATCTTGCTTACCTATGCTTACCCGCCTAGTGCGGAGCAAATACCTCGCTGCCGTGAGGCTAAGCGGAGATAACGTTTTGGGCAAGCATGGGCCCGCTGTGCTGCACCGGGCCGGGCTCGTCGCCGGACGGCCACCTGCCGTTCACCACGCCGCCGCCGTCCCGTCGGATTCAGCCTCCGGCGGGTCGTCAAGGTCGATCCCGGCCGCCGCCGGGTCGAGGCCCTCGCGCTCAAGCGCCTCCCGCACGACCCGGTAGGCGATCGCAGCCGAGTATCCCTTCCTGGCCAGCAGGCCGGTAAGCCGCCGGATGCGCGCGGTCAGCGGCTGTCCCCTCGTGCTGGCCAGCCGCCGCTCGACCAGGCTGCGCGCGGTGGCGATCTCCTGCTGCGGGTCGAGCCCGCTGACGGCCGCCTTGATGTCATCGCCGGGCACGCCGCGCCGCCGCAGCTCCGCCGCCAGGGCACGCCCGGACAGGCCCCGGCCGTGATGCCGGGACTCCACCCACGCGGCCGCGAACGCGGCGTCATCGATGAGCTTGACCTCGCTGAACCGGCCAAGCACAGCCTCGGCGGTCTCGCCGGGCACGCCGCGCCGCCGCAGCGCCGCGGCAAGCTCGGCGCGGGTCCGCGGCGCGGCCGTCAGCATCCGCAGGCAGATCTGCCGCGCGGCCGCCTCCTGGCCCGCGTTGCCGGGCAGGCCCGCCGTGCCCGGCGAGCCAGCCTCACCGGGCGAGCCAGCCTCACCGGGCGAGCCGGGCCGGGCCGGCACACCGGGCACGGCCCAGGAATCCGGCCCGGCGCGCTCGCTGCTACGACCCACCGCCGGCGGCTCCTCCGGCTCCGGCAGCCCGGCCCGTGGAGATCCTTGGCACCACCGCAAGGTCGGGCTTCGCGCTTGCGTCCGCGTCAAGCCGCGGGCCTACGCCAAGCTTCTCCTTGATCTTCTTCTCGATCTCGTTCGCCAGGTCGGGGTTGCTGCGCAGGAAATTCCTGGCGTTCTCCTTACCCTGGCCGAGCTGATCGCCCTCGTAGGTGTACCAGGCACCGGACTTGCGGACGATCGCCTGCTCCACGCCGAGGTCGATCAGGCTGCCCTCCCTGCTGATGCCCACGCCGTAAAGGATGTCGAACTCCGCGACCTTGAAGGGCGGGCTGCACTTGTTCTTGACCACCTTGACGCGGGTGCGGTTACCCACCGCGTCCGTGCCGTCCTTGAGCGTCTCGATCCGCCGGATGTCCAGCCGTACCGACGCGTAGAACTTCAGCGCCTTCCCGCCGGTCGTGGTCTCCGGCGACCCGAACATCACGCCGATCTTCTCCCGCAGCTGGTTGATGAAGATCGCGGTGGTCTTGGTCTGGTTCAGCGCGCCGGCGATCTTGCGGAGCGCCTGGGACATGAGGCGGGCCTGCAGCCCGACATGGCTGTCCCCCATCTCGCCCTCGATCTCCGCCCGGGGCACGAGCGCGGCCACCGAGTCGATGACGATGACGTCGACGGCCCCGGAGCGGATGAGCATGTCGGCGATCTCCAGCGCCTGCTCGCCGGTGTCCGGCTGGGAGACAAGCAGCGCGTCGGTGTCCACGCCGAGCTTCTTGGCGTAGTCGGGGTCGAGCGCATGCTCGGCGTCGATGAAGGCGGCGATCCCGCCTGCCTTCTGCGCGTTCGCGACCGAGTGCAGGGCCAGCGACGTCTTGCCGCTGCTCTCCGGGCCGTAGATCTCGACGATCCGGCCGCGCGGGAGGCCGCCGATGCCGAGCGCGGCGTCCAGCGAGATGGATCCGGTCGGGATCACCTCGACCGGCGCCCTGGTGTCATCGCCGAGCCGCATGATCGCGCCCCGGCCGAACTGCCGTTCGATCTGGGCCAGCGCAGTGTCCAGGGACTTTTCCCTGTCGCCGCCTTTGCTGCTGCCCGCCCTGTCGGTCGGTGCCATGAAAACTCCCGTGGGAATCAAGGGCTACTCGCCGGCCGGCGATCGCGCCGGCTGCGACTGAGCCGTCCGTATGCAGCGCTTCCGCACTGTCAGGCTGCGTTGGTCAACTGCCGACGCTGACGCTATGCGTTGCCTCTGACAGTTCCTGGCACCGGCGCTTCGCCCGGCCAGGTATGGCCGCCGAGATCACCAGCAGCGCTACTCTAGACGAACAATTGTTCGATCATCAAGGCAACGCGCGGGCGACGCCGGCCATTTCCGGCGGCCAGCCCTTTCCCGCCGCGGAATGGCTGGCCGCCGCCAGCGTCATGCCCGGCGCAGGACCCGGGGCCCACCGGGACCGGTTGTCTCCAGGGTCAAGCGAGTACGGGCTCGGCCGGCCTCAGCAAGATTGAGCTGCAACTCACTGCTGCCGTATTTCATAATGTATTGCAGGTATGTTTACTTCAATCTGATAATGAGCTACAGTACATCATTGAAGCGTGGCAGTCAGCTCGCCGCACACATCCGGGGGTCTCATGCCCAGGGTCGCCAATGACGTCTCGGCGCGCAGCCGGGAACTGCTCGACAGCCACTTCGACGACTGGCAGCAGCTCAGGGAGCTCGCCCGGCCGCCGCGCGGCTGGATCCGCGCGGTCAGGGAGGCGCTGGGCATGAGCGCGGCGGCGCTGGCCGGCGGCTCGGGATCACGGCAGGCGCGGTGACCAGGCTGGAGCAGTCGGAGGCCGCCGACCGGGCGCGGCTGGAAACGCTGCGCCGGGCCGCCGACGCGCTTGGCTGTGATCTTGTCTATCTGCTGGTGCCCCGCCGCCCGCTCACCGCGGTCGTCCATGACCGGGCGCGGGAGCTCGCGCACGCGCAGGTAGCCGCGGTCGAGCAGACGATGCGGCTGGAAGACCAAGCGACCGGCCAGCCGAGCCCGCTGGAGGCTCAGCTCACCGAGCGACTGATCAAGCGCGGCCAGCTGTGGACTGACGCCGGCCCATGACCGAGCCCGCAGGCGCCACCCCGCTGACCGATGCCGAGCGGCAGGGCCTGCTGCTGCCGGCGCTGACCCGGGCCGAGCTCAACCTCGCCGAGGCCGCCAACATCAGCGACGCCATGTCCTGGCTGTTCTTGTCGCGGCGCCGGCTGCGGCCGGAAACGGTGACCGGCGAGGAGTGGCTGAAGCGGCTGCACCACAGGATGTACGGCCAGGTCTGGGCCTGGGCGGGGCGGTACAGGACAGCTGACAGGAACCTCGGCGCCGCGTACTGGCAGATCCGGATGGACATCAGCGACGTCATCGGCGACGCGCGGGCGTGGCTCGGCGACAGCACTCCGGCCAGGTACGGCGACGACGAGTGCGCGATCCGGTTCGGCTACCGGCTCGTCGTCGTCCATCCATTCCCCAACGGCAACGGCCGGTGGTCGCGGCTCGTATCGGACGCGCTGATCGTGGCGCTCGGCGGCACCCGGTTCAGCTGGGGCGGCGCCGCGCTCACCGAACCCGGCCAGTTGCGCCGCGACTACATCACGGCGCTCGCGGCGGCAGACACCGACGGGGACCTCGAGCCGCTGATCGCATTCGCCCGCCGCTGATCGCGGGGTCAGCGGCGGGACTCGGGGATGTTGAAGGCATCGCAGACGGCGCGCCAGACCAGCTTCGCATCGATGCCGTCGGCGAGCGCCTGGTTGACCGTCCTGCTGCCGAGGCCGGCGATCGCCTGATCCTGCGCCACGCTGTCGGCGTACACGTCGCCGAACTGGCCGCGCATTCGTTCCCAGAACGCAGTGAGACGCACCGCGCCAGGCTACCCGGATGACTGGCGCGGGCTGTCGTACCCAGGAGGCAGGATGGAGGCATGCCCGCCCAGCCGCCAGCGCTAACGCCGACGCCAGCATCAGCGCAGCCGCGAGCGCGGACACCGCCGATGGACAGCTTCTCCGCGCCGACCAGAGCCTGGTTCGCTGCTGCCTTCGCCGAGCCGACGCAGTCGCAGGCGCAGGCCTGGGCGGCCATCGGCAATGGGGACAACACGCTGGTCGTGGCCCCGACCGGCTCCGGCAAGACACTCGCCGCCTTCCTCTGGGCCATCGACAAGCTGGCGACCGAGCCGGTCCCGCAGGATCCCGGGCTGCGCTGCCGGGTGCTCTACATCTCGCCGCTCAAGGCGCTGGCCGTGGACATCGAGCGGAACCTGCGCTCGCCGCTCACCGGCGTCGGTCACGCTGCCCGCCGGCTTGGCGTCGACATCAGCGACATCAGGGTCGGCGTCCGCACCGGGGACACCGCAGCGGACGAGCGGCGCAAGCTGGCAGGAAAGCCGCCCGACATCCTGATCACCACGCCCGAGTCGCTGTTCCTGCTGCTGACGTCCAAGGCGCGGGAGGGGCTCAGGGGCGTCGAGACAGTGATCGTCGACGAGGTGCATGCTCTGGCCGGTACGAAACGGGGCGCTCATCTGGCACTGTCGCTCGAGCGCCTCGATGCGCTCAGAGGCGGGACTGACATCGCGGCGGCCAGCCCGGCCGCCACCCGCCAGCACGGCGGGCCTGACGGCGCTGCGCGCGGGCCGGCGCAGCGGATCGGGCTGTCCGCTACCGTCCGGCCGCCGGAGGAGGTTGCCGGGTTCCTCGGCGGCGCCCGCCCGGTCACCATCGCGGCGCCGCCGAGCGAGAAGCGCATCGAGCTCAAGATCGTGGTGCCGGTCGAGGACATGACCGACCTGGAGACGTCCCGCGCGCCCGGCCGCGAGCCCGGCGGGCCGGCCGAACCTGGCGACTCGCCGGACCGGCGGCGGTCGATCTGGCCGCACGTCGAGGAACGGGTGCTTGACCTGATCCAGGCGCACAAGTCCACCATCGTCTTCGCGAACTCCCGGCGGCTGGCCGAGCGGCTCTGCGGCCGGCTGAACGAGCTCGCCGCGGATCGCGCCGCTGAACTGGCGCAGCAGGCCGCCGACGAGCCAGGCTCGCCAGCTCGGCCGCCGGCCGAGCTGATGGCCCAGGCAGGCACATCGGCGGGTGCGCCGGCCGAGGTGGCCAGGGCCCACCACGGCTCGGTCTCCCGGCAGGAGCGGGCGCAGATCGAGGAAGCGCTGAAAGCCGGCCTGCTGCCGGCCGTGGTGGCCACGTCCAGCCTGGAGCTCGGCATCGACATGGGCGCCGTCGACCTGGTCATCCAGGTCGAGTCGCCGCCCTCGGTGGCCAGCGGCCTGCAGCGCACCGGCCGGGCCGGGCACAACGTCGGCGACGTATCCCGGGCCGTGATCTTCCCGAAGTACCAGGGCGACCTGGTCCAGGCCACGGTCGTGGCGAAGCGGATGCACGGCGGCGAGATCGAGGAACTGCGGATCCCGCGCAACCCGCTGGACGTGCTGGCCCAGCAGATCGTCGCGATGACCGCGATGGACGACTGGGACGTCACCGAGCTCGAGCGGACCGTCCGCCGGGCGGCGCCGTTCGCCGGGCTGACCCGGCCGGTGCTGGAGGCCGTGCTCGACATGCTGGCCGGCCGGTACCCGAGCGACGAGTTCGCCGGGCTGCGGCCGCGGCTGGTCTGGGACCGGATGACCGGGACGCTGCGCGGCCGGCCCGGCGGCCAGCGGATCGCGGTGACCAGCGGCGGCACCATCCCGGACCGGGGACTGTTCGGCGTCTTCCTGGCCGGCGGCCAGCGCGACAAATCGGGCAGGCACTCCCGGCGGGTCGGCGAGCTCGACGAGGAGATGGTCTACGAGTCCAGGGTCGGCGACGTGTTCGTGCTCGGCGCGAGCTCGTGGCGGATCGAGGACATCACCGCCGACCAGGTGCTCGTCTCCCCCGCCCCCGGCCAGCCCGGCAAGCTCCCGTTCTGGCACGGTGACGCGCTCGGCCGCCCGGCCGAGCTCGGCCGGGCGATCGGCGAGTACTGCCGTGAGCTCGGCGCGGCCAGCCCGGCCGACGCCACGGCCCGGCTGCGCGCTGACGGCCTGGACGAGCTGGCGGCCGCGAACCTGGTCAGGTACCTGACCGGGCAGCGCGAGGCGACCGGCTACGTGCCCGATGACCGCACGCTGGTGCTCGAGCGGTTCCGGGACGAGCTCGGTGACTGGCGGCTGGTGCTGCACAGCCCGTTCGGCGCCCGGGTCCACGCTCCCTGGGCGCTGGCGATCGCGGCCCGGCTGCGCGAGCGCTACGGCGGGATGGACGTGCAGGCGCTGCATACCGACGACGGGATCGTGATCCGCGTCCCCGACTCCGACGATCCGCCCCCGGCTGGCCTCGCCGAGTTCGATGCCGACGAGATCGAGCAGCTGGTCACCGCCGAGCTCGGCGCGTCCGCGCTGTTCGCCGCCAGGTTCCGGGAGTGCGCGGCGCGGGCGCTGCTGCTGCCCAGGCGCCAGCCGGGGCGGCGCACCCCGCTCTGGCAGCAGCGGCAGCGGTCCGCCCAGCTGCTGGCGGTGGCCAGCAAGTACGGGACGTTCCCGATCGTGCTCGAGACCGTCCGCGAGTGCCTGCAGGACGTCTTCGACGTGCCCGGCCTGATCGGCCTGATGCGCGACCTGGCGGCGCGGCGGATCCGGCTGGTCGACGTGGAGACCCCCGCCCCGTCCCCGTTCGGCCGGTCGCTGCTGTTCCGCTACGTCGGCGCGTTCATGTACGAGGGCGACTCGCCACTGGCCGAGCGCCGCGCCCAGGCGCTCGCGCTCGACTCGTCGCTGCTCGCCGAGCTGCTCGGCCAGGCCGACATGCGGGAGCTGCTCGACCCGCTGATCGTCAGTGATTCGGAACGGCAACTCCAGCGTCTCTCCGCCGGACCGCGCCGCCCGCGACGCGGAAGGCGTCGCCGACATGATCAGCGACATCGGGCCGCTGTCCGCGGCGGAAGTGGCCGGGCGCAGCGCCGATCCCGGCGCGGCCGGCGGCTGGCTGGCCGGGCTGGCCGGGCAGCGGCGGGTCATCGAGGTCAGGGTCGGCGGCGAGGCCCGATGGGCGGCGGTCGAGGATGCCGGCCGGCTACGGGACGCGCTCGGGGTCCCGCTGCCGCCGGGCGTGCCCGCCGCGTTCACCGAATCGGTGCCCGACCCGCTCGGCGACCTGGTGGCCAGGTACGCCAGGACGCACGGCCCGTTCGCGGCGCCGGCCGCGGCGGCCAGGTACGGGCTCGGCGTGGCCGTCGTGACCGGCGCGCTGCGGCGGCTGGCGGCCGAGGGCCGGGTCGCCGAAGGCGAGTTCGTGCCCGGCGGCCGCGGCACCGAGTGGTGCGACGCCGGCGTGCTGCGCCTGCTGCGCCGGCGCTGCCTGGCGAAACTGCGCAAGGAAGCCGAGCCGGTGCCGCCGCAGGCGCTGGCCGCGTTCCTGCCCGGCTGGCAGGACGCAGGCCATCCGGCAGCCGGCCGCGGCCCGGCCGGCCGCCGGGGCCGCCGCCCGGGTCCCGACGCCGTCTACGACGTGGCCGAGCAGCTAGCCGGGACCTCGGTGCCCGCCTCGGCGCTGGAGACCCTGGTGCTGCCCGGCCGGGTGCCCGGCTATCAGCCAGCGATGCTGGACGAGCTGACCGCGGCCGGCGAGGTCGTCTGGTCAGGCGCGGGCGCGCTGCCCGGCAGCGACGGCTGGATAGTCCTGGCGCCGGCCGCCGCCGCGCCGCTGCTGTTCCCGGCGCCCGGCGAGATCACGATGACGCCGCTGCACGAGGCGATCCTCGATGCGCTCGGCGGCGGCGGCGCGCTGTTCTTCCGCGCGCTGACCGACCGCGTCACGGCGCCAGGCGGCGACCCGGTCCCGGCCGGCCAGCAGCGGCTGCGGGTGCCCGCTGGCCGGGCTGGTGACCAGGCCGTCGCGGCGGCGATCTGGGACCTGGTCTGGGCCGGGCTGACCAACGACACGCTGGCGCCGCTGCGGACCATGCTCGGAGCGGGCAGGCCGGTAGCAGCGGCGGCGGCTGGCGAGGAGGCCAGCACGGCGGCGTACGGCAGCCGCCGGCCGGCCGGGCCGCCGGGCCGGATGGCGCTGCGCCGGCCGGGCGCAGGCCGGCCGGGCCTGGGCCGCGGCGGCGTCCCGTCCCGCAGCGGCCCGCCGACGGTCAGCGGGCGCTGGTCACTGCTGCCGCCGGGCGAGCCGGACCAGACCAGGCGGCTGCACGCGCTGGCCGCGGCGCTGCTCGACCGGCACGGCATCGTCATCAGGGGAGCGGTAGCCGCGGAGCGGGTACCCGGCGGGTTCGGCGCGCTCTACCCCGTGCTGCGGGCCATGGAGGAAGCCGGGCACTGCAGGCGCGGCTACTTCGTCGAGGGCCTCGGCGCCGCCCAGTTCGCGTTGCCCGGTGCCGTCGACCGGATGCGGGCGCTGGCCCAGCCATCGTCGGCGCCGCCGTCACCGGCCCAGCCAGGCGCGGCGGGCGCGCCGGTCATCGTGCTGGCGGCCACCGACCCGGCCAGCGCCTTCGGCGCCGCCTTGGCCTGGCCGGCCAGGCCAGACGAGACGCCGGGCAGCCACCGGCCGGGCCGGAAGGCCGGCGCGCTCGTCGTGCTGTCCGGCGGCGAGCTGGTGCTTTACGTCGAGCGCGGCGGCAAGACGCTGCTGTCCTGGACCAGCGACCAGGCCAGGCTCGCCCCGGCCGCCGCCGCGCTGGCCGAGGCGGTGCGTGCGGGCGCGCTCGGCAGGCTCACCGTCGAGCGCGCCGACGGCGCCGGGGTGTACGACTCCCCGCTGGCCCGCGCCCTGGAGGAGGCCGGCTTCCGGCCGACCCCGCGCGGCCTGCGGCTGCGGCGCTGACCACCGCCATGATGCGGCCGGTCAGCCGGTGCCCTCAAGCTGGACCGGTTCGGGAACTGGCCCGCCGGGGGCCAGCAGGCGCAGCGCCGCGCCCGGGAAGAGCGCTGCGGAGAGCAGGCCGGCCGCGAGCAGCGAGGCGCTGGTGGTCGAGGTGATCAGCCCGGCGACGAGGCCGATCTGGGTGGCCACGATCACGAAGGTGAGCGTGGTGGCCTGCATCAGCCCGGCGACTCTGGCGCGGCGGGAGCCGACGAATCGGGTGTAAAGCAGCGCGGGCAGCCCGCGCGCCAGCAGCAGGGCGAGGAGGAAGAGCGGGACCTCGGCGATGGCGGTGACATTGCCGAGCAATGCCCTCAGGTCGAACTGGATGCCGGTGGCGATGAAGAAGATCGGGATCAGGAAGCCGAAGCCGATGCCCTCCAGCTTGGCCTGGAACTGCGGGTGCGGGGCGTGGCCGGACAGGTCGATCATCCGGACCAGCAGCCCGGCGGCGAACGCGCCGAGGATCGAGGCGAACCCGAACCGGTACGCCAGCAAGCCGAAGCCGAGCGCCAGGGTGAGCGCGGCGCGAACGCGCAGCTGGGCGCTGCGGTCTTCGAGCCGGTTGAGCAGCCGCTCCAGGCGCTCCAGTTTCCGCACCTCGGCCAGGGCAAGCCCGATGACCACGAGCAGCACGATGAAGATCGCGAGCGAGGCCGCCCTGGCCTCCGCGGTCTTCGAGGCCGCGGAGAAGAGCAGGGACAGCAGCATGATCGGCCCGACCTCGGCCAGCGCCGCCGCGGTCATCACGAGCTGGCCGAACCGGGTGTCCTCCTCGCCCGCGTCCTTAAGCAGCGGCAGCAGCAGCCCGGCCGATGTCGACATCAGCACGATCGCCAGGAACAGCGGCTGCCTGGCCAGGCCAGCCAGGCTCAGTGCGTAGGCGCACCCGATGCCGAGCACCGCCGAGCCGCCGAACGCCCAGCCTGCCAGCCGCCCGAGCGGCCCGCGCAGCCGCTGGACGTCGATCTCCAGGCCGGCCAGGAACAGCAGCATCCCCAGCCCGAGATCGCTCAGCACCTCTACCGGGGCATCGACGTGCACCCAGCCGAGCACCGCTGGCCCGGCCACGATCCCGGCGATGACCTCGAGCACGGCGCCGGACACCGGGACCTTTGGCAGCAAGCCGAGCACCACCGGCACCAGGACCGCGATCGCCGCAATGATCAGGACATTGTTGAACGAGATTGCTGGCATTCGAGTCCCCAGATCCTGCCGGTTACGTGTGCGGTATACCCAGGCGGCGCCGTGGCCTAGTCGCCGTCGAGTGAGTGCCGCTGCGGCGTGATGCCGGCGAAGCTCCCCGGGGTCAGCGGCCGCGGGTGCAAGTGCCTGGCATGGATGGCCGCCAGCAGCTTGGTGAGCTCGTGGCCCAGGCCAGGGACCCAGTGCAGGAGCACGATCTCGCCGGGCTCGAGGCTCCTGCCATCCCAGGTGCTGATGTGGCCGTCGTCCACGGTGACGCTCCAGCCCACCAGCGTCCGCAGGCCGCCCTGGTAGGCCGCCGCCTGCACGGCGCGGTTGAAGGCCCCGTACGGCGGCCTGCCGAGCACCGGGGCCGGGCCCAGCCACCGGCCGAGCGCCTGGCGGGCCTGCCCCCACTGGCCGGTGGCCTGGCCGAGGGACAGCTTGGTGAGGTTGGGGTGCGAGACAGTGTGGTCCCCCACCGTCCCGCCTGCCGCGACAAAGGCCCGCCAGTAGGGCAGGTCCCGCTGGGCGGCCTGCTGGATGAGGAAGGCCGTGACCGGCAGGTGAGTTCTGCGCATGATGCCCAGCACCTCGCGGCTCGGGGTCCAGCCGTCGTCAGCGGTGATGTAGACGGCCCGCCCGGCCGGGCTGGCGAAGGCGTAGAGCGGAGCCTCCGGCAGGGCCGGGACGGTCACCGGCAGCACGGCCTGCTCGCCGTCCTCGGCGGTCAGCCTCAGCCTGGTCCGGCAGACGTCCGGGCTCCTGGCCACGGCCACTTCCGCTGCGGCCGGGAAGCTGACCTGGTCCTGGCCGCACAGGGACCGGTGCGGCCGGCGCAGCGGGCTGGATAGCGAGAGCAGCAGCCCGGCGGAGCCGCGGCGAGATCCGGTGACCCGCAGCGCCGGCGGGGCGGTGACGGTCAGCGTCCTGCTGGCCGGCCGCGGGCCTGCCACCTGGACAAGCAGGCGGGTTCGCCTGCCGGGCGGCACGGCTACCCTGACCATCCGGCCGGCCGCGGACCGGCTTCCCCGGCGCCCGCTCCCTTTCCTGGTTACCGTGAGGTGGCTGCTAGCCAGGATCCGGCGGCCAGCCGGCCCGCCGCCGGGAGTCAGCCGCACGGTCACGGTGTTCGAGGCCGGAGAAAACACCCAGGCCACGCCGGGCGGCGCCGCCGCGGCCAGGCCAGGCGGGAAGACCCAGGCCAGCGCGGCGGCCACCAGGACCAGCGCGCTCGTCAGGGCGGTGGCGGCGAGCCCGGGCGGGAACCGCCCCGGCGGCGCGGCCGGGAACCGCCCCGGCGGCGCGGCCGGCGCCGGGCGGCGGCCGGACGCGAACGACGGCCCGGATCCGGGCCGCCCCCCGGTGTTCCCTTGCTCCCGGAGTCCCCCCCGCTGCGCCACGCTTCCCGCAGGTCCGCATCGCGGGCGGGCGTTGCCATTCCCGCTCACAACGGCCAGACTCGCACATTTGCGCCGCGGCAGTGTCCCGCCACGCCCAGGCCGGGTTATTCGGCGTGCCTAATGACAGAGTCAGATATTGAAACTGTCTGAATTTCCTCAGCTTGGAGGGTGTTACCCGCGATTCCTCGTGACGCCCGACGGCACTGCTGATGGATGCGGGATGCCCGGTGGGTGTGACCGGATTCCGGCACGATGCTCGCGATGACGCGATGCTATTCACCATGACAGACCTGCCTGCCAAGATCGTCTTGCCGGAGCAGGGCAAGCGTTGCCCTGGCTCTGGATGCTCGCCCGCGCTGGACGTCGCCGCGGCCAAACGCCAGCCGCCTGGATTGGCCAGGGCGGCTTGCTTGCGAACTCGGCGATGACTCGGTGACGTCAGATCCTGCTGCCTGGGAGTTGGTGAGCCCGCAATGGCGGGCCTGCCTGGCAGAAGCGTGGGCCTCCTGGTCGCGTGGCTCGCTCGGGGTCGGCGCGGTCATCATCAGCCCAGCTGGCGAGGTCGTGGCCCGCGGCCGCAACCGGGAGGGAGAACAGCACGCGCCCGCAGGCCAGCTGGCGGGCAGCTACCTAGCCCACGCGGAGATCAACGCCCTGTCAGCCCGGCCGCGCCGGCGCCACCCCGGTCACCGGCTGCTGGTCACCCTCGCCCCGTGCCTGGTGTGTGCCAGCGCGATCGTCATGACCCAGCTCCCGCAGCTCACTTATGCGGCGGCCGATCCCGTGATGGACGACGTCAGCAGCTGGCTCGCCACCCTCCCCTGGGCGGCAAGCCGCCTGCCGGACACCGGCGGCCCGCTCGGCGGCCCGATCGGGCACTTCGCCCGGCTGCTGCCCGTGCTGCACATGGCCGAGCACCGCCGCCAGAGCCGCAGCTTCGCCGTATACCAGGCCCGCCAGCCGGTCCTGGTCAGCCAGGCCGAGCAGCTCCTGGCCGATGGCACTGCCCGGCAGCTCCGCAACCTGCCCTGCCACCTCGCCTTTAGCGCGCTGGCCCCGCCTGACGGCTAAGCCCGGGCCACGCGTGTCGCGCCCCCGCGCCATCCAGACAGCCTGCATAGCCGTTAAACCGGGCAAACCGCGCCCATCTGATGCAATTCCCGAGGGCTGGAGAGGAGACCGTGCCGTCCCGGCAGTCCGCTGGATCGTGATGGCGCTGATGCGACGTTCCCGGCGGCTGCGGCAGGATGAGGGCATGCGAGCAATAGTGGTGCGACGGTCCGGCGGGCCTGAGGTACTCGAAACGGCCGACTGGCCTGACCCGCAGCCCGGGCCGGGCCAGCTGCTGGTCGGCGTCGCCGCGGCCGGCGTCAACTTCATGGACATCTACCAGCGGGAGGGCCGGCCGCCCTACACGCCCGACCCGCCCTACGTGCCCGGCGCGGAGGGCGCGGGCACCGTCGTGGCCGCCGGGCCCGGCGTCACCGGCTTCGCGGCCGGCGACCGGGTGGCCTGGACCGGCGCTCCCGGCAGCTACGCGGAACGGGCCCTGGTGCCGGCCGACAGCGCGGTGCCGGTGCCGGACGGTGTCGGCCTGCGGGTCGCGGCCGCCGTCATGCTGCAGGGGATGACCGCGCATTACCTCTGCAACGACACGTTCCCTGTCGGCGACGGCGACGCCGTCGTCGTGCACGCGGCGGCCGGCGGGGTCGGCCTGCTGCTGACCCAGATGGTCAAGATGCGTGGCGGCATCGTGGTCGCCACGACGTCTACGGCGGCCAAGGCCGCGGCGGCCAAGCAGGCTGGCGCCGACTACCTGGCCGGCTATGCCGACTTCGGCTCGGTCATCCGCGAGGTCACCGGCGGGACCGGCGCGGCCGCCGTGTTTGACGGCGTCGGCCAGGCGACCTTCGACGCCAGCCTGGCCGCCCTGCGCCCGCGCGGCTACATGGTGCTTTACGGTGCGGCGAGCGGGCCGGTGCCGCCGTTCGAGCTGCAGCGGCTGGCCGCCGGGGGATCGCTCTTCATCACCCGCCCGACGCTCGGCAGCTACCTGGCCAGCCGCGATGAGCTGCTGGGCCGGGCCGCTGCCCTGTTCGGCTGGATCGGCCAGGGCCGGCTCAGCGTGCGGATCGGCGGCACGTACCCGCTGGCCGATGCCGCCCGCGCGCACCAGGACCTGGCCGGCCGCGGCACGACCGGCAAGCTTGTGCTGCTGCCGTGAGACGCGCTGCGCTGCTGCTCGACGTGTGCTGCGTGCTGGCGTTCGTCGTGATCGGCCGGGCGAGTCACGCCGAGGCGGCGAGCGTCACCGGGCTGGCCAGGACCGCCTGGCCGTTCCTCGCTGGCCTCGCCGCCGGGCTGGCCGCGACCAGGGCATGGCGGCGTCCCGCGGCCATCGTCCCGGCCGGGCTCGGAGCGTGGCTCGGCGCGGCCGGCATCGGCATGGTGCTCCGGGTCATCTCCGGGCAGGGCACGGCGGCCGCGTTCATCGTGGTGGCACTGGCGTTCCTCGGCCTGTTCATGCTCGGCTGGCGGGCGGCAGCCATCGGCCTGGCCTCGGTCCGGGCCGGCCGGCTGCGGCAGGGCTAGGTGGCCTGGCCGGGTCACGGGCGGGGGGCCAGCGCGGCCAGCGCAGGCAGCAGGCGCTGCGCCAGGTCCAGGTCCAGGTCCAGCGGCCGGTCGCTGGTATCCGCCGGCAGCAGGCCGGCCGCGAGCTCGTATGCCCCGGTCAGCATCGGGCCGGCCAGGGTCAGGTCAGCCCGCCCGATGCCGCGCAGCCGCATCGCCCGGATCGCGGCGACCAGCTCGCACGCGAGCACAATCCGGTAGGCAGGCACGGTGTCGGTGGTGGCCCGCGCCGACTGGGTGGAGAAACCGGCGTGCTCCTCCACGCCGCGGGACAGCACCGCGCTGCCCAGCGCGGCCGGCCCGGCCAGCCGCCGGATGTCGGCGATCGCCGACTGCGCGACGTACTCAAGGATCATCACGCCGGAACTCGGCGGCGGGTCGGTGGCCAGGAACGGCGCCAGGCCGGTGAAGGCCGGCTCGACCAGCGTGCCGAGCCGGGCCGCGGACAGCGCCGACGTCTGGAACAGCGCCGCGCGTAGTGCGTCGAGCGCCAGGCCGATATAGCCGGTGTGGAAGTTCCCGTTGTGCCAGACCGCCTGGCCGGCCACGTCGATCAGCGGGTTTTCCGCGGCGGCGTTCAGCTCGCTGGTCACGATCCTGGTGGCGTGCCCGGCCGCGTCGACCGCGGGCCCGTGCACCTGCGGCAGCGCCCGGTACCCGTACGGGTCCTGCACCCTGGGCGCTGGCCCGTGGTGCCCGCCGAGCAGCCCGCGCATCGCCGCGGCCACCGCCTGCTGGCCGGGGTGCGGACGGGCGGCATGAACCGGAGCGGCGTACGGCTCGGCTGACGCGTCGACGGCCAGGTGCGAGAAGGCGGCGATGACGCTGGCGGCCTGCAGCAGCCCGGCCAGGTCGCTGCAGGCGAGCGCGGCCTCGCCGATGGTTGCCGCGTTGCTGGAGAGGAACGCGAGCGCATCCGCGGAGGCCAGCGCGAATCGCGGCGGGCTGGCCGGCCGGGTACCCAGTCCCGCTCACCGAGCAGGCACAGCGCGGTCATGGCCAGCGCGCTGAGGTCGCCGGTGCCGATCGCGCCCCAGACCGGGACGGGCACCGACAGGCCGGCGTTGATCGCCTCGGTGAGCGCGTCAAGCACCCCGGGGTCGACGCCGGCCCGCCGGCCGCGATCTGGTTGACCCGCACGACGAGCATGGCCCGGCCGAGCTCGGCGGCGATCAGCGGCCCGCCGCCGCCGGCATGGCTGCGCACCAGCCGCAGCCCGTGGCTGGCCACGTCGCCGCGGCCGACGGGCAGCCCGCGGTTCGCGCCGACGCCGGTGGTGCGGCCGTAGACCTCCCGGCGCGCGGTTGCGTAAGCGGCCACCTCGGCAGCCGCCCTGGCCCGCTGCCTGCCCTCGTCACTGACGGCAACCCGGGCCTGGCCGCGCGCTACCGCGGCTACATCACCACAGGCCAGCGAGATTCCGTCGAGAACGATAACGGGCTGATCCAGCAAACCGCCGTCCCTTTCTTACTGCTGACCTGGCAGCAGCCCGCTGACCGGGCGGCAGACATGGCCCGAGGCTATCGCCCAGGCGTGTCCTCCCATCCTGCCGCGAGCTGCCGGGAATGACGGGCAACCTGGCCGGCGGCGCGCCCGGATCCAGCGGCCAGCGCGGCCCGTGGCGGCCCGCCATTCATCCGCCGCCGGCCCGCCGGGTGGCGCCTGCACGGGTGCCCCGGCCGGGCCCGGCATTGCGTCACCCGTGTGCCGGCCACCAGCCGGACGCCGTTTACCTGCATAATGCTGGACATGCGTTTGTCCGCACGCGCCGACTATGCCCTGCGCGCAGCCATCGAGCTCGCTGCCGCCCAGGGTGGTCATGTCACGGCCGATCAGCTGGCCAAGACCCAGCGCATCCCCGGGAAGTTCCTTGAGGCAATCTTGACCCAGCTAGGCCGGAGCGGCCTGGTGCGCAGCCGGCGCGGACCGGATGGCGGATTCTGGCTGGCGCGCCCGGCCAGCGAGATCTCGCTGGCCGATATCATCCGCGCGATCGACGGGCCGCTGCTCGGGGTGCGCGGCGAGCGACCGGAGAACCTGGGATACATCGGGGCGGCCGAGCCGCTGCAGACCGTCTGGATAGCGCTGCGCGCCAACGAGCGGGCAATCCTGGAGGACGTCACCCTCGACCACGTGGTCTCCGGCGTGCTGCCGGACAGCGTCAGGAAGCTGGCCGACGATCCCCGGGCCTGGGCCTGATCCCGGCGCCGGCCGCGCCCGGGACCGCCTGGC
The DNA here is from genome assembly GCA_963709075.1 of uncultured Actinomycetes bacterium. Lineage (GTDB taxonomy): Bacteria > Actinomycetota > Actinomycetes > Streptosporangiales > Streptosporangiaceae > Palsa-506. The sequence goes on from CAVPUY010000005.1 coordinate 572,883, forward strand.
CGCGGCTCAGCCCGGGCTGAGCAGGTAACCAGCCGCGCACGCTCAGACGGGCACCATGTCGGTGATATCCGGCGCGCGCCAGGTCAGCTGGTCGAACGCCGCGCCGCCGGGCAGCGCCGCGCCGCCCGGCATGCCGACGCCGCCCGGCATCGTCGCACCGACCGGCCTGGCCGCGCCGCCTTGCAGCGATGCCGCATCGATCACCTGCGCGCGCGGCGCGCCGAGGCGGTGGCCGGCCCGAGCTGGTATCCGGCCGGGGGCGGGCGGGGCGATGGTCCGGCCGCGCACCGGGCCGCCGACGGCGGGCCGCTCCGGGATCACGATCTGGCGGCCGCCAACTGGCGCGGCCAGCCGTACCTTGGCGGCAGCGGGGCCCGCGCCTGCCGGGGCCGCCGACTCCGGCCCGCTGCCCGATGGGCCGGGTTCCCTGGCTCCGGTCAGCACCGGCTCGTTCTGCAGCTCGGCGAGCGCGAAGTTGTCGGAGACTTCCCGCAGCACCTGCGACAGCGGCGTGCCCAGCGCGGAGCAGATGGAGCTGAGCAGCTCAGAGGACGCTTCCTTCTGGCCGCGTTCCACTTCGGAGAGGTATCCGAGCGACACCCTCGCCGAGGCCGAGACCTCGCGGAGCGTGCGGCCTTGCCGCAGACGGAGCCGACGCAGCGCGTCACCGAGCAAGTGACGAAGCAGGACCATCGCCGCTCTCCCTTCCGAGGCCGGTCGTGACATCTCCACCGTACCTGTCCGTACGGACCGTACGGGAGACCATATACACGCGTGTTATCTGACGTAACGCTGTGGTCATGCACTCTCTTCCCTGAGCACGGCCAGCAGCAGGCGCAGGCACTGCGCCACCGCCTCCCTGCGGATCTCGTCCCGGGAGCCGCGCAGCGCCAGCGACCGCACCGTGATGCCAGGCCGTGATGCCGCCGCCGGCGCGGAGTCCCGCGCGTCAGGTCCTGTGCCGGTGACGACGGCCGGGCCGGCAGCGCCCGGCCCGATGCTGACCGCGATGTAGACGGTCCCGACCGGCTGCCCGTCGGCCGGGTCGGGCCCGGCCACGCCGGTAGTGGCCGCGCCGACTGTCGCGCCCAGCTTGCGGCGGACGCCGGCCGCCATCTCGGCAGCGACGTCCGGATGCACGGCGCCGTGGCGGGCCAGCAGGTCCGCGGGCACGCCGAGGATCGTGGCCTTGAGCTCGGTGGCGTACGCGACGACCGCGCCGCGGAAGGCGGCCGACGCGCCGGGTATCCCGGTGAGCGTGGCGGCCAGCAGCCCGCCGGTTAGCGATTCGGCCACGGCAACGTGCTGGCCGCGTCCGGTCAGCTGGCCGATGATCTCCGCGGCGGCAGCACGCTCCGGGGCGGCGTCGCGCCCGGTCATGAGCTGTTCTCGGCGCCATGCGGCCCGCCGCGCGGCACCGCCCGGCGCAGCCGCATGGCCCTGACCGCATAGTCGCCGCCGGTGACGAGGGTCAGTGCGACCGCTGCGGCCATCACGACGCCGCGGACGATGCTGGACGGGCCGGGCAGGATGTAGAGGCTGATCGCGATGACCTGCAGCAGCGTCTTCGCCTTGCCCCCGCGGCTGGCCGGGATCACCCCGCGGCGGATGACCCAGAACCTGAGGCCGGTTACCACCAGCTCGCGGAACAGGATCACCGCCGTGACCCACCACGACAGGTCACCAAGGAAGGAGAGCGTGACCAGGGCCGATCCGGTCAGCGCCTTGTCCGCGATCGGGTCAGCGATCTTGCCGAAGTCAGTGATCAGCCCCCGGCGGCGGGCAAGCTCACCGTCCAGCAGGTCGGTCAGCGAGGCAACGCCGAACGCCACGAAGGCCGCGATCCGCCAGCCGTCGCCGCCTGCCGTCAGGAAGATCACGAAAACCGGCACCAGGCCGAGCCGGAGCACCGTCAGCGCGTTGGCGATATTCATCAGGCCGGGCGGTGCGATCGCGGCGGGATCGCCCCGGCTGGTCTCCCCCGCGGCGTTCCCGGCAGGCAAGCTCAACGTCGTCCTGCGGCAACCGGAGGCAAGGGCGTCGTCGCGCCGATGGCCGTAGCCACCAGATCCACCCCCTCCGAGCTGGTGACGGTGGCCCGCACCATGTCGCCAGCGGCCAGCGGGCGGCGGGAAAGTACCGTCGTGTTCCCGTCGACCTCGGGTGCCTGGTGGGCGGCGAGCCCGCAATAGCGCCGGCCGGCCAGCGATTCGGTGATCAGCACATCCAGCGTCTCGCCGACGCGCTCGGCGGCCCGCTGTGACATCAGCTCGTCGGCGAGATCAGCGAGCTCCTCCACCCGCCGGGCGATCTCATCGGCCGGCAGCTGCCCGGGCAGCGCCGCGGCCTCGGTGCCGTCCTCGTCCGAGTAGCCGAAAATGCCGATGGCGTCCAGCCGGGCATCGCTCAGGAAGTGCTGCAGCTCATCGACGTCGGCAGCGGTCTCGCCGGGGAAACCGACGATGAAGTTGGACCGGACGCCTGCGGCCGGCGACGCGGCCCTGATCTGGTCGAGCAGCCCGCAGAAGCGCTCGCGGTCGCCGAACCGGCGCATCGCCCGCAGCACGCTTCCGCTGGCGTGCTGGAACGAGAGGTCGAAGTAGGGCGCCACGCCCGGCGTGGACGTCATGGTCGTGACCAGGCCGGGCCGCACCTCGGCGGGCTGCAGATAGCTGACCCGCACCCGCTCGATGCCCGGCACTGCGGCGAGGCCGGGCAGCAGCTGCTCTAGCAGCCGCAGATCACCCAGATCCTTGCCGTAGGAGGTGGAGTTCTCGCTGACCAGCAGCAGCTCACGAACTCCCTGACGGCCCAGCCAGGCTGCCTCGGCCAGCAGGTCCTGCGGGGGCCGCGAGATGAACGCGCCGCGGAAGGCGGGGATCGCGCAGAAGCTGCACCGGCGGTCGCACCCGGAAGCGATCTTGAGCGGGGCGACCACTGCGTCGGCCAGCCTGCGCCGCAGCACCCGCGGCCCGGAGGCTGGCGCGACGCCCGGCGGCAGGTCAGGTATGCCGCTGCCGGATGCGACCGTGCCATGGCCGGGCAGCTGGCTGGCCTCGGCGGCCGGCCGTCCGGCCGGCGAGACCGGCAGCAGCTTCCTGCGGTCCCGCGGGACATGGGCCGGCCATCGCTCGCCCGCCAGCACGGCATCCAGCCTGGTGGCAATGTCGCCATAGTCGTCGAAGCTCAGGATCTGCGCCTCGGGCAGCGCCTCGGCGAGCCCGGCTCCGTAGCGCTCGGCGAGGCATCCGGCGGCGACCACCTGCGCGCCCGACGCCGCAGCGCCGAGCAACTGGTCGATCGACTCTTCCTTGGCCGCCTGGATGAAGCCGCAGGTGTTCACGAGCACCACATCGGCACCGCCGGCATCGCCCTCGTCGGTCACCGTCCAGCCGGCCGCATCCAGCCGGGCGGCGAGTTCCTCGGAATCGACCTCATTGCGGGCGCAGCCCAGCGTTACCAGGCTGACGGTGCGCCCCGTCCGGCCTGCGCTTCCCTTACTCGACGACACACCGGCAGACTACGGTAAGCCGGCCGGTGCGGTGCCCGCCGGCATCGGCGGCCGGCCGGGCCTGACCGGCCGGCCGGGCCGGCCCGGCCCGGGTCAGCTGGCTGTCTGCTGGCCCGGCCCGAAGCTGAGCGTGACCGGCTGGCCGGAATTGCCCGGCGAGCCGATGTTCTTTCCGTTCACGGTCAGCGCGATGCCGCCAGGATTGCCGAGCAGCAGGCTGACCGCGCGGTGCTCGGTCCAGCGCTTGCGGGTGCCGGCCGGGACGATCCCGCTGAAGATCGTCAGGCCGCTTGCCGTGGTGAGCTGGACCCAGCAGTCCTCGGTGGCGGTCAGGTGGATGACCACGTCGTGGGCCGACCTTGGGTGGTGGTGCCTGGCCGGCGGCGGTGACGTCGGCCGGGCGGTGTGCCGCGGCGCCGGGCTGCCTGCGCCCTGCGCAGCGACCCGGGAGACGCCCGATGAGGGCCACGCCTGGTACACCACGAATCCGACGATCACCGCGAGCGCGAGCGCCATGGCCGCGCTCCAGTTTGGCCGCCGCCGCCGTTCCTTCAGCCTGATCGGCGTGGACGGCTCGAAGACATCCGCCGCGGCGATCGCCTGCGGTGCGCCGTGCGCCAGGTCGTACTCGCGGACCAGCGCGTCCGGGTCTGCGCCGACCGCACGGGCGATGCTGCGGACGTGACCCCGGGCATAGAAGTCACCACCGCACGCCGAGTAGTCGCCGCGCTCAATCCCCCTGATAATCGTCTCCCTGATGCAGGTCCGCTGGCTGACCTGCGTAATGGTGAGACCGGCCTGACGACGTGCCTGCGCCAGGGAGTCACCGATGCTCACGCCGCGCCTCCGCTGCTATGTCGCACTGCGTGCCGCCCGGGGGGTGCGGGTAACAGTTATCTGAATACGATCTCTGAGTGCTGGCTTCGTCACCAAGTGTAGACAGCAACAGGCCGGCCTGCGAGGACCGGCGCGGCATGCCTACCTATCGTTATCCGGTTCCCATCGCCGCCGGTGGTTAACCCCGGCGGAACCCCGCAACGGGCCGCGCCGGGCCGGCCGGGCCCACCGCAATGCCCCGGCCTCAGCCGTCAGGATCCCCGCGCAGCGAGGCGAGCAGGCCGGCCAGCTCGTCGGGCTTGACCAGCACGTCCCTCGCCTTCGATCCTTCGCTCGGGCCGACAACGCCGCGGCTTTCCAGCAGGTCCATCAGCCGTCCTGCCTTGGCGAAGCCGACCCGCAGCTTGCGCTGGAGCATCGACGTGGAGCCGAACTGCGTGCTGATGATCAGCTCGGCCGCCTGGATCAGCAGCTCCAGGTCGTCCCCGATCTCCGCGTCGACTTCGCGCTGGCGCCCCTCGGGGACCGCGACATCGTCCCGGTACGAAGGCTCGGCCTGCTTCTTGCAGTGCGCGACGACGTCCCGTATCTCCTTCTCGGTGACGAATGCGTTCTGCAGCCGCATCGGCTTGCTCGCGCCCATCGGCAGGAACAGCGAGTCGCCCTGGCCGACCAGCTTCTCGGCGCCCGGCTGGTCCAGGATGACCCTGCTGTCGGTCAGGCTGGACGTCGCGAACGCGAGCCTGGACGGCACGTTGGCCTTGATCAGGCCGGTGACCACGTCGACGCTCGGGCGCTGGGTGGCGAGCACGAGATGAATCCCGGCGGCACGGGCGAGCTGGGTGATCCGGACGATCGCGTCCTCCACGTCGCGCGGCGCGACCATCATCAGGTCCGCCAGCTCGTCCACGATCACCAGCAGGTACGGATAAGGCACGTAGACCCGCTCGCTGCCGGCCGGCGGGGTGATCTTGCCTGCCCGCACCGCCTTGTTGAAGTCATCCATGTGCCGGAAGCCGGACGCGGCCAGGTCGTCGTAGCGGCGGTCCATCTCCCCGACCACCCACTGCAGCGCGTCCGCCGCCCGCTTCGGGTTCGTGATGATCTGGGTGATCAGGTGCGGTATCCCGGCATAGTTCGAGAGCTCGACCCGCTTCGGGTCGACCAGGATCATCCGCACCTCGTCCGGGCTGGCCCGGACCAGGATCGACGTGATCAGCCCGTTGATGCAGGTACTTTTGCCGGCTCCGGTCGCACCGGCAATCAGCATGTGCGGCATCTTCGCGAGGTTGGCGACGACGGTGCGGCCCTCGACGTCCTTGCCGAGCGCCACCACCATCGGATGGTGGTCGGCGGCCGCCACCGGCGAGCGCAGCACGTCGCCGAGGCTGACAATCTCCCGGTCCGTGTTCGGGATCTCCACGCCGATCGCGGACTTGCCCGGGATCGGCGACAGGATCCGCACGTCGGCGCTCTTCACCGCGTAGGCGATGTTCCGCGACAGCGCCGTGACCCGCTCGACCTTGACCGCGGGGCCCAGCTCGATCTCGTACCTGGTGACCGTCGGCCCCCTGGTGAAGCCGGTCACGTGCGCGTCCACCTCAAACTGCTCGAGCACGACCGACAGCGCCTCCACCATCGCGTCGTTGGCCCGCGTGCGTGCCTTCGGCGCGGTGCCGGGCTTGAGCAGCGCGGCCGGCGGCAGCGTGTAGCTCGCGTCGGTGGAGCCGGCCAGCGTAAGCTGCTCGGCCTTCCTGGCCAGCGGGCCGCCCTCCGGGCCGGCCGGTCCGGCCGCAGCTCCCGGTGCCGCGGCCTGGCCGCCCCCGGCCATGCCGTCCGCAGCGCCCTCGGCGGAACCGAACCAGGAGTCATGCCAGGAAGCCTCCGGCGCACCGGCCCGGCCGGCTGCTGGCCCGGCTGGCCCGCCGGGCGGCGGGCCGAACAGCAGCGCTTCCGGCAGCGCCTCGTCGTCCGCCGCGGTGTGCGCGGTGACGGTTCCTGGCGGCTGCTTGCCGCCCGGCTGCTGTCCCGCCCCGGCGCGCGACAGGGTCCCGCCGAGCAGCGGGCTGTCGTACGGCCGGTCGTTCGCACCTGCCTCGATCGCCTCGTTCCGCTTGCGCCCGCTCCTGGTGAGCTGCCGGCGGGCCGCCGGATCCGCCGCGTCGCCAGCCGGGCCGTCACCGTCCGGCTGGCCGGGACGCGCCAGCCCGAGCAGCTCGGCGAGCCGGCCGGGCACCCGGTGCAGTGGCGTGCCGCTGATGACCAGCAGCCCGAAGCCCGTGACGAGCGCGAGCAGCGGAGCCGCCACCCAGGGAGTCACCGCGGCCACGAGCGGGGCCGACGCGAAATACCCGATGAATCCGCCCGCCGCGCGCATCGCGACCGCGCCGTCCGCTGGCTGCGGCGTGCCGTTGGCGATGTGCACCAGGCCGAGGGCGCCCACGATCAGGGCGGCCCAGCCGATGACCACACGCGCCGTCTCGGAATTACGGTCCGGATGCCGCAGCAGCCGCCAGGCCAGCAGCGCGAGCAGGATCGGCAGAGTCCAGGCGCCGGCCCCGAACGTGCCCTTGATGACCGCCGCCAGCAGCCGCCCGACCGGGCTGCCGATAGTCCACCAGTCAACCGCGGCCGAGATGATCGCCGCGCCGAGGATCGCGAGGCCGAGCCCGTCCCTGCGGTGCACCGGATCGAGGTCACGCGCGTTGCGGCCGAGCGCCCGCGCCGCGTAGCCGGCCGAGTGCGCGACCGCCATCCAGGCGCCCGAGATGACCTTGCCGAGCCAGCCGATGAGAATCACGATCGGGCTGGCAGGCGGCGGCCGGCGCGGATACCGGCGGCCTGTCGTGCCCTGGCGCCTTCTCGCCCGGCCCCGGTCCGAGCGCGCGGCGGGCTTCCGGCCGCCGCGCGCCGCGGCGCTGCCCTGCGGGCGCCTGCCTGCGCCGGCCGGGCGGGGACGGCCGGATGCCCCGCCCTGCGGGCGGGCAGTGCTCTTGGGCGCACGGGTGGCCATGATCCCCACGGTAACCAGCATTTGCCCGGCGGTGAAGGACACCGGCGGCGTGTCGGCAGCCGGATTGGCGATACCCCGCGCATGGCCGGATTGGCCGGGTGCTGTTTATTGCGTTGGCCTGACGCCAGATCAGCGCCGAATTGCCTGACGCCGCGGCTGCGTCCGATTGCCCTTACGGCGGCCCCGCGCCGGCCGCTCCGATGCCCGGGCGGCGCTTGATTGACCTAACGTGTTGTTGACGGTCGTTGCAGGCACAACATAACTTCAGGGCTTCAGGGCTGTCCGCAGCATCCAGGGAGGCGCCGTGCGCATCGCGGTCATCGGCGGCGGGCCGGGCGGGCTGTATTTCGCGGCACTCGCCGCGCTGCTGGCACCCGGCGACGAGATCACCGTCTGGGAGCGGAACGCGCCTGATGACACGTTCGGCTTCGGCGTGGTCTTCTCCGACGAGACGCTGGGCGGGATCGAGCACGCCGACCCGGCCATCTACCAGGCGATGGAACGCGAGTTCGCCCGCTGGGACGATATCGACGTGCATGTCAAGGGCGAGCGGATCACCAGCGGCGGGCACGGCTTCGCGGCCATGAACCGGCGCCGGCTGCTGAGCATCCTGCAGGCGCGCTGCCGCGAGCTTGGCGTCACCATCCACTTCCGTGCCGAGGCGCCCGCGGCGGCGCAACTCGCCGCCAGCCACGACCTGGTGATAGCCGCGGACGGCGTGAACTCGGCCGTGCGCACTAGTTTTGCCGGCCCGTTTCAGCCAAATCTTGATATCCGCGAATGCAAGTACATGTGGCTCAGCACCGACCTCGTATTCGACGCATTCAAGTTCTATGTGCAGCCGACTCCGCATGGGGTAATGCAGGTGCACGGCTACCCGTATGACGCTGCGGGCAGCACGTTCATCGTGGAGATGCACGACTCCGTCTGGCGGGCGGCCGGATTCGACCGGCTCGCGGCCCGCGATCTGCCGCCCGGCCAGTCAGACGAGGCATCCATCGGCAGGATCCGCGAACTGTTCGCCGACGTGCTCGGCGGGCACGCGGTGCACGCCAACAACTCGCGCTGGATCAACTTCGCCACCGTCCGCTGCGAGCGCTGGCGGCACCGCAACATCGTGCTGCTCGGCGACGCCGCGCACACCGCGCATTTCTCCATCGGATCCGGCACCAAGCTGGCCATGGAGGACGCGCTGGCGCTCGCCGCCTGCCTGCACGAGCAGCCTGGCATCGACGCGGCGCTTGCCGCCTACGAGACGGAACGCAGGCCGGTCGTCGCCTCTACGCAGCGGGCTGCGCAGGCGAGCCTGGAGTGGTTCGAGAACATCGGCCAGTACCTGCACCAGGAGCCCGAGCAGTTCGCCTTCAACATCATCACCCGCAGCCGCCGGGTCACCCACGACAACTTGCGTACCCGGGATCCGGAATTCGCCGCCCGGGCCGACGCGTGGTTCGCCGGCCACGAGCGGCGGCGCGGGATGGGCGCCGGCGAGGTGGTACCGCCGATGTTCCAGCCGCTCAGGCTCCGCGGGATGAAACTGAACAACCGGGTCGTGGTCTCCGCGATGGACATGTACTCCGCCGCCGACGGGGTGGCGTCGGACTTCCACCTGGTGCATCTCGGCGGCAAGGCGCTGGGCGGGGCTGGGCTGGTGATGACCGAGATGGTCTGCGTGTCAGCGGACGGCCGGATCACCCCGGGCTGCGCTGGCCTGTACGCGCCCGAGCACGTGGCGGCCTGGCAGCGGATCACCGGCTTCGTGCACGACCAGTCCGCCGCCAGGATCGGCATCCAGCTCGGCCACTCCGGCCGCAAGGGCTCGACGAAGCTGATGTGGGAGGGCATCGACCAGCCCCTCGCCGCCGGCAACTGGCCGGTCTGCGGCCCGTCGCCGATCCCGTACCAGGCCGGCGTCAGCCAGGTACCGCGCGAGCTCGGCGCCGCCGAGATGGCCGACATCGCCGGGCAGTTCACCGCCGCGGCCCGGGCGGCCGACCAGTGCGGCTTCGACCTGCTTGAGCTGCACTGCGCACACGGCTACCTGCTGTCCTCGTTCATCTCCCCGGTCACCAACCAGCGCGCCGACGGCTACGGCGGATCGTTGCCCAACCGGCTGCGGTACCCGCTGGAGATCTTCGAGGCGATGCGCGCCGTGTGGCCGTCCGGCAAGCCGATGACGGTCCGGATCTCGGCCACCGACTGGACGCCGGGCGGCATCACCGGCGCGGACGCCGTGCAGATCGCGCGGGCGTTCGCGGCCGCCGGCGCCGACGCCATCGACGTGTCCACCGGCCAGGTCACCCCTGATGAGCAGCCCGCATTCGGCCGCTCGTACCAGACGCCGTTCGCCGACGCGATCCGCAACCAGACGGGCATCGCGACGATCGCGGTCGGGGTGATCTCCTCCTACGACGACGTGAACTCGATCATCCTGGCCGGCCGCGCCGACCTGTGCGCGATCGGCCGGGCGCACTTGTACGACCCGAACTGGACGCTGCACGCGGCCGCCGAGCAGGGCTACGCCGGGCCGGGCGCGGTATGGCCGGCGCCCTGGCTGGCAGGCAGCAGGGCGCCGCAGACCGGCCGGACGGACGGACCGCGGCCGCGGCTCGAGCTGATCAGGGCGGGACAGCAGGGAACACGGCATGCCCGGTGGCGGCCAGCCGCCGGGGCCGAGCTGAAGGCGGTGCGGTCATGACCATCGAACGGGTGAACCCGCCAGCGCTGGCCCGGCCATCCGGCTTCGCGCACGCGGTCGTGGCCACCGGCAGCCGGGTGATATTCCTGGCCGGCCAGACGGCGGTCGACGCCACCGGGGCCGTCGTTGGCGACACCGTGGCAACTCAGTTCACCCGCGCGCTGGCCAACCTGCTGGCGGCACTGCGGGCAGCCGGCGGCTCGGCAGAGCACCTGGCCAGCCTCACCATCTACGCCGTCGACCTCGGCGACTACCGGGCGCACGGCCGGGAGATCGGGGCGGCATGGCGGCGGCTGGCCGGGAGGGAGTATCCGGCCATGGCGGCCGTCGGCGTCAGCAGACTCTGGGATCCGGCGGCACTCGTCGAGATCCAGGGTTACGCAGTGGTCCCCTGAACTCGCCAGGGACAGAGCAGTCGCCCCGGCGGCTGACTCGTCAGGTCCAGCGTCGTCAGGTCCAGCGTCGTCAGGTCCAGCGCAGCCAGGTGATTCCGTCCCGCGGCTGCCGGATCGCACTGCCCAGCCCGTGGCCGCTCGCCTTCAGGTTTTCCTCCAGGTATATACAGACCGCGGCACCGGCCTGTTCGGGCGTGGACGGCCAGTCCTCTTCCTGTGCCACCGGGCTGGCGAAGCCGAGCAGTCCGTCCTGGCCGGCCCAGCGGAATATCACGGTGATCTCGTAGCCGTCCGGCGATGACCGGAGTCCGACGCGCTCCAGGCTGAAGGCAGGACTCACCGGCGGTTCCAGATAGCGTTCGCCGAACCGGCCGTGCACCTCATCCGGCCCGGTCAGCGCCCGCTCCGCAACCGCCCGGGCCAGCTCGGCGAACTCACGGGGCGGGAACTGCGGATCCGGTTCCGGCGGCGTGTACCACGGCGTGATGTCAACGCCGCTCAGGTCGGCCTCCCCGGCCAGCGTGCCGCTGGCGTCCAGCATGCTCAGCACGTGGGCCTGGCGGCTGCGCCGGAAGCCGCCTGCCCACAGCGCGCCATCGGAGACAACCATCTCGTCGACCTGCCCGGCCACGCTGATCGAGGCCAGCAAGGTTCCGGCCAGGTCGTAGTGCTGGATGCTGGCGACGGGATCGGTCTCTGGTGCGATCTCGAGGCGGACGCCGGGCTGATCCATCGGGTCGTCAGCGTGCCCGGACACCCAGATGCTGGCCTCGTCGAGGGCAACCTGGCGTCCGCTCGGCTGGCACAGCCGGATCGCCTCGCCGCTCGCGCGATCCAGTTCGAGCAGGTCAAGGATCGGGCCGCCGGACCAGGCCACCGCCCGCTGCCGGGTTCCTTCGGCGGCGCGGATCTCGACCTCCCGTGCGCTCAGGTACCAGGCCCGATCGCCGCGAGCGACGAGCGCGTCCGGGCTGCCCAGATGCGGGAACGACGCGACGGGGGCGAGCGACGCCGCGTCAAGCGCGATGGCCGTCGCCGCGGCATCGTCCACGGTCCAGACGAGCCGTTCAGCCACGGCCACCAGCCGAAGGCTGCGGCCGATGGCGGTCAGCTGCACCTCGCCCGACGGCGATACCGCGGCAATCCGGCCATCGCCCGGCGGCCCGATCGCAAAGGTACCGGCCGGTCCCGCGCCAATCTCGGCCGGCCGGAACGGCAGGCCGACCTGCCGGATCTCCCGGCTGGCCGGATCTACCCGGAGGAGCATGCTGCGGCCGGGCAGGGCCAGCCACACAGCTTCGTCGCTGACCGCGATCGCGGCCGGTCCTGGCGGCCAGTCGGGCTGGATAGGGTCAGCCGGATGAGCATCTGCCGGAAAGGACGCAAAGATCTCTCCGCGCCTGGTCACCGGATCGACGCGGACCAGGACCGGCCACCGGTGATCGGCTGCCCAGACGGCGCCGAGCCCGGCAGCTAACGCGTACGGCTCGAAGGGGATCACGCGCAAGTGAAGCATGCGCGGGCGACGGGGCGCGACGGAGTTTCGCCGGGACATGACGGGCGGCGGATCAGGCGGGAGGGCTCGTGACCTTGAGCACGTGCGCGCGGGCTGGGCCTGGCCAGCCGGGTGCGCAGCGCGGCGAATGCCGTCGCTGCCCTGGCCCCGTGCCAGTCGGCGGGCAGCAACTCGGCGGGCAGGCCCGGATCCAGGTAGGGGAGCCGCCGCCAGGCCGTGAGGGCAAGCACGTAGTCGCTGAACGCGGCCTCGCCGTCACCATCCGAGCCGGCCCTGCGCCTGCCCCAGCGTTCACGGACTGGCCAGGACAGGTCGAGGAACTCCTGGTACAGCCGCTCCAGGCGGTCCAGGTCCCACCAGCGGCCGACCTGCTCGCGCAGGTCACCAAAGGCCAGGTAACCGGCCGTGAACAGGTCCACGTACCCGGACAGGCCGTATCTGGCCAGGACGTCCCTGGTTTCTCCGGCGAGGTGGCCGGGCGCGATCCGTACTCCGGGCGACACGGTGCCGAAGCCGAGCCAGGTCAGCCGGGAGCGCAGCGCATGCCGCCGGCCGCGTTCCTGCTCGGGCACGCTGAAGACGGCAAGCAGCCAGCCGTCGGACAGTCGCGCGCGCGGCCGCTCGAAGATCCGCCGGTCGCCCTCGGCGAGGATCTCCCGGCCACGCACAGAAAGGGCGTAACCAGCCGCGCCGTCCAGCCGGAGCGGCTCGAGGATGCCGCGGTGCTTAAGCCGGGAGATCGAGGACCGGACCGCTGCCTGGTCCGCACCAAGCCCGGCCATGAGCCGGATCAATGCGGCCACGCTGAACCAGCCGCCGGCGTCACCGGCATAGTCGCGGGCGTATAGGCCGTAGATAGTCACGATCAGCGCTCGTGGCGACGCTCGCTGCCCGGATTTCCCGCCCGCTTCGGCGATTGCCGTCACGACAGCAACATAGCCGCCGGCGCCAACCGCGCGGTGGTCCGGCGCTGAGCCTGTACTCGACCGGGCCGTATCCGCGTACCTCATCCACTGCTTCGCCTCGGTTCCGTGGCGCTGCTTGTCCTCACCGGCTACGTCCACTTTCATCTGTGGCAGGCGTAAATGGGTTGCGCCGCCCGCGGCCGGCCTTAGCGTAATGAGGTGCTGACCTCGCCAGACGGCCTCTCCGAAGACGTGCTGGTGTCGGTGCTTGCCCGTGGCTGGGAGGTTTCGGTTGCCTCGGTCACCTACCGGGCGGTCGGTTTCGGCAGCCACCATTGGGAGGTAGCCGACGCCGCGGGAACCCGGTGGTTCGTCACCGCCGATGAACTACAGACCAAGCGGCTTTCGCTAGGCGAGCCGCCGGGCGCGGCGTTTGGGCGGCTGCGCGCCTCGCTGGCCGCTGCCATGGACCTTCGGGATTGTGGCCAGGCGTTCGTGCTAGCGCCAATCCCCGCGCTCGACGGCGAACCGCTGGTGCGGGCGAATAATCAGTTCGGCGTCGCGCTCTACCCTTTCGTCGACGGCCAGGGCTTCACATGGGGCGAGTTCCCGACGTCCGCGCACCGGCAAGCCGTCCTCGACCTGATCATCGCTGTCCATAAAGCGCCGGCGGCAGCCTGTCGGAATGCGATGGCTGACGATTTCGCGGTACCGCACAGGGACGAACTGGAGTTGGCCCTCGGCTCGGCCGAAATCGTCGACGACTGCGGTCCCTACGCTCGGCCGGCGGCGTTGCTCCTGGCCGAGCGTGCGGTACCGGTCCGGCGGCTGCTCGCCCGCTATGACGACCTCGTGCCGCAGGACCGCTCTGGGCATGGCGGAACCGTTCTGACCCATGGTGAACCGCACCCTGGCAATACGATGCTGACCTCAGCGGGCTGGCTGCTGATCGACTGGGACACCGCCCTGATTGCACCACCGGAACGGGATCTGTGGAGTCTGGATCCCGGGGACGGCTCCGTGCTTGGCGTTTATGCCGACAAGACGGGCACGACGCCGCTGCCCTGGATGCTCGAGCTCTACCGCATCCGCTGGGACCTCGCCGACATCGCTGCCGGTGTCAGCCGCTTCCGCCGTGCTCACCCGGGAAGCCTCGATGACGACGAATCGTGGGATGTCCTGAAAACTCTTGTCGAGCGGGCAGGCGGCTGAGGTCGCCGCCGGAGGCTGCCCGCCGGAGTCCGCCCACGGCGGTTGCCGGTGGCAGGCGAGCAGGCAGCGCGGGGCAGTCGTGCCCCGATTCTTTGACTATCGTCATGAAGGCGGAATACTGAGAAGTCCCGTGGCGCCCGAGGAAGGTCGCGGCCATGCAGCTATCGCCGTCCGCCCACGCCGACACGTTCTGCCGGGATCACCTGCCCGCTGCCAGCGACTGGCCAGAGCTACGGTTCGCCCTTCCGGCGCTGAACTATCCCAGCCGGCTGAACTGCGCCGAGGAACTGCTCGAGGCGACCATCGGCACCCACGGCGCGGACCGGCCGTGCCTGCTGTCCGCGGATGAGAGCTGGAGCTACGGTGACCTGCTCCGGATATCCAGCCAGATCGCCCGGGTGCTGACCGAGGACCTCGGCGTCGTGCCGGGCAGCCGGGTACTGCTGCGCGGGCCGAACAGTCCATGGCTGGTGGCGTGCTGGTTCGGGGTGCTCCGGGCTGGTGGCGTGGCCGTCGCGACCATGCCGCTGCTGCGGGCAGGCGAGCTTACTTCGATCTGCGAGATCGCCCAGGTCAGCGTGGCGCTATGCGACGCCAGGTTCACGGCTGAGCTGGCCTCAGCTGGCGGCCCGGCGAGGCGGGTGGTCACCTACGGGGCCGATGATCCTGCCGACCTCACCAAGCTGGTGAGCGGGAAGCCGGACGCGGCGGCCGCGGTGCCGACGGCTGCCGATGATGTCGCCATGATCGCGTTCACCTCGGGAACGACCGGCCGGCCGAAGGCCACCATGCATTTCCACCGTGATCTGCTGGCCATCGCCGATACGTTCTCCGAGCATGTGCTGAAGCCGCGGGCCGACGACGTGTTCACCGGTACTCCGCCGCTGGCCTTCACGTTCGGCTTGGGCGGCGCGGTGATCTTCCCGCTGCGGGCGGGAGCCGCCGTACTGCTCCTGGAGAGGGCAACCCCGGCCGAGCTCGCCGACCAGATTGCCGATCGCGGCGTGACCGTCTGCTTCACCGCGCCGACCGCCTACCGGGCGATGATCGCCGGCGGCAAGGCGCAGCAGCTGCGCGGCCTGCGCCGTCCGGTCTCGGCGGGCGAGCACCTGTCGGCCACCACCTGGCAGGCCTTCTACGACGCGACCGGCGTGAAGATCATCGACGGCATCGGCAGCACCGAGCTGCTGCACATATTCATCTCGTCGGCCGACAATGAGATCCGGCCGGGTGCGACTGGCCGGGTGGTGCCTGGCTACATCGCCGAGATACTCGGCGATGACGGCAAGCCAGTGCCGGACGGCGAGACCGGGCAGCTGGCGGTCAAGGGCCCGACTGGCTGCCGGTACCTGGCCGACGACCGGCAGCGGGCCTACGTGCGCGACGGCTGGAACATCACCGGCGACACCTACCGCCGGGACGCCGACGGTTATTTCTGGTACCAGGCACGGTCCGACGACATCATCATCTCCTCCGGCTACAACATCGCCGGGCCGGAGGTCGAGGAGGCGCTGCTCGGCCACCCGGACGTCACCGAGTGCGGGGTCGTCGGGGTACCCGACGATGCCCGTGGCCAGATCGTCAAGGCCTACGTGGTGCTTGCCGACGGGGCGAACGGCGGCGCGGCGAAGGCCGCCGAGCTGCAGGACTTCGTCAAGCAGCAGATCGCGCCGTACAAGTACCCGCGCGCCGTCGAGTTCCTGACCGCGCTGCCGCGCACGAACACCGGCAAGCTGCAGCGGTTCAGGCTCCGCGATCTGTCGGCCAGCTGAGCCGCCGGCCAGCCGAGCCCACGGCCAGCCGAGCCGCCGGCCAGCTGAGAACCGCCGGCCAGCGCGGTTCGGCTCAGACCTCGATCAGCACCGGGATGATCATCGGGCGCCGCCGGTAGTTCTCATTCACCCACCGCCCAGCGGTCCTGCGGACGAGCTGGGTCAGCTGGTGCACGTCGTTGATCCCGTCGGCGGCTGCGCGGGACAGCGCCTCCTCCAGCCGGGGGCGGACCTCGTCGAACGCCGCATCGTCGATGCCCGAGCCGCGGGCATGGATCTCCGGCCCGGCGACCATCTTGCCGGTGTTGGAGTCGATCACGATCACCACCGACAGGAATCCTTCCTCGCCGAGAATCCGCCGGTCCTTCAGCGACGTCTCGGTGACCTCGCCGACCGAAATCCCGTCCACGTAGACGTAGCCGCACTGCACCATGCCGACGACCGAGGCCTGGCCGTCGACCAGGTCGACCACGACCCCGTCCTCGGCGATCACGATGCCCTTGCCCGGCACGCCGGTGCGGGCCGCGAGCTCGGCGTGCGCCCGCAGGTGCCGCCACTCGCCGTGCACCGGGATGAAGTTGCCTGGCCGCACCAGGTTGAGCACGTACAGCAGCTCGCCGGCCGGCGCATGGCCGGAGACATGCACGAGCGCGTTGCCCTTGTGCACGACGCGAGCACCGAGCCTGGTCAGGTCGTTGATGATCCTCGACACGGCGGTCTCGTTGCCCGGCACCAGCGATGACGCCAGCACCACGGTGTCGCCGTCGGCGATCCTGATCGGGTGGTCCCGGCCGGCCATCCTGGACAGCGCCGACATCGGCTCGCCCTGGGAGCCGGTGGAGATGAGCACGATCTGCTCGGGCGGTAGCTCCTCGGCGTCCCGCAGCTCCACGATCAGGCCGCCAGGCACCGACGGGATGTGCAGGTAGCCGAGGTCGCGGGCTACGCCCATGTTCCGCACCATCGACCGGCCGACCAGCGCGACCTTGCGGCCATGCGACGCGGCGGTGTCCAGCACCTGCTGCACCCGGTGCACGTGGCTGGCGAAGCAGGCCACGATGATCCGCTGCTCGGCGGCGCCGAAGACCTCCGCGAGCACAGGGGCGATGTCCCGCTCGCTGGTGACGATGCCGGGCACCTCGGCGTTAGTCGAATCCGCCATCAGCAGGTCGACGCCCTCGGCGCCGAGCCGCGCGAAGCCGCCGAGGTCGGTCAGCCTGCCGTCCAGCGGCAGCTGGTCCATCTTGAAGTCGCCGGTGTGCAGCACGACGCCGGCGCTGGTCCGGATGCCGACAGCGAGCGCATCAGGAATGGAGTGATTGACTGCGAAAAACTCAAGGTCAAAGGGCCCAAACGAGTCCCTGGTGCCAGCCACCACCTCTGCGGTAATCGGCGTGATCCGGTGCTCGGTGAGCTTGCCGCGCACCAGGCCGAGGGTGAGCTTCGAGCCGACCAGCGGGATGTCCTTGCGCTCCCGGAGCAGGTAGGGCACCGCGCCGATGTGGTCCTCGTGCGCATGCGTGAGCACGATCGCCTCGATGTCGCCCAGCCGGTCCTCGATCGCGGTGAAGTCCGGCAGGATCAGGTCGATCCCGGGCTGGTCAGGCTCGGGAAACAGGACGCCGCAGTCCACGATCAGCAGCCGGCCGGCATGCTCGAAGACGGTCATGTTCCGGCCGATCTCGCCGAGTCCGCCGAGCGCGATGATGCGCAGGCCGTTCGCGGGCAGGGGCGGCGGCGGCCCGAGCCCGGGGTGCGGGTGACTCACCGGAGCTTCACGCCGCCGGCCTCGAGGTCCGCGCGGAGCTGTTGTATCTCCGCGTCTGTCGCGTCCGGCAGCGGCAAGCGGACCGGGCCGCCGGGCAGGCCGAGCAGGCCGAGCGCCGCCTTCACGGTGATCACGTTCTGGGTACGGGTCATGCCCGTGTACACCGGCAGCAGGTCCCGGTGGATCGCCAGCGCGCCGGCCACGTCCCCGCCCAGGTAGGCGTCGATCATGTCGTGCAGCCGGTCGCCCACGATGTGCGCGTGCACACTCACGAAACCGCAGGCGCCGACCGCGAGCCAGGGCAGGTTGACCATGTCGTCGCCGCAGTAGAACGCGAGATCAGTGCGGGCCATCACCTCGGAGCCGGCGCCGAGGTCGCCCTTGGCGTCCTTGACGGCGATGATCCTGGGATGGGCGGCCAGCCGGACCAGGGTCTGGGTGGCGATCGGGGTGCCGGTCCGGCCCGGGATGTCGTAGAGCATCACCGGCAGCCCGGCGGAGTCAGCGACCTTGGTGAAGTGCGCCTCCAGGCCACTTTGCGGCGGCTTGTTGTAATACGGCGTGACGACGAGCAGCGCCGCGGCGCCGGCCCGTTCCGCCTGCCTGGCGAGTTCGCAGGTGTGCGCGGTGTCGTTGGTGCCGACTCCGGCCACGACCGTGGCCCGGTCGCCGACGGCGCCGATCACGGCACGGAGCAGCTGCTCTTTCTCCGCGTCGCTGGTGGTCGGCGACTCGCCGGTGGTGCCGCTGATCACCAGTCCGTCGTTGCGCATCTCGGTGACCAAGTAGTCGGCGAGGCGGGCCGCCCCGTCGAGGTCGACCGCGCCATCGGGGGTCATGGGGGTGATCATCGCGGTCAGCAGGCGGCCGAACGGTGCCGCCGGGGTGCCCGTCGTGCTGCCGCCCCCTGGCGATGTCTCGTTAGATGTCATGCACCGAACGCTACCGGGCGAGGCCCGCTACGGGTACTGCCGGCGCGTCGGCAAGCCGGTGAATCGGCTGGCCGGCCCGGCCGGGCGGCGAAGAAAAAGACGCGGCGACGTGAGCTCGGGGGTACCCACGTCGCCTGCGTCTGTCTAAGTATCGTTCGCGACCGCACATCGCGTTACTGGTTGTGCGCAATTCGCTATGGCAAATGCTGATCGGGCCACGCTGCGGGCGTTCCGGCGGCGCCCGGGCTGCCGCCGTCCGCGCTCGCGCCGCCGTTCGCGCTCGCGCGGCCGTCCGGACCGGCGCCGCCGTTCGCGCTCGCGCCGCCGTCCGCGCTCGCGCTGCCGCCCGGACTGGCGCCGCCGCCCGCAACGGTGCCCGCGTCCGCGGTCGCCAGCATGGGCGCCCCGTTCTGCCAGGGCCGGGCATAGGTGAGCCAGGCCACCCCGGCCGCAAGCAGCACGGCGCAGAGCACCCAGCCAAGCGTGTTGGTGCTGATCCCGATGTACTTCAGGCCGGAAGCGAAGATCACGAAGGTGATGGCGGGCCGGATGAACCGGTCCGGCGCCCTGGACGAGAAGAACGAGCCGATCAGCACGGCGGGCACGCTGCCGAGGATGATCGACGTCGTCACCGCGAACTCCACATGCCCGAAGGCGAGCGCGCCGAGTGCTGCCGCCAGCGTCAGCGGGACCGCCTGGGTGAGGTCAGTGCCCACTAGCTGGTTGGCCCCCAGCATCGGGTAGAGGAAAAGCAGCAAGACGATCATCAGCGAGCCGGAGCCGACCGAGGTCATCCCGACGATCAGCCCGCCAACCATCCCGATCCCTACGGTCGCCAGCGGTCTTGGGCTGATGTCGTGCACCACTCCCTCGCGCTTCCGGCCGCCACGCAGGTCGAGGACGTAGCGAAGCACCATCGCGGCCGCGCCGATCAGCAGCGCGGCGCCCAGCGCGCGCTCGATGTTGGCCTGCGCCGTGCTGCCGTTCCCGAGCAGGTGCAGCAAGTAGGCGCCGAGGAACGCCATCGGAACCGAGCCGAGCACCATCCAGCCCACCAGGCGCAGGTTCACCGTGCCCTTGCGCAGGTGCACGGCCGCGCCGACCGGCCGCATCAGGACGGCGGCGACCAGGTCGCTGGAGATGGCCGTCGACGGCGTGATCCCGAACAGCAGGATCAGCATCGGCGTCATCAGCGCGCCGCCGCCGGCACCGGTCAGCCCGACGAGGAAACCGACGACGGCGCTCCCCAGCACGATGTAGGGATTCGCGTGCATGACGCCTCCGAGTCCAGTTGATCCTGCCGCGTCCGGTGCCTGGATGAGCTCACACCCTACGCACTGCGCACTGCGTTCCCCAGGCTGCCGGCCGGAAAAGTTCTATACCCAGCCGGAAAGGCTTCAAGATAGCGTGCCATTCCGGCCTGATCCAGCTCGCGGTTCTGGCCAGCTGCTCGCCGGACAGCCAGGCAAACGGAGGTTTACCCGACTGCGGCCCTCGTCAGCGCCCCATTAGGCGCATACTTGAGATCATGAGCCCAGCACGCGCCATGCCCAGGCGGTACCTGCCAGGAAGCCCGTTCAACAATTCCGCGCCAGCGCCGCCGATCGAGCACTATGACGTGCACGACCAGGTGACACATGACCGGTACGGCCTCGGCAGGGTCGTCAGCGTCGAAGATGACATCGCCGTGATCGTCGACTTCGGCGGTCAGCAGGCCCGGATACCGTCACCCTTCACCAAGCTGACCAAGCTGTAAGGCAGCCGGGCCGCCGCGCAGCCTGCGCAGGCTAGCCGCGCGCTCGGCCGGGCGCGCGGAGGCCCGCTGCGCCATGCGCCGCCCGCGGGCGTGCCGCGCATGCGCCGCCCCTGCGCGTGCCGCGCACGCCCCGCGTACGGCACGCGCGCGGCACCCGCGGCCCACTGGCGCCGGACGTTGCCGATCCGGCGGCTCGGGGTGTTGACTCCCCCGCATGACGAACCTGCTGAGCTGCCGCCCGAATCTAGAGGTCCGGGACGTTGCTGCCACCGTCGAATACTGCGTAAAAAATCTGGGTTTTGAAGTTGAGGCATCAGTCGGGGAGCCTGCTTTCCTCGCGCTGATCCGGTCCGGCGAGGTGGGGCTCGGCATCGTGCTCGCCGAGAATCCCGGAGTGAATAGCACGACCGCCTGCTACATCGGGGTTTCTGACGTCGACGAGTTGCACGCGCGCTGCCGCGACCTGGGCGTGCCGGTCAGCACCCCGCTGACCGACCAGCCGTGGGGCCTGCGGGACTTCGTGGTCGAGATCCCCGGCGGGCACCGGCTCGCGTTCGGCCAGCGGACCGGCCAGCCAGCCGCGCATTGACCGGGCGGTTCAGAAGACCGGGATGATGTCCTCGGGGTTGATGTCATCGGAGACATCCACGCCCTCGATGTCCAGCTCGGGGATGGCGGGGAACTCGATTCCCCAGCGCTGCACGATCACCCGGACCTTGGCGATCGCCGTCTTCCAGTTCTCGGCCTGATCGGCGTACGACAGCACGCCGAGGCCGGCCTCCCTGGCGTGGTTCATCAGCACCCGGTGATTCGGCAGGAAGTACGGCGGCAGGTCCCAGAACCCGTCCGGCGGCTCCCAGAGGATCATCGAGAGGAAGATGAACCCGGCCCTGAGCTGCCGGGTGATCGTGTTCTTCACGTCATCGGTCAGGCCGGGCCACTCGTTCTCCAGGATGGTCATGCAGATTTGCAGGTGCCGTGACTCGTCCCGGCCGATCCGCTGGAACATCTCGGCGAACACCGGATGCGTCGTGCCGGATGCCATCCCGCGGAACAGCGTGGACGCCGCCATCTCTCCCATCATGAAGCTGGTGAACAGCACCGGCAGCGAGTACTTGCCGACCGCCTTGGTGTAGCCGGCCCAGTACCGGCCGCCGTTGTGGTAGAGCCATCCGATGTTGTTGTGGGCGGCGCGCTCCAGGTCGGTTGACGGGGTCCAGCTGAGCGGGCCGCCCGGCCAGATGGCGGCGATCGAGCGCTGGCAGCACTCCTCGTGGTTCATCTCGTCCCGGGTGATCGAGAAGAAGCACTTGCGGACCGGGTCCTCCTCGTGCTGCTCGAACGCGTGGATGGTGGCCCGGGCGAACACCGCGGGCCCGGACGCGTCGAAGTTGGCGAGCACGGAGAACCAGTACATGATCCCTAGCCGCTGCTCCACCGTGAAGTCATCGGCGCGCAGGCCGTCCCAGGGCAGGTCAGCCGGATTCCAGGCCATCAGCTTGGACTTCTGGTAGATGGCCGCGAGCTTCTCCGTCTCGACCCGCCATTCCATCGGGTAGATGTTCGGCTGCGGGATTTCCGGGGCCGGCCAGAACCCGCCGTCCGGGATGACTAGCTCGCGCTGCTGCGCCGCCGCGTGCTGGGAGTCCGCCACATCCGCTCCGTCCGCTGACCGCGGCACGCCGATGTGCCGCATCCGGTGTATGCCCGGCCCGAATGATGCCGGACCACCGCGTTACACGCTACCGCCATAGCGCCCGGCCGGCCTCAGCCCGGCCACGGCCACATCGGCACCACGCGCAGCGGGCGCAGCCGGGCTAGACGCCAAGGCCGCGGCCGATGATCTCTTTCATGATCTCGGTGGTGCCGCCGAAGATCGTCTGCACCCGGCCGTCGGCGAACGCGCGCGCAACAGGGTACTCGCGCATGTAACCGTAGCCGCCGTGCAGCTGCACGCAGCGGTCCACGATGCGGTTGCACAGCTCGGTATCCCACCACTTCAGCATCGACGCGTCCTCGTTCGACAGCAGGCCGGCGACATGCTCGGTGACCGCGCGGTCGGTGAAGGCCCGCGCTACCGCCAGCTCGGTCGCCATCTCGGCCAGCACGAACCGGTTGTACTGGAAACGCCCGATCGGCCGGCCGAAGGCCTGCCGCTGCTTGCAGTACTCCAGCGTCTGCTCGAAGATGCACTCCGCCGCGGCCAGCGCCGTCGCGCCGATCGCGACCCGCTCGCGGGGCAGGTTCTGCATCAGCGCGACGAAGCCGCTGCCCTCGTCCCCCAGCAAGTTCGCCGCCGGAACCCTGACGTCGCTGAAGAACAGCTCCGCCGTGTCCTGGGCATGCATGCCGACCTTATCCAGGTTCCGGCCGCGTTCGAAGCCTGCCATCCCGCGCTCGACCACGAGCAGGCTGATCCCCTGGTGGCCGGCCTCGGGATCGGTGCGCGCGACGACGATCACCAGGTCACTGAGCAGCCCGTTGGAGATGAACGTCTTCTGCCCGGTCAGCACGTAGTGGTCGCCGTCCCGCACCGCCGACGTGCGGAATCCCCTGCAGGTCGCTGCCCGCGCCTGGCTCGCTCATCGCGATCGCCGTGATGAGCTCGCCGGAGCAGTACCCGGGCAGCCAGCGTTCGCGCTGCTCGGGGCTGGCCTGCCGGAGCAGGTACTGGCCGTTGATGTCGTTGTGCACGGAGAACCCCGGGCCGTGCGCTCCGGCCCTGGCCAGTTCTTCGTTCAGGATCAGGTAGTACGTGTAGTCCGGGTTCCCGCCGCCGCCGTACTTCTCGTCCACGTCGATGCCGAGCAGGCCAGCCCGGCCGGCCGCGAGCCAGACGTCACGCGAGACCACCCCGTCGCGCTCCCACTGCTCGTGGTACGGCGTGATCTCCTTCGCGATGAAGGAGCGGACCATTTCCCTGAACGCGTCGTGCTCGCTGCTGAAGATCTCGCGCCGCATCCCCGTCTCCCAGATCTGTCCGCCTCTGCAGGCGAAGGTAGCACCTGTTTGACTGTTCAGTCCGGGGCGCTGGTCAGGCCCTCGCTAACCGGCGCGCGCCGCCCGGGAAGGCTCAGGCGGCGGTTGACTTGGCCAGGTATGCGGCCCATTGCGGATCGCCGTCGTGCGCGGCGCCGATCAGCCGCCAGTGCGCGCCGCGAGGCACAGCGGGCACGCAGCGCAGGCTCCAGCCAAGTTCCTCGATCAGCCGGTCGGCCTTGCCGTGGTTGCATTTCGTGCAGGACGCGACGCAGTTCTCCCAGGCATGCATGCCGCCGCGGCTGCGCGGCACCACGTGATCGATGGTCTCCGCCTTGGTGCCGCAGTAGGCACACAGGTAGTTGTCCCGGCGCATCAGCGCGGCCCTGGTGAGCGGCACCCGGCTGCGGTACGGCACCCGCACGTAGCGGCGCAGCTTGATCACCGACGGGGCGGCCAGCCTGGCCGACGCGGAGCGCAGCACCCGGCCTTCGGCGTCCTCGTGCACGACCTCGGCCTTCTCGCCGAGCACTAGGCACACGGCCCTGGGCAGGCAGACCGTGGTCAGCGGCTCATACGTGATGTTGAGCAGCAGTACCCGACGCACGCGCACCTCCCGCCGGATGCGCCGCTCCCGCAGCCGCAGCGCCCGTGACCAGTGTGATTGCCGGACGGCCCGTCCGACAACTCAATAGCGTAACGGGACCGGCCGCCGGTGGCACGTACCAGGCGCCCGCCGGGCCGCTGATGCGGGTGGCCGTGGAGCCCGGCCATGACGACTGCGTACCCCCCCGCATCTTGAGCGGAACAGCAGGAGATTATTAACGGGAACCCCGTCGCCGGTCCACGCCGCTGGCCGGATGAGCCCGCCAGCTGGTCGGCCCGTACCCCCTGGCTGACCAGCCAGGATGTGCGCTTCGCCGGTACCTGGCTGCGGTGCGGCCTCAGGCTGTGCGGAGCGTGCGGGTGAATAAGCCGGCCCGGAGCGCCTCCCGGTAATCGCTCAGCGCCGGCAGCCGCACGTGCCTGGCCGCAACGGTCTCCCCGAGCCCGCGGGCGGCACGCCGGACGATCTCGGTCCGGTGCTGGCGGGGCATGCTGGCGAGGGCGTCCCGGCCGAGCCGCAGCGCCTGCTCCGGCTCGTCGGCCTCGGCCAGGCAGCGCGCCTCGCCGAACATGACCAGGGCCCGGTCGAGGAACTCGGCTGGGGAGTAAAGCCGCAGCGCGTGCGCGAACGCCCGGGTCGCGCCCTGGTAGTCGCCCAGGGTCACCAGGGCATCCCCCTCGTGGAAGAACAACTGGCGCTCGGTGTAGCCGAACGCGGTGTCGGCGCTGTCGGCCGCAGATAGCTCGCTGAGCGCGTCGCGGGCCCGGTCGATCATGCCCCTGACCCGGTCAAGTGCCTCCCGGCGGCCGCGGCCGGCCAGCCGGGCCAGCGCCCGCGCCTCGATGACCGGAGCGATGACCCCGGCCACGCACGGATTGCGGCCGGCCAGGTCAGTCCCGGCCCGGGCCAACGCCGCCGCTTCGCGCGGATCGCCGTAATAGAGCGGCACCAGCGCCTCGCGGGCCGTCACCCAGGCACGGAGCCGCCGGTCGCCGGTCTCGTCCGCTGCCGTCCGCGCGGTGCGGAAGAACGACCTGGCCAGCCGCTGGTCGCCCACGTCGATCATGGCCATCCCGGTCAGGCGCGGCTAGCTGACCGGCGAGCCGGCAGAGCCGCTCCGCGCACTCGATGGGCTGGCGCTCCGCGCACATCCGGCGGATGTCGCCGAGGTCAAGTAGTACATCGCAGAGCAGCCGCAGCGGTGGCTCCGTCATGTACTGCGCGCCGTAGCCTGCGGTGACCTCCTCCCACTGATCGAGCATCGTCACCGAGACGCTCCGGCCGAGCAGCGCGCCGTCAAGCTGGCGCCGGACGCGGTCAGCGGCACCGAAGAAGTTGCTGTCCGCGGCTGCCGTGACGTCCGTCATCAGCATCAGCAGCATGCCGCGAAGGGCATCCCCGGCGTCCGGGCCACCAGGGCGGCCAGGCTCCGCGAGACCGCCATCCTCCGCGAGACCGCCAGGCTCCACCAGACCGCCATCATCCGCGAGACCGCCAGGCTCCGCCGGGCCGCCAGGCTCCGCGAGGCCGCCAGCATTCGCGAGGCCGCCAGCGTTGACGAGGCCGCCAGCGCTCGCGAGGCCGCCAGCGCTCGCGAGGCCGCCAGCGCTCGCGAGGCCGCCAGCGCTCGCGAGGCCGCCAGCACTCGGGAGACCGCCAGCACTCGGGAGACCGCCAGCACTCGGGAGACCGCCAGCACTCGGGAGACCGCCAGCACTCGGGAGACCGCCAGCACTCGGGAGACCGCCAGCACTCGGGAGACCGCCAGCACTCGGGAGGCGGCCAGTCCCGGCGGCATGCGCACGGCCGCAGAAGCACCGGCCCTGGTAGCCGAGATCCTGCGGATCCGCGCCGTAGACGGCACACAGGTAGTGCAGGTACTCGGGGCCCGGGCGCTTCTGCCCGCTTTCGTAGGCGGAAAGCAAGGTCTCGCTGAACCGGGGGATGTTCCGCCCTTCGGCCTCGTACCTCGCCCGCACTTGCGCGACGACGTCAGCCAGGGCGATCCCGAGCGCGAGCCGGTAGGCGCGGATCCAGGTCGTACCGTAGGCGGGCGTGCACTCCCGGCAGATGACGGCGGCGATCGCCGACGGGTTTTCCCCGGCGACGGTCCCGCGGGCCCTGATCTCGCGGGCCAGCGCGACTTCGTTGCGGGGATCGCCGGAGTCGCGGGCCCGCGGCCCGGCGACAGCCAGGCCGGGAACGGCCGGATCAGGGACGGCGGCGCCAGGGACTGCCGGATCAGGGCCCGCCGGGCCAGGAACCGCCGGGCCAGGAACCGCCGGGCCAGGAACCGCCGGGCCAGGAACCGCCGGGCCAGGAACCGCCGGGCCAGGAACCGCCGGGCCAGGAACCGCCGGGCCAGGAACCGCCGGGCCACGGACCGCCGGGCCAGGAACCGCCGGCTGACGGACCGGCGGCCTGGCCAGCTGGGCGGCCATGGCGGCCGTGGCGGCCGGCCGCCTTTTGCGGCTGGTCCGCGGGTCGGAAGCTAACTGCCGCTGTTCGCCGGGCATTCGGGCCCCCCTTCCGGCCAGGGATCACATGTCCCAGCACGAACTGTTCTCACAGATTGTAATTTACATGTTGCTCTCCGTTAATTTAACTGGGGTAGTCTCACCCGATAACGCCGTTTGCACGGCTAACGCTGCGCTGGATCACAGAATGCGCGCAGCAGGCCAGCCCGGTGATCAAGGAGTTCAACGGCATAGAACCCGTTGAACTCCTTGATCACCGGGTTCCAAGGGCCGGAGGAGGCGGCTGGCTAGCGGAGGCGGGGGCTGGCTAGCGGAGGCGGGGGGCTAGCCGTTGCCTCGCAGCCGCAGCCTTCACCTGACCACGCCGTTCGGGTGGAAACGCGGCGGTGCGGGAGCGCTCGGCGGCCGACGGCGGCCTGGCCGCTGGCCCGCCGAACAGCTAGGCCGCTGCACTGCCGCGGGCCGGCCCAAGCGCGGGATCGGGCGCCGGCCATGCCCGGCGCCGGCGACTATGGGAAATCGTCGCCGAAAGGAACCAGTCGTGTATTCCGCCGTGTCTCACGCTGCCCTCGCCGCCGCGGCCCTGAGCCTGCCGGCCCATCCGTCAGCGAACACGCTTGAAACCGCCTGCAAGTCCAGCCCTGGCATCGCGTGCAGATTCATCTGGGATGTCACGCACAACATCAGGGCTGCGGACCTGACGAACGTTTACTTCGCCGGCCCGGCGCAGATGGTCGCACGGATCGGGTTCGTCCTGCTGATCGCGGTGCTGCTCCGGATCGCCGCGCACCGGGTCATCCGCAGGATCACCGCCCGCGCGAGCGAGAACGCGGCGGCCCGCGGCGACCGGGCCGACGGCGCCGTCGGCGAGCGGCGCAATCCCCGCGCCAACGCCCTCGGCTCGGTCCTCAGCAACGCCGCGTCAGTCACCATCTTCGGTATCGCTGTCGCCATCATCCTCGGCGACATGGGGGTCAACCTGGCCCCGATACTGGCCAGCGCCGGGGTACTCGGCGTGGCTATCGGGTTCGGCGCGCAGAACCTGGTGCAGGATTTCCTGGCGGGCATCTTCATGCTGCTCGAGGATCAGTACGGTGTCGGCGACGTCATCGCCGTCGGCACTATCACCGGGACGGTTGAGGCGGTCAGCCTGCGGATCACCCGGATTCGGGACGTGAATGGCGTCCTGTGGCATATCCGCAATGGCACCATCAGCCAGGCAGGCAACGAGTCGCAGGGCTGGGCCCGCGCCATTGTCGACTTCCCGGTCGGCTACGACAGGGACATACCGCGGGTGCGGCGGCTCATGACGACGACGGCTGCGGACATGTGGCAGGAGCCGGACTGGCATGGGGTCATCCTGGAGGAACCCCAGGTCTGGGGCGTGCAGGAACTGTCCACCGACCAGATAGTCGTCCGGCTGGCGGCAAGAACGGCGCCGCAGCGCCAGTGGGAGGTTGCCAGGGAACTCAGGGAGCGGATGAAGTCAGCCCTGGACGATCCAGCCGACGGTGATCAGGCGCTCGGCCCGGGCAGCAACGGCCCGCTCGATGACGGCCCAGCCGGCGCCAGCCCAGCCGCTTACCCGTCCGGCGCTGGCCCGGCTCGCGGCCCGCTCGATGACGGCCCAGCCGGCGCCAGCCCAGCCGCTTACCCGTCCGGCGCTGGCCCGGCTCGCGGCCCAGTCGGCGCCCGTCCAGCCGGCGCCAGCCCAGCCGCTTACCCGTCCGGCGCTGTCCCGGCTCGCGGCCCAGCCGGCCCGGCCAGGTAATACGCTGGGCCAAGCCATGAGTGAATCAACGGAGCTGAGCCTCTACGAGGCAGTGGGCGGCGAGGAGACCTTCCGCCGCCTGGTGCACAGGTTCTACCAGGGGGTCGCCGAGGATCCGGAACTCCGCGCTGTCTACCCGAGCCGTGATCTCGGCCCTGCCGAGGAGCATCTGCGGCTCTTCCTGATCCAGTACTGGGGCGGCCCGGGAACCTACAACGAGCTGCGCGGTCACCCCCGGCTGCGGATGCGCCATGCGCACTTCGCGATCGGCGAGGCCGAGCGCGACGCCTGGCTGCGGCATATGCGCGCGGCGATGGATGACCTGGCCCTGGACGAGGCGCTTGACCGGCAGCTATGGGACTACCTCGTGATGGCGGCCCACAGCCTGGTCAACCAGCCATCGGGGACAGGCCGCGGCCCCGACCTCGGGCTCACTCCAGCCTGAGCAGGGCCGCAGCCGCCGATCACCGGTCAAGCGGCGGCCCGGCCGGCTTTCAGGACGAGCCGTCAGCCCCTGGTGAGCTTCCGGTAGGTGACCCGGTGCGGCCTGGCTGCCTCCGCGCCCAGCCGGTCGATCTTGTTCTTCTCGTAGGCCTCGAAGTTTCCCTCGAACCAGAACCAGCTTGCGCCGCCTTCCCAGGCCAGGATGTGCGTTGCGATCCGGTCAAGGAACCAGCGGTCGTGGCTGGTGATCACCGCGCAGCCGGGGAAATCGAGCAGCGCGTTCTCCAGCGAGGACAGCGTCTCCACGTCGAGGTCGTTCGTCGGCTCGTCCAGCAGCAGCAGGTTCCCGCCCTGCTTGAGCGTGAGCGCCAGGTTCACCCTGTTGCGCTCGCCGCCGGACAGGATTCCGGCTGGCTTCTGCTGGTCTGGGCCCTTGAAGCCGAACGCCGCGACATACGCACGGCTGGGGATCTCGGTCCGGCCGGCCCTGATGTAGCTCTCGCCGTCTGAGATGACCTCCCAGACGTTCTTGTCCGGGTCGATCCGCCCTCTGGACTGGTCCACGTAGGCGATCTGCACCGTCTCGCCGATCCTGATCGTGCCGGCGTCCGGCTGCTCTTCCCCGATGATCATCTTGAACAGGGTGGTCTTACCGACGCCGTTCGGCCCGATCACGCCGACAATCCCGTTCGGCGGCAGGGTGAAGCTGAGGTTCTCGATCAGCATCCGGTCGTCGAAGCCCTTGGCCAGGTCGTTGGCCTCGACGACGAGGCTGCCAAGCCGCGGGCCGGGCGGGATCTGGATCTCCTCGAAGTCCAGCTTCCTGTTCTGGTCGGCCTCAGCCGCCATCTCCTCGTACCGCTGCAGCCTGGAGCGGCTCTTGGCCTGCCGTGCCCGCGGGCTTGACCGTACCCATTCGAGCTCGTCCTCGAGCCGCTTGCGCCGCTTGACGTCCTTCTGGCCCTCCACCTTGAGCCGTGCGGCCTTGGTCTCCAGGTACGTCGAGTAGTTGCCCTCGTACGGGTACGCATGGCCGCGGTCGAGCTCGAGGATCCAGCCGGCCACGTTGTCAAGGAAGTACCGGTCGTGAGTGACCGCGACGACGGTGCCCGGGTACTTCTCCAGGTGCTGCTCAAGCCAGAGCACGCTCTCGGCATCCAGGTGGTTGGTCGGCTCGTCGAGCAGCAACAAGTCGGGCTGCTGCAGGAGCAGCTTGCAGAGCGCGACCCGGCGGCGCTCGCCGCCGGACAGCACGCTCACGTCCGCCTCGGGCGGCGGGCAGCGCAGCGCGTCCATCGCCTGCTCTAGCTGGCTATCGAGGTCCCAGGCTTCGCGGTGGTCAAGCTGCTCCTGCAGCTTGCCCATTTCCTCGAGCAGGGCATCGGAATAGTCGGTTGCCATCTTCTCGGCGATCTCGTTGTACTGCGCGAGCAGGGCCTTGGTCTCGGCTACGCCGTCCTCGACGTTGCCCAGGACGGTCTTGCTGTCGTCCAGTTCGGGTTCCTGGTCAAGCAGGCCCACCGTGAAGCCAGGCATCAGCCGGGCGTCGCCGTTCGACGGCTGCTCCACGCCTGCCATCATCCGCAGCAGCGTTGACTTGCCGGTGCCGTTGGGGCCGACCACGCCGATCTTCGCGCCGGGCAGGAACGCGAGCGTCACGTTATCGAGGATGACCTTGTCGCCGTGCGCCTTCCGCACTGCGCGCATCTGGTAGATGAACTCGGGCATGTACTCAAGGGTAGGGGCAGGGGTATGCGGTTTGGCCAGCCGGCACCAGAAGCGGCGCCAGGACCGTGCCCAGCCGGGATGACGGCGGCCCGGAGGGCTGACCCGCCCGCCCGGGCGGGCGGGTCAGCCGCGATCAGGCTCGTCAAGGGCACCCGGCAAGCCGAACGCACTCCGGCCACCCGGGCAAGCCGAACGCACTCCGGCCACCCGGGCAACCCGAACGCACTCCGGCCACCCGGGCAACCCGAGCGCACTCCGGTAGCGCTGGGCCGTGGCCCGGCTCAGAAGGGCGCGGAAACCGCTCCTGCCTCGTCCTCCGCCAGCGCAGCGATCGCATTCTCGTCGAAGATGTCGTCGGCCGCCGGCCCGTCGCCGCCGCTGCCGCTGTCCGGCACCGGGACCGCAGTGCCCGCGCCGTCGGGCACAGCGCTCGCGCCGTCCGGCGCGGAACCGTCGGCGATCCCGCTGCTGCCTGAGTCGGCCCCGTCGCCACGGCGGAATCCGTCGTCGCCCGGCAGGCTGCTCGTGCCGAACCCGCCGGCCGGCCGATCAGGTCCCGCCTGATCGGCCGCCATCTGGTCAGCGGCGGTTTCGCCAGGAGCCCGCTTGGTCCGCTGGAAGTGAGCGGCGCCCTTGGACATGTCATGCCCGATGGAGCTGGCATCCACCTCGACGACGATCCTCGTCGTGCCGTCCTTCTCGTAGGGCCGGACGGACAGGCGCCCCTTCACGACCACGGGATCGCCCTTGCGGATGCACAATGCCACGTTGTCGGCCAGCTTGCGCCAGCAGATCACCGTGACATATGACGTAAAACCGTCGGTCCACTCGCCAGTGGTGCGGTCAATATGCCGGGGGGTCCAGGCAACCCGCATCGACACCTTGGTCGCGCCCGAAGTGGTTGTCCAGAAGCTTGGCTGGGTGGCCACGTATCCCGTCAGGCTCACCTGCGCCTCATTGGCCATCGTCGTCCTCCTGAGATCGGCTGGGACGAGGCGCCGTCCGCGCCCCGCGCCTCAGCGCCGGCAGCACTGTGCCGCCTGGCTGGCTTCCAAGGTCGCGTGTCAGGCCCGGATGACGCATCCGCCGGCCAGCTGCCTGTGGACAGGCAGCTGGCCGGCCGCGTCCTGTGGACCGCGGCTTTGAATTGCGGCCGCCAGATGAGAAACTGTGCGGCCGCACTCGGCCGCAAGCCGGGCGGACCGGCCGCGGTCAGGCGGCGATCAGCTCAGCAGGCTCGGCGATCACGTCGACCAGCGCGCCGTTGCGCATCACCGTGACGGCCAGCGGCCGCCCGATCGCCTCGCCGAACATCAGCCGCTGTAGATCCTGCGCGGACGTGACCGGATGGTCGGCCGCGGCGAGCAGCAAGTCGCCCACCCGGATGCCCGCCCGAGCCGCCGGGCCGTCCGGAACGACCTCCGCCACCCGGAGCCCGCTGGTGCGGCCGAAACGCTCCTGCAGCTGGGCGCTCAGCGGCGCGGGCATCGTGACGAGTCCCAGGTAGGCGCGCCTGACCCGGCCATCCCGCATGAGCGCCGCGATGATCCGCCGTGTTGTCGCGTTGACCGGCACGGCGAGCCCGAGACCGATTCCGGCCACGGCGGTATTGATTCCGACCACCCGGGACCGCGCGTCCGCCAGCGCACCGCCGGAATTTCCCGGGTTCAGCGCGGCATCCGTCTGGATCACGTCCTCAACCAGCCGGGCTGCCGACCCGCTCCGGGTCGGCAGCGAGCGGCCTAGCGCGCTGACCACGCCGGCGGTAACCGAGCCCGCCAGGCCAAGCGGGCTGCCGACGGCCACCACGAGCTGGCCCACGGCCAGGTGGTCCGCCTCGCCGAGCTCGGCGGGCGGCGGCGTCGGGCCGCCAGCGCGGACCACGGCAAGATCGGAGAGCGCGTCCGCACCGACCACGGTGAAGGCGGCCGTAGTGCCATCGGAGAACAGCGCTGTCCCCCCGTGCGCCCGGCCGACGACATGCGCGTTCGTCAGCAGGAACCCGTCGCCGGTGTAGACGACTGCCGAGCCCAGGCCTTCTCCGCCACCGCGGGCGCCGGCCCGCGGGACGCGCAGGCTGGCCACCTTGGGCGTGAGGGTTGCCGCCACCTCGGTCACGATCTGCGAATACGCGTCGAGTGGCGAGTCCGCTGTCATGCCGTCCTCCAAGGGTCTTTGGATTACAACATTACAGCGCTACACGTGCAATACAACATGCGGAGCCCGCGGCCAGCCCGCAGCCAGCGGAGCGGGCTAGCCGACGGCGATCCGCAGCTCCTCGGTAAACCGCTGATACTCGAAGAGCTCCTGCTCGATCGGCGGCACGACCAGCTCGCTGGCCACCGCGGCCAGCCGGGATCGCATGGCCGCCTCGACGCGTTCTTGCTCTCGCTCGGCAGCAACCCGCACCAGGTTCATGGAGCCTGATGCGGTCAGCCAGCCCAGCAGCAGGATCGCCGCGATCATGAGGCCGATCCAGGGCAGCAGCGAGACGTCGTCGAACAACCGGGACGGGACGTGGCCGACCGCGTGGAACACGCCGAACGCGACGATCACGCCGAGCCAGGCCACGCCCACGATGACGCAGCCGAGCAGCAGCCCCTGCCAGGCGCCGACGAGGCGCCACCAGCCGGCGATCTCGTTCTCCGCAGGCAATGCCTCTCCCATCGCCGCGCCGAGCGCGCCAGGGATGTCCGCTGCCGTCGAGCGTGCTGCCGCCCGCACGGTCTGCGACCAGGGCAGCGGCAGCGGCGGGCCTACCTTGTCGGCCAGCGCGGTGAGGGCATTGTCGATCTCCGCCTGCTGCGCGCCGGACGGTCCGGCCGTCACGCTGCGCATTTCCTCCCAGAGCTTGCCCAGCCGAACCTTGCGCGCGGGATCGTGCCCGGTAACCCGCTCGGCGAGCCAGCCGACCGGCCAGCCGACATAGTCGAGAGCACGGAGCTCGCGCGCGCTGCGCAGCGACTCGCCCACGGCCGGCACCCCGGCCGCGCGGGCGAATGCGTCGGTCAGGAACTCCACCGTGCCATCGGGCACGGTGCTGGCCGGTGCCGCCGGGGAGCCCGCGGACCCCACCGGACAGGGTGGCCGCGGCTGCGTAGGGCGCGAATTTCGCGGCGAGCGTATCCACGTCCGCCGCGATCCGGGCGGTAGCGGCAGCGCCGCGCGGAAACCGCCCGGATCAGCAGCTTGCGGAGTTCGTCGATGCCGCTGCCGGTGACCGCCGAAGTCACGAGCACCCCGACGTCCTGCAGGTTCTCCGATTCGAGCAGCCGGCGGAGATCATTGACGCAGTCCTCGGACTGCCCGGCGGTGAGCCTGTCAGCCTGATTCAGCACCACCGCGATGACCTCGGAGTGACCGGAAAGGGGCACCAGGTAGCGGCGGTGCACTGCGGCGTCAGCGTATTTCTGCGGGTCGAGCACCCACACCATCAGGTCCGCGAGCCCGACCAGCCGGTCCACCTCGGCCGAGTCGCCCGGCTACCACTGAGTCATGATCGGGCAGATCCAGCAGGATCAGCCCGGCCATCGCGTCCTCGCCGCGGTCGAGCGCGCTGGACCGGGCGTAGCGGTGCCTGCGCTGGACGCCGAGCCATTCCAGCAGCGGCCCTGAGCCTGCCACCCCCCAGACGCAGGCGTGCGGATCGCTGGTCACCGGGCGGGTGACGCCCACCGCGGAAAAGTCCGCCCCGGCCAGCCGGTTGAACAGCGAGGACTTCCCGCTTCCGGTACCGCCGGCCAGCGCTACGACGGTATGCGCCGAGGACAGCCGAAGCCGCTGGTCGGCCTGGCCGAGCAGCTGCTCCGCGTCACTGAGCAGCTGCTCGCTGAACCCGTCCGGCCCCGACCTGGCCGAGCCGACCTCGACAAGCCGGGCCAGCGCGGCCAGCCGGTCAGACAGCGCGGCGCCCGGCGATCCGGCAAGCGTCCGGCCCGCCGGTGTCGCGGCGCCGGGTGACGTGCTCCTCATCGCGCCGTCTCAAGCGCCAGCGCGACCTGGCGGAGCTGCCCGGGCGAACCATCGTCGGGTATCCCGGCCGCGTCGATGACCTGGCCGAAGCGCCGCATCTCCTCGTTGAACAGCAGCGCGATCCGGTCATGCAGGTCGGCGCGGGCCTGGCCGGCCACGCCGCGCAGCGGCCCGGCGCCGAACAGCGAAGTCAGCAGCTGCTGCGGTACCGCGCTCGTGCCCGGGCCGGCCGGGTCGCCGACCGCGTCATCGCCGAGCAGGCCGATCGTCAGTACCAGCGCGAGCGGCTCCGCATCGAACGACACGACCCTGGCGATCGAGCGCTTGGTCACGTTCTCGGCCTCCACCAGGTGCATTACGTGATCCTGCCACGCGCTGATGGCCCGTGCCGTCCGCCTGGCCAGGTCCGGAGCCGACTTGCCAAGGGCGGCCGCCCCTTCCCGGCCGATAACGGCCATCCCGGTACGGTCTGGCTGGGACGAGCCGCCGTTGCCGTCGCCGAGCGCGGCCGCCTCGCCGAAGGTCAGCGCGGCTTCGGCGGCGAACTCCGAGGCATACTCGCTGCCCGGCGCCCGGCCGGAAAGCCCGGTGAGCAGCGGGCCGCCTGCCGGATGCTGGCGCCAGCGGGACACCGCATCCTCGGCGGCCCGGTCGGCGACCGCGGCGACGAGCGATTCCAGGCCAGAGCGCACGGCGGCCTTGAGCGCGCTGGCCCGGACCGGTATCCGCCGCTTGCGCGGACGGCCGGGCGCGCCGCCGCCGCCGCACCTGGAGCATGCGCAGCAGGTCGCCGGTCCCGGCGAAGTCCTGCCAGCGGGCGAGGATCTCACCGCGAAGCAGCGAGCCGTTCGCGGTGGCCTGGTCGATCTCGGCCAGGCCGGCTGCGTAGGCCTCGTCGACGGCGGACCGCAGCTCAGCGCGGAGCGTAAGCTGCGCATCGACCTGGTCGGCCAGGGCGGGAATCCGGGCACGGAAGGTATCCAGCACCCCGGACATCGTCTGGGTGAGAACCGCGACGCGCCGGTCCTCGCGGGCGGCGGTGTCCTCCAGCCACTCGCGGATAGGGCCGTAAATCTCGGCCGGGAGCCTGCCCTCGGTCAGCACGGTCTCCGGGATGACGAAGCGCTGGGTGTCGCCGAGCCCGTTGGCGGCCAGCATCGCGTCGAAATGAGCGGTGAGCTGCGCGGCGGAAGCTGGCGGTACGCGGGAGAGCACGATGCCCAGGGCAGCGCCACGGTCCCTGGCATACTGCAGCAGTTCCCACACCGCGGCGTCGGCATAGCGCGTCGACGTGGTCATGAACAGCCAGAGATCGGACGCGTCGAGGAACTGGTGGGCGAACTCCCGGTGCGCCTGCACGACGGAATCGATGTCCGGGGTGTCAAGCAGGGCCACTCCCTTGGGCATGCCCTCGCTGGAGGCCAGCACGAGCAGCCCGTCACGGCCCGGCATGGCCAGCCCCTGCTGACGGACCCGGGGCAGGGTCGGCAGGAAGACGTTCTCCGCGAACCAGTCGACCTCACTCGGGTGGCTGGCGAGCACCGGGCTGTTCGTTGTCGGGCGGCGGATTCCCGTGTTGCTGACCTGCTTTCCGACCAGGCTGTTCACCAGCGTTGACTTACCGGCGCCGGTCGATCCGACCAGCGCGACGAGCACCGGGGAACCCGACTCGCGCAATCGCGGGAGCAGGTAATCGTCGATCTGGCTCAGCAGCTTGCGCCGCTCGGCCCTGGCGTCCTCGACTCCCGGCCCAGTAAGGAAAAGCGGGGCATCGAGGATCTGGTGCCGCACCTCGAGCAGCGCGGACTCCAGCCTGCGGGCATCGACCCGCCTTGGGCTCCCCGGCGGGCGGCTCTGACTGGCCCGCCGTGCGGCCCGTCATCAGGCGCCTCGTGCGCGCCATGTCCCGGCGCCTCGTGCGCGCCAGCATCCGGCGCCTCGTGCGCGCCATGAGCTGTCACCTCGTGCGCGCCACGGGCCGGCGCCTCGTGCGCGCCGTGGACCTCAGCCCGGCCGCCGGCCGCCAGACACCGGCGAGCTGCCAGTCACTGGGCCGCCCTCCGTACCAGATCATTACCATGCGCGCGGCCGCTAACATCCGCAGGTACTCAGCCCAGGCAGGAACGTGCCGCCCGGTGTCTCAATCGCCGGGCTGCTACATAGTTCGGCAATCTGCGCCGCGATAGTCACGACCTCACCCACTACCACGACCGCCGGGGGCCGGATGCCCGCCTCGGCAGCATCGCGGGCGACAGTATCCAGTGTTGCGGTAATTTTGCGCTGCGTGGGCAGAGTACCGTCGGCGATTACCGACACGGGACTCTTCGGGTCACGACCATGCCGCATTAGTGCATCGGTGATGACCTGCAAATGCTCGGTCGCCATCAGCAGCACCAGCGTGGCCGCGGACGGAGCCGAGCGCCGCCCAGTCGACCGTGGAGCGCTCGTCACCCGGCGGGACGTGCGCCGAGATGACGTGAAACTCCTGGACCACCCCCCGGTGGGTGAGCGGCACCCCGGCCACCGCGGGCACGGCGACCGCGCTGGTGACGCCGGGGACGACCGTCACCGGGATGCCCGGCCTGCAGGCAGGCCAGGAGTTCCTCGGCGCCACGGCCGAACACGAACGGGTCGCCGCCCTTCAGCCGCACGACGAAGCGGCCCGCCGACGCCGCCGACACGAGCACGGAGTTGATGTACTCCTGCGCCATGGCCCGGCCACGGGGAATCTTGGCGGCGTCGACGATCTCGACATCGGCCGGGAGTTCCTCGAGCAGCGATCGCGGCGCCAGCCGGTCGGCCACGACCACGTCTGCCTCGGCGAGCAGCGCGCGGCCGCGCACCGTGATCAGTCCAGGGTCACCAGGGCCGCCGCCGACCAGGGCGACGCCGCCGCCGTGGCGGCGGCCCCTGCGGGCCGCCACGGCGCCCGAGCTCAGCGCGCTCACCAGCGCGTCCCGGATCCCGGCGCTATGCCGCGGGTCACCGCTCAGCACCCCGACCCGCACATCTCCGGCCTGTCCTGAGGCAGGCGTCCAGGCTCGCGACGCGGCGGCATCATCAGCCCGCACGCACCAGATGCCCGCTGCATCGGCCTCGGCGGCGGCGGCGGCGTTGACCGCGGCGTCGTCGGTGCAGGCGCAGACCAGCCACGCTCCGGCACAGTCGCCGGCCGCGTAGCCGCGGGCGATCCAGCTGATCCGGCCAGCGATAGCGAGATCATGCAGCGCCGGGCTGAGCTCAGGGGCGACGATGGCCACCTCGGCGCCCGCGTCGAGCAGGGCAGGCACCCGCCGGGCCGCGACGGTGCCGCCGCCCGCGACCAGCACGCGGCGGCCAGTCAGGCGCAGCGCCAGCAGGTAAGGCGCCCGATCGGTGGCGACCATGACAGTCCCGCGCTCCTTCAATCCTGGCCAGGCCGGGAGGCGCGGGCCCGGAGCCGCCGTCCAGACGGCTGGCATCCCGTATCGTTCACCGGACCGCGCTTCCTACATCGTTCAGCAGGGGCCGTGCTGTCTCGGCAGGCCCATCAGCCTTTGTCCGTAACGCCAGCCGAGTCGAACGTCGCGACGTCCCGCAGCGCGCGGACCGCGCTCTGCACGATCGGCAGGGCAAGCAGCGCCCCGGTTCCCTCGCCGAGCCGCAGCCCGAGATCGACAAGCGGCTGCAATCCCAGGTGATCGAGCGTAGCGGCATGCGCGGGCTCCACCGAACGGTGCCCGGCGATGCAGCACTCGACGGCGCCCGGGTGCAGCGCGACGGCGGCCAGCGCGCCCGCCCCGGCGATCACGCCGTCCAGGATCACCGGAACCCTGAGGGCTGCCGCGCCCAGGATGAAGCCGGCCAGCGCCGCGTGCTCGAGGCCGCCGAACGCGGCCAGGACGCCCACCGGGTCACCGGGATCGGGCTGGTGCCGGGCGAGGCCCCGCCGCACGACCGCCACCTTCCTGGCGTGCGTGACCGAGTCGATGCCGGTGCCGTAGCCGGTCATCTCGGCCGGATCCCGCCCGGTGAACGCGCAAACCAGCGCGGCCGACGCGGTGGTGTTGGCGATGCCCATATCGCCGGTGAGCAGGCACCGGTTGCCGGCCGCGACCAGGTCACGGGCGATCTCGACGCCGACCATGATCGCCGCCCGGGCCTGCTCACGGGTCAGCGCCGGGCCGGTGGTGAAGTCGGCCGTGCCGTCCGCGACCTTGCGCGGGAGCAGCCCGGGAACAGGCCCGAGCTCGGCGCACACGCCGACGTCCACCACCACGACCTCGGCGCCCGCCTGGGCAGCGAACGCATTGACGACCGCGCCGCCGGCCAGGAAGTTGGCGACCATCTGCGCGGTCACCTCCTGCGGCCACGGCGTCACGCCCTGGGCATGCACGCCGTGATCGGCGGCGAACACCGCTACCGCGGCGGGTTCCGGCATCGGCGGCGGGCAGCTGCCTGCCAGCCCGGCCAGCCGGACCGATACCTCTTCGAGCAGGCCAAGCGAGCCGCGCGGCTTGGTCATCAGGTCCTGGCGTGCCCGTGCCGCGGACATCGCGGCCTGGTCCAGCGGCCTGATCGCGGCCCGCACCTCGTCAAGCAGATCCACTGCGTCCTCCCCTGGCATCCCGCGCAGGCCATATTCCTCCGCGTGCACGGCCCAGGACAACGGCCGCCTGCGCGCCCAGCCGGACAGCGCAAGCTCAGGCTCCGGGGCGAACCCCGTCACGTAGCCGAGGCACAGGCAGGCCACGACCGTCAGGTGAGCGGGCAGGCCGAGCTCGGCGGCGAGATCCCGCTCGGTGAAGAAGCTCACCCAGCCGACGCCGAGGCCCTCGGCCCGCGCCGCCAGCCACAGGCCCGCGACGGCGAGCACGCTCGAGTACGCGGCGGTCTCCGGCTGAGTGCGCCG
The DNA here is from genome assembly GCA_963709075.1 of uncultured Actinomycetes bacterium. GTDB lineage: Bacteria > Actinomycetota > Actinomycetes > Streptosporangiales > Streptosporangiaceae > Palsa-506. The sequence goes on from CAVPUY010000005.1 coordinate 612,067, forward strand.
TCCCAGGGTGTGCCAGGCCGCCCCTGGTCGGGTCACAGGTGACCACGACGGTGAGCGGCGCCTCCAGGATCGCCTCGATCTTCAGCCGGTCGAACGCGGTCGCCCGGGCAGCGGGCAGGCTCGCCGCGTAGTCGGCCGCTGCCCGCGCCGCCAGCGCCTTGATCCGCTCGCGCCTGGCCCGGTCGGTGATCACGATGAAGTCCCATGGCTGGGAGAGGCCGACCGACGGCGCGCGGTGCGCGGCGGCGAGCACGCGGCGAAGGACATCGGCAGGCACCGGGTCAGGCAGGAAGCCCTGCCGGACGTCCCTGCGCTCTTCGATCACCCGGTAGACGGCGGCGCGTTCGGCGGCCGGATATGCCTGCGCGGCCGGGTCGCCGCGGCCGGGTCGCTCGCGGCCAGGTCGCCCGCGGCCGGCCCGCCGCCGTCAGCGGACATGGACGTGACCGTCATCCTGCGGGTGCGCATGCGGTCGCTGTGCCGCGCCGACCCGGTGGGCCAGGCCAGGCAGCGCCGTCCGGTACGCGCACACGTCGCAGTTCATCCTGATGTCCCCGGTCAGCGCCTCCTGGTAGCGCTCGGCAACCAGGCCGGCCAGTTCGCCGGTATCGCCGAGTACCTCGGTGCAGCGCACCCTGATTCCCGGATGCGCGGCGCCGTATGCCCGGGCCTGGTCAGCTATCCGGTCCGGCAGGATGCCGGGGAACAGGAAGTACCTGGCCACGATCACCTCGCTGGCGCCGAGCAGCCGGCATCGCTCCAGCCCGGCAGGGACATCAGGGCTGGCCAGCGACACGAACGCGGTTTCGGCGAACGCGTAGGCCCGGCCCTCCCAGAGCAGCCGGGCAGTCTTGCACACCTCGGCGTTGGCGTCCGGGTCGGTGGAGCCGCGCCCGACAAGCAGCACCGCTGGCGGCCCGGCGCCTGCGGGCCCGGCCTGGGCGGCGATCCGGGCGGCCAGCAGCTCGAGCAGCACCGGGTGCGGGCCGAGCGGCCGCCCGTAGCTCCAGTCCAGGCCCGGATGCCGGGCCTGCTCCCTGGCCAGCGCGGCCGGGATGTCGCTCTTGGAATGGCTGGCCGCCGACAGCACGAGCGGCACGGCCACCACCCGCCGGTGACCCCGCCGGATGAGCTCGGTGACCGCGTCCCGCAGCGGCGGGGCGGAAAGCTCGATGAACCCGCCGGCCACGTCGATTCCGCGCGGCGCGAGAGTGGCAGCGAGCCGCGCGGAGAACGCGGTGAACGCGGCTACCCCGGCCGGGTCACGGGTACCATGCCCGGCCAGCAGCAGCGGCGCCCGGCTCACGGAGCCGCCTCGGCGGCGCCCGGCGGACCTGACGCGGCCGTCCGGCCGGGCGCAGCCGGTTCCGTTGCCGCCCTGAGCAGGGCATTGAGCGCTGCCGCGGCTACCGCCGAGCCGCCTTTCTCCGAGACGTTGGTCAGCGCCCGCAGCCCGCTGGCGCGCAGCGCGTCCTTCGCCTCGGCCGCCCCGACGAACCCCACCGGCAGGCCGATCACGAACGCGGGCTCCACCGCCCTGGTCAGGATCTCCTGCAGCGCGGTGGGCGCGCAGCCCACGACCCAGACGGCGCCGGGTCCTACCTCGCCGAACGCCAGCCGGACCGCCGCTGCCGCCCGGGTGATGTTCGCGGTACGGGCGAGCCGCTGGGTCAGCGGCTCGCCGATCTTGCAGACCACCGGGCAGCCGGTGATTCCGGCCGCGACCATGGCCACGTCGGCGATGACCGCCGCGCCGCCGGCCAGCGCGGCCACGGCGGCGGCCAGCGCTTCCTCATCGCAGACCAGGTCCGTGGCATAGTCGAAGTCGGCGCTGGCGTGGATGATCCGCTCGGTCACGTCACGGCTGAACCTTGGCAGCCGGGAAAGATCGATGCGAGAACGCAGTATCCGGTAGGACTCTGCCTCGATCGGGTGCACGCCGCCGGGCGCAGGCGGGGGCCACGTCACCACGTCATCGCCTCCTCGGCAAGGAAGATCGCGTCGGCCGGGCAGATCTCGGCGCACTCGCCGCAGCCGGTGCAGCGGCCGGGCAGGACGGTCAGCGGCGCCGCCTCGCCGCGATCATGAACCGGGCGGATCGCGTGCTCGGGGCACGTTAGCAGGCACGCGCCGCAGCCCTGGCAGGCCGTCGTGACCACTGCCACGGCAGTGACCACCGTGGCCGAAGTGACTGCGGCCGCGGCGGGCCGGGGCCTAACCGCCGGGCCGGGTCCCGATTCCGGGCGGCGGGTCACCAGGAAGCGCAGGTGGTGGATCGCGCGATCGCGCACCTCCGGAGGTGTGCGATCGCGCGATCCACCACATTGGAATCCGTCCGGCCCGCGCTGGAATCCGTCCGGCCCGCGCTGGAATCCCTCCGGCCCGGTCATGGCGCTGCCCACCGGTACTCCCGCGGAGTGACCATCCGGTCGCCCACCACCGTGGTCCGGGACGAGCCGACCATGACCAGCGTGTGCATGTCCGCCGTGGCCGGGTCGAAGCTGGCCAGGGACGTGATGCCCGCGCGCTGGCCGGGCCGGGAAGCGTCCCGCACCCAGCCGACCGGCGTGGCCGGCGGCCGGTGCTCGGCCAGGATGGCAAGCGCACGGCCGAGCTGCCAGCTCCTGGTGCGGCTGGCCGGGTTGTAGAAGCAGGCGACGAGGTCGCCCTCGGCGACGGCGCGGACCCTGCGCTCGATCACTTCCCAGGGCGTGTGCAGGTCGGACAGGGAGATCAGGGCGTGATCATGGCCGAGCGGCGCGCCGAGCACCGCGCTGGCGGCGAGCGCAGCGGTCACGCCGGGCACGCTGATCACCTCGACCCGCTCGTCGGCGAGCCCTAGTGCCGGGCCGGCCATCGCGTAGATCCCGGCGTCACCGGAGCCGATCAGCGCCACCGCCCGGCCGGCCATGGCCTCGCTGACCGCGGCGGTGGCCCGCTGCTCTTCCTTGCCCAGGCCGCTGGCGAGCATCTGCGTGCCCGGCGAGATCAGGTCGGCAACCTGATCGACGTACTGGTCAAGCCCGACGACGACGCTGGCCCGGCGCAGCTCGGCAACGGCGCGGGGGACCATCAGGTCACGTGCGCCTGGGCCGATCCCGATCAGCGCGAGCCTGCCGCGCGGCCGCCGCCGGGCGACAGCGACGGTGGCGCGGCCGCTGGCCCGCTTGGCCACGATCAGCTGCGCGCCGCCCGGGCCTCCCGGCTCCGGGTCGGCCTGGCCTCGGCCGCCTTCCGCGACGAGCAGCGCGGCGGCCTCGGCGACGCTGGGCGTGCCGACCGCGGCCCGCACGACCTCGCTCGGGTTGGGGACATCGACCGCCGCAAGCTGCGCGACCGAAGCCGTGACGAGCGCCCAGCCGCGGCTGCGGGCGGCCGCGAGCAGCCCGGGCTCGCGTGCCTTGATGTCGGCGGTGCCGAGCCACCGGACTGAGGCCGGCGACAGCGCCGCGGCGGCCAGCGTCTCGTCGATCAGCCTGCCCGCCTCATCGGCGGTCACCCCGGTGCTCGCGCCGGCCCCGACGACCAGGGACGGCGGCCGGTAGATGACGCGCGGGCCTGCTGCCGCCGCGCCGCCAGAAGGCTCAGGCAGCACCTGGTCAGTGACCACGATGCCAGGGACGGCAGGCTCTGGCTGCGCGGTCCGCACCACGTTCGGCGGCAGCGGCGGGACCGGCCACTGCTGCTCCATGGTCAGCGTGACCCGCTCCCCGGACAGGATGGCCGCGCCTACCCGGGCCATGTCGCTGCCCGGCTCCACCACGAAGCCGAGGTCGCCCCCGAACTCGTCCAGGCCCACCGAGCCCGCGGCCTCCGCGGCCGTGGTGATGACCGCATCCGCCCCGAGGATGCTCGCGACGCGCCTGGCCAGCACGTTCGCGCCGCCGGCGTGGCCGCCGAGTACCGGGATCACGTACCGCAGCGCCTCGTCCACGCACACGACGCCCGGGTCCTCGTATTTCCCCGTGATCAGCGGCGCGGCAATCCGGACGGTCGCGCCGACCGCGAGGAAGGAGACGATCGCGTCGCACTCGGCGAACGCCTGCGGGATCGCGCTGGCGGCGGGTCCATCGTAAAGCTGCGCGTAAGGCAGCACGGCGGCCAGCCGCTCAGCGGCCGTGCGGCCCCCTGCGGTGACCGTGATCAGGCCGATCATCTCGCCCCCCGCTGCCCGCTGAGCACGAAAACGGGGTTGGCCGCGGCCAGCCGCAGCGAGCCGCCGGGCAGGCTCGCCAGCCTGGATGCCTGCAGCTGGACGCCGGAAACCTGATAGTCATGGCCGGCCAGCAGCTCGCTGACGGCACGCACCCGGTCAACCGAGGCGAGGGCCACCACGGCCCGGTCTGGCTGGCCGAGCCGCAGCGCCGCGTCCAGCGCCGCATCGTCACCGCCCCCGGCGAACACCGCGTCCGGGGCGGGCAGCCCGGCCAGGATCGCCGGCGCCCGGCCCGCCGCGATCCGGACGGTCACGCCGTGCGCGGCCGCGTTCTGCTCGATCCGGGAGCACTGCCCGGGATCGTCCTCGATGGCGATCACGCTGGCGCCGAACCTGGCGCATTCGACCGCCACCGAGCCCGAGCCCGCGCCCATGTCCCAGACCCGCCGGCCGAGCCCGGGGCCCAGCCGGGCCAGCACTACCGCTCGCACCTCGGCCTTGGTGATCATCGAGTCGCGGTGCGCGAAGGACTCCTCCGGCAGCGCCCAGGCGTCCGGCGCGCCGCGGTGCCCGGCCAGCCAGCCGGGCTGCGCCGCCGGTGCCGCGGCCGGATCCACCGCGACCAGCACGTTCGGGTCGGCCAGGCGGCCGGCAGTCGCGGCGGCCAGCTCGGCGACGCGCTCGGCGGGCTCGCCGAGCCGCTCGGCGACGTAGACCCGCCGGCCTGCCGCGAGCAGCGCGCTGGCGAGTTCCGCCGCGCTCCCGCCCGGCGCGGTGAGTATCGCGACCTTGGGGTGGGCAAGCGCGGCCGCGGCAACCGGCCGGGGCGAGCGGCCGTGCGCAGAAAGCACGAGCGCGTCGTCCCAGTCCAGGCCGAGGCGGGCGAAGGCGAGGGCCACGGACGACACGGCCGGGATCACCCGCGGCCTGATGCCGCGGGCCCGCAGCGACCGGACGATCCCGAAGAACCCGGGGTCACCGGACGCCAGCACCGCCACCGGGCCGGCCGCCCGGCAGATCTGATCGAGCGCGTCGTCCAGCCGGGTGATCTGCACCCGCTCGACGCCGGCCGGAACTTCAGCCACCGCGAGCAGCCGCCCGGCTCCGGCGACCATGGCGGCCGAGCCGATCACCGCTGCGGCGTCCGGCCGCGGCGGGCCGCCGTCGCAGCCGATCACGGTGACGGCCGGCGTCATGCCGCACGCTCAGGGAACGCGGCGATCATGTTCCGGCCGGTGAAGTCGACCATGATCACCTCAATGGCCGGCGGCGTCCGGCCTGCCCGGGCTCGCCGCCGCGCGGCGGCCAGTTCCGCGCAGAACCTGCCGAGCACGCCGGCCACCCGGCGGCACAGCTCGGTCCCGGCCGGGAAGAGCAGGGCCGCCTCCGTCCACAGCTCGACGGCGTGCCTTGCGGTGTTCGCCTCGGCCACCCGCGCGGCCAGCTCCGGGTCGCCGCCGGCCGCGCGGGTGATGTCGCCGAGCAGCCCGGTGGAAACCTTCGAGCGGGTGTAGTGGGTCATCAGCACGCCGGCCGCCAGCTTGGTCAGCTTTCCCGCCATGCCGACGAAGACCACCCTGGCCACCCCGTGCGCCGCGGCCCGGCGCAGCGCGGCGCCGGTGAAATCACCGACCTCGACGAAGCACACCTCGGGCAGGCCAGGCAGCAGCGCCATCGCGCCCTGCTCGGTCCGGCCGCCGGTGCACAGCACGAGGGCCTGCTCGCCCTGCGCGGCGAGTACCGCCACGGCCTGCTCGACGCTCGCCCGCCAGGACGCGGTGGAGAACGGCCGCACGATGCCGGTGGTGCCAAGGATGGAGATGCCGCCGAGGATGCCGAGCCTGCCGTTGGTCGTCTTGCGCGCCATCCGCTCGCCGTCCGGTACCGAGATGATCACCCGGAGGCCGCGCTCGGCCAGGTTGACGGCCTCGCCGACGGCCTCGGTAATCATCTTCCTCGGCACCGGGTTGATGGCCGGGCCGCCTACCTCGAGGCCGAGTCCCGGCTTGGTGACGACGCCGACGCCCACCCCGCCGTCCAGCTCGAGCCCGGCCCCGCCGCGCCAGCTCGCCGACGCGGTGAGGTGCGCGCCGTCGGTCACGTCCGGGTCGTCCCCGGCGTCCTTGACGACCACGGCCTCAGCCCGCGGGCCCGCCTCGGCGGCGATCTTGCACGATTCCACCGGGAACGACACCCGCCGGCCGGACGGCAGCCCGATCTCCACGGCGTGCTGCACATCGAGGGTGACCAGCGCGGTCGCGGCCGCCTTGGCGGCCGCCGCCGCGCAGGTCCCGGTCGTCCAGCCGGTACGCAGCCCGCGCCGCCGGACCCGGGCAGTCCTCGGCAGGCCGGGTTCGCGCAGTTCGGCGGGCTCGGTCACGGTACCGGCCCGCCCCGGGCGGCCGGATCGCCGCGCAGCACCCGCCGGGCCGCCGGGTCGGCCTTCCTGTACTCGTGGAAATGGCCAGGGTGATACAGGTGCGACCGGGTGCCGCCTGCCGCCAGCGCGGGCCCGACCAGCACGAGCGTGTGCTTCCACAGCCGGTTCGCCTTGACGGTCGCGGCCAGGTCGGCCAGCTCGCAGCGGAACACGCGCTCATCCGGCCAGCTGACGCGGTACGCGATCACGCACGGCGTGCCCGGCGGGTAGCCGCCGGCCAGCAGCTCGTCTTGCAGCTGCCCGGATCTGGCCGCGGACAGGAACAGCGCCATCGTGGTCCCGTGCCTGGCCAGCGAGGCGATCTCCTCGCCGGGCGGCATCGGCGTCTTGCCGCCGCCCAGCCGGGTGAGGATGACCGACTGGGCGACTTCCGGGATGGTCAGCTCCCGCCCGATGCTGGCAGCGGCCGCGGTGAAGCTGGACACGCCGGGGACGATCTCGGTCGCCAGGCCGAGCTCGCGGCAGCGGTCGAGCTGTTCCTGCAGCGCCCCCCAGAGGGCAGGGTCGCCGGAGTGCACCCTGGCTATCTGCAGCCCCTCTTCGCTGGCCCGCTGGTAGTAAGGCAGCACGCCCTCAAGCGGCAGCAGCGCGGAGTCGACGAGCTCGGCGCCCGGCCGCGCGTGCACCAGGACCTCGGCGGCTACCAGGCTGGACGCCCAGATCACCACGTCGGCGGCGCCGATCGCCGCTGCCGCGCGCAGCGTCAGCAGGTCCGGCGCGCCGGGCCCGGCACCGACGAAAGTCACCTTGCCCGTGGTCATCCCTGGCTGCCTCCTTCCCCGCTGCCCGCGCTCCCGCGGCCGGCGTTCCCGCCGCCCGCGCTCCCGCCGGGCAGCCTGCTGCCGCGGCCGGCCCGGGCCCGGACCGTGATCAGCGTCGACAGGTACGGCACCGGCCCGCGGCCGGCCAGCTCGCCGGCCGGGCGGATGTCCTCGCCCGGCAGCCCGAGCCGCGCCCCGAACACCGCATTGTCGAGCCGGCCTGCCTCGCCGAGCAACCCGAGCACCGCGTCGATGCCAGGCCCGGCCGCCGAGCCGAGCTTGTAGCCAACCACGGTGTCATGCCCGGCCAGCGCCTCGGCCAGCGCGTCCGGGCCGGCCGTGAGCGGGAGCAGCACCAGCGACTCGGTGCCCTCGGTCAGCGTGGTGCCGCTGCGGGCGGCCAGGTCCTGCAAGGCGGTGATGCCGGGCACGGTCTCGACCGTGACGCCTGCGGCCAGCCGGGTCACGGTCTGTGCCAGGTAGCTGAACGTGGAGTAGATGGCGGGATCGCCGATCGTCGCGAACGCCACCAGCCGCGCTCCGCCGGCGAACGCGGCGGCCACGCCGCGGGCGGCCGCATCCCAGGCGGCGGCGCGGCCGGGGGTGACGCCGCCCTGGTCGTTCAGCGCGAAAGCGACCCGGCGGACCGGGGCGCCGCCGGCCTGAGCCCGGACGGTGGCCTCAGCCCGGCCTTCCTCGGCACTGTCTTCCTCGCCCGGCCGGCCGAGCACCGGGACGAAGACCACGTCGGCGGCGCGCAGCACCCGGATCGCCTTGACGGTGATCAGCTCGGGGTCCCCAGGCCCGACCCCGACCCCGACGAGCCGCCTCACCGGGCCCGCCCGGCCGCCGCCGCGAACCTGGCCGCGAACGCCGGCCGGGCCGCCCAGTGCAAGTGCAGGTAAGAGGCCACGACGCCGCCGCGGACGAACCCTTCCCTGGCACCGGATGAAAGCTGCCACGCCGGTGCGTCATAACTTCCATTTGAAACGGACGTGCGATGGAACTCATGGCCGCGCACCTGGTCACCGGCGCGGGCAATGACAGAGTCGGCGGCGGCGACCGCGGCCCGGTAGCCGAGCGTGAGCCTGGCCGTCATCCCGGCGTCGGCGCCGATCACGCCGCACATCGGCTGGCCCTCAAGCGTCCTGGCGAGGTAAAGCAGCCCGGCGCACTCGGCCGCGACCGGGGCGCCGGTCCCGGCCAGCGCGGCGACCTGGCGGCGCATCGGCTCGTTGGCGGCCAGCTCGCTGGCGTGGACCTGCGGGAACCCGCCGCCGATCAGCAGCCCGGCGGTGCCATCCGGCAGCGACTCGTCGGTCAGCGGGTCGAAGCGGGCGACCTGGACGCCGGCCGCGGCCAGCAGCTCGGCCTGCTCGGCATAGCCGAACGTGAACGCGGGCCCCGTGGCGGCCGCGATCACCGGCCCGGCGGCCGCCCGGCCTGCCTGATCGCCGATGGCCGCGGCCGGGTCCCAGGGCGCGGCCTGGAGCGGCGGCGCGGCGGCGGCCAGCGACATCAGCGCGCCGATGTCGCAGGAGGCGCTGATCAGCGCGCCCAGCTGGGCGACCGCCCGCTCCGCGCTGGCCAGCCGCTCGGCGGCCGGCACCAGGCCGAGGTGCCGGGATGGCGTCGCCACCGCGCCGGTCCGCCTGATCACCCCGAGCACCGGCGTCCCGATGCCGTCGAGCGCGCCGCGCAGCAGCCGCTCGTGCCGGTCCGAGCCGACCCGGTTGAGTATCACCCCGGCCAGCTTCGTCTGCGGGTCATAGCCGCGGAAGCCGGCCACCAGCGCCGCCACCGAGCGGCCTGCCGCCGCGGCGTCGACCACGAGCACGACCGGCGCGGCCAGCAGCCTGGCCAGGTGCGCGGTTGAGCCGAAGCCAGGGTCGTCGGGCCAGGGAGCTGGCACGGAGCCGGTAGCCGCAGCGCCGCCGTCGGGCCCGGCGGCGTCCGGCGCGATGCCGTCGAAGAGGCCCATCACGCCCTCGATCACGGCCACGTCGGCGCCGGCCGCGCCGTGCAGGAACAGCGGCACCATCAGTTCCTCGCCGCAGAGCACCGGATCCAGGTTGCGGCCCGGCCGGCCGGTGGCCAGGGCGTGATAGCCGGGGTCGATGTAGTCCGGGCCGGCCTTGTGGCCGGACACCCGCAGCCCGCGGCCGGCCAGCGCCGCCATCAGCCCGGTGGCCACGGTCGTCTTGCCGCTCCCGGATGACGGGGCGGCGATGACCAGCCGCGGGATGACTACCATTCGATGCCCTTCTGCCCCTTCTGGCCGGCGTCCATCGGGTGCTTGATCTTGGTCATCTCGGTGACCAGGTCGGCGAAGGCGACCAGCTTAGGGTCGGCGTCCCGGCCGGTGATCACCACGTGCTGGTTGCCGGGCCGGGCCGCGAGCACAGCGATCACCTCGTCGACGTCCACCCAGCCCCACTTGACCGGGTAGGTGAACTCGTCGAGCACGTACAACCGGTAGGCCTGCGCGGCGAGATCCCTGCTGATCTGCGCCCAGCCCTCGGCGGCGCGTTCGGCGTGGTCCTGCGTGTCGCGCTGGATCCAGGACCAGCCCTCGCCCATCTTGTGCCAGGCCACCGTGCCGCCCGCGCCGCTGCTGCCGAGCGTGGTCAGCGCGTGCTCCTCGCCGACCCGCCATCTGGCCGACTTGACGAACTGGAAAACGGCAACCGGCCAGCCCTGGTTCCAGGCCCGCAGCGCCAGGCCGAAAGCTGCGGTCGACTTTCCCTTGCCTGGCCCGGTGTGCACGATCACCAGCGGGCGGCCGCGCCGCTGCCGGGTGGTCAGGCCGTCGTCCGGCACGGCATCCGGCTTGCCGCGGGGCATCAGGCCGCCCCCGGCCTGCTGGCTGGCCGCGGCCGGCCGGCCCGTGGGCCCGGACCACGCCGGTGATGCTCCCGGCCGCGAGCTCGTCCAGCCGGACCACGCTGCCGCCGAGTTGCCCGGCCAGCCGCCCGGCGAGGCCGAGCCGGACGGCGCCGGACTCGCAGTCGAGCACGATGGCGGCCACGCCGGCCAGCGCGCCGATGGCCCGGGCCAGCTCCGCGCCGGTGCCGCTGGTCGCCCGGCCGTCGGTGACGACCACGAGCAGCGGGCGGCGGTCGGGATCCCTGAGGCGTTCGGCCCGCAGCACCCGGGCAGCCAGCGCCAGGCCGGCCGCCAGCGGGGTCCGGCCGCCGGTCGCCAGTGCGGCCAGCCGCCGCGCCCCGGCCTGCACCGACGAGGTCGGGGGAAGCGCCAGCTCGGCTGCCGTGCCGCGGAACGTGACCAGGCCGACCTTGTCCCTGCGCTGGTAGGCGTCGAGCAGCAGGGAGAGCACCGCGCCCTTGACCGCGCGGATGCGACGCCCGGCGGCCATCGAGCCGCTGGCGTCGACGGCGAAAAGCACCAGGTTGCCCTCCCGGCCGACTCGCACGGTCTCCCGCAGGTCCGACGGCCGGATCCGGAATCTGGCCGCGGCGGGCGGCCGCGGCTGAGACTGGCTGCCCGGCATGACTGACCGGGCTGCCCGGCCGGCTCGCGGCGCGGCGGCGCGCAGGGTGGCGGGCAGGTGCACCGAGTGCACCCGCCCGGCAGGCAGCCGGGCGCCGGTGACCCGGCCGTACGGGGTCCTGGCCGCCGACCGGCGGCCAGCCGCGCCCTGCCCGATGCCGGTCACGGTCAGCAGCCGGGGCCGGAACGGCGCCGTGGCGCTCTGCGCGCCCGTGTCCCCGGCGCCGGCCTTGGCGGCGGCCTGCGCGCCGGCCGCCTGACGCCGGTCCTGGTCGTGCGGCGCGGGCCCGGCCGGGTCATCCCGCGGCTGGCGGCTCTCCTGGCCGGGCCGCGGCGCGCCGCCCGGGCCGCGGCCGTCCGGCCCGCCGCCGTCCGGGCCATGATCGTCCGGCCCGTCCGGGCCAGTGCCGTCCGGATCAGTGCCGTCCGGATTAGTGCCGTCCGGATCGGTGCCGTCCGGATCGGTGCCGTCCGGATCGGTGCCGTCCGGCACTGGGCCGGACGGGTTCTCGCCCTGCTGGCCGAGCGCTTCCTGCAGCGCATCGTCGAGTGCCTGCTCGTCGAGTCCTGGCACGTCGAACGGGTCCCGGCGGCGGCGGTGCGGCAGCGCAAGCCTGGCCGCCTGCCGGACGTCGTCCTCGCCGGCCTCGTCCCGGCCGTGCCAGGCGGCCAGCGCGATCGCGGTCCGCGCCGTGACCAGATCAGCGCGCAGGCCGTCCACCTCGAAGGCCCCGCAGACCGAGCAGATCTGCTGCAGCACGCCATCGGGCAGCCGTACCGCCGGCAGCCGCTCGCGCGCGGTGACCACGCGACGAGCGATCCGTTTCGAATCCTCATCCCAGTCCGCTGCGAAACCCACTGGGTCCGTCTCGTACGCCAGCCGGCGGCGGACGACCTCGGCGCGCTGCGCCGGGTCCCTGGTCGCGGCGACCTCGACGGTCAGCCCGAACCGGTCGAGCAACTGCGGCCGCAGTTCGCCTTCCTCCGGGTTCATGGTGCCCACCAGCAGGAACCTGGCCGCGTGCCGGACCGACAGGCCCTCCCGCTCGACGTAGTTCACGCCAAGCGCGGCCGCGTCCAGCAGCAGGTCGACAAGATGATCATGCAGCAGGTTCACCTCGTCGACGTAAAGCAGGCCGCGGTGCGCGGCGGCGAGCAGCCCGGGCTCGAATGCGGCGACGCCCTCGGTCAGCGCGCGCTCGATGTCCAGCGATCCGGCCAGCCGGTCCTCGGTGGCGCCGACCGGCAGCTCGGCCAGCCGGGCGGGCTGCCGCAGCCCGGCCGGCCGGTCCGGGTGCGGGCCGTCCGGGCAGCCGGGGTCGGGCGCCCCGGGGTCACAGGCGAACCGGCAGCCCGCCACCACCTCCGCGGGCGGCAGCAGCGCGGCAAGCCCGCGGACCACGGTCGACTTCGCCGTGCCCTTCTCGCCCCGGACGAGCACGCCGCCGATCGCTGGCGACACGGCGTTGAGCAGCAGCGCCAGCTTGAGGTCAGCCATCCCGACGATCGCGGCGAACGGGTAGGCCGACTGGCCCGCGGCCTGCTGGCCCGCGGCCTGCTGGGCTGGCCTGGTCGCCGCCGGGCGGCCTGCCGCCAGCCCGTCCCCGGCCGTTGTCCCTTGCCCGTTATCCTGCCCGGCCATCATCGAGCCTCGTCCTTCCCGGGTTTCCGCGCCCGCAGCTGGTTCAGCCGACGGCCGGAGTCTCCTGGCTCCCGGATCGGCGCTCGCCCCGCCTTCCCGCCGCGGGCGGGCCCGCCGCCGGCGAGGCCAGATCCGCAGCAGTGGCCGCTGAGGGTCACTCCCCGGTCACAGTTGCGCGACAGTCCCGGATTCCCACCGGGTTCCTCCGCAAATGCCATCGGCCTAACAGCATGGCACAACCGCCGGCTTCCGGGCTGGCGCACGCCCGTCCGCCGATACACTGACCACGCGCAACCTGGATGCGGACACCCGTCCGCAGCTGGCGGCGCACGACGCAGCGCAGCCTGGCCCCGCGCCACCGGCTGGCCTGGCCGTCCTTGCCGGTCGACGGCGGGCGCGGGCACGCAGGCGCCGGCCCTGACTGAAAAGCTCTGCGATTCCATGACCGCCGTTCAGCGCGACTGGATGACTGAATGCGGTTAAACCCGGTACAACCGATTGACTACAGGACAGCTAACGTGAATGGAGCCTCGATGGGGAATGCGAATCGTTCCCGCGTACTCGTGACTGGCGGATCCGGATTCATCGGGCGGCGGCTGGTCCGCGCGCTGGCCGAATCCGGCGCCGACGTCACGGTGGCGGATTTGCGGAAATTCCCCGACGACTCCATCCGGACCGTGGTGGGCGACCTGTGCGACCCGTCGGTCGTCGAGGCCGCGGTCAGCCCGGGCACGGAAGTGATCATCCACCTGGCGGCGGTGACCCGCGTGCTGCTGTCGATCGAGGACCCGGCCGGCACGCACGCGCTGAACGTCGACGCCACCGCGGGCCTGCTTGAGCAGGCGCGGCTCAAGGACGTCGGCGCCTTCGTGCTGGCATCGACCAACGCGGTCACCGGCGACGTGGGCCGGGCCACCATCACCGAGCAGATCCCGCTCCGGCCGCTCACCCCGTACGGGGCGACGAAGGCGGCTGGCGAGATGCTGCTCGGCTCGTACGCGGCCTGCTACGGCATGACGGGCTGCGCGCTCCGGTTCTCGAACGTCTACGGGCCAGGCATGGCGGAGAAGGACAGCTTCGTCCCGCGCCTGATGCGCGCCGCCAGGGACGGCCGTGGCGTGCAGGTGTACGGCGACGGCACCCAGGTCCGCGACCTGGTGCACGTGGATGACATCGTGGCCGGCATCTTCACCGCGCTGCGGGCCGGGTTCACCGGGCCGCTTATCCTCGGCGCGGGCGAGTCGGTGACCGTGAACGAGATCGTCGCCGCCGCGCGCAGCGTGACCGGCGCGGACATCCCGGTGGAGAACGTGCCGGCCAAGCCCGGCGAGATGCCAGCCGTGATCATCGACATCTCTGCCGCCAGGGCGCTCGGCTACCAGCCCGCGCATGACCTCAAGTCCGGCATGGCCACCGTCTGGCCGGAATTCGCGGAGGCAGCGAAATGACTACCACGCCAGCCACCGGCGCGGTCATCGACGGCGATGCGATCCGCGCCTTCAATGACCAGTACGGCTCAAGGGCAACCGAGCTGCCGCCGGTGGCCATCGTGATCGCCGCCTACAACGAGGAAGGCGCGATCGGCCCGGTTATCGAGGCGCTGCCCGCGGAGGTCTGCGGGCTCGCGGTCGCGAAGATCGTGGTCTCCGACGGCGCGATCGACGGCACCGTGAAGGAAGCCGCGGCGGCCGGCGCGCTGGTCTGTGACGTCCCGGTCAACCGCGGCCAGGGAGCGGCGCTACGGCTCGGCTACCGGCTGGCCCGCGAGGGCGGCGCAGAGTACATCGTGACGACGGACGCCGACGGCCAGTACAACCCGGCCGAGATCGAGCGGCTGCTGGAGCCGATCCTGGCCGGCCAGGCCGACTTCGTCACCGGGTCGCGCAGGCTCGGCAGCGAGGAGACCAGGGACCCGGTACGGCGGCTGGGGGTCCGGGTTTTCGCGGTCACCATCAGCGCGCTGACCGGCCAGCGGATCAGCGACACCACGTTCGGGCTGCGGGCGATGCGGGCCGAGGTGACCGGCACCGTCCTGCTGGAGCAGCCGCAGTACCAGGCGGCGGAGCTGCTGATCGGCGTCATCACGCACGGCTACCGGGTGGTCGAGCGCCCGGCCACGATTCACAAGCGTCAGGTCGGCAAGAGCAAGAAGGGCAACAACGTCTTCTACGGCCTGAAGTTCATCGGCGTGATCGGCGGGACCTGGTGGCGGGAGCGTCAGCGCCGCGCGCGTGGCGGCGCAGGCCGGTCGGCCGCGAGCGCGAAGGGGACCGGCTCGCCGTGACCTGCGCGGCCGGGGCTCGCGCTGGTGGCCGCGGGGCTGGCTGGCTAGCCCCGGGCCGTCGCCCGGCCCGGCTGCTGCCAGTCCCGGGCCGCAGGCCGGCGTCTCCGCCGCGACCTCGGCGGCCTTGGGGCCGCGATTGGCGAACAGCACGTAGTGGAAGATCAGCGAACCTGCTGACGAACGTCACGCAGTTGGTCAGGAAGTACGCCGCGTTGACGATGACGACGCGCTCCCAGTGGCCCGCGCCCATCGAGATCGCCCAGACGCTGGCGTAGTGGCTCGCCAGGCCGAGGACGATCCAGGCGCCGACGGAGACAAGCCAGAACGGCAGCGTCTCCTTGAGCAGGTGCGGCTTGCCCTTGCGCTCCCAGGCCCACCGGCTGAGCAGGTAGCTCACGCCCGCGCCCACCATCGACGCGATGATCGCCGACGTCCCGGCGCTGACCTTGGTGATGCCGACCAGCACGGCGAGGGTGATCTGGCTGGCGGCCACGGCGGCCAGCGACACCGGCACGAACCGGACGAACCGCCTGCCGGTGTTGCTGCGGAGCCTGCCCCGCAGCGGCTCAGGGAGCATGTGCCATGCAGCGTTCACGATCTTGGGCCGGGCCATGGTCATGAGTGTCCTAGGTCGACGCGTGCCGTTATGACGTTGAGATGAGTAAAGACAGGTATACCGCACGAAACTTGCGCCTGACTGGATGACGCGCGTTCCAGGCTTCGTTACCCGCCGGGACGGGAAACAACCACGCGGCCTCCCGCAGTCCGCCACGGCCAGGCGTGATCAGCAGCCGGGGTGCCTGGCCAGTCTACGCAATGATCGCGGGTGCGGCTTCCGCGACGGCTTGGTCAGCCGACGTGACCGCCGAGATCGCGCGGCCCGCGCCAGCGGCCACCGGACAGCTGCCGGGCGAACCACAGGTGGCCCGCCCGCCCTCGCCAGAACACCTCGATCTTCCCGCCGCGGCCGGCGACGCCGAACGGCGTGCCGCGGACTGGCCCCATGCGCGGCAGGGACGCGCGCCGCCAGCCGGACCCCGGCCCGCGCGCTGCCTCCCAGAGCCGGTGGCCGGCGCCCTGCCAGAAGACGTGCGCCCGGCCGCCGGCCGACAGCAGCGGGAACGGCGCCGAGGCGAGGGTCCCGCCCAGCTCGCGCGGCCCGGACCAGCGCCGGCCGGGCCGGTGCGACGCTGACCACAGCCGGTCGTTGCCGAGCCCGCGCCAGAACACCTTGATGGCGCCGCCGCGGCGCGCGCTGGCGTGCGGGCTGCCGCCGAGCGGGCCCATGCCGAGGCGCCTCGGCCTTGTCCAGGTCCGCCCCGGCCGCCGGATCACGTGCCAGAGCGCGCGGTTCCTGCCCTTCCAGAAGACCTGCACCGTGCCCGGGGGCGACTCGGCCGGCGACGGGCCGGAGGCGAGACTGCCGCGCAGGTCCTGCGGTCCCCGCCAGCCCCTTCCCGGGCTGAACTGGCCGTGCCAGAGATGGTCGTCAGCCGAGCCGCGCCAGAACACGTCGACGACGCCGTTAGGCTGCGCGACCGCCACCGGCGGGCTGCCGAGCGCGCCCATCCGGCTGATCTTCCGCGGCGCCGACCACGGCCGGCCCGCCTTGCGCGCCACTTCCCACAGCGCGTGGCCGGATCCCTCGAAGAAGACGTCAAGCGCGCCTGGCACCAGCGAGACCACCGTGGGCTGCCCGAGCAGCCTGCCGCCAAGGTCCGCCCGGACGGCCCCGGCTGCGCCGGGGCCCGCACCCGGCACCGGCCCGACGTGCCACAGGCGGTGATCGGCGCCGCGGAAGAAGGCATCCGCGGTCCCGTCCGGCCGGGCCGCCGCCCGCGATGCCTGCCGGGTGCCGCCTGGCGTCGCCAGCCGCACGTTCAGGTAGTCCTGATCGATGTTGATGGCGTCCCCGCCGAATCGCTGCGTGACATTGCCGCTGTACTGATGCAGCCGGCGGTGCCCGGCCCACTCGCCCCGGCGCAGAATCCGGTCCTTCGTGTTCCTTGATCCGTTCCATAGCGCGTCGTAGATCACGTCCGGCATCTCGAAGCGGTGGCTGCGGTAGTGCTCGGCCAGGTCCGCGATCCCGGATCCGGAGCTGCTGTAGATGCCCGACTTGTAGCCCAGCTTGTGCAGCCGCTTCGTCCAGGCCGTGACGAACCTGAGCACTTCGCCGGTCCGGCGCGGCCGGTATGCCTCCATGTCGTAGTAGACCGGGGTGCGCGGCCCGAGGCCGAGCCGCCGGGCCTGGGCGACCGCGTCGTCAGCGGCCTGCCTCGCCTCCCGGACCGGGGATCTCAGCTGGCCGAACGACGCCTGCGGGCCGACGTACATCGGGAAGAAGCGCCAGCCTGCCGCGGCCTCGTGCCGGATCCAGCGCGCCGACAGGTTCCGCTGGCTGCAGGCCCGGTCACGGCCGCCGATGTAGATGCCGATCGCGCGGTAATCCGAGTGCCTGCGCCAGGCCCGCATGTACGAGCGGCTTGGTGCCGTGCACGAGTCGAAGCCGCGCCCGCGGAAGTTCGCGATGTTGGCCGGCAGCTCCGGCGGGTTGACCCGGGGGAACCGTGGTGCAGCCGGCCGCCGACAAGGCCCGCGGGTTGGCTCTGCGGCTGGGCCGGGCGGCCCGGGGCGGGTTCGGGTTGGGCGCGACGATGACCGGGGGCGGCAGCGAGGCACTGGCCAGGATCCGGTAGATCTGGGTCGGATCGGCGTCGAAGGTGGCGGTAACCCGGATTCGCGCGGCGGACACGGTGATCTGCCGGGAGATCGGGTTCTCCACCGAGGAACGCCGGGTCCGCCGGCGGCCGGGGACACCTGCATCGCCTCGGTGGTGCCGATCAGCCAGCTCGGGCAGTTCTGGTTGGTCCCTGATCCGCCCAGGTAAATGACATGCCGGTCGAATCGCACGCAGGTCCGCGGCTGGCGGGCCAGGTTGACTACCGGCCAGGAGCGCGGCACCTCGAGCTTGTACCCCCGGTACGAGACCTGCTTCAGCCGGGCGGCCGCCGCGGCGCGGGCATGCCCGGCCTGGCCCGCACCCGCGATCGCATCGGCGCTGGCGGCGGCCCGGCCAGCGCCGCAATGCCAATGCCAATGGCGAGCCAGCGGCCGTGCCGCCTTATCCGCCGCAGCTGATCTGCGAGCATGCTCGGATACAGCAGTGCCCTCCCCCGTTAACGCCGCCTCTTCCCGCCGATTACCCGGCCCCCCGGCCCGGCGACTTGCGGATTTCCCCTCATCTCACGCAAGTTCAAACGAGAATGCTGCGGTAGTCCCTTTCTCCGCTGCACGCTAATTGCTGCTAATGCTGCCGAGCATCGCGACTCGCCGTACTGCTGGAAAATCTCGACGCCGGGCTGGCAACGAAATCTATACGCCCCATATATTCCAGAAACCAGCCCCCGGGCATGGCCAGCCGCAGGTAATAAACCGGCTAGGTTATGGCAATGGAATCATCCGGTTCCCGCCGCGGCGTGTCCGCCCTGGTGCACAGCGTTGTCCTGCTGGCGGCCGCGATGCAGGCTTGGGCGGGCCGCGGGCGCTGCTAGGCCCAGCCGGCCATCGGGAAGCCGCTGAGCAGGTCGCGCACCTCGCCGGCGATCCGCTCGATCGAGGGCTCGTCGTCCTTGATCGCCGCGGTGATGGCCTCGTCCATCCAGGCGGCGATCCGCGGCATGTGCTGCTCGGTCAGGCCGCGGGTGGTGATCGCCGGAGTGCCGATCCTGATGCCGGACGGGTCGAACGGCTTTCGCGGGTCGAACGGCACGGTGTTGTAGTTCACCTCGATGCCCGCCCGGTCGAGCGCCTTCGCGGCCGGCTTGCCTGCGATCCCCTGCGGGGTGAGGTCCATCAGGATCAGGTGGTTGTCGGTCCCGCCGGACACCAGGCTGTAGCCACGCTCGAGCAGCGCCGCGGCCAGCGCGCTTGCGTTCGCCACCACCTGGTGCGCGTAAGCGCGGAATTCGGGCTGCGCCGCCTCGTGCAGCGCTACCGCGATCCCGGCCGTGGTGTGATTGTGCGGGCCGCCCTGCAGGCCGGGGAAGACCGCCTTGTCCAGCGCCGAGGCATGCTCGGCGCTTGACATGATCATCGCGCCCCGCGGCCCGCGCAGCGTCTTGTGCGTCGTGGTGGTGATGACCTGGGCAAACCCGACCGGGCTGGGATGCGCTTGCGCCGGCGATCAGCCCGGCGATGTGCGCGATGTCCGCCACAAGCACGGCATTGGTCTCCGCGGCGATCTCGGCGAACGCCGGGAAATCGATCGTCCGCGGAATGGCCGTGCCGCCGCAGAAGATCAGCTTCGGTCGCTCGCGGCGGGCCAGGTCCCGTACCTCGTCGAGGTCCACCCGGCCGGTGTCGGCCCGCACCCCGTACGGGACGGACCGGAACCACTTGCCGGTGACCGATACCGGCCAGCCGTGAGTCAGGTGCCCGCCGGCCGGCAGCGCCATCCCCATCACGGTCTCGCCCGGCTGCAGGAACGCCAGGTAGACGGCGAGGTTGGCGGGCGAGCCCGAGTACGGCTGCACGTTGGCATGATCGACGCCGAATACCGCCTCGGCCCGCGACACGGCAAGCCGCTCGATCGGGTCGACGAATTGCTGGCCCTCGTAATACCGGCGGCCCGGGTAGCCCTCTGAGTACTTGTTGGTCAGCACGGAGCCAGCGGCCTCGAGCACGGCGACCGATGTGTAGTTCTCCGACGGGATCAGCCGGACCTTCTCGAACTGCCGGCGTGCCTCGCCCTCGATCAGCTCGGCGATCTCCGGGTCGGTGCTGGCGACATGCGGAATTGGCGGCTGGTGCATGGCGGCCTCCTCGGGGACGACGGTACACAGGGTTCACGGCAGGGTACACAGGGTTCACGCCGGGGGCTAGGCGAGGGCGGGTCCTGGCTGCCCGCGGCCGGACCGGCCGGCGGGCAGGATCCGCCGCCGCAGCAGCGCGCGCTCGGCGGTCGTCCATGCCGTCGTGGTCAGCAGGTAGAGGACGGCGGCCAGCGGCACCACGGCGGCGATGACGACAGTCGTGTACGGCAGGATCCGGGTCAGCCAGCCGGGGACAGCAGCGGGCCGCGCGGCGTTGACGGCTGGCTCGGCCGCCGGGCCGGATCGGCGCGCTGCCCACTGTGACCGCGCTGTGCCGCCCGGCAGCGCGGCCCGGCCGCCTTGTGCCGTGGCGCCGGTCAATGCCGCAGCCTGCCGCGCGGTGCGGGCCGAGATCCAGGCCACCACGGCGAGCAGCCCGAGGATGCCGAGGAACACGGCGCCGTGGGCGCTGACCGGGCCAGCGCCGGACAGCAGGTGGCTGCCGAGCGGCGCCCCGAGCAGGTCATGGCTGAGCAGGCCGTTCGGCTTGCCGTCGACGGTGTGGTCGAGGAACAGCCGGTACATGACGCTGAAGAACGGCAGCTGCGCCACGGCCGGCAGGCAGCCGGCCAGCGCGCTGGTGTTCTCCCGCTGGTAGAGCGCGGCTAGCTCGGCCCGGAGCAGCTCCGGGTGCCGGGCATGCCGCTTCCGCAGCTCGGCGACCTGGGGCTGCAGCCTGGCCTGGCTGGCCTGGCCGCGGGCCGCTGACAGGCTGAGCGGAAGCAGCAGCAGGCGGACCGAGATGGTGACCGCGACGATCGCGGCCACGGTCGCCAGGCTTCCGGTGAGCGGCGCGAGGATCTCGGCGTACGCGGAGACGACGTGATAAGCGGCGCCGACTCCGACGCCGGGAATACTGAAAAGACTGAACATGACGAGAACCCTCCAGCGGTTCGCAGATGGATGACTGCTGGAGACGGCCGCGATGGGTGCCGCGCCCCGGCCCCACCGGGCGGCGCGCGGTCAGCCGAGCGCGCGGCCCGGGGCCGAGCAGCGAAAGGCGGAGCGTCAGGCGGCCGCCGGGACCGCCGAGGGAGCTCTCGGCCGCGGACGGCCGGCCGCGTCAGGGTCGAGCTGCCGCTGGAACCGCGCCAGCCAGGACTTCTCCCGGAGCGCGGCCGCGCGCCTGGTCAGCGGCAGCGTGCTGAGCGCCGCGGTGATCGAAGCGGTGCGGGCGACCAGCGCGACCAGCAGGCCGGTCAGCGCGACCGCTGCGAGCGCCAGCAGGCCGGACGGCGTAGTCAGCGCGTGGCTGGCGAGGTGCCAGTACCCGGCGAACTGGCCGATCAGGCCGGCCAGCGCGGTCAGCAGCACGATGACCTCCGCGGAGACGTCAGTGCAGGCCGCCAGCGGCCCGCAGGTTGAGTGTAAGCGGCGGTGGCCGGCCGCCGCCAGCAGTCGGCAGGCCGGCCTGGCTCAGCTGCCTGCCTCGATATCGCCTTCGGTGTCGAGGTAGACCTGCTGAAGCTGGTCGATGGTCTTGGGGTCGGGCTCCGCCCAGAGACCTCGGTCGGCCGCCTCGAGCAGCCGCTCGGCGATCCCGCGCAGCGCCCACGGGTTGGACTTCGCCATGAACGCCTGGTTCTCCGGGTCGAACACGTACGACGCGGCCAGCTGCTCGTACATCCAGTCGGCTACCACCCCCGCCGTCGCGTCGTAGCCGAACAGGTAGTCCACGGTGGCGGCCAGCTCGAACGCGCCCTTGTAGCCGTGCCGCTGCATCGCGGCGATCCAGCGCGGGTTCACCACCCGGGCGCGGAAGACCCGGCGGGTCTCCTCGGCCAGCGTCCGGGTCTTCACCGCGTCGGGCACGGCCGAGTCGCCAATGTAGGCTGCCGGGTTGCGGCCGGTCAGCGACCGGACCATCGCGACCATGCCGCCGTGGTACTGGAAGTAGTCGTCGGAGTCGGCGATGTCGTGCTCGCGGGTATCGGTGTTCTTGGCCGCCACCGCGATCCGCCGGAACGCGCCTTCCATGTCCGGGCGGGCGGCCCGGCCGTCCAGGCCCGCCCCGTAGGCATAACCGCCCCAGACCGCGTAGACCTCGGCCAGGTCGCCGTCGTCCCGCCAGTTCCGCGCGTCGATCAGCGGCAGCAGGCCGGCTCCGTAGGCGCCTGGCTTGGAGCCGAATATCCGCGTCGTGGCCCGGCGCCAGTCGCCGTGCCCGGCGTGATCGGCCATCGCGTGCGCCCGCAGGTAATTGGACTCGGCCGGCTCGTCCAGCCCGGCCACCGCGCTGATCGCGTCGTCGAGCAGGGCGATGACGTGCGGGAACGCGTCGCGGAAGAAGCCGGAGATGCGCAGCGTCACGTCGATCCTCGGGCGGCCGAGCTCGCCAGGCGGCAGCACCTCGAAGCCGGTTACCCGGCGGGAGGCGTCATCCCAGACCGGGCGGCAGCCGATCAGGGCCAGCACCTCGGCGATGTCATCGCCCTGGGTCCGCATCGCTGAGGTGCCCCAGACGGTCAGCCCGACGCAGCGGGGATACGAGCCCTCGTCGGCCACGTGCCGGGCCAGCAGCGAGTCGGCCAGCGCGCGGCCGGTGTCCCAGGAGTTGCGGGACGGTATCGCCTTGGGATCGACCGAGTAGAAGTTGCGGCCGGTCGGCAGCACGTTCACCAGGCCGCGGGTCGGCGAACCTGACGGGCCGGCCGGGACGTAGCCGCCGGCCAGCGCGTGCAGCACCGCGTCGATCTCGCCGGAGGTCGCCGCGAGCCTCGGCACCACTTCCTCGGCGGCGAATCGCAAGACAGCGGTGACGTCCCTGGCCACGGCCGGATCGGGACCGCCGAGCACGGCCGCGCACACCCCGGCGGCGCGGGCCGGGTCCCAGCCGGCCTCGTCCATCGCGACGACCAGGGCTCGCGCCGTCTCCTCGGAGGCGTCGGTAGCGCCGCGGGACGCGCCGTCGGCGGCCAGCCCGAGCGCGGCCCGCAGCCCGGGCAGGGCACCGGACGCCCCGCCCCACACCTGCGCCGAGCGCAGGATCACCAGCACCAGGTTGACCAGCGCCTCGCCTGCCGGGGCCTGGCCGAGCACGTGCAGCCCGTCCTTGATCGCGGCGTCCTTGACCTCGCACAGGTAGCCGTCGATGTGCAGCACGAAGTCGTCGAACCCGGCGGCCTCGGGGGCTTGCTCGACGCCCAGGTCGTGGTGCAGCTGCGCGGCCCGGACCAGTGACCAGATCTGGGCCCGGACCACCGGCAGCTTGTCCGGGTCGAGGGCGGCGACGGTCGCGTACTCGTCCAGCAGCTGCTCCAGCTTCGCCATGTCGCCGTAGGTGTCGGCGCGGGCCATCGGCGGCACCAGGTGGTCCACGATCACGGCGTGCCCGCGCCGCTTCGCCTGGGTGCCCTCGCCGGGATCGTTGACGATGAACGGGTAGACCAGCGGCACGTCGCCGAGCACCGCGTCCGGTGCGCACTGGCCGGACAGGCCGAGGCCCTTGCCGGGCAGCCATTCCAGCGTGCCGTGCTTGCCCAGGTGGACGATGGCATCGGCGCAGAACCCGGCGTCCAGCCAGCGGTAGGCGGCCAGGTAATGGTGCGAAGGCGGCAGCTCGGGATCGTGATAGATCGCTACCGGGTTCTCGCCGAACCCGCGCGGCGGCTGGATCATCAGCAGCACGTTGCCGAACCGCAGCGTGGCGAGCACGATGTGGCCGTCGTCGGTGTAGAGCTCGCCGGGCGGCTCTCCCCAGTGGGACACAATGCGATGTGACAATCCGTTAAGAATCCCGGAGAGCCAGCGCCGGTAGGTGGCTGGCGGGATCCTGACCTCGGCCCCGGCGAGCTGCTCCTCGGTGAGCCATTCGGTGTCATGCCCGCCGGCCGCGATCAGGGCGTGGATGAGCTCGTCGCCGTCCTCAGGGAATCCGTCGCCGAGGTCGTAGCCGGCCGCCCGCAGGCTACGCAGCAGCCTGACCGCGGACGCGGGGGTGTCAAGGCCGACGGCATTGCCGACGCGGGCGTGCTTGGTCGGGTAAGACGACAGCGCGATGACGATGCGCTTCTCGCCGTTCGGGATGCGGCGCAGCCGGGCGTGCCTGACCGCGATGCCGGCCAGCCGGGCGGCGCGGTCTTCGTCGGCCACGTAGACGGGGACGCCGTCGGGGCCTTCTTCCTTGAAGGAGAACGGGACGGTGATCAGCCGGCCGTCGAATTCCGGGATGGCGACCTGCATCGCGGCGTCCATCGGGGTCAGCGCGGCCGTGGATGCCGCCCACTGGGCGCGGGCGGTGGTGAGGCAGAGTCCCTGGATGATGGGGACGTCGAGGCGGGCGAGGGCACCGGCGTCCCAGTCGCCGTCCTTGGCCCCGGCCGCGGTCGAGCCGCCGGCCGCCAGCACCGTGGTGATCACGGCGTCGGCCTGGCCGAGGAGGCCGATCAGGCCTGGCTCCGGGCTGCGGAGCGAGCCGCAGAAGACCGGCAGCGGGGTCGCGCCGCGGGCCTCGATGGCCGCGCAGAGCACGTCGACGAACCCGGTGTTACCCGACAATTCGTGCGCCCGGTAATAGACCACCGCGACGGTGGGCACCGTGTCCCGGGGATTTCCCATGATCTTGGCGCGTTGTGAGTGCTGATCCCCGGAAAAAGCACCACGATCATGGACGCCGTACTGCGGCATCGGCTCGGGAGGGCGGAAGCCCTCGCCGGTGAGCAGGACGGTGTCGGAGAGGAAGGCGGCGAGCTCGCGGAAGTTGCCCGGGCCGCCTTCGCTGAGGTAGCCGAGCGCCTCGGCGGCGACGCCGGCCGGCACCGTGGACAGCCCCATCAGCTCGGCGTCTGGCGCGGCTTCGCCGCCGAGCAGGACGAGCGGCAGGCCGGTGGCGCGGAGCGCGCTGATCCCGTCCGGCCACGCCTGGCGGCCGCCGAGCAGGCGCAGCACGACCAGGCTGGCGCCGCCGGTCAGCCCGGGAACGGCGTCCGGCGCGACCCGCGCCGGATTCGCGACCCGGTAGTCCGCGCCGGACGAGCGCGCGGCCAGCAGTTCGGTGTCGGCCGTGGACAGCAGCAGGATCGTGGGCACTGCCCGATCCTCGCACGCCCGGCCCGGATGCCCGCAGCGGCGCCGTCGGCAGGGCGACCGGCGGGCACGGCAGGCAGCTAGCGCGCCGGCGCGGTATTGCGAGAGAGTTGCGACAGACAGTCGCGAACCGGGACGGGCATGCGCATCGGGCAGATCGTCATCGACGTTGCTCCGCTGCGGGAGAGCCGTGACTTCCGCTGGCTGTTTACCGGGCGGCTGGCGTCCATGGTCGGCAACGCGCTGGCGACCGCGGCGGCGAACTGGCAGGTCTACGGGCTGACCCAGTCGTCGCTTGCGGTCGGCCTGGTCAGCCTGGCCGACAGCGCCGGCATGCTGGTCGGCCTGCTGGCCGGCGGGGTGCTTGCCGACCATCACGACCGGCGGAAGCTGCTCACCGTCGTCCGGGTGCCGCAGGCGCTGCTCGCCGCGCTGCTGATGGGCAACAGCCTGCTCGCCCGCCCGGCGCTGTGGCCGATCTACGTCATCACGCTCGCGATGGGGACGCTGGCCGGGCTGAGCGCGCCCGCCTCGTCGGCGGCGATGCCGGCCCTGGTCGGGCCGCGGCGGCTGGCCGCGGCCGCGGCACTGAACTCGATGAGCGGCCAGCTGGCGAACCTGGGCGGCCCGGCGCTGGCCGGGGCGCTCATCGCGGGCCCCGGCCTGGCGGTGTGCTACGGCCTCGACGCAGCCGGCTTCGCCGTGTTCGGCATCGCGCTGCATTTCGTCCGGCCGCTGCCGCCCGCGCCCGGCGGCCTGCGGCCGGGCCTGCGGTCGCTGGCCGAGGGGTTCCGGTACGTGCGGCACAACGGGGTGATCGGCGGCATGCTGCTGATCGACACCAACGCGATGATCTTCGGGATGCCGGCCGGGCTGTTTCCCGCGCTGGCCAGCGAGCACTTTCACGGCGGCCCGGCCACGTTCGGGCTGCTGACCGCGGCGCCGGCGTTCGGCGCCCTGGTCGGCGCGGCCGGCAGCGGCTGGACCGGGCATTTGCGGCGGCCCGGCCTGGTGGTGATCGGCGCCGGGATGCTGTGGGGAGCGGCGATCGTCGGCTTCGGCCTGTCCAGCAGCCTGCCGGTGGGGCTGGCGTTCCTCGCGCTGGCGGGGATGAGCGACCTGATCTCGGAAGTGCTCCGTAACGCGCTGCTGCAGCACTACGCGCCCGATCAGCTGCGCGGGCGGGTGAGCAGCCTGTACCTGGCGCAGGTCAACACCGCCCCCGCGCTGGGCAATACCGAGGCGGGCGCGGTCGCCGAGTTGTTCTCGCTGACCACGTCGGTGGTCAGCGGCGGCCTGGCCTGCATCGGCGGCGCGCTGCTGCTCGGCGCGCTGATCCCGGCGGTGCGGCACGCCACGCTGCTGCCCGGTGCGGCCGGGGCAGGCGCCGCAGGCGAAGCGGACGCGGCCGGCGTGGGCCGCGGCGGCTAGCGGCTGGCGGCTAGCGGCTGGCGGCCGGCGGCCTGCGCCGCGGCGGCTAGCTCTCGATGCTCCGGTAGAGCCCGTCGATCACCGCCATCTTGCGCGGGTCGTCGGACAGGTTCATGCCCATCCGGTTCATCACGTAGGCGATCGCCAGGCCCGATTCCGGATCCGCGCAGACGGCCGACCCGCCGAAGCCGTCATGACCGAATGCGGCCGGGTTCGGGCCGTAGTGATGCTCCGGGCCGGACAGCGCGTAGCCCAGGCCGAATTCCAGCGGGATGCCGAGTACCAGGTCGGTGAACCGGCCCTGGCCGGTGCAAGCCGTCTTGAGCGTTTCCGCGGAAACCAGCCGCTGCGAGTCATCGACCAGGGTGCCGAACACAGTCGCTAGGGCCAGCGCCGTCCCGTGCCCGTTGGCCGCCGGGATCTCGGCCATCCGCCAGTCGGCCTCGTTAGCCTCATCGCCGGCCAGCGCGGGATTGGTGAGCGCGGCCATCGCCGCCGGGCGCGCGTTCGCGTAGGCGTGTGCGATCGCGCTCTGCTCGGCCGCCGATGGCCGGACGCCGAGCAGGTCAGAGCAGCGGCCAAGCTCGCTGTCCGGCAGGCCGATGTGGAAATCCGCGCCGAGCGGCCCGGCAACCTCGGAGCCGAAGAACACGCCGGGGCTCTGCCCGGTGATCCGGAAGATGACCTCGCCGACCAGGTACCCGAAGGTGATCGCGTGGTAGCCGGTCGCAGTGCCCGGCTCCCACATCGGCTCCTGCGCGGCCAGCAGGCCGGTGATCTTGTCCCAGTCGTAGTAGTCCTCGACGCTGACCGGCACGGTGAGCCCGGCCAGGCCGGCCCGGTGGCTCATGATCCAGCGGACCGGGATGCCGGACTTGCCGCCCGCGGCGAACTCCGGCCAGTAGCTGGCCACCGGCGCGTCCGGGTCAAGCTCGCCGCGGTCGATCAGGACGTGCGCGGCGAGCGAGGTCATGGCCTTGGTGGTGGACCAGACATTGGTCAGGGTGTCGTGCTGCCAGGGGCGGGTCTTCGCGGGATCAGCCCAGCCGGCCCACAGGTTCACCACGTGCTGGCCGCCAGCCACCACGGCGACGCTGGCGCCGATCTCGCCGCGCTCAGCGAAGTTCGCCGCGAACGCCTCCCGCACCGGCTCGAAACCAGATGCGCAGACGCCATGGATCTCGGTCTGGCCGTCGGTCACTGGTCGCCACCTCTCCCGGTCAGCGCAGCCCGGCGCGGCGCCCTCCCCGGAGTGCTACGCGGTCGCGGCCCGATCTGTCAACGTCCGGCCTGCTGGGCGGGGCGTTCTTGCCAGCGCTCGGGGTTGCGCAGGTCGGTGTAACCCTCCTGGCGGTACAGGGTGCGCTCGGGGGCTGTCGCCAGGACCTGGCGGAGGTCGCGGACCGCCGGATGGCCGACGGCCGTCCGGACCAGGAACGAGCCGAGGCCGTGGCCGCGGTGCGCCGAGTCGATGAACACGTCGCAGAGCCAGCCGAACGTCGCGTAGTCGGTGACGAACCTGGCGAAGCCGGCCTGCTCGCCGTCGGCCGCGTAGAGGCCGACGACCAGGGAGTTCTCGATTGCGCGGACCATCACCTGGTAGGACCGGCCGGACGCCCAGTAGCTCTCCTCGCTCATCCACTTGTGCACCCGCTTGCTGTCGACAAGCGCGGCGTCGTCGTCCGCGAAGTAGCCGTCCGGGCCATCCCACCTCATGGCTGCTCCCTCTCACCCGTGCCGGTGCCGGCGGGCGGGACCACAGGAAGGCCCGGCGGCGGCCCGGCGGAGATCAGGCCGAGCAGCGCGTCGGTGTCAAGATGGCCGGCCACCAGGTCGCCGAGCACGTCGAGCCTGGCTTCCCGGAGCGCGCCGAAATCCGTACCGGGGGCAGGCACGAAGTCCCGCCCCGCCAGCGCCGCCACCTCGCCGAGGAACGCCCGCCGGAACGCGTCGTTTTCCATCGTGCCGTGCCAGCTGGTGCCCCACACGGCGCCGGCCCGACAGCCATCAAGGAACGGCTCGGCGCCGTCGGCGGCCGCGACACCGTGGTGGATCTCGTAACCGGTCACGGCGCAGCCGTACGCAGTCCCGGCAGGCCGGCCAAGCCGCTTCGAAACGCCGAACGTGACCTGCACCGGAAGCAGCCCCAGGCCAGCCACCCGCCCGGCCCCGGACTCGACATCGTCGTCGATTTCGCGGCCCAGCATCTGATAGCCGCCGCAGATGCCGAGCACCGGCAGGCCCTTCCGCGCCCGAGTCATGAGCACTTCAGCGAACCCGCGATCCCGCAGCCAGGCCAGGTCCGCGACGGTCGCCCGGGAACCTGGCAGCACGACGAGATCTGCGTCGGCCAGCTCAGACGGCACGCTGGCGAACCGGACGAGCACTCCCGGCTCTGCGCCGATCGCGTCAGTGTCGGTGAAGTTGCTGATCCGCGGCAGCCGCACCACGCCAACCCGGAGCACATCCGTCCCGCCCGGCCCGGGAGCCGGCCAGGAACCGGCCCCGGCATCTCGCCGCCCGTCCAGCGCGAGCGAGTCCTCCGCGTCCAGCCACAGCCCGTCCTGCCAGGGCAGCACGCCGAGCACCGGCCGGCCGGTCAGCTCAAGCAGCATCCGCAGCCCGCTGTCCAGCAGCTCCGGGGCCCCGCGGAACTTGTTGATCACGAAGCCGCCGACCAGTGCCTGGTCGGCCGGACTGAGCAGCGCGAGCGTGCCATGCAGCGCCGCGAACACCCCGCCCCGGTCGATGTCGCCGACCACGATCACCGGCAGGTCAGCCGCGCGCGCCAGACCCATGTTCGCGATGTCGGTCCGCCGCAGGTTGATCTCCGCCGGGCTGCCGGCGCCCTCGCAGATCACCACGTCGAACTCGCTCCGTAGCTGCGCCAGGCTGTCCAGCGCCACGTCAAGCAGCCTGCCCGCATGCTTGCGGTACTCGACGGCGTCGATATCGCCGTCCGGCTGGCCGAGCAGCACGACGTGGCTGCGCCGGTCGGTGCCGGGCTTGAGCAGCACCGGGTTCATCCGCGCGTCCGGCTCGATGCCCGCCGCAGCGGCCTGCATCGCCTGGGCCCGGCCGATCTCGGCGCCGTCGAGCGTGACGAACGAGTTCAGCGACATGTTCTGCGCCTTGAACGGCGCCACTGTCACGCCCTGCCGGTGCAGCCAGCGGCACAGCCCGGCGGTGATGACGCTCTTGCCCGCGTCGGAGGTGGTCCCGGCGACCAGCAGCGCGCCGTTCACTCGCTCCCCTCCCCGGCGATGTGCCCTCGTGCGATGGCCGCCGCGCGCCCGGCCGCCGCTGGCCGTGACCCGCCCCCCAATGATCGCGGATGATCCGGGGTGCGAAAACCCGGCGGATCTTCGGTGATCACCGACGCCAGAGCGGCCAGCGCGGTTGCGGCCGCGGTGACGGCGCGGGACAGCCGGATGGCGCGGGTGACGTCGGCCGGGCCGGGCGCGCGCCCGTCGCCCAGGCCGGGCCTGCGCTCGGTCACCCCGGCGTACGCGTTGGCGCCGCCGAGCCGGACGCCGAGCGCTCCGGCGAAGGCAGCCTCACAGCGGCCTGCGTTCGGGCTCGGATGCCGCCCGCCGTACTCCCGCATCGCCCGCCACGCGGCCGCCGGGCTGCCGCCGGCCACCGGGGCGCAGGCTACCGCCAGCAGCCCGGTCAGCCGGGCCGGCCCCCAGTTGACCACGTCGTCGAGCCGCGCCGACGCCCAGCCGAATCTCGCGTACCGGGCCGACCGGTAGCCGACCATCGAGTCAAGCGTGTTCACGGCCCGGTACGCCGCCAGGCCGGGCAGCCCGGCGACCGCGCCCCACAGCACCGGCGCGACGACCCCGTCACTGGTGTTCTCGGCGACGGACTCGATCACCGCCCTGGCCAGTTCCGCCGCATCGAGCCCGGCGGGATCCCGCCCGCACAGGCCGGGCAGCGCCGCGCGCGCAGCGGGCAGGTCTCCCGCAGCAAGCGCAGCGCCAACCCGCTGCCCCTCCGCGGCCAGCGACGCGGCGCCGGTGACCGTCCAGGTGGCGGCGGCTGTCAGGGCAAGCCGCGCCCATGGCAGGCGCCGGGAAAGCTGATCGGCAAGCGCAGCAGACCCGAGCACGGGGAGAACGGAGGCGCCGGCGTACATCAGCCCCCGCAGCCGGCTGTCGGCATAGGCGCGGTCCTGCAGCGCCTGAGCGGCCCGGCCGAACAGCGCGACCGGATGACCACGGCGCGGATCGCCGAGCAGCGCATCAGCGGCGACGCCAAGGACGATGCCGCCCGCCACCGGCCAGCGGCGGCCCGGCTCGGCCCCAGCTGCCGCTGGCCTGGCCAGTCGGGTCATGGGACACGACGATAGGCCGGGCCGGGCCGGCTCCGCCGGGCGGCCCGGGCCGTGCCCGCCGCGGTGGCCGCCGCGGTGGCCGGTTTCGCCCGGACCTCGTCCGCCGGATGGCTTCGGTCATGCACAATTAACTCCGGGCGCCTGTAGCTCAGCTGGACAGAGCAGCTGCCTTCTAAGCAGCCGGTCGCGGGTTCGAATCCTGCCAGGCGCGCCAGCCAGAACCGCCCGGGGGCGATCTCCTGCTGACGCTGGTCGCGGCCGGCGCCTTACCGGTAGATTTTCCTGGCAATGGATGCACCGAGCACGCCGATGCACCAGCCTGCGAAGATGGCCCAGATGGTGGTACGGGATGTGCTGTGCAGGTCCCATACCATGAAGCCAGCCAGCAGGAATGCCCAGACGATCAGGCCCCCGATGACCCACACGGCGTAGGGTGGCCGATCCTCCACTGGCCGGCGCCACGCGGGTGGCCAGGGACGCATCTGGTGCAGCAGGATCCTCATGGTAGTGCCTCAATTCTGACCTCGAAGGCGCGGATGCGGCAGTACGCCCAAGGGCTGGTCAGGCGCCGCATGCCGGGTCGCGGGGGAGGTAGCCACCGCCCGCGCAGGCCTTTCGCAACGGTGTTCTCGCTGGGTGCGCCCATCGGGATGCCTCCTGTCCCCTGCGGTGCCGGTCACCCGGCCACCCATAAAAATGATATCACTTTGATAGATGTTCGCAAGCGGCCGGCTGGGCCGCCACGGCCGTGCCCGTGGCGGGGTCAGCGTGCAGTGCCCGCAGCGCGGCAGCGCGAGACGGGCGACCTTGAGGTCCGCAAGGCCCGGCGTAGGATCGGGCTGGCCGAAAGGATGCCGCCACTCATGGACTCCAGTGCGCAGCCTCCAGGCAGCGTGGCTGATTATGTGCGGGCGATGACCAGCCAGCTGATAACGGTGTCTGGTGGTGCGCTCCAGGCGGCCTACCTGCACGGGTCAGCTGTCCTTGGTGGCTGGGTGCCCGGCCGTAGCGACGTCGACATGTTGTTCGTGACCGCAGATGGCATCGGCAGCGGGGTTGTGGAGCGGATGGGCCAGGCGCTTTGTCAGACCGCCGGCCGATGCCCTGGGCGGGAGCTTGAGTGCAGCGCGGTCACCGTGGCGCAGGCCGCACGGCCCGCGCCGCCGTGGCCGTTTGTGCTGCATGTCGCGGCCGGTCCCGGCAAGCCCGGCCGGATGGTTCACTCAGGCAGCCGGTCGCCGGGAGATGCTGACCTGCTGATGCGCTACGCGGTGTGCCGGACCGCTAGCTGGCCGGTGTGCGGCCC
This sequence comes from uncultured Actinomycetes bacterium, assembly GCA_963709075.1. Lineage (GTDB taxonomy): Bacteria > Actinomycetota > Actinomycetes > Streptosporangiales > Streptosporangiaceae > Palsa-506. The sequence continues at coordinate 643,835 of CAVPUY010000005.1, forward strand.
TCCGGCCGGGGAACTGATCGGCGTGGTGCCGCGCCCGGTGATCCTTGACCATCTGGCCGGTCAGCTGGCCTGGGGCATCGAGCATGCTGGCGAGACCTATGCGGTCCTCAACGCCTGCCGGGCGCTGATCTACCTGACCGACGGCAAGATCGTGTCGAAGATCGCAGGTGGTGAGGCCGTGCTCGGGCGCGGCACCGGACCAGCCGAGGTGATCAAGCGCGCGCTGGGCCAGCAGCGAGGCGGCGGACCGGATCAGCCACCGGCCGCCGACGCCGCCGACGCGGCCGGCTTCGTCTTGGCCACCGCCACTGCGCTGCGCTCGGCCGCCGGTGAGCATGCTGGCTAGGGACCCGGACTTGATGCGCGACGGACCGGCTTCGCTTGACCTGCGACGCGCCCCCTGGGTGATTGTTGCCGGCCGTACTGCTCTTGCTAGGCCGTTGGCGGGTCGGCGGCTTCGCGAGCCGCGCGTTCCACCCGGTCACGGTAGCTGTTCCACCACGTCTGATCCCCCAGCGGCAGGTTGGGGTTCCGGACGGTCAGGCCCGCTGTCCCGTCGATGAGTTCCCGGATGATGTCCGCATGCCCGGCGTGCCGGCCGGTGTCGGTGGCCACGCGGACCAGGATGTGATGCAGCGTTACCTCGTTAGTGTCGGGCGGCCACCATGGCACGTGTCCGATGGCGTCGAGCGGGAGTTCGCCGATCGTGACGTCTGCGTGGGCCCAGGCCCGGCGGTACCGGGCTGTGATGAACTCGCGTGATTCATCAGGCTGGGCGAACATGTCTGAGTTCGGATCGGATTCGTCCCAGGGCAGCTGGTCGGCCAGGGGCGGCCGAAGGTATCGCCGAAGTACCCAAGCTCGGCCCCGGCCTGGTGCTTGACCAGCCCGAGCAGGTTGGTGCCAGTCGGCACCAGCGGGCGGCGGATGTCGTACTCCGAGAGCCCGTCTAGCTTCCACAGCAGTGCCTCGCGTGCGTCTTGCAGGTAACGCCGGAGGTCGGTCTTGGCGTCGGTCACCGTCATGAGGACATCCTGGACCTGACGGCTTGCGAACCGCCGCGTGTCCGGCACTTCCAGGTCCAGCCGGACACCTGTAGACGTGGTGGAGCCCGGCTGCCGATGGGGCAGGACGGCCGCAGGGCGGCCGGCGGTCAGGCGCGCTGCGGGGCCTGCTCGTCTGTGCCGTCGTCGCCCTGCCGCCAGTTCCTGGCGAGTGCGACGAGGCCGCGAACCACGTCGGGGGGCAGGCCCGGGGTGCTCGCGATGTGCCACAGCGTCGGGTCCACATACTCGGCATGTCCGCGGTCTGGCGACCCCACGTTAGGCTCTCCGCCTGCCAGTATCCGCCGGCACGAACCCGGGTCCCAGCGGAGCCGGTTCTCGACCATACCGAGAGTGCTGGGGGATACCCGCTGGCCATTCTCGAGCTTCCCCAGCGTCCGCTCGGTCACCCCGGTCGCGTCGGCAAATGCCCGCCTGTCCCGCATGCCTAGCTCGACCCGGCGTGCGACGACGTAATCGGCGAGCCGCTGCCAGTCCTCACCGGCCATCTGACCGTCCCTCCCGCGAACCGCCGCCAGTCCCCCGCCGGCCACGTGACCATCCTTACCCGAAGAAGATAGAAGAGTCTAGCCCGTCGTATGAGCAGCTAGCATCAAGGATCTACGCCTCTCTTCTCATTTAATCTCCTTCATACCCTTTACTTCCTGTCTCTACCCATCTAGAGTGCTACCTCAGGGAGATACCTTCTTCTTTCTTCCTAGAAGTACCTGGATATAGGTCGGTTGCCGGGCAGGAGGCGGCCTCGGGGCGGGGGCGGGGCCGCCTGCTGCACCGGCACTCGGCTAGCTCAGCGGGCTCAGCGGGCTCGGCGCGCCATACCCGATTCTCAGTACGGCTTGGCCAGTGTGCAGCGTGAGCTGCTGGCGCCATGCGGGGCGGTACGGGGCTCGCTGCGCGTCGATGAACCTCCGCATCCAGCCGAGGTATGCCGCATGCGTGAGGTGCGCCACGCTGTATCCCGTGGCCAAGTCCACCGACCGCAGGAGGCTGGCAGGTCCGCCACCAGGCGACTGGTCGACAAAGTCCACGATGTGCAGCGGGTGGTAATAGGCCATGGTGGCGATGAGCAGCGGCAGCCGCGGATCGATATCGCCGCTCAGGAGCTGCGTCCTGGCTACGGCCGAGAGCGTGACGTGGCTATTCGTCAGCAGCTGGGCGTCGGCGGCTTTCCTGGCGCGCAGGTCCGCCCGTTGAACGGCGCGATACTTGGCGGTGCCGCCCGGATAGACCCACCTGATGTCGATCCTGGCGTTCCCTGAGCCGAAGCTCGCTATGATCACCGGAGCGTAAACGGAGGCGAGCCGGGCGCCGTACTGGGCTCGGATATCGGCTGTGGCGACCACCAGGTCAGAGTCGAGCGGATCGGCCGAGCCGGGCCCGAGCGTCAGCAGGTTCGCGGAAGGAAAGCCTTTGTCGGCCAGATCCGTGCATACCTGGGAATCGCATGACACGACTGCGGCCTGGCTAACCTGCTGCAATATCCAGGTTACGGCCCGCGTTCTGGCCGCAGCCGCAGCAATGAGTTCCTGGCCGGTGCCAGCGTGACTGCCCGCCGGCCGGCCTGACGGTGCGCCGCGCGGGAGAAGGATGAGTGCTAGCCCGCCGGCACCGGCGACTAGCAAAATCGCGGCCAGAACCGCGGCTGCCCGGCTGTGCCACCTGGCGCGTCCACCGCGGTGCCGGGCCGGCCGAAGCCTGGACCCGGGCACGGTGCTGATCAGGTCAGCGCCCGTGCCGGCCGGTGGCCCCGTCGGCGCGGCCGACGCGCGCTGCGAGCCTGGATGTCTCCTCGTCAGTGGCGGTAGCGAAGGCCATGGGCGGGAGCGGTCCGATCAGCCGCGCTCCGGCGGCGCCCAGCTCGCTGAGCGCCTCGCGGGCCGACGGCCGGATGGCTGAGTCCTTGCTGAGGCAGCGATGGACAAGGAAGCCGAGTGGTTCGGGAAGCCGGCCTACCGCGGGCTCGGAATGAAGAATCGCGAAGGCCGTGGCTGTCAGCGACTCGCCCTTGAAGGGCAGCTGACCGGTACCCGCGAACGCGATCGTCACGGCCCACGACCACATGTCGGCCGCCGCGGTCACTCGCTCCCCCGCCAGCTGCTCAGGAGCCATGAACGCTGGAGTTCCCACTGCGACCTGGCCGGAAAGGCCCGTGGTGGTCATGCCGGGAACGACCGCCAGCCCGAAGTCGATCACCACTGGCCCGTCGGGCCCGAGGAGGACATTGCCCGGCTTGAAGTCGCGGTGCACCATCCCGACGGCATGCACGGCGCCTAGCGCGGTCAGCGTCGCTACGGCAATGCGCTCCAGTGCGGCGCCGTCGCGAGGTCCGAGCTGCTCCACGACCTCCACCAGCGATGGCCCGCTGACGTATTCGCTGACAATGAACGGCCGCCGTTCGAAGATTCCCGCATCAAGAACTTGCGCGGTGCAGAACCGGGCGACCCGCTGCGCTGCGGCGATCTCTTTCAGGAAGCGGCTCCGGACCTGCGGGTCCGTGGTCGGCGGCAGGAGCTTGACCGCCGCCTGGCTTCCGGTGGGACTGACGGCCAGGAACACCACGCCCTGACCGCCTTCGCCAAGGCGGCCGAGCAGCCGGTATACGCCAACCTCGCGCGGATCCGTGTCGCGCAGGGGCAGCATTTCGGACATAGCCGACTCTGTGGATGCCACCTGGCCATTCTGCCCTGGTAGCTCAGTGCGCACCAGGATTGCGTGTCGCCGGGTGCGCGCCCCAGCTTTCCTGCAGCCGCATGCATAAGTCGCATGTCTCGGAGTCAGGGCGAAGCGTCAGCCCCAGCAGAGGCAGAACGGATGACCGGCGGGATCGGCGTAGACCTGGTAGCCCGAAGCCGACTCGATGTCATCAGCGGGTTTCAGCTGCCGGGCGCCGAGCGAAACGGCCTTGTCATGGGCGGCCTTGATGTCATCGACATGCAAGTCAAGGTGGATCTGCTGCGGCGTCCATCGGGCCACTGAGGCGGAACGTGGTCGGGCGCGAGCTGAATGGCCAGCCGCCATTCGCCGCGAACCGGACCAGCCCACCTTGAACCGCTGGCAGTAGCACAGGGCGCCATGACACCTGGCCTTGCCGAGCACCCGCTGCACGTCCTCCCAGGGCGCCTTTGCCGAGCACCCGCTGCACGTCCTCCCAGGGGCGCCTCGTTCGCGGGCCTGACGGAAATATCAAGGTCCGCCGGTGCCATGTCCATGGCCAGCGATTGGCGCAGCGCGCCGACGAGGAGACAAGGCGGCCGAGCCGTGCAGGCGGCGCTGCGTTCGTGTATCAAACCGCCCCTGTGCGCACTCTTACACCTGACTGGCAAACGGAGGCTCCCGATGAAGAGACGCGGGGTGCTTGCGGACCCCTCGGTGAGACTGGTGCGCGCCGACGTGGTCGAGGCGTGGACGCGGCACATCTATGTCATGCAGAACCTGCCCGGCTATACGTCGAGTGTGCGGCGGGCAATCCTCTGCGAGTGTGACGACGGCCGAGCAGCCTACGTCGAGTACTGGCGAGTGGGCTGGAGGCTCTGGCAAACCACGGAGTGGGCCGGGCCGATCGCGAAGCTCGGCCTCCCGGGCCCGGTCCCGCACGGCTTTGAGATAGCCCGCGGTCTCCGGATGTACCGCGTCCGCGAGCGGAGCATGGTGCTGCGCGTCAACGGAGTGGATCGAATCGTCTCCTTCACGGGCGAGGACCTGCCCCAGGCAGGACGCGCGCTCCGGCACGCAGGCATGCAGGCCGTCCTGGCTGTGCCGAACGTCGGCACAATCGCGGACTGGACCACGACGGCCGCCCGTCGGCTCAAGCCGGGAAGCACAGGGCCCGAGGCAGTCGCCGCCGCCACGCACTGGCGTCGAGTTCTGGAAAGAGCGGCGGCACGACAGCCTGACGCTCGCGGGCAAGCGCCGCCTGAACGCCTGACCCTCACATCAGACAGGTGATCGGCGCTGGATCACACCCTGGCGGTGTCGCGGCGCAGGCACCAGACGGCGCCGGTCACGAAGATGGCGAGCCACACGGCCAGGATCCAGGATCCAGGCCCATTGAAGAGCCCGGCGGCCTCCGCATGGTCCCGGGCCATCCGCATTGTCACAGCTCGTCAGCCTTGCCGACGTATCCTTGCCGCTGTTGCCACGCCACCAGGTAGAAGTTATCAGGAAAGAGCCGCCCCGCGCCTTAACCGCGAAATTCACAATACCGAAGAGCACCGAAACAACTATCACGAGAATCAGCACGACACTCATCCCGATACCTCCTGGCGCGTGAGAAATGCTCAGAAGAGGGGTCGGGCCTGCGGGGGGGCAACCCAAGTGGTCGTCCTGCCCAAACGAGGCGTCGCTCCCAAGAAGAGACTTTCAAGGTAAACGTCAGAATCAGAAAATACCCATCGAAGCGGCGACGATCATCAGGCATGACATTGCGGACGAGGCGATAACGCTCTTCCCTGGCTCGGTGCGCCGGGTTGAGTGGCTGGAGTGCGGCGACGTACCGATGATCGAGCCGGGGAGCTGATGCCCGGTTCGTCGCCCTCCCCCAGCCCACCGGCAGCCGCATGGGCGCTGGCCTCGAACACACCCGCGACATCGAACAGGACCTGGCAAGCGGACGCTGGTCAGCGCCCGGAGACGCCTATGGCGGCCAGCACAGCGCCGTGCTGACCGCCACACCCGGGCTGCTGGCGTTGCTACGCCTTAGCCCAGAACTTCCGGCCGGACAGGCCCTTGCCGCCGGTGTGGACCTCGAATCCGGCCTCGATATTCAGCAGCCACCACCGTCGCCTGACCAGGCGGAAACGCTCGGCGCGATGGATGAACGGGTTCAGCCGCAGATTCCGGACGCCCCGCTTCGGGTGGACCCGGCGGAACTGGATGTAGTTCCACCTCTTGCGGCCATGACGGGCTCTCGCCTTCCAGTGCGCCAGGTACCACCGCACGCCGTCGACCCACACGATGCGCGTGCTGTCCAGCGGAAGGCGGCGGGCATTCAGCCAGATCATCAGCTCGGCGCCGGTGGCCTGGCCGGTCTTCATTTTGCGCTTGCCGAACCAGAGATCGAAGGCGGCGTTCCACCGGCCCCTGGCGCCCGAGGTATGCCAGGTGGCCCGCGGGTGGCGGACCGACGACGCCCTGGCCGGCAGCCCGCTGTCTTTGGTGCAGATGCTCCAGCTGCAGCCGGTGAATACGTAAGGGAAAGCTACGACCCCGCCGTGCAGCAGGTTACGGCCATCCCTGGTCACCTTGAAATTCGGCCGCTTATTGATGTTCTTCAGGCAGAATCTCCGGGTGCCCCAGAAATCATTACGCAGGGAAAACTTCCGGCCGTCGTGACTGGTCACCTGAATATGCTCGCCTCGCTGGCAAAGGCGACGGGTGCCGGCCCTCGCGGCTGGGCGGTGACAATCATCACGCCAGCGATTACCGTGACCAGTACGATAAACGCGACTATCGTATTGTAGCGGCGTACTTGTCCCCGCGCAACCCCCGAATTCAACATACCGGATAGCGTAGTTCGGCTGAGCGCAATGCGGATGACTGGGGGCGCTAGTTCAAAGTGGCGCAGCGTTTCGCTGTACTAGCCATAAGGCTGCATAGCCGGCCATACCCGGTTATGCGTCGGCGAATTATAAAGAATGCGGTGGCACTTACTCAATACGGATCCGCGACTGATTACCGGCAGCAGGCCGGCCAGGCCGCCGTCGCGGGTCCGGCAGCTCGCCGCGGCGCGTCCCGGCACCAGCCTTGTACTGTGCACAGCATGGACGACTCGCCGGGCGGAGCCGGATCGCCGCGCCCCGCCCGAGGGCCGCGCCCCACCGGAGGGCCGCGCCCCACCGGAGGGCCGCGCCCCACCGGAGGGCCGCGCCCCACCGGATCCGCGCGCCCCGCCGGAGGGCGGCGGCAGCGGAGGCTGCTGCTGGCGGCGGCAGGCGCGGTCACCGTCGCCGTCGCCGCCGGCCTGACCGCATGGGGCATCGCCAACCCAGGCAGCTACGGGCAGTCCAGGGACGGCTGCGTCACCGTGTCCGTGCCGAGCAGCACCGGCGGCGCGCTCGAGCACGGCTGCGGCGGCACCGCCCGGGCCATGTGCCGGTCCGCCTACGCCGGGCATGACCGGCTCGCGGCGGCGACCCGGCCGCAGTGCCGCCTGGCCGGCATCGCGCCGGCAGGTCAGTACCGCGGGTCAGTGGCCGTCGCCGGGCGGCGGCGCAGGCTTGTCCGTGCCGCAATCCGCGCCCGCGGGCGGCGGCACGTCGAGCGTGGGGTTGCGGCCGAAGAAGCCGGTGGGCTTCAGCACGAACCCGCATCGGGCGACCGGCATCACCGGCCAGTCCTCCGGCCGCGGGAAATGGGCGGGCCCGAACGTGTGCCACAGCACGATGTCCGAGCCGTCGATGTCGCGGTCCCCGGCGATGAACTCGGGCAGCCCGGCGCCGCCAGGATGCTGGTTCACGAAGTCGCCGGCCGGGTAGCGCTGCGCCGGGTCATACCGGGTGACCCACAGGTGGTTGGTGGCGTACCCGGCCCGGTTGTACAGCGATGACCCGGGCGCGGCCAGCAGGGTCGGCGCGGCCTCCGGGTACAGGGTGAAGGCGGTCGGCTGGCCGAACCGGTTCGTCCGCTCGGTGCTGATCACCCGCCACAGCCTGCCGCGGCTCTGGCGCGACCTTGCGGCCCGCCTGGGACTCGGTGGCCAGCCGGGTCACCGTCTGCGCCAGCGCGTTGCCGTGCGGGTTCTCCGGCCCGGCCGGCAGGCCGTGGGTGTCGATCTCGTCCACGGCGTTGGCCAGCCCGTCGACCATCATGTCCAGCCGGGCGCTGAACAGGTGCTGGTGGCCGGGCGCGCCGAGGCCGGGGGCTACCTGGGTGGCGTACGCGAAGCCGTCGCCGGGGTAGGCCGAGGTGAAAAGCACGCCGGTGAGCTTCACCTCGAGCTCGATCGCTGCCGTCCAGGTAGAAGTACCAGTAGAAGCCGTAGTCGTAGTTGCCGACCGTGGTGAAGAACGAGATCACCAGGCGGCGCTGGCGGCGCGACTGGGACGAGCCGTTGAAGATGTCGAAGTGCTTCCAGAGGATGCCGAAGTCCTCCTCGTGGATGCAGATGGCGTTGCTGATCGTGCGGGGCTCGCCGTTGTCGCCGGTCACCGTCGCGTCCAGGTAGGCGATCTCGCCGAGGCAGTCGCAGCCGAGCTCGAGCGAGTTCGCCCACTTGCCGACCAGGTACTCGCCGGTGTCGAAGTAGTTCTGCCAGTACCTGGTGGGCGCCGGGTCGCCGTACGGCACGACCATCTCGGGGACGGACGCCCGGTAGATGACCGGGCGCTGCTCGCCGCCGTCGGCCAGGCTGATCTGGTGCAGGGTGAGGCCCTCGCGGGCGTCGAAGCCGATCCGCAGCGACCAGCCCTGCCACTCGAGCAGGTGGCCGGTCAGGGTGAAGCTCGGCCCCTCCGGCTGGGTGATCTCGATCGGCCGCAGGGTGCTGCGCTGCGGGCCGCGCACCGCCGGGTCGTCGTAGTCGCCGGACTCCTGCGGGACCGGCAGGTCGAGCTCGTCGATCACCTTGAAGACCCGCCGCTCGATCAGGTCCACGTAGGCGGCGACGCCGTCTACCGGGTGCGCCCAGGCCAGGTCGTGCTCGCGGGCCTGGACGAACGCGAGCACCCGGACCATCCGGCGGGCCTGCTCGTCCGCGATGCCGTACGAGCCGGCCGTCAGCGGGCACGCCCTGATCTTGGTGACGTCGGTCAGGCCGCGGCGGGCCATCGCCGCGCGCCAGCCCGGATCCGCGTGCACGATCTCCTCGGCCAGCGCGAAGTCCTGGTCCAGGATCGGCACCTGGCCGTCGGTCAGCGGATCCAGCGTGCGGCTGGCGATCACCGCGGCCCGGGTCAGCGAGACCACCACGTCGGTCGACTCGCCGGTCACCACGTCGATCAGGAATGCCCGCAGCCGGCGGTCCGGCGCCCGGCCCGCCGAGCACGTCGTCCTTCGGCGGCTCATCGAGCCCGTAGTAGGCGAACCTGACCGAGCCGCCGAGCAGGCCAGCCGCGGCCAGGATCTCCCGCCCGGCCAGGTACTCATCCGGCCGGGCCGGGTCCAGCGGATGCGCCGGGAGCGAGCCTTGCGCCTCGGCTGGCCGGGTCGCGGTGTCCGTCATGAAGATCTCCAGAATTCGAAACGGGAACTCCCCGGCGCGCCCGGCTGGCCGGCCTGCTGCTCAGCGGGATGATCGAGCCGGCCGCAGCAAGGCCGGGCTACTCGTCGGCGACGATCGAGCCGACCCGGCCAGCCAGCGCCGAGTCCCTGCCGTTCAGCACGAACGCGTAGATCACCGAGATGACCACGATGGCCAGCGCGGCGTACGGGAACCAGTTGAACGGGGCCGCCTGCCCGGGCTTGCACAGGTAGTACACCGGCACCGCGATGGCCGCCATGCCCAGCACCGGCAGGATCACGTGCTTGACCGGGCTGAACTCCGCCGGCCGGAACTTCCGGTAGTAGAACGGCAGCGCCAGGTTCGACAGGAAGTAGACCACCAGCAGCAGGATCGTGCCGAGCGTGGACGACTCGACGAAGAAGCTGATCGGGTCCATCGATCCGGTGGTACCGCCGATCAGGTGCCCGAGCGCCCAGCCGACGATGATCAGGCCGGCGATGCCGGTGAAGGCGAAGATGGCGTTCACCGGCGTGCGGCGGATCGGGTGCACCTTGCCGAGCCAGGACGGCAGCAGGCCCTCCCGGCCGGCGTTGAAGATCAGCCGGCACTGCGAGTTCACGGCCGAGAGCAGCACGCCGAGGGTCGAGGTCATGCCCGGCGAAGAAGGCGAAGAACGTGAAGGCGGCCAGCGCGCCGTGCGCCACGTTGATGAACGGGATCGCCGCCGCCGACGTCTTGGTCCCGTTGTAGCCGAACCCGGTCACCGTGGCGTAGGCGAACAGGACGTAGCCGGCCGCCATCAGGGCAATGGACAGGAACATCGCCCGCGGCACGTTCCGCCGCGGGTCGGTGGTTTCCTCGGCCAGCGCGGCGGAGTTCTCCCAGCCGATGAACAGGTACACCGCCAGCGGGAAGCCAGCGGCCAGGCCGGTGAAGCCGTTGGTGATGTGGCTCGGCTCGAACGGCGCGAAGCTGAGGTGGCCGCCGTTCTGGATGATCACCACGACCGACACGACGATGAGCACCAGCATCTCGAAGCCGAAGAAGAGGCCGGCCAGCCTGGTGGAGACCGCGACGCCGCGGACCAGCATCACCACGGCGCCCGCGGTCAGCACGACCGACAGGATTCCCCACGGGATGTTCCAGCCGAGGTAGTAGTTCAGCACGATCGACAGGAACCCGCCGCAGATCGCCAGCACCGACGAGATCGCGATGATGTACCCCGCCCCGCAGAGCAGCGCCGTCGTTACCGCGCTGGTGCCGCCGAAGGTCTTGCCGACGAACGAGATGAAGCCGCCGGTGGACGGGTGCGCGCGGGAGAACTGGGCCAGGGTGTTGCCGAGCAGCGCGATCGCGATGGCGGCCACGATGATCGTCAGCGGCGCCGCGATGCCGGCCGTGAGCACCAGGAAGCCGAACCCGAAGTAGAAGCTGTAGGCCGGGCCGATGTTGGCCATCGTCGACGCGGAGATGTCCACCAGGCCCAGCGCGCCGCGGTGCAGCCGTTCCGCAGACTCAGGCGCCTTCGTTTCGGAGAACGGAACGGAGGCCGCTTCGCTCATATGCAACTCCTCATGTCAGCCGCCGGGCAGGCGGCGCCAGAAAATGGCTCTCTCCTGCGATGGTGCACCGCACGCGGATTCATCGCCAGTGCCCGGTGTGCGATCATCGCCCAGCTATGTTGCAGCTTGGTCTCAGTAGGGGTAGTGGGCCGGTCCGGGGGTCACCGTCAGCCAGCGCCGCTCGGTGAATTCCTCGATGTTCGCGTCCCCGCCGGACCGGCCGCCGAGCCCGGACTGCCCGGTGCCGCCGAACGGGGCGAGCGCTTCGTCCTGCGGCGTCGCGTCGTTGACGTGCACCATGCCGGCCCGCAGCCGCCGCGCGACTTGGATGCCGCGGTACGGGTCGCCGGTGAGCACCGAGTTCACCAGCCCGTAGCCGGTGTCGTTCGCGACGGCGACCGCTTCGTCGTCATCGTCGACGACGAGCACCGGCGCGATCGGCGCGAAGATCTCCTCTTGCCACAGCCGGGACCCTCGGCTCACCCCGCTCACCACCGTCGGCCGGAAGAACGGCGGCTGGTTATCGCCCGCGTTGCCGCCTTCGGTGCCGGCGCCTGCGACGATGCGGGCGCCCGCCGCCGTGGCCTCGTCAAGCAGCTGGCTGGCGCGCGCATGCTGGGTGGCGTTGATCATCGGGCCGAGGCCGACGTCCTCGGTGAGCGTGTTGCCGACGGTGATGGCGTCGGCGCGCCGGGCCAGGCCGTCGATGTACGCCGCGGCGGCCGGGCGCGCCACGATGTGCCGTCCCGCGGTGATGCAGGTCTGCCCCTGGTAGTGGAAGCTCGACCAGGCGCCGATCATCGTGGCCTGCTCGAGGTCGGCGTCATCGAGCACGATCAGCGCGTTGTTGCCGCCGAGCTCGAGCGAGACCTTCTTCAGCAGGCCGCCTGCCTCCCGCGCGATCTGGCGGCCGACCCTGGTCGAGCCGGTGAAGTGGATCATCGCGATGTCCGGGTGGGTGACCAGCCGCTGGCCGACCTCCACGTCGCCGGGCAGCACGCTGAAGATGCCGGGCGGCGCGCCCGCGGCGGCGAACAGCTCGGCGATCGCGAGCCCGCCGCTGACCGGCGTTTCCGGCGATGGCTTGAGCAGCACCGCGTTCCCGAGCGCCAGCGCGGGCGCGATCACCCGCATGCCGAGCACGAGCGGGAAGTTCCACGGGGTGATGACGCCGACGAGCCCGACCGGAATCCGCTCGGCGAGCGAGAACCGGCCCGGGTGGCCGGACGGCAGCACCTCGCCGATCGACCGGGAGGCCAGGCCGGCCGCCTCGGTCAGCTCGCTGGCCGCGGCCGAGATCTCGTAGTCTGCCTTGCCGCCGATGCAGCCGGTCTCGCGCATGATGAGCTCGCGGAACTGCTTCGCCCGGTCGGCGAGCGCGGCGGCGACATCGCGCAGCAGGCCGGCCCGCTCGGCGTAGGTCCGCTCTGCCCAGGCCCGCTGTGCCGCCGCGGCCGTGGTGGCGGCGGCGTCGACGTCGGCCTTGGTGGCCATCCCGGCCCGGCCGAAGATCTCACCGGACGCCTTGTCGCGCACCCCGATCGCGCCCCCGCCGGCCGGCGGCCGGAACGTCCCGTCGGCGAACAGGCAGTCCTGCCACTCGTGGTCGTGTGATCCCAAGGCGTGCTCCGAGTCGTGAGTGATGGCCTGGCCCGGGCTGCCGTGTCGAGTGGTGTCGTGGCCGGCACCGGGCCGGCCCGGCACCGGCGTCGTTGCGCGGTTTGCTGCTGCTTGCGCACGAATATCCTGGCAAGCGCTTTCCCGTTGAGTGGGAAAGTACTCTGGCCGGCCGGCCCGCGCAAGGCCCCGGCTGCCGCCGGACCGGCCGGGCCCGGACCGGCGGGCGGGAAAGGCGGACCGTGGACCCCCGGACTGACCGGCCGGGCGCCGCGGACCGGCGACAGCGAAGGACCCGGCAACCCGTTCGAAATGGCGTCCAACGGGTTAGAACCCGTTGAACGCAAGTTTCAACGGTCCGCGGCGGGCCAGGTACCGGCGGCGGGGCCGGGCGGCGGGGCCAGGTACCCGCGGCGGGGCCAGGCGGGGCCGGGCGGCGGGGCCAGGTACCCGCGGCGGGGCCAGGCGGGGCCAGGTACCCGCGGCGGGGCCAGGCGGGGCCGGGCGGCGGGGCCAGGTACCCGCGGCGGGGCCAGGCGGGGCCAGGTACCCGCGGCGGGGCCAGGCGGGGCCGGGCGGCGGGGCCAGGTACCCGCGGCGGGGCCAGGTACCGCGGCGGGGCCAGGTACCGCGGCGGGGTGAGGTACCCGCGGCGGGCAAGGCGGCCCGGGCGGCGCGGGAATCCGGACTGCGGGGCTGGCAGGGCGGCGGGTCAGGCTGGGGGGCGGGGGGTGGTGCTCTCCCGCAGGATTACCTCGCCGGGCACCGGCATCACCCGTGGCCGGTCGCCGCCCGTGTCATCGAGTGCCAGGCTGGCCGCCATCTCGCCCATCTTGATCAGCGGCAGCCGGACGGTGGTCAGCGGCGGGTAGACGTCGCGCAGGGTGAGGATGTCGTCGAAGCCGGCCACCGCGATGTCGGCAGGAACCGACAGCCCGCCGGCCCGCAGCCGGGCAAGCGCGCCGACCGCCATCACGTCAGCCACCGCGAACACGCAGTCCGGCAGCTTGTTAAAGCTGGCCAGGACCGTGCTCATCGCCTCGTAGCCGCCGTCCCGGGTGAACTCGCCGTAGATGACGTGCCGCGGATCCAGCGGCACCGACCACGACCTCAGCCCGGCCAGGAAGCCGGCCAGCCGGTCCCGCGCGGTGAGCAGTTCACGCGGCCCGGCCAGCACCGCGAAGCTGCGGTGCCCCTGGGCGACCAGGGCCCGGCCGAGCGCGGCGGCGCCCGCCGCGTTCTGCGGCTTGATCGTGTCGACGCCGAGCAGGTCCTGCCCCACGGTCACGACCCGACCGCCGGAGCGCCGGAAGGCATCGATTTCGGCGCGCAGGCCCGCCCGCTCGGCGGCATCGTCGGCCCGGCTGCCGATGAGGATGACCGCACGGGCCCGCTGGGCCCGCATCAGCGCGACGTACTCGCGCTCCCTGAGCTCCCCGGCCGGCGTGCTGGACAGGCAGACCAGCAGCTGCCGCGAGTAGGCGACGTCGATCAGCCCGGCCGCGATCGACGAGAAGTACGGATCCGCGATGTCGTGCACGACTACGCCGATGGTGTTGCTCTGCCCGGTCGCCACCGCCCTGGCCTGCAGGTTGGCGGTGTAGCCGAGCTCGGCCACGGCCAGGTTCACGCGGTCGGCCAGCTGCTGGCCGACCCGGCGCGGACCCGAGCTGACGACTCTCGATGCGGTCGTCAGCGATACGCCGGCCCGGTCGGCTACGTCCTGCAGCGTGATCCGTGCCGTTGCGCCGTTCGTGGCCGGCCTGCGCCGGGTCGGTGCTGGCCCCGCATCGATCACTGCGTCTCCCGATCCGCCGCCCGGCCGGACGAGCCGTCGTCCGGCCTGGCCACTGCCGTCGGCCGGACCCTTCGCGTTCCGGCTTGATTCCCTGCCGCCAGACTGCCCTCCCCATCCAGCTTGACCGCTGCCGTCCGGCTCGACCCCTGCCGTCTTGCTTGACCAATGCCGTCCGGCTTGACCTTCGCTATCCGGCTTGATCATCCTTCAGCCGACTTGGCTAGCCCGGCTTGACCCGGCTTTCCCCTCACCCTAGTGTGGGAAAGTGCTTTCCGAAACTGCGCACGCCGGCCCTGCGGACTGCCCCGGAAGGGTGCTTCATGTCGCGCAAGACAGTCCAGGTCGCCGTGAACGGCGTAACCGGCCGGATGGGCTACCGGCAGCATCTGGTCCGCTCGCTGCTGACGATCCGCGACCAGGGCGGGGTGCAGCTTGATGACGGCACGGCGATCTTCCCCGAGCCGGTCCTGGTCGGCCGCAGCGAGCAGCGACTGCGCCAGATTGCCGAACGACACGGCATCGAGCGCTGGACGACGAGCCTTGATGACGTCCTTAGTGATCCGGGCGTTGACGTCTACTTCGACGCACAGGTCACTTCCGCCCGCGAAGCCAGCCTGGGCCAGGCCATCGCGGCCGGGAAGCACGTGTACACAGAGAAGCCGGTGGCCGGCTCGGCCTGGCGGTGCCGTGCAGCTCGCGCGGGCAGCGCGCGCGGCCGGGATCGTGCACGGCGTGGTCCAGGACAAGCTGTTCCTGCCCGGCATCATTAAGCTGCGCAGGCTCATTAAGGACGGCTTCCTCGGGCGGGTGCTCTCGGTACGGCTCGAGTTCGGCTACTGGGTCTTCGAGGGCGACGGGGTCGCCCCGCAGCGGCCGTCCTGGAACTATCGCAAGGAGCAGGGCGGCGGGATCATCCTCGACATGTTCCCGCACTGGCAATACCTCCTGGAGGATCTTTTCGGCCCCATCCAGGCGCTCTACGCACGGCACGCTACCCATGTCCCAGTTCGGTGGGATGAAAAGGGCGCTCAGTATGACGTTACGGCGGATGATTCCGCCTACGCGCTGCTGGAATTCGACGGCGGGGCCGTCGCCGCCGTTAATTCTTCGTGGGCGGTGCGGGTCAACCGCCGTGAGCTCGTCGAGCTGCACGTCGACGGCACGAACGGCAGCGCGGTGGCCGGCCTGCGCAGCTGCGCCGTGCAGCACCGGGTAAGCACGCCGATGCCGGTGTGGAACCCGGACCTGCCCGATCCGATCGACTACCTGGCGCAGTGGACGGACGTCCCGGACAACCAGGCGTTCGACAACTGCTTCAAGGTCCAGTGGGAGCTTTTCCTCAGGCACGCCGTCGCGGGCCAGCCGTTCCCCTGGGACCTGGCGGAGGGCGCCAAGGGGGTGCAGCTTGCCGAGCTCGCGATGCAGTCCTCGGCGGCGGGCAGGCGCATCGAGGTGCCCCCGCTTGGCCTGTTAGATGACCGCCTCCATCCGGCTGCCCGGCCGGGCGGATCCGCTGCGGATCCCGGCACCCGAGTGGCCGGCCCGGCACCCGGTGCCCCGGTCTCGGCACGTCTTCGCGGCCGCGCACGTGGCCGCGTTCCCGGACGGCAGCATCGACTGGCAGTCCACGCTCGACTTCCGTGACCACCTCTGGGCGCACGGGTTCGCCGTCGCCGAGGCAATGGACACCGCGCAGCGCGGCACGGGCCTGTCCTGGGCGCAGGCCAGCGAGCTCATCACGCTCGCCGCCGAGCGCGCCGTCCGCAGCGGCGGCCTGATCTCCTGCGGCGTCGGGACCGACCAGCTGCCGCCCGGCGTAGCGCACCCGCTCACCGCGATCGCGCGCGCCTACTCCGAGCAGCTTGACCTGGTCCAGGCCGCGGGGCCGCGGGTGATCCTGATGGCCAGCCGCGCGCTGGCCGCGGCCGCCCGGTCGGCCGGCGACTACCTGGACATCTACGGATACCTGCTCAGGCAGGCCGACCGGCCGGTGATCCTGCACTGGCTGGGCGAGGCATTCGACCCGCAGCTACGCGGCTACTGGGGCAGCGCGGACTTCGGCGCGGCCGCCGACACCGTGATCGAGCTGATCAGCCGCTCGGACGGGAAGGTCGGCGGCATCAAGCTGTCGGTGCTCGACTCGGCCAGCGAGCTCGCCCTGCGCCGCCGGCTGCCGCCCGGCGTCCGCCTCTACACCGGCGACGACTACAACTACGCCGAGCTGATCAGGGGCGGCCCGGACGGCTACAGCGACGCGCTGCTCGGCACGTTCGCCGCCATCACGGCGCCGGCCGCCGCGGCGCTGCACGCTCTCGACGTCGGCAACCTGGCCAGGTATGACGAAATCATGAGCCCGACGGTGCCGCTCAGCCGGACGATCTTCGAGCCGCCGGCCGCCAGCTACAAGGCCGGCATCGCGTTCGTCGCCTGGCTGAACGGGTTCCAGCCGCACTTCGCCATGCTCGGCGGCTTCCAGGACCGGCGGCCGGCCGGCCACCTGATCCGGGTGTTCGAGCAGGCCGCCGCCGCAGGCGCGCTGCTGCGCCCGGGCCTTGCCGTCGAGCGGATGACCGGCTACCTGGCCGCCAGGGCAGTCCGGTGATCGGCACCGGACGGCTGTCGCTGAATCAGGCCACCGTCAACCGGCTGAGCCTGACCCAGACGCTTGACCTGTGCCGCGCGCACGAGATCGGGGCGGTCGGCCTCTGGCGGCACCGGGTGGCCGAGCTCGGCCTGGCCGAGTCTGCAGCCGCGGTGCGCCGCAGCGGGCTGCACGTCTCCAGCCTGTGCCGTGGCGGCTTCTTCACGCACGCCGACCCGGATGCCCGCCGCGCGGCGGTGGCCGACAACCTCGCGGCCGTCCAGGAGGCCGCCGTGCTGCAGGCGGACGCGCTGATCCTGGTGTCCGGCGGGCTGGTCGCCGGCACCCGCGACATCGGGCTGGCCCGCCGCATGATCACCGACGCGATCGGGGAACTCGTGCCGCGCGCCAGGGAACTCGGCGTCCGGCTCGGCATCGAGGCCCTGCACCCGATGTTCTGCGCAGACCGGTGCGTGCTCACCCGGCTCGCCGATGCGCTGGAACTCGCCGTTACGTTCCCGGCCGAGGCCGTCGGCGTGGTGGTCGACACGTACCACGTCTGGTGGGATTCGCAGGTCGCCGCCGACATCGCCCGGGCCAGCGGCCGGATCGTGGCCTACCAGCTCTGTGACTGGGTCGTCCCGCTGCCCAGGGACATGCTGCTCGGCCGCGGCCATCTCGGTGACGGGTCGATCGACTTCCGGCCGATATCTGAGCAGGTGCTCGCGGCCGGCTATGACGGCTACGTCGAGGTCGAGATCATGAACCAGGACGTCTGGGACGCGCCTGCCGGGCAGACAGCGGAGACCGTGAAGGCACGCTTCGCCGACCTGCTGGGCTAGAGCTCGCTGGGCTAGCGCTTGGTGAGCTAGAGCTTGGTGAGCTTGGTGAAAGGGGTGGTGATCCTGGCCTGCTGCGGGCCGAAGTCGACGAGCACGGCCACGTCCTCCTCGACGCCAACGACCCGGCCGAGGCCGTAACGGTCATGCGTGACCTGGTCATCCATCGCGTACTGCTCGACGGGCCTGGCCGGGGGGAGGTTGTTGAAAGGGCTGCTGGGCAGATAACGCCGGGGTACGGCGCGGGAAGGACTCATCACTTCCATTATGCGGTACTCCAGCAGCGCATTGCGCCCAGAATGACCAACAGCGCCACTCCTTTCGGCGTTCTCCTGGCCGCTCCGCACTGCGGCGGGACGGCCGGCCCGGGCGCCCCGGCCGGGCCGAGAGCGCGGGCTGCCGGGCTGGCCGGCCCGGGATGCGGATCAGCCGGCGGCGGCCAGCTGGCCGAGCCTGGCGCGGGTGCGGGCGAGCGGCCCGTTCTTCATGTCCCTGCGCCACTGCGGGAACTCGTCGCCGAACTTCTGCTGCGGCTGGCCGGCCGAGGAGTACACGACGTAGCCGCCCTTGACGATCGTGAACGCGGCCTGCAGCTGGCCCAGCTTGTCGAATTGCGCAGTCGGCGGGGCCAGCGGGTCGAACCAGGCCGGGGTCACGAAATTCGAGACCGACACACCGCTGACGTCGTAGGTCGGTGCCTCGACCGGGTCGCAGACCTCGAAGCTGTACACCGCGCCCTTGCCGTCGTTCGCCCACAGGTTGCAGTTCGGGTCGACGAACATCTCGAGCACCTCATGCGAGAGCACGCTGGAAACGCTCCAGTCGCCAGTCGTCGTCTTCCCGCCGTTGTCGAGCTCGGGCTTCGCCGCGACGACGCCCCACAGCTTGCCGCCCTGGTCCTCGGTATGGAAGCCGAGCACGCCCTGCGGCTGGTCCTGGATAGTGTCCACGATGGCAATGCCGTGCGCCTCGGCGGGGACGGCCGAGGCATCGGTATAGAAGACGACGGCGGCAGGATCGCGATCCCAGAGCGGCGCGGCATCGAGACGGACCTGGGACGCGATGGCCTCCGTCATCGTTGCCGCGTCCGCATTGGAGACGAGGGTGGACTGGTTCAGGATAGAGATCAGCATGTACTGCTCCTTTTCTTCATGCCAGACAGCCGCAGCGCGCACCGCGGCGGCTGTCTCGTTACTCCCCGTTGGCGCCAGCAGGCGCAGAATCGGCGGGCAATTGGGCCGGCCAGCCTAACCCGGCCAGGTTACGGACCATGAACAGCACGGGCTCCGGAGTTGTCATGCAGCGCCCCTCCCCCGCAACGGCAGCCCTGCTCCGCGCGACCCTGCCGGACATCTTGTCATTAAGCCAGGCCAAGGGAAAGAACGGCGGCTGGCCATTCGCCGTGGCCATTCCCGCCCCGCCTGGCACCCGGCGGGCCAGCGCCGCGGCGCGTTAGGGTGCGACGGATGGCAGCGAAGCTTTCCCTCGTGGTCCGTACGGATCTTGGCATGGGGCGGGGCAAGATAGCCGCGCAGGCCGCGCATGCGGCGGTCACCGCGGTACTGGCCGCGCAGCGGGCCGCCGGCCGCCGCCCGGACCTGGCGGGCTGGCTGGCCGACGGGCAGCCCAAGGTCGTGCTCCGCGTCGGCAGCGCCGCCGAGCTGGCCGAGATCGCCGCCGCCGCCAGCGCCGCCGGGCTGCCGGCCGAGATCATCAGGGACGCTGGCCGGACCCAGCTTGCTCCCGGCACGGCGACCTGCTGCGCGGTCGGGCCGGCCGAGGCTGCCCGGGTGGACGCGGTCACCGGCGGCCTGGCCTTGCTTTGACCGTGTATGCAAGGTCGTTGTACGGCCGTGCTCCTTCCGTTATCGTGTGGGGCCATTCACCCGACCAGTCTCGGAGGGGGTGACGATGCTCGATCAGCAGCGCCGGGAGGCACTGGCCCGGTGCCGGCTCAGCGCCCTGCCCGGCGCGACCCTGGAGCGGATGACGGCTGACTCCGCGCTGCTTGATGTCCCGGCGGGCACAGTCCTGCACCGAGTCGGATCTACCTCGCCGTTCCTCTGCGTGGTAGCCGAGGGAACGCTGCGGACCAGCCCTGATCTCGGAGCAGGGCCGCCAGCTGACCCTCCGTTACAGCCAGGCCGGGAGATCTCGTCGGCCTGGCAGGCGTCTACGCCGGGCAGTCTCCCCGGCTGTCGATCCAGGCGGTGACTTCGAGCAACCTGCTGCTGCTGCGTCCGGAGACGGTGCGCAAGCTGGCCGCCGCGGACGCCGGCCTGGCGAGCGCGCTGCTCGTCGACCTGGCCGAGCACACGGCCGCCTACGTCAGCGCGCTGGCCGCGGTCACGCTCCCCTCGCTGCGCCAGGACGTGGTCCGCTACCTGCTCGACGCGGCCGAGTCCGGCGAGCAACGGCGACAGCATCGTGGCCCGGCTTTCGCCGCAGGAGCTTGCCGAGCAGGTCGGCAGCCCGCGCGAGGTGGTCGGCCGGATCCTGCGCGACCTGAAGAACGAGGGCCTGGTCAGCAACGGGACGGACGCAGCCGTCGTGCTGCACGCCGACCGCCTGAACGACCTGGCATGGCCGCGCGCCTACTGACACGCGGAGCAAGCCGGACCGGGCCGGAACCTCCCGTTTAAAATAATCGGCACTCAGCCGGTCAGGTGCGCGGAACCGGTGCCGGGGCCGGGCTGGCGGCCGGGACGGTGGCGCGGGCCGGGCGGCTGCGGAGCAGCGTGGCCGCGGCGGCGGCAGCCAGTGCCATGGCGGCCACCACGATCCAGCCGTGCCGGAAAGCCGTCAGCTCGCCCGCCGGGCTCGCCGGGCTGCCGAGGACCGCGACCAGGACGGCGACGCCGATGGCCAGCCCGACCTGACGGACCATGTTGACGACGCCCGAGCCGCTGGCGAACGACGGCGGCGGCAGCGACGCCGCCGCGGTGGCCATCAGCGTCGGCAGGGTCAGGCCGACGCCGATGCCGGTCAAGATGATGCCGCCGAGTATGTCCGCCGCATAGTCGGGCTGCAGCCCGACGGCCAGCGCCCACCAGGTGACGCCCGCCGCGAAGCTGGCAGAGCCGGCCGCGATCACCGGGCCCGGCCCGAACCTGGCGATCAGCCGCCCGGCCACCAGGAAGGAGAACACCGGGACCATGATCGGGCCGGGCGCGACGGCCAGCCCGGTCTGCAGCGCCGACCAGCCCCAGACATCCTGCTCCCAGAGCACGACCGACAGCAGCATCGCCCCGAACGCCGCCGAGAAGAGCAGCGCGATCAGCGATGCGGCGGAGAAGCTGCGCACCCGGATCAGTGCCGGGTCGATCAGCGGGTTGTGATGCCGGGCGCAGTGGGCGGCGAACAGGCCGAGCGCTGCCGCCGCCCCGGCCAGCACGCCGATGGTGACCGCCGACGACCAGCCCCAGCTGCCGCCCTTGACCAGGCCCAGGGTGAGCGCGCCGACGCCCGCGGTGACCAGCACGGCGCCGAGCGCGTCCGGGCGCGGGCCGGGGTGGCCGGGGGCATCGGGCAGCCGGAGCCAGCCCGCCGCGAGCGCGGCGAGCCCGATCGGGACGTTGACCAGGAACACCCAGCGCCAGCTCGCCGCGACCAGCAGGCCGCCGATGACCGGGCCGAAGGCCGCAGCGACGCCGCCAGTGGCAGTCCAGGCGCGCACCGCTCCGCTGCGCCGCTCCGGCGGGTAGGCAGCCAGCACCAGGCTCAGCGAGGTCGGGGTGAGCAGCGCGGCGCCGGCCGCCTGCACCAGCCGGAAGGCCACCAGCATCGTGACGCTCGTGGCGGCGCCGCATGCCGCCGACGCCGCGGTGAAGACCGCCACGCCGAGCAGGAAGCCGTACTTGCGGCGGTGCCGGTCGGCCAGCCGCCCGAACAGCACCAGGAGGGCGGCATAGACGATCGCATAGCCGTTCAGCACCCAGGACAGCTCACCGAGGCTGCTGGCACCCAGGTCACGGGCGATCTGCGGGAGCGCGACGTTCACGATGAACAGGTCGAGGCTGGCCAGGATCACCCCGGCGCACACGATGACCAGCACCTCGGCGGGCGGGGCATGAGCGCCGCGGCCGGCCCCGGCGGCCTGGCCCGCCCGCGGGGTGCTGCCGGGCCGGGCTGGCTGGCTTAGGGAAGGCATAGTTAGACCATAGACAGTTGGCTTAGCAATACACAAGTCAGCTAGGCTTGGTCAGGTGGAGCACGAGGAGCACACCTTGCGGCTGACCGGGCCGCTGCAGCCCAGGGATGCCTGGTCGGCGGACGCCTGCTCGATCCGGCGGGCACTGGAGGTGGCCGGCACCCGGTCCGCGCTGCTGATCCTCCGTGAAGCGTTCTACGGCACTACCCGGTTCGCTGACTTCGCTGCGCGTGCCCAGGTCAGCGAGCCGGTTGCGGCGGCCAGGCTGCACGAGCTCGTCGGCCAGGGCCTGCTTGAGCGAGAGCCCTACCGAGAGCCCGGCCAGCGCGCCAGGCTGGCGTACCGGCTGACCGAGCGCGGCGCCGAGCTCTTCCCCGTGCTTGTCGCGCTGATGCAGTGGGGTGATCGCTGGCTGGCGCCGGCCGGGCCGCCGGTGGAGCTCCGCCACCATGGCTGCGATGAGCCGGTGCGGGCTGAGCTCCGGTGCGCGGCCGGCCACCGGCCATCCGTCGAGGACCTGGACCTGGCTGTCGGCCCCGGCGGGCGCAGCAGGCGCGGCAGGCCGCCGGGCTAGCGGCGCGGCGCCCGGCGACTCACCACGGGACGGTTCCGTGCACGTCGGCGAAGGCGCCGGTCGGGCCGTCCGGCTTGATCGTTGCCATCGCGACGATGATCTGCGCGCCGCTTCGACGCGCTGCGTTCCGCGGTGCCGTTGAGGTCGGTCGCGGTGTAGCCGGGGTCGACCGCGTTGATCCGCAGCCGCGGGTAGGACTTCGCGTACTGCGAGGTCAGCATATTCAGCGCCGCCTTGGACGAGGGGTAGGCGAGGCCCTTGAGCGTCGACTCGAACCGGCCGGGGTCCGCGGTGACCGCCAGCGATCCCATCCCGCTGCTGACGTTGACCACGACCGGCGCCGGGCTGAGCTCGAGCAGCGGCAGGAACTCGTGCAGCACCCGCACCACCCCGAAGACGTTGGTGTCGTAGACGTCGAGCATGTCGCCCGCCGTGGTGTCGGCGGCGGCCGAAGCCGCCGGGAACGCCCGCGTTGTTGACCAGCACGTCGAGGTGCCCGGCCCGGTCGCGGATCTGCCCGGCCGCTGCCGCGACCGACGCGTCGCTCGTGACGTCGACGAGCAGCGGCTGGCCGCCGAGGTCGGCGGCGGCCCGCTGGCCGCGGCCGGCGTCCCGGCAGCCGAGGTAGACGGTATGGCCGAGCTCGATGAGCCGTCGTGCCGTCTCCCGGCCCAGGCCCTTGTTCGCCCCTGTGATCAGTGTGGTTGTCATGGGGCCAGCTTTGGCCCCGCCGTGGCCGGCTGCCAGTCGCCTGGTCTTCCTAGGACCAGCGGTACCAGGCTCGGGTCCCGCTCATGCGCGACACTTAAGCTGTGCGTGCTGACATCAGGGAGCTTGGCAAGTCGCTCCGGCTGTGGCGGGACCGGATCAGCCCGGCCGCCGTCGGCCTGCCGGCGACCGGCCCGCGCCGGGCGGCGGGCCTGCGCCGCGAGGAAGTGGCCATGCTCGCCGGGCTGTCCGCCGACTACGTGACGCCGGGGGCAACGCCGGCGACGGGTGCGGAATCACGTTCCGCATCGTGGATGGGGGTCCGGTGTCGCCCTGGCGACACCGGACCCCCATTCATCAGGCGGAAGGTCGCTCCGTCATGCGGAACGCCGCCACGGGCCAGCGAGAACGCGCGGCCAGCACCGCATGGCACGCCCGGCCAGCGCCACGCGGCACGCCCGGGCAGCGCAGCGCGGCACCGCCGGCCAGCACCACGCGGCACGCCCCGGCCAGCACCCCGCGGCACGCCCGGGCAGCGCAGCGCGGCACCCCGGCCAGCACCCCGCGGCTCCGGCGAGGTTGCGGAAGCCGCCTGCGGACTGCGTGCTCAGCGCAGGTAGGAGGCGCCGTTGAGGTCGATGACTGCGCCGCTGGCCCACAGCGCCTCTGGTGAGGCGAGCCAGGCCACCGCGGACGCCACCTCGGCGGGCTCGGCGACCCGGCCGAACGGGCTCTGCGCCCGGATGCCGTCCCCGGCCGGGCTGGACAGGATCGACTCCGCCATCTCGGTGCTGGCGAAACCGGGCGCCACGGCGGCGACCGCGATGCCATGCGGCGCAAGCGCGATCGCGAGGGACTGCGCCATCGCGTGCAGCGCGGCCTTGGCGGCCCCGTAGGCAGGCGCCGTCGGCTCGCCGCGGTAGGCGCCGCGCGAGCCGACGCAGATGATCCGGCCGCCGGCCGGCCCCTCCGGCCGGTGCACCAAGTGGTCCGTTACGCACCAGGTCACGTTGGCCGAGCCATGCAGGTTCGTGTCCACGACACGGCGCCAGGACGCCTGCCAGTCGGCGTACGAGGTGGCATCGATCGGCTGATGCAGGTAGACGCCGGCGTTGTTGACCAGCACGTCGATGCCGCCAAGCGCGGAGATCGCCGCCGTGACCAGGTCGGCGGCCTGGCGCGGATCGGTGATGTCGCCGGTTACCACGGCGTGCCCGCCGTCCGGCAGCGCCCGCGCCGCCCGGCAGGTCCGCGCCGCCCGGCACCGCCGGCAGCGCGGCGGCCACGGCGTCGGCGGCCGCGGTATCCGCCCGGCAGTGCACGGCCACCCGATAGCCGGACCCGGCAAGCACGCGGGCGATCGCAGCGCCGATCCCCCGCGATGATCCGGTAACCAGGGCCCGGCGTGCGGTCATCGTGTTGCCTCCTCAGGAAACGGAACCCGTTGAATACGGCGTTCAACGGCATAGAACCCGTTCAAATTCATTTCGAACGGATTCGCCGACGCAACCAGGCAGCCCCACGCGGCGGCTTCGACGCCGACTCTGAGTTCATGATCACACGCACGTCGCCCGTTCGTGGCCGGCGGCGGGGCCGGCTACCCGGCCGACGGCGCGGCCCGCTCGCTGGCACCGCAGAGCATTATGCGACGGCAGGGACTCCCGGGACAGGTTCAGGGCCGGTCGCCGTAATCGTCCCTGGCCAATGCCCAGGGGCGGGCCATCTCAGCCGCTGGCTGCTGTTACCTTGACATGGGGAAGCGGCCAAAGGGAGGTATCGATGGGCCTGCCCGTCGGCCAGCAGAAGCATCTGGACAAGATCGAAAGCTCGCTGCGGGCGTCCGATCCGCTACTGGCGTCGCTCTTCACAATCTTCACCCGGCTCAGCCAAGGCGAGGAGATGCCTGCGCTCGAGCAGCTGCGCGCCAGCGCCACGCACTTCTGGCTCTGGCTGCGGTTCCGGCGGACCGCCTTCGGCCGGTGGCTCGGCACCAGCGCGGGAGCCCGGGTACGGACCGCGCTGTTCTTCCCGGTGGCACTCGCCGTGATGGCCTGCACCATGCTGCTCGGCGGCGGAATGCCGGGCTCGCACCGCTGCTCGTCGGCGGCGCGCGTACCCGGTACCTCGCAGCTGGATACCAAGGGGCGGACGAAAGCCCTGGCGTGCAGTCCGGTGCTGTGGTCTCGCGGGCTGACCGGCAAGTAGCTGAAGTAGCTGGCGGGCAGGCAGCAGGGCCCAGGCCAGGAACATCCCGGTCAGCGCTGAATCGCGGTCAGGCCAGGAACACCCCGGTCAGCGCTGGATCGCGGTCAGGCCAGGAACGTCCCGGTCAGCGCTGAATCCCGACCAGGCCAGGAACACCCGGTCAGCGCTGGATCGCGACCAGCTCCGGCCGCTGGCATATCTGGCCGGCCTGAACGGCCGGCTGGCTTGTCGTGGACGCTGAGGCAGACGTGGACGCTGAGCCAGGAACGGACACTGAGGCGGACGGGACTGCTGAGGTGGCCGGGGCTGCGGCGGCGGTCCGGGTGCCGCCAAGCCGGGCGCATGAGGTGATCAGCACGGTGTTGCCCGCGGCGTCGGCGCTGCCGCCGATGCTGGACAGGTCGACGAAGTAGTGCGGCCACGGCAGCTGCGGTGTTGTCCAGACCACCCGCTTCCGCGCGACGTCGTAGCCCCACGCGTCGCCCGCGGATCCCTGGTCAAGGCCGAGTGCGACGCCGTCGCGGACGCCGTAGAGCCCGGCCGAGCCGGGCGCCACCCGGCGCCGGTTCCTGGCTCCGGTCTCCGGGTTTACCCCGATCAGCGTGCTGCCCTTGGTGAGATAGAGCCGGGACTGCACTTCATCGACGCTGTCCGGGACGGCCCCGGCCCGGGCCCAGAGCCGCTGGCCGGTCGCGCCGCTGTACGCCGTTACGCCGCGGGCTCCGGAGAAGAGCACCACGCCGTCGAACGCGCCGCTGAGGGCGCCGGCGAACGCGCGGCCGTGCGGCCGGATCACCCGCTGCGCCCCGGTCCGCAGGCTGATCTGCCGCAGCCCGGTCACTGGCGCGGTGCCCAGGTAGCCGCCGGCCGCGATCGTGACGTACAGGTCGCTGCCGTCCGCCCGCCATGCCTGTGGTACCCGGCCGGTCCGCCGCCGCCACCTGGGCCGGCCTGTCTTGTTGTCGTAGCTGGTCACCGAGGTGCGGCCGACGATCACGGTCGTCGCGGCTGTGGCATCGACGGCACCGCCGTACGCGGCCGCCGGATAGTCCCTGACCGGTGCGCCGGTGCTGGCGCGGAGCACGACTTCCCGCCGCAGCGGCCGGCCCCGCCGGGCGGGCGGGACGGCGACCCCGGCGGTGACCACGCCCGGCCAGGCCCGGACCGACTCGATCGTCGCGCCGGGCGGCAGCCTGGCGAGCACGGTCGTCCACAGCGGGCGCCCGGTACGCAGGCCGAACGCGGTCACGGTCAGGCCGGAGCCGATCACGGCTACCCGGCCGCCCGCCGCCGCGTACGCCTGCCCGCTGGCGAGCACCGTGCCGCTGGTATCGCTGGCCGTCCAGGAACCGGGCAGCAGCCGGGTCCACAGCACCTTCCCGGCCGGCCCGCAATGCGGCCCGGTGCACGGGCCGGCGGCGGAGCCAGCCGCGTAGCCGGGGATGACGGCAGCGCCGGCGAGCACGGCCGCGAGCACCGCGCGCCGCGTCCACGCCGCAGGGACGCGTGCCATCCTGACCCTCGTGGCTGACCCTTCTGCCTGACCCGCTGCCGGATTGCCTTGCGGCCGCACTGCCCATCGGCTGGGACCGCCGCCTTGCCGCCGGACCGCATCCGGACCGCCAGCTAGGCCATTCTTCCCGCCCGGAAGGCCGGTCGAGAGCTACTGCGCCGATCTTTCATTACTTTTAACGCGGCCAGCCGGTGCCAGTGCCGCGGCCAGCGGATGCCGGAGCCGGGCCGGCGGGTGCCGAGCCGGCCAGCACCGGGCAGCGGGTGCCGGTGCCGCGGCCAGCCGGGCCCAAGTAACGTTGGCGAGGGCCACGCTAGCCGCATTCGACGAGGAGGCAACCATGACCGACCGGGCGCCGCTGCCCCACGATTACCTGCCGGAGGTGCCGTCGTTCACCGTGGAGAGCACGGACGTGGCCCACGACAAGCAACTGAGCGACACGCAGGTCTACAACTCGTTCGGAATGTCCGGCCAGAACATCTCGCCCCACCTCAGGTGGCACGGTTTCCCGGCCGAGACCAAGAGCTTCGCGGTGACGTGCTATGACCCCGATGCGCCTACCGGGTCAGGATTCTGGCACTGGCTGGTCTTCGACATCCCGGCGTCGGTGACCGAGCTGCCGGCGAACGCCGGCGCGGCCGGCGGGGCTGGCCTGCCGGCAGGCGCGTTCTCGGTGCGCAACGACTACGGGACGAAGGACTTCGGCGGCGCGGCGCCGCCGGAGGGCGACCCGCCGCACCGGTACGTGTTCACCGTGCACGCGGTCGATGCCGAGTCCCTCGGCATCGACTCGGACGTCTCCCCGGCGGTGGCCGGCTTCAACCTCGGCTTCCACACGCTGGCCAGGGCCACGATCATCCCGGTCTTCGGGCACTGACGACGCTGCGCGCCCTGGGCAGGCCCGGCCCGCGCCTGGTGTCTTCCCGGCTAGCCGCCCGCGGCGGCGAGCACCTCGCGCTCCTTCGCCGGGTCCAGGCCCGTTCCCGGCCGGGCCGGCGGGTAGCCCTCGGCCTGGATCCACTGCCAGGTCGCCGCGATGGTCTCCGCCACCGGGCGGCAGGTCAGGCCGGCCGCGTACGCGGCGGTCACGTTGCCGTCGTGCAGGCCGGCCGCCTCCCCGGTCGGCGGCACCCAGATCGGCAGCTCGGTCCAGGCCTCGATGCCTGCCGCCTCGATCACCTCGGGGTCGGTCCAGACCAGCCTGGCGCTCGATCCGGTCACGCTGACGGCGGCGCCGAGCAGCTCGGCCATCGTCGCGTGGCCCGGCTGGCTCACCGCGTTGAATGCGCCGCCGATGCCGCGGTCGGCGGCAGAAAGCATCCAGGCGGCCAGGTCACGGCAGTCGATGAACTGCAGCGGCCGGTCCGGCGGCCCCGGCGCGAGCACGTCGCCGCCGCGCTCGATCCGGCTCAGCCACCAGGGCATCCGGCCGACGATCTCGTACGGACCGAGGATCAGGCCCGCGCGGGCGAGCAGCGCGCGGTCGCCGAACGCCGCGACCGCCGCCAGCTCGCCGCCCCGCTTGGCCGCCGCGTAGTCGTCGTTGCCCGGGTCGGCCGGGTCACCGTCGACGACCGGGGCGCTCTCGTCCAGGCCGGCCGGGATCGGCCAGCGGTACACCGAGCGGCTCGACACGTAGCCGTAGTGGCCTGCCCGGTCGGCCAGCAGCATGGCCGAGTCGCTGACCACGGCGGGCGCGCCGCTCCAGGTATCGATGACGGCGTCCCACTCGGCATCGCCGAGCGCC
Source organism: uncultured Actinomycetes bacterium (assembly GCA_963709075.1). GTDB lineage: Bacteria > Actinomycetota > Actinomycetes > Streptosporangiales > Streptosporangiaceae > Palsa-506. Next base: position 672,351 of record CAVPUY010000005.1, read on the forward strand.
GCGCGCAGCACCGCCGGGTCGGTGCGGTCGCCGCGGCGGGCAAGCGCGCCGGAGGCGGACGGTCCGCTGACACCGCGGGTCAGCGTGGTGACGTCGTCGCCGCGGGCGAGGGCCGTCTGCACGACCGCCCGGCCGACATGATGGGTGCCGCCAAGGACGAGAAGTCTCATCCGGGCATCCTGCCGCAGCCTGACCCGGCCAGGGAACGCCTGTTCATCCTCGGCGTAGCGGGCCCCGCGGCCCGCCCGGCCGCCCGCCTGCACACGCCGGCCCGGCTCGCGAGGGATGATGGTAGGGCCAGTTGCCCTGCCAGCGACCAGTGCGCGGCGCTGGCACGGTCATGCCGCCGGCTCTCGGAAGGCAGGTGCTGCCCGGAATGGCTGGCTCACAGTTCGACGCCGTCGCTGATCACTACGACGCGGCCAGGCCGTCCTATCCGGACAGCTTCTTCGACGCGCTGGAGGAGATTACCGGGCCGCTGGCCGGCCAGGTCGTGCTGGACGGGTGCGCCGGGACGGGCATCGCCACCCGTCAGCTCAGCGCGCGCGGTGCCCGGGTCGCCGGGTACGACATCGGCGAGGCGATGCTGCGCCGCGCGATTGCCCGCAGCCCGGAGCTCGCCTTCGTGATCACTGACGGCAACATGCTGCCGTTCCGGGATGCCCTGGCCGACCTGGCGTGTTTCGCGCAGTCCTGGCACTGGCTCGACCAGGACCGGGCCAGCCGGGAGGTGGCCAGGGTGCTCGGCCGGGCGGGCACTGGGCGGCCTGGTGGAACCAGTCGGTGGCCGACGACGAGGAGTGGCACAACGCCTATCAGGACGCGCTGGAAGCGGCCTGCCCCCGGTATGCCAGGGAGCATGCCGACACCGACTGGAGCCTGGCGGCGATCGACGCGACCGGGCTGTTCGAGCCCGGCACGCGGGTCACGGTGCCGTGGACGAGGACGGTGACAGCCGCGGACTGGATCACCGAACAGCGCAGCAAGTCCTACGTCACCGCGCTGTGGCCGGGCGAGCGCGAGCGGCTGCTCGCGCAGATCGCCCGCATCGTCGGCGAGCGGTTCGGTACCGGGCCGCTGACTGTCCAGTACCGCACCGGAGCGTGGATCGCGCAGCGGCGGTGATCAGCCCGGCTGCTCCCCGCCGGAATCCGGCGGCTGGCCGGCCTGCCGCCGGGAAGCCAGCGGCGGGGCTGGCTGCCGGGAACGTTGCCGGGCGACCAGGTCGGGACTCGTGGCCGAACACGTAGGCGTGCACCGCGGCGAGCAGCCTGGCGTGCTGGTCCAGCAGGGCGGCCGCGGCAGGCTGCCCGTCGGAGGCCAGGTCCAGCAGGTCCGCCCGCATGTCGGCGAGTACGTCGTACATCCCGGCGACGACATCCCTGGCGTCCTTGGTGCCCTCCAGGTCACGGTCCACCCGGTCGAAGATCTGCGCCCGGACGAGCAGGTCCGCAGTCTCCTGCGGGCAGCCGAGGCCAGCCTGGATCAGGTCGCTCCACCGCCGGCCGGTCCGCCTGATGCCGCTGCCGCTCCGGTAGCCTGCGAAGATCGACTCCCACTGCCGGGCGATGAACTCGTCCCAGCCGAGAACGTCGACATCCTCGGGGTCATGGTCGTACACGGGCCACCTCTGCGATCACCTGCCTGCCGCGCGGCTGACGCTCATAGTGATGCGACATGTTCTCCGCAACGAGCCGGATCATACCCGGGCAGGCTGCCGAGCTGGTCGAGCAGCCACCGCGAGGCCAGCACCTTGAGCAGCCCCTGCACCTCGCGGCAGGCCGCCTGGTCCGCCGGGATCACCAGGTCGAAATGCTCGGCCGCCAGCGGGACGAACGCCAGCCCGAAGGCGAGCGCGGCCGGCTCGCTGGCCACCCCGGCGTCAGCCAGCCCGGCGGCGATCGCCGCGGCGACCTGCAGGTGCCCGGTTGCCTGCGTCGGGTAACCGCAGACCGCATCCGCGCCGATGCCGAGCCGGGCGAGCTCGCGGTCGAGCACCCGGCGCGCTTCCGACCCGTTCTCCCTGTTCACCAGCCGCAGACCGCGTTTGGCGACGTCGCCGAGCCCGGTGACCTGCCCGGCCAGCCCCGGCCGGAGCACCAGGCCCTCGCGCCACGAGCAGAAGCCGACCACCTCAGCGCCGCGGGCGCGCAGCAGCTCGCGGCCGGCCCGGTGTTGTACTCGCCCGATTCCCCGCGCAGGTGCGCCCCGGCGGCGTGCACGAGGCCGTCGGCCGCCAGCTCCAGCGCCTCCTGGCTGCCGCATGACCACCAGCTCAGCGCGACCGGCGGATCGAGAAGGCCGAGCGGGGTTTCCAGCAGCGGCAGGGCAGGATCGCAGCCGGCCAGCACGAGGGCGGGCCGCGGCAGCCCGATCGGCTGGACCTGGCGGCGCGCGCCATTTCCCGGCGCGCTCTGCTCCGCCGGGCCGGTGCCTGGGCCGGCTGCCGGGCCTGCGGTGGCGGGGCTGGATGCCGGGGGCGCGGCGGCGGCCGGCCGGCCACCCCGCCGGCCAGCAAGCCGGCCCTGGTTGCCGTGGGGCCGGCCAGCGGAAAGGCGACGAAGCCAGCTCCCATCGGCGCGAGCGTGACCCGGGCACCATCGGGGCCAAGCGGGGCGACCGGCCGCGCGTCAACCGGCGCGGGCATCTCGCCCGGCCCGAAGAGCTGCTCGACCGTGGTGCCGAGCGTCCGCGCCAGGGCCAGCGCGACACGCAGGGACGGGTCTGAGTGCCCGGCCTCGACCGCGGATACCGCCTGCCGGGAAACCCCGGCCATCCCGGCGAGCTGCTGCTGGGAGAAGCCCCTGGCCTGGCGGGCCAGCCGGAGCCGCATGCCGCTGGCGCCGGCGCCCGCAGCGCGGCCCGGCCGCCGCGCTCCGCTGGCCGCCAGCCCCGGGGGTCATGCGCCCACCTGCTCGCCTGGCGCGGGCCGCGCCGCCACGGTGCCGTCGGGCCCGAACCACGGCGGGTCGAGCGCCGTGACCACAAGCTCGCGCACGGCCGCGGCAGGCCGGTCCGGCAGGCGGCAGGTCACTACCTCGCCCGCCACCTGCAGCTCGGCCTCCCAGCCGGCCCCGGCGGGGCGGACGGCCACGACCGGGCCGGCCAGCACCAGCCCGCGCTGCGGCAGCGCCCCGGCGACGGTCCGCTCCGGATGAATCCCGGCCACCAGGTCGTTGGCACCTGGCACGAAGGCGAGGTAGCCCACCAGCTCAGCGACCCGCCGGGTGGCCGGCCGCCGCACTACCTCGTCCGGCGCGCCGGACTGCAGCACGCGGCCACGGTCGAGCACAGCCAGCCGGTCGGCGAAGGCCTGCGCCTCGGCAAGCTCGTGCGCCACCAGCACGGACGGCACCTTCCGGGCGGTGACCAGGTCCCGGACCAGCGTGGTAAGCACCCGCCGGAGGCTGGCGTCCAGGCCCGGCGTACGGCTCGTCGAGCAGCAGCGCGTCGCAGTGCGCGAGCAGCAGCCGCCCGAGCGCGACCCGGTGCGCCTGCCCGCCGGAGAGCCGGGCGGGCATGGCGGCGAGCAGGTCCCCGATGCCGAGCACCCCGGCGAGCTGGGCAAGCTCGGCACCGGTGCGGTCGGCCGCTGGCCCGTAGCTGAGATTGGCCCGGACCGACAGGTGCGGGAACAGCCCAGGGTCCTGGCGCAGCAGCCCGACCCGGCGGCGCCACGGCGGGACGGCCGCCCGCGGCGGCTCGGTGGCGGTGAGCACCCGCCCGGCCAGCGTGATCAGCGCCCGGCGCGGGAGGACCAGCCCGGCGATCACCTCGAGCAGGGTCGTCTTGCCGGCCCCGGACGGGCCGAACAAGGCGAGCCGCTCCCCCGGCCGCACCCGGAGGTCGGCGCACACCGTGAACTCACGGCGGTCAACCTCGACGTCGGCCTCGAGCACGGGCGCTCCAGATGTAGGCGGCCAGCGGCAGCGGCAGGGCGACCACCAGCAGCACCAGGGCGAACGGCAGCGCGGAGGCCAGGCCAGTCTCCTGCAAGGACGTCCAGATCTGCAACGGCAGCCCGTACGGATGGTAGGCGATCACGATGACGGCGCCGAACGCCCCCATGGCCCGTGCCCAGGCCACGGCGAGGGCCATCGCGAGCCCCGGCCCGGCAAGCGGCAGCGTCACCCGCCGCAGCACCCGGCGCGGCCGGTCGCCGAGCAGCGCCGCCTGTTGCTCTATCCGCGGGTCAACGCTGCCGAAGGCCGCCTGCGCGCCGAGCACGTAGTACGGCGCCGACTCGTACACCTCGGCAATCACCAGCGCGAGGAACGTGTTGGTGGCGGTCAGGTGCAGCGTCCCGATGGCCTCCCCGATCGGCGTGTAAGGCCCGACCATGAACACCAGCAGCAGCCCGATGACCAGCGGCGGGAGCAGCAGGCTGGTGAGCACGCCGGCCTCCCAGACTCGCGGGAACGGCAGTGTCCCCCTGGCCATCATCCAGGCCAGCGGCGTCCCGAGCAGCAGCAAGACGATCATCGTGACCGCGCCGGACTCCAGCGAGACGCGCAGCGGGTCAAGCGCGCCTGGCGCGGTCAGGGCGCTGACGATGGCGCTGCCGGAAAGATGCGTCGCCAGTGTGATCACCGGGCCGAGCAGGGCAAGCCAGATGACGGCGGCTCCGGCCACGGAAACAAAAGCGGAGACGGAACGGATGGTCCGGGGTGCTCCGGTGGCGGCACCCCAGTTGGCCGGCGGGCGCTGCCCGGGAGAGCCGGTCCCCCGGACAGCGCCGCCGGCTGCGGCTGCCGGGCTAGCCGCCCAGCTCACTATTCACCGCTGCGGGGACCGCGCTGGATGGGCCGGACAGCGTCGGCTTCAGCAGTGTGTATCCCCCTTGCTTGTGCAGTGCCAGCCCGGCCGGGGAGAGCACGTACTTGACGAAGGCGATCCCGGCCGGGGTGGGCGTGCCGATCGTGGTGATGTCGATCGTAAGCGGCGAGCCGGTCTTGGGCATCTTGACGCCACCGACCGTGATCGTGATATGCGCCTTGGCGTACTCGTTGGCCAGTGCGGCATCGCCGAGATTGATGGCAGCCGGCAGCTTGATGTAGTCCAAGTGCAGCTGCACCGCCTGGGAGAGGTAGGCGCTTGAGGCATCGAGCTGGCCGGACTGCAGCGTTGACTCGAGCGTGGCCTCGTCATAGATCTGAGACGACGACGGCGAGGCTATCGGTGAGCCGATGATGTTCGTGACCGTGTTCGCCGGCAGGTGGTAATGCATCTGGGCGAGCTCGAGCATGTAGATGAACGACCGGCCCTGCGGGTCGATGTTGGGATCGGTCCTGCCGAGCTTGAAACCGGGCTTCTGCAGCAGGCTGAACAGGTTCTTGATCGGCTCCTTACCGCTGGCAAAAGCCTTGAACTGGCTGGCGTACTTGCTCTTCGGGTTGTAGGCAAGCACGATCTGGGTCGAGGCGTACTGGACGTACCACTTGGTGAATTTCGGCTCAAGCGGAGTGATGTTGTCGCCGCCGACGCTCTCGAAGACATTCGGGGATATCTCGCCCGAGGCGATGTCCGAGGACAGCTCGCCGGATGCGCCTGCCCGGCCGGAGTACTTGTACCCCGTGGCTTTCTCGAAAGCTGGTCCGACAATCTTCTCGTTGAGGAACTCGATCGAGGACGCGTAGGCCACGCTGGCCGTGCCGGAGGGCGCCGCCGAGGAACTGCCGGACGACGCCGGGCTGGCGCCGGACGATGGCGAGGAACTGCCACAGCCCGCCGCGGCAAGCCCGATGCATGCAATGGACAGCAGCGCGCCGAACCGCGTACCGCTTCTCTTAGCTAGGGCAATCATCCCCCGAAGATAGCCACTGCAGCTTGCGGAGCGCAATAATCCTGGACAGCCGGACGGCCGGCGCCGGCTCCGGCGCGGGAACGGCCGGATGCTGAGGCAGCAGCCAGCCGGCCTTCAGCTCGCGCTCAGGAAGCCGGGGTTGCCTGGGAGCGGCATCATGGCGCTGTGGCGCGCCATAACATGGAGCCTGGCAGCGTATTAAGGTGGCAGTTTCCCGGCATCCGGCGCCACGCCGTGACGTGGACCGAGGCAGCTGGCTCGAACGAAACGGCAATGCCCTACGTTGTCAACCCAGGAGAATTCTTACCGGTAAGGCAGGGCAAGAATGGGCAAGGCGGAGCGGAACCGGCGGCAGAGCGCCCGGGAGAAAATAGCCGCGCAGCAGGCCGCGGCCCGGCGGGCCGAGCGCCGCAGGCAGCTGCTGATCACTGGCGGCAGCGTTCTCGCCGTGCTCGCGATCGTGGTGGCCTTCGTCGTGGTCAAGACCCTGGGCGGCCCGGCGTCCGCCGGATCCGGCAAGGCGACGGCCTCGGCCAGCCTGGCCCATCAGGTAACCAGCGTTCCGGCGAGCACCCTGAACTCGGTCGGCAAGGGCACCGCGAGCCCGAAGACCATCCTGCCGATCAGCGGAACCGCGCTGACCGCGAACGGCAAGCCCGAGGTGCTCTACATGGGCGCGGAGTACTGCCCGTTCTGCGCGACCGAACGGTGGGCGATGACCGTCGCGCTGAGCAGATTCGGCACTTTCTCCGGGCTGAAGTTCATTCACTCAAGCGCCAGCGACGACCCGGCCAGCATTCCCACCCTGACCTTCTACAAGTCCACGTATTCGAGTAAGTACATCTCGTTCACCCCCGATGAGATGCAAGACGTCAACCGGGCCACGCTGCAGGCGCCCACCGCCGCGCAGAACGCGATCCTGACCAAGTACGACGCGCCGCCGCAGGTACCGTCCACCGATGCCGGCTCGATTCCGTTTGTCGACTTCGGCAACAAGTTCATGGTGAGCGGGGCGAGCTACAGCTACACCGTGCTGCAGGGCAAGACCTGGGCCCAGGTCGCCGCGGCGCTCAAGGATCCGTCCACTCCCATCGCGAAGGGCGCCGACGGCGCGGCAAACATGATCACCGCGGCGATCTGCAAGCTCACCGGCAACAAGCCGGCCACTGCCTGCACGCCGGCCGTGCAGGCGCTCGAAGGCTCGTTCTGATGGCCGGCCAGAAGCAGGCCAGGGCCGGCGGCTCGCCGGGCAAGCCCGGCGGCAGGCCAGGCGGCCCGGCAGCCGCGCAGCGCAGCAGGCAGGCCGGGAAGGGCGCGGGCAGCCGCCCGGCGGCCAGCGGCTCGGCCCGCGACGGGAAGGCAGGACAGCGGGGCGGCGGGGCCCGCCAGCGGCCGCCGGCCGGCGCCACGGCCGCCGCGGCGAGCAAGGCAAGGCCGGCCGGGCCGGCGGTCCGCCCTGGCTGCCGCTCACCACGTTCATCCTGTCGCTGGCCGGCCTCGGCTTCTCGGTCTACCTGACGGTCACGCACTACACGGATACGGCGCTGGCAGGCTGCCCGGCGAACTCAACGATCAACTGCACGAAGGTGACAACGAGCCCGGAGTCGATCATTTTCGGGATCTTCCCGGTGGCCGTGCTCGGCCTTGCCTTCTACGTGTTCATGGTCGCGATCAACTCCCCCTGGGCCTGGCGCGCCGACCTCCCGGTCATCCGCTGGGCCCGGCTGGCCGGGATACTCACCGGCATCGTGATGGTGCTTTACCTCGTCTACGCTGAGTTGTTCAAGATCGACGCGATCTGCGAGTACTGCACCGCCGTCCATATCATCACCTTCCTGCTGTTCGTCCTGATCGTGTACAGCTTCGCCACCCAGCCAGCGCCAGCCGGGAGCAAGGCTGCCCGGTGAGCAAGGCCGCGCGGAGCCGGCAGCAGAGCGCCAGGGCGCGGATCGCCGAGCAGCAGGCGGCTGCCCGCCGGGCCGAGCAGCGCAGGAGGCTCTTCATCGTGGGCGGCAGCATCCTCGTGGTGGTCGCCATCGTCGTCGCCTTCGTCGTTGTCAAGCTGAGCTCGGGCGGGTCTGCCGCCCCGGCATCGGCCGGGGCCAGGGTCAGCCTGCCGGCCGTCGCGAGCGACGTGACCAGCGTCCCGGCGGCGACGCTGGCCCAGGTAGGGAAGGGCAGCCTGCCGAAGTCGCCGCTGATCGCGGCCAACGGCCCGGCGCTGACCAGCGGCGGCAAGCCGGACGTGCTGTACATCGGCGCGGAGTACTGCCCGTTCTGCGCGACCGAGCGCTGGGCGATGGTGGTCGCGCTCAGCCGGTTCGGCACGTTCTCCGGCCTTCGGTTCATTCACTCCAGCCCCAGCGAGCAGCCGCCGATCAACAGCCTGCCGACGATGACCTTCTACCAGTCCAGCTACGCCAGCAACTACCTGACCTTCAGCCCGGTCGAGACGCAGACGGTCGAGCCGCGCGCCGCTGGAGACCCCGACGGCAGCGCAGCAGCGGATCTTCAGCAAGTACGACTCGCCGCCGTTCGTGCAGGCATCCGCCCAGCAGACGATCCCGTTCGTGGACTTCGGCAACAAGTACGTGATCAACGGGGCGAGTTACGACGCCGCGCTGCTGCACGGCAAGACCTGGCAGCAGGTCGCGTCGGCGCTGCGCGATCCGGCCAGCCCGATCGGCAAGGGCGCGCTGGGCACCGCGAACTACCTGACTGCGGCCATCTGCAAGCTCACGGGCGGCAAGCCGGCCAGCGTCTGCACGTCGCCGAGCATCGTCGCCCGGCAAGGCCAGCTCTGATACCTCAGCCGGATCCGAGTCGGCTACCGCCGCCGGGAATCCCCGAGCCAGAAGTTTGTTGAGACTAACGAACTATCGAAGGGCAGCGAGGGGCGCGGTTGAACGACGGATATCCGGGATCAATGCCGGGATCGGAGCCGGTGTCAGGGCCGGTACCGGGGCCAGTATCGGGGCCGGTGTCAGCGAAGGATGCCTGGCTGCGGCGGCTCGCCGGCTACTGCTGGCGGCATCGCCGGGCAGTACTGCTCGCGCTCGCGGGCTCGCTGCTGGCGACTCTGGTCACCGCGGCCATTCCGCTGATCCTCGGCCGCATCGTCGACAACGCGATCCTGACCCATCAGCAGCCGATCTGGCTCGGCGCCACCGTGCTGATCGTGGCCGGGCTGCTCAACTTCGGCGGCGTCTACACCCGCCGTTTCCAGGGCGGCCGGGTCGCGCTTGACGTCCAGCACGATATGCGCACCGAAATGTTCACGTCGCTGTCGAGGCTGGACGGCGCCCGGCAGGACCAGCTGAACACCGGCCAGGTCGTCAGCCGGGCCATCTCCGACCTCAACATGGTCCAGGGGCTGCTCGGCATGGTGCCGATGCTGCTCGGCAGCGCCGTGCTCTTCGTGCTCTCGATCGTCATCATGGCGTTCCTCTCGCCGCTGCTCACCGTGGTCGCCCTCGCCGTCGCCCCCGCGCTGTGGTGCATCGCCGTCGCATCCCGCCGCAGGCTCTTCCCGGCAAGCTGGGACGCGCAACAGCAGGCGGCCAGCGTGGCCGGCGTGGTCGACGGCGCGGTGACCGGCGTCCGCGTGGTCAAGGGCTTCGGCCAGGAGGAGCAGGAGAATGACCGGCTGGCGGACGCCAGCACCTCGCTTTACGCCTCCCGGGTCCGCGCTGTCCGGCTGATGGCCAGGTACAACCCGGCGCTGCAGGCCGTGCCGCTGTTCGGCCAGGTCGGCGTCCTCGCGCTTGGCGGCTGGCTGGCGATCCGCGGCTCGATCCCGCTCGGCACGTTCCTCGCGTTCTCGTTGTACGTCGCGCAGATGGTCAGCCCGGTCCGGGCACTGACCAGCCTGGTCACGATCGGCCAGGAGGCCAGGGCCAGCGTTATCCGGATCTTCGAGGTGATCGACTCACGGCCGCTGATCGCCGAGCGGCCCGGCGCGGCTGTGCTGCCGCCCGGCACGACGGACGTCGAGCTTGACGATGTCAGCTTCGGCTACCGCCCGTCGGAGCCGGTGCTGCGCGGCCTGTCGCTCCGGGTCCGGCCGGGCGAGACGCTCGCCCTCGTCGGCACCTCTGGCTCCGGCAAGTCGACGATCTCGCTGCTGCTGCCCCGCTTCTACGACGTCAGCGGCGGCGCAGTCCGGGTCGGCGGCCGCGATGTCAGGGAACTGACCCTGGACTCGCTGCGAGCCTCGATCGGGCTGGTGATGGAGGACAGCTTCCTGTTCTCCGACACGGTCCTGGCCAACATCGCCTACGGCCGGCCCGATGCCAGCAGGGAGCAGGTGATCGCGGCGGCGCGGGCCGCGGAGGCGCACGAGTTCATCTCCGCACTGCCGGATGGCTATGACACCGTGATCGGCGAGCAGGGACTGACGCTCTCCGGCGGCCAGCGGCAGCGGGTCTCGCTGGCCAGGGCGCTGATCACCGATCCGGCCATCCTGGTGCTCGACGACGCGACCTCCGCGATCGACGCGGGCATCGAGGCGCAGATCCATGCCACGCTCCGGCAGGTCATGACCGGGCGCACCACCCTGCTCATCGCGCACCGCCGCTCGACCCTGCAGCTCGCGGACCGCATCGCGGTGCTGGACGAAGGTCGGCTTGTGGACGTCGGCACCCACGATGAGCTGACCGAGCGCTGCGCCATGTACCGGCTGCTGCTGACCGGGCCTGGTGACAGCGCCGAAGGCGGCACCCGCGGCGACGGCGCGGCCGCGGCCAGGACCCAGGCGGCCACCGGCATGGTCACTCCCCGGCTCTGGGCGGCCGCAGCCGCAGGCCCCGGCAACGGAACCACGCCAGGCAACGGAACCACGCCAGGCGACCGAACCACGCTGGGCAACGGAACCACGCCGGGCAGCCAGACCGGGCTGGGCAACGGAACCACGCCGGGCAGCCAGACCGGGCCAGGCGCCGGGCAGCTTGCCGGGCTGGCCAGCACGTCGACCGGCCGCGGCACCGCGGCGGGCGGCCGCAGCCGGGGCAGACGAGGCGCCGCAGCGGCTGGCGCGGGCAGCCATGGCAGCATGCTGGCCGGCATTCCCGCGAGTCCCGGGCTGCTGGCCAAGGTCGATGCGCTGCCGGCGGCCGACGACCTGCCTGCGGTCGACGAGTCCAGTGCCCGGGCCGCCGATCCGCATTTCACCCTGAGCAGGCTGCTCAGGCCGGTCGCGCTCGCCCTGTTCATCGGGCTGGTGCTGGACGCGCTCGACGCTATCGCCGGCGTGGCCATGCCCGCGCTGGTACGCGGCGGCGTGGACAACGGCGTCCTGGCGAAGGAATTCCGCCCGATCATCGTGGTCGCGCTGATCGGGCTCGCGATCGTCATCGGCGACTGGGTGATCAACGTGATCCAGACCGTCGTCGTCGGCCGCAACGGCGAGCGGCTGCTCTATACCCTGCGCGTGAAGATCTTCGCCCACCTGCAGCGGCTCGGCCTCGATTTCTACGAGCGCGAGCTGTCCGGCCGGATCATGACCAGGATGACGACGGACGTGGACGCGCTGTCCACGTTCCTGCAGACCGGCCTGATCACCATGGTCAACTCCGGCCTGACCTTCGCCGGCGTGATGATCGCGCTGCTGTTCATCAACGTCCGGCTTGGCCTGACGCTGTTCGCGATCATCCCGGTGCTGCTGGCGGCGACCCTGGTGTTCCGGGCGAAGTCCGCAACGGCGTACGGCGAGGCGAGGGAGCGGGTCAGCATCGTCAACGCCGACCTGCAGGAAAACGTGGCCGGCCTGCGGGTGGCGCAGGCCTACCGGCGGGAGGACCGCAACCGGGCCAGGTTCGCCGACCTGAGCAGCTCGTACCGCAGGTCCCGGCTGCGGGCGCAGCGGTACATCGCGCTGTACTTCCCGTTCGTCCAGCTGCTGTCGACGGTAGCCGGGGCGCTGGTCCTTTTCGTTGCCGCCGGCGAGGTGCACAGCGGCGCGCTTACCGCAGGCGGGCTGATCGCGTACCTGCTCTACATTGATCTTCTTTTTGCCCCCATCCAGCAGCTGTCCCAGGTCTTCGACGGCTACCAGCAGGCCGCGGTCGGGCTACGGCGGATCAAGGACCTGCTGCGGACCCCGACATCGACGCCGGCGGCGGAGCGCCCGCGGCCGGCCGGCCGACGCCCGCGGCCTGATCGAGTTCCGGGACGTGCATTTCAGCTATGCGGGCCAGCCGGAGGAGGCGCTTTCCGGGGTGAACCTGATGGTGGCCCCCGGCGAGACAGTGGCCCTGGTCGGCCAGACCGGCGCGGGCAAGTCCACCATGGTGAAGCTGGTCGCCCGCTTCTACGACGTCACGTCCGGCAGCCTGCTCGTCGACGGCGTGGACGTGCGCGAGCTTGACCTGGCCAGCTACCGGCACGGCCTCGGCGTGGTCCCGCAGGAGCCTTACCTGTTCGCCGGCACGGTGCGAGACGCGATCGCGTACGGGCGGCCGGACGCGTCGGACGCCGAGGTCGAGGCGGCGGCCAGGGCCGTCGGCGCGCTCGCGATGATCGGGCGGCTGCCCGGCGGGTTCCGGCACGAGGTGGCCGAGCGCGGCCGCAACCTCTCGTCCGGGCAGCGGCAGCTGCTCGCGCTGGCCCGCGCCTACCTGGTAGACCCGGGGATCCTGCTGCTCGACGAGGCCACCGCCGCGCTCGACCTGGCGACCGAGGCGGCGGTGACAAGCGCGACCGAGAAGCTCACCGCCCAGCGCACGACGCTGGTGGTCGCGCACCGGCTCACCACGGCCGCGCGGGCGGACCGGATCGTGGTGATGGAACTCGGCCGGATCGCGGAGATCGGCAGCCACGACGAGCTGCTCGAAGCAGGCGGCGTCTACGCCGCTCTGTGGTCGGCCTTCATCGGCGATGCCGAGCTAGTTGCCTGACCGCCGGCCCGACTACCCGCCCGGCCGCAGGCGGGCTGACCGCCGGCCCGACTGTCCCCCGGCCGCAGGCGGGCTGGCCGCCGGCGGGCGGGCGCGCCTTAGCAGCGCGCGCCGTCGCCCACCAGGTCGTCCGCGCGCTCCGGCAGCTCATCCGGCCACTGCTGGCCGGCGGCTGGACGCTGGCCGGCTGGAGGCCGGGGAGCTTGGCGCCGGCCGTCAGGTCGTCCGACCGCATGGCGCGCACGTCGCGCGGGATCAGCGCCAGGGCGGTCGCGACGACGATCAGCACGGCGGCTCCGTACTGGGTGACCGACACGCCGATCACGGCGGCGAGCGGGCCGGCGACCAAGGCGCCGACCGGCATGGCCATCACTGAGCCGAGTGCATCGTACGACGAGACCCTGGCCAGTCGCTCCGGCGAGATCCGCCGGGCCAGCGTGACGGTCCACTGGACCATCATCACCTCCATGGCGATGCCGAGGACAAACGAGGCCACGCAGACCACGGCCAGCGGCCAGAGCAGCGCCAGCGACAACGGTGAGACCGCGATCGCCCCGCCGATCAGCACGACGAACAGCATCGGCCGCCGTGGCGTGAACCGCAGCGACACCAGGCCGCCAACGATCAAGCCGACGGACTCCGCCGCCGTGATGGCGCCCCAGGCGGCTGGGCCGCCCAGGTCGGTCTTGGCCACTACCGGCCCCAGCACCTGGAACCCGCCGTACCAGGCCATCAGGATGACGCCGAACTGCGCCACGATCACCCAGAGCCAGGTGTGCGACCGGAACTCCGACCAGCCCTCCCGCAGGTCGGTGAGCATGCCGGAGTGATGGGCACGCTGGATCGCCACCGTGCTGATCCGCAGCAGCGGCGGGATCGTGCCGATCATGCCGATGCCGCAGGCCGCCAGGGCCCAGCCCGGGCCCACCGCGGCTACGCAGAGGCCGGCGGCGACGGCGCCGCCCATCTGGCCCGCGTTCATCGCGATCCGGCTCAGCGCGCTGGCCTGCTGCATAAGCTCGGCGGAAACCACCCTCGGCAGCAGCGCCTGCGAGGCCGGGTAGAAGATCGCCATGCCAGTCCCGGTGATCATCTCCAGCAGGATCATCTGCCATAGCACCGGATGGCCGGCCAGCACGAGTATGCCGAATGCGCCCTCGCCAAGCGCGATCATGAGGTTCGCCGCGATGATCACCCGCTGCGGCCGCAGCCGGTCCGCCACCACACCGCCGATCAGCGTAAACACCAGCGACGGCGCGATCTGCGCGGCCAGCACGTAAGACAGCTCGGCGGTCGACCCGGTGGCGTACAGCACCGCGAACGAGACTCCGACCAGGGAGAACCCGAATGCCGCCGGCGCCAGCAGGCGCTCAGCGAAAAGCAGCCGGAAATCGCGGAATGCGAATACCGGAAAGCGGCGCACCAGCGCACGCGCGAACATCACTAACTTCCGATCTATCTCAGGACCGGCCTTTCGCGGGCCGGTCTGCCCCGTCAGCCCGGCCTCGGCAGCGGTCCGTCCGGACTCCGGGGCGACATCTGATGCTAGCCAGGCCGGCCGGCCGCGGCAAAGGGTTTTACCTGGCTGAGGCCGGTTACCGAGCAAGTGTTCGGTTCGAGTACAGCGACCTCGGACAACCCAGCCCAGCGCCGGGCTGTCCATCCCAGCACCCGGCTGGCTGGCCGGCCACCGCAGCCAACCCCCCGTTCGGCCCGGGACCAGCACCCGGCTGGCCCGGGCCAGCGATCATGGACAACGCCCGGCGGGCGTCCGTTGATTCCCGCCCGGGCTGGCTCCGCTCACCCGGCCGCCACTGCCTCGCGCCGCCACCGGCCGGGTTCCTTGCTCCCGGATCCCGGGGGCCTCGGGCGCCCGGATCTTCCACGATCATGGAAAATGCTCGGCATGGACCAGCCAGGCACAAGCACGGGCCCGCCCGCGACGATGCGCGCCGCGCTGGCGGCGCTGCGCGAGCGGCCGATTCCGGTCACGAGCAAGGGATTCGGCCGGATCGCCGGCCGCCGCGCCAGCACCGGAGGTGAGCTGACCTCGGCCAGCCTGGCCGCCCGGCGCCCGTACCTGCTCGGGCCCGATTTCGTGCTGCCGATCCTGGTGCTGCGCGAGGCCGCGCTGCAGCAGAACATCGACGCGATGGCGGGCTACTGCGCGGTCAGCCGGCGTCTGGCTGGCCCCGCACGGCAAGACCACGATGGCGCCGCAGATCTTCGCCCGCCAGCTGGCGGCCGGCGCCTGGGGCATGACCGCCGCGACCATTGCCCAGGTGCAGGTCTTCCGCGCCTTCGGCGTGCCGAGGGTGCTGATCGCCAACGAGCTCGCCGACCGGGGCGGGATCGAGTGGCTGGCCGGCGAGCTGGCCGCCGATCCCGGCTTCGAGTGCTACGTCTACGTGGACAGCATCCAGGGCGTGACGATGCTGGACCGGCTGCTGCGGGCGGCTGGTGCGACCCGGCCGCTGCCGGTCCTGGTCGAGCTCGGCCAGCCCGGCGGCCGCACCGGCTGCCGCAGCATCGACGAGGCGCTCGCGGTCGCCAGTGCGGCCGGCTGCGGCCGGCTGCTGCGGCTGGCCGGCGCGGCCGGCTTCGAGGGCAGCATCAGCGCGGGCAGCGCGGCGCGCCACCATGGCCGCCGTCGAGTCGCTTCTGCCGGGACCTGCGCACGCTCGGCGACCTGCTGCCTGCCGACCCGGCCGGGCACACCGCACCTGCTGTCGGCCGGCGGCAGCGCGTACTTCGACATCGTGGTGCGGGAGCTGACCGCCGGCCCGGCCCGGCCGCGGCCGGCCGCAGGTGCTGCTCCGCGGCGGGGCGTACGTTACGCACGATCACGGCCATTACGCAGCCGTCGCTCCCGGTCCCGGCCAGCCTGGCCGGCCCGGCCCCGAGCTGGTACCGGCGCTGGAGCTGTGGGCGCCGGTGCTGTCCAGGCCCGAGCCGAGCCTGGCGGTGGCCAGCGCGGGCCGCCGGGACGTGGCCTTCGACCTGGGCATGCCGGTGCCGCTGCGGATCCGGCAGGCCGACGGCACGGAGGTACCGGCCGGCCGGCTGCGGGTCAACCGGCTTGATGACCAGCATGCCTACCTGGACGTGCCGCCGGAGTCGCCGCTGGCCCCCGGCGACCTGCTCTGCCTGGGCATCTCCCACCCGTGCACCACCATGGACAAATGGCGGGTGATCCCGATGGCGGACGAGCAGTACCGGGTCATCGACGCGATCCACACGTTCTTCTGATCCGGCGGGCGGCCGGGCGACGGCGGCCGGGCGACGGGGGCCGGGCGACGGGGGCCGGGCGACGGGGGCCGGGCGACGGGGCCGGCCGTGGCCGGCCCGGGCGGGCGTCACATCACGGCGAGCTGGCCGCCGTCGATCACCAGCCCGGCGCCGTGGATGAACGACGCGTCATCAGAAGCGAGGAACGCGTAGGCGGCGGCGACCTCGTCGGCCTCGCCCACCCGGCCGAGCGGTATCCGCTCCCTGGCGTACGTCTCCTCGAACTCGTCACCGCCGATCCCGGCCGCGATGGTGGCGTTCAGCGGGGTGCGGATATAGCCCGGGCACAGCGCGTTCACCCGGATGCGGTAGCAGCCGAGCTCCACCGCCATCGTCTTGGTCAGCAGCAGGACGCCGCCCTTGGACGCGTTGTAGTGGGCATAGTCTTCCTCGCCCGCGATGCCGTTGGTCGAGCACATGTTCACGATCGCGCCGCCGGTGCCCTGCTGCTTCAGCAGCCTGGCTCACCGTCTGGGCAACCAGGAACATGCCGCGCAGGTTCACCGCGATGATGCGGTCCCAGTCCCCGGCGTGATGTCAAGGAAGGCGCTGCGCCGGGACGTGCCCGCGTTGTTGATCAGGATGTCCAGGCCGCCGAGCGCCTCGCATGCCGCCCCGGTGATCCGGGTGACATCCGCCTCGGTGCTGACGTCCCCGGCCAGCCCGGCGATCTCGCCGCTGCGGCCGCAGCCGGGTGACGGCCCGTGCCACCTCGGCGGCATCCAGCCCGGCGATGAACACCCTGGATCCTTCTGCAGGAACCGCTCGGCCGCCGCCAGCCCGATCCCGCTGCTGCCGCCGCTGATCAGGACCCGCCGCCCGGATAGTCCGCGCATCGCCGGTACCTCATCGTCGCCGCGCTCCTTCCGTACCGCTTCCGTACCGCCGCTGCCGACCGCCGCGGGCTCCCGGCCAAGCTAGCGGCGATCCGCCATCTGGTCTATGATTCCGTCCAGCGGAATTGCGGGTAGCACGGACCCTGTTGCGGGGCGGAGCGCGCGGCGTCGCCGGGAGCGCAGTGGACACCGATGAGTCGCCGGTAGCCAGCGTCGACCGGGCGCTGCGGATCCTGACCGTGGTGGGCAGCGCATCCCGGGGGCTGTCGCTGGACGAGCTGGCCGGCCGGCTGCGACATCCCGAAGAGCTCGCTGCACCGGATCCTGGCCGCACTCAAGTACCGCGGCTTCATCGCCCAGCCGGAGGCAGGCGGCTCGTATTTCCTCGGCACCGAACTGCTGGCCACCGCGTTCCGCTTCTACGACATGCTCGACCTGCGCGCGCTGATCCACCCGCTGCTCGCCAGGCTGACCGGGGAACTGCGGGAGACCACGCACATGGCCGTGCTGGACGGCGCCGAGGTCGTCTACCACGACAAGATCCAGGCGTCGCACACGATCACGATGTCGTCGGTGATCGGCGGGCGCAATCCCGCGCACGCCACCGGGGTCGGCAAGGCACTGCTGGCCTGGACCTACCCGACCGACCAGGCCGTGCAGGCATGGGCCGCGCAGTGGGCGCCGCTGAAGGCCGTCACGGCGAACACGATCACTTCGGTGCCGCGGCTCGCCGAGGAACTCGCGCTGGTGCGCGAGCGCGGCTACGCGCTGGACATCGAGGAGAACGAGATCGGCGTCCGGTGCGCGGCCGTGCCGATCTTCCTCGGCCGGCCGGTCCCGGCTACCGCGGTCAGCGTCACCGTGCTCGGGGCCCGTGCGGAGGCTGGCCGCCTGGCCGAGATCGGCGGCTTTCTCCGCCAGGCGGTCGCCGACTGGTCCGACGGCCACACCTCATGACATCCCCGGCAAGCCCGGCCGCGCGGGTATCCGGACGCGCGCCCGGCGAGTCCGGACGGGGCCCCGGCGGGGCGGCCGCGACCAGGGCGCCGGCATTGACACGGGGCCGGCCGGCCTGAGATCGTCCGGCCTAGGAACGCTATTCCGGCACATGGAACGCGTGCGCCCGGAGGGATGACCAGCCATGGCCAACCGCGCCTTCGGCAGTCAGCCGGCCCAGCTGCCCGTGCCCGTGGCCGAGCTTGGCGAAGGCCCGCACTGGGACGTCGTGAGCGGAGCGCTGTACTGGGTGGACGTCCCGGCCGGCCTGGTGCACCGGCTGGACGAGGACGGCACGCATACGAGCTGGGATGCCGGGCAGCCGGTCGGCGCGGTGGTGCCGCGGGCCAGCGGCGGCCTGGTGCTGACGGCCAGGGACGGCTTCCTGGCCCTGGACACCAGCACCGGCACGGTGACGCCGCTGGCCGCCGTCGAGGCGGACCGGCCGGACAACCGGATGAACGACGGCTCCTGTGACCGGGCCGGCCGGTTCTTCGCCGGGACCATGGCCGCCGACGAGTCGCCCGGGGCCGGCGCGCTCTACCGGCTGGATCCCGACCTCCGGCTGACCAGGCTCTTCGACGGCGTCGGCATCTCCAACGGGATCGGCTGGAGTCCGGACGAGACCCGGATGTACTACGTCGACTCGCTTGCCTATCAGATCGACGTCATGGACTACGACCCGGCGACCGGCGAGGTCGGGCGCCGCCGCTGCCTGGCCACGCTCGGGCATGGCGATGTCGTCCCTGACGGCCTGACCGTGGATGCCGAGGGCTGCATCTGGGTCGCGGTGTGGGGCGGCGGCGCGCTGCAGCGCTACCGGCCGGACGGCCGGCTGAAGCAGATCATCAAGCTGCCCGCCGCGCACGTCACGAGCTGCGCGTTCGGCGGCAAGGACCTGGACGTGCTCTATATCAGCACGGCCGCCGGGCCGGGCGGGTCGGCCGGAGCGCTGTTCGCCTGCCGGCCCGGCGTAACCGGCCAGGAGTGCCATCCCTTCCGCGGCTGACCCGCGGGGGTTCGCCGGTGACCGGGTTCCCCGGTCATGGGGGGCAAGCCACCGGATGACGCAGGTCCAGGGTGACCAGGCTCGCTCGGTGACGGAGGTTCACACGTGACGGAGGTTCACACGTGACGGAGGTTCACACGTGACGGAGGTTCGCAGGTGAAGGCACTGGTGTTCACTGGCCCGGGCAGGATGGAGATGCAGGACGTTCCTGAGCCCGAAGTGGCCGATGGTGACGTCCTGGTGCACGTGCGCGCGGTCGGCATCTGCGGCAGCGAGCTGCACGGGGCCAGGCACCCCGGCTTCCGCAAGCCACCGCTGATCATGGGGCACGAGTTCGCCGGGCTGAGCGCGGACGGGGACCGGGTGGTCATCAACCCGATGCTGTCCTGCGGGCACTGCGAGCTGTGCCGGGGCGGGCTCCGGCAGGTCTGCCGGGAACGGCAGATCATCGGCGTGCACCGGGCCGGCGGCTTCGCCGAGCAGGTAGCGGTGCCCGCTTCCACGCTGCGCCCGCTGCCGGACTGGCTCGGCTGGGAGGCCGCGGCGCTGGTCGAGCCTGCAGCGAACGCGGTGCACGCCTGGAGCATCGCCCGGGCTGATGCCGGGTCCAGGGTAGCCGTGCTCGGCTGCGGCGCGATCGGCTTGTTCTGCCTGCTGACGGCGCTGGCCGGCGGGGCGGACCGGGTGGACATGACGGACCTGGATCCCGGCAGGCTCGGCCAGGCCAGGCGGCTCGGCGCGCACGGCGGCCGGCGCTGACCTTGACGGCGAGTATGACGTGATCTTCGATGCGGTCGGCTCGCCGGTCACCCGCGCTAGTCTCGGTCCGGCAGCTGCGGCCGGGCGGGACCGCGGTGTGGCTCGGCCTGCTTGATGAGGCCGCCGGCTTCGACGGTAACGCCCTGATCCGTGGCGGAAAAGCGGGTGCAGGGATCGTTCGCCTACAGCGACGAGGAGTTCAGCCGGGCCGCGGACCTGCTGCGGGGCTGGGACCTGAGCTGGACGACGCAGTACCCGCTGACCGAGGGGGCGGAGATCTTCACCGGGCTGATGAACGGCGGCCTGGAGCCGGTCAAGGCGCTGCTTGTCCCGTGAACCTGGCCCGTCCGGCGGGTGCCGTGACCGCCCTGCGGGTGCCTGCCGTGTGTCCCTTGACGCGTGCCGGGCGCGGGTGGACAATCGGCCAAGGCTCTAGCAGAACGGCGATCCGTATGACGGAATGCCGGGTTAAGGACGCCGGTCAGGCGCGTTCTGGGCGGATCAGGCGGCGCCGCGCGGCGGCAGGGCGTGAGCGTGACGAGAGGTGCCCGATGAGAAGACTCCGCGTCGCAGCATCAGCAGGCGCCGGGCAAGCCGCGGCATCAGCAGCCGCCCGCCGAGCCCCAGCATCAGCAGCCGCCCGCAGAAACCCAGCATCAGCAGGCGCCCCGGTGCAGCGGACTCCGCGGCGCAGCTCCGGCAGCCGCCGGGCGAGAAGGCTCGGCGTCGCGGCATCAGCCGCGCTCGTCCTGCTGGCCGCCGCGTGCTCATCCGGATCGCGCGGGCGGTGGCTCCGCAGCGCCGAACGGCGTCGTCAAGCTGGTGCTGTGGATGGGCTATACGCCGCCGCCGCCGGCCAGCCAGGGCGCACGAGTACGAATCGCTGAAGAGCCAGGTCGCCGAGTTCACCCGGCTGCACCCGAAGATCCAGATCCGGATGGAGTACGTCGACAACGACTACGCGCTGCAGAAGGTGACCGTCGCGCTGCAGGGCGGCCAGCAGCCCGATATCTCCTATCAGTACGGCACCAACATGCCGCAGGTCGCCCAGGCGCCCGAGGTGGTCAACCTCACCAAGATCGTGAAGCAGCCGCAGTACGGCTGGAACGACTTCACCCCGGGCGAGCGGGACGTCGCGACCGTCGGCGGCAAGGTTCTCGGCATCCCGGCCCTGGTGGACAACCTTGCCGTGGTCTACAACAAGACGCTGTTCGCCCAGCACCACCTCGCCCCCCCGGGACCGAACTGGACCTGGAGCCAGCTGGCAGCCGACGCGAAGGCGATTGCCGACCCGGCGAAGAAGATCTTCGGCCTGACCTTCCCCGCGGACGGCAGCGAGACCACCGTCTGGGAGTACGAGGCGATGCTCTGGGAGGCCGGCGGTCACCTCCTGACGCCGGGTAACACCAAGGCCGCGTTCAACTCCCCGGCTGGCGTCCGGGCGCTGCAGACGCTGCGCTCGATGCAGCAGGCCCACTCGCTCTACCTCGACTTCCATCCCGACGCCGGGCAGAGCGAGAGCCTGTTCAACTCGGGCAAGCTCGGCATGATCATCACTGGCCCGTGGGATCTGTCCAGCTTCCCTGACGTGCACTACGGGGTGCAGATCATGCCCTCGTTCAACGTCGGCGGCAGCCATCAGACGATCTCCGGCCCGGACAACTGGGTCGTCTTCAACAACGGCCCGGCCCGGGTCAAGGCGTCCCTGGAGTTCCTGCAGTTCCTGGTCAAGCCGTCCAACCTGCTGCAGAACTCGATCGCCACCGGCGACCTGCCGACGAGGCTGTCGGTGCAGAAACTTCCCGGGTTCGCCCAGTTCAACAAGAAGTACCCGGGAGCCGGGCTGTTCGCGCAGAACCTGCATAACGTGCTCCAGGCACGGCCGCAGATCTCCCAGTACCCGCGGATATCCGCCGCGCTCGGCCGGGAGATCGTCGCGGCACTGCTCGGCCAGGCGACCCCGCAGGCCGCGCTGAACTCGGCCGCCCAGCAGGCCGACGGCTACCTCGCGGCACCCGGGTAACGCCCGGCATGCGCATCCGCCGGATCCTCCAGTCCGACCACCTGTCCGGCTGGGCGTTCGCCTTTCCCGCCGTGTTCCTGATCTTCGTGTTCGGTATCGTGCCGGTGATCTGGTCCGCGCTGCTGTCGTTCCAGCACACGAACCTGCTGTCCCCGCCGCAGTGGATCGGCACCGCGAACTACCGGGCGCTGGCCAAGGACCCGCTGTTCAAGCAGTCGGTCGTGCACAGCCTGGTGTACACGGCGCTGTTCGTGCCGCTTTCGGTGGCCGGCGGGCTGCTCACGGCGATCGCGCTGAACCGGCGGATCCGGGGGGTCCGGTTCTACCGGACGGCCGTCTTCGTGCCGGTCATCCTGTCCACGATCGCCACCGCGATCATGTTCCTCTGGCTGCTCGACCCCAACTTCGGGCTGGTCAACTTCCTGCTCGCGAAGATCGGGCTGGGGCCGTACGGGTTCTTCGACAGCGTGAGCGGCGCGCTGTACTCAATCGTCGGGATGACCGTCTGGGGCTGGATCGGCTTCGACGTGATCATCTACCTCGCCGCGCTGCAGGGGATCCCGCCGTCGCTGGTCGAGGCGGCCGAGATCGACGGGGCCAGGACCTGGGGCATGTTCCGCAACATCACCCTGCCGCTGCTCGGCCCGGCCACGCTGTTCCTGGTGGTGTGGTCATCGATCAACGCGCTGCAGTTGTTCGACGAGGTCTACTTCCTGACCAAGGGCGGGCCGGGCACGGCGACCTACGTGGTCGTCTACTACCTGTTCAGCCTGGCCTTCCAGCAGGGAGTCGCCGGTTACGCGGCAGCGATCGCCTACGTCCTGCTGATCGTGATCCTGAGCCTCACCGTGGTGCAGCTCTGGGTCGGCCGCCGACTTGTGTATTACGCGTCATGACCGGCCAGACCGCCGCCGCGGCCCGCCGCGCTGCCCGGGGCGAGCCCGCCGGGCCCGGCCAGCGCCAGCGCAAGCGGCGCGAGCCCGGCCAGTTCCTGTTCAGCCCGTGGCACCTGGTGCTGATCCCGATCGCGGTCGCGATGCTGATCCCGATGGTGTGGATGCTGGTGACGTCGCTGGAGACGCTGAACGAGACCAGGCATTTCCCGCCGGACCTGACGCCGCATACGGTGCACCTGCAGAACTACACCGAAGTGCTGCGGCAGGCGCCGTTCGCCCGCTGGTTCGTCAACACGCTGATCGTGACCGTCGTCACGGTGGCCGGCAACCTGCTGTTCTGCAGCCTGGCCGGCTACGCGTTCGCCCGGATCAAGTTCTTCGGCCGCGAGGTCGTCTTCATCGCGGTGCTGGCCACGCTGATGATCCCGTTCCAGGTCGTGATGATCCCCACCTTCATCATCGTGAAGGACCTCGGGCTGATCAACACGCTCGGCGCGCTGATCGTGCCGAACCTGGCCAACGCCTTCGGCATCTTCCTGCTCCGGCAGTTCTTCCGCACGCTGCCGGTCGAGCTCGAGGAAGCGGCCAGGATCGACGGGGCGTCCAGGCTCGGCGTGCTCTTCAAGATCGTGCTGCCGCTGTCCGGGCCGGCCCTGGCCACCCTCGCGGTGATCACGTTCCTGTGGACCTGGAACGACTTCCTCTGGCCGCTGATCACGATCTACACGCCGAACAACATGACCCTGCAGCTCGGCCTGACCACCTTCGAGGGCACCCACCAGACCAGCACGAACCTGCTGATGGCCGCCAACGTGATGAGCCTGCTGCCGGTGCTTCTCCTGTTCTTCCTGGCGCAGCGCTTCTTCATCCGCGGGATCGCCACCACCGGGCTGAAGGGCTAGCCATGGCCAATGTCGCGCTGCGCAGCGTCACGAAGGAGTTCCCCGGCGGCGTCTTCGCGCTCGACGACCTGTCGCTTGACGTCCCGGACGGCGAGTTCCTGATCCTGGTCGGCCCGTCCGGCTGCGGCAAGAGCACCGCGCTGCGGCTGATCGCCGGCCTGGACAAGCCGACGTCCGGCCAGATCAGCATCGGCGACCAGGTGGTCAACGGCATCTCGCCGCGGGACAGGGACATCGCGATGGTGTTCCAGAACTACGCGCTGTACCCGCACATGACCGTGCGGCGGAATCTCGCGTTCGGGCTGAAGGAGCGGCGGACGCCGAAGCGCGAGATCGAGCGGCGGGTCAGCGAGATCGCCGCTGTCCTCAGCCTCGAGGAGCTGATGAAGCGCCGGCCTGCGCAGCTGTCCGGCGGGCAGCGGCAGCGGGTGGCGATGGGCCGCGCGCTGGTCCGCGAGCCGAAGGTGTTCCTGCTGGACGAGCCGCTGTCCAACCTGGACGCGAAGCTGCGGGTGCAGATGCGGGCCGAGCTCAAGCGGCTGCACCAGAAGCTGGGCATCACCACGGTCTACGTGACGCACGACCAGGTGGAGGCGATGACGCTGGCCGACCGGATCGTGGTGATGTCGGCCGGCAAGGCGCTGCAGGTCGGCCCGCCGCAGGAGGTGTACGCCCGGCCGGCGAACCTGTTCGTGGCCGGCTTCATCGGCAGCCCGGCGATGAACCTGCTGCGCGGCCGGGCGGACGGAACCCAGGTGCTGGCCGGCGAGCTGGCGTTCAGCAGGCCAGGCGTGCCGCCGGGCGACGTGGTCGTCGGCATCCGGCCGGAGTCGCTCGGCCCGGCCACGGACGCCGCGCCGTCGCTGGAACTGGAAGTTGACCTGGTCGAGCCGCTCGGCGAGTCGGCGCTGGTGCACGGCACGGTGGCCGGGACGGCCGTGCGCAGCGGCGCCGAGGAAGAGAAGGAAATCCTCGCCGCCGGGGCCGCCCGGGCGCCGGTGACCGCGATCTTCGCGCCGGCCCGCCTGCCGGCGCCCGGCGACCGGGTCCGGGTCGGCGTGCAGCCGGACCGGATCTACCTCTTCGACCTGGCCACCGGGGCAGCGATCCCGGCGACAGAAGGACAGCGCGAGACGAAGGAGCAGCGATGACCGCAGCACGGCCCCGGATCGTGATCGTCGGCGCGGGCGGCTGGGTGTTCCCGGTCGAGCTGATCAGGGACATCCTGTCGTTCCCGGCGCTGCGCCGGCGCCGAACTGGTGCTCTACGACATCGACCAGCCGGCCGCCGAGCGGACCGCCGTGGCGGCCAGGCAGCTGATCGAGCTCGGCGGGCTGGCGGCCACCGTGGAGATCCCGGCCGGGCTGCCCGAGCGCGCTGGCCGGCGCCGACTTCGTGCTGACCGTGTTCCAGGTCGGCGGCGTCCGGGCCTACACGTTCGACCTGGAGATCCCGCGTGAGTACGGGATCGACCAGATCGTCGGCGACACGCTCGGCCCGGGCGGGGTGTTCCGCGGCCTGCGGACGATCGAGGCGCTGCGGGTGATCGCCGAGGCGATGCTGGAGATCTGCCCGGACGCGCTGCTGCTGAACTACACCAACCCGATGTCGGCCAACATCTGGGCGACCGACCTGCTCGGCGTGCGGGTGATCGGGCTGTGCCACAGCGTGCAGAACACGTCCGAGCTGCTCGCCCGCGAGCTCGGCGTGCCGTATGAGGAGGTCACCTGGGACTGCGCCGGGGTGAACCACACCGCCTGGTTCACCACCTACCGGCGCGGCGCCGAGGACCTGATCCCGCTGATCAGGCTGGTGATGCGGGCCAGGCACATCGACGGGACGCAGCCGCTGCTGCCCCGCTCCGACGACCCGTACGAGAGCATCGAGCGGGTGCGGGCCGAGCTGATGGAACTCACCGGGTACTTCCACACCGAGTCCAGCCACCACGCCAGCGAGTACTGGGCCTGGTTCCGCAAGAACCCGGACCTGACCGCCTACTACCTGGACCGGCTCTGGGACAACCTGGAGATCTCCAGCACCGTCGACAAGGAGCAGAGCGACGCCGAGATCGTCGACGAGGCCCGCCGGGAAGGCATCGTGCACGGCGGCGAGCTGGCGGCGCCGATCATGGACAGCATCGTCACCGGCACCCGGCGGATCGTCTACGTCAACGTCCGCAACGACGGGCTGATCACCAACCTGGCGCCGGACGCGTGCGTCGAGGTGGCCTGCGTGGCCGACGGTGCCGGGGTGCGGCCGATCCGCTACGGCGCGCTGCCGCCGGCCTGCGCGGCGCTGAACGAGGTGCAGATCGCGGTGCAGCGGCTGACCGTGCGGGCGGCGATGACCGGCAGCCGCGAGCTCGTGCATGCCGCGGTCGCGCTGGACCCGCTGACCAGCGCCATGTCCGACGCTGCCGAAGATCCATGAGATGGCCGACAAGATGCTGGCCGCCGAGGCCGAGTGGCTGCCGCAGTTCGGGCCGGGGGCGCGCCGGTACGACGGCGACGGCTACCTGGCCGGGACCCGGTCATGAGCAGGCCGGGCAGGCGGCTGATCCCGCTGCTCGCAGCGGCGGCGGCGGTGACCGTCAGCCTGACCGCGGCGGCGGGCCCGGCGGCCGCCGGGGTCACCGGCACCGGCAGGGCCGGCAGAACTTCCATTTTTAACGGGAACACCGTGGCCAGCCGAGCCGCCGGGGCAGCTGGTTCCGCCGCGGTCATCGGGGCGGCGTCCGCGGGCGCGGCGGCGGCCCGGCCGTGCGGGCGCCGCGGGCGCGGGCCGCCGGGATCGCCCCGCCGGTGCCGCACGGGACGCTGCGGATCCGCGGGCACCTGCGGGACGGCGGGAACGTGCGCGCCAGCGGGCTGCGCTGGCGGCCCGGGCGGCTGGGCCGGGGCGAGCGGCTGCTCAGCTTCGAGGTCAGCTACAGGTGGCGGTCATGCGGCAGCCGCAGCGGCCGCTGCCGGCGCGCAGCGGACACCACATCGGCGCCGTTCGCGGCCAGTCTCTATGACGTGGGCCACGCTGACACCGGAAGGCGCCTGCGGCTGACCGAGACGGCAGCCGAAGTGGTGCAGACGACCAGCCGGGACGCGTTTACGTTTCAAATAATTCGCGCTCACGCCTCCGTGACGACCGGCGGGGCGGTCCGGGCCTTCCGCCGCGGCCGGCCGCCGCGGACCGAGTTCGTGAACGGGCTGCCCGAGCGCAGGACCGGGTCGGCGCAGGAGTATTTCGAGGTCGGGCCGCCGCACTACAACGCAGCCGACGGCCGGCCCGCCGAGCGCTACCGGATCGATGCCGGCGGCTGGCGCAGGCTGCCGGCCGACGGGGTGTTCTCCACCGGGAAGCTCGCCGAAGGCGCGCACCTGGTAGCCGTCCGGACCGCGAACCGGGCCGGGACGACCACCCGCAGGTTCGGCTGGCGGGTCGTGCCGCTGGCCGCGCCGAGCCCGTGCCGCCGGCCGGCCGGGCGGGCCTGCTGGTACCCGCCGCATCTCGATGCCCGGCATCGCCCGATGCGCTGGGACTGGCAGATCGGCCGGTCCATCCCGCTGCAGCGGACCGGCGTCCACGCGGTCGACATCTACGACATCGACGGCTTCCTCACCAGCCGCCGCGAGGTGCGCCGGATCCACACGACCTGGCAGGCCAGCACGCTCGCGCATCCGAAGGCGGTCTGCTACCTGGACCTGGCCTGGGAGGACTACCGGCCGGACGCCAGCCCGGCGCCGTACGGCAGGTACTTCCCCGCGCGCGTGCTCGGGAAGGTCTACTTCGGCTACCCGCAGGAACGCTGGGTCGACTTCCGCCAGCTCAGCCTGCTCAAGCCGATGCTGAAGGAGCGGATCGGGATGTGCGCGCGGAAGGGCTTCGACGCCGTCGAGCTTGACGACATCGACAGCTTCGACCCGGCGTCGACCACCGGGTTCCACCTGACCCCCGGCGACGCGCAGAACTTCCTCGCCTACGCGTTCAACCTGGTGCACCGCGACGGCATGACCGTGCTGTGGAAGAACACGCCGGGCCTGGCCTGGTGGGGCGTGAAGTACGCGGACGGCGCGGTGGTCGAGGAGTGCTACGTCTACCACGAGTGCTTCGCCAGCTGGAATCGCGGCACCAGGCAGGACGGGATCACCTGCTCGGCGCTGACCGGCCGCACGCCCTGCGGGTGGGACGTGTTCACCGCGGCCAGGACGGCCAGCCAGCCGACCGGCAAGTGGGTCGGCGAGGCGGAGTACGCGCAGGACAAGTTCGTCTGCAGCCCGGGAGTGCGGTGCAAGCGCAAGCGGGAATTCGCTACCTTCTGCCGCCGGGTCTACGCGCCCGCTGACGGGTTCGCCGCGGTCAAGTTCAGCGTGGACCTGGACGGCAGGCTGTTCTACCCGTGCCCGAAGGGCAGCTGAGGCGGCCGCAGGCATCGCGTCAGTGACCTGGTTTGACCGGCCGTACAGCGGACCGGCATGATCGCGTTTGGGCAGCGGCGAGCAGAGTCGAGGGGAGCAGACCGCGTGAGCATCCTTGGCACCCGGGTCCTGCGGATCGAGGATCCGCGGTTCCTGACGACCGGCGGCGTCTACACCGAGGACGTGACCGACGACCGGCTGGCTGGCGCCTGCCACGTCTTCTTCGTCCGCTCCCCCATCGCGCACGCCAGGATCAGCGGCATCGACGCCAGCGCGGCGCTGGCCTCGCCCGGAGTGCTGGCCGTCTACACCGCCGCCGACCTGGCCGGCCTGCCGGACATCGGCCCGGTGATGCCGGGACTGCTGAATGAGCGGATGCGGCGGCGGCTGCTGGCCGCCGACGTGGTCCGCTTCGTCGGCGACGCGGTGGCCGCGGTGGTGACCGAGCAGCCGTACCAGGGCGAGGACGCGGTCGAGCTCGTCGATGTCGGCTACGACCCGCTGCCCGCCGTGGTCGACCTGGCCGACGCGGCGTCGGACCAGGTAGTGCTGTTCGCCGACGCCGGGACCAACGTCGCGGCTAATTTCGGCGACCCGGCCGCGCTGGACGAGCACCTCTTCGACGGCTGCGACGCGGTCGTCCGGCACACGATCATGAACCAGCGGGTGGCGCCCGCGCCGATGGAGACCCGGGCCGCCGCGGCGGCCTGGGGCGAGGATGGCCGGCTGACCGCCTGGATACCGAACCAGGGCGCGCAGGGCACCCGCAGCGGGCTGGCCGGCCTGCTCGGCCTGAAGGAAGCAGAAGTCCGCGTGATCACCCCGGACGTCGGCGGCGCGTTCGGCGCGAAGTTCGGCGCCGACCCGGAGCACGCGATCGTCGCCTGGGTGGCCAGGCAACTCGGCCGCCCGGCCCGGTGGACCGAGACCAGGTACGAGAACCTGATCGCGATGACCCACGGGCGGGCGCAGCAGCAGACGGTCACCATCGGCGGCCGCCGGGACGGGACCGTACAGGCGTACCGGCTGGAGATCGTCCAGGACGCGGGCGCCTACCCGCGTCTCGGCGCGGTCCTGCCGTTCCTGACGATCTTGATGACGCCGGGCCCGTACGCGCTGCCGCGGGCCGAGGCGGTCGCGAAGACGGTGGTCACCACGACCACGCCGCTCGGCGCGTACCGCGGCGCGGGCAGGCCGGAGGCCACCGCCGCCGTCGAGCGGGCGATGGACCTGTTCGCGGCCGAGATCGGCATGGATCCCGCCGACGTCCGGCGGCGCAACCTGCTGCCGCCGTTCACCGAGCCGCACCGGACCGCGTTCGGCGCCCTGTATGACAGCGGGGACTACGTGACCGCGCTGGACACGGCGCTGGCCGCGGCCGACTATCCCGCCCTGCGCAAGGAGCAGGCCGAACGGCGGGAGCGCGGCGACGCGGTCCAGCTCGGCATCGGCCTGTCCTGCTACGTCGAGATCACCGGGATGGGCGACGGCGAGGAATCGCCGCCGGAGGAAAACGCCACGGTCGAGGTCCATCCGGATGGCAGCGCGACGATCCTGACCGGCACGTCGCCGCACGGCCAGGGGCACGCGACCGCGTGGGCGATGCTGGCCAGTGACAAGCTCGGCATCCCGGTGGACAGGATCACGCTGAAGTGGGGCGACACCGACCTGGTCCCCGAGGGCGGCGGCACCGGCGGCTCGCGCAGCCTGCAGCAGGGCGGGCTGGCCGTGCAGCAGGCCTCGGTCGAGCTGATCGAGCTGGCCCGGGGCCGGGCCGCGGCCGCGCTTGAGGCCAGCGAGGCCGACCTGGTCTTCGACGCCGGCCGCAGCGCGTTCGCGGTGGCCGGCGACCCGGAGGCTTCGGTCCCGCTGGCCCGGCTGGCGCGCCGCGAGCGGCTGCTTGTCCGCACTGTGTTCTCGGCGCCTGGCGCCACCTTCCCGTTCGGCACGCACGTGGCGGTGGCCGAGGTGGACACCGAGACAGGAAAGGTGACGCTGCGCCAGATGGTAACCGTCGACGACGCTGGGTTCGTGCTCAACCCGCTGCTGGCCGAGGGCCAGCGGCACGGCGGCATCGCCCAGGGCGCGGCGCAGGCGTTCCTCGAGGAGTTCGTGTATGACGCCGACGGCAACCCGCTGACGGCGAGCCTCGCCGACTACCCGTTCCTGTCGGCGACCGAGGTGCCCAGCTTCGACCTTGCCGACATGGCCACGCCGACCAGCTACAACCCGATGGGGGTCAAGGGCATCGGCGAGGCGGGCACGATCGGCGCGACGCCCGCCGTGCAGAACGCGGTCGTGGACGCCGTTGCCCACCTGGGCGTGCGGCACATCGACATGCCCGCGTCACCGCAGCGGGTCTGGCGAGCATTGCGGGCGGCCAGCACGACAGGGGGCGCCGCGGGGTCGTCCCCCCGGGCCAGCACGGAAGGTGCATGATGCGGGTAGAGCTCAAGGTAAACAGCGAGCGGCGGTCTGACGACGTCGAGCCGCGGCTGCTGCTCGTGCACTATCTCCGCGAGACCTGCGGCCTGCGCGCTGCGAACGTCGGCTGCGACACGACCTCGTGCGGCGCGTGCACAGTCATCTTCAACGGGTCTTCGGTCAAGTCCTGCACGATGCTGGCAGTCCAGGCCGGTGGCGGCGAGGTAACGACGGCCGAGGGACTCGCCGCACCAGACGGGGAACTGCATCCGGTGCAGCGGGCGTTCCGCGCCGAACACGGCCTGCAGTGCGGTTTCTGCACGCCGGGGATGGTAATGGCGACCGTCGGGCTGCTGGCCGAGAACCCGCAGCCGACCGAGGCGCAGGTGCGCGAGGGGCTGGAGGGCAACCTGTGCCGGTGCACCGGCTACCACAACATCGTCCGCGCGGTGCTGGCTGCGGCCCGGGAGCAGGCTGACGCCGCGAATGGGCAGGCTGACGCCGCCGCCGGGCAGGCGGGCGCCGCGGGCGGGCAGGCGGGCGCCGCGGGTGAGCAGGCGGGCGCCGCGGGCGGGCAGGCGGGCGCCGCGAGCGGGCAGGCGGGCGCCGCGGGTGAGCAGGCTGGCCGATGATCCCGGCGCAGTTCGACTACGTGCCGGCCGAGTCGGCCGCGCATGCCCTTGACCTGATGGCCAGCCTCGGCGACGAGGCAAAGCTGCTGGCCGGCGGGCATTCGCTGCTGCCGATGATGAAGCTGCGGCTGGTGGCACCGACCGCGCTGATCGACATCGGCCCGCTGGCCGAGCTGGCCGGGATCAGCGTGGACGGCGACGAGCTGGTGATCGGCGCGCTGACCCGGCACGCCGACCTGGCCGCATCCGACCTGGTCAGGGTCGGCGCGCCGCTGCTCGCGCATGCCGCCGGGCTGGTCGGCGACCCGCAGATCAGGCACCGCGGCACCATCGGCGGCTCGCTCGCACACGCCGACCCGGCCGCCGACCTGCCGATGGCGCTGCTCGCGCTGGGCGGCTCGGTCGAGGCGCAGGGCCCGGGCGGTACGCGGCGGATCGCGGCTGACGACTTCTTCGCCGGCTTCTTCGAGACCAGCCTGGCGCCGGGCGAGCTGCTCACCGCGGTGCGGGTGCCGCGCAGGCCGGATGCTCCGTGGGGGTACCAGAAGTTCGTCCGGCGGGCCAACGACTGGGCGATCGTCGGGGTAGCGGCGGCCGGCGGCCGGATCGCGATGGCCAACATGGGCCCGGTGCCGCTCCGCGCCAGCGCCGCCGAGCAGGCGCTGGCCGGCGGGGCCAGCCCGGCCGAGGCCGCCGAGCTCGCGGCGGACGGCACGTCGCCTGCGGAGGACATGCATGCCGATGGCGAGTTCCGGCGCCACCTCGCCCGCGTGCTGACCAGGCGCGCCCTGGACCACCGAACCTGAGCCGCCCGCCGCCCGCCCCGCCCTCCCCGCCCTCCCCGCCCTCCCCGCCGGCCCAGCCGCCCCAGCCGGCCCAGCCGGACCAGCCGCCCCGCCCGCCTGGCCCGCCCCAGCCGCCCCAGCCGACCGCCCCCGCCGGCCCGCCCCGCCGCCCCAGCCGCCCGGCCCGCGCCCCAGCCGGGCGGACCAACCCGATGAATGTGACAACGTACGGGTTGGGTGCCAGTGATTGCCACATTCATCGGGTTGCTAGCCGCCCCCGGCAACCCGATGGATGTGACTCTCATTGGGTTGGGTGCCAGTGATTGCCACATTCATCGGGTTGCTAGCTGCCCGGAGAGAACCCAGCGCTTGATGCCGGGTGTCGATCTGGCCGGGCGCCGTTCGTGTAGAGGGTGAAGGCCGGCCGACCCGGGCCGACCGCAACCGGCTAGTGCCGGGCTTCGTCCAGCCGACCGCCAGCAGGGAGAATTCAGATGAAGCAGTATCTTCTGAGCGTCTATCAGCCCGACGGACCAGTTCCGGCGCCCGAGATCCTGGAGCCGATAATGCGCAGCCTGGACGCCCTGAACGCCGAGCTCAAGTCGGCCGGCGCCTGGGTTTTCGCGGGCGGGCTGCACCCGCCGGGCACCGCGACGGTAATGCGGATACGTGATGGCGAGGTGCTGACGACCGACGGTCCCTTCGCCGAGGGGAAGGAGCATCTGGGCGGGTTCACCATCATCGCGGCGCCAGACCTGGACGCTGCCCTCGCGTGGGGGGCAAAGCTGGCCCGGGCCACCACCCTGCCGGTCGAGGTGCGGCCGTTCTACGCCGATGCCGGGCCTGCCGCCTGACCTGCCGGGCCCGCCGCCTGACCTGCCGGGCCTGCCGCCTGACCTGCCGGGCCCGCCGCCTGATCCGCCGGGACCTGCGCCCGGCGAGACAGCCCTGCCGGTCGCCGAGATCGAGCGCATATTCCGCGAGGAGCATGGCCGCGCGGTGGCCGTCCTTGTCCGCGTGTTCGGTGACATCGACATCGCCGAGGACGCCGTCCAGGACGCGTTCACCACGGCCGTGGAGCGGTGGCCGTCCGCCGGACTGCCGCCGAGCCCGGCGGGATGGATCATCACCACTGCCCGCAACAGGGCAATCGACCGCCTCCGCCGGGAGGCGTCCCGCGAGGACCGGCATGCCCAGGCCGCGCTCCTGCACGCCAGCGGCGAACCAGCCGCGGAGGAGGGTGCCGTGCGTGATGACCGGCTGCGCCTGATCTTCACCTGCTGCCATCCTGCGCTCGGTACCGGCGCCCAGGTGGCGCTGACGCTCCGCCTCCTCGGCGGCCTGACCACCGCTGAGATCGCGCGCGGATTCCTCGTCCCGGAACCGACGATGGCCCAGCGGCTGGTCCGGGCCAAAGGCAAGATCCGGGATGCGCGGATCCCGTACCGGGTCCCGGCCGAGGCCGAACTCCCCGACCGGCTGCGGGCCGTGCTCGCGGTCGTCTACCTCATCTTCAACGAGGGCTATACGGCGACGGCGGGCGCCCGGCTCGCCCGCGAGGACCTGTCCGCGGAGGCCATCCGGCTCGGCCGGCTGCTGGCCGGGCTGATGCCGGACGAGCCGGAGGTGCTCGGCCTGCTTGCGCTCATGCTGCTGGCCGAGTCACGGCGGGCGGCCCGGTCCACCCCGGACGGCGGTCTCGTGCTGCTGGCCGACCAGGACCGCAGCCGCTGGGATCGCAGCCTGATCGCCGAAGGCCAGGGCATTGTCCGGCAGTGCCTGCAGCGGAACCAGCCGGGCCCGTACCAGATCCAGGCCGCGATCAACGCCGTGCATAGCGACGCAGCGGCCGCCACCAGCACGGACTGGGAGCAGATCCTGCTGCTCTACGACCAGTTGCTGCCGCTTGTGCCGAGCCCGGTCGTCGCGCTCAACCGCGCGGTCGCTGTAGCCGAGGTCGATGGACCGGATGCGGCACTTGCCCTGGTCGACGGCCTCGACCTCGGCGGCTACCACCTGTTCCACGCCATCCGCGCCGACCTGCTCCGGCGGCTCGGCCGCAGCGCCGAGGCAGCGCTGGCGTACGAGACGGCGATCGACCGGGCCGGGAACGCGGCCGAGCGCGATTTCCTGAGGCAGCGCCGTCAGGAACTCGGCTGACCGGCCTGAGTCCGGGCAGCCTCGGCCTTGACCATCTTCTCCAGCGGAGCTGCGGCAATCCCGCCGAGGATGATCGCGATCCCGATGGCCCCGATCGTGAACACGGTCGACAGCCAGACCATCGTGGTCACCGGAAGGGTAAGGGCGCCGATGACGCGCGCGACGCAGTCGGCAAGCAGCACGCTGCCCCAGATGACGCTGAACAGCTTCTCCAGCTTGCCGAACCGCGGCGAGCCAGCCGCCAGCCGGTCCCAGGCCGCTTCCTTGCCTGCCGAGCCCCTGGTCAGGTACGGCCTGAGCCCGGCGGACATCAGCGGCCGCCCGGCCAGCACGGACGCCAGGATGGCGATACTGATCACGCTGCTGACCGCGGAGTCCTTGGCGATCATCATGCGCGGATCGCCTGCGGCGAAGCTGATGCCGATGCCGACGATGTTGACCACCAGCATCAGCGTGGCTAGCGGGTTAAGCCGCCTGCTCCTGGCGAATTCCGCGGCGTCCCGGACGACGGGGACGATGCTGCTGACGACCAGCGACATGACGAGGCTCGCGCCGAGCCCGTCGCGCACCAGGTAATAGAGGCCGAGCGGGACGCCGACGTCGATCACCAGCGGCCGCAGCGAGCTGCCCAGGCTTGCCTCGCGAGCCGCGGCTTCGCTACGCGGCCGGCCGGGCCCCGGGCGCCGGGCCCGCTGGGCTGGCCGGGCCCGCTGGCCTGGCCGGGCCCGCTGGCACGGCTGTGCCCGGCGGCCGCCGCTGTTCCGTCGCTGGCCGTGGGGAGAACCTGCAAGCTGGCTGAAGTCATGAAGATAAGCTAGGCGGGACCGAAAAATATGTCAAACCTAAATTTAGGTCAGATCTATTAATATGCTAGAGTGCGGGCATGACCACCGGCCTGCGCGAGCGCAAGAAGCAGCAAACCCGCCTGCAGATCTCCGACATCGCCACCGCCCTGTTCGCCAGGCACGGCTTCGACGCGGTGACGATCGCGCAGGTAGCCGACGCAGCCGGGGTGGCCAAGATGACGGTCACCAACTACTTCCCGCGCAAAGAGGACCTCGTCTACGACCGGTCCGAGTACATCGTCCGCGGGCTGGCCCGGGCGGTCCGGGCGCGCGCGCCCGGCGAGAGCCTGCTGGCCGCCGTCCGCCGCGATTACGCCGAGGCGCTGGCCCGAGGCGAGGTCACGCTCGGTATCACGGGGCCCGCCTTCGCCCGGTTGGTCGACGCCAGCCCCGTGCTGACCGCGCGGATGCGGGAGATCCTCGACCAGCGGGAGGCAGCCCTGGCCGACGCGATAGCCGCCGAGACCGGCGAGGACGACATCATGCCCCGGATCGTGGCGGCGCAGCTCGCGTCGGTGCACCGTGTCCTGTACTGGGAGGGCAGCCGCCGCAGCCTGGCCGGCCAGAACCGCGAGGAGGTCCGGGATGCACTCGCGGCGGCCGCCGGGCGCGCCTTCGACCTGCTCGGGCCTGCCTTCGCGGGATACGGCATCCGGGCCGGCTGACCAGGGCGTGGCTGCGCCTTCGTTAACTGCCTGCGGCAGTTAACGCCTGAACGATCTTCGCGCCCAGCCGGCCGGGAACGCCGGGGTAACTGGCGGAGTCAACGCCTGAACGATCCTCGCGCCCAGCCGGCCGGGAACGCCGGGGTAACTGGTCGAATATCAACCGCGCACTCAGCAGAATTGTCCCGCCCTGGCCCGGCGCGGGGCCAGTTGCGCAAAGTATTGATAACTTCCTGGAATGACTTCCTGACGCCATATGTTGACGCCGCCTGCCGGCTGCCGCCGGGCGGCTATTGCCGGTGGCCAGGATTCGTGACCGCTAGGCTCGGGCCCGAGATGATAAACCCATGATCGGATCAGCTGATGAATGGTGATCAGGACTCCCAGGCTGACGAACGTGCGGAGCCGGCGGGAAGAGCGGACACCGCCGGGAAGAAGGAACCACCCGCAGGAGCGGACACCGCCGGGAAGAAGGAACCACCCGCAGGAGCGGACACCGCCGGGAAGAAGGAACCACCCGCAGGAGCGGACACCGCCGGGAAGAAGGAACCACCCGCAGGAGCGGACACCGCCGGGAAGAAGGAACCACCCGCAGGAGCGGACACCGCCGGGAAGAAACCGAAAAAGATTAGGTCATTTTGGCGTGAACTGCCGTTTATGATCGCTATAGGCCTGGTTGCTGCGCTGCTGATCAGGACGTTCGTGGTGCAGGAGTTCTACATCCCGTCCTCGTCAATGGAGAACACCCTCAAGATCAATGACATAGTGCTGGTCAACAAGCTCGTCTATCACTTCCGGCCGATCGCGCGCGGCGACATCATCGTGTTCAGCGGCGTGGGTTCGTGGTATCCGGCACCGCCGGTGACGACCAACTCGAATCCGGTGGCGCGGCTATATGATGCGACCCTGCGTCCGGTGCTGCGCTCAATAGCCGGGCTGTTCAGGGCCGGCCCCGGCCCGGCCGACCTGATCAAGCGGGTCATCGGGCTACCGGGCGATCATGTGGCATGCTGCAACGCGAAAGGCCTGATGACCGTCAACGGCGTTCCGCTGCACGAGGAGTCCTATCTGTACCCGGGTAACGCTCCTGGCAGCTCCCCGTCCGGCTCGGGTTCCTTCAGCATCACCGTGCCGCCGGGCCGCCTGTGGGTAATGGGCGACCACCGAAGCGTGTCGGACGATTCCCGGCTGCACCGCGGCGATCCGGGCGGCGGGACGATCCCGGAGAACAAGGTGGTCGGGCGGGCCTTCGTGATTGCCTGGCCGCCGAGCCGGTGGGGGTTCCTGCGGATTCCCTCGACGTTCGCCCAGCGGGGCATCGGCTCGCTCGGCGCGACCGCCGGAATTGGCGCAGCCGTCGCCCCGGCGATCCCGTACCTGCCGGCCCAGGCAGAGCTCGCGCTGACCTTTCCGCTGACTCGGCTGACCCGGCTGACCCGGCCCTTGCGCCCGGGGCGCGAGGGGCGCCAGTGGCGTCCGAGGCGCCTGCGGCGCCAGGGGCACCGCGGCTAGCCTCGCCGGGCGGCCTGCCGGCTGCCTGAGCTCCCGGTGGCAGCCCCTACGCTCTTCTCATGTGCGATCGGCCCAGGTCTCGCGCCGCCGTCGAGCAAGCAGCGGGGCTGGCCGGCCCGGATGCGACGGTGCAGGCAGTCCGCGCGCTCGCCGGGGGCACGCACGCCGGTACCTGGCTGATCCAGACGGCGAATCCGCGGCTCGAGGTCGTTATCAGGGAGTTCCCGCCTGGCGACGAGGCTGCCGATTACGAGGCACGCGTGCTCGCCGCCCTGGACGGGCTTGATGGCCTCGCCCCCCGGCTGCTGGCTAGCGGCCCGGGCGGCCGGGCACCCGGAGGGTCCTGGGTCGTGATCTCGCGCCTGCCCGGGACCGCGGACATCACCCCCGGCCAGCCGTCGGCCTGGGCCGCGCAGCTGGGCGCGGCACTCGCGCGGATTCACGCGACCCCCCGGCGTCGTTTTAACGGATTCCGCAGCGTCTTTGACCTGCCGGATGGGTCATTCGCCAACATCAGCGGACCGGCGGCCAGTCTCGTTGCCGACCGCCGAAAGCTGCTGGCCGGAGCGCCGGAGGTGCTGACGCATTACGACTTCTGGTCTGGCAACGTGCTGTGGGAAGGCGGCGTCCTCACTGGCGTCGTGGACTGGTCCGGCGGTGCAGTCGGCCCGCCCGGCTTCGATGTCGGCTGGTGCCGGCTGGACCTTTACCTGCTCTATGACGAGCGCATCGCCGACATGTTCCTGGACTCCTATCAGGCCGCGAGCGGATCTGCCCTGCCTGGCCGGCTGCTGTGGGACTTGTGTGCCGTTGCGCGGTCGCACCAGATCGTCGAGACCTGGGTGCCGAACTACCGGGATCTCGGACGCGCCGACCTGACCGCGGGGCAGCTCCGCAATCGTCACGCCGCGTGGACGGAGCTCCTGCTAACACACAGTTAGCCAGGTTCGAGCGCAGACTGGCCCGCGGAGACGAGATGCGCCACAGCCGCAGGAGCGCGGCGTCCGGGGATGCTGATTTTGCTCCTTATCTCGTTGGCATGCCAGCTGAGAGCGTGCAGACGTTCTGGCGGCTGACCGGGATGGCGAGGGCCTGCGGCCCGGTAATCTTCGAGCTGCAAACCGGCCGTGTCGTGCTGTGCGGCACGCGCCGGGTCTTCGCCTCTGTCCGCGTCTGCGAGCGCGGCCTGGAAGGACACATCAACCTGGCGTGACGGAATGAGATTCCGCCTGGTGGATGGGGGTTAGGTGCTGGCCTGGCGACACCTAACCCCCATTCACCAGGCGGCGTGCTGGTCAGCTGGGCGGGTGACCGGCTGCGGGAGCGGCAGGCTCGGGTTCGGTTACGTCGGCGAGGACGGCCTGCAGGGCGGACAGCACCTCGTCGGCCGCTGCAGCGATGGCCACTCCGTGCTGGCCGGCGCCGAGCGTGATCTGGCGGCCGCTGAGCCGCTGATCTGCGATCACCGGCCATGGCGCGGTCGAGCCGAACGGAGTGATCGTCCCGCGCTCGTAGCCGGTCACCTGCCGCGCGGTCGCCGCATCCGGCATGGACAGCCGGCTGACTCCGAGCACGGCCCGCAGTTTCGGCCATGAGATCGCCCGGTCTCCCGGTACGAGCACGAACAGGAAGTCCCCGTCACCCCGTCGCACGACCAGGGTCTTGACGACATCGGCAGGCATCACGCCGCGAGCATCGGCCGCCTCGGCCAGCGAGCGGACCGGCCCGTGCCGGATGACGCGATGGTCAAGGCCGGCCGCGCGAACCGCCGCAAGCGCTGGGGTGGGCATGACAGCAGTATCTGATCACGCGGGCGGCGCCGGGGCGCATTGACGCGCGACAGCGGCAACGCGGCCCACGGCCGGCTGCCCGGTTGCCCGGGCCGGCCATGATGGGTAGCGCAAGCAGTTGGCCGCAGCAGCCGGGAGGCCGTGATGGGATTCGAGCACATCCTGATCGAACGGGCGGGGCCGTTCGCCACGATCACGATGAACCGGCCGCGCCGCCGTAACGCGCTGTCCGAGGCGCACATGAACGAGCTCATCGACGGGTTCACCCAGGTGGGCGGCAGCGATGCGGCCGGCATCATCCTGGCCGGAGCCGGGCCGGTGTTCAGCGCCGGGCACGACTTCGCCGACGTCGCCAAGGCGGACCTGCAGGCCGCCCGCCGGCTGCTGCGCACCTGCACCGAGCTGATGACACTGATCCAGTCGGTGCCGCAGCCGGTGGTCGCCCGAGTGCACGGGCTGGCCACGGCGGCCGGCTGCCAGCTCGTCGCGAGCTGCGACCTGGCCGTCGCGGCGGAATCAGCCGGGTTCGCCGCGCCCGGCGGCAAGGGCGGCTGGTTCTGTCACACGCCGATGGTCGCGATCGCGCGCAACGTCGGCCGGAAGCGGGCCGCCGAGCTGGCGCTGACCGGGGATGCGATCAGTGCCCGGCAGGCGCTCGACTGGGGGCTGGTCAATGCCGTCGTGCCCGACGCGGAACTCGACGAGGCGGTGCACGCCCTGCTCACCAGGGCGACCCGCGGCAGCAGGGATTCCAAGGGGATCGGCAAGTCCACGCTGTACGCCCAGCTCGATCTCGGCCAGGCCGACGCCTACCGGCTTGCCGTCGAGGTAATGGCAGCGACATCGCAGACGGACGCCGCGAGAGAGGGCATCGCCGCTTTTCTGGAGAAGCGCCCGCCGTCGTGGCCGCAGTGACGCAGGCCAGCGGCCAGCCTCGGGCTGCCCTGTATTAGCCCCGGGCGGCCATGCCCGGCCCTGCCGGTGACACCAGTTGCTGGCGTCGCCACCGCCCCCCGGCGGCGGCGACGCCAGCAAAGGTGCCGGTCAGCGGAGCGCGCTGGCCGATACCCGAGTGGGCACGCTCTGCTCGGGCCGCGGCGCAGCCAGCCGGCTCGGCCACCACATCCACCGCCCGATGTCCAGGGTTAGTGCGGTGACGAGCACGGACCTGACGATGAGGGTGTCGACCAAGACGCCGAGCGCCACGGTGAAGCCGATCTCGGTGAGGACCACCAGCGGCAGCGTGCCGAGCGTCGCGAACGTGCCGGCCAGCACCAACCCGGCCGACGTGATCACGCCGCCGGTCGCAGCCAGCCCGGTGAGCGCACCCTGCCAGGTGCCGGACCGCTTCGACTCCTCGCGGACCCTGGTCATCAGGAAGATGTTGTAGTCGATCCCGAGCGCGACCAGGAACACGAAGACGAACAGCGGCATCGAGGTGTCCGCCCCGGCGAACCCGAACAGATACTTGAAGGCCAGCGCAGACAGGCCGAGCGCGGCGCCGAAGGACAGGATCACGGTGCCGATCAGCACCACCGGCGCGATCACCGACTGCAGCAGCAGCCCGAGGATGACCAGCACGACGAGCAGTATCAGCGGGATGATCAGGTTTCGGTCCCTGGTGACGTAGTGCTCGACATCGAGGTTGATCGCGGTCCCGCCGCCGACCTTGGCGTCCGCACCGGGGACGGCGTGCTCGGCGGCCCGGATCCGGTTGATGGTGGCGTAGGCCGCCTTGTTGTCCGGCTGGCCGGACAGGGTGCCCTGCACGAAGGCGAGATCACCGCGGACCACCGGGTGCGTGACAGCGACGACGCCCGCCGTACCCGCCAGCGCACTGCGCAGCTGCGGCCCGGCCTGCGCCATGCCGATCACGTCGACCGGCTGGCCGGCGCTGGCCGGGAAATGCCGGGCCAGCGTCTGCTGGCCGACGACCGATGACGGCGTTCCGCGGAAGGACTGCGCGGTGGTCAGGGTGCCGATCTTGAAGCCCACGAGGCCGAATGCCGAGCAGGCCAGCAGGATGACCGTGGTCACCCAGACGGCCCGCGGGGCACGGGCGACCCGGCCGCCGACCCTGGCCCAGACGCCACGAGTGGTCGGCTCGGCCGAGCCCGGCCGCGGCTTGACCGGCCAGAAGATCCACCGCCCGCAAAGCACCAGCAGCGCGGGAAGCAGGGTGATCATCGCCAGCAGGCCGACGCCGATTCCGATGGCGGCTACCGGCCCGAGCCCGGAGATATCTGCCGAGTCGGCCACCAGCAGGCAGAGCATGCCGGCGATGACCGTCGCCGCACTCGCCACGATGGCCGGGCCGGCCCGGTGCAAGGCCACCGCCATGGCTTCATGCCGGTCAGCATGCCTGCGCAGTTCCTCGCGGTAACGCGCCACCAAGAGCAGCGCGTAGTCGGTGCCAGCGCCGAGCACCAGCACGACGAGGATGCCGCCGCTCTGCCCGTTGACCGTCAGTCCGTGCTTGGTCAGCAGGTAAATCACCGCCTCGGCGGCAGTCAGCGCCACCCCGGCGGAAAGGATCGGCAGCAGCCACAGCACGGGGCTGCGGTAGGTCAGCAGGAGCAGCACGATCACGACGGCCAGGGTGGCGTAGAGCAGGGTGGAATCGATGCCGTTAAAGATCTTGATCTGGTCAGCCGCGCTGGCGGCCGGTCCGGCGACGTGCACGGCCAGGCCAGGGTCGCCCCGGCTGGCGGTGTTCTTCAGGTGGCTGACGAAGCCACCGATATTGCTTTTGAAGCCGAGGTCAGCGCCCACCACGGTCTCGATTGCCCGGTGATCGCGTGACATCACCGGGCCGCTGATCCGGCCGTGCACGGCGGGCAGCGCGGCAAACTCCCGTGCGTCCGCCGCGGCCTTGTGCATGTCGGCCGGCGTGATCCCGGCCGATCGCGTGTAGACCACGACGGCCGGGTTGAGGTTCTTGGAGACGAACCTGGCCTGCAGGTCAAGCTCCTTGGTCGATTCCGCGCTGGCGGGCAGGTAAGCGGACGGGTCATTCTTCTCGGCGCCCTGCAGCTTGCCTGCCAGGCCGCCGGTGACCACCATCACGGCGAGCCAGAAGATGAGCACTAGATACTTCGTTCGCCGTCCGCACGGGAGCGAAGCGATCCGGTGGGATCTTTTCGTTCCGTCTGATTTCACGCCGTCCTCCCAGGCCGAGGGTCTGCTACCTTTCAACGTCGAGATATACGATGTATCGCGTTATCTGGAGGTGTCAAGTTATATCTCGATGGCGTGCACCACGGACCAACTGGGCCGGCAACGTCACGTTCGGCGCGGCACGGTTCCACCGGCCGGGCGCCGTCGCGGAGCTGCAGCGCCTGGTCGCCGGCGCCAGCCGGGTACGCGCCCTCGGCACCGGGCACTCCTTTAGCCGCATCGCCGACTGCACCGGTGACCTGGTCTCGGTCGACGGCCTGCCGAAGGTCATCCGGATCGATCCCGGCCGGGCGACGGTCACCGTGAGCGCCGGGCTGCGGTACGGGGAGTTCGCCGGGCGGCTGAACGAGGCGGGCTGGGCGCTGCGCAACCTAGGCTCGCTACCGCATATCTCGGTCGCTGGCGCGTGCGCCACCGGAACGCACGGCTCGGGGAACGCTAACGGCAACCTGGCAACGGCCGTTTCCGCGGTTGAGATGGTGACTGCCGAGGGCGACATCGTGACGCTGAGCCGGGAGTCCGGCGATGCGGCGTTCGCTGGCGCCGTCATCGGACTCGGCGCGCTCGGGATCGTCACGAGCCTGACGCTGGACCTCGTGCCTGCCTTCGCCATCCGGCAGTACGTGTACGAGGGACTCCCCCGCAGGCAGCTTGACGAGCAGTTCGCGAGCATCTTCGCCAGCGGCTACAGCGTGAGCCTGTTCACCGACTGGCGCGGCCAGCCGGTCAGGCAAGTGTGGCGCAAGTGCCTGGCCGGCGAGCACGGCCCTGACCTGCCCGGGCCGGCCCGGTGGCACGGCGCCGAGCTGGCCAGCGGGCCGCGGCACCCGGTCCCCGGCATGCCAGCAGCGCACTGCACCGAGCAGCAGGGCGTTCCCGGCCCCTGGCATCTCCGGCTGCCGCATTTCCGGCTTGATTTCACCCCGAGCAGCGGCGAGGAACTGCAGTCGGAGTACCTCGTCCCGCGCGAGCACGCGATCGATGCGCTGGCGGCCATCGACCGCATCCGCGGACGGGTGGCGCCGGTGCTGCAGATCTCGGAGATCCGCACGGTGGCGGCGGATGACCTGTGGCTGAGCCCGAGCTACCGGCGCCCCTCGGTGGCCATTCACTTCACCTGGGTGAAGGACCCGGCAGCGGTGGCTCCGGTGCTGGCCGCGATCGAGGATCAGCTGGCGCCGCTGCGCGCTCGGCCGCACTGGGGCAAGCTGTTCTCGGTCAGCCCGGCAGTGGTACAGGGGCTCTACGAGCGGCTGCCCGACTTCCAGCGGCTGCGCAGCCAGTACGACCCGGCGGGCAAGTTCGGCAACGAGCTTGTCGACTCCTACGTACCGGCCTGGCCCGTAGCTCGGGCCGGTCAGCTCGGGCCGACGCCAGCCGCGGTGAGCGTCACCAGGATGAACGTGATCACGGCAAACATGCCGTGGACGACGACCACAGGCACGGGAAAGTTCCGCTCTGGCGGCCCGGCGGCGAAATTCCGCTCCGGCGGCCCGGCGGCGAAATTCCGCTCCGGCGGCCCGGCGGCGGCGCCCTGCCCTGCCTGACCGGCGGCGACGCCAGCCAGGGCACGCCGGGCCGGCTCGGTGTCGTCGAGCCGCGCGGCGTTTGCTGCGCGGTGCA
Source organism: uncultured Actinomycetes bacterium (assembly GCA_963709075.1). Classification (GTDB taxonomy): domain Bacteria; phylum Actinomycetota; class Actinomycetes; order Streptosporangiales; family Streptosporangiaceae; genus Palsa-506. The sequence continues at coordinate 715,778 of CAVPUY010000005.1, forward strand.
CGGGAATCCAGCGGGTCAGCATGGTCAGCCCGAGCAGCACGACCGGCAGCAGGATGAAGAACGCGGCCCAGGCCAGCCGGATCTCGTCCACGTACAGGTAGACGACCCAGACGGCCAGGCCAGCGACGGCCAGCGTCACGTGGCTGAACACGACAGGAACGCGCAACCGGCTGGCGGCGCCGCCGCTCTTGCTGCCGTCGTGCTCGATCAGCCAGACCGCGAACAGGTACAGACCGCCGGCCGCGGTAATCAGCCAGGCGGTAAATGCGGCGATACCCATGTTCTCTTCCCGTCGGCCGTGGAGGGCGCCCGGGAGCCAGGAATGCGCCCGGGACTACTGAGACCCACCCCCCCAAGGGAAAAACGCAGCACCGGCGAGCCTAGTTCATGATCGCGGAAATCCTGGGGCGCCGGCCCCCGGATCCTTCGCGATCACGGACGGCCCAGGACTCAGCGCCAGCGAAGACTCCACCCCTGCGGCGATGTCACCAGGCGGCGGCGCGTCTACTGTTAGCGCCATCGTTGCGAGTACCCGGAGGCAATCAGCCGTTGAGCCAGGACAGAGCGCTGCCAGTGCCTGGGCCGGATCCGGAGCCGGTCACAGTGCCAGGGCCGGAGCCCTTGTCGGCGCCCCGCAAGCTTGTGCGGATCACCGCGCCGGTGAGCATCGCCATCCTCGCCCTTGCGTCCGTCGGTGTGATCGCCGCCCTGCACGGCAAGTCCCCCGCCGTCGTCGGCACAGCCATCGCCGCCCTGCTGGTGGCCGTGGCTGGCACGACCACGGTCTTCGTCCGGCCCGGCCGGACCACGGGCCCCGATATTGCCGCGCTCTTTGCGGTCGGGCTTGCCGGAGTCGCACTGGCCGTCCTGCTACCGGATACTCCGGGATCCGCGATCATATACCTGGCGCTGGGCGGGCTCGGGATCCGGCTGCCGCTCCGGCCGGCGCTGGCGGCCGGCCTCGTCATCTTCGCCGCGCTGAACGCCGCCGCCGTGCTGGCCGGCTTGCTGTCGTTTCCCGAGCTGGCGGGCCAGGACATCGGCGCCGCGTTCGTGTTCGCGATCGGAGCCTTCACCCGCTCGGCCATGATCGCCCAGGAACAGGCACGGGCAGCGCAAGCGCGGGCGGAGGACCTGCTGATCCAGCTGCGGGCCTCGCGGGATGCCCAGGCGCAGGCCGCTGCGCTGACCGAGCGGGCCAGGCTCGCCCGCGAGATCCACGACGTGCTGGCGCACACGCTGGCCGGCCTGGTGCTGGCACTGGACACGATGGAACTGCTCGGCCGGGCCGAGGAAGCCGGCCCGGACACGCTCAAGCGGATGCTCGAGCAGGTCACCAGGAGCCAGCGCATCGCCAGGGACGGGCTGGCCGACACCAAGCGCGCGGTCGCCGCGCTGCGCGGGGACGCGCTGCCCGGGCCAGCGCTCCTAGACCGCCTTACGCGCGACACCGCCGCCGCGACCGGAATCCGGGCCGGGCTCACCGTCGCGGGCAGCCAGCGCCCGCTGCCACCCGAGATCGGCCTCGCGATCTACCGGACGGCACAAGAGGCACTGACCAATACCGCCAAGCACGCAGGACGCGGGGCGCGTGCCGAGCTCCGGCTGACCTATGCCGCCGACGCCGTCGAGCTCGTCGCCGACGACACAGCCGGGCTAGCCGCGCCGGGCGCCCGGCCGGCCGACGGCGCGGCAGGCCCCGCCGGGCTGACCTTCGGCGGCTACGGCCTGACGGGCATGCGCGAGCGGGCCGAGCTGCTCGGCGGAAGCCTGACCGCCGGGCCGACCGGGACCGGATTCCGGGTACGGCTCAGGCTGCCGGCCGCCCCGGCCGCCCCGGCCGCTGCCCCGGCGCCCGCCCCGGCGCCCGCCCCGGCCGCAGGCCCGCAGCAATGAGCCAGCCTGATCCCGCCCCGCCCGGCGGGCGGACGCCAGCGCCGATCCGGGTACTCATCGCCGACGACCACCGGATCGTCCGGGAGGGTCTCGTCTCGCTGCTCGGCCTGCTGCCGGGGATCGACGTCGTCGGCGCCGCCAGTGACGGCGATGACGCGGTCCGGCAGGCGCGCGAGCTGCATCCTGACGTGGTGCTGATGGACCTGAACATGCCGCGGTGCAACGGCGTCGAGGCCACCGCGCGGCTGCGCGAGGAAGAGCCGCAGGCCCAGGTGGTCGTGCTGACCACCTACTCGGACGACGCCTGGGTGTTCGCCGCCCTGCAGGCGGGCGCACGCGGCTTCCTGACCAAGGATGCGGGCGCCGACGAGATCCGGCGGGCGATCACGACGGTGGCTGGCGGCCAGGCGCAGCTCGACCCGTCCGTGCAGGGCAGGCTGCTCGACGCGCTCGGCCGCGGGGAACAGTTCGCCGTCGCCAGCCCAGCGGGCGGCACCGGCCAGGGCCGGGCCGAGCCGGCAGGCCGCCAGGGCCAGGTCACGCCGCCCGATGAGCTGACGCCACGCGAGGCCGAGGTACTCGGCCAGATCGCCGCCGGGCTCTCCAACGCCGAGATCGCGGCCACCCTGTTCGTCTCCGAGGCCACGGTGAAGACGCACATCAACCACATCTTCACCAAGACCGGCGCGCGGGACCGCGCCCAGCTCGTGCGCTACGCCTTCCGGCACGGTCTGGCCACGCCCGGCTGATCAGCGCCGCCCCGGAACTCCACCCCAGGGTGGAGACCGAAGTTCAACTCGCGGGCCGATGGCCAGGTGACCGCTGCGATCTAGCGTGCAAAGTACTGGTCCAGGCCGGGACCGGCCGCACCAGGACTACCCAGGCAGCGCAGACAGCCTCAGCCGCCGCCCGCGTCCCGGCTTACGACCAGGCATGACAATAGTCAGGAGCACCAGGAGCACCTCATGGACACCACAGCAAGGAGCTACCCGGCCGGCGACCTCAGGGTCTCCGATGCCGATCGTGATGCGGCCCTGGCGGAGCTCAGCGAGCATTTCCAGACCGGCCGGCTGACGTCCGACGAGCTCGACGAGCGGATCGGGCGGGCGATCAGGGCGCGTACCGGGCAGGACCTGGCCGACCTGATGGCTGACCTGCCCGCCGTCCGCCAGCCTGGCGGCGCGCAGCGCGGCACCGCGCGCGCCAGCGCCGGGACCGGGCTGGCCCGCCGCCGGACGCTGACCACGGCCGTCATCATCGCCGTGACGGCCATCGTGACCGCGGCGGTCATCGCGGCCAGCCTCGGGCACACGCACGGGCACGGCTTCATCGTGCCGGGATGGGTCATCGTGGCCGGGTTCATCGCCTGGCGGCGGCTGGTACCCCGCAGGCAGGCCTGAATCCGGTCAGCGGCGCGGGTCGATCAGGATCTTGGGGCCGGGGCGGCCCGGCTGGCCGGTGCCCGGCGAGCACGCCGGCTACCCCGCCGAGGCCGACGGTCGCCGCCACCAGCGGCCGCGGATCCACCGACCCGTCGGCATAGTGCTCGATCGCGCCGGCCAGCGCGCGCGAGCCGCCGAGTATGCCGACGGCAGTCACGTCCTTGAGCACCATCGTCCGGGTGTCGACGGCGCTGGGCCGCCGGCCAGGCCGACGCAGACGATCCGCTTGCCCGGCTCGACCAGATCCAGCGCGAGCGCGGGCAGGTCGGCGGCATTGGAGCAGTCGATGACGGCGTCGAACGGTAGCGCCGGGAGGCTCGCTGCCGTCCACGCGCCGGTCACCCCGAGCCCGGCGGCGAAGCTGACCGACTCCGGTGTCTGCCCGAGCACGTGCACCTCGGCGTCCTGGGCCAGGGCGAACTGCGCGGCGAGCAGGCCGATGGTGCCGGGCCCGAGCACCAGCAGCCGGCCGCCCTGGCTCAGCGCGGACGCCCGGACGGCGCGCAGCGCGCTGCCGCCCGGCTCGGCCAGCGCGCCGGCCTCGGCGTCGACGGAGGGCGGCAGTTCCCGCAGCGCCGTGACCGGGACGGCCACCTGCTCGGCCAGGGCGCCGGGCCAGCCGCCGCGGATGCCGATCTCGGCCCGGTCCGCGCAGACCCAGTGCAGCCCGTCGCGGCAGCGCCGGCACCGGCCGCAGCCGAGCATGGTGTCGCCGGTGACCCGGCGGCCGAGCCAGGCCGGGTCGGCGCCGTCGCCGACCGCGGCCACCGTCCCGCACCACTCGTGCCCGGGGCGGATCGGGTACTCGGCGTGGCCCTGGTGCAGGTAGGCCATGTCGCCGGTGAAGAACTCGACATCGGTGCCGCAGACGCCCGCACGCTCGACCTGAACGACCGCCTGACCCGGCCCGGCCGCGGGATCCGGGACGTCGGCGATCTCGGTCTGCCGCGGCCCGGTGATGACGAAAGCTCTCATGCCGTAGCAGACTCTGCCACGGAGGATATCCAGGCGGCGGGAGAAACGAGCAGCTCATGCGGGTACACGCCAGCACGGTACACACGAGCACAGGACAGGCCGGCACCGGACAGCCCGGCCCGGGACAGCCCGGCACCGGGACAGCCCGGCCCGGGACAGCCCGGCCCGGGACAGCCCGGCCCGGGACAGCCAAGCACCGGGGCACGCAGCGCGCAGTGGTACTCGGGAACCGGCCGGAACGCCTATATCCACCGTGCCTGGATGCGCCGCGGGCTGCCGGCGCACGCCTTCGACGGGCGCCCGCACATCGCGATCGCCAACGCCGCCTCGGACCTGGCGCCGTGCAACTCGCACCTGAACGAGGTCGCCGAGAGCGTCAAGCGCGGCGTCTGGGAAGCCGGCGGCGTGCCGATGAACCTGCCGGTCGTGGCGCTGGGCGAGACGCTGGTCAAGCCGACGGCCATGCTCTGGCGGAACATGGCCGCGATGGCCGCCGAGGAGATGCTGCGGGCGAACCCGGTGGACGGGGTGGTGCTGCTCGGCGGCTGCGACAAGACCATCCCGTCGCTGCTGATGGCGGCCGCATCGGTCGACCTGCCTGCCGTCGTGGTGCCCGGCGGCCCGATGCTGACCGGCACGTTCCGCGGCCAGCCGCTCGGCTGCGGCACGGACGTGTGGAAGCTCAGCGAGCAGGTCCGGGCGGGCGAGCTGCCGGAGCCTGCGTTCATCGCTTCCGAGTCGTCGATGATCCGCAGCCGCGGGCACTGCAACACGATGGGCACGGCCTCCACGATGGCCTGCATGGCCGAGGCGCTGGGCATCGCCATCCCCGGATCCGCCAGCACGCCGGCCGCGGACAGCCGGCTGCTCGAGGGCGCGCACGCCACCGGGCGGCTCGCGGTCGAGATGGTCGCCGGAGGCCGCCGGCCGAGCACGGTGCTGTCCAGGGGCTCGTTCCTGAACGCGATCGTCGCGCTGGCGGCGATCGGGGGGTCCACCAACGCGGTCGTGCATCTGCTCGCGATCGCCGGGCGGCTCGGGATCGGCCTCACGCTCGACGACTTCGACGCGGCCGGCGCCGGCGTGCCGCTGCTTGTCGACCTGCAGCCGGCCGGGCGGCACCTGATGGAGGACTTCCACCGGGCGGGCGGGCTGCTCGCCGTCCTGGCCGAGGTGCCGGACCTGCTGGATCCGGGCGCGCTCACGGTGACCGGCCTGCCGCTGGTCGAGCACCTGGCCGACGCCTCGATCTGGGACGAGGGGGTGATCCGCCGCCGGGACGCGCCGCTGCAGGAGAGCGCGGGGATCGCGGTGCTGCGCGGGAACCTGGCGCCGTCCGGGGCAGTGATCAAGCCGGCCGCCGCTTCGCCGTCGCTGCTGCGGCACCGCGGCCGGGCCGTCGTCTTCGACAGCATCGAGGACATGCAGCACCGGATCGATGACCCGGCGCTGGACGCCGACGAGGACTCGGTGCTCGTGCTGCGGGGCTGCGGGCCGAAGGGCTACCCGGGGATGCCCGAGGTGGCGAACCTGCCGCTGCCGCCGCGGCTGCTGCGCGCGCGGCGTCCGCGACATGGTGCGCATCTGCGATGGCCGGATGAGCGGGACGGCGTATGGCACGGTGGTCCTGCACGTCGCGCCGGAGGCAGCCGCCGGCGGGCCGCTCGCGCTGGTGCGACCGGCGACTACGTCGATCCTCGATGTCCCCGGCCCGGCGGCTTGACGTGGATATCCCCGCGGCCGAGCTGGCCGGGCGGCGGCCCGCCGCCGCCATGGTGGCCGGCTTCGCCGCGCCGCGGCGGGGCTGGGAGCGGCTGTACGTCGACCACGTCCTGCAGGCCGATAGCGGCGCTGACCTGGACTTCCTGCTCGGCTCCAGCGGCTCGGCGGTCACTCGGGACTCACACTGAGCCAGGCTCGCGGCCTCGCGGCGAAGGCGATGACCGCGCCGCGCTCGCCTCGATGGCGTCGATGGCCTGCTGCCAGGGGAACAGGTGCACCTGGCCGTCGCCGGTCCCGGCTCGTGCTCGGGGAAGACGCCGGGGCCGGACAGCACGCTGACGCCCCACGACCGCAGCCTGGCGATGTTCTCGGCGAACGCCGGATGCGCCGCGTGCGCCCGGTTGCTGGCGGGCACGGCCACGATGGGCAGCCGCAGGCCGATCCCCTCGACCAGGATGCCGAGGGCAAGCGTGTCACAGATCCCCGCGGCCCACTTGTTGATCGTGTTCACCGTGGCCGGGGCGACGATGACCGCATCAGCAGGCGGCAGGACGTCCGGCTCGCCGGGATTCTTGTACTCGCTGCGGACCGGGTGCCCGGTCAGGTCCGCCAGCGCGGCGACGTCGGCGAAGCGCCGGCCGGACGGCGTGGTCAGCACGCACACATCCCAGCCGCGTTGCCGGCGAAGCCGGACCAGCTTCGCGACGTCCGCCGCCGGCGGGGCGCCGCACGCGATCACGTACAGGGTCCGCGCGTTCATGGCCTTACGGTAAGGCAAGTCCCCTGGCGAGGAGCGTGCCATCCGCGCCGGGGCTTGACCGATGCCCGATCTCGCGCTTACACTACCTAATAGTTGTACAACCTTAAAGTTGTCAATGAGCCTGGAGGGCTGGATCATGATCAGGAACCTGATTAGCGCGGAACGCCGGGAGCTAGCCGAACTGCTCGACGGACTGGCCGCCGGGCAGTGGGCGGCGGAGTCGCTGTGCGCCGGATGGAGCGTCCGGCACGTGGTGGCTCACCTCACGATGCCGTTCCGGTACTCGGCGCCCAGGTTCATGCTGGAGCTGGCGAAGGCCGGCGGCAGGTTCAACCGGATGTCCGACCAGGCGGCCGGCCGGGACGCGGCGATGCCGACGGCAGAGCTGATCGCGGCGGTACGCGACAACGCCGGCCATCCGTGGAAGCCGCCGGGCGGGGGCTACGAAGGGGCCCTGACCCATGACGTGATCCACACCCTGGACATCACCTGCCCGCTGGGGATCGAGCATCAGTTCCCGGCGGAGACCATCCGGACGGTGCTTGACAGCATCGCCAGCCCGGCGGCCAGGAAGCACTTCGGGGTGGACACCAGCGGCACCGAACTGCGTGCCACCGACCTCGACTGGTCCTATGGCAGCGGAACGCCGAGGCTCGGCCGGGCCACGGACCTGGCCCTGCTGCTCGCCGGGCGCCGCGTCCGGCCTTCCGCGCTCAGCACGAAAGGCGCCGGTGATGACGGTCACCGATGACCGGCTGAGCCTGACCTTCGCCGCGCTGGCCGATCCGACCCGGCGGGCCATCCTGGCCAGGCTGGCCGGCGGCGAGGCGACCGTCTTGCAGCTGGCCGAGCCCTTCGAGATGACCCAGCAGGGCATCTCCAAGCACCTGAAGGTCCTCGAGCGAGCTGGCCTGATCTCCCGGTCGAGGACCGCCCAGTACCGGCCCTGCCGGCTTGAACCCGCCGAGCTGGACACCGCGGCCGGCTGGATCGAGCGCAGCCGGCGGATCTGGGCGGACCGCTACGACCGGCTTGACAAGCACATCGAGGCCCTGGAGAAGGAGACATGAGCGACACAGCCAGGGGCGAGCTGACCTACCGCCGGATCCACGCCGCCCCCAGGGAACTCCTCTTCGACTGCATGACGAAGCCGGAGCACCTGACTCACTTCTGGGGCCCGGCCGGGACCACCACTCCGATTGGCAAGATCACCGTCGACCTGCGGCCTGGCGGCGCCTTCGAGACGGTCATGATCAGCGACGACGGGGGCGGCGAGTACCTGATGCGGGCCGTCTACGTCGAGGTGGACCGGCCAGCCAGGCTGGCCTGGACCGAGCCGGACGCCGACGGCGGCATGACCACGACGATCACCTTCACCGACCTCGGCGACGGCCGCACCGAGGTCGTCACGCACCAGGTGAACGTCCCGGCGGCGTACCTCGGCCCGGAGGCCCAGGCAGGCTTCCGGACCAGCCTGGACCGGTGCGATGCCTACGTGGTCGCGCTGGCCGGCCAGGCATGATGGCGGAATGAAGACGATGACCTTCCACGTGCGGACCGGCCGCAGCGACTCGGTGTACGACATCACGGCCCAGTGCGAGGAGTACACCCGGGAGGCGTCCGGCGGCGGTGCCGGGCTGCTGCACGTGTTCGTCCCGCACGCGACCGCCGGCATCGCGGTGATGGAGCTGCACGCGGCCAGCGACGCCGACCTGCTGACGTCGCTGGCCGGGCTGCTGCCCGCCGACCAGCGGTGGCAGCATGCGCACGGGTCGGCCGGGCACGGGCGCTCGCACGTGCTGCCCGCGCTGCGTGGCGCCGTTCACCGTGCTGCCGGTGGTGGCCGGGTCGCTCGCGCTCGGCACCTGGCAGTCGGTGGCGCTTGTCGACCTCAACGTCGACAACCCGGACCGGCAGGTACGGCTGTCGTTCCTGGGCGACGGCGCCGGGTAACGTCGCAGGCGTGTGCCTGCTGATCGCGCTGTCCGGGGTGCTGCCCGGCGCGCCGCTGCTCGTCGCCGCCAACCGGGACGAGCTGCTACGACCGGCCGGCCGAGGCGATCACGGTGCTGCGGGACCGCGGCCCGCGGATACTCGGCGGCCGGGACCTGACTGGCCGGCGGTACCTGGCTGGCGGCCAACTCCCACGGCGTGCTGGCCGGCCTGACCAACCAGCCCTCCGGCCGGGCCGGCGGGACGACACCAGGCGGTCGCCGCGGCGAGCTGCCGCTGGCCTTCGCCGCGCACCCGGACGCGGCGACCGCGGTCGCCAAGGTATCCGCCGAGCTTGACCCGTCCGGCTACAACCCCTGCTGGCTGCTCGTCGGCGACCGGCACTCGCTGTTCTCCGTCGGCATGGCCGGCGGGGACCGCCCGGTGGTCAGCGCAGCTGCCGCCGGGAATTCATGTCCTGGAGAACCTGCCGCTGCCATACCCCTCGGCCAAGGCACGCCAGGTCGCCGCCATGGTCGAGGCCGGGATCGCCGGAAAGAGCGGGAAGACCGGGAGTAACGGGGCCAACGGCGCCGATCATCGCAGCGACCTGGATTACTCGGAGCAGGCGCTGGCCGAGGTGCTGCGCACGCACTGGCCAGCGCCCGCGCCTGAGGACCCAGCCGCCGACGAGGCCGGCCCGGCAGACAGCGCAGCCCGGCTGGCCCGCCCGGCTGCGCTGTCGGCCGCCTGCGTGCACACCGCCAGCTACGGCACCAGGTCGGCGATGATCGTCAGCGTCGGCGCGGCCGGCCTGCCCCGCGTCCTGGTCGCCGACGGCCCGCCCTGCCAGGCCCCGTTCCGGGATTACACCGGCCTGTGGGCACCGGCCGCCCGGGCCTGGCCGCCGCGGAGCGCGCTCAGCCGGCGAACGTGGCCCAGAGCAGGTACGCGTTCAGGCAGATGATCACCGCGGCGATGCCGCTGGTCGCGGCGGTCGTGACCGGGCGGTTGACGAGCGAGCCCATGATGTCCGGCCGCCGCGTGATGAGCACAGCGGCACCAGCGCGAACGGGATCCCGAACGACAGCACGACCTGCGAGATCACCAGGCTGCCCGTGGTCGGCAGGCCGAGCCCGAGCACGATCAGGGCGGGCGCCATGGTCATCCCGCGGCGGAGGAACAGCGGGATCCGGCGGCCGATGAAGCCCTGCATCACGACCTGCCCGGCATAGGTGCCCACGCTGGACGAGGACAGCCCGGAGGCGAGCAGCGCGACCGCGAACGCCAGCGCGGCGCCGCCGCCGACCAGCCGGCCGAGCCCGAGGTGCGCGGCCTGGATCGACTCGGCGCCGGCGTGGCCGCCGGGCCTGCCGAACAGCGAGGCGGCGACGAACAGCATGGCCAGGTTGATCAGGCCCGCGGCGCCGAGCGCGATCAGCACGTCAAGCCGCTGGAACCGGAGCAGCTCGCGGCGCTCGGCGTCGTCTCGGCAGTGCACCCTGGACTTCGTCAGCGCCGAGTGCAGGTAGACGACGTGCGGCATCACGGTGGCCCCGATGATGCCGGCGATGAGCAGGACGCCGTCGCTGCCGCCCGGCAGGCCAGGTACCAGCCCGGCGCGATCGCCCCCGGGTCGGTGCCGACGGCGGCCAGGTCGTAGGCGAAGCCGAGGAAGACGATGCCGAGCAGGCCGCAGATCGCCAGCTCGAACCGGCGGTAGCCGCGCTGCTCAAGCGCCAGGATGCCGAACGCGACCACCGCGGTGATCAGCCCGGCCGGCAGCAGCCGCGACGCCGAACAGCAGGTTGAGCCCGATCGCGGCGCCGATGAACTCGGCCAGGTCGGTGGCCATCGCGATCAGCTCGGCCTGCACCCACAGGCCGCGCGACACCGCCCGCGGCAGGTGCTCGCGGCACAGCTCGGGCAGGTCCCGGCCGGTGGCCACGCCGGTCTTCGCCGACAGGTACTGGACCAGCATGGCCATCAGGTTGGCGACGACGATCGACCCAGGCGAGCGCGTAGCCGAACCTGGCCCCCGCGGAGAAGTTGGTGGCGAAGTTGCCCGGGTCGATGTAGGCGACCGCCGCCACGAACGCGGGCCCGAGCAGCGCGACGATGCCCCGCACCCGGCCGCGGGCCCGCAGGCGGCGCAGCCCGCTCTGCGACGCGAGCCCGGCGGGCTGCGCTCCGGTCAGCGGGCGTGGCTGCGGTCCGGCTCGCGGGTGTTTCTCCGTCCCGGCTGGCCCGGTCCCGGCGATCCCCGGGGACTCCGGCCCGGCCGAGAATGGCAGCTGCAGTGCGGACTCCTCGGCAGGCGGTGCCGCCAACCTCAGCCGACCGACGGGCCGAGGCCGAGCGACTGCGGCGTGCTGGAGTCGGGCGAGGGCTGGTTCAGGCCCTCATCCAGCGGGCCGTACTCGGTCATCAGCGCGGCGCTGCCGCCCCACGGCGTCTGCTCCTCGGCGATCAGGGTGTTCGTGGTGAGCAGCAGGCCGGCCACCGAGGCGCCGTTCTGCAGCGCCGAGCGGGCGACCCGGAGCGGGTCGATGATGCCCATCTCGATCATGTTGCCGAAGCGGCCCTTCCAGCGCGTCGAACCCCTCGTCCTGGCCCATGCTGGGCCAGCTGGGCCACTACGTCCTGGCCCGAGTAGCCCGCGTTCGCCGCGATCAGGAAGGCGGGCTCGGTCAGCACGCTGCGCACGATCTCGACCCCGGTCGCGTAGTCGTCCTTGACCTGCAGGTCATCAAGCGCGGCCTCGGCGTGCAGCAGCGCGGCGCCGCCGCCGGCCACGATGCCCTCGGCCATCGCCGCCCTGGTGGCGGACAGCGCGTCCTCGACCCGGTGCTGCAGTTCCTTCAGCTCCGCGTTGGTCGGCGCGCCGACCCTGATCACCGCGACCTTGCCGGACAGCGAGCCGATCCGCTCGGTCAGCACGTCCTCGTCGATCCCGAACTGGGCCCGGTCCCGCTCGGCCCGCAGCTGGGCGAGCCGGAACTCGACCTGCTCGGACGAGCCGCTGCCGCCGATGATGGCGGTCCGGTCCGCGTTGACCCGCACCTGCGCGGCCCGGCCGAGCTGCTCGACGGTCATCGTCTCCAGGGTGAAGCCGGAATGCTTGCTGAGCACCGCGCCGCCGGTGATCGCGGCGATGTCCTCCAGCTTGTGCAGCCGCCGGTCGCCGAAGCCGGGCGCCCGCACGGCGACGCACTGGAATACCCGGTTGACGTGGTTGTGCACCAGCATGGACAGCGCCGAGCCCTCGACGTTCTCCGCGACGATGACCAGCGGCCGCGGCGCCCGCATGATCTTGTCGAGGATCGGCATCAGCTGCTGGACCTTGGTGATCTTCTCGCTGCACAGCAGGATGTAGGGGTCGTCCAGGATCGCCTCCAGGCTGGCCGGGTTGGTCACCAGGTACGGCGAGAGGTACCCGTTATCAAACTCAAAGCCCTCGACGAAATCCACGCTCATGCCGTGCGTAGCCGACTCCTCCACGGTGACGATGCCGCCGTCGCCGACCGTGTGCAGCGCCTTGGCGATCACCGCCCCGACCATGTCGTCGTCGTTCGCCGAGATCGCCGCGACCCGGGCGAAGTCCTGCTCGGTGACCACCGGGTAGGCAACGCTCTGCAGGTGAGCGACCAGCCGGCCGACGGCCAGGTCGATGCCGCGCTTGACCAGCACCGGGTTGGCTCCGGCGGCGATGGCCTTGAAGCCCGACCTGACCATCGCCTGGGCGATCACCGTCGCGGTGGTGGTGCCGTCGCCGACGATGTCGTTGGTCTTGATCGCCGCTTCCTTGACCAGCTGCGCGCCCATGTTCTCGAACTGGTTCTTCAGGTGGATCTCGCGGGCGATCGTCACGCCGTCGTTGGTGACCACCGGCGACCCGGTGATCTTCTCCAGGATGACGTTGCGGCCCTTCGGCCCGAGCGTCGACTTCACCGCTTCGGCCAGCTGGTCCACTCCTGCCAGCAGCAGCGAGCGGGCTTCCTCGCTGAAACGCAGTTCCTTGGCCATGGGTGTCCTCCAGGAGGTCAGTTGCGTGCAGTGAGCTACGGGACGAGGATCGCGCGGCCGCGGACCCGGCCCGCATCGAGGTCGGCCAGCGCGTCCGGCGCGGCGTCCAGCGGGTAGGTCCTGGTGTGCAGGGTGACCTTCCCGGCCTGGGCCAGCACCATCAGCTCGGCCAGGTCGTTGTAGGTGCCGACGATGTTGCCGATGATGTTCCGCTCGGTGGAGATGATGTCGAGCGTCGGGATGTGCAGCTCGCCGCCGTAGCCGATCACGTAGTACGACCCGTCCCGCCCGGTCATCGCGAACCCGTCGTTCTCCGCGCCCTGCTCGGCGACGAAGTCGAAGACGACGTTCGCGCCGCCCCGCCGGTGAGGTCCGCCACCGCGGCCACCTGCCTGCCGTCGGCGACCACCGTGTGCTGCGCGCCGAGCTGCTCGGCGAGCTTGAGCGCGTCCGGGTTGCGGTCGACCACGATGATGTTCGTCGCGGTGAGCGCGGCCAGGCACTGGATGCCGATGTGGCCGAGGCCGCCGGCCCCGATGACCACGGCGGTGGTGCCCGGGTAGAGCAGCGGGATGGCCTTGCGGACCGCGTGGTAGGCGGTGATCCCGGCGTCGGCAAGCGCCGCGACGTCCTTGCGGCCGGGTCTTCGGGTCAAGCTTGACGCAGCACCGCGCGGAGGTCAGCAGGTACTCGGCCATCCCGCCGTCGTGCGACAGGCCGGGGAATGAGTTGTTCGTGCAGTGCATGTCGTTCCCGGCCCGGCAGGCATGGCAGAGCCCGCAGGTCGGCGTCGGGTGCAGGATCACCGTGTCGCCGACGGCCACGTTGCTGACCGCCGAGCCGACCTCGTGCACCCAGCCCGCGTTCTCGTGGCCGAGCGTGTAGGGCAGCGACGGGTTCATCGCCGCTTCCCACTGGCCCTCGATGATGTGCAGGTCGGTGCGGCAGACGCCGGCCCCGCCGATCTTCACGACGACGTCGAGCGGGCCGGCGAGCTCCGGCTCGGGTACCTCGTCGACGACGGGTTGCTGGTGGTATCCGTGCAGCCGGACGGCCTTCATTGGTCCTCCTCGCCTTGTCCTGCGGTGTCGTATCGGTGCCGCAGCATGCCGCGGCAGATGCCGGAGTTCGCCTCGATGCTCACCCGGGTGGTCCGCGCCTTGCGCAGGTGCAGCGGCACCGCGTCGTCGGCGACCGGCGCGCCGGTGGCCGGGTCGATCAGCAGCGCCGCGCCGTCCCCGGCGGGCAGCCCGAGCTCGGCCCGGCGCTGCCGCAGCCGGTCAAGCGGCGCGGGAGGCCGGCACGTCGCCGAGCGTCATCGCGCGCAGCGCGGACGGCTCGGTCCCGGCCGTCAGCAGCGGCCGGCAGACCTGGTCGGTGCCGGCCAGCACCGCCTTGCGCAGGAAGTCGGCGCGCAGCTGGTGCAGCTCGCCGACCGCCTCGCCGTCGAACGACCGGGCGAACCCGGCCCGCGCGGCCACCCCGCCGTTGATCGCGTCCGAGGCGAAGTGGTCTTCGAGCACCACCTCGGCGCTGCGCACGCCGGGCAGGCCGGACACCGCGTCGTAGGCGTCGGCGACCATCAGGAAGGCGAAGTTGGGCGCGCAGAAGTAGGTCGGCAGCCGCAGCCTGACCTGCGCGTCGCCGTCCGCCGAGACGCTGCACGAGGCCACGAAGCCGAGCGCGGTGATCGGCTCGTCAAGCTCCGGGTCGCGCACCGTTGCCAGTGCCTGGAGCACCCCGGGGGTTCCGGGCGGTCCAGTGGTGCGCGACCCGGCGGTCAACGGGGCCGTCATGCCCCCGCGACCAGCTGCGCGTCGTCCTGCGCGGCCGGCGTGCCCTGGCCGGCGTCCAGCTGGTACTCGGCCGGGCACCTCGATGTCGTAGAGCCTGGCCGCGTTCAGGCCGAGGATCTTCTTCTTGCCCGCCGTGCCAAGCCGCGGGTAGTCGGAGAACTCGTCACTGGGGTAGTCCCAGTCGACGAAGCCCTCGATCTGCCACTTGGGCTCCCAGATCCCGTAGTCGCTGCCGAAGGTCATCTTGTCCTCGCCGACCCAGAACAGCAGCTCGCCCATGACCTTGGCGAAGAACTTCGGCCTGGCGTGCATCAGCCCGCCGATGACCACGGACAGGCCCGCGTACACGTTCGGCTCCTGCGTCGCCATGAAGCAGAAGTCCTCGATCCGGGGCAGCCCGACGTGCTCGACGATGAAGTTCAGGTCCGGGAAGTCGGTCGCGGCGTGGTCCACGTCGGACACGTCGAACGCGTCCTTGTCCAGCGGCCAGATCGTCGGGCCCTTGTGCACGTGGATGTTCTTGATGCCGAGTTCCTGGCAGGCCTCCAGGTACCGGTAGGCGCCGGGGTCGGACAGCTTCCAGCCGCGGGAGCCGTTGTTCCACTCGGCGGTGTAGAGCTTGACGCCCTTGGAGCCGTAGGTCTCCACGTTGCGCTTGAGCGTCTCCAGGCCCAGGTCGCCGTCGCGGGGGTCCCAGCGGGTGTTGTACTCGAACTTGCCCGGGTGCTTCTTGCCCATCTCGGCGTTGCGCTCGGTGGTGTTGAAGCCCTCCTTGTACCACTCCTTCAGGTACGTGGGCTGGAACACGGCGTGGTCGACGTAGCCGTCCTCGAAGACGTCCTTCATCAGGTCGTCCTCGGAGTACTTCTGGAAGTGCTCGATGCGTCCAGTGCGTTTCCGGCGGCCCGAGGCCCTGGTAGGCGTGGAAGCACTCGATCCAGCCCTTGGCGTACTGCTCGGCGCCGGGCACCCAGTTGTCCGGGGCGGCGTTCCAGTAGTGCATATGACTATCGACAACGAAGTACTTCTCGCCATCCTTCTCGTACACTGGTGCCTCCTCGTGGGCCGGATACGATCAAGAAGTTGATCAATAGCGTCGTGACGGCGGCGGGCCCAGCGGCCGCTGGTGCCGCGAATCGCTGGTTCCAGCAGACCCGCTGGGCCCGGCTACCGCAAGGCCTAACTGGCGGTCAGATCGAAGTCGATGTACTCGGCCGCGTCCTCGGGGTTCGCGAACATGATCGTCCGGTCGTCCTCGTGGATCATCCGGCCGTAGTGCGTCGACATGTTCTCCTCGAACTCGGCGGCGTCGAAGTAGCCGGGCTCCTCGCCGAGCGCCTCGGAGATCTCGTCGTAGACAACGTCCATCCGCCGGACCGCGTCGACCCGGATCATCGACGGCAGCGGCGTCACCGTCACGTTGGACTCGGTGCTCATGACCTGGGCCACGACCGCGCCGACCTGATTGTTCATCAGGGTGAATCCGCACATGTTGGACGCCGTGTTGTCGGACTTGAACGGGCTTTCCGCCGTCGTGAAGGTGGTCATTGCGCCAGCTCCTTCGGTGTTTCCAGCCGCAGATCGGACAGGATGCCCCGGAACCGGTGCTTGGCCGCGTCCAGGCCATCCTCGAAGCGAGGCGGCTTCGCGTCGGGCTGCGACCAGAGCGGCTGCAGCGCGCGCGACGCGGCGATGGCCCGCGGCACCCAGGTCGGACAGCCACTGCTGCAGCTGCGCCTTGTTGTGGTCGGCGAACTCGCGGTCGGCGGTCAGCAGCTCGAACATCGCGATCGTGTACCGCAGGTCCCGCTCGGCGAAGTCGTACTCCTCCGCGCCGACCACCGTGGGCGTGACGAAGTCGCCGTTGCGCGGCGCGGCATGCTGCACCAGCTGGCTGCGGAACAGCTCGCCGACCAGCGGCTCGAAGATCACGTTCGCCGCGAAGATGGCCTCGCACCAGTCGTCGATGGCGGTGAGCCGCTCGGCGGTCTCCCGCACGCCCTGCCACGCCGGGTCGCTGTTCCAGGTCTCGATGTGCGCGGCGCCGTCGAAGCCGTCGATCTCCTCGCTCAGCGTCAGGTTGTAGAGCGCGAGGTCCTGGGCCGCCCGGATCCGGTGCATGCTGTTCACCGAGATCGCGTTGTTGTGCATGTTGGTCGGCGCCCGCCGGTTGGCGTTCGCGAACAGGTAAAGCCCGAGCCCGTGGTCGACGTGCATCCAGGCGCCGACGTTGCGCTCGACGAAGCGTACCCAGTTCGGGTTCCACTGCTCGAACGCCTTGGACTGCCTGGCCGCGTCGACGTTCTGGTTGAGCTGCCGCACCACGTTCGAGTTGTACCGGTAGAAGGTGAGCTCCCACTCCTCGTTCGGGTCGCGGAACTCGTGCCAGCCGAGCGCGGGCCAGTCGTAGCCCTTGCCGCCGGAGCCGGGGAAGCGCTCGGGCTCGGGCCGGTCGGAGCCCCACGCCTTGAGCGCCGTCCAGTCCAGCGGGTAGCCGCCACGGCCGTCGGAGAACCCGTACAGCCAGCCCTGGGCGAGGTAGTGCCGCGGATCCGGCTGGACCTCGACCGTCACGTCCTCGTAGTGGGACTGCTTGCGCTTCTTCGGCGTGTAGTAGTTGAACCTGCGCGCGTTCGAGTCAGGAAATTCCTTGGCGCCGGCCTCCGCGTCGGTGAAGACGGGCTTGGGCAAGCTGCGTTCTTCTGAGGTCGTCATCAGATCTCTCTCTCATCTTCGAGTCCCGCCGATGTCGCCACCGGGTGAGCCGCCAGTCGAACTGGATGGGTCTGCCGCCTCCTCACTGCTGCGGGTCAGCGGTCGTGGTGAACTTGTCGTAGTAGATGCGCTTCTCCTCGACGCCCGAGCCTGGCCAGCAACGGCATCGCGGCCTCCACCATCGGCGGCGGGCCGCAGACGTAGGCGTGCGCGTCCTTGACCGCGCCTGCCAGCCGCTGGACCACGTCGGTGATCAGCCCGGTCTCGCCGTCCCAGCCGTCGCCGTCGGCCGGTTCGGACAGCGCGGGCACGTACCTGAAGCCGGGGAGTTTTTCCTCGAGGCCGCGCAACTCCTGCTCGAAGCAGAGGTCCTTGCGCCCGCGGGCCCCGTAGTAATAGGTGGCTTTTCGCTGGATTCCCCGCTCGGCCATCGAGCGGAGCAGCGAGAGGATCGGCGCCATGCCGGCCCCGCCGCCGACGAAGACCAGCTCTCGTCTCGAAGCCCTCCCGCAGCGTGAACACCCCGAACGGGCCGGTCAGCTCCAGCCGGTCGCCGACCGCGAGGCCGGGTGTCGAGGAAGTGCGAGAACAGCCCGTCGGGATAGATCTTGATGACGAACTCAAGCAGGCCGCCCTCCCGGCTTGACGTGTTCGCCATCGAGAACGAGCGGGTCTCGTCGGTGCCGGGAACCTTGATGTCCACGTACTGGCCGGGGAAGAACTTGATCTCCTCCGGTTCCACCAGGCGCAGCACCAGGTGCCGCATGTCGTGCGTGACCGGCTCGTTGGAGACGACCTCGGCCACGGCTTCCTGGATGGGCAGCCCGGACCTGATCATGTCCTCGTCGAAGTTGAGCAGCTCGATCGTCAGGTCCTCGTACGGGTGCGCCCGGCACAGCAGCGTGAAGCCTTCCTCCTTCTCGTAGTCGGGCAGCGCGAACGTGGAGTACTTGTCGAGCTCGATGTCCTCGCCCTCGAGCACGAACGACTTGCACGACGAGCACTGGCCTTCCTTGCAGCCGTGCATGAGCATGATTCCCTGCTCGGCGGCGGCCCGCAGGATGTTCTGCTCCTCGGCCACCTCGATCTCGATGCCGACCGGCTCGAATCGCACGACATGCTTGTCGGCCATAGCTCCCTCAGGGCTCGGCTAGATCTGGGCTCGGTGAACAGGACGAACGGGAAGGGGGGCCAGGGCCGGGCCGCTGGCCCCCCTCCGCTACTCGCTGACTCAGCTGCGCGTTAGCTCAGCTGCCCCGCTCAGTCCTGCGCGGGTGCCGGGCGGCCGGCCGGGCCCTGCCGGATGTAGTCGGCGTGGAACGCGGTGCGCTCCTCCGGCGACATCTCGTTCAGGATCACGTTCGGGCTCAGCACCGGGCCCATCCGGCGCAGGTGGTCCAGCGTCCACATCTTCTTCGGGTCCAGGTTCAGGTGCGGCTGCGCGGTCATCGTCTTGCCGTCGTCACGCACGTAGCCCATGTCGGTGACGACGTCGGCCCAGTTCCAGCCGTGGTACAGGGTCTCCCACTCGCGCTTGCCGATCAGCTGGCCCATGTTCGGCGTCTCCCGGCCCTGGTAGGTCGGGCGGAACGCGGTCACGTCGGTCCAGCGGCATTCCTCGTGGCAGTACGTGCGGACCTGGCCGTCGACCTCGTCCATCACCATGTCCTCGCGGACCAGGCACGGAACCATGCAGGTCCAGCACCGGTGCGGGTACACGTAGTCGACGTTCTCGGCCACGATCGGGTGGTGCCCGTTCGGCATCGACAGCCGGTTGTAGTTCTCCCACCACTTACCGTACTTGTCGTACCAGCCCGGGTACTTGTACTCGAACCACTCGAAGTCCTTGTCGGTCATCGGGTCGATCCGCCAGTAGTTGGCGAGCCAGCCGGTGGCGAAGAACTGCGCGACCTCGTGCACGTAGCCCTTGTTCCAGATCTGGTTCCAGGCTTCCTCGATCAGGTCATGCGGGATGACCAGGCCGTACTTCTCCAGCGGCACGAGGTAGCTGCGGTAGTAGTCGTCGTAGATCCAGCGCCGCCACATCTCGGCGTAGGACTCGCGGTCCTTCCTTCGGTCCTTGGTGCCGTACTCGATGAACGTGCCGATCGCCGCGTCGACCACCCGGTGGTTGTTCCACCAGGCGTACCGCAGGTCGCGCTCGAGCAGCTGGTGGTTGCCCTCGTCCGACAGCGCCATCAGCAGCGTCGCGTAGCCGTTGCTGATGTGCCGGGACTCGTCCGACTGCACCGAGTGGAACACCGTCGGCAGCAGGTAGTCGCCGTTCGCCGCGGCCTCGGCGGGCATGGCCACGAACAGCGTGTTCGTGAACGCCGTCTCGGCCACGATGGTCAGGTAGATGCTCGCCGCGGTGATCGCGTCACCGGTGATGAAGCCCTCGGCGAACTGCCGGCCGATGGTGCCGCAGTAGTCGTTGTGGAAGTTGCGCAGGCTGTTGTTGAAGCCCGCCGGGTCGATGTAGTTGTTCATGTACAGGCGCTTGAGGTTCTGCTGGATCGTCGAGTGCCTGACCTCGTCGATCATCTGGATCGCCTGGCCGTTGTGCAGCTCAGGGTTGGGCACCGTGCGGAACAGCAGCGGCATCGCCCGGGCGGCCGAGACCTCCGGCAGCGGGATGATCGACAGGAACAGCTTCTGCCACTCCAGCCAGCGCTCCTGCACCTGGCGGAACATGTTGCCGCGGATCGCGCCGTCGGACGCTCCGTAGACGCGGTGGTCCTTCTCCTCCTGCATCGGGAAGTAGGAGCGCAGGACCTGCTTGAGGGGGTCCTTCTTCTGCGACTTCTCGAACGTGTAGTCCGTGCCGTACTGCGATACCGGCTCGTGGTACTGCGGTTCCCAGGACAGTTCCTGGATCTTCTGGTGCGCCTTGGCTACGCTCTGGCGACTCATTCCACTCCCTCACCCTTCACTCGGGTCGGCTGAGACAGCCCGCCTGCAGCCCCTTGACCTTCTTTCCGGCGACGGCCCCTCACCTCGCCGGCGGACGTGCGTTTACCCGCCCGAAACTTCTCCTGGCCCGATCAGACCCCGGCTAGCGGCCTCGTGGGCTCTCAACATGAGACACCAGCCGCCGATCCGGCAAAATGCTGGTCATCAGCGGGTCAGCGGTCGCCGAAGAAGGCGCTCCTGATCTCGGCCAGGTGCTGCTTGACGTCCTGCGATACCTGGCGGTTCCCCTCCGGCGCCGGGCGGATGCCCATGGCCTCGAGCAGCAGCGCCGCCGGCGGCCCCGGGTCGCCGGTCGCGCCGAGGATCGGGTGCAGGCCCTCGTCCGCCAGGTGGTGAAACACGAGATTGACGATGCTCCAGGGGTTATAGGTCTCATCCTGGTGCTCGCCGTGCTGCTGATTCTGCTGCTGGTCCTGCTGCTCGGCGTGCTGGTGGTTCTGCTGCTGGTCCTGCTGCTCATCGGGACGGTTCATCGTGCACCTCCTGGCTGGCTGTGGACGCAGACTGGGGCATCAAATGGCGCTCCGGCCAAGAAAGCGGTCTCAACATGAGACACATAGCGGCAAAGTCGTGTTTATCTTGAGAGAACGACGCAACCCTCATGAGCCACCCCGCGGGCTGGCCCGGCCTGTGAGAGCGGTACCGGGAAGCAGGGAGGCGCCCATGTCGCCAGGAGCATCCCAGCCATCGGACTTGACTGGCCGTGGCGCGACTGAGCGTGCGCCGACTGGCCGTGCCGCGACCGGCCGCGGCCGGCTGGCCAGGACCAGGGACCGGATCCTGACCGGCGGGGACCGGCTGGCCAAGACCAGGGAGCGGTTCCTCACCGCCGAGCCGATCGAGCCGGACCAGGTGCGCGACACGATCCTGGCGTCGTGGTGGCGATCCCGGCGGTGGAATGTCGCGGCTGACCACATCGATCTGTCCTATGTCCGGGATCCTGACCTGGACACCCCGCTGACCCGCAGTGCCCTGCCGGTGCTGCGGAACCTCCGCGAGCACCTGGAGGGCCAGCCGATCAGCGTGATCCTCACCGACGCGGCCGGCGTGGTGCTCACCAGGCTGGCGGCCGATCATGATCTGGACCGGCACCTGGACAGCGTGCAGCTGGCCCCGGGATTCAGCTACGCCGAGGAGTTCGTCGGCACCAACGGGATCGGCACGGCGCTGGAGGGCGGCCGGCCGATGCACGTGTTCGGCCACGAGCATTACGCGGAGAACCTCGAGGATCTCGCCTGCGCCGGGGTGCCGATCCACCACCCGATCTCCGGCAAGACGGTCGGCGCGGTTGACCTGACCTGCTGGCGCAAGGACGCCGACGCGCTGCTCATCGCGCTCGCGAAGACCACGGCGGACCAGATCACCCAGGCACTGCTCACCGGCAGCGGCGAGCGCGAGTTCGTGCTGCTGCAGGAGTACCTGAGGGCCTGCAAGCGAACCGCGGGAATCGTGCTCGCGCTGAACAACGACGTCGTGATGATGAACGACTACGCCCGGCAGGTGCTCGACCCCGCGGATCAGGTGGTGCTGCTCGGGCAGGCGGCCGAGGCGCTGGCCAGCCGGCATCCGGGCGCGGTGGTGGTCGAGCTGCCCACCGGCGTCAGGGCGCGGATCCATTGCCGCCCGGTACCCGGCGACGGCCAGGGCGCCGGCGGCGTCGTGCACGTCAAGCTGCTCGAGCCCGGCACCAGGCAGGCACAGGAAACCGGATCCGGCACCGGGTCGGTGACCCGGATCTTCCTGCCCGGCGTGGTCGGGACCGGTGCGCTCTGGCTGCGCGGCAGCCACCAGGTGGATGCCATCTACGGCTCGGGCGAGTGGCTCGCGCTGCAGGGCGAGCCGGGAACCGGCAAGCTGGCGGTGATCCGGGCGGTGCACCAGCGGCGCAACCCGGCCGGCCGCCTCCGGGTACTCGACGCCGCCGAAGCGGACGGCCAGGAGTGGCTGGCAGGCGCGTGCCGCGAGCTGCTGGAAAGCGCCGGCAGCCTGGTGATCCGGCATGTGGACAAGCTCACCGCCCGGCGGCTGCACGCGCTGTCGGCAGCCCTGCAAGAGGCGCAGGCTGCCGGGCAGCAGGACCAGCTGTGGGTCGCCGTCACGCTGAGCGGGACCCAGGTGAATGACGATCTCGCCGAGCTGCTGCGCTTCTTCCCGAGCACGGTCGAGCTGCCGCCGCTGCGCCATCACATCGAGGACCTGCACGAGCTCGTGCCGTTCTTCCTCGCCCGGCTGAACCTGCAGGGGCGGCTGAGCTGCTCGGCCGAGGCGATGCAGTTGCTGCTGCGGTCCAACTGGCCAGGAAACACCGAGCAGCTCTGGCAGGTGCTGAGACGGGTGGCGCAGCACCGGCGCAGCGGCTCGATCCGCCCCAGCGATCTGCCGCCAGAGTGCTGGACGGTGAGCCGCCGGCTGCTCAGCCCGCTGGAGTCGATGGAGCGCGACGCGATCGTGCAGAGCCTGCTCGACTACGAGGGCAACAAGGTGAAGGCAGCCGAGTCGCTCGGCATGTCCAGGGCAACGATCTACCGCAAGATCCACGAATACGGCATCGTCACCCCCGCCAGCTGAGCGCGGTGGCCTGCGTCTCCGGCATCATCGCCGGCTTCTTCTGGCCGGAGAACCGGCCGGCATGCCTCCGTTTAGGCTGCTCGTGCCGATGCGGCCCGCACGCATAATCCCGCGGCAGGTCAACATTTCCGCATTCTGCTGAATCCGGCGGCCATCTTGTGCTCCGCTGTATGTGTCGGGCCGGGTTTGTCCGCTTGCCCGGTTCGTGGGGGTTCTGGATGACTGAGGAGAGACGGGATCTGCCGTCGCGCCCGTCCGCGCTCGGCGACAGGCTCCGGGCCGCCCGGCGCCGGCCGGGCGCGGCTGGCAGCCCGGACTCCGGCAGCCGGTGGTCTGGCCGCAGCGACGAGCCGTGGGGTTCAGGTTCCGCCGCCAGTTCGTGGAATGCCTTCGAGCCCGTCTCCCGCCCCGGGGAGACCGCGACGTCCGGCCCGCCGCCGCCCGGCGACTGGCCGGTTTCGGTGAGCGGGCTACCGCGCCGAGAAAGCCGGGGAGCACAGGGCTGGCCGAGAGCACGAAGCGAAGGCCGGGGGACCCGGAGCGCAGACCGGGGGGCCCGGAGCGCAGACCGGGGGGCCCAGGGTGAAGGCCGGGGAGCCGAGTCTCAGCCTGGGCCATTGCCCAGGCGGGTGCCAAGGAGTGCCGCCGGGACGCAAGCCATTCCCGCGCGCCGCTTCCGGGGCCCGGGCCAGCCTGTCCTGCTACCCAGGGCAATGGCCGACCCCGGTGTGCCGAACCGCGGCGCCTTCGAGCCGGTCCGCAGGGGCCCGGGGGACATCGCCGGCCTGAGCCCGGTGAACGGCGGCTCCGCGGAGCAGGCGCGCAGCGCAGCAGCGCATGCGGACAACGCCGCAGCGCAAGCCCCCAGCACCGCGCAAGCCCGCAGCACCGCGCAAGCCCGCAGCACCGCGCAAGCCCGCAGCACCGCGCAAGCCCGCAGCACCGCGCAAGCCCGCAGCACCGCGCAAGCCCGCAGCACCGCGCAAGCCCCCAGCACCGCGCAAGCCCCCAGCACCGCGCAAGCCCCCAGCACCGCGCAAGCCCCCAGCACCGCGCAAGCCCCCAGCACCGCGCAAGCCCCCAGCACCGCGCAAGCCCCCAGCACCGCGCAAGCCCCCAGCACCGCGCAAGCCCCCAGCACCGCGCAAGCCCCCAGCACAGCGAAGACCGGCAGCACGGCGCAAGCCCGCAGCGCAGCGAAGACCCGGGTCAGCGCAGCAGAGCGGATGCGCAGCGCCGCGGCGCAGGCGCGCGGGGCAGCAGAGCAAGCGCGCAACGCGGCCGCCCAGGCCCGCAGGGCAGTAGCGCAGAGCAGCGGGAAGACAATCCAGCCCAGCGGAACCAGGCCGAGAGCGGTTCCTGACGACGCCAGCGAGCACGCCAGCAGTACCTCGCTGCCCGTCCGCGAGCCAAAGACCGGGCCAGGCCGCCTCGCCGGGCCAGGCCGCCCTGCCGGGCCAGGCCGCCTCACCGGGCCAGACCGCCCTGCCGGGCCAGACCGCCCAGCCGGGCCAAGCCGCGGCGCCTTCGAGCCGCTGCGGAAGGCCACTGGGTCATCGCCCAGGTCCGCCTCTTCGCGTGCACGCGGCCACCTCTCCCCCGCCCCGGACAGCCCGCCTGAGCATGACACGGCAGCCGACGGCGCCGGGGCCAGCCGCGGCGCCGGGACCAGCGATGCCCGGGCCAGCAGGACGGCGGCCAGCGGCCTGCCGGCCGGCCAGCCGGCGGCCAGCAAGACAACGACAGGCAAGACAGCGACCCGGCGCGACCGCTCGCATCTCTCCCCCGCGCCGGAACCACCGGCTACCCCCAGGAAGCCCGCCGAGCCATCCTGGGCGGCCGTGTTTGCGAACACCGCCAGGCTCTGGGCGAAGCGGCGGTCGGAGCGCCTGCACGTGCCCGGCAGACGGAACCGCCGGGTAATCACGCTGATTGCCGGCCTGGCGATCCTGGCGGTGGCTGCGGTGCTTGCCGTCGTCTCGTCCGGGCATCGCGGCGCAGGATCGGCCGGCGCGCAGCCGGGCTCGGCCCATCCCGGGCCGAACGCGGTCTCGTCGGCGGTCGCGGTCCGCGGCCAGGCCGCCACGTGGGTCGCGCAACAGGTCAGCAGGACCGCCACGGTGGCCTGCGACCCGGTGATGTGCACAACGCTGCATTCGCGCGGCTTCCCGGCCGCTGACCTGGTGCCGATTCTGCCATCCAGGTCAGACCCGCTCGGGGCCGAAATCGTGGTGGCAACGGCGGCACTGCGCAGCCAGTTCGGCGCGCTCCTGCCGAATGTGTACGCGCCGCAGGTGATCGCCAGCTTCGGCACCGGGCAGGCGATGATTGAGATCCGCACCATCCCCCCGGCCGGGGCCGCTGCCTTCCGGCGCAATCTCGGCCCGGCCGAGCAGGCCCTGCGGAAACAGGCAACCGAGCTGCTGGGCAACAAGCATCTCGTCGTGTCGGCGCAGGCCAGGGCGGCGCTTGCGGGCGGGCATGTCGACCGCAGGCTGCTGGCCACGCTCGCGGCGCTGTCGGCAACTCATTCCGTGCGGGTCGTCTCGTTCGGCGACGCTAATCCGGGTGCCGGGCCCGCGATCCCGCTCCGCTCGGCCGATCTCGCCGGGTCGGACCAGGCATCCGGCCTCAGCGCCGCTGCCTACCAGCGGTGGCTGGTCGGCTTCCTGCGGGTCCAGCGAGCTGGATTCAGGGCTACCGCCATCACGGTCGTGCCCGCCGGCGGCGGAATCCGTGGTCCGGATCGAGTTTGCCGCCCCGAGCGAGATCACCGGGCCTGGCGGCTGACCGCGGCTACAGCCAGTCCTTGCGCTTGAAGACGACGTAGAGCACGATCGCTGCGACGATCATGACGACCAGCGAGGCGATGAACCCGGACAGCCTGCTGAAGCCCGGGTAGGGCACGTTCATCCCGTAGAAGCCGGTAACGAACGTGGGCACCGCGACGATCGCGGCCCAGCTGGTCACCTTCTTGGTGATGACGTTCATCCGGTTGCCCTGGATGGTCAGGTTCGTCTCCAGGATCGTGGTTACCAGGTCCCGCAGGCTCTCCGTCCATTCGGTCGCGCGCAGCACGTGGTCATAGACGTCCTGGTAGTACGGCTGCATCGGATCACTGAGCAGATGCAGGTCGCGGCGCATCAGGGAATTGACGACCTCACGCATGGGCAGCACCACCCGGCGCAGCAGGACCAGGCTCTTGCGCAGCTGGAAGCTGCGCCGCTGCACGTCACGATCCGCGGAGTCATCGGAGAAAAGCTGGTCCTCGAGCGCCTCGATCGCGTCGTCGAGCGCTCGCACCGCGGCAAAGTGCCCGTCCACGATGTGGTCGAGCAGCCCGTGCAGCAGGTAGCCGACGCCGTACTTGGCCAGGTCGGGGCTGGCGTCCCAGTACGAGATCACGGCGCCGATGTCGAGCCCGTCGTCCTTCCTGATGGTGATCAAGGCACGCTTGGTGACGAAGGCGGCCAGCTCGCTCGTGGCCAGCTCGCCGCTGGCATCGTCCAGGCTGACCTCGTACGCGGCGAGGAACAGGTAGCCGTTGTAGCGGTCGAGCTTCGCGCGCTCGTGCTCGACCACCGCATCCTCGATGGCCACCGGATGCAGGCCGAACTCTGCGCTCAGCACCTCGAGATCGGCGCGGTCCGGGTCGCGGAGATCGAGCCAGATCACCGCCGATTCATCCGCCAGGTACACGCTGATGTCATCGACCGGGAAGCCCTCGAGCTCCAGCACCCCGTTCCGGTAGAGCCTGGTGCGGGCCTGGCACTTGGTCGGCGTGGACTCGCAGAGGGCCGAAGCAGCCGCCTGGCCGGCGTCCGCGCCGCCGGCCAATGGCTGCCCTTTGTCGGCACCGACGGCCGGCGATTCCGGGCGCGGGGCGGTCATTGGTCTCCTGACGTCGATGGCCGGCCAGGCCTGGTTATTACCCAGCCAGGACAAACGATGCTATCCCTGGCCAGCGAACCGGCCGGCGACGCCAGCGGGGCGGCCATGGGGCGTGGCCCAGCCGGCCGTCGCGGCTAGCTGCTCGGCGAACTCTCCGGGCCGGGCCAGGTGCGGGAAATGCCCGCTGCCTGGCCACACCTCGATCACGGCCGTCGGCAACTGCTCGGCGAGCCACTGCCGGTAGCCGGGCGGCGGCTCGCCGCCGGCGATGTACCGGTAGGGCATCCCGGCGGCCCGTAGCGCGGCGACCGCGTCCTGCACCAGGGTCATGAGGTCCGCGGCAGGCCGGTCGATTACCTGCTGCCAGTAGCCGAGGACGAGCTGCTGATCGGGCAGGCTGGTGGACCGGACAAGTTCCTGCGCAGCGGGCGGGAGTAGCTCGGTGTGGAAGCTGTCGTAGAACATCTGCCACACGGCCGGGAACCCGGGCCCGCGCAGGCCGGCCAGCGAGCTGACCAGGCCGGCGAACTCCCCGACCTGCAGCGGCTGGTCGACGCTGATGACGCCGCGGGCCGGATACCTGGCCGCGTAAATCGTCGCTGCGATGCCGCCGGCCGAGTGGCCGACGAGCACCGGCGCAGTCAGCCCGGCGGCCTCGATCGCCCGGTGCAGCTGGGCGGGGGCGTCATCCAGGTCATAGGACGGCTGGGGCGGCGAGTCTCCGTGCCCGGGCAAGTCGATCGACAGCACCCGCCGTCCTGGGTCGATGCGCTGCAGTCCGGCCACGATGGGCCGCCAGATGGCCCGGTTGAACGTCAGGCCGTGCAGCAGGACCAGCGGGGCCCGGTCATCGCTGCGGCCCCAGTCGTCCACGGCGAGACCGCCTTCCCTGCTGCGAGCCGGTGTGTCGGTGCCGGTGCCATGCATTTGCTTTCCTCCTCGGATCGGCGGTCACCCTGGAGGCGTAAATCGGCGGCGAACGATTCGTTCGCCGCAGGCACGCGAGCGCTCAGGCATGCGAGCGCTCAGGCATGCGAGCGCTCAGCCCGAGCCAGCACTCAGACCAGCCAGCACTCAGACCAGCCAGCGCGCCGGGCCGCCCGGCGCTGGCTGGTAGCGGCAGGCGCGCCCGGTGCGGACCGAGGCCGCCAGGTGGGCGCCGGTCACCGGGGCGACGGCGGAGATGCGGTCGAGCGCGGTGCGCAGCGTGCGGGTCACGTTGACCCGGGCCCGTTCGTCTTCCGCGGCGACCTGGCGGGACCGGCCGCCGAGGCCGGCGGCGCGGCGCAGCTCGGCGAGCACCGCCTGGCGCTCGTCTTCCGCGCGGCAGGCCCGCGCCGCATCGCCGGCCTGGTCCGCGGCGTCGAGCTCGGCGGCCAGCTCGGCCAGCCGCCGGCGGTAGGCGTCCATGGCGGCATCGTCGAGCACCGGCTCCGCCGCGGCAACGCGCAGGCCGACGCCGCCGGCCACCAGGTCCAGCGCGGCGATTTCGGTGCCTGGCGCGGCGAGCAGCGCCCGGAGATAGTGCATGCCCCGGCTGTCCCGAAGGCGTACCTGTTCCCGGCCGGCCGACAGCAGCCAGTCGGCGCCGTCCCGGCGCAGCGCCCACTCATCTGCCGGGACCGTGGCCGGTGCCAGCGCCGCGAGCAGGCCCGGCATGCCGAGCTGTGCCGCGATGGCACCGGCCTGACGGCGGTGTCCGGCCGCGGACTCCGAGTCGTCACCCCGGCCGCGCTGACGGAGAGTCTCGGCGAGTGCCGCCAGGGTCAGCCCGAGCCACGGCAGCGCGCCGATCTCCTGCTCCATCACCGCAGCTTTGCCGAGCAGGTCCGCCGCCTCGTCGAGGCGGCCGAGCTGAGCCGCCAGGCACCCGAGATAGTGGGCGACCGGCCCGGTGACCGTGTTCGCGCCGGCGAACACGACCAGCTGACCGCGGTAGCCGGCCAGCGCTTCGTGCAAGCTGACCGCCGCGCTGGCGTTCCCGGTGCCGACAGCCACTGCCGCGAGGTCGGCAGCGGCCCCGAGCCAGCGCGGCCCCGCCGGCCAGCACCCGGGGCAGGGCGCGCTGCAGTTCCAGATCGGCCTCGGCCGGCTGGCCGGCCGCGAGCAGCACCCGGGCGACCGTCGCTTCGTAGAAGTGGCCGGGAACGCGGCGGCCGAAAGCTCGCAGCTCGCCGACGGCGATCCCCAGGCCGGACGGGTCGCCGCGGGTCATGGCGATCGCGCCGTGCAGCGTGCCGGCCAGCCGGCTGGTGTCGGCCAGCGCCGCCCGCCTTCCCTGCTCGGCGACCTGGCCGGCCAGAGCAGTGGCGTCTGCGAAGCGGCCGCGCACCGTGGCTAGCATCGCGTGCCTGGCTGTCACCATCACCAGGCCGGCCGTATCGCCGGCGGCGCGAGCTTCGCGCTCGAACGCGGCCAGTGCCGACTCGGCCTCGCTGACCCGGCCGAGTTCCATCAGCGCCACGAAGCGCCAGAACAGCCCGCGGCGCTCCAGCTCCGGGTCGGCCGAGGCACGGGCGAGTTCCACTATCTCCGCGGCGGCGGTCAGCCGGTCCCCGGCGCCGGCCGGAATCCCACAGCGCGTACAGCCGGGCGTCAAGCACCTCGGCGAGCACGGCCGGGTCATCACTGCGGCGGGCCAGCTCCAGCGCGTCAGCCACCAGCCCGCGGCGCCGGGCGGCCGAGGCCGCGTCGCCGAGCAGCGCCCTGGCCAGCCTGGCCAGCAGCCGCGCCCGGGCGTCCTGAGCGTCCTGAGCGTCCTGAGCGTCCCGGGCGTCCCGGGCGTCCCGGGCGTCCCGGCCAGCAACCCGGCGCAGCGCGGTCTCCAGCAGCCGGACCAGGCCCACGTCGACGTCCAGGAAGCCCTCGGCCGACTCAGCGAGCAGCGCAAGCTGCACCACCGGATCACCATCCGGCGGCATCCCGGCCAGCTCGGCAGCCAGCGCCCTGGCCGGACCGGGCAGGCCGCTGGACGCCGCCCACAGAGCCTGCCGGACCTGCGGACGCCGCTCGCCGGTCACCTCGCCTATCTCAGCTGACGTCATCGCGGCCAGCCAGAGCCCGGGGCCTACTCCGAGCGGAGTGGCCGCGGTGACGAGTACCGCCGTCGGCCCGGTCACGGCCCGGCCGGCCAGCACGGCGAGCATCTCTATCGCCTGCGCTCCGCCGCGGTCCACGTGGTCGATCACCAGCAGCCGGCGCTGCGGCCCGCCGCAAAGTATTGCCGCAGCCGTATCAAGTTCCAGTGGACCCGGCTCGGCGAGCAGCCCGGACACGGCCGCGTCCGGTGCGCCCACGTCGCGGAGCAGCTGTGCCCAGGCCCACCGCCCCGGATGCCCGGCAATCGCCGCCGCCCGGTGCACGGCGAACCCGCGCTGCCTGGCTACCTCGACGGTGGCGTTCGCCAGCGTCGTCCGGCCCGAGCCACCGGGCCCGGCCACGGCCAGGACCCCGCCGGATCCCGCGGCGGCACGGTCGAGGAGGCCCGCCAGCCCGGCCATCTCACGGTGCCGTCCGATCAGGGCCATCTGTGCACAGTATTCGCCGGCCGGATTCGCCGGCGGTCGGCCGGCGGCATTTCGCCGGCTGGCGGCTGGCAGCGTCGGCGGGCGTGCTGGCCTGCTCCACCGGCGGCTTGCCGCGGTGCAGCAGGGCACTGGCGGCGGAGGATCCCGTTTCAAATGGTTCTGGGCAGTTTTCTTGGATGGCGATTAGCTAAGGTGGCGGCGAAAGCCGTGTGCGGGAATGAGGTAGCAGCGATGACCAATCCGCCGGAAGCCGGCCTGCGGGCCGCGGGCGGTCCCCGGTGACCGCGACCGACGCCGACGCCAGCGTCATCAGCGCCGAGGAACTGCTCAGCCGCTACGAGCAGATGGCGGTCATCCGCCGGACCGAGAAGGCGGCGCACGACCTGTTCCTGGCTGGCCTGGTGAAGGGCACCACGCACCTGGCGGCCGGGCACGAGGCCGTCGCCGTGGGCGCGAGCGCGGCGCTGCGGCCGGACGACTACGTGTTCGCCACGTACCGCGGTCATCATCACGCGATGGCCCGCGGTGCGACGCCGGCCGAGTGCCTGGCCGAGCTGATGAGCAAGGGCACCGGGCTGTGCAAGGCCAAGGGCGGCTCGATGCACCTGACCAAGGCCTCGGCCGGGATGCTCGGGTCATACGCGATCGTCGGCGCGCACCTGCCGATCGCGGCCGGGGCCGCCTGGTCGGCCCGGCTCCGCGGGTCCGGCCAGGTCGCGGTGGCGTTCTTCGGTGATGGCGCGACCAACATCGGGGCGTTCCACGAGGCACTCAACCTCGCCGCGGTGTGGGCGCTGCCGGTGCTGTTCATCTGCGAGAACAACCTCTACATGGAGTACACGCCGATCGCCACGGTAACCGCGGTGCCGAACCCGGCGGCCGGGCGGGCGGCCAGCTACGGGATTCCGGCCGAGGTGATCGACGGCAACGACGTGGTGGTGGTCAAGGAGGCGGTCGCGGCTGCCGCCGAGCGGGCCAGGTCCGGCGGCGGGCCGACCGTGATCGAGGCGCTGACCTACCGGCATTTCGGGCACAGCCGGACCGACCCGGCGACCTACCGCCCCGCCGCGGAGGTGGCGGACTGGCTACGCCGGGATCCGCTGGAGCTGGCCAGGGCGCGGCTGCAGGCGCTCGGCATGCCGGCCGAGTCGATCGCGATGGCCGACGAGCGGGCAGCGGAGGCCGTCGCCGATGCGATCGCCGCGGCGAAGGCAGCCCCTGGGCCTGATCCGGACGACGCGCTCACTGACGTATGGGCGGACGGAGGCTCGGCATGGCGGACGTGACTGGCCGGGCGGGTGGTGCCGGCGGGCCGGATGGTGCCGGCAGGCCGGATGGTGCCGGCAGGCCGGATGGTGCTGGCAGGCCGGATGGTGCTGGCAGGCCGGATGGTGCTGGCAGGCCGGATGGTGCTGGCAGGCCGGATGGTACCGGCGGGGCCGACGTGGCTGGAGGGGCGAGCGTGATCAGCTACCGCGAGGCCGTCGCCGAGGGCATCGCCAGGGAACTGCGCCGGGATCCTTCTGTGGTCTGCCTGGGCGAGGACATCGGCGCCGCCGGCGGTGTGTTCAAGACCACCGCCGGGCTGTTCGCCGAGTTCGGCCGGGAGCGGGTATGGGACACCCCGATCTCCGAGCAGGCCATCCTCGGTGTGGCGATGGGCGCGGCGATGACCGGCATGCGCCCGGTCGCCGAGATCATGTTCTCCGACTTCTTCGCCTGCTGCTGGGACTACCTGGCCAACGAGATACCGAAGATGCGCTACATGACCGGCGGCCAGGTCACTGTGCCGCTGGTGGTGCGGACAGCGAACGGCGGCGGGCTCGGCTTCGGCGCCCAGCACTCGCAGGCCGTGGAGAACTGGGCGCTGACCATCCCCGGGCTGAAGATCGCGGCGCCGTCGAACCCGGCCGACGTGACCGGGATGCTGGCCGCCGCGATCCGCAGCGACGACCCGGTGGTGTTCTTCGAGCACAAGGGCCTGTTCGCGAGCAAGGGACCGGCCGCGCCAGACGGCCACGTGGTGCAGCTCGGCAAGGCCGCGGTGGCCCGGGCTGGCACCGATGTCAGCCTGGTCGCGCTGGCCGCCACCGTGCCGATGGCGCTGGCGGCGGCCGAGCAGCTCGCGGCCGACGGGATCTCGGCCGAGGTGCTCGACCTGCGCTGCCTGGTGCCGCTTGACATGGCGGCCGTGCTTGAGTCGGTCGGGCGGACTTCCCGGCTTGTCATCGTGGAAGAGAATCCCTACCAGGGCGGCTGGGGCGGCACGGTCGCCTCGATCGTCGCCGACGAGGGGTTCGAGCTGCTCGACGCCCCGATCCGGCGGGTCGCCGCCGCCTGCGTCCCGCTGCCCTTCGCCGACGCGCTCGAGCAGCTGGTCATCCCGACGGCCGAGGCGGTCACCGCCGCGGCCCGCTCGCTCGTCGCCTACTGACGCCCGGTGGCTACCGACGCCCTTCGCCCCGCTGACGAACCCGATTACCGGCGCGCGGGGCGCGGACCTGGTAGATCAGACTGCAGGAATTCCGGGCTGGCCGGAAGAGAATAATTCAGGTGATCGTGGTCATTACTCTCAGTCGCGCGATTGGTCCCGCGATAGCGGCAGGACCACAGCTCAGGAGGTACCGTGACACCCCGCACCAGCCTTCCGGTGCTGGGCGCGCCGGCGGGACCAGCCGTTAACGGCACGCCGGAGGAACAGCAGCCAGCCCGGCCAGGGGATCCGGAGACGCTGCTGCTCGTCGAGGACGACCCGGGGGACGCCGTCCTGGTGGAGGAACTGCTGGCCGACAGCGGCCTGCGGGCGACGCTCTCCTGGGCGCACTCGCTGACCGAGGCGAAGGAGCAGCTGAGGCAAGACGGGCCGCACGGCTGCATCCTGCTCGACCTGCACCTGCCCGATGCCCGCGGGCTCGAGGCGGTCACCCAGATGCTGGCCGTCGCGCCGGGGGTGCCGGTCGTCGTGCTGACCGGGCTGGCCGAGGAGAGCGCCGGGCTCGCCGCCGTCGCGGCCGGCGCCCAGGATTACCTGATCAAGGGGCAGTCCGCGCCGGACGTCTTCAGCCGCGCTATCCGCTATGCCGCACAGCGCAAGCACGCCGAGCGGGCCTCGGCCGCGTTGCAGCTCAGCGCGCTGCGTGCCGAGGAGAACGCCCGGCTGGAGCGCGGCCTGCTGCCGACCCCGCTGGTCACCAACACCGACTTCGAGGTGGCGGCCCGCTACCGGCCCGGCCGGGCCCAGGCGCTGCTCGGCGGCGACTTCTACGACGTCGTGGAGACACCGGACGGGACCGTGCACGCGGTAATCGGCGACGTATCCGGGCACGGCGCCGCGGCCGCTGCGATCGGCGTCTGCCTGCGGGTCGCCTGGCGGTCGCTGGTGCTGGCCGGAGCGACCGGGCCGGCCATGATCGGGCTGCTTGAGCAGATGCTCGTGGCCGAGCGGGAGAGCGAGAACGCGTTCGCCACGCTGACGCTGCTGACGTTCGCGCCTGACCACCGCCGGGTGCAGATCCTGCGGGCCGGGCATCCCGGGCTGATGCTCCGCACGGCGGGCCGGGTCGATTTCATCGAGGGCCAGGCAGGCCCGGCCCTCGGCCTGGCCGCCGGTGTCGCCTGGCGCACCGAAGAGCTGTTGCTGCCGCCAGGCGCCGGCCTGGTGTTGTTCACCGACGGGCTGTTCGAAGGGCGGGTCGGCCCGGGCAGCGAACGGCTCGGCGAGGAGGGCCTGGTCGCCATGGCCCGCGAGCTGACCAGCCTGCCGGCCGCCGAGTTCGTCGACGCACTGATCGAGCGGACTGAGGCAGCGACCAGTAGCTACGGCGGCCTGGCCGATGACGTGGCCGTGGTCCACCTGAGCTGGAAGGCCGCCGCGTGACACCGGCCGGATCTGCCGGGCAGGCCGCCGGATCTCCTCAGGGGGCCGCCGGATCTCCCCAGCAGGCCGCCGGATCTCCCCAGCAGGCCGCCGGATCTCCCCAGCAGGCCGCCGGATCTCCCCAGCAGGCCGCCGGATCTCTCGAGCGGGCCAGCTGGTTCCGGGCGCTGACGGTCCAGGGCTGGTTCCGGCTGGTATTCGGCGCGTTCGCGATCCTGGTCGTGGCCGCCGCGGTCGTCATCATCGAACTGCTGGCGCACGGCCGGACGGTTTCCGACGAGCTGACTTTGCAGATCCAGCCTGCCCAGGCGCAGGCCTACCGGCTGCAGGGCGCTCTGATCGACCAGGAAACCGGCATCCGCGGGTACGGCATCAGCGGCGACTCGCGCTTCCTGGCGCCGTACACGAGCGGGCTGAAAACGGAGGCCAGCGCCGCCGCCCAGATCCGAGCGCTGATCGGCAGGAAGCAGCCGCTGGCGGCCGACCTGACCCGCCTTGAGCGGGCGGCCAGCGGCTGGCGGCGGACCTACGCGATCCCGCTGATGGCCCTGGCCAGGCAGGGGCCGCTGGGTGGCAAGGACCTCGCGCAGCTGGACCGGAGCAAGCAATCCTTCGACCACTTGCGGACCCTGTTCACGGCGCAGAACTCCCACCTCGCCGCGGCCGCCGCCAGCGACCGCGCCGCGCTGCAGCGGTTCCGCACCGTCCAGGACTGGGCCTTCGCGGCCATCTTGGTGGCGTTCCTGCTGGCCGCCGCCGCGATCACGCAGCTGCTGCAGCTAACGGTCGTCCGGCCGCTCACCCGGCTTGGCGCCGCCTCCCGCCGGGTGGTGGGCGGTGACTTCGGCCACCCGATCGATGCCACCGGCCCGGCGGACCTGCGGGTGGTCGCCACCGACGTCGAGGAGATGCGCAGCGGCCTGGTCGCGGCGCTCGATGACGCGCGCGACGCGCAGGCAGTCGCGAGCCAGCAGGCCGCCGACCTGGACGAGCAGGCGGAAGAGCTGCGCCGGTCCAACGCCGAGCTCGAGCAGTTCGCCTACGTTGCGTCGCACGACCTGCAGGAACCGCTGCGCAAGGTTGCCTCGTTCTGCCAGCTGCTCGAGAAGCGCTACGGGGACAGGCTGGACGACCGGGGGCACCAGTACATCGGCTTCGCGGTGGACGGCGCGAAGCGGCTGCAGATCCTGATCAACGACCTGCTGACCTTCTCGCGGGTCGGCCGGTCAGGGGCGGTCCTCGTGCCGGTGCCGCTGGACGAGCCGCTGGACGCCGCGATCGCCGCAGTCGGCACAGCGATCGAGGAATCGGGCACCGTCATCGAGCGCCCCGGCCAGCTACCGGAGGTGGCGGGCGATGCCACCCTGCTGACGATGCTCTGGCAGAACCTGATCGGCAACGCGGTCAAGTTCCGCGCCGACGACCGCGCGCCGGTCGTGCGCGTCGACGTCGCCGAGGAGCCCGCAGGTACCTGGCGGTTCACCGTCACCGATAACGGCATCGGGATCGCGCCGGAGTTCGCCGAGAAGGTCTTCGTCATCTTCCAGCGCCTGCACGCGCGGGAGGCCTACCCCGGCACCGGGATCGGCCTCGCGCTCTGCAAGCGGATCGTTGAGCACCATGGCGGCGGTATCAGCATCGACAACGGCTACACGGGCGGGACCCGCATCTGCTTTACGCTGCCCCGGATAGACGCGGACGCCGGGGAGCTCGATGCCGCGGCCGCAGGTGTCGCGGGGGCCGCTGGGGCCGCCGCGGGGGCCGCGGGTGCCGCGGGGGCCGCTGGTGCCGCTGGGGGTGCCGCGGGGGCCGCGGGGGCCGAAAGGGCCGGCGATGCCGCTAACCTCGCTAAGGCTGACAACGCCGACAGTGCCGAAGGGATCCCCGCATGAACCTCCCCCTGCAGCCCGTCGAGGTCCTCCTCGTCGAGGATGACCCCGGCGATGAGCTGATGACTCGCGAGGCGTTCGAGGACAACAAGATCGGCAACACGCTGCACGTCGCGCGCGACGGCGAGGAAGCGCTGGACTTCCTCTACCGCCGGGGCGCACACGTGGACGCGCCGGCTGTCGACCTGATCCTGCTCGACCTCAACCTGCCGAAGTACGACGGCCGGCAGGTTCTGGAGCGGATCAAATCCGACCCGGATCTCACCCACGTGCCGGTGGTGATCCTGACCACTTCCTCGTCAGAGGAGGACATCCTGCGCAGCTATAAGCTGCACGCCAACGCTTACGTGACCAAGCCAGTCGACGTCAACCAGTTCATCGCGGCCGTCCGGCAGATCGACGACTTCTTCCTGTCGGTGGTACGGCTGCCCAAGAGCTGACTGGCCTGGCCTGGTTAACCCGGAGTTCCGGGTCGAGATCGACGCGAATTCAGGGGCGCGGCAAGCGGTGCCGGCCACCGGGCAGTGTCGCTTGAGGGACGGCGGGAGTTCCTCTGGTACTTGCTGGGTGCCCGTACCGGATCGGTTCAGGGCGTCGTCGCTGATCGTGGTCCAGGCGAGCAGAGCGGCTGCGAAAGACGCCCCTGCGGCAACGGTCATGGCGACCGGGAAAGCCGGCTGCCATTCTGGCAGAGTCCTCGAAGGCGGAGCCGGAAAGCCCCGCGGCAAGCGGAAGGGCGGCAACCGCGATCAGTTGACCGAGGCGCGAGAGCGATGTCGCTGAGCGAGCCGCCCACCAAGACAAGCGCCGCGAGCGTAAGCACATAGCCGTTCAGCGTCCACTGCAACCCCGC
This sequence comes from uncultured Actinomycetes bacterium, assembly GCA_963709075.1. Taxonomy (GTDB): domain Bacteria; phylum Actinomycetota; class Actinomycetes; order Streptosporangiales; family Streptosporangiaceae; genus Palsa-506. Next base: position 752,620 of record CAVPUY010000005.1, read on the forward strand.
GACGCCCGCGCCGAGATCTCTGCCGATCGTCGGCAACGCCACGTTGACAACCGTCGCCTCCAGCAGAATCATCGCCTCGCCAAGCACCGCCACCGCCAGCACCCAACGATCGGCGGCCGAACCAAGCCGCACCGAGCCAGGCCCTCGGCCCTCATTCCCCGCCAACTGCACCCTCCCTGGCGCACCTCGCTAGCCTCAGTGTGTCTCGTTCCGCTGCGCCGTGGCCGGGTGATCATGGCAAGGTGGGCGGGTGCCGCTGAGTACCGTTTCTACAGCGACCTTGCGGTCTGGTGGCCGCTGATCTCGCCACCGCGGGACTACACGGAAGAAGCCGGGTACTTCGCCCGGGTGCTCCGCACCGCTTCGATCCCGGTCCGCGAGGTCCTGGAGCTGGGCAGCGGGGGCGGGCACAATGCCGTGCACCTTAAGGCGTCGTTCGCCATGGCCCTGGTCGACCTGTCAGCTGAGATGCTCGAGGTGTCACGGGAGCTCACCCTGAGTGCGACCACCATCAGGGCGACATGCGCACTGTGCGCCTCGGCCGCCGTTTCGACGCCGTGTTCGTCCATGACGCAGTGGATTACCTGACGAGCGAGGCTGATCTGCGCCAGGCGATGGAGACGGCGCTGGCGCACTGCCGTCCGGGAGGCATCGCCGTGTTCGTCCCCGACCGGATCGCCGACAGCTTCGAACCCGCCACCGACCATGGCGGGGGCGACGCAGCCGACGGCCGCGGAGCCCGGTATCTGCAGTGGGAATGGGATCCCGACCCGGACGACACCTGGACGCTGACCGAGTACGCCTTCCTGCTCCGCGGCACCGACCAGGCGGTGCAGGTGGTACACGAAACCCACCGGCTGGGCCTGTTCAGCCGGGATCTCTGGCTGCACCTCCTGGCCAGCGCGGCTTCGAGCCGGACAGCGCCATCGAGGTGACGACCGAGAAAAGGCCACCCCGGGAGCTGTTCATTGGCCGCCGCCCGCGCCCCCCGGCCGCCTCCGCCGGCTAGCAACAGCCTCCCAGCAGCGTTCGGCGATGCGCTCCGGGTCAACGGAAGTACCTGCGACTACCTGCCCCGCGATCGTCAGCGTGGCCACCCGGATGCGGTCCGGTTCCAGGTCAGCGTGGCGCGTCGTCGCGGCAGACCGGAGAGTCGCCTTGCCGAGGGAAACGGTCGCAAGGGCCGGGCTCGAACGGGGCCGCCTGTCTCTGACCCGCTGCCGAGGCGGTGGAGGACACCAGCCCGACAAGGGCGGGGCCGAGAGCGAAGGTAAGCCTGCGTTTCTCGCGCGGCAATCGTCTTGCTCGGGCAGCGTCAGAAGCGGAAGCGGGTCAGGCCGCCCGGGTCCGTCGCCGAAGACCACGGTCGCCGAGCGCGGCTCGATGCGGTAGACGTGCCACGGCGGTGGTCCTAGCGACGGCGCGTTGAACGGGGCAGTGATGCCTGACCCGCTCCCATCGGGCTCCGCAGGCCAGCCGTTGTCCGCCCACGCCTGCGCAATGCGCGCCACTGCGCTCGGCTCGGTTACCCGCACCGCGTCACCCTCGATCACGACGTCCGCGTCGCGGGACCGACACCGCGACCGAGCGCCGCGGGATCGCGCGCGACGTTGCGTCCCTTGCGCGTACCCGCGCCCGTCTGGAACCAGAACGTGGCTGTCCACCATCAACGAGGACGGCAGCCCGCGCTCACTGAGCTGCGCTCCGTCCGTCGTCCGGGGCGTGACCGAGGTCCACGCGAATCCCTTCGACATCAAGGTCAACTTCGGGCCGGGCTTCAGCGAACTGGCAAGCCTGGTCTCGTGCGCTCAGCTGTCCGGCACCCCGGTGCTCGGCCGCTGCGCGCCCGGCGCAGCGGTCACGGGCGATCCCCGGCGGAGGCCTCGGGATCGGCGGCCCGGGTTCGTCCCAGGCCGCGCATGCCTGGGCCGCCGCCGCCGTCTCTGCGCAGCGCGTCGCGGCACCTCCGGGTGCAGGCGATCGCCGTGGGCACGAACGGGTCAGCGGCGGCGATGAAGCGGGTGCGGACCGCCCTCGATGGCCGCCTACCCCTATCAGGCCTTTCCCGTCACGGCCATCGGCCAGAACCCGTTCGACTCGACCCTGGCCGGGGAGCAGCAACTGGCGAACGTGGTGATCCTGGTCAGCCTGCCCATTGCCGGCTGCACGCTGGCCGTTAGCGTGGCGGGCGGGGCTGGCCGACCGGAAGCGCCCGTTCAGCCTGCTGCGGCTGACCGGCGCCCCGCTCGGAATGCTGCGCCGCGTGGTCGCCCTGGAGAGCGCGGTCCCGCTGCCCGATCGTCGCGGTGATATCGATGGGCGGTAGGATTCGCGGGCCGCGCAGCTTTTCCTCACCTCGCAGCTGCACTATTCGCTCCGGCCGCCAGGACCCGAGTACTACCTCTATCGTCATCGCCGGGCTCGCCGCATCCCTCGGGATCATCGCGTCCACGCTGCCCCTGCTCAACCGGATCACCGGGACCGGAAACCGCCAGGAACAAATGCAGGTTGCCGGAGCCAGGAAAGCCGCCAGGAACGGCAACCGGTCCTGGGGCCGCAAATTTTCTCGGTGGGGCGTGAGGAGTCGAACCTTCGCCGGGCCCGTCCGGGCCTGGTCCGCGCTGCCGGCCGCATTCCTGCGGCGGGCTTACGTCCCCTTGCGTCGTGCTGCACTTATTATCGCGTGCCCGCGGGCCGGGCGCTCAGGGCAAAACGTCCCGCCAAAAGTCCCGCCGCCGCTGGCGCCCCCGGTGGCCAGGGCGGGTCACGGGGCTGGCAGCGCGGCAGCGAGCCTGCGGCCCAGGTAGCGGCCGGACAGCGTCTGCCACCGAGTGCCTGACGTAGTCGAGGTAGCGCACCCGGACGGCCGCGGAGACCCCGCCAGGCCCGGTGACGGTCAGCCGCGCCCGGATCCGCCCGGGCCGCCTGATCCCACCGCACCCGGCCGCTGACCCGGGTGTCGGGCAGTCCACCGCACCCGCCTGAGCCGGATCCCGATGCGGCTGCCGTCCCCGCTGAACCGGAACGTGCCGCCGCGCAGCCCCCAGCCCGCGGACGCCGTCGCCGTAATACCAGCGCCACACCGCATCGCCGACCGCGGCAGCCCCGACGGCGGCCAGCCAGCAGCGGGCCAGCCCGGCCGGTTGCCCGGCCTGGCGGTCGCCGCGGTGACCGCGCGCAGAGTCCGCGGGAACGTGCCGACCACCCGCACCTCCGGCGTCCTGGCCGCGCAGGAGGCATTCATCTGCTTGAGCCTGGCCGGAATCCCTGATGAACCGCTGCACCAGCCCGGACGCGCAGCCGACCGGGTCATCCATGGCGTTCACGTGCGTGTCGTTATGGACCAGGATCCAGCGCGCCGACGGGCCCATGTCCCGCGCGGTCTGGCGGCCCTCGAACGGCGTGGTGAGCGAGTCGAGGTCGCCGGAGAGCACAAGCACCGGCAGGTTACGCGGCGCGTACGGGGCCGGGGTGACGATCGGCGGGTCCGGATGAGCCGGGGCCGGCCAGTCCAGGCACGCGTCGAATTCCTCCTCCGGCTCGGTCACCCACTCGTGGACGGTGAACGGCGCGAACGCGCCGGGCGGCAGCGCGGCGAGCGCGCGCGCGTACGACGCGGCCCGCTGCGCCGGTGACTCGCGATAGCTGAACGGCTGCGGGTAGTCCAGGCACGTCGTCGCCTGGTACAGGCCGTCGTTGAACTCGCGCACCGGGCCTGAGGTGCCGGTGTAGACATCCTGCTCGGTCAGCCGCAGCAGCGGCACGGGGTCGTGGTCGAGCAGCAGCGCCCGGCCGGCCGGGTCAAGCTCCCGGTAGACGCCGCTGTCCGAGCCGGCGTCGTTGACCATCTGGATCAGCTCAGATACGCCGACGTGCTCGGTCACCCGGCGGCCGAACGGGGTCCGCGTCCGGCCGGTCACCGGGTGGCGGCGCAGGTACCTGGCCAGGAGGCCGATCCGCGCCCACGAGTGGCGCGGCGCGGCGTGATGGCAGGCGACGCTGCGACTGCAGGAGATATTGAAGGCTCTCCGCGCGGTGCGGATCATATGGGGGTAGAACGGATTGGCCCCGCTTACTGGATACGCCGCGTCCAGGGTCACGGAGCGGAGCAATTTCGCGTACCGCGCGGTGAGCACCTGCCCGAAGAAAGTGCCGTAAGAGTCGCCGTAGAAATCGACCTTGCCGGTCCGCAGCCGGTGCAGCAGCAGCGCCACGTCCCTGGCCGCGTTCGCCGTGGTGTAAAGGTCGCTGGCCTGCACGTAGCCGCCGCCCGGCAGCCTGCGGGCGTGATTCAGCTGCCGGCCGCACTTGCCGGTGTCGACCGTGTAGGCGGCGATCCCGTCGGCCGCCTTCCAGTCCTGCACGGCCTTGCACAGGAATGCCGAGGAGTTCCCTGTCCCGCGCAGGTTCACCAGCAGCAGGTTGCGCCGGGCGAGCAGCGGCAGGAAGGTGCCGCGGTAGTCCGGGGCGTAATCGGTGGTCGGGAAGCCGGGCCCGCCCTGGACGGCGAGGATCGTCCCGGTGGCCTTGCCGCTGGTCGCCGGGTACCACTGGAAGCCCAGCTTGATGTGCGCCGGCCGCCCGGTCCCGGTAGTCCAGCGGCACGTTGATCCTGGTGCACCAGGCCAGCCGGGAGACCTTGCACGGCGGGATCGTCACCGAGCCGACCCGGATCGGGTGCCGGTGCGCGGCGGGGCGGACGGCAGCAGCCGCGGCCGGCCGGCCGGCAGGGCCGAGACCGCGAGCGCTCCGGCCGCTATCCCGGCGATGATCCCGGACGAAAGCTGCGATACGCGCATAGCGCACAACGTCTCATCCGGGTCGCTCCGGCCGCAAGGCGCGGATCAGCGCGCGATACGCCGGAGCACCGGATGCCAGTGTCAGAGCACCATCCGGGGCTGCCCGGCGGCAGCGCGGGCGAAGGCACCGGCCACCGGGCCCGGGCTGGCCGGCTGCCGCAGCGCCAGCCGGGCGAATTCGGCGGCGATGGCGTGCCATAGCCGCGCCCGGCGCAGCATGGCGTGATCACCGTTCCGCAGCTCGATCGCCGCCACCTCGGCGACGGCGCCGGCCCGCTCCGCGTACGCCCAGGTGTCCGCCGGGCGGACGACGCGGTCGTCGCTCGCGTGCGCCAGCAGCACCCGCCGCCCGGCCAGCTGATCGACCGGCTCCCCGGGAGGCAGCCAGGGCGCCAGGCCGGCTACCGCCGTCACCAGCGGATGCCCGGCCGCGCGCAGCGCGGCCCGGCCGCCCATCGAGTGGCCGACGAGCACCACCGGCGTGCGCCCTTGGCCGGCGCCGATCTCGTCAAGCAGGCCGGTCAGGTCCCGGACCGGAGACGCCTCAGCGCCGTTCCAGCCGCGAACCCGGAACCGCACCCGGCGAACCTCGGTCCCGCCGCCGCGCACCGCGTCCCGGATGGCGTCAGCGATCGGGATTATCCGCAGCACGCTGAGCTGAACCCGGCTGGTGGGCGCCCTGCTGGCCGACTGGCCGCCGTGCGCCACCAGGACGATCCCGCTAGGCCCGGCGGCGTCGGCCGCACCGGCACCGGCCTCGTCCCTGGTGCCCGGCATCGCGTCACTGCTCACCGGCGGCTTCCTCCTCGTAGCTGTGCACGCGAGGTTACCGCTCGCTGCTGATGCAGCAGAATCGGCAGCGGGCACGGGCCTGACTGGTCCCGTGACGGGAGGTGCCATGGCGCGGCCGATCTTCTTCCTGGTCGCCGAGGACCGCCGCGTTCTGGACGCGCTGGCCGGCGATCTGCGCCGCCGCTACGACGCCGATTATCAGGTGGTGGGTTGACGTCGGCTGCCGCCGGGCTGGCCAGGCTGCGGGAAATGGCTGTCGCCGGGGCGGAGGTCGCGCTGCTCATCGCGGCCGAGCGGATGGCGGCGATGCCCGCGGTGGAGTTCCTGATCCGCGCGCACGCGCTGGTCCCCGGCGCCAAGCGCGTCCTGCTGATCGAGCGCGGTGACTGGTCGGCTGCGCACCCGGTGGTCACGGCCATGGCGCTGGGAGAGATCGACTACCACCTGTACGTCCCCTGGTACCCGATTGAGCGCATTCTCTATCCGGCCGTGACCGAGTTCCTCGCCGCCTGGGACAACGTCCCGTGAGCCGCGGTTCGCCGCCTTCCGGATCGTCGGCCGGGCGAACTCGGCGCGGTCGCATCGGCTGTGCGACGCGCTGTCCGGGCAGGCGTCCCGTACTGGTTCTTCGATCACGACTCCGAGCAAGGCCGACAGCTGCTGCTTGACCTGGGCATGGACGGCAGCCAACTGCCGGTGGCCGTGCTCTACGACGGCACGGTGCTGGTCGACCCGTCGCACCAGGAGCTGATGGGAAAGCTGGGCATGCGGACGAGTCCCCGCGCGGACGGCTGCGACGTGGTCATCGTCGGCGCGGGGCGGGCCGGACTGGCGGCCGCGGTCTACGCGGCATCGGAGGGACTCAGCACAGCCGTACTCGAGCCGGCCGTGCCCGGCGGGCAGGCGGGCACGAGTTCGCTGATCCGTAATTACCCGGGGTTCCCGCACGGCATCAGCGGCGAAGACCTCACCAACCGAGTCGTCGAGCAAGCATGGCTGTTCGGGGCGGACATCGTGATCACCAAGGCGGCCGGGCTGACCGCCCGGGGACCGGCCCGGGTAGTGCGGACCAGCGACGGCGGCGAGGTAACGGCCGGCGCCGTCATCATCGCCACCGGCGTCACCTGGCGGCGGCTGGGAGTGCAGGCCCTGGAGGACCTGGTCGGCGCGGGTGTCTTCTACGGCGCTGCCAGCGCCGAGGCGCGCGCCATGACCGGGCGGCACGTCTTCGTCGTCGGCGCGGGCAACTGGGCGGGCCAGGCGGCGATACACCTGGCCAAGTACACGGCATCGGTCACCATGGTCGTCCGCGGCACTGGGCTGGCACGCCGGCATGTCCGAGTACCTGGTCACCGAGATCGGCACCACCGCCAACATCGAGGTCCGGCTTGGCACCGAGGTCGTCGGCGGCGGCGGCCGCGGCAGCCTGGAGACGCTGACGCTGCGGACCGGGCAGGCGGTGCCGCCGACGTGGTACCGGCCGCCGCGCTGTTCCTGATGATCGGCGCGCAGCCGCACACGCAGTGGCTGCGGGGCAGCGTCGCGCGGGACGACTGGGGGTTCATCCGCACCGGCCGGGATCTGTACCTGGCGGGGGGAGCCGGCGGCTGGCCGCTTGACCGCCCGCCGCTGCTGCTGAGACGAGCATGCCGGGCGTATTCGCGGCCGGGGACGTGCGGCACAGGTCGGTCAAGCGGGTCGCGTCGGCAGTGGGCGAGGGGGCGATCGCCATTCAGCTTGTCCATGAGCACCTGGCGGCCGGGGATGCTGCGGGGAGTTCCGTTGATAATTCCTCCGGGGTTCCCGCAGGTACGAGGCTGGCGGCCGCAGGAGGGCGACGGCGCTGGCAGCCGCAGGGCGGGGCGAGTGGGCCCGCTAGATTGCCGGTATGAAGTGGGACGACCTGCTCGCCTACTGCCTGGCCAAGCCCGGCGCCTGGCCGGACGAGCCGTGGGAGGGCGACGCCGTGGTGAAGGTCGGCAGCAAGATCTTCGCGTTCCTCGGCTCGGAGTCCGGGTCCTCGGTCGGGGTCAAGTGCGGGCCGACCCGCGAGGTGGCCGACGAATGGCTGCTGCGCTACCCGGAGGACGCGTCGGTCATGGCGTACATCGGCCGGTCGGGATGGAACACCCTGCGGATCGGCGGCGCGATCCCGGACGACGAGCTGCTCGAGGCCGTTGACGCCTCCTACGACACCGTGGTCAGCAAGCTGCCGAAGAAGGACCGCCCGGCCCGGCCATGACCAGCCTGGGAGACAATGACCGCGTGGCCTGGCTCAAGCTGGACGGCGCAGTCAATGTCCGTGACCTTGGCGGCCTGCAGGCCGGCGAAGGCCTGGCGGTCGCCGGGCACAGGCTGCTCCGCGGCGATGACCTCAGCGACCTCTCGCCGTCCGACATGGACCTGCTTGTCGGCGAGATCGGCCTGACCACGGTGATCGACCTGCGCAGCCCGGCGGAGCTGCGGGCCCGCGGGCCCGGGCCGCTGGCCATGGCCGACGGGGTGCGTTACGTGCAGCACTCGCTGCTGCCGGAGCTCGGCATCGCGACCCACGTCGCGGACGCCATGTCGGCCCGCATCGACCGGGCGTTCGCGCGTTACCCGGCCGACGTGCGGTGCGGCCTCTACCTCGGCTACCTGGTGGAACGGCCAGCCGAGGTGGCGGCGGCGCTGCGCGACATGGCCCGGGCAGGCGGCCCGGTAATGGTCCACTGCGCCGCGGGCAAGGACCGGACCGGCGTGATCGTCGCGATGGCGCTGACCGTCGCCGGGGTGGGCCGGGACGCCGTGATCGCCGACTATGCGGCCACCGCTGAGCGGATCGGGCCGCTGATGGACCGGATGCGCGGCGCCGAGGCGTACGCGGCCGGGGTCGACCGCGAGCCGGCCGGCCAGCACGTCCCGCGGGCCGAGACGATGGCGGCCTTCCTGACCGAGGTGGAGTCGCGTTACGGCGGGATGCCTGAGTGGCTTTCCGCGCATGGCTTCGGCGCGGCTGACGTCCGGCTGCTGCGGTCCGAGCTGCTCGGTCAGGCGGACGGCTAAGCCAGCAGCCGGTTAGCCAGCAGCGGGTTAGCCAGCGGCGCCGTCGGCCAGCGGCGCGAACAGGTCCCCGAGCCGCTCGACCCGGTCGAGTACCTGCCCGGCGGTGAACCGCAGGCTGGCCGGGTCGCCGCCGTCCGCGCAGCCGGTTACCTCGTCCCAGGTAACCGGCGCCGAGACGGTCGGCTGCTGGCCGCCGCGCAGCGAGTAGGCGGCGACGGTGGTCTTCACCGGATGATTCTGGCTCCAGTCGATCAGCACCCGGGCCCGGCGCAGCTGCTTCTTCATGTTCGTCACCACGAGCTCGGGGTGATCCTTCTCGATTGCCTGGCCCAGCCCGAGTGCGCGTTCCCTGGCGGCGTCCCAGCTGGTCCTGGCGGGCAGCGTGACGTAGACCTGCATGCCCTTGGCGCCGCTGGTCTTCGCCACCGGCTCGCGGCGGCCGGATGCCAGGCGGTCGGCGATCCAGCAGGCGACGCGGCTGCACTCCACGATCGAGGCGCCCGGTCCTGGATCGAGGTCGAAGACCAGGTGATCTGGCCGGCCGGGCAGCTGGCCGGGAGCAGGGGCACGGCGCCCGGTGTGCCACAGCGGGACGTGGAACTCGATCGCGGCCAGGTTCGCCGCCCAGATCAGGGCCGGCCGGTCATCGATGACCGGGTACTCGACTTCGCCGCCGGCCGACTCGGTACGCCCCAGCCGGCGCCGCCGCTGGACGGCACCTTGACGGTGCGGACCCAGTCCGGCGCGTGCGATGGCACGTGCTTCGCCACGAAGGACTTGCCGCCGGTGCCATCCGGGAAGCGGCGGAAGGTGACCGGGCAGGCCGGCCAGGTGGGGCAGCATCACGTCAGCGATCCTGGAGTAGTAGTCCAGCACCTCTCCCTTGCTGAAGCCGCTGTCCGGGTAGAGCACCTTGCCCAGGTTGGACAGCGTGAGGTGCCGGTCGTCAACGGTGACCACGACGCGCTCAGGGCTCACGACGCGCCTCCGCCCTGACCCGGCCGGCCGCCGCGGCTGCCCGCATCCTGGTGATCCGAAGCCAGTCCCTGCTCCGCCTGCCGGGACGATAGGGAGCGTCCACCCGCTTGGCGATGATGCCGTCGATGCCGTGCTCGCGAGCGGCCGCCAGCACGTCGGCGCCGTGCGCATCCCGGTACGAGTCGCCGGTCATCAGGTGCCTGCCGGACAGGCCAAGCGCCTCGAGCCGGCTGCGGCGCTCGTGGTAGGGCAGGCCGAGCAGGGGCTGCCCGTCGAGGTGCAGCACGTCGAAGACCATGTAGGTCACCGGTGCCTGCCTGGCTCGCCTGGCGGCCTCGGCCCGGCCGGAAGCGCTCAGCCGCCGCTGCAGGCGGTCCGAGCTTGGCCGCCCGTCCGCCCCGAGCGCGATGATCTCGCCGTCCAGCACCGCGGGCCGTGGCCCGACTTTCTCCCCGGCCTCGCGCAGTTCGGGAAACGAGGCGGTGATGTCCAGGCCATCGCGGCCGACGGCGCGGACCCGGCCGCCGTCGATGTAGGCGATGGCGCGCACGCCGTCCCAGTTGACCTCGTAGGCCCAGCCGTCGTCGTCGGCCGGCAGCGATCCGGGCGCGGCCAGCATCGGCTGGATGTCATCAGGCAGCGGCTGGAATCCTTCCCGCGGCGGAATCCATCCGGTGGATCATCCAGTTCTTCCCGCCTGGCAGGCCGCCGGCCTGGTCACCGGTTTTCCGGCCGGCCTGGTCGCCGGTCTTCCGGCCGGGTTTTCCGCCAGTCGAGAACAGCACGTAGCGGCCTTGGGCCCTGGCGCCGTGCAACACGACCTTGACCTCGGTCTCGGTCCACTTCTCCAGTTCGTAATCGCCGCGATCCCAGATACTGACGTGGCCGCCGCCGTACTCGCCCCGCTGGATGTCGCCCTCGAAGCCGCCGTACTCAAGCGGGTGATCCTCGGTGTGCACGGCGAGGTGGTTCGTCCTCGGATCCTCCGGGATGCCCTTCGGCAGCGCCCACGAGACAAGCACGCCGTCGTGCTCAAGCCGGAAATCCCAGTGCAGGGCACGTGCGTGGTGCTCCTGGATGACGAAGGACGGCCGGCCCTGGCGCTTTCGTTTCCGCGGCCGTTCGCCGCCCATCGGCTCCGGTGTCCTGGCCGGATCGCGCTTGGCCCGGTAGGCGCCGAGCGGAGTTCCGCCATCGCTGGCGGGCTTGGCTGGACTGGCGGGCTTGGCCGGCTTGGCGGGCTTGGCTGGACTGGCGGGCTTGGCTGGCTTGGCTGGACTGGTACGTCGCGGCGCCGCCATGCCCGGCCCATACCCGGCAGATCCCTGCCTACTCCGGAAGACGGCAGCGGTCAGCAGCCGCTGATCGCCAGGAACTTCCCGATCATGACGTTGACCTGCTCAGGGACTTCGAGGTGGGCGAAGTGACCGGCCCCTACGGTCTGCCCGATGATGATCTCAGGAGAGCAGCGGCGCAGGTCAGCCGATGAATTAGCCGGATGCGCCGAGCCGATCGACAGCACAGGCACGGTGGCCGCGGCGAGCGCGCTGGCGCCGTCGAACTCCCCCATCACCCGCATGAGCTCGGCTGCGACCCGCGGCTGGACCCCGCGCACGTCCTGCATGATCGCCGCCCGGGCCGCCACATCGGTGGGCAGGAACATGCTCTTGACGAACGCCGTACGCCACGATCCGTCGTCGTCGGCGCGGACGGCGGCGACGGACTCACGGAAGAACGTCTTTGCCGCCTCGTTCGTGATCGGCGCCGGGTCGATCATCGCCAGCCCGCTGATCGCGCCTGGCTGGCCGGCGCAGACCAGCCCGATCAGCGCGCCGAGGCTGTGCCCGACGAGCACCGGCCGGTGCAGCCCGGCGGCGCGGGCGACGGCGAGCACGTCGTCCGCAAGCGCGGCCATCTCATAGCCGCCGGCCATCGCATCCGGCTGGCCGCTCTCGCCGTGCCCGGGCAGGTCCATCGTCGCGACAGCGTGGCCGGCGGCGAAATACTCGAATTGCGGGGCGAAATACGAGCGGTTACATGACCAGCCGTGCACGAAGAGCATTGCGGGCTGGCCGGCGCCTGCGCGCTGATAGGCCAGCCGCAGGTCGCCTGCGGATAGGTACTCTGGCATGCCTGCTCCCGTTGACGGCTAGGTCGCCGCGTCGCGCCCGATCGCCTGCAGGCGGTCGCGCTCATCCGGCGTCAGCGCCGCGGCGACCGCCAGCGCGGTGGCGTTCGCCGCGACCTGCTCCGGCCTGGTCGCCCCGAAAAGCACCGTCGTCACCGACGGGTTGAGCAGGGCGAAGGCCATGGCCAGCTGCGCTGGGTCGCGGCCGGCCTGGCGGGCGAAGGCGGCAAGCTCACGGCCGGCCACCACCGCCGGGACGAAGCGCGGGTTATCGAGCATTCCGGCAGCCCGGCCGGCCGCCGGGTCGTGCTCGTACTTGCCGGTCAGGATGCCGCCTGCCAGCGGGTATGAAGCCACGATCGCGATGCCCCGGCTGGCGGCTACCCGCTGCATCTCCGGATCCTCGACGGCCTCGCGCATGACCAGGCTGTACGGAGGCTGGGTGGCTACCGGGCCAGCGATCCCCGCCTTTCCGGCGAGCCGCCAGGCGAGTTCCATCAGCACTGGCGGCCAGTTCAGGGTGCCCCAGGCCCGGGCGGTGCCGGCCCGGATCAGCCCGCCGATCATCTCGACGGCGTCCGCCAGCGGCACGCCATCCGGCGGCACCTCGGTGTAGATCAGGTCAATGTGGTCCAGGCCCATCCGGCCAAGCGAGCCTGCCAGTTCCTGCTCCGGCGACTCATCCGGCCAGAACTCCCACCACAGCTTGTTCGACACGACCGTCTCATCGCGCCGCCAGCCGGCGGCGCGGAACAACTCGCCGAAGACCACCTCGGAGTAGCCGGTCGGGATCGGCGCCCGGCCCGTCTCGTCGTTGTAGCGGGCGTCGTCGAGGAACGTGATGCCGGCCTCGCGCGCCGCCTGCATGACGCGGATGCCCTGCTCGCGGCTGATCCGCTCGAAGGTGCGCCAGGAGCCGAGCGCCAGCCGGCTGACACCGATGCCGCTGGCGCCGAGGACAACGCTGGGGATGGCGGGTGCTGTCATGGATCTCCCTGGCGTCCGGTTCCGGAGGCTCGGTGCCTGGTGCTCAGTTGCCCGGTGCTGGCGTTCAGCGGGCCGCGAAGACGCCCTCGGCCGGGAAGGCGCCGGCCGCCAGCACAGTTCGGGTCATCGCCTTGCCGATCCTGATGACCTCCTCGGTGCGCTCGTCGCCCAGGTGCTGCCAGGGCGCCGCGGCCATCCGGTCGGTCTCCGCTTCGACGTGCGCCCGCAGTTCCTGCCCGGCCGGGGTGAGCTTGCCGTCGGCGGCCAGCAGGCCGCGGGCGGTGAGGTCCTCGGTGGTGGCGTCCCACTCCTGCTCGCTCCAGGCACGGCTGGACCTGGCGAAGCCGGGCAGGAATCCCTGGCCGGTCGCGGTATGGGTGACCAGCGCCTCGATGCCGCTGAGCCCGGCGGCGAGGAGTGCCGCGACATGGCCGTCGCCACGGTGCTCGCGCAGCAGCGACAGGCCGTGCCACAGCACCACGTGCGGTGCGTCCGGCCAGCTGAGGTCGGCGTGGCCGGCGAAGAGCGGCCGGCCCTCGGCGCGGCATGCACCGGCCGCCTCGCGGACCAGCCCGGAGATCACGGTCAGATCGGCGGAGGCGATGCCGCCGGGGCCGAGCAGCCGGGTAAGGACAACGTCGGCGGCCGCGAACCTGGCGTCGATGATGGCGGCCGGGCTGGCGAGTCCCCATGCCGCCGGGATGCAGCTGGCCACCAGCGCCGGGTTGAAGTTGTAGAAGGCAGCCGCCACGACGCCGCCGCCAACCGCGCCCATCGGCGCCGACCGCCCGGCGAAGTAGCACATCCTGCCCGGCTTCAGACCGGTCGCCACCAGCCGCTCCTCGGCCTCCGGGGCGAAGTAGATCAGCGAGTGCAAGGCATTCGTGGCGTTGTGGGCGCGTCGCACGAGCGGTGAGGTCATGCCCGAACCATAGCGACCGGTTTCAAGATCACGAGGACTGAGGGCTCGGGGGAACCCGTTCGAAATGGCGTTCTACCGGTTCTATGCCGTTGAACTCCGGATTCAACGGGTAGTGGACTCACCGCCCGGGCGGCGGGCAGGCGAATTCAGGTTGACTACCAATGCATGAGTGATGCATCGTTAAATCGATGGAGGACTGGCTGCGCATGCGTGACGACCGCCTCGAGAACCTGCTCGGAGCGCTCGTCATCGCCCTGTCGGACTCGATGTCGGCGGCCGTGGAAACCGCCGCCGGGCGGCCTGGCGCGGCAGCCGCCGCGCTGGCGGTCCTCGCCCAGGAGCCAGGACTCGGCATCGAGCAGCTGCGGCTACCGCTGCGCCGGACGCAGTCAGCCACCGTCCGCGTCGTTGACCAGCTGGTCGCCGAGGGCCGGGCCCGGCGGCAGGCAGGCCGTGACCGCCGCTCGGTCGCCGTGGTCCTGACTGACCAGGGAACGGCCACGGCGGCAAAGGTGCTCGACGGCCGCAGCGGCGTCCTGCAGGTCGCTGTCGCCAGCCTGAGCCAGGGCGAGCGGGCGGCTCTCACCGCCACCCTGGAGAAGGTGCTGGCCAGCATCACCGCGGACGCGGTGCACGCCGAGCAGATCTGCCGGCTGTGCGATGTCGGGGAGTGCCCGCCTGCTAGCTGCCCGGTCAACGCGGCGGCCAGCGGGCCGCAGCCGGGCTCCCGGCCAGCGCCCCAGCCGATACCGGAAAGGTTCCGCAGCGATGAACACCGCACTGCCGCGGGCGACCCCGCTCGCTGACCGGGACAGGCACCGTGCCTGCCGCCTGGCGCACACCTTCGGCGCGTCGATCGCGGTCACCCTCGCGCTGCTGCTGGCGGCCATGGCTCAGTTCCGGGCTCACCCGGCCTCGCTGCCGGCCCTGCTGGGGGCCGGCCTGGCTGTCGCCGGGCCGGCCGGGATCCTGGCGGATCTCGCGGTGCGCCCGGCCCGGGTGATGATCGGGGACGGCTGGCTCGCGGTCTCCAGGCTCGGCCGCAGCCAGCGGGTCCGCATCGACCGGCTAGTGAACCTGTCCGCGAATCCGCGGGTGGCAGGCAGCATCATGCTGGCCGACGAGGACGGGAACATGGCCGAGATCGAGGTCCGCTGCCTGGTCCGGAATCCGCTGATCTGGCAGCGGATGGCCCGCGGCGTCGGCAGCTCGCGCCGCCGCGGATCGCTTGATCTCAGCGGGCCCGGCGGCCGGCTCTGGGCCAGCGTCACCCGAGAGATGGACCACGCACAGCGCCGCGCGCTTGCCGCCCTAGACTTCGAGCCGACCGGAAAGCCAGCGCCAGGAACGAGGGACGAACATGGCTGATCAGCCAGCCGGCCAGCGGTCCGGGCAGCCGCAGGTCGCCCTGCTGGGCACCGGGATCATGGGCCTGGGCATGGGCCGTAGCATGCTGCGCGCCGGGCTGCCGCTGCGCGCCTGGAACAGGACCCCGGCCAAGGCGCAGGCGCTGGAGCCCGACGGCGCGGTCATCGCGAAGACGCCGGCCGACGCCGTCGATGGCGCCGCCGTCATCGTGACGATGCTGTCTGACGGCCCGGCGGTCCGCGAGGCGATGGCCGCGGCCGCGGCCGGCCTGCACGCCGGGCAGGTATGGGCGCAGGCCAGCACCGTCGGCGTGGCCGGCCTGCCCCCGCTCGCCGAGCTGGCCAGGGAGCACGGCCTGCTCTTCGTCGACGCGCCGGTGCTCGGCACCCGCCAGCCGGCCGAGCAGGGCGCGCTGACCGTTTTCGCGGCCGGCCCGGACGCGGCCAGGCCCGCGGCACAGCCGGTCTTCGACGCGGTCGGCCGCAAGACCGTGTGGCTGGGCGCCGAGGCCGGCCCCGCCACCCGGCTCAAGCTGGTCGTCAACAGCTGGGTGCTGGCCATCACGACCGGGGCAGCAGAGGCCCTCGCGCTGGCCCGCGGCCTGGACATCGACCCGGAGCTGTTCCTGCAGGCCGTGGCCGGCGGCCCGGTGGACTGCGGGTACCTGCAGAGCAAGGCAGCGGCGATCCTCGGCGGTGACTTCTCGGCCAACTTCGGCCTGGAGATGGCAGGAAAAGATGCCCGCCTGGTCAGCGAGGCCGCCAGCGCGGCTGGCATCCGGCTGGACGTGGCGCCCGCGGTCGCCGGGCGGTTCCGCCGGGCAGCGGAACTCGGCCATGCGGACGAGGACATGGCCGCGACCTACTTCGCCAGCTTCGACGGCGGCTAGCCGGGCTTGCGGCGTGACCCTGGCTCCGGCATCGGCGGGTCGTCGTCCATGATGATGCCGCCGCCGTGGCCCCAGGTGAGGTAGCGGTACGTCAGGTTGATCAGCGCGGCGATCCGGTTCCTGTTGCCCAGCAGGGTCACCAGGTGCAGGCCGAGCCACGCCAGCCAGGCCAGCGTGCCGCGCACCCGGATGTGGCTGGGCAGCTGCACGACCGCGGACTTGCGGCCGATGGTGGCCATGATCCCCTTGTCGTGGTAGCTGAACGCCGCGGTCGGCCTGCCCGCCGCCAGCGCGGCGATCTGCTCGGCGGCGTGCCTGCCCGTCTGCAGCGCGGGCTGAGCGAGCTGCGGCAGCGGATTGCCGTCGATCAGCGCGATGTCGCCGACCGCGAAGATCCGGTCCTGCCCCTTGACCCGCAGGTCCGGACCGGTGACGAGACGGCCGTTCTTGCCCTGCGGCAGGCCCCAGTGGCCCGCGCCGTCCGGCGCCGAGACGCCTGCCGCCCACACCGTGAGGTCGCTGCCGAGCTCCCGGCCGTCGGTGAGGATGACCCGGTCGGCGGTGATCTCCCGGATCCCGGTGCCCAGCATGACCTGCACGCCACGGGCCTCAAGCTGCCGCCGTGCGTACTCGCGCAGTGACGGGTGGAACGGGGTCAGCAGCTGCTTGACCTGCTCGATCAGCCTGATGTGCACCCGGGCCGGATTGATATCAGGGAATGCGCTTGCCAGCGCGATGCCGCGCAGCTCGGCCAGGGTGCCGGCCAGCTCGACGCCGGTGGCGCCGCCGCCGACCACGGTGACGCTCGCCTCCGCCTTGTCGCCGGCCGCGCTCAGCCGCTCGAAGCACGCCATGATCCGGTCCCGCAGCGTGACCGCGTCGTGCCTGGTGTACAGGCCGAAGCTGTACTTGTCCGCGCCGGTCACGCCGTAGTAGGCGGCGGACACCCCGGTCGCCAGGATCAGGTAGTCGTAGCTGAGCTTGCCGCCGTCAGCGAGCATGACCTGGCGTCCGGCCGGGTCGATCCCGGCGACCTCGCCGCGGCGGAAGGTGGCACCGTACTTGCGGGCGAACCCGCGCAGCGGGAAAGACACGTCGCTCGGGTTCAGGCCGGCCGTCGCCACCTGGTAGAGCAGCGGCTGGAACGTACTGTAGATGTTGCCGTCGACCAGCGTTACCCGCATGCCCGCCCTGGTCAGCCGGGCCACGGTCGCCAGCCCGCCGAAGCCGGCGCCGATCACGACCACCCGCGGACCGCCGCCGGCCCCTGCGGGCCGTCCGAGCCGCCGCCGCAACATCTCGACCACCTGCCCTCCATCTGGTGTGTCCGCCCGGCAACTGCCTACCCGCTGTTTCCCGGCAGCTAACCGCGCTGGTCAGCAGTCATTAGCGGCTTAGACCCGGCTAGTTACACCGTCAATTCCTGGCATTGTCTTGCCGGGGCCCGGGTAACTGACGGACGCCAATTGCCTCGCGTAGCAGAGGATCTGAAGATGCTGGCCATAGTCGCTGCCATTATTTTCGCGATCGCGTTCAGCATCCGCGTCACTTCCACGGCTACCGACGTGATTCTCGCACCGATCAGCCTGCTGCTGGCCGGGCTGGTATTCCTGGCGCTGCCCCAGGCTCACTTCGGCGCGGCCCGAAGCATCGGCGACTGAACTGGAGTCATGGCGACCAGAAGCGGAGTAATGCAGCACGCCGGGAAGCAGCACGCCGGGAACCAGGGCACGGCCAGGCAGGCATCAAGCCTGGCGCTCGTCGTGATCTGCCTTGGCTACTTCATGGTGATCGTCGATACGACGGTGGTCAACGTGGCGCTGCCCGCCATCGCCCGCGATCTGCAGGGCGGCGTAGCAGGCCTGCAGTGGGTGGTGGACGCGTACACGCTGTCTTTCGCTGGGCTGCTGCTGACCGGGGGCGCCCTGGCAGAACGGCGCGGCGGCCGGCCGGTGTTCGGCGCCGGGCTTGCGGTGTTCGCCGCCGCGTCCGCTGCCTGCGGGCTGGCGCCGAGCCTTGGCGTGCTTGTGGCCGCCCGCCTGGTGCAGGGCGCCGGGGCGGCGCTGCTGGTGCCCGCATCGCTGGTGCTGCTGCAGGCCGCCTATCCGACCAGGGCCGGGCGGGCGCGCGCGTTCGGGGTCTGGGGCGGCATCGCCGGGATCGGCGCGGCAGCCGGCCGATCGTCGGCGGGGCGCTGGTCACCGCCTGGGCTGTCCGCCGCTGCATGGGCCGGGTTCGCCGTGACCGAGCACCGGGCCACGGACCCGATGCTGCCGCTTTCGCTGCTCGGCCGGCCTGCCTTCCGCTCCGGCAGCGCGGTCGGGCTGCTCATCAACCTGGGCTTCTACGGGCAATTGTTCGTGCTGAGCCTGTACTTCCAGGACATCAGGGACTACTCAGCGCTGCTGACCGGCGTCGCCCTGCTGCCCGAGGCCGCCCTGCTCGCCGTCGCCTCGGCCGTTTCCGGCCGGGTGATGGCCAGGACCGGCCCGCGGCTGCCGATGCTCGGCGGGCTGCTGCTTGGCGCGGCCGGGCTGGCCGGGCTGGCCGTGGCCGGCCGCGATACGCCGTACCTGCTGCTGCTGGCCCCGCTGGCCGCGGCCGGCTTCGGGATGGCGCTGACCATGCCGGCGGCTACCGCCACAGTGATCGAGGCGGCTCCGGCTGACCGGGGCGGCATCGCGTCCGGAGTCGTCAACGCGTCCCGGCAGGCCGGTGGCGTGCTCGGCGTAGCCCTGCTCGGCTCGCTGGTACATGCCCGGGCGGAGTTCATCCCCGGGCTGCGGGCCGGCCTGCTGGCCGCGGCCGCGGCGTTTCTCGCCGCGGCGGCCATCACCTTCTACGGCGTCGACCGGATCACCGAACGCCAGTGCGGCTGACCTCTGGCCGGCCCTGCTTCATGCCAGCGCGGCGGCGATTCTGCTGGCGCACTCCATCGGCCCGGCGCGGGTGGTGTCCACGTCGATGTCGTAGGTCACGCCCCGGTGTACGAGCCTGGCCTGCGAGGCGGCCATCCCGGCAGCGCGGTCGCCACGACCGAGCTCGCGCCGGGCCGCCACTTCCGGGTCGCAGCGCACGCCGACCCAGAGCACGCCGAGCCCGGCCAGGGCCGTCTGCCACCGCTGCTGGGAGCTTGCCCCGCCGATGAAGGCCTCGTCGACGATGACCCGGGCGCCGGCCCTGATCATCGCGGCGATGCCGCTAGCCCAGGCGACATCAAGCGCGCGGAACGCAGCGCCGACGCGGACGCTGCCGTCGTCGCCGAAGCCGATCCCGGCCCCGCCTGCCTGCATCGAGGCGGGCATCGCCTCGACCAGCGTGTCGGTCCCGAGCGTCAGCCACGGCTCGGCGAGTATCGACTGCAGGCACCGGGCAATCGTCGACTTTCCCGAGCTTGAGCCGCCGTTCAGCACGATTACCTGGACAGCCATGAGCCAGATCGTATCCGGGCCGGCCGGCGGGCCGAATTGACCGTTGACACCCGGGCCCGGCGGCGAGAAGCTTCGGCTCGCGGCGTCCTTTCCACGGAATGGCGGCGACCGCGGCCGGCGGGCCGCTCATTCTGGCTTAACTGGAGGTTCCGATGGCGGGATGGGCACGAGTGGGCGAGCGCCGAATGCGAAAGCTGGCCGGGCCGGCTGCTGCCTTGTGCATGCTTTCTTACGCGCTGGCTGCGGCCGCTCCGGCCAGCGCGGCCAGCACCGCCGCTGCCCGCACGGCCGCGGCCGTGCGGGCGTCGGCGGGGGCAGCCGGGACCGCGCCCGGCGGCCCGGGCACGCCGTCCTACTTCGATCTGGCCCGGAAGGACTGCCTGGGCACGGCGCGCAACACCGGCTCGAAGGTCTGGTACACGGTGGCCGGCGGCGTCTTGTCCGACGTCTACGAGCCGACGATCGACAACACCAATGTCGAGACGCTGCAGTACATCGTGACCGACGGCTCCAGCTTCACCGACCTGCAGACCCGCGACATGACCTACACCGTCGCGGCCGACCCGTCCGGGATGGCCTGCACGGTGACCGCGACCAGCGCCAGCCACGGCTACCGGCTGGTCACCACCTACATCACCGACCCGGCACGGGACACCGTGCTGATGGACACGCGGCTGGCGGCCACGCCGGGCTCGCACACCGACATCGGCAAGCTGAAGCTGTACGCGCGGCTGGATGCGCACGTGAACGGCGACGGCGGCGGCGGCAGCACGAACGCGGGCGGGAACACCGGGACGATCGACACGTCCACCGGGTCCCCGGTGCCGGTTATCTACAGCACGAACACGGTCACCCAGGCGGCCAACCGCAGCTATGCGGTGCCGACCTACATGGCGCTGCGCGCCAGCAGCCCGGCCGCGGCGGCAAGCGTCGGATACGCGGGCAGCCCCAGTGACGGCCTGACCCAGCTCGAGTCCACGCACACGCTGACCAGCTACGACTCGGCGCCAGACGGCCATATCACCGCGACCGAGGATGTCACGCCCGGCCGCGGCGGCGAGGTGACGCTGGCGCTCGGCTTCGGCCGTACCCAGGCCAGCGCGGTGGCCACCGCCGGCGCGTCCCTGGCGGCGCCGTTCGGCCAGGTGGAGCGCAGCTACCAGAGTGGCTGGGCCGGCTATGACCGCGGCCTGCGCAGCCCGCCATCGCGCTTCCCCGGCCTGTCCGGCGGGCAGGCGGCCGACCTGCAGCGCCGCTATTACCTGTCGGCGAACGTGATCAAGGCGAGCGAGGACAAGACCTTCCCCGGCGCCATCGTCGCCTCGCTGGCCAGCCCGTGGGGGCAGGCGGTGCAGGCAGGCACGGCCGTCAACGGCAAGCCGGTGTACTTCGGCTCTTACCGCGAGGTGTTCTCGCGCGACCTGTACGAGGCATTCACCGGCCTGCTGACCGACGGTGACCTGGCGACCGCGCGGGCCGCCACCCGGTTCCTTTTCGACAAGCAGCAGCTGGCCAACGGGCAGCTGCCGCGCAACTCACTGGTCAACGGCGAGAGCGCGCCGGATACCGGCGGCACTCAGCTGGACGAGACCGCCTACCCGATCCTGATGGCGCTGCAGTCCGGGCTGGGCGGTGACACCGCGCTGTGGCAGCAGCACATCCGGCCTGCCGCCGACTTCCTGGTCGCGAACGGGCCGTCGTTCGGCTCCGAGCGGTGGGAGGAGCAGTCCGGCTACTCCCCCTCCACGATCGCCGCGGAAATCGCCGGGCTGACCGCCGCATCGGTGATCGCCGCCCGGCATGGTGACACCGCGCGGGCCCAGCTGTACCAGGCGACCGCGGATGATTTCCAGCGCAGCATCAAGACCTGGGACGTGACCACCACCGGCCCGGACGGGCCGCGTTACTTCATCCGGCTGTCCAAGACCGGCGACCCGAACGCCGCCATCAGCTATGGCCTGGGCAACGGCGGCCCGACGGTGGACCAGCGCGCGGTCATCGACGGCGGGTTCCAGGAGCTGGTCCGCCTCGGCGAGCTGCCGGTCAGCGACCCGGACATCCAGGCCTCGCTGGGCGTGGAAGACAGGCAGATCTCGGTGACCACCCCCAGCGGGACCGGCTACTACCGGTACGGCACCTCGGCCGCGGCCGGCAGCGCCGACGGCTACGGGGACTGCTACCAGCCGAGCCAGACCTCCTGTAGCACCAATGGCGAGCCGTGGCCGACCACCGATACCGGCACCGGGCACCTGTGGCCGGTGCTGTCCGGCGAGCGCGCCGAGTCCGACGTCGCCGAGGGGAACCTGGCCGGCGCCTCGGCGCTGCTCGAGGCGATGGCGCAGTTCTCCTCGGGCGTGGGCCTCGTGCCCGAGCAGGCGTGGGAGGACCCGGACCTGGCCGCCTCGCCGTTCGGCAGCGACCCGACCACCGCGTCGATCGGCTTCACCGACGGCAAGGCCGCGGGTTCGGCGTCCCCGCTGACCTGGGCCCAGGCCCAGGAACTCCGGCTGATCCTGGACATCGGGGCCGGGCGCACCCTGGAGACGCCGCCGGTGACCAGGGCGCGGTACGTTACCCACACGCCGCCGGGCGCGGCCGACGTCACCCTGACCGCGCCAGCGCCAGGCACTGACGTCACGACGGCAACCACGGCAGTGACCGGGACCACGGTGCCCGGGGCGAAGGTGGTCGCGGAGTCGCTCGACACCACCACCGGGGCGCCGTCCACGACCGCCACCGCGACTGCGGCGGCGGACGGGTCGTTCTCCGTTACCGTGCCGGTCGGCTTCGGCGACAGCGTGCTGACCGTCTCGGCCACCGCGTCCGGCAACCGGACCGGGTACGCGCAGACCTCGGTGACCAGCGACGTGACCACCGGGACGACGGTGCTGGATGTGAGCGACCCCACCGGCGACGACAACGGGCCCGGCACCTACCAGTACCCGACGGACTCGTCCTTCCAGCCCGGCGCGTTCGACCTGACCAGGTTCCAGGTGATCAGTGACGGGACGACCGTGTACCTGCGGGCCACGCTGGCCAACCTGGCTCCGACGTTCGGCGCGGCGTTCGGCGCGCAACTGCTCGACGTCTACGTGCACACGCCGGGCGCGGGCAGCACGTCGACCGCGGCGGCCTTCGCGTCCCGTAACTACACCATCGCCCCGGCTGATGCCTGGAACGAGATTGTCGAGGTGCAGGGATTCGCGTCCCCGGTCTGGCAGGACGCCGCGGGGAACTCGCTCGGCACCGCATCGATGGCCGTCTCGCAGGCGAGCAACACCGTCACGATCGTGCTGCCGGAGGCGGCATTCGGCACCCCGGCGTCAGGCTGGTCCTTCACCGTGGTGCTGACCGGCCAGGACGGGTTCAGCTCCGATCAGGCCCGCGCCTTCACCCAGCCGGCCGGGGCGTTCACGTTCGGCGTTTGCGCGGCCGGCAACACCAGCCCGATCTGCTCGGCCGACCCGGGCACGGTCCCGAAGGCGATGGACGTGCTCACGCCGTCAGGGGTGTCCCAGGCCACCGAGCTCGACCCGACCCTCGGCCCCGTCGTCATCCACGGAGTCCCCGTTCCCTGAGCCTGCCCGTTCCCGAGCCAGGCCTTCCGGCCCGGGCCGTAGCGCCCGGGCCGGAAAGACGGGGACAATGCCCCGCCAGGAGGGGGCATTGGGCTCTGTGGGCCAACCCGCATATCGCGCAATGTAGTCATTACAACGCCGTTAGCAAAGGAGGCAGGAAGTCGGCCGGATAGCAACCGGCCGCCACTGCAGACAGCACGGCACAGCGGGCGTCACCCCCCGGCAGCACGGGGACAGGTGGCGCTCGCTGCGCGGGCCCAGGCTGGCCGGCCAGCGGATCGGCCAGCCACCGAGGTCGCCAGCCGGACCTAACCTGGTGGCATGTACGTTCCAGCGCATTTCGCGGTCAGCGACCTGAGCCAGGTCGAGGAGTTCGTCGCCCGGGCCGGCGCCGCCGACCTGGTGACCTTCGACGGCGCCGGGCTGGCCGCCACCCTGCTGCCGGTGATCTGGGACCGAGATCCGGCGGCGAGTTCGGCAGGCTGCTCGGCCATGTCGCGGTGGCCAACCCGCAGTGGCGCACCGCCCGGCCGGACGTGCCCGGGCTGGCCATCGTGCACGGCCCGCAGGCCTACATATCGCCGTCGTGGTACCCGAGCACGGGCCAGCACGGCCGGACGGTGCCGACCTGGAATTACACCACCGTCCACTTCACCGGGCCGGTCACCTTCCACCAGGATGCCGGCTGGCTCCTGGACATCGTCACCCGGCTGACCGACAAGCACGAGCGGCACCGCGACCGGCCCTGGCGGGTGCAGGACGCTCCCCCGGCTTACATCGAAGGGCAGTTGCGCGGCATCGTCGGGGTGGAGATGGCGGTTACCCAGATCGAGGCCAAGGACAAGCTCAGCCAGAACCGCGGCCCGGCCGACCGGGCCGGCGCGGTTGCCGGGCTGCGCGATACCGCGGAGCCCGGCGCGCAGGCGATAGCCGGCCTGATGCGCGCGGCGGAGCGCGGATGCTAGGTTCCGCGCTATGCCAGACAGGGTCGCGATAGTCACTGGGGGCGGCACGGGGGTCGGCAGGGCGGCGGCGCTGGCCCTCGGGCAAGACGGATACTCCGTCGTGATCGCCGGGCGGCGGCCCGGCCCGATCGAGCAGACCGTCCGGGACGCCGCGGCGGCCGGATCCCGGCTGCTTGGCGTCGTCGCGGACGTCGCCGAGCCGGCTGGCGTGCAGCGGCTGTTCGACCGGGCCGTGCGCGAGTTCGGCCGGGTGGACCTGCTGTTCAACAACGCCGGCCAGTTCGGCCCGCCGGTGCCGCTTGAGGACGTGTCCTATGCCGACTGGCAGTCCGTCGTCGGCGCGAACCTGACCGCGGCCTTCCTGTGCACCCAGGCGGCGTTCCAGGTCATGCGGCGGCAGGATCCGCGCGGCGGGCGGATCATCAACAACGGATCGATCTCCGCTCACACACCGCGGCCGCATTCGGCGCCTTACACCGCGACCAAGCACGCGATCACCGGCCTGACCAAGGCGGCATCGCTGGACGGCCGCCGTTACGACATAGCCTGCGGGCAGATCGACATCGGCAATGCGGCCACGGACCTGACCGGCAG
Source organism: uncultured Actinomycetes bacterium (assembly GCA_963709075.1). Taxonomy (GTDB): domain Bacteria; phylum Actinomycetota; class Actinomycetes; order Streptosporangiales; family Streptosporangiaceae; genus Palsa-506. The sequence continues at coordinate 777,096 of CAVPUY010000005.1, forward strand.
GCTCGCGGCCGGGGCGGTGCAGCCGGACGGCAGCACCCGGCCCGAGCCGATGATCGACGTCGGCCTGGTCGGCAGCGCGGTCGTGCACATGGCCAGCCTGCCGCTGGAGGCGAACGTCCAGTTCATGACCCTGATGGCCACGAAAATGCCGTTCATCGGCCGCGGCTAGCCGCGCGGGCTGCTGGCCCGGATCCCGCGGGCCCAGGTACTCGCCGGCCGGCCGGTCAGCCGGGGCGGTCTGGCCTGGCCAGCGGCCAGCCGCCGGCCGCCAGCCTGGCGCTGACCCGGTTGACATCGGAGTCCTTCGGCTTCTCGTGCGTGATCATCTCGATCGCGTCGCGGATCGCGTGCGCTGACGCCGGGTCGGCCGCTGAGGCCAGTTCCCCGGCGATCGCGTTGACGTCGGCGTCGGTTCAGCCGGCTGGCCAGCAGCGCGAACAGCGGGATGTAATCGACATCGGGCACGCCCTCGGGATAGCCGGCCCGCAGCCAGCCGATGATCGAGCTCAGGACTGGGGGCATCGCCATGTTCTCAAACCCTCTCGATGGGGCAGCCGCAGGCTCGCCCGGCGCTTCGTCCGGCGGTCATTAATAGCACTGGGATATTTGGTGGCACGTCACTCAGCAGCGGGTCACTTAGGGGCAGGGTGGCCAATTTGGTAAATCTCATAGATTCCCCAGCCTATTGCGGCCAGCACGACCAGGAAACAGAACGCGGCGACGACAGCGCCCGCCGGGTTTCCGCCGACCACGGCATCGGAGTCGCCGCCGGCGGCCTGGGCCCGGCCGCCCTTGGACAGGGCGAGCAGGCCGAGGGCGAACAGCGCCGGGAGCCCTGCCCCGGCCAGCAGGCCGAAAACTACGATCTTCCAGATCGCTGCCAAGTTGATCCACGACGACATTGTCTGCTCCCTTTCACTCAGGCCGCTGCCACGGGCTCGGGCTTGGCCGGAACGACTGATCCGGTCCACTCCTCGTTTACGTTGTTGTGGTCGACCTTGTTCGCGCGGGACCTCCAGTAGACCGTCGCCGCGATCGCGGTCAGCAGGATCAGGACGACAATCACGCCCGGCGTGTGGCCGACCGCGCTCGCCAGGAACTCTGCCCCGGCCCCCACCAGCCCGGCACACGGCAGGGTGAACACCCAGGCCGTGGCCATCCGCCCGGCGGTGTTCCAGCGGACATCGGCGCCCCTCTTGCCGAGCCCGGTGCCGATGATCGACCCGGTGGCGACGTGCGTGGTGGACAGCGAGTAGCCGAAGCTGCTGGACAGCAGGATAACCGCGGCCGAGGCGGACTCAGCGGCCATGCCCTGCGGCGCCTGGATCTCTACGAGTCCCTTACCGAGGGTGCGGATCACCCGCCAGCCGCCCAGGTAGGTGCCGAGGCTAATCGCCAGCCCGCAGGAGAGGATGACCCAGAACGGGGCGGTGGCATTCTTGGGCAGCGTCCCGTTCACGATCAGGGCCAGCGTGATGACGCCCATCGTCTTCTGCGCGTCGTTCGTGCCGTGCGCCAGGGACACCATCGACGCCGACCCGATCTGCCCGATCCGGAAGCCGTGGCCGCGGGCACGTTCGGTCAGGCTGCGGCTGATCCGGTAGAGCAGCCACGTCCCGGTCGCCGCGACGAGCGCGGCGATGATCGGCGACAGCCCGGCCGGGATGATGACCTTCGACACCAGATCGTGCCACTGGATCGCGTGGCCGCCGGCCGCGGCGATGGTCGAGCCGATCACCCCGCCGATGAGCGCGTGCGACGAACTCGACGGGATCCCGAAGAGCCAGGTGAGCAGGTTCCAGATGATCCCGCCGGCCAGCCCGGCCGCGACCACGGGCAGCGTCACCAGGTTGGTGTCGACGAGGCCGCTGGCGATCGTCGCCGCGACGCTCAGCGACAGGAACGCCCCGACCAGGTTCAGCACCCCCGACAGGGCCACGGCAATGCGCGGGCTCAGCGCCTGGGTGGCGATAGAGGTCGCCATAGCGTTGCCGGTGTCGTGGAAGCCGTTGGTGAAGTCAAAACACAGCGCGGTGATGACCACCAGGACCAGCAGAAAATCGTTCACGAGACCAGGGTCACGGCTGCCTAAAGCCGTGTCGATGGGCAAAATCCATTATCCCATGACATGTCAGTTATGCGCTACCTAATGTTCACCGGCTGTGGGTAGCGCTCCGCGCTGCGAGGTGATCTAGCCCCCGGCTTGGCCTTCTGCGGGAGGCGCGGTAATGGTGGCCGGGCGCCTCCCGCAGCGTGACCGGGATGACCGTGACGTACTCAGGTTGCGGCAAATCAGGCGGCAAGACATCCGCCGGCTGGCGGATGCTGTCGCGGCCGCGGCCCGGCAGCATGCGATGAATGGAGATTCGCATAATCATGGACGGCGTGGAACCACCGGCCGGCCGCCTGCGGGTGGTTTCCGGCACGGGCTCTATCCCGCATTCCTGCTCGCTAGCGGACGTCGCCTTTGCCGGCTGGCTCGGGCTGCTGAAAGCTCTGTACGAGGCGACCGGCGCGGCCGGCCCCTGGATAGAGTCAGATCATGACGGCTAGGCGCCGGACACCGCGGCAGGACGCCGACCCGGGCCAGCTTGCGCACCGCCCGGGCGAGATCAGCGACAGTGTGGACGCAATCCTGCAGGCCTGGGCGGCTCAGCGGCCTGACCTGGACTTCTCGCCGGTCGGCGTGGTGACCCGGCTGGAGCGGGTGCGGGCTTACCTGGAGAGCGGCCTGGCCGAGGTCTTCGCCGACTGGGGGCTTTCCGCGGCCGACTTCCAGATGATCGTCGCGCTCCGGCGGGATGGGCACCCGTTCCTGATGCCGCAGGCCCGGCTGATGACCACGCTCGCGCTCACCTCCGGTACGGTCAGCGTCCGGGTCGACAGGCTGGTCAAAGCCGGAATCGTCAGCCGCGATCAGGACCCGGCCGATGGCAGGGGCAGCCTGGTCACGCTCACCGCGAAGGGGCTCGATCTCTTTGACCAGGTCGCCCCGGTGCACCTGGCTAACGAGGACCGGCTGCTTTCGGCCCTGGATGAGGAGGACAGGCGCACGCTCGCCAGCCTGCTCCGCCGCCTCCTCAGTTCCTTCGAGTCGGGCCATGCCGCCGTCGGCCGGCCGCTCGGCATGCGGCTTGAGCCCGCGCACATAGCACGGCAGCGCCGGGCGGCCGTCGGCCTGTCCGACGTACCCGGGCTGCTGGTAGCCGAGCTCATCGCCGGCAGCGCCGCGGCCCAGGCTGGCATCGCGCGCGGGGACCTGCTGGTGGCGGCCGGCTGCCGGGAATTGAGATGCCCGGCCGACCTGGCCGCTGCGCTGTCTGGCCAGGCATCCGGGACGGTCCTGCTTTCGCTGCTCCGTGGCGAGAATCCGCACCAGGTCAGCGTTCAGCTAACGCTCAGCTAATCCGTTACTAAGCGTCAGCTCTTCCTGAGCTTTCCTCCAGGTGCTGGTCACATCCTGGTTAGTGCAGGACAAGGCGACCCGCAGGGCGAGGAGAAACAGACATGCATACGGTCCACGATCCGCTGGCGGCCGGGAACCCAGGCGGCCCGGCGTACCCAGGCGGCCCGGCGTACCCGGATGCTCCGGAGAACCCGGCCGTCCCGGCCGGGCACCGGCACCGCGGCCGGATGCTGGCCATCACCGCCGCAGCGGCCATGGTCGCCGGCGCGGGCACCGCCTGGGCGGCAACGGCAACCGGGGCAACGGTGCTGACCACATCTCAGATCGTCGGTAAAACGGGACCTGGCCTGGTCGACGTGGTCTCCACGCTCGGCTACCAGGGCGCCACCGCGGCCGGCACCGGCATCGTGCTCACCCCGTCCGGCGAGATACTCACCAACAACCACGTCGTCAACGGCGCCACTGCCGTCAAGGTCAGGGACATCGGGAACGGCCGCGTCTACACGGCGACCGTCAAGGGCTACGACGCCTCCCATGACGTCGCGGTGCTGCAGCTGAAGGGGGCGTCGGGTCTCACGACCGCCTCCCTCGGCAACTCATCGACAGTGCGGTCCGGCCAGAAGGTCGTCGCCATGGGTAACGCGGGCGGCAAGAACGGCGTCCCGTCGGTCGCGACCGGCCGGGTCACCGGCCTCGGCCAGTCGATCACCGCAAGCGACGAGTCGGCCGGCACCGCCGAGCAGCTGCAGGGGCTCATCCGGACCAACGCCGGCATCCAGCCTGGTGACTCCGGCGGCCCGCTGATCAACACGAGCGGCCAGGTGGTCGGCATCAACACGGCCGCATCCGCCGCGTCAGGCAACCAGGTCAGCTCGGCTACGGCGACGCAGGCCTTCACGATCCCGATCAACAAGGCAACGACGATCGCCAGCCAGATCGAGGCCGGCCAGGCCTCGGCCACCGTGCACATCGGCTCGACCGCCTTCCTGGGACTGGCGATCAGCTCGGCCGGGCAGGCATCAGGGCTCCCGGCAAGCACCGGGGCGGAAGTCGCCGGCGTCGCGCCGAACTCGGCCGCCGCCGGGGCGGGCCTGACGGCCGGTGACACGATTACCTCAGTCGGCGGCCACGCGATCACCTCGCCGTCCCAGATCCGCTCGGTGCTGACCTCGCGTCATCCCGGCGACAAGATCAGCATCACCTGGACGGACCAGTCGGCCAGCCAGCACAGCGCCAACGTGGTCCTCACCACGGGCCCGGCCGGCTGAGCCGGGAGCAGCCAGCAGTCGTTAGCCGCCGGGCGACCGGCGGCTAACGCGTCTGCGGGCGCTGAAGGCGCGGCAGGCACCCGCGGCGAACGCGATGACGCCTGGGTTGCACACTGGCCAGTACGATCCCGTTTCAAATCTGCCTGATCCGGCCCCTTGGTGACGAAAGGACGACCGATGGCAATCGCGACCGTTAACCCCGCTACCGGCGAGACGCTGAAGACCTTCGACGAGCTCACCGACACCGAAGTCGAGCGCTGCCTGGCGACCGCGGCGAGGGCGCACGCGAGCTACCGGCTGACCGACTTCGGGGAGCGGGCGGGCTGGCTGCGCCGGGCCGCCGACATCCTCGACGCTGAGAACGACCAGATCGCCGCGATGATGACGACCGAGATGGGAAAGACGCTCGCATCGGCTCGCCAGGAGGTAACCAAGTGCGCGGCCGGCTGCCGCTACTACGCCGACCATGCTGCCGGATTCCTGGCCGACGAGCCCGCCGAGGCCGGCCAGGTAGGGGCCGAGCAGGCCTATGTCAGGTACGAGCCGCTCGGACCAGTGCTGGCGATCATGCCGTGGAATTTCCCGCTCTGGCAGGCCATGCGGTTCGCGGCCCCGGCCCTGATGGCCGGCAACGTGGGACTGCTCAAGCACGCATCGAACGTGCCGCAGAGCGCCCTGTTCCTGCAGGACCTTTTCACCCGGGCCGGCTTTCCTGACGGCGCGTTCCAGACCCTCCTTGTCGGCTCCGCGCGGGTCGAGGCCATCCTGCGGGACAGCCGGGTGGCGGCAGCCACGCTGACCGGATCCGGCCCCGCCGGGCAGTCGGTCGCGTCGATCGCGGGCAGCGAGATCAAGAAGGTCGTACTCGAGCTCGGCGGCAGCGACCCGTTCGTCGTCATGCCCTCGGCCGGCCTGCAGGCGGCGGCCAAGGTGGCCGCCTTCGCGCGCTGCCTGAACAACGGCCAGTCTTGTATCGCGGCCAAGCGCTTCATCGTGCACGACTCGGTCTACGACGAGTTCGAGCGCCTCTTCGCTGCCGAGATGTCGGGGCTGACCGTCGGCGACCCCATGCTGGAAACAACCGACGTGGGCCCGCTTGCCTCAGAGCAGCAGCGCCGGGACATCGAGGAACTCGTCGCCGACGCGGTGGCCAAGGGCGCCCGGGTGCTGTGCGGGGGCACCGCACCGGCCGGCCCGGGCTGGTACTACCCGCCCACCGTGCTGGCCGGCATCACCGCCGGCATGCGCGTGCACACCGAGGAGGTATTCGGGCCGGCCGCCACCCTTTACCGGGTGGCTGACATCGACGAGGCGATCGAGCTGGCCAACAGCACCGAGTTCGGGCTCGGCGCCAATGCCTGGACCGAAGACGCGGCGGAGCGGGCCAGGTTCGCCCGCGATCTCGCGGCCGGGATGGTCTTCATCAACGGCAACGTCACCTCGTATCCGCAGCTGCCCTTCGGCGGCATCAAGACCTCGGGCCACGGCCGGGAACTGGCCGCGCAGGGCATCCGCGAGTTCTGCAACATCAAGTCGGTGTGGGTCGGCGGCAGCCGGGCCGGCTGAGCGTCCCGGCAAGGCGGCGCCGGCCGCAACGTGGCCGGCGCATGGCCGCGGCCAATTCCCTGACCTCCCGTTCCCTGTGTAAGTTGCCAAGCGTGGATTCTGTAGCCGAGCTGGACTCAGCCGCGGCGGACCCCGGCGCACCTGGCGCATGCTGAAGATCGAGCTGTCCTGGCAGGCGGCCGCGGTCACCTCGGCGTGCCTGCTCGGGGTGACGGCGGCGGTCCGGCTGCGCGCGCGTTGGCAAGGCAACGCGGAAGAGCGGCAGGCGGCCGCGCCGGACGCCGCGGCGCCCCGGCGCGTCAGTGTCGCCAAGGTGATCGCGATCGGGCAGGAGACCGGCATCGTCGTCGGGCTCTTCGCGCTGTGGCAGTTCGCCGGCCGGTACGCCACGCGGGTCCGCGGCGGCGCGCTGGCGCGGGCGAGGTGGATCTGGCATGCGGAGCGGGTCGCCCGGCTGCCGAGCGAGGCTGCGGTGCAGCGGCTCTTCCTACCCCACCCGCTGCTCGTCCAGCTGGCCAACCTGTACTACGCGAGCCTGCACTTCGTCGGCCTGATCGCGGTTCTCGCGTGGGTCTTCCTGCGGCACCGGGACCGGTACCCGGAGGTGCGCGCCATCCTGGTCATGCTCACCGCCGCTTGCCTGTTCATCCAGCTGATCCCGGTCGCACCGCCGCGGATGCTGCCCTCGGACGGGATGGTCGACACCGGGGTGCTTTACGGGCAGTCGGTGTACGGGTCGATCGCCGGATTCAATCCGGACGAGCTCTCGGCCATGCCGTCGGTGCACGTTGCCTGGGCCCTGCTTGTCGGCGTTACCGTGGTCCGGTACTCCAGCAGCCGATGGCGCTGGCTGGCCCTGGCCTACCCGGCGGCGACGACCCTGGCGGTGGTGGTGACCGCTAACCACTTCTGGGCCGACGGGATCGTCGCCGGCGTACTGCTGCTGCTCAGCATGCTCGCCTACCGGGCCGGCCTGGCGTCGTGGCATGCGCTGCGGCGCACGCTCGCCCGGCCGTCGGCCGATGGCGGCGAGGGCATCCCCGCCCGGTCGCCGGAAACGGCTGGCGAACCGGCGGCGGGAACTGCTGGTGAACCGGCGGCGGGAGCTGCTGCAAACCCGGCCGCGGGAACTGCTGGTGAACCGTCGGCGGGAGCTGCTGGTGAACCGTCGCAGATCCCTCTCTAGACTTGGCGGATGCAGGCAAGAAGGTCGGCGGCGGAGACCCAGCGGTGACTGACCGCGCGACGCTGCTGAGCCGGCTAGCGCGGGCGGTTGGCCGCAGGCCAGCCGACCACCCCTTGACGTGGCGCGTCTGCCATGCCGCCCTGGATGTCTTCGGTGCTGATGGCGCGTCCATCACGATGGACAACTCGAATGCCTACCGGGTGACCTTGTGCGCCACCGACCGGCGCTCCGACATGCTGGAGAACCTGCAGGATGTGCTGGGGGAAGGGCCGTGCCTTGATGCTTTCGATCTGGGCCGCCCGGTGCAGACAGGCGTCGACCGCACCGCGGCGTTGCGGTGGCCGCAGTTCATCCCGGCCGCCGAGCAGATCGTCGGCCCGGAGGGCCTGCTCTGGTCGATACCGATGCGCTCCGATCATGAAGTGATCGGGGCAATCAGCATGTACCGGATGTCCCAGGGCACGCTGGCTGAGCCCATTGACGCCGTGCAGTTCGTGGCCGACGCCATGGCCGCGACCTTATTGCGCGATCCGTCCGCTGTCGCGGAGGCAGCAGACGCGGGCGCCTGGTCCTCCCGCGCAGTGGTGCACCAGGCAACCGGCATGCTGGTATCCCAGCTGGGAGTGAGCGTCGATGACGCGCTCGCCGTGCTGCGATCCCATGCCTTCGCGACCGGCGGGCATCTCGCCGACATCGCGAATGCGGTCGTTAACCGTAGACTGGACCTTTCAGGCCGCTAATCCGCCGCCAGCGAAAGCATCATTGAGGGAGCCCTCATGGACACCCGCCATCCGCATGGCGGCCAGGTTCTGCGGTCAGCGCGGAAAACTTCGTGAGGCCCCCGGCGGCTGCGCTTGCAGCCGCGGCGGCGGCGATGGTCACCGAGCACGACATGATCGGGATGCTCACCCGGCTATGCGCTGACTGCGCTGAGGTCTCCGGAGCAGCAGCTGCCGGGATCATGCTTTCGGGGAAGTCCGGCCAGCTCGAGGTGATGGCAGCCTCCAGCCACAAGGCCGAGGAACTCGACCTGTACGAGATCCAGGCCGGGCAGGGACCCTGCATCGACGCGTTCCGGACCGGCACGAGCATCGGATCTTCCTCGCCGGACAGCATCGCCGGCCGCTGGCCCGACTTCGCCGCAAAGGCGGCAGCGGCCGGCTTCCTGGCCGTTCAGGCATGCCCGATGCGCTGGCGCGCGTCATCCATCGGGGCGCTCAACGTCTTCTTCGCCTCGCCTGGGACCCTCACCGACGAACAGCGCCAGGTTGTGCAGGCGTTCGCTGACATCGCGACAGTTGCCGTCATCCATGTCAGCGGACCGCCGGAGCACGACCTGGCCAGCCTCACCCACACTGCGCTGACGGCCAGGGCCGTCGTCGAGCAGGCCAAGGGCGTGATCGCCGCCCAGACCGGCCTGGACATGGCCACGGCGTTCGACCGGCTGCGCGTGAGCGCTGACGACAGCGGCATGTCCCTGGAGAGGTTCGCCCGCGAGACGATCGACACGGCCAGCCGCCGGACGTAGCGGAACCGGGAACGACTCAAGCAGGAGCCCAGGCTCGGCCAGGCGTCATGCCCCGGGAAGCTCCGCCAGGCGTCATGCCCCGGCAAGCTCCGCCAGGCGCCGGGCTGCCCTAGTCAGGCTGTAGCGGCGCCTGGAGATGCCAGCCCACGGGTCGGACTTGCCGAGCTGCTCCAGCCGGTCGCCCACGCTGCGGATCGTGAACCGCTGCGGGGTCAGGCTGGTATCGCGAAGCTCATCCCATCGGAGCGGGACGGCAACGGGCGCGCCAGGCCGCGCCCGCGCCGAATAGGGCGCGACGACCGTCTGCGCGTACGCGTTGCGCATGATGTCCGCATACACCCGGCCGCCACGGCTGTCCCTGCGCTGCTGCGTCGTTACGCAGTCCGGCTCCCTGGCGGCCAGGACCTCACTGGCCTGGCGAGCGAACTGGCGAGCCGCGTCGAAGTCGTCGCGGGCGCTCAGCGGCAGGTGCACATGCAGTCCCTTGCCGCCGGTTGTCTTGACGAAGGCCGTCAGCCCCAGGTCGTCTTCCAGGAGTTCCCGCAGTCGCAACGCCAGGTGCCTGGCAGCGCCGAAACGCTCTTCAGCCGGAGGGTCGAGGTCGAATACGAGCTGATCCGGGCAGTCCAGCGCGCTGGTCTTGCTGAGGAAGGCGTGCATCTCGACGCAGGCCTGGTTGGCCAGATAGACGAGAGTGGCCGGCTTGTCGCAGATGACCTGGCGCAGCATGCCGCCTTGCTTCTTCACCTCGACGCGGGTCACCCAATCCGGAAAGTAGGGCGGGACGTTCTTTTGCACGATGCGCTCACCCGAGATCCCGTCCGGGTAGCGTGCCATGACCAGCGGCCGATCCTTGAGGTAAGGCAGCATGCGGTCGGCAATGTCCTGGTAATACCTGACGAGCTCGCCTTTGGTGATCCCGGCATCGGGGAAGAAGATCTTACCCGCGTTGGAGAGCCTGACGCTGATCCCCCCGACCGTAGTCAGGGACTGCTTGCCCGCCGCCCGTACAGCGCCCGTTGATGCCATCCCCGATTACCTCCGAGCTGCTCGATCGTCGTGCCGGACGGCGCGTGCCCTGGCAAGCGCCGGACTGTGCGTGTTCTAGCACGTGCCGGACTACGCGTGCCTTGGGCAGGTGCTTTCCAGCTTGGCGTGCCTTGGGCCGGTGCTTCCGGCTTGGCGTGCCTTGGGCAGGTGCTTCCGGCTTGGCGTGCCTTGGGCAGGTGCTTTCCAGCTACCCCGCAGGCCGCCGGGATAACGACCTGGCGCCGGCTGCCGGGAGTGGCGACGGGACGTTCTGGGTTACGCCGTGGCCGAACGTTGCAGCGCTGGTATCAGCCAATGCCTGCGTGTGACGCGCCTGCGTGTGACGTGGAGGGTGGTTTAGGTGGGGTAGGGGGGTGGGGTGGTGGTTGTGGTGCGGCCGCTGGGGGTGGTCCAGGTCAGGGTTCCGGGCTGGGGCTGGGTGAGGTGCCAGCCGGGTGCCTGCTTGGCCTGGTGGTGGCGGCGGCAGAGCGGGGCCAGGTTGCATTCGCAGGTGCGGCCGCCGTGGTCGTGGGGCAGGGTGTGGTCGTCGTCGCATTGCGCGGCGGGGCGGCGGCAGCCGGGGTGGGCGCAGGTGCGGTGCCGGGTTTTGATCAGCTGGCGGAGCAGGGGGGCGGGCTGGTAGCCGGGGGTCTGCCGGGCGTGGCTGCAGGTGCCGGTTTCCAGCCAGTGGATCGTGATCCCGGCGAGCCACCGCCCGATCCCGGTCCCGGCCGGGCCTGGTTCGCCGGACGGCCCGGTGCTGCCGGGCGGGCCGGTTCCGGGCGGGCCGGTGCTGCCGGGCGGGCTGGTCCGGCCGGGCGGGCTGGTGCTGCCGGGCGGGCCTGGTTCGCCGGGCGGCCCGGCGGGTGGTGGTTCGGGTGGTGCGGGGGGTGGTCCGGCGCGGGGCGGGGCGCAGCCGTGTCCGATGGCGGTGCCGTCGGGGGCGGTGATGGTGGCGCACCATTGGCTGGCGGGGGTGGCGGCGATGCGGGTGGCGAGGTCGCGGCTGGTGCCGGGGTCGAGCGGGCCGTATCCGGGTGCCTCGCCGGGCTGGCTGGCCAGGCCGAGCCAGGTCGTCAGGGGCAGGGTGAGGTTGACCGACCCGTTCAGCCCGCCCGGGTACCCGCGCCCGCTGCCGGGCGCGCCGCTGCCGGGCGCGCCGGGGCTGGGCGGCCCGCTGCCGGGCCGCGGCCCGGGGCGCCGGTTCCCGCCGCCGTTGCCGTCGTCGTCGCTGCCGGGGCCGTCCTCGCCGTCACCCGGCTGACCGCTGCCGGGGCGGCCGTGGCCGTCGTTGTTGTTGCCGGCGGTCTCGTCCGGGTTCCCGCCGGTGCCGCCGTCTGCGGTGCCGCCGCGGTCCCGGGTGCCGGGGTCCTGGCTGCTGCCGGGGTCCCGGGTGCCGGGCTCCTGGGCGCCGGGGTCCTGGGTGCCGGGCAGGAGGGTCCACAGGGGGCGGCCGGAGAGCAGGGCGGTGAACACGGCGGCGCGCAGGAACTCCAGGGTGCCGCCGGCGCCGGCTTTCTCAGCGCCCGCGCCTGGGCGTCGATGTTGCGGTCCGCGGCCAGCACGTCCGCGGGCGGCAGGTCCCGCCCGGCCAGCGCCCAGGTCCCGCCCGGCTCGGCCCAGGACTGCACCCGGGCGTCCCGCTCCGCCTTCGCCCGCCGCCGCCGCGCCGCATCCGGGTCATGCGCCAGCACCAGCCGCCGCAGCAGGCTGCCCAGCTCCCCGGTCGTCATCGACGCCGCATCACCGACCGTGACCGCCGCGATCGCCGCCGCCGGCACGTCCGCCAGCGCGGCCAGCTCCCGCGCGTAAACCCCGGCCCGCGGCAGGTCAACCCGGCCCGCGGCCAGCGCGGCCAGCACCGCCGGCAGCCGGGACACCCCGGCCGCCAGGTCCACCAGCTTGTCCGCCGCCCGGCAAGTCAGCCGCAAAGCGATCGCGACCTCATCACCGACATGCTCGGCCTGCCGCCGGTCCCCGGTCCTTGCCGCATAGGCCTCGCGGCGGCCGTTCAGGCCCGCGACCGCGGCCAGCTCGACGCTCGCCGCCCGCGACGCCAGCCGCCGGGCCGCGCACAGCACCCCGACCAGCTCATCATCGGACAGCCCCGGCAGCCCGCCGGCGACCGCGTCATCAGCGAACCCGGCCAGCACCGGACCCGGCCCCATCGTGTCTAATGGCCCGCCGGCCGCCCAGCCGCGCGCGCCCGGCTCCCGGTCCCGGTGAGTGAACCCGGCCCCGATCACCTCCCGCGCCCCCGCCGGAGGCTGACGCGCGGCCAGGAACTCATCAGCGACCGGCGACGCCACCTGAGCCAGCCACCCATCCGCCCCCTCCGGCGGGCCGCAGTCCGGATCGAAGAACGCCTCGGCGTCAAACGGCTCACCATCATCATCCACGAACACCGCAGAACCGCCGGCAAGACCAGCGGGGCCAGCGGACGAGGCAGCAGCCGCGGCAGGAGCAGCCGGGCCAGCGGCAGGCTCGCGACCAGCAGACGGCCCGGGCGCGGCACCGGCCGGGGCAGCGGCGGGCGGCTCGGGGAGCTTGGCTGGCTCTTCCGGCATCGGCCCTCCTCCCGGTCATCACTGCTGACCGTGCCTTCTTCGACCAAGCTATCGAGCGCCACCGACAAAACGGCCCCCGCCCCGGGGGCATGCAGAAAAAAATCTTCCGGCAATCCAGCGAGTCTGATGCCAGGTCACGATCCACCCGCTCACGCCGCGCCGCAGATGAATCTCGCCACGGCGACGAGCCCTGTCGGCCGGAACCCAGCGCTACCGGGACCGAGCCGTTCTCCTAGGACCAGGTGCACCACCGGGCCAGGTACACCACCGGGCCAGGTGCACCACCGGGGCGAGCGCACCACCGGGCCAGCATGCCGCCGGGTCAGCGTCACCGGATGGCCTGTGCTCAGAGGACCAGTTTCAGGCCTTCATGCGAAGCGGTGAAACCCAGTCGCTCGTAGAACCGGTGAGCCGCGGTCCGTGACTTGTCGGTCGTCAGCTGCACCAGGACGCAGTCACGGCGCCGGGCCTCGCTGATCGCCCAGGCAATAATGGCGGCGCCTAGGCCGCGACCGCGATAGGCCGCATGAACGCGGACTGCCTCGATCTGGGCACGCAGGCCGCCGCGGCGGGCCAGGCCCGGCAAGAATGACAGCTCCATCGTGGCGACAACGTGCACCCCCGACTCGGCAACCACCAGAAGGTGGGCCGGATCGCGATCGATGAGGCTAAATGCCCGCTGGTAGGGAACCAGATCCGCAGCCGTCTTCGCACCGTCCCTGCCGACGCCGAGCTGGTCAGCGGCGAGCAGGTCCACGATCGCAGGCAGGTCATTGGCCCTGGCCCGGCGCAGGACAACAGACGACGATCCCAGCTCGATCGTTGCTAGCACGTCCATCTGCCTTAGTTTGCCCGCAACGCGGGAACCGGGATAAAGGACGCGGAGCGCCGGATCCGGGATCCGGGACGCAGGACCCGGGACGCGGGACCGGGACCGGTCCGGGACCGCCCATTCGTATGGCCCCGGACCGGCCGAAGGCTACCCGACCTCGACCGGCAGTTCGTAGATCTCCCCGGTGGGATGACCGGCCTTGTCGTGTACCCGGAGCACCGCCTCCTTCGACGGCCCGGAGGACAGGCAGAACGCCTTGCCAGACTCCGGGTCGAGCCAGGCGTGCTCGAAATGCACGCCCTCGGCCGCTTCAGCGGCCAGGTCACGCTCATGCGCCGCGCGGAGCTGGGCCTCGGTCACGCCGACAAACCCGCTGTGTACGTCCATGAACTTCGCCATGACAGGCTCCTCACCGGTACTGATTGGGACGCCTCCAGCCTCAGCCTGCCGGAAGCGCGATTCATCGGGCAGGTGACCTAACCCGCGCGCACCGGATACTTAACTTCCGGCGGCCGGGGCCGGCGGCCGGGGCCGACGGCCGGCGGCCGACGGCCAGCGGCCAGCGGGCACCATGAGGCCGTATCCCTGATCCCGCTGGTTACGCCTTGTCCGCGGCTATCACCTGGGCTGCTGCCTGCACGCGGAGGTCTTCGAGCAGATCCGCCTGGCGCCGGGCGCTGGAGATGAGCTCATCAAGCCGGCCGACATCCAGCCGAATGTCGGATTCAGCGAGCGTCCGGAGCGTCCGCCATCCGGCAGCCTTCCCTTCCACCCCCAGGCGCAGCAGCTCCAGTTCTTCCAGGCTGCTCAGCGGTGACCGGGTCAGTAGGTAACCATTGAGCTTCAGCCGCCCCGCCTTCTCGCCGATCCACGCGGCATAGTGCTTGTAGCCGCGGGCCGGGACGCCGAGCACGGCCATCATCTTGAGCAGCGCCTCCCGGTCGGCGGCGATCTCGGCCGCCAGCTGGCGCAGCAGGCCAACGTCAACCGGGACCAGGCTGGACCGGGCCACCCGCCTGGCCAGCTCGACGCCGCCGGTCGCCCCGGCGAGATGGTCATTCAGATAAATGCCGAGCAGCCTCACTGCGCAGCCTCCTGCTTCCGGATGAGTCGGGTCGCTGGGCCAGTTGCCCTGTCCAACCGGCGGACATCTAAACACGCCGCCCAGGGTTGGACCGCGCTGCCGGGGTAGGGATTACTACCTGTCCGCCCCCGGCCAAGCCGCCGCAGGCCGGCCACCCGATTCGAGGGAAATGAGGTTGTCATGAACAAGCAGCACGCCGATACCGGGGCTGCGGGCACGCCAGGCGTCGGCCTGGAGTACCGGGATCCCGCGCTGCCGCGACCACTGGCCGAGCGAGCCGGATGGAGCGACGTGGACGTGCGCGCGATCGACACTGTCCGGTTGCTCGCCGCGGACGCGGTGCAGAAAGCGGGCAGCGGTCATCCCGGAACGGCGATGAGCCTGGCGCCGCTGGCATACCTGCTGTTCCAGCAGGTACTGGTGCACGATCCGGCCGATGACCAGTGGCTTGGCCGGGACCGGTTCGTGCTGTCGGCCGGGCATACCAGCCTGACGCTCTATATCCAGCTGTTCCTGTCCGGTTACGGGCTAGAGATCGAGGACCTGCAGGCGCTGCGCACCTGGGACTCGAAGACCCCCGGGCACCCGGAGTTCCGGCACACCAGGGGGGTGGAGATCACTACCGGCCCGCTCGGGCAGGGGTTTGGCGCGGCGGTGGGTATGGCCATGGCCGCGCGCCGCGAGCGCGGGCTGCTTGACCCGGGGGCCGCGCCCGGGGAGAGCCCGTTCGACCACCATGTCTACGTCATCGCCTCCGACGGCGACATGATGGAGGGCATCTCCAGCGAGGCCAGCTCGCTGGCCGGGCACCAGGAGCTGGGCAGCCTGATCGTCTTCTATGACCAGAACCACATCTCGATCGAGGATGACACCGACGTCTCGTTCAGCGAGGATGTCGCCGCCCGGTACGCCGCCTACGGCTGGCATGTCCAGACAGTGGACTGGCGCGGCAAGGACGGCTACGCCGAGGACGTCGACGCCGTACTTGACGCCGTCGCCGCGGCCAGGCGCGAGACCGCGCGGCCGTCCATCATCGTCTTGTCCACGATCATCGGATGGCCGGCGCCCACCAAGCAGAACACCGGCAAGGCGCACGGATCCGCGCTTGGCGCCGATGAGATCGCGGCGACCAGGAAGCTGCTCGGCTTCGACCCGGACCAGTCGTTCACGGTGGAGGAACCCGTGCTCAGGCACGCCCGCGAGGTAGCCGGCCGGGGCCGGGCAGCGCACGCGGCCTGGCAGCGCCGCTATGAAGCGTGGCGGCAGGCGAACCCGGACCGGGCCGGGCTGCTCGACCGGCTGCAGGCCGGGCGGCTGCCGGACGGCTGGGCCAGCGCGCTGCCCAGCTTCGAGCCCGACCGCGGCGGCATGGCGACCCGCAAGGCCAGCGGCACGGTGCTGTCCGCGCTGGCACCGGTACTGCCGGAGCTTTGGGGCGGGTCAGCGGACCTGGCCGAGAGCAATAACACCACGATGGATGGCGCGGACTCGTTCATCCCGCCCAGCCGGCAGACGAAGGAGTGGCACGGCGGCCCGTACGGCCGGACGCTACATTTCGGCATCCGCGAGCACGCGATGGCCGCGGCGCTGAACGGCATCGCGCTGCAGTCGCTCACCCGCGCCTACGGCGGGACTTTCCTGACGTTCAGCGACTACATGCGCCCGGCGGTCCGGCTGGCCGCCCTGATGCAGCTGCCGGCAATCTACGTCTGGACGCATGATTCGATCGGGCTCGGCGAGGACGGTCCCACCCACCAGCCGGTGGAACAGCTCGCCTCGCTGCGCAACATTCCCGGCCTGGACGTGGTCCGGCCTGGTGACGCGAACGAGACCAGCATCTGCTGGCGCGCCGTCATCGAAAACGCCAGCCGTCCAGCGGGCATCGTGCTCAGCCGGCAGAACATACCGGTCCTCGACCGCGGCGAGCACCGGCTGCGCGTCGGCCGAAGGCGCCGCCCGCGGGGGCTACATCCTGGCCGAGGCGGGCGGCGGCAGCCCCGCCGTCGTGCTGATCGGCACCGGGTCCGAGGTACAGGTCGCCCTCGATGCACGCGACCAGCTGCAGGCCGCGGGCATCCCCGCCCGGGTCGTCTCGATGCCGTGCGTGGAATGGTTCGCCGCGCAGGACCCGGCCTACCGCGACACGGTCCTGCCGCCCGGCCTGCGGGCGCGGGTCAGCGTGGAAGCCGGGATCACCAGCGGCTGGGAGAAGATCGTCGGTGATGCCGGGCGCAGCGTCGGTATCGAGCACTTCGGCGCGTCTGCCGACTACAAGACCCTGTACGCCGAATTCGGCATCACGGCCGATGCCGTCGCCGCCGCCGCCCGGGAAAGCATCCACGACGCCGAGCACGGCGCCCGCCCGGCGGGCATCCGGCCACCTTCGCTCCTGGCTCCGGCGGCACCGCTGACCGTCCCGCATAGTCCGGGTGCCCGGGCCGCTAGGCCGGCCGCTCCTGATCAAGCGGGTGCACAAGGGGGCGGCCGGCGAACCGGACGTTACAAGCGCGCCTGACTGGGCAGTTGTCGCGTCATGCCTGTACTGAGAGCTGTAGCGCGCCCGATGCTGGCGTCCATCTTCGCCATCCAGGGCTACGACACGCTGCTTCGCCCCGAGCGAGTTTCCCCGCTGGCGGAGCCGGTGGTGCAGCCGATTGCCGAGCGAGTGTCAGCAGTGCCGGACAAGACCGAGCAAGCTGTGCGGATCAACGGTGCCGTCCAGCTCGTGGCTGGCTCGCTGCTTGCGCTCGGCCGGTGGCCGCGGTTGTCCGCCCTCGCCATCGCGGGAACCCTGGTGCCCACCACCCTGGCCGGGCACCGGTTCTGGGAGACCGAGGACAAGCAGGAGCGCGCACAGCAACGGATTCATTTCCTCAAGAACGTCTCGATGCTCGGCGGCCTGCTGATCACCGCGGCGGATACCGCCGGGAACCCGTCGCTGGCCTGGCGCGGCCGCAACACGGCCCGCTCGGCGCGCCGCGACGTGGCGCGGACGGTCAGGACAGCGAAGGTGACCGGCAAGGCGGCGAAGCTGGGCGGCAAGGCCGGCGCAACGGCAGGCCGGCTCCGCGGCCGGATGCCGGGCGGCTGACCCAGGGCGTTCAGGCGCTGAGCCGCATGTGCAGCCGGACGGTAGTGCCGCCGGACCCGGTACGCAGCTCGACCAGGTCGCAGAGCTGGTGGACGGCCCACAGCCCGTGACCGTGGTCGGCCTCGGCGGCGGGACGGCGGCGGCCGACCAGTGGATCACTGACCTGGCCGCTGTCCTGGATCTGGCAGATGACCTCCGGCCCCCCGGCTGCTGACCCGGGCACCGGCGAACGCCAGGTTAAGCAGCGCCTCGTGCCGGGTCGCCTCGCACAGTTCCGCCGCTGTCCTGGTCGCCCAGATCGGCTCCCCCACGTACCGGACCGGCCGGCCGGGACTCGCATCGAGGAACTCCCGAACCCGGGGGATGATCCACGCGGGGTTGGCACCTAGCTCAGCCATGTCGGCGTACTCGCTCTCGTCGGCATAGAACGCCGCCGAGTGCTCGAATCCCGCAGAACGCGGCAGTGGCCAGCTCAGCCATCGGTGACCTCCAGACCTGGCAGTCCCGGCCAGCAAAGCCCGACCAGCCGCCGAACCGCGGGCGATGCGCCGCACAGCACCAGCCTGCGGCCCGGCCCCAGCCGTGCCGCCGTCAGCGCCAGCAGCCGGGTAACCGCCACATCAGCGAAAGTCACCGCCGCCATGTCGACATAAACATCCCCGCCGGCCGCGGCCGCGCCTGCCAGTGCCTCGTCCAGCTCGCTGCAGGCGGAAAGATCAGCATCCCCGGCCAGCCGCAGGCAGAATCCCGCACCCTCCCCGGCCGGCCCGCCATCAGGAATCAGGGACACCGGGCACCCACCCAGATGACGATGACGTTCAAACTGCCTGCATGATACGCGCAGGTAGCCTGCAGGCAATACCTGCCCTGAACCGCCGTCCGCGGCAAGATTACGCTGGCCAGACCCACCTGCCAGCAGGCGGATTAACTAGCTGGCGGCCGGGTAGCGCAGCCGTCATGGACACCGTTGGCGAGCGGCAGCCGCAGCCGCAGCCGCAGCCGCAGCCGCGATGACGCTGCGGGTCGGCACGTCTGGCTGGCAGTACGCGGACTGGCGCGGCGTGCTCTACCCGCCCGGCGTACCGCAGCGACGCTGGCTGGCTGCCTACGCCGAGCGGTTCGACACCGTGGAGTCGAACGCGGCCTTCTACCGGCTGCCCGCCCGGGAGACTTTCGAGCGGTGGCATGATGCGACGCCGTCGTCATTCGTGATGGCGGTGAAGGCGAGCCGCTACCTCACTCACGTCAAGCGGCTGCGCGACCCGGAAGAGCCGGTCGCCAGGCTCATCGCAGCTGCCGCCGGGCTGGGCGGCAAGCTCGGGCCGGTGCTGCTGCAACTGCCGCCGACGCTGCAGGCGGATCCGCCGCTGCTGGACCGCTGTCTGCGCTGTTTCCCCGAGGGGGTGCAGGTGGCGGCAGAGTTCCGGCATCCGTCGTGGTGGCGAGCAGACGTCCGCGAGGTGCTGACTGCGCGCGGCGCCGCGCTCTGCTGGGCTGACCGGCTCGGGAGGCCCGCCGCGCCGTTATGGCAGACCGCCGAGTTCGTTTACCTGCGGTGTCACGAGGGCGCGGCCAGCCCTCGCCCGATGTACGGGATCAAGGCACTGCGTTCCTTGGCCATCCGGATCGGTGCTGTGCTGGCCGAGGACGGCGACGCGTACGTCTACTTCAACAATGATCCGGGCGGAGCCGCAGTGCGCAACGCGCTAGCTTTTCTGGGGATGTGCGAGCAGTACACCGGTACCGGGCGCACGGCGGTGCGCGGCGCCGGGTGAGCGGCGGTGCGCGGGAGCGGAGGAAACGTGGATCCGGTGCGGGCGCTGCGGCAGATCGCGTTCCAGCTGGAACGAGCCGGCGCGCCAACCTACCGGGTGCGGGCGTTCCGCCGGGCCGCCCAGGTCACGGCGGATCTGCCGCCCGGCGAGCTGGCAGACCGGATACGCGAGGGAACGCTGTCGGCCCTCCCAGGGATAGGCCCGGTTACCGCCGAGGCCATCGCGCAGGCGGCAGCAGGACAGCAGCCGGCCTACCTGGCCAGGCTGCTCGGGGAGGCGCAGCCGGGCGAGCCGACTGCCCTGCGCGCCGCGCTGCGCGGTGACTGCCATACGCATTCCGACTGGTCCGACGGCGGCAGCCCGCCAGCGGAGATGGCCGAGTCGGCCCGCAATCTCGGGCACGAATGGATCGCGCTGACCGATCACTCGCCGCGGCTGACCGTGGCCAGTGGGCTGTCCGCCGAGCGGCTGCAGTCGCAGCTCGAGCTCGTCAGCCGGCTGAACGTGGAGCTGGCACCGTTCCGCATCCTGACCGGGATCGAAGTCGACATCCTCGACGACGGCACCCTCGACCAGCGCGATGACCTGCTCGGCGAGCTTGACGTCGTGGTCGCCAGCGTGCACTCCAAGCTGCGGATGCCGACCGGGCCGATGACCGACCGGATGGTTGCCGCCGTATCCAGCCCGCACGTCGACGTCCTCGGGCACTGCACGGGCCGGATGGTCGCCGGCCGCGGCTGGCCGGAATCGGAGTTCGACCCAGACGCGGTCTTCACCGCCTGCCGGGATAACGGTGTCGCGGTGGAGATCAACTGCCGGCCGGAACGCCAGGATCCGCCCGACTGGCTGCTGCGCCTGGCTGTACGGGCGGGCTGCGTTTTCGCCATCGACACCGATGCGCACGCCCCCGGCCAGCTTGACTGGCTGGCCAGCGGCTGCGAGCGAGCCGAGCGATTCGGCATCCCGGCCGACCGGGTGATCAACACCCGCACGGCGGCGGAGATGAGTTCCCGGCCAGCCTGACGGTGCCGGCTACCGGCGACACCCTGGCCGCCAGAACGGGCACGGTCATGCCCTGCCCCCCCGCGTCACCATCGTGCGCCGCCGCCACGCCGCGCCGCCGCCACGCCGCGCCGCCGCCACCGCCGCGCCGCCGCCGCTCCGCTGGCCGGCCAGCTGCCCGCTGGCCGGCCAGCTGCTCGGTGGCGCCCGGGCTGGTACGGCGCGAGACTGTAGGGGATGCTGCTGGAACGGGAGCCGGTGCTTGAGTCGCTGGCTCAATACGCGGCCGGGCTGGCCAGCCCGGCGGAAGTCGCGGCCGAAGCTTAGGGGTGGCAGCCATGCAGGATCCGGCTCTTCGCGTCTCGGACGCTGACCGCGAGCAGGCTGTCAGTTCGCTCCGCGAGCACCTGCTCGCCGGGCGGCTGACGCTTGAGGAATTCACCGAGCGAGTCGAGATAGCGCTCGGGGCCAGGTTCGGCCGCGATCTGGCCAGCGCTCAGCAGGACCTGCCTGGGATCTCCGCTGCCCCCGGCCGCTCGCGCCGCAGGCCGGCTCGCTTCACCGCGGCGTTGTTCGGTCATGTCTCACGGCGCGGGCGGCTGCGGCTGCGCCGGTGGACTTTCGCCGGCAGTGCCTTCGGTGACCTCGACTTCGACCTGCGGGAGGCCACAATCGACCTGCCGGAGACATCCGTGACCATTCCGGTCGCCTTCGGCAACGTCGATGTCTACGTGCCGGAAGGCGTCAACGTCGAGGTCAGCGGAGTCACCATCTTCGGTCACCGGCGCGACTGGGGGAATGACGCCGACCGCCCGGACGCCCCGACGGTGCACGTTAAGGCGCTCGGCTGCTTCGCGACAGTCGACGTATGGCGGGTCCCGCACGATATGCATGGCAGTAGCTACAGCGAAATCTTCCGCCAGCTTGACGGGCGCAGGCGCCAGCTTGAGCAGGGAGAATGACCGGGGAGCAGGAGCAGGAGAATGACCGGGAGCAGGAGCAGGAGAATGACCGGGAGCAGGGGCAGGGAGAATGACCGGGAGCAGGACGGAGCATGGACCTGGCTCACGGCCGTGTCGCGCTGGTAACCGGCAGCTCTCGGGGCCTCGGCATGGCGATCGCACGGCGGCTCGCCCGCGATGGCCTTGCCGTGGCCGTCAATAGCCGGGACGACGACGGGCAGGCGGCCGAGGTTGCCCGCGCCATCAGGGAAGACGGCGGGACCGCCGGAGCGTTCGCCGCCGACGTCACCGACGAGCGGCAGGTCGCCGGGCTCGTGACCGCCGTCGCCGCCAGCCTCGGCCCGATCGACGTGCTGGTGCTGAACGCGACCGGCCCGCAGCCGGACGCCCCGCTGGCCGATGTGGCGTGGCCGGACCACCTCGCCCAGCTCGACTTCTTCGTCAAGAGCCCGGTGCTGCTTGGCCGTGCGGTGCTGCCCGCGATGCTGGCACGGCGATGCGGACGGATCATCCAGATCGACTCCGAAGTCGCGGACCGGCCGCCACCGGGCAGGTCGGCCTATGCCACCGCGAAGAGCGCGCAGGCCGGCCTGGCCCGCAGCTGGGCCCGCGAGCTTGCGCCCGCCGGCATCACAGTGAACATGGTCGCGCCTGGCTTCATCCCGGTCGAGCGGCACGCGGATGTCCCGGCCGAGATCAGGGCCGCTTACCTCGCTTCAGTCCCGGCCGGCCGGATGGGAACCCCCGAGGACATCGCCCACGCGGTGAGCTTCCTCGCCTCGGCGGAAGCGGGCTTCATCACCGGCCAGCGCATTGTCGTCGACGGTGGACGCAGCCTCGGCAGCTGACATCGCCCATGAGCCGGGCCGGATAAAACTTGATCGCGCACGGCTGCTGAGTCCATCCTTGTTCCGCCAGCCCGGCAAGGTGGCCGTCCGTGCGGCGGCCGCCCCGCAGCGAACCCCGGAGCAAAAATGACGATCCTGAATGAGGAAAAGCCCGCGCACGCCGCGGCCGCCGCCCGGCTGGAAGCCGAACCGATCATCTGGCTGACCACCGTCGCCGGATCCGGCCAGCCGCAGTCGACGCCGGTCTGGTTTCTCTGGGCGGCTGGCGAGTTCCTGATCTACGGCGCAGCGAGCGGGCCGAAGGTCGGCAACATCGGATCGAATCCGCGCGTCTCACTGCACCTGGAGGGCAACGGCAAAGGCGGCGCTAACGTCATCTTCGAGGGCACCGCCAGAGTAGAACCCGACGGCCCCAGGGCCGATGCCGTGCCCGCTTACGTGGCGAAGTATCGCGAGTTCATCGATTCGTACGGGTGGACGCCGGAGAGCTTCGCCGGTGACTACCCGCACGTAATTCGGGTCATTCCCACCCGCGCCAGGATCTGGTAACCAGCCGCCGTTGCCGAAGGGTTGGCCGCCGGGCTGGCGGCGTTAAATCCGCGGCGATAGCGCGGCGGACGGAATCAGCGCGGCCTGCCGACTGCGAATACAGCGAGTCCCTTTGACAGCGGCGCCGCGAACCTGGACGATCCCGAATATGGCAAAGACTGTGAGCGTGGTCATCACCGATGACCTGGACGGATCGCCCGACGCAGAGACTGTGGCCTTCAGCATCGATGGCCGCAGTTACGAGATCGACCTCGGCAAGAAGAATCTCGCCAAGCTGCGGAAAGCACTGCAGCCATTCATCGATGCCGGTCGCCGGACCGCTCAACGCAGGACAGCGAAGACGTCCAGAGGCAGCGGGCCAAGGACCGACCGGGCGGCGGTACGCGCCTGGGCCGCCGGGCAGGGCCTGAAGGTCTCCGAGCGGGGCCGGATCAGCGCCGAGGTAATGACCAAGTACCACGCTGCGCACTGAGCGGATTGCGCAGCCGACCTTGGCCCGCCTGCTCTCTGACTGAAGTCAGAGAACGTGCACGAGGAGCTCACCTGGGGCTGGTGCGAAGGTTCAACCGGGCCGTCACCCAGCGGATCGGTGCGCTTAGCGAGGAATACCTGGCCAAGGTCCGCGTCCCGGGTGTCGCGGGTGCTGTGGGAAATCGGCACCAGCGGCGCCGACGTCAAGGCGATCCGGGGCCGGCTTCATCTCGACTTCGGCTGATCTGAGCCGCCTGCTGCGCGGGCTGCAGGACGAGCACCTGGTCCGGGTGGAACCGGCCCGGGCCGATCACCGGGTGCGGTCCGTGCGGCTCACCGCGGCCGGGCGGGCCGAGCGGGCCGAGCTGGACCGGCGTAGCGACGAGTTCGCCTGGTTGCTGCTTGCTCCGCTGAATGACCGGCAACGGGCGCGGCTCACCGAGGCGATGGGCACGGTCGAGCAGCTTCTCACCGCCGGCCTGGTCCAGCTCAGAGTCGTGCACCCGGCCAGTCTCAGCGGCCAGGTTCTGCCTGCAGTCCTACTTCGCCGAGCTCGACGCCCGCTTCGAGGCCGGGTTCGACCCGGGCGCCAGCATCCCGGCCGCGGACTCCGACCTCGCCGAACCGGCCGGCCTGCTGCTCCTGGCCGACCTCCGTGGCGAGCCCATCGGGTGCGGTGCGCTGAAATTCCACGGCACCGGGCCGGCCGAGCTCAAGCGGATGTGGGTCGCCGCCAGTGCCCGCGGGCTCGGTGTCGGGCGGCGCATCCTGCATGAGCTCGAGTGCCGCGCTGGCCAGCGCGGCGCGACCGCGGTACGGCTGGAAACCAGCCTGCTGCTGACCGAGGCGATATGCCTGTACCGATCGGCCGGGTACGTCGAGGTCCCCGCCTTCAACGACGAGCCCTACGCCCACCACTGGTTCGAGAAGCAGCTGGCCCCCGGTAGTCCCGCAGCCAGCCAAACGACTCCTCGGCCGACGGCCGACGGCCGCCGGACGTAGGGCGGCCCACCTCGCGGGCGAGCGCCAGCCGCAGGTTCCACCGGTCAGGCCGCGCTGACCGCGGCGAGCAGCACTAGCAGGATGGTTGCCGTCGCGAGCACGCCGTGCACGGCGATGACGGCCACCGGCATCCGAACCCTGGCTGGTGCCGCCGGCGCGGCCATCCGAGCCGTCAGCGGCATGCCCGGGCTGGCCGCCCCGGCGCCCGCCGCGGCTTCCGGCAGGGCGGCAACCAGCCCGGCCATGCCGAGGCCGGCCACCAGCAGGATCAGGCCGACCGCGATCCAGGCCAGCGCGGACACGTCACTGGCCACGAAGGCGATCCAGATTCCCAGCCCGGCGGCGGCGAGCGCGAAATGGCTGACAATGGTCGCTGGCGGCCGGCCTGCCGGCCGGGCACGGCGACGGCGCTGGCCGCCGTGCGCCAGCCATCCCGCCAGCAGGTAAGAGCCCGCCGCCGCGGTGACTATCCAGGCGGCCAGCGCGGCAAGGCTGAGCGGCACGGCCCTGCCGGCGCCTGCGGCCGGCGCCCTGGCGGCCGGCGCCGGCAGGCGCGGCCCGGCCGGGGCGGCCGGGACGGCGGCGATGAGCTGCGCGAGGTAGCCGCCTTCCTGGTAGGCCAGGCGCCGGGCGACGGCCCGGGGGCGGATCTGGCCACGTCGCGGACAGCCCTGGCGACCGCAAGGTTGACCTGCTCATGGCTCAGGCCGCACAGGCCCGCGGCACGACGTGCACCGTGATGTGCCGCTCGAGGGCCTGCACGCCGAACGCGTAGCAGGTGCTCGCGGTCGCCCGGTACGGGGCGGCCGAGCCAGCGGAGCACCCGGCAGCGAGCAGCGCGGCGAGCACCGCGGCCAGCAGCGCAGCCGGGACGGTATCCGAGACAGCGGCCCGCACCGCAGCCGGGATGGCGCCATGGACAGCGCCCGCACCGCAGCCGTGCCCTCGCCTCGCCCAGCCCGCCGGGAAGAAGGCAAGGCGCTTGATGGTCGTGTCGCTTCCCACGACCTGCGCGTCGCCACCGAGGTAGATGCCGGCGCTGGTGCTCAGCGATGCTGCCCAGCCTTGCCCGCGGCCGGTGGCCGTGGAGTTATTGAAGCTCGTGATGGCACGGCCATAGCCGGCGTCCGAGGGGGTTCACGTCGATGGCCCCGATGCCGTAGTGGTTTTCCTGGCTGGCCTTCACCTTCGCGCCGTTGATGTACACCGCGTGGTTGAGCGACTTGTTGTGCCCGCCGGTGTAGGCGACGTCGCCGTGTCCACGACGGTGAACAGCGAGTCGAACCCGGTGACGTTGACGATGAGCGGATGCGCCGTGTTGGCGTTCCCGTCGCTATTGAACCGGGAGAAGGCGTCACACAGCGCCCCGTGCGCGCCGAAGGCGTCGAAGCCGCCGCCGCCGCTGGCGGCGATGTCAAAGAAGGTGCCGGTGGGGTCCCAGTCACGCCACGGGCCCAGGTGTCCTTGGAGCTGCAGTTAGTGGAGTTGCTGGCGTTCGAGGTTCGTGGGGTCGTTCCACGAGTTGATGGTCGCCCCGCCCGACCCGGTGATATCGAGGATCGCCACTTCCTTGTGCGTTGCGCGCCGACCGAGCGAATGCATCATTGCCGCCTGGGTCTGCTGCGGGTTGATGGCGACCTGCGCCACCTTGGTGGTCACGTTGGGCAGTGATGACGCCGGAGACGCCGAGCTGGGTGCCGGTGAGCGCGCCGGTGGCGGCGTTGACGAACGCAAGCGCCGTGACAGCGTTCCCCGCCAGGTGGGTGAAGTTCCCGCCGAGCCACACCATGCCGTTGACGTACTCGACGTCGTTCACGATGCAGCCGCCCCCGCCGGTACAGACCTGGGCGTTAAACGGCCTCAGCGAGCCGTCACTGACGTTGATCGCGGCGACCCCCCGGCGCTGGACGCCTGCGGCGCCCGGAGCCGGGGCGAACTTGCTGAAGCTGCCGGACACGTAGAGGGTGCCCGCCCCGTCGGTGGCGATCCCGGTCACCGCGGAGTCCTGGTACGCGGGCCGCCGGTCTGGGCCGATGAGTAGAACTGCGGCTGCCACGATGTGTCGACCTTGTGCGTGGCGGCGCTGAACCTGAAGATGTTGTGGTAGCCGGACGTGGTGACCCCGTGATCCGGTCGGTCACGGTGCTGATGATCCCGCCGGCGTAGATCCAGTTGCCCACCTGCTTGAGCACAAGGACGCGGCGGCACAGGCTCTGGTTAGCCGTGGCGTAGCAATACCCGCCGGGGACCGAGGGCGTGAGATCGCTGGCATTGCCGCCGACCGTTCCCTGGCTGGCCTGGGCCCGCATAGGCGGCGGGGGCGGCGACCCCGGTGACCGCCATAAGTGCCCCGGCCATGAGCGGTGCGAGCCTGCTGGCGACGCTCATCAGGGTCTTCCCCCGTCGAGTGGCGGAAGCGGCGTACCTGTGATCAGGCGGTGGCACCCGGAGGACCGCAGGCGAGCACCACGGCCCGTCCCGCCACAGGGAACCAAATCACACCTTACCTGCACAGATGCGATCTGCCGAGGCCTACAGACAGCATGACCCGGGCTGATAGCTTGTAGGCCAGTTTAGCTCAAAGGGGGGCAAGCATGTTTTAGTCGAAAAGCGCGGATCTTCACCGCGATCCTGGCGCCGACGCTGGTCGCCGGCGCTTTGATCGCGCAGGCGGGTGCGGCTTCAGCCGAGGCAAGCTGGCACGGCGGTCACCACGGCGTGCTGTACGTGTCCCGGCAGGGCAGTGTGTCGAACGCCGACCGGTCCTGCCATTCGGCCGCTTTCCGTACGATCCAGTCGGCGATCAACGCGGCCCCCGCACGGGGCACCGTGGTGGTGTGCCCGGGGGTCTATCCCGAGCAGGTCGTCATCGGCAAGCCGCTGTCCCTGGGGGCAGGCGAGCGATCATCGAGGAGAAGAACGTGACCCGACGCTGACGGTCCGCCGCCCGGGAGTCGGGCCGCTGACCATCTTCGCCGGCGTGGTGATCCTGCATTCGCACGTCAGTTTCAGCGGCTTCAAGGTCCGGGACGCGCTCGGCGAGGGAGTACTCGCCGCGGGGGTGAACGGCACCATCCGTGACATCTCGATCCAGCACAACGCCGTGCTGCACAATGACCTCGGCGGCGGGGTCCCGCCCGCTTCGCCCTACTTCGAGTGCCAGGCGCAGGGACCGGAGCCCGGTGACTGCGGCGAGGGAGTTCACTTGCTGGCCGTCGCGCACTCCAAGATCCGCGGCAACCTGATCAGCCGCAATTCCGGCGGGGTGCTGCTGACCGACGAGACGGGGCCGACCGACCACAACCTCATCGAGGGCAACATCGTCACCAGGAACGCCTCCGACTGCGGGATCACCGTGCCGGGGCACAACCCCCACGCGCTGAACGCCGCAGGCAAGCCGCAGCCCTCGGTGGCCGGCGTGTATGACAACGTGATCGCGCACAACATCGTCACCGCCAACGGGCTGAAGGGCGACGGCGCAGGCGTGCTCTTCGCCAATGCGTCAGCCGGGACCGCCTCCTACAACAACCTGGTCACGGGCAACTACATCGCCGGCAACGGGCTATCCGGCGTGACCATGCACGCGCACACGGTCGGTCCTGGCCAGTTCGAGGACCTGAGCGGCAACAAGATCATCGGCAATGTCATCGGCAAGAACAACATCGACGGCGACACGCTCGACTCGCCCGCCTCGCCCGAAGGACCTGCAGACAACCGGGGTGCTGGTGTTCTCCGGCGGCACGCCGGTCAGCGTCACGATCGCCCGCAACCTGATATTCCGCAACGCGATCGGGATCTGGCTCAGCAAGCCGGTCACCGCGCATGGCCTGCGAAGCAACATGTTCCGCCATGTGGCGAAGCACATCTCCGCCGGCAACTAGCCGCCAGTCAGGCAGTCAAGGACCGGCCCCCGGACCATTCCGGTCGGGGGCCGCGGTGGCTGGCATGCATGACGGCAGCCGCAATGGGTAACTCATTCCCCGGAACAGATCATGGCCCGCGCTGCGGTGCGGCCACGGCAAAACTCGGGGGGATTCTGGTGAAGAGTAAAGGCTCCAAACCGGCTCGATGGAGCGGCATCCTGGTCATGGCCGCGGCCCTGGCGGCGCTTGCGCTGTCGGCCGGGCGGGTGGCGCGGATCAGGCGCAGCGGAAAGCGCTCCGGCTAGCCGGCCGAGGATCGCAGTATAAGCGGGTAAGGCCCCGGGCGGCATCATGTTCAACGCGGCCGGCCGGCTTAGCGCAATGCGGCCAGCCGGGCCGCCCGGGGCAGCCCGCGTCAACGGATGGCATAAGCGCGGGCAGCGCGGCGACGGCACGCTTGCTGGCTTCCGGCTGACCGCGAAGATGCCCGGCGGAGGAGCCGGCGAGGGCTGCGCCAGCGCATCGATGATCGGTCTCGCTCCGGCGGCGAACCGGTCAAGGTCGGCGCCATGGACCAGCCGGCCGGGGAACGGGTCAGCTGCCGCCCGCCTGGCCAGCCCGGCGACGGGAAGTCCACGATGCGCAGCGGCCAGCACCAGATTGCCGAACCTGCGGCCGCGCAGCACGGCCGCATCAGCGATCAGGCAGGTAT
Organism: uncultured Actinomycetes bacterium; assembly: GCA_963709075.1. Taxonomy (GTDB): domain Bacteria; phylum Actinomycetota; class Actinomycetes; order Streptosporangiales; family Streptosporangiaceae; genus Palsa-506. Next base: position 805,837 of record CAVPUY010000005.1, read on the forward strand.
GCGGGAAGACCGAGCACGCCGTCGCCACCCGGGCGCGCGCGTGCGCCAGCGGAGGGCCATCGCCGACATTCGCGGCGCAGATCCCGGCCGGAGCCAGCACCCGGGCCACGGCGACCGCGAACTCCGCCGAGGTCAGGTGCGCCGGGGTACGGCCCGCGGCGAAAAGGTCCGCTACCACCACGTCGAAGGACCCGGCCGGGATATCCCCGAGGACGGCACGGGCGTCGGCGATCCGCACGCGCACCCGGCCCGCCCGCACCCGGCCCGCCCGGTCCCCGCCAGCCCGGCGCCGGGGCTTGCCCAGCGGCAGCCGCTGCCGGACGAATTCCGCCAGTGCGGCGTCCGACTCGACCGCCAGTTGGCTGGACCCGGGCCGTGTCGCCGCCACATATCGTGCCAGGGTCAGCCCTCCGCCCCCGAGGTGCAGGACGCGCAGCGGCTCCCCGGCTGGCGCGGCGAGGTCGATCAGGTGCCCGATCCGCCGGATGTACTCAAAACCCAGGTACTGCGGATCATCAAGGTCGACATGTGACTGCGGCACGCCATCCACCAGCAGGGTCCAGGCGCCGGGCCGGTCAGGGTCGCCAGCAAGCTCAGCGACGCCAGAGCTGACGCGCTGCCGGAAAGGCCGGCCCGGCGCCGCCATCCTGCCGGTGTGACATGACAGCTATTCTGCAGCGGCACCGGGCCACCTGCGAAAAACCCGAGCTGGCTCAAGTTAGTGACGGTCGTCAGGCGGTCGCGGCGGTGCCTAGCCGGGGGAACGGCTCGGCGGAAAAGATCACCTCGACCGGGACCTCGAAGTGCGCGGCGATCCGCAGCGCCAGGTACAGGCTCGGGCTGTACTCGCCGCGCTCCAGGTAGCCGACCGTCTGGTAGTGCACGCCGAGCGCGTCGGCCAGCTCGCGCCGGGAGATCCCGCGCTCGGCCCGCAGCATCGCGATCCGGTTATAGATGACCTCGCTGCTCATCTCCGCATCGCTTTCTCGCGACGGGCCGCGACGTTCGAGCCGGACTCGCGGCGTGCCATCCGGCGCAGCACGGCCGGCGCCAGCATGAGCCCTGCGACTGCCCACGCGGACAGGACGCCGAGCGTGGCCAGGTGCCGCCACGAGTGTCCGATCTCCACCGCCGCCATCGCGTTCGGCAGCAGCGCAGAACGCATCCCCAGCCCCAGCCAGTACGTCGGGAAGACCTGCCCGGTCCATTGCAGGAACACCGGCAGGTGCGTGATCGGGTAGAAGATGCCGGAGATCACGGCAAGCCCGCCCAGCAGCAACAACCTGGGCCCCCGGCGCTGCGCTGGCTGGGAAACAGCGATCCGAGCACGGCGCCCAGCGGCAACGTGGCAAGCAGCCCGAGCACCAGCACCCAGGCCAGCGTCAGCCAGTTGCCAGGGCTGCCGATCGCCAGGCCGGTGAACAGGAAAGCGCCGGTGAGCAGCGTGATCGCGACAACGAACGCTATCTGCCCGGAGATGTTGACAAACTTGCCAAGCAGGTAGCCGAGCATGCCGTTCGGGATGGCCTTGGCCCGCAGCAGCGTGCCGTCCTCGCGTTCGGTCACGAGCAGGTCGCCCGTTGTGATGACGCCGTAGATCACGACGTTCAGGCCGAGCACGCTGACCAGCATCGTGGTACCCAGCGAGAAGTGCGTCCCCGGCACCTGCGTGTGCCGGGTCCAGATCATCGCGGCGAGGAAGGCGCCGGTCGTGATCAGGAGCGCGATCAGATCATGCGGCGTGGTCAGGGTCTGCCTGAACTCGATCCAGCCCCGGGACAGTCCGGCTCGCACCGCCACCAGCGCGGGGTTCACGCCGCCACCGCCGTCAACCGGCGCGGCACACCGTGCTCCGCCTGGCGGACCAGTGCCATGTACGTGTCCTCCAGGCTGGCCCGGCGCACCTCCAGATCCTCGACCGACTCGCCGTACTGCCGGAACAGCTCCCGGACGAACGCCGTCGCGTCGTCCGCCGCGTGCACGAACCGCTGCCCGTCCCGGCTCCAGCGCACCTCGGACTGGCCCGACATCGCGCGGGCCAGTTCATCGGCGGAGCCGTCCGCGATGATCGTGCCGCCGGCCAGGATCAGGATGCGATCCGCGAGCCGCTCAGCCTCGTCCAGGTCGTGCGTGGTGAGCAGGATCGTGGTCTCCTCCCGGTCGGTAAGCCGGTGCACGAGGTCATGGAAGTCACGCCGGGCCTCCGGGTCGAAGCCGGCCGTCGGCTCGTCGAGGAACAGCAGCTCGGGCCGCCCCACGATGCCGATCGCCACGTCGAGGCGGCGCCGCTGCCCGCCGGACAGGTTACGCACCCGCTTGCGCGCGTGCGGGGTCAGCCCGACGGTCTCGAGCAGGTCGTCCACGTCCCAGGGGCGCGTGACGCCCGGCGTGGAGTACGGCGCGTAGTAGCGGCCCAGATGGGCGAGCAGCTCGCGGACCTGCCATTTCGCGTGGTCACGCCAGGACTGCAGCACGACGCCGGTCCTCGCCCGCCACGCCTCGCCGCCGTGCGCGGGGTCGGCGCCGAGCACGCTGACCTCGCCGGCCGAACGCATCCGGAACCCCTCGAGGATCTCGATCGTCGTGGTCTTGCCCGCGCCGTTCGGGCCGAGCAGGGCGAGCACCTCACCGCTGCGCGCGGTGAAGCTGACCCCGTTGAGCACGTCGGTTTTGCCGTACCGCATCCGCAGATCACGGACATCCAGTAAATCATCCATGCATCGAAGAATAGCATATGTACTACATTTCGTATGGGTCTTACAGCTTGAGTTCCGCAAGGAACCCGTCACCCTCGTCAGTCCCGAAATACAGCGCTATTCTGCAGCGGCACCGGGCCACCTGCGAAAACAACAACAAGCAGCGGAAACGGGAACCCCGGCGCCAGCGCCCCGGCCAGGTTCCCGGTTCCGCCCGGCATGGTTGCCGGGCCTGACCGGACCTCGCTCCGCACCAGCAGGTGGGTAACGTTCCCGCGGGATCGCTCACCGGTCCGGGGGCGGCTGTCCGGCGCTGGTGCTGGGCTCCTGCGGGACGCGATGCCAGCGACGCCGCGCTTCCTGGCGCGTTCCCCGATCCGCCAGAACACCAGCCCGAGCCCGACCATGACGGCCAGCGACCCGAGCGTCACCCACTCGAAGAACGGCCGGGACACACCCCAGGATGGACTTCACGGAGTACTTCTCGCCGAACCACTCGTTGATCGCCCCCGGCCACACCAGCGTGATGATGGTGACGACCACGAACGCCTCGGTGATGATCACCACGGCCCAGCAGCCAAGCTGCCCGCCGGGCACCCGGTAAGGACGCTCCGCGTGCGGGTACTTCCGGCGCAGCACGGCAAGCGCCGGGAAGATGAAGAAGTAGCTCAGCGTCGTCGTAGAGATGGTCAGCGCCAGCATCACCGAGAAGAAGCTGGCCAGGCTGCCCTTCGTGATCAGGAAGACCAGGATGCACATTGCCGAGGCGAGGACCCCCGAGGACAGGTTCACCGCGATCGGCGTGCCGAAGCTGGTGAAACGGCCCATCCAGGGCGGCGCGGCGCCATCCAGGGCGGCTACGGCCTGGGTCCGGTCGGCACCTTCCAGCCACACCGACCCGCTGCCGACCAGGGTCAGGATCACCAGCACCGCGAACGCCACGTTCAGCGGACGGGAGTGGAACACGCCGGTCACCGCCGAGTAGGCGTCAGCGAAGCCGCCGACGTTTGACAGCCCGGCGCGCGGGATGATCAGCACGATCCCCAGGATGACCAGCCCGTACAGCAGCGCCCCGATGATCCCCGAGCCGACGATCATCCTCGGCACGTCCCGCTTGGGGTTGTGCATCTCCTCCGAAGCGCCGTTGGACAGCTCAAACCCGACCCACAGGAACACCAGGATGCCGATCGCGGTGAGGAATCCGTTCAGCGACGGCTTCAGGTCCGACGCCGTCGAGGCGCCAGCCGGGTGACCGTTCCTGATCAGGAACGCGATGAACAGCACGGTGAACATGCACGACCACCGCGATCTTCACGAACGTCCCGATATTGGGGCCCCACTTGCCGACCCGGAACGAGGCGATGGCGATCCCGACAGTCACCCAGATGAAGACCAGGCCGACGACGATCTCCGCGGTCGTGCCGAGCGGCTTGGTCACGCACGAAGCCGTTAATCGATGCGATCGTCGCCGCGGTCAGCGAGCCGCCGACCCAGATCGGGTTCGACAGCCAGTACAAGATCGCGGTCACCGCCCCGGCGGCGCGGCCGAAGGACATCCGCGCCCACTCATACGGTCCGCCCTCTACCGGGAAGGCCGACCCGAGCTCGGCCGTCAGCATCCCGTACGGGACCAGGAACACCACCAGCGATATCAGCAGCCAGGTGATGGCCTGCGCGCCGGCCTCCGCCGCCGCCGCCACGCTGTCCAGCCCGACGATCGCGCAGGCGGTGAACAGCACCAGGTCGAACCGGCGAAGTACCTTCCGCAGCTTCGCCTTCTCCTGGACCGCCAGCGATCCCTCGGCGATCCCGACAGCGCCCTCAGCGGCCATGGCAGTCCTATCGGCCGTTCACGACTTCTCCTCTACGGAAGCACCCTTTCGCCCATGCCTGCGGGCCGCAGATCCGGGCAGTTTGCCTGATCCACGACTGGCCGGTGAGCCCTCCGCCGCCCGCGCCCGCCGCGGCGGCCTGCGGCGAACGGAGCTGCCTAGCGCAGTCGGCGCAGGAACGGATCCCTGGGCTCGGCCGGGCTGATCCGTACCCGCACATCGACGCAGTGGACACCGTCTTCCCTGGCGACGACAGGGTTGAGATCCAGTTCGCTGACCTCAGGGAGATCATCGGCAAGCCTGGAGACCCGCAGCAGGGCGTCAGCGAGGGCGGCGGTGTCCACCGGCGGCACGCCCCGGCGGCCGAGCAGCAGCGACGCGGCACGCCCGGTCCTGATCATCTCGTCGGCGTCGGCGTCGGTCAGCGGCGTCAGCCGGGTCACGTGATCGCCGAGCGTCTCGGTGGTCAGCCCGCCCTGCCCGAACACGACAAGCGGCCCGAACACGGGCTCCTGCACGACGCCGATCAGCACCTCGACGCCGGAGACAAGCGGCTGGACAAGTACCCGCCGCAGGGACGGCCCGAAGTCAGCCCGCAGCGCGCGGTAGCCCTCGGCCACTTCTTCCGGGGTGCGAAGATCAAGCCGCACGCCCCCGGCGTCAGCCCGGTGCTCCGGTCCCTCAGCTTGCGCCTTGAGCACGACGCGGCCGCCGAGCCGTGCGGCCGCCTCGACCGCCTCCTGCTCGCTAGCCGCAGGCATGGTGATAAGCAGCGGGACGCCATAGCAGGACAGCAGCTCGGCTGCCGTATCTGCCGGCAGCCAGCCGCCGGCCGGCCAGCCTGCCAGGAACTCGGCGACCAGGGTGCGTGCGTCTTCGGTGCGCAATCCCCCGAGCTCGGGGACCTTGCCTCGCTGCTGCCCGCGCCAGGCCTGGTACCTGACCGCGTGGCTGAGTGCGCGGGCCGCGCTGTCCGGATCGGCATAGGCAGGCACGCCGGTGACGGCGGCCGCCGCCACGTCGATGATCGCCGTCCCGCCGACACCAGCCGCCCCGTCAGCACCAGCCGCCCCGTCAGCGGCAGCCGCCTGGTCAGCGGCGGCCAGGCCCGCCACTGGCACGCGCTTGAGCCGTCGCACGAACTCGGCCCGGTCGGGCAGGGCGACGGCGAGCGGCTTGCTGACGAAAGCCGCCGCCACCGCGGTGCCGAGGTCGGCGAGGGCCGTGGGCACCGCCACGGCGAGCACGGCGTCGACGCCGTCGTCGGCCGCCACTTCCTCCAGGCAGGCGCGGAAGGCATCCGCGGTCACTGCCGGGCTGGTGTCCACCGGGCCGGTGACCTCAGCGCCGGCCGGCAGCAGCCCGCGCAGCCTGCGGCAGGTGGCCGCGCTGAGCTTGACGACCTGCAGGCCGTGGGCACCGCATGCATCGGCGGCAAGCACTCCGGCGCCGCCGGCGTTGGAGACGATAGCGACCCGGTTGCCCGCCGGCAGCGGCTGGCAGGCGAGCAGCGCCGCGGTCTCGGTGAGCTCGCCAATGCTGGTGGCGGCGATGACCCCCGCCTGCGCGAACAGCGCCTCCTGGGAGACGACCGGCGTGACCGGCGCCGCGCTATGCGAGGCCGCGGCGCGCTGGCCCGCCGGAGACCGGCCGCCGACGATGGTCAGCACGGGCATCCGCTGCCCGACCCGGCGCGCCGTCATCCCGAACTTGCGCGGGCTGCCGAACGACTCGACGTACATGATCGCTATCTGGGTTACCTCATCCTGCGCCCACCAGATCAGCATGTCGTTGGGGGACACGTCGTATTTGTCGCCGACCGAGACGAAGGAGGACACGCCGATACCGAGCCTGGACATCTGCTCGAGCAGCGCGAGTCCCACGCCGCCGGACTGCACGACGAGGCCGACCACGCCAGGCAGCGGATGCGCGGCGGCGAGGCTCGCGTCCAGGCCGGTCCAGGGCACGATCACGCCGAAGCAGTTCGGCCCCACCAGCCGCATGCCGTGCCGGCGGCAGGTGGCCAGCAGCTCGGCGCCCGCTGCGCCACGGCCGGAAGTGATCACGGTGAGCGCCCGGACCCCGTTGCGGCCGCATTGCTCGGCCACCGCGTTGACGGCGGCCGGCGGCACTGCGATCACCGCGAGGTCCACCTGCTCGGGCAGGTCATCAACGGACGCGACGCAGGGCACCCCCTCCATCTCGGCGACATGCGGATTTACCGCGTAAACGGGCCCGGCGAATCCGCAAGTCACGATGTTGCGCAGGATGGAACGGCCGACGGCGCGGCGGCGCCGGCTTGTGCCCACCACGACAACCGACCGCGGCTGCAGCAGCGAGCGCAGGCTCGCCACGTCCGCCCGGCTTTCCCGGCCGGCCACGGTCTCCAGGTAATTGTCCAGCTGGTAATTGTCTTTGCCGTCCGGCAGCGGAAAGGTCAGCTCTACCACGCCGTCGGAGATCCGCCGCTTCGCAGGCAGGCCGGCATCGGCGAACACCCGGAGCATCGCCGAGTTCTCCGCCAGCGTCTCCGCGGTAAAAGCCCGCAGGTCGCACTGCCGCGCCTGCCAGATCAGGTGCTCGAGCAGCAGGCTGGCGATGCCGCGGCCGTGCATGTCATCAGGGACGGCGAAGGCGATCTCGGCGACGCCCGGCCGCCCGGCCGGCTCGTAACTGGCCACGCCGACCAGCCGGCCGGCCTGCCAGGCAAGCAGCGCCGCATGGTCGGAGTCCGGCTCGCGGCATATCCGCCTGGCTTCGCGCGCCGCCGCGTTCGGGCTCAGGCTGAAAAACCGCAGGTAAGCGTTGTCTGATGACATGGCGGCATGCATCGCGCGGACCGCCTCGGCGTCCCCCGCCACGGATTGCCTGATCTCGATCGTGCTGCCGTCGGTCAGCAGCGCGTAGGTAGCCGCGGCTGGGGTATTCACCTGAGCGCCCCCTCGGCTGGCGGCATTGCGAGGACGGGCACAGCGTCCCCGCGGCAGTAGCGGATAACTGACCTGTGCACCAGTATGACGCGGCCGGCGACCGCGCGGGTCGGCCGTCAGCCGCCGCGCGGGTCAGCCGCCAGCCGCCGGAGCGCGTCGGCCGCCAGCCGCGGGCCGGGTCAGCCGCCGGGCGCGGCGGTCTCGCCCGCTTTGCGCAGCACGAATTTCTGGATCTTCCCGGTGGAGGTTTTCGGCAGGTCGACGGTGATCTCGACGTCTCGGGGGGCCTTGTAACTGGCGATCTTGGTACGAACGTGCGCGATCAGCTCCTGCGGCGTCGCGCTCTGGCCGGCTCTGAGCACGACGAAAGCCTTCGGGCGCTCGCCCCATTTGTCGTCGGGCACGCCGATCACCGCCGCCTCGAGTACGGCCGGGTGGCTCATCAGAGCCTGCTCCACCTCGATGGTCGAGATGTTCTCGCCGCCGGAGATGACGACGTCCTTGGACCGGTCGCGGAGCTCGATGTACCCGTCCGGATGCATCACGCCGAGATCCCCGCTGTGGAACCAGCCGCCGCGGAACGCCTCGTCGGTGGCGGCCGGATCGCGGTAATAGCCGGTCATGACATTGTTGCCGCGCATGACGACCTCGCCCATGGTGCTGCCGTCGGCGGGGACATCGGCCATCTCGGCGTCCACCACGCGCACGCCCTCGGCCTGGACCATGCAGACGCCCTGCCGGGACTGCAGCACGGCGCGCTGGTCGGCCGACAGGTCGGCCCACTGCGGCTGGGACTGGCAGTAGGTGTACGGGCCGTAGGTCTCGGTCAGTCCGTAGACATGCACGATCCGGAAGCCCATTTTCTCCATGTGCGCGAGGGTCGTGGGACTGGGCGGCGCGCCGGCCGTGGTGATCAGCACCGGCCGGTCAAGGGGCCCGGCCTCGGCCGCGTTCAGGATGCTGCTGACCACGGTCGGCGCCGCGTTGAGGTGGGTGACGTCGTGCTCGCGCAGCTGGCCCCAGATCGCGTCGCCGCGGACCTCGCGCAGGCAGACATGGGTGCCGCCGATAGCGGTCAGCGCCCACGGGGTGCACCAGCCGTTGCAGTGAAACATCGGCAGCGTCCACAGGTAAACGCTGTTCTCGTCGTGCCGGGAGTGGATGATCTCACCGAACGAGTTCAGGTAGGCGCCACGGTGGGTGTAGACCACGCCCCGCGGGCGCCCGGTGGTGCCCGATGTGTAGTTGATCGCGATGGGAGCAAGCTCGTCCGAGACCGACCAGGGCAGCGGCTCCCCCGTGCCCCGGGCGAGAAACTCCTGGTAGCTCACCAGCCGCGGCCCGGTGGCCGGCTCCGTGCTGGCGGGCTCCGCGCTGGCAGGCGCCTGCTCGGTGTCCTCGGCCACCACAATCTCGGTCACCGCCGCGATGTCGCGTGCGGCAGCCTTGGCCGTCGGCAGCAGCGCGGCATCGGCAACCAGGATCTTCGCGCCTGAGTGATCAAGGATGTAAGCCACTTCCTCGGCCGTCAGCCGCGTATTGATCGCGACAAGCACCCCGCCCGCCAGCGGGACCGCGAAATGGGCGATAAGCATCTCGGGCAGGTTCGGCACGAGGTATGCGACCCGGTCTCCCGGCTCGATGCCGCTCGCCCGCAGCGCGCGGGCCACCCTGGCCGTCTCGGTCGCCAATTCGGAGTACGTGAGCCGCCGCCCGCCGTAGATGACAGCGATCTTGTCAGGCCATACGCGAGCCGACCGGTCCAGGAACGACAACGGCGACAACGCGGTATGTGAAACCGGCCCCATACCGACCTCCAGGGAATGAGCTGATCGTCAGCTTGACGCCAGCTCAGGCCTGGCGCTCTTATGTCTCGATTGTTTCCATTCTCCTCCCTCATGTCGAGTCGTGACCGGCCTCGGAGTCCGTTTGCTAGGACGAAGGCTGTACGACGAGCGCGCTGCCGCCGCCGAGGCGGGTGGGCTCGGCGATGGATTCGTAGCGTCCGCGGCCGAGGATCTGCAGCGCGGTCGCGTCCCCCGGATAGTGATCGAGCGGGAGAACCGGCCCGGTGGCCATCGTGAACTGCTCGCCGAACTGACTGGTCAGCTGCCGCCGCAGGGCGCTGTGGTAGAAGGCGGGCTCGGCCAGCGACGTTGCCGAGTTGGTCTGGCTGACCCGCGGAGCCGCCAGCGCCGCGGGTAGCGACATGCCGAAGTCCACGTGGTTCACAATGGTCTGCAGGATGGTCTCGATGATGGTTGAGCCGCCGGCCGCGCCGACGCTGAAGACCGGCTTCCCGCCGCGGAACGCGATGACCGGGCCCATGCTGGACCGGGGCTGCTTCCGGCCGGCCGGCAGGTTAGGGTCGTAGGCTCCCGGGGCCGGCGGCGCGAAGTCGAAGTCGGTCATCTCATTGTTGAGCAGGAAACCGTAGCCAGGCACGGTCATGCCGCTGCCGCCGAAGAAGTTGATGGTGTTGGTGTAGGCGACGATGTTGCCCCACTTGTCGACCGTGACGATGTTGTTGGTGTGACGCCCTTCGGGCTGGCCTGCCTGCGGTGCCGTAGCCCGCTGGTCCTTGCAGCCCGGGTAGGGCGGGAAGGGGTCACCGGGGGCGGCCGGCGAGGTGAGGGCCCTGTCGTGCACCAGGCAGCGCCTGGTCGCGGCGAAGGCCGGGCTCAGCAACCCGTGCAGCGGCACCCGGACGTACCGGGGATCGCCGACGTAGGCGTTCCGGTCCGCGTAGGCCAGCCGGGACGCCTCCAGGTAGTGGAACAGTGCCGTCGCCCTCGGCTCGGCCCGCAGGTTCCACCCGCTCAGGATGTTGAGCGCCTCGCCGACCGTGGACCCGCTGCTTGATGGCGGCGCCATGCTGTAGATGTCCAGCCCCCGGTAGCTGACGTGGGTCGGCGCCTGGACCCTGGCGGCATAACCGCGCAGGTCACCCATGGTCATGATCCCCGGCAAGGTGACGAGGGTGTTCCCCGGGGTCACGGCGGGATGATCATCAGCATGCACGATGGCCCGGCCGAGTGGCCCGTCGTAAAGGTAGGAAGGGCCGTAACGGGCCAGCCGCCGGTAGGTCCTGGCGAGGTCAGGATTGCGCAGCAGGTAGCCCGCCGGCAGCGGGTTACCCGCGGGGGTAAGGAGCAGGGCGCGGCTGGCCGGGTAGGCCCGCAGCGCGGCGAGCCCGGACTCGGTGAGCTGCCTGAAGTCCGCGTTGACGCGGAACCCGCGGTCCGCGACCCTGATGGCCGGCTGGAGGTCCGCGGCCAGGCTCCTGCGGCCGTACCGGCGGAGCGCCTTGGCCCAGGTGGCCACCATCGACGGGACCCCGGTGGCCAGCGGCTGATCCGATGCGTAGTCATAGCCGAGCGGCTGGCCGGTCTTCGGGTCGGTGAACATTGCCGGCGTGCACGCCCCCGGACACGTCTCACGGCCGTCGATCGTCACGACCTGGTGGGTCTTGGCCAGGTAGATCACCATGAAGCCGCCGCCGCCAGGGCCCGCGACGAACGGGATGGTCACGCCCAGCGTGCTCGCTGTCGCGACGGCGGCATCGATGGCGTTGCCGCCATGCTTGAGCACGGCGATGCCCGCCCTGCTCGCGTCCAGGTCCATCGATGCGACGGCGCCCCCGGTGCCGACGGCGACCGGTTCCTTTCCCTGGCCGGCCGGTGCGCGGCCGGGGGCGGCGCTCGCCAGGGACGGCAGGGCGGTGGCTGCGGCGGCCAGCGCCGCCAGGACAGATCCAGTTACCAAGCGACGCATGGGCACCTCGGAACGAGTCGGCGCGGACGAGATGGCGTCGTCCGTACTGCTCTGCATCGGCAGGGTTAAACCCGCGCCAGGCAGCAGATCCCGGCCTCGCGAACGGGGCCTGGCGAAACGGAGGTTTCTGGCCAACATCCCCCATCACCCGGCGACTCCCGCACCAGCCGCAGCCACGGCACCGTCGATGCAGCTGACCAACATCCCCCATCACCCGGCGACTCCCGCACCAGCCGCAGCCACGGCACCGTCGATGCAGCTGACCAACATCCCCCATCACCCGGCGACTCCCGCACCAGCCGCAGCCACGGCACCGTCGATATAGGTGACGGTGTTGGCGGGGATGGCGGGGATGCGCGGACCGGGCAGCACGATGCTGGTGAGGTTGAGCGGGTCGGCCGCGGAGATCTGGACAGGCTCGCCGGCGGGCTGCTGCTTGCGGACCGCCCGGAGGACTTCCACGGCATCGGGGTGCGCGAACTGCTCGCCGCCGAACCCGGCCACGAACCGGCCGCCGCCGATGGTGCCCCTGGCCTCCAGCCGCCGGAAGGCCCACAGGATCTCGCGCCAGGGCACGGCGAGGTTCTCCCTGGCCATGAGATCGCGGAAGACAACCCCCCAGCGGGCGGCCAGCTGCTCGGCGACGGCCTCGGCCAGCTCGTCCCGGTCACCTTCGGCTGCCGGGCCGGGGAGCAGCGACCAGCGGCCCGCCAGGCTGGCGCCCGCCCCGCTCAGCCCGCGCCGCAGCCCGCGCAGTCCGGATGGCCTGGCCCGGCCGCCGCGGCGCAGCAGCGACCGGACCGCCCGGAAGCCGTCCGCGGTGACCAGCCCGCGGGCCACGCCGTCCCACAGCGCCTCCTCGACGTCGCCAGGCAGCCGGCCGGTCATCGCCGCGATGTCTGGCCGGAACAGCGCGCCGTGCCGGCGCAGCGCGTCGAGCACGTCGCGGGTGCGGCCCGGCCCCGGCTCGGCCGGAGCCAGGTCGCCGCGGGCGGCGCGGAGCAGCCAGGGCAGGTCATCGCGGATGGTCAAGGTGATCGGGGTGGCGCGGGACGGGACAAGCCCGGCACGCCGGGGCGCCGGATCCGGCTCGCTGTCGCGCACCGACAGCCGCCCCCAGGTGACCTGGCCCGACAGGCACGCCTCGTCCAGCCACTCGCGCCGGTAACCGTCTACCCGCGCGGCCAGGACGGCGTTCTCCCATGCCCCGGCCGCAAGCTCGTAGCCCTGCAGCTGCTCGATGACGGCAAGCACGCCAAGCCGGCCCTCGCGCCTGGTGCCCGGCGCTATGTGCTGCCAGCGCAGCAGGAACCTGATGAAGTCCCTGGCGGTGACTGGCTCGATCTCGCGGCGCCGCCGCTGCCTGGTGTAAGCGTGGATGCGGGCGAGCAGCCGCCGGGCGCAGAACAGCTCGGCGCCGCCGGGCCCGGCGAAGCGCCCGCGGATGGCGAAGCCCTCCTCCTCAAGCTGGGCCAGGGCGCGCACCACGGCCGGTTCCGGCAGGCCGGTTGCCTGGGCCAGGTCCGCGGCCGCCGACGGGCCGCGGCAGTCCAGGTGGCCGCGGAGCATGTCGGCGGCCGCCGCGTCCGGGTCGGCCTTCCCGGCCGCCGGGACCGGGCAGGGGTGATCGGGGACCACCGCGGCGGCCGGGAACAGGGCCTCGATCGCGGGCCGGCGTTCCACCGCGCACCACAGCACCCCGGCCGGACCGTGCACGCTGACGGCGCGGCGGCCGCGGGTCAGCTCGTCGAACCAGCGCTGCCAGTCTTCGGCTGGCCGGACGGCTGTGAGGGTAAGCAGCAGGTCATGCAGCTCATCGGGACCGCGGGGATCGGGGCGGACCTGCCCGGCGACCCGCTCGATGGCGGCCGGATCCAGCCTGCCGAGCTCATGGGGCCGCACCGGCAGGCCGCGCCGCAGCGGCACCGCGCGGCTGCGGCGGTCCTCGGCGGCCGCATCGTCCAGGAAGGTGAACGGCCGCCCGGTCAGGATCTCGTGCGCCAGCACCGACGGCTCGGTGGTATCCCGCACCACCACGGTGACCCGGCCGGACTCGATCCCCTCGACCAGCTGCCGCAGGCCGTCGATGTCCATGGCCTCATGCAGGCAGTCCGCCAGCGTCTGCCGGACCAGGACGTGGTCGGGGATCTCCAGCGGGCCAGGCGCGACGTTCTCCTGGCAGGCGGCCAGCGTCGGGAATACCGCGGCCATCAGGTCATCGGACTCCATCCGCTGGATGGCCGGCGGGTTCTTCTTCCCGCCGCGCATCCGCAGCACGGCCAGCGACCGGTTCAGGTTCCACCGCCACCGGGCCGCGAACATCGGCGAGGTGAGGACGGCCTGGCGGACCACGCCCTCCACGGTCGCCGAGGCCAGGAACTTCGGTACCCGCTCGAGCGGGAAGCTGTGCTGCGGACCCAGCGACAGCAGCACCGCGTCATCGCTGGCCGCGGCCTGCAGCTCGAAGTCGAAGGTGACGCAGAACCGCTTGCGCAGGGCGAGCCCGAGCGCCCGGTTGAGCCGGGCGCCATAGGGCGCGTGCCCGACCAGCTGCATCCCCCCGGCGTCGTCGAAGAAGCGCTCGAGCACGATGGTGTCCATATCGGGGAGCACGCCGAGCTGCGCGAGCCCGGCGCCCAGGTAGGCCGTGATCGTCTCGGCGGCGTCGTCGGCGATCCCGCAGTCCGCCTTCAGCCAGCGCACCGCTTCGGCCGGGCGGCCCGACCGCAGCCGCCCGGCCACCGCCTTCCGGATGGCGCAGACCTCCTCGGACAGCTCGACCGTGCGGCCGGGGGCCTCGCCGTGCCAGACCGGAACCGACGGCGGGGCGCCGCCGGCATCGGTCACCCGCACGACACCGGGCTCCACCCGGCGGATCCGCCACGACGTGGTGCCGAGCAGGAACACGTCCCCGGGCATCGACTCGATTGCCCACTCCTCGTTCACCGTCCCGACCAGCATGCCATCGGGCTCGGCCAGCACCCGGAAGTCGCCGAGCTCCGGGATCGCCCCGCCGGAGGTGAGCGCCGCGATCCTGGCCCCCCGGCGGCCGGCCAGCCGTCCGGTCACCCGGTCCCGGTGCAGGTAGGCGGCCCGGCGGCCGCGGCCGGTGCGGATCCCGTCCGAGAGCAGCTCGGTGACCTCATCGAAATCCCCGGCGGACAGGCCGGCGAACGGGGCCGCCTGCCTGGCCAGCGCCAGCAGGTCGTGCTCGGCCCAGTCGGCAGCCGCGCACTCGGCCACCACCTGCTGGGCCAGGATGTCCAGCGGGCAGTCCGGGATCTGCAGCGCGTCGAGCCGGCCGGACCGGGTGCCGCGCAGCAGCGCCGCGCATTCCACCAGCTCGTCCCGCGACGTCGGGTACAGCCGCCCGGCCGGTGTGCCGCCGCTGGTGTGATTGGACCGGCCGACCCGCTGCAGGAGCACCCCGAGGCTGCGCGGCGAGCCGATCTGGCACACCAGCTCTACCGGGCCGATGTCGATCCCCAGCTCCAGCGACGCCGTCGCCACCAATGCGGCCAGGTCACCGCTGCGCAGCCGCGATTCCACCCGCTGCCGCCGGGCGGCTGACAGGCTCCCGTGATGCGCGGCGACCCGGCCCTCGCCAAGCCGCTCGCCAAGCTGGTAGGCGACCCGCTCGGCCATCCAGCGGGCATTGACGAACACCAGCGTCGTCCGGTGCTCCCTAACGTGCCCGGCGATCAGGTCCAGGATCTCGGCCAACTGCTCGGCCGACGCCGCGACGCCGAGTTCGTCGCCGGGCAGCTCGAGCGAGATGTCGAGCTCGCGGCGGTGCCCGGCGTCGATGATCGCGCACAGCGGCGACCCGTCCGGCCAGGACCGGCCGGCGCCCGCGCCGACCAGCAGCCGTGCCACCTGCTGGATCGGGCGCTGGGTCGCCGACAAGCCGATCCGCTGCACTGGCTGAGCGGCCAGGTGCTCAAGCCGCTCCAGCGTCAGCGCCAGGTGCGAGCCCCGCTTGTTCCCGGCGACGGCATGGATCTCATCCACGATGACTGTGCAGGCCGACGCGAGCATCGCCCGGGTCCGCTCCGCCGTCACCAGCAGGTACAGCGACTCCGGGGTCGTGATCAGGAAGTCCGGCGGGCGCCTGAGCATCGCCGCGCGGTCAGCCGCGGACGTGTCCCCGGTCCGCGCGGCCACCCGGATGTCCGGCGCGGCCAGCCCCAGTTCCGCGGCGGCCGCCGCGATCCCGGCCAGCGGTGCCTCGAGGTTCTGCCCGATGTCAGCAGCCAAGGCCTTCAGCGGTGATACGTACACCACCTGCGGCCCGGCCTGCCGCTCAGCGCCCGCCTGCTGAGCACGGTAGATCCGGTCGATGCAGACCAGGAACGCCGCCAGCGTCTTCCCGGATCCGGTCGGCGCCGAGATCAGCGTATGGCGCCCGGCCGCGATTTCCTGCCAGCCGTCAGCCTGCGGCGCAGTCGGCCCCGCCGGGAACCGCCGGGCGAACCAGCGGCGGATTGCAGGGTGGAACGAGTCGAGCACCCGGCCACAGTAACCGCGGCCGGCGACACTCCGCCCCCGGCCAGCGACCTCGGCCGGCCACACTCCGCCCCGGCCAGGACCCGCGGCCTGCTGCCAGAATGCCGGGGATGCCGGGCCGGCAAAGGCCGACTACGCCTCGCCCGGGGTCGCCTCCGTCGCCCCCACCCGCCGAAGGTACTGCGGGCGGAACAGCCGGGCGCCGATGCCGACGATGAACAACCCGGCGACTGCGCCAAAGAACAGGTAAGCAAATATCCTGGCGCTGCCGGTCGGCAGCGGGACCAGCGAGTAATAGAACACCAGCGCCATGACGCCGGCCCCCACCACACCCGCCACGACGATGAACAGGCTGCCGGCACCGCGGCGGTAAGCCCATACCGGAGCCGCCAGCGAAGCAAGCAAGTAGATCAGCGTCCCGCAGTATCCGGCCAGGCTGCCAAGATTCCCGAAGGCCGTGCCCTGGGCGACACCGGATATCAGCACGTAAGTCAGCACCGCAAGCCAGGCAATGGCATAACACCAGATTGCCCGGTACGGAGCTCCACGCCGGTTCGTATCCGCCGCGCGAAGCGGCAGCAGGCCATCGTGCGCCATCGTGAAGAGGACCCGCGGCCCGTAATTCAGCGTGGCGTTCGCCGCCGCGAAGAAGCTGATCGTAACGCCGAGCAGAATGACGTCGCCCAGCCAGGAGACATGGTCATGGTTAGCTAGCGTCGATAGCGGCGATGGCTGGCTACCCAGGCTGGCCTGCAGGCTCTCGAATCCGAGAACCTGAACATACGCATTAAGCAGGAAGAATACGGCAACGGCGACGACGCTGCCGATAACCGCCAGCCGGAGGGCGCGGTGTGGATTCTTTGCCTCCAGGCCAAGCACCGTCGACCCCTCGAACCCGCCGAACGCCAGGATCATGAAGACAACCCCCAGGATAATTCCGTGCCCGCTCGACCCGGCCAGCGTGAACTGCCTGGAATCGATGATTCCGGGAACATTGACGAGCACCACGGCAAGCAGCACGAGAATGGCTGCCATGGAAGCTCCCTCGATTATCAGGAAGAGTCTCGTACTTACCCTGATATCCAGCAGCGCGGTTGCGGTCACGACTATCAGGCAGGCAACCTCAAGGCTGAACTGCCCGGCCGAGGAGGTAATATGAGCGATGCCAGCTGACGAAAGAAATTGCATGAGATACTGAGCGAATCCGGTAAACAGGAAAGGACCCGAGCAGACCATCATCAGCAGCGTGATCCAGCCCGTTACGAAGCCCGCCGCCGTTCCCAGGCCCTTCGGCACGAGGTTGTAAAGCGCGCCGGACGAGAAATGCGATCCGGCCACTCGCGCGATGCAGATGCCAACGGCGAGGACGCCGACGCTGGCGATCAGCACGGTCAGCCAGGCCCCGTGACCGGCGTCGGCGAAGACCAGCCCGATCAGGGATACCGCCCCGATCGTGGGGCCTATCCCGGCAACGGACTGACCAAGTACCTGCAGGCCGCCCAGCACGCCGGTGTGCAGCCCAAGGTCACCGCGTACGGGCTGGATGCGGACATCAGCCTTGTCGGTCATATCGGCACCTCACTCCCGACTCCCTGGCCGCTGCTGACCCCCGCACTCTCCCGGTTGCCCGGGCTGACCGGTTTGCCTGTCCCTCCCCCGTTTCCCCGGGATTCATCGGCCTAACGGCGCCTGACCTGTGGAATCGATTTCTCATATCCCGACAGCACCGATCGCGGCCGGATCGAAGTTTTGTGATGTTTTGCGAATAATCTGGGGATATCTCCACTCCTCGCCGCTGGTCGCTATGCAATCCTGTGCAGCGTCCGTCGCTCGCAGGCGCCAGCGACCACCCGCCCGGAAGGCCTCGGATTAGGGGTTGAGAAATCGATTACACAGACGTACGCTTGCGGGCACCGGCGAAACGACCCTGCCGGGCACCGGCAAGCAGCAGCGGCGGCAGCGAGCAGCAGGCGGCGGAGGCGATGGCTACCATCCAGGAAGTGGCGCGGCACGCGCAAGTGTCGGCTGCGACCGTGTCGCGCGTGCTCAACGGCAACGGCAAGGTCCACCCGGACCTGGTCCGCCGGGTCCGCGAGGCGGTCGATGCCCTCTCCTATCAGCCCAACAGCGTCGCCCGCAACCTGCGCCGCAGCGAGTCATCGCTGTGGGCGGTAATCGTCCCTGACGTCGGCAACCCGTTCTTCACCTCGATGGTCCGTGGCCTCGAGGATGTCGCGCAGGACACCGGCCACTCCGTCGTGCTGTGCAACAGCGATGAAGACCTGGGCAAGGAAGCCCGCTACATCGCGGCCGCGGCGGCCGAGCGGATGGCAGGCGTGGTCATCTCGCCCTCGTCAACCCGGGACACCGACGTGACCCCGCTGCTCGATCTGCGAATCCCGGTGGTGGCCGTCGACCGGCGGCTTACCGGTGTCGCGGCCGACACCGTGCTCGTCGACAACGAGCGGGCCGCCGAGGAAGCCACTGCGCACCTGATGGACATGGGTTACCGCCGGGTCGCGTGCATCACCGGCCCCGAGCAGGCGATGACGGCCAGCGAACGGCTGGCCGGCTACCAGCACGCGCTGCACCGCCGGGGGGAAGGCTCGCAGCCTCCGCTCGTCCGGCATGCCGACTTCCGCGAGCGCGGCGGCTATGCGGCGATGGCGTCACTGCTCGCGGACGGGGCCCCGGACGCGGTGTTCGTGGCCAACAACCTGATGACAGTCGGCGCGCTCGAGTGCCTCATTCAATCCGGAGTCGGAGTACCCCGCGAGGTCGGCGTCGTGGGCTTCGACGAGATCCCCTGGGCCGACCTCGTCCGCCCCTCGCTGACGACGGTAGCCCAGCCGACATACGCGATGGGCAAGACGGCGGGGCAGCTGCTGACGACCAGGCGCAGCTCGCCGGACCAGCCGTGCGCGACCGTCGTGCTGCCCACCACGCTCAACGTGCGCGCCAGTTCCACTCCCAGGGCCGCCGCCCAGCAACGGACCCGGCAGGCCTGAACACCGCGGCCAGACGACAGGAGGATGAGTCATGGTACTGAGCGCTGAGAGGTCGACCCGGAACCGGTCTAGGTGCGCTGACTCAGACTCCGGGCTTCTCCCGGCCACCCGGCGGACGCTGCTGCGCCGGGTGACGCCAGGACAGCAGGACGGTCAGCGCCCGTCGCCGGCGGCTGGCGCCCGGCGCGATGCCGCCCAGCCGCGGTTCCCGCTCCCGTTGGTCCCGGGGATCCGAGGGCGCGCGGCGGAGCTTGCGGTGCTCGGCGAGCACCTGGACCAGGCGGCGTCAGGCCGGCTGGCCGTAGTGCTGATCGAGGGCGAGGCCGGGATCGGCAAGACCCGCCTGCTGAACGTGGCGCTGGAAGAGGCACGCTGCCGCGGCATGCAGGTCGCGGCCGGCCGCGCTGAGGAGCTTGAGCGGACCCGGCCGTTCGGCCTGGTAGCTGGCGCGCTCGGGTGCGTGCGGTCGTCGCCGGATCCGCGGCGGGCAGCTATCGGCGAGCTGCTGGCGGCCGGGGTCGCCGGTGACGGCGGCCCGGTCACCGTGACCAGCGACCCTGGCCTGCAGTTCCGGGTCGTGGATGCGTTCGCTGACCTGGCCGAAGAACTCGCGCTGAGCGGGCCGCTGGTGATCGCCGCGGACGACCTGCAGTGGGCGGATCCGTCCAGCCTGCTGACGCTTGGCGTGCTGAGCCGGCGGCTGGCCTACCTGCCGGTGGCGCTGATCGGGTGCTACCGGCCGTCCCCGCGGCGGCCGGAACTGGAGCGGCTGACCAGCGCGCTGACGGACCCGGGGGCCCGGCAGCTGGTCCTCGGCCCGCTGGCCGGGCCGGCGGTGACCGGCCTGGTGGCCGAGACGATCGAGGCCGAGCCCGGTCCTGCCCTGCTGGCTGAGATGGCCGGGGCAGGCGGGAACCCGCTGTTCGTGACCGAGCTGCTCGGCGCGCTGGCGCTGGAGGGCGCGATCGAGACCTCGGGCGGGCGGGCGGACCTGGCGGAGGTGATGCTGCCGCCGACGCTGCGGCTGACGATCCTGCGCCGGCTGAGCTTCCTGCCCGACCAGACTCTGCAGGCGCTGCGGGCGGCCTCGGTCCTCGGGCTGGGCTTCTCGCTCACCGACCTGGCCACGATCGCCGGCCGCCCGGCCCTCGAGCTGTCCGTGCAGCTTGCTGAGGCGATCAGGGCACGGGTGCTTGAAGACGACGGGCCGGTCCTGCGGTTCCGGCACGACCTGATCAGGGAGAGCATCTACGAGGATCTGCCGAGCAGCGTGCGCCGCGGGCTGCACCGCGAGGCCGGGCAGCGGCTGGCGCAGGCCGGCGCGCCGGCCTTGCAGGTAGCCGAGCACCTCGCCCGCGGAGCCGAGCGGGGAGACGGCGACGCGATCGGATGGCTGACCAGGGCGGCGCGGGAGGCGGCGCCCAGATCGCCGGCCAGCGCGGCTGAGCTGCTCGAGCGGGCGGCCGGGCTGATGGATCCCGGCGACCCGGACCGGGACCAGCTGCTCGCCGAGCAGGCTGACAGCCTGATGCTGGCCGGCCGGATCCCGGACGCCGAGGCCGCCTGCCGCGCCCTGATCGGCGGCGACCACCAGCGGTCGGTGCAGGGAACGGTCCGGATGTGCCTCGGGCGCGCCCTGCTCGCCGCCGGCCGAACGCATGATGGCCTGCGCGAACTGGAAGAGGCGGCGGAATGGCCTGCGCTCACCGAGGCGCAGCGGGCCAGCGCGCGGGCGTGGGCCAGCTTCGCCCGCTTCTCGCTGGAAGACCTGCCCGGCGCGGCCGCGATGGCCGAGCAGGCCAGGTCGGCGGCGGTCACGGCCGGGGACCACCTGGCCACCAGCGTCTCGATGACCACGCTCGCGGTAATCTCGCAATCGCGCGGGCAGTTCCGCGACGCGCTGCAGGTCATTGACCAGGCGGTGCGGCTGGCCGACCAGAGCCCGGGCAGGCAGGGGCACGGCTACCCGGTCCATGCCGCCCGCGGGCACCTGCTCATCGAGCTTGACCGGCCACAGGATGCCAGGACCGCCCTCGAGACCGGCAAGCGGATCTGCGAGGAACTCGGCGTCCGCTGGCCGCTGGCCAGCTACCAGGCATTCCTCGGCTTCGAGCGCTTCATCACCGGGCACTGGGATGACGCGGTCGCCGAGCTCGAGGCCAGGCTCGACCTGGCCGATGACATCGGCGAGAGCTACAGCCGGGTGTACGCCCAGAGCGTGCTCTCGCTGATCGCGCTGCACCGCAACGATGTGAGCGGCGCGCGGGAGGCCGCCGCCACCGCCGCACGTGAGCTGGCCAGTACCGGGCCCTGCTACCGGACGCTGTGGGCGACCTGGGTGCGCGCCCTGGTGCTCGAGGCCGACGGCGAACTCGCCGATGCCCTCGCCGTGCTGGCCGAGTGCTGGGACCGGTGCGCGCGTAGCGAGCTCGCGATGGAATACCCGGTGATCGGAGCTGACCTGGTCCGCCTCGCGATCGCCAGCGGGGACCGGCAGCGCGCCAGGGACGTGGCCGCGGCGGTCACCGAGATGGCGGACGACAACGAGGCCCCCTCGCTTACCGGCGCCGCGCTGCGCTGCCGCGGGCTCGCCGATGATGATCCCGCGACCCTGGCCGCCGCGGCGGCCGCCTACGCCCGCAGCCCGCGGCCGCTGGAGCTCGCGCTTGCCGCCGAGGACGCCGGCGCGGCGTTCGCCAGGCACGGGCAGCCGGACCTGGCCAGGCCGCTGCTCGAACAGGCCGTCAAGATCTACGAGCGGCTCGGCGCCGCACGCGATCTCGCCAGGGCCGAGGCGGTGCTGCGGGAGGCAGGCATCCGCCGCGGCCGCCGCGGGCCGCGCAGCCGGCCGCAGACCGGCTGGAGCAGCCTCACGCCGACCGAGCGCACCGTCGCGCACCTGGTCGCCGAGGGGCTGTCCAACCCGCAGATCGGGGAACGGCTCTATGTATCACGCCGGACGGTCCAGACCCACATCGCCCATGTCTTCGCCAAGCTTGACATCACCTCACGCGCCCAGCTCGCCGCCGAGGTGACCCGGCACGGGGGCGGCAAGCAGGCCGCCGGCGCTGGCGGCACGCGGGGCTGAGCCCGGGCAGTGGGCACGCCGGCCAACAGCTGGCCAGCACGCGACAAAGGTGGCCGGCTGGCCCGGGCCCGCCCCCTTCCGTCCCGCGCCGGCTGCAGTCCGCCTAGCAGACCGGACGCATCCCGCTGCGTCCCGCTGGATCCTGCTGCAGGCGTCGCGGAACGGCGGGGCTGGCCATGCCGCCGAGCAGCGAGGCTGTTTTATTACTCACATTGAACTCGCACGTAATTGGCGCCGCGCCCGGAGATTCGCCGCCGATGATGAAGCCGTTCCCCAAGACCGGGGAAGCGGCATGCGCATGACGCAGACGCATGCGGCATGCGGCATGACCAGGCAGTGAGAAGGTGCTCTTCGTGAGCGGAGACGAACAGCCCGCGGGTTCGGGGGCGGCCGCGCCAGACGAGCGGGGCGGGCAGACAGAACCCACCATTCCCGGCGCGCCACCAGCTGCTGGCGCCCGCCCATCGCGGACCGGCGGCGCTGCCCGGGTCGGCAGCGTGCTCACCAGCCGGGCAGCCGGCTGGGTGGCCGCGGCAGCGCTGGCGGGTGCCATCGTGGCCGTTGCTGTCACCGGGCTCACCTCGCCATCGGCCACCGGGTTCGGCACGCCAGCAGCCGCCCAGATCGCGGTGCGTGCGCCGTTCGGCGCGGCTGGGCCGGCCAGCATCGCTCCCGGCCGGCGGCAGGTCAGGATCATCGCCCCCCAGGCGCCGGTCTTCCTGGTGCCCGGCCGGGCGGATGTCCGGGTCGTTCCCGGCGGGGTGCTCGCGGCTCCCTTCGGCCAGGTCGCCGTGGGTACCGTCAGCAGCGTGTCCTCCTCCGGCTGCATCATCACCACGGGCTCCGGCCAGAAGGTGACCGTCGTCGAGCGACCCTCGACCACCTACCGGAAGGCTGGCCGGCCGGCGTCAGCGAGCGCGGTCACCCGCGGAGCGACCGTCGCGGTACTCGGCTCGCTGACCGGTTCGAAGATCACAGCGACCGTGGTGGCCGTGCTTCCCGCGGGCACCCGCTTCCTCCCAGGGACAAAGGGTTAGCGGGCGCTCGGCCGCACCCGGACTCCCTGGATGCCGTTCCGTCTGGCGGTTGGCCGCCGTACGGCCCGTCGCCTTCCGCGCGAGGCAGGCACTGCCCATACTTGTTGCCAGCCACCGGGGAACCCGGTCGGACGTACCTGAGGGGGAAGCCCATGAACCTGAACACCCGCGCCGTCCGGCGGATTGCCGCTGCGGCCGCAGCCTGCGCCGTGACTCTCGTGCCCACCGTTGCCCTCGCCGCGCCGGGATCGCCGCCGGCCCGGCTTCCCGGTCCGCCGTGCGCGCGTGCGAGACACCCGGGCTGGTCATCTGGCTTAACACGAACGGCAGCGGAACGGCCGGCAGCACCTTCTACCACCTGGAGTTCACCAACCTGTCCGGGCACCGCTGCACGCTGAACGGCTTCCCCTTCGTCCGGGCCGTCGACCTGCGCCGCCACCGGCTCGGCAGCCGCGCCGCCTTCGAGCACCGGACCCCGCACGCCGTGACGATCGGGCGCGGCAAGACCGCGAGGGCGATACTGCAAATCGTGGACGCCGGCAACTTCCCGCCGTCAGCGTGCCACCCTGTCACCGCGGCCGGCCTGCGGGTCTACCCGCCGAACCAGACCAGGTCCAAGGTGATCCCGTTCCCGTTCAGCGCCTGCTCGCGCCGGGGCCCGGTCTACCTGATCGTCCGGCCGGTACGGAAGTAGCGGGCCAGCATGACGCTATCCGGGCCGCCGCGGCGAGCGAAGCCAGCAGGCTCGGCGTGCATTCGGCCTGGCCTGGTATCTGGCCGGGCCTGGCCCGCTCTATATCGGTAGCGGAGAACCGGTCCGCGGTCGGGGCGGTTTCTCATCCGGCTCGTCAGCTCCACGGAGCCGGGCGATGGCCCGGCAAGGGAAGGCGCGGAGGCTTGCCATGGCCCGGCTGAATGTCAACGACGCCAGGTGCGAGGCGCTGTTCGCATCAGGGCTGCAGCGATCGGACGCCCCCGCTGCCGAGGCCGTGACGCAGGCGATCAGCCGCACCGTGCGGCAGCTCGGCATCAGGGGCTGCGCCAGCCAGATGGCACAAGAGTTCGGCGACCATCCGGAGCCAGCCCTGGAGCGGATGCGCTGGGCCCGGCAGCTTGTCGGCGAGATATCCGCCTCGGCCGCCCCGCCGCTGGCCGGCCGCGGCGGGCCAGCTGCCGGCCGTTACGGCCGGCCTCCGGCCGGCCAGCAGCGGGCCGGGCCCGTCGCGCCGCCTGACCAGACATGTTCCCCGCGTGCCTTACTGCCGCGCCTGCGCGTGCCCGGGCGGGGCATATCCGGACTGCCAGTGGCGGTACATCCGGCGGCGGAACCGGCCAGCGGCGAAGGTGCCTGCCAGGCAGGTCACGAGCCAGAACATCAGGATCAGCTTGATGAAGGCGAGCAGGAGCCAGCCGCCGCCGGGAATCAGCAGCGACGCTAGCAGCACGAGCAGCGCGACTGGCAGCAGCCGCGGGCCGGTCCGGCGGGCCATCCAGGGCGCCCCGGCCCGCTGCGGACGCTGCGCTTCGGCCGGCCGGACCAGAACGGGCCCGGGCAGGTCGGCCATGACGTGGCGCAGGTCACCGAAGGTTCTCGCGCTCAGCGCAGCTGAGATCCGCTCGTCCAGCTCGCCGGGTGTCAGCCGGCCCTCGGCGAAGTGGTCACGTAGCCGGGCAGTGACACGGTCCCGGTCGGTGTCGGAAACACGGATGCGATCGTCCATTGCCTGTCCTCTTGCCTTCTACTGTTCGTCCTGCTCGCTGTCCGCGTCGCCGGCCAGGATCTGGTACATCCGGCTGCGGGTCTGCTCGAGCAGCTGTTCGGCGGCGCGGATCTGCCCCGGGGTGCCGGCGTGCGCCACCTGCACGATGCTGCCGCCCAGGCGAGCGGCCGCCACGAGCAGGCCAGGGGTCTCGCCCGGCTCGCCGTCTGTCATCGACTCCCATGCCGCCCGCGCCGTCTCTGGATTCTCCTGGACATAATGGCGGCCGGCGTCGGTGAGGTGGAACGTGCGGCGGCCGCCGGATTCCGCGGCTTCGATCAGGCCCTCGTCGGCGAGTTGGGCCAGGGCCGGGTAGACCGCGCCGGGGCTGGGCCGCCACACGCCGCCGCTGCGCTGTTCTATCTCTGACATGATCTGGTACCCGTTACGCGGGCCTTCTTGCAGCAGGGCAAGGATCGCGGCGCGCACATCACCGCGCCCGGCCTTCTGGCCGCGCGGGAAGCCGGGCGGCCCCGGCCACCAGCCGCCGGGCGGCCCGCCACCCGGCCATCCCCTGCCTCCCGGCCGCCCGAAGCCATGCTCCCGCGGCCCGCCGCGCGGGCTCTGGCCACGGCCGCCTGAAGTCCGGCCGCCGCCGCTGGCCTGGCCGAGCAGGCCGCCTGCGCATTGGAGGAACCCGGACAGCCAGCGGTCGAGATCCCCGGCCGCCCATCCTGCTGCTGACATACGCACTCCCAGCCGATCCACTCTCGATACGGTCCCGATATATCGCTACCTTACGCCGCAGGCCGGCCAGTGGCAAGACGAGCGGCAGGCTCGTGCACGGCGGCACGCCGCAGGCCTGGGTCGCCAGTCCTGGGCAGGCAGGCCAGGTCACGGCGTAACGCGGGGCAGCGTTCTGCGCAGGCCGTCGGTGCCAGCGGTGGTGGTCCCGGTGAAGCCATGCGCGGCGCGTTGCGCCCATTGGGCGTCGGTGATCGCGTCTGGCTCGGCCGGGAGGTAGTGGCTGAGGATGAGCTCGCGGACCCGTGCGCGCTCGGCGACGCCGCCGACCTGGGTGACATCGGTGTGCAGCGCGGCCATCCGGTCGATGGCGGCACCGGTGATGCCGTGCCGTTCCAGGTAGCCGAGGTCGGCGACCTGGTGGACGAGGATGTCGGCGCCCTGGGCGAGGGCGATCAGGTCATCGTTCACGGTGGTGTCGCCAGAGAACACCACCGAGCCGTCCGCGGTGTCGAACCGGTAGGCCAGGGCCGGCACCGCCCGGCCGTGCGTCACCGCAACGGCGGTGACCCGGACGGCGCCGTCGGCGAAGACGGTGACCGGGACCTGGGTAATGCCCTCGGCCCTGGCCGGGAGGCGGATGTCGATTCCCCGCACCAGCGCGCCCGCGTCCGGCATCCGGGCATCCAGCGGCATGACGTTCAGGTGGTAGGCGTAGCCGGCCAGGATGCTGCCGACCAGGTCCGCCGTGCCGGGGCCGGCCGTTCCGGGCAGATCGTGGTCTCCCGGCGGAAGGTGGCATCGCCGGCTGGCACCGGCTCGGGCCGCGGCGGCCCGTAGACGCGGACCGGCGGCAGCGGGCCGTCATCGCCGGTGCGCCCGCCCCACGGGTAAAGCAGCAGGCCGGCCAGATCACCGGTGTGGTCGGCATGAAGATGGGTCAGGAACACCGCTTCCAGCCGGGCGAAGTCCAGCCTCGCGTCGGCGAAGGCCGACGGCGACCCGCGGCCGCAGTCGATGACGAAGACCCGCTCGCCGACGACGAGCGCCGAGCAGATCCCCCCGCGGCCCGCCACGGGCATCGGCGCGCCCGCGGTGCCAAGCAGGACCAATTCCGTTGCCATGCCTGCCTCTGCTTTCCTGTCGTCCCGCTTGCGATCCTGTCGCACTCTGGCCGCGCACGGGGAATGAGGCACGGACCATGCCCGTGGGTGCCTCAGGAGCCGGCCGAGCTCTGCCGCTGCTGGCCGCGCCTCCCCGGCGTTATTATCGGCCGGTGCGGATTATGCGCCTGGTGACCGTCACCGCCTATCTCGCGTTAGCCTTCGATGCCTGATAGCGGCGAGCGCACGTCCCGGCGGAGGCTCGGCGCGGGTGCCGCTGTCCCAGTGACTGGCGCCAGCCCGTTTAACCGGTGGGTAATCGGAGTTGGCGGCATCGTCTTCGCCGTGCTGATGGCGCTGTCGGCGCGGTACGGCTTTCACCGCGACGAGCTGTACTTCCTGGCCTGCGCCCAGCACCTGCAGGCCAGCTACGTTGATCAGCCGGTGCTGACGCCGCTGCTGGCGTGGGTGTCACTGAAGCTGTTCGGCCTGTCGCTGCCCGGGCTGCGGGTGTGGCCCGCGCTCGCGGCGTGGGCCACGGTGGTGGTCGCTGGGCTGACCGCCCGCGAGTTCGGCGGCGGCCGGCGGGCGCAGCTGCTGGCCGCGGTCGCAGCCGCCACGATGCCGGTCCTGCTCGGGGCGGATCACCTGGCCGGGCCGACGGCCTTCGACGTGCTGGCGTGGGCGGGCCTGGCGCTGATCGCGGCCAGGATCGGGCGGACCGGCGATACCCGATGGTGGCTGGCCGGCGGCCTGGTCCTCGGCCTCGGGCTGGCCAACAAGCACAGCATCGGCTTCTTCGCCGTCGCGCTGGTCATCGGCGCCCTGCTCAGCGGCGGCAGGCGGCTGGTCTGGAACCGCTGGTTCGCGGCCGGCGTGCTGATCGCGGCGGCATTCACCATCCCCGACATCTGGTGGCAGGCGCAGCACCAGTGGGCGACGATAACCATGACCCGCACGCTGAACCAGGAGAACGGGGGGCTCGGCAACATCAGCAGCTGGGTGATCGGCCAGCTGCTGATGGCGTCCTTGGCCATGCTCTGGGTGTGGCTGGCCGGGCTGCGGTTCCTGTGGCGGTCCGGGTGCCCGCTGTGGCGGGCGCTGGCGTGGGCGTACGGGCTGCTGTTCGTGTTCTTCGCGCTCACCACCGGCGCGAAGATCTACTACCTGGCGGGGGCGTACATCTACCTGCTCGCTGCGGGTGCCGTGGCCATCGACGGGTGGCTGGCGGCCCGGCCGGGCCGGCTCCGCAACCTGCTGCTGGCCACCGCCCTGACCACCGCTGTCGCGCTGCCGCTCGTCCTGCCGGTGCTGCCCCCCGCCGACATCGGCAAGACCGAGAACGTGAACGCGGAACTGGCCGAGTCCATCGGCTGGCCTCAGCTCGTCCGCACCGTCCGCGGGGTATGGACCTCGCTGCCGCCCCGGCAGCGGGCCAGCGCGGTGATCTTCACCTCTAACTACGGCGAGGCCGGCGCCATCAACGAGCTGGGCCGGGGAACGGGCCTGCCGGAGGCCGTGAGCGGGCACAACACCTACTGGTGGTGGGGGCCGGGCAACCCGCACGCCAGCACGGTGGTGGCCGTCATGCCCGGGCCCGTCGACGGCACCGGGGACGCCGCCTACCTGCGGCAGTTCTTCACCGGCGTGCGGGCCGTGGCCACGCTGTCGAACCCGTACGGCATCCACAATCAGGAGTGGGGCGGTCACGTCTACCTGTGCACCGGGCCCCGCCGCCGGTGGGGCCAGATGTGGCCACGGCTGCGGAGCTACAGCTGACCGCAGCGCACGCTACTCGCCGAGCCAAGCCCGCGGGCCGCGGTGCGGCAACGCGGGAGCCCCGGCCCACCCGGGCCGGGGCTTCCCGCCGGGCGATCTAGCACCCGTCGTAAGCTGACCACGCGCCGGTACCCGACTGCGCGTACTCCTTGGCGAATGCGGCGTTCTGCTCGGAGACGGACGCATCCTCGGGCAGCCCGGAGTATCCGAGCCCCTGCCAGGTGGACGGCAGGAAGCCGTACAGGCCGCCCGCGCCGCTTGACGGGTTGACCGCCTGGGCGTTTCCGCCGCTCTCGGCCTGGATCACGCAGCTCTGGAAGCTGCCGGGCGCGCCGCTGTACGATGCCGCGGGCTGCGCGGAAGCTGGCGCGGCGCTGGTGGCCGCGGCCGTGCTCGCAGGCGGCGAGGCCGGGGCCACGACTGGCCGCGGCGCGGGGACCGCCGCCAGCGCGGCGCGGGCGAGCCACGGCCGCACCCGGTGCCAGCCCGACAGGCGGAGCCGCTGCCCCACCTGGATCGTGCCCGGGTCAGCGATGCGGTGCCGGTTGATCCACCACAAGGCGGGCCAGTCGGCCGCGCGGCCGTACTCGTGCCGGCTGATCGAGCTGAGGGTGTCGCCGGACCGGACGGTGGCGTGGTGGCTGCCGTGGTGAGCTGCCGCCGGATGCAGCGAAACCGTGACCGCTATGAGGGTCTTAGCGGCTCCGCCAGCTGCAATACTGAGGAACGTCATGGCTTGTTACCTCCAAGGTTCGTTGCCATGCAAAGGCCCCGGTCACGTGCTGGAATCACGCTTGGCCGGGGCCGCCCTGCTCTATTCGGAAATAAACGCGTGCTTACCTCCCGTAGTCATGTCAGCGCTCCTTCGTAGTCAGTGGGCAATGCGTCGGCCACCGTAGCCCGAATCGGGCGATAACGCCAGCGCAAGTGACTCGGGCTGGCTGGCCGCGGTACGGCCTGAGCCTGGTTAGGCCGCGGAAGCAGCGGGTCTGACCTGCGCCGACTTGCGGGTTTGGGATGAACCTGCTGGTCATGGGCAGGCAGGAATTGGAGATCGATCTCACACTGAACTGGGCGCTCAGAGCTTTCCCTGATTCCTGGCGGCGAGGATAATCTGGGTCACCAGGTACGTGCTCAGTCCGAGCTTCTGCGCTATCTCCTCAGGCCGGAGGCGCTGCGCGTTGTAGAGCAGCGCCAGCTTCTGCTGTGAATTCGTCCACGGGCGCTTGGTCACCGCGCGGCTTGCCCGGCGGCGGGCCCGCGGAGCCTGGCGGCGGGCGGGCTCGGTCGCCGGGCCGGCCGGCTTCACGGCACGAGCCGGCCACGCCGGAGGGCCGAAGGAACCTCGCCGCTGGTCGTGGTACTTGCCGCTCGCCAGTTCCGCGCTGGTGCGCTCATCCAGGATCATGTACTGCTCGGCCGCCTTATTTACCCCGACGGCGACCATGGTCAGGCCCTTGGCATTTTTTTCCTGGCACTCACGCGCCATGCAGTAGTCGTACTTCTGTGCTCGCTCGGGATGCAGTTCGCGCCCGCACGTCACGCACTGTGACACTAACTTCTCTCGTCTCGCTATATGAAAGAGATCTTGACCGGCAGGCGGCCTGCCGTCGATCCAGCACAACGCGGCCGGCCACCGGGCCGCTGAGTTGAACGCCGGCCACCCGGGCAATGTTCCCGGCCAGCGTGCGCCCTGGCCGGCCGGGCTACCGCAGGCCAGGCGCGCGCAGCCGCAGGCGCCGCTGCTCGATGATCAGGCAGCGATCTTCTACGTACAGCAAGCCGGCCTCCCCGGCGATGGCACGTGCCTCCGGGGACGCGATGCCCAGCTGCAGCCACAGCGCCGAGGCACCCGCGGCCACCGCCTGACGCGCGATATCCGGCGCCTCCCCCGGCGGCCGGAACACATCGACGAGGCCGATCTGCCCGGGGACGTCCCGGAGCCTGCGGTAGACGCGCTCGCCGAGAATCACGTCAGCATGCGGATTGACCGGGATGATGCGCCATCCGTGCCGCTGCATGTACGCGGGCACATAGTGCGCTGCCTTCGCCGGGGCGGCACTGGCACCCACGACCGTGATGTCGTCGTAAGCAGTAAGAATGCGCTCAACGACGGCGTCGGTGTCGGTATCGGTATCGGTCACCTTCCCCACCGTAGCGCCGTGCGCCCCGCAGCCAGCGCCCGAGGACGCTAGGCGTTCGCCGTATCGGCCATGCCCACGAGGCCGAGCCTGGTGGCCTCCGATGCGGCGGCGGTACGGCTCGGAGCGCCCAGCTTGGCCAGTATCGCGGACACGTGATGATCGACCGTTCGCACCGAGATGAACAGTTCGGTGGCGATCTCCGCGTTGGCTCGCCCGGCGCAGATCAGGCCGAGAACCTCACGCTCTCGCCTGGTCAGCCCGGCCGGATGCCTCAGCGTCGCCGTCCGCGGTCCGGCCGGGATCGACTGTACGCCGAGCTTGCGCAGCCGGCGCCGGGTGACTTTCGCTGCGGGCGACGCGCCGAGGCTGGTGAAGATGCTCAGGGCTTCGCGAAGCGCCGCCTCCTCCGGCACGCCGAGCAGGGCCATCGCGGCGTCGTACGGGGAGCCCAGAGCGGTCCAGACTTGTGCGGCCTTGTCCCCGTCGCCGTGTAGCTGCAGCCGGTACGGCTCGGCGAGCTCACCGCGGGGTGGCCGGCCGGAGCCCGTGATGCGCAGCCAGGCGGCGACCGCGCCGCGTTCCCAGGGGTCGCAGCCAGCGGACACGTCGTCGGCAAGCTCCGCCTCGCGCCGGGCTTCCTTCGACTTCCCCGCCAGCCAGTAAGCCTCGGCGCGGGTAACCCGGACGAGCACGATGTGCCTGGGCTCGCCGGTCGTGTCGGCCGCCGCGGCCGCCTCGTCGAGAAGCTCCCAGCCTCCCGGCTCGCCCCTGCGGGCCCGGATCGTGCCGAGAATCCGCACCGCATCGAACCGGTTGATCGGGGACGAAGCGCCCATGCTCAGGAGTTCAGCGCTCATTGCCGCTGCTTCATCCCAGCGCCCGGTCATCGCCAGGACGTTGGACTGCTCGCCCCGCAGTGACGTCGCATACGAGGTGATGTCGTGCTCATCGCAGTAAGCGATGCCATCCGCCAGGTAACTCTCGGCCTGGGCAAATTCCCGCGTGCCGGACAGGAGCGTGCAGAGATTATTGAACGCCCGCGCCGCCTGCTCCGGCAGGCCTCCGGACAGCGCGATCTGCAGCGCCTGGCTCATCGGCCCGGCCCAGTCGCCGCCCAGCCGGGAAGTCACGAAGGCCTGGGTGTTCAGCGCGTCGCTGAGTACCTCGGGAATCCCCTGTGCCGCGGCTATCCGCTGCGCCGCCGCGGCCAGGCCGGCCGCCGCATCGTGCTCATAGCGCACCATCCGCTGGCTCGCGAGAGCGGAGTACGCCCAGGCTAGTTCGGCGGTCGGCCCGAGCGGTTCGAGGACCGACACGGCCGCTTCGGCCGTCGCGACCGCCTCCTGGCCGCGGCACAGGCTCCACTGGATGCAGGACAGCCGCCGCAGCGTATCGCCTTCCCGTAGCGGGTCACCCGCCGCGCGCCAGAGCGCCAGTGCGCGACCGCATGCGCCGGCGGCGTCCTGCGGGCGGTCGACCAGCGCCATCTCGTCAGCCAGCCCGACGTACAGCGCGGCGACCGCGGCGGCATCGGCGTCAGCCGCGAACCGCAGTGCCCGCTCGAACTGCGCCGCCGCCGCACGGTGCGACGCCAGCTGAGCTGCCCGCCGCGCGGCCGGCGGCGCGTAGCGCAGTACCGCCTGAGGATCACCGGCGGCCTCCGCATGAAAGGCCATCCGGGCATCATCGTCACAGCCCAGCGAGCGCAGGGCGGCCAGCACCCGGCGGTGAATGCCGCCGCGGCGATGCGCCGGTATCGCCTGCTGCACGGCCAGCCGGGCGATCTCATGGCGGAACCTCAGCCACCCGCCGTCTCCGGACAGCAACCCGCAGGCCAGCAGCTCATCGACCAGCTGCGGCGGGCACGCTGTGACCGACTCAAGTAGCCGAAGCTCGACCCGGCTGCCGGTCAGCGCGGCGACTTCCAGCACGCCGCGGGCCTGGCGGCCCAGCCGGGCCGCGCGCGCCAGCACCGCGTCCACCGCCGATGCCGGGACCTGCCCCGTCCCGGCCTGCAGCACTTCGGTCACGTAGAACGGGTTGCCGCCGGTCAGCCGGTAGATCTCGGACGCAGTCAGCCCGCTCCCGTCGGCCAGCAGCCGGACCGCGTCGGCGGAAAGCGGCGCCAGCCCGATCCGCCTCGTCGACTGCTGGGTGGCAAGATCACCCAGGGCCATGCGAAGCGGATCATCGGCCGTCAGGCCGTCTCGTCCCGGTAGGTGGCGATGAGCACCACAGCGGCGTCTCTGAGCCGCCGGCCAAGGAACCGCAGCAGGTCGACGGTAGCCTCATCGGCCCAGTGCACGTCCTCAAGCACCACGATGTTCAGCACTCCCCGGTCGCTGACCTGGCGCAGCAGGGCGCGGAACAGCTCTTCGCGAGCAGCCCCGGCACGGCACAGCTCAAGCAGTTCGCCGCCAAGCTGATCTGCGATATCGAAGAGGGGCCCGAGCGGGCGAGGCGGGACCAGCCCGTCGCATGCTCCCCACGACCAGCGGGCATCCGGCACGTCCCGCTGGAACTGCTCCACCAGCGCCGACTTGCCGACGCCCGCCTCCCCAGCGATCAGGACCAGCCGTCCCATGCCGCGCCTGGCCTCGGCGCCATACTCAGCCAGCGTGGCTAGCGATGGTCCCCGTTCCAGCAAGCGCATGCCTACAGTGTCGGCGATGTCAGCGCCGAATGCCATCGAGCGAGGCGGTTGCTGCAGCTCCTGCCGGGATACGTAGGGCGCGGGCTTAGGCTCTGGTTGTGCGGCCTGTCCGGCGCTCTTGACGACGGGAAGGACCGGGTCATGCCCCAGAATGTGGCTGCCTGCCGGAAGGACGGTTCGGCGCGGGGCGGGACCGCGGGCAAGGTGGCAGGAGGGCGGACGGTGTGAGCGGCGCGCCGGGGCAGCGGATCGATCCGGGGTCGCTGGGGTCGGCGTTCCAGCGCACGCACCATGTGCTTCAGCTTGAGTTCGGGGACCGCAGGGACTTTGATGACCCGCGGCGGGAGTGGCGGCGGCTGTTCTCCGAGCTGCTGGGTACCTTCGCGCTGGTGCTGGCCGCCGCGGGCGGCGGGCTTTTGCACGCGAAGGGGCAGATCAGCCTGTCCGCGGCGGTGGTCGCCCCTGGCCTGATGGTGATGGCGATCATCTTGTTCATGGGCGCGGTCTCCGGGGCGCACCTGAACCCGGCGGTGTCGCTGGCGTTCGCGCTGCGCGGTGATTTCCCGTGGAAGCGGGTCCCTGGCTACATCGTCATCCAGCTGATCGGCGCGACGCTGGCCTGCTTGTTCCTGCGCCTGGTGTTCGGCAACATCGAGCATCTGGGGGCGACGCTGCCGGGCCCGGGGTACCACGACTGGCAGGCCCTGCTGATGGAGATCGTGCTCACCGCGCTGCTGGTCAGCGTGATCCTGGGGACCGCGTCCGCCGCGCAGAACGTCGGCGCGATCGCCGCGCTCGGCGTCGGCGGCTACATCGCGCTGGCCGGCCTGTGGGCAGCGCCGGTCAGCGGCGTGTCGATGAACCCGGCCCGCTCCTTCGGCCCCGCCCTGGCCAGCGGCTACTGGACCAGCTACTGGGTGTACCTGGTGGGGCCGGTGGCCGGCGCGCTGATCGCCGTCGGCTGCGCGTTCGTGCTGCGCGGCCGCGGCGGCGACGTCATCTCCCGCGCCGCGGGCTCCGGCGTGCTGGACGAGGGAGCCCTCGCCGCCAAGGCCGAGCTGTCCCAGGAAATCGACCAGGGCAAGGTCGTCCCCCCGGGCATCGCCGGCACCAGCGCCCAGCCAGGCGGGCAGTAACCGGGATTCCGCCACTGGATCGCTCAGCTGCCCGAGGCCATCGCCGCCTTCGTCGTCTCGGGAAGTTCCTGCGCGCCCGGCGTAGGCTGTGGGCCCATGACGCCCGATGAGCGGTGGCTCGCCGCGGGATGGCCGTTCATCCGCGGTCGGCTGCCGGATTCCGCCAGCCCGGGTGCTGGAGATCGGGTGCGGGCCAGCCGGAGGCTTCGTCCCATTGCTGCACGCCAGCGGCTACGACGCGACCGGCGTCGACCCGGAGGCACCGCCGGGGCCCTGGTACGTGCAGGCGGAGGCCGAGCGGTACGGCATGCCGGAGCCGGCTGGCGCGATCGTAGCCTGCGCTTCCTTGCATCACGTCGCTGACCTTGGCGAGGTGCTTGACCTGGCGGCAGCGGCGCTGATTCCCGGCGGCGTGCTCGTGGTGCTGGAATGGGCATGGGAGCGGTTCGACGAGGCGACTGCCCGCTGGTGCTTCGGCCGGCTTGCCCCGCCCGGGGATCAGCACGACTGGCTGGCCGAGCGCCGTGCGCAGTGGCGGTCCTCGGGCTGTACCTGGGACGCTTACCGCCGCTCCTGGGCGGAAGCCGAAGGCCTGCATCCCGGCGAGGACATCCTGCGCGCGCTGGACGCCCGGTTCGACTGCGCGGGCCTGGCCTACGGCCCCTACTACTTCCCGGACCTGGCCGGCACGAGCGAGGCCGACGAGCAGGCGGCGATCGACGCCGGGCAGATCCAGGCCAGCCGCATCCAGTATTACGGCAGGCGCAGGGACGGCCGCCGGTAAGACGGGCCGACCGCGCAGCCGCGGCGCCCGGCGTCGTCTAGGCTCGGGGCTGATGCCCAGGCTGCTTGTCGTTCATCACACGCCGTCGCCCGCCATGCAGGCCATGTTCGAGGCGGCGGTCGGCGGGGCACGGACCGACGAGATCGAGGGCGTCGAGGTGGTCATCAGGCCGGCCCTGACCGCGGCGGCTGCCGATGTGCTGGCGGCCGACGGCTACCTGCTCGGCACGCCGGCCAACATCGGCTACATGTCCGGCGCGCTCAAGCACTTCTTCGACGGCATCTACTACCCGTGCCTGGAGGCCACCCGGCGCCGGCCCTTCGGCTTGTATGTGCACGGCAATAGCGACACCGGCGGCGCGGCCCAGGCGGTGCAGTCGATCACTGCCGGCCTGCAATGGCGCGCGGTCCGCCCGCCGGCCTGCATCACCGGAGCGCCCGGCAAGCAGGATCTCCAGGCCTGCTGGGAGCTTGGCGCGCTGCTCGCGGCCGAGATCGCCGGATGACCTCGCAGCAGCTGGGCCGCCCGCGCAAAGCCGTCGGCGGCCCGGCCGTCTGGCCACGCTGACGACGGCACGTGTTGCGCTCAAGCCGATCGCCGGCTGAGACTGGCACGGAGCCCGCCGGCGACCGAGGAGGATGCCGTGAGCGAACTCGACAGACTCGAAGCGGCGGTCGCGGAGTGCCGCGAGATGCTCCGCGAAGCCCACGCCGCCACGAAGGATTTGCGCGCCGCCGTGCGCGAGGCAAAGCGGGAGATGCGGGCCCTGGCGAGCGACGAGGTGGCCGGCCATCTCCAGCTCGAGGTATCCCGGCAGCTGGACGAGCTGGGCGAACGGACCGGTGCGGCCATTAGCACGGCAACGCAGAAGGTGATCGCCGAGTTCGACCGGTTCGGTGAATCACTGCTCGGCAAGGAGACCTACTGGCAGAAAGCGAGCGGCCGGCGTGCGGCCGCACGCCCCGACACCGATGTGGTGACACTCGACGCCGGGCCCGGCGAAGACAACGGATGATCCGCCGGCAGGCAGCAGCGCCGCGGGAACGGCAGCCGCCCCGGCGTGCCGCGTTAATAAATGTGGTTTGAAATTATCGGCCCGGACGGCATCCGGCGAATCTGGCGGCGGCCCTGACTGCCCCCGATGGCCGCCGGGGACGGAGGGCCGCCGGCGGCCTGCGGCCATCGCCGGTCTCATGCCTGGACCCGGGCCAGCACCGCCTTGACGCGCGCGGCGAGATCGCGAGGGCTGAACGGCTTGACGATGTATTCGTCCGCTCCCGCGGCGAATCCGGCCGCTACGTCAGCTTCCTGCGCAGCGGCCGTCAGGATGATGACAGGGACAGCCGCCGTGGCCGGGTCCGCGCGCAGTTCCCTGCACACGTCCAGGCCGGACATACCTGGCATGAAGATGTCAAGGACGGCCAGGCCAGGCGTATGCTCGCGGGCGTCGGCAAGGGCGGACAGGCCGTCCCCGAACGCCCTGACCTCGTGACCGGCCTGCTCAAGCTTGAAGGTCACCAGAAACCGGATGTCGGCGTCGTCTTCGGCCAGCAGAACCTTGGCCATCCTTCTCCCCCCGCGGATCCTCGCCGAGAGCAGGACGAAGCCTGCCCAGGCCGGCCTTGCTCGCGGCTGCGGTCACATCCGTCCCCGGCTCGGCACTGAGCGTAATATATATTAACTAATAGTAATTAGCACTGGTCAGGCCACGCCTCGCACGACGCCGATCTGATCCTAGGAGGTTGCCATGGTCAAGGCCAGGCTGCAGCCGCCGGTGCGGCGCGGCAGCGAGCCCGGGCGCGAGCTTGAGCTCATCTGCATGAGCAACCTGCTGTCCAGCACCGAAGAGCGCGTGTACTTCAAGGACCTGCTGAGCCAGTTCCTCTTCGTCAGCGCAGGCTGGGTCGCCGCGTACGCCCCTGGCCGCGCCGCGGCGGAGCTGATCGGGAAAACGGACTTCGACGTCTTCACCGACCAGCACGCCGCCGATGCCCTCGAGGACGAGCAGCAGGTTATCCGCACCGGCAAGCCGGTCGTGGGAAAAGTGGAGCGGGAAACGTACAGCGGCCGGGCCGACGCCTGGGTGTCGACCACGAAGATGCCGCTCAGCGACGAACGCGGCCGGATAATCGGCACCTTCGGGATCTCCCGCGACATCACGGCGCAGGTCAGGGCCGAGAACGCGCTGGCGGAGCAGGCGCTGCAGCTGACCGACCAGAACGAGCGCCTGCGCGAGCTTGGCCGACTGAAGGACGAGTTCATCGGCCTGGTCTCGCATGAGCTGCGGACGCCGCTGGTCTCGATCATCGGTTACGTCGAGCTGCTCAGGGATGAGGGCACGAGCGGGCCGAACGCCGCCAGCTTCGCCGAGGTAATCGACCGCAACGCGCAGCGCCTGCTGCGCCTCGTCGGGGACCTGCTCTTCCTCTCCCGGATCCAGTCGGGAAAAATGGCGATGGAGTTCCGCAGCACGGACCTGGCCAGCATCGCTGCCTGCGCGGTGGAGGAGATGCGGCCCGAGGCTCAGCGGAAGCACATCGACCTGGCCCTCTCCGCCTCCGCCGTTCCCTCCTCTGCCGTCGACCCGACACGCATCGCCCAGCTACTCGGCAACCTCATCTCCAATGCCGTGAAGTTCACCCCGGACGGCGGGAGGGTCGAGGTCAGGCTCGGCGCGGAAGGAGACCAGGCCGTGCTCGCCGTAGCCGATACCGGCATCGGCATTCCGGCCGCCGACCGGGAGCGGATCTTCGAACGCTTCTTCCGCACCAAGAACGCCACGCGGCAGGCGGTCCAGGGCACCGGCCTGGGGCTTACCATCACCAAGGCCATCGTGGACGCACACGACGGCACGATCACTGTGGACAGCCAGGAAGGCCGCGGAAGCACGTTCAAGGTCTACCTTCCGCTCCGCCCCCAGGCCGCCGATGCCCAGGACCCTGGTCAGGCCGGCGCGTCACCTCTTCCGCCGCCCTTCCACTGAGCGGAGCCCGCGTCCCATGCGGTGTAGGTGTAGGGATTGTCGAGCACCTTGGTCGCCGGGATCTCCGGGTGCATGCCCTGCGCCCAGGCGTCCGGCCCGAGCTGGCCCTGCAGGTACTCGACGGTCTGCTGCACCACCTGCCGGGCCCTCGCCAGGTCCGTGCCGACCAGCCGGTGGTCATGCTTCACCACCCGGCCATTCACCAGCACCGTGTGCACATCGCCGCGCTGAGCCTGGAACGCGACGTGCCCGTACGGGTTCAGCAGCGGAAACATCACCGGCGAGGCGTCGTTCTTGATCAGCACCAGGTCGGCCTTCTTACCCGCTTCCAGGCTGCCGACCACCGAATCCAGGCCGAGCGCCCGGGCGCCGCCCCGGGTGGCCCAGCCGACCACGTCCTCGGCGCGGAGGTGGCAGTGCGTGACCGTTTCCTGCCGCCCGTGGGCCTCCAGGTGCTCGCGGGACCGGTCCGCGCCCAGCGTGGTCCGCATCGCGGAGAACAGGTCGCCGCTCCACCACACGCTGGTGTCCATGGACAGCGAGACGGGGATGCCATGCTCACGCAGCTGCCAGGTCGGCGGGTAGCCCTGGCCTGCGCTCTGCTCGCTTTCTGTGGAGACCGAGGCCGCGCCGCCGGTGGCGGCAATCCGGTGGTAGGAGTCCCTGGTCAGGGTGGCCGCGTGCACATAGATGGTGGACGGTGTCATGAACCCGTTCTCGTGCATGAGCCGGATGCCGTCGTCGTTGGTCGCGCCCCACACCCCGGCGTGCGTGGTCACCGGCACCCCCAGCTCGCGGGCGACCTCGAAGGCGGCCTTCTCCGGGAACGCCGGGTCACCGGTCACGTCGAAGGCCATCTGCAAGCCCAGCATGTCATCGGCCGAGCCGAAGCGCCGGCTGACGAAATCGCGGAACTCAGGGGCGGCCGACCATTCCCACGGGCCCTGCTGGATATTGCCGTAGGCCAGCACGAACCGCCCTGGCACCTCGGTCAGCGCCGTTACCGCGGCCTCGGCGTGCTGCACCGTCTGCAGCCCGTGCGACCAGTCCACGGTGGTGGTCACCCCCGCGTCGATGGCCTCGAGCCCGGCCAGCAGGTTGCCCGCGTAGATGTCCTGCGGCCGGAACGCCTTGCCCCACTGCAGGTAGTACCAGACGAAGTACTGCGTCAGCGTCCAGTCGGCGCCGTACCCGCGCATCGCGGTCTGCCACATGTGCCGGTGGGTGTCGATCATGCCCGGCATGACGATCCCGCCGGTGGCGTCGATCTCGGCGGTGCCCTCGGGCACATCAAGGCGCTCGCCCACTGCCTCGATCCGCTCGCCGACGATCAGCACATCACCCGCGTGGTGCACGGTGCGCGCGTCGTCCATGGTCAGCACGGTGGCGTTGCGGAACACCAATGGCCTTCCCGGCGCCAGATCAGGGCTCGATGCGAATGTCATGACGGGCCTCCACTCTGAGGCTGGCGGGAACCCTTACCGGCGGGTGTCCGCAGCCCGGCCATTTGTCGTCTGAGCGGAAGCGTGGCTGCTTCGGCATGGCGCTGTCAATGCGCGCCATGTGGATGACATCGTGCCGCAGGCGTTCGGCTCATGCCGTGCTGCCCGGGTCGCGGGCCGCGCCGCGAGCGGGCGGGGTGAAGATGCGGCCGGCCTGTTCCGCCAGCATTGTCATCTCGTACGCGACCAGGTCGAGGTCGGCTGCGGCGGTGGTGAGCACGGCGAGGCTCGATCCGTCATCGATCGCCATGATCACGAGGGTGCCCCGTTCCATGGCGACCAGGGCCTGGGTGACGGCACCGCCGTCGAATAACCGCGCCGCGCCGCTGGCCAAGCTGATCAAGCCGGAGGTGATCGCGGAGAGCTTCTCCAGATGATCGGGCTGCTATCCGGTCGGACACTGCCACCGGGACGCCGTCCGAGGACACCACGAGGGCGTGCCGCACCTCGGGAACGCGCTCGGTGAAGTCGGTGATGAGCTGGTCGAGGTCCTGCGGATGAAGGGCCGGATCCACGTGCTCCGCCTCTCAGTCGTCCTGGGCCGGCTGCTTCGCGTCGCGGTCCATCCGGGCCACCGCCCTGGCCCGGCGGGAGCCCCGCTGGAAGCTGGCCAGCCTGCCCAGCGCGGTCTGCGCCGATTCGGCCGCCGTGGCTTGCCGGGTCTCCCGGCCAGCCGGAGCGCCGGGGGCGAGGCTGGCCTGCGGAATCCGCTGCGGCAGCCCGGCGGAGGTCAGGCCACCAGCCGCCGGGGTGTCGGTTGGCAGCTCGCTGGGCCGCGGCAGGCCCCGGCTGCGAGTACGCGGATAGTCGGATTCGACGGATTCGAAGATGGGCAGCGTGCCGCCCGGATCCGGTAGCCGGCCGGCTCCGGCTCGGTCACGGCGGAGGAGGCGGCCGGGCCGGGGATGGCAACGGCGCGCCCAGCGTCAGCGGGACGGCATCGGCCATGGCGATCCCTGTCCCGGCGGCAAGCTCTGGCCCGGCGGCTAACTCTGACCTCGCGGCGGACTCCGGCGCGGCGGCGGACGCCGGCCCGGCGGCGGATTCTGGCGCGGCGGCGGACGCCGGCCCGGCGGCGGACGCCGGCCCGGCGGCAGACGCTGACCCGGCGGCGGACTCCGGCCCGGCGGCAAACTCTGGCGCGGCGGCAAACGCCGGCGCGGCGGCGAACCGGGGAGCCGAGGGCCGCGGACCCGCGGCCGCGGCGCCGGCTCCCCCGGCGGCCCGAGCCCGGCGGGCTTCGCCAGTTTGTCCCGGCCAGCCGCCGGGCCTGCCGTCCTTCGAGATCAGCGCGACGGGAAGGTGCACCTCGGCGGTGGTACCGCCGCCCGGCCGCAGCCCCAGCGACACCTTGATGCCGTGCCGCGCGGCTAGGTGCGCGACCGCGAACAAGCCCATCTGCCGGGCGACCGTCACGTCCGCGAGGTGCGGGTGGGCCAGCTGCCAGTTGAGCCGCCCCAGATGATCTTCGGGCATCCCCAGTCCGCCGTCGGTAATGCTGATCAGCGAGCCGCCTCCGCGGACTATGTGCCCGGACACGATTACCCGGGTCGCCCTGGGCGAGAACGCGGTGGCGTTCTCCAGCAGCTCGGCGAGCAGGTGCACGGTGTCGGCCGCAGCGCTCCCGCTGACCGAGACACCCGACTGGACGTTGAGGATGACCCGGTCGTACTGCTCGATCTCGGACACCGCGGCCCGGAGCACGTCCACCAGGGTGACCGGCTCGGTCCAGCGGCGCGGCGTCTCGTGGCCAGCGAGGACGAGCGCGCTGTCCGAGTTGCGCCGCATCCGGGTGGCCAGATGATCCATCTGGAACAGGCTGGCCAGCCGTTCCGGGTCATCCTCGCCGAGTTCCAGGCTGTCGATCAGCCGCAGCAGCCGTTCAAGCAGGGAATGGCTGCGCCGGAAGAAACTGGCGAAGATGGCACTGATGCTGCCGCGCAGCCGGGCCTCTTCCCCGGCCAGCCGCACCGCTTCCCGGTGCATCCGGTCGAAGGCGCGGGCGACCTGGCCGATCTCGTCGGTGGACAGCACGTCGATCGGCGTAACCGGGAGGGGGTGCCCGGCGTTCCCGGCCATGCCCAGCGAACGGACCTCCGCTGGCAGGCGTGCCCCGGCGACATCCAGGGCGGCTGCTTCGAGCCGCCGCAGCGGGCGGACCATGGACCTGGCAATGATCACGGTGGCTAGCAGGACAAGGGCCAGGACGGCCAGCGCAGCGCCGCCGGTGATTATCGCGGACCGCATCGCATTCCGCTGCATGGCCTGGGCGTAGGCCGTGATCCAGGCGGCCAGCTGCTGCTCGGCATGGCGCATCCAGCCGACCGTGTAGGACATCCCGGCCCGCCACTGCTGGCTGGCCTGGGCGCTGCGGGCGAGCGCGCCGTTGCCGCCCGCTGTCGCGCGCTGTTCCACCGCCCCGGCCTGCCCGGCCTGCGGGCCGGCCAGGGTCTCGGTGAGAGCCCAGCTTTCCTCGGGGGTCGCCGAGCTGCGGAACGATACGAGGTCACTGGCCTGCTGCGCCTGGGCGATGGTCAGCGCGGTGAGCGCCCCGGGCCCGAAGTGGCCATCGGCGAGCGCAGCGCCGAGGATGGCCTGCTGCTGCGAGGCCTGGTCGGCCATCCTGCCCAGCGAGCCGAGCGCGCGCACGCTGGCGATGAGCGCGGGGTTGCCGCTGGAGTCGGCGATGCCGTCGTTGACCGGCAGCAGGCCAGCTATCGCCGCGGAATAGCCGTTGATCACGGCCAGCGCGGTAGCCTGGCGCTGCGCGGCGTTCCTGCGCAGGCCAGGCAGTTCGGCGATGCTGGCCAGAGCGGTGGCATCGCTGGCCCGTGGCTGGCCCGGGTAACCGCGGTCAAGCTGGAGAATCCAGCCGGCGCACCGTGCCCGCCAGGCCGTCGGTGAGCACATACTGCCGGTGCAGGGCCACAAGGCCCGCGGCCGGACGCCCGTCCGCGATGAACGCGGCCGTGTCGGCCCGCTCTTCCTCCATCGACTGCGCCAGGCCGGTGACCTGCTGGCCGAGCACGGCGA
Source organism: uncultured Actinomycetes bacterium (assembly GCA_963709075.1). Classification (GTDB taxonomy): domain Bacteria; phylum Actinomycetota; class Actinomycetes; order Streptosporangiales; family Streptosporangiaceae; genus Palsa-506. The sequence goes on from CAVPUY010000005.1 coordinate 848,269, forward strand.
GCCGGCCGACCTGGCCGTACGCGTCCGCGCTGCGCGCCGCGCTGGTGACCCGCAGCCCGGTGACCGCCAGGCCTAACACCGTCGGGATGGCCACCAGGACGATCAGCCGGCAGGCCACCCGCCAGTTCCGCAGGGCCAGCGCGGAGCCCGCGCCATGCTGGGCGGGCAAAGCGCTGGGAGGTGCGGCACCGGCAGGACTGGGCTGGCTCATTGCGCGTCCTCGCATATCTCGGGAACTGCTTTCAAGGCAACGGGCAATCCTCCAGGCCTCCTTAGCCAAGGTGGGAGAAGATCACCTTTCCCCCCGTTCCTCCCCAAGACGATACCTCTGGGCCTGTCTGCCGGGATACCGTCTCGCTAAAGGACCCGGGGAGGGCAACCGGGCAACGGCACTGACGCCAGCGCGGCCGTCAGCGGCCCGCCTGGCCGCCGCCCGCCCGCCGTGCTGAGGTTAGGGCCGCGAATACAACGGTGGAGCTGAGGTAATGGCCGGTGGCGTAGTCGAAAGCGCCGCCGCACGTTATCAGGTGCAGGGCGGGGTAGCCGGCCGCACCATAAATGGTCTTCGCCGGGAAACTGGACTTAAGGTATTGGCGTACGCCGGTGATGCGGAAAACAGCGGTGATCCCGTCGGCGAGCGTCACGTCGATCCGCTCCCCGGGGCGGAGGGCTCCCAGCCGGAAGAAGACAGCAGGCCCGTGGTAGCTGTCGAGGTGACCTTCGATGACCGACGCCCCGATCTGGCCGGGCGTTGGCGAGTACTTGAACCATGCGGCCTCATCAGCCTTTGTGTAAAGCGACGGGACCTGGATCGTGCCGTCGGATTTGACTCCCAGGTGCAGCAGTCTGGAGTTCACGCCAATGGCCGGGATATCGACGGACACCGGCAGTGAGCGCCGCAGCGATGACCACCGGCCCTTGCCCGCGGACGGCCCGGTAGCGCCCGCTGCGGCCAGAAACGGCTGCGGCGCATGCTCCTGGGCACTAACCGCGACGCCGATAGCGGCGGCCCCGCCCGCGATGAGAAAGACGCCAGCCACCCCGGCAACGCGGGCACGGAAGCTACTTGACGTACGGGACCGGGGGGTGTACGCGGTCTGCGGCCAGGACATGACCACGCGTAGCCCGCCTATACGCCGCCAATCCGCTTTTCCCAATGCCGGCGTCCCTCCCGCCGTCTTCCCCAGGGTGCTCTAATCGCGTAGCCTAATATTCTAATGATGCACAGGCCATTGCATGTTTGTGGCGTCCATGGGCCTTACCCTTTATGGCCCGCCGGCGCTTCCGGGGACCTGCCTTCGGCAGGCGCGGGCAGCGACCCGGCCGACCCGCGACTTCTCTTCCTGGGCCAGGACCGGGAAACGGGTCCGGCGCCTGCCAGACGCATGAGGACCCCATAACGATGCGCACAGTCATCACGGGGACGGGGCGCAGGGTGAGGCTGACCGTCGCCGGCTGTGCCACCTTGGCCATAATCGCTTCCGCGTCAGTCTCGGCCTGCGCGGCGTCCTCGCCCTCGCCGACACCGACTCCATTCTCACCCGCAGTAACCGGCTCGGCAGCACGGACTAGCCCGGCCTAGCGGCGGGGCTAGCACCGCGCCGAGGGCGAGCGGCAGCCCGTCGGCGACGCCGAGCCGGGCGGCATCGGCGTCAGCGCCGGCAACGCCGAGCCCGGCGGCATCAGCATCGGCGACGCCGAGCCAGGCGGCATCGCCATCGGCAACGCGGAGCCGGGCGGCCAGCGCGTTCCCTACCGCTGCCCCCGCCACCGGAGGCGGTGGCACGGCCGGATTCCAGGACGCCCTGCTCTTCGTCCTCGGCGTAGCGGCGATCCTGGCCGGCGCCGGCAGCATCGCCTACCGCAGAAGGGCCATCAGGAACCGCTGACACGTCCGCTTCGCGGACGGGCAACCCGGCTGCTAGAGCGTGAAGTAGAACGTGGCTCCCTGCGCTGGCGCAGAACGAACCCACAACTGCCCGCCAAGGCGCTCGACGATGCGCCGGCTGATAGTCAGCCCAGCGCCCGCGCCGCCACCGCGAGCGCCCGGCGCGTGCAGCCGCCGGAAGATCCGGAAGATGTCTTGCTGCTGCTCGGCTGGGATGCCGATGCCGTTGTCACGAACGTAGAAAGCGCGCACCGGCCGCTCGGCGTCGGGCGGCACAGCGTCCTCACAGCCGACCTCCACCCAGCGTGGCGACTCCGCCGCAGCGTACGTGACAGCGTTGCTGACCAGATTGACCAGCACTTCCTGCAGCCGGATGCGGTCACCGGAAACGGTGCCCAGCCGGATGGGACGGCGCAGCTGCACGCCGGCCTCGGCGAGCCGAGCGCCGAGGATTTCCTCGATGTCATCGAGGACATCATCCAGCGATACCGACGTCATGCGCAGGTCGGCGCGGCCCAGGCGCGAGTACTCCAGTAGCGAGTTCAGCAGGTCATCCATGCGCGAAGCGAGCCAGTGGATGGTGTCCAGCCGCTCCGCGGTCACGTCGTCAAGCGCGGCGGAGTCCTCCGCAATCAGGGTGGCGTAGTCAGCGATCCCCCGCAGAGGTTCCTTCAGGTCACGCGATGCGGCACGGGCGAACGCCTCGAGTTCGTCATCGCTGCGGGCGAGCTCGGCGCCGGCAGCGCTCAGCGCCGTCGCATACCGGGCCACGACCTCGGACAAGGCCCGGTACGCCTCCTCGGCGATGACGTGCTCCTCGCCCGACCACGGCAGGCATTGCCCGCGTACGGTCTCCTGCCATACCGAGGAGGAGCCGCGCGGGGTCAGCCGCTGCCCGCGGCTGCCCGTGACGACCGGGCGTCCTGGATCGGCAGCCCACCGCACGGTGCGTGCTACCTCCCCGCGGAACCAGGCCAGCAGGTCGCCACTGGCGCTCAGCGGCACGATCAGCAGGCCGGCGCAGTCACCGGCCAGCTGGGCCAGCTCGCCAAGTTCTTCGCCCAGACGGTACGTCGACCACGCCCTGCCCACCGGCAGCGAGGGCAGCCGCGCCAGCAAGGCTGGCAGTCCCGGCAGGTCAGGCACCAGTCCAGATGCGTGCGAGGCGGTGCCAAGACGCGCATAGACGCCATCGGCGCCGACCAGGTCGCACAGCCGGGCTGAATCCGCGACGATGTGCTCGCCGAAGCGTTCTGGCCCGATGGCATCCGCCGTGTCCGTCATCTGCCGCAAGACCCGCCGGGCCTCGGTCGCGCACGCCGCGCGCTGGCGATCCTCGACGCTGTCAAGCTGCAGCGACAGCGCGATACCGAACATCTCGCATGCGGCCCGCTGGTCGGCGGTCAGCCGCCGGGGCGCGCCGCTGTGGCAGGCAATCATCCCCCACAGTCGGCCATCCTTGATGAGCGATACCGACATCGAGCCGCGGACGCCGATGTTACGCAGGTATTCCAGGTGATAATTCGACACGGTGCGCAGCGCCGAACCGGACAGGTCCAGCGGCCGCTGTGTAACCGGCTGCAGCGCAGGTACCAGCGCCGCGCCGTGGTCGTCGACGTCGGCGATGACCCGGATCCAGTTCTGCAGGTAAAGCCGCCGCGCCTGCGGCGGCACGTCAATCGCCGGGAACCATAGCCCCAGCCACGGCTCCCAGCCAGGCGCTACATCCTCGGCGATTACCTCGCCCGGCCCGTCACCATCAAAACGGTAAGCGACCACCCGGTCGTAGCCGGTGAAGGCCCGCACCTGCCGCACTGCGGCCTCGCATAGTCCTGTTACCGTCTGAATGCCCTCCAGCTGCAGCAACGCGCGCCGGGCACCCGGATAGAACGACGAGAACCGGAACGGCTCGTCGGCGGGCGGCTCGAACTCGCAGATCACCAGGCCGTCGCCGCGGTGCACGCTGACCTCAAGGTGGTACCCGGTCTCGCGCTCCTCCAGCTGAACCGGGACTATCGCGGCGACGCTATCCTCAGATGCTGCCCCGCCAAGCTGCCGGGCCTGTTCAGCACCGAGAATGTCTGCTACCGGCAAGCCCAGCAGCGCCTCCGGCGCCACCCCTAGCAACGCGGCAGTATTCGCGCTGGCCACCGCGATAGTCAGGTCCGGCTCGGCCAGCGCCAGCAACGCCCCGTGTGATTGCACGGAACCCAGCAGGTGAATCGGCTCGCGTGCGCACTCGGTAATGTCGAAGGCGGTCCCGGTGGCATACTCGGCGGCCACCTCGCGCGGTGACAGCCTGGACTGCGCTTCGTCCGTCATGCTGCCTCCTGCACCGCCAAACCCCGGGCCCGGCTCCGAAGCGCAGACGTTCCTAGGGCAGGCTCATGCAGCTGATGCTGAAAGCGAATGTGCCTAATTTAGTTACCATAGTGCGGTGACGCAGGGACCTCGGCGTGGGCTCCTCTGGACGCAGCTCAAGGAATGCACTCGGGCTGCACATGCGCAGGCTGAGGCGAGCCTGGCGCCACTGGCACGACCGGACAGCCTTGCCAGGTATGCGGCATTGCTGTGTGTCCTGTGGGGATTTCAGGCACCCCTGGAGCGGTTGCTTGGCCGCCAGGAACTGCCGTCAGCGGTCGGGTGGTCGGCGCGGCAGCGCCTAGGTGCGCTGGCCGCGGACCTAACCGATCTTGGCGTGGCCGGCCAAGCACTGCCAGAAGCCGCCGGGTTGCCCACCCTGATCGGTCCTGGTGCGGTGTGGGGAACTCTGTACGTTACCGAAGGGGCAACCCTGGGCGGTCGGGTGCTGCGACGTCACATCGAAGCCCGCCTCGGCCCGGTGCCGGTAAGGTTCCTCGACGGCCGCGGCGACCGCACCCAGCCGATGTGGCGTGACCTGGGCCAGACCGCCGACCGGTACGTGAATGGCAAGCAAGATAGGCAGCTTGCCCGGCAAGCCGCGATCCAGGCATTCGCCGCCTTCAGCACATGGGCCAGCAACGCCGCATGCGCTGCGGCTGGCGGCCGCCCGGCAGGTCAGTCGCTTCGGCCGCGATGATGACGGTATCCCGCGAATAAGGGCTTGACTCTGACCTAGCGTCAGGGCTGCAGCATGGTGAGCGTGAACGAGACTTCCCGGCGACGAGCCGCCGGCCAGCCGGCTTGTTCCGCCGCAGCCGCCGGTGCGGCAGCCCAGGACGCCCCGCACGCCGTCCGGAACGCCGTCCGCCTCGGCATCGAGGTACGCGGCCTGCGCAAGTCCTTCGGCGACAAGGTGGTCCTCGACTGCGTCGACCTTGACGTCGAGCAGGGGACCGTCTTCGCCCTGCTCGGCCCCAACGGTGCCGGCAAGACCACCGCGGTGCGGATCTTCTCGACGCTGCTGGACCCTGACTGCGGCGAGGTGCGCATCGGCGGGTTCGACCCGGCCCGCCAGGCCGACAAGGTGCGTTCAGTCATCGGGGTGACCGGCCAGTTCTCCGCGGTCGACAACCTGCTCACCGGTACCGAGAACCTGATGCTGATCGCTGATCTGCACCACCTCGAGCGCCGGTCGGCTCGCCGCAGGGTCGGTGAGCTGCTTAGCCGCTTCGACCTGGCCGAAGCGGCGGGGAGGACGGCAGCGACCTACTCGGGTGGCATGCGACGCCGCCTCGACCTGGCCATGACCCTCGTCGGCGACCCCCGGGTAATCTTCCTCGACGAGCCGACCACCGGCCTTGACCCGCGCAGCCGCCGCACCATGTGGCAGATCGTCCGAGAACTGGCAGGCTCCGGCACGACCGTGCTTCTCACCACCCAGGACCTCGACGAGGCCGACCGGCTGGCCAGCCGGGTGGCCCTGCTCGACCACGGACGAATCGTCGCCGAGGGCACACCCGACGAGCTGAAACGGCGGATCCCCGGCGGGCATGTCCGGCTGTATTTCGCGGATGCCGGGGTGCTGGAGCGCGCCGCCCGGGTACTGGCCGGCTCGTCACGCGACAACGACACCCTCGCGCTGCGGTTGCCGACTGACGGCAGCCCAGCATCGCTCGCGGCACTCCTGGGAACTCTCGAGCAGCGCGCCGTGCGCGCTGAGCGGGTCACGGTGCAAGCCTCCGATCTTGACGACGTGTTCCTCGAACTCACCGGAAACCCCCAGCAGGAGAAGGTCGGATGAGCACGCTCAGCTACGCGGTTCGCGACTCGGCCACCATGCTGCGTCGCGACCTCCGCCACGCGGCGCGCTTCCCGCTCATGAGCCTCAGTAGCGTGCTGGTACCGGTCCTCTTCCTGCTCCTGTTCGCCGGCGTGTTCGGCCGCACCCTGCGCGCCGGGCTCGGGGCGGTCGTGCCCGCCGGCGGCGGTTACATCGACTACCTCACCCCGGGCATCCTTTTGATGACCGCCTGCTCGAGCGCGGAGACCACCGCCGTGAACATGAGCACCGACATGACCGAAGGCATCATCGCCCGGTTCCGCACCATGGCCATCACCCGCACCTCGGTGCTTACCGGCCAGGTCCTCGGCGGGCTCATCCGCGCCATGATCAGCGCAGTCCTGGTCGTCGCCGTCGCCGCTGCCCTCGGGTTCCGCCCCACCGCCACCGCGGTCGACTGGGTCGCAGCCATCGCCCTCTTCGCCCTGCTCGCCGTCGCGGTCACCTGGCTCACCGTCTCCTTCGGCTTGCTGGCCAAAACCCCTGCGGGAGCCAACAGCCTCTCGCTGCTCATCGTCGTGGCGCCGTTCATAAGCAGCGCCTTCGTGCCCACCGCCAGCATGCCGGCCGGGGTGGCCTGGTTCGCCCGCAACCAGCCCTTCACGCCGATCATCCAAACCCTGCGGGGACTTCTCACCGGCACGCCCATCGGCAACGACGCCGCGCTCGCCGTCGCATGGTGCGCCGCCATCGGCGTCCTCGGCTACTGGTGGGCCCGCAGTCTCTACAACCGCAACCGGGCCGGCTGAGCGAAGCTGGAATCGTGAACACAACCGACTGGGGAACGAAACCTCGATCGAGGGAAACCTCGTCTCTCACCATCGGGCAGCTCGCCGCGCACGTCGGGGTCACCGTGCGGGCCATCCGCCACTACCACGCCCGCGGCCTGCTCGCCGAGCCGCCCCGCGATGCCTCGGGATACCGCCGCTACGGCGCCCAGGCCGTCGTCGACCTCATCCGGATCAAGACCCTGGCCGAGGCCGGCGTGCCCCTCGCCCGCATCGCGGAGCTCATCACGGCCGGGCCAGGCGACTTCGCCCTTGCCGTCGACGGCATCGACCGTGCGCTCGGCCGCCAGATCCGCGAGCTGCAGCGCCGCCGGCGGCGACTGGCCCAGCTCACCCAAGGCGAGCGTCTCTACCTCCCCCCAGCGGTCGCCGCCACCTTGGACACCGAACGGGCCATGGGCGTGAGCGAGCGGACCGTCGGCATCGAACGCGACGCGTGGATCCTCATCGCCGCCCTCTCCCCCGAACTGGTCACGCCCTGGGCGGCGGAGAAGGCCCGCCAGCTCTCCGACCCCGAGTTCCGCAGCCTCTACCTCGCCTGCGACGAGGCCTACGACTGGGATCCCGACGATCCCCGGCTCGAAGACCTCGCCGCGGTACTGGCTGACTGGGACGCGCGCAAGCGCGGCCCCGATGTGCCCGAGACTGGCGGCGCCGCGGACCACGTGTCCGTGCAGCTCATGACCGCCCAGGTCGCCGCCTCCTCACCCGCATGGCGGCGTCTCAACGACCTCGCCGGCAGCCGCCTGTGGCCGACCGAGCGGGCGTCCCCGCCTGCGTGCCCGTAGTTTCACTGGCTGTCGTACTCGTCGTGGCGGCGCCACCAGAAGCCGGTTTCGTTGCGGCCGAGTGAGGCGCGGTCGAGCCACTGGTACATGCCCCAGAGGCCGTCAAGCCCGCGCGCGTACGCCGAGTAGGTGTGGTAGACGACGCCGTCCTCGAGCGCGAACGCGCTCACGCCGGGCCCTTCTCGCCGGTACGTCGCCCAGTCCGTGCCGACGACGCTCGATGCGAACTCGTCGAGCCCGGAACTGTCCTGGCCGGCCGGCGGCCGGAAGTCCGCTGCGCGGAAGTTGTACTCGACGGCTCCCGACTCCCATTGCTCCTTGGTGACCGCCGCCTGGTAGTCGTAGTTGAAGTCGCTGCCGAGCGAAGATGCCCAGGGGAAGCTCCAGCCCATCCGCCGCTTGTACGCCTGCAGCTTCGCCAGCGGTGCCCGCGATACCGCGCAGAGCGTGACGTTGTGATTCGCGAGGTGGACGACGGAGCCGTCGAAGCCGTCCGCGATCGCCGAGCAGGACGGGCACCCTGCGGCGTACTCGGGCCCGAACATGAAGTGATAGATGAGCAGCTGCGAGCGTCCTGCGAAGAGATCGGCGAGCGACGCCGTGCCCTCGTCGGTCTCGAAGCGGTACTCCTTGCCGATCCGGACCCAGGGCAGCTCCTGCCGCCGCCGCGCCAGCTCGTCGCTGCGCCGCGTCAGCGCCTTCTCGGCCTCGAGCAGGTCTAGCCGGGCCGCGAGCCATTCCGCACGTGTTCCGGTCTTGTGAGCGGTCATTGCCTCTCCTCCGTTTGCCGTTAAGCGAGATTTGTCGTTAGCGAGCTTGGCGTGGCCCACGCCCCCGATGACATCTCACATCGGCGGCATGAGCCCGGGAACCGACGAGGGCGCGATGACGATCAGGACTCCAAGTCCGACGATCGCCAGCGCCACCGGCACATCGATGGCAGCTTGCGCGGGCAGGAGCTTCTGGGCGACGGCGAGAACGGCGATCACGGCCATCCAGGTGACGTTCATGACGCCCAGCGCCACCAGCATCAGCATCAGCCCGATGCTCGACCCGGCGCAGCAGAGCCCGAAGGCGAATCCGGAGCGGACGCGGGCGCGGCAGCGTCGGCGGAAGTGCCGCTTGAGCGGCGTGAGCTCGTAGGCACCGGCCGCGATGACAACCGCGGCGGCGGCGATAGCCCCGTGCGGCCGGTACACCGCATACACCGCGACCCCCACCAGTGCCCAGACGGCAAGGTAGGACCCGACGAACAGCGGCACGGCGCGCACCCGGCCGCTGGCACGAACGTGTCTCAGCACTGCCGGAGCCGCGCCCGGCAGCATCATCGCCGCCATCATCCACACCCACACGACGGCAAAGAACGCGAACGAGCCAAGCCGTGTCCTGGCGCCCATGTCCATCCCGTTCATCTGCCGGACCGCGACCACCCAGGAGGCGGCGGCGAGGCCGAGCATCGCCGTCAGCGCGGCCGCCGTCGCGGCTGTCCTCGCGCCCGTCATGGCGCCCGTCATGGCGGCGGAGCGCTCTCGCGCAGCCTGCAGAAGCTCCATCGGAATCTCCATCAATATTCGTCGTGGCGGCGCCACCACTCGTACGGCCGGGTCTGGGGGTAGCCCACGGGCGAGTCCTCCCACTCCTCCTGGCGTCCGAGCGCGGTCAGGTCGAGGTAGCTCCAGGTGCTCCCGATTGCCTCGTCGCCGCGGTTGTTGATGAAGTAGGTGCGGAAAACGGTGTCGCCGTCGCGGATGAACGCGTTCGTGCCGTGCCATTCGCCCACGCCGAAGTCGGTGTCGAAGCCGTCGGTCATGGTGTACCAGGGCATGTTCCAGCCCATCCGCGCCCGCACGCGCTCGATGTCTGGCTGCGGGGCGCGCGAGGCGAAGGCGAGAGTGGTGTCGCGGGCGTTCAGGTGGGCGACGTGGGCGACCTGGTCGGCTACCAGGGAGCAGCCGGGGCAGGCATGGTCGGGCCAGCCGGACACGCCGGGTTCGAAGAAGGCACGGTAGACGATCAGCTGACGGCGGCCCTCGAACAGGTCGGCCAGGCTCGCCTTGCCGTTGGGCCCGTCGAACTCGTACTCCTTCTGCACGGCCAGCCAGGGCATCCGCCGGCGCTCGGCGGCCAGCGCGTCACGGGCGCGGGTCAGCTCCTTCTCCGTCACGAGCAGTTGCTGCCGCGCGGCCTCCCACTCCTGCGGTGACACGATCGGGGGTGTCTTCATGGCGAGATGTCCGCCTTTCTGTTCAGGTCCAAGCTCATGCGCTAGGTAATGGGGGCGTGAACTCGGCACGGGGTGAGCTCGGCAAGGGGGCGTGAGCTCGGCGCCGCTCAGCAGGACGCATCTTCGACGTCGGCGTGCTGCGTCATGCGAGCGCTGAAACCTCCCATGCATAGCAACCATCTGATTGCTATACGATATGGCAACCAGATGGTTGCGTCAAGTCCGCGGCTCACCCGGCCGCCGGGCGGAGCTGGCGGCTGTGACGCAGATCGCTGCCCGTGCGGGTGGGCTATTCCTCGGTGTCACGCTCCGTGCCGGTCGGATCCATCTGACGAGCCGTATCCGGGGAGGTTTGGGTCGCGCGTTCGTCCAGCGCTCGTTGCAGCCGGGCTAGCTTGCCGTCCCAGTCACGGGCCAGGGCCGCCAGGTAGGCCTGGGCGATCGTCATCGGGGCGGCGTTGACGCGGTATCGGATCCGGCGCCGCTCGCCTGGCTCGGCGAGTACCAGACCGGCACCGGCGAGCAGTTCGAGGTGCTTGGTGATCGCCTGCCGCGAGATGGGCAGCAGGGCCGCCAGGTCCGTCGCCGTCGACGGCCCGTTGGTGGCGAGAGCGCCGAGGATGCTGCGCCGCGTCGGTTCGGCGAGCGCGGCGAAGACCGCCTCCGCGACCATCTCCGGGTCAGGCCGCGGCATCAAGATAGCTGACGAGGTGGCCAAGCTCCTTGCCCCACCCTTCGACATTGCCCTGGTACGCGGTCTCCAGCAGCCCGTCAGGCACCTGCGCGAAGCCGGACTCTATGACAGTCAGCCGCGTTCCCCCGCCGTTCGGCACCAGAGTGAACTCGACGTAAGTACGGCGCGGATCTGCGTCTGGCAGGCCCTGGATGCCCCATGACCAGGCGAACCTGTTCGGCGGCTCCACGACGGCGATCGTCAGCGCGGCCCGGTGGCAGCTGCCATCGTGGTCCCACTCCACGTGCGCCAAGCCGCCCGGGCGCAGGTCGACGGTGGCACGGTCACCGAACCAGCCGCCCAGGCCCTCGGCGCTGGTCAGCGCGTCCCACACCAGCATCGGCGGCTGGGCGAGTTCGATGGTCCGTTCAATGCGGTCTGGGATGGGCATGACAGACCTCCATGTATGGCAACCATCTGATTTCCATACATTATGGCAATCAAATGGTTGCGTCAAGTCTGCGGCTCCCCCCGCAGCACGACGAGCGAGTATCCGGCGAGGCACCAGGCGAGTGCCGTCACTTCGCCCAGCCGTTGACGCCGGCTGCGGGCGTTACCGGCCGCTGATCCGGCATGCCAGGATTACAGGACGGCTCCAGCGAGGAGCCCTGATCGCAGTCGGTGCGGGAGGGACCGGGGCGCGGCAACGGCTGCCGGGCGCGCCAGCCCGCCGGCGCCTCGGGGAACGTGGAATGCGGAGCTGGACGCAGGAGGTGCGGTGAGGACGGCGGATGCGCTCGCGGGCCGGCCTCGAGCGGTCATCGGGCAACTGTCGCGCGCCGTGGAGATCGCTACGATCTTGTCCGCGAGCGGCTTCGGCTGGCTCGTACAGGCGCTGGGCCTAAGCGCGTGCGTGTCGCCCCGCTGCCGTCTCCGCTGCGCGTTCCAGCCAGGCAGGCAGTGCCCGCATCACCTGGCGGCGGACCTTCCGCTGCCCGAGCGGCTGCGGCTGACGCTCGAGAGGCTCGGGCCGACCTTCGTCAAGGCGGGGCAGATGGTTGCGCTGCGGCCGGACTACGTTCCGCTGGAGTACGCGGAGGCGCTGCGTGACCTGCACACGCGCGCCGCGCCCTTCGCGCCGGCCGAAGCGGCAGCCATTGTCGAGGCCGAGCTCGGTGCACCACTCGCAGCGCTGTACGCCGAGTTTGAGCGGGAGCCATTCGCCGCGGCCTCGCTCTCGCAGGTGCACCGAGCGCGGCTCGGCGATGGCCGGCGCGTCGCGGTGAAGGTGCAGCGCCCTGGGATCACCGGCCAGGTCGAGTGCGACCTTGCGCTGCTCGCCACGCTGGCCCGCCGCTTCGAGCGACTCCAGCCGGCCTCGATTGCCTTCCGGCCAACCGAGGCGGTGGCAGAGCTGGCCGAGTACACGCGGCGCGAACTCGACTTCCGGCGTGAGGCGCGCACCGCTGAGCGGCTTCGGCACCTGTTCGCCGGTGATGACCGGATCGTGATCCCCGCCGTCATCAGCGATCGCAGCTCGGCAAGGGTGCTGACGATGGAATTGCTGGAGGGGCTGCCCCCGGCCCCCGCAGCCGACCTGCGGCGGGCCGGCCTCGACCCCGCGGCGGGGCTGCGCGCGGGCGCGGCGGCAATGCTGCGGCAGATCTTCGAGTTCGGGCTCTTCCACGCTGACCCGCACCCCGGCAACCTGCTATTCCTGCCCGGTGACCGGATCGGCTTCATCGATTTCGGCATGTTCGGGCGGCTTGACCCAATCGAGCGGCGACGGATGGCGATCATCTTCTGGGCACTCGTCGAGGGCGACTACGAGGCCGTCGGCGGCCAGCTCCTGCGCATGTCTGAACTCCTCCCCGGCGCCGATTCGGCAGGCTTCCGTGCCGCGCTCGCAGATACCGTCGAGGAGTGGTTCGAGGGGCGCGCAACTGACTTCTCGATTGCCCGCCTCCTGCTGCATGAGCTCGCGCTGGGAGCGCGCCACGGGATCGTCTTCCCGCGCGGGCTGATGCTGCTCGCGCGCGCCCTGGTCAGCCTGGAGGCGACCGCGATGATTGTCGAGCCGCAGCTCGACCTCGCCGAGCTCGCCCGCCCGCTCCTGCCCGAGCTGCGGCACATTCTGCTGCCCAGCTCCCAGGCGCTGCAAGAGCACTGGCACCGTTACCGGTTCGAATACCTCGACCTCGCGCTCGAACTGCCCGGCCTGCTGCCAGAAGCGATCGCCCGCCGCCTCGATGGATCCGCCAGGCCCCCTCCTCCTCCCGCGGCCGCATACCAGCCCGCCAGGCGCTGGCTCCAGCTCAGCGGCGCATTCGCCGTAGGCGCAGGCCTGGCCGCACTCGCCCGCAGGCGCTGGCGAGCATAGCGTCATGGACCCGCGCCACTGGGCGGCCGGCTCAGTGCTAGTGGGGCGAGCCCCCGTTGCCTTTCGCTGGCTTCTTCGGTGGTACTGGTGAGGTCTTCGGCTTCGGTGGTGCTGGTGAGATCTTTGGCTTCGGTGGCACGGGTGAGATTATCCCGCTGCCCGCGGAGTAGAACGGGCTGCTGGGCGGCACGGACCCGAAGTAGGCAATCGAGTGGCCGAGGTTGGCGTGCTCGAAGGTGTACTGCCAGATCTGACCCGCATTGACACCGAATTCGAACCCAGGGCAGTCCAGCCCGCCCCCTTCGTTGGGAGCGGCCCGGAAGCAGGAATCGGTGCCGATCATCGGGTGGGTAACCGGGTCGGCCGGATTGAACATCGACACGTACCCGACCAGGCGCGGAGTGAAGCCGGCGAATGCGACGTACTGGGCATTGTTCGCCGTCCCGGTCTTCCCGGCCGTGGGCAGGCCGGGGATCTGGTCGGGTGCACCGGTCCCGCTTTGCATCACGCCCTGGAAGATGTGGTTGGCGGCGTCCGCGACCGCAGTGGAGATCACCCGGTGACAGCGGGCGGACTTCACCGGCAGCAGGCCGCCGGTGCCCGTTGTGATCTGCGAGATGGCGATAGGCCGGCAGTAGATCCCGCGCGCCGCGACCGTGGCGTAGGCGGCCGCCATGGTCATCGGCGAGACGTTGACCGAGCCGAGCGTGAACGACGGGAGGTCGTCTGCCCGGTACTGGCCGGTTATGGCCGGGTTTCCTGCAGCCTGGAACAGGGACCTGCCGTCGGCCCGGTGGTCACCCAGGCTGGCCGCCGTCCTGACGACGCTGCAGAGCCCGACGCTGCGTTCCAGCGTGGCGTAGAACACGTTGATCGAGTCTGTGGTCCCGGTGTAAAGCGAGTAGATGCCGGCGCCTGGGCCCTCAGCGTTGCTCACCATGAACGGGCTCGTCTGCTCGCCCTTGCAGTTGGTGTAGCCGGTAAGCGTGCTCGGCGAGACGATCTTCAGGTGGTAGCCGAATGGATAGCCGAGCTTGAGCGCGGTGAGGAGGGTGAAGATCTTGTTGGAGGAGCCGGTCTGGACACCGACGCCGCCGTCGTACCTGCTGTCCACCGCGTAGTCGATGTTGTCCCGGCCGGCGGCCTTGTCGTTCCCGTACCGGCGGTCGACGGCGATCGCGCGGACCTCGCCGGTACGCGGCTGGATGAGCACCTCGGCTGCCGCGTTGCGGCCCGGGTTGAACGGCGACGGCGGCGGCGGGACCATGTACGTCACCGCGTGCTCAGCGGCGCGCTGGTCGCGGGCGTCCATAGTGGTATAGATCTTCAGGCCGCCGACCGTGTTCAGCGTCTTGTATGCGTCGGCGTAGGCGGGGTCGTCCTTCATGACCGCGAGCACGTACTCGCAGAAGAACGCGGCATGCCTGGCGGACCTGCTGCTGCAGCCACTCTGCAGGGCGGTGGTAGAGAGGTTCAGGCCGAGCGGCGCCAGGTCCGCAGCCTGCTGCTGAGCGGCGGTGATGTAGCCGAGCTGCCGCATCCGCTGGAGCACCGTGTTGCGCCGTTGGAGTGCATACCTCTTGTGGATAACCGGATCGTAAAGCGCGGGGTCCTGCACTATGCCAGCCAGCAATGCGCCCTGGGGCAGGGTCAGCTTCTTCGCGCTCGTATGGAAGTAGCGCTCCGCGGCTACCTGAATGCCGTAGGCCCCGTTCTCGAAGTAGGCGGCGTTGAGGTAGGCGGTGAGCAGCTGGTTCTTGGTCAGCTGATGCTCGACGATCGCGGCCATCCGCAGCTCGCGGATCTTCCGGGCCGGCGTCTCGGCGGTCGCCACGTTCACCGGAGCCCCGGTCAGGATCAGGGCGTTCTTGACGTACTGCTGCGCGAGCGTCGACCCGCCCTGCACCGGGTTGTGCTCGAGGTCGTTGACCAGCGCCCGGAGGGTACCCCGCAGGTCAAATGCCCCGTGCCGGTAGAACCGGGAGTCCTCGATCGCGATGATCGCGTGCCGCATGCCCGGCGCGATCTGCCCGTAGGACACCGGCACCCGGTCGATATCGCGGGGGTAGTAATAGGCGATCAGCTGGCCCTTCCGGTCCAGGATCTCCGAGCGCGACGGCAGCACGCCCAGTTTCGGCACGCGGAGTGTATTGAACTTGTTCGCCGCGTTTCTGGTGACGATGCCAATCGCGCCGACGACGGGCAGGAGAACCGTCCCGGCCAGCAGGCCGGCGATGACGGACAGCACAACCAGGCCACCCAGCACCCCGACGCGGCGCCCTAACTTCCGCACAAAACCACGGTACGCCGCCGCCGCCTGCACGGACAGACCAGGAAATCCCGGTGCGGTCAGCACGAGAAATGGCGTGCGGAGTTTCCGGGCGGGCTCGCCCGGGGACGGCTGCTAGCGGCTGGCCACGGTTCTGGCCGGGAGCTGTAGGACGCCAGAGGTACCCGTGGCTGCGCGCCGGGAGGTGGAAGATGGCTGGACAGCGGATCCTAGGCATCGTTCTGGCTGGCGGGGAGGGCAAGCGCCTCGCGCCGTTGACCGCGGACCGGGCCAAGCCGGCCGTTCCCTTCGGCGGCCTGTACCGGCTGGTGGATTTCGCGCTGTCCAACCTCGTCAACGCCGGATGCCAGCGCATCTGCGTGCTCACCCAGTACAAGAGCCACAGCCTGGACCGGCATATCACCACCACCTGGCGGATGAGCAGCCTGCTGGACAATTACGTGACGCCGGTCCCGGCCCAGCAGCGGCTCGGCCCGCACTGGCAAACCGGCTCGGCGGATGCGATCTACCAGTCACTGAACCTCATCTACGACGACCGGCCCGACATCGTGGCTGTCTTCGGGGCCGATCATGTGTACCGGATGGACCCGATGCAGATGATCGACCAGCACACGGCCTGGGGCGCGGGGGTCACGGTCGCGGCGATCCCCGTCCCGAGGATGGAGGCGACGGACTTCGGCGTGGTGCAGACCGCGCCGGACGGCCACCGCATCGAGGCGTTCCTGGAAAAGCCAGCCGACCCGCCTGGCCGCCCCGGCCAGCCGGACGAGGCGTTTGCGTCCACGGGCAACTACGTGTTCGACACCGATGTGCTGGTGGAGGCGCTGAGGAAGGACGCGGCCGCTGATGACAGCCGGCACAGCATGGGCGGCGACATCATCCCGATGCTGGTGCGCGAGCGCGCCGCGCACGTCTACGACTTCCTGCAGAACAAGGTTCCCGGCGCCGATGCGCGAGACCTGGGCTGCTGGCGGGACGTGGGGACGCTCGATTCCTATTTCGATGCGCACATGGACCTGTGCGCGGTGCATCCGGTGTTCAACATGTACAACGACCGGTGGCCGATCCTGACCCAGGTGCCCTCGCAGCCGCCGGCCAAGTTCGTGCACAGCGACGGCGACCGGATGGGGCGGGCGATCGACAGCGTGGTCAGCAACGGCGTCATCATCTCCGGCGGGCTGGTGCGCAACTCAGTCCTGTCGCCAGGAGCCCGGGTCGGCAGCTGGTCCCGGGTGGAACGGGCGGTGCTACTGCACAACTCCCGCGTCAGCCGCCGGGCCGTCGTCGAGAACGCCATCCTGGACAAGAACGTCGTCGTTATGGAGGGCGCCGCGGTCGGGGTGGACAAGGAGCATGACCGGGCCCGCGGTCTCGTAGTGTCCAGCGGCGGCATCACCGTGGTCGGAAAGGGGCAAGTGGTCACGCCATGACTGCCGGCCGCCCGGCGACCCGGTATGCCAGGAGCATCACCGACTCCAGGTGACTAATTCTGGTAAATAGCCGTCGTGTACGGATCTTAATAATTATCGCGGCAAGCCATCAGGCATTGTGGCATTCGATAAATCCAGCCAGCGGATTTGGCTCCTACGCCGGCCGGTCCACAGTATGCTGCGGGCTGGGCCGACGCGAGGTCACCCGGCACACAATCACCCCTTTCCATTGTCATATTGGCATCTGTGCCGGCGCACCCCCGAAATAGGAGGAATAAATGCTGCATTTCCCGGAGGAACGGAGAGCCCGTAGCGGACTGGTGGCAGTGGCTGCCGCCGCGGCAGTAGTCGCGCTCGGTGCAGCACTGCCAGCCGCGGCGGCCGGGACCACGAACGAAACGGCAAGCCCGGCCACATCCCAGGCCAGCACTCTTTACGCCGTAGGCCACCGGGTCTGCAAGGCGCCTAAGAAGTCCGGCGTGGCTTCCTGTTTCGCCGAGACTCGTGAACTCGTCAAGAAGGGCACCAGGGGGGCGCGCGCATTCAAGCGCGCAGCCGGCGCGACGGGAGCGGGCACGATCGGTCCCGCCGGCGGCCTCACCCCGAGTGACCTGGGCACCGCTTATGGGCTTAGCACCACGGGCGGCAGCGGGCAGACTGTCGCCATCGTCGATGCGTACAACGATCCGAACATCAATGCGGACCTGCAAACGTTCGACTCTCAGTACGGCCTGGCCGCCTGCAGCACCATGAACGGCTGCCTCAGGGTGGTGAACCAGAGCGGCGGCACAGCACTGCCCGCGGCCGATACCCAAGGCTGGTCGGTGGAAGAGAGCCTCGACGTTGAGGCCGTGCATTCCGTGTGCCAGGGCTGCAAAATCATCCTGGTTGAGGCCAACTCACCGGTAAATTCGGACTTGGCCGCGGCCGAGAATACGGCGGTCAGCCTGAAGGCGAATGAGGTGTCGAACTCCTTCGGTGAAGCAGAGTCCGGGACCGGCTCGGCATTCCAGGCTGCCTTCAACCACCCCGGAGTCGTTATCGCCGCATCGACGGGCGACGACGGCTACTACTCCTACGACGAACTCGGCGCCGTCAACCAGCCGAACATCCCCGCGGCCTACAACACCGTGGTCAGCGTGGGCGGTACCTCCCTCTTCCTTGGCCAGAACGCCGCCAGGCAGTCCGAGACGGTGTGGAACGACAACGGCGTGAAGGACGTCCTGGAGCAGGACTTCGGCTCTGCGCTGGGCGCAGGCGGAGGCGGCTGCAGCACCTTGTTCAGCGCCCAGGGATGGCAGAAATCTCTCAGCGTGTGGGGCAGCACCGGGTGCGGTACACGGCGCCTGGACGCAGACGTTTCGGCGGTCGCGGACTACCTCACCGGATTCGACATATACGACTCTTACAACTGCGGCAGCGCCTGCAGCCCGGCCCCGGGCTGGTTCACGATTGGCGGCACCTCGCTGTCCTCTCCGATCATCGCCGCGGCGTACGCGCTGGCCGGCGGTGCCCACAGCGTGGCCTACCCGGCACTCACGCTCTATGGGCATCCCGGGTCCGCTTACGATGTCACCACCGGCGGCAACGGCTGGTGTGCCGGAGCAGGCGCCGCACAGTGCGGTAACCCGAACGCGCTGGGCTACGGCACCGTGGACTGCGACTACGCCAGTGGCGGGACCGTCGCCACGGGCGACCGCGCCTGCGACGCCCTGACGGGTTACGACGGGCCGACCGGCGTCGGCACGCCCAACGGGATCACCATGTTCACCATGACCGGGCCGTCGGCCACCATCAGCGGCCCGACCACGGTTACCCACGGCACGAGCGGAACATGGAACGCGACCACGAAGGACCCGTTCCCGGGCGGCGCGGTCAGCAGATACAGCTGGAACTGGGGCGACGGGACCACGACGGTCACCACCACCGGCGCTGCCAGCCACACGTACACGACCGGCGGGATAACCCGCACGATCACGCTGACCATTACCGACAACTACGGGGTGACGGGCAGCAAGACCTACCCGGTGAAGGTCAGCTAGCCGCCCTCCGCTTCCTGCTCATCAGCGCCCCCAGCCCAACCCGGCTCGGGGCGCTGATGTCACTTCACGAGGGCGCCGCGGGACGCATTCCGGTGGCTCGCAGGCCGGCCAGGTGGATGTCGAGGAATCGCTGCCAGGCCGCGGGCGCAACTGCCCCGGTGGCCTGAACAAGTCCGCGCATCGCCCAGATGAGCGCCATGACGTCGCCTGCGGTGGTGCCCGGGTTCGTCGTGCCGGCCGTTATGGCGCGCGCGGTGAGCTCGCTGACCGCCGCCCGTATGCGGCGTGCGGTGGCGTCTTCGGTGCGGCGCTGCAGGAGCAGGCTCGCGTAGCGCGCGTGGTCAGCGAAGGATTGCCCGAGGGCGCGCAGCAATTCCTCGAGCCCGTATCCGTCGGTGCGCGCCAGCGCCCGTTCTGTGGCGGCAAGAACCTGCTCCAGGGCCAACTGCAGCAGCTCGTCGATCAGGGCATCCTTGCTGGCGAAGCGGCGGTAGACGGTGCCGATGCCCACGCCTGCGCGCGCGGCGATCTCCTCCATGCATGCGTCGGCGCCGGACTCGCCGAGCACCTCGCGCGCGGCGTCCAGGATGCGGTGATAGTTCCGGACGGCATCGCGCCGGGTCGCCAGGGCCCCGTGCCGGGGCGCATCTCGTGGGGGAGCCTGACTGCTCACGTCGCTCCTTCCGGGATGGGGCTGCGGCCGGCCGGTACGAGGCTGCCGGCGGCCGTCACTCGCTCTTGTCGCCGACGACCGTCCCGCCGGCGACCATCGCCATCTCGGCGTGCTCCGGCTCGCCGGCCATCCGCCGCAGCCCGCGCGCTGACGGGATCAGCAGGCCCGCGAGCGCGGCCAGCGCAAGCCCGCCGGCCATCACCGCGAACCCGATCGTATAGCCGGTCTCCTCAGGCAGCCCGGACGGTCCGAGCTGCGAGGTGACGATGCTGGCCATGACCGCCGCGCCGATGCTGCCGCCGATGGTGCGGATGTTCGCGTTCATGCCGCTCGCGACGCCGGTCTGCGAGGTGGGTACCGCGGCGACCACCAGGGCTGACATCGCCGAGAAGACGAGCCCGAACCCGACCCCCATGATGGCGGTGGAGGCGTAGATCTCCCACGCCTGCCCGTGCGCGAAGGCAAGGATCGTCATGGCCGCGCACCCGATCAGGCACCCGGCGATCACGAGGATCCTGCCCCCGAACAGCCGGGTGAGCCGGCCCGCGAGCATGCCCACGGCGAACATCGTGATCGATGAGGGCAGCAGCATCAGCCCGGAACGGGTGATGCTCGCGCCGAACCCGTATCCGGCGACGGATGGCGTCTGCACGAACTCGGGCAGGAAGGCGAACGTCGCGTACATCCCTACGCCGATCAGCAGAGCGACCAGATTATTGGTCCAGACAGCCGTCCGCCGCATCATCTGCATGTCGATCAGCGGCGTGGCCGCACGCAGTTCAGCGAGCACCCAGCCCGCGGCCAGTACTGCCGCTGCGGCCAGCAGGCCGATCACCCGGCTGGAGCCCCAGCCCCAGTCCGGGGCTTCGCTCAGCGCGACCAGCAGCGCGACCAGCCACCCGGACAGCAGCAATGCTGGAAGCCAGCTGATTCGCCCGGGGGTCCGCACCGGCGATTCGGGAACGAAGAGCACCGCGGACACAGCGGCGATGATCGTGAGGATCATCGGCAGCCAGAACAGCCAGTGGTAGTCCAGCGCAGCCACGATCGGGCCCGCCAGGACGATGCCGAGGCCCGCCCCGACCGCGGTCAGTGACGCGAGAACGCCCACCGCGCCGGTCACTTTGCCGGCTGGGAACTCATCCCGGATGATCCCGAACGCGACGGGCACCATGCCGCCGCCAGCTCCCTGGATTACCCGCGCCACGATCATGACACCGATCGACGGCGCGACCGCCGCCAGCAGGGAACCCACCGCCAGCGCGACCAGCGTGGCGACGAAGACCCGCTTCTTGCCCGTCATGTCGCCAACCCGCCCCAGGATCGGCGTCATGATCGACGCCGAAAGCAGGTACGCGGTCAGCACCCATGTCGCGGCGCCCTGCGTCGTGTGCAGCTGATGCTGCACCGTCGTCAGCACCGGAATCACCAGCGACTGCAGCAGCGCGAATGCCGCGACGCCCAGGGACAGCACCGCGAACGTCACCTGATAGCGCGCACGTCGGCTACCGACGGCCACGAAACCTCCCCGAAACGGAACTGCGCTTCCGATCGCAGGAAGCCTAGCAAACCGGAATCCGGATTCCGATGGGGGCAGGACCGCGGCTGTTAATGCCATCCGGGACGCGGAGCAATCCTGTGGGTGCTCCTGTGGGTCGGCACGTGTGGTGGCTGCTGGAGTCTCTGGCGAGGGTGGAGCCAGCCGGATAACACAGAGCCGGATAACGCAGAAGGGCACATACGATGGCTGGAACCCAGATCTGGACAGCCTCCCGGGTAGCCGCGGCCAATGGCCGGGTATCGACGGCGAGCGGTGGCGGCGGCCTTAGCCGTCGATGGCCACGAGCTAGCAGATCGCATCGCCAGCGTCTCCGTCGATGCCGGGATGGCCGGTGGCGCCGGCCTCTTCTTCCGGCGCTGCGGCAGGCCCTGCGGTGAGACGGGCTGCCCGGCTGGTCAGGTAGTGCCGTTCGCGGAGGTTGGTGGTGCGGGCGGCCGCAGCACGGTACTCGGCGGTGGCGGCCTTCGCGTCACCAGCCTGCTCCAGGAGGTGGGCACGCACGGAGTGCAGGCGGTGATGGCCGCTGAGCCGCTTGTCAAGGCCGTTAAGCAGGGCGAGGCCAGCGCCTGGCCCGCGGGCCATTGCCGCGGCGACGGCCCGGTTAAGCGTCACCATCGGGTTTCCGGTCATGGATTCAAGCAGGTCGTAGAGGGTCAGGATCTGGGGCCAGTCGGTGGCGGTGTGGGAGGCAGCCTGGTCGTGGAGCGATGCGATGGCTGCCTGCAGCTGGTACTCGCCAGCCTGCCCCCGGCCCAGTGCCCGGGTAATCAGGGTCACTCCCTCGGCGATGAGCTCCCGGTCCCAGCGGGTGCGATCTTGTTCGGCGAGCGGGATCAGCTCGCCGCCGGGACCGCTGCGGGCGGGGCGCCGGGCATCGGTGAGCAGCATCAGGGCGAGCAGCCCGCGCGCCTCCGCGTCCTCAGGCATGGCGGCCTGGATGATCCTGGCCAGCCGGATGGCCTCGCCGGATAGGTCGGTGCGAGACAGGCCGGGGCCGCTGCTGGTGGTGTAGCCCTCATTGAACAGCAGGTAGAGGACATGCAGCACCGATCGCAGCCGTTCGGGGCGCTGGTCCGGCGGGGGGAGCGTGAACGGCTCGCCGGAGGCCCTGACCCGGGCCTTGGCACGGCTGATCCGCTGGGCCATGGTCGCCTCGGGGACCAGGAACGCGGCAGCGATCTCGCGGGTGGTCAGGCCGCCGACCGCGCGGAGCGTCAGCGGGATCGCCGACGCTGGCGCGAGGGAAGGGTGGCAGCACATGAACATGAGGATCAGCGTGTCGTCCCGTCCAGGCGCCGGTTCTGGCGGCGTGCGGGACCATGAGGCGGCCAGTTCCTCGCGGCGGCGGCGGGCAACATCGCCGCGGTACTGGTTCGCCAGGCGGCGGGACGCCACCCGGATGAGCCACCCGAGCGGGTTGTCCGGCTGCCCCTCGTCGGGCCATGTAGTGGCGGCGGCAAGCAGGGCCTCCTGCGTCGCGTCTTCGCAGTCGGCGAAATCGCCATAGCGGCGCACCAGCGCACCGAGGACCTGCGGCACCAGCTCACGCAGGAGGTCCTCGGTGCGCACAGTGATGTCACATCTCCGGGTCGGGAGCGCTGAGCACCTGGCGCACCTCGATCGGCTGGCGGATCGCCAGCCCGCCCGGGCCGGGCGCAGCCGACGCCTGGGCAGCGATCTCGACGGCCCGCTCGGCGGTCTGGACATCTACCAGGCGGTAACCGGCCAGCAGTTCCTTGGCCTCAGGGAACGGGCCGTCGGTGACCACCGGGGCACCGCTCCCGTCCCACACCACGAACTTGGCCAGCTCCGGCCCGGCCAGGCCCTGGGCGTCGACCAGCTCGCCCCGCTGGGCCAGTTCGGCGTTCAGCGCCTGCTGGAACTCGATGTGAGCCTTGATCTCCCCCGGGCTCCATTCAGGCATCGGAGCGCAGCCCGACTCAACCGCGCCGTAGTTTTGCAGCAGCATGTATCGCATGGCACTATCCTTCCCGGCCTGACGGCACCCTGCGGTGCCGCTCACCCAGAAGTCACACCTGCGGACAGATTCTCGACACCTGCCAGCAAGATCTTCCTGACCCGGTGACCCCCCGGATCGGCCCCGGGGTCGCGGGCGGTCTCGGATGGCGCTCCGCGAACGTGCCTGTTTCAGGCGTTAACCAGGCTGTTCATGTTCCTCAGCAAAGAACCAGACAAATACCATCCGGGTCAGGGGGAATATAAGGATCCATACTATTTCAGCAATATAGGGGGCGAACGCGGCAATGGGCAGCGTCAGCGCGAAGAACACCGCTCCCGAGAGGCCGCGGGCCCGCATGGCCCTTATCTGGGCTCGCCTGACGTCCGGCCTCAGCAGACTTCCTCTGCCCGATGCATACCACCAGTAGGCCGCGGAGGCCGTTGATGCCAAGCACACCGAGGTCGCATAGAGAACCGCCGCGGCGGGCGACCCGGCGTGCGCTCCCACGACAGCGGTGGGAAATGGCAGGAACGCTACGAACATGAGCAACAGCAGATTGAGCCATACCAGTACGGCGTCGTCGCGGGCGATGAGCCGGAATGCCAGCCGATGTGTCATCCAGAACCTGGCGATCACGAGAAAGCTCAAGACGTAGGCCAGGTAACGCGGCCACAGCCCCAGTAGCGCTTTCGGCAGGCCGACGTCACTGGTCGTTGCCGGGACGGTGATCTCAAGGATCAGCAGGGTGATAGCAATGGCGAATACGCCGTCGGACAGCGCCAGGATCCGGCCGATACCCTCCTCTGCCGCTTCGTCGTCCTCGTGTCGCGGCAGCTTCCACACCCGGTCCGGCAGCTTCCTCACCGGCTCGCCACCACCAGTCCGCAAGCCCGGTCTGTCGTTGGCCGACTTTCACGAGGCCGGCGCCGTGAAGGTAGCAGGCGGTCTCGAGCCGGCGCAGCGCCTACCACACCGCCTCCGGCCGGCGCACCCGGGAACTGCTGTTCGGTGAGAGCATGGCACCGGTATTACTTGAGTTCGACGCGGATCGCGTGGTAGCGGTGCTCGTCGATGTTCTCAACCGAGTGCGGGCCCTCGGGCTCCATCCAGCGCACCCGAACGCCGGGCGGGGACCCGGAGCGCGCCGGGGATTCAAACAGCAGTGCGGCGCCCTGGTAATACCTGATCCGTGCCGGCTCGTCCACGATCATCACGCTGGCTGCCCGGTGCGTGTGCTCCGGTTCACGCGCTCCTGGCTCGACCACCACCTCCAGCACCCGCACCCGGTCGTTGTCCAGCAAGACATGGTGTGAGCCCGGCGCGGCCTGCAGCGCGTCCATCCGCTCCGGCCATGGCCAAGGCTGCTGCGTCGTCATGCTGCCGCTCATTGCCCGGCCAGGGCGGCCGTGATGTCGGCCCGGCGGTGGGTATCGGCGGCGAGCAGCCCGACCAACGTGAAGCTCATGTCGTCGCGTCCCTCACCTTGTCCAGGAAGGCGAGGTCCGGGCCAGCCATGGTCGACATCCTCAGCGTGAGACCACAGTGCCTTGAAGGGTTCCGGCCGCCCTGTAACCAGCTCGCCGAGGGCTTGCTGGCATGCCATCCAGAATCGGTTCCAGGCAGCATCCACGCGTCGATGATGCCAGCCCCCGGCCGAACCCGAAGCGCTCAGCTGCGGGACAGAACCGTGCGCTGGACCGCCCGGCGCCCGTGCCGCTGTCAGAGGCCTGCAGGAGGACAGCGTTCCAGCGCGGCCGGATGGCGCAGGAGCGCACTGGCTGCGCCGGCCATGCCGAAGCGCGCGTAGTACGGGACAAGTGCTGCGTCGCATACAAGGTCGACCGAGTAAAACCGCTCAGTGCCCGCCAGGATCCGGCGCATCAGCTCGGTACCGACGCCCTGCCCTTGGTATTCGGGCAAGACCTCCAGCCAGGGGATGAAAGCGGTGAGTACCCCATCGCTGAGCATGTTGACGAAGCCCACCACGCGCTCGCCTGTTTCATCGATGGCGACCACGGACCGATAGCTTCCGCGCATTACCGCCAGGTGCTGCCCGGCCGATGGCCGCCGGGGCCAGCCGGCGAAGAACCCGTGCAGCATGTTCTCACGGACAGATGTCAGATCGTCGGTGTAGGAGATCATGCGCAGCTCCCGGCAAGGTGTCACAGCTGATCAGGCGCCACCCTAGTCCACGGGGCGAATATCGCCTGGGGCGGCAGCGCGGTCAGGCCCGCGGGCTCCTGGTCGTGCTTGCGGCTTCATAGATCGGTCAGCTGACCGATGTCTCCGCCTGAAACTTGCACAAGTATTTGTAGCGCAACTACCGGCACGATCCAGTGCCGGAGCTGATCGCCCCCCCGGTACTGGCCGCTCAGGGATGACCTGTGCGGCCAGTCCGGCAGCGGCGGCGCCTGGCGATGGACCCATTGCCTCTGACGTGCGGTGATCTGCCGGAAGGCGGTGAGCGTAATGCCGCGTGAATCGTTCACCTGCCCACGCTGCGGAGCAGCCGAGGCAGACCCAGTGCTGGTCTCGCAGCGCTTCTGCGGTATCTGCCAGGACTTCACCGGCCGTTGCGGGGCCAGCTTCATCGCTGGAGCCTTGCTGGCCACGGGCGTTCTGGAAATCCCCGGCTGGCCCTACCCCTGCACTTCGACGGGCACCGAGCGCTGGTTACTGGCCCGCGTAGCCAGCGCCGAGGCCGGCATCGTGCTCGAGCGCTGGTTACTGGCCCGCGTGGCCGCCGCGGAGACCAGCATCGGGCTCTGCGCGGCACACGGTGACCACCTGCGCGCCGGTGCCGCGTCGTGGATGAAGGCCCTGGGACTGACGCTGAACCCGGCGGGCTGATCATGAGCGGGGCTGGACGTGGCCCTGTCCTCTCTGGTCGCTACCCGGGGGGAGTGATGGGCGCCGGCTCCTGCCCTAGGGCGAGCTGCCGGCAGGCCAGCATCAGCGCTTCCGCCATTTCCATCTTTTCAGACGACATGACTCGTTTGCGGGCGTCTGGCATTCGGCTTGATAGAGGTCGCCAAGGGCGCTGACCGCGGCGACGGGGTCGCCTTCGCAGGCCACGACGGACAGTTTCTTCGCGTTCTCCCGCAAGTATCTCCGCCGCCAGCCGCGGCCCAGGTCGCCGAGGACTCGGATGCGGACCGCTTCAGTTCGTCGACATATCGCATTACCCGGATTGCCCTGATGAAGGCTTCGCAACCCTGCTCGTGGTCCTCTTGCCGAGGCTGACCATTGGTTTTCGTATGGTAAAGCGGCCCTCCGCAGCGGACGCAGCGGATCAATCGGATCGTCCCCGTACGTCCCCCCGGCGGCACTGGTGCGGGCCACGAGTACTGCATGATCAAGCCACCGCCTCGGCAAGAGAACCTTGAGCACGAGGATAGAGCCTGAATCGGTGAGCTCATGCGTTCGCTGCCATCGCCGCGGCCAGCAGCTGGCGAAGCCGGTCAAGGTCGGCGATGCAGTGCAGGTGAAGCTCGATCCAGTCGCGGCGTGCACGATCGTGCCAGACGGCCGGGTCGTCGCCGAAGTGCGCGCTTGCCCGCGACCACTCTGCCCGGGTGATCCTCAAATCGATCACGCCGGGCGCCTCCAGGTGAGCGATCTCGCGGCTCCCGGCGAATAACGCCGGCTTGTCGCCGTAGCGAGAGACCCCCTCCTGAGCTGGGCCTGCCGCGAGCATCAAGGTGACGAACTGGTCCCACAGCGCATCGCCCTGATCATCTGCCACGTCCGTGATTGTAGCCAGCAATGCTGACCAGACGATCACGTCCGCAGCTTACGGATATGCCGCCGGCGGCAATCGTTGCCGCCTCGCCTATCCGTAGGTGGGGTGCTGCGGCCAGCCGGGCGGGGAGTCCTCCCAGTCCTCCTGCCGGCCGTACGGGGTGAGGTCGAGGATGCTGTTGGCGAAGACGAGGCGGTCCACGCCGCGGGACGTGGTGCTGTAGGTCCGGTAGACGTTCTCGCCGTCGCGCAGGAACACGCTGAGCATGAAGCCGCCGGCGGCGCCGCAGTCGTCGGCGAACGACGTGCCGTGCGACGACACGAACGGCACCGTCCAGCCCATCCGCGCCTTGTACGCCTCGATCTGGGCCAGCGGCATGTTCGACACGGTCACCCAGGTAACCCCGCATTCGGCCAGCAGGGCCGGCCCGGCCGCGGGGACGCTGTTGGTGAAGAAGGTGCAGCCCGGGCAGTAGTCGTCCGGCCCGTTGTCCATGAACTGGTAGACGACCAACTGCCGGCGGCCCTCGAACAGGCCGGGCAGGGTCTTCGGGCCGTCCGGCGTGCCGAACGCGTACTCGCCGCGGAACTTGACCATCGGCAGGCGGCGGCGCCGCGCGGCGAGCGCGTCCAGCGCGCGGGTGGCCTCCTTCTCGGCCTTGAGCAGCTCGTCGCGATCCTGCTGCCACGCACCGGCCGAAACGATCTCCGGCATATCGGTCATCTTTCACTCCTTACAGTCATCGGCAATCCTGCGGTTGAGAGCACGCCGGACCAGCTGCGCCGCCTCCTGGAAGGTGCTCACGCACGGTCAGACGCTTCGGCGCAACGGAACTCATCGGTGAGCCCGCCAGCCGTGAAGTAATTCCGGAGCCGGCTGGCTGGTGTCCCGGTTCGTGCAGGCCGTGAAGTCGCTCTCGGAGCCGGCGCGAGTTGGCGCCTCCGGTCTCAGGCAAGTTGCCGCACGAGCACCTGGGTAAGGTCGGCCGGGTGCGTGAGCGGCATCATGTGGCCGGCTCCCTCGATGATGCTGCGGCGGGCGTACTGGGCACTCCTGAGCACCGCGTCGCAGATTGCCCGGTCCACGACCGACGTCGCCGACCCCTCGATGATGTGCACCGGCACGGCCACCGACGCCAGCGAGCCTGCGGTGATCGGCGCGTTGAAGAGCACGTCCCAGAGGTCTCCTCGCGTGCGCTGGTCCGCCAGGAACGCGTCACGCCGGGCGGCCGGCCATGCAGCAAAGGATCCCCGGCCGTTGTAGAAGTCAATGAATTCTTCGAACGCTGCATACCAGTCACCCGCATGGACATGCCCGCGCCACCGATCACGCAGATTACGGATCGCGGTGTAGGCCGGCCCGTCGCCGGCCTTGAGCAATGAGTATGCCTCGGGCTCGATCACGGCCACCGACGCCAGCGCCGTCGGCGCGGTGGCGGCCACGTGCAGTGCGGTCGCCCCGCCCCACGAGAACCCGACCAGGTGAATGGGCTGCCCAACGTGGCTCACGACGGCATGGACCTGGCCGGCGTAGTCGTCGAGTGTGCGATGTCCGGGACGGCCCGGGCCGCTGCCGCCCCGGAAGGCATCCACGGCGATCAGACGGTAACCGGCCGGCCATACCGAGAAGACACCCCGCCACTCGCCTGCGCTGCCCACCCCGCTGTGCAGGAACACCACCGCCGGGCCGGTCCCCTGTTCGACGATCTTTACGGTGCCGTTACGTGGTGTGCGCAACAAGGCCATGTGACACGGTACCGGCACGGGCTTGGCCGGGCGTACGTCCGGTCCGCTCGCCGCTGGGCGAGCGCCTGCGGCGCCTGGGCCAGAGTGATTCGGCCAGCACACAGCCTTCTTCAGCGCGACCGGCGACGCGCCGCTGCTTATGCTCGCAGACATGACCATTCAGCGGATGGACAACGTCGCCATCGTCGTCGAGGACCTGGATGCCGCCGTCGCGTTCTTTACCGAGCTCGGCATGGAGCTGGAAGGCAAGGGGCAGGTCGAAGGCCTTTGGGCGGACCGCACCGTCGGACTCGACGGCGTCCGGAGCGAAATCGCCATGATGCAGACCCCGGACGGCCACAGCAAGCTGGAGCTGACGAAGTACCACGCCCCCGCGGCGGTCGGCGCCGAGCCGGAGAACCCGTCGCCCAACACGCTGGGCCTGCATCGTGTCATGTTCGCCGTTGACGACATCGACGACACCATCGCCCGCCTGCGCGCCCACGGCGCCGAACTCCTCGGCGAGGTGGCGCAGTACGAGAGCATCTTCCGGCTCTGCTACCTCCGCGGCCCCTCGGGCATCATCGTCGCCCTGGCCGAGCAGATCAGCTGACGCGGGCCTGCAGAAAGGAAGGAAGGAAGGAAGGAACGACCAGCAGATCCGCCGCCTGCTCAGCCCGATGGCGGCGTGAACTGGCTGGCGGTGAACTCCGCTCCCTGGGGGTCGCGGATCAGCGCGGTGCGCGTCCACTTAGTGTCGTCCCGCGCAAGGACTTGCGCGCCGAGTTGCTCCGCGTCAGCTGCTGTCCGGTCCCGGTCGGCCACGGTGAACGAGACGTGCCAGCGCGACGGCTCGCCCGGGGCAGTGGGCAAAAGCCAGCCGATCGCATCCTCGAAGCCGGGCGGGGCGACCACCCGCGACTGCCGCGCCCTGATGCCCGGATCGACCGTCGCCTCAAGATGGTCACCATAACCGGGCCGGCGGATCATCGTCGCGAAGCCGAGGTCGTCGACCTGCCAGCCGAAGGCCTCCTCGTAGAACGCAATGGCTGCCCTGGGGTCAGCCGTGTGCAAATCGCTGAAATTCCATCCGCCCGGCTGGTTGACCAGCTGCGTCCCCGAGCGTCGCCCGGCCTGCCAGATGCGGAACTCGGTGCCCTCCGGATCGGTCAGCACCGCGCTGCGGCCGCCTTCTCCCGCGTCGGCCGATGCCGATCGCACCGCGGCACCAGCAGAGACCAGTCGCCGCGCTGCGGCATCTGCGTCGTCGACAGAAACGTAGGTGCTCCACGCCGCTGCACCCTGCCGGGGCCGGCGATCGCGGCGACGTCCTGGCCGTCAAGCCTGGCGATCATGTAACGGCCCGGTGCTCCCGGCGGCATGACGTCCTCGAACGTCCAGCCGAAGATTCCGCCGTAGAACTCGGTAGCGGTCTCGACGTCGGGCTGCCCGGTGTCGATCCAGCACGGGACACCCGGCGGATAGGTCCGGCTGGTCACGTCTCGCTCCTGCCCATGGGCAAAGCCTAGCCAGCCAGGCGCGCCCCGCCCCCTTTCCGCCGAGTCACCCGGGCCCGTCCGCGACACGACGCTGAACGAGGCCCCCATTTACGCGGCGGATCAAGGCTAAGGGGCGGGGTCGTTACGAGCCATCTGGGCGGCGCGCAGCTCGGCATGCATCTCCCACGGTGCGCGGGGCAGGACGTGGCCGGTCTCAAGGAGGGACTTGAGATTGGCGCACACGGCCGGCCATCCGGCAGAGACCGCCTCCAGGGCATCGCTGCCGGCCAGGTTCCCATGAGTGACGGTGAGCCGGACGATCTCGTGGTAGGGCTCGATGTCGAAGGTCACCGTCGAGGGGCCATCCGGAGGGGTATCTCCGGGGGCGTCGAACGTGATCGTGAGCCGACGAGGTGGCACGGACTCCAGCACGGTGCCGGTCACATCGGCGATGCCTGAGCCGTCGACGCGCCGGTGTTCCCAGGCGGAGCCAGCCTGCCAGCTGGAGACGTTGCTATGCCCCCAGTACTGGGCGCTCAGGCCTGGGTCGGTGAGCGCTTCCCACACCCGCTGTGGCGAGCTCTCGATGTAGGTGACGTATACGTATCTCGGCCGGTCGGCCATGACGCCCTCCTCTGCTCGTTGTTTGATGGCGCTCAGCGCGCGCAGGCGGGGCCGCTCGAACTTCTTGATCCAGCGTTCCTGGATGGCCCAGAGGGGAACGGGGTTGAGGTAGTGCAGCTTTTCCCGGCCCCGCCGGACGGTGCTGATGAGGTTCACGGCCTCCAGCAGGCCCAGATGCTGGGTCGCCGACTGCCGAGCCATCTCAAGCGGCCCGCACAGCTCCCCCAGCGTCTGGCCGCTGCGTTCGCGGAGCCGGTCAAGCAAGGCCCTCCGCGTCGGATCGGCCAGGGCTCTGAACACTGCGTCGTCATCGCCCATCCCGGCAATTATGCAGGTATCTACCTGCATAAGTCAAGGTGGACGTTGCCCGGTTCAGCCCGGTGGCAGGTCAACCGGCTGGGAGACGTGCTCGACTTCGCCGGCGGCGCCGTCGTGCTGCACGCCGGGGGCCACACCCCGGGCAGCATCGCGCTGCACCGGCCCCGCCGGCGATGATCATCAGGACCGGAGCAGTACGCGCCGATGAGAACATCTGGTCGGTGGCGCTGAGCCCGACGACGGCCACGCCGAACCCGCGCGCCATCCAGCTCTATTTCTGAAGCAGGAAGAACATGCTCGGCCCGAAGCGGATCCCGGCGAGCCGTTCCTGGGCGGCCCGCTCTGCGCTGAGCATTACCCGCTCTGGCAGAGCCTTCTTGATGAGCGGGTGGCGCAGGTTGGATACCGACAACATGCGCCTAGTCCGCAGCCCGGCCGCCTCGAGCTGACGGGCAACGGTATCTGGGTGATGGTTCACGTACGGGATGCTGCCGCGGGATCCGATGTTCACCGCCGAGGCCGGAATCCGTTCGCGCCGGAGCAGATAACGCATGCGGTTGGCTGCATGCGTTGCGTTGGCAGCTTCGATGATCGCGTATCCCCCCGGCCGCAGGATCCGCGACACCTCGGCGAATGCCGCAGCCGGCTCCGGCAGATGGTGCATCACCCGGATCATCGTGACCAGATCCGTGCTCGCGTCGGGAAACTCCAGCTCGCTAGCGGTCATCCGGCGGCGGTCTATGGCTGAGTGATGCGCGAGGAAGCTTCTGGCGAGATCCAGTTGCTGACGGCTGGGTTCGGCCAGCGTGACCTTGTCCGCGTAGTCCGCGAGGACGACGCAGAGCCGCCCGTATCCTCCGCCAACGTCCACGGCATGGCCGAACCTGCGGCCGTGTAGCAGCCGCCGGATCGCCATCACCTCAGCCTGATGCTCGTATCCACGGCCACGCCACCAGCTCGCGTAGTTGAAGTCCGGATCGTCATAATATTCCGGCCGGCATTTCTCATGTTCTCTGCTAAGCATCGTAACCCCCGGGATGACTTATCCCGGTAGCGCTAACTCAAGCCGGGAACTGCGTTTCTTTGATGAATATTTGCCCTGGCCGGACGCAATCAAAGGTCGGCTTAGCCTCGATCCGCCGCGCAAATTCGGGTTTGTTTTCCGGCTCGATCACCTGCATGACCAGGAATTATGTAGCCCGAAGGGCGAAGGCGACCGAAGATCACCCGCATAATGCCGAAATGAGTGCACGTTGCCACGAATAGCGGCGCACGCGCCGGCAAGGACCTCCGCCGCACATACGACAGGTGCACGGTGTTGATCCCGTTGGCCACCTTGCCCACGCAGCCCAGGTACTGCCGTTTCACGCCGGCGGTGCGGGTGCCGGCCTTGACCTGGCCGGTTTCATCGATCGCGCCGACCGCCAGCCCGCGCGGCCGGCCCTTCCAGCAGCTCAGCACGTTTCCGGCGCGCCAGCGCGGCGCCTGTCCTGGCGGCAGCAGCCGCCTTCGATTCTGCTGTCCTCACAAACGCATGATCGACAGGCGGCTGCGCTGCGCAAACACCTTCCCCAGCGGTGCTCAGGCCCAGGTCAGAACCCGAACGGCAGCGGCCAGTGCCTAGCCGACGATGGCCGCCAGGTCCTCATAGGCAGGCTGGAGCTCGTCCCACCGCACGTCGGCGTCGCAGCGCTCACGCCCGGCGAGGTGAGCGGCGAGATCCTCGACATGGACCTGGACCCCCGCCCCGTAGGCGGCGAGCAGGTCCAGGGGCATGCCCCGCTCCTCGACGACCAGGATGGTCTGGTCGCCGTCGGCGGCCAGCGTGGCCTCGATGACTTTGACGTCTGGCTGGCCCAGGCCATGGGCCAGCAGCAGCCGCCGCGGGGGCTCGCACGCTTCCACCCGCCCGGTGCCTTCCGATCCGCTGGCAAAAAAGCGGAAGCGGTACTCACCACCGAGGCGCAGGTCGCCCTCGACCTCGCCGAGCCAGCGGGCCAGACGGCCGGGATCGGTCAGTGCCGACCACACGTCGTCGATATCGGTGTCGAAGCGGTCCTGCATGCGCACGACGCCCTTGCCATCCGCTGACCGCAGGCTGCCCAGGATGCGGGGACCCCCACGTGCATTGCTGGTCATCTGGTGCTCCTTCGTTCGCGTTTTCCCCGGGCCACCTCGGTGTGCAGGGCATCCAGCCGCTGCTCCCACAGGGCCCGGTACCGGCCCAGCCATTCATCGACCTCGGCGAGCGGCCCGGGGCGAAGGCTGTAGACCCGCCGCTGCGCCTGCTGGCGGACCTCGACCAGCCCTGCCTCCCGCAGCACCCGCAGGTGCCGCGATGCCCCCGGGCGGGCAATCGGCAGCAGCGCCGCCAGCTCACCCGCGGTTGCCGGACCGCCGGCCAGGGTCTCCAGCATCGTCCGCCGGCTCTCGTCCGACAGCGCCTGCAGGACAGCGTCCATAGCGCGAGCGTATCCAGATAGTTACGTAACCGTCAAGGTACATAAGCGGGCGCACGTGCGCCATGCCACACACAGCGAACCGGACGCGGGCGCTCCGCCGCAGGTCACAACCCAGATGGCGGCTGCCGTCGCTAGGGCTTCGCGAGACGAGCAGGGAAGCCGCCCGTGGCGACCGGTCCCCAGCGGCGTGGCGTGATCTGGATCAGTGACTTGCCCTGGCGCCGCATAGCGTCGCGGTATTCGGCCCAGTCAGGGTGCTCGCCGGAGATGCTGCGGTAGTACTCCACCAGCGGCTCGAGAGCCCCGGGCATATCGAGGACCTGAGCCTGGCCGTCAATCTGCACCCACGGACCGTTGAAGTCGTCTGAGAGCACCAGGACCGTGGCGGTGCCGGCGCGCCGGATATTCACGGCCTTCGCGCGCTCCGGGTAGGTCGCGATGAGCACATGCCCTTCGCGGTCCACGCCGCAACTGACCGGAGATGCCTGGGCAGTTCCGTCGGCCCGGGTGGTGACCAAGATGGCGCGGTGCCGCGGCCGCGCGAACTCAAGCAGCCCGGCCAGGTCGACAGGAGTACTGGTGGCGATCTGCGGTGACATGGCCGCGAGCATACCGGCGGCCGGGACCTCCGCTGGAGAGCCTGGGCTGCCACCAGGCGTCGGGAACTGCCGGCCACAGGCCACCGGAAATCATCCCCCGGCCGGCGGATATTCTGGACGACATGGACAGCCGGGCGAGTGACAAGATTCCCGGAGCCAGGGTTCGCGTCAAACGACACCCGCCAGCCCCGCCATCGTCACGCGGCAGGCCACGGGAGTGGCTGGCGCTAGCTGACGGCGCTGTCCAGGAAGCCAGGACCGAGGGGCCTGTTCTCGCCCTCGTCGGAGAGCCGCTGCCTTACCAGCCAGGCCGTGCCGAGCGGCGTAGCGGCGTGCCTGCCGAGGTCATAACTTCCGAGCGCGTACCTAATTCCTGTACATGCTCGTGGGCGTATTCCCAGGGAAAGCTGACCTTGAAGTACTATAATGCGGCATGCCCGGTGCACCTAACGATCCTTGGCAATTAATACCGCAAACGCCTGCTCAAGAGATCGCCGCCATCGCCGACGGCACCCGAAGAAATGCGCTGGATAAGCGCCCTCATTCACTGCCTGCCGCGCCATAGCCGGACCTGCCCTGCTACGAGTAGTCGGCGATTACCCGGCGCCCGGCGCCGTCGACGGTCATCAGGCCACCGTGCGGGACGATCCACTGCGGACGCGTGTGACCAAACGGAATGCCGACGCACACCACGGCTTCAGGGTTGTACCGGCCGACAAGATCGACAATGACGTCTCGCTGCTCAGCGCGCAGCCGAGCACGTTCCGCAGCGGCCGGACGGCGGGCGAGACCGGACACCGGCGGGCGGGCCACCAGGACTGCGTCGGCCGCCGCGAGGATTCCGCGCTCGCCCAGCGAACGGACGATCCAGCCAACGTTGCGCGCGGGCAGGAGTTCCTCTGAGGTTTCGATGATGAGCACGCCGCCATCGAGGACGTCCGGATCGAACGGGAACCGCCCCGCGGTGAGGATCCATTCGATGATCTCGATGCAGCCGCCCCAGGTGCGGCCGGTCACCGTACGTGCCGGGCCGTGCCAGCTCCACGGCTCGGTCGGCTCGCGTTCACCGAAGGAAGTCAGCGCGCGCGGGTCACCCCAGTCGACCCCGACGTCCTCCGACTCGCCCGGATCTGTGATCTCGAGAATCTCACCAGTGATCAGAGCGGCGCGCAGCGACCGCGCGTGGATGCCATCGACGCCGGGGCCCGGGCCGAGGTGCACCTGGGACGAGCCGCCGTAGAAGCTCGCGATGCCGTTTGCCCAGAGCCAGTGGTGCAGGTTGGTGTTGTCGCTCGTGCCGAGGAAAGGTTTGGGATCGCGCCGGGCCAGCCCGGCCTCCAGGTGCGGGATGACGGTGATCTGGTCATCGCCGCCGATTACCGCGAGGATGCCGCGGATCGCCGGATCGGCGAAGGCGGCGTTGATGTCGGCGGCGCGAGCTAGCGGGGTCGCTCCTACCCTGCGTGTCGTGGGGTACTCGACCGGGATAAGCCCGGTCACCTCAACGAGCCGCCGCATCGCCTGCTCGTGCACCGCGGGGAAGGCGCCTGCCGCCGCGAACGACGGTGACAGGACGGCGATGCGCTCGCCCGGGCGTGCCTTGGGAGGGTGGATGAGGTCGTAGGGCATGCGCGTTATCGAAACACATCGCTGGTGCCGCGCACCAAGAGCATGGCCGCCCGGCGCCGGGCCTCGGTGATCATTCGGTCTCCGAGGCCCGGCCACGACCGGCAGATACGTGCTCTGTGCCATCCACGTCTGCCTCAGGTTCCCGGGTGAGCAGTTAAGATCGCCGTCGTGAAGCGCGCGATCGACGTCGGGCTGTTCGGTGAGCTGGCCGACCCGCGGGTGGCTGCCCGGCTGGCCGCCCGGGCCGAGGAGCGGGGCTGGGACGGCTTTTTCGTCTGGGATCACATCGCCTACCGCGCGCCGGTGCGGGCCGTGGCCGACCCGTGGGTGGCACTCGCCGCCGTGGCCTGCGCCACGTCCCGGGTGCGGATCGGCGCGCTGGTCACCCCGCTTTCCCGCCGCCGGGTGCACAAGGTGGCCAGGGAAACGGCCACGCTGGACTTGCTCAGCTCCGGCCGGCTCATTTTCGGGGCCGGGCTCGGCAGCGCGCGCAACAACGAGCTGGAGCCGTTCGGGGAGGTGACCGACCCGCGCGAGCGTGCCAGCTTGCTCGATCACGGCCTGGACGCCCTGGCCAGGTACTGGGCCGGGGAGTTCGAGCCGGTCCCGGCGCAGCGGCCGAGGCCCCCGGTGTGGGTGGCCGGGGAGTGGCCGAACCGGCGGCCGGTGCGCCGGGCGCTCCGCTGGGACGGCCTGTTCACCATCGGCCTGCCTGGCCCCGAGGCGCTGGCCGAACTGGCCGCCGAGATCGCCGCCGCGCGGCCCGGCGGAGGCCCGTTCGACCTGATCACCGAGCTTCCCCCGGACACCGACCTCGGGCCGTGGGAGCGGGCCGGCCTGACCTGGGCGGTCACCCTCTTCGGCCTCCAGCCTACCGAGGCGGGGGTCCGGGCCGTCATCGACGCCGGACCGGGCTGACCCGCGCCCGCCGGTATGGACGTGGCTGAAGCGCCCCAGCAGCGCCGATACGCCCGACAACGTCAGCCGGCCACGGTACCTGTGCCGCGTGAGGTCAGCCGGCGTCGCTAGTTGACAGGCACGCTGACAACTCAATATCGTGACTACCATGTCAGAAAGACTGACAACTTCAGCGCGGCCGCTTCCCCCGCCGGACGCGGATCTCGGCTACCTGTTCCGGCTCGCGCACCAGCGCTTCCGGGCGCTGCTGGACAGCGAACTTGAAGACCTCGGGCTGTCCGCGCAGGAGTACGGGATCCTGAGCGTGTTCGAGACCCGGCCCGAGCTCTCCGCTTCCGAGCTTGCTCGCATCTCGCAGGTCACGAGGCAGACGATGCACACGTCCATCCTCAGCCTCGAGGCGGCAGGGCTGGTTGAGCGCAGCGCGAGGAATCAGCGGGTCGTGCTCGTGCGCCCGACGACGCGCGGCCGCAAGTGCCTGGAGACGGCAAGGCGCCGAGTGCGCCTGGTGGAGCACGCTGCGCTCGCGGATCTTAGCCGCGAGGACGAGCGAACCATACGAGGGTGGCTCGCCAACTTGGCGGCCATGACCACGAGCCCCAGGCAGGCCGAGGTCAACCGAGAGGAGAAGTCATGAACCATCAGGCCCGGGCGACCGGGATCGAGCGGCGCATCCACGACGCGGAGCGGAACCTGTTTGCCGCCGTCGGCGCGGACGTCGACGAGTCTTTCCTCGAACTCGCGCAGACAGGCCTGCGGGTACGAGTGCTCTCGCATGGACGCGGCCCGGCGGTTGTCCTGCTCCACGGCGTGTCGGAGAGCGCCGCCATCTGGGCGCCGTTGTTTACGAAGCTCCGTCAGTTCCGGCTCCTCGCCGTGGACCTCCCCGGTCACGGCTTGTCCGATCCGGTCGCATTCCGGCGCGGGCAGGTGCGCGAGCACGCCCGCCGGCTGATCGAGGACATCCTGGACGCACTCGGGCTCCACGAGGCGCCGGTGATCGGCCACTCGCTTGGCGGCATGTTCGCCCTGTGGCACGTAGCCGCCGGTTCCGGGCGGATCTGCGAGGTGATCGCGATCGGAGAACCCGCCGTCGCGCTCCCGGGCGCAGAAGTGCGCATGCCGCTGTCGCTGTTGACCGTCCGCGGACTAGGCGCCGCGGTCTTGCGCTCCCCCAGCCCGCGCCGTGTCTATCGCACCCTGCTGGCCCAGGGGCTTGGCTCCGCCGAGGTAGCGGCCGCGCCCGATTCGCTGATCGAGGCGCTACGCCTGTCCGCACGCCGGCCAGAGAACGCGAGAGCCGTGGCGTCGCTCATGCACGCGATCGACCGGTTCCGCCGCCCACGCCCCGAGGTGGTCCTCACCAGCGCAGAGCTCGCCGCGATCGTGGTACCTACGATCTTCATCCTCGGATCCGACGACCCGTACCTCTCCATCGAGCGAGCGCGGCCGTCGATCGACCAGATTCACGGCGCCAGGCTCTATGAGGTGCCCGGCGGACACGCCCCCTGGCTCGTCGACGCCCAGCACGCGGCCGAGCTGATCGCAACCCACTCACACCTCGCAACCGGCCCGCACCTCACCCCGGCGCCGGGCGAAAGGCGGCAAGCAAACGCATCGACCTGACCGCGCCCGCTGCCGGAGAACGCGGTGCTGACAGGCGGCAGCGTCGGGAGTATGAGAGCTCGCCGTCACCGGATGGATACGGCGGCCACGATCCGGTCGAACACCAGCCCGGCCAGGCCGCCGGCCGCCGTGACCTCCTGGACCGAGCCCGCGCGGTACACCGCGAAGCAGCTCTCGTCCTGCGGCACGAAGATGGCCTGCACGAAGCGCACTTCGGCGCCGGTGCGGGCGGCCTCGTCCGCCCCGGCGCGTGCCCGGCCGGCCACGTCGGCCAGGCACGCGCTGCCGGACAAGTAGAACTCGGCCAGGTAGAGCATGGCGGCAGCCTAGGCAGCCGAGCTGAGCGTAGTGAACGCGGAGAACCACACAGAATGGGACCGGCTCAGCCGTTGTGCAGCCGGGCCGCAAGTTCCGTTCGCGAGCGCGCGCCCAGCTTCGCGTAGGTCTTGGTGAGCGTTGATTCCACGGCACGGACGGTCACGAACAGCTCAGCCGCCACCTCGCGGTTGCTCATCCCGCGGGCGACCAGTTCGGCAACCCGGCGCTCGGTGACGGTGAGGCCCCGCGGCCCCGGAGCGCGGCCGCCGATCCGGCCGAGCTCAGCCTGGGCGCGCGCCGCCCACAGCGGCGAGGCGATCTCGCCGAAAATGCGCGCCGCCTCGGTCAGGGTGGCACGGGCATTCGCGCGCTGCTTGAGACGCCGCTGCA
Source organism: uncultured Actinomycetes bacterium (assembly GCA_963709075.1). Lineage (GTDB taxonomy): Bacteria > Actinomycetota > Actinomycetes > Streptosporangiales > Streptosporangiaceae > Palsa-506. Next base: position 887,019 of record CAVPUY010000005.1, read on the forward strand.
TGATGCCGAGCGCCAGCAGCGTGCGGCCCCGCTCCAGCGGGATCGGCGATACCTGCTTGTGCAGCCGCATGGCAACAGCAAGCTCGGCCAGCGCGCCGCCGCTGTCGCCGCGGGCGGCGGCGAGAATACCGCGGCAGCGTGCCGCGATCGCCGCGGTCACGGGGTCCCGGACGCTGCGGTCAAGTTCCCCGGAGACCACCGCGGCGATGTCCAGCTCGCCTGCGGCGACCAGCGCTTCCACGGTGTCCGCGCGGATTGACTGAGCGGCCGGCCGCACGCCGAGGATATGCAGCCTGCTCAGCAGCGACCTCAGCCGCGATGCCGCCGCCGGATAGTCGCCGAGCGCCAGGTCGATCGAGCCGAGCAGCCCCGCGTGCATGATCACGAATGGCGGGTCACCGGCTCGCTCAGCGAACTCCGCGCCGCGGACCGCGAGCTCCCTGGCGGCCTTGACGTTCCCGAGCAGGAGCGCGGCCGACGCGCAACCGTGCAGTGCGGCGCATGTCATGTGCGTGAGCTCGAGCTGCTCCGCGACCTCGAGGCTCCCAGCGGCAAGCCCGGCTGCCCGCCCCGCGTCACCGCGCCTGGCGGCGACCTGCGACAGCCGCAGCAGGGACTCGGCCCGCCAGTACTCGACACCATCGGCTTCAGCCCGGGCAAGTACCTGCTCCAGCTCCTTCTCCGCCAGGTCAAGACTTCCCTCGTGCAGGTGCCACATGCCCGCCAGCAGGCTCGGCGGTGCCTCGGACGACGGCGCCGCGACGGTGCGCTCAAGCTCCAGGGCGCGCGTGAGCAGGCTCTCATCAGGTGGATCGCCGTGCATCAGGCCCAGGTCGAAGTTCCTGGCGAGCACATGGGCCAGCACTGCGGGCGAACCCGCAGCCTCGGCGTCGGGTAGCGCAAGTCGAGCCTCTGCCAGGGCCCGGGCCGCGTCACCGCGCATCAGCCAGAGATGGGACAGCGCAGAGCGGATCCGGGCCTTGCGCTCCCGGTCGCTGCCCGCCTCTGCCAGCGCCTGCTCAAGCAGCGCCTCCGCCGCCCCGAAGTCGTCCTGCCTCAGCTTGCCGTACTCAACGAGCGCGTCCGACCTCTCTGGCGGCCGGTGATGACTCCACCAGGCGCTCCAGTGCCGCCGTGGCCGCTCGGGTCTCGCCCGCGAGCGCCAGGTGGCGCGCCGCGTCGAGCAGCCGCTGCCGGGCCTCGGCGGGCCGTTCGTCCGGCGTCAGCGCGGCGGCCAGCTCGAACAGCTCAGCCGCCGCCGCTGGCGCGCCGCGTCCCGCCGCGGCACGGCCCGCGACGGCCAGCTCGTCCGCCGCAGAAGCTGACTGGCCGGGTGCGGCAAGCGCTCGGTGCCTGGCCCGTTCCTCCGGCAGCCGGACGACGCTCGCGGCCGCCGCGTGCAGCTCCCGCTTGCGAGCGGGCGGGATGGCACTGGCCACAGCGGACGCGAGCAGCGGATGGCTGAACCGGAGCGGGCCGGAGCTGTGCTCGAGCACGCCGGCCAGCACCGCCTTATCCAGTGCCGTGCCATCACCCCCGCACGCCAGATACTGCCCGATAGGAGCGTCCGGCATCACGGCGACCAGCCGGAGCGCGTCGATGACGTCGGGCGCCAGCGCGCCGAGCCGCTCGCCGACCAGCTCGCTAAGCGTCTCGGGCACTGGTACCGATGCCGTCGGGCCGCTGGAAACGCCGCGCCGGGCCAGCGCGCGGCCGATCTCGATCGCGATGAAGGGATTGCCGCCCGACGCTGCCTCTATCCGGCGCAGGGCCGGGTGCGAGAACGACGTGCTGAGCCGGGTGCGCAGCAACCGGTGCAGGGCTCCCAGGCTTAGCCCGCCGACCGGCAGCAGCTCGGGACGCAGCCTCGCGCGGGCCAGCTCCAGCGGCAACTCCGCGCCGGGCCGGGCGGTGCGCAGGGCGCAGAGCAGGCCGACCGATTCGTGCTCCAGGCGGCGGATGGCGAAGCCGACGGCCGCCTCGCTCGCCGGATCGAGCCACTGCACATCATCGATAGCCAGCAGGACCGGTGCCGACCGGGCGATTATGGTCACCGCCGCGCGAAATGCCGCCGCGATCACGCGCGGCTCCGGCGGGTGCGGCCGTGCTTCCTCCAGCAGCAGCGCCACCCGCAGCGCCCGCGCTTGCGGCAACGGCAGCTCGGTGCTGACCTCCTGCAGGCCTGGCTCTAACAAGTCGGCCAGCCCGGCGAACGCGAGCCGCAGGTCGCTGCGGGCCGGCGTCGTCTGCAATACCGTGTACCCGCGCTCGGCGGCGAGCTCGGCACCCGCGCGGAGCAAGGTGGTCTTGCCCGCCCCGGCGGTCCCGGCGAGCACGACCGCGCCCGCGCCAGACGGCAGGCCATCGAGGAACCCGCCAAGTGCCGCTAGCTCGGCGTCGCGCCCCAGGACGGTGACGGACATGGCCAGAGCGTACGCCGCCGGTGCCTTGTCCAGAAGGACGAGCTTGCGCGGCTACCCGGTCATTGTCTGTGGAATCCCGCGTTTACCCGGGCTGGTCACGTTCCTTAACGTCGCGAGCGGAAGCCAGCAAATGGCTCACCGTACGGCTATACGGAGGCACGCATGTTCATCCGCGACATTCGCCGAAAGTCACCGGCCGCAGGTACGCGCCTGCCATCACTCCCTGGAGGGACCTTGAAACGTAGCTTCTCAATAGCTACGGCCGCAACCGCCGCTGCCGCCGCGATCTCGCTCGCCCTGCCCGCAGGGGCATCGGTGGCCGCCAGCACGAGCCACCATGCCGCGCTGCCGAAGATCACGGTGGCGATGAACGGGAAGAAGATCACGGTCGGCGGGGCGCTGCAGTCCGGCGGCGTGCGGATCGTCTCGACCGTGACCCGGGAGCGGCAGGGCGAGCCGATCTTCGTCCGGCTCGATCCCGGCGTGACCTTCCAGCAGTTCCTCAAGGTGCTGCCGAAGGCCGCCGCCGACCCGAACAACCTGGACGGGACCGCGTCGATCGTGACCGACACCCAGGTCAGCAGGGGCACGACCAGCAGAATCCAGGCCAACCTGAAGGCCGGCAATTACGTCGCCCTCGACGTGTCAAGCAACGGGCGGCCGCCGCTTGTCCCGTTCACCATCGCCAAGGCGGCGCACCCGGCGGCGCTGCCGCGCCCGGCCGCGACCATCGCCGCGATCGAGTTCGGCTTCCGCGGCCCGGGCACGCTGCACCGCGGTGACCTGGTCCGGTTCGCCAACCACGGCTTCCTGGTGCACATGATCGTCTTCGCCACCGCCAGCAGCCACCGGCAGGCCCGCAAGGTCGCCCGGTACCTGCACGAGGGCAAGCAGCGCAAGGCCCAGCGCCACTCCACCGGAGGCGGCACCTTCGCCGGGCCGATCTCGCACGGCGCTTACCAGCAGCTCATCGTGCGGCACCGCGGCTGGTACGTGCTGGCCTGCTTCATGCAAACCCAGGACGGCCGCGACCACGTCCGGCTCGGCATGGAGCGCGTCATCCACGTCAAGTAGGCCACAAAGCATTTTCTGAAACGGATAGTCCGTGGCCCGTCCAGATCTGGGCGGGCCACGGGGAAGGGCGCGCAGGTCATGACCGACAGCGTTGCGACCGCTGAGGATGCGGTACGACGTGGCCGCGGCGGCGTCAGCTTTCCAAGGCGGCGGCCAGCCCGTGACGGGCGCCGGCGACTACAGCTGGCCCTCGCGGCCACCTGGCTGCTGGACGGAGTGCTGCAATGTCAGCCGGCCATGTTCACGCGGGCGTTCCCGCAGATGATCGCCGGCGCAGCACGAGGTAACCCGGCGCTGATCGCCGGCCCGATTACCTGGTCAGCTCGCCTCATTGATCATCATGTCGTCCTGCTGAACGCGTTGTTCGCCGCCATTCAGGTCCTGATCGGCCTGGGAATAGCATGGCGCCCCACCCTAAGGCTCGCGCTCGGTGCCTCGATCGCCTGGGCTGCCGGGGTGTGGTGGCTGGGCGAAGGGCTCGGCTCCGTGCTCACCGGCAGCGCCAGCCCGGTCAGCGGCGCACCCGGCGCCGTGATTCTCTACGCCCTGCTGGCGGTCCTGCTGTGGCCCGCCGCCAACGACCGCCCCGCGCCCTTCGCCGCGGGCCGCGCGACAGGCGCGCTAGCCGCACGCGGCCTCTGGCTGATCTTGTGGGGCAGCCTGGCCTGCATGACCCTGCAGCCCGCTGCGCGCGCGCCGCAGGGCATCAGCAGCATGATCACGGCTACAGCACCGGGCCAGCCTGGATGGCTGGCTTGGACCGACAGCCACGCTGCAAGTGCGCTCAGTTACCACGGCCTGCTGGCTTCGGTCCTCCTCGCGCTTGCGCTCGTCGTCATAGCGACGGCCGCCTGCCTGCCGGCCAGGCCAGCCCGCGCGGCTATTGCGCTGGCCGTCGTGATCGCCGCAGCCCTCTGGGTCGCCGAGGGACTCGGCGGAATCTTCACCGGCTCCGGCACCGACCCGAACTCCGGCCCGCTGCTCGCCCTCCTCGCACTTGCCTACTGGCCCGCAGCGCCGCTGGCCACCGCGGAACTCTCGGCACTGGAGGGCATCACCGGGCAGAGATGTCTTACCACTGCACGCTGACGTGGAGCGCGGCGAGGAGCGGAATCCCTGTCTCGTGCACGCGGCGGAGCATCGCGAAGATCCGCCACCGGCAACCGGTCAGCCATGACGAAGATGACGGGCTCAGCCAGCTGTCATTCAAGACGGCCGCACACAAGGAGGCGCCAGTGCCGACCGTCAGGAGCCACATCGCAGCCGCCTGGCCCTCCATCATCCGCAATACGTTCTCCTGCGCCGCCCGCTCGGCTTCAAGCGCCGCATACAGACCTGGCCGTTCCCGTAGCGCCGCCTGATGCCCGGCATCCAGCATGCCGGGACGGGAGATCGCGCCAACGCCGGCGAAGTCGATGTAGTTCCCCGGAACCGCGCCGTCCAGAGCGTGCACCGCGCCCTGCGCCTCAAGCGCGGCATGCAGCACCAGTACCTGCGCGGTCGGGTCACTGAGATCCCATGTGACGCCGGATTCGGCGGTCAGCCCAGCGCCGATCTTGATGACTGGCGCCTCCACGTTCCCCTCCTTCGCGACGCTCCGGGTAAAGGACTCGATCGCCCCAAGCTGCCCGACGAAGCTCTCCCGGACCCTCGGCTGGTTCAGGTACAGCGTTTCCACCGGCCCGCCGACGAAGCGCAGCCGGCCCAGCAGCTCGGCCACAGATTCCGCCATTACCAGCCTCCGCATCTCCTCCCGCCATCATCGGCCAAGAATGGCCGTGGCGAAATGGGAACCCGCAGGGCCGCCCCGGTAAGACCAGGGACGAAGGCTAACGCTCGCTGGACGCGAATCTGAGCACGCTGAAACCAGTATCCGCACATGCCGCCGGCGTGGTCTGGCGGGCGCCGCAGAGGGTACTTGCTGGTACAGGAGGAAACGAATGCCTGGGGTCTGTAGCCGCAAGCGGGGCCGTTCAGCGAGGCCGTTCCTGGTGGTGCTGATGGCCGCGGTGGTGCTCTTAGCCGCGTGCAGCTCGCCGGGGGCGCCGGCGCCCGCGGTACCTGCCAAAGTCGTTATCCCGCCGGGCACGCCGGCCGGGGGCCAGCTCCGGTGGCTCATCGCCGCGACGGCGCATCTGCCCATGTCCGGCGCGCAGGCGCGCGCCCATTTCGACGCGGCCTTCCGCACCAAGGTCAGCCCGGCGATGCTCAACCAGGGTCTGCACGGCGCCACTGACGTCAAGCTGCTCTCGATCGAGGCCAGCGAACCGGGCACGCTCGTCGCCATCGTCTCCACCAGCGGCGTACTCCCGCGGGCTCAGGTCGCACTCACCACCGACAGCCGGGGGCTGATCAGCGGGCTGACAATCAGCCCGGCCCCGCCTCCGCCGCCTGCCACATGGGCTGGCGTCGATGCCGCCGTGCGCTCGGTCGCACCCGAGGTCCGCCTGCTCGTCGCCAACGTCACCAGCGGCTCATGCCAGCCGGTGCACAGCATCGACCCGGCCGCCGCGGCGCCGCTCGGCTCGGCCTTCAAGCTCTACGTGCTCGACGCGCTGGGCAATGCCGTCGCCTCCGGCAAGGTCCGCTGGAACCAGCTGCTGGCCATCACCGCTCGGCTCAAGAGCCTGCCATCCGGCGAGCTCCAGACCGAGCCGGACGGCACCCGGATCTCGGTGCAGGACACCGCCGCCAAGATGATCTCGATCAGCGACAACACGGCCGCCAACATGCTGATCAACCTCGTCGGCCGGCCCGCGGTCGAGGCCGCGCTCAGCACAACCGGGATGGCCGACCCCGCCCGGGACCGGCCATTCCTGACCACTCGCGAGCTGTTCGTCCTCAAGCTCGACCAATGGCCAGCCCTCGCCCGTCGTTACATCGCCGCGAACGAAGCCGGCCGTCGGGCGCTGCTCGCCGCCACCGTCGACCCGGCACCCCTTCCTGCCCTCGCGGCGGCGAAAGCGTGGACCACGCCGCGCGACATCAACAGCCTCGAATGGTTCGCCTCGGCGGACGACATCTGCCGCGCCTACACCTCCCTGGCTGCCCTCGCCCGCCGGCCGGGCCTGTCCCCGATCGGCCAGGTACTTTCGCTCAACGATGGCGGCCTCCGGCTCAACCCGGCCCAGTGGAAGACAACCTGGTTCAAGGGCGGATCCGAGCCGGGAGTCCTGACCCTGGCCTACCTGGCCACCACCCGGACCGGGCACAGCTACGTCGTCGCCGTGCTCGCCGAAAACCCATCGCAGCCCATCAACGAGGCCGCCGCAGCGCCGGCCCTGCTGTCAGCGGTCAAGGGGGCGTTCACCCTGGCCGCACGCAACTGACGCGCGCAGGTACCTGCAGCGCATGGCCGCATGCCCAGCCCGCTGACACCCTGGGCGGCGTCAGCCCATCGTGCCGGGAGCGGGAACTATGCCTCGACGAGGATCACCAGGGTCTCGGGCAGCACGCCGTCATACGCCATCGCCTCGGCCATCGCCTCGGTCTGCATCGCGGCCATGACGGCATCCATGTCGGCCACGTCCATGAGCACCGCCACCCGGGCCGGGTTCTGCGGGTCGGCGAACGTCCGGATGCTGGTCACCCCGAGCGGCCCGAATACCTCTTCGCGCCGCGGCGAGGCAAGCCAGTGATCCTTGTCCTTCACATCGTGGTGGGCGATGACGGTCGGCATGGTTCCCCCTCGGTGTCGCCTGGCCAGCGGTTGCAGCCTGACGCGCTGACCCTACGCCCCAATGCTTCATTCCTGCACCGGCCAGGCGGGCCGGACCGGCGATAGACTCCGCGCAATCCACGCGGACGCCGGCGATTGAGCACGCAGGAGAATTTCTTTAATTCATGCTGAGCACTGCGCCGCGCCTCGTCTGCGGGGGTGCACTTGTCCCGCCCGCTCAGGCGGGGCGGCGCAGGGCGCCATTGAGGCCACCCAGGCTCGCGGGTTACGGGTGCGCACGGGAGGATCAGCATGTCCTTACGGATCATCAAGTCGTCACGGGTAGGGCGGTTCGCTGGGCCGCGGCCCGGCCGGGTGCCGCGCGGCGCGGATTGAAGTACCGAACCGCAGCCGAGGCTGCCCTGGAATCCGAGCTGCCCGCGGCACACCAGGTCGGCTGGGGTTTTATCGCGCTGTACGCGTTGGCGTACATGAGCACCAGCCTGTTGTTCATCGCGCCTCTGCTTGTCACCTTGGCCTTGAAGGTGAACTCGCTGGTGGGGATCGAACGGGCACCGGACAGCTTGGCGCTTGTCGCCGGGACCGGCGCTCTGCTGGCCATGGTCGGCAATCCGTTCTTCGGCAGGATGAGCGACCGCACCGCGTCGCGGCTGGGCATGCGGCGGCCATGGATGGTTATCGGCCTGGCGGGCGGTTCCCTCGGCATCCTCATCGTCGCGCTGGCGCCAGACATCCCGGTCGTCCTCGCCGGGTGGTGCATCGCCCAGTTGTTCTTCAACGCGCTGCTCGCCGCCATGGTGGCGGTGCTGCCCGACCAGGTCCCGTCCGTTCAGCGCGGCCTGGTCTCCGGTGTCCTGGGTGTCTGCCTGCCCGTCGCGTCGGTGTGCGGCACGTTCCTGGTCAAACTCTTCACCGGCAACATGCTCGCCATGTTCTTGGCCCCGTGCGCGATCGGCGGGTTCTTTGTCCTCCTTTTCGCGGTCACCCTGAAAGATCGCCGGCTTGCCGGCGCGGAGAAGCCGGCCTGGTCGCTGCGGGAATTTGCCAGCACGTTTTACGTCAACCCGCGGAAGAGCCCGGACTTCGCCTGGGCTTTCGCCAGCCGCTTCATGTTCGTTATGGCTTACGCGTTCCTGGTGACCTACCAGGCCTACTACCTGCTGGACAAGATCGGCACCGCCAAGGCCGACGTGCCGCAGCAGATATTTCTGGGCACGCTTGCCCAGTCGGCCGTCATCGTCGCCGCTTCCCTCATCGGCGGGAAGGCCTCTGACCGGACGGGCCGGCGGAAGATCTTCGTCCTGACCGCGTCGATCGTGTACGGCCTGGCGTTGTTCGTGATTGCCATCGCCAGCAACTTCAGCGGCTTCCTGGTCGGCATGGCCATCGGCGGACTGGGCTTCGGCGTGTACGTGGCCGTCGACCTTGCGCTCGTGGTGGACGTGCTGCCCGGCAAGGGCAACGCGGCCAGGGATCTCGGCGTGTTCAACATCGCCGGCGCGCTTCCCTTTTCGATCGCGCCGGCGATCGCGCCGGCCGTCCTGGCGATCGGCAGCGGCAGCTACGGCGTGCTGTACATGGTCGCCGGGCTCTGCGCCATCATCGGAGCCGTCGCCATCCTGCCCGTGAAGCGTGTCCGATGAGCGCTTAGGGCGCCGGCCAGCGAAAACACGGCCGGGCCCCGGCAGGGCCCGGCCGTGTTGCGTGTCGAGGGCTAGACGGCCACACGCTCGGCGAGCGGCGCGCTGGTGGCGGCGTCCATGGCCGCGGTGATCGGGGAGGGCTTGAAGCCCTTGACGACCAGCCAGACGCCCAGCGAGAACTCCCAGGCAGCCACCGGGACTGCGGCGAGCCCGGTCCAGGGGGGAGGCGGCACGCTGCCGCCGAGCAGCGTGGCGAAGACGGCGGTGATGAGCAGGGGGGCGCCGATAAGCCCTATGACGGGAATGATCCGGGGCACGAGCCGGGACTTGTACAGCAAGGAGCCAAGCAGCAGTGCGTTGATGCCCGGCATGAGGCTCTGCCCGAGCAGGAACGTCCAGTTGTAGACCGCGGCGTGCGACGCGCCGGTGGTGACGAGCGCGGCCGTGTTTGCCCCGGCCGCTGCGCCCAGGTCCTGCCGCAAAGTCACCAGCGACAGCAGGCTGACGACACCGGCGAAGATCATGGCGGCCTCCAGGACGCGGGCGGCGGCGAAGCCGAGCGCGAGGCTTTCGTTCTGCCGCCTGACCACCGGGTACAGCGTGACGGCGGTGCCGATGCCGGCCAGGGCGACGATCACCTCGAGGAAGCCGCCCACGAGCACGGCGGTGTGGCCGCCGGAGCCGAGGATCCAGTCGTGGTGGTTCTTGATGGGGCCGTAGAGGGCGAGTGTGGGGATCGAGATGAAGGTAATCAGGTAGAAGACGCCCGCGACGAGCGCGGTCTTCCTTGTCGAGGTCATCGGGGCTCCTTTCGCCGCTGGTTTCATTGCTGGGGTTTGGACGGTGGTGGCCATGCCGGTCTCCTTTGTCGTGAAACTGCTCAGTTATCGGGCCTCGGCCGCGGGCGGCCGGGGATGGCCGGGGTCGACGTGATTGACCGAGATCAGGGGCAGGCCCAGGTCCCGCGCCTTCTGGAGCAAGCCGTAAAGCGCCGCCTGATCGGCTACGGGGCCATGGATGGTGGTGGTGCCGTCGCTGCCTTGGGCAATGGCCAGCCCGTCGAACCAAGTGGCCCACCTGGTGCCGAGGTGCCCCTTGAGGCGGATCTCGTACTGTCCGGGGCCGTGATAGCGGCCATTCGATATCTCGCTCATGGTGCTCCCCTTGCCGCTGCTCGCCGGGCTGGATCTCCGCCCGCGTTGCGAGCGTTCCTGGGTCTGATCGGAAGCTATGAGCGGATGTGGTGAGCAGGCATCACCACACCTGGTGATTGATGTGGTGATTCAGGCGGCGGGGGCGCGGTCGGTGCCGGGCGGCTCAGGGGTGCCGGCTGCGGGTTCGCGGCGACAGGCCGAGTTCCGCGGCCCGGCGGACCGCTGCCCTGCGGCTGGTCACCGCGAGCTTGGCGTAGATGTTCTTGGTGTGAGTCCGCATGGTGTTCAGGGACACCATGAGCTCGCGGGCGATGGCCGGGCCGTCCAGCTCGGTTCCGAGCAGCCGCAGCACGTCGAGTTCGCGTTCGCTCAGTGGCTCGATCAGAGCCTGTTCCGTGGGGGTGCTGTGCTCGGGCCCGCTCGCGGCGGCCAGGAGCCGGCGGACATAATCCCGCCTGATCCCCTGTTTCGCGGCCGCTCTCAGCAGGGAAACCATGGCCGGGCCCTCATCCGCGAAGACCCGGACATAGCCCTCCGGCTCGGCTAGCGTCACCGCGCGGTCCAGGGAGCCGAGCGCAGCCGGGATGTCCCCCAGCGCCCGGTAGGCAAGCGCCTGCAGCACCAGGATCTCGATGACGCGTCCTGTCCTGCCGCCCGCATCCGCCGCCGGCAGCAGGCGCTCCAGGAGCCGGGTCGCTTCATGAGTGGAGCGCTCCGCACGCTCGCCCTCAGGCCGCGCCATGAACGCCCTGGCCAGGGTGATGTGCTCGAACTCGCGGAGGTAACTGAGGTCGTCATCAACGGACAGGCCCTGCTCACGCGCCCAGCCAAGGGCTTCACCGAACCTGCCCCGCGCGATCCAGACCCGGGCCTTCAGCGCCGGGACCGGCCGCACGTTCGGGAAGAAGTCACTGACATACAGGCGCTCCGCCTCATTGAGCAGCTCAAGCGCGCCGGGCAGGTTGCCCTCAGCCTCCCGCAGCCGAGCCATCGCCACCCGCCAGCGATACCGATTCTGCGGCAACCCGGTGTGCTCTCCCAGCTCCTGGCTTCGCAGCAGAAGCTGCGCGGCGGCCCGCAGGTCGTCGCGCTCGCGGGCGATCTCACTCATGCCCACGAACATGTCAGCGGTTCCCCGCAACACTGACCCGCCTGACTCAGGTCCGAGCTGCAATGCCTGCTCGTAGGTGCGCAGCGCCTCGCCGAGACGGCCTTGCGTGATCCGGATGTCCGCCAGCGCGATCGAGCAGCCCAGGATGTCAGCGACAAACCCGGCCCGGCGCAGTCCGGCCACGCACTCGGAGTAGGCCCGGTGCCCGGCCTCGAGGTCCCCGCTGCCCCAGTACACCAGCCCCAACAGTCCCGCTGCCGAGGCACGGCAGAGGTGATCGTCGTCTGACGCGAGTTCGAGCGCCCGCTGGGCGTGCCTTACGGTGCCGGGAAAATCACCGCGAGCCAGCGCCAGCCCGGCACGGTACATCTCGATCGCCCCCGGGAGACGGCGGTACTCCTCCTCATCGGTGACGACCAGCTCCGCCGGAGGGACGTGGGGTTCCGCACGGTCGCCTGTCATTGGCTCCAGCCACCGCCCGGCGTTCCGCAGCCGGCCCTCGACTCCCTCGAGCTCGCCGCTTATCAGCAATGCCCCGGCAAAGTTAACGCTGAGCACGGGCCTGACCCGGACCACTTCGTCCGGGAGCGCCTCGAGCCAGCCACGCAGCCTGGCCTCCTGCCTGGTCCTCCGCATTGCCGGGATCGCGAGCTCGACCAGGCCGGCCGCCCGTTCGAAATCGCCGGCGGCCAGCGCGTGGCCGACGGCCTCGGGCTGCCCGCCGTGCTGCTCGTGCCATTCGCTCGCCCGCCGGTGCAGGTCCGGCACCTGGCCGGGCTGCTCGTCGAGCAGGCGCGCCTGCAGCACGTCGGCGAACAGGTGGTGGTAGCGATACCACCGGCGGCGGTCGTCGAGGGCGACCAGGAACAGGTTCCCCCGGTCCAGCGCCTCCAGCATCGCCTTGCCGCCACCCTGCCTGGTGACGGCATCGCACAGCGGGCCGCTCAGCCGGCCCAGGATAGACGTTTGCAGCAGGAAGGCCTGGACACGGCCGGACTGACGCGCCAGCACCTCCTCGGCCAGGTAGTCGATGACGTAGCGATCGTCTCCCGCGAAGCCGGCAATGAAGCCAGCGACGTCGTCTCGCCCCTGCATCGACAGCGCCGCCAGCTGAAGCGCGGCGATCCAGCCCTCGGTGCGGGCCTCAAGCACGGCCACGTCTGGCGCCGTCAGCTGCAGGCCCATCATCTCGTTGAGGTAAGCCGCCGCCTCATCAGCGGTAAAGCGCAGCTCGGCCGCGCGGATCTCGGCCAGCTCACCGCGCGCCCGCAACCGGGCCAGCGGCAACGCGGGATCGGCCCGGCTGGCGATCACCACGTGCAACCACGGAGGCAGATGGTCGAGCCAGAACGCCATCCCCTGCTGCACCTCGGGCGCGTCGATGACGTGGTAGTCATCGAGCACCAGCACGATTTCGCCCGCACCGGCACCCAGGTCGTTGAGCAGGGCGGTAAGCACCGTCTCGATCGGAGGCCGCTGTTGCGCCTGCAGGAGGGCCAGCGCGCTCTCGCCCACCCCGGATGCCACCGCCCGCAGCGCGGCGATCACATAGGCCCAGAAGGAGGCGGGATCGTTGTCGCCCCGATCGAGCGACAGCCACGCAACCAGCCGCTCATCGGCCGGCCCGGCCTGTCCCGCCGCCAGCCACTCGGTGAGCAGGGTCGTCTTGCCGAAACCAGCGGGTGCGGAGACGAGCATCAGCTTCGACGCGGCCCCGCGGTCCAGCCGCTCGCTCAGCCGCGGACGCGGCACCAGACCACGCCGAGACCTCGGGACATAGAACTTCGTCTCGAGCAGGGCGGCTGGCACAGGCCATCTCCTAACCAACGCATCAGCCAGAGAATTCTAGGTTTCTTCGCCCTACCCATTCCTCGCCAGCCAACGACCGGTAAGTCCCGTCAGGAACGAGGTTACGGTCACGCCAGGGTGTTCCAGAGATCGCGATCGGTGTAGAGCTGCTCGACCTCGTCCAGCTCGACGTGGGCGTCCTCCGCGCGGGCCGCGGCGCCGCCGGCGACCCACCAGTCGGCGCCGGGTAGACCGGCGGACAGGTAGGCACGAGTTCCTGGCGGCCGAGACTGGTGCGCGGGCCGCTGCTGGGCCAGGACTTCACCGTGCGAGGGCTCCCACAGCCGGATGAGGCCGGCCTCCTCGCCGAGGACAACGGCGTCATACCACCGCCACACCACCGCCTCGGTGCCGTCCGGCGCGGCCGCGATGGCCACCAGGTGACCGGGTGACACCCGTTCGGTCCGCGGCGCCGGAAACGACGTCGCGTACCGAACGGAGCAGATCTGCCCGTCCGTGACAATTTCGCAGACATCCTCCCGAGCACGCACGACGATGCCGCAGCGCAACCGCGCGGGAACGAGGTCTTGGTTCGTCGAATCAGTCATTGCCCGCCGCCCTGTATTAACCGGGCGGCCGAGGAAGGCGGCCAGCCGCTCGATGGCAGGGGCCCGTTCGGCGACGATCTGGGCCGGGCCAAAGCGACCGGAGCGGGCTTGCTCGGTCAGCTGGGTACGGGCGAACGCCAGCGACTGTTCGGCCAGATCACCAGGCAGGTCGACCGGCTGCTCCGTGGCCTGCGCGAGGTCCCAGCCATGGGCGAGGAGGTCGTAGAGCCGGATCTGCAGTCGCTCGGCGCCGGTGGCGGCCCCAAGCGGGCCTCGGTAGGTGCGTTCGAAGACTCCGGGCCGGCCGAACGCTGCCTGCAGCGCGGTTGCGGAGTCGCGGTAGGCGCCCACCGGGTCGTCTTCGCTATGGTCCGCGGACGGCCTGGGCGGCGGCGGCTGGTCGGCGAGCAGCGCGGCGAAGACCCGGTTCATGCCGATCAGGTGATGGACGATCTGGCGTACCGTCCAGTCCGTACACGGGGTCGGCGCTGACCACTGGTCGGCTCGGATGTTGCTGATCAGGGCAGCGACCGCGTCGAATGCACGGCCGAGCTGCTCGGCCAATGGCGCGCGCTCGGTATCACTGCGCTCGATGCGGAACTCGTTGCCCTCCGGATCGGCGAGAACCACCCATCCGCCACCGTCTGGTCGGCGCTGGTCCTGGACCATCCGGGCACCGATACGCAGGAGATGGCCGATCTCCTCGTCGGGCCCGGTCAGCTGCAACCAGAATTGCGCCAGGCGGCAGGGATCGGCGCAGTCGAAGGTGATGTTCTTGATGCGTACGGCCATGGGGCCACCTTTCGAGGGCGGCGCCACCTGCGGCTGCGCTCAGCCAGTCAGCCCAGGAGGCGCGGAAACCAGCATCGACACGGGTGTCGCACCTCCTCTCGCTTTGACTCGGCCCATACAGACTGCCAGAGACACGGCCGCCGTGTCACTAGCGGATCCCGCTGGACGATCCGCGGGCCACCATCACCGGCGGCAGCGAGATCAGCTGACGGGACAATGGTGCGATGACAGGACCGGATCGGCGTGACCTCGGCCGGGGCCGCCGGCGAGTCGCTTGCCGATGTTAATGTTGTCATCGGCAACTTCGGCCGCCAGGGTTGAGGTGGCGGGTGCGGCCGCGCTCTGCCGGGCTGTTATCCCGGCGATCATGATGAGAGGGATCTGGGAGCCCGCATAGTGGAGATCCGCGATGTAGCCCACCTGGCCGAGGACATGGCGGGTGTGCGCCGCACTGAGCGGGAAGGGCTGGCCGAATGGCGGTACCACGGCAGGCTGGTCGCGCGCCAGCTTGATGACGTGCACCTGGTGATTCGTGCCGATTTCGACTACCGCGACTCCATACTGCGGCAGTTTCCCGGAACGTTCACCGCCCCGGCCCCGTATATCAGGCACATGATGGTTGTCGCTGACATCGCTGGCGGCGACCCTGCTGCCATCGAGGATGCTCTCGAAGCAGCCTGGGAACTTCAGCGCAGTTCAGACTGATCGGGCCGGGTTGTCACCGGGCTCGTCGCCCGCCTGTGCCTACAGCAGCGGCCGAAGCTGTCGCCGACACGGTTCGTGTGAGGATGACCAGGTGTCGCCTCGCGTGCCTGCCGTCGATCCTGCCCGCCTTGCCCGGTGGTGCGAGGAGCACCTGGCCAGCCCGCCGGCCGGCCAGATCTTCAGGTCCGGGTACCTCTCAGCGGTCATCGGGCTCCGGCTGGCTGATAGCCGGGCGGTCGTGGTCAAGGTGCGTCCTGATTCGCCGCGGATGGCGGCATGCGTGGAGGTCCAGCGCCGGCTGTTCGAGTCCGGCTATCCGTGTCCCGAGCCGCTCACCGGCGCCGCCCCTTTGGGTGACGGCGTGGCTACCGCTGAGGCCTACGTCCCAGGCGGTGCCTTGCTCCCCAGCGCGGGTCGCCCGGCCTGGGCTTTCGCTGAAGCATTCGCGCGGCTGGTCACGCTCGCCCCGGGGCCAGCCGAGGTGCCCGCTCTTGACCCGCCGCCGCCGTGGGCGGACTGGAATCACGCCGGGGCCGGGCTATGGCCGCATCCCGGGGACTGTGCCGTCAACCTCAACGAGGTGGCCGGTCCGGCGTGGATCGACGACACCGGGCGTCGTGCCCGTGACCGGCTGCGGGCCGGCGCATCAGAACCCGTGATCGGCCACTGCGACTGGCTCGCCGCCAACCTGCGCTGGCACGCGGACAAGCTGCTGGTGGTGCACGACTGGGACAGCGTAACCGCCGACAGCGAAGCTGTCCTGGCCGGCTTCGCTGCCGCGCTGTATTCGGCCGTCAGCGTGCAAGAGCTAGCCACCGTCGAGGACACTGAGCGGTTCCTGGTGGCGTACCGCGATGCCCGCGGCGGGGAACTCAGCCCGGACGAACTCGGGCGGTCGTGGGCAGCCGGGGCCTGGACGCGGGCCTACGACGCCAGGTATCAGCACGCAGTCGGGCAACCCGTCCTCTCACTCACCGAGGAGGCGGCTCGTGAGCGCCTCCGCCGTGCTGGGATCGGCTAACGGAGGCCCAGCGCCGCCAGTAATAAGAAGGTAATGGAATAGTAATGGAAATCTTTCCATCCTCTCTGGTGCTGGAGTTTCGCCGGATGTTAACGTCAAGCTCCCCGAGGGCGAGGGGCGCCGCTATGACCGGACCAATGACCTGGCACCGGACCGCCGGACGGCTGGCCCTGGCGGCGGCGATGGCCGTGCCCGCCGCCGTTGCGGCAGGCGGCGCGGCGAAAGCCGGTGGCACCGCGCCCGCCGTCCGCGCGAACCCGGCCATCGCCGCGGCCAGCGCGACCCGCGGCACGCTGCGCGGATGGGGCGGTGGAGAAAAGGGCCAGCTGGGCAACGGGCACCGGAGGACAGCGCAGGCCACTCCGGTCCGGGTGCGGCTGCCGCGGGGCGTCCGGATCAGGTCCGTCCGGGCCGACTGCGACGACGCGATCGCGCTGACCACCCGGGGCCGCGTATACGCCTGGGGCGGCAATACCGCCGGGCAGCTCGGCAACGGTTCCACGAAGAGCACGGACAAGCCGGTCCGGGTCAAGCTGCCGACGGGCACGAAGATCAAGGCGATCCGGGCCGGCTGCGACTTCAACCTGGCGCTCACCAGCAAAGGCCATGTACTGGCCTGGGGATTCAACGCCTCCGGCCAGCTGGGGATCGGCACCAGGCAGAGCCACGACCGGCCGGTCCGGGTGAAGTTCCGCCATGGCACCAGGATCAGGGCCATCAGCGCCGGCCTCGGCGACGGCCTGGCCATCACCACCAAGGGCCACCTGCTGTCGTGGGGATTCAACGACGACGGCGAGCTGGGCATCGGCACTAAGACCGCCAGCCTGCGCCCGGTACGGGTCAAATTCCCCGCGGGCGTCAAGGTGAAGATCGTCGCGGCGGGCCAGCAGCACAGCCTGGCGGTCAGCACCACCGGCCAGCTCTACGGCTGGGGCTTCAACCAGGACGGCGAACTCGGCGACGGCACCACCATGGACACCGACACCCCGGTCCCGGTCAGCCTGGACGGCCCGGTCACGCCCGGACCGCCAGCGCGGGCCGCGGCGGCGCCCCGGATCGTCTCGCTGGCGGCCGGCTGCTTCCAGTCGTTCGCGTTGCTGTCCAACGGCTTCTTGCTGTCCTGGGGCGACAACTCGGCCGGGGAACTCGGCGACGGGATGACCGCCGGCAGTGACGTGCCGGTCCGGGTCGCGGTGCCCCCGGGTAACAAGGTCACGGCCATTTCCGCGGGCTGCGTGAACGGCCTGGCGCTGACCGGCAAGGGATACGTGCTGGCCTGGGGTGACAACACAATCGGCGAGCTAGGGAACACCGTGCCCGGCCAAAGCAACGTCCCGGTCCGGGTGGATCTGGCCGCCGGGCTGCGGGCCACGGGCATCGGCGGCGGCCCGCGGTCACAGACCTTCTTCGCAATCGTGCACCGGAAATAGCAGACCTGCGGGCCAGATGCGGGCGGCGCCGACATCGAGAGGCCGCGCTGGCGGTCCCGGCACTGACCACCGCGGGCGGCACCGCGATGGCAGCTACCGCAGCCAAGAGAACTCCGTTTCAAATAAGAATTGGCTAAGTCAGTGCGGGCCGTGCCGCGGCAGCGGGCGCCGTGGCCGCAGGCACAGCAAGCCAGGACGACGAGCACCCGGTAGTCACCGACCCTGATGCGCAGCACGCCGCGGGCATCTGTGATCATCTCCGCCGCCGGACGCGGGTCGGCAGCAACCGTAACCCCCGGCCAGGGCCGGGTCCGCCGCCGGGTAAGCACCGCAGTTCACATGAAACTCACCCAAGAATCAGCCAGATAACTGAGCCCGACGGGAGAAGGTGAGCCGAGACCCGGGTTCAGGCGCCTTCCGGTTTCCTTCCTGGGCCTGCCGCGGCAGACGAACCATCGGAGGATCTCGTGACACGACCCGGCTGCCCGGCCACCGATGCCGACCAGGCGCCGGAAGACGGCAGGTCAAGGAGGCCGTCAATGCGCAAGGCTGGCGTGCGGGGCTGTCTGGCCTGGATGAGCGCCGTGCTGATGCTGTCGGCGCTCGTGTCGTGCACTCACGCGACGAGGTCAGTAGTGGCATCGCCGTCGTCGGGCCCGTCCAAGAGCCAGCGCATCCAGGTGCTGACCAGGGCGCTGACGCTAATGCAGCGGGACTACGGCAGATATCGGCTCGAGGCGCCTGGCCCCGAGGACGTGCTCGACTACCAGGTCGGTGACCTGTGGAAGCGCGGCATCGACGGCACCGGGACGACGATCGCGGTCATCGAGGCCTGGAAAGGCAGCCCTCTGATCACGAAGTTCATCGCGAGCCGCGACAGGCAGCTCGGGCTGCCCAACCCGCAGATCAAGACCATCTACCCGACGGGCAGGCACCGGCTGCCTGCCGCCTGCCCGCCGGGTGAGGCCAAGCTGGGGCATTACGGGTCCTGCGGCGCCTGGGAGGGCGAGGCTGTGGAGGATGTCGTCTCCGCCCACATGCTGGCGCCCTACGCCAAGATCTTGATCGTGGTCGCCCCGCCGGACAGCGAGACCACCGGGGACGCAGCGAGCCAGGTGGCGCCGCCCGAGTTCATGCAGGCGGTCGAGTACCTGAGCGTGCACCACCTGGCCAACGTGATCTCGATCAGCGACGGCTCGGGCGAGAGCACCTACCAGTACGGACCCGAAGAGATCCGCGCGCAGGACTCCGGCGAGCTGACGGCAGCCGCCGAGGGGATTCCCGTGCTCGTCGGTACCGGCGACTGTGGCGCTGCACAGCGGCTGGCCGTCGGCGGCGGCGGGTGCACCCCGGGCTCGATCACGACCAGGCGGGCGACGGCTGCCTGGGACGACTCCCCGTGGGTCACGGCGGTCGGCGGGAGCATCCCCAACCTGAGCGCGGCCGGCCAGCGCCTCGGTCCCGACCCGGTCTGGAACTTCTCGCCGCTCCCCCCGCCGACCGGGAACGCGGAAGCCGAGGGCGGCGGGTTCTCCGCGGTCTACACCAGGCCGAGCTACCAAAACAGCGTGTCGGCCATCACCAACTCGAGCCGGCGGTCGGTTCCGGACATCACGATGGACGCGCGAGGGGGAACCTCCGGGGCCGCGCCGCAGCTCGCCGGGGTCCTCGCGCTCGCCACCCAGCTCAACCACGGCAAGAACGTCGGCCCGGTCAACAACGTGCTCTACCACGTGCTCGGGCCTGCCGGGCTCAAGGACGGGATAGCCGACGTCGTGTCGGGCAATAACACGCTGACCATCCACGGCAAGGTCTACGTGCGCGGCTTCACGGCAGCCAGAGGATTCGACGTGGCCAGCGGCTGGGGCACGATCAAGGCCAACACGTTCGTCCCTGCGCTGGCCAGGGCTACCCAGGCAGCCCGCCAGGACGCCGCCGTGCGCGCCGAGGCCAAGACGGCGCTGGTCAGGCTGGAGCACCGGGAGCAGCTCAGCAGGTCCTACGTCGGCCGGGGAGCCACCACGTTGCTGACGGCCCAGGGCTTGCTGCCCGGCCATCCGGTCAGGCTATATATCGATGGCCGCAAGATCGTGACCTTGCACGCCGACGGGCACGGCTCAGTCAGTTACCGGATCAGGCCGTCGGCGCTCGGGCTCCAGCCGGGCCGGCACGTGGTCGATCTGGTCAGCATGCTGACCACGACAACGAACGTGTTCCACTGTCGATGACCATCGACGCGCACACGTCGGAACCGGAGGCCCGTCGTCTGGGCGCTACCCGTCGCCGGGAGCGGGCGGCGCGCTCTGCCCGCTCCCGGCCGTGGCCATCCTCGGGAGCACCACATCCTGAACGGCGCGGACGAGCGGTGCCGCCGGTTCGGCCCGCAGGCCCCGGGCCGTGGCCTCCCGATGTTCGGCGATCGTGAAATAGACCACCGATGATCCGATGAGGACGGCCCCCAGGGCATCCCGGCCAGTCATGCCCTCGCCTAGCAAGATCACCGCGCTGGCGATACCGAACACGGGGATGAGGTTGAGTATCACCGCCGCGCGTCCGGCGTCGACCTGAACGATCACCATGTTGAACAGCAGGAAACTGAGCCCGAATCCGCCGGCGCCCACGAGCACGGCCACTAGCCAGAACCGGGGCGCCGCCGACATGGTCCCGGTGCCCGCGGCCCAGCGCGGGATGGCCACCAGCAGCGACACGAGCGTGGCCACCGAGAATTGCCAGGTGGTGAGCGAGAGGGCATCCGAGCCGTCGTCGAAACGCTTAGCCACAATCGTATAGAGACCGGCGCTCAGCACGCCCCCCGCCACCAAGAGGTCACCGGCAGCCGTGCCGCCGCCTGCGCCCGTCCCTACGCCGGCGAGCACGGCCAGTCCACCCAGCGCGACCACGATCGCGAAGATGGCCGACCGGGTGATGGTCTCCCGGAGCAGCACGGCGGCCAGCAGGACCACCAGCCCGGATTCGAGGCCGTTGATCACCGCCCCGTGCACCGCGCTGGTGAGAGAAAGGCCGAACGTGTCACCCAGATACGCCAGCGCCGGCTCGAGCAGCCCCAGCACGGCAGGAAGCCACCACGACCCCGGTGGACGGTAGCCACGTAGGAGCAGGGCGACCCACAGAACGCCCGCGCCCGCCAGGAGCTCGATGCTCAGAAGGGTCACGGGATCGAAGCCGCCGAGGGCATATTTTGTCCCGCTGACCGCCAGCCCCCACAACCCGGCGGCCACGACCAGCGCGGCGGCCGGGCGGCGCAGCCACGGCACTGGTGATGGAACGGCCATTCGAAACATCACGACGCCCCCGATCGCACGATTGACCGATGCGACCGTAAGCAGCGCGGTGCTCAGCACGAATCGGGAGCGGGGCCCCATATTCCGGCTGGGGTTACCTAGTTTTGGCTGGCAGCACTTCTGGGCTGGGGCCGGCCAAGACATGACGGTGCTGGCGACGAATTACCTACATGGCGACAGGACCCGGCCGCGTGCTGCGGCCGCACGGCGCGGGCAGCGGGAATGCGCCCGGCGCGGATCTGGCGGGCCTGCTGGCGCAGGTGGCCAGGGGCGACAGGGCTGCCTTCGAGGCGGTGTATGACCAGGTCGCCGCGCCGGTGTTCGGCACCATCCGCAGCGTCGTGCGCGATCCTTCGCTGTCCGAGGACGTCACCCAGGAGGTCTTTCTCGAGGTCTGGCGGGCTGCGTCACGGTTTGATGCCGGCAAAGGCAGCCCGATGGCCTGGATGGCGACCATCGCGCACCGCCGCGCTGTGGACCGGGTCCGGTCAGAGAAAAGAGCCACAGAACGCGAGCGCCGCGCCGCAGCGCCCCTGGTCGCCTATGACGACGTCGCCGAGACCGTCGAGGGCAACCTGGACCGCGAGCGGGTCCGGCGCTGCCTGGGATCGCTCACCGAACTGCAACGCGAGGCGGTCACTCTCGCCTACTACGGCGGATACACCTACCGGGAGGTTGCCGGGCTGCTCGGGGTAGCGGCCGGGACGGTGAACACCCGGATGCGCGACGGGCTGATCCGGCTGCGGGACTGCCTGGGGGCGGGGCGATGAGATCCGGCCGGCCAGAACCACACACCATGGCGGGTGCCTACGTGCTGGATGCCCTGGATGAGCGGGACCGGGCCCGGTTCGAGCGGCACCTGGCCCGCTGCCAGGAGTGCCGCCGCGAAATCGGCGGCTTGCGCGAGGCGACCGCGCGCCTGGCCACCGCGGCGGCCGTCCAGCCCACTGCCGCACTGAAGGACCGGCTGCTCGCCGAAACGGCCATGGTGCGTCAGTTGCCGCCGCTCACCCGCGGCGCGCCGGATCGCCCGGCTCGGCACGCAGGTATCGCGGGCCGGGCACGCTTCCGGAGGCCGCGGACCCGGCGCCCGGTGCGGATGGCCACGGTGGCGCTGGCACTGGCCGGTGTCTTCTTCATCGCGGCCACGGCCATCTGGGCGAGAGGCAACGCACACCAGTCCCCACTGACTCAGGAATCACCGCCCGGCCATGCGATCGCGGCGATCCTGACCGCGCCGGATGCGACCATGATCAGCGCGCTGGTGAAGACCGGCGGCACCGCCACCATGGTGATGTCCCACCGTAAGCGCGCGCTCGTCTTCGCCGCCGCCGGGCTGCGGGCGCTGCCAGCATCCCGCCGCTACGAACTGTGGCTGATGAGGCAGGGCCGGGACCAGGCCGCCGGGCTCCTCCCGCTGCCCAGGCACGGTATGACCGGGCCGGTGATCGCACCCGGCCTGGAACCCGGGGACCGGCTGGGCCTGACCGTGGAACCAGCCAGCGGATCGCGGCACCCCACCTCAGCAATGATCATGGTTGTCACCCTCTAACCGCCTAGCCCTTGCTCGGCGCCTGTGCGGCCGGCAAGATTCCGCCCGGCTGGCCAATGCACATCGGTGCCGGCGACGAACACCTTCTGTGACTGACCTCAGCAGGCCTGAGCCCAAGGGAGAGCTCATGCGACCGGCAGGAACACTCGCCCCGGCGGCCCATACCCGCCAAAGAAGCACAAGGGAGAAGCAATGCGCTTTCTGACACGCAGGAGACCGGGCATGGTCATGCTCAGCCTCGCGGCGGTCGCCGCGGCCGCGGCTGTGGCCGTCCCCGCGGCCGCGTCCGCCTCGACCCAGGCCTCCCCTGTGGTCGGGCACGTGTATGTCAATGACAACACGGCCGGGACGAACACGATCGGGGCATTTGACCGGCACGCGGACGGAACCTTGACCCCCGAAGCCGGATCTCCGTTCGCCGCTGGTGGCGCCGGGACCGGGGCGGGACTCGCATCGCAGGGCGCCGTGCAGATCTCACCGGACGGCCGGTTCCTGATCGCCGCCGACGCCGGCAGCAACCAGATCTCGGTGCTGCGGATCAAGCACAACGGCTCACTGAGGCTCGTGCACCGTGGCGTCATCTCCTCGGGCGGTGTCCTGCCCGTCAGCCTCACGATCCACGGTGACCTGCTGTACGTGGCCAACGCCGGTACTGGAGGCAGCAACTACACTGGCTTCCGGCTCCGGCCCAATGGTCGCCTGGAGCCGATCCCCGGCTCGACCGTCACGCTGCCCGACGGAGCTCAGCCAGGCGACGTGCTGTTCAACGGCAATGGCAGCAAACTCGCCGGGACACGCGTCGGGACCTCCCAGATCGACAGCTTCACCGTCGGTTCCGGCGGGCGGCTGGCCGCGGCGCCGGGATCACCCTTCCCCGCGCAGGGCCTTGGCCCGTTCGGCAGTGAGTTCCGCCCGACAAAGCCGAATCAGCTGTTCGTGTCCAACGCCCACAACGCCGGCGCCGGCAGCGGCACGGTCTCGGCGTTCCGCGACACCGCCGACGGCAGGCTTTCCTCAATCGGATCCTCTCCCTTCACGGATCAGCAGACCGCTCCGTGCTGGGTGGAGATCACCCACGACGGCCGGTTCCTGTTCACCGTGAACACCGGATCAGGCGAGATCTCCCGCTACTGGATCGCCCCGGGCGGCGCACTGACGCTGCTCGGCAGCACGCCGGTCGGCGCCACCGGCGGCGTCGGCGCCGTCGACGCCCGGCTGAGCCCCGGCGGCCGCTACCTGTTCGTCGACGAGAGCAGGATCGGCGCCGTCGGCGCGTTCGCCGTCCACGGCGGCGCCCTGACCGAGCTACCCAGTTCCCCGACCTCGCTGCCCGCTGGCGCCGCACCCGCAGGCATCGTCGCCAACTAGCTCAATCGCCAGCGCAAACCGGAGCCGGGGCCGTCGGGCCCCGGCTCCGCAGCGCGCCGTCGCGTGTGAACAGCGACCCCAGTCAGATCACGTCGCGCCGCTTGGTCAGGGCGATTCCGCCAGCGACGAGAGCCACTGTGTATCCGGTCATAATGACCCCGCCGACCCACCAGGGCGGGGCGTACGGGAATGCCTGCCCGGATGTGATCATGACCTCTGAGGCGACCGCGGGGGCGATGACCGGCGCCCCGAGGATCCAGTCCTGGTGGAAGAAGTTGTGAAGCATGCTGAAGATTTGCTCGGCGCTGAAACTGCCCGCGTACACGCCTATCGCGGCCACGAGGGAGGCAGCCTGGCTGCGCAGCACCGCGCCAAGACCGAGCCCGAAGACGCCCCAGGCGACGAAAGCGAGCAGGTTCAGCAGCACCGAACGGGCCACGGTCCATCCGGCTAGTGACGTGCTGACGTGCTGGCTGTACAGGAACAGCGGCGTGGTCGCCGCGGCGATGACCGTGCCCACCAGCCAGAACAGGGCTCCGCAGCAGGCTGCGGCAGCCACCTTGGCCATGATGACCGTGGCCCGGCGCGGAACGGTCACGAACGTCACGGCCACCGTCTGGTTCGCGAACTCGCTCGTCACGACCAGCACGCCGAGGAGCATCGCGAACAGGAAGCCGATGCGCTGCCCCGAGGTCATCATGCTGGCGGCGATCGCGGCCACGCCCGCGGGAGAGCGGGCCTGCGCCGCCTGCGCGAGGGCCTGCGCCTGGCCGACGTGGCCCTGCTGCGGGTAAAGCTGAGAGTGAATGCTGAACCCGTTAATCGTCAGCGCCAGCGCCGTGAACACGATGAAACCGGTGAGAAAGAGCCACCCGGTGCTTGTCGTGCGGATCTTCATGAACTCGGCCCTGAGCAGGCGAACCAGGGTGGTCCCGGTGTCGCCGGCCCGGTCCAGGGCGGCGCTGTCAAGCAGCGCTGTCATCGGATCGCCGCCTTTCCCGCGGTGAGCTCGAGGAACGCGGCTTCCAGGTCAGGGAGCTGCGTGACTAGCTGGTGGATGACGACGCCCGCCCGCAACGCGGCGTCGCCGATCGCGACCGCGTCCGCCCCGGTGACGTAAGCGCCGCCGTCGCCGGCAGGCGTTACTACCGCGTCGCTGCCGAGCACGGCCGCGAGTTTTTCCAGTTCGGGAGTGCGCACCAGGGTCCGGCTCAGGTATGTCATTGAACCGATCACGGACGCCACCGTTCCCTGGGCGGCCAGCCGTCCGGCCGTGATGATGACCAGGTCGTCTGCGAGCTGCTCCATCTCCCCGAGCAGGTGGCTGGACACCAGGATCGTCCGGCCCTGCGTGGCCAGGGTCCTGAGCAGGTCGCGCATCCACCGGATGCCCTCCGGGTCCAGCCCGTTGGCCGGCTCGTCGAGGATCAGCACCTGCGGGTCCCCGAGCAGTGCAGCCGCGACGCCGAGACGCTAGCGCATGCCGAGGGAGTAGCCCCGGAACGTCCGGTTAGCGGCTACGCCGAGCCCGACAAGCTCCAGCACCTCGTCCGCCCGCGCCAGCGGGATGCCCGCGGACTGGCAGACGATACGCAGGTGATCGCGCCCGGTGCGGTCCTTATGCGCCGCGCCCGCCTCAAGGACCGCGCCGACGCGCCGGATCGGCTGGTCCAGGTCGGCATAGCGGACGCCGCCGATCGTGGCCGTTCCCGCGGTCGGCTCGACCAGATCGAGCAGCATCCGCAATGTCGTCGTCTTCCCCGCATCGTTCGGGCCGAGGAACCCGGTAACCCGGCCCGGTTCCACGGTGAACGACAAGTCATCGACGGCCCTGACGCCGCGGTATTCCTTCCTCAGCCCGCAGACGTCGATCCGTCCCTGGGACATCAGCGCGGGAGAGACCCGCTTTCCGCCGAGCGGGCGGTCAGGGAAACCCGGCCCGGCGCCGTCCGGGCCTGCGCGGTCCGTGCGCGTGCCGCCGCGATTAAGCCGCGCCAGCAACACCAGGCCACCGATCACGACGGCCGCGAGCAGGACAACCATCTCACCTCTCCAGCCGCGACCGCATTCGCCGCATCGTGGGGGCCCAGCTGAGTCGCGGTGGCCGGCGAGTAACTCTCGGGGACCTAACGCTACATAGCAAGAGTTAGGGCGGCAAGGGCTTCGGGCAGTCGGGCAGGCCCGAACTGACCGTCGAGTGGCCCGCCTTGCTTCCGCGATGGCGGCGAAGCCGGTCACAACGGCAACCGGCCGCTCGGCGGAGATCACGGCGATCGATGCCCAGGTGACCGGGCGGCGCCCGGCGCTTGCTCATCGCGTCGATGCGGAGGGACGCGGGCGGCCCAGATAGGTGAAGGTCAGTGGCCGGCCGGGCGCGCCGGTCGCGGTGCCGGCCGGCATCTTGGGTTCCGCATTCTTCGGTCGGTCGTACGAATGGGACCGCCCGGCGGTTCGCGCTCTGGCTTGCCCGACAGACGCCCCCTCACCTTGGTGCCGATCTCGAGGACATCAGGGGATGAGGTGAACCGGCCCACCAGGCGGCGCTTGCGGTAGTGACACCGGGCAAGAGTGATCAGCCCGTGGTCGTCGATCGCCAACGTCTCGATCGCGAAGAGGTTGTCGACGCTGCGGTAGCCAATGGTGATGCTGCCCGACCCGGCCGCCGCGACCAGGTCCGGGCCGAGCCGCACTGACGGGTAGCGCTCGAGCACAGCGGAGACGTACCGGCGCAACTCGCCGCGCCCGGACAACTGCGCGCTGCCGCCGAGCCCGGCGGCGAACGGCGAGTAGTAACGGATGTCATGCCGGTAGTGACCGACTATCAGGTCAACGTCGCGGGAGTTCCATGCCGCCGCCCACTCGCGGGCGAAGGCATCGGCCTCCGCTTGGGAGAAATTCTTCATGGTGTCAACCATGCCAGGATTGGTCTTGCATAGCACGATCCAATCTGGAAATATTGGACTGTGATTAACGAGACCACTGGTCTGGCCAGGCCCGGGTCAGAGACGATCGGCGCGGGACGCTTCGCCGCTGTGGTGGAGGGATGGCGTGACGGTGGCAGCGGGCCGCTGTCCCGGCGCCTCGCGCACGTGATCCGATCGCGCATCTCCAGCGGCCTGCTCGGCCCAGGCACGGTCCTGCCGCCCGAGCGTTCGCTCGCGGCAACGCTCGGTGTTAGCCGATCAACGGTTGTGGCGGCCGTCGATGAGCTGCGGGCAGGTGGTTTTGTTACGTCTCGGCAGGGTTCCGGCACCTGGGTTCCCGCCAGCGACCCGAGCGCGGCTCCCTCCGGCATCACAGCCGAGCGGCTCTTGCCCGCCGAGCACATACTCAACCTCGCCGCCTCCGTCACTCCCGACGCCTCGCAGCTCCCGGACGCGACCCTCGATGTCGCCGACCTGGCATCTGTCGTGCCCGCGCACGGATACGCACCAGCCGGGCTGCCCGTCCTGCGCGAGGCAATAGCCCAACGCCACCACGCCCTCGCCGCGCCGACCAGCCCCGCCCAGATCCACGTCACCAACGGCGCCCAGCACGCATTGGATCTCGCCCTCGGCGCCGTCGCCAAACGTGGCCACATCATCGCCGTCGAGGACCCCACCTACGTCGGCATCCACGACCTGCTACGAGGACGCGGCCTGCGTGCCCTCCCCCTTCCGCTCGACTTGATCGACGACCCCGGCGACCGGCTCTGCAAGCTCCTGATCGCCGGACACGCCCGAGCGGTTCTGCTCATCCCCGCCGTGCACAGCCCGACCGGACGGGTCCGCCGCCGCCCCCGCCTCGAAGCGCTCGCCCGGCAACTCGACACCGCCCGCCTTCCGGTCATCGAAGACAACACCCTCGCTGACCTGGCCTTCACCGGCGGGCGGCCACCATCGCTCGCGTCGCTGTGCCGACGAGCCCCGGTCATCAGCATCGAAAGCACCAGCAAAGTCGGCTGGGGCGGGCTGCGGGTCGGATGGATCCGCGCCGCGCCCGGCCTCATTGACGCGACGGTAACCGAACGGGGCCGCAGCGACTACGGAACCAGCGTCCCCTCCCAGCTCGTGGCGCTACGGCTGCTCAGCATCTACGACCAAGTGATCAGCCGGCGGCGGCAAGCCCTGGAACAGTCCGCGACGACGTTCACCCGGCTCGTCCGCAAGCACCTCCCCGACTGGACGTGGCAGCCACCCGACGGCGGGCTCTCCGCCTGGATCGACACTCGCGTCGACACCGACCTGCTGCTCGACCACGCCCTGCGCCACCGGGTCGCGTTCGCGACCGGACCGTCCGCGTCACGCTCGCCGTCCGCCCGCACTCATTTGCGAGCCTGCTTCGACCGGCCAGCCGTGGAACTCGAAGCCGCAGTCATCCGCCTCGCACGAGCCGCCAACGACACCCGCGGGCATCGCCGCGCGCGACAACCTGCACACCGTGGCCACGCTCTCCCCTAGGTTGGTCAGAGGTGGTTTAGCGCTTTGCGCATGCCGGCTTCCGCTTCGCTGCCGAGGCGTTCGAAGGCCGGCTTGAGCAGCGGGGCGATGAGCCGGGACGGGCCTTTGAAGGTGAATTCGGCTGTGTAGGTTACCTCGGTGCCGCCCTCGACGCGGCGGAAGGTCATGGTGTCGACGGCGGTAACCGTCTTGTTCTCCCCCTGGAGCCGGATGCGCTGGCCAGGGACGAACTCACGCACGACGTAGGTCAGCTGGGTCTGCCGGCCGAGGAAGGCGGAGGTGTTGAGGTAGGCGGTGCCGACCCCCCCGTCGCCGTGCCGGTTCACGGTGGCCACGGTGCCCGGATCCCACTCGGTTGTCGTGGTGAAGTCGGAGAGGTAATCGAATACCACGTCCAGCGGCTTGCCGACGATGACGATCTTCTGCAGTCTCATGGTGTCCTTGGGTTCGCTGGCGCTGGGTGAAGGGCTGGAGGCGGCCGCGGGTCAGCCGATGGAGGTGCGAGCCCACAGGGCCGTCCATGCCCGGGCGGGGACGAGGCGAGCGGTCTTCATCAGCAGCGCCATCCGCCTCGGGAAGACGATCTCGGTGCGCTCACGCTCCAGTCCGTCGCAGATGGATCGTGCGGCCTGGTCAGCGTCGATGATGAAGGGCATGGGGAAGGGGTTAGCGGCCGTGAGCTCGGTGCGGACGAAACCCGGGCAGATCGTCGTCACGTGCACCCCGGTCCGGGCAACGTGGACGCGCAGGGACTCGAGCAGGTTGACCTGTGCCGCTTTTGTTGCGCCGTAGGCTTCGGCGCCGGCCAGCCCGCGGTAGCCGGCGACGGACGCGATGCCGGCGATGGTCCCGCTCCGCCGCCGCAGCATCCCGGGCAGCACGGCCGCGATGGAGTTGCTCATCCCGGTGAGGTTGACCCGGATGTGCTGGTCAAAGACCTCGGTGTCCCAGTCCGCCGGGTTCATCTGCTTCCAGTAGCCGGCGGACAGCACGGCAAGGTCGATGGGCCCGAGTTCTTCGTGCACTCGGGCGGCCGCGGCCGCGGCTGACGCAGCGTCGGTGACGTCGAGCGGCACGACGAGCATGTCCCCGCCCGAAACCTCCCGAAGCTGCTCATCGCGGCGAGCCGAGATAGCGACCGTGGCTCCGCGGCGCGCGAGCTCCCGGGCGACCGCGGCGCCGATTCCGCTTGATGCGCCGATGACCCAGGCGATCTTGCCGTTCAGCTTCATTCTGGTCCCCTGGTCATCTGGAGCTGGCTGACCCCGAGGTAGCCGCTGCGGAATCCGGCTTCGGAGTAGGCGAGGTAGAACTCCCACATGCGGCGGAAGGTCTCGTCGAAGCCCTGGGCGTGGACGCGGGGCCACTGGTCAGTGAAGCGTTCCCGCCACAGGCGCAAGGTCCGGGCGTAGTGCGCCCGGAGCTCGCGCTGCCGCGTCACGCGCAGCGTGGTGTGGGCCGCGAGGGCGTCGTCGATGGCCTGCAAGGACGGGATGATGCCGCCGGGGAAGATGTACTTCTGGATCCAGCTGAAGCTGCGCCGGGTGGCGAGGAACCGCTCGTGGGCCATGGTGATTGCCTGGATGGCGACCCTGCCGCCGGGAGCGAGGAGCCGGTCAATGGTCGCGAAGTAGGCGGGCCAGTAGTCCTCCCCGACGGCCTCGATCATCTCCACGCTGACGATGGCATCGTACTGACCGTCGACCTCGCGGTAGTCCTGCACCCGCACGTCGGCGAGCCCGGACAGGCCGGCGGCTTCCACTCGCTCCCGGGCCAGCAGCATCTGCTCGCGGGAGAGGGTGATGGCCGTGACATGGGCACCGCGCTGGGCGGCGCGCAGGGAAAGCGCCCCCCACCCCGATCCGATCTCCAGCACGCGGCTGCCGGCCCGGACGCCCGCGAGGTCGAGAATGCCGTCGGTCTTCCGCAGCTGCGCCGCCTCCAGCCTGCTGGCCGCCGCGCCCGGCTCGCTGTCGTCGAACCAGGCACTGGAGTAGCTCATCGTCGGGTCAAGGAAGGCGGCGAAGAGGTCGTTGCTGAGGTCATAGTGGGCCGCGATGTTGGTTCGCGAGCCGTCGAGGGTGTTCTCCTGGTCCTGGGGGACGCGCCTTTCGGCGAAGACGCGCAGCCGCTGCAGGGCCACGGGTATCAGCGTGGTCAGCCGCGCGGCGAAGGGCGTCAGCAGGTCGGCCAGGTCGGTGCCGGACCCGGCCCGCCAGTCCCCGGCCATGTAGGCCTCACCGAACCCGATCTTCGCGTCGCGGCCCAGCCGGGCGAAGAACGCGGCGGGGCGGACGACCTCGAATTCGGGTGATGCCGGCGATCCTCCTCCGAGCACCCGGCCGTCAGGGTAGCTGACGCGGACGGGCACCCGGGCGGCGGCACGCTCGAAGATCAGCCGGGCAGCGACTGCGCGCATGGGCGCCCGCGGGCTGGCCGCCAGGGCGGGCCAGCGGACGGTGCTGAAGGTGGTCGCGGTCGCGGTCACGGTCATTGGTCAGACTCCTGCCTGGCGGATGTGGTGTGGGTGAGCGCGGACGGGCAGGCCACGGAGCCAGAGCCAGACGCCGTGCGCCCGGATCAGGGCCGAGACCCGCTGGGTCATCAGGGGCTGGCGGATGAGCAGCCGGGCCAGGGCCCGGCGGGTGGCGGGTTCGGGCCGTCCCCGGAAGGTCGCCGAGAACGCGACGGCGCCCTCGCGGCGCAGCGTCACGGCCGTGGACACCCGGTCCGGCGTGAGGGTGAACCGCAGCCCGTAGGTGCCGCTGACGTCGAAGAACGGGGAGACGTGGAAGTCCTTGGCCGTCACGGCGACCCCCGCCTCGTCGGGATGCAGGAGGTAGGCGTGCCGCTCACGGTAGGTGTTGTGGACCTCGGCGACGATGCAGGCGAGCCGCCCGCTGCTGTCGTAGCACCAGAAGACGGACAGCGGGTCGAAGACGTGGCCCAGGACGCGGGCGCTGGCGAGCATGATGACCCGGCCCCCGTCACCGAGGCTGATGCCGTCCCGCGCCAGGTAGTTCTCGACGTTGGCCTTGATCGTCAGGCGGGGGTCACCGAGGTGATCCTCGCTGCTGAAGCTGGCGAACGGCCTGAGGAACGCAGGCTGCCTGGGGACCGAGTCGAGGTCGATGAGCCACTGGTAGACCCGGTGCCGGAAGGCATGGCGGACCGGCCCGGAGCGCCGGTGCGTGACCCAGCCAGCGACGAGCGCGGGCAGCGCGGGCAGCCAGGTCAGCTCGGGTGCCTGTCTGCCCGTCTCCGCGACGGTGGGCAGGGGGGCGGTGCTCACCAGGTCACCCCGAAGTGCCGGGCGGCCTCGACACCGGAGCGGCAGCCGTCCTCGTGGAAGCCCCAGCCGTGATAGGCCCCGGCATACACCGTGCGGTCCGTGGCGAGGCCGCCGAGCCGCGCCTGCGCCCGGACCGCCTCGGGCGTGTAGATCGGGTGCTCATAATGCATGACCGCGGCTACGGATCCCGGGTCGGGACGCTCGCGGTCATTGAGCGTGACGAGGAAGGCCTCCGGCGACTGGTGCCCCTGGAGCCGGTTCATCCAGTAGGACACCGCGGCGCGCTGGCCAGGCTGGTCGCAGGACGTCATCCGGTAGTTCCACGAAGCACGGGCATTCCGCGCCTGCGGCAGGACCGAGCTGTCGGTGTGCAGCACCGTCATGTTGCTCGAGTAGCCGAACACCTTGAGGGTGGTGACCTCGTCGTCGGCCGGGTCGGCGAGCAGGGCCAGCGCCTGATCGGCGTGGGTCGCGATGACGACGCGGTCCACGCGGGTGACCCGTCCGGTGACGTCCCGGATCTCGACGCCGTCCTCGCGCCGGGTGACGTCGGTGACGGCATGGGCCGCGCGCACGTCCGGTAGCAGCCCGGCGAGCCGCTCGACGTAGGTCCGTGACCCGCCGGCGACGCTGTACCACTGGAGTGACCCGCCGACCCGCAGAAGGCCATGGTTGTGGAGGAACCGGAAGAGGTAGCGCGCCGGGTAGGCCAGCGCCGCCTCCCGCCCGGCGGACCACACGCACGAGACGACCGGAACGGCGTAGTGGGCGATGAAGTGGCCGCTGAACCCCTCCTGCTCCAGGAAATCGCCGTAGGTCGTGAGGTTCTCGTCGCCCGTCGCGCGCAAGAAGGCCGACGCACGCCGGTGGAACCGCTTGACCTGCCACAGCATCCGAATGAACCGCGGGTCGATGAGGCGGCGTGGCTGGGCGAAGACACCGCGCAGCCCGCGGCCGCCGGCATATTCCAGCCCGCACCCCTCGCAGCGGACGCTCATGCTCATCTCGGCGGGACGCACCTCGACGGCCAGCTCACCGAAGAGCTTGCGCAGCCAGGGATAGGTCACGTCGTTATGGACGATGAACCCGCTGTCGACAGCATGACGCCGGCCATCGGAGTCCGTGACGTCGTGGGTGTGCGCGTGGCCACCCAGCCGGTCCTCCGCCTCGAAAAGGGTGACGTCATGCGTCCGGGACAGCAGGTAGGCGGCGGTGAGGCCGGCGACCCCCGCGCCGATCACGGCCACCGACGGCCGCCGTGCGTCCGCGGCTGTGCCGTGCTCCGGGGGAGCGGAGCCGGTGGCGCCCGCCGAGCCATTGGCGTGGGAAACCATGATGTCAACTTTCGTCTAAGGTTTGTCTAACAATGACGCTAGCTTTCACGGCCAGCCTTGTCAAATGTCTGTCTAAGCGCTGTAGAGTTCCGGCATGGACACTCCTGAAGTCTCGGCAGTGCTGCGCATCGGTGAGCTGAGCCGGCGCGTCGGCGTGAGCGATCACGTGCTGCGGGCCTGGGAGAGCCGTTATGGCCTGCTCAGGCCGGTGCGCTCAGCGGGCGGCTTCCGGTTGTACTCCGAGACGGACGCGCTGCGGATCCGCCGCATGCAGGCTTACCTTTCCAGCGGGCTGTCGGCCGCCGAGGCGGCGCGGGCAGTGCTCGCGGAGGACAGCAAGGCCGGGGCGGATCCTGGCTGGGCCGCCGAGCCTGACCGCGCCCTGCCGACAGCGAGTGAGCTGTCCGGTGCCCTCCAGCAGGCCCTCGACGCCTTCGACGAGCCGGCCGCGCAGGCAGTCCTTGACCGGCTCGTGTCCGACCTTTCCCTGACGACGGTGCTCCGGGACGTTGTCGTGCCGTACCTCACCGAGCTCGGGAGGCGCTGGGAGCAGGGAACAGCCAGCGTCGCCCAGGAGCACTTTGCCAGCAACGTCATCCGCGGGCGGCTCGCCGGGCTGGCCCGTGGCTGGGGGAACGGGCACGGCCCTCGCGCCGTCCTCGCCTGCCCGCCGGGGGAGCTTCACGACCTCGCGCTGATGGTCTTCGGCATCATTCTCAACCGCAACGGGTGGAGGATCGACTACCTCGGCATGAGCACCCCGGTCGACGAGCTGACCCAGACGGTCGCCATGAGGCGGCCAGAGCTTGTCGTCCTGGCCGCCACCCTGCCGGAGAACCTCGAGCCCCTCGCCCCGCAGCTCACCACGCTCGCTCAGCACGCTCCGCTCGCCCTGGCAGGAGCCGGCGCCACGCCGGAACTTGCGGCCACGGTGGGAGCCCGGCTGCTGACCGGCGACCCGGTCACCGAGGCCGAGAGCGTCGAGTGGCCGCAGTGAAGGTCTGCCGCACTTGGCCACCCGTCACCGGGAACGCGAACCGCACCGTGGGCCGCCCTGGGAAATCGCAGCGACTGGCTGCCCGGCCAGGTCGCGCGGCACGATGCCGTTCTTCAGCAGCGCCGGCGCGATGCCAGGTGCCGTGGTGACCGCGGTGGCTCCGCCCCGCAGGTGCACGCCGCAGGTGCACCGCCGCAGGTGC
Organism: uncultured Actinomycetes bacterium; assembly: GCA_963709075.1. Classification (GTDB taxonomy): domain Bacteria; phylum Actinomycetota; class Actinomycetes; order Streptosporangiales; family Streptosporangiaceae; genus Palsa-506. The sequence goes on from CAVPUY010000005.1 coordinate 920,933, forward strand.
ACCGCCGCAGGTGCACCGCCGCAGGTGCACCGCCGCAGGTGCACCGCCGCAGCGGCCCCGAACCCCCTCAGAAAGGATTGTCAAGATACTGTCGAATGAATGTATAGTGTTGCTCATGGAGATTTCCGGGGATCGTCCGCTGCTGCGCGTCGGTGAGCTGAGCTGGCGCCGGCGTCAGCGGCCACGTCCTTCGGGCGCGGGCAGGCCGCTACGGTCTGCCGCAGCCGGCGCGCTCACGGGCGGCCCAGTGACCGGGGCCGAACAGGCCAGGTGGTCGCAGTGAAGGTGCTCGTCACAGGCGCGTCCGGATTCGTCGGCCGCCGGCTGTGCCCGGCGCTGGCCGGGGCCGGCCACGACGTCGTCGCCATGACCCGCAACCCTGACGGTTACGCCGGAGCCGGCACGCCCGTCCACGGAGACGTTCATCACCGCGGCACCCTGGCGGCCGCGATGGCCGGCTGCGAGGCTGCATATTACCTCGTGCACTCGCTCGGCGACGCGGACTTCGAACGCAAGGACGCCGACGCCGCCGCGGCATTCGGGCAGGCGGGCGCGCGGGCCGGGCTGCGGCAAATCATCTACCTCGGAGGGCTCGGCGACGACAAGGACGCCCTGTCGGCACACCTGCGCAGCCGCCGCGAGGTCGAGAAGCTGCTCGGATCGGCCGGCGTCCCGGTGACCGTCATCCGGGCCGGGATCATCGTCGGCCACGGCGGCATCTCCTGGGAGCTGACACGCCAGCTCGTCGACCACCTGCCCGCCATGATCACGCCGAGATGGGTCACAACCCGCACCCAGCCGATCGCCGCTGGCGACGTCGTGCGCTACCTGCTCGGGGTGCTGGCCCGACCAGAGGCGGCGGGCCGCGTCTTCGAGGCCGGGGGACCGGAGGTGCTGCAGTATGCCACCATGCTGCGCCGGGTCGCTGCCATCCAGGGCCGCCCGCTCCCGATCCTGCCCGTGCCCCTGCTCACCCCTCGGCTGTCCTCTCTGTGGCTGACCCTGGTCACCGACGTGGACACAGCCACCGGCCGCGCGCTCGTCGATTCGATGACCAACGAGGTCGTGGTGCAAGACCACTCGATCCGCGACCTGATCCCGTTCGACCCGATGCCCTACGACGACGCCGTGCGGACAGCGCTCAGCGAGCGCCGCCAGGCGAAACGGGCCTGACGATGACCGCTGGCCGCAGGAACCGCTGGCGGGAAGGCAGCCCGCCCGCCGGGCGGGGCTCTCCGCCGCCGCTGCCCGGCCATGCCCGCCAGGCTCACACAGAGCCTGCGACGGTCCGCACCCGGCGGCGGATCGTCACCGCCACCGGTATCGGCGGCGCGGGCCTGCTGGGAATCTCGCTGTCCACCAGGGCCGGCTCCCCCCAGTTCTACCTCCTGACGATGGGCCTCGCCGGCACCTGGACGGCCGGTGCCCTCAGCTCCGGACCCCTCCCGCTGAACATGACCCAAGGCCCGGAAGACACCTGGCGCCACCGCATCGTCATGCCCGTGCTCGCCGGCGCCGGCGCCTTCGGGCTCTTCTACGGCGCCGCCCGGCTCGCCCGGCACATCCCCCCGCTTAACCGGGCCATCGGCAGCGTCCTGCACTACGCAAACGACGGCTCAACGGCTCTCGTGCTGCTCACCGCGTGCGCCAACGCGGTAGCCGAGGAACTATTCTTCCGCGGCGCGCTCTGGTCCCTCGTGGCCGAGTCACACCCCGTCGTCAAGACCACCCTCGCCTACGCCGCCACCACCGCCGCCACCGGCAACCCCGCACTCGTGCTCGCAGGAACCGCCACCAGCACGCTCTTCGGCCTCCAGCGCCGTACCTCAGGCGGCATCCTGGCCCCGGCGCTCACCCACCTAACATGGTCACTCCTCATGCTGCGCTACCTCCCGTCCCTGTTCCCGACACCCCGGCGGCCCGAGATCACTCCGGCCTGACCGCACAGGCGGCATGGCGGACGGCGACGGACAGTGCGCCAGCCCCGCACAGGACCAGAAATCTGCGCGCGGCGGCCAATGGGTTCTACTCAGCGCGCCCCGGCCGCGCCCCGGCCGGGCCGGGCCCTGCTCCTGCAGCCGCCGGTCATGATCGGCCTACAGCCGCAGCGCGTCATTCACCCACGCGCTCACGCTCTCAGCCTGCCCCCTCAGCCGCCGCCGCGCGAGCCACCGGGCGCGTCAGGCGGCCCTCATTGCGGCAGTGAGGTCCGGCAGCGGAGCGCCCGCGCCGCGAGGATCTTGACACCCGCGCGGCTCTCAGGACGGTGCTCCCTCAGGACACCGCCTCAGCAAGCAGCCCGACCTGCTCCAGGCTCGACGAGGTCGGCACGAAGATGAGCTCGTCGCAGCCGACCTCCGCGAACGCGGTGGCGTAGCCCTTCACCATCTCCGGGCTGACCGCCGCGCTGGCCGCGATCTGGCCGGCGATGTCGCCCAGGAAGGCGTAGTAGTGACCGAGATAGCCGTCTGCCAGCGCGCGGGCGTCCGGGCCTAGCGCGAAGTAAGCCAGCGACAGCTTGCGCGGCCGGCCCGGCCGGCCCTCGTCCTGCCACGCCTGGTCAACCGCCGCCGCAGCCTGAGCGAACATGGCCGGGGTGCCGCCGCCCATTATCCATCCGTCAGCGACGCGGGCCACCCGGCCGAAGCTGGCCTCCGTCGAGCCGCCCAGGATCAGCTCAGGGCCACCACGCCGGGCCGGCGGCGGCCCGATCGGGCCGATGTCGCCCTGCCCCTCACCCGCCCAGATGCGCTGCATCTCGGCCAACTGCTCGTCGAAGCGCCGCCCCCGCCCGGCCATGGTCAGCCCGCTGGTAGCGAAGTCGTCCTCCCGGCCGCCGAGGCCCAGGCCCAGCACCAGGCGGCCACCCGAGATGCGGTCGAGCGAGGCCGCCTGCTTGGCGAACAGTGCCGCGTTCGTGTGCAGCGGCGCCAGCAGCACCGACGTCGTCAGCCGGATCCGGCTGGTGACCGCGGCCGCTGCGGCCAGCGCGATCAGCTCCTCGTAGTTCGGGTACACGAGCCGGCCGATCGTGCCGAGAGTGCTGAAGCCAGCCTCATCAGCCCGCCGGGCCCAGTCAATGAGAGTCCTGCCTTCCGTGTCCGGAACTGCGTTCGGAAGGCCGATCCCGACATCCATGCTGAACCTCCATCGTCGCTCGTCCACTCGGTCAAGGACCGACAGTAATCGCCCGGCGGGCGGGGATGTCATCAGGGCCTGGGACTTGACCCATGGACGCGATCCGCAGCACACCGGCGCCTCCAGGCAGTCATGCCGCGCGAGTCGGTGGCGTGCACTGACTACGTCGATCAAGGGCATCGCTGAGTGACGGCGGATGTCCAGGGAGAACGCCCGCAGTGCCGCCGTTCTGGCGCAGGTCGCTGCTGTCCGGCGCGGCTAATCACGACGTGCAGACGCGGGTGATCTGCGCGCCGCTGATGCGCTTCTCCGATGCGGCTGATCGGCTTCCCTGGCCTGGCCTGGCCTGGCCTGAGCGGATCGGATCGCGGCTCGCGCGGCGTGCTCCCAGCCCAGGTCACGGGCCGGCCAGCGCCGCCTGCCGGGTCGCGCTCCACGCCCGGGCACGGCAGCCACGGGCTAGCCGGTCACCAGCCGGATCCGGTTGTTGCCCCGATCGGCGATCAGCAAGTTCCCGGCCTCCGCCGTCACGCCCGCCGGGCCGGAGAGTTCGGCCTTGGCGGCTGGGCCGCCGTCACCGGAGAACCCGCCCGCGCCGGTGCCGTGGGGGCCGGTGCCAGCGACGGTGTAGATGTCCCCGGCGGTCATCGCCTTGCCGTAGAACATGCCGGCGTGTTCGGCCACCACCCGGACCCGGTTGTTGACAGTGTCGGCGATCAGCACGTTCCCGGCGGCGTCCACCGCCACGCCCGCCGGGTTGTCGAGATCGGCCTTGGCCGCCGGCCCGCCGTCTCCGGACAAGCCCTCGGTGCCATCGCCAGCCACGGTGTAGATGTCGCCGGCGGTCATCGCCTTGCCGTAGAACATGCCGGCGTGTTCGGCCACCACCCGGACCCGGTTGTTGACAGTGTCGGCGATCAGCACGTTCCCGGCGGCGTCCACCGCCACGCCCGCCGGGCTGCGGAGTCTGGCTTTGACGGCTGGGGCCCCGTCGCCGGAGAACCCGGCGGCGCCGGTGCCAGCGATGGTGTAGATGTCGCCGGCGGTCATCGCCCGGCCGTAGAACGAGCCCGACGAGGCGGCCACGACCTGAACACAATCGCTGAAGGTATCAGCGATCAGCAGATTCCCGGCGGCGTCCGCCGCCACGCCTTGCGGGTTGAAGAGCGTCGGCACCGGTGGCCGGGCCGCCGCTACCGCCGCAGGGCCCTTCGGTGCCATCGCCGGCGACGGTGTAGATGTCCCCGGCGGTCATCGGCTGCCCGTAGAAGGTGCCGGTGGTTTCCGCCACCATCCGGACCCGGTCGTTGCCGGCGTCCCCGATCAGCAGGTTCCCGGCGGAGTCCGCCGCCACGCCCGCCGGGCGGTCGAGTTCGGCGCTAGTGGCCGGAGTGCCGTCGCCAGAGAACCCCGCGATGCCATTGCCGGCGACGGTGTAGATGTCCCCGGCGGTCATCGCCTTGCCGTAGAAGGTGCCGGTGCGTTCCGCCGCCACCCGGACCCGGTCGTTGCCGGCATCGGCGATCAGCCGGTTCCCGGCGGGGTCCACCGCCACGCCCGCAGTGCCCGAGAACTCGGCCCCGGTGACCGGCCCGCTGTCACCAGAGAACGCGACGGCGCCATTGCCGGCGATGGTGTAGATGTCCCCGGCGGTCATCGGCTGCCCGTAGAAGGTGCCGGTGGTTTCCGCCACCATCCGGACCCGGTTGTTGTCAGAGTCGGCGATCAGCAGGTTCCCGGCGGCGTCCACCCCCGCGCCTTGCGGGAAGAAGAGCTCAGCGCTGGCGGCCGGCCCTCCATCGCCGGCGAACCCCCCGGTGCCATCGCCGGCAATGGTGTAGATGTCCCCGGCGGTCATCGGCCGCCCGTAGAACGTGCCGCTGCTGTCCGCCACCACCCTGATCCGCTGGTTCGCGAAGTCGGCGATCAGCAGGTTACCGGCGTGATCCACCGCCGCCACACGGGGCTCTGCGAGCTCGGCACTGGTGGCCGGGCCGCCGTCACCGGAGAACCCCTCGGTACCATCGCCGGCCACGGTGTAGATGTCCCCGGCGGTCATCGGCCGCCCGTAGAACGTGCCGGTGCTGTCCGCCACTACCCGGATCCGCTGGTTGAAGGAATCGCCGATCACCACGTTGCCAGCGTGGTCCACGGCCACGCCAATGGGCTGGTCGAGCTCTGCCTTGACGGCCGGGCCGCCGTCACCGGAGAACCCCTCGGTGCCATCGCCGGCGATCGTGTAGATGTCCCCGGCGGTCATCGGCTGCCCGTAGAACGTCCGCGAAGAGGCGGCCACCACCCGGATCCGCTGATTGCCGATATCGGCGATCAGGATGTTCCCGGCGGCGTCCACCGCCACCCCCGCGGGCCCGTTGAGCTCGGCTTTCGCGGCCGGGCCGCCGTCACCCGAGAATCCCAGCGTGCCATCGCCGGCGATCGTGTAGATATGCCCGGCGGTCATCGGCCGGCCGTAGAAGGTGCCGGTGCTTTTTGCCGCCACCCGGATCCGCTCGTTCTGGAAGTCGGCGATCAGCAGATTCCCGGCGTGATCCACTCTCACCCCGCAGGTGCCCACGCTTGCCCGGGTCGCCTTGCCGCCATCGCCCAGCGGGCTGGTAGCGCCGGTCCCCGCGGGCGTGGTCAGCCCGTCAGTCGCGGGATCCACCTCCCGCACCGTCCCGCCGCTGGCGATGTACAGGCGCCCGCCGCTGAATGACACATCGCACGGATTGTCAAGGGCGACCCTGGTGGCCCTGGCCGGGCCGCCGACTCCTCCCGCCACCGTCGAGATCACCCCGGCCGCCGGGCCGGTGCGCTGCATCGTGACGCCATCCGGGCGGCCCGCCGCTGCCGCCGAGCCACCCACGGCCAGCGGCGCCGCCGCCAACACCAGCGCCGCCGACACCAGCGCCGCCGACACCAGCGGCGGCGTGCCCCGCCTCAGCCCGCCAGGTCCGGTTAGCCGTCCAGTCCCCATCAGACACTCCTCCTCGCCCGGTGGTGGCAGCACGGGCCGCTGCCGACGACAGCACAAAGGCCTCATCCACATGACGCCCGGACACCAGCACCGGATGACATCATTCACGACGAAAACCGCCCAGCCGGGACAACCAGCAGGGTCGCCCCGGGAATGCTCTGCACCGAGGCCTACGACGGCTACCTCCTCGGCTTGAGGGCGCTTGGCCAGGAGGTGACCTATTTGGAGGGTCACTTCCGGCAGGGTGCGGCGTAACTTGTCCAGAACGACGGCTGGACCGGCCGAACCCTGGGCGTCGTCGTTACCCAGCTCGTCCTAGTTACTCGCGCTACGCCTGATACATGCCGAATGACCGCCCCGGTACCGAGCGCTCGCTCATGAGCAACCAACCATGCAGTCCCACGTTCCGGGACAAAGCAGTGCACTGGCAGAGACGAACGTCCAGGCAGCCTTGCCGGGCTCGTGCTGCGGATCACCGGCCTCAGGCTAGAGGTGATCCACCTGCACCGTGTGAGGCCGCCGCCCGGGCCATGACCGATCTCGCGCACATCCGGGCCCGGGACAGGCTGATACCGGCCAGTCCAGGGCACGATGGCCAGTGTCCTACTCAGCCCCAGGATCGGGCGCTCCGGCAGCTGGCCTCACCCCAGCGCGGGTGATGCGCTGGGCATGCCCGACGAAGAAGACTGCAGCTGCGATGTCTGACCGTGGCCGAGGTGTGATGCTCTTGCTCGGGTGGTTGCCTGGCTTGCAGGCGGTGAGGTCTTACCGGCGTGCGTGGCTGGCTAGGGATGTTGTCGCGGGGGTGGTGCTGACGACGTTGCTGGTTCCGCAGGGGATGGCTTATGCGGAGCTGGCGGGGCTGCCGCCGATTACTGGCTTGTATACGTCCATCATGTGCCTGCTGGGGTATGCGGTGTTCGGCCCGTCGCGGATCCTGGTGCTGGGGCCGGATTCGTCGCTGGGGCCGATGATCGCCGCGACGATCCTGCCGCTGGTCGCCGCCAACGGTGATGAGAAGCGGGCGGTCGCGCTGGCGTCGGTGCTGGCGGTCATGGTCGCGGTGATCATGATCGTGGCGGCTGCGGGGAAGCTGGGCTTCATCGCCGACCTGATCTCCAAGCCGACGATGATCGGCTACATGAACGGGCTGGCGCTGACCATCTTGGCCGGGCAGTTGCCGAAGCTGTTCGGGTTCAAGGTTTCCGCTGATGGCCTGATCGGGGAGGTCACCGGGTTCGCCCGGGGGCTGGCGGACGGCAAGGCGGTCCCGGCCGCGGCGGCGGTGGGGATCGCCGGGATCGTGGTGATCCTGGTGCTGGGCCGGTGGCTGCCGAAGGTCCCGGCGGTGCTGATCATGGTGGTGGCCGCGATCGTCTCGACGTCGGTGTTCGGCCTGGCCGGCCACGGGGTCAGCCTGGTCGGGGTGCTGCCGAAGGGGTTCCCGCCGCTGACCATCCCGTCCGTCCGGCTGGCTGATCTCGGGCCGCTGCTCGCCGGGGCGGCGGGGATCGCGCTGGTCTCGCTGGCCGACACGATCTCCACCGCGTCGGCGTTCGCCGCCCGCACCGGGCAGGAGGTGCACGGCAACGGCGAGATGATCGGGATCGGCGCGGCGAACCTGGCCGCCGGCCTGTTCCAGGGGTTCCCGGTCAGCACCAGCGGATCGCGGACCGCGGTCGCCGAGCGCTCCGGCGCCAGGACGCAGCTGACCGGGGTCACCGGGGCGGTCCTGATCATCTTGATGATCGTGTTTGTCCCGGGGCTGTTCCGGAACCTGCCCCAGCGGCCCTGGCCGCCGTGGTGATCACCGCGTCGCTGTCGCTGGCCGACATCCCGGCCACGGCGCGGCTGTGGCGGCAGCGCAAAGCCGAATGCGCGCTGTCGATCGCGGCCTTCGGCGGCGTCGCGCTGCTCGGCGTGCTGCCCGGGATCGCGATCGCGGTCGGCCTGTCGATCCTCAACGTCTTCCGGCGGGCCTGGTGGCCCTATGACACCGTGCTCGGCCGGATCGGCGGGCTGCCCGGCTACCACGACACCCGCTCCTACCCCCGCGCCCAGCACCTGCCCGGCCTGGTGATCTACCGCTTCGACGGCCCGCTGTTCTTCGCCAACGCCACGACATTCCGCGACAACATCAGGCGGCTCGCCCGCGCCGCCCCCCCGCCAGCGTGGATCCTGATCGCCGCCGAGCCGGTAACCGACATCGACACCACCGCCTCCGACATGCTCGAAGACCTCGACAAGACACTGAACGCCGACGGCATCCACCTGACATTCGCCGAACTCAAAGACCCGGTACGCCGCAAGATCGAACGCTACGAACTCACCCGCACCATCAACCCACGCCACTTCTACCCCACCATCGACGCCGCCATCACCGCATACCGCAACCAGACCGGCGCCCAATGGACCGACAGCCAGCCCACCGCGGACCAGGCCACAGCAAGCCGGATGGACCAGCCAAGACGGCCGCCGAAACCGGCTGATGAAGGGATGCCGCCATGAGCACCGCACCTGACGATGACGTCAAAGAGGAGGACGTCGCCAGCCCACGGCTAGCGCTCCTGCTGGCCGCGGCGATGTTTGTCCTGGTTGTCGACACCTCGCTGATGAACGTGTCGATCTCCGCTGTGATCAAGGATCTGCATACGACGGCGAGTGGCGTCCAGTCGGCAATCGCCCTCGAGGCGCTGGTCTCTGCGGCCTTCATCCTGATCAACTCCAAGATGGGCGACCTCATGGGGCGCAAGCGCGCCTACGTGATCGGGATGCTCGCCTATGCCGTCGGCGCCTTGGCCATGACCGTCGCGCAGAGCCTGACCGCCATTATCATCTTCTGGGCGATCATCGGCGGACTCGGCGCGTCCCTGCTGCTGCCGGCCATGCAGTCCCTCATCCACGGCAACTTCAAGGGCCCGGCCCAGAAGCGCGCTTACGCGCTCGTCGGCGCATCTGCCGCGATCGCCGCCGCCATCGGGCCGCTCCTCGGCGGATTCCTCACGACCTACCTGTCATGGCGTGTCGGCTTCGGGCTCGAGGTAGTCATCATCCTCGTCGTGCTGTCCCAGATCCGCCTCGTCAAGGACGTGCCCTACACGGGGCCGCGCCAGATCGACTTTGTCGGCGCGGTGCTCTCCGTGGTTGGCATGGGCGGCGTTGTCCTCGGCATCCTCGTCTGGCAAGAAGGCGGTAACTATGTCGGCCTGCTCATCGGCATCGGCGCAGTGACCCTGGTCGCGCTCGCCTTCTGGCTCGTCCGCCGTAAGCGGCGCGGCAAGCCCACCCTGCTGGATCCCGACCTGTTCAAGCACCTGAACTTCCGCATCGGCATCTCGCAGCAGACGCTCCAGCAGATCACCCTCGGCGGCGCCATGATCGTCCTGCCGCTCTTCCTGCAGATGACCCTCGAGTACAACGCCATGCAGGCCGGCCTCTCCCTCGCTCCCCTTTCCCTGTCCATGTTCGGCATGGCCATGCTGGCCGGACGCAAGGCCGGGAAGCGGCGCCCGGCTCACATCGTCATGGCGGGATTCGGCCTCAGCACCGTCGGCATGGCCGCAATCATCCCGCTGGTGCCGAGAGTGGACTCGGGATGGTATCTGGTGATCCCGCTGTTGATCACCGGCTCGGGCCTGGGCCTGCTGGTGTCCCAGCTCAACAACTTCACCCTCGCACCCATTGCCGAGGAACGCGTCAGCGAAGCGGCCGGGGTGAACTCCGCCGGAGGCTCCTTCGGGCTGTCCTTCGGTCTCGCGATGGCCGGCGGCATCATGTTGTGGGCCCTGGCCTTGAGTTTCACCCACTTGACCGAGGCCAGCACCGTGATCCCGGCGGCCCAGCAACAGCAGATCTCGGCCGAGCTTGAGCACGATGCCGAGGTCATGAGCAATACACAGCTTCAGAAGCAGATCACTGGCGAGCCCCCGGCCGTCGAGGCTGAGATCCTCGCCATCAACACCGACGCCCGGAACCGCTCCCTTCAGGTAGCGCTACTCGTTCCCGTCATCGCCTCCCTCCTCGGCCTGGGCAACTCGTTCCGCATGCTTCGCCTCCCGGACATCGCTCCCGCAGCAGACACCGAAGGCGTCGGCCTCGGATGAGCGGCATCCCACGCTCATTGAATGGCTGACGCCGCCGGCCGCTGATCGGAAACCTGCAGAGGGAGGCAGCATTGTGGGCACGGAATCCTGCGTTGCCAATCTGGAGAAGGTTGACCATTTCGTCGTGCTGATGATGGAGAACCGCTCCTTCGACCACATGCTGGGGTATTTGTCCCTCACCGGCGGGCGAGCGGATATCGACGGCCTTCGTCCCGGGCTCGCTAACGAGTATCAGGGACGCAGCTACCCGGTGCATCATCTCGCGACGATGAAAGTGGGCGTGGACCCTAGCCACACCGCCAGCGCTGTCGACGTGCAGGTCGATGGCGGGCGGATGGGCGGCTTCGTCGCGAGCCTGGCGGCCACCATCGCTGACAGCCGGGTTAACGGCGGTGACCCGTCACCCGCCGTGGGGTACTACGACGGCGCGGACGTGCCCGTTTACGACCACCTGGCGGAGGAGTTCCTGGTCTGTGACCGCTGGTTCAGCTCGGTCCCGGGTGCCACCTGGCCCAACCGCCTGTACGCCCTGTGCGGGAGCGCCGCCGGCAGCCGGGATGACCTGTCTCCCCATGTGCCGCCCATCTACCACAAGCCGTCGTTCGTCCGGCACCTGGACGAGCACGGCGTTTCCTGGCGCTGGTACTGCTTTGATACCCCCACGCTGCGCCTGGCCGACGCCCGCTACACCGCAGGACACCACCGCCACTTCGGCTACTTCAGCAAGACCGGCCTGAGCTGGAAAACCAAGCTCGAGATCAGGATCGACGCGAGCGCGGCCAGCTTCCTCGAAGACGCCGCAAACGGCTCCCTGCCGTCGGTGTCCTGGATCGACCCGGCGTTTACCTCCTTCAACCCGCTCGGCTTCCGCCCGAACGATGACCACGCGCCCGCCGACATCACGGACGGCCAGGACCTCGTTCTGGCCGTCTACGACGCCCTGGCGGCCAGCCCTGCCTGGGAGCGTTCGCTCCTGGTCATCGTCTATGACGAGCACGGGGGCTTCTATGATCACGTCCCGCCGCCCCAGGCACCGGACGACGACCCCGCGATGTTCGGCCGTTACGGCGTGCGCGTACCGGCGATCATGGTGTCGCCCTGGGTGGAACCGCGCTCGGTGTCGAGCACCGTCTTCGATCACACCTCGATCATCAAGTCGGTTCTGCTGCGCTTCTGCCCCGAGGCGCTGGAGGACCGGCTAGCAGGGACAGGTTCTGGAGATTCCGTACGTATCATCCGCAGCATCCCGGCGCGCGGGTGGCCCGCGCCGCCCATCTCGGAGAGCTCCTGACGCGCACTGCGCCACGGCCGGCGCCCCCGCGGGACCCGCTGGTCACGGACGTCGCAGCCCGGATGGCCGAACAAGCGAAAGCCGGCCACGGCACAACCGGCCAAGCGAGCCAGGGGAACCATGCGCACACCGACCTGCAGAAGGGCTTCCTCGCGGCGGCTCACCAACTGACCCGATGGGGACACCCGGCAGGCAAGCCCTGACCTCGGGCATCGCCCGGCAGTGCGCCCCTCAATGAGCGCTCTGCCTGCTGAGATCTTCAGGTGCCACGACGTCAGTCTCCGGAATGATCACCAGCCTTCACCCGGCCAGAGCAGCGTGATCCAGCCCTGCTCCCGGCCTACTGGATCTCGGTGAACCGTCCCTGCCGGGCCAGTTCGACGCCGCCAAGGGCGTCGTGACTGGCGAGATCTTCATGGGTTCCCTTCTTTCTGATGCTCGTGGTCTATCGGTTCATCAGGCTGTGATCACCGGGGCGAGGAGCGTCATGCGTCGCGGCGGGTGATCAGGAGGGCGGCGGCCAGCAGGGCGGCGGCTGGCCAGCCGATGAGGACCAGCATGGACAGGCCCGGGGAAAGCAGCCCTGACTGAGGATGCAAGGTGACCAGCTGATAGGCGGCGAAGGGCAGGGTGAACCCGCCGAGCCTGACGTTCCACGGGGACGGCAGGACCAGGCACAGCACCGCCAGGAGGTAGATCACTGTGACGGCCGCTGCGATGGCGCCCGCGGTGTGCCGGATGACCGCGCCGACCCCGACGCCTGCTATAGCGCAGGCGGCCGGGACCAAGCCCGCAGCCAGCACACCCCGCAGCGCGCCGGGGTGCGACAGGGCCAGGCCGCGGTGGCGCGGAGACAGGATCGCCTGGGTGAAGAAGAAGCAGGCGAAGGCGAGTAGTTCACCGGCAACGAGGGCGGCGGCCCCGGTGACCGCTGCCTTGGCGGCGAGCACCGCCCGGCGCTGGGGCACTGCTGTGAATGTGGTGAGGATCAGGCCGCTGGCGTACTCGGAGGTGAATGTCAGCACGCTCAAGACGGTGACCGGCAGCACGGTGTACTCGCCATAGCCGAGGAAGCTGCTGGTGAGCGGGTTCATCGGGCCACCGGGCGGCGGAGCCAGGGCGGATGCGATGCTCTGCGCCACGATTGCGGTGACACCGAGCGTCACCACGGCCGCGATCAGCAAAGTCCAGTAGTTCGAGCGGACCGAGCGGAGCTTGGTCCACTCGGAGGCGAGCACGTCACGGGCGCGAACCAGCCGTGATGGCACGGCCCGGCCGGCAGCGGCGATCTGCGGTGCGGTCATGAGGCGGCCGTCCCTTCCGGTGCTGAAGTCCCAGCGCGGTAGTCGGTGCTGTCACCGGTGAGATCCAGGTAGGCCTGTTCGAGGGAGGCATGCCGCGGCACCATTTCGTACACGGCGATCCCATGCCCGGCAGCCAGGTCGCCGATCGCCGGCGCCTCCAGGCCGGTCACGGCGAGCCCGCCATCGCCTTCTGGCCGGACGGCCGCCCCACGGGCGGTGAGCAGCACAGCGAGCTCACCGGCCCTGGGCGAGCGCACCAGCACGTCCTGGCGCGTACCGGACACGAACCGGTCGGTGGGGGTATCGGCGAGCAGCCTGCCGCGGCCGATGATGATCAGGTGATCGGCGGTCAGTGCGATCTCGCTCATTAGATGGCTGGAGACCAGGACGGTGCGGCCCTCGGCGGCCATCGACTTTAACAGCTGCCGGATCCAGCGGACGCCTGCGGCGTCCAGCCCGTTGACCGGCTCATCGAAGATCAGCACCGGGGGGTCGGCGAGCAGTGCCGCGGCGATGCCCAGCCGCTGCTTCATCCCCAGCGAGAACTCCCTGGCGCGCCGGTCCGCCACCGCCGCCAGCCCGGTCGCCTCCAGCACCTGCATCGCCCGGCGCCGCCCGATCCCGTTGCTTTGCGCTATTGACAGCAGGTGAAACCAGGCGGTTCGCCCCCCGGGCACAGCGGTTGCGTCCAGCAGCGAGCCGACCACGTGTAGCGGACGGGTGATTTGCTGGTAGCGGCTGCCCCCGACTAGCGCCGTACCCGACGTCGGGCTGTCCAGGCCCAAGATCACCCGCATCGTGGTCGTCTTCCCGGCGCCGTTGGGGCCCAAGAACCCGGTGACGTGCCCTGGGCGCACCGTGAAGTTCAGGGCATCCACCGCCGTGACGGGCCCGAAGCGCTTGGTCAGCTGGTTTACCTCGATCACGACCGGGCTGACCGGAACACGCCGGGCCAACAGCGGCCCGCTCGCGGCAATCCCTGCCTCCTCGGCTACGGCGGCCTTCCAGGGCACGCTTGCCGCGGGCCGGGCCCTCCCGAAGATCAGGTAAACAAGGCCACCCCCTGGCACTGAGACGCAGATGACCACCGCCCACACCCACTTGGGCAGGTAGCGCACCTGGCCAGCCCGGGCCACGTCGACCAGGCACCAAGCAGCGAACGCAACCGCCACGGCCAGAACCGGTATCGCCACGGCAGATTCCGGCGGCAGGCTCATCAACCGTCACCATCCTCGACGCCAGCGATGACCCTGCACCCGCCAGCCAGGCGGGCGGCAGGTCCGCCGCCTGCCGCCCGAAACCCCGCCATCCGCGCCTCCCGGCAATGCTCGCATTCCACGGTGACCCCGCAGCCAGTCTTCGACATATGTAGCCTACATGTGTAGACTGCTGCCGTGAAGCTAACCGGTTCATTGGAACGCGTGCTCAGGGTGATGATTACCGACCCGACGGCACCGCACTACGGCTACGACCTGATGAAAGCAGCCAAGCTGCCAAGCGGAACCTTGTATCCGATGCTTGCCCGCCTGCAGCAAGAGGGCTTGGTGGACTCCGAGTGGGAGGTACAGCGGCAGGACGCTGGCGGGCGGCCGCCACGCAAGTACTACCGGTTGACTGGTGAAGGGCTCCGCGTCGCCCGCGTCGAGCTTGCCCAGGCCTCTAGCGTAGCCGCGCGTCGCGTCGGGCATGGTGCGACGCGGCCCGCGCCTGGGAGCACGCGATGAGCCAGGCCCCGCGCGCCCAGCGGATCGCCGAGTGGCTCATCCGCACCGCCTGCCGCCGGCTCCCAGCAGACGTGCGCGCCGAGCAGTGCCGGGAGTGGACCGCCGAACTGCCCGCCATCCTGGACGATCAGAGCATCCGCCCGTCGTTCCTGCGCACACTGCGGGCGCTCACTTTCTGTATTGGCATCTCCAGGACAACCAGGCAACTGAGCCGGTCAGCGCGAGCCGGTTCCCGGCGCACCAGAAACCCGCAGTGGCGGACGGGTGCCGTGAAGACCCGGCCTCCCGATGTGGCGGTCCGCGCGGTCGTCGGCCTCGCTGTCTGGCTCGGCATTGTGGCCTGCGTCATCACGCTGGGCCGTATGCTTCCTGACCCGCACGGCTGGCTGGTCACGGTTGGCCTGGCACTGGCCATCGGCTTTGACGCCTTCTGCCTCGTCGACATCGCCCGAGCCGCGCAGGTGCGCTATCTGCCCAAGTGGGCATGGGCGCTCATCTGCCTGAGCCAGAGTCCGCTTGGCGGCATCATGTACCTGAGCATCGGCCATATCGGCCGACCACGGCCGGTGCCGCCAGGCGACGCGAAGCCATGATGATGTTGTGCCTAGCGGACCGTGACGCGGCTGGGTACTCCGTGGACCGGCTGCAGCGTGATGTGGTTGGTGCGCGCAGGCTCGCCGGGTGGCGCCGCGAACTCGAAGTCCCGTACCAGCGTGGCGAGCGCGATCACCGACTCGAGCATCGAGAAATGCTGCCCGATGCACGCCCGGGGCCCACCCCCGAACGGGAACCACGCGTAGCGGTGCCGGGCCTTCTCCTGCTCCGGGGTGAACCGCTGCGGGTCGAAGCGCTCAGGCCGGTCCCAGAATCCCGGATGCCGGTGGGTGACCCAGGGTGACAGCACAACATCGGCGCCCGCCGGGACGTGGTAGCCGCCGATTTGATCATCCTGGACCGCCTGCCGGCCCAGGAACGGCGCCGACGGGTAGAGCCGCATCGCCTCCTTCAGCACCATGGTCGTGTACCCGAGCGCTGGGACATCCTGAGCGGTGAGGGCCTGGTCGCCTGCGATCGCGTCCACCTCCGCCCGCACCCGGCGCTGCACATCGGGATGCTGGCCGAGCAGGTGCAGCGCGTAGGTGAGCGCAGTCGAGGTCGTTTCGTGTCCGGCCAGCAGGAAGACGAGCACCTGATCGCGGACCTCGGCGTCGGTCAGCGAGCTTCCCTCGTCCTGCGCGTCAAGCAACAGCCCCAGCAGGTCCTCCGGCCTGCCGCCGCTGGCCCGGCGGTGTGCGACGATCTTGTCGCAGGCGCTGTGCAGCTCATGCTGTGCGCGCCGGAGCTGCTGGTTCACGGGGGTGGGCCAGCCCCGTGGCACGCGGCCGCCGGAGAGCGCCCGGCGCCGAACCGCATCGGCCAGCGGGCCAAACGTGCGATGCACCACCGGCAGCGCCTGCCCGAGGTCTTCACCGAACAGGATGCGGCACACGGTCGCCAGCGTGAGGCGGGTCATCTCCTGGTGAAGATCGACGGTGCCGGGCGGCCGGGCCCGCCACAGCTGCACGACCTGCTGGACCTGCTCGGTCATGGCCGTGGCGTAACCGTTCACCCGCCTGGCCACGAACAGCGGCTGCAGGTACCGCTTCTGGCGCTGCCACTCGGCATCCTGCGTGGTCAGCAAGCCATCGCCGAACGCGCTGCGGATCTCGCTGTAGAAGACATTCTCCTTGCGGTAATTCGCCGGCCAGCCAGCCAGCACCCGATGCGCTGCTTCGGGATGAAACAGCATGTGCATTTCCACGCGCGCCCCGGGCGGGCCGAACCGGAAGCGCACCACCTCGCCGTAACGCTGGAATGCCCGCTCGCACAGACCCAGCATGTCGCGGCGCAGGTCCAGCGCCGAACCCAGCAAAAACGATCCGGGCACGACCGGTGCCACACCGGGTGCGGTGCCAGCTGGTACACCAGTTTGCAAGCTCATTTACGTCCATCCCCTCAGCCGTGCAAGCTGGGTAGCACGTCCCCGCTGACCCGTTGCGCCGCGTTGGACGACGGTACGGCCCGGCGCCCGGCCGGTCACAAACCCGCGCCCGACACTTCCAGCCCAGCCCGTTCCCTTCCGGCACACCGCACGCGTCTCGTTTGTTCAGAGCGTCCTGATCGGCAGCTGATACAGCGCACGTCGCCCCGATGAACCGGTGGATCCTGAACTGATCTTTCTGCCGTAACTCACGGTAGGCAAGGCAGGTACCGCCGCCAAGGGTGCCAACACGCGTCCTGAAGGGATACCAGCATCCCGCCTCGGTCGGTCGGCCTGGCCTGGGGTGAACGCCACGGCCGCTAGACATCCCACGGCTGTAATTGTCAGGCGTCTTGGCTGGTTCTCAACGTCGAAGAGCTCCTTCACGGCAATCGGCACGCCATGCAGCTGGCCCCTCCACCGGCGTTCTTCAGCTCCTCCTCCGCTGCCTCGGCGGCCCTGCGAGCGCGATCAGCGTCGATCGCGACAATGACGAGGGCTCGTCGTCCATGGAGGCGATCCGGGCCAGAGCGTCATCAAGCACCGCCGAAGGACTCAGCTGGCGCGAAAAGGTAGGCCCGGGAAAGGCCAGCGATCCCCAGGCGGTCCCAGCCGGTCATCACGAGGCGCCAGCTCCGGCGTGACAGCCTCGAGACCGGCCGCGCCCATTGCCGGACCGCCGGCGATCATGGAAGCGCCTCCTGCTGCGGCAGGTACTTAATGCTGCCGAGGACGTGATCCCGGATTATGGCAGCTACCTCTTCCTCATTCCTGCGTTTGAGTACCCTGACGAGCTGCGCATGCTGCCGCACCGATTCCTGGTGTGGCAGACCGGCCTGGGGCCCGCGAGGAAACGACCGCCAAAGTAGTCGCAGGAGGAGGAGGAGCATCGGCGAGCGCGCACACTCGTAGATCCGGAAGTGAAACTGCCGATTGAATTCCGCCAGCCGATCGTCATCCGGTTGGCATGCGGCGACTTGGCGGTAGAGGGCTTCGATCTCCGTGACGTCGTCGTTGGTCATCTTGGACACGGCGAGGCTTCCGGCCAGCGCTTCCAATGCGGCCAGGATCCGGTAGTTCTCCTCCATTTCCTCCGACTCGGTGCGCGCGACGGTGGCCCCCCGGTGCACGTCTGTGACCACGAGACCCTCCGACTCGAGGCGCCGCAGCGCCTCCCTCACCGGCGTGTAGCTCACAGCGAACTGTTCGGCGAGGTCACGCTGGCGAAGAGGCATGCCGGGAGAGAGCTGCCGGTCGGTGATGAGTTCTCTGAGTGCGTCGGTAACCATGTCACTCTTGCTGACGTATTTGCCCCTTGCCCGCAGTGCTGGCTGCCGGATCATGCCGGAGGCATGGTCGCTAGTCTCGTCCCGCGGGCGGGAAGGACCGTCTACCCGGTCGCCCGTCTCGCTCATGGCCTTCCGGTCCTCATGATGGACGTAGCTGGGGGTTGAGATCGTGTGCAGGAGACCCGGGCGAGGCGTCCTGGGCGGATTGGCCGAGAAAAACCTCGCGTATGTCGGGACGGGCGACAATCTCGCTGGCCCGGCCGGCGATCTCGATCCGCCCCGCGACGAGAATGTAGGCCCAGTCGGACACCCCGAGCGCCTCGAACGCCTTCTGCTCGACCAGCAGCACAGCAGTGCCCGAGTCGGCGAGACGCCGCACCTGGTCCCGCAGCACCGCCCGGGACAGTTCCGGCGACAAGTTGGAGGTCGGCTCGTCAAGGACGAGAACCGCCGGTTCGAGCATCAGGACCCGCGCTACCGCGAGCATCTTCCGCTCGCCTCCGCTGAGCTTGCTCGCGGTCCTGGACCGCATGTCCGCCAACGCGGGGAACGTCGATAGCACTGCCTCGATCCTGGCGGTGAGCTGGGGCTTCGTGAGCAGGTAGCCGCCCATCTCCAGATTCTCGGTCACAGTCAGGGTGTCGAACACGTCTTTGGTTTGCGGGACGAAGCCCAGTCCCATCCGGGCGAGGCGGTGCCCACGCATGTTCGTTATGTCGCGATCACCGAACGTGACCATGCCGGTCATAACTGGGAGCCTGCCGGTAACGGCCTTGAGCAAGGTGGACTTGCCGGCGCCGTTCGGCCCGATCACCGAGACCACTTCCCCGGGCCCGACGCTGATGCTCACCCCGGACACGATCGCAGCGGCCCCGTAACCCGCCGCGACGTCCTGGAGGCGCAGGACCGCCGGCGGACGCCCCGCGTCGCCCGGTGGCGGGTGCCCGGCCAGGCCGTCGGGGCGCTGCGGCGGGCTGCCCGGCCCACCTGGGGGTGGGCTATCCGATGAGGTAGGCATCCAGCACCTCCCGGTCGGCGCGGACCTCGGCCATGGTTCCTTGCGAGATCACCCGCCCCTGCGCCATCACGATGACGGGGTCACACAGCCGTTCCACCACCGCGAGTTCGTGCTCGATCATGAGCATGGTGAGCCCTTCACCGTGCAGGTCGAGCAGGTGCTGCTCGATCCGTCTGGCCAGGGATGGGTTCACCCCGGCCATGGGCTCATCGAGCAGCAGCAGCGCCGGGCCGGCCATCAGCCCGCGCATCAACTCGAGCAGGCGTTTCTGGCCGCCGCTGAGGTTTCCGGCGTACTCGTCTTCCTTGGCAGACATTTCGAACCGTGCCAGCAGCTGCCGCGCCCTCGCCACCATTTCCCGCTCATCCTGTCGCCAGTACCGCTTGCCGAGCGCGGCCTGCCACAATGCCTCTCCCCGCTGGGACGGCGCAGCTACCAGCAGGTTCTCCAGCACGGTCAGTGCGGCGAACTCGCTGGAGATCTGGAAGGTACGGGTGATCCCGCGCCGGGCCACCTGGTATGAGGGCAGCCCGGTGATGTCCTGGCCCCGGTAGGAGATCTTCCCGATAGTAGGCCGGAGGGCGCCGGCGATGACATTGAGCACGGTCGACTTCCCGGCGCCGTTCGGCCCGATCAGGCCGGTGATCCGGCCGGGTGGGACCTCGAAGGACGCGCCGTTGACCGCGTGGACCCCGCCGAACTGGCGGTCCCGGACCGCGAGCAGGGCACCCGCCGGCCCGCTCATCTGCCGGTCCTGGTAAATGTGAGCGGTTGCCGTGCTTCGTTTTGAGCGGTCGGCGGGAAGCGCCGTCGACGCTCGGGGATGACACCGCGAGGCCAGAACCACAAGAAGGCCAGGGCGAGCACCCCGACGATGATCCACTGCAGGGCGTCGATGAACCCTGGCGGGCCGAACTGGGGGACGAAACGGGTGGCTTCGAGGAAGGCGACCGGCACCAGCAGCGCCCCGACCATGACGCCCAGATTGTTCCCGGATTCCGCCGACGATGACGGCAGTGAAGTACACGAACGTCTCCGGGTACAGCCAGGAGCCGGGGGACCAGGCGGAGATGAACTCGACCAGGATGGCGCCGCTGACCCCGGCGATCACGCCGCCGAGCACGAACGCCAGCATGCGCAGCCGGTGACGTTCTTGCCCAGCGCCGCCGCGGCCTGCTCGTTGTCGCGGACCGCGCGCAGCGTGCGGCCGAGCGGCGAGCTCGTCACAATGTGCACGAGCCAGTAGACGCACAGGCAGATCACCGCCGTGATGCCGACGAACAGCCATTGATAGCCGATTGGCGAGAGATTGACCATCGTCGCGAGCGGCTTGGGGACCAGGGCCAGCCCGTTCGGCCCGTTCACCAGCCCGACCTGGTTGGTGGCGATGCTGGTCGCGATGAGCGACACCACGAGCATGACCATCGCCTCGTAGTCGCGGCGCAAGCGCCGGATCGCGAAGCTGCCCACCAGCACCGCGAGCAGGCCTCCGACCACCCCGGCCGCCAGGATGGGCAGCGGGAAAGGCCAGTGGGGATCTCGTTGCCGAAAGTCCGATCCGGGTGAATGGGAGCGTTCTGGAAGAAGTTGAACGGATCGGGGATCTGCCACTCGGCGATCCCCCACGGCTCCAGCGCCTCGGTGAAGTTCGTCCGGCAGCTGCGATGGCCCTCGACCTTGTAATCGAGCAGGTAGCGACGGTCATCGCACATCGAGGTGATGATGTCGTTCCTGCCCACGTCATCGTGCAGAATCTCGAACATGGGGCGGCGCCAGTTGCTCTCCAGTCGGTCCCCCACCTCCACGGTCAGCCGCAAGATGGCGGAGCGGGTGTGCGTCGTCGACAGCCATTCGGTCCGGTTGCCTTCCGCGAAGGCAACTAAGTCGGCGACCTGCTACCCCTCGACATCAACGATCTCCACCAACTGGCCCGCCCGGACGACGAAAGCGGTGCCGTGCCCGCCAGGAACCAAGATCTCCTGCCGCTCCAGATCCGGCCCTGATTCGGCGGCCACCAACTAGTCCTTCACCTTGGCTTCTTCGCTCATAGCGTGGGTTTCCCCTCGTACCGTGGAGACATCGCCTTAAAGGAGGGCGGCGATGGCAGAGTCACGGCGGAGGTTCGATCGGGATTTCAAGGAGGGCGCGGTCCGGATTGTCCGGGAGACGGGGAAGCCGGTCGCGCAGGTGGCGCGGGACCTGGGCGTTAACGAGGGGACCCTGGGTAACTGGGTGAACCTGGACCGGCGGCGGCGCGGTGAGGGGAACGGCGCGCTGGGCGAGGATGAGCGCGCGGAGCTGGCCCGGCTGCGGCGGGAGAATGCTGAGCTGGCGATGGAGCGTGCGATCTTGCGCACCGCGAGTGCTTTTTTCGCGGCCGAGCTCGGCCACCACTGACCATGGTGATCGCATACCTGGATGCTCACCGTGGCCAGTTCGGGGTCGGGCCGGCCTGCCGGGTTCTGACCGCCAGCGGGGTGCCGGTCGCGGCCAGCACCTACTACGCGGCGAAGAAACGCCCGCCGCCGGCGCGGGCACGCCGTGATGCCGTGCTGCTGACCCAGATCAAGCGGGCCCATAAGGAAAGCGGCGATGTCTACCGGGGCGCGCAAGGTGTGGCTCCAGCTGCGCCGGGAGGGCATCACCTGCGCGCGGTGCACGGTGGAGCGGCTGATGCGGTCGGCCGGGCTGGCCGGGGTGCGCCGCGGCCGCCGCACCCGCACCACCATCCCTGCTGACCGCGGCGGCTGGCCGCCGGACCTGGTCAACCGCGACTTCCACGCAGCCGCCCCGAACCGGCTGTGGGTGGTGGACCTGACCTACGTGCCCCTCACTGCTGGCGGGTTCGCCTACGTCGCATTCGTCATCGACGCGTTCTCGCGCCTGATCGCCGGGGTGGAAAGCCGCCGGGCACATGCGCACATCACTGGCCCTGGATGCACTGGAGATGGCGGTATCAGCGCGGCTTCGCGCCGGGCACAGCGTCGCCGGCCTGGTACATCACAGCGACCACGGCGTCCCAGGACCTGGCCATCCGCTATACCACCAGGCTCGCCGAAGCCGGCGCGGTCACCTCCGCCGGGTCCAAAGGCGACAGTTACGACAACGCCCTGGCCGAGACGATCATCGGGTTGTACAAGGCCGAGCTGATCGCCCACCGCGGCCCCTGGCACAGCCTGTCCCAGATCGAGGCGGCCACCGCCTGGTGGACGGGCTGGTTCAATAACCGGCGGCTATACGGCCCGCTCGGTGACATCCCGCCGGCCGAATACGAGCAGAACTGGCTGGAGGGCAACGCACCATGAGCCCCTTCCCGCCCCGGCGATTTTGCGCCGGTCCTCGCCGCCGTCAAGGCCGGGCCCTGCGGGCAGCCTGCGGCTGGCCTTGACAGCGGCAGCGGTCCGGCGTCTGATAACCAGCGGCGGGAACGGCCCCAAAGGAAAGACTCACGACCACAACAAGATCAGCAAGCAGGGAAAACCTGGTCTCTACCAAACCCGGGGCGATCCAATGTCCTCAAACGCTCGGTCGCCCTCTGGGTGAAGGACGCGATGGGCCGGTGAGCCTGGCAGCCGGGATCGCGGCGCAGAGGGAACAGCACGGCATCCCGCAGGCGGTGTCGTGCCGGGCGCTGGGCGTCAGCCAGGCCTGGTTCTATAAGTGGCGCCGCGGTGATGTCTCGCCGCGGCGGGCACACCGGGCGGCGCTGGCCACCGAGATCGCCCGGCTGTTCAAGGCACACGACGGGAAGTACGGGTCGCCACGGATTACCGCCGATTTGAAGGACGCCGGCTGGAAAGTGAGCCAGAACACCGTCGCGCAGCTGATGGCTGAGCAGCACCTGGCGGCGCGGCGCAAGAAGAGGCGCAAGGCGACGACGCGGCCGGGGAAGGGCCGGTGGCGGGCCCCGGACCTGGTCGGCCGCGACTTCACCGCTGCGAAGGTCAACCAGAAGTGGTTCGGTGACGGCACCGAAATCCGGACAGCCGAGGGCAAGCTGTACCTGGCCAGCGTGCTGGACGTGGCCTCACGGCGGATCCTGGGGTTCGCTCTGTCTGAGCATCACGACGCGCAGCTGGCCTACGGGGCGCTGGCGATGGCCGCAGCAGTGCGCGGCGGCCAGGCCGACGGCGTGATCCTGCATACCGATCAGGGCCGTCGAGTACACCGCGGGCTTCTTCCGCGCGGCCTGCACCAGGCTGGAGATCCGCCAGTCCATGGGCCGGCCCGGCTCGGCCCTGGACAACGCCGTCATCGAGTCCTGGCACTCCACGCTGGAGTTCGAGCTGCGCTCGGCGGAGGACTTCCCCACCCGGTCCCGGGCCAGGACGAGGGTGGCGGCCTGGATCGATGAGTACAACACCATCGGGCGTTCTCCAGGGGTCCCCGAGGGGTCGCATGGTGTTGCGCTGGTGAGACATTTACCGGTCCTTGCAACGCATCTCCGGGCCTGTCGTGCACGTCGCTGGTAGTTGTTGGCGGTGCCTGTCACGGGGATCGGGGGATGGCGATGCGGGTGTTTCCGGTGCGGTTGCCGTCTGGCGTGCGGTACTGGACGGTGCTCGACGAGGACCTGGCCGTGGTCCGCGAGGCGGATGAGTTCCTTCGCCACGTGCGGTTCGGCCGCGACGGCTCGGAGCTGACCACCAGGGCGTATGCGGGCGGGATCGCGTTGTATCTGCGGTGGTGCCGCCGGACCGGCCGGTCCTGGCAGGCCGGAGCAGAGCATCTGGGCTTGTTCATCACCTGGCTGCGGCACACGCCGGCACAAGTCGCTGGTCACGATGGCGGCGGGGAGGTGCTGGCCGGCCCGGGACATGTGCCGGTCCGTGGCCCGCGGCGGATCAACGCCGTGCTGACGGCGGTCCGCTCTTTCATCACGCACGCGGTGACCACGGGCTGGGCGCCGGGAGAGCTGCTGGTCCTTATCTACGAGCTGGCCGACGGGCGGGACCTTCCTGAGCAGGCCCGTGGCGAGGACAGCCGGATGCCGTGGCGGATGCGTGCCCGTCACCGGCTCCGGGAGCCGGAGAGCAGCGTCGACCGGGCCAGTGACGAGGAAATCGTCGCGCTGCTGGCCGGGTGCTGTTCGGCGCGGGACCGGCTGATCGTGCTGCTGATGGCGCGGGCGGGGCTGCGGCGCGGGGAGCTGTGCGGGCTGCGCCGCAGTGATGTGCACCTGCTCGCCGATTCCCGGCCGCTGGGGTGCGATATCCCGCGGGCGCATCTGCACGTCGTGCGCCGGGATAACTCCAACAGCGCGTGGGCGAAGTCCCGGCGGCAGCGCGCCGTGCCGCTGGATTTCCTGGTGGTGCAGGCGTTCGACGCCTATGCGTTCGAGCGGCTGGCCGTGGCGGGCGCCGAGGGCTCGGATTTCGTGCTGGTCAACTTGTTCCGCGAGCCAGTCGGCATGCCGATGCGCCCGGATGCGGTCGGCGAGCTGATCGCCGCCGCTGGCAAGCGCGCCGGGCTGGCCCGCCGGGTGCGGCCGCATCAGCTGCGGCACGCGTTCGGGTCGAATCTCGCGGACGCAGGTGCCGCGGTCGATGAGATCCAGGACCTACTGGGGCACGCATCGGTGTCCTCCTCGCAGGTCTACCTGCATCCGGCCCCGGGCCGGCTCCGGGAGGCGGTCGAGCGGGTGCCCGTTCCCCGCGAGCTCGCCGGGACCGCCCGGTGAGCGCCACGGCACGAGCGCTGGCCATGCCGCCTGGCAGCGAGGCAAAGGCGGCTTCGCATGTCTTTGGCACCCGGTCCGGTCTTGGCGGGCAGGCCGCAGCGCTCGCGGCGGTGATCGACCCGGCGTTCCTGGCCGAGGTCGGCTGGGACGCCGAGCTGCTCGTGCTGCGCCCGCCAGCCGCTCACCCGCTGCTGGGCAGGCCGGTCTGCCGGGCGCCCGGCTGCGCGACCACTGCTCCGGCAAGCACGAGGATCGCCCTGACCGCGTTCTCGCTCAGCTTCGCCCACCGCACCTGGATCGCCAGGCTCCCGTCGCTGACCACCAGCGACGGCACCGAGTTCGACAAGCGGCGGGTCATCCTCTACGCCTACCGGCACACCTACGCCCAGCGGCACGCCGACGCCGGAGTGCCCATCGATGTGCTGCGCGAGCTGATGGACCACCGCAAGCTCGACACCACCCGCGGCTACTACTGCGTCGGCGAGGCACGCCGCCGCGAGGCCGTCGACCGGGTCGCCGCGATGCAGTTCGACCGGCACGGCAACCGGATCTGGCGCACCGCCCAGGCTCTTCTCGATTCCGAGCACGTGCGCCGTCGCGTCGGCGAAGTCGCCGTCCCGTTCGGGGTCTGCGCCGAGCCGTCCAACGTCAAGGCCGGCGGGAAAGCCTGCCCCTACCGGTTCCGCTGCGCCGGCTGCGACCACTTCCGCACCGACGTCTCCTACCTCCCGGACCTGCGCGCCTACCTCGACGACCTGCTGCGCAACAGGGAACGCGTCCTGGCCGCCGCCGGCCTGGACGACTGGGCCCGGGCCGAGGCCCTGCCATCGGAGGAAGAAATCACCCGGGTCCGGCACCTGATCAGCAAAATCACCGGCGATCTCGGCAACCTCCCGCACGCCGAGCGCGCCAGCACCGACGACGCGGTCGCCGCCGTCCGCCGGCACCGGACTGCCATGCTCGGCATGCTCCGCCTCAGGGAAGCCATCACCACCGAGGCCAGGCCATGAGCAGCACCACCAGCCACCAGGCCGAAGCCATGATCGCCGGGCGCAAAGCCGACACCAGCCGGCGCTGCCAGCGCATCCTGCACGCCCTCGCCACCGCCGTCAGCGCCGGAGAAACCATCACGCCCGGCAGCATCGCCCGCCGCGCCGGCGTGGACCGCAGCTTCCTCTACCGGCACCCCGACCTGCTCGCCCAGATCCACGCCGCCCAGACCCGGCTCCCCGCCTGCGGCACCGGGCCGGCGGTCACCAGCGAATCGCTGCGCGCCGACCTGGCCGCCGCGCAAGAACGCACCAGCCGCCAGGCAGCCCGCATCAGCCAGCTTGAGCACAAGCTCTCCGAGCTGCTCGGCCAGCAAGCCTGGCGCGACTCCGGGCTCGGCGCACCCGCCGACATCGACGCCCTCAACCAGAAGATCACGCATCTTGAGCAGCACGTCACCGACCTGCGCCTCCAGCTCGAACGGAAAGACGAGGACCTGCAAGCCGCCCGCGCCGCCAACCGCGAACTGATGAGCCAGCTCAACGCCAGCATCCCGGCCCCGCGCCGATAGCAACGTCCACGACAACTGTTGCGCACGAGCAGCCTGCGAGAACCCCGACACCGCAAGGCCAAACCAACACGTGTCCGATTTGCACCCCAGGAGAACCGGCGGCACTCAGCGATCGGGATGATCTCCCCGGCCGCCTGGGAAGCCAGCCAGGACGGCGGGCAGGCAGCATGAACACGCGCGCCCGGCCCGGGCAAAAGCGTGGTGGCGGCTTCGCCGCCGCTCATCCCCCGGTGCGCCGCGCAGGGTACGGGCCCGCCCCTCCAGCCTCAAGGCTGCTGCGCATCGCTAACGCGACGGCCCTGCGGACCGGCCCTGACCCCAGAGCCTCTGCGGACCCTGGGGCCAGGAAGCGCGGGCAGGCCATGCCTGCCCCGGGCGCGCGGCACACAAGCATCATCACCAAATCGGAAGTCTCCACGGTTCCAGGGGATTGCCAAGCGAGGATTGTGCGTCATATACAATTTAGGGTCAAGGTCCGTCTGGACTTGCTGGGATGGCATCCAGATTCGGCAGGGAGCTAGCTACTGACTGCGATGGTCGCCAAGGTTCTCACTCAGCATGGCGGCAGTACCTACAGGGATGGCGCAACGCAATAGTGTCCACAGGACCTGCGTGACTTGGTGATCCGGCCCCAACGGGCTGGGCCGCCCATCTACGGGCCATCGTTCTGCTGGTCCCCGGGTGGTGCCACCCCGGCCGAGCCCAGCCGCCGGACCATCGCCCGGATCGCCGCGGCGTCATGAGTGAAGCTGAACCGCACGGTTACCGCGCCGTCCCCGTCCATCACGCAGGCGACATGGACTTCCGAAGCCCAGTCGATCCCCGCAACAACGCCCTCAGCCATAGCCGCCCGCTCTCCTTGATCCCGGTAGGTCAGCCGGAGACAGGCGCTGGTGCTGGTCGCTCAATGCAAGGCACTCGAAGCGCGTGGCCCTATCGCCAGTCACAGCGCCGGGCCGCCGGGTCCTGCCGCACCCTATTGGCCCTCGAAGGGCGAGCATCAGTAGCAGTGGCCCGGCGGCTACCGGCCCAGCACCAGCATCCTCACGGACGCCAGCACCACCGATATGCCGTTGACACGATAGTGGATCAATGAGCGCCATCAGCAGGCAATCCGTCCACCGCAGTCCATCGCCGCAGGCCACCGTCCCGCAGCGTGCACTCCAGTCCGTCCAGATCCGGGCAGGTTGCGGTACTTTCGTGCTGTACTCCACAAGAGTCCGCAGGCGTTGCGGTACTTCCGTCTGCGCTTTCTGAGATCCCGCCTTCCCGCCCCGCGAGGTGCGCCTGGCGATGCCTAATACGGCAAACCGCAGACGGAGCACCGACAAGCCGCGACTTCCAGCCACTTGGGTCCCGGTCACGCGGGGAAATCTTACAATCCCTCTTCCGTCAACTGACCGATCTCATCACGATTCACGCCCGGTCCGGCGGACCGGGCGCGACCCACCTCGAGATACGATTCCGAAATCGCTGGCAGCCTGTGCGTGCCGTCCTGCCGCGCTAGCTCCCCGCCGACGCGATCGGCCCGAAAATGGCCCGGCTGCGCCGCGAGCACCACCGGCTCCTGGGCAACGGCTGGTGCACCCGCCCGACACAGCTGGACTGCGCCTTCGAGTCCATCTGCGAAACCTGCAGCTACCTCCAGACCAGCATCGAGTTCCGCCCGGCCCTGCAAGCCCAGCACGACCATGCCATCACCAGGCACCAAGACCAGCGCGGGCAGCTATTCGCCTCGCTGCTCGCCCGCCTCGACCAGGACGCCTCATGAACCGCCCGTCACACCCGCATAATGCCGATGACCGCGGCTTTCTAGCAGGTGATAACGACGGCTTGGTTGCCAGCTGCTTCCGCGAGGCGGGCAATGTCGCCGGCGTCCCTGGTCAGGATGCGGTCGCCTGGGGCGGCGAGGAGCACGACGGTCGCGTCGATCGGATCGGATGTACCCGCGTCACCCAGCAGGGCGCCGGCCTCACGGCCGTCCCGCTGGCTGACTGCGCGCACGTCGACAGCCCGCAGGAGCCGCGCGAGGTTCGCCTGCCGGCCGTGCCGGTCACGCCACACCTGAGCGACCACCATCGCATTGGTTCGCAATTCCAGCCCGTGCTGCTGCGAGGCGCGGAGCCTGGCTATCATCGCGCGGTCGTCGCGGTCCACCGCCACCAGCGCCCCCGCGTCGAGAATCAGCGCGCTCACGCGGCAGTTTCGCCCGCGGCTAGGCCCAGCTCCCGTTCCGCGCGGGCGACTTCCTCCGCAGTGAGCGCCCCGTGCCCGGTCTCCCAGTCGGCCAGGAATTCAGCCAGCGCTTCAGCTCGCAGCTTGCTTGCCGCAGCCTCGGCCAGCCACGACGAAACCGGCTTGCCTGCCTGCGCGGCCGCCGACCTGACGGCATCGCCGAGATCAGGCTCGAATGACACGCTGAGCTTGTCAACCTTCATGCCGCCAGCATACCCCGGTATTCCATACCGTGGTAGCAACACTCGCTCATAGCCGCGCGTGGCGCGGGCAGCCCGGCTTGCAAGGGAGCCTGGCGCGCGCAGAGTCGAAGCATGATGCACTACAACGAGTTAGTCCCTGCCCGGGCCGGTGATCCGGTCCCGCATGCTGATCGGCTGCTCCGGTGGATGCAGGAGGTCCGCCGATTCAAGCCCTCGACGGTCTCCCGGCGGTTCTCCGTCACCGCCGGGCTCTACCGGACCTGCGTCATCGACGGTCTCCTGGAGCACTCACCTGTTGAGTACGTCCGCCGCCCGGCGGTGCCGGCCGAGTCGCCGACCCTGGGTTCACTCAGCCGCCAGGCCCGGCCAGCGACACACTATCCGCCCCAATGAGACCGCCCACCTGGGCTTCATTTGCTGCAGGGTCAGCGCACAGAGCGGCTGGCTCACTTCCGAAGACGTGATCAACACCCGGGCCGCCCGGCAGGCTCCGCCAGTTTCTGCGCAAGGGGTCCTTACCCCGCCGACCACCCGGAAGCTGAGCCTGGCACAGGCAGATCCGGACGCTGAGCTTGGCTCAGCGCAGATCGCAGGCGCTGAGCCAGCGCCTTCCCGGCGAGCGCCTTGAGGAGTGGACATCAGCCGCCAATGGCGCCGCAATTGTGGCCATGTGCATTGAGTCGCTGAGGTCCGTCCGCGACCACCTCTCGGAGTTTGTCGACCGGGTTGAGGGCCAGCATGAGCGCATCGTCTTGACCCGTAACGGCCACGCGGCTGCTGTCTTGATCAGCCCGGAAGACCTTGCCCAGCTTGAGGAAACCATCGATGTGCTGGGCGATCCCGAAGCGCTGGCTGACATCCGCGAAGCAGACGAAGCCTACGCCCGGGGTGATGTCGTCCGTGGCGTTGAGGCCGCCCGCCAGCTGCGCCAGTGACCAGCGAGGACGACAGTGACTACGAACTCGTCCTCACCCCGCTAGTGGTCTGACGCGTGTTTCTCTTGAGTCTTCATTCAACTTGCGGGACAATGGCGCATGCCGAATCGCGTGCGCGTTCTGACGGTGCCTGAAGCTGACCGGGCGGAGCTGGAGCGGCGGGCCCGGGACCGGCGAGCCCCGGCCCGGGTGGCGGAACGGGCGAGGATCGTGCTGCTGGCGGCCGAGGGGCTGACCGGCCAGCAGATCGCGGAGCGCGTGGGCTGCACGGAGCCGACGGTGATCAAGTGGCGGCGGCAGTACGCCGAGGACGGGCTGGCCGGGCTGGAGGACGCGCCCCGGCCAGGCGGCCCGAAGACGGCGCTGACCGAGAAGGCGGTCAGCGAGATCCTGTCCGCGACCGTGACCCCGCCACCGGAATCGCTGCAGGCCATGGGGGTGACCCACTGGTCGAGCCGGCGGCTGGCGGACTGGCTGCGCCAGGCGAAGGGGCTGCGGGTGAGCCACGACTCGATTACCCGGCTGTGGCGGAAATTCAGCCTGCAGCCGCACCGGACCGAGGGGTTCAAGTTCTCCACCGGGTCCTACACCTCGGTACGCCAGCTCACCGACACCATCGGCGCGTTCATCGATCACTGGAACGACCACCCCCGCCCGTTCGCCTGGACCAAGGATGCCGACGAGATCCTCGGCAAGATCAACCGCGCCAAGACTAAAACAAACGCTCTTACAAAGCACTAGCGCGCCGTGCCCTGACCGGGAAGTTGCCTGAGCCGGTAGCCGCAGCGGTGATCGAGTTCCTGATCACGGCATTGATCCGCCAGCCACACACCGCGCGGGGAAGCCTTTGCGCGACGACCTGGCTGGCGTGTGGTCCGCACGCCGGGGCACCTACCGCGTTCTGTACCGCGTCCGTGAAGAACTCCGCGAAGTCATCGCCCTTCGCGTTGAACATCGCCGCGACGCCTACCGGCCGTTGTGACCGTACCGTCGGCAGACGTCGAATGCGCGTGCGCTCATGCGTGAATAGCGCGGGTTGTCAGCATGCATGCTTATGCGCTGAACGGCATGTTCACTCGTAGAATTGGACCACCGCCACCAGCGTGAACTAGCTACCGCATATTTCCCTACGGATGGCCGTTAGAACGAACTACACGGGGAAGTCGATCAACCGAGTAGTCTCGGCGTTCATGACCACGGCCGAGGACGACCCCAACCGTGAGCACGAGAGTCAGGCGGTTGAGGCGCAAGCCCCTGCGGCCGGGACGCCAACACATCTCCAACAGGCGGCGGCAGGGATCGCGGAGGGGCAGGCCTGGAAGGGGCAGCAGATCGCAAAGGGCTGGCGCAAGCTCGTGAACGCACTACGCCGACACGAGGAGGGAGAGGGGTAGCTGCATCACCTGCCCCAGCGCCACCGCTGAGCGGGCGTAAGGCCCGCCACGACACCAACACCTGGCCCGGGCCTTAGCTCGCCTGAACGTCACCGAGGCACTGGCGACGTACCGGACCAGCGGTCGCGCCTCAAGCGTTCCCTGGCCACCACGCCAATGAAACGTCAGCCAGCCCCGCGTCCGGTTGGTGCTTCTCGTTCGCGCCCCCACCGTTTCGGGCGGGAACAGTCCCCCGCATGTTCACTCGCGCCGGTTCACAGGTGAGCCCAGCTGACCAGGCGCGTATAGCCGGGGGCGCCCGCTCTTCGCGGCTATGGCTTATTTACGACCTCCCACTGTGCCCTTGAGCACAACTGAGGACGACGATGAGTACAGCAGTGCCCACTCCGACCGCCCGACTGCTTGCATGCAGAATGGGCACTCTGCGCGCCCGCGAGCCGGGCAGAGATGCTGGCCCTGGGTTCCTTTGCTGACGCCGCCAGGCCTTTGTCCGGTATCGAACGGCTCTGCCTGGCCATCGTCTGGGAGCATGGGCCGGTGAGCTGGGACGAGGCGTTTGCGGACCGCTACGAGGAATGGTCGGCTGATATGACGGCCGACGTTGCCTTCTATGCCGGGCTGGCAGGCCTGGCGGACGGGCCGCTGGTCGAGCTGGCGATCGGGAACGGACGGGTCGCGATCCCGGTCGCGCAAGCGACCGGGAAGCGGGTTATCGGCATTGACTCTTCCCCGGCGATGCTTGAGCGAGCCCGGGCCCGCGCGGCCGGGGCGGGCGTGCAACTCGACCTGCGCGAGGGTGACATGCGCGACCTGGCCCTCGATGAGCCGGCAGGGCTGATTTACTGCCCCTTCCGCGCGCTGCTGCACCTGCCGGCCTGGGCCGACCGCCGCCGCACCTTCGAACGCGTCGCCGCCTCGCTCCGGCCGGGTGGGCGGTTCGCCTGGAACGCCTTTGCCTTCGACCACCAGATCGCCGCCCGCCTCGATGGTGAGCACCCAGGACGAGCCGGTACCGCACACGAACCGGTACGCGGTGGGCGACAACCGGATCGACATCACCCTCGACGACGGCGCGACGACTTCCCTGTGGTGGGCAACCAAGAACGAGTGGCTTGGGCTCCTCGACATCTCCGGCCTCGAGCTGGAGGCGCTCTACGGCAGCTTCGCCCGCGAGCCGTTTACCGGCGACAGCCGCGAATACGTGTTCATCGCCCGCCGCCGGATCTCGGGTGACATTCCCTGACACTGGCCGCAGCGCCGGCGTCCCGGCCGCTTCCGCCACCGCCGGGACCGGCTTTGCCTGCGTCATTGCCCACTGGCGCCTTGCGGCTCCACGCTCGGTAACGTTCGTCCGGCAGGCTCCCCTTCGGGATCGGCGGCACCGCGCGCAGCGACTTACACTGTGTGATCAGCCTTCGACTTGTGAGCGCCCACTCCCGCCGATCGGCGCGATCCTGTCTGCTGATTGTCGCTGGGACGGTGTCTCGCATAACAAGCCAATCTGCATGGCTCTGCTCGCGTGAACTGAAGCGATGGGTGCGGTGCGGCGGTAGACGGCCGGTTCATACAGCTTGCGCCGTGACCAGCCACGCCGCGCCTGGCATGACCACGCCATCGGGCGAGGCGTACGCTGCCAGGCAGTCCCGGACCTGTCCGGTCAGCTCGGCGGCTTGTGCTGGGCCGAGCCCGGCCAGCACCTCGGTGGCAGTCGGGGAAGCACGCTCGTACTCAAGCACGTCGTCCACGTCACGGCCGATGAGCATCGGCTCATCCGCCTTCGCGAATTCAATGCCGCCGAACCCCGCGCCCCTCAGCAACGCGCCCACCCCGCCGGTATCGGCGAGGGAGAAAGCAGCACCCGGCTCAGGCATCTCGCCGAGGCCGAGGACCGCCGCGGCCTCGGCGAACCCGGTGGTAAAGACGGGGTTCTCATCGCGGGTGCGCCAGCACAGGAACGCCAGCCTGCCGCCGCGCCGCAGCGCCCTCCTCAAGTTGGCGAACGCCGCCGCCGCGTCATCGAAGAACATGACACCGAAACTGCTCAGCACCACATCGAAGCTCCCGGCCCCGAAAGGGTGCACCTGAGCGTCAGCAACCTCGAACCTGACGTTAGCGACGCCAGCAGCAGCGGCGAGCCGACGCGCTTCGGCTACCAGGATCTGGGACAGGTCCACGCCCAGAGCGTGCCCGCTGCCGGTGGCGTGTGCGGCGAGGATGGTCATCTCACCGCAGCTGGGCCCGATGTCGAGAACGTTCTCCCCATCCTCGATCTGCGCGGCGGCCAGCAACCGTGCCCTCAGCCGGCCCAGCATCTGCTCATGCCGCTCACGCTGCTCGATGAACTCCCGCCCACTCGCCCCGTTCCAGTCCTCGGCCTGCTCCACATTCACCGCCACGAACGACACGCTACATTGGCAATCCCCTGGAACTGTAGAGACTTCCGATTTGGTGATGCGGCCTGTGCGCCGCGCGCCCGGCCGGGGGCAGCCATGGCCTGCCCGCGCTTGCTGCCCCTGAGGGTCCGCAGAGGTCTCTGCTGCGGCCATCGCCAGCGCCCCGTAGGCCAGCTGCGCGTCGTGATGCTCTGACAGAGCGAACCCGAGGATCCGCCGTGAGCTCACGTCCAGGACGCTGGCCAGGTACAGCTTGCCCTCGGCTGTCCGGATTTCGGTGCCGTCACCGAACCACTTCTGGTTGACCTTCGCAGCGGTGAAGTCGCGTCTGACCAGGTCCGGTGCGCTCTAGCGTGCTGCCGGCCCTTCCCGGGCCGGGTCAGCGACCTGCGCTTCTTCTTCCGCCGGGCCGCCAGGTGCTGCTCGGCCATCAGCTGCGCGACGGTGTTCTGGCTCACTTTCCAGCCCGCGTCCCGCAGATCCGCGGTGATCCGCGGCGAACCGTACGTGCCGCGGTGCGCGGCGAACAGCCGCGCGACCTCCGCCGCCAGCGCGGCCCGGCGGGCAGCCCGCGCCGGTAATGCCCCGCCGCGCCATTTGCGGAACCAGGCCTGGCTGACGCCCAGCGCCCGGCACGACACCGCGTGCGGGATGCCGTGCTGTTCCCTCTGCGCCGCGATCCCGGCTGCCAGGCTCACCGGCCCATCGCGTCCTTCACCCAGAGGGCGACCGAGCGTTTGGGGACATCACGCTCCATCGCCAGCTCAGCATTCTCCCGCCGCAGCCGGGCCAGCTCCGCGCGCTCATCCTCGCCCAGCGCGCCGTTCCCCTCACCGCGCCGCCGCCGGTCCAGGTTCACCCAGTTACCCAGGGTCCCCTCGTTAACGCCCAGGTCCCGCGCCACCTGCGCGACCGGCTTCCCCGTCTCCCGGACAATCCGGACCGCGCCCTCCTTGAAATCCCGATCGAACCTCCGCCGTGACTCTGCCATCGCCGCCCTCCTTTAAGGCGATGTCTCCACGGTACGAGGGGAAACCCAGTTGAGATGCCGCGTTGCCTGGCCGTGGGACGCCTCTACGCCGGCCGGCGTCTTTACCAGTGGCATGCCGGCACCTTGAGATTTAGTATCACTATTGATACTATCTAGAGGTGGGCAAGACAGGAAAGATCATCGAGCAGATGCGACGCTCACCGCAGAACGTTCGTTTCGCTGACCTGGCCAAGGTCTGCGCCGACCACTTCGGTGAACCCCGGCAGGACGGCACCTCGCACAAGGTCTACAAGACGCCATGGCAAGGCGATCCCCGCGTGAACATCCAGCGCGGCAAGGACGGCAATGCCAAGGCGTACCAAGTGCGGCAGGTGCTCGATGCAATCGCCAAGCTGGAAGCCGAGAAGAACGAGGAGGGTGACGACGATGCCTGACGCTACCCACTACACCTACCGAGTCGCGTGGTCCGTTGAGGACGGCGAGCATGTCGCTACCGTCGCGGAGTTCCCGTCACTGTCCTGGCTCGCGCCCACCCCGGTTGAAGCACTCGCGGGTCTCGCCGATGTCGTGCGTGACGTGCTCACCGACCTGGCTGCATCTGGCGAGCCGATTCCAGAGCCGTTGTCGGAACGCACCTATTCGGGCCGGTTCGTGGTGCGTGTTCCGGCAGAGGTTCACCGCCGTCTTGTCCGCGACGCTGCCGAACAGCATGTGAGCCTCAACCGGCTTGTGTCGGATCGGCTTGCTCGCGCCTAACCATGATGATCCGGGGCGCTGAGCCAGGCTCAGGCCCGGTTCCCAGGAGCTGAGGCTGTCTCAGGGAGCTGAGCCTGGCTCAGACACAGATCCGAGGAGCTGAGCCAGCGCCGGGCTGCCCGGCGCCGCAACCGTGCCACGCCGCCAGGCCGCACGCCACATGCACGGACGGGCACTGTCGCTAGCTATGCGGCGCCCACGCGCCCAGGCCGGGTGCGGCGAATGCAAGTCCGCAACAACTCAGGGCACTACCCGCTCATACCAGCAGGGCGCAAAGCCGCTGCCGGGCACGGCTGGCCTGCTAACGGACTGCTACCCAAAGCGCTACCCAGCACCCCGGATACTCGCGCAACGATATTCGAATTACCTTTGTGACCTTGGGTGGAGCTATGGGGGTTCGAACCCCAGACCTCTTGCATGCCATACAAACTCCGCCCGTCGCCACATATGGCTGGACGTGGCCCTGCGTGGAGTTCACCTGCGGCTTCCGTGGCTGTATGTGGCCTGGCGTCGCCTGGTGTCGCTGTACTTTGGCTCCCCACCTGGCTCCCAGAACTCGTTAGCGCCGCTAATCTCCGAGGCGCCCTCCAACCACCTGGCCGCATCAGACTGCCCTCATTGCGGCGGAGGAGGTCCGGTAACGGAAGCGCCCGGGCCGTGCCGTCGCAGCCGCGTATGCGGCCACGCCGGGCCGCGGCTGGCTCAGACGGGGATGAGGTCGACGTGGATCCCGGCAACCTCAGCGAGGGCGCGCAGGTCGCCGGTATCGGAAGTGAGGATGTCATCCCCGTCGGCGGCCAGGCACACCACCGTGGCATCGACCGCATCGGACTGGCCGCTGCGGGCCAGCAGCATCCCGGCCCGGCGTCCCAGGACGTCATCGACCGCGGTGACATCGGTCCCGGCGAGCAGCCGGGCCAGCGGGGCCTGACGGCCAGTGCCGCCGCGCCAGACCTGGGCGACCACTGCCCCACTGGTCACCGGCACCCGCCCTGCCAGGCGCTCACGCTTGACCAGAGCTACGACGTCACGGTCACCGCGCTCTACTGCCAGGAACGCCCCGGCATCCAGCACCAGCATCAGGCCGCGCCGCGGCCGCGCCGACCCTGGCCCTGGCCCTGCTCTTGCGGCTCACCGCGCACGACGACCGCGTGGCTGCGGGCGCGGCGGGCAGCATCGCGGATCTCCTCCTCGGTGACCTGGCCGTGCTCAGCCTCATAGGCGGCGAGGAAATCATCCAGCGCGCCCAGTCGCCGGTCATGATCTGCCTTCAGCCGCAGCGCGTCATTCACCCACGCGCTCACGCTTTCCGCCTGCCCGCGGGCCACCGCTTCGTGGGCCACCGCCACTAGGCCGGCATCCACCGACGCCGACAACCGCTCCTTACCGCTCATACGAACATGCTACATCTATACTACGATCGTAGGAACGCTATCGGCCACCTGGCGAGATAATGTCCACGGGCCGCGATCGGGCGATCGGGAAGGATCTGCGCTACCTGCTGCCGCCCTTCCTGCCGTTCCGTTCTAGCCCTCGATCAGCTTGGTCCACGTGCCGTTGTCGACCACGCCACTCTGGGCCAGCCCGAAGGCGTGCTGCTGGGCCTTGACCGCGGCCTCCGTATTCGGGCCGAAGATGCCGTCGATCGTAACCGGATTCCCCAGCGCAGTGAGCAGGCCCTGCAGCCGGTGCACCATCCGGGCCTGCGGCTTGTCCTGGTCACCGGCCTTCAGCTGGGGAAGAGTGATATTCACCATGGCCTCCTGCGATGGCAGCGGCGGAGCCCTCGACAATACGGCTATTCCGGATCGTAACCGCGGACAAGCGCCACGATCCGCCGACTGCCTCATGGTCACCCGCTGGCCGAGTTCCTGGGGCGGGCGGGGTGAAACCGGCCGTAGGCGAGGCCGCAGCGAGATCTGGCTTCCTGCAGTTGAGCACGCAGCACGGCCGCGATGCTATGCCGCAGCGGTGAGACCGAGCTATGCCCGCACGCGCGCACGGGGCAGCGGCAGGTATAGCCTCTGGCGGGTCGCGGGACGGGGGTAAGGTGGCCCGATGATCATCGGGCAGCGCGTCCGGGCATTCCGAGGGGCTCGGCCGGCCGGACCGTCTCTCAGGAGCGTCCGCCCCTCGGGTGCTCCTGAGAGAAGGAAATATGACACCGGTGCCTTTTCAGATTTCTGTGCCCGATGACGTCCTGGACGATCTCCGGACGCGCCTGCGCCGGACGCTGTTCACTG
Source organism: uncultured Actinomycetes bacterium (assembly GCA_963709075.1). Lineage (GTDB taxonomy): Bacteria > Actinomycetota > Actinomycetes > Streptosporangiales > Streptosporangiaceae > Palsa-506. Next base: position 958,188 of record CAVPUY010000005.1, read on the forward strand.
GGGTATCGGACGCGGCGTACTGGGCCGCCGGGACCGACCCCGGCTACCTGCGCGACCTCGCCGACTACTGGGCGGCCGGATTCGACTGGCGCGCGGCCGAGCGAACGCTCAACAGCTACGCCCAATACACCGCCGAGATCGCCGGCCGGAAGGTGCACTTCGCGCACATCCGCGGCACGCGCGCCGACGGCGCGCCCGCGCCGCTGCCGCTGATCCTGACTCACGGCTGGCCCAGCAGCTTCGTCGAGATGCTGCATGTCGCGCGGCTGCTGACCGACCCGGCCAGTCATGGCGGTGACCCCGCTGATGCCTTCGACGTGGTCATCCCCTCACTGCCCGGCTTCCTGTACTCCGAGCTGCCGGCCGGGCTGTTCACCCACAGGCGCGTCGCGGAGATCTGGCATCAGCTCATGACACGCACCCTTGGCTATCGGCGTTTCGGGGCCTTCGGGGGGGACATCGGCGGCAGGGTGACCCAGTGGCTGGGCGCCCTGTACCCGGGCCAGGTCGCCGGCATCCATGTCACATCCTCGATCGTCGGAGACGACTTCGCGCAGCGCCCGCCGACCGCTCAGGAGCGGGCCTACCTCGACGCCCTCGACGCCTATGACATGACCGACCAGGGCTACAGCGAGATCATGTGCACCCGGCCGGACACGATCGCGGCCGCCCTGATCGACAGCCCTGCAGGGCTGGCCGCCTGGATCATCGACAAGTACCGCGACTGGAGCGACTGCCATGGCGACCTGGAGTCCCGTTGGGACAAGGACACCATCCTGACGGTCGCCACCCAGTACTGGGCTACTGGCACAATCGGCTCGTCATTCCGTCAGTACTACAACTACGAGCGCAACGAGCCGGTCCCGGCGATCACCGTGCCCGCCGCGATCACCCTCAGCAATGAGCCGGGCCTTGCAGCCTACGTGCCAAGCCTCGCCGAGCGCCGCTGCACCGACCTGCGTCACTTCAGCACTCCGGGCCGTGGCGGGCATTTCATGGCACATGAAGAACCCGACCAAGTCGCCCGCGAACTGCGCGCCTTCTTCCGGCCGCTGCGATCCCCGGACTGACTTCGGCTGCCACCACATGACCGCGAGCTGTGAGCAGGCGTTTCGGGCCCTCTGCGTGACGCTGTACCGCCTCTGCCTTTGGCCCAGCATGGCATGGGCGGCGGCGAGGCCGTGGTGCGCGGAGCGCAGCAGCAGGGGGAACTGGTCCCGGACGGCCAGGACGAACTCCAGGTCGGCCACGGCCTTTTCGGCCCGCTGTGTGTCCGGCGGGAGCCCGGCCAGGGCCAGCCCGCGGAAGTACTGCGGCAGCCCAAGGTCGGCGGTCGCCGCCTGGTCGAGCTTGGCCAGCGCGGCGTCCACGTCCTCGCCCAGCCGTGCCTGGAAGAACCCGGCCAGCGCGAGCGGGAGTGCCTCGCCTGGCTGGGCGTCGGCAAGCTCGGAGAAGTAGCGGTAACCCTCGGCGTCCGAGCGGGCAGCGGCGAGCCTGGTGGCGAGGTGACCGTGGTGGCCCGGTCGGCGCCGGGCCCAGCGGGCCGCTGTCTTGAGTTCGATGCCGCGGTGGCGGGTGATCGGTTCGGTCATGGCAGTGATCCCTTCGGCGTCAGTCAGGTGTGGCGGTGCAGCGGTTGCTGCCGCAGGGTTACCGGACCGCTGAGACGGGGTGCGGTTGGGTCTCGGCTTCGTGCGCCCCTTCGACTGTTTTGGCTTCATCGGTCGCCAGGCTCGCTAGCCGGGCGGGCTGGGCGGGCAGGAACAGGACGGCCAGCAGGGCCCCTGCGGCGGCGACGGCGCCGGCGATGAGGCAGCCGACGGTGAGGCCGCGCAGGAAGGCGTTGGCGGAGGCGTGCTGCAGTGCCTGTCCGAGGGCCGGGTGGCCGAGGGCCGCGATCTTGCCCGCGGCCGCGTAGGCGGCGCCGACGGACTGGTGCGCGATCGCCGCGACCGGGCCGGGCACGCTGGCGGGCAGGGTGGCGGTGAGCCGTGAGGCGTAGACCGATGCGTACACGCTGCCGATCACGGCCACGCCGAGGGTGCCGCCGACCAGCCGGGTGGAGTCGTTCACGGCGGAGCCGACGCCGGCCTTATGCCGCGAGATGGCGCCCATGATGGACTCGGTGGCGGGTGCCGAGGTCAGGCCCATGCCGAGCCCGTACAGCACCATCTGGGCCGCGATGACGCCGTAGCTGATCGTCGCGCTGGTGGTCGCCGCTACCCAGCCGTAGAACGCGGCCGTCGCGACCAGCCCGGTGGTGACGATGAGCTTGGTCCCGGCTCGCACGGCGAGCTGAGTCCCGGCGACCGATCCGGCGCCGACCGCCAGCGCCACCGGCAGCAGGTGCACCCCGGCCGAGAGCGGGCCGTAGCCGCGGACGAACTGGAAGTACTGGGTCATCAAGAAGATGAAGCCGAACAGGGTGAAGAACGACACCGTGACCGCGCCGCTGGCCGCGCTGAACCGCAGGTTGCGGAACAGCCGCACATCGAGCATCGGGTGCGCGGCACGCCGCTCAGCCGCGATGAACGCGGCGAGCAGGACCGCCGCGGCGGCAAAGCCGGCCAGGCTCCGCACGCTTCCCCACCCGTAGGCCGGCGCCTCGATGATGGTGAAGACCAGCACTGCCATGGTTGCTGAGGACAGCGCCAAGCCGACGATGTCGGGAGCTGCCGCCTCCGGGTCCTTCGACGTCGGAACGACGAGCGCCACCAGGATCACGGCGGCCGCGGCTACCGGCGCCAGGGCGATGAAGATGCTGGCCCAGCTGAACTGCTCCAGCAGCCAGCCACCGGCGATCGGCCCCGTCGCGATGGCCACGCCGGCGACCGCGCCCCACAGTCCGATCGCGCGGGCCCGTTCCCTCCGCTCGGTGAAGACGTTGGAGATCAGGGACAGCGTCGCCGGGAAGGTCATCGCGGCGCCCAGCCCCATCACGGACCGGGCCGCGATGAGCTGCGCCGGGCTGGTCGTGAAGCCACCAATCAGGCTGGCGGCGCCGAACACGGCGAGCCCGGCCAGCAGCATGCCTTTGCGGCCGAACCGGTCCGACAGGCTGCCGAAGGTGAGCAGCAGCGCGGCGAAGACAAGGTTGTAGGAGTCGACGACCCACTGCAGCTGGGTGGTGGTGGCATGCAGCTCGCGCACCATGGCGGGAAGCGCCACGTTCACCAGGGTCGTGTCCAGGTTGACGAGGAACGCTGCCAGCAGCAGCGCGACGAGGATCATGGGTTTGGATCGCATGGTGCGAGCCTGACAGCGTGCCCGCAGCCGAAAAAGAGGCAGCTTGCGAACGCACTCTTCGGCCAGGCCGAACAATCTTGCGGCCAGGCAAACTTCATCCGATCGGCCGCCACCTGCCGGGGTACCGTCAGGATGTGGAGCTGCGTCAGCTCGAAGCGTTCTTGGCAGTAGCCACCGAACTGCACTTCGGGCGGGCCGCCGAGCGGCTGCACCTCGCCCCGCCGACGCTCAGCGAACTGATCCGCCGCCTCGAGCGCGAACTCGGCACACCGCTATTCACCCGCACCACCCGCCAGGTCGCCATCACCAGCGCCGAGTTTGGCCATCATCGGGCTGACGTGGGTCTTGGCGGTCAGCGGGCTCATGAACAGAGCCGCAGCGATCGCGATCTCGTCATTGCTCATGCCCGCAGCGACCCGGGCGAGAACTTCCCGCTCCCGTTCGGTGAGCACAGACAGCACGGAGGCGTCGACTGGCTGGGCCGGACCGCGCCCGGCGATGCTGGAGATTAGCGTGCGGCTGACGCTTGGCGCCAGCAGGGCATCGCCGCGGGCAACCACCCGGATCGCGCTGACGAGGTCCTCCGGCTCGGTGTTCTGGCACGCCACAAGCTCGCGGCATGGGCCTACCCGCGGCCGCATCGCCGTCCACAGGGGCCGCCGGCCCAGCGCGCTCGTTGCGCTGTGGCGTCAGCTCTCCAGGTCGCAGCCTGATCGCGGTGCTGGCTCGGGTGGGGGTCCGTCCGGGTCCTGGTTTGGTCCGGTGTGGTGCAGGTGATCGGGCTGGGTATGCCAGCCGGGCGGTAGATCTGCAGCCAGCGCGCAGTGGACGAACCGGGCAACGGCTATGGTGTGCACCCGGCTGGGGTTCCATTGCAGGGTGAACGGCACGAGCTGGCGGGGCGCCACCGGGCGGATGACTGTCTGGGTGTGGGCAGCCGCCAGGGACGGGATCAGCAGGATCCAGTCAATGTCGGGCTGGTCGGCCCAGCGGATGGCGGCCAGGTCAGCGTCGGCGAGCTCGATGGTCGGCGGGGCGATGCCTGCGGTGCCGAGTGCCTGGCGCTGGGTCAGGGCCCAGGCAGGGAACAGGGCCTCCGGGGCGATGCCCAGCACGTCGTGGCCGAGTTCGGACAGCGCGATGGTGTCGCGGCTGGCCAGGCGATGGCCTGGGCGCAGGCCGACCAGCAGCGGTTCGGCACAGAACACCTCGGTGGCGATCCTGGCCGCTTCGGGGACCGGGCAGCAGGTGAGGGCCACGTCGATGTCGCCGGTCACGACGGCGTCGAGGAGGTTGGGCAGCCACATCCGTTGCAGTTCGACAGTTACCTGTGGTGCTTCGGCGGCGAACAGGCGGATCAGGTGCGGGGCGAGCATTGGGGCGGCGGGCGGGGTGATGCCCAGCCGCACGGTGCCTGCCTCGCCGTCAGCGACGCGGCGCATGGCGGCCTTGGCGGCGGCGATCTCGTCGAGAATGACCTTTGAGCGGGTGAGCAGTTCGGCGCCGGCGCTGGTGATGGCGACCTGGCGGGTGGTGCGGGTGAATAGCGGTGTGCCGAGTTCGCGCTCGAGGCGGCGGATCAGTTCGCTGAGCGTCGGCGGGGCGAGGTGCAGCCGCTCGGCGGCCCGCCCGAAGTGCAGTTCGGTGGCTACTGCCAAGAACGCTTCGAGCTGACGCAGCTCCACATCCTGACGGTACCCCGGCAGGCTGGCGGCCGATCGGATGAAGTTTGCCTGGCCGCAAGATTGTTCGGCCTGGCCGAAGAGTGCGTTCGCAAGCTGCCTCTTTTTCGGCTGCGGGCACGCTGTCAGGCTCGCACCATGCGATCCAAACCCATGATCCTCGCCGCGCTGCTGCTCGCAGCGTTCCTCGATCCAGCCGCCATAGCGGTCGATCAGCTCATCTCCGAGCCCACCTTGTAGATATCAGCTAGATGGAGGCTGCCATGTACGACCCGCCTGGCTATCTGTGGGCGATCACCATCGCCGGGACCGCCGCGATCGCGGCTGCGACCTGCGTCGTGCTGTACAGCGGCGCGAAACGCGCCGGCCTGGGCCGAAGGCGCGCGGCGCTGCTGGCCGGGGCCGCGGCCGTCGTGCTCGGCGGCTGGTTCACCGCCACCGCGGTGATCGCGGGTCACGGCTGGTACCACACGCGGCTCGGACACGGGGTGCCGTGGCTGCCGATCGCGGTGGCCGGGTTCTTCGGCCTGCTGCTGGCCCTGCGCCGGATCCCGGTGGTCGCCCGCGCCCTGGCGGCACCGGGCCTGGCGAGCCGCCTGGAGTACCCGCATTTGTTCCGGGTGGAAGGGGTGGCCTTCCTGATCATGATGGCCCTCGGTCATCTGCCCGCGCTGTTCGCCTTGCCCGCGGGCCTGGGCGACATCGTCGCCGGCATCGCCGCGCCGCTGGTCGCGTACAGGCTCGCGCGGGGCACGGGCCGCGGCGCCGCCCTGTGGCACAACGCGTTCGGCATGACCGATCTGGCCGTGGCCCTGACCCTCGGCGCCCTCACCGGATACCAGCTGCTCAACATCACGCCGTCCGCCGCGCCGATCTTCGAGCCCCCGCTCGCGCTGATCGTGACAGCCGGGGTGCCGCTGCTGCTCGTCCTGCACATCACGTCCATGTCCGCGCTGGCCAGAGCCCCGCGGACGCCACTGCCGACCACCGGCCCGCTCCTTGCCGGCGCGACGCCGCGTACTGCCGTAGCGGAAACCCCGGCAGCCGGTGCCCGGTGAAGCACTCAGCGCAGAGAAGAAGACAATGCAGCTCAAGATCGATGCGCTCAAGGACGCGACGGCCTGGCCGTGCGCCTGCCGGCGCACCCTCGTCGTGCTCGCCAGCTAGCTCATGGCCGCCGAGCTCTGCCAGGAGGGCCATCCGCCCGCACGACTGCACGCCGGGCGTGGGCCCGGTCAACGGACAAGGAAACGCAATGAACACCCGGAGTCCATACCCAGACGTTGAGGTCCCGGAGATCTCCCTGCCCAGGTTCGTCCTTGACCGAGCCGATGAGCGAGTTGCAGCGGTCCCACTCATGGGTCCTGCCGGCCACGGTAGCGCCAGCCCGCTGATGGGCCCCGGCCACCGCGGGCACCATCACCCGCTGATGGGGCCCGGCCGCCCCGGCCACCGTTACCCCGCTGCTGGGTCCCGCCGATCGCAGCACGATGGTCTCGCTCATGGGTCCCGCCGACCCGGGCACGGCCACGCCGCTGATGCGCCCAAGCCGGTAATGCCTCGCTCAGACCGCAGGACGGACCTCTGGCCCGGCCCGGGCGCGGCCCGGGCGAACCGAGCACGCTCCGGCCATCGATACGGCATCCCTCTGACCCGCTAGTAGTCCGGCCCGGAAGGCGTTGACGTGACAGACATCCAGATCCAGACCCAGTACTCGACCGGCGCTTCCCGGCAGGCCATCGAGCAGGCGCTCGTCGCCGCCGGGAAAGACCTCGGCCATCTTCGGCCGGCGGACCTCGCTCTGCTGGAGGACTTCCACACGATGGGCCGCATCGCCACCACTCAACTGGCCGACCTGGCCGAGATCACCCCCGACGACGAGGTCCTCGACGCCGGCAGCGGAATCGGCGGAACCGCCCGCTACGTCGCCGGACGCAGCCGCTGCCACGTGGTCGCCGTGGATCTCACCGAGGAATACTGTCAGACCGCACGTTGGCTCAACCAGCTTGCCGGGCTTGAAGACCGGATCTCCGTGCGCCAGGCGGACGTCACGGACCTGCCATTCGAGGACGCGACCTTCACCCTGATGTTCAGCCAGCACGTGCAGATGAACGTGGCCGACAAGGTTCTCCTCTACCAGGAGGCACGCCGGGTCCTGGCCGGCGGCGGCAGGCTGGCTGTGTGGGACATCGCCGCCGGCGAGGACCGCGCACCCGACTTCCCGATGCCCTGGGCCGACCAGCCCGAATACAGCCACCTGACCACACCCGACCGGTTGCGCACGGCCATCGAAACCTCCGGATTCGAGATCGAGCAGTGGAACGACCTCACCGACCAAGCGGCCGCGACGATGCAGACGATGCTCACGTTGCCTCCCAGCCCGATCGGACTGCAGGCCTTCGTCCCCAACTTCGAGTCGAAAGCCAAGAACCTCACCACCGCGCTGGCCGACGGCCGGCTGCGCGCCATCCAGGGCATAGCACGAGCGGTCTGAGACGTGCCGCCATCCGCCCGGCCGGGACGCGAACCATGAGATCGAAGATCGTCATCATCGGCGCCGGCTGGCTGCTTGCGCCCGAGGCGGCCCCGGTGGCGGCTCCGGGTCGCGCGCGAGGCCGGGCGCCGCGCTTGGCTGATGTGAAAGGCGCACACCTGAGACCGATGTCGGTCAGGTGGCCGATGTCTGGCTCTCTGGTGCTGTCGCAGGCTAGCTGGTGCCTTGTCTTTCAAGGGAAAGCACCACGCGGAAGGAGAATGATCATGCGAGTCTTCGTCACGGGAGCCGCCGGGGCACTGGGACGGCACCTCGTTCCCGGGCTGGTCGCGGCGGGCCACGAGGTCACCGCCACCACGAGGACGCCCGCCAAGGTCGCGCAGTTGCGCGAGGCGGGCGCGGAGCCGGTGGTCCTCGACGGGCTGGATCGCGAGGCGGTGATCGCGGCGGTGCGAGCCGCGTCGCCGGCGGTAATCGTGCACGAGATGACCGCGCTGGCGGACATGCGGAGCCTGCGCAAGATGGACCAGGTGTTCGCCGCCACGAACGAGCTCCGGACCCGGGGTACCGACAACCTGCTGGCGGCCGCGGAGCGGGCGGGCACCCGCCGGGTGATCGCGCAAGCGCCGAGCGCATGAACGAGCCTTCCGGCGGCCCGGTGAAGACCGAAAAAGATCCGCTCGACTCCCGGCCCGTCCCGTCGGCGGCGCGGACGGTGGCGGCGATCAAACATGTGGAGCAGACCGTGCCGTTCGCGGCACCGGAGGGCATTGTGCTACGTTACGGCAGCTTCTACGGGCCGGGCGCCTCGGATTCCCTGCTGGACATGGTGCGGAAGCGGCAGATGCCGGTGATTGGCGGCGGGACCGGGATCTGGTCGTTCATCGAAATCACCGACGCCGCGGCCGCGACGATCGCCGCGGTCGGCCTCGGTGCGCCGGGCGTCTACAACATCACGGACAGCGACCCGGCGCCGGTCGCGGACTGGCTGCCGTACCTGGCCAAGGTCGCGGGCGCGAAGCCGCCGCTGCGCGTGCCCGCCTGGCTCGGGCGGCTGCTCGCCGGAGAGTTCGTCGTGGTCCAGATGACCAGCGCACGCGGGACCTCGAACGAGAAGGCACGCAAAGAGCTCAGCTGGGAGCCGCGGTACGCGAGCTGGCGGGAGGGATTCCGTGCCTGGGTCAGCGGATGAGGACGGGCGCGGCCGATTACCGGCCGCTGCTGTTCTCCATCGCCTACGGAATGACCGGATCGGTGGGCGACGCCGAGGACATCGCACAGGACGCCTTCCTCGGCCTGACCCGGGCGCGCCAGGCGGGAACCACGATCGCGGCGACTCGGTCTGGTGGCACTGCGACATGATCCACAGCGTCGCTCCGGTCCAGAACCAGAAAGGCTGGGGCAACGTCATGTACATCCCCGCCGCCCCCTGGTGCCCCGCAACGAGAAATACGCAGCCGTCGCCCGCGAGGCGTTCATCGCCGGCTCTAGCCCCAGCGACTTCCCCGACGAGAACTACGGGCGCGACTGGCCCGGCCGCTTCCGGCCCGGCGACCTCAACGAGACCGGCCGGCGCGGCCTCGGTTTCGACTGCCGCACCGCGGCACCACGCTAGTGGCGGGACTTCCTTCTCCCGGCCGGGCGTGACCCAAAACCAGGCAGATTAGCCCGCTGGCGACCGGCGCCCCGCGACAGCTGGCCGCGATCGCGTTCCCGGCCTCCAATCAGCAAGGTCATCCGGCGGCCAGCCTGGAGGCAGACCGCGCCTGCCGACCGCTCGGCGTGCGCCCGCCAGCCCTGAGAATTCACACAACCCACGTCGCTGGAGTTTGTCAGGGGTGGTCGATGCCGAGCCGGTGGCCGGCGGCGGAGGCGATGGACTGCAGGTCGCCGGGGCCGGAGCTGACGGCGAGGTCGCGGCGGCGCAGGGCTCCCTCGACCACGCAGGCACCGGCGATATCGGTGGTGCCGGCGCGTGCCGCCAGGGCGCGGGCCTGCCCGTCGTCGATGACATCGACGTCGCAGCCGGCCAGCAGCCGGGCAAGCTGGGCCTGGCGGGCTGAGCCGCGCCAGGACTGAGCCACCACTGGCGCGGGCACGGGTGGGCACCGCGCGGCGCCCGAGCAGGGCGCGGTGCCAGGCCCGCACGCACCGCGCGGCGCCCGAGCAGGGCGCGGTGCCAGGCCCGCACGCGCCGCTCGCCGCGGCCGGCGGCGATCAGCGCGCCGGTATCGTAGGTGACGCCCATCAGGCGCTGCGCCGCGCGGCGCCGGCTCTCGCACCGGGCTGGCCGGAGCGCTGGATCGCCCGGCCGGCCCATTCGTCAGCGTCGGCCAGCTCCCCGGCGGTAAACCGGCCGTGGTCCTGCCCGAACTGGCTGACCGCGGCCAGGCCCGCCCGGATGGTGAACTCCTTGCGCGCGGTGCCGGCGAGCCACGCGCTGTAGCTCAGACCCGCGCCGGCGGCCGCAGCGGCGATCTCAGCGTCCAGATCGGGCGGCACGGAGATGGAACGCTTCCTGCGGACGGCCACGCCCCAACGGGGCACAGCAGAAGGACACCCGTCCGCGGGACAGATGCCGGGCTCCCCCCCCGCAACATTCCCTGGCTGTGAAGCCCGCACGTTCCGGCTCTCCCGAACCGGGCGGCTGGCTCCCGGATTGGCTCCCGCCAATTCATCCTTATCGAAAAATATAAGCTGAGCTGCCCGGATGTCACCGCGATGGGGAAAGCGCCCGCCTGCGATGCAAGAGGTCGGCTGGATCCTGCGGCCGGCCTCTCGTCATCACGCTGACCTGCGGATTCGCGTCAGGTATGCCGAGGAGAGCCTCTCGGATGCCTGAGCGAATCGCTCAGAAAGATGATCTACATCTGTTCGAATTTATGGTCCTGAAATGGGAGTGGAGCTATGGGGATTCGAACCCCAGACCTCTTGCATGCCATGAAGCCCGCACCCTGCCCGCCACCAGCGCTAACGCGCCGTGACCAGGCAAAACAGCGACCCGGAGCAACGCAGAGCGACGCGGAACAACGCCCGCCAACGCCCGTCTGCTACCCAGACCGCTACCCAGGACACGCCCGCTCAGCGCTCCCCCGGCACCGGCCACGCCGCACCCTGGCAGCCTTGCAATGCAAGCGTAACTGGGCCTGACCGAGCGCGGCCTGCCGTCCCCAAGACAGCGAGGACGCCCGGGATCTCATGCCCGCAGTCCGCCGCCAGGCCCGTTCCGAGCGCGGCAACCTGCACCCGGAACATCCGACTCTGGCTCCCCTCTATGTCAAGAGGATGGTTGTTCCCGCCTCGAAAGTGTGCGCCGGTCCTCGCCGTCGTCAAGCAGACGGCGCTTGACGGCGGCTGCGGTCCGGCGTGGACCGAGGGCGCCGGGAGCAACCTGGGGAATGGATCGGCGTGCTGGCGTAGGGTCGCAGATGGCGGGCCCGGGAAGTGACTTCTCCGAAGTGCCGGCAACGGGGTTTGAGCCGGCCGCGCTGGAGCCAGTAGCCGCCCCCAGGTGTCCTCCCGGGCCCGTTGCCTTCGCCCGGGTATCGAGGACCATCTGGTGGCAGGCGATGTCGGAGAGCCGGCGTTTGAGGCACCGCATCGCTTCCATCGGCGTCTTCCCGGCGGCGACTTTGCGGTCGTAATAGGCCCGGCCCTCGGTGGGGTTGCGGAGCTGGACCACGGCCATGATGTGCAGCGCGCGGTTGATCTGGCGGTTCCCGGCCCGGGACAGCCGGCGGCGGACCTGGTCGCCTGAAGACGCGCCGGTCGGCGCGGTGCCATTCCACGACGCGAAGTGCGCCTTCGTCGGGAACCTGGTCACATCGCCGGCTTCGACGAGGAGCCGGGCGGCGCCTGATGGCCCGATGCCGTTGAGGCTGGTCAGCGTGGTGGCGGTGGCCTTGAGCAGTTCCTTCAGTTCCTTGCCGGCGGCTTTCTTGCGCTGGTAGATGCGCTCCAGGTCGCTGATCAGCTCGGCGGCTACCCGGCGGCGTGCCTTGCCCGCCGCGTCGCGCGGGCGGACCGTGGCCAGCAGTGCCCTGGCCTGGGCTGCCGACAGCGCCTTCTTCGCACCGCCGGGAATGAGTTCCAGCAGCAGCCGGTGCAGCTGGGAGATCATGCGGGTGTGGTCCTCGCCCAGCGACCGGCGGCGGTCCGCCAGGATCCTCAGCACCGCAAGTTGCTGGTCGTCGGTGACCGCCCGCAGTCCGCTCATGCGGGTGGCGGCCAGCGCGACGGAGTGCGCGTCCGTGGCATCGGTCTTGCGGCCCTGGCCGGCGGCGAACACGCGGGTGCGGGCGGACAGCTTGGGCGGGACATCCACGACGTGCTCACTCCTGGCTAGCAGCCTGCTCGCGATGTGCCTGCCGATGCCCTGGCATCCTTCAATCGCCCAGGTTCGCTCCGGCCACTGCTTTACGTCCGCGAGCATCGCCCGGAACCCCGGGGTGTCAGTGGCGTACCGGCCACCTCCGAGGACGGATTCGTCCCCGGCCATGACCTCGATGGTGGCAGAGCGCTTGTGCGGATCCATCCCGATGACCACCTGGTTCATCGCAGTCCTCCTGCTCGGTCCTGCTCAGATTGCCGAGCAAGGAGGGCACCGCTACTTCGAGCAGAACAAACCCCTCTTGAGCCTCTCCTCGCCCCATCACGGCACCCGGCCCGCGCAGGCCAAAAGAGAGCCACACGACCAGCGCGGGCAGCCGATGTGAGAGCGACGGGCCAGGTGCCTAGACCGAGCCTGGCCGGGCACCGGTCCTAGGGCAAGTCAACAAGTAGCCGATGAGCGGGTGAACTGGGCGCTCGAGCACAGCGATCTCCGATGTCGTATCCTGACCAGCTTTGATTCTCAGGAGGTTGAGTTGACTGAGTATCCGCAGGAAGTCACGCAGCGCTTCCATGGCACCCCCGAGCAGATGGACGCCGCCCAGGTAGGCGAGCCCCCAGCAAAGTGGCAATCCATCGTCATCGAGGACTACGATCCGGCCTGGGCGGATCGATTCGCTGCGGCCAGCTCGCTTCTCAGCGAGGTTCTGGGCGACCTGATCATCAATGTTGAACACGTCGGGTCCACATCGGTGCCGGACCTGGCGGCCAAGCCCATCATCGACATCGATCTCCTAATCGAGGAAACGACGGAAGAGTCCCGCTACATCCCCGCCCTTGAAAGGCTCGGGTACCGACTCGTTCTTCGAGAGCCATGGTGGCACGGGCACCGGATGCTCGTTAGCCCTGCGGAGGACGTCAATCTTCACGTTTGGCCGCAGGATGCGCCTGAGCCCATACGGCACAGGCTCTTCCGCGACTGGCTGCGCTCGCATCCTGAAGACCGGGAGCTTTACGCCACGACCAAGCGGCGCCTCGCGCGGGACACCGCGCATCAACCTAGCGACTACAGCCTCGCGAAGAACGACGTCATCGATGACATCTATGCGCGGATCTTCGCAGCAGCCAGCGGCAAGCGGGGCTGAGCCTAGGTCATGGCGACGCGGACGCACTCGGCCTGGGAGGAAGGCGTCCGCATCTGCCGCGGGGCGCGCGCTGGCTCGTGTGTCTAAATGCTGCCGGCCGGTGTCCGGGGCCATCTGTGAGGACTCAGCCGGCCCGACGGCGTGCGGACTAGTGCCGCAGCAGGCAACGTTCGCCCGGTTCGTCGTGCTCCCCGGAACCCGTACTACCGGTTGAGGAACGGCCGTGGCAGCGGCTGGAGAATACTTGTGCCGTGGAGTACCTCGCTGCGCAACTGGCCGCGGTCCCCGGGGTTGTCGCTGTCACTCTCGGAGGGTCGAGGGCGACGGATACGGCTGTCGATGGTTCTGACTGGGACTTCGGTCTTTACTACCGGGACAGGCTCGACCCGGCCGACATCGTCGCGCTCGGCTGGCCGGGTCAGGTCTTTGCTCCGGGTGAGTGGGGCCGCATCGTGAATGGCGGGGCCTGGCTGACCGTGGACGGCACCAAGGTCGACCTCATCTACCGGGACCTCGACGAGGTCCTGCACTGGACCGGGGCCGCCGGTGACGGGTGGTTCGAGATTCACCGTGAGGTTGGTTACGTGGCCGGGATCGCCACCTACGTTCTGGCCGGGGAACTGGCTCTTGGCAGGGTGCTGGCCGGTGACCTGCCCCGCCCGGGGTTCTCGCAGAAGCTGCGGGAGACCGCGCCTGCTGCCTGGTTCCGGCTCGCAGCAGGGGCGCTGCACTTCGCCGATGTCCGCGCCGGGCGTCAGGACAGGGTCGCCTGCCTGGCGAACCTCTGCCAGGCTGTGCTGGCTGCGGCCCAAGGCCGTCTCGCAGCTGCTGGCGAATGGGTGCTCAACGAGAAGCGGCTTGTCGGACGCGCCGGGCTGGGCGGCGTTCAGGACCGGCTTGGGCAGCCTGAGCGGGACCTGGGCACTGTGGTGTCCGATGTCCGGGCCTGTCTCGGAATCAGGGACGCCGTCTGGACCGGCCAGTGACGAATGCCGTAGCAGGTCACGTTCGCCCGGCCGGGCACTTCTCCTGTGGGTGCTGATCCCTGAGACTGGGCCGGTGACCGATCGTCTGCGGGTGCGTGAGATCGACGATGATGAGGGCCGGCGCCTGGTGCGGATCGTGCGCCGGGGCACGGGTTCGGTGGTCACGTGGCGGCGGGCGCAGATGGTGCTGCTCTCAGCGCAGGGCATGGACGTGCCCGCGATCGCGAAGGTCGCGTTCACCAGCGAGGACCGGGTCCGGGATGTGATCCGTAACTTCAGCGCTGATGGGTTCAGCTCCCTGTATCCCAGGTACAGGGGTGGCCGGCCGCCGAAGTTCACGCTGGTCCAGCGGCGGGAGATCAAGAAGATCGCCAGGTCGAAGCCGGCCGAGCATGGCCTGCCGTTTTCCGCCTGGAGCCTGGCCAAGCTGGCAGAGTTCCTGGTGGCTGAGGGGGTGGTCGACGACATCAGCCACGAGGGCCTGCGGGCCTTGCTCCGCGAGGAGGGCGTCACCTTTCAGCGCCTGAAAACCTGGAAGGCCTCCACCGACCCCGACTATGCGGTGAAGAAGGCCCGGGTCGAGCATCTGTACGCGATGCCGACCGCGAGGTCATCCCCGAGCCCGGCGAGCCAGAGGTGATCTTCTGCGTGGATCTATGCCGACCCCGCGATTATGCCGAGGGTCTTCGTTGCCGGGTCTGATTGGGCGTGATGACGCTGGCGTTCTTGGTCGTCTGGCTGGTGCTGGTGTCGGCATAGTTCCGGGCTGAGAGCAGCCTCGGGTAAGGGGCACCGTGCTCCCGCGAGGGAGGCGAGTGCGATGGCTGGTACTCGGAGGAAGCCAGGTCAGCTGGGCCCGCAGGTCGAGGGTTACCGGGCGTGGCTGGCGCATCGGGGCTACGCGTCCCAGACGGTCAGGAACATGCTGGCTGACCTGGGCCAGCTGGGGCTGTGGATGTCGCGTGCAGGGCTGGTGACGGCGAACCTCGGCGAGGACGCGATGGTGGCGTTTGTCGCGGCCCGGCAAGCGGCTGGCCACCGGAGGATCCTAGGTCCGCGCGCCATGATGCCGCTTTTGAGCTATCTGAGGGAAGCCGGCGTCACCCCGGAGGCGAAGCCGCCGCGGGATCCTCTGGGAGCGCTGCTCGGTGAGTACCGGATGTGGCTGGCCGGGGAACGGGGCCTGGCGGCGGCCACGGTGCTGCGTTATGAGAACACCGCCCGTCGCTTCTTGCAGCAGCAGGCCATGGCCGGTGGCGTGCTGAAGCCGGCTGGCCTGGCCGGGGCGGACGTCAACGCGTTCTTGCTGCGGGAATGCGGTCGTGTCTCGGCCGGGTCGGCAAAGGGACGGGTCGCTGAGCTTCGCGCGGTCCTGCGTTTCCTCTATTTGCAGGGCTTCACACCGCTGCGGCTGGGGACGGCCGTGCCTCCAGTCGGTGGCTGGCGGCTGGCTGCACTGCCGCCCGCGATGACGGCCGCTGATGTCCAGTTGCTGCTGGACAGCTGCGACCGCAGCACCGGTATCGGCGTCCGCGACTTCGCGATCATGACGCTGGTCGCGCGGCTGGGCCTGCGGTCCATCGAGGTTGCGCGCCTGGAACTGCGGGACGTCGACTGGCGGGCGGGTGAGCTCGTGGTCCGGGGGAAGACACGCCGCCAAGACCGGCTCCCGCTGCCGGCCGACGTCGGCGAGGCACTGGTCGCCTACCTGGCCTGGGGCCGGGTGCTGGCAGGTGCGCGGCGGGCTGTTCCTGACCTGCCGGGCTCCGCGCGGGCCGATCCGTGCGGACCTGGTCGGTGACGTCGTGGAACGGGCCTGCCTGCGGGCAGGCCTTCCGTGTGCGGGACCGCACCGGCTGCGGCATGCCCTGGCGGCTGAGCTGCTTCGCCGCGGCGCCGGGCTGGCCGCGATCAGTCAGGTGCTTCGTCATCAGGATCTGGCCACCACCGCCCTCTATGCCAAGGTCGACCTGAACACGCTGCGGCAAGTCGCCCAGCCCTGGCCAGGAACAGCCCGGTGAGCGCCCTGGAGCAGCACCTCACCGACTACCTGCAACTGAGGCATTCGCTCGGGCACGAACTGGCTGAGGCCGGCTGGCTACTGCCGGGCCTGGTGGCCTACCTCGATGCCCACGGCCTGCCCACGGTCACAATCGAAGCCGCGCTGGCCTGGGCCCAGCAAGCACCGAAATCACCGACAGGCCACGTGACCACCGTCGGACCACGGCGGATGACAGCCGCCCGCGGCTTCGCCCGCTACCTGTCCGGCATCGACGCCAGCACCGAGGTGCCGCCGCCGGGCCTGATGCCGCACCGGCGGCGATGGCGCCGGCCGTTCATCTACTCCGCAGCCGACATCGACGCGCTGCTCGCGCAGGCCCGCCGGACGATCGTCTCGCCGCTACGGGCGGCGACCTACCAGACACTGACCGGGCTGCTCGCGGCAAGCGGGCTGCGGATCGGCGAGGCCATCAAGCTCGACCGCAGTGACGTCGACTGGGCTCAGGGTGTGCTGCTGATCCGCGAGTCCAAGTTCGGCAAGTCACGCCTGGCGCCCTTGCACCCCAGCAGCATGCAGGCGCTCGAAAACTACGCTCAGCTGCGCGACCAGCTCCAGCCGCAGCCCGCCGAACCGGCCTTCTTCGTGTCCCTCAACCGAAAGCGCCTGCTCTACGCGGTCGTGCAGCTGACGTTCCGGCAGCTCATCAACAACGCCGGCATCGGCGCCGGCGCGCCCTCACCGCCGCGGCTGCACGACCTGAGACATTCCTTCGCGGTCCGCACCCTGCTCGGCTGGTATCGCGCAGGCGAGGACGTGCAGTCCAAGATCCCATCGCTGTCGACCTACCTGGGTCACCGCGAGCCGGCGTCCACCTACTGGTACCTGTCAGCGGCCCCGGAACTGCTTACGCTAGCCGCCGCCCGGCAGGACACCGCATGGTCGGCGGCGCGGTCATGACGCTGATCGCGCCGACGTTGCAGGCGTTCTTCACCGACCGGCTCATCCAGCAGCGTCAGGCCAGCCCGCAGACCATCGCGTCCTACCGCGACACCCTGCGCCTGCTGCTCACCTTCGTGCACCAGCGGACCAGGAAGATGCCCGCCCAGCTCGACTGGGACGACCTGGACGCCATCACGATCGCGGCGTTCCTCAACCACCTCGAGAGCGAGCGGCACAACAGCACCAGGACCCGCAACCTGCGCCTGACGGCGATCCGTTCGCTGTTCTCCTACGCCGCCCTGCGCCACCCCGAGCACGCGCTGCTCATCCAGCGCGTGCTGGCGATCCCCCCGAAACGGTTCGACAAGCGGATCGTGACATTCCTGACCGCCACCGAAATCGATGCGCTACTCGCCGCCCCGGACCAGGCCCGCTGGGAAGGGCGGCGAGACCGGGCCCTGATGTTGCTGGCCATCCAGGCCGGCCTGCGGGTCTCCGAAATCACCAGCCTGAACTGCAACGACATCACACTCAGAACCGGCGCCAGCGTCCGCCGCCAGGGCAAAGGACAAAAACAGCGAGCCGTCCCCCGCACCACCCCCGTCCAGACGCTCTTGCGGCTCTGGCTCCGCGAACGAGCCGGACACCCCGACGATCCGCTCTTCCCGACCCGCATCGGACGGCGGCTCAGCCGCGATGCCATCGCGCTGCGGGTCACCACCCACGCCGCGACTGCCGCACAGCGACGCCCGTCCCTGCTCGGCAAAAGAATCCACCCGCACGTCCTGCGCCACAGCTGCGCCATGTCCCTGCTGCAAGCAGGCGTCGACACCTCCGTGATCGCCCTCTGGCTCGGCCACGCCGGCGTCCGGTCCACCGACGCCTACGTCCACGCCGACATCAGCATCAAGGAAAGAGCCCTCGCACTCACCACCCCCGCGGGGGCCAAACCTGGCCGTTACCGCCCCACCGACAAGATGCTCGCGTTCCTCGAAGACCTGTAACTATGCCGAGCCACAGCCACCCAGCTGTCTCAACTGGCTAGACCCAGACCATGCCCCTCGGCATAGTCGCGGGGTCGGCATAGATCCACCTATGCGGATGTCCGCATAGGTGGACGAGTTCGGGCCGCTGAACCTGCAGCCCCGCCCGGGCCGGCAGTGGGCCGCGGTCAGCGGCAAGAACAAGGAACCCGGCCGCAGGCCACGGCCCCGCAGGCGCGCGACATATACCCGCACCGCGGGGGTGCGGCACCTGTTCGCCGCCTATGAGCTGGGCGAGGACAAACTGTTCGGGCACATCAAGCCGCGCAAGACCCGGACCCGGTTCCTGGAGTTCTGCCGCTACCTGCGCTCCCTCTACCCGCCCAGCGTCCGGATCGCGATCATCTGCGATAACTTCTCACCCCACCTGACCACCCGCAAGGACAAGCGCGTCGGGCAGTGGGCCGCAGCAAACAACGCCGAGATCGCCTACACGCCGACCAATTCGTCTTGGTTAAACCGCGTAGAGGCGCAGTTCACCGCGCTGCGGTACTTCACCCTGGACGGCACCGACCACGCCAGCCACCAAGAACAGGCCAGCATGATCCGCCGGTACATCATCTGGCGCAACAACCACGCCTACGACGAACGACTCAGCCGAGTCGTCACCCGGGCAAACGTTGCCTGATACGGCACTAGCTGCCGCTGCCGTACGGCCGGGTGATGATCTCGAGCAGGTGGCCATCGGGGTCTTCGAAGTACAGGCCCCGGCCACCGTCACGGTAGTTGACCGTACCGCGCTGGTTCTTGCCAGGATCTGCCCAGTACGGCAGCTCCTTTTCGCGGATGCGGCCAAAGGTGGCGTCGAACTCTTCCTCGCCGACGAGAAACGCGTAATGCTGGGACGCGATATCCCGGCTTGCCTCCGCGAAATCCAGCGAGACATCATTGCCGGTCGCTACCACGAGAAAGAGGCCGAAACGGGTAGCCGGCGCCAAGCCAAGGATCCCGGTCAGGAACGCCGCTGACCGCTGCTGGTCGCGACACGACACTATGGTGTGGTTCAGTTGCACGCTCACCCCATCGATTCTGCCGGCCTTCCAGCCCTCCGGACAACCCGCCACCGGGTCCCGCGCTGCAGCGCAGACCCGCGCCCTACGCCATCCGCTTCTAGCCGCGGACAGCGCGCGTCGGGTCAGGCAGGATCTGGCCACCGCCGGCCGAGGCGTTCCCGCGGATCATCGACGGGAACGGAAGCCCGGTGGCGACTCCCAGGGCCAGTCACGCCGAGCCGCCGGCCGGCATCGGGCTACGTCGATCGGCAATATCGCGCTGAGTAGCTGGGTGGGACGGACAGAACGCTCGCCGATCCGCCTTAATGATCGGCTGCTCCGCTGTCATTTGAGGCTCCCCTGCCGGTTCCGTGGGTGGCTGAGATGGGGACCGAGGGCGGGGTGCGGTGCTGGGCAGCGGGAACGGGCTGCCCGGGAGCTGACGCCGGGGTGTCGTGTCCGGCGCCGGTTCCCGGCGGCCTGGTTCGCCAGTGTCAGGGTGTTTGCTTCCAGCCTGGACAGGATGTGCTGGGAACGGCTGGTGTCAAGGCCCTGCGGCCCCTTCAGGGTGGCCTGCGGCCAGCCTGGACACCAGCCGCCGCCCAGCGCCGGATTAAGGCTGCCGGAAGCAAAAGAAACGAGCGCAGGGGAAATAGGCGGCTGCCGGGGGCACGCCGTCCCCGTCCGTAGTGTCTGGAGTGCCGGATTCACAGGCGCCACCGGAAGGGGAACGGCGTGCGTTCATCCAGGCTATGGGCGAATCTGCTCGGCTGCGAAAACACCGTCATCGAGAACGTGGACTGGCACGAGGAGGACGGCGGGGACGCTGGCGGGCCGGCGCTGCGGCTGATCGTGCACGTCCGCCCGCACCAGCGGCTCGCCCGCCGGTGCGGGATCTGCGGGAAGAAGCGGCCCCGTTATGACAACGGTCAGGGCCGGCGCCGCTGGCGGGCGCCTGGATCTGGGCACGGTGCGGGCCGAGCTGGAGGCCGCCGCGCCGCGGGTGGCGTGCCCGGTGCACGGGGTGATCACCGCGGCGGTGCCGTGGGCCCGGCACGGCGCCGCGCACACCCGGTTCTTCGATGACCAGGTGGCCTGGCTGGCCGCGGCATGCTCGAAGACCACGATCACGCAGCTGATGCGGATCTCCTGGCGGACCGTGGGTACCATCATCGCCCGGGTGGCCGCCGAGGCCGCGGCGGCCACTGACCGGCGGGCGGGGCTGCGCCGCATCGGCATCGACGAGATCTCCTATAAACGCGGCCATAAGTACCTGGTCATCGTGGTGGATCATGACACCGGGCTGCTGGTCTGGGCCGCGCCGGGCCGCGAGGCCAAGACCGTGCACGCGTTCTTCGATCAGCTCGGCGAGGAACGCTCCGCGCTGCTCACCCACCTGTCCGCCGACGGCGCGGACTGGATCGCCGGGCCGGCCGCCGCCCGCGCGCCGCAGGCGGTCCTGTGCGCCGACCCGTTCCACGTCATCTCCTGGGCCACCGGCGCCCTGGACGAGGTCCGCCGCGAGGTCTGGCGCACCGCCCGCCAGGCCGGTGCCATCACGCCGGTCCGGCACCGCAGCCGCACCATCCGCCTGTCCTCCGGAGACGCCAGGGACCTCAAGCACGCCCGCTACGCGCTGTGGAAAAACCCCGAGAACCTCACCGGCCGGCAGGAAGCCAAGCTCGCCTGGATCGAGAAAACCCATCCTTACCTCTGGCGCGCCTACCTGCTCAAAGAAGGGCTGCGGACAGCGTTCAGGCTCAAAGGCGAAGAAGGCAAGCACGCCCTGACCCGCTGGCTATCCTGGGCGGCCCGCTGCCGCATCCCCGAATTCACCGAACTCGGAAAGAAGATCCGCAGGCACCTTACGAGCATCCACGCGACCCTGGACCACGGGCTCAGCAACGGCCTGATCGAATCGGTCAACACCAAAATCCGCGTCCTCACCAGGATTTCATTCGGGTTCCACAACGCGGCCGCCCTCATCGCCCTGGCAATGCTCGCCCTCGGCGGACTCAGGCCCCCGCTCCCAGGAAGATGATCACCAATCCACCCACGCAACCGGCAGGAGGGCCTCATATTTGACCGCCTCACTTCGTTCCGAAGTGGTCGTTATGGCGCTGGGTGACCAGGACGCTGGGCCAGGTCCTGGCATGTCTGCGCACCGGCACATCCACCTGGGCTGGCGGCGCGTCGATTTAGGCAACCGCTGCGAACAGGGCGTACTGCCAGAAGTCGGCGGTCTGCCACCGGGCGACCCCATCAAGCAGGTCCGGTTCGGCCCCGTCATCGAAGGCTGCGCCCAACACTGCGTACTGATCGTTACCGTCAACGATCAGTTGAACCTTGGCATGGATGGCGCGTCTGTGGTGTGTCCGGATGTCGTGCCCGTGTGGCAGATGGTGGCAAACCGTCGACTATCAAGTGGGGCTGGGCACAAATAGTGACGAGGTGATGACAAGTTGTACTTAGATTGTGGTGGTGGCGGACACGGTGCGGCTCATTCCGGGGGTCCGAGGTAACTCCAGGCGGGCGGGAATTGCCCGATGCCGATGGTACGGCAGACCTTCTGGGCGGCCATGCTGACGGCCTCGGTGAAGGTCGGGAAGGCGAATTGCATCTCGGCGAGCTGCTCGACGTTCATGCCCGCGCGCATGGCGGTTGCGACGACTTGGACGGTTTCGGCTGAATATTCGCCGAGCACGTGGGCGCCGAGAATGAGGTGGCTGTGCTGGTCGGCGATGAGCTTGCAAAAGCCGTCGGGATGGCCGTCGGCTAGGGGCCGGACGAGGTCGTCGTACCGGGCGATTCCCACGGCGATGTGATGGTCATGGGCGGCTTGGTCTTCGGTCATGCCGACCGTGCCGTATTCGGGGTCGGTGAAGCTGCCGCTGGGCACCACGTCGTGGCCGGGCTGGCGGGTGGGGCCGCGGACGGCGTTCCATGCCGCGATGCGGCCTTCGAGCCTGGCGCTCTGGACCAGCTTGGACCGGCCGTTGACGTCGCCTGCGGCGAAGATGTGCCCGACGTTGGTCTGCAGGTAGTCATCGACCGGGAGGGCTCGGGGGTTGCTGGTGACTGCGGCGGCGTCAAGATTGAGGTTCTGGACGTTGGCGGGCCAGCCGACGGCGGCGAAGACGGCCTCCGTCGTTGCGTGCTCGACCGGGCCGCCGCGGGTGAACTGGATGCTGATCCGCTCGCGGCTGCGTTCTAGAGCCTGGACCCTCGCGCTGGTGATGAGCGTGATGCCTTTGGCCTCGAACGCCTGGCCCAGGGCCGCGGAAATGCTGGCATCAGCTGCGGGAACGAGCCGGGGCCGGCTTCGATGAGCCGGACGCCGGCCCCGAGGTCGGCGAAGATGGAGGCTATCTGGCAGCCGGTGTCGGCGCCGCCGATGACGGTGACCTCTTGCGGCAGGGCTTTGAGGGTCCAGATGTCTTGGTAGGTCAGCGCGAGCTCGCCGCCGGGGACCGGCAGCGGAGCCGCGCGGCAGCCGACCGCGATGACGACGCGGTCTGCGCGCCAGCGGCGGCCGTCTTCGGCGGTCATGGTGTGCGGGCCGGTGAACCGGACCGGGCCGAGGTGCTCGGCCAGGTCGATCCCGTGGTGGCGCAGGTGGCCCGCGATGTCTTTCTTGTCGTGGGCGTAGCGGGCGACCTGGGCGCTGTTGGCCAGGACCGCTTCGAGGTTCGGTACCGGCCGGGGGCCTTCCAGGCCAAATCGCTGCCACGAGGACCAGTCCCGGGCCAGCCGGGCGGCCCGGGCCAGGGTGCGGACCGGCGCCGGCCCGCGGTTCAGGCTGGTTCCCCCGACCTGCTCGGCTTCGAGCAACGTGACGTCGGCGCCCAGCTCGCGCGCCTGCAGCGCGGCCGTGATGCCTGCGGGGCCGCCGCCCACCACCAGCAGCCTCATGGCGCCGTCTGCGGGGAAACGGGCTGGCCGGGGCCCTGCCTGGCGATGGGCCTGAGGATGGCCCGGGCTGGTGCCCCGTCGCTGCCATGCAGTTTGACCGGCAGGCAGATCATCTCGTACCGGCCGGCGGTGACCGGTGACAGGTCGAGTCCTTCGATGATCCAGATACCGGCCTGGAGCAGGATCTTGTGGATCTTGGCCCCGTCGGCGCGGTACCCGCCGACGGACAGGTAGTCGATCCCGACGGTCCGTACCTTGGTCTCCGCCAGGTGCGTGGCGGCCTGCTCGGTGATGTACACGAAGTCCTCGACGAACTTGCTGCTGTGCCAGCACCGGGCCGAGTTCGACGTCCGGAACAGCACGCGTTCGCCAGCCTGCAGCCCATGCTGGCGGACCTCGGTGGCCGTGATCTCGCGGGGATGCTCGATCTGGATCACCCGGGCCTGGCCCATCGTCGCGGCCAGCGGCATCTCATCCAGTCCGGCTGCCTCGTGAAGGAAGTGCACCGGCCCGTCCATGTGCGTTCCGGTGTGCACCCCCATGGCCAGGTGGGAGACGTTGCAGTCATCACCGCGGCCCAGGTCCATCACCCGCTCCAGCACCACCGGCGGATTGTCAGGCCAGTGCGGCATGCCGTGCCGGACGGTCACCGACACGTCTACCCAATCGGTCATCTCAGGCGTCACAAGTGCCCTCCGCGACAGCGCCACGGCGTGTGACCGGGCAGCTCGGCAGCCCTGCCTGGATGCCGTACGATCCGGGCGGCGTTACCCGGATGCTAACGTGCGCAGCCGGTCATTGTCAGCGCGGCGTTCCCGGCAACTATCGAAGGCCTAGCGTCCGAGGAGCTAGTCAGCGTCCGGCAGGCGGCCGAAGGGATGTCAGCTTCGTTGCTAGGGTGAGGCCATGCGGGCCATCACGGTCATTCCAGGACGGCCGGGCTCTGTCGCGCTCACCGACATGCCGGAGCCGCCGGGCGAGGACGGGCCGATCTTGGTCCAGACGCATGCGGTCGGCATCTGCGGCACCGACCTGGAGATCATCAACGGCGAGTACGGGTCAGCGCCGCCGGGTCAAGACCGCCTCATCATCGGGCACGAATCGCTGGGCCGGGTGGCCGAGGCAGCCCCCGGGACCGGATTCGGCGCCGGGGACCTGGTGGTCGGCATCGTCCGCCGCCGTGACCCCGTTCCGTGCCATGCGTGCGCGGCGGGGCACTGGGACATGTGCACGAACGGCCAGTACACCGAGCGGGGCATCAAAGACCGCCACGGCTATGCGTCCGAGCGGTACCGGATTCACCCCGAGTACCTGGTCGCGGTGGATCCCGGCCTGGGGATCCTCGGCGTGCTGCTCGAGCCGGCCACCGTCGTGGCCAAGGCCTGGGACCACATCGAACAGATCGGCCGCCGGGCGGCGTGGGCGCCGGAGAAGGTACTTGTCACCGGCGCCGGGCCGATCGGGCTGCTGGCCGCCTTGTTGGCCACTCAGCGGGGTTACCAGACCTACGTCCTTGATCGGGTCACCGAAGGCCGCAAACCCGAGATGGTCCGCCGCCTCGGGGCAGCCTACGTCCACAGCGCAGACCTGGGCGAGGCGACCGCAGAAGCGGACATCGTCATCGAATGCACGGGGCATGTGCAGATGCTGCTCGAAGCAGGCCCGCAGCATGTCCGCTACCGGATAATGTGCCTGACCGGGGTTTCTGCGGCCGGCGCCGAGGCCAATGTCGACCCCGGACTGCTCAACCGCAACATGGTCTTGCAGAACTCTGTCTTGTTCGGCTCGGTCAACGCCAACCGGCACCACTACGAACTGGCCGCCAAGGCTCTGGCCCAGGCCGACCCCGGCTGGCTCGCCGACCTGATCACCCGCCGGGTACCGCTGGACCGGTGGGAAGACGCCTACGCCCGCAGGCCCGACGACATCAAGACCATCCTGGACTTTCCGGCCGCATCACCCTAGTGCGCTGACCAGAAACGTTCACCGGGTCCGGTGACGCGCCGCCGGGGATCGCGATGGCCTGGCCGGTTGTGCTTCACACTCGATCTTGTAGTGGATCGAGGCGGGAGGTGCGATGGCAGAACCGGTGCGGGCACGGCGGCTCAATGATGAGGAAAGCCGCCGGCTGCAGCAGATCGTGCGGCGCGGTAAGCACGGGTCGGTCCGGGTCCGCCGGGCCATGATCATCATGGCGTCGGCGTCCGGGGACGCCGGCGCCGGCGATCGCCCGGCTGGTAGCCGCCGATGAGGACACGGTCCGGGACGTGATCCATTTGTTCAACCAGAAGGGCCTGGCGGCGCTGGACCCTCAGTGGGCGGGAGGCCGTCCCCGCCTGATCAGTGACGAGGACATCCGGGCACATCGTTGCGGCGGCCACCACCCGGCCGGAGAAACTCGGCTTGCCGTTCACGCACTGGAGCGTGCGCAAGCTAGCCGCCTGCCTGGCCGCTGATGCCCGGCGGCCGGTGCGGGTCGGGCGCGAGCGGTTGCGGCAGATCCTGCATTCGCGCGGGATCTCCTTCCAGCGGACCCGGACCTGGAAGGAGTCCGCGGATCCGGATAAGGAAGCCAAGCTGGACCGGATCGAGTACGTGACCAGCCACTTCCCGGACCGCTGCTTCGCCTTTGACCAGTTCGGGCCGCTGTCGATCCGCCCTTGCCACGGCAGCTCCTGGGCGCCGGAGAACAAGCCCGGCCGGCTGCCCGCGACCTATCACCGCATTCATGGCATCCGCTACTTCCACGGCTGCTACTCCCTGGACGATGACCAGCTCTGGGGCATCACCCGCCGCCGCAAGGGCGGCGATCACACCCTGGCCGCCCTGAAGTCCATCCGGGCGGCCCGCCAGGAGCGATACCGCCTCTACGTGATCTGCGACAACCTGTCCGCTAACAAGACGCCCGCCATCCGGAAATGGGCCGAACGCAGCCACGTCGAGCTGTGCTTCACGCCCACGAACGCGTCCTGGGCCAATCCCATCGAGGCCCAGTTCGGGCCGCTGCGGACCTTCGTCATGGGCGGCTCGGACCACCCCAATCACATCGTCCTGGCCCGGAAGCTGCAGGACTACCTGCGCTGGCGTAACGCCAACGCCCGCCACCCCGACGTCCTCGCCGCCCAGCGCCGCGAACGCGCTCGCATCCGCAGCGAACGCCGCCAGCGCTGGGGACGGCCCAAGACCAAAGCCGCCTGACCAACCCGGTAAACGTTCGTGGTCACCGCACTAGCCGCGATCACGGCCCAGCTGAGCTATCGTCCCGGCAGCAACGGCGGCCCGGCCGCAGCCTCATCGGGCATACCTGCCGTGCGCGACGGCACGGGCGCGGCTGGGTCGGCGGGTGCGCTCAGTGCTTGACCGGCCCGATGACCCCGACCGAGGCCAGGCCGTCAAGGATCAGCTGCACGGCGATCGCCGCGATCAGGAAGCCGAAGACCTTCTCGGTGACCAGCATGCGGCCTTCGTCGAGCTTCTCACTGACCCGGTTCGCCCAGCGGAACACCACCACGTCCAGCAGCAGGACGAACACGAGGATGCCGAATTCGACGGCGAAAACACTGAGCGACTTGGCCTCGGCGGAGATCGTCATCAGGCCGACGATGCCCACCGGGTTGAGCAGATAAGGCACGGCCAGCGGGAACTGCGCCAGCTGCATCGGGTCCTTCCCGGCGTCGCGGTGGCTGCTGCTGGCGGGCGGCGCGAGCACCATCCACACCGCAACCACGAGCAAGATCACGCCACCGGCGATCGACAACGACCCGATCGTGAAGTGCAGCAAGACGCGCAACAGCTCGCCCAGCACCATGAGGACCACCGCCACCACCGCCGCCGTGGTCAGCATCTTGCGGAGCACCCGCTGCTTGGCGGCCGGGTCCAGGGAAGCCGTGATCTCCAGGAACGGGACCAGCGCGATCTTCGGCCCGATACCGATCAGCAGCACCAGGAACGTGTCGATCGCACCGGCCGCGGTGATCGATGTCTGATCCATCCCCCAAGTGTGGCGGAGACTGGCCTCCGGCGCCTGGGTCGTCGTTACCATCACCGGATCTTCTCCCGCCACCGTGATCATGCCTTGCCCTGTCCCCCTCTCCCGAAGCCGGTCGCTGCCAAACCCGGTGACGGACCGGTCCGGTCAAGGCCGTCTTCGCGCGTACATCAACGATGCCGCTGGCCCCGAGGTGGCTGCCCCGCGGTCACAATCGCTGATCCGCACCCCAGGCAGCTGCTTGCCGTCACGCCCGGCAGCGGCCGCACTGGGGTTGCTGATCATCATGAGGAACGGGCCTCGTCCACCTGCATTCAAGCCGGGTCCCAGACGGCCAGCCGGGCCCGGGGATACCAGCCGGGCTCGGGAGATACCTGCCCGAAGGGTGCCGCGGGCCGTAGTCTCGACTGGTGACCAGCGCGACGCCGACGGCAAGCGGGACCGGTTCGCCGGGCCGGGTTGCGGGCAGCGGATTCGTACTGTCGGTGCTTGCCTCGGGCCAGTTCTTGATGACGCTGGACAGCTCGGTGATGAATGTCTCGATCCGGCAGGTGGCTGCCGACGTCGGGACGACCGTGACCGGCATCCAGACCGCGATCACCTTGTACACGCTGGTGATGGCGTCGCTGATGATCACCGGGGGCAAGATCGGGGCGATCGTCGGCCGTCGGCGGGCTTTCTCGATCGGGCTTGTCATCTACGGTGCCGGGTCGCTCACCACGGCGCTGGCCCCGAACCTGGGGGTGCTGCTGGTGGGCTGGTCGGTGCTGGAGGGCATCGGCGCCGCGCTGATCATGCCCGCGATCGTGGCCCTGGTCGCGGGCAACTTCGCGGCGGAGCGCCGGGCGGCGGCCTACGGGATGATCGCCGCGGCGGGCGCGATCGCGGTGGCGGCCGGGCCGCTCATCGGCGGGGCGGTGACCACGTTCGCGTCGTGGCGGTGGGTCTTCGTCGGCGAAGTGGTGATCGTGGCCGTCATCTTCGCGGCGCTGCGCAAGGTCAGCGATGCGCCACCCGCCGCCCGCGTCCATTTCGACGTGATCGGCGCATTGCTGTCGATTGCCGGGCTGTCCCTGCTGGTGTTCGGCGTCCTGCAATCGGGCACCTGGGGCTTTGTGAAAGCCAAGCCCGGGCAGCCGCACCTCCTGGGCACCTCACCGGTGGTCTGGCTCATCCTCGGCGGGCTGCTGGTCATCTACGGCTTCTTCCTGTGGGAGGCGCACCTCGCGCACCGGGGCGGCGAACCACTGATCCGCCCGGCCATGCTGCGCAACTCCCAGCTCGCCGGGGGCCTGTCCATGTTCTTCTTCCAGTTCTTCATCCAGGCCGGGGTGTTCTTCACCATCCCGCTGTTCTTGTCGGTGGTGCTCGAACTGTCCGCGCTGCAGACCGGCGTACGCCTGCTGCCGCTGTCGGTCGCCCTGCTGGCCGCCGCGGTGGGCATCCCCCGGCTCGCGCCCGCAGCGCGGCCCCGCCTGATCGTCCGCCTGGGCCTGGCCTCCATGACCGCCGGGACCCTGGTGCTCATCGGCGGGATCAGCCCGGGCGCGGGCGCCGGAATCGTCACCATCCCCATGCTGCTGATGGGCCTGGGCATCGGCGCGCTGGCCTCCCAGCTCGGCGCGGTCACCGTCTCCGCCGTCGCCGACCGGGAAAGCGCCGAGGTCGGCGGGCTGCAGAACACCGTGACCAACCTGGGCGCCTCGCTGGGCACCGCCCTGGTCGGCGCCGTGCTCATCGCCAGCCTGACCACCGGCCTGGTCAACGGCGTGCAAGCCAGCTCGGCCATCCCGCCCGACGTGAAAACCCAGGCCACCACCCAATTCGCCGCCGGCGTCCCGTTCACCTCCGACAGCGACCTAAAAGCCCAGCTCCAGAAGGCCAACGTGCCGCCCGCCCAGGCCGACGCCTTGGTCAAAGCCAACAGCGACGCCCGCCTCGCCGCGTTGCGCACCTCATTGTGGGTCGTCGCGCTCTTGGCCGTTGTCGCCATGTTCTTCACCGGCTTGATCCCCGCCAAGCCAATCGGACGGCCTGAGCGCGAGGTGGCCCCATCAGCCGAGCCGACAGCAGCAGCTGGCGGCTAAGTGCCGTTGCGGCGTACGCGCCCCAGAACCGGCCGATCTGGGCGGGTCCAGCTAAGCGACCGGCACACTTCTTGGCCGCAGTGAATCGGCAGCGTGGTTGGTCAGCCGTGGGTGGCCTCACCGCCTGTCACGCGCCGTCACGACCGCGGCTTGCTGGCTCCTCAGGCGATCTTCCGCGATGACCGCGTGCTGCGGTCCTGACTCGCGATCTTCGGCCGCCCGGTCAGTGCGTGCCGTCCTGCCGCGCCAGCTCACCGGCCGCCGGGCGCTGGGCAGCCAGCCTGAGCAGGAAGCGCAGCCTGAGCGGGCCTTGCCTACCAGCCCGTCGCGAGCTGAGCCGGGGCGCTGAGCCAGGCTCAAGCGCAGTTCCCAGGAGCTGAGGTTGTCCCAGGGAGCTGAGCCTGGCTCAGGCGCAGATCCGAGGAGCTGAGCCAGCGCCGGGCTGCCCGGGCCGCAACCGTGCCACGCCGCCAGGCCGCACGCCACATGCACGGACGGGCACCGTCGCTAGCTATGCGGCGCCCACGCGCCCGGGCCGGGTGCGGGTGCGGCGAATGCAAGTCTGCAACAACTCAGGGCAGTACCCGCTCATGCCAGCAGGGCGCAAAGCCGCTGCCGGGCACGGCTGGCCTGGGTACCGCACTGCTACCAAACGCGCTACCCAGCACCCCGGAAACCCACCGAATAATATTCGAATTCTGTCTTTGACCTTGGATGGAGCTATGGGGATTCGAACCCCAGACCTCTTGCATGCCATACAAACTCCGCCCGTCGCCACATGTGGCTGTATGTCGCCCTGCGTGGCGCTCACCTGCGCCTTCCGTGGCTGCATGTGGCCTGGCGTGGCCTGGCGTCGCTGCACGTTGGCTCCTCACTTGGCTCCCCGAGTTCGTTAGCGCCGCTAATCTTCGGAACTCCAGCTACCTGGCCAAGTTGGCGACAAATTTGATGGCCGTGATGCTCGGCAGAAACACGTACGCAGCGGCTCTGGTCGTAATGAAGCTCGAGAGGCCCGTAACCTCGATCGGCGAGCCTCCATTTGCCTGCGGTATGACGAAAATGCTCTCTGCTGGCTCCTGGGTGCCGATCAGTGGATCTTTCGACTTTGGGTGAAGCCTGACAGCCCCGGCGAATTCGGCCTTGATCTGTGCTTCCGTCCCGCACGGCGGCATCCCCGGTGCCCTCGGCCGGATCGGCGAGGATGGTCCTAACGGCAGGTGCAGCGGTTCTCGGGCGGGACGCTGGCGAGGGCCTGGTCCACATGCCGGCCGCAGCCGGTCCAGGTGATCTTGCCGCAGCAGTTACAGACGGCGGGGCTGCACATGGGACGCTCCTCAGTCGGCAGGGGACAACGGCCCGATAATACCATGGGGGGTATCCTGCATGCCGCACCACATACCCCATGGGGTATTATGAAGCATACGGCTCGACCGTGAGCCTGCTGACTGCCGATTGGGGGCAGGTCATGGCACGTGTAGTGATCCTCGGGGCCGGGATATCCGGGCACACGGCTGCCCTGCACCTGCGGCGGCTGCTGGGCAGGGGCCACGAGGTGGTGGTCGTGTCGCCGAACTCGCACTGGAACTGGATCCCGTCGAACATCTGGGTCGGGGTCGGGAGGATGTCACCGAAGGAGGTGACATTCCCGCTGGCCCCGGTCTACCGCCGCCAGGGCATCGAGTTCCGGCAGGCCAGGGCAGTGGCGATCCGGCCCGGCGGGGATGGCGACAGCGCGCAGCCGGCCGTGGACATCGTCTACACCCTCCCCGCACGCCAGGGTGAGCAGGAGCGGCTGAGCTACGACTACCTGATCAACGCGACCGGGCCGAAGCTGAACTTCGCTGCCACCCCCGGGCTGGGGCCGGACGGGAACTCGCTGTCAGTGTGCACGCCCGGGCACGCCGAGCAGGCGGCGAAGGCACTCGGCCGGGTGATCGAGAAGCTGCGCGCCGGGCAGCGGCAGACCCTGGTGATCGGGGTGGGGCACGGGACGTGCACGTGCGAGGGCGCAGCGTTCGAGTACACGTTCAACGTCGAGCATGAGCTACGCACCCGAGGACTGCGCGACCTGGCCGACGTGATTTACCTGAGCAACGAGTACGAGCTGGGGGACTTCGGCGTCGGCGGGATGGTTTTCCAGCAGCAGGGCTTCATCTCCTCCAGCCAGATCTGGACCGAGTCGCTGTTCCGCGAGCGCGGGGTGAAGGCGATCCTGCGCGCCCATGTCGAGCGCGTCGACACGGGCAAGATCTTCTACGAGACCCTCGACGGCGCACGCGACACCCTTGCCTTCGATTTCGCGATGCTGCTGCCGCCGTTCCGCGGCGCGGGCCTGAAGGCCTACGACCGGGCCGGGGCCGACATCACCGCGGACCTGTTCGCCCCCAGCGGCTTCCTGAAGGTCGACGCGGACTACAGCCCGAAACCGAACGATCAATGGCGCGCGGAGGACTGGCCAAGGACCTATCAGTCCCCGCGGTTCGCCAGCGTGTTCGGGATCGGGATCGCGTTCGCCCCGCCGCACGCGATCTCCACTCCGCGGACCAGCCCCAACG
Organism: uncultured Actinomycetes bacterium; assembly: GCA_963709075.1. Lineage (GTDB taxonomy): Bacteria > Actinomycetota > Actinomycetes > Streptosporangiales > Streptosporangiaceae > Palsa-506. Next base: position 989,588 of record CAVPUY010000005.1, read on the forward strand.
GCACGGTGATCGCGCCGGCCCCGCCGCGCACCGGGATGCCGTCGGCGGTGATGGGCCGCCAGGTTGCCCGCAGCATCGCTGACATGGTCCTGCGCGGCGCCGCCCGGCCCACCCACACCGCATCCATGGCGGAGATGGGCGCGGCCTGCATCGCCTCGGCCGGAGCGGGCATCCGCAACGGCACCGCCGCGGCGATGACCATGTACCCCGTCGTGCCGGACTACGCCCGGTTCCCCGTCCACGGGCGCAGCGTGAAAGACACCTACGGCGAGATCGGGCTGGCCGCGCACTGGGTCAAGCACCTGCTCCACTTCGTGTTCATCTACAAGGCCAAGGCCCGACCGGGCTGGGCATTCCTGCCAGAATGAGGACTCCCATGGACACCGCCGACAGCCGGATTGCCGCAGCACCGCTTCCGACCACCCGCACGCTGCGCAGGCGCAGCTCCATCCCGCTGCAGCTATGCCGCTTCGGCCAGATCAACCTGCGCATGCTCCGCATGGTGCGCAAGGCGCACCGGCCGCTGCCCTGACGGCGGCCCCGCTCATCGGCCAGGGCGTACTGGGGCCATCCGGCCAGGTGGGTGCCGAATAGCCATCCGCATAGGTCAAGGGCTCAATGTCGCCCGACCGGTGGCTTCGGCTGCTGTCCTCTCACAGATCATTTCAGCCTGTCGTGCCAGCCGAGATGCCTGACGGCCAGCGCGAGGATCTGGCGCCGCCGGCTCCCCGGTCATCACCAAGCGCGGCCAAAGAAATGTGAAAGCCGAGTACTAATTATTATTGACATATTCAGGGTGCCGGCCTAGGGTGCCGGCATGACTGACAACGTGCCATCACAGCCGCGTAAAAGGATCGATAGCACTGTTGTTTTGCAGTCGAGGTGGATGACGCTATACAAGGACCATCTCCTGAGTAACGGCGGTTACTTGCTGGAGTACTTGCGTGTCGACCGTTCAGATTCTGTCATTGTACTCGTGCGTCAAGCTGGCAGATTCGCGCTCCCTGACCCGCAATTTCGCCCGGGGATTGGTGAGCGCACCCTTGATTTCCCAGGTGGCCGCGTTGATGGCACCGAGCCGGCAATATGCGCCGAACTGACAGTGCGCCGGGAGCTCCAGCTAGCGGAAGATGTCCACGTGCAGCTCGATCAGCTGACCGTGCGTCCGCTTTTCGTAGATAGTGCTTTTTCAAGCCAGAAAGTATTCGGCTTCGTATCAGAATTCCCGGAAGGTATATCCTTGCCGGGCACGCTGTATACGTCCAGCGAGCTCATGGAACAACTACGGTGCCTGCAATGCCGGGCTATGCTGCTTGAATGGCGCTATCATACCGGCAATTAAATGCCTTCTACCCTCGGTACTCGTGGCGCCTCATGAGGGGGCCATCGACGGTGCCGTGGTTCCAAGCCAGCAGTTCCCTGGCCGTCAGCCGCGCGGAGATCCCGGCCATTCGGCCTTCTGGGCTCATGATGCCCGCCTTCGTGTGCCCCAGGGCACCGGGAAGCCAGCTAGCCGAGCCCGGGCCGGCGGCTCCCTCCCGCCGGTCAGGCTTCGCCTCCGGGCAGTAACAGCCAGCGCACGTGCTCGCAGTCACCTTGCAGCTGCAGCCGCCGCCACAGTACGGCGCCGGGCGAGATCTGGCTGGCGTGCAGGAGCGCGGCCTTGCGCTGCGCGGCCCGGTCCACGCGGACGCACAGGTCGATGCTGCCGGGCGGCTGGCCGGCGAACGCCGCGCCGGTTTCCGCTCGCAGCTGGCCGGCGATGGCGTCCGGCAGGGTCCAGGCCAGCACCGGCAGTCCCGCGGCGGCTGCCGCGTGCACCGCGGCGCGGGTAGCGGCCTGGTGGTCGGGGTGGCCGGTGATGCCGGTGTCATCGAAGACCAGCAGGCCATCGGGCCGGGTGCGGGCGGCCAGCCGGGTAACCTGGGCCGCCAGCTCGGCCAGCGGGATGCTGGCAAGGCGGTTATCGGGGTAGTTCAGCAGGGTGACGGCGGTCACGCCGAGCGCGCTGCCTGCCTGCTGGAGCTCGCGGGCGCGTGCCTGGCTCAGGTCGCTGTCGTTCTCGTTCAGCGTGGAAGCCTCACCGCGGGTGAGGCACAGCACGTGCACCGCGGTGCCGCTCGCGGTCAGCCGATGTATGAGCGCGCCGAGCCCGAAGGTCTCATCGTCGGGATGCGCGACGACGGCCAGCGCCGACCGCCAGCTGGGCAGCAGTCGCTCCGGCCGGCGAATGGCGCTCTGGCCGCTGGTGCCCGGGCGCCCGGGCGCCCGGCCTGGATGCTGGCCGGCCATCTGCGCCGCCAGTCACCGGGCCCGCACGGGCGCCCGGAGCAGCGGCGCTGCGAGGCAGCGGCCGAGGGCTCCGGCCGCCAGCGGGACCAGGCCGATGACCGTGAGAACCAGGCCGCCGATGCCGCCGACGGCAATTCCCGCGGCGATCAGCGCCAGGCCGGCCACGGCCCGGCCCGTTCGCCCGGCGGGAGAGTTCATGAACCGGACGATTCTCATCGCGCGCCTCCTCTAATATACCCATGGGGGTATACACCTGATAGTAGCAGGCCGCGGACACGGGACATTCCCGCCGGCGAACACCGAGGCTCATCGTGGCGGCCGCCTGCGCAGGCTCCCGCTGGATGTCCGCGAAGGCACCGCAAGGCGGTCGGCCGCTGAGTGCAGCCGCGGCGCGGCAGCACCGCTTCGCTGCCCGGCTGTTTCACGGCAGCTGGCCCGGGCCTCACGCGCTTCCGGCTGCCGCGGTTTCGCCGCGTTCGGCGATGCGGGCGCGGACGTCGTCCATGTCCAGCTCGCGGGCCCTGGCGATCAGCTGCTCCAGCGCTGCTTCCGGCAGGGCGCCCGGCTGCGCGTACAGGATGACGCCGTCGCGGATCACCATCAGCGTCGGGATCGAGGAGATCCCGAAGGCGCTGGCCAGTTCCTGCTGGGCCTCGGTGTCGACCTTGCCGAATACCGCGTCGCCGTGCCGGCCGGACGCCCGCTCGAAGACCGGGCCGAAGGTGCGGCACGGCCCGCACCAAGCCGCCCAGAAGTCGACCAGCACCAGCCCGTCGCCCGTGAGCGCATCGAAGTTCTCCGTCGTCAGCTCGACCGTTGCCATGGCATGTCTCCTCATCTCACCGGGCATCTCGTAAATACCCGCTGGGGTATTGAGCCATCAGCGGGCCCCGGGTATTCCCGCCGTGATGAGGGCCGGCGACCAGGCCGCGGGCCGGGGTACCCGGCCGGCTCCGCCGGGCCAGGGCCAGCTGGTTCCCCGGCGCGCCCGCGACTTGCCCCTGGCGCTCCAGGCACTCGCCGCGGGCCGCAGGATCGGGCTCGTGGCGGTCCCTGCGCTCTCCGTCGCGGTGGGCGGTGAGCGGAGGCCGCAGGGACCAAAGACCCTGACATGCATGACCGTCGCACCTGCCAGTAGTACCCCCGGGGGCATTTACTGGAGAAAGCAGCAGTATCGAGCCCGCAGGGAGCGATTGAGATGAACCAGGTGCAGACGACAGCGTTGCTGGCCGCCCGGGCGGACACCGCGCAGATGGATGTCCGGTTCGTGGCCGGGGAGTCGTATGAGGTAGCGGTGCGCGGGCACCGGGTGCTGGTGGACCAGCCAGCCGAGGCCGGCGGCGCAGGATGCCGCGCCGACCCCGACGGAACTGTTCGTCGCCTCGCTGGCCACGTGCGTCGCTTTCTACGCGGGCCGGTATCTCACCCGGCACGGCTGCAGCCGCGACGGCCTGGCCGTGTCGGCAAGTTTCGATATGGCCAGCGACCGCCCGGCCAGGGTGAGCGGCATCCGCCTTGCCGTCCGGGTCCCGGCCAGCCTGCCAGCCGCAGCGGTGGCCGGCGTTCCGCGCGGTGATCTCGCACTGCACCGTGCACAACACCCTGGCCAGCCCGCCAGTCGTCGGCATCGACCTGGCATGAGCGCCCAGGCAGCCATGAGGGCCGGCCCGCCAGTCCCCGCGGTCACGGCGCAGGATCTTGCGGCACAGCCGGTCACGCCTCTGGTGGAGCGGATCCGGGCCGGCGTGATCGGCGAGGGCGAGGTACTTGACGGCCCGTACGGGCCGCGGCGCATCACCTACGCCGACTACACCGCCTCGGGCCGCTCGCTGGACTTCATCGAGGACGTCATCCGCGAGCACGTGCTGCCCCGCTACGCCAACACGCACACCGAGAGCTCCGGCACCGGCCTGGCCACCAGCCGGCTGCGGGAGGATGCCCGGCAGATCATCCACGATGCGGCCGGCGGGGACGGCGGCCACCTGGTGATCTTCTGCGGCTCCGGCGCCACCGCAGCGGTCAGTAAGCTGATCGCCATCCTGGAGCTCCGGCTGCCGGACGGGCCCGCCCGCCGCTACCGGCTATTTGACAAGATCCCGGCCGCGCAGCGGCCGGTCGTGTTCGTCGGGCCCTACGAGCACCACTCCAACGAGCTGCCGTGGCGGGAGACCATCGCCGACGTGGTCGTCATCGGAGCCGACGCCGACGGGCACATCGACCTGGGCGACCTGTCCGCGCAACTGGCCCGCTACGCCGGCCGGCCGCTGCGCATCGGCTCCTTCTCCGCCGCCTCCAACGTCACCGGCATCTTGTCCGACGCCGACGCCATCGCCGCGCTGCTGCACGCCCACGGGGCGCTGTCGTTCTGGGACTACGCCGCGGCCGGGCCGTACGTGCCGATCCGGGCCCGCGAGTCGGCGCCCGGCGCCGGCGACCGCAAGGACGCCATCTTCTTGTCCCCGCACAAGTTCATCGGCGGCCCGCAGACCCCGGGCGTCCTGATCGTCAGCAGGGATCTGGTCCGCAACCGGGTGCCCACCGTGCCCGGCGGCGGCACCGTCGCGTTCGTCGACCCGATCGGGCACCGCTACCTCGACGACCCGGTCGCGCGGGAGGAAGGCGGCACCCCGGCCATCGTCGAGTCGATCCGCGCCGGGCTGGTATTCGCGCTCAAGGAAGCGGTCGGCACCGGCGTCATCCAGGCCAGCGAAGAGCGCCTGTGGAAACGCGCCCTGCACCGCTGGTCGCGCAACCCGGACATCGAGGTGCTCGGCAACCCCGACGCGCGCCGGCTGTCCATCGTCTCGCTGCGCATCCGGCACGGGGAGCGCTACCTGCACCACAACTTCATCGTCGCGGTGCTCAACGACCTGTTCGGCATCCAGGCCCGCGGCGGCTGCTCGTGCGCCGGGCCGTACGGCCACCGGCTGCTCGCCATCGACCCGGCCCGCTCGCACGCCTTCCGCGCCGAGATAGGGCACGGCTGCGAGGGCATCAAGCCCGGCTGGACCAGGATCAACTTCAACTACTTCATCTCCGGCGCCGTGGCCGGATACCTGATCGACGCGGTCGACCTGATCGCCACCGACGGCTACCGGCTGCTCGCCGACTACCGCTTCGACCCGCACACCGGCCTATGGCGCCACCACGACGGCATCCCGCAGCCGCCACTGCGCCTGAGCGACCTGCGCTACGCCCCGGACGGCACCCTGGCATGCGCCGCCAGGCGCAGCCGGGCCAGCGAAGACGCCCTCAGCGGCTACCTCAGCGAAGCGCGGAACATACTCGCCGCCCGCCCGGCCGAAATCGACGACGGCGCCACCGGGCTGCCCGCCGGCTTCGAGGCCCTGCGCTGGTTCCACCTGCCCCCCGGCTGCCTAACCCGCAGCGACCCCGGCAGCCGCACGGATCCATGACCGGCCGGCGCCCGAGACGCACAGGAACCCGCCTGGCGGCACCCGCGGACAGCCCAGGCGACCATGCTGATGGCATGCGCGGTGCCGCGCCCGGCCCGCGAGCACGTGCTGCCCTGATCCGCCCGACCCGGTGATCGGCCCTCGGCGTCCGGCCGTGCGCTCTGCTAGGGATACCCCGCGGCGACGGCGAGGCCGACGGCCATGAGGACGATGCCGGCCAGGTAGCCGGCGCCGAACTCGGCCATGGCGCCGAGTCGCCGCCCGAACTCCAGCTCCACCGCACTCAGGCACACGCTCACCGCCGCGAACACCACGACCGCCTCCCCCAGTGATACGTGCTGAACGCCGAGGCTGAACCCGACTACCAGGTTGTCCATCGACAGCGCAAAACCTGTGAGCAGCAGCCGCCTCATCGTGACGGGAGGCGCGGGTGCCTGATTGCCGGCCCGGAAAGCCTGGATGAGCGCCCAGCCGCCGATCCCGATGAGAAGCGCTCCGCCGACATAGCCGGACACGTCACCCAGTCTTTGCGCGGCGCCCCGGCCTGCCAGCAGGCCAACCAGGGGCATGCCGGCCTCGAAGGTGCCGAAGACGACTCCCATCTTGACCCGGGGCGCTAAGCCGGGCTCCGGACAGGCCGATGCTGATCGACGCCCCGAAATTGCCGATCCCCACGGCGAGGGCGGCCAGCGTCAGCGCCAGCACCGAAGTCCCCGTTCCTCAGCGAACGTCGTCATTGCCGGTACGGGGACTCCTATAGGTGCCGCTGCGCGGCCTGGTCTCCCCGTCCCGCTCTCAATTCCGTTCGTGTGGTCATCCCGCATACGGCCCGCCCGCGGTCTTCGCGACATGGTTACCTCACCTTCGGGTTCCGGATGGTGCCTGCGAGCCCGCGGGTTTCCGGGACGACTGCGGCTGCGGTGCCTGCCCGGCCCCGGCCACCATCCCGGCGCCAAGGGCAGTGGCTGCGAGGAAGAGCGCTGCCGCCGAGAACGCGCGGCCCACCGCTGCCGGGCTCACCGACTGCCCGCCGGCGACGGCGAACAGCAGCCCGGTCACGGCCAGGCCGAGGGCAGTCCCGATACCGCGGGTCATGTTCAGGACGCCCGAGGCGACGCCTGCTTGCTGCCGGGGAACCGAGCCCATGATCGCCGCGTTGTTCGGCGGGGTGAAGCAGCCCAGCCCCGCGCCGGTCACGCCCAGCAGGAGCAGGAACGCCAGTCCCGGCGGCCGGGTGGATCCCAGTATCGCCAGGGCGGCGGCCGCGAGCAGCATCCCGCCGACGGTAAGGGGCCGGGCGCCGAAGCGATCGGCCGCACGGCCGGCGAACGGTGCCGTGATGCCCAGCGCCACCGGCATCGCCATCAGCTCGAGCCCGGCTCGCCCGGATCCGAGCCGCGGCCCGCGCTCGAGGTAGAAGGGCACGAGGAAGAGCACCCCGAAGAGCACGAGGTAGGACAGCATTCCGCTGGTGATCCCTGCGGTGAAGCTCTTGTGGCGGAAAAGCGCCAGATCGAGCATCGGCTCAGCGCTCGCCTGCTCGCGCAGCACGAACGCCGCCCCGAGAGCGAGCGCCGCCCCGAACAGGCCGAGGATGACCGGCGACGCCCAGCCTTCGGTATTGCCGAAGGAGATGGCTGACAGCAAGGCAACCACCGCGGGGAAGAACAGCCCGAGGCCCGCCCAGTCGAAGCCTGCCCGTTCCTGCAGATGACGGCTTCGCGGTACCAGCGCCAGCGCGCCAGCCGTGCCGAGAACACCGAACGGCACGTTGACAAAGAGGATGAGCCGCCAGCCTCCCGCCGCGAGCAGCAGGCCCCCGGCGGTCGGGCCGAGGGCAAGCCCGACGGCCTGGGCCGCGCCCTGGACCCCCGATCGCCTTGCCGCGGGACTTCCCTGGCACGGCCAGCACGATGATGGCCACGCTGTTGGCCTGCAGCATCGCGGCGCCCACCGCCTGCAGAACCCTGAACCCGGCCAGCGAGACCAGCCCCGGCGCCAGCCCGCACAGCGCCGAGCCGAACGTGAAGACAACGACCCCGTACACGTACAGCAGCTTCCGGCCCCACATATCGGCGAAACGGCCGACCGCGGTCACTGTCGCCACCAGTACCAGCAGATAGCTCAGGCTCACCCAGGTGACCGCGCCGATGCTCGCGTGGAAGACCCGCTGCAAGGTAGGCAGCGCGACAGTGGCGATGCTGGCGTCAAGCTGGCCCATGAACGCCCCGACGCACACCGCGGCAACAGCCAGCCAGTCGGCGCCCGGCCGGTTCCGCACCGATGCCGGACGGCGAGGCTCGACCGCGAGCCGCTGCCAGCCCGCTCGCTCCGCCTCAGCGGGAAATGCCTCCACACATGGCTCGTGCCCGGCACCAATCCAGATGTCACATACCGATTCATGACCGGTTCCATAAGATAATCAAATGGATGCGCGCAGGCTCCAGCACTTCGTCGCCGTGGCCGATCATGGTGGCTTCACCGCCGCCGCCAGGGCAGTTTTCGTATCCCAGCCGGCGCTGTCGCTGGCAGTCAAGGAACTCGAAACGGAACTCGGAACCGCGCTCTTCGCGCGGGCCGGCCGGAAAGTTCAGCTGACCGCCGCGGGACACGCCCTGCTCGGGCCCGCCCGCCAGGTGCTCCGGGACCTCGAAACCGGGCGGGCCGCCGTGGCGGCCGTCACCGGCCTGGAATCGGGGAACCTCACCCTGGCCAGCCTCCCGACGCTGGCCGCCGACCCGGTGGCCACGCTGGTCGGCGAGTTCCGCCGCCAGCACCCGGGCATCCGCATCGATCTTGCCGCCCCGGAGGACAGCAGCGACCTTCTCGACCTCGTCATAACCGGCGCCAGCGAACTCGGCGTCACCGAGGCGCACGGCGTGCCGGATACGCTCGAAGCCCTCAGCCTGGCGCACAGGAACTCGCCCTGATCCTCCCGCCGGGCACCCCCACGGCGGACCGCGGCACCGCCGAACCCGGCCAGCTCGCCGGCACACCCTTTATCGCCGCTCCCCCGGGAACCTCGACCCGCCGGCTGCTCGATGAAAGCCTCGCCGCAGCCGGGCACCTGCCCCGCCTGGCCGTCGTCACGGCGCAGCGCGATGCCATCCTGCCCCTCGTGCTAGCCGGCGCCCGCGCCGCCCTCGTCCCCGAATCGCTGGCCAGCGTCGCCGCGCAACTCGGCGCCGTCGTCGCCCGGCCCGTCCCGGCCGCCGTGCGCCAGCTGGCCCTCGTGCACCGGCCCGGGCCGCTATCCCCCGCAGCATCCCGCTTCTGCCAGCTGGCGCTCCCCGGCTGAACTCCTCGCCGTCGCCCAGCCGGAGAACTCCGGGGCCGGGAAATGGCCCTGACAGACAACCCAGGCCGACTCGCTGATCGAGATCGGCGCCTCGGCAGTGGTGATCTGGGAACTACGGGCCGCCGGGGAGAACCGGCGCCGGAGAGCCTTGCGGCTGATCGCGATCGCGTTCGCGGTGCTGGCGTTTTACCTCGCGGCGCAGTCGGCATGGGTGATCGCCGCCGGCTTCCGGGCCCGCCATAGTCCCGCCGAGATCGCCTGGACGGCGCTGACCGCGGCGGTGATGTACGCGCTCGCCTACGGCAAGACCCGGACCGGGACGGCGCTTTGCAACCCGGTCCTGATCACCGAGGGCCGGGTCACGCTGATTGACGGGCTGCTGGCAGCGGCCGTCCTGGCTGGCCTGATCCTCAACACCGCACTCGGCTGGTGGTGGGCCGACCCGGCAGCCGGCTACGTGCTGGTGTTCTACGCAGCCCGCGAGGCTAAGGCCATTCTCGCCGGGCAGCACTGAACCCGCGCCGAGGGACGACCTCGCTCATGCTGCGGGCGTTCGTGGTCTGCTCAGGTTCATCGCCCTCGCCGCAGCGCTGAGCACGGCCCGCACCATGACCGCGGGCGCGCGGCCCGCGCCGCTATGCCGGGCCACCCGGAAGAGCGAACAGGCGGCCGCCGCGCGGCATCCTCCGGCACGGACTCAGGCACGGAGACAGACCGCTGCTTGTACCGCCCGGGCCGCTGTCCGGCGCCGGGGTTCAGGAACTGCCCTGGCTCAAGCGGGCGGCAACGCATCGGACGGGCTGGGCTACGGCGGCGCTACGTGGCGCACCAGGTTGGGGCAGCCGGCCGCCACAAGGTCGGACCGAAGCGGTCAGCCTGCCTGCCCGCTATCTCGCAGGGAGTCCAGGGCGGCCCTGAGCCTGGCCGCGGCCTCGTCCGCGACCGGCTGGAGCGACCGCTGCCCGGTCACCGCCACCATGACCTGCGGGTCTAGGGCTTCGACGACCGTCTGGCCCGCCTCGGCCCGGACCACCACGTTGCAGGGCAGCAGCAGCCCGATCCGGCGGTCGGCGGTCAGCGCCCGGTGCGCCAGGGGCGGGTTGCAGGCACCCAGGATGAGGTACTCCTCGATCTGCTCGCCGAGTTTGTCGCGCAGGGTGGCCTGCACGTCGATCTCGGTCAGCACGCCGAAGCCCTGCGCCTGCAGCGCGGCGCGGACGCGCGGCGCCGCCTCGGCGAACGGGGCCGGCATGCGGATGGTGATCCCGTAGTCCATCTGTCTCTCCTGTTCACCGGCTCCGCTCAGGAGAGGGTGAGGAACATCTTCTCCATCTGCTCCTCGGACATCGGGGCGTCGCCCTCCGCGGACAGGCACTGCCGCATCCCGCTGGCCACGATCTTGAACCCGGCCCGGTCCAGCGCCCGGGACACCGCGGCCAGCTGGGTCACCACGTCCGCGCAATCCCGGCCGGACTCGATCATCGCGATGACCCCGGCCAGCTGGCCCTGGGCCCGGCGCAGCCGGTTCAGCACGGCGCCGGCCGCCTGCTCGTCGATCTTCATCAGCTGTCTCCCGTTCGCGGTCACCGATCGATCAGAAGTATACCCGATGGGGTATACGGCAAGCCCGGGTCACGCCAGGCCAGGAAGGCTGCGCGTCAGCGTGTACCCGGCGACGATCACGATGAGCACGGTGAACGCCGCGCTCAGCCGCCGCGGGTCGGCCCGGCCGGCCAGGCCGCTGCCGGCCAGGGCGCCGATCATGGCGGCTATGGTGAAGGCCCCGATGAGGGTCCAGTTCAGCGCCAGGCCGCCGTGGCCGGCCCGGGCCGCCAGCGCGGCCGCGCTGTTCACCGCGATGACCACCAGGGAGGTCCCGGCGGCGGCCGGCATGCCGAAGCCGAGCACCAGCACCAGCACGGGGACCACCACGAAGCCGCCGCCGACCCCGAAGAACCCGGTGACCAGCCCGACGCCGGTAGCCGCGGCCGCGACCAGGATCGTGTGCCGCGCCCCGCGGGCGGGGACGCCGCCGCGGGCCGGGCCCTGATCGCCGCGGCGGATGATCATCACGGCCGCCACTGCCAGCATCAGCACGCCGAATCCGGCCAGCAGCACATCGGCCGGGACCGCGGCGCTGGCCAGTGATCCGGCGTAGGAGCCGGCGATGCCCAGCCCGCCGAAGATCGCGCCGGCCCTGAGCTGGACCCGCCCGGCGCGGGCATGCGCGATCGCGCCGGTCACCGCGGCGATGCCGACCACCAGGAGCGAGGCGGTCACGGCCCGGTGCGCGCTTTGCCCGAGGAGGTAGACCAGGGCCGGGACGGTGAGGATGGAGCCGCCGCCGCCGAGCGCGCCGAGGCTGATCCCGATCAGCAGCCCGGCCGCGACGGCGATCAGGGCCATCTGGTCACAGCACCCGGCCGGGCCGGCCTCCGGGGGCGACGACGGGCAGCCCGGCCCGTGCCCAGGCGCGCATCCCGCCGGACAGGTTGATCACGTCGCGGCCCTGACGGGCCAGGATCATCGCCGCTCCCGCGGACCGGTGGCCGGACCGGCACACGGTTATCACGGTGCGCTGCGGGGCCAGGTCCCTGCTCCGGGCGGAGAGCCGGCGCAGCGGGATATGCCGGGCGCCGGGCGCGTGCCCGGCCCGCCACTCCGCGGCCTCCCGGACGTCCAGCAGGATCGCGCCCGCCTCCAGCAGCTGCCCGGCCCGCTCCGGGCCGACCTTGGGCCGGGCCGGGAACAGGCTGCGTAGCCAGCTCATCCCGTCCTCGCAGCCGTGTTCCCGGTGACAAGGTGCAGGCCCGCGCCAGCGGCGCGGTCGTACCCGTCATCGACGGCCACCACGTCGCGGCCCGCGGCCTGCAGCAGCGACGCCGCGATGACCGCCCGGTACCCGGACAGGCAGTGCACCCAGATCTCGCCGGGCGGCACCTCGCCGATGCGGGCACCCAGTTCGTGCAGCGGGATGTGCAGCGCGCCAGCCAGGTGGCCGCCGGCCCACTCCAGCGCGCGCCGGACGTCCAGTGCGGTAACCGGCCGGCGGCCCCGGGCGGCGGCCAGGTCCGCGAAGCTCGCCACCGGGAACGACGCCAGCGGCCGTCCGCCCGCCCAGTCCCGCGGGGAGCCGACAGCGGCGCCCGCGAGCTTCTCGATGCCGATCCTGGCCAGGTCCCGCTGCGCGGCGGCGACCTGCGCGGCGGTGTCGCCGAGCAGGGTCAGCGGCCTGCCCCACGGGATGAGCCAGCCGAGGTAGTTGGTGAAGTCGCTGCCGTACTCGAAGCTGAGGGAGCCGCTGACGTGCCCGGCGGCGAATGCGCGCCGGCTGCGCAGATCGGCCACCCACTCGCCGGCCGCTATCCGGGCGGCCACCGCGGCGGCGTCCGCGCGGGCCGGCGGTGACAGCTGCAGGGCATCCGGCCCGGCCGCGTTCGCCGGGCCCATGTGCGCGTAGTACGCAGGGTAGGCGTCCAGCCCGGCCAGCAGTGTCCGCACGTACTCGTCCTCATCCAGGATGAGCACGGGGTTGACGCGTTTCTCCTGCCCGATCGTGGAGGCGCTGCCGCCGGCCTGGGTGGCCGAGCAGAAGCTGCCGAAGCCGTGCGTAGGGCAGACCGGCGTGCTGTCGGGCAGCCCGGCGGCCAGCCGCCGGGCCGACGCGTACTGCGCCGTGGCCAGCGCGGTCTGGTGCGCCGGGCCGAGCAGGTCCGGCCGGCCGGTCGAGCCGTACAGCAGCGACCCGCCGGTGAACACCGCCGCCGCCTGGCCGGTCGCGGCGTCCGCCAGCGCGTAGGACAGGTGGGTGAAGGTATGCCCGGGAGTGGCGATCACCGTGACCCGCATCGCATCCCCGACCGCGATCACATCGCCGTCGCCGACCGGGACCCGGCCGAAAGCCACGTCGTCGGCCCCGTTCACGTGATACCCGGCACCGGTCTCGCGGGCCAGCGCCAGGCCGCCGGTCACGTAGTCATTGTGAATGTGGGTCTCGAACACATGGGTGATCTCGGCCCCCCGGCTGGCCGCTGCCGCCAGCACCCGGTCAATGTCCCGCTGCGGATCCACCACCAGCGCGGCTCGCCCGTCGGTCGCCAGGTAACTGCGGTCCCCCAGCGCCGGGGTGTCGATACCGACGACCTCGATCACAACCGCACCTCCCCCGCCCGCACGTCCGCCGCACATGCCACGACCATCTCCTTATATACCCCCAAGGGTATCTCTGAAGAGAGCATATCTGGCGAGGGAGACGAAGGGCAAATACCCTGATGGGTATTAAGATGAGCAGGCCGGTGCGCCGCGCCTGAATACCACACCCGGCTGGCCGGTCAAGTACGAGCAGGATGCCCGGAGGGCTGGCCCCTGGCGGTTCGCGGGCTGTCAGCAGCAGTCTTCGCCTCTCCATACTTTGCGGCCTTCGCGGATCGCGGCTGCGGCGACCGCGAGTCCGACGAGCGGGTCCAGCCACCACCAGCCGAGCCAGGCGTTGGCGGCCAGGCCGGCCAGGACGGCGCCGGCGAGGTAGGCGCACAGCAGGTTCTGGGTACCTTCTCCTGCGGTGGCGCCGGAGTTCAGGCGGGCGCCGAGCCGGTGCTTGGCGACTGCGAGGGCAGGCATGACCGCCAGGGACAGGGCGGTGACGACGATTCCCAGGGCGCTGGTCCGGGGGTGCTGGGCGGTGATCAGCTCGCGCGCCGACTCGATCGCGACGTAGGGGGCCAGCAGCCAGAACGAGACCGCGACCGCCTTCTGCGCAGTGTGCTCGGCGGTTTCGGAGTGAGTGCGGGATCCGGTGAACCGCCAGATCACGATCACGCTGGCCAGGCCCTCGACCACTGAGGACAGCGCCCAGCCGGTCAGCGCGATGGACGCGGCCGCGATCCCGGCGGCCAGCCCGGCTGCCCCTTCGATGGTCATCCAGGCCAGGCTGACCCACGACAGCGCCCGCGCCCATCGCGCGCCCTGCAGCCACGCCTCATCCCGCCCGGCGTTGCCCGGACTCGCGGACCAGGCCCGAGCCGGCCTTGACCATGAGCGCCACGACCACCAGGGAGGCAAGGGCGTCCGCGCGGGCGAACCCGGTCAATCGGAATCGGACAGCCGCCGTGCCCGCCGTCGACCGGCGCGGCGCTCTAGGCAGGCGGCTCCGTCAGCCTGTTCAACGAACGCGGCGGTGACGCGCATCCTGGTGCCATCCCGGGTCAGTCCGTGCGGCTGAGTGCCAACCCGCCCCGTCCGCCACGACGGTCAGATGACGGTCAAGCGATCTTGAAACACTCTAGATGATCTTCAAACTGGACTCTGACCTGGGAAAACGAGTGGAGCTACGGAGACTCGAACTCCGGACCTCTTGCATGCCATGCAACGCCGCTCAGTTCACCACAGGCCGCCGCCGTTCACCACAGGCACCGCTGACCAGCCGGTACGTCCGCAGGAGTCCGCCAGCGTTCGCCAACGTTCACCGCGGACGGTAACCAGTTTGGTAACCAGCACCCGGTACGCCGCCCCGGCCCGGGAACCCCGGCCGGATGCCGCTTCTTGTCCCGGGCCGGGGCAAGAAGCGGCATTCACCGAGGCTACGCCCAGGCGCGCTCCCGTTCGCCGGCCATCGCCGTGACCCGGACGCGCGAACCCGCCCGGCTTACCGGAACCCTGGCGAACCGCTTACGGGACTGTCGTTGGCAAGCTGCCGCCGGCCTGCGTCACCGATGCCGTCCAGGCGCCCCGATCGCCCCAGGCAGTGCACGCGGGCAGCGCCAGAGCGCACACCCGCCGCACGGGTCTGACGCCGTACGGCGCCCGCACAGCACGCCGCCCTGAGCGAACGCTTCTGCGCTGAGCCGCTGTCGAGCAAGATACAGGCCAGAGCCACGGTCACCACTTACTCCATTGCCTGCCCGCGGGGCCGCGCGCAGTAGGGATGGCCTGGACCGCGATGGCCGCGCCCAACAGGACTACCGCGAGCGACAGGACCTTCACGCGGCCGGTCAGGCGATTCGATAGCACAGCGATCAGCCGCTGCCACCGTCAGCACTATCAGCAGGGCAAGCGGTTCCGAGTCGGTCACAACGTTGCTCGTCCGGGCCCCGGCATGGTTAAGGCGCCACCGGCCAGGCTTCCCGGTGCACCACGATCAACTGTGGCCGGGCTGATGCCCGGCGCCCAGGCTGATGCATCTGGGAGGAGGAAACTAGCTCGGGGAGGCTGTCGCTTGTCATGTCTCCGGCTAGTGCGGCGCTCTATGCGGGCGGCCTGGTGGGGTCTATGCTGGTGGCCAGGTGAGCCGGGAAGCCTGGTCGGCGCGATGTTCGTGATTGCCGAATTCGTCCGCCAGGAGCGTGCAATGACCATCCAGAACGTGCCGGCCGGCCTTTCACCCGCCCCGGGTACGGCCGGAACCGGCGGTCTGCGGCCTGCTCCGCCGAGCTGGGCGTGGCGCCGTGGCGCGCTGCTCCTCGCTGGGGCTGCCCAGCTGATCACTATTTCGGCGCTGCTGGGCGAAGATCCTCCGCCCGTGACGTGGGCTTCGCTGTTGCTGGCTCTCGCGCCTGTGCCGCTGGTGGCGGCTGCCGCGTTCGCGCCGGGCCCGGTCAATATGTGGGCTGTTGTCGCGGGGGTGCTGGTCCTGGTCGCGGGGATCGCGGGCGCGATCTTGCACACCGGCCTGTTTTTCGTCCCGGCGCTGGTGGTGCTGGCCGTGGCGGCCTGAAGGTGTGGCGCGAGCGATCCTGACCCTGGCTGGAGGTTTCACCGGTGACTCGTTACCTGAGCAGGGATCGTATCGCGATCGTGGCCGCGCTGGCCGCGCCGCTGGCGGCAGCGGCGATTCTGCTGCCGTTCCGCTCGTCCTGGTCGAACACGAACGTGGCCCTGCTGCTGGTCGTGGTGGTCGTCGGGGTAGCGGCGATCGGGAACCGCGTCGCCGGCGGGCTGGCGGCGGCCTGGGCTGCTGTCTGGTTCGACTTCTTCTTCACCCTGCCGTATTACCGTTTCACGATCCGCAGCACCGCGGACGTCACGACCGCGGTCCTGCTGCTGCTGACCGGCCTGGCGGTGTCGCAGCTGGCTGCCCGCGCCCGGCGCCTGCAGGTTATCGCGATCACGGACGCGGGTTATCTCGCGCAGATCCACGAGACCGCGTCGCTGGCCCAGTCCGCCAGGTCACCCGATGCCGTTGTCGATCATGTCAGGGAGCAGCTGATCGGCCTGCTGGACCTGGAAGGCTCCCGCTTCGAGTACGGCACCCTGCTCGGCCACCCGCCGCGGCTGGAGCCAGACGGCACCGTGCTGGCAGGTCATGGCCGCTGGGATGTTGAGGATAAGGGCCTGCCCGCAGAGGAGGTTGAGCTGCGGGTCTTCGGCAACGGCCAGTACTACGGGCGGTTCATGCTGACGGCGAAGCCGGGCGCCAGGCCGTCCCTGCAGGCGCGCCTGGTCGCCGTCACGCTGGCCAATCAGGCCGGACGGGCGCTGAGCGCCAGCCAGGCCGCGCGGACCGGGCGCTGACGAACCGGGCTGGCGGCCCGGCAAGAGGTGCCGCCATGCCTGGTAGCCGCGAGTACCGCAGCTCAGGATGGGTCGCTGGCCTGATCTGGCGGGCCGGCCGGGGCCGGCGCAACGGCCTGGGTAACTGATGGCGTCATCGCCGCTGGTGGCTGCGGTTTTCGTGGCGGCCGCTGCGCTCAGCCTGAGCGCGAGCGTGGTGCTCGTGGTGCGGCTGGAACGAGTAGGCGCCCGGCTGGGCCTGTCCGAGGCGCTGCTTGGCCTGCTGGCGGCACTGGCCGCGGACACCCCGGAGATCACCTCGGCGGTGACCGCGCTCACCCATGGCGAGCATGACGTCAGCACCGGGGTGGTGCTCGGCTCGAACGTGTTCAACCTGGCGGCGCTGCTCGGACTGGGCGCCGTGGTGGCCGGGCGGATCCGCCTGCATCCCAGGGTCGTCATCTTCGAAGGCTCGCTAGCGCTGTGGATCGCGGCCCTGAGCATCGCCGCCGCCGCCAGCCTGATCGCGCCCGCGGCCGCCCTGGTGCTCGCGCTGACCATGCTGGCGCCATATGTCTACGTGTCGGCGCTGCAACCATCCAGCCGCGCCGCCATCCCGCTGTCGGCCCGGCTGCGGTCCTGGCTCGCCGAGGCGGTCGCCGAGGAAGAACAGGAACTATCCGAGGCAATCCATCCCGCCAAAGGCGGCCTGCGCGATGCCGGCGCCGGCGCCCTCGCGCTCGGCGTCGTGCTGGTGGCAAGCTTCGCCATGGAACGCAGCGTCTCGGTGCTCGGCGCCCGCTTCGCCGTCCCGGCCGCGATCACCGGCGCGATCGTGCTGGCCGCCGTGACCAGCCTGCCCAACGCCGTCGCCGCCGTCTACCTCGCCCGCCGGGGCCGCGCCGCCGCGACCCTGAGCGAGGCACTGAACAGCAACACCCTCAACGTGCTGGCCGGGCTGCTCCTGCCCGCGGCCATCATCGCCGGCCCGGCCCTCGGCAGCGCACTGCCGGTAGCCCTCTGGTACGGCACGCTGACCGCAGCCACCCTCGCCCTCGCCCTGGCCGGCCGCGGGATCACCCGGCACAGCGGCTTCCTGATCATCGCCGCCTACGCCGCCTTCGTCATCACCGTCGTCGCGACCGCACACTGAACCCCAGACCGGTGACGTGACGCCAGGTCACCCGGGCGCGCAACGCCACCTGATCCCGGACCCAGACGTTCCCGCTGGCCACGGCCGCGTCACCATAGACAACGGCAGCGGCCCGCGACGGGCGGCTGACATGCAGCGAGATCTCCTGTGCAGGCTCGCTACCTCGATGTGGCTTGCTGGTATCGTCGCCGATCCGAGCGCCGAGGGTGGTCTGCAGGATCGGCCTGAGCGTGGCCCAGGCGCGCGGGTGACTTGCGGAGTAGGCCGCCAGCGTCGCGGCTGCCTGGTCCCGGGCGACTTCCTGAACGACATGGCGGCGGGCTCGGGACATGCGCCCGACGTGTCCGGGCGTCAGCAGCCGGTGCCGAACAATACTCCCGGGCGGGACCGGTAACCGAGACGGGCGCGCGGACAAGCTATCGCAGCCGGAGCAGGCCGGGCGGGCGGTGATGGCGCTGGCGGCGGGCGGCGATGCTGCCATGAAGAACTCGATTCACTGCGCGATAGAATGTCTATGCAACTATTGCTGCATGCAAGTACAAGGCAGGCGGGTAGATGAGCGATTGGCAGGCTGACGGGGACGCGGACGAGGCAGCGGTGGACGCGGTGCTGACGGCGAGCCGCACACTGGTCGCGGTGGCCACCAGGTCGCTGGGCGCCGCGGCGGAGGACACCACTATCGCCCAGTACCGGGCGCTGGTGGTGCTCGCCTCGCGGGGACCGCAGCGGATGGTTGACCTTGCCGGGGCGCTGGATGTCACGCCTTCGACGGCCGGGCGGATGTGCGACCGGCTGCTTCGCAAGGGCCTGATCCGCCGGCACCGCGGCCGCGCGGACCGCCGGGCGGTGCAGGTGTCGGTCACCGCGGCGGGGCGGCAGGTGGTGGATCAGGCGACCGCGCGGCGGCGGGCGCTGATCGCCGGCATCCTAGGCAGGCTCCCGGCCCGGCAGCAGTCAGCGGTCGCCAGTGCCCTGCGGGCGTTCGCGGAGGCGGCCGGGGAGATTCCCGACAGCCAGTGGCCGGCGGATCCCCCGGAATCGGCGGCGTCACCGGCCGGGATCACACGAGAGCCGACGGCAGCCAGCGGCGCAGAGGGACGGTCATGACCGGGGAGGCGGCACGGGTGCCGGCGCAGGCGCTGCGGTGGACGGGCCGGGCGAGCGGCTGGGTGCGCGGGTCACGGGCCGGGCTGTTCGCTATCGCGCTGGTGGTGGGCGCGGGATCGGGGCTGGGCGCGGTCGCGTTCCGGTACCTGATCTACTTCTTCACCTGGCTGGCCACCGGGCACGTCCTGTTCGGCCAGCAGGGCCGCGTGGCCAGTGCTCACCTGCCGTGGCTCGGGCTGGGGTTCTTCGTGGTGATCCCGGTGATCGGCGGGCTGGTCTACGGGCCGCTGATCTACCGCTATGCCCGGGAGGCCCGCGGCCACGGCGTGCCCGAGGTGATGATCGCCGTCGCCACCGAAGGCGGCCGGATCCGGCCGCAGGTCGCGGGCGTCAAGGCGGTCGCCTCCGCGCTGTGCATCGGCGCCGGGGGGTCGGTCGGCCGGGAGGGCCCGATCGTGCAGATCGGCTCCGCGCTGGCCTCCGGACTGGGCCAGTGGGTCCGGATGCCGGAGAACCGGATGCGGATCCTGGTCGCCTGCGGCGCCGGCGGCGGCATCGCGGCGACTTTCAACGCCCCGATCACCGGGGTGTTCTTCGGCGTCGAGCTGATCCTGCGGGAGTTCTCCGTCGAGGCGATTTTCACCGTGATGCTCTCCGCGATGGTCGCCGACCTGGTCAGCCGGGAATTCCTGGGCAGCGCCCCGTTCCTGTCCGGGCTGCCGCCGGGGATCGCGCTGCACCACGCCGGCAGCTACCTGCTCATCGCGGCCCTGGCGGTGATCGCGGCGCTGCTCGGCCTGGCCTTCAAGAACATCCTCTACGCGACCGAGGACCTGTGCGACCGGGCCTGGAAGAGCCGCCCGGAATGGGCCCGGCCCGCCGTCGGCGGCATCGTCCTGGGCCTGCTGCTGCTCGCTCTCCCGCAGATGTACGGCGTCGGCTACCCGGTCATGTACAAGGCGGTCGGCGGCCAGTACGCCCTGTGGTTCCTGATCATCCTGGCGGCCGGGAAGATGATCGCGTGCAGCCTGACCATCGGCATCGGCGGATCGGGCGGGGTGTTCGCGCCGTCGCTGTTCATCGGCGCCACCTCCGGCATGGCCTTCGGCGAGATCGCGAACCACGCGCTCGGCCCGGCCGCCGGGCAGCCCGCCCTGTACGCGGTCATCGCCATGGGCGCGGTGTTCGCATCGGCGGCGCGGGGCCCGCTGACCGCGGTGGCCAGCGTCGTGGAGATGACCGGCGACTACACCCTGACCTTGCCGGTGATGCTCGCCGTCGCGATCGCCACCGCCTTGTCCCGGGCGCTGAGCTACGGCACGATCTACACCACCAAGCTGCTGCGCCGCGGCACCGACATCGCCCACGCCCCGACGGCGGACCCGTTCGAGGAGCTGACCGCCGCCGACGCCATGCGCCCCTTCCAGCCGACGCTCACCAGTTTGCCGCCGCTTGGCCCGGCGCCGGGGCAGGCCCCCCGCCGCGCGCCGCTGCCCGGGCCGGTCACCCACCAGCACTCCCCCCAGATGCTATTCGCCGGCGAGCCTCTCGCCCAGGCGCTGCGGCAGCTGGAACTCTACGGCCGCGACGGCCTGCCCGTTATCTCCGCCGACGGACAGCACCTGCAAGGCTGGCTCACCAGCCAGAACGCGCTGCAGGCCGTCGCCCGCCACATCAGCGCCGCCCGGGCCGCAGCCAGACCAGCGCCGCCTGACACGCAGGCAGCCGTCCGCGAGGTACCCACTCCGCTGCACGGCTACCAGATCCTGGAAATCACCATCCCGGCCGGCTCGCCCGCCGCCGGCCAGGCGCTCGGCGAGATGACCTGGCCGCCCGGCTGGGTCCCGGTCTCGGTCCAGGACAACCACACCCTGCGCGACCCGGACCCCGGCATCATCCTCGCCCCCGGCGACCGGGTCAGCCTGCTCGCCCGCGAACCAGGCAACCCCGAACCACCGCACCCCCGCGGCGGCCCGGCCAGCCAGCCAGGAGGGCAGCCCCCAGGACGCACCGCCTGCCCGTGAGGCCCCCGCCCCGGGAGCCAGCGAGCACCCCTGACAGCCCAGCAGACATCTCCGCCCGCCTCCAGCCGCCCGCAAAACCGCCCGGGCGACAGCCTATCGGCGGAATCGGCTTCGCTGCCTCTATCCTGACCGTGACCCCGGCCTTCAGCGGCAGGCAGCCGCAGGAGGCCAAGCTCGGCGTCCTGTCCGCCGCGCTCATCGCCGTCGCCGCCGCGATCGTGCTCATCCCCGGATCCCCGCTCGGGCTGCTGACCGAGGGCGTGCAGGTCCTGGCCGGAGTGCTGCTGCCATCCGCCTCGGTGTTCCTGCTGCTGCTGTGCAACGACTCCGCGTGCTCGGCCCCTGGGTGAACGGCCGCAAGACCAACATGTTCACCGCCGCAGTCGTGGCCATCCTCGTCACGCTGTCGGTCATCCTGACCGCCTCCGTGCTGTTCCCCGCCATCACCGCCGGCCAGCTGGCCGGCATCGTGGCCGCTTGCGCCACCGCCAGCCTGGCCGCCGCCGGCTATGCCGCGGTCCGGCGGCTGCGCGCCGGGACGCGGGCCCCCGCTCCGGCCGACCGCACCGGCCGGGATAGCTGGCGGATGCCGCCGCTGGCCCTGCTGCACCGCCCGGCCATGTCCGCCAGCCGCAAGATCGGCATGTCGGCGCTGCGGCTCCACCTGGCCGTGGCGATGATCCTGGTCATCATCAAATCGCCCAGCTCGCCATCGGGCACTGACCACGGCCAGCTGGGCCGCGCCCAGCCCGTAGCGCTCCAGAACTCTGCGCAGGGCCTGGCACCTGCGGCCAGGCCGGCCGAGGAGGCTGGGCATGGTCGCGGTTGGCGTCTCTTCGACTCTCAGCCTGATCATGATCCTGTTCGTTAGCTGGCTGTTGCCGGCCGGCACCCAGGCGTCCTGGGACGCAGCAGAACCTGGCCCGGGCTACCGCAGGGTGCACGGTGAGCTGACCCGGCTCGGCTACCACCTCAGCGAACCCGCCGTGCCTCGGATCTTGGGCTCCCGGCGGCGCAGGCCGGGCCCGCGGAACATGGATACCTCCTGGCGGGCGGCTGTTGGCTGACCGGGAGGCAGTCAGCCGCTCAGGACCGCGGGAGAAATGATCCTAACGAGATCCTAACGTCAACCGCGCCATTCCTAACGCCGCCGATACGCCGGGATCAGCCAGGCGTGCCTAGCCTCGGAAAGGATCAAAGCGCCGGTCTTCAGCGGCGAGTGGCCAGCCCTGGTCAGGGTGCCGGGGCAGGTTTGGCGGCCGGGGACGGAGGTGTCGCGCCGATGGCCGTGCGTGAGGAGACCAGTCTGCTCGGCGCGGCCGGGGGCAATGATCTGCCGGAGACATTCTGGTACTCGGTGAAGCGCCGCATGCTCGGCCCGCCGCTGGTTAACGATCAGCTCCGGGTTGAGCGGCTGTCCAAGCCGCTCGGCCTTGGCGTGCTGTCTTGTGACGGGATCTCGTCGGCGAATTACGGCTCCGAGCTGATCCTGCACGAACTGCTGCCGTTCTTCGGCCTGACGGCATTTGCGCTGCTGCTGCCGATGACGGGGCTCATCCTGCTGGGCATCGCGTTCGTGGTGCTGTCCTACCGCGAGGTGGTGTCGGTCTATACCCGGGCGGGCGGGTCATATGTGGTCGCCCGGGAGAACTTCGGCCCGCGCATCGCGCAGGTAGCGGCCGTGGCGCTCATGGTCGATTACGTGGTCACGGTCGCGGTGCAGACGGCCGCCGGCAGCCAGGCGGTCCTGTCCACGTTCCCGGCGCTGGCCGGGCCCCTCGGCGGCACGACCACGCTGCTGCTCATCGCGGTCACCGCAACCCTGATCATGTGCTACGTGAACCTGCTCGGGGTCAGGGAAAACGGCAAGGCGTTCGCGGTCCCGACCTACCTGTTCTCCGGATCGGTAGGCCTGATGATCATCATCGGGGTCAGCCGTGAGGCGTTCGGCGGCGGCCTGCCGCACGTTACCTGGCACCGGGGGACGGTGGCGGTCGGGCACCACCCGAGCGGCCTGCTCACCTTCGCGGCCATCTATATCCTGGGCCGCGCGTTCGCGAACGGCGGTTCTTCGCTGACCGGGATCGAGGCAGTCTCCAACGCGGTGAGCGCGCTGCGCCCGCCGGAGGGCCGCAATGCCCGCCAGCTGCTAGTGACCCAGGGCTGCATCGTCGCGTTCCTGATCGCCGGGATCTCGTGGCTGGCCTACGTCACCCATGCGGTCCCCTACGTCAATGGCTTCCCGACGGTGCTCTCCCAGGAAGCCAGGCTTATCTTCGGGCAGTCCGCACCCGGCAGGGCGCTATTCTTCGTTGCCCAGGCGGGGGCCATCTCGATCCTGTTCACCGGAGGCAACACCAGCTTCAGCGGCTTCCCGTTCCTGACCAGTTTCGTCGCCGAGGACTCGTTCCTGCCGCGCTGGCTGTCCAAGCGCGGCCACCGCCTCGTCTTCTCGAACGGGATCGTCGTGCTGGCCGTGCTGGCGCTTGCCCTGCTGCTCGTGGTCGGCGCCAACACCAACAACCTGGTCCCGTTCTACGCGATCGGCGTGTTCACCGGCTTCGCCATGGCCGGCTTCGGGATGGCCAGGTACCACATCCGGCACAAGGAACCTGGCTGGCAGCGCCGGCGGGCCATCAACTTCGCGGGCGGGATATACACGGCGCTGGTCGTGGTGATCTTCGCGATCGTGAAGTTCACCGAGGGCGCCTGGCTGGTCGTGGCCGTGTTCCCGGTCCTGATATTCGCGTTCATCCGGCTGAACCGGCAGTACCGGGCCGAAGCCGGGACGGTCGAGGCCCTCGGCAGCGACTTGCCGCCGGACCCGCCGAACTACCCGCGCCGGACAGTGCTCGTCCTGATAGACGATTTCGACCTGGCCACGATCGCCGGCCTGCGCTACGCGCGCAGCCTGCACCCGACTGCGCTGCGGGCAGTGCACTTCGTGATCGACCAGCAACGGGCCGATCACCTGCGGCAGCAGTGGCTGCGCGCGGACCGCGGCATCCCGCTCGACCTGGTGGACTGCCCGGACCGGCGGATAGACCGCGCAGCGGGCGATCTCGTCATCAGGGAAACCTGCCAGCCCGGCACCTACGTCACCGTCGTGCTGCCGCGGCGCAGCTACCCGCCGCTGCTCGGCCGGCTCATACACGACCGGACCGCCGACAAGATCGCGCGGGTGACCAGCCGGATCCCGCGCTCCGCTGCAACGATCATCCCCTTCGACGTGACCGCCCAGGGCGAGTTGCCGGCCGGTCATCAGGCCGGGCCGGCGGCGAAGCGCATTCCACCTGATGCCGCATGCGAGCATCAACATTCCAGAGCGCCATCGGGCATCACCCCCATCTCCGCAGTGAACGGCCATGGCCGGGTCCTGGTCGCCGGGCGCGTGCACACCGTCAGGATCAGGCCGGTCGAGCAGAATTTCATCCTGGCCTGCACGATCAGCGACGCCAGCGGAGAACTCACCGCGCTGTTCTACGGGCGCACGCACATACCTGGCCTCGAGCCAGGCAGCACGGTCAGGCTCCGCGGCCCGGTGAGCATCAGCAAAGACGGCACTGTCATGATCAACCCCGCCTACGAACTCACCGGCTGATCACTTCAGTGCCACCCTAAGAGCGACAGGTCCCGCGAGCGCCGCCTCCGCCTGGCTGGAAGCCCGCTCATCCGCAGCAGGGGCAGACGGCTCACCCCTGATCGGCCCGAAGGATCGCGA
Organism: uncultured Actinomycetes bacterium; assembly: GCA_963709075.1. Taxonomy (GTDB): domain Bacteria; phylum Actinomycetota; class Actinomycetes; order Streptosporangiales; family Streptosporangiaceae; genus Palsa-506. The sequence goes on from CAVPUY010000005.1 coordinate 1,014,087, forward strand.
TTACTGTAGCGCCGGGTCCCGGCTGAATGGATACCAGCCCTGCGGCCCGGGCGGGCAGGCGAAGGATCGAGGGCGGGAGGCCGGACATGATACGTCGTGATGCGCTGTGGGAATACGTGCGCGGTTCACTGTGGGTGCTGCCCGGGCTGGCCGTCCTGGCCGCCCTGGCAGCCGGATCGCTGCTGTCAGCTATCAGCATCGGCGCACGCTCGCCCCTGGCATTCCAGGGCACGCCCGATGACGCCCGAACGGTGCTGATCGGGATTACCGGGACGATGGTGACGGTCATCGCGCTGCTGCTCGGCCTGACAGTAGTGGCGCTGCAGCTGTCGTCCACGCAGTTCTCCCCGCGGCTGCTGCGTAACTTCCTCCGCGACCGGCCGAACCAGGTCGTGCTCAGCGCCTTCGTAGCGACCTTTGCTTACAGCGCGGCCGGCCTTTACACGGTCGGCGTGTCCGGCGGCAACCGCACCGCCAGCTTTCCCCGGCTCGCAGTGAGCGGCGCTATCGTCTTGCTGTTCGCCAGCCTCGGCCTGCTGGTGTTCTTCGCCGACCACCTGGTGCACTCCATCCAGGTCGATGCGATCATGAACACGGTGCAGCGCAACACCGTCGCGGTGATCCGGGACGGGTTGTTCACCGGCGAGGCCGATGCACCAGAGGTCCCGGAGTGGGCGGTGCCGATCCCGTCTCGGCGCTCCGGGTACGTGCAGGTGGTGCGTCCTGGCCGGCTGCTGGCGCACGCCGCGCAGAGCGGAGTCAGCCTGCGGCTGCGACACCGGGTCGGCGAGCACGTGGTGGAGGGCACGACGCTGGCGTGGATCTGGCGCGGCTCGCCGCGTGATCCCGCTCCCGGCCCGCAGGTCTTCTCTCGAGCGCTGGAGGCCGGGGTCCGGATCGGGTTCGAGCGCACCCTGGAGCAGGACGCCGCGTTCGGAATCCGGCAGCTCGTCGACGTGGCGTGCAAGGCCCTGTCTCCGGCGGTCAACGATCCCTACACCGCGGTCCAGGCCATCGACCACCTCTCAGTGATCTTCTGCGCGCTTGCCCGGCATCCGCTGGGCAACCACGTCGCCCGGGACGACAGCGGGGTAGCGGTGATCGTCCCGGGACGACGTTTCCCGGAATACCTCGCGGTGATGTGCGGGCTCATCCGCCGCTACGGTGCCCGCGAGCCAACCATCGCCCATGCGCTGCTCCAGCTGCTCGGCAACTGCGCCTCCGTGGCCGGCGGCGATCCCGAGCGGTGCGCAGCGATCGAAGAACAGGCACACATCGTCATCGCCGACGCCGAACGAGAGGTCGCCCAGCCCATCGACCTCGCCCTCGCGCACCGCGAAGCAGAATCCGTGCACCAGGCAGTGGCCGGGCACCCGCCCGCCGCACGCCCTCCAGCCAGCCCGCCGGACCAGCCGCGAACCCCGCCACAACCAAAATGACTCACGAACAAACCCGGAACCCACGGGCAACTCAGCGGCGTTATGTGGGTTGATCTACTGGCAGGCGAGGCGGACACGTAGGAGGGTGTGCGCGGCGATGGTCGCGGCGGTGCGGGTGAGGAGGTCCCAGAAGGTGTGCGCGCCGTGGCGGGCTAGTTCCATCTGGTCGGTGACTTCCTGGAAGGTGGTCTCGATCCGGTTGCGCCATTCGGCGATGATTTTCCGCAGGACCGGGGGCATCTGGCGGCGTTTCCCCTTGGCCGGCGGGAGGAGCACGGCGGTACCGCGGGCCGCCTGGCCTGCGGTGGAGGCCTTGCCGGTGAATCCTTTGTCCAGGAGCAGGTCGCGTGGCGGCGGGCCGGTCTCCAGCAGGTCAGTGCCGATCTCACGCTCATTCACTGCCGCGGGGACGATGCTCCAGGCCAGGACGACGCGGCTGCCCAGGTCCGTCTTGATCGCCAGGCGGAAGCCGTAGAACCATTCGGCGTGCGCGGCGTCACGGCCGAACCGGGCATGCAGCCCGTCAGGGCCGGTCCAGGAGTCCGGGCCGCGGACCCGGGAGGTGTGCTTGACCGGCAGCGCACTGGTATCGATCTGCTGGCAGTCATAGGCCGGGACCTGTCCGGCGAGGTAGCAGCGCAGCTGCCCGGACGCGCCCCGCGGCCAGCGGATCCGGCGGCTGGCCTCGCTTTGGTGCGGCAGGTGCAGGAACAGGTGCGCCAGTCGCGGGCGACCTCGGCCAGGAAGCCCGCCTCGCTGCGGCGTCCCAGCAGATGGCGGACCAGCGCGATGGCCAGCACCTCGGCGTCGCTGCACGCAGGAGCCGGGCCCGGACGCGGCGGGATCGCGATAATCCGGGCACTGATCAGGTCGTCGATCAGCACGTATACGTAGACGAGCAAGTCCTCGGTGGGCAACATGGGGGGCGGCCTCTGCGGTGGCAAACGGACTTCGACACCCGCATGTCTGCCGCAGAGGCCCTCTCACGATCAACGCGCCGCGCCGCGATCAACCCACATAACGCGCCTTAGGCGGCACTGCGCGCTCATCAACAGGCGGCTCCGGCACGTTCCGTGACCAGCTCGCGAGCGCTCGGTCGGCGGCATGAGCACCGTAACGCGGCGTCTGTCAGGTCCGGGCGGGTGCTCCGCCGTCTCCTCGTGCTCTGCCTAGCTTTCAAGCGGGTTGTTCCCGACAGCGTGAATCGAGCTTGTTGAGGAGACGGGGGGCCTGCTCATGCTCATGCGCGAGGTGGTTCCTCGAGGGACGTCCGAGCTCGCCCCGCCCGGGTCTTGAATGGCATCGCGACGGTCAGGCAGCGGCAGGATGCCGGGTGCTTGCCTGGCAGGCCGTCAGGGCTGGCGCTCGGCACACTGCGGTACCGGGGCGGTTCCGGCTGAGCGAGCATGGCCACCAGCATCACATCGCGGCAGCAGGCCTGGCCATGGCGGATGACAACCGCCAGCAACGCAGCTGAACAGGCACGCGGAAACGAACTGCGGCCCGGCGTCACGGGCATAGTGCTTTCCGGGAACGGCGCCGGGCTCCTGCGCCCCGCCTCGTGACTGTGCAGCTGACGTAGATCGTTTACTCAGGGGTCGTGGTTGCTGTGGTCTTCTGCTTGAGGCGTTCGTAGGGTGTCTGGCCGCCGAGGGCGCCGTGGGGCCGATGGTAGTTGCAGGAGGTCTCCCATTCGGCGAGCTTGTCGTTGAACAGCTGGGTGTCGTCGATGAGGACGCCTTTGAGCATGCGGTAGAACTCCTCGCCGTCGATCCGGTGCGAGCGCTCCACCTTGCCGTTCAGGCGCGGGGTGGCGGGCTTGATGTAGATGTGGCGGATGCCGCGGTCGGCCAGGTGCCAGTGGAACGCCGACTGGAATTCGGATCCGTTGCCGGTCTGGATCGCCTCGACCCGGAAGGGCAGCTTGCCCGGCAGGTAGTCCGCGAACTGGATCGCGGTGTTCTGGTTGAGGCGGTCATAGATCCGCAGGACCCGGATCCGGGTGCAGTCGTCGATGGCGGTGAACTGGTAGTACTTCTTCCGGCTGGTCGCTGACAAGGGGGCGATGAACTTGACGCCGGCCTGGACGGCGTGGCCGGGCCGGGGCTTCTCGTATCGTTTCCACTTGCGGTCGTGGCGCTGGTACCGCTGGTAGGCCGGCAGCCGGGACAGGTCCACGCGCTTGAGGATCCGCCAGACTCCGGACTTGCTGATCTCGGCGTCGTGGTAGCGCTTGAGGTACATGGAGATCTTCGCCGGCCCGAAGTGGTAGTTCTGCCGCAGGTAGATGATCTTCCCGACCACCTCGGCCGGGGTCTCGTGCGGGCAGTGCGCCGGGCGGGTTGAGCGGTCCCGCAGCCCGGCCGGGCCCTCGGCCTCGTAGCGGCGGTACCAGACGTAGAAGACCTGCCGGGTGATCCCGTAGTACCGGCAGGTCAGGGCCACGTTCCCGGTGACCTCGCGGGCATGGCGGATGATCGCCAGCCGCCTCGCGGCGTTCTTATCCAGTTGGCGTTCGTTCACATGGGTCTCCTTAGCGATCAGAGACCCCAGATGTCAACGATGTCCGTCAGTTTTAGAGCCCCGCCTCGTGACGGTCTGGGACGGATCCGCGACCTGACGGTAACCAGCTTGGTGACCAGCCAGCACCAGCGGCACGCTGACCTGCGGGAATCCGGGATCTGGATCTTGACCTCTTGCGCGCCGGGCAAGAGACTCCCGCCAGGCCCTCAGCAAGCCTGTGACCTGCGCGAACAGTATCCCGCCATAGAACCCGGCCATAGCGATATCCGGCAGAAGGAACCGGCGGGAGCTAGCTATCAGGTTCCTGATCATGACCCTGAGCTGGGGAAACAGAAAATCGTGGAGCTAAGGGGACTCGAACCCCTGGCCTCTTGCATGCCATGAAGCCCGCGCCCAGCCGCTGACCAGCGCTAACGCGCCGTGACCAGCCAAAACAGCGACGCAGAGCAACGCAGAGCGACGCGGAACAACGACCGCCAACACTCATCTGCTACCCAGACCGCTACCCAGCACACGCCCGCTCAGCACTCCCCCGGCACCGGCCACGCTCTGCCCTGGCAGCCATATGACACCAGCCCAACTGACCTGACCGAGCGCGGCTCTCCTGGCAGTCAGCACGGGTTGCGGTTTCGCAGGCCGAAACTGTACGGCGGCTCCCTGGCGAGCAAGTGGCGCGGTGGAAGCAGCCGTTAGGCACCCCGAGCCGAGCAGTCACCTGGGCCAGATCGCAGGGCATGTGCTCGTGCACGCCGCTGTCATTCCACCCGGCGTGGCCGCAACGGGTTACCTGTCGTAGATCACGCTGCGGTGCCCGGCATCGAGCACCAAGACGACGAGCTGGCCCTCGTCGATGGTGTAGAGCACCCGGTAGTCACCGACCCTGATGCGCAGCACGCCGTGGGCACCTGTGATCATCTTCGCCGCTGCCGGGCGCCGGTCGGCAGCAAGTGCGTCGACTGCCTCGCCGATCCTGCGGCGTACCGGCTTGTCCAGGGCCAGGAACGACTTGCGGGCGCGCGGCCGCCACTCAATCCGGTACGTCACCGTGGCTACAGCCCGGCCTCGGCCCTGACCTGCTCCCACGGAATAGACTCGCCGGGCTCAGTGAGCGACTGCCGCGCCGCGGCAGCGTCAGCCAGGTCCTCCAGCAACTCGCGGGCGTCCTGCTCGCTCATGCCCTCCAGCGCTTCAGCGAACTCGGCCGGGACGATGGCAGCCAGGCGCTCCCCGCGCTCAGTGAGGTACACCACGTGCCCGCGCGCGGCATCACGGGCCGCACCGGCAACACCCGGCGTCTCATCAACTGACAGCTCGCTCATGGCACTAGCGTAAACCCCGCAAGGGCCGGGCCTGGCCTGCCGCCGGCGAGGCAAAGTGCTGCCTACTACTGCTGCGGCGACAACATCTTTGGCGAATTGGGCGGCGGGACTCTGCAGGGTTCCAGGGTGCCAGTGACCGTGGCCACCCGCGGTGCACTAGCCGGCAGGATGCCCACCCAACTCACCGCAGGGATAAGGACAAACGTGCGCGCCGGACAGCGCCGGCGCCGCCTAATGCCAGGGTGACGACAACCATGGCGACCTCGGCGACGGCAGCGCCGCTAACTCGGCGTGCCGGTGGCCGTGGCCACCAGCAGTGCGCCAGCCAGCAAGACCTCACCGGGATCACCGGCGGAAATGCCTACACGTGCGCGGCGGATGCCACCGGTGTCGCCTAGTCCTATCTTGCCGCGATGAGGTGCGTCGAGACTGGTGAGCGCCGACAGGCGTAGCCGAGATCAAGATGGCTGATGCCGGGCGTCCTGTCGCGACGCTCGCGGTAGCGACGCGCCCGCGCTGCGGAGGCTGCCGCCGATCGCAGAGAGTAACTAACCTGCGGGTGGTAGCCGCGCACGGAGCCGCCGATCGGCGCGGCCGCGGGACTCGTTTCGGCCGCTGTCACCACGATCCAGATCGGGATGTTCTGGATGAGGCAGCATCGTGGCTGGCGAGCGGGAGATCCGGCCTCGCTCGGCACATCGCTGCGGCCAGCTACGAATCGTAGGCTCGGAATCGTGGAGCGGGTTTTACTGACCGGGATGTCGGGCACCGGCAAATCGAGCGTGATCCGCGAGCTGGGAGCACTCGGATACAAGACCGTCGACACCGACGATGGCTGGTGCGAGCAGCTGCCCGGCGGGCGGCAGCGGTGGCGCGAAGATGCCATCGCCCGGCTACTGGATACCGAAGACGCCGATGTGCTGTTCATCGCCGGGTGCGAGGAGAACCAGGTCCGCTTCCATTCCCGCTTCGACCTGATCATCTTGCTCAGTGCTCCCGCCCCGGCCATGATCGAAAGGCTCGGCGCCAGGACCGGCAATCCTTACGGCAAGGCGTACGGCGAGATGGACCGGATCCTCGGCGACCTGGCCGCGGTTGAGCCGCTGCTGCGGAAGGCAGCCGATCACGAGATCCGGACGACCATCCCGCTGGCCGAGGTGGTCGCGAAGGTGCTGTACCTGGCCGGCCTCACCCCGGGCGGCCATGACACGCCAAAGACGCGCTCCGGCTGATTACCCGCCATGACCGCCGAGGACAGCGACCTTGCCAATCGCCGGCCCTCTGCGTGGCCCCGGGGGCATTAACGCCCGCTGTCCGTTGAGGTGTGCAGATCTGGTCAGTCTGGCGCGGGGGGCAGTCCCCGGCTGGGGTCCGGGTTCAGGCGTGGTCGTTTTTGTTCCACAGCTGGTGAGTAAGGCCGCTCGGCGAGGTGACCGACTCGACGGTGAAGCGGTCTTCGAGGCCGCTTGATCCCTCCCAGAGGGATACGCCGCTCCCGAGGGTGACCGGCACGATCACCAGGTGCATGAAGTCGACCAGGCCGGCCTGGAGGAACTGGCGCACGGTCGAGGGTCCTCCGCCGAGGCGGACATCGAGGCCGCCTGCAGCTTCCCGGGCGAGGCGAAGTACTTCGCCCGGCGGCCCGTTGACGAACCGGAAGCTCGTCCCGTTGGGAAAGTCAATCGGGGGGTGCGGGTGGTGACTCATGACGAACACCGGTGTCTGGAATGGCGGCTCGTCGCCCCACCAGCCCCGCCACCCGTCGTCGGGCCAGTCGCCAGCCTGGGGACCGAACTTGCGGCGTCCCATGATCTCGGCGCCGATGCCCTGGCTCCACATGCTGGTCAGGGCGCGGTCCAGCGTGACGGGGGCATCCGCCTTATCGACGCCATGGATTACCCGGCCGTCGAACAACTCGAACAGCCGCTCGGCGCCGCCGATCGGGGCGTCGAACGTCACATGCTCGCCGGCGGCGTAGCCGTCGAGAGAGACGTTCATGTTATGGACCCGGGTGCGGGGCATCACGACTCCTTCTGCGACCGGATGAAGCATTCACAACACAGACCGGCGGGATGGCCGGAACTTATCGCTGAACGCTGACATCGTGTTGCGGTGGCCCAACCCCGCATCCGCACCACACGCGACCCGGCATGGCGAGCCGGAGCAGTGACAGCGATGCTCACGGCAAGCCCCCGCGCGTCGATACCGAGCAAGAACAGTCTTCGCGCTGCCCCAGGGGCCCGGGTGAACCGGTTCGAGTAGCGCCGGCCCTGCGGCCATGCCGGACAGGCACGTGGTGACGCTCAGTCACTAACGCCAGCCGCTGACCGCCGCGCACAACCGCCGTTCGGCACGCCAGGAGTGCTCGACAGGCAGGTCGGTGAGGGCGTACCGAAAGATCGTTCTGCTCTCACGCGATCACCCGATCGGGTGGTCGCCTGCCGCATGCCATACCGTCGGCTGACAGCACCCGGGGCGGCGAGCCAACGATGGTTACATCGCTGGAAGGGCGTGAAGAGACGGGCCGGGCCGCCGGCCAGCTGCGCTCTGAGGTCAGCGCTCGGCTCACCGCCCCGCGAGCGGCGCATTCGGTCGCGTCGCGCCCGAGCGTGGGGAGGCCTTGAGGGGGTTCGAGGTTGGTGTCTAGCGGGGCTGTGGTTCAGGGCGCGGGACCTGTGCTGTTGTCCGCCGCGGCCGTTCACGAGGTGCGCAAGGATGACCCCGTCTCAAGCAGGGTCTTGAGGCTGGCCAGGACGGCGGGCCACCCCTCAGAGATGGCCGGCAGCACTGCGCTGCCCGGCGCGAAGCCGTCGTGGGTCACCGTGAGCTTGACGACACCGTGACCGACGTCCTCGATGTCGAAGCCGACCTTGGAGCGGGCTTCGGCGCGCCAGGCCGCGGCGGTCACCTCGTCCATGCCGACCGCCGCAGCCCACTCAGGGGTGATCGTGTGCCAGGTGTAGGCCAGCCGGTGCGGCGGATGAGACTCGAGGATCACCTGGCCAGGGCCGCTCACGACCAATCCGACGTCGTCGTGGGCCATCTCGTAGGTGGAGCCCTTCTTCCAGTCCGAATGGAACGTCTTCGGACCAGCCATCTGGTGCCGCCAGTAGCGCTTCATCAGCGCAGGGTCGGTGAGGCCCTGCCACACGCGCTCGGGAGTCTCCTGGATGTAGGTCGTGTAGACGAACGCGGTCTGCTCGCCCCTGAGGTCCATGGCGGTGACCTCCGCTGCGGTAGGTGGGATTCGGTCTTGCACTACCCGCGTCCGGGTGCACGCACGCACGGGAGGGTAGCGAGGCATCCGCCGTTTATCCTGGCCATGCCCGGTCGTCGCTCCCATGTCAGCCGACGACCCGATGCTCGCCGCGCTCCGCGGCGGCCGCTCGCGTAGCGCAGCATGGCGGCGGAAAGGTCAATGCCGCAGCGGTCCAGCCCAGGCCAGGCAGCCGGCTCGCGTGAGTCCCGGTGCCGCAGCCGATCTCCAGGCAGATACCGCGGCCTGGGCCCAGCAGGGCATCCAGGGCTGCGCCGATGCCGAGCGGATTTCCTTGAACAATGCCGTCAGGACCTGATGCGCGAGCTCCGCGAGCGCAGGGACCGCCCGCCCGGCTACTACACCCGCGCCCGCTAGGCACCACCCCAGGCAGGAACCGGCGAAACGCAGGAAGAAGGACAAGGAGGGCAGCCGTGAAAGACAAATCCCGCTTGACAGGTAGCAGCGGTGGCCGACTTCTACCGGCCATCTGAGCCCGGCGGCGCGGATCAGCCGGGCCCTGGCCGTGACCTGCCCGGCGGGCACCCAGCAGTAGTGGAAGGCCAGGTCCCCGGTCCTCAGGTGGCGGCGGACCAGCAGGTGGTGCCGCGGGGAGGCGGTGGCGATCCACGCCCAGGCATACCAGCGCTGGCCCTTGGAGCCGGTGCCCGCGGAGCGGATCTCCCAGCGCCGCTTGTGCTTCAGCAGCGCCTTGACGGCCGCCGCGCAGGTCATTTTGGCGCCCGCGGCCAGGGGGGAGGGTGAAGTTCGACGGCACGCGCAGCACGTATGCCTGGCCGCGGGCCTCGAAGAACTCGCGCAGCTGGGTGCAGCTGCCGTAGACCTCGTCGCCGCAGGCGAAGTCAAACCGGATGCCGTCGGCGTACGCGGCCGCGCAGACGTCGATGGCCAGCTGTCCCTTGGTGCGGAACACCAGGTCCAGCGGCAGCCCCATGACCAGCGATCTGACCGGGTCCTCGATCTGCTCGCGGGGGATCCATTGCCGGGCGCCGATCAGCGCGTGCCCGGCCTTGTCCCGCACGTACGACAGGTGCACGGTGTTGATCCCGTTCGCCACCCGGCCCGCGCATCCCAGGTACTGGCGTTTCACGCCCGCGGTGGCCTCCCCGGCTTTTTCCTGCCCGGTCTCATCGATCGCGCCGATCACCATCCCGCCCCGCCGGCCGCGCTGTGCCGCCTGCTCCAGCCCGGCCGCCGCGAACCGGCGCACCACGCTCATCGCGGCGGAGGTGTCCCAGCTCGCGTGGTTCAGCAGCCGCTGCGTCCGGTCCGGCGTCCGGTCCCGGCCATGCCGGGCGATACTCCACCCGTTCACCCGGGGCAGCTCGCTGGCCAGCGCCGACACATACTTGCCCGCCTGCAGCCACGGCTCGGTCCGGGCGAAACACGGCCGCAGCAGCCCCAGCAGCTCATCCCGATTCCGCAGCGCCAGCCCGGCGCCTATCCTGACGGCAGCAGCCGCCTCTGATTTTGTACTCGTCACACAGGCATGATCACGAGGCGGCTGCGCTCACACCGGCCCATCCTGTAACAAGGCCACATCCACCACACGCCGCCCATACGCCCAGCTCACGGCGCCAAGTGCGGCTGCCTTACTAGGCGTGCGTGTCATCTGTTCTCCTCCGCAGCGAGCACCTCATACCTAACGTAAGGCCACTGGTGGGCCAGCGGGCAGGACCGCGGGCACCCACTAACCGCGCGCACCCACCTGGCCTAATTGTGGCTTTGGGGCGAGAGGCTGGGTGGCTGTCGCCGCACGGTGGTGATGTGGGCGACCACGCGTCCGCTGGCACCGCTCTCAGCCACCTCGATTGTCGCTCCGTGCTGTTCGCCAGTACCGGACGCGATCCGGCCTAGCCATCACGCTCCGTTACAAGCCGCTGGCGGCTTGAAACTCCCGGGGCCTGCCGTCTGACGCAGCGCGGAGCTTTGCCCTCCACTCCCCGATCGCGGCTGCGCAGATCCAGCATCGGCCTGTCCGCCACGATCGGCGCCCTCGAAAGGAAGGCAGTTCTTGGTGGGGGACCAACGGCTCTGGCAAATGAGGGCGGCCAGGCACACCCTTGGTCATGAGGTGGTCGCTATGGTCGTCGCGATTGTGCGCGGCGGCGTGTTCGGCAGCGCCTGGCTGGTTGCCGATCGGTGCCGCTCGGGCGCCCGGCTGCCGTGGCCGGCACCTGTCCCGGGTATCCGCCGCGGGCGCCGCGGCCCGGTCGGCCTCGGGCAGGCGGGTCGTCTATCTCTGGCGTCGGCGGGCGCTCATCCTGACCACCCGCGGCGGCCCTGGCCGGGGAGGCTGAGTGGATGAGAACGCGGTCACGGCTGTCCCGTGGCGTGCTGGTCGCCACTGGGCCGGTTGTGCTGGTCGCCGTCGGGATTGTGGGCTACCTGGGCTTCGGCTATCCGCCGTGGGTGGCGGTGGCCATGACCCTGCTCACGTTGACCACGGTCGGGTTCGCCTCTGGCAGTCACCTGTCCACCGGGGTGCTGGTCTTCACGGCCGGGCTGGCCCTGCTCGGCGTCGGCCTGTTCGTCGTCATCTTGGGCTTGGCGGCGACCGCGATCGTGGAAGGCCGGGTGAGCCTATTTTCACGGAGCCGTCGCATGCGCCAGCGCGTTGATGAGCTACGCGGGCATTACATCGTCTGCGCCTATGGCCGGGTCGGCCGGGCGATCGCCCGGGAACTGGAGGCCGAGGGTGTGCCGTTCGTTGTCGTGGACTGCGAGGCCGAGCTGGAACCGGACCTGGAACGCGACGGGGCGTGCTACCTGATCGGCGACGCCTCCGACGAGGCGGTCCTGCGCCAGGCAGGGATCGAGCGGGCACAGGGGCTGATTTGCGCGGTGGACTCCGACGCCGAGAACGTCTTCATCACCATCGTCGCCCGCTCGCTCAGCCCCAGCCTGCTCATCGTGGCCCGGGCCGCGCGGGAGCAGTCGGCCGACCGGTTGTACCGGGCGGGCGCTACCCATGTGGTGTCACCGTATGTGACCAGTGGCAGGCGGATGGCGAATCTGGCCATCCGGCCCCACGTGGTGGAGTTCTTCGATGTCGCACGTGCCGGCCAGCCCGGGCTGCGGCTGCAGGAACTGGAGATCACCGAAGGGTCCCCGCTGGTGGGACGGACCCTGCAGCAGCTGAGCGGGCCGGCGGTGCCCTTGCTGGTCCGTCACGCCGACGGGCAGCTGATCGCCAACCCCACCCCCGAGCTACAGCTACAAGCCGGTGACGTGCTCGTCGTCTCAGGTGAGGCCAGCGGCCTGAACCCGCTCGACCGCGAACAGGACACGGCACACTCCCAGAGCCACACAGATCTGGATCATCGGCGCCTCAGAGCTGGCGCCAAACGGTCCCGCGATCGGGACGCATAGTCGGCGTTATGCGTGGTTATCAGGTGCGGGCTGCCTCGTCGTCTGTCACGTGCCGTCACGACCGCGGCTCGGTACCTGGTCAGGCAATCTTTTGCGGTGACCGCTGCCGACGATCCTAGCTGGCCGTCCCCGGCCTGCAAGTCATCGCCTTGCCTAACGCACCAGCCCCTGGGCCCGGGCGGCCGGCGTGAGGAGGAAGAGCAGCCAGCCTGAGCCGACCTGGCTCAGCGCCTAGCGCCAGCTGAGCCGCAGCAACAGCCGCTGCGCCGGGCTCAGGCGCAGATCGCCGGAGCTGAACCAGCGTATCCCCGACGCAGGCGTGGCCATGCCAGACGGCTCAGCGACGCACTCCCCGCGCCAGGCTCTTGCGCCACGACCCAGGCATACTCCGCGCCAGCCCGCGTACCGCGACCAGGCACAATCACCAGCTACACGAGCCCGGCCGATACAAGCCCGCAACAACTCAGGGCACTACCCGCTCATACCAGCAGGGCGCAAAGCCGCTGCCAAGCACGGCTGTCCTGTTACCGCACTGCTACCAAACACGCTACCCAGCATCCAGGAAGCTCTCGAAATAATATTCGAATTATTCCTATGACCTTTGGTACAGCTATGGGGATTCGAACCCCAGACCTCTTGCATGCCATACAAACTCCGCCCGTCGCCACATGTGGCTTGACGTGGCCCTGCGCGGCGTTCACCTGCGGCCTCCGTGGCTGTATGTGGCCTGGCGTCGCCTGGTGTGGCTGCACGTTGGCTCCCCACCTGGCTCCCAGAACTCGTTAGCGCCGCTAATCTTCGAAGCTCCGGCTACCCGGGCCACGCCGGGACAGCCAGCGCTGAGCCCGGACAGCTGAGGACCGGCTCTGGCAGACGACCGTGCGGACTGGGCAGCCAGGCGGCTCAGACAGGATGAGGACGGCGTGGATCCCCGCAGCTCCGGCCAGTGCCCGCAGGCCGCCGGGACGGGAGGTGAGGATGTCATCACTGGTCCTGGTCCTTCAACCGCACGAGCCGGCCGTCGGCGTCGGCGCGGGTCGCGCGCCGCACTGTCGCTTCGCTGACGTGGTGACCGAGCCGGGAAAGCTCGCCGTGCACCCGGCGGTACCCCCAGGCCGGGTTCTCCTGGGCCAGCCACAGCACCAGGTCGCGGATGTTCTGGCTGGTCCCCGGGCGACCGGGCCGGTTCGGATACGTCCACTTGCGCGTAATCAGGCGGTGATGCCAGGCCAGCAGCGTACCCGGCGTCACGATCCGATGGGCGCGCAGCACGCCTGGCAGTAGCCGGGTGAGCGCGGCCAGGACTGCCCGGTCAGCCCAGTCCAGCTTCGGCCGGGCGACCTGACGCCGCAGCACCGTGACCTCATGACGGAGAACCATGATCTCCGCATCCTTGGACGCCTGGCCGCGACCAAGCAGCACGAGCCAGCCGAATACCCGGATTGCGATCACGTAGGGCAGACGAAAAGCCATGAACCGCGATCCTGGCGCAAGCTGCGCTTCCTGCCGAGCTGCAGGTCACAACAGCCGCGTTGAGTTCTGAAGCGGTACACGGCGGCCTGAAGCGCAAGCAGGAACTCCTGGAGCTAGAGCGGGCGAATCATGTCCGCGGCAAGGTGGGTGAGGCGTTGCACGATGCTGCTGGTCTTTATGGCGATCTCAGCCGCTGGTGATGCTCAGGCCAGGTAGGTCGCCGAAACGGGCCTTCGCGTCGAGGGTTAGGACGATGCGATTGGTCTGCAGCGCGTGCGCGGCGATGATCAGGTCATGTGCGCCGCGGGGCGTTCCGGTCCGGCAGGCGTGATCAGCGTACGCGGCTGACCGGCAGGAGCTTGGGGAGATTCATTAGCTGACGAGCTCCCCATGCCAGTTATATTCGGGGTAGCAGCGCTGCATGTGCACCACCCCATGCCCGATCGGATAGCCCCATTCAATGCGGATTATACAATTCATAACGTACTGTACGCGATCCCAAAACCGCACGAGATCTTTCGAAACCCTCTCACCTGTCAACTCCTGCCACGTGACCATGGCCGCTTGCAGCGCTGCTGGATGAAGTTGTTCCAAGAAGCGAAATTCGCGTGCCGGACTGCTTGGCTTCGCAAAGGCAAAGTCAATGATACCCGCTAGGCGCCTTGCGCTATCGCGACGTCCGGCAAAGATAAAGTTGCCGAGATGCAGATCATTATGACCTACAATAGTCGGTCTCAATTGCCCCGTGCGACGGAGCTCGCGATACTCGCAGCCGAGCTGGTCAAGCACTGCCGCCAGATTGGTATAGCCTTGTTTGTGGAAGCGGTCCACCTTGCCGTTCACCGCAGCAGTAAGCCAGAGTTCATGATCAAAAGCACAAACGCCGTTAGGCCATTCGACGCCACGCCTGAACGAGTCGAGGTCCAGCGTTTGAGCTAGTCGTACAGCAAACTCCCCAACAGCTTGCCCGAGAGCCCGAAAATCGTCGAGCGAAAATCCTTGCTGCACTCCTTGCAGACTGAGCGCTTCGCCCGGCACCCAGCTGAATGCGTTCCAGGGCGGACGTCCGCAGCTATGATGAATCAGTGAGGGCACCGCGACCGGAAATGTGCCTGTAGTCACGGCTAGCTTCTGGTTGAGCAGGCTGACCACGCGAGCTTCATACCTCTGCAAGGCTTCGGTGTTTACATAGTCCATCGGAAGTGATGACTTTATAACTGATCGTCTATCGCCATCAACCAGTAGAACGTTATTACAATCACCTTGCGACGCTTGAACGTAGTCGCGTCCCCTAACTAAGGGCTGTGCCGCACGCCATACTGCCGCCATTTCTTGTGGGAGATTAGCGGCTGGAGTCTCATTATAGACAGCCATCATATTCCTTCAGATCGCACCACTTGGTATTGACCATCGGCCCTCCTCTTCCTGGCATACAGCTCCGATAAATGTGGAGTGACCTGACGCTAATAGCGATGGAATCCCGACTGCTTGCGTTGCGGACTTCAAAGCTCCAACTTGAGCTGTGCGGTTTGGAACAGGTCTAGGCAGGTGTCGACGACGCCGGGGGCGAACTGGAGACAACGGCCTTCCTCGAGCCGGATCATTGCCGCGCCCAGACCGAGAGCCGGACGATAGGGCCGATAGGAAGCCAGCGCCTCCAGGACGTCGGTGATCGCAATGATCCGCGCGCTCATCGAAATTTCGTCTCCCTTGAGCCCACCTGCGTAACCACTGCCGTCGAAGCGTTCACGATGCTCGTAGACCATCTCCGCTACGGGCCACGGGAAGGAGATGCCTGCGATGACCTGACGACCGGCACGGGATGATTCCTTGATCAGCTCGAACTCGGCCGTGCAGAACGGCCCGTGAAGCGTCAATAGTTCCGCCGGGACACCGACCTTGCCGATGTCGTGGACTTGCGCGGCTATGCCGGTACCGGTCACGGCGTCTGCGCCCAGGCCATCGGACTGCAGCGGCTTGCGCCCGCAGGGCTGCTGGTCGTCCATGCCACCACTATTGCCGAAGGCTGGGAGCCAGGCCTCCTACGAACGGGGGAAATCCGTACTGGCAGCGGGCATATCCAGGGAGCAGGATGTCACCCGATCGTGTGAAGTCGACCACCCGACCGGGTAGCTGTTCAGCCTGGGTGGGCTGCGGGCAGGTCGGCAGGCAGGATCTGGATGATCTTTGACAGGTCGGCGCGGCGTGTCGGCTTGATCGCCGTGCAGACGTGCTGATCATGGTGACTCGTGTCCGATACGCCGCCCTTGTCACCGTCCGGCGAGACGGTGCGGCTGCATGCGCCGGGTGGCGGAGCTGGTGGCCGCGAACGCCCGGCTGCGCGAGGCCGCCGCGGCCCGCGACGAGCTGGCGGCCGCGCAGCTTGCAGCGGCGCGGGCGCAGCTGGCGGTGCTGGCGGCTCGGGTGGAGGATCTTGAGCGCCGCCTGGGCAAGGACTCATCTACATCCTCGAAGCCGCCGTCCTCCGATAATCCGTACAAGAAGAAGAGCAAGGACCGGTCGCTGCGGGGCCGCTCAGGGCGCAGGCCCGGCAAGCAGCCAGGCGCGCAGTCCTCGACGCTGAGGCAGTCCGGTGACCCCGGCCAGAGGGTGGAATGCGCCCCGGCGGCATGCGGCTGCTGCGGCGCGGACCTGGAGGATGCCGCCGTGGCCAGGGTGCAGAAACGGCAGGTGTTCGAGGCGTCACCGCCTCCGCCGCCGACGGTGGTCGAATACCAGGTGCAGGCGAAGATGTGCGCGGTCTGCGGGGCGGTGAGCACGGGATTGGCGCCCACGCATGCCGTCGGCCGTGTCCAGTACGGGCCGCTGGTCCATGCCAAGGCGGCGCTGGCGGCCCGCGCCCATTACCTGCCGGTCGGCCAGGCAACGGCCCTGATGGCTTCCCTGACCGGGGTGAAGGTGTCGACCGGATTCATGGCCGGCGTCCGCGGCAAGGCCGCCGCCCGGCTGGGGCCGTTCATGGAACGGGTCCGCGACCTGCTGCGCGAGGCCGGCGTGCTGTATGCCGACGAGACCCGGCCCGCGCCGACCGGCACTGCACTACGTTCATGTTGCCTGCACCCGAGTTCCTGACCGCCATGCACACCGGCGGCCGCTCCGCCGACGACATCGACGCTGGCGGCATCCTGCCCGGCTATGCCGGCACGATCGTCCGCGACGGCTACGCCGGATACCAGCACCTCGCCGATGCGCTGCACGCCTGGTGCGGCGCGCATGGACTCAGGGATCTGCGCGAGCTGTACCGGTGGGACCCCGACGGGCAGCTGTGGGCACGGTTCATGGCCGACCTGCTCATCCATGCCAACGCGGCGGCCACCGCGGCCCGGGCCGCCGGAAATGCCTGCCTCGACGAGGCTGCGCTGGCCGAGATCGGCGCCTGGTACCGCGGCGCGGTCGCCAAGGGCATTACTGACAACCAGCGCCGCCGCACGAAATCCGGCAAGGACGGGCTGCGGCTGGCCCGCAGGTTCCGTGACCACCAGGACATGATCCTGAGGTTCACCACCACCTGGCCGTCGGGTTCACTTCCAATCAGGCCGAGCGCGACGTTCGCCCCGTCAAGGTGCAAATGCGCACCTCCGGCGGCTGCTGGCGCACTCTTGAAGGGCTCGCCGATTTCGCGATCGTCCAGTCTTACCTGTCCACCGCGGCCAAGTGGGGCATCGACCAGCTCGACGCCCTGACCCAGCTGTTCACCGACGGCCCCTGGCTACCAGCTGCCATCAGACCCGGCTGAATAGCTACCCGACCGGGTCAGCCGCTCTTCCCAAATTAGACGTAGCATCGAAGTCAACGGCATCCGCATAATTCCACGAACTAGGAGATGACGGGTGGGGGACGAAGGCAACCTCAACGAGCAACTCGCCTCCCTCCACACGATCTCGGTGGAGATCGCCGGCCTGCATAATATGGCCGAGATCCATGAGCGAGCGCTGGGCTACTGCTTGATGCTTACCAGCTCGGAGTTCGCGTTCACTGGCCTACTTCGAGACGCCAATGTCGGGGTCGTGGCCAGCGGAGAACTCGAGGCGAGCGAGTACGTAATGGACGTCGCGGCCATTAAAGGGTTTGTGGCGAGCCCCAGCTTCTACCACATGTTCCACCTCATGGCGCTCCGTTCGAGCGTCGTCGGAGTCGCCGTCAGAGAGGACCGTCCTTGTATATCCAACGATGTCCTGGGTGATCGGCGCAGCGTTGGCCAGCCGGAGGGGCATCCTCTAATCCGTCGGTTCCTCGGGGTCCCTCTGCGGCTTCGTGGCAAGGTCATCGGCATGATCGGCGTCGCCAACAAGCCGGCTGGCTACGGTCCCGAAGACGAGCGCCTATTGTCGACCTTCGCCGCTCAGATGGCGGTTGCTGTGGGCAACGCCCGGCTGTACGAGGGCCAGCGCCGGATGATCGCTGAGCTCCAGGAGTTGCACAAGCGCTTAACCGAAGCCGAACGAGCGCAATTGCTGGGACGTGAGCGAGAGAGAATTGCAGGCGCGTTCCATGACCGGATCGAGCAACAAATCTTCTCGATTGGCGTAAGGTTGAACGCTCTTTTGGAGGACCGTGCCATGGGCCAAAGACTCGTCGACCAGCTGGAGGAGATACGACGCCTGTCCATCGGGGCCTCCTACGAAGTGCGCCGGGCCATATTCGCCCTCACCACGCCTGACCATGAGCAGCTTGACCTCGCCGACCGGGTAAGGTCACTGCTCCACGAGCTCGAGCGCAGTTCGGGAATCCAGGCACACCTGTCGCTCAACGGCGAGCCAACGGCGGCGGTAGAGACCGTTAGCGATGTAGTATACCTGGTTATCGATGAAGCCCTCACGAACGTCAAAAAGCACTCCCATGCCAGGATGGTCCTTGTCAGTCTTCGGTTCGAGAACGACCATCTCCACTTTGTCGTCCAGGACGATGGCACGGGTGCACCGGCGGTCCTGCTGCGAACATTTCCAGACAGTTATCTGCATTTCGGACTACGGCATATCCGCCAACTTGTCATCGACCGCGGCGGGGCCTTCGCGGTCACCAATGGTGAGGAGGCTGGGCTCGTATTGAAAGTGAGCATTCCTTTGAAGGCGGGGCAGCAGTGATCCGGGTCATGATCATCGACGACCACGAGATCGTCCGGGAAGGCCTTAAGACGATCCTGGGCAATGAGCCAGACTTTGAGGTCGTAGCTGAAAGCGCCACGGCCGACGGCGTCCGCGAATTGGTAGGCAGGACTAAACCGGATGTCATTTTGCTAGACGCGCGGCTGCCGGGTGTGAGCGGTGCGGAGGCGTGCAGGCATCTTGCCACGGCCTATCCAGATATCGCTGTGCTCATTGTCTCGACCTTCTCGGACAACGACCTCATCGAAGACTGCATCAAGGCTGGAGCCAGGGGTTACGTCGTCAAGGACATCGAGCAGTTCTGTTTGAAAGAGAGCATACGCGCCGTCCATCGCGGCGATGGGGCGGTGTCCCCTGCGATCGCGGCGAAAGTCCTTGACCGGCTCCGCACGGAGGACAACTTGACTCCGCCGGTGCCACCAAGCCTTCTCAGTGACACGCAGACGGAGATAATCCGCCTGATTGCCGCTGGCCTTTCCAATCGAGAGATCGCGGTTCGCGTCTACCTGAGCGAGAATACGGTCAAGTCGCACGTGCAGGAGATTTTCCGGAAGTTGGACGTCGACAACCGTGTGGAGGCGGCGCTCCGTGCCAGCCGGGAGGGCTGGCTGTGACCTCGGCGCCCGGTAGGGTGCTGGTGGGTGACCCGACCGCGGACGCTGGGCAGCGAGCGCAGTCCCTGCACTTATACCTGTCGACGTCATCAGCGACGAGGCGCGCCGCCAGAACAGTCTGGCGGTCCCGAGCCGCTTCGCCAGAGGCGCACAGCACCCGGCTCAGCCCCGGCGACATCGACGGCGCTCGGCAGGCAGCAAGGGCGGAGCGCAACGCGGAATTCGGGGTCACGGCGGCAGACGGTTGATAGTCCTCGATGCGTTGGCGGCCGCCCTCGCACTCCTGGGCGAAGGCGGAACTGGCACGCGGACGGCACGTCGCTGGAGTTTGTCAGGGGTGGCCGATGCCGAGCTGGTGGCCGGTGGCGGAGGCGATGGACTGCAGGTCGTCGGGTCGGCCCAACGGTAGCACAGCAGTAGGACATCCGTCCGCGGACGGATGCCAGGCTCCTCCCCGCAGCGTTCCCTGGCTGTGCAGCCCGCACGTTCCGGCTCTCCGAACCGAGCGGTTGGCTCCCGGATTGGCTCCCGCCAAATCACCTTATCGAAAAATATAAGCTGAGCTGCCCGGATGTCACCGCGACAGGGAAAGCGCCTGCCTGCGATGCAAGAGGTCAGCTGGACCCTGCGGCCAGCCCTCGTCATCCCCGCTGACCTGCGGATTCGCGTCAAGTATACCGAGGAGATTCTCTCGAATGTCTGAGCGAATCGCTTAGACGGATGATCTACATCTGTTCGAATTCATGGCCCTGAAATGAGGGTGGAGCTATGGGGATTCGAACCCCAGACCTCTTGCATGCCATACAAACTCCGCTCATCGCCACATATGGCTACATGTCGTCCTGTGTGGCGCTCATCTGCGCCTTCCGTGGCTGTATGTGGCCTGGCGTCGCCTGGTCTCGCTCCACGTTGGCTCCCCACTTGGCTCCCAGAACTCGTTAGCGCTGCTAACGTTCGAAGCTCCTGCCGCCACCCGCGGCGGGCGGGAGCCGACTCCATCGCCGGGACCGGACAGATGGCCCGGGTCGACGACCGTGCGGATGCAGGTGCGGCTGCCGGATGGCTCAGACGGGGATGAGGTCGACGTGGATCCCGGCAACCTCAGCGAGGGCGCGCAGGTCGCCGGTATCGGAAGTGAGGATGTCATCCCCGTCGGCGGCCAGGCACACCAGCGTGGCATCGACCGCATCGGACTGGCCGCTGCGGGCCAGCAGCATCCCGGCCCGGCGTCCCAGGACGTCATCGACCGCGGTGACATCGGTCCCGGCGAGCAGCCGGGCCAGCGGGGCCTGACGGCCAGTGCCGCCGCGCCAGACCTGGGCGACCACTGCCCCACTGGTCACCGGCACCCGCCCTGCCAGCCGCTTTCGCTTGACCAGTGCCATGCCGTCACGATCACCGCGCTCTACTGCCAGGGACGGCGGCTAGCTGCTGTTATGCCGGATTCAGACAAGGCCGGCCGACAGGTAGCGGGCGCCGATTGCGACTACGAGGATGCCGACCAGGCGGCGGATGAAGGCTTCGGGCAGGCGGGGCTGGATCCGCGCGCCGGCATACGCGCCTGCCAGCCCGCCGACGCCGAGCGCTATTCCGGTGGGCCAGTCGGGAGCGACCGGCCCGTGATGGTGTATCGACAAGATCGTGAAGGTCACGACGCCTGCCACGGAGGTCACGAAGGTGGACCCGAGCGCTGCGGGCGCCACTTCTGCGGGCGCCCGGCCGGTTCCGATCAGGATCGGGGCCAGGATCGACCCGCCGCCGAGGCCGTAGATCCCGCCGACGCAGCCCACCACGGCCGCGGTCAGGACCAGCAACGGCTGAGGTATCCGCACCGGCCGGGACACGCTGGCCGCAGATCCTGGCCTGCTGAGCGCTAGCCACGTCCCCAGCGGGAGCAGGACCGCCGCGATGATGAGGTCGAAGGCATCGGGACCGGGGACCAGCTCGACCCGGATGACCGATCCGGCGATGACGCCGGGAAGGGTCCCGGCGATGAGGACCAGGGCGAGTCTGCCGCCGGCCTGTCCCTGGCGCCAGTAGCGGTAAAGCGCGCCCGGGGTGGCGACCACGTTGTAGAGCAAGTTCGTCGGGGTGACCGCCGGGCTCGGCGTCCCCAGCACGCTGACCTGGAACGGCAGCAGCAGCACCGCACCCGATATCCCCGCGGGCGTCGCCAGCACCGCGACGGCGAACGCCGCCGCCAGGGCCACGAGCTCAACCCAGCCGCCACTGACCATCCGGCAAAGCTACCGGGGCCCGGCAGCCTTGCCGCCGGGCCCCGGTACGGGTGACTGTTTCACCCCTTGCATCGTGGGATGCTCCCGAGCGGGAAGCAGTTGCCGGGGGCATTCCTGGCAACCAGGGTGAGCTTGAGTGCTACCGGGCTGCCGCTGCTGGCGTAGATGCCGCCGCCTTCGGCGGCAGTGTTGCCGGTTACCTGGCTGAGCTTGAGTGTTAGCGGGCCGCCGGGGGCGCCGAGGCTGTCATCGGGGTTGACGCCGTTCTCGAGGATTCCGCCGCCTAGGCCGGTGCCGGAGTTGTTGCGGACCTGGCTGAGGTTCACGGTCAGGACGCCGCTGTCAGCAGCGCCGGTGAGCGGGGTGATGTTGAGGTTGGCGATGCCGCCGCCCCCGCCCTGGTCGCCGGAGCCGTCTGTGAGAGCAGCGTTGCCGTTTACCTGGCTGGCATTGACGGTCATGGCGCCGTGGTTGAGGATGCCGCCGCCGAAGGCGCCGGGAGCGGTGTTGCCGTTCACCTGGCTGGCGTTGATGGTCGCGGTGCCGCCGTTGGCGATGCCGCCGGCGCCGGCCATCGGGCCGCCATCGGAGGTGTTGCCGTTCACCTGGCTGAAGTTGACGGTGAGCTTGCTGGAGCCGTTGCCGCCCATGCCGCCGGTGCCGCTGGCGATGCCGCCTCCGCCCACGGCCGCGGTGTTGCCGTTCACCTGGCTGGCGTTGAGGGTCAGCGTGCCGGCGTGGTTGAGGATGCCGCCCGCGCTGCCGGACGTGGTGTTCCCGGTGACCTGGCTGAAGTTGAGCGTGGTCGTGCCGAGCGGCCCGGTGCCGAACGTGCCGCTGGCGATGCCGCCGCCGGCGCTCATCATCCCGCCCTCGGAGGCATTGCCGGTGACCTTGCTGTGATTAACGGTGAGCGTGCCCTCCAGGTTGAAGATGCCGCCGCCCGGAGCGCCGGTCTTGCCCCCGGTGATCGTCAGGCCCTGCAAAGTCAGGTTCCCCGAGCCGGTCACCAGAAGGATGCGGAAGCTGGTGCCGTTTCCGGCGATGGTGGTGCGGAAGCCGGCCAGGGTGATCCGGCTGGTGATCACCGGGAGCCCGTTGCCACCCAGCATCGGGCTCGTGTTGTCAGCAGCGGTCAGGGCATAAGTGCAGCCAGCAGCCAGCCTAATCGTCGCGCCGCCGCTCGCATTCGCGGCATTAACCGCCGCGATCAGCCCGGCCGCCCCGCCGCCTGTACCCGAGCAGGGCACCGCCGCACCAGTGGAAGCCTGAGCCGCCGAGGCTGCCGACAAGGCCAGGAACGCCACACTGGACCCTAACCCCATCTTTACTATCGTGAAAGCCTTCATCTACCCTCCCCTTAGTACGCGATTCGCGGGACCCCGCCACAGAATCCAACCATTGCACCCCCCAATGACGGCGTCTAGGACGCTACCGACATTTCGGTGCGAGATATCCAGCTGCCAGATCGGCGGAATAGGGAGATCGCGCAGACGTCGTGATCTTCGGCGAGCGGCACCTGCGGTCCTTAGACCGGCAAGAAGCCCATGGCAACGGACGGTGACCATTTCGCGGCCGCGAACTCCGCCCTGCCCGGCCTGATCACCCCCGCCGGCCTGCCTTTCCCAAGACCGAATCAGGCGCCAGCCATGCTCGGCGGCATCATCGGGCCAGGAGCCTGGCGGTGACGCGGGCGTGGACCTCGGCCAGCGTGCGCCCGCCATGATTTTCGAAGGTAAGCTGTCCCTGAGCCGCTCGAATACTCGGTTGCATGATTGACCTGCGCTGTCGCCGACAGCTGGACATGGTGATGGTTGGGTGGGGGCGGGTGCTGCTCAAGGTCGTCTACGTGCTGACTCGCCGGATACTCGGCGTCCCTGCCGACGAACGTGACGCTCTCTGCGCGATGGTGACCGACGTCGATAGACAGCAGATCCGCCGAAGACCAGTCCTGAGCGGCCTGATCAACGAATACACCCATGCCGCCTGATCCCCGAGAACCCGCAGGTCACCGGGTCGCGTCGCATTTTCGAGCGGCACAGGACCGGGAGCGGGCGAAGATCCACGCTGGCCCAACCAGTCGGGCGCCCAGATAACGGCGGGTCGCAACTGGCGTTTCGGGCTGTACCGGCCCATCCAAGCATCCGCATTCGCCTGACCCGGCGAGTCCGCGTAAATACGCGCCGCGGCGCGAACGACAGGCCAGGGATCAACGTCCCCGCCGGGAAGCTTACGCCGGACGTCTCGCGGAAGATCTTCGGCAGGGACCGGCGTATCCGGCCATGCTCACCGCTAGACGGCCAGACTCCCGCCAGTCGTAGCTGATCGGCCGCGGCACTGCCGAGTCCGGCGCATACATAACTTGTGGCCCGCTGGGCAGTGCGGCGCTGCGGCCCAGGGCAGGTGATCTCCATCGCCGGACGGTCCCCGTTCGCCGAGTTGCTGTTGGTCCACGGCGCGAACTGGGCCAGCGGGTACAGGCCACTGGCGGTGCTGTCGGGGTTGGGTGACTCGGCGATCCAATCGGCCACTTCAGAAGGCATATGCCCAGGTCGGCAATGTGCGGCACAGTCTACGGATCTGATGTTAGCCACGCGTAAAGGCGGTACAGGCTTGGCTTGTCCAGGACGTGACCGCCGGGCAGTTCCCGGGCTTCCGCCTCAGGTATGTGCTGGAGGAGCCAGTCAGTGTGAGCCCGAGGGCACAGGGCGTCATCTGGCCCGTACCAGATAGAGATGGGCACCTGGATGCTGCCGGTATCGAAGTTCCACGGCCGCGTGAACGCGATGACGTCGTCAACGCACCCGTCGATCCCGCCGATGTAGGCGGCTTTGGTGCGGAACAGATGACCGGGTGATCGCGCCTGCGCGGCGAGCACGGCGCGGTCCGATTCTGCCAGGGCATAGTCATCAGCGACGGCCAGGCCGCCGCGTTCGGCCGCCGCTACGGCGGCGTAGGCGAGCTGTTCGGCCATCGGCCGGTAGGCAGCCTCCCCGGCCAGGGCACGAGTGAATTCCTCGACATTAAGCGCCGACATGCCATCCAGCCAGTCCAGCCCGTCAGCATCGAACGGCGCAGGGCTCACCACGCTGGCGCAGCGCGTGATCCGGTCACCCAGGCGCGCGGCGCAGGCCAGCGCGTGCGGGCCACCGCCTGAAGCCCCCCACACGGCGAAGCGGTCCCAGCCAAGATGATCGATGAGGACGGCCAGGTCGTCGGCGGCTGCCGCGACGCAGCGGCCCGGCAGCCGGGTCGATGCGCCATAGCCCGGCCGGTCAACCACCAGCAGACGAATTCCAGACTCATCAACTGGCACCAGCCGATCCGGAGAGAGGAACATCGTGCCGGGCGTCCCGTAGAAAAACAGGACCGGTGTCCCGTCCTCGCGACCATACAAGCAGTAAGACAGATCCCTGCCGTCCGGAAGGCGTAGGACCTGCGGATCGTGCCCGTCCGGCGCAACCCCAGCCCGGCTGTGACTCACCGATCTCCCCTACGGTTACCGCGCTGCCAGGGCGTACCGCACGCTCAGCACGCCAACGTCCTCACCATAGGGCCGGGCGTCCTGTGATCCTGACCCAGCCCGGGTCCACACAGCAGGAAAGTACAGCAACAGCGGCGCACAATCGCTCGCGGCTGAGCGCAGGCACCACGAGCCAGCTGGCAGAGTCGTCCCAGTCGTCGCGCTCGCCGGTAGTTTGCATCCAGAGGGCTGATTTTCTGGGGGCCAGACACGGACCATGCGTCAGGTCTGCTCTCGGTCTCCGCAGCCGAGTACGTAGTGGACTAAACGCCTTCGGGAGCGGTGAGCGTGCCTATCACGTGTCCGTAACCAGCCTCTCTCATAGAGTGCTAGCTGTTGCGAGAGACTCCCAGCCCCGCGGGTCCGAGAGCGTCTGCTCAGCTCAGGCTCTACTGGTGCGACCGCTGCTCTGCTTCAGCTGCGCGTGCCTCCGCTCGGGCCTTCTCCGCCTCAGCTTCCTTGGCAGCCACGTCACGCTGCGCGGCGGCCTTGTCCTGCTGGGCCTCGCCTTCTTGTTTCAGCGACTCGTCCCCGGTCACGGCCCCGGCCGCTTCCTTGGCTCGGCCCTTCACGTCTTCCACGACGCCTTCGACGCCTGCTTTAGGCCCAGACTCATTGGCCACGATGTCCTCCCGTTGTTTCTGTTCCCATGCGGTAGCGTTCGCCCTCCTTCGGTTACCGCCCGCTACCCGGCGATCGACGGCACAAACGCCGCAGGCCAGGTCCAGACGACGCGGCGCCAAGTTGCTCACCGCTGAGGGGGTGTGTCCGTGAGGAAATCGAGGAGGGCGTCGGCAACGGCATCCGGTGCCTGCTCGGCCTGGTGGTGCCCGGAGTCGATGGTGCGGTGCCGTAGCGGGCGGGCGAGCCAGGGAGCCCAAATGTCGGCTGGATTGCCGTGGATGTCGAGGTCGTCGTGGGCGGACTCTAGCAGCAGGGCTGGCAGGCAACGCGTCGCCCGGCGTCTCGGTCGGCGGCGTCGTGGTCGCGGTCGATGCCCAATCCGGCGCGGTAGTCCTCGGCCATCCGTGGACTACCGCAGGCTCGTGGAGCGCCGCCCAGAGGTCGGCGTGGTTGCCTTCGCCCATAGGACACCCGTCCGCGGGACAGATGCCGGGCTCCTCCTCCCGCAGCCTTCTCTGGCTGTGAAGCCCGCACGTTCCGGCTCTCCGAGCCGGGCGGTTGGCTCCCGGATTGGCTCCCGCCAAATCATCCTTATCGAAAATACAAGCTGAGCTGCCAGGATGTCACCGCGATGGGCAAAGCGCCTGCCTGCGATGCAAGAGGTCGGCTAGATCCTGCGGCCGACCCTCGTCATCCCGCTGACCTGAGGATTCGCGTCAAGTATACCGAGGAGAGTCTCTCGGATGCCTGAGCGAATCGCTCAGACGGATGATCTACATGTGTTCGAATTATGGCTCTGAAATGGGAGTCAGGTCTTCACATTTGGGCGTGACCTGGCGGAACGGGTGGTGGCGCGAGGCGTGACCACAGGTTATGCGTCCGGTGTCCACAGCGTTATGTGGTGGTTTGCCGGGTGTCGTGGACGGGTCCTGCGGGGCGGCGTTTCCCCCGGGGGCCGGCGTCGGCGATGGCCAGGGTCAGGGTTTCGAGCTCGGCGACCAGGGCGCGGAGCCTGCGGTCGTTGTCGATCCACTGCCGGTAATCGTCGAGCTGCTCGTCGGGCACGAGCCGGGTGATGGTCTTGCCGGCGACCTTGCGGGTCCACTGCCAGTAGGGGCCGTGCAGGACGGGCGGGTCGGCGTGGCAGGCGCAACGGGGCTTGCCGCAGCGGATGTGCCGCTGGATGAGGGTGCCGGGCAGGGCGAGCCCGATCGCGGACAGCTCAGTGGCGATGCGGGCGGCGCGGGCGCGCGGTCCCCGGTCGGGCGACACGCTGCCATCGTCGCATGCGGGGTGCGTGCATCCGGCTATGTCCTGCAGTATAACCTACTGTGTGACTACGGCCATGACCCCGGCCTATATCGCACGGTGGGGACCGCCGTCAGCGTCCCCGGCAGCCGCCGCGTTCGCCCGTGCGGCGGTCGCGCTCTGCGGCGACCTGGAGCGCGAGCGGGCCAAGAACCTGCTGTGGGCCGCGGCCCGGCTCGGTGACTACGGCATCGGGCTCGGCCTGGCGGCGGCCCCGCAGGTGCTGCTGCACCCGTCAGTGATCGAGCGGTTCGCCGCGCACTCGCCCGGCCTGTCACCATCGGCCCGGCGGACGTTGCGGACCAACCTGCGGTTCATCGCCCGGCGCGTCGTCCCGGCACTGCGCCCGCCGGATGCGCCGCTTGGCCGCGAGCGCGCCAAGCCGCCTTATACCCCGGCGGAAATCGCCGGGTTCCTCGCGCTGGCCGGCGCCCAGCCGGCGCCGGGCCGGCGCATGCGCGCTTCCGCACTGATCTGCCTGGCCGCTGGGGCCGGGCTGACCGGCGCGGACCTGCGCGCCGTGCGCGGCACCGATGTTGACTGCCGGTCCGGCGGCGTGGTCGCAGTCGTGCGCGGCGCCCGGGCCCGGGCGGTGCCGGCGCTGGCCCGCTACCACGGCCGGCTGCTGGACGCCGCTGCGTTCGCCGGAGACCGGCTGATCTGCGGCGGCCGCGACCCGCACCGCCGCAACATCACCTGCCCGCTGGTCTGCAGCCTGGCCGGCGGCACCGGGCTGCCTGCGCTGGACACCAGCCGGCTGCGGTCGACGTGGCTGGCCGACGCCGCGGCGCTGATCGGCCTGCCCGCGTTCATGCGAGCCGCCGGGATCAGCTGCTCCCAGCGGCTCGGCGACATCATCGCCGCCCTGGACCCCGGCGGCGAGGAGCACGCGGTCGCGCTGCTCGGCGGCACCACCCGGTAATGCGCCAGTGGCCAGCCGGATCCCGCTCGCCCGCCTGGAAGCCATCATCGACGACTCCGGCGCCGCGACGCGCATCGAGCAGATGCTGCCCGCCGCGGTCCGGCGCCGGCAGCTACGCGTGCGGACCATGCTGACCGGCATGCTGCTGACCCTGGCCGACCGCCGGCCTGCCTACCTCACCGAGGTCCGCGCGGCGCTTATCGCGCTGCCCGAGGCCGACCAGATCAGGCTCGGCGTCATCGCGGACCGGAAAACCGGGCCGCATCAGCTCACCTACCGGCAGACCGAGCACACCTGCCGGCTGATCGCAAAGTCGCTTGGCAAGGACCAGCCCGACGGCGCGCCCTCCAGCGACCTGCAGGCGGTCTGCGACCAGCTGCTGGAAGCCGCCATCCCGCCAGAATGCGCGCAGCTGACCAGGGCGCTGGCCGCGGACTGGACCGACGTCGAGACCTGGTCCCGGCCGCCGCGGCACCGCAGCACCGAATGCGCCGACCCCGAAGCAGCCTGGGGGCACCGCAACTCCAACCT
This sequence comes from uncultured Actinomycetes bacterium, assembly GCA_963709075.1. Lineage (GTDB taxonomy): Bacteria > Actinomycetota > Actinomycetes > Streptosporangiales > Streptosporangiaceae > Palsa-506. The sequence goes on from CAVPUY010000005.1 coordinate 1,042,375, forward strand.
CCCCGGCCCCAAAGGCGAGATGTTCTTCGGCTACTTCCTGTCAGCTGCCATCATGGCCGCCGAGGAAGACGGCCCGCCCGCACCCGAGCTGGCCCGCCGCATGACCATGTGCTCCTGCCACCTGGACCCGGCCCGCGCGCTGGCCCCGGTCCTGACCGCCATGCCCGCAGCCGGCATCCCGCTCGGCGACATCATCGACGACTCCGGCTACGCCCACCGCGACGCACAGGCCTGGGCCATCCCGCTCCGCCGCGCCGGCGCCCAGCTCGTGCAGGACCTGCACCCGCACGACCGCGGCCCCCGCGGCACCCACCAGGGCGCGATCATCGCCAACGGCAACCTCTACTGCCCCGCAACCCCGAAGCCATTACTGGAACTAGGCCCGCTGCCGCCCGGCGCGCCAGCCCAGGACACCGCCGCGCACGACCAGCAAACCACCGAGCTCGCCCGGCACAAGCTCAGCCGGCACACCGCCGACGACGCTGACGGCTACCACCGCGTCAGCTGCCCCGCCGTCACCGGAAAGATCCGCTGCCCGCACCGCCCCCGGTCGATGACCCTGGACCGCTCCCGGCCGGAGATCCTCGCCCCGCCCGGCCACCCGCCCGCCTGCTGCACCCAGCAGACCATCACCATCAGCCCGGACGTCGCAGCCAAAACCCGGCAGAAACACGACTACCCCTCGCCGGCCTGGCGGCGGTCCTACCGGCGGCGCACCAGCGCCGAACGCGGCTTCTCCACCATCAAAGACACCGCCAGCAACAACATCAGCCGCGGCTGGTGCCGCCAGGCCGGCCTGACCCCGCTCACGCTCTGGATCGCCTGCCTGCTCACCGTCCGCAACCAGCGCATCCTGGACGCCTACGCCACCCGCCAGGCCGGCAACACGCGGCGCGCCGCCGCCGGGCTCCCGCCCAAAACCAGACGCCGGCGCCGCAAGACCCTCGCCGCCACGCCGCCATAGCCAAGCAGGCACCAAGCCCGCACCTCACCAGCCACGCCACCACCAGGGCAGCTCCGCACGCCCTGGCCAGCCCGAGCCATGCCCCTCACAACCCCTGACCGGGGCCCCGCCAGTCAGAACACAGCCCGCGCCCCGGCCCGCTCAGGCACGGAGACTGTCAGAGCCAAATGTGAACATGCATCCTGGTGAAATGTGAAGACCTCGGAGTGGAGCTATGGGGATTCGAACCCCAGACCTCTTGCATGCCATCAGCAGGCAACCCATCCACCGCAGTCCATCGCCGCAGGTCACCGTCCCGCAGCGTGCACTTCAGTCCGCCTAAGTCCAGGCAGGTTGCGGTATTTCCGTGCTGTACTCCCCGGCTTTCCTGCGATCCAGACCACCCGGTCCGCTGGCACGCGGATCGGCGGTCCTCGGGGCAGGAACGGCCTGCTCCGATCGTGTGTCGCGCTGGCCGGTTCACCTGTCGGCCACGCGGCGCCGGCAGCTACATCATCGTCGGCGTTGGCGTGGGAGCCGCCAACGCCGGCAGTTCCGCAGCTGGCGGCTGGGGTACGGCGATTTCGACCGATACCGCGTTCGCGCTCGGGATGCTGGCCCTGACAGGCTTGCGGTTCCATGACCGGGTGCGGGCGTTCCTGCTGTCCGTCGCAGTGGTCGATGACCTCGTGTTGCTGGCCGCGTCAGCACCCGCCTAGAAGATCTTTATCCGCAGGTCTTGACAGTTGCTCCAGCGGGACCGGCGACCTGGTAACTATTAACTCTGTCTTACGTGTGCATGCGCTGTTCACAGCAGGGAGCGACGCCGCCGTAGTGTGAACGGATGGCGATAGCGGCGATGCGTGGCAGCCGGTGAGCACCGTCGGCCGCCAGGCAAGGCGCCACTGGTCGGTCGTTCTGTGCGGGATCGCCGTGCTGTGCGTGCTTCCCGCGGTAAGGGCTGCGTTCCCGGTCCCCGGGTCTGATGTCAGCGCTCAGGCATTGCGTGCCCGCATCCTTGCCTCGGCGTTGCTGCCCTACGAGGGGTATGCCGAGAGCTCCGTGGATCTCGGCCTGCCGGTATTGCCGGACCTGCAGGGCGTGACCAGGCTCTTCGACGGCACCACCGATCAGGAGGTGTGGTACTTGTCGCCGGGCCACTGGCGCGCTGATGGGCTCTCGGCGGCGGGCGAGAGTGACGTCTACCAGGTCTGCCGGGTGACATACCTATGGGACTACACCGATAATCTGCTGACCCGCATTGTCGGTGCCCAGGCGGTCAGGCTGCCGCGCTCGCCGGACCTGCTGCCGCCGGCGCTGGCCCGCAGGCTCCTTGAGCTGGCCTCTCCCGCGGATCACATCTCGCGGCTACCCTCGCTGCGGGTGGCGGGAGTGGACGCGGCAGGGCTGCGCCTAGTGCCCGCCGACCCCGAGACGACCATTGGTGCGATCGACATATGGGCCGATCCGGCTGATGGTCTGCCGGTCGAGGTAAGGATCATGGGCCGCGGCGTGAGCCATCCCGTCCTGGTGGCCAGCTTCCTTGAGCTGAGCCAGCGCCGCCCGGCCTTCGCCACCCTCATCCCCCATCCTGACCCCGGTGTCGATGCCGTCACGGCCCGACTGTCTTCCCTCAACGGCATCCTGAACGGTGACGGCGACGGGGACCGTGACGGTGACCCGTTTCCCGCGTCCCTCGCCGGGCTCGGGCGCGTTGCAACCCCCGGCGGCCTCACCGGCGTAGCCGCTTATGGCGCTGGTTTCTCTCGGATTGTCCTGCTGCCGCTGCCTGGCAAGGCCGGGCTGCAGGCGGTCAGCGCGGCCACCAGCGGCGGGACCGCCAAGGTCAGGCTTCCGGGGGGGACCGGCTTGCTCATCCGCACCCCGCTGCTTACCGTCCTGCTGGCCACCACGCAGCGCTTCGGGCGGACATTCCTCTTCACCGGCGCGGTGACCCCGGCACTGCTGGAGCATGCGGCTTCTGACCTGCTAGCGCGCCTGCACGCGCTTTTCACGCGCCCGCGCTCGAGGTTCGCGAGGAGAGCATGATCGTCACGCGTTCGCTCACTAAGCGCTACGGGAGCTTCCTGGCCGTCGACCATGTCGACCTGGAGGTGCACGAGGGAGATAGGTACGGCTTCCTGGGCCCTAACGGTTCCGGGAAGTCCACGGTCATCCGGATGCTGCTCGGCCTGGTCTATGCGACAAGCGGCGAGATCGAGGTCATGGGGAAGCCCATGCCGGCCCGCGCCGCGGAAGTCCTGCCGCAGACCGGCTCGCTGATCGAGGGGCCGTCCGCCTACGGGCACCTGTCCGGGCGTGCCAACCTCGCGCTGCTGGATGCCGCCGGCGCGGCCGGCAGCCGCCGGACCCGCAAGCAGCGGATCGGCGAGGCGCTGGAACGGGTCGGCCTGGCCGGGATCGACGGCCGGGCCGTCAAGAAGTACTCGCTCGGGATGCGCCAGCGGCTCGGGCTCGCCGCGGCGCTGCTGCGGGCGCCCCGGCTGCTGGTGCTCGACGAGCCGGCCAACGGCCTGGACCCGCGCGGCATCCGGGAGATGCGGGACCTGCTCACCGGGCTTAACGAGGCCGGCACCACGATCTTCCTGTCCAGCCATCAGCTCAGCGAGGTCGAGCAGTTGTGCACCCGGGTGGGCATCATCAACCACGGGCGCCTCGTCCGGCAGGAGGACCTGGCGGCGCTGCGAGCGCCGACCGGCCGGGTGATCATACGAACTCCCGACGCGGATAACGCGGCGGCGCTGCTGGACGGTGCCGTAGCGCACCGCGACGGTGACCGGCTGGTCGTGGTGGCCGCGGACCCATCTGAACTCAACAGCCGCCTGGTCGCGGGTGGCCTGCGGGTCACCGAAATCGGTCCCGAACGACGTTCGCTTGAGGAACTCGTGCTCGCCGTCACCAGCGCCGGCGCTGATCGTATCGCCGGGGAGGGCGCCGGACCGGGCCTGGCGAGCCCGGCGGCCAGCCGGGAGACGCCATGATGAGGGTCGAGCTGGTGAAGCTGGCGCGCCTGCCGCGAACCTGGGTGAGCCTTGTGCTGCTGTGCGGGCTCCCGGTGCTGGTCGCGGTGTTCGTCGCCGTCACGCATCTCGCGCCGCCGCCGGGTCAGGGGCCGGCGCTGCTGTCCGCCGTGCTGTCCAGCGGATCGCTCTTCCCCGCGGCCGCTCTCGCGATCGTGCTGCCGATCTTCCTGCCGGTCGCCGTGGCTGTCGTCGGCGGCGATTCCATCGCGGGCGAGGCGTCCTCCGGGATGCTGAGGTGCCTGCTGGCCCGGCCGGCCGGGCCGTACCCGGCTGCTCGCGGCCAAGCTGGTCGCGCTCATGGCGTTCGTTCTGGTCGCCGTGGCGCTGATCGCGGTCACCGCGTACGCGACCGGGGCGCTGCTGTTCGGCTCTCAGCCAGTCGGGATAAGCTCTGGCGGCCTGTCCAGCCTGGCGGCGACCTCGCTATCCGGCTCCGGGCTGACGCTTGCCCAGATCATCCTGCGAACGCTCGGCGCGGTGACCTTCATCGCCGTGTCCATGCTCGGGGTCGGCGCCATCGCGCTGTTCCTTTCGACGGTCACCGATTCGTCTCTCGGTGCGGCCCTCGGCGCGCTGGCCGCTCTCGTCACCAGCGAGGTGCTGGTGACGCTGAACTCGGCGACGGCAGTCAGCCCGTACCTGCCGACCCGGTACTGGCTCGCCTGGATTGACTTCTTCCGCCAGCCGATCTTGTGGCGGAACATCGAGCGGGGATTCGCCGTGCAGGCTGTCTATGTAGCGGTCTTCCTCGCGCTGGCCTGGGCACACTTCGCGACCAAGGACATCAAGAGCTGAGCCGCTGCCGGGCTCCCGGGTCACGCACGGCAGACCGCGGGCCCCGGGGACCGGATCGGCCCGGGGCCGATCGCCTGCAGGACGATAGCGGTCACGACGGGGCTGGTGGGCAGCTGAGAATGGCTGATCCGCTGCTGCGGGCAGAGTGACTGGATGGGCACGTCGATGGCACCGGAGAGCCGGGCCGAGTCGGGCGGCGTGACGGTCCGGTCGTCGGTGGTCCAGAGCGACAGCCAGCGCAGCCGGGCGGGCGGGCCGGCGGCAAGCTCGGCGAGCAGGCTGCTTCCGGGTACCAGCTGCTGGCAGGCGAGGGGGCAGGCGCCCGGCGCGAAGCCCTCGGCCGCGGCCGCGATCGACGCGCCGCGGAATGGGGAGCCGAGCGTGACCACCCGCCGGGCCTTGCGGTTGCCGGAATCCTCGCGTGCCCATAGCAGGACGGTCACGCCGCCGGCCGAGTAGCCGATCACGTCCACTGACGGTGCGCCCGCGCGCAGCACACGGGCGACCGCGTTATTGAGCACGCCGGCGTCCTGGATAAGGCTGCCGGTACCGTTGCCCGACAGCGGCACGACCGTTGCCCTCCGGCCGGTAGCCCGGATCCGGCTTGCCAGAACCGACAGGGCGCGGGTGTTCCCGCCGTAGCCGGGCACCAGTAGGACCGGTCCTGGCCGGTCCTGCGCCGGATAGCCCCCGGGCGGCCTATCGGCCGGCCTGCTGGCGATGGCGGTGATGGCCGCCGCGGCAGTGCCCAGGGCCGCGAGCAGCGCGAGCCCGGCTGCGAAAATCCGGCGGCGCGGCGGAAGGCCGCCGAACCAGGTGATCATGGGGTTCCCATCGGCAGCGCTATGTGCCCGTGCATAAATGACAACGTATGAGCCGGCATGCCTTCATGCCAGCTCGCCCACGGTCGCCGAATCGATTCAGCGGCCTAGCGCGGCCAGTGCCCGCGCTCTGCGGGCCTGTGACGACGCGCGGCGGAGCCGGAGCGCGTAACTGACTGCCGAGATTGTGAACATCACGCCGGTAACGGCCAGCCAGCGCCACAGGTACGGCGCGGTGCTCAGGCCACTGGCCCGGTGGTAGCGGTCGGATGACAGCCCGAGGATCAGCGGGAACCAGACGAGGAGCAGCAGCAGCGAGAACGCCGCGGGCACCCGCAGGTAGTTGATGACCGGGGGTCTTGCGACGGCGCCATTCCCACGCTAAGGCCGCATGCCGGCGCCGAGCCCGGCCGGCCACGTGGTCATTGGCCCGGCGGCCCGCCGCCGCAGCGGCGCCGGAGCACAGGTCGGCAGTGAGTAGGCCGGGAATAGCAACAGGTCGTGGCCGACGATGGCGGCCCCGGAACCAGAGCGCGAAGCCGCGCCACTGGCCGGCGGCGACGACGGCGTGAATCGGCGTACCCGGCGAGCGCGAAGGCCGCCAGCAGGGCCAGCAGGTGCCGCGGTGGCGCGCCGTACCAGCGGCGGAGCCAGCTGACTACGCCGGTCATGCGTCCTCCAGAAAATGATCTTGCTGACCCATTTGGTGTTAGTGCACGCCCGGCGCATCGGGGATGATCGTCCGCGCCGGGTAGCCATGGTCGCGCGGCAGGTCCGCGCCGTTGACCCGCAGGGCCAGCAGTGACTGCGGGTCGCTCACCTGGGCGGCGGACAGGGCGGCCGCGCGGAACGAGCCCTTCCGCTGGATCGACTCGACCTGCGCTATGCCGGGCCGGCTATCCCGGCCGGCCGGGCCAGATCGAGCCAGGCGCACCCCGGTCCAGCGGGCCGCCGCGGACCAGCCCTCGACGCAGGCGATCGGCAGCACGACAGTGTGCTGCGGCAGCGCCAGGACCTGCTCGCGGGTCAGCGTCACCTGCCGGGTGCCGATCAGGACAAGCCGGTAGGCGTCGCCGACGTCCGCATCGGTCAGGCCGATGGCGGCCGCGGTCCGGTTGACCGGGAGGGCCCGGTGGCGCGAGAGCCCGCGGGGGCCGAAGAGCGCGGTGCGGCGGGTCCAGCCGCCGATCGACTGGCCGACGACCAGCGCGACCAGGCGTGACCGAGGCACCGCCGACGGCGGCCAGCAGCCCGCGCCGCGAAATGGTCGGCGCGGCCGGGGACGGCCGCCCGCAGGCCCGCCGGGTCGGGTTGCTCGGGGAGCGGTTCCGGCCAGCGGGGTCCGCAGCTCCCGCCGCAGGCTGCGCGACCGCAGCCCGGCCAGCATGTGCGGGAACTTCAGCGTTACGTGGATCACCAGCCCGGCGATGAACACCCATGCGCCGTACAGGTGCGCGGTGTAGAAGGAGAACGGGAAAACGTAGTAGTTCTGGATGTCCAGGATCCCAGTGGCGAACTCGAAGAGCACGCCACCGACGATCATGATCAGGCTCAGCCGCTCCAGCAGCCTGGGCGGGCGACCGCACCGGCGGCCAGGTAAAGAGCTGCGGAAGGACCGACCACAACTTGGCCAGCACGAAAGGGACCAGCGCCAGCCCGAGCGTGATGTGGATCCCCTGGTTCACCCGGTACAGCCAGGACGGATGGGTAGGCCAGGAGAACAGGTAAAATTTCAGCAGCGGCGCGCCGGAAGTCTCGTCATTGCCCGGCAGCCGAGGATTATAGGCCGCGTAGGACAGCAGGCCGGTAACCGCCATGACGTCAGCCCGACCAGCAGCACCAGGCCCAGCACCGAGGTCAGCCACTGCCCGCGCAGCGGGCTGCGCCAGAAGCCGGGCGGAACGGCCCGGGCGGCGGGCGGCTGGCGTGCGCCGCAGGAGTCCAGCAGAGTCAGCCAGCGCCGCGACCTTGCCGCGCAGCGGCGCGACCGCACTGCGCAGCGCCGCGACCGCCGTGCGCAGCACCGCGACCACGGCGACCAGCGCCGCGACCACCTTCCGCGACGTCGCGGACACGCTGCCCGCCACCCGGCCAGCCGCCACCAGCTTCTCGCGCTGGCGGACGGCGCCCCGCCACTGTCTCCTTTTCCCCGCCATGACGTCGAGCCAACCACGTCGGACGCCAGCGGGACGGCTGCGCGCCGGCCGGTAACAATGCCGTAAGGTCCGCTGCCACCGACCCCCCCCGCGGCAGCCGCCGTGAGCTGACGGGCCAGGTCAGCGCCATCGGCGGCGCCGCACTGCCTTCGGTTTACGCGTCAGCCGGAGCCGCCAGGGAAACGGTGCCCGGCGGCACTCAGACCCGGGCCAGCCGCTCTGGCAGCATCTCCCGCAGCACCGCGGCGAAACGGCTCTGCGGTATCTGGTCCGCGACGGCGGCCGCGTCGGCCGCGCTGTCCACGTCGGTACAGCACCGCATCCGGTGCACGCGCAGCCCGGCGCCGTCCAGCCGGGCGAGCTGAATCGCGCCCGTGAGCGCCACGGACATGGGCACGCCGGTCACCAGGCCCGGGTCAGGCCGCCGCAGCCCGAGCAGCCAGAAGCCGCCATCATCGGCCGGGCCGAACACGGCGTCAGCGGTACCGCGCACCAGCGGGCGGATGGCGGACGCCAGCAGCTCAGGGGTCACCTGGGGGGTATCCATCCCGATCAGGACCAGCGGGACCGGCAGCCGGGCGTAGGCCTCGCCCATGCGCGGCCGCTATCCGCTCATCCAGCCCCTGGCCCCGCTGCCGCAGCACGTCGAAACCAGCCGGGAGCCAGCGGCCGGGCACGCCGTCCAGAGCGATCACGTGCCGGGCAGCGGGCACCTGCGCTGCCGCCGCAAGCGTGTCGGTCAGCGCCGCTTCGGCGAGCTGCGCCGCCTGCTGCGGGCTGAACGGCGGCGTCAGCCTGGTCTTGACCCGGCCGGGGACGGGAGCCTTGGCAATGACGATGATCTGGGCGGCCAGCAGGCCCGGGGTTCCGTCTCCTGCCGGGGCACCGGCGGATGCCAGGACAGTCATGCTGCCAGGACCCGGCGCATGTCGCGGATCGTCCGCAGCGTGCCGCTCACGGTCCCGGTGACCTTGGACTCCCGGTACGGGTAAGGTAGCGGGACGTCCAGCTCGGTGACCCGCCAGCCGGCCTCCGCCGCCCGCATCACCATTTCCAGCGGGTAGCCGAACCTGCGGTCGGCCAGGCCGAGTTCCACAAGCCCGCGCGGCGGGCCGCCCGCATCGGGCCAAGGTCGTGCAGCTGCGCCCCGGTGCGGCGGCGGACCGCGGCCGCGATCGCCCGGTTGCCCAGCCGGGCATGCAACGGCCAGGCCCCGCGCGCGGACGGGCGGCGGCGGCCGAGGACCAGGTCGGCCGATCCGGCCAGCACCGGGCCGGCCACCAGCGGAAGGTCGGCCGGATCAAGTGACCCGTCCGCGTCCATGAAGCAGACGACCTCGCTGGTCGCGGCGAGCAGACCGCCGTGGCAGGCGGCGCCGAAACCGCGCTGCGGCACGTGCACGACCACGGCCCCGTGCCGTTCGGCAATCTCGCCGGAGCCGTCGTCGGAACCGTTGTCGGCAACGATCGGCCCGGTATCCGGCGGGCATCCGGGCCAGCACCCACGGCAGGGCCGCGGCCTCATTGAGGCAGGGCAGTACGACGTCAGTCAGCATGCCCCGGACGTTAGCCGCAGCGGATCATGATCGACCCTTACAGAGCTGTGACGAATCCGGCCGGACCGAGGTGCACCGCGGGCAGGCCGTGTTTCGCTGCGGACATGCGCATCCTGATCACCGGCGCGGCCGGGTTCATCGGCTCGCATGTGGCTGGACGCGGCCCTGGCCGCGGGCCACGAGGTCCGCGGCCTGGACTCGCTGCCCCGGCAGGTGCACGACGGCAGGCCGGGCTACTGGCCCGCCGAGGCCGAGCTGGTCGACTGGTGACGTCCGCGATCCGCTGGCAGTCGACAAGGCGCTAGACTGGCGTGGACGCGGTCTGCCATCAGGCGGCGCTGGTCGGCCTGGGGGTGGATCTGTCCGACCTGCCCGGCTATGCGACGTCAACGTGACCGGCACGGCCGTGCTGCTGAGGCGATGGGGCGGCGGCGAGATATCCCGGCTGGTGCTGGCCTCGTCGATGGTGGTCTACGGCGAGGGCGGCTACGACTGCCCGGCGCACGGCCCGGTACGCCCGCTGGCCCGAGCTCGGCAGGACCTGGCGCGAGGGCAGGTTCGAGCCGCAGGTGCCCGCACTGCGCCGCGCGAACTGCGCACCGCGAGGTGACCGAGTCCGCGCCGCTGGACCCGCGCAACGCCTACGCGGTCAGCAAGGTAGCCCAGGAGCAGCTCGCAGGCGTGTGGGCAGGCATGACCGGCGGCCGCGCGGTGGCGCTGCGGTACCACAACGTGTACGGCCCGAGGATGCCGCGGGACACTCCCTACTCGGGCGTCGCGGCCATCTTCCGGTCCGCGCTGGAAGCGGGCCGGGCACCGCGGGTCTTCGAGGACGGCGCACAGCAGCGTGACTTCGTGCACGTGCGCGGACGTCGCGGCGGCGAACCTGGCCGCGCTGGCCGCCGGCCAGGCCGGGCAGCTGCGGGCCTACAACATGGCCAGCGGCGAGACCACACACGATCGGCCAGATGGCCGGGGCGCTGGCCGCGGCATTCGGCGGCCCGAGCCGGTGGTGACCGGCGAGTTCCGGCTCGGCGACGTCCGGCACGTCGTTGCTTCGCCCGCGCTGGCCCGGGCCGAGCTGGGATTCCTGCGCGCAGACCGGGTTCAGCTCCGGGATGGCCGAGTTCGCGCCGTGCCCGGCTGAGGGAGCCCGCAGGTAGCTCGAGCTCAGCGCCGGCCGTGGTTACAGGCGGCCGCTGGTCAGCGTGTCAGATCCGCAGTCCAGAAGGTGACGGATCCGCGGCCTGAAGGTGCCGGACCGGCAGTTCAGAACTCTGCCAGGCCTGCCGTGGGATCCGGCCGCTTCGGCACTGGCCGGGCCCCCGTTCCCGTGTGAAAACGCACCGGGCGGCGCCAGCGGCAGCCGGATAACGAACTCGCAGCCAGCTCCCGGCGTTCCGTACCCGATCTGCCCGTCATGCGCCTCGACGATGCCGCGCGCGATACTGAGCCCGAGGCCCGCGCCCTCGCCGGGCCCCGGCGTACGGGCGTCTCGCCGCGGAATGCCACATCGAAGACCCGGGGGAGATGCTCGGCCGGGATCCCGCCGCAGGAGTCGGACACGCTGACGATGGCCATGCCGGAGTCCTGCGTCGCCGCAGGACCTCGACCGCGCCGTCCGAGGGGGTGTGCCGGATCGCGTTGGCGACGAGGTTGCGCAGCGCCCGGCCCACCTCGGCCGGGTCCACGAATACCGGCAGGCGGTGGGCCGCGGATCCGCGCAGCCGCACGCCTTTGGCCCGCGCCAGCGGCTCGGCGCTGGTGAGCGCCTCGTCGATCAGGTCCCCGAGGCCGACGCGCTGCGCGGGACAGCCGCAGCGCGCCCGGCGTGGATGCGGGACAGCTCGAACAGGTCATCGATCATCAGCGTGAGCCGGTCGGTCTCCCGGCGGATCTGCGCGTGGTACCTGCTGACGGTCGGCTGGTCGGCGACGACGCCGTCCTGCAGGGCCTCGGCCATGGCCCGCAGGCCCGCCAGCGGGGTGCGCAGGTCATGGCTGACCCAGGCGACGAGTTCCCGGCGGCTCGCTTCCAGCGCACGCTCACGATCCCATGCTTCGGCCAGCTGGCCATGCGCCTTCTCCAGTTCGGCGGAGAGCGCCGCCAGCTCCGCGGGAGCACCGCCCGGGGGGCCGGTACTCGCCGCCGCGGCCGACCCTCTCTACCGCGCCCAGCATCTGGCGGCTGGCCGCCGATACCTGCCGTCCCAGCAGCAGGGCCACCGCCACCCCCGCGACCCCGGCGATAGAGACGACCGCGAGAACCACGTCAAGATCCTCTTGCGAGATGAACATCTCGCTCGCTATCACGATCACGCCGGCCAGCGTGGCCGTCGCGCTCACCGCGGCGACAACGGTCATGCCGGTGGCGACCGGGCGAGCCGCGAGCAGCCGGAGGGCGGCCAACCCGGCCGTGGCGGCCGCCAGCGCGATCCCCGTCACGGTATAACTTATGGTCCACAGGCGGCTCCGGGGATCATGTGTCCTCCAGCTCGTACCGGTAGCCAACGCCCCACACCGTGACGATCCGGCGGGGCAGGGCGGGATCCCGCTCGATCTTCTCCCTGAGCCTGCGCACGTGCACGGTGACCGTGGAGGTGTCCCCGAACGACCAGTTCCACACCTGGGCCAGCAGCTCCTCGCGGCTGAATGCCTGCCGTGGATGGCGCATCAGGAACACCAGCAGGTCGTACTCGCGCGAGGTCAGCGCGATCAGCGCCGCGCCCAGGCTGGCCTCATGCGCGGCGAGATCGACCGTGAGGTCGCCGTCGGGATCACGCCTCCGGGCCGGGGTGCCCTGCAGCCCGCCGCCGCGGGCCCGGCGCAGCACCGACCTGACCCGCAGCGCGAGCTCCCGCGGGCTGAACGGCTTGGTCACGTAGTCATCAGCGCCGGTCTCGAAGCCGGCGACCTTGTCGGCTTCCTCGCCGAGCGCGGTCAGCATGACCACCGGGATCGGCCAGCGTGCCCGCAGCTGCCGGCAGACCTCCAGGCCGTCGATGCCCGGCAGCATCAGGTCCAGCACGACCAGGTCTGGCGGCTCCTCCTCGACCCGGCGCAGCGCCGTCGTAGCCCGTCGTGCAGCGCATTCCACCAGGTGGCCGTCCCGGATCAGGTAGCGCCTGACCACGTCGGCCAGAGTCGGGTCGTCGTCCACGACCATGATCCGGCCGGGCAGGTCCGGGTCGCTCATCATCCCCTGGCCCCGTTATCCGGCGACCATTGCCACGCGTTTCGCAGGTCACAGTCCCACGGTAGCCGGACACACGTAGTCCCGGCCGCCCGCGGATGATCCGTCACAGCTTCGTAAGGGTCCCCGCGCGCCGCCCGCGGTTACGCTGTCGGCCCGTAGCAAGCCGGGCGTGGCGGCCGCGCCGGGCCGGACGGGGGCAGACAGCATGATCGGCGAGCTCTACGAGCAGGCCCTGGCGGGCCTGGCGTGGCCGGACATCGAGCATGCTGACGGGCGCATCGAGCCCCCTGCCCGGTGCGGCGCTGGCTCACGCGGCGCCCCCGGCGATGGCTCACTGCTCGACCGCTGCACCGGCCCGGTCCTCGACGTCGGCGCCGGACCGGGCCGCCTGACGGTCGCGCTGGCCGAACGCGGCATTCCCGCGCTGGCCATCGACATCACGCCGTATGCCGTCCTGCTCGCCCGTTCCTCCGGCGCGCTGGCGCTGCAGCGTGACGTGTTCGGCTACCTGCCGGGCACCGGGCGGTGGGCAACGGTCCTGCTGGCCGACGGCAATATCGGCATCGGCGGGGATCCGGAGACATTGCTGCGCCGGGCAAGGAACCTGCTCAGGCCGGACGGCACGGTCGTGGCCGAGATTGGCCCGCCAGGGGTCCCGGCCCGGTGCGAGCTCGTCCGGCTGCGGACCCCGGCCGGCCCGGGGCCGTGGTTCCCCTGGGCCTCGATCAGCGCCGATCAGGTCTGCACGCTCGGCAGCGCAACCGGGCTGAGCGCGACGCAGGTGTGGACTGAGCCGGCCGCTGGTTCGCCATGCTGACCTGCAGCGGGGCCGACGGGCGATCCTGACCAGTGCATATGCACCTGCCGCGCCGCTCGCACCGGCGCTCCCCGGCCTGGCCGCGCCGCGCAGGATCAGCGGGCGGCTGCGGGTGGCCGCGGCTGCGGCCGCCGCCGCCGCCGTGATCACCGGGCTAGTCCTGCTGAGCGTGCGGGAGGACCCGCACCTGGCCGGCAGTTACCCGCTCCCCGTGGCGGCTGCGCTCTGGGCGGCATTCGCGGCCGGGGCATGGCTGGTGCTGGCAACCGGTACCCGCCGGGCTATCCCGCTGATCCTGCTCGGCGGGATAGCCATCCAGCTCGCGGCGCTGTCAGGACCACCGCGCGGCAGTGATGACCTTTACCGGTACATCTGGGACGGCCGGGTTCAGGCGGCGGGGATTGACCCCTACCGCTATGTCCCGGCCGCGACGCAGCTGACGCTGCTGCGGGATCCATTTCTCTGGCCGGCGAAAGGGCACTATTGCGTGGCCGCCGACCAGAGCGCGGCCGGAGCCAGGCCGCCTGCCGGTAGCGGGGCGGCGGCAGGCGGCGGGGCACTGTCTCCCGGCTGCACGCGGATCAACCGGCCCACCGTGCACACGATCTACCCGCCGGTCGCAGAGGCCTATTTCACGGGCGTCTACGAGCTGTCCCCGCCGGGCAGCGGATCGGTCCCCATCCAGGCTGGCGCCGCGCTGTTGGCCATCGCCACCACTGTCCTGCTGCTGTCCGGGCTGCGGTCGCTGGGCCGCGATCCCCGGCTGGCGGTGCTCTGGGCCTGGTGCCCGGCCGTCGGGCTGGAGGCTGGCAACAATGCCCACGTCGACGTGCTGGCCGCATTCCTCACGGCAGCTGCCCTGCTGGCCCTCGCCCGGCCGGGCGGCCGGCGGCGGGCGCTCGGCGGCGGGATGCTGCTCGGCCTGGCCATCGCAACCAAGGTCACGCCGGTCCTGGTGCTGCCGGCCGTGCTGCGCAGGCGCCCGGTCGCGGTCGTGACGGCTGCTGCCGGGGCGATCGCGGCCGTGTACCTGCCGCACCTGCTCGCGGTGGGACGCGGCGTGATCGGATTCCTGCCCGGCTACCTGGCCCAGGACGGGTACAACAGCGGCAGCCGGTTCCGGCTGCTGAGCCTGGTCGTACCCGGCAGCCTGGCCACGCTGGCCGCGGTGGCCGTGCTCACCGCAGTGGGCCTGGCCGTCCTGCGCCGCGGCGACCCGGACCGTCCGTGGCGTGGTGCCGTCGTGATGACCGGGACTGCCCTCGCCGTGACCACGCCGTGGATTACCTGGTACTCGCTGCTGCTCGTGGTGCTCGTCGCGCTGGACGGCCGGCCCGAGTGGCTAGCGCTGGCCGCCGCGAGGTACCTGACGCCACTGCATGCGCTGCCGCACGTCACGCTGGCCCAGCCGGGCCGGATCGGCTACGGCAGCGCGGTGGCGCTTGTGGCCGCGGTCTCACTGGCGCGGCGCAGGAGACAGCGGGCAGCCGCCCCGCCTGCACCGGCGCGGCCAGCCGTCATGGCTGAAGTCAGTGCGCACGCCGGCCCTGCCGCAGCAGGTTCCCGGCCATGACATGCGCCTGAGCTGGCTCGCCGGCGACGCCGGAACCGTCCGAGCATCAGCCTGCCGCCCCTGGCTGCGGCCGGGGCGCTCGCCGGGAGGACCTCGTCGCGGGAGCGGGCCGCGTCAACCACGCGCAAGATTTCCGTAACCTCGTCTTACGGATTGGTGACGCCAGCAGGGAGGCGGGTAAGGCGGCACGCGCGGCATGGCGCTTATCCGGGTGGGTCCGCGGATCACCGCAGATCCTCCCCTCACCAAGGAGCAGGACATGCGCAAGCGCACATGCCTGGCGGCCGGCGGCAGCCTGCTGGCGGCAACGATCAGCCTGTTCGGCGCGGCGGCCTCGGCCAGCGCCAGCACGGCCTCAGCCTCGCCGGTGGTCGGCTACACCTATGTCGACGGCAACACCGCGACCGCCAACACCGTCGACGGGTTCGCCCGGCACGCAGACGGCTCGCTGACAGCGATCCCCGGCTCGCCGTTCACCGTCGGCGGGGCGGGCCTCGGCTCGGGCCTCGCCTCGCAAGGCGCGATCCAGGCGACCCGGGACGGCAGGTACCTGCTGGCCGTTGACGCCGGCAGCAACCAGATCTCAGTGCTGCGGGTCACCGCAGGTGGCGTGCCCGTTCAGGTAGGCCAGCCAGTCTCCTCCGGCGGCGTGAAGCCTGTCAGCGTCGCAATCTCCCCCTTCGGACTCGTCTACGTGGCGAACTCCGGCACGGGCGGCAGCAACTACACCGGCTTCCGGCTGAGTCCCGATGGCACGCTGACGCCGGTCCCCGGCTCGACGTACGCCGTCCCTGATACCTCCGGCCTGGGCGATGTGTTCTTCAACGCCTTCGGCGACCACCTCATCGGCACCCGCACCGGCACGTCGCTGATCGACAGTTTCGTGGTGCTTCCCGGCGGCCGCCTGCTCGCTGCTCATGGATCTCCCTTCACCGGGCAGGGCCTCGGCCAACTCGGCGCGGAGTTCTCGCCGGCCAGTCCCTCGCAATTGTTCGTCAGCAACGCGCACAACGGCGCCGGCCTCGGCACGGTGTCCGCCTACCACGACGGCCTCCTCGGCAATCTCACCTCGATCGGCTCGTCGCCCTACGCCGGCGGGCAGACCGCGCCATGCTGGGTGGAGATCAGCCACGACGGCAAGTACCTGTTCACCGTTAACACCGGGTCGGGCAACATCTCCAGCTATTCCATCAACAGCGACGGCTCGCTCGCGCTGATCGGCAGCACGCCTATCACCGGCGGCGGAGCTGACATCGACGCCCGGCTGTCCCCGGACGGCAAGTACCTCCTAGTCGACGGCTCTGGCATGCATTTCGTATCCGTGTTCGCGGTCAACGGCGGAAACCTCACTGAGGTGTCTAGCTCGCCGACCCCGCTGCCGGCCGGGGTCACCTCGTCGGCCGGTATTGCCAACATCTAGGCACGACGAGCCGGCCTAGCGACCGGTTGTTCCCGGGCCCGCCCAGCCAGGCTGGCCCGGGGACATACCCATCGCCAGGCGGCCCGGCAGGCGGCCGCCCGCCGGGCCGCCTGGCGATGTACGGGCCGGGCGATGTCTTACGGACCCGTGACGGCACCGGCATAGCGGTGGCGGTGCTCCCGCGGCGCGGCTTTCAATCGTTGCGGTGCCGGATCGCCGCAGGCCCTGCGCCCCATACCTGGACGGAGAGCAGAATGCGCGATCGAAGACGGCCGGCCGCCGGCCGCCGGTTCCCGGTCACCAGGACCGCGCCCGGCCCGCGTGCCGCGCGCGCGACGGTGCCGGGCCGGCCCGGCGTGGTGCTGATCGTCATGCTGGCTGCCGGCGTCATCGCGGCGGGCTGCGGTCACGGCAGCGGGGCGACGACCAGCGCGGTCCAGCCGAAGGGGCACCCCCCGTCGGGACCGGCGCCGGCCGGGTACGCGCCGTGGCCCGAGGCGGAGCATGACGCTACGCACAGCTCCGAGGCGGCCGTCCGGGGTCCCCAGACGGGTCATATCCGCTGGAAGGCCAATCTCGGCAGCGCCATCAGCCCGGGGCCGAGCGTGGGCGCCGACGGCACTATCTACGAGTCGGCCAACGCGGGCGTCCTGTATGCCCTCAACCCCGTCAACGGCCACCAGCTGTGGAAATTCAACGGCGGCGGATCCCTCGGCGTGGACGACCTGTCCACGACCGCCGCGGTGCTGCCGGACGGCACCATCGTCTGGCCGGGTCCCCGGCACATGGTCTTCGGGCTGGACACCCAGGGCACGAAGCAATGGGCCGTCAACGTGGGCGGGGTCCCGCTGTCACCGGTGATTGCGTCGCCGACGGCTGTCTACGTCATGACGACCTCCGGCGTGCTAACTGCCATAACGATCGACGGTGCGAAGACAGCGGAACGGTGGACGCTGAAACTCGGCCGCCAGTCGTTCGGCAGCCCGGTCGTGCGACGTGACGGGGTGATCGAGACCACCGTGGATGACTGCCTTGTCGCCGTCCGCGACGAGGGCGATACCGCCCGCAAGCTGTGGCAGTTCACCGTCCCGAAGGAGGTCGAGGTGTCAGCCGCGGTCGCCGCGGACGGCACCGCGGTCCTGGGTACCAACGACGGCTTCGAGTACGGAGTAAGCACGTCCGGAAGGCAGCTGTGGAAACACGCGACCAATAGCCCCAGCTACTCATCATCGGCCGTAGCTGGCACCGGGAGGGCCTACTACGGGGACAACGGCGGCGTCATGACGATTGCGGATACCGCGACCGGCACAGTCATCCGCTCGATTGCCGCCCAGCCTGGCGTTGACACCCCGGAGGTCAACATCTGGACGGCGCCGCTGGTGGACAGCGTCGGCGACGTCTACTACGGCACTCATGGCGGCGAGATATACGGCTATTCACCCAGCGGGTCGCGACTTTTCGCGATCCCGACCGGGAAGACTGTGGACAGCTATCCTGCGCTGTCGGCCACCGGGGACCTCCTGATCGGCTCGGACAACGGCTACCTGTACTCCATCGGCCGCTGACAGCGCCGGCCAGGACTCTGCGCGGCGCCGGCCGAAGGGCACCCGCCAGTAACGCAGGCCCGCCAAGGCCGGGGGACCGGAGGACGGCGATCCGGCCGCCCTCCACTCAGCTGCCGGGAAGAACGCCGGCCAGCCCGGAGAGGCCCGTGAGCACGTAGTCCGGACGTGCCCCCCACGGATCAGGAAGCGCGGCCGGATGACGCCTGCACCACGCGGTGCGGATTCCCGCCGCAGCGGCGCCGGTAATATCGAACGTGTTGGAGGACACCAGCAGCGCTGCCGACGGCTCAGTGCCCGTCGCGTCGAGCAAATGCCGGTAGATGCCCGGATGGGGCTTGTAAAAGCCCGCTTCCTCCGCGCTGACAAAGTCGTCGACGAATTCGCGGTAACTGACCGCCAGCTCCTCGAGCCATTCCCTGGGGCCCACGCTGAACACGACGATCAGGTGCCCGCGCTCCCGCAGAGCGGCAAGCGCCGGGCGGGCATCGCCGAATGGCCGGAGCCGGCGGTAAGCGCAGGCGAGAGCTTCCTGCTGCGCCTTCGGCAGCGCGATCCCCGATTCGGCAAGGGCGCGCGCGATACCCCACCGGGTGAGATCCGCGAACGAGGGAAACTGGCCCATGGCCGTGACCCGGAACATGTACTCGAGCTGTCTGTCCCGCCATGTCCGCGCCACGCGGCCGGCCTGCTCCCCGCAGGCGGGCGCCAGCTCACGGGCCACGCTGGCTGTATCGGCCAGCGTCCCGAACATATCGAACGCCACGAGCACGCTGAGGACTCCTCTGGTCGCGCAAAATGCCGGCGGCAGCCGCGTTATCTCATTGTCGCCGCACCGGGACGCCAGCAGCCAGCGGCCCGCTCCGCGCCAGGCTGCACGTCCGTGACCACTGGCTCGGCGATGCTCAGGCGCGGCCGGCCGGAGCGTGCTCGCGCAGGTAGCGGATGAGGCCGATCACGTCCTCGGGTACCAGGCGCCCGATCACGCCACTGGAGTAAACGCTCACAACGACCTGGCCACCGGGATTCAGCACGAATCCGGTTGACTGCAGGTAAACCGGGTCGTCGTTAACGAAGGCGCCGGTCGCCTCGGCCAGGGCGCGGGCATCGGCGCCGTGACCGACCGGGAACTGCAGCCCATGCCTGGCGATCAGCTCCGCGGTGGTGGCCTCGTTATCGGCCGAGAGCGCGACGACCTTGCCCCCCGCGGCGGCGAGGCTGTCCTTAGCCCGCTGGAATGCGCGAAGCTGGGCGTTGCAGTACGGGCACCACGAACCCCGGTAGAACAGGACCACGCCGAAATGACCGTCCAGCGCCTCCGGCAGCCGGAGGCTGCCCCCGCCGGGAAGGGCCACGGTGAGGGCCGGGAACTTCTCGCCCGGATGCAGCAGCGCCATGTGATTCTCCGTTCGGCCGGTGAAAGGCAGCAGAGCCAGGTGCCTGCGGTCCGCATGCACAGTTAGCGCCGGGCGCCGGTCTGGTCTTACCTCCGGCGTCAGCGCTGCCCGCGCCGCCGGGCCGTGCATAGGATCGTGGTCATGGCGTCAGCGCACCAACCGGCAGGCGGCACCGCTGTCACGCCGCCCCCGCGAGATCCCGCGTCAGCCGAGTGGATCCGGACGCTCACCGGCCCGGCAGCGGAGCGGGAGGCGGCCCTGGCCCGCCTGCACGAGCTGCTGCTGCGGATCGCCCGGCGAGAGATACACCGGCGAAGCGGGCAGCTGCAGGTCACCGGCCCCGAGCTCGACGACCTCGCGTACCAGGCCGCGGCCGACGCCATGCTGGCTATCATCGGGAAGCTCGGGCAGTTCCGGGGCGAGAGCCGGTTCACGACCTGGGCATACAAGTTCGTCATCTTCGAGGTATCGGCGAAAATCGGGCGGCATTTCTGGCGCAGCCCGAGTGTGTCAATGAACGCCGAGGACTGGGACCGGCTGCCCGACCGGCTCGGGCCCAGGCCTGCGCAGGAGTCGGAGTGGCGGGACCTGGCCGGCGCGCTGCGCCGCGCTGTGGACGAGGAGCTGACCCAGCGGCAGCGGCAGGTCTTCGTCGCGATCGTGCTCAACGGCATACCCCTCGACGCCCTGGTCGCCGAGCTCGGCTCGACCCGCGGCGCGATCTACAAGACGCTGTTCGACGCCAGGCGTAAGCTACGGGCCGTTCTCGCCGCTAATGGGTATCTAGACGATGACACTCCGGGGCGCTCATGAACGACTGGCCGGCGCTGGACCGCTTCCTGCGGACCGATCCGCGCGATGTGGGATGCGCTGAGGCGATGGAGCTACTGCACATTTACGTCGAGCTGATAGCCGAAGACGCCGCCGCGGCGCTGCGTTACCCCGGCATCGCGGCGCATCTACAGGCGTGCGGGCCATGCACGGAGGACTTCAACGGGCTGCTGGCGACGGTGCGCGGCTCGACTGGCTGACCACCTGGCCTGCCGCCGCGCGGTCTGCAATCCGAGGCTCCGGGAGATTTCCGTGACCTGCGAGCGCTGATACGAGCACTTGCCCGCGATCGCTGGCCCGAACAGGATCGCGCGGCGGCCTGGCGGGTCCTCAAGGAATAGCTGCCCTGTCCATGCTCCGGCCAGGCGCTGCGTTGACGGCAAGGAAGGCACGATGGGCGGTGGTGCCCCAGATGCGGTCAGGAGTGCCCGGTGCTGCGGCCCAGGCAACGGTCGTCCTTACCCGGAACACACCCGGGCGGCTCTCCGGGCGGCGGCGACGACGGCTGCCTCGGCGTGCCCGCTGGGGAGCGCTCGCCGTCGTAGCGGCCGGCGGCACGATCGGGACGCTGGCCCGTTACGGCATCTCGGCCGCGTTCCCGCATGCGGCAGCTCTTTTTGACTGGGCCAGCGGCACGCAACAGGCGCGTCCCAAGGCTGCCCGGCCGCGTCTCTAAACGCGCCTCAGCGCCGCGGCTGAGCCGGTCCGTGCAGATAAGCCAACGCGACGACACCGGTCAACAGCACGATCACAGTGCACTGTAGGCCCGCAACCGAGAGATCAGCCATGGCCACGGCGAGCACCGCCATTATCAGCCCGGCCCGTTGCCCGGCCGGCAAGAGTCACTGCATTCCCGCGCCGCGGCAAGTGTTCAAAGAAGGGGAAGGAAGGAGCGTTGTTCCTGGTCAGCCCGGGCCGGTTCCGTCCCGGTTCCGGCATTCGCCGGCCCGGCGGGCGGGCCTGTTGGGCGCGGTTGCCGGATCCGAACTGTTGTGCGGTTTGTCGGTTGCGGTACTTTGCTGCTGTACAGGACACCGAAACCATGAGATCAGGTATTCGATTTCATTGCTTTTAACTGGGGTGGAGCTACGGAGAATCGAACTCCGGACCTCTTGCATGCCATTCAGTAGCAACACGTCCACCGGAGTGTATCTGCGCAGGTCACCGTCCCAGGACGTGCATGCGAGTCCGTACGGATCCGGGCCTGTTGCGGTACTTTGCTGCTGTACGAATCGCGGTCACTCCCCCCGCGCAAGCGCCGCAACCTGACGCCAGAATTGACAATAGGCCCATTAGGATCAGTAAAGTGCCCGTCAGCCAGCCATTTGCAGATCCTTCCACGCGACCGATCTTACCCATCTGCATGAGCGAGTGGCATTCACCAGCTTCGCCAGAGTGTCCTTGAGCGGGATCTGCTTGCCCCTTCCGGAAGTGCCTCATATACCTAACTCGTCAAATCTTCGTTATCATGAGCCTTGTTGCAGGGCTGGGGAATCGCTGGGCACCGCCTGGGCAGCTGTGACTGCTGGGAGCAGGATCGTCACGGTCGGCGTGGCCGTGACCTACTCCGTCCGCGCCATTCCTGACGGCTACAGACCTTGAATCGCCAGGGTATGGCGTCTATGGCGGTTCGGTTTCGAGGGTGAGCCCGGTCTGGGCGAGGAAGGCGTCGATGAGGGCGGGCCGGTACTGGATGCGCTTGAGCCGGTTCTTCGCGATGGCGGCCAGCAGGTCTACCTTGCTGGCGGCGAGGTTGCCCAGGCCGTTCTTCATGTTCGCCCACACCCCTTCGGCCGGGTTGAGATCCGGGGCGTAGGCGGGCAGCTGGATCACTGTCAGCCAGTCCCGGCGGGCATCGAGGAGAAGGCGCATCACAGCGTTGACATGGGTGTTCAGACTGTCCCAGATCAAGATGACCGGGGCATTCAGCTGGCGGTGCGCGGCGGTGACCAGTTCGGCGTAGTCGCCCATGGGACATGCTGCGGCGCTCGCCCCTGCCTCCCCGGTGAATGCGGATCCGGTAGAACAAGTGGCCACGGCTGCCGGGCTTGAGGCAGACCAGCCCGGCCACCGGCACCGCCCCGATCCCTTCCCGCAGACCGCGATCACGGGGGTGTGCCCGCGGCGGGCCCAGGTCTGCGCCTTCGGCGGGCGCAGGTTCTGCCCGGCCTCGTCTTCGAAGCAGATCCAGCTCCCAGTCGCCGCCGCTAGCCTCGTACCTTCGCCCAGGTCTCCGCCCGCCACGCGGTGATCGCGTCCTCGTCCCGCTCGGCGGCCCGGTACACGGGCACCTGCGGGCTGAATCCCATCTGGTGCAGTAAGTACGAGGTGCCGCGCAGCGTGTACGTCACGTGGAGCAGCCGCCCGATCAGCGTGGTCACCCGCGCCAGCGTCCACCGCTGATCCTCATCCCAGCCCCAGCAAGCCGTGCCCAGGCCCAGCGCTGACTGCAGCTTTCCCAGCTGGCCAGGCGACAGCCGGCACCGGTCACCGCCTGGTCCCCTCGACGCCAGCGCGGCCCGGCCGCCCGCGCGCCATCGCTGCCGCCACTGGTATGCCGATTTCTCGCTGACCCGCAGGTCATGCGCCACCTGCACCGGCCTGGCATCATGCTCGAACATGCCTGCGGCCTGCAGCCGCACCATCTCGCGCCGGGCCCGTCCCACAGCGGACAGGCCACCGCTATCTGGATATCTCATACATCCCGGCATAGATCATCCGCCGGCCAAGATCACGCAGGCGCGCCGTCCATGATCAGGACAGTTCCAGACCCAAGCCATTCAAACTGTGTACCTTGCCGCCGTTCTTAGCCCAGGCCGACCCATCAGCACCCGAGAATGGCTGGCCGCTGGCGCACGGCGGGCCAGCCATTCTCGGCGGCGCTGCTATGGCAGGGTCACTGGGCCGCGTGCCCGGATGACGACCTGGACGGCGATCGGCTTGTTAGAGCATCCGTGGGCGGTGTGCCGGGCGACTATCAGGGCGCTGACCGTGAAGCGGCCGTGGCCGCTGATGCCGGCGTACCTACCGCGGCCGCGGCTGATCTTGTAGGTGCCGCGCTGGCTCTGCGTGCCCGCGCAGGTCCGCTTGCTGAAATGCGAGCGGCTGTGGGTGACCTTGTGCCGGACGCGGAAGCTGCCGCCGGGGAACCTGAAGGTGTCCCTGGTATTGCTGGTCGCGATGTCGACGCCGCTCGCATTGAACACGCCGTAGGCAACCACCTTGCTCCTGTTGCCCGTCAGCGAGGTGGACACATCCTGGAAATGCTGCGTCCCGGTAACGGCACGGTGTGCACTGGCCGGGTGGGTGATGGTGGCTGGGTGGGTGGGGCTGGCCGAGGCCACTCCGGCTCCGGTGATCATCGTGACGGTGGCGGCCGCGCCGATCAGGGCGGCAAGCATCTTGCGCATTGCTGTTCCCTCCCTTGGGATAGGGACACAGCGTCGCGCGACCTGGCAGCGCCGTCGAGGACGCATCCGGTTACGAAAGTGTGGCCGGCATTCCCTCAGCTGGCTACGTCAGGCGGGCCGCCCGGCGATCCAGGGCGCCGGGGCTTAAACCGTGGACGACGGGCTGCAACCGCTTCATAACCATCGCATGGCACCCGGACTTCATAAGATCAGCAAGGCTGCCCGGTGATGATCTTCGGCGGCTCCTGCGAGCTGGCCAGGTGGCTCATGCAACTGCGGTTCAGCCGACGTCCGGGCAGGCCGCCGCGACCGGCCTGACATTGCACTCCCCGCCCGGCCTGCGCAGAGGCCACGAGCGCGAGCACAGCGCCGGCCCGGCGCTACGCGGGGACCGAGTCTTCGTCAAATTCTGGACTGCCGCGAGCGTCACCCTTGCGGACACGCTGGTGACCAGCACCATATTGCCCATCCTGGTCTGCCAGCGGACCGGGTCAGCCTGAAACCTCACTGCTCGTGGCGATCGAGACGATCCCCCTACCTGGCGATCGGACTCGTCGCGGGCGCAATGGCCGACCGGATCGACAGGCAGCGGCTGATGTGGCGGTGCGGGCTGGCAAGCGCCGTCCTGCTGGCGGGCGTGCAGCTCGCCGACGCCGTGGGGCTGCTCAGTATCGCCCAGATCTACATCGTCGCCACGGACACCGCGACGGTGGTCGTGGCGTTCGACGCCGCCAACGTCGGCGCTCCGCCCACGGTCGCCGGGCCGCGACAAGGTCGTCCTGGCCTACGGCCGGCTGAACTCAAGTTCCTCGGTACTGTTGCTGGTTCCTCGGCGAACTACACAAGTCATCGGATGATCTTGCAGGATTTCGCCGATCGTTCGCCGGGAGCGGCCCGCCTCAGCCGCGATCGAAGAACGGGTTCGGCTCCAGGGACCAGCATGAGACTTCTTGCCCGTCATGTGCGTTCTGCGTGTGCTCGCGCTCCCAGGCCGTGATCGCAGGCGACTGAGCTTCGTCCCAGTCGCCATCCGGGAACGTCCTGGAGACTCCGCAATCCCCGCAGGTCTCTGTCCGATCTGGCATGGGACCACAGTATCCCCCGAGCACTTGACTGGTGCTCACGCCGATCTTGGCAAGCTTCGCCAACGGTTTCGCCGATTGCGGCGCTCCGCTGGCCTCAGCCGGAGGAGCCGAACTGGACGGGGACGTTGATGGTCTGGGTTGTGGCCCACGTTGAGGAGCCGGGCGCGAGCTGCCAGATGGCCATCCTGGTGCGGTGGACGGCCAGTGCGCTGAAGCCGCCCGCAGATCGGGAGGCCAGCGTTGCCGTGCCCGGCGGCGGTGCGGGCAGTGCCCGCCAGGTGGCTCCGGTTCCGGCGAGGCTCTCTGCGCGGTTCCCGGTTAGCAGCATGACGGCCGTGCCGCCGGGCCCGAAGGAGGCTGAGGTCAGCTTCGCCCCGTTCAGGCTGAGCAGGGGTGACAGGGACCAGTGACTGCCGCTGTCGGGGGATGAGGCGGCGAGCAGGCTGGCGGCTTGCCCGGTGCCTGCGGCGAGCAGCGCCACGATGCGGTTGGCGGTCCTGGTCAGCCTGAGCACGGTGATGTCCTGGCGTGCCAGGGCGGCGGGCAGGCCAGGGCCTGCTGCCTGCCAGGTGCCGTTCCTGGCGGCGAAGATGCCGGCGGTTCCCGGGTGGCCGCAGGCCCCGGCCAGCAGGGGCACCCCTGAGGGAGTGAAGGCGGCTGCGGTGAGGTTCTGCAGCCCGCAGCGCCGGCCAGGGGGTGTCGCGGCGAGGGACCGCCAGCTAGCCAGGGTGCTCCACGTGGCGCTGCCAGGTGTGGCCGTTTCGGCCGTGCCGCCGGTGAGCAGGGCGAGCAGTTTCCCGCTGCCGGGTGCCGCGGCCAGGGCGTCGGGGGCATCGGCCAGGGCGGCGTCAAGCGGGCCGGCCGAGGACCATGCCTCGCCGCCGTCACGGGTTACCGTCAGCGGCGTGTAGCTGAGGTACTGGCTTGGCCGGAACCCGGTGATCAGTGAGCGCCCGCCGGCGGCGGCCAGGACCAGGCCGCCGTTGCTGGTCACCCCGGGCGGGGTGACCAGCGTCCATCGCTGGCTCCCGGCGGGGCGGACGAACAGCTGCCAGAAGTTGTTGTGCCGGGCGGCCGGGCCGCCCATCACGGCGACCGCCCAGGTGCCGGCCGCGGTGACCAGGGAGGTATCCAGTGACGGCGGCCAGGAAGGCGCCTCCTGCGACAGGGGCCGCCGCGGGGCCGGGGCGGCGTTCCCGCAGCCCGCGGCGAGCATCGCGGCCGTGATGGCCAGGACAATGGCGGGGTGCCGCGGCCTGCTCATGAGGGCCCCAGCAGCTGGCGTGCCGCGTCGGTGAGCTCGGCGGCGAACGATGACTTGGTGCTGGTGGTGGCGGGGCCGGGATCGAAGTTCAGTTCGCGGCGCACGTGACCGGCCTGGTCGATGACGAACGCGTAGTCGCCGTGGCCGATCATCGACCCGGCCGGGAGGATCTGCACGGGCAGCGCGTAGTTGTGCCAGATCTGCTGGAGCCGGGCACGCGGGCCGGTCAGGTACAGCCAGTCCGGCACGCCGCCGAGGTGCTCCTGGCGGTCGAACGCCCGGGTGTAGGCCAGCTGGGTGTACAGCGGGTTGTAGTCGATTGCGACGAGCTCGACCTGGCCGGTGTCCGCGGCGAGTAGCTGGCCGGCCTGGCGGAATTCCTGCGCGATCAGCGGGCAGTCGGTCGAGCACACCGGGTCCAGGAACGTCAGCAGCACCACCTTGCCGCGCAGGCCGGCCAGCGTCACGGGCCTGCCGTGCTGGTCGGTCAGGGCGAAAGCCGGCGCCGGGTAGTCAAGCGGGGCGCTGGAGCCGTCGATGGCGCGGGCCAGGATGGTGTCGGCGACCGGGCTGGCCTGCGCGGCCGCCATCGGCGCCGCGCCGAGGATGATCAGGCCGATCGCGCCCGCTGATGCCACGGACTGGATGCTGGCGCCCGCAAGTGACCGGCGCACGGCCGCGGGCCGCACCCGGTCGCGCCAGCTTGCGGCGGCACCCCCGGCGCTGGCGGGCGCGGATGCCCCGGTGCTGGCTGGCTCCGCCGCTGCCACGGGCGCGGGCGCCGGTGCGGGGGCCAGGGCAAGGTAGCCGGCGATCGCCAGCAGCGCCATCGGGATCATGCTGTTGGGGTCGGTTCCCAGGCCGCCGAAGAACCCGAAGTCCTCGATCAGCACCCAGTCGGCCAGGCAGAACGCGGTGAAGGCGATGACCGCCGGGCGGATCAGCCGCGGCCGGCCGCTCAGGAAGACGGCGCCGGTCACCGCCAGCGCGGCCACGACGAACAGGTTCACCGCGAACCCGTGCGCGGCGTCGAACGAGCCGAAGCCGCTGACCCAGGCCGACAGGAACCGGGGCTGCGGGATTTGCGCCATCGACTGGATCATGCCCGTCAGCGTCCCTGGCCCGTGCCCAAGCCGGCCCTGCCAGAACCCCCGGCCCGGCCAGGCCTGCAGCACCGCCATGCCGGCCAGGAACAGCCCCACCCCGGCCAGGATCAGCCTGCCCAGCCGCGCCGTGCGCCAGGTCCGCTCGGGCAGCGCGATCAGCGCCCCGGCCGCGCAGTAGATGAGAACCGCTCCCGGCGCGCCGAACAGCCAGGTCAGGCCCGGCGCGAAAATCCCGCCGAACGACTCGCCGAACACCCATACGACCAGCCCCCAGCCGACGCTGACCAGCCCGGCCAGCCGGGACCAGGCGCCCCGCGAAGCCGCCAGCATCCAGATGCCGATCCCGACCTGGATCCACACCGCCGAGGCGCCGGCCTGCATCGGGTGATACGACCAGGTCGTCCCGGCCCAGTTCACCACGTGCTGCACCCACGGCGGCGAACTCGCCGCGGCGGGCTCGATGACCTGCGACGGGAGCCCGATCGCCATCTTGGGCTGGGCCTGCAAGATCCCGTCGAAGATCCACAGCAGGCCGAAGCCGATCCGCAGCAGCTGCCGCCAGCCCGGCTCGGCCAGGGCTGGTCCGGGCGTGCCCGCGGGCACCGCCGCAGCGCTGTCCCGGGCGGCCGCGGGCAGCCATGCCCGCACGGTCACCCAGGCCAGCCCGAGCACCGCGAAGATCAGCAGCGCGATGAGCCCCTGGTGCAGCAGCGCCGCCTTGAACGCGGCCACCACCGTCGGATCGCTGATGTTCAGTCCGGAGTTCATCCCGGGCATGACGTCACCTGCTCCTTCGGCTCAGCACCGCCAGCAGAATCCTCATCCCGCCCCGGTCCGGCCGGCCGCAGCCGCGACCAGCCGCGGCGGGCCGCCGCGGGGGCGCCGAACCGGCGCAGCCGCATGCTGTTGGCCACGACGAACGCCGACGACAACGCCATCGCCGCCGCGGCGATCAGCGGGTTGAGGAACCCGGCGGCGGCCAGCGGGATCGCGACGATGTTGTAGCCGAACGCCCAGCCAAGATTGCGCCGGATCGTGGTGAACGTGGCCCGGGCGAGCCTGATCGCGTCGGGAACGACGCCTAGGTCATCGCGCAGCAAGATCAGGTCGGCCGCGCAGATCGCGACGTCGGTGCCCGACCCCACCGCGAGCCCCAGGCTGGCGGCGGCCAGCGCGGGCCCGTCGTTGACCCCGTCGCCGACCATCGCCACCGGCCGGCCGCGTGCCTGCAGGCCGGCGATCACGGCAACCTTGTCGCCGGGCATCGCCCCGGCGATCACCTCATCGACGCCGGCCTGGGCGGCCACCGCCCGGGCGGTGGCCTCGCTGTCCCCGGTCAGCAGCACCGTGCGCAGGCCGAGCCGGCGCAACCCGGCGACCGCCCCGGCGGCGGAGGCCTTGACGGTATCGGCGACCGCCACCGCCCCGGACACCTGGCCGTCCCAGCCGGCCAGCACCACCGTCGAGCCCGGCCCGCTCCCACACCGCGCACTGGGCAGCCAGGCCAGCGGGAACCAGGATGCCGCGGTCGCGGAACAGCCGCTCCCGCCCGACGATCACCTCATGGCCATCCACCATCCCGCCCGCTCCCAGGCCCGGCAGCGCCGCGAAACCACTCGCCTGCGGCAACGGCCCGAGTTCCGCGCGCGCGGCGGCGCTGATCGCCGCGGCCACCGGATGCTCGGATGCGTCTTCCACCGCCCCGGCGTAACGCAGCAGGACACCGCGACTGGTGCCCGCGGCCGGCTGCACGCCGGTCACGGCCATCACCCCGGAGGTGAGCGTCCCGGTCTTGTCCAGCACCACGGTGTCGACCGACCGGGAGGACTCCAGCGCCCGGTACCCCTTGATGAAGATCCCCAGCTGCGCGCCCCGCCCGCACGCCACCACCAGCGCCGCCGGGGTCGCCAGCCCCAGCGCGCACGGGCACGCGATGATCAGGACCGCGAGCGCGGCGCCGAACGCGCGCTGCGCCGGAGCGCCGGCCAGCAGCCAGCCGGCCAGGGTCAGTCCCGCGAGCGCCAGCACGACCGGGACGAACACGCCGCAGATGCGGTCAGCGACCCGCTGGACCGACGCCTTCTCCGCCTGCGCTCGCCCTACCAGGGCGACCAGGTGGGCCAGCTGGGTGTCTTTGCCCACCCTGGCCGCGGCCACGATCAGCCGCCCGCTGACAACGGCCGTCCCGGCGGTCACGCTGTCACCCTCGGCCGCCTCGGCCGGCACCGACTCCCCGGTCATCATGCTGCGGTCCACCGCGGACTGCCCGAACAGCACCACGCCGTCAGCGGCGATCGTCTCCCCCGGCCGGACCACGAACCGCTGCCCGGCCCGCAGCTGCGCGACAGGGACACGGCGCTCGGTCCCGTCACCGGCCAGCACGCAGGCCTCCTTCGCGCCCGCGCCAGCCAGCTCCCGCATCGCGTCACCGGCCCGCCGCCGCGCCCGCGCCTCATACCACCGGCCGGCCAGCAGGAACGTGGTCACCGACGCCGCGACCTCCAGGTAAATCCCCCCGCCCGAGGCGTGCAGCAGCAGGAACAGGGCACTGGACCGCGGCAGGCCACGGTCCAGGAAGAACATCGCATACACCGACCAGCAGCACGCGGCCGTGATGCCCAGCGACACCAGCGTGTCCATCGAGCTTGCGCCGTGCCGGGCGTTCTTCCAGGCGGCCTGGTGGAACGGCCACGCCGCCCAGACCGCGACCGGCGCCGCCAGCACCACCAGGACCCACTGCCAGCCCGGGAACCGGTCCGCGGGAAACAGCGACAGCAACACCGACAGGTCACTCAGCGGAACGAACAAAACCAGCGCGACGATCAGCCGGCGCCGCAGGTAAGCGACTCGGGCCGCATCCGGGCCGCCGCCGCCCGCCTCAGCCGCATCGCCGCCGCCCGCCACCACCTCAGCGCCGTAACCGGCCTGCTCAACCGTCTCAATGAGCTGCCGCACAAGAACCGCGGCCGGCGCCACGACGGTCGCCTTCCCGGTCGCGAAATTCACCGACGCCGAGACATTTCCGATCGCGGCGAGTTTCTTCTCAACCCTGGCCGCGCACGCGGCGCACGTCATCCCCCGGACCGAGAGCTCCACCTCCCGCAGCCCCGGTGGCGCCTCACCAGCGAGTGCAGCCGATGACATCCGCGCCCGCCCTTCAGCGAAACCAGCCAGCCAGCACACCAGGCCACCACGAGCCCGCCCGCACCCGGGCAGGGACCCGGGCCAGCGGCGGGCTTCGGCAAAAGCACCAGCCGATGCCCGCCGCACGGAAATCTACACACCCCGGAAAGCCCCGGCAACACAATCACCCGCACGCCAGGCGCATTTACCCGCCCCAATACCCCGCCCGGGTTCCCGGAATACCCTGGCCCGGTTCCCCGAATACCCCGGCAGGGTTCCCGGAATACCCAGCCGGGGTAACCAGGAATACCCCCGAAAGGTTCCGGAAACCACGGCCCCGATTCCGGGCGAGCCCATTCAGGCCGGTTCACGCTTGCGCAGGCTGCGCCCATCCAATTACCCTTTTGCGTCGTCAGCATGTAAAGCGCCGGCCTGGCCCGGGGGCCAGTCTCCGGGTGCTACATCCCGGTCCGCCGGGGCTGCAGGCACACCGGGCCTCCCCCTTGGGCGCATGGGGCCGGCCTCACCGGCGTCCGGGCGATGGCAGCGCGGAAAGGAAACACGATGACCGACGGCACGCCGGCCAGGAGCCTGCCAGCCCAGCTGAACCGCCACACGGCACCGGCGGCACGCCCGGAAACGCCCGATACCCGTCGGCCGGCGCGCCGCCGGCCCCGGCCGGCGAGAGGCCATTAACGTGGCCGGACCGTCCTGGCTCGCGGGCGCGCTCGCCGCGGTAATGATCGTGATCGCCCTCTATTGCGCGGGCCGCCTGGTCGTCTCGCGCCTACGGCAGCATGAGACAGAATTCGATGCCGACGCGCTGCATGTTGCGATGGGCGCGGCGATGGCCGGGATGCTCGTGCCACGGCTGAGCCCGCTGCCCGGCAGCGCGTGGGAAATCGTCTTCGCAGTCGCGGCGGCATGGTTCGCGTGGCAGGCCATCCGCGCCCGCCGCGGCAACGCCTCCCCCGGCGCCTGGCGGTGCCCCATTCCCCTGCCGCATCTGGTCGAATGCGCCGCCATGCTCTACATGCTCATGGCGGTCCCGGCATCCCCGGCCGGGAACCGGGGACCGGGAATGCCGATGCCCGGCATGGCCGGGTCCCCCGGCACCGCGGCAAACTACCCCCCGCTCGCCGTGGTACTGGCGCTCTTCATGCTCGGCTACGTCATCTGGACCACCGACCAGCTGACCTCCCTCGCCCGGGCCAGGACTGCCAGGCCGGCCCCGAACACGCCGCGGGACGCCGCCAGGCTCCCGGTCACCTCCCCCGCCATATCCGCCGCAAGCACGCACGCCGGCCCCGGCGCATCCGGCACGGCGGGTACCTGGCACGAGCACCCGGCAGACGAGCCCATGCTCGCCCCCGGGCTCGCAGCTTCCTGCAAGATCGCCATGGGAATCACCATGGGCTACATGCTGATCCAGATGCTCTGACCAGACTTACTCGTCCTCAGCCATATACCTGAAGCCGGCACCACAGTGCCGGCGTGGTGCATCTGAACGCCAGCGGCTTGCCGCCAGCGGCTTGCCGCCGACGGTCAGCGGCGGGCCGGGCGTTCTGACTGTCTGCAGCGGCGTGTCGCCGGGCCTGCGCCCCGTGTCAGCACGGCGGCCGGAACGGTCGTGACCTGGCTGACGACGTCGGCGGGAGCCGGCGATTCGCTGACGGCGGACCTGGTCGGGCTCAGCTGATTGCCACCAGCGCCACGACGATAGCCAGCACGACGGTTACGGACGCGAAGGGCACCAGGAGCCGCCGGCGCGCCTCGGCGCGCTTCCGCGCAGCCTGCTGCGCTGTGATCCGCTCGCGGGCACGCAGCCTGGCCTGCGAACCTCGCGGCCGACCGGACGATTTGCCTCTCGCGTGACCGTGACGGGTGCCTGCCACCAGATGGCAACAGGCAGCGCGCGCGGTGAGGTCCGGGCCTGCGACGACGGCCACTGGCAGAAGCAACTCGGCCAGCACGTTGAGCATGCTGCTGTTGACCGCCTGTCTTAGCGAGCAATGAGTAGCACGGCAACCTTCTGCGCGCCCCTTGCGGCCGTCCGGCGGATTGCCCCGCGTTCCGACAAACTTGAGCCAGGATTGCGCCCGGAAGAAAGGCAGGCCGTGCACAAGCCGGTCCGGCACATTGCCGGACCGGGCCAGTGCGGCGGGTCAGCAGTTGCGGAGCGCGGGAGACTGGTTGAGCAGCTGGGACCGCGGCGAGATGAAGTCCTGGTAGACGGCTCCGGGCTGATCGAGCCGGAATGCCGCCACCCGGTGACAGTTCTGGAAGGCAAGGCGGACGCCGAAATGGCGCTGGAGGCTGCCGCGGATCGCGTCGCTGGCCAAGGCCCGCAGCAGCTGGCCGCGTTCCGCCTCGCCGGGCGGCGGGACCTGGTTGTCGGCGAAATCCGCATCGCCAGCTCGCAGCTCCGCCGCGAGCCCTGCGATGAGCTCGTAGGCGTACGGCAGCGAGGCGCGGATCGTGGCCACGAATGCTGCATCGTCCACCTCGGCGTCGCGGGCCTGTTCGAGCAGCTGCGATGAGACATCAAGGGACATGACGGTTCCTTTCTCCTCTTGTGGCGCCGGCGTCCTGTGGCGCCGGCGTGCGCACTGCGCCAGCAATGCACTGCGTCAGCCGGCGGCCATCTCCTGATTCTTAGTAACGAATATGGTTTTCATTTTCACCTGTATGAAAGCAGTGCTGGATCCGGATGTCAACGTCCCGCGCGGGGACAGCGTCCCTCCGGCCGCCGGCGCGGGCATCGCCCGGTGACAGGCCGACACGGATGACGTCAGCGGCAGGCAGGGCGGGACGGGCCGAGCGCGCCGGGTCAGGACCATCGGATCTTTCCCGCTGGGCGAGCATTCCGCAGGGCGGGTGACGCAGGGCAGCTTGACGATGGTAACCGTAATGGTTACCGTTGTCATTAACTGTACGGATCATGGCCCTCTGGCAGACCGGAGATCGACCGCCGATGAGACTTCGCGCACTGGCTTCCCGCCGCCCGGCCGCGGCGGCGGTGCTGCTGCCTTCGGTGGCGCTGCTTGCCGCCTGTTCCTCGGCTTCCGGCTCTGCAGCGGACGCAAGCCATAGCGGCGCGGTCGTGGCGGTGGGGGCGGAGAACGAGTATGCCAGCGTGATCAGCCAGATCGGCGGCAAGTACGCCCATGTAACGGCGATCTTGAGCAACCCGAGCACCGATCCGCATTCCTTCGAGTCGAGCCCGAGCGTGGCCCAGGCCGTCGGCTCCGCGCAGCTCGTGGTGCAGAACGGCGCCGGCTATGACAGCTTCATGAACAAGATCGAGGCCGCGACGCCGGACTCTGGCCGGGCGGTGATCGACGTGCAGAAGCTGCTCGGCCTGCCGGACAGCA
Organism: uncultured Actinomycetes bacterium; assembly: GCA_963709075.1. Taxonomy (GTDB): domain Bacteria; phylum Actinomycetota; class Actinomycetes; order Streptosporangiales; family Streptosporangiaceae; genus Palsa-506. The sequence goes on from CAVPUY010000005.1 coordinate 1,075,846, forward strand.
CGCCGAACCCGCACCTGTGGTACAGCCCGACGACGATGCCGGCCGTGGCCAGGGCCGTCGCGGCCAGGCTCTCGGCCCTGCGGCCAGCCCACAAGGCCTACTTCGCGTCCCGGCTGGCCGCATTCATGACCTCGCTGAAGCCCTGGCTGGCGGCGATCGCGCAGTTCAAGGCCGCCTATCCGGGCACCCCGGTGGCGGTGACCGAGCCGGTGAGCGATTACCTGCTGCAGGCGGCCGGGGCGAGGATCCTGACGCCGTTCACGTTCCAGGCGGACATCATGAACGGCGTGGATCCCTCCCCGCAGGCCGTCGCGGCGCAGGACAGCCTGTTCCGGGATCACAAGGTGAAGGTGTTCCTGTACAACCGGCAGGTCACCTCGTCGCTGACGCAGTCGTTCCTCAAAGCCGCCGCGCAGTACGGCGTCCCGGTGGTCGGCGTGTATGAGACCATGCCGGTGCCCGGCTTCACCTACCAGTCCTGGATGCTGGCCGAGGTCCGGGCCCTGCAGAAGGCCGTGGCCACCAAGACCTCGACGCAGAAGCTGTGATGGCCGTGCGGGAAGTGGCTGGCGACATGGCCGAGATGCTCGCCGTTGACGGCGTCAGCGTGCGGCTGGGCGGCCGCGAGATCCTGCATGATGTCCGGTTCACCATCCGGCCCGGCGAGTTCACCGGGCTGATCGGCTCGAACGGCGCCGGGAAGACGACGCTGCTGCGGGTGATTCTCGGCCTGCAGCATGCCAGCGGCGAGGTACGCGTCGGCGGCAGGCCCCGCGGCCAGCATGGCGAGATGATCGGCTACGTCCCGCAGAAGATCGAGCTGGACCCGGATATGCCGCTGCGGGCCAGGGACCTGGTCGGGCTCGGCCTCGATGGCCACCGCTACGGCCTCCCGCTGCCGTCGCGGAGCCGCCGCGCGATGGTCGGGGAGATGCTGCGCTCCGTCGGCGCCGCGGGCTTCGGCGACGCGCGGGCCGGCAACCTTTCCGGCGGCGAGCAGCAGCGGATCCTGATCGCGCACGCGCTGATCAGCCGCCCCCGGCTGCTGCTGCTGGACGAGCCGCTGGCCAACCTCGATATCAGCAGCGGGCAGGAGGTCGTCGCGCTGCTGGCCCGCATCGCCGAAGAGCAGCAGATCGCGGTGCTCATCTCGGCCCACGACATGAACCCGCTGCTGCCCGTCATGGACCGCGTCGTCTACATGGCCGGCGGCCGGGCGGCCAGCGGCCCGGCCAGCGAGGTCGTGCGCGGCGAGGTACTCAGCAAGCTGTACGGCCACCACGTCGACGTCCTGCATGTGCACGGCCGGATCCTCGTGGTCGCCGGGCACGGCGACAGCCTCGACGTCCCGCCCGTCGACCCGCCCGCCGGGCCGGCCACGCTGCCCATCGCCGGCAGCGCGTGACCGGTCATGGGTCACGTCCTGCGGGCGGTCTTCGAGCCTGGGTTCTTCGGCAGCGGCGCGGTGCACGTGGCGCTCCTGACCGGCGGGCTCGTGGCGCTGGTGTCCGGCATTGTGGGGACCTTCACGGTGGTCCGCGGGCAGTCCTACGCCGGGCACGCCCTGGCGGATCTCAGCGTCTCCGGCGGGTCAGCTTCCTTCCTGATCGGGATCAGCCCGCTGTGGGGATTCGCCGGCACCAGCGTGGCGGCCGCGGGGATCATGGACCTGATCGGGATCCGGCGGCCGCGGGGACGGGATCTGGCGACCGGCATCGTGCGCGGAACCGGGCTCGGCATCGCGGCGCTGCTGCTGTACTGGGACACCACCCGCACCAGCACCACCGGGACGACGGTCACCGTCCTTTTCGGATCCATGTTCACGCTCGACAGCTCGGTCCTCCCGCTGGTCGCGGCGTTCAGCCTGGCCGCCGCCGGCATCGTGGCCGTGCTGTACCGGCCGCTGCTGCTCAGCTCGGTCAGCGCCGAGCTGGCCCGCGTGCGCGGGATCCCGGTACGCATCGCCGGCGCGCTGTGCCTGGTGGCGATAGCGCTGGCCGTCTCGCTGGCCGCGCTGACCATCGGCACGATCCTCAGCACCGCGCTGCTGGTCGGGCCCGCGGCAGCGGCCCTGCGGCTGACGGCCAGGCCAGGCATCGCGATCATCTGGTCAGCGGGCATCGGGCTGGCCGCGACCTGGCTGGGCATCCTGCTCGCCTACGACAGCTACTACTGGCCGCCTGCCCGTCACGGCTGGCCGGTGAGCTTCTTCGTGGTGACCCTGGTTTTCATGTTCTACCTGCTCGCCCAGCTGCCGCTGGCAGGGCGGCACGCCAGCGGAACCAGGGGCGGTGACTAGCGCATGTTCTCGGGCTTCATGGTCAATACGTGGACCGTGGCGACCATCGTCGCCGTCGTCGCCGGCGTGGTCGGGTTCTTCGTCGTGCTGCGCGGCTCGGCGTTCGTCGCCGACGCGCTGCCGACCGGCGCGTTCGCCGGCGCGGCCGGGGCCAGCCTGATCGGGGTCAGCACCTTGATCGGGCTCGCCGCGTTCTCCCTCCTCGGCGCCCTGGGAATCGGCTTGCTCGGCCGCCGCGGCCGCCACGACGTCGCGGTCGCCCTGGCCCTGGTCATGATGCTGGGACTCGGCGCGCTGTTCCTCAGCTTCAGCACCGGATACGCGCCGGAAATCTACTCGCTGCTGTTCGGCGAGGTACTCGGCATCAGCGCCAGCGAGATAGCCCCGGTCGCCGCGGTCGCCGCCGTATGCATCGCCGCGATCATCATGATCTACCGGCCGCTGATGCTGTCCTCGGTGATGCCGGAGGTCGGGGAGGCCCGCGGCGTGCGCAGCCACCGGATCGAGATGTCCTTCCTGCTCGTCGTCGCCCTGGCCACCAGCGTGGCCCTGCCCGTCGTCGGCGCCCTGCTGATCTTCAGCCTGATGATCTGCCCGCCCGCCGCCGCCCGGTCGCTAACCGACCGGCCGCTGCTGGCCATGGCGCTGTCCGCGGTCATCGCTGTCCTCACCGTATGGGCGGCCATCGCCGCGTCCTACCAGACGAACTGGCCGATCGGGTTCTTCGTCGGAACCATCGGCGCAGTCAGCTACGCGGCCGGCCGCGGCTGGGCCGCCGCACGCCGCGCCCGCGCCGTCCGCAGCACCCCGCCGCCGGGCAGTCATCCGCGCCGGCCGGCCGCTGCTAGCCTGCCCACATGACGCCGTCCGTGCCCGCCGGGCCGGCCCCGGCCAGGGGCACCAGGGTCCGCGGTACCCGGCAGGCCCAGGCGCTGTCCGCCGTGCTGGACGTGCTGCCCGGGTTCTGGAGCGCCCAGCAGATCCACGCCGAGATGCGCAGCCGCGGCGAGCACATCGGCCTGACCACCGTCTACCGGCACCTGCAGGTCCTGACCGAAGCCGGCTGGATCGACGCGATCCGCGACGCCACCGGCGAGACCCTCTACCGCAAATGCAACAGCGACATCCACCACCACCACCTGACCTGCCGCAACTGCGGCCGCAGCGTCGAGGCCGAGGATCGTGCCGTCGAGCGCTGGGCAGCGCAAGTCGCCGCCAAGGCCGGCTACACCGACGTCGGCCACACCGTCGAGCTCTTCGGCCTCTGCCCGCAATGCAGCCGCTGATAACCGCTCAGACCGCCTCAGCCCCTCCCTAGACCAGGGGCCAGCGCGCAGGCCCAAGCCGCAGCCGCTTCTGAAGCCAGGGGCTGCCGCCGGCCATCCAGGGCCACCAGCCGTCGTCTCGCCGCACGAGCAAGACCCGGAACCGGCGGCTCCATCCCATCAGCATGACGCCGGACCCTGGCATGAGCCAGCGCCCTGGAGCCGGCCGGCCGCGAACATGGAATCTGCGGCGGCCCGGCCAGGCCAGTGACACAATCCGAAGGCAATCTGCTGGAGGAGCCGCCATGCCAGGCCGCAACGGCCGTCACCATGCGCCGGGGAATGCCCGGGCAGAGGGATTAGACCGGCGCCGGCTGCTGCGGACCGCTGCCGTACTCGGTGTCCTGGTCCCCGGAACGGCAGAAGGCATTGCCTGGCTGATGCGGCACGCCGCGAGCGCCCCGGCAGCGAACAGCGCCCGCCGCGGGCTTGCGCCGCCGACCGGGCCGCCGTCCGCCGCGGCCAGTCCCAGGCCCCGTCCCGGCGGCGCAGCGCCGCTGGCGGGGAAGGTGGTGGTGATCGACCCGGGCCACAACCCGAACAACCCGGATCATGTCGCCGAGATCGACCGCCTGGTGCAGGCGGGCGGCTTCATGAAGCCCTGCGACACCGTCGGCGCTGAGACCGACGCCGGTTACCCCGAGTTCGACTTCACCCTGGACGTCGCCCGCCGGGCACGGGTCATCCTGCGGGCCGCGGGCGCGAAGGTGATCTTCACCCAGAACGGCCGCATGGTGTACGGCCCGTGCGTGACCCTGCGCGCGGCGATCGGCAACCGGGCCCGGGCCGACGCGGCAATATCCATCCACGCCGACGGCGGGCCACCCGAAGGGTACGGCTTCGCGGCGCTGGTCCCCGAGCTGGTGAAGAACCAGTGGGCCGACAACAGCACGATCATCGAGCCGTCGCGCCGGCTCGGGCACGCGGTGGTCAGGCACTTCGCGTCGGCGACGGGCCAGCGAACCTCCACCTACCTCGGCACCGGCGGCATCCAGCCCCGCAACGACCTCGCCGGACTTAACCTGTCCCTGGTGCCCAAGGTATTCATCGAGTGCGCGAACATGCGCAACGCCGATGACGCCGCGAAAGTCACCAGCCCCCGGTGGCGGCACCACGCCGCCCAGGGCATAGCCGACTCCATCACAGCCTTTCTCACCACAGACTGAATGATTCCGGACGTGCCGTTACCGCAGCGCATCCACGGGGTCAACATGCCGGGTCGCCATCACTGGGATAGCTGTTGCGGGGACGGTTGAACAGCGGGAATGTCCGGTACCGTGCCGTGGTCCTGCTCGCCAGTGCCTGCCCACCGCTGCCGCGCTGACAGCACGCTAAGTGTCATGAGGGAGAAAAGCAGGAGCATTCTTCCTGGTCAGCCCGTGCCGGGCTCATCCCCAGGTCCCGGCGCGAGCCGACCGCCCTGAGGAGCTTCTCCAACGCAGCGGCAGGAACCGAACTGATGTGCGGCCCGCCTGCTGCTGTACCTTGCTGCTGTACTCACCCAGAGTAGCGGGATCAGATTTTCGAATTTAGCTTCTGACCTGTGGAGCTATGGTGATTCGAACCCCAGACCTCTTGCATGCCATGGAACGCCGGACCGTTCACCGCAGTCCGCCACAGTTCACCTGCGACCCGTCTGAACTGGGCATTCGTCCGGAACAGGTCACCTGCGTTCACAGAAGTTCACTGCGGACGGTAACCAGTTTGGTAACCAGCCCCCGCCGCTACCGCCGCCTGCCGAATCGCAATAACGTTCGAAGCACCGCCTCCTGCCGGACCTGTCCCTCTACCTGCGAACAGTCCAGACGAGGTCCCCGGCCTGCGCGCACGCACGAAGCCGGAACGGATGCGTGACTTCAGCAGCAAGCCGCCGCCGCCGACGGCGGGCAGTGCGCACCGGAACTCCCTGACCGCACACTGGCACACATAGCGCTGAGCGCCCCCCAAGCCGACTGCAACCCGGCAGCCCGCGACATCACGCGCAGCCCGGTCACAACAGACTCCACCCTCACCCGCTGCGGCTTCTAAGGCCATAACCGGCGGGCTGCGCGCAAGTCCTCCGCGCCTGGCTGGACCGTGGTGAAGGCTGCGGGCCACCGTCGCCGGCAAGCAAAGGCCTGAGCCCAGGCCGTCACCGAGAGCAAACGGTCAGGACGCCACCCGTACGAAACCGGCACTGCCGATTCGGCGCGCTGCATGCTGCACCAACAGGAGCCTGCTGTGGAGCGCAGATCAGCCATTTCTGGACGGCCTTGCTGATGCCCGGACGCCGCTGGCTCCGGCGCGCCGAATAGCGTCCGGCCTGGCGATCTTCGGCTATGCCGGTGCGCTGGCTGGCCGGGCTTTGCCACAGCCGAGGGCGAGTTTCGTGATCCCGGGTGGCTCGATGAACCGGCGATCGGGCCTACGGCGGCCAGTGGGCTCAGCGTTTAGTCACATGGGGAATGTCACATGACGGGCGGACATGCCAGGTCCGCGGCGCCCGGAGGGCCGCGGACCGACAGGGGTCTGACCTCATAAGGAGGTGCTGACTGGCGCGCCGAAAGTCCAATTCGGTGCGTTCTCTTTACCCGCGGAGCGCGTGCGGTAGTCGCCGGTTTGGGTTGCCTCCGGTATCCGGCGGCATGTTCAGCCGAGGAGGCGAGTTCCGTTGGGGCCGGTTACCTGCTGGAGCATCGTGTGGGCGAGATGCTGGATTCGGGGTGGCAGGGGGACGTAGCTGGTTGCGGCGGCGTAGGTCTGGCCGGTGTGGGTGAGCCAGTCGATGAGGTTGACGAGTGCTTTTCCGGTGGTCTGGCTGGTCTGGTGGGTGTAGATGAGTGCCCAGCTGTAGCCGCTGATGGGGTAGCTGCTAGGTCCTGGCTGGTTGACGATGGAGAAGTTGGCTGGGGTGATGTCGGGTTTCTGGGCGGCGTCGGCTGTGATGGAGGCCGTGGAGGGGATGGTGTAGTTCCCGGCCTGGTTGCGGATGGCGGCGAAGTTGAGGAGCGGGCCTTTGGAGTAGGACCGTTCGATGTAGCCGATGGAGAACGGCGTGTGGGCGACGGTTTGCGCGACGCCGGGGTTTCCTACCGCGCCGATGCCGGCTGGCCAGTGGAGGGTTTTGCCGGTCCCGACCTTGGTTGCCCAGGCCGGGTCGGTGCTGGAGAGGTAGTTGCTGAATATGTAGGTGGTGCCGCTGCCGTCGGAGCGGTGGACGACGTTGATTGGCACGTCGGGGATGTTGGCGCCGGGGTTGAGGGCCGCGATGGCCGGGTCGTTCCAGTGGGTGATCTGGCCGAGGAAGATCCGTGCGATCACCGGGCCGCTCAGCCGCAGCCTGCCTGTGCCGGGCAGGACGAGGTTGTAGACGACGACTTCGGCGCCGAGGTCGACGGGTACCTGGACGGAGGCGCCGCCGTGTGCGGCTGCTTGCTCGGCGGCGGTCAGCGGCACGTCAGAGGCGCCGAAGTTCACCTGCCTGGCGCTGAAGGCCGCGATGCCTGCGGAGCTGCCCACGGCTGAGTACCGGATCGTGACTGCCGGGTGCTGCTGGTGGTATCTGGCGAATGCCAGGTCGAAGAATGGCGCGTCGAACGTTGAGCCCGAGCCGGTGATGGTGACTGCGGAGGCGCCGGGGCTGGCCGCCGCGGGTGTGATCGTGGCGCTGTCCGTGGTCGTTGTCGTGGTGCAGGCGGCGAGGGCGAGGGCAATGATCGCGGCGGCGACCGCGCTCACGGTGGCGTTCCGTGCAGAGCCGGGCTTGTGGTCGTGGGCTGGCATCGGCATTTCCTTGGATGGGGGCGGGCTAGTGCTGTGTGGCTTGGCGGAGCCAGGCCTGGGCGCCCATCTGGACCGCTTCCCAGGGGCTGCCGAGGGGCGGGGTGTAGGACAGGTCGAGGTCGTTGAGCGCGTCGACGGTCATGTGGTGGAAGATCGCGGTGGCGGCGATGTCGATCCGCTTGGCGATTTCGGCGTGCCGGTGCCCGAACAGCTGCACGCCGAGGAGCTGGCCGGTGCCGCGGTCGCCGGTGAACCGCATGATGATGCGATGGCTGCCGGGGTAGTAGGCCTTGTGGTCATCGGCTTCTGACTCGATGGTGACCGGGTCGAACCCAGCCGCGACGGCCTCGTGATCGCGCAGCCCGGTGCGCGCGGCTGCCTGCTCGAAGATCTTCACGACCTGGGTGCCGAGGCTGCCCGCGAACTCCCGGTTCCCGCCGAGGGCGTTCTCGCCCGCGACCCTGCCTTGCTTGTGCGCGGTCGTGCCCAGCGGCAGGTAACTTTCGCCGCGCAGCCGGTGGTGGGTGATGACGCAATCCCCGGCAGCGAACACGTCCGGAAGATCGGTCCGCATGCCCCGGTCCACAGCTATCGCGCCTCTGACGCCCAGGGCCGCCCCCGCTGCTTTGGCCAGGCCGGTGTCGGGGCGGACGCCGACGACGACCAGGACCATGTCGGCCAGGCGGGTCACCACACCGCCATCCACATCAGTCGCTTCAACCCGCAGCCGTCCCGCCTGTCTTGTCGTGGCGCGGGTGATCTGCTGCACAGTGGTACCGGTCAGGACCTCGACTCCGTGCCCGGCGAGCTGACCGCGAACGAGCCCGCCGAGGGCGGGATCGACGGTGGGCAGTACCTCGGGTAGTTGTTCCATCTGGATGACTGACAGGCCGCGGGTGACAAGGGCGTCGGCCATCTCCAGGCCGATGTAGCCCGCCCCGACGATGACCGCGGTGGCCGGTGTGGCTTGCTCGAGGGTGCGCATGACCGCGAAGGTGTCGCCCATCGAGTGGAGCAGGTGCACGCCATCGACGGCGCCGAGAGCGCCGGTGCCGGTAAGGCCGGTGATCGGGGGGCGGACCGGGACGGCGCCGGTGCCGACGATCAGCTTGTCGTAAGCGAGCAGTTCCTCCGTGCCGCCGGGGGCGGTGACGAGGAGCTTGCGGGCGGCCACGTCGATCCGGCGGGCGGTGGTGTCCAGCCGGAGGTTCATCCCGGTGGCTTCCAGGTCGGCGACGGTCCGGTGGGCGAGGTTGCGCCAGTGGGTTACCTCGCCGGAGAGGTAGTAGGGGATGCCGCAGATCGAGAAGTTCGGGTAGGCGTCCGCGACGACCACGCTGACCTCCGCACCGGGGTCAAGCTCGCGGGCGCGGAGCGCGGCGCTGATCCCGGCGTCGCTGCCGCCGATCATGGCCAGGTGCATGGGATCTCCCGTCTCAGGCTGTCTTGTTTCGGTGCGGCTGGCGGTGGCCGGGTGATCGGCCCGCAGGCGGCGATGCGCCATCGCCCGCTGCGCGATCGGGAGGCGGCCCGGCGTTGCTGCTGTGGTGGGGGACCATGATGCCGGCGGCCTCGGCCGGGGTGACGCCGGGATACAGCGCCGCGATGACCACGATGGCCAGGGCACCGCCGAGGATCTGGGCGGCGATGAAGCCCGGCGCCGACGACGGGGCGATGCCGGCGAAGGTGGCCGAGAACATCCGGCCGATGGTGATCGCCGGGTTGGCGAAGCTGGCCGAGGACGTGAAGAAGTATGCCGCCCCGATATAGGCCCCCACGGCGGCCGGGGTAGCGCGGCTGCGGTCTGACCGGGCCAGCGCGAAGATCACCAGGATGAGGCCGAGGGTGGCGACGATCTCGGACAGGAAATGCGCGGGCGAGGCCCGGTGCCTGGCGGAGATGCTGACCGCCGGCAGGGAGAACATCAGGTTCGCCACCGCGGCGCCGCCGATGCACCCGATTACCTGGGCCGGGAGGTACGCGGCCGCGTCCCGCCAGCGCAGCCCGCCGAACGCGGCATCGGCGAACGACACCACGGGGTTGAAGTGGCCGCCGGAGACCGGCCCGAACATCAAGATGATCGTGTACAGCCCGGCCGCGGTCGCGGCCGCGTTCTCCAGCAGCTCCAGCCCCACATTGCCGGGGGACAGGGTCTGGGCGGCGATGCCCGAGCCGATCACCACCGCGGCCAGGAACGCGCTGCCCAGCAGCTCCGCGAGCAGCCGCCGCCACAGCGCAACATCACTCATCGCCAGGCACCGCCAGTCGTCCCGCAACTGCGGGACGACTGGCCTCGCAGTGCAACTGCCGCATGGGCCTCATCAGTCACCGGCTACTTTCATCGACAAGTGTCTATGCAACTGGTGACAGCTTGCCAGGCTGGATAGATGACCGTCAAGATAGAGTCATGTCGATGCAGACGGAGCAGGGAGCGCCGGAGTTCATCCCGGCAGCCGAACTGCGGGTCGTTGTCGAGGCCTGCTCCACGCCGCTGGTCGGAGAGCCGATCGGCGAGAGCGCGGCGGCCGGGCTGGCGCAGGTGTTCAAGGCACTCGCGGACCCGGTCCGGCTCCGGCTGGTCTCCCTGATCGGCGCACACCAGGGCGGCGAGGCATGCGTCTGCGAGCTGACCACGGCGTTCAATCTCACCCAGCCAACGATCAGTCACCACCTGAAGGTCCTGCGAGACGCCGGGATCATCGACTCCGAGCGCCGCGGCACCTGGGTCTACTACTGGCTCGTCCCCGCCGCGCTGGAGCGGATGGCCGCGCTGCTATCCACCCCGGTCCGCTAGCTGCACTCCGGCGGCTGCGGCCGGAACCAGGTGCCTCTGGCAAAGCGAGGCCGGCCAGAAGGATAGTCCGCGCGCCGGCTCGCGTGCTTTCGTGCTCTGCCCAGGCTGCGCCGTTACCACGGGGTGGCGTCAGGCGGGCCAGTAGTCCTGGGGCTGGCGCCGCTTAGCAGCAGGCGGCAGCCGAGTCAGACGACTCCCCTGACGGGCGGCCATCGGCGGCGCAGCATTCGGGGCCGGAGTGGTCATGGTCGTAGAAGGTCTGGCTGTCGGCCAGGACGGTGTAGATCTCCCAGGCCTCTCCATCGGGCGCGCCCTGCACCCAGAACTTGTCCTGCCGGGCGTAACAGCACGTCGTATCGCGCTTATCGACGGACGCCATGCCGGTCCCGGCGAGCCGCCTCTGCTCGGCATCGACGGCGCCGGTGTCGCTGACCTCCACGCCGAGATGGTTCAGGCTGCCGCCCTGCCCCGGGTTCTCCAGCAGGACGAGCTTGAGCGGCGGCTCGGTGATGGCGAAATTAGCGTAGCCGGGACGGCGCTTGGCCGGCTCGGTTCCGAACAGCTTGCGGTAGAACGCGACGGCCTCCTCGATGTCATTGACGTTGAGGGCAAGCTGCACGCGGGACACGAGAACCTCCTGAACCCGGGACTTCGATGACTGTCTATCTCTGACTCTGCGGCGAGCTTGCCACAGACATCGGACTCTGTCAATATAGATGCATGCCAAAGTCTTTGATGGTGCTGGACCCGGCCGACCCGGCGGCATGCTGCCCGCCCCTCTCCCGCGAGCCGCTGTCACGTGACCAGGCCGAGCTGGTCGCGCCGCTGCTGAAGGCACTGGCCGATCCGGTGCGGCTGCGGCTGATGTCGCTGGTCGCCTCGCATCCGGGCGGCGAGGCATGCGTCTGCGACCTGGCCGGCGCATTTGACCTGTCCCAGCCCACGATCAGCCATCACCTGAAGGTGCTGCACGAAAGCGGCCTGCTGGACCGCGACAAGCGCGGCGTCTGGGTCTACTACCGGGCCAGGACCGACGCACTGGCCAGCCTCGGCGCGCTGATCGGCGACCGCCGAGATGACTGATCCGCTCACGACTCTCGGGCCGGGCCAGAATCCACGGCGCCAGCCCCAGATAGCCCGGGTCTAGTTCATCGCGGCGCACGGCAGGCCATAGCCGCCGCAGTACGGCGAGGCTTCCGTTCTCGCTATTCATCGGTTATCGTCGATGAACGATGAAACAACCCATTCAGCCTCTCGACCGGGCCACGGCCACCGAGTACGCCACCTGGTTCAGGGCACTCGCCGATGCCACCAGGATCCAGATCGTCTCCCTGCTCGCCCGGCGCGCCGCGCCGATGAACGTCGGCGAGATCGTCGCCGCCGTCCGCGTCGGCCAGTCCACCGTCTCCGCCCACCTCAAGGTGCTCGCCGAGGTCGGCTTCGTGCTCGCCGAGCACCGCGGCACCGCGAGCTACTACCGGATCAACGACGCCTGCGTGGACTGCTTTCCCACCGCCGCCGACATCGTCATGGGCCGCCCCGTCCCCGCCCAGCCAGCCCCTTTCCCCCCGGCACAGTCATCAGGAGCGCACTCGTGACCGAAGACGACGCCGCGAGCACCCGCACAACGCGGGACGCGGTCATCGACCGTTATTCCGGCCTTGCCCGCACGGCCATGGCGGGCGGTACACCCACTGACTGCGACGGTGACGCGTTCGCTGAGGGGTGCTTCGGCGCCGCTGCCTACCCTGGCGCCGACGATGTCCCGGAAGCGGCGCTGCGCGCCAGCCTCGGCTGCGGCAACCCGCTAGCGGTCGCCAGCCTCCAGCCGGGCGAGACCGTCCTGGATCTCGGCTCCGGCGGCGGACTCGACGTCCTGCTCTCCGCCCGGAGAGTCGGTCCCACGGGCTCCGCATACGGCCTGGACGCCAGCACCGACATGCTCACGCTGGCCCGCGCCAATGCCACCCGGGCCGGAGTCGGCAACGCCGAGTTCCTGCACGGACATATCGAGGACATCCCCCTGCCTGACGAGCAGATCGACGTGGTCATCTCCAACTGCGTCATCAACCTGTCCGCCGACAAGCCCCGCGTCCTGGCCGAGGCGTTCCGGGTCCTGCGGCCTGGCGGGCGTCTGGGCATCAGCGACATCATCGCCGACAAAGGCGTCGACCCCGGCCAGCGCGCCGAAGCCGAGCAGCGGGTCGGCTGCATCAGCGGCACTCTGACCCGGCCCGAGTACCGTGACCTGTTGCTAGCGGCCGGATTCACGAACATCAGCATCACCAGCACGCGCGAAACCGAGCTCGGCCTCCACTCCGTGATCATCCAGGCAGCCAAGCCAGCCGCCCAGAGCGATGATCATCTGCCGCCACTCGACCGCCCGGACCGGCACGTGGTAAGCCGCGTAGGCCGGCATGGTAGCGGTATGCGCACAATCGCGCGTCGCAGGAACCGTCGTTTTCCTTAAGATTCCTCAACTTCCCGGTTCCGCTGCTCATTGCACCTTTACTGCCTGCTCTTCGTCCTCCAACCGTTCCCTAGTACGGCAGCAGCCATTCACTAGCTGACCAGGGTGATATCGGCGTCGCGGGTGAGCCTGGCGCGGTGGTGGTACCAGCGTGAGCGGGCCTGGTGGCGGCGTTTCCAGCCGGACCAGTGGTCTGCGTGGCCGGGTGGGCTGGGCCGGGCGAGGGCTGCGGTGAGCAGGCGGCTGATTTCGGGGATGGTCAGCGGGATCATCCCGGGATCGGGCGGTGCGAGCTGGCCGGGCCTGGCCGGCGGGGCGGCCTGGGTGTCGGTGCGGTCGCGGAGCTGGGCGGCGGTGATGGCGCAGATGGCCAGGGCGGCCATGACCAGCATCGTGTGCCGGGCGATCGCGGTGTAGAGGCGGACCTGGGACTGGTCCAGGCCGAAGCAGTCCTTGCTGAACTCGAAGTCCTCTTCTACCGGCCAGCGCAGCCCGGCGGCCCGGACCAGCCGCGTCATCGTGACCGGCTGGCCTTCGGGCACGTAGCAGTAGTGAAAGGCCAGCTCGCCGGACCTGAGGTGGCGGATCAGCAGGTGATGGCACGGCGAGGCGGTGCCGATCCAGGCCCACGCGTACCAGCGGGCGCCCTTGGAGCCCTTCCCGGCCGAGCGGGTCTCCCAGCGGCGGATGTCCCTGAGCAGCTGGCTGGCGGCCTGCGCGCAGGTGAGCGTGATCCCGCGGGCCAGGGTGAGGCGGAAGTCCGACGGGACCCGCAGCACGTAGCCCTGGCCGTGTGCCTCGAAGCACTCCCGCAGCTCGGTGCAGCTTCCGTAGACCTCGTCCCCGCAGGCGAAATCGAAACGGATGCCATCAGCGGCCGCGTCAGCGCAGATATCGATGGCCAGCTGTCCTTTGGTGCGGAAGGCCAGGCCTGGCGGCAGTCCCATGGCCGCCGATTCCACCGGGTCGCTGATGTGCTCGGCAGGAATCCACTGCCGGGCGCCGATCAGCGCGTGCCCGGTGTCCTGCCGGACATAGGACAGGTGCACGGTACTGATCCCGTTCGCCACCTTGCCCGCGCACCCCAGATAGTGCCGCTTGACCCCGGCCGTGGCCCGGCCCTGCTTGAGCTGGCCGGTCTCATCAATCGCCCCGATCCGCAGGCCGCGGCGCCGCCCGCCCCGGCGGGCGGCATCATCCAGCCCGGCCACCGCGAACCGGCGCACCACGCCCATCGCGGCAAAGGCGTCCCAGGCGGCCCGGTTCAGCAGCCGCTGGGTCCGCTCCGGCGTGCGGTCCCCGGCGCGCTCGGCGATCGACCAGCCGTTCCGCCTCGGCAGGCCGCTGCTCACGGCGGCGACATACTTCCCGGCCTGCAGCCACGGCTCCACCCGCGCGAAACACGGCCGCAGCAGCCCGAGCAGCTCCCCGCGCTTACGCCTGCCCAGGCGCGCGCCTATCCTGACGGCAGCAGCCGTCTCCGGTTTTGTTGTCTTCACAAACGCATGATCGCGAGGCGGCTGCACCTTCCCCGACCCGGGCTACCTCACGCCGCCCCAGGTCACAACCCCAATGGCTGCTGCCGTACTAGCTTCCTGATCTTGTGCGTCCTTCTTGTCACCATGATCTATTTGCTTGTTGACTTGTGCTACGGCCGGTGCCGCGAGGCTCGGTTGAGGTGACCGGCGGGACGCCGCACCGGGCTGAGTGACGTCGCCGATATCTGCACTATCGAGCTGTCAGACGTACGCGTCGTATGCTTTACGCTCAGTGGTCAGCGCATAGAGGGAGCCGCCACGTCGCGAGCCAGATCAGTGGCCGGTGCCACGATCGGGATATCCGGGTACTTGCGGTGCCGATGCGCATCGAGAACGGCGAGAAGGAGCAGCTGAACATTGGCCGCGCCCAGCCCGGGCGAAGTTCGAGGGCTTGCCTGAGGGGCTGACCCAGGAGATATCGGCGCAGTACTAAGGGCTCGGTCGAGGTTCCGTACATGCCGTTTTATGCCTTCGAGGAACACTGGCGATGTTTGGCGACGATCCCAGATCACCGGCGTCACTGCTCGCCTCGCTGACCGTCGTCTGATGCCAGCTTCCGTCATCCGGCATCGACAGAACCCTGGCCGTACTTCGTGACCGCTACAGACGCACAAACGACAAGACAGCACACGACGCCGGGCCTGACGGTAACCAGCTTGGTAACCCCCCCGGAAACAATGCCGCTGACCTGCGAGAAGACGCCCACCCGGTCCTGGACCTCTTGCCATCGTGCAAGAGCTAAGCCTAGGACGCGAAATAGCCTCTGAACTGCGGAAACACCTATCTGCTGCATCCCGGTCCCAGCCCGGTCCAGTGCCAGAAGAGCAGACCCGGGCGCGTATCCAAGCCACGAACACGCCTCTGACCTGCGGATATGTAACGAAGTGGAGCTACGGAGACTCGAACTCCGGACCTCTTGCATGCCATACAAACTCCGGCCGTCGCCACATGTGGCTGGACGTGGCCCTGCGTGGCGTTCACCTGCGCCTTCCGTGGCTGCATGTGGCCTGGCGTGGCCTGGTGTCGCTGCACGTTGGCTCCCCACTTGGCTCCCAGAGCTCCTTAGCGCCGCTAATTTTCGATGCTCCGGATATCCAAACATGCACGGGCCGCCACGCAGCTCTGCTCCAGCCCGCTAGCCGGGCATCCCCGGCGGTTACCCGCTCACCGGGCCGCTGGCAGCGGTCCGGCGGCGGGCGATCTGATGCCGGAGGCCGGGCGCGGCATGCGCAGCCGGAGTACCGCCAGCCCGAGCAGGGCGAAGGCGGCCGTCCAGGCCAGCGAGAGCCCGGCCATGCTCGGCCAGCGTCTGGTGGTGGAAGGCTCCGGCGGCCGCGAACTGAGTCGGGGCGTAAGAGGGGAAGAACTCCAGCAGCGGCTTGTTCGCCAGCGGGTTGTCGACCGGGTTCTCCAGGAATGTGTCCAGCATGGAGATCATGATGATCAGGAAGAAGCCTTCCAGGTCTCCCCGGACCACAACTCCGATCAGCAGGCCGAATGCGGCGTAGGTCGCAGCGGCCAGCATGAACGTGACCGCGATGCTCCACACCGCGGCGGGTCGCCAGAAGAACAGCAGGATGATCGCGGCGTAGGCGCCGACGGCGACGGCCTGGACCAGCGCGGCGCTGGTCTTGGCGGCGATGAGCGCGGCAGGCCGGTACCCAGACAGCACCAGGCGCCGGTCGAAGGGTGCAGCGCGGCGGACCGCGGCGAACACCACGAATCCGGTGATGAGGGTGATGGCGCTGAGCCCAGCGGTGATCAGCGTGAGGTCGTGGGCGTCCACTATCAGCGTGGCACCCGTGGCGCGCAGCCTGAAGCCAGTGCCGGCGTGCGGGATCATAGCGCCGATCAGGAGATACCACACCGGGACGAAGACAACGAGCAGGACCCAGGCGAGCCGGTTGCGGACCTGCCCGGCCAGGCTGAGCCGGATAGCGACATCAAGCTGCTGGCGCATGCCTGCTTGCCTCCTCATCGATCCTGCCGTCCTTCAAGTGGCAGATTCGGTCGAAACGCTCCTGCTCGAACACCAGGTGGCTGATGACCACGGTCGCGGTCCCCATTGCTCTCAGCTCTTCGGTGAGATCCCAGAAGGCCAGGTAGGTCTGCCAATCGAAACCCTGGTAGGGCTCGTCCAGGAGGAGTACCGGCGGGTCATGCATCAGGGCCAGGGTCAGGCTGAGTTTCTGCCTGGTCCCGCCCGACAGGGTGCCGGCCGGTTCACCGCGGCAGGCGGAGTAGCCCAGCCGCTCAATCAGTTCCCGGGCTCGTCTCGGTGATCCGATCCCGTACGCAGCCTGGAAGTAACGCACGTGCTGATCCACAGTGAGCGCGTCGTCGAGCACAACTGCCTGCGGGCAGTAACCCGGCCTGCCCTGGATCACCACGGTGCCCTCGTCAGGGCGGAGGTCACTGGCGAGGATGCGGAGCAAGGTGGTCTTCCCGCTCCCGTTCTCGCCGACCACCGCGACCATTTCCCCGGCCATGATCTCAAGATCAAGCCCGGCCAGCACCTCGCGCCGGCCAAACCACTTGCGGATTCCCCGCGCTACCAGTCCGGTCATTGCCGCCGCCTTTCGCTTCCAGCCCGGCACTGCCAGCCTGCGCCAGGCCTTTCGTGTCAACAAGGGAGGTACCTGGCCAGTACCAGTGCGCCTAGCACCACCACCTCCCGGTAACCGCCGTATGCGTACTGGATCGGCGCGCACTGTTACCTGCGGCCTGGGCAGACATTCGGACTGATATTCAACAAGCAGCTCGCGGACATCCGGTTTTTCACTGGCATGCCAGTGAGCCTTTTTCATCCTTCGGTCTCGCGGGCCTGAAGAACGTGGATGGCCTTGGCGAGATGGCCGGCCCGTCAGGGGCAGCAGCGTAGTTTCCGCAGGATGCGCCACGTCTTGAGCTGGGCGTTGGCGCGTTCCCCCACTCCGCGCAGCCGGGCGTGGGCGCGGTTGGCGTCTTTCTGCGATTCTGGCTTCCCGCGGCCCTTGTGGGGGGTGAGCAGCGGCTGGCCGGCGCCGTGATAGCCCTTGTCCGCCAGCACGATCAGCCCGGCTGCGGCCAGCTCGCGCAGGATGCCCCAGATCCAGGCGGCGCTGAGGTCGTTGGCGGCACCTGGAAGTGGCCCGGACACCCACACGATGTCACCGTCGGGAGTCGAGATGACCTGGAGGTTCATGCCGTGGCGGCGGTGCTTACCCGAGTAGAACGGCCGGTCTGCCGCGACGCGGTCGATGGGAACTAACGTGCCGTCGATGATGATGGAGGCGTGCCCGGCCTTCCTTGCTGCCGCGAGTGCCGTGCGGAGCTTCGGTGATCGGTCGGCGAGTTGCGCCACCGTCTCGGTCACGTACCGCCACGCGGTCGCGGTGCCGATCCCGAACCCGGCCGCCAGGTCTGCGAACGTCTCTCCTTTGCGCAGGTAGGCCAGCACCAGCAGTGCCTGCTCTGTGGGGTTCAGCTTGCGCCACGGCGACCCGATCCTCACCCGGTGACGGCGGATGACTCCTGCGGTGAAGACGACGGTCCGGGACGACAACGGCAGCGCGGAAGGGTAGAACAGCATGGAAGCCCCTTGGCGGATGGTCTTGATTGTGGTGATCGATCCACATACCAGGGGTTTCACTACGTCTCAAGCCGCCACGCCGCCCTGATCAGGGCCCTACGCCACCCAACCCAGGATCAGGACGAAAAGCTCAATGTGGCCCCTGTCGTTACCGGCAGGTTCCCTGCTTGTTCGCCGGGAGGCTCCCCGGGGCGGCCTGGGTTGAGATGCTCTGCGGCCGGTATCAGTCGGCCGTTGCCTCGGCCGGGCCGACTGGGCCGCTCGGGTTGACCTCGTCCTGTGCCAGGTCAGAGCGGAAAGCGTCGTAGTAAGCCTCGTATATCAGGTCGGATTCGCGAGCTCGCTGGTGCCGCAGTCCGGTCAGTACCCATGTCAGCCGCTGCCGGATGTCGGGGAAGTCCGCCTTGTGGCCAGCCTGGCTGTCGAGTTCTTTCCGCAACGCGGTTATCGCGTCGCGGATCTGGCCATAGTGAACGCGCAGGCCGCGGGCGCGGTTGCGCAGCCAGGGCTGAGTGCGCGCGATGTCGGATAGCAGGCTGTCGGGCTGAGCGGCGTTGTCCGCCTCGTCCCGGGCTGCCTTGCTGAGCACCCCAAGGGTGCGGCGCACGTCGGTGAGCCAGGCCTCCTCGCGGTGCGGAGCGGCTGACCCGAGCGCGGCTTCCAGTTGCTGCATTGCCAGCAGTGTGCGGTCCTGGTCGGCATGCCGCTGCTCCTCCCGGTGACGTCGTGCATCGGCCAGCCCGTGGCCCGGATCCTGCTCTGCGGAAGTCACTTTCGTCTCCTTCTGGCACCACTGTGCGGTCAGTACCAGGACGCACAGCGCTCTGGGCGCGGCCGGTGCGGCACGGAAGCATGCCCGCGGACGGAAACTGCACTGGCGAGCCCTTGCGGCCGGTTCCGGCGAGCACCCGGCCAGGGCCGGGAGCGCCGCGGCCGGCGGCCCCGCGGCGCTCCCGGCGCATGCCGGTAGGCGGTGACCTGCTTGTGGTCCTCGTGCCCAGTGACGGCGATGGTGCGGGGCTTGGCCTGCTCGTGCACCGGGATCGTGAGGGTGAGGATCCCAGCACTGTAGTCGGCGGCAATGCTGTCGGCGTCCAGGGTGTCACCCAGGAACACCTGCCGGGTGAATACCCCGGCCGGGCGCTCGGCGACCAGCATCTCGGCGCCCTCTACCTGTTCGGGCCGTCGCTGGGCCCGGACGGTCAAGACATTCTGCTCCACTGTCAGCTCGATCGAGTCGGCGCTGACGCCGGGCAGGTCGAAGTGAATATAGAAGGTGTCGCTCTTGCGGTAGGCATCCATCGGCATCGCCGCCGGGCGGGCAGCGGTGCCAAGTACCTGCTGGGTGAGCCGGTCGAGTTCGCGGAACGGGTCGGTACGCACAAGCATTGCTGCAAGCCTCCTCGCCAGCGGTGATGGTCGTCTGTCTTGGGCACGGTGCCCGCTCATGTATATAACACGCCATCCCCTTATCTGACAAGACTCGACTTAGATTTAATCACCATGCATACTGAGGTAAGCGCACAGTACGTGCCCACAGGAAACCCCAGGGAGGCGGCCATGCGCGGCGAACGCGACCCCTACCAGGCACTCGGTCTCGGCGCTGACGCCAGCACCGCGGACATCTCCCGCGCCTACCGGCAGCTCGCGCGCGCCCTTCACCCCGACTCACAACCTGGCGATGCCGCCGCGGCAGACCAGTTCCGGGCCGTCTCGGATGCCTACGAGCTGCTATCCGACCCTGCCCGGCGGACCGACTGGGACCGCCGCCACCTCCGCCAGGCCAGCAGCCTGCAGCGGGCGCCGGGCCGCTCAGCTCCTTCCCAGGGGTCCGCCGGGCCGCAGATCTGGCCCCTGTCCCCTGTTGCGGCGAATCCCACGCCCCCGCACCCCGCCCTGTGGGCCGGCCCGGTGTACGTCGAACCCGCACCCGGCGCAGCGGGCCCCGCCGGGCTGGCACACCCCCAGCCGGGCTACGGTGACCTCGCCTGGATCCTGGAACGGCTGCTGGCAGGCCGCTGGGATCCGCGATGGTAAGCCCCCACTGGGAAGCCGACCCGGCCCAGGGCCTGTACAGCATCTCGATCGCCGCCGCGCTTGCCGGACTGCACCCGCAGACCCTGCGGATCTACGAGCGGGAAGGCCTGCTCGATCCCGGACGCAGCGCCGGCGGCACCCGCCGCTACAGCCATAACGACATCACCCGCCTGCTGGAGATCACTGCCCTCACCGGCGACGGACTCAACCTCGCCGGCATCCGCCGCGTCCTGGCCCTGCAAGAAGAAACCCGCCAGCTCCACGCCGAGATCGCCCGGCTCAAAGCCGCCCACCGCCGCACCACAGGCCCTCCCTCCAGCGCTCCCGACCGCCCTTAACATCACGCCCAGTTCCGGGGCGAATACGAAACATCCGTGCGGGCCTGCGCCCAGGATCAGGATGAAAAAGGCTCAGTGCCTATCGCAGAGACCGCCGCTACCTTGGCCCGGACCAGGCAGCACGATCTCCGGCTTGCTCGCCGCCATCAGGAAATACCGGCTGCCTGCCTCACCTGGTTCGTCGTGAACGGCAAGGGGCCTGGCCGCTGGAGGTCTGCCATTCCAGAATGGTCAGCCAGTTGTCTGTCAGCCATGCCAGGGTCTGCTGAGCTCAAGCGGCCTGATGCGCGGGATCCGGTCCCGCCGTTACACGAGATGCTGGCGGCCCGGGCGAAGGCTGGCTGCTGGTATCGACAAAGTAACCGCCCCGCCGACCATGCCGGCATGCTGCCGCCCGCCGGCGGCGGCCGGGTGGCGATCACGAGCGAGAGTACGCTCTGACCGCCCGGCAAGGTCACGGACGTCAGCGCGGGCGTTCAGGGTGTCCGGGTCCTCTGCCCCGGCGGGATCCGCTCACTGGCACGTGCCCGGCGGGCATGGCAAGGCGATGTGCGGATAGCACCACCGTGCGCCGGTGGTGCCTGCATCCTTGACCGCAGACGGTGCTGGTAGCTGAATTCCCACTATGGGATCGGTATGGCTGAGCCTGCGCGCCGACGTACGGCTGCGATGGCGGGCGTGGCTTGCTCTCGCTGCGCTGCTTGGCCTGGTTGGCGGCATCGCGCTGACGGCCGCGGCCGGAGCGCGGCGCACCGACACTGCCTATCCCCGTTTCCTGCTCCGCAGCCATGCCGCGGATCTCCTGGTGACCCCGACGTTGTCCGGATTCCACGGCTATTTCCGAGCCGTTAGCGGCCTTCCGCAGGTGGCGGTGTCGGATTCAGCGGCATTCCTGCAGATGTCGTTGCCCGGCCCGGGCGCCTCGCCCTTCTCCGACATGGTGGCCGAGGCGAGCCCCGCCGGCAGCGAAGGCACTGCGATCGACCGGGTCAAGGTTCAGGCTGGCAGCATCTTCAACCCGGCTGACCCGCACGCGGTCATGATCAGCCAGCAGCTGGCAGCCCGGGTGCACCTGCAGCCTGGCGGCGTACTCCACCTGGTCGGATACCGGCAACGGGGCGGCGGCCCCGCCAGCGGGCGCACGGTGCGGCTGGCATTCCGGGTGTCGGCGATCGTGGTCTTCGACGATGAGATCGTGCCAGCCACCACCGAACTCGCGGAACCTCGGGTACTGCTGAGCCCGGCCTTCGCCCGCACCCGGCAAGCAAAGTCGTTCAATCCTGCCGGCGGCGCCAGCTACGTAGTGCTCCGGCCCGGAGCCGACGCCGCCGCGTTCACCCGCCGGGCCACGGCCCTGGCCGCCCGGTACCGGGTGGGGAACGTCCAGGTCGTCCATCTGGCCACCGAGTACGGGGCGACCGAGCGTGCCATCCGGCCGCAGGCGGCCGCCCTGGCGATCTTCGCCGCGCTCGCGGGCCTGATCGCACTGGCCATCACCGCTCAGTTGCTGAGCCGCCAGCTCGTCCTGGACTCAGCCGAATTCCCCATCCTGCGCGCCCTCGGCATGGGCCGGTCTCGCCTTGCGGCGCTCTGCCTGGCCAGGGTGGCGATAGTGACTACAGCTGGGCCGTGGCCGCCGTTGGAGTTGCCATCGCGGCGTCTCCGCTGATGCCCATCGGACCGGCCCGGCTGGCCGAGCCCAGCCCCGGAGTGGAAATCAACCTGGCCATCCTCGCCGCCGGGTTCGTCCTCATCGCCGCGATGCCGCTGCTGGTGGTGGCGCCCGCAGCGCTGCGGGCAGCCACCCGGGCGAAGGTCGCGCCCGGGCTGGCCGAGCCGGCTGCGGCCGTGCGCCCCTCCCGGCTGGGCCCTGCGCTCGGGCTGGCCGGCTCCGTGCCGGGCAGCCTCGGGGTACGGATGGCGTTCGAGCCAGGTCACGGGCGAACAGCGGTCCCGGTACGCAGCGCCATCGCCGGGACGAGCGTGGCGGTGGCGGCGGTCGTAGCGGCCATGATCTTCGGCGCCAGCTTCCTCGGGCTGGTCGGCACACCGCACTTGTACGGGCAGAACTGGGCCCAGCAGCTGGACCTGCAGGTCGGCGCCGTGCCGGTCGCCGCAGGGGCAAAGGTTCTTGGGGGAATCCCAGGGCTGACCGAGTATGCGGGCGGTAACTACGGGCAGGTCAGCGTCGCTACACCGGGCAGCCGCTGCGGCACGGCCGTGCCGGCGATCGGCCTCGACCAGCTGCACGGGAACGGATTCCTGACCCTGCTCGCGGGCAGAGCCCCGGCCGGGCCGCATGAGATCACCCTCGGCCCCCTCACCCTCCGTGAGCTGGGCCTGCGTATCGGGCAGCGGGTGGAGGTCGGCGCGAACGACCGGATGACCCCGATGCGCATCGTGGGCTCGGCGATCTTCGCAGCGTTCAGCGTGGGCGGCGGCAATGGCACCGACCTGGGAAACGGCGCTGCGGTCTCGGCCTCGGTGCTGTCCCAGCCAAATCCCCCGTTCTGCGCCGGGCACGCGACCTGCTACAACTTCTTCCTCCTCCGGTACCGGCCGGGCACCGATCTGCGGGCCGCCGCGGGCCGCCTGGAGGCTGCCGTCACCCGCGCCCACTGCCCGAAGGGCCTATGCCGGGTTAACACCGACCAGCGGCCCAGCAACATCAAAGACTATGCGCAGGTGAGGGACACCCCGCTTGTCCTGGGCGCCGTCCTCGCGCTGCTGGCAGTCGGCACGCTCACGCACGCACTGCTCACCAGCGTGCACCGCCGCCGCCGCGACCTCGCGGTGCTCAAGACCCTCGGGCTCCTCAGGTCACAGATGCTGCGGGTTGTGTCCTGGGAAGCCAGCGCCCTGGCGGCGGTGGCCCTGCTCGCCGGGCTGCCGCTCGGCGTGGTGGCCGGCCGCTGGGCCTGGGCCTTGTTCGCGGCGTCGGCCGGGGCCGGGGGCAACGCCGACATCCCGGTACCCATCGTGCTGGCCACCATCCCGGTAACGCTGCTGCTCGCCAACACCATTGCAGCGGGACCGGGATGGGCCGCAGCCCGTATCCGTCCCGCAGCAGTCCTGCGAAGTAAGTAACCCATGAGACCCGTGTATCTTGTCCTCCGCGCCAATCAGCGGCTTCGGTAGCTGCCGGGTGCCAGAAGTCTGCCTGGCCGACGATGCTAGCCGCCGACTTCTTCCACGTTGACTGTGCGGTGACCCGGACCGAGGTTACCGATCGGATGCTGATCTTCGGCGAACGACATCTGTCTGCGCCAGCCGCCAAGGGCGCTGATCAAAGCAGTCACAGAAGAAATCGAAAGCTACTGCGGCGTCGACTCCGCCCGCGCCCGGCTCATCGGTGACCCCGTGGATCCTGAACTCGTCGTCACGGTGACTCCCCTGTGATCCTCGCGCTGCGGCGACGGTCCGCTAGCCGCCGAGCGCGAGGCGCGGCGGGCTGACCTTCCTGGGTCAGAGCCGGCCGCGGAAGCGGTCTCGCCAGGGGCGGCCGTCCGGGTCGTAGACCATCCGGTACAGCGGGGCCGCCCATAGCCGTGCCGCAGTCGTCGGGTTGCGATTCCGGTGCGGCAGCACCCGTCCGGGGGGTCTCGGTCCAGAGCTGCCACCTTCGTGCCATGCGGCGAGCTGTTCGGCCTGCCGCCGGAACGCCGCAAAGGCCTCCCGCGGATCCAGGAGATCCTCCATGTCGTCTGCGTCGCGGTCGAGGTGCTCGCGCCAAAGCCGGAGCCGGAGATCCCGGGCGAACGTCCGCGCTCCGTCCCCGAGACCAGCAGGATCACGGGGCTCCCGGGCGTCCAGTTCCGCGTCGAGCACCGCGATCGACAACTCGCTGTCGTGACTCCATGACCTCCGGTTGAGGTTGTCCGACCCGACCATTGCCCACACGTCGTCGATGACCACGGCTTTGGCGTGCACGTACACCGGTGTTCCCTGATGGTTCTCCAGGTCATATACGGCGAAACGCTCGCCACCTGCGGCGGTGCAGGCACGGACCACGTCGCGCCGGCCCAGCACGCCGGGCATCTGGGTAATCGCGCCGTCGCTGTCTGGGTAGCGGGGCACGACCGCGATGACGCGCAGGTCGGGCTTGTCCCGCAGGGCCGACGCGATAATGTCGGCGACCGGGCGCGACCACAGGTACTGGTCCTCCAGGTAGATGAGGCGACGTGCCCGCGCGAATGCCTTCTGGTACGCGTGCGCGATGCTCCGCTCGCCGTGCGGCGCGAACGGGTAGCGGCGAAGCCGGGCCGGATAGGTGCGCAGCGCCTGCACTGCATGCGGGCCCCGCCGGGTCTCGTCGGCGGCCAGCGGCTCCGGCAGCGGACGGCTCGTCATCGCCCCCATGTGGTAGGCGCGGTCGTAAAGCTGGCGGACCGGACTGGGCAAGTCGAGGACGCTGCTGCCGTACCAGCGCTCCCGGAAAGTGTGCTCAAGGTCGTGCACGGCCGGACCGCGCACCTCGGCCTGTATGTCATGCCACGGCGGCCGCGGGCCATAGGCGTCAGGGAACTCCATCACCTGCGGATCACCGGCATGGCCGGAGTCGTCATTGCGGCCGTAGCCGAGGTCGATACCGCCGACGAACGCGACGTCGCGCGCAGGAGAGCCAGGATGACGCACCACGACCAGCTTCTGATGATGGCTCCCCGCCCGCCGTGTGCGGGCATCGAGCAGCACCTGCCCCCCTTCGTCGTCGATCTGCCGGACGAACTCCGCATTGGCCTTCTCCGACTGCTTGAGCAGCTTGGGATGCGAGCGCCACAGCAAGCCGAAGACCAGGACTTCCCGGCGCGCGGCCAGGCCGAGAATCTCCCCGACCTCTGACCCCGGGCCGTCGAGGCGCTCGTCCAGATCCCCCCGGAAGTCCAGGAAGTACACCTGATCCCCCGACTCAGCCGCTCTGAGCTCGGCACACAGCCGGGCGAAATACCTGCGCCCGTCCACCAGCGGCAGGACCAGATTCCCCGTGGTGAATACCCTGAGATCAGTAGCCGAATTGCCACGATCGCCCTCGGCGAGGAACCACGACGCGATAGCCGGATCATCTGCCGCGTAATCAGGAGCATCCTGCTCGAGCGGGTCATCCAGCGAGTCGGCCGCATCTGAACGCATGTCCGGATTGTGCACCCTCCGGATCGCCGGCGCCCGCTTTTCGCCTGCACCCGCCTAGGCGTCACAGGACCCATCCATTACCGCGGATCCGCGCAGCCCTCCCGCGCCAGTCGCAGGCACGTCGCAGCAGGTCACGCTGCCCGTCGGGGGCATCGCTGATCGCGGCGCGGAATTCGGCGGAATCCCGGGAACCGGGTGCCGGCCTGGCGGGCGCTGACTTGCGCGTCGGTCAGCTGCCACGGCCGGCTCCCTGGCTCGATCCGCTGCGGAACCAGGACCTGGGAACCACCCACGTCGTAGGCAGCCACCGTAACCAGGTCGATGTCGATCTTGTCGCTGATGGACTGCAGATAGCCGACCACCTGCACCAGCTCATCCGGGGCACTATCAAGGACAATCACCAGGCGGAAGCTCCCATCAGCGAGGCTGCGAGCAAGCCCGTCCCGGAACACCGACGGGTCCACCTCATGCTCCTGGTCACCAGCCTCGACCATCGCGACCACCGATCCGCCCTCGCCCAGGCGATTGCCCAGCACCTGCGACTCGAGCTGACCAGGATCAAGGCCCTGCAGGTACCCGGCATAGGAAAGGACCTGCGCTACCACAGCCCGGCGAGCTTCGGCATTGCCAGCCAGCTTCATCTCGATGATCACCAGGCGCCCGGACGATTCCACGGCGAGCAGGTCAGCATAGCCCCCGCCGAGCCGCACCTCCCGGCCCAGCACGGTCAGCCGCGGCGACCCCGCCAGCGGCAGCATCTGCGGCGCCCGCTCAACAAGATCATGCAACGCCGCTTCGGCAGGAAAGCCCGCCAGTGCCAGGGGCCGCCACAGCCCGCCCGGATCAGCCGCCCAGATGACACTCACGAACCGACGCTAGCGCGCCACGCCGCGCTGCACGGCCCAGCGCGGACACCGGCCAAAATCGCAAAGCCACCCGTGCCGGTGAGCGCGCCGGTCCTATGCAGGCCCACGCCAGAATCATGCCGCTCAAGCGTCCTCTGCCCCCCAGAGCAAGGCCGGACGAGCCCAACGGCCGCCGGATGCTGGCCTCACCATGGCTAGGCGCTGGTCAGGCGGTCTGTCAGCCGGGCCTGGATGGTCACCGAGCCCGCTCAACTCCGCCATCTCCCCGCGAACAGCGCCAAAGAATGCGCCGCGCTCACCCGCCCGCCCGAGGCGGACCGGCAGACCCGGGTCCTGTACCAGACCCTGATCCGGCTCGGCCAGCAGATCGCAGACCTAGCCGCCGCCGGACTCGAGGCGCGGATCGCCGACATCGTCGAGGACATGTCCCCCGACCTGGTCGCCGCCGAGCCCGGATCCGGCGCGGACGGTCATGCCACAAACGGGGCACAGCAGTAGGACATCTATCCGCGGACCGATGCCGGGATGCCGAGCTCCTCCCCGCAGCCGTTCTCTGGCTGTGAAGACCGCACGTTCCGGCTCCCCGAAAGAGCGGTTGGCTCCCAGATTGGCTCCCCGCCAAATCATCCTTATCGAAAAATACAAGATGAGCTGCCCGGATGTCACCGCGATTGGGGAAGCGCCTGCCCGCGATGCAAGAGGTCAGCTGGATCCTACGACCGATCCTCGTCATCGCGCTGACCTGCGGATTCGCGTCAAGAATACGAGGAGAGCCTCTCGAATTTCTGAGCGAATCGCTCTGGCAGATGATCTACACATGTTCGAATTTATGGCTCTGAAGTGGGGTGGAGCTATGGGGATTCGAACCCCAGACCTCTTGCATGCCATACAAACTCCGCCCGTCGCCACATGTGGCTGTATGTCGCCCTGCGTGGCGCTCACCTGCGCCTTCCGTGGCTGCATGTGGCCTGGCGTGGCCTGGCGTCGCTGCACGTTGGCTCCCCACTTGGCTCCCCGAGTTCGTTAGCGCCGCTAATCTTCGGAACTCCAGCTACCTGGCCAAGTTGGCGACAAATTTGATGGCCGTGATGCTCGGCAGAAACACGTACGCAGCGGCTCTGGTCGTAATGAAGCTCGAGAGACCCGTAACCTCGATCGGCGAGCCTCCATTTGCCTGCGGTATGACGAAAATGCTCTCTGCTGGCTCCTGGGTGCCGATCAGTGGATCTTTCGACTTTGGGTGAAGCCTGACAGCCCCGGCGAATTCGCTGTCATTGACCCACTGTCGCAGCACGAACTCGTATTGGTTTTCGATGTTCGAGTTGATGAAATGAAAGAGCATACCGCGCTCGATTCCATCGTAGGGTTCCCTTGGATCATAGGTCGGGCCGTATGGCAGACCACGGCGGATGAGCCGATGGGAATTGTTGCTGCCGCCAGGCAGCCCCTGGCCCGCAACTGGTTGATCTCGTGGATTGACGCGGCGTATGTGTGCGCCGACAGGACAGTGGATCCCCTTCGGATCTCCCGCACCATCGGCATTTACATACCCGAAATTGTTCAACTGGTCTGGCGATATTCCTCCCGCGGGACTAGCGGTGTCCGGTGACAGGGCGAGAGGAACGCCGTTGCGCCATCGCCCCAACATCTTTGCGGCCAGCAGCTCGGGATCGATCCTGTCTTTATTCGACTGCAAGAAGTCTTCAAATCCCACGACGTCGGTCTCGACCTTCTTGAAGACTGCAAAGCTGCCGTTCAGGCCGAGTTCTAGCGGCTCGGGTACGTCGTAGTTCTCCGCTTCTTTCCGCAACACGAAGAGCCATGGCTCGCAGGGGCGCTGGTGATCGGGCCGATACTCTTCCGGGCCGCCGCGGATGGAGGGCGTAGTGATTCCGTCGGTATATCCGAAGTGAACTTTGGACGTAGGCACGGGTTGACCATTTTGCATCTCCATTAGCGTCATCCCGTCTTGGCGCCAGATTTCTCGAAAAGCATTTCCTTCGGTAAACCAGGCGCACAGCCCGTCGCTGTATCCGTTCAGCGCTTCCGGGTTGATCGCGTGAAGGGTCATCAGGACGTGATCGTCCCCTTTTCCAAAGCAGTCGATCCATTTCTGGGGCGCACTTGCTCCGGTATCTCCGATCAGCTCCGCTCGTGGCGCGGCTCCTTCGATGAACGCACCAAATGATCCGAACGATAGCGTTGGGACGCGTTCCTCTACCTCCAGCGCCACCAATCCGGCCCACGTGATACCGACGTTGAGGCAATAGTCTGGCTTGCGACGCGGGACGGCCGCGGGATCGTCTCCCGGTCCCGGCGCGAACCCCACGTGCCAGTCCTCGGCAGTGGTGATCTGCGGGACGTCGGATTCGCCACCGCTCACGAGCCGTCCGAGTTGCCTGCGCGCTTGTGCCGGAGTTCCTACCGTCAACAAGAAATGCCGCACCATCGGCATTCTGTAACCGCGGAGAACGAACCCCTGAATGTCAGCGAGGTCGAGCACCGACTCTTCCGCGGTCGCCGAACCGCCAGCGGCCCCCAACGGTTCATGCCGCCTTCGACCAAGCATCCGGCGAAGAACCCCCGGGCCCTTCATCGCCGGTGCTCCTTGTGAGTCGTGCTCCCTGACCAGAGCTCAACTCGGAGTTGATTACGGTTCGCGGCCACGTGACGCCTAGTCCTACCCAGCGGTGGCCGATGGTGACTTGCGATCTGTCAGCAGGGCCTTGATGTCTTGAACCGAGAGGCCTGGATAGGCGCTGTAAAACCCGATGACCGGATAGTTGTTGTCGAGTCCCCACTGATAGAACGCCTGGGCGTTCTTTTCTACCGGGGTTGGCGGCCCGCCATCGACACGTGGAAACAGAGCATTGAAGACGAAGGAGGTCTTGTCTGCAAAGTCCTGGAAGTACTTCTTCATATCACCGTCGAAGACTGTGAAGAACCCTATGTGGTTGTGCTCAAAGGGCACCCAGTGGGCGACATGCAGCGTCCCGATGGAATCCGACGCTTTATGTCCCTTGTCTCCTACAAGGACCCCGGCGACCTGCTTAACGGCGAAGGCTTGCACACGTGACTTGAAGGACAAGTATGTCATCAAGGTGCCCTGCGAGGTATTGCCGGTGAAGCCCGCCGCACGCGCGCACGCCTTGATGTCCTGAACCGAAGCGTCCTCGTAAGCAAAGTACGTGTCTAGAGGCTCGCGGACATGCCGCTTCAGCCATTTGGTGACCGTCTCAGGATTATCAGCCACGGGCGTGGGCGGAGGGTTGTCCACGTATGTGAAGATGGCGTCAAGCACCGGCCCGGCACTCTCCACGAGCCGCTCAATGTGCTCGTCGGTCTCGCCGTCGATGTCCGAAAGGAAGAGAAGCTTCTCGTCTCCCTCGACCATGAACCGGGAGAAATGCACCGTACCGAGATCGTCCTGCGCTGTCGCGAGATCGGGCATCAGCGGGGACAGCTCTTCGGGTAGCGCCTTGGCGATGGCAGGACCCTTGATCGGGAAGTCAACGACCAGATGGTTCTGGCTCATAGCGTTCTCCTTGTCGAGGTAGGTCGCGACAGCTGGGAACGAAAGGCCGCCCAGTCGTCAGTATGGAGGTGGAAATGGGTATCCCCCCGAACCGGCTGTAGGAGGAGCCGGGTAAACGAGTAGTTCCCCGGCTCTCGCTGCTATGCGTTGATGCCGTGGGCCACGTGCCCGTGGTGCGCCGATTCGTGCAGCGCCTGCTCGTCCGCTTGGGTCAGGTGCGGCTTGATGTCGAAGACGACCTTCTTGATGACTCCGGTGAACGC
This sequence comes from uncultured Actinomycetes bacterium, assembly GCA_963709075.1. Lineage (GTDB taxonomy): Bacteria > Actinomycetota > Actinomycetes > Streptosporangiales > Streptosporangiaceae > Palsa-506. Next base: position 1,105,771 of record CAVPUY010000005.1, read on the forward strand.
GAACGGTGCCCGGTTCGCATAGCCGCGGTCGACCACGCCGCCGTTGTCGCGGCCGATGTCCATCCCCGCGTAGGCGGAGAACCGGATCGGGACGCTGTGGTCCATCCGGCCCTTGCCGATTTCGTTTCCGTTGGCGAACAGGCGGATGTCCCCGCCGGTGGCTGGTTCGGGCGCGTCAGGGTGGAATTCCAGGCGGACGTTGACCTCGCCGGTGGGCAGGGGGGTGTCGGATTTCTGCTGGTAGACCTGCACGCCCATCATCGAGTAGGTGTGCCTGAGCCTGCCGTCCTGGACGAACAGTGAGAAGCCGCCCAGGTGGTCGGCCTCGGCCACGATCACGCCCTCGGCGCCCCCGTCAGGTATCACCAGGTCGGCCGAAATGGTGTAGGAGTGGTTGTAGATCCGGGGGATCATGCCCGAGGCGATGTTCTGCACGTCCCCGTAGTAGGCGTAAGTCGTCTGGGCGGGAAGCGGCGGGAGCAGCCCGAAATAAACGCTTATGCCGCCGAGCAGCGGGAGGACCTTGTATTTCTCGGCCTCGGCCCAGAACAGGTCCTGCAGCTCCTTGACTTTCTCGGGGTGCTGCGCTGCGATGTTGTCTGCCTGGCTGAAGTCGTCAGGCAGGTAATAAAGCTCCACCGGGTCATCGTCCGGCCGCCACACTCCGGGTGCGAGCTTTCTCATCGCGTCCGGGGTGAGGTCCCACGGGATCCGCTCCACCCCCTGGGCCAGCCACCAACCGCCCTTGTACATCGCCCGGTAACCGGCGATCTCGAAGTACTGCTGGGTGTGGCGCTCCTCGCCGCCCGGGTCGGCGAAGGTGTGCAGGAAGCTGGTGCCGTGCATCGGCTCCTGGGCGGTCCCGTCGACGTGGGTGGGCTGGGGCAGGCCCGCCAGGTCGAGAATGGTCGGGCCGATGTCGATGCAGTGGGTGAACTGGCTGCGCAGCCCGCCCCGGTCCTTGATCAGCCGGGGGTAGCGGATGGCCATGCCCTGCCGGGTACCGCCCAGATGGGAGGCGACCTGCTTGCCCCACTGGAACGGGCAGTTCCCGGCCCACGCCCACGCCGCGGCGTAGTGCGGCGCGACCAGATCGGTGCCCCACACCTCCAGTCCGCCGTACAGATTGATCAGCGCGAGCTGTTGCTCGGGGGTCAATGGGATGCCGTTCTGCATCGTGAGCTCGTTGAACGAGCCGGTGATCGCGCCCTCCATGCTGGCGCCGTTGTCGCCGTAGATGTAGATCACCAGCGTGTTGTCCAGCTCGCCCATCTCCTCGACCGCGGCGATCACCCGGCCCGCGTTCCAGTCGGTGTTCTCGCAATACCCCGCGTACACCTCCATCTGCCGTGCGTACAGGGCCTTCTGGTCCTCCGGCAGCGAATCCCAGGAGGGGAACGCCTCGTTGCGCGGGGTCAGCTTCGCATCCGCCGGGATCACACCTAGCTGCTTTTGCCGCGCGAACGTCTGTTCCCGGTAGGCGTCCCAGCCGCTGTCGAACTTCCCCTTGTACTTGGCGGCCCATTCCTCCGGCACGTGGTGCGGGGCGTGCGCGCAACCCGTGGAGAAGTACACGAACCACGGTTTGGCCTGGTCTTGGGCACGGACCGCGTGCAGCCACTCGATCGTCTTGTCGGCCATGTCGTCGGGGAAGTAGTACTTCTTGCCGTCCTTGCCTTGCGGCACCCCGATCGTCTTGTTGTTCTCGGTGATGACCGGGTCCCACTGGCCGGTCTCACCGCCCAGGAAGCCCCAGAAATAATCGAAGCCCCACCCGTTCGGCCACCGGCTGAACGGGCCCGCCGCGCCCTGCTGCCCATCGGGTGTCAGGTGCCACTTGCCGAACGCAGCCGTGCTGTAGCCGTTCATCTGTAGCACCTTCGGGAACGGCACGCTGTCCTCCGGAACGAACGCCGTATACCCGGGGAAACCGGAGGTCAGCTCGCCGATCGAGCCGAAGCCGACCGCGTGGTGGTTGCGGCCGGTCAGCAGCGCCGCCCGGGTCGGCGAGCACAGCGCCGTCACATGGAACCGGTTGAACCGGGCACCCTCCTCAGCGACCCGGGTCATGGCGGGCGCGGCGATCGGGCCGCCGAACGTACTCGGCTGACCAAACCCAGCATCATCGACCAGCACCAGCAGCACATTCGGCGCCCCCTCAGGCGGCGCCACATGCCCCATCAAGCCCCAGTCCGGCCGTGAACCTTGCAGCGTCCGGTTCACCACACCAGCGAACTCCGGGTCCGCGATCGGCAGCCTGGTCCGGTCGATCCGGTTATCAGCCATGGCGCACCTGCTATCTCTTACGTCTGCCTCGGCCAAGCGCCCGCGCGCGACCCAGCCCCCGAAACATATTGCGCAGGCCTGGCCCGGGCATCACCCGTTCGGAGTAACTCACGACCCTTACTCCCAACAATCACGGCGTGCCCGAAGAACTGCTGACAGAACACCCCGGCCCTGGACACATGGTCATGGCGCCCGCCCACACCTGGCCAGTTTGGGCTGCAGTTCACCACCGTGGGGCGCCGTCCAGGTAGACCGGTCAAAAGCATTGGTCCAGCATGAACCGATCCGAACGGCCGCGACCTGATCTGCTAATGCGGCGCGCGAGCGGGGCGTGGAAGGCAGAGGTTACCCGGTACAGGTGAGCCGCTGCCCGCGGCGGGGCGGGAAAATGGCCCGGTGGCGATGCCAGCGGACCGCCCGGCCCCGGCCTCACCGGACGTACCGGGCCCACCTGACCCCATGGCCCTGCTGCGCAGCCGCAGTTACCTGCGGCTGCTGGTCCTGGCCGCGATCCTCGGCGTGCCGATCTCCGCGGTCGCCTACGGCTTCCTGGCCCTCGTCAGCTACCTGCAGAAGGAGATCTTCACCCACCTTCCGCACGGGCTCGGTTACAGCACCGAGCCGGTGTGGTGGCCGCTGCCGGTGCTGGCGGTGGGCGGTGTCCTGGCCGGCTTCGCGATCCGGTACCTGCCGGGGAGGGGCGGGCCCTCACCGGCCCCCGCTTTCGCCCTGCATGCCCCGCCGGCCCCGATCCAGCTTCCCGGCCTCATCCTGGCGGCGCTGGCGACGCTGGTCTTCGGCGCCGTGCTCGGCCCGGAGATGCCGCTGATCGCGCTCGGCGGCGGGCTGGCCGTCCTGGCCACCCGGCTGTCCCGGCGGCCGGTGCCGGACCAGGCGGCCAGGGTGCTGGGTGCCACCGGCAGTTTCGCGGCCGTTAGCACGCTGCTCGGATCGCCCCTCACGGGCGCGTTCCTGCTGATGGAGGCGTCTGGGCTGGGCGGGCCGCTGCTGGGGCTGGTGCTGGTGCCGGGCCTGCTGGCGTCGGGAATCGGCGCGCTGATCTTCATCGGGCTGGACAGCCTGACCGGGCTGGGTACCTTCTCGCTGGCCATCCCCAGCCTGCCCCATTTCGCCCATCCCGACCTGGCCGAGTTCGGCTGGGCGGTCGCGATCGGGCTGGCCGCCGCCCTGATCGGCCCGGCCATCCGGCGGCTGGCACTGTCCCTGCAAACGTATATAGACAAGTGGACCATGCTCGCCGTACCGCTGGCTGGGATGGTAATCGCCGTGCTCGCGATCATCTACGCCGAGGCGACCGGCAAGCCAACGTCCGACGTGCTGTTCTCCGGGCAGGATGCCCTCAGCCCGCTGATCCACAACGCCGCCAGCTACACGGTGGGCGCACTGCTACTGCTGATGGTGTGCAAGGGGCTCGCCTATGGCGTGTCGCTGAGCAGCTTCCGGGGCGGGCCAATCTTCCCGGCCATGTTCATCGGCGCGGCGGGCGGCATCGCGCTGTCCCACCTGCCCGGGCTGCCGCTGGTACCAGCGGTCGCGATGGGCATCGGCGCGATGACGGTGGTGATGCTGACCCTTCCGCTGACCTCGGTCCTGCTGGCCACCCTTCTGCTCGCCTCCGACGGCCTCGCCGTTATGCCGGTGGTGATTGTGGCCGTGGTCGTGGCCTACGTGGCCGCGGCAAGGATCACACCGGCGGAGACCACCGGATCGGCAGCCCGGGAGCGGCCGGCCGCGACCGCGGGGTCAGACAGTAATGTGGCGTCTCGATGATGGACGAGACATCGATCACCGCGGCGGGTGTGATCGACACCTTCCTGGTGCTGCTGATCGGCATCGGGCCCAAGCTGGCACTTGTCCCGTTCGTGGAGATCACCGCTTCCCTTGACGCGGCGACTAAGCGGCGGGTGCAGCGCCAGATGATGGTCACCGCGGCGTCGGTGGCCCTGATACTCATGGTGCTTGGCGAGCTGTTGCGCGCGCTGCTGCACTTCACGGTCGGATCCTTGTCGATCGCGGGTGGCGTGATCTTGTTCGTGCTGGCGGTGTGGATGGTGCTCGGGCCGTCTGGAAACGGCCACCTCACCGCTGGGAAAGAACCGATGCAGCTCGCGCGATTCCCGCTGGCCGTGCCCTACCTGCTCAATCCGGTGGGCATCGTCGGCCTGATGACGATCTCCGCCGAGGCCGACTCGGTCAGTGTTTTCGCCGTGGCGATCGCCATCCTCGCGGTTGTCTTGCTGATCGACGTGGCGGTGTTCCGCTGGGCGAACCGGGTCAGTGCCAAGCTCGACGAAAGCCGCATGCTGGTCACCGAGAAGGTCTTCGGCTTCCTGATCGCCGCTATCGGTGTCCAGCTTGTCCTCGACGGCCTGGCCTCGGTCGGGGTCATCGCGCCGGTCCCGCACTGAACCGCGCAGGCCGCCGCTAGCTACCTCGGACCCCGGAATGAGCCGCCACCGATAGCCAGAAAGCCTCAGGCCGCTACCTGGCTCCGAGCTACATGCCATTCGGGTACCACCGCGAGGGCGCCTCCGGCCGTGAGACCGCCTGGCTGTGTTCAGATGGCTCAGCTGGTTCGGCCGATCTGGGAGCCGGGCGCAGATGTTGCTGGTAGCCGTCCTGGTGGGTCAGCTCAGACGTATCAGGCCGCTGATGGCCAGGTAGGCGCCCAGGATCACGGCGGTGTAGGCCATGAGCTGGCGGGCGTGGCCGAGCAGCCAGTCCTGGGCCTTCTTCAGCGCCGCCTTGGTGGCCTCGGGCCGCAGTTCCAGGAACGCGAACGGGATGATGATCAGCGAGAACTCGATGAGGACGAACAGGACGACGCCGACGACCTGGTTGGCGGCGGAGGATTTGCTGGTGACCAGGATGTGCAGCCCGGTGAGGTAGCTGGCGCCCGGGATGCCGCACAGCGCGCCGACGAGCATGGCCAGCCCGAGGCGGGGCTCGGCCAGCACCCGCTGCGCCCAGCCGTCCTTCTTTTCCTTCTCCTCCGGCTTCTGCGGGACCGCATCCCCCGCCGGGACGGGTGCCTTGCGCTGGCCGTGCAGGCGGCCGGTGGCGACCAGCGCGCCGGTGGCGAGCAGGAGCAGGCCGATGGCCAGGTCGACGCCCGCGCTCACCGTCTTCTGGGAGCTGATGGCGTCGGCGTGGAAGGCCAGCACGTCCAGCAGGCCGATGGTCAGGGCCACGGTCAGGCCGCCGAGCAGGACGCACAAGAACATCGCCCGCGGCCGCCGGTTCTCGATCAGCAGCAGGTCGATGGCCAGCAGCTTGGGGTTCAGCGCCGCGGTGAACGCGAGCGCGAAGAACTGGGCGTTCATCGCCGGTTAGCCAGCATCCGTCGCGCGTCGCACGTGGGCGGCGTGCACGATTCGGGCTGGCTGGCGCCGCAGAACCACCGCCCAGCCATGTCTGGGCTGATCACGGGTCGCCAAGCCTCCCTCCTTTGCACTGGGTACCTCCCTGAGTTGCACCGCACGCGGGGCCGTTCACCCTGCCCGGGTACGGAACTTGCTGGTCAAGCCGAACACTGGCCACAGCACGCCGCATCACCTCGATGGGGTAAGGTTCCGGTTTCTCCAAGAGGGCGTGGAGATGTTGAGATGACCGGCTGGGGCTGCCAGAGATCGCCGGGTTCTTCCAGCCGCTGCGATGTCGCACCCGAGCGCGGTCGCCACATCGGGAGCGGCGGCGACGACCCACCCAGCCCGGCTGCGGGCGCGATCGCCAGCGGCGCGTCCAGGTGATCTGAGGTCATTTACTTTATCCATTCTGGGTGATGCCGATGATCCACTCAATAGAGGAATGCTGAGCCTACGTGAGGCGCCGGAGTCGTCGGCTGTCCCTACCGGCAACTCCCTGGCGTGAAGGAGGAGTAAATGTCGCTGGCCGATTCGTCGTCCTATCCTCTGCTGAACCTTTTCTGGTCGATGTTCATTTTCTTTCTATGGGTCATCTGGATCTGGATCCTGATCTGGATCTTCATCGACATCTTCCGCAGTCGTGACCTATCCGGCTGGGCCAAGGCGCTGTGGTTCTTGTTCGTGCTGTTCATCCCGCTCATCGGCGTACTGGTGTATCTGATTGCCCGCGGCGGCTCGATGCACGAGCGGGCTACGCAGCAGGCTCAGCAAGAGGACGCGGAGTTCCGCAGCTACGTCCAGCAGGCCGCGGCGAGCTCACCGGCCAGCGCAGCGGACCAGCTGGCGAAGCTGGCTGACCTACGTGATCGGGGAGTTATCTCCGCTGAGGACTTCGAGCGCGAGAAGGCCAAGGTCCTGGCAGCCTGACCCGGCGATGTTAGCCCGGAGCGGCTGCTCGGGGCGGCGTTCCAGCCGCTGGTGTCGCTGGCGGTGGCCGTCATCCTGTACGACGCGGGTCGGGCTCGGGCTGGAGCTGGCCAAGCTGCGCGCGCGCCGCGGCTGGGTGGGATCAGATCAGCTCGAGCTGCCGGGCCCGGCGGACCGCCTCACCGCGGTGGGTGGCCGCCAGCTTGCGGTAGATGCTCTTGAGATGCGCCTTGACCGTGTTGATGGAAATGTACATCTCGCTGGCGATCTCGGCGGTGTTCAGCATGCCTGACACGTGGCGCAGCACCTCCCGCTCGCGTTCGGTGAGCGGCTCGACCGCCAGGACCGTGTCTTTGACGGAGGCCCCTGGCGCGGCCCGGGGCTGATCGTGGCACGGGACCGATGCGAACAGTTGCTGGTGGATGCGGGCCAGTTCAGCGTCGCGCCGCAGGACCGGCCCGATCCAGCCACGCTCGATGACGAACGGCAGTTTCAGCTGCTCCCGTTCGGCCAGCCGCAGCGCGCACGCGAGCGATCGGCGCCCCCGCGCGCCGTCACCGCTGTCGTAGCTGAGCCGGGCCTCGGCCAGCGCCGCTTGCATGCGCACTCGGTCGGGCTCCCCGCTGCGGGCGCTCAGCGCGGGTGCGAGCGCGCGCCTTGCGTTGTTGTCATTCCCCGCCGCCAGCCATGCATGCGCGAGTACGACTGCCGCCTCCGGCGAGCTGTCGCGCCCGGCCTGCTCGGCCGCGGCGACTGCGGCCCCGATGTCGCCCGCCGCCGCGTATGCCCGTGCCTGGAGCAGGGTCAGTCGTTGGTCGAGCCACGCGGGGACAGCCCACCCGGACCGTGCCCTCGTTATCATCTGCGCGGCCGCTTCGCCGTGTCCCTCGGCTAGTCCACCGCAGGCCGCCAACAGGAAGGCCACCGCCCCGATCAGCTTGTCCGGGCTGGCGGCCAGGGCGGCGTCCAGCTGCCTGAGCCTGCTGCGCGCCTCACGCAGCTCACCCCGTTCCACGTACACCCAGGCGAGAGCGGCGAGCGCCGGAGGGTCCGGGTGCGGGGCAGAGGGTCGCTGCTCGTCGACGGCCAGGGCCGCCGTCGCTTGGCCGACCAGTTTTGCGGCGCGGCGGAGCCGGCCGCGCAGGGCCTCTACGAGCGCGAGATGCCCGAGGCAGCCCGCCCGTTCGTACTCCCCGCCCGATGCGGCCGCGGCAGCCACGCCGGAATCGAGGATGCGGACCGCCTCGTCCAGATGACCCGACCACAGCGCGACGGCCCCGCGGCCGGACAGCACGCGCGCCCGGAGGTGCCGGCGCTGGGCCAGCTCGTCCGGCATCCTGCCGATCAGCGCCTCCGCCTGGGAGACGGCTGTCTCCGCCGCCGAGAGGTCCCCGGTGCGGCGGGCGGCGGCGAGGCGGATCGTCGCGGCGGCGAGCCGGGCCGCGGCCTCCTGGCCGGAAGGAAGGCGCTCAAACATGCCTTCCGCGGCCTCCACCGCGGCGGCGCAGGACTCAGGCCGGCCAGTGGCCAGTGCGGCCGCAGCGGCGGCCAGGTAAGGCTGCGGCCCGGTCCAGGCACCGCCGTTTGGCATGTGCGCGAACTCGCGGGCCAGGCACTGGCCGTCCCGCGGCTCGATGATCTCGCTGATCGCCAGCCCGTCGACGACCAGGCTGGCGGCGAGCTGCCAGTCGCCAGCCTGCGTGGCGTGCCGCACCGCGTCGGTGAGCGGGCCGTTCCGCCCATACCACCGGGCCGCCCGCCGGTGCAAAGCGGCTACCCGGTCCGGATACTCGCGCCTCAGTTTGAGCCGGAGCACCTCGGCGAACAGCGTGTGATAGCGGTACCACCCGCACCCGATCGGCTGGACAAACGCGTTCGTCCGCGCCACGGACGCCAGGATCCGGCCGGCCTGCTCGCTGCCGCTCAGCTCACTGGCGGCTTCGGCGTTGACCCGCTCCAGGATGGACGTGCTCAGCAGCAAATCCCTGACCTCCGGCGGCACGGTGCTGAGAACCTCGTCCACCAGGTAGCCGGTCAGGGCGCTGTCATCGGTGATGAGCTCCGTGACGAACTGGCCGGGGCGGGGGTGGGCGCCCAGGGAGATCGCGGCCAGGCGAAGGCCGGCTGCCCAGCCTTCCGTCCGCCGGGTGAGGCGCTCCAGTGAGTCCGCCGACAGCATGCTGCCATGCTGGGCCAGGAGCAGGCCGGCCTCGACGACGGTGAAGGCCAGGTCGCTGGCTCGGATCTCGGCCAGCTCGCTGGCCAGCCGATAGCGGTGCAGCGGCAGCAGCGGATCGGCCCGTGAAGAGACAACCAGGCGCAGGCAGGGCCCCACGTTCCGCAGGACGAAGTCGAGCTCGCTGTGGACCGCCGGGTCGGTCAGCAGATGGAAGTCGTCGATGACCAGCGTGACCGGCGGGTCCTGGGCCGCTAGCGCGGAGGCGAGCCGCAGCAAGAACGCGTGATCTGCCGCCCGCCCCCATGCGGCGGCTGATACCGCCTGTGGAGCGGCAACTCCGGACCGGTCAAGGGCCGCGACGGCATAGGACCAGAAGACTCCCGGCCGGTTGTCGTAGTCATCCAGCGAAACCCAGGCGATCGGCCCCGGTTCCGCCGCTGCCCACAGCGCCAGGGCCACCGTCTTGCCCGCGCCGGGTGGGCCGGTGAGGACGGTCAGCGGGCACCACCGCGCACCCTCGGCGATCAGCTTGGTGACCCGCGGGCGCGGCACCGCCCAGCCCGGCACGACGGGTGCCGTGATCTTCGATGCCAGAATCGGGACATCAGCCGGTAGGGCCGGCGGTCTGGCGGGGATCGCCACCTGTTCGCCAACATCGGCCGCCATCGGGACCTGCCTCCCTTCCGCCAGCGGCCTGATGGCCGCTCGGCATGTGAGACCACACGTCGCGATACCGGCGGGCCGCCGTGCAGGGCGTCTCGCCCTCGCTCACCACTACACGCCAGCCGGTTGGGGCTGGGCATCATGCCGTTGGTATGAAGCCTGGGCTCTAGGCTGCTCAGGCCCGTGCGACCTGGGCAGGTCCCTACCGGGCGCCCGGCCGGGGCTGGTGCTGCGGGCGCGACTGCCTCGCCGCGCGACCCCTGCCGCACCTGGCCGTGCAGTCCGTGGAGCTGGGCTGCTGGCGGGATGACGAGCGGTGTCTTACCCGATCGAGGGGATGGAACGCACTCCCGCCCGAGGTGGAATGGTGGCTCAGGCGCCGAGTGGAGATGCATTGAGCGAGACAGTCAGATTCCAGGAGACCTTGCGCAGGCTGGCGATGATCGACGAAGGCTTCGTCCAAGACGAAGCCGGGCTCGGGATGGACCAGGCCGCGACATCTGCCCTGGATCCCAAGACGGCGGCGCTGCTCCAGCTTGGGGCGTCGGTGGCCACCGGATCGCCTGCGGTGTGCCTGGAATGGAGCGCTGCCCGGGCAATGGCGGCGGGCGCGAGCGAAGACGAGATCGCCGACGTGCTACTGGCGATCGCCCCAGTGACCGGGCTTGGCCGGGTCGTCTCGGCCGCCCCCGACGTGGCGACCGCGCTCGGATATGACATCGCGGCCGCGCTGGAGGAACCGGACGGTTAGGTGCGATCACCCCCGGCTGACGCGAGGGCGCCGGGGACCAGGGCGCACGCCGGCACATGCTGGCCGGATGGGCCACTGGGAAGTGTCAGGAGCCGGATCGACCGCCGCGCCGGGGCTGCAGGCTGCTGATGATCTTCCCAACGGCCACGACCAGGAACAGCTGCCCCACCAGCGCCTCAAGCACCGCGAACGTCTGCCCCGGGTTGGCGGCCGGCACCAGGTTCCCGTATCCGACGGTGGTCATGGTCACGAAGCTGAAGAACAGGTCCTGGCTGAGCGTGCCAGGCCCCGCGGAGCCGAAGAACGGCACGCTCCCGAACTCGCCGGCCGCCTTGAAGGCGAAGGCGAAGAACATGCCGATCAGCAGGTAGGCAGCGATGGCCCCGAGCAGCGTCTCGGTGTCGATCTCCCGCCGCAGTATCAGGTGGCGGACGATGGAGAATGGCGCGATCAGGTACAGCAGGCAGCAGACGGTGAAGATCCCGCCCCGTTCGCCGCCCGGGTTGTGCGCGAAGAAGCTCACGACCGCGACGAGGGCGGCGAGACACAGCACGATGCCGGCGACGAGCCGGGTCACGCGCCTCGCCTGCGAGGTACGGAGCGTCAGCCAGACCGTGGCCAGCTGGACGGTCAGCACGACCGAGCCCGCCCACGTCTGGGTCACCGACACCGACACCACATAGGTCACGATGACCAGCAGCAGCACCAGCCCGTAACTGTCCGCCGAGACGAAGGAGCGCCCGAGACGGCGCCACCACCGGGACTCGGCGCGCGCCATGGCACCGTCGTCAGCGAAGTCCGGCACCTGACCTCCAAACACCACCCAGGCAGGTCCCTAAAGCCTCAAGCTCTGGCGGAGTTTGAGTGGAACCCAGCCAGCACGAGTGTGGCGCCGCGGGCCAGCCTTCCCTTCCCCACCTTGCTCTATGGCCCGCTCCGGCTAATCGCCTCCACCCAGAGGAACGTGGACGCCCCGCGGGCCAGGACGCAGCCGGGCGGCAAAGCGCACGCTCCGGGCCGCTGATGGCGCATCGCGTCTGCACCGGGTCTGTCCTCAGACGCCCTCGACCGCTTCCAGCCGCCCGGACCGGACCGCGTCGACGAACTCCTGGTAGTCCCGCTCGTTCAGATCGGCATACCGCTCCGAGAAGGCGGTGATGGACTTGTCGAACGCGTCGCTGTCGCCGAGATAGGCGGCGATGGCGACCGGGTCCCCGGACCGGGCGTGGGCCCGGGCCAGCGTCCACCCGCAGATGCCCGCGTAGAACGTGAGCGCGACCGGCGGCATCGCCTCGGGCAGCGCCGAGCCCTTCATGTCGCGCAGCTGCCGCCAGTAGAAATGGCGGCGCACGTCCACCCCCTTGGTCCAGCCGAGGTAGATGTCGCTGGCGGCCTGCATCATCCGCTGCCCCTGCACCACCCGCTCGCCGTGCTGCCGGTAGCGGCTCTTGCCCACGTAGGGCTCCAGCACCGATGCGGTCGCCTCCTTGATCTGCAGGAACAGCGGGTCCCGGGCGTCGCGTCCCTGGAGCAAGACGATGAACGCCCGGGTGCCGACGCTGCCGACGCCGACGACTTTGCGGGCCACGTCCACGACTTCGAAACGCTCGAGCAGTTTGCGCCGGTCGTCTTGCAGGGTGGCCCGGTAGGCGCGGAACTGCTCGCGGATCACCTTGTCGACCTG
>CAVPUY010000006.1:0-139792 GCA_963709075.1 uncultured Actinomycetes bacterium
TCCCCTCAGCTCCACTGCAAGGTCTTCACGTTTCAGCAGGGTCCATGTTCACGTTTGAGCCTGGCGCTCCCGCGCGGCTGCCGCAAGCCAGGACCAGGGCAGACGCGGCCCGCGTTCCGCGGAAACGTGAAGACCTCACCCAAAACCGCAGGTAAGCGGTTAATTGCGCCTCGTAGCGCGTCAAGGCCACAGCGGCCGACATGGGTCTCGCCGCTGCCCTGCCGGATTGTGTCCCACCGCCGCGGCCACTGCCCGCACAGGTAGTACTGGAACCCGGCCAATGACATGGGCATCGCACAGCGCGGCTAGCCTTCCGGCGGCCACCGGCTGCCGGCCGCTGTCGCCATCAACCGACGACGGCCGCCAGGCGGGAGCGGTTACGCTGACCGTCCGTCCGGCTTCTTGGCCGCTGCTCAGGGTGCGGATGATGCGCTTGGACCCGGCCGGACATCCGCCGGTGCCGCAAGCCCGTTCACCAAGCGCTTCTGCTGATCTGCAAGGCGCGTTATCACCGTAAGTCTTCATCGGGCCGGGCGACGCCGAGCGACCCGGCGAGGAACGCGAGTTCGTGCTGCAGCAGATTGGCGATGGTGCTGGCGTCGGTCGGCATGTGGGTGGCGCCGGACAGCGGCAGGACCTGGTGCGGCCGCCCGGCCGCGAGCAGCGCCGCCGACATCCGGAGCGTGTGCGCTACCACCACGTTGTCGTCGGCCATCCCGTGTACCAGCAGCAGCGGCCTGGTCAGGCTGGCGGCCCCGGTTATGGTGGAGGACCGGTCGTATCCTTCCGGGTTCTGTTGTGGCAGGCCGAGGAACCGCTCCCGCCAGTGCGTGTCGTAGAGCCGCTGATCGTGCGGCGCGGCCCCGGAAACGGCCGCGTGGAACACGTCGGGGCGGCGGATCACGGCGATGGCCGCGAGCGCCCCGCCGTAGGACCAGCCGTGGATCCCGACCCGCCCCCGGTCCAGGTCGGGAAACTGAACACAGATCGCGTCGAGCGCGTCCACCTGATCGTCGAGCGGCGCGGAGAGGGTATCGCCGAACACGGTCTTCGACCATTGCGGCCCGCGGCCGGGCGTGCCGCGCCCGTCGGTGACCAGGACGGCGAAGCCTTGCTCAGCGAACCACTGGTCCTCGCAGAACGCCGCGCCGCGCGCGCGGACCACCCGCTGCATGGCCGGGCCGCCGTACGGGCTCAGCAGCACCGGGAGCCGCGTTCCCGGCTGGTACCACGACGGCAGCAGCAAGGCAGCGCGCAGCTGCCTGGCGCCGAGAGTCAGCCACGTGATCCGCGGCTTGAGCAAGGGTTCGGCCTCGAGGCTGGCGATGGCCGCGCGGGTCCCGTCGCGCCAGGCGACGGTGACGGCGCCGCCCCCTTCGGTGCGCGAGAGCACGACGACTGTGCCGCCCGCCGCCTCGCCGTCGTGCACGCCAGGGTCCGCGCTGCACCGCGACAGGCCCTGCCCCGGGTCGTACCGCCACAGGTGCCGCTCGGTGGGGTCGCGTTCATCGGTGGCGGTGAAGTAGACGGCCTCGCCGTCGGTTCCGCTGACCCAGCCGATGTGCAGTCCGTCCGGCGTGACGGCAGCGCCGCCGACCACCAGGCGCCGGGAGCCGTCCCGGTCAGACACGGTGACCAGGTCCCCGGCACTGGTCCGCGCCGGGGTGCCAGGCGCTAGCTCGACCCAGGCGTCGTCGCGCTCGGTGTGCAGGAGCGTTGTCTGTCCCGTGACGGCGTCGGCCGCCAGCACCATGACGGTCCGCTGGTCCCGGCTCTGCACGCTGAGCAGCGGACCCGAGGAGTCCCACTCCGCGTTCGTCAGGTACTCGTAGGCGCCGCGGTCCCAGGTGACCTCGGTCCTGCTCCCGTCAAGCCGCAGCACGTGCAGGGTGACGTCCGCGTTGGCGGTTCCGGCCGCCGGGTACCTGACCGCGCGCGGCGGCCGCTCCGGATCAGCGGGGTCGGCGATCCACCAGCGCTGGACGGGAGAATTGTCGACCCGGGCGGCCAGCAGCCGCTGGCCGTCGGGAGCCCACCAGTAGCCGCGGAAACGGTACATGGACTCGGCCGCGACATGCTCCGCGAGGCCGTAGGAAACGTCGTCGTGCTCCGGGGCGGCCAGCAGGCGGCCCGTCCCGTCGGCCAGCTCGGTCACGTGCAGCGCGCCGCCGGTGACGTAGGCCACGCGCTGCCCCGTCGGGTCGATCCGCGGGTCCGTCACCGCGCCCGCGGCAGGCACCGGTTCCGGGACGCCCGCCGGCTCGCCCGGGTCGTCGCCGACGCGCAGCACCCACAGCCGCCCGTCCAGCGCGAACACGACCGTCCGGCAGTCCGCGTCGGCCGAGTAGGCCACGATCCCGGCCGCGGTCTCGCGCGCCCGTTCCCGCCGGACGCGCTCGGCCTCGGGCACATCGCCAGGACCGAAGTTCCACGACGCCGCCGGATCGGCGACAAGCCGCTCACGTCTTCCCCCGCCGTCCCCCGCACCGTCGGCCAGGTCCAGCCGCCACAGGCACGTGACCGGGTCTTCACCGCCCCGGGTACGGAGGAACAGCACCCGCCCGCCATCCCGCGAGACCGTCACCGCGCGCGGAACACCGAGCGTGAAGTACCTGGTGCTGGCCAGCTGCCGGGGGAAGTCGTCGATCGCCACGCCAGCACTCTGCCACGCGACCCCACCGCCGCACGACGGATTAACCGGTCCCAGGGCGCGGCCGCGCGGCCCAGGTCACCGTCCAACCGCTGCGCCGCCAGCCCCACCGTGCCGCAATGCTGGCCACAACCTGAAAGCCACAGCCGTGATCGTCCCTCCCGACCCGCCATCCCCGGCAGCTCCAGGATGACGGCCCGGATCGACGACGGACAGGGGAGGGATCAACGCACCACACTGCGTTACACGTCAAGACGGAACATGTCGTCAGCGCGGCCCGTCCGTGGCCGTCCGCGGAAAACGGGACGGTTACACCGACTAGGCGGCAGGCACGGACGCCGTCCGCTACATGTCCGCGGATGCCGAACAAGCTTTTGGCGTGAACGTACGCGGTGATTATCCGGTGCGCCGGGGTCATGAGCGCGCCTGCGGCTCTGCCGGATGCCCAGGGCTGGCCGGGCGCCGACTTCCCTGTAATCATGTAAGTATGGAGACGCTTTATGAGCATGCGGGCGGCAACACCGCCCTGCATCACTTCGTCAATGTCTTCTACGCCAGCGTGCTCACCGATCCCCTGCTCCAGCCGCTGTTCGGCGCGGGAAGCCCGCAGCACGTCGACCACCTGAGCGCGTTCGAGGCGGAGTCATTCGGAGGCCCGGACGGCTTCACCCGCCAACTGGGCTTCGCCCATCTGATCGAGGTGCACCGCGGCCTGAAGATCACTGAGGAGCAGCGGCAGCGGTTCGTACAGCTGTACATGGCCGCCGCGGATGCAGCCGGGCTGCCCGGCGATCCGCCGTTCCGGGAAGCACTGCGCTCGCACGTCGAGTTCGGCTCTCATGTGGCCATGCAAAACTCCCATGCGGAAACCGACGATCAGTTGCATCCGCTGCGGGAAGTGCCCAGGTGGCAGTGGCCGGCTACCACAGGTGAGTAGCCATTTGCGGCAGGCTCCCTGGTGACCCTCCGCAGCGCAGGACAACGTTCTCCCTGCTACGAGGAATGGCCGCGACGGTGGCGCCGACGGTCAACCAGATCGAGGTCCACCCTTACATCGCGCAGCCAGAGGTGCAGGACTTCGATGCCAAGCACGGCATCCTCACCCAGGCTTGGTCACCGATCGGCGGGATCACGTTCTACCGCGACGGTAGCCACAGCAGTACCCTCGCCGACCCGGTCATCGGAGAAATTGCCACTACCCATGGCAAGACCCCCGCCCAGTGATGCTTCACTGGGGTCTGCAACACGGACGCTCGGTGATCCCCAAGTCCACCAAGCCCAACCGCATCGCCGAGAACATCAACGTCTTCGACTTCGAGCTGTCCGCGGACGAGATCACTACGATCGACGGTCTGGACACCGGCCGTCGCGGCGGCCCCGAGCCAGACGCAATCACCCTCGAAACCCTCGGTCGCGAGATCAAATCCGAGGCGAGCTTGCCACCGCTGAACCAGACCGGGGAACCGGAAGCATTCACGTCGCCCGGCAAAGCGACCGAGTAGCCGGTGACCTCACCCGGGGTGCGAGTGCCGAACCGCTTACGCACCAGGACACCGGCATCGGCGAGCCGGCCGAAGAACTGCTCCTCGCAGGCGGCACCTGCAGCCGCGGTGGCGACCGCCCGCCTCAGCGCTGCGCGGGACGGCTCTGGCCGATTGTGGCGCTTGGCCTTCTAGTGCTCCGCGTTCAAGTCCTACGTCGGGCTGACCCCACGGGCCATTGAGACCGGCGAGACCGACCGCAAGGGCCAGCCGACGAGCAAGGCCGGACCGTCGCTGCTGCGCTCGGCGTTCGCCCGCGCCGCCGACACCGCCCGCAAGCAGGACCCCCAGCTCGCGAAGATCTACCACCAGCAGATGATCGAACGCGGCGCCACCCACCTGAAAGCCTGCTGCGTGGTCGCCAGCCACCTCGCCGAACGGGCCCGCGCAACGATGAACCGCGGCACCCCGTACGTGATCTGCGACAACAACGGCCACCCGGTCACCCCGGCCCAGGCGAAGAAGATCATCGCCGAGCGGTGGACCGTGCCCGAAGACGTCCGTAAGCGCCGCCGGAGCCGCAAGCTGGCGGGGAAGGCCCCTCAGGCGACCTCAACCGGGCCGGACAGACGAGGCGACCCTCCCCGCCCCCGATCGTTGCGGCACCCCAGCCAGGGCGTCAAGCCCGCCACCTGACACATCGCACTCCCGCCCGGGACATTACTTGTCATCCCGTACGGCGCCCGCCGGCGGCATGCCGGCCTGCAATCTGGTCCAGTCTCACTGAACTGGTCCGATCCACTGATTTGTCTCACTGAATCTGGTCGCGCGGTCAGCCGATGTTGTGGCGGTGCGCGTAGCCGATCGCGGCGGCTCGGTCACGCGAGCCGGTCTTGGCGAAGATCCGGCTGATGTGGGTCTTGACCGTGTGGTTGCTCAGGAATAGCTGCGCGGCGATCTCCGGGTTGGTCATCCCGTGGGCGATCATGCCCAGGATCTCCGCCTCGCGCTGCGTCAGGCCGTCGGGGGGCGGCGCGCTCCGGGCGGGCTCGGGCTTCGGGGGGGCTTCCGTCGCGGCGAGCAGCGTCGCGTGCACGCGGGGGTCGAAGACTGTCAGCCCGCCTACCGCCGCGCGCAGCGCCCGGGCGATCTCGGTGTAGTCGGCGTCCTTGGTGAGGTAGCTGCGCGCGCCGGCCCGGAGCGCCTCCAGGACCGAGCTGTCGTCCGCGTATGTGGTGAGCACGACGATCGCGACCTCGGGGTGCTCGGCGGTCAGCCGGCGGATGGCGCCGATGCCGTCCAGGACGGGCATGCGCAGGTCGAGCAGGATCGCGTCGGGGTGGTGCTCGGCCACGAGGTCCAGGGCCTGCTGCCCGTCCGCGGCGGCGCCGACCACCTCGATGCCGGGTACCGCGTCGAGCAGCAGGACAAGGCCCTGCCGCACGCTGGCCTGATCATCGGCGATGACGAGGCTCAGCGGCGCCCCCGCCGGCGGGGTGGTCATGAAACCATGGTCTCAGGCTGGCGGCGCGGTAGTTCGGCGGTCACGATCCACTGGCCGTCGCGGCGCCCCGCCTCGAGGGTTCCGTTCAGCAGCCGGAGCCGTTCGTGCATGCCGGTCAGCCCGTAGCCGCCGTTGACGGTGCTCACGTCCGCCGGCTGGCGCGTGTCCGCGCCCGGGGGCAGGTCGTTGCGGACGGTGAGCCGGACATCGGCGTCGCCGTAGTCGAGACGGACCGCCACGGGCCGTCCCGCGGCGTGCTTGGCCGCGTTGACCAGGGCCTCCTGGGCGATGCGTAGCAGCGCGAGCGTGGCGTCCGGGGGCAGGGCCGCGAGGGCGCCGCCGGTGTCGTAGCTGACGGGGACGTGATACCGCTGCGCGTGGGTGTCGGTGATCAGGGCGAGTTGCTTATCGAGCGGCAGGGTGTCGGTGCGCAGGGCCTGAACCGCGCGGCGGGTCTCCGCCAGGCCCTCGGCGGCCATCTGCTGGGCCGCGGCCAGCAGGTCACTGGCCTGGTCGGCGTCCTTGTGCACTACCAACCGCGCCGCCTGGATCTGGATCCCGAGCGCGCCGAGCGAGTGGGCGAGCACGTCGTGGATCTCCCGGGCGATGCGGGTGCGCTCGCCGAGGAGGTCGGCCCGGCGCTGCTCGGCCTGCAGTTGCTCGCGCTGGGCCAGCAGCGCCGCCGCCTGCTCCGCCTGGACCCGGTACGCGCCCCAGTTGTGCCCGATCACCAGGCCGGTGAGCACGATCGCCGGGAGCCCGAGCAGCGTGCCGTAGCTCTGGCCGAAAGCCAGCCCGCTGACCTCGATCGCGAGTATGCCCGCCGCGGTCACGGCCACCGCTGCCGCGAGGTCGCTGTTAACGCCCGCGGCCATCGCCGCCACGAACGCGAAAACCACCATGGCCGAACCGCCGCCGCCAGCGCCGGCCGCGAACCCCGAGGCGAAGGCGATCACCTCGCGGAGCACGGGCAGCGTCCAGGCGGGATATCTCGCCGCGGCGGCGGGCGACGCCTCCAGCACGGTCCAGGCCAGCAGGGCCAGGCCAAGCACGACGTAGCACGCGATCTGAACCGGCAGGGCGTACGGCGCGCTCGGCGGAGCGATGAGGAACGCCAGCAGGCCGAGCCATACGAAGCCGAGGGCGCGGGCCAGCGCGTTGACCGTGCGCAGCATGCCTCCAGTATCGGCCCGGGCGTGGTGGCGGCACGTCAGCCCGCGGGCTGAGTCCGGGCTGACCCGCCCGCGGCGCGGCCTGGTACCGCCTGGTACCAGGCCGTGCCCGTCATTCTCATGCCGGGGACCAGCCCGTGCTCTGACGCGCCCACCAGCGCAATTGGCGAATGTGGAGTCGTTAACGAAACCCACTCGAAGGAGCGCGAGATGCTTTCCGAACTGACCGAAGCAATGATCGTCAACGGCGTCGTGCTCGCCACCGTGCTGGCCACCGACCTCGGCCCCGCGCGCAAGATCAGCAAGATACGGCTGCTGCGTCCCGTGATCGCCGCCGCGGTGATCATCCCGTTCTTTGTCGACTGGCCGACCACCCACGGGATGGCCCTGGCGGTGGAGATCGCGGGCGTCGCCGCCGGCTTGCTGTGCGGGCTGGCCGCCAACGTCCTGATGGGCGTTTACCGGAGCCCGACGACCGGCAAGCCGGTCAGCCGGGCCGCGCTGCCGTACGCGATCTTCTGGACCGCCATCATCGGCGGCCGCGCGGCCTTCTCCTACGGCTCCGTGCACTGGTTCACCGCCCCGCTGGTGAGCTGGGGCATCGCACACCAGGTCAGCGTCGCGGCCCTCACCGACGGGCTGATCTTCATGGCCATCGCCATGATCCTGGTGCGCACGGTCGCCCTCGGCGTCCGCGCGTCCCAGCTGCCGGCCCGGGCCATCGAGCCGCGCAGCGCCAAGGCCGCCGCCCGGAGCGGCCAGCCCGGGGCCTGACGCCCGGAGCGGCCAGCCTGGGGCCCGGATGGCACTGACGCCACCCGGGCCCCAGGCGTCCGCATATCATCCCGGTGCCAGCACCGATGCCGCCCGGCGGCTCGCCGCGTACACGGCTTGACGCCTGGGCCAGCTGACCGAGCGCACCGGCGAGGTGAACTGGGAGCCGCTAAGTTCCGGGCGCTAGCGACGCGCGGACCAGCCCCGGCGGCGGAGGAGCCAGTCCCGGCGGCGGGCGTTTATCCGGTTGCCGGCCGGGTCCCGGGCTGTGAGAATTCCGGCGGGGCCGCCGACGGAGGACGCCAGATGGCTAGTGAGCAGCTCAAGACCGTGCTTGATCTCGTGGGCAGCGTTGACCTGGGCACCCTGACGCTCCAGGAGCGTCGTGCGCTGATGGGGTCGGCCGGAGCGCCGCCGCCCGAGGGCACGCAGGTCGATCCGGTCGACGCGAATGGCGTTCCGGCCGAGTGGGTGGTCGCGGCCGGGGTGGCGGGCGAGCGGGTGGTGCTGCACTTCCACGGCGGCGCCTACCACCTCGGCTCGCCCGCCCGGCTCCGCGGCCTGCTCGCGCCGCTGTCGGCGGCGGCGCAGGCGCGGGTGCTCAGCGCCGGCTACCGGCTGGCCCCCGAGCATCCGTTCCCGGCGGCCGTCGATGACGCGCTGACCGCCTACCGCTGGCTGATCGCCGGCGGCACGCACGCCCGGCAGGTCGTCATCAGCGGCGACTCCTCAGGTGGCGGCCTGGCCCTCGCGGCCCTCGTGGCGCTGCGCGACGCCGGCGACCCGCTGCCCGGCGCGGCCGTCGTCATCTCACCGTGGACCGACCTGGACCTAGGCGGCCAGTCGCTGCGCAGCCGGGCGGCCATCGATGTGATGCTCACGCCGGATGGCGCGCGGGAGGCGGCGGACTGGTACCTCGCCGGGCAGGATGCCCGGCACCCTTACGCCTCGCCGCTGTATGCCGGCCTGCGCGGCCTGCCGCCGGTCCTGATCCAGGCCGGGGAGGCCGAGATCCTGCGCGACGACTCCGTCCGGTTCGCCGCGGCAGCGCAGGCCGCGGGGGTCGATGTGACGCTCGAAATCTGGCCGGAGATGCCGCATGTCTGGCACGCGTTCGCCGGGCTGCTGCCGGAGGCGGACGAGGCCGTCGAGCGGATCGGCCGCTGGCTGCGCGAGGACCGGCCACCCGGTGACGGCGCCGAGCGCCAGGCCGGCGCCAGCCGAACTGGTGGCACTGTCGTCAATCCCAGATGAGGATGAACGCCACCATCAGGAAAATGGCGCAACCCGTTCCCATCATCCCAGCGCACTCTTGCCGGCCAGCCTGCCAGCGAACGCGGACACGACCATAACAACACCCGCCAGCATCCAAGCCGACCCAGCAGCTTCGTTGCCAGTTCCGCGCTCCTCTACAACTTCGTCATCGACGAGCACCCCGAGTACCTGCCCATCCTCAACGGGGCGTGGGTGCAGCAGCTCAGCGATCTGTTAGAGCGGATCCAGCTTGAACTTGCCGCGGGATCAGCCTGGATCAGGAGCGGTCGCAGAATCTTCTGGCAAGGACTGGGCCAGGGCGTGGATGGCGCGTTCGAGTTCGGGCAGGTCGTCGTCGACGGTCGCCTGCAAGATCGCGTGTGCGGTGTCGAAGTAGCGGTGGGCCAGGTGGTCCCGCATGGCGGCGATCTGCCGCCAGGGGATGGACGGCTGAGTGTCGAGCAGCTCGGCCGGCAGCGCCTTGACTGCCTCGCCGATCTCCAGCAGCCGGATACGGACCGCGTCAAATATCAGACCATCCGAAAGGCCGCCCCGCAGCATGTGCGATCGGATCGCATCGATCGCGGCCTGGATATCCGCCAGCCGCTGCCGTTCCCGGTAGCTCACAGCGCCACCAGATCATGCTCGACGCGTTCGCGCACACCGGGCTTGAGGTCCTGAGCCGGGACCAGATCCACCCGCACGCCGAGGATGGCCTCTAGCTCGGCCCGCACGCGTGCCAGCCCGAACAGGCTCAGACCGGGCGGCAGGTCGACGAGCAGATCCACATCGCTGTCCGGCCGGTCCTGGCCGCGGGCAACACTCCCGAAGACCCGTAGGTTCCTGACACCGTGGGCAGCCGCTGCCGCGACCACGTCGCGGCGGCGGCAGCGAACCCGGCGTCCTACCGGCCCCGAGAGCCTGCCCACTCGCCGAGGCTGCCGCCGCAGGCCGATGACCAGTTCGCTGCCGGTGGCATCGACCAGCGCGGCGAGGGTCGGGACGGCAGGCTGGCGGCGCCCGGACTCATACGCGCTGATCACGCTCTGCGTGACACCAGCCCGGGCGGCCAGCTCCTGCTGCGACATGCCGGCTTCCTTCCGCGCCTGGCGGAGCAATGCCCCGGCGGTGACAGCTTCGGCAACCACGACGTCAGTATAGCGGATTGTCAATATTCTACTTAGCGGGCTTGGTGCTCGCTCCGCAACGAGAATGAGTATTCAAGCCCACAACCGACACGGCTAGGGCCGGGTCACCGCGATCAGCGACAGCGTCAGTGATGGCTTGCACCCGCTCCTCCCGGCGCGCGCCAGGGTACCTGGGCCTGGCAGTACCGAAGCTGTCCTGATCCGGCCGACGAGCTGGGCCGGGCCGCAGGCCAGCATCCGCGCCTGGCTGAGCCAGCTGCGGGCCCAAGGCCCTCAATGCGGCCGATTGAGAATGCAGCCGCCAGGCGCGCCATAAGCGCTCCGCTTCCAGCAGAAAGAGAGGCGTCAGTCATGGCCACCACGCTGACGCGGGTCCGACCTGCGCAGCTCAGGGTCACTCCGCCGGGGGCCGCCGGCCCCACACACCGATGTGAACGAATCCGCACGCCAAGAAGTCATCGTCGCCTGGTCGGTTGATGAGCGCCCTCGCCTGCTCGGGGCTGAGCGCACCAACTTGCACCCTCGGGAGGGCGAGAGCGGCCTGGCTCAGCTGGTAGAACTCGGCAAGATCAGTGCCGGCTTGGATGATATCGATCTCGGCGTCTGCACCGACATCCTCGAGGCCGAGCTGGTGAACCTGGCGGAGCAGAGATCGGCCCTGGGAGAGGGCCAAGCTCGGGAAGGCAGCCTGGGTCGACGGGGGCGAGGTCGCCCACACCGGGTCGACGTCGCCGATCCACATGCCGAAGTCTGGTTCCTCTAGCAGCACCCACCCGCCGGGAGCCAGCCAGGTGACTATCCGTCCCAGCAGGTCCACGCTGGGGGATATATGCATGAGCACTGCTCGTGCATGAATGAGATCGAAAGAGCCGGGCGGAAACGTGTCGGTGCGGATGTCGTGCCGAATGACCTCGACGTTCGAGGCGTCTATCGCACTCAGAAACCCAAGCTGCAAGTCGGTAGCGACCACGCGCCCGGTCGGGCCAACCACATCGGACAGCCACCGGGTGATCGACCCTCGCCCCCCACCGATCTCCAGACACCTAGCGGTCCTGCCGACCCCAAGACGCTGAATGCGCCGCTTCGTAAGGGGGTCGAGACGTTGCTCCAACAGCTCGAGACGGCGCGATTCGTCCTCGGCGGAATGCGGGAACGCGTAATCCGGAGCCTCACTCACAGCCAGGATCATAAGCCGCGGCACTCCTCGCGGCCCGCTGCGGCGCCAGCCCTGACCGCTCGCAAGGGCGTGGCAGCTACCAAGAAGATAGACAGCACCAGGAGCGATGCCAGATAGTAGCCCGATATCAACGATGACCGGCCCGCCGTCCGCGCCAGCCGCAGCCTCGCACCGAGGCCGGCCGGCACCCGGAAAGGAGTCACCTGCCATGGCCGAGAGCGAACTGTTCGACAGGGGCCTTCAAACACGGCGGGATGTCCTGGGCGCTGAGTACGTCAACGCGAACCTCGCTGACACCGACGAGTTCATGATGGCCTTTCAGCGCGTCGTGACTGAGTGGGCGTGGGGGTATGCGTGGAGCAGGCCAGGTCTGGATCGCAAGACGCGGAGCATGCTGAATCTTGCGATCTTGACGGCGCTTGGGCGGCCCGACGAGCTGGGCATCTATGTGAAGGGCGCGCTCGCTACTGGCGTATCGGCCGACGAAATCAAGGAGATACTGATTCACGCCACCGTGTACTGCGGCACACCAGCCGGGCGCCAGGCGTTCCGGGCAGCGCATGAGGCTCTCCTGGCCGAGGGCGCGTTGCGTCCCCCAGCTGAGCGCCCGAAACTGAGGCCGTGCCGGCACGTCACCACGGCCGGGTCCGGTAGCCGGTTCTGTTCGGCACTTGCCGGAACATGTACTGGACGATCTTCCAGTCGCCGTGGACGCGCGTTAGCTGGGCGATCGTCAAGTCAGCAGCGATTCGTGGAGCTGATCTGCGAACGCCTCGCCGGGCATGCGGTCCGGGCCATGCCAGATCGCGCCCAGTGCCATTCGAACGTCCGCTTGACCGGAGGCTGCATAGTACCGACCGCGTCGAGCGCGACCGGCGTCGGTAAAGGTTGCCATCAACGAGGCAAAGGTCTTGGACACTCTCCGCATTCGGCGAAGCCGCTCGGCGCGCTGCTCTCCATATTGGCGCAGCGTCGCCACGGTCCAGTCGCCTGACGCCAGCAACAGTCCGGAAAGCTGACGCACGTCGCGCATCGCTAGCGACAGGCCTTGCCCATCTACAGGGTCATCGTATCCGCCTGCGTCGCCGAGAAGAACTACGCCATCTGCGTAGGGTTCGTCGCACCATGTTTGTTCGCCGCTGAACGTTCCACACGGCCCTGCGGGTCGAACATCGCCCAGGCCTAGTGATTCTGGGATCGACCGTAGACCCGCGAATGCCTCGACGAAGCGTTGCGCCCCCGCACGTCCGGCCCACCGGGCCGCTTGCTCGTTCGCGTGGCACGTGTACAGGCGGAGGCGGCCGCCTCCTTGCGGGAACACATAGAACTGAAGATCTCCTTCAACGCCGATGGCGTACTGGTCGTCGGGCCATCCGCGCGCCCTGGACCAGCAAGCCGGCGACCACATGGGTCGCTTGCGCCTTATTGAGGTGAATGCCGGATTGCCTGCGCACGGTCGACGCGCGTCCGTCCGCGCCGATAATAAGGCGCGGGCGCACCTCTCTCTCTGTACCATTGAGAAAGGTGATCGACGGTCGTTTGCCTGTTTGCACTCGCACTCCGGCGACGCCACGTACAAATTCCGCTCCCACATGCACAGCCTCGTCGGCGAGCGCTTGACAGCTCTTAGGATGGGAAGCACAAAGCGGACCGGCCACGTCTGGCAGGATGGTTGAGTTGTCATGCTTGGATGCCACTGCGAGGGATGGGTCAATGAGCTCGTCGAACGGCACGCCGTAGCGCCCATCAACAGCCTGCGTGGAGCGGATGACATTTTCGAGGCCAAGAGCTCGTGCTTCCAGCACACCCCACGTCGCTATGTACTCGCCGCGCACCCGGTCGCGATACGCATGCTGGCGTTCAAGTAGCAGCACCTCGACGCCACCACGAGCCAGAATAGCGGCAATCGACGCGCCGGCAATGCCGGCGCCGACGACAACAATATCCGGATTGTTCACTCGCATAGCTAATCCCGTTCTTGCATCGCGTGCGGTGCGCGCATTGTCCGCCGCTGAGATGGCCAGGCTTCCTGCCGCGCCGACGGCCCGGGGACGGCCGCCGGCGCGGTCATGCTTCGCACCGTGGCGGACACGGCATCGGGCCCGGGCAGTTCGGTCCTGCAGATGGCGGGTTTCATGGCTGCTGCACGGCGCCGGTCAGACGGGCAGCGACACCTCGCCGCGGGCTAGGGCGTGAACGGCCTCGGTCGTCATCGGCTGACCACCGACGGCCCAGTCACCGCTCTTGACCTCCTCGATAACGCACCACGTGACGCCCCGCATGCGCTCGCCTTCGATGGCGACCATCGCCTCGGTCAAGTCCCGCGCGATTTGCTGCTTCTGCTCGGCGCTGAAGACGTTCTCGATGAGCCGGACGTTGATAAAGGGCATCGGAGCCTCCCGGGAGTCGGTGGTGGGCAGGTCAAGTCCACCAACCGCGTCACCCGCGCTGCATCGAGCAAACGAGCCATCTTGTCATGGCCCGATCGGGCCATCGCGGCGTCATGGGCCGAGGAGACCGGCGCGCGCAGCGGCTGCAGCGGCCGCGGCGCGCGTGGGCAGCCGCATTTTCGCCAGAATGTTCGCCATGTGGCGATGCGCGGTATGCGGGCTAATCACAAGACGTTCAGCGATCTCAGCGTCACTGAGACCCTGTGCGACGAGCCCGAGGACCTCCCGCTCCCGTGTGCTGAGCTCGCCCAGCGCATCGGCGTCGGCCCCGCTCACCGGCGCGGGCGGGCCCTCGATCCCTAGAAACGCTGCGACGGCACGCAGGACGGCGTCGCCGTCACCGTGCCACGGCAGGTGGGCATCACCGGGCAGCGTCACCAGGTCGGCGTGCGGGAGCAGCGCGGCGACCTCGCGTGCGCCCCTCAGCCGCATCGCGCGGTCGTGCTCGCGATGCACGACGAGCGCCGGCGCGCGAACCCTAGGCAGTTCGTCGCGAATGTCGGTCTGGTAGATCAGTGTGAGCAGATCGGCAGCGACTTCGGCGCCGGCGGCCGCGCGCTGGGACGCGGTGAAGGCAGCCCGGTCCTCGGCTGACCAGTCCGGGCCGAACATGTCCGCCAGCAGGCGACTGCCCAGCCCCCAGTGCGAGCGCACCAAGTCAATCATGCCGGTCCGCGCTTCCGGCGGGCCAAGCGCGTGCCCTTGGGCGTAGCTGCCGTAGAGCACGAGGCGATCGACGCGCTCTGGCCGCCGGGCAGCAAAGCTCACCGCGGTACAGCCCCCGCATGAGATGCCCATCAGCGTCACACGCGCCAACCCGAGTTCGTCTAGGACGGCGTAGAGCGTCGCGTCCTCAAATTCCGGCGTGAACGTCTCGGGCGGCCGCTCCCGATCGGACAGGCCGGTCCCGAGCCTGTCATATCGCACGACCATGCGCCCAGTTGCCAAACCTTCAACAAAACGGCGCAGCGGATCAGAATGCCAGTCTTCGGCCACATTGGAGACCCACCACGCCGGCAGCACCACCGCCGGGCCGCTCCCCACAACGGCAAAAGCGACCCGCCTCCCCTCCGGCAGCCGCGCAAAGC
This sequence comes from uncultured Actinomycetes bacterium, assembly GCA_963709075.1. Lineage (GTDB taxonomy): Bacteria > Actinomycetota > Actinomycetes > Streptosporangiales > Streptosporangiaceae > Palsa-506. Next base: position 14,699 of record CAVPUY010000006.1, read on the forward strand.
CGGTGGTCTGTCTCATCGGCTCACAGTAGCCGCAGGCCGGAACCGGCGTCATCGCGAGCAGAATGCGTGCGCGGACAGCGGCAATGAGAATAGGCATTCTTGCGCGGGTGACTCGTGCCTTTCCGCTCGGCCACAGGGCTAGCATGCGGCTATGAACGGCGAGGTCTGTGTGGTGACCGGCGCCACCTCGGGGATCGGCAAGGCGACTGCTGCCGCGCTGGCCAGGATGGGCGCCGAGGTGGTACTGGTCGGGCGCGACCGCGGCCGCGGTGAGGTGACGGCCAAGGAGCTGGCCGCGGCCGGGGCGTCGTCGCCACGGCTGGAGATCGCCGATCTGTCCTCGATGGCGCAGGTGCGCGCGCTGGCGGGCCGCCTGGGCACGCTAGAGCGGATCGACGTGCTGATCAACAACGCGGGGCTGATGGCCGGGACGCGCCGGGTCACCGCCGACGGCTTCGACGAGGTCTTCGCGGTCAACCACCTGGCGCCCTTCCTGCTGACCAGCCTGCTGCTGGGCAAACTGACCGCCGCCGCCCCCGCGCGGGTGATCACGGTGACCTCCGATGCGCACACCGGGGCCCGCCTCGATCTGGATGACCCGCAGCTGGCCCGCGGGTGGGACAGCTGGCGAGCCTACGCCAACAGCAAGCTGGCGAACATCTTGTTCACCCGCGAGCTCGCCCGCAGGCTTGAGGGCACCGGCGTGACCGCCAACTGCGCGCACCCCGGGATGGTGCGGACCCGGTTTGGCCGCGAGGCCCGTGCGCCGATGCGCGCCGCCGTGACGCTCGCGCGGCCGTTCCTGCTCTCACCCCAGCGCGGTGCCAACACCATCGTGTACCTGGCCACCTCCGCGGAGGTGGCCGGGGCGACCGGCGGCTACTACGTCAAACGCCAGCGGCGCGAGCCCTCCGCGGCTGCCCGCGACGACGCGACAGCCCGGCAGCTGTGGCAGCTCAGCGAGGAGCTGACCGGCCTCACTCCGGCACGTCCCGTCGGGACGTGAAGGCCCGAACATGAAGGACATTCCTCGCGGCAGGTGAGGGTGCCTGCCCGGCAGAAGCTGCCGTGGAATTTAGCTTTGGCTCTTCAGCCTGCGCCAGCCGCCAGCCCGGTTGTTGGCGATGATGTGCTTGAACATGGCGGTGAGGGCGGCCGCGTTGATGGTCTCGCCCTGGCGGATGGCCACGGTGCGGGCGGTTTTGTTGTCGTGGCCGCCGGTGATGATCCCGTCGGGATCAGGGACGATGGCGCCGTCGTAGAGGAATACGTTGACGTGGTCCTTGGCCGCCAGCACCGCGCAGACGTTGCCCTGCAGGACGAAGTACGGCTGGCTGGTCCGCTTGATGGTTTCGGATACCGCTGGATCGGCGGCGTGGACCAGATCGCGGATCTCGCGGCAGATGGCTTGCTGCCAGCCGGGCAAGGCATCGATGTAGGCGTCAACGCGCGGGTCGGCGGCGTATGTCATCGTGATTCCCTAGGACCCCTCTTGAGCCTCGCCGCGCCATGACGGCCAGCGGGATACACGCCAACGTGAGAGCCACACCTACTCACATGTGGGCAGCCGAATGAGAGAGCGTCCCGCCGGTAGACTCATATTGCCATCGGGCCGTTTACGATCACCGTGCTGGGTGCTCAGGTGGGCTGACTGGTCCAGTAGCACCCGCTGGGGCCGCCCACAACGTCCGCTTCCACCGCACCGGCCACAAGAAACTCCACCACCCCGTCGTCGGCGCCCCCGACCTCAACTTCGAGGCCATGGAGTTCCCGTCCCGCCCTGGGCTCACCCTGCTCGTCTACAACGCACCAGCCGACGCCCCCGCAGCCGGCATCCGGCAGCCTCAAACTCCATCAATCGGGGGGCCCGAGGGCCAATAGCGGAAGTGTGATCACCGCCGAGCGGCATTAGTCCCACCGTTGCGCGTTGCCCTCGTTGAGCGAGCCGGCGGGCTCCGGGACGACACAAAACAGCAGCCTGGCGGGATCGCTAAGGATCCACCAGCCGTGCATCGCCTGTACTCGTTCGGCGCCAAGCTCTTCCAGCCTGCCGATTTCGGCGGCCAGGTCGTCGGTGTGGATGTCCAGGTGCACACGGCTCGGGCCGTGGCCGAGCCGCTGGATGAGCAGCCCGAATTCCTGGCCGTGCAGCGCGGCGCCATGGTATTCGGGATAACGGTCGCCCTGCGTCAGCTGCTGACCGACGGCGGCGCTCCAAAACGCCAGCTCGCGGTCGTGCTCGGCAGGCGGGACATCAATCACGATCTTGGACAGCCTGCTGTAGTGCGTCATCCAGTCAACCTACGCGGCGTGGCTCCGGGCAGAGCTCTGCATTACTCGACGCATGGCATCAGCGCACTTGGAGCGGCATTTCCGGATGCGGTGGCTAAGAGAACGCCACCCGCAGGATTGCCCAAGTTCGAGTCAGGACGATGAGGGCCGCAAAACCCACGCCTGCTCGTGTCAGCGCCCGCTTATGGACGCTCAGTGAGACGACTGTTCCTGCATAGCTCGGCGGCCCGAGCGCGGGCGGCCTGACGGACCAGGTGGTCGCGCTCGGCGACATCCGTGGCCCGGCGGGCGGCATCCGCGTACGCCGTGGCGGCGGCAGGGAGGTCGCCGCTGAGCTCGTGCAGGTGGCCGCGGACGGCGTGCCACCGGTGCCGCTCGCCGAGCACCTCGCGCAGCCGGTCGGTCTCGCACAGCCCGGCGGCGGCGCCGAGGACGTGGCCGACCGCGACCGCGCGACCGAGCACCGCGGCGGGGTCAAGGCGCACCGGGTCGTCAGTGAGGCCGACGAGCTCGTCGTACCAGGCGAGGATCTGCGGCCAGTCGGTCTCCTCGGCGCTCGCCGCGTCGTCGTGCAGGGCGGCGATGGCGGCCTCGACCTGGTAGCGGCCGGGGCGCGGAGCGGCTAGCGCCGACTGCAGGACGCGCACGCCCTCGGCGATCTCGAGGGTGTCCCACAGGCTGCGGTCCTGCCGGTCGAGCGTGACGATCCGGCCCGCTGAGTCGAGTCGCGCCGGGAGGCGGGCATGGTTGAGGAGCATCAGCGCGAGCAGCCCGCGCGCCTCCGGTTCCCCGGTGGCAAGGGTGAGCTGGCGGGCGAGCCGGATCGCCTCGCCGGCCAGGTCCACCCGGCCCGCGTGGCCGGCCGTGTAGACGAGGTAGAGCACGCGCAGCACGACGGCGAGGTCGCCGGGCTGGTCCAGGCGGCGCCCCCGAAGGGCGCGCTTGGCGCGGCTGATCCGCTGCGCCATCGTCGCCTCCGGGACGTAGAAGGCGTTGGCGATCTCCCGGGTGCTGAGGCCGCCGACGGCGCGCAGGGTCAGCGCCACCTGGGAGGCGGGCGCGAGGCCGGGGTGGCAGCAGCAGAAGAGCAGGAAGAGGGTGTCGTCGCCCTCCTCGGTGCCGGCTGGCCGCGGCTCGGCGCACGTCGCCTCCTCGCGGCGGTGACGGGCGACCTCGCTGCGGCGGGCGTCGACGAGCCGCCGGGTCGCGACCGTCGCCAGCCACGCGCGCGGGTCGCTCGGCGGGTGCTCGGGCCACACCCGCAGCGCCTCCAGCAGCGCCTCCTGCAACGCGTCCTCGGCGGCATCGAAATCCTCGCCCCGCCGGACCAGGCCCGCGAGCACCCGTGGGACGAGGGCGCGCAGCGCGCTCTCGTCCAGCCGCCGCGCCGGCTTGTCGATCACGCCGGGTCAGTCGTCCGAGGGCGCCTCGGACATGACCTCCCGGACGTCGATCCACTCGTACAGCGGCTCCCCGCCCGGCCCGGGCTCGGAGGAGACGTAGGCCGCGAGCTCGACCGCGCGCTCGTGCGACTCGACGTCGATCATGTACCAGCCCGCCACGAGATCGCTGGTCTCGGGCAGCGGGCCGTCGGTGGTGACGGGCGCGGCGTCCGGGCCGCCGTAGCGCACCCAGGTGCGCGCCGGCGTGAGCGCCTGCGCGTCGACGTACTCGCCGTTCTCCTCGAGCAGCTCGCTAACGTGCTTGAGGAAGGCCATATGCGCCTCCACGTCCGCGGGTGCCCACTGGTCAATCGGGGGCACGGGACGGTGCGGCGCCGGGCCGCCGCGGTAGTGCTTAAGGAGCAGGTACTTCGGCATGGTGGTCTCCTGGTGTCGTGAGCAGCGCCCTGTCGTGTGGCCCTTCACCTGGTGAGCGGAGCCGGTCAGAGCCTCTCGACATGAAATCACTCATCTAGTGCCGTAGCAGATCACGTTTGCCTTGCGTGTCGTTTCCGTCGGCCCGTCCAGGTCAGAAGGTCATGGGGCACCAGGGTGCCGGTTCCCACGACATTGCGGTGGAGAGCGCCGCGAGGGAACCTGGCGTCGCTTCGGCGATCAGGCCCGCGTTGGCCATAGCCTTAAGCCCTGTGCCGCCGAGGTACGCGGCGCCCACCGCCCAAACGGGCAGCACCACATCGGCCGGAGCGGTGGTCCGTTCGCAGGTGGCGCGGAAGCCTGCGGGGGCGGCACCGGCCTCCGCGGCCAGCCTCCAGCGGCCGGCGTTTTGCGGGCACAGCTCGTCGGCGACCTCGATGACTACGTCGACCGGGCTGGCGTAGTGCCGCTGCGCCAGGGCTCTGCTCACGTCTACCAGCCGCACCCACAGCCCATCGCTGACCACAGACCGGACCCGGCGCGGGTCGGCCAGCAGGTACGGCAGCGGGTCATCCACCGGGCGCATCCTGGCGTGGAATTCGCTGACCAGGTCCCGGCTGAGCAGGTTGTCCCAGAGCGCCGCAGCCGCTGCGGGGTCGGTGGCGAGCGCCTCGCTTATCTCGAGGACGCCCCGCGGCAAGCCTGCGTCTTCATCCCAGCACTCCGTCGACGTGAACACCGCATACGCTCGCGGTCCCGAGTCGTCCTCGGCCAGGACGCACCGTATCTGCTGGGATGACCCGTCCTCGGAGTGCAGGTCGGTCAGCAGGCGGTCCCACCATGGCTCGGTGCGGGCGTACAGGCCGGGCCGCTCGGCCAGCGCCAGGTCGTAGACCTTAGCCAGCTCGGCCCTGGCCGACAGCGGTTCGGCGATCCGCAGCCGCAGGCCGGGATCAGCCGGTGCGCCGGGCGCCAGAGTACCTTCCCCGCGCTGCAGCCGGTAGGCGGCGTGCCAGGAGGCGCGCCCGTAGCCGTACCGCCCGTAGATGCCCGATTCGGAGGCAAACAGCACGGCCACCGCCTCGTCCCGCTCGCTCACATCGGCTAGCTGACGGCGCATCAGCGCGGACAGGATGCCCTGGCGGCGGTGCGAGGGAAGCACCGCAACCAGACTCACTCCGGCGACCGCGGCCATCGCGCCAGGCACCCGCATCTGGAAGCTGAACGCGCCCGTCCCGCCGACAATCGTGTCGCCGTCGAACGCGGCCAGGGTCCGACCGAACTCGAGACGGGCCAAGAAGTTGGCGTGGGCGCGCTGGGACATCGGCGCGCCATGGGACGCGTGCTGGTCCACGACGAGAAAGGCAGCGAGCTCGTCTTCGGCGACCAGGCGGATCGGGTAGGTGTCCATGTCCGCCTTCCTACCAAGCGGAAACGATCACGCCCACTCCTTATCGCACGGGACTGCATCCTGGTTAAACCGCATCAGCCCAGCTCACGGCGCTGCGCTACTTCGCGCTCGACGGCACTGGTCCACCCCAGCCACAAGGAACAGGCCAGCCGGTACATCATCTGGCGAACAACCACGCCGACGACGAACGGCTGCGCCAGATCGTCACCGGGCAAACGTTGCCTGATGCGACACACTAGCTCCGAGACCGGTGTCCTTTACGCTGGTGGCATGTCAGCGCGGGCGCGGCTGAGGCTGGTCTTGGTGCGGCCCCCCCGCCAGGCACCGGCCTCACGTCGGAAGTCGTTACCCAGCTGCCCGGCGCCAGCCGCCGCACCGACGGGCTCTGCTCTCGCACGGCCAGAGAGCGCGTTGTGCGGCGGCATCTGCTGTCTGCTGCCCGCCTTGACCTGCGACAGTGGGGGATGATGAGTATCCAGCCGGAACTGTGGGTTGAGCGGGCCGCCCGGGCCGTCGCGTTCTACGCGGACGCGTTCGGGGCGCGCGTCCTTCACCAGGCCGGCCAGGGTGATGACATCGTCGCGCAGCTTGCCGTCGGCGAGGCGGCGTTCTGGGTGGCAGCGGCCGACCCGGCCAGCGGGCGGTTCAGCCCGCTGGCGATGGGCGGCGCGACGGGCCGGATCCTGCTAGTGACCGATGACCCCGACGCCGTAGTCCAGCAGGCGATCGATGCCGGTGCTACCGGGAAGTCCCGGGTTTGCGATGAGCATGGCTGGCGGCTGGGGCGGGTCGTCGATCCGTTCGGGCACGAGTGGGAGATCGGCAAGCCGACCGGGCCCTGGCCGCCGGCCTGAAATCCGCCGGCCGGCTGCTCATCCAGGAACAAGCGCGGGCCGCCAAGCCGACGCTCGCGATGGGCGGTGTACCAGGTCGGCCGAGAGCTGCCTATGGGCCGGCCGGGACTGCGCCACGCGAGCTGGCCCCGCCAGATGGTTCTCTGGTTGTCATGAACGTTTCGAAGGGGAAGACCATTGCCGCCACGACACAGCCGGAAGTAGTCCTCATCACCGGCTGCTCATCTGGAATCGGCCGGGCGGCCGCCATCACACTGCACGAGGCAGGGCTCCAGGTATACGCGACCGCCAGGCGTGCTGGCACGCTGGCCGATCTGGCCAGCCGCGGCATCCACACCCTGGCCCTCGACGTGACCGATGAGACGTCCATGACGCTAGCCGTCGCCGCCGTTGGAGCTGACGCAGGAGCGGACAGCGTGCTGATCAACAATGCCGGGTACGGGCTGTACGGGCCCGTCGAGCAGCAGCCGATGGAAGAGATACGCCGCCAGTTCGAGACCAACTTCTTCGGCCTGGTCCGGCTGACCCAGCTAGTACTTCCGGGCATGCGCCGCCGCCAAGGCGGCCGCATCCTCAACGTCTCCTCGATGGGCGGCCGCGCCACGCTGCCAGGCGGGGGCGTTCTACCACGTCTCCAAGTACGCGGTCGAGGCGCTCAGCGATGCGCTCAGAATGGAAGTCGCCCAGTTCGGCATCGACGTGGTACTCATCGAACCCGGGCCGGTTAATACGCCGTGGAACGAGGTCGCCGCCGCGTCCCTGTCCACGGCCGTGCCCGGCGCCCCTGATGCCGACCCCGGCGGCAGTGACGCGGATGCGACCGTGGCGCGCGACCCGTACGAGGCCTACAAATCCGCAGTCGGCGCGTCCTTCGCCACCGCCCAGACAGGCCCGCTGGCGCGCCTGGGCTCCACTCCCGATGACATCGCCAAGGTCATCGCCCGCGCAGTCACCACGCCGCGGCCGCGCACCCGCTATCTCATCAACCCCGTCGCCAAAAGCGTGGTCGCGATGAACCGCCTGCTGCCCGGCCGCGCCTACGATGCCATTCTCCGCCTCCAGTACAAGCTGCCCCACTGACCCATGGCGCGACAGAAATGGCGCCCTTGACGGCATGCGCTCGCCGCCGGCCTGCACGGAAGAGCGGGGCGCATACTGGCAGACAGCTTGCTTGAGAGTCTATGAATCGAGCCATACAATGAGCTTGCAGGGAATACGTTCGACGCACAGGAGTGCCCTTGGTCGCCGAGATTCTCACGGAGCCAATATCGGCTGCGAATGTATGGAGAGGTGACGAACTAGAAGACGCTGGCCGCTGGATCATCCGCTTTACCGAGGAAGATTTTGCCGATTTCGAGCGGGCTCTCGCACATGCTTCCAAGAAGCAGTTCAATGACGTCACCGAGATCCGGGCGCAGGACTTTCCGCTCCCTCACTTCAAGGAGCGGATCGATGACATCGTAGACCGGCTGGAACACGGCCTGGGCCTCGTTCTCCTGCGCGGGCTGCCCGTCTATGACAGGTTCAGCGAGGAGGAAGCCACCGCCATCTACTGGGGAATGGGACGGCACATGGGAAATCTTGTGCCGCAGAACCGCAAGGGCGACCTCGTCGGCCACATACGCGACCTCGGCAGGCGCGGCCCTTACGAGCGGGCGTACGCCACCAACGAGAATCTCGGGTTCCACACCGACTCCACCGACTTCGTGGGCCTGATGTGCCTCCGACCCGCACTCTATGGCGGGGAGAGCTTCGTTGCCAGTTCCGCGCTCCTCTACAACTTCGTCATCGACGAGCACCCCGAGTACCTGCCCATCCTCAACAAGGACTTCCCGACTGACTGGCGGAGCGAGGAGCCGCCCGGATCGCCCGGATGGTACCTGGAGCCGCTTTACAGCTATTTCGGCGGAGCACTGTCGGCGACCGTCAGGACCGGCCGTGCGATGTCGGCCATGCGATTCCCCGAGGTGCCTAGGCTCTCGGCGGACGAGGTCTCCTGCTTCATGTATTTCGACTCACTGCCCAAGAGGCCGGGAGTCGCGCTCGGCATGACGCTGCAGACCGGCGACCTCCAGTTCATTAACAACTTCGTGACGGTGCATACTCGCACGGCATTCGCCGATGACGCCGAGGACCCGGCACGTCAACGGCACCTTCTGCGACTGTGGATCAGCTGCCCGGAAAATGGCCGGCCGCTCTGCCCTGAGTACGCTGCCTGGCGGGACGGATATCCGACGCTGGCATGAACCGGCGGCGGCACCTCGCTAGCAGGCACCCAATGCAGATCAGCCAGTTCTGCTCAGATTCGCTGCCAGCAAAATGATGCGGCCAGCTCTGCCGGGCGGCACCACGCGCGAACCTGCAACCGTCATCATGTGGGCATGGGCGAGCCGTACAACCGCTTCACGGGCCAGAGCATCGAGCGCCTGACTGCCCTGAATGACGGCGTGTTTGCCGTCGCCATGACGCTGCTCGTCCTGGACCTGCGGGTACCGGTCAGCATCGCCGGACCGGCGTACTCCGAGCACGGGCTGTGGGCAGCGCTGCTGAAACTGGGCCCCAGTTTCGCGGCATATCTGCTGAGTTTCTCCATGCTCGGCACCTTCTGGCTGGCCCAGCACACTCTGCTGAGCATCCTTGGCCGTTGCGACCGGACCCTTACCTGGATCAGCCTCGGATTCCTGTTCGTGGTGTCGCTGCTGCCGTTTTCCGCGGCGCTGCTTGCCCACAACGTCCACCTCCGCCTGGCGGTCGGGGTGTACTGGCTGAACATCCTGATGCTCGGCGCCGGGCTGGAATGGGGCGCCCGGTACGGACGCAAGGCATTTGTGCCTGAAGATGCCCGGCAAGCCCGCTCCCGGCTCACCACATTCCGGCGCAGGATCTTGCTTGCGCAAGCCCTCTACGCGCTCGCGGCGCTGATCTGCCTTATCAGCACCCCGGCAAGTGTGTTTGCCCTGGCCATCGTCCAGTTGTACTTCATTGTCTCGCCTCGGCTGCCACCTGCCGGAAGGCAGCGGGCCAACGGCAGCCAGCAGCACTAGGCACTGCGCTGCCTCCGGCGCGCGGCCTCATCGGCCGGCATTGCTGGCGACTGCCTTCCGGACGCCGGGTCAGTTGTGGGTGCCACGTAGGTAGTCGTGGATCAGGCGGATCGCGATTGAGCCCTCGCCGACCGCCGACGCTACCCGCTTAACCGATCCGCGGCGGACGTCGCCAACCGCGAAGACCCCGGGCAGGCTGGACTCCAGCAGCATGGGAGAACGCTGCAGCGGCCAGCTCGCCGGACGGTACCCGCCTTTCAGCAGGTCGGCCCCGGTGACCACGAACCCCCACCGGTCACGCACGATGTTGTCTGCCAGCCAGTGGGTGCGCGGCTCGGCTCCGATCAGCACGAATACTGCCGTGGCCGGAACGGTCTGGGTCATCCCGGATAGCCGGTCCTGGAGGATCAGGCTCTCCAGGCAACCCGTCCCGCTCCCGCCCGCCACCATGACGTTGTGCCGTACGGCGATGTTCGGCGTGCTGGTGATCTCCTTGACGAGATACTCGGACATGTCCTCGGCCAGCGACTGGCCCCGGACCAGCACCGTCACCTGAGCGGCATACCTGGCGAGGTGGACTGCGGCCTGCCCCGCGGAGTTCGCACCGCCCACCACGAACACTTCCCGGTCCTGCATCGCCTTCGCCTCGGAAGTAGCGGCGCCGTAGAACACGCCAGCGCCGATCAGCGCATCCAGTGAGGGGATGCCCAGCCGCCGGTAGGACACGCCGGTAGCGATGATGACGGCGCGGCTGCGGACCTCGTCTCCGCCGGCGATTGTCACCACGCGCTCCCGCCCCCGGGTGCGCAGGCCGGTCGCCGGGTTCCCGTAGACGTATTCGGCGCCGAAATTCCAGGCCTGCGTATAGGCCCGTACCGCGAGGTCCTCGCCGCTCACCCCGGTCGGGAAGCCCAGGTAATTGCGGATGTGCGAGCTCGTTCCTGCCTGGCCGCCGATGGCCGCTGGCTCCAGCACCACCGTGGACAGGCCCTCGGATGCCCCGTAGACCGCGGCCGCCAGGCCGGCCCGGCACCGATCACCGCCACGTCATACAGGCCGCCGCCCGGGCTGGTCTGCACCCCGAGGGCATCGGCGATATGGGTGTTCGACGGGTTCTCCAGCACCCGCCCGTCGAGCATGATGATCACCGGCAGCGCCGCCGCGGCGGCGTCGGCCTGTTCCAGCAGCGCCCTTCCCGGCCCGTCACTCGCCGGGTAGAAACCGAACGGGATCATGTTGCGGCTCAGCAGGTCCCGGATCTCGTGCGAGCGGCCCGACCACTCTTCGCCCACCACCCGCATGGCTTCGGGCCTGGGAAGGTTCGACCTGGCCCACTCCTCAAGCAGCTCGGTGACCGCCAGATGGAACTCCTCGTCCGGCACCGTCGCTGGCCTGGCGGCGTAGGCGTCGATGTGGCCGAGCGCGATGGCCTGGATGATCGGCTGCGGAGGCGGCCCGTATCCCCCATCGGTCAGCAGGAGGCGCTTGGCCGTCCTATGGAACTCGCGGACCTGCGCCAGCAACTGTGTCCCGGTCATTCCTGGCATCTGCTGACCGGCCAGGACGATGCTGACCAGGCGCCGGTCGTCGCGGAGCCTGGCCAGCAGGCCGGGCGGATCATCGGCGGGTCCAGCCCCAATGACCTGGTAATCGGCTCCGTACCGCTTGCGGAGTTCTCCCTCGACGACACCGCGCGCCCGCGGATCGTCTTCGATGATCAGCAGGACTGGAGCATCTGGCATGGTCGCACCTGTGAGCTTGGCAGGCATATCTTCTCTAGGCACAATTCCTTCCCTGGCAGCGGGCATTCCTTCCCTGACCGGCCGCGCCGAACCGATCGCGCCGAAGCCCCATCGTGCGCACGTGCTGGTGAATCTCGCCCAGCAAGGCAACATCGGTCCAGCCGGTCTCTTCGGCAAGCTCACGGCTGGCCGCCGCCGCATAGGTCTCGCCGGGGTTCAGGCCCCCGCCCGGGGTGGCCCAGTGCCGCCCGTCCGGTGGGTCGTTGTCGTATCGCAGCAGCAGCACGCGGCCACCCGGGTCCAGCACGACGACCCGGCCCGCCCGCCGCACCGGCAGCCCGGCGGTCTCACGCATCCTGGCGTCAGCCGGCTCCTCATGCTCAGGCCAGTCCATGCTCTTCATTGTGCCGGGGCCCCTGGGCCCGGACGCCAGCCCCTAATGGCCGATCGCGTCCGATAACGGGATTGCCCCCGTGCCTGACCAGATGAGCAGGGCGACGGGCTCGTGCACTGTCAGACGGCTGCGCGCGGACCATGGATGAACTGGGCGACCGCATCCGCCACGAGTCCGTCGAGTTGCCCGGAGTTAACTATGCCTGCGGTAACGAGCGCGGCGATGCCTTGCATGGTGGCGAAGAGGAGCAGGCCGATGCGCTCAGGCTCGCCCGGCTGGAGCAGGCGCTTGCTGGCCTTGCTGAATCAGTTCGAGGATCGCAGCGAAGGCGCGCTCGGACGCGTCGTGCAGGGCGCTGGACTGCCCGCGGTCTTTGCCGGCGAACATCAGATCAAGCAGCGCGGCGTCTCGTGTCGCGAAGCGGACGTAGGCGGTGGCGGTCGCGCGGAAGCGCGCCCCGTAGTCGTCATCGGCGGCATCGAGCGCTGCGCGCAACTCGTCGCCTAGGCGCGAGAATCCGGTCTCGGCCAGTGCGTCGAGAAGCGCCTGGCGATCGGCGAAATGGCGGCGCGGCGCGCCGTGGCTGACGCCTGCCTGGCGCGCGAGCTCACGCAGCGACAGCTGCTCGCTGCCCTGCTCGCGGAGCGTGCGCTCGGCCTGGGCGAGCAGCGCGGCGCGGAGGTTGCCGTGGTGATACGGGCGATCGGCCATGTATGACAAGGTAGCGCAGATGTAGACGTTGACATCATTGTTGGCACCGCCTACATTGTTGCTCATGACTACTTTCAGCGCCGGAGACGTCCCGGACATGAACGGCCGGACAGTGATCGTGACCGGCGCTAACAGCGGCATCGGGCGAGCAGCAGCGCACTCGCTCGCCGCGGCTAGCGCTCACGTCGTGCTCGCGGTGCGCAATGTCGAGAAGGGCCGGGCGGCCGCGGCGACCATGCCCGGTGTGACCGAGGTCCGCGAGCTCGACCTTGCGAGCCTTGAATCCGTACGCGCGTTCGCCTCGGGCTGGCAGGGCGAGATCGGCCTGCTGATCAACAACGCGGGCGTGATGGTGCCGCCGCTGACCCGCACGGCCGACGGGTTTGAGCTGCAGTTCGGTACCAACCATCTCGGTCACTTCGCTCTGACGAATCTTCTCCTTGAGCATGTCACCGGCCGGGTGGTGACGGTGTCCTCGACCGGTCACCGGATCGGGAGCATTGACTTCGACGATCTCAACTGGGAGCGCAAGCCCTACCGGGCCTGGCGCGCCTACGGGCAATCGAAGCTCGCGAACCTGCTGTTCACCATGGAGCTTCAGCGTAGGCTGGCCGCCGCCGGGTCGGGTGTGCTGGCGACCGCAGCGCATCCCGGCTACGCTGCGACGAACCTCCAGTTTCATAGCCAGCGCCGGTCACTCGATTTGATCAGCAGGGTCGGGAACCAGCTGTTCGCGCAGGATGAGAACGGCGGCGCGCTCCCCACCCTCTATGCCGCCGTCGCCGATATTCCCGGCAATAGCTTCGCGGGACCGGGCGGGTTCATGGAGCAGCGCGGCGCGCCCAAGCTCGTTGGCCGCTCTGCCGCGGCCAAGGATGCCGATGTTGCGCACCGTCTGTGGAAGGTCTCCGAGCAGCTCACCGGGGTTCGCTTCCCGCTCCAGATCACAGCCGGCGCGTAGGCATTGCGGCCGGCCAGCCACGCGTTCAGCAGCCGGCGCCGAGCAGCGCCCGGGCTGGCCGAGCCGGCTCTCTTGCGGGATCCGCCGTACCGGACATCTAGCTCCCGAAGCTGATGCTGTCCGCCCTGACGTGGACGTCGATCCCGTTCGAGGACGAATTGAGTCCGCCGGTCATCTGCAGTCCTAGCGGCAGCGACTTCAGCGGCAGCTTGATGTTCTGCGCCGAGCTTGCCAGCCGCGAGGGCAGCCCGTTGCTCGACTCCAGCTGCAGCTCGATCTCGTCCGGCCCTGCTGTCACGACCTTCCACGTGGCCGACCAGGACACGAGCCCGCCGGCCAGGTTCAGGCTGCCTTTCACTTCGGTATTTCCGACCGAAGTGACCTTCAGCCCGCCACCGCCGAGGAAGCCAGCCAGCGGGCCAGCATCCGACAGCGCGTTCCCGAGGGCCCCGAGGCTGATCAGCACCGTCCCGTGCACCGGGCCGGTGGTACCGCCATTGAAGCTGGAATTGACCTTCACGCTGTCCGCGACCACATGCAGGCTGGTGACCGTGACCGGTCCCTCCTTGATGTCCGACGAGCTGATGGTGATCTGGTGGATATCCCGGGCGGCAACCTGGGCCAGGAACGGGAAGCCGGCGATCGACACGCTGGGCTTGGCCGGGAAGCCGCGCGACTGGATCTGAGACGCGATCTTGCTCTCGGCAAACGCCTTGGCCCCGAAGTCGAGGCCGACCAGCAGCACCACGATGACCACGACCCACACCAGCCACTTGCGGCCACGACTGCGCCGCTTCAGCTGTTGTGGCTGGCTGTCGTCCAAGTCAACCGCCTCCCGGTCTGGGCCTGGATGGCCCGCCGCGGCCCGGGCTGGTCCCAGCCGTGACAGCTCAGGGATCAGGACATGTCGCCCAGACTGACCAGCTGGACCTGAGCCGAGCCGTTGCCGGACACTAACAGGTACTGGCCGCCAGTCTGCAGCACGATCTTCTCAGGCTGCTCCCGCCCGGAATATAGCCGAGCGAGGCGGGCTGGCCGGCCAGCGCCGACGCGATGCCCGTTACCGCCAGCTTGCGCGGCCCGCGAGCTCGCCTGTCGCGGAGGCGGTATAGGAGCCGACGAACTATGGCTCGCTCATTCGTCCGGTCACCCGGCGGCCAGCAGCGCGAACGGCGGCTGGGCTGCCTCTTGCTCGGTGAGATTGAGCGGGAACTCCACCCTGCCGTCGCGTGCTGCCCGGTAAGCGGCGTAGATGATCTCGAGTACCGCCCTGCCGTCCTCGCCAGTCTCCCTGGGGGTCGTGTCCTCGGCCACGCAGCGGGCGAAATGATCCATCTCCTGCGGGAAGCCGTAGTTCCACGCCTCCTCATACATCGTGAATGTCCAGCCGCGGGTATCCGGGGCCTTCTCGACCGCGTAGCCGTAGCCGACATCGCTGTAGGTCAGCAGCGACGAGCCGCGCAGCAGGTCGGCGTAGGTGATGCCGTTCGACCCGACGATCTCCGCCCGGTCATCCATCCCGCCTGGCTTTGCCCAGCTCACCTCGATGAGGCGGCTCGCTGGCCCTCGAACCTGACCCAGACGATCGCGTGGTCCTCAGCCGCCGTCCGCGCACCGTGCACGAAGGTGCCGACCTCAGCGGTCACGGAGCGGACGGCAGGCCTCCCGTATACCCAGCGGGCGAACTCGATGCCGTGACAGCCCATGTCCATCAGCACGCCGCCGCCAGCCTGCTCCGGATCCCAGAACCAGCCCGAATGCGGCCCGTAATGCTGCTCGCCCTGGCGGACCAGGTACACCTCGCCCAGCGCCCCCTCGTCGGCAAGCTGCTTCGCCCGCACGTATTTCGGCGCAAAGCAAAGTTCCTCTGCGTACATCAGCTTTACGCCGGCGCTGCGGCATACCGCGATCATCTCGTCCGCTTCGGCCAGCGTCCTGGCCAGCGGCTTCTCGCATACGACATGCTTGCCCGCCCGGGCAGCGGCGACCACGATGTCCCGGTGCAGCTGGTTCGGCGCTGCCACGCAGATCAGCTCGACGTCGGGCCGCTCGACCAGCTCGCGGAAGTCGGCGTGCCAGGCCGGGATACCCCACTGGCGGGCAAATGCCTCAGCCCGCCCGGCCGACCTGGACGCGATGGCCCGCACGGAGGCTATCGCCGACCGCGAGAAGGCATCCGCATGCAACCGGGCGACGAACCCGCTGCCGACGAGCCCGACTCCCACCTCACGTGACGCCATGCCGTCCTCCACTACTGGCTGGACGGCGATCCCCGCCCAGCGCCCGCCGGAGGTCCCGGGGCTGAATCAGTCCCGTTGCTCGCGTATCCGGCGCTTGATCCGGGCCAGCATCGCCGCCATGCCGCGCAGCCGCAGCGGGCTCACCAGGTCCTGCAGCCCGAGCTGGCTGGAGAACTCAGCTGGCGTCCGCAGGATCTCGTCCGCGCTCAGGCCGTCAAGCCCGGCATGCAGAATGCCGGCGAAACCGCGAGTGGTCGGGGCCTCGGGCGGCGCCTCGAAGAAGAGGTGAACGGTGTCGTCGTCGTCAACTTCGACCGCGAGGAACAGCGGCGACTGGCACTCCGGCACCTGCTCAAGCAGCTCCTGGTGCTCCGCGTACCGGGCCGGGAGCGGCGGCAGCTCCGCGGAGAACTCCAGCAGCAGCTGCAGCCGTTCCTTGCCCGGGACCGCGCCGAAGTCCTCGGCGATCTCCTGCAGGCGGGGATTGAGGGTGCCGGCGCCGGCCGTCACGGATTCTCGCCCCGGCGGATCGGCGCCCGGACCGAGTTTCCCCACTCGGTCCATGAACCGTCGTAGTTGCGCACTCGCGGGTAGCCGAGCAGGTGGTGCAGCACGAACCAGGTGTGGCTTGAGCGCTCGCCGATCCGGCAGTAGACCACCACATCGTCGTCCGGGCGCAGCCCGGCCTCATCCTGATAGATCGCCGCAAGCTCCTTGCGGCTGCGGAAGGTAGCGTCCGCTGCTGCGGCGCGGGACCAGGGGACGCTCTTGGCGCCGGGAATGTGGCCGCCCCGCAGCGCGCCTTCTTGCGGATAATCCGGCATGTGCAGCAGCTCGCCGGTGTATTCGCCGGGCGAGCGGACGTCGATGAGCGGCTCGCCGAGGTGGTCAAGGACCTGATCACGGAATGCGCGGAATCCGGTGTCGTCGCGCTCGACGACCGGGTAGTCGGTGCGGGGCCGCTGCGCCGCCTCGGTGTTCACCGGCCGTCCCTCGGCGATCCACTTTGCCCGCCCGCCGTCCAGCAGGCGCAGGTCCGGGTGGCCGAACAGGGTGCACACCCACAGCGCGTACGCTGCCCACCAGTTATTCCGGTCGCCGTAGAGGACCAGCGTGGTATCCCGCGTGATCCCCTTCTCGGACATCAGCCGGGCGAAGCCCGCACCGTCCACGTAGTCGCGGGTGACCGGATCATTGAGCTCGGTGTGCCAGTCGAGCTTCACCGCGCCCGGGATGTGGCCGGTCTCGTAAAGCAGCACGTCCTCGTCGGACTCGGCAACGACAAGACCCGGGTCGGTAAGGTGCTCGGCCAGCCACTCGGTCGTGACGAGCATCTCCGGGCGAGCGTAGTCCTGGAACTTCGGCGCGGAATCGTACGGCAGCGCCATGGTGAGCTTCACCTCCGGTCGCAATCCGTCCTACGGTCGCATACCGCGCCGCGGGATGCTACGCCGGGCGGTCGGCTCTCGCCAGCTGCGCACGCTCGGCCTGGCTGAACGGGACCGGCTTACGGCGGCCGGCATCGTGCCAGCCGCCCTCATCCTGCCGCAGGCCGGCATGGACGTGGCTCACAGCCCGCCGTTGTGGCCGGGGCAGGCCGGCCGTAGCCTTTCGGCATGCCGCCTTCGGCCGTCCGGCCCCGCGCTCCGGCCGGCCCGGGCGGCCGCCGGGTCGGCTTCTGCCGGGAGGGACCCCTCGCCGCGGCAAAGCCCTTCGAAGATGACTGGAGATGATGCCCTGTGGCGGAGGACGACGCGGCTGCCCCGGCCAGGCCAGTCCCCGGATTCGACACCACGGTCTCGCACTCGGCCCGGATCTGGAACTACTGGCTGGGCGGCAAGGACAACTACGCCGCCGACCGGCAGGCCGGCGACAAGGTCGCCGAGATGCTGCCAAGCATCGTCGCCCAGGCCAGGGCGGACCGGGCCTTCCTTGGCCGGGCGATCAGTTACCTGGCGGGCGAGGCGGGCATCCGCCAGTTCCTGGACATCGGCACCGGGCTGCCGACGGCGGACAACACCCACGAGGTGGCCCAGCGGGTGGCGCCGGAATCGCGGATCGTGTACGCCGACAACGACCCTCTCGTGCTACTGCACGCCCGCACGCTGCTCGCCAGCACTCCCGAGGGCGCGTGCGACTACGTCGAAGGCGACCTGCATGACCCGGACAAGATCCTGGCCAAGGCGGCGCTGACCCTCGACTTCGGCCAGCCGGTCGCGCTCATGCTGCTGGGCATCCTGCACCACATCTCCGACACCGACGAGGCGCAGGAGATCGTCAGGCGGCTGACGGCGGCTCTGGTCCCTGGCAGCTTCCTGACCATCAACCACTCGACAAGCGCGGTCCACGGCGAGGCCATGGAGGAGGCGGTGCGGCACTGGAACCGGGTCGGAACGCCGCCCATGACCTTGCGCAGCCCCGAGCAGATCGCCCGTTTTTTCGACGGGCTTGACCTGCTGGCACCCGGGGTGGTGTCGTGTTCACGCTGGCGGCCCGGCCCCAGCCAGTGGGCCGAGCAGCCCGCCGAGGTGGACGAATTCTGCGGAGTCGCGCGCAAACCATCAGCAGCCAGGACGCCCCCGAGCGGCTGATCAGCCGTCCAGCAGGGTCATTCGTCGCCCGAAGTCTCCCGCAGTCCTGCCCTTCCCTGGCCGGGCCGCCAGGCGCTGACGACCTTGCCTACCGCGGTGACCAGGAACAGCTGGCCGATCAGCATCTCGAGCACGGCCAGGGTCTGGCCCGGGTTCGCGGCCGGGATGAGGTTGCCGTAACCGGTGGTGGTGAGCGTGGTGAACGAGAAGAAGAGGTCCTGCGAGAACGTGCCGTCGCCCTGCGGCCCGAAGAACGGCGGATGCGTCTGGGTGAGCCCAAGCGCGTGGTAGAGGAATGCGAAGAACATCCCGGCCATCAGGTACGCCGCGATCGCCCCGAGGACCGTCTGGGTGTCCACTCTCCGCCGGAGCACGAGGTGCCGGACGATCGAGACCGGCGCGATCAGGTACAGCAGGCAGCTGACCCAGGAGACCAGCCTGCCGTGCTGCATCTGATCATGGAAGAAGAGGTTCGCGACCGCCCCCACGGCCACTACGACCAGCGCGACGTTGACGGCCGCCCGGGCTGACCGGCGCGCCCGGGACGCCCGCAGCGTCACCCACAGCGTCGCGATCTGCACCGCCAGCACCAGGGACGCCGCCCAGGCTGCCTTCAGCGAAGCCGACAACGCATAGGTGCTGAGGATGAGCAGGACCACCAGGCCATAGCTGTCCGGCGAGGAGAACGCCTCCATCAGCCGCCGGAGACGGCGTCCCCGCGCCAGCCCCGGTAGCCTGCTCGCCGGAGCGGCCGGGCATCAGGAGCGTCCCGGCGCAGCCAGCCGCCGGCTGGGCCAGCACAGGCCTGCCGCCAGCGGTCTTGCCACCCGGATACCGGCCGGTTCTGTCATAGCTACCTGCTTCTCTAGTGACCCTCTAGCCTAGCGAGGCACAGTACCGCGAGCCGCGCACGGCTGCTGGCGGCTGTCCCGTCCGATTCGCCAGCCGTGCGTTACCGAGACCTACCACGGGGATAGGGGCAGGGCATGACCTTTACCGTGGTGTTCGCGCTGGCCGCGGCGTTCTGTAACGCGGTCAACCTGCTGTCGCAGCACTCGGCGAGCACGGCGGCACCGAAGCGGGAGAAGGGCTGGCGGCTGGTCGTCTACCTGGTCCGGCAGCCGCTGTGGCTGCTCGGCGCCGTCGCCGCGGTGGGCTCGTTCGCGTTCCAGGCCGTGGCCTTGCACATCGGCCAGCTGTCGGTGGTCCAGCCGATCCTGGTCACCGAGCTGGTCTTCGTCCTGGTGCTGCGCCGGCTGTGGATCCGCCAGGACGTGGCCAGGGCCGCGTGGGCGGCCGTGCTCGTGGTCTGCGCGGCGCTGGCGGTGTTCCTGTCGGTGGCCGAGCCCACCGGCGGGCAGCCGGTCCCTGATACCTCGGAATGGCTGTCGGTGGTGGCGGCGTTCGGCGCTGCCATCGCCGTGCTGGCGGTGGCGGGCAGGCGGGGCCCGCCGGTGCGCCGGGCCGCCGCTTTCGCCACGGCTGCCGCGCTGACCTGGGCCCTGCTGGCCACGTTCATCAAGGCCGCGACCGACACGCTGGCCATGTTCGGCATCGGCGGCATGCTCACCCGCTGGCCGGTGTACGCGCTGGCCGTCACCGCGGTGACCGGCGCGTGGCTCGAGCAGGCCGCCTTGCACGTCGGGCCGCTGAGCGTGTCCCAGCCCGCCCTGGTCATCATCGACCCGTTCGCCAGCATCGTGCTGAGCGTCTGGCTGTTCGACGAGCGCTTCACCGACAGCCCGGCGAAGATCGCCATCGCCGTCATAGCTTTCGCCGTCATGGCCGCCGGGGTCACCGTGCTGTCCCGGACAGCACCGCAAGACCTCGCCCCGGGCCGGCCGGCCACCTAGCCGAGGGCGCCAGCTAGCCGCCCGGCCGCCGGCTGACCGATGAAGGAGACCGGACTCAGGGCCCGGGCACTGCCGTAAGCCCGGAAAGACGATCAGAAACGGGAACTCCCCGCGGTCTCAGGGCCCACCGAGGCGAGACGGCGTGGCCCGCGATCGCCCCGCGCGCTGAAGGCGTGCCGGCGACCCGCGGACGCCAGCGATCCGGAGGGTGGTTCCGATTGCTGGCGAAGACCGGGCCAACCCGGCGCACGGGCCCGTTCCCTCATCTACCTGGAAGACCACGACAGCGAGCTGTCGATCGCGGTGCTCGACTTTGAGGCGCGACCCCGGCGGAACCCGGCGATCCTGCTGGTCTCGGGGACGGAGCCCGCACGCCGCCGAGCGGCTATGGGCGACCCCGCTTTACCGGATTGTCTACGACCCGGACGGCCGCCCCTGGCGAGACCGCCTCCGGGGGCGGCTCTGAACCGTCCCGGTCTGCACGTGTGAACGCCCGCAGCGTGGGCAGCTTGGCGGTCATGTCGCTCCGCACGCTCGACCGCCCGCGCCGCAGCCTTGCCCCGCTGATTGCCGTGATAGCCGCGGCTGTGGTCTTCACGATCCTGCTGGCCGGCGTGCGCCTGCGGTGGGCGCCGCTCGAGTCAGTGGATCATGGCGCCGCCGCCCATCTCAATAGCCTGGTCGCGGGTCATGCCGTCCTCGTCACGGTGGTCAAGGCGGTCACCTGGCTGGGCAGCGATGGCGTGCTCTGGACGGTGATCGCGGCGTCGGCGCTCGTCCTCGCGCTGCGGAAGCGGTGGCGCCTGGCGATCTACCTGCTCGTCACGGGCGCGGGCGCGCTCGTGCTTGACCCGATGCTGAAATCGCTGGTCGGCCGGCTGCGCCCGGTGGTCGCGCATCCGATAGCGCACGGCGCCGGGAACAGCTTCCCCAGCGGGCACGCGCTCGGCTCGATTGTCTGCTATGGCGCGGTGTTCCTCGTCTTCCTGCCTGCCACCCGCGGCCGGTGGCGCACCGCGCTCACCGCGGCCGTCGTGGCCCTGATCGCCCTGATCGGGATCAGCCGGATCCTGCTCGGCGTGCATTACCTGTCCGACGTGGTGGGCGCGTGGGCAGTCGGGATCCTCTGGCTCGGCATCACCGCATTCGCCTTCGAGCTCACCCGGCAGGCCGGCGGCCTGCCGGTGACCGACCCGGTTACCGAGGGGCTGGAGCCAGAGGCCAGGGCCGACCTCAGGCCGGCCAGGCCCGAGCGCACCGGGCCGGGCGGGCCGGCCCGCCATCGCGGCCGCGTCGCTGCCGGAATCCTGATCGCCTGGGTGCTGATCGTCGGCGTCGTCATCGGATTCGGCGAGCTGATCACCAAGGACGGGAACGGCAACGTGCTCGGCGACCGGACGATCCCGCACTGGTTTGCCGCGCACCGCTCACCAGGCTGGAACCGCTGCAGCCTGATCTTCACCACCCTCGGCGCGACCACGGCGATCCTGATCGTGTCGCTCGCGACCTGCCTGGTCTTCCTCGCCGTTACCCGGCGCTGGCGGCCGGTCGTCTACATCGGCACCCTCATGCTCGGGGAACTCGCCGCCTTCCTTACCGCCGCCGCGGTCGTCAAGCGGCCAAGGCCGGACGTCTCGCACCTCGACCATCATCTGCCCACGTCGGCCTATCCGTCCGGGCACACGGCTGCCACCTGCTGCGTCTGGATCGCGGTAGCGATCCTGGTCATCGGCCATGCCCGCGGCTGGTGGCGGTGGCTGTTCCTGATCCCCGCCATTGCCATGCCGGTCCTGGTGGCGACCTCCCGGATGTACCGGGGCGAGCATCACCCGACCGACGTGCTCGGCAGCCTGCTGTTCTCCGCACTCTGGCTGACCGTGGTCACCGTGGCGATCAGGCCCAATGCGGCTGGCGGCGGCCGGTCACGCCAGCGCGGCTCCGACGGCCGGCGCCAGCCGGCCAGCGCGGCGCCCGCACGCTAGCTGCTTCGCCGCCGCGGTGACGCCGGCCTGCATCGGGCCCGGCTAGTAGCGATCCCCGCTGGCGCTGGGTATCGCATCGAGCTCGGCGAGGTCGGCAGCGCTCAGTTCCAGCTCCGCAGCCTGGCAGTTTTCCTCCAGGTAGCGGATCCGTTTCGTGCCGGGAATAGCCACCACGTGCTCGGCCTGCGCCAGCACCCAGGCAATCGAGACCTGCGCGAGCGTCGCGTCACGGCGCCGGGCGACTCGCTCGATGACGGCCAGGATGGCCTGGTTGCGCGCTATCGCTCCGGCGGTGAAGCGCGGGTTTCCCGAGCGGATGTCATCGGGCTGGAAATCGGCGCTGCGGACCGTCCCGGTGAGGTAGCCGCGGCCCAGCGGAGCGTATGCGACGAACGCTGCGCGGTGCGCCCGGCACCAGGGAACGACGCCGTCCAGCGGGCCGCGTGTCCATAGCGAAAGCTCCGACTCGACCGCGGCCACTGGGTGGATCGCCTGCGCCAGGTCCAGCTGGGCCGTAGTCACCTCAGACAGCCCGAGTGCCCGTACCTTTCCCGCGGCGACCAGGTCAGCCATCGCGCCCCAGGACACTTCGAGCGGCACTGCCGGGTCGGCGCGATGCAGGTAGTAGACATCGATCTCGGCCACGCCCAGCCGGCCAAGGGACGCCTCGCAGGATGCGCGGATGTGCGCCGGGTCGCCGCGGCGGTGCACCTGGCCGGACGCGGCGTCCTGGACGAGCCCGACCTTGGTGGCGATGACGACATCGGCGGCATGCGCCCGGAGGCCGCGGCCGACCAGGCGCTCGTTGGCGAACGGGCCGTAGACGTCGGCGGTATCGAAGAGGGTGACCCCGAGGTCAACCGCCCGCGCGAGGACGCGCAGCGACCGCTCGTCGTCCAGGTCCCTGGTGTTGTACTCCGCGGACATCCCGACGCAGCCAAGGCCCACCGCGCTCACCGGCAGGCTCAGCCCTTCCAGCCGGCGGGTTAGCAGGAGCGGGCCGTTTCGGCGAGCTTGGCCAGGCACATGTCCCAGCCCGGCTTGTGCTTGGCTCGTTCCCCGACGGGCAGGTCGCGGTGGGTGAGGTCGACGATGGTTTCCTCGCCGTCGGCGGTGAGGTAGATCTCGACGGTCGAGGAGCCTTCAGGGAGCACCGTGTTCTCGCGGAGCCCCCAGGTGAACGCGATGCGGTGGGGCGGACGGATAAGGACGTAGGTGCCTCGGACCTTGCTGTCGCCGATATTGATGGCGAAGCGCCCGCCCGGTTCCGGCGTGGTGTCGGCCCAGTCGGCCAGCCAGCGGGTCAGCAGCTTGGGGTCGGTGAGGTACGGGAAGACCTCTTCTGGGGTGGCGCTGATCCGGATGGAGGCGGTGACGACATCCTCGGTCACTGGGTCTTTCCCTTCCGGGTCTTGTCGGCCTCGACGGCGCGCTTGAGGCGGGCGAGAGCGTCGGGCCACAACTCGGCCAGGACGTCCCTGACGGTTTCGAGGCCCTCGGGGCGCAGAGAATACATGCGGCGCGTGCCGTCGCGTCGTTCGTTGAGCAGTCCGGCGCGTGCAAGGGTCTTCAGGTGCAGGCTGACGGCCTGCTGGGTCATGTCGAAGTGGATGGCGATCTGCCCGGCGGCCATCTCGCTGGTCTGTACGAGCTTGAGCATGTGCCGGCGGCGGGGGTCGGCGAGGGCTTTGAGCACGGCGTCAGGGCTGGAGACCATGGTCGCCGCCCGGGGTTGCTTGCTCGCCTTCACTGCGGTCATCACGTGATGATCCCATCTGTGCCGGCTGCCGGGGCTTGCGCCGCTCGTGGCTGGCTCCCTGGCCGGTGTCGCGGCGGGTGGGGAGGGCCGCGGCACCGGCCAGGGATGGCGGTTCTTGAACCTCGTGCAGGGTTTCCTTGTACAATGATATCCTTGTACAAGGAAACACTTTGGTTCGAGGTTCCCGGTCGGACCGGGACGACCGGGACAGCACGTGAGGACACGATCATGACCATCACCGCCCAGGACCGGGACTTCCAGACTGACAACATCGAGATCATCACGCGCTTCGAGCACGCGTTTCGTGCGGCGGACCAGGCGACGATCGACGAGATCTGCGACCCGGGCCTGGTCAACCACAATCCAGCGCCCGGCGAAGAGCCGACGCTGGCCGGCTTCAAGCAGAAGGTCGCGGCCTTCAAGGCGAGCTTCCCCGACCTGGAGGAGGACCTGCAGGACATCATCGCCAGCGGCGACACCGTCGCCACCCGGTGGGTCGTGACCGGTTCCCAGCAGCATGAGCTCATGGGGATCCCAGCCTCCGGCCAGACGATCAGGGTCGAGGGCATGAACTTCTACCGCCTCAAGGACGGTCGCGTGACCGACATCTGGACGCAGTTCGACGGCGTCGCCCTGATGCAGCAGCTCGGCGCCATCCCGGCCTGACGCTCGGGGTCAGCTCCAACGTGCCAGGAAGCCGACGGCTAGCTGGCTGGCACGACGGCTGGCTGAGAGGATCGGACGGTGCGAGCGCCGTCTGCCGCGGACCTTCCCCGGCTCAGCTGGGCGGCCGTGCACGCCCGGCGGCTCGCCCGGCACGCCGTGTACCTGCCGTCGGCGGAGCCGCCGGCCGGCATCGTGGCCGCGATCTGCGGCGCGCACGCGCAGGTGATGTCGGCGGCGGAACTGGCTATCGGCCTGCGCGGGGACGGCCTCACCCGCGCGGACATACGGCGCGCGCTGTGGCAGGACCGGACCCTGGTCAAGACGTTCGGCCCGCGCGGCACCGTCCATCTGCTGCCGGCCAGCGACCTGGCGATGTGGTGCGGGGCGCTCGGCGCGCTGCCAGCCAGGTCCGGGCTGCCGGACGCCGCGCGCCTTACGGCCGGCCAGCTGGAAGCCGTCATCGGCGCGATCGCTGCCGCGCTGGCCGGCGACGACCTCACCGCAGCCGAGCTGGACGACGCGGTACGGTCCGCCTGCGGCCGGTGGGCAGGCGATCTCGTCGTGCCGGCGTTCTCCGGTTACTGGCCGCGGTGGCGGCAGGCGATCAGCGCCGCAGCGCAGGCCGGCGTCCTGTGCTTCGGGCCGGCCCGCGGCCGTCAGGTCACCTACACAAGTCCCCGGCGGTGGCTGCCCGGCTTCCGCCCCGGCCCGGCCGGCCGGCCCTCGGCCAGCTCCTGCACGACTACCTGTACGCCTACGGGCCGGCCACGGCCGCGCAGTTCGCCCAGTGGCTAACGGCGCCGCGGCGCTGGGCGGAGCAGCTGCTGGCCGCCAATGCCGGCCAGCTCGAGGAGGTGGAACTGGACGGCGACCGGGCCTGGGTAAACGCCGGCGACACCGGCGCCGGCGGCAGTGCGGCCGGCGGCGGCAAGGCCGGCGGCCCGCGGACCCGCGGTGTCCGGCTGCTGCCGTATTTCGATCCTTACCTCGTCGGGTCACACCCGCGATCACGGCTGTACCCCGGCCGCGCCGCTGACCGGGCGCTGTCCGGCGGGCAGGCGGGCACGTTCCCGGTGCTGCTTGTCGGCGGCGAAGTCGCGGGCGTCTGGCACCACCGCAGGTCGGGGCGACGGCTGCGCGTGACTGTCGAGCCCTTCGGCCGGCTCACCGCCGGGCAAGCCGGCCAGCTCGAGACCGAGGCCGGCCGGGTCGGGCGGATTCTCGACGCGCAACCTGAGCTGACGGTCGGACCGGTCACGGTGGGCGCACACGCGTAGCCGGACGGCCGCCCGGCGATCTCCGCCGGCCGGCGGATGTCTCCTGCCCCGCTGCGGCGGCACGGTAAGAAAGTCACTGCAAGCTGCGGCGACGCCGGCTTCTTGGAGGTTGCCACCATGAGTTCAGCACAAGCCTCGGGGCGGGTTCCGGCATCCGCCAGCCGTCAGGGCCGCCCGCGGCGGGTTGTCATCGTCGGCGGCGGCTTCGCCGGCTTTCACGCCGCGCGCACGCTGTCCCGGATAGTCAGCCGCCGCCGGCGGCGCGGGCTGGCGGGCCCTGATCAGGTCGAGATCGTCCTGATCAGCCCGGCTGACTACTTCCTCTACCTGCCGCTGCTGCCCGAGGTGGCGGCCGGGATACTTGACCCGCGCCTGGTCGCGGTGCCGCTGGCCGATGTCGGGCCGGGGGTCCGGACTGTGCCGGGCACGGTCGACGAAGTCGACATCGCCGGCCGGAGCGTCGGGTTCACCGATCCCGAGGGAACCCGGCGCACCATGTCCTACGACCGGCTGCTGCTTACCGTGGGCAGCGTCGGCAAGCTGCTCCCGGTCCCTGGCCTGGCCGATCATGCGCTCGGGTTCCGCAGCATCCGGGAGGGACTCGCGCTGCGCGACCATCTCGTGCGGCAAGTCGAGATGGCCGCCGCGGCGGCCGCCCCGGACGGCGGGCCCGGTGATCTCGGCCCGGCCGAGCTGGCCGCGCGCTGCACCTTCGTGGTGGTCGGCGCCGGGTATACCGGCACCGAGGTGGCCGCCCATGGCCAGCTGCTCACCAGGGCCGTGGCCGCCCGGCACCCGGCGCTGCGGGACCAGCCGATCCGCTGGCTGCTGCTGGACACCGCACCGCGGGTACTGCCGGAGCTGGACAGGCACCTGTCAGCCACCGCCGCCCGGGTGCTGACCCGCCGGGGTGTCGAAATACGCACCGGGACCACGATCGAGAAGGCGACCGATGACGGCGTGCTGACGTCCGACGGCGAGTTCGTTCCCACCCGATCGCTCATCTGGTGCGTAGGGGTGCGCCCTGATCCGCTGGTGGGCACGCTCGGCCTGGCCACATCGGCGGGCCGGCTTACGGTCGACGAGTACCTCGGCGTGCCCGGCCATCCGGACGTCCTCGCCTGCGGCGACGCCGCCGCCGTCCCTGACCTCACCAGGCCGGGCGAGATCACTGCCATGACGGCGCAGCACGCGGTGCGGCAGGGCCGCCGGGCAGCGGGCAACATCGCCGCGTCGCTCGGTTACGGCCGCAGACGGCCCTACCGGCACCATGACCTCGGCTTCACGGTCGACCTCGGCGGAGCCAAGGCGGCCGCGAACCCGGCCGGGCTGCGCCTGTCCGGCCTGGCGGCCAAGGCCGTGACCCGCGGCTATCACCTGTCCGCGATCCCGGCCAACAAGATCCGGATCGCCTCCGACTGGCTGATTGACGCCGTGCTGCCCCGGCAGGCCGTGCAACTCGGCCTGCTCGAGGACGCCCTGCGCGTCCCGGCCGGGCAGCGCTCCTGAGCACGCCCGCCGTTGGCGACAGGGCGGCAATGCCGGAGCCCGAGCCGGGCCCGAGCCGGGCCCGGGCCCGGGCCCGAGCCGGGCCTGCAGGCTCGGGTTCGCCGCCCCGGTGCCTCGTCACCTCGGCGGCGAGCTGAGCGCGGGAGCAGATGTCCAGCTTGGCGAAGACATGCGCGAGGTGGGTCTGCACGGTCCGGGCCGACACGTACAGCCGCTCGCCGATCTGGGGATTGGACAGTCCCTCGGCGACCAGGCCCGCGACGGTCCGCTCGGTCGGGGTGAGGCCGTGCCAGCCGAACTGCGGCCGTTTCCTGGCGCCCCGTCTGCCGCGCCGGATGCCCGCCGAGCGCAATGTAGCCTCGGCGCGGGCGAGGTCGCGTGCGGCGTCGAGCCGCTCGTAGCAGCCGATGGCCTGATTCAGCAGCGGGCGGCCGCGATCCAGGTTGCCCTGCCGGGCGAAGGCGGCGCCGGCGTCCTCGCGGGCCAGCGCAAGCTCCAGCTGCCGCGGTCCGCGCTCATACGCGGCAGCAGCGGCGGCAAGTGTCTCGGCGTCATCTGCCGCCAGCCCCTGGCAGCGCAGCGCTGCGCCGGTCAGCGAGGCAACATCGTTCTGCTCGGCCACGGTCGTGACAGCCGCTGCCACCTCCCGCGCCCTGGCCGGCTGGCCGGCTGCGACGGCGAGGCGGACCAGGTCGGTCCCGACCAGCCGGTACTCAAGCGCGAGCCCGAGCTCGGCGCAATGGTCCCAGCACTGCGCCAGCGTCGTCAGCGCCGCGGCGAGGTCGCCGTCGGCCTCAAGCAGAAGCGCCCGTGCCCAGGCCGCCCATTGCGCGCGGAACCGCAGGCCGGTGCTTGCGTACTCGTCCGCCACGTCGGCGGCCGCGCGGGCGTCACGCAGGTCGTTGCGGTGCAGGCAGATCAGCGACCGCACGCCGTAGGCGTAGGAGAGCGTGTACCTCGAGCCAGTCTCGTCCGCCAGCCCGACGCTCGCCTCGAGCTCGGCGATGGCGTCATCCCACTCCCCGGCGATGAACCGCTCCATGCCACGGACCGCCTGATATCCGGGGAGGTGCCAGCGCACGCCGAACTCCTCGCTGATCCGCCTGCCGGTGTCCAGCGTCGCCCTGGCCTCCGCAAGCTGGTCAAGCTCGACCAGGATGTGCCCGCGGGTCATGAAGAGCGGATGGCGGTGTCCCTGCCTGCCCGGACTCTGATCAGCCAGCCGCACGGCATCGTCGATGATCCGGAGTGCGTCAGCAAGGCAGCCGCGGAGCTCAGCGACCAGGGCCAGCGCCGCCATCGCGGTACTCGTGGTCGTGTGGTCCCCGGCCGCCGCGGCCGCGGCCCTGGCCCGCTCAGCGCTGGCGGCGGCGCCATCGAGGTCTCCCATCGCCAGCCGGGCGGCGCCCACCCAGCCCTGGGCTGCGGCCCGGTCGGCGCTGGTCAGCATCGGTGACCGGCCCACCCGCTCGAGTTCGGTCAGTCCGCTGTTCTCCTGACCGCGGGCGAACAACGCCTGCGCCAGGCAGATCCGGACCGGGCCCTCGGCAGACTGGTCGAGCCCGCGGTCGAGCAGCTGCCGGCAGACGGTCACTGCCTCCGCTATCCGGCCGGACAGCACCAGGCTGCTCGCCCGCTCGGCCAGCAGCCTGCTGCGGCCGCGATCCGCGGGACCCATCAGGCCGACGGCCCGGTCAAGCAGGTCAGCGGCCACTGCCGGCGATCTCGTCGCAGCCTCCCGTGCGGCCCGGCTCAGCCACTCGATGGCCTCGGCATCGCCAGGACCGGCCCCGCGGGCTAGCTGCTCGGCCACCTGCAGCACCGGCGCGCCCGACTCGGCCAGCCGCCGCCCGGCCTCGCGGTGCAGCCCGCGGCGGACGCTGAGCGGCAGGTCCTCGTAGAGGGCCTCGCGGATCAGGTCATGCCGGAATCGCAGCCGGGTGCCGTCGTCTTCAAGCACCTGCGCGGTGATGCCTTCGGCCAGGACCCAGGCCAGGTCCAGGGCCGGCTGAGCCATGGTCGCGGACAGCTCGGTGAAGGTGAAGCTGCTGCCCAGGATCGATGCGGCCCGCAGGGCCGCCAGTGCTGCATCCGGCAGGAAGCTCAGGCGGCGCAAGATGGTCAGCCGCAGCGTCGGCGGCATGGCCGTCTCGGCTACCTCGGCCCGCCCGTCCGTGGTCCTGATCGCCTGCTCCTGGCCAAGCGCAGCCAGCAGCTCGGTAATGAAAAGCGGGTTGCCGGCCGCCCCGGCTACCGCGGCCAGCAGCCGCGGCCCTGGCTCGGCCGCCACGGACTCGGCCGCCAGCTCGGTCACCGCGTCGGCGGTCAGGCCGCTGACGGTCAGCCGGCGCCCGCCGGTTTCCTGCAGCACCCGGGCCAGCCGGTCAAGCTCCGCGATGCGCGGCGCTGGCCGGAGGCATCCGATCAGCGCGATCGGGAGGTAGCCGAGACGGCGGACGAGCGTCCCCAGCATCAGCAGGCTGGACGGATCCGCCCACTGCAGGTCATCCACCGCGATCACCAGCGGCCCGGTCAGTGCGAGTTCCTCGGCGAGATCGACGAGCGCGTCGACGGCGCGGAATTGCAGGCCCGGGTCGCTGGTCACGGTGATCGGGCCCCGGTCACCGCCGCCCTGGGCTGCCAGCAGCGCGGCGATGGCGGCGCGGCCCGGATCCGCCGATGACGGGACGCACCCGAAAACCGCGGCCGCGAGCCCGAACGGCCGGGTCTGGTCAAGCTCCTCGGCCCGGCCGGCGGCAACCTGCATGCCGCGGCTGCCTGCCTCCTCGATCGCCGCGGCCAGCAGCCGGCTCTTGCCGATCCCCGGCTCGCCCTCGATCAGCACGGTGGCCGGCCGGCCCGACGCGGCCAGGTCCAGGGCCTGGTCCAGAGCCGCAATCTCTGCTGCGCGGCCGCGCAGCCGCGGCGGGGGCTGCGGGGGCGCCAACGTCGCCATGATCCGGATGCTACTGCGGATCCATCCCGCCGGGCAGTTGCGACCTTGCTGCTACGGGCTGCCGGGCCGGCCTCGTGCCGGGCCTTGACGCCAGCCGATCCGTTAGGAAAGACTAACCGTTAGTGGATTCTGACCGAGCAAGCGGCGGCTGGAGCGCGCTGGCGGACGGCACCCGGCGCGCCATCGTCAGCCGCCTGGCCGAGGGGCCGCAGGCGGTGGGAAAACTGGCCGCGGAGCTGCCGGTCAGCCGGTCGGCGGTCTCCCAGCACCTGAAGGTTCTCAAGGACGCCGGCCTGGTCAGCGAACGGGCGGCCGGCACCAGACGTGTCTACCGGCTCAATCCGGCGGCAGTGGCCGCGTTGCGCGATCAGCTTGACACCTTCTGGCAGCGGGCCCTGGCCAGCTACACCGATGTTGCCGAACAAACGACGGAGGAGAGTCCATGACCCGAACCGAGGCCGGAGTCGTCCGCAAGCAGGTGGTGGTCAGCGCGCCGGCCGAGCAGGCCTTCACGGCGTTCACCGAGAGGTTCGGCGACTTCAAGCCGCCGGAGCACAACCTGCTCGCGGCCGCGATCGCCGAGACAGTCTTCGAGCCCCGCGTCGGCGGGCACATTTACGACCGCGCCGTCGACGGCAGCGAGTGCCGGTGGGCACGGATCCTGGCCTACGAGCCACCAGCCCGCGTGGTATTCAGCTGGGACATCAGCCCGCAATGGCAGGTCGAGACCGACCCGGAGCTGACCAGCGAGGTTGAGGTCCGGTTCGTGCCCGAGGGACCGGACAGAACCCGGGTCGAGCTGGAGCACCGCCACCTCGACCGGCACGGTCCCGGCTGGCAGTCGGTCAGCGACGGCGTCGACGGCGACCAGGGATGGCCGCTCTACCTGGCCCGGTACGCCGCCCTGCTCGGGGCCCGCTGACACTGCGCCGATCGGCTGGCGGCACCGCGGGGCCCGTGCCCCGCTCAGGCCGCGCGGTGCACGGGGATGCCGCCGGGCGGTGCCGACCGGAGCAGCCAGACCGGGTTCGACACGCCGATCGTGGTCCCGGCGGAGTTGAGCACCTCGGTCCGGACGAAGCTGTCCTTGCTGGTGTCGACGTGCCGGATGACCGAGCCGCCGGCCAGCCGGGAAGCCGGGTACACGGCGATGACCCTCGTGTTCGCCGTCGGGCTGGCGGTACCCGCGTAGTCGACCACGCCTTGCCGGACCCGCAGCGACCCGCCGGCCGGGACCCTGGTCGCGGCGGCGACAAGCCGCCGGGATTTCACCCGGGACACGCTCACCGAGCCCATCGGGCACGAGCCGTCGACCAGCAGGTCCAGGCTGCCCCGGTACGACGACAGCGAACCGCACCAGGCTCGCCCGGCGGCCAGCGCGGCGAGCAGGTGGGCCTCCGCCGTGCTGGCCGCCCAGACCGACGTGACCCAGTTGTTGTGTATCCCGGACCAGTTCTGCCCGAAGTGGTCGTCGCTCGTTCCGTTGCCGGTGAGGAAAACGGCGTTCCTGGACATGACGTCCCACAGCGCCAGGTGATGGGCCAGGTCTACCCCCTGCCGCTTGCGGTAGCCGACCTCGAGCAGGTCGGCGCCAAGGGCGCCGCTGGCGGTGGCGGTGGGCAGCAGCCGCCTGGCAACGCGCGCGAGCATCGCGTCCTGCTGCGCGACCGGGAGCAGCGCCGGGTCGCCGTAGCCGTACGGGTGGTTGTAGCTGACCAGCCCGCCGGCCGAGTGAATCTGCGGCACGGCGACGTTGCGCAGGTATCTGGTGTAGGTCCTGGGCGTCGTGCTGCCGTAGTCGGGGATAACGACGGCGCCACCGAACCAGTTGATGTGCGGCAGCAGCCACGACACCTCAAGGCCCTGCCGCTGGGCCACCGCCCGGTACCGCGGGGCAAGCGCGGTGGCCATGTCCATCTGCTGAAGCAGGAACGCCTCGCCGCTGATCCGCCGCTTGAACCTGAGGTAATCGAAGTGCCCGTCAACCAGGTCGCCGGTGCTCACCGCGCTCAGGGTCAGCTCCCAGAGCGCGAAGTCGCGGTAGTCAAGGTCGGGCCACAGCGCCGCGATATCGGCAGACGGGTTCATGGTCACCGTGCCCCACGGGTTGCCGGCGCCGACCGGCTTCACCGGGATCGTGATCACCCCCTGGGTACCGTTGGCGACCCGGCCCGCCGGGGTTCCCGGCCGCACGAACCGGTAGGACAGGGCATAGTCGCCGGCCTGCGGCCGGCCGAAGCCTGGTGGTACGAGGTGACGATCAGCAGTTCCAGGTAGCCGCGCCGCCAGCCGCTGTGCAGCAGCACGTCAATGGTCAGCGACTGGCCGGTGAGATTGTCCCGGTAGTTCCATCCGCCCGGGTGGCTGTCCGCGTAGAAGCCGTACTTCGCGGCCGCCGTCGTCTTGCTCTGCACGGTCAGGTGCATGCTGCCGCCGGCCACCGGGTCGCCCGGCGAGGACGGGCTGCCCACTATCCCGCCGGATCCGCTCGCCACCGGGCCGCGCTCGGCCTTCGTCCACTTCCACGGGCCGCCCTGGCCCGGCCCGCCCTTCTCCGCGGTAAGGCTGGTGAAATGCACGGTCCGGCGGTAGCCGATACCGTCCATCCGGTGATCGTGGTCGGTCCACCACAGCACGTCGACCGAGTTCTTCGCCGCCTGGAAGAGCTGGCTGTCCATCGATCCGCTCTGCTCGCTGAACGACGAGTGGATGTGCATGGCCATCGAGTACGCGGATTTGCCGTCCGCAGCGACCGCGCGGGCCGGCGAGCGCAGCGGCAACCGGGGAATCCGGCGGAGCAGCGCCGCCGCGCCGGCCACGGCGGTCGTGGCGTGCAGGAGACTTCGCCGGGATAACTCCGACCCGCTGCCACCGGCCAGGTTCTCCGCCGAGTCCGCGGCCGGACGCTCCTCCGGATTCGCTGCCAGCTGATCGTCGCACATTGCCGCATCGCCCCCCTGAATCATCCCGAACATAACGGCCGGCGACGTTTCGGACAAGGCTCTCCAGCTCGGCCAGGCTGGCCGGGCGGCCGGCGTCAGCCCCCGGTGATGTGCGCCGCCGCGGTGCCGGACACTAGAGCCATGACCACAATCCACGCCGCCGCCAGCGCGGCTACCCGGCCGGCCGAGCTGACCATCGCCGGCCGGCGGCTGCCGATGCTGGACCGGGCCAGAATCTACGCGTGCGGGATCACCCCCTACGACGTCACGCACCTGGGGCACGCGGCCACCTTCGTCTGGATCGACACGCTGTGCCGCGTGCTGCGCTTCCTCGGCGTCGAACCGGAGATGTGCCGGAACATCACGGACGTGGACGATGTGCTCGACGCCGCGGCGCTGCGCGCGGGCGCACCCTACGACGCGTTCGCGGCGGTACAGCAGTTTCACTTCGAGCGGGACATGGCGGCGCTGGCGGTGCGCGCGCCGCAGCACGAGCCGCGCGCGCACCGCTACGTGCAGCACGTAATACGGCTGGCCGCCGGGCTGCTCTCGGCCGGGACCGCTTACCAGCGCCGGGGCAGCGTCTATTTCCGCGGCCAGGCCGCGGTCGGCGCCTCGGGCCTGGACCGGGCCGAGGGCCTGCGGCTGTCCGCCGAATACGGCGGCAGGCCGGATGACCCGGACAAGGATGACCCGCTGGACGTAGCGGTGTGGCAGGCCAGCGAGCCAGGTCACCCGGCGTGGGAATCGCCCTGGGGGCCGGGCAGGCCCGGATGGCACGCGGAGTGCGCCGCCATGGCGCTGTCGGTGTTCGGGGTCGGCGTCGATGTGCACGCCGGCGGGAAGGATCTCCGCTTCCCGCATCACGCCTACCACGCGGCGATGGCTGAGTCCTTCACCGGCGTGCGGCCGTACGCTCGCGCGTGGCTGCATTCCGGCACGGTGACGCTGCAGGGCAAGAAGATGGCCAAGTCCGCGGGCAACCTGGTGCTGCTCGACGAGCTGCTGGCCGGCCATCCGGCGGCCGCCGTCCGGCTGATGATCCTCGACCGGCCGTGGGCCGATGACTGGGACTTCCTGCCCGGCTTGCTCGATGCCGCGACGACGCGGCTGGAGAGCCTCTACCGGGCGGCCGGCCGGACCAGCGCGGGCGGCCAGGCCGTCGCCGCCGAGATCGGCCGGCTGCTGGCCGCTGACCTGGATGTCCCGGCGGCGATCGACGTCGCGATCGAGGCCGGCGGCACCCCCGCCCGCGCCCTCGCCACCGCCGTCGGGCTCTGACCGCGCCCGCGGTCGCTACCTGGCGCCGGCCGCTGGCTCGAATCCGGCGCCAAGGTCGCGGGCCGACCATCGCGCGATGAAGGAGAACCGGTCTGCC
Organism: uncultured Actinomycetes bacterium; assembly: GCA_963709075.1. Classification (GTDB taxonomy): domain Bacteria; phylum Actinomycetota; class Actinomycetes; order Streptosporangiales; family Streptosporangiaceae; genus Palsa-506. The sequence continues at coordinate 49,078 of CAVPUY010000006.1, forward strand.
CGGACCACGCCATGCCGCCACTCGACCGGCGTCGTCTCCCTGGTCGCGAGCCGCTCGATCGCCAGCGCGGGTGTCCGGGCCGGCAGCCCGAGCAGCTCGCGCTGCTGGCGTCCTGGCAGCACCGGGGTGATCCGCTCCCAGCCTGCATCGGGCCGGATGCCGCAGCGGACCAGCAGTTCACGGTAGAGGGCAGTGCGGGTGAAGTCGACCTCAAGGAGCGGCCGGGCGAGCGCCGCGGGCAGCCAGGAGCAGTCGAGGACGATCGGCTCGTCGTCGGCCAGGCGGAGCCGCTCGACGTAGACAAGCGGCTCGTCCGGCGGGCAGCCGAGCACCTGGGCGGCCTCCTCGTCGCGCCGCTCCTCCAGCCGGCGCACGATGCTGCGCTGGACGAAACCCTGCTCCTCAACGGCGCGAAACAGGCTGTAGAACGCGCCAAGCGGCTGCTCGATCATCCGGTCCCTGACGAACGTGCCCCGCCCCCTGCCCCGCTCGATCAGGCCTTCAAGCTGCAGCTGCCGGACCGCCTCGCGCACGGTGTGGCGGCTGACGCCGTACTGGGCGGTCAGTTCCTCGTCGCCGGGGAAATGCGCGCGGAACTCACCGCGGGCGAGCCTGCGACGCAGGTCGCCAAGCACCTGGGCCCAGAGCGGCAGCGGGCTCTGCCGGTCGACGATCACGCACTCAGTATGGGCCGCCGCCCAGGCACGGCAAAGGACGTCGTTGACGGATGTGGTCACCAGGTGATTAAATGTACGTACATACGGATTACTGGACTTCTGCTCTCCTGGTGGTCACCGCGTCTGGGCTGGCCGCCGCCGGGCTCAGCACTCAGCGGGGTACGCATCGAAACGCGCGAGCTCAGGGCCGGCCAGTGAGCGTCCCGCAGTTGCAAGCCGACATCCCGGCACGCGGGCTGCTCCGGCTGGTGACCGAGCCCCGGCGGCCGCTGGCGATACGCAGCTCGCCGAAGGCACCGTGGCTGGTCGTCGCCACCGTGTGCATCGGCGCGTTCATGGGTCAGCTCGACGCGAGCATCGTCACCCTCGCGTTCCCCACTCTGCACCAGGACTTCGGCGCATCGCTCGCCGACGTGCAGTGGGTCGGCCAGGCCTACCTGCTGGTGCTGATCGGCCTGCTGCCGGCCGTCGGGCGGTACGCCGACATGGTCGGTCGCAAGCTCCTCTATACCTATGGCTTCCTGTTCTTCGTGATCAGCTCGGCACTGTGCGGGCTGGCGCCGGACCTCCTCGTGCTGATCGCCTTCCGGGCGCTGCAGGGCGCGGGCGCGGCGATGTTCCAGGCCAACAGCGTTGCCATCATCGCCAGCGCGATCCCCAGGGAGAAGCTGGGCCGGGCGATCGGGATCCAGGGAGCCGCGCAGGCACTCGGGCTCGCCCTCGGCCCGGCGGCCGGCGGCCTGCTGATCGGGCTCGGCGGCTGGCGGCTGATCTTCTTCGTCAACGTGCCCATCGGCCTGATCGGCACCGTGGCCGCCTGGCTGCTCATCCCCCGCAGCCGCGACCTTGCCCGCCGCCGTCCCTTCGACTGGGCGGGCCTTGGCATCTTCCTGCCCGCCGTGTCCGCGCTGCTGCTCGTCGTCTCCTACGGCGGCAGGTACGGCTGGGCGTCACCGCTCATCATCGGGCTCTTCGCCGCCTGCGCCGTGCTGCTTGCCGCCTTCGTCTTCCGGGAGCGGAAGGCCGACGCGCCGATGATTGACCTCGGCCTGTTCGCCAGGTTCCCGTTCAGCGCCGGGATCGGCAGCGGGCTGCTCAGCTACCTGGTGCTGTTCGGCACCCTGACCGTGGCGCCGTTCTTCCTGGAGATCGCCGGGCACGAGCAGCCGGGGACGGCCGGGCTCCAGCTGCTGGCGCTGCCGCTCGGTCTGGCCCTGGCCGCGCCGGTGGCCGGGCGGCTGGCCGAGCGCTTTGGCGCTCGTCCGCTCACCGTGGGCGGCATGCTCACCGCGGCCGCCGCCCTCGCGCTGAGTACCGCTGCCGGGGATCATCCCGCGGTATTCCTGCTCGCGCTGGCGCTGACCGGGATAGGAATCGGCGCCTTCACCCCGCCGAACAACGCGGCCATCATGCGATCGGCGCCCGCCCGCCAGGCAGGCGCGGCCAGCGGCATGCTCAACATGACCCGCGGCATCGGCACCTCGCTCGGCCTGGCACTGGCGGGCGTCGCCTATACGCTCGGCGCCGGGCAGCATGGCTCAGCCCCGGCAGGCGCCAGCGCCGGCTACACCACGGCCGCGCTGTTCCTCGCCGCTGCGGCTGCCGCCGCAGCTCTCATCGCCGCCCGGCGCGGACCGTCCCGGCCGGGCGGCTGCCCAGGGCCGGCCGCCGGATGAGGTGACCAGCCGGCGGCCCGCTCCCGGCCAGGGATCAGCGCCGCCCGGCCGGCTCCGCCGTCGACGGCCCGACGTGGGCGTCGAGCCAGGCGCTGAGCGGGCGCGCGGCGGCCAGGAAGCCGGCCACGCGGTCCCGCGCGGCCGCCGTCCCGAGCCAGGGCCCGGCCGGCCATTCCTGCCAGGCGACCAGGCCCTTGTGCCGGAGCAGCTCGATCCTCGGGTGATCCGCGGGGTACCCCCGCGGCGCGGTCTTCAGCGAATCGTGCCCGTGCACGCTGATGCCGCGGCGCGTCACCCCGCTTATCGCGGCCGCCAGGCTCTCGCCGGTGTCATCGCCGGCCACCGCCTGGCGGTAGCGCTGCAGCTGGTCCGGGGTCATGCCGTACATCCCGTCGCCCGCCGCCAGGCCGCGCGCGGAAAGCTGGATGTAGCCGCTGCCGACAAGCGCGCCGATATGCGTCTTGTACAGCGACTTGTCCGTGCTGAACCGGACATCCCGGTACGGCCGGAAGATCCGGGCTTCGCCGTACTCCGGCGCGAGCTCAGCCACGAGCTCGGTCATCGGGCCGAGCACCATCTCGTCGTAGACCGCCTTGTGCCTGGTCCAGTAGGTCTTCGAATTGTCCGCCTCGAGCCCCTCGTAGAACTCGAGCGCCTCGGCCGGCCACCCCTCGAATGCCATCCGGCCTCCTCCCGGTCACAGTCGGCTGGCCCACGGCGCCAGTCCGGATAAAAGCTAAGACCTGGAAAGCTTATTAACGGGATCGCGCGTGGCCGGTGCCGGCCAGACGGCGCCGCGCGGTACGACGGCGTGCCCGCCGATGATCTCGTTCGCACCCCGGGCACCCGCGGGCCGGAGGGGCCGGCCGGGTCGGCCCGATTCGGCGCCGTGCGGCCGGCGGCTAGGCCATGATGGCCTGATGATTGACCACCTTTCGATCCAGTGCGCGGACGTGGCGGCGAGCGCGGCGTTCTATGATGCGGTACTCGCCCCGCTCGGCGGCGGCAGGGTGATGGACTTCGGCGAGGTCATCGGCTTCGGCGTACCGCCCATGCCGGACTTCTGGATCGGCCGGCAAACGAGCGGCGAAGGGTTCCGTGAGTCGCATATCGCGTTCGCCGCGTCCAGCCGGGCGGCCGTGCGGGCCTTCTTCGACGCAGCGGTCGCGGCCGGCGCCGAAGTGCTGCACCAGCCCCGTGTCTGGCCCGAGTACCACCCCAGCTATTACGGGGCCTTCGTGCGCGACCCCGACGGCAACAACACCGAGGCCGTCTGCCACCTGCCCGAGTAGCGCGGCGACGGCCTGCCTGGCCGCGCCGGGGCTGACCGGGTAGCGGCCTGGCGATCAGCAGCTGATCGCCGGCGGCCACGATCACGTCCTCGCCGATACCCCAAGGACGCGGACGAGGAGCACGATCACGCTGTCATCGTCTCGCCGGCTCAGCGCGGTCAGCGCCGAGACGGGTCAGGAAAACACTGCCTGGCTGAGGCTGAACAGGCCGAAGCCGGTGAGCGCCGCCGCGCCGGCCAGCCGGACCCAGCGCTCAGGGAGACGGCCGAGCACCTTGGGGCCGACGAAGACCGCGAGCCCGGATACCGTCCACAGCGCGAGCGCGGCCGCCACCGCCACGATCAGCGGATCCTGGTAACGGGCAGCGAAGTTGGCCGTGGTGAGCTGGGTGATGTCGCCCCACTCGCCGATGAACACCACGGCGAAGCTGGTCGCGGCGACCCGCAGCTCGCTCGGCGGCGGTGCCCCGAGCCTGGCCGCGTCCAGCCCGGGCTCGGCTTCGTCCCCCGGGCCTGACCTGAGCATCCACACCGCTCCGCCGAGGAACAGCGCGGCGCTGGCAAGCTGCACGACCTGATGCGGCGCCGCGGTGAGCAGGCTGCCCACCGTGACGGCGAGGCCGACATGCACGCCGAACGCTGCCATCACGCCGAGCCACACCTGCCACGGCTGGTACCGCGTGCCGAGCAGCAGCGCCGCGAACAGCGACTTATCCGGCAGCTCGGTCACGAACGTAACTGCGAACACCGTCGCCAGCAGCGCGGCAGCGGGCACCGGGCACGAACCTTCCCGGTCCGGATCGGCTGGCGGGAACAACGGCAGACCCCGCCAGATGAGCCGGACTCATCGGCGAAGGTCTCGTCCACCCCGTCCCGTGGGGCCCGGCGACCGGGTGCGGTCAGCGCACCAGCATGTCGATCAGCCAGCGAGGGACTACTCCCCTTCGGGCCCCACTATAGGACAGTCGCCTCGCTGGGCGCCGTGATTATCGTCGCGGCCCGGGCGCATCTAAGGCCGGCCTGGCGCAGCCCGGCTGAGCAGCCGGGCTCGGCGAGGGCAAAGCAGCGCCTCGTGACCTGCCGACTTCCCGCACTCCCGGTGTTTGCCGGCAAAATCACCGTAAAGTGCGCTGCAGGGCCACTGAGCCTGCGGCGAGGCCGGGGGGCTGCGACCAACACCACGGGGGCGAGGAGGAGGGGACACGTGACATCGCCGATGGTTACCCGCGCGACGGGCACCAGCCTGCAGCGGCTGGCCGAAGAGTCGTGGGACCGGGTGGCAGTCGGCTCCGTGCTGCACTACGAGGGGACGATCTGGACCGGCGCGCAGCTTGCCGAGCGGGTCCGCCGGGTCAGCGGCGGGCTGCGCTCAGCCGGCCTGCGGCCGGGCGAGCGGGTCGTGGTCTGCATGGCCAACTGCCCCGAGGTGGGCATCACCTACCAGGCCATCTGGCGTGCCGGGGGGGTAGCCACCCCGGTGCTCTTCCTGCTCAGCGAAGACGAGCTGCGGTACGTGCTGGCTGACAGCGGCGCCGCCTACGCGGTTACCACCCCGGAGTTCCTGCCTAAGGTTCTCGCGGCAGCGTCCGGCCCGGACGGCGTCCGCGGCGTCATCGTGTGCGGTGAGCTGCCGGCTGATGAGGGGATCGGCCCCGCGCTGTTGCGTTATTCAAAATTGGAGACCGGCTCGGAGGCAGAGCTTGTCGATGCCGATCCCACCGGGCTGGCCGCGCTGCTTTACACCGGCGGCACCACCGGCCGGGCCAAGGGCGTGATGATCAGCCATGACGCGCTGTCCGCGGCTGCCTGGGCAGCGACAGCGACCTCGTACGAAGGGCCTGCCGGCCGGCGCTGCTGCCGCTGCCGCTCTCGCATGTCTACGGGCTGATGGTCAGCGTGATGTCGCTGCACTCGCCGGACCCGGCGACCACGGTGCTGATGCGCTCGTTCGATCCCGCCGGGTGGCTCAGGCTCGCAGCGGAGCACCGGGTCAGCATCAGCCCGCTGGTCCCGTCCATGCTGCAGATGCTGCTGCGGCAGCCGCTCGAGGACTACGACCTGTCCGCGCTTGAGCGCATCACCAGCGGCGCGGCGCCGCTGCCGCGGCAGGTAGCCGAGGAATTCAGCCTGCGGCTGCCGAAGGTGGAGATCGCCGAGGGCTACGGCTGCACGGAGACGGCGGCCATCATCGCCACGTCCCCGGTCGGCGCGGCGCGGCGCGGCAGCGTCGGCAGGCCAGCCCCGGGGGTGGAGGTGCGGATCGAGTGCGCCGACGGGTCAGCGGCTGGACCGGGCCAAGACGGCGAGATCTGCGTCCGCGGCCCGGTGGTGATGAGCGGTTACTGGCACGCCGAGCGGGAAACCGAGCAGGCGCTGCGCGGCGGCTGGCTGCATACCGGCGACGTCGGCCGCCTGGACGCCGACGGCTACCTGTACATCGTGGACCGGATCAAGGACGTGATCATCCGCGGCGGGTACAACGTTTACCCGCGTGACATCGAGGATGTCCTGCTCGAGCACCCGGACGTGCTGGCCGCGGCCGTAGTCGGCCGCCCTGACGAAACTCACGGCGAGGAGGTGGTCGCGTTCGTGCAGCTCCGCGAGGGGGCCGCCGCCGGGCCCGCCGACCTTGTCGAGTTCGGCCGGATCCGGCTGTCCGCGGTGAAATACCCGCGCGAGGTGCGGATCATCGATCAGATCCCGCTGACCAGCGTGATGAAGACCGACCGGAAGCGGCTCCGCGCCTCGCTCACCGGCTGAGCCGCTGCAGGGCCGGATCAGCCGGCTGGCCGGATTCCAGCGTCCGCCGTGGCCGGCCCGCTGGCCCGGGCGGAAGGATCCGCCCCCGGGCCGGCCTGAGCGAGCGCGCCTGCGAGCAAGCGTGCCCGCGCCGGCTGAGCAGGCGTGCCCGCGCCCTGGGCCGGCGTGCCGGTGCCGGCGCGGGCCTGGGCGTGTGCGTCGGCGCGGTGCACGTACTTGCCGCCGCGCAGCAGCGAGGCCAGCGCCGCGATCACGCACATGGCCGCGGCGAAGCCGAACGCGACGGCCAGGCCACGGGAGAACGACGGCGAGATCAGCGCGGGAAAGAACGAGTGGCCGGTCAGGTAGGCAGCGCGACCCGCGGGTAGCTGGTGCAGCACCGGCCCGAGCAGCTTCTGCACCGGGTTGTAGCCGAGCAGCGACGCGAACAGCACGGAGACCGGCGGCAGCGCCGCCACCCGGGCGGCGTCGGCGGCCGGGACGCCCTGGGCGACCAGGCCGTGCTGCAGCGTGCCGGGCAGCGAGCCGGCCAGGCCGAGGATGATCAGCGTGAAGAAGATGCCGATCGACAGCACCATGGCCGAGTTCTGGAATGTCGCGCTCATCCCGGCGCCGACGCCGCGCTGCTCGGGCGGCAGGCTGTTCATGATCCCGGCGCGGTTCGGCGAGGCGAACAGGCCCATCCCGATGCCGTTGAGCAGCAGGATCAGCGCGAACTCCCCGTACTCGAAGTTGACCGGCAGCTGCAGCAGGAGCAGGAAGGACGCCGCGGCTACCAGCATGCCGCCGGTGGCGAAGGGCCGGGCGCCGAATCGGTCGGACAGCCAGCCCGATACCGGCCCGGCAACCAGGAAGCCGAGGGTCAGCGGCAGCATCGCGATCCCGGCCCATAGCGGGGTCGCGCTGAAGCTGTAGCCATGCCGCGGCAGGTAGATGCCCTGCAGCCAGATGATCAGGATGAACATCAGGCCGCCCCGGCCGAGCCCGGCCAGCAGGCTGGACACGTTGCCGGCGGTGAACGGCCGGATCCGGAACAGGCCGAGCCGGAACATCGGCTCCGGAACCCTGGTCTCGATCACGCAGAACGCGGCGAGCAGCGCGATCCCGCCGGCGATCATGGTGATCACCCGCGGGCTGGTCCAGCCCATCGTGTGCCCGCCGTACGGCTGGATGCCGTAGGTGATGCCGGCCAGCAGGGCGATCAGCCCGGCGGCGAAGGTCAGGTTGCCCCACCAGTCCAGCCGGGCCGCCTGCGGATGCCCATCTCGCGCAGCCGCAGGTATGACCACACGGTGCCGAGCACCCCGAACGGGACGGACACCAGGAAGACGTAGCGCCAGCCGATCGGCCCGAGCACGCCGCCGAGCACCAGCCCGATGAACGACCCGGCGATGCCGGCCACCTGGTTCAGGCCGAGCGCGAGCCCGCGCTCGTCGTGCGGGAACGCGTCGGTAAGGATCGCGCTTGAGTTGGCCATCAGCATCGCGCCGCCCACGCCCTGCAGGATCCGCATTCCGATCAGCCAGTACGCAGCGGCGCTGCCGTGCAGCCAGGTCAGCGACAGCAGCACGGAGAAGAACGCGAACAGCGCGAAGCCTAGGTTGAACATCTTGACCCGGCCGTACATGTCGCCGAGCCGGCCGAAGCTGACCACCAGCACGGCGGTCACCACGATGTAACCCATGATCAGCCAGAGCAGCAGGCTGGTGTTGGCCGGCTGCAGCGGGTCCACCCCGATGCCGCGGAAGATGTCCGGCAGCGCGATCAGCATGATCGAGGCGTTGACCGTTGCCATCAGCATGCCGAGTGTCGTGTTGGACAGCGCGATCCATTTGTACCCGGGACCGGGCGGCGCTGGCTGGGCCGGGCACGGGCGGCGCGACAGCATGTTGGTTCCTCCCGGGGCTCGGTGCCCCATGAAATCCGCTACTTGAAGCTTATTAGTTGCTTAATGCAAACTAACATAGGTGGCCGGCTTATTCCAGCGGCCCGCGCACGCCCCCGGCCCCGCGCACGCCCCCGGCCCGGAACGGCGTTCCGCCTGATGAATGGGGAAAAGGTGTCGCCCTGGCGACACCGGAACCCCATCCACCAGGCGGAACGCTCCACACCAGGAACGGTCACCTCAGCAGCATCAAAGGCATCACTCACGGCCCGGCGGCAGCGCCGCCAGGTGGCCAGCCGCGCCCGGCGGCAGCGCCGCCCAGGTGGCCAGCCGCTGCCGATGGCGTGCGCTGACGGCCGGATCGCCGGATGATGACATCGTGGCCAGTCACGACGACGTCCGCCCCGGCGGGCCGGAGCAGGGCGACGTCGTGCGGTTCGGCCCGGCACGCCCGCGCCGGCGGCCGCCACGGTGGATTCCGGTGGCCGCGTCGGTGCTCGTCGGCGCGGGCGTCGCGGCGGGTATCGCAGCGGGTGTCGCCATGACAATCGCGCACCGCACCAAGCCGACGGCGACGGCGCCTGCGACGGCGGCGGCATCAGGAACGGCGAAGGCTCCTGCGCCGGCGGGCGCCGCTCCGATCGTGGTGACCCGGCTCGGTCGTCCGCTGCTCGGCGTCCGGGCCGGCTGGGACCTGTTCGCGCTGGGCCAGACCGACTCCGCGCTGGGCCAGACCGACTCCGCGCTGGGCGGGGAAGCGCTGGTCCGCATTCAGCCGGCCCGCGGCCTGATCACCCGCACGGTCATCCCGCCGCTGCTCAGCAGCGGGCCCGTTTCGTTCCTCGCAGGCCCGCATCAGGTAATCATCCGCCCGCTTGACCTCGTGCCCGGTTACCTCGTGCCGGACGGGCAGCCAGCCCGGGGCCTGCACGCCGCGCTCAGCCACGGGGGCATGGTGTTCCCCGGCCCGCGACCCGGCCAGCTGTGGTCACAAGGCGCGCGCGGCCTGCCCGCGCTGATGTCCCTCATCGACCCGGCTGGCCGCAAGCTCGGCCCGGTCATCCGGGTGCCCGCGGGCGGCTACTGGCCCGCTGCCCCGGATGGCAGCGGCTATCTCCTGATCCACTGGCGCGGCGCGGTGTACGACGCCAGGCCAGGCGGGCGCCGCCGGGTTACCACGGGGATGGTGGCGGCGGTCGGCCCGACCCGCTGGCTGGCTACCGACTGCGGTTACCGGCACTGCACGGACATCGTGATCGACCCGGCGACCGGAGCCCGCCACGTGCTCGCCCGCGGCCTGCTAGCCCGGCACCGGGTCGGCCTCACCGTGCCCGGTGCCATCTCCCCCGACGGATCGACCGCCGCGCTATTCCTGTACGGCGCCCGCGGCCAGATCACCCTCCACCTGGTCAGCCTGAAAACGGGCATCAGCCGCGGAGTTCCCGTTAATGCTGATCGTCAGTCGCTTAACGTCAGCAGCATGGCCTGGTCGCCGGACAGCAAGTGGCTGTTTGCGGTCGCCGCGCACGGGAAGCTGGTTGCCGTGCGCGCCAGCACCGGGCGCGTGCGCGGCCTCGGCGCAGCGCTGCCACCGGTCAGCCAGCTGGCCATCAGGGCAGGATAGCCGGGACTGGATTAGTTGCTTAACACAAACTAATATCAGAGGTACAGCGTTGCCAAGTGGAGGCCGACAGCGCAACGGTTGTCGGGAACAGCCATGAACCACGCAGAGACGCAGTTCAGCCCGGGCGGGCCAGATCGCCGCGCCCGGGCCGCCACCCCACCACAGCCCGGGCCTGCCCAGCCTCGCCCCGCACCGCCCGGGCCGCCACCGCCCGGGCCGCCCCAGCCCGGGCCGCCCAGCCCGCGCCGCCTCAGCCCGGGCCGCCCCGGCCCGCGCCGCCCCGGCCAAGATCCGCCCGGGCCGGGCCAGCACAGCCCTGGCCTGCCCAGCCGTCTGGTCCTGCCCCCGGAGCGGACCCGCTGGGCCAGCGGCAACTGTCCGGGGATACCAGCCACCCGGTCGTCGTAGGCTACGACGGCTCGCCGTCGAGCCGGCATGCGCTCGCGTACGCGGCAGGCATGGCCCGGCGGCTTGACCGCCCGCTGCTGCTTGCCTACGTCACCCCCGGCATCTGCTGCGAGCCGCTGACCGGGCAGGTCATCGGCGCGACCCGGGATGATGCCGAGCTGACCCGCTGGCTGCTTGCTGAGCTTGACGAGGTCTTCGACCGCGGTGACCTCGCCGTCAGCGTGATCACCCGGCGCGGAAACGCAGCCAGGGAGCTCGCCGCCACGGCCGACGAGTCGAGCGCCGACGCGCTGGTGGTCGGCGCGCCCGGGCACATCTGGCACCACGTGGCCGGCTCGGTACCCGGCTGGCTCGCCCGGCACGCGCACTGCCCGGTGATCGTCATACCCTGAGTCCGCTGGCGCCGGCCGGGCACGACGGAGGTGAGGGCAATCGCTGACCCGGAGTGCGATCTGGTCGTCCGCGGCGGCACGGTAGTCACCGCTGGCAGCTCGGCCGAGTGTGACCTGGGAATCTCTGGCGGCCGGATCAGCCAGCTCGGCGGCACCATCCGCGGCCGCCGGGAGGTCGATGCGGCCGGCGCCCTCGTCCTGCCCGGCGGGCTGGACATGCACGTTCACCTCTCCTCCCCGGATCCGCCGGAGCCCGGCGTGCCTGCCTGGGTGGACGATTTCTACTCCGGCTCGCGGGCCGCGATCGCCGGCGGCGTGACGACGTTCGGGAACATGACATTCCAGCGGGACGGCGAGTCGCTACGGCAGGCGCTCGACCGCGACCTGGCCGCCGCGGACGGCCGCGCGGCCGTCGACTACGTGCTGCACGCGGTGCTGGCGGATCCCTCGCCGGAGGTGCTTGCCGAGCTGCCGGTGCTGGCAGCGAGCGGGCACCAGAGCCTCAAGCTGTTCATGATCTCCCCCGCCTTCGACGCGCGCGCCGAGGAGATGCTCGCGGCAATCCGGATTGCCGGGCGCAGCGGCACGCTGACCATGCTGCACTGCGAGGACGGGCCGCTGGTCCGCGCCGCCGGGCAGCAGCTCGTCGCGGACGGACGCGGCACCCTGGCCAGCTGGGCGGACGCCCGGCCGGTGCTGGCGGAGCGGGCAGCGGTCGAGCGCGCGGTGGCGATCTGCGAGGCGACCGGCTCGCCGATCTACATCGTGCACCTGTCGTCCCAGGCCGCGCTCGACTCGGCCCGCCGCGCGCAGGCCCGCGGCCTGCCGGTGTTCGTCGAGACCCGCCCGCTGTACCTCTACCTGACCAGCGAGCTGCTGCAGCAGCCGGACGGCGCGAAGTACATCGGCTGCCCGCCGCTGCGCGAGCCTGCCGACGTCGAGGCAATGTGGTCCGGCCTGGCCGACGGCTCCATTCACACGCTGGGCAGCGACCACGCGCCGTGGTTGCTGCGGGACAAGACAGACTCCTCGCTGGACGTGACCGGGGCCCGCCCGGGCGTCGCCGACCTGGAGACGATCCTGCCGATGCTGTTCTCGGCCGGCGTCCGGACCGGGCGGATCTCGCTGGCCCGCTTCATCGAGCTCACCTCGACGAACCCGGCCCGGCTGTTCGGGCTCTACCCGCGGAAGGGAACGATCGCGGTGGGCAGCGACGCTGACCTCGTCGTGCTCGATCCCCGGCTGCGCCGCACGATCGACGGCCGGTCCATGCAGTCCAACGCCGATTACTCGGTCTACGACGGCCAGCAGGTGCACGGCTGGCCGCGATTCACCATCAGCCGCGGCGATGTCGTGCTCGCGGACGGCGAGGTACTGGCCGGGCCCGGCCGCGGGCAGTGGCTTCGCCAGGATCCGACGACCGCGCCCTAGCCGGCCAGCCCGCTCGGGGCCGCAGGTGGACGAGCCGCGGCTAGCTGGCCGCGCGCGTGCCGTGCTCGGGCGAACGACGCAGTAACCCCGTAATGCAGTAAGCGGCCGGGGACGGACGCCTGCCGCGCTATCGCGGCTGACGCTGGCCGGTGCTCCGGGTGCTCCGGTGCTCCAGTGCTCCAGTGCCTCAGTCGTGGCTCAGCAGGTTCTGGCGAGATAGCCGCTGATCGCCGCGATGGACTCGGCCGTGTCCCGGTGCAGTATGCCGCGGATGCCGAGCTGGCAGGCAGCCTCGACGTTCTCCGGCACGTCGTCGAGGAATACGAGGTCGGCCGGGGACACCTTAAGCTCGGCGCATAGCAGCGCGTAAATCCGCGGGTCGGGCTTCACGAGGCCTACCTCGTGCGAGTAGATGACGATGTCGAACAGTTCCTCGAACGAGTACCTGGCCTGCTCCTCGCGTCGCGCGCCGTCCGAGGAGTTGCTCAGGATGGCCGTCGCGTAGCGCGGCCGGAGGCTGGCGGCGTACGCCATGAGCTCGTGGTCAAGCTCACCGCAGTACCAGCGCCACATGTCGGCCATGAACTCGTCCGCCTGCGCGCTCGACAGGCCGAGCGCGCCGGCGAACCGCCGGCGGTATGCCGCCTCGGTCAGCGCGCCGGTGCCGATGCCGCCGTCCGGGTCGACGCGCTCAAGCGCCGCAGCGAACCCGGCTGGGGTCAGTCCGAGCCGCTGCCGCCACGGTTCGAGCCAGTGCGCCCTCGGCGCGACGCGCTCAAGCACCCCGCCGACATCGAACGCAATCGCCCGGACCGCCATGGCCCAAAGGATCCCACACCCGCGCGCCCGGCATCCCGATAGCGTCACCGTTTCGTGATCACGGCGGATCTGGCGCAGCCAGGCGCGGGCCGGGTCCGCCGCGACCGGGAACCGCGGTGCGGACTAGCCGCCGAGGCGCACGGTGCCGTCGGCGCTCAGCTCCCAGCCGGGGTTATGCGCCACTTCCCACGGATGCCCGCCCCGGGCCGGCACCCGCCCGCCCGCCCCCCGTGGCTCCCCCTTGTTACAACCCGCTGAATGTGACAGCCACAGGGTTGGGTGCCTGTGGATGTCACATTCATCGGCTTGCCGACGGTCGCGAGCACCACCCGGCCTGCATGATCGTTGCTTGCTAGCCGGACGGCGACACCTCGAACGCCTGTGCGATCGGTTCCTAGAAGTAGCCCACCAGGATCTGTAGAGTGCCGGACTATGCGGAAGCTGCTGCGCACCGAAGAGCCGGATGCGGCTCCTGGTGCGACCGCTACTTCAACGCAGCTGAAACGGGAACCCCGTGGCGGCCCCGGCGATAGGGCGCTGGATCATGGACCGGGTCATCCGCGCCCGGCTGGCCAGGCGGCGGAGGAGGAGGCGCGGATAGCCGGGCCATCCGGGCCGGCGGAAACGCCGCCAGGCGGGATGCGGAGGCCAGCGAGCCCGGCGGCCCCATTGCCGTGGCCTCTTGCTGCTCGCCACCGTGCGAACGGGCCGGCCAGGGGCAGCCATGCCTGACCTCACCTGCCTGGAGATCTGCGCCGGCGCCGGCGGCCAGTCACTCGGCCTGGAGCAGGCGGGCTTCGCCCACGTCGCTGCGGTGGAGCTGGATCCGGACGCCTGCGCCACCCTGCGGCTGAACCGGCCCGGCTGGAAAGTCGTCGAGCAGGACGTCCATCAGTTCGGCGGGGACAGCTACCGCGGCGTGGACCTGCTGGCCGGCGGCGTGCCTTGCCCGCCGTTCTCGATCGCCGGCAAGCAACTCGGCGCCGACGACGAGCGTGACCTGTTCCCGCAGGCGCTGCGCCTGGTGCAGGAATGCCAGCCGGCCGCGATCATGCTGGAGAATGTCCGCGGCCTTTCCACCGCCCGGTTCGCCGGGTACCGCGACCAGGTACTCGCCCGGCTTGGCGAGCTCGGCTACCAGGCCGGCTGGCAGGTACTGAATGCCAGTGAGTTCGGCGTGCCGCAGCTGCGCCCGCGGTTCATCCTGGTGGCCATGCCGCCGTCCGCCTACCGGCATTTCCAGTGGCCCCGCGCCATCGGCACGCCGCCGACGGTCGGCGAGACGCTGCGCGACCTGATGGCGGCCGGCGGCTGGCCGGGCGCCGATGGCTGGGCGGAGCGGGCCAACGGCATCGGCGCGACGCTGGTCGGCGGCTCGCGCAAGCACGGCGGCCCTGATCTCGGCCCGACCCGGGCCCGCGAGGCCTGGCTCCGGCTGCGGGTGGACGGCAAGGGACTGGCAGACGCGCCGCCCGGCCCAGCCCATCCCGCCGATCACGTGCCCCGGCTGACGCTGCCGATGGCCGCCGCCATCCAGGGCTTCCCGCCGGACTGGCTGTTCTCCGGCCGCAAGACCGCGGGCTACCGCCAGATCGGCAACGCTTTCCCGCCGCCGGTGGCACGGGCGGTGGGTGACAGCATCCGCGCGGCGATCGTGGCCGCTGCCGGGATCCCGGCGTCCGGGCGGGATAAGCCGCAGCCCGGGCCCGGCCGCCTGCTGCACGCCGTGTGACTGCACTCCCCCGGCCGGAGGTGGCGTGCCCATGACCGCGGACGAGTTCCGCCTGGAGCTGGTGACGCAGCAGATACCGCCCGCGCCCGGAGCCGATCCCGAGCTCGATGCCGTGCAGGCCGAACTCGGCCGCTCGATCCGGCCGGCCGCGGTGTCGCCGCGGTGCTCCGGGACACCCTTGACCAGCTCTACGACGGCCAGCACACCGGCCGCTGGAATTACGACCAGCTGCGCAAGACCGAGAAGACCCACATGGGCACGCTGGTCGAGATCAACCTGCACCGGCAGTTCGGCTTCGACGACGGCGAGGTCACCGACTACCGGATCGCGGGCGTCGAGGTGGACTGCAAGTACTCGATGAGCTACGGCGGCTGGGAGCTGCCGCCGGAGTCCGTCGGCCAGCTCTGCCTGCTGCTCACCGCGAGCGATGTTGCTCGCACCTGGTCGGCCGGGCTGATCCGGGTCCGCAAGGACGACCTGCGCGGCAAGCCCAACCGCGACGCGAAACGCCAGCTGACCGCCGCCAGCCGGGCCCGGATCCGCCGGCTCTGGCCGGGCCACCGCGGGCTGGCCCCGAACCTCCTGCTCAGCCTCGATGCTGCGACCAGGGAAAACATCTTCGCGGCGCGGGCCGCCCGCGGCCAGCAGCACGGCCAGGCCCGGACGAACGAGCTGTTCCGCAGCGTGCAGCAGCGGATCATCCGGCGCGCCGAGCTGGCCACCGTGGCACAGCAGGATGACTTCATGAAGCGCGCAAGGGGGAATGGCGGCGCGCGGACCCAGCTGCGGGCCGAGGGCATCCTGGTGCTCGGGCACCAGGACAACGACCCGTTGATAGCGGCTGCTCTCGGCCTGCCGGCGCCGTCCAAGGGCGAGTTCATCTCGGCCCGGGTCGTGGCCGCGCAGACCAGCCGGGACGATCCGGTTGCGATCATCGCAGGCCAGCCCTGGGCTCTGGCCCGGCCCGGTGATCCGGTCATCCCGGCTCCCGTGCTGCCACGGAAGCAGCCGGGCGCCGGCCAGCCGACCAGGGACTAACCAGCCGCCGGGCGCCGCCGGCCCCCAGCCCGCCGCCCGCGCCCGCCCCGCCGCCGGCCCCAGCCCGCCGCCCGCGCCCGCCCCGCCGCCAACCCCAGCCCGCCCCGCCCGCCGTCCGCCCGCGCCCGCCCCGCCCGCTGCCCGCGCGGGCGCGAAGGTGGTGGATCACGCAATCGCACACCACCGAAGGCGCGCGCCCGCGCGATCCACCACCTTGAAGGGCCAGCAGATGGCCGCCAACGCTACCGCCGCAGCCCGCCCCCGGCGGCCCGCCCCGCCTGCCGCCGGCGCCCGCGCCCGCCCGAAGTCCGCAGCCGGCGGCCGGTGGCCCCGGTGTTGCGCGTCAGTCGCTGAACACCGGACGTCACGCCAGACGAATAGGTCGAGGATTTGGCCTGACCTTAAATCGCTGGACAATGTTCATCGCGACGTCGGGATGTTCGTGGTGCCGACTGCGGCCGGTCAGCATGGGTGCGTGCGCAACTCGCTTGACTATGTCGGATCATCGGGCTTCGTAGCAGGTGGTGACGGCTCGATGGTCCCGGCGAGATGCGATTCCGCCGTTCCGGTCGGAACGGGACGCCGGTCTCGCCGACGTTAGGTGGATCAATTCTGTGCTGACTGGCCAGTGGCGATCAGGGTTTTGATGATCTCAGGCAGGTGGCGGACGATGGAGTTGTGACTCTCGCCCTCGAGGGTTCGCAGTTCGGCCTGGGGGAGGTGGGCTTTGAGCCACTCAGCGTGAAATGGGGGTACGTGCTGGTCTTCTGTGCCCTGCCAGATGGTGACTTGGCGGATGCTGGCCAAGGGGAAACCCCAGTCGCGAAACGTTGCCAGGCAATCGTCAACTGTTCCTTGGCTCCCCGAAACGCCGGCTGCTCTGAGGAACGAGGCGACCCACTCTGCATATCCCTGGGAGAAGAACTGACGGTCCGCATCGCTGTTCGTTTCTGCGGCGATGTTCTCGGCCTTGGCGTTTGCGAGTTGGGCGACAAAGGCATCAACCGCCTGTCGGAACCCCTCGATGTCGCCCGCGAAGGCGAGTTGGTTGTCTTCATCGGCCTCGTACCACGCCCGCACCGGGCTTGAGATTTCAGCCTCGGTGTAAGGGGCTATCCCCGCGATAATCGCGGTCGCCAGGCAGCGATCGGCCAGCAGAGCATCGCAGGCGAGAGCGTAAGGACCACCCCCTGACCAGCCCAGGTTGAGGAACTTGCCGGCCCCCAACGCGTCCAGAATGGCTGCAGTATCGCCAGCCGCATCAGCGACTGTGCGCCCAGCTTGAGGCGTGGACCGGCCGTAGCCTGGCCGGGCGTAGAGGACGGTGCGGATTCCCATCGGTGCCGGGTCGAGTCCGGCCGGAAGCGGCGCCAGGCCACATGGGGTGCCCGTGTGCAGCACCAAGACGGTTCCGTCGGGGGGACCAGACACCAAGGCTTCGAGCAATCGACCGTCGCCGGTGTCGATGTTCACGCTCTCGGCTGCGCCCATCCGATTCACCCCGCTCAAGCTCGCTTGCCTTTGCATGTAAGACGTCACCTCCGGCCCGAACTCATCGCGGATGACGCAGCCGGTGGGACAGATCGTGTCGAGGAGTGGTGCGCCGCCCTGCGCACCTCGGTGACGGTGGCGACCAGGACAGCCCGGCTAGGGGACGCCACTCGCCCGCCGCAATCCACACCCGGCCGCCACCGCGCTGGCGCGAAGGTGGTGGATCGCGCAATCGCACACCACCGGAGGTGCGCGCCCGCGCGATCCACCACCTTAAGGGGCCAGCAGATGGCCACCGCCCGGCTGATCTTAGGGACGACGCGAAGAGGCGGACCGGCGGGGGCGCGGACCAGCGGGCGCGGACGGCCCGGCAGCCGCGCGGACCAGCAGGCGCAGACCGGCGGGCGGACCGGCAGCCGCGCGGACCAGCAGGCGCAGACCGGCGGGCGGACCGGCAGCCGACCAGCGGGAGGCGGACGGCCGGACGCGGACGGCCAGACGCGGACGGCCGGGCGCGGACCGGCGGGCGGACCGGCGGTGGCGCGGACGGCCGGGCGCGGACCGGCGGGGGGACTGGCGGGCGCGGTCAGGCGGCGCGGGGGCGGGGGGACTGCGGGCGCCGCCTGGCCGCGCGGGCAAGGCGGTGGGCGCGGACGATGTCCGGGTCGCGCGCGTCCATTGGCAGGTCTGGCTCTTGCCGGTCGCGCGGCCGGATATGACGTTTCTGCAGTTGTTTCTGGCTCACTGGAATCCCTCTTCCGGTGCCTCCCGGCCGGGCCGGGCAGCTGTCTGGCCGCCCGATGACGGCCGCCGGGGCGGCCCGTCTCGGCCGTTGGCCTGGCGGTCTTCTCAGCATGCGATCGCAGGCCCGGGGCAGACATCCGCCAGCTGGCCGATGTCGCCGGCCGTGGAACTGATGACGCTGGCTAGGTGGAGAACCGCGTGCTGGCCGACTGGATCGAGCGCCCGTCAGCCAGCTGCCGGGTCCGCACCGACTCGCCGAGGGACGGCGGGCAGAGCCTTGAGGAGCAGTCATGCGTGCCGTAGTCATACGCGCCCACGGAGGGCCTGAGGTACTGGAGGTGGCCGAGGTGCCGGTGCCGCAGCCAGGGCCCGGGCAGGTGCTGATCCGGGTCGAGGCGGCCACGGTCAACCCGGTCGACCTGGCGACCAGGTCCGGTGCGCTCACGGCAGCCGGCCTCGCCCCGCCCAGGGAAGTGACCGGCATCGGCTGGGATGCGGCGGGCACCGTCAAGGCAGTCGGTCCGATGGTGCCCGAATTCGTGCCCGGGGACCGGGTGATCGGCCTGTCCGACCGGCTTGATGTCCCGCTCGGCACGCAGGCTGACTACGTGGTGCTCGATGCCGAAGCCGTCGCCCGGGTGCCCGGCATCGTCCCGGCAGTGCAGGCAGCCACGCTGCCCCTGAACGGGCTCACCGCCGTGCAGGCACTTGACCTGCTCAGCCTCGTCGCCGGGCAGACGCTGCTCGTCACCGGCGCCGCAGGCGCAGTCGGCGGGTTCGCCGTGCAGCTGGCCGCGAAGCGCGGACTGCAGGTCGTCGCCGCAGCCGGCGCCGAGGACCGTGACCTGGTGCATGATCTCGGCGCTGAGTGGTTTGCCGCCCGGGGCGCCGAGCTTGGCGCCGCGGTCCGGACGCTCGTGCCTGGCGGGGTTGATGGCGCGCTCGACGCCGCCATGACCGGGATCCGCGCGCTCGATGCGGTCCGCGGCGGCGGCAGCTTCGTGGCCGTGGCGGCCGGGGCGGCCCCCGCGCCGCTGCGCGGCATCCGGGTGCACAACGTCTGGATCCGCGCCGACGGCGAGCGGCTCGCCGGGCTGGCCACGCTGGCGGTAACCCGGCAGCTCGCCCTCCGGGTAGCTGACACGCTGCCGCTCGAGCGGGTCGCCGACGCGCACGCGCGCCTGGCCAAGGGCGGCCTGCGCGGCCGCATCGTGCTCGTCCCCTAGCGCAGGTACGGCATCCGGACTGTTCCCCCGGCGCAGGCACGGTACCGGGACCCGCCTGGTCGCGCAGTCCTGGCAGCCGAACTTGGCTGGGCGCCCAGGCCTGCGGAGGGAGGCCTGCGGAGGGAGGCCGGCGGAGGGAGGCGGCGGAGGGGGCCTGCGGAGGGAGGCCTGTGGACCGGGTGGTGGATGAGGCGGTGGACAAGCGGACGTTGCCTGGGGAGAAAGGCGCGTGCTCTGTGGATGAATTGTGGATGGCCAAAGAATGTTGGAAATGGTGACCGGAACCTCTTGTGCCGGAGCAGGCGGAGGGCGTAGAACTGCTCTCACTACCGGAGACGGATACCGGGCCCCGGGGGCGACCCCGGGGACGCGGAAGGGCCGGGAAACCAGCGCTTCGCGCGGGTGCCCGCGACCGGTGGCAGGCCGGGCAGTGCAAGGCGGTCGAGCGATCGGCACCCGGGCGCTGTGCAGCCGGGCTGAGGCCCCTCCATCTCATACATGGAGGGGCCTCGTCTTATCTTGCCGGACAGGCGCCACGGTGCCCTGCTCCGACACGCGGGCGGACGGGCCGCAGCGGGCTGGGCAAGATGTCCGTCATGCCGGGTCATACCCGCGGACCCGGCTCGTCACACGATGGCGGCCGGGGCTCAGTCCCGGCTGGCTCGCTCAGCCGCCGGGTGTCCGGGGCGGTGCGTGTCCAGCGCGCATCGCGGCCGGGCCGTCGGTCATCAGCCAGGCGGCGTGAGCGCAAGCAGGCTCTTCGGTGTCATCCACGATGGCCTTCTCCAGGCTGACGAGGCGGAGAGGTGGCTGGAGGCCAAGGTCGGCGAGGACGGCCCGTGCCCGGCGCAGGACCGTGAGCGCGGCGCCGCGGCGGCCCTGCCCGAGCAGCGCCCCGGCCGCTCTCAGGTAACGCTCGTCGTCGTAGGGCGCGAGATCGATGGTCATCTCGATGACCGTCCTGACCTCGTCTAAGTCGCCGCGTCCGGCGGCTACGTCCGCGCAGAGATCGAGCAGCCGGAGCATCGTCCGCCGGGCATGCTCACGGGGCAGGTCGGCCCATTCCTCGTACGGGTCGTCGGGCAGCAGGTCACCGCGGTAACGGGCGATGGCGGTGCGAGCGACCGCGACGGCGAGGGCCGGCTCGGCGAGCCCGAGCGCCAGCGCGCGGCAGCCCTCGGCCTCGAAAAGCGCGAGGTCGACGCGGACCTCCTGGGCCAGCAGCAGCGAGTCGCCCACCCGGATGATCACCTCGCCGGCCTCGGCCCGCTGGCGGTTGAGCACGGTGCGAAGGCGGTTCCGGCCCGCTTCCCTGCTAGCCTCCGGCCAGAGCGTCTCGATGGCCGCGTCGGCCGGGACCCGCCCGCCGGAGACAGCCACCAGCTTCAGTAACTGCGCGGACTGTCCCGCGGTCATCGGTACGGGCCGGCCGCCCCGGGTGAGGGCGAAGCGGCCGAGCACCGCGAGCGAGACCGGAAGCGCCGCCGCCTCGAGAGCCAGGGCGGCGGGCTGGCCGGTCTCGACGGCCAGGCCAAGCAGCTCCTCGGTGATCGCGCCTTCCCTGGTGAGCGGCAACTGGGCGAGCCCGAGCCTGGCCGCCTCCTCGAAGGCCCGCGCGGCGAGAGCGCCGGCGTCCCGGTCACCCCGCCGGAACGCTGCGTAGGCCCGGAGCAGCGTGACGCGCCAGTACTCCCTCGGGTCGAGCCGGTGTCCAGGTGCGGCGAGCAGTCTCTCCTCGGCTAGGTACGGGTCCCCGTGGCGCGCCAGCAGCGCGCCTTCGGCCATCGCGATCAGGGGCTCACTGTCCTGGGGGTCGTCCTGGGCCCGGCGGAGGTACTCGACGGCCAGTGCGCTGTGCCCGACCCGGTCGAGGCAGTCGGCGGAGCTGGCGAGGAACTCGCCCGCCGCCCACTCCCACCACTTGCCCTTGTGAGCCTCGGTGCGGCGGACATGCTCAAGGGTCTCCGCTGCATCCCGGCGATAGGACGCCGCGATCGCAAGCTCCCAGTGGCCGTAGGCGGCGAGAAGCTCGTCGCCGAGGCTCTCAGCCACCCGGAACACCTCCCGGATATCTGCCTCGCACTGGTCAAAGCGGCCGAGCTCGACGGACGCCTCGGCGTGGAACACCAGCAGGTAAGCCCATTTACGGGGCCGGTCGACGACCAGGCCAAGCGCCTTGTCGATGCGCTCGAAGGCCGAAAGGGCCTCGCCTCTGGTGAACTCGATCCACATCGCCTGATAGGGCACCAGCCCGGCGCGGGCGCCCGGCATGCCGAGCTGGTCATACAGCCGTGCCGCCTGGGCGAAGTGCCGCTCCGCGTCCCGGAGCGCCGCCAGGTCCCGGCGGCCGTCCGGGCCGCGCCGCCAGCAAGCGGTGCGCCCGAGAGCCGAGAAGGCGCGGGCCCGGGTGAGCCACTCGCCGGCCTGCGACGCATCGAGGACCTCGCGGGCGGCGGCCTCGGCGCTGGCGAGGTCGCCTTCCCTGATCAGGTCACTGGCACGCTCGATCTCGATCGCACGGGTCAGGCGGCAGTCACCGAGCACCGACGCGATGGCTGTGACCCGGTCGAGGACCTCGCTGCGCAGGTCGATCGCGACCGTGTCACAGCTCCTGGCGAAGTGCAGCAGCAGGTTCGGATGAGCCTCGACTGCCTCGGCAGGCAGCCGGTCGACGACGGCCTGGATCTCGAGCACGTCCAGGGCCTCGATCGACGCGGGCGCGCTCTCGGACAAGAGCCCGGCGGCCGCGACGGCGTCGTCGGAGGCTAACAGCAGCTGGAGGGCCGCGCCGAGCTGGCCACGCCGCCCGTACTCCCCGGCGGCCCGCCGCAGCACGGCCGGGTCCGGGGCGCTGAGCGTGCCGAGGTGGTCGCGGACCGGACCGGGGAGATCCCACCACTCACCCTGGCCCGGGGCAAAGGGGAGCCCGGCCGCTAAGGCCCGGCCGAAGTAGCCCTCGATCCCCGTTGCCGCGTCGACCAGGGATGCATCGAGCAGCGGCAGCCGGCCGACCTGCGCGAGCAGCCTGCGCTCGGCCGCCGGCAGGGTCGCCAGGGCCTCGTCGAGGATCACTGCCACCGAGCTGGAAGGCCGATCCGGGCCGCCGGCCGCTTCGGCCAGGGCGCCGACGTCCTCGCCGGTGCGCCGGGCGCGGGCCGCAGCCAGCGCGGCCGCAGCGGTCCACCCTCCGGTCGCCCGCTCGAGCGCGGCGGCCGCTGCGGGGCCGATATCAAGCCCGAAGCCGTTCCGGCACAGCCGCAGCGCCTCATCCGGCCGCAAGGCCAGGTCCGCGGCGGTCAGCTGGAGGCAATCGGCCCGGCGCAACCGGGCGGACCCGGTTGGCAGCTGACGGGCGAGGACGATCAGACGCTGATCAGCCTGCAGCCGCTGGGCCAGGCGTTCGATCAGCTGGCCGGCGTCGCGCTCGGCGTGGTGCGCGTCATCGACGACGAACGCGCAGCGTTCCCTGGCCAGCGCGGCAAGCAGAGCGTCGACTGCGCCGGCCGCGTCCTCGCCCGCCCCCGCCATCGTGGCGGCGGCCGCGGAGAAGCCCGCTGCCGCAGCGGCGGCGCGCAGCCTGGCCGCGAAGAGCTGGGCCGGCACGCCACCCTCGTGCAGGACGACCTCGATCGCAACCGACCGCCATGCGTCGACCAGTTCGGCGGCTAAGACGGTCTTGCCGTATCCGGCTCCCGCCTCGGCAACGACCACACTCACCTCGAGGCACTGCGAGGTCAGCCGCGGACGCCGGATGTGGTGCGCCGGGAGGCGGCTCAATTCGCTGCTCCTCTTCCCGTGCCGCCGGCTTTCCCTGGCGGCAGCCTCTGAGGAGTCTAAGAGCGAAGCCCGGCCTGGCGTGTGCCGTTCGTGTGACGCGCCGGGCCGAGGATTGTCTCGGGTGAGCCGCCCCTGCCGCACGGAGGGGACGGCAGGGGCCCACCCCTGAGCACACGGCCAGGATTCCCGGCACGCTAGCCGTCCTGGTCAGCTCTGGCCCGGACCCGCTAGCCGGGTCAGCCGATGGACTGCGCTGGCCGCGTCGGCAGGCCGGCCGCCTTCCAGCCCTGGAACCCGCCGTCCAGGTCGGTCGCCCGGCGCAGCCCAATCCGCCGCAGGCTGGCGGCCGCGAGGGTGGAAGCATAGCCCTCCGAGCACATCACGATGACCCTGGCGTCGGCACGGGCGAGCGCCTGGATCCGCGCATCGCTGCGCGGGTCGAGGCGCCACTCAAGCACGTTCCGGCCGATGATGATCGCGCCGGGTACCTCGCCCTCGACGATCCGCTGCTCCAGCGGCCTGATGTCGACAAGCGTCGCCCCGTCGGTCAGCGCCGCCAGTGCCGTCTCCGGCCGCAGCCGCTCAAGCCCGCCGCGGGCCTCGGCGATCAGCTCGTCGATGCCCGGCGCGCCGTCCGGGAGAATGTCGGTGCTGAGCTCGGCCACCGACGCCGTCGCGTCGGCGAGCGCTGTGTCCGGGCCGCCGCGGCCCCTGGCGCCTTCCGGGCCCTCGATAGCCACCGTTTCCCTGGCGATCAGCCCGTACGGGGATCTGCTGGTAATAGGTCATCATCATCAGCGGCGGCGAGTAGGCATGGATGCTGATCGAGGATCCCGCACCGCCGTGCGCCACGTCGTGCACGTGTCCCGGGCCGAATGCGGCGGCCTGGCCGGCTTCCAGCAGGCGCCGATTGAGTCCGCGGCCGCTCGGCGCGCGGTACTGCTCTAGCAGGCTGCCCTCGGCGACGGTAAACGACCCGGAGGATCCGCCGTGGTCGTGCCAGTCGGTGTCCTGGCCGCGCTCCCAGGCCAGCAGCCATACGTCGCACGCGTCCGAGCGGTGCAGCGGCAGGTACCAGCGGACATCGGGATCGTGCACGACCAGGTCGGCCCAGAGCTCGGCGCGGGCGGCGATCGACAGCGTGATGGCCCGCAGCTGGGCCGGCGACAGGCGCCCGGCCGGCCGGACGAGGCCGTGCAGCGTATCAAGGATTGCCTGCCGCCGCTCGGGGCTCACGCCCCAGCCGTGCCGGAGGCCGGAGCCGGAGCCGAGAGTGACGGAGCCGGTCGTCCCGGCCGGGTGCTCGGCGTCGCCGCCGCTGGTACTGATAACGGCGACAGACAAGCGACCTCCCTCGGTAAGGCGAACTATACCCCCGCTGCCTCATCCGGGCGGGCCGCTGCTCGCAGTCGCGGCAGGGTCGCCGGGCGGGCCGGCCGCCACCGGGCGGCGGCAGTCAGGCACCGGCCGGACAGCAGGGGAAACGTGCCGCACGGATAATGATGACCGTCAGCAGGACGACTTCTGTGCCGGAAGGATGCCGCCAGCAATGAATGCTCCCGTCGACCTCCGCTCGGACACCGTCAGCAGGCCGTCGGCCGCGATGCGGCGGGCAATGGCCGACGCCGAGGTCGGCGACGACTGGTACGGCGACGACCCGACCGTCAACCGGCTGCAGGACCGGGCAGCGGAGCTGACGGGCAAGGAAGCCGCCATCTTCCTGCCGACCGGGACGCTATGCAACCAGATCGCCATGCACGCGTTCACCCGGCCCGGGCACTTCGTGATCTGCGAGGCTGATGCGCACACCGCCGGAATGGAAGCCGCCTCGGCGGCCGTGCTGTCCGGCATCGCCTTCCGCCGGATTCCAGCCACCCGCGGCCTGCTGACGGCCGGCCAGGTCGGCGCGGCGCTTACGCCGGACCCGAAGGACGCCACCGTGGCCGACCTGGTGACGGTCGAGAACACGCACCAGATCGGCGGCGGTTCCGTGCTGCCGGTCGATGAGCTGCGGGCAATCTCCGCGGTCTGCGCCGAGCGCGGAGTCCCGCTCTACGTCGACGGCGCGCGCATCTTCAACGCCTGCGCGGTGACCGGCGCCAGCGTGGCTGACTACGCGGCCGCGGCCGACGCGATGATGTTCTGCCTGTCCAAGGGGCTAGGCGCGCCGATCGGCTCGATGCTGGCGGGCAGCACCGAATTCATCAGGGAGGCCCGGCGGCTCAAGATCCTGTTCGGCGCCGCCTGGCGGCAGGCCGGGCTGCTGGCGGCGGCCGGGCTTGTCGCGCTGGAAGAAGGCCCTGAGCGGCTGCCCGCGGACCACGCGAACGCCCGCCGGCTGGCCGAGGGCGTGGCCGAGATCGTGCCAGGCTCGGTTGACCCGGCCTGCGTTCCCACCAACATCGTGTTCGCCGACGTGGCCGGCACCGGCCACGACCCGCAGGAGTGGGCCGACCTGCTGGCAGCCGAGGGCGTGCTGGTCACTGTCGTCAGCGGACGGGTCCGGATGATCACCCACGTCGATGTCAGCGCGGCGACATAGCCGACGGCGCTGACCGCCTGGCGGCGCGCGGCGGCCAAGGCAGGGCTGCCGCGATGAGCATCGTGTTCACGCGCCGAGCACGAGGCGTTCCGGCAGTCGGTCCGCGGCGTGCTCGAGCCGCGAGGTCACGCCGCACGCCGAGGAGTGGGAGGAAGCCAGGGCCTTCCCCGCGCACCGGCTGTTCAAGGCTCTCGGCGCGGCCGGGCTGCTCGGACTCGAGTACGAGCCTGCCTACGGGGGCCAGGGCGCCGATCACTCCTACACGGTGATCCTCGGCGAGGAACTCGGCCGGATGGGCTGCGCCGGGGTGGCGATGGCCGTCACCGTGCAGACTGACATGGCCACCCCGTCGCTGCACCGGCACGGCAGCCACCAGCTCAAGCAGCGGTACCTGGCGCCGGCCTTGCGCGGCGAGATGGTTGCCGCCATCGCCGTCACCGAGGCAGACGCCGGTTCCGACGTGGCCGGGATCCGGACCCGGGCGGTGCGCGACGGCGACGAGTGGGTGATCAACGGGTCGAAGCTCTACATCACCAACGGCATCCAGGCGGACTGGCTGTGCCTGCTGGCCCGGACCTCGGACGAGGGCGGCTACCGCGGGCATGTCGCAGATCCTGTTCCCGACCGATACCCCAGGGTTCTCGGTCAGCCGGAAGCTGAGCAAGCTCGGCAACGACTGCTCGGACACGGCGGAACTGCACTTCGCCGACGCCAGGGTCCCGGTGTCCAACACGATCGGCCAGGCCGGCCAGGGCTTCCAGCAGCAGATGAGCCAGTTCCAGAACGAGCGGATGATCGCGGCCTACACCGCCGTCGGCGGGATGGACAGCCGCGCTCCGCCGCACCGCGGACTACCTTCGCGAGCGGGAGGCGTTCGGCGAGCCCGCTGCTGTCCAGGCAGTACGTGCAGTTCCGGCTGGCCGAGCTGTCCGCCGAGGTGGACCTGCTGCGGCACTACAACTACGCCTGCGCGGCGGCATACCTGCGCGGCGAGGACACCACCCGGTTCGCGACCATCGCCAAGCTCAAGGCCGGCCGGCTGGCGCGCGCAGTCGCCGACACCTGCCTGCAGTTCCACGGCGGCTTCGGCTACATGGCGGAGACCTGGGTGTCGCGGTACTTCCGGGACAGCAGGCTGCTGTCGGTCGGCGGCGGGGCCGACGAGGTTATGCTCCAGATCCTGGCCCGCATGGACGGACTTCGCCGGCTGAGCGGGCGCAGGCCGGAGGTCCGCGCGGTCTGCGCTGCAGCTCGCGCCCGCCCGGCCGGGAGACACGGGAGGTCCCATCGATGCCTGCGCCGGTCCTGCCGCACCGCCGTCGACCCCGGCGACGAGGCGTTCGTGCGAACATCGGAGCAGATGCTCGGCCTGCTGGCCGAGATCGACCGGCTGGCGCAGCAGGCGGCGCTCGGCGGCGGGGACAAGGCGATCGAGCGTCATCGGCAGCCGCGGCAAGCTGCTGATCAGGGAGCGCATCGCGCTGCTGCTCGATCAGGACACGCCTTTTCTCGAGCTGAGCCCGCTGGCGGGCTACCAGACCAACTACGCGGTCGGCGGCGGCATGGTGCTCGGGATCGGGGTGGTCGAGGGAACCGAGTGCGTGATCGTGGGCAACGACCCGACCGACCTGGGCGGGGCGATGACCGCGGTCAGCATCCGCAAGCTGATGCGGGCCCTGGAGGTCGCCAGGGATAACCGGATGCCATACATCCAGCTCGTGGAGTCGGCCGGCGGGGACCTGCGCGGGCTGTCGTCCGGGGACGACCCGGCCGCTGTGCATGCGGCGCAGCCTGAGCCACTTCGCGGAGAGCGGCCGGATGTTCCACGACATCACCGAGCTTTCCGCGCTCGGCATTCCCACTATCTCGGTGGTGTTCGGCAGCTCGACCGCCGGCGGGGCCTACCAGCCTGGCATGTCGGACTACAACATCTTCGTCCGCGGTCAGGCCAAGGTGTTCCTCGGCGGCCCGCCGCTGGTGAAGGTGGCGACCGGGGAGGACGCACCGGATGAGGAGCTCGGCGGCGCGCAGATGCACGCCGAGGTCAGCGGGCTGGCCGACTACCTGGCCGAGGACGAGCACGAGGCGATCCGGATGGCCAGGGACGTGGTGGCCCACCTGCACTGGCGCAAGCAGGGTCCCGGCCCGGCCACCGCCGCGCCCGAGCCGCCGCGGCACGACCCGGCGGAGCTGCTCGGGCTGATGCCCGCCGACCTGCGCACCCCGGTCGACGTACGGGAGATCATCGCCCGGGTGGTGGACGGCAGCCGGTTCGAGGAGTTCAAGCCGAGGTACGGCCCGACGCTGGTGACCGGCTGGGCCGGCATCCACGGCTTCGGGGTCGGGGTGCTCGCCAACAACGGGGTGCTGTTCTCCGACTCGGCGCAGAAGGCGGCGCAGTTCATCCAGCTGTGCAACCAGACCGGCACGCCACTGGTGTTCCTGCAGCACATCACCGGCTACATGGTCGGCCGCGACTACGAGCGGGGCGGCATCGTCAAGCACGGCGCTCAGATGATCAATGCGCTGTCGAACTCCACCGTCCCGCACGTGACCGTCATCCTCGGCGCCAGCTACGGGGCCGGGAACTACGGGATGGGCGGACGGGCCTTCGGCACCCGGTTCGTGTTCCTCTGGCCGACCGCCAAGATCGCGATCATGGGACCGCGGCAGATGGCCGGGGTGATGTCCATCGTCCGCCGCGAGCGGGCCGCCCGCCGCGGCGAGCCGGTCAGCGAGGAGATCGAGAACGCGGTGACCGCGGCCGTGGAGGACTTCGCCGAGGCAGGGTCGCTGGCGCTGTACGCGACCGGCCGGGTGGCTGACGACGGGATCATCGATCCGCGTGACACCAGGACCGTGCTCGCGATGGCGCTGTCCGCCTGCCACAGCGGCCCGGTGCAGGGCGCTAGCGGCTACGGGGTGTTCCGGCTGTGATCACCAGGCTGCTGATCGCGAACCGGGGCGAGATCGCCCGGCGGATCGCGGCGACCGCCGCGGCGATGGGAATCGCCGCGGTCGCGGTCTATGCCGACGGGGACGCCGGCGCGCCGTATGTCCTGGAGGCCGACGAGGCGGTTGCGCTGCCCGGCCGGACGGCCGCGGAGACCTACCTCAGCATCGACGCGCTGCTGCACGCCGCGGCCGTCAGCGGGGCCGACGCGGTGCACCCGGGCTACGGGTTCCTCGCCGAGCGGGCTGCCTTCGCCCGCGCGGTGACCGGCGCCGGGCTGACGTGGGTAGGGCCGCCAGCGGAGGTCATCGAGGTGCTCGGCGACAAGCTGGCCGCCAAGCGGGTGATGTCGGCTGCCGGGGTGCCCGTGCTGCCATCCTGGGAACTGGCCGGCGACGGGGTTCCCGTTTCAGCTGATCTTTCATTTCCGCTGCTGGTGAAGGCAGCCGCTGGCGGCGGCGGGAAGGGCATGCGGGTCGTCTCGGCGGCCGCCGGACTCGGCGAGGCGGTGGCGGCCGCGGGCCGCGAGGCAGCCGCGGCGTTCGGGGACCCCACGGTGTTCGGCGAGCCGTACATCACCGGGGCGCGGCATGTCGAGATCCAGGTGCTCGCCGACGGCCAGGGCGGTGCGGTGCACTGCTTCGAGCGCGAGTGCTCGATCCAGCGGCGGCACCAGAAGGTCATCGAGGAATGCCCGTCGCCGGCCCTCGACGCCGACCTGCGGGAGCGGATGGGCGCCGTCGCGCTGGCCGCCGCGAAGGCCGCTGGGTACCTCGGCGCGGGCACCGTCGAGTTCGTGCTCGGCCCGGCCGGCGACTTCTGGTTCCTCGAGGTCAACACCCGGCTGCAGGTCGAGCATCCGGTCACCGAGGCAGTCACCGGGCTTGACCTGGTCCGCGAGCAGTTGCTTGTCGCCCAGGGACTGCCGCTGTCGGCCAGCCAGGCCAGCCTGGCCATTACTGGTCATGCCATCGAGGCGCGGCTCTATGCCGAGGATCCGGCGGCCGGGTTCCTGCCCACCACGGGCACCCTGCTCGACTGGCATCCGGCCGCCGACCCGCGGTGCCGGTGGGATTCGGGCGTCGAGGCGGGCAGTGTGGTCGGGGTCGAGTTCGACCCGATGCTGGCCAAGGTCATCGCGCACGCGCCGACCAGGACGGAGGCCGCGCTGCGGCTCGCGCTGGCGCTTGAGCGGAGCCGGATCCGGGGGGTCGTCACCAACCGGGACTTCCTGGTCGCCGCGCTGCGGCAGCCTGAGTTCCTGGCGGGCAACACCACCACCTCCTTCATCGAGCAGGCCGGCCTGGCCGTCGCGCGGCGAGCGCCGGCCGGGGAACTGCGTCTTGCCGCGGTGGCGGCAGCACTGTCCGCGCAGGCCGCCGCCCGGGCCGCCGCGCCGGTGCTTGGCACCCTGCCGAGCGGATGGCGCAACTCGGTGATGCCACCGGAGCGGGCCGCGTACCGGCATGGCGCCGATGTGCTCGAGGTCGGCTACCGGCGCCAGCGGGACGGCCGGTTCGCCGTCGAGGTGAGCGGGGCCGGCGCGGCGGGCGGGACGGCCACGGCGGGCGGCTCGGGGAGCATGACGGTCACCGTGTACCGGGCCGAGGATGGCTGGATCGACCTGGCCGAAGGCGGGCGCCGGCACCGGCTGCACGTGTTCCGGCACGGCGACCGGGTGTGGGTGCAGGGCCCCGGCGGCGACGTCGCGCTGACCGCCGTCCCGCGCTTTCCCGCGGCAGCGACGGCCGACGTGCCGGGCGGCCTGGTCGCGCCGATGCCGGGCACCGTGCTCGCGGTGCACGTGCAGCCCGGCGACACGGTCAGCGCGGGCCAGCTGCTGATGATCGTGGAGGCTATGAAGATGGAGCATCGCATTGCCGCACCGCATGCCGGGGTCGTGGGCGAAGTGCGGGCCCGCCGCGGCGACCAGGTCAGCGGCGGCGACCTGCTTGCCGTCATCACGGCGGCCAGGTGAGCGCCCCGCTGCGCATCGCCAACTGCAGCGGCTTCTACGGTGACCGGCTGGCCGCGGCGCGGGAAATGGTCGACGGCGGCCCGATCGACGTGCTCACCGGCGACTGGCTCGCCGAGCTGACCATGCTGATCCTGGCCAAGAACATGCTGCGGGATCCGGCAGCCGGCTACGCCAGGACCTTTGTCACGCAGCTCGAGCAGGTCATGGGCGACTGCCTGAGCCGCGGGATCAAGGTCGTGTCCAACGCGGGTGGGCTGTCGCCACAGGGCTGCGCCGATGCCGTGGCAAGCCTGGCCGGCCGGCTCGGCCTCGACCCGGTCATCGGCTACGTCACCGGGGACGACCTGGTACCCCGGCTGGCCGAGCTGCGGGCCGCGGGGGTGGACCTCGCGAACATCGACACCGGCGAGCAGCTCGGCGACCGCGCCGTGCTGACGGCCAACGCCTACCTTGGCGGCTGGGGCATCGCCGAGGCCCTGGCGGGCGGGGCCGACATCGTGATCACCGGCCGGGTGACCGACGCGGCCCTGACGGTGGGGCCGGCCGCCTGGCGGCACGGCTGGCGGCGCGACGACTGGGATGCCCTCGCCGGAGCGGTGGTGGCCGGCCACGTGATCGAGTGCGGCGCGCAGGTCACCGGCGGCAACTTCGCGTTCTTCACCGAGGTTCCCGGGCTCGAGCATGCCGGCTTCCCGATCGCCGAGGTGGCTGCTGACGGATCGAGCATCATCACCAAGCACCCCGGCCACGGCGGGACGGTGTCGGTGGACACGGTGACCGCCCAGCTGCTCTATGAGATCGGCGGTCCTGCGTACCTCAATCCGGACGTCACTGCCCGGCTGGACAGCGTCCTGCTGGCGGCCGAGGGTCCGGATCGGGTGCGGATCTCCGGGGTCCGCGGTGACTCGCCGCCGGCCACCACCAAGGTGGCGCTCAACTACGCCGGCGGCTGGCGCTCGACTGTCACCGTGTATCTCACCGGGCTGGACATCGAGGCCAAGGCCGCCCTGGTCGAGCGGGCGCTGTGGGCGGGCATACCCGGCGGGCGGGACGCCTTCGACTCCGTCGATGTCACGCTGCTGCGAACCGACAAGCCGGACCCGGCGACGAACGCGGAAGCGATGGCCCAGCTCCGTATCACGGTCAAGGACGCCGACGAGCGCAAGGCGGGCCGCGCGTTTACCGCCCGGATCACGGAGCTGGCGCTGGCGTCGTACCCCGGGATGTTCGGGACCGGCCTCACGTCGGGCCCGCAGGCGTTCGGGGTGTACTGGCCGGCGGCGGTGCCTGCCGGGCTGGTGCGGCAGGAGGTGACGGTGGCTGGCCGGATGGCCGCCGACGGCCGGCCGAGTGCCGTCCGGCCGAGTGCCGTCCGGCCGGGCGCTGGCGGGCGGTGCCTGGTCGTCGAGCCGGTGCTGCCGCCGGATCCGCCGGTGGTGGCAGACGTGATGGTCGCCGCGCGGCCGGCGGCGGCGGCCGGCGGTGCGGGCGCAGTGGCCGGCGCGGCCGGGGGCGGCCCGACAGTCAGCGCGCCGCTTGGCCGGGTAGCCGGGGCCCGCTCCGGGGACAAGGGCGGCAACGCCAACCTCGGCGTCTGGGCGCGCACCGACCAGGCATACGCGTGGCTGGCCGGGTTCCTCAGCGTCGGGAAGCTCAAAGAGCTGCTGCCGGAGACCGCGCCGTTGCCGGTCGAGCGTTACGACTTGCCCAACCTCCGGGCGGTCAACTTCGTCATCGCCGGCCTGCTTGGCGAAGGAGCGGCGGCAAGCACCAGACTTGACCCGCAGGCGAAGAGCCTCGGCGAGTGGCTGCGGGCCCGGGTCGTCGACATCCCCCAGGAGCTGATCCGGCAGTGAGCGCGACAGAGGCAGTGCGATACTCGGTGGCCGGCCAGGTCGCGACGCTGACGATGGATCAGCCGGACAACCGCAACGCGCTGACGCCGGCGCTGCTCGACGGGCTAGCCGACGGCCTGGACGCGGCCATGGCCAGCCGGGCAGTCCGGGTGATCATGCTGACCCACGCCGGCCCTGCCTTCTGCGCAGGCGCCGACCTGTCGGCTGGCCGGAGCAGGGCCGCGGCGCCGAGGGCCGGGCTTGCGGACATCCTGGCCGCCATCCAGGACGCGCCGAAGCCAGTGGTCGCGCGCATCGCCGGGCACTGCCTTGGCGGCGGCGTCGGGCTGGCGGCGGCATGCGACCTGTCCGTCGCCGCTGACACGGCGCGATTCGGGTTCACCGAGGTCCGCATCGGCGTCGCGCCGGCCATCATCTCCGTCGTCTGCCTGCCGAAGCTGCGGCGCGCGGATGCGCTCGAGCTCTTCCTGAGCGGTGAGCGGATCAGCGCCGGGCGGGCTGCCGAGGTGGGCTTGATCACCCGGGCCGTGCCGCCCGGCCAGCTCGACGCCGAGGCGGCCGCGATGGCCGCCAGGCTGCAGGCCGGCGGCCCGGCCGCGCTGGCGGCGGCGAAGCAGCTGGTGTACAAGGTGCCGGAAATGGATCGCTCGGCGGCGTTCGTCCGGACCACCGAGCTGTCACAGGCACTGTTCGCATCGGCTGAGGCCGCCGAGGGGATGACCGCATTCCGGGAGAAGCGGCCGCCGTCCTGGGGGTCGCCCCGGCGACGCTGACAGCCTGGCTGAGCGTGGTCCCCGGCTGGGCGGCGGGAGGGGCGACCGACGATGAGGGACGGGGCTGATGATGCCGGATGTGTGCGAGTGCGCAGACTGGGCACGGGGGCAACCGACCGGCCAGCCTGGTCGCTTCGCGCGGGACGCGCTCACGAGGGAAACGGAGACGCAGTAATGGGTGAATTCCTCACCGACGTACAGACCCTGCGCGCGAACGCGCGCATGGAGATCGAGAAAGGGCCGGTGACGGCCGCCTACGGCGCTGACGTGGACCGGGTCATCAACGTGCTCAACCAGGCTCTCGCGACCGAGATCGTCTGCGTCCTGCGGTACAAGCAGCATCACTACAACGCCCAGGGCCTGGACGCCGAGCCGGTCGCGCAGGAGTTCCTGCAGCACGCCGGCGAGGAGCAGGAGCACGCGGATCGCATCGCGGCGAGGATCACGCAGCTGGGCGGCACGCCGGACTTCAGCCCCGACACCCTGCTCGCCCGGTCGCATTCGGAGTACAACTCGCCCAGCGCGCTGCTGGAGATGATCAAGGAAGACCTGGTAGCCGAGCGGGTGGCGATCGCCTCCTACACGGAGATGATCGGCTGGCTGGGCGGCGGCGACATCAGCACGCGGCGGATGCTCGAGGAAATCCTCGCCGTCGAGGAGGAACACGCCGAGGACATGCTGAGCTTCCTGCAGAAGATGGGCTAGCCGGCGAGCCGGCGAAGGCGGCTAGCTGGCCCGGCCGGCCGGGGCATGCTGGGCGCCTGGCCGGCTCGCCGAATCGCGCAGCAGCAGGTTCATCGGCTCGCGGACCAGCACGTCTCCGGGCTGGCTGCCCTCCACGCGGGCGATCAGCGCGTCGACCGCGGCACCGCCGAGTTCGGCCAGCGGCATGCTGACGCTGGTCACCGGGACATCGAGGAACGCCAGGCATTCATCCTCGTCGAAGCTCACCAGCGACATCTGGGCCGGGACGGCGACGCCCGCGTCCCGCAGCGCGCCCATCACGCCGAAGAGCTGATTGAGGCTGCCGACGCCGCAGGCGGTGGGGACCGGGTCGTTCCGCAGCATCCGGGTGGCGGCCTGCCAGCCGCCTTCTTCTGTCGGCGCGGCATGCCGGACCGTGAGGCTGACTCCGCGCGCCGCGCACATCCGGCGGGCGGCGGATACCCGGCGGTGCACGGTGTCGACCACGGGCCGGCCGTCGATGATCGCGACGCTGCGATGGCCGAGCCCGATGACGTGGTCGAGGAAGAGCCGGACTGCGCCCGACTCGTCCATCACCACATCGTTGCCCTGGTGCGGGCCGCGGCGGTTGACGTAGACGTGCGGCACGGCCGGCAGCCCGTCGGCATGCTCGGGTATCCGCAGCGCGGTCGCCACGAGCAGGCCGTCGGCGCGGCTCTCCTCGACCAGGTAGCGGTAGGCGTCTGGCGGGCGCGGATTGTCGGTCGGCTCCTCCATGATCATGACCACATAGCCGCGCTCAGTCGCCCGCTGCAGCGCGCCGCGCTGCAGTTTCACCCAGATCGGGTTCCGCAGCAGCGGGATGACGAAGGTGAGCGCACCGGCTCGGGACCGCTTCAGCGCGCGGGCCAGGGCATTGGGCCGGTAGCCCTGCTGCCGGGCAGCGCTGAGGATCCGCTCGTAGGTCTCCGGGCGGATGGACTGGGCGGGATCACCGTTCAGCACGCGGGACACCGTCGATACGTGCACGCCCGCCGCCTCGGCGATGTCGACGAGCCGTGAGGTGCGGCGCCGGGACGGCGGCACCGGGCGGGACTCACGTGCCCCCTTGTCCGCTGTCACGTCCTTTCCTCCAGACACCGCTGTCCCATCAGGCCGTGCCGCCCCCGTCGACCATCAGCACGGCGCCGTGCAGGTAGCTGCCACCGGCCGAGGCGAGGAACGCGACCCCGTCGGCGATCTCGTCGGGAGTGCCCATCCGGCGGGCCGGGACGCTCGCGGCGAAGCGGGCCAGGGCGTCATCGTCGTGCCGGATCCAGTCGGCCATCTCGGTGTCGATCAGGCCGGGGCACAGGCAGTTCACCCGGACGCCGTCCGGCCCGTGATCGATCGCGAGACTGCGGCTGAGCAGCACGAGGCCGCCCTTCGATGCGCAGTAGGCGGCTCGCAGCCTGCCGCCCCTGACGCCCGCGGTGGAAGCGATATTCACGATGCAGCCGTCGCCGGACGCGACCATGCCGGGCAGGAACTCCCGGCAGGTGAGGAACGGTCCCTTGAGGTTGGTGTCGAGGATCTTGTCCCACTCGGGCTCGTCAAGCTCGGTGATCCGCTGGATGCTGAAAACTCCAGCCGCGTTGACGAGGAGCCACGGCCCGCCCAGGTCCTCGCGGACACGATCGGCGGCCGCGCGCACGGAGGCCGCGTCCCGGACGTCAACACCGTAGCCGCGGGCCTTCGGCAGGTCGCTGGCGACGCCGTCGGCCTCCTGCGCACGGAGGTCGAAGCACGCTACCGTGAAGCCGTCGCCGGAGAGCCTTCGGCAGATGGCGCTGCCGATGCCGCCGGCCGCTCCGGTGACGACCGCCACCCGGGACCGGACAGACTCGGCTGCCTGCGGCAGCTCAACGGCCGGCTCAAGCAAGGGCTCCGGCGCGGGCTGCGGGATGACCGGGCCGGCTGCCGCGTCCTCAGCCGTCACACCGCCTCCGCGATCGAGTTGGTCAGCAGGACCGCCGAGGCAAAGGACCGGTAGACCGACAGCAGGTCGTCACCTTCGATCCGCAATTCCCTCGGGCCTACCCGGTCTACCCCGCGCACCCAGGTGGCCGCCTCGGCGATGTCGGTATTACGGACCGAGATATCCATGGCGAGCGGCGTCGCGAATGGCGGTGGCCCTGCCGCCGCAGCGCCCGACACGGCCTGCTCGGCGGCCTCCCTGATCAGCTGACAGGCGCGGGCGGGATGCAGGCTGTGCGCCGCAAGCCGGCTGACATGCTCCTTCACCACGGCGGCGCGCACCCCGGGGATGAGCGCCGCGGTCTCCTCGCACGCGCACCGGTCGCCGGTCACCAGCACTACCGGCACCCCGTAGTGCGCGGCCACCAGCGCATTGATGCCCGCCTCCCCGGTGACGGTGCCGTTGATCCTGGCTTCGGTGATCGCCCGGGGATTGTAGGTGTGCGACAGCCCGGCTGGGGCGCCGACCGAGCCGTGATAAGAGACGAACAGCACGGCGTCGAAGGTCGAGTCGAGGCCCTGCATCATGTACAGCGGCTTGTGGCTGCCGGAGATGTAGGAGGCCTCTCCGGCGATGGCCCAAGGCGGCAGGTTGCGCATCTGGTAATGCGAGTCGTTGACCACGATCTCGGTGGCGCCGCCGGCCACGGCGCCCTCGATCGCGGCGTTGACCTCGTCCAGCAGCAGGCGGCGGCCCGCATCCGCCTGCGGACCGTCGCCGACGCACTGCTCCCAGGCGACGACGCCGGCCGTGCCCTCCATGTCGCTGGAAAGGAAGATCTTCATATTTGCCCTCTCTGCGCGATGCGGAAGTCATGATCGCTGGCAGTCATCACGCCGTAGGTCGCCCCGGCCCTGGTGGACGCCCCGCCGTGGCGGCCGTCGGGGGTCAGGCAGAGCGCCTGCAAGCGGGGCGCGGAACTCGTCGGGCAGCGCCAGGGTCTCGGCCAGTGCCTCGGCGCAGGCCTTCGCCGGGTCATGCCCGGCAGCCAGGCCAAGCAGCACCGACCGCGCGGTGTTGCCGCGGATGGCGAGCTCGCCGCGGCCGGTGCAGGCGGCGCCGCCGATTGAGTTGTCGCAGTAGTTCCCTGCTCCGATCAGTGCCGAGTCGCCCACCCGGCCGGGGTATTTCCACGGGTAGCCGCTCGTGCTCACGCCGACCGCGAGGTTGCCGGCCGAGTCCAGGCCGATCACGTTGACCGTGCCCCACGGGCCATCCGGCGGCGCCATCGCCTTCAGCCGGTCGAGCACCTGCCGCCGGTAAACCAGCTCACCCGCTCCGTGCGTGCCCTCGGCCCGCTGCAGGCCTGCCGGGCTGAGGCCGTCGCGCCACAGCCGGCGCGCCTCGTCGGTCAGCGTCTCGCCGCGCTCGATGCCGACTTCGTCGGCGAACCGCTCGGCGCCTGCCCCGACCAGCAGCAAGTGCTGCGGGAGCTGCTCGCAGACGGCCCGCGCGATGGAGATCGGATGCGGGAATCCGCTGACCGCGGCGACCGCGCCGGCCCGGCGGGTGGCGCCGTCCATGATCGAGGCGTCCAGCTCCACCTCGCCGAGCAGGTTCGGCATGCCGCCGACACCGACGAAATGGTCGCCCTCGTTGGACTCCACGACCCGGATGGCGGCCTCTACGGCGTCC
Organism: uncultured Actinomycetes bacterium; assembly: GCA_963709075.1. GTDB lineage: Bacteria > Actinomycetota > Actinomycetes > Streptosporangiales > Streptosporangiaceae > Palsa-506. The sequence goes on from CAVPUY010000006.1 coordinate 86,487, forward strand.
ATGGCGCTGGCCCCGCCGCGGAGCAGGGTGATACCGGCGGCGAGGCCTACTTCACCGCGTTCACTTGCGATCATGACTGGCTCGGCGATGGCGAATCCCTCCTCGGCACGTGCGGCGGCCGCGGTCGAGTCCGCTGCCCCGGCAGTTGTGGGTCCCGGCCGCTGCCTAGTCGGCGGCTCCGGTGACGGATGAGCTGGCCGGGTCGGCCGCGCCCGCCACGCCCGCCGCGCCCGACGCCCCCGCCGTGCCAGCGGCCTGGAAGGCGAAATGGCAGGCTGCGCTGTGCGCCGCGTCGCCCGCCGAGACCAGCAGCGCCGGGTCCTCTTGCTCGCAGCGCTGCTGCGCGATCGGGCAGCGGGTGCGGAACCGGCATCCTGCCGGGATCCGCAGCGGGCTCGGCGGGTCGCCGGCAATCGCGGGCGCGCCCTCGTCACCCGCAGTGCTCATCTTCGGGATGGCCGCGAGCAGGCCCACGGTGTAGGGGTGCTGCGGGTTGCTGAACAGCGTCTCGGTGGGCGCCACCTCGATGATCCGGCCCAGGTACATGACCGCCACCCGGTCGCAGAGGTGCCGGACCACGGCGAGGTTGTGCGAGATGAGCATCAGGGTCAGGCCGAGCTCGGCCCGCAGGTCCCGCAGCAGGTTGAGGATGGTCGCCTGGACGCTGACATCGAGCGCGGACACCGGCTCGTCGGCGACCAGGATGTCCGGGCGCAGCGCCAGCGCCCGGGCGATCGCGACCCGCTGCCGCTGGCCGCCGGAGAACTGCCGGGGATAGGCGCTCAGCGCCTCGTCGTCCAGCCCGACCAGGCCGAGCAGTTCCCGGCTGAACGACTTCACCTCGCCGCGAGGCACGATGTGGTGCACCCGGAGCAGCTCGGCCAGCATGCCGCCGACGGTCAGCCGCGGGTTCAGCGACGAGTAGGGATCCTGGAAGACCATCTGGATCCGGCGCTGGTCCGCGTGCTTGCGGCGGGCCGGCAGCACCCGCCCGTCGAACCGGATCTCGCCCCTGGCGATCGGGGAAAGGCCGGTGAGCGCCCGGGCCAGCGTCGACTTGCCCGACCCGGACTCGCCGACCAGGGCCAGGGCCTCCCCGCGCCTGATCTCCAGGTCGACGCCGTCGACCGCGTGGAGCACCCTGGCCTCATGGCGCATCCGGGAGCCGATCGAGGAGCCCACGGGGAAGGTGACGGCCAGGTCGCTGGCGGTCAGCAGCGGCCCTTGCTCCGGCTGCGGCGGGCGGCGGCGCGCGCGGCGGCCGTCACTGCGCTGCCCGTTCCGCTTCGAGCGCCTCAATGGTCCGCTCGTGATGCAGGCAGGCGGTGGCGCGCCCGCCGCCGAGCAGCTTGAGCGGCGGCTCGAGTCACCTGGCAGTCCTCCTCGGCGAACTTGCAGCGCGGGTGGAACCTGCAGCCCTCCGGCGGGGAGACGAGGCTCGGCGGCGACCCGGGAATGGGCACCAGTGATTCGCGGACGTTGTCGAAGTCCGGTGCGGAGCGGACCAGCCCGAGGGTGTACGGGTGGCGCGGATCGCTCAGGACCTCGCGCACCGGCCCGGTTTCGACCAGCCGCCCGCCGTACATGACGGCCACCTGCTGGCAGATCTGAGCCACCACCGGCAGGTCGTGGGTGACGAAGATCAGGCTCACCCCGGTCTCACGGCATAGCCCGGCCAGCAGCCGCAGGATCTGGTCCTGGATCGTCACGTCCAGCGCGGTGGTCGGTTCGTCGCAGAGAATGATCTCCGGCTCGCAGGCCAGCGCGATCGCGATCATCACCCGCTGGCGCATGCCGCCGGAGAATTCGTGCGGGTACGCGCGGAATCTCCGCTCCGGGTCCGGGATGCCGACCCGGCGCATCAGCTCAAGGGCCCGCTCCGCGGCCTTGCTGCGGCTGACGCCCAGGTGGACGAGCGGGCCCTCGGCGATCTGGGGGCCCACCCGCATCACCGGGTTGAGCGCACTCATCGGCTCCTGGAAGATCATCGACATCTTCGGGCCGCGGATGCGGTTGAGATCGGACTGGCGCAGCGGCACCAGGTCCTGGCCATCCAGCAGGACCTGGCCGGCGGTGACGCGTGCCTCCGGCGGCAGGACCCCGAGGATGGCGCGAAGCGTCATGCTCTTGCCGGAGCCCGACTCCCCGACGATCCCGAGCGCATCGCCTCTGGCGACCTCGAACGACACCCCGTCCACCGCGCGTACTAGTCCGCGCCGGCTGGTGATCTGCACGTGCAGGTCACGGACCTGGAGCATCGGCCCGGTCACGGCCGCACCGGTGCTGCCCGCAGCGGTCATGGCCCCGCCGGTCACGACTGGCCCGGCCGCAGCAGGTCAGCGAGCCCGTCGCCGATCAGCGACAGGCCGAGCCCGACGATGACGACGGCGAAGCCGGGAATGATGACCAGCTGCCAGTGCGTGGACAGGAAGTTCTGCCCTTCGTTGATCATCGATCCCCACTCCGCCGTCGGCGGCGGGATGCCGAGGCCGAAGTAGCCGAGAGTGACGATCGCGAGGATGTCCTGCACGATGTCGGACATCGCGTAGATGATCGCCTGGCTGATCACGTTGGGCGTCAGGTGACGGCCCATGATGCGCAGGTTGGACAGGCCGCCGCCCTGCGCGGCCAGCACGTAGTCCTGCCGCTTGGCCACCAGGATCTCGGCCCGCACCAGCCGGGCGTAGGAGACCCAGCCGACGATCGTGATCGCGATGTAGATGCTCCGCTCGCCGGGACCGAGCACGAACACCAGCGCGATCAGGAGCACGTAGAACGGGAACGCGACCACCACGTCGACCAGCCGCATGATCACCAGTTCGGTCCAGCCGCCGAAGTACCCGGCCAGGCTGCCGAGGATGGTGCCCAGGCAGAACGGGAACAGCACCGCGATGAAGCCGACCCGCAGGTCTACCCGCGCGCCGTAGAGCAGCCGGGTAAAGACGTCCCGGCCCAGCTGATCGGTGCCCAGCAGGTGCTGCGCGCTCGGCCCCTGCAAGGTGGCACTGAGGTTCTGCGCGATGGGGTTGTAGGGGGTGAGCAGCGGCGCGAAGATCGCGGACGCGAGGATGATGCCCGTGATCACCAGCCCGGCCATGAGCGCGGGCTGCCGGTACCACGTCGCGCGCCTCCGCGCGCCGCGCTCAGCGGGCAGCGGGGCAAGCTCAGTGACCGTGCCAGTGCCCGGCGCGAAGATCTGTCCGCCGACCTCGGGATCGATCATCAGTCGAAGCTCACTCTCGGGTCGAGCGCCGCGTAGGCAATGTCGGCCAGCAGGTTCACCAGCACGACCAGGATGGCGAAGACCAGCGTGACGCCTTGCACGACGGGAAAGTCCCGCTGGAAGATGGCGTTGATCATCAGCTGGCCGATGCCGGGGATGTCGAAGACGTTCTCGATGATGACCGTCCCGCCGATCAGGAACCCGATGTTGATGCCCAGCACGGTGATGGCCGGGATGACCGCGTTGCGCAGCACATGGCGGACGAAGAGCCGCCGGCTCGGCACGCCCTTGGACCTGGCCGTGGTGATGTAGTCGGCGCCGAGGACGCTGAGCATGCCGGCCCGCAGGCTGCGGATGACCACCGGCGAGAGCGCGATCGCCACGGTCAGGGCGGGCAGGAACATGTAGTAAAGGTGGCTGGTGAAGCTCGGTGCCGTATCCGCTGACCGGGAACCAGCCCAGGTTGATCGCGAAGATGATGATGAGCAGGTACCCGATCAGGAACGCGGGCATCCCGAGCCCGACGAGCGGGACTGCCCGGACCACGTGGTCGCGGATGCCGTCCTTCTTGGTCGCGGCGATCATCGACAGCGGCACGCTGATCAGCACCGCGATGATGGCGGCATAGATGATCAGCTACAAGGTCTTCGGCAGCGCCTGCAGGATGAGGGTGCGCGCTGGGACCCCGTAGATCAGGCTCTGGCCCAGGTTGCCGTGCGCGAGCCGGTCAAGGAAGAGCCAGTACTGGCCGATCAGTGGCCGGTTCAGCCCCCACTCGCTGCGCAGCAAGGCGATCGAGTGGGGAGTCGCGTGGATGCCGAGGATCGTGAGCGCCGGGTCACCGGGGATCAGGTGGATCATGAAGAACACGACGATCGTGACGCCGACGGCTACTGGCACGAGCTGCAGCAGCCGCCGGCCCACGAATGACATCCGCCCCACGGGCGATCGTTACCTTCCGCGCGTTAGAGGCGCCGCTACTTGCTGAGCCAGACGTCTTCCATATGCATGTTGCCGAGCGGCGTCACGAAGAAGCCATGCACGTTGCTCGTGGTGGCGTACGGGTACGGCGAGTAGTAGAGGAAGGCCATGAACGCGTCCTTGGCCGACTGGGTCTGGATGAAGTTGTAGAGATTCTGGCGCGCCGTGGTGTTCAGCGTCTTCTCGGCCTGGTGCGTGTCCTTGACCACCTGGGGATTGTTGTAGCTGGTGAAGAACGACTTGGCACCGGAGTTCGGATCGACGGCGAAGGTGGCCAGCTCGTCCGGGTCGGGGATGTCCATCGTCCAGAGCGTGAGTGACATGTCGTACTTCTGGGCCTGGAAGTTGGCGTTGGCCGTGTTCGGGTCGAGCTGCTGGATGTTGACCTTGATCCCGAGCGGCTTGAGCTCGGCCTGCATGATCGTGCTGATCGTCAGGTAGTCGGAGTTGCCCGCCGGGATCAGCAGGGTGGTGGAGAAGCCGTGCGGGACCGACGACTGCGCCATCTGCTGCTTCGCCTGGGCCAGGTTGAACTGATAGCCGGGAGTCGACGGGTCGTAGTACGGCACCTGGGGCGGGAACAGCGAGTTGGCAGGCTTGCCGTTACCGAACAGCACGGCCTTGACCAGCGCGTTCCTGTTGATGGCCAGCGAGATGGCCTTCCGCACGTGCACATCCTGGAACGGCTTGCGCAGCTCATTGAGGGCCAGGTAGTTGGTCTGGGTGGAGTTGAACAGGTACATGTTGACGCCCTGGGTCGCCTTCAGGCTGGCCACCGTGGACCAGGCCGGAGTCTGGTCGATCTGCGCCTGGCCGCCCTTGAGCTGCAGCTGCCTGGTGTTGTCGTTCGGCACGTCGGTCCAGGTGACGCTGTTCAGGTACGGCTTGCCCTGCTGCCAGTAGTTCGGGTTCTTGACCAGCTTGAGCGCCGAGCCCTTGTGCCAGTAGTCCCACTTGAACGGGCCGGTGCCGATCGGGTGGGTGTAGAACTGGGCCTCGGTCTCGCCGCCGTAGTTGTTCGGCACGATCCCGTTGGCGAACAGCGAGAGGTCGGCGAGCAGTGGCGCCCACGGGTACTTGAGGTGGATGACGACGGTCTCCGGCGAGGGGTCCTGCACCGACTTGATGGCCGTGTCGAGGTAGGCCCAGCCCTTCGTCGCCTTGCGGTTCTGGTCGATGGAGAACTTCACGTCCGCGGACGTCATCGGCTTGCCGTTGGAGAACTTCACGCCGGGCCGGAGGGTGAACGTGTAGACCTTCTTGTTCGCCGAGACCTTGTAGCTGGTCGCGAGCCAGGGCATCACGCCCTTGCCGTTGTTCGTCACCGTGTAGAGCGGCTGGAAGATCTGCTCGAGGATCCAGATCGAGTTGTTGTCGAAGATGGTGGTGGCGTTCATCGACTGCGCGTCCTGGACGGCCGCGAAGACGAGGTTGCCGCCGTGCACGGGGGCGCCGGCGCTGCCTCCGGTGCTGCCGGTCGATGATCCGCCCGACCCGCCTTGACCCGCAGGCGGCCACCAGGACTACGGCGCCGAGTCGCGGTCAGCGCTTTCAGCGCATGAGTCCGATATATCATGAAAGCTCCCATTTGGGGGTAATTCGGCCGGGGGCGTGGCCGGGGACAGGGCCAGAGCAAACCTTTGTCCCAGTCAATGTGGCGCTAACAGGCGTTTTGTAAATAGCGGACGTTAGCGTATAGCGCACGCTTTTACAGTCTTGTAACATCCACGCCGTGCGCTACCTCGTGCTCGGCTGCGGTGCCATCGGCGGCACGGTGGCGGCCGGCCTGGCCAGGGACGGTCACGACGTGCTGGTCAGCGACGCCGACCCGGCTGTCGTGCAGGCCATCAACGAGCGGGGCCTGGCGATCACCGGGCCGGTCGAGGACTTCACCGCCCGGATTCCTGCCGTTGCTCCCGCTGACCTGCCGCAACGGCTCGACGGGCCGGTGCTGCTCGCGGTCAAGGCGCACCACACCGCGGCCGCGGCCAGCCTGCTGGCAGGCAGGCTACGGGGCGACGGCTACGTCGTCTCGCTGCAGAACGGGCTGAACGCCGGAGTGCTCACCGACTCGCTCGGCGCCGGCCGCGTCGTCGAGGCGTTCGTGAACTTCGGTGCCGACGTCATCGAGCCCGGCGTAGTGCTGCGCGGCAACCGGGCGACGTTCGTCGTCGGGGAGATCGACGGCAGCATCACCGACCGGGTCCGCAGCCTGGCTGCCGACATCGCCGACGCCGCCGTCACCGGCAACGTGCTCGGCTACCTATGGGCCAAGCAGGCTTACGGCGCGATGCTGTTCGCCACCGCCGTCAGTGACCTGCCGATATTCGAGGTACTAGAAGACACTGCGTTTCAGCCGATGCTGATCGAGCTGGCCAGGCAGGTGCTCGCGCAGGCGCCGGTCAGCCCGATGGCTTTCGACGGATTCGATCCGGCTGACCTGGCCAGCTCGCTCGGTCGGCTGGCGGAATTCAACCGCGGCTCGGCGAAGACGCACTCCGGCGTCTACCGCGACCTGGCGGTGCGGCACCGGCCGACCGAGGTCGGGGCGATACTCGGGCCGCTGGACGGGCCGCTGGTCCGCCGGGTCGCCGAGCTCGTGACCGCGATCGAGCAAGGCCGGCGATCATGCTCTCGGGCGAACCTGGACCTGCTCGCCGCCTACGAGCGGCTGGAGCGGCTCGGCCGCCCGGTCAACGCGGTGGTCTCGGTGCTCGGGGCGCCGGACCGCGCCGCTGGCGGTCCGCTGGCCGGCCAGCCAGTGGCGGTGAAGGACATCGTCGCGGTGGCCGGCGTGCCCACCACCTGCGGCAGCCCGGTGCACGATCCAGCGCCTGCCGCCGCCGACGCCGAGCTCGTCGGCCGGCTGCGAGCGGCCGGGGCCGAGGTATTCGCCACGACCCAGTGCCTGGAGTACGCGGCCGGGTTCGCGCATCCGGCTGTCGGCGATACCCGCAACCCGCGGGATCCGTCGCGGACCTCAGGCGGCTCGTCGGGCGGGTCGGCGGCGCTGGTGGCCGCCGGGGTCTGCGACCTGGCGATCGGGACCGACACCGGCGGCTCGATCCGGATTCCGGCTGCCTACTGCGGGGTGGTGGGGCTGAAGCCGACCGCCGGGCTCGTTTCGCTGGACGGCGTCTTCCCGCTCTCGCCGACCTGCGACAACGCGGGGACGCTGACCTCGACCGCAGCCGGCGCGGCGCTGCTGCTCAGCGTGCTCGCAGGGCGGCCAGGACGGGGCCGCGCAAGGCGAGACGGCGGTGCCGGGCGAGACGACAATGCCAGACGAGACGACGGCGCGCCGCGGGAAGGCGCGGGCACCGCTGACGGGAGCCCCGACCAGCTGGCTGCGCGGGTGCTGACGGCCCAGCTCGCCGACTCATCGGTGACCAGCGAGGTCCGGTCAGCGGTGACCGCCGCGCTTGACGCTATGGCCTCGGCAGGCTGGGACATCAGCGAGCTGACCGCGCCGTGGCTGGATGAGCTCGCCGCCTGGGAAGAGCCGCTCGGCGTGATCGTGGCCAGAGAGGCCCACCTGGTGCACGCCGGCCGGGATACCCGCGGGTATGCGGACGGGACCAGGGCACTGCTGGAGTTCGGCGCCTCGGTGACCAGCCGGCGGTATGCATGGGCGATGGACCGGCGGGCCGAGCTGACTGCCGCCATCGAGGCCAGCCTGGATGGCGCCGACGTGCTGGCAGGCCCTACGGTGGGCTATACCGCTCCCGAGCAGGATCCCCCGTTCGGCGTCGGTGATGACAACGCCGAGGGCCGCTTCACCGGGCCCTACAATCTCTCCGGCCATCCTGCCGTGTCGCTTCCCGTGCCCTCGGCGGGGCTTCCGGCCGGCATCGAGCTGGCCGGCCACCGCGGCCGCGATCAGGATCTGCTGAGGGTCGCGGCCGCCGTCGAAGAGCTGATGCCGGGCCACCATCCGACGCGGGTGCTAGCGAACGGGAGCTGATGTCCATGCCACCGAAGGTCGTCCGCCGGACGCTCGACCTGGCCGGGGTCGAGGTGCCGTACATCGAGATCACCGGCAGTTCCGGCGGCCCTGAGCTGACCGTGATCGCCGGCGTGCACGGGTGCGAGTACGCATCGATCGCCGGCGTCCGCCGGTGGGCGCGCGCGCTCGAGTCGGCGGAACTGCGCGGCCGGGTGCGGGCCGTGCCGGTGCTGAACATGTCGGCGTTTCGCGCCAGGCGGCCGTTCGTGGTGCCGGAGGACGGCAAGAACCTCAACCGGTGCTTTCCCGGCAACCCGTCGGGCACCCTTGCCGAGCGGCTGGCACATGCCGCCTTCAGCAAGCTCATCGTCGGTGCCGACGCGGTTATCGACGTGCACTGCGGCGACATGGTCGAGGCGCTTGAGCCATTCACGCTGTACGAGGCCGGGCCGGCCGAGGACCGGGCGCGGGCGCTGGCCAGGGCGTACGGGCTCGGCTACGTGCTGCGGCAGGAGCCTGGCCCGGGCCGCGCGGTCGGCGGGACCACCAGCGCCGCCGCCGCCCAGATCGGCGTCCCGGCGATCACCGCGGAGGCCGGCGGCTGCGGGCTGGTCGAGGAGGCGGCAGTTGAGCTGCACGTCCGCGGGCTTGGCCGGGTGCTCGCCGAGCTCGGGATGACGAGTGCGCCGACGGCCGCCGGAGCGGTGGGTGAGCAGTCCGGGGAAGGGACGTTGACCGGCGCCGACGGGACCGCGGACGGCACCCAGGAGCCCAGCTACCTCGGCAGCTTCCTCTGGCTGCGGTGCGCCGACGAAGGCTGGTGGGAGCCGGCCGTCAAGGTGGGCGACAAGGTTGCCGCAGGCCAGGTGCTCGGCAGTGTCAGCAGCATCGACGGTGCCCGCACCCAGGAAGTGATCAGGACGCCGGACGACGGGGTGCTGCTGTTCCTGACCAGCTCGCCAGCGGTCGCGGCCGACGGCCTGCTGCTCGGCCTCGGCACAGCCTGACCAACCCAGAGCAACCCCGAGCAACCCGGAGCAACCCCGGAGCAGCCCGGAGCAGCCCAGAGCAACCCGAAGCAACCCGGTGATCATGACGTTCAACGGGTTCGAACCCGTTGAACGTCATGATCACCGGGTTGCTGCGGGCGGCTGGCGGCTGGCGGTGCCGACGGCGGCCGGGACAGCGGGCGGCGGCGCGGTGCTCACTTCCGGCCCGGTGCTCAGTTCCGGCGCTGCTTCCGCCCGGCCACGGCGGAAGCCAGACCTGGTCGCCAGCACGCTGCCGCCGAGGATCAGGGCAAACGCCCCCGCCATCGCCGGGGTGAACCGCTCGCCGAGAATCGAGACGCCCAGGGCGACGGCAACAGCCGGGTTCACGTAGGTGATCACGGTCGCCCTGGCCGGGCCCGCCTCGGCGATCAGCGCGAAGAAGAAAAGGAAGGCTACGGCCGTGCAGAGCACAGCAAGGCCAGCGATGGCGCCGAGCACCTTCACCGAAGGCACCGAATCGGGCCAGGTCAGCGCGGCGGCCGGGGCATAGACCACGGCGGCGAAGCCAAGGCATACCGCGGTCATCCCGATCGGCGGGGCATCGCTGAGCTTCCGGCTGGCGATCAGCGGACCGATCGCGTAGCACAGGCCAACGAGCAGGACCTCGCCGATCGACCAGGCATCGCCGCCTGCGGCGCCCGGCCCGACCAGCAGCGCGACGCCGGCCAGGCCGCCGAGCAGGCCGATCCAGCGGACGACCGTGAGCCGTTCGGCGTCGCCAGTGAGCCGGGCGAGCAGCGCCCCGATGATCGGCACCGACGCGATCAGCAGGCCGCTCATCGAGCTGGACAGCTTGCGTTCCGCCTCGGACAGCAGGAACCACGGCGTGATGATCTCCACCACGGCGAAGACCGCGAGCCAGTGCCAGTAGGGCAGCAGCGCGCGGAGTTGCCTGCGGCGCACTGCCACCGGCAGCAGCAGGGCGGCTGCGATGGCCACCCGGGCCAGCACGAGCACAGGGACCGGAACCCCGGCTACCGCGACCTTGATCAGCAGATAGGGGATTCCCCAGATCACGCTCATCGTGGCGAACAGCGCCCAGCCGCGGCGGCTCACTTTCCTCTCCTCCCGGTCGGTGTCCGGTCAACAGCAAGGCTGCCTTGCCGCGGCCCGGCTGTCTTGAACGCTCTTGCGCGCCGCGCCTGCCCGCTGCGTCCGGCACGCCCCGACCGAGCCGCCCGGCCGCGGCGGCGTGCCGCGAGCTGCCTGAGACCTGCCGCCCGGCACGCCGCACGCCACCTGGCTTGCCCGGCCATGTCACCACAGTGTGACCGCCGCAGGGAGCCTAATATTCCGGCCGCACATGCCGCTTATCCGCCGCAGACATGCCGCATAGCCCGCAAGGCCCTGCTGCATTTCGCGCCGTGACCTGCGGCAAAGCCAGCTCGGACCTGTCGAATGGCCCGCCGGAGACATGCCGCACATCCCGCCGGGACCTGTCGAATAGGCCGCCGGAGACATGCCGCACATCCCGCCCGGACCTGCCGCTTAGCCGCCGGGACCTGCGGCCTGGTCCGCCGGACCTGCCGCCTGCGTCTCCCGGCGATGCGCAGGATCCCGCGATCCCGCGTTCCCCGAGGCCGGGCTGCGTTACAGGCCGACGCACACGCCGAGCGGGCCGACCTGAACGCATACGCCAGTGCTCCCGGAACCCGATCCCGGACCCGGGGACGTCGACGCCGGAGATGGCGCAGCCGACGGGCCCGGAGCGGGAGTCGACGGCGAGCTAGCGGAAGGCACTGGCGATGGTGTCCCCGGCCGTCCTGGCGAGGACGGCTGCCGTGACGGGGACGACGATGGCGAAGCCGACCGGGAGGAACCGGGATGAGGAGACGCCGAGCGCCCCGGGCCGCGTCCCCGCGGGCCGGACGGAGAGCGGCTGCTGCCCGGCGCTGACCCGCTCGCCGGAGGATCACCAGGCCGGGCCGTGGGGCGCAGTGCCTGATGGCCACCGCTGGCGCCGAACACGACATTGGGCTCGGAGGCATGCGGGATGAGCCGGAACGACACCGACACCAAGACAAGATAAGCGACGGCCACGGCCACGATAATCACCATCGGCGGGAAGAAGATAGCCGGGTGCATGCGCATGGCGGCGAGCCCGTTCCTGACCGTAGTCCTGACCCGGTCCGCGGCGAGCGCGCGGGCCACGCCAGGCGCAGGCAGCGCAGGACCGTGACCCACCCGGGCCGCGCTCCTGGCCCGCCGGATAGCCGCTTTCCGCTGCACGGCGGATAGCCCGGGCAGCAGGTAAAGGATCGTGTTCCTGCCCTGGACGCCGACACGCACGTGCTGCCCGCCCGGCAGGTCTGAATATCGAATCTTGATCACGACGAGGACCTCGCGGCGGGCCAGAGGGGCGGGCTCGCCTATGGGACTAAGAACAGGCCGTAGTGACGCTATCACGCTCGATCACCGGCATCAGGCGGAATGCAAGAATCGATTTGCACAAGGCTTTCGCACCCGGCCGACGGCCAGGTGCACCAGCGCCAGGGCCGGATACGCTCGCAACGGGCTTGATGTGCTTGACGGCCGACAGGAGGTCGGTGGTGGTCACGGGACCCAGTGACGACACGGGCGGCGGCGCCGCCGGGGCCGCCGCGCCCGCGCGGCGGGCCGTTGCTGCGGCCGCAAGTCCCGTTGCGGCCGCAGGACCCGGGGCGGCGGCCGCGGATCCCGAGGCGGCGGCCGCAGGACCCGGGGCGGCGGCCGCGGGTCCCGAGGCGGCGGCCGGGGGTTCCCAGGCCGGCAAGACTCGCCCAGGCGGCGGACTGCGGACCCGGCTGGCGCTGCCGGTCGCCGCGGCGGGCGGGCTGGCTCTGGCCGCCGCCTTCCCGCCGGTGAGCGTGTGGCCGCTGGCCGCAGTTGGCCCGGCCTTGCTTGTCGTGGCCCTGTGGCGGCGGGGCCTGCGCGGGTCGCTGGCCGTCGGCCTGGTGTTCGGCCTGGCATTCTTCTTTCCGCTGCTGTCCTGGCTGGTCAACGTCGCCTGGTATGCGTGGGTGGCGCTCGCGGTCATCGAGGCGATGATCTTCGCGGTGCTGACCGCAGCGCAGCGCATGCTGCTCAGGCTGCGGGCCTGGCCGCTAGCAGTGGCAGGCTGGTGGGTGGCGGCTGAGGCGGTGCGCGGCCGGTGGCCGTACGCGTTTCCGTGGGGGCGGCTGGCGATGAGCCAGCCCAGTGCTCCCACGGCCCGCTGGGCCGCGATCGGCGGGGCGCCGCTGCTTACCTTCGTCGTGGCCCTGGCGGGTGCCTGCCTCGCGTGGCTGCTGCTCGCGCCGGACCGGACCGCGGCAGCCGACCGCGCCACAGCACCAGACCGCGCCACAGCACCAGACCGCGCCACAGCACCAGACCGCGCCACAGCACCAGACCGCGCCACAGCACCAGACCGCGCCACAGCACCAGACCGCGCCACAGCACCAGACCGCGCCACAGCACCAGACCGCGCCACAGCACCAGACCGCGCCACAGCACCAGACCGCGCCACAGCACCAGACCGCGCCACAGCACCAGACCGCGCCGCAGCACCAGACCGCGCCGCAGCACCAGACCGCGCCGGAGCGCCGGGCCGCGGCCGGGCGCTGCCGCAGGCCGTGCGGCGCCGCATCCGGCCGACGGTGGCCTTCGCCGTAGCCGCCGGGCTGGCGCTTGGCGGCCGCCTGCTCCCGGTGGATCAGGGCAGTCCCGGCGACCCGAGCACCACAGTCGCCGCCATCCAGGGCGACGTGCCGCACGCGCGGAACCTGCCTGATCTGCTGCGTGCCGCCACGGTGACACAGAACCACGCGAACGCGACGAAGATGCTGGCCGCTGAGGTCGCGGCGGGCGCACGGCGCGCACCGGACGTGGTGATCTGGCCGGAGAACTCCACCGACCTGGATCCAGGCCGCTACCCGGCAACGTACGCGACGATCCAGGGCGCCGTTGACGCGATCAACCGGCCGGTGCTCGTCGGCGCCGTACTGGAGAACCCGGAGCGCAACGTGGGCCAGCTATGGCTGCCGGGCCGCGGGCCCGTCGCCGTCTACGTCAAGCGCCAGCTCGTGCCGTTCGGCGAGTACATCCCGTTCCGCGGCCTGCTTTCGCACTTCACGTCGCTGCCCGCACTGCAGCCTGTCAACTTCACGCCCGGCCACCGGGCCGTGGTGTTCAGGCTCGGCAAGATCAGGCTTGGCGACGTGATCTGTTACGAAGTCGGGTTCGACAGCCTGGTCGCCTCGGAGGTGACCGCAGGGGCCAACCTGCTCGCCGTGCAGTCCAACGACGCGGATTTCGAGCTGGACGGGCAGCCGGGCGAGTCCGAGCAGCAGGTCGCGATGGCCCGGATCCGCGCCATCGAGAGCAACCGTTCGGTGATTTACGCGTCCACCACCGGGGAGAGCGCGATCATCGAACCGGACGGCGTGCTCGCCGCCCGCAGCCCGACCTGGCAGCGAGCGATCCTGGAGAAGCGGGTGCCGCTGCGGAGCAGCCTCACGCTGGCAGACCGCGTCGGCGGCTGGCCCGAGTACGTGATCTCGCTCCTGGTGCTCGCCGCGGCTGCCTGGACGATCGTCAGCTGGGCCGTCTGGCGGCGGCGGCCCGGCGGTGACTCGGCCGCGCACTGAATCCGGACGGCGGACTGAATCCGGACGGCGGACTGACGGCCCCGGCGGACGCACAATGGGGTTATGGCACGCTGGCGCGCCCTCCCCAGGCCCGCCCGGTACGCTGCCCTGCTGCTGGCGGGCGCGCTGCCGGTGCTCGCGTTCCCGGCGCCCAACCTGGAGTTCATCGCGTGGTTCGGCCTGCTGCCTGGCCTGCTGATGATCCGCGCGTCGGCAACCGCCAGGCAGGCCGCGGTAGCCGGCCTGGTGGTTCGGCGGCGGCTACCTGCTCGCCGCGCTCTACTGGCTGATCCCGAATCTCGGCCCGGGGCTGCTCCTGGTCGTCGCGGTCCTCGGCGCGCTCTGGGCCGCCCCTGGCGTGGCCTGCTGGGCCCTGCTCCGGCCGCCGGTCAGCGCGCGCCGCGCGCTGGCGGCGCTTTTCGTCGTGCCGAGCTGCTGGCTGGTCGGCGAATGGATCCGGTCCTGGCAGGGCTTCGGCGGCCCGTGGGCAGTTTTCGGTGCGAGCCAGTGGCAGCATCCTGCGGTGCTGGCGCTGGCCGCCGTCGGCGGCGTCTGGCTGGTCAGCTTCACCCTGGTCGCGGCCAACACCGGCCTCGCAATACTGATCGCGGCCAGCAGCGGGTTGACCCGGCTGGTCGGCGCGGCGGGCGCCGTTGTCGCGGTAGCCGCCGGGCCGACCGCGTACGCGCTCACCGCGCCCCCGCCGGTCAGCCGGACGGTCACGATCGCGATGGTCCAGCCCGGAGTCGTGCACAACCCGAGAATCCGGGTGGACGCCAGCCAGCGGCTGTCCGCCCGGCTGCGCCCCGGCCAGGCCGACCTGATCGCCTGGGGCGAGAGCAGCGTGGGCTATGACCTTGACACTCACGCCGCGCTGCTGCACCAGCTGGAGCGGCTCTCCGCGACGGACGGCGCGCAGCTGCTGGTGAACCAGGACTCGATTGCACCCGACGGCGCGAAGTCAAAGGTCGCCGTGCTGATCGGCAGCAACGGCATCGACGGCAGGTACGTCAAGACCCGTCTGGTGCCATTCGGCGAGTACATCCCGTTCCGGCAGCAGCTCGGCTGGCTGGCGAAGATCAGCAGGGCAGCGCCGCAGAACATGATCCCCGGCTCCGGTGCACACGTGCTCAAGGTCACACCGCCAGGCGGCAGGCCGCTCAGGATCGGCGTGCTGATCTGCTTCGAGTCCGCGTTTCCCGACATGTCCAGGGCCGACACCGATCTTGGTGCCCAGGCGATCATCTACCAGACCTCGGACTCCACCTGGCAGTCCAGCTGGGAATGGGCGCTGGCGCAGCACGCGTCCCTCGGCGCGCTGCGCGCCGCCGAGACCGGGCGGCCGGTCATGCAGGCCGCGCTGACCGGCGACTCCGCCGCGTTCGACGACCGCGGCCGGCTGCTCGCCTGGGCCGGGCCGGGCAAGCGTGGCGTCATCCTGGTGCACCTGCGGCTGCCCGCGGCCGCCAGCCGCACGGTTTATGACCGGCTGGGTGACTACATCCCGTGGACAGCCACCGGGATCGAGCGCTGGCAGCGGCCACCGCCCTGATCCGGGCGGACCGCAGGCGGCATCGGCGTGGTCCCGGGCATCGCCCGGCGCGGATACTGTTGGAGCGCAACCACCGGAATGGTTCGTCCGTCACAGTTACGAGCGGTTCCGCCGAGAACTGCGTCCCTGGCCCCGTCGCCGGACCCGGCAGACGGGGACGGGCCAGCCGCCGTGACGCCGTGAGCACGGCCGTTCAGCAGTGCCCCTGGCGGGTACCAGCCAATCAGCAGCAGGAGGGTCAGGTGCGGGACGGCAGCGAATCGCGCCAGCGCCGCGGCGGGCTCGCCGCCGTAGCCATCGGCGGTGCGCTGTGCCTGCTCATCGCCGGGTGCCAGGGCGGTTCAGGGCAGGCCGCAAGCGCCGGCGGCGGCTCGGCAGCGAGCACGTCGCCATCCGCCGCGGGCATGCGGCTGATCATTGCCCCGGCCACCGGTGCCAGGCACGTCAATCCGGCCAAGGGCATCACCGTCACCGCCGCAGGCGGCAAGATCAGCGGCGTGACCGTGCAGTACTCGGGGGCCCAGCTGACCGGCACGGCAGGCAACCCGGTGCGCGGCAAGCTCGACGCCGGCCAAGACCCGCTGGCACAGCAAATGGACGCTGTCCCCGGCGGCGAAGTACACCGTGACCGCGAAAGCGGTCAGCGCATCGGGCCAGCCAGTCACGGAGACGAGCTCGTTCCGCACGCTCCGGCCTGCCCAGACCTTCCAGACCATGATCTTCGAGGGCTACCACAAGACCTACGGCGTCGGCATGCCGATCATGCTTACCTTCAGCGAGCCGATCACCAACAAGGCAGCGGTGGAAAGGTCGCTCCAGATCAAGACCTCGAAGCCGGTGGCCGGGGCGTGGTCCTGGGATGGCGACAGGGCGCTCGACTTCCGGCCGCGCGGCTACTGGCCGCCGCATACCAGGGTCAGCTTCACCGGGCACCTGGACGGCGTCGAGGGCGCACCCGGGGTCTACGGCATGCACACGCTGACGCAGTCGTTCAGCATCGGCAGGTCGCTGATCGTGGTGGCCAGCACCGCCAGCCACCACATGCGGCTCTACCGGGCCGGCAAGCTGTTCCGCAAGTGGCCGATCAGCACCGGCAGGCCGGGCGACAACACGCCGAACGGCACCTACCTGACCATCGACAAGGGCAACCCGGTGCTGATGAAGGGCCCGGGCTACAGCCTCGAGGTGCCCTGGTCGGTCCGGTTCACCTGGTCCGGCGACTACCTGCATGACGCGTACTGGTCGGTCGGCGAGCAGGGCTTCACGAACGTGAGCCACGGCTGCGTGAACATGGCGCCTGCCGACGCGGAGATGTACTACAAGATGGAACTGCCCGGCGACCCGGTGACCGTCACCGGCAGCCCCAAGGCGGGCGTCTGGGACAACGGCTGGACCGAGTGGTTCCTGTCCTGGCACAAGTACCTGAAGGGCAGCGCGCTGCACATGGCCGTGCAGGCCGGCCCGGCCGGCAGCACGTTCGTGAGCCCGTCTTCGCTGACGGCGGCGAAGCCGGCACCGCCGCTTGGCGCGCCGCCGGCCAACAACTGGGCCGCCTCCTGACCGGCAGCCTGCCGCTCGCTGGCGGGACCGGCATGCCCCGCCGGATCACTCGGCGGCCGGCGGTGCCTGCTGCCGGAGCGCCGCGGGCTACATCGAGTTCGTGGCTGGCCCCGCGGCTGACAGCCGCCGCGTCCGCGATTACGGTGACGAGCCGGGCAGCCGCGCTCGGCGTACAGCCGCGCGGTAGCGCCGTCCGAGGCGTGCACCCCGGCCGGCTTGCCTGCCGCGGCGCAGGCAGCCCAGATTCGCTCAAGCGCCGGGCGCAGCACCGGGTCCGCCGGATCGAGCGCGCAGCCAAGAGAGAGCGACAAGTCCCTGGGGCCGACATAGATCCCGTCGACGCCGTCCACCGCCAGGGTGGCCTCGATCTCAGCAACGGCGTTCGCCGACTCGACCATCACGATGCACAGCGGCTGGCCGGCCCGGCCAGCACGCCGCCCGCCGACCGGTAGCCGTCCGGCGGGTAGCGGCATGCGCCGGCCACGGCGGCGGCCTGCTCCGCGGAATCGACGTTGGGGACGATCACGCCATGGCAGCCGAGGTCGAGCGCGCGCCCGAGGTCGGCCGGATGCGCGCGCCTGACCCTGGCGAGCGGCGTCGCGCCCGCGAGGCCGATGGCCGCGGTGATGCCGGGCAGGTCGTGCTCGGTCGCCGCGCCGTGCTGCAGGTCGATGACCACATAGTCCAGGCCGGGAACGGCCAGGGCGCGCACGCTGACCGCCCCGGCAAGAACTGACCACGCGCCGAACACCACATCACCGCGCCGGACCCGGCGGCCAAACGGCTCGTCATTCATCGCATAAGCCAAGCACACAGGCAAAGCCCAGCAATCTCCCAGCCAGCTCGCAGGACCCCGGTCCGTGCACATCGAAGCCGGCGAAGCGGAGTTTCCTGTCCATGACGTGCATATGTCTCAGCATGGCGAACTCTCACCGGTTTGCCAGCTGAGGTGCGCTGCCCCTCTACACTCGGCGTTACGCAAATAGACAACAGCGGACGTTTTGGGTGGGAGTGGCATGATTCGTAGGAGTCGTCAGGTCGCCGGGACGCTGATCGGCGTTGCCGCGAGCACGCTCGCGATCACTATCGCGGGCACCGCCGCGCCCGCCGTTGCCGCCGCGCACAAGTCGGTGTCGCCCAGGCCGGCCAGCGGCACGCCGCAGCTCGCGCCGAACGGGAAGGTTGAGCAGGTCAGGAAGCTCGTGAAGTGCGGAAGGCGGATGTACGCGGTCGGCAGCTTCACCAAGATCAGCCAAGGCGCCCGGGTCTTCAACCGGCGCAACGCGTTCAGCTTCAAGGCGACCGCGCCCTACGCCGTGACCAACTGGCGGCCGGGAGTAAACGGCGAGGTTAATTCCATCGCCTTCAAGGGCCACAACTGCTCAAGCGCTTACCTGGGCGGCTCATTCAGCCGCGTGCACGGGACCAGGGCCAGGAACATCGCAAAGGTCAACACGTCGACCGGCGCGGTCAGAAAGAGGTTCCGCCGCCGGGCGGATAACACGGTCGAGACGATAGTGGTACACCGCCGGCATGTACTGGCCGGCGGATTCTTTAAGTCCATCAACGGCTCAGGGCGGAACTACTACGCGAGCCTGAACTCGAGGACCGGCCGGGACGACCGCTACCTGAGGCTTTCCATCTCCGGCCATTACAGTTTCCCCGGCGTGCAGGGCAACCGCACCCGGATCTACAACCAGCAGCTCAACCCGCGCGGCCGCAGGCTATTGGTGGAGGGCGACTTCACCAGGGTGCACGGCACCCACCGGGAGCAGATCTTCATGCTCAGCCTGCGCCGGACGCGGGCGCGGGTAACCAAGTGGCGTTCCCGGGAGTTCTACCAGGACTGCGCGACGAGCGAGCCGTTCTGGGCGCAGGCCGCATCGTGGTCGCCGGACGGTTCCACCGTCTACATCGCCGCGAACGGCATGCAGCCGGCCGGCATCAGCACCAGCGATCCGCGCTCCGGGCTCTGCGATGCGGCGTCGGCCTTCCCGTCCGCGGACCGGAGGGTCCGCGACAAGTGGATCAACTACACCGGCTGCGACTCGCTGTTCTCCACCGCGGCGGACTCAAGTACCGCGTACTTCGCCGGGCACGAGCGGTGGGCGGACAACTCAGACGGCTGCAACGCCGCTGGTCCCGGCGCGATATCCGCTCCAGGCCTGGGCGGGTTCGTGCCGGGCACCGGAAAGCTGGTGCTCAACTCCGGCGGCACGGCGGGGCTGTATAGCAGGTCTCGCGGGCTCGGCGCCGACGACATGCTGATGACCAGAAAGGGCCTGTGGATTGCCAGCGACAACTTCGATGCCGACAAGACCGGCTTCGACAAGTGCGGCGGCCAGGCCGGGCACGCGGGCATCTGCTTCCTTCCCGGCGGGTGAGTTCAGGCCAGGCGGGCGCCACGCGCCGAGGTGCGGGCACCCGCCTGGCCGCGCCGGTAGGATGCCGGTGTGACGAGCAGCCTGCCTGCGACGGCACCCGCCGTACGGGCCGCGTACCGCGAAGAACTGAATGCCGGCCAACGATCGGCCCTGCTCAGCTGGCTGGCGTTTACCGCAACGTTCGGCACGGTACGCGGGATTACCTACAGCATACGGGCGGGCAAGGGCCCGTTCCGCAATCTCAGCATCGGGACGGAGCACCTGCACCACTACATGTGGGGCATCGGCCTGGTCGCCGGGGTCGGCGCGGTGGCGGTGCACGGGACTGACGAGCGCCGCAGGCACCCGGCGGTAGCCGTCGGCTACGGTTCGGGACTTGCGCTGATCATCGACGAGTTCGCCTTGCTGCTCGATCTCAAGGACGTGTACTGGGCCAAGCAGGGCAGGATCTCGGTCGATCTGGGCATCGGTGCCAGCGCCCTGGCCGGGTGCTATTTCGCCGCGCTGCCGCTGCTGCGCGCGGTGGCCAGGCGGCGGCACCAGACGGCTGGCTGACCAGAGCAGGGCACGCCCGCGCCTGACTGGCCGGACGCAGGCCGCCGGCAGACGCGCGCTGGCGGACGCGGGCCGCCTGGCCGCCAATGTGCCGGGGGCCGCCCGCCTGCGAGGCCGCGGCAGGCGGACCGGGCCCGGTGAGACAGCCAGGGCGCGGCCGGGCATGACGGCCGGCCCGGGTATGCGGGATCATGAGCGGATGAGCGAGCACGGCTGGGTCTGGCAGGCGCCGCCCGGGTGGCCAGCGCCGCCGGCTGGGTCCCACCGGATGGCTGGCAGGCGCCGCCGGACTGGCCGTCCCCGCCGGAAGACTGGGTCTACTGGGTCCATGCTGGCCAGCGCGAGCCAGCACCGGGCCAGCCGGCACCGGGCCAGCCGCCACCGGGCCAGCCGCCACCGGGCCAGCCGCCACCAGGCCAGCCGCCACCGAGCCAGCCAGCACCGGCGCAGCCGCCACCGGGCCAGCCAGCATCGGCCAGGCCGGCCGCCGCCCAGCCGACCGGGCCCCGGCCTGCCGCGCCGCAGCCGAGCGGGCCGCAGGGCCCCCAGTTCCCGCCGCCGGTCCGGATAGCCGAGCAGTCCCGGCGCGGGCTGGCGCTGGAAACCTGGTTCGTCGAGATAGCCTTCCTGCTCCCCGGGATCGTCGCCGCCGTCGACGTCCTCGCCGCGCACCTAGGCGGGG
The DNA here is from genome assembly GCA_963709075.1 of uncultured Actinomycetes bacterium. Classification (GTDB taxonomy): domain Bacteria; phylum Actinomycetota; class Actinomycetes; order Streptosporangiales; family Streptosporangiaceae; genus Palsa-506. The sequence goes on from CAVPUY010000006.1 coordinate 107,029, forward strand.
TCAGCGACATCAACCGGTTCCCCACCGTGGTCCCCGGCCATCCGGTAGAGAATCTCGTGATCGGCATTTTCAGCTACCTCGCCGTCGGTGCCGTGGTGCCGCTAGCCCTGCTGCTGCTGGCCAGGACGGGCCAGAGCCCGGCCAGGCTCGGGCTCAGCTTGCCCTGGTGGCGCCGCGACCTTTGGCCAGGCCTCGGACTCGCCGTCGGCGGCTACGGCGTGACGCTGCTTGTCGCGCTGCCTTTCACCGCGGTGGTAGCCCGGCACAGCAGCCTGTTCAGCCAGGTCCGCACCGGGCATGTGCCGGAGTACTACATCCTGTTCGGCGTGGCGGTTTCGGCGATCACCGCCGTGACCGAGGAGACCCTGGTCAGCGGCTACCTGCTGACCAGGCTTGAACAGTTCGGCTGGACCCCGCAGCGCGCGCTGCTGCTCAGCCTGACCCTGCGGACCAGTTACCACGTGTATTACGGGCTCGGCTTCATCTTCACCATCCCGGTCGGCTATCTGCTGACCCGTTCGTTCCAGAAGCACCGCCGCCTTAGCCCGGCCGATCCTCGCGCATTTCATTTATGACGCCGTCCTGATCACGATCAGCGTGCTAGCCGGATGAGCCCCGGGGTTCCCGTTTAAAAAAATCCTGGCATTTAACGCGGTTAACCATGGCCGGCCAGCGCCCGAGGGCCGGCTGGCGACCGGGCCGGGCTGTTAGCCGTCCGGGCGGCCGGGCGGCCGCCTTGCGTAATGTGTCGGGATGGACGTTGAGGTGCTGCTGCGGCCGGTCGCCGAGGATGACCTGACAATGCTTGAACTGCTCTCGAATGACCCGGCCGCGACCGGCCCGCACGAATGGCACGGCTGGCGCGACCCGGGAATGTGGCGGCGGGGATGGGCCGATACCGGGCTGCTCGGTGACAGCGGCGGAGTGCTGATGGTCGATTGCGACGGCGACCGGGCCGGAACCGTGTCCTGGCGCCGGACGCAGACCGGGCCGACCTGCTACTGCTGGAGCATCGGGATCGGCCTGGCGCCGGAATACCGTGGCCGCGGCGTCGGCTCAGCGGCGCAGCGACTGCTCGTGCGGTATCTCTTCGCGCATACCCAGGTGAACCGCGTCCAGGCGGAGACCGAGATAACCAATATCGCCGAGCAGCGTTCGCTGGAGAAGGCCGGTTTCACCAGGGAGGGCGTACTGCGCGGCGCGATGTACCGCAACGGCCGGTGGCATGACGACGTGATCTACGGCGTGCTGCGGGCCGAGGTTGACCTCGATCCGGACGACACAGTCCCGCCGGCGGCCGGGCACGTGTGATATTGCTTGGATTCAAGCATTGCGTACCAGAGTGTTCTCGTTTGACCCCCTGGCGCGGGCTATCGCACCGGACGAAACGGATGTGCCTGATGAGCATCGCTGATGAATCCGCACTGACGATCGCCGTACTCGGCGCCGGGGTTGTCGGCCGCACCCTGGCCGCCGGCTGGGCCGGGCCGGCCACCGGGTGATCCTCGGCTCCCGTGATCCGGCCAGCGGCCGGGTCCGCGACGCCGTCGCCGAGGTCGCCGCCGCGTCGGGCGGTCAGGTGTCGGCCGGCCTGCACGCCGAAGCGGCGGCGGCGGCGGACGTTGCGGTGATCACTGTCCCCGGCGGCGAGGTGGCCGCGCTGATCAGCCAGCTGGCGGGCGCGCTGCGCAGCCGGATCGTGATTGACGCAAGTAATGATGTCTCGGCGGGGACGGCGAGCATGAACGCTGTCGCCGCGCTGACCGGCGCGGGCGCGGTCACGTTCCGCGCGTTCAATACTGTCGGCTGGGAGCAGATGCAGCGGCCGGCCTTCGGCCAGGTTCGCTCGGACATGCCCTACGCCGGGCCGGCCAGCGGCGCGGCCGGACGGACGGTCGACCGGCTCATCGCGGACATCGGCTTCCGGCCCATCCACCTCGGTGCCGACGACCGCGCGCTTGATGCCGTCGACGCCCTCGCCCGGGTGTGGTTCCTGCTCGCCTTCGGGCAGGGCTACGGCCGCCGTCTCGGGCTGCGCTTCCTGACCAAGGACGATGACGAGCCGTAATCGCGGACCAGCCCGCCGGGGCGGGCGCGCAGACTGGCCCGGCCCGCTGGCACGTTGTGCATCGCGCGATCGCGCGCCTTGGCAGGCGCGCCATCGGGCAATCGAGCACCCTTGACCGGCCGGCCCAGCGGTGGTTATAAGAAGTGATGCCAGCCGACCGGAACGTGCCCACCACGACGACTCGGGCCAGCCACAACCTCGCCCTGCTCGCGGAGCGAGCCTTCGAGCGCCTCGGTGATCACGAGTCGCTGATTTTCGAAGGCGCGAGCTATCGCTCCGGCCAGCTCTTCAGCCGGGCCCGTTCGCTCGCCGCGGGACTGTCCGGCCTGGGCATCGCGCCCGGCGACCGGGTAGCCGTGCTGATGGCAAACTGCCCTGAGGTACCGATCGCATACAACGCCATCTGGCGGGCCGGCGCCGTGGTGACGCCGGTGGTGTTCCTGGTGGCGCCGGCCGAACTCGAGCACATCCTGGCGGACTCTTGCGCTGTCGCGCTGATCACCACGCCAGAACTGCTGGCCACGGCGATGACCGCGGCGGCAGGCGCCCCGCTGCTCCGGCACCTGATCGTGGCCGGCGGCGCACTGCCCGGGCCGCTGCCCGGGCACGTCCGCGCCGCCGATTTCGCCGAGCTGGAATCGGCTAGGGCGGGGAGCATCATCAGCCGCTCCGATGACGACCTCGCGGCGCTGATGTATACCGGCGGCACGACCGGCCGGTCCAAGGGAGTAATGCTGACGCACCGCAATCTCTACCGGTGCTCGGCCAGCTCGCATGAATCGTCGCAGGCGGCCGGGGTAAGCCGGACGCTGGTGCCATTGCCGCTTTCGCATGCCTACGGAATGATCGTGACGCTGGTCGGCTTGCACACGGTCGAGCCGGGGCTCGCCGTGCTGCAGCGCTGGTTCGATCCGGCGCAGTGGCTGGCGCTTGCGCAGGAATACCGGGTCCAGCGGACTTCCCTGGTGCCGGCGATGATCCAGATGCTGCTCGCGCAGCCGCTTGAGGATGCCGACCTGTCCGCCCTCGTCTACGTCAACAGCGGCGCTGCGCCGCTGGCGGCCGAGACCCGCGAGCAATGGGAGCGCCGGGTGCCGGGCAGCCAGGTGCTGGAAGGCTACGGATGCACGGAGTCCGGGGCGGTGATCTCCACCAGCCCGCCGGGCGGCTACCGGGCAGGCTCGGTCGGTCTGCCCATTCCCGGCTACCAGGTCACGATCAGGGACGACGCCGAGCGCGACCGGCCGGCCGGAGAGGACGGCGAGATCTGCGTCCGGTCCGAAGGCGTGATGACCGGCTACTGGAACTCCCCGGCGGAAACCTCATACGCGCTGCGGGACGGCTGGCTGCATACCGGGGACATCGGCCACCTCGACGCGGACGGCTACCTGTACGTGGTCGACCGCAAGAAGGACCTGATCATCCGGGGCGGCTTCAACGTCTTCCCGAGGGATGTCGAGGACGTGCTCGTGCAGCATCCGGCGGTCGCCATGGCGGGCGTCGTCGGCCTGCCGCGACCCCCGGCTGGGCGAAGAGATCGTGGCCTTCGTCGCACTGAGACCGGGCAGCACGGCGCTTCCGGCCGAACTCGCCGGGTTCGCCCGCGGCGCGGCTGGCCGCGCACAAGTGCCCGCGCGAGATACGGATCATCGACGCGCTGCCGCTGACCAGCGTCGGAAAGCTGGACAGGAAAGCGCTCCGCGCCCTGGCGCCGGGCTGAGGCAGGCAGCCCGGCGATCTTGGACCGCAGGCTTAACGAGCGGCACCGATAGATCTCGCTCTCGGGTAGATCTCGCTCTCGGGTAGATCCGCTCTCGGGCTATTCGCGCACCCACAGGCAGAACGGATGCCCGGCCGGGTCCAGGTAGACGCGCACCTTCTCCTGGGGCTGGTAGTCCGCGAGGGTGGCGCCTGCGGCGGCCGCGTGAGCACCGGCCGCCTCGAGGTCATCGACCTCGATGTCCAGGTGCGTCATCATCTGCCGGTCGCCGGGACCGGCAGGCCAGGTCGGCGCGGCGTACGCCGCCTCCGTCTGGAACGACAGCCCCGCTCCGCCGGCAGGCGGCCTGAGCGTCACCCAGCATGGCTCGTCCGTCCGCACCTCCCAGCCAAGCAGCTGCCGGTAGAAGTACGCGAGCTGGCGGGCGTCGGGCGAGTCCAGCACCGTGGCCGTCAATGTCAGCCTGGGCATCCGGGTCATTTCAGCCTCCCTCGAGCCGGCCGGGCCTGCGGCGATCCGGAACATCGTCCGCACTGACAAGATAGGCCGATGGACGGCGTGCTGCTTCCGCCCGGATCCGCGGTGCGGATCTACACCGCGGCCGAGCGGCCAGACCTGTGGCAGGCGGCGAGAAACAGCTTTACCGGAGTCTGGCCTGAGTACAACATGCACGGCAACCACACCAGCAGCTACTTCGGGCAGCTCTTCCCCCGGTTCGCGCGGTTTCAGGTGCTCCTGCATGACGAGTCGGCCGGGCGCGTCGTCGGGCGCGGCCGCGCGATACCGTTCCGCTGGGACGGCACCCTGGCTGACCTGCCCGCCGGGATCGACGCCGTCGGCCTGCGCGCCGTCTCCGAGCAGGCCGTGCCGACCGCGGTATCGGCGCTTGCCGCCGAGGTCGAGAATGACCAGCAAGGACAGGGCTACAGCAGGCTGATCCTGCAGGCAATGGCCGCTGCGGCGGGCAACGCGGGCCTCGGCCCGCTCGTCGCTCCGGTCCGGCCGAGCCGGAAAGACCGTTACCCGCTCATCCCGATCGACGGCTATGCCCGGTGGCGCCGCGGTGACGGCCTGCCGTTCGATCCGTGGCTGCGGGTACATGCCCGGCTCGGGGCTACCGTCCTGCGGGCTGAGGAGCGTTCGATGGAGATCACCGCTCCGGCCGCTGACTGGGAGCGCTGGACCGGGCTCGACCTGCCGGAGCCTGGCGAGTACGTGTTCCCCGGCGGGCTGGCCCCGCTGACGGTGGCCGCCGGGGTCGGCCGGTACTGGGAGCCGAACGTGTGGATGCGGCACGACGGGGAGCCCTAGCGGGAATCCTCCGGCGGGGTGCTCAGCGCGGCGTGCGGCGGTGCCGGCCGGACCAGCTTGTGCGCTCCGGGGTTGCCTGCCAGCTGAGCCGAGATACCGTTAGCTATCCGGCATGGTGGCCGCCGATCGTGCCGCGGGTCGCGGCCGGCTGAGTTTCTCCCGGGCTCTGCGGCCGGGCCAGCCCGGGTCCGGCCAGGCCAGGGCCGCTGGCGAGCTATGCCGTCACCTCCACGAACGCGTGTTCCAACCGGGTCACTCTCTTCCATGTCGGCTCGTACATGTGTTCTAATGGCGCCATGCCTTACGTTGCTCGCAGCACCGGGTCACGATCTCCCCCGGCCATCCGGGTTGCCGCCGCGTCCGCATCGGCCAGCAGCGACGGCCGCCGGGCCGGGAGCCGGGCCGGGAGCTGGCCGGCCGCGGAGGACACCGGGAGCTGGGCCGGCCGCGGGGACACCGGGAGCTGGGCCGGCCGCGGGGTCACCGGGAACTGCAAAGGCCGCGCTGCTCGCCGGCGACCGGCCACGGCCGGTGCGTGACCGCGCGCTCCGCTGAGAGCTGCCAAGAAAACAATGGCCATGGAGGCAGGTCTATCCCGCTCCCATAGAGCGCCGGGTACAGGCATATACCGGCCGCATGCTAGAGGTGGAAAATGAGGACGCACTTCGAATCCAATGCGCGCCGGGCGAACCAGCGCCTCGCTGACTTGAGGCACAAGACGGCGGAGCTTGAGCGTCAGCTCTCTGCCGCCCGGGTGTCACTTGAATGTGAGCTCGGTCAGTGTGCCTGCGGCCAGTCAGCCACGCCCGGCCAGGTCGAGCAAGCAGGCCGATGCGCGCTGGATGAGGTGGATCTCGACCTCGATGCCGACCGCATTGCCGACCGCTTCACGGCCTGGAACCAGCCGCACGCCCAGCGGCACGAAAGCTCAGCCGATCCGGTGCACTCGGCCGCAGGGCGCACCGAGGCCTTCGTCAACCACGGCCGGCGCACGGCTTATTACCCGCGCTTCCCGCGAAGCCGCAAGATAGCGGCAGCAACGGCGGCCATCGCCGTGCTCGTCGCGGTCGGCGTGCTCTTGCTATTCCGCGGCGGAGCTTCGTGGCCGTCCAGCGTGGCGACGGTGCAGAACGAGGTAGCCAAGGCCTGCCAGAACCCCGACGTTAAGTCCGAGCCCGGTCAGGTGAACTTTGCCTGCGCCAAGGCTACCCGCCAGATTCTCTGGGTGTTCGCGCTGCTGACCAGCGCGGACAACCCGAACTTCGGCAGTGCGAAGACAGGCCGGGTGGGCCTGGAACCGATCACGCCCGCCCAGGGCGGCGAGGTGGCCTGGTCCCTGAACCTGCATCATCCCTATGACCCGTCCAACCCGATCGACAGCCTTGAGGTCGCGGCGCGGGCCATCAACAACATCGTCGGCGGCGCGACCCTGACTCGGCCCAACGGCAAGCCGGTCGTTCAGCCTGGGCTTGAGGGCCACCGCGCAAACTGCGTCCGGTATACCGGATCGGCGGCGGTCACCTCGCGAGCGGGCTTCCCGCGCCTTTGCGCCAACCCGGTGACCAGCCCGGCCGGGCAGGCCGCCCTGGTGACCGACATCTACCAGAAGTGGGTCGTCGGCGCCGCGCCCGCGGCGGCGCAGGACGCCGCCGTGCTATTCCAGAACGCGGATAACCCGGGGAATCCGCGCGTGCAAGCGATACTCAGGCGCCTGTCAAATTCAGCACCGCAGGCGTAGCCGGCCGCTCATTATCGTCGTCAGTCCGGCCGCATGGCCCGCGCAATCAGGAAGGAGGTGAGCTTATGCGCACCACTGGCAGACCGCGGTGGCAGCATATAACGGCGCTCGTAAGCCTCAGCGCGGGTGGAGCAATAACCGGGTTGTCCTTCGCTCCGGGGACGCCGTCTGAGCTAGCCTCGCCAACAGGAATGCCGATTCACCTGCTGGCCCTGAAGCAATCAGCTCAGCCTGCGCTCGGCGATGATGCGATGCTGCGCTCCGCGATCGTCAACGTCGCGAGTTACTACCTCCGGATGGCCAATGGCGAGACGCCGGCCGAGATGCAGTCGGTGATCTGGCAGAACGACAGCATTAACGGCGCCGACCACGGCGAGTCATGCGCGGCCTTCGCCAGCATGACCCTGGAGCTGGCGGCCCAGGTCGTTGGCCGGCAAAGCTGGGTGACCGGAGGCACTACCTACCCGTGGCCGCTGCATAAGTGGGCTGATGTCCGCGTCGACGAGAATCCGGCGTCGCCGGGCGTGACCTCGATCCGGCAAGATGCCGAAGCGCATCATCGCTGGCATCCGCTGGGCGACGGCTATCAGCCAATGCCCGGCGACTGGGTGCTGTTCGCTGGTCACGTCGAGGTGGTGACCGAATATGGCGGCGGCGTTCTGCACACCATCGGTGCCGACTCGCTGCCGGACTTCTCGGTCAACGCGCACGAATATCCCGATCCGCTGAGCGCCCAGGGCGTCGTCGGGTTCGTCAACAACGGCGCGCTTCCTGCCGCCGCCAGCCGGGCGCCCGGTAGCCGTGCGGACCTGTCGGCCCGGCGCGGGAGTCACCAGTTCCGCACCGGTGAGCCAGGCCGCCAGGCTCACCCTGGTCACGTCGGGCACCGGGATCAGCGCGGTCACGGGGCAGGAGTTCAGGCAGCCCAGGAGCTTGCGGCCATTCCCGGTGCGTCGGCTGCGGGCCGCCTGAACCAGCGTCATCGCGCCCGCAGGGCGGCGCGGCCATCCCGGCGACACGGGTGCGCGCGCCCGGGCCGGGCCGGGATGCGCAGCCGACCGCGCGCCAGCGGCATCACTCCCACCAGCAACCGCAGGGCCCGGCCGCCGCGGGCGGCAAGCCAGACCAGGCCGGCCCGCGGCCAGACCAGGCCGGCCCGCGGCCAGACCAGGCCCGGCCGACCGCCGGTCGGCCCAGGCCGGCCATGACCGGAACGTCAGGGCGCACGTTCCCGGCGTCAGTCGCACCCGGAAAGCCGTCACGCTCCAGGCGGCAACGACGGGAGCGGCGGCGATCCCCGGGGTGTCGGTAACTGCGCATCACCAGGCCGCCGGGCCGAGGGCACCGTCGGCAGCTCCGTACCGCCGGCACCACGCGGCACTCGCCGCGATGCCGCCGCCGCAAGACTCGACCACCCAGCAAGCGTTCATCGGCGAGGTCGCGCCCGGAGCGGTCGCCGCGCAGCGCAGGTACGGCGTCCCGGCGGCGGTGACGATCGCCCAGGCGATCGACGAATCCGGCTGGGGCCAGAGCAGCCTGGCCAGCAGAGACAACAACCTGTTCGGGATCAAGGGCAGCGGCCCGGCCGGCAGCGCTCAGCTGCCCACCCAGGAGTACGAGAACGGCAAGCCGGTGACGCGGATCGCCGGATTCCGGGTCTACCACAATGTCGCCGAGAGCATCAACGATCACGGCAAGCTGCTCGCCACCAGCGGCTACTACCAGCAGTCCATGGCTGAACGGCGGGATCCGAACGCTTTCGCTTCCGCCCTCACCGGTGTTTACGCGACGGATCCGAACTACGGCGCGACGCTCATCGGCCTCATGCGAAAGTACGACCTGTATCGCTACGATGCCGGCACGCTGGCCGCGGCGGGCGGCCCCGCGACCGCAGCCGGGGCGACACCGGCCGGCCCGGCACCAGCGAGCGCGGCACCCGCCAGCGCGACACCCGCCAGCGCGACACCGGGCGGCGCGACACCGGGCGGCGCGACACCGGCCGGCGTTAGCCCGGGCGGAGCCAGCCCGGGCGACGCGACTCCGGCCGGGGCCAACCCAGGCGGCGCGAATTCGGGCGGCGCCGGGCCGGGCGGCGCAACGCCGGGCGGAGGCGGCACTGGCGGTGCTAACCCGGGCGGTGCTAACCCGGGCGGCGCCAACCCAGGCGGCGCGACGCCTGGCCGACCAAGCCCAGGCCGCTCAACGCCGGGCGGAGGCGGCACTGGCGGCGCAAACCCGGGCGGAGCAAACCCGGGCGGGGCAAGCCCGGGCGGGGCGATGATCGCCGGACGCCGGCATGCTGCCCCCGCACCGCAAGAAAGCGCGTCGCCGCCGGCGCCCTCGCCCAGCCCGACGCCGGCCGCCGGCGTGACACCGGGACCGGACCGCACCTCAGGATCTGGCCAGTCTCAGCCCGGGGCCATGCCGTCAACGCAGACCGTGACCGCCAAGCGAATGCCAGGTCCGGCCGGCCGCAGCGCGCCGAGAAGCACATCCCGCAAGGCCCGGCCCAAGGCAGCCCAGTATCGGCAGCCCATTCCGCCGGCCGTCCGGAATTCCTTCACGACCTTGGCCAGGGTGCCGCTGATGCGCGCTGAGCCGCTCTACCGTGACGTCGCCAGCCACACCGGCATCCGGTGGGAACTGCTGGCAGCATGCGACTGGATGCAGTGCCAGGCGCGGCCGCGCTGCTCGCCGGTGCACGGCGAGAAGCTGGGCACCGTAAATCCCGACGGGTCGATCTACCGGACGAAGTCAGCAGCCCTTGAACAGTGCGCTGACGACCTGGTGACGCTGGCCGGGGCGGTTTATCGGATCGACCTGGCCGCGCCGGGAAATCTCTCCGTCCGCGACCTGGCTAACGCCTTCGCGGCGTTCCGCTGGGGAGGGCTGCTCAGGCTGCACCATACATCCGCGATGGAATTCCCGTACTCGGTGGCAGGCCTGACCGCCCAGCACATGAACATGCGCTGGCCGGGTATCGCCGAGCCGAATGCGCCAGATAAGCCAGGCCGGCGGTTCCGCATGCCCTTCGGGGCCGTGCCCGTCGTGCTGAGCCTGGACTACCCGGCCACGATCTAGGCAGGTTGCCCAGCCCGATCTAGTCAACGGTGCCTTGCACAGAAAGCAGGTGGCGGTGTGGTTCGTTTGCTGCTGAAGGCCAGCCCGCAGCGGCCTGGGTGGAATGACGGCGAGTTCAGGCCGCGCCGTCGCCACATATCGCCGCTGGTCAAGTGGGCCGTCGTGCTGGCCGCGGCCGGGCTGATCTTTCGCCGCGCGATCTCGTACCTGGTGCTGATCACGCTTTCCGCGGCGCTGCACCTGATCGGCGTCAATGCTCATCTGCCCAATATCAAGTTCGGCTGGCCGTGGCAATCGATCAGCGCGGGTACCGCCACCAATACCGAACTTGGCCCGTGGGTGCTGCAGAAGATCGAGGGAATCTCCAAGCCGGCCCTCGGTGAGGCGAACTTCAACTTTGTCTTCACCCACAAGGTCGCTAAGAACATCGGCCCGTGGCCATGCTGGTTTGCCAGTACCTTCTACGCCGTGGGCCACGCCTCAGCCACCGTTGACCTCAATCCGGGCGCTGCCTGGTGGAAACCTGGCTCCGGCCATTATCGGCTGCGCGTCGTCAGCCGCCCGCAGAACGGCACTCCTGGTCACGTGACGGTGGTAATGGTCCTCCCGCAGCCGCAGCTGCCGCAGTCGGTGCACGCCATCACCGTCGACAACATCCCGTCGAAACCGATAGCCACGCAGCATAGCTGGACGTATCCCGGATTCGGCTGCGGCGTGGTGCTGCGGCCGCAGTTCGCGGAGTCAGTGCTCTATGCCCAGGCGCAGCGCATCGCCTTCTACAAGGCGCAGCATGCGCCGCAGATTACCGGGCCGCTGGTAAGGACGGCGGAGAGCGAGGCAGTACGCACTGTCCGGGATAACTTCATCCAGCCAACGGTAAACGCGCTCGGCTACCGGCTCGATCGGTTTGCCATCCACTGGGCCGCCGCGCCGGGCAGCGGGGTGCTTAGCCAGACGGCCGGGAACCGGACGCGACGGTGAGGAACAGGTCCCGCAGCCGGTCGCTGACCCGCTCACCGGTCAGGTCCTCCGTGAGCGCGAGCTCTACCACCCGCGCCGTGGGAAGGTCGAGATCTGTCCGCGCGGCGAGCCTGAGCGCGGCCGCGGTATTCGTCACTCCCTCGACCGTGCTCCCGATCGAGCGGATCGCCCCGTCGACCGTGGCGCCGGAGCCGAGCAGCCGGCCGAGCCGGCCGTTGCGGCCATGCTGGCAGGTGACGTAGAGATCGCCTGCCCCGGCCAGCCCGAGCACAGTCGGCAGGCGGCCGCCGCGGGCCTCGACGAGCGCCAGCATGTCGAGCATGCCGCGGGCGAACACCGCGGCGCGGGCGTTGGCGAAACTGGCAATGAGCGCGCTCTCGCCGAGGCGGTCGGACAGGCCCTCGGCAAGGCCTACCGCGACCGCCACTACGTTCTTGAACGCGGCGGCCGTTTCGGCCCCGGCAACGTCGCTCGTAGTGAACACGGCCGTCGTGGGCGAGGCGAGCGCGGCCGCCGCGCGCCTCCTGGCCTGGTGGTCCAGGGAAGCGCAGAGCAGGCCGGTCGGCGAGCCAGCGAGTATCTCGGCGGCTAGCGCGGGCCCGGCCAGCGAGACGACCGGCTCGTTCCCGAGCACTTCCGCGGCCACCTGGCTCGGGGTCTGCAGCGTGTCCTGGGCCCAGCCCTTGGTGGCCAGCACCCAGGTCGCGCCGGGCGCGCCGATGCGCGCGGCCCGGGCCAGCACACCCGGCAGCCCCGCGCTCGATACGGCGACGAACACGACCGAGGCGGCTGGCAGCATCTCGGCCCATTCCTCGGCCGGGCAGCAGCGGACGTAGTGGTGGAAGGGCATCCGGAGCGTCGGGTGCGGCTGCCCGCGCCGCCACACGTCGACGACGGCCTCGTCCCGTTCTGTCGCGAGCAGGACGCTGCTGGCGCCGTTGCGGGCGGTGTGCACGGCCAGGGCAGTTCCCATTGCCCCGGCACCGAGCACTGCAATCCGGCGGGCTTCTCCCATTACCTCAGTACTCCGCGCGGTTGCGTGCCACGCCAGGGACCTACGGCCCGGGTCCGCCGCCATTGGGCCGTATTCGTGGCGTCAGGCTCCCGCCTCCGCATGCTCGCTCGGTTCGTCCGGGTTCACGGCGGCACCGCCAGGCGCGGGCTCGAACTGCGCCGGAGCCTCGCAGTAGCTGCGCACGGCGCGGGCGAATTGCGCGGCATGGAATCCGTCCACATAGCGGTGGTCGAACGTTGCCGTCACCGTGAGCATCGGGCGCACGGCAACCTCGTCGTCTACGACCGCAGGCATCTTCCTGACCGCGCCGACGAGCACGAGCAGCGGTACCCGGTAATAGTGCGCGAGCGGCGAGTACGCGCGGCCGACGCCCCACATCCCGACCGAGGTGATCATCGCGCCGCCGAACGCCTGCCGCGGCATGCCGAGGCGGCTCAGGTCAAGGTTGAGGTCGGAGGTGAGCCAGGCGCCGAGATGCAGCGCCGCGCGCAGCATCGCCGGCGGCAGGCGGGCGAGCAGCGCCTTTCCCTGGCCGAGTTCCGGGTCGGTTCCTGCTTCGATCGCAGCGCAGCGGCGGCTGAGTTCCCTGGCGATCTCGACAGCAGGACTTGCGGTCGGCGCCGTGGACCTTGACGCCGGTCAGTTCCCGGCCGCCCTCGGTCGTCACGATGAAGAACACGTCCACGCCTTCGCGCCGGTACTCGCGTCCGCGGGCCAGCCGGACCCGGAGTTCCGGCACCTTCGCGAGGCCGTGCGCGACTGCCCTGCCGACGAGATGGGTCATGGTGAGGTGCACGCCGGTGACCTGCCGGACCTCGTCGATGTAGGCCAGCAGCTGGCCCGCGTCGAGCTCGAGGTCACCGTAGAACTGCGGGTCCATCGGACGGCCCCAGGTGGAACCCGCCAGCTTCCGCCAGCCATGCACGCGCTGCGCCATGCCAGACCTCTCCAACTGCCCGCGGCAGACCATGGGCGGCATCCGCACTTCCGCTGAGGTAAGTCCATGCTCCGGTCAGGGCCGCGGTCAAGTGCTTCGCCCTCCGGCATGCCTGCTGCCGATAAGTCAACGGAATATTTTTAACGGGATCTACGCCGGAAATCGCCTGCCGCGGGCCACTGAGCTGTTTCGGCCGCCGGAGAGAAGTGGACAGGGACGGTATCTTGACTCCCAGTGAATAGGTCAGGCCCTGCATGCGTCGAAGAGTCCGGGACCAGGGCAGTGACGATGGCAGCCCCATATCCCGGCGGGAGCAGGACGGGGAGTAGTCGGCTTGGCGGGCTACGTGCGGGACTGGCTCGGGTCGCCGGACGGCGGGCCGGCATCGGACCTCGACCTGGCCGTGCTCCTGGTCAATTCGCTCGACCTCCTCGAAGACCCTGCGGACCGGCTGACCGACCTTGGCTGGTTCCGGGAGGTGGCGGCCGACGTCGGCCGCGACGACATCGCGGGTCCGCTGGGCCCCGGTGACCTGGCAGGACTGCGGGAGCTTCGGGAGTCGCTGCGGGCGGTCTTTCAGGCCACGTCGCCCGGCCAGGCGGCGTCGATACTGAACCCGATGCTGCTTCGCGCCGCGGCCGTCCCCCAGCTGGTGATTTTCCCCGGCTGCATCCGGCTCCAGGTGGCTCACGGCAAGCGAGGCCTGGCCGCGCTGGCGGCCCGCTTGCCCGCGGCCCTGGCCGAGCATGTCGCGCGCCAGGGCGTTGGCCGGCTTGGCACCTGCGCGGCACCGCCCTGCCAGTGCGCGTTCATCGACCATACCCGGGCTCAGACCCGCAGGTTCTGCTGCACGGCCTGCAATGACCGCGCTGCCGCGCGGCTCTACCGTCAGCGGAAGCGGGAAGCTTAGACCCCGAAGGCCAACCGAGAACCCGCAGGTCAGCGCCTGGCGCAAGCGCCTACGCCGGAAACGTGGCCCAACTCAGGTCAGCGTCAGTTCCTTGACGGCTTATGTCTCTGACGCTAGTTTCGTCAGTACCAAGCGTGTCTTTCCTACTGACGAGAGCAGGGCAGATGGTGCTGAAGCTGATCCGCAGGGCTGGTCTTGCAGTTGCGCTGGCAGGCGCCATGGCGACAATAGCGGCGGCGCCGTCCCAGGCCGTGGGCACGCACACGCCGGCTTCGGGCTCGCCGGTGATCGTGCAGGATATTCGCGTGCCTGTCCCAGGGCAGCACGCCGTCCGGGCTTACCTGGTCCGGTCCGGTGGCACGCTTCGACCGGGCAGCCACGCCGGGATTCTCTTCCTTCATTGGCTCGGGCAGATCCACAGCGACCGGTCCGAATTCCTCGCCGAGGCGATCGAACTTGCCCCCAGCGGGGCCGTGTCACTATTGCCGCAGGGAACGTTCCCCTGGCAAGCCGCTCCTACTGGAAAGCGGCGTGACGTCACCCGCGTCAGGCAGCAGCTCGCCGTCTTCCGCGCTTCCCTGAACTGGCTGATAGCCAGGCGGTACGTCGATCGGTCACGGGTTGCCGTGGTCGGGCATGACTATGGCGCCATGTACGGCGCGCTGCTGGCGAACTCAGATCCCCGGGTGCACGCCGCGGTTCTCGCCACTCCGGATGCGACCTGGGGTCACTGGTTCGTCAAGTACTGGCTGGGCTACACCGGCAAGCGCGCGGCGCGCTATAAGGCCATGTTCGCCAGCCTGCAGCCTGTGCGCCACGTGTCTCGGCTCGGCCACCATGAGCTGTTCCAGTGGGCCGGCCAAGACGTCTTCGTCAGCGCCGGCGTGCGGAAGCGATTCGCCCGCCACGCGCCGCGGGCGCGGGTTGACCTCTATCCCACTTCCGATCATCAGCTGGCCGACGCCGCACAGGCTGACCGTGACGCATTCCTCGCGCACGAACTCGCCCTGTCGCGATGACCGGTCCGGCCAGGCACCGACCGCTATGCTCCGTTGGCCAGGTCCTGCTCCAGCCAGGTCAGGCCGCGGGTCCGCGCGCTGAGCCGTACCCCGGCAAGATTGCCCGCCATCCGCCGGGCCGCGGCCTGCGCAGCGTCGATGGCGTCCGACCCGGCGTCTTCCAGGAACCGGCAGACGATCTCCCCGTCGCGGTCTTGCGCCCAGCCGCCGACGATGCGGCCGTCCCACCACAGGGTGGGGCCGACGTTGCCGGACCGGTCGAACAGCCGGGGGCCGTGCTCGCCGAGGAACCAGCCCCGATGCTGCCAGCCCATGGGGGTGGAATCCAGCCCGGGCAGCAACGCCGCCCACGGCTGCACATCCGGCGACGGCTCCCGGTCGTCAGCCAGGACGATGCCCGGCGCGCCGTCCAGGTCCACTTCCACCGGCTGCAGCTTGGTGAGAACCCGCCTGACCTGCGTCTTTCCCCAGCCGGTCCACCAGCGCAGGTCGTCTGCGGTCGCCGGGCCGTACGCCTCGAGCCAGCGGTGCGCCAGCTCGGCTGCTGCGGTCTCCGGTTCCCAGTCGGCCAGCCCCTGCGGGCACCACGTGGTCATCGGTGCCCAGCGGTACTGGTGCGACGTCCACGAGCCGCCCGGCCGAGCCCGCACGACCTGGCCCTGGGCGGCGAGCACCAACAGCACCCGGCTTGCGACGCTCTGCCGCCCTTCGAAGCTCGTCCCCCTGGCCAGCACCAGTCGAATCTGCAGCCGCGGGTCGTCGGCCGCGAGCTCGGCCGCCGTCGCCTCGCCGCGGGCGGTAAGTGCGCTGAGCGCGGCCTGCTCGACCTCCGCCAGCCAGCCGTCGACGTCGTCGCCGACGTCGGACTCGGCCAGCCATGACAGCAGCTTGCGGCGCTCCCTGGCCGCGACGGTGCGGGAGCACGCAGCCTGGATGAGCGACGCGGTGTCGAGTGTGGCGACGAAGACGGTGCGCCGCATTCCCAGCAGCCGGATCAGCGTCTTGTCCTGGTAGAGGGCGCGCTCGACGGACTTGATGCCACCGCCCGTCATCCGGGCCAGCATGGCCAGGTATACCGACGACGGATCCGTGCTTTGCACCGCGACCAGCGAGCGCGCCACCTGAACGGGGCTGCCTGCCATAGCGCCGCCGGCAAGGTGGTGCCGTAGGCCCAGCCTGGCCCGTCGTTCCCGTACTCCGATCCGCTGCATCATCCAGCATCCTGCCAAATGCCGGCCGCGGCGCTCTGCCGGGCGGGAATTACCGGGCCTGGCGCCTCCCCGGCCGCCGCCGCATCCGCAGGGCGGCCAGCAGAAGGGCAACGAGGAACACGACGATGCCGATGAACAGCAAGTACAACAGGCCTTTCGCGACAACGCCGACGATACCGAGCACCATCGCGACGATTACCAGCAGGAGAAAGAGGGCGATCATTCAATCCTCCGCTTGGTCGAGCCGCTCAGCGGCGGCCTAGCCGCCGTTCACCGCCTGCGCCTGGCTCGTAGGGCAGGCCGTAGTGCTTGAAGATCGCCTCTTCGTCGCCAGCGGGCAGCTCGCCGTCGGTACCGATCGACGGCGCTTCCCTCACTTGCTTCTTGTCGTAGTCGACCTTGAGGTATCCCGGACCCACAGTCGCCTGGTCGAGCGGCACGAATACAAGCCTGTGCCGGGTTGGCAGTCCGACCTTGACCGTGCCGAACGACGGCAAGTCGGTGCCGGTGTCAACGTAGACGGCCTCGAGCTCACCGATCTTGTGACCCTGGGCGTCAACCACATCGTGGCCGCGCCATTCCCGGATGTTGGCCGCCTCGAACACGCCAGCGTTCCTCCTCGCACGCCATGCCGCTGCTTTGCCGGTGATCCTACCCGGATGCGAACCCGCGGACACGGCTCGCCAGGTGCTATCAGCGATGGCCAGTTCAGCCGACGCTGGCATCGGGCGGTGAGCAGCAGCGGCTGGCGGCCGGTGCGGCTCCAGATCCTGATCGGCTTGGATGAAGTCAGCCTGGTCTGCGGGGCATGGCCAGGCGGGCCTTCCTGCGGATGTCCCGCATCAGGTCACTGACTTTTCCGGCCGTTACCATAGATATCCTGACTTGTCGGCGGTGCCTGTGCTCCATAGCTAGACAGGGCACGAGCCGATGGCCTGGGGGGTCGAATGAGTAGCAGTCACGGATGCCCGGAAATCGTGCACAGTGCTCGGCCGGCTGTGAGTGCCGTTCCCGCGCCGGGTAGCACGCACGATCGACGTGACCCGTGGCTGCGCATTGCCCCGGAGGGCGCCATGACACTCCCGCTGCCTGGTGAGCCGGGCCATGGCCGGACGGCGAGCCTGCGGCGCCAGCCGGCCCGGATCGTGGATGGCCGGATGGAAGGCGGCTACACCGACCTGTTCGAGCTCATCTGCGGCCAGTGCGGCGACCATCCTTACCTGGATTACGCCGAGATCCCGCCCCGGATGCAGCGGGTCCGCGGGCCATACACGCTGCAGGCAGGCCTGGCCGCGCATGCGGAACACCTCGGGCTGGCTCCCCGGCCGGACACGGCCAGCCCTGGTCAGCCAGCTGCTGGTGATGCCAGGGCGGGCACTGTGCGGGCACCGTCAGCAGGCACCGCCGACGGGTACCGGCATGAGGCGCTCCTGTACTCCGGTATGGCCGAGTTCTTTGCCGGGACCACTTCGTTTATCCGCCGGGCGGTCCGTGCCGGGAATCCGGTCCTGGTCATGGTGAGCGGTTCTAAGATCGGCATGCTCCGCAGGGAGCTGCGGGCTGAGGCACGGAACGTGAGCTTCGCCGACATGGCTGATGCCGGCGGCAACCCCGGGCGGATCATCGCCGCGTGGCAGGCATTCGCGCGGGAGCATGCCGGGGCTTCGCGGCTGTGGGGGATCGGGGAGCCCGTCTATCCCGGCCGTTCCCCAGCTGAGCTTGCCGAATGCCAGCTGCACGAGGCCCTGCTGAACATCGCTTTCGATGCGTCCATCCCGCTCTGGCTGCTGTGCCCCTATGACCTTGAAGCGCTGGCCACCGACGTGATCGACGAGGCGTACCGGACTCACCCGTTCATCGCCCGCGGCGAAGACCGGCAGGCTTCCAGCGCCTTCCGGCCAGTCGACCTCGCCGACCCGTTTGCCCGGCCGCTGCCGGCCCGGCCAGCCGATGCGGATTACCTGGCATTCCAGCCTGGCGGGCTCGGCCGCGTGCGGGCGTTCGTTGCCGAGCGGGCCCGGCTCGCCGGGCTGGGCCAGCGGTCAGCCACCGCGATCATGCAGGCGGTCCATGAGATTACCGCCAGCAGCCTTCGGCATGGCGGCGGGCACGGCGAGCTCCGCGCCTGGCGCGACGACCGCTCGCTGATTTGCGAGGTGTCCGACCACGGCCACATCACCTCACCGCTAGCAGGCCGCCTGCCGCCCGGCACCGATGCCGCGCCCGGATCCGGTCTCTGGCTCGCCAACCAGCTCTGCGACCTCGTGCAGATCTACTCTTCTCCTGGCGGCACCGCGATCCGCCTCTACCAGAACATCTGATGGGCGGCCGCCAGCGGCCATGCTCAGCGTTGGGGCAGGTCAGTCCGCTCTAGGCTAGAGCGACGGGGGTGGCCAGCTGCCGCAGGTGAAGTCGGACCATCGGCCTGGACAGCTCAGGAAGCCGGACTTGCGGCACCAGGCTGCGGCCAGCCTTGGTTCAGGGTCCGGCATAGCCAAAGCGTGGACCGGGCTCACCCTGGGAATGCGGCCTTGCCAGCCTCCCGCACCCGCCTGATCAGCCGAGTCCTAGCTGCTGTCGCCTGTTCCGCGCGGGCCCGGCAGCCGTGTCAGCCGCGCCGGTGGCGGCGCGATGACGACGTCGGTGCGCGGATCGCAGAAAATTTCGGGGGTGCCCGCGACGACGAGATCGGCGCGCTCCCACGGCCGCTGTCCAGCGATGAACGGTATCTCCTCGGCCATCCACTCGCGGTGATGCCGCACAGTCCGCGATCCGCCCGGCTCGCCTGCCCTGGCGATGCTGCGCCGTTCGGTCTCCAGCTCGTCGGACTGCACCCACACCAGGGCATCGATGAAGTGCGACGCCTCGCTACGTCCGGCACCCACCCCCTCGATGATGAGCAGCGGACATCCCGCCGGAACCTCGATAAACCCTTCCCGGCCGTGTTCGGCCCACCGCGGCGGACGAAAAGCCACCCCCCTTCCCTGGCACACGGGCATCAGAATGCCGTCGATGAGGACGTCGGCCCAGCCGAAGCGGGAATGCCACCATGCGATGTCATCTGTATGCACGACAACCGATCCGGCCACTGTGTCCTGCATCCGGGCAGCCAGCGTCGTCTTCCCGCTGGAACTGCGGCCGTCCACCGCCAGAACGACAGGGCCACCAGTCGTGAACCTCCCCGGAACGCGGAGGGTGAGCGCCTCGACGACCGCCGCCAGCGACTCGACGCGCCACGGCCCGGCCTCCGGCTCCTCACGCGCTAGCTGCAAGACCATGACCACATCGTCTCGCCCGCCCGCCGGTATGCCATTATCGGCTGGGCTGACCGTGCTCGACCGCACCGATTTCAGCGCTTGTGGTGCTCCGGGCGAGGTCTCACTCCCCGGCGGCCTATCTCGCCCGGGCTAGCTGCCGTGACCTCCTCAGCGATGCGAGTCGGCGGCGCGTGCGGACTCAGGCTTGCAAATCGCCGTCTCATCGTGCCGCATAGCCGCTGAACTTGGGCTGCGGTGTTTCTGAGGTACCGCTACTAGTCTGCCGCTATGCCTGATCGCCGCCTCAGAGCCGCATGGGACGTGAAAGTCCCGGTCATCAGGGAGCTCGCGGGAGTCCACGAGTACGACGGCGTCGTCATGGACCTCTCGCCGAGCGGCCGCAAAGCGGCCCTGGAGCGCCTTGGGCCCTCATCGCCGGGCGAGCGCCTCGCCGACTGCCACGACGAGAGTCATCTCAGCGCCGCCGAGCAGGCCGCCCGGGCCGAGGCCGAGATCTTGCAGTGGAACCCACTTCCCCACATCCAGAACCTGGACCTGTCCTGCTACGACCGCGAGTACGCCCCCGAGCCGCAGCGCCGGCGGGCGCGGGAGGCACACCTCGCCCAATGGCCCGGAGCAGCCGATGCTTCCCTGGAGTCATTGCAGGCCGTTCCGGCGCCGGTGGCCGGTGCGCTCGTCCGGACGGTGAGAGGCCTCGCCGAGGGGATCAATGGCACGACCGACGTCGAGGTCGCCGCCATGGCGGCGCACGGCAGGCTGCTCGGTCGAATCCAGGATGCCGCCGCCTCAGGCAACCCGGATGCTTCGCTCGGCGCGACGGCACTCGCCGGCCTGCTCGGGCACGCGGAGTCGATGCCGGTCGACCTGGGCCGCCTGGAGGAGCGGGCCGACTCCGAGCGCGACCGGCTTCGCGCCAGGCTCGATGAGGCGTGCGAGCGATGGTCGCCGGGGGTGACGCCGTCGCAGCTCGTCCCGGGGCTTCTCCGGGACCACCCCGGTGAAGAGGGAATCTATGCAGCCGCCCGGGAGACGATCGACGAGGCCACGGCCTTCGTGATCGACAACGACCTCCTGCCGCCGCCTGGCGGCGCTTGCGAGATCGGCCCCGCTCCCCCGTCCCGGCGGTGGGCCGCGGCCATGATGTACTGGACTGGGCCCTTCGAGGACGACGTTCCGGCTCGCTATTACGTCAGCCCGCCCGACGAGTCCTGGGACGAGCAGGCCAAGCATGAGTGGCTGGCCGTCTTCAGCGCCACCATGGGTCCCGCCGTGACGGTACACGAGGTCACGCCCGGTCACTTCGCCCACGGCCGGATGCTCCGCCAGCTCGCCCGGGGAGATGTGCGGCGCAGCCTGTTCTCCGAGGCGTTCGTCGAGGGATGGGCAAGCTACGCCGGGGAGCTGATGGTCGAGCAGGGCTTCAGGGCAGACGATCCCCGATTCGCCATCGGCGTCTACCTCGACGCCCTCGTCGGGGTGACCGGACTCGCCTCCGCCCTCGGCATCCATCAGGGGACGATGACCGTCGATGACGCCACGGCGCGCTTCGAGGCCGACGCCTTCCTGCTCGGCCCGGCCGCCAGGAGCGAAGCGACGCGGGCTACCTACGACCCCACCTACGGGCGCTACACGTGGGGCAAGCTCGAGATCATGTCGCTCCGGGACAAGGCGCTGGCCGCCTGGGGCACGAAATTCTCGCTCCGGCGCTTTCACGAAGCCCTCCTCGCCCTCGGAGCGCCCCCGCTCGGCACGATGAGCGACGCCCTCATCGCTTAACCCCGCGTAGCGGGCACGCTGCGTTCATCGTCACTGGCTGGGCGCGCCGCTAGATGTGCTGGAATGGCCGGCAGTCGCGACTGCCCGTCCGTTTCGTGCCAGGGGACCCTCAGCACTAGCACGACGGTGTCGTCGCTGGCTTGCGCGCCGCTGAAGGCCAGCACAGCTTGCTGGATGGCGTCGGCGATCCGCGCTGCGGACATATCGCCTAGGCCGGCGACGAAGTCGCGGAGCCGGTCGTCGCCGTAAAGTTCACGGCTGATGTGGCCGCGGGCCTCAGTGACGCCGTCGGTGAACAGGATCAGGCTGTCGCCAGCTCGCAGGACGCCGCGTGAGTCGTGCAGCTCGGGATCGGGGAAGACACCGAGCAGAGTTCCCGGCCGGCCGAACACCTGCACGCGCCCGTCTGCCCGGTGCACCAGGCCAAGAGGGTGGCCGGCGGAGCTGATCCGGACCGACGCCCCAGCCGGAATCGGCCGCACCGCGGCGTAAATCGCGGTCAGGAACCGCGGGTCATCTGTAAGCCACTCCAGCAGACCCTGGTTCAGGGCCGCCAGGATCAAGCGCGGCAGTGCCTGCCGGTGTGCCTCGGCCCGGAGGGTGTAGCGCGCCAGGGCGGTGCTCTTGGCCGCCGGGACCCCCTTACCGCAAACGTCGCCGACTACTACTCCCCAGTTCCCTCGTACCGACGGGAATACGTCGTAGAAGTCCCCGAGAACCTCAGACCCTGTCCCTCCGGCGGCATGCCGTGCCGCGAGCTGGAGGCCAGGGATGCTCGGCAGCCGTGGCGGCAGGAGGCTTTCCTGCAGGGTCTGGGCCAGCGCCGCACGTCGGGCGCCCTGCTGCAATGCGACCTTGAGCGCTACTTCGCTAGCGGCGACATCAGCCAGGTTCTCCAGAACCTCGACGTCGCCCGTGCTCCACCGACGCGGCCGGTGGTCGGCCACCCAGAGCGCGCCCACGACCTGGCCAGCCGGGTCGCGGACCGGGAACCCGGCCCACGCGATCACGCCCCCCGGCTCGCTTGGGCGGCACGCGATGGGACGCGGGTCCCGGCGGACGTCATCGATGATTAGCCTTTCCCCGGAATCAATCACGTACTGGCACAGCGACTGCTCGACCGGGCACTGCCGATCGGCTATGTCCAGGGCTCCGGGGCATATCCTCCCGGCGGAAGGGCGCTCAGCGGTGACCGCTACTGACGCTAGCGGCGCATCTAGGACTATCGCCGCTAACCGCGCGACGTGGTCAAATGGCTTCTCCGCAGACGAGCCCGGGAGACCGGGCCTCCGCGCGGCCAACCCCGGCTTTTCGGGTGCATTCACCGGGACGACCCCGGTCATTGCAGAGACCAGGCAGGACGAATCGAGGCGCTGTCGGGGGTCATATCTGCCGCTTTCCGCCGTGATTGTAGGTTTGCGTACAATTATCGACGAAGCAGGGTCCAGGCCTCAAGTTTTTAATTCAACCACAGAACGGGCGGGTCGACGTTCGTTTTGTCTAAGGTCAACGGCCGTTCAATACTCCCGGTTCAAGCACCTATCCCGATAGCTAGGTCTTTCCTCATGCTGCCTGATTCCGTTTTAATCGATCAGGCAAATCACTCCTGGTGGATGGCGAGATGGCACTCAGGGAATCCTTCTGGCGTGGCGTTAGTTTTCTTGGCAAGCTTGGCTGACCGGGTCGGAGGTGATGTGCGCGCATTCAGTATACGAGTCAACTTGCTTTCCGGCGAGGAGCCGGATGACCGAGATCCCTGCGTAACATGCAGTGCGCCGAGCGGCCCGGGGCGTCTGGCGTTACGGTCGTCGCTTGCCAGCGCGTCACGACCCGGTCGTCTTCGGCGATCTGGTCCTCGATCTTGATGTAGAGGCCGGGATCGGCGCGGCGGTGGCTGGCCACTAGCCGACGGACGCCCTCTGGTCCGGCCAGACCGATGCCCGGCGCAGGGAAGTGGCCGACGTAGTCGGCGGCTACCAGCTCGTCGATGAGCTCCAGCCGTCCTTCGTTGAGACTGCCTCGACGAACAGCTGACTCTTCAGCTTGTTGAGCTCGCTGACGCTGTTCACTTGGCCATGGTCTGGGCGGCACTGCCACGGTCACAAGGGAGGATCCCCGAGGGTTTCCCCCAGGTTTTGCTCGTCAGGCACCGGCACGCCGTGTATCGTCGGGTTTGTGCCGTTCGTCACGGCTGGGGTTCTGGTCGAGCGCGAACGCGAGCTTGAGACGCTGCGTGAAGGGCTTGATCGCGCGCGCGCCGGAGAAGGGACGCTGCTCCTTATTGAGGGACCGCGCCGGCGTGGGCAAGACTGCGCTGGCGCGCGCGGCGCGCGCGGCGGCCGGGCAGGAGCGGATCACGCCGCTGGAGGCGAGGGGTTCTGAGCTTGAGGAGCCGTTTGCGTTCGGCGTGGTGCGGCAGCTGCTGGAGCCGGTGGTCAACAAGGAGCTCTGGGCACGCCGACCTGTTCGCAGGCGCTGCCGGTCCCGCGGCCCGGCTGTTCGAGCCCGAGGAGCGGCAGCCGCTGGGCGCTGATGTTGGCTTCGAGGCGCTGCACAGCCTGTACTGGCTGGTGGTGAACATCGCCGATCAGGCCCCGGTGCTCGTACTGGTGGACGATTGCCAGTGGGCCGACCATGACTCGCTGCGGTTCCTGGCCTACCTGGCCCAGCGCATCGAGGGAGTTCCGGTAGCGATGCTGCTCACCGGGCGCCCGCCGGATCCTGCAGGGGACGAGGCGGGGCCACTGTGGGCGCAGCATGGCCTCGCGTCCCTCCGCGGTTGCGCTGTATCCGCGGCCGCTGAGCGAGCCTGCCGCGGTGGCTCTGGCCCGGGAGCGCCTGGGCGCGGAGGCCGCCGAGGAGTTCTGCCGCGCATGTCATACCGCCACCGGCGGTAACCCGCTTTTCCTGCGCGAGCTGCTGCGGGCTCTCGACGCCGCGGGGATCGTGCCGTCGGCGGCCGCCGCGGGCGAAGTACAGGCGGTGGGACCGGCCGCGGTAAGCCGTTTTGTCCTGCACCGGCTGGCCGCGCTCGGCCCCGCGGCGGCCGAGCTGGCGCGGGCGGTCGCAGTACTCGGTGATGACAGCGAGCTGCCGCTCGCGGCCCGGGTGTCGGGCCTGAGCGAGGACGCGGCCCGGCACGCGGCCGATGACCTGGTCCGGGCGGACATCTTCGTTCACGCTGAGCGCCTGGGGTTCGTGCATCCGATCGTGCGCGCGGCGTTGTATGAGGATCTCGCGCCCGGCGAGCGCCAGGCGCGGCACGCCGCCGCGGCCGAAGCACTGGCAGCAGAGGGTGCTTCGGCTGAGCGGGTCACCGCACACCTGCTGCTGACCGCCCCGACGGGCGATCAGCACCGGGTTGGCACGCTGAGGTCGGCTGCGGTCGGCGCGGCGCACCGTGGTGGTCCGCGGGCGGCGGCCGAGTGCCTCCGCCGGGCGCTGGCCGAATCCCCTGCCGAGCAGGAGCGGGCGGAGATCCTGGCCGAGCTGGGCCGGTACGAGGTAGCCACGATGCAGTTCGAGGCGGCCGAAGAGCATCTGCGCACGGCGCTGGCGTCGGGGGCCGCGCTGACGACCCGAGCCGACGCGGCTTCGACGCTGGGGCGGTGCGCGATCGTGTCGGGCGGCCGCTCAGCGCGGGCCGCGGCCGACGCGCTGGCGTCGCTGGCCGGGGAGTTGCGGCCGGCCGATCCCGAGCGCTCGCTCGAGCTCGGCTCCGAGCTGCTGGCGGTCACAACGGCTTTCTCGCAACTGCGCGTCGGCCTCGCCGCGCAACTGCAGCGCTTTCGGGACCAGGCCCGGGGCCACCCAGGTTTCGAGGCCGTGGCGAGAATCCATAACGCCTATGAGCAGCTTTTGCGGGGAGAGCCCGCTACGGCCGCGATGGAAGAAGTGCAGCAGGCGCTCGCGACTGGCCTGCCGCGCAGCGCGCAGTCCAACGCTGCGCTGCTGGCGCTGCTGGCGCTGCGGCTCGGCGAGCGTTATGAGCTGGCTGTCCAGCTGCTGGACGTCGCGCTGGAACGTGCCCGCCAGGAAGGCCACGCGACCAGGCAGGGCATCCTGCACGCGCAGCGTGCCGCGATCGCGCTCGCCCAGGGCTCGCTGCACGATGCGCAGGCCGAGGCCGATACCGGGCTGCTCCTGGTGGAGAAGTCGCATTTCATCGCGCTGCTGCTCGTCGCGGTGGCGATCACCGTGCACATCGAGCGCGGAGAGCTGGATGCCGCCGCCCGGCTGGCACAAACCGGCGAGGCGTTTGGGATTGCCAATCGCGCCCACGTCAGCGACTTCCTGACCGCCCGCGGGCGGCTGCGGATCGCCCAGGGCCGCCTCCAAGAAGGTGTTGCGGACCTGCTGTGGTGCGGCCAGCGGCGCGAGGCGCGAGGGCAGTGCTGGCCAAGCGACTGGAAGGCGCACGCGGCCCCGGCGGTGGCCGCGCTGGGCGACAAACAGCTGGCCGTCAAGCTCGCGCGCGAGCAGCTGGCGGCGGCCCGGCGGGTCGGCGCACCCGGGGCGCTGGGAATGTCGCTGCGCACCGCGGCGCTGGCGATCGGCGGGGACGAGCGGCTGGCGCTTCTCCGCGAGGCGGTCTCGGTCCTCGAGCGCAGTTCCGCGCGGCTGGAGCTGGCTCACGCGCTCGCCGACCTGGGCGCGGAACTGAGCCGCTCTCACCGGCGGGGGGAGGGCCGGGACGCCCAGCGGAGGGCAATCAAGCTGGCCGGCCAGTGCGGTGCGACCGCGCTGGCGGAACGAGCGATGGCCGAGCTGCACGCCGGGCCCGGGCGCCGCGCGCGGATCGAGCTGACGGGGCCCAGCGCGCTGACCGCAGCGGAGTGGCGGGTGTGCCGTCAAGCGGCGGAAGGGCAGACCAACCGTGAGGTCGCGCAGGCGCTGTTCGTGACCGAGAAGACGATCGAGCGGCACCTCAGCAGCGCCTATCAGAAGCTCGGGATCCGCTCTCGCTTCCAGCTGGCGTCGGCCTCGGCGAGTAGCCTCCGGACCGTCCGAGTGAGCTGCGCGTTTCCAGAGATGGGCGGTGCGTTTCCGGCAAGCCGTCCCAGATGGCTGCGTTTCCCGGAAAACCGTAGGGAAAACACTCGGGGTTCCCCGCTTGTGACCGGTCATGGCCGTCCGGCACGTTGGCGTCAGGCCCGCGTTGACGGCGGTGATAACCGCTGACGGAAGAGGAAGGAAGCCCGGTCATGACAGGTGTGCTCTACCGGCTGGCGCGGTTTTGCGCCCGGCATCGCTTCGCGGTCCTCGCCGTCTGGATGGTCGTGGCGGTCGCGCTGGTCGCCGTCTCGCATCGCCTGGGCGACAGCACCAATGACAACCTGACTCTGCCGGGAACCAACAGCCAGCAGGCTACCGATGCGCTCGGCAAGTCGTTTCCCGATCAGGCCAACGGGTCCAGCCCGATCGTGCTGCACGTCAGCAGCGGGAAGCTGACCGACTCCAGGTACTCCAGCGCGGTCAGCCAGGCGGCGGCCGACGTGGCCAAGGCGCCGGACGTGGCCTCGGTGGTCAACCCGCTCACCTCGCAGGGCGCCTCCGCGCTGAGCAAGGACCAGGCGACGGGGTACCTGTCGGTGACCTTGTCGGTCAGCCCGGGGTCGCTGTCCGTCGATGACGCTCAGACGATCATCAACGCGGCGGCCAGGCCCGCCCAGGCTGCCGGGATCCAGGTGGAGACCGGCGGCCAGCTCGGCCAGAAGGTGTCCAAGCCGTCCACCGGAGTCCAGCGAGCTGATCGGGATCATCGCGGCGATGGTGATCCTCACGTTCACGTTCGGGACGGTGGTGGCGATGTTGCTGCCGATCCTGACCGCGATCCTCGCGCTGGCCTCGGCGCTGTCGATCATTCAGATCCTCAGCCACGTGACGACGGTGTCCACGGTCGCGCCGACGCTGGCCACGATGATCGGGCTCGGCGTCGGGATCGACTACGCGCTGTTCATCGTGACGCGGCACTTCCGCGGCCTGAAAGACGGCCTGGAACTTCGGGAGTCGATCGCCCGGGCGGTCGCGACCTCCGGCGGGGCGGTGGCATTCGCCGGCGGGACGGTGACCATCGCGCTGGTGTCGCTGGCGGTGGCCGGGATCCCGCTGGTGACCACGATGGGCCTGATGGCCGCGATCGCGGTCGTCGTCGCGGTCCTGGCCGCGCTGACCCTGCTGCCCGCGATGCTCGCCATCACCGGCCCGCACATCAACGCGCTGCGGGTCCGTGGTCGCCATCCCGGCCGCGGGCACGCGGCGGGCCCGGAGCAGGGGCTTGTGGGCCCGGTGGGCGACGGGCGTCGCCAATCGGCCGGTTGATCGCGGGCCTGGCGGCCCTGGCGATCTCGATCCCGCTGGCGATCCCGCTGCTGTCGCTGAACCTGGGGCAAAAGGACGTCGCCGCGCTGTCCACCTCGACCACCGCCCGCCGGGCGTACGATCTGATCTCGGCGAACTTCGGGTCAGGGGTGAACGGGCCGCTGACTGGTGGCGGTTACGCTCGGCGCCCCGCGCAAGCCTCCTCCTCCGGCGGCGGCTCGGGCAGCCCCTCGGGCTCCTCCAGT
This sequence comes from uncultured Actinomycetes bacterium, assembly GCA_963709075.1. Taxonomy (GTDB): domain Bacteria; phylum Actinomycetota; class Actinomycetes; order Streptosporangiales; family Streptosporangiaceae; genus Palsa-506. Next base: position 134,640 of record CAVPUY010000006.1, read on the forward strand.
TCGGCGGGCAGCGATCCCCGCGCCACCGACCCTCGGCTGCAGACGCTGGAGAAAGGACGTCTCGCAGACCGCGGGAGTCACGGCGGTCACCCCGGTCCAGATCGACAAGGCCGGCACCACCGCCTACTTCAACGCGATCGCCGCGACCGGCCCGGCCGACCAGGCCACCGCGAACCTGGTCAGCACTCTGCGCTCCAGCGCGATACCCGCGGCCGAGAAAGGCACGGACATGACACGCCTACGTGGGCGGCAGCACCGCCAGCAACGTGGATCTGGCCTCGGAGATCTCCAGCAAGCTCCTGCTCCAGATCCTGGTCGTGATCGCGCTCAGCTTCCTGCTGCTGATGCTCGCATTCCGCACCGTCGTGATCCCGGTGCAAGCCGCCGTGATGAACCTGCTGTCAATCGGCGCCGCCTACGGCGTGCTGACCGCGGTCTTCCAGTTCGGCTGGCTGCACAGCCTGATCGGCCTGGACGGCGCGGTGCCGATCGTCTCCTACGTGCCGCTGTTCATGTTCGCGGTCCTGTTCGGGCTGTCGATGGACTACGAGGTGTTCCTGGTCAGCCAGATCAAAGAGCACGTCCGAAGAGGGCCAGGACAACAAGACGCTCGGTCGTCTCCGGGCTGGTCACCAGCGCGGCGCGTGATCACCGCCGCCGCGACGATCATGGTGTTCGTGTTCGGCAGCTTCGTCATCAACGGCGACCCGACCGTCAAGCAGTTCGGCATCGGCCTGGCCGTCGCGGTGATCCTCGACGCCACGGTCGTCCGCTGCCTGCTGGTGCCCGCGCGCATGGTCATGCCTGGGCAGGCACAACTGGTACCTGCCCCGCTGGCTCGGCCGGCTCCTGCCGCACATCAGCATCGAGGGCGCCGGAATACTTCAAGGCCCGCGACCAGCACCCGACAGCCAAGCAGGTCCAGTACCCCGGCCCCGCACCGTCCGCCGCCGCCGCCGGCCAGGCAGTTGTCCGTGAGTAGCCATGGGATACCGCCGCCGGCCCTGTTGATGGCACGCTAACGGCACGACGACCTCCGGGGCTGGTTGCTAGTGCAGCCCCGGAGGTCCGCACAGCTCGAGCAGCCTGCTGACCGTCGCCCAGTTGCGCGCCGTGCCAGCTACCCGGGCCGACGTCGGCCCGCCCGCCTTGGCCAGCACGCGGCGCAGTTCGCTGTGCGGGTACCCGTCCGGGGTGTGCAGGTAGACCGTGCGGCCGAGCATCCGGACCTGGTCCCGGCTGCCTTTCGCCCGCACCTGCCGCTCTGCGCCGGCTATCCAGGCGGCCAGGCCGGGTTCGGGTACCTGGGGCAGGAACACCGCATGCAGCAGCCTGGGATCCGTCTGGCCGGGATACGGGTTGTCGCGCACGCAGCAGGCGAGTTCCTCGCGGGAGAGCACCACCGCGCGTGCCCGCACGGCGATGCCGGCGGCAATGGCCTTCTCCAGCTCGGCAGCCAGCGCCGCCGCGTTCGTGCCGCCCGCCGTGCTGCCGCCTGCCGGCGGCGGAGTGAACAACACGTTTCCGCTTTGGATGTAGGTCATGACCTCGGTATGGCCGAGCGAGGTCACCACCTCCCTGAGGTCGGCCATCGAGACCTTCTTGCCGCCGAGGTTGTTGATCCCGCGCAGCAACGCAACGTGAGTGGGCACGCCAGCATCATGGCAGGGCGGACGACGCACCCGCCTGTGACCCATAATGCGCATGCCAGCTCCGCTGGGCGTGGTCTCGGCGTCTTCTACGATCTCGGCTCGACGACCCTGGTTACGACCCAGCGGTGCTTGCCGATTTTGCGGTCACGGGTGAATCCGAGCTTCTCGTAGGTCGACAAAGCGCCGTTGTAGAGGAAGCCGGCGGGCACTGAGCCGGCGGCCTCCGGGTATCCCTCGACAGTCCCTCCGCCCAGGCCCGCAATGAGATCGACCGTGCCCGCGAGCGCCGCAGTAGCCACGCCCTGACGCCGGTGCCCCTTACCGACATAGCAGCACGCGATTCGCCAGTCTGGCGAGGTCGTCCGGCCTTTTTCGTAGGCCGCCCGGCTCTTGATCCGGGGCACCTCGTCGGGTGCGCCGAACTGGCACCAGCCGACGCAGTCCTCCCCCTCGAAAACGAGCGCGGCGTGGGCTTTGCCCTCTCGGACTCGCTGTTCCTTCGCAGCGCGCTTCTGCGCATAACGTTCCTGCTGCACGTCGGTCCAAGGCTGCTCGGGGTGGAAGGCCATGCACCAGCAGCCGCCAAAGATACCGTTGTTGCGCTCTACCAACGCGGCAAACGCGGCCCACGTCGACTGATCGAGAGCCTTTACGGTGTATCTCGGGTCGACCATGACGTCCAGCTTAACCAGCCCGCAGACAGGTTCTGGCCTTCCAGGGCATGGAGGCGGGCATCTTCATCGCGCTCGCCGCGGCCCTCATCACCCTGACTTACCGTGTCGTCCTCACCCGTGACTCGCCCGCCACTTCGGCACTTCGGAGAGGTTCTGGATGAATCTGCAGGCCCGCTACGACCTCGAGGTCGAGAAGGACAAGCTCACGGTATCGGCTGCCCCGGCGGCGGGTTCAAGTTCGCCAGGCCTGGCCGATGAGTTTCCCGCGCCCGAGCCTTCTAATCTGGTGAACCAAATCAACAGACGACGGCGTGAATGGGAAAGCGCAACGTTGTGCCTGGCTTAGCGTAGGGCTGCAGACGAGTTCCCGAGGAGGACCGATGACCATCGCGTTTCCTGGAGAGTCAGCGGAGTACCGGGCCGCCCGTGATCGGCTGCTGGAGCAAGAGATCGAGCTGCGCCGTGCCATGGAGGCGGTAGCCGCAGCCAGGCGCCGGTTGCCGCCCGGCGGGATTGTGCCGCAGGACTACGTCTTTCAGATCCAAGGCTCGGACGGCGGCCCGGCCGGGGTGCGGCTGTCGGAGCTGTTCGCGCCGGGCAAGGACTCGCTGGTGATCTACAGCATGATGTTCCCCCGCGCCCCGGGCGACGACCGGCCCGGCCCGGCGAGAGGGCAAACCGCGCTGCTGCCGCTGGCGCAGGGCCCGTGCCCGTCATGCACCGCATTCCTCGACCAGCTGGACGGCGCCGCCGAGCACGCCGCCCAGCACGTCAACCTCGCGGTCGCCGGAAAGGCGCCGATCGAGCGCATCCTCACCTTCGCCTCAGAACGCGGCTGGCGGCACCTGCGCCTGTTGTCCTCGGCCGGAACCACCTACAACCGCGACTACCTCGCCGAGACCCCAGACGGCGAGCAGCAGCCGATGCTGAACGTGTTCCATCGTGACGGAGACACCATCCGCCACTTCTGGAGCTCGGAACTGTTCTACGCGCCCGAGGACCCCGGGCAAGATCCCCGCCACGTCGGCACCCTCGAACCGGTCTGGAACCTTTACGACCTCACACCGGAAGGACGCGGAACCGACTGGGATGAGCAGCTGAGCTACTGAGACCTCCTAATACTCTCCATCTTCCCCGCAGGCGCCAAAATCCGCGGGAGTGGCCACCGGGACGAGGCTGGCGAAGCCACCGCGCAGCGGCCGCCAGGACGCATCGTGATGCCAACGAAGCAAACTCATGATCATGCGCCTGACATGGCGTTTCTGAGTGGAGCGGGTGACGAAAATCGAACTCGCACTATCAGCTTGGGAATCTGCGCCGTCCGGGCCTGTCACATGGCCTGACCTGCAGGACGGGGTGTCCGCGAGTGACCGTGAGCGACCGCTTTTCACCGGGGTTAATGGCCCGCTAATGGCCCGGCGAGCCGGGGTGCGGCCTGGGCTGATGGCCGCGCCCCGGCCCTCCCCGTCCTCCTCAATGGCTCCTATCCCCGGGCCGTGGCCGTCGCGTCAAGGCTCGCAGAGCAACCGCGTAGCGGCCGTTGGCGGACTCAGCCGAGACAATCGAGCACCGAGGAGGACAGCACCTCCAGCTTGGAAGGTCAGGCGGCGCCTATTGCTTGAATATCGCGTCGATGAGTGCCACACGAGTGGTGAGTCCCCGGCGCTGGCTCACGGCACGCTGCAAGTCCAGCGGCGGCACCCGCAACCGCCAGCCTTCCCACGTCACAGTCTCGAGCCGGGACGCGGCGACGGGCCCGAAGTCGGACGGCGAGGGTGAGTCGACGCCAGCCTTGGGAGCACCGATCCATTCGAGCCGGGCAGTCAGGAAAGCGCGGCCCCAGTAGTCGCTGACCGGGCCACTGGTGTCGCAGACGACCGGCTCGATCAGGGCGTCGGCGAAGATCATACCCAGGTTGAGTGCGCTATCGCCGGAGCACACCAGATCGATGTCGCCTGGCTCGATTTCCGCGCCGCGCACGGCCAGGGCCGCGCTTCCGGCCAGCCACCAGCCTGTTTCTTGTCCGCTGGTGCGCCGGCACAGCTCGTGCATGGTCTCGCGCCATGGGACGGGCTGCAGGCGGGCCGCCTGCCGCAGCATCAGCTCGGCGCAGCCAGCGAAGTTCTGCCAGCAGATGTCCAATCCCGGGGTGTCCGCAGGGTAGCCGCGCCGCCACTCATTGCCGTTCCGCTGGTAGTCCATCAGGACGTGCTCGGCTGGTCTCGCCAGCTCGGGCCCTACACCGCTGATGGCAAACCAGGTCGTGCCCGCCTCGGTCCACCGCCTCGGCGTTATGGCTGTCATGGCCCTAGCGTGGCAGCTCCCACCGACAGCGGCCAGTCACGCTAATGGCCCGGCGACCGGGGTTGGCCAGCTTCGAGCTTCATGTCCTACCGTTGCTCCGGCCTCCGGTGAGGGCATGCTTAACTTCTGACGGGGCACTCTGAACCCTGCCGCCACCCCGCCGGGCCTGCTCGCGGGCACGCGCATGAGTCCGCCACGCCCGGTACTGGTCCCGGCCGCGCTCTGCCGTCAGATGCGGCCGCATCCGCAGCCTCCTCAGCTCATCGAGAATCCTCTCGACTCACCGAGGCGTTGCGCTGACCCCTGAATCCGCCCCGTCAATCATCTGGTGGGACTAGACACCGGCTCGGGCTCGTCCTAAAAGGGCTACGAAGAGGCCTCCGGAAGAAGGGGCTGCGCTACCTGCTGCCGCCGCCCTTCCTGCCGTTCCGTTCTAGCCCTCGATCAGCTTGGTCCACGTGCCGTTGTCGACCACGCCACTCTGGGCCAGAGTAATACGTACTGAAACTAGTAGAGGACACAG
>CAVPUY010000007.1:0-19538 GCA_963709075.1 uncultured Actinomycetes bacterium
GCCATCTGTTTTGCGGCCCTGAGCGATCTCCTTGTCGCCGAGGGAGAATGCGGCCTGCTGGCCCGTCCGGGAGGGAAACGGCACGCTGATCTGGCGATAGCTGCCGGTTCGATGGTGATGTCCGTGTCGGTGGCTGGCTCGCGGGCGAGCCTCGGCCACCAGACCAGCGGCCGAGGTCGAGGTTGAGCGCGGTGACCAGGACCGACCTGACCACGATGGTGTCCAGCAGCACGCCGAACGCCACGGCGAAGCCGAGTTCGGCCAGGAAGGTGACGGGCAGCGTCGCGAGTGCGGCGAAGGTGCCGGCTGGCGCGGCGCCGGCCGAGGTGATGACTCCACCGTCGCCGACAGGCCGGTGAGCGCGCCGCGGCGCGGGCCGTGTTTGCCCGTCTCCTCGCGGACCCGGGTCATCAGGAAGATGTGTAGTCGATCCCGAGGGCCACGAGGAAGACGAAGACGAACAGCGGGAACGAGGTATCGGCGCCGCCGAAGTTGAACACGTTGTTGAACATCAGCGCGCTGACGCCGAGCGCTGCGGCGAACGACAGTACCACGGTGGCGATCAGCATGATCGCCGCGATCAGCGCCCGCAGCAGCAGCCCGAGGATGAGGAACACGACGAGCAGGATGACCGGGATGATCACGGTGCGGTCGTGCGCCGAGGCGCGTTCCACATCCAGGTTGATCGCCGTGTTGCCGCCGACGAGCGCGTCTGCGCCGGGAACAGCGTGCACGGCGGCCCTGATCCGGTCGATGGTGTTGTACGCGGCCTGGCTGTCCGGCGCGCTGGTGAGCGTGCCCTGCAAGTAGGCGTGGCCGGTCTTGCTGAACGGCCCGATGACACCGGTGATTCCCGGGGTGCCCTTGACTGCCGAGGCCAGCTGCGCTGCTTGCGGCTCGTTGCCGATCACGATTACCGGCTGTCCAGCACAGGCTGGGAAGTGCCGGTCGATGACCGTCTGCCCGGCCACCGAGTCCGGGCTGTGACGGAATTCCTGCGCAGTGGTCAGGCCGTCGGCCTTCAGGCCGGTCAGGCCGACCGCCATCGCGCCGAGGATCACGGCTGTGACGACCCAGACCACTCTCGGCCTGACCGCGATGCGGCGGCAGGCCCGCGCCCAGAACCCCCTCGTTGTCGGCTCTTCGGTACCGAATGCGGGCTTGACCGGCCAGAACAGCCAGCGGCCGAAGATTACCAGCAGGGCGGCAGCAGGGTCATCATGGCCAGCAGCGCTACCACGACGCCGATCGCCAGGACGGGTCCCAGGCTCTTGGTGGAGTTCAGCTCCGCGATGGTCAGCGTCAGCAGGCTGACGATCACGGTGCCCGCGCTGGCGATGACGGCAGGTCCGGCCCGGCGCAGCGCGACGGCCATCGCCTCGTGCCGGTCCTCGTGGCGGCGCAGCTCCTCGCGGTACCTGGCGGTGAGCAGCAGTGCGTAGTCTGTTCCCGCGCCGAATACGAGCACGAGCAGGATGCCCGGCGCTCTGCGCGTTGACGGTCAGGCCGTGCTTGGCCAGCAGGTAGATCAGTCCCTGAGCGGTCGTCAGCGCGACACCGGCCGAGATCACCGGCAGCAGCCACAGCACCGGGCTGCGGTAGGTCATCAGCAGCAGCACGATGACGACCGCCAGGGTCGCAGTACAGCAGGATGCCGTCGATGCCCTTGAACGCGTTGGCCGAGTCGGCCGCGTTGCCCAGCGGACCGGCGATATGCGAGGTCAGTCCGCTCGCGTTGTCCTGGGCGATGGTGCGCAGCCTGGTCGCGACGGCTGCGGCGTTATTCCAGCCGTTCGGACCGAGGTTCACCGGGACGATGGTCTCCAGGGCCTTACCGTCCGCTGAGAGGACCGGGCCGGTCAGCTGGCTGCGCACCACGCCGGCCACGTCGGCGAACCGGCGGGCGTCGGCGGCCGCCTTACCCTTGTCCGCGCTGGTCAGGCCCGATGGACGGTCGTACACCACGACAGCGGTGAAGATGTTGGGCGATTGGAACCGTGACTGGACGTCCAGCACCTTGGTCGACTCGGCTTTGGCGGGCAGCCAGGCCGACGCGTCGTTTTTCTCCGCGCCGGTGAGCTTGCCGGCCAGCGGGCCGGTCACGGCCACGATGACCAGCCAGAAGACAAGGACAGCCCATTTGGTCCGTCGTCCGCCCGGGGCGCGAATGATCGCGCTGGCTTTACTCATACCTCGATCTCCTTTTGGCTCTACGTGATCCAGGCGGGGCCTCAGTGCGCTTCCTCGGGCCGCGCCGCGGTTGTGTGCGGGTCACTGCGAGGGACGGTATGCGGCACCGGCCTGGCGGGCGTCACGCGAAAGTGCGGGCCAGGTGGAATATCCGGCGGCCAGCCGGGCACGAAAGTGCGGCCGGCCGGCCGGGCCACGCCGTTAGGGGATCAGGCCCAGTTCGCGGGCCCGGGCGACGGCCTCGGTGCGGTTGGTGGCGCCGAGCTTGTCCAGGAGGTGGCTGACGTGCTTCTTGACGGTGTCGAGGGTGACCACTAGCTGTCCGGCGATGGCCGGGTTCGATCTGCCCGCGGCCAGCAGCCCCAGCACCTCCAGCTCGCGGCTGGTCAGCGGCTCGACGATGCCTGGCGCCGCTGCGGCGGTGTCTCGCCCGGGATCCGGCGCAGCGTCCCCGGGGTCAAATGCGCGCTGGAGCCGCGCCAGGCAGCCGAGCGGGACCCCGGCAGCGGCCTGGGCGGACCGCTGGGCCGCGATCAGCCGGGTCAGCAGGGCGGCCATCGGCGGGCCCTCGTCGGCGAAGACCCGGATATAGCCCTGCGGGCAGGCCAGCGTCAGCGCCCCGGCCAGGGCGGTCATCGCGGCCGCTTCCTGGCCGGTGGCCGCCAGCGCCAGCGCCCGCAGCGCGCCGGCCTCGATGATGCTGCCAGCCCGGTTCTGGGTGACCGCCGCCGCATACAGCCGATCCAGCAGCGCCAGTGCCTGGCCGGGCCGGCCCTGGGCGAGCAGCACCCGGGCCAGCACCAGATACCCGGGCTCCCGGGAGTAGTCCGGCTCGTCGTCCGCGGCGAGGCTGTTCTCTTGCGTCCAGCGCTCGGCGGCGGCTAGGTCGCCCTGGGCCAGCAGCAGGCGCGCTCGCTGAGCCGGGACGGGGTTGAGCGGGCCGCCGGGCCCGGCGAGGCCTGCCCCGCTTCGCCGATCGCCTCCAGGGCCCCGGCCGGGTCGCCGGTCGCCTGCCGGATCCACGCCAGCGTCGCGAGGCCGCCTGCCAGCGGCGCGGTGTAGACGAACTGGCGGCACAGCACGATGCCCTCCGTCACATGCCGCAGCGCCGTGTCGAGCTCGTCTCGCTGGTAAGTCACTTCGGCCAGGCCCACATACGCCGGGCCGGCCGCCGGCGGCGTTGGCTGGTCAGGCGGCGCGGTGAAATCCAGAGACCGCAGACAGGTCTGGACAGTCGCGTCCAGGTGGCCTTGGGCGCGCTGAACCTGGCCGAGCTGATAGCCGCCGTACGCCGTCAACGTGGGCTGGCCAGCCGCCCGCCACCTGGTAATGCTGGACATGAAGGCACGCCCGGCCTCCGCGAGCCGGCCGCGGAGCCACTCGGCCACGGCCAGGTTCCACTGGGCGAGGGAGCTCAGCAGCCGCTCGCCCTCGCCGAGCTCGGCCAGCACCCACGACGCGAACGCGGCTGTGCCCTCGGCGTCTCCGCGGAGCTGGGCGAGATAGCTACGATGAAGGGCGATCAGCGCGGGAACGTTCACCAGCATGCTGCCGGCCCGGCCAGCAGTAGGCCCGAATGGCTCGCCGACTGTGCCTGCAAACGCGCGCTCGGCCGCGTCGAGCAGCGGCTCCACCGCCCCCAGGTTGCCGCTGGTTGCTGCCACCAGCGCCTGAACCAGCAACAGCCGGGGACGGGACCGGACCAGGTCGGCGGGGAGCGCAGACAGCCACCGCTGGATCGTCGCCCCCTCGCCGCGCCAATAGTAGACCGCGTCGAAGTGCTGCTCGATCAGCCGGGCGGCCCAGGTCATCTCCCCGGCGGCCACCGCGTGGCCTATCGCGTCATCGGCCAGCCCATGCTCCTCATACCAGGTCGCTGCGTTACGGTGCAGCTGCGCCGCCCGGCCGGGCTGTTCATCCTGCAGGCGGGCGCGCAGCAGGTCGGCGAACAGGTGGTGGTAGCGCCACCAGCCGCGCACCTCATCCAGCGGCAGCAGGAACAGGCCCGCCCGCTCCACCTGCTCCAGCAGCGGCTGGCTGCCGGGGCGGCCGGTCACCGCATCACACAACTCCCCGGACAGCCGCTCCAGTACCGAGGTCTCCAGCAGGAAGGCGCGGACCTGCTCGCTCTGGCGCTCGAGCACCTCCTCGGCCAGGAAGTCCAGCACATAGCGATTGCTGCCGGTGAACGCTGTCACGAACCCGGCGACATCGGCCTGCCCGCGCAGCGACAAGGCCGCTAGCTGCAGCCCAGCCGCCCATCCCTCGGTGCGGTCTGCCAGCGCCGCCACGGCTGCATCGGGCAGGTCAGCACCGGCGGCTTCCCGGAGCATGGCGGCTGCCTCGCCGGCGGTAAACCGCAGCTCAGCGGCCCGCAGCTCCGCCAGCTGCCCCCGGGCCCGCAGCCGCGCCAGCGGCAACGGCGGGTCACTGCGGCTGGCAAGCACCACACCCAGCCCCGGCGGCCGGTGCTCCAGCAGGAACCCCAGCGACGCGTGCACCGGCTGGGAGCCGATCAGGTGATAGTCATCCAGCACCAGTGGCCTCTCGCCGTCATCGGGCCCGGCGGCCAGCTCGTTGATCAGCGCCGTCACCAGCCCCTCGAAGGACACCGGGGCAGGCGGGCCGAGCAGCGGGCTCACCCGCTCGCTGATCCCCGGGCGGACATGGTCCAGCGCGGCCAGCGCATGGCGCCAGAACCGGGCCGGGTCGTTGTCGGCATCGTCCAGCGACAGCCACGCGGCCGGGGGCCGCCCGAGCCGGGCCCAATCGGCCAGCAGAACTGTCTTGCCGGACCCGGCCGGGGCACATACCAGGATCAGGCCCTGCCCCAGCCCCTCATCGAGCCGCTGCGCCAGGCGCGGCCGGAACACGAAACCAGGCCGCAGGCCGGGCACGTTCAGCTTGGTGGCCAGCAGCACATCCCGCTCCGCCGCGGCAGTCCCCGACCTGGCCGCCGCGGGCGGCTCAGTCACCGGTGACCTGCACGCTCACCGCCTCCAGCCATCCATCGTGCGGCGATACGCCCATCGTAGCCCCCGGCCGGTACCCGGGCGCGGCCTGGAACAGGCGCGGGCTGCCGCAAGAGCGGCCTGAGGGCTTCGGCGTCCCCGAGGCGCCGCCACCATCCGGGGGCGGGCCGCCGCTGCCCAGCCCGGGGTCGACCCCGGCCAGCGGCACCTTCGTGCCCAATGCGGCCACCGAAGATTCCACCCGCAGGGCACTTTCAGGTGACGCCCGGCCCGGGGCGCGCCTCGTAGCGTGCAGGACAGAAACGCACACCCACGATAGGACAAGGAATGACTGCTCACATGCCCGGCCGGGCGCTGACAGGCCCGCAAGCGGGCGGGCAGGCATGAGCGGCTCGCGGCCGCCGGCCCATTACGAGATCCGCCTCGAGGGGGTCCTCGGCGAGCGCTGGACCGGCTGGTTCGAGGGCCTCCAGGTCAGCAGCGAGGCCGGAGAAACGATCATCTCCGGGCCGGTGACCGACCAGCCGGCGCTGTACGGGGTCCTGGTCAAGGTCCGCGACCTGGGCATGTGCCTGATCTCGGTCCGCCGGCTGGACCCAGGCGAAGCCGGAACCACGACCCCGGAAGGAGGCCACCGATGAGGCAAACCCGCGTCGCCAAGCGCCGCCCCGGACCCGCCAGCTGGCCGCAAACGCCGCTGCCACCCGACCCGCGCGACCCTGACATCGTCAGCGCCCATCAGATCACCCGCCGCGCCGGCCATCCCCGCGCCCGGACCACGTCAGGCCGCCGGTAGCGCGACCTGCCCAGCAGCCCGCGGCCGCCCACCGAACCCGGCCAGGAGGACACCATGCATCCGCTGATCCTGCAACAACTCGCCGCCGACCACGTCAACGACATGATCGCAGCGGCCGCCTGCTCGCGGCGGGCACGTCAGGCCCGCCGCACGCGGCGATCCCGAACGTCCAGGCTAAGAACGCAGCCCGGCCTGCCGCGCAGCCAGGCCGAGCTCCAGCCAGCAGCTTCGCCTGCGCCTGCTCGCCTGGGGCGCCGCCGGGCACTCGCCGCCATCCGCCGCTTCCGCTGGAACCCCCAGCCCGAATAGGCGCTGCCGACCGCAGCGCCGGTTCCTGCTGTCTTCGCAGAACTATCCGCAACCCCGCACCGGAGGTGCGCCATGTGCCCACACCAGCCCCCATGCCCGCCGGCTGACCGCCCGGACCGCCACGGCGCCCACACCGTGGCCTTTCACCCCGAGCAATGGTGGAGCCTGCTGTGCAACGGGTGATCGTGTTCGACGACATGGGCGAAATCCTGCCCGGCGGCCGGGCGGTTCCTCCGCACCGCCCGGCCCACGTCCGGCTTCCCGCCGCGGCGTGAGAAAACGTCAAAGGGTGCTTGCGAGGCGTCAGATCCGGGTCCGCAACCCCCGGTCGGACTGAAGTCGCACGGCGCATCCAGGTCTCGGCCGATGTCGAGGTATCCCGCTACCAGCACCCGCACGGGGCGAGCGGTTTATGCCACGGGCACGAGCTGCCTGGACCGTCATCGCGCTGGTCATGCTGGCGCTGTCACTAGCCGGTCCGCTCAGCGGCGGAGTCCCCACGGCCACGAAGGCGGCGCGGACGGGCATGCACCTGGCCGCTGCCGCGGTCCTGCTCCGCATGTTGACCGGCAGGGTGGTTCCCGATGATCCAGATTGCGTAGTCCATCCACGACATCGGCGCAGCCAAGCGCCGTCCCAGCAGAGGAGGAACCAATGCACACAGACATCACGAGCCTGCGCCGTGGTTTCACGGGACAGATTCTGCCCGATGAGGATGGCTACCACCCGGGCACGGCGGGTCCGGAACGCGATGGCTGACAAGCGTCCTGCGGTGAGCGTCCGCTGCGCGGCCACGTCCGGCACCAGGGCCTGCGTCAACCGGGAAAGGACATCCGCGATGCGCGGCAAGGGCATCAACTACGATACCGGCTTCTCCCCGGGCGGCACGAACAGCCGTGATCACTTCGACGTCGGCATTGTCCGCCGCGAGATGCACGTCATCGCCGCTGAGCTGCACTGCACCGCTGCTGTGCGGATCTCCGGCGATCAGCCTGAGCGGCTCAGCACCGCCGGCGAGGCCGCCGCAGCCGCGGGGCCGGAGGTGTGGTTCGCCCCGTTCCGGTGCGCGCTGACCACCGATCAGCTGGCTCCGCTGTTTGCCGACTGCGCGGACCGCGCCGGGCACCTGCGCCGGGCAGGCGCCAGGGTGGTGCTCGTGGCCGGATGTGAGCTGACGCTGTTCGCGGTCGGCTTCCTGCCCGGCGGCACGGTCTATGAGCGGATCGACGGCCTGGCCTCCGGCGGCCAGGACCTGCACGCCGCGTTCGCTGCGCTGCCGGGCAGGCTGAGCGGCTTCCTGGCAGCGACTGCCGATGCCGCCCGCAGCCGGTTCGCCTCTCCACCTACGCCTCGGGCATGTGGGAGCCGGTTCGACTGGCACCCGTTCGCCATCGCTGCCGTGGATGCCTACCGGGACGCAGGCCCGGCACCTTCCGGTCGCAGCTGCGCAAGCAGCGACGGCACGGCAAGCCGCTCGCGGTCATCGAATTCGGCTGCTGTAGCTATGCAGGCGCTGGTGAGCGAGGCGGCATGGGCTGGGCCATTATCGATACCAGCGCCAACCCGCGCCGGCTAGACGGTGACTACGTGCGCGACGAGGCCGAACAGATCAGGTACCTGGACGAGCTGCACGTGATCTTCGCCGCCGAGGACGTGGACCTCGCGTTCTGGTTCACCTTCGCCGGCGACAGCCACCTGCATGACGCCGACCCCCGCCGCGACCTGGACATGGCCAGCTACGGCCTGATGAAGATGCTCCCGGGCGGGCCCGGCACCGGCTACCACGGCCTCGGCTGGGAACCCAAACTCGCATTCGCCGCGCTGGCTCAGGCCAACTGGCGGACACCCACCCCCGGCGACGCGGCGAAACGCCGGGACAGCGTAGGTCATCTCGCTCAGCGCCGGTCGGCATCTCGGCGTGTACAGCGGCAATCAACATGCTGAGCAGGACAACCAGGACACCGCAGCCGATGTCAGCGACCCGCTTGATGAAGCTCTCACCGAAGGGATGACGAAAATGACGACGCGGGATGCAGCAGCGAGCACGCTGCCGCGCTCGATGGCGGAGCAGCACGCGGGCCGATCGGGGCTGGCGCGAAGCTGGCTGGGGGCAGGCCTGGCAGCCTGCATGGCCGGGTGGGGCGCGAACCAGTTCACCCCGATGCTGCTGCTGTACCGGTCCCAGCTGGGCCTGAGCGCGGCGATCGTGGAGGCCATGTTCGGCCTGTACGCGATCGGCCTGATCCCGGGCCTGCTCGTGGGCGGGTCGGCCTCGGACCGCATCGGTAGGCGCCCGGTGGTAGCCTCCGCGCTGGTCTTGTCGATGATCGGCGGCGGCGTGCTCATCATCGGCGCGCACGGTGCCGGGTGGCTGTTCGCCGGGCGCCTGGTGGTAGGGCTGGCCAGCGGCAGCGCGTTCAGCGCGGGCGCCGCGTGGATCAAGGAACTGTCGGCACCGCCGTATGAGAACGCGCTGCCGGGGGCGGGCGCGCGGCGGGCCGGCAGCGCGATGACGCTGGGCTTCGCTCTTGGCCCGCTGGTGGCGGGCGTACTGGCGCAGTGGGCACCGCTGCCGGCCACGCTTCCCTACCTGCCGCAGCTCGTGCTCACGGCCTGCGCGCTGGCACTGGCCACACGAACCCCGGAGACCGTGCGCCGGAGCACGGCCAGCAGCCCCGCTGCCGGACGGTGGTGGCAGATGCGCGTCCGCGGCCTGGCCGAGCCACGGTTCCTGCGGGTCGTGCTGCCGCTCGCGCCGTGGGTGTTCGCCTCGGTCGCCATCGCGATGGTGTATGTGCCGGGCCTGGTGGCCGGCCAGGCCCCGGGCATCGCCGTCGCCTTCTCGGCCGCGGTCGCATTGTGCGCGGCGCTGGGCGGCGTCGCGGTCCAGCCGCTGGCGCGGCGGCTTGCCAGCCACGATCACCCCGAGCGGCCGCGGCTGCTGATCGCCGGCCTGACGCTGGTGATCGCCGGGCTGCTGGCAGAGGCCGGCATCGCCGCGCTGGGACAGCTGGGACCGTGGCAGCCGGTGCTGGTGCTGGTGCTGCTGGCCGCGGCGGAACTGGGCTGCGGATACGGCATCTGCCTGGTCTTCGGCCTGACCGAGGTGGCGCGGCTCGCGCATGCGGACGACCTGGCCAGCATGACCGCCATGTTCCAGGTAGCCAGCTACACCGGCTTCGCCGCACCCTACCTGCTGTCGGTCTTGCGCGCATACGCCTCCCCGACCGCGCTGCTGCTCGGCGTCGCCGCGCTGGCCGCGCTTACGCTGGCAGCCACGGCCGGGCAGGCCCGCCGCGCTAGCGCGCGGTACCCTCCCAAGCCGGCAACCCGATCGGCCGTTACAAGATCAAAGGATTAGGCCCAGCTCCCGTGCGCGGGCAACGGCCTCGGTGCGGTTGGTGGCGCCGAACTTGTCCAGGAGGTGGCTGACATGTTTTTTGACGGTGTCGAGGGCGACCACCAGCTCGGCGGCGATGGCCTGGTTCGACCTGCCCGCGGCGAGCATCCGCAGCACCTCCAGCTCACGGCTGGTCAGCTGCTCGACCAGGCCCGGCACCGCTGCGGCGGGGGCACCTGGCCGGGAGCGCGCCCGTCGAATGCTTGCAGCAGCCGCGCCAGGCAGCCGAGCGGGACCCCGGCGGCGGCCTGGCCGGACCGCTGCGCCGCGACCAGCCGGCTCAGCAGCGCGGCCATCGGCGGGCCCTCGTCGGCGAAGACCCGCACATAGCCCTGGGGGCAGGCCAGCGTGAGCGCCCCGGCCAGGGCGGCCACCGCGGCTGGTTGCTCACCGCTGGCCGCCAGCGCCAGTGCCCGCAGGGCCTGCAGCTCGATGACGCTGCCGGCCCGGTCCTGGGCGGCGGCCGCGGCGTGCAGCCGGTCCAGCAGCGCGAGCGCCCGGCCGGGCCGGCCCTGGGCGAGCAGCACCCGCGCCAGCACCAGATGTCCCGGCTCGCGGGCGTAGACCGGCTCGTCGTCCGCGCCGAGGCCGGTTTCCTCCGTCCAGCGGGCGGCTCCGTCAAGATCGCCCTGGGCGATCAGCAGCCTGGCCCGCTGCGCGGGGACGGGGTTGAGCAGCCCGGCCGGGCCGGGTGCCGCTTACATGGCCTCGCCGATCGTGTCCAGGGCCCCGGCCGGATCCCCGGTGGCCTGACGGATCCACGCCAGCGTGGCCAGGTCGGCGGCCAGCGGCGGCGCGTAGACGAACTGGCGGCACAACGCGATGCCCTCGGTAAGGTGCCGCAGCGCGGTGTCGAGCTCATCCCGCTGGTAGGCCACCTCACCCAGGCATGCATACGCCGGCCCGGCCGCTGACCGCGGCGGGCGGCCGGGCCCTGCGCCTGCTGGCAGGTCCGGACGACCGCGTCCAGGCGGCCCTGGCCACGCTAAACCTGGCTGAGTGAATAGCAGGCCCACCCAGTATGGGTGAGCTGGCCGCCGAACCGCCACCCGGCGATGCCGGACACGAAGGCGCGCTCGGCCTCCGCGAGCCGCCCGCGGAGCCACTCAGCCACGGCCAGGAATCCCTGGACGATGGAACTCAGCAGCCACTCGCCTTCGCCTCACTCGGCCAGGGCCCGGGTGGAGAACGCGGCCGTGGCCTCGGCGTCACCGCGGAACTGGGCCAGGTAGGCGCGGTCCAGGGCAATATGCGCAGGGACGTTCACCAGCAGGCTGCCGGCCACCCTGCTCGCCTGCCACACCTTCTTCCCGTTCTTGCCAACCCGCACCGCGATCGCGCCCATGCTCTTCATGGCCGTGTGGCTCCTTGGGGTTCGAGGACAGGCTGCCCGCAGCGTAGCGCTGCCGCTAACAGCCCGTGGACGATTACGCATGCTGCACCGAGCTTCCGACATCCTGCCGGACGGCGCGCAGGTGGGGCCACGGACACGGCCCTCGCGGTCACTAGAGGGCTCGCCGGGCGACCGCTTTGGCGACTGGCCGGGCAACGGCAAGCCAGGGCAGAAACATTGATACGCCCTGGGAACTGGCTGGACTGCCCTGGACGCATTGCCAGGCTCTCCAGCGCGCTGACCTGGGCGACTCGGAATGCACGGACACCGGGCGGACGAAACGCGGATCTTACGGGGCGGCGAATGAAGAAACGCCAGGCCAGCGGCCATTCCGGTGGGCCGGGAGAAACGGCCTGTAAAACCGTCGGCTCAGCCTACGTTGGTTCGAACCCAACACCCGCCACACGTTTCCGCAGGTCAAAGCCGGTGACGCAGGATTGCGTCACCGGCTTTTGCGTGCAAAGGGAGCGGTTACGCAGACCGTCGGCTGTGCCCCCGTGGGCTATGCGTGGGCCGGATCGAGCCGTCAGGTGATATCGGCTGAGATCGATTCAGACGCCGCCTGGGCTGCGGAAACTCTGATGAGCGCTGGTTGTCTGCACCTGGTGGCGCGGGTCTGCTGGTCCTGGCGGGCGTGGGCTATGCGCGGGACCAGGGACCGGTTCACGGACATATAGCGGACAGCGTTTGGGGTGGAGCCGACGGTACGTATAACCGCTTGCTTTCACCCACTGTGACGACGGTCGGTGGCTGGCGTCAGCATCGAGAGCTTCTTCGATCCGCTGGCTGACGTGGTTTTGCTGGCTGTCGATGCAGTGCAGGTAGACGTCGTGCAGGACCCGGGCGCTGTTCCCGGCGCGGGCGGCGACCTCGGCGGGCGCGCCGGTGGCGTTCAGCCACAGGGACAAGGCGGCATGCCTCAGGTCATAAGGGCGGCGGGCGAGTGCGGTAGCGGCCAGTTCCGGGCCGAGGGCGGCCTGGCGGGCGGCGTGCCAGGTCCGGCCGTAGACCGATTCGCTGAGCATCATCGTGGGGCTGCGTCCGCGTCGAGCAACACAGTCGGCTTCGGCTGTGACCATCGAGACGGCTGTCCATCCGCGATCTCAGCTGGGCTTGTCGGTGTCGGCTGAGGGCGCTTCGGTCTTCGTGCAGAGGACTTCGCGGGCCTGTTCGGCGGCGCGGATGAGGCCCTCGGCGCTGAAGTCGAGGAAGCGGGCGGCGTTTTCGAGGCGGGCGCCAGCCGGGGTGCCGCGGCCGAGGATGGCGACGCCTTGCCGGGCGGTCTTGGCGAGCTGGGCGTTGTCCCGGGCGCTGCGGATCATCGACTGGTACCAGAGGTCGTTGTCGACGACGTAGCGGTCGCGGCGGCGTTCATGGCGTTCGCGGCGGACGAGGTTCTGGCTCTCGAGGAACGTGATCGCTTTGGAGATGGATGCCGGGCTGACCTGGAGGCGGGCGACGAGTTCGGAGGCGGTGAGGCTGCCGGAGTCGGTGGTGTAAAGGCAGGCCAGCACCCGGGCCATCATCTTGTTGGACAGGCCCGAGGCCATGAGGACGGTGGTGAACATCTCCTCGTATTCGCGCACGGCCTCGGCGTCACGTCCGTATGGCTGGGGGACCGACTCCGCCCCCCGGGACGCGGCCCGCCTGCGCCGGCGCGTGCGGCGTTCGGTGGCGCGGTGGGCCAACTCGGCGCGGTATTCGGCGGGGCCGCCGTTGCGCATCACCTCACGCGTGATCGTCGAGGTGGGGCGGCCCAGACGTCGGGCGATCTCGGCGTAGGCGAGGTTGTCGGCCAGCCCCGCCGCGATCTGCTGGCGGTCCTGCTGGGTGAGCCTACCTGCGGGCATCGCGACCTCCTTCGCACCTCGTTGATGCCTCCACGATAGCGTTCACTCCCAATCTAATGCAACGAACACAGAGCCATTGTTGCGTTATCGTCCAAGGCCATCGCAACGATTTCGTCACTTTAGCCTGCGTAAATGATGATTATACGCAACGTACAGATTGAGGAATTCTTCAAAGCAACGTAGCCTTTCCAGTGTTCGAAACGACACAGTGCAGAGTACAGGGAGTACACGATGCAGAAGTTCGACACCCCCGCCCCGATCTCCGCCGCCTTGGACATCCCGGCCGGGCGCGTCCAGTTCATCGCCACCGATCGGGCCGACACCACGGTCGAGGTCCTGCCCGCGAACGCCTCCAAGGGCCGGGATGTGAAGGCGGCCGAGCAGACCACGGTCCAATACGCCAACGGCGTCCTGCGGATCGAGGCCCCGGCGGCGAAGAACCAGCACTTCGGCCCGTCTGGATCCATCGAGGTGACGGTCAAGCTGCCCGCCGGATCCCACATCGAGGCCAAGGCGGCCATCGCCGAACTCCGGGCCGTGGGACGGCTCGGCGACGTCGCCTTCGACGGCGTCTACCGCCAGATCAAGCTCGACGAGGCCACCAGCGTCCGCCTCACCGCGACCGACGGCGACGTCGAGGTCGGCCGCCTGGGCGGCCCCGCGGAGATCAGCACCCTAAGAGGCGACATCCGCATCGCCGAGGCCGCGGCCGGCACGGTCGTGCTCCGCACCCAGTCCGGCGACATCTCGGTCAGCGCCGCCCCCGGCGTCTCGGCCTCCCTGGACGTCGGCACCGGCTACGGCCGCATCAACAACGCCCTCAAAAACGATGGCACCGCCGAGCTCGACATCCACGCCACCACCTTCCGCGGCGACATCACCGCCCGCAGCCTGTGACCCGCAGCCTCAAAGGAGCACCATCATGACCAGCGCGAACCCATCGGCGATCGCGGTCACCGGACTACGCAAGTCCTACGGGGACAACGTCGTGCTCGACGGCATCGACCTGCACGTCGCCGAGGGAACGATCTTCTCCCTGCTCGGCCCCAACGGGGCTGGCAAGACCACCACCGTCCAGATCCTGTCCACGCTGATCGGCGCCGACGGCGGCCAGGTCGGAGTGGCGGGCCATGACCTGGCTACCGACCCCCAGGCGATCCGGGCGTCCATCGGCGTCACCGGCCAATACTCGGCCGTGGACAAGCTCCTCACCGGCGAGGAGAACCTCATCCTGATGGCCGACCTGCACCACCTGCGGCGGAGCGAAGGCCGTCAGCTCGTCGCGCGGCTGCTGGAGCAGTTCGACCTACTCGAGGCCGCCAAAAAGCCGGCATCCACCTACTCCGGCGGCATGGCGCCGCCTGGACCTGGCGATGACACTGGTCGGCGACCCGCGCATTATCTTCCTCGACGAGCCCACCACCGGCCTGGACCCCCGCAGCCGCCGCACCATGCACCAGATCGTCCGCGAACTGGTCGCCGGCGGCGTCACGATCTTCCTCACCACCCAATACCTGGAGGAGGCCGACCAGCTCGCCGACCGCATTGCCCTCCTCGACCACGGACGGCTGATCGCCGAAGGCACCGCCGACGAGCTCAAACGCCTCATCCCCGGCGGCCACGTCTCGCTGCGGTTCACCGACGACGACACGCTCAACGGCGCGCTCGGCGCGCTCGGCCAGGGCTTCCTGGACCCGTCCGACGACGACCGGCTCACGCTGCAGGTCCCCTCCAACGGCGGTGTCGCGTCACTGCGCGAACTGCTCGCCCGGCTGGGCGCGGCCGGCATCGAACCGGCCGGCCTCAGCGTGCACACCCCCGACCTCGACGACGTCTTCCTCACCCTCACCGGCAACCCCAAAGACAAGGACGCAGTTCGATGAGCACCGCCGTGCGCACCCACACCCTGGCCGACTCGGCGAGCACCGCCGTGCGGACCTACACTCTGGCCGACTCAGCGACAATGATCCGTCGGCGCCTCAAGCACATGCTCCGCTATCCGGCGATGACGGTGCAGCTCATTGGCATGCCGGTAGTCTTCCTGCTGCTGTTCGTGTACGTCTTCGGCGGCACGCTGGGAAACGGGCTCGCCGGCGGCGGAGGCCGCGGCCAGTACGTCAACTACGTGACCCCCGGCATCATCTTGATGACCACGGTCGGCGCCGCCACCAGCACGGCCATCTCGGTGGCCATGGACATGGCCGAGGGGATCGTCGCCCGGTTCCGGACCATGGCGATCTCCCGATCATCGATCCTCACCGGGCACGTCATCGGCAGCATGCTCTCCATCGCGATCAGCATTGTGGTCGTCACCGGCGTCGCCCTGGCGATCGGCTTCCGGCCCAACGCCAACCCCGCCGAGTGGTTGGCCGCCGCAGGCTTCCTGGCGCTGTTCGTCTTCTCGCTCACCTGGCTGTCGGTCGCGCTCGGCCTGGTGGCCAAGAACCCCGAGGGCGCCAGCAACGCGCCCCTGCTGCTGATGCTCCTGCCGTTCTTCGGCAGCGGCTTCGTCCCTACCGACTCCATGCCGACCGCCCTGCGCTGGTTCGCCGAGTACCAGCCGTTCACCCCCGCCATCGAGACGCTGCGCGGCCTGCTGATGGGCGACGCCATCGGCAACAGCGCCTACCAGTCCATCGCCTGGTCCGTGGGCATCACCCTGGTCGGCTTCCTCTGGTCAATGAAGCTGTTCAGCCGCGACCCCAGCCGCTGACCGAGTCCACCGTCGGCGATCCGACCATGAACCGGCCGAACAGGGCCGTCAGGCCAACAGGTCTGACGGCCCTAAACCTTTCCGCCCATCGCACTGACCAGATCGCAGCGAGCGCTCGGCGTAAACGTCCCAGCCAGGAAGATGAGCACGACCCTGACCGAGACGAGACCCACCAGAGCGGTCGTCCGGAAACGCGTACCTTTCCGGACACCCTACCTATCGGCCTGCGGATTTCAATGTCGTGGCCATCGACGCGCCCGGACACGGAGGCCGGCCGCGCACGGCCCACGACGAACAGGAGATCGCCGCGCTGCAGCAGGCGAGAGCGGCGGGCGAGCCGGTCGGCCCGATCGTCATCCGGTGTGCCGGAATGGCGGGCGACCCATGACGCCTCCGGGAACTGCTGGAGATCGGCACCGGAGGGCCGGTCGGCTACTGGGGCCTGAGCATGGGCACCGCGATCAGCGTGCCGCTGGCGGCGGCCCGGCGTCGTCCCACCGCAGGTAGTCGACCATGCCGGAGATCAGGCCGGTGCGAAGGTCGGCGTCATGGACCACCAGCAGTGTGGGCCGCGTCGGCCGGATGGTGGCGGTGCCGTCGCGGCGCTGGTCGCCGGCGATACCGGCGTCCCGCCCGGCTACCAGCATCCGCACGCATGCTTCCCGGCCCCAACCGGGTCTTGCCCGACCCGCCGCCTCCCATTACCAGCCGCACTGGCCTGCCGGACGGTTCCAGGCACCGGCTAGTGAGCTGCTCCAGCACCGCCTTGCGGCCCAGGATCGGCACCAGCCCATGCTCGGGCCGCAGCAACATCGACGGCGGCGGGCGGAACCGGCACCGACCGGCCGGCAGGCCGGTGCCGGGGCTAGAAGACCGACCGGGGGCGGTGGTCCATAACGGGGCGGATCAGAAGCGTGGCTCTACGGGTGCGTGTTCTGGGATCTGGCCCATGTTTCCGGCTCTGGCGCGAATTCCGGCACGGCCCAGCCGCCCGCCGGCGGTTAGACTAGCCGCACCCAGCCGCGACGCTGGCTATCGCTGGACACGGATATGTAGGTCGCCGATGGCTGAGCTATCTGCGGCGGCCCCGGCCTGGGGTTGCCGCCTCCGGGCGGGATGTCCTGCTGGCCACCAAGCTGCACGTGCCCCGGCCGCGGCAGGGATTCGTGACCCGCCCGCGGCTGGCGGGAACTCTGGATGAGGGCTTGGCGCGGAGGCTGATCCTGGTGTGCGCCCCAGCTGGGTCCGGCAAGACGGCGCTGGTGGCCGACTGGGCCCGGTCTGGCAAGCGGCCGGTTGCCTGGCTGTCGCTGGATGCGGGCGACGACGACCCGGCACGGTTTTGGCGTCATGTGGTTGCGGCGCTGGACCGGGCGCGGCCCGGGATCGGGGAGCTGGCCGGCCCGCTGCTCGGCCCGCCGCCGCCGCCGTCGTTTGAGGGGCTGGTGACGGCGCTGATCAACGAGCTGGCCGCCCAGCCCAGCGAGGACGAGATAGTGCTGGTCCTGGACGACTACCACCTGATCGGCAGCCAACTCGTGCACTCGTCCGTTGAGCTCCTGGTTGAGCATCTGCCGCCGGGATTGCACCTGGTGCTGGCCAGCCGGTCCGATCCGGCGCTGCCGCTGGCGCGTCTGCGGGCCGGCGGGCAGCTGGCGGAGCTGCGCACCGCCGAGTTGCGGTTCACCGTGGCTGAGGCGGCGGCGCTGCTGCGCGAATCGGCTGGTGCTGACCTGCCTGACCCGGCGGTGGCGGCGCTGGCGGCCAGGACCGAGGGGTGGGTGGCCGGACTGCAGCTGGCCGCCCTGTCCTTGGGAGGGCAGGCGGATCCCGTCGGCTTCGTTGCGGCGTTCAGCGGCAGCCACCGCTATGTCCTGGACTACCTGACTGAGGAGGTGCTGGAGCGCCAGCCCGAGCAGGTGCGCGACTTCCTACTGGAGACCTCGGTGCTGGAGCGGCTGTCCGGCAGGCTGTGCGATGCGGTCACCGGCCGGGACGGCAGCCAGGCGATGCTGGAGACCATCGAGCAGGCAGGACTGTTCCTGGTACCGCTGGATGAGGTGCGCGGCTGGTGGCGCTACCATCATCTGTTCGCCGACCTGCTCCGCGCCCGCCTGCGGCAGGAACGGCCCGGCCTGATCCCCGGGCTGCACCATAACGCTGCGAGCTGGTGTGAGGAGCATGGGCTGGCCGACGACGCCGTCCGGCACGCACTGGGCGCCGAAGATGCGGTCTGGGCGGCGCGGCTGATCGAGCGGTATACCGACGAGCTGTTGTGCCGCAGCGAGCGTGTGACCGTGCAGCGGTGGCTGGCGGCGCTGCCAACCCGGCTGGCTGACTCCCGGCCGCGGCTGCTGCTGGCCCAGGAGCGCCTGGCCCTGCTCAGCGGCCAGGTGGCAGCGGCTGCGGACCTGCTCGATGCCGCCGAGCGCGCCCAAGCAGGCGCCGCCGGGGGTGCCGGCGAGCCCTTCGAACCGTCGGCCGGGCGGGGCGCGAGCCTGCTGGCCAACGTCCCCGGCTACGATCGCGCTCGACCGTGCTTACCTCGCCGAGCTCCGTGGCGACGCCGAACATGCGGCCACGGATTCGTCACGGGCCCTGGCCGAGGCCGGCGAGGACGAGTGGATGCTGGCCTCCCACGCCCGGGGGTACCTCAGCATCGCTGAATGGATGGGCGGCCGACTATGGCAAGCCGAGCAGCTATTGTCGTCGACCGTTGCCCAGTGGCGTGCGGTCGGCGAGTCCGCCGTGGCCGCCTGGGGCTATCACCATCTTGCCCAGATCCAGCGCGCCCTGGGTCGCCTGGACGTGGCTGCCGGGACGTACCAGCAGGCGATCGGCCTAACGCCTGGCGCTGGCGTCGGGTATGTGGGCTTGGCCGAGGTGGCATACCAGCGGGACGAGCTTGATACTGCCCTCCGCCAGGTCACCGAGGGCATCCCTCTCGCCGAGAATTACCCCTACACCCAGCCGCTGGCCACGGGACTGGCGACGCTGGCGTGGATCCTGCAGGCTCAAGGGGATCCGGCCGGGGCCCGCGAGGCGATGGGCAGGGCCTTGCAGGCGGCGCCTGGCCCAGCGGTGACCGGCCTGCTCAACCCTGTCCCTCCGCAGCGGGCGCGGTTGCTGCTCGCCCAGGGCGACGTTGCCGCAGCAGACCGCTGGGCGCAAGAGAACGGCCTGCGCGCAACGGACACGCCGCCGTACAGCCGGGAGCCGGAGTATCTCGTGCTCACGCGGGTGTTGCTCGCGCAAGACCGCCCGGCCCCGGCGCTCGGGCTGCTGGACTGGCTGCACACTACGGCCGCCGCCCAAGGCCGGTCCGGCAGCGTCATTGAGATCGGCGCGCTGCGAGCGCTGGCGCTGGCGGCTGGCGGTGAGGACGCCGAAGCAGTCACCGCCCTGGCCGGGACGCTGATGCTGGCCTGCCCGCAGGGTTATGTGCGGGTGTTCGCCGATGAGGACGCGCCGATGGCCGCGCTGCTCGGACGGCTCGTCGCGGCCCAGCGCACCGGCCAGGCCGCCGCCGGTGTCCCGCTAGGCTACCTGGCCCGGCTCCAGCGTGCCTTCGGCGCCGGGCAGCCATCGCCTCAGCCCGGCCCCTCCGGCATCGTCGACCCGCTGACCAGCCGTGAGCTGGAAGTGCTACGGATGCTGGCGATGGGCAGGTCGAACCAGGCCATCGCCAGCGAGCTCGTGGTCACCCTGGACACGGTCAAGAAGCACGTGGGCCATATCCTGGGCAAGCTCGGCGCGGCCAACCGCACCGAGGCCGTCGCCCGGGCCCGTGAGCTGAGCCTGATCCCCTGACGCAGAACCGGCGGCCTGGAACATCACCGTCGGCCGCCCCGATTCGGCGGCGCCGACCGCCGCCAGGAACGCCACGGTTACCTCTCCGGGTCCTCCAGGCCGGTG
>CAVPUY010000008.1:0-304787 GCA_963709075.1 uncultured Actinomycetes bacterium
GACGGCTTTGGCCGCTGGGCGGCGGGGGCTGTGGGATGCGGTGGTGGCAAGGGCTTCCTGGACGCGCCGGGTGGCTGGGGCGCCGATGCGCTGGTAGGTCGTGAGTGCCTGCTGCGGGTGCGCTGCGCCGTCACCGGGGTTGCCGTCCAGGAGGTTCAGCGGCCGATGCCTTCGAGGGCGCGTGCTTCCTCCAGGGGCGCGCTGATGTCGCGGGCGATGGCCAGCGCCCGGGTGGTGGTCGCGGGCTCAAACAGCAGCTGGACCAGCGCGCCTGCGCGCGGCCGGAAACGCTGGCCCGGCTCACCCGGCCGCTGGGTACATTCTGGGCGTCCCCTGATCCACTGCTTGCCTGGCTCCGAGGATCATGCCAAGGGCGTGTGATGGTGCTGCGATAGGGTCTGTGCTCGGTGGCTGCGCGCCGTCCGCCCTGCTCGGGAGGGAAAGTAGTGATCCGCGTTCTGGTGGCCGAGGACATGCGGATTCTGCGTGACACGCTGGTCGCGGTGCTGAATCTGGAGGATGACATCGACGTGGTCGCCCAGGTGGCAGATGGCGAGGCGATCGTGCCGATGGTGGTGGCGGACCGCCCGGATGTGGCGGTAGTGGACATTGACCTGCCGGGCGCTGACGGGCTGTCGGCCGCGGCGGTGCTGCACGAGCGGTGCCCGCAATGCCATGTGCTGATCCTGACGGTGCTGAGCAGGCCCGGGGAACTGCGCCGGGCGCTGGCGGCGCACGTCTCGGGTTTCCTGCCTAAGGACACGCCGTCCGGGGAGCTGGTGGATGCGGTCCGGCGGGTCGCCGCCGGCGAGCGGGTGATCGACCCGCAGCTGGCCCTGAAGGCGCTGGAAGTTCCCGGGAATCCGCTGTCACCACGCGAGGTGGACGTGCTGAGACAGTTCGCGGCCGGGGCCGGGCCGGCCGAGATCGCAGCCGCACTGCACCTGTCCTATGGCACGGTGCGCAACTACCTGGCCTCAGCGGTCACTAAGCTCGGCGCGCGCAACCGGGTGGACGCGGTGCGGATCGCCGCGGAGGCCGGCTGGCTGTGACCCGCGCCGCGGCCGCTGCCGGACGGCCCTTGGGGGGCTGGGTGCCGGGATGCGCAGAATGCATGACCTGGGGGTGTGGTTTTGCACGCCCCTGTCGTGCCGGGCGCCGTTACGCGACGGCTGGCCGGTGGCCGAGACTGGGGGGGGGGGGGGGGGGGAGGCGGACATCGAGGTGGCCGTCGCGGTGGCATCCGGTGACCTGATCATGCCCGCCGCGCTGAAACACCGCCCGGACGTCGCGCTGCTGGATGTCGGCTTGCCCGGCGCCGACGGGCTGACCGCTGCGGCCGAGCTGGCCATTCGGCTGCCCGGATGCCGGGTACTGATCCTGACCGGGCTGGAGCCTCGGGCCACCTGGGCGCGGCCATGCGCGCTGGGGCGTCCGGGTTCCTGCTCAAGGACAAGCCGGCCGAAGAGCTTATCGGCGCGGTGCGGGCGGTGGCCCGGGGCGAGCAGGTCGTGGACTCGCGGCTGGCCGGCCCGCCGTGCCAGCCGGAGCGGGACCGGGGGCCAGCTCGGTAGCCGGGCTAGGGCCGGGGGGACAGGGCAGCGGGATCTCCGCGCTGAGGTCGAATCGGTCGCCGGCCTGGCTGACGGTCAGCCACCCGCCCGCGGCGCGCACCCGGGCGGCCAGGTTAGCCAGGCCGCTGCCGGTACCATCATCAGCGGCCGGCCAGGCTGCGTGGTTCTGGGCGGCTGTCTGGCCGGACACGCCGTCGTTGCTGACATGCAGCCGCAGTGCGCCGTCTGCGGTCGTCGTCTTGATCATGCATGCCTTCGCGGTGGAATGGCGCAGGATGTTGGTCACCGCCTCGCGCAGCACCGGCACTAGGACGGCGTCCGCCGCGGGCGGCAGCGGCCCGGCGCCGGTATCGGCGCGGACGGTCACGCCAGCTGAGGCAAGGATCTCCCGGGCGGCGGCGAGCTCGGCATCCAGCGGCAGATGCCGGCTAGCTTCGGTGACCAGCCTGATGTCCGCGCGGGCATGAGCGCAGATCTGCCCCATCTCCGCGATCTCGGCTGCTGCCCGGGCGTCGTCCCGGCCGATCAGCCGCCCGATCAGGTCGGCTTTCAGCGCGATCGCTGACAGGCCCAGGCCGAGCAAGTCGTGGACGTCCTGCGCCACGCGCAGGCGTTCTTGCAGCACCGCCATCTTGGCCAGCTCACCGCGGAGTGCCTCCAGCTGGCGGGCTGTCCCGGCCAGCCAGGACAGCCCGTACACCGTCAGGCCGACTCCTACGGCGGCTGCCGCCTCGTATAGCACGACGGCCCATCCCTGTTGCGGCGGCTGGCCGACCTGGGGCACCTTGGCATATAACGCGGTCCAGCTGGCCACTACTGCCGCATACCCGGCCCACCGCCACCGGCCGGGAACAAGCAGCAGGAATGAGCCGGCGGCAAACCCGACCAGGCTGCCGACGTAGCCCCGGTGCAGAACAAAGGGCATATATACCAGTGCTGTCTGAATGGCCAGTGTCAGCGGCCACGCCTGAGGTGGGCGGCCTTCCGGCGCGTGCCGGGAGTGATACAGCTGCAACGACACGCACGCGGCGATGCTGGCCAGCAGCGCGGCGGCGCCCCCCGGATCGAGGTGCGCGAGATAGATGTTGTTCGCGATCCCCAGCCCGAACCCGCACAAGATCACGACCAGGATAGCCCACGCCAACCGAGGGGCGATATCCGCTCCGGTCGCCGCAGCCGCTGGCTCGGGGCTGGGTGCCATGTGGCGGTCTGCGGTCACCGCCCGCGCCCGGGCGACCGCGTCCCTGGCGGCCACGCCCGCCGCCTCCATCTGCGCCCGCGCTCCCGCCGGGTTACCGGGCAAGGCCTGCTGTGCAGCCGCTGTCATCGCCGCGACGCCAACCAGGCGCTCGCCGACCGCGGCCTGCAGATCCTCGGCGGCCTGCAGCCGCTCGCGGGCGACCGCGAGCTCAGCGAACCGCCCGCGCGCTGACTGCAGTTCCGCGACAAGATCGGACAGCCGGACCAGCCCGAAAAAAACCAGGCCGTCGTCCACGAAGACGACGACCACCCACAGGGCTCCCGACCAGGCGGGCGCCAAGGGAAGGCCGACAAGACCGGCCCGTACCGCGACATCGGCCACGAGCAGCAAGCCAGCCAGCGGCCACGACAGCCGGCCCGGCAGCGTCAGCAGCGCCAGGCCAGCCAGCAGGCCCGCCACACCCTGCGCCCACTGCCCGCCGAACAGAGCGAAAGGAACAAAGGTCAGCATGCCCTGCACGGCCAGCAGCGGCCAGGTGTAGCGGGCCAGCAGCGGCCGGGTGCCCGGGACGGCATACAACAGCGGCAGGACGAACAACGCCACGATGAACGGCGCCTGGGCACCCTCGTCCGAGGCGACGGCGCCAGCCAGCCTCGCGACCAGCAGGGTGCACAGGACTGCGACGGTGATCGCGCTCGCCCGCCGGGATGCGTTGCCGCCTGTCCCGGCGGCTGCGCTGGTCCCGGTCATGTGCACCACTATGACCCGCGCCTATCTGCCCGGCAACCTAGCCAGCAGGCACCCTGGGCGGCCGGGCGTGCACTCTGCACGCACGGTCAGTGCAAACACCACGCCGGCCTCGTGCCCGCCGCACTAGCCGCGCCGGCCGGTGCCGTCCAAGACTTG
Organism: uncultured Actinomycetes bacterium; assembly: GCA_963709075.1. GTDB lineage: Bacteria > Actinomycetota > Actinomycetes > Streptosporangiales > Streptosporangiaceae > Palsa-506. The sequence goes on from CAVPUY010000008.1 coordinate 3,682, forward strand.
CGGACATGAGCGTCTGGATCCTCAACCTCGTCATCCTGGCCATCATCCCGTTCTTCTTCAAGGGAGCCGCTTCCTCTGGATACGGCCTGCTCCTGGAGACCACCGGGCTGGCGGCAGGGCTGGCGCTCGGCACCCTCGCCGCCACGCAGATCCACGCCACCCACGACGACCAGGCCGGCCGCCCCGTTTCCCGGGCCGGCCTGCCGTATGCCGCCGTCCCGGCCGGCCGCATCTGCTCCGCCTACGGGCTCCTTGAAGGACGCGCGTGATGTCCGGCTTGAACGCGCCCCCAGTGGTCGTCCCTGGCCGGCCCGGCCGGCCGGGGGCCCGGTGGCGAGGACGGGCAGCGCCAGCCGGCGCCGACCGGGTGCATGCCCGGCGGTGGGCGATACTCGCCGTGCTGTGCCTGAGTGTTTTCCTCGCGCTGATCGACAACACGATCGTCAACGTCGCGCTGCCCTCGATCAGCAGGCAGCTCCACGCGACGACCAGCGACCTGCAGTGGATCGTCGACGCTTACTCCCTCGTCTTCGCGTCGCTGCTGCTGGTGGGGGGGAGCCTGGGCGACCGGTACGGGCGCAAGGGCGCCCTCCAGATCGGGCTGGTGGGCTTCGCCGGGTTCTCGGCCTTCGCCGGGCTCTCGGGCAGCACGCACGTGCTGATCGTGGCCCGCGGCCTGATGGGCGCGGCCGCGGCCCTGATCTTCCCGGCCACGCTGGCCATCCTCACCAACACCTTCACCGACGCCAAGGAGAGAGCAGCGGCGGTCGGCGTGTGGACCGGGATCACCGGCCTAGGCGTGGCGCTCGGCCCGATCACCGGCGGCCTGTTGCTCGAGCACTTCTCCTGGAGCTCAATCTTCTTCGCTACCATCCCCATCGCCGTGCTGGCCCTGGCGCTCGGCGCGTGGCTCGTGCCGACCAGCCGCGACCCGGCGGCCCCGCGGCTGGATCTGGCCGGCTTCATCCTGTCGATCGCCGGGGTCGCGGCGGTTGTCTACTCGACGATCGAGGCGCCGGCGCGTGGCTGGTCGGCTCCGGTCACCCTGGCCGGCTACGGTGCCGGCGTCGCCCTGCTGGCGGTGTTCGCTGTCTGGGAGCGCCGGGTCAGCGAGCCGATGCTCGACATCACCTTGTTCCGCAACATCCGCTTCAGCGCCGCCAGCTTCTCGATCACCGTCGCGTTCTTCGGCCTGTTCGGCTTCATCTTCTTGATCACCTTGTACTTCCAGCTCGTCCACGGCTACAGCCCGCTTTCGGCCGGCGTGCGCACGCTGCCCTTCGCCCTCGGCGTCGGCGCTGCCGCGCCGGCCGCTCCGATTCTCGCCCGCCGTCTGGGCACCAAGATCGTGGTCCCGGCCGGCCTGATCCTGATGGGCGCCGGTTTCTTCGTCGCCTCGACCCTCGGCAGCGACAGCGCGTACTTCGGCCCGGTCCTAGTCTCCATGGTGTTGATGGCAGTCGGGCTCGGCCTGGTCACCGCGCCGTCGACCGGTGCCATCCTTGCGGTCCTCCCGCTGGGCAAGGCGGGGGTCGGCTCGGCGGTCAACGACGTCACCCGGGAGCTCGGCGGAACCTTCGGGGTGGCGGTGGTCGGGGCCGTGTTCTCATCGGTCTACGGCCCGCGTCTGGCCCAGCTCCTGCACGGTGCGGGCTTGCCGGCGCCAGCCCTCGCCGCCGCCCGGCAGTCACCGGCGGCCGCGCTCCAGGTCGCGGGGCGGGCGCCGGCGAGCGCCCACGCGGCGATCATCGACGCCGCCAACCGGGCTTTCGTCGCCGGGCTCAGCCGGGGCTCGCTGGTCTGCGCCGGTGTCGTCGCCCTCGGAGCCGTGTTTGCCTTCCTCGTCCTGCCCCGCCGGCTTCCCGGCATCGTGCCGAGCCCGCCAACTTCACCGGGATCCAAGCCCAGGCAGATATCCTCAGCGAAATTAGGCCAGCCATGAAGTACGTCAAGCTGACAGACCCGCCGCAGAAGGTTCGCATTTGCAGCGATGAGAGGCGGCACGTGTCTGCAGTTACTTCACCTATGGCGCCAGCCACGTCTTCGGCCCTCAGCTCGGCAGCACCGTCGGCACAGTGCTTTCAAGAGGAGTTGACCATGCCGACGCTGCACTGGACGATCCCTGACCGGCCCCACCCGGCACGCAGGCCCACGCGATGGCGCCCAATGGGAGAGCCCGGAGTCGTTCACCAGCATGCTCGCCGACCCGGCGGCCAGCGAATGGCTCCGCGAACTCGCCGAGATCGGCACGCCCGCACCCGTGCTCTGCCGAGTCGTCTACGTCCCCCACGCATCCGAGTAACCGGGGGGCAACCCCTCAGGAGTTCGAATCTCCTATCCTCCGCCCACTTGACCTGCAAACCCGGGCCCTGGCGGCCGCCGGGCGGGCGTCTTGTGCGGGGGCGGTTGCCGTCCAGTCACAGACGGGCTTGGCGGGTTCCGGGAGTCACGGATACTGCTACGGCGGGTTCGGGCAAGACGCCCCCTATTCGCGGATGATCATGAGCGCGGCTTCGCGTTCGAGGTCGATGAAGGGCTCGCCGCTGACGTCGACGGCTACCGGTCGATGGTGCCGCCGGTGAAGGTGTAGGGGGGCTGGCCGGGGTGGTCGTCGGTGACGGGCTCGCCGTTGTGCCGGCCGACGTACAGGCCCGCGCCGGCGATGGCGAAAGCGCTGAGCTGGGTCTTGATCTGCGCCTCGCCGACCGGCTGTGATCAGCCCCGTCCGGGAGCACAAGGCATGTCCTCCGTCGGCTGATGCGCGACAGTCGTCCGCCAGGCTCGTGACCCGCAGGTTTCAAGGTGCGAGCCCGGCAGCGGCCGTCCTCGACGGGCGCTACCCGAGCTGGTCGCGGCGGCGTGTCAGGTAGGCGGTCTCGGCCGTGTTGCCCGCCAGCTCGATGGCCTTGCCGTACGCCGCGCGCGACTTCTGACTGCGGCCCAGCCGGCGCAGCAGGTCGGCGCGGGTGGCATGGTAAGCGTGATAGCCGGCCAGCTTGTCCTCAAGACGGTCGACCGCCGCCAGTGCCGCCTCCGGGCCGTCAAGCTCGGCGACCGCGATGGCCCGGTTGAGGGCGATGATCGGCGAGGGGTCAAGGCGGACGAGTTGGTCGTAGAGGGCGATGACCTGCGACCAGTCGGTGTCGCGGACGTCGCGGGCGGAAGTGTGCACGGCGCTGATCGCCGCGAGGATCTGGTAGCGACCCGGTGCCACCCCGGCGGCCAGGCGCTCGCGCACCAGCTGGTGACCCTCGGCGATCAGCGCCGTGTCCCAGGCGCCACGGTCCTGCTCGCCGAGGGTGACCAGTTCGCCGCTGGCCGAAACCCGGGCGGTGCGGCGGGCCTCGGTGAGGAGCATCAGTGCCAGCAGCCCGGCCACCTCACCGTCGGCCGGCAGGAGGGCACGGATCAGGCGGGTGAGCCGGATCGCCTCGGCGGTCAGGTCGTGACGTACGGGATCGGTCCCGGGGCCGGTCGCCAGGTAGCCCTCGTTGAAGACGAGGTAGAGGACAGCGAGTACGCCGCAGACGCGTGCCGGGAGATCCTCCGCTGACGGCACCCGGTAAGGGATCCGAGCCGCCTTGATCTTGGCCTTCGCGCGGGTGATCCGCCGCCCTACGGCGGCCTCCTGGACCAGGAAGGCACGGGCGATCTCGGGCACGGTCAGGCCGCCGGCCATCCGCAGTGTCAGCGCCACCCGGGCCTCCATCGCGAGCGCCGGGTGACAGCAGGTGAAGATCAGCCGGAGCCGGTCGTCCTCGATGACGCCGGGAGGCCCGGGCGGGTCGTCGTCGTACAACAGCTGGGCCTCCTTCTGCTTGTCGTCGCGCTTGTTCTCGCGCCGGATCCGGTCGATGGCCTTGCGGTGGGCGGTGGTGGTCAGCCAGCCGCCGGGGCTGGGGGGCACGCCGTCAGCCGGCCACCGCCCGACGGCGGTCGCGAACGCCTCGGCCGCCGCCTCCTCGGCGATGTCGAGGTCGCCGAAACGCCTGGTCAAGGCGGCGACCACCCGGGCCCACTCCTCGTGGTGCGCCTGGGTGATCGCCTCCCGGACGTCGGCCACGCTCACAGGAACGGCCGCACCTCAATCTTCCGGTTGCAGGCCTTCGACCCCTCGGCGGCGAGCTTGAGCGCCACGTCGAGGTCGGCGGCCTCCATGATCCAGAAGCCGACGAGATACTCCTTCGACTCCACGAAGGGCCCGTCGGTGAATATCGTCTCCTCGCCCCGGTTGTCGATGACGGTGGCCGAGCTGGGCGACCCGAGGCCACCGGCGAAGACCCAGTGACCCTCGGCCTGGAGCCGGTCGTTGAACACGTCGATCGCAGCCATCTCGTCCGGGGTGGCGAGGCTGTCCGTGTCGTTGATCACGGAAACCAGGTACTGCATCCCGATCATCTCCTGTGGTCCGGGGCGCCCCTCGCGGGCGGCCGCTCACCTCTGCTACGAACCCCCCCGCCCCGATCCGACACCGCCGCCCGGACTTCTTTCAAGAACTCTCTGGCACGCCTGGTTAGGAGCAGCTGTCACTGTCCGCCACCCAGGTTCTCCGAGCAATCTGATGATATTTGTGGATTTCGGCAATGGGGGGCGTGAGGGTGGATGTAAACACCAGCCCCGGTGGCACCGGAGCCAGCAGCATTGACAGGCCACTGACGTCAAAGGGAGAGGAGCCGGCATCGTGGACATCAAGCTTGAGGTGGTTGTCATCCCTGTCTCGGATGCAGACCGTGCGAAGGAGTTCTACGGGAGACTCGGGTGGAGGCTGGACGCCGACTTCCCCTTCGATAACGGCTTCCGTGTCGTCCAGTTCACGCCGCCAGGCTCGGGGTGCTCGATCCAATTCGGCACGAACATCACGTCGGCCGCGCCCGGCTCGGCCCAGGGCCTGTACCTGATCGTCTCCGACATCGAGGCTGCGCGCGACGAGCTCGCTGACCGCGGCGCCGAGGTCAGCGAGGTATTCCATGCCGGGACGCCGGGCGCTCAGTTCCAGCCGGACGGCACGAGCGGCCGCGTGAGCGGCCCTGCGCCCGATAATGCCAGCTACAGCTCCTTCGCCACGTTCAGCGACCCGGACGGCAACGGCTGGCTGGTGCAGGGGATCACGACGCGGCTGCCCGGCCGGATCGACGCCGCTGACACGGCATTCGCATCCGCCGCGGACCTGGCGAGCGCGATGCGGCGCGCGTCGGCCGCCCACGGCGAGCACGAGAAGCGCACCGGCAGGGCCGACGCGAACTGGCCCGACTGGTACGCCGAGTACATGGTGGCCGAGCAGGCCGGGACGGAGCTGCCGACGTGAGCGACTATGACGCGATCGTTCTCGGCGGCGGGGCGCCCGGCGAGCACTGCGCTGCGGCCTTGGCTGCGCGCGGGCTGCGCGTCGCCGTCGTTGAGCGGGAGCTGGTCGGCGGCGAGTGCTCGTACTGGGCCTGTATTCCGTCGAAGTCGCTGCTGCGCCCGGGCGAGGCGGTGCAGGGCGCGCGCGAGGCGGCAGCGACCGCGCAGGTCGACGTGCAGGCCGCGCTGGCCTGGCGGGACTACATGGTGTCGGGCTATTCCGACGCGGGCCAGCAGCGCTGGCTGGCCGACCGGGGCATCGACCTGCTGCGCGGCACGGGCCGGCTGGCCGGCACCGGCGCGGTCGAAGTCGATGGCGTCCGCCATACCGCGGAGCACATCGTGGTGGCGACCGGCGCCGAGCCGATCGTGCCCCCGGTCCCGGGACTGCGTGACCTCGAGGGCGTCTGGGGCACCCGCGAGGCGACGAGTATGAAGGCTGTCCCTGGCCGGCTGCTCGTGCTGGGTGGCGGGGCCGCAGGTGTCGAGCTGGCGCAGGTCGTGCGGCGTCTCGGCGGCGAGGCGGTACTCGTCGAGGGCGCCGACCGCGTGCTTCCCCGCGAGCCTGCGCCGCTGGGGCAGGCGCTCAGCGAGGCTCTGCGCCGGGACGGGATCGAGCTGATGCTCGGCAGGCACGCCAGCGCCGCGCGGCGCGAGGGGGAGGAGTATGTCCTGCAGTTCGAGGGCGGCAAGGAGCTGCGGGGCGACCGGCTGCTGGTGGCCACCGGCCGGCGCCCGCGGGTCCAGGGGATCGGCCTCGAGACGGTCGGTATCGAGGTCAACCCCCACGGGATCCCGGTCGACGACCACCTGCGCGCAGGCGAGCGCCTCTGGGCGATCGGCGACGTCAATGGCATCTGGCCGCTCACCCACGTCGGCGAGTACGAGGGTGACGTGGTCGCTGAGAACATCCGCGGCGATGGGCGCCCGGCGAACTACGAGGCCGTTCCGCGGGTCACCTACACCGATCCGCAGGCCGCGGCGGTGGGCGCGGTCGAAGCGGAGTACAGCGCAACCACACCGCTGTCAGACGTGCCGAAAACTGCCACCTATACCCACGCCTACGCCGAATCCAACGGGTTCCTGACCCTGCTCAGCGACGGTGAGCGGCTGACTGGCGCCTATGCGCTCGGGCCCGAAGCCGGCGAGTGGATGCAGCAGGCGACGCTGGCCATCCGCGCACGAGTCCCGCTCGACGTGCTGAGCGACACGATCCAGCCCTTCCCGAGCTTCTCGGGGATCTACGACGCGGCCGTGCAGGCGCTCCGCATGGAGGTTGCCGGCATGCCGCGGCCAGCCAGCCCGATGAACGCGCAGATGGCAACCAGGCCGGGGTAAGCCGGGGTAAGGAGAACAGCGCGGGATTCCCCGTCGCAGCCGCCGCCGGCGATCCGGTGACCGGCCGCCGGTACCACCTTCGGAGGCATCATGACCAGCGCGACTACCTCCTTTCCCAGTCAGCGCGAGCCGGAACTGGCTGGACAGACCGTCGTCCTGATCGGCGGCAGTGCCGGCATCGGGCTGGAGACGGCCAGGCGGGCCCGGGCTGAGGGGGCCGATGTCGTCCTCACCGGACGCAATCCCGACCGGCTCAACCGAGCGGCGGAGGAAGTCGGCGCGCGGAGCACGGCGGCTTTCGACGCCACCGACGCGGCGGCCGTGGCCCGGTTCTTCGGGGACCTGCCGGGGCAGATCGACCATGTGCTGGTCACGGCCGGCGGCCCGCATTACGGGGCCCTGCTCGAAATGGACTCCGACCAGGTGCGCGACGCGCTCAGCGACCACGTGGTGCAGGCACTCGCGGTCGCACGCCACGCGGCCGGCAAGATGCGGCCCGGAGGCACGCTGCTGCTGATCGGCGGCACCGGCGGCCGGCGCGTCGGTCCCGGCCTCGGGATCGTCTCTGCGGTCACCGCTGCACTGCCTCCGTTCACGGCGGCCCTCGCGCTTGAGCTCGCGCCGGTTCGCGTCAACCTGATCGCGCCCGGCTTCGTCGACACCCCGCTCTCGGCATCGCTGCTCGGAGACCGACTCGAGGAGCGCCGCGATGAGCTGCGGGCGAAGCTCCCGATCGGCCGCGTCGTCGGCCCCGCCGACGTCGCCGCGCTCGCCGTCCACATCATGAGCAACACGGCGCTCACCGGCGCGACATACGACATCGACGGCGGGCAGCAGTTCGTTTCGGCATGAACTCGACGGCCGTCTTTCGCCGAAATGACCGAGCGGCTCACGAGGCGCTCGACCGCGTCGGTTATGGCCATGCTGAGCGCGAAGCCTTGACACCTGCCACCCGCTGAGGAACTTGTACGGCGCGGCACTAGCCGCCGGTGAACGCCGGTCAAAGCGTGTTAGGGCACCCCCGGTTAGCCGGCAGCCGGCCCGGAGCTGCTGTATCAGCCAGCCTGCTGCCGCCTCTGACCTTACAAAGCGCAGTACCCGAGCGCACGCCTGGCGCGACTGAGAAAGCCGCGACACCGCAGGCCAGGCACCGGGGGACGGGGGAAGGCAGATGCGGATCTTGCTCCTTGCGAGCGCCTACAACAGCCTGACGCAGCGGATCCACGCCGAGCTTGCCGACCGGGGGCACGAGGTGGCGGTCGAGCTGGCGCTCGGGGATGAGTCGATGCGCGAAGGGGTCCGTCGCTGTGACCCGGACCTGGTCATCGCGCCGATGCTGACGGTAGCGATTCCGGCCGACATCTGGTCGGCTCGCCCCTGCTTCATCGTCCACCCCGGGCCCAGGGGAGACCGCGGCCCGTCCGCACTGGACTGGGCGATCATGGGCGGTGCCGGGCGCTGGGGCGTCACCGTGCTCCAGGCGAACGCGCAGATGGATGCCGGCGACATCTGGGCGAGCGTGGAGTTCACGATGCCCGCCTGCTCGAAGAGCTCGCTGTACCGCACCGAAGTCGCGGACGCCGCGCTGGAGGCGGTGCTGCTGGCCGTGGCCCGGTTCGCCGGCGGCTACCAGCCTGAGCCGCTGGACTACGGCCGCCCAGGGGTGACTGGCCGATGCCGCCCGCCATGCCGGCAGGCCGATCGCAGAATCGACTGGTCCGCCGAGTCCACGTCCGCGGTGCTGGCCAAGCTGCAGGCGGCCGACTCCAGCCCCGGCGTCCTCGACGTGATCGGCGGCGCCGAGTACTTCCTGTTCGGCGGGATCGCCGAAGACGGCCTGCGCGGGGAGCCAGGGGCGATCATCGCACGGCGGGACGGCGCCGTCTGCCGGGCCACCGTGGACGGAGCGGTCTGGATCCCGCAGCTGCGCCCGCGCCGGGCTCCCGGCAGTCCGGAAACCTTCAAGCTGCCGGCCACGCTTGCGCTCCGCGGATCGCTGGCGGGCGTGCCGGAGATCCCGGCTCCGCTGACGGCGCCAGCCTGCCGGCATACCTACCAGGAGATCAGCTACCGCGAGGCCGATGGCGTCGGCTACCTGGAGTTCGCCTTCCCTGGCGGGGCCATGAGCACGGGCCAATGCCGCCGCCTGCTCGCCGCCTACCGGCATGCTCAGGCCCGTCCGGTCCGGGTGATCGTGCTCGGCGGCCCTCGGGACTTCTTCGCCAACGGCATCCACCTGAACGTGATCGAGGCGGCCGGGGATCCGGCGGCAGAGTCCTGCCGGAACATCAACGCCATCGATGACCTGGTCGAGGCAATCCTGACCACGACCGACCGCCTCACCGTGGCGGCGCTCGCGGGCAACGCCGCCGCCGGCGGCCTGATGCTCGCGATCGCGGCCGACCAGGTCTGGTGCCGGGCGGGCGCGGTTCTCAACCCGCACTACCGGCTGATGGGCCTGCACGGTTCGGAGTACTGGACCTACACCCTGCCCCGGCGTGTCGGCGCGGAACAGGCCGCCCGGTTCACCGAGGCTTGCCTGCCGGTCAGCCCTGCGTCTGCACTGCGATGCGGCCTGGTCGACCGGGTGATCGAGGGCGGCGCCGCCGATTACCGTGCGCAGGTGGAAGCCCATGCCAGGCAGCTGGCCCGCAGCCAGGCTTACCCAGCCTGGCTGGCCGCGAAGGCACGACAGCTGGCCGCGGCGCAGAAACAGCAGCCGCTAGCCGCCTACCGCGCCGCCGAGCTAGCCATCATGAGCCGCAACTTCTGCGACCCACGCGAGCCGTACGCACAGCTGCGCCGCGCGTTTGTGGTCAAGCAGAAGCCATCGCGAACACCACCTCACCTGGCCCGCCATTCACTCCGTCCCCGGCTTTCCCGCCAGCTGCCATCCGCGGGGCGGGAAACGATCGGCGTCCTTGACCGCACGTGAGATGGGCAGTACGCGGGCCACGGCCGGACCTGGCCGCGGCGGGCGCGCGCTGTATCGCTGCGCCGGGGGCCGGCGATAGGGTCACGTGCTGTGCTGCGGATTAACGGGCGGGCGGCAGGCGGCATCGGCCGGCGGGGCTGGCAGCGTGTCGCCGGCTGAGGAGATCAGCGCCCAGGCGCTGGAGGTGGCGGCCGGCTGGTCGCCGCCGGACGCGCCGGATTCCTGGCAGCTCACAGCCGCCTTGTTCCGGGCGATCGCGGCGCACGAGGAACTGCTTGGCCGGCTGGCGGTGCTGCCGCAAGACCGGCTGCCCGCCCTGCTGGCGAGCGCGGCCATATCCTTCCTCGTGCGCCGGGACGGTCCGGTGCCGCTGGCCGCCTACTTCCCGGGCCCGGGAGCGCCGCAGCCTCGCTTCGATGCCGGCTTCTACCCGGCAGCCAGCGCGTTCTTCTCGGCCCGGCTGGACGATATTGCGGATCTCTGCCATGCGCGCCGCTATCAGATGAACGAAGTGGCCCGGTGTACTCAGATAGCCCTGGGCATCGCCGCGACGGCCGCGTCACGCACGGATCCGATCGGGCTGGCAGACCTGGGCACCGGAGCCGGGCTGGGGCTGCAGCTGGACCGATACCGCTACCTGCTTGGTGCGCGGGCATCCGGGTTCCCTGCTGCCGCCCTGAGCCTCAGCTGCGATGTGCGCGGGCCCTACGAGCCGCCGCGAGCCGAACTTCCGCCGATCGCCGACCGTGTCGGAATCGATCTCAGCCCCATCGACGTGCAGGACCAGGCGGCAAGGTCCTGGCTGGAGTCGTGCGCGCCGCCGGAGGCCTCGGCGCTGACCCGGCTCGCCGCGGCCATCGAGGTGACCAGGCAAAATCCGGTGAAGCTCGTCGCTGGCGATGTCGTGGAGGTCCTGCCGGCCGTGCTTGACAGCTTTCCGCCAGGGCGCAGCGTTGTCGTGGTCGACGCCTACATGGCGGTGTTCCTGCCGCCGGAGCAGCTTGCGCAACTGGCCGGCACCATGGCCAGGGCCGGCCGCATCCGCCCGGTGACATGGCTGTCGCTTGATCCCCTCGTCCCGCTCGGGCCGCTGGGACACGACAGCGTGCAGGGTCTCGCGCTGCCCGCCGCGCTGATCCGCGATTACCAGCAGCACGGCGTCTTTGCCGTGCTCGGCGCGCGGACTTTCGACGGCGATACCGACCGCGGGCGCCTGCTCGCTCGTGCTCACCCGTCCGGCCAGTGGGTCGAATGGCTCAGCCCAGAGCCCGCCGGAACCGCTGCATCATGGATCTGACCAGGGGGCTGGAAGACCTGGTGGCCGTGGCGCTGGTGGCCGCGCTCGCGCCGCTCGTGGTTGCGGTGCTGCCCGGCCCGCGCATCCCGCAGATCGTGATCTTCCTGCTTGGCGGCGTCCTGATCGGCCCGCATGGGCTGGGCCTGGCCGAGACGGCAGGTATCCAGCTGCTATCCAATATCGGGCTCGGCTTCCTCTTCCTGCTCGCCGGGTTCGAGCTCGACCCGCGGCTGCTCTGGCAGCGCCCGGGCAAGCTCGGCATTCTCGGCTGGCTGATCTCGGCCGCGATCGCGGTGGCGGCCGTGGCCGGGCTGGGCGCCGCGGGCTACGTAAAGGACTATGTGCCGGTTGGGCTGGCCCTTACCACCACGGCGCTGGGCACGCTGCTGCCGATCCTGCGCGATAACTCGATGCTCGATGGCGAGTTCGGCCGGTATGTGGAGGCCGCGGGCACGGTCGGGGAGCTCTTCCCGATCCTGATCATCGCCGTCTTCCTCACCGAGCGGGGCCATCTCGTCGCGCTGGCATCGGTAGCCCTGGTGGGGGTGCTCGGCCTGGTCCTGTCCGCCGTGCCGCGGCTGGCCAGAAGCCGCGTGGTCCAGGAGACCATCCGGGAGGGCCAGGACGCCACCGGGCAGACCACGCTGCGCTGGGCCCTGGTGCTGCTGTTCCTGCTGCTGGCCATCGCAAGCCGGTTCGGCCTCGATGTTGTACTCGGCGCGATGCTCGCCGGGATGGTGCTGCGTCGCTGGACCCGGCAGATGAACGTGGACACCACCAGCCTCGAGCACAAGTTCGACACGGTCGGCTACGGCATCTTCATACCCGTCTTCTTCGTGGCCTCGGGAATGATGCTCGACCTCCATGCCATCACCCAGGACCCGCTTCGGCTGCTGATCTTCCTCGGCCTGCTGCTGCTCGTCCGCGGGCTGCCCTCGCTGTTTGTCTACCGGCGGACGCTGCCGGCCCGGCAACGGCTGGAGATGACGTTCGTCCTGGCGACGACGATGCCGCTGCTGATCGCCCTCGCCGAGATCGGCGAACGGGACGGCGTCATGCTCCCGGCCACCGCGGCCGCCCTCATCGGCGCGGGAGTGCTGTCCGTCCTGGTATACCCGCTCATCGCCGTTACGCTGCACCGCTCAGGCCCGTCCGCAACCTCGGCCGCCAGCACCGAGAGCGAGATCAGCACCACCGGTAACGCACCGCCGCAAGAACCTGACCAGCGCCGGTAACTGCCTTCGGCGGGCAGTGATCAGCCGGGCGCCCGCAGCCCCGCGTCGCGCAGGAACGTCAGGACCGCGGCTACCCGCCGGTGCACCAGTTGCTCGCTGGCCAGGTCGAGCTTGGCGAAGATCGCGTTGACGTTCTTCTCGATCGACGACTCGGACAGGTGCAGGTTCTGCGCGATGCCGGCGTTCCCGCGGCCCTGGGCCATTTCCTGCAGCACGTCTAGCTCACGGGGGGTGAGCCGGGCCAGCGGCGACTCGCGCAGCCGGACCCGCCGGCTGACCAGCGCATCGACGACCTGCGGGTCGATAACCGATCCGCCCGCCGCTACCTCGCGCAGCGCGGAGAGCAGCTGGCGCAGGTCACCGACGCGGTCCTTGAGCAGGTACGCGAGCCCCGCGGTGCCGCCCCGGAACAGTTCGAAGGCGTACGACTCGTCGGCGTACTGGGAAAGGATCACGACACCGACACCGGGCGTGGTCGCCTTTATGCTGTGCGCCGCGTCGATGCCTTCCATCGCAGGCCCGGCAGCCTGGCCGGCTGCCGCACCGGCCGGCATCCGGATATCGGTCAGCACCGCATCGGGCCGGGCCCGGCGCACCGCGTCCAGCAGTTCCGGCGCGGAGCCCACCGCGGCCTGCACCTCGACCTGGCCGGAGTCTTCCAGCAGCCGGCGGGTGCCCTCCCGCACCAGGTAATTGTCGTCGGCGATGACGATGCGCAGCGGCTCAGCCATCCGCCGCCGCCGTGCCCTGGCCTGCGGCCTCAGCCGTGGCCAGCGGGACCTCGGCGCGCAGCGTGGTGCCCCGGCCTGGTCCGCTGTCGATATGCAGGGCCCCGTTCACGATGGATATCCGGTCGGCCAGGCTAGCCAGGCCCAGGCCCCGGACGCCGGCCGGGTCGAACCCGCAGCCGTCGTCCCGGACTTCGACCGCCAGGCTCCCGTTCGGCTGGGTCAGCGCGACGAGCACCCGGCTGGCCCGGGCGTGCTTGACGGCGTTGGTCAGCGCCTCAGCAACCACGAACCAGGTCGCGGCCTCGACGTGCTGCGGATAGCGGACGCCGCGCAGTGCCGCGTCGGCCTCGATCATGACCTCCACCGGCAGCCGCGCGGCCTGCGCCTCGATCGCCTCAAGCAGCCCGGCGTCGGCCAGCACCGGCGGATGGATAGCGTGCGCGAAGTCGCGCAGGTGGCCGAGCAGGTCGCCCAGTTCTCGCTGCAGCTCGGCGAGCGACTCGTCGGTGCGCTGATCGCCGCGGCGCAGCCGCTCCCGGGCCAGCGCAAGCTTGGCGGTCAGCGCCACGACGTCCTGCTGGACGCCGTCGTGCAGGTCCCGCTGGATTCGCTGCCGCTCGGTGTCCTGGGCCAGCGCCACCCGGGCCCGGGATGCGGTCAGTTCCGCTGCCTGCCGGCGTATGGTCGCAAGCCGGGCGCTGAGCTCCGCGGCCAGGTGCAGGTTGCGCACGGCCGTGGCGGCCTGGCCGGCCAGGCTGGCCAGCAGGCGCCGGTCCTCGTCCAGCAGCGGCCCATCGCGGCGGGGGCCGCACTCGATCTGCCCGAGGACGGTCCCGGCGCTGGTGAGGGGCACCACCAGCGCCGGTTCAGCCGCGTCCTCCTGGCCGATCCCGGCCGCGCCGGCCAGCGGCGGGGAGCCCGATGCTCCGGGGTTCAGGCGCACCCGGGCCCATTGCAGACCGAGCCCGCGGCGGATCGCATCGGCGAGCCTGGGCAGCGTGTCGGCCGGCCCGGGCGCCGCTTCCAGCATCGAACCGAACCGGCTGAGCACTTCGTAACCGTCCAGCCGGTCCCCGAACACCCACCGGTCGGCCAGCCGTTCCAGCCTGCGCTGCGCCGGCTGGAACGCCAGCGTGGCCGCCACGGCCAGCAGGACCGCCGGGCCGGCCGACAGGAAATGACTGGCCAGCAGGCCGAGGGTGGCGGACGCGGCCACGTAGGCCACCGCGATCACCAGCCACAGCGCCCGGTAGACCACGGACCGCCGGGCCGACTGGTCGATGCCCAGGACCCCCTGGGACAGCGGAAGGACCAGCGAGCCAAGCGCGAGCACGACTCCGAGTACCCAGAGGACGAAGATGGCCACGTCCTGGAACAGGCTGGGCTGCGGGGCGGCCAGCGCAAGCGCGACGAGCGCCCCGAAAACCACCATCGCGGCCACCGCACCGACCAGCAGGAACCGGATCCGGCGGCGGTCCTCGGACGCCGATCGCCGGTACCGCAGGTACAGCATGATCACCCCGAGCACGGTCAGGGCGGTGAACGCGTGGTGCAGCCCGACGACGGCCGGCTCGGCCGGATGGGCAGCGGACAGGTACAGCGGGCTGGCGATGGCAGGCTCACCTGAGTAGCCGAACAGATCCGTGGGCGGCGCGGGGCTGGCCATTTCCACTAGCAGCGGCAGCGCCACTGCCAGGGCCGCGGTGCTGCGAAGCACCCAGCGCTCGCCTCGCCGCTGCGGGATCCCGGTGGGGAACAGCCCGATCAGCCCGATCCCGGCGACGACGCTGGCGTTGCCCGCGATCTCCGCTGCCACCAGCACCAGCCAGGCTGAGAAGCCAGTCACGGCCGGCAGCCCGTCCCCCAGGATGTCCCCGAGGCAGACGTTCAGCATGAACATCGCACCGACCGCGAGCAGCCAGGCGGCGACGCGGTTGCCCGGCCGGCGGACCACGCCGATCAGCCCGGCAGCGTAGAACGGCCCGGCCGGCCCGACCAGCACCCAGCCAACGCCGGCCGGGTTGTCCCGGGCCAGCTCGATCGCGACGGCCGCGGCCAGCGCACAGCCGCCGACGGCCGCCGCCGCGATACAGACAGCCCGCATAGGCCCAGTGTGACCTGGCCGGGCGCCGCCGGATAGGAGGAGGACCGCATAGTCCGGTAGCGGGCAGCCTCACCCCGGCCCGGCGGCTAGCACCGTTTCCGGCGACGCGCCGCGCTCATAGCGTTCGCAGCATGATCCCGGACGAGGAGCAATGAAAGATGATTATTAACGGGCCAGCCACGGCCGGTCAGCAGAAACCGACGGACATCCCGCGCACCGGCCTGCGCGGCGCCGCCTTCCGCGGCTATCACTGGCTGCTGGCCGGCTTCCTGCTGCTCGGCGTGGCCCAGATCTTCCTGGCCGGGCTGGGTGTCTTCAGCCTGCAGGACAAGACCCTGGGCGAGCCGGCGGCGATACGGCGTTCGCGCCGCACCGCGCCGTCGGGTTCAGCATGGCCGGTGTCGCGCTGCTCATCCTGGTGCTGGCGCTGATCGCGCGGCCGGGCGCCCGCGCGATCACCGGGGCGGCCGTGCTGGTGGTGCTGACGTCATTCATGCAGAGCCTGCTCGCCGGGCTCGCCGACGACCACGCGGTCTACGGCGGCCTGCACGCCTTCGACGGGCTGCTGATCCTGGGCATCGCCGACTTACCTCTTTGCCCGGTCCCGGCGGCGCGAGTCCTAAGGGCCGCGCCGTGACCAGCCCCAGGCGCGCCACCGCGGTCGCGTGGCTCTCGATCACGGCGGCATCCCTGGCCGGGGTGATTCTGACGCTCCTGGTCTGGAGCGACATGTCGACCGGGGACGCCATCTCGAACGTCACCGCGCCGCCCGCCGCAGTGCTGTACGCCACGCTCGGAACGCTGGTCGTCCGCCGGGCGGGCAACCTCATCGGCTGGCTGCTGCTCGGCGAGGGCGCGGGACTGGCCGTGCTGGCGCTCGCTTCCGCCTACGCGGTGCTGGGCATCCGGCATCCCGGCACCGTCCCGGCACCGGATCTGGCCGGCCTGCTGGCCGAGTGCACCTTCGTCCCGCTCTCCCTCGGCCTCGGCTTCATGCTGCTCCTGTTCCCGACGGGAAGACCGCCGTCCCCCCGCTGGCGCCCGGTCGTGGCGGCGAACCTCGTTGCCACCGCGCTGACTCTGGCCGGGTTCGTGGTACGGCCGAGGCTGCTGGCGCTGCCGGCGCCCGGCGGCGAATCGGTGCGGATACCGAACCCGCTCGGTATCAGGTCGCTGGGCGCTGTCCTCCGGACGGCCCTCGTCGGCACCCTCAGCGGCCTGTCGGTGCTGTTCACCGTGTTGTTTGCGGTCTCGTTCGTTGCCCTGGTGATCCGCTACCGCTCGGGCGGGCGCGAGGTACGGCAGCAGATCAAGTGGATCGCGTGCACGGCGGTCGCAACGGTCGCCTGCCAGTGCGTCGCGCTGCTGGCCATGGCCGCCAACCACGGGGCTCCGACTCTTGCGTCGGTCGTCGCCTACGCCGTGCTGACGGTAATCGTGCTCCTCG
Organism: uncultured Actinomycetes bacterium; assembly: GCA_963709075.1. Taxonomy (GTDB): domain Bacteria; phylum Actinomycetota; class Actinomycetes; order Streptosporangiales; family Streptosporangiaceae; genus Palsa-506. The sequence goes on from CAVPUY010000008.1 coordinate 20,112, forward strand.
GGGTTCCCGCGGCCATCACGCTCGCGATCCTGAAACACGGCCTTTACCAGATCGACGTCATCATCAGCCGCGCGGTCCAGTACGGCCTGCTGTCGGCCGCGCTCACGGCGGTCTACGCCGGAATCGTGCATCGGCATCGGGACGCTGGCCGGCGACAGCGGCGGCCCTGCGCTGACGATCGCGGCGGCGGTCGCGGTCGCGCTGCTGTTCCAGCCGGTACGCCAGCGGGCGCGGCTGCTCGCTAACCGCCTCGTCTACGGCGAGCGGGCCACGCCCTATCAGGTGCTCGCCGACTTCGCCGAGGACATGGCGGGGCAGCTTGACTTCGGCACCGCGCTCGACCGGATGGCGTCGATCCTGGCCGGCGCGACCGGCGCGGTCCGGGTGGAGGTCTGGGTCCGGGTCGGCGCGGAGCTGCGGCCGCAGGTGACCTGGCCGCGCGGGTCCGTGCTGCCCGCGGCCGTCAGGCTGCACTGACGACGCTGAGCTTCCCGCGTTCGAGCTGGCCGACCCGGGCCATAGCGGTCCGGCACTGCGGTGAGCTGCTCGGCGCGCTCACCGTGCAGAAGCCGCGGAACGAGCCGGTGTCCGCCGCCGAGGACAAGCTGCTGGCGCACCTGGCGTCGCAGGCTGGCCTCGTCCTCCGCAACGTCCGGCTCACCGCCGAGCTGCAGGCCACGATCGATGACCTGCGGGCGTCCCGGCGGCGGCTGGTGCGGGCGCAGGACGACCGAGCGGCAGCGGATCGAGCGGAACCTGCACGACGGCGCCCAGCAGCAACTCGTCGCGCTCACGGTCCAGCTCAGCCTGCTGGAGGACTCCGCCGGGGATGCCGGCGAGGTCAGGCAGCTGACCCGGCCAGCTGCGGACCGGGCTGCGCGCGGCGGTCGATGACCTGCGCGCGCTGGCCCGCGGGATCTACCCGCCGCTGCTGGCCGATGCGGGCCTGCGCGCCGCCCTGCGAGCGCAGGTCAGCCGGGCCCCGCTGCCGGTCCTGGTCGAGGCCGACGGCATCGGGCGCTACCCGCGGGACGCCGAGGCCGCCGTCTACTTCTGCATCCTGGAGGCGCTGCAGAACGTCGCCAAGTACGCCCGCGCCTCCCGGGCGGCCGTCGCCTTGTCCTGTCCTGGCGGCCACCTGGAGTTCACCGTCACCGACGACGGGACCGGCTTCGACCCCGCGACAGCCAGCCATGGCACCGGCCTGCAGGGCATGGCCGACCGGCTGGCCGCGGCCGGGGGCACCTTGCGGATCAGCTCAGCGCCCGGTCTCGGCACCACCGTCAGCGGCAGCCTGCCCGTACCCGAGCTCGCCATGGCCGTTCGTTGCTGACGCCGCGGCCGCGGGCCGGCGCCCAGTCAGGGCTGCCGCGGGGGGTTAGCGGGCGCTGAGCAGGACGCCGACCATGACGGCTTGCTCGGCGGACCGGTTCTGCCAGTCGTGCGGGACGCCCGGCTGCTGGACAACCGAGTCCCCGGGGCCGAGGGTGATCTCTGACTCGCCGACCACGAGCACCACTTCGCCGCGCAGCACGGTGACGTAGTCCAGCGTGTCGGTCGCGTGCGCGTCCTGGAAACCCTCGGTCGCGCGTCCTGGCCGCCCTCGGCCGGCACTGGCCGGCTCGCTGCCCGCCGCCCTCTCGCCGGCCGGCCGGGCGATCTCGACGATCCGGAAGCAGCAGCCGCCGGGCGGCGGCTCCAGCTGCCAGGCCCGGGTCGAGGTATCCGTGTCGGCCGCCCGTGGCGGCGCCGCGTCGGTCACCCAGAGTTCAGTCGTGACGTACCGGCCCGCGTGGATGACGGTCGGCGGCTCGCCCTGCCGGATGACCGCCGGGTTCACCGCTCTCGTCGTAGCCGGTCACGATCTGTTCATGGCTGCTCCCTGGGACGGCAAGGTGGCGGATCGCGCGATCGCTCACCACCGAAGGCGGTGGCTGGCGGGATTCATCACCTTCGGGCCTGCGGTTTCCTACCGGGAACATCATCCCGTACCGCCAGAAAGCGGCGGCAGCCGCGATTCATAGCTGCCGCAGAAGTTCTGCCAACGGCCGGCAGAACCTGGCCCGCGACGCTGTCAGTAACAGCCGGCCGGAACGAGGCCGGCGTGATCGACGGAGGTACGCACGGTGAGCTGGGTTTGGCTGAATATCCCGGCCGGTGTCCTGATCGTTCTGGCCATCGCCGGCATCCCGATGTGGCTGGTACTCACCGGCCCGATGAGCGGCCCGCGCTGGCCCGGAGCCGCGGCCGGCTACCGTCCGCGCGCGCCAGGTAACGGCCAGGCAGGCGCAGACCAGGCCGGGCGGTGCGCTGCGAGCAAGCACATCGGCGAGCCGCTGACGCAGCGGTCACCGCCGCCAGGGCCGCGACCGCAGCAACCGCGGCAGGAAACCGCGGCCCAGGGAGCAGACGGAATCAGCGCCGGCCGGCCCGGACTACCCGCCGGGCAGCCGGCCCGGCATTCCACCGGACCGCGCCGGCCAGATCCCGGGCGTGCTCGCGCAGGCTGTAATCCGGCCGGGCGGCGCCCTCGGCAATGGCCTTGTCCAGGTCGTGGCCGCACTGCTCGAGCACGGCGGAGAAATCCCGCCGCACCGGCTCGAGCAGGTCATAGCCGAAGGAGCGGTGGATCCGGGCGAACAGCGGCCGGTACAGCCTGGCCCGTTCGTGCAGGCCGGACGAATGCGACATCGGGTTCTTCGGCCGGTTGCGGATGTAGCCGGGCAGCAGCCCGGCGAAGGCCTCGCGCAGAATCCACTTCTCCTGGCCGTCGCGGACCTTGAGGCTCATCGGCAGGCGCATGGCCAGGTCGACGAGCGGCAGGTCAAGGAACGGCACCCGCGCCTCCACGGCGCAGGCCATGCTCGTCCGGTCGACGCGCTGCAGCTCGGTGCGGCACAGGTTGCGGATCTTGTGCTGGAACAGCCGCTGCGCGCCGGCCGCGCCGACTTGTTCGTACATGGAATAGCCGCCGAACAGCTCGTCGGAGCCGTCGCCGGTCAGCACCACCTTGATGCCAAGCTCGTGCACCCGGCGGAACAGCGGCACGGATACCACCGCGTTGATGATGTCGCCGTACTCGGTCAGCTCGGACAGCCGGATGGCCTCCCTGATGTCGCCGTGCCGCAGGTCGCCCGGGCGCAGCTCGATCACCTCGTGCGGGATGCCGAACTCGGCGGTCAGCCGCCGGGCATTCGCGACATCCTCGCTGCCGGGGGCGCCGATTGTCAGGGCGACGCAGTCCGGGTGCATGTCCTGGGCATGCAGCAGGACAAGCGAGCTGTCCAGACCGCCGGAGAGGATGACGCCCACCGTGAGGTCGGTGTCCACCCGCACCCTGACGCTGTCCTCGAACGCGGCCCGGACGAGCTTGGCTGCCTCAACCGGATCGTCGATCGGCGGCAGGTTCCCGGCCGGCCCCGGCAGGCCGGCGTACGGCACGAGATCGGGCCCGGCGGCGGGCTCGGCCCAGCCGTGATGCCCCGGCGGTATCTCCGTCACCGGGTGGCCGGCCGGCACCAGCGCCTTGATCTCGGACGCGACCCGCAGGCAGCCGTCGCTGCGTGCCCAGTACAGCGGCTTCACCCCGAGCGGGTCCCTGGCCAGGTAGACGCTGCCGCTCGCGCGGTCGGCTATCGCGAAGGCGAACTCGCCCCGCAGCCGGGTCACCGCGTGCTCGCCCCACTGCATGAAGGCGGTCAGCAGCACCTCGGTGTCGCTGGCGGTGCGGAAGTCACGGCCAAGCACGGCAAGCTCGGCGCGGAGCTCGCGGTGGTTGAAGATCTCGCCGTTGAAGGCCAGCACCCACCGGCCGTCCGGCGATGCCCACGGCTGGACAGCGCGCCGCCGGTCCACGATCCGCAGCCGCTGGATCCCGGCAAGCAGGTCATCAGCGCACAGGACTTCCTCGACCTCGCCGCGCTGCGCCAGCGACCCCAGCATCTGCCGGAACGCGCCGACGTCGGCACCCGGGCCGAGGATCAGTGCAATGCCGCACACTGCTATCAGCCGCCCATCTCCGCATCGAAGGCACGGCCCAGGTCAGCCGCCGCAGCCGGGCTGATGCATACGTGCCAGGCCTGGCCCTCGTCGATGACATTGATCTCGCCAGCACTCTGCCGGTCGAGCAGCAAGCCCTGCAGCGCGCGGTGCGCGTCGAACCGCCGGAACCAGGAGATCTCGATGTCCACCGCGTAGCCGGCGCAATGCGAGCTGGGCAGCATGGCGGAATAGCCGAGCCTGCGCAGATGCCGCTGGTGCGCGACGCTGCGCACCAGGCTGGTTACCCACAGCGGCGGCGTGCCCGGCGGCGCCGCCAGCGCGAAGGCGGCCGAGAGCTGGTTGAGCAGGACGACTGCCTCCGGCCGGATGCGGGTAAACCGGAGCCCTGCGGTGCGCGGGGTACGGTCCGGCAGCGCGCGCCGCTCCGCCGAGCGGGCCGCCCGCGACAGCAGCGCCTCGGCCTGCCGCCGGTAGCGAAATCCCAGCAGGCCGTCCCGGCGCAGCGGCTCGAGGTCGACGAGATCGGCAGTGCCGAGCACCGCGGCGTCGGTGGCATACATCGGCACCCGCCCCCACCACATGGCATCGATCTGCGCGAACAGGTATATGCGGATGATCGCGAGCAGGTCGGTGGCCGAGCTCCGGGCGCTCGGCCGGAAGCTGCGGACCTCCGCGGCGAGCTGCCGGACCGAGCCGGCCAGCCCCTTCGGCGTCGCGGACAGCACCGCGGCAAAGTCGGGATCACCGAGCCGCTCCGCCAGCACCGCGCCCGCGATAGCCGGGTCATGCATCCCCCCGCGGCAGGCCACCTCCGCTAACAGATCGGTGACCGCGCCACGGTAGGCGACGACATCGGCGCATCGGACGGCCGGATCGACACTAGTCAGCCACATCGTGGTGAGCACCCTCCCCGAATTCGAATCTGCCTGACAGCGACTGCACGATGGCTGAGCGTAACAGCGCAGAAACGAGATGTTGCCGCTTCGCGCACGCCCGGCTCTACCAGAAGGGCTCGTGACGTCACCGCGGGTAGCCGGATCGACTGCTAGCTGGGCCGATCGGGCGCCTCCCGGCAGCCTCGATGACCAGGGCCGCAAGCCGCCGGGAGGGGGCCGGCCTGCAGTGACGAGATTGTTTCCAGCAGGCTTTGGATGCCTCATCTAGACTTCGCCATGTGATCTTCAAGCAGGTCGGAGAGGGACGTCCCTACCCTGATCATGCGCGGAGTTCGCGCGAGTGGGCCGAGATACCGCCCCGCCCGGTTCGGCTCGACCAGCTCATCACCACGAAGAACGTGCTCGACCTGCAGCAGGTGCTGGCCCAGGACTCGACGTTCTACGGCGACCTGTTCCCCCATGTCATCCGCTGGCGGGGGGAGCTTTACCTCGAGGATGGCCTGCACCGGGCGCTCCGCGCGGCCCTGCACCAGCGACTCGTGCTGCACGCGCGGGTACTAGAACTGGATTAACGCAGCCGAACGGCGGTCCCGGTGCGCCAGCGCCCTGAGCCGCGCAGGCGGCCGCCCGTGCCTGCGCCGCCCTGGCGTCGGCCTTCCTCGCGGCCCGGGCAAGGGGCGGCGTCATCCATTCCAGCATCGGCGGGACAAGGGCGCGCCAGGTGAACATGCTGTGCCCGCCGCCGGGCACCAGCCGCAGCGTCGCGTCGGGCTGGCGGATCCGCAGCAGCTGGGCGAAGATGCGGGCATTCCTGACGTCAAGCGGCGACCCGGTCCCGGCGCCGAGCCAGAACTGCGGTACCTGCGTCCCGGCCGGCAACGAGCTGACCAGGTCGTCAGGGGTATTCAGGCGGCGGCGCCCGGCATTTCCGGCAAACGGGCTCACCGGCCGCGGCGGGCTGCCGAGCCGGTTGGCCATCGGCTTGAAATACCCGCTCAGCACCCCGGCCTTGCCGTACGACCGCCGGTACTGCAGGGCGAGGTCCGCCGCGCAGAACCCGCCTTCGGAATAGCCGGCGATGCCCCAGGCACCGCCCGGCGGCTGCACCCGGATGATCCGCGCGATGGCCGCGGGCAGGTCCCTGGCCAGGTAGGTGGCGTCCTGCGGCCCGTGCGCCTGGTTCAGGCACTGCAGCGAGATCCCGAGCCCGCCGTTCGCGTCCGGCATGACGAGCACGACGGGCCTGGCCAGCCCGGCGCTGATCAGGTTCCGGAGCGTGGTCGTGATCCCGACGACGCTGATCCAGTCCTGCGGTACGCCGGGGAACCCGTGCAGCAGCTCGATCGCCGGGAAGTCGTAATGCAGGTAGCCGGCCTGGAAATACTGTGGCGGCAGGTAGACGAACACCGTCCTGGTGAGATGGCTGGCCGGCCCAGGCACGGTCAGCCGCAGCGTCAGGCCCTGGTGCGCCGCGAGCGGCGTGTCGATGCTGCTGCCGAGCACGTTGCTGAACGTTGCGCTGGAGGCCGCCGCGCCGTCCGGCAGCTCCACTGCCTGGCCGCCGGAGTTCGTCAGGTCCGCGAAGGCAGCAGACCAGGTCTGGTAGTAGTCGTAGTACTTGTTGACCGCCGCCACGCCGAACAGCATGGCCGGGACGAACGCCAGGAGCGCGGCGAGTAACCGCACGGCCACCTTCTTGGCGACGGCCAGCCACCACGCCAGGCCAGCGAAGGCCGCCACCATCAGTATGAAGAACGCCGTGCTCTGCGGCCCTGGCACTGGACTCCCCGGGGAAACCGGCTGACGGGCTGGTCGTATCGGCGGTGGAGGTGGGATTTGAACCCACGGAGGGGTTGCCCCCTCACACGCTTTCGAGGCGTGCGCCCTCGGCCACTAGGCGACTCCACCGCCGCTGAGCCTACCTGACCCGGCCGGGGCCGCGCTCCGGGCCGGCGGGCCTGGTACCAAGTCAGCCGGGCCGGCCCTCGGCAGAGTTCCTGAGCTGCCCGAAGAAGTCACGCAGCAGCGCGCCGCAGTCACCGGCGAGCACGCCGCCGATCACCTCGAGGTCACTGCCGAGCCTGCGGTCGTGCAGCACGTCCGACCGGGAGCCGGCCGCTCCGGCGCGCGGGTCGGCTGCGCCGTAGACCAGCCGGGTGAGCCGGGCCGCGAGCACCGCTCCCGCGCACATCGTGCAAGGCTCGAGCGTGACGACCAGCGTGCAGCCGGCCAGCCGCCAGCTGCCGACCGCCCGGGCCGCGGCGCGGATCGCCACTATCTCGGCATGCGCGGTCGGATCGCGGTCGGCCTCCCGGCGATTGCCCGCGCCGGCGATGACCGTGCCTGCCGCGTCCAGGATCACCGCGCCTACCGGCACGTCGGCACCGCCGGCCGCCGCCGCGTGCCCGATCGCGACGCGCATCGCCGGCTCGAAGGACGCCAGGTAGCCGGTGGTCATTGTCAGCCCGGCCCGGCCAGTCAGCCAACCGGGCCGATGGCGACGTCAAGCGCGCGCTCCAGGGCCGGGCCGAACCCGAGCCGCCTGGCGATACTGGCCAGCACCTCGTCAGGGAAAAGGTCGAGGTTCCCGGCCAGCGCGCCAAGCTCCATCTCGTCCAGGCCCAGGTCAGCGAAGATGGACAGGTCGCCGACCGGGAGCACCTGGTCAAGGTCCTCATCGCGGGGGACGGGAATCTCCAGGTAGTCGAGTACCTGGCGGGCGAGCGGCCAGTCGACTGAGGCGGTGAGGTCGGAGAGAAAGATCGACACCTGCCTGCCGAGCACCCGGAGCGCCACGAAGAAATCGTCGCCGACGGCCGCGAGCCCGATCGTCCCGCCGATGCTTGGCTGCTGCCGCAGGGCGTGGATAAGGCTGTCCAGGTGCGAGGCGAACGCGGCAGGCAGCACCTCGGCTTCCCATACGTCATCTTCGCGGTAGACGACGACGGAAAAGTCGCTACTGCTCAGCTCGCTCATCGTCCACCTCAACGGCGCGGCGTCCAGGAAAAGAATGGTGTCAGATTCAAGCGGCGCCCGTGGGCCCTTCGGTGGCGCGCCGGTGTGGCAGTGACCGATGCGGGCAAAGCTGCTACAGGTGGGCATGTTATAGGCACTCATCGTAGCCGTTCGGCGCCAATCTGTCCTCCCGAGCGCGCATCTGCACCATTTTTCCCGTCCGTTGTCGGCGTGGTACGGCTGCACCGGGTCGCCGGTCGGCTACCTTAGTGTTTCCGGCCGGCGGACATTGGCCAGGAAATTACCCTGGGTTAAGCTACGTCCAACGGCCGTGTCTGGCGCTCCGAGCCCGTGCCAGTCGCTCTCTACCTGGCGGGAGGTGAGTATGAATTTGAAGAAGATTATCCAGTGGGCGATCGTCATCTTCATCGTCTACTACCTGGCGACCCAGCCAGTCGCTGCCGCCAACGTGCTGCACTCCGGCTTCGACGTGCTGAAATCCGCCGCTAGCTCACTGGCTACGTTCGTCAACTCGCTCTGATGCCATGACGACGCCATGACGACGGCACGCGGCCGGTCGCGGCCGTCCGGCCCGGCGGCGGTCGATCGGTACCTGCTGCCGCGCGAGCGCGAGAAGCCCATCATCACGGTGCGCAAGCACCCGGCCATCCTCATCTTCCCGATCGCCCTGGCGGTGGCCGGGCTCGTGGTGGCGTTCCTGCTTACCGCGACCGTGCTGCGGACCAATGCGACCGGCCGCGATGCGGTATGGCTGCTCTGGGTCGGGCTCGCGCTGAACCTGATCTGGCAGGCGACGAACTGGGCCGTCGACTACTTCGTGGTGACCTCGCAGCGGATGATGCTGACCAGCGGCATCCTCACCCGCAAGGTTGGGATGATGCCCCTCGGCAAGGTCACCGACATGAGCTTCCAGCGGACCTTCGCCGGCCGGCTGTTCGGCTACGGCGAGTTCATCGTGGAATCGGCAGGCCAGGACCAGGCGCTGTCAAGGATCGACTATCTCCCCTATCCCGAGCACCTCTATCTCGAAGTCTGCGAGATGCTCTGGCCGCAGACCGTCCCGGACTGCAAAATGTGCAACGGCAGCGGCAACGTGGTGATGATCGACGGGACCAAGCTGCGCGCCTTCACTTGCCCGAACTGCGACGGCACCGGGAAGGCGCCGCCGCCGGCCGCCGTCCGGTACGACGAAGCCGTGCTCGACGACAGCGCCAACCCGAACAACGACCCGAACGAGGACTAACCGCGAGTAGCGCGGCCGCTGCGCTTTGCCCGGCCTCCGGGGGCAGGAGTACCCTGATGGCCGGCCGTCAGGTCACCAGGAGGCTTCGCCTAGTCCGGTCTATGGCGCCGCACTGCTAATGCGGTTTGGGTTCGCGCCCATCCGGGGTTCAAATCCCCGAGCCTCCGCCATCCTGATCAGGGACTTTGCGCCAGGGGCGCGGAGTCCCCGATTCATGTCAGTGATCATCGCCGCCTCCAGATGGCTCATTGATGGCCCCTGCGGGCGCAGCGACGGCGAGGATGCGGTCAATCGTCGACCGGCCAATGCCGGTGAGCCGGTGCACCCGGTGCTTGCTGAGCCCGGCCGCGACGGCAGCGCGCACACGCGTGTCCCGGTCGCGAGTCACGATGGCCCAGGCCGCTGTTCCCAGCCGGCCCCCTGCATAACGACCGCGAAAACGCCGGCACCCGCAGCTCCCGAAATGGCGCGATCAGCGGGTATGGACGGGCAGGCGGAACCATCGCCGGACGCAGCGACCGCGACCCCCGCCCGCGCGATCGCGAGGGCGAGGGCTTGCCGCGGCCAGGCCGGCCGCGGCCGGCCGATCCCGTCAAAGGGATCGTGACATCCGAGACCGCCGCTTCGCAGAGGCAGCTGCGCCGACGGCGGCGGTGATGGTCAGCATCGTGGACCACGTGGCAGCCTGGCTATCGGACGCGAACCACTCCGTCCACGCCAGCGCCCCGGTCAGGACAAGAACGAACGCCACCTCGGACAGGCGCACGCTGAGCTTGTCCCCGGTCCACCAGCGGCGTATCCAGCCGGTACCGGCACGATCATCCTGAGATCCAGCGCGTTGCGAGTTCTTCATGGCAGACTCACTCCTTTCAGTCACGTCCCGGGATGAACCCGGGCTCACAGGTCCAGCATCGGCCCGCTTGCCGAGGTGCTGCGTCTCGATCATTTGCTTCCCTTCCTCGATCTGCTTGGTCTCTGCTGGAAGCCTGCGCTGGGGGCCTGATGTGAGGCTGATGTGGCGCTGAGGTGGCCGGCCTGGCGGCATGGCGCCTTAGGCAGTGAGCGGAGCGGCCGGCGTCGGCTGAAGGACGTACGGTTGGGCTTGTGGAGGTGCGGTTGTTCGGCGAGCTCGAGGCGGTGCAAGCGGGCGTGCCGGTGCCGGTGCGCGGGGCCAAACAGCGGGCTCTGCTGGCCCTGCTGGCCCTCCAGCGCGGGAAGCCGGTCAGTTCCGACCGCCTGATCGACCACCTGTGGGGCGACGGGGAAGCGGCGAAGCCGGCGAACGCGTTGCAGGCTCAGATCGCCCAGCTGCGCCGCAGCCTGGGATCGGCGGCGATCGTCACCTCAGAAGGCGGCTACGCCCTTGGTATCGGCCCCGACGATGTGGATGTCGTTCGCTTTGAGCAGCTCGTCGCGACCGGACGGCGGCTCGTGGAGGAGGGCGAGGTGGCGTTGGCGTCAACCGCGTTGGGTGAGGCGCTGGCGCTGCGGCGGGGGGAGCCGCTGGCCGAGTTCGCCTATGCCGGCTTCGCGGATGTCGAACGGGCGCATCTGGACGAGTTGACCCTGGTGGCGATCGAGGCTCGCGCCGGCGCGGATCTGGTGCTGGGGCTCCATGGAGAGCTCGTCGGGGAACTGGAGGCCTTGTGCCGCGAACATCCGTTGCGCGAGCGGCTGTGGGAGCTGCTCATCCTTGCCTTGTACCGGGCCGGGCGCCAGGCCGAGGCCCTGCGCGCCTACACCGAAGCTCGCGAGCGGTCAGTCGACGAGCTGGGGATCGAACCCGGTCGCGCCTTGCGAGAACTGCAGGCCCGAGTCCTGGCCCAGGACCCCGCGCTCACCCTGCCCGATCCGGCAGAACCGCCCACGCTGCGGGCGGCGACCGGGCCGGCGGCTACCGGCAATCTGCGGGCGCAGCTGAGCAGGCTCATCGGGCGCGAGGGCGAGCTGGAGCAGCTGCTCGAGGCGGTCCACGCTCACCGACTCGTGACGCTGGTCGGCCCTGGCGGCGCGGGCAAGACCCGCTTGGCGGTGGAGGCGGCCGCCGTGCTACGCGAAGAGCACCGGGGCGGCTCCTGGCTGGTTGAGCTGGCCGGCGTCGCCGAACCCGGGGGGGTGGCGCCGGCCGTGGCCGTCGCGCTCGGGGCGAGCGCGTCGGCGGTTCCCGGCCGTCAGCCTGCGGGGTCGACGATCGAGCTGATCGTGCGCCACCTGGCCGGACGGTCATTGGTCGTCGTGATCGACAACTGCGAACACGTCATCGGTCAGGCGGCCGCCCTGGCCGACATCCTGGTCGGATCGCTGCCCGCGCTTCGATTGATCACGACCAGCCGCGAGCCGCTTGGCGTTCCCGGTGAAGTTCTGGTGGCGGTGGGCGGTTTGGCGCCGCCGGCCGCCGTCGAGCTGTTCGTCGATCGCGCCCGAGCGGTACGGCCCGGATTCACCGGAGACGAACGCAGCCGCCAGGTCATCGAGGACATCTGTCGCCGGCTGGATGGCCTGCCTCTGGCTCTCGAGCTTGCGGCCGCCAGACTGCGGGCATTGACATTGGCCACGGTGGCGGAACGTCTCGACGACCGCTTCCGGCTGCTCACCGGGGGCGGCCGGACCGCCCTGCCCCGCCAGCAATCCCTGCGGGCGGTGGTGGACTGGAGCTACGATCTGCTCTTCGACGACGAACGCCGCCTGTTCAGCCGGCTGGCGGTGTTTGCCGGCGGCTGTGAGCTGACAGCCGCCGAGGCGGTCTGCGCCGACGACCACGTCCCGGCCGGCGAGGTCCTGGACGTGGTGAGCCACCTGGTCGACAAATCGCTCGTCACCGCCTCCGACGCCGCTGGCGAAACCCGGTTCACCCAGTCCCAGACACTGTGGCAGTACGGCCGGGAACGCCTCGACGAAACCGGCGAAGTCAGCGCTATGCGCGCCCGCCACGCGGAGTATTACCGGCAGATGGCGAAGGATGCCCACGAGGGTCTGCGAGGCGCCACCGCGCCGAGGTGGCGGGACCGTCTCACCCCGGAGGTGGCCAACTTGCGGGCCGCGCTCGACTGGTTCATCGCCATCGGCGATGCCGACGCTGCGCTGGCGCTCGCGTCGGGGATGGCCTGGCTGTGGTGGATCAACACCGACTTCGCGGAAGGAGCGCGCTGGCTCGCTGATGCCCTCGGCACTGAGGGACCCCGTCGTGGCGAGCTCGCCGCGACCGCGCACAGCTGGCACGGCTATTGCGTGGGGATGTCGTCCAGCCCAGCGGCGGGTGCGATTGAATGCGAGCAGGCCGTCGCTGACTTGAGGGCCAGCGACGACCCGGGCGGCCTGGCGAACGGGCTGGTGTTTTGTGCCGCGGTGCTGGTGCGGGCGCACGAGTTCGAACGATCACTCGAGCTGTTGGCCGAGGCCCACGATCTGCTGCAAGCGGCCGGCCACGGCTGGCTCCTCGCCGCGCACGACCTGATCCTCGCCTGGAACCTGGCGTCACTGGGACGACTGGAGGACGCGGAGTCAGCCGCCCGCTCCAGCGTCAAACGCTGCGACGCCGAGGGAGAGGTCCTGTTGGTCGTCTCTCCGTTGAACTCCCTCGCGGGCATCGCCGCGGCCCGGGGCGACCTCGGCGCGGCCTCGGCGGCCTACGAAGCGCTCCTGGAGCGATGCCGCGCTACCGGGCAGCGCCTCTTCGTCCCGTTCAGCCTTCTCGCTCTCGCCAGGCTACGGGCCAGGCAAGGCGACGACACCCTCGCCGACCGCCTGTACGACGAGGCGATCGCATGCGGCTTCAACCCGTGGCTGTCCGCCGACGCGATGGTCGGTCAGGCAGCGGCCGCCCGTCGCCTCGGAGACCTGACGCGGGCGCGGGCGCTGCTCGACAGGGCAGAGGATCAGTACCGAGCGGCGGATCTTCCCGCCGGCCAGCCCCTGGTGCTCGCCGGCCTGGCATGGTGGGCGCTCGCCGCCGGCCGCCCAGCCGACGCCACCGTCTTCGCCGCCGGCGCCGCCCAAGCCGCCTCCCCCAGCGGGGCCCCGGCGACTCAACTGCTCGCCAATACCGCCGTGGCTGCAGTCAAGGCGATCACCGACCCCACCCCTCCCAACATCAACGCGTTCCTCGCCCTCGCCCAGCAGCGCGCCTCCGGTCCGGCCTACCTATCCCTCACCGACGAGCCAGATGTCGCCGCGCTCGCGGCCCGCCTCGCGCGGCCGCCCTCAGCATCACCTCAGCGCCACCTCAGGTCACCCGAGCAACCTGGCGATCATGAAGCCAACGCCCGGCTGGCCCCGCAGCCACCATGATGGCCTGAGCGATACCGGGCCGGCGGTCGAGGATCACGGCCGTGTGGTGACGACAAGCCGGCGGGCGGCGGGGTTCTACCGCCAAGCGCAGCGAGCCGTCGATGCCCGCCGGGCGACCGCGGCGCTGCGCCTCGCGGTCAACGCCGACCCGGCCTTCGGGCTGGCCATCGCCGATCTCGACGCCATCACCGGAACAGTGTGCGAAGCTCCCAGTCGCCAGCAGATGAGCTGGGAACGCCATCACATCGAGGTGGTCCGCACCGCCGCCACCGGCGATGCCAACCGTGCAGCCGGGCTGCTCCGCGAACACCTCGCCAATGTCGGCTGCGACCCCCTCGCCGTCCGCATCACCGCCCAGCTCCGACAGCCCGGCGACCACGGCGACGACTTCGAGGACCTCGCCGGCCGACTCCCCGGCTGCCACGCAACCCCGTGGCCGTCCTCCCCATGACCGCCCTGGCAGGCCCCTTCCACGTGATCGCATCCACTGACGGCGCCGAGCCGCTGATGGCCGTGATTACTGGCGAGGCGATCAGGAACGCCAGGACGCCTGCGATCAGCGTGCGCAGGAACGAGAACCGCAGTCCCAGCAGCCGCCGGGCACCGAACGCGAACACCAGCACGGTCAGCGCAGTGAACACGAAGATCAGTGGTAGCACCAGAACCGTCATCGTGATCGCGGGTCCCCTCCAGCCATCCGGAGCGCCTCCTCATCCTCTTTGCCCGATACCGCCGCCTAGCCTGGGCTTTTCGCTTGGCTTCGGCGAGCGCGGCGGCGGGGTCTGTCAAGTAACGGTGTAACTTGATCGTTGGAAACCACCGGCCGTCGCACCGGTGCCCGGCGATACACCCCGGCCGGGAATGGCCTGGCGGATGACACATTCTGGCTAGTCGCAGCACACGGTCCACAGGCTGACTACGTCCGCAACCTGCAAGCGAACCCGCGGGTGCGTGTCAAGATCGGGCGCCGATGGCGCAGCGGAACCGCCGTCCTGCTTCCCGGCGACGACACGGCGCCCGTTCCCGCACCTTGCCCTATCGATGGGACGCGGCGATCGGGACGAGTTATGGCCTCCGCGCCGCTGACCATCCGCATCGATCTTGATCCGGCTGGATGACGCATGCAGATACTGCGCTATGGATCCGCCCTGCGGACAGCCATCGGGGGTCCGGCGATAACTCGCTGGAGCAAGGCAGCCTCGGCGGAATCGCCCTCCTGCCGACCGATGCAGTCGGCCAGCATTTCCAGCGAGACGAAGACCGGTGCATCGGTCAGGACCGCGAGGTTCAGCGCATCGCTGGACCGGGCGTCCACCAGCGCCACGCCTTGCGGGCCGTCGACCTCGACGGTGGCTGCATACGCGCCGTCCACGATCCGGTCCAGCCGGACTTCCCGCACCCGGCCGCCGAGGCTGCGCACCAGCGCCGCGGTGAACTGGTAGGTCATGGGACGGCCCCACTGCAGGCCCTGCAGGCTGGCGTCGAGGGCGAAGGCCTCGGCATGGCCGACACCGATCACCAGGTGGCGGTCCCCGTCCAGCTCGTCCAGCACCGCGAATTGGCAAAGGTCGTCGCCGTCCTTAAGCCCAACAGCCTTGCTGACCCGCATCGGCACCAGGCCCGTACCGGTCGCCGCGATCATAGCGATCTCCCTCCGGCGGGACCGGGCATCTTCTCCATCCTGGCAGTAGGAGCAGGTATTACCAACCGGCCAGAGGCCAGCGTCGATAGACGCGCGGCGAGACCCCGGCAGGCATCATGAGGACGGGGGACGAACCGAGAGGGGCGCTTGACCCGGCGCCGGTGACATCTCGTGCGGTCTCTCACAGCTATCTCACAGACTGGCCGGACAACGCCGGACTCAGACGCTAATGCGGTTTGGGTTCGCGCCCATCCGGGGTTCAAATCCCCGAGCCTCCGCAGCTCACAGGCCCTCTCCCCAGATGAAAGGGGAGGGGGCCTCGCGGGTCCTTGCGGGTCCTGGGCTTGGCACGCTTGGCGGCGCGGCTACCGGGCTACCTGGCCTCGATCACCTCGTAGTCACCGCGAGCGTAAGCTTCCCGGATCCGGGTCTTGGCGAACTTGCCGACGCTGGTCTTGGGTACCTCCTCGATGAACGACCACCGCTCAGGAACCTGCCACCTGGGCATCATGCCGTCGAGGAAGGCCCGCAGGTCCGCGGCGGTGACCGAGGAGCCGTCCCGGAGCACCACGGCGGCCAGCGGCCGCTCGCCCCACTTTTCGTCCGGCACGCCGATGACCGCCGCCTCCGTCACGTCTGGGTGCGCCATCAGCGCGTTCTCCAGCTCCATCGAGGAGATCCACTCGCCGCCGGACTTGATCACGTCCTTGGCCCGGTCGGTCAGCGTGACGAAGCCGAGCCGGTCGATGGTGCCGACATCGCCGGTGCGCAGCCAGCCGTCGCGGAACTTGCCCGGGTCGTCGTCCTTGTAGTAGGAGCCGGTGACCCACGGCCCGCGGACCTCGACCTCGCCGACCGCCTCGCCGTCGTGCGGCAGCACGGTGCCGGCGTCACCGACCAGCCGCCCTTCCACCATGCACATCAGCCTGCCCTGCGTATCGCGGTAGCTCCACGCGTCGTCGGCGGGCGTCCCGGCCGGCGGGTGCGCGACGCTGCCAAGCGGCGACGTCTCCGTCATCCCCCAGGCCTGCACGATCCGGACGCCGAGCTCCTTCTCGTACGCCTCCTGCAGCGCATGCGGGACCGCGGAGCCGCCGCACGGCACGATCCGCAGCGAGGACAGGTCGCCGCCGTTGGCCCGGACATGCGAGAGCAGCGCGTTCCAGATCGTCGGGACCGCGCCAGCCAGCGTCGGCCGTTCCGCCTCGATCAGCCGGACCAGCGGCTCCGGCTGCAGGAACCGGTCCGGCATGATCAGGTCCGCCCCGGCCAGCACCGCCGCGTAGGCGAGCCCCCATGAGTTGGCGTGGAACATCGGCACCACCGGCAGGACCTTGTCCTGCTCGGACAGCGCGAACACATTGCCCTGGCAGACGCCAAGCGAATGCAGGTACGTGGAGCGGTGGCTGTAGACAACGCCCTTCGGGTGTCCGGTCGTGCCGCTCGTGTAGCACATGGCGGCGGCCAGCCGCTCGTCGATCTCGGGCCAGTCGAACGAATCGGGCTGCGCCGCGAGCAGGTCCTCGTAGTAATGCACCTCGCGACCCTGGCTGGCCAGCCCGGCTAGCGCCGAATCATCCGTTTCACCTTGTTTTCCTGGTTTTCCGGTGACCAGCACATGCCGGACGGCTGGCGCATGCGGGAGCACCCGGCGCAGCAGCGGCACCAGAGTCGCGTCGACGATGATCACGTCGTCGCCGGCGTGGGTGGCGATGTAGCCGATCACCTCGGGGTCGAGCCGCAGGTTCAGCGTGTGCAGCACCGCGCCCATGGACGGGACCGCGAGATAGGCCTCGAGGTGCTCCGAGTTGTTCCACATCAGCGTGCCGACGCGCTGGTCGGCGTCGACGCCGAGGCTGCGCAGGGCATTCGCCAGCCGGGCCGCCCTGGCGCCGGTCTCCGCGTACGACTGCCGGCGGGAACCGTCCGCCGTGCAGGTCACGACCTGGCGGTCCCCGTAGGCCGACGTGCCGTACCGCATCAGCGCGGTCACGGTCAGCGGCGCGTCCATCATCGTGCTGCGCACTGACAAACCTCCTGCTCACGCCCGGCGGGTATGCAGAGAAGCGCCGGAGTTGTCCCTGGGTGGATAGTGCCATGCCAGCGGCCAAACGTCACTCTGCCCGCTGCCGGAAGTTCGCCGGCGGCGCCGGGAAGTCAGTCCGCGAGCAGCTCGGCGTCAATCCGCAGCTTGGCCACCGCCCGCGACACGGTGCTCTTGACCGTCCCGAGGCTCACGCCGAGCGCGTCGGCCACCTCCGCCTCGCTCATGTCCTCGTAGTAGCGCAGCACCACGGCCGCCCGCATCCGCTGCGGCAGCCGGTCGATCGCCCGGCGGAGGGTGTCCTGCAGGTCGCTGCCGGGCGCATGGTCGGCGACTGCCCGGTCCGGGATCTCGTCAGTCGGGTACTCATCGAGCCGCCGACGGCGCCACCAGGAAATGTGCGTGTTCACCATTGCCTTGCGCACGTACCCGTCCAGCGCGCGGGTGTCCTCGATCCGGTCCCACGCCTGGTACGTCTTGGCGAGCGCTGCCTGGACGAGATCCTCCGCGTCGGCCCGGTTGCCGGTCAGCAGGTAGGCAGCGCGCAGCAGCGAGCCGCTCCGGCGTAGTCACGTACTCCCGGAAGCCGCCGTCCCGGCTGTCCCCGGTCCCGGTCATCGCCGCCGCCGCGGTCTCCCCGGACTCGCTGCCCGGCATGCTCGCCGGCTGCTCCGGACGGCATGCTCACGCAGCCGCCTGGCGCTGACCCTGCCCCGTTTCCGCGGTGTGCCGGGCCGGCCGCCAGCGGACCCCCGTCCGTGCGCGATTCAGTCACTCAGTGATCGCCCCCCGACGCTCACAGGTCCCACCGTACCCAGTCGGCGCCGTCAGCGGGCTAGCCAGTGGCGTAACGGCGCAGCCTGACCGAGCGATGTAACGGCGAGCCGGTCGGCGAGATATTGACAGATCGTGGCACTATTTCGGCCTCGCCACAAAGACGTATATGTATGACCTCCGGCGGGAAGGTCACCGAACCGCTTGACGTGGGACCGTGTGAATACGCATGGTCATGGGGCTGGGACTGACAGTCCATGGAGGGTGGATGCTGGACGCTCGCGCGGAGTACGCGTGTTGCGATCGCTGCGCGGGCGCGGGAACGGCGGCGCGCATCGCCCGCCGCCGCCTGCTGAAGGCCGCGGTATTCCGGCCGGCCGACCCTGACGGCGGCAGTCCAGGTACCCCGGCCGGGTTCGCGACGTCCGGCGAACTGCCTCGCGCGATAACGGGAACGATCATCGACGTCAGCCCGCATTTCCTGGTGGTGAGCCACGGCGCTGGCCAGCAGCGGCTCGCCCTCACCCCGGACGCGGCCGCCTGGCGCGGCCGGCCGGTTGACCCAGCGGCGCTGCGGCCCGGCGACCTGGTGGTGGCGCGGCTGCATAAGACCGCCCGCGGCGTTGCCGACCGGATCTGGGCGAACATCGGCCGGGTAACGGGGACGATCCTGGAGCGCAGCTCCGACGGCCTGCTCGTCGACGAGGGCAAGACCAGGAAGCGCCAGTCCGTCATCATCCCGCCGCGCGCTTTCGGCCGGATCCAGGTCCGGTTCCCCAACCTGGAGCCCGGCTACCTCATCGACGTGATCGGGCTGCGGCGCGGCGGCACGCTGGAAGGGCTGGTCCCCGCCACCTACCAGCCCGCCTACCGCGTCGACCAGATGCCGGCCCCGGCGCTGGTCAGCGGGCATGTGCCGGACGCCATCAGCGGCTCGGCCACCTGGCACGAGCCCGCCGACGAGCCGCCCGGCGTCCTCGGCCTCGCGTATCCGGCGCTCGACCCGGAGGTTTCCTGCGCGGAGGGCCCGGGCGTGCCAGCCAACGTCCGGCTGCCCTACCTGTCGATCGGCAGCGTCTTACTGGTTCGCAACGACTGCACCGGCAGTTCCTGCGCGCTGCCGGTCACGAGCTGCGCCGCTGTCGGGCGGCTGTTCAACGACCGGTGCGTCACCTGCGGCACCTCACCGCGCAGCCGGGTCGCCGAACTTACCCAGGCCAGCTTCGTCGCGCTCGGCGGTGAGCTGGAGCGAGGCTGCTTCAACGCGACGATCACGATCGGCGGCTGACCGTGCAGCTGCTCTCCGTTGTGGTCCGAGAGGTGCAGGTGCCGCTGCTGCTCGTCGCTGCTGCTCGGCGGCTGCGCGGCGAAGCTCGTGCACGTGCTGCGGGTGCGGTCGATAACCGCGGCGCTCGGCCCCACCGCGCTGTTTCCCGTGCACCTGCGCCGGCCAGTCGCCCTGGTCATGTGCGGATGCGAGTTCACGCTCGGCATCGGGCTGATCCTGACCGCCGGGACCATCGGCCGCGGCGCGCCCACGAACGCCGTGCGGCTCGGCACCGCGCTGCTGTTCCTCGTCGCCACGTGCGCCCTGATCGAGCTGCGGGCCAGCAGGCCGGACCTCGGCTGCGGCTGCTTCGGCGATTTCAGCACCGCCCCGGTAAGCGGCCGCACGCTGGCCAGGTCGGCACTGCTGGCCGCGGCCGCGCTGACGACGGTCGGGCTGCCGCCGCTGCGGCCGCCGATGCCCGGCGTCGCCGCCATCCTGCCGCTCGGGATCTTCGCCGCCGAGCTGGCGGTGATCGCCGCGCTGTCGCCCGAGGTCGGCGAGGGGCTGATCAGGCTCGGCTACTCGGAGCCGTGCGAGCTGCGGGTCGTCCCGGCCGCGCGGACGCTGGCGTCGCTGCGGCGGAGCTCGCAATGGCGCAGGCATGCCGGCCTCGTCACCGCGGACGAGCCCGCCGACATGTGGCGCGAGCTGTGCTGGCGGTACGTGGTCTTTCCCGGCGAGGCGAATGGCAGGCCGGTCGAGCTGGTGTTCGCCGTCTTCCTGCGCGAGCACCGGCCCGCCATTCAGGCGGCAATGGTCGACGCGGCCACCGGGAATGCCATGCCCTGGCCGCCCGGCCCGGCGCGTCCGGCCGGGCGAGGCGCCGAGCGGGAAAGGCTCGGCCGGCTGGTGCGGACGCCCGCCCCGATACTGTCCGCGCCGACCGACCCCGGCCGCGGAATACCTGCCGTGCCGGGCGGCAGAATCCGTGATCTGCCGTTTTCTAGCGGAGTCTAGAGACTGACCGTAGATGGCCCGAGAGTGCCGCAGAGTGAACCGCGCATGGTCAGGCCGGTGGCGGCCGAGGCCGGCGCGCATGGCCAGGCCGGCGGCCGCGCAGGAACCGGCCGAGGCCGGCCGCATGGTCAGGCCGGCTGGGCGCGCAGGAACCGGCCGAAATGCGGGACGGTAAAGGCGATCAGGCCGCGCTCCGAGCTGTAGATCAGCCCCTTCTTGATCAGGCTGTCGCGGGCCGGCGAGACGCTTGACGGCTTGCGGCCGAGTTCGTCGGCGACCTGCGCGGTCTGCACCGGCTCGTCGCCGAGCACCGCCATCGCCCGCATGTACTCGCGCTCCGCCGGGGTGGCGCGCTCGTACCTGCTGCCGAAGAAGCCGACCGCGAGCTCGCCGGCCGCCAGCGGGCCGGCCACCTTGACGTCGCCGGCGGTCACCGGGCTGCTGGCCGCGACGTCCCAGGTCACCTTCCCGTACGCCTGCACGAAATACGGGTAGCCGTCGGCCGCCGCGTACAGCGCGTCAAGCGCGTCCGGCTCGAAGTCGGCACCCTCCCGCCGGGCCGGGGCAAGCAGCGCGACATCGGCGGCGTCCCGGTCCAGCCGGTCGATCGACACGTACCTGAACAGCCGCTCCGAGTAGCTCTTGCTGGCCGACAGCACCGACGGCAGGTGCGGCAGGCCCGCGCCGACCACGATCAGCGGCCCGCCGGACTGCGAAAGCTCGTGGCAGGCGGCGCAGAGCGCGGAGACGTCCGGCGCGGGCACGTCCTGCATCTCGTCGATGAACAGGGCGATGCCGACGCTCAGGTCGGCGGCGACGGCCGCGGCGTCGGTCAGCAGCTCGGTGAGGTCGATCTCCAGGTCGCCGGAGTCGGCCCGGCCGCGGACCGCGGGCACGTCGATGCCCAGCTGGGCGGACAGCGATCCCTTCGGCGCGGCCGGATCGCGGGTCGAGAACGCCTTGAGCACGCCGAGGAAGTGGTCGATCCGGTCCGGCGCCCGGTGCCGCGGCGCGAGCTCGCGCACGGCCATGTGCAGGGCGCCGGCCATCGGCCGCCTGATCGACTGCTCCGGCCGGGCCTCGATCTTGCCGGTGCCCCAGAGCCGCTGCATCGCCATCGACCTGAACGCGTTCAGCAGCACCGTCTTGCCGACGCCGCGCAGCCCGGTCAGCACCATGCTGCGCTCGGGACGGCCGCGCGCGACACGTTCGAGCACGACCTCGAACTGCCCGATCTCGCGATCACGGCCCGCCAGCTCGGGCGGCCGCTGTCCGGCGCCCGGTGCGTAGGGATTTCGTACTGGGTCCACGTCATAGCAGCCTATGGCGCGGTCTAGCGCTTTCCTTAGATTGGCTTAGAAAGCGCTGCCGGCGTGTCGCGCGGGGCACTGCGCCGCCGCGACTCGCCCGCGGCACTGCGCCGCCGTACTGCGCCGTACTGCGCCGCCGAACTGCGCCTGCGGCCCAGGGCTGTTGCGCCCTGGGCCGCAGGGCCCATTCCTAGTGCAGCAGGTTCCTAATGCAGCAGGCGGAGCGTGTTGGTCGCGTCGTCCACGTAGTAGACGCCGCGCCCGTGCCGCTTCACCGCCAGGCCGAACAGTGCTCCGGCGCCCGGCGGGCTACCCGAGCTGTCCAGCTGGCGGGTGGCGATCTGGGCGCCGCCCGGCGTGGTCTCGAGGATCTTCCCGTTCCCGCCGTTGACCGTGAGCACGTTGCCGTTCGGCGCGATGGTCAGGCCGAGCGGCGTGCTCAGCGCGCCGTTCCTGGTCACCGTCAGGCCGGTGCCCGCGCTGCTGGCCCGGACGACCGCTGCCGGGATGGCGGCGATCCGGTTGCTGACGCTGTCCGCGACGTAGAGCGTGCCGCCGCGGCCCAGGCCGACTCCGGTCGGGCCGACGACAAGCGCGGCCGGGTCGGTGCGCTCGGGCGAAGCCGGACCCGATCCTCGTGGTGGCCAGCAGCCGCGGCGCGTGGCCGCGGCGGAAGCCGAGCGTCAGCCGGAGCACGGTGCCGCGGCGCACGACCTTGCCCTTCGCCGCGACGGTCCCGTTCAGTACGTTGGTGACGAACAGGTCGGCGTGGTGCCGGCCCAGCTTAAGCGAGCTCATGTCCCATGGCCCGTTGATGCCGTGCCCGGCGAACGTCTCCCATACCCGGCCGTGGCTGTCCAGCACGATCAGGCAGCCGGCCTTGGCCGTCGGGGACATCCCGTTGCTCGTCGGCAGGCTGCCGACGACGACCCAGCCGTGCACGACCGCGAGCGCCGTGGTCAGGCCGATGCCGCCCGGGCACGCGTTCGACCCCAGGCTGGCCTTGGTGATGTGGGCGAACAGGGTCCGGTGGCCGTGCCGGCCGATCTGCACGATCGTGGTGCCGGTGCCCTGCAGGTTCGCCTTGTTGTTGAAGTTGCTGATCAGCACGTGGTTCCGGCGCAGCTTGCCCCGGTTATGCCGGATCAGCACGGTGCCGTACGGGTTCACGTCCCCGTTCCGCGGCACCGTCGAGCCGATCGTCCGCAGCTTGTGGAAATGCCCGAGGAAAGACGGCTGCGAGTGAGCCATCGCCCCGGCCGCTGGCGCCATCACCAGCCCCGCCGCCGCGGTCATCCCCGCGGCTACAGCCGCGGCAGCGGCCCTGTGGATCACCGACATCAGCATGCTCCCTTCCTGAAGGACCGTCGCGGTGGCCCTGGGCCCGGGAGCAAGACCGCAGGCATGCCAGCCGCGCCGCGCCGGTCCCCACCACGCGCATCGCTCCCCCTGTAACGGCGGCGTCACCCCCCAAGTTCAAAGAGAAAGCGATTATTAACGGGAACCCCTCGGCGGCATGCCCCCATTACCGGCCGTGACAACCCGGCCAGCCACCGCACGCCCGCCCGCCACAACGCATCCCAGCCCGCGCCAGCCCCGCCCGCACGTCCCGCCCCTGCGCTCGCGCATCCCACCGCCAGCCCCGCCAGCACATCCCGCCCCGCGCCAGACCCGCCATCGCGCACCCCCAGCCCGCTTTCGCGCACCCCCAGCCCGCGCCAGCCCATGCCGGAAGGTGGTGGATCGCGCGATCGCACACCCAGGAAGGTGGTGGATCTCGCAATCCACCACCTTTGTAGTGAATTCAGCCCGGGAAATCAGTGAGTCTGGAGATGTCAGTGAGGCAAATGTGCCGGACTAGTTCCGCTGGACAGTGCCGCCGGAGGCCGGCCGCCGCCTCGCCTGCCGGTGGAGGGAGCGCAGCGGGGCGGGGCCGGTACCTGGCGGGCCGCCGGACCGGCCGGGGGACGGGGCCACTTGTCCCTCGGCACGGCCCAGCGGAGACCCCCAGATGGGGGTTGCCCGCGTTTATAGGTACGTATCGTGCCTTGGCCCGGTTCACCGGCAGCGTGATTTCGGCCGAAATT
This sequence comes from uncultured Actinomycetes bacterium, assembly GCA_963709075.1. Lineage (GTDB taxonomy): Bacteria > Actinomycetota > Actinomycetes > Streptosporangiales > Streptosporangiaceae > Palsa-506. The sequence goes on from CAVPUY010000008.1 coordinate 43,660, forward strand.
AACGCCGCCGGCCTGGCTCCGACTCGTTCAGCCTGGCCAGGAAGGCGTTGTAGGCGGCAAGATGCTCGTCGTCGTCGATCCCGCCGCGATCCGACCAGTCGGCGCCTGCCGGCAGGCCAGCGGCCGCCGGCTGGCCCATGCCGGGCTGGCTCTCCGCAGGCCGATCCTCGCCGGGCTGGTCCTGGCCGGCCTGGTCTCCCACGGCCTGGCCGCCGGTTGCCGCGGTGGCGGTGCCCGGCGCGGGATGCGTGGCGACGAGGCTGGCCATGCTGGCCCGGCGGGCAGCTTCGAACCAGCCGCGGCCGGTCGCGGCCGGCCGGTCATCGCGGCTCCAGGCCAGGAAGACCAGCATCATCAGGCCGAACATGATCGCGTCGCCGCCGACCCACATGATCGCGCCGCCCCAGTGCAGGTCCTGCACCGGGCCTGGGGCCCAGGCAGGCCGCGGGCCAGCCGGGACCCCCGGCGTGCCGGCGTTGCCGTAGCCGAGCACGAGGCCGGTAAACGTGTCCACCGGCATGACGAGTACCAGGATGACGAACCTGGCCGGGTAGGACAGCCGCCAGCGGATGGGCTCGCGCCCGAGGATCGGCAGGAAGAAGAGGAAGCCGACCAGCAGGAACGCCGCATGCTCCGCGTTGTGCACAGTCTGGTTGGTCTCCACCAGGTTGGCCAGGCCCGACAGGTGCGCGGCGACGATCGCCGCGCTGTAAGCCAGGAAGCCGAAGACCGGCCAGGTCAGGAAGCTGACGACTGGGGAGCGCACCACCCGCTTCACCCACGTGTGCAGCGGGTTCCTGCTCGCGTGCAGCAGCAGCGTGACCGGCTGGCCGACGATCAGCAGCGGCGGAGCAATCATGATGAGCATCAGGTGCTGCACCATGTGATCCCAGAAGAGCACGTCGTCGTAGGCGCCGATGCCACTCTGCGTGGCCACCACGACGACGGCCAGGCCGCCGAGGAACATCCCGGTCCGCCAGAGCGGCCAGGGCCGGGCCGGATGCCGCCGGGCCACCCGCCGGGCGCCCCACAGGTAGAGGCCGGCCGCGATCACTACCGACGCGGTGACGACAGGCGCGAACTGCCAGCGGCTGACGGCCGCTTCCCAGCCGAACGGGGGCAGCATATAACCTCCTCCAAACGAGAAGCCTACCCACCGTCAGCCAGCCCGTGCGGGCGGTCACCAGTGACGGCAACCGCCACGACCAGCACTGCCGCGGTGATCGCGTACCCGTAGGCGTACCAGCCGGAGACGACCCAGGTCCAGCCGGCCAGCCAGGCGGCCCACCCGGCGCCCGGAGTCGGGTGGATGTGCTGCCGGTACAGCGGTCAGCCCAGGCGGACGAGGCGATGTTCAACCCGGAGAACAGCGCCGACATCAATGTAAGAGCTGACCACCGTCGCGCTTCCCGGACGTGGGACACGAGCAGTGCGACGGCCGGGTACGCCAGCGCGACGCGAAATCCGGCCACGAAACGGCCGTCGAACCGGACGCGAGCGAGACCGTGAGACCGCCGAGCCCGAGCGACCAGCACACGACGGCGGCCCCGGCGGCCCAGACCGGCCACCGGTCCCGTTCCCCCATGCGAGTCCCCTCGTCCGGCCGGATCTGGTGATCCGGCTTATCGCCACGCGCGCGCCGTCCAGAGATCCGGGGAGTGGATGGCGCATTTCCCGACTTTAAGCCGGGATTCAGCTGCCCGACTAGTGCCATAGATCAGCTACGACGATGCGGGGAATCACTGGCGTGCACGGCTGGTCGGCCGCCAGTACGCGGGACCGCGCCGGGACTGACCATTGCTGAGCTTGCCCCAGCCGGACAACGACGCCCAGGACCCAGCCACGGCATGCAGCCGCCGCAACCGTGGCCGCGCCTGGGACAGCTCGGTATGAGAGGCTATGGAGGCCGGACGGCTCATGCTGGCCGGCGCTTGCCGTTGCGGACCAGCGGCAGACCACGGCGGTTCCAGCGGCCGGGGTCTGGACCGGAGTCCGCGGCCGGGAGGGTTCGCCTAGTGGCCGATGGCGGCGGTCTTGAAAACCGCTAGGGCTGGTGACAGTCCTCGTGGGTTCAAATCCCACACCCTCCGCTGACCTGAGAAAATCGTGCCTGACCAGCGCGAATGCTGCTGGCGGCCTGCCTCGCCACCGAGGAGGAGGCGGTACGCGCTCCAGGGCAGATCGCTGACGACACTGGGCGCTAGCACAAGTACGTCAAGTTGATGTACCACGAGGAATCCCCGGAAGGTGGCCATGACAAGTAATCGGAATGAGGACGCCGAGAACCAGGCGCTGCTGGCCTTCCTCGCCGCCCAGCGTGACGCGGTGCTGTCCATCGTGGCGGGGCTGGACGAGGACTCGTGGCACCGGTCGGTTGTGCCGTCGGGCTGGACGCCGGCCGGGCTGGTTGAGCACCTGGGCGGGGCAGAGTGGCACTGGTTCCAGGGGGTCGTGGCCGGCAAGCACCCCGAGCCAGCGCCTGGGGATGAGGACCTGACTCCCTATGACCCGACGGCAGCATTCGTCTGTGACGAGCCCTCCGCGGAGATTATCAATTTTTACCGCGACCAGTGCGCAAGCTCGGATGCGGTGCTGGCGGTGACACCGCTATCGGCGCGGCCGCGCGGCAGGCACGGTGTCCCCGGGCAAGACGAACCGCCGGATGTGCGCTGGGTCGTGCTGCACATGATCGAGGAGACCGCGCGACATGCCGGTCACCTGGACATCGCCCGGGAACTCGTCGACGGCGAGACCGGGCTCGGGCCGCGCTGACCGGCCTGCTGCCATCCCTTCTGCAAGCCCGGTAGATCGAGGCCGGTCACCCCGCCTGACCGAGCCAAATCAACTAGGTCGGCTCGGCTGCGCACTACCTTGATGCGGGTTAGGTCACCACCGGGTTACCCAGCTTGGAGATTGTGCAGTAGCCGCCTGGAGCGCTGTGCGGGAGGGACACCGCGGCGTGCCGCTGCGGTCGCGACCGCAGTGGACGCTCGCTGATCAAAGGATCGGAATTCAGGAAGGGATACGAGATGACTGGTGACGCAAGCACGGGCGCCCGGCTCCTGGGCACCCTGGGGACCGCAGATGGCAAGGGCGTCGTGCGCGTGGCTGACCACTTCGATGCTGATATCGAAACCGTATGGTCTGCGCTCACCGATCCCTCGCGTCTGGCCAGCTGGTGGGGCGAGGTTGAGGGAGACCTGCGACTGGGCGGCGAGTATCGCGAGCGGGTTTTTGCCAGCGGATGGGAAGGCACAGGGCGGGTGGAAGCCTGCGTAGCCCCGCGGCGGCTGCTGGTGCTGCACAGGGAACCAGACCAGTCTGAGGACCAGTCCATCGAGGTCACGCTGACCGCCGACGGCGGCCAGACCACTGTGGTCTGGGAGGAGCGCGGCATGCCGGTGGCCTACCTCGCCGGTTACGGGGCGGGGATCCAGGTCCATGTTGAAGATCTCGGCGCTTACCTCGCGGGGCGGGAGCGCTGCGACGCCGGTGCGCGGATGGGCGAGCTTTTCCCCGCCTACGAGCCCCTGGCCGCCAAGGTCAGCTAGGGAAGCCGACGGCTGGCCCCGGCTGGACACCGACGCGGAGTTCAGCAGCTCGGTGACGGATGCTTGATCGCTCCGTTCATCCGGGTCCCCGGGCTTAGCACCCGGTCCAGGCAGTCAAACCTGGAGTGACAGTCTTACAGTTCCGGCTCCCCCGGCCCGTCAGTGCCTGCAGGGTCCTTGGCGTACATGAGGCTGTAGTCGTCCTGCAGCCCGTCTAGTAGAGCGGGGAGCATGAGGAAGATCGCGCCCGCCAGCACTCCCTCGCCGTTTGACAGCCTGGCCTCAACCCGGTCGATCCGCGCCCGCACGAGAGTCCCCTCCACAACTGCGTTGAACAGCAGCCGGTAGGTATCTCTAGTTTCTGTCGCTTGCCGTTCCCGGGCCCGGCATTGTCGCCGACCGCAGGCCGGCGGGTGCTGACCAGGCTCAGGTTCGGGCCGATGCGGAGCGAGCGACATTGAGGTACCAGTAGCCGCCCGCGAGATTGAGCGCACCGATGACCAGGAAGAAGGCTGCCCATCCGTAGACGCCGTACGACAGGCACACGACGCCCGCGGCGGCCGCGACACACCCGCCGGCAATACGCCCGGTCCCGAAGACGCGGAGGTGGCGGTACTCATAGGGCACGATCAGGCGTTGCATGCCGGGTCGCGGGGGAGTTGCCCACCACCCGCGCAGGCCTTTCGCAGCGGTGTTGCCGTTGGGTGCGTTCATCGGGATGCCTCCTGTGAGGCTGTGGTGTCGGCCACCCGATCACCTGTAAATATGATATCAGTTTGATAGACGGCTTGTCAAAGGTGGCGTCCAACGGCCGCCTGGGACGGCGCGTCGGCCAGCGTGACCTTCACCGGCGAACTTCGCCGGGCCCTCGAAGCCATCAACGGCCACCGGCTGACTTGCGTACTAGCGTGGCCGAAGTCGGGTCTGCACCCGCTACGGATGGTCCGACAGCACGCGATGAGGCAGCTCGCGGTGCGCCGATAGGATGGAGGCGCGGGAGGTGCAGAGGTTGTCTGGGCCGACTGATCGCCAACGACTGCCGCTACTGGAGCATGAGGATCTGACCGGTGAGGCGGTCATCGAGCCGAGCCGGCTGATCCGCCCGGTCGATGCGCCGACGGTCGCCGTGGCGTGCTTCTTCCGTGATGTCGTCGAGGAACTCTCCGGCCGTCAAGACGCGGGGCCAGTGTGCCGCCTGCACAGCGAGATGGGTCCGGCATCGTTGTGGGAGATCGAGCACCGGGGTGTACGGCTGGGCGTGTTCCATCCCGGAGTCGGGGCGCCGCTGGCCGGTGCCATGCTCGAGCAGGTCATCGCCCGAGGAGTTCGCGGAGTCATCGCCTGCGGTGCGGCCGGGGCGCTGGTACCGGAACTGGTGATGGGGCACGCGGTGATCTTGACCGGCGCTGTGCGCGACGAGGGCACGTCCTTCCACTACCTGTCGGCCGGCCGGGTCGTCTCGGCTGACCCGGGTCCGGCTGAGAACCTGGCCGACGCGCTTAGCGCCGCCGGCGTGGAGACGACGCACGGCCTGAGTTGGTCGATGGACGCCATCTACCGCGAGACCCGGGCCCGAGTCTCGCGCCGGGTGGAGGAAGGGTGTCTAGTCGTCGAGATGGAAGCGTCCGCGCTGATGGCGATCGCCCGCTACCGCTCCATCCCGTTCGGCGAGGTGGTGATGGCCGGAGACTCGCTGGCCGGCCGGGAGTGGCAGCATCGTGGGTGGATGACGGCCAAATCGGCGCGCCGGCAGTTGTTCGCCTCGGCCGCGGACGCCGCCGTCGCGTTGACGAGGTGACCGGGTTCCAGATGCAACGGTGCCGCCCGGGCGATCGAGCAGGGGCCGCCCGGACAGGTGCCCGCGCCGCTGTCTGGCTGGATGCATGAGAAGCCGTGGAAAGAGGCGCGGTGGTGTAATTGCCTGGATGCTTGACGACGTCGAGCTCCGGGAGTTGCGGATCTTCCTGGCACCGGCTCGGTTTGTCAGGCCGCGGTCTCGCGGTGTGGCAGCTTCCAGCCTGGCCGCGGAAAGTGGCGGGTGTAGCCGTCCGGGTAGTGCTGGAGATAGTCCTGGTCTTCGGCCTCGGCCTCCCAGAAGGGGCCGGCCTCGCTGATCTCGGTGACGATCTTGCCGGGCCAGAGGCCGGAGGCCTCGACGTCGGCGATCGTATCCTCGGCGACCTGGCGCTGCCCGTCGGTCGTGCAGAAGATCTCGGAGCGGTAATCGGAGCCGGTGTACTTGCCCTGACGGTCCTTGGTCGTCGGGTCGTGGATCTGGAAGAAGAACTCGAGGATGTCCCGGTATGAGGTCCGCTCGGGGTCGAAGACGATCTCGACGGCCTCGGCGTGGCCCGGATAGTCGCCATCGGTCGGGTTCTCGTTCTCGCCGCCGGTGTAGCCGACGCGGGTGGAGATCACCCCGTCACGGTGCCGAAGCAGCTCCTGCATTCCCCAGAAACAGCCCCGGCGAGGATCGCGGTCTCGGTGTTGTCCGTCATGGCGCGCCCCCTCCCCGACGTTCGCTTCCCAGCTTAGCCTCGGGGACGTCGCCGAAGTTGCTTACGGCCCAGCCGCCCACGGCCCAGCCGCCAACGGCCCAGTCCGCCGCCTGCCCCGCCGAGGCTTGCGCGCCAGCACCTGGGCGCATCGCTCGCCCGGGCCGTCAGAATGTGACGAACGGCAGGCTGGCCCTCGCGGCACCAGTCCCCGATCCGTATCTTGCTCCGGCCAGATCTCGATCGGCCAGCTCGAACTCGGTGTGCCCCGGGTAAGGAGACGTCAGGCTGTTCCACGACTCGGCCAGCTGAGTGCGACCGGCGCCAGGGAGACTGCGGCCGTACCGGCCAGGTACTCAAAGCCGTCAGCGGCAGCCGCTCCCCGGCCGGGCTATGGCCGGCGTGTGAGCCGCCGCTCTGCAGTATCGCAGTATTGCAGTACTGCAGTATCACCTAGCGCAGGATCTCCACCAGCAGCACCCCGGCCCTGGGCTGCCGCCACGCCGGGACACCGGGCCGCAGGGCCGGCTGAGGAACACCGCATGACCCGCGGCGCGAATGCGGCAGGACCCGCGGCGCGAATGCGGCAGGACCAGCGATGGGAAGATCGTGAAAGTCCCGCGGAGCACCGGCTGCGCGGGCCGGAAGGGATTGCGGTGCCTGACTACTTCGACCTCGGCGACTACACGCGTGCCGTGACGACCGGATCGGCGCAGGCCGGGACCTGGTTCACCCGCGGGCTGCTGTGGGCTTACGGGTTCAACTACGAGGAAGCGGTGCGCTGCTTCGAGCGCGCCATCGCGGCCGACCAGGACTTCGCGCTGGCGTACTGGGGGCTGGCCTATGCGCTTGGCCCGAACTACAACAAGCCGTGGGAGGCGTTCGACGAGGTCGACCTGTCGTCGTCGGTCTCCCGCGCATTCGCCGCGACGGCGGCGGCGGCGAGCCGCGCGGCCGGCGCGCCTGCCGTCGAGCGCGCGCTCGTGCATGCCGTCGCCGCCCGGTACCCGGTTGCCGAGGCTGCCGGTGACTGCTCGGCCTGGAATGTCAGCTACGCGGACGCGATGCGCGAGGCGTACCGGGCTCATCCGGACGATCTTGACGTTGCCGCATTGTTCGCGGACGCGCTGATGAACCTCACGCCGTGGGCGCTCTGGGATCAGGAAACCGGCGAGCCTGCCAGCGGGGCAGCCACCATCGAGGCCAAGGAGACGCTGGAGCGGGCGCTGGCCCGCGCTGACGGCAAGCGGCACCCTGGCGTCCTGCACATGTACATCCACCTGATGGAGATGTCGGCCCGCCCCGAGGATGCACTGTGGGTCGGTGACCTGCTGCGCGACCTGGTTCCTGAGGCCGGCCACCTCCGGCACATGCCAACGCACCTCGACGTGCTCTGCGGGGACTACCGGCAGGTGGTGTCGTCCAACACCGCGGCGATCGCGGCCGACCAGAAATTCGTCGCGCGCGAGGGCGCGATGAACATGTACACCCTTTACCGCGCGCACAACTACCACTTCAAGATCTACGGCGCGATGTTCCTCGGCCAGGCGCAGACCGCCCTGGCGACCGCGGACTTGCTTGCCGCGGCGATCCCGGAGGAACTGCTCCGGGTGGACGTTCCGCCGATGGCTGACTGGCTTGAGGGCTTCGTGCCGATGAAGATGCACGCGCTGATCAGGTTCGGGCGCTGGCAGGACATCGTCGACGCGCCGCTGCCCGCCGATCAGGACCTGTACTGCGTGACCACGGCGATGATGCTGTACGCGAAGGGCGTTGCCTGCGCGGCGACCGGGCAGATCGCCGCCGCGCTAGGGCACCGCGAGCAGTTCGGCGCGGCCGCGCAGCGCGTGCCCGGGTCGCGCACCGTCTTCAACAACACCTGCAACGACATTCTCCAGGTGGCTTCGGCCATGCTGGACGGCGAGCTTGAGTACCGCAGGGGAAATCATGACGAGGCCTTCGGCCATCTGCGCCGCGCCATCGAGCTGGACGACGGCCTTGCCTACGACGAGCCGTGGGCCTGGATGCAGCCGGCCCGGCACGCCTATGGCGCGCTGCTGCTCGAGCAGGGCCGGGTCGCCGAAGCCGAGGCCGTGTACCGGGCCGATCTCGGCCTCGATGACACCCTGGCCAGGGCCTGCCAGCATCCCGGCAACGTCTGGAGCCTGCACGGTTATCACGAATGCCTGGCCCGGCAGGGCAAGCACGAGCTTGCCCGCGTTATCGAGCAGCAGCTTAAGATCGCCAGCGCACATGCCGACGTGCCGATCAGGTCATCGTGCTACTGCCGGCTTGCTCCCGCCGCAGGCTACTGACGTGCTGGCAGCCCCGCCGGGGCGCATTCCACGGCGAACCGCCCGGCGGGCAGCCGCCCGGCCGCGGTTACCTCGAGCCCGGCTGCGCCGGCCAGCTCGCTGAATTCCGCCAGGGTCCGATCCTTGCCGCCGACCAGCACCATCATCAGCAGTTCCGGGTCCGGCTCGCCGTCCCCGCCGGGCGAGATCCCGCCGAGCAGCACGACCCGGCCAGCAGGACGCACCGCCTCGGCGCACCTGGTCAGGATCACCGTCGCCTCCCGGTCCGGCCAGTCGGCCAGCACGTTCTTCAGCAGGTAGAGATCAGCTCCGGCCGGCAACGGGTCGAAGAAGCTCTGCCCGGCTGCGGTGACCCGATCGGCCACCCGGGCCGACCTGAAGACGTCGCCGGACCGCGCCACCTCGCCCGGCAGGTCGACCAGGGTGCCGCGGATGCCGGGCCGGGCGCGGAGGATCTCGGCAAGCAGCGCGCCCGTCCCCCCGCCCACGTCCACCACGGAGCGCACCTGCGCCCAGTCATCGCCGAGCAGCACCGCCGGGTCTGGCCTGCCGTGTCCGGCCACGCCCATCAGCTCGTCGAAGCTGGCCGCAATGCCAGGATGGGCGGCCAGGTCAGCCCAGAACGGCTGGCCGAAGATCTCCTGGTACGCGGGCCTGCCGGTGCGCACGGCGCTGAGCAGGCTGCCCCACGCAAGCGCCATCCGGCCGCCGATGCCATCGAGGTCGTAGCCTGGCGAGCCGCCCCGCAGGCCATCCGCGGCCTCGTTCAGCCGGAACGATGCCGGCCCGGCCTGCTCGAACAAGCCCGTCCGCACCAGGTGCCTGAGCACCCTGCCCAGGGAATCCGGGTCACAGCCAGCCTGCGCAGCAAGGTCGGTCACGTCGGTCGTGCCCGCCGCGATCAGGTCCGCGATACGCAGGGTCGCCACCACGCGCACGCACCAGGGCGTGCAGAGGTCGGCGAGCGCGCCGAGATCTGCCGCCGGCCGCCCCGTCGCCGGGCCGCCGGCCTGCTCGTTGCCGGCTTGCTGCCCGCTGGCCCGCTGGCCGTCAGTCACGCCGCCACCACGCGATCTTGCCAGCCGCCGCCGTCAGCTGATCCAGGCCGAGCGCGCTGTGACGTCGGCCGCCACCTGCACGGCCATCTCCCTGGCAGGCCCGGCGAGCAGCGCAGAGGCGTGCCGCAGCTGATCCTGTTTGACGGGATCTTGCTCGCGCTTGGCGGCCTCGCCGAATGCCGCGGCGAGCCGGTCGATCAGGTTCGCCGGCGCAGGCCACTGGCCGACTTCCTCGCGGGCAGCGGGGGTCACCTTGAGTACATACCAGAAGCGGGGGTCTCCGCCCGTCTCCGTCTTGCGGAAGTCGACATAGGTCGGGTCCATCGCGTCGAGCGAGCGGGCCACTGCGGACAGCTCAAGGCCGGTCCGCTCCGCGATGTCGCTGACCGTGACCATGTAGCTCTCCTCGAGCAGCGCCACGGCCGCGGTAAGCACCGGCAACTCCCGTGCTCCCCAGGTGTCTTTCACTGCGTCCCCTGCCTCACCGTCTCCGCCTGTGCCCGGCTGACCAGCGCTGTTGCCCCACCCATGGATCTGCTGATCACGCCCATCGCCGCAGGCCGCGGTCAGCCGCATTGCTCCTAGTCTCACCCGGAGCAGCCGCGGCTGCACCACTAAGTGCGTATTTGCGCACGATAAGTGCTGGTCCGCGGGCGTCCTCCGGCCCGATCTGGTCCGGCATCACCCGGCCACCGTCAGGCGTGTGCGGCCGCGATGCCTTGCCGTGCCGCGCCTCGCGGCCAGGCGAGCCCGTCACCGACGAGGGCCGCGAGCCCCAGATAGGCGTCAGCCGCCGGGCGGCTCAGCTGTTCGAGCTCGACCTCGGCCCCTTCCTCCAGGTGCGGGTCGAAGGGGATCCTGGTCACCGCCCGGCACCGGGCCGCGAAATGCTGCTCAAGGCGGTTCAGGTCGACCGTGCTCCTGCTGCTCGGCCGGACGATCGAGAGCACCACCACTGCTCCCCGCACCAGGTCGCCGTAGTCATGCGCGGCCAGCCAGTCGAGGGTGGCACTCGCGCTCCGCGCACCGTCCACCGATGGCGAGCTGACCAGCACAATCTGGTCCGCGAGGCGCAGCACGCCGGTCATCGCCGAGTGCAGCAGGCCGGTTCCGCAGTCGGTCAGGCAGATCGAGTAGTAATGCTCGAGAACCCGGGAGACCTCGCAGTAGTCGTCCTCGCTGAAAGCGACGGACACGGTCGGGTCGCGATCCGAGGCGAGCACCTCAAGCCTGCTCGGCGCCTGGGAGGTGAATGCCCGCACGTCCGCGTACCGCTCGATCTGGCCGCGCTCGTTCAGCAGGTCCCGTACGGTCGCGGCGGTCTCCAGCCGGACCTTGTCGGACAGCGTGCCACGGTCCGGATTGGCATCCACCGCGATGACCCTGTCACCCCGCAGCGAGGCCAGCGTCGAGCCGAGCCCGACGGTGGTGGTGGTCTTGCCCACCCCGCCCTTCAGGCTGAGCACCGCCACCCGGTGATGGCCGCCAGCGACCGGCGTGCGGATCCGGCTGATCATATCCCGGCGGCGCAGTTCGGCCGATGACTCGGGTACCCGGAGCAGCCCGGCGCTGGCCTGGTAGAGGATCCGGCGCCAGCCAGGCGCGGGCGCCCGGCGCCTGCCGGGCAGCAGGAACTCCGGCGTGAGGCTCTCGGTCGACTCGGGCGCATCCCGGGTGCCTGGCCCGCCGTGGCCGCCTGCCAGGCCATCGCGCGGGCCGTATCCCGCCGGTGCGCCGGGCGCGGCCTGCCCGGGCGGGCCAGGTGGCCGTTCTCCGGGCGACGGAACCGAAACCTGGCGGGCAGCGGCAGGCGGCTGCGCAGCCGCGGATTCAGCCGGGGCCGCGGGCGCCGGAGCAGGCACCTGCGCCGGCCCGGCGGCATGGGCGGCGCGCGGCGCGGCCGGACCGCCCGCGCCCGGGGGATGCGGCTCCGGCGGCGGGTACTCACCCGGCGGCGCGTACCCACCCGGTGCCGGGTGCGGATCGGGCACCGGATAAGGATCCGGTGCGGCATACGGGTCCGGCGGGAAGTACGACTGCCCGGACAGGTATGGATCGGGCGGCAGGTATCCGGCGGCCGGACCGTAGCTGTCGTCTGGGCCGTAACGGTCCCCGGGGCCGTAGCGGTCCCCGGGGCCGCGGCCAGGCGGAGCGTATGCCTGCGCGCCGTAAGCCCGAGGCCCGTACGCCTCGTGACCGTACGCCTCTTGCCCGCGGGCCTCGTGACCGTAGGACTCGTGACCGTAGGACTCTTGCTGGCGGGCCTCGTGACCGTGGGCCCCGTGCTCGCGGGCCTCGTGACCGTGGGCCCCGTGCTCGCGGGCCTCAGGCGGGTATGCCTCAGACGGGTACGGCTCGGCGGCAAATCCCGCGGCTGTTCCGTATGAACCCGGCGGGAAGAACGCCCCGGCCGGCTCGTCGCCCGCTCCGGGGCTGCTGCCGGCCCCGGGTTTGGTCTGCGCATCCGCGCCCTGCTCCGCCGACCCCGGGCCGGCGTCTGGCGGCTCCGGGCCTAACGACTGATGCGACGCGTACGGCGGCTGCTGCCCGTACAGGGGCCAGCCGGCGCCATTCGTGCCGGCGCCATTCGTGCCAACGGCATTCGTCCCGGCGGCATTCGTCCCGGCACCGTTTGTCCCGGCATCATTGGTTCCGGTACCGCCGGTCCCGGCCGCCGTACCGCCCGCGGCGGCCTGGGACCCCGGGCCACCTTCGCTGGCGGCACCCGGGGCATCGCGGTCATGCCGGTCCTGCTCATCGCCGGCTGCCCGGTCCTGATACTCACTGGCCAAGGTCGCTCTCCTCGCGCCTCACGGGGGGAGAATGGCGTGCCCATACGGGCTGACCACGCTGCACAAAGCCGAGCCTAGGCCAGCGGATCGCCGGCGACACGCCGGCCTAACGTTTTGCATCTATCCGGTTACCACATGCGTTTCTTCGTCATCACCATGCCCGCCCGGTTCACCGCACGGCTGCATCCGGGGCTGCCCGCGGCGCATCGGGGCACGGTTCCGGGCCGCTCAACGTGGTGGATCGCGCGATCGCACCCCATAGGAGGTGAGCGATCGCACGATCCACCACCATCACTGACAGGCGGCGGCCGGGCCGGGCGGCGCGGCGGGACCCGGCCGGGCAGGCCGGCGGGACCGGGCGGCAGCGAGCCGAGCTGAACCGCGCAGCGGGGCCAGGCGGGGGCGGCGGAACCGGGCCGGACGGCGCGGCGGGACCGGGCGGCAGCGAGCCGAGCTGAACCGCGCAGCGGGGCCAGGCGGGGGCGGCGGAACCGGGCCGGACGGCGCGGCGGAACCGGGCCAGGCGGGGGCGGCGGAACCGGACCGGACGGCGCCGGCGGGACCCGGCCAGGCGGGAGCGGCGGAACCGGGCCAGGCGGGAGCGGCGGAACCGGGCCAGGCGGGAGCGGCGGAACCGGACCAGGCGGCGCAGCGGAACCGGGCCAGGCGGGGGCGGCGGAACCGGACCAGGCGGCGGCGGAACCGGGCCAGGCGGGAGCGGCGGAACCAGGCCGGGCGGCGCGGCGGAACCGGGCGGGCAGGCCGGCGGATCTGGGCCCCTGGGTTCAGCGCCGCCGGATGCTCGGACAGACTAGGCATATGAGTGACCAGACGAACTCTGAACAGGAACAGCAGGGCCGGGTGGTCGTGGTCGGCCCCGACGGCGCAACCATCGAGGCTGACGGCGCCCAGTCAGGCACGGAGCGCCCTGTCACCGAGATGGTCGAGCAGCCGGCCAAGGTGATGCGGATCGGCAGCATGATCCGCCAGCTCCTGGAAGAGGTCAGGGCCGCGCCGCTGGACGAGAAGAGCAGGGCCAGGCTGAAGCAGATCCACCAGAGCTCGATCAAGGAACTCGAGGACGGCCTGGCTCCTGAGCTGATCGAGGAACTGGACCGGCTGTCGCTGCCGTTCACCGAGGGAGACGTGCCGAGCGAAGCAGAGCTGCGGGTCGCGCAGGCGCAGCTTGTCGGCTGGCTGGAAGGCCTGTTCCACGGCATCCAGACCACCCTCTTCGCGCAGCAGATGGCGGCCAGGGCCCAGCTGGAGCAGATGCGCCGGGCCCTGCCGCCCGGTGTCTCGCCCGGCATGGGACCTGGCATGATGCCGGTACCGGACGAGCAGCACCCGCGCAGCTCCGGTCCCTACCTGTAGCGGCCGCCCCGGAGATCGCCGGGCTGCGGGCGCGCTGATCTTTCCTGATTCGAAACGGGAGGCGCCCGGTCAGCGCAGCCGGGCGAGCCAGTCGAGCGCGCCGGCGAAGTCCGCGTCGGCTGTTCCCTGGCGCACCGTGGTACGCCCGCCGTCCCCGCGCGGGTAGCTGCCGAGGAACCGGACGTCGCTGCAGATCCTGCGCAGGCCCATCAGCGCCTCGCCGACCCGCGCCTCGGCCACGTGGCCCTCGCAGTCGATCGAGAAGCAGTACCGGCCGAGCCCGCCGCCGGTCGGCCGCGACTCGATCCTGGTCAGGTTGACCCAGCGCACGGCGAACTGGCTGAGGATCTCCATCAGGGCGCCCGGATGATCATCGGCCAGGAACGCGACTACCGATGTCCGGTCGGCCCCGGTCGGCGCGGCCGGCCGCCCGGGCAGGCTGACGGCGACGAACCTGGTGACGGCACCTTCCCGATCATGGACATCCCTGGCCAGCACCGCCAGGCCGTACACCCCGGCGGCGAACTCGCCGGCCAGCGCGGCGTCGATCTGCCCTTCGGCCGCCTGCCGCGCCGCCTCGGCATTGGACGAGGCCGGCTGCCATTCGGCGTCCGGCAGATTGGCCGCGAGCCACTGCCGGCACTGCGCCTCCGCCTGCGGGTGCCCGCTGACCAGCTTGACGTCGGCGAGCTTGGTGCCCGGCCTGGCGAGCAGCGCGAAGGTCACCGGGAGCAGCACCTCGGCGCGGATGATCAGGTCCTGCCCGGTGGCGAGCTCGTCCAGGGTCGCGGTTACCGCGCCCTCCACCGAGTTCTCGATCGGTACCACGGCCCGCTCAGCCGCCCCGGTCCTGACCGCGTCAAGGGCCGATGCGATGGTGGCGCACGGCACCGCCGTCGCCCCGGCGTCCAGCACCCGGAGCGCGGCCTCGGTGAACGTGCCCGCCGGTCCGAGGTAGGCACACCGATGCGACATGCCCCTCATGATGACAGCCCGGAGAGTCCGGCACGCGCGGTGCCCGCCGGATCACCTTCGGCCGGCCCTCGGAGCAACGCCTGTCGCGACGGCCACAGCATCATCACGAGCGCCACGATAACGGCGAGCAGGACCACCGGGGTAATCCCGTTCCTGACCACCGGGCGCAGCCAGCCCAGCCCGGCTGGCATGGCGATCCCGCGGGCGGGCAGGTAGCCGAGGGCCAGCACCGAGGTGCGGGCGAGCAGCAGCCAGTCAAGCCGGGACCAGGGCAGCAGCGCGAGCAGCGCCCAGCCCAGGCTGTCGTACCAGGGCAGCACGTACGGCCAGGCGAGTAGCCAGGCGAACACGATGGCGAACACCACGACCGCGGGCAGCGCGGCAGGAAGGAAGTCGGGCCAGGCGCCCGGCAGCGTACCGGGCTGTGCGGCGGGACCGGTCCCGGCGGGACCGGGCCCGGTGCCGGGGGCGGCTCCGGGGGCGGCTCCGGGCACGGCTGCCGGATCGAGCGCGCGCACCGAGCGCAGCATCAGCACGAGCAGCGCCACGGCGAGCACGATCGCCGCCGACTTGACCACGTCCTCGGCAACTCCCTCGCCGGTGACCAGCCGGAGCGCGAAGCGGACGGCCCGCCAGGGCGAGCCGACCGAGACGTAACTCCCGGCCCGCAGCCCAGGGCGCAGCGACCCGGGCCCCCAGGCCGCGACCGACGCTCCGGCGGTCAGGCAGAACCCGGCCGCGAGGCCGCCGAGCAGCAGCACGGGCTCCCGCCAGCGGCGCTGGCCGGCGATCACCGGCGCCCGCTGGCGGTACTGCTCGCGCTGCCAGTGCCAGGCCATCAGGCACGCGATGGCCAGCCCCGCGCCGGCCAGCGCCATCGTGACCTTGACCGCGAAGCCCAGGCCGATCAGCGCGCCGGCCCCGGCGGCCGCGAGCGCCTGCCGGGCCGGGCTGGCCGGGGAGTTCCCGTTAATAATCCGGAAGGCGAAAACCGCCAGGGCGGCGATGCAGAACGCGATGGCCTGGCTGTCCACGTGCGCGCCGGCGACAAGCACCTGCAGCAGCAGCGGGTTAGCCGTCCACAGCAGCGCCGCGCGGAACTGCCGGGCCCGGTCGCCGCGCGCCATCCGGTGCAGCAGCAGCCCGGTCACCGCGAACGCGATCACGTTCAGCAGCGAGAGCACGAACACGGTGAGGCGGACCGACCTGCCGCCGATCAGCGAAGCGAGCGCCTGCCCGCCGGTGGCCAGGCTGCCGTAGTCCGACGGGCTCGTCCGCCAGTCCTGGACGGCGCGGGCGACCGGATCGCCCAGCCTGGCCAGGGCCGCTGGAGTGGTGGTGTAGGGGTCATGGCCGGTTATCACCATGCGCCCGTAGGCTGCGTAGCTGAGATGATCAGAGGAGCCGAACGGGGGGACGAGCGCCAGTGCCGCCGCCAGGATGATCCCGGCGGCCAGGATGAGCCGTGGCGAGACTGACCAGCCCCGGCGGGCTGCGTTGATGGTCAGTGCGAGCCCGGCCGTGCCGGCTGCGACCGCCACCGCGGTCATGGCGACCACCAGGTAGGGCGACGGGCTGACGCCGAGTGACCACGGCGGCTGGCCGGCCCGGCCGGGCAGCGCGGGCTCCATCACCGACGGGCCGCATGCCGCCACGGCGAACGTCAGCGCGACGCTGACCGCGCTGGCCGCCAGCCCCAGCCGCCCGGTGCGCCGCAGCCTGGCGTCCCGGTCGCCGCCGGGGCCCGGGCTGGCGGCCTGGACCGTCATCCCCGCGTCGGCGGCGCTGGCTGCGTCGGCGGTACCGGCTGCGTCACTGCCGCCGGGTGCACTGGGCGCGCCGGGTCGGCCGGGCGCGCCAGGTCGACTGGGCGCGCCGGGTCCGCCGGGCGCGCCAGGTCGGCCGGGCGCGCCGGGCGCGGCGCCGGGTCCGCCGGGCGCGCCGGGTCAGCCAGCCGCGGCGCCCGGTATGCCGGGTCAGCCAGCCGCGGCGCCCGCGAGCCGGGCTGCCGGGCGGCCAGCGCCCTGGCGACGTCGGCAAGCTGGCGGGCCCGGTGCAGCTGCGCGCGCCAGTCGGTGCCGGTCGCCCGGTGCGCGAGCGGGACCTCCACCTCGGTGACCCGCAGGCCCTTACGGAGCAGGTCGATGGTAAGCCCGGTCTCAGCTCCCCAGCCGGCTGCGAGCGGCCGGGCCGCCTCGAAGGCAGCTCTGGTCAGGCAGCGCTGGCCGTTCAGCGGCTGGGCGGGCCGCCACCCGGTCGCGCGCTCGATCCCGGACCCGGACAGGCCGACGACAAGGCCGTGCCCGCCGCGCCTTTCCCGGTCGGTGAACACGGCGATGGTCATGTCCGCCTGGCCGGACCGGACCGGCTCGGCCAGCGGGGCCGCGCTGGCGGCGGTCTCCGCCAGGTCAGCGTCGAGGAAAAGCAGATGCCGCGGGGATGTGCGCCCGGCACCATCGGCCCCGCCGGTACTATCGGCCGGGCCGGCACCATCAGGCCGCCCGGCACCATCGGCCCCGCCGGCACCATCAGGCCGCCCGGCACCATCAGGCCGCCCGGCACTCTCGGCCCGGCGAGCACCGTTGGCCTCGCTCGCTTCCAGCAGCCGGACCGCTTCCGCCCCGGATTCCATCGCCGCCGCCTTGCCCCGGTTGCGGGCGTGCCGCAGCACCATCGCGCCCGCACCCTCGGCGGCGGCGGCGGTCCCGTCTGCGGAGCCGTCATCGACCACGATGACGATGTCCACCCCGGGCAGGCCCGCGGCGGCTGTCACCGTCGCGGCAATCCGGTCGGACTCGTTCCTGGCGGGGATGACGACGGCAACATCACCGGTCGGCTGCATGGCAGCGATCCTAATGCCGTCGCCGGCGGTGGCGGCGCCATCCGGCCCGGCCACTGCGGAACTCGGCAGCGCGGGCCGGGTCAAGCTCGCGCGGTCACCCGGCCTCGCCGCCTGGCCTACGAGCCTGCCATGGTGGCGGTGTCATCGAGCACGGTGAACACTGTCTCCAGCCCCGTTACCTGCAAGACCTTCCTGACCGCCGGGCGCGGCCCGGCGAGCTGGATGTCGCCGCCGCCCTCCTGTGCCCGGCGCTGCGCGGCGAGCAGCACGTTCATGCCGGTGGAGTCGCAGAACTCCACCCCGGACATGTCGACGACGATCTGGACGGCCCCGCCGCCGGCCAGCACCGTGGCCAGCTCGCCATGCAGCCTCGGCGCGGTGTAGAGATCGATCTCGCCCGCTACCGACATAATGGTGTGATCGCCCTGAGACCGGCACGAGACCTTGAGTTCCACGTGCCGCACCTTACCGCCAGCGGGCGCCCGCCGACTAGGTGGCTACCGAGAGCACGCGGCCAATCGGCGCCCGGTGAGCGGCTCAGTGCGCGAAGCTGGAGCAGCACACGACGCTGAAGGAGGCGGAGCCCGCTGATGCATTCTCGACCAGACCAGCAGGACAGGCAGCGGGAGCGCCCGGCCGCGGCCATGAGCGCGTCCGTGCCGTCCCGGCCGCGGCGGGCGCCGGAGGTGCCCTCTGGCGTCCTGGCCGCGAGCCGGGAACGGCTGGCTCCGGCCGGCGCGGTCGCGCCGCCGGACCTGCCGGAGCGGCCGGAACCCGCCGAGCCAGCCGCCGGGCGGCTGCGGGAGCGCCTTGCGGCGGTCCGGCAGCGCGCCGAGGGAGCCGCTTCCTGGCTGGAGACGAGCAGCCATTACGCGCGGCTCGTCAACCGCGACGGTGTCGTGCCGGTGACGGCTCGGTTCAGCGCGGACGACCTCGCCTTCCTTGCCGGAGCCAGGCAGGAGATGCTCGGCTTCGCCGAGCTCGGGATGCGCCTGATCGAGCTGCACCAGCCGCTCGACGCCGCCGGGGTGAGCAGCGATCCGGCTGCGCCGGTGCAGCGGTGCCGGAGCTGCATGTGGCGCTGGCCGTGTCCCACTTTCCGTACCCTCGCGGAAGTCCTGGACGGCACCCAGGTGGGCTAGCCGCCCCCCAGGTAGCCGCCCGCCAGGTAGCCGGCCCCGCCAGTCAACCGCCCCGCCAGGTAGCCGCCCCCCGCCAGGTAGCCGGTCCTGGGTAATCCTTGCTGGCCGGGTCCCTTGCAGGCTCCGGAATGGCATTCCGCCTGGTGGATGGGGGTTTGGTGTTGCCAGGGCGACACCTCCGCCCCATCCATCAGGCGGAACGACCCCCATAAGCAAACCGTTGCCCCGCCAGCATCAAGCCCATCACCGGTGACGTCCTCGCCCGGCCGATGGCGGCTACGTTCCGTAGCGTCGGAGTCAGGTTGCGCGGCCGGGTGGCGCCAGTGCGCCGGTCTGGTCGTACCTTTGAAGTATGGGACGGATTATTTTCCTGATTATCGCCGCGCTCGTGGTGTTCATGGTCGTGACATGGATCGTGCACGTCCTGCTCTTCTTCTTCTGGATCGCCCTGATCGCCGTGGCCGCCTTCTGCGTGCTCCGGCTCGCCATGTGGTCGTCTGGCCGTCGATCACGCAGGTAGCCAGGCGGTTTCAGCCGCCGGTCGGCTCAGTCTCCGGTTGGCTCAGCCGCCGGGGCCGGCCTGGTGCCGGTCAGCTGCCGCTTGGGTCAGCTGCCGCCCTGGCCTGGCAACCAGGGCCGGGCGACGGTCAGCTCGCCGGGGCCAGTTCCTGGTGCCTCGGCGGCGCTCCGGCGGCGGCCAGCGGCGGCGCGGCGGCCAGGCCGGCAGGCACTGCGGCGGCCAGGCCGGCCAGCTCGGCCTGGCTAGCCGCGCTCACCGGCCGGGACGGCTCGGCGGCAGGTCCGGCATCCGGCTCGGCGGCCGGATCCCTGCCGACCGGGCAGGCCATGCCGCGCGGGCCGCCGCGGCCGCTGCCGAGCTCGCTGCCGGGAACCCGGATCACCTCGATGCCCGCTGCCTCGAGCCTGGCGTTGGTCTCCACATTGCGCTCGTGACAGACCGCGACGCGGCGGTCGATCGCCAGCGCGTTGGCGCCGTCGTCCCACTGCTCTCGCTGGGCCGTGAGCGGGTCGAGCCCGGTGCCGATGACCTGCAGCCGCTCGATGCCCATCGCCTGCGCCGCCGCTTCAAGGAAAGGCTGCGGCCGCGATACCCGCAGTCCGTCCTGGCGGAGCGTGATGGTGTGCGCGGTCAGCGTGAAGGCGAGGCCCGGATACATGATGACCGTGTCCACGTCGACCACCGTGCATACGGTGTCCAGGTGCACCGCCGCGAGCGCCTGCCCGATCGGCACGGCAAGCACCGTGTGCGCTAGGCCAGCCTCGAGGACGTGCCGCGCCAGCCGCTCCAGTCCCGCCGGAGTGGTCCGCATCCCTACCCCAACGGCGATGACGCCCGGCGCGAGCAGCAGGACATCGCCGCCTTCGACCTGCTCAAGCTGCGGGCCGTAGAGGCTCTTGGTGCCCGCGAACCTGGGGTGATGACGGTAGATCACCTGGACGCAGAGCGGACTCGCGGCGCCGGGCCGGCGCGGCCATGCTGGTGACCGCCGCCCGGTCACCGATCCAGACGCTCGAATCCCTGCTGAACAGCAGGTTGGGCAGCGGGTCAATGACGAAGTCATGCCGGTCAAGCAGCTCGAATACCACGCCGCTGCCGATCCTGAGCTCGGCCGGAGTCAGCCCGGCGATCAGGACCTGGGTCAGCGTCTCCGGGTCGAGGCCGTCGAGATGGCCGCGGATCTGGCTGGCGAGCTCGTCGCCCAGCCTGGCGCCGCCGAGCGCGCAGCCGATTGCCTCGTCCCTGGCCGAGGCGTACTCCAGGGCATCCTGCAGCAGTTCGGTGATGTAGAGCACCTCGACGCCGCGGCCGCGTAGTGCCGCGGCCAGCGCGTCATGCTCCTGCTGGGCCCGTCCGACCCAGGGCAGCGCGTCGAATAGCAGCCAGTCCCGCCGTCGCGGCGTGATTCTCTTCAGTTCCAGTCCTGGCCGGTGCAGCAGTACTGACCGTAGCCGCCCGACCTCGCTGTCCGCGCCATGCGTGTAGCTCAAGTTCTTCCCCCGGCAATCCCTGCCGCGCGCTCGCAGCAGCCCCCTGCACCGAAGTATCACCACTTCTCGCGGTGATTACGCATGTCAGCGGGTCTTTGGCGGCAATAGCCCGCAGCGCGGGCCTGGCCGGCCACCGGGCGGCGGGAGCACGGAACGCCGGCCAGGTACCACGGACAGCCAGGAAACGCGGCAGTCACGATCCGTAGATGCCCAGATCACGACTGGTAGGCAGCACGGCTGGCCGATTGCGGGCACGCCGTCGGCAGGACCGCCCAGACCGTCGTCCCCGGGCTGTCCGCCCGGACCCCCCAGCGCTCCGACAGGTGATCGACGATGCCGAGCCCGCGGCCGCCAAGGGCGGACAGGGATGGCGGCTCGGCGCGCGGCCGCGTCGGGCCGCCGCCGTCGCTGACCGCGATCTCGACCGACCCGGCGTCCATCACCCAGGCGATTTGCAGCCATCGGCCATGCAGCGGCCGGGCGTGCAGGATCGCGTTGCTGAGGAGCTCGCTCATGACCAGGGCCGCATCACCGATGGCAGTCTCGAATACCCCCGCGGCAACAAGGTCCGCGGTTATGCGCCGACGAGCGACGGCTACGCTGGCAGGATCGCATGGCAGGAGCACGACGCCCGACTCCCTCACCTCCCTGAGCAACGCCCCGATGCCAGTACGCCAAGAACAAAATGCTGCGTGCCAGAAAATGCCCAGCCAGGGTGCTGCGGAAACTCCCGTGCGCACCTTCCGTCTCATAAGTTGGGCCCGGTCGCGATCGCCGGCCAGTGCCAGTCGGGCTCCGCGGATACGATGAGCAACTCACCGCCGCGCCGGGCCTTCGCCGCCGCCCGGGCTGCCGCCGCCGGGTACTGTTCCCCGCCAGGAGGAGCATCTCGATGACGGTCTGGCCGGAAGATCCGCCGGGGCGACGCTGGACAGGATGAGCTGATGGATCGAGCAGGCCGGAACCGAGGCGACCAGCCGGCGCCTGCCGCGGCCGGGATGCTGGATGCGGCTGGCTCCGGTCCGGCCGCCGGTGACGGCAGCCCAGGGAGCGAGCAGTTGCCAGCAAGCAGCGCGGCGGCGGCCGGCCCGGGCGGCGGGCGGCTGCGGGCAGTGGCGGCACGGCCGGCGACCCGGCAACTGGCGCTGCTGGCGTGCTACCTGGCTGCGGGGATCGCGGCGACCTGGCCGCGGGCGCTCTACCTCCCCCGGGGACAGCTGCCAGAGAGTTCCGGACGTCGCCAGCTACGTCTGGGACCTGTGGTGGGTGCCGCGTCAGCTCGTTCACCTGGGCAACCCGTGGTTCACCGATCACATGGCCGCGCCGGTCGGCATCCAGCTCGGCTTCGACACCACCATGCCGCTGGTCGGCCTGGTGATGTCGCCGGTCACGCTGCTGTTCGGGCCGTCGGCCTCGTTCAACCTGCTGACGATCGTGATGCCGGGCCTGCTGTGCTACGTGATGTACCGGGTCGCCCGGCTGTGGCTGCGCTCGCAGGTCGGGGCGATCGCGGCCGGCGCGTTCTTCGGCCTGTCGTCGATGCTGGCCGAGCAGGACTGGACGCATCTCAACATCGTGGCCGGCACGCTGTTCCTGCCCATGACGGTCGAGGCCGCTGTCCGGCTGCGCCGCCGCCCTGGCCGCCGCCAGGCGGTCATCCTCGGCCTGGTCCTCGGCGGCAGCATCCTGGTGAACCAGGAATCCGCGGTGATGGCCGCCATCCTCGCGGCGCTGCTGCTCGTCCCCTGGCTTATCCGGCACCCGGCCGCCGGCAGGCTGGTGCCGCTGGCGATCAGCGCCGGGGTCGCCCTCGTCGTCGCCAGCCCGCAGCTCATCGCGATGGTCCAGCAGGCAACGTCCGGCGGCACCGGGATTGACCCGCATCTGCTCGCGGTGACAAGCAAGAAGTACGGCGTCGGGATCGGCGACCTGTTCGCGCCCGCGCAGCGGGTCGGCTACTACGGCTTGCATCACCTGGCGGCGGCGTCCGCGTCGGCCAATAACCACGGGCCCACGGCCGAGGGCATGCCGATGTTCGGCCTGCTGCTGACGGTCCTCGCCGTCTTCGGCCTGGCCGTCTCCTGGCGGCGGCGCAGCGCCTGGCAACTCGCCGCGCTGTGGCTGGGCTGCGCGTGGCTCGCGCTCGGCGCGACCCTGTACATCGTCAAGGTCCAGCACGCGCCGTTGCAGCAGATCTGGCATGGCGTCCGGGTATCGCCGGTGATGCCCTACACCTGGGTGATGCGGCTGCCGGTGCTTTCCGCGTTCCGTGAGGCGGACCGGTTTGCCATCCTCGGCCTGGTCGGCGCCGCCCTGCTGGCCGGGGCGGCCGTCGACTGGCTCCGCTATCACGCCCGGCCGCTGATCATCGCGGTGGCCGCGGTGGCCGTGCTTGAGGCGGGCTATTCGACCGGCCCGCCGCAGAGCGGGATCATGCCGACCGCGCTGCCCGCCCTGGACGCCCCCATCGCCGCCGACCATTCCGGCTCGATCGTGCTTGACATCCCGTTCGGGCTGCGCGGCGGGATACCGGAATACGGCAAGCCGCTCGCCAAGCCCCCGCTGGTCATCGCCACGGCGGACGGGCACCCCAGGGCGGTCGCCTACACGTCCTGGGTGCCGGCCACGACGCGTAACGCGATCGCCGCGCACCCGTTTTACGCGCAGCTCGTGCGAGCGGAGTCCGGGATTCCGCTCGCGCCGCGGCGAAATGCGGCCGGAAACCAGATCACGCCGGCCGAGCTTGCCGCTGCCCGCCGCGACCTGCGCGGACTCGGCATCGGCTGGGCACTGGTCTGGACCCGGCACGCGCACCCCCAGGTGAGCGTTTACCTGCGGGCGACCGGTTTCCGGTTCCGCTACCGGGTAGACGGCGCGATCGTGTTCAGGTTCACCCGGCCGGTAGCGCGCCAGGGGAACTCGCCGGCCGGTGACGCGCGTCCTGGCTAGTGGCCGAGGTCACCGGCTGGAACGGGCTTCGCCTCACCCAGGATCCCCTCAGCGGCCAGGCCGCGCACGAGGCCGCGCAGGCCGGCGGCCAGGCCCGCGCGCTCCTCCGGCGACAGCGAGCCGAGAATCCTGGCCTGCCGTGATTGCCAGGCCTGCCAGAGCCGAGCGGCGATCATGCTGCCTTCCTGCGTCAGGTAGAGCCGGACATAGCGCTGGTTGCCCTCGTCCCGGCCACGCCGGATCCAGCCCTTGCGCTCCAGCCCCGCGGCCAGCCGGCTCACCGTGCTCTTCTCCAGGCCAAGCAGGCTGCCGAGTTCGCCCTGGGCGATCCCGCGCGCGGCGACAAGCTCGACCAGTGCCCGCGCCTCGGAAGCTGACACCACGGCGCCGTGGCCGGCCGGCCCGGCTGCGGCCGTAACCTGGGTCCCGGCATTCCCGGCGCCGTCCGGCAGGCGCTGTGCCCCGAGGCTGCCCGCGAGCGCAGGGCTCACCAGCCGGAGCAACTGGGCGAGGAGCAACTCAAGCTCTGTATCCTGCGGTGGGTCATTCACAACAACAGTTGTATAGCACAACCAGACAAGGGTACAGTCGCGACGTGACAGTTGCTCCGTACAACTCATGGCGGCGGTCCGCGTGCGGGCGGGCGGCCGTCCCGGCCTGCCATGCCGCCCGCCAGGCTGCTGACGCCGGGATTCCCGGATGAGCGACGACAGGCGCCTCAGCGCGCCAGGCCGGCTGCTGGCCGGGGATGACATCTCGACCGCCGGGATCATCACGGGCGACCTGCCGGACGAGCCGCTCGCCGAGCTGGCCGCGAGGAACGGATTGCGGCCCAGTGCCGAGCGGCCGAGGGTGCTCGCCTACCTGAAGCAGCTCTGGCACCGCTGGAACTTCATCATGGCGTTCGCCACCGCGCGCAATATCGCCATGTACACCGAGGCCAGGCTGGGCCAGCTCTGGCAGGTGCTGACCCCGCTGCTCAACGTCGCTGTCTACTACCTGATCTTCGGCGTGATCCTGCACACCAGCAAGGGCATCCCCGACTTCATCTCGTTCCTTGTCGTCGGGGTCTTCGTCTTCAACTTCACCCAGCGGGCGTTCATCTCCACCTCCAACGTGATTACCGACAGCCTGCCGCTGATCAGGGCGCTGCAGTTCCCGCGGGCCGCGCTGCCGCTCGCCTACGTGATGATCGAGCTGCAGCAGATGGCGCTGTCGATGGGGGTGCTGGTCGTCATCATCCTGGCCAGGGGCGAGCCGGTCACCTGGTACTGGCTGCTCGCCATCCCCATCCTGCTGCTGCAGACGATCTTCAACGTCGGGGTCGGCTTGTTCGTCGCCCGGCTCGGCTCGCAGGTCAACGACTTCAGCCAGCT
Organism: uncultured Actinomycetes bacterium; assembly: GCA_963709075.1. Taxonomy (GTDB): domain Bacteria; phylum Actinomycetota; class Actinomycetes; order Streptosporangiales; family Streptosporangiaceae; genus Palsa-506. Next base: position 68,539 of record CAVPUY010000008.1, read on the forward strand.
GCTGCCGTTCCTGCTGCGGACCTGGATGTACCTGTCCGGGGTCATGTTCAGCATCGCTACGCTGACCGCGGTCTCGCCCAAGATCAAGGCGATCCTGCAGCTGAACCCGGCGGCCCTGTACATCACGATGATGCGCAACGCGCTGCTGCTCTCGCAGCGGAAGAGCTTCCCCGGCTCCTCGTTCGGGAACAGGAATCTTTGCCTCCAGTGGCATCTCTATACGTCAAAGGACCCGGCGTACGTGGAGTACTACAGCGCGCACTGCCCGGCGACGGCCAACCCGGCGCACTACTGGTATTACGCCGTAGGCTGGGCAGTGCTCGCCATAGCGGTCGGGTTCTTCTTCTTCTGGCGGGCGGAGGCGAAGTACGGCCGTGGCTGACCTGGCAAAGCCGATGGTGGTCGTCGATGACCTGCACATCGTCTACCGTGTCTACGGCGCGGGCGGCGACCGCGGCACTGCGGCGACCGCGCTGCTGCGGATCATGGGCCGCAAGACCCGGGGATCGATCCGCGAGGTGCACGCGATCCGCGGGATGTCCTTCGTCGCCTACCGCGGTGACGCGGTCGGCGTCATCGGCCGCAACGGATCCGGCAAGTCGACGCTGCTGCGGGCCATCGCCGGGCTGCTGCCGCCCGAGCAGGGCAACGTCTACAGCACCGGCGAGGCGTCGCTGCTCGGCGTGAACGCCGCCCTGCTCGAAGACCTCACCGGCGAGCGCAACGTGATCCTGGGCTGCCTGGCCATGGGCATGACCAAGCAGGAGGCCAAGGACAAGTACCAGAGCATCGTGGACTTCTCCGGCGTCGGCGACTTCATCGACCTGCCGATGAAGACCTACTCATCCGGGATGGGCTCGCGGCTGCGGTTCGCCATCGCCGCGTCCAAGAGCCACGACGTGCTGCTCGTGGACGAGGCGCTGGCCACCGGCGACGCCGAGTTCCGGGTGAAGAGCCACGCCAGGATCGAGGAACTGCGCGAGCAGGCAGGAACGGTCTTCCTGGTCGCGCACAACCTGGAGGAGGTCGAGATGACCTGCAACCGGGTGATCTGGATGGAGCGCGGCCAGATGGTGATGGAAGGGCACGACGTCGTCGGCATCATCGACCGTTACATCGAGGCATCCGGCGGTGCGCCGGTCGCCCGCGACCCGGAAACCGGGCAGCGGCTCGGCGGCATGCGCAAGGTGGCGGCCAAGAACTGAGGCCGCGCCCGGCCGCGCCTTGATCACGGAGCTTTCTGCACGCCCTGGCCGGCCGGATCCGCCGTGATCAAGGAATCCCCGGCGGTGGCGCCAGCGGCACCGGCGGCGCCAGCGGCGGCGGCCACCGCATCGGCGCAGCGGAGCTGGACGCGCATCCGGGTGCCGCCGCCGGGAGCAGCGGACGCGGCGACCTCGCCGTCCTGTGCCCTGGCCAGCTGGCGCACGATGTAGAGCCCGAGCCCGATCCCGCCGAACCTGCGCCGGTCCCCGGTCTCGCCCTGGACGAACCGCTCGAACACCCGCTCCCGGTCCGCGGCCGGGATGCCGATGCCCTGGTCCTCGACCGTCACCTCGATCCGGTCGCCGTCCTGCCTGGCCCGCACGGTGACGTTCCCGCCCTCCGGCGAGTACTTGAACGCGTTCTCCAGCAGCTGGCCGACGATGATGTCGGTAGCCATCGGGTCACCGTAGGCGGCAGGCAGCTCATCGGGCAGGTCGGCCGTCGAGGGTGTGCCGGTCAGACAGCGGGCGGAACGCGACCGCGGCCCCGCGCAGCAGCCCGGCCAGGTCGAACGGCCCGTTGCTCACTGCCAGCTGGTCAGCGCCGGCCCGGGAGCCGAGCAGCAGCTGCTCCACGAGCCGGCCGAGGGACCCGGCCCGCTCGGCGATCGTCTGCACCGCGCTGCGCCGGTCGGCGTCGGCCAGCTTGTCCCAGCGGCTCGCCAGCGTGCTCGCGAAGCCCTGCACCACGGTGATCGGCGTCCGCAGCTCATGGCTGGTGGTGGCCAGGAACAGGTCCTTGGCCTCCTCAAGCTCCTTGGCCGCGGTGACGTCGCGGAAGTCGACGACCTTCTCGTCACGCCCGTCAAGCCCGGTGCACAGCACGTCGAGCCAGCTGCCGTTCGGCAGCCGGTGGGTCAGCTTCGCGCCCGGCCCAGGCAGCGGGAACGGCAGCGGCTTGCCGATCACGTCCTCGGAGGAGACGCCGGTCAGCCGGTGCGCGGCCGGGTTCCACTGGCGGACGAGGCCGCTGCCGTCCAGCACCGCGATGCCGTCCGCGCTGGCGTCGATCACCGCCCGCTCGTGCGCGCGCTGCCTGACCACGTCCTCGAACGCGGTCACGTTGGACAGCGCCACGCTCGCGTGCCCGGCCAGCAGCTCGAGCAGCTCAAGCTCGACATGGCCGACCTTGCGCCTGCTGTACAGCGCGTACAGCGCGCCGTAGGGACGGCCGGCCACGTGCGACAGGCTGAGCGTGATCGTGTGCAGCCCGGGCAGCGCGGACCAGATCAGGTCGTCGAAGCCGCCCGAGTCGCGGGTCGCCATCATCACCGTCTTGCCGGACCGCATCAGCTCGCCGACCATGCTGGTGTCCAGGTCGGCGGTGCGGCCGCGGAGCCTGGCCGGCAGCCCGTCCATGCTCACCAGCCGGAGCCTGTCGCCGTCGATGAGCACGAACCCGCCGGCATCGGCGCGGGTCAGCTCGCGAAGGCTGGCCGCGATCCGGTCCAGGACCGCCTCCAGGTCGAGATGCGCGTTCATGTCGGCGACCACGTCGCCGAGCCTGCGCACCACCCTGGCCCGTTCGGCCATGTAGTGCCGTACCGCGTCGTCCTCGCCCGCCTGGTGGCAGATGTTCACCCAGCCGGCCGCTGGCCCCGTCACTGACCAGCGCGCTGGCGTCGATGCGCAGGTCAAGCACCCCGCCGTCCTTGCGGATCCGGCGGGTGGCGAAGGAGATCTGGCCGCCTCCGCTGACCCGCTCGAGTACCGCGTTGTGCTCCGCTTTCAGCTCTTCCGGGATCATCTGCGGCTGCCTGCCGACGGCCTCGTCCGCGGTCCATCCGAACAGCCGCTCCGCAGCCGGATTCCACAGCAGCACCCTGCGGTCAGGGCCGAAGGCCATGATCGCGTCGGCCGCGGAATCGAGAACCGCGCGCGCGGTCGCGTCCAGCCGGTCCCGGCTGCCGGTCACCGCGAGTCTCAGGCCCACGACCACATGATCGCACTGCGCGGCCGCCGCTGGTCAGGGAAGACGAGATGATGACTCATTGGTGCCGCGCCCGGCGTAAGCTGGCCAGGCCGGCCGCAGGCTCACCAGACCTGGTTCAGCACCCGGAGCACGTTCCCGCCGACGACCGCCTGGATATCGGCATCCGAGTAGCCGTGCTTGACCAGCCAGCCGATGATGTTGCCGAAATTCTCTGTCGGGTTCTCCAGCCCGGCGACATAGGGCACCTTGTCGAACGCGGGCGCAGCCAGCGAGTGCACCCCGAGCTGGGCCGCGAATTCCCCGTGGAAGCCGACATGATCGCCGTACAAGCGTGTCCGGCCCGAAGGCCACGTGCTCGATCCCGAGGAGATCGGCGCAGTACGCGAAGTGGTCCATGACGGACTCGATCGAGTGCAGCGGGTGGGCCGCCGACAAGGTGGTGTGCGGCGCGGCCTCGATGCCGATCACCCCGCCGCCGCGTGGCGCAGGCAACCAGCACCTCGTCCGGCTTCATCCGCGGCGTCGGCCAGACTGCCCGCGCCCCGGCGTGCGTGATGAACACCGGCTTGCTCGAGGCCTCGAAGGTGTCCAGGCAGGTCCGGTCGCTGGAGTGGGACACGTCGATCGCCAGGCCGAGCTTGTTCATCCGCTCGACCGCGCGGCGGCCGAACGCGGTCAGCCCGCCGTCCCCGGCTTCCTTCAGGCCGCTGCCGAGCGAGTTGGACTCCGAGTAGGCGATGCCGATCTGCCGGATCCCGAGACCGTACAGGATGTCCAGCCGGTCGACCTCGTTCTCGATCGGCGTCGCCGCCTCCATGCCCAGGACGATGGCCAGGTGCCCGGTGTCGTGCGCGGCGGTTATCTCCGGCACCGTGCGGGCCACCCGGACGTAGTCCTGGTGGGCGATATCGCAGAGCCGCATTCCCAGGTCGTAGATCGTGTCATCCCATTTCCACGCCGACTTGCTGGTCACGCAGCCGGTGCCGTCCATCAGGTTGTCGAACACGGCGGTCAGGCCCGACCTGGACAGTCCCTGGTAACCGGTGTGCTGTCGTCCGGTCCTGATGTAGTCGCGCACCTGCGTGATGTCGCGCGGGAAGATCACCGGGTGGTCGTGCAGGCTGATCACCACGCTGTCGCGCAGCAGCCGGCCGGCCCGCCCGGCCTGCGCCTCGGTCAGCCCGGGGTCGTGGCCCGGCACCCGGTCAATCTCGTCGTCCAGGTCGAAGACCTCGTAGTCGTCGGCGGGGGTGAGGTAGGAGTAAGAGGTGTAGCCGCGGTAGCTAGCGTCCGGCATCAGCCGATCCTCGCAATCCCGGCGGTTCGCCGGTCGTCGCCGTCAGGGAACTCGCCGTCGGGGAACAGGACACCCGGGTTGAGCAGGCCGGCCGGGTCGAGCGCGGCCTTGATCGCGCGCATCGCCGCGATTTCGGCGGCCGGCCTGGTCATCTCGAGCCATCGGGCCTTCGCCCGGCCGATCCCGTGCTCGGCGGACACCGATCCGCCGAGCGCGGCGGCCAGCAGGGAAACTGCCTCATCGACGGAGTCGTCGCCCGGCTCCGGGCCGAGCACGTTCACGTGCAGGTTCCCCACGCCGAGGTGTCCGAACGCGATCACCGGGCAGTCGTGGCCGCTGGCGGCCGCCCGGACCACGCCGTCAAGTTCCGCGCGGAACGCCGCCAGCCGCGCCACCGGCACCGCGACGTCCATCTTGTGCGGGATCCCGGCCGCGCTGATCGCCTCGGTGATCCGCTCCCGGTAAGCCCATAGCGCGGCGCGGCCGCGGCCGTCAACCGCTACCGCCGTGTCCGGCGGCAGCCCCGCGGCGGCCAGCCCGTCGGCGGCCTCGGCCGGCCCGGCTATCTCGGCGAGCAGGTAGCAGGGGTACCGGCGGCCGAGCGGCTGCGGCAGCCCGGCCTGCTCCCTGACCAGGTCGATGGCCGCCGCCTCGAAGTACTCGGCGGCCCGGATCGCGGGCACTGCCGCGCGTATCCGGGCGTAGAGCGCCGCGGCCTCGGCGATCCCGGCTGCCCCGGCGAGGACGACCGCGGCGACCGGCTCGGCAGGCCACAGCCGCAGCCGCGCCGCGGTGATCACGGCCAGCGTGCCCTCGCTGCCTGCCAGCAGCTGAGCCAGGTCATAGCCCGCGCTCTCTGTCGGCAAACCGGACAACCTATTTATTACGGAGCCATCGGCCAGCACCGCAGCCACGCCGAGCAGCTGTGCCCTGGTGGGACCGTACCGGATCCCGTGGATGCCGCCGGCGTTGGTGGCGATGGTGCCGCCGACCGTGGCGGAATCCCTGGAGGCCAGGTCCACCCCGTACTCGAACCCGGCCGCGGCGGCGTGCGCGCGCAGCGCGCTGATCGTCACGCCCGCCCCCGCAGTCACCTGCCCGGCGACGGCATCGACCGCCCCGAGCCCGGTCAGCCCGGCCCGCTGACAGCACCACCACGCCGCCGCCCCAGCCCGCCCCGTGGTCGCTATCGTCCCCGCCGTCGCTGTCATCCCCGCGGTAACCTTTATCCCCGCCGTCGCTGTCATCACCGTGGTCACTGCCGCCGCGGCCAGCGCCGCCGCCCCGCGCTGCGTGGCCGGGCGGCGGCGGGACCGAGCCGCCGACCAGCCCGGTGTTGCCGCCCTGCGGGACCAGCGCGGCTCCGTTCCTGGCGCAGCAGCGCACCACCTCGGCCACCTCGGCCGCCGATCCCGGCCGGACGACGCAGCTGGCCGTCCCGCGGTAACGGCGGGTCCAGTCGGTGACGAAGCCGGCCAGCAGCCCCGGGTCGGTCAGCACCTGCCGCTCGCCGACGGCACCGGCAAGATCCCGCAGCAGGCCGCTCATGATCCAAGCCTCACATGCCGGCCGGCCGCCGGAACCGGCCGGGTCCGGCCTGCGTCCAAGGGGCATGATGAACAACATTCTCCGGGCCGGGACCGGCGCCCGGTCCATCCTGATCGCCGCCGTCTGCGCGGCTGCTCTCAGCGCGTGCGGCAGCGTGCACGCCACCGGCGGGACCGCGGCAGCCGCCCCGCCCGCGTCGAAGGTCGACCTCGTCATCCAGGTGGCGGCCAAGCCGGGCGCCAAGCCGCATCGCTGGACGCTGCGCTGCGACCCGGTCGGCGGGACGCACCCGCATGCGGCGGCGGCCTGTCATGCCCTGTTGCACGCGAAGCGTCCGTTCGCGCCGCTGCCCGCGCACCAGATGTGCCCGATGATCGTGGCCGGTACGCAGACCGCGCACATCTCCGGCACCTGGTTCGGCAAGCACGTCGACAGCAACTTCAACCAGCGCGGCTGCGGCAACCTGAGGTGGAACAAGATCGGCGAGATCTTCAACTGACGAGTCCCGCTAGCGGCCAGCATGCCTGCCGGGCCCGGGCCCGGCAGGCGCCCGGTCTTGCCGGCCGGGCCGAACGGCGCCCCCGCTCGCCCGGCGGCGGTTCCCGGCGGCGCTACTTCAGCAGCCTGGACATCCGGCGGTCGGCCAGTGGCTTGCCGCCGGTCTGGCAGGTCGGGCAGTACTGCAGCGCCGAGTCAGCGAACGACACCTCCCGGACCGTGTCGCCGCAGACCGGGCATGGCTGGCCTGCTTTGCCGTGCACCCGCAGCCCGGCCTTCTTCTCCGCCTTCAGGTCCCCGGCGGCCAGGCCGGCCGACCTCGCTACGGCGTCCCGCAGGGTGCCGACGATCACCCCGTGCAACTCGGTGACCTCTTCGCCGGAGAGGCTGCCGGCCAGCCGGAACGGCGACATCCTGGCGGCATGCAGAACTTCGTCTGAGTAAGCATTGCCGATGCCCGCGATGATCTTCTGGTCCCGCAGGACGCCCTTGATCTGGGTCCGGCGCCCCGCCAGGATCTCCGCCAGCGTAGCGGCGGTGAAAGCCGGGTCCAGCGGGTCTGGTCCTAGCGCGGCGATGCCGGGGACGGCTGCCGGGTCGGCGACCAGGTACACCGCCAGGCGCTTGCGGGTCCCGGCCTCGGTCAGGTCAAAGCCGGCGCCGTCGGCGAACCTGACCCGCAGCGCCAGCGGTCCCTTGCCCGGCCGGGGCGGCTCGGGCGGCAGCTTCTCCCGCCACCGCAGCCAGCCTGCCCTGGCCAGGTGGGTGATGAGATGCAGCGCCGGGGCGCCGGGATCGCGCTCGGTCACCAGGTCGAGGAACTTCCCGTAGCGGCCGGTTGCCGTGATGGTCCGGCCGGTCAGCTCGGTCAGCGCCGGGTGGTAGGTCTTCAGCACGGCGAACTCCGCGACATCGGCACGCTCGATGACGCGGCCGACTGCGCGCTCCCGCAGGTCAGCTGCGAGTGCCTCTACCTCTGGAAGTTCCGGCACGGATCCAATTCTGCCTTGCGCTGGCCAGTACATGTGCTCACCGGGCGGAAGGCCGGCCAGGCCGCCCCGCAGCCCGGCGCCGTCCGTCTAGCCGCCCGGCGCCGGCCGCCGCGCCGCCCGCCGCGCACCCGGCTAACTGGCCGGGGCCGCGCCCGTCAGGCGGCTGACCAGGTGGGCCTTGATGGGCGGCCGGGAGGCGAACACGAGCAGGAAAAGCGCTTCCCGCGCCAGCCGCTGGGCATGCTGGCCGGCCAGGATCGCGCGGCTGCCCTGGACCGTGACAAGCGCCGCGGCCGCGCGGCTGGCAAGCTCGGCGGCGGCGGCCCGGGCGCGCGGCATCTGCTCGGGAGTCGCCAGGTCCAGGTCCCTGCGGCACGCGGTGAGCTCGCGGTCCAGCGGGCTTGCGCCGATCATCGCGCAGCACCGCCCGGCCACGCCGAGCGCCAGCGAGCCGTTGGCCCGCAGCGTCATCGCATCCCTGGCCAGCCACTCCCGGTGCGGGACGACCGCCGTGACCTGGCCGGCGGCCACGAAGTGGCCGTCGAACCTGGCCGAGCCCGTACGGCTCGCGTTGACGGCGACCAGCCGGAGAAGCTCGACGGACAGGGTCGCACCGGGCGCGGCCGGCAGCGGCAGCAGCGCCTGCACGATGTTGCCCGTCCCGTCCCGTGCCGCGACGAGGAGCGTGTCGATCATCCCCCAGCCGGTCACCCACGGCGAGGTCCCGGCCAGCAGGTAGCCACCGGGAACGGGCGTCGCCCGGAGCAGCGGCGGTCCTGGCTGCGCGCCGCCGAGGGCCAGCCCGGAGCGGTGGACGCCGCGGCAGAGCGGGCCAAGCCACTCGGCGCGGAGCCGGCTGGCCGCGGAACTCGCGGCCCGCACCGCGCCGTGATGCTGCAGCCAGACGAACGTCGTCGCCAGGCAGCCGCCTGCCAGGATCTCGATCACCCGGCAGAAGGCCGCGATGTCGATGCCTGCCCCGGATCCGGCGGCCGAGCCGGACTCCGGCTGCGGGCCGGCCAGGCCGGGCGGGCCGGCCAGGCCGGGCGGGCCGGCCAGGCCGGGCGGGCCGGCCAGGCCGTAGAAGCCCTCCGCCGCCAGCAGGTCAAGGTGCCCGGCCGGGACCCGGTCGCTGGCATCGGTGTCCATCGCCGCCGGGAACAATACGTCGGCAGCGATCTGCCTGGCCTGCTCCTGCATCGTTGCCGCACTGATCACCAGACCATGGTGCCAGCGCGGCGGCCGGGCCTGGCCGGCGGCCAACCGCAGGTAAAATGCGCCGACCATTGATTGGAGTGCCAGTGACAGGAAACCTCAGGGCGCTTAGGCTGCGGGCCAGCGCACCGTGCGGGCGAGGAGAGGGGAAGACCGGGCGACCAGGTGTGGGCGAGGAGGGATTTGAACCCTCACGTCCTTTCGGACACACGGACCTGAACCGTGCGCGTCTGCCGTTCCGCCACCCGCCCAGGGGGAGGCAGTCAGGTTAGCACGTCCTCAAACTGCCCCACGCCGCCGATACGATCGGATGGAAGCACGGAAGGAGGTGCCCCGGTGGGAGTTCTGCAGCGCTTCGAGCACAGGCTCGAGGGGATGGTCGAGGGTGCCTTCGCGCGGGCGTTCAAATCCGAGCTGCAACCAGTGGAGGTTGCCAGCGCGGTGCAGCGCGAGATGGATGACCGCGCAGCGATCGTCGCGCAGGGCCGGACGCTGGTGCCGAACGACTTCGTCGTGGAACTCGCGGATACTGATCACGAGCGCCTCGACGTCTATGCGGACAGCCTCGGCATCGAGCTGGCAACGCTGGCCCGCGAGCACGCCAGGGATCAGGGATACTCCTTCGTCGGGCCGGTGCGGATGCGGTTCGAGGGAGTACCGGACCTGACCACGGGAACCTTCAGGATCCGCTCCGGCGTTATCCGGGGTACGACGGTCGAAGACGGCGAGATCCGCAGGCCGGCCAGCGATCTGCCGCATCCGCCAGGCAGCTTCACCGGCGCGCCCAGGCTGCTCGTCTCCAGCCCGGAGCCCGGATCGGACGGCAACATGCAGCGCACCTACGAACTCAGCGCGCCGCTCACCATCCTCGGCCGTGGCACGGACTGTGACCTGCGGCTGGTCGATCCGGGCGTATCCCGCCACCACGCCGAGCTGCGGGTCGAGGACGGCGAGGTAGTACTGGTCGACCTGGGCTCGACCAACGGCACTTTCGTCAACGGCCAGCCGGTACGGCGCGTGTCCCTGACGGATGGCACCCGTGTCACGCTGGGCCGGACCACGCTCGTGTTCCGCCGGGATGGCATTTACTGATACCGCGGCAATTCCATGAACCATCCGGCGCCGGGGCGCCCAGTGATGAGCAGAGGCAGCAACGGCCACCGAGGACACATGACCAGATGAATGCGCTCACCCTCACCCTGATCAGGCTGGCGTTCCTTGCCGTCCTCTGGCTTTTCGTCATTGCCGCCGTGGGTGTCGTGCGCACAGATCTGTTCGGGCCCTCGACCACCGGCCGCAGGCCGGGCCGCAAGCGGCAGCAGTCGCGGAGCAAGCCCGCAGCACCGCCGAAGCCCGCCAAGCCTTCCAAGCCCGGGCGGGCCAGCCGCGCGGCCCCGCAGCAGCTGCTGGTGACAGCCGGGAGCCTGGCGGGCACCAGCATGGGCCTGGCCGCCGAGCAAATCACCATCGGTCGGGCGAATGATGCCACGCTCGTTCTGACGGATGACTACGCTTCGAGCCGACATGCCCGGCTATTCCCGCAGGATGGTCAGTGGATTGTCGAGGACCTCGGCTCAACCAATGGCACCTATCTTGATCGTCAGAAGGTGACTCAGCCGACCCCGGTGCCGGTCGGCGTGCCAATCCGCATCGGCAAAACCGTCCTGGAACTGCGCAGATGACACTTGCCCTCCGCTACGCGGTCCGTTCAGACGTCGGGCTCCTCCGGGAAGGAAACGAGGACTCGGCGTACGCGGGCCCGCGCTTGCTCGCCATCGCCGATGGCATGGGCGGGCACGCCGCCGGCGAAGTGGCCAGTGCCGTCGCCATCTCGGCGCTGGCCGGACTCGACCACTCGATACCCGATGGCGATCTGCTGGATCCGCTTGCCGCTGCGGTAGCGGCCGCCAACACCACCCTGCACGAGATGAGCATCGCCGACCCTGCGGTCGAGGGCATGGGCACCACGCTCACCGCCATGCTCTGGCAGGATGCGCATGTCGCGCTCTGCCACATCGGCGACTCACGTGCCTACCTGCTGCGTAACGGTGACTTCTACCAGATCACGCGCGATCACACCCTGGTCCAGTCGCTGGTGGACGACGGCCGGCTGACCCCGGAGGCTGCCGCCACCCATCCGCAGCGCTCGCTGCTGCTCCGGGCGCTTGACGGCCGGAGCGAGGCGGAGCCTGACCTGTCGGTCCGCGAGGTCAGGGTAGGTGACCGGTATCTGCTCTGCTCGGACGGGCTGTCCGATGTCGTCACCGAGCAGACCCTGCACAAGACCCTGGTCACCATCGCTGACCCGGACGCCGCGGTGATCCAGCTGATCGAGCTCGCCATCCGCAGCGGCGGCCCGGACAACATCACCTGCATCGTGGCGGACGTCGTCGATACCGCCGCGAGCCCGGGGGCGCCGACCAAGGTGTCGGTGATCGCGGGCGCGGCATCGAACAGCGATGGCCGGGCGCCGGTCCGCACGGACAGCCCGGCCGGGCGGGCGCATCAGCTCACCCAGGTTTCGGCGCGGCCGGGGACCGCGACGGCCGAGTTCAGTGCGCAGGCCGCGCATGCGGCGCTGGCTGACGACGAAGCGGACGAAGACCGGGACGATGGCGATGACGAGGACGAGGACGAGGACGAGGGCAGGTGGGCACGGCCGCGCTGGCCCGTCGTCACGTCCATCCTCGTCGTCCTGATCCTGCTCATCGCTGGTGGCGGGTATGCGGCCTGGCGGTACACCCAGAGCCAGTACTACGTCGGCGCGGTCGACGGGCACGTCGCCATCTTCCGTGGCGTCAACGAGAGCGTTGCCGGGATGAGCCTGTCCAGCGTGTACTCCAGGACCGATATCCCGATGTCGGGCGTGCCTGCCAGCGACGTCCGGCAGGTCCAGGCCACGATCACGGCCAGCGGGCTGGCCGACGCCCACCGCATCGTGAGCAATATCCGGCAAGGCTACGTGTGCCAGCAGGCATTCGCGGCGGTGCGGGAGTGGCAGGCGGGCAAGCCGAAACCGCGGCGGGTGAAGAAGAAGGTGCACGGCAAGACGGTGGTCACCACCATCGTCCCGCATTATCGTCCGAAGCCGCCCGTGCCGGGCTTCTGCCCGCCGCAGCAGGGGGGCGCCGGGTGACCGCTGTCACAGCACATTCCGGCGCCGGGGCACAGGCCGTGCCCGACACGCCGCCCCCGATGCCCCGCGGCAGGCGCAGCACGGAGCTGCTGATGCTGCTCTTCGCGGTGGGCGTGGTGCTTGCCGCCTATGCCAGCGTCGGCCTCGGCCTGAACGGCAAGCTGCCTGCCGGGATGGTCGAGTACGGCGTAGCGTTCGCCGTGCTTGTGCTCGCCGCCCACCTCGCCGTCCGGCGGCTTGCTCCATGGGCCGACCCGCTGATGCTGCCACTCGCGGCGCTGCTGAACGGCCTCGGCATCGTGATGATCTACCGGCTGCAGGAGTCGGGTCGCGGCGGGAATCCGGGCTTCAAGATCAGCACCATGAGCGCGTCCACGACCGCCTACCAGGTGATGTGGAGCGCTGTTGGCCTGGCCGCCTTCGTCGCGGTGCTTGCGGTGATCAGGCAGCCGCGGGTGCTGCAGCGGTACACGTACACCCTCGGCGCGCTCGGGCTGCTGCTGCTCGCCATCCCGGCACTGCTGCCGGCCAGCCTGAGCGAGGTCAACGGCGCGAAGGTGTGGATCATCATCGGCGGCTTCGAGATCCAGCCGGGCGAATTCGCCAAGCTGGCGCTTGCGGTATTCTTCGCCGGCTACCTGGTCGCCAAGCGGGACGTGCTCGCGCTGGCCGGCCGCCGGGTGCTCGGCATCGACCTGCCGCGGGCCCGTGACCTTGGGCCGGTGCTGATCGCCTGGGCGGCCAGCCTGCTTATCCTGATCTTCGAGACGGACATCGGCACGTCCGCGCTCTTCTTCGGGCTTTTCGTGGCGATGCTCTACGTCGCCACGCAGCGGACCTCCTGGCTGCTGATCGGCGTCGGCCTGTTCGCCGCGGGCACGTACGCGGCGAGTCACCTGTCCAGTCATGTCGCCGAGCGGTTCAGCATCTGGCTGCACCCGTTCGCGGCGAGCAACGCGGCGCTCCGCCTATCAGCTCGTCCAGGGCCTGGAGGGGATGGGCTTCGGTGGCGTACTCGGCAGCGGCCTCGGCCACGGCCAGCCGTTCATCACGCCGCTGGCGCAGAGCGACTTCATCATCACCGCGTTCGGCGAGGAACTCGGCCTGACCGGGCTGATGGCGATCCTGCTCATCTTCGGCCTGATCGTGCAGCGGGGCCTGCGGGCCGCCATCCTGGTCCGCGACCCCTTTGCCAAGCTGCTGGCCGGCGGCCTGGCGTTCGTTCTGGCGCTGCAGGTATTCGTGATCGTCGGCGGGGTGACTGGCCTGATCCCGCTGACCGGCGTGACCACGCCCTTCATGTCGCAGGGCGGCTCCTCGCTGGTCGCGAGCTGGGCCATGATCGGGCTGCTGATGCGGATCAGCGACACTGCCCGGCGGCCCGCGCCGCAGCCGATCCAGGACGAGGGCATGACCCAGATCGTGCGGGCCGGCTGATGGCGGCGGCAGCGGCCTGCCCGGGCCGCCCGCAGGCAGGTGCCCGGTGAACCGCGCACTGCTCCGGCTCTCCCTTGCCTGCCTGGTGATGTTCGCCTTGCTGCTGATCAACGTGAACTACGTACAGGGATTCGAGTCGACCAGCCTCGCGACCCGGTCAGGGAACGTCCGCGTCTTCAACCAGCAGTTCCAGTACAAGCGCGGCTCGATCGTGGCGTCTGGCGGGAGCACGGCAACAGGCGGCAGCGCCGCCGCGAGCGGGACCACGATCGCCTTCTCCCGGCTGACCAAGGGCGGCAACACTCTACCAGCGGTCCTATCCGAACGGGCCGCTCTACGCGCCGGTGACCGGCTATGACTCGATCTTCGGCGCGACCGGCATCGAGGCCGCGGAGAACAAGGTACTGGCCGGCACCGATCCCAGGCTTGCCGTGCACAACCTGATCGACCTGGTCACCGGCAAGCCCAGGCTGGGTGCCACCGTCTACCTGACCATCGATCCCAAGGCCCAGCAGGCCGCCTACGCCGGGCTGAAATCCCTGGGCCGGCCAAGCGGGCTGGTCGCGATCGACCCGGCCAACGGCGCGATCCTGGCCATGGCGTCATACCCGAGCTTCAACCCCAACCGGTACGCCACGCTCAGCGGCACGAGGCTCAACAAGATCGACAAGCGGTACCGGCACGATCCCCGCCAGCCACTGCTCAACCGGGCCATCAACGAGACGTTCCCGCCGGGTTCCACGTTCAAGGTGGTGACCGGCTCAAGCGTGGCTGTCCGGGAACGCGAGCCGCACCCCCCAGTCGACGGTTTACGCTCCGCAGGCGCTGAAGCTGCCCAACGGCAACCTGCTGCACAACGACGCCAACGAGCTGTGCGGAGACGGCAACCCGCCGCTGATCCAGGCCTTCTACATCTCCTGCAACAGCGCGTTCGGCAATCTCGGCATCAAGGTTGGCGCTTCGGCGCTGCTGCACCAGGCCAACTCGTACGGCTTCAACAACCCGAACCTGACGGTTCCGCTGCCTGTCTCGGCCAGCACGTACCCGCGGGAGGCAGATCCGTCCCTGCGGGCAATTTCGGCGATCGGCCAGCTCAACGACCAGGTCACGCCGATGCAGGAGGCCATGCTCTCGGCGGCCATCGCCAATCAGGGCAGGCTGATGACCCCGTATCTGGTGCAGCAGGTGCAGGCGCCGGACCTCACCATCATCCAGCGGGCCAGGCCGACGGTCCTGTCCCGTCCGGTAAGCCCGCGGGTGGCGACGGAGATGCAGACGATGATGATCCAGGTGGTGCAGAACCCGGCAGGGACAGCGCACAACATCTACATGCCCAACCTTGAGATCGCGGGCAAGACCGGCACGGCGCAGAATAGCTCGACACTGGATGACTCGGTGTTCACCTGCTTCACCCCGGTGGGCGTCGGCAACCGGCGGATAGCTATCGGCGTCGTGGTCAAGGGCGGCGGCTTCGGCGCCGCAGCGGCGGCCCCCATCGCCCAGCAGGTGATCAAGGCATACCTGGGGGTCCAGTGAACGGGAGCGAGCCCGCCGGTTCCACTGCGGCGGCCAGATCCATTACCGGGCAGCCGGCGGCGGCGCGCCGGGCAGCGAACGACGACGCAGGACGGTAACTTCAGGTGCGAGACATGACCCAGCCCCGGCTGCTCGGCGGCCGCTACGAACTCGACGGGATCGTCGGGCGCGGCGGCATGGCCGAGGTCTTCCGGGCGAGAGACATCCGTCTCGACCGCATTGTCGCGGTGAAGACGCTCCGCGACGACCTGGCCAGGGACCAGACCTTCCAGGCCAGGTTCCGCCGCGAGGCGCAGTCCGCCGCGTCGCTCAACCACCCGTCGATCGTCGCTGTCTACGACACCGGCGAGGACATGGTCGGCCCGACCCCGGTCCCCTATATCGTGATGGAGTACGTCGACGGCCGCACCCTGCGGGACCTGCTGCGGGAAGACCGCCGGCTGCTGCCGGAACGGGCCATGGAGATCACCGACGGCGTCCTGCACGCCCTTGACTACAGCCACCGCAACGGCATCGTGCACAGGGACATCAAGCCGGGCAACGTGATGCTCACCCGGGCCGGCGACGTCAAGGTGATGGACTTCGGCATCGCCCGGGCGGTCAGCGACACGCAGGCCACGATGACGCAGACCGCGCAGGTGATCGGCACCGCGCAGTACCTGTCGCCGGAGCAGGCCAGGGGCGAGCGGGTGGATGCCCGCAGTGACCTGTACTCCACCGGCTGCCTGCTGTACGAGCTGCTCACCGGCCGGCCGCCGTTCACCGGCGACTCACCGGTCGCGATCGCCTATCAGCATGTCAGGGAGAACCCGATCCCGCCGTCCCGGGTGGATCCGGAGATCCCTGGCTGGGCGGACGCGATCGTGCTCAAGGCGATGCAGAAGGACCCTGCTGAGCGGTACCAGTCCGCCGGGGAGATGCGGCAGGACATCCAGCGCGCGCTGTCCGGCATGCCGGTGGCCGCGCCGACTCGCACCGAGCTGTACCAGGGCACCAGGCGGATGGGCCAGGGCACCATGCAGGCCGGCGCCACCAGCGCGATTCCTGCCTACCGGTACGGGGAGGACGACGAGCCGCCGGCCGGCAAGCGCCGCCGGTGGTGGGTCTGGATCGTGGTCGGCCTGGCCGCGCTGCTGATTCTCGGGCTTGGCGGCTATGCGCTGCATTACGCGGCGGCAGGCGGCGGGAAGATCTCCGTGCCGAATGTCGTCGGGCTAGCCCGGAAGGCAGCCGAGAAGAAGATCACCAAGGCAAAGCTGCAGCCGGTGGCGGTCCTGCAGCCGTCCAGCCAGCACGCCACACGGCAAGGTGATCAGCACTACGCCGGCGTTCGGCTCGCTGGTGGCTGCCAACAGCACGGTAAAGCTCTACGTCTCCTCAGGGCCGGCGAAGAAGCCGGTGCCGCACGTGGTCGGGGAGCAGGAACTGACGGCCGAGAACGACCTGCAGAACGCGGGCTTCAAGGTGGCGACGCCGACGACCGATCCGACGTCGACCAAGCCGCAGGGGACGGTGATCAGCCAGTCCCCCGCGGGCGGAGCATCGGCGCCGGCGGGTTCGACCGTCTCGATCGTGGTGTCCGGCGGCGGCGTCACGGTGCCGAACGTGGTCGGCGACACGGTCCAGGCGGCCGTGCAGAGGCTGACCGCGGCCAACCTCAGCTACAAGATCGTCCAGGTGCCGGCCGACCCTGGGACGACGCCTGGCACCGTTGTCGGCGAGAGCCCGTCGGCAGGCAATACGGTGGCAGCCGCAGACGCAGATTACGCTCTCGGTCGCGCAGCAGAGCGCCACCACGCCGCCGCCGACCACGCCGCCGCCGACCTCGCCGCCGCCGACGACGACCTCGCCGTCTCCGACGCCCACTTCGTCATAACGCCCGGGCCGGGCGGCCCCGGCTCCGGGCCAGGGCCGGCGCCGGGCAGCATGGGGTGCCGGACAAACGCAGGGAGGGCTTGCACCGCTCGGGGGCGACGGCGCAAGCCCTCACCTTGGTTGTCGGCAGGCCGGCCGCTGGCGTTACGCTTTGTCGTGATGCACCTACCGTGCGCGAAGCTGCGCTCTGAGGCGGCCCGCGCTGGCCGCGCGCACTCGCCGGAGCAACTACGCTTACGGCCAGAGGCCCGCGCGGCCGCCTACTCCGCGGTAGCACGTGCCCGGGTGGCGAGACCGACCAGGAGACGACCGTGCCCAAGTCCCGCGTCAGAAGCAAGGCGGTCTACACGCCGCCGCCAAGGTCAGCGAAGGCCCAGGTCAGTCCCCGCTGGCTGGTGCCGACGATGCTCGGCTGCCTGCTGGTCGGGCTGGCCTGGATCTCGCTGTTCTATGTCACCGGCGGCAACAATCCGGCGCAGAGCGCTATCGGCAACTGGAACATGGTGATCGGCTTCGGGTTCATCATCGCGGGCGTCGGGCTCGCGACGAAGTGGCGCTGAGCCGATCACCGAGCGGCGGGCAGCCGGGCGGCACTGACTGCCCGGCACTGGCATCGCGGCGCCGCGGATGCGCTTCAGCCGGACAACGTCGCTGACGCCAGCTGGTGATCCCTGACCATGACGGCAACCAGCAGCACCGCGACGATGGCCACGGTAGCTCCTGCCTGCATCAGCGTGCGCGCCTGCGGCCTGTTCTGCGGTGCGTAGGCGTAGGCGGCGGTGAGCGCCGCCCCGGCTACCAGGCCGCCGACGTGCGCCTGCCAGGCGATGCCGGGCACGGCGAAGCTGATGACCAGGTTGAGGACGATCAGGATGACGATCTGCCGGCTGTCCAGCCGCAGCCGCCTGGCCACCACGAACCACGCGCCGAACAAGCCGAAGATCGCGCCGGAGGCACCAAGCGCCGGGATGCCGGGCGCGGCCGCCAGGTAGTAGAGCACGGAGCCCGCCAGCGCGCTGACCAGGTACACGGCGAGGAAGCGCAGCCGGCCGAGGAACCGCTCCAGCGCCGGGCCGACAAAGATCAGCGCCCACATGTTGAAGATGATGTGCGCGGGGCCGAAGCCGCTCAGCCCGGGCTCGTGCAGGAACGCGTTCGAGATGAGCCGGTACCACTGGCCGTCAGCCACGCCGACTGGCCGGGCTGAAGCGGCGCGACGCATCCGGATCATCGACAGTCATTGACGATCATTCGGGTAGATCCACTCGGCCAGGTAGCAGGCCACGTTGATGCCGACGAGAGTCCAGGTGACCAGGGCATTTCGCCGCCGACGCGGCCGCCGAAGACGGTGCGCGGCTGACGGCTGCCCTTGTTGCCCTCGCTGATGCACTCGACGCACTGCTGGCCGACCGCCGCCGAGCGGAGGCAGTCCGGGCAGGCCGGCCTGCCGCAGCGCACGCAGGACACGTAGGTCTCCCGGCCCGGGTGCCGGAAGCAGGTGGGCGCCGCCGTGTCGTGCTGGGTGCCCTGGCCCGGGGGGACAGCCATGGCGTTATCCCGCGGACCCCGGCGCATCGCCGCCGCGCTCGATCGTGACCGACTCGAGGACGACGTCGGTGACCGGGCGGTCGTTGCGTCCTGTCACCGCCTTGCTGATCTGGTCGACGACCTCGGTGCCCTCGATGACCTCGCCGAAGATGGTGTGCTTTCTGCTCAGCCAGGGGGTCGGCGACGGTGGTGATGAAGAACTGCGAGCCGTTGGTTCCCGGGCCGGCGTTCGCCATGGCGAGCAGGTACGGCCGGTCGAAGGCGAGGTCCGGGTGGAACTCGTCAGCGAACTTGTAGCCGGGGCCGCCGGTTCCGGTGCCGAGCGGGTCGCCGCCCTGGATCATGAAGTCCGGGATCACCCGGTGGAAGATCGTCCCGTCATAGAGCTTCCCGCCGGGCTGCCTGGTGCGCGGGTCGGTCCACTCGCGCGTCCCCTCGGCGAGCTCGACGAAATTCCGCACGGTCTTCGGCGCCTGGTCGGGAAAGAGCCGGACGATAACCGTTCCCTGGTTCGTCCGCAGCGTTGCAGTGAGCGTATTCGTCATGAAAGGAATCCTCGCACGACCGGAGGAGTGCACCGTCCACCGAGCCACGTACAGTGGCTGCTGGGTCCGCCCGGGTACTCGCGGTCGAGGCCGGCGAATCGGGGCAGAATGATTGACCGTGCTCGTCCGGGGAAGTGTGTCAGGCGGAAATAAATTTCCGGGAGGTAGATATGTCGCTACTGAGAACGAAGAACGACGCAGCGGACACCTGTCCCCCGTGCGCAGTCGCGCGCGCGAGAAAGCGTCCCAGGCCGTGCCGCTGGCGAGGAACGCCGGCGCCGCGGCCAGACAGAGCGCTGAGGAGATTGCCGTCCGCGCCAGGCAGGGCGCCGACCAGGTCGCCGCCCGCGCGAAGCCGCAGGTGCATCGCGCCCGGAAGTGGGCCGCGCCGCGGGTGGAGCAGACCGGCAGGGCGGTGGAGGAAAAGGTCGCGCCGCAGGTCTCGGCCATGATGGCCAAGGCGGCGCAGCGGCTGGACCCCGAGCCCAGAGGCGCGGCGGCGCCCCCGGCTGGCTCGCGGCATAGCGCTGCTCGCGGCGGCGGCCAGTGTCGCCGCCGTGATCGCGCTGGTGCGCCGGCAGGCTCAGCTGCCTGGCATCGACAGCACCGAGAGCGACGCCGCTGACCCGGCGTACGACACCGGCGACCCGTCCGCGGCGGCTGACGACGCAGCCGCCAAGGTCGACGTGAACGGCCAGGTCACGACAGCTGACCGCGGCCAGGCGCGCCCGGCCATTGCGGGCCGGGCCCGCCAGGAATTTGCCCGGCGCGCATCCGGCACAATGCCCCTGTGCTCCTGAATGACCTCGTGCGCACGTCAGCCGCCGTGGCCGGCGTGCAGGCGAGGCGCGCCAAGATCGACCAGATCGCGGCGCTGCTGGCCGCGGTGCCGGCCGGCGAGGTGCCGGTCGCGGTGGCGTTCCTCTCCGGGGAGCTGCGGCAGCGCCAGATCGGGGTCGGCTACGCGGCACTAGGCGGCCTGCTCCAGCCGGCTGCGGCGGCCGCGGACCGGGCAGGCCAGCCGCCGGGCCGGGCCTGACGCTGACCGATACCGACGCGGCTTTCGCTGCCATCGGGGCGGTTACCGGCCAGGGCGCCCAGTCCGCCCGCCGCCAGCTGCTTGCCGCGCTGCTCGGCACGGGCGACCGAAGCCGAGCGCTCGTTCCTGATCCGGCTGCTGGCCGGAGATCTCAGGCAGGGCGCCCTCGGAGGGGTGATGACCGAGGCGATCGCGCAGACGGCCGGGGTCCCGGCCGGCCTGGTCCGCCGCGCCCACCAGCTCGGCGGATCGCTGCCGGAGGTAGCCCAGGCCGCGCTTGGCCGGTGCCCGGCGGCCCGGATCCGGACCGGGCGGCGGCGGCGCTGCGATCGTTCACGCTGCGGGTGGGCCTGCCGGTGCGGCCGATGCTCGCGGCCACCGCGGCGAGCATCGGCGCCGCCCTGGACCGGGTATCGCCCGCGGCCGTGGAATGGAAGATCGACGGAATCCGGATCCAGGCGCACCGCGATGGCGCCGAGGTTGCCGTCTTCACCAGGACGCTCGATGACATCACCAGCCGGGTTCCGGAGATCGCCAGCGCAGTGCTCAGCCTGGACGTGCGCACCGCCGTGCTCGACGGGGAGGCTGTGGCGCTGTACCCGGACGGCCGGCCCCGGCCTTTCCAGGTCACCTCGGGCCGGGCGGCGAGCCAGGACAGCGGCGGCCGCCCTGGCGGCGGACCTGCCGCTGACCCCGTTCTTCTTCGACCTGCTGCATCTCGATGGCACCGACCTGATCGACCTGCCCGGCAGCGAGCGCAGTGCCCTGCTTGCCCGGATCGCGCCGGCCGCGCTGGTCATCCCGCGCACCGTCACCGCGGATCCGGCCGCCGCCGAGGCATTCTTCGCCGATGCCGTCGCGCGCGGCCACGAGGGCGTCGTGGTCAAGTCGCTAGACGGCGCTTACGCAACCGGCCGCCGAGGCAGCGAGTGGCTCAAGGTGAAGCCGCGGCACACCCTCGACCTGGTGATACTCGCAGCCGAATGGGGCCACGGCCGGCGCAGGGGCTGGCTGTCTAACCTGCACATCGGCGCACGCGACCCGGCCACCGGCGGCCTGGTCATGCTGGGCAAGACCTTCAAGGGCCTGACCGACGAGATGCTGGCCTGGCAGACCACCAGGCTGCTTGAGCTGGCCGATCCGCCGCGCGTGCCCGGCGAGGCGCGCGTGCCCGGCGAGGCTGACGATCCGGGCGCGGGCGCCGGACAGCACGGCGTGCTGCGGGTCCGCCCCGAACTGGTCGCCGAGATCGCATTCGATGGCGTGCAGGCGAGCTCCCGGTACCCGGGCGGCGTCGCGCTCCGGTTCGCCCGGGTGGTGCGTTACCGGCCGGACAAGACCGCGGCCGAGGCGGACACGATCGACGCCGTCCGCGCTGTCTGGGGCAACGGCACCGATGCTGGAACGCGGCGTCGTGCTCCGGTCACCCCGGCCAGCGGATTCAGCGCATTCTGATAGCCGGACGCAAGCAGCCGCAGAACATCGGGTGTCCTACTGAATCAGGCGGGGCCTGCAGCGCCGGCCCGCTGCGGAGCCGACCGGCTCCGGATGAGAAGTACGGCAAGAGGAGACCAGATGAGAATTACCCGACCGCTTGCGGGCACGGCGATCGCAGCCGGGGTGCTTGGCGCCAGCCTGGGCCTGGGCCTGACCATGGCCAGCGCGTCCACCAGCGCGGCGCCCGCAAGCACGCACTCGGCGGTATCGGCCGCGCACCCGGCCGGCCCGGCAAGATCATCCGGAGCGGCCGGGCCTCGCCGGAGCCGCCAGCAAGCCCAAGCCGCGTTCCGGGTCGCGGCCATCGATGCCGGCCGGGCACCCCTGCAAGAACATGCCCGGCCAGCCGAAGCGGAAGGCTGGCAGCAGCAGCCCGGCGACCGGCAGCTGAGCAGGGCACGGAGCCGCCCGCGGCGGGCGGGCGCTCTTGCCCGCCTGCCCCGCCGTCCCGGCCGGCCAAGGACAATCATGGAAAACGGCAATCGCAAGCCGAGGAGCTTCCATGAAGACGGTGTGGCGGGATGACTCGGGGACATGGTGGACCACCCTGCGCGGGCGACAGGTGCTGGCCGACCCGCGCCTCAACAAGGGCACCGCCTTCACCGACGCCGAGCGCGATGAGCTCGGGATAACCGGCCTGATCCCGCCCGGACGGCTGACCCTGCGGGAGCAGGCCGACCGGATACTCGCCCAGTACAGCGGCCAGCCGACCGACCTCGCCAAGAACGTGCTGCTGACCGAGGTGCACGACCGCAACGAGGTCCTCTTCTACCACGTGCTCACCGAGCATCTGCGGGAGATGCTGCCGATCGTCTACACCCCGACGGTAGGGCTGGCCATCGAGCGCTACAGCCACGAGTACCGGCGCCCGCGCGGCGTCTACCTTTCGGTGGACCATCCGGAGGTGATCGAGCGGTCCCTGCTCGCTGCCGGGCTGAGCGCTGACGAGGTCGACTTGATCGTCGCCACCGACGCCGGGGCGATCCTGGGCATCGGGGACTGGGGCGCGGGCGGCATCCACATCGCGGTCGGCAAGCTAGCCGTCTACACGGCGGCCGGCGGCATCGACCCGAACCGGGCACTACCGGTCGTGCTCGACGTGGGCACCGACCGGCAGAGCCTGCTAGATGATCCCCTCTACGTCGGAAACCGGCACTCGCGGGTAAAAGCCGCTCGGTACGACCGCTTCGTCGACGCGTTCACCGAGGCCGTCAGCAGGCTGTTCCCGCAGGCGCTGCTGCACTGGGAGGACGTCGGCGTCGGCAATGCCCGGCGCCTGCTCGAGCGCTACCGGGACCGGCTGCTGACCTTCAACGACGACATCCAGGGCACCGGTGCGGTCAACCTGGCGGCCGTGCTTGCCGCCATCAGGGTCACCGGCACCAGGCTGTCCGGCCAGCGGGTCATGATCTTCGGTGCCGGGACGGCCGGGATCGGCATTGCTGACCAGTTGCTCGCCGCGATGACCGGCAGCGGCATGAGCGCCGAGCAGGCGACCAAGCGGTTCTGGCTGGTCGACCGGGCCGGACTGATCACCAAGGACATGGCGGGCGTGCGCGGCGGGCAGCGGCGCTATGCCCGCGATCCCGCCGAGGTGAGCAGCTGGCGGCGCGATGCGGAACTCGGCGGGATCGGGCTCGCCGAGGCCGTCCGGCGGGTGCACCCCACGATCTTGATCGGCACCTCTGCCCAGCCGGGAGCCTTTACCGAGGAGATCGTCAGGGAGATGGCGGCGCACGCGGAGCGGCCGGTGATCCTGCCGATGTCCAACCCGACCGAGCTCGCCGAGGCCGTGCCCGCTGACATCATCAGGTGGACCGCAGGCCGCGGGCTTGTGGCGGCCGGGAGCCCGTTCGGGCCGGTCGGCTACAACCGGATCACCTACGTGATCGGGCAGGCAAACAACGCCCTGATCTTCCCCGGCCTGGGCCTCGGCGTGATAGCTGCCAGGGCTACCAGGGTGACCGACAACATGCTCGCCGCCGCGGCCCGCGCCGTCTCCGATCTCGTCGACACCTCCGCCCTGGGCGCGCCGCTGCTGCCCCAGGTGGAGGAATTGCGCGAGACGTCACTGGCGGTCGCGGCCGCGGTCATCCAGGCCGCGTGCGCGGACGGCGTGGCGACCGCGCGCACCGACGGCGACCTTCGGGCGCGGGTGCGGGAGCTGATGTGG
This sequence comes from uncultured Actinomycetes bacterium, assembly GCA_963709075.1. Lineage (GTDB taxonomy): Bacteria > Actinomycetota > Actinomycetes > Streptosporangiales > Streptosporangiaceae > Palsa-506. The sequence goes on from CAVPUY010000008.1 coordinate 92,073, forward strand.
GACCCGGCCTACCGGCCGGTGCGGGCAGGCTGACACCGGATATCGCCGCCTCCTTGGCCGCGGCCCGGTGCCGGTTATAGCGTCCAGATTGTCCATCCTCGCCAGGACGCAGCCCGGCGGTGACCCGCAAAGCAGAAAGCCGAGCCGATGCGACTCCTCCCCGTTCCCGCACGCACCGTCCTGGCCGCCTCAACCGCGATCATCAGCATGGCCATCGGCGTCAGCCATGCGTCCGCCGCGACCGGATCGCCACGCCATCTTGCCGCGGGCCAGGCGATAACCGGCCGCTCCGCTGCTGGCCGCTCCGCCGCAGGCCGCACCGTGGCCGGCCGGACGCCCGGCCGGCCGCTGCCCCGGCGTCTTTACGCCCCGTACTTCGAGACCTGGACGACGAACAGCATCCCGGTGGTCGCCGCCAAGTCAGGCGCACGCTACTTCACGCTCGCATTCCTGCAGGCACCCAGGACGGGATCCTGCACGGTCACCTGGAACGGCGACCGTAAGCAGGCGGTCCGGCCGGGCGACCGCTACACCCGCGAGATCGCCAGGCTGCGCTCGATGGGGGGTGACGTGATCCCGTCGTTCGGCGGGTTCAGCGCTGACCAGGCTGGCACCGAGATAGCCGACTCCTGCAAGAGCGTGCCGAAGATCGCGAAAGCCTACGAGAAAGTGGTGACTACCTACGGCGTCACCCGGCTCGACATGGACGTAGAGGCCAGGTCGCTCGGCAGGCACGCGGCGATCACCAGGCGGTCCGAGGCCATCCGGCTGCTCCAGCGCTGGGCGGCCAGGACGCATCACCGGGTGCAGATCATCTTCACTCTCGGCGTCGAGCCAGCTGGCCTGCCGGCCAACTGCCTGGCCGTCCTCAGCAATGCGGTTGCCCACGGGGTCCGGGTCAGCGCGGTGAACATCATGGCGTTCGACTACTACAACAGCAACTCCGACTCGGACATGGGCACCGAGGCGCTGCAGGCGCTGGGCAGCACGCACCGGCAGCTCGGCAGGCTGTACCCGGGTGCGAGTGCCCGCCGGCTGTGGGCGATGGAGGGCATCACGCTGCTGCCCGGTATCGACGACTTCCCGAAGAAGACCGAGGTCACCTATCTCAGCGAGGCACAGGACGTGCAGTATTTCGCCCGGGCGCACCGGCTGCCGCTGATCTCCATCTGGACGGTGCAGCGCGACAACGGCCGGTGCCCCGGCACGATCGACAGCAATTCCTGCTCCGGCATCAGGCAGCCAAGATGGGCGTTCAGCCACCTGCTGGAGGGTTACCGGTCCCGGTAACCAGGCACCGCGGCCGGCTCATTTCCCGGCCTGCTCCCACTTCCGCAGGCCCTTCTTGAACGCGGCTACCGCGCCCGGGTGGCCTTCAAGGCGCCAGCGCTGGTGGTGCACGCCGTTGTGCTGGTTGATGTCAAACCAGTTGATGGCGCGGATGCCATACCTGATCATCCCGTCGAACAGGCCGGGAATCTTGTTGGCCTTGCCGGCAATCTGGCCGACGGCGGTCTCGGTGATCATGACCGGTTTCGTGGTGAACCGGTGCAGGATCTTGATGGTGCTGCCGAAGAGGCTGTGGAACGTGTTGTGCCTGGATTCGTAGTATCCGTCAATGCCGATCATCGAGACATACCTGCCGCCCGGCCACAGCGGATGCAGCGCCTCGGAGTGCGAGAACTTGTGCGAGATCTGCCACACCCAGGTGATCTTCGTTCCCGGCACCTTCGTTATCTGCCGGTAAACGTGCCGCCAGGCACGCCGGAATACGCGCGCGCTCCGGTGCCCGAATCCCCACGGATACCAGTGGCCGTCCATCTCCGGCGCGAAGGACAGCATGACCTGGCTGTGCGTGCTGGCCAGCGCACGGCCGACCCGCCTGAGGTAGCTGTCCCCGTGCCCGGCGATGATGCTGCTCAGGGTTATGTCGCGCGGCTCAAGCTCAAGCAGCGACTCCGCGCCCGCTGCGGCCGACTGCTCGACGAAGCTGGCCGGCGGCTTGGCACCCCAGTTGAAGTACCTGACGGCCAGATTCGGCTTCTGGCCGACGGCCCTGGTGAAGGAGCCGACATCGGGCGTGATGACGCCCAGGTACGTCTTGCTGACCGGAGCCGCGGTCACGGTCGTGGTCGCGGCGGGCAGCACGCCCTGCTGATGGAAGGCATAGAGCGATGCGCCGACGCCACCGAGCACAGGAAGCAGGGCGATACCAAGGGCGATCACCGCCGCCCGGCCCGCACGCGTAGTCATGCCGCAAGCTCCTTAGCGAATTGGTCCTCGTGCAACTTGACTTCGACCTTCTCCCGGGTCACCCAGTGCTGCCGTGCGCAGGTGGCGATCCCGTAGAACCTGATCTGGCGCAGCACGAGGAGGTACCACAGGGCAGCGGCGGGCAGCAGCAGCACGCCCGCCAGCTTGCTGTACCAGCGCTGGTCGCTGCGGCGGACGGTGGCGACGCGGATGGCGATCGCGCACGGCCAGGCGACCAGGGCGATGCCGCTGGCGATGGCCAGGTTCCTGGTGGCCGGCCAGGCCAGCGGGATGACGATCGTGATGGCGACCGAGGTGAAGAAGGCCCAGAGCGTGTAGACGACGTAGAGCCAGCCATACGACATGACCGGCAGGTACCGGATCCGCCAGAAGGTGCGGATCGTTGATGCCCGCATCCACCGCGTCCACTGGCGCAGGTGGTGCGACACGGTTTCCGGGTAGACCGGCATGCTGACCGCGGACGGCTGGTGGACGGCACGGCCGCGGCAGAGCGCGAACATGGTCAGGGCCGTGTCGTCACCGAGCGTGACCGGACAGCCGAAGAAGGTCTCGCCCAGGTACGCGGGCACGACCTCCCTGATGAGATCCGCCCGGTACAGCGAGAATGCTCCCGGGTTGATCAGGACGTTCCCGCGCGCCTTGCTCTGCGCGGACATCGCGAACAGCTGGAACGCGACCGAGCGCGCGCTGATCGCGCGGGTGAGGATATTGGTGTCGTAATTGAACGCGGTCTCCAGCCCGGCCACCGAAACGATCCGCGGATCGGCGAACGGCTTAAGCCCCTCGTCCAGCGCACAGCAGTCGAGCGCCGAATCTGAGTCAATGGTTACGAACACGTCGGCGTGCCGGTCGCCGGTGAAGGTGACCGACTGGGCATACTTCTTTCCCGCGTTCTCCTGCCGGACCCAGGAGAACCGGACGCCGGGCGGATGGTGCAGCTGCCACCATTCGCGGACCTCGCGGTAGTCCTGGGCCGACCCGTCATCGACGACCTGGACGTGATCGGGCAGCCGGGTCTGCGTGAACAGCGCGTAGATGGTGCGATCCAGGATCGCTGGATCCTCGTTGTAGACCGGGATGTTGACCGTCACCCAGAGCCGGTCGAGCTGGGCCTGCTGGCGCCGGGTGACCGTGTACGGCTTCTGCAGCCAGGCGAGGACGAGCTGGGCCAGCACGAATCCGAGGGCAGTGCCCCATGCGGCGATCATCCACGGATCGGCGAAGAGGTGGCTGCTGAGCCCCGCGTCATGCAGGGCGACCGAGCCCGCTGTCACGATCACTAACGGGACGAGCGCGAGCCCCCGCAGCGGCCGGAAGGTGACATCCGGGATGTCGTACTCGTGCGCTAGAGATCCGTAACCGACTTCTTGCGGCGGAAGAAAAGGCGGATTCCGGTAACTATCGCTATGACGAAAGCCCCGGTCGTCGCGAACAAGATCCAGAGCACCGGGGCGAAGGACGCGTGGGCCGACCTCATGATGTCCTCCGGCGGCGAGAATGGCGGCTAGCTCATCGTCCAGGCTGGGATCGCCGCTGGACAGCTCGGCCAGGGCGCCAAGCCCAGCGCGCTGCTGCAGCGCGAACGACTCGCGAAACGCATCCTGCTCCACAGGAGCGCACCTCCATGTGCGGATCGATGGCCGCAGTGCGTTGCTGGGGCTGCGACAAGGTCGCTCGGCGCCCATGCGGGGCACGGCGACGGTAGCGGGACACCTCGCGGGGTCTCAATGCTAGCGGTCTGCGTAGATAGTTCCGGGTGCATTCCGGCAACTAGCGGGTGACCTGCGGGCCTGCCGGCAGATTTCACGGTAAGAGGGGCGAAATAGGCCCGCGGCGCAGGCTCAGCCCGGTACGGTCATCCGCAATCCGGCCGGATTCGTCGCCGGGCCGGCCGGGCCGTGCTGATACTCCGGAGCGGCGCTCAGTGCCCGAGAGCCACCTGGCCCGGCGCCGGAGCGGCTGCCGAGCGGCAGGCGTCCGCCGGCCAGATGGTCAGCACCGTGATCTTGCCGGTCAGCTGACCGCGAGCGCGATGACGAGGGCGGCCATGATCGCGAGCATGGCCACGATCGCCAGTCGCTCCCACGCAGCTAGCTGGCCCGCGTGCCCGGGCCGTCGTTCCCCCCGCATGTTCGATTCCCCCGAACTCCGCGTTACCCCGTGCGGGCCGCAGGCCGGCCGTCCGCCCGGCCGCCGCGCCAGGCGGCCCGCCGCGCCCCCGGCGGGCGCGCCCGCGCCGTCCCGCAATTCCCCGTGCCGCCATTACCGTTCCGGCAACTAGCCCGGTGCCGCTTAATACATGCCGCAATTTCGCATCGCCGCCATTTCCCCTGGGCGGCACCTTATGCGGCTTTCCTTCGCCGTTCCCCGGCGGCATCTTTATGCGGCTGAGCATAGGCCGTCTGGCGGCCGGGCATAGGCCGTTTGCCTGGCCGCGCGGCGAAGTCCGGCACTGCAGGCGAGCCCGCATCGTGGCAGAGTGGCCGGCATGCCGAGTGCGTACCGCCTGTACGGCGACCTGGCTGCCTGGTGGCCGCTGATCTCGCCGCCGGCCGAGTACGCGGCGGAGGCAGGTCACTTCGCTGCCGTGCTCCGGTCCGCTCCGCTGCCCGTGCATGACGTGCTCGAGCTGGGCAGCGGGGGCGGAAGCAACGCCTCGCATCTCAAGGCGTCATTCGTGCTGACCCTGGTCGACCTGTCCGCGGAGATGCTCGGGGTGTCCCGGCGGCTGAACCCGGACTGCGAGCACCTGCAAGGCGACATGCGCACGCTGCGCCTCGGCCGGGCCTTCGACGCCGTGTTCGTGCACGACGCCGTGGACTACCTGCTCACCGAGGACGACCTGCGCCAGGCGATGGTCACCGCATATGCCCACTGCCGTCCCGGCGGCATCGCCATGTTCGTGCCCGACCGGACCGCGGAGAGCTTTGCGCCTGGCACCGACTGCGGCGGCAGCGACGGCGCCGACGGCCGCGGCGCCCGCTACCTGGGATGGCTGTGGGATCCGGATCCCGCCGACAGCTGGGTACAGACCGCGTACGCGTTCTTGCTCAGGGACGCCGGCCAGGCCGTGCAGGTCGTGCACGAGACTCACCGGCTCGGCCTGTTCAGCCGCTATAGCTGGCTGCGGCTGCTGGCCGAGGCCGGCTTCGAGGCGAGCAGCGTCATCGAGCCGGGCAGCGGCGACGCGGCGCCCAGGGAGATATTCATCGGCCGCCGCCAGATCAGCGGCGCTGACCCCGGCCGGCCAGGGCGGCGTCGCTGAGCCGCTGGTTGGAAGCTGCCGCCTGCGGCCCGTCGATCTCGAAGCCCAGGTAGCGGCAGCCGGCCCGCAGCGCGGCGACCCCGGTTGTGCCCGAGCCGCTGAACGGGTCGAGCACGACGACGCCGGGGCCCGCGCGCCCGAACGCGGCGATGCACCGCCTGGGCAGCTCCTCGGGAAAGCGCGAGTAGTGCTTGGCCCCGCCGACCCGCTCGCTGGCGAACTCCCAGACCGACCCGACCGGCGGGCTGGCCCGGAAGGAGTGCTGCTCGCTGCGGGCAAAGAGGTAGATGGCCTCGTGCTGCCGGTGCGGCCGCCGGCACCGGCCTTCTGGCATCGGGTTCTTCTTCCGCCAGATCACCTCGCCGCGGAACAGCCAGCCCGCGTCGGACAGCGCGACCACGAGGCGATAGGGCAGCGCGAGCAGGCTGCCGTAGCGAAGCCAGGCCTCGCCGGAGTCGAGGAACGGCCGCCGCCGGTGCCGCGGCTTGGCGTAGGCAGAGTTCCCCGGGTCGAGGCCGGCCCTGGCCGGCCCCAGCGTGCTGTAGGAGTAGTCGGCCGACCGCCAGTTGACCGGCGTGTTGTAGGCGTCGCCGAGGTTGATCCAGAGCACGCCGTCGGGCTTCACCTTGGGCAGCAGCGCGGCGAACGCATCGGCAAGCTCGCCGACGTAGCGGCGCGGATCCGCCTCGACGCCGTTGCCGGCCGACGTCCGCTGGCCCCAGTACGGCGGGCTGCTGATCACGATGTCGATGCTTGCGTCGGGCAGCGCCGGGATGAGCACGCGGCAGTCCCCTTCGACGACAGCGTCCGGCGGGAAGCCGCCGAGCCCGCCACCGTCCACAGCCGCCCCTGATCACGCCGTCGCCTGAGCACACCATAGGCCAGTCCCGGCCGCCCGCCGGGGTGAACGCTGCCTGCGGGACGCGTTCCGCTTGGTGAATGGGGATCTGGTGTCGCCCTGGCGACACCTCTCCCACATCCATCAGGCGGAACGCCATTCCGGGGAGCCGCAGGAGCGGGCCCGGCGCCGCGGGAGCGGACCGGGCGCTGCGGGAGCGGGCCCGGCCCGGGCGGGACCGCCTAGGCCGGCTCGTCGTCCCAGTGCGGGACGGTTACCGTGCCGGCCTCCCAGTCCCGCCGCAGGATCGCGTACCCGACCGCGTCATGGACCGCTCCGCCCGCGGCCGGCCACGCGTCGCGGTAGTGCGCCTCCTTCACCCAGCCGGCCGAGCGGAAAGCCCGGCGCATCGCTGCGTTGTCCTGGCGGGTCGTCCCCTCAATCCGGGCCGCGCCGGGCACGACGGCGAAAACATGCTCGGTCAGCCACCCAAGCGCCCGGCCCCCGATGCCGCGGCCGCGGTCGGACGCCCGGATCCGCAGATCGAACATCGGGGTGGAATCGCCCAGGTCAAACAGCCGGATCAGGCCGACACGCTCGCCGCCCGCGATGATCCAGTAAGTGCTCGCGGAGGAACCGTCGTAGTGGCCGCTGGCCACGCCCGCGCGGATCCCGGCGCGGTCCTCCGCGCCCGCGTGGAACGGCCACGGCTCGCTCGTCAGGAAGTCCGCGAGCAGTTCCGTCTCGTCCCTGGTGAACCGCTGATACCGGGTCTCGGCGGGAGGCAGGGCCACCGGCCGACAGTACTGCGAGGGCACCGGCCATTGCAATTCCCGTAAATCCGTGTAATCATGCGGATGTGCGGAGAATCGATGGCACCTGATAGCCATGATCATCCGGTGAGCCCGGAGCGGGTCGCCGCCGGCCGGGCCGGCGTGCTGCCGGCCGACGAGGCCGGGCGGCTGGCCGGGCTGCTCGGCATCCTGGCCGACCCGGTGCGGTCACGGATCCTGTTTGCCCTGGTGTCGGCCGGGGAGCTGTGCGTGGGCGATCTCGCCCTGGTGCTCGACGCGACCGAGGACCAGGTCTCCTATGCGCTGAAGATGCTCCGGCTGGCCGGCCTTGTCAGCTTCCGCAAGGACGGCCGGATGGTGTGCTACCGGCTGAGCGACGGGTTCCCGCACCCGCTGCTCGAGCACTGCCTGCGGCAGCTGCTGACCATCGCCGCGCCCGGGCCGGGACCCGACGCCGGAGCCGATGATGCGCGTGCTTGACGCGCTGGGTCACGCCCTGGCCGTGGCCGGATCGATGACCTGGCAGATCCTCTGGTCGCTGATACTCGGCTTCACCCTGTCGGCGATCGTCTCGGCGGTGATCCGCCGGGAGACCATCACCCGGCTGCTCGGCGACGACCGACCGCGGACGCTGGCGCTCGCCACCGGGCTCGGCGCCGCCTCGTCGTCGTGCTCCTACGCGGCCGTCGCGCTGGCCCGCTCGCTGATCCGCAAGGGCGCGGGCTTCACCGCGGCGATGGCGTTCGAGGTCGCCAGCACCAACCTGGTGATCGAGCTCGGCATCATCCTGGCGCTGCTGATCTCCTGGCAGTTCACGCTGGCCGAGTTCATCGGCGGCCCGATCATGATCGTGCTGCTCGCGGTGGCCTTCCGGCTGTTCGTCCGGGCCCGGCTGATCAAAGCGGCGCGGGAGCAGGCCGAGCGCGGGCGGGCCGGGTCGATGGAGGGCCATGCCGCGATGGACATGAGCATCAAGTCCGACGCCGGCCTCTGGCGGCGGCTGCTCAGCCGCGGACGGCTACACGGCCGTCAGCGGCATCTTCGTGATGGAGTGGGCCGCGGTCATCCGCGACGTGGTCATCGGCCTGCTGATCGCCGGCGCGGTCGGCGCCTGGGTGCCTGACGCCTTCTGGCGGCAGCTGTTCCTCACCGGCCATCCGCTGGCGGCCAGGCTGTGGGGGCCGGTGATCGGGCCGGTCATCGCGATCCTGAGCTTCGTCTGCTCGATCGGCAACGTGCCGCTTGCCGCGGTCCTGTGGAACGGCGGGATCAGCTTCGGCGGCGTGATCTCGTTCATCTTCGCCGACCTGATCATCATCCCGATCCTGATCATCTACCGGAAGTACTACGGCACGAAGATGATGCTCGCGCTGCTCGGCATCTTCTACGCGACCATGGTCATCGCCGGCTACATCGTCGAGTTCCTGTTCAGCGGGCTCGGGCTGATCCCGGCTGAGCGCGCCGCCAAGGTCACGAACGCCGGCATCTCGTGGAACTACACCACCGTGCTGAACATCGTCTTCCTGCTGCTGGCCGCGGCGCTGCTTGCGCGCTTCTTCCGCTCAGGCGGCGGCCCGATGCTGCGGATGATGAACGGCAGCCCGGAGGCCGACGGCCACGAGCACGCGCACGCCGGGCACCACTGACGGTCACAGGAACTCGGCGAGCCAGCCGCGGGCGACCTCGGCTTGCGCGGCCTGGAACGCCCGTACCGTCGGCAGCCCAGGCGGGGGCGGCAGCAGCGCGTGGCGGGTGAGGAAGCCGGCCATCGCGCAGAGAACCGCGGTTACGCTCTGCTGGCTCGCGCGCCGGCCGGCCTCGGACATCTTCAGCAGGTCGGCGAGCCCCGGGCCGCCCTGCATGGCGACGCTCGGGGCGAAAAGCACAAGTTCGGCGAAGGCCGCGCCCCGGCAGGCGTGCGGCCAGTCCACGATGATCAGGCCGCGGTCCGCGGTGAGCAGCACGTTGTCCGCGCGGATGTCGGCGTGCAGCAGCGCGGCGCCGGCCGAATGCGGCTCCCAGGCCGATTCGAGCCGGGCCAGCTCGTCCAGATGCGCGCGGGACCACGGATCGAGGCGGTCCTGCTCGGCCGACCCGGCCAGCGTCCGCCAGCCGCTGAACATCCCGGCGTGCACCTCGGCGAAGGTGCGGACCTGGATCGGGGCCGGCGTCAGCGCCTCGGCCAGCCGGTCCAGGATGCCGATTAGCTGCGCCAGGTCGGCGGCACGCCAGGGCAGCGCCGGGGGCCGGCCGTCGACGTCATCAAGCACGAGCGCGAACCAGGGACCGAGATCCACCGTCCCGCGCAGCCGCGGGGCGGGCACCTGCCCGGCCACGATGAGCGGATCGAGCGCGGCCAGGTGCCGTGCCTCTCGCCGGTGCATCAGCGGGCTATCCGGGTTCGCCTCGGCGGACACCGCCTTGACGAACCATCGCGTGCCGTCGGCGCAGCGGACCCTGGCCGCCACGCCGGGGCTGAACCCGCCGGGCTGTGTCCTGGCCGCCGTGACCGGCGCGCCGCAGACTTCCTCGACGGCCGCCCGGACATTCCCCGGCAGGTCCGCCCAGGCGACCCGGATTCCCTCAGCGGCAGGCGCGGTCATGCCAGTCAAGCCTGCGGCATCGCCCGGCGGCCGGCAACGGGTTATCCGCGGGCCCGGGTCCCGCTGGCCTGCCGGGTCCCGCGCTAGCGGCCGAGCACGACGCCGCCGTTCGGCGACAGGACCTGGCCGGTGACCCAGCCGCCGTCCGCGCCGAGCAGCCACTCGACGAGCGAGGCCACCTCGTCCGGGGTGCCGGGCCTGCCGAGCAGCGTCTGGCCGGACCGCTGCGCCAGCACGTCATCGGTCAGCCTGCCTGCCCAGAACTCGGTGTCGGGCACGAAGCCCGGCGCGATCACGTTCGCCGTGCCCCGATGGCGGCCGAGCTCGCTGGCCAGGTCGAACGCCCAGGCGTGCAGGGCGGCCTTCATCGCACCGTACGGGCCGCCGCCGCTGCCGCGAAGGGCCGCCACCGAGGACAGCAGGACGACGCGTCCGGCGTGCGCCTCAAGGTCCGGCCGCAGGGCCTCGACCAGCAGCACGGCGCTCAGCACGTTCGACTCGAACGACGCCTGCCAGCCTTGGCGGATCCCGTCCAGGCCGGAACCGCCGGCCGGGGACAGCCCGCCGGCGGCCGCCACCACGCCAGTGCACGCCCGGCCGGCCGACCGGAGTCCGGCCGCGACCGACTCGGCTCCCGCGGCGGTCGAGACGTCGGCAGGCAGCATGTCGATCAGCTCGGAGCCTGCTGCCACCTCCTCGAGCGGCTGACGGCGCCGCCCGGTCACGGTGACATGCTGCCCGCTCGCGGCCAGCCGGCCGGCCACCGCCCGCCCGATGCCGGTGCCGCCGCCGCTCACTACTACCGTTCGCACAGAACTCATGATCACCACATTGCCATCGCCGGCTACCGCCGGGATCTAGGACCCCGCCCCGCCCGCCGCCTGCCGCCCGCTGCCCCCGGCCGCCCCGCCCCCCGCCCGCCCGCTGCCCGCCCGGCCCGGCTGCCCCCGGTCCCCGCCTGGCGAAGCAGCAACCCGGTGAATGTGACAGTCACCGGCACCAGACCCCGTGAAAGTGACATTCACGGGGTTGGACGGGGCCGGCAGGATGGATACATGCGGGACTGGGCGGCATGGCACGGCGGGTATGACGATCCGGCATCAGCGCTCAGCGCGCGCCTGGAATGCGTCAGGGCGCACCTGACGCGAGCGATTGACCAGGCACCGCCCGGGCCGGTCCGGCTGGTCAGCCTCTGCGCCGGCCAGGGCCACGACGTGATCGGCGTGCTGCCGGGTCATCGGCGCCGCCGCGACGTGACCGCGGTCCTGGTCGAATCCGACTCGCGGAACGCCGGCCGGGCCCGCCGCCGGGCGGCGGCTGCCGGGCTGGCCCAGGTCGAGGTACGCGAGGCGGACGCCAGCCGGCCTGAGCTCTATGCCGATGCGCTGCCGGCCGGCGTGCTCCTGCTTTGCGGGATATTCGGCAACATCAGCGACGAGGACATCCGCCGGACGGTGGCCGCGGCGCCGGCCATGTGCCGCCCGGGCGGCGTCGTCATCTGGACCCGGCATCGCCGCGCGCCCGACCTGACGCCGGCCATCCGCGGCTGGTTCGGCGCCGGCGGCTTCGACGAGATCGCGTTCGACGCGCTGGAGACCAGCACCCTGGTCGCCGTCGGAGTCGGCCGCCTTCGCCAGGCCGCTGATGCGGCGCGGCCGGCCGGGCCGCTGTTCAGCTTCCGCGACGGCTGAGCCCGGCCTGAGCCCGCGACGAAAGGTGGTGGATTGCGCGATCGCTCACCATCGGTGGTGCGCGATCCGCGGATGCACCCCCTTCGGGCGCCGTCCGGCGGTCAGGCGACGCAGCGGATTTCCCCGTGCGGAATGAGGAACCAGCCGTCCTCGCTCGACGCCCACCGGCGCCATGCCACGGCCAGGCGCTGCAAGTCGTGTTCCGTGGCCAGCCCGTATCCGACGGCGTGCTCGGCGAAGTCCGACTGCGTCACCCGGTCCGCCCACAGTCCGCCCCACCAGCTGCGTTCAGCCTCGGTGGCGTATAGCCACACGCTGGCCGATGCGCGGATGTCGGCGAAGCCCGCGGACCGGGCCCAGGCGGTCATTCGGCGGCCCGCGTCCGGCTCGCCGCCGATGGCTCTGGCCACCTGCCGGTAAAGGGCCTGCCATTCGGCAAGTTCCGGATCCTCGGGGAACCAGAACATCCCGCCGTAGTCACCGTCGCGCGCGGCGACAGCGCCACCGGGCCGGCAGACCCGGCGCATCTCGGCCAGGGCGGCCACCGGGTCGGTCAGGTGCTGAAGTACCTGGTGCGCGTGCACGACGTCGAAGGCCGCGTCGCGGAAGCCGAGGCGGCCGACGTCCGCGGCCTCGAAGCTGACGTTGCGCAGGCCGCGGCGGGCTGCCTCCGCCCGGGCGGCGGGCAACGCCTCGGCGGCAGCGTCAATCCCGATCACCCAGCCGTCCGGCACCCGGCTGGCGAGTCCGGCGGTGATCGTGCCTGGCCCGCAGCCGACGTCGAGGACATGCGCCCCGGGGAGCAGCGACGGCAGCAGGTAGGCGGCAGAGTTCTCGGCGGTCCGCCACCGGTGCGACCTGAGCACGCTGTCGTGGTGGCCGTGCAGGTACGGCGTCCTGGTGTCGGGCATGCCGTCAATGATCCTCGAAGCGCCCCGGCCGGGCACGGCCCGGACCCTGGTCAGGCCGGTAGCCCGGGACATCGCAGGACCGAACGCCGCCGGAGTCACAGGAACTGTCACAGGCGGTCAGCACTATCGATCCGGGCCGCGGCTGTGGCCCGGATGCGAGACGCACTCAGCCGGCTTCGCTCCGCCATCGCCAGCGGCGACACGCCGAAGGACGTGACCGGAGTTACATCGGGCATTGGCGCTGCCATGGCCTGCCGGGACTCCGGAGAGTAAATGCTAGTTACCGACTAGATATAGGTGTTGAGCAGGGGTGATGCAATTGCTGGTGGTTCATGTGCTGCGCGGTCAGGCAGCCGGGCTGATAGGAGGCATCCCGGCGTATGTCAGCGCATTGCTTAAAGATTCCGGCGTTCCGGCTACCACCAGGTCTCATTTCCGTTAGCGTCCAACGCTGTTAGCCCCGCTGCTGCCTAGCCACCACGGACAGGCAGCAAACCCGCCGAGTCTCTGGTACGGCCCAGAGAGCCGGGGACCCAAGTATCCCCGGGGTGAATCGGCAGGTCGCGCCGCCGCGAGCGGCCCGGCCCGCTGTAGGGCTCCTCCGGCCCGAACCCGTCAGCTAACCCGGTAGGCGGCCTAGGAGAGGAGTTCGACGTGGAGCACTCGCCCCACGGCCGGCACACTGCAGGTCAGTCCTGGCAGGCAAGTGCCAGTGCCAGAAAACGTAAGAGAACGAAAGCGGCCCGAGGCACCTGGGTAGCCGTGCTCGGGTCCGCTACCGCCTTGCTGGCGGCCGCCCTCACATTCGCCGGCGGCGGAAAGCAGCTCATTCAGTTCGCCGCGAACAATGACAACGCGCCGCTGCTCGGAGCCTCAGTGGCAAGCATGGCGAATCTCAAGTCGGAAACTGCCCAATTCGGCCACCTGGGGATTGTCCGCGCTTATTATACTGGCCTGCCCGCCGCTAATGCATGGACGACCGGACTGCCCGCGGCAAACCATTCGGCAGCAATCGTGAGCTTCAAGGCTCAGCCGTCGGCGATCCTGTCCGGCGCGGATGACGCGACGCTCTCGCACTTCTTCGACACCGCGCCGACCGGTCACCCGATCTACTACGTCTACTACCACGAGCCCGAGGACAACATCGCTGCCGGGCAGTTCACGCTGGCCGACTACAAGGCGGCGTGGGCACACGTGGTGAAGCTGGCGGACGCGGCGCACAACCCCTGGCTGCATTCCACCCTGGTGCTGATGAACTGGGACCTGGAGAAGGGCTCCGGCCGCAACTGGAAGGACTACCTGCCGGGCGGCAATATCATCAGCACCCTCGGCTGGGACGCCTATCCGGTCGGCAGCGCGGTCAACAACAACCCGCAGCCGACCCCGCCCGCCGACTTCATGGGCCCGTGCATCGCGGCATCCAAGAGCGTCGGGCTGCCCTACGGTTTCGCCGAGTTCGGCCTATCCACCACGACGGGCCGGCCCGCCTGGATGACCGAGGTCGGCAATTACCTGATGAGCAGCGGTGCGCTGTTCGGGAGCCTGTGGAACGGCGACGCGGAGTTCCCCACGCTGAAGCTCACCGACCCAGGCTCGATAGCGGTGTGGAAGAGCTTCGTGGCCAGGTCTGGCACCGGGCCGGGCCCGGGCCCGACGCCCACGGACACGCCGACCGGCCCGGCCACGCCGACGCCGACGCCGACGGACAAGCCGACGCCAGTTCCGACCGACTCCACGCCACCGCCGTCGGCCTCGGCTGGCCCCGCGGTTTCCGGGCTTTCGGTCAGCCCGGGGACGCTGACGGCCAGTGGCCAGAATCACATCGCGATCAAGTTCTCGATCAGCCAGGCCGCCGATGTCACCGTGGTTGTCCTGGACGGCAACGGCAACGTGGTCCGGACGCTGATCAGGCCGACGCACGGGGCGGGGCGGCTCACGATCCCGTACTACGGCTACAACGGCGGCGGGAAGCGCGTTCCGGCCGGGAGCTACAACGTCCTCGTTGTCGCCAGCAACTCGGGCGGCAGCGGAACGGCTGAGTCGGCACTGACGATCGCCGCGCCGTGATGTGACCCGACCCGTTCGGGGGCAGCGGCCGGCCGCAGTGCCACCGACGTGCACCGGACCAGCGGGGGCCGCGCGCAGGCGCGGCCCCCGCTGGCGTCCGGCCGATCAGCGGATGGCGGCATCCGGTCCGCTCACCGTTAAAATTGCCAGATGCCCGCTGCGGATGACCTGGCCGCGTTCGCGGTCACCGCGTTCATCATCATCGTGATCCCGGGGCCGAGCGTGCTGTTCATCGTCGCGCGGGCGCTCGCGCACGGGCGCAAGGTCTCCGTTCTCACGGTCATCGGCAATTCCGCCGGAGAGTACGTTCAGGTGGTCGCCGTCGCGTTCGGGGTGGGGCTGCTGGCCGAGCGATCGGTGCAGATCTTCACGGCGCTCAAGCTGTTCGGCGCGGCCTACCTGGTGTTCCTCGGCGTGCAGACGATCCGGCACCGGCGGTCACTCGCGGCGGCGCTGACGCCCGCGGTGGAAGACCAGCCGGCCCGCCGGTACTTCTTCCAGGGATTCACCGTCGGGGTGTCCAACCCGAAGACGGTTATCTTTCTCGTCGCCATCCTGCCCCAGTTCGTCACCAGGTCCGGCGGCGCTGTCCCCGGGCAGATCCTGCTGCTCGGGCTGGTCTTCTCGGCCATCGCGATCATCTGCGACAGCATCTGGGGGCTGGCTGCCGGGACCGTGCGATCGTGGTTTGCCCGCTCGCCGCGGCGGCTGGAGCTCGTCGGCGGCGTCGGCGGCCTGTCCATCGTCGTGATCGGAGTGGGCCTCGCCCTGACCGGCAGGCACGCCCAGACCGGCTGAGGCCTGCCCGGCGGGGCCGCTTTCATCTCATCCGGCTAGCGAGAGACGGCCGGCCAGGCCCGGTTCTCGTGACGGGCAGCGACCGCACCGGTAGTCTCAGTGTGACTAGCTAGGTCTGCGAGGGAAGGCCTGTCATGGCCGTCAAGACGACCAGCGCGGCAGCCGGGCCGCAGCCGGATGCGCGGCAGCGGGCCGGCCGCGGCCTGCGGCCCGTCGTCGGCGTGCTGGCTGACGGCACGCCGTACTACGCCCCGATCGGCGAGGTCATGTCCGACGACTCGCTGGTCAGCTGTCACCTTTGCGGCCGCTGGCTGCGCTCGGTCACGGCCCATATCAAGGCGCACGGCTGGACGAAAGACGGCTACTGCGAGGCGTTCGGGCTGGAACGCGGCCAGTCGCTGGAAGGGCCGGAGACCCGCAAGCTGCGGGCCGCCGCGCTCACCTCCCGCCTGGTCTTCGACCCGGCCATCCGGGCCGGCAGCGCCGCCGGGCGGCAGCGGGCCAGGTCCGGCGAACTGGCCAGGGACGCGGCTGCGGCCGCCGCCGGGCGCCGCATTCCGGAGCAGCGCCGCAGGAAGGCGGTGAAGGCGCTGACGGCGATCCCGGCTGCCGCCATCACCCAGGCGAACAGGGAACGGTCCGACCGGCATCTCGCCGAACTCGCCCTCGCCGCGGCGCAGCGGCAGGGCTACCCGGACATCGGCGCTTTCGTGCTGGCCCGGGCGCGCGGCGGCGCCAGCCTGGCCGCCATCAGCCGCGAGGCAGGACTGCACAAGGACTGGCTGTCCCGGCATCTCGGGCGGGTCGACCCGGCGGCGGCGGCGGCGGGCACGGCGGCACGGCGCGGGCGCCGGGAAAGGTGGGATGCCCGGTGGCGGCCGGCCCTGGACCGGCTCGGCTTCGCTGACGTGGCCGCTTACCTGAATGACCGGCACGCCGGGCAGCACCGTACGGTGAACGCGATCGCCGCCGAGGTGGGACTGTCGAATCACGCTGTCGCTACCGCGCTCTGCCGGCACGGGCTGGCCAAGGTGAACCACGCCGGCCAGCGGCACTCGGCAGCCCAGCGGGCCGCGGCGGTAGCAGCGGGCCTTGGCTTCGACAGCATCGCCGGGTACGTCGCCGACCGCCGGGCGGCAGGCTGGACCTGGCGGGCGATGGCCGCTGAGTGCGGGCAGCCGGAGTCGTGGCTGCGGCGAGCGGGCCGTCCGGGCGGCGGGCCCTGCTAACGCCCTTCGCAGCCGGCTACGCGGTGCCCGGCCAGGCCCGGCGTCAGCGTGCAGGCCGGCCCGGCCGCATCCGGCGGCCAGCCTGCGCGGCCTCATCCGGGCGGCTGGCCGGCCCGCCGCCCTCGGCGCTTGAAGCTGCGGACGGGATGGGCGATTGGCCGGAGCCAGGCCCAATTGATCGGGACCGGCGGGCCGGGTGGGAACCCCAGCACGCGCTGCCTTCCGGACGGGTCGACGGGGAAGCCGGCTGCGCGCTGCCGCTCCTCGCCAGTCCAGGCGTAAGCGCTCGCCCCCCAGACGCCGAAGGCCCGGCTTCGCGCGTCTTTTTCGCTGGCCATATGCCACCTCCAGGTGGTGGCTGGCTCCGCCGCAGGCAGCGGAAGGGATGGTCGGCCCGCCGCCTGTCATCGCCTGATTACAGCATGACGCAACGGACCGGATATCCGCAATGCGGCGCCGGCTATCCGTCCGCCGGGTCACGCAGTACCGTCGATGTACAACTCGCAGGAGGCGCAAATTGGGTTACGTGCTAGCAGGCGCCTTCGTCGTGCTGGTGATCGCCGCCGTCATGAGCGTCAGGCACGTGCACCATGAAACGCGCAGGGAATACGGGCCGGCCGTTGTCGTGCGGAGAATGCGGCGAGCCGTCGCCGGTGATCCCTGCGTCTGCGGTGGCACGGTAGGGATAGTCTCAGGCGAGTCGGGCGACCGCCTTGGCTGCACGGCATGTAATCGCTCGTGGACCATGGACGGGCGAAGAATCGTCCGGCGCTGAGCAGGCCTCGCGCGGATGGCGTGCGCGGTTTGACGGCTGCGCGGTCGCGGTCCGCGGCCGCTGCCATGGGCCTGCCACCGGCATTGCGGAAAGTTAGGCGCGAGCCCCGCACATTGACCGAGGCCTCCTTCATGCCCTCAATGGAAAGCCTACTCGGGTCGGCCATTTTTTGCAACTTAGTTGCAATTGCGATTAGAGCGCGATTACCCTTCCCGGAGACCGGCCGCAAGCTACCGACGGGGAGCGGCGATGCGCGCGGATCAGAACCCGATCAGCGGCGTACGCAGCCGGGAATACCGGTGGTACGTAACGGCGCAGGTCGTCTCCATCGTCGGCACGATGATGGGGTATACGGCGCTTTACTGGCTGGCGCTGCACCTCGCGCATGGTGACGACGCTTTCCTGTCCGCGGTGGTCGCGGCCGAGTCACTGCCGATGCTGCTATTCAGCCGCCGGGCCGGGACGATCGTGGGACGGCACCGGGCGATACGGGTCGTGACGGTTACCCAGGCACTGCAGGCGGCCGGGTCGCTCACTATCGCGATCCCGCTGCTCGCGGGCTGGATGACCATCTGGTACCTGGTGCCACTGTCGTTCGCCATCGGCTGCATCCAGTCCGTCGACGTTCCCGCCCGGCAGACGTTCATGCTCGACCTTGTCGGCCGGGCCGAGCTGCGCCGCGGCACGTCGCTCTACGCCACGATTACCGGCCTGGCCAAGATCGCCGGGCCTGTCGTAGCCGGGATCATCATCGCCGCCGCTGGCGAGACTGCCGTGTTCCTCGCGGATGCCGCGTCGTTCCTTGGCGTGATCGCGGTCCTGGCGCTGGTCTCCGGAGATGTCCGGCATGCCCCCGCTGCTGATGCGGCTGCCGTTCGGACCAGGCGTTTCCGCTGGGTACTTGACCTGCCGCCCGGCGTCAGGACCGCCGCCGCGATGGCGCTGCTTGTGGGCGGTTTCGGCCTCCAGTTCGGTGTCACCAACCCGCTGATGGCGGCCGAGGTCTTCCACGTCGGCGCTGTCGGCTTCGGCCTGCTCGGCACGTTCGTGGCCGTGGGCGGAATCGCCGGGAACTATTACTCGTCCCGGCGGGAGGATCCCGGCCGGTCCGAGTTCCTTGTCTGGGCGCTGGTCTTCGGCGCAGCCGAATGCCTTGCCGCGATCATGCCGGCGATCTGGGCCTACGGCCTGTCCATGATCGCCATCGGCTGGGCGACCCAGCTCTTCGCCGTCAGCGCGACCGTCTATATCCAGCAGGTCACGCCGGCTGCCCGCCGGGGGCATGCGCTGAGCGCTTACAACGCGGGGTTCATGGGCTTCGTGCCCGCCGGTGCCTTCGTCGTCGCCGGGCTGGCCGCGGTTGCGGGCATTCGCTGGGCACTGCTCGCCCCCGGGCTGCTCATCGTCGCGGGTGCGGGCGGCATTCTCGCCGCCAGGATCTTGCCCGGCGCCAGGCCGCCGGGATCACGGGGCCGACCGCAGGCTCGGCAAGGTGACGAGCAGGGCGGGCGTGCCACTACGCGATCAGCGCCACGGTGACGGCCGCCCCCCGGCAGCGTGGTCGGCGACCTGCTCATCCAGCCAGCCAGCACGCATGGCAGGCGGTTACTGACGTACGGCAGTAAAGGCAGGGAGGCTGTTCACGGCCACGCGGCGCTCTGTTCACGGCCACGCGGCCGCCGCCGCGAACGCTTCGGCCAGGCCACCGGGGGGTCGGCCAACCCCCGGATGGCCGGGCTGCCTCGCGGCGAGACAGGATAACGGGATGACTGACGATACGCCCATTTCCTACCAGGCGGCAGTTCGCGGAACGCCAGTGCTGAGCAGCGCCGGCACAAAGATCGGCACCCTTGAGCACGTGCTGCAGGTACCTGAACTCGATGTCTTCGACGGAATCGTGGTCGCCACCAAAGCTGGCCTCCGATTCGTCGACGCCGACCAGGTGCAGCAGATCACCCGGAGCCGCATCATGTGCAGCCTGACCAAGACGCAGGCCGGCCAGCTGCCGCCGCCTGACGGGGCACCCGTATACCGGGTCGATGCGCTCGCGGACTCCGGGGAAAGCATGCACGACGTCCTGGGCCGCCTGTTCCGCCGCCCGCACTGGATCCGCGAGCATGATGAGGGCTCATCGAGGCTGACCGACGGCTGACCCGCAATGCGAACAGCCGGCGATGCGGCCGGCTGCGCCGACTGGACCCTGTCCGTTCGTCGGGTAGCTGAAGTCGTCTTCGACCGGATCAGGAACGAGGAGCGAGCAAGAGATTCTACGCCTCGCCGCTGAACATGCGCCCCATAACGACGGGCCGGAATCCCGGGCACGCCCCTGCGGCCACGATCTGCCGAGCCGTTTAGCCGACCGCTAAGGCGCGCGGGCGTCAGGCGTCAGGCGGCCACCGCCCGTCTCAGTCCGGCTACGCATTCCCGCAGGAGCGGAGCCCGCCCGTCGTCGGCTGCGTATTCCGCGAGGCTAGCCGCCAGGGATACCGCGCAAGCGCGGGCGGCCAGCTCCCGCTCGGCGCTGACCGGCCTGCGGTAGGCAGCCAGCAGGTGCGCGCGCGCTTCCCCGGCGAACCCGAAGTAGGCGATCGACAAGTCCACCGCAGGGTCGGCCAGGCAAAGGTCGCCCCAGTCGATGATTCCCGTCGCAGAGCCGTCCCGGTCGACCAGCAGATGCCGGACGTGCAAGTCGCCATGGGAAACGACAAGAGAGCCGCCGCCGGCCCGGCTGTAGCTAGCCCGGCCCGTGGACGGGCCCTCGCCGGCGGCCAGCGTTCCGCCAGGTTCCGTCGCGTCAGCTGCGCTTTGCGCGGGCCCCGCTCCCGGCGCGCCGCGCTCGGCCATGTCGAGGAAGCGGGTGACGTCGCTATCGGCCGGCCAGATCCCGCGGTCCACGAGCCTGTCCATAACCTCGCGGGCGCGGCGTGCTCGAACCAGGGCGCTGCCCCGCCGCATCGGGTCCACCGGCAGGCCGGCACCGGCCGCCAGGACGACGAGGCCCGGATCATGCAGCGCCCGCAGGAAATGGCCGACCGACGCCGCCGCACCGGCTCGTTCAGAGTCTGACAGGCCTGACTCGGCAAGTTCTCCCCCTGGCAGCAGTCTGGCCCCGAAGAATGGCCAGGGGTAGCGCGACGACGGCTGGCCGACGAACTGCGGAATCCGGGATCGGCAGCGGCAAGATGGCCGCCAGCCGCGGGAGTACCGTGATCTCGCGCCGCACGCCCGGCACCGCGACCTCGCGGCGGGGGAACCTGAACAGCCACTGGCCGCCGACCACGAAGGCTGCGTTATCCCAGCCGGTCGCTAGCGCCGTCACCGGCCCGGCGCCCAGGTCAGGGAACTGTTCGCGGATCAGGTCGGCCGCGAATTGCGGGGTGAGCGCTACCTCGGCCGTCCACTGCGACCCGGCATGAGCCGCGCTCTGCCCGTTAGCCACAAGCCGCTACCTTAACATCGCGCACGGGCCTGCCCGGATAACTCCTGGTCTGGCCCACTATCTTACAACTTGGGCGAAGTCGCGAAGGTCCTGCTTGGCGTCGTCTACCGGATGCGCACGGGCAAGGGTTTCTTCTACCGAATCCTTGGTTCCGACCATCCGGCCGCCACTTGCTGCTCAATGCTGGCCCTACTAGCGGAACGGTCAACAGCTGGATCGATCATGGCCGACTGATCCGGCTGACGTCGGCAAACGGCTCCTATGAAGTCTGGTGAGGACTACGGCGCACCAGCTCAAACGCGCGACCCAATCGATCAGGAATCGAGAAGCGCCGGTCACCGAGCCTCACCTAGCGTGACCGTCATGACTTCCATCGAATCCATCACCCTCGACGTGGCCGACCCCACGGCCGCCGACCGCTTCCAAACCGCCACCTTCGGTCTGGGCACTCGGGTGCGCCTGCGCGCCTCGGAGTCACCGACGACCGGCTTCCGCGGATTCACGCTGTCGCTCACGGTGTCCCAGCCGGCCGATGTCAACGGCCTCATCGGCGCCGCTCTCGACGCCGGCGCCACGCCGCTGAAAACGGCCGCGAAGTCGTTCTGGGGCTACGGCGGCGTCGTACAAGCCCCGGACGGGACGATATGGAAAGTCGCGACCTCGGCGAAGAAGGACACCGGCCCGGCCACCCGGCAGATTGACCAGATCGTGCTCCTGCTGGGAGTCGCGGACGTGACCGCGAGCAAGCGGTTCTACGTTGACCACGGCCTCGCCGTGGCGAAGAGCTTTGGCCGCAAGTACGTCGAGTTCGCCACTGACTCGAGTCCCGTCAAGCTGGCGCTCTACGGGCGCCGTGCCCTGGCCAAGGACGCCGGAGTAGCTTCCGACGGCACCGGATCGCACCGGCTCATGATTGGCAGCGATGCCGGGCCCTTCACCGACCCGGACGGGTTCGCGTGGGAGCCCGCACCGCGGTGAGCCGGGCAGCGCAAGCACAACCGCACCAGGCCCGCAGGTTCGACAACGAGACGGGCTCGGGATCGATTGTGGCGCAACGTAGGATTTTGCGTGTGACCAGCAGACCCGCCGAGGCTCAGCGCCTGCGCGACCTGACGACTTTGCGCCGGGTCCGCGACCGGATCGACCGGGAGTACGCACAGCCGCTGGACGTCGAGGCGCTGGCCCGCGGCGCGCACATGTCGGCCGGGCACCTCAGCCGCCAGTTCAAGCTCGCCTACGGCGAGTCGCCGTACAGCTACCTGATGACGCGGCGGATCGAGCGCGCGATGGCGCTGCTGCGCCGCGGCGGCCTCAGCGTCACCGAGGTCTGCTTCGCGGTCGGCTGCTCGTCGCTGGGCACCTTCAGCACTCGCTTCACCGAGCTGACCGGCGTGGCGCCCAGCATTTACCGGAGCCAGGCGGCCCGCGCGACGGCGGGGATGCCGCCGTGCGTAGCCAAGCAGGTCACCAGACCGGTCAGGAATCGAGAAGCGGCGGTCATCGAGCCGCGGCTAGCGTAACCGCCATGGACATCACCATTCACGCGAGCTTCCTCCCGCACGACGACCCGGACACCTCCCTGGCCTTCTACCGCGATGCCCTCGGCTTCGAGGTCCGCTCCGACGTCGGATCCGGCAAGATGCGCTGGATCACCGTCGGCCCGCCCGGCCAGCCAAGCACGTCTATCCTGCTGGCGCCGCCGACCACAGACCCCGGCACAACAGACGACGAGCGCCGCACCATCAGCGAGATGATGGCCAAGGGCACCTACGGCTGGATCCTCCTGGCGACCAAGAACCTCGACAGCACCTTCGAGCGGCTGCAGGCCAGCGACGCCGCCGAGGTCGTCCAGGAGCCGACCGAGCAGCCGTACGGGATTCGCGACTGCGCCTTCCGCGATCCCGCGGGCAACCTTATCCGCATCCAGGAACTGCGCTGAGACGCCCGGCGATCGCAGCCATGTGCACAGAGGCGTACCGTCAGGCGCTGATACGAGATCTCTCATCCACGGCGTCATTGGCGCCGACCCCGACGCCGGCGGCGAGCCCGCGCCAGGCCGCTGAAGCCGACCGCGAAGGCGTTGTGGGGCGGCCACTTGGGCATCGCACGAATCCCGGACAGGACCATCTGGAAAGTCGCGGCGCCGCGACCGCAGGCGGGGTAGCCGAGAACGGACCGGCGATGGCGCTCGCCAGGGATGCCACGGTCGTCAACGGCGAGGCCATCGACCAGCGCTGATCGGACGCCCAGGAGACCAGCCCATGTCCGCCGCCGCGGCCGATAGGGCCGACTGGTCGCCCAGCCGGGGCGCGCTATGGGCACGCTCGCCGCGGCCAGTGCACAAACGTGATTCTTGGCTTCATCCGATGGCGTGCCGCTCACGTCGTATCTGGCGAGGGGGATCCGGCTCTGAATAGCGGGATCTGTTTCTGAATGGAGTCATCGATGAGATTCACGCGCATCAGGGTCGTCCTGACGGCAGGCATGCTGGCGGTGGCCACCACTGCCGGTGCCACCGTGCTGGCGGCCGGTTCGGCCACGGCTGGGACCGGGACGCCGGAACGGGCAGTGTCGCTGCCCGGCGCGCAGCTTTTCGGCGTGGCTGCTACCTCTGCCCGCAATGCCTGGGCGGTCGGCCAGGATAGTGGCAACGGCAAGACGATCATCCTGCACTGGAACGGCACCGCCTGGAAGCGGGTCACCAGCCCGACCCCGAAGGGCGGCGGCGCCCTGTACGCCGTAGCCGCCACCTCCGCCCGCAACGCCTGGGCGGTTGGCGGCAGCGACAGCACGCCCGGCAAGACCGAGATCCTGCACTGGAACGGCACGGCCTGGAAGCGAGTGCCGAGCCCGGCCCCGAAGGGCGGCGGCGCCTTGTTTGGCGTGGCCGCCACCTCCGCCCGCAGCGCCTGGGCGGTCGGCTGCGCCGGGAACTGCTTCCAGGGCTTCGGCGGCATCAAGACGCTGACCTTGCACTGGAACGGCACGGCCTGGAAGCGAGTGCCGAGCCCGAGCCCCGGGACAGGCAGCGCCCTCAGCAGCGTGGCCGCTGTCTCGGCGCACCGCGCCTGGGCGGTCGGCTGCACCGCATTCTGCTTCCTCTCGTCCGCGCGCCCGCACACGGTGATCTTGCGCTGGAACGGCACGGCCTGGAAGCGGGTGCCCAGCCCGAGGCTGGCCAAAGTCGGCGCGCTCAACGGCATCGCCGCCACCTCCGCCCGCAACGCCTGGGCGGTCGGCTGCGCTGGCCACTGCTTCGGTCCCATGGCCACCACCAAGACCATGACCGTGCGGTGGAACGGCACCGCATGGAGGCACATGGCCAGCCCGAGTCCCGCAGGCAACAGCGTGCTGACCGCCGTGGCCGCCACCTCCGCGCGCAACGTCTGGGCGGTCGGCTACACCCGCGACAGCAACACGACCATGATCATGCGGTGGAACGGCGCCGCATGGAAGCAGGTACCCAGCCCAACCCCCGGCCCAGTCAGCCAGCTACTCGGCGTGGCCGCCACCTCCGCCCGCAACGCCTGGGCGGTCGGGTCGGACCTGAGTGGGCTGATCTTGCAGCACTGGAACGGCACCGCCTGGAAATGACCCAGCCGGGTACCTGCAACGGCGCGATGCCCTTCCTGGCCCAGGCACTTGACCAGCTGGCATGAGAGATCACGCCTCAGGCGGGCGGCTACCGGCCACCCACGCCATTGTGCGTCATGACCAGCGATCATGGCTGCTGGGCCGCCCGTCCGTGATCGTCAGAGCGGCGAGTTGGCCTGTGGGCCTGATACCTATGCCTTACCTTGCTAGGTATGGCCGATCTGACACCGACGCCGATTTCCGCCCTGGCCATGGGTGATCCGGGCCGCCGCCCGGTCGGTCGCGCTGTGCTTGGATCGCTGGCCTTGGCGGCACTGTTCGTGCTGGTTATCCTGCCTGCCCCGGCACTGCCCACCATGTGGTCAAACGGCCCCTGGGCGCAGGACCCCTACCACGTAGTGGTGTCGTTCGCGGTGTTCTTCGTTCCGCTGGTGTCGGTGTTGTGCATGTCGCGGGTGCCGCTGTGCCGCCGCGACGCGCCACTGCCAGCACGCCGCGTCCGGGACCTGCTGCGTGTCAGCCGGGTACTGCTGATCCTCGTTCTCGTCACGGTCGCCAGCGCATGGGTAAGCGTCGCGCTGCCAGCACAGCCCTACTCCTGGACGGGCGCGACAGCGGCGGCGCTCGCTGAACTTGCGGTCCTCACCTTTGGCCTGCTGTGGGCAGGCCGCCTGCTGTGGCGAGCGTTCAAAGTACCGGTTCCCGTAGCCGCCAGCCCGGACTGGCTGGCCGACGTGATCATGCTCGGCGAGCGTATAAGCAGCCGGCTCGGCGCCTTGCGCCCGCACGCGCTCGCAGTCCTTGGCTGGATCGACCGGCACATCATAAACGGGCTCCGGCGCTACCCGCTGCCCGCGGCCGCGACCCTCGCTGTTGGGCTCGGTATTGCCGCGGCACTTTCGCAAGGTGTTCAGGAGGGGTACTCACCGGGCGGTTACCTGCTGTTCTTCATGGTCACGGCGTTTGGCGTGTTCGCGTTCGTAACGATCACCGGGCAGCACCTCGGCCTAGTCGCGAGCCACCATCAGCAGCCAGCCACCGCCAGGAACGCCGGGTTTCGGAAGTGCCTGGTCCACGCTGTGGTCGCGGGAAGCGCTAGCGCCCCGGTCTCGATTGCTTTCCGCTCGGTGATCTGGTCCGCACTCGGGATCAGCGAACGGCGAGCTGGCTGGCCCGATTTCAACGAGCTCGTTCTCGGCACGGCCGTTGTGACGGCGATCATGGCCGTGGTGGCTGAGTCGCTGGTATACCTCGCGCGACACAGGCACGCGGCGTGATGCCTGCGTCCCAGGTCTCTTCAGTGCACCACCCGTACTGGCCCGCTCGACCACACCGACGCGGGCCCCTGCAGTCGTGCTGACGTTCTGCACAGCAGTGAGATACAGCCACCCCGTACGCGCGGCGACCGGCACCCGCCGCCACAGGCCGCTCGGACGTGGAGAGTCCGGCAGGTTGACAAAGCAGTGTCTGCGGCGGGTGGCGTCAGGCTCCGCGTCGGTTTTGCCTGGCGGCGTAGCTGCGTGCCCGAACCTGTGGACCATGAGTGCAAGTGTCGTTAATCCCCTTGTCGGCCGCCACGCGCATCGCTGATGATTGCGACCATGGCCACGACCCGGCGAGCCGACATGTTCACCGCGGACGGCAAGCCGTCTGATGATGACCCGCGTGAGAACGGGCCCAGGCTCGGCGACGAGCGCACCACGCTGGCCGAAGCCCTGCGCTGTCAACGCCTCACCTTGGAGATGAAATGCTCAGGGCTTGATGCGGAGGCTATGGCGCGGCGTTCCGTCGAGCCGTCGACGATGTCGCTCCTGGGGCTGGTGCGACACCTGGCCCAGATGGAGCGTGCGACGTTCCGGGTGATGATGTCGGGACAGGACGTGCCCCGGCTGTTCGGCTCCGGTGACAGTGATTTCGATGGCGCTGTTCCCGACCCTCAGGTGGTTGCGGAGGCATGGGACTCATGGCGTGCGGAGGTGGACTTCGCCACGCGGTTCGTGGCCGAGGCGCCCAGGCTCGACATCACCGGCGACGATCCGGAGAATCAGCATGGCAGCGGCGGAGGGCCGATGTCGCTGCGCGAGGTACTGGTCGGAATGATCGAGGAGTACGCCCGCCACATGGGTCACGTCGACTTGCTGCGCGAGCGGATCGACGGACGCATAGGCCAGTAATGATCATGGGCGGGGCTCGCCGAACCCGTTGAGGTACACCGAAGGACGCAGGACTCCGGCAGATGAAGATGTTCTTACCACAGAACAAGCCTCACGGGAACCCTGCGCCGTTACGAGTGTCACATACGCCGGCACGCTGTCCGTGCGGGCGTAGACCGTGCTGTACCTGTCGCCTCTAACCGGAAAACCACAACCTTAGCTGGGCGCGGCAGCGGACCCGGCCGGCGACCGCGGTGTCGCCCGCCATGAACTGCAGGGCAGGCGGAGCCCGCCGGTGACGGCGGCCAGGTCCTGGCGGATCCCGGCCGCTCTTCGTGTCGGGATTCCGCCGCCAGCGTTGGCCATAATTGCCGGCCGGGAGGCACACATGCGAGACGATCAGTTCAGCCAGTCGCTTGAGATGCTCGATCACGGCTGTCTTCCTGATCCGGCTGTCGATGCCGAGGACGTGCTGTTGAAGTTGGCTCAGCACTACGCGTATGTCTTTCCCAGTGATTCCACGCTGGCAATGCTCGCTGGGCTAGGACCACTAGTTGAGATCGGCGCCGGCACGGGATACTGGGCACACAGGCTGCGCTCGATCGGCGTGGATGTTGTCGCCTTCGACCAGGCCCCCCTCGACGGGGAGCGTACCAACAGGTACCACTCGCGTACCCGGCCATGGACTCACGTCGAGCAGGGCGATCAGACCGTGTTGTCCGATTACGCTGACCGTGGCCTGTTTCTGTGCTGGCCGCCATTGTTCTCGTCGCTGGGTGACTGCCTGACGTACTACAGCGGGGACACCGTCGCATACATCGGGGACGGCGGTTATCGCACCGCCAGGCTGGACCGCCTGCACGAAGCCTTCACAAAGATTGCCACGGCGCCGGTCAGGGCACTCGATCCCTATCCTGAGGTCCGGCCCCAGCTCACGATCTGGAAACGAACACCGGGATGAATATGATCAATTCAGTGGGACCGCGACCAGCTGAATGAACTCGGCCAGCGTCGGTGCCTCGGACAACCCGGTAACGTCGGCGTGGATGCCGGCCCCGACCTGCGCGGCGGAGAGCAACTCTTCGGCCATGAACGCGATCCCCGGGCAGCCGAGGCTACGACGGGCTGGGCTGGTTTCCTTGCCGGGTGCACAGCACGTCAAGCCGCTCCAGCGTCTCGGCCATGGCCTCGGCCCAGATCTTGCCGTTCCGCGCCTTGGTCAGGCTCGTCAGCAGCAGTCCGCGCCGCGCCAGGATCGCTTTCCCTCCCAGACCGACCACCCGGCGATGACCAGCGCAATGATGGGGTCGATCGGCCACCCGCCTGGCCAGACCGCGACGACAACCAGGGCGAGCAGGACCCCCCCGGCCTGGGCGGCGCACATCAAGTTCTGGATACCTTCACCGCCCATGGCGCCTGAGCCCAGCCGCCCGCCCAGACGGCGCTTGGCAATGCCGAGGACAGGCATGATCACCAGGCTCGACGCCGTGAGGGCGATGCCCAGCAGCGTGGGACTGGCGGGATAATGGGCGGCCAGGTAGTGGATGGCTTCGATTGCGATGTAAGGGGCCAGCAGCCAGAAGCTGACTGCTATCGCCTTCTGTGCCCGCCGTTCGGCGCTTTCCGACAGCATCCGCGATCCGGTGAAGCGCCAGATGACGATCACGCTGGCTAGTCCCTCGATCGCGCTGCCGAGTGCCCAGCCCACCAGGGCGATTGAGCCCGCCTCGAGACCAGCGGTCAGGCCAAGAATGCCTTCGGCGGTCATCCAGGCGAGCGACGCCCAGGCTAGCCAGCGTGCATAACGGGCCGACCGCAGCCACCGCTCATCCGGGCCGGCTGCCGTGCTTACTGTGCAGTCCTCGGAGCAGGTCCCCGATCCTGCAGCCGCTGGTCCCGGCCTGGATCTGCGCGCTGGCCCGTGGGTCATGGCCACAGATCGATGTTAACTTGCGTGGCGACCGGCACCGGTCGTTGAGCTGGCTTCTGGGCGCTCCGTGAATGAGCGTGATGTACCGCTGCTGACAGTCGTTACTGGCACGCTAACGGCACGGCGATCACGAGCCGAGTAGCCGCTCGTCCTGCTCGTCCCCGAGGTACGGCACATGCGACGAAACAACTGACCCTCCGGCCTGCGCGCACGGGCACGGCGACGCAAGACCGCGTGATTCTTAGTCAGCATAGGGCCAATGATCAAGGCTCTGAATTGAGATTTCTTCGCGAGTGGAGTCAAGGAACTCGAACCCATGACCCCCTGCCCGATCCCGGCCCGCGACCACCGGGCGTCTCACTGCTTCCCTGGAACAGTTCGTCGGCCACCCTGCCTACGGCCTGGGCGGAGTGCGCAGCGACCTGTACGGCCCAGTCGACCACTGAGCAGAGTTCGCACCCAATGAGACGGCTCCGATCATTCCGCATGGTAGTCACCTGAGCAGGTCTAGTCGGGGCCGACCTCCGGAACGTCAGGCTGGCCAAAGGTGGTGAAATAGCGCTCAAGTGACCAAGTACCCAGGGCATCGACGCCAGGCCACGTGCGCTGCGCAGGGATGGTGACAGCCAGGGAGGCAGCGACGTGTCCAGCGCACAGTTGTATGACACCATCGGCGCCACTTACACCGTGACGCGGCGCACCGAGCCGCGGATCGCCGCGCAGGTCTGGGCTGCGCTCGGCGATGCGCGGACGGTATTGAATGTCGGGGCTGGCACCGGCTCCTACGAGCCCCCCGGCCGGGACGTCACCGCGGTGGAACCGTCGGCGCTCATGCGCGCGCAGCGCCCCGCAGGCGCAGCGCCGTGCGTGGCTGCTGTCGCGGAGAGCCTGCCGTTCGGGGACCAGTCCTTCGACGCCGCGATGGCTTTTGCCACCGTTCATCACTGGCCGGATCCGATCACGGGCCTGCGCGAGATGCGGCGCGTGGCTCGCAGCGTGGTGGTGTTCACGCACGACAGCAGTGACACCGGATGGCATCGTCGGTTCTGGCTTACTCGCGACTACCTGCCTGAGGTCGCTGACCTGCTCGTAGGGCGGCCTTCACTGACCGAGCAGGCCCGCGCGATCGGAGCCCGCATCGAGCCGGTGCTCATTCCGTGGGACTGCGCTGACGGCTTCTTCGAGGCCTACTGGCGGCGGCCCGAGTCATACCTGGACGATCAGGTGCGCCGCGGAGTATCGGTGTGGGCCAGAGTCGGGCCGGGGCCCGAGCAGCGGGCTGTGCGCAGCCTCCGTGATGACCTTGCCTCAGGCCGGTGGGCCGAGCGCAACCGCGACCTCGTCGCTCTCGACGCTGCGGAGCTTGGCCTTCGCCTGCTCGTGACCTGACCCCCGCCGCAGGCCGGGCACAAGTTGCTGCCTGCATCGGATCACACAAGGTTGCAAGGCTGTGAGGCTTCTGCTTGATATGCGAAACGCTGGCTTCACTTGATGCGCTACAGGGCGCGCGGCCGCAGGTTCACGCCTTGTGCCCCGGTCTCGGATGAGGCCATATCGGTCGTGTCGATGAGAGTGCGGTGCATGCGGGCAGCGTTCGTTGCGGGTCGAGTCGCGCCTTTCCGCTTTCGTCCGCGCTCGGCCCGGATTAGGTTCTGACCGTCCCGTCCCACTGCCATTGTGTCTGCCGCGGCAACTCGCCTAGGGCGGCGCGGCCGCAGCAGTACAGCAGCACATCGGTGGGCTCGCCGCTGGGAGCGTGCGGAAACAGCCGGGCGATCACCGGCGCGGCAAGCGCGGCAGGCGGCCGCCACGAATCTGCGGGGTTCAGCCCGCGCACCACGTCGAGGGTGTGGATCAACGTCTCGACGACGCCCATCGCGGCGAACCCCGCCGCGTCCGAGACACCATAGTTGTGATGCGCGCGCAGGTCCGGGTCAGCGGACCGCGCAATGCGGTGCAGCAGCTCGGCGTGCGCGCTCAGTGCGGCCAGCAGCCGCGGCGGCGAGGCACTGTCGTCGAGGGCAAGCTCGGTGCACAGGTATCCGTCCTGTTGGCCGTAGATGACCTGCATCGCGTAGAAGTAGAGACAATCAACCATGTGCAACGCGGTCTGCCAGCAACTCCACTGCAGGTCGGCAGCTGGCACCTGCTGCCAGTCCAGATCGGTGTAGCCCGCCAGGGCAGCAACAGACGCCCCGGCAACGGCTGGCAGATCAACTATCTCCGTCATGTCGTCATTCAATCTCACTCATGGTTCGGGTTAACCCGCGAGCCCCGGAGGGGAGCAGGCCGCGGCCACCATGACCATCGGCTTCGGCGACGGCGGCACCCGCACCGTGACCCGGACCACCAGCAAGCCGGTCCGCAGCTTCAAAGCCCAGCAGCACCGCAAGGCTGCCCATGTTTCCTAGGGCACCTGTCAAGCATGTGCTGGGACTGATTCGTCAAGCATCAGGTGGGACTAGACACCATGATGGACGCGCGAGGGGCTGCATGCCTCGGCTCGGCTGTTGACGGTCTGGTAGCGGCAATGCAACTGCCTTTTATCCAAAAGCCGTGAGCCGACCTCGGCGATGGCTGTGAATGAATCTGGCTTGGGCTCATCTGCCGATGGCAAGGGCGAGGAGGGTATCGATCGCAGTTTCGAACGGGCGGGGATCCCGAAGTACCTGGGCGAGTAGAAGTCCTCCTTGGAGCGTGGCGAGCAAAGTAGTGGCGAGGTCGTCCGGGTCGATCCCGGAGGGGAGCTTGCCGTCGGCATGAAGGGATCTGAGTCCGTCGCCGATGGCGGCTGCCCACTGATCGAACCCTGCCGCGATGCGCGCTCGGGCCTCGGGGTCACTCTCGGCGAGCTGACCGACGAGCGAGCCAAGGGGGCAGCCCCCCTTTGCCTCGGTGCGCTTCGCTGCGGTGATCACCATGCTCCGCCAGTCCTCGACTCCGTTCGCGCTGCTGAGCGCGTGCCCCTGGTGACTGACGATGGTGTCGGCTTGGTAGTCGATGACCGCCTGCACGAGTTCGTTCTTGTCGGGGAAGTAGTGGTACATCTGAGAGCCGCTGACTTCCGCCGCCACCTTGACGTCTTCCAAGGTGGTGCCCGCCACCCCTCGCTCATGGATCAGGGCGGCGGCCTCCTCCACGATTCGTGCCCGGGTGCGCGCTCCCTTGGCGGTGAGCCTCGGCCGTTCACTCGTCTCGCTGACCATTCGCCCATGTTAGCAGGATTTTGAGTTTGACAACCCAGTCCCATGCTGTCAGAGTGAGTTGCATAACTCATTCTGGAGCGAGGGGACGACGTCACGTGACCGACCTGAAGGGCAAGACAGCTCTGGTGACGGGCTCGACGAGCGGGATCGGCAAGGCGACGGCCGTCGCCCTGGCCGCCCGCGGCGCTCACGTACTGGTAGTGGGACGCAACGAGCAACGAGCCCAAGATGTGGTCGCCGAGATCGAAGGCAGCGGAGGCAGCGCAGCGTTCCGGCTCACGACGTTGAGCGACCTCGAATCGGCCCGGGACCTGGTCGAGTGGGCCACTGAGGCAGGCGACGGTCACGTCGACATCCTCATCAACAACGCCGGCGTCGCCTTGCTCGGACCAAGCAACGCAGCCACCGAAGCAGAATTCGACCAGACCTTCGCACTGAACGTCAAAGTGCCGTTCTTCCTCGTCGCGGCCCTGGCACCAGCCATGGCCGAACGCGGATGGGGTTCGATCGTCAATCTCTCCACCATGGTCGCGAGCTTCGGACAGGCCGGAATGGCCCTGTATGGCGCCAGCCGAGCGGCTCTCGAACTGTTCACTAAGGCCTGGGCAGCCGAATACGGGCCGAGTGGTGTCCGGGTCAACGCCGTCGCCCCCGGCCCGACGCGCACCCGGATGATGGAAGCAGTCCCCCAGGAGATGGTGAACCAGCTCGCAGCACTAGCACCAGCAGGCCGCGTAGCTGAGCCCGAGGAACTTGCTGCGGCGATCGTCTTCCTCGCCAGTGATGATGCCAGCTTCGTCCACGGCGTCACTCTTGCGGTCGACGGGGGCCGGGTCGCCACGTAGCGCCTGCCAACGGTGACGTCCAAGCGCGAAGAACAACCAACAACAAACAACCAAGGAGTATCCGTATGAGCGCATACGTAGTTGTCGAATTCACGGTCAAGGACCCGGAAATGTACCGTGAGAAATACGCCCCCTTTGCTGGGCAGACGGCCAAAGAGCA
Source organism: uncultured Actinomycetes bacterium (assembly GCA_963709075.1). GTDB lineage: Bacteria > Actinomycetota > Actinomycetes > Streptosporangiales > Streptosporangiaceae > Palsa-506. The sequence continues at coordinate 124,645 of CAVPUY010000008.1, forward strand.
CGGAGGCGAGCCTCTCGCCAACAGCAACTGGGAAGTCCTGCACGGCGATGGCTCGCTCACTTCAGGAGCACTCATGCGGTTTCCCGACCGCGAGACGGCCATCAAGTGGTACAACTCGCCCGAATATCTGCAGCTGATCGAAATCCGAAGCGTCGCAATGGATGCCCGTTTCAGCTTGCTCGACGGCCTCCCTAGCTGATCGAGGAGGTGGCACTCTCGGCTGGTTTGGTTCGAGGCCATCGCTTGAATGGGGCCGTCTGAGTGCCGGCCGGAGTCATGGATCACAGCGGAGCCATTCAATGACGATCGAAACGAGGCGTTCGGGCATCGGTTTGGGATCTGTCTCCGACGCCAGAGATCCCAACGACCAGTGCGAGCACCTCGCCCACGTCGAGGTTCGCTTGGACGCGACGGGCTGCACGACTCACTCCTACTGCACATCTTTCGAGGAGAGACCATGAGCAAGTTCGATGCTCAATTCGCCGGTCGGCTGGACGGACAGACCGTGCTAGTCACCGGCGCCAAGGGCGGTATCGGCCACGAGACGGCCCAAGGCATCGGGAACACCGGGGCGGCTGTGCTGGTGCACGCCCGTCGTGTCGACGACGCCCAACGTGCTGTCGACCTACTGGTCAACAACGGCAACGGCAAGGGCCAGTACCTGCCCGTAGCCGCAGACCTCGGATCTCTGGCGGGTGTTCGGCAACTCGTCGACGCAGTGCACGAGGCCGCGCCGAAGGGACTCAACGGACTGGTTAACAACGCGGGCGCCGCGTTCTCCAGCAAGGCGCTGTCACCCGACGGGTACGAGCGGACCATCGCTATCAATCACGTCGCGCTGGCGGCACTGACAGACGGGCTGCTCGACCTGCTCCGGAAGGGCGCTGATGACTTCGCCGCGCCCTCGCGGGTGGTCAACATGACCGCCCTGATCGAGTCGCGGGGCAAGCCCATCACCGACTGGAGCTACCCGGGTAAGTACAAGCAGATCCAGGCCTACGCCGATGCCAAACTGCTGGCCCTGATGTACACCTACGCCCAAGCTCGCCGCCATGAGGGCGACGGGCTGACGTTCAACGCAGTCAGCCCGGGCGCGGTCAAAACCAGTCTCGGAAGCAAGGCCGGCGGGCCGTTCAAAACGATTCAGGCGTTGACCAATCCGTTCGTCGGGCCTCCGGAGAAGGGGTCACGCGGGTGTGTGCGGCTGATGGCCGATCCGGAGCTCGCGACCGCGACCGGGGGCTACTACAGCTCCGCGAAGTTGAAGAAGTCCTCGAAGAAGTCCCAGGACGCCGAAGGCCAGGAACGCATCTACGCCCAGACCGAACGGGAATTGCGCGCCCACCCCTGAGCCAATGGCGGTCAGCCTAGTTTGATCTTGTTTCTGCGCGTAAGGGCTGCTGCCTGCCGACGGGGCGGCATGATCGCGGGTCATGACGCACAATGGCGTGGTGGCCGCTGGTGGCCGTCTGACGGACTGGATCTCGCTCGGGGTGCTGGCCTACGCGGTCCCCCGGGATGCCGTCGATGGGGCGGTCACGGCAGCGGGCAAGGCCGCGAAGCGCTCGGACGGGAAGCTGCCGCCGCATGTCATGGTGTATTTCGCGATGGCGATGGCGCTGTTCGCCGAGGAGGACTATGAGGAGGTCGCTGCCCGGCTGAGCGAGACCCTGGTCTCGTGGGGATGCTGGGACGACTCGTGGGGCGTGCCGACCTCGGGCGGGATCACCCAGGCCCGGCAGAGGCTGGGACCCGAGCCGCTCGAACTGCTTTATGACCGGGTCGCGGAGCCGGTCGCCGGGCTGCTGGCCCGCGGCGCGTTCCTGCGGGGCTGGCGGCTGATGGCCATCGACGGCTTCGAGCTGGACGTTCCCGATACTCCGCCAAGGCCGCCGCGTTCGGATACGCGTCCGGGGAGAGCAGCCGTTCAGCGTTCCCGAAGGTCCGGGTAGTGACCATCGGCGAGTGCTGTTCGCACGCGAAGATCGCCGCGCAGATGGGCCCCATCGGCGGGAAAGGCAGCAGCGAGCAGGCCCTGGCCCGCCGCCTGTTCCCCGGCTGGAGGAGAACTGGCTGCTGATCGCTGACCGCGGCTTCTATAACTGGGCGGACTGGCAGGCCGCCGCCGCTACCGGCGCCGCGCTGTTGTGGCGGGTGAAATCGGACCTGAGGCTGCCGGTGCTGGAACTGCTGCCCGATGGTTCCTATACATCGATCGTGGTCAGGCCCGCCATCCACGGCAAGGCCCGGAACAAGCTGATCGCCGCCGCCCGCGCTGGCGAGCACCTCGGCCCTGGCCAGGCCACGCGGGTGCGGGTCATCGAGTACGAGATCCACGACCGCGACGGCAGCGGCGAGCTGATCGCCCTGATCACCACCATCACCGACCCCGCAGACGCCACCGCCCGCGAATTGGCCCTGGCCTACTGCCAGCGGTGGGAAGAGGAAACCGGTAACGACCAGCTCAAGACCTGCCTGCGCGGACCCGGGAAGGTACTGCGGTCCAAGAGCCCGGACATGGTCCGGCAGGAAATCTACAGGATAGATGCTCACCGCATTACGCATCTCGGCCCTGATCTGCCGGGCCGGCACCGAGGCTGCATCGACCGCGACCGGGTGACATTCGTGCGCACCGTTCGCCATCATCCGCCGCCGGGCCGCGGGCCCGGCCACACCACCCGCACCGGCAGGAGCAGTTACTCGCCGCCGTCATGGCCGACATCACCAGCCCGACGCAACCTAAAGGCCCTGCGGCCGCACGGCTCCTGCCCCCGCGTTGTCCGGCGGGCCCGCCATAACTCCTAGCCGGTCATGAAACCCCGCGGCATCGGCACCAGCCACCATGGCCCGCCCACGATCTGCTACGACAACCACCGGCCACACCAGTCTTGTTCAACTAAGCTAAGTGGCATTGACCCCTGAGCTGGCGGTCACCTACCGATGAGCCCCGCCGACGAAGAGCTCACGCACGCGGTGCGGGCACTACGCGACCCTCGCGCCTGGGGTCGGTGGGGCATTCCTGGGGCCCGTCGCCAAGCGCGTCGGCGCCATCGCCGGAGCTGGCGCTCACACCCAGTGCATCCGGCTTGATGCGCCCGGCAACGACTACCAGCTGCCCCCGGCTCGGTATGACATTTCCCTGCTCAAGCAGGCCATCCGCCAGGCCGCCGCTGTCGTTTCGCTCGATATCGCCGCTCACCTGGCCAAGCTCGCCGTCCGCGCCGCAGGCGCATCGCCCGGCGACACGAGCGCTGTTCCGGTCATCGACCCGGACCTGCGGCGTACGATCCAATTCGGGACTCAGGCCGACACCCGGACTATCCGCCCGGCTGGCGACCTGCCCGGAACCGGCAGCGCGCTCTCTGCCCAGGCCGTGGCGAACTACATCGCCAAATACGCCACCAAGACCATCGACGCGCCCGGCCTGCCTGACCGGCCCGTCCGCAGCCCTGCTGCCATCACTGCCCTGCGCTGCGGCGCTCACTTCAAGCGGCTTATCTCTACTTGCTGGGAACTGGGCAAGCGCCCCGCCGCAGCCGAGCTGGCGCTCAACAAGTGGACGCACATGCTCGGCTACCGCGGCCACTTCCTCACCAAATCCCGTCGCTACTCCGTCACCTTCACGCAGCTGCGCCAGGCTCGCACCGACCATCGCAGGCGTGAACGCCACCCTGACGGCGAGAAGGACCCCTGGGGACGCGACCTCAGCGAGCACACTGTCCTGCTCATGACCGCCTGGCAGTACGCCGGAACCGGGCACGCCACCACCGCCGAGCATCAGCTCGCCCTCGCCGCCGCCGCGAGAGCCCGCGAGCACGACCGCATCGCACGAGAGGAGATCTGGATGAACTGACGTTTCGAAAGGAACCAACCGCATGGACAAGCTGCTTTACCGGCCACGCGAGGCCGCTGCCGTGCTCGGCATCAGCAAGACCATCCTCTACGGGCTGATCCGTTCCAACCGGATCCGCTCCATCAAGGACGGCAAATTCCGGTTCATCACTGCCGATGCCCTGCATGAGTACGTACGAGCACTCGAACAGCAATACGAGGAAGTGAGCTAAATTGCCAGCAAGCCAAACAACCCGCAACCGGCGCCGGATCAACGGCGATGGTTCGGTCTACAAGCGCCAGGACGGCTACTGGGTCGGAGCGTTCTACGCCCGCACGGTCTCTGGCGCGCGCAAGCGAGTCGTGGTCTACGGCAAGACACTCGACGAGGCCCGCAACAAGCTCAGGGAAGCCCAGCAACGAGCAAGCACCGGCATCCCGGTTCCTGGCGAATCATGGCGGCTCGACGTCTACCTCGAATACTGGCTGGAGCACATCGTCAAGCAGAACCGGCGCCCGGCCACCTACGCGCTCTACGAGATGATCACCCGCCTCTACCTGACCCCCGGCCTGGGCAAACGGCAGCTGAGCCGACTGTCAGTGCATGCCGTGCAGATGTTCCTCAACCAGCGCCTGGAGGCAGGCGACTCCGTCCGCAAGGTACAGATCATGCGGACCGTGCTCAGTGCCGCGCTCACCCGCGCTGTCCGCGAGGAACTCATCGTCCGCAACGTCGCCCGCCTGGCCGAACTCCCGCAATCGCAACGAGGCATGATCCGCCCCTGGTCTGCCGACGAGGCCAAGCGCTTCCTCGCCGCAGCGAAAGCCGACCCGCTATACGTCGCGTTCGTGCTGCTCCTGCTCTACGGCCTGCGACGCGGCGAAACACTCGGCATCCGCTGGAGCGATATCGACCTCGACGCCGGGACCATCCATGTCCGCCAGCAGCTTCAGCGCGTCAGCGGCGAACTGCGCCTCGGCCCGGTCAAGACCAGCGCCGGACGGCGAGACCTCCCGCTACTCGACATCGCCCGCCAGGCGCTCAAGCTCCAGGCCGAACGACAGGCCGCCTACCGCGCCGACATGGGCTCCGCCTGGCCAGCAACAGACCTGGTGTTCACCACCCGGACCGGCCGCCCGGTCGAGCCGCGGAACTTCGTCCGGTCCTTCCGGCGCATCTGCGAGGACAACAACATCCGCGTCATCAAGGTGCACCACGTCCGGCACACCGTCGGGTCACTGCTCAAGGACCTGCGCATCCCCGCCCGCGATGCCCAGGCGATCCTCGGGCACGCCCGGATCAGCACGACACTGGAGATCTACACCGACACCGACGACCAGGCCCGCCGCGAGGCACTCACCCAGCTACACGGGCTGCTCGACGACGGCCAGAACTAGCCCGTTGCTACATGCGATGGCTACAAACCAGCCGCCATCGATCTTGAGAAGAGGCGTTTTGCCTGGTGGAGCTAGCGAGACTCGAACTCGCGACCCCCTGCTTGCAAAGCAGGTGCTCTTCCAGCTGAGCTATAGCCCCGTACTGCGGCGCTCCAAGGGTACCTGGGTGGCGGGCCCGTCGTCCCTGCCACCAACACCAACACCGCCAGCGCCAGCGCCAGCGCCAGGGCCAGGACCGGGACCAGAACCAGCGGCGGACTCAGCGCCGGCCGCCAGAATCGCCCGGCCGCCGGCCGCCGGCGGCCGTTGCGCCGGGGGCAGTCCCCGCGGCCAGCAAGTCCGGTAGTTCCGCAACGCTGCCGAGCACGTGGCTCGCGCCCGCCCGGCGAAGCCGCTCGGTTGTGTGCGTTCCGGTCAGGACGCCGACGACCGCGCCGGCCCCGGACCGCCGGCCGCTCAGCACCCCGCTTTCGGTGCCGTGCGCGACGAGCGTGTCGCGTACGTCATCGACGCCGAGCCGCAGCATGGCGGTGAAGATGAGGTCGGGCCACGGACAGCCCCTCGGCACTTCGTCCGTGGAAAGGGCCAGGTCAACCCGGTCCCACCAGCCGAGGGTGTCGAGCACCAGGGAGAGCAGCCGCCGGGAGAATCCGCTGATCAGGCATACCCGCGCGGCATTACCGCGCAGCTTCTCGATCGCCTGCTCGGCGCCGGGCATGGCCTCGACGCCGGTCCGGGCGACAGCGGCGCCGTACGAACGGTCGAACGCGAGCTGCGCCGCCTGCGCGGTGGCCTGGCTCTCCGGGAACAGGCTGCGCAGGACCGCCATGGTCGACTGCCCCCTGGAGCGGTGGACTCCGGCCATGCACCGCGCGTACGCGGTAGTGCCGGTCACGACGCCCTGCGTAGCGATGGCCTCGGCATAGGCACGCTCGATCATGCCGTTGTCAGTGACCGTCGTCCCGATCAGGCCGCAGCACACGAGCGAGACCGGCCGGGTTTCGGTCACCTGAACGCCTCCATGCGTGCCAGGCCGCCAGGCCGGCAGGCCGGCCGACGCGCGGGCTAATCGTCGCTCGTGGTCGCTTCGGTCCATAGGTCAAGCTCGGCCCGGTCTGACTGGACCTTCCGCCAGACGGCCAGTGCGCCGAACCCGACGAGGACCAGAATGAGCAGCTTCTTCACGGGTGCGCGCCCTCCACCATCTGCTGTGGAGCCCGGCCGGCCGGATGACCGGGCTCGCTGAGTTGCATGCAGCCTAGCAAGCTGCCGGGTCAGCGCGGCCGGTCAGCGCGGCCGGGCGACCCGGGCCTCGTCCCAGACAGGACCTGGCGCCTCATAGACACCGCCGTCGGCCCCGAAGATCAGGAACCGGTCGAATGAACGCGCAAACCAGCGGTCATGCGTGACGGCGAGCACGGTGCCCGCGTACGATTCCAGGCCCTCCTGCAGAGCCTCGGCGCTGGCCAGGTCGAGGTTATCGGTCGGCTCGTCGAGCAGCAGCAGCGTCGAGCCTGCCAGCTCGAGCAGCAGGATCTGCAGCCTAGCCTGCTGGCCGCCGGACAGCGTCCGGAATGCCTGCCTGGCGCATGACTGCAGCTCGTACCGGGAAAGCGCGGCCATCGCCTCGTTAATGAGCATCGCGTGCTCGAACATGAGGGTGTCGAGCGGGCTGCGGCCGTCCAGGTCAGGCCGCGCGTGAGTTTGCGCGAACCAGCCGGGGTTCACCCGCGCGCCGAGCCTGGCGATGCCCGTGTGCGCGACCGGCTCCCCGGCGAGCAGCCGCAGGAAATGAGACTTGCCGGATCCGTTGGACCCGAGCACGGCCACCCGCTCGCCGTACCAGACTTCCAGGCCGAATGGGCGCATCAGCCCGGTCAGCTCCAGGTCCTCGCAGATCACCGCGCGCTTGCCGGTACGGCCGCCGCGCAGCCGCATCCGCACGTTCTGCTCCCGCGGCGCGAGCTCGGGCGGCCCGGCTTCCTCGAACTTGCGCAGCCGGGTCTCCGCCGCCTGCAGCCGCGATGCCATGGCATCGTTGTACGACGCCTTCTGCCGGTACATCCGGACCAGCTCTTTCAGCTTCTCGTGCTCCTCGTCCCAGCGCCGGCGCAGCTCATCGAGCCGGTCGATCCGGTCCCGGCGCGCCTGCGCGTAGCCGGCGAACCCGCCGCCGTGCACCCAGACATGCCTGTCCTCCACCGTGATGATCCGCTCGGCGCAATTAGCCAGCAGTTCCCGGTCGTGGCTGACCAGCAGCACCGTCTTCGGGGTAGCCGCGAGCTGCTGCTCGAGCCACAGCTTGGCCGGCACGTCCAGGTAGTTGTCCGGCTCGTCAAGCAGCAGCACCTCGTCGTTGCCGCGCAGCAGCGACTCAAGGACCAGCCGCTTCTGCTCGCCGCCGGACAGGGTGCGCACCGCACGCCAGCGGCAGCGGTCGAACGGCGTCCCCAGCGCCGCCACGGTGCAGGCGTCCCAGTGCACCTCGGCCTCGTAGCCGCCCGCGTCGCCCCACTCGGCCAGCGCGGCCGCGTACCGCAGCTGGGCGGGCTCGTCGTCGCGCTCCATCATCACCAGCTCGGCAGCGTCCAGCCGGGCCGCGGCCGCCCGTACCCGCGGCGGCGAGATCGAGATCAGCAGGTCCCGCACCGTCGACTCGTCCCGTATCCCGCCGACGAACTGGCGCATGATGCCGAGCCCGCCGCTGGACGTGACCGAGCCCGCCTGCGGGGTCAGGTCACCTGCGATCAGGCGCATCAGCGTCGTCTTGCCCGCGCCGTTAGGCCCGATCAGCGCGGCCGTGACGCCGTCGCCGACCCGGAAGGACACGTCATCGAGCAGCTCGCGCCCGTCCGGCAGGGCGTGGCTGAGGTGCGCGGCCTCGACATGACCCACGACATTCCCCGTTTCGCTGACGCCCTGGCATGGCCGACAATAGCCCGATGGACCCCCAGGGTTTCAACCCAAATTCCCGGCTGCGCGCGTCTGACGCGGACCGCGACCGCGCCGCGTCGGTGCTGAACGAGGCCCTGGCCCAGGGCAGGCTGACGGCGGAAGAGCACTCGGAGCGGCTGGACGCGCTCTACGCCGCGAAGACGCATGCCGACATCGTCCCGGTCATCGATGACCTGCCCGGTACGGCCGCGGCGGCGGTGCGGTCACCCGGCGCAGGCTCGCTGGCGCCGGCCGCGCCGGGGCGGCGGATGACCGCGATCTTCGGCGGCATCAGCCGGAAGGGGCGGTGGCGCCCGGAGCCAGTCACCAGCGTCCTCGCCATTTTCGGCGGCGCCGAGTTCGACCTTCGCGAGGCCGACCTGCCGGCCAGGGAGATCACCATCCACGCGGTCGCCGTGTGCGGCGGCGTGTCGATCACGGTCCCGCCGGAGATGCGGGTCATCGACACCGGCAGCGCGGTCATGGGCGGCCGGGAGATCGCCGGCGACAGCGCGGAGTCGGAAGCGCCGGACGCCCCGGTCCTGCGGATCACCGGGACCTGCGTGTGCGGCGGCGTCGAGGTCAAGCGCAAGGCCCGCCCCGGCGGCGGGGACAATCGGCGGCCGCGCATCACCTAGCCGGGGCTAGCCGCCAGGATCAGCCGGGTCGCGCCCGGCCGCCCGCCAGGCGACCCGGCGGGGCCGCCCGCTAGGCGACCCGGCGGCCGGCGTGCACGAGCCGCCGGCGGACCGGATCGGCGAGCACCGCCGCCAGTTCGTCCACGGCGGCCAGCGTGTGCGCGCTCACTACCGCGTCACAATAGGGCCAGGCCGCCGCCATCCCGCCGGCCAACGGCTGGTAGGCCGGGCTCTTGGTCCGCGGGTTCACCCAGATTATTTTAAACGCGACGAGCGACAGCCGGTCCATCTCCCGCCGGACGATGGCAGGGTCGCCGGTGTCCCAGCCGTCCGAGATGATCACGACTACCGCGCCGCGGGCCATGCCGCGGCGGCCGTAGGAGTCGTTGAAGTCCCTGAGCGACTCGCCGATCCTGGTGCCTCCCAGCCAGTCCGGCGCCGCCTGCCCGGCCTGGGCCAGCGCCAGGGCGGGACGGGACTTGGCTAGCGCAGGGGTCAGCCGGGTGAGCCGGGTGGCGAAGCTGAATACCTCCGCCCTGGCGCCGCCCGCCGCGCAGTACAGCAGCTGGATCATGGCCCGGGCGTAGGGCTCCATCGAGCCGGAGATATCGCAGAGGACGACGAGCCTGCGCGGCCGCAGGGCCGGCGCCCGGCCGATCAGGCTGACCGGATCCCCGCCGGTCCGGCGGGCCTCGCGGAGCGTGGAGCGCATGTCCATGTGCGGGCCGCGCCGCCGGCGCCGCGCCCGGCGGGACCGGCGCAGCGGCACCGCCAGCGTTATCCGCCGCATCAGCCCGGCCAGCTCCGCCAGTTCTTCCGGTGTCAGCTCGGCGAAGTCCTTGGCCGCCAGCCGCTCCGCGGCGCTGCCGAGGAACCGGTGCTCGACGACGTGCCCGGGGTCGTCGGGCCCCGGCGCTGGCCGCTCGAACGTCCTGCCCGCCTCCGGCCGGGGCTGTCCGGCGTGCTCCTTCGCCGCCCTCGCCGCGCTGGCCAGCATGTCCCCCGGCGCCGCGCGCGGGCGGGCGGACGGTGCCGCCAATTCCTGGCCGCGCTGGTCCGCGGGGTCGGTCAGGTCGCCGAATACCGCGCTGAAGACGGCCTCCAGCGTCGCCATATGAGCCTGGCTGGACACAAGCGTCGCGGCAGCGCACCAGTACAGCGCGCGCGGCGTCTGCGGCCTGGCCAGCGTCACCGCGCTGGCGAACCGCTCGCACCGGCCCGGGCCGACCGGCAGGCCAGCCAGCCGCAGCGCAGCGCCGAACCGCGCCGCGACGTCGGCCAGGTCGTCAGCCATGGCTGGGCTGGGCGGCGGACCGCGAGGCCCCGGCGGTCGTGCGGTCGTCAGCCATCGTTGCCGACCAGCGAGGAGTATCCGGCCGCGCGGGCGGCATCGAGGTCTTCGGCGTACTTGAGCACGGCGCCCGCGGTCTGCTCGGCAGCCGCCTCGTCCAGCTTCTCGGCGCCGAGCACATGCAGCGCCGCCGTCCAGCTGATCGCCTCGGCGATGCCGGGCGGCTTGGCGAGCTCGAGGCCGCGGAGCCGGGCGACGCCGGCCGCCACCTGCCCGGCGAGCGGCGCCGCCGCGGCCGGCACCCGGCGGCGGATGATGGCGGCCACCTGGCCGGTCGCCGGGTAGTCGATCCAGTGGTAGAGGCACCGGCGCTTGAGCGCGTCGTGCAGGTCCCTGGTCCGGTTCGAGGTGAGCACCACGATCGGCGGGAACGCCGCGCGCCTGGTGCCGAGCTCGGGGATGGTCACGGCGGACTCGGCAAGCAGCTCGAACAGGAACGCCTCGAACTCGTCGTCGCCGCGGTCGACCTCGTCGATCAGCAGCACCGCCGGGCGCGGCCCCGGATGATCGAGCGCGGCGAGCAGCGGCCGCTCCAGCAGGTACTCGGCGCTGAACAGGTCCGATTCGCGCAGCGTGCCGCCCTGGGCCTCGGCCAGCCGGATCGCGAGCAGCTGCCGCGGGTAGTTCCACTCGTACAGCGCCTCGGCTGAGGTAAGGCCCTCGTAGCACTGCAGCCGGATCAGCGGCGTCTCAAGCGCGCGGGCGAGGGCCTGCGCCGCGCCGGTCTTGCCGACTCCCGGCTCGCCCTCAAGCAGGATCGGCTGGCTCATCCGGGCGGCCAGGAACAGGCTGGTGCCCAGCGCCTCATCGGCCAGGTAGTCGGCGCCGTCCAGGGCGGCGAGCAGGGTGCCGACATCGGGCAGCCGCTCCGTGAGTTCGCTCATTCCGGGCAGCGGCCCTGATCGTCAGCGGACGGCTGCCTGCATCCTGGACCGCACACGTACCACATGTGCCCATCATGCAGCAGGCCTCGCAATGGCCGGCCGGCGGTCACGGGATCGCCAGGTCAGCGCGCAGCGGGCGGCCCTGCAATGCGCTCCACACGCCTGCCGGGGTGAGCGGCATGTCGGCGTGCCGGAGGCCGAAGGGCGCGAGCGCGTCGAGTACCGAGTTGACCACGGCGGCGGGCGAGCCGACCGTGGCCGCCTCGCCGATGCCCTTGGCCCCGATCGGATGGTGCGGTGACGGCGTGACCGTGCCGCCGAGTTCCCAGGACGGGCACTCCACCGATGTGGGCAGCAGGTAGTCCATGAACGAGCCGCCGAGGCAGTTGCCGTCGGAGTCGAAGGCAATGACCTGCATGAGGGCCATGCCGACCCCGTCGGCGAGCCCGCCGTGCACCTGCCCCTCGACGATCATCGGGTTGATCTGCACGCCGCAGTCGTCCACGGCGATGAACCGGCGGACCTTGACCATCCCGGTGCCAGGATCCACGTCGGTAACGCAGATGTAGGCGCCGAACGGAAAGGTGAGGTTCGGCGGGTCGTAGACGGTCTCGGCGTCCAGGTGGCCTTCCACGCCGTCCGGCAGCTCGAGTGCCCCGTGTGCGGCCATCGCGATCTCCGCGATGCCCCTGGCCTTCTCCGGGTCGCCGCGAACCTGCCATTTCCCGTCTGCCCAGGCCAGGTCGTCCGGTGACACCTCGAGCATGGCCGCGGCGATGATCCTGGCCCGCTCGCGGACCTTGCGGGCGACCACGGCGGCCGCCGCTCCGGAGACCGGCGTGGAGCGGGATCCGTAGGTGCCGAGGCCGAACGGCGTCCGGTCGGTGTCGCCGTGCACCACGTCGACGTCGTCCGGCGACAGGCCGAGTTCCTCGGCGACGATCTGCGCGAAGGTGGTCTCGTGGCCTTGGCCCTGGGTCTGGCAGGACACCGCGAGCACCGCCTTCCCGGTGGGGTGCACCCGCAGGTCGGCGCCGTCGGCCATACCGAGGCCGAGGATGTCCATGTGCTTGCGCGGCCCGGCGCCGACCCCTTCGGTGAAGAAGCTGATCCCGATGCCCATGTACTCGCCGCGCTCGCGTCCGGCCGCCTGCTCGCGGCGCAGCTCGGGATAGCCGGCGATGTCCATCGCGAGCTGCATCGCCCGCGGGTAGTCGCCGGAGTCGTACTCCCAGCCGGTCGGGCAGGTGTAGGGGAACTGCTCGGGGCGCAGCAGGTTCTTCATCCGCAGCTCGGCCGGATCGGCGCCGAGCTCGGCGGCCAGCAGGTCGACCAGCCGTTCCACCAGGTACACGGCCTCGGTAATGCGGAATGAGCAGGCGTAGGCGACCCCGCCCGGCGCCTTGTTCGTGTAGACGGCGGTCACCTCGCAGTACGCGGCCCGCAGGTCGTAGGAGCCGGTGAACATGTGGAAGAACCCGGCCGGGTACTTGCTCGGCTGCGCGGTCGCGTTGAACGCGCCGTGGTCGGCAAGCACCCTGGCCCGCACGGCCAGGATCTGGCCGTCGGCGGTGGCGGCGATCTCGCCGTGCATGTGGTAGTCCCGGGCGAACGTGGTGGACATCAGGTTCTCTGACCGGTCCTCGACCCACTTGACCGGCCGGCCGGTCACCATGGAGCCGACGATCGCGCAGAGGTACCCGGGATAGATCGGAACCTTGTTGCCGAAGCCGCCGCCGATGTCCGGCGACACGATCCGGATCTTGTGCTCGGGCAGGCCGGTCATCATCGCGTACAGCGTCCGGTGCGCGTGCGGCGCCTGCGTCGTCGACCAGACGGTCAGCCGCCCGGTGACCGTGTCCATGTCGGCCACTGCGCCGCAGGTCTCCAGCGGCGCGGGATGCGACCGCGGGTAGAGCATGTCGCGCGCCACCACCACGTCCGCGGCGGCGAAGACCGCGTCCGTCGCCGCCTTGTCGCCGGCCTCCCAGTCGAAGATGTGGTTGTCCTGCTGGCCCGCTATGTCGTCACGGATCACCGGGGCGCCCTGGCCGAGGGCGCTGCCCGCGGCGATCACCGCGGGCAGCGGCTCATACTCGACATTGATCAGCTCGAGCGCGTCCCTGGCGGCGTACCGGTCCGTGGCCACGACGAACGCCACCTCCTGGCCCTGGAACCGGACCTTGTCGGTGGCCAGCACCGCCTGCACGTCCGCCGACAGCGTCGGCATCCAGGCCAGGCCGCGCTCGGCCAGCGACTCGCCGGTGATGACGGCCTCGACCCTGGGGTGCGCCTCGGCGGCCGCGGTGTCGACCGAGATGATCCTGGCATGCGGCAGCGGGCTGCGCAGGATCGCGCCGTGCAGCATCCCGGGCAGCGCGATGTCGTCAACGAAGATGCCCTTGCCGCGCAGGAAGCGGGCATCCTCCTTGCGCGGCAGCGATCCGTAGGCCCCGGTCACGCGGGCACCTCAGGCGCGGCTCCGTCGTCCCCGCCGCGTGCGGCCTCGTGCTTGCTGGCCCAGCGGACGGACCTGACGATGTTCTCGTACCCGGTGCACCGGCAGATCTGGCCGGACAGCGCCTCCCGGATCTCCGCGGCCGACGGGTCCGGGTTGCGGTCAAGCAGCCACCGGGCGGTGAGCATCATGCCGGGCGTGCAGAATCCGCATTGCAGCCCGTGGCACTCCGCGAAGCCCTGCTGGACCGGGTCGAGCTCACCGCCCCGCGCCAGCCCTTCCACCGTGCGGACGCGGTGACCGTCTGCCATGGCCGCCAGAACCGTGCACGACTTCACCGGCGTCTCGTCCAGCCACACCACGCACGCCCCGCAGTTAGAGGTGTCGCAGCCCCAGTGCGATCCGGTCAGCCCCAGGTCGTCCCTCAGGAAGTGGATGAGCAGCAGCCTAGGCTCGACGTCGCGGGCGTAGCTAGCGCCGTTGACCTGCACCGTGACCTTCATCCCGGCCGCCCGGGCCGTGGGCCGGGCGGGTCACGGGGAGCGGTGCCCGCTGGCTCGTCCTGGTCCTTGGCCCGCTGCAGCGCGCGGCGGAGCGCCCTGGTGGTGAGCTCGCTGGCGAGGTGCCGCTTGTAGTCGGCCGGACCGCGCTGGTCCGAGCTCGGACGGCAGTGCTCGGCGGCGATCTGGCCGGCCCGGGCGAAGCTCGCCTCGGTGGCCGGGCTGCCGCGCAGGAACTCCTCGGCCTCGGCGGCGGCGAAATGCTGCGCGCCGACAGCGGTCAGGCCGATCCCGGCGTCGGCGATGGTATCGCCGTCCAGCCAGATGGCCGCGCCGGCCGCGCCTACCGGCCAGTCACCCACCCGGCGCGCGACCTTCTGATAGGCGCTGCCGCCGCCGGGCCTGACCGCGATCCTGATCTCGGTGAGCAGCTCGGCGGGGCCGACCACGGTCTCGTAAGGCCCGGTGTGAAAATCCCTGGCCGGCACCGTCCTGGTGCCGTCCGGGCCGCGGATGACCATGATTGCCTTCAGCGCCGCGAACGTCGCCGACAGGTCCTCGGACGGGTCGGCCTGGCAGAGCGAGCCGCCGACGGTTCCCCAGAGGCGCACGATCGGATCGGCGATGACCCGCTCCGCGTCGTGCAGGATCGCGGAAAGGCCGGCCGACGGCGACTCAAGCAGCTGCGCGTGCCGGGTCAGCGCGCCGATCCGCAGCTCGCCGTCAGCCTCCGTGATAAAGGAAAGCTCACTGAGCGCGTTGACGTCGATCAGCGTCTCCGGCTGCGCGAGCCGCAGCTTCATCATCGGGATCAGGCTGTGGCCGCCGGCCAGCACGCGGGCCTCGGGACCGTACCTGACCAGCAGGGAAACCGCATGCTCGACGCTCGTCGCCTTCTCGTACTCGACGTGCGCCGGAACCTGCATGCGCCCTCCCTGGTGCTACGCCACGCCTGCTGAGTTTACGAGGCGCCCGCGGCGGACGGCGACGGCGGACGGCGCCGGGGTGCTGGATCTGGCCAGCGCACCCCATCGAGGGTGCGCGGCCGAAGGTGCGCGATCGCGCGATCCACCACCACCGAAGGTGCGCGGTCGCGCGATCCACCACGTTCGCGGCGGCCCGCCGCGACCTCGCGGGCCGTGCCGGGCACGCGGCGGCGGCCAACAGCCGGCCTGGTGCGGGATAATCGACACTGTCATGACGCTTACCCAGCTGAACGCGTTCGTCCTGGTGGCCAGGCTCGGCTCGGTGACCGCGGCTGCGAACGCGCTCGGCGTCAGCGAGCCTGCCGTCTCGCAGGCGCTGTCGGCGCTCCGGCAGCACCTGGGCGACCCGCTGGTCAGTCGCGGGCCGGCGGGCATGACGCTGACCGCGGGCGGTTCCCGGCTGCTCGCCACCGCGTCGCAGATCGTGGTGCTCGGCGCCGAGGCGCACGCCGCGGTCAGGGCCGCACGGGGCGCGCCGGACCAGCTGCGCCTGGTGGCCACGCCCGCCATCGCGGAATTCGTGGTCAGCCCGCTGATGGAGGCGTTCACCCGGCGCTTCGCCGGCTCGGTAGAGGTGTCCGCCGGGGTGGCCGCGAGCAACGAGATGGCTGTGCTTGTGGCGAACCGGCTCGCCGACGCGGCGATCGGCCCTGGCGTGCCGGACGACCCGGCCCTCCCGGTGGTCACCGAGCCGATCTTCCGCTACCGGCTCGTGGTCGTCACCGCCGGCAAGTCCAGGCTGCGGGGGAGCGCAAGCCAGTGGCGCTGGCTGGTGGACCCGTCCGGCACCGATCCGGGCAGCGACACCGGCCAGCTGCTTGCCCGGCTGCGGATCCCGGATGCCAGGATCGGCGTGTTCCCCAACCAGACCGCGGCCTGGGCCGCGGCCGCCGACGGGGCCGGGGTGGCGCCGGCGGTCGAGCACCTGGTCGCGCAGCAGCTGCGCCGGGGCGAGCTCTCGCTGGTCGAGCTGCCAGGAACGCCGATGGACGCGTGCTGGCACGTCACCATGCTGGAGCGGCAGCACCGGAGCACGACCGCAAGCTCGCTGCGGCGCTTCCTCGGCACCCCGGAGGCCATGCAGCTGATGCGCTCGCCAGCGGCAGGCGTGCCGCCGTCCCGGTTCCGCCCTCCGGTATACGTGACGATCTGGAGCTGACCCGGCCCGGCCGCAGCCAGGCCGCGCTGACCCGGCCCGGCGGGCAGCGAGCCGGGGCACCCGCAGAACCGCAGGCCACGGGCCTGCACGGGCATCTTAAGCAAGAGGTTATTCCTGCATTGCGGGGCGGCGGCCCGGGGGACATAGTGGCGCATATCACAGGCGACGGCGCCGTGCGGCCCGTCCGGCGGCGGGAGCAAGCTCCATGCGGATCGAGTCCAGCGGCCACAGCCAGGGCAATCCGCGCCTTTACGAGCTGGTCGAGCACTCGCCGAAGACCGGCAAGAGCCCGACCGTCTGGGCGTGGCCCGAGCTGATGGACTATCTCAAGATCGCCGGGCAGCCGGTGCCCGGGCCGTGGCCGCCGCATCAGCAGCCGCGGCCTGACCCGGAGGAGGACACGCTGCCGGTGGCGGTCGCCGACCCGGAGTCCGCCCGGCCACGCGGCGGCCCAGGGCCGGAGGTACCCGGGCTCGGCGCGCCCGAGCCCGCCACTGGCAGCGAGCCCGCCACCCGCAGCGAGCCCGCCGCCCGCAGCGAGCCCGCCACCCGCGGCGAGCCCGCGGCCGGCCCCGAGTCCGCGCCCCCAGCGCGCGGCTGACCCGCGGCCCGACGTCCAGCCAGGACACGGAGGATCGTATGTACCCGTCTCGGTTCCGGTACGAGGCCCCGCGGTCGCTCGATGAGGCGATCAGCCTGCTGCGCGAGGGCGGGGACGAGGCCAAGGTGCTGGCCGGCGGCCAGAGCCTGGTCCCGCTGATGAAGCTGCGGTTCGCGTCGCCGGAGCTGATCGTGGACATCAACAACCTGCCCGGGCTCGGCTACCACCGCGCGGACCCGGACGGCACGCTGCGGATCGGCGCCCTGTGCCGGCACGCCGAGCTTGAGCGCTCGCAGCTGCTGCCGGGCACGCAGCCGACCATGGCGGCGGCCGCACCGCTGATCGCCGATCCGATCGTGCGGAACCGCGGCACGCTGGTCGGCTCGCTCTGTCACGCCGACCCGCAGGGCGACTGGGCGTCGGTGGTGATCGCGCTCGGCGGATCCGTGGTGGCGCAGGGACCGGGCGGGCGGCGGACCATCCGGGTCGCCGACTTCGTCACCGGGCCGTTCCAGAACGTGCTCGAGCCGGACGAGATCGCGGTCGAGGCGGTCATCCCGCCGCCGCAGGGCACCCGCGCGGGCGGCTACCTCAAGCTGGAGCGCCGGGTCGGCGACTTCGCGACTGTCGGGGTCGCGGTCGCGGTGGAGACCTCCGGCGGCACCGTGGCCAGGGCCGGCATCGCCCTGACCGGCGTCGGCGGATCCACCATCAACGCGGATGCGGCCGCCGCCGCGCTGGTCGGGAAGGCGCTGTCCGAAGAGGCCATCGGGCAGGCCGCGGCGCTGGCCGCTGACGCGGCCCGGCCGAAGACCGACCACCGCGGCAGCGCGGAATACAAGCGGCACATGGTACGCACGTTCGTCACGCGCATCCTGACTCGCGCGGGCGCGGAAGCGACGGCGGAGAGGGCAGCCTGACATGACCACCGTTTTCGACGACCCCGGCGAGCAGGTCAGCAACGTCCCTGTCCGCCGGATCAAGTTCTCCATCAACGGGGTGAAGAAGATCGCCGAGGTGGAGCCCAGGCTGCTGCTTTCCCACCTGATCCGCCGGGGCGCCGGGCTGACCGGCACGCACATGGGCTGCGACACGACCAACTGCGGCGCCTGCACGGTGCTGGTGGACGGGACCGCGGTCAAGTCCTGCACCATGCTCGCCGTGCAGGCCGACGGGCACGAGATCAGCACCGTCGAGGGACTGGCGACAGCCAGCGAGCTGCACCCGCTGCAGGAGGGGTTCAAGGAGGAGCACGGGCTGCAGTGCGGCTTCTGCACCCCGGGGATGATGATGGCCGCCAAGGCGCTGCTCGACCGCAACCCGGACCCGACCGAGGACGAAGTGCGCTGGGCGCTGTCCGGCAACCTCTGCCGCTGCACCGGCTACCAGAACATCGTCAAGTCGGTCCTGTGGGCCGCCGAGAAGCTCAGGGCCGGCCAGCCGGCTGACACCGATGCCGGCTGACCAGACGGAGGATACGACGTGTCGCAGGCACTAGACGAGATCAAGATCGGCGGGCTGGGTGCGAGCCGCAAGCGGGTCGAGGACAACCGGTTCATCCGCGGCACCGGCAACTACACCGACGACATCACGCTGCCCGGGATGCTGCACATGGAGATCCTGCGCAGCCCGCTGGCGCACGCGCGGATCAAGTCGGTCGACGCCAGCAGGGCATGGCAGGTACCGGGCGTGCACCTGGTGCTGACCGGCGAGATGATGGCGACCCGCAACCTGGCCTGGATGCCGACCCTGTCCTATGACACGCAGGCGGTGCTGGCCACCGACAAGGTGCGCTTCCAGGGCCAGGAAGTGGCCTGCGTGATCGCCGACGACCCGTACATCGCGAAGGACGCCTGCGAGCTGATCGACGTCGAGTACGAGCCGCTGCCGGTGGTCGTCAACCCGGTGCAGGCCGTGGCCGACGGCGCGCCGGTGATCCGCGATGACAAGGAAAACCAGCATGACAACGTCATCTACGACTGGGAAGTCGGCGACGCCGAGGGTACCGACCGCGCGTTCGCCCGCGCCGACAAGATCTCGAAGCTGCACCTGCACTACCCGCGCTCGCACCCGTCGCCGATCGAGTGCTGCGGCTCGATAGCTGACTACAACCGGTCGACGTCCAAGCTCACGGTGTACATGACGACGCAGGCGCCGCACATCATCCGCGCCGCGGTCGCGCTGGTCGCCGAGCTGCCCGAGCACATGATCCGGATCATCTCGCCGGACATCGGCGGCGGCTTCGGCAACAAGGTGCCGGTCTATCCCGGCTACGTCTGCTCGATCCTTGCTTCCATCCTGCTGGAACGCCCGGTCAAGTGGATCGAGGACAAGTCCGGCAACCTGATCTCCACCGGGTTCGCGCGGGACGTGTACCTGGACGGCGAGATGGCGCTGCGCAGCGACGGCAAGATCCTCGCGGTCCGGATGCACACCGACGCCGACCACGGGGCGTTCTTCTCCGACGCGCAGCCGAGCAAGTTCAAGATCGGCCTGATGCACTCGGCCTTCGCCGCCTACGACATCCCGGTAGCGCACCTGACCGCCCGCGGCGTATACAGCAACAAGGCGCCCGGTGGCGTCGCGTACCGGTGCTCGTTCCGGGTCACCGAGGCGATGTTCTTCCAGGAGCGGATGATGCAGGCCGCGGCCACCGACCTCGGCATCGACCAGGCCGAGTTCCGGCGGAT
Organism: uncultured Actinomycetes bacterium; assembly: GCA_963709075.1. Taxonomy (GTDB): domain Bacteria; phylum Actinomycetota; class Actinomycetes; order Streptosporangiales; family Streptosporangiaceae; genus Palsa-506. Next base: position 144,075 of record CAVPUY010000008.1, read on the forward strand.
GAACTTCGTGCGAGACGAGGCGTTCCCGCACCGCACCCCGTTCGGCTTCCTGACCGACTCTGGCCAGTACGGCAAGTGCCTCGAGGTGGGGCTGAAGGCGGTCGGCTACGAGGACTTCCTGCGCCAGCAGGCCGAGGCCAGGGCCCGCGGCCGGCTGCTCGGCATCGGCATCTCCACGATGACCGAGCCGCTTGGCGCCGGGAACAGCCGCGAGTACGACATCCTCGGCATCAAGATGTTCGACTCGGCCGAGCTCAAGGTGCACATGACCGGCAAGGCCATCGTCCGGACCGGCGCGCGCGGCCAGGGCCAGGGGCACGAGACGACCTGGGCGCAGATCGTCAGCCACGAGCTCGGCATCCCGGCCGAGGACATCGTGGTCGAGGAAGGCGACACCGATACCGCGCCGTTCGGCATGGGCACCTACGCGTCCCGCAGCACGCCGGTGGCCGGCGCCGCGGTCTCGATGGTCTCCCGCAAGATCAGGGCCAAGGCCAGGAAGCTGGCCGCGCACCTGCTGGAGGTGTCCGAGGAGGACGTCGAGTGGGAGCTCGGCCGGTTCTACGTCCGCAGCGCCCCTGACCGGGGCGTGACCATCCAGGAATGCGCGATGGCGGCGTACAGCAACATGCCGGACGGCATGGAGCCCGGCCTGGAGAACACCGCCTACTACGATCCGCCGAACCTGACCTGGCCGTTCGCCGTCTACATCGTGACCGTGGAGGTGGACAAGGAAACCGGGGTCTGGGACGTGCTGAACATGGTCGCCGTCGACGACTGCGGCGTCCGGATCAACCCCATGATCGTCGAGGGGCAGATCATGGGCGGCCTGACCGAGGCGTACGCGATGGCCAACATGCAGTTCATCACGTTCGACGCCGAGGGCAACTGCGTCGGCTCCAACTACATGGACTACCTGCTGCCGAGCGCCTGGGAGACCCCCGGCTTCGAGCTGCACAGCGAGGTGGTCACGCCGTGCCCGCACCACCCGATCGGCGCCAAGGGCATCGGCGAGTGCGCGGCGGTCGGCGGCCCGGCCGCATTCGTCAACGCGGTGATCGACGCGCTCGGCGGAACCGGGGTGCGCAACATCGACATGCCGCTGCTGCCGGACCGGGTCTGGGAAGCCGTCACCTACCGCCGCGACGTCTCCGGCGCGCCGCCCGTGCGCGCGGACGACTGAGAGCGCGCGGATGACTGACGGGAAAGCACCAATGGACGGCTGGGGCGTGCTCGAGCAGGCCGCCGAGCTGAGGCGGCGCGGACAGGCGTTCGCGCTCGCGACGGTGGTCTGGCGCCAGGGCCCGTCGTCCGGCCAGCAGGGCTCCCGCGCGATCATCACGGCGGACGGCGAGCTGCACGGCTGGATCGGCGGGGCCTGCGCTGAGCCAGCCGTGCTGCGCGAGGCACGCCAGGTGATCGCCGCCGGCCAGCCGCGGCTGCTGCTGCTCGGCAGCCCCGAGCAGTTTGCCAGCACCGTGCAGTTTGGCAGCACCGCGCAGTTTGCCAGCACCGCGCAGTTTGCCAGCACCGCGCAGTCCGGCAGCACCGCGCAGTCCGGCGCGGGGGTGCCCGACGGGATGGTGCTCGTGCCGATTTCCTGCCAGAGCGAGGGCGCGCTGGAGGTCTACATCGAGCCGGTGCTTCCGGCCCCGCGGCTCGTGGTCGTCGGCCGCTCGCCGATGGCCAGCACGCTGACCGACCTGGCCCGGGCGCTCGGCTGGAGCGCGCAGCTGATAGACGGGGCCGAGTTCTCCGCAGCCGACGCGGACGAGAGTTCCATGGTCGTGGTGGCTACCCAGGGCCACGGAGATGAGGAAGCGGTCGAGCAGGCTGTCGCCGCTCGGCCCGTTTACCTTGGTCTTGTCGGATCGCACCGGCGCGGCGCGGCGGTGCTGGGATATCTCGCTGACCGGGGCCTGCCCAGTGAGCAGCTTGACCGGGTCCGGGTGCCGGCCGGCCTTGACCTCGGCCGCACCTCGCACCGGGAAATCGCGGTAGCGGTGCTCGCCGAGCTCGTCAAGCTGCGCGCCGCCGGGGCGCTGACCGGCGGCGCGGCGGCCGCCGGCGGGGCGGCGGCTCGCGCGGCGGCGGCCGAGGAACCCGCGGCCGCCGCGGACCCGGTCTGCGGGATGACCGTGACCGCGGGCCCGGCCGGCTACCCGCTTGAGCACGAGGGCGTCACCTACTACTTCTGCCGGGCCGGATGCCGGCGGGAGTTCGAGCAGGATCCCGCTGCCTACGCGAGGAAAGAGACCCGATGCTGATCAAGAATGACTTCGAGGTCGCCGAGCCGGTCGAGAAGGTGTGGGCGTTCTTCGAGAACATCCCCCAGGTGGCGGCCTGCCTGCCGGGCGCCGAGCTGACCGGCAACCTCGGCAATGACAAGTACCAAGGCGGCGTGGCCGTCCGGATGGGCCCGGTGCGGCTGCGTTTCGCCGGGACCGCGGAGGTCACCGAGCGTGACGAGGCCGCGAAGCGGATCGTGGTGCACGCCAGCGGGGCCGAGGAAAAGGGCCGGGGCCAGGCCAGCATGATCGTCACCGCGACACTGGCCCGCTCCGGCCGCGGCACGAAGGTCGGGGTGACCCAGGACCTGCAGCTCTCCGGGGCCGCCGCGCAGTACGGCCGGGGGATGATCTCCGACGTGACCGCCGTGCTCATGCGTGACTTCTCCGCCAACCTGCAGGACCGGATCGACCGGGCGGAGCGCGGTGAGTCGCCGGAGCAGCTGCGCGGCGGCGGCCGAGGCGAAGGGCTTCACCGTCGGCCTGCGGGCCGCGATGATGGCGCTGCGCCGCGTCTTCCGCCGCTTCTTCGCCCCCTACCAGGCTGCCAGCTGAGGAGAACGAACCATGGTCTTGTGGTGGATAGGCAACGCCGTCCTGCTGATCGTGATCCTGCCCGTCGTCATCTTCCTGCTGAACCGGGTGCTCGCCGCGGTCGAGCGGATCCGGGGGGCTGCCGACGAGATCCTGGCCGGCGGCGTCGCCCTGGTCGGCGAGCTCAACGGCGTGCCGGATGCGCTGGCCACGACCGACCGCACCGTCAACGAGGTCTCGGTCGGCGCCGTCAGGTACGCGGGCTCCGTGGCCAAGCTGCTCGGCTGACTGGCCGCCCGGACAAAGGGCCGATCGGACCGAGCAGAGCTGAACAGAAAGGACAACGGCCATGCCAGCAGCTGCCTGGGTGACATTGGTCATCGCCGCGCTGATTATCGCCATTACCGCAGTGGGCCTGCTGCGGGTCATCTTCCACCTCAGGGCGGTACGCCGGACGCTCGTCGCCACCACCGGCGGGGTCCAGGCGGTCGCGCAGCTGACCAGCACGGTGCCAGACCGGCTTACCTCGGTGAACGCGAGCCTGAAGCCGGTACGGGACTTCTGCGAGACGGTCTGATACCCGCCCGGTCCGGGCAAATCGGTTTCGGGCAAAGGAGCCACAGATGCACGCATACGCCCTCGCGCAGGCCGCCGGGGACAGTACGAGCCATACCGGCTGGATCGTGGGCTACACCATCGGCATCGTGATCGTACTGGTCGTGGTGGCGCTGGTAGTGCCGATCCTGCTGCTCGCCCGCTCGATCGGCAACGAGGCGCCGAAGATCAACGAGGCGCTGACCCAGGCGGTGCACAACACCGCCCCCCTCGGGGCGCTGCGCACCACGATCGAGCACGCCACGATCATCATCGGCGGCCTGCAGCGCGGCCGCACCAGGCTCGGAGGTTAGCGATGCACGCCCTGGCCATGTCGTCCAGCGAGCACACCCTGTGGGTGAGCGCGATCATCGTCGGCTTCGTCGTGGTGCTCGCCGTGGCGGCACTGCTGAGCCTGCTCGTCTGGCTCGTGAAGATCATCGACCGCCGGGTCGTCGCGGTGCGGGACACGCTGAAGGCGGCGGCGGCGAACACCTCGGACACCGTGCTCATCCCGCAGGTCGCCGACGGCGTGGAGGCGGTGCTCGCTGAAGGACTCAAGCACCACCTGTTCCTCGGCCGCGTGCTCGGAAAGGTGAAGTCATGACCACGCTGGTCATCCTGACGGTCATCGACATCGTGCTGCTCGTCGCCGGCCTGGCGTTCTACCTGTACTGGGTGGGGACACTGCTCACCCGGATCGCCGGGAACCTGGAGGAGTGCGCCGAGCTGGTGCGGACGATCGTCGGTCACGCCGAGCTGATCGGGCCCGGGGTCGAGCACATCAACCAGACCGGCGGCGTGGTCGCCGGCGCGCTGCCGCTGCTCTACGGGATGGCCGAGGAGATCGTGACCGACGTCACGCCGGCTCCCGAGCGGCCCGCGCAGCCGGAACCCGCCCGGCCCGCCTCGGGGCGGCGCAGGTCGCGGTTGCTCGACGCCGTCGGCTTCGCCCCGCGGCAGTAAGGGACCCCGCTGGCGGGACGGCGCCGCTCACGGGGGCCGGCGCCGTTCCGGGCCGCGGCGGGCGACCGGGCCGGTGGTGGGCGCCGTGTACGCGCCGATCCACTCGTCCTTCCACGACTGGTCGTACTGCTGGGCATTGCATCGCGGCTGGTAGACCGCCATGAGCTCGCGGGCTATCTGCTCCCGGTGCGGCCGCCCGCCGCCAGGTACTTCGTAGGTGCAGATGTAGACCTTCCACCGGGAGCCGGCCCGCCGCACCCAGCACTGCGCGCGCGGGTGCTGGAAGGGGAAGCGCTCGGCGGTCAGATCGTCGGAATGGCCAACGTAGATGACCGCATACCGCTCTGGCCTGGTTTCCGGGTCAGGCTTGTACGCGATGACGTAGACGGCGGCGGCAGACGGCGGAGTCCAGCCGCCGAGCATGCGCGGGCCCTCGAACGGGTAGCCGGCCAGCGAGCCGAGCCTGATCACCGGCAGCCGCCCTCGGTCACCGGCTCGGTCAGTGCGTCATCGGCCTCGCTGACGGCCTCGGTCCGGGTTACCGGCCATCGCGGCAGCCCTGCCTTCGCCACCGCCCGGCTGAACTCCGCGGTGGCCTTCTCGATCGCCTCGTCCCGGCTGCCAGCCTGGACGACTAGCTGGGCGCCGTACCGGCTCGTCCCGATCCCGGTGGCGATGCCCGAGCTCGCGGCGACCGCGTCGGCAAGCTCGACGATCTCCTCGCGCGAGACCGCCCGGTCCCCTTCGGCCTCGACGCCCACGCTCCACCTCACCGGGGTGCTCCTTACTCAACGCTCGGCCCCTGCTAGTTACTCAACGCTCGGCCCCTGCTAGCCAAGGCCGGGCAGCAGCGCCGCTAGTTCTTCCAGGCTATTCAGGTCGTGGCCGGACAGCAGCAGGTCAACGTGCGGAGCCGCGACCATCATGCCGAGCGTGCTCGGCCGGAAGTCCTGGTTATCACCTTTGTGCGGGTTCATCCATACCACCCGGTGACTCAGCCGGGAGAGCCGCTCCATCGCAGTGGCCAGGACGCCCGGGTCACCGCGGTCCAGTCCGTCGGAGCAGATCACCACGATCCCGCCGCGGCACAGGCCCCGGCGGCCCCAGCCGCGGACGAACGCGTCCAGCGAGTCGCCGATCCTGGTGCCGCCCTCCCAGTCGAATACCGCCTTCGCGGCCAGTTCCAGCGCGTCGTCCGGCCGGCGGTGCTGCAGCGCCCTGGTCACCCGGGTGAGCCGGGTACCGAAGCAGAAGACCTCGACCCTGGCCGCCGCGCGCCGCGCCGAGTACGCGAACTGCAGCAGGTTCCGCGAGTAGTCGGCCATCGAGCCGGAGACGTCGAGTATCAGGATCAGCGGCCGCAGCCGGAGCTTGCGCCGGCGCCAGAACAGCTCGGCAGGCTCGCCGTGCATGCGCATCGACTCCCGGACCGTCCGGCGCAGGTCAGGTGCCCGGCCCGACCGCGCGGCCGCGGTGCGCCGGGTGCGCCGCCTGGGCGGGGTCAGCCGGATCCTGGCCATGATCCGCCGCAGCGCGGCAAGTTCCTCGGGGGTGCAGGCGGTGAACGACTTGTGCCGCAGGACCTCCGCGTCGGAGGCCATCAGGCCGAGCATCGCCTCCTCCCCGCGTCCGCCGTCAGTTGGCTCGGCGGCCGGGATCTGCAGCACCGCCTGAGTCTCCGCCGCGGCCTTCGCCTTGATCGACAGCAGCTCCCTGACCGGGTCGGCGGCCGCGCCGAGGAAGAACCTGCGGAACACGGCGTCGTAGGCCGGAATGCTCTCCCGGCGGGTGACCAGCGTGGTCCGCCCGGCCCAGTACAGGTCGAGCAGGTCGGTCGGGTCCAGCGGGACGAGCGCGGCGCAGTAGGTGAGCACGTCCCCTGAGCCCACCGCAAGCCCCGCCGAGCGGAGCTCGCGGGCGAAGTTCACCAGCACGCCGACGAGCGGAGCCCGGTCATCCGGAGCACGCTCACCCGGAGCACGCTCAGCCAACGAAGCGCCCCTCAGCCACCGGACGTTATCTCTTCCAGGTTGTCCCTGACCAGTTCCAGGTCGTCGCGCTCCTTCACGACCGCGCCCAGGGTGTCCTCGGCGACCCGGGCGTCCAGCTCGGTCTCGCCGAGGAAGTCGAGCGTCCGCGCCCAGTCGATGGTTTCGGCCACCCCGGGTGGTTTGGCCAGGTCGAGCTCGCGCAGCCGGTTGACCGCGGCGACCACCTTGCGGGCCAGCGCGGCCGGCACGCCGGGCTCCCGGACGAGCACGATCTCCACTTCCCGCTCGGCGGGCGGGTAGCCGATCCAGTGGTAGAGGCAGCGCCGCTTCAGCGCGTCGTGCAGCTCCCTGGTGCGGTTCGAGGTGAGCACCACCATCGGCGGGCTCGCCGCCTTGATCGTGCCGATCTCCGGAACGCTGATCTGGAAATCGGAAAGGACCTCGAGCAGGAAGGCCTCGAACTCGTCGTCGGCGCGGTCGACCTCGTCGATCAGCAGCACCGCCCGGTCCCCGGCGCGGATCGCCGCGAGCAGCGGCCGCTCCAGCAGGAACCTGGGTCCGAAAAGCTTGTCCACCGCCTGCTCGTCTGCGATCTGCCGCTCGGACAGCGCCCTGATGTGCAGCATCTGGCGGGCGTAGTCCCATTCGTAAAGCGCCTGGTTAGTATCGATGCCCTCGTAGCACTGCAGCCGGATCAGCTGCCTGCCGAAAACGGTGGCGAGTACCTTGGCGACTTCGGTCTTGCCTACCCCGACCTCGCCCTCGAGCAGGATCGGCCGGTTCAGCGACAGCGACACGAACAGCGCGGTGGCCAGGCCGCGGTCGGCCAGGTAGCCGCCCTCGCGCAAGATCCCGGCGAGCTCACCGACGGTCTGCGGGCCGTCCGCCCAGCCGCTCTGCCTGCGGCCGGCTCCCTCGGCGGTCAGCGGGACTCAGCTGACCCGAAGACAAGGTCCCGGACGCTCCCGCTTCCTGGAGCCAGCTTGCCCTCGCGCTCGAGCCTGGCCCGCCACGCGGTCCGCAGGTCGCCCTCGCCGTCAGCCTCGGCCAGGCCGTCGAAGCCGACGTCTGCCATCCGCTTGCAGGACTTCGTAGTGCCGCCGGCCTCGTCCAGGTCCGCGCTGGTCTGGCCCTGCGCGCTCCACACCCCGCGAAGCACTTCGAGGGCATCATCCGGCTCTCGGCTCATTCCCAGGTACCTTTCGGCCATGCCAGTACTATCGTCCTAGCCTGACTGTAGGTCCTGCCGAGGGATGCGGCGACGGCCGATTAAGGCTTCTCTTATCGGCGGCAGGCAAGGAGGGGTCGCGATGACGGCTGAACTGCCGGCGCCGGTCCGCGCGATGATCGATGCCGCGAACGACGGGGACCTGGCCGGCTTCCTGGCCGGCTTCACCGATGACGGCGTCGTCGACGACTGGGGGCGCGAGTTCCGCGGCGCGGCCCAGATCCGCGCCTGGAGCGATGCGGAGTTCATTGGCAGGCAGGTCACCCTGGCGGTAAGGGAAATATCGCAGCTAAACGGGAACACCGTGGTCAGTGCCCAGGTAGGCGGCAACGGCTTCAACGGGCCGAGCCACTTCTCCTTCCTGGTCAGCGGCGACCTCGTTTCCCGGCTGGCCATCCGGGCCTGACCAGCGATGACCCTGATCGTGGTGTCAGGAGCGCCCGGCACTGGCAAGTCCACCATCGCCAATGCGCTGGCGGCCGAGCTGCGCCTGCCGCTGCTGGCCATCGACACGATCAAGGAGGCGCTTGCCGACTTACTCGGCCTTGGCGACGAGGACTGGTCGGATCGCCTCGGCGAAGCGGCGGCAGAAGTCGTCTTCCGGCTGTCCGCGCAGTTCCCGGCAGCCATAGCCGAAGGCTGGTGGCGGCGGGAGCGCCGCGACCGGGCACTGGCTGAATTCGCCGGGGCAGTCGAGGTGTTCTGTTACTGCGATCCGCAGCTGGCCTCCAGCCGGATGAGCAGCAGGCTGGATACCGAGCGGCACCCAATCCACCGCGACATGATCAACCGAGAGGTGATCAGGTCATCGGCCGCCGATCATGCCGCGGTCCTCGCCGCCGCCGTCACCCCGCTCGGCCTGGGCGCGGCGCTGGTCCGGGTCGACACCGGGCAGCCAGCGGCGGGGGTTACGGCGGTCGCCGCAGTGACAGCGGCTCTCGGCCGGTGAACCGGCGCACGTCGGCCGCTGAGCCGTGCCGCTGGCTGCTCATTCCGCCGGGCGGGCGGTGAACCAGGCATGGTCCTCGGTGAGCCACCGGCCGAACTTCAGGCCCGCCGCGGCGAGGTCAGACGTCAGCTCGCTGTCGCCGATCTTGAAGGGACCGAACGCGTGCGTCCAGACCTGGTCGCCGACGCGGTATTCGACCAGGACCTTGACCTGCGGTCCCACCCGCTCCGCCGACCGGACGATCCGGCGGATGCCCTCGACCTCCCGCTCGTCGAGCTGGACCGTATCGAACCAGCTCGGCGACTGCTGCTGGATGACCACCAGGCCGTCGGCGTCGACGTGCCTGCTGCAGGCAGCCAGGAACTCGTGCCGCAGCACGGGCGCCGAGTTGATCATTGTGCTGGCCAGCAGGACCACGCCGAATGTGCGGTCCAGGCGCAGCGTCTCGATCCGGGAGCAGATCGTCGGCAGGTCAGGAATCCGGTCGAGCATCGCCAGGGACTCATCCACGCCGAGCACCGGATGGCCGAGGTCAGCCAGCGGCCGGAGGAGCCGGCCGGTACCGCAGCCAAGCTCGAGAACCGACGCTCCGGCAGGCACGGCCGCGTTCACGATCTCTGGCTCCCCCATGGGGGGCAGCAGTGCGTAGAAGTCAACCGCGCAGCCATCCGGGGTTATTGCGCCTGGGCCGGTGCCCGTTCCGCCGTGCACTCGTCGAGCTCCTCAATCACCAGGAGATCACGCTCGTCGCCAGCCTACGGCCTGCCGCTGCCGCGGCAGCTTCAGGTCGTGGGCGTCGGGTCCGCGCCGCGCGCGGCCGGGGCATGAGTCTAGCCGTACCGGCCTGCGACGTAATGGGCGGTTTCCTCCCGGGACGGATTCTCGAATACCTGCGCCGTGTCGCCGTGCTCGACCAGGTGCCCCTGGTAAAGGAACATGGTCCGGTCAGATACCCGGCGGGCCTGGGCCAGGTTGTGCGTCACTATCACGATGGTCAGCGCGGGGACCAGGGTCCGGATCAGGGCCTCGATCGACTCGGTCGCGACCGGGTCAAGCGACGAGGTGGGCTCATCCAGCAGCAGCACCTCGGGGCTGATCGCTAGCGCGCGGGCCAGGCAGAGCAGCTGCTGCTGGCCGCCGGACAGCCGGAACGGGGAATCGCGAGCCGGCCGGCGACCGCGTCCCACAGCCCTACCTGAGTAAGCCGCTGCCTGGCGATCTCCTTCAGCCCGTGGCGGCTGGCCAGCTTGTGCGCCCGCGGCCCGGCGACCACGTTGTCCATGATGGACATGGGGAACGGGTTGGGCCGCTGGAAGAGCATCCCGACCTTGCGCCGCAGCGACATCAGCTCGACGGCCGGGTGCCAGATGCTGCGCCCGCCCAGCAGCACGTCACCAGCGTGCCGGTATCCGGTCACCTTGTCGTTCATCCGGTTGAGCGTGCGCAGCAGCGTGGTCTTGCCCGAGCCGGTCGGCCCGATCAAGGCGGTCACGGCGCCCGCCCGCACGTCCGCCGACACGCCGGACAAGATTGCCGACTCGCCGAAGCTCAGCGTCAGGTCCACCGCCCGCATCGACACGTCCCCGGACGCCGCGGGAGGCAGCCCGGTGGTAACCGACTGCCCGGCCGGGGCAGTCGTCGCAATGGCAGGACGCCGGGGGTCCGGCGCTGAACTGCCCGCATAGGCGTCGACCGGCATCGCTGCCCCTCCTGCCGCCCGACGGCGTGGCGACCGCGATATTCCGTCAGCTTCCTTCCTAACCGGCCCAGGTGACGAGACATTGAACGCCAGGCATAAACCTGGCCACAAGCGCTTCGGCTTTCGGCCGGGCGGCGCCCTGGCCTGCGCACCGAGTTGCGCGCACGCTGGCACGGAAAGAAGCAGGTCACTACGACGACCGGGCAGTCGAGCCCAACAGGATCCGGGGACCGCAGAGGTGCGAAGGCGTCTGGGTTGGCCTGTCCTTGTAGACGAAGGCACGGCGCAGCCGGGCGTACGGCTCCTGCGGGCCGAAGAAGTTCCGGCTCATCACGGCTAGTTCCTGATGCCGGTAGGCCGCCAGCGGGAACTCCTTCTCGGCTGCGGCCAGCTCTCGTGCCTTTGCCGCCAGCCGCGCTGCGTAGTGCGGAATCCCGGGCCAGCTGCCCGGCGAGATCAGCGACCTGCAAGCGGTAATCGGCCGGCCCGCCCGCGATCACCCGGTCGACCAAGCCGCATCGTAGCCCGGAGGCCGCGCTGACCGGCAGGCACTCTTCGGTGAGCCGGGCCGCCTGCCGGGCGCCGACACGGCGGGGCAGCGTGTAGGTCCAGTACTCCGAGCCGTGCAGCCCCATCAGGCGGTAGTGCGGGTTGAGAACCGCGCCCGACCGGCACCAGACCTCGTCAGCTGCCAGCGCGAGCATCAGGCCGCCGGCCGCGGCATTGCCGCCGACTGCCGCGACGGTAAGCCGGTCCGTTGTGGTCAGGATCGCCTCGACCAGGTCATCAATGGCATTGATGTTCCGCCATGACTCCTGCGCGGGGTCATCGGCGGCCTCGATCACGTTGAGGTGGATGCCGTTAGCGAAGAAGTCCCTGGTGCCGCCGAGCACGATAACCCGTACCGGGCGACCCTGAGCATGCCGGTAGGCGGCGAGCAGCCGGCGGCACTGACCGGTACTCATCGCCCCGCCGGGGAAGGAGAACTCCAGGTAACCGGCACCGCCGGCCTCGCGGTAACTGATCTCCTGGTAAGTGCGCCTGCCTGGCAGCGGCGTCAGCGGCGTGCGGGACTCCGGCACGTCAGCGAGTGATTCGCGCAGCGCCAGCGTGGCCGGCAGCTTGCAGGTTCCCGGCCCGCCAGGAGCCCGGCGCCGGCGCAGCTGGGGATCCATACTGCCCCGTCGGCGGTCGCCCGGCAGATCGCCCCGGTCCGCCGGGCAAGGATGACGCCGGGTTCACCTCGCAGGTCGTCCTCTTCGCAACCACCGAAAAGGAAGTACTCAGCGGCACCGATCGTGTCGAGGATGCCGGGGCTCGAATCGGCCGCCTGCAACTTCGCCAGGACCGACGACGTGGGCTCGCCCGGCCAGTCGATTCTGCGATCTTCTTGCCGACAGCGCGGACGATGCTCACCGATCACGTCCGGGCGGCCGTAGTCCAGCGGCTCCGGCCGGTAGCTGCCGCCCTCGAACCGCGCCACCGCGAGCAGCACGCTCTGCACGGCGGCATCCGCTACCTCGGTGCGGTACAAGAGACTCTTGGCACCGCGGGGCATCGTGAAATCCTGGCTCGCCCAGATGTCGCCGGCATCCATCTCTGCGTTGGCCTGCAGGACGGTGACGCCCCAGCGGTCGGCGCCCTCCATGATCGCCCAGTCGAGTGCGGACGGGCCGCGGTCGCCCCTAGGCCCGGGGTGAACGATGAAGCAGGGATAAGCCGACCAGATATCATCCGGTATCGCCGTGGTCAGCATGGGCGCGATGACGAGGTCGGGGTCATAGCGGCCGACCCCCGCGCGCATCTGGTCATCCCCAAGCGCCAGTTCGACCGCTATCTCGTGCCCCCGGTCGGCAAGCTCGGTATGTACCCGCTGCGTCATGCTGTTATAAGCGCTCGCGATAAGCAAGATCCGCATTTGTCTGCTCCTGTACCCATTCCCCGGGCTGCGCGCATCGCGCACCCCCCAGACGATGGCCTGAGATCCGGAGCCAGCAATTAAAATGGCTGCCAGACTGTAGCTACTGCCGTTCCAGCCATCGCCCTGAACTCGGCGATTGAGCCGGCCTCGGCCGGCTGACATGCTGCAGCCGCAGCCCGGGCGCTAAAGTACCGGTTCCGGACCAATCGGCCTGCGTAGGCCAGCAGGGTAATAAACAATGTCAGCGGCTGGTTTCGCCAGGATAAAGCCAGCCGCCGTATTATGCAGGCTACTTTATCCAGTGATGATGCCGGTGGCGCGCGCCCTGTTTCCCGGACGGCCCGCATCGCAAAATAGCCGGAAAAAGCCAGCCTCGCGCTGATCTGTCAGTGCAAAGCTATCCGGCCAGATGCACCAGGTTCATGGCGAAGACATGAACATCGTCGGCCGGAAGCTCGGTGAACCCTACGTGCCGGTAGAACCCGGCAGCCCGCTGGTTGGCGTGCCCGACGTGCAGATGCAATCCGCGTGAACCCTGGTCACGAAGGGCTGAGATGACTGTCTCGATGAGCTGGCGCCCCATCCGCTGCCCTTGCCGTCGCGGGAGGAGATTAATGTGCAGGTGCGACGGGAAGTCTCTGGCCAGCTCGTCCGGCGTGCCCCACGGGTGATGGATGGCGCGCAACGCAAACCGCTCCTGCGGTGACAAGCCCTCAGCCAGATCCGGCGAGGGTTCCGGGTGGCTCGCGCGTAGTGCTGGCCACCAGTCGCGCTCAAGCCGCTGCTCGAAGGCCTGGCTGTCTAGCGCCGCGACGATGTAGCCGGCCACGCCGCCTGCGTCCTGGGCCACGAAGGCGAGCGACGGCTCGAAGAGGGCATACGGCGCCGCATACACGTATCCCGGCAGCCTGGGGTCGCGGAACAGCGACGTGGCATCCCGGCCGTAGTCCGCGGTCTGCACGCAGATGCGGTACAACTCGTCGAGGTCATCAGGCTGATAAGGGCGGATGCGGGCAGGCTCGCTGTTCACGGGACTCGTTCTACCGCATTCCGGCGGTCTGCCGCCTCCCGCCGGAAGCCCGCAGTCGCGAAAACCGGCTCCCGCTCCAGTCATCAGCAGGCTCCGCAGTGCCCTGACCTGGGGAAACAAGACAGGAACGCCGTGTCAGTAGTCGTGTCAGCGGCGTGACAGGGGCGTGTCAGGGACGGTGCCGATGATGGTCGCATGAGAAATTCAGCGATCGCAGTCTCAGGGCTGCGGAAGGCGTACGGGGACAAGACCGTACTCGATGGCATCGATCTGGATGTCCCTGCGGGCACGGTCTTTTCCCTGCTCGGCCCGAATGGGGCGGGTAAGACGACGACGGTGAACGTGCTGACCACGCTGGTGAAGGCCGACGGCGGCACGGTACGGGTTGCCGGGCACGATGTGGCGACCGAGACCAGGGCGGTGCGCGCGGTCATCGGCGTCACCGGTCAGTTCGCGGCGGTGGACGATCTGCTGACGGGACAGGAGAACCTGCAGCTGATGGCGGATCTGCACCATCTGCGGGCCGGCCAGGGCAAGCGGGCGGTCACCTCGTTGCTGGAACGGTTCGATCTGGTGGACTCGGCGCAGAAGCAGGCGGCGACTTATTCCGGCGGTATGCGCCGGAAGCTGGATCTGGCAATGACGCTGGTCACCAGGCCGCAGGTCATTTTCCTGGACGAGCCGACGACAGGACTGGATCCGCGCAGCCGGCGCACGATGTGGAACATCGTCCGCGAGTTGGTGGCCGACGGCGTGACCGTCTTCCTCACCACGCAGAATCTCGAGGAAGCCGATCAGCTCGCCGGCCGGATCGCGGTGCTCGACCACGGCCACCTGGTGGCCGAGGGCACTCCCGGCGAACTCAAGCGCCAGGTTCCCGGCAGCCACGTCCGGCTCCGGTTCACCGACACCGCAGAACTCGATGCGGCGGCGCGGGTCCTGGCCGGCTCCATGCGGGATGAGGAGGACCTGACCCTGCGGGTTCCCGGCGACGGCAAGGCGAAATCGCTGCGGGCCCTGCTGGACCGCCTCGATGAGCATTCGATCGACATCGAGGAGTTCGCTGTGCACACGCCGGACCTCGACGCCGTTTTCCTGGCCCTGACCAGTCACGCAAGCACAGAGGAGAACGAACGATGAGCACCACTTCAGCACCGCTGACCGATTCGCGGATCATGCTGCGCCGCAACTTCAGGCACATCATCCGGAATCCGGTCACGCTATTCAACGGGGCCCTGATGCCGGTCGTGATCATGCTGCTGTTCGTGTACGTGCTCGGCAACGCATTCAACGTCGGCGAGCACTACATCGAGTACGCGACACCAGGCCTGATCGTGCTGGCCATCTGCTACGGGCTGTCGGGCACTGCGGTATCGGTGAACTCCGACATGACGAAGGGCATCATCAACCGGTTCAAGGTGATGAACGTCTCCCGCGGCGCCGTCATGAACGGTCACGTCGCGGCCACCATGCTGGGCAGTTTGATCGCCATTGCGGTCATCATCGGAATGGCCTTCGCGCTGGGGTTCCGGTCGCCTGCGACGCCCCTCGAATGGCTCGGCGCCATCGGTATCATCGTGGCGACCTCCTTCGCGGCGGCCTGGCTCACGGTCGCGCTGGGAATAGCTGCGAAAACTCCGGAATCCGCAGGCATGAGCGTCGTGCCGCTGCTCCTGCTGCCCTTCGTGAGCAGCGCGATCGTGCCGGCCGCCACGATGGGACAGGGAGTCCGCCAATTCGCGGAGTACCAGCCCTTCACGCCGATTATCGAATCACTGCGCGGTCTGCTGGCCGGCACCCCGTCGGGCGGCTACACCGCCGCCGCCCTCGCCTGGTGCGCCGGGATCGCCCTCGCCGGGTACCTGTGGGCGCTGGCCACGTTCAAGAGGCGAGCCTGACCTCCCGGACGATGGCCTTCGGCGCGCGCTCGCCGGCAACGAGCGCGCGCCGCGGGCGTCCGGATCGATGCTGCCCAGGCCGGGTCGCCTTAGCCGCCCGCCAGCAAATCAAGTACGAGACAAGAGGAGAGTTGTCATGCCTGCATTCGCCACGCCCGGGCCCATCATCGCCACCGTTGTTGTCGCCGGTGCTCAGGTGCGGGTCACCGCGAGCGACCGGACCGACACCGTGGTGCTGGTCGAACCCATCAACAAGGCGAGCCGGTCAGACATCAAGGTGGCCAGCAAGACCAGGGTTGACTTCGCCGCGGGTCAGCTATCGGTCAAGACGACCGCCTCGGGGGACAAGAACGGTTCGGTCGCCATCACGATTGACCTTCCGGCCGGTTCCAGCCTGGTCGCGTACCTGGCGCATTCGGATGTTCACGCTGACGGCTCACTTGGCCAGTGCGAGCTGCACATGGCATCGGGTCGGGTCGAGCTGGATCGCATCAGCGGGCTGCAGGCGAACATCGCGGCCGGTGAGGTCGCGGTCGGCCACATCGCCGGGCGCGCCAGCATCGACGGCAGCGCGGTCGAAATGCGGATCGGCGAGATCAAGGACACCGTCAGGCTCTCGGGCTCGGGCGGCCAGATCTGGATCGGCCACGCCTCGGCCGACCTCGACCTCAGCAGTGGCAGCGGCGGCTTCGACATCGACCGCGCCGACGGCAGCGTCACCGCCAAGACAGGCGACGGTGCGATCCGGATCGGCCGGCTGACACGCGGTCAGGCGGAACTGCTGAACGGCTCAGGAAACATCGAGGTCGGCATCAGTGCGGGCACCGCTGCGCGGGTGGACGCCAGCAGCAAGCGAGGATCAGTGCGCAACTTCGTCCCGCCGCAGGAAAACCCCGAGATGCCCGGCAACAAGGTCACGGTCCACGCCCGCACGCGGCACGGCGACATCATCATTCGTCGCGCAGCAAGCTGACCTCGACGCGACGGCGCCACGATGGCGCCGTCATCGCCGGATATCCGTGAGCTTGGCACCAGTGCTGGCAGAAGTTGCGGCGGTTCAGAGAGGTCCGTGGAATGTGTCGCACTTGTTCGGGTCGCCGGTCTTATAGCCGGTTGCGAACCAGCGCTGACGCTCCGCCGATGAGCGTTGTGTCCAGTTTTCCGGGCTCGATGACTCATTGATCTGTCATCCCCGACCGCCGCCGCGGCGTCGAGCGCGCTCGCGATATCGGCCGGGGTGACCGGTGTCAGGAAGCCGGTGTCAACGGCATGCGCGGCCCATACGCCAGCGAAACAGTCGGCTTGCAGTTCGGTTCTGACGCTCTGGCTTTGGGCTCCCCGGTCGCCGCTGCCTGCCTTCAGGGATCCAGCAGGTTCTGCACGTGGTGTCCGTATTCGTGGGCGAGGACGTAGGCCTCGGCAAACCGTCCGCCCTTCGCGCCGAACTGCGTCTGGCCGGAACCTCGAAGCTACCGGCCGGCAATCTGCCCGGCGAGGCTCTCAAGACCCGCCTGGTCAGGCACCGAGCCATGGGGGGTGAGCTTGTCGACAACGGCCGGGAGCTGTTTAGCCAGATGATCGGCGACGTCGCTCGGGTTCAGCCCCGTCGCCTGGGCCAGCTGCTTCAGCTTGTCAGAGCCAAGCCAGCTGGCCACCTGCTGGCCGCTGACCGCCTGATTGGCGTTGGTGCTGATCCACGACTTCGCCTGATCAGCCAGTCCGCTGCCGCTGAGGGACGAGATGAGGTTGTTAAGGCCCGCATGGTCTTGGCCGCCCATCATGCCCATGAGCGTCGACAGCGTGCCGTGGGCGCCCTGCGCCCCCCCGGTCACCGTCTTGACAACCGCACTGATATCCATGTGAGCTCCCCGTCCCCTGAGCGAGAACCCGACCTCGTAATTGTCGGTCCCGCCTCGCAAGCAGGCTACAAGCCGCCGTGAACCATGTACAGGCAGGCAAATCCGCTTGTCAGTCTCGCGGCTAGCCGTGCCGCTGGTGCGGGCTCGGGAGTCCGGCGGCTGAGCCAGCTATCCAGCGCGGTAGCCCGGCGGCCAGGCCCCAAGCTGGACCACCGTCCTTGAGCGGTCCAGGTTGAATGCGGTGGTATAACGGTGAACTGCAACCCATGCCCCGAGCCTCAGATGCGGGCGCGTTGGTAGCAGCGGAATCGGAGAACCTATGACGTCGCAACTCAGGCTCGCCGTCCACAGCTTCCCGGGCGCGCGTCCGGTGCTGCTCGTCCATGGATTCACCAGTAGTGCCCAGATCGACTGGATCGAGCCGGGCTGGCCGCAGGCGTTGGCTGCCCAAGGGCGTGGGACGGTCGCTGTCGACCTGCCCGGTCATGGCTCGTGCCCAGCGGCCGATCGCGACGCGATCTCGGTCAGCGCGATCATTGCGGGCCTGCTCGCGGCGATCGACAGCACCGGCCAAGACGAGGCCGACGTGGTCGGTTATTCGCTCGGCGCCCGGCTGGCCTGGCCCTTGGCTGCCACTGGCCGGGTAGGGCGCTTGGTCCTCGAGGGGCTGGGCACGAACGACGCGTGGCTGGCCGATATGGACATCGAGTTGCTCCGCGCGGTGGCCAAAGGCGAAGCCGAGGCGCCCGACGCCGACCTCGCCGAATTCGCAGCCTGGATCTCTCAGCCCCACCTCGACCGGGATCAGATGCTGCTGCTCATAGAAGCGCTGGCCGCCGAACCGTTCGATGCAGGCGCCGACCTGCCCACGGTCCCGACGCTGTTCGTCTCGGGAACCGAGGACGATCCTGTCGACCAGCTGGCAACGACCCTTCCGAACGCGGAATACCTCCCGGTGCCCGGTGATCATCGCGGCGCGCTGATGTCGGCTGAGTTCCGCGCGGCGGCGCTCGACTTTCTCCACTAAGTTAGGCGGTCCGTCCGGTGTTCACTGCGCCAGGCGATGACGCCCTGGTATTCACCAGCCCGACCGGCTCGCCGCTGCGGCACAGCAACTTCCGGCGCCGGATCTGGCTTCCGGCCCTGGGCCGCTCGGGCCTGGCCGGTACGCACTTCCACGACCTGCGGCATACCGGCAACACGCTGACCGCAGGCACCGGGGCGAACTTGCGCGAGTTGATGGACCGGATGGGCCACAGCAGCACCCGCGCCGCGCTCATCTATCTGCACGGCAGCGATGCCCGCCAGCAGGAGATCGCCGACAGCCTCAGCAAGCTCGCGGCCAAGGAACTGAAAGGCAGGCGCAAGGCCGCCACGAAAAGGCAGGGCAAGGCAGCGATCGGGCACGCAGGGGGCACGAAAAGGTAAGGAGGCCTCGTGATGACCAACGCAAGATCACAGATCATGGGATCTGACCTGGGAAAACTCGGGTGGGCCTGGGAGGACTTGAACCTCCGACCTCTTCCTTATCAGGGAAGCGCTCTAACCGGCTGAGCTACAGGCCCTCAGGGGTGACGGCAGGAACCGGAATACCGTGCGCCGCCGGGACAGATTACCGCAAGCGCCGGCCAGGGCGTCAGTCGGTCTCCTTGAGCGTGACCTCGATGCCGCCGGCCACGTGCGTGACCAGGTTGTAGATCACCGCGCCGACCGTAGAGAGCGCGGTGATCAGGATGACGTTCACGGCGCCGATCAGCATCGTGTAACCGAGCACCCTGGAGGCGGAGAACCAATTGCTGGCCTTGACGCCGGCCGAGTTCTTGCCGGAGGTCACGCTCGAGACCGAGGTCTCGATCGAGTGAAAGACCCCGAGCTTCGACAGCACATAGTAAAGCCCGGCGACGGCGACGAACAGCACGACCCAGCCGACGAGCGAGATCATGAAGCTGAACTTCATCACCGACCATGGCTCCAGCCTGATCACCGCGAGCTGGGCGCGGCGCGGCAGCGCGCCGTTCTGCGTCTGCCTTGCCTGGATCCTGGCGGCCTTGGGCACCCTGGCCGCTTTGGGCGGCTTAGGGGCCTTGGGAGCCCTGTTCTTTGACTTGCCCGGGGTCAGGATCCCGAATGGCGACGTCATCGAGCCGGAACCGGCCGGCGGCGTGGTGACTGCGGACGGATAGGGCGGCGGCACGGCATCATGGTCTGCCGCAGCCCCGACCTCCCCGGCCAGCGGTGGCAGGCTGCCGCCGCCGGGCGGCGGATCCGCCACCGCCGACTGCTGCTGCCCTCCGGCGTGCGCCTGGTCCCCGCCGGGGGATTCATCTCGGGCAGCCTCCTCGGGCAGCCACGACGGTGGCTCCACGCGGTGATCCACGTCGTCCTCCTCCGGAAAGTCGCCTGTCATGAGGTTATCCCCAGATGACCGGTACTTGTCCTCGGGAACCCGGCCATCACCCGGGCCTTCACCTATTAGACGCGGCTGACCCCCGCTACGTTGCGTCCTTCGATCTACGGCCATCGTTGCACCCCCGCGGGCATATCGTTCCCGGGCCTGCCACCGCAACAGGACTTCCAACGCACCTTACTTGTCACAGTTCTGTACCTGTTCCCGCTGAGCCCGGCCCGGCCGTATCCGGCCCGCCAGTTCCGGGCCCGGCTTCGGTGCCGTCCGGAGGGCCGCCGGCGCTGCCGGCTGCGGGCTCGGCGAATCCGTCCGCATCGGGATCATCATCGTCGTCGGCCAGGCTGTCCCCGGCACCAGCCTCGACGACAGCCGCCGGGGACTCGGCGTTCCTGGCGATGGCGACGAGGCTCTGCCCGTCCGCCAGGTTCACCAGCCGGACGCCCATGGTCTGCCGCCCCGACATCTTGATCTCGGCCGCTGCCGTCCTGATCACTCCGCCGGCCGAGGTGATCGCGAAGACCTCGTCCTCTGGCCGGACCATCAGCGCGCCGACGAGCTCGCCCCTGGTCTCGACGATCCTGGCCGTCAGCACACCGCGGCCGCCCCTGCCCTGGACCGGGTACTGGTCAGCCGGCGTTCGCTTGGCGTATCCGCCGCCGGTGGCGACCAGCACGTCGGCGCCCGCCCGGACCACGTGCATCCCGAGCAGGTCATCTCCGTCGGTGAACCGCATCCCGATGACGCCGGACGTAGCGCGGCCCATCGGCCGCAGCGCCTCGTCGTCCGCGTGGAACCTGATCGCCTGCGCATGCCTGCTGACCAGCAGCAGGTCATCTTCCGGTGATACCAGCCTGGCCGCGATCACCTCGTCGTCCTCGCGCAGGTTGATCGCTATGATCCCGCCTGCTCGCGGTGAGTCGAAATCGGTCAGCCTGGACTTCTTCACCAGCCCGGAGGACGTGGCGAGCACCAGGTAAGGGGAGACCGAGTAGTCCCGCAGCGCCAGCACCTCGGCGATGCGCTCGTCGGGCTGGAAGGCGAGCAGGTTCGCGACATGCTGGCCGCGCGCGTCCCTGGCCGTATCGGGCAGCTCGTAGGCCTTGGCCCGGTAGACCCGGCCCTTGTTGGTGAAGAAGAGGATCCAGTGGTGGGTCGTGGTGACGAAGAAGTGCTCGACGATGTCGTCGGTCCGCAGCTGCGCCCCGCGCACTCCCTTGCCGCCGCGCCGCTGCGCCCGGTACAGGTCGGTCTTGGTGCGCTTTGCGTAGCCGCCGCGGGTGATCGTGACGACCACGTCTTCCTCGGCGATCAGGTCCTCGACGGACATGTCGCCGTCATAGGCGATGATCTCCGTCCGCCGGTCGTCGCCATACTTCGCGACGATCTCGGCAAGCTCGGCGCCGACGATATCCCGCTGCCGCTCCGGCGAGGCGAGGATGCTCTGGTAGTCGGCGATCTGCGCCATCAGCTCCTCGTACTCGTCCACCAGCTGCTGGCGCTCGAGCGCGGCCAGCTTCCGCAGCTGCATGTCGAGGATGGCCCTGGCCTGGATCTCGTCGATGTCGAGCAGGTCCATCAGGCCCTGCTGGGCCGCCGACGCCGACGCGCTGGCCCGGATGAGCGCGATCACCGCATCGATCTGGTCGATCGCCTTGAGCAGCGCGCTCAGGATATGAGCCCGCTCCTGGGCCTTGCGCAGCAGGTAGCGGGTCCGCCGGACGATCACCTCGAGCTGGTGGGTGACCCAGTACCTGATCATCTGATCCAGCCGCAGGGTGCGCGGCACGCCGTCGACCAGGGCCAGCATGTTGGCGCCGAACGTCTCCTGCAGTTGCGTGTGCTTGTACAGGTTGTTCAGCACGACCTTGGCGACCGCGTCCCGCTTCAGCACGATCACCAGCCGCTGGCCGGTCCGGCCGCTTGACTCCTCCCTGACCTCGCTGATGCCGCCGACCCGGCCGTCCTTGACCAGCTCGGCGATCTTCACCGCCAGGTTGTCCGGGTTGACCTGGTAAGGCAGCTCGGTGACGATCAGGCAGGCGCGGCCCCGGCGGTCCTCCTCCACCTCGACGACGGCGCGCATGGTGATCGAGCCGCGGCCGGTGCGGTAGGCCTCCTGGATGCCGCGGCGGCCGACGATCAGCCCGTGGGTCGGGAAATCCGGGCCCTTGATCCGCTCGATCAGGGCCTCTAGCAGTTCCTCGTCCGTCGCCTCGAAGTTCTCGAGGAACCACTGGACGCCGGCCGCCAGCTCGCGCAGGTTATGCGGGGGGATCTTGGTCGCCATGCCGACGGCGATCCCCTCCGAGCCGTTGACCAGCAGGTTGGGGAACCTGCTCGGCAGTACCGTCGGCTCTTTTGAGCGCCCGTCGTAGTTGTCCCGGAAGTCGACGGTGTCCTTGTCGATGTCCCGCAGCATCTCCATGGCCAGCGGGGCCAGCCGGCACTCGGTGTAGCGGTGCGCGGCAGCCGGGTCGTTGCCCGGCGAGCCGAAGTTGCCCTGGCCGTCCACCAGCGGCATCCGCATCGCCCACGGCTGGGCCAGCCGGACCAGCGCGTCGTAGATGGCGCTGTCGCCGTGCGGATGGTACTGGCCCATCACCTCGCCGATCACGCGGGCGCACTTGGAGTAGCCGCGCTCGGGCCGGTACCCGCCGTCGTACATCGCGTACAGGATGCGGGTGTGCACCGGCTTCAGGCCGTCCCGCACGTCCGGCAGCGCCCGGCCCACGATGACGGACATCGCGTAGTCGATGTAGCTGCGCTGCATCTCTACCTGGATGTCGACAGGCTCGGTCCGGTCATGCCCGCCCGCGGGGGCATCGGGCGTATTCACGTCGGTCACTTCGCGTCTCTTCTCAGCCAGTACCAGTTGCACGACCCCGGCAGCTGCGGCGCCTTGCCCGGCGCCGGCCCTTGATAATCATGGGATGGCCAGCCGGGGCAGGCATCATGCCCGCTCAGATGTCCAGGAACCTGACATCCTTCGCGTTGCGCTGGATGAACGCGCGCCGCAGCTCCACGTCCTCGCCCATCAGCACGCTGAACAGCTCATCGGACTGGGCCGCGTCGTCCAGCGTGATCTGCCGAAGCACCCGCCGGGCGGGATCCATCGTGGTCTCCCACAGCTCGTTCGCGTTCATCTCGCCGAGCCCCTTGAACCGCTGCACGCCGTCGCGCGGCCTCGGGTCCTTCCGCCCGGCCGCGATGCCGGCCTCGATCACCGCGTCCCGCTCCGGGTCGGAGTAGGCATAGCCGGGCTGCACGCCCCGGCCCTCCCACTTGATCTTGTAAAGCGGCGGCTGGGCGAGGTAGACGTGGCCGGCCTCGATCAGCGGCTTCATGAACCGGAACAGCAGGGTGAGCAGCAGGGTGGTGATGTGCTGCCCGTCGACATCGGCGTCCGCCATCAAGATGATCTTGTAATACCTCAGCTTGGCGATGTCGAACTCTTCGTGGATGCCGGTGCCCAGGGCGGTGATCATCGCCTGGACCTCGTTGTTCTTCAGCACCCGGTCGATCCTGGCCTTCTCGACGTTCAGGATCTTGCCCCGGATCGGCAGGATCGCCTGGAACTTCGGGTCCCTGCCGTTCTTGGCCGAGCCGCCCGCCGAGTCGCCCTCCACCACGTAGATCTCGCACTGCACCGGGTCGCCGGACTGGCAGTCGGCCAGCTTGCCCGGCAGCCCGGAGCCGCCCATCAGGTTCTTGCGGGTCAGGTCGCGGGCCTGGCGCGCGGCGATCCTGGCCCGGGCCGCCTGGGTCGCCTTGATGATGATGGCCTTGGCCTCGCCCGGATTACGCTCGAACCAGTCCCGCAGGTGGTCATTGCAGACCCGCTGCACGAACGACTTGGCCTCGGTGTTGCCCAGCTTGGTCTTGGTCTGGCCCTCGAACTGCGGCTCGGCGAGCTTCACGTGGATGATCGCGGTAAGGCCCTCGCGCACGTCATCGCCGGTCAGGTTCTCGTCCTTCTCCCGCAGCATGTTCTGCTCGCGGGCATACCGGTTCACGATGGTCGTCAGCGCCGCCCGGAAGCCCTCCTCATGCGTGCCGCCCTCGGTCGTGTTGATCGTGTTCGCGAAGGTATGCACGGACTCTGCGTACGAGCCGCTCCACTGCATGGCGATCTCGGCCGAGATCCCGGGGCCCTCGCCCCCGAAGTCGATGACCGACGCGTGCACGGCCTCCTTGGACGCGTTCAGGTAGCGGACGAAGTCCGCGAGGCCGCCCTGGTAGCAGTAGCTGGCGACGTGCGGCTCGCCGTTCATGTGGTCAGGCCGCTCATCGGTCAGCACGATCGCAAGGCCGCGGTTGAGGAATGCCATCTCCTGCAGGCGGCGGGACAGCGTCTCGAAGGACCACGCGGTGGTCTCGAAGATCGTGGTGTCCGGCCAGAACGTGATCGTGGTGCCGGTCTGGTCCGTCGGCTCGCCCCGGACCAGCGGGCTGACCGGCTGGCTGACCTCATAGGACTGCCGCCAGACATAGCCGTCCCGGCGGATCTCGGCCTCGAGCCGCGCCGACAGCGCGTTCACCACTGACACCCCGACGCCGTGCAGGCCGCCGGACACGGCATAGGACTTGGCGTCGAACTTCCCGCCCGCGTGCAGCGTGGTCAGCACGACCTCGATCGCCGGGCGGTTCTCCACCGGATGGTTGTCCACCGGGATGCCGCGGCCGTTGTCCCATACCCGGACGCCGCCGTCGGCGAGCAGGGTCACCTCGATCCGGTCGCAGTATCCGGCGAGTGCCTCGTCTACGGCGTTGTCGACTACCTCGTAGACAAGATGGTGCAGTCCGCGCTCTCCGGTAGAACCGATGTACATGCCGGGGCGCTTGCGTACTGCCTCCAGGCCTTCGAGAACCCTGATCGAGTGTGCGTCATACGACAAAGTGGAAGCTCCTCCTGGAACGGACACCAGCGGGCGCCGAGAGCCCCCGCCGTCGTCCGCCATGGTGCTGTCACCATTTTACCTGGGAGCACCGTCAGACTCAGCCGTACGTGTCACGTGGTCCGCGGCTATCGCGCGCCCGCCACTGGCCGGGCCGCCGTGGCGCGGCCGGGCCGCGCACTTTCACCCGTTTTACGGCGCCATCACCGAGTTCTGTGTTGAGCCTGCGCACCAAAGTGGCGGCGAGCAGCCGGACCTGCGTCGCCCAGGCGGTCGAGTCGGCGGTCACCGTCAGCTCGCCGTCGGCGAAGCCGTCCGGCCTGGTATGCGCCGCCAGCTCGGGGCCGACGATCTGCTCCCAGCGGCCGAATACCGAGCCAGCGGCGGCCGCGAGCCGCCAGCCGCGGGCGTCGATCAGCCCGGCGATGGCCGTGTTCAGCGTCTCCGGGTCTTCCCGGCGCTGCCGCCGCCTTGCCGCCGCGCCCGGTGATCCTGCCGCCCGGCCCGCGTGCTGGCCGGGCCAGTTTCCCCTGGCCGCCGAGTCGGCCTTCGCGGCCATCAGCGCCTCGCGGGCAAGCTGCGCGCGAGCGGCCGGGTCGGCGGCAGGCCTGGCCGGTTCCGGCGGGCCGCTGCCTGGATCAGCGTCGCCTGCCGGGCGGCCGGTATCCTGCTCAGCCACCGGTGATCCTCCCGTCGGCCACGTCGAACCGCGGGCCGGCCAGGACGGCAGGGACGTCATCGGTTACCGCGGCCGTCACGAGTACCTGCTCGGCGTCGCCGACCAGCATCGCGAGCCGCTCCCGCCGCCCTGCATCCAGCTCGGCGAAGACATCGTCGAGCAGCAGCACGGGATCCTCGCCGTCGGCTCGCAGCAGCTCGTAGGCGGCCAGCCGGAGCGCGAGCGCCAGTGACCATGACTCACCGTGGCTCGCGTAGCCGCGGGCCGGCAGGTCGCCGATCCGCAGGTCGAGGTCGTCCCGGTGCGGGCCGACCAGGCAGACGCCGCGGTCAAGCTCCGCCGTCCTGGCCGCCGCCAGCGCCTCACGCAGCACCTCCTGCAGCGGGGCCAGGCCGCCCGGCGGCTCGCCCTTGCCGCCGAACGGCTGACGGTAGCTCATCCCGGCTGCGCCGTCGTCCCCGGACACGGCCGCGTATGACTTCGTTACCAGCGGCCGGATCGCGGTAACCAGGGAAAGCCGGGCCGCTGTCAGCTCGGCACCGGTCCTGACCAGCTGCTCGTCCCAGGCATCGAGCGCTCCGGGCGGGCCGCCGCCGCGCGCCCTGGCTGACTTCAGCAGCGCAGTGCGCTGCCGCAGCACCCGCTCGTAGTCGGCCCTGGTGCCCGCGTACCGCGGCGCGGTCGCCACCAGCAGGTCATCGAGGTAGCGGCGGCGCTGGTCCGGATCTCCCTTGACCACGGCGAGATCCTCGGGCGCGAAGAGCACGCAGCGCAGCGTCCCGAGTATCTCCCGGGGCCGGGACAGCGGCATCCGGTTCAGCCTGACCCGGTTCGCCCGGCCCGGGTTGATCTCGATCTCCACCAGGCTGTCCCCGGCATCCGATGCCACCAGCGCCCGCAGGATCGCGCGCTCCGCGCCCCGGCGGATCAGCGGAGCGTCGCTGGCGACCCGGTGACTGCCGAGCGTCGCGACGTAAGCCGCGGCCTCCACCAGGTTGGTCTTGCCCTGCCCGTTGGGTCCGAGGAAGGTGCTCACCCCGGGCGCGAGGCTGAGCTCAGCCGACGCGTAACTGCGGAAGTCGGTCAGCGCGAGCCGGGTGATGTGCACGGCAGTGCAGACTACTGGCCGGCAGTGTCATCGGCCGGGCCGGCCGCGCCAGCTGGCGGGCCCGCGGGCTTGGCCGGCCAGCTGACGGCGTCGGCTGGCCGGCCGGTCGCGAAGCCGGCCATGGCTATCCGCCGAGCCGGATCGGCATCAGCAGGTACCGGTAGTCGGGCTGCCCGTCGGGCGCCGGCTTGCCGGTAATCAGGGCGGGCTTGCCCGGCTCGGTGAACGAGATCCTGGCCATGTCCGAGTCGATCGCGGCCAGGCCGTCCAGCAGGTACTGGGGGTTGAAGGCGATCGACAGGTCATCGCCCTCGTAGCTGGCCTCGAGGATCTCTACCGCCTGGGCCTCGTCCCCGGTTCCGGCCTCGAGGACGAGCTGGCCCGGCGTGAAGGCAAGCCGGACGGCGGTGTTCCGCTCGGCGACGAGCGCCACCCGCTTGACCGCCTCGGCCAGCTGGCTGATGGAGATCTCGGCGACCGAGTTGACATACGTGGGAAGCAGCGCCTGATACCGCGGGAACTCACCGCCGAGCAGCCGGGTGGTCGTCCGCCGCCCCGCTCCCTCGAAGCCGATCATGCCGTCTCCGCCGGACCCGGCCTCGCCGGGCAGCGCAAGCGCGATCGATACCTCCGCGCCCGAGGTCAGCGAGCGGGCGGTCTCGGCCAGCGCCCGGGCAGGCACCAGCACCGCGGCGGACAGGTCTGGCCGGGCCGGCGCCCAGCGCAGCTCGCGCACCGCGAGCCGGTACCGGTCCGTCGAGATCAGCGTGATCGCATCGCCCTCGATCTCGATCCTTACCCCGGTGAGGGCGGGCAGCGTGTCATCCCGGCCTGCCGCGGTGGCCGACTGGCTGACCGCGGAGGCGAACGCGTCACTGCCTACCGTCCCGGCCGCGGGCGGCATCTCCGGCAGCGCCGGGTACTCGTCAGCAGGCATGGTCATCAGCGTGAAGGTGGAACTTCCGCAGGTGAGGACGGCGCGCGCGCCATCCGAGACGATCTGCACCGGCGGGCTCGGCAGGCTGCGGCTGATCTCGGCGAGCAGCCGCCCGGAGACCAGCGCGCTGCCCTCCTCCTCCGCGGTCACCGGCACCCGCGCCTGCGCCGACACGTCATAGTCGAAGCTGGACAAGGTGAGCTCGGCTCCGGCCTGCAGCTGCATTCCGGCCAGCACCGGGACGGTCGGGCGGGCCGGAAGCGCGCGGGCCGTCCACGCCACCGCCTCGGCCAGGACATCACGTTCCACCTGGATCTTCACAGGAAGTTGCCTCCCGCTCTCGGGACGTGCCAGCGAGCGCCCCGGCTGAGCGCGCGGGCTGCCTGCTTGGTACTTGGTATCTCAGTGAAATAAGGAAAAGTAGTAGTCATAGGGTCGGTGGACACTGGGGACATCCGGCAGTGCCGCAGGTCAGCGCGGGTTCGGGCATCCACAGCGGCTGTGCCCCTCGGGCCAGGCACCTGACCCGAGCTGTGCATGCCGCGCCGCCCCCGGCCCGCTGCCTGCCGGTTACCCCCCGGCCAGCTGAAGTTGTCCTCCGCTTGTCCCAAGCGCGTCCACAACTTTGTCCACAGCCTGTGCGCACTGATTGTTGCGCCCGGCGCTGTTATGTAACCGTTCACCCGGACCGGGCCTGCTGCTTGATCCGGTTGGTCAGCTCTGTCACCTGGTTGTAGATCGACCGGCGCTCGGCCATCAGGGAGCGGATCTTCCTGTCGGCGTGCATCACGGTGGTGTGGTCGCGGCCGCCGAACTGCTGACCGATCTTCGGCAGCGACAGGTCGGTCAGCTCGCGGCACAGGTACATCGCGATCTGCCGGGCGGTGACAAGCACCCGGGACCGGGAAGTTCCGCAGAGGTCATCGATCGACAGCCCGAAGTAGGACGCGGTCTGGCCCATGATGGTGGCGGCGGTGATCTCGGGCCCCTGCGCCTCGGGAATCAGGTCCTTCAGGACGATCTCGGCCAGCTGCAGGTCAACGGACTGCCGGTTGAGGCTGGCGAACGCGGTGACCCTGATCAGCGCGCCCTCGAGCTCGCGGATGTTGGTGGAGATGCGGCTCGCGATGTACTCGAGGGCCTCCGGCGGGGCGTTGAGGCCTTCCTGTACCGCTTTCTTACGGAGGATCGCAATGCGGGTCTCCAGCTCGGGCGGCTGTACGTCGGTGAGCAGTCCCCATTCGAACCGGCTCCGCAGCCGGTCTTCCAGGGTCACCAGGCGCTTGGGCGCGCGGTCACTGGAGATCACGATCTGCTTGCTCGCGTTGTGCAGGGTATTGAAGGTGTGGAAGAACTCTTCCTGCGTTCCTTCCTTGTTCTCCAGGAACTGGATGTCGTCCACCAGCAGCACGTCGACGTCACGGTAGCGGCGCCGGAATCCGTCCTGCTTGCCGTCCCTGATCATGTTGATGAAGTCGTTGGTGAACTCTTCCGAGCTGACGTACCGCACCCGGATGCCCTGGTAAAGGCTCTGCGCGTAGTGCCCGATGGCATGCAGCAGATGCGTCTTCCCCAGGCCGGAGTCGCCGTAGACGAAGAGCGGGTTGTAGGCCTTCGCCGGGGCTTCGGCGACCGCGACGGCCGCGGCGTGCGCGAACCGGTTGCTGGATCCGATGACGAACGTCTCGAAGGTGTACTTGGGGTTCAGCCGGGCCTGACCCGGCCGCGGCGACCCGTGGCCGGGTGCGGTCTGGCCGGGAATGGCCGGCGGCCGCTGCCTGCCGGTGACCGGATCCATCCCGCCGTCGATGCCGGGCCCGGACAGCGGCCGGAGGGTGCCGGCCGCCGGGTCGCCAAGCGGCGGCCGGCGGCGGCCGGGGACGCGGCCGCCGTCGAGCTCGGGCATCCGGTGGTCCATGGCCAAGCCGGGCTCGCCGTTGCCCGGCGCGGCGGGCAACGGCTGCTCGTGCCCGGTGGCGGAAAGGGGCATTGCCGAGATCACCGCCGGATCGACGGTCACGGCCAGCTGAATGCTGCGGCCGAACTCCCTGGACAGGGCATTGGTGATCAGCGACCGGAGCCTCGTCTCGAGCTGCTCCTTGACGAACTCATTCGGGGTCGCGATCAGTGCCGTATTCTCGACCAGCCCGAGCGGCCGGGTGAGCTGCAGCCAGGCGCGCTGCGCGGGCTCGATATGCATTTCGCCGAGTTCTTCGAGGGACCTGGCCCACACCTCCGCGAGGTCTGCTTCGCTCATTGACCGTTCACCTAGCGCCAGCCCCCACATGTGATCAACAGGTTTTTCCACAGGTTGTGCACGTCGTTTTTCGCGCTGTAGCCGCTCCTTCGCCACCTGCCGGGCGGTAGCTCGGCCGTTAACCTGCCCCCGGGACCCGCCGCGCGGGACCCTTGTCCACAGCCTAGGCCCCGGCTCCTGCGCGCGCGGCGCAAATAGCGTTGTTGCGCCGGGCGGCCGGGGCCGCCCGGCGGCCCGGCGATCCGCCCACGTCAGGCGGCGGGCGCTCCTCGGTTTGACCGCCGCAGGCCGGCCCGCGTAACGTTCATTGGTCCGGTCACCCGGCGCCATTTTCGCCTGTGCTGAAACGGGCCGGGCCTGGCGGAGCCGGAACAGGCACCGTCCGCAACCCTGCACCGCATCTGGAGCCCCAGTGAGCAAGCGTACGTTCCAGCCGAACAACCGACGCCGCGCCAAGACGCATGGGTTCAGGCTGCGCATGCGCACCAGGGCGGGGCGCGCCGTCCTGGCCGCGCGGCGCCGCAAGGGCCGTGCACGGGTAAGCGTCTGACCAGCGCGGCTACCTCTGCGGTGGTCAGTGATGCTTCCGGCAGCAGCCAGGATGCGGCGGAGCGCCGAGTTCACCGAGGCGGTCCGCCGCGGGCGCCGCGCGGGCAGGCCGCTGCTGACCGGACACCTGCTGGTGCGCTCCGGCCGGGATGACCCGGCCAGGGTGGGCTTCGTGGTAAGCCGCGCTGTGGGCGCCGCGGTGGTGCGGAACCGGGTCCGCCGTCGGCTCCGTCACCTCGTCCGCGGGTATCTGGGGTCGCTTCCTGGAGGTAGCCTGCTTGTGGTACGCGCCAATCCCCGGGCGTCGACCGCACGCCAGTCGGATCTCGCCGCCGAGCTCGACCTGGTACTCGGCACATTGCTGCGGCGGCAGGGTGGGGCATTGCCTCGGTGACGACAGGACAGCGGGAAGTCAGGGACCGGCCATCGGCCGCCGCCCTGATGCTGGCTGCGCTGATCGGCGGGTACCGGCGCTTCATCAGCCCGCTGCTTCTCCCGCGGTGCAGGTTCTTTCCTTCCTGCAGCGCGTATGCCCTGGAGGCGGTCCAAACGCATGGCGCGCTGCACGGCGGCTGGCTCGCGCTGCGGCGGCTGAGCCGGTGCCACCCGTTTCACTCCGGTGGTATTGATCCGGTGCCGGCCGCAAGCCGGCGTTGCCGCGGCCAGGCAGCGGACAGGCACTGTCGATGAGATCACGAGGGAGCTAGCTGGTGAACCCGCTTAATCCGCTCTATGACGCGGTCGCGTGGGTGCTCTCGCGCATCTACGGCGTGCTGAGCCCGGTCTTCGGCCTGGCCAGCGGATGGACCTGGGCGCTGACGATCGTGCTCCTCGTGGTCCTGATGCGGCTGATCATGGTGCCGCTGTTCATCAAGCAGATGCACACGACCCGCCGGATGACCGCGCTGGCGCCGCAGATGACCGTGCTGCGCAAGAAGTACAAGAACGACAAGCAGACGCTCAACCAGGAGATGATGAAGCTCTACCAGGAGGCGGGCGTCAATCCGCTGATGGGCTGTCTCCCGGTCGCGGCTCAGCTGCCGATGTTCTTCGCCCTGTTCAGCGTGCTCAAAGCGATCGCCGAGTGGCAGCCGGGGCAGCCCACGAAGTACGGCATGTCGCACGCGATGGTAGCCAGCGCTCAGCACGCCAAGATCCTGGGCGTGACGATCGCGGACAAGTTCCTGTCCTCGGGCACCCCGCTGCACGTGCGGATCGTCATCCTGCTGACCGTGATAGTGAGCATGGTGACCACCTACCTCACGGTCCGGCAGAGCATGAAGCGGGGCATGATGCCCGCGGCTACCCCGGACAACCCGATGGGTCAGTCGCAGAAGTACATGGCCTACATCATGCCGTTCTTCGCGCTGTCCGGGCTGTACTGGCCGTTCGGGCTGGTGCTGTACTGGGTGACGACGAACCTGTGGACGCTGGGCCAGCAGTACGTGCTGTTCATGCGTTACCCCATGCCGCTCCCGGCCGGCGGCAACGCCGGGACCGTGCCCGCGACGGGCAGCGTGCCGCCGAAGCTGGCGCTGCGGCCGCCGGAGTCGAACGGGTCAGCGGGGGCGGGGAAGGCGGCTGGTTCGGGATCAGGCGGCCGCGGGCAGGCCAAGCCGGATCCGGCCGCGTCGTCGTCGGCCAAGCCCGCCAAGCCACCGGCAGGCCGGGACAAGCAGCCGGGCCGGGCGCCACGGCAGCCGCAGGGAAAGCCGGCCAGCGGGGCCCGGCCGGCGGCCGGGGCGCCGCCGCCCGCCAACGGCAAGGGCAGCGGCGGGGGCGGCATGCTCCGGCGGCTGGGAAAGGGCCGGGCGGAGCCGGAGGCGGCGCCTGAGACGCCCGAGGTTAAGCTCGTCAGGCAGCAGCGGCAACGGCAGTCGCGCAGCAAGCGCTCAGGCAAGCGGTAGCGCGGGCGGCTGGTATCCGCAGGATGCCAGGATGAGGTCTACCCCCGACAGTAGGAGGGCCCGGTAGTGACGCAAGGGGAGAACGCAGTCGCCGAGCCGTACGGAGAGGCCGCGGAGCGGCATCCGGCGGACGAGGCCGCCGGCGAGACGGCTGCGGTGCCGGCGGGCGAGGCTCCCGGGGAGGAGCCTGCGGCGGAACCTCAGCCTGCTGGCAATGAGGCTGCCGAGATGGACCTGGCCGATCTGGAGCTCGAGGGCGAGATCGCGGCGGATTACGTTGAAGGACTGCTCGATGTCGCCGACCTGGACGGTGACATCGACATGGACGTCGAGGGCGACCGGGCGCTCGTCTCGGTGGTGGGCGCTACGCTCGACGAGCTAGTCGGTCCGCGCGGCGAGGTGCTCGAGGCGCTGCAGGAGCTGACCAGGCTTGCCGTGCACCGGCAGACCGGGGCGCGGACGAGGATCATGCTGGACGTTGGCGGGTACCGGCAGCGGCGCCGGGCTGAGCTGTCCGAGACCGGCCGGGCAGCGGCCGACGAGGTCCGGCGCACAGGCATAGCCAAGAAGCTCGGCGCGATGAACCCGTTCGAGCGGAAGGTAGTGCACGACGCGGTCGCGGCGGCTGGGCTGCTGAGCGAGTCCGAGGGCGAGGAGCCTGACCGGCGGGTGGTCGTCCTTCCGGCGAGCTAGGTCTCGCTTGCTGCCTGGCGGGTAATCGGCCGCCCGCCTCCCGGGCGGCCCGGCCCCCGGCCGGGGCAGCGCCGAGCGCTGCTCCGGCTGCCCGGGAGGAGCCTGTGAGGCTGGCCCGTGGCGGGGCGGCCGGAAAGTCAGGATCGAGTGCCGATGTCCACGCCCGACCGGCAGGCTGCTACGCCGCAGGTGCCGGGCGCGCCCCTGACGGCCGGCCCTCCGGCCCCGGATCGCCCGCTGGCCCCGGATCCGCCGCCGGCCGCCGCCGAGGTCTTCGGGCCCGCGCTTGGCCTGGCCGGGCGCTACGCCGCTTTGCTCGCCGGACCTGGGGTAGAGCGCGGGCTGCTCGGCCCGGCTGAGGCAGCGCGGCTCTGGGAACGGCACCTGCTCAACTGCGCTGCCGTCGCCGAGCTCGTGCCGCCCGGCAGCTCGCTCGTTGATCTCGGGTCCGGCGCCGGGCTGCCCGGAATCGTGCTCGCGATGCTGCTGCCGGACGTCACGGTCACGCTGCTTGAGCCGATGGCCAGGAGAGCCGCGTTCCTCACCGAATGCGTCCAGCTTCTCGGTCTCGGCAACGCCGAGGTGCTGCGCGGCCGGGCCGAGGAACTGGCCGGCCAGCTGGCCGCGGACGTGGTAACCGCGCGCGCGGTCGCGCCGATGTACAAGCTGGCTGGTCTCGCGAGCGGGCTGGCGAAGCCAGGTGGCCTGGTCCTCGCGATCAAAGGCGCCGGGGCGGCGGCTGAGCTGAGCCGCGCGCAGCCGGAGCTGCGCCGGCTGGGCGCCAGGGACGCGGAGGTTCTGCATGCCGGAGGCGGTAGGGTCGATCCGGCTGCGACAGTAGTCAGGTTCACCGCCGGGCGGTCCCGGAGCGGGGTCAGGCGGCCAGGCGCCCCCGGTGCCGATGGCCTGAGTCCCGCCGGTCCTGGCCTGGCCGGCCGTGGTTCCGCTCGGTCCCGCGGCGCCCCGCGCGGCCGCGGCCGCGGCCGGCGGGGCCGGGGCTGACCGGGCCGCTGCGGGCGCTTGCCGGCTGGCGGCCGGGCGGTGCCGGCCGGACCGGAGGTGGAGCGAGCGCGAGATCATGTGGCGGCAGGCTGCCGGGAGGAGAGGATCGCGATGATGGCGTCAGTGCCGGGCCTGGGCTGGCCGGCGCAGCCCGCCGGCCGCGACCCGGCGGCCGGGCAGCAGGCGGCCGGCGGTCCGGCCGCAGCCCCGAGCCGTGCCAGTACCCCCGTGCCGGACCGGCCGCCGGGCGGTGCGGGCGGTGCGGGCGGTGCGGGCCACGCCGGACTCGGCTGGCCGGGCGACGGGGGGAGTTCGGCGCACGCAGCCCTTTCTGTGCCGCAGGCCAGGGACGCGCGGTCGTGGCCGGATCGGCAGCTCGGCGATGAACCGCCTGGATCCGCCAGGTCGGCGGAGTTCCTTCCGGAGCGACCGCCGCCGGCCCAGGTCCTGTCGGCCGCGGTTTCACGTGAAACGCCTACGGCGGCCAATCCAGTTAGCGCCGCGCTAACCCGGGAGGGCGAGGCCCAGGTGGCGGAGGATCTGGCGGGCGAGCACGGCGGCCGGGCTGCCCCGGTCGGCTATGCGGAGCCAGGTGGCTGGCGCGGAGACGCAGCCATGCCCGATGGCGCCGCGGTGCCCGGCGGGAGCCGCGCGTTTGGCGGTAGCCCGGTGCCCGATGGCAGCCTGATGTCCGGCGGGAACCGCACGTTTGGCGGCGGCCCGGTGCCCGGCGGCAGCCGGATGTCCGCTGGGGGGCCACGGTCTCCGGCGCCACGGCCTGGTGCCCTGGCAGCCGGCCCGGTGGCGGCCCGGCTCCGGGCCGCTGCGGGCCGGCAATCATTCCCGGCCGGCCGGCGGTCACCGCCGCAAGAACGGCGACATCGATGGCGCCCCCCGGCACGCGGGCCAGCCCGGCTGCCGACACGCCGATTGCCCGCGCCGCCCAGGCCGCGCTCGTGGCCAGGTCCGGCGGCCCGGCATGGCCGCGGCCGGCCGCCTGCCGGGTCATCACGATCGCCAATCAGAAGGGCGGGGTCGGCAAGACCACCTCGGCCGTGAACCTGGCCGTGAGCCTCGCCCTGCACGGCTGCCGGGTGCTGGTCGTGGACCTTGATCCGCAGGGGAACGCATCGACCGCGCTCGACGTCGATCATCACGCCGGAACTCCGTCGGTCTACAACGTGCTGGTCGATGACCTGCCGCTGACCAACATCGTCCGCCCGGTCAGCGGCATACCGCAGCTGCACTGCGCCCCCGCGACCATCGACCTGGCCGGCGCGGAGATCGAGCTCGTCCCGCTGGTGGCGCGAGAATCCCGGCTCAGCCGTGCGCTCGGCGGCTATCACACCCTGGATCTCGACTACATCCTGATCGACTGCCC
Organism: uncultured Actinomycetes bacterium; assembly: GCA_963709075.1. Taxonomy (GTDB): domain Bacteria; phylum Actinomycetota; class Actinomycetes; order Streptosporangiales; family Streptosporangiaceae; genus Palsa-506. Next base: position 178,847 of record CAVPUY010000008.1, read on the forward strand.
GCCATCGCTCGGCCTGCTGACGGTGAACGCCCTCGTTGCCGCCCCTGAAGTGCTCATCCCGATCCAGTGCGAGTACTACGCGCTCGAAGGACTCGAGCAGCTGCTCCGTACCGTGAACCTGGTGAAGAGCCACCTCAATCCGGCATTGACGGTGTCTACCATCCTGCTCACGATGTATGACGCCAGGACGCGGCTGGCGGCGCAGGTGGCCGACGAGGTGCGAGAGCACTTCGGCGGCATCGTCCTGTCGTCCGTGATCCCGCGAAGCGTGCGGGTCTCCGAGGCGCCTAGCTACGGGCAGTCGGTGATGACCTACGATCCGGGCTCCAGCGGGGCGGTGGCTTACCTCGAGGCCGCACGCGAGATGGCGTACCGGGCAACTCCCGCGGCCCGGTGAGGCACGCCCGGGGACCGCGCGCCGCGGATTGTGCCTGTGGCCGCGCGGCGGCTGGCAGGATGGATCCGGCGGGCGGCCGGGGCACGGCGCGGCGGCAGGCACGGCGGGCTCCGGCGGGCACAGCGCGGCTCACCGCGCCTGGCCAGCTCGATACCGGGACTGAGCTCGATGCCGGGACTTGAGGAGAGGCAGGGCAATGCCGCAGCAGAGGCGGGGACTGGGCAAGGGGCTCGGCGCCCTGATCCCGACGGCGCCGCCCGCGGGCACGGCGGAAGCGGCTGACGCAGGCACCTGGCACGCTTCCACGGCCAGCGCCGAGCCGGGTGCGGCAGGCCGGGCGGGCGCCTACTTCGACGAGGTGCCGGCCGGCGCGATCACGCCGAACCCCCGTCAGCCGCGTCAGGTGTTCGACGAGGACGCGCTTGACGAGCTGGCCGACTCGATCCGCGCGGTGGGCCTGCTGCAGCCGGTGGTCGTCCGGGCGGTCATGCCGGGGCACTACGAAATCGTCATGGGCGAGCGGCGGTGGCGAGCCTGTGAGCGGGCCGGACTGGCCCACATCCCGGCGATCGTCCGGCGGACTTCCGATGATGACCTGCTCAGGGACGCCCTGATCGAGAATCTGCACAGGGAGCAGCTCAACCCGCTCGAGGAGGCCGCCGCTTACCAGCAGCTGCTCGATGATTTCGGCGCGACGCACGAGGAGCTTGCCCGCCGGGTCGGGCGGTCCCGGCCGCATATCTCCAATACCCTGCGGCTGCTGCAGCTGCCGCCGGAGGTCCAGCGCCGGGTGGCTGCCGGGGTCCTGAGTGCGGGTCACGCCCGGGCCCTGCTTGCCGTGCAGGATCCTGCCGCGCTGGAGCATCTCGCCCACCGGATCGTCGCCGAGGGCCTGTCGGTGCGAGCGGTTGAGGAGATCGTGGCGCTCGGCGCGCAGCCGGCGAAGCCTCCCCGGCAGCAGCCCGCCAGGCCGCCGACGGCGCCCGCCCTGCGGAAACTCGCCGACCGGTTGTCAGATGCCTTCGAGACCCGGGTCAAGGTCGAACTCGGCCAGCGCAAGGGAAAGATCGTGGTCGAGTTCGCGTCGCTTGAGGACCTGGAGCGGATCGTCGAGGCAATGTCGCCCGGCTCGGTGCAGCCCCGGAGCGCCTGACCGCGGAGCGCCTGACCGCGGCGCGGCGGCCGGCCAGGACAGCCGGTCCGGCCAGCGTCGCCGGCCGTCCCGGCCGGTGGGGTCCGCTACGTGCTGGATCGTGCGACCGGCCACGTCCTGAGGTGTGCGATTGCGCGATCCACCACCTTCGGGACGTGCGCTTCATACTGCTTTCCTTTCCAGGCGTTGTGCGGCTTGGGTTTTGATATCGGGCGGGAGCTTGTAGGAGCGGGCGATCCGCTGGAGGCATGCGCGTTCGATTGCAGGGGTGAGATCGATCCATAGCCGCCCGGCGCCGCCTCGCCGGGCGGGGAGGTGGCCGTTGGCGGCCCATGCGTAGATGACGTCGGGCTTGACGCCGAGCCGGCGGGCGGCCTCGGCGATGCTCAGCTCGTCATCGGCCTGCGGGGTGGAGTCGGTGTCGCGGTGCTGGTGGGCCGAACTGGCGGCGCGCGCGTGGCAGGCGGCTTCCACGTCGGGCGGGAAGGGGATGGCCCAGCGTCCGGCCGGGCCGCGGCGGGCTGCCAGGTAGCCGTCCCGGATCCAGTAGTGGATGGTGCCGGTGGACACGCCGATGATCTGGGCGATCTGGCGGGGGGTGAGCTCGCCGTCTTCGAGCAGGCCGGGGTAGGGGATGTGGTGGTAGTTGCGCAGGTTGGCAGCGGCGACGCCGTCGAAGGGCTGCCCGGTGCCGGTGCGGTGCCCGGCGTCGTTGAGCTCCCGGGCGAGGGCGTTGTTGTCCAGGCTGGCGCCGATGCGGCGGGCGAGCTCGATCGCGGCAGGGTCGGTGCAGCGCAGCTGGACGGCGCTGCGGCGGCGGGTGACCTTGATCTGCTGGCTGGCGCCGGACTTCCAGTGCAGCCCGACCGAGAGCTGGGCGGGGTCGTCAGCGGACGGGGTGATGGTGACGTCGGCGAGCAGGGTGCGCAGCAGCCGCTTGCGGTCCTTGTCGCTGGTGGTCGGGGCCGACCACAGGGCGGGCAGGTCCGCGATCGCGGCGGCCAGCTGCCCGGGGCTGGGCAGCCCGGGCTGGGCGGAGCGCTGCGCAGCGAGCGCGGCGTCGGCGCCGGCCAGGTCGGTGAGCCTGGCCTCCCAGCGGGCCTCCAGGCTGCGGGCAACCAGCCGGTTCTCCGGCTCGCAGGCCAGGAAGGCGCGCTCGGCCCGGTCGGCGTCGTAGCGCGCCCGCTCGGCGGCCAGCTCGGCGGCGCGGACCGACCGCTGCCGCCGGGCGGTGACCTCCCCGGCGGCGGCCAGCGCCAGCGCGACCTGCGCGGGCTCGACTGCGGCCAGCAGCGCGGGGGCCACGGCCTCATCGATAGTGTCAGCGCGGACCGACCCGCACAGCGGCGTGGCGACATGGTCGGCGCGCGAGTGCGAGCACTCATAGCGGGGGTAGCGGTCCTGGTAGCGGACCTGCATCGAGCGGCCGCAGGCGCCGCAGAACACGATGCCCTGGCACAGCGCGCTGCCTTCCCGGGGCGGGCGGGCGCCGGCGTTGGTGCGGTTGGCGGCCAGCTTCGCCTCGTTGGCGAGATAGTCCTCCCAGCTGATGTAACCCTGGTGGTGGTCAGGGATGAGCACTTCCCACTGGTCGCGGGGCAGCTCGGTGACCGAGGAGCGCACCGAGCCGTCCAGTTCGACGAGCTGGCGGGAGCGGCGGCGCCCGAACACGTACGCCCCGGCGTATGCCGGGTTCCGCAGGATCCCGGCAGCGCGGGCGTGGGTGAGCCTGCCCCACCGGACCTGCCCGGCCCAGACCCCGCCGTAGGCGCGGCGAGGGAACCGGCGGCCTGCGAACGCGCCGGCCACCCCGTAGGCCGACCCGGTGGCGGTGAAGGCGGCGAACACGTCGCTGACCGCGGCGGCGACCTCCTCATCGGGGTCGATGACCACACTGTCCTCGTCGTCATAGACGAACCCGACGGGCAGCGGGACGCGCAGCTCGCCGCGGCGGGCAGCGGCCCGCTTGGCCTCGTTCATCCGGCTGGTCAGCCAGTGCAGCTCTGCTTCGGACATCTGGCTTTTCAGGCCCAGCAGCAGCCGGTCGTTAAAATCGGACAGGTCATAGACGCCATCGTTGTCGATGACCAGGGTGGATGTCAGGCGGGCCAGCTCCAGCAAGCGGGCCAGGTCGGCGCTGGAGCGGGCAAGCCGGGAGACCTCCAGCCCGAACACCGCCCCCACCTCGCCCAGGCACACCTGGGCGACCAGCTGCTTGAACCCCTCCCGGTGGCTGGCGCTGCGCCCGGACAGGCCCAGGTCGGCGTCGATCACCTCGATGCCGCCGGCCGGCCAGCCCAGCCGGGCCGCCAGCCCGGCCAGCCCGTACTGCCGGGCGGTGGACTCGGTGTGCTCGCGGACCTGCACCAGGGTCGACTGGCGGACATACACGATCGCCGTGCGCTCCAGATGGGACCCGGTCACCTTCTGCTCGCCGCGGATCACCACCGCTCACCGCCGCCAGCCCGCCTGCGAGCGCCGCCTCGGCCATGTTGGCCAGCGGCGCGACCATCTCCGCCCACGCGCCGCCGGCCACCCCGGACGGCGCCAGCGTGCAGGCTGGGGGCATCGGCTAGTCCAGCTCCCGGCGGGACAGCAGCTCCAGGTTGACCGCCGATATCTCCTCCAGCCTCTCCTGCAGCCGCCTGGATACCTCCAGGTGCGAGCGGACCGCGTCCGCCAGAACCGCCGGCACGTAGACCATGCGGCCCGCGACCGACAGGTACGCATACGGCCCGTGCAACTCGCCTCGCGCGCACCGGCACCCCTCCTTCCCGCAGCGCCGCCGCTGCTCCACCAGCGAGCCCGCCAGGAACGCCGCAGCCTGCGGCAGCCCGGCCACCAGCCGGTCCCGCCGCTCCCGCAGCTCCGCCAGGGACAGCATCGCAAGATCGTTCCTGTGTGTAGTCATCACACAAGACATTCTCAGCCGAGAAGACGCGGGTCAACGACCTCACCCCTCGTGTCGCGGCTCGATGGCCGTAATCACCCCGGCCAGATCGATCAGAACCTCATAAGTCAGCGGCACATCAGCCGCCGCGGGGCCGCGATCGGTCCAGGCCAGCGGCACCATCAGCGAGCCCAGCGGCCCGCCCTCGCAGCTGACCGCCAGCCCGCCGGCCAGCTTCCGCTCGAACAGCACCCGCAGCCGCTGCCCGGACAGCGGATGAAACGGGTGGGTGACCGTGACGAACGGTTCCGGAACCTCATGCCGCCTGCGCGAGCGGGCAGTTTGCGGGTTCCGTGGGCAGCGTGCCGGACCGGCTACGGCAGCGCCGTCGGCGGACTTGCCGTGGCCGCTGCGGGGCGGCGGTCTGGAATGACGGTTTCACGTGAAACAGCGACGAGTCCTCTTCGGCCGGCTTGCCCGGCCGATTGCTGACGGTGTCGCCGCCAGGCCCATGATCAGAATTATTAACGGGCCGGGCAGCGCCGGTCAATCGCGGCCGACGCCTGCAGGGGTCCGGCGGCTGCATGGGCCGCGGGTCAGGGTCCGGCGGCTGCAGGGGCCGCGGGTCAGGGTCCGGCGGCTGCAGGGGCCGCGGGTCAGGGTCCGGGCTGCACGGGCCGCGGGTCAGGGTCCGGGCTGCACGGGCCGCGGGTCAGGGTCCGGCGGCTGCAGGGGCCGCGGCCGGCGCAGACCTGCTAGCCGGCGGCGGTTACCGTGCGGACGGTGGCCACAAAGGCATCCACGTCGGCCTCGGCCGTGTCGAACGCGGTCATCCAGCGGACCACATTCTCCGCGGCGTCCCAGACGTGAAAGTCCCAGTCGCGCTGCAGCGCGCTGATCTGCCCGGCAGCCAGGACCGCGAACACCGCATTGGCCTCGGCCGGATAGCGCAGCCGCACTCCGGGCAGGCCGCCGACGCCCTCGGCCAGCCGCGCGGCCATTGCGTTCGCATGGCTGGCACTGTCCCGCCAGAGCCCGTCCTCGAGCAGCGCGACGAACTGGGCGGCCAGGTAGCGCATCTTCGACGCCAGCTGCATCTGCTGCTTGCGCTGAAAGGGCGCCGCGGCCGCCACCTCCTCGTTCATCACGATGACGGCCTCCGCGCCAACTGCGCCATTCTTGGTGCCGCCGAAGCTGAGCACGTCAGCGTGAGCCGCGATCTCCCCGAGCTGGCAGCCAAGCCAGGCCGCGGCGTTGGCCAGCCGCGCGCCGTCGAGATAAAGCCGCAGGTCATTGGCGCGGCAGAACCCGGCGAGATCTCGCAGCTCCGGCAGCGTGTAACAGGTGCCAAGCTCGGTCACCTGGGCAATGGCAACAGCGCGCGGCTGGGCACGATGCTCATCCCCCCGCCCGGCCAGCCGGGCGGCCACCAGGCCCGGCGTCAGCTTCCCGTCCGGTGCCGGAACCTGCAGCAGCTTGCTGCCGAGCACGCGCTCGGGGGCGCCGCACTCGTCTACGTTGAGATGCGAGCTCTCCGCGCAGATGATCGCCTCGAACGGGCGGACCAGCAGGCTCAGCCCGAGAACGTTTGCGGCCGTGCCGTTGAAGACGAAGTACACGCCGCCGCGGGCACCGAATTCCTCGCGCAGCCGCGCGGTCGCCTGCGCGGTCCAGGGATCGGCGCCGTACGCCGGAAAACTGCCGGCGTTCGCCTCGCTGATCTTGCGCAGCACGGCGTTATGGACGCCAGCGTGATTGTCACTTCCGAAGCTGCGGTAGGCCGTCATCCGCCGAGCCTAGCGATCATCGGTTCCGCCGGGACTGGCTGCCGGCAGGCTGTCTGTCGCAGCCGGTGCCCGGCCGTCGTGGTCGGCGGGACCTGCCGGGCGTGAGTACGATATCCGGTGACGGGACGGCCCCGGCCACGCCGTAGGCCAATGTGCTGCCATTCTGGCATCCCGTCAGTACGACCGCTGTCACGAGCACAGGAGTGTCGGGTGTCGCGTCGTCTTGCCAGCATCACCCTGGACAATCTGGATGACGTGCCGCCGAAATGCCGCCGCTGCGTGTTCTGGGAACTGGATCCGGTGAGCCACGCCAGGGCGGTGGAGACCGGGGACTCCGCGCTGGAGAAGGAGTCGTGGGTCTCCTCGGTGCTGCTGGAGTGGGGCAGCTGCGGGAAGATCATCTACGTCGACGGCATCCCGGCCGGATACATGCTCTACGCGCCGCCGCAATACGTCCCGCGGTCAGTGGCCTTCCCGACCAGCCCGGTCAGCGCGGACGCGGTACTGCTGATGACCGCTCATGTGCTCGGCGACTTCGTCGGCGGCGGGCTGGGCCGGATGCTGGTGCAAGGAATGGCCAAGGACATGACTCGCCGGGGAGTCAAGGCCATCGAGGCGTACGGCGACCTGCGATGGCAGGGGCTGTCCTGCGTCGTCCCGGCGGACTACCTGCTGGCAGTCGGCTTCAAGACCGTCCGCCCGCACCCGCACTACCCCCGGCTGCGGCTTGAGCTGAAGACCGCGCTTTCCTGGCGGGAGGACGTGGAGGTCGCGCTGGAGCGGCTGCTCGGCTCGATGAGCCCGGAGCGCGCCTTCCGGCTGGCCTGAACGCGGGGCTGGGTGGCCGGCAGCGCGGGGAGTGGCTCAGGGCGCCCGCCCCGCCTACTATGCCGCCCGGGCCGGGCACCGAACCGGGAGCTCTCAGCTCAGCCGACGGCCGGCTGCAGCTCAGATGAAGTCGGCTAGCTCACGCAGCAGCGCCGACTTCGGCTTCGCGCCGACGATCTCCTTGACGACCTCGCCGCCGGAGAACACGCTGAGCGTCGGGATGTTCCTGATCCCGTATCGCTGCGAGACTACCGGGTTCTCGTCCACGTTCAGCTTGACCACGGCGATCTTGTCGGCGTGCTCGGTAGCGATCTCCTCGAGAACCGGGGCGACCTGACGGCACGGACCGCACCACTCGGCCCAGTAGTCCACGATGACCGGCTTCTCGCTCTTCAGTACATCGAGCTCGAAGCTCGCGTCGGTCACTTTCTTAGTTGCGCCCACGATGCGGACTTCCTTTCGTCATAGCTAAGCGATGTGAATTCTCCGGACCACGGCTTCAGGACTCGTTGTCGGCCAGCCAGCGCTCAGCGTCCAGAGCGGCCGCGCAGCCGGTGCCGGCGGCCGTGACCGCCTGGCGGTAGGTATGGTCCACAACGTCCCCGGCCGCGAATACGCCGTCGATGGCTGTCCGCGTGGACGGCTGCTCCACCAGCAGGTATCCCTCCTCGTCGGCCGCAAGTACCTCGGTGAACAGCTCGCTGCGCGGGTCGTGGCCGATCGCCACGAAGATGCCGCTTACCTCAAGCGTGCCCTCCTCGCCGGTCTTGACGTTGCGGAGCTTCAGCCCGGTCACCCGGTCCTCGCCGACTACCTCGGTGACCTCGCTGTCCCAGGCGAACCGGATCTTCGGGTTCGCCAGCGCGCGATCCTGCATGATCTTCGAGGCGCGCAGCGCGTCGCGACGGTGGATAACCGTGACCGAGCGCGCGAATCGGGTCAGGAAGGTGGCCTCCTCCATCGCCGAGTCACCGCCGCCGACCACCGCGATGTCCTGCTCACGGAAGAAGAAGCCGTCACAGGTAGCGCACCAGGACACGCCGTGGCCGGAAAGCCGTTTCTCGCCGGGGATACCGAGCTCGCGGTAGCTCGAGCCGGTCGCGATGATCACCGTCTTGGCCAGGAACGTGTCGCCGCCGACCCGGACCACCTTCGGGCTGGCCGTCAGGTCGACCTCGGTCACGTCGTCGGGGACGAGTTCCGCGCCGAAGCGCTCGGCCTGCTTGCGGATCGCGTCCATCAGGTCGGGCCCGAGCACGCCGTCGGGGAAGCCGGGGAAATTCTCCACATCGGTGGTGTTCATCAGGGCGCCGCCCGAGGTCACCGAGCCCTCGAAGACCAGCGGGTTCAGCCGCGCCCGTGCCGCGTACAAGGCGGCGGTGTACCCGGCGGGCCCGGACCCGATGATGATGACATCCCGAACCTCGGTCACGTCTTGCCCCTCTTTCTTTGCACCGGCGTCAACCGATCTTAGGGCCCGGAGATTCCCGCCTGACCGGGAACTCAGCCGGTGCTTGGCAGGCTTGCCTCGGTGACCAGATCGCTGTTCGAAGCCGAGCAGCCGGGCCCGACGACGAATACCCGCGACCCGCTGGTGCCGCCTGCGCCGCCCGCGACCACGATGACCGTCGCCGGCTTGCCCTGATAGCTGTCCACGTCGACGAGCAGTACGGTGCGGCCGGCCGAGATCCTGGTCAGGCACCCTTGCAGGGCGCTGACCGGCAGGCCGGCGAATGATCGCGGTGCATGACCGCCGGTGCCCGGCGCGTGCTGGGTACCGTGGCCGCTGCTGGTGTCGGGACCCGCGGTCGCGGGCAGGTTGAAGGTCGAGCGCCGCAGCGCGCCGGCGGCCTGTGACCCGAGTCGCTGCCGGGAGAAGTCCGTCCCGGTCGAAACCGGCGTGATACTGGCCGCGTGCCCGGCCGGGCCATAATGCAGCGCCGGGCCGCTGAGCCTGGACGGCGTGCGCGGCGCGGGCGCGGCGATGCTGCCTGCCGAGCTGGAGCCAGCCCCCGTCTGGCCGGCCCCGCCAAGCTGGCTGACCGCGTATACGCCGCCGCCGATCGCGGCGGCCGCGGTCGCGACGCCGAGCGCGCGTACCGCGAGCTGAGACCTGAGCTCGGGCCGCCGCCAGCGGCGCGCGCCGCCTGCCCGATCGGCGGCGTGCCGCGAGTGGCGGCGCTGGCCAGGCTCGGCGGGCTCGGCGGCCTGCCCCGGCGTTCCCGTCCGGGCCATGTTCCCGGCCGCCGCCGTGCTGGCCGCCGCCGTGCTGGCCGCCTCGGCCATGATCGCGGCCTGGATCCTGGCCGTGACCTGGTCTGGCATGGCCGGGGCTGGGGCGCTGGCCAGCAGCACGGTGACCTCGGCGAGATCGGCCTGCAGCGCCGTGCAGCGCGGGCAGCCGGCCAGGTGAGCCCGGACTCGCGCGGATTTCCGGCTGCCGAGATCCCCCTCGCGGTACCGCGCGAGATCCTCCGCGCCGATGTGCCGGGTCATGGCTGGTCGTCACCCCCTCGCTGCGCAGGTGAGACGTTTCCGGCGGCCGATCGGTTCCCTGCAGTCGGGGCAGCCGCCCTGCGGAGGTGGGCGAGACGGGGCAGCAGCCTGGCCCGGCCCCTGGCGCAGCGGCTCTTGACGGTACCCGGGGAGATGCCAAGAATCTCCGCCGCGTCGGCCACCGGGTAGCCGAGCATGTCCACGAGCACGAGCGCCGCCTGCTGGTCGGCAGGCAGCGTCCGGAGCGCTGCCTTGACATCGATGGTGGTGTCGCTGGCCGACGACGGATCCGGGATCGCTCGTCCCAGCGCAAGATTGTCCAGCGTCCGCTCGTCGGTGCTGCCTGCGGCCGGCCGCGCCGCCTTGCGGCGCAGCCGGTCGAGGCAGGCGTTGACCACGATCCGGTGCAGCCAGGTCGTGACGGCCGACTCGCCGCGGAAGCTGCCGGCCCGCCGGAAGGCCGAGATCATCGCTTCCTGCAGCGCGTCAGCGGCGTCCTCCGGATCCGCGAGGGTGCGCACTGCCACCGCCCAGAGCCGCTCCCGGTGACGCAGGAACAGCTGGCTGAATGCGTCCGGGTCGCCGTTGACGTGCCGCCGGAGAAGCTCGGCATCGGAAGGCTGGGCCTCCGGCGCTACGCCGCGGGCCGACCGGGAGTGCTCCGCCTGCGGGCCGGCCGCATCGTGCGGTTCCGTCGCCGTCCTCCCCTCGGCATCGGCGGGCGGCCGCTGCCCGGCCGGGCTGGCCTGCCTCCCGATGGCCTGGCCGGCCCTCGGCCGCGGGCACCGATCAGCTAGAGCCCGTCATGTTGATGTTGAAGATCTCGGCCTCGTATTGGCCCTTCGGCCCGCCCGCCTCCGGCGGCAGGCGGGTGAACCAGATGAGCACGTATCGCCCGGTTGCGGCGGAGCTGGCCGAGAACGTGTGCAATCCTCCGGCCAGGTTGCTCGCCTGCGCCACGGTCTTGAACGAGCCGAGCGAGGACTGGGTCCGGCTGCCGTTGTTGCCCACCTCGATCGCGACGTCCGCCCCGGACGTAGGCCCGAACTCGATGGCGACCGAGCTCAGCCTGACCTGCTTGCCCATGTCAAGGATCAGCCCGGAGCCCGTCTTGAGGCCGCCGAACACCGGGTTGTTGAGGTAGAACTGCGTCTGCCACGCGGTATCCGGCTTGCCGTCGATGGCGAAGCCAGCGTTGGCGCTCGTTTCGTCGAACCCGCGCGCTCGCCGCGGGGTAAGGACCGTGACGGACGCGCTCGCCGACGGCCGCGCCGAGGCACCGTGGCTGCTGTGCCGGACGGCCGGGTGCCCTGGCCTGAGCGCAAGCGCCGCCGCGGTCACCGCGGCGACGACGACAAGGACAACCACGGTCACGACGCCGACCTTGATCCTTGACACCGGCGGGCGGCCGCCGGGCCCTGGGTGCCTGGGCCGGTCACGCTGGCCGGCCGCGACCCCGTTGTGCGGCCAGTACTCGCCGTCCCCGGCACCCATCGGGCCGGTCTCACCGAACGCCAGGGCCCGGGCCGGCGGCCTCGGCGGGGCGGCCTTGGGCGGCGGGGCAGGCGGAATGGCCGCCGCCAGCGCGCCGGCCAGCTGCCCGGGCGTGGTCAGGGCCTGCCCGCCCCGGCGTTCCTGCTGGAACAACGCCCGGCAGGTGATGTCATCGAGAGCCGTCGGGACGCCGGCCCGCACTTGCCGCGGGCTGCGGGGCTGCCCGTCAGCCATCGGGGCGGTGGGCAGCATGCTGCTGTCCGGGCCCGGCCATAGGCCGGTCAGCGCAGCGTAGAGCAGCCTCGCCAGCCCGCGGGTGTCGGCTAGCGCAGGGTCGTCCGCGGTCGCACCGGCCAGCGCGGCGTCAATGCCGAGGCCGACGATCTTGACTCCGCCGCCCTGGGTCCAGCGGAGCGATCCGGGAACCAGGCAAAGATGCGCAAGCCCGGCGGCATGCGCCACGGAGAGCGCGGCCGCGGCCTCGGCGACGATCTGCGCGCCGCGGGAGGATTCGAGCGGTCCGGCGGCGAGCAGGTCGTCGAGCGGCTCGCCGGCCGCCCATTCCATCACGATGTAGGCGCGGTCCCAGTCATCCTCGACGTCGAACACCTGGGTAAGGCGGGCGTCCGACAGCCTGCTGGCAGCCCGCGCTGCCGTCACCACTTCCCGGATCCGGGGGTAGCCGGGCGCGAAGGTGAAGACGGTGACGGCCCGGGCGAGGATCTCGTCAATGGCTTTCCACGCAGCCCAGCCACCAGCTGCGGCGATCCGGTCCTCGAGCCGATAGCGGCCGCCGAGCCGGGTGCCAGGCTCAGAGATGAACGTGCTCATATCGTCCCATCAAGAGCGGGCCAGGCCCTCGACCTCCTTCCGAGCCTCATGCAGTCAGCCGGGCGGGGCTTACATCATGGCGCTGGACAACATGCTAAGGGGCCGATGGCGATCCCAGCGGTCCGCGCACCCTACCATCGCAAACCGTTACCTCCGAGAGACGTCGGGGCGAACCGTCAGCCGCGCAGCCTGGCGGTGACCGTCGAGCTGAGATCGGTCAGCTCGGCGACGCCGAACGCCTTCGCGAACAGCACGTATAGCAGCAGCGCGCCGCTTCCGCTCAGCACGACGGTGAGCAGTGCGGCCAGCGTCCCGGCCGGCACCACCGCGCCGATCATGACGGTTACGGCGGCAGCGAAGATGACGCACGGGATGGCGGCAACGTGCATCTTGACCAGGCTGATGCCGATCCGCCTGCCATCGAGCCCGCCGATCCGCCTGCTCAGGATCCACCAGCCCGCGACCGCGCCGACCAGGTTGGCCGCGCCGAATCCGGCGCCCAGGCCCGCGACCACGTGCGCGGGTGGCAGCACGGCCAGGGCGATGAGGTTGGCGGTGATGTTCACGGCCATCGTCAGCAGGCCGATCAGCGCCGGGGTGCGGCTGTCGTGCAGGGCGTAAAACACCCGGAGCAGCAGCTGGAACAGCATGTAAGGGGCCAGGCCGAGGGAGAACACGGCGAACACGTAACCCAGGTACCGCGCGTCGGCGTACGACATGCTGCCGTAGCCGAGCAGCACCTCGGCGAGCGGCGGGCCCAGGATGGCCAGGACCACTGCCGCGGGCACGACGATCACCGATGACAGCCTGACGCCTGTCGAGAAGTCGCCGCTGACCAGGTCATACTTGCGATCGGCTGCATGCGCGCTCATCCTCGGCAGCAACGCCGTGATCACCGAGATGCCTACGATCGCGTACGGCAGCTGGAAGAGCAGCCAGGCATAGCTGTAGTCGGTATATCCCGAACCGTGCAGGTGGTGCGCGCGCACCGCGGCCTCGTTGGCCACTCTCGTGGTGACCAGGAAGGCAACCTGCGTGGTGGCGACGTAGCCGAACATCCAGCCGGCCATCCGCTGGATCTCGGCCACCTCGGCTCGCCGGAAGTCGAATCTGGGGCGCCAGCGGAAGCCCACCCTGCGCAGCGCCGGGATCAGCGCCGCGGTCTGCGCGATGATGCCCAGCGTGGTGCCGATGCCGAGCAGCTGAACCTGGCCTGGCGAGATCGTGGCCGTGTTCAGGTTCAGGCCCGCGGTGGCCATGAACAGCAGGCCGACGGCGATGACCACCACGTTGTTGACGACCGGCGTCCACATCGGGGCGGCGAAGTGCCCGCGCGCGTTCAGTATCGCCCCGGCCAGCGAGCTCACGCCGTAGAAGAAGATCTGCGGGATGAAGAAATACGCGAACACCACCATGACGGACCGCTCTGACCCGTGCACGGACGCGGCGTACAGCTCGACCAGCGGCCCGGCCGCCAGCGTCGCCACCAGCGTGATGGCGCCGAGCGCCACCGCGCCGAGCGTGAACATCCGCTGGTCATACGCCTGGCCCCGGTCCGCGTCCCGCTTCGCGGCGCTGACAAGCAGCGGAACCACGACGCTGGTCAGGATGCCGCCGAGGGCCAGGCTGTAGACCACGTTCGGCAGCGTGTTGGCGTTGTTGTACGCGTCGGCCAGGGTGCCGGCGCCAAGCGCGTAGCCGAACACCGCCGTCCGCATGAATCCGGTGACACGTGATGCCAGCGTGCCGACGGCCATGACGCCGCTGGACCTGACCAGGCTGACGTCCTCCGCGGATGCCGGGCGTTCGCCCGCTGCCACCGCCGCCTCCAGCCCGGCGGTCTCCAGCCCGGCAGGCTCCAGCCCGGCCGACTCCGGGCCGCTGCCGCTGTCAGCGGCGGTCGGTCCGGCCGGGGGCGCTGGCGTACTCATCCGGGTCCTCCGGTGGATGCTTGACATCGGCGCGGTCAGTCACGACGTTATCGGCTCTTTCGGCAACGCCGGGCGGATCCGCAGCCTCCGCGCCGCCCGGAGCCTGGCCGTCGTCGTCCGGCGCGGCCCCGTCGTCGTCCGGGGCGGGCTGCTCGCCCCCGCCGCGGGTGAATGCCCGGCGGGCGGAGGTGATCACGAACACGCCGAGTGCGGCGCCGATGATCACCAGCGCGAGCGTCCCGAAGTGGGTGGCCTGGACGGTAATCGTCACCGGCCGCCCCGGCAGCGGCGCGCCGTCGCGCGTGCGCAGGCTGGCCGGCAGCGGCGCGCCGACGGGCGTGCGCAGGCTCAGCCTGATCGTGGTCGACCCCACGGTGGCGGCTCGGACATGCAGTTTCAGCGTCACGTCGGCGCCGCCGGCACCAGCTTTTCCGGAGGCGGGTTGCTGACGGTTATCCGTTCGTCTCTGGGGACGGTCACCCGGACCCTGACCAGGACCGGGTAAGGCAGGGTATTGGAGATGGACACCGGCAGGGTGCCGGACAGGCCGCCCAGCGTGACCCGGTCCGGCCCGACCAGCGTTACCGAGCTTTCCTGGCCGGACACGTAAGCCGAGATCCGGGCGAGCCGGGTCCGCGCCTGCCGGGCCCGCGCCCCGCCGCCCCGCCACTCCGATGACTCCACGGCCATGATCGCGTTGCTCAGCGCCTGGTCCGGCCGCACCCGGATGGCCTGCAGCACCGCGGCGTCGCGGTCCAGCTGCTTGACCTTGCGGAGCAGCGTCCTGCCGAGCTCGGCCTTGTTGGGCACCTGCCGGAGCTTGCGATGTACCTGACCCTGGCCAGGATCGTCCGCGGCCAGCCGGGACAGGCCGACCGGCCGGAGCCAGGGGGCGCTGGCGGTGTCCGCGAGCAGGGCACTGGCGAGGCCGGGCGGCGGCGCCCACTGCCGCGGCGGCGCGACCACGATGGAACGGACCAGGGACGGCCGCTCGGCGGCGATCATGGCGGTCTCGGCCAGGAAGCGCTGCGCCACGGCGAAGGAGGCGCCGGGCCGCGCCTGGCCATGACTGGCGGTGCCGAGCAGCAAGGTGAGCGTGTCATCGGCCAGCAGGACGTGCGTTCTCGGCCCCACCCCGGACGGGGTCGTCGTCACCGCGCTCGGGGTGAAGTTCTGGCTGGTCGAGGGCGGCATCGTCGAGCTGTCGAGCACCACGGTGTCGATCCCCTGGACGGCGAGGCTGTTCAGCACGCCATAGCCGGCGATCCCGTCGGCCGGCCACGCCAGGGCGGCCAGCTGCGCGTCCGGCCCGGGTGCCGGGCCGGGCCGGCGGGCTGAAGTTCCTGCCCAGGATCCGGCCGGCCGTCGAGCGGCCGGCCGCGGAACGCGCTGGCCAGGTCGTCATCCATGCCGTGCCGGGACAGGGCAGCGACGTCGACGTCCGCGTAGGGGGTGACGAAGACGGGCTGGCCGGCGGTGGCAGCCCGCAGGCTGGCGAGCCAGCCCTGCGCGGCCCTGCTGGCCGGGCTCTTCCTGGCGCCCGTGCAGTCGGCGCTTGCTCCGTACCGATACGGGCTGGACATGATCTGCGCGCTGGACAGCAGGGCTGGGTCGATCGCCCAGGTCAGGTGGGCGCTGGCGGCATAGGCCCGGCCGGCGGCGAGCAGCCCGGCCAGCCGGCCGCCGGCGCCGAGGCTGGCAGCCAGGTTGTTGGTCAGCACCCCCGGGCACGGGGTCTGCTGCGGCTTGCCAATCAGCGGCCAGATCCAGGCGATGTGCTGGGGATGCCGGCGCACCGGGTTGAGTGCCCGCTTAGCGGGCCAGAACACCAGGAATGTCCGGTTGGTCGCCAGCGCCGCGCCGGTGCCGCTGTCAGCCTCGGCCGCAAGCGGGTAGACGCCGAAGCTGGTCTGGCCAAGCTGGCCGGCCGACAGGCGGATCGACCAGGTGGCCGTCGTATGCGGGGCGAGCGTGCCCGGTACGGCGGCCGCCGCCCCCGGCACCGGGGAGTCCGCCGCGGTAGTCGTGCCGTCGGCGTAAACCTGCAGCCCGTCCCTGCTGGTGAACGCGGTGCGTGAGGACCGGAGCCGCACGGTCATGCCGGTGATCGGGGCACGGGACGTGTTCGTGACCGATCCGGCGACCGTCACCGGCTTGCCCGGCGTCAGGTAGGCAGGGCTGATCGACTTGATCGTGAGCGAGACGGGCGGCGCGCCGCTAGCTGCCGCGCGCCGCCGGCCACAGCCGCCGCTGCCGGGGCGGAGGCGGCGAACGCGAGGGCCGCGGGAGCGATGGCCATCGCGATGGCGATGGCGGCCCCGGTCCTTGCTGGCCGCCTCACCTGGCCTCCGAGCGTCCGAGGGCGGCGCCGCCCGGTGCCGGGGAGCGCGGGCCGGGCGGCGCCGCGCGGCCGCCGGGCGGCCTGGCTGGCACCAGGTCGGCCGGAAGCAGGCGCGGCGCGGGCGGGGCATGGCGGAAATGCTATTGCGCTCCGCCGGGTGCGCGCGGCCAGGCCGAGGGCGGGCGATTCCAGCCGCCGCGGCCGGCCTGGGTGGCTGGCAGTATCGCGGCGCGCAGGCTGAGAACGTCCTTCGAACGTCCTTCACGGGTTCCTCCGGGCTCCCCGGGTTTCCCTAGTTTACGTGCAGGACCTACCCTCAGTGCCCGTGCCAGATTCCCCATCGCTACGACCCGAGCAGCGGAAGGCCGCAACCCGCCTGCTGGCGGCGACGGCGCCAGCCGCGGCTGAGCTAGGCCGCATCTTCGCCCGGCACGGCCACGAGCTCGCCCTGGTCGGCGGCTCCGTCCGGGACGCCTTCCTCGGCAGGCGCTCCGGTGACCTTGACCTGGCCACCGACGCCCGGCCGGAGCGCGTGCTCGAGCTGACGGCCGGCTGGGCGGACACCACCTGGGCGGCCGGGATCGCGTTCGGCACCGTCGGCCTGCGGAAGGGCGACACGGTCGTGGAGATAACGACCTACCGGAGCGAGCACTACGTCCCTGAGTCCCGCAAGCCCGCGGTGAGCTACGGCACCTCACTCGAGGGGGACCTGGCCCGCCGCGACTTCACCATCAACGCGATGGCAGCGCGGCTGCCCTCGTACGAGCTTGTGGACATGTTCGGCGGCCTGCGCGACCTGGCGGGCCGCCTGCTCAGGACGCCGGGACGGCCGCAGGACTCGCTGACCGACGATCCGCTGCGGATGCTGAGGGCGGCCAGGTTCGCCGCCCAGCTCGGCTTCGCGGCGACGCCTGAGCTGGCCGCGGCCATGACCGAGCTGGCGCCGCGGCTGGCCCCGCCGAAGGTCTCGGCCGAGCGGATCTCCGCGGAGCTGACCAAGCTCATGCTCGCCGCCGGCCCGAGCGGCCCGGTGCGTGGCATCGAGCTGCTCGTCGACACCGGCGTGGCCGAGTACGTCCTCCCTGAGGTGCCCAGGCTGCGGCTGGAGGCCGACGAGCACTTCCGGCACAAGGATGTCTACCGGCATTCGCTCACGGTGCTGGAGCAGGCCATCGGCCTTGAGGAGCGGTACGGCCTGAAGCAAGATCTCGTGCTGCGGCTGGCGGCGCTGCTGCACGACATCGGCAAGCCGAGGACGCGGTCGCTGCTGCCGGACGGCCGGGTTGCCTTCCATCACCATGAGGTGGTCGGCGCCCAGCTGGCCAGGTCTCGGCTGACCGCGCTGCGCTTCGGCAAGGACACGGTGGCGGACGTAGCCCGGCTGATCGAGCTGCACCTGCGGTTCCACGGCTACGGGATCGGGCGAGTGGACGGATTCGGCGGTCCGCAGGTACGTCACGGACGCCGGCCCGCTGCTCGCCCGCCTGCACGCGCTCACCAGGGCCGACTGCACGACGAGGAACCAGGCGAAGGCGCAGCGGCTGGCCCGGTCCTATGACGACCTGGAGCAGCGCATCGCGCGTGCTGGCCAGCCAGGAGGAGCTGGCGCGGCTGCGCCCGGACCTGAACGGCAACGAGATCATGCAGATGCTCGGCATCCGGCCCGGCCCGCTGGTCGGCAAGGCAATACACGCACCTGCTCGAGCTGCGGATGGAACACGGCCCGCTCGGCCGGGAGCGGGCCACTCACGAGCTGCTGCGCTGGGCGGCGGCCGAGGGACTGCGCCGGCCCGGAGGCGGCCGGGCCCGGGACCTGACGGTTCAGCACCAGGTAGCCAGCGGCGGCGAGCAGGTAGCCGATCGCCACCACCGCCAGCATCGCGTAGGACTTGCCGTTCGCCGGCATGAACAGCGCGGAGACCGCGGCCCCCAGCACGAACGTGGCGTTGTAGAGCATGTCGTTGATCGAGAACACCCGGCCGCGGTACTCGTCGTCGACCTCCTGCTGCAGGATCGTCGCCGTGCAGATCGCGACGCCCTGGGCGACCACGCCGAGGGCGAAACCGATGATCAGGAACGGGAACTGCTGGAACGACACGCCGAGCAGGCCGGTGATGATGCCGCCGGCGGCGAGCAGCGCGGCGATCCAGGCTGACTTGGCCAGCCATCCGTGGTCGCGCCGGGGTGAGCAGCGCCGCGGTCCCGTAGCCGACCGCCGAGGTGGCGACCAGCAGGGAGAAGTGGCTGAGCGCCACGTTGCCGTTGGCCGACGGGTAGAAGTAGTTGCGGTACAGCAGGATCGACATCAGCAGCAGGATCCCGTACAGGAAGCGGTGGCTGCCGGTGGCCGCGAGCGCCGCCGCGACCGGGCGGCGCCTGCCGACATGCCGCATCCCGGCCGCCAGCCCGGCGACCACGACCCCCAGCTCATGGATCACCCCGGCCCGCGCCGGGCTGTCCGGCGACGCTGTCCGGGCCGAGCAGGCCGCGGGGTATCCGCAGTGCCGCCGCCCCGGCGGCCAGGTAGCACGCGCCCGCCGCCAGCAGGGTGACCGCCGAGCCGCGGTGACCGCCGCCGGTGGCGTAGTGCAGCGCAAGGCCGGCCAGGCCGCCAGCGAAGGCGACGATGGTGCCCGAAGTGGGCGCTACCGAGTTCGCCATCACCAGCTTGTCCTCGGCGACGACGTGCGGCAGCGCGGCGGACAGCGCGGACAGGAAGAAACGGTTCACCCCGAGCACGGCGAGCGCGCCCAGGTAGAGCGGCAGCCCCAGGGTGCCTGATGCGATGAAGAAGGCCGTCACGGCGACGAATACCGCGCGGGTCACCGCCGACCAGAGCAGGATCTGGCGGCGCGACCAGCGGTCGATGAACACCCCGGCGAACGGGCCTGCCAGCGAGTACGGCAGGTAGAGCACGGCGAACGCCTGCGCGGCAGCTAGCGGGTTGGGGAAGATCTGCGCGGAGAAGAACACGTAGGCGGCGAGCCCGGCATTGAAGACCCCGTCACCGGCCTGCGAGATGAGCCGGGTGGCGAACAGCCGCCGGAACTCTCGCTCCGCGAGCACGATGCGCAGGTCGGCGGCGAAATGCCACCGCGTCGGTCGGCGCGGCCGGCTTGCGCGGCGGCCTGCCAGGAGGGGCACGCCTTCAGCCTACGGCCGATCCGGCCAGGCCGAGCCGGCCAGCGGTCAGGCGCGGGCGCGCTGGCCGCCAGGCGTCAGCGCTCCACTTCGCCGCGGATGAACTTGTCCACCAGGTCACGTGCGTCGTCGTCGCTGTGCTGCTCCGGCGGTGACTTCATGAAATACGAGGCCGCCGACAGCACCGGGCCGCCGATGCCGCGGTCCTTGGCGATCTTCGCTGCCCGGACGGCGTCGATGATCACGCCCGCCGAGTTCGGCGAGTCCCAGACCTCGAGCTTGTACTCCATGCTCAGCGGCACGTCGCCGAACGCGCGCCCCTCCAGCCGGACGTAGGCCCACTTCCGGTCGTCCAGCCAGGGCACGTGGTCGGATGGCCCGATGTGCACGGCGGCCTTCTCCATCTCGTGCGGGATCTGGGAGGTGACGGACTGGGTCTTGGAGACCTTCTTCGACAGCAGCCGCTTGCGCTCCAGCATGTTCATGAAATCCATGTTGCCGCCGAAGTTGAGCTGGTAGGTGCGCAGCAGCTCGACGCCGCGGTCCTCGAAAAGCTTGGCCAGCACCCGGTGCGTGATCGTCGCGCCGACCTGAGACTTGATGTCGTCGCCGATGATCGGGAACGCCGGCCTCGGTGAACTTGGCGGCCCAGATGCGGGTCGGAGGCGATGAAGACAGGCAGCGCGTTGACGAACGCGACGCCCGCGTCGATGGCGCACTGCGCGTAGTAGCGGTCCGCCTGCTCTGAGCCGACCGGCAGGTAGGAGACGAGCACGTCGGCGCCTGATTCCCGCAGCGCGGCCGCGACGTCCACCGGCCGCTCGTCGGACTCGGTGATGATTTCCTGGTAGTACTCGCCGAGGCCGTCCATGGTGGGGCCGCGCTGGACCGTGATGCCGGTCGGCGGCACGTCGCAGATCTTGATGGTGTTGTTCTCGCTCGCCACGATCGCCTCGGCGATGTCGCGGCCAACCTTCTTGGCATCCACGTCGAACGCGGCGACGAACTCGATGTCGCTGACGTGATACGGGCCGAACTGGACATGCATGAGGCCAGGGACCCGGCCCGCTGGGTCGGCGTCCTTGTAGTACTCCACGCCCTGCACGAGGGAACTCGCGCAATTGCCGACGCCAACGATGGCTACCCGTATCGAACCCATCCGGATTACTCCTTGTCTCCTGCCGCTCAGCGACATGACGCGTAAGCGCTCGCCGGCGGTGCCTGCCGGGCCGCTTTCCTTATGGCCCCCGGGCAGGCCGCCGGACTCAGCGTCCGACTGCCGTTCCGAGGCGATCAGCTCATTTAGCCAGCGGACTTCCCGCTCGACCGACTCCAGGCCGTGCCGCTGCAACTCGAGGGTGTAGCTGTCCACGCGCTCCCGCGTCCTGGACAAGCCGGACCGGAAGCTCTCCACCCGCTCCTCAAGCCTGGACCTGCGGCCCTCGAGAATCCGCAGCCTGATGTCCGCCCTGGTCTGGCCGAAGAAGGCGAAGTGCACGCCGAACCCGTCGTCTTCCCAGGCCGCAGGCCCGGCCTGGGACAGCAGGTCCTGCAGGCGCTCCTTGCCGTCAGCCGTCAGCCGGTACACGATCTTCGACCGCCGCCCGGCCAGCGGCTTCGGGGCGCCGGGCAGCGTGTCCTCGGCGATCAGGCCTTGCGCAAGCAGGCCCTTCAGGCACGGGTAAAGCGACCCGTACCCGAAAGCGCGGAACGCGCCGAGCACGGCGTTGAGCCGCTTGCGCAGTTCGTAGCCGTGCATCGGAGTCTCGTGCAGCAGCCCGAGCACGGCGAGCTCGAGCACGCCGGACCGCTGACCGCTCATGCTCGCCTCGCTTCCTTGCTGCCCGGGGGACTAGCATCCGCACCGCATATCATGATCAGATGCTGCAGTGTCTCGCTTCGATGTATCGAACCGATACATCAGAACGATATGTCCTCGGCGGTCGGGGCGCAACTTCGCGTTCATCCGGTGTTCGGCCCGGTGCCGCTGGGCCGGTGCCGGGCTGCCCGCTGGCGCAGCGGGAAGGTGACCGGGGACTCGGCCTGAGCGCAGTTCCGACGTAACCTGTCGGGATGAGGCGATCGGTCGTCGATTACGGTCTTGCGCGCCGCGCAACGCTTGCTTCCGTGTTCGCGGGACGCACGACCGTTACCGATGTCTGCGATGCCCACCCCTACCTTCTGCGGGCCGCGAAGTTCCACGGTGAGCCCACCGACACCGGCTGCCCGATCTGCCGGAGGGCCAAGCTCACTCACGTCACGTACGTCTACGGCGACGAGCTCGGGCGCTATGAGGGGCGCGTGAAGCAGGGACCGGAATTGGCCGAAATGGCCATGGAATACGGCGAATTCCGGGTGTATGTCGTCGAGGTCTGCCAGAGTTGCTCGTGGAATCATCTCGCGTCGTCGTACGTACTCGGCACGGGCGAGCAGCCGGCCCGGCGCAGCCGGCGGGCCCGCGCCGGCGAGTAAGCGAGCTGGTCACCAGGCCAGTCGGCCGTTTTTCGTGGCCACGCAGGCGATGCGGATGGAAGTCGCCTCAACGCCGCCGGGAGGATGCCCAGCAGCCGGGTACGGTGTGTTCCCGGCGGGATCGTTGCTCGCCCGTGACTGCTTACCCCGACCAGCGAGGACGCGTGAGTAATCCAGACTTCGCCGAGCCGTACTGGCAGCTGCCAGAGGCCGGCCGCGGCTACCGGCAGGGGCAGGACATCCGTGCCGCCCGCGGCCGCGCCGACCGGCAGCGCGGCGACCGCGGCACTCCCGGCCGCCCGGACTTCCGGCTGGATGCTACCCGCGAGGCCGCCGGGCCGGCTGCGGGCGATAGCGCGCGCAGCGCCGCCGGCGAGCGTCGCCGGCGCGGCATGGCGAACGGCTCAGGCGCGTACCCAGGGCCCGGCAGCGCCGGCGGGTATCCCAGGCCGGCCGGGGCCCCTGGAGCCAGCGGATCCGCCCGCCCGCCCGGCCAGCGCGGCCGTGGCTCGCTGACCGGCACAGGGGTCTACAGCGCCCCGGTCAGCTACGGCGCCACGGCCGACGACAGGCATCCTGGGCACGACGTCCAGGGCGGCTACGACGGTCCGTCCGGCTACGACGGTCCGTCCGGCTACGACGGCCGCGCTACACCGGCTACGACGGCCCGTCCCGCTACGACGGCCCGGCTACGGCGGCCCGGCCGGCTACAGGGCGCCTGGCGGCCGCAGCGCCGCGGCACTGCGCGAGCGGGCCATCGACCGGACCGGCATCCGGGAGCGGCTGGCTGGCCGGCGCGGCGACGACGGCGGCGGCCCGGGCGGCCGCGGCGGCGGCAGGCCGCCCCGCGGCCAGGGCAGCTGGTGGCGCCGCTGGACCTGGCGCAAGGTGCTCGGCATCCTGGCCGTGGCCTGCGTCCTCATGCTGGTGATCGTCGGCACCGTCGTCGTGGTCGCCTACGCCCACACCCCGGTGCCCACCGCGGTCTCCGAGTCGGCCGTGCAGCAGTCGTCCGTCGTCTACTTCAGCAACGGCAAGGCCCAGATGGGAACGTTCAGCACCGGGACGAACCGGCAGATGCTCACGTCGGGCCAGATCCCGCAGGTGCTGAAGAATGCCGTCATCGCGGCCGAGGACCGGCATTTCTACACCGAGGGCGGCGTCTCCCCGACCGGCATCATGCGGGCCGCTTACGAGGACCTGACCGGCGGCCAGTTCCAGGGCGGATCGACGATCACCCAGCAGTTCGCCAGGAACTATTACGCCACGATCGGGACCGCCCAGACGCTCAGCCGCAAGATCAAGGAAATCTTTGTCGCGATCAAGCTCTCGCACGCGAAGTCCAAGGACTGGATCCTGACCCAGTACCTGAACACGATCTTCCTGGGTGACAACGCCTACGGTGTCGGCGCCGCGGCCGAGACCTACTTCGGCAAGCCGGCCAGCAAGCTCAATATCGCCCAGTCCGCGATGCTCGCTGCCATGATCAACCAGCCCGGCTTCTTCAGCCCGACGCCGCATACGCCGGGCTACGCGCCGCTGGTCGCGCGCTGGAAATACGTGCTCGGCAACATGGTCAGGGACGGCGCGATCACCCAGCGGCAGCAGGCGAAGGCGGCGGCGAAGTTCCCGAAGATCGCCAAGGACCAGCTGAACAGCGGCTGGACCGGCTACCGCGGCTACATCATGCAGGCGGTGGAGGCCGAGCTTGAGACCAGGTACCACTACACCCCGCGGCAGATCTTCACCGGCGGCCTGAAGATCGTCACCACCTTCAGCGAGCCGCTGATGCGGGCGCTTTACCGGACGGTGGCGCAGGAAAAGCAGGCGATGGCGGCGGGCGGCCGGGCGCTGCCGCGGTACGCGCACATCGGGGCCGTGCTGCAGCAGCCGCGTACCGGCGCCATCCTGGCCATGTACGCCGGGCCGAACTACGGGATGCCCGCGCACCACTGCAAGCGAGTCGACTGCCAGTACAACATGGCACTGCAGAGCCGGAACCAGGTCGGCTCCTCGTTCAAGCCCTACGTGCTCGCGACGGCGGTCAGGCAGGGGATGAACGTTCAGACTTCCATCCTGAACGGCTACGCCCCGCTGTGGATCCCGCCGGACAGCACCGCGGCCGACCGGATGACCCTGTCAAGCACGGCCCAGCCGGCGAACTCGGTCGGCTGGTACAACCTGCCCGACCCCAGCGAGAACTACGGGCCCATCTCGGTCGCCAAGGCCGCCGCGCTCTCCTCCAACTCCGCCTTCGCCGACCTGGCCCACCGGGTCGGCACCCATAACATCGTCAAGACGGCCGGGGATTTCGGCGTGAACACGAAGCTGTCCGGCCTCGACAACGAGGTCGGCGGAGTCGGCATGGCCCTCGGGCAGGCCTCGCTGACCGTGGCCGAGCAGGCGAACACGTTCGCTACCTTCGCGGCCGGCGGCATGGACACCACCCAGCACGTGATCAGCAAGATCACCACGGCCGGCGGCCGCCCGGTGCCGCTGAGGATCGTCAGGAACTCCGTGCTCGAGCCAGGCCAGGCCGCTGACGTCGACTACGCGCTTTCCTTCGACACCCAGTACGGCACGGCGACCAACGCGGCGATGTCCGATGGCCGGCCGATCATCGGCAAGACCGGGACGACGAACACCGCGCAGTCCGCCTTCTTCATCGGGTCGATCCCGCAGTACACCCTGGCCGTGGGGATCTTCACCCAGAACCAGTCGGACCACACCAGCCAGACGCTGAACTTGCTCGGCGGCCAGAGCCAGGGCGGGTTCGGCGGTACCTGGCCCGCGCTGATCTGGCACTCGTTCGCCGAGCAGGAATTCGCCAAGCTGCCGATCAGGCAGTTCCCGGTACCGCCGTTCGCCGGCAGCAAGTGGGTCCAGGTTCAGCCGCCCCCCAAGCCCCGGCATCACCAGCGCCACCCGGCGCCGCCCCCGGCCACGACCCCGGCGCCGAGCCCGGCGCCGAGCCCGAGCTGCAGCCACTTCTTCGGCCAGGGATGCCCGTCGCCAAGCCCGACGCCCACCCCGACCATCCCGGTGCCGCCGCCGACCCCGACGCCCTCGGCGACCTGCACGCCGGGCCAGCGGGGTTGCCGGCCGGGCGGCGGCTAGCGCCCAGCGCCAGGCAGTACCCCGGCGCCAGCCAGCCGGGCGACCAGCCGTCCGCCAGCCGGTCAGCTGTCAGCCGGTCAGCTGGCTGCGGAGCCAGCGAATGTCCGCGCCCGGGTCCGGGGTCTCGCAGATCACCGGCGCCCCCGCGGCCCGCACCACGCCGAGAATGAGCGACGGGTCGATCGTGCCGGACGTCAGGCCCGCGTGCCGGTCCCGGCCGGAGCCGAACTCGTCCCGCGAGTTGTTGCAGTGCACGAGGTCGATGCGGCCGGTGATCGCCTTCACCCGGTCCACGACGTCGGCCAGGTCCTCGCCCGCCGCGTTCGCGTGACAGGTGTCCAGGCAGAACCCGACTTCGCCGCTGCCGTCGGCGGCGCCCTCCGTGACGGCCTCCCACAGCCGGGCGATCGCCTCCAGGCTGCGGGCCATCGCGCCGTCGCCGCCCGCCGTATTCTCGATCAGCATCGGCAGCGGCCGCTCGATCCGCTCGATCGCCTTGCGCCAGCTGTCGTAGCCCTCGGCCGGATCCACCCCGGCGGTGACGTGCCCGCCGTGCACGATCAGCCCCTTCGCGCCGACCGCCGCCGCCGCCGCGAGCTGCTGGCTGAGCAGCTTCCTGCTGGGAATCCGGATCCGGTTGTTGGGCGAGGCGACGTTGATCCCGTACGGGGAGTGAATGTAGGCGTCCAGGCCGGCCGCAGCGAAGGCCGAGCGGATCTCGGCCGGGTCGCGGTCGCCGGGAAACGTCGGGGCCTTCCAGCCCTGCGGGTCACCGAGGAAGAACTGGACTGCCTCGGCGCCCACGGCCAGCGCCTCCGCCAGCGGGTCACCGTCATGGAGATGAGCTCCGATGCGCACCATGTCCCCGAGCCTAGTGCGGATCCCGCCGCCGCGGCCGGCCAGCCGCCCTGCGCCGCCGGCCAGCCGCCCGCCGCCGCCCGCCAGCCGCCCCGCGCCGCTGGCAGGCCGCCCCGGCTGCCGTCTTCGCCGCGGTGGCCGGTCCCCGCCCGGCGCAGCGGCCGCCAACCCGTTGAATACGGAGTTCAACGGCATCCAACCCGTTCAAATCCAGATCGAACGGGTTCGGCTGCCGGGCAGAGCGGCGCCGGTTAGCCGAAGCCGCCGTGGGCGAGGCCGAGGCAGACCCCGACGAAGGCAGGCACGACCCCGGCCATCAGGAAGATCCGCTCCACCCTCGACACGGAGATCATCTGCGTGTACAGGCCGACCACCAGGGCGGCCAGGCCGAGCACCGTGGCCACCGTATGCAGCCGCACGACGAAGCCGATACCGAACGCGATGATGCCAGCCAGGACAGTGAACGCCGTCAGGCCGAGCTGCACCGGATGCGGGTTCCCGTCGGCGCTCAGCGCCTTACTGGCCCGGGCCCTAGCGGACTGGGCCTTGCCGGGCTGGGCGAGGCCGGACTGGCTGGCGCTGGCCTTGATCGTCTCAGGCACGGCTGTCACCCCCTGCGGGCATTTTGCTGCTTAGCTGTCAACCGGGTGTCTTCCCGCCACCGGGGCCGCGGAATCCTCCGGCTGGCCGCGGGCAGCGCGCAGTTGCGGGCGGGAGCTCGCGGGGAGTTCCCGTAAATAAAATGGTTGCAGGGTTTTGTCACTGGCAGGGCGCATCATGGTCCCTGGTAGGCTGACCCGGCCGTGCATGGCCGCCATCCCGGCGGCGCGCGGCTCCTCCTGTCACGGAGAGACCGTGACCGCGTCAGTCCAGAGGAGGCAGGTAAAGCGCATGCGCCACTACGAGATGATGATCATCCTCGATCCCTCGCTTGAGGAGCGCACCGTCCAGCCGTCACTTGAGCAGTTCCTCAAGGTGATAACCACGGCAGGCGGCAACGTGGACAAAATCGACGTATGGGGCCGCCGCCGGCTCGCCTACGAGATCGAGAAGAAGTCCGAGGGCATCTACACGGTCATCGACCTGACCGCTGAGCCCAACACCGTCAAGGAACTTGACCGCCAGCTGAACCTGAACGAGGCGATCCTGCGGACCAAGATCCTTCGCCCCGAGATCCACTGAGCTGATCCGCCGGCCGCGGCGCTCGCCCGGCCGCCGGCCAGAACCCCTCCAACCTGAAGACCGGGAGCACCCCGATGGCAGCAGGCGACACCGCGATCACCGTTGTCGGCAACCTCGTCGCCGACCCAGAGCTCCGCTACACCCCGACCGGCCAGGCCGTGGCCACGTTCCGGGTCGCATCGACCCCGCGGTTCATGGACCGGCAGACCAACGAGTGGAAGGACGGCGACTCGCTGTTCCTTTCCTGCAATGTCTGGCGGCAGGCCGCCGAGAACGTCGCGGAGAGCCTGCAGCGCGGCATGCGCGTCATCGTGCAGGGCCGCCTGCGGCAGCGTTCGTACGAGACCAAGGAAGGCGAGAAGCGCACCGTCTACGAGGTCGAGGTCGACGAGGTCGGCCCGTCGCTGCGCAACGCCTCAGCCAAGGTCACCAAGTCGCAGCGGTCGACCGGCGGCTTCGGCGGCGGAGGCCAGGGCAGCCCCGGTGGCCAGGGCGGGTATGGTGGGGGCGGCAGTCGCCCGGCCGACGACCCGTGGGCATCCGATGCCCGCGGCGGGTCAGCAGGCGACGGCGGGTTCACCGACGAGCCGCCGTTCTGAGGTCACCACCCGCCGCCGACGGGCGGCCGGGCTAGCCCGGCTCCGACCGCCTGACCCGGCTCCGGTCCGCGGGCTGCCCGGCCCGCTGGCCAACCCCCGTTCGACCCGAGACGACCATCCCCGCCCAGGCGGGGCTCTGCTGAGGAGCACCACGATGGCCAAGCCACCGATTCGCAAGCCGAAGAAGAAAGTCTGCCTGTTCTGCCAGGAGAAGATCACCCACGTGGACTACAAGGACACGGGGCTGCTGCGTAAGTTCATCTCGGACCGCGGCAAGATCCGGGCACGACGGGTTTCCGGCAACTGCACGCAGCACCAGCGCGACGTCGCTACCGCGATCAAGAACGCGCGCGAGATGGCGCTGCTGCCGTACACGAGCACGGCACGCTGATGCCGAGGGAGGTCGCGGACCGATGAGCGGTACGCCGATGAAGCTCATCCTCACCCAGGAGGTCGAAGGCCTGGGTGCGCCCGGCGAAGTGGTGGAGGTCGCGGGCGGCTACGGCCGCAACTACCTCGTCCCGCGGGGGCTGGCGATGCACTGGACGCGCGGCGCAGAGAAGCAGATCGACTCGATCAGCCGGGCCCGCTCGGTCCGCGAGATCCGTGGCCTTGACGATGCCAGGGACGCGGCGAACACGCTCGGGTCGCTGGCCGTCCGGCTTGAGCGGCGGGCGGGCGGCGGCGGCAGGCTGTTCGGCTCGATCTCGCCGGCCGACATCGCCGCCGCTGTGCTGGCCGCAGGCGGGCCCGAGCTTGACAAGCGCCGGATCGAGATCAAGAACCCGATCAAGACCGTCGGCGCGCACCAGGTGGCGATCAGGCTGCACCCAGAGGTCAGGGCGACGCTCGACATCGAGGTCGCGGCAAGCTGAGCCCGCCGCGGCCTGGACCCCGGACTGACCGGGCCGCGGCCCGGGCTGGCCCGGCCGGGCTAGTGCCGGGGGCCGCTGCCAGGGTCGTAATCGGGCACGCGCTTGGCCAGCTCGGGATCGAGTTCCGCCACCATGGCCCAGATCCTGGCCAGCCGAGCTTCCATGCTTGCGCCCGACGACCTGGCGTTATGCGGTGCCAGGGAGTCGGCCGCCAGCTCGTCGATTGCCTCGCCGAGCCTGGCCAGCCGCTCGCTTGCAGTCGAACACATACGCGAACAGTAGGCGGCCCTGACGCCCCGCGCCTGCCAATTTGCCGAACCGCGGAGCCCGGCTGCCGGGCCGGCGCCGCCGGACAGGCCGGCGTCGCCCGGCTACGGCACCGGGGCGCCAGGTGAGGCTGCCGGGACTCGGGTAGCCCCGGCTTGCATGTGACGTTTGACGTCAAATTCCCGCTGTGGACAACTGTCGCCGGCTGTGGATTACCTGGCAGGTCGAGACTTTTTCTTGCACACAAGCGGTGGAAGGCGTAAGCGCAGGCGGAAGCCGCGTCCTGGCGCACCGGATCGCCATTTCCACAGTCCTGTCCCCATGCTGCGCACAGTGGCGGCGGCGTGTCTGCACAGGCTGTCCACAACCATGTGCACAGCGCGAGTAGACGCCGGAACCTGGTGCCGCGAGACTGTCGGAGCCGTCCGGTAGAACGGACGTGACCGCCCGCGCTGCCCGTTGCGGGCGGGCTCACCGGCGAGGGGGGAGGTGGCATCTAGTGAGCGTCACAGAGATCGCACCACGGGACGGGGAATTCGAACGCACTCCGCCGCACGACATTGCCGCCGAGCAGTGCGTGCTCGGCGGGATGCTGCTGTCGAAGGACGCGATTTCCGACGTTCTCGAGGTGATCCGGCCACAAGATCACTACCGGCCCGCCCATCAGCTCGTGCACGAGGTGATACTCGACCTGTACGGCCGCGGCGAGCCTGCCGACGCCGTCACCGTGGCCGCCGAGCTGACCAAGCGCGGGGACATCGGCCGGATGGGCGGTGCCCCTTACCTGCACACGCTGATCGCCTCGGTGCCGACCGCGGCGAACGCCGGCTACTACGCGAGGATCGTGCGGGAGCGGGCGATCCTGCGCCGCCTGGTGGAGGTGGGCACCAGGATCGTGCAGCTCGGCTACTCCGGCGACGGGGACGCGGACGAGCTGCTTGACCGCGCCGAGGCCGAGGTCTACGGCGTGGCCGACCGGCGGGTCAGCGAGGACTACCTCGCCCTGTCCGAGATCATGCCGGGAGCGCTGGACGAGATCGAGGCGATCGGCAGCCGGGGCGGCGCGCTGACCGGCGTGCCGACCGGGTTCACCGATCTGGATGCGCTCACCAACGGGCTGCACCCGGGCCAGATGGTAGTGATCGCAGCCAGGCCCGCCCTGGGCAAGGCCCTGGCGCTGGATACGCCGCTGCCGACGCCAACCGGCTGGACGACGATGGGAGAAGTGCAGGTCGGCGACTATCTCATCGGAGCTGATGGCAAGCCAACCCGCGTGCTCGCTGCCACCGACGTGATGCGCGGGCGGCCTTGTTACGAAGTCGAGTTCTCTACTGGCGAGGTCATCGTGGCCGATGCCCAGCATCAATGGCTTACCTGGGATCTCCGCACCCGAAAGGCGTATGACTGCCAGAGGCATCAAGACAGCCTTCCTTATCCTGACGACTGGCCGACCTGGGACTCGACACGTAGTTCCCAGCGCAGATATAGCTCTGAGAACCGGGAGGAAATGCGGGAGCTGCGCGGAGCAGGCCGGTCACTTGTTCAGGTAGCCGCACGAGCGGGCCACGCTCCCGGAGGTATTCAGCAGCAGTGGAACCGCACGGATAGCACCAATGAGTGCGCCGTAAGGGCAATGTCGGTTACCACCGAGCAGATAGCCGCGACGCTGCGAGTGCGGGGAAGGCACAATCACGCCATCCCCGCTGCCAGGCCGCTCGTCCTGCCGGCCGCCGCCGTGCCCATCGAGCCATACGTCCTCGGCTGTCTTCTCGGCGGCGGCGACACCAGAGGAAGCGGCCGGGTTGCGTGCGATCCACGAGACCGGGCGTGGCTTACCGAGGAGTTTCTGGCCGCTGGCTACCAGGTCAAAGAATACGCCGACCAAGGGCATTTCGGCGTAACCGGCCTCAGCCAGAAATGGCGCTCGCTCGGCCTTGCTGCAGGCAAGCAGATCCCGGACATCTACCTACGAGCGTCCTTCGCCCAGCGTCTCGCGCTGGCGCAGGGCCTAGTCGACTCGGATGGATGCGTCGACGGCCACGGGGCTTACCGGTTCACTAACTCCAGCAAGCGGCTGGCCGAGGACTTCGCAGCGCTCGTAGCAAGCCTGGGCTGCACGGCTTCCGTGCACCACCGTGGCTGCCGCGTGCGGGCAGGGCGACTCCCCCGGGAGTCATGGGAGGTGATCGTGCCGGCTGAGCTGCCGCTGACCCGCCTTCCCCGCAAGGCACTCAGGGCACGCCGCAGGCGGAAGCGAGAGCAGGCCGGACGGTACATCGTTAACGTGCGCCGGGTGCAGACACGACCGGTTCGGTGCGTGCAGGTAGACAGCTCGGACCAGCTCTACCTAGCGGGTCGCGGCATGATCCCGACGCACAACTCGACCCTTGCGCTTGATCTTGCCCGGGCGGCGTCGGTGCGGCACGGGCTGGCGGCGGTGATCTTCAGCCTGGAGATGAGCAGGAACGAGATCACCATGCGGCTGCTGTCGGCCGAAGCGCGGGTACCGCTGCACTCGATGCGGACCGGCCAGATGGGCGACGAGGACTGGACCAGGCTGGCCAGGCGGATGAGCGAGGTCGTGGAGGCCCCGCTGTTCATCGACGACTCGCCGAACATGTCGATGATGGAGATCCGGGCCAAGTGCCGGCGGCTCAAGCAGCGGCACGACCTGCGCCTGGTGATCATCGATTACCTGCAGCTGATGAGCTCGCCGAAAAGAGTAGAGAACCGGCAGCAGGAAGTGTCGGATATGTCCCGCTCGCTGAAGCTGCTCGCCAAGGAGCTCGATGTCCCCGTGGTGGCCGTCGCGCAGCTTAACCGCGGGCCCGAGCAGCGCACCGACAAGAAGCCGCTACTCGCTGACCTGCGTGAAAGCGGATCGATAGAGCAGGACTCCGACATGGTGATCTTGCTGCACCGGGAGGATGCCTACGAGCGGGAGTCGCCGCGGGCGGGCGAGGCGGACTTCATCGTGGCCAAGCACCGCAACGGGCCGACCGCCACCGTGACCGTGGCATTCCAGGGTCATTTCAGCCGCTTCGTGGACATGGCGCCGGGCTGAGGCCAGCCGACCAAGTTGATGCCAGCTAGCTGCGGCGGACAGTGGATCGACCCGCTGGCCCAGCCAGCCGGGCAGGCTGGCTGAATCAAGCTCGTCTGCCGGGCCTGCCGGATCGAGCCTGCCGCCGACTCGGATAGAGCGGTCAGGCCGGAACGGCATCGCGGTGGCGTACGGGGTCGTCACGTCGCCGGGCAGCAGGTTCGTGCTGCCGTCATAGGCAGTCCGGTAAGCCCGGCCGTCGAGGATGATCAGCTCGCCGTCGTTTCGTTCAAGGGCGCCGAGCCCGAACCCGCCGTGCGCGGTGACCTGATCGATCGTGGCGACGCCGTCGTAATGGCCGGCCACGTAGGCGGCCCGCACGTTGGCGTTGTACAGGGTGGTCATCGAGGATCTCCGTTCCGGCCGGCCGTGCCCGGCACCTTCGAGGCCACTGAGTCCCTGAGGAGCAGCGCGGCGGCGATGCCGAGCGCGCACAGGACAGCGCAGACGCTGGCGGCGGTGTCCCAGCCGGCCACGAACTGCTGCGTTGACGGCCGGGCCGACGTGGGCACGGCCAGGGCCACCACGATGGCGATCCCGGCAGCGCCGCCCAGGTACCTGGCCGTGTTGTTCGCCCCGCTGCCCAGGCCCGGCTGGCCGGCCGGCGCCGACGACACCGCCAGCTGCCCGAGTGCCGCATTGGTCAGCCCGGTGCCGACGCCGGTGACCATCATGCCGGGCAGCAGCTCGGCCCAGCCCGCCACCGGGGACAGCCGGGCCAGCCACAGCAGCCCGAGCATGCAGACGGTAAGCCCTACGATGAGCCGGTGGCGCGTGGCTACCCGTTGCGGCAGCCGGTGCGCGTGCCAGGCAACCACGGCGCTGGTGGCCGACCAGGTAGCCAGGAGCACAGAGCTGGCCAGCGCGGACCAGCCGAGCGCCCGCTCCAGGAAGCTCGGCGCGTAGCTCATCAGGGCGATCGTGGTCAGGCCGACCACCAGGGCGCCCATGACGGAGTTGAGGAAGGCCGGGCGGCGCAGCAGCCGGAGGTCGAACATCGGCTCGCGGTGCCGCGCCTCGACGACGGCGAATGCGAGCGATGCAGGCCAGCGCGGCCGCCAGCAGCGCTTCGGTCGGGGTCGCTGACCAGCTCTGCCGCCCGGTGATCAGCGCCGCGGTAAGGGCTGACATCCCGCCGACGAGCGCCGCCGCGCCGGCCAGGTCGGGACTGCGGCGCTGCGGCGAGCTCGACTCGGCGAGCCGGCCGGCCCACGCTGCGACTGCCGCCTGCAGCGCGGCTTCGAGCCAGTAGGCCGCTCGCCAGTCCGCGGAGCGGGCCAGCAGGGACGACAGCAACGGCCCGGCCGCGATCCCGCCGCCGAGCGTCGCGCCCCAGATCCCGGTGGCCCTGACCCGTGCCCGGCCGGCCGGATGCGCATGCCCGATCATGGCCAGTGCCGCGGTCAGCACGGCCGCTCCGGCCACGCCCTGGGCGATGCGCGCAGCCACGAAGATCGCGATCGACGGCGCCGCCGCGGCGACCGCGGTGCTGGCCGCCAGGGCGGTCATCCCGGCCCGCAGCGTCCGCCGCCGCCCGAGCTGGTCGGCCAGCGCCCCGGCGGTCAGCAGCGCGGCCGCAAGACCGAGGCTCATCGCGCTGAGGGCCCAGGTCCGCCAGACCACGGAGGCACCGAACGTCGCCGCCGTGTCCTGGATGGTCGGCACCACCGTCGTGAAGTCGACGAGAACCAGCAGGGTGGCCACGCCGGTGATAGCAAGCGTTCGCTGCGGGCTACGGGCTCGGGCTCGGGCCGCTGCCCTGACCATGGCCCGGCGGCGTTGCCGCCGGGCGGTTGCCTGTCATGGTGATCATGGCACCTCCAGTTCAATGACCGAACCGAGTGTAGCAACTATGGTTCAATCACTGAACTGAATATCGGGTACACTGCGGCCATGCTGGGCAACACATATGCGGGCCAGGACTGCACGATCGCGCGGGCGCTGGAAGTACTCGGGGAGCGCTGGACGCTGCTAGTGCTACGTGACGCGCTGTACGGCGTCCGGCGATTTTCCGACTTCGCCGATCACCTGGACATCCCGCGTGCTGTCCTGACGGACCGGCTGCGCAAGCTCGTGGCGAACGGCCTGCTCGTCCGGGGCACGGCCGGGAACGACGGCGGCGGCGTCAGCTACGAGCTGACCGAGGCGGGCAAGGCGACGTGGCCGGTCGTGCACTCGCTAGCGCAATGGGGCCTGGCCTGGGCACCGAAGGCAGCCAACGGCGGCGCCCCGCGGGTGTTCAGGCACGCCCGGTGCGGAACGCAGCTCGACTCGCTGGGCTTCTGCCCGGCCTGCGGGATCACCCCGGATGTCGCCGGCGTCATGACCACCAAGGAGTTGCTGCCGTCCGCGCCGCGCCGGACCGACCGGGTCAGCACGGTGCTGGCGCGGCCGGAGCCGCACCGCATGCTCGCGCCGATCTAATCCCGGCCGCGCAACGCCGCCCGGCCAGCGCGGCTCAGCCCCGCCCGGGCCCACCGGCTGGCCGGGGCCAGCCTGGTCCTGGTTCAGCCAATTTCCGCGAACGCGGCGGCGATGGCATCGGTGCTCGCGCCCTGGGCGACCAGCAGGCGCAGCAGCACCCGGGCCTTGTACGGGTGGACGAAGCCGCCGTTGATCAGGCCGCGCTCGCCGAGGTCGCGCTCGGAACCTATGGCACCGTAAGTGGCGGCCAGAACGGGACCTGCGCCGGCCCGTGAGGTCAGCACGACCGGCATGACGGCGGCGAGCTCGCCGAGCGGCGGCGCGAGCGGGGCGGGGACGTGACCCACGCCGAAGCCGGCCACGACGAGCCCGTGATGGGTCCGCGCGACCTGATCGAGCAGCAGGCCATCGTCGTCCAGCGTCACGGTGTACAGCGCGATCCTGGTCGCGGCAAGCTGGTCTCGGGAGAATCCGGTGACCGGCCTGCGGCGGCGGACGTCCGCGAGGAATCGCGGAACCTGCTCGACGACCTGGCCGACCGGGCCCGCGTCCGGCGAGGCGAACGTTGCGGTGCTCGTGCTGTGCGTCTTGCGCACGAGCCTGGCGGCGTGAATCTCATCGCTGAACACCACGAGCGCGCCACGGCCGCGAGCCGCGCCGGACGCAGCGACCAGGACGGCTGCCGTCAGGTTCGCCGGGCCGTCTGCGCCGGGCAGGGTCGGATTGCGCATCGCCCCGGTGAGCACGAACGGGGCGTCGTGCGGCCACACTGAGTCGACGAGGAAGGCGGTCTCCTCCAGCGTGTCCGTGCCCTGCGACAGCACGACGCCGCGGGCGCCGGCCGCCACGGCGTCGCCTGCCGCGCTGACGACATCCATGACGTGGTCAAACGACAGGTTGGCGCTCGGCACCGCCGGCCGCGTCCCTGACCTCGATCTCGATGCCGTCCAGCCCGCCGACGCTGCCCACCAGGTCACGGCCGGTCAGCCGGGAGACAACGCCGCCGCCGTCGTGTCCGGCCATCGAGATCGTGCCGCCAAGCGCGAACAGCACGACAGGCGTCGGGTCAGCCCGGCCGGTGCTCACGATCCGGCCGCCACGGCACCAGCCGCCACGGCGCAGCGCGCCACGGCACGGCAGGCCGCCACGGCACGGCAGGCCGCCAGCCGCGCACGGCCGCGGAGCCGGTCCGCGGCGACGGCCTGGGCCGGGCGCGGGCCCGCTCGGTGCAGCATGCCGATCATCCTGCCGAAGCCTTGCCGAACTGGCCAGCGCCCGCTGGCCGCGCCCGCGCTGAGAGCACCGGAGATGGCCCCAGTGATGGACGGCTACCCGGCGGCGGGCGGGACGGGTGCAGGGCATCATGCGCTGCCAGTTCGGCTACACTGGCGACGCACCAGCTGCGCTCGTAGCTCAACGGATAGAGCATCTGACTACGGATCAGAAGGTTGGGGGTTCGAGTCCCTCCGAGCGCGCCGAAGTTTTCCCAGGTCATCGCGCTGCATCCCCGGCATCCGGGTCGTCGTCCTCGTCATCTGGCCGGATTCTGGCCGGATCTGTGATCTCCGTAGCGCTGTCAAGGCGGTCCGCGTAGCGGTCCATTGACAGTGATCTTCCCCGGCAAGACCTCGGCACCTATCAGGAGGACGGGGAAGAATGCGTCAGCCTGAGCGAGCTGCCTAGCCGCCGTTTCTTATGAGGCGAAGAATTCGACCAGGACGGGAGAGAGGGCTTCAGGGCTGACATTGTGGCTCTGGCCTGGCATGGTGCGCAGCTCGGCGTGCGGTATCGCCCGGGCAAGCGTCCGGGCCGTGTCGCTCATGAAGGGGAAGCTCGCGTCGCCGTACATCACGAGCGTGGGCACTCCGACCTGCGCCGCTCGCTGCGCGGGCACTGATGCGTCCGTGCCCAGGATGGCGGTGTGGTCATAGCCCAGCGTCGGCGCGACGGCTTCCATGCCGGGCCAGAATGGCGCTTTGCGCATGCCTTCGATCTGGTCGTCGGGCATCCCGGTACATGCCATGAACAGCGCTACCGCGTCCGCGGCGATCAGCGGCTAGCGCTTCCGTGAGCTGGCTGATGTATTGTCCCCAGGCCCGTCGGGCGACGAGGTCATCGTTGTAGGGAGGCTCGTACATGGCGAGCTTGCTGACCTGCGCGCCGAGCGCTACCGCCGATTCCATGGCCAGCGACGCTCCCGAGGAGTGGCCGTACAGGCAGGCCGTTCCGCCCGCAGCGTCGATCAGCGCCGCGAGGTCCTCGATCTCCCGCCCGACCGCGTAGGGGTGGGTGTCCCCGCTGTCTCCCGGCCCCGCCGGTCATAGCAATACACCGTGAAGTGCACCGCCAGGAGCCTGGCCAGCTCCGGCTTGGAGCCCGACGAGCGGGCTTGCATGGCGCCGTCGACCAGGATCAGGGCCGGTCCGCCGCCCTGCCTGT
Organism: uncultured Actinomycetes bacterium; assembly: GCA_963709075.1. GTDB lineage: Bacteria > Actinomycetota > Actinomycetes > Streptosporangiales > Streptosporangiaceae > Palsa-506. The sequence continues at coordinate 215,472 of CAVPUY010000008.1, forward strand.
CGTAGGCGATCAAGGTGGCATCAGCTGAGCTGACGATGTCCACGGCCAACTCCTTCCGTGTGTTCGCCTCGCCGGATTCGACGCAGCGGCGCGCTGGTTCTAATCGGCCAGGCCCTAGATGTCAACTTCGGCATGACAGTGGTCGGCCTACCGGGTCGGCCCGGCCATCCGGCTACGCTGGCCGGATGGCCGGACAACGGCGCTCAATGCCGTCGGCCATCGCGTATCGTCGGAGCTGCATTCCCGCAGGCAGACAGGCATACGAGCCGGTAGCGGGGATGCCCGCAGATCTCTACGGATCAGAAGGTTGGGGGTTCGAGTCCCTCCGAGCGCGCCACCGAATCCGCAGGTCAGGGTCTTGATCTCACGTGTGAGACGCGTCGCCGGGCGATCGGCTTCGCCGAACCTAGACCCCACGTCCACTCGCCAGGATTCGGGCTTATCGAGGAAGGCGGAGAGACCAGGAGCCCTCCGAATCTGTGGATGCTAGGGCTTAAAGATCACCTTTGGCGTGGGCGAGACCATTTGGTCGGGCTTCACGAGTGACGGGGGCGCGGCCCTTGGGCTCCTCCGTCCGTCACCGGCATTTGGGTGACGGGCTCGCCTGGGGCGGGGCGGCGGAACTCTGCGAGCCAGCGATGCTCGTCTGGCTCCCCGGGAATGACCGTAATCTCGATCCGGGCCGGGCTCAGTCCGTCAGCGCCGAACGCTTCGATCTCGGCGCGCCGCAGTGGCCAGGGCGGGAGCGTTGTGGGGAGCGTGTTGTCATCGTGAACGGCGGCAATGGCAAGCAGCGTTCCACCGGGTCCGACCAGGCGGCTGACGGTGGCGATGGCCTGGCGGCGGAGCGGGTCGGGCAGCGCCTGGACGGTGATGATCTCGATGACCAGGTCGTAGGCGCGCCGCCAGGCCTGCGGGTAATTGAGCAAGTCAGCGGCTACGTAGCGGACGGTGGAACCGGGGAAGCGCTGCCGGGCGAGCCGGATGGCTGTGCCGGAGATGTCGAAGCCGGTGGTGTCGAAGCCAAGGGCGGCGACGTATTCAGCGTCAGCACCCAGGCCGCAGCCAACCACAACCGCGCGCTGGCCAGCTCCTGAAAGTTCCCGCGCGCTGGCCCAGTGAGCTAGCAGCGGATGAGGTTGGCGGCGCCTCCAGGGGACTGGCACCTGCCCGCGCGCACCCGCGGCGTACAGACGGTCGAACCAGCCGGTCGCGTCGCCTGCGGCAAGCGATGCCGATGCCAGGCGGGCCTCCTCTTCCTCTTCTAGGACGCGCTGGGCGGCGTCCGTTGCCTCGTCCTCCGGCTGACGGGGACTGGCGCACATGGCTGCCCTCCGTTGAGAAGCTGGGCGAATCCGCTGCTCGCGGTGCTGCTATTGGTCGTGCCCGCGCGCGGGTTTGATGGCTGGCTCATCCGTAAGTCAAAGCCCGGGGCCCGCGTCGATTACCTCGCGCACCTCAGGCTTGGTGGGTTGCATGCCGAAATCAGTGACGATCCAGGTCGCACCTGCCCGCGCCCATGGATCCGGGTCGTCGCCCGGCGCGATGTCCACGACCACATCGAACGGATCACCTGCCGGGCGCGATTCGCGGATCTCGCCAGTCAGCTCAGCTAGCGCCTCAGGGCCTGGCAGGCCGATGGGGAACACGCCGTCCCACCGCAGCGCCCGTCGTACCGGCCGCCGGTGCGGCCACACCCCAGCCACCCACACGGGGATCCTAGGCTGCTGCACCGGGACTGGCTGGAAATCCCCGGCCCAGTACCTGACCAGATCATCGAGACCTTGATCGAGCAGCCGAGCCCGCTCGCGTGGATCGGCGACCTCCCCGAACGGCTCAAGTTCGCCGTTTCGCGCACCGCCGAGGCCAACTCCGAGGGTGAGGCGGCCCGAACTCAGCAGATCCAGGGTGACTGTCTCCCTGGCTACCTTATGCACGCGCCGCCGCGCTAGCGGGGTGATCAGCGGCCCGATCCGCAGGCTGCTCGTGGCGCACGCCACCGCCGCGAGTGCCACCCACGGATCGGCCACGGCCCGCACCGGCGCGCGGTACACGATGTGGTCCCAGACAAAGAAGCCGTCCCAGCCCCGCTCCTCCGCAGCGACCGCGAGCTCAGCCAGGACCCGTGGGTCGGCCAGCTCGCCAAACGGTGCCACATAGATTGCGCGCCTCACGCGCCTGAGTGTATGGCCGTCAGCAGGTCAACGTCTGGCCCGCGGGTACCGGCCACTGACCGGCTACGCCAGCACACACCAGCACCGCGCCCGTGCCGGGAAGGCCGGGCGTAACCTCGGGCGGTCCGGGAGGAGGCGGCCCCGGCTCAGGCGCAGGCGAGGAGTGCGCGCGAATCGTGCAGTGAGTCGATCTGCGCGAGAGCGACAATAGGGCAGCCGGGCGCGCGCCTCCGCTAGCCGAGAGGGGCGGGGTCGCGTGCTCCGCACGGCACTGCGCGCCGCCCTTGACCGCGAACTTTCCCGGCAAGACCTCGGCACCTATCAGGAGAACGGGGAGCCTGACGTCCGGGCGGCGAGGGCCAGGCGGAAGCAGCGGTGAGCTCCTCCGTGCGGGCCACGGCGCCGATCCGTCACCTTCCCGCTAATCACATTTAGTTCGTAGGCAGGTATGCGAAACAGACCAGATTAGGCTTGTTGAGGTAGAAATTAGAGCCGTTGACATATCCATCTACCGGCCCGAGATAGCCTTTCCAGTGCGAGTTATAATATGCACTATAGCCCGTTGTGCAGAGATTACTCCGGTCCCTGAATATGGTGCCCCATCCCGCAGCTGTATGAGTATTGCACACGACGAGACCAGCGGTCGCATTGCCGGATACATTGCCTTCGTCACCGATACAATCACCATTGTATCGGCCGCCGCCGACGAATACGATCTGGTAATTGCCATTCCCAACGGGAAATACCTGGAAGCGGTTATTTTGAATATTTGGGTCGCTAGTTGTCTCCACCTTCACATACGGGCCACCGCCCCATGCGTTCAGACACCCGGTATGGGAAGAACGCAGTATTGATAGGGGGGCGGAGTTGCTGCCGATGCTTCCGTTGTTCCGGTTGCCAGGACTGCGCCAATAGGCAGGAGAATCGCGCCTACCATTGCGCCGATTCGGTAAAGCCTACGCATTTTCTTCACCGTGTTCTCCTTCTGGATGCCTGTTCACCGCGGCGATACTTCAAGACTGGGCCTCCGTGGCGGATCTGGCAAGGAAATCCAACCGGCAATCTGACCGATTCGGTGCCCTGGCGGCTTGTTGTCATTCGCTGCTTGACGCCTGCCGCTGGGATGTCCTGGGCAGCCGGGCAGGTTGGCGGGATTATGGCCGCACAGCGTCGCGCAGGAGCGCCTCTCACTGCGCATCGATGAGCAAGGCTTTGCCAGTTCAGACGGCATTGAGCTGATGCCGAGCGCCCATGCAGATCACTACGGATCAGAAGGTTGGGGGGTTCGAGTCCCTCCGAGCGCGCCCAGGTCAAAGGCCGGTTCCAGGCTCGGGACCGGCCTCTTGCATGCCCCGTACAGCAGCGAAGTACACCCATGGGGGCCTTTTCTGTCCAGGGGCAGGCTCTTGGTCAGTTCCTTGTCCCAGGGCAGCTAAGGCCCGTTGGCGGAGTGACCCAGCTAGGCGCGGTCTTTCTGCCTGCAAGATCAGCGTGCCATTCGCCTTAGTAGCCGCGGTACGCCACGATCACTGGCGGGGAGCACCAGCCCGGCTCAAGCTGCATGACTCGGACGATCCCGGCGATTTGCGAGCAGGTGCTTTATACCCTCAGCCGGCCCAGTGCCCTATGGGAGCGATGACGTGGCCGCTGCCGGGGGCGTTGCACCACCACACGGCTTGGCCGTCGAATTCGCGTGGGTGGCCGCCGAGAGTGTGATCCGGGCACACGGGCCACACGGTCATGAGCGAACCCATGATCGCGTCTTGTACGTCGTCGGCGACTGCTAGGAGCGCGCTTAGCCGGTCTCGTCCCTGACTGGGCGCGATGCCGCCTGTGTAGCTGAAGGAGCCGCGGAAGTTGGCGAACGCGTTCCGGAGGTAACTGCCCGGGGCCTCCACGAAGGTCACGCGAACCGGCCCAGCCATGCCCGTTGCCTGCATGTCCGCCTTGACCGCCTCCAGTGCATGCTCAAGCTCAGCCAGCAGCAGGGGCTCTGCATCGAAACCCGGCTCGAACTCTGACTCTTCCAGCACCCGTCCGGCCAGATCAGCCAGCCGGACAGGATCAGTTCCGGCCACGCTCTGCTCAGCCAACTCATGCACGGCCGGGCTGAAGCGGTCCCCAGTCCATCAGGAAGCAGGCCAGATCGAACGTAGCCTCCGTTCCAGGGCGTCATCCCGGAGACCGGTGTACACCCGGGTGGCCGACTGATTGAACGTTGTCATCAAGCTCGCCTGGGAAGGGGTGACCGGCGTGCTGCGGTAGACTTGGGAGTGACCGGCACTGGCAGGGGCATTCCCGCCCGGTAGCGGCGAATCAGTCATGACACCATGATGGCCCGCGCAGCCTGTGGTCTCGGCGCAGGATCGGCGCGCAAGCCAGCCTCGGACTTCTCACAACCGTCTCACGAACTGGGGGGATGGTGCCGGACTCACGCGTCCTTGCTGGACGCGCGGCGGACCCTGACCTGCGGATACGGACTCTGGCGTACTGGCTGGACGCCCTGTACTGATCTACGGATTAGAAGGTTGGGGGTTCGAGTCCCTCCGAGCGCGCCCAGTTCAGAGGCCCCTACCCCTCCGGGGAGGGGTCTTTTTCGTGCCCGTGGGAGCCACGCTGGGAGCCACGGCGCCCGGTTTGGGGCCGAACAGTGCCTCGCTCATGGACGCGGCGACGGCCCGGCGGTCCCCTTCCACCAGGTGCCCGTAGACGTCTCTCGTGATCGTGATGCTGGCGTGGCCCAAGATCCCCGACACGACATGCAGCGGTGTGCCCTGGGCGAGCATCAGCGAGGCGCCGGAGTGCCGTAGCTCGTGCGGGTGCCAGCGGCCGAGCCCGGCCCTTCTGCACAGCTTGGCGAAGCCGCGGGAGAAGTTCTCAGGGTCGAGCGGTGCCCCGGTCTCGCTGGCGAAGATCAAGGCGGCGCCGCTACGCGGCACCGCGGCGCGCCCGCCACCGGGCTCTGCGTTGGGACGCCCGCCCGGCACGGGCGCGCCCACCGCGAGGCTGCCGCTGATCAGGTCGGCATTTCACCGGCAACGCTAGCAGCGCGGGCCCATTTTCCTCGGCTCCCATTGTCCGGCTCGCGGCCACCGCGTCTAGGGCGGCCCTGCGGGCCGTCGCTTCGCAATGGCTTCGCCACCCTAGACTCGCTGTCCGCTCACCTGGGTTCGGCGCCTATCAGGAAATGGGGCAGGTTAGGAGACGGCACGATTGCCGACCTCAAGGAAACATGTGGATCATGGCTAACCAGCATTTCGGGAACCTCGGTGACGTCTGGAAGCATGCCGTGCTGGTCGAGGTGCTGGAGCGCGAGCCTCCAGGCTGGTATGCGGAGACTCACGCGGGCTCGGGCGCGTACACAGTCGTGGACGATGGGGAGCGAGAATTTGGCGTCCTACGCTTCCTGGAGGTCGCTCCGCGCTTCGCCGCGCTAGCCCGGTCCCGGTACCGCGCAATCGCCGCTTCCTACGTGGAGCGCGACCCGGGCCTGTATCCGGGCTCTGCGTTGCTGGCGATGACCGTGCTCGGCGATGCCAGCTCGTACCTATTGTGTGATCTTGACCAGGAGAGCATGACCGACCTCCGCCGCTGGTCACGCGAACTTGGCCTGCACCGCTGCGAGGTGGCTGAGGCCGATGGTATGACGGCCGTGGCCACATGCCTTGACAGCGCATCTCACAAGCCCAGGCTGGTGCACATCGACCCATTCGATCCAGATGCCCGCGGGCCGAGCGGGTACTCGGCGTTCCAGCTCGCCGCCCGCGTCGCCGACAGCGGAGCCCGGCTCGTGTACTGGTATGGCTACGACGAGCCTGGTGCGCAACACAGAGCCCACAAGCAGCTTGCCGCTCTGACGAGGGCACCGCTGTGGTGTGGCGAGGTGATGCTGACCGGCACCAGCGATGCCCTGCGTGATCTTGGCCGTACCACGACACCATGCACATTCGGCATCATCCTGGCCAACGTGCAGGCGGCCACGGCCAGTGCCTGCGCAGCACTGGGCAACGCTCTTTCGGCCGCATACGCCGACGCCATACTTCCGGATGGACGCCCGGCAAGTCTCGCGTTCACAAGCAGCACAAGCAGCACGCGATATGCACGGGATGACAGCCTGCCGGAGCAGCAAGGATGAGTCGTTCACCCAGTTCAAGCGACATCCGGCGCAGCAGGCCTGCTTGGTCTTGAAACCGCCGCCATCGAGCCTGGCCAGCGTACAGCGGCAAAGTACAGCAACACGCCCTCACGGCGGCTACCAGTCACTGCCATGCACATCCGCTCCGACATGGGGCGAGAGTCGTCCGCCCAGGACCGCCGCTAGTTCGGGACGAAGAGGCACTGGGAGCCAACCTGGGAGCCACCCGGGCGAACGACTTCCCGGCCAGGCGGACGAGTGCGGACAAGCGGCTGGCGATCATGCCAGGTTGTGAACCGATCCGACGATGCTGAACGCGGTACAGGTAACTACGGATCAGAAGGTTGGGGGTTCGAGTCCCTCCGAGCGCGCCATGTGATGTCGCGAGACATCGAGGACACCCCGAACCCTTATCTGGACATGGCGCAGGTCGTGCAGGCGGCGTACGGCAAGGCTGTGTGCGTAGGCGTTCACGGAGAGTAGTGCATGGCCCCCCTGATCGGCTCATTACAGTTCGCCACCTGGGCATAGGGTCGGCGGCATGGCGCTGCGACTTGTTCAAATTGCGATGAATGCTCGGGATGACTCCGCGGTTGGCCGGTTCTGGGCGGAGGCGCTCGGCTGGGGTGTTGACAGTGAGGAACCCGGCGTGACCAACGTTGAACCCGTGGGCTTCGCCTATCCCGACCCCACCGCCGTCTGCATCGACGTCCTTGCCGTCCCGGAACCCAAAACGGTGAAGAACCGCGTGCACATCGATCTCGCCACCACCTCTGCAGCCCATCAGGCGGACCTGGTCGCGCGCCTCCATGATCTCGGCGCGACGGCCGCCGACGTAGGCCAGGGCGACATCCCGTGGGCGGTCCTTGCCGACACGGAGGGCAACGAGTTCTGCGTGCTGGAGCCTCGATCGATCTACCGGGACACGGGGCCGATCGCCGCGGTGGTCGTCGACTGCGCGGAACCGCGGGCCATGGCCCGATTCTGGGGCCAGGCGATGGACTGGACCTTGCACGAGGTGACCGACGACTATGCGGCGCTGCGCTCCGCCAAGGGTGTTGGGCCGTATCTCGAGTTCCTCCGCACGCCCGACGTGAAGACCGTGAAGAACCGTGTCCATCTCGACCTCCGACCGTACCCCGGTGACGATCAAGCGGCGGAGGTGGTCCGGCTGCGGGCTCTCGGCGCCACCGACATCGACGTCGGCCAGGGCGACGTGCCGTGGACATGCCTCGCCGACCCGGAGGGCAACGAGTTCGACGTCCTCACCTCGCTCTGACGCAAAGCCTCTTCATCTGATACATCACGATCATGGACGTGGCCCGTGGCGCCGTGACGCTAGGCCCTGCTAGCAGAGCAACGTGGCCGGGCGTTCCGGAGACGCACGGCTCGCCAACCGCGATCTAGGGCTGGCGGGCAGCCGCGGAGCTGGGCGGTATCGGCTAGCCGACCGTTGTCAACTCGCGGAGTGCGGCGTCGAGGAAGACGTCTCGGCGCTCGAGCATGACCTCGTGGGTCAGGTCGGGGCGGCCCTGGAGGGCCATCGATGTCGGGAACCAGCCCATGTCCGGCGGGGAGGCGAGCGCCGCAACTGCGTCCCAGTAGGAGACGTTTCTCGCGGACCTGCCCGCCTCGGTCTCCCAGCCATCTAGGACATGTTCGGTGGCCTCAAGGCCGTGGCACCAGGCCGCGTCGCAGCGCAGCGAGCCGAGATCGATGCCGGCCGGCCCGGCGCCGGCGCAGTCCCAGTCGAGCACCGCGGTCAGCTTGCCGCCATCCCACAGCGTGTTGCCGTGCCACAAGTCACCGTGTACCAGGGCGAGCTGGTCGTCGTCCGGCCGGTTCGCGGCCACCGCCGCCTCCGCAGCCCGGAGCAGGTCCGCCGCGCCCTGTTCGCGGCGCATGCTGGCAAAGTCCGAGCCCTCTATCGGCTGACTCCGCAGTGGGAGCGCCGGTGTGGGGCTGAGCTCGATCGAGCTGATCCGCGCCGCGACCGCGCCCAGCGCCCGCAGCCGTTCCGGGTCGGACTCAGGCCTTATCACGCTTGTCCCTGGCACGCGGGCGGTGAGCACGAGCCCGTATCCGGTCCGCTCCGCGAGGTCATAGCCGAGCAGTTCCGCAACCGGGAGAATAGCACCGGCCACCCGCGACGCAAGGGTCATCGCGGCGACCTCGGTCGCGGTCTCCGTCACCCGCCCGCCGTGCGCGATCCGGAGGATCACCTCGCGATCCCCGGCGCGCAACAGCCACGGCGAGCCGCCGTTGCGCAGGCCACGCAGGACTCTTGCCGCGGAGCCCAGGACCGCCGATGCCCAGTCAAGTACCTCTGTACCTGGACGGGCCATGACACTGACCCTAGCGGCGGATGGGATGATTGGCGTCCGCTGACAGGAAGCGCGGAAGCATATGCGGCGGCGGTACCGGAGCAGGGTCTCCTGGCCGCGTGACAAACTCCTAGAGCCCTGTTATCCCTGGTGGGATGCGCCCGCGGCTCCCGCGGGCAGCGGTCGCCCGGACGATCTGATGAGTCCTGCTTCGCCTCGTCGTCTACATCGTGGGGCACGACAGCACTTATGCATGAGAACCGTGAGGAACCAGAGGAATCGGAGACCAGCCACCATGACCGAGGAGACCGTCAGCGCGACGACCACGATCAGCACATCGGCCGAAACCGTGTTCGCGGTGCTTGCCGACCCATCCCGGCATGCCGCCATTGACGGCACCGGCTGGGTTCGCGACTCGCTCGGTGGCCAACGGCTAACCGGCCTAGGTCAGATCTTCCGGATGGCCATGTACCGCCCCAACCACCCGGACGGCAGCTACGAGTTGGCCAACCAGGTCCTCGCGTTCGAGCCGCCGCGCGTCATTGCGTGGCAGCCGGGCTATATGTCACCGGCAACAGGCAGGCTGGAGTTCGGCGGCTGGATCTGGCGTTACGACCTGACCCAGCTCGGTCCAGACGAGACCAAGGTCACGCTCTCCTATGACTGGTTGGCGGTAGGGCCGATTCCCCGCCAGCACATTCAGTTCCCGCCGTTCACTCCAGACCATCTCGGCAACTCGCTGAGCCACCTGGCCGCGATCGTTGCGCGTTAACGACGTCCCGGCCGCCTGAGGCTCGGGCCACGAATGGGGGCTCGCCGAATGACACGGCAGCCAGAACCTACCGCCCGTCGTTACGGCAAGGTTTTCGATGAGATCGCGGCTGAGTACGACCGCCGCCGTCCGGCTTATCCTGACGAGCTCATCGACCAGGCTTGTCAGATCGCGGGGATCGGGAGCGGCGATCGTGTGCTTGAGGTTGGGTGTGGAAGCGGCCAGTTGACCCGCGGCCTCCTCGCCCGGGGCCTGCACGTCACAGCACTCGAACCCGGCGAGAGCCTCATAGCGCTGGCCAGGCAGAACCTGGAGGGTGCTGGCGAGGTGGAATTCGTGAACGCCCCGTTTGAGGACGCGTCACTTCCCCGCGAGCAGTTTCAGGCCGTGTTCTCCGCGTCCGCGTTTCACTGGGTTGACCCTGAGGTTAGCTGGCAGAAGGCCGCCGACGTACTCGTCCCCGGCGGAACGCTCGCCCTGGTGTCATACTTCGGGCTTGAGGAGCGGCGCAGCAAGCTGGATCAGGAAGCGGCGCTCGCCGCCATGAGAAAGGTCGCCCCGGACATCGCCGCTGATTGGCCGGCCTACCGTGATCTCGACGCCACGCTCGCCGGGATGGAGCAACGCCGCGGCAACGTCTCAGAGGTATGGGCCTGGCTCGGCAGCTACGATATAGGGCGAGATTATGCCGCCCGCTTGTTCGGTGATGTTCAGGTGGCGGTCATGCCAAAGCTCAGCGAGCACACTCCTGACGAGGTCAATGCCCTCGTTCGTACGATGTCGTTTTACGCTCGGCTTTCACCGGGCCAGCGTCAAGCCCTTGAGCGTGAACATCAGGCCATTTATGAACGGCTCGGGCGGCCGATTCGCGCTAGCACGGTGACGGCTCTCGTCACGGCACGGCGCGGCACATAGGGAGCGGTCAAGCCGGGCGGCGCCGCCGCGGGCGCTCGTCGTTGAGTTCGATATTCGCCGATGCCTCGCTGTTCGTCACCCCAGAGACGGCCAGGACGAGGACAGCGGAAGTCTCCAGACTCGGCTATCGCAGCTCACCGGGAAGCAGGCTATAGATCACGCTGTCGCGGCGGGCTCCCTTGAAAGGCACGTGGGAACGAAGAAGGCCCTCGCGGGAAAACCGGCAACGTTGGGCGACATGCTGCGACGCCTCATTGCCGGGACCGCAAGTCAGCTCCAGCCGGGCCAGTCCCAGCTCGGTGAATGCCCACCGGGCGAGCAGGCGGACAGCATGTGTCGCGGCACCCCGGCCGCGAGCCTCGGGGGCGAGCCAATACCCAACCGCCGCGCAGCCCTGATCCAGGCGAACCTCATACAGCGAGACGCCGCCGAGCAGCACGTCCTGGTCGTGCGGCTCGACCAGCGCGAAGTTCAGCTCATCGCCACGCAAGCGGGCCTCTTCTTGCTCAGCGAAGTCGTCGCGCGCAGCAGTCTCGGTGTACGGAGTATTACGCCATGAGAACCGCTGCATAACCGGATCAGCGAACGCCAGCAGCTTGCCCGGTACGTCGGCCTCGCGCCAAGGGCGCAGCAGCACCACATCACCAGCCAGCGGCGGTACCGGGAACCAGAGCTCGGCCATGTTGAGATGACCTCCCTTAACAGCAGGCAGGGCTGGCGGGATTCTGACAGCAGAAGTGACAGCAACGGTGCCAGCGCACCAGCCCACTACAGCACGCAGTAGCACCAGTGAGACATGACACCGCAGCCCTGCCACCCCGCGGCGGGCGACGGGGGAGTCGCAGGCAGGAAGGCGGAGCTTCAACTCGGATGGCCGAGACGACTTGTTCGGTCGTTGCTGCTGATCTTCGCTACCAGCGGCAATCCATGCGGCTATGAAGATCACGATGACCCGTGGGGCAGAGTAGGGGCATGCCTGCGTACAAGCCGATGCCATTCCACCTTGAGACCGAGCGGCTGAGACTGCAGCCATGGGCCGAGTCGGACGCCGATGAGCTCCGTGTCCTTCACTCCGAACGCGGTAAAGGGACACTGACGGCTGAGCAGACCCGGACACTCATCGCGAAGCAGCTCGCGGCAGCGGCGACAACGGGGATCGCCTTGCTGCCCATCCGGCGCCGTGACGAGGGCGACTTCATCGGATACTGCGGGCTGATCGTCGGCCGCTCCACCGCTGAGGAGCCGGAGATCGCTTATGAGCTGCTGCAGCGGGCGCATGGGCGTGGCTATGCCAGTGAGGCGGCTGGCGCGGTGCTCGATGCTGCGATAGCGACGGGGCGGAAACGGCTCTGGTCGACCGTCCGTACATGGAACACGCCATCGCTCCGTGTCCTTGAGAAGCTCGGCTTCGAGCGGGATCACGTTTCCGCAGACGACGACGGCGAAATAGTGTGGCTCACACGCTCGCTGCCGTGACGCGGGCCGGCGGGCCTGGCACTCTGCGGGTGGACGAAGCTTTCCCAAGCCAGGCATGCCGGCCAGGGCTGGCTCAGCGCGGTGAGTGTAGCGCGTGGCCGCTATAAGTTACAGCTATGAACGATGCTCACCAGGTGATAGAGGCCTACTGGGCTGCAGCTGAGGCTAGAGACTGGAGCACGTTTGCCGAGCTGGTCGCCGAGCGGGTCGTGTATGAGGCGCCACAGGCCCGGGAGCGAGTTCGCGGGCGCACCGCCTATATGCGATTCAACGTCGAAGGGTTCCCCAGCGACTGGCATCTCAAGGTGGAACGGATCATCGGGGAAGGTCGCCACGCGGCGAGCTGGATCGAGTTCTCCGATGCCGCTGACCACTACCCGGGACTGTGTTTCTTTGACCTCGATGAAGACGGTCGGATCGCCCGGATCACCGACTTCTGGCCCACGCCGACCGAGCTTCCGGCCAGCCGTGCCCACCTGGTGGAGCGTTACTGATCAGTGCGGATGCGGTCCGGCCGGGCCGGACCGCCAGCCGCTCCCCTGAGCCTTGGCGGCTGGGAGGGGAACGGCGTATCACAATCGCGCACAGCACTAGGCGATCTTGTGAATCTTGGCCAGCGCGACGCGGCTCCGTCACCCGCTCTACAGGAAGTTCCCAGGTCAGAGGAGGTTCTCCGAGGGCGGCCCGCACTCAGGGGCCGCAGATGCTAGGACTCCTTCCTGGCCAAAATCCAGGTGTAGCAGATGTCCGTTTCGCCCTCTTTCTGCGTTTCCAGAGCAGTCTTCTCGATGTCAAACCCGGCTTCGCGGACGAGCTGGCGAGTGGCGTCGGCACTGAACATGCTGAAATACATGTCAACCCCCAGCCATTCCGCCACGGTGCCAGGCTCGTCGAGGTCTTCGATGCTCAGCAGGAGCAGGCCGCCAGGCCGGAGCCAGGTGCGAAGTCGTTCCAGGAGACCCCGGTGCTCGTCTCGGGGAATATGGTCGAAGGTGTAAAGGGAAATGACCGCGCCGAATTGCCCGGCCGGAAAGGTGACCGTAAGCGCGTCCGAGCAGACGAACTCAGCGTCCGGGACATTCCGGGTCGCCTGCTGGATATGTTCCGGGGAAATGTCGACGCCGGTCACGCGGTACCGCCTCGCAAGTTCCGCGGCCACGGGAACACCGGCCGCACAGCCCAGGTCGAGAACGGCAGCGCCGGGCCGCAGCCCCTTTGCCAGCTCTCCGATCCACTCAGCGCGCGGCCAGCGGGCGCTGTCGTGCTCCAGCGCGCGATACCTGGCCGCGGCGCGGTCGTAACCAGCCTGCACGATCTCGCTCGGGTCACCAGCCATGGCCAAAAGCCTAACCCCGGGCCTGATCATGATCGGGAAGCCGGACAGTTCGTCAGTACCAGGCGGGCCCGTGGGGCGTGTACGGCTCTTCAAGTGACCGGATCTCGTCCTCAGTAAGATGCAGGTCCAGTGCTGCGATCGCTTCCGGCAGGTGATGGGGCTTGGTCGCTCCGACGATGGGCGCGGAGACGACGGGGTTGTTCAGCACCCACGCCAGCGCGACTTGAGCCATGCGCACGCCACGGGTTTCGGAAACGCGCTGGACCGCGCTGACGACGGGCTCGTCGAGAGGCGAGTCGAAGGACTGGACGATCTTGTCCACGCTGGACCGGCGTGACTGTTCCCCCCACGGGCGAGCCAGCCGGCCTTTGCCCTGAGGGGAGTACGGCACGGCGCCCACGCCCATGTCAGCGCACATCGGCAGCAGCTCTCGCTCATCCTGCCGTCGAAGCAGGTTGTACTGATTATGCATCGCGACGAACTGGGTCCAGCCGTGCACTTCGGCGGTGCGCTGAAGTTTGGCGAACTGCCAGGCGTACATGGAGGAGGCGCCGATGTAGCGGGCCTTCCCGGCCTTGACGATGTCGTGCAAGGCTTCCATGGTCTCTTCGACCGGGGCCTCGGGATCGAAGCGGTGGATCTGGTAGAGGTCGATGTAATCGGTGCCGAGCCGGGTCGGCGAGGCATCGACCTGCTCGAGGATCGCCTTGCGGGATAGGCCCTGGCCGCCCGGTGTGCGCGCCCCGGGTCGTGGGATCCCCGTAGCTCATGCCGCCCAGCGCGATCCGGCTGACCTTCAGCCCAGTCTTGCCCAGTCGTACGTGGTCCATCAAAACCTCTCCTGTCAGTAGGGGGCCTTGTGCCGCAGGTTTTGATCGTCAGTGGAGAGGAGCGCTCGGCAACGCCGAGCGCGGCCCGGACTGCGGCTGCTCCAGGGTAGAGAATGTGGCCATGACCGAGTTGACCGCGGCCGAGGTCCAGGCGCTGGCCGCCCTGGCGGACAATCGTCCGATGACCGTCGACGAACTAGCCCGCTCTGTGTCAGACGCGGGCATGCACCTCGGCGGTGACGAGGTCACAGCCATAGTTCAGAGGCTGGTTGACATGGGCATGGCCGAGCGGACCCCTGCAGCCAGCCTCGGTAAGTACCGGACCACGGCGGAAGGCCTCGACTGGATGCGCTCCAGGAGCGCTTAGCTGTCTGCACAAACCCGCGGGCCAGGCCGGGCTGAAGCTCACTCGGCGGTACGAGCCGATTGGGCACCTTTGGACCGCAGCCATTCGATCACGTTCTCTTGACGCGTCCCAAGTCCGCCCGCGGTGTCCAGCGCTGTCCCGTCCGCGTAGTCCGGAACCCAGTTGAGATCGGCACCGGCGTCCAGCAAGCGCTCCGCCGCGCGGCGCTGCCCGGCATCACAGGCATGCCAGAACGCCTGGGAAACCTGTTCCTGGCCGGTCGCCCGCTGCGGGAGGAGATCCTCCAGGCGTTCGAGCATGCCCAGGGCGGCAGCGTGCCAGAGCTTGCCAACTCCGGCACCGCGGGCCACAAGCATGCGCGCTACGTTCCAGCAGCCGTAGCCGATCGCGTTATCCAGGGGCGTCCCGATAGATCCGTCGGGTGTCTCCAGATCCGCGCCGCCGTCAATCAGTTCCCGCGCAACATCGGCATCGTCGCTGCTCGCGGCCCAGTGCAGCGGCGTCTCTGAACCTCGGCCGGTAGTAACAGCGCTGGGATCATCACCTCGGCCGGTGGTAACAGCGTTGGGATCGGCGCCGGCATCGATCAAGAGCCGGACTATCTCTGGGCCGTGGGGGAAGTAGCCGGGCCAGTCGGTGACAAGATGCAATGGCGTCCGCGTGCCGTCGTCCTTAGAGCCAAGTCTGGCTTTCGCGAGTCCGGGATGCTCGGACAGAAGGCGTCGGATCGTGTCGATTGCACCGCTGCGGACGGCGAGCAGTAACTCGATGGCCCTGGGATCGTCCCCCGGGATTATCACGGTTGTCATCTCGTCGCTCATCGCACTTAATTGTGGCAGCTGGGGGGACAGCCATGCGGGCTGATCGTCTACGAGTCGGTGTACGACAACACGCACCTGGTTGCCGACGCCATCGGAGCCGGGCTCAGGCATGCTTTCGATGTCAGTGTTGTTCCAGTGGCAGAGGTTAGCCCGGCGGTTCTCGCCGATGCCGACCTGGTAGTCGTCGGCGGGCAGCAGCCGGCCAGCGAACTAGGTCAGACGGTGGCCAGCTGATTCAGAGCTGGCGCAGAGGTTTCGTCCATTCGGTGGCCAGCTATAGCTGGCACCGTCTAGCGCTATGAGCGTCAGCTCGGTGAGCTTCGATGCCTCGCCGTCCGGTTCCGGCCGGGTTGGGAAGCGCCACCAGCTGGCCGGAAGGGAAGCCCCGCCGCCAAGGCCGCCCCTGGTCAAGGCCGCCCTTGTGGTGGTCGGCGCAGGCCTCGGCGCGACGTCGGCACTAGCGATCACCGCAGAAACCACCAGCCAGCTCGCCGCCGCCGGCGGCCAGGCAACCTTCGCCGGGAACCTTACCGGCCTGGTTGGTACCTATCTCGCCCTAGTCATGGTGCTGCTGGTGAGCCGGATCCCATTTGTCGAGCGGGTACTAGGGCAGGACGGCCTATTGCGCTGGCACCGGCGCCTCGCGCCGTGGCCGATTAGCTTGCTCATCGCGCACGCGGTATTTCTCAGCGTCGGCTACGCCCAGGCGGCCAGGACCGGTATCTGGCATCAGGCCGGCGTCCTAGTGACCCAGTATCCTGACGTGCTCCTGGCTACAGCTGGCCTGGGCCTGATGTGCACCGCAGGCGCCGTCTCGGTCCGAGCGGTACGGTCCCGGCTGCGCCGGGAGACGTGGTGGCTAGTGCACCTCTACATGTACCTGGCCCTGGCGATCTCCTTCGCGCATGTCATAGCCCTCGGGCCGTCGTTCGTCGGGCATCCGCTCACCCAGGCCGTCTGGTCAGTAGCGTGGCTCGCGACCGCTGGCCTGGTGCTGTGCTACCGGCTTGGGCTGCCGGTCGCCCGCAGCCTGCGGTACCGGCTGCATGTCGTCGAGGTACGCAGGGAGGGCCCGGACGTCACCTCCGTCATCCTTAGCGGCCGCAATCTTGACCGGCTTCGCTTCTCCGGCGGCCAGTTCTTCTGCTGGCGATTCCTCACCAGGGATATGTGGTGGCAGGCACACCCGTACTCCCTCTCGGCCCTGCCCAGGCCGCCGTATCTGAGGCTGACCGTCAAAGCGGTCGGCGATCACTCCGCCGCATTGGCGCGACTGCGGCCGGGCACGCCGGTCGCGGTCGAGGGCCCGTACGGGGCATTCACCCGGCACGCGCAGCAGCGGCCGAGCGCGCTGCTGGTGGCGGCCGGCATTGGCGTGACAGCGTTGCGGTCGCTGCTGGAGGACCTGCCGCGCGGCAGCGCGCCCGTCGTAATCTGGCGGGCTGCCCGCGAGGAAGATCTCGTGCTTCGCGGCGAGGTCAGCGAGCTGGTCAAGCACCGCCGGGGCAGGCTGCATGAACTTGTCGGCAGCCGCGAGCGGGGACTCCTCGATGAGCGATCGTTGCGCCAACTCGTTCCCGACCTGGACCAGCGCGACGTTTTCGTATGCGGCCCCGAAGGATTCGTTGCGGATTTCGCCAACGTTGCAAGGAACCTCGGGGTACCCGAGGAATTCATCCATCACGAGGCCTTCGCGCTGTGATCCGGGGGCACGGAGAAACTGAGACCAGCACGAGGCGTCTGGCCTCGCAGGTCAGGAAAGTTGGCAGATGAAGCGGGCACCCCTGTACGTCGTGGCCGGCACCATCGCCGGGTTCGCCGGAATGCTTTCCTTCCACACCAGGCCCGTCACTTCGGCCGCGCTAGCGAACCCTGCTAGCCCGGCCGGAGCCGGCGCCCGGCCGGGAAACCGGTCTGCAGCCGCCCCAGCCAGGCGCCACGCCGCGCAAGCCAGTGACGTACGGAGCGTCACTGGCGCCACCGAGCGGTATGGCTACGGCGAGCTGGCCGTCAAGGTCACGGTCAACGGAAGCCGCATCACCAGGGTCACGGTGCCATTCATCCGGACCGCCGATCAGTACTCTCAGCAACTGGCCAGCCAGGTGGTCCCGAAGCTCCGGTCGGAAGTGCTATCCGGGCAGACCGCCCGGATCAACGGCGTGAGCGGGGCTACCTACACCAGCCAGGCGTACGCCGCGTCCCTTCAGGCAGCGCTGGACAAGCTGCGCCGCAAGTAGCCAGAAGTGGAAGCCAGGCCAATGGCCACGAGCAGGCCTGCCGTCAGGCACGCTGAGCCGGTCATGGGCACCGTTGTGTCGTTTGCGGTCCAGCCGAGTGGCCGGGCGGGTCGGCCGGCCGCGCGCGCGATCGAGTCGGCCTGCGCTGTGCTGCACTGGGCCGATAAGACCTTCAGCACCTGGGATCCGGAGAGTCCGGTCGGCCGTCTGCGCCGCGGCGCAGCCGCGCTCAGCGCGCTGCCGCCAGAGGTAGCCGAAGTGCTGGACCTATGCGAGACGGTACGGAAGGCATCAGGCGGGTGGTTTGACCCATGGGCCTTCCCCGGCGGCGTGGATCCGACCGGGCTGGTCAAGGGCTGGGCAGTGGATCGGGCTGTGGCCGTCCTGCGCCAGGCGGGAATGGCGGCCGCGATGGTCAACGGCGGCGGCGACATAGCGGTCTTCGGGGTGCCTGCCCCGCGCGAGAGCTGGCGGGTCGGCATCCGCCATCCATGGCGCGCCGACGCGCTTGCCGCCATCGTCGAGGTCACCGCCGCGATTGCCACCTCGGGCGGCTACGAGCGGGGACCGCATCTGCTCAACCCGTTCACCCGGCAGCCGGGCAGCCCGGCCGCATCTGCCACCGTCACCGGTCCGAGTCTGGCTTTTGCCGACGCTCTCGCGACCGCGCTGGCCGTCGGAGGCGATGAGGTACTCGGCATAGTGGGCGGCCTCGATGGCTATGCCGGTTACCTTATCCGACCCGATGGCAGCGAGGCTGACACCGGCGGCATCACCTTCACTAGCTGAGCAGATCAACCATGTCATCCGGCCGTCGGCCCGCCCTGGCACCTTGCCCGAATTGAGCGCAATGATGGAAGATCGCTAGTGTTGTAGCCATCTGACATTATGTTTCACGTTCTGAGTTAGCGACATCCAACTCAAAGGGGGCTAAGGATGAAGGCTAGATCGTTGTTCGCCGAAGGACTCGGCACCGCATTGCTGGTGTTCTTCGGTGCCGGGACAGCGACGCTGACCTTCGGGCTTAAGATCACCGGGGCCAGCGTGTCGGCCGGGGTGGTGGCCACTGCGCTGGCATTCGGCCTGGTGCTGCTCGTCCTGGTCTACGGAATCGGCCCGATCTCCGGATGTCACGTAAACCCGGCGGTCACGATCGGCTTCCTGGTATCACGCCGGATTACGCTCGCAGACGCCATCGGGTACTGGGCGGCCCAGATCGTCGGCGGCATCGCCGGCGCGGCCGGGCTCTACGGGATATTCCGTCTCACTTCCGCCTATCACCCCAGCGACGGCCTCGGCGCCAACGGCTTCGGTGCCTCATCGATGATTGGCGCCAACGCCGGCGGCGCCTTCGTCATCGAGGTAATTCTCACATTCCTGTTCGTCTTCGTGATCCTGGCGGTGACCAGACGAGCGAGCAACGCCACGGTGGCCGGGCTGGCGATCGGCCTGGTCCTCACCCTCGTCCACCTGATCGGCATCCCGTTCGACGGGACTTCGGTCAACCCGGCCCGGAGCCTCGGACCCGCGCTGTTCGTCGGTGGAACCGCGCTCAGCCAGCTCTGGGTCTTCATCCTCGCGCCGCTCGTCGGCGGAATCGTGGCGGCCCTCGCCTACCAGTTCCTCTATCCGGTAGGGGAAGCAGAGGCGTCCGTGGAGCCAGCGTCCGAGGAACAGGCCGCCTGAGGATCCTCGGCAGGCCAGCTTGCCCCGACCAGGCCCGAGGGTCTGGTCGGGGCAAGCCGGACGATCAGGGCTGAGTACCGATATACGCCGCCTCGATCTTCGCTACATAGCGTAGTCAAAAGATACATTAGCGTGACCGCTGGGTAGGTCCTGTTAGAGCGGCGCCGCAACGGCAGCTGCGGGGACGGGGCAGGAAACACACCGGTGATGCCGAAAGAGCCGCCTGGCGGGTCGGCGCGTCGTGTCATAGCTGTCAGCGTGGCCGTGATCGCCGTGATCGCGGCTGCGGTCGGCGTGACGATCTGGCGCTACGAGGATGCGATCGCCAGCTCAAGCGTGGCCGTCGACGCGCATGGTGATGCGATTCTTACCACCAGGCTCGTCGCTACCTTCTGGCATCAGCGCGAGGCGATGCACGAGTACTTCTTCACTCCGTCGCCGGCGATACTGCGCGAGATCACTGGCCAGGGTGACCAGTTCGCGGCCACCTCAGCCACCCTTGGCATCGGTGAGTCGGCGAATGAAGCCCGCTTCCGGGTGCAGGCGGCGACGGCAAACAGGCGCTTCCTGGCTCTGTTCCGGCGGGTGCAGGGGGCGGCGGGCACGTCGCTGGCGCGAGAGGTCCGGGCGACCACGCAGCTCAGCGCCGCCGAGGCCAGCGTCCTCGGCCCGCTGGACCGCCTTGATGCCGTCCAGCTACAGCGCGCGCAGGCGGCGCAGGTGGCGGCAGCCTCTGCGGCCAGCCAGGCGCTCTTGATCGGGATCGCGTCCGCCGTCCTTGCCGTTCTGGCCGGTGTCGCCTTCGCCCTCTTCGCGCTCCGGCTGCTCAACCGGGCGCTTGACCGGCAGCGGGAACTGACCGCGGCGTTCGGCCGGCTGAGCGACCTCGTCGGCCGGCTCCGGTCCACCTCGGCGGTCCTCGGCGAGGTCACCGGCGAGCTCCGGCTGGCGGCGAAGAACGCGGCCGCCGTGACGAGCGAGCAGTCATCGGCGGTCGCGGAGACATCGGCGACGATTGAGGAGCTCGCGACGACGGCCGGCTCGATCGCCGACAACTCGCACGCCATGGCGAAAGCCGCGGAGCGCACTGGTGACACGATGCGCGACATGCAGGAGAAGGTCGACGCGATCGCGGCGCGCGCCCTCTCACTCGGCGAGCGCGCGCAGAAGATCGGCGAGATCCTCGAGCTGATCAACGATATCGCCGGGCAGACGAACCTGCTCGCGCTGAACGCGGCCATCGAGGCGGCCAGGGCCGGTGAGGCCGGCAAGGGATTCGCGGTTGTCGCGGCCGAGGTGCGAAAGCTCGCGGAGCGGTCGGTTCACTCGACCGACTCGATCAGGCTGATCATCACCGGCGTGCAGGATGAGACGAACGCGACGATCATGGCCACCGAGCAGGGCACGCTGCAGGCTCGCGAGGTCGGCGAGCTGATGACGTCGACGGCGACAATGCTGGACGAGTCCATCCTCGCGACCCAGCAGCAGAAATCGGCCGCGGATCAGGTGGACAGCGCTATCCAGCAGATCCGAGCGGCGGCGGACCAGCTTGCCGTCGAGCAGACCCAGTGGTCAGCTACCGCGGAACGGCTGGACACGCTGGTGGACGGGCTTGACCGGGCCCTGCGTGAGCACGGCGGCGAAAGCGACGGGGGTCAGCGGGACGGCGGCGATCGAAGCTCGTGAGCGTCTATGTCGTGCTGCGGATCGGCTCGGAGGCCCTCGCGATGCCCGTCGGGCACGTACTGGAGGTTGCTGTGCTTGGCGAGGTCGCCGTCGTTCCCGGGGCACGGCCGGAAATTCTCGGCGTACGAACGGTGCGCGGCCAGATCCTGCCGGTGATCGACCTTGCCTTGCTATTGGGCATTCCGCGTACTGCCTTCCCCGGCCGCCTGATCGTTGCCGAGGACAGGGACCGCCGCGTGGGCTTCGCCGTCGAGCAGGTGAGCGGCGTGGCTGAGCTGGGAGATCCGACCGAGGAGACTGAGTCCGACCTGCTGGCGGGCGCCATGCTGGCCGACGGCGACCTTGTCGCGGTGATCGACGTGTCGCAGGTCTGTGATCTGCTGCAGGGCGCGCCGCCGCTGCCGGGTGCGCCGCCGCCAGGCGTGCCTTCGCTGCCGGGTGCGCCCTGGTCACCGGGGACACCCCGGTGAGCGAGCTTGATGACGAGCTCACCAGCATCTTCCGGGACGAGGCTGCAGGGCGGCTCGATCAGATGGAGGCCGCGCTGCTTGCGGTCGAGTCCGGGGATGCGGGTGCAGAGTCCGTCGACTCGCTGTTCCGCAACGCGCACACCATTAAGGGCGCGGCGGGAATGCTTGGCCTCGATGACATCCGTGCGCTTGCTCGCGCGGTCGAGGAGGTACTCGCCGGGGTCAGGGCCGCGGGGGAGTTCAAGCCGGGGCTGGCTGCTCCGCTATTGCGCGCGACCGCCGTGCTGCGCGCGCAGATTTCCGGCGAGGCAGAGCAAGCAGCGTCGGCCGACGAGGTTCTCGGTGACCTTGCCGCCAGCGCGGCGGCGCTGGCCGGCGATGCCGCCAGCGCGACGTCAGGCTACCAACCGGCGGGGGATGCGGCACCCGATCCTGAGCCGCCAGCGCATGCGGCGCCCGATCCCGCGCCGCCAGCGCATGCGGCACCCGATTCCGCGCCGCCGGAGGGAGCAAGGGCCGATTCAGCTCCGCCGCAGGGAGCAAGGCCTGACCCCGCGCCGCCGGAGGAGCTGGTGCCCGGGCCAGGACTGCCGGAGGCCGTGGCTACCGGGCCGAAGGAAGCACGGCGTCCGCTGCGTGTCCCGGCCCAGAAGATCGACCGCCTGCTCGACGTCGTCGGTGCGGTGATGCAGGACCGGGGACGGCTTGCGCACTCGCTCGGCGCCCAGGCAGCCCTCTCGCAGGACGTTGCCGACGTGCTGGGCAGCAGCGAGCGCATGCTGGACGAGCTCAGGGACACCGCGATCGGGCTGCGGACGCTCCCGCTGGAGACGATTACCGGTCGGCTTCCGCTCGCCGTCCGGGATCTCTGCCTCGCGGCCGGAAAGGACGCGGAACTTGTGGTCACGGGCGCAGGCACCGAGATCGACCGGGTAATCCTGGAAAGCCTGTACGACCCGCTCGTCCACCTGCTGCGGAACGCCGTGAGCCATGGCATCGAGTCGCCAGCCGAGCGCGAGCGGGCAGGTAAGCCGCCGTGCGGCCGCCTCGAGGTCCGCGCCGTGCCACGTGGCAGCCTGGTTGAGATCGTCGTCACCGACGATGGCAGCGGGGTGTCCGCTGAAACAGCCGAGCAGGCCAGGCACGAGGGGTCGCTCGGCGACGTACTCGCCCGGGCCGGGTATTCGACCGCCAATGAGGTGACCGACCTGGCCGGGCGGGGCGTTGGCCTCGATGTGGTCAGGAGCTACGCGCGATCGGTGGGGGGCAGCTTCGAGGTCCGCAGCGAACCTGGCCGGGGTATGGAAGTAGTCCTGCTGCTCCCGGTCGCGCTCGCTCTTCTTGAGGTGCTGCTGTTCGAGCGGGGCGGAGGGGTCTATGGCATGCCGCTGGTCGCGGTCGAAGAGATCGTTAGCGTCGCCGAGACGCTCACGCTCGAGGGCCGGGCCGTCCTCGAGGTTCGCGGCCGGCCGCTGCCGGTGGTGGACGTGGCGGTGCTTATCGGCGCCGCGCCGCTGCCGCTCGGCCGCCGGTCCCCCGCGCTGGTGATCTCCGCCGCTGGCCGCCGTTGCGTCGCGACCTGCGACGCGGTGCTCGGCAAGGAGGAGGTGGTGGTCAAATCGCTTGGCCCGCTCCTCGGCGATGTCGAGGGATACCTGGGCGCGGCCATCCTCGGCGATGGCCGGATCGCACTCCTGGTCGAGCCCGTGACGCTCGCCCGCCGCGCCCGCCGCGCCCGCCGCGCCCGCCGCGCAGGCAGCGCAGGCAGCGCAATCGCGGGCGCCGGACGCGCCAGCGAACTGCCTGGACCGGGCGACGACGGCCAGGCGGCGCCGCCTCCGGCTACGGCACCCAAGGTGCTCGTCGTCGAGGACTCGTTTACCGTCCGCGAGCTCCAGCGCAGCATTCTCGAGGCAGCCGGGTACCCGGTCGTGACCGCACGCGACGGCCGCGACGCACTGACCACCCTGGGCCGCGACCCGGATATCGCGCTCGTCGTCACCGATCTCGAGATGCCCGAGCTTGACGGCCTTGAGCTGACCCGTGCGATCCGCGCCGGGCAGGCGCGCCCGTCGCTGCCGGTCGTGATCGTCACTTCCCGCGGCTCAGCGGACGACCGCCGCAAGGGAATCGAGGCGGGGGCGGACGCCTATATGGCCAAGCAGGCCTTCGATCAGCAGGCACTGCTCACCACCGTCAAGCGTCTCGTCGGCCCGGTGAGCAGATGACGACGCGGCGGGTGCTCGTCTGCGAAGACTCCCGCGTCTACGCGACCGCGCTGACCCGGGTGCTTGAACATGACGGAGACATCACGGTTGCCGCCGTCTGCGGAACTGCCAGGGAGGCGATCGCGGCCTTGCCGCGGGCCCGGCCGGACCTGGTAACCATGGATCTCGAGCTGCCAGGGATGGACGGCCTGCAGGCGGTCGAGGAGATCATGAGTTCCTGCCCGGTGCCGATCCTGGTGCTCTCCGCTCACGTCGCAGCGAGCGCGAGCAAGGCGGCCGCGGCGCTCGCAGCCGGCGCGCTCGATGCGATCGCCAAAGCTGACCTCGACCTGCGCGACCCGGCCGGCCCTGCGGCGGCCGCTTTCCGGCACCGGGTAAAGGTGCTCAGCCGGGCCGGCGTGATCCGCCACCTGCGCGCCGCGCTCAAGACGGGCCCGGGCCCTCGCGGCCTGGGCCGCGGGGCGTCGGTCATCGGCGTATGCGCATCGACAGGAGGCCCGCAGGTCCTGGTCCGCCTGCTCGCCGTGCTGCCCGCGGACTACCCGGTTCCGATCCTGGTCGTGCAGCACATCGGCGCCGCGTTCGCGGACGAGCTGGCCGGCTGGCTAAACCAGACGGTGCCGATGCCGGTCGGTCTCGCCATAGCCGGCCAGCCGGCTTGCCCCGGAGTCTGGATCGCGCCCGCGGGGGCGCACCTCAAGCTGGCCGCCGGCAGGCTGTGCCTCGACCGGCATACCGCGGCCGGCCGCCACCGCCCGTCCGGCGACATGCTTTTCACGAGCATCGCCGCGGTGGCCGGGAGAACGGGAGTCGCGGTCGTGCTCACCGGAATGGGCAGTGACGGCGCCGCCGGAGCGGCCGCGGTCCGCGCCCGCGGTGGCCTTGCGATCGCGCAGGACCAGGAGTCGTCCGCCGTCTTCGGGATGCCGAAGGCCGCCGTCGAACTTGGCGTCGAGATCGTGCTGCGCCCAGCGTGCATCGCCGACATGCTGCTGGCGCTGCGTTACGAGCCGTTTCCGGTGCTGCCGTGAAGAAATACCTCGCCGAGATAACGGAACTTGTCAGGCGCAAGACCGGAATTGCCCTGCCGGCCACCCGCGAGGCAGCCATCCTCGCCGCTGCAGGCCGCGCCGCGCAGGGCCTCAGCCCGGCTGACTTCCTGCGCGCGGCATCGGATCCGCTGCACGGCCGCGGTGTCGTGGAGCGGCTGATCGACGAGGTAACCGTCCGCGAGACGACGTTCGTCCGGGACCGTGGCCAGCTCGGCGCGATTCCCTGGCACGAACTGCTCCGCAGCGCCCAGGCGGCGGGCTCAGGCTCCGTGCGCGCATGGAGCGCGGCCTGCGCCAGCGGCGAGGAGGCATACACTCTTGCGCTGCTGGCGGACCAGGCGTTCGGCCGGGATCCGGTTCCCGTTGAGGTACTGGGAACAGACATCTCAAGCGCCGCGCTCAAGGCGGCGGCGGCCGGCCGGTACCGCGAGCGAGCGGTGCAGCCGCTTCGGCCGTCGTTGCGTGACCGCTACCTCGACCGGCAGGCCGACGGTAGTTACCTCGTCGGCCATCGCCTGCGCGGACTCGTTCGGTTCCGCCGCCACAACCTGGCCAGCGACCCGTTCCCGCCGCCCGGCGAGGCGTGTTTCGACCTGGTTGCCTGCCGGAATGTGCTCATCTACCTCGATCCGCCGGTAGCCGGCCGGGTGATCGAGGCGCTGGAGCGGTCTTTGCGCCCCGGCGGCATGCTGATGCTCGGCGCCGCGGACGTGCTGCAGCGGGCACCGGCACGCCGCGGCGGGCCTGGCGAAGGGCCGCCGCGCCCGGCCAGGCAGAACGTGCGCCCGCTGCGCCGGCCGCTCGGCCGCCGGCCGCTGGCCCAGTCCGGCGGGCTGGCTCAGCCCGGCGGGCTGGCTCAGCCCGGCGAGCGCGGTGACCGGCTGGCCGCTGCGCTCGACGCCGCGGGAAACGGCGACCGTGACCAGGCGCTGGCGCGGGTCACGGCGCTGCTAGCTGACGACCCGCTGGACGCCGATGCGCACTTCGTCCATGGCCTCGTCATGCTGGAAGCAGGCCAGCCTGCCAGCGCGGCGGCGGCGCTCCGGCGCGCTCTTTACGCCGATCCGGCATTCTCCGTGGCGGCGTTCGCCCTCGGCCGTGCCTACGACGAGCTTGGTGACGTCCCGGCAGCCAGCCGCGCCTACGCGCAGGTGCTCAGGACGCTCGACCCGGATGATCACCGGCATGAGCCGATCCTGCAGCAAGTCGATATCGGCGACATCGCCGCTGCCTGCCGGGCGCGGCTCGGCGGCCGAGCCTGATGCCCGGCCGGGACCCGGGTCCGGTATTGCCGGGGCACGCACATGACTGACGGCACGCGCGGCGGATCACCGGGACGGGTCCTGCTCATCGAGGACGATCCCGTGGCCGCCCATTTCGCCATGCACGTGCTCGGCAAGCGCGGCGGACTCGATGTCAGGCACACGCTTGACCCGGCCGTCGCGCTCAGGCTCGCAGGCTCGCAGGACTGGGACCTCGTGCTGACCGACGCTGAACTGCCGGGCATGAGCGGCCTCGAGCTGCTGACCGCGCTGCGCCGGCTCTCGCCGGCGCTGCCGGTCGCCGTGATCACCGCGCACGAGTCGCTCGATCCGGCGATGCGGGCACTGCGCGACGAGGCCGACGAGTTCCTGCAGAAGCCGGTCCCGCCCGATCGCTTCCTGGCTACCGTTACCGCGCTGGTCGCCAAGGGCCGCGCGGCCCGGCGAGCGGCCGGCCTGGCCGTGCTCGCTATCGGCGCGCACCGCGGCGATGCCGAGATCGGCGCGGCTGGCGCGCTGCTCGTCCACCGCGCCCTCGGCCACGAAATCGCGATCCTGGCGCTGGCCCGCGGCGGCTGCGGCGACGATGCCGTCCAGCCGGATCCACCGGCGGGCGAGTCCGAGATGGCGGCTCTCGTGCTGGGCGCAACCCTGTTCCAGCCGGAACCCCCGGCGGCCGCGATCGCCGACGGCGAGCCGGCGGTCAGCGCGATCGACCGCGCCGTGCGGGCCGTGCGGCCAGCCGTCGTCTACACCCACTCGCTGCACGACGTGCTTCAAGAGCACCGCAATGCGCACCGGGCTGCCCTCATGGCGTGCCGGGACGCCGGCAGCGTCTACTGCTTCCAGTCGCCGCCAGGCACCGCCGATTTCCGGCCGGCCCGTTTCGTGGCCATCGACGATCAGCTCGAACGCAAGCTCCTGGCCGTCAGTGCCTTCGCCGCCCAGCGGCATGTCCGGGAATGCCTGGAGCAGGGGCTGATCGAGTCGACGGCCAGATACTGGTCGCGCTGCACGGACGGGAGCGGCGCCGAGGCTTTCGAGGTAATCCGCGAGCCGCCGCCATGACCGGCCAGCCGGGCAGCAAGGAGTACAGTTAGTACAGCGTTCAACAGTTTACTTTCCCAGCCAACTTCCGCTCCGTCCGACTGGAGTTCAAGTGAGCGAGCCTCCCCTGGTCAACCCGACAGTCGTGGTCATCGGCGGCGGCTATGGCGGCATCAACGCGGCCAAGGCTCTCGATGACCTGGCCGATGTCGTGCTCGTGGAGCCGAAGGACGCGTTCGTGCACAACGTCGCCGCCTTGCGCGCCCTGGTTGATCCGTCCTGGCTGCCGCGGATCTACCTGCCCTATGACCGGCTGCTCAGCAACGGCAGGGTGCTGCGTGACCGCGCGGCGAAAGTCGATGTCGGCCGGGTCACGCTCGCGTCCGGGGCCGAGATCCGCGCCGATTACATCGTGCTGGCGAGCGGGTCCGCCTACCCGTTCCCGGCCAAGAACGACACCGACGCCGCCGCTGCCGCCCACGCCAGGGTCCGCGCGGCCCATGCCGGGCTCGCGGCCGCGGCCCGGGTGCTGCTGGTCGGGGCCGGGCCGGTTGGCATCGAGCTGGCCGGGGAGATCAAGGCGGTCTGGCCGGGCAAGCAGGTGACGCTGCTCGACGCGGCTGACGACATACTCGGGGAGCGGTTCCGGCCGGATCTGAAGGCGGAGCTGCGGCGGCAGCTCGCCGCCATCGGGGTCCGGCTCGCGCTGGCCAGCCCGCTGCGGGAAGGCCCGCCAGCACCGCCCGGCGAGCTGCGGACGTTCACCGTGATCACCGAGCCTGGTGCCGAGATAACAGCTGACATCTGGTTCCGCTGCTACGGCGTCCAGCCAGTCAGCGACTACCTGGTCGGCGACCTGGCCGGTGCTCGCCGGCCGGACGGCTTCGTCGAGGTGACGCCGTACCTGCAGGTGGCTGGCCAGGACAACGTCTTCGCGGTCGGTGACGTGTCCGCCGCCGATCACAAGATGGCCGGAATTGCCGGTCGGCAGGCACATCTGGTGGCCGCCAACATCCGCGCTCTCATCACCGGGGACGGCGGCATGACGCCCTACCAGCCGTCGCCAGCGGCCATCATCGTCCCGGTCGGCCCGTCCGGAGGCTCGGGCCAGCTTCCTGGCCGTGCCGACCTGGCCACCCCGGAGCGGGTCGCCGAGGTCAAGGGACGGGACCTGATGGTCGGCAGATTCACCGAGCTGCTCGGCGTGCCGCCACAGGCCGCGGCGGCCAGGGATGCCGGAGCGACCGTCAGGTCCTAGGGATCGCGGCCCTGCCAGGTCGTCACGCAGGCCTCGTTCCCCTCCGGGTCGGCAAGCAGCCAGAAGGCCGGAGCCTCGGCGTCGGAGACTACCGCGCCGCCGGCTGCCAGCGCGGCCCGGATCCGGCCAGGTGCCTCGTCATGCGGCACGGACACGTCGAAATGGATCCTGTTGCGCTGCGCGCGGGGCGCGTCCATCTGCTGGAACCAGATCGCCGGGCCCTGCCACAGCGGGTCGACCAGCGCGTCGCCGGGGCCACCAGGAGCACCGG
The DNA here is from genome assembly GCA_963709075.1 of uncultured Actinomycetes bacterium. Classification (GTDB taxonomy): domain Bacteria; phylum Actinomycetota; class Actinomycetes; order Streptosporangiales; family Streptosporangiaceae; genus Palsa-506. Next base: position 243,819 of record CAVPUY010000008.1, read on the forward strand.
GCTCGTCGTCGTAGCCCATGACGGCCTTCCAGAACGGGCGGATCGCCGCGATGTCCATCGCGTCGATCGCGATCTCCAGCACTTGTACCGACCGGCCGGCCGGCGCCGGCGCCGGCGCTGGCCCGCTCGCCCAGGCCTGCCAGGGCCGCCGAGATCTGCCGGGCCAGTGCCACGTCCTGCCGGGTCACCTTGCCGGTGGCGGCCGACTGCAGCGTCAGGTCTACCCGGTCAGGGCGCAGGTCGATCCGCAGATGCCGGTCCGCGGCTTCGCCCGCGGCCGCGGCGGCCAGGCTGCCGATGTCGGCTGCGTGCGCCAGCGAGCGTACCGGCACCAGGGTCTTCAGCATGCCGAGCACGTACCGCCAGCCCAGCCCGGTGACGGCGTCAGAGGCTTGCGGCCGGCTCAGCTGCTCGGTCAGGTCCGGCGTCTCTTCATCCATGCCGGATATCTTCCCTGGCGACGCTGACAGCCGCCCGCCGGCATCGCGGGCCAGCTCACCAGTACCGGGGCTGGCCGGGGATGGTTTGCAGGTCGGCAAGGAGCGAGGCCCGGTCCTCGTCATCCGCGCTGGCCCCCGCGGCGGCCAGCGCCTTGTCAGTCCAGTTTCCTGCCCCCCGATCTCCCTATGTCCGATTCGAATCGGAACGGAACGGCATTCCGCCTGATGGATGTGGCTGCGGTGTCGCCAGGACGACACCTTTTCCCCATCCATCAGGCGGAACGCTCACCACAGGGCCTATGCGCACCGCACGCCCGTGAACCACTCAGATCCTGCTTCAGGGGGTCAGGAGGCCGACCGCGGCGGACTCTTATTGGCCAGCAGCCCAGGGACCGTCGCGTCAGCGCGACGCAGATCGCCACGCTGCGCCGCTTGTCCGGGGCCAGGCTGAAAGCGTCCGGCCCTCGTCAGTCCCTGCGGTCAGCCCCGCGTGGCCGCCTGAAGGCTCTCCCGCACGGTCTGGGTCAGCGGGTGACCGGGCTTGAGCTCCCGTTCGCAGTCGGCCAGGGTGCGCTCGAAGACGGCGATCGCGTCGGTGTGCCGCCGCGCCGTGTAGTACGCGTGCGCGAGGTTGCAGCGGGAGATCAGGGTGTCCTCATGATGCGGCCCCCTGACCCGCTCGCAGTCGGCGACCGTGCGCTCGTACAGCGGGATGGCGTCCACGATGCGGCCCGCCGAGTGGTAGGCGGCGGCCAGGTTGCCGCGCGCGGTCACCGTGTCCGGGTGGTCCGGGCCCTGCAGCCGGTCCCGGTCGGCGAGGGTGCGCTGATACAGCGGGATGGCTTCTTTCGGCCGCCGGCCGGTGTGGAAGGCGGCGGCGAGGTTGCCCCGCGAGGTCAGCGTGTCCGGGTGGTCGGCGCCGAGTACCCGCTCGCGGTCGGCGAGGGTGCGCTTGTAGAGCGGTATCGCGTCCTTCAGCTTCCCCGCTGACCGGTACGCGTAAGCGAGGTTGCCCCGTGAGGTCATGGTGTCCGGGTGGTCGGCGCCGAGTATCCGCTCGCGGTCGGCGAGGGTGCTCCGGTACAGCGGGATGGCGTCTTTCAGCTGCCCGGCGCCGTGATAGGCGGCGGCGAGGTTGGCCCGCGACGTGAGCGTGTCCGGATGGTCAGGCCCGAGCACCCGGTCCCGGTCGGCGACCGTGCGCTGGAAACTGCCGATCGCATCATCCAGCCGCCCGGCTGAGCTGCAGGCGAGCGCGAGGTTGCCGCGGGCGGTCAGCGTGTCCGGGTGGTCCGCCCCGAGAATCCACTCCAGGCCGGCCAGCGTGCGCTCGTACAGCGGAACTGCCTCGGCCGGCCTGCTGGCCGTCAGGTAGGCGCGGGCCAGGTCGCCGCAGCAGGCCAGGGTATCGGGATGCCCGGGGCCAAGCTGGCGCTCGCGCTCGCCCAGGCACTGCCGGTGCGCGCTGATTGCCTCGTCCTGCAGCCCCGCCTTGTCATAGGCGGCCGCGATCTGGTCGCGCGCGGTCAGCGCCTCCGGGTGACCGGGGCCGAGCACGCGGTCGATCGCGTCGATCATCTGCTGCCAGTAGCCGACCGCCTGCTCGGTGAGCCCGCTGTTGTCCAGGCTCCGGCCCGCCCTGAAGAGCACCGGCGGGCTTTCCGGGGCCAGCAGCAGGTCACCCGTGCAGCGGTGCAGGCTGGCCGTATTGTCACGCAGCGCCTGGGACAGCATCGGCTGCGCGTCCTGAGCGGGCCAGGTCAGGAACAGTCCCTCGGCTGCTGCCTGGGCGGCCTGCCTGAGCACCGCGGCCGGCAGCATCCCGCGGACGGTGGCCTGGACCAGCGGATGCACCCGCACGGTTCGCTCCGCGCTGCCTGGGTCGATGGTCACCAGGCCGAGCCGGGCCAGGTTGTGCAGGGCGCTCCTGGCCAGCTGTGCACCGGCCGCCGCTCCGCTGCCCGCCCGGCCGGTGATGAACTCGCACCCCGGCTTGCTCGTCAGGACCGCCCCGGGGATGCCGTTGGGGTCAAGCAGCGCGGTCAGCGCCAGGGCCGGCCGGGCAAGCCCGGCCGGCCGAAGCTGGTCGGCGTAGTCCAGCGAGAGTGACCAGGTGACCGCGGTGACGGCCGAGTAGCTGTCGGCCGTCGGGCCGGCCAGGCGGCGCTTCCGCTCGGCGAACCTGGTCCGGTAGCTCCGGCAGTCCAGCCCGCAGCCGGCCATCAGGGCAGTCGCCTGCGCCAGCGCCAGCGGCAGGCAGCGGAGGTCCTCCACCAGGTCGAGTGCCTCGATCCGCTGATCCGGGTTGTCGTAGAGACTGGCGGTCAGGTAGCTGAGCGCCTCGCGCCGCGAGAAAGCGCCGATCTGGACGACCCTGCGGCCGTGGCCAAGCACCGCGGCGCTGCCCTGGCGGGTCGTTACGAGCACCTGTCCGGCAGGCCCCTGCGGCCAGAGGCCTTCCAGGTGGGCAGCATCGGCCAGGTCATCAAGGACGACGAGCCATGGCCGGCTGGTATCGCCCAGCCAGTCAAGGAACCGGGTGGCGGCCTGGCCTGGCTCGGCACCGGGCACGGTGCCGCCGACCTCGCGGAGTGCCTGCGCGTAGCCGGCAATGACAGCGTCCCGGCCGGACACCGTCAGCCATACCAGCAGTTCCACCGCGCCCGCCTGCCAGGCCGAGTGAGCCAGCGCAGCGGCGAGCTGCGTCTTGCCGGTGCCGCCCATCGCTGCCAGCGGGTCCGGGTTCTCCGGGTCCGGTGCCGGGTTCAGCACCGTCACCTCGCCCGGGCTGAGGCTGCTAGCCAGGCCGAGCCCGGTCTCGGGCCGAGGGCTGAAGGGCCCGGCCAGCGGCGGCACGACTCCTAACCGCAGCGGCCAGGGCACCTTTGCCCCCGTCCGTCCGGCTGCCTTGCGGCCGATGACCTGGTTATTCATCTCTCGTGACCACCCGCCCGCCTCGCGCAGGCGGCCGGAGCCTCCGTTGGCCACGGTTCCGTACGCGACTTTGCGATGATATTTCAGAGAATAGATATGATGGCGGATCAAGTTCCCAGGTACCAGGGATCTTGTGCCGGTGGCCAGGAACGGGGACTCCAGGGGCCAGCGGGGGGCAACGGCCATTGCGGCCATCCGCGCCGCGCACCATGCCCCCGGGGGGTGGGCAGGCGGCGCCAGCGCATCAGCGCGGCCGAGCAGTTCTGCACTGTGCCATCACGGTGCCCGCGCGACCGCCACCAGCCGCCGCCCGCCCTGCTCGCCGGTGACCGAGGCCAGCTGCGCCTGCGTCCCGAACGGCCGCCAGCGCGCGGTCAGCCGGACCGCCGGGCCGGCGCGGAGGCGGACCACCAGCCGGGCGGTCACCCGGTCGGCAGCCTGGTTCCACCACGCCGTGCCGTTAATAATGGTGTCGGTGACCCAGCGGACGCGGGTCAGCCGGATCCGCAGCAGGCGGCCTGCCCGGAAGGCAACCCGGCCGCCCCGCAAGCCCAGGTCGCGGCGGCCGCTGAGCAACGGCCAGCGGCTGATCTCATCGCCGACGCTGGCCAGCCCGACGGTCACCGCCCGCAGCGCGCTGCGTCCTGCCGCATTGCCTGGTGCCGCGGTGGCGGGCACGGCGCCAGCAAGCCGCAGCGGGTACGCGCCCACCGTGTGCACTGGCGTGATCCGCCCGGCGCAGGACGTGTTCTCGGTGGCAAGGCCGCCGGGACGGCGGACGAACCGCCGGTAGATCGACAGCGCGCAGCCGTTGTTGGCGTCCTGCCCGGCCACGTGCGTCAGGTTGGCCAGCGTCACCAGCCGGGCCGACCGGCCCAGCTGGCGGGTGACCAGCGTCGCGCCGCCCGGCCGCGGGGTCAGCGAGTCGAGGGTGCCGGACAACACGAGGACGGGCAGCCGGGCCGGGACGAGCGGCGGCCGCCGGACGATCGGCCGGTGGCTGCGGCGCGGCGCCGGCCAGCGCAGGCACCCGCTGTAGGCCTCGGTGTACTGATCCAGCGATGTCCACTGGGCCAGGCTGAACGGGGCGAAAGTCCGGGGCGGCTCATGCCGCAGCGCGGCGCGGTACTGCCTGGCGCGCTCGGCGAACGGCGCCGTCCGGCTGAACAGCTGCACGTAGTCGGTACAGGCCACGGCGAAATACAGGCCGTCGCTGAACTCCGGCAGCCCGTAGTTGGTGTCGTCGAACCCGAGCGACAGCGCCGAAATCCGCAGCAGCGGCGCCGCGTCGTGATGCTGCAGCAGGGCCCGCGCCGCGGCATCCAGGTCACGGTAGACGACCGGGTCGAAGCCCGCGTTGTTCACCAGGTTGACCAGCGTGCCGATCGTCACCGTCAGGCGGCCGCTGGTGCCGTCGGCCGTGGTCGTCTCGCCGCTGACCGGGGCGCGGGCCAGCCGGCCAGCCAGCGCGGAGATCCGGCCCCACCCGGTGCCGCCGGCGGCCGCGGCGCACGCCGCCGATCGCCGGCAGACGGCGTCGAAAGCCCGGCGGGCGGTAGTGACCGTGGTGGTATACCACGGGTCGAGCCCGAGCACCTGGTAGGTGGAGTCCAGCGTGACCGACCGCAGCATGCCCGGGTACCGGGACGCGAATGTCTGCGCGAACCAGCTGCCGTAGGAGTCGCCGTAGAGGTCGACCCGGCGCAGCCGCAGCGCGCGGAGCACCCGGGCGACGTCCCTGGCGGAATATGCCGTGTTGAAGTCCTCGGACGCGTGCACCCAGCCGCCGCCGTGCCGGTAGCGCCATTCGTGGTTGAGCCTGGCGCCGCACGCGCCGACCAGCCGGCTGAAGCGCCGCCCGGACTGCCGCGAGCCGGCCCGCTCGAGCGCCGGGCAGTTGATCACCGTGGAAGTGCCCGTGCCGCGCAGGTCGACGAGCAGCAGGTTGCGGGTCCGCGCTAGCGGCCCGATCATCGGCAGGTAGTTCTCCTCGCTGCCGGTCGAGGCGAAGCCGGGGCCGCCCTCCACCGCGAGGATCGTCCCGGCCGGCGCCGCGTCCCTGGCCGGCAGCCAGCGGAAGCTGACCCGGATGCGCGGGCTCGCGGCGGCGGAGTAGTCCAGCGGGACGGCCAGGTGCCCGCAGAAGGTGAGCGGGACGCGCGCGCACCGGCGCAGCGCGACATGCCCGAGCCGGGTCGACGCTGAGGTCCCGTGCTCCGCGGCCGCGTACCCGGCCGCGGCTGCGCGCCCGGCTCCGGCTGCGCGCCCGGCCGCCGCGGCGGCCGCCGGGATCGGGGCAGCGGCGGCGGCCACGAGCACGGCAGCGAGGGCCGCCGCGGCCAGCACGGCCGGCCAGCGCGGCGCGGAGCGCCCGGGCATGCGGCGATTCGTCCGGTCAGGCACACCGGAAAGGGTAGAACGGCCGGCCCGCCATCGCCAGCGTCCCGGGCGGCGCCCGCAATCGATCGTTGACGCACTAACTGATCAGGAATAGGGTCCGGCTGCCTGCGAATCGTAAAGGGGCAGCGATGCTGAGCTTCGGTGTGACCTTCATGGCCGACCCGCCGGTCTCGGATGTGGTCGCTAAGGCAGTGCTTGCCGAGGAGAGCGGCTTCAGCCACGTCTGGCTGTGGGACAGCCACGTCCTCTGGCAAGAGGTCTACCCGATCTTCACCCTGATCGCGGCGCAGACCTCGAGCATCCACATCGGCCCGTGCGTGACCAACCCGGTGACCAGGGATCCCGACGGTCACGGCGTCGGCGATGGCGACCCTGAACGAGATATCCGGCGGCCGGATGGAGATGGGGATCGGCCGCGGTGACTCGGCGCAGCGGGTGCTCGGCCGCAAGCCGGTGCCGGTGGCCGCGCTCGAGCAGGCCTGCGCGGAGATCCGCGACCTGGCCGAAGGCCGCGAGGTTGACCTGGCCGGCACCGCGGTCAGGCTGCCCTGGTCGGCCGGCCACCGGCTGCCCGTCTGGGTCGCCGCCTACGGGCCGCTGGCGCTGCGCTGCGCCGGCCGGATCGCGGACGGCGTCATCCTCCAGCTTGCCGACCCATTCATCATCGAGTGGGCCCTGCGGTACGTGCGCGAAGGCGCGGAGCAGGCGGGCCGGGATCCGGCCGCGATCCAGGTCATGGCCGCCGCCCCCGCGTACCTCTCCGATGATCTCCCGCACGCCCGCGATCAGGTCCGCTGGTTCCCTGCGCTGGTCTCCAACCACGTGGTCGACCTGGTCAAGCGCTACCACGACGCGCAGCTGCCTGGCGAGCTGACTGACTACATCGCGGCCAGGGAGCGCTACGACTACGCCCACCACGGCCGCGCCGGATCCGACAACGCCGAGTTCGTCACCGACGACGTGGTCGACCGGTTCTGCGTGCTCGGCACCCCGCAGCAGGTCAGGGACAAGCTGGCCCAGCTCAGCGACCTGGGCGTGCACCAGTTCAACATCTACTCGATGGTCGACGACCCGGCGGCGCTGATCAGCGGCTTCGGCGCCGAGATCATCCCGGCGCCCGGCGCCCGGCCTGGGCCCGCTGGCGGACCGGCCGCCGGGCGCGCAGGCTAGGAGCGCTACCGAACGGGGTACTGGCTCACACAGGCAGGCAGGCGAGAGGAGCTTTCCGATGCGGACCGTCCGCGCGGCGCTGATCCAGGCGCACGCCAACATGTCCAAGCAGGCGGCGGTGGACAAGCACATCGCGATGATCGCCGACGCGGCCGCGCGCGGCGCGCAGGTCGTCGGCCTGCAGGAGATCTTCCACGGGCCGTACTTCTGCGCCGAGCAGGACGCCAAGTGGTACGACACCGCGGAGCCCGAGAGCGGCCCCACCGTCAGCCGGATGCGGGAGGTCGCCAGGGAGCACGGCATCGTGCTGATCGTCCCGTGGTACGAGGAGGAGCAGCCCGGCGTCTACTACAACAGCGCCTGCGTGATCGAGCGCGACGGCTCCATCGTGGGCAAGTACCGCAAGACCCACATCCCGCATGTCGGGCCGTGCTTCTGGGAGAAGTTCTACTTCAAGCCGGGCAACCTCGGGTACCCCGTCTTCGACACCTCGGCCGGCCGGATCGGGCTGATCATCTGCTACGACCGGCACTTCCCCGAGGTCGCCCGCGAGCTCGGCCTCAAGGGCGCCGAGATCGTCTTCAACCCGTCGGCCACGGTCGAGTCGCTGTCCCGCTACCTGTGGGAGCTTGAGCAGCCCGCGCACGCGGTCGCCAACGGCTTCTGGATCGCGGCCAGCAACCGGGTCGGCACCGAGCCGCCGCTGTCCACCCACCAGTTCTACGGGTCGTCCTATTTCTGCAGCCCGCGCGGCAAGATCATCGCCCAGGCGTCGGCCACCGACGACGAGATACTGGTCGCCGATCTCGACCTGGACGAGATCAGGGAAGTGCGCAACACCTGGCAGTTCTTCCGTGACCGCAGGCCGGAGACCTACGGCGAGCTGGCGGCACAGCTGCCATGACGACGCTGATCAGCGACGGGACGGTGGTCACCGCCACCGACATGTCCCGCGCCGACGTCCTCATCGACGGGGAGAAGATCCAGGCCATCGGCACCGGCTTCGGCGAGGCCGACACGGTCATCGACGCGGCCGGCAAGTACGTCATGCCGGGCGGCATCGACGTGCACACCCACATGGAGCTCCCGTTCGGCGGCACGTTCGCCTCCGATGACTTCGCCACCGGCACGGCGGCCGCCGCCTGGGGCGGTACCACCACGATCGTCGACTTCGCGGTGCAGGGCTACGGCGAGAGCCTGTCCCAGGGCCTCGACACCTGGCTGGCGAAGGCCGGCCCGAAATCGCACATCGACTACGGGCTGCACCTGATCGTGCGCGAGATCAACGAGCAGATCCTGCGCGAGATGGATGCCATGATCGACCGCGGCGTCCCGTCGTTCAAGCTGTTCATGGCCTACCCGGGCGTGTTCATGCTGGACGACGCGGCGATCTTCCGGGCGATGAGCCGGACCGCCGACAACGGCGGCCTGATCATGATGCACGCCGAGAACGGCGGCGCGATCGACGTGCTCGTCCAGCGCTACCTTGCCGAGGGCAAGACGGCCCCGGTCAACCACGGCCTGACCAGGCCGTCGTCGATGGAGGGCGAGGCCACGCACCGTGCGATCGCGCTGGCCGAGCTGGCCGGGGTGCCGGTCTACATCGTCCACCTCAGCTCCAGGGAGGCGCTGGCCGCGGTGCGGGAAGGCCGCGACCGCGGCGTGCCCGCCTACGCGGAGACCTGCCCGCAGTACCTTTACCTGTCACTTGACGACCTGGCCAGGCCCGGCTTCGAGGGCGCCAAGTTCGTCTGCTCGCCGCCGCTGCGGCCCGCCGACCACCAGGCGGACCTATGGCGCGGGCTGGTGACCGACGACCTGCAGGTGGTTTCCACCGACCACTGCCCGTTCGACTACAAGGAGCAGAAGTCACTCGGCACGGACGACTTCTCCGCGATCCCCAACGGGCTGCCCGGCGTGGAGGACCGCTACACCCTGCTCTGGGACGGCGGCGTGGCGGCCGGCCACATCACCCCGATGCGGTTCGTCGAGCTGATCGCCACCGCGCCGGCCAGGATGTTCGGGCTGCACCCGCGCAAGGGCACGCTGGCGGCCGGCTCGGACGCCGACATCGTCGTCTTCAACCCGTCGGTGCGGCGGACGCTGTCGGCAGCCGACCCACCACATGCGGGTCGACTACAGCTGCTACGAGGGCCGGTCCGTCTGCGGCGTCCCCGAGGTCGTGCTGCAACGCGGCAACGTCCTTGTCCGCGACGGCAAGTTCCTCGGCACCCAGGGCGCCGGCCGCTTCCTCGAACGGAGCAGGTTCGGCCCGGGGAAGCAGCCGGAGCAGCGCCGCCGCGAGCGCCGGCTGAAGGGCCAGGCGGTGGCGGCGGAGGTATCGGCGCGTAACCGTCCCCGCATTGGCACCAGCCAGATTTTTAACGGGACCGTCGGCCTCCTTGTGGTAGCGGCACTGGTCGTGCAGTCCGTGCTGACTGCCCGTTCCGGGACCGCGGCGACGGGGACCCGGTTCGTCCGCATGTTCAGCTTCTTCACCGTGCAGAGCAACGTGCTGGTCGCGATCGCCGCCTTCTCCCTGGCCCTGGCGCCGGCCAGGGACGGCCGCTGGTGGCGGGTGCTGCGGCTCGACGCGCTGGTCGGCATCAGCGTGACCGGCGTCGTGTACACGACCGTGCTGCGGACCCAGCAGCAGCTGCACGGCTGGGCCCTGGCCACGGACGCCGTCTTTCACTACGTCGTGCCGCTCGCCGCGGTGATCGGCTGGCTGGCGTTCGGCCCGCGGCCCCGCTGTGACCTCCGCACGGCCTGCTGGTCCTTGGCCTGGCCGGTCGCCTGGCTGGGCTACACCTTGCTGCACGGCTACGTGGCCGGCTGGTATCCCTACCCGTTCATCGACGTGACCAGGCACGGCTACGCCATCGTCGCGCTCAGCGCGCTCGCCGTCGCTGCCGCCCTGGCGGTGATGGCCGCCGCGTTCTGGCTCGGTGACGCCTACCTGCCCGGCGGCCTGCCGCGCCGGCCTGCCCACTCGTTACCGGCCGGGCGCGGCCTGCTGGCCCGCCCGCCCGGCCCGGTCCGCCGCCCGCCGGGCGCGGTAGGCCAGCGGCCCGGCCCGTCAGTCGCCGGTTTCGTCGCCGCGCCCGCGGCCGCCGACGAACATGTTGAGCAGCCAGCCGACGATACCCACGATAATCGCGCCCCAGAAGGCCGCCCAGAACCCGGTGACGTGGAAGGGCACGGACAGCTTGCCGGCCACCCAGCTGGTGAGCAAGAACAGCAGCGCGTTCACCACGAGGCCGATCAGCCCCAGGGTCAGCACGTAGAAGATGCAGCCGATGATCTTGATGATCGGCTTGAGCACGGCGTTCACGATGCCGAAGATCAGGGCCACCACGACCAGCGTGGCGACCTTGTGCAAGGTGGTGCCGGCGGTCAGCTCGATACCGGGGACCACGGCAGTCGCCACGGCCAGGGCGGCCGCGGTGATCAGGATGCGAATCAGGAATTTCACCCATTCATCCTGACATGACCGGGCTCGGCCGGGCACCTTCGCTGTCCCGGGGCGGTCAGCGCCTGCCCGCCCGGGCCAGCGCGTCCTCGGCCTGGGCGGCGAGCTGGCCGACAAGGTCCGCCGCGGGCGGCAGGTCGTTGATGAGGTCAATGGCCTCGCTGGCCCACACCGGCAGCGGGAGCAGATCGCCTCGCGCCACGCCATTCTGATATGCCCGCCTGGCCTCGGGGTCCGCGGCGAGTTCAGCTTCCCGGCCGCGCCACTGATCGAGGAACGGGTGGCCGAGGGTGCGGCCTGGGTACTTCGACGGCCACCGGGAGCCCCGGGCGATGTCGAGCACCGTGCTGCGCTCGGTATCCTCCCCGCGGCCCTCGATGATCGCCTTGCTGATCGAGGGATCGACAAGTGCCTCCGCAGTAGCCTGGAACCGGGTCCCGATGAGCGCCCCGGCGGCACCGAGAGCCAGCGCCGCTGCCACCCCGCGCCCATCGGCTATCCCGCCGGCGGCCAGCACCGGCGTCGGCGCGGCCAGGTCTGCCACGACCGGCACGAAAGGCAACGTGGACCGCCCGCGCAGTGCGCCGTGCCCGCCGCCTTCCGTCCCCTGCGCCACGATGACATCGGCACCGAGGTCCACCGCCTGCCTGGCCTCCTCGAGGTCGGTGACCTGGATGATCAGCGCAGCGCCGGCCTGGCGGATCGGCCCGATGAACGCGCCTGGGTCACCGAAGGACAGCATCACCGCCCTCGGGTTGTGCTGCAGCGCGTGCTCGACCGTGCCGACGTCGATCGCCCAGCTCTGGAAGCCGACGCCCCACGGCTGGCCGGTGCCATCCGCGACGATCGGCAGCTCGCGGGCCAGCCAGTCCGGATCCCCGGGGCCGCCGCCCAGCAGTCCCAGACCCCCGCCGTTTGAGACAGCCGCCGCCAGCGCACCGCCGGCCGATCCGCCCATGGGCGCCAGCGCAATAGGGTGCTGCACCGAGAAGAGCTCCGTGAACGCCGTGGACAACGCCATAGCCGCCATCACCTCCGCCGGGAGCCGATTCCGGCCCTTTCGCTCGTCCAACCGGATGAGTGCTCAGCCCTTAACCCCGTGCAGCCACCATCTCCGGCTCCCGAGCATTACCAGCCGCTCCCGCCACGTCAGCCTCCTGGTCGGCCGGTGTATGCATAGGCCCGTGTCGCCGGGAAGCAAGCAGTCGCCTGGGCAGTCACACAAGCAGTGCCGGCAATGCCGGATGGCGGGCCCGTGCACCCTTCCAGGATACGGATACGGTGGCGCTCATGCCGGCCGCGTAATGGCCGGGCCGGACTGGGTCAAGCATCAGGTCAAGCCATGTCAACGATCAGCCGGAGCCGGACAGTCGCGTAGCCGGCGGCGGCGAAGCGCCGCTGGTGAGAGCAGGCGGGTAGTCACTTGTAGCGGAAGTGGACGAACACGCGGCCGAAGTTCTTGGAGTCCTTCTCTACCCGGTGGTAGAGGGCCTTTATTTCCTTCTGGTCGAGGAACCGGAGCACCCGCTTCTTGAGCTGCCCTGAGCCCTTACCCGGGATGATCTCGACAAGCGGCGCCTTCTTCCGCACGGCCTCGTCGATGATGTCCCGCAGCGCGCGGTCGATGTCCTGCCCGCGGTTGTAGATGTCATGCAGGTCAAGCTTGAGCTTCATCTCGCGGGTCTCCGATCCGCCGCCTGTCCTCACGGTACCCGCGGCTCGGCTCGCCGGCCGGGCCACCCCGGCGCGAGCCGGACGCCAATCGCTACGCTGAGCTGTGCGCCGTGCCGGCAGCCAGTGCCGATGGCCGGCGCCCGGGGGACCCGGCTGCCATTCCCTGACCGCACCTGAGCCACGAACTGCCCGTCCCGGGAGATCCGATGCGCCTAGCCAGTCCGGCGGCGGCCGCCGCCGGGGCCGCCTTGCTCGCGGCGGCCGTCAGCGGCGCGGCGGCCGTGACCCCGGCGGCGCGGGCCCCGGCATCTTCGGCCCCGGCATCTTCGGCCCGGCGGCTCTGGCTCCGGCCGCCGGGCAGGTGACTCGGCGATGGGCGACTCGGCGGCCGCGGCCGGCCGCCGGCCAGGCGGCCAGGGGACGGGCGGCCAGGGGACGGGCGGCCGTAATCTCGATCCGGCCGGACCTGGTGCACGCGGCCGCCGCTCAGCCGGTGCCCCCGACGAAGGCGTCCTGCGAGCGGGAATTCAAGATCGCGTGTTATCTGCCGGGGCAGATCCAGCGGGCCTACCGCGTTCCGGCCCTGCTGCGCCGCGGTATCGACGGCCGGGGGCAGACGATCGTGGTCGTCGACTCGTTCGGATCCCCCACGGTCCGCCATGACCTGAGGATCTTCGACCGCGGCGCCGGGCTGCCCGCGCCGCCCTCTTTGCGGGTGATCCACCCGGCCGGCCAGGTCCGCCGATACCGGCCGACGTCCAGCCGCGAGGGATGGGCCGGGGAGACCGACCTGGACGTCGAGTACGCCCACACGATGGCGCCGGGCGCCAGGATCCTGCTGGTCGCGACGCCGACGCCGGAGAGCGAGGGAACGGCCGGCTTCCCGCAGATCGTCCGGGCCGAGAAGTATGTCATCAGGCACCATCTCGGCGGCGTGATCAGCCAGAGCTTCAGTGCCACCGAACAGACCTTCCCGTCCAGGAAGTCCCTGCTCGGCCTGCGCGGCGCGTACACCGAGGCGGCGCGAAGCGGCGTGACCGTGCTCGCGGCCTCGGGTGACAGCGGCGCGGCGGACGTGAAGATCAGCGAGAGCACTTACTACCTGCACCCGGTGACATCCTGGCCGGACAGCGACCCGCTGGTCACCGGGGTGGGCGCCACCCGGCTGCACCTCGCGGCGAAGGGCAGGCGTGCCCGGCCGGACACCGTGTGGAACGACACCTTCAGCGCGGCGACGAACAAGTTCATCGTCGGCAACCGTTGGCCGAACCCGCTGGCCGGGGGCGGCGGCAAGTCCGTCGTCTTCGGCCGGCCCGGCTATCAGGACGGCGTTGCTGCCATCGTCGGCCCGCACCGGGGCGTGCCGGACATCTCGATGAGCGGCGCCTGCAACGGGGCCGCTGACATGTACCAGAGCTTCCGCGGCCAGCGCCGGCCTGGTACCCGGCCTGCGGGACCAGCGAGGCCACCCCCGAGTTCGCCGGCATCGTCGCGCTGGCCGACCAGGTCGCCGGCCTGCCGCTCGGGGCGATCAACCCGTTGCTTTACCGCATGTCGGCGCGGCACCTGCCCGGCATAACGGACGTGGTCAGCGGCAACAACACCGTGTCGTTCCGGCAGCGCGGGAAGCTGCGCACCGTGCCCGGGTTCCGGGCGAGGCCAGGCTACGACCTGGCATCGGGGCTGGGTACAGTCAACGCGCCGCTGTTCGTAGAAGAACTGGCCAAGGCGGCAGCCGCCGCCGGCTCGCCCGCGCGCCAGCCGGCGAGGTTGGCGGTTACTATTTGCCCGGCCAGAATCCGGGCAGATCCGCACCGCTCACTAATTCAGGTGCGGCCAGACCAATCTGCCGGCCGGGCGGTCTCGAATGGACGGTATGAACACACGCGGTATGCGCGTACCCGAACCGGGGGCCGGCCCCGAACCCGCGGCCGCACCTGAGGAGGGTGCCGAGCGGGACCTGGACTGGCTGCTCGGGCTCGTCGCGCGCGGCGACCAGGATGCGTTCGAGCAGGTCTATGACCGGCTGGCGGGCCCGGCATACGGCCTGATCCGCAAGGTACTCAAGGATCCCGCCCAGTCCGAGGAGGTCGCGCAGGAGGTCCTGCTCGAAGTGTGGCGCAACGCCTCGCGGTTCGACCCGGCCCGGGGAAGCGCGACAACCTGGGTCATGCTGATCGCACACCGGCGGGCAATCGACCGGGTGCGCTCGGCCAGCGCCGAGGCCCAGCGTGACCAGAAATCGGCGGCGGCTTTTGCCCCCGCCTCGTCCGACGAGGTCGCCGAGGCCGTCGAGGCCAACCTCGACGCCGAGCGGGTGCGCCGCTGCCTGGGCACGCTGACGGACATCCAGCGGGAGTCGATCACGCTCGCCTACTACGGGGGCTACACCTACCGGCAGGTCGCCGGGCTGCTCAGCGTAGCGCTAGGGACGATTAAGACCCGGATCCGCGATGGCCTGATCCGGATGCGCGACTGCATGGGGGTGGGCTGGTGAAGCTCTTGCGGCACGACCTGCACACCCTCACCGGCGCCTACGCGCTTGACGCGCTGGAGAACGCCGAGCGGGATCGCTTCGAGCACCACCTGCAGCGCTGCCCGCCCTGCTCGCACGAGGTCCGCGGCCTGCACGGCACCGCGACCAGGCTCGCGCTCGCGGTCGCCGAGCCGCCGCCGCCGGACCTCAGAGAGCGGGTACTGACGGCAGCCGCCAGGACGCGCCAGCATCCGCCGGTGATGGACCAGCGCCCGGTGCCCCAGCCGCGTTCCGCCTGGCTTCCCCGGCTGGCAGGCGTGGCCGCCGCGGTGGCCGTGGCGGTCGCGGTGGCACTCGGCATCACGCAGTCGGCGACGCAGGGCAAGCTTGACCACGTGCAGGCCCAGGAACGGGCGATCGAGGCGGTGCTGAACGCTCCCGACGCCAGGATCGTCACCCACCGGACGTCGGTTGGCGGCACGGCCACGGCCGTATTCTCCGACGCCAGCCACAAGATGATCTTCACGACGGCGGGCCTGCCGCCGCTGCCCGATAACAAGGTCTACGAGCTCTGGCTGATGGCGCCGGGCCGCGCCCGGCGGGCCGGGCTGCTGCCCGCCCCGAGCGGCGGCCGCACGGCGCCGGTGCTCGCGACCGGCGTCGCGGCCGGAGACCAGGCGGGCGTCACGGTCGAGCCGGCCGGCGGAACATCGCAGCCGACGACCACGCCGATCCTGGCCATCCCACTGGCTGGCTAACCGGCCGGGCATGCCGCGCTTGGTGGTGGATGGCGCGATCGCGACCTTCGGAGGTGGTGAGCCGCGATCCACCACCTGGCCGCGCTGCCCGCGCGGGCCTGCCGGGCGTGCCGCGCTTGGTGGTGGATGGCGCGATCGCGCACCTTCGGAGGTGGTGAATCCCGCGATCCACCACCTGCCGCGCTGCCCGCGCGGCCTCGGCCGGCGCGTGCCGGGCGTGCCGCAGCACGAGTCCGCTGAACGCGGCAGCGAGCGGGTTGCTGCCTGGGCCAGATCCGGGCACGCTGGCGCCGGGCCGGGGAGTTTCGGCGCCAGGCGGACTGGTTACGCTGCACTCATGCGCAGGGGTGACTGGCCGGGCTACGGCGGCGTTGCCGCCGCTGCTTTCCGCCGCACCGGGTGATCTGCGTACTGGGCGACGCTCACCTGGACGTCATCGTGCGGATGGACGAGCCGCTCGCCAGGGAAACCGACACGAGGGCGGTCACCTCAGTCGGCGTCGGCGGCCAGGCCGCCAACGTCGCTGCCTGGATCTGCGCACTCGGCGGCCGGGCCAGGCTGATCGCGGCCCAGGCCGGCGATCTGGCCGGCCGCCTGGTGGCCGCCGAGCTGGCCGCCCGCGGCGTCGAGCTCGTCGGGCCGGTGCTCGGCGGCCGGACCGGGGTGGTGGTCTCGCTATCCGAGCGGGGCGCCGCGCGGTCCATGCTCACCGACCGAGGGGTCGGCCCGCAGCTCACCGCCAGCGCGCTGGATGCCGCGCTGGCTCGATGACTGCAGCTGGCTGCACCTGCCCGCTTACAGCCTCGTCGTCGCCCCGGTCGCCAGTGCGGCGATCGCCGCAGCGGCCCTGGCGCCGCGGCTGAGCGTGGACCTCTCCTCGACGGCCGCCCTGCGCGGCTACGGGATCGGGCGGTTCCGCGCGCTGCTCGGGCGGCTCCGCCCGGCAGTGGTGCTCGGCAACGAGGCGGAGGCGGCAGCCGTCGGCGAGCTGCCGGACTGTGAGCTGGTGGTGAAGCTAGGGCCGGCCGGCGTCCGGGCCGGCGGCCAGGTCCACCCGGCGGCAGCGACCCGGCCGGTCGACTCGACCGGCGCCGGCGACGCGTTCGCGGCCGGCTACCTGCTCGGCGGGATAGGTCTCGGCCTGCAGGCGGCGGCCAGGGCGGTGGCGAGGATGGGAGCGATGCCGTGACGGTCCAGCGGCAGGTAGCGCCCGAGGTAGCGGCGGCACTGAGATTCGGCCGCCCGGTCGTTGCGCTGGAGACAACCCTGGTGGCGCACGGCTTCTCCGGCGGGCAGGGGCTGCGGGCCGCGCTGGCCGCCGAGGAGCGGATCCTGGCCGCGGGCGCCACGCCGGCCACCATCGGCGTGGCCGACGGCGTCGTGCTTGCCGGCATGGGCCTGCCGCTGCTCGAGCGCTTCGCCGAGGCAGGCGCCACCGCCAGGAAGGTCGGCGCCCGTGACCTCGCGCCGTGCATCGTGCAGGGCGCCCTGGGCGCTACCACGGTGGGCGGCACGCTCGCGATCTGCCGCATGCTCGGCATCAGGTTCCTCGGCACCGGCGGGATCGGCGGCGTGCACCGGGGCTACGCGGACCACCTCGATATCTCCGGCGACCTGCTGCAGATCGCGCGTACCCCAGCGGTGGTGGTCTCCTCCGGGGTGAAGTCGATACTCGACGTCCCGGCCACAGCCGAGCTGCTCGAGACGCTCGGCGTGCCGGTGCTCGGCTGGCAGACCGCGATCATGCCGGCCTTCTACAGCGCCGAGCCGGGGCCGGCGGTATCGGCGGCAGCGTCAAGCGCCCCGGAAACCGCCAGGATCGCGGCCTGCCACTGGGAACTGAACCCGGCATCCGGGCTGCTGCTGACCCGGCCGCCGGGCGCGGGCCTGGACATCGAGCCGCTCATCGCCAGCGCCGTCGAGCAGGTCCGCAGCTCCGGGGTGACCGGGCAGGCGGTAACCCCGGCGGTCCTGGCGCTCGTCGCAGAGCTGAGCGATGGCCGCAGCGCCGAGGTCAACAGGCAGCTGATCGCCGACAACGCGTCGCTGGCCGCCGAGGTGGCGGTTGCTTACGCGGCGGCGGGGAAATAGTTCAACTACAAAAAGTTACTTAAGATTGCTTTGCGTAGTCGAGGGTAAGAGTCCTTCAGCGCCTGGGGATGGCGCCGCGGCCGCGTCGGCGCTGGCCGCCTGCTTACTGGGGAATGAGATCGGGGGAGCGCAGATGGCCAGCATTGCTGACGGGGGCCTGGCGGCACCGGTCGCCGCCACCGAGACACGGGTGGTATTCCGCCGCGTCGTGCAGTACATCATCGACGCGATACTGGTCTCCATCATCCCGGGGCTGCTCTATTTCGGACTCGACCGCGGTCACGGGCTGGCCCGTGCCCTCGGGGTGACGGTCGCGATCGTGCTGAGCGTCGCCATCCACCTGCTGTACTGGATCTTCCGGCCGTCGGCGGCGAACGGGCAGACCTTCGGCATGCAACTGCTCGGCGTCCGGGTGCTCTCCGCCGACGGCGGCGAGGCGTCGAAGCTGCAGCTGTTCATCAGGTGGATCGTGCTGATCCTGGACACGCTGGTGGCAGGCCTGGTCGGCCTGATCACTATGCTGTGCTCGCGCCGTCGCCAGCGGATCGGGGATCACCTGGCGAAGACCATCGTGATTCGCGCCAGCTGAGCCAGCGGCCTGCGGAGCCCGCGGGACGCCGGTGCGCCCGGCGCGCTGGGCCGCCTACGCCGCTGCGCGGTTTCTTGAACTCGCCCTGATCATCCTTGGGATAAGTTTCACCTTCGTCGCCGGCACCCCGGGCGCCAAGCTCGGCTACCTTGCGACCTGGGATCTGGTGGCGCTCATCTACCTGTCCACCGGCGCGGTCGTGCTGCGGCGGCTGCGCGGTGAGCGCGATCTCCCGGTAGAGCTCGCCGCGCAGGCCCCGGCCTGGTCCCGGGCCGTGCGCGGGCCGCGCTTCAACTTCGCGTTCACCCTGGCCGCGAGCCTCGCCGGGCTTGGCAGCGCCGATGCCGTGATCACCAGCGGCAGCGACGCCAGGATCGGCTCGGCGGTCAGGTTCTTCGGCGGGATGGCGATCATCTTCGCGTGGGTGCTGCTGCACGCCGGCTACGCGCGCTTCTACGCCGGCCTGTACTACGTTGCCGGCGAAGGCGGCCTGGAGTTTCCCCGCCGCGAGCAGCCGGGTCCCGTCGACTTCATGTACTTCTCGTTCACCCTCGGGACATCGTTCGCGGTGTCGGACGTCACCGTCACCGCGCCTGCGATGCGCTGGCATGTCATGATCCACAGCGTCCTGTGCTTCTTCTACAACGCCGTCGTGCTTGCCGTCGCCATCGGCATCGTGACCGGCCGGTGAGCCCGGGCCGGTCAGAGGCGGCCGGCCGCGATGATCCGCCGCAGGAAGCGCTTCGTCCGCTCATCCTTCGGCTCGGTGAAGAGCTCGGCGGGCGGCGCGTCCTCGATGATGCGCCCTTCCTCAAGGAAGCAGACTCGCCTGGCGATGTCGCGGGCGAAGCCCATCTCATGGGTGGCGATGAGCATCGTCATGCCGGACGCGGCCAGCTCGCGGATGACGTCGAGCACCTCGGCGACGAGCTCGGGATCCAGCGCGCTCGTCACCTCGTCAAGCAGCATGATCTGCGGCTGCATCGCGAGCGCCCGGACGATCGCCACCCGCTGCTGCTGGCCGCCGGAGAGCCGGTCGGGGAACTCGCCCTCCTTGTCCAGCAGGCCGAACCGGCTCAGCAGCGCCCTGGCCTCCTCCTCGGCCTTCGGCCTGGGCATGTCCAGCGCCTTGCGCGGCGCGAGCGTGACGTTCTGCAGCACGGTCATGTGCGGGAACAGGTTGAAGGACTGGAACACGATCCCGATGGACCTGCGGACCAGGTTCTGGTCGATACCCGTCGCGGTGATCTCCTGGTCCCAGAGGCTGATCCGCCCGGAGTCGATCGGCTCGAGCAGGTTCAGGCAGCGCAGCAGCGTGGACTTGCCGGATCCGGACGCCCCGATGAGGCAGATCACCTCGTGCGTGTCGACCGTCAGGTCGATCCCGTTCAGCACCTGGTTCGGGCCGAACGCCTTGCGCAGGCCCTCGATCCTGATGGCGGTCCCGGACGCGGCCGCGGGATCTGGCGTCCCTGGCCCCGGCGTCCCTGGTCCCGGCGCCCCTGGCCCGTGCTTCCCTGGCCCTGGCGGCCGGCTGGCCGGGGTCATGCCGCCGCCCCGGCGAGCCGCCGCCTTCTGTCCCGGTCGATCAGCCGGTCGGTGAAGCGGGCCAGCGGAATGGTCAGGAGCAGGAACAAGATGGCGGCGACCGCGTAGCTTGAGTAGTTGAACACGGTGCTGCTGTAGATCTGCGCAGCCTCGTTGGCCTCGATGGCGCCGAGTATCCCGACCAGCGCCGTGTCCTTCTGCAGGCTGATGAAGTCGTTCAGCAGCGGCGGGATGATGTTGCGGACGGCCTGCGGCAGGATCACGTAGCGCAGCGTCGAGCCCTGCGAGAGGCCGAGTGACCTGGCCGCCGCGGCCTGGCTGCGGTGCACGGAGTTAAGCCCGGCCCGGTACACCTCGGAGACGTAGGCGGAGTACGAGAGGACAAGCGCCGCGACCCCGTAGATGGCCGCTGACTGAGTCGACACGACCGGCAGCTTGAGCGCGGGCACCCCGAAGCCGATGGCCAGCAGGACGAGCAGCAGCGGCACGCCGCGGAAGAAGTCGACGTAGATCAGGCTCAGCACCCGGAACGGAAAGAGCACCGGGCTCACCGACTGCCGGATCAGCGCGATGAGCAGGGCAAACGCGAGGATAAAGACCTCAGCGGCGAGGAACATCCTGATGTTCAGCCAGATGGCCTCGCCGACCGAGTAGTAGCCCTTCTTCGGGTTGCCGATGAACGACTGCCACATGTCGGTGGGGTTGAAGAACGTGTGCCGCACCTCGGCGCTGCCCGGCGCGAGCAGGAAGACGGCAACGAGCGCCGCGAGCACGACAAGCGTGCTGGCCGTCGAGATGACGGTCGCCTTGCGGCCGCCGCCGGCCAGCAGCCGCGGCCCGCGTCCGGTCGTGCCGAACGATCCCGGCGTCTGGAAGCCGATGCCGACGGTCATGGACGAGCCGCCGGGAAGGCCCGTGAACGGGTCGGCCGGCGGGTCTGGCTGCTTGTCGTCCATCGGCTGCCGGGACCGGCTAGGTGGCCGGCCGCGTCAGGGCTTGAGTGCGGGGACGCTGGTGTAGATCTTCAGGTACTTCTGCTGCAGCTGCGCCAGGGTGCCGTTGGCCTTGAGCGTGGCGAGTGCCTTGTTGACGCAGGTGACCAGCGGGTTGCCCTGGCTGAAGACCAGGCCGTAGTGCTCGCCCGAGCTGGGGAACTGGCCGACGAGCACGGATCCCTTGATCTGGGCCGACGAGATGTACTGGGCGGTGGGGGTGTCGGCGACCAGCGCGGCGATCTGGTGGGTCTGCAGCGCCTGCTTGGCGTCGTTCAGGGTCTGGAAGATCTTCGGGCGGTTCGTCGGCTGGATCTGACTGTTGATGAAGGCCAGGCTCGTCGTCCCCACCTGGTCGCCGAAGACATAGCCCTTGAGGTCGGCAGGCGCGTGGCGGGTCACGATCGGGGTGTTCTTCAGCGCCACGAGGGCCTGGTCCACGTCGTAATAGCTGTTGGAGAACGTTACGGCGGTCGCGCGCTGCGGGGAGTACGAAATCTCGTTGATGTCGAAGTCAAACTTCTTCGGGCCGGGGGCGTAGGAGTCATTGAACGGCTCCCGGGTCCAGTGCACCTGTGAGTTGGTGAATCCGAGCTGCTTGGCCACCGCGTAGGCGACCGCGCTCTCGTAGCCCTTGCCGTTCGACGGGTTGTTGCCGGAGAACCACGGCGAGTATGCGGGGGTATCGGTCGCCACGGTCAGCACGCCGTGGGCGTAGAGCTCCTTCTGGATCGCGGCGTTGGAGCAGCTTGCGGCCGACGCGCTGGCCGACGGCGATGCGCTGGCTGCGCTGCCGCCGCCGGCCGCGCTGCTGCCGCAGGCGGCAAGCAAGGCTGTGGCGGCCACGGCGGCCATCGCTGGCAGAATCCGTCGCATCGGTGAAACCCCCACTACTCGGAGCCGGGAGCGATCCCCCCAAACGGGCTGTGGCTGGTCAGCCTACCGGGCCGGGGCCGGCCCCGCATGATCGGCTGTGGCCTGCCCGCCGCGTCAGCCGGTGTTCTGCAGGCCCGCCGCTACGCCGTTCACCGTGAGCAGCAGCAATCGCTCCAGCCGCTCGCGCTCGGCCGCTCCGCCGCGCAACGCGGTGAGCGCGCGCAGCTGAAGGTGCGAGAGCGCGTCCACGTACGGATCCCGCAGCGCGACTGCCCTGGACAGCACCGGCCGGTCCGCCAGCAGCTGGTCGCGCCCGGTCACTGCCAGCACGAGCCGCCTGGTCAGGTCGTACTCGTCCAGCACGAGCGCGCTGAGATCAGCCCGGCCGCCGAGCGCGAGGTAGCGGGCGGCGATCCGGCGGTCGGCCTTGGCCAGGCTCATCGCCGCGTTGTCCAGCAGGACGGCGAGCAGCGGCCATTCCCGGTAGGCGGCCCGGACCGCCGCCAGCCCGGCTTCGCCGCCTGCGGCCGCCGCCAGGCCGCTGCCCAGGCCGAACCAGCCGGGCAGGTTCACCCGCGTCTGGGCCCAGGCGAATACCCACGGGATCGCCCGCAGGTCATCGAGGCCGGCCGCGCCGCCTGGGCCGCCGCGGCGGGACGGCCTTGAGCCGATCCGCATGCCGCTGATTTCCGCGAGCGGGCTGATCCGGCCGAACCAGGCAGCGAATCCGCCGGCCTCGACCAAGGCCCGGTATGCGCGCAGCGCGCCAGTATCGATCAGCTCGGCGACCTGCCTGAACTGCCCGCTGGGGCCGCCCGGCCGGTTTCCAGGCGATGCCGCGGCAGCAGAAGAGCCGGATGATGTCCGTGAGCCTGATGCGGCTGAAGATATTGAAGAGGTGAGAGCTGTCAGCGGGACGGAGGTTGTGGGCAGGGCGGCTGAGGTTGCGGGCGACTTAGGGTGCGCAGGCGGCGCGGGGTCGGGGGGCGGGGCGGGTTCGGCGGGCGGGGCGGAGGTTGCGGGCGCGGGGTCGGGGGGCGGGGCGGGTTCGGCGGGCGGGGCGGAGGTTGCGGGCGCGGGGTCGGGGGGCGGGGCGGGTTCGGCGGGCGGGCCGGAGGTTGCCGGCCCGGGGGCGGCGGATGCGAGCAGGACCGCCGATGCGACCTGCTCCAGATGACGCTGCGCGATCACCGGATGGCCGTACCTCGCGAAGATCACCTCGCCCTGCTCGGTGACCTTGAACCGGCCAGCGACCGAGCCTGGCGCCTGCGCCAGCACCGCCCGCCCGGCCGGACCGCCGCCGCGGCCGAGCGCGCCGCCGCGGCCGTGGAAGAGCGTCAGCCTGATATCCCGGTCGGCCGCCCACCTGGCCAGCCGCTGCTGCGCGTCAAACAGCCGCAGCGTCGCGCTGACCGGGCCGAGTTCCTTGGCCGAGTCGGAATAGCCGAGCATGACCTCCAGGCTCCGGCCGGTCGCGGCCAGCCGCGCCGCGACCGGCTCGAGCCGCAGCATGTCGTCGAGCACCCGGGTGGCGTTCGCCAGGTCGGCCCCGCTCTCGAAGAGCGGGACGACGTCGAGCACCGGGGGGTTCCCGTTAACGATGGAATTGTCGGCTAGCTCGTAGACGGCGGCTATGTCGGCTGCTGACCTGGTGAAGCTGACGACGTAGCGGCGGCAGGCCGCGGGCCCGAACCGGCGCTGGATCCAGCTGATCGCCTCGAATGTCGCGAGCACCTCGGTGGTCTGCGGTGACCGCGCGGCGCCGCTGCGCAACTCCGTGACCGCCCGCTCGTGCACCGCGCTGTGCTGGCGGACCTCGAGGCCGGCCAGGTGGAAGCCGAACGTCTCGGCCTGCCAGAGCAGGTGCTGGAGCTCGCCGAACGCCTGCCGGGGCGCGCCGGCCCGGACCAGCGCCCGCTGCACCAGGCGGAGGTCGGCAATGAACTCCGCCGGGCCGGAGTAGGCCAGGCCGGCCTCGCCGTCAGGCGCGCCGACACGGACAGCGCGCAGCCGTTCCGCCGCGTAAAGCAGGTACATCCGGAACGGCTCTTCCGGTGACCGTGCCGTCAGCTCGGCAAGCAGTTCCGGGTGCGCCCGGGCGGCCGTCTTGATCGCGCGGTCCAGGTCCGAGCCGGCCAGCGCCTGGCTGGCGTGCACGGTCATCACCGGGCCGTCGTGCACGGTGAGGGCGCGGCCGACGCGGGTCGCGGCGTTCTCCAGGGCGCGCAGCACGTGGTCGGCCTGGATTACCGCGGTGTCCTTGGTGACCTGCGCCGTCACGAACGGGTTGCCGTCCCGGTCCGCGCCGACCCAGCTGCCGAACCGCAGGAACGCCGGCGCGGCCGCGGCGGCGTGCCCGGATGCCGGGCCCTGCAGCGCCCGGTCGAGCGACCGGTAGAGCGCGGGAACCACCCGGAACAGCGTCTCGTCGAATGCCGCCATGGCCGTGCGGACCTCGTCAAGCGGCCGCATGGCCTGCACTCGCAGCGCGGCGGTCCGCCACAGCAGGTCGATCTCCTCGGTCAGCCTGCGTAGCGCTTCCGCGTGCTCGGTCGCGCCGAGCCGGGTGTCGTCCAGGCTGGCCAGCAGCCCGCTGATGCGGCGGACGACCTCGGTCACGGCGCGGCGGCGGGTCTCGGTGGGATGGGCGGTCAGCACCGGGTGCACGCGCAGGCCGCCGAGCACGGCGGCCGCCTGCTGCTGGCCGAGCTCGCCGCGCAGCGCGGTGACTGCCGCGGCCAGCGACTCACGCGGCGCGGCCTCGCCGGTGTCGCGGTTGCGCAGGGTCCGGATCCGCTGACGTTCCTCGGCCAGGTTCGCGAGGTGGAAGTAAACGGTGAACGCGTGCGCGACGGCCTCGGCGCGCTCCAGCGGCCAGGACGCGACCAGGTCCGTGACCTCGCTGACAGCCCGGTCGCCGGCACCCGGGCGGCGGGCCGCGATCACGGCGAGCCGCAGCCGCTCGGTGTCGTCGAGCAGGTCCTGGCCGCCGGATTCGCGTAGCACGTCGCCGAGCAGCCTGCCGAGCAGCCGGACCTCGCGCCGCATCGGCGCCGGCACATGATGGCGGTCGGCGTCCCTGCTCACTGCGCCAGCGTAGCGAGAGCGCCAGCGGCAGGCCCGGTGACCAGCAGCGATCGCCTGGCCGCCAGGTCGGCGCCGGGCGCCGTGTCGTCGCGGGCCCCGGCCGGGCACTAGCCTGCCCGGCGGGTGCAGAAGAGCCGGCCGGAAAATTTCCGGCAGAATTCCCTGCCGGGGTGTCGATCTGGCGTCGCGGCGCTCGACGCACGGGCAAGAAGGGGCGAGCGCCGCAAGCGGCGGCCCGCTCCGGCCGCCGCCGACGGCGCCGGTTACCGACAGAAAGGAACAAGCCAATGCGATTCCTCGGGTACACGCTCGGCGATCCGTCGGCCCCGCTCTCGCCGCCCAGGCCGGAGCTGATGGCGGAGATGGGCAACTTCGTCGAGGAGGCAACCAAGGCCGGCGTCCTGCTGGCCACCGGCGGCGTCGGGCCGCTGGCCGAGGCCAGCAGGGTGAGCTACCACGACGGCGAGTACACCGTCATCGACGGGCCGTTCACCGAGGCCAAGGAGCTGATCGGCGGCTGGGCGGTGATGGAGTGCCGGGACAAGGACGAGGCCATCGAGTGGACGAAGCGGTTCCTGGCCATCGTCGGCGAGGGCGAGTCGACGATCCGGCCGGTCTACTGACCGGGCCGGCCCGGCGTGGTGAATCCGGGGATCGGTAGCACCGAGGGTGACCGATCCCCGGATTCACCGCGGCCAGGGCATTCGCCGCCGGGCGGGCTGGCCCGGCTGGCTTGCCCGGCCAGCCGCCGGGTGGTGTGATCGGATGTCGTGACGGCCTCGGAGACTCATGCTGCGATCGAGTCCGTCGTCAGGATGGAGTCGGCGCGGCTGATCGCCGGGCTGGCCGGGTACACCGGCGACGTCGGGCTCGCCGAGGAACTCGCGCAGGACGCCGTGGTTGCCGCGCTTGAGCAGTGGCCGGAATCAGGCGTTCCGCGCAACGCGGGTGCCTGGCTGATGACGGTCGCCAAGCGCCGGGCCGTTGACCAGTTCCGGCGGAACCGGGACCTGCGGCAGAAGTACGCCCAGATCGGCCGCGCGCTGGAGGCCGAGGGCGACAGCGTCACCCCGGACTTCGACCGCGCATTTTCCGACGACATCGACGATGACCTGCTGCGGCTGGT
This sequence comes from uncultured Actinomycetes bacterium, assembly GCA_963709075.1. Classification (GTDB taxonomy): domain Bacteria; phylum Actinomycetota; class Actinomycetes; order Streptosporangiales; family Streptosporangiaceae; genus Palsa-506. The sequence continues at coordinate 269,452 of CAVPUY010000008.1, forward strand.
GTTCACCGCCTGTCATCCGGTGCTCGCGGTGCAGGCGCGGGTCGCGCTGACGCTGCGGCTGCTCGGCGGGCTGACCACCGCCGAGATCGCGCGCGCTTACCTGGTGCCGGAGCCGACCATCGCGCAGCGGATCGTCCGGGCCAAGAAGACTCTGGCCCGGGCACAGGTGCCCTTCGAGGTGCCGGGTACAGCGGAGCGGCCCGCTCGCCTGTCCTCCGTGCTCGAGGTTATCTACCTGATTTTTAACGAGGGTTACTCGGCTACTGCCGGCGACGACTGGATGCGCCCGGCGCTGTGCGAGGATGCGCTGCGCCTCGGCCGGATCCTGGCCCAGCTCGCCCCCGACGAGCCTGAGGTCCATGGCCTCGTCGCGCTGCTGGAGATCCAGGCATCCAGGGTGCGCGCCCGCAGCGGGCCGTCTGGGGAGCCGGTCCTGCTGCTTGACCAGGACCGGGGCCGCTGGGACCGGCTGCTGATCAACCGCGGCCTGGCGGCGCTTGCCCGGGCCGAGGAACTCGGCGGGGCACGCGGGCCGTACGCGCTGCAGGCGGCGATCGCAGCCTGCCACGCCCGCGCGTTCCGGCCGGAGGACACGGACTGGGCGCGCATCACCGAGCTCTACGCGGTGCTTTCCGGGGTGCGGCCCTCGCCGGTGATAGACCTGAACCGGGCGGTCGCCGTGTCGATGGCGTTCGGGCCCCAGGCCGGGCTGGACATGGTGGACGTGCTGGCGGCCGAGCCTGCGCTGCGTGGCTACCACCTGCTGCCCAGCGTGCGCGGCGACCTGCTGATGAAGCTGGGCCGGCCGGATGAGGCCAGGGCGGAATTCGAGCGCGCCGCCGCGCTGACCCGCAACGAGCAGGAACGGGAGCTATCGCAGGGGCGGGCCCGCGCGGCCGAGGCCGAGATGGCGGAGCATCCGGAGGCAGCGCCGCCTGAGCCGTAAGGCGGCCGGCCGTACCGGGCCGGCCCGGCGGCGCCGCGCTGGCCCGGCGGCGCCGGGCCAGCCCCGGGCATCAGCCCGGGTAGCTGGCCGCCGTCTTATCTGTCCCAGGGATGCTCGACTATGGGCAGGCCGTGAGTCGCCCGCTCGAAAGCCGCCATTGCCTTAGGCCTGCCTTCGAGCCGCCAGTCCTGATGATGAACGTCCTGAATCTGATGCCGGTCGAACCAGACCATCCCGAGCAGGCCCTGGCGCTGGATCCCGTCAAACAGGTTGGCGATTCCCGCGGGCTGATGGTGGGTTGCCTTGCCCACCGCCGACTCGGAGATCAGCACTGGCTTCGGCTTCCTGCCGAGCTTGCGGACCTTCCGCACCGTGTTCCCGAAGACGTAGCGGTAGTTGTCGGTGGGCAGCGCGTAGTAGCCGTCCAGGCCGACCCAGGTCACGTACCTGCTGCCGGGCCAGTAGGAACGCAGGGTCTTCAGCTTCGCCCCGATGGAGTGGACGGCCCACAGCCAGGTGACGTTGTCCGCGTGCCGGTTCCGGAAGACGTTGACTACATGACGCCAGGCCCGGCGGAACTGGCGCGGCGTGGCCTTTCCCACCCCCCACGGGTACCAGTTGCCGTTCATCTCATGCGCGAAGCTGATGATGACCGGGTAACGGAAGGACCGGACCTGGTCGGCGAGGGCTTTCAGGTAGAAGTCCTGTTTCCCGGCCGCGATCTGCGACAGCCGGGCAGTGAACGGATCCAGCTGCACCAGCACGACGGCGCCGTGGGCCCGCGCCTGCCGCGCGAAGCCGAAGTTGAAATTCTGCTGCCAGCCGCTGAAGTAAAGGGCAATGTTCGGGTGCCGCCCTGTCGCCTTGGCGAAGTTGCTGACCGGCTGGTAAGAGCCGGGTGTGCCGCCCTCGAAGACGCCGAGGTAGGAAGCGGGCGTGGCCGGCAGGGTCGTCAGTATCCGCGGCTTTGCCGCCGCCGCCGTCGTCGTCGAGCTGTAGCCGTTGGCCAGCGCGATCGCGCCGGCCAGCGCGGCGACCGGCAGGACGACGGCGAGCACGATGCCGCCGCGGAAACGAGCCGACTGCAGGAATCCCATCTTGGCGGTTACTGCTCCCGGTCATGGGTGGCGGTGACCTCGACGCCGGCCGTGCGCGTCACCCAGCCCTGCTTGTACCAGGTGAAGATCCCGTACAGGCGGATCGGGCGCAGCACGACGGAGGTCCAGATGATCCCGGCCGGGTACATGAACATGGCGCCGAGGCGGAAGAGCCGGCCTTCCCCTTCACGCTGCACGCACAGGCTCCGCGGGCAGACGAGATAGGCCCAGCTGATCATCAGTATCCCGATGTACCCGATGATCCTGGCCGACGACGGCCAGGTTGCGATGTAGAGCACCGGGACGATCGCCGAGATGGGGATGTAGTACAGGCCGAAGACGATCCACCACCAGCTCCAGGACCGGGGCGACAGGTAGCGGATGCGCCAGTAGTTCCGCACCGAGCCGCCGCGCGCCCAGCGGAGCCACTGGCGGAAGTGGTGCGACAGGTTCTCCGGGTACATCGGCAGGCAGAAGGCGGTCACCTGCTGCACGCAACGGCCGTGCGCCCGGGCGAACAGCGTCAGTGCCGAGTCGTCGCCGAGCTTCACCGGGCGCCCGAGGAACGTCTCGTCGAGGTACGCCGGAATGATCTCCCTGATGATGTGCGCCCGGTAGAGCGCGAAGGTGCCCCGGTTGATCAGCACGTCGCCGAATACCGACTGGGTGCTCCAGGCGATGAGCTGCGAGACGGTGTTCCGGACCGAGCAGGTCAAGGTGAGCCAGTTGGCCCGCTTGTTGTAGATCTCCTCGATGCCGGCGACGGACGCTATCCGCGGGTTCGCGAACGGCTTGAGGCCTTCCTCGATCGCGCGGCGCTCCACCGTGGTGTCGCTGTCCACGGTGACGAAGATGTCCGCCTCCGGGCAGGATGTGAACACCGCAGACTGGGCGTGCTTCTTGCCGCGATTCTCCGGCAGCCGGGTCCAGCGCACGCCCGGCACGGTGAGCCAGTACTCGCGCACCGCGGCGTAGTCACCCGATGGGCCGTCTTCCACGACGTGGATCCTGTCGGGCGGCCGGGTCGAGTTCGCCAGCGACCACAGGCAGCGGTCGAGCAGCTCGGGGTCCTCGTTGTAGACCGGCACGGCAACAGCGACGAACAGCCGGTGCAGTTGCTGCTCCTGCCGGGGGGTGACCTTGTACGGCCGGTCCAGCCAGGACAGGAAGAGCGTGGCGCACGGGACCAGGAAGGTCAGTGCCCAGATCGGCATCAGCGCCCAGTAGGCCGTGTGCGTCAGGACGTAAGCCAGATGCCAGCTGGCCCGGACGGCGACAAGCAGCAGCGACATGGCGAGGATGAGCGCGATCGCGCTGCGCTGAAAACGGACCGCGGGAATCTCGTAGCTGAAGTTCAGGGCTCCTGGAGTGGCTTGCGGCGGCGCCAGCAGAACCTGAGCAGGACGATCAGCGTGCAGGTAAGTGCCACCGACCCGTAGCTGATCAGTACGAATGCGCGGTAGAACGTCATGGTGGTCCCTCGGGTGCGGCGGTGGGCGGCGGGTTAGCGTGCCGACGGCGTGTGCCGTGGCTGCCGTGGCTTCCAGCACCGGCGGCGGAGCAGCCAGCCAGTGCGGCGCCGGCTCGGCGCGGTAGTGCGGTGCATGGTCGGCCAGGTGGTGCGGCGCCTGTCCGGGGCTGTGGTGAGGTCCCTGCTCGGGCCGGTAATGCGGTGCCTGCTCAGGCCAGTGATGGGGAGCGGGCTCAAGGTAATGCGGGGCCTGCTCAGGCCAGTGATGGGGAGCGGGCTCAAGGTAATGCGGTGCCTGCTCAGGCCAGTGCTGGGATGCCTGCTCGGGCCGGTAATGCGGGGCCTGCCCGGGCCATTGCTGGGGTACCTGCTCGAGGTAGTGCGGCGCCTGCTCGAGGTAGTGCGGTGCCTGCTCGAGGTAGTGCGGCGCCTGCTCGGCCGTGCCGAACTGCTCGACGACAGCATGCTGCATCGGGTCAGTCGCGTGCCTGGCGTACCAGTCTGACTGGTCGGCTTCACCTAGCATCCCATCAGGCATGAAGGCCAGCATCCTCCTGCAGTCTCGGCGGCCGCCGCACCGCGGCCATCCCCCTAGGCGGCCCGTTACGGCGGCCCGAACGCGAGGCGCTCTTAGGCGCCTATAGGAGGTTATAGGTTACTGAAACATCTGTTATGGCATACGACTGTGATGCCTGGTAAAAGAATCATCTCGAACAGCGGGAAGGCGAAGCCGCCTTGCTGAGAGCAGTTTTTGACTTTTCCGCTCGGATTACTCGGTAATAGGTCTCTCGGCATGGTCGGCCTGGACAGCAGGATCAGGCGGCGAAGATCTTCTCCCGGTGCCAGTCGAGATACTTGCGTGCCGGCGGCTCCGCGCCTGCCGGCAGCAGCAGGACTTTATGCAGCGGCGGGCAGCCGTAGTACTGCCGGGTTAGCGGATCAGTCCGGACGGCCGCTGCCAGCGTCCCGGCGAGGTGAATCCGGAGGCCGCCGTTCACGGTGAGCAGCCCGGTATCGAAAGCGGCATCGTGGGTGGGGCAGGCGGCCAGGCCGTTACGGTGATCGAGGCGCTCGCTCGGCGTGCTGTCCTTCCACGGCTTGATATGACCGGCTAGCAGCAGGCGCTGGGCTCCGAAGGAAGACGGCGCCAGGCCGCAGAAGACGCATCGGCTGCCGCAGTTGCGCAGCACATGCAGGGCGAAGACGTGTTGCCCGACCCGGGCGGCGGCCATGAGGATCCGCTCGGTTTCCTTCCCGGGAAGACCGCCGCCCGGTGCGTGGCTCGCCAGTTGCGCGCTCAGGCCGGCGGCCAGCACCGAGGGGTCAAGCTCATCCTGGCCGAGCAGGGCTAGCTCACCGCCATGCTCGAACCCGAGAAAATCGGGCAGCGTGCCTGGCCCGATGCCTTCGGCTCGGGCGGCCTGCAGGATGCGGCGGTAGATGTCCGTGAACAGCCGAGGATCATCCCGCAGGATGGCTCCGGCCAGCGCATCCCACCGCGCGCCATGAGACCGGGAACCGTCCAGGTTGGCCATCTTGGCCAGCACGCTTGACGGGCGGCGCGAGAACAGCCGGGCCAGGGCATGGACGGGCTCCGGCGCGCGGTGAGCCGTGCTGCCGCCGTACTGCCGGTGGTTTACCAGGAACGATGCGGCAAGGCAGAGCAGCGTCTCGACGGGCGTGAATGCCACCTGGCGTTCGCCGGGACCGACCGGGCCGCGGCCCCGGATGGCGCTGAACTGCGCCCTGGCCTGGCCGACGGTTAAGTCCAGGTAGGCGCCGAGATCGGTCACAATCGCGACACTACCCGCGAAGCAGGAAGTCGTCACCGGCTGCCGGGACGGCCCAGGCCGCATGCGCCGGGTAGCATCCCGAGGATGACGACGGCGGCGGCGAGGCCCGGTCAGCCCGGCGCTGGCAGTCATGGTCACCTGGTGCTAGTACTCAACTCGGGCAGTTCGTCGGTCAAGTTCGCATTGCTGCTCCCGGAGAGTGGCGAGCGTCTGATGGGGGGATCGGCGAGCGGCTCGGCACGCCCGATGCCGCATTGAGGGTCCAGCGGTTTCCGGCCGCAGCAGTCGAAGAGCGGCTTCCCGGAGGCAGCCACCGGGCTGTCGTGGCCCGGGTGCTTGACCTTCTGGCCGCCGGGCACCCCGGCGTTCGCCTGCTCGGGGCCGGTCACCGGGTGGTACACGGCGGCGAGCGGTTCACCTCCTCGATCCGGGTGGACGACTCGGTGCTGGCCATGCTGCGGGCCTGCAGTCATCTGGCGCCGCTGCATAACCCGGCGAACCTGGCCGGCCTCGAGGCGGTTCGCTGCGTCCTGCCTGACCTGCCGCAGGTTGCCGTGTTCGACACCGCGTTCCATCAGACGATGCCGCCGCACGCGTTTCGGTACGCGGTACCTGAGGAGTGGTACACCGACCACGGGGTGCGACGTTACGGGTTTCATGGCATCAGCCACCGCTTTGTCAGCGAGCAGGCCGCGGCCATGCTCGGACGGTCACCTCGCGGGCTGCGCCTGGTCACCGCCCATCTCGGCAACGGGTGCAGCGCGGCAGCAGTGCGCGACGGCGTGTCGGTGGATACCACCATGGGTCTGACGCCGCTGGAAGGGCTGGTCATGGGGACTCGCTCCGGTGACGTGGACCCGGGCATGCTCGGCTACCTGGCCGACCGGACCGGCATGGATGCCGGCCAGCTCACCCGGGTGCTTAACCTCGACAGCGGGCTTCAGGGGCTGTCTGGTATCGGCAATGACATGCGCACCATCGAAGCCGCCGCCGCTGCCGGAAACGAGCGGGCACGGCTGGCCATCGAGGTGTTCGTGCACCGGCTGTGCAAGGCGATCGCCGGGCTGGTCGTCGGGCTTCAGCGGCTCGACGCGCTGGTTTTCACCGGCGGCATCGGGGAAAACAGCGCCGTCGTCCGCAGCCTGGTGCTCAGCCGGCTGGGATTCCTCGGCCTGGCTGAAGATGCCCAGGCCAACGCCGGCCACGGCCGGCAGACCGCGGGCCGGATCAGCCTGGCCTGCCCGGTCGTGGCCCTTGTCGTGCCGACGGATGAGGAACTCATGATCGCCCGCGACACCGCCAGCGTCCTCGCGGGCGGTTGACGGGGCTCTTCGCCGCGCTCAAGGATGACGTCATGACCCGGACCCTGCTGGTCGTGCCATGCGCGGCTGACGCGGGCCTGGCCAGGACGTGCCTGGGCCTGGTGCGGGCGCTCGACCGGCACGGCGTGAACGTCGCCTTCGTCAAGCCGGTGGCCCAGCCCCGGCACGACGGCAGCCCGGATCGCTCGGCCGCGCTGGTCGCGGCCATCTCTGCGCTGCACCCCCCGGAACCGCTGTCCACCGCCGAGCTGGAGCAGCAACTCGGCGAGGGCGGAATCGACGCCGTGCTCGAGAAGACCGTCGCGGCCTGGGAGCCGGTCTATGAGCGATCCGATGTGGTGATTGTCGAGGGGCTCAGCCCGGGCCCGGACTGGCTCTACGCCAGCGAGCTCAACCAGGCGCTGGCCAGAGCGCTCGACGCCGATGTCGTGGTGGTCGGCCGCTGGACGGCGGCGGAGGCAGGCCACCCGGACCGGGCAGGCCAGGGGCCGGGGCCAGGGCCAGGAGGGCCATACCTGGCCAAGGGCACGGTCGAGGACCTCGCCGAGACGCTGGCCATCACGGCCAGCCGGTACCGGTCCGGCGAGCGCGCGCGCGTGGTCGGCTGCGTGATCCGCAGCCTGCCGGCCGCGGTTCCCCCGGCCGCGGCGCAGCTGGGCGAGGCGCTGTCCCGGCACGGCCTCCGCCTCCTCGCCGCGGTGCCGCATCGCCCCGAGCTGGCCTGGCTGCGGGTACGCGACCTGGTCCGCGAGCTGAAGCCGCAGGTTCTCTACGAAGGTGACCTGTCCCGGCGGATCAAGGACGTGGCCGTGTTTGCCCAGGGCGTCCCCGGGGGCCTGCGCGTCCTGACCGAGGGCCGGCTCGTCGTGGTCCCCGGCGACCGCCACGACGTGGTGATGGCCGCCTGTCTGGCCGCGCTGAACGGGACCCGGCTGGCCGCGCTGCTCCTGTCGGCCGGGATCGTGCCGGATCCGCGAGTCTGGGACCTGACCCAGGCCGCGTCCGCCACCGGCCTGCCCGTCCTGGTCGCCGACGACGACAGCTACGAGACCGCGACCCGGGTGCGCGCCGTCGACCCGGGCCTGCCGGCCGATGACCTGGAGCGGATCGATGGCGTGGTCAACAGCATCGCCGATGCGCTGGACACGTCCTGGCTGGAGTCGCTGCCGGGCGACGCGCGGGCCCGCCGGCTCAGCCCCGCGGCCTTCCGCTACCAGGTCGTCGAGCTGGCCCGCGCCGCCGGCGCGTGCGTGGTCCTGCCCGAGGGAACCGAGCCGCGCACGCTGCAGGCCGCTGTCGCGTGCGCCGAGCGCGGCATCGCCCGCAGCGTCCTGCTGGGGCCGCCGGACCAGGTCGCCTGGCTGGCCCGCGGCCTCGGCCTGCAGCTGCCCGCCGGCGTCTCCGTGGTCGACCCCCGGGCCATCGCCGAGCGCTACGTCGCCCCGCTCGCCGGGCTGCGACGCCACCGCGGCTGGACCGAGGAGCTGGCCCGCGAGCACCTCACCGACCCCGTCATGGTCGGCACCATGATGCTCCAGCAAGGCGAAGCCGACGGGCTGGTCGCGGGCGCGCTCCATACCACCGCGGCGACCGTCCGCCCGGCGCTGCAGGTCCTGGGCACCAAGCCAGGCACCCGGCTGGTGTCGTCGGTGTTCTTCATGTGCCTGCCCGATGAGGTGGTCATCTACGGCGATTGCGCCATCAACCCACGGCCCGGCGCCGAAGACCTGGCCGACATAGCCATCCAGAGCGCGGCAACGGCACGGGCCCTGGGCATCGAACCCCGGGTGGCGATGATCAGCTTCAGCACCGGAACCTCTGGTACGGGCAGCGACGTCGACAAGGTGGCCGAGGCGACCCGGATCGTGCACGAGCGCGAACCCGATCTGGCCGTCGACGGCCCGCTGCAATACGATGCCGCCGCCATCGCCTCGGTAGCGCGGAGCAAGCGGCCGGGAAGCGCGGTGGCCGGGCGCGCCAGCGTCTTCATCTTCCCCGACCTCGATACCGGCAACACCACCTACAAGGCTGTGCAGCGCAGCGCACAAGTAGTGAGCATCGGCCCGATGCTGCAGGGCCTGGCCAAGCCGGTCAACGACCTCAGCCGCGGTGCCCTGGTCGACGACATCGTCTACACGCTGGCGCTCACCGCCATCCAATCACGCGCCGGATAGCCATGCCTTCGATCGCGCCCCGGTGCCGGCGTCAGTTCGCCGGGGGATGCATCGTCATGACCTTGACTCCGGTGAAGATCTCCTCGTTGATGATGAAGATGAGCCCGAGGATGAACGCCGCGGCGAGCGGCATGACGGCAAGCCACACCAGCCGCTGCCGGCCGGCCGCCCGCTGCTCGGTGATCCAGCGCTTAACTGGCGGCAGCCGGAGAATGACCAGCGGGATGCTGATCGCGACGGCCTGATAGAAACGCTGGTGGAAGATGGGGTCGCCATCACCCTCCGGCCCGCCGAAGGGCTTGAATCCGTCCAGCAGCAACAGGTGCAGGATGACCAGCCCCCAGATTGCGTAGGTCATCCGCTGCAGCCGCTTCCAGTACTTCCCGAGCTTCCGCTGTGCCGGGGTATTGGCCGTGACCAGGAGCGGGAGAGCCAGCAGGATTATCAGGAACCCGACTACGAGGAAGGAATGACCGGCGAGCCGTCCGAACACTCCTCCGGCGAAGTCCGTCGTGATAGCTGCGGTAGTCGCGTCCGCAATACCGATAACCGCGAACATGATGCCGTACCACCGCCGGAGGGGAGCGATCCACCGTTGCCCGGTCAGGGTAATCATCGGGGTTATCGACAGGGCCAGGAAGAAGCAGATCTCGCCGCCCGTTCCCAGCACGTCGGCTTCCGTGTTGGTCAGGACGTCCTGCGCGTTCAGCGCGAACCAGCCGCGTACTATGAAGATAAACGGGATGAATGCGGGGAGGCGCAGCAGGAATAGCGCGATGGACTTCTTCTTGATAGACCCGGCAGAAAATACCAGCTCTCCGCCAATCCAGCTGCTTGCGGACCGGGACCTGGCCGGCTGAGCCGGAAGGCCGGTATCTACATCAGTTCCGGTGGCCATCTGAAGTTTTCTCCTCCGGTGGGAAGCAGCACCGCCCCTGGTGCGGGTAATTTATGCGCCGGCCAGCTTATTTTGACTTGCTTGGCTTACCGCTCGGGTTATCGGTCGGCTTACCATGGGGCCTGCTTGCATTCGCCTTATGATGCACTCCCGGCGCATCCGGCTGGCCCGGGCCCTGATCCTCCTTGGGACCGGTAAGCGACGCGCCTGCCCCATTCGCCCGGAAGACAAAGAACTTGTACCCGTGCAGCCCTATCTCCGTGGCTCCGCTTATCGCGCCCACCAGGAAGACAGCTACGAGAGCGATCACCATCTTGCGCATGGCCTTAACCTGCCGGCCGTTTGGCTTCGTGGCCGGCCGGCCGGCTGGCTTCGCGCCGGGCCTAGCCGGGCGCTTGGTATCCGGGCGGGCCGGGCTGGCGGCTGGTCCCGCGGCCGGGCCGGCTGGCGGCTTTGCACCAGGCGGCGCGGCTGGCTTCGGCGGGCGGACGGCGGGCTTCGTGATCGGCTGCCCGGGGCTGGTGAGATTCTCGGTAACGTACGCAGCCACCCGGTTCAGCTCGGACGACATCGTCCTGGCGGTCGTCAGCAGCTCGGCGGCCTCTGCTTCAGCGGCTGCCCGCATCGCGGCCGCCTGCTGCTTTGCCGCAGCGGCCTCCCGCTCGGCGGCTTCGCGTAGCGCGGTGGCGTGGTCGTAGGCCTCCTGCCTGATCTCGGCAGCCTGATTCTCGGCACCCGAGAGGATTCGCCCCGCCAGCCAGAGAGAGCGCGCGTCCCGGAATTCACCGGCCTCCCGCCGGACCGTGTCAGCCAGCTGGGCCGCATGGGCTGCCTCGTTACCGGCGAACCGGAGCATGTCCTCGGGGCGGGCGCCGAGACCCGTCCCGCCCGGCCAGCCGGCCGCGGGGGCTTCGGTGAGCACGACCTGGAGCCTGCCATCACCGATGGCCACCTGCTGATATGCCGGGCTCGCGGTCCTGGCTACCTGCGCCGACCTTGGCTGCGCCGGATCAGGCCCGCGGTCCGGCGGTCCCCAGAAGCCGGCCGGATGGCGCAGGCCAGCTGCTGCCGGTGCGGCCTGCGAGCGGTGATCGTGGTGCGGCTCTGCCGACGAATCCCGCCATGGTCCGGCAGATCCGCCGCCAGCTCGCGGAAAGCTCGGGTGGCCGCCGCCGGGAAGCTCGGGTGGTCCGCGGTCGGGTAGCGGGGGCCGGCGCCGGGGAAGCTCGGGTGGTCCGCGCTGGGGTCGCGGGGCCGGCGCCGGGCCAGCTCGGGTGGTCCGCGCTCGGGTAGCGCGGATCGACGGCATCGATATCGGGCGCGGTTGCTGCGGCACCGGCTGCGCCGCTGTCCCGGGGTGCCGGCGACCTGTCATGCGAGTGCTTCCGCCTGGCGGCGGCACCGGACCGGCGGCGACTCAGCCCGAAGGCCAGTCCGGCGATGAGGATAACGGCCAGCGCCTCGCCGGCGACCATGGCGGTGCGCACGCCAGCCGATCTGATTTGCGGGCGCGGCGCCGCGGCGCCGCCCGAAGCGGGCCGGGACGGTCGGGGTGAGGCAGCCGAGGTGGCTGACTGTCCTGCCCTTGGCAGCCGGCCGAAGTGAACCCCGGGGCCGGACGCGTCCGCGGGCAGCTGCAGGATCCAGCCCGGGTCGATCGTATGCGGGCTCTCCAGCCGTCCGCCGTTCGGCTGAAGCCGGCCTTTGTTCAGGTTGAAGATCTCGATGTACCGGTGGCTGTTGCCGAGCGTCCGGACCGCGATCCCGTAGAGCGCCACCGGGGGCCCGTGCCCGGGCTGCGGAACGATGTAGTACTTGACCTTCGCGTGCTTGGCCGATAGCGCGGTGAGTGACTGCATACCGGAACCGCTGGCGGCAGCGGCCGGGCCTGCCGAGAGGGCAGCGAACATGGCGGCGATGACAAGCGCGGCCGCCGCCGCGCGTGCAGCCGTCCGCGCCGTGCATCCCGCCTCGCCCCGAAAACACCTGCCGTGGGTCATTGGTCTCCGTCATCTCGGCCGGCTAGCGGAAAGAGCGCAACGAGGCCCAGGTGCTTGGTCTCGGGCGCGGAGCGGAGAGGCAGATCCGCACCAGGCGGCAGACTAGGCCACCCAGCAACTCCCGAACAGGGACGAATATCCCTCGGGGGACGGAAAACCCCTGGGGGGGACCCAGGGTGTCCGTCCTTGGCGGCAAGCCGCGCGGCGCGTTGGCAGCGGCTTACGGCGGCGGGCCGGGATGATGTACGGGTAGTCCTGAGTCCCGGCGAAAACAGAGGTACTAGCTCCATGGATCGCCCGCCCGCCCGGCCATACCTTGGGGAGGCAGACCGGTGACAGGACGTGAGCGAAGCACGCCCGCCCGCGAATTACGAGTCGAGGCCCCTGAACCGTGAGCACAGCGCAGATCCGCCCGATGGGAGGCGGCCGCAGACCGGCAGAGCTAGGACACTGGGCCGGCTGGCGGATCGCTGGCACGACAGCGCGATTCACCGGCGCGCTGCTGGCCGGCGGGGTCATCGCCGCGGCCGCCGCGGTGGCCCTGTTCGCGGCGCTCTGCACGCTGGTGTTCAGCCCGGTTGCCGGGCTCGGCCTGCCGTTCCTGGCGGTCATGACCTGGTTCGTCCGGCCGCTGGCCTGGCTGGAGCGGCGTCGGGTGCAGTGGATGACCGGCACGCCGGTGGCCGAGGCGTACCGGCCGCTGCGCGGATCACTGCTGGCACAGGTCCGCATCCTGCTCACGGATACCGGGACCTGGCGCGACCTGGCCTGGATGACCGTGCAGGCGGTGGCCGGAACGCTGGGCCTGATGTTCCTTTTCGGGTTCTGGTTCGGGCTGACCGCGCCGGTCTGGGCGACCGGCGGTCACGCGTTCCGCCGGGTAGCGCTCGGCGCGGGCCTCGCGTTGGTCTGCTGGTGGCCCTGCAGCAGGATCGCGGTGGGCACGGCACGGCTGTCCGGCTGGCTGCTAGCCCCCGGGGTAGGCGCCCGGCTGCGCGCCGAGATGGAGCACCTGGCCGAGACCCGGGCGGAGACCGTCGATGCCAGGGCAGCGGAGCTGCGCCGCATCGAGCGGGACCTGCACGACGGTGCGCAGGCCAGGCTGGTCTCGCTGGCCATGAGCCTGGGCATGGCCGAGGAGGAGATCGGCCGCGACCCGGAGACGGCCCGCCAGCTCGTCGCCGAAGCCCGGGCGTCGGCGAGCACGGCCCTGAACGAGCTGCGCGGCCTGGTCCGCGGCATCCATCCGCCGGTGCTGACCGAACGCGGTCTCGGCGGCGCGGTGCGAGGCCCTGGCCCTGGCCAGCGCGGTGCCGATCGAGGTCGACGTGCAGCTAGACCAGCGGCTGCCCGCCCCGCTGGAGTCGGCCCTCTACTTCGTGATCGCCGAGGCGCTGGCCAACGTCGGCAGGCACAGCGACGCGTCCTGGGCATTCGTCCGGCTCTGGCGCGACGACGGACGGCTGCGGCTGATGGTGCGCGATGACGGCCGCGGCGGGGCCGATCCGGCCAGTGGCAGCGGCCTGCGCGGACTCCAGCGGCGGCTAGCCGCCTTCGACGGTACGGTCACGCTGGCCAGCCCGCCGGGCGGCCCGACCGAGATATTCGCCGAGCTGCCCTGCCGTCAGTGACATCCGTTGTCATCGTCGAGGACCTTCTCCTGCTGCGAGACGGCCTGATCCGGTTGTTCAGCACGAACGGCTTCAAGGTGGTCGCCGCGGTCGACACCGGCCAGGCACTCCTCGACGCGGTCGACGCCCACCGGCCGGACGTAGCGGTGGTGGACGTGCGGCTGCCGCCGACCTTCACCGACGAGGGCCTGCGCGCCGCGATCGAGGCGCGGCACCGCAGGCCTGGCTTCCCGGTCCTGATCCTGTCCCAGTACGTCGAGCAGCTCTATGCGCGCGAGCTGCTCTCTGATGGCGCCGGCGGGGTCGGCTACCTGCTCAAGGACCGGGTCGGCGACGTCCGCCAGTTCGTCGAAGCGGTGCGGCGGGTAGCTGACGGTGGCACCGCGATGGATCCCGAGGTAATCTCCCAGATCCTCGCGCGAAGGTCCCGGCGTACGCCGCTGGCGGAGCTCACGCCCAGGGAACGCGAGGTCATCGCGCTGATGGCGGAGGGGCGCACCAACGCCGCGATTGCCCGCCGCCTGGTGATCAGCAGCAAGGCCGTGAGCAAGCACATCGCCGGCATCTTCGCCAAGCTGGGCCTGCCGCCATCCGACGATGACCACCGGCGCGTCCTCGCCGTGCTGGCCTACCTCAACTCGAACGCCTGACGCGACCGGCGGTATCCCGGCAATCCCGGCCGCTACGATCATCCTCGACGACAAGGGGCGCGCCTTGAGCATGTTCGACGAGCAGTCCTGGGAGGAGCGGTACCGCTCCCGCACCGCGGTCTGGAGCAGCCAGCCAAACCCCCAGCTGATGGCCGAGGCGGCCGGCCTGGCCGCAGGCACGGCGCTCGACGTAGGCAGCGGCGAAGGAGCCGACGCCTGCTGGCTCGCCGCCCGCGGCTGGCAGGTCACGGCGGTGGACTTCGCCGCCACTGCCTTGCAGCGCGCTGCCGCGCAGGCCGGGACGCTTGGCGCCGAGGTGGCCGGGCGGATCAGCTGGGTGCACGCCGACCTGACCACCTGGGTACCGGCCGAGAGCCACTTCGACCTGGTATCCGCCCAGTTCATGCACCTGCCCGCGGCCCCCCGCCAGGCACTGTTCGGCCGGCTCGCCGCTGCGGTAGCACCGGGCGGAACGCTGCTCATCGTCGGGCACCATCCCAGCGATATGCAGACCACGGTGCCGCGCCCGCCAGTGCCCGAGCTGTTCTACACCGCCGAGGAGACCGCCGGCTCCCTCGATCCTGACCGGTGGGACGTCCTCGTCGCCGACGCGAGGCCACGTCCTGCCACCGATCCGGACGGCCAGGAGGTCACGATCCACGACGCCGTCCTGCGAGCGCGCAAGCGCCGATGATGTGCCGCCCGCAGCTTGCCGGGCGCGGTTACATGGTCCACAGGGCCTGGGTGGGGGACATCCGGGCGGCGCGGAGCGCGGGCAGCAGCCCGGCGGCGGCGCCGATGAGCAGAGCGGCGGCCAGGCCGCCGGCCCAGGCCAGCGGCGGGATGACAGTGGCCCAGCCTTTGGCATGGGCGTAGATCGCGGTGGCCAGCGCGCCGGCGGCCACTCCGACGGCGCCGCCGGCCAGGCCCAGCAGGATGGCCTCGGACAGGAACTGGAGGCGGATGTTGCCCCTGGTGGCGCCAAGCGCACGGCGCAGCCCGATCTCGGAGCGTCGTTCGAGTACGGAGATGACCATGATGTTGGCGACGCCGACCGCGCCGACCAGCAGGGCGACAGCGCCGAGGCCGAGGAACAGCCCGTTGAACGCGCCCTTGGCATCGGCCTGGGCGGTCAGTGCGGACGAGGGCTGGGAGACGTCGACCTGCTCGGGGTTCTCCGGGTTGGCCTGCGCGGCGAGCAGGTTGTCGACGGCCTTGACCTGGCTGGTCTGCGTGCGCAGGTAGATCGCCGACGGGTGCCCGTCGAAGTTCAGGTATTTCTCCGCGGCGGGATAGCCGACCAGGACGGAGGAGTCGATCTCGGGGGCCAGGACGGCGGGCTTGAGTATGCCGGCCAGGTAGAACCACTGGTCATCCACCCAGATCCGCTCACCGGGCCAGATCCGGTCGATCCCGAGCCGCTGCGCGGCGGCGGCGCCGAGGACGGCAACCGGCTCTCTGGCGGTGGCGGCATTGAGATAAGTGCCCTGGGCCACGCTGGTGCCGACGGCGGCGGGCAGCCCAAGGCTGGCGGCGTCCACGGTCAGCGCGTTGGTGTCGACCTTCGGGATCAGCGGGGACCGGTACGCGCTGGCGGTGAGCGTGCCGGTGTCCTGCACCTTGGTCACGCCGGGCAGCCGGGCGGTCATCGCGGGCGCGGCCACGGGGAGCTCGGCGGTACCGCCGCTGAAGTTCTGCCCGTTGGTGACGGTCAGCAGGTTGGTGCCCAGGGCGTTGATCTCGGCGAGCAGTCCGGCCTGCGAGGAGGCGGACAGGCCGAGGACAGCGACGATCGCCGCCACCCCGATCGCGATCCCCAGGGCGGACAGCGCGGCGCGGAGCTTGCGGGTCCGCAGCCCGACTCCGGCGAGGCGGGCCAGGTCGGCGAAGCGCAGCCGAGCCGGTACCGGCACCGCCGGGACGTCGCGGGCGGTCACTGGCACACCGCCGCGCTGGCCGGCGCCGCACCGCGGCCGGCCCGCGGGCCCCGGCGGGGGCCGGGGTGGCGGTTCATGGTCATGGGGTTCCTTCCGGTGCGGGCCGCGGCCGGGCCGCGAGCCGTTCAGTGGCCTCGGCGCGCGCCGAGGTGACGTCGGCGACGATGCGGCCGTCGAGCATGTGGATCTGGCGGGGCAGCCGGGCGGCGATGGCGTGATCATGGGTGACCACGATGATGGTGGCCCCTTCGGCGTTGAGTTCCTCGAGCAGGTCAAGCAGCGAAGCGCCGGCCGCGGAGTCGAGGTTGCCGGTGGGCTCGTCGGCGAGCACGATGGCCGGCAGGCCTGCCAGCGCGCGGGCGATAGCGACCCGCTGGCGCTCCCCGCCGGACAGCTGCGTCGGACGCGCTTTCAGCTTCCCGCCCAGGCCGACCCGGTCCAGTGCCGCGGCGGCTTTGGCCCGGCGCTCGGCCAGTCCCAGGCCGGCGTACAGCAGGGCGTCGGCGACGTTGTCCAATGCTGGCTTGTGCTCGGCGAGGAAGAACTGCTGGAACACGAACCCGATCGAGGCTGCCCGCAGCGCCGAGACCGCCCGGTCCGAAAGGGCCGCGACGTCCAGGCCGGTCACCCGCACCATCCCGGAGCTTGGCCGGTCCAGGGTCCCCATCAGGTGCAGCAGCGTGGACTTGCCCGACCCCGACGGGCCCGCCACCGCGACCAGCTCCCCGGCCGCGACGCTGAAGCTGATCCGGCGCAGCGCCTGCACCGGCGGCGACCCGGGGTAGACCTTGGTCACCTCCGCCAGCTCCAGCACCAGCGGCGGCCCGCCTCCGCCGGGCCGCCGGGGCCGGCCATCAGCTCTCCGGCGGGGCGCGCCGTCACGGCACGGCCGCTCATAGCGCGGGCACCACGACGTGCTGCCCGACGGCCAGGGTGGTGCCGGTGACCTGGACCAGCCCGGCCGCGTCATCGAACACGCCCGGAGTTACTTTCACCAGGTGCCGGCCGCCGGGGCCGGTGACCTCGACGGCGTACCCGCCGCCGGGCCGGGCCAGCAGCGCGTCCACCGGCACCACCAGCGCGTTCCTGACTGCTCCGGTAGTGATCGCGACGTCCACCGGCGCCTGGTCCAGCCCTGCCGCCGCCTTCGGGTCTTTCAGCGCGACCCGGACGCTGACCGTCGCCGAGGAACCCGACCCGCTGGCGACCTTCCCTACCGAGGTCACCAGTCCCGGCGTAGTGGTGCCGGCCGGCAGGGTGATGCTCACCTTGTCCCCGGCCTTTACCTCGGTCTGCTGGTCGGCGTTCAAGGCGATGGTCACCACCCGCCGCGCGGAGGTCGCGGACAGGATCGTCCCGGTGGCCGAGCCGCCCAGCGACACGTCCGCCTTGCTGACCCGGATCGCATGGGGCAGGAATACCGCCTGCCCCAGCGGCAGCGACCCGGTCACGCCCAGGCCCAGGTGCGCCTGCAGCGCCTCGATCCCGGCCGCTGTCACCGCGGTGAAGTACTTCCACGGCCGCGGGCCAAGCTCAGCCGCCGTCACGTACCCCAGCGCCACCAGGTCGCGGTTCAGCTGCCGGACATCCGCGCCGTGCACTCCTTCGGACAAAACCCGCCAGGCCGGTACCCGCCCGTACAGCAGCACCACCGGGCTGGCGTTACCGGTC
Organism: uncultured Actinomycetes bacterium; assembly: GCA_963709075.1. GTDB lineage: Bacteria > Actinomycetota > Actinomycetes > Streptosporangiales > Streptosporangiaceae > Palsa-506. The sequence goes on from CAVPUY010000008.1 coordinate 287,042, forward strand.
CGGAACAGCACACCGCCCTGCCGGATCACCCGCCCGGCGGCCGGCAGCCAGGTGATCGTCCCGCTGCCCTTCCCCGGCACCGAATACGATCCAGCGAACCCCAGCGTCGCGGTCACCTGCGTCTGCGACGACAACGACCGCTGCTGCACCAGCGCCGTCGACGTCTTGTCCGATCCCCCAGCCGCCGCACCCGGCGAACTCGAGCCACCGAACACCCCGGCCAGTCCGGCCCCGACCGCCGCCGCGGCCACTACCACCACGACGACCGCGGCCGCCATCCACCGGCGCCGGGTGCGGCGGCGGGCGGCCCTGGCTTCCGCCGCCACGCCCGCCCCGGCCTGCCGGTCAGCTGCCTGCTCCGAAGACACGATGCCGCTCATGACCCAGCACCAGGCATCAGCGACCGGCAGGCCTGCTGCGCGGCATTGAGCTGCGGCGACCCGGGGCGGACGTTAGCCGGCATGCGCATCTCGACGCCGCTGGCATTCACGACAGGATCTGCCATGTTCGGGATGCCGTGCGCTCGCATGCACGCGACGAACTTCAGCGCCCGACTCGTCATCTGCCGCTGCTGCGCCGCAGTCATCGGAGTGACCGGGTCCAGGTGCTGACAGGCCTTGTTCGCCGACTGCATCTGGGCGCCATTGAGGTGGTCCTTCCTGCCGTTGATGAGGAAATTCCCCTTACTGTCGGGGTCGGGCCAGCCCGGCTCGCCGTGGACGCGCATGCACTGCGCGAAGGCCACCGCCTTCTGGTAGGCGGTCGACCCTGCGACCGCGGGTGAGCTGCCGCCACCGCATGCCGCAGTCAGCAGGGCAAGCCCGGCCATGGCGGCGGCCGGCCAGGCCGCCCGCCGCAACCCGCTTCGCCGGCACCGGCCGCTGTTGCCGCTGTTGTCATCGGTCATTTTCGCGGTCCTTATGGCTCGGTTGCTGATTGCGCTGGCCACCATCATTGGCCACGGAAATCAGGACGCCGCGGGGATTTGGTGTGAGTTCAGTGTGAGTAACGCCGGACCGCGGCATAGGCCGGAATGCCCGCCGCGGGCCCGGCCGGTTCCGGCCAGGACGGGCGCCGGTGTTCCCGTTAATAACCGAAGTTCTTACGGTCCGCCGGATGGCTGGTGCGTCCTGTTTCTAGTGCACCGGCGGTTTCTGGCCGGTATCGCGGCCGCGGCTGCTCCGGCCTGCTGGCTGGTCAGCTGCCGTTGCTGCGCTGCTCACTTCCGGCTAAGGACGGCCCGGACCGCGGCATTGGTAGCCGCCCGGCTGAGATCGTCGGAGAAGACACCGCCCGGGTAGGGGACTACCCAGACGTGCAGCATCTGGGCCGTGTATCTGTCCGTCCAGGTCGCCGGGTTGCAGAAGCCCCGCAGTTGCACGCCGAATCCGGCGATGGTCGGCTTGCCGCTGTCACACACCACGAGGTGCGAGTGCCAGCGGGTCAGGCCTCCGCCGACCTGCGGCCCGCTGTTGTTCCCGCTCTCGATGTACATGGCGCCGAGCAGGATCGGCGCATGACGCGGCACGTCGATCGCGTACACCAGTGAGGACGGATGCCGGGGATCGAGGCCCGCATAGGCCGGATTGCCGCCGTTGTAGAGGAGGTGCTCCTCGCCGTTGGTGCGCAAGACGTAGGTGTACCCGGCGGCGAACGCGGCCTGCACGCTGCGGTAGCGGGCAAGGCTCGCGTCGGTCGCCTTGATCAGCCGGCCGGCGGCGATGACCTGCGCCGCGGTGGGGGGCGCGGTCGAGCCGTACATCTTCATGTCCGGGTGACCTGAGGTGGACCCCATATCGCCCATGCCCGGTGACCCCAGGGAAGCCGATGACCCCGTCGTCGCCGCCGGCCCCGATGCCATCCCGGCCGGCCCTTCCGGGCAGGCCCAGCCAGGTGTCATGACTGCCGTCGTCGCGGCGATCACCAGGGCGGGGACGGCCAGCAGCGTAGCCGTGGCCGCGATGGCGCCGCGGCGGCGCACTGGCCGGCCGGCGAGCGACGGCCGCCACAAGAGCGCCGCGCAGCTGGCGATCAGGGCGAGTTCCAGGATCCCGCTCACCACGTCCAGGCCGCCGACTGGTTCCGGGTTGTGCAGGTCAGGGCCGAACGGCAGGCCTACGCTGCGCGACGCCAGGTAGACCGCGAGGACCAGGGCATTTCCCGCGATGCCCAGCCACAGCCAGAGCCGCGATGGCCGCCACATTACGACGGCGGCCCAGATCAGCTGGGCCCAGGAAATGATCAGGAAGAAAACGCCGTACAGCACATATTCATCGAAGTGCTCGAAGATGACCGCGAAATGGATCGCCGCGGCGCCTGCCGACAGCGCGGCCAGGCCACCAGTGAGGTAGGGCCTGGCCGTCGCTGGCGCGGCGCGGACTTCCTCGTCCGCTAAGAAAGATGTGGCCATATCTGCATGCTAGGTGCGCCGGGCCAGCGCCGGCATCGGCCCGAAGGCTGATCTGGCCGGGCAGCAGGCTGCCCGGCCAGGTCAGCCAGCGCCGGCTGAACCTGGCGGACGGCCTCGGCAAAGCGTCCTACTGGGTCATGCCTGCGGCGTCCGCCCGCCTGGTGGCAACGCGAGCGCTGCGCGCACCTGGCTTCGTGTACGCGCGGCTGACGCCGGTCAGGAGTGCGATGCCATCGGCCCGTGACGGTGCATCTCGCCGACCGGCGTGAACCATTCGACCCGCGTCGGCGGGGGAACGCTGGCCTTCTCGAATGCCGCGCCCAGCTGGACCATGAATTCTTCATGGGCCGCCTTCGACTCCCAGACCTCCACGACGATCAGCTTGTCACCCGAGGCTCCCGCGACGTGGCTGAGCAGGGGCGCAGGCCACGAATCCAGACCGGATGAGCCCTCCAGCCCGAGAACGCGATTAACCGAGCGGTACATCTCGGCGGCTCCGGAGCGGTGAATTCAAGCACGATTATCTCAGGCACAGCAAGCCCCCCTTGGCTTCATTACCCACCCTGTGCACCGGGACGTTACCGGTCACGGCCTTGTCCGGCAAGGGGGCATCGAGCCGATGCCTCCGATGCGGGCCGTTAAGGCTGTTGCGCTGATGGGCGAAGGCGACGACCTTCCGCGTTCATGGTGCTTGACGAACTGCCGGGAGATGGCTGGCGGCCGGCAGTTTTGACTCTCCCCTTGGGGGAGACCGCACACTCATCTTGCCGGGCCGGATCGGCCCGGCGACGAGGGAGTCAGCGTGGAAGAAATCAGCATCGGCGAGTTCGCACGACGGTCCCGCCTTTCCCTGAAGGCACTGCGCCTCTACGGCGAGCGCGGGGTGCTGGTGCCTTCGCGCGTCGATCAAGCGTCTGGCTACCGCTACTACGACACAGCCCAGCTCGACCAGGCACGCCTTGTCGTGATGCTGCGCCAGTTGCAGTTGCCGCTCGCAGCGGTCAGGGAGCTGCTCGCGTGCGATCCGGCCGATGCAGCGACACGCATCGCTGAGCATTGGCGCGACGCCGAAGCGGCACACGACGCGCGGCGGGAACTAGCCGACTACCTCGTCAGCCGGTTGAGCGGAAAGAGGCCCGTGATGTACGAAGTCGCCACGCGGGAGATGCCCGAGCGGAGCCTGCTCTGTCTCAAGCGCAACGTCGACGAGCAGGGGATGTGGGCGTTCGGCAAGGAGTTCATCGCGATCTTGCGCGAGCGCCCGCTCCCGAAGATCGAAGGACGAGCAGGCGCGGCCTTCTGCATCTACTGGGGGTGGGTGAGCGCTGACAGCGATGGCCCGGTCGAATGGTGCAGGCCGGTTCCGCCTGCGGAGGCACATGCCCTCGCAGAGCACTATCCCGAGCTGACGTTGCGAACCGAGCCGGCGCACCAGGAGGCGTTCGTCGCGCTACCAGTTGGTCCGGGTGGGACTTCAGCGGTGCACCTCGAGCTCGCTACCGAGTCACTGCAGGCTTGGGGGCAGGAGCAGGAGCAGGAGCACGAGGGTGAGCGTCTTGCTCTCACGCCCGAAGACCTCGGCCTGCGCATCACCTATCTCGCGACCGGGTCCGTCACCGAGACGAGTGTCCCCGACTGCGACCTCGCCGTCCCGTTCGCCGTGTAGAGCGATGATCGAAGCTCACGGCCTGGTCAAGCGCTACGGCTCCACCATGGCCGTCAACGACCTGTCTTTCTCCATCCGGCCCGGCGTGGTCACTGGTTTCCTCGGCCCGAACGGCGCCGGGAAGACCACCACCATGCGGATGATCCTGGGCCTCGACGCGCCGACGCAGGGCTCGGTAACCGTAGGCGGCCGTAGCTACCGTGACCTGCCTGCGCCCATGCGCGAGGTGGGCGCCCTCCTCGACGCCAAGGCGCTGCATGGTGGCCGCCGGGCCCGCGACCACCTGCTATGCCTGGCCCGGAGTAACGGCATCCCCCGCAGCCGGGTGGACGAGGTGCTCCGCATCGTCGGTCTGGAGAGCGTGGCCAGGCGCCGGGCGAAGGGCTTCTCGCTGGGCATGGGTCAGCGGCTCGGCATCGCCTCGGCGCTCCTCGGGGACCCGGCCGTGCTCATCTTCGACGAACCGGTGAACGGCCTCGACCCCGACGGCATCCGCTGGGTCCGGACCCTCATGCGGGCGCTCGCGGCCGAGGGCCGCACCGTGCTGGTCTCCAGCCACCTGATGAGCGAGATGGCCCTGACCGCCGGTCACCTGCTGGTGATCGGCAAGGGCCGGCTGATCGCCGATACCAGCGTGGACGAGTTCGTGCGGTCCAGTTCCCGGCAGTCGGTACACGTCCGCAGCCCCCGGGCGGCCGAGCTGGCCGCCCGCTGCCGGGAGGCCGGTGCCACCGTCCGGGCCGGGAGCACCTCCCGGGTGGCGGCCGCTCCCGTGGCCGGCCCGGACGCCGGGACCGGCCCTGACGTCATCGAGATCACCGGGATGGACAGCGCCGGGGTGGGAAGGCTGGCCGCCGCCCATGGCATTGCTCTGTCCGAGCTCATCCCCGCCCGGGCCTCGCTGGAGGAGGCGTTCATGGAACTGACCCGAGAGAGCGTGGAGTACCAGGCGGCCGGGGCGACCCGATGACCGACGCCGCGATCGCCCGCACCGGCCCGGACCACCGGGCGGCCTTCCGTGCATCTACCTTCGGCGACGTGCTGCGCTCGGAGTGGGTCAAGCTCCGTTCGGTCCGATCGACTTTCTGGGCGCTGACCGTGACCGTCGTGCTCGGCGTCGCCCTGGGGGCCGTCATCAGCGCGGCCGTCGCCCACGGCTACGCCAAGAGCAGCGCCTCCGGCAAGCTGAGCTGGGACCCGACCGGGGTCAGCCTGGCGGGGGTGGCCATCGCCCAGCTGGCCATCGCCGTGCTCGGGGTGCTCTGCATCAGCTCCGAGTACTCGTCCGGGATGATCCGCACCAGCCTGATCGCCGTCCCGAAGCGAGGCCGGGTACTGGCAGCCAAGTCGCTGGTCTTCGCCGTGGTGACCTTCGTCGTGGGCGAGGTCGTCAGCTTCGCGGCGTTCTTCGCGGGCCAGGCCCTCATCAGCGGCCATGCCCCCCGCGCGGCGCTCGGCGATCCCGGGGTAGCCCGGGCGGTGGCGGGAGCAGGGCTGTACCTGACCGCCCTGGCGGTGCTCAGCGTCGCCGCGGGGGCCTTGCTCCGGCACCCGGCCGCCGCCATCGCCGCCATGATGGCCGTCCTGCTCGTCCTCCCCGGGATCGCCCAGGCGCTGCCGGACTCGTGGCGGAACCCGGTCACCGAGTTCTGGCCGACCCAGGCTGGGAGCCAGCTCACTAGCGTCTACCACTCCGCCCACACCCTCCAGCCCTGGCCCGGCTTCGGCGTGATGTGCCTGTTCGTCGCCATCGTGTACGCCATCGCCTGGATGCTGCTGGACCGCCGGGACGCATGATGGCGGCCAGGGCGCATGATGGCGGCCAGGGCGCATGATGGCGGCATACCCAGGACCCCCGGCCACCGCTGCAGGCAGTGACCAGCAAGCCTTTCTCACCCCAGCTCAAGACCGGGAAGATCCTCACCCAGCTCCGCCGCTGGCAGAGCGGCTCCCGCCTGCCACGAGCCCTCCGGCTGGGGTCAGCCGACGGATTCATCGCGGCTGGGATGCGGGGATACAGGCTGCATCTGCCAGTGCGGCTTGCCCGGCACCAGCTCGACGAACTGGACGGTGCCCGGCTGGCCGGCGTCCGGTCCGAACCAGGACCGCAGCAGGTCGCCGAGGACGTTGCCGGGGTCTCCCGCACGGTGGACGACATTCAAGGCAATCTTGACGAAGTTGCCGGTGTAGATGACGTCATCGGCGATGAACTGCGTTTCGCCTTCGGGCAGCCCAGGGTTGCTATCACGGTCGAGCATGAGGATTGGCCGGCCGCCAGCCTGCATGACCTTGAGCCGGAAGGCCGCCTCCAGCGCACTGCCCTTGGTGAAGAGGTACCGGGCGAGCCTGAAGTCGACGATCTCCTCCACCATGGCGTCGAAGGTTTCGCCGATGTCGGCGGCTATCTGGAACGTGGGGACGAACCGGCGGCCCTCGATGCGGAACCAGCCGGTCGATGAGCCGCGCAGCTTGCCCGCCCAGGCGGACAGCGGCCAGTTCAGCCAGTAGCCGCGCCAGGCGCCGGCCTCTGCCGATGCCGGGTCGGGCATGTCCACCGAGGTGGTGTCGGCCAGCAGCCGAGGGTCGTCGGTGACGATCCGGTGCGCGGTCCAGGCGATCTCGGCTATGTCCGCGCCGGTGCGCAGGCCGCCAAGCCGCAGCAGCGCCTGAAGCGTGATGAGTTTGTAGGACTTGGTGATCGGCTCCTTTTCGAAGCCGATGAGCACGTCCGCGTGCCGCCGGACGACCTCCCGCTCCTGCCCGGCCAGGAGGTCCAGGTCGTCGAGGAAACCGAACCAGTGGCCGTGCCCGGCACGGGCTGCGGCGGTGGGGTTGTACCCGGCTTCGTAGGCCTGGACGGCGCTGGGCCTGTAGCCGCGCTCGTCGGCGTAAGACCGGCAGTAGTCCTCTAGCGCCGACCGCGCGCCCGCCCGCGTGACGGTACGCAGAATGTCAACGAGCTCGACGTCGTAGCTGGCCGAGCAGCCGGAGGGCAGGCCGAAATCGCCGGTCCGCATGGCGCGGAGCACCTTGGTGGTGCTCGCCTCGCGCCCGGTGCCGAGCGCGAGCAGGGTCCGTGGCTTGATGAGGAAGCTGCGGTGGTTGCCGATGAAGTCGATCACCGTCAGGGCGTCCTTGCCGTCGCTGCGGCGCAGACCGCGGCCGATCTGCTGAAGGAACACCACTGGAGACTCGGTCGGACGGAGCATGAGTACCGTGTCGACCTCGGGTATGTCGAGGCCCTCGTTGAACACGTCGACCGTGCAGATGACCTGCAGTTCACCGGCGCGTAGTTGTTCCACCGACCGGGCGCGGGGCGCGCTGGTGGGGCCGCTGTGCACGGCAGCCGCGGCGATCCCGTGGCGGCGGAAGAACTCGGCGGTGAAGTCCGCGTGGCTGACGGTGACACAGAACGCGAGGGTGCGTCCACCGACCTTGTCGCGCCAGGTGTCGAGGGCATGCTGGGCGCGTTCCTGCGTCTCGACGGCCTCGGTCAGCGCCGCCGGGTCGAACCGGCCGCCGCGCCATGGGATCGGCGCGTAGTCGACGTCGTCAGCGATGCCGAAGTAGCGGAACGGACTCAGGTCGCCGCGCTCGATGCCCTCGGTGAGCGGGCACTCGTACACCAAGTTGTCCGAGCACAGCGCCAGCAGGTCCGCGCCGTCCATCCGGTTCGGGGTCGCGGTGAGCCCGAGCAGGAATGCCGGCTGGAAATGGTCGATCACCCGCCGGTAGCTGCGGGCGGCGGCGTGGTGGAACTCATCGACCACCACGTAGTCGAACCGGTCGGGCGGGAACTTGTGCAGGTTGCCTGCCAGCGTCTGGACGCTGGCGAACAGCACAGTCGCGTCCGGGTGCTTCTGCCCGCCGTAGTACAGGCCGAGGTCAGCGTCCGGCCGGACCCGGCGGAACACTTCCAGGGACTGGCGCAGTATCTCCTCGCGGTGGGCGACGAAGAGCACGCGGCGGAACTGCGGCCGGGCGGTGTCGAACGCGGCGAGCCACGTCTTGCCCAGCCCGGTCGCCATCACCACCAGGCCGCGGCGGAATCTCTCCAGCCGGGTTTGCTCCAGGGCCGTCAGCGCCTCCCGCTGCACCGGCCGCGCGGCCGGGGGAGTGGCCAGCGGCTCCGGGACTACGCCCGTCGCGTGCGTGGTCGGCCGCCAGCTCCGGCGGTAGTCCGCCAGCAGGTCGTGGGTGAGCGGTCGGCTGCGCGGATCGGACCAGAGCCGCTCGAAAGCGGCCAGCAGGTGCGCGGCCCGGCCGGCGCCGACGGCCCACTCGATGCCGCCCGCGATGCCCGAGGCGCTGAGGTTGTTGCTGCCCACGAACGCCGTCGCAGCCGCGCCGTCCGTGGATGAGAACAGGTAGGCCTTGGGGTGGAAGCTCGTCGCTGGGTCGTGGAACACCCGTGTCGCGACCGCCTCCGGCCGCATCTGGGCCAGGTCGAGCAGGCGGGCCAGGGCGTCCGGGTCGGTGACCGTGAGGTAGTCGGTGGTCAGCACCCTGACCGTGGCTCCCCGGTCCAGGGCGTCCACCAAGCCGCCGTGGACCTGTTCGAGCCCGGACTTCATCACGAAGCTGACCAGCAGGTCTACCTGGTCGAACCGCCGGTCACGCAAGCACCGGAGCAGGTCATCGCGGAGCAGCCGGTGCTGCCCGTCGATCAGCGCATACGGTTCCGCCGCGGGGAGCAGGTAGTTGCCGCTGCCGGGGATGACATGCCGCACGCCACCGCGAGGGTCGGGCACGTCGCCGCGGTAACGCGGAATGACGTGGATGTGCAGGTGCCCGACGGTCTGACCGGCGGCGGCACCCGAGTTGAAGCCAACGTTGTAGCCATCGGGCCGCAGTTCGGCATCGAGCCGGTCCTTGACCTCATCGACGAGGGCCAGGATGTCGGCCCGCTCGGCGGCGGTGGCCTCCCACCAGGTAGCGACCACCCGCCGAGGGATCACCAGGGCATGGCCGGGGCTGACCGGGAACCGGTCAGCAATCGCGAACGCGGAATCGTTCGCGGCGAGCCACTCCGACGGGGGGACCACCAGGAACGGTGAGTTACCGTCGGGCATCTCGGCTCCCATACCGTTCTACGGCGATTCAGTCCGCACGCCGGCTGTGCGGCCGGAAGTTCGCGTCACCAGGACAATCTCAGTTCACGTCGCCTGACGATTGGCCGCCGCCGCGAGGCAGCTTATGTGAGTACTCTCACTGCGTGGCTGAACTGGCTGATTACCTGGACCTGACGATCAGCCAGGCTCGGGAGCAGTACATAGCCGAAGTCCTGCGCGCCCAGGCCAGCAGCTTATGACCAGGTGCCGTGCCCGGGTCCGGGAATCCCGTAGCCAGCCCGGGCCAAGGCCAGCACAAAGACATATTCTGCTTCTTATGCCTGAACGGGCGCCTAATGTTGCGTGGCTGAAGCTGGGTGCGGAGCCAGGGCTCTGCGGAGCCTGCAGCCATGCGAAGCTCAACGAGACAGAGCGAGGCACCGCCTACCTCCGCTGCACGCGCGCTGCATGGGACATCGCCCTTTCCCGTTACCCGCGTCTCCCGGTCACGCAGTGCGGAGGATTTGAGCGGCGCGAGGAGAAGCCTTAGTGCCGCGCGCCACCCACGCCACCGGGGAGCCCGCTGGATGCGGGTTGCGGATGTGCTCGCAGGCCACGCTGACTCCAGCACGGCCAGCAGTTCAGGGCTGGCCTCGGAATGAGTCACCCCGCGCTGGCTGCGTGCCCACTGGTGAGTTCGCGATAGGGAGCTTGCGCTGGCGGGTCAGGCGGATGGGTGGATCCGGCCGATCACGATCGGGTGCGGGGATGTCGGCTTATCATCGGCTGCAGGCCCTGTCGTCAGCGGGGTGAAAGGCTCCACCAGTGGAGGTGCCGGATGGCCGAGTTCCCACCGCCGCCAGAGGGAATTGTGCTGGCCCACTTCATCGTCTCCGACGATGTCGAGCGCTCCCGGCGCTTTTACACCGAGGTACTCGGCGGCAGGGTGGTCTTCTCGGGGGACGTGACCTATGTCGCGCTGGCCAACAGCTGGATCATCATTAATGTCGGCGGAGGCCCGACCGACGACAAGCCGTCGGTCACCCTTCAGACGCCCAGCGATCCCGACCGGGTCAGCAGCTTCCTCAATATCCGGGTCAAAGACATCCACGCCGTGTATGCCGAGTGGAGCGCCCGGGGTGCTCAGTTCCTGACGCCGCCGAAACAGCACCAGTACGAGATCCGTTGCTATATCCGCGATCCCGACGGTCATCTGATCGAGGTGGGTCAAACCACGGACCCGGAGGGGGACTGGTCACCCGCTCACTGGCCGCCGAGTACGCGCGCCGGCGATTCCGAGTGAATGCCGAGGTCACCAGCAACGCCCGCGAGGCGACGGTGGCCAGTCCTCCGGGCACTGAGCCTCGATCCACCGCGTGACGCTGAGGAGGTTCGGTCATGACCACGGCGATCATCGGCACTGGAGGGATCGGATCCGTCATCGCCCGCCAGCTCGCCTCGGGCGGTGAGCCCCTGCGGCTCTCGAGCGCCGACATTAAGTCGGCACGAACGCTGGCGGCAGAGATCGGTCGCGCTGCTGCGGTCGTCGCCGTCGACAACCGCGACGCGTTGCAGGACGCCGATGCCGTCATCCTCGCGCTCCGTTTTACCGTGCTGAAGAGCGTTATAGACGAGATCGCCGAATCGCTGACCGACAAGGTCGTGGTCGTTCCGAGCAACCCGCTCAGCACGGACGCGCAAGGTAAAGTATCACGTCTCCTGCCGGAAGGGCAGTCCGCTGGCGAGGTTGTAGCCGGATGGTTGCCGTCGGCGGCGCGCCTGGCCATGGCGTTTGGAAGCATGTCGGCCGATCTCTTCGAGTCCACTAGCAACCGGTCACCAGAGCCGGCGGCCCTCTTCTATGCGACCGACGATGATTGGGCCGGCGAGGAAGTCGAGCGGTTGATCAGAACGGCAGGTTTCGAGCCGGTGAAGGTCGGCGGTATCGAACAGTCGGGTCGGCTGGAGGTGGGCGGCGACCTTCACGATCTAGTAGTCGGCCCGGCACAGGCGCGATCATTGATCGGTGAGGCTTGATCTGCAGTCTTAATGGTGCGGCGCCGGGTCATGTCGCCGGGCCGCGTGGTGCGTGTGCCGGGGCAGCAGGCGGATGGGCCAGGGTGGGCGGGGCGGCGAGCGCGACCAGTACCCACATCGCGGCGCGCCAGCCCCACTCCTGACCGACAAGCATAAGGATCGCGCTCGGCCGATAGTGCCTGGACTCGCAGAACAGCCAGTTCGGGCGCTCGGTGTGTAGCCTCACTGCGGCAAAGCGCGCGTTCACGCGGCGCTGGGGACCGATAGCACGGTGCGCATTCGCTGACCGGCGCGCGACGTGGTGGGTGACCACCAGTCCGGGCGAGTCGCCGGTGGCGGCTGGCCGTCATGGCTGCCTACTCTTCGATGGCACCGCCGATCCGCCGCAGGTGCCGCCGGAAGGTGTAGGACGGTTCGGCTGCCCGCTGCGCCAGGTATTCGCTGAAGGCTGTCTGCTGGCGCAGGGTCTGACCCGCCTGGATCTTACCGGCCTGATCCCGCTCGACCTCGCCGATCTGCCGGGCTGCGGCCAGGACCTCCCCAGCCTGGCTGGCCGCGACGAACACCACGCCGTCGTCGTCGCCGAATACGATGTCGTCGCGGGTGACCAGGCATGCCCCGAACCGTGCGCTGGCCAGCGCGGATGGTTCTTGCTCATCAAGGCGAACAGGGCCGGCCGGGCAGCGGCCGTAGCTGAATACCGGCAGGGCGATCTGGGTCAGTTCCGCCGTATCGCGGTGCAGCCCCCACACCATCACCCCGCCGACCCCTGCCGCTTGTGCCTCCAGCACGACCAGATCGCCGACGCACGCCTCATCTTCCCGCCCGCCGTTGTCGACGACCAGGACGTCACCATGGGCGGCGCCGCTGAACGCTTCCAAGAACACATCAACGCTGCCGTAGTGGCGGGTCGGGAGCGCCCGTCCGGCGATCCGCTGTCCAGGGACGACCGCGCCGATTCCCGGCGGCGCGACCCGCAGCGGCACTCCCGCGCGGATACAGGCGTCGGCCACCAGCGGCGTCGAAAGGCCGCCGAACTCCGTCAGCATCCCTGCCCGTCCTAGCTCGCTTCCGGTCACACTCCCAGACGCTACCCGCATACGCATAAACCATCTTGAACGAGTGCGGCATCAGACGGACGATCGTTTTTACAGGCATGACCTACCCCTTCCTTGGGGTTGCTGGTGTTAGAGGTGAACGATGAGCGCGACCGGCAGGCCAGGATCGACCCACACCGAGAGCCAGCCCCGCTGTGCACGGCAGCGGATTCCTCCCTAACTGTCGTCGCTGAGGCGGGCGCGGGGACCCCGGATGGTGAACAGCAGCAGGCCGGCCGTGAAGACCGCGCAGGCGCAGATCCAGGCGCCGCGATCGGCGGGCGGACGGACCGGCCAGGTCCACGGGGCAGTCCAGTCTTCGAGCAGGGCGTACTGGCAGAACGTCATGTATCCCATGGGGAGCGTCCAGGCGAGCAGGCCGCCGGTGACCAGCGAGCACAGTAGTCCGAGGCCGGTGAAACCGATGACATTCCGTGCCAGCACTGCGATGCCGTCGTTCAGGTTCTCGCCGGCCGCGCCTAGCTGCAAGGCGAGGATCGCAAGCCCGGTCAGTCCGATGGCGGCGAGCAGGCGCAGGTAGGGCAGCCACCGCCCGGTGGCCCGTTCGGTCTCCCCGAATGGGCTGTGCGCCGTCACTGCGATCATCGCCGCCGCGCCCGCCTCGATGATCATCGGGACTTGCTGCGCGTACGGGCCGGTGTTGAACGCCCAGTGCCAGTGCAGCGCCGCGTGCAGCAGGGCGCCGCAGACGGCGAGCGCGAGGACCGCGGCGGGGACCCGGCGGGTGCGCAGGTGGAGCCAGGTTAGCCGGATGCCCGCCGGGATCGGGCGCACCGTCCCGGCCCGGGCGGTCGGCGGCTTGAGTATCTCGGCGGCGGTCACGGGATCTGCGCCAGGGTGATCGCGCCGGCCCGCAGGGCAGTCAGGTGCGCCACCAGCCAGGCGTGCCGAGCGCTGGCGGACAGCGCGGCGAACCGGTGCGCGGCGGCGGAGACGCCGGCCGACGTCACGCTGGGACCGAGCGGTTGCGAGCGGACTGCGGTCAGCAGGGCGTCCTCCACCGCCTGCTGCGCCGGTCCCAGCAGAATCGGGACAGGACCCGCATGAGGCGGCCGCCCGGTGAGGAACGCGTCAAGCAGCCCCTGCTGGAACCCCGAGGCCCACCCTGCCGGGTCGGGGATGCCGTTGAACTGGCCGAACATGGCTCCCACGTGCTCTGCGGTGAACTCGAACACCGGGGGGCTCACTGAGGTGCCACTCTGGACATCCTGGCCGCCGCTCACGCTGGCCACCTCCCTGGCGCCGGCCGGCGCGCCGGGCAGGCCCGCGATCTCGGCGGCCACCGGCTCGAACGCCGCGGCCAGGTCGTGCAGATAGAAGCTGAACGCTGGGTGGACGCACACCTGGAACCCGGACGAGGACGTGCAGTCCTGGGTGACAGGTACCGTTTGATCGCTGGCCGCGGAGTGCAGCGCCGGGATCTCCCACCCGCCAACCGCGTCCGGCTTCGCGGTCCCGGCCAGCGCGAACGCGGTCCAGGATGCCGCCACTCCGCATGCGACCAGGACGACAGCGACCGTGCGAAGCAGCCAGCCGCCGCTCCGGGCGAGGGCGGCACGTGCCGGCGCCAGCCCGCGAAGTGCCGTCGCCAGGCCGAGTACGCCGAACAGCGCGACCGCGATCCCGCCCATGAACATGACCTGCACGATCGACAGGTCCGGCGCGACGTGATAGTAGACGCCCGTATCGACGACCGGCGGGGCGTTGGCCGGCGACAGCAGCGCATAGGTACCCGAGGAGGCCGTGACGCCCAGCGCCTGGCGGAGCCCGGTCTGGTAGACGACGAGCACGCCGATCGCGACCAGCGGCGCGGTGAACCGCCCCGGGAAGAGCACTCCGCAGGTGAACCCGATCACGGTCACGACGATCACGCCGGCCGCGCCGACGAACACCGGCCACAGCGGCGGCCCGCCCCAGGTCGCCTGCACGGCGGTCTGGATATACAGGGCGGCGACCCCCGCCAGGAACGCGAGCAGCATCCAGCACAGCGTCCCCGCCAGGGCGATGCTCGCCGCGCCCACGCCGCGCGGGGCGTGGGCGCCACCAGGTCGACGGTCTTCCTGCGCCCCTCGCGCGACCCCGCCCAGGCGGCCAGGCCGCCGGCGAACGCGCTGAACTCGAACAGCATATGATCGGGGATCGCGGACGCACGCAGGGTCCAAATGGGCGCGAACCCGTCCGCCGTGCGGAGCGTGTCGAAATAGAACACCGCCGCGAGCAGCGGCAGCACGTACGGCACCGCGTTCCGCTTGAACTCCAGCCGCAGCGCCCGCGCCGACCGCGGCAACGGCATGCTCATGACGCTCATGACCGGGCCGCCGACAGCACCGCGCTGTACCCGCGCTCCAGCGGGGCATCGCCCGCCGCGCCGCTCCCCTCACCCCGGGCTGTCAGCTCATCCGGGGTGCCGCGGAAGACGATCTCGCCCGCGTCCATCAGCGCCACCTCCGAGCACGCCGCACCCACGTCCTCCACCAGGTGCGTCGACACGATCACCGTCGCGGTCTCCCCCAGCGACCGCAGCAGGGCACGGAACTGCACCCGCTGCTCGGGATCCAGCCCGGCGGTCGGCTCGTCCAGCAGCAGCAGCTCCGGCTGGTTCACGATCGCCTGCGCGATCCCGGCCCGGCGCAGCATCCCGCCAGACAGGGTGCGCAGCCGCGACCGGGCCTTGCCGTCCAGGCCCACCTGCTCGACGGCGGCCGCCACCGCCCGCGGCACCTGCCGTGGCGGCAGGTCCTTCAGCAGCGCAAAGTACTCGACGAACTCCGCAACGGTGAATCCCGGGTAGTAGCCGAGATTCTGCGGCAGGTACCCGACCCGGCGCCGGATCTCCCGCCGCGGGCCGTAGGAGCCGGGGTCGCGGCCGAGCAGCCGCAGCCTGCCGGAGCTTGGCGGGATTACGGTGGCCATCATCCGCAGCAGCGTGGTCTTGCCCGCCCCGTTCGGGCCGAGCAGCCCGAACACCCCGGCCCCGGCCTGCAGGCTCACCCCGTCCACCGCCCGGGTCCGGCCGAACCGCCGGGTCAGATCGCTGATCTCAACATTCATGACGTTTCCTCTCGGATACGGGTAGCAGCCCAGGCGTTCGCGGCGCAGACGGCCGCGAACGCCAGGCAGGGGAGGACAAGCGCGGTGCCGGTGATGACGGCGGTGAGCCGCCCGCTGGCGGACTGCCCAGCCAGCACGACAATCGCCAGCCGGGCCGACGGTCACGCCGGCACTCGCCGACCGCGCGAGGGTCGCAGCGGCCAGCGCGGAGCGCGCAGACCGCGGATCGGGACCAGCGAGTCGGCGGAACCGGGGCTGCCGCGCGCACGGACCTTCGCGGTGCCCTGGCCGCGGGTTCCGGCACACGCCGCGGTTCCAGCAAACTCTTAGTCATGGGGCTGGACGGTAACGGCCGGCCGATAACACGGCCTTAACACCCGATGGGCCGGGTCCGTCCCGCGCCCGGCAGCAGGCCGTGTTATCGCGGTGTTAAGCGTGACCAGGCATGATGGAGGCATGCGCGTGCTGGTCGTGGAGGACAACGAGGTGGTGGCCCGGGCCGTCGCTGCGGGCCTGCGTGATCAGGGAATCGCCGTGGACGTGGCCGGCGACGGCGGGGCCGGGCTGGACAAGGTCGGGCTCTCGCCTTATGACGTCATCGTGCTCGACCGTGATCTGCCGGTGGTGCACGGCGACGATGTGTGCGCGCGGCTGGCCGGCCGCTCTGGGGGTGCCCGGATCCTGATGCTGACCGCGGCGGGCGCGCCCGATGATCGGGTCGACGGGCTGAATCTGGGCGCGGATGACTACCTGGCCAAGCCGTTCCACTTTCCGGAGCTGGTCGCGCGGGTCAACGCGCTCAGCCGCCGGGCGCCGTCCGCGCCGCCGCTGCTGCGCCGCGGCGAGCTGACGCTGGACCGGCCGCGACGGCGGGCCAGCAGAAACGGGCAGCTGGTGCCGCTGACCCGCAAGGAACTCGGCGTGCTGGAGGTGCTGATGTCCGCCGACGGCGCAGTGATCAGCGCCGAGCAGCTGCTGGAACGGGTCTGGGACGAATACGCCGACCCGTTCACCAACGCCGTCGCGGTGACCGTGATGCGGCTGCGGCGCAAGCTCGGCGAGCCGCCCCTGATCGAGACGGTCATCGGCGGCGGATACCGGCTGCCATGAGGGTCACGCCAGCCGCGTTCAGGCCGTGGCGCAGCAGCATCCGGGCACGGATAGTGATCGCCTGCGCAGGGCTGTTCCTGGTGCCCGGCGCCATCTTGATCGGCGCCGCCTACACCCAGGTCGGCTACGTCAGGGTGATTCCGCCCGGCCCGCGGGCCGAGGTCGCCTCGCGCCAAGGCAACGTGACGTACTTCTACGACGCGAACAACCCGCAGATCATCAACATGATCGCCGCCAACCGCCGCCGCGCCTTCCTGGAGTTCACACTGGCCGGGCTGGGCCTGGGCACCTTGCTGGCAGCCGGGCTCGGCTGGGCGGTCAGCCGCCGCGTGCTGCGGCCGCTGACCGCCGTCACCACGGCGGCGCAGGCCGCCTCCCAGGACAACCTGGACCGCCGGCTGGCCCTGGCCGGGCCGCCCGATGAGCTGAAGGAACTGGCCGACACCTTCGACGCGATGCTCGCCCGGCTGGAAGCCGCGTTCGCCAGCCAGCGCCGGTTCGTGGCCAACGCCTCCCACGAGCTGCGCACGCCGCTGACCGAGATGCGCACCCTGATCGACGTCACCACGGCCAGGCCAGCCGCCTCCCCCGAGCAGCTGGAACCGGTGCTGGCCGCGATCGGCGCCGCCGTGGACAAGTCCGAGGAACTGATCGAGGCACTGCTGACCCTGGCCCGCTCCGACCGCGGACCCGGCCCCGCCGAGACTGGTCAACCTGCCCACCGCGGTCGAAGACGCCATCGACCTGATCGGCCCGGCCGCCGCGGCCAAGCAGATCCAGATCAGCACCGCGCTGCACGACGCCCAGGTCACCGGAGACCGGGTCCTGCTGGAACGGCTGGTCTCTAACCTCATCGACAACGCCGTCAAGCACAACGTGACCGGCGGCTGGGTGCTGGCCAGGACCAGGACCGACGCAGGCAGCGCCGAACTGACCGTCGCCAACGGCGGCGAGCACATCCCAGCCGACCAGGTAACCGGGCTGTTCGAGCCGTTCCGCCGCCTCTCCGGCCGGACCGGCAACCGGCCAGGCACCGGGCTCGGCCTGTCCATCGTGTCCTCGGTAGCCAACGCGCACGGCGGCCACGCCCAGGCCCACGCCAGGCCAGACGGCGGACTGGACGTGCAGATCACGCTGCCGGCCACGGCGAACGGGCACCGGCCTGCCCCCCACCAGCCGCAGGCCACAGCGCCCCAGATCTGGCAACCAGATCACCGCATTTCCCCCGCTGCAGACCAGGGCCACGCGACAGCAGGATAAGAGCGGCCTCGCCAGCGGGCATGACGATCGGCCGGGGTGGCCC
>CAVPUY010000009.1:0-1190956 GCA_963709075.1 uncultured Actinomycetes bacterium
CCGCCACCTGCATGCCGCGGCCGCGCGCGTCCTCCAGCACGCCGGCGAGTAGCCGCGTCTTGCCGATCCCGGCCTCACCCTCGATCAGCACGACCGCCGGCCGGCCTGACACGACCCGGTCCACAACATCCCCCAGGACCGCGATCTCCGCCGCACGCCCGCGGATGCCCGGCGCCAGCGTTCCCATGAGCCGGATGCTACTCCGCGAGGAGCGTCCCAGGGCAGCGGGCCGCGCGCGGGTTAGGGCACCGGAACAGAGCCCGCGCCGGGCCCCCCGGTCACCTCATACAGCGCCCTGAGCAACCCGAGCCAGCCGGTGAAGCGGATCTCCTCGTCTTGGCCGGCGTGGCAATGCCCGGGATCGGGGACGGCCCGTAGGCGGCCGGCGGGCGGCTCGGCCCTGTCTAGGATGATGCGGATCTTCATCTCCCCCATCGTCGCGGCCCTGACCGGCGGCAACATCGGCCAGCTGGCCGTGTCTCCCCTGCCGGTGCCGCCGCACGCTAATAGCGTCCCGGCCACCGGCCACCGCCACCGGCATAGAGAAAAGCGGAGAGCCCGCACCTGCTGGCGCCGCCCATCTCGATGCGCGCGGCTGGCCCGCGGCCAATGCTCTTCGGGAACGTCATTCTGTGCGCCTCGCTGACGCATCGGCGAGCCCACCGATTGCGGGCGGCTGCCGGATGATCAGGTCGGCCAGCTCCGGGCTGATCATCCGCGGCGACCTCTCCGGCCGCCTCGACCGCGGCTCGAACGCGGCCTCGCCCTCAGCCCGGTAGCGCGCAAGCAGCGTGTAGATCCAGGACCGCGCGACCCCGTAGGTGCGGGCGACCTCGCTGACGGGGCGCCTTTCGACAGTGACCGCAGTGATGACAAGCCGGGCTTTGGACATGCTCGCAGCGTGTTTGCGACCCGCCAGCCAGCCCAGCAGCCGCGCCGGCCCGGCTGTCCTCTATGTCTTGAGAGACCCTGTCCTCAATGTCTTGAGGCTGGACACAACACCTGCCACCATCAAACTCGCAGGTCAGACCCGGTCCGTTGGGCCGGGTCTTGTGCGTTGCGGGAGCGGTCTGGGATAACCGCTCCCGGTGCGGAACTTCTCGGTTGCGCTCCTGTTCGGGCTGGTCAGGATGCCGTGAGCGCCGGGGAGTGGTTGGCCGTACTCGGTGCGTTGCTGTCGCGCGTGGTTGAGCAGTGGTCGGGTTCGAGGGCGCGGAGCACGGCACAGGATTGTGGTGAGCCGTCCAGTTGGGCGGTCCGTTGGGTGGCCTCGTTCACCGGCTGGTTCAGTGCATTCCGCGAGCCCGGCGGCAGCAGCCAGTCCGGCGGCAGACGCGGCTCCGATCACGATGAGGTACCAGCAGGTGTGCTCGGCGGCCAGCAACCCCCTTCCGGCTGCCATATCTACCTGCAGGCGATCTTTCCAAGCGAGTAGACAGTCATAATGGGCGGGCGGTATTTGACTCGTGACTTTCGCTGACAATGCCCGGCGGGAAAGGCACGGCCACTACGCTTAGGGCTATGGCGGAGCTGAGCAAGGCGGACCTGGACGAGCTGGTCGAAGCGGCCATCGTGGATGCCTATGGCGAGGACGAGCAGCTGGCCGGCTTCTACACGATGATTGAGGAAAATCTGGCCCTCCCATTCAAGGCAACGGTCTTGGGTGTCGAGGTGACCGTGGAAGGTATTGACCTCACGGATTGCGGAATCGCCGCCATCTGCGTTCGCGGGGTACACCGGCAGTCGATCGCGATCCTCGACCTCCCGCTGCCGGCGCCCTCTCCGCCGGGCTCGGAGTGGATCAGGGCCTACGGGCATTGGGCGGGCCGGCGATGAGCGAATACCAGTACTACGAGTTCCTCGCGGTGGATCGTCCGCTGACCACTATTGAGCAAGCGGAAGTCCGCCAGCTTTCAACGCGGGCCAGGATCACCGCCACCAGCTTCACTAACGAGTACCACTGGGGTGACTTCAAAGGCAGCCCGGACCAGCTGATGGAGCATTACTACGACGCGCATCTGTACTTTGCGAACTGGGGCACTCACCGGATCATGCTCAGGCTGCCGCGCACGGCCCTGGACCCGAAGATCGCCGGACAGTACTGCGTCGATGGCCAGGTGCGCATGTCGACCACGCGCGTGCACGTAATCCTCGACTTGACCAGTGAGGACGAGGCGGGTGAATGGGGGGAGGATACCGAGGAATCCCTGTCCGCGATTGTCGGTGTCCGCTCCGAACTGGCCGCCGGGGACCTGCGTCCGCTGTATCTGGCATGGCTGTCGGGCTACGGCGAGTGGGAACGCGATGAGGACGCCTTCGGCGAAAGCGAGGACGAGCTGGAGCCACCGGTCCCGGCCGGCCTGGGATCACTCACTGCTCCGCAACGCGCCCTGGCCGACTTTCTCCGCCTCGACTCTGACCTTCTGGAGGTCGCGGCCAAGGCGAGCGCGGCGCTCCCCACGGTGACCGGCGATGCACGCGCGCTGGCCAGGCATATCGCGAAGCTGCCCGTCAGTGACAAGAACAGGCTTCTGACGCTGGTCGCAGAAGACCAGGCGGCAAGGGCCCGGATGGAGCTGCTGCGGGGCTTCCGCACAGATCCTGATAAGCAGCGCGACTCCCGTCCCCGGCGGACCGTCGCCGAACTGCTGGACACCGCCGGGGGACGACGCCTGCAGCGCTGAGACTGCCTGGGCCTGGCGCTGAAAGGCTGATCAACGCCCAAGCTGTCACCTCAACTACGAGCGGCGGTCACCCTGCTCAGGAACCCGGAACGCATCTGCGGCTGGTCCGCGCGTTCGGCGGCCGTTCCGGGCAGTTACTCCGGCATCTTCGACCGTTCCGGGGAATCAGCGACTTGCCGGGTTGAGGAGCCAGTCCTCGGTGAGTGGTGCTTCGGGTGGCCCGTTGAGCATCCAGGCATGGATTGCCTGGATCAGGGGCCCAGGGTTCTTCCTTGAGCGCGGGAAAGCGCGGCTGCTGGTGTAGAGGATTCCCGTGGTGGCTGTGTCGGCTTGTAGTGCTCGTAGCAGGATGGGCCGGAAGTCTTTGACGTTCTCGGTGAGCAGCCAGCGACGTTGAGAGGTTGCCCAGGCGAAGACGTCGTCATCGCTCATTGCCCGCAGTTCGCCGCGCTCAGCCACTGCGATCACGTCCTGGCCCAGGTCGCGCAGTGCGGCAGCGATGGCGGGGGAGAACATCTCGTCAAGCACCAGGCGGGCGCTGGCTGGGTGGTTCATGCGATGAGCTGCCGTTGTACCCGCCATGCTTCCTCGGCGCGGGCCGATGCCTCATCAGCGTCGCTGATCTCGGTATCGATCTCGTCCCGGTAGTCCCCGTAGTAGCTGACGGCTGTGGCGATCCGGCTGGCGTCGACGGCGAACACCTCGGCTGCCGCGTCGAGCGCGGCTGGGCCGCGCTCGTCTACTTCACGCAGGAACTTGATGATTTCCCAGATGTCTGGCCCGTAGGCGAGGGCAGCCCGGCGGCCGGACGGCCCGTCTTTGAAGATCACCCCTGGGTGGTCAGCCATCCGCAGTCCTTCATCGATGAGCCGTTGCGCTAGCGCGGAGGTCGTCGAACCGGCAGTGGCTCCCGCGCGGCGCCGCAACCGCGTCAGCAGGGCGGCGTCAAAGCGGATAGAAAGAGGCGTGGTCATGTAATACATTGTAGCCTACGCGCTACAAGGGTTCGAGGCCGGATGGAGGGCGCCGGGATGGCCTCTCGTTCACGTGCCTTTAACGTGCGGGTCGCAGCCGGCTGAGAGCGGTTGAGCTGGCTGGCACGCCTGCTCTGACGGTGGACGCGAGAAACCGGCGCCGGACGGGCCGTTCTGCCGATCAGCCGCCTGGCGGTCGGGCCCAGCATTCCTTGGCCGCCAGCCATTATCCGTTGATTCTCTCGGGGGCTGCCCACCTGCTGGCCGGCGGTCACGGATCTCCGCCCTCATCACCGTCGCTTCTCTCCGACGCATGTCGCCTGAATCATGGGACGTGTGCACCAGGGCCCGGGCTACTGAGAAGATGGCGGGCGTGGCAGATATGCGACGCCGGAGCCCGGAGCCAGCCCCAGGACCACCCGGGGTCCAGATGAAGCCGGGCATGGCCAGTGAGTTGCTCCGCGAACTGGCACCGTTGCTGGCCGAGGAAGGCATCGACGTCGACAACATCGACGTTCTCGACCTGGATACCCTGCAGCAGGCTATGAACCGTGCCATCGAGCGGCAGAACATGGTCCGGTTCACCCCGGTCGGGCAAGCACGCGAACTTGCTGCCGCCATCCTGAGGATAGCGGCCGAGGCAATCGCTGACGGTGACACCCGGCTGGCCGCCGCAATCCTGGATCAGGCCCAGCCAGAGTCCGCCGACGGGTTCCGCCGCCACCGTCGCCGGCTGCATTGGCGTGGCCCTCGGCTTGCTTGACCAGTGGCTGCCAGGACACGATCGCAGCGCCCCGGCTGATCTCGGGAAGCTGACCCGGCTGCCCGCCGGGCACTGGACCGGCGAGCGCGCCGCCGCCGACATCGTGACCCTTGCCCGCAAGGGCCGCGCCTTCGCCTCCCTGGATGCGCTGATCGCCAGGCAGGGCGGCCAGCACGTGCTCTACGGCAGCGCCCTTGCCCTCGTTGCCGCCCTCCAGGCCTGGTCACGGCACGCCGGCACCCCGCTGTCTGATCTGGCGCGCATGACCATCCGCTGAAGCCGGCGCGATCTCAACCCTGCCGGGCCTTATGGCAATGGCCTCTAGCTGGTGGATTGGCTGAGGAGTGGTTGAGCGTGGTAGCTCAACAGGGCGAAAGTGCCATCAGTCCAGGTCGCAGTCGAAATGCGATCTTGTCTGGGGGCGCCCTGTAAAACCGTCGGCTTAGCCTACGTTGGTTCGAACCCAACACCTGCCACCACGCAAAACTGCAGATCAGCGGCTATGTCAGAGCCCATCCGGCCCGTTCAAAGCCAGCAGTTCGCCGCACCGTCGGCTTTCCCCCGGCCCGCACGGATCATCACGGGCTACCACGGTTCTGACCTGCAGTGACGTCGTACAGAGCCGATCTTGCCGGACCGCGGCACTCCGGGCCGCTCTCCGTGTTGGCGTCCGTTTACGGGACACCCACGGAACACGATTGGCCATGATCGCGACAGCGGCGGGGGACTCTGCTGCCGGGCCAGTCCGGGCGCAGGCCCCCGGTGGTTCCTCACGCTTCGGCCCCGCGCCCGGAGGCGGGAGATGTTTGATCAGCAAGCGGCCTGCTATCTCATTGAACGTGCGGACCGGGGCCATGGCCGGAGTCCGGCGGGGTGCGAGGGTCAGGGCAGTTTCCATTGCTGGTTGGCGCCGCCGTTGCAGGTGTAGATCTCCAGCTGGGTGCCGTCGGTGACGTTGAATCTCGGGTCGTCCAGGCATTTACCGGAGACCGGGTTGGCCAGGGTGCCGTTGCGCGGCTGCCATTGCTGGTTGGCGCCGCCGGTGCAGGTCCACAGCTCGACCGGGGCCTTGTTTGTCTTGCGGTCGCGGTGGATGTCCAGGCATTTGCCGTGGATCTGGATCGCAGTCCGACTAGATCACTGATGGTGACCTCCGGCACGCCGACGCGGGCGTTGAAGTCCGCTATCCATGCCTGCGGCCGGATGCCCCACTGGGCGCGCGTGGCGGGTCGCCCAGGCCGCTCATGTGCTGGAATAGCGGCGGGCCGCGAGAGGCTCCCCCGAGCATGTAGGGAGTCACGGCGCCGGTTCCCGGGCTCGGCCCGTCAGTGACGGCGAGCGTGGCATCCACCGCTGCCAAGCCGAACCCTGCTGATATCGGGGTATCGCTTTGGACTGACCAGGCCGCACCTGCCTGGTCTGCGGATGTGCAGCAGGATGCGACGATCGGCCACGGATAAACCTGCTTCCAGCTGGTCGGCGCGCCGCAGTTTCCGTCGGCCTCTTACTGACCTGGGATGTCCCTGCGGTCGACCTTTCATGTGCCCTGCGGGACGGTACTGATGACGGCGAGCGGTCAAAAGGACCCGTTACCTGCGATGTCTGGCGGCGTGCCACGAAGCCCAGTTCCATGCCCCCGCTGAACTGGCGGGTTGAGCGGGCGCTGGCACCGGAGCCCTGAGCCATGCCGTCGGCTGCCATCTTGGTCGCACCGGGCGCGACACTAGATCCAGATGGGGGCGATGTCGGCGCGGGATCGACCCCGTACCCCCAACATTGCTCCACGAGCTACAGCGCCGAGATCAACCTCTAGTGTTCGGCAGCTGGCTGGCCCGAAACGGAGCATCCCGATCATGCTCGGGCGTTGTTCGGGGAAGGCGCAACGCAACAGTGCCCGTGATCGAGGTGAGGAATTACCTGAGCGCTAACCCTCAGACCTGGGGAATCACATGAGCGCCGACACCCTGGCGTCGTCGCGCTCCTCGCCCCGCTCGCCTCGCTGGTCGCCGTCTGAATCGGTTGGCCGCAACCGCTGATGCCGTCACTCCGCGCCACCGGTTATTGACTAACGACGGCACGGCTAAAAGAGTGACAGCAACAGGGCATGCGCTATGGGGAGGCCGGATGAGTCAGACAACACCGTCAAGTCTTTCGGTGCCGTCGCTTTACCTGTCGAACTGGCAGGACATGGTTGGGATCTGGGAGGCGCGCGCGCTCAGCAAGGTGACGCCCTGGCAGGTACCTGGCCTGCACGAGCTCCACTTCTTAGGCGGCTCGCTGGGACCGCCGCAGGTCAACCACATCGTCGACTGGACAGGTTTCTTCCGCGACGAGAGCGGCGGCTACAGCTATACCCAGGTCTCCAATTTCGAGACCGAGGCGTGGTTTGAGAGCTCCGAGGCTGACGCGGGCGTGCTCACCACCAACTACCTCACCTACGACGGCGCGGTGGTCCAGCCGCGCTGCACGATCAGCCGAAGCTACGTGGCGGTCCCCAACAAGCGTCTCTTCGTCGCCCGGTACCAGCTCGCCAACGCGACGGCCGCCGACCTCACCATTAACGTTCTCGATCAACTCCACCCGGCTAATCAGGCCGTCGGGGCAGGCCGGGCGGTACACGCCTGGTACGACGCGGGCCGACGGGCGCTGATCGCCGACATGACGGCGTCCGGGCAGCTTTTCGTCGCGCTCGGAGCGTTTCAGGACATGGACGGCTACCAGGCCGCCGATGACACACAGACCTCAGGAGCGGCGTGCAGCGGATGGGTCAGCTTCGACCGGAACGGAACTCTTCCAGGAAACGGCGATGTCACGGCCCCCGATGTCGACGTCGCCTTTAACTGTAAGCTGGCGGTCCGGCGGCCGGAAGTGCCCAGATTTACCTCTATCTCACCTTTGGGCCGGATCTGGCGAGTGTCGAGGCGAGTATCGACGCAGCGCGTGCCCAGAACGGCTCCTACTGGTTCGATCAGACCGCGCAGGCGCATGCCAGCTGGCTCGCCAGCGGTGCTCGCCCCACATTTGCGGACAGCGGCCTGAACACACTCTTCGACCGCTGCCTGATCATTAACAAACACGCGCAGAACCCGACTCTGTGCCCATTTCCTGCCACCACTAACCCGGTCGCATACCAGCATTTCAGCTGGATGCGGGACAGCTCGATCACGGCGATCGCACTGGACGCGAGCGGGCACCACGATGAAGCCGGCCAGTACTGGCGCTGGATGGCATCGGCGCAGGATCCAAACGGCACTTGGCGTACCCGCTCGTCCGTGTGGGACGGCTCACCGGTTTCCTTCGTGACACCGGAGTACGACAGCGTAGGAATGTTTCTCTATGGCGTCTGCCGCCACTACGAAGCCACCGCCGACGAAACTTTCCTGAATGATCTCTGGCCGAAGATCAAACTGTCGACAGACTGGATCCTGGACAATATTTCTCAGTCCAATGGCTTTGGCAGCGCGGATCGCAGCATCTGGGAGGAGGATCTGGAGTATAACGCGTTCACGCAGGCCTGGTACATCGTGGGATTCTACGCCGCCCAAATCCTCGCGGAGGCCCTGGGGAATCCGGCGCTTGTTGACTGGTACGCCGGCGGCTCCGCATCGATCGTTTCCGCCATCCAGCGACAGTCTGACGCGCAACCACCGGGTCTGTGGAACCCGAACGGGTATTTCAACCGGGCGGTCACGACCGACAATACGCCGCGGTCGCTGGCGGACAGCTCGACGAATATCATCGCGGCGCTGGGCATCCTGGACCCCGGCAGCGGCCGAGCGGAGGCACACGTAGCCACGATGTTGCGGCTGCTTACCCGCGATACATACGGTCTGGCCCGCTATCCCCAGGATCCCTACTACTTCAACAGCCCATACGACCCGGAGGGAGACGAAGCCGGCGGGGCAGAGCCGTCATGGCCGCAAATGAGCATGTGGGTGGCCGTCTACGAGTACCTGACCGGCGATAAGGATACCGCCACGCAGCGGCTGCGGTGGTTCGCCTCGACCTCGGGCGCTGGGTACATGCCGCAGGGAGAGGCGGTCAGTAACGTCACCAGCGTCTCGGTGCTAAGTTCCATGAGCGAGCCATTGACAGCGTCCTCGTTCATTATCGCCGCGCTGACGGGCCTCGGTCCGTTCGACCCGAGACTTGTGCCGCCGATTCAGCAGGCAGGCTGCTCAGATACCTTGACCATCAGTCCTGGCGCCGCAGGTGACCTGCAGCAATGGGATGCGGTTCCATACTTCGCCTTTCCGGCCGGATCCCGTGGCAAGCTCCCAGCGAGCTCTCTCGCCCGATGCTGGATAGCGAACGA
The DNA here is from genome assembly GCA_963709075.1 of uncultured Actinomycetes bacterium. Taxonomy (GTDB): domain Bacteria; phylum Actinomycetota; class Actinomycetes; order Streptosporangiales; family Streptosporangiaceae; genus Palsa-506. The sequence continues at coordinate 8,737 of CAVPUY010000009.1, forward strand.
CAGCAGCAGCCTGTTCATCCGGATCGACAACGTCGCCGGAGCACTGCCTCTTTATGCCGCCGATCCCAAATTCGCGGTCAACATCTACAGCGCCGACTTCGGGAGCGGGCAGACACCCGCCCTCGCCGCAGGACTCGACGGCCAGCCGCTACCGCGGCCTGCCTCGTTCGCACTGCAGCGAACAAGCGACGAGAACGTGTTGCAGCGCTGGACGGTGAGCGGCGGAGCCTGGCAGTCCGCGGGCACCGTCGCTGTCGACGTCGTTCCGCAGTGGGCGCCGGCATCGGGGACCATCGAAGCGAAGATTCCGCTCTCCGCGATCAGCACAAGTGCGGCTATGCCTGGCAACACCTGGGCTTATGTGATCACCGCCATCGCCTATAACGACCAGGCCACCAGCTCCTGGGCCGATGACGGCAAAGCGGCCTTTCATTACCGGCTGACCGCAGGGGGGGTGCCGCCCATCTATGGCAACGTGACCCAGTAGTGCTCATCCCGGCGGATAGCAACTCGGCGGAGGCTGGCCCGCAGGATACGGGGATCTTTGTGGGTGAAGTATGCCGCGTTGAGCACCCAGACGGTGTGGCCCCAGACAGCGACCGAAGAAGAATTATACAGGCCGTCCGCTGCGGTGAGCACGGTTTGCGCAGACACACCGGAAGGCGGTCGTGACCGATACCCCACAGCGAGTCCAGGAGGCTGATTGGCCGCATCGCCTGTGTATATGAGTTCCTTTCTTGGCCGGGCCGCACAAACTTCGCTGCAGACCTGTGGGTTCGAGACCCCGCCGACTCTCGGCGAACCTGCGACCGTCCCCTAGCCGTCCTCTCGCCTACCTTCCGTATGCTCGCGGCGAACCTCGCGTGGACCGGCCAATGACCTGTGGGTCTCGAGAACCCATTCCACCAGGCGATGTTCATGAATCACGCCCCGCGGACATCGTGAAACAGACCCGCGGCAAACGAGATGCGATCTGCTGTCGTAACAACGGAACGAGCTCAAATCCTACGCCGATGGAAACTCGATGCTGATCGCTCCGCTGAAGGTCTGCACGTAGGCGGTGTAGTTGATCCGCAGGATGATGTCGTTGCCACCTCGGGCGGCCAGCCCAGCGGAGAGCTGGATGCTGGCGGTGCCGCTTCCCCTGTCTTCATTGGCGAGGCCAGCTGAGAAGTCGTCCACCGCCCACAGCGCGTCGGTGACCGGCCCGTCGTAGGCGATACTCGCCAGACCCATGCTGCAGGTTGCGCCTTGGAAGGCGAGCAAGCTGATCCGTAGGTCGGCCAGTTCTTCGTTCGGGTCGCGCAGGTTGAAGGCCAGCGCGTCTCTGGCAATGCCGTCGGGTCCCGGGGAGATTCCTTTGAAGGCGATCAGGACGACGCCGGTGAAGATGGTGAGTTCGCGGTTAACGTCGGGCGGAGTGCCCACTCGCGTGGCCTGCAGGGTTGTCCGACTGGGCTCGATGCCCAGGATCTGGATGGTCATGCGCATCTCCGGTTGGTTGGCCTGGCACGGCTCCCGAAACCAACAGAGGCTTAACGCGGCCTTTTGATACGTGCACGGCTACCGGTTGGCGCGACGGCGCCGACAGTATCCCGAGTTGGGCCAAGTTAGTGCACACCTGCTCGGCCGTGGATGTGGTCGGTGGCCTGGCGGAGGTCGTCGGGAAGCGGGTCTGCGGCGGTGATGGTGTGCGCGGCGGCCGAGATCTGGACGGTGCGGTAACGGCGGGCGGTCTTGATGAACTTGCGGATGGACCAGCCGGTCTGGTGCTCGATCCACCGGCTGGCCGCGAGTGCCGGTTCTCGCCATTCGGCAGCTATCACGATCCGGCGCAGCCTGGCGCGGCGCCCTACCACCAGCTGGCTGTGCAGTACGCCGCCACGAAGGCGTGGGCGGCAGGACTGCAGCCCCGCACGCCGATCATGGTCGCGGTGACCGCCGACAGCGCCCGCCCTACCGCAAGCCTGGACCAAGCGGAGCATGACATAAAGCGCCTGACGGCAGCGGCACCTCTGGGAGGCGTGAGATGGCTTCCCTGGCACCGGATCGCTGGGATACTCGCCAGCCTGGAGCGGCTCAGGCCGAACGAGCGGGCTCAGGTCGACGACCTGCTTCAGCAGCCGTCCAGATCGAGTTCAGGTATGGCCTGATCTGCGGCGGGGACTGCCGGTGTCTGGCCACTATGCAGGGCTGCAGCCGTGCTGATATGAGCTTTGAGACAGGGGTGGTCCTTAGCGGGACGGCTTGCTCGTCATCGCCACGCGCGTGGCGGAGGGCGATGGGCCTGGCGGCGGTGGTGTGATCGGGATCTAGAACAGCCGGGCCCGTGGGTGACAGCGCTGGTGGCGGCCGGTACCGGGTTTTATGCGATCAACGCGATGCCAGTGGGCCGCTACTGGGAACGGCACTCCTTTTCTGTAGTCTGGCTCGGCCTGCTGCCGAGCCTGCGCCCGGGTCGTCGCGGCCGCCGTAGGTGCCGGGAGCCGGCCAGGGTTGGCCGTCAGGCTGGGACCAGCTGCAGGGGTTGGTCGCCGTGCTCGCCAATGGGCTCGATCAGCTCGGGCCCTCGGGAGCCGCCGCGCCCGGTCTTGTTGACCGCAGTGGAGACGGCCCGGACCTGCAGCGGCTCGTAGGCGATCCCGCTGATGAGTTTCAGTGCGGCGTTCTTGTCGGTGAGTTCCGGGTCGAGCCAGGCGTCGATCCGGTCCGGGGGCAGGATCACCGGGGTGCGGTCGTTCATCATCCCGGCCAGCCAGGTGGCGTGGTGGGTGATGATCGTGGCCGACCACAGCCACCGGTCCGGGTCGTCCTGGTCCTTGGCCGGGTCTGGCCACAGCTCGTACAGCCCGGCGAACGACAGCAGCCCGCCGGCCGGGTGGATGTAGTACGGCTGCTTGAACGGCTTCCCGTCGGCGTCCTGGGTGGACAGCCATTCGTAGTAGCCGGCGGCGGGGATGACCGCCCGGCGTTTGGCGAACGGGCCGCGCCACGACGGAGCGGCAGCCACCCGGTCGGCCCGCGCGTTGTGCAGCGACGGCATGGTCTTCTGCTTGTTGGTCTTGGGGTCGATGCCCGGCTTCCACCACGCCGGCACCAGACCCCACCGCACGGCGCGCACCTGCCGCTCAACCCCGGCCCCGTCCGCCCGGCCGCGCTCCAGGACGGTGTAGACCTTGTTGGTCGGGGCGACGTTGTGGGACGGCGCCAGCTCCATGCCGTCACCGGCGCCGGTGGCCCTGTAGTGCTCCCGCAGCTCCTGCAGGCGAGCCACCGATACGTACCGACCGCACATGGGCGTTGCGTCCTTCCCTCAGCATCACCCCGACGCTACCCGGCCCTGCCGACATGGAAGGCCGCGCCGGGCCAGCACGGAGGCGGGGTGCCCTACGCGGCGTTCGGCCCTGAATGGACCGATGCCTGGGTCGCTGTCGGCAGAGGCGTGTACAACACGATGCTCGCGGACGACTATCTGCCGCTCGCCCCGGGCCTGAGCGACCTGCTGGTCGCTGGCGCCAGGGTGGCGGATATCGCCTGCGGGACCGGCCACGCGCTGATCGTGCTGGCCCGGGCGTTCCCGGCGTCGAATTTTACTGGCTACGACCTCGACGAGCACGCTATCGCGCGAGCTCGCGCGGAGGCGGCGGGCGCTGGGCTCGCGAACGTGAGCTTCGAAGTGGCCGATGTTGCCAGGCTCGCGGGGACATCCCGGTTCGACGTGATCTTCGTCTTCGATGCGATTCACGATCAGGCGGAACCCGACGCAGCGCTAACCCGGATCTCCCGCGCGCTGGTGCCCGCCCGGCGGGCTGTTGTTCTTGCGCGAGCCGCACGCGGCCGACGCTGGCCGAGAATCTGGCTAATCCCATGGCGCCGATCCTGTACTCGGTGAGCACTCTGCACTGCCTGACCGTGTCGCTGGCGCATGACGGGGCTGGCCTCGGCACGACGTTCGGCGAACAGCGAGCCAGGCGCATGCTGGCCGACGCGGGCTTCGCGGAGCCCGATGTGCGGCCTGCTCCGGGTAACCCGCTCGCTGCCGTCTACGTGACCAGGAAGACGGCCTGACCGCTCTAATCAGGGCCGAAACCGAAAGCGACGGCCGAGCTTATCGCCGTCAGCTGGCTCCTGCTGCGGACCTGGAGCTTAGCCAGCAGCGACGACACGTGAGTTACTGCGGCGCGGACGGACAGGAACAGCTTGGCTGCGATGTCCGCGTTGGACAGGCCCTCGCCGAGGAGGCGGAGCACCTCCGCCTCCCTGGCCGTGACGCCGCTGCTGGCTAGTTCCGCCGGAACCGCTGCCGCCGGTGCCTGCGGCGCGGCACCGGGCCGCCCGCGTTGCGAAGCAGCCGCCTGGCACGCTCCCGGTAGGCCGTCGCCCCGCTGGCCTCATGGATGTGATGTCGATGCCGATGTCTGACCCGGCGAAGATGAGGGCGGTCAGGGCCTGGGTGGTCGCGGTAATCGTGACGTCGGCTCGTGCGGGTGGGGCTCCCGCGGTGAGCGACCACTGGCGGCCGTCGTTTTCGGCCAGGTAGTCCGCACCGTCGAGCCGGAAGTGCCAGCGGCTAGTTCCTGGTCGCCGGCGGCGCGGCCGTCGTGCTCGGCGGCTGGTTCACCACCAGCGCGGTGATCGCTGGTCACGGCTGGTACCACGCGCGGCTCGGCCACGGGGTGCCGTGGCTGCCGGTCGCGGTAGCCGGCTTCTTCGGCACGCTGCTGGCGCTGCGCCGGATCCCGGTGGTGGCGCGCGCCCTGGCGGCGCCGGGCATGGAGGCCCGCCTGGAGCTCCCGCATTCGTTCCGGGCCGTCGAGGGGACGGCCTTCCTGGCCACCATGGCCCTCGGTCATCTGCCTGCGCTGTTCGCCCTGCCCGCGGGCCTGGGCGACATCGCCGCCGGTATCGCTGCGCCGCTGGTCGCGCGCAGGCTCGCGCCGGGCGGGGGCCGCCGCGCCGCCCTGTGGTTCAGCGCGTTCGGCATGACCGATCTGGTCGTGGCCCTGACCCTCGGGGCCCTCACCGGATTCCAGCTGCTCAACGTCACCCACACATTTTTCTGATGCTGGCCGCCATGACCAGATCCTCTCAGTCGAGAGTCACTGTCCAGGATCTTTAATGCACCTCAGGCAGGTATCAGTGCCGCGAGGTCGTGCTCCGTACAAGTGCGGGAGTAGACCGCTCCCCCCGGGGTCAGAACCTGAAACATGCCCGGCGCTGAGCGAGGCGAGGACGGTGGGAGACATGGGTGAGAAAGGCAATCTGCTCGATATCTCTGAGGAGGTCTTCGCGAGCCTGGCGGAGCAAGGACCACAGTTCTGGGTCGCCTACGAGGAGTACAAGCTGGCGCGGGACAAAGGGGATCAGGCTCGGGTGACGGCGCCGGTAGGGCCGCAGGCGCGGGCATACGATCCTTCCCACAAGGGGCCCGACCGCCCAGCCGGGGGGTAGGGGCCTGTGCTGGGCGCGGCGAAGGTTCGCCCGATGTTGGCATTGTCCGGCCTCGGCGATCGCCGCCTGGGCAAGACATTGTCTCTGCGCGTTCCTAGCGAGGTCACGCCGGGCCCGGGTGGCCTCCTCGGGCTGGAGCTGGAGTTCTCAGTGCGGTCCCAGCAGGACGGCCGAGTCCATTTCGGTTCGTTGATTCACCGCCTGGCACTAGAGGGAAGCGCGCTCGATCCCGGCGATCCGAACGCCTACCGGTGTTCTTGGGGCGGGGTCATCACGTCTGATGGCGCGGAGGCGGAGATCGCCACGCCGCCCGTCCGCACGCAGCCTGGCTTCACGGGCGAGCTTCGGGCCTGGGCAGAGACGGGAGAGGCCGCTCTGCGCCGGGCGGTGCCGCGCGGGATCGAGCTGGGCGGATACTCGGCCCACTTCAGCGCTGCGATGCCCGCAAGGCTCAATGACCGGGTGTGCCGGCTGTACGCCGAGACCTTCGCAGCCGATCTGATGTTGTTGATGGACCGCTCCGACTCCCCCGGGCTGCTGGTGCGTCCCCGCCCCGGGCGCACCGAACTGTGCGGCGATTTCGTCGAAGGACAGGCGCTGCCCGCGGTGACGGCCTTCGTAGCAGGGACCACAAGAGCATGCGCTGCGGCCGTTCGGAGGCGGAGCGCGCGTGGCCAGCTCCCGCCCAGGCTTGATGTCCGGCTGGCCCGCGCTGTGCACCGCTATGGCTGGTATGTGGACCGCAGCGCGTTCGGCACCGATCTGCACGCAGCCTCGCGGGGCGCGCTTCTGCCGAGAGCATCCGGAGGCACGATCTCCGCGCAATCGCATCTCGAGCTTGCGTGGGCAGCGGCGCGGCAGGCTCTCGCAGACGATGCGGCCGCCTCAGACATGCAGGCAGCCGAGGCCATGGTCACCGGCTCCCTCCCGCTGCCCGCCGAGGATGGCCAGCCGGGCAACCCTCCTCCCGGCCAATCTTGTCGCGACAACCAGTTCACTCCCGGCGACAGTAGCCTTCCGAGGACACCGGCGCCCCGCCTGTCCGCGCATGTCCGGCCGGGTTTCACCCTTCGCCCGGTCGTGGCGACATGGGACTTCACCGTGTTCGAAGCAAGCGGCCGGGCGCGCACTGCATACGCTTGCGTCCCCCGGGACAGCCTGCCTGGCCTCATCAACGAACTCGAAGGCGGTGCGCTCGACGGTCCCATCGCCGCCTATTTAGCCCTCGGCTCCCGCGGACGAGTCCTCGCGTCGCACGAGCAGACTAGACACCTGGGTATTTACGGCGGGATGGGCGCCCCCGCCGCGCTGCTCGCTCCCGAGCGTGACCCCCAGACCGGCCACCGGGAATCAGGGGCGCGAGCGGCAAAGCCCGCGTTCGCGCGTCCCGGCAAACGGAATAACCAGGAACATGTCAGATCGAAAAGGGCACCCCGGTTTGTTCGCAAAGCGGCAGCCATCGGCGCGGGCATCGCCGTCCTGCTCGCCGGCGGGGGCATAGCCGCCGCGGTCACCCTGACGGGCACCGGCTCCGGCACCACGCCTGCCACCACTCCCTCTCCCGCTCCTTCCTCCTCGCCCTCTCCCGCTCCTTCCTCCTCGCCCTCTCCATCTTCCACGCCCACGCCCACGCCTACTCCTACGCCTACTCCCACGCCCACGCCTACTCCCACTCCCACTCCCACGCCCACTCCCACTCCCACTCCCACTCCCACTCCCACTCCCACTCCCACTCCCACGCCTACTCCCACGACCCTCCCGGTGTCGTGAGCCCTCAGTAGCATTCCTGGGAAGAAAGCCTGCATTCTGCGATGCGCAACATGGGGAATACGCAATGGGTCCGTCGGTGGGACAGCTGTTGCCGTAAGTTCGAGCGCTTAGCCCCCTCCCGCAGGGTTCCTGCGGCCCGGCACAGCAGCGCATACGATCGCCCCCGCTCAGACCCAGGTCGGTCTCCGGGGGGGACGTTGCCGCAGCGGGGCATCGGTGATGTGGCCGGACGCATGCCGAAGCCAGCCGCGCCGTCGGCCGGCGGTCTGCGAGCCGGGGCGCGCTGGTTGCGCGCGGACCTGAGCCCCGATGACCGTGCCGCCCTGGGCATGTGGGCCGCAGCGCACCTGGCCCTGTTCGTCCTGGCCTGGGCTGCCGCGTGGGTGTACCGGGTCACCCCTGACCACAAGCCACTGACAGGGGTGCTCGAGCATTGGGACGCGGTCCTGTTGCGGAACATTGCCGAGCATGGCTACTTCTCCCTGCACTCGATTCCGCACGACATCGCATTTTTCCCCGGGTATCCGCTGGCTTTAGCGGCGGTACACCTGATCTTGCGCAACTGGGTGCTGTCGGAGCTGGTCCTCTCTGCTGCTGCCGGCTGCTTCGCCGTAGTCTCGCTAGCCCGGCTGGCGAGTGGGCGCCGCGCAGTGCTGTATATGCTCACCGCGCCCGCCGCGATCTTCCTCATGGTGGGGTACGCCGAGTGCCTGTTCCTGGCGCTGGCGATCCCCGCCTGGCACGCCGCGGCCCGCGGCAGGTGGTGGCGCGCCGCGCTCCTGGCTGGCCTGTCAGGGCTGGTGCGCCCCGACGCCGTGTTCCTGATCGTGGCGCTGGCGGTGATGGCGCTCATCGGCCCGCGCGGATCACGGCTGTCCAACGCCGCGAAAGCGTGCTGTGCTCTGGCCGGGCCTGCGGCCTACCAGATCTACCTGACCGTGCACACCGGCAGCTGGCGGGCCTGGGCGAAGGCCAAGCAGGCCGGCTGGGACCTGCACCTGGTCACTCCCGTCCAGGCGCTCAAGACCAGCTGGTGGGTGGCGTTCCGCCACCCCTACAGCGCCGCCTACGCGTTCGGAGGCCAGCTGGAGCTGGCCGCGATGGCCGTGATGGTGCTGGCTACGCTGGCGTTCTTGCGCTGGCACCGCTGGCCCGAGGCTGTGTACTGCGGGCTCGCCGCAGCCGCGCTCGGAACCCAGACCTGGTACCAAAGCTGCCCCCGCACCCTGCTGATACTGTTCCCGATCTGGATCGCGCTCGCCATGCTTGAAGCGCAGCGGCCATGGGTGCGGTACGTGTACATCGGCGTCAGCGCGCCAACTGCCGCCGTAGTGGGGCTGTTATTCCTGACCTATCAGTGGACAGGCTAAGGCCCGGCTCCAGTCCAGCCGGATCGAGCGCACCCGGGGACGGCCCTCGCCTGACCCTCCGGGTCGGCCGGCGAACCGAATAGGCCCATCTGCGCGGGGCCGCCGACGCTGACAGCTCACGGACCAGACGCGCCGAGTCGGCGGATCTGAATCCCCCCGGCGAGTCCGGAGACTCGATCTGTTGGGAGAGTGTCCGGCATGGGACGAGCAGCGAAGAACTACCCGCGTGAGCTGAAGGATCGCGCCATGGCCATGGTGCGCGAGGTACGACCGGATTACCCGTCGGAGTATGCGGCTATCGAGGCGGTCGCCAAGAAGCTGGCCATCGGGACGCCGGAAACCTTGCGGAAATGGATTCGGCAGGCAGAGATCGATTCTGGTTCCCGGCAGGGCGTGACCAGTGAGGAATCAGCCGAGGTGCGTAAGCTCCGCGCGGAGAACCGGGAATTGCGCCGAGCGAACGAAATACTGAAGGCAGCCTCGATTTTCTTCGCAGCGGAGCTCGACCGCCCACTTCGGTGATCGTCAGGTTCATCGGCGAGAACAAGGACAGGTACGGGGTCGAGCCGATGTGCGCCCAGCTCGCCGGGCTGGGCTGCGCATTTGCCCCGTCCACGTATTACGACGCCCGCCGGCGGCCGCGGTCGCGGCGCGCTATCGCCGACGAGTATCTCATGGAGCTCATCCAGAAAACTTATGACGAGAATTACTCGTGTTATGGCGCGCGGAAGATCTGGCTGGCGCTGCGCCAGGATGATCACGACGTGGCCCGCTGCACCGTCGAGAGGCTCATGCGCGTCCTGGGCCTGCGGGGCACGTCCCGGGGCAAGGTCAAGCGCACGACGGTCGCTGACCCAATGCCACTTAGCTTAAGTTGATCATGACTGGGTGTGGCTGGAGGTTGACGAGCTGGATCGTGGGCGGGCCGTGGTGGCGGGTGCCGGTGTCGCGGGGTTTCCTGACCGGATAGGAGTTATGGCGGGCCCGCCGGACAACGCGGGGGCAGGAGCGGTGCCGCCGCAGGGGGTTGAGGTTGCGCGGGCTGGTGATGTCGGCCATGACGGCGGCGAGTAACTGTTCCTGCTGGTCAGGGGGGAAAGGCCGGGCCTGCGGCCCGGCGGCGGATGATGCGTACGGTGCGCAGGAATTTCACCCGGTCGGGGTCGATGTCAGCCTCGGTGGCGGCCCGGCAGATCAGGGCCGAGATGGCGTAATGGGTGAGCAGGTAGCCGTAGATTTCCTGACGGACCATGTCCGGGCTCTTGGACCGCAGTACCTTCCCGGGTCCGCGCAGGCAGGTCTTGAGCTGGTCGTTACCGGTTTCCTCTTCCCACCGCTGGCAGTAGGCCAGGGCCAATTCGCGGGCGGTGGCGTCTGCGGGGTCGGTGATGGTGGTGATCAGGGCGATCAGCTCGCCGCTGCCGTCGCCGTCGCGGTCGGGGATCTCGTACTCGATGACCCGCACCCGCGTGGCCTGGCCAGGGCCGAGGTGCTCGCCAGCGCGGGCGGCGGCGATCAGCTTGTTCCGGGCCTTGTCGTGGATGGCGGGCCTGACCACGATCGATGTATAGGAACCATCGGGCAGCAGTTCCAGCACCGGCAGCCTCAGGTCCGATTTCACCCGCCACAACAGCGCGGCGCCGGTAGCGGCGGCGGCCTGCCAGTCCGCCCAGTTATAGAAGCCGCGGTCAGCGATCAGCAGCCAGTTCTCCTCCAGCCGGGGGAACAGGCGGCGGGCCAGGGCCTGCTCGCTGCTGCCTTTCCCGCCGATGGGGCCCATCTGCGCGGCGATCTTCGCGTGCGAACAGCACTCGCCGATGGTCACTACCCGGACCTTCGGGAACGCTGAACGGCTGCTCTCCCCGGACGCGTATCCGAACGCGGCGGCGTTGGCGGGAGTATCGGGAACGTCCAGCTCGAAGCCGTCGATGGCCATCAGCCGCCAGCCCCGCAGGAACGCGCCGCGGGCCAGCAGCCCGGCGACCGGCTCCGCGACCCGGTCATAAAGCAGTTCGAGCGGCTCGGGTCCCAGCCTCTGCCGGGCCTGGGTGATCCCGCCCGAGGTCGGCACGCCCCACGAGTCGTCCCAGCATCCCCACGAGACCAGGGTCTCGCTCAGCCGGGCAGCGACCTCCTCATAGTCCTCCTCGGCGAACAGCGCCATCGCCATCGCGAAATACACCATGACATGCGGCGGCAGCTTCCCGTCCGAGCGCTTCGCGGCCTTGCCCGCTGCCGTGACCGCCTCATCGACGGCATCCCGGGGGACCGAGGAGGCCAGCACCCCGAGCGAGATCCAGTCCGTCAGACGGCCACCAGCGGCCACCACGCCATTGTGCGTCATGACCCGCGATCATGCCGCCCCGTCGGCAGGCAGCAGCCCTTACGCCCAGAAACAAGATCAAACTAGGCTAAGTGGCATTGGTCGCTGACCCGGCCGCGCCCAGGGCGGAAGACCTGGTCGGGCGCAACTTCGCCCCGCCGGCCCCGAACCTGCTGTGGGTCGCGGACTTTACGTACATATCCACGCTGGCCGGCTGGGTGTATGTCGCTTTCGTCATTGACGCTTACGCGCGGCGCATTCTCGGCTGGAAAGCATCGTCGTCGATGACGGCCGAACTGGTACTCGCCGCGGTCGACCAGGCCATATTCACACGGAAACGCCAGGGAGTCAATAACTTCGACAGGATTATACATCATAATGACGCCGGCAGTCAGTATACGTCGCTGCGGTTCACTCAGCGGCTCGCCGAGGAAGGAATAAAGCCGTCGATCGGGATAGTTGGCGATGCTCACGATAATTCTCTCGCCGAATCCATCAACGGCCTCTACAAGACCGAGCTGATCAAACCCGGGCGGCCGTGGCGGGGCGTCGATCACGTGTCCGCTGCCACTGCTGACTATATCGACTGGTTCAACAACCGTCGCCTCTACGAGTACTGCGGAGATATGCCGCCGGCGAAACTCGAGGAGATTTACTATCGCACTCTTGGATCAAATGGAGTAGAATAGCTTCCATCAAAGGCAAGTCTACGGGCTAGCCGGGGTGACTCAATCTGCCCGCATTCAGCGGCCAAGGGCAGTGTTGCGTTGCGCCATCCCTGTGCGCGTAAGGGCATGATCACTCGAATGCGCGATGGTCATATGGTGATTGCCAGGTCGTCGAAGGCGATGCGGAGCCAGTGGCGTTCGGGGACGTCGGTGGCGATGTCGTAGTGGCCGCGGCGCAGGTTCTGCATGAAGGCGTGACCTGCGGCGAGGGTCTGAGCTGATCGGTGACGTTTCAGGCCGCGCATGGGCCGGAGCCGGGCGGCGCAGCGCCGCCCGCAGCGCGGTGCCGGCGTGGCCCGGCGGGGCGGACGCAGCGCTGGCCGCGCTGGCGGACAATAACGCACCTGCGCTAAGCAGGGCGCTGGCGGCCGGGGCAGTGGTCAGCTTGCATCGGGTACTCCTGTGTGCGGTGCGCGGGACGGCAGATCTCATGTCAGCTCCTCGGGTCTGATGCGGGCGGCGGGACCGGTGACATTCAGTGACGGGTCCCTCTGATCCGGGCTGCGGTGCCGTTGAGGGGTGCGGGCGGGTTCCGCGGCAGGCTGCATGTTGCGTGCAGCCGGGGGGGGGGGCTGCCTGCCAGATCCGGGCCGCCAGCAGGATCGTCGCGACCGCCCGCTGGCCGCCGGGCGTCATATGTAGTCTCGCTTTTGCAGGATCCGCAGGCAGATCCATCCGGGTAGGACGGGCAGCCAGTAGGTGGCGAGCCGGTAGGCGAGGACTGCTGATACGGCGGGCCCGGGGGCGATGCCGACGCCGGTCAGGCCGGCCACGAGGGCGGCTTCGATGGCGCCCAGGCCGCCGGGGGTGGGGGAGGCGGCGGCGATGAGCGCGGCGCCGAGGTAGACCGCGCCGATCTCGGTGATCCCGGCTCCGCCGCCGAAGGCCTGCACCGAGGCGGCCAGGCCGCCGATGTAGGCCAGCGTGATCAGCGCCGAGCCGCCGGCCAGCAGGATCAGCTTGACCGGGCTGGCCGCCACGGTCCGCAGGCTGACGGCGGCGGATCGCAGGCCGGGCAGCAGCCGGGTCGCGGCGAACCGCCTGCCGCGGCGGGTAGCCAGCACGATTCCGACCAGCGCGGCCGCGATGGCCAGGAGCAGCAGCAGCTTGCTGGCCGGCGGCAGCTTGAAAGCCTGGGCCAGCCGGTGCCCGGCCAGGGTGAAGAAGATGACCAGCAGGATCAGGTGCGCGACGGCACCCATCAGGGCGTTGACGCCGACGGCGGCCACGCCGGCGCTGGGGGGGACGCCGTTCTTCTGCAGGAACCGGGCGTTCAGGGCCATGCCGCCGACGTTGGCGGGGGAGACCCGGTTGACGAACGATGAGGCGGCCTGGGTCAAGGTGGCGGGCCAGAACGGTACCGGGCCGGGTACGGCGCCGATCAGCGCGGCGGCGCTGGCCAGGTAGGTCAGGGCCGACGCCGCGATGATGACCGGCAGCCAGGCCCAGTGCGCCGACTGCAGGGCGTGCCAGCTGCTGCTCACCTGCGCTAGCTGCGGCAGGATGAAATAGAAGGCGCCGGCCGCGGCAGCGATGGCCAGCAGGGTACGGGGCCGGACCCGCTGCAGGCGGGCCAGCGGCTGCCCGCCCGGCCCGCTGGCCGCGGCGGCGGCGGACCTGGTCTCCTTCAGCAGGCCATCATGGCGGGCGATGGCGTGCCGGGTGGCAGCCGACAGGGCCAGCGGCTGCAGCAACGGCACCGCGGCCGCGAGCGCCTCGGCGCCGATGACCGCGGCGGCGCTGGACACGGCCCGGTCCGGGTCGGCCAGGATGGCCAGCGAGGCCAGCAGCTCGGCCAGGTCAAGGTCCTGCTGCCGCTGCGTGGCGGCCAGCTCGGAGAAGCTGAAGTCGGTCAGCCACGGCATCGCGTCGCCGTCGACCATCACGTTGGCCGCCCGCAGGGAACGGTGCGCGATCCCGGCGCGGTGCAGCCGGTCCACCTCGGCCCACAGCCGCCGCAGGAGACCGTCGCTGATCTGCTGCGCCGGGAGCAGTCCGAGCGAGCTGCCGTCCACCCGGTCCATGACCAGCAGCGCGGTCCCGCTGCCCGCCTTGATCACCCGGTCAACCCGGGGGACGCGGACGCCGGCCCGCTCGGCCATCGCGCCGATGAGGGCCTGGTGCTCGACCGCCCGGATGACCGAGGCCGCGGGCCACGTGTCGCCGACGTTGCGCAGCCGGGCATACCGGTAGGCCCGGTAGAGCAGGTCGGCGTCCCGCTGATCTGCGCCGAGGGCCTTGATGAACAGCCGCCGCCCGTCATCGGTGACGGCCACGAACGGCCGGGAGCCCTTCGCCTCGACGCCCGCCCGGTCGACGGAGGCTACCGGTAGCCCGGCGGACCGCAGCGCGGCCGCGATCCCGCCGGGTCCGATCCGGCGGTCGGGCACGCCGAAGGCCACCAGCACGCCGGCGCCGACGGTCACCCCGGCGGCGAGCGCGAGTATCAGTTCGGCCGGCAAAACGGTGCCAGTGATCAGCCGGGCCACGGCTGCGGCGGCCAGCGTGATCCATGCTGTCCGGCGCCAGGGACGGCTCAGCCACGGAGCCGCGGCCACGGCAACCGCCGCCGCGGCAGCGAGCAGCGCCGGACCGGGGAACGCCGCGCTGGCCAGCCACGAGCTGTGCCCGGCAGCGGCTGTCACCGCGGGCGGGTGCTGGTCGCCGGCCAGGAACAAGATGCCCGCCAGCGCGGCGCCTGCCGCGGCCGCACCGGCCGCCAGGCCGGCCAGCAGCCGGAACCGGCGGTGGCGCAGAGCGGCGGCGGCGATCCCGGCGGCCGCGACGACGAAGGTCACCTGCATCAGGCCGGTCAGCAGCCGTCCGGGGGGGCCGGATCCGGGCCAGGTCACGGCGGAAGCGCTGGGACTGAGCAGCAGGCGGTGCGCCACCGCGACTGCTGCGAGCGTCCCGGTCAGCACCACTGCGCTGACGATGAGGCGGATGACGTCGCCCGGATGACGGTACCGGGACGCCGGCAGGAACCGCCTGGTCTGCTGCGTGACCGGTTCCGTGGCGCCGGGCCGCTCATCGATGGCCGTCAGATCCTGGCCTGGATGGGTTTTTCCGCCCTGATGGGCCTGGTCCGGGTTCATGCCGGCCTCCGTCCCCGTTCCGCAGGTTCCGGCGGGGGGACGCCAGCCGGGCGCTGCGCCCCGGCCGGCTGCTGCCGCCCGTGCTGCCGCTGGAGCAGGCCCGCGATCAGGGCGGCCAGCAGGGCGCAGGATGTCCCGAGGAGGATCCCGGCGGTGGCGTCGGACAGCCAGTGGGCACCCAGGTAGGCGCGGGACAGGCCCATCAGGATCGAGAACGCCACTGCGGCCGCGCCCCACAAGGCGCGCCGCCTGCCTGCCGGAACCAGGGCGATGACCGCCGCCACGACGGTGACCGACGCAGCGACCGCGTGGCCCGACGGGAACGACGCACCGCTCGTCGCGACCAGCGACCCGGGCGGCCTGGCCCGGTCGTAGATCCCTTTCAGCAAGCCGATCAGGACCTCCGACATCACCACCGCTGCGAGGAAGGCGGCCAGATGCCACCACCGGCGCCGCCACGCCAGGAACCCGGCCAGGGCGATCCGCACCGGCAGCGTGACGTACACCAGCCCGAGGACGTTGAAGACCTTGGCGACCGCCGTCAGCGGCGGCGCCCGACCGGAGATCATCAGCCGCAGCCACGCGTCGTCCAGCCGCTGGACGCGGGCCAGCGTGCCGTGGCCGGCGACCAGGGCGAACACGATGGCGGTCAGCGCCAGCACCGCGGCGGTCACGACGGTGGCCAGCCGGGGGCTGGCCAGCAGCGCCTCCTCATCCCGCCGGGCCGGGGCCGGCCGCGTCATCCCGGGCATGCGGCACCCCGCCCGCACAAGGCAAGGCCCTCGGTGCGCCGGACGTAGCCGACCAAGTCCGACCGCGGCACGAACGCCAGCGCGCGGCCGGCAGCGGCGGCCAGAACCGGGGACGCACCTCGCGCGAAGGCGAACTGGTAGGTCACGCAGCCGCCAGGAAAGGTGTAGTAGCGAACGTCGGAATACTGCGGGACCAGGCTCGCCGGGCGCTCGAACAGGCGCGTGCCGGGCTGGCCGGAGGGGATCTGCCGGGCGCCCGAGGCGTCGCAGGCGGCGGTCAGGGTGATCGTCACCGCCGTCGGCCCCGCTTGATCGGAGTCCAGCCAGAAGGTGGCCTTTCGGCTGGCGATCTCGGCGCCGGCCGGGGTCCAGCCCGGCGGGAGCGCGGCGATGCAGGGCAGGAACGCTGCCGAGGGAACCGCCTGGGCCGCCAGGATCATCGCATGGCCGGTGCCGCAGCCGGGCGCGCGCACACCCGGGGGGCCGGATGGGAGCAGCAGGGCGGCGCTGAAGAGGGCGGGCACGGCGAAGATCGCGAGCATTCCCGCGGCCAGGCCCACCCGCCGGGCGCTCCAGCGCTGCAGCACGATCGGCCGCCGCTGCGGGGCGAGCTTGCGGAACTCGGCGAGCACGTCGCGAGGGTCTCGTTTCATGAAGGCGCGCAGCTGCGTCGGGCTGGCCACCCCCCGGGTGGCGGCGAACGCCTCGGCGAGCTCGGCCTCGGTGAAATAGCGCAGCGCGCGCTGGTACACGCGGGCGGGGCCGGTGCGGACCGCCAGGACCAGCATCATGTTGCCCAGGTCGACCGCCTGCCGCCACGGCGACGGGCGCACCTGGACGAACATCACGTCGATCAGCAGCAGCTGCCCGCCGCGGACCATCAGGTTGCCCGGCTTGATGTCGCGGTGCGCGATCCCCGCGTCCCACAGCTGGCGGATCAGCTGCAGTCCCTGGTCGATCAGCTGATCACCGACGTCGGCGTCGCCGATTTCGGCGGCGCCGTCGAAGTACTCGGTGACCAGCAGGTACTCCCGCTCGGGGGTGATCTCCACGATGCCGTAGGGCCTGGCGACGCTGATCCCGATGTCCTGCAGCAGGCGCAGCGAATAGTCCTCGTACTCGGCCAGGCGGCGTACGGTCTGGAAGGGGTGCTCGTCCTCCAGAGAACCGTAGAGGATCGTCCGCCACAGCTTGTACCAGCGGTCGGCGCGGACGTGCCCCTTGGTGTAGAGCTTGGCGAACAGGTACTGCTGCGGGTTGCTGCGGCGCACCGCGCGCGTATTAGGGCCGACCCAGCCGTCGACCCGCAGCCGCAGCGGCGTGGACCCCGCAGAGGACTCCAAGCCGACCGGCGTGATGTCGGTCACGGCGAGCCCGAGCTGGTCGCGCATGCCCTGCCGGATCGCCTGGCCGCGCCGGCCGGTCACATCGACGTGCGCCGTGCGGCCGCGCCGGTAGGCGACCGGGAACACCTCGTTCGGGGTAAAGAAACGGAACGCGGTGACCGGGATCGCGACCCCGAGCGCCACAGCCAGCAGCAGGTCATCCACGTGATTGACCGCCAGGTACAGGCTGGCCAGGCAGAACACGGTCACGATGACCGCGCTGGCCGCCTTCACGTAAGAGCGGGGCCGTCCCGGCACGACCAGGCAGTAGGCGATGCCCATCAGGAAGAACGCCAGGATCGCGGCCGCCAGCGCCGGCGCCGAGTACCCCGACCAGCTACCGATGATCGGCACGCCGTACGGGCGCGGCCGCAGCACCCCGTTGTTGACCAGCAGCAGGGCGATCTCGAGGACGAACAGGCTGCACAAGAACACCAGCAGATGACGCCAGCGCCGGAACGCCATCGTCGCCGCGACCGCCGACAGGCCGACCAGCGTGGCCCCCCAGCCGGAGCCGGCCGCCACGATCCCGTGGGCGATCCGGGTGAGCCACGGTGTCCGGGCCCGCGCGAAGAACCGGAGCACCACCGCGTTGACCTGATCATCGAGCCGCAGCGACGGCGCGCGCACCGAGACCACGATCGCGCTGGCCAGCACGACAACGACGGCGATCAGCCAGGCCGTAGTGGTGACGGAGACCGGGTGCGGCAGCGGCGGCGGCGCGCCGGTCGGGCGGCGCCGGGCGCCCCGCTGGCTGCACGGCCGGACCCGGCTCCAGGCCGGCGACGCCGTCCCGCGAGGTCACCGCCTCCGGTTTCTCGGTCACCGCGCCGCGCCTCCCATCGATGTCTGCTCCCGCGCGCGCGGCCAGCTCCCGGCCGCCGCTGCCGCCAGGGCCAGCGGCGTCAGCGCCCGGCTGGCCTGTCCCAGGTCAGCGTGGCGGAGCCCGATCCGTCGCGACGCGGGCTGTGTTACCCGGTGGGGGGCGCGAACGGCGGTAGGTCCTGGCGGCATACAGCTCCCTTCGGCGGGAGGGCGCCGGTGCGGAAGTAGGCAGTCATGAAGGTGCTCGCGCAGCTGCTCGGGTTGAGGAATGCGGTGTGGCCGTAGCCGCGGACGATCAGCAGCCGGGCGTTGGCGAGCTGGCGGGTCATGGCGATGGCGTCGCGGAGCGGGAGGAACGGGTCGGTGGTGTTGCCGATCACCAGGATGGGGCTGGTGGGGGCGTTCCACGGGCCGCTATAGGTGTCCTGCCCGTGCACCGGCCAGGTGGCGCACGGCTCGTCAAGGCTCCACAGATACGGCAGGCCGATCACGCCGCCGCGGCGGAGCACGAGACGCTGCAGGCCGACGAAGGCACTCGCGGGTGGGCTCGGGGCCTCGTTGCAGGCGATCGAGTAATACTGCTCGAGTCCTGTGTAGGGCTGGGCGGCGGCCATCGCCGCGGCCGTCCGCATGCCCGGGCTGGCACCCGTGCTGGCGTTGCGCGCCATCCAGACTTGCTGAAGCAGCTCAGCGGCCTGGGACCAGCCCGGGAAGCTGCCGCCAGTCACCGGCGTGATGTAGACGTTTTCCAGGCGCACCAGCAACGCGCCGGCGCGCTCAGCCGCCGTCAGTACACCGCTCTGGAGCGGCGGGAAGAGTTCAGGCGACTGCGTATATGGCGCGTTCAGGCACTGATACACCACCGCGGCGCCCTGGCAAGGAACTTCAGCCAAGGTCACGCCAGCGGGACCCTCAGGCATAGCGGGAACCCGTGAGAATCAGGCCACGCCCGGCTCGATACGGCTGCGCGGGCACCCCACAAGCTCCGGTGACCCCGGTGCTGCCCGGCGCCATCGACCTCAGGACGTCCTGCGCGTCGCTGACGAGCAGGACCCGATAGCCGCTGACTAAGAGCGCGACCCGATGAAAGGCAGCTGCTGCCATATGCCACCTCGGCTTCGCTGCGCGCCAGGCGCCGCTGAGGTCCAGAGCAGCCAGAGGAATGTCAAATCTCGTCTACACGCAGATAAACGAGCACACCTTCCTGGTCTCGACGCTACGCCCCATCCGCCGGGGAGACAAGGGAGCTAGGAGACGAAGCAGCGGCGAAGCCTTGGTCGCTTTGACCGACCTATGCGGTCGGCCTCCCCGTCCGACGCGATGGCCAGCGCCGTGCCAACAGCGCGCACCCTTACAGAAGCGACACCCTGCAGAAACGCCTAATCCGGGCCGCCAGGTCTTAAGGCCACACCACTTCGCGCTCGGCTGACAGCCTGCGGGCTGTCGTGGTCGTGGCGTTGCTGCAGGTTCTGCTGACGGCCGATGGCAGGGCAGCAGGCCTCCTGCCACCACGTAAAACTGCAGGCCAGAGCCAGTGCCTGTTTCGTTTTCCCTCACTAACCAGGGAGTGATTGGCGCGCTCGGATGCCTTTGCCATGCTGCGGAGTTCCTGCAGGTCAGCGTGTCGGTCCATCCCTCGCCCGGCGCGAGACAGCCGGGCCACGGAGAATACGCGGAGAAGTTTCCGGCCCTGGACGTGCCGCCGCAGGTGCGGAGAGCGCGGCGGCCGCAAAAGGTAGCGGTCCGCCGGACGCTCAGAATGAAGCCGGGCTCACCGGGAAGTTGATCCGGAGATCCGCCAATACGCCCACCGTCACAGCTGGAGCGGGTTCGCCGGCAAGATCTTTGAACGCCGGAACAGCACCCGTGTGACTTGTCGGAACGGCATCACCAGGTACACCGCGAAACCGAAACAAAGCGCCACCGCGAGTACCGGCAAGGCGAGCCCGATGAGGATCGCGATCACATACCCGATGACGAGGGCAGCAATTTTTCGTTGCTTGCTCTGCAGTTCCTCGTCCTGTCCTGCCGGCGAGTAGAGGTGTTCGTGCCGCGCATACGCGTCCAGGGCGAACCCCAGGAGGCGGATTGTCAAGAGCGTGAGCCGTACATGGTCCGCGGCGATGCAGCCTGGCAGTGTCGCCGTTGTCGTTATCTACGAGAACCGGTGGGTTCTTGGCCTGGTGGACGCCTGGCGGCGCGACGGCGCGCAGCTGATCGCCAACGGCGGGATATCAGCCAGCGACATTGTCGCTGCCCTTGACGCGACCGAGCCTTCCTGACAGAGATGAGGAGATCACGGTGGGCATATTGAAGACCGCCGCCACGGTTGCGGTTGCCAGTTCCGTGCACGGCCGGGTGCAGCGCAGGCAGCAGAACCGGTGGGCGGCGCAGGACCAGGCCCCGGCGGCCGTGCCCGCCCCGGCACCGCCAGCGCAGTACGCGGCCCCGGCACAGGCACCAGCCGCCCCGGCGCAGCCAGCCGACATGAGTGACCGGCTCGCCCAGCTGAAGCAGCTCGGCGAGCTGCTGTCGGCGGGCGTGCTGACCCAGGCAGAGTTCGAGCAGCAGAAAGCCCGGATCCTGAACGGGTGACAGTGACGCCAGCGGATCATCGGGCGGCAGCAACGTTTTTATGGGCCCGGCAAGCTTCAGCGAGTGCAGCTGCTCAGCAGTAGCCGATCAAGCCAGGCTGGCCCGTGGTTATCGGCGATTCTTGCCGTTGGGGATGGAGACTGTCGGGCTTCCAGCTCCGCCGGTAAGGTCCGGCAGCACCCGCGATCATTGTCGGTGGCCGCGGACTTCCTTCACCTCATCGGAAGTCAGCCGGGCGATGGCTGCTGCCCGCGTTACCAAATCCAGGGCATCGAGCTGCGCATGGATGTTCTCCACTGTCAGCCCGGCCGTCCGGTGCTTATAGCAGTTGAGCAGCCGCGGCGGCCAAGACAGCGGCGGCCGCCACCAACAGCACTGCCCGGATGATTCGTGTCGAAGAGTTCAATTGCCCCATCCTTCCAGGTGGCAATGGCTGCCGTCAGGGCTGGCCAGCAGATCGTAGGGACGCCGGGAGAGGAGCGAAGCGGCTTCAGGGCCACTGAACGCTGCGCCGCGTCCCTTGTGGAAGACAGCCGCGCGGTCAGTGAGTGCGCCGCCACGCGCACCGACGAATACGCGGTCCTGTGGCCCGGTTCCGTACTGCTTGAGGTGGGAGCGAAGCAGCGAGACGAGCTCGGGATGGATGGGCACGGGTCGGGTTTCACCAGGTGCCCGGTGCTTGAGTTCGCGTTGCTCCCGGGGACGGCTGACGTCACCGGCCGCTCGCGAGCCCGCCGATCGGCGCGGCGATGCTGATGATCGGGAGTTCGTCAGCGGCATGCCGGAATGGATGATCTGCGGCTACGCGTGCCGGTGTCGATTTCGGCGGTGGTCGTTCGTGTAGAGGGTGACGAGGCCGCGACGGCGGCCCGGGCACGGAAGGGAGCATTCCATGCGTTCGATCACGGCCACGATGTGGGTCACGCTCGATGGCGTCGTGCAGGGCCTGGCCCGCGCGGACGAGGACACCCGCGGCGGCTTCACGCATGGCGGCTGGGGCCCGCGGTACGACGACGAAGTGCTGGGCCGGGAGATGGCCAAGGCCATGGCCAAACCGGGTGAAATGCTGCTCGGCCGGCGCACCTGGCAGGACTTCATCACCGTCTGGGGACGGGCGACCGACGGCAACCCGTTCACGGCGCGCATGAACGCGACCACCAAATACGTCGTCTCGACGGCCCTGGAGAACGCGGATGCCTGGCAGAACTCGATCCTGCTGCGCGGCGATGCGGTCGACACCGTGGCCGAACTGAAGGCCCAGTCGGGCCGGGACCTGGGGATCGTCGGCAGCGCGTCGCTGGTGCGAACCCTGCACGCCGCAGGCCTGATCGACTGTTACACGCTGGTGATATGCCCGCTGACCCTGGGCAGCGGCACGCGGCTGTTCGAGGGCCCGGCGCCGCGAGGCGAGTTCGAGCTCACCGGTAGCGTTACGACCACCAAGGGCGTGATCATCGCTCAGTACACCCGCCAGTGAGCAGGGGCCGTGCCGCAATACCTGCTTTTCGATCCACCAGTCCCGGCAACGGCGCCCCCGGCTCCGCAACCATGGCCCGGATCGTGGCCGATCTGCACAAGCTCAACGACGAGCTGCGCGAGAGCGGCTCGTGGGTGTTCACCGGCGGCCTGCACGCCCCACCACAGCTCAGGCTGTGACGTCGGGCAAACCGGCTGAGCCAACCGTCCGATCAGCGCCTCGGAGCCTGGTCAGGGAACGAGCCGACCGCGGTCCGGGAGGCCTCCTGGTGCCATCCGGCGTCGGCGAGGCCGACTAAAGACGGCTCGCTGGGTCAGCCTGGTGAAAGACCCTGGGCCGAAGCGGCCCCACGCCACGAAGGCGGCCATGGCGAGATAGACCAGGTCGCCGATGATCGTTGCCCTCTCGCCACGGCGGAGGCGCATGATCACCGCGCCGGCAAACAGCAACACCGCACCGGTAGCAGCCAGCGGCACCAGAACCGGCGCGATGCCGAGCGCGGCGGGCACGATCAGGCCGACCGCAGCCAGGAACTCGAGGGCTCCGATGGCCTTGAGGGCACCGGGGCTGAAGTCTTCAACCCATCTCGAGGCGGCGCCGCCCATACCGGCCAGCTTCTCCTTGGGCACGAACACCTTAGTGCTGCCGGCGACGAGGAAGACAACGGCCAGGATTCCGGCAACGATCCACAGAGCGAGGTTTAGCTTCGCGTTTCATGAGGATCTCCTTGAAGGGCATCAGCGATTCCCGTTACCCGGGGCATCCAGGCTGAGCCGGCACCAATCGGGTACCCGATGCCCTTCCCACCGACGTCGCCCGTACGCCCATGCTTTCGATCCCGGCGGCCAGCGTGGTCAAGTGGTAGCAGGGCGAGTGGCGCGGCGGGCACTGTTGCGTTAGCCGATCGCAGCGGGCGGGAGACTGACTCGGTGACGTCGTCAGATTCGTCCTCAGCGTTCGCTGGTTTCCGGTTTCCGCGGGAGGTGATCGCTGTGCAGTCCGCTGGTACCTGCGGTACGGCCTGTCCTACCGGGACGTCGAGGAGCTGGTGGCCGAGCGCGGCATAACTGTCGATCACGTAACCGTGTACCGGTGGGTCCAGCGGTTCACGCCTGAGTTCATCGAGGCAGCCCAGCTGTGTTCTGATCAGCAAGTCATCCCGGTCAGTGCGCTAAGTCCATGCGCACCGATCAGCCAACGCACTACCGCGGCGCGTCGCTGGGCTACTGCTTCGACGATGCATCGTGGGGCCACGGCTGCGCGACGGAGCGCGCGTCTTGCTGCGGTGGGCATTCGACACGCTGGACCTGAATCGCGTCCAGGCTGAGACCGATACGCGCAACGTGGCATCTGCCGCGCGCTGGAGAAGCTCGGCTTCGTGCGTGAAGGGACGTTGCGGGAAGACTGCGTCGTGAACGGCGAGTTCTATGACTCGTGGGTTTACCGGCTGATCAGGCGGGAGTGGCGGCCGTCGTCCGAGCCGCCTGCGCGCCAGCGGCCATCCGGTGCTCGTCGGGCGAATGCACGCGGACTTAGACATTCTGCGCGTGGTGCGATCGGCATCGAGATCCCGGCCGTGCAGGCCGCCCTCAAGGTCCGCTACCTGGCGGTCCGGAAACCTGGATCTGGGCGGTGAGCCGCCCTGCAGGCGGATCTCGCGTCCGGTGCGCTTTGGCGCCTGTGGCACAGTCCCCTACGCGACATTGGGGGTGCTGGCCCTGGTTCGTCGAGGTCTGTACGAGTGTGTCTATGGGAGGAGCTGGTCGGTGAGGATCGAAGTCAGCCATTGCTCGTATTGTTCGCTGGTCCAGCCTCGGTCGCACACGAGTAGGCGGTATACCTCGGGGGAGGCGAGCGCGTGGATGATGTCGGCGGCCTCGCGCTCGCGCAGTCCGGACCGTAGCGCGCTGGCGCGGGCGAGTGCGCGGGTGATACGGCGCTGACCGTCATGGCGTTGCCGCGCTATGTCGGCGAACAGCGCCGCGGCGGCTTGGTCGGATCTGGCCGCGTCTTCCAGGATGCGATGCACCGGGGCGGTGCGGGCCATGAGCTCGCGCAGCAGCGCCGCGAAGCCCGCCAGAGTGTTGGCTGGGTCTGGATCTGAATCCAGGGCGCGGACCTGTGGGCGGTCGGCCATCGCGATCGCCTGGTCGTCGCCGGCGATCGAAACGTCGAGAACGGCTTTGAGGATCCCAAGCTTGGAGGCGAACAGCCGGTACACCGTGGGCTGCGGGGTGTCGGACAGGTCACTGATCGCCTCGATGGTCGTCGCCGCGTATCCCCGGGTGAGGAACAGCGTCCGGGCCGCATCGACGACGGCGGCCCGGGTGCGGCGCGTCCGGGCCTGGGGCGCGGCTGCTTCGCGGGTGCGGCGCCTCTTGACATCTTCGCCCATGAGAGTGATAGTACCACTATCAAATCGATAGTGTTACTCTCGTTACCTGGTCGCGACGATAGCCACGATCACGTTGCCTGGAAAGGACGAGTCATGACCAGCATCGAATCCATCATCCTGGAAGTTCCCGACCCAGCTGCCGCCGAGCATTTCTACGCAGCCGCGTTCGGCCTGGGCGACAGGCTGCGGGTGCGCCCCGGCGACGCACCGACCAGCGGCTTCCGCGGCTTCACGGTCTCCCTCGTGGTCGCCCAACCGAGCACCGTCGACAGCCTGATCGGCACCGCCGTCCACGCCGGCGCGAGGACACTCAAGCCTGCCAAGAAGAGCTTCTGGGGCTACGGCGGCGTGGTACAGGCACCGGATGGGGCGATCTGGAAGGTCGCGACGTCGGCGAAGAAAAAAACCGGACCCGCCACCCGCGAGGTCAACGACGTCGTGCTGCTGATAGGCGTCGACGATGTCAAGGCGAGCAAGCAGTTCTACGTCGCCCGCGGCCTGGCCGCCGCAAAGAGCTTCGGCGGCAAGTACGTCGAGTTCGACGCGGCCAACTCGCCGGTAAAGCTTGCCCTCTACAGCCGACGTGCCGCCGCCAAGGACGCCGGGGTGCCGGCAGACGGGACAGGGGCGCACCGGATCGTTATCGTCGGCGCTGGCGAGCCGTTCACGGACCCGGACGGGTTTGCGTGGGAGGCGACGAGCAGAACCGGCGCGGACAATGTCCGGGCACTCTGAGCTTGCGGGCGATCCGGCTCTGGCGGTCTGGCTGGGCCGGCTCCAGGAGGCGTCGTTCAACCGGGCCGGCCCGGCGGTGCGCAACGCGTACCCGCCGGAGCGGCGGATGACCGGAACCCAGTTGGCCGAGTACCTGACGCGCCGGACCTACGCACTCGCCTCCTCGACCCGGCCCGACGGCCGGGCGCACGCCGCACCGACGCTGTTCACCAGCTACGCCGAGGCGTTCTGGCTCCCCACGCTCGGCGACGCGCTCCGGCTCGACAACGTCCGGGCCAATCCGTGGCTCGCGCTTTCCATCATCGAAGGTGAGCACGTCACCCACGCCGCGGTGCTCACCGAAGGCCCGGCCGAGGTGCTGTCCGCCGTTCCGCAGGACGTCCGGAACACCACCGAACTGCGCAACGCCGGCGCCAGCCTGGACTGGGCAACGGCCTGGCTGCGGGTCACCCCACGGCGGCTGTTCAGCTTCGCCGAGCACGCCTGGCAGGACGTGTCCGGTAGCTCATCAGCGCATTGATAGTCGGCGCGGAACACGCGCCTGGGAACGGAGTGAAATGATGACTAGCGTGACTCAGAAGACCGCGACGGCGACGATCCGATTCACGGCCACAGTCGACTCCATCGATGAATCGACCGTCATGCGCTTGCCGGAGGAGGCGAGCCGACTGCTGCCCTCACGCGGGCAGGTAGCAGTGCGGGGCTCGATGAACGGCCATGAGTTTCGCACAGTGCTCGAGCCGGACGGAGTCAAGGGCCACTGGGTAAAGATTGACCCGGCACTGCGGCAAGCCGCTCACATCGGCGCGGGCGGCACCGTCAACGTCACCGTGCAGGCGACACGAGACTGGCCGGAGCCGGACATGCCACCAGACCTGGCCGCAGCTTTGGCGGGCGCGCCGCAGGAGATCAGAGACATCTGGAACGACATCACCCCGATGGCGCGCTGGGAATGGGCGCGCTGGGTCAACGCGACCGCAAGTCCCGCGACCCGCCAGCGGCGTGTCGAGGTGACCATCTCCAAAATTAACAACGGCAAGCGGCGGCCGTGCTGCTTCGACCTTGCCGCATGCACAGACCCAGCGGTGGCCAAGAACGGCAAACTTCGCAGTACAACGTAATGCGCGGTGTGTCCGCTATTTGATCACCCGCCAGGGTGGGCACGGTATGTAAGGCGCGTCGATATGCGCGGGTGGTAACTGGCTCTGTTGTCCCGTAGGGGCGCATACCGGCAGGACCGCTCGCCGCCTAGCATGGTCGACAGCGGCCGGTCGACGGCCCAACGCCGCCCGCCGCCGGGTCCGCTTACGAGACGACCCTCCTGCAGACTTCGAGTGGGCCCGGTAGACATTGTCGGTCGACGCGGATGAGGGGGCCGCCGTATTCGCGTAGTTGGGCGATGCGGCTGTCGCGCAGCTCGGCGATGGAGGGCGGGGGAGTGGCCGTCCGGGCCCGCAAGCGGATGGGACAAGGAGACGTGCCCTACGCCAGCAGGCCCGGAAGGACTGCTTCGTGGTCCCACTCGTGCGTCAGCACCGTGTGGAGTTCTTAGTCCGAACTGCCACGCTCTCCTCACCATGGCCCCGCTGCGCGGCGCGCTCGGCGAAGAAGTATGCCCCCATGGTGAAGACCAGCATCCCGGCGAGGAGCTGCATCGAGTACGTGACGTTCATCAGCTCGCTGATGCGCCGCGACGGGTCGCGATTTTCCAGCGCAGTGAGCATCATGTAGCCGCCCCAGCACGCGAGCGCCGCGGAGCCGACGAAGGCCAGGGACAGCGGAAGCCGCAGCGGCAGGGCGCCTGCGCGTGGGAACGCGACCAGCAGCAGCCCCGTCACTGTCATCACAGCGAACAAGACGTAGGCCGCCTCGAGTGCGTAGAAATCACTCGTCCGTTCGGCGATCTTGGTGGCGGTGAGTCCGCTCGTCGAACCGGTGGCCCACAGCAGATGGGCCGTCAACGGCACGAGCACTACTGCGGAGGCCATCAGAGCCGTGGCTCGCTGCACGCCACGCGTCGGACCCTGCCCCGCCAGCTCGGAGATCCGGCCTCGCCACAGATGTCCCCAGCGCGCGCGTGCATACAGGACGAAGAGCGCACCCAGGGCGAGAGCCTGGACGATGAAGCCGGTGTAGACGACGGTGAACACCCACTCGTCCAGGAACGGGCGGCCGGCAGGTCCGCCGGAGGGCGCCGCGGTTCCACCCAGCAGCCGCGCGCCGAGTTGCAGCGGGTAGCCGACCATGATCGGGCTGAGCAGACCGGTGGCGGCCCAGGCCGGAAGAATGAGGAGCCAGACCGGCGCCCGTCGGCCCCATGGCTGGGTGAGCAGCAGTGCGAGCACGACTACCATCGAATCGATCAGGGCGCTAGCGGAGTTTCCGACGATCATCGCGGTTTGGTGCTCGAGCAGCATGCTGCCATCGGGGATGCCGACGCGGCTGCCCGACACCCATGCGATCTTGAGCGCGAGATAGGGCACGCAGGCAGTGACGGCCAGAGCGCGCAAGACTCGTGCCGCACTGCGAGGCTTGTCGAACACCACTGCTCTCATCAGCACACTCCTACATAACGAAAGCTTCTCGAATTGATGGTGGACATCGATGTGTGAGGTGCAATGACGCTTGCCGCGATCGCCGAGCCCGACATGCTGCTGGATCTCCACTCCGAGGTCGACCGGAGGGTGGTGGAAGGCGAGGATGCTGGCTGCTCGCTGGTCAGGACCGCCACGGCTCTTCCTCGCCCGCGAAGAACATCACGATCGATCCGGGCCGGTCATTGGTGAAGTACACGTCCGGCGCGAACAGCGCCACCGGCGCGCACTCATGCTCCCCGAAGACCAGGAGCGCAGCGACCCCTTCGGCCCGCATCAGGTCCTGGGCAATCGCCCAGCGGCGGTCACGCTCAGCGAGGGAGTAGCGGGGAACATCCGTCTGATTTGCCATGACAGCCTCCCTGGCCGATCGCTTCTGCCAGCATTTCGTTGGCCAACAACGCCCGGGGTGCTCGCGCCCGGCCTCGGCCTCTCGATACGGATTTGCTTCACTGTCATCTCCTCGGCCAGCCGCCATGTCCGGGCCCGGCAATCAGGGGCCTGACCGTGGTGGGGACTGGTTCTTCGAGGGACGGTACGAGCCGGCGCCGCAGGTGGGCGTCACCCGGAAGTGCCCATGCGGGTGGAATCTTCGGCGCGCCGCCCGCTGGCACGGCAGTGCCGCCGGGCGGGCCCGGGGCACGACGGTGCCGCCGGGGATCGACCGCAAGCGCCGGGCTAGGGGATCAGGCCGAGCTGGCGGGCCCGGGTGACAGCCTCGGTGCGGTTAGCCGCGCCGAGCTTGCCCAGCAGGTGGCTGACGTGCTTTTTCACCGTGTCCAGGCTGACCACCAGCTCCTCGGCGATGCGCGGGTTCGGCGTGCCCGCGGCCAGCAGCACCAGGATTTCCCGCTCGCGGGCGGTCAGCTGCTCGACCAGGCCCGGCACCGCGGCGGCGGCTCGCCTCCCGCCCGGCGCGGCTTCCTTGCCGCCGAAGGCCCGCAGCACCTTGGCCAGGCAGCCGAGCGGGACGCCGCGGGCGGCGCCGCGTTCTGCCTTCTGCGCCGCGACCAGCCGGGCCAGCAGCGCGGCCATCGGCGCGCCCTCATCGGCGAACACCCGGACATAGCCCTGCGGGCAGGCCCGTATCAGCGCCTGGGCCAGGGCGTCCACCGCTGCGTCCTCGTCGCTGCGGACTGCCAGCGCCAGCGCCTGCAGCGCCAGGATCTCGATGATGCTGCCCGCCCGGCCCCCGGCCGCCGCGCCAGCACGCAGCCGCTCCAGCAGTTCGAGTGCCAGGCCGGGGAGGTCACGGGCGATCAGGATGCGTGCCAGCGCCAGGTACTCCGGCTCCTTGGGATAGTCTGGCTCACCGTCCGGGTCAAGGCCGCGGCTGCTCGCCCATTGCGCGGCCGCCTTAATGTCACGTTGGGCCAGCAGCAGCCGCGCCCGCTGCGCGGGGACTGGGTTGAGCAGGCTGGCCACGTCCCCGCTCGCGCCCACCTGCCCGGCCTCGTCCATGGCAGCCAGGGCACCGGCCTCATCGCCCTGGGCCTGCCGGATCCATGCCAGCGTCACCAGGCCATTTGCCAGGGGCTGGGTGTGGGCAGACTGCCTGGCTAGGGGGATGCCCTCGGTCACGTGGCGGAGGGCCGCGTCAAGCTCGCCCTGCTGGTAGGCGACCTCCGCCATGCCCACATACCCGGTGCCAGCCACGGGCAGGTGCGGGCGGCCGGGCACGGCCGCGATGTCGACCGCCTGCTGGTAGGTGCCGAGCGCCGCGTCCAGGCGGCCCCCGGCACGCTGGATCTGGCCGAGGTGGTGGCAGCCGCGGACCGCCAGGGCGCTTTCGCCGGCCGCCCGCCACTGCGCGGTAATCGACGACAGCAGCTGCTCGGCTTCGGTGAGCCGGCCGCGCATCCACTCGGCAAGGCTGAGGTAGCCGCGGGCGTGGGACGCCAGCATCCACTCGTCGTCGCCGATTCCGGCCAGGGCCTGCGACGCGAACGCGGCCGCCCCCTCGGCGTCGCCGCGGAGCGCAGCGAGGTACGCACGCTGGGTCGTGACCGCCGTGGGCACGTTCACCAGCCAGCTCCCCCGGTCGGCCGACGGCACGGAAGGCTCACCCGCCACGCCAGCAGCGCCCGCCTGCGCGCGCTCGGCGGCATCCAGCAGCTGCCCGGCCGCCTCCACCCGGCCGCCGGCCAGGGCCATGCGCGATCGGGCCAGCAGCAGCCGCGGCCGCGAACTGGCTATTTCGGCCGGGATCGCCGCGAGCCACCGCTGCACCGTCGCCCCCTCGCCCCGCCGGAAGAAGAGCGCGTCGAAATGCCGTTCGATCAGCCGGGCGGCCCAGACGGGATCTCCGGCCGCCAGCGCGTGCCGTATCGCCTCATCGGCCAGCCCGTGTTCCTCGTGCCAGGCCGCCGCGTTGCGATGTAGCTGCGCCGCTTGGCCAGGCTGCTCCACCTGCTGGCGGGCGCGCAGCAGGTCGGCGAACAGGTGGTGGTAGCGCCACCAGCCGCGCACCTCATCGAGCGGCATCAGGAACAGGTTGGCCCGCTCCACCTGCCCCAGCAGCGCCTGGCTGTCGGTGCGGCCGGTGACCGCGTCGCATAGCGAGCCGGACAGGCGCTCCAGCACTGAGGTCTGCAGCAGGAAGGCGCGCACCTGTTGTGACTGGCGCTCTAGCACCTCCTCGGCCAGGTAGTCCAGGACATAACGATGGCTGCCCGTAAACGCCGCCACGAACCCGGCGGGGTCGGCGTGGCCGCGCAGCGACAGGGCGGCCAGCTGCAGGCCCGCCGCCCACCCTTCGGTCCGTGCCGCCAGCGCCGCCACCGCGGCCCCGGGCAGGTCGGCTCCGATCGCCTCGCCCAGCAGGGCCGCGGTCTCTTCCAGCGTGAAGCGCATGTCGGGGGCGCGCAGTTCGGTGAGCTGCCCGCGCGCGCGCAGCCGCGCCAGCGGCAGCGGCGGGTCGGCCCGCCCGGCCAGAACCAGGCGCAGGCCCCGCGGCAGGTGCTCGAGCAGGAACGCCAGCGAGGCGTGCACCGGCTGGGCGTCGACCAGGTGGTAGTCGTCGAGGACCAGCATTATCTCGTCCTCGCCAGGCTGGGCAGCCAGCTCGTTGATCAGGGCCGCCACCAGCCCCTCAAAGGCCCGCGGGGGCGGCGGGCCGAACAGCGGGCCGGTGTGCCCGGCTATCCCCGGGCACACCGGATCCAGCGCAGCGACGACATGGCGCCAGAACCGCGCCGGGTCGTTGTCTCCGGCGTCCAGTGACAGCCAGGCGATCGGCCACCGGCCCTGGCGCGCCCAGTCAGCCAGCAGGGCCGTCTTGCCGAACCCCGCCGGCGCGCAGACCAGGATCAGGTCCCGGCCCAGCGCCTGGCCGAGCTGGTCCAGCAGGCGGGGACGGGCCACGAAACCAGGCTGGAGGCGGGGCAGGTACAGCTTGGTGGCCAGCAGGACATCCTGCTCAGCCGCGGCAGCCGCGGACGGGGGTGCCGCCTGGGACTCGGCCATCGGGCGACCTACCACTCGGCGCATCCAGCGATGACCAGCATCGCTGCCAGTCCGGTCATTCTAACCGCCGGCCTGAAGGCCGCGCCGCGGCCGGCCCGGTGCGGCCGCCACCCTGACGCGCCCATCGCAGGCTACCCCGCCTCTTCGCCGGCCTTCTGCGCGATCGCACCCGGCCAGCGATGGCCGCGGGCCACCAGCGGCCGGCCTAACCGACGGTGCGGATGCGGTGATCACCGCCGCAGAAGCCCGCGCTCCCAAGGGAAGTGCCCGCCCTCGCGGGCCAGGGCACGGCGCGCCACGGGCGGCACCGTGGTGGCCGCCGCCTGGCCGGAAGACTCCACCCGCATGGGCATCTTCGGGTGACGCCTCCCCCGGGGAGGCGTTCGTGGCGTTCGGGGTGAACCAGACATGCACCGGCAGAGGGATAGCAATGGCCGTTCTCAGGCCCGGCCGCTTCAGGGCCGCCCCGGCCGGCACCGGGGATGCGCACCAGTATCGCCGCCCTGGCGCCATGCGGCGTGAACGGCCCAAAGTGGCCGGCTGGGCGTGGTCGCCGCTCAGCAGAGGCCGGCGCCAAGACGAACGAGATCGCGATGATCATTACGCTGCTGGACGGCGTGGACCTGGACCGGGCTGTCGTGACGGCCGATGCCCTGCATTGCAGGGCACGCCACGGCGGACTACCTGCACGGGCGCGGCGCGGACTTCATCTTGCCGGCCCAAGACAACCAGCCCCGCCTGTTCGATGCCTTGGACGTCCTGCCCTGACGCGACGTCCCGGTCGCCCCACGCCGCCACCGACCGCAGCCACGGCCGGAGCGGAACCCGCACCATCCAGCTCATGGACGCTCCGGCGACCTGCCGTTCCCGCACGTCAGCCAGGCATACCTGATCGAGCGGCACGTCACCGCCCTGGACGGCACGCCGCTGTCCGGCATCGCCGCGCCCGGCGTCACCAGCCTGGCCACAACAACCGCGCCAGCGCCCGGCCATCGCTTCCCTGGTCCGCGGCCAGTGGGCGACCGAGTCCTGCACTGGCCGCGACGCCTCTGGCGGTGCGCGTATAACGCCGAATATTTGCTACGGCTGGGTCTTCTTAGTTCTCTGCTCTTGATGACTACAGATCATTCATTCGCGGCGGCCGGCTTCGCGCATCTCACCCCATGACCCGGCGACGAGGCATGAGCTGGAGGGAGAACACACCGGTCCGGCGTCGGCTCAATGGCTATTGCCCTGCGCCACCGGGCGCCAGCTGGGGAAAGTAGTTGAAGGCGACGTCCCTGATGACTTCGACGATGAGCTGGGGCGTGAGTTCGGCGGAGGGGTCGTCTAGTTGCGGTGGGAGTTTGACCCCCATCTGCCGGGCGTGCTCGATGATGCCGGGTGCGACGTCCTTGCCCAGGTAGCCGAGGGCGTTGCCCAGGGCCGCGTAGTCAATCGCCCATGCAGGCAGGGGCTGGGCCGCGACGGTGGCCCAGGTCTGCGGGTTGCGCGGTGTGCCGCGGGTGAACACGTGGTCGAAGGTGCGCGCCGAGGCGTCGCGCTGGGTGAACGCCGGGCCGAGGTCCCAGGCCTTGCGCAGCGTCGCGATCAGCGAGGTGTGCCGGTACTCCTCGTTGTACACCGAGCCCGGCTCGACCCATGGCGACACGATGATGGCGGGGACGCGGTAGCCGGAACGGTCGAACGTGAAGCCGAACTCACCCGCCGGTGCTGCCGGATCGGGCGGCGGGACCGGTCCCGGGGGCACGTGGTCGTAGGTTCCGCCTGGCTCGTCCCACCCGATCAGGAGGGTCGTGTTCCAGACGTTGGTGCCTGACGGAGAGGTGGCGGAACGGTAGGCGTTGAAGACTCGCTCCAGGAACGCCTCGCCGCCCAGCATCGACGACGGCGCGTCCAGCCCGATATCGACGTTGCCGCCGAAAAACGACCGGCCGAACGCCGGGTGGTAGTCGCCGTGCCCGGCGATCATGTCCGGCTCGATCAGCGAGAAATCGGGCAGGGTCCCGGCCGCGGCGTCCTTCTCAAACTCGGAAAACCGCACGAAGTGCGTCGCCAGCCGGTCCTTCAGCCGGGGATAGTGGATGACACCGGTGAACGACAGGCACATCGGCTCCATCACGTAGACCTTCCAGGTCCTGCCGTGCCGCTCAAGCCGCTCGAAGATCGTCTCCGCGTCGTTGTCGGTGAACCACTTCCTCACCGGGCTGTTCACGGCCAGCCCCGACGACGTCGCCGCCGTCCAGAACGACCGGTTCATGAACGTCTGCGACGGCACCTCGGAGAACCAGTGGTCAAACACCCCGAACTCACGCGCGATGCCGCTCAGCACCGGCAGCTGCTGCGGGGTGTACCCGGTCATGATCTGGGCGTACTCCTCATAGGCCGGCTGCCGCCCAACTTCGCCGGTGAACGTGCTGATGTAGTCGGCGACGAACCCATCCATGGCCGGAACCGCACCCGCCGGCGGCGCGTTCCACGGCGAGGTCACACCCTCGCCGATCTTGAACCGGTTGTGGTCATCGATCGCGCCGAACAGCTGGGTGTTGGTGTGGTACCACTCCTCACCCGAGTCCGGGTTGGGCGAGTCCATGTCGGTAGTGACGCCGTAGGGCACCACCTTGCGGTCGGCGCCGTGCTCGGCCCACCTGGGGATCGGGTTGCTCAGCTCCTTCCCGATGACACCCTCAAACGCCTTGCCATCCCCCGGCCCGTAGAGGCGGCCCAGCACGTTGTCCAGCGAGCGGTTCTCAAACAGCACCACCACCACATGATCGATCGCATTGGCGTGGGTAGCTGAGCCAGGCATGCCAGCCTCCATTCGTCTGAGGACGTTTCGGGCGTGTCTGTCCCCTCCAGGCACCGACAAACCACTAGTGTCATCCCACCCATGGGCGGCTGCCGCTACCTCCCCCCGAACGGGTGATGGGCCTGACCCGCGCTCCGGCCGGAATCTCCGGCCGGCCATGAACTGGCCGATGCGCAGCCGGACCAGCCGACCCGTGACCGCCGAACGCAGGCCCGCGCAGACTGCTGCGGGCCGACAGCGCCAGCATGCCCTGACATGCAAAGCAGGCCCAGAATGATCCATCGCACGCCCGGCCAATCAGGAAGCCTCATCGGCTCTCCCATCCAGAACGGCGGTTCTTTACTCCGCCTCGCAGGGAGTGACGGACGCTCCCTCAGAACCTCTTCGCCAAAGCCGGGGATCGTGGATTCGCCTAGTGGTTATCCCGCGGCCGGCGTGGGATTGCGCGCGATCATCTGCGCTAGCTGTCGTGCCTGTCTGCGGTGGACGTGCATGTTGCCGTAGATGCTGCGGTCCAGCCCGAAGAACCACAGGCCAGCGTGCAGCGGCGATGATGCCGGGCCGGTGAATGGCGGCATGCCGGATTGATTCAGGGTCACCAGGTGCCCGACGATTCCCGAGAGCGCGGGACGGTAGCCGGTGGCACAGATCACGGCGTCGGGTGAGCAGGCCGAGCCGTCGGTGAAGCGGACGGTCCTGTCGTCAAAGCGATCAATGTCGGGCTTCATGATGACGCGTCCGGCCTTGAGCGCCCTGACGAACCCGTCGTCGACGGCCACGGTGACCCCGTCGGCAGCTACCCGGCTGAAGGCACCAAGATCAGAGCGCGGATAGCCGTACCTGCCGAGATTTCCGAACGCAAGTCGCTGGATTACACGCAGGTTGGCATCCTGGACGGGCAGCGGCAGACGGCGGCCTGCGAGACTTACCGGATGCAGCGGGATTCCCGCCAGTCGCGCGGGCGCGATATTCATGCCCGAACGCGCTGACAGCCACAGTCTCCCCGCGTCGCTGCGGGCCAGGTGATTCAGCAGGTCGACGCCGGAGTTACCAGGGCCAACGACAAGGACGTCCCGGCCGGTCATCTCGCTGGTGTTCCTGAACTGCCCGGCGTGGATGAGTACCCCGGGGTAGCTGGCCTTCCCCGGCCAGCCCGGCATGACCGGCTCGGCGTCCGGGCCGGTAGCGACCACCACGTGTGCCGTGCTGAGACTGCTGTCACCGGCATGCAGAGCCCACCCGGGTCCCGCCCGGTCGATCCGGTGCACCGCCGTCCCGAACCGGAGCCGCATTCCCGCCGCGTACCGCTCGAGATATGAGACATAGTCGTCGCGACCGGGAAACGGGCCATACCGGCGGGGGATACGCATGCCGGGCTGATGGGAGAACATCCGGTGCGTGTTCAGCCGGAGCTGATCATGGCGCGCCCGCCATGATGCCGCCACCCTGTCGGCCTTCTCGACAATCAGCGGATCAAGGCCGATCCGGCAGACCGCCCAGGCAGCAGCAAGCCCAGCCGGGCCTGCGCCGACCACCACAACCTGTTCGTCCACGCAGCGAGCGTGGACGCGAACGCCACCCGCCGTCAACTACCGCCAGCACGAGGGCCGGCAGCAGGCCAGCCCTGCTGACGTCCACCCGTATGCTCCGTCAATGCGGCTGCCGGCCGACCTTCTGCCCTCCGCACCCGGCAGGCACACGCGACATCCAGATCTGCGCACGCCATGTCTTCATTGGCATACAGCCGGCATCCGCGCCAATCGCGGCGGTTGTGAGTGAGCTGCTGGGCTATCGGTCGAGGGCGGCCGAGACGATTGCATATCCGTCGCCTAGATTGCGAGGGCTCAAGCTCTTGCTCTGCGGGGAGTTCTTGGTGACCAGGTGGCGGTATCTGCCGAGTCCGGGCACCCGGCTGAGCCAGAACTGGCTCTGACCGTTTCCGCGCCACGGCGGTGGCGGCTACGGTGCCCTCAGTGGTCAGTGCCAGGGCGTCGAGCGCGCGGCGGATGATCTCAGATCGCCGGTCCTTCAAATCCGGGCTCATTTAGCGAATAAACAGATTATCTACTGGTGTAGCCGCTAAGCGTCTTCGGATTTACCTGAATGTAAGGTGCACGAGGATGTGCGGTGCCGTCCCGCCAGCGTATACTACCTTGAATTTATCGTGAGGCAAGCCTGCCGTGACAATGAACGGCTGCCCATTATCTTCAATGAGTTCCACGTACTGATGGGTTCCATAATCAGCCAACAGGTTCAGCGTAAATCGACAGAACTGGCGCTTTGTCAGCACTTATACTGACAAGGTGTCGGATTCGCCGCGCTGCAATTGAATGGTTTTCTTAGCAAAGTAATTACCATGAAATTTCTCGCTGTAACCTACGAACTGAGCTACAGGCGTCTCGCTGTCGAGATCAAATCCCATGGATAGGTTGCTTATTTCGCTTTGGGCAGGATTCCACAACCTCAGTACCAGTGACGGCGCACCACATCGCTTTGCAACCTGCAGTCCTGTTATGGTTACAACTTGTTTGACATCATTATGCAGCACTACCTGTATCTGCTGGATATAAGCTGGCGCTCCTCCCAATGTGGCAACAGCATTCATATTCCGTGCAAATTCACCCTCGGACATTCCTTTGGTTGCCGTGATCACTTGCGATCTAGTAAGCGGGCGTGGAAACGCGAACACTTCGTTGAAGCCGGGCAAATACCCAGCTGACTGAATCTGAATAGGTTGGTCAATCTTTCTAGAATGAGATCCGAGCGTCGCCGAACCGTTGCCCAACACCCGAGCCAAAGGCGGTTACTAGCGCAATTAGCGACGCACTGCCTATGCTAGCTGCCCAAATGATTCCGCGTCGTGACCACGCTTGGATCTTATTCGGCCTCGACTCTGATTCGTGGCTGCCGTCTTCCCCGTTGATCTCTTGCGTCATTACGGTCCTCTGATAGCTGGCTATTCCGATCTACGCAACCATCGGCTCTTTAGAATGGCCCTGACCTGGATCACGAGAAGACATGTTCCCGAACTTATGGCTGGCTCCCGTCAATCGCGGTATCTGACGGCGAACGCACTGCACATAGCAGATATTACCGCGTCTTCCTGCGCGCGGCCCTCGCTACCGGGACCAGCGCAGAACCAGGAAGCCCGCGTTCACGGCGCCGGGTCAGCACCGCGCATCCCGATCGGAACGCGGATGAATTCTAAAGCGGTCCGCTGGCACTGGAGGAATGCCAGGTCGACTTCGGGAAGATGGGCCTGCTGGAGGACCGGGAAGCCGGGCGGCGGCGTGCGGTGCACGCCCTGGTCTTCACCGCTGCTTACAGCCGGCACTGCTATGTGCATCTGAGCTTCCGCCAAGACCTGCGGGCGGTCATTGCCGGGTTCGACGCGGCGTGGGCGTTCTTCGGCGGGATGTCAAGGTCGTGATTCCTGACAACATGCCCGCGATCGTGGACCGGGCGCACCCGACCGAGCCGCGCATTAACCGGACCTTCGCCGAGTATGCCCAGGACCGGGGCTTCTTGATCGAACCCGGTCCTGGTCACGGACAGCCCGGTCACTTCCACGAGGTGCCGTTCCACCGCAGGATCAGCGTCCTAGGGTGAGCAGAGCCCTCACTGCCAGCCGCCCAGGCATGGCGGCGGGAGGTGACGGCCACGTCGGCGAGACCGCTTTGTGGCGGGCTCGCGGTCCGCATCTTCTTCCAGGTCTTGCCGTTCCAGTGCGCGATCACCGGCGTGCTGACGGGGATGGTGCCGAGGGCCCCGACCGCCCACGCGTTCCGGGCAGAGGTCGCGGCCACGCCGGCGAAGTAGCTGGCCCGCGGGCTGCGCGCCCGCTTCCACGTTTTGCCGTTCCACCGCAGGATCAGGCCATCGCCGAGCCCGCCGGTGGCGCAGCTGAAACTGCAGCCGACCGCCCAGGCGCGGCGGGCGGAGACGGCGGCCACGCCGTGCAGGGTGTCACCGTTCAGGTCGCTGGGGCTCGGGCTGCGCACCCGCCTCCAAACGGTGCCGTTCCAGCGCTCAATCAGGGTCTTGCTGGTGCTGGTGCCGTGGAAGCCGACCGCCCAGGCGCGGCGGGCGGAGACGGCGGCCACACCGGAGAGCCCGCTGCCAGCGGGGCTCGGGTGGGACACGCGTTTCCACGCGGTCCCGTTCCAGTGCAAGATCAGGTGCCCGCCGACCGCCCAGGCGTCCCTGGCGGAGACGGCGGCCACGCCGGAAAGTCCCACGCCGGCTTCGCCGCGCGGGCTGGACACCCGCTTCCACGCTTTGCCGTTCCACCGCAGGATCAGGGACCTGCCACTGTTGGTCTGGCCGACTGCCCACGCGTGGCGGGCGGAGCTGGCTGCCACGCCAGAAAGGAAGCCGCCGGGACTGGGCACCCGATTCCAGGTGCTGCCGTTCCACCGCTCGATCAAAGTCTGCGCGCGGCCGTTACTGAACTTGTAGCCGACCGCCCAGGCGTTCCGCGCCGAAGTGGCAGCCACGCCGAAGAGCTGCCCGCTGATGGCGGAAGACGCGGCCGGGCCAGCAGACTGAGTAAGGGCAGCCACGGCCTGTGCTGCAGGCGCGGGCGCGACGGCCGCCCCGGCCAGCAGCGGGACGGCTATGACGGTGACGGAACATGCGGCGAGCTGGGGTTTGCGCACCGGCTGCCACCTCCCCCTAGAAGGCCCGCGGGCTCCGCCGGTCCTTAGCCAGGACAGGCAGCCCGCCGACATCGTGGAACGGCCGCAGGTGGCGGAGGGGGACACCGCTTGCAGCCACGAGTGTGACACCCCGCACACTCCAGGACAAGAGCGAAAGGCCAGCTCCCCGGCTTCGGTCAGCCCACCTGACCCGGCCATTCAAGGTATGTGATCATCACGGCGCACCCGATTGGCTGGCCCGGGCGATGCGCCCGGGCAACCCCCAACGGCGGGGGTTTGCGGCCTGGGCCTGGGACCGGGGCCGTTCAGCACGCCCCCTGCCACTCGGGGAGCTGGGGGTTCCCGCACCAGCGCCAGCTGTGCTGGCCGCGGGCCGCGGCGCCGCCGAGGTGCATCCGGGTGAAGTGCGGGTGCCGGTGCCCGTCGATGAGCTGGTTCCCGCGCGGCCGGTGCAGCCGGACGGTGACACGGCCCAGCCGGTGCGTGCCGAGATCGCTGTACCACAGCGTGGCCCGGCCCTTGGCCGAGTGCCCGTTCCAGTGACTCCACTTCGCGCGGGCGAGCCACGTCGACGGCCCGGTGGTGAGCTGGAGGTGCTCCCGCATGGTCATCCAGCAGGCAGCGGGATGACCGCCCCGGGCGCACGACTCCAGCACGACAACGTGCCGGCTCGGGACGGCCGAGGCGGAGGCCAGCGCGGGGGTGAGCAGCGAGCCGACGACGATGACGCCGGCCGCGATGAATGCGGTGACGGATGCGGCGATCTTCATCTGGTCTCCCTTTAGGCGAGTTATGTGGGTTGATCACGGCGCGTCGCGTTGATCAGGGGTGGGCCTCTGCGGCCGACATGCGGTTGTCAAAGACCGTTGCAAACCGCAGGGGCCGCCCCCCCATGTTGCCCAGCGAGGACTTGCTCGTCTACGTCTACGTGCTGATCGACGACCTGATGACTGCCCGGATCATCGTGATCCCGCCGCGCCCGGGACCGGCGCCTGGCTGCGGTGACGCCGAGCTGCTGACCATTGCCACGATGCGGCACGTGCTGGGTCGCCGCAGCGAGGCCGGTTCCTGGCCGAGGTGGACTGCGACTGGGCGCTGTCACTCGGGTGGCGGCGCAACGCTCTGCCGCCTGCTCTTGTCACCAGCCTGGCGGCCGCTGCCCTCGTCCTGCTGCTCCTGCAGATGAGTTCCGGGCGGCTCGCCACGGCTGCCCTGGCACGACTCGATCGCCCGCAGACAGATGAGCGGCCAGCCGGGTCCGGGACACGATAGCGACCTGCTGGCGCAGGATGAGCAGCTCGGCGTCCTTGGACACGGGGACCGGCCCAGCCGGATGAGCCATGCCGCGCGCCGGACGAGGATCAGGTACCGCGAATCGACGCTGCTGGTCATGCCCGGCGATCAGATCACTCACGGACGGCCAGATCACGATCACCGGCGGACTCTTGACGCCCCACGCCTCCCGCCGGTCCTCCCCCGGCTGTCAAGCTGTGCAACCACTGGCGGCTCCGGGCCAGCCGCCCCCGCGGCGTTAATCAGCGCCGCGAAGAACGACGACTCGGCTGCATGCACTTCGTGCAGAGTGGCTCCCAGGCGCCATCCGGGTAGTAGTCGTGTGGGCACCGAAGCTTCTGCGAACTGCGCCTTGACGCTTTGTGGCCTTGCGTTATATCGAAGTTTTTGTCAATCTTGCCTATAGATGCTCATCACGCGACCTCTGCGTGCGACGAAGAAGATCCCATGAATGAGACTGTAGGCGGGGATACCGCAGATGGCGATCGTGGCTTTCCACGGCGCTCGTTCCTAACCTGGGTCGGCACGGGGCTGCTCGCGGTCGGCGCTGGGGAGTTACTGGCAGGTTGCCACAAAACGTCCTCGAACGGCAATAATGAGCCCCCCGATGTCGACCCCGGCGAAAACGACGACAACGGCGACGGCGAGAACGGCGAGAACCCCGATGGCGGCGGTGGCAATGGCGACGGGGGCAGCGGCGGCGAAGGGGGCGGCGGCGATGGGGGCGGCGGGGGCGGTGAGTAGCGTTCTTGCTCGCTAGGCGGAAGCCTGACCACACTCTTGACCAACAACGGAGTCCGACACATACCGGCTTAGGACGATGGCAGACGACCGGGTGAGGACAGCTTTCGACTCGCGTGCGCCTCCTCGGCCCTTCCCGCCTCGCCCAGGACACCAAACGTGGCCTCGCAGGTGGCTCACGTTGACTCCTACCTGCAGAGCTTGGGCGGCGAGATTTGCCCGATCCTCCCGCCATCGGAGCGCACTTGCAGGCGTCTCAGTCAGGATGTAGCGTCGCGGGAGACCTTACGCAACCGGAAAGTCGTCAACACAAAGTCTGCCCGATGACAATCAGAACCGAGAGCCGCATAAAAATCGCCAGCAGCGTCCGTGAGGTGTGGGCGTATGTCTGTGACGTCGGACGCTGGCCCGAGTGGGCGCCGACGGTTCTCGAATGCCGGGTTCGCGGAGTAGCTCCGCTTCAGCCCGGCTCGCGGGTGGAGCAGCGGGCGAAGGGGATCCTCTGGTTGACTCGCGGCCGGAGCCAGGAGGTAACCGCTGTCGAGGCACCCCGCTACGTGGCGTTCGCCGGGCCAATGGGTACTTCCGCGGCACGCTGGGGAATGGAACTCGAGCCAGTGGACGATAGGCAGACCGACGCCAAGATGTGGATTGAGGTCGACCTCGCGGGCATAATGCGCGCGGTCCCCAGCCGTCTCAAAGGCAGAATTCAGCGCGTAAGCGATCGCGAGATGGCGGCGATCAAGGCTGCGGTCGAGTCCGGTTCGCGGGGAGGCGCGGAGTCCTAGGTAGGGTGGCACGCGGCTCTACCGCGACGCTACCGAGATCGAGGAGCACACGTGAGCCAGATCGACCGCAAGCGAGAGCACCTGATCGAGACATACCGCAAGAAGGCGAAACATTACGACATCACCTCCCGGCTCTACCCCGCGCCCGGCTACCCCCACCGGGCACAACGCCTCCGGGCCGTGCAAGCACTCGGCCTCCGCGCGGGTGACAGCGTGATCGACATCGCATGCGGCACAGGCCTGAACTTCCCGCTGATTGAGGAGGTGATCGGTCCCGACGGCCGGATCGTCGGCGTCGATCTGACCGACGCGATGCTTGCCCATGCCCAGGATCGGATAGAGACGAACGGCTGGAGCAATATCAGCCTCGTGCAAGCCGATGCGGCCGACTTCGACTTCCCAACCGAGGTCGACGCGATCCTGTCCACGTACGCCCTGTCGCAGGTGCCCGAGTGCGCAGAGGTCATCGCTCACGGCGCCGCGGCCCTCTCCGGAGGCGGACGCTGGGTCGTGCTGGATCTCAAGGTTCCCGGTAACACGCCTGGGTGGCTAGCGCAGCTCGGAACCGCAATTGTGCGGCCTTTCGCCTCCATAGATGAGTGGATCCTGCGCCGTCCCTGGGAGGCGATTCGCGCAGCCATGCAGGAAGAACTGGCCGATCTCTCCTGGACCGAGTTGTTCTTCGGAACCGCATTCCTCGCTGCCGGGTCCCGCGGCCCTGGAACCTTCGGTGTACGACCGCGGGGGAGCGGCCATCAGTGACCGTGAGCTGAGCAAGCGTCCTCTCACCTATGGCCCGGCGCTCGAGGTGGCCAGATCAACCGTCTTGTATAGATCGATCGCGGGTAAATTGGCTGCGTGCCTGCCCGCGCGCTATTTCATACCGCGCCGCGCTGTGTGGAGATCAGGGAAGTGCCCACACCGCGGCCTGCGGCCGGTGAGGTCCTCGTCCGTACTTTGTGCTCTGGCATCAGCGGTGGCACCGAACGGCTGGTGTACCGTGGCGAGGTCCCTGCCGAGTTGGCGCTGGACGACACGATCGCCGCGCTTGGCGGTGCCTTCTCCTATCCCTTCGCCTACGGGTATGCGTGCGTCGGCGAAGTAGCGGAGTCCGGCCACGCGGTTTTCGCGTTCCACCCGCACCAGGACATATTCGCGGCGCGGGCTGGTGAACTGATTCCGCTGCCTGCTATCGATCCCGCATCCGCAACCTTGTTCCCGCTGGTCGAGACGGCGTTGCAGGTGACGCTCGATGCCGGGCCCGGATATCGCGACCGGGTCATCGTGCTCGGCGGTGGCGTGCTCGGGCTGCTGACCGGCCTGCTGTTGCAGCGCTCCGGGTGGCGGCCGCTGATTGCCGAGCCGCAGGCGTGGCGCCGCACCGTGGCCAGCAGCCTCGGCGTCACCGCCGTAGCACCGGAGGAACTGGTGAAAGAGAAGGTTCCGCTGGTCATTGACGCCAGCGGTAACCCGGATGCGCCAGCGATGGCGCTGAACATGCTGGCCCACGAGGGAACCCTGTTGATCGCGTCGTGGTTCGGCACCAAACCAGTAGTGCTGCCGCTCGGCGGCGCCTTCCACCGGCGGCGTCTGATCATCCGCAGCACTCAAGTTTCCACGGTGCCGGCCCGGCTGTCCGGGACCTGGACCCGGTCTCGGCGCCGTCGGGAGGCCGTTGAACTGCTGGCCGAACTACCGTTGGCACAGCTGTGCACTCACGTCTTCGCATTCGGCGACGCAGCCGAGGCGCTCCGAGCCTTGGACCAGGGGATGCCCGGGTTGATGCACGCCGTTCTTGACTACGACAGGAGTGCTGCCGGTGACCTGTGAGGTCGGGATGAGCCGAAGCGTCCGTGCATTCCACATCATGCCGGGACTGCCCGCCCCAGAGGGGCAACTGCATGATCATGACTATCGGATAGAGATCGTGGTGGACAGCGAGCAGCTGGACGACCGGGGCATGGTCTGTGATCTGGATGTACTGGAAGCGGCGCTGACCGAGCTGACCAGCCGGGTCGAAGGCCGCAACCTGGAGGAGATACGCCCCGCCGGGGCCGAGGCGGTCACAGTCGAGGTGTTCGCCCGCTGGGTGCATGACAGCCTCTCGCCTGCCGTCGCCGCCGCGGGCGGCGAGGCACTGGCCGTGCGGGTGTGGGAAACTCCCGTCGCGTTTGGCGGATACCACGCACGATGCTGATGCTCTGCCTGATTACCCCGGGCGACCTGGCCGTACTGATGCGGGTACCGGAACCACATCAGTGACCAGCCCGGCCAGGTCGTGCGGCATGGGTACTGTGACGAGGCCAAGGTTGGGCGGCTGAACCGTTCTGCTGACATGTTCGTCTTGCTGTCATGGGAACAGTCGACACAACGTTTTCGTCATCCTCGCGGGACAGCCATATGACACTGGGCTGGGATAACCCCACAGCAGATCCCACCACTACCGTCCTGCTGCGGCACGGCGATACCCGACTGTCACCCGAACACCGCTTCAGCGGGCTGCGCGACCTCCCGCTTAGCGCCATCGGAACCCGGCAGGCCGAGGCCGCCGCCTGTCGCCTAGCCACTGGTGCCCAGATCGATGCTGTGGTCAGCTCGCCATTGCAGCGCGCTGGCGCCACCGCCGACATTGCGGCCCGCGAACTGGGCTTGACCGCAGTCATCGATGATGATCTCCGTGAAACCGATTTCGGCGACTGGGATGGCTTTACCCTGGCAGAAATCCAGCAGCGATGGCCCGCAGCCGCGGCAGCCTGGCGGCACGACCCCGAACAGGCACCGCCGGGCGGGGAGAGCTTCGCCGACACCGCACACCGGGTAAACCGGGCCTGTGACCGGCTGCTGCGGGACCACGGCGGCCAGACTGTCCTGGTGGTAAGCCACATTACCCCCATAAAGATCCTGCTGTGCCGGGCTCTCGGCGTCCCGCTTGGCACCCTTTACCGGCTGTATCTCGGCTCCGCCTGCATTAACGAGATCCAGTGGCACGGCCGCGGATTTGCCTCCGTCCATTGCGTCAACGACACCAGCCACCTTCCCTG
Source organism: uncultured Actinomycetes bacterium (assembly GCA_963709075.1). Taxonomy (GTDB): domain Bacteria; phylum Actinomycetota; class Actinomycetes; order Streptosporangiales; family Streptosporangiaceae; genus Palsa-506. Next base: position 53,027 of record CAVPUY010000009.1, read on the forward strand.
ACTCACCAGGCCCGTCTCGTCCTGCCGCGAACGCAGGTCCGCATATGCCGGGGCCGGGCTGCGGACCGCTGGCCTGACTAGCGATCCGCAGTCCGGAAAAGGCAAGGCACCCCCGTGCGGCGAAGACGGACTCGTCCGGTCCGGACAGCAGCGACGGGATCGCGGAGATCTCGGCCAGGCCCGTACGGCACCGTCGGCAGATGGTCAAGTACGCCCCAGGGGGAGGCGGTCAGTCACGATCTCGGGGTCTGTTGCCATCTGCGCCGCTACTCCTGTCGCGTTATACGCACGGCGACCGCGACTGGTTCACCGGCATCTGCTCCGTCCCGGATCGCGTGACGTGGCTCGCAACAGGAACCGATCGTACTGCGCGTTGCCGTCGAAGTCGGCGGGCCGGCGCCAACGGCCGATGTGCGCCGATGGTGAACCGAAGCGCCTGTGCCCGGGCGCAGCCGGGCGCCGGCGCCCGGGAAGTGCGCCGGCGCCACGGGAGAAGATGTTACCGCCCGGATGCCCCGGTCACCCTGGCGGTTCGGTTGCTGCGGGTCCATGGGCCGACGCCGCTTGGTACGAGACCTTGCTGAAGGCGCTGAGGAACTGGTTGCGGAAGGCATCCATTGGCTCGATCGGAGCGGAGGGGCCGGGCAGCAGCCCGTCCTGCCAGCGCCAGGAGGCAATCTGCCTGAACACGGAAGGGTCACGGGCGACGATCGAGATCGGCACCTCATGGTTGGCCCCGGGGCCGCTGACGGCGGTGTGAGGCTGGTGGTCGCCGTACATGATGAGCACGAGGTTCGGGTCGTTCAGCTCCGTGACCCATGAAGTGAGGGCAGTCAGCGAGTACTGGATCGACTGGCCGTAGAACTGGCGCACGGTGCTGGAGTTGCGCCAGACCGTGGCCGCGGATTCGCTCTCCGCGGGCTGGGGGTCGAATATCGAGCCGTTGCCGACCTTATTCCAGGGCACCATGGCCGGCAACGGGGCCCAGGGTATGTGCGACGTGGTCAGGTCGATCTCGGCCATCACGGGCTTGTGGCCAGAGGCGAGTTCGTTCCGCTGGAACGCGGCCAGGGTGTACTGGTCGGGCATCGAGGAGTAGCTGAAGGTCGGGCCGCGGTAGCCGACTTGATAGCGATCGTAGACTTGGTCGTAGTGGTAGAAGTACGTACCGGGTCGCCAGATCTTGTTGTCAGAGGGGTCGTCGGTGACGGTGTGCCACCCGGCCTTGTCGAAGGCGTCGCTGAGAGTGAACCGCTTGCTGGCCAGGAGCTCGCCATACCGCTGGTTGCTATTAACCCACAGCCCTGACTGCAGGGTGGAGTGGGCGAGCCAGCTGATCCCGCCGAAGGTCGGGGAGGTGAGCCAGGCGCTCTGCGTGGACCAGCCGGCGCGGGTCAGCAAGCCGGTCTGCTGGCGCAGGACGGCGTCGACTCCCGGCGAGAAGCTGGTACCCCGGACGGCGACCTGCCCGTAGCTTTCCACGACGGCGATGATGACGTCCTTGCCGCGCAATCCGGTCAGCAGGTCCGAAGCGGGAACGGTGGCCTCGGGGTCGGGGCTGTGGATCGCCTGCTCGAAACGACGCGGGTCGCTGAGCGCTGCCTGGCCGGCGCGCACCTGCGCGACGGCCAGCCCGGTGGCGCTGGCCGAGGCGACCGGAGACCCCGGGATGAGCTGCAGTGACAGGCCCGCGCTCAGCCCCCAGATGGCTGTGAGAGCAGCAAGGCCGGCGACGACGCCCCGGCGGTGACGGGCGGCCACAGCGGTGATGTGAATTGTTGCTGCGGTGATTGCGCCGAGGATCAGGACGAGACTGATCAAGACAGCGACGAGCACGATGTTTGTGAGAGTGCTGCCGATAGCGTCGCGTATTACGCCCTTAGCCGGCCCGATGCTGCTCCAGTCGTTCACCGGGTTGAACGCCCGATCGAGTTCCTCGTAGAACGCTATGTTGAGGATCTTGTCGACAGTGAGCAGGCCGAAGAGGATTCCAGCGATGGTGGCCACGATCCGTCGTGGCCAGGGCGGCAGCACCAGCGCGACAGCAACCAGGACCAGCGCTTCCACTGGGATGCGGACAAAAGCACCGAGGGAGAACTGCCAGAGACGGTCGGGCGCCAAGAGGTCGAACCACAAGACCACGAGCGCAAGCGCGGCGATCTCGATTCGCACTGCCCGGCGGGCGCGCGGTCCGGCGCCGGTGCGGTACAGCCAGATCACGGCGCGGCCGAACGACTCGGCCAGCAGCAGCAATGCGGCGGCGACCGCGATCATTCCGGCCCGGCGGTCAAGCAGTCCGGATGCGGCGACGGTGAGCACGATGCCCTGGACCGCGGCCACGACCTTGCCCCAGTACCGCGGTGGCAACGGCGCGGCCAGCCACGGGATCAGCCAGCCCGCTAGCAGCAGCGCGTAGCGGGCGGCGCCGATGATCAGCACCCAGCTGCCGTAGTCCTGGGACACGGCGATGCTGAGCAGCAGGATGAGGAACGCGTCGACCTCGCCGTCGATGCGGCCGCCCAGCGGGGTGGCGGTGCCGGTCCGGCGCGCCACCTGCCCGTCCACCGCGTCGAGGACCAGCGCGACGGTGGACAGGGTGACCAGCGCCGTGACCGACAGCGGTCGGCCGAACGAATCGGCAACCAGGGCCGCGACCCCGGCGATCAGCACCGTTCGGGTCAGGGTGACCCAGTCCGCCGGATGTATCGCCGGCTGGTCGCTGCGCATGCGGGCGGTGACAAGCAGCGCGGTCGCCGCCGAACCGGTGGCCAGCCCGGCGATCCAGCCGGTGACGCCGAGACCAGCCGTGGCGGACACGACGCCGAGCAGGGCGGCTGTGGCGAGCATCCCCAGGATCGTCGCGAGCCGGATCGTAGACAGCGCACCTTTGCCCGGGAGCCGAAGCGCAGGCGGCGCGCTTTCGTCCGCAGGCTGAGTGGTACGCACCGCGCCTCCGTCTCCGTAGCCATCTGCCCCATCCCTGATGGGGACAACGGGTCAGCGGTCACGCTGGTTCACCGCGGCCGGCCGCTCGGCCCGCAATGCAGCCGGGCGGTTGAACTATGTGTCCAGCCGGCCCGTATAACCCGGTGTGGCGTTCCTGCACTCAGTTCCGGCCAGGATCGGTCCGGCGGTCCGCCGCTTCGGCCCGTCGTTGCTGCGCCTGGCCGCCGGCGTCACCGTGCTGTGGTTTCTCTGGCGGCAGGTGGGCGCGGCGCCGTTCAAGGCCGGGCTGCGTGCGGTCACCTGGCAGGCGGTCGTGGCCGCCGTCACGCTCACTGTCCTGACCACGGTGTGTTCGGCCTGGCGGTGGCGGGTGGTCGCCCGGGCACTCGGCGTTGGCATCGGCCTGCCGGGCGCAGTCTGCGCCTACTACCGTTCCCTGTTCCTCAACTCCGTGCTCGTCGGCGGGGTTCTCGGCGACGTGCACCGGGCGGTCACGCACGGCCGGCGCGCTGGAGACGTGGCGGGGGGGCTGCGCGCGGTGGCGTGGGAACGGCTGTGCGGTCAGGTCATCCAGGCCGTGGTGACGGCCGTCGTGTTGCTGACCCTGCCCTCGCCGGTTCGGCCCGCGCTGCCGTATGTTCTGGCAGGTGTCGCGGGCGTAGCTGGGTGTGCTGCGCTGGTCGTGCGTGGCGCTGCCCGCCGCGGCCGGTCGCGGCTGACACGCGCCGCCCGGGCCGTTTCCGCTGACCTTCGTAACGGCCTGCTGGCCCCAGGCGTGTGGCCCCAGCTCGCGCTGGCCTCGGTGCTGGTCGTCGCCGGGCACACGGCCACATTCGTTATCGCGGCCCGGGTCGCCGGCAGCACCGCATCCCTGGGCGAACTGGTCGCGCTGCTGATGGTGGTCCAGACCGCAGTGGTGATCCCCCTGAGTATCGGCGGGTGGGGGCTGCGGGAAGGAGCCGCCGCCTGGGCCTTCGGCGCAGCCGGGCTCGGCGCGGCCACTGGGGTCACGGTCGCCACCCTCTATGCGGTACTCATGCTGGCCGCGGTTGCCCCGGGTGCGGGCCTGCTGCTGAGAGACACCGTTCGCCGCCGTCGCGAACAGGGACGAACGGGCGAGTCGAGACGACCCGATCCGGCGCCACTGACGATGGAGGCCGTTCGTGGCTGACCGGCCATACCCGGTGAGCGGCCTCGGCACGCCGCTGACGAGGTGCTCGACCTGGCGCGAGGCCGAACGGCTCGTCCCGTGACGCGGGTGGTCCAGGCGGCAGCGATCCGCCGGCGTATTCGCATCCCGCTGCGTTTCGCTGACGACTACTCAACCACTGCCACGGTCGTCAGCTTCACCGGCCTGACCGACGCGCGGCAGCACGTGGCCCTCGAACTCGGCCGTCCCGCCGCGGCCGGGCTGCCGCTGGTGCGCCTGCACAGTGAATGCCTCACCGGTGATGTGTTCGGCAGCCAGCGATGCGGCTGCGGGCCGCAACTGCGCGAAGCGGTCGAGCGGATCACCAAGCACGGCGGGTACGTGCTGTTTCTGCGGCAGGAAGGGCGCGGTATCGGACTGTATGACAAACTCGACGCCTACCCACTGCAAGATCGCGGTCTGGATACCTACGACGCGAATCTCGCGCTCGGTCACCGGGCCGACGAGCGCGACTACACCAGCGCGGCCCAGATGCTGGACGCGCTCGGCGCCAACCGCATCGGGCTGCTGAGCAACAACCCGGACAAGAGCGCTCAGCTGGCCCGCCTAGGCATCACGATCGCCAGGCAGGTCCCCACCGCGCTGCACCTTAACCGGACCAACGCCGCCTACCTGGCCACTAAGGCCCGGCGCGGCGGGCATGATCTACTTTCGCAGGGTCTTGAACGCGCCGCCGAGCCGCACCAGCAAGCCGGCCCGCTCGCCGGTCCGGCACCCCCCGGGATCGCGGGCCGATGACAGGCATCCGCGAGCATCCGCCGCATGCCGCCGCGGCAGCCGCGCCCGCGAAGGCGGCCACCCGGCCGGGCCGCATCGTCGGCTTAGACGGAATCAGGGGGCTAGCCGCCCTGTACGTCGTTGCCTACCACATCTTCGTGCGCGCCTGGCCGGGATACCCCGGCGCCAATCACGCCCCGTTCTGGGCGGCCTGGTTGAGCTACGGCCGGGGCGGGGTCGCGATGTTCATCGTCCTGTCCGGCTTCTCGCTGGGCCTCGGCCCGTCGCGCTCCGGGTGGAAGTTCAAGTCCGTCGCGACGTACGCGCACCGACGTGCCTGGCGCATCCTGCCGCCGTACTGGGCCGCGCTCGGATTCAGCCTGGTGATGACCTGGTTTGTGCTCGCCCAGCCTGGCTGGCCGGTGCCCAACGGGAAGTCCGTCGTCGTGTACGGCCTGCTCGTGCAAGACGTCTTCTCCGTGGGCAGCCCCAACCGGGCGTTCTGGTCCATCGCCATCGAAGCCCAGCTCTACGTCCTGCTGCCGTCGCTGTTGCTGCTCGTCCGGCGGGTGAGCGCCCGCGCGATGGTTGGGCTGGTGGCCGCCATCGTCGTGATCATCGGCCTGCTGGGGCCCCATGTTCCGCTGATGAACAGTGCCCTGGTCAAGTTCACCCCCGACCTCGCGGTGCTGTTCGCCGTCGGCCTGCTGGCGGCCGGGATCGTCACCGCCGGCGAGCGCACCCGGTCCCGGCCATGGGCCGGTTACGCGCTGGCCGCCACGGTGCCAGCCATCGCGTTGATGGTGGTCAAGGGCCCCACGTGGTCGAGCCTCAACCTGTTCTGGCTCGATCTGGCCTGGGTTCCAGCGCTCGGCTGTTTCCTCGCCGCGGTCGCCACCTCGCGCCCGCGGTTCGTCGTACGTTTCCTGAGCAGCCGCATGCCGCGGAGCCTCGGCTCCTGCTCCTATAGCCTGTACCTCACGCACACGCCGATCGTTATCGCCGTGTCCTACGGACTGGTGCGGGGCCGCATGACCTCCGGGACGCCGATGTTCTTCGTGCTGATTGCGATCCTGCTGCCCATCACCGTGTGCTTCGCGCGGATGTTCGCCGCCGTGTTCGAGATCCCCTTCCAGCGGCACCGCGGGTGGATCCCGCTCCGGCAGGCGATGTCGGCCCGGCTGCGGCAGCTGCGGCCAGAAGGGTCGGCTCCCGTCGCCGTGCGCTGGCGGAGCGCTAGCCGGGCGAGCGGCCCACGAAGTCAAGCTGGTGAGCGATGTAGACCAGCTCGCCTGCAGCCAGGTGCCGATAGCGCACGGCCAGCCAGTCGGCCAGGTCCGCCGGGTACACCCGGTCCTGGCGATTCCGCAGTGCGTTCTGGATCGTGTTAAGGATGCTGCGCAGGAAGTAAGCCTCATCGCCGGGGTAGTTACCATCTGGGCCGGCGCTTACGACCCAGTCCGACGACCCCGCCGCCAGCGCGGGCGCCCCCGCGGCCCGCAGGTAGTGAAAGAGGCGGCGGCCCGTTCGGCTTTCCCCAGCCGGCCGGCCGTAGCGAAAGCGCTCATCCATGTCGCGGTGGTAGGCCTGCATGATCTGGTCGTCGTGGGGGTGGCCGGGCGCGAAAATGCTCTCGCCGTCGTAGTTGATGGTGAACCAGTAGACGCCGCCGGGGACCAGCAACCGCAACAATCCGGGCAGGACGGCCGGCACGTCCACCAGGTCCAGGACGGCGTTGGCGATCAGCACATCGGCCGGCGCCCCATGAGCGGCCTCCAGGTAACTGCCGAGCTCGGCGTGCACCAAGCGCACCCGGAGATCACCCACCTGCAGCCCATCCGGCAACAGGTCGCTGCGCAGGCCCCGTGCGGCCGCCCAATCGCACAGCCACCGGCGAGAACAATCCAGCAGCTGCCGATCCGCATCCAGCAGGATGTACTCGCCGGCGCCGACCGCGCCCCAGTCCATCAGGCGGGCCACCATCGTCCCGAGGCCGGCGCCGACCTCCAGCACTTGCGGCGTACCCGCAGGCATCAGGCGGCACAGCTCGGCCAGCACGTGCCGGTTAAGCGCCCGGTCATCCACGGTCGTCTTCGCGGCCAGGTAGCGGGCATAGTCGAGGGTCATCGAGGCTTCACCGAAGGAGGCCGCTGCTTCTCGGCTACTATCGCGAACTTGCGCACCCGCCCGCTGCCGAGCCAGTCACGCCAGAGCTGATGGGCTGTGATCAGCTCAGTGGTGGCCTGGATCCCGATCTGGTCGGCGATCTGGGATGAATCAGCTCGATAACAGCGATGCAGCGCCGTCGCGATCGCGTGATGGGCGGAGCTGTACTCCTGCCGCCAGATAACGGTCAACCCCGCCCCGCGCAGGACGCCGGTCAATTCCGCCAGCTCAATGGGCCAGACTGTATCGGCGCCGGGCATCCGCGCCCGCTCCTGCTGGTTGAGCGGCCGGCCTTCCTCGACCGTGAAAGCGAAACGCCCGCCCGGCTCCAGCACGCGTGCCATCTCACTCATCAAGGCCTCTTTGTCGGGGAAGGCCAGCATCGTCTCCAGCAGGAGTACCACCTCGAAGCGGCCCTTGGGCAGGGGCGGGAGGTGAACTTGCTCGAAGCGGCAGGGTAGATTGCCGGCCAGATCCTGGGCGGTGGCCAGTGCGCTGGCGGAGTGATCGACACCCAGGTAGCGGCACCCCGATTCCGCCGAAATCATCCGGCCGGGGCCGGCCACCCCGCAGCACAGGTCGAGCACTGAGACGCCGGGGCCGACCCGGGCCCGGTGAGCCAAGGTCCGGACCTCGCCTGCCCGCATGAAGCTCTCCTGGCCCACATACTCGCCCGCGGGGTAGGCGGTCGCCCGGGCTTGCTCTAGCGCCGTCAAGAATGGTGCTCGCTGATCCTGTCTCACGTCAGATCCCGCACTGTGTTTGGCCCGGCGGAGCCGGTGCCACCCGGCCCGGCAGAGCTACTTGCCGTGCCGCGCTCGTGTCGAGCGGACGCCGGTCGTTTCGGGTCGAACAGCGTCCACCGCTGCTGCGTACCATCCTGTGTCAGGTATGACGGATCGGCGGTGGGTGTGGTTCAGCTCGGCCGCAAGGTGAAGGCTGGCTCGATGCCCAGGCGCTCTGGAGGGCCGGAATATCGTGCGGGTGCAGGTAATAGTTCCCGAGGGGTTCGACGATCCCGGCCGGCCCACCGGCGGCAATGTCTATGACCGGCGCGTCTGCGCCGGTCTGGCCGAGGCTGGATGGGATGTGCTGGTCACGACCGTCGCCGGGGCGTGCCCGGTGCCCGGCGCGGGCGCCCGCGCCGACCTGGCCCGCATCGTTTCCGCCATCCCTGACGGTGAGACCGTCCTGATCGACGGGCTCATCGCCTCGCCGGCCGCCGCGCAGCTACTGCCACACACTGGCCGGATACGAATGACAGTGCTGCTGCACATGCCACTGGCCACCGTCCTCGACACACACCATGACGCCAGCGCGCAGCGCTCCGAACGGATCGTGCTTCGTACGGCCACGGGCGTGGTCGTTACCAGCGAATGGACCCGCCGGCAGGTACTGACCCGATACGCGATCCCGGCCCACCGGGTGCACATCGCCCGGCCCGGCGTCGATCGCGTCGCTGCCCCGGCCCGGCCCGTCCGCGGCCACCTGATCTGCGTCGGAGTCCTCGGCCGCCACAAAGGGCAGGACCTCCTTGTCGAGGCGCTCGCCGACCTCGCTGAGCGGGACTGGCATTGCGTGCTGGCCGGACCGCTCGACCGGGACCCGGACTTCGTCGAACAATTGCAGGCCCGTATCACGCGCCTCGGGTACGGCCACCGCGTCCGGCTCAGCGGCGTCCTGGCCGGCGCGGCGCTCAGCCACGCATATACCACCGCCGACCTGCTCGTCGCGCCGTCCCGCTCGGAGACCTACGGCATGACCGTCACCGAGGCGCTCGCCCACGGCCTGCCCGTCATCGCTGCCGCGGTCGGCGGGCTGCCCGAAGCGCTCGGCTCCACCGCCGGTGGCACCCTTCCCGGCCAACTGGTCCCTCCCGGCGATCCGGCTGCCCTCGCCGCCGCGCTCAGAGACTGGCTGGGTGACGAGCGCCACCGACACCGGCTACGGGCCGCCGCACGACAGCGGCGGTCGACCCTGCACCGCTGGGAACAGACCACACACGAGATAGCGAACGCACTGACCGCCCATGGGTGCGGTAAGCCTGTGCCGACCGGAGTGGACAACCACCCTGAAAAGACCAGCGGCCCGGCTTGACCCTGACCTGCGTCAGGCTCCGACCATGTGCGCATGACGAACTACGCGGCAAGCCAGGAACCACCTGCGGCTGTCTCTGTCACCGGGGTTGGTAGGGCCCGGGCTGCGCAAGTCGTTCGGCGGCACCCCGGTGCTCGGCGGCATCGACATGACCATCAACGGGCAGCATCCATCACGATGGTCATGATGCTGGTGTCATGTCACTTCGCAGGTCCCAAAGCAACGCCGGGGCAGCGACTTTGACCGGGCGGCTCACCCCATCCTCCATCGGTCCGTCCGCGTGCACGGGTCGGCAACACGGTCCCTGATCTGGTGGACCGGCTCGTGTACGTCTCCGCATGGTCGTGTGTGCAGCGGTCGAAGCCCGTCGAGTACATGCAGGAGCCCGAGTTCGGCGCCCACCTGCTGGCTCCGCTGGCCGCGTTGAATGTGGGGGACCCGGCCGCGCTCGGTGCCGGGCGGGCCAATTACAGCACCGCTGACCCGGCGTTGCTCGCCGCCCTCAAGGCCTACATTCGTCTCACCGGCGACCGGTCCCTTCCAGAGGCCATGCAGGACCGGCTGATCGCTGAGGGCAACGCCTTGACACCTGACAACCCCGTACGACGTGGTCACCCTGGCGACCAGCCATACCGGATTCCTGCTCCAGCCGGCGGAGGTGGCCGGCATCCTCGACCAGCTGGCCGCTTAGCGCCCGGATGGCGGCACGGAACTGGACGGACACCGTCATCGTGTCTGAAGGCCTTGGCCGTAAAGCGGCAGTTCAGCGGCTTGCCGTGCGGTGAAGAAGGTCTGTCTACAAACCGTCGGCTTAGCCTACGGTTGGTTCGAAACCCGACACACTGATGGCCGCAGTAGAGAACTCAGGGCGAACGGGAGCGCGCGCCGAGGCACCCGCAGCCGGCTGTGTCTGCTGCGGGCGATCTTCGCAACTCAGTTGCGGTCGCCTGATTTGCGGACCAGTTCACTGACGAGGTGCCTGCTGAGGTCGGCTAGGTGCTGGGCAGCGTTCCACTCCTGGCGGCCGGCGAATTGCGCGGCTTGACGTTCGAGGTGGTCCTGGCAGTCGGAGGCGCCAGCCAGTTCGTTGCGGTCCGGCGGGGCAGATCGCAGGTCGGCCAGTTGGCGGACCGGGCCGGTGAGCGTCCGAAGCATCGCGGCATAGCTCTCGGCGAATGACGCCGGGAGGCCAAGCGGCTCGTCTCCGGCGGCAGCGTCCATCAGGACCCGGGCGACAGCCCGGAGCCGGGCCGTCAGTTCCTCCAGGGAATCGAGCACCACGCCGTCGGGGCGCGGCACTGCCCGCTCGACTCTGGCCCGCGGGTTCCATCGCAGGCTCTCCCGCGCGTTCCGCGCAGCGGCTCGTGCCTGCTGCGCCGCTCCACTGAGCTGCCGCTCGTGCAGCGGCCAGGACTTCCCCGGGGAGTACCGGTCGGCCGCCGCGCCGGCTAGGTCGTCCAGGGCGGCGGCGATATCCTCACCCCATTGCCGGACCGCGTGCTCGGCCGGGCGCAGCTGCAGCGGCGGGAACACCAGGACATTGACCGCGAGCCCGGTGACCACCCCGATGCCCACGTCGATTAGCCGGGGGGTGAGATAGTGCAGCGGCTGATAGCCGCCTATCAGCAGCACGAACAATGCCGTGAAGGTAACCTCCGTGCTCTGCCCGCCCAGCCGGCGCCAGCTGCCGATCACCACCCCGGCCAGCACGACTACTGCGATGCCCGCGATCGACGGACCCAGCGCCACGGCCACCGGAATCGACAGCACGGCGCCGAGCACGAACCCGGCCACGTACTGGAGGCCCTCGCGCAAAGACCGGGCCACCGTGGGGGATACGCCCAGCAGCGCCGCAAGAGGAGCGAAGTAAGGGTCTTGCTGGCCCGCTGCGTACCGGGCCAGCGCCCAGGCCGCCATCGCGGCCAGGGCGCATTTGGCAGCCACCCGGCCGCGGTCCTGCCAGTACCGGACCGGCCCGGACGACGCAGGCTGAAACGGCGCCGGCAGCCGCGACCACCACGCCTTCGCGCCGCCTCGCCGCGTACGCCCGATAACCTCACTCCGCTGCATACCCCGCCGCTACCCGCAAACCCGCAGATCATGACCAGTCGAAGGGTGCCGTACCGCGGGTCGCCAACCGCGGCAGGGCACAGGCACCTCGGGCGCAAGCCACGGCCTACTGGAGTCCCGCCGATGCACTGGCTTTACTATTCGTCGGCCGCCTGGTGCGGACGGCGCTGCAGGTGCGTGGGTGCGGCGGCCGCAAAGGCAGCGGTACGCCCCGGGCGGGGACCCGTGACGCCGTGCTGGGCAGGCGGCATGGCGACGATAGGCTCAAATTGGTCGGCTGTCATGTGGACCATTCCTTTACGAATCATCCGGACAATCCGGGATCACCAGCGGGTACCGCAGCCTCGATGCCGCGAAGCTGGCCTGCCCCAGCCGCCCTGGCGCTGGCCTCTCCGTCCAGGCAGCTACGTATCGTGACAAGCTGGCCGCCGAAGCGCCGAACGTCGTACGTGCTGCAGGGCCGGGCACGGCCGGGATGTCGTGAGGCTCGCGGCTGGGCGCGATCAGGCTGGCGGATATGACAAGCCGATCTGCCGGCGGACCTCGTCCATTGCCTGCATGATCGTGTACGTCTCATCCAGCGGGAGCAGCGGACTCTCTAGCAGCCCCGCGCGAAGACAGCGGCCCACCTCGGCGGCCTGGCCGCGCAGCCCGCGCCCTTCATAGGGTTCTTCGAAGCGCTCCAGTTCGGTGCCGTCACGCGCGATCACGCGGAACGTGGTCGGCGTGTAAAACCAGCCGTCGATCTCTATCCTGGCCGCCGTGCCGTAAATGGCGGCGGGGTTGCCCGATGCGGCCAGCAAGGTCGTGGTCAGCGCCGCGTGGGCGCCGCTGTCGTACTGGAAGATCATCGACGTTGTGGCGTCAACGCCGGTAAACGCCGGATGGCTGACCGCGGTGATCCGCGCCGGCACGCCAAGCACCAGGCTTGCGAACGAGACCGGGTATATGCCAAGGTCCAGCAGGGCCCCGCCGCCCAGTTCCGGCGCGAACAGCCGGAACTGCGGATCGGGGGCGAACCACTGCCCGTGCTCGGCGGTCAGGTAGACGACATCGCCAAGCGTTCTGTTGGCGAGGATCTCGCGCACCCGCGCGATGTGCGGCAGGAAGCGCGTCCACATTGCTTCCATGAGGAACGTTCCCTGGCCGCGCGCGGCGTCGATCATCTCGCGCGCCTGGGCGGCGTCCATGGCGAACGGCTTCTCGACGAGCACGGCCTTACCCGCGTTGATCGCGAGCAGCGCGGCGTCATGATGGCCGGGGTGAGGCGTTGACACGTACACGGCATCGACATCGGGATCGCTGACCAGAGCCTGGTAGCTCGCGTGCCGGTGCGGTACGCCGAATTCGTCTCCGAACGCGTCCGCCGAAGCCTGGGACCGTGACCCGACGGCGACAACCTCACAGTCAGGCTGCAGCACGAGATCATGCGCGAAGGCATGGGCGATGCCGCCCGTGGCGAGGATTCCCCAGCGGATCGGACGGTCGTCCGGTTGCGTCATCCGATTGCTCCTCTGGCGGGCAACCCGGCAGCACTTCCGTTTGCCAGGCAGAGCACCGTAGCTGGTTTGCCGGCCACCCCGGGGAATACCAGGGAACTGATCCGGCCCCGGTGGCGCGAACTCGACAACCCTAACGACGGCCCCAGAGACCAGCAAACGGATATGCCGGCCGGTCGGGCGCCCTGACCCCGGGACGGGTGCCCGGCCGGCCGGGGATACTAGTCATGGGTCGAAGAGCCGCTCACCGTTGCTGCCGCTGAGCAGGAAGGTGAAGGGGTCCAGGCGTCGCGCGGCTTGCGCGACCCTGTGCCTGGCGTGGGTCCTGACCGCCCTGAACGCTCGGTGTCCAGTCCACCTGACGCGCGATCATGCAGATCCGTGCGTTTCCGGAGTGGAGCCCAGCGCATACTTATGCGAGCTTTGGGGTCGCCGTCCGTGCGATGGGTGCGAATAGCAAAGACGCGGCCGCGCGCGCCGAACCGCCTGGACGGACTCAGCGGTTCGGTGCTGGACTCATTGGCCGCACAGATCCAGGTTGTTCTGTGCGCTCGCGATGTGTCAGCCGGTTTGAAAGCCCGTGCGGACGGAGAGCCGTGTCCCAGCCTGGCGATTATCGTTGGCCCGGCGGTTTCCGGGCGCTAGCCTGATATTTGTGACTGGCATGCTGGCACGGCGATTTTCCTGCCTCCCGGCCCAGGGCGGGCCGCCGGGAGGCACCGCGCCGCGTTAGGCCGGCCGCGTCGCTCAGGCGGACCCCGGGCCGGGAGGTATTCCCCAGCCGGTTCGCTTGAGCGAGGAGTCACCATGCCTAGTCTTGTTTCCTGCCTCGATCCTGCGCAGTTGCGGCGCGACCTCGCCGTGCGGGATCTGTCTGATCCTGCCGAGGGTCCGCACGCGATCCAGATCCTCATCGGCCGGGCCGTGGAAGAGCTCGGTCGCGCGTGGAATTGTGAGGTTCGCTGGTGCCGCGGTCCCCGGGTCGTGCCGGTCGCCGACAACTACGACCGGCTCGGGTACGTAGCTGATGCGATCACCCGTGATACCCGCTACACCCGGTACGTGGACGCCGGGCACATGCTCCGCAGCCATGCCAGCGCGATGATCCCGCCGGCGCTGCGTCGGCTCGCCCGCCAGCCTGGCGACGATGTGCTGCTGGCCTGCCCGGGGATGGTGTACCGCCGCGACGCCATCGACTGGCAGCACACCGGGACTCCGCACCAGCTCGACCTGTGGCGGATCACCCGCCAGGCGGTGAGCGGCACCTGCCTGGACCAGATGATCACGGTTCTGCTCGGTGCGCTCGCCCCAGGCCTGCCCCACCGCCAGGAGCCCCGGACGCACCCGTATACGCTGCACGGCCGCCAGGTGGAGGTGTACCACGATGGCCGCTGGGTGGAGGTATGGGAATGCGGCCTGGCCCATCCCGGCGTGCTGGCCGCCGCCGGGCTCAGGGGATGGACAGGGCTTGCCCTCGGCATGGGCCTGGACCGGCTGCTCATGCTGGCCAAGGGCATCCCCGACATCCGGTTGCTCCGGTCCGGCGATCCCCGGGTCGGCCGCCAGATGCTCGAGCTCGCCCGGTACCAGCATGTCTCCTCGATGCCGGCGATCACGCGGGACCTGTCCGTCGCCGTCTCCGCTGACGACGATGAGGAAACCCTCGGCGGCCGGGTCCGCGATGCCCTCGGCGCCGACGCGAGCTGTGTAGAAGAGGTCAGGGTACTTTCCGCTACCGCCTGCCGGCAGCTGCCCGCGTCAGCGATCAGCCGTCTCGGAGCCAAGCCCGGGCAGCAGAACCTGCTGGTCCGCGTCGTCCTGCGCGACCTGGACAAGACGCTCACCAGCCAGGTCGCCAACGCCCTGCGTGACCGGATCTACCGGGCGCTTCACCAGGGAACGCACTACCAATGGGCCGGATGACCCCCGGCTAATACCCCGCGTCGCAATCAACCAGAACGCTGATGGATACCTGCCGTACTTAGGCCGCTGCTTCCTGATAGCCGCGTCCGGCGCCACGGCGCCGAGCCCTTCCGCCACCGCGGGAAGTCACGTTGCGTGATCGGTACTCGGCATGGCGGCTGGGCCGGGCAACCGAGCGTTATCTTCCGCGCGCGCCGTCGGCGAGTTCCCGGAGGATGTCGATGTGGCCGTTGTGCCGGGCAGTCTCCTCGGTCAGGTGGAACAGAACCCAGCGCAGAGTGACCGGCTCGGTCCGCCAGTTCAGGTCACCCTTGGACGGCGTATCCAGGTCGAGGGAAGCCACTAGGTCGCGGTGCCGGGCGCAGGCAGCCCGGTATTCAGCCAGCAACTGAACGAGCGGCACCTCGACTGCGATCCGGAACTCGCGATCAGGATCATCGTCGGTCCACGGTGCGTCGATCACGCTGCCAAGCAGCGTGGCCTCGATCCATGAGCTCTCGACCCAGCGCAGATGGCTTACCAGCCCGGAAATCGTCATCAGCGGCGAGCCCGGCAAAGGCGCCCGGCGGGCGTCCGCATCTTGCAAGCCTGCGCACTTGGCATGCACGGTGTCGCGGGCGTAGTCCAGGAACGTTGTCAGGACCGTCCGCTCGTCCCAACTGGGCGGGATGTCGTCTGTCCGGCCGCCCGAGATCGACTGTGAAGCTGATTCTGAAGTCATGTCAGTCCTCTGCCGAGCAGGGGCGCGACCAGGACTGCTATCGGCCAGTCTCCGGAGGCGCCTGATGGTGAGTGGTCATCGCGCCTCCCTTCCGTTTAGGAGCGCCGCGCCATGCGACGGCCCGCAGAGCCTAACTCGCCGGGCCGGGCCAGGCAACGTGAGCCAGGGCCATCTTCAGCGCCCGGGAAGCCAGCTGGTGGCAGCGAGGAACAGTATTGCTGCCACGACGAGGCACAGCAGCACGATGCGCACGGTTCTGTGCCCGCGTCGTAGGGGAACCGCTCGGCCCGTCTGGTCCGGTGTGGTCATCGGGGGTTACGCCTCCTGCTGGGTTTCGGGATTTGGACTGATCGAGCCGGGAACTGCCGGCGTGGGTGTGCGGCGGAGAAGGCGGCCGGCGGCGGCGGCGCCGCCCCATCCGATGGTGGCGAAGACCAGGGTGGTGAAGGCCAGGAGAACCAGGTTGTTGCCGAGCCGGTCGCTGATGGTGCCCCGGAGTGTCCCGCCGCCGTCCTGGTCGAACGGTCCGCCGCCCCCGATCGCGGCGACCGCGATCGATTTGTACACGAACAGGCCGAGGCTACCGGTCATGGCGGCGAGCCGGGCGATGCGCTTTCCGACGATCGGGTCACGGCCCCACAGGGTGCCGGCGGCGCCCACGACGAACGGCACCACGATCACCTGTACTAGCCGGTGCCAGGGCACGGTATTCGGCAAGATCTGGTCGAGGAACGTGAACCCGGACAGGGTCAGGAAGGTCACGGTGATGAACAGGCCGCCGAGCAGGCCGGGAATCGCGACGCCGGGACGGCGCACCAGGGCGCTGGCGCCGAGCAGGACACCGATCACGAAGACGGTCAAAATCGCTGCCGCGACCCAGGCGCCGCCGCCGAGCCGGTAGCGGACCGCCAGTCCCCCATACAGACCGACGGCGCCGGCCGCAAGCACGATCATCGCCCATACCCCGGCGGCGGCCCGTCCCCAGGGTGGGAGCACGAGTGCGGCACCGAGGCAGCCCAGCGCGAAGCGCATCCGCCGGATGCGGCCGTCGAGGTGGTCCAGCTCGCCGAGCATGGCCTGGCCCCATTCGTGGCGCTGCGGGGACAGCAGGCCGGCCGTCCATCGCATCAGCCGCAGCGGCGCGTCTTCGGTGGGTCCGTTCAGGAACCTCTGCGGGTTACGCCGGTACAGGGCGATCATGATGCCCAGCAGGCCCAACATGGGGACGAAGAACAGGCCACCAAGCATTACGCCTCACTCCAGCGGTTGTGCGGGTTCAGGGTCGTCCGGCCGGCGCGGGCGGCGGTCAGCGCCGCCACGAACTCCCGGCCGGTCAGGGTCAGCCGGTACAGATGCCGGGGCGGCCTGCTGCCCCGGCCCGGCTCCCAGGAGGTCTCCAGCAGGCCACGGTCGGCGAGCCGGACCAGGATCGGATACAACGAGCCCGACTTCAGGTGCACCTCGGTGACCAGGTCATAGCCGTAGCGCCACCGAGCCGGATCGGCGGCCAGCGCCCGCAAGACGTTGATCGTCTGCGGCGACGGGGGACGGTTACGCTGCATGAGCGGTAACTCTACTCATATAGCCGTAACGGTCAATAAGCCCGCCATGCGGGCGCCCACGCTGGCGCACCCGGCCCTCGCCGCATCGAGCCCTGGCCGGCGCCGGCACCGCCACGTCGCGCCGCCCCACCGCCGGCCCGGCCGTGTACCGCTTCAAAACTCGACGCAGGCCCCTGACGTGCGGTTTGCTCGGATGGGATGCTAGCCGACCGGCTCCGGCAGGCGTTAGGCCTGGTATTGCGGAAGCGACGTACCTGTCCTGAGCGAGTCCGGCGTCAGGCGTCCAGCGATTTCACTGCAGGTGTCTGGTTTGCTCGGCGTGCCAGGTGAGGTCCATTGCCTCGAATCGCTCCAGCGCCTGCTTGAGCAGTGCCCGGTCACCCCGGGCGATGCCGAGCGCGCGGAGCGCGAACAGGACGTCGCGGAAGGCGATGCGGAGCCGGCGTGCCAGGCTGGGAGCCATCTGGGCAGACGGCTTGCCGGGTAACCTTTCCGTCGAGTAGCCCGGAGGTGCGGTCATGGCCGAGGTGAAGCTCGGGTGCCCGCGGTGGATCGGGGTTTCTGCGCCGACTTCGAAGCGCAAAAACGCTTCTACCGTGAGGTCCTGGCGCTCCGCGAAGCGGACCAGGGAGAAGGCTGGGTTCAGTTCGACGTGGGATCCGGCGTCACTTTCGAGATCCTGGCTCAGTCGGCAGACTCGGAATAGGATCCGCGGTATCAGGTGGGCTTCGTGGTTGACGACATCTACGCCGCCAGGGAGCAGCTCTTCGCCCGTGGGGCTGAGGCAGTGACGGACATCAAGGGAACCAATTCTTACCGGGCATATTTCGTGATCCAGAGGGCAACGTCTTCGAAATAACCGAGCGCCATGGAACGTGATGTCCCTGCAGGCCCGGAACCGTTTCCGTGCTGAATGCCGGCTGGGAAGGATAGTGATGACCGATCAGAACGAGGCACTGGTCCGCGAGGCGTACGAGGCGTATGGCCGTGGCGATGTGGCGCGCATGCTGGAGTTCTTCGACGCGGATCTGGAGTGGACCTACCTCAATCCTGCGTTCGAGAACCCTGAGCCGGAGACGTGCCACGGGCGGCAGCAGCTGCAATGGGCGCTGCGGCGCCAGGCTGAGCAGGGCCTGGCGTCACAGATCGAGGAGGTCGTGGCGAACGGCGACAAGGTGATGGTGGCCATTCGCACGCCAGGCGTCGACGGTGTGCGGGTCCGTCAGAACGAGGACCGGAATTACCTGGTCCTTACGGTTGACCAGGCGCGGATCATCAGTATGCGGGCTTGCCGGAACCGGGACGAGGCCCGCAGCATCGCGGGCATTAGCTGACCTGCTGACCGCTCAGCCGGAGCGTTAGCGGTAATCGGCCCTGGCCCGCAGCAGGGGGGATCGACCGCGGACGCTCTCGCCGGCCTCCCGGAGGCATAGGCGACCAGGCGAGCCTGCGCGTCACGCCACGGCTAGCCGAGAGGTGCGTTCGGGCGACGCTCCTGGACGGACGGCGTAGCTGACTCTGGCCTGGTGGGAGAATGAGCAGGTGCGGATCGAGCTGTTGGGCACCCTGGAGGTACGCGATGACTCCGGCCGGGCTCAGGTCGGCGGTCCGCGGGTGCGGGCGCTGCTGGCCCTCCTCGCGCTGATGCAGGCCGGGTGGTCCCGGCTGCCAGCCTGATCGACCGCCTGTGGGACAGGGATCCTCCCGATGGCGCCCGCAGCGCGCTGCAGTCCCTGGTTTCCCGGCTCCGCGGCGCGCTCGGTGGCTGCTGGGCCCAGGGCGCGATCGAGTCGCATCCGGCTGGCTACCGGCTGGTCCTCGGGCACGGCGAGGTCGACGCCCTGGTATTCGAGGACCTGGCGGTTCAGGGGTCACGGGCGCTGGCCGGCGGGGATCCCGCCCGCGCGTCAGCGCTCCTGCGCGAGGCGCTCGGGTTGTGGCGCGGGCCTGCGCTGGCCGGCCTGCCCGAGACGGAACATACCGCCGGGATGGCCATCCGGCTGGAGGAGCTGCGGCGGGGCGCGGTGGCGGACCGGATCGAGGCCGACCTCGCCTCGGCTGCCGCCTCGTCCGCCGCTGCGCTCGCCGCCGAGCTGCGGGCGATGGTCGCGGAGGATCCGCTGGCCGAGCGGCCCCGGGCGCTGCTGATGCGCGCGCTGTACCTGGCCGGCCGGCAGGCGGATGCGCTCGCGGTCTACGCTGACGCGCGGGCCCAGCTGGCCGACCGGCTGCGTGTGGACCCGTCGCCCCAGCTCGAGCAGGTGTACCTGGGCGTGCTGCGGCAGTCGCTGCCGGGAGGCGCGTCCGAGGCGGGTTCCGCCCGGGAAGTCACTGAAGCTGCCGAACGCGGTGCAGCCGTTCGTCCGCCGCCCACCGCGCCGGCCGCGGGCCTGCGCGCCCCGCTGACCAGCTTCGTAGACCGCGACGAGCAGATGGCCCGGGTGGCGGAGCTGGCCGGCCAGGCCAGGCTGGTCACGCTGACCGGGCCCGGCGGGGTAGGCAAGACCCGGCTCGCGGCAGAGGCGGCCGGTAGGCTGGCCGCGCAGGATCGGGGGGTGTGGCTGGTCGAGCTCGCCCCGCTCAGCCAGCCGGGCGACGTGCCGTACACGGCGCTCACGGCGCTGGGCATTCGTGACGCCGGGCTGCTCGCCGGGGCCGGGCCCGGCGCAACGCCCGCGCCTGACCCGCTAGGACGTCTGGTCGGGGGCCTGCGCGAGCGGTCCGGGCTGATCGTGCTCGACAACTGCGAGCACCTGATCGCCGCCGCGGCGGAGCTCGCCGACGCCGTCCTCTCCGGCTGCCCCGGCATCCGGGTCCTGGCCACTAGCCGCGAGGCGCTCGGCATCACGGGCGAGACGGTATGGCCAGTACCGCCGCTGCCGGTGCCGGGGGAGCGGCCCGGCATCAGTGACGGCGGGATCGCCGCGATTGCGCCGGTAGCGTCGGTACGGCTCTTGGTGGACCGGGCGCGGGCGGCGGTGCCGGGGTTCGTCCTGAACGAAGCGAACGTCGCCGACGTGGCCCGGATCTGCCGGGCGCTCGGCGGGATGCCGCTGGCCATCGAGCTGGCCGCGGCCCGGCTGCGAACACTGTCACCCGGACAGCTTGCCGACCGGCTCAGCGACCGGTTCGCGCTGCTCACCGGCGGCAGCCGGACCGCGCTGCCGCGGCACCAGACGCTGCGCGCGGTCGTCGAGTGGAGCTGGGACCTGCTGTCGGAGCCGGAGCGGATGCTGGCGCGTCGGCTCGCCGCGTTCCCCGCGGGCGCGACTCTCGGCGCGGCCGAGGCGGTCTGCGCCGACGAGCCAGCGCAGGGCCCCGCGCCAAGCCCAGGCGGCGTCCGGGCCCGGGGCGTCGAGAACCCGCCCTGGCGGGTTCTCGACGCGCTGACCGGGCTGGTCGACAAGTCTTTCCTGTCCTTCGATGCCGTAGCCGGGGGAGGCGGCCGAACCGGCGGCGCCGAGCCTCGCTACCGGATGCTGGAGACGGTCCGGGACTACAGCCTGGAGCGCCTCGCCGAGGCTGGGGAGCAGAGCACTCTCCGGCACCGGATCCGCGACTACTACCTGGCCCTAGCCGAGGCTGCCGACCCGCTGCTGCGCACCAGTGCGCAGCGTCACTGGTTCGACGTCCTGGCCGCGGAGAACGACAACATGCTGGCCGCCCTGCGCTGGGCCATCGAGCGGCGGGACGAGGACACCGCACTGCGGCTCGTCGCCGCGCTCGGCTGGTACTGGCTGATGTTCGGCCTGCGCGGCGACAGCGCCTCCCTGGCCCGCGCGGCGCTGGCACTGGGCGCGGGCGAGCGGGCGGCGGATCGGGCGAAAGCGGGAGGCGCGCGGTGTGCGCTCTGGTCGGCATGGGCACGGAATGGGACACCGACGGCCTGCGGGAGCCGCTGGCGGCGGCGTTCGCCGCGGCCGGCGCGGACCCCAGCGGGCAGGCACCGCCTCCCCTGGTCGCCGTGGCCGGGGCGAGCATGGCCGTGATCGGCGGGGACGGCGAGCGCGCGCTGGAGCTGATAACCGCCTATCTCGACGCCCCCGATCCCTGGATCCGGGCCGCGGCGCGGCTGCAGCGCGTGGTCTATGCCTGTAACCTCGGCCGCATCGAGGAGGCGGTGGCCGACTGCGCAGTGGCGCTGGCCGGCTTCCGCGAGATCGGCGAGATCTACGGCACGACGATGGCCCTGATGATGCGCGCCGAACTGGACCTGCTCACCGGGGACTGTGCTGGCGCCATCGCGGCGCTGGAGAAAGCCATCGGCCTGGGCCGGCAGCTGGCGGAGTGGGGGGATATCGGCTACCTGTACGGGAAGCTGGCGGCGGTGCGGATCCGCACCGGGGAGCACTCCGCTGCCCGCACCGACCTCGACCAGGCCGCGCGGACCGTTCAACAGCCCGGCGGCGGCGTCGGCGAGACGGACTTCTTTCTCCGCCTGATCCGCGTGGAGCTCGCCTGGCGGGAGGGCGACCTGGCCGGGGCGCTGCGACTGGTCGAGGACCTGGCCAGTGACCTGGCCAGCAAGCCAGCGGCTGCCTGGGCGCCTACGCGCGCACTGGTTGGCGCCCGGCTCGGCGTGCTGCGCCTGGAGGCCGGGGATCCGGCGCGCGCGTCCGCGGCGTTGCGGGACGCCCTGCAGGCCGCCGCGGTCGCCCGCGACCGTCCGGCCACCGCGGCCGCGGTCCAGGGCTTGGCGTCCACGGCGCTGCGCCTAGCGGCGCTGAGCAGGCCGCGGAGCTGCTCGGCGCCGCCGACTCGATCCGCGGCACGGTTGACCACAGCAGCCTCGACGCGCCCGGCGTCCGCGCCGCCGCCCGGGAGCGGCTCGGCCCGGTCGCGTTCGACGCCGCCTATCGGCGCGGCCGCGCCATGACCTACGACGCGGCCGCCACCTTCGCTCAGGCTCGTGCGGCCGAGGCCGCTTTGGCTCAGGTCTTGCGCCGGTAGACCGCCACCGCGATGGGGGCGAACACCACGACGATCCCGACCGCCCAGGCCAGGGACTTCAGCGCCGGGCCGGCGACTGGCCCGCCGACCATTAGTCCGCGGGCCGCGCTGGCCAGGTCCGTCATCGGGTTCACCCGGACGAACGCCTGCAGCCAGCCGGGCATCCTCGCCGGGGAGACGAACAGGTTGCTGCCGAACAAGAGGGGGAACGTCACCAGGAAGCCGAGGGTCTGTACCCCGGCGGGGGTCTTCACCAGCAGGCCCAGCAGTGCAGAGAGCCAGCACATGGCCAGGGCGAAGGCGAGCACCAGCAGGCATCCGGCGGCGGCGAGCGGGCTGGACTCCACGCGGAATCCCAGGACCATGCCGAAGCCGATGGTGATGGCGACCGAGATTACATAACGGGCCAGGTCGCCGCCGATCGCCCCGGCCAGCGGTGCCCAGCGCGCGATCGGCAGGCTGCGGAACCGGTCGAACACTCCGGTGCTGATATCGGTGTTCAGCCTCAGGCCGGTGCCCAGCGTGGCGAGGACCACGGTGTACACCAGAATGCCCGGCAGCGCGTACTGCAGGTAGGCGTGGCTGCTCCCGGCCAGCGCGCCGCCGAAGACGTAGGTGAACAGCAGCAGGAACACGATCGGAGTCAGGCTCAGCCCGAACACGTCCTCCAGGCTGGTCCTTATCTTCAGTACGCTGCGCCAGGTGAGCGTCAGCGCCTGCTGGGAGCCGGCCAGCAGGCCCGGGCGCCGCGCGGGACCGGCCACGGCGGCGGTAGTCATACGGGTATTCTCTCGGTCTCGCGGGCCGACTCTTCGTCGGCCGGCTGGACAGGCACGTTGTCGGCCCGGTGCCCGGTCAAGGTCAGGAACACCTCGTCCAGACTGGTCTTGCGGAGCGTGAACTCGGTGAGCACAATCCCGGCGTCATAGAGCCGCCGCACGATGTCGGGCAGCGCGGCCGCGTCGGCCACCGGCGCGGATACCCGGCCGGCGCGGTGCTCTACGGTCGGCTCCGCGCCCGCGTACCTGGCAAGCATCTCGGCCACCGTCGAGAGCTGGCATGGGTCGGCGGGGGCGACCTCCAGCACCTGCCTGCCGGTCCTGGACTTCAGCTCGTCCGGCGTCCCAGTGGCGACGACCCGGCCGTGGTCGATGACCACCACCTCGTTGGCCAGGTGGTCGGCCTCCTCCAGGTACTGGGTGGTGAGCAGGACCGTGACGCCGTCGGCGGCCAGCCCCCGGATCAGCGCCCACACCTCGCCCCGGCTTTGCGGGTCCAGGCCGGTGGTGGGCTCGTCGAGGTACAGGACCCGGGGCCGGCCGACCAGGCTGGCCGCGAGATCGAGCCGCCGGCGCATGCCGCCGGAATACGTCTTCACCGGCCGTCCCGCGGCGTCGGACAGCTCGAACCGGTCCAGCAGGCTGGCTGCCCGGGCTCGGGCGTCGGCCCGGCCGATGCCGAGCAGCCGGCCGATCATGATCAGGTTGTTCGTGCCGCTGAGGCCGTCGTCCACCGAGGCGTACTGCCCGGTCAGGGCGATGAGCTGGCGGACCCGGTGCGCGTCGCGGACGACGTCGTACCCGGCCACGCTGGCCCGGCCGCCGTCGGGGCGCAGCAAGGTGGCCAGGATCCGTACCGCCGTGGTCTTCCCGGCGCCGTTAGGCCCGAGCAGGCCGAGCACGGTCCCGGTCCGGGCGGCCAGATCCGCCCCGGCCAGCGCCGTCGTCTTGCCGAAGCGCTTGACCAGCCCCTCGGCCTCGATCGCGTACATCATCGCCTTCCTCTCGTGCGTCGTTGTCTAGCCGCTGAACTCACTGTGCCGCCCGCCGCTGGCAGAACGCTCACCACACCGTCACCGGCCGCGCACCGGGCCGTCGGCTAATCGCGTTGTTCCTGGGGCACAGCTGATCTTGCTCACGCGGCTGCAACAACGGACCTGGAAAGAGCTGGAGTAGTTGACCGATCCGACCTTTTCGAACAGGTCCAATGTGCAGCTGTGGGCGAATCTGGACGACCGGATCTTGCTTGCGGATCAGACCGTCATCTGGCTGGGAGCCATCTGGACAGACGGCTTGCCGGGTAGCCTTTCCGTCGAGTAGCCCGGAGGTGCGGTCATGGCTGAGGTGAAGCTCGGGGTTCCCGCGGCTGGGCTTCGTGGTTGACGACATCTACGCCGCCAGGAAGCAGCTCGTCGCCCGCGGGGCTGAGGCAGTGACGGACATCAAGGGAAGCAATTCTTACTGGGCATATTTCCGTGATCCAGAGGGCAACGTCTTCGAAATCGCCGAGCGCCATGGAACGTGATGTCCCTGCAGGCCCGGAACCGTTTCCGTGCGGAATGTGGCAGGAGATGGCATCGAGAGCCGCGCGGGCATGCTGGAGCTTGCCGATCATGCTGACCGGGAGCGAGGCTTTCTCCAGCCAGCGCGGCGCAGCCGCGATGGCCGGTGGCTGGCGGCCGGCTCGCGGGGATGCCGACGCTACCAAAATAGGATTATTACATTACCTTCTCTTGACTTGGCGTGAACCTTTGAGCATGCTGGATCCCGTGAGCAGCTACGACTAGATCACTCAGGGTCTGCGTAGCTTGCTCTAGGACTGCCAGCCACCGGGCGCGGCGCTCGGGAGCGGCAGCGCCAATTGTTTTCACGCATCCGGCTGGTGAGGGTGTTCCTGGTGAGGAGACAGTCATGGCACTGCCAGCACCGCCTTTCATCGACCGCATGGAACTCCAAGTTCATGGAGCATCCGCTGAAGTCACGATGGCGCCGCCCAGCCAGGACCAGCAAGGTGACCAATTGGCCCAGACGTATCTGTCAGGTGTACTAATTCATCGAGGTGCCCACGGGCTTCGAGCCTGGCAGCTACCTGCTATCCCAGGGCTGGAAGAGAGCTGGAGAGTCTTCTTTCCGGTCACTGCCCCCAACTTCTTGCTCGGGGCTGGACCCCTGTTCATTGGAACCCTGGCCTTCGACTATGTTATAAATCCTTCCCCCCCGGCATCTGTACCACGCGTGGTTGTATATGATGGATCAGCTACTGTTGAGACGTTTACGAACTTTTCCCATCAGGGCGGTAACGTTCAGCTTAGCCCCAGCAGACGCCACAGTTTCCAAACGGCTCTCGGAGTCAGCCTCATACTTCATACGCCTGTAACAGTGCCTGAGCCGGTGAGCGTAAGCGTAACGTCTCTCAGAGTTCTAATAGCTTCATCGAACACTGCGCCCACGTGATCAGAAGGCTGGGTGTTCGAGTCACTCCGAGCGCCTCCAGGTCAACGGCCAGTAAGCAACCTCCAGTTTCTTGGGGCGCTCCGCTATCCAGCACCGCACACCCCTGGGGAACCATCCTTAACCTAGCGATATCGGACTCGGTGGCTGAGCAACGCTATTATGGTATTACTTGGCCAGGATTCGGGCCAGGCGTAAACCATCCGCCACGAATCTGGACATTAAGGTCATTATCCCAGTCTATTTCTATTTGGAACTGCACGTCTCCGTTATCTTGGGGAGCTATATTATTGATCTTCATTCCGGCATTCCCTATAAATGGGAAGTCCAATGCTCCGCCTGGCTCCTGCGCCACTTCGCACATATGTGCGAAGATAACGCTATGACGATTTATGTACTTCTCCCCGAGAGTTATAGTTTCGGTCCAGACTCCATGTCCGCGTAGTGGGAAATTGAATAGACCCATGACTGCTCCTCTTGAACTAACCATTTACTCTGGCTGATTAACCAGGGTGGGCGTGACCCGTCGGCCTGTGTCCAGGCTCGGCGCTTGTCACGTACCCGGACGCGCCGAGCGTTACGATTTCCCCCTTCTCCGATTAAGCCTGACCTTGGCACCCTCGCACGGCGACCTCACAAAAACCTCACATCCCTGCTAGCGAGGCATTACCGGACATGTTCGCCAGCACAATAAGTCTGACCGGTAAGGGCAAAACGCCTCAAGCAGCAGGCTCAGGCCAACTATCCAAGATCACGAAAAATCGAGGCTAGGCAGCGCGACCTGTTGTCGACTGCATCGAGGTATGCGCCAGGGCACGGTCGAGCCAGGGTGGTGGCGCCAGCGGATGCGGCCAGCGGGTGGCAGCGGCAGCCAGTTACTCCGTGCCTTTCCTGGCCTTAGCAGGCGAAGGTTGCGCAGCGATTCACAGCGAACTCACACGTAATCCGCGTGACCGCCTACGCTCACGCTGGAAGGATCTGCACCCATGGCAGCGCTCGCGCGGACTCCCGATGTTGCCCGTCCAGCGGCCAGGACTTCGTGGGACGTCGTTGAGGTGGGTCTGGCTGCAGCCGCCTTCGCTGTGCTGTGTTTCCTGGTGCTCAGAGCCTCGCCGTATCTCCCCGAGCCGGACGATTACGCTTATCGGGCTTCAATCGTGGCGATGACTGACGGGCACTTCTTCACCCTGACCCGGGCGCAGGCGCACGCGCTTGCCGAGCAGCTGGCGCCTCAGCTGGGCGGCAACAGGCTGGTTCCCGGTCCGGGTGGCGGACCCATCCAGTGGGTCCAGCTGTCGGGAGGCAGGTGGATCAGCGAGAAGGATCCGGGCTACCCATACCTCGCCGTGGCGTTCCAGGCGCTTGGCGTCATCCGGCTGACGCCGCTTTTTTATGCCGCGCTGGCCTGTCTGGGCTTGTATTTCGGTGGCAGGCGCTGGCTCGGCAGGTTCGGCGGCGCGGCCGCGGTCGGCCTGTACTGCTCGTCGGGCGCGGCCATCTTGTTCGCCTGGCGTGATTACATGCCCACCTTCACCGAAGCCTCGCTGATCGCGGCGGGTACCGGGGCCCTGCTATGGGCGGTACTGGCGGCGGAGCCGAGCACTAGGCGCAGGACCTGGGTGGGGCTGGCCGGCTTCGTGGCGCTGGAGGCAGCCACGTTCAGCAGGTATACCAACATCGTCGTGCTGGGCTGCGCGGTCATCGCGGTGCTCGTGGCGTGGCGGCTGCGGGCCACGCGGCTGCCGGGTAGCGCGGTTGCCTGGTGGCTTGCGTCGGTCTGCGTCTTCGGTACCGGCGTCGCGATCTTCAACGCGCTCATCTACGGCGGCCCGCTGGGATCCGGCTACCGGCCTGGAGAGATCACCCTCAGCCTCAGCGCCATCAGCCCGAACTTCCGGTACATGCCGGCCCGCCTGATCCAGGCCATGCCCATGCTCGTGCTCGGCCTCGCCGCGTCGGCTGGCATCGCCGTCGCCTGGCTGCGCGGCCGCCGGGTAGGTGCCGAACAGGCCGCGGCGTCCAGGCGTGACCTGGCGGTCGGGGTTGCGCTGGCCGCCTCGTGGGCCGCCATCTGGGCCTTGTACGCCAGCTATACGTGGACCGCGGCCGCGGGCCTGAGCACGCTGCAGGCGGCACGGTTCTACGTGCCGGCCCTGGGCGCGATCTCGCTGCTCGGAGCCTGGCTGCTGGTCCGCGTGCCGAGCAGGCGGCTAGTCGCCGCGATCACTACATTCGCGGTGGTCGTGGCACTGTTCGGACTTGGCGGCTGGGCCTTCCACGACATGTACCAGTTCCCGTTCGGGCGGCAATTGCTCGTGGTCCACGGTCCGGGCGGCACAGTCGAGCTCAAGCCGGGCCCAGGGGTCAGGATCGGCCCTGGTGGACGGGCAGCTGGGCGAGGATGAGCCGGCCGTCAGCATCCGGCCGTCTGGGGCGATACTGGCCACCGACTCAGCGCGGCGTGACCGGGCCAACGTCGCCGCCAGGCCCCGGCCGAATCGGCGACAGGTAGCCTGCGGTAGTGAGCGTGATCGACTGGCTGCTCGAGGGTGACCCCGCCATCCGCTGGCAGGTGCTCCGGGACCTCATCAGCGCGCCAGCCGGCGACGTGATGACCGAGCGAGCCCGGGTGGAGCACGAGGGGTGGGGCGGGCGCCTTCTCGCGCTCGAGGATCCGGACGGGCTCTGGGACGGCGGTGCTTGCTTCCCGGCGTCCTATACCGGCGGTGAACCGGGCCAGCCCTGGACGGCCACGATGCATACGCTGCAGACTCTGCAGCTCCTCGGGCTCGACCCGGTGTCGGAGTCCGGCCGCCGGGCGATCGGGCTGGTCGCGGAGAACGGGCGCTGGGAGCACGCCGCACAACGGTATTTCGACGGGGAGGTCGAGCCCTGCATTAACGGCAGGACGATCGAGACCGGGGCTTACTTCGGGGTGGACGTTGGAGCGATCGTCGAACGGATCCTCGCCGAGCGGCTCGTTGATGGCGGCTGGAACTGCGAGGCCGAGAACGGATCGGTGCGGTCCTCCTTCGATACGACGATCAACGTGCTTGACGGCCTGCTCGAGTTCGAGCGCGTGACCGGAGGGTCCGCGAAGGCACGCTCGGCCCGCCGGAGCGGTGAGGAGTACCTGCTCGAGCGCGGCCTGTTCCGCCGCAAGAGCACGGGGGTCGTCGCCCGGCCGGCGTATCTCGAGTTCGTATTTCCGTACTACTGGCACTATGACGTGCTGCGCGCGCTCGACTACTTCCGCCAGTCGGGCGCGGAGCCTGATCCCCGGATGGCGGAGGCGGTAGCGGTCGTGCAGTCGAAACGGCAGCCCGACGGCCGGTGGCTGCTCGACCGCATTCATCCGGGTCGCGTCCACTTCGATCTTGAGGGTGGCGTCGGCACGCCGAGCCGCTGGAATACCCTCCGCGCGCTGAGGGTGCTCAACTGGTGGGACGGAATCGCCTGACGGCCGAAGGCTGGGCGGCCGGAGTGCTCGCGCCCCCAAGGCCGGTCGAGGTCACGTTCCAGCCGGACGCTTGCTACCGGGAGCGGTAAGCAGACGCAGGTGCCGGGCTCGCGCTCACCGCTCATCCTGGGAGTGGCGCAGCAGCCCTGAGAGGACAGTAGGGGCCACCAGGCTGTTACCGTCGGTGGCGGGAGGTCTGAGAGTGCCGGTTACCGTTTCCCAGCTATCAATCGCCCCGGTCAAGGGCATGCGGCTGCAGCGCGCCGGCGAGGTGCGGCTTGGGGATCATGGGATAACAGGCGATCGTGAATTCCTGGTCATCGGTGATGACGGCAAGCTATTGCAGACCAGCCGAACCCCGGCGCTGCTGCAAGTCGAGCCCATCTGGAACCGGGTACGAAACGTCCTGACTTTGGCCTTCCCGGACGGCGATGTCGTCCATGACGCACCCGAGCCCGGCGCTCACGCGATCACCCGGATGTATGACGGGCGGGAGATACCCGGGTGGACCATTCCCGGGCCGCTCAGCGCTGCGCTGTCCGGTTACCTTGGCCGGGCCGTGCACCTGTTCAAACGGGCGCCGGAGCACATCGGTAACGATGACCAGCCCGTGACGCTAATGTCCGAAGCAACACTTCAAGCACTTGCCCCGGAGTTCAATCGCACGGCTCCCGACTCGCGCCGGTTCCGCATGAATATCACGATCACGGGCACTGACGCATGGGCCGAACACGGCTGGCGCGGGCAGAAGGTGACCATCGGCAAGGTCATCCTGCGCGTCATTGCCCCGGTACCGCGCTGCGTGGTCACGACGCGTAACCCGGAATCAGGCGCCACTGATGCGCGCGTACTGCATGCGCTAGCCCGGCTGCGCGGCAAGAACGACATCACCTTCGGCGTCTGGTGCGAAATCCTCCGCCCCGGCCGTATCCATGTCGGTGATGTTGTAATGCCTCGGCCCTGCAGCTGATCACGAGCAAGCCCGGCGGGGACGCCCATCCGCCTTATTGAGGCCGAGGCTGACGTTGCGGTGTTTGTCGTAGCGCTCAGAGGTCCGACGGGCTGGCTCCCGAACCGCTTGCCGGCCACGTCATGAGTTGTCATGGTAACGGGATATTCTGTGGCGATCCTCCGCCGCCGAGCGGGCCTCCGGCAGCTCCACCGCAGCCCGCCTGACTACCGCGGTGTGAGCTATCTCCTGGGACCGCGATCCGAGCGCCTCCGTCCCGGGTCACAGTCCGGAAGTGAGCTCGGCAACGATTTCCGCCGCTGACTGTCGCTGTCTCGCGAGTGCAACGCCCTGTCCGGCCCACATCGAGAGCGCTTCGATGTCACCGGTCGTCCCGGCCATCGGTGGCGCCGGCTCGTAGCGAACGATTGATTCGCCAGAGGCGAAGTGCGCGATCACGTCGCCCTCTCCTGGCCGCTGCCCGGGTGGGGGGCAGCCTGCGGCCTCCCAAGCCTTGGCCGTTGAATTGCGGAGGGCGCGGTGCGGAGAGTCGGGCCACCCGACCTCGTACAGGTTCGGGTACAACTGCGGATCGGTCTCGGCCGCGGCTATCAGCCGGCGCCGGTAGTCCTCGTGGATCGGCATCTCCTCGGCCAGCAGGAACCGCGTGCCCAGCCACGCGGCCTGGGCGCCCAGGGCGAGCACCGCGGCGACTCCGCGAGCGTCACCGATCCCGCCAGCCGCGATCACCGGCACCGGCGCCACCGCGTCCACCACAGCGGGCACCAGCGGCAGAGTCGCGACGGTACTCCACACGTGGCCGCCGGCCTCCCAGCCCTGCGCAACGACCACGTCCACGCCGGACGCGACTGCCCGCCGTGCCTCTTCGGCACTGCCGACCGTGAGCATGACAATCCCGCCGGCGTCGTGCACCTGCTCGACGTAGCCGCTGGGATCTCCCCACATAAACGAGACGATCCGCAAACCGGCGTCAAGGGCCTGGCCAAGGCGACGGTGTTGATCTTCGGTGAGAACGAGGTTGCCGCCGAACGGCCGCGCGGTCAGCGCCGCCGTCTCACGAACGACGGCTCCGGCGTCATCGGACCAGGTGAGCGTCACCATGCCGAGCGCGCCGGCATTCGAGACGGCTGCAGCCAGTTGCGGAATGGCAGCCATGGGTGCCTGGACGATCGGCCGTTCAATTTCCAGCAGTTCACACACCGGCGTGCTCATGAGTAACGGCGTACCCGCAGGGCCAGCGACGACACGAGTCAGGTTCAGCCCGCGGTACCCGCAACGCGCGGCGCGCACATGGGAGAGTCCCGGCGGCAGCTGTCGTAGCCCATGGTCAGACGAGTCACCCGGGCACCCGGGCCAGCGCGGGCAGCAGCAACCGTTGTCTTATGACTCATAAGATGTCGGCATCGCCTGAGCGGAACGCCGGTCCCATCCGTGAAACTTCGCGTAGTCGCCGGCGTCCCAGGCCCCGCGCAGTCCCGGGCTGCTTAGGTCCCAGTCCGGGCGGATCTCGGCGGTGGCCACGCGCAGGTCGCGCCACAGGTCGTAGAACGACGGGCGGCCCCAGAACCAGTAGCCGTTGTAGATGCTGTGGATGACCAGTCCCGGCTTGAGCACGAGGGTGTGCGGGATCATGGGGTCGTGCTCGGGGTCGGTGTATTCCTGGATGTCGAGATCCTTTTGGACAATCCGCCCGGGGTCGGACAGGAAGGGCCACTGGGCGCCGACCGAGTTGCGGAACTCCTGCACCGTGTGATGGTCGTCGGTGGCGATCGTCGCGATCTGTGTATAAGCCACCGCGATCTTCGGGTAGTGCTCGGCCAGCTCTAGGTGCTGCCGGTGCTCTTTCGGGCAGTAGTTGCCGCGCGCGAGCGTCAGGATCATCGGGTCCTGGCCCTGGAGCTCGCTCAACGTGCGGACGGTACTGGTATGGTCGGGCAGCGCATAATCGGGGAAGGTGCCGCCGGGGACGATGTCGGAACGCACAGGATGACCGCCTCTCCTCTGGCGCCGCGGGTGCGAACAAGCGGTGCTCATGTCGGTTGACCGCAAGGACCTGGGCTGTACCAGTAAACACCGATGAACCTGCCGAAAGGCTGCCCGGCGGCGATCATGCCCACACCTCCGCCGCACCGGGAAGCTTCAACCGTCATGAATCCCCGGGCGGCTCGCGGACCGACCACACGATTGCCGAAGAGGGTCGCCTGCGCCGGGTGCAGACGGGTGACAGGGCTCAGCCAGGGAGGTCCTCCGGGCGCTTCGCGGCAAGCTTGCCGTGCAGCAGGCCGGTGAACTGGCCAACTTCGATGAGATATCCGTCCGGGTCGCGCAGGTAGCAGCGGATCTCGGCTTCGCGGTCGATGGGCGGCGTGACAAACTCGGCCCCCTTCTCCTTCCAGGCCTCGCAACAGGCCCGGATATCAGCGACTCGCAAGTTCAGGAAAATCGAGGTGGTGTCACCAAGCTGGCAGTCGACCACCGAGATGCCTGGCTTGTCGGGAGTTGGTGGCCCGCCTGGGTTCATGAGTATCCACGAGTTGGACAGCCTGACGATGCATGGGTCTCGTCCAGGACGACCGTGCCGCCCAGGACACGCGAGTAGAGGTCCCGGTCCCAGGCCGGCGTCGTTGCCGCCGGTCGCGGTGATGCTCCGGTCGTTTACAGGCCGCCAGGCATGCGGCCGGTGCTGCAGGCCGCGGCGGCGATCGGGCAGTCCTGAGGTGTCCGGTGGCCGCACGTTTTGGGCGCCTTGGCTGGGGGGCGGCCAGATGGACAGTGTGTCTGCCGGTTTGCCTGCGCCGCGGGGTCAGCTCCGACGATCGCGGTACCGCGGGAGATAAAGGTGAAGCGCCTGAGCTCGGGAAAGCATCGGTGCGCGGCAATGGGCCGCCTCGCCGCCGCGCCCGTACTGGGCAACGGGCAAGCGCTGCGCTGGATCCCAGGCTGCTGAGCGAGGATGGCCACGCATCGCGTAGACGGTCCTGCCAGTCGCACGCCAGGCATGCTGCCGCAGAAGGTCGTCACGGCGCGTGATGATCCGCGGCGGGGCCGAGGCTCTCGCGGATGCGACCGGGCCAGGCGGCCAGCCGGCCGGGCGGGTCATCCGGCCGCATTCCACCGAAGTGATCAGCGGGGGATGGAGTTCGCCGAGGAGGAGTAGTGCGTGACCCGTGGCATGAGCGCGCGTGTTGTGACGACAGCCGGGATCACCTGGGCGGAAATTTCGTTACCTCCGGCTCGCCGAGGCAGCGGATGGCCGGCAGAATGTCAGAGTGGTGGCTGACCCGTATCTGGACGGGACCTTCCGGTGGTGGCATCTGGGGCGGCCGTCTGCGGAGCTTGTCGCGGCTCGGGAGGATGGCTGGCTGGGCCGGCCCGGCGTGGCGGTGGATCTGGGCTGCGGGCTGGGCACGGAGGCTGGCTATCTGGCCGCCGCCGGGTGGGCGGTAATCGGCGCTGACCTGTCTGCCGCCGCCGTGGCCGGCGCGGCCCGGGCGCATCCGGATGCCCGGTTCATCCTGGCTGACGTGCTGCATCTCCCGCTGGCCGATGCAAGCGCCGATCTGCTGCTGGACCGGGGCTGCTTTCACTACCTGGCGGCTGCGGACAGGCACCGTTATGCCCGCGAGGCGCGGCGGGTGCTGCGCCGCGGCGGACGGTTCCTGCTCCGCGCCTGCCGGTCAGCCGCTGGCGTACCCAACGACATCGACCAGACCATGATCGTGCACGTCTTCGCGGGCTGGCAGCTCGCCCGCGTCACCGGGCAAAGCATCGCCTCCGGCACCAGGCAGATGCCCGCCATCGTGGCCCGGCTCAGTCCCCCGGCTGACCGAGAATAGTCACCGGCCTCCACAACCCAGAGCGGCTTGTGCGGATGGCCGGGTCGGGCGTCTTCGTGCATGTCTGTCCGGGCGCCTGCTCTGGTCACGCATCGACGAGATGCAAGATGGTCGTCACCACCTCGTTCAGCGGGATCGTCGTCCGGACCTCGTGATCGGCCACCCGCCGCAGCAAAGGCTCAGCGGCCTGGATGTCATCGGCAATGCGGCTGAGGTCTTCGGGTGCCTTGCCGTAGGGGTTGCTGGTTCTGGCCGCCAGCCGTCTGGCCAGAACCTCGAGCGGAGCGCTCAGCAGGATGATGTGGTCGAACTGCGCATGGAATTGCGCCTGGTTCTCCTCGCAGCCCGCGACGAACAGGACGTCGGCGTCTTCGGTGGCCAGCAGTGCCCGGACGGCGTCTGCCCGCCACTGCTGACGGCCGTCCGTCAGGGGCTCGGACCACCCGTCGTCGGTGTCGATGGCTTTGAACCCGCGAGCGGCCAGCTCGCGGACAACGCTCGACTTCCCTGTCCCCGACATCCCGGTCAGGAGAACTCGCTTCACCGTAAAAGCGTAAAGCCCGGTCCCGGGCGCCGCTGGCCGCCCGTTGGCTGAGTCCGGTGGACCAAGCACTCGGCGGCATGTGCGGATGCCGGTTCAGCCTGTGCTGTGGCGGCCGAAGGCGATGCAGAATGGGTGGCCGACAGGGTCAGTGAAGACTCGAAAGCCCGTCTCACGTTGGGACATGAGTGGCGCCCAGGGCGAGTAGCACCCGTTCGGCCTGGTCGGCATCACTCACGCGAACATCGAGATGCAACTGCCGGGGATACGCCGGGTCAGGCCAGCGCGGCGGAACCCATTCGGTGACCCGCTGGAAAGCCAGCTGCCGGAGGCCGGGTCTGAACCGATGACCACCCAGCCGTCAATGTCCTCGCTGATGCTCATCCCAGCGCCCTGACAGTAGAACTCTGCGAGAGCGTGGGCTCGGGGCAGTCGATCACTGTTTTTTGAGGCGTCCGATCACACCGGAAGCATGTCAGCATGCTTGCGGCAACGCTTCCGCTCGGCCGCCGCACTCGGAGTGGCGGGTGAGGATGCCGACTCTCCCGGTCGGCTAGGCAGACGCGTGCGGGGTTCGGTGGATGATAGGGCGCGGTGCGGGCAGCCATCCCAGGTCCCGTCAGCCGGCGCCCTGCAGGCTGCCTCGCGCAGTCATCCCGCAACCGGCCGCTGCGGGTATCGGCGTAACGCCCTGGTGACCCGCACCCTGCCGGAACTGACCCGGCCTGGCCCCTCGCGCCAGCCGTCCTGTCAGCAGGACGGGAGCAAGGCCGAGCAACCTGGCGCAGCGGTCGCCCGAATCTGCCAGTAGAGGTAGTACTGCAACGGTCCATGTGGTCCGGTCGCGCAATGCCCCGAGCTACCTAGGCCCGGAATGTGGCGGGCCGCCCCGCGATTGACCTGCGGTTAGCCGCATGGCTACCCTGCTCCTATCATGTGGGCCGCCAGACTGCGATATTCGGGACTCGGGATATTCCTGCTAGGCGTCGCAGCCGCCCTGTTGATGGCCTGGCGGTCGAGCCATGCGGTGTTCGGGCTCGTCGCCGGTCTCATTGTCATCATCTCGACCCTGCTCTTGGTCGCCCGGAACGTTTGGCGCCAGACGAGTCCGGAAAGCTTGACCTCACGCGGCATCACGCCGGGCTCCGTCCGGCGTCTCGACATGATGCGATCCAGGCCTGCGCCGGGACATGGCAGGCATACTTCCGGCCGCTGCCAACCGGCGGCTGTCTAGCAACCGCACCCGGCGCCCGGCAGCTCCTTCGGCCACCAAAGCAAAGCCCGCCCGAAACGGCCGGACCCGCAGACCGAACGAATCGCTCCAGCCGGATGCCACCATTACCCTGGCCGCTGAACGGCGGTCAGCAGGCATTGATGACCTGTTCGTCGCGCTGGATGGGGAACTGATCGGTCTCGTCCCGGTGAAGAAGAAAGTGGAAGAAATCGGCTCGCTGCTCCTGGTCGACCGGGCGCGGCAGCGGTTCGGGCTCTCCGCATCCCGGCCGAATCTGCACATGTGCTTTACCGGGGCGCCGGGAACCGGGAAGACCACGGTTGCGCTGATGATGGCCGATCTGCTTCACCGGGTTGGCTACCTGGAGAAAGGTCATCTCGTGCATGCCATGCGCGATGACCTTGTCGGTGAGTACATCGGGCACACCGCGCCGAAGACCAAGCAGGTTCTCGACCACGCGATGGGCGGCGTGCTGTTCATCGACGAGGCCTACACCCTGTACCGCGCCGAGGACTCGAAAGACTACGGCCAGGAGTGCATCGACATCCTCATGCAGGTAATGGAGAACGAGCGGGACAAGATCGTGGTGATCCTCGCCGGATACAAGGACCGTATGGATCACTTCTTCCTGTCCAACCCTGGTATGAGCTCGCGCATCGCGCATCACCTGGACTTCGCCGAGTACGAGATCGACGAGCTGCTCGCGATCGGGCAGCTGATGCTGAGCAGGTCGTCCTACTATTTGTCGGGCGGGGCGGAGAAGGCATTTCGCGACTACCTGCGGCTGCGGAAGACGCAGCCCCGGTTCGCCAACGCCCGCAGCGTCCGGAACGAGCTTGAGGGTGCCCGGCTCCGGCACGCGCACCGACTCGCCGCCGATCCAGAGCGGACCTTGAGTAGGGACGACCTGATGCGCCTCGAGCCGTCGGACATCCTGCTCAGCCCTAACGGGATGACCAGCGATCCGCGGTAACTGCTGCGTCGTGGCCAGTCGCCGGGCAGGTGATGCGCCTCCTGCGTCAACAGACTGTGCGCGCCACAGCGCCGGCGCGTTCTGGTTGGTGAGTCTCCCTGGGCTGCGTCCGGCGTGTCTCAGTTATGATGCGCAGGTCGCCGCGCTCGGGCAAGGTCAGGGCCATTCATGCCGGCTGGCTGCCGCCCGCGTCGCGAGGGAGCTGCGGATGCTGCGAATACGGATAGAGGACAACGGCCCGTTCGCCGCCTTCCGCTGGCGCGGCGTGACCGGCGAGGTCGCGGCGCCTGCCCAGTTCGGGGTGTCGCGGAGGACACGGCGCCCGCTCCGGCGGGCGTTCAGTGTGCTGGCGGTACGGCTGCTCGTGCCGACCGAAAAGGCGCAGTCGGTCCGCGACATTGGGGGGGCGGTGGGCCGGCCGCATGTGGCGCTCCTCGGCGGCAGCGATGTGACCGCGTTCAGCGTCCCTGACGCTCTGCCACTGGATGCCTGGCCTGGCTGCGTGATGCGGGTGGGCGTGGGCTCCGAGGAGGGGCCGGGGGACACCGTCATAGGTTCCGGCCTCCCGGCCGATGGCGCGGAGGGCTTCGGGCGCGTGCTCGAGGGCCTGCCCAGAGCATCTCGGTGAACGGCTTCTCGCTCGCTTACGAGGGGTTCGATCCTGCCGAGGAAGGGCTCCGCGAGGCGTTGACTTCGACGGGCAACGGCTACCTGTGCACGCGCGGCACAGCGGAGTGGGAAGACGCCGACGGCGTGCATTACCCCGGCACGTACGGGCACAGCGTTTACAACCGCGAGACAACGATCCTGGGCGGCGTGCCGGTGCTCAACGAGGATCTCGTCAACCTTCCCAACTG
Organism: uncultured Actinomycetes bacterium; assembly: GCA_963709075.1. Taxonomy (GTDB): domain Bacteria; phylum Actinomycetota; class Actinomycetes; order Streptosporangiales; family Streptosporangiaceae; genus Palsa-506. The sequence continues at coordinate 89,989 of CAVPUY010000009.1, forward strand.
GCTGGTGCTCAAGCTGCGCATCGAGGGCGAGGATCCAATCCGGCTTGCCGACGTCGAGCTGCTCGGCTACCGGCACGAGCTCGATATCCGCACCGCGACCGTGATCCGCGAGCTGCGCTTCCGCGACCCGGCTGGCCGTGAGACGGCGCTGCGCAGCCGGCGGTTCGTGAGCATGGCTGACCTTCATCACGCGGGTATCGAGTGGACGATCACGCCCGAGAACTGGTCAGGCCGGGTGGAGGTGGTATCGGGTCTCGACGGGCGGGTAACCAACGGCGGCGTCGCGCGCTATCAGCAGCTCGAGAGCCGTCACCTTGACCCAGTGTCACCCAGGACGTTCGGGCCCGAGGTTATCGCGTTGAAGGTACAGACGCGCCAGTCGAACCTGTACATCAGCCAGGCGGCGCGCACGCGCGTCTTCGATGGCCGCGGCGAGCCGGTGGCCGTCGACCGCGACCTCTACCAGATGGAGGATTACATCCAGCAGGTGCTCGCGTTCGATGTCCGGCAGGGCGCCGTGGTGCGGGTCGAGAAGATGGTGGCCTTCTTCACCTCGCGTGATCCCGCGATCAGCGACACGCTGGCGAAAGCAGGGACGTCGGCACTGCGTTACACCGGCTTCAAGGAGGCGCTCGCGCGGCACGCGTCGGCCTGGGATGAGCTCTGGCGGGTGTGCGACGTCTGGGTGCCGGGCGACGACCGCGTGCAACTCCTGCTGCGACTGCACATATGCCAGATCGTCCAGGTCTGCTCACATCACACGGTCGACCTGGACGCCGGGGTGCCGGCCCGCGGCCTCAACGGCGAGGCCTACCGGGGCCACGTGTTCTGGGACGAGCTCTACGTGTACCTGTTCCTGAACTTTCGTATGCCGGAGGTCACCCGAGGTCTGCTGATGTACCGCTACCGGCGCCTGAGCGAGGCGTGCGCGGCCGCCCGCGAGGCAGGATTGCGCGGCGCGATGTTCCCGTGGCAGAGCGGCAGCGAGGGCAAGGAGGAGACCCAGCGCGTGCATCTCAACCCGCTCTCTGGCCGCTGGGAGCGCGATCTCAGCCACAACCAGCGGCACGTCAGCGCGGCGATCTTCTACAACATCTGGCACTACTTCCAGACCACCGAGGACCTGATCTTCCTGGGTGACTACGGCGCGGAGATGATGCTGGAGATCGCGCGCTTCTGGGCCTCGATCGCCCACTTCAATCCCGAGCGCGAGCGCTATGAGATCCACGGAGTGATGGGGCCGGACGAGTTTCACGAGAAGTACCCGGACGCGGCTGAGGGCGGTCTGCGCAACAATGCCTACACCAACGTCATGGTGGCGTGGCTGTGCGACGTCGCACAGGGGATCCTCTCGCTCCTGCCCGCGACGCGGGCAGGAGCGCTGCGCGAGAAGCTGGGCCTCGGCGACGAGGAGCTGCGCACATGGGCGGACATGAGTCGCCGCATGTTCATCCCGTTTCACGGCGACGGCATCATCAGTCAGTTCGAGGGATACGAGGATCTCCAGGAACTCGACTGGGACGCCTACCGCGCCAAGTACGGGAACATCCAGCGGCTCGACCGGATCCTGCGCGCCGAGGGCGACGACCCCAACCGCTACAAGCTCGCCAAGCAGGCCGACACGGTGATGCTGTTCTTCCTGTTCCCGCACGGCGAGCTGCGGCGGCTGTTCGAGCGGCTGGGTTACGACTACGGCCCGGACACCGCGCGCAAGAACATCGCCTACTACGACAAGCGCACCTCACACGGCTCCACGCTGAGCTTCGTCGCGCACGGCGGCGTGCTCGCACCGCTGAATATCGAGAACTCATGGCAGCGGTTCCTGGCCGCGCTGGAGAGCGACGTCGGCGACGTCCAAGGCGGCACCACGAAAGAGGGCATCCACATTGGCGTGATGTCCGGGACGCTCGACCTCGTCCAGCGCACCTACGCCGGCACGCAGATCCGCGCCGGCGTCCTGTACTTCGACCCCCGGTTGCCCGCACGGCTCGAGGGACTGTCGTTCACGATGCAGTTCCGGGGAACGCCGATCCTCGTGACGCTCGCCGACGGCAGACTGACGGTGGCAGCTCACCGGGAGGGCGTGCGGCGGCCGATCAGCGTCGGGGTCGGCGACGAGGTCCGCGAGCTGCGCGCCGGGGAGCGGTGCACCTTCGAGTTCCGGCCGGGCGCAGATGCCAGGCACCAGCAGGCCCACGGCTGACAGGAGGATGCGTGCCGGCGTTCCAGGGAGCGATCTTCGATGTCGATGGCGTGCTTGTTGACTCGCCGCACCAGAAGGCGTGGCGCGAGTCGCTGCGCGAGCTGATGGAAGGAGAGTGGGGCGACATCCGCGACCGGGCCACCTGGTCGCCGGGAGCGTTCACGTCCCAGGTCTACCAGGAGGAGATGTCGGGCAAGCCGCGCCTGAGTGGCGCGCGCGCAGCGCTGGAGTACTTCCACGTCCCAGACGATGATGGCCTGCGCCTCGCGCAGTACGCCCAGCGCAAGCAGGAGATGGTGGTGCGGCTCATCGAGGCCGGCGACTTCACCGCGTACCCGGACGCGCTGCGGTTCATCATCGCCGTCAAGGACGCCGGCATCCGGGTCGCGGCGGCGTCGTCGTCGAGGAACGCGAACCTGTTCCTGGGCAAGATCCGGCTCGACACGTTCGCACAGGAGCAGCGGATCACGTCGGCGTCGCTACGGCCAGGCCTGACGCTGCTGGACTTCTTCGACGCCGACGTCTCGGGCCGGGACTTCGCCCACGGAAAGCCGCACCCCGAGATGTTCCTGACCGCAGCGCGGGAGCTCGGCGTCACGCCGCACGCCGCAATGGTCATCGAGGATGCTGCCGCAGGCGTCGAGGCGGCCAAGGCCGGCGACATGGCCGCGATCGGCATCGCGCGGGCCGACGACGCCGATCTGCTGGCCGAGGCAGGGGCCGACATCGTTGTCATGACACTCGACGAGGTGGACCGCTCCGCGCTGGCCGGGGGACGCCTGGCCACCAGCAATGCCTAGTGCGTGAGCACGGACGTTCACCGGCTGGTCGGGCGGCTTTGGTCCTGGCTCGGGTCTGGGCCGGTGTTCTTGGCATTCGAGTGATCAGGCGTGCGTGCACAGAGACGGCACGCGGCAACAGTGCCCGGCCAAGCGCCTATGCTCACCGCACGCCGCACGCCGCACGCCGCCTGTCGCCTGTCGCCTGTCGCCTGTCGCCTGTCGCCTGTCGCTTGGCCGACCGCACCGGTCCCAGAGCCAATGAGCTTGTCGCCGGAGCCTGTCGCCCCCGGGCGCCGTTGAGATCCCCGAGCTGAATCTGACAGGCGCGAGCCATTTATGATCGGCCCATGCAGCGCTACCCTCTCGGCCCTTTCTCCGTCTCGCGCATCGGCTTCGGCGCGATGCAGCTGCCCGGCCCCGGCGTGTTCGGTCCGCCGCGTGATCGGGGCGAGGCGCTGGCGGTGCTGCGTCATGCGGTAGAAGCGGGAGTTGACCATATTGACACCGCGCAGTACTACGGTCCCGACGTGGCCAACGAGCTCATCCGCGAAGCTCTGTACCCCTATCCCGCCACCCTTGCGCTGGTGAGTAAGGTCGGCGCGCGCCGTGACGGGTCCGGCGGATGGCTTGCCTACGACGAGCCTGATCAGCTGCGCCGCGGCATCGAAGATAACCTGCGCAGTCTCGGGGTCGACCAGCTCGCTGCCGTCAATTTGCGGCTGCTGGAGGACGCGACGCCGGACCAGCGGTTCGACGACCAGCTTGCCGCCATGATCCGGGCACGCGACGAGGGGCTGATCGGTGGCGTCGGCCTGAGCAACGTGACCCGCGGGCACCTGCTGCACGCGCTGGAGCACACGCCCATAGCGTGCGTGCAAAATCCGCTGAATCTGGTCAATCGCGCCTCAATGCCCGTTCTGCGCGAGTGCACCTCGCGGGGCATCGCCTTCGTCCCGTTCTTCCCGCTGGGCTCCGGCTTCGCCCCGGACAACCCGGTGCTGGGCAGCAAGCAGGTACTCAGCACGGCCGAGCGGCTTGGCCGGACGCCCGCTCAGATCGCGCTTGCCTGGATTCTGGGCCTCGCACCCAACGTCTTGCTGATTCCCGGCACCTCCTCCGTGCGGCACCTGGACGAGAACCTCGCGGCCGCCGGCATCACGCTCGACGAGGGCGCACGGCAGCAGCTCGACGCCGCCTGCTAGCCGCTTGCCGGCTGGTCTGCCCAGCACTGCTCCTGACCCGGGAACAGTATCCCGGCCCGCGAACCCAGGCCGATCGGCCTGACCCGGGAACAGTATCCCGGCCCGCGAACCCAGGCCGATCGGCCTGGGCCCGGCGCGTCCCGGGGCAGAGGATCTGGCCGGGTCCCTGGCAGACTTGGAGAACGGGCGCGATCGAGCCGGGCGCGCGCCGGGGGCCGCCGAACCAGATCGGGGTGTCGTCGTGACGACGCCGGACTGGGATGCAGCATATGAGGGCGGCGCGCCTGGCTGGCCGCCATCGGCTGGCTATGACCCACCCTGACGCCAGCACGCCAGCACGCCAGAACCTCGGGCCAGTCGAGAAGACGCAGTTCCTGCCGGGCAGCCACGAGGACGCGCACACGGCCCTGACCAGGTGCTCACGGTGTCCATCGCGCAGGCCAATTCCGCCCGCCTCGCGCGCGGTTTCCTGCCTGCCGCCACTGGGCAGGAGCACGGTCGGGGCTAAGCGGGAGCACGATCGGGGCTAGCGGGAGCACGATCGGGGCTAGCGGGAGCACGATCGGGGCTAGCGGGAGCACGATCGGGACTGAGGAGCGTCGATGCGCGGAGCTGCGCCCCTGCGGCGGACGGTAACGCTGGCCGCTGCCGCGGCCCTGGGCGTGCTGGGGCTGACAGCCCTGCCAACGACGACAGGTTCGGCCCATGCAGGTGCGGCTGCGCTGGCCGGGCAGCCGCGGCGGGCGGACCGCTGGAATGTCGGGGCGACGCACTCACCCCAGTTGTTGCGCGGCTCGCCGGCCTGGCTGGAAGCGCGGTGCCCGCGCACGCCGGGCAGCTGGCGTCGCCGGCAGTCGCCGGGGCGATCGCGGGCGCCGCGCAGGGAGTCGACGTCGCGGCCTTCCAGCATCCGGGAGGAGCGGCGATCAGCTGGACGGATGTCGCTGCGGCCGGGATCCAGTTCGCGGCGATCAAGGCCACCGAGGGAACCTATTACCGGAACCCGCATGCGCTCAGCGACCTGGCAAAGGCGAAGTCCGCCGGGCTATCGGTAGACGCCTACGCATTCGCCATCCCCAATGGCAACGGCGGCCGCAAGAGCCCGACGGCGCAGGCGGCCTATCTCCTTCGTTACCTGGGCACCGACAGCAGCACCGTGCCGATCATGCTCGACATCGAGTACGACCCTTACGTCAGCCAGGACCGCACCAACGAGTGCTACGGGCTCCGCCCGGCTGCCATGGCGTCCTGGGTTTCCGCCTTCGACGCCGAGATCCACCGCGAGACCGGTCGCCTGCCGGTCATCTACACCCCTCCGTCGTGGTGGCGCACCTGCGTGGGCGGCAGCACGGGCTTCAGGCGGCTCCCGCTCTGGGATCCTGACTACACGAGCGCTGCCAGCCCGGCGTTGCCCGCCGGGTGGCGCCACTGGTCCATCTGGCAGTACACCAGCGCCGGCAACGTGAACGGGATTGACGACCGCGGGCACACCGATCTTGATCAGCTCAACCCGGGCGTGATCGCCCTGCTCGACCCCGGGCACCATCGAAACGCCGTCGGCCATCCGGTTCACTGGAGGCTGAAGCGCGCCGAGCCGGTTCCAAGCCAACGGCCGTCATTCTCGGCAACCGGGCTGCCTGCCGGGACCTCGGTCCACGCCCGGGGGCGGGTCACCGGCGCGCCTGACCGGCCAGGGACCTATCGAGTGAAGGTGACCGCGACCGCCAGTAGCGGTGCGTCCGGGTCGGTCTCGTTCACCTGGACAGTCCGGTCGGCTGCTGGCGCAGGTCGCTGACCTGCGCCTGCGTCAGCAGGCTTGACGCGGTGACAGCTGGCTTGCGGGTGCTGCTCAAGATCGTTTATCTGCTAGCTTGCAGACGTCTGGGGCTGCCGGAACCTTGGTGGTGCAGGCAGACTGGGTTCCGTGTGGCGGGACGGCTTCTGCGGCGGGCAGGCGATTATGCGGCTGCGGGCCTGGCTGTCGGTGCGGTTCATGCTGCTTGCCGCGGCATTGTGCCTGGCGGCGGCAGGGGCCGGGGTCATCGGCGCGGCCTGTGACCTGGTGGCTCGCGATTATCTTGGGCGGCAAACCGATGAGCAGCTCCGCGGCTACGCTGATCGCCTGGGTAGCCGTCCGTCGATGATCACGCCTTTCTCCGGGTTCGCGGCTGGCGTCGTCAGCCCTGGCGGCTCGGTTGGTGGCGTGGTCAGCATCGAGGTGCGCGGCTCCGGTGGCCAGCTGGTGATGACAGCGGGCCGGGGTACCCAGCCCGGACCTGCCATCGCCGCGGCCTGGGCGAGAAACCCGGCGCATGCGGGGCAGCTCAGCACCGTCCCGGCCGCCAACGGCGGCGGAAGCTGGCGGGTGATGGCCGTGCCGGTCAGCTACCGGGCCCGGCGGATCCCGTTCGCCTACAGCGCTGAGGATTTCGCCGTGTTCGTCACCAGCCCGGCCCGGCCGGGTGCGGCCGGCACGATCGTCATCGGGCTGGACCTGGGCAGCATCAGCCAGGTCACTGGCAAGCTCACTGTCACCTGCCTAGCGGTGAGCAGCGTCGTGATCCTGGTTATTGCCTGCCTAGGCGCCGTGGTAATCCGCGCCATCCTGCGGCCGCTGACCGAGATGCAGGAGACGGTAACAGCGGTCGCCGCGGGCGAGCTATCACGCCGGGTACCTGAGCGTCACGCTCGCAGCGATACCGGCAGGCTCGCATCATCGCTCAATAAGATGCTGAGCCGGATCGAGCACGCGTTCAGCACGAGTGCCGAGTCGGAGGCCGCCGCTCGCCAGGCCACCGCGCGGATGCGCAAGCTCACTGCTGACACCGCGCTCGAGATACGCACGCCGCTCAGCGTCATCCGCGGCCTCGCACGGTACCACCGGCAGCGCGGCCAGCACGGCACCGACGAGCTTGACCGCAGGATCAGCCGGGCGGATGAGGAGGCCGCCCGCATCGGCGTGCTGGTCGATAGGCTGCTGTCCACCGGGCACGATCAGCCGCGCTCGACGCGGCGCTGACCCGCATCTGAGGACACGGACAAGTCAGCGGTCATCATCGCCATGGCTTTGACCTCGCCGCCCGGCAGCCGCCTGGAGGCACAGCTGCGCAGGAAACCCCAGTACCCCGTCCCCGCGACCAGCAGGACCAAGATGCCCAGCCCGACTTGCATCCCGCGGGTAAGTCCGGGCGGATAGATCACCGGCACCAGGTAGTGCGCGATGAACCCGCCGCGGTACCCGGCCAGGCCGGCCTGGCGGCGCAGGTCATTCTCCAGCAGCGTGAGCGGGCAGCTGAAGCCTGCGAACTCGACCAATGCGCCGTACACGGCCGCGGGGACGTGCGCCCACATGACGCGGGGCCAGCGCCAGGCGAGAAACACGCCGCCCACAACGAAGCCGATGAACAGCAAATGGACAACAACCACAAGGTCAGCGCCAATGCTGTACCACATCTTGCCTCCGCCCGGGCGGCATGCCCATTCCACGATATACGCGGTGGCCATCCGGTGAGATGCCAAGAAAACCGCACCGATCGGGCGGCAAAATGTGCGCAACGACGACAGTCCGTGACGAAGGACCCGACGCCCTGGCGCTAGGAGCGGTCACCGCCGTCGATCCGGCCGAAGTGCAGGAACGCCGTGAGTGCCGCGATTACCACCGCCACGCCGACGCCGAGGTAGAGCATGTCCAGCCCGCTCTTGGATTCCACCACTTCGTCCACGAAGGTGACCGCCGCCACCAGGATGATCATCGAGATCACCCTGGCCTTGAGGTCGTTGAGATCGTGCATCCTCAGCCAGCCGGGCAGCCGGACGCCTGGATCACTGGTGCGCGTTCTGCCGATGAACAGGTCATAGAAGCCGAAGGCCGCGATCATGAGGGTCGCGCCGATCAGGAACAGGTCGGTCAGGAGGAGCAGAAAGCCCAGATTATGGCTGGTCAGCTCGGGGTCGTCGACGACATTGGCCACTGACCTGACAAACACGTCGGTCCCGTAGGCAAAGGACGCCATGGCGGAGAGCAGGAGAACGACCACCGGGACCACAACCACTACCCGGGACAGGCTCAGCCCCCGCTCGAAGTATCGTCCCAGCCGTGGCCTGGGGTTCTCAACCGAGGATGCGTCAGCCGGGTACCTCTCGGCGGTGGTCGCCTCAGCCGGGGATGGCATGCCCTTGGTGCTGCCCATATGGGACGCCTCCCTTCCCTCATGCGGAGCATCAGCCATGCCTCATCGGACTCCTTCCCTCCCGCCAGGCACGCCCGGCCGCCGCACCGGGTCAGTATTCACCTGCCGCTGGGGCTTGCCCAGCGATGACAGGACCTCCGCCATTGCGGACCGGTCCGACCAGGCCATCGACGGGGCGCCGGTAACGAACGTGGCACCGGCGGCGCCGTGGTTCGCTTCGCTGTCGTACCATGACTGGGGAGTTCCTCATGCATGTCGTTGACGTTGTCATCTTCGTCGGCTGGCTGGCCTTCTGGATCTATTGGCTCGCCGCGTCCGTCGGCGTCAAGGCCGGCCAGACCAGATGGGCCCGGTTCGCGGGCGTCCGGGTCGGTGCCATTCTGATCGTTATTCTCTTGCTGCGGGTTAAGGCGCTCAAGGAGCATGCGGTCACGAACGACCCATGGCTGCAAGGCATCGGCCTGGCCGTCTTCCTGCTGGGGCTGGCGCTGGCTGTTTGGGCCAGGGCGTACCTCGGCCGGAACTGGGGAATGCCGATGTCTCAGAAGGTCGATCCGGAACTCGTAGTAACCGGTCCGTACAGCAGCATTCGTCACCCCATCTACTCGGGCATCATCCTTGCGATGATCGGCACGACTATCGCCGTCAGCTTGTATTGGCTGGTAGCGGTCGTAGCGCTTGGCGCGTACTTTCTCTACAGCGCCATTGTGGAGGAGCGCATCATGGGCCGCCTCTTCCCTGACTCGTATCCGGAGTACAAGCGGTCGACCAAGATGCTGATCCCGGTCATCTTCTGAGCTTCCGCGGCTCCACCCGGAATGGCCGGCGCTGGTCCCTGTGCCTGCCGCTTTGCTTGGCTCGTCACGCCAGCGGGTGGGTACCGGGGACCTGGCAACCGGGGCCCTGGCATCCTCGGGCTATGGACAAGGCGTTGGTGCCCGTGCGCGACCTCACGGACCCTGATCAGAACCGGGCAGTGCTCGACGCGGCTTCGGCCCTGGCCGAGGGCCGCGTGGCCGCTGGGCGCGTCGCGGACAGCCACGGTCCGGCGGTGGCGGCTGAAGCGGTTGCCGCGGCTCGCTCGCGGCGGCGGCTGGGTGAGCTCATCGGGCCGATCCACCTGACCGTGGTATGGGCCATGTACGGCGAGACCGGCCGCATGGTCCCCCGAGCAGCGCACCCGCACGGGGAGGACTTCGTACGGACCAAGGTCCGCCAGCTCGATTGGCTGACCGGCGGCCTGCCCGGCGTCACGTGGAGCATCATCGCCTGCGATGACGGATGCCCGGACCGGCCCTCGAGTGCCGACCTCATGACGGACATCGCGGCCGCCGAGGGCTACCCGGGGAAAGGTCACCGCAGTGTCGCGGTGCTCAGGCTGGCTGAGGTGATCGGGGGTCACATCCCGGTCAGCCCCGCGTTCGACCGGCTGGTCTCGACCGAGCAGTCCCGCAAGGGCGGATCGATACTGGCCGGGCTGGCCGCCGCGGTCAGGACCGGCCCGGCGCGGGCGAACGGCGCCTGCCGGCATCTAGCCTGCTACACCGACGCGGATCTGTCCGCGAACCTGGCCCAGCTGGGCTCGCTGGCAGCGCCGGTGGTGGCCGGCGACCAGGTGGCCGGCGCGCTCGGCCAGCGTTACGGGATCGACGGGGCGGTGCTGGTCCGGGCCGACGGGCCGGTCACCGAGCCGCACAGCACCGGTGACAAGCCGGACAAGATCATCGTCTTGTTCCGCCATTACGTACGGGCCCTGCTCATCCCGTCCCTGGCCCAGGTGCTCGACACCCAGGCCGGCTTCAAGGCCTTCGACGCCGCCGCGCTCGGCCCGGTCATCCGGCAGATGACGTCCTTCACCGAGACCTTCGACGTCGAGTTGCTCATCCATCTCGCCCAGCGCTACGGACCACAGGCCCTGGCCGTCGAGCCGATCGTGTTCACCGAGGACTTTGCCGCGTCAAACTTCCCCTCCGTCGATCCCGGGCCGCGTCACCTGACGATGGTTCACCAGGTCGTGGAGCTCTACGACCGGCTCGTCGCACCGATCGCCCCTGTCACCGGCGAGGCGGCCGACCTGCTCACCCTGATCAGGACGCTCGACATCGACGGTTATGTGACCTTGATCGAGCACCTTCGCGCCGAGGACAGGAACGACCCGACGCTGTTCGACCGGCGATGGCCGGTGCAGCACCTTCGCGACATCCTTGGCCGCTGACACCCCGCCGTGCGCCCGCAACGCACGCACTCGCTGTCAGGAGTGACTGGGCGAGGGCCTGGCCGTGCGGCCGTGCCCGCCATGGTGGCCGGGCCGGGGCGGTCCGGGCAGGTTGGGTGTGGCCGATGCGGTCCGGAGCAGGGCGGGAAGCGCCTTGAGCGCGTGGGCGAACGCGGCCTTGTACTCCCGGACCCCGGCGTTCAGCGCCTGCTGGTTGGCGCTGACGAACTGCTGCTCGTAGTTTGCCTGGACGGCGAAGTAGATCCCGGCCAGGTCGCTGCTCAGCGTGCAGTCCGCGTCGGCCACGGCCATCGCGATCTGCGTCTTGTTCTGCGCGGCGGTCGGCGCGCCGGGCGGGCCGCTGGGGTTCTGCCCCGGGCCCGGCCCTTGCCCGATGCTGTTGAGCGCCTGCGACCAGAACGCTTCCGCATCGGGGGAGCTGAACCCGTTCCTGGCCATGCAGGCCGACCAGTTCCTGTCCGCCTTCTTGAACTCGCCGTCCTGGACCACGTCGGTGCTGATGTAGTTGTTCAGCGTCTCGATGATGGACATGGAGTGAGCGAACTGGGCGTTGTTGAAATTCTCCAGGATGTTGAAGCACTTGCCCGCGGCCGCTTGCGCCCCGGTGGGCAGGCTGCCGAACGGCCCGCCTACCGGGATGCCGCCTCCCGGGCCGGCGCTTCCGGCCAGGAATCCGTCCTGAGCCGCCAGTGCGGTCCCCACGTAGCCCCACGGCCCGAACGCCTGCGGGAAGCCCAGGCCGCGGTTAGTGCGGGCCGGGTACGCCGCGTCGGCGGCGTACTGCCCATAGCCTGCGTCGTTCATGCACGCGGCGTGCAGGGCGTCATAGGTGTCACCGGGTGCCAGCCCGTCGTTGTCGGCGGCGCCCAGGGCGGCGTAGGGCGTGAAAACCTCTGACGACATGGCCGCCGCGACGGAAGCCGGGGCGGGCGGCCTGCCGACCGCGGGCGTCGTCACGGTCGCGGCGGGTCCATTGGGCGGACCGGCCGTGCAGGCGGCGAGGACCGCGCAGCAGATCAGCAGACCCCAGCCGGTGCGGATGCGCATCGTCTTTCCTTTCCAGCCGTGCCGTGGCCGATCCTGGTGCCGTGGCCGATCCGGGTGCCGTGGTTCACACGTGCCGCAGGGCCGCCAGCGGGCTCGTCCGTGCCGCACGCAGCGCCGGATACGCGCCCGCGAGCAGGCCGACGACGGTGCCGATGAGCGGGGCGGGCAGCGTGTAGACCGGGTTCAGCACGGCGGTCCAGTTCTTGGCGGCAGCGAAGATCACCACGATCCCGACGCCGATGCAGGTGCCGATCAGCCCGCCGAACGTGCCAAGCGCCATTGATTCCGCCAGGAACTGCGCGGCGATGTGCCGGGGCCGGGCACCGACGGCGCGGCGCACGCCGATTTCCCCGGTACGCTCAAGCACGGCGACCAGCGTCGTGTTCGCTATCCCCACCGCCCCGATAAGCAGGCTGATCAGCGCGAGGATCAGGAACAGGCCGGCCAGGTCGCCGTTCACCTCGCTCTGCAGGTTCTGCGGGTTGGGCGGCGACGTCACGACCAGCCGGTGCGGGTCGGCCGGCAGTTCGGCGGCCGCGATCTGGCGTGACACCGCCTGCGCGGCGCCGGTCCTGGTGGCGATGACCATCTGGGCCTCTTCTTCGGTGCCGATGCCCGGCTGCGGGTTGCCGTAGTCGTCCAGGGCGGTGTGCTCCGGGATCAGCATCGCGCTCCCGCCGCTGACCACGCGCTGCGCGGAGCTGTAGACGCCGACGACGGTGTAGGCGATCCCGTTGACGAATACGGCCGGGTGGCTGGCCAGGCGAGCAGGAGCGATGCCGAGGGCGGAGGCTGTCGAGGTGTCGATCATCGCCACGTGCTGCGCGGTGTCGTTCTCATACGTGCTCAGTGGCGAGCCAGCGACCATCGCCGGAACCATTGCCCGCACCGCACCGGGCGAGGCGGCCAGCAGGTTGACCGTCTGGGAGGCCGTGCCGGACAGCGCGAGCGAGGCACTGAAGTCCGTCCCTTCCGGGAGCGCGACCGGCCACCAGACACCCGCGGCGGCCACCCCGTTGATGCGGTCCGCGATCGTGTCCGCGTCGGCAGGGAAACCGATCGCAGGATTGGTGCCTGGCGCCGCGACATCGTTGGCGGGGCCGTTGTCCTCCACCGTGACCGTGGTGTCTTCAAGGACGGTGAACTGATGCGAGATCTGGCCAGCTCCCGTCGCGGTGAGGCCGAGCACGGCGACGAACGCGCCCACGCCGAGGACGGTGCCGAGCATGGTCAGCCCGGCCCGGCCCGGCCGCTGCACGATTCCCGCGATCGCCTCGGCGGCCGTGTCCCTGACGGTTAGCTGGGGCGAGGGCAGGCCAGCACCTGGCCTACCCATGGCCAGCACCCGGCCTACCCATGGCCGGCCCCGATCTGCTCGGACAGGATCCCGTCGCTGATCGTCACAGTCCGGCCCGCGTGGGCCGCCACTGCCGCATCATGCGTGATGACCACGATCGTCAGGCCGCCGGAGTTGAGCTGGTCGAGCAGTTCCATGAGCGCGGCGGCGTTCCGCGAGTCCAGATTTCCCGTCGGCTCGTCGCACAGCAGCAGGCTCGGCCGGTTGACCAGCGCACGCGCGATAGCGACCCGCTGACACTCCCCGCCGGACAGCGTGGTCGGGAGCGCGTCGAGCCGGTGCTCCAGCCCGACCGCGCCGATCGCGTCGACCGCCGCCTGGAGCCGGCTGTCTCGTGGCGTGTGGTTGTACAGCTCGGCGAGCAGCACGTTCTCCAGCACCGTCCGGTAGGCCAGCAGGTGGAAGGCCTGGAAGACGAACCCGATCCGCCTGCCGCGCAGCGCCGACCGGTCCCGGTCGCGCAACGCGGAAGTGTCAAGTCCGTCCAGCAGGTAGCTGCCGGCGGTGGGAGAGTCGAGCAGCCCGAGCAGGTGCAGCAGCGTGGATTTGCCTGAGCCGGACGGCCCTGTCACCGCGACGTAATCGTCCGCCTCGATCACCAGGTCTGCCGGGCGCAGCGCATAGACCGGCGACGGCCCGGGGTAGGTCCGGGCGAGTCCGCGTAGTTCGATCACGGGCGCGGTCATCAGCCGCTCACCACCACGCTGTCGCCGGCCGCAAGCTTGCCCGCCTTCACCGGGGTCACCTGGACATAGCCGTTCTCGGAGATGCCCGGCGTGACCGGGACCTCGGTCTGCTTGCCGTGCGCGCCGGCCACCGTGACGTAGCTGGTGCCGGACGCGGTCGTGACGATCGCGGCGACCGGAACTGTGAGCACCGGCCCCTCGGTCCGCCCGGTTTCGACGGTGACCAGGACGTTCTCGTTGTCCAGCGCCGCAGGCAGCGGTCTGGACGGGTGCACGGTCAGCGGGATGAACGGCGTCGCGCCCGAATCCGCGGCGTTGCCGGAACCACCAGAACTGGCTGAGCCGGCCGTCCCGGCGGACCCGGAGCCGGCCGACCCGGTGCCGGCCGACCCGGTGCCGGCCGACCCTGAGCTGGCGACCCGGTCCGGCGGCTCCCGCTGAGCCCACCGAACCCGAGCCGCCCCCGACGTTCACGATCGCTCCTATCGGCACTACCGTCGTCGGCGTCCCCACGCCGGCAACGGTGCCGGCGGCATGGATGCCGGTCACCTCATCGAAGATCTTCGCTCTCAGGCCAGGCTTGACCTGCGCGGCGTAAGCAGGCGGCAGTTCGCCGGTCAGCGCCAGCGACCCGCGCGCCGCGAGCTCAAGGAAGGGCTGGCCGGGCTGCTGGCCCTTGGCGCCGTTCACCGCGACCACCTTCGCGGGCAGCGACGGCAGGAAGATCACGTCCGCCATCGGCACGCCGCCCGTTACCGGCGGGGCGTAGCCGAGGTGCTCGTAATACAGGGCCGCCGCATCCTCGGTCGCCGCGCCGAAGAACCCGGGCGTGTCGCCGCCGGAGTAGTACCCGAGCGAGCCAAGGGCCTTCTGCAGTTCCGCCACGTCGGGCCCGCTCTCACCAGGCGTTATGTCCCGCCATGCGGGTACGAGGCCGGCGAGTGCGAACAGCGGCTGGCCGTCTATCTCAGCAAGCTCCTCGCCGCTGGAGATCGTCTTGCCGGCCGCCACGTCCAGCCTCGATATGTACACCGTCCCCGACGAGCCGCCGCCGGCGGCCGGACCACCGGCCGCGGATCCGGTTCCTTGCGCGGCCGCATCCGCCTCCGGGGCGGACGGGTACACGTCGTATTGCGTCGCCGGGTACACGACGCCGCGCATCTCGACCGACGAGGTGAGGATCTGGGAGACGACCTTCGCCGTGGTCACCGTCGGTGACGGCGCTGCCGTATCCGCTGCAATCTGCTGCGGCGACTTCACGAACGAGGAGCCGATCAGCCCGCCGATCGCCAGCAGGGCCGCCGCGCCGCCCACCCCGAACAGGACGCGGCGGCGCCGGGCGATCCGCGATCCGCGTACCGCCTGCCGGCCGCCGTCGCCGGGACTGCTCTGCGTTGCCGGCGAGCCAAGCTGTGTCACGCCGCCCTCCTATGCTCCGGGTACCACCAGGATCCGGCAGCAACTGGAAGACGCCTAAGGCCTGGCATGAGTCACACCTTCTCGCGGGGGCATTTGGGCTGTGCTTGATTTATGTGTGAGTTTGATGGCAAACCCCAGCGCCGGCGGCCGCTCCCGGCGACCGCTCCCGGAGACCGCTCCCGATGGCCGCTCCCCGCGGCCGCAGCCGATGGCCGCTGACGGCCGCTCCTTCCAGTCAGCGCCGGGCCAGATTAGGCCAGCCGGGATCCTGCTTGTTCCAGGAAGTCGGTGGCCCGGTCGAGGTCGTGGTGGCAGCGCTGCAGCCAGGCGTCGCCCCAGAAGAAGTTGCAGCTGGTCTCGGCGCGCAGGACCCGCCAGTGGGCTTGCTCGAGCAGCCAGTACACGTCAGGGTCGCGGACCGAGATGCCGGTGGCGTTGCGGCGGGCGGCATAGATGGCCTGGCTGATCTCGTCGAGGCGGGTCAGCGCCTTCTGCTGGGCGGCCGACCCGATCCATTGGGTAAAGCCGGAGCCGTCGTGCCAGCCGGTATTCCACGCTCCCGGCCGCACGGTTACTTCACCGTGGGCGCCGTGGCGGTCGAGGTAATCGTCGATGAAGCCGGGATGAATGCCGTCGCTGCGGTTGTCCCGTGCCCGCTGCAGCAGGTTCTCGTAGAAAAAGTGCCAGAAGTTCGCTTCCGGCGAGCTGTTGCGGAACCAGCCGCCGTTTTCGCCATCAGTGCAGGTGGTGACAAGCGGCGGGAAATGACAGTGTTTCGTCCGCTGGGACACCTCGTGAATGAACCAGCCAGCCTCCATGCCTGCCTCCTGGGCGTTGGAGAGCTCCCGGTCCCGGACCACGACTATGATTTCGTCGTCCCCGAACCGTGCGATGTGCGGACGGTAGCGGAGTTCGTCCCAGCCCATCGGGGTGACCGCTTCGACGTGTTCGCTGTCGACGAGCACGTAGCGGTAGCCCTGGCGTTTGAGAGTGGGGATGAGCTCTGCGCAGAAGCCCATCTCCGGGGGCCAGAAACCGGGAAAGCCGGTTCGCGCGAAAAGGTGCCGGCCGATCCCCTGCCAGCGCTCGAGTTGCTCATCGCAGTCGGCCCGTGGGATGAGGGGGAGGACAGGATGGTAGTACGCGGTACCCAGGATGTGGATGATCTTGGTGTTCTGCAGGTACCACAGCAGAGATCCGCAGTCGGCGATGCCGTAGACCCGGCGCTGGAAGTCCGGACTGGCCAAGGTCTCGAGCAGGGTGCCGGAAAGCGAGAGGTGCACCCGGCCGACATCCTCGTAGGCCCACAGCGATCGGGGAATGCGGTCCATCGCCCACAAGATCTCCTTGGCCTCCCAACCGCGCTGATCGAGGAGGTTCTCAAGGTTGCCAGCGGGCTGATGCAAGTTGAGGACCAAGGCGAAGGTCGCGTCGGCCATCGGGGCTCCTTGGCGGCTACAGGTCGTGTGTCACGATGTCGATGGTGCGCCGGGCCAGCTCGGTGCCGTAGTCGGTCCAGATGCCCTCGCCCCAGTAGCGGTAGCAACTGGTCTCGGCGGTGAGCAGGTGGAAGAGTGCGTTCCGGTAACCGGGGTCGTCGGTGGGAACGCCGTTGGCCAGGACGCGCGCGTGGAACAGCGAGCTGGCTTCGTCCATCGGGGCCAGCACCCGGTCATAGCCGCGTACCCAGGAGATGTCGTTGGTCCAGCTGCCGCCTTCCATGCTGAACCGCCCATCCTCGGCTTGCAGCTGCCCGGTCACCTCGGCCAGCCGGTCCGGCCCGTCGCCGGGAGCCATCCGGCTCCAGATCCTGGACTGGAAGAGAGGCTGGATCACCGGAAGATTCTCCGGGCCGAGGCCTGCCGAATGGAGCCGTTCAAGGTAGTCGGTGACGTTCATAGCCGGGGTCTGGGTACCCGAGCATTCCCGGATCACGTCGAAATACTTGGGCGGGAATTCGTTCATCATCACCCCGCCGTTCTCGCCGTCGGCGATCTGGGTAACTAACGGCGGCACCTGGCGGCCATCCAGGTCCCAGCGGGAAAGGCCCTTGGCCTCGTAATAGGGCTGCATCTGGGCGACCAGCTTCGTGTCGCTGCCCTGGGTCTTGACCACGGCGGTGATGCTGGCGACGTCCCCGCGGGAGCTCGTGCAGACCAGCCGGTGAGGCAGATGCGGATGCTGGAGCCCGCGCCCATCGGGTTCCTCTACTGTGTGTTCCTGGACCAGAACCCACTGGTAGCCGCAGTCAGTCAGGGTCTTAACGAACTCGTAGGCGACATCGGGGTGGTTGGGCAGGGCCATCTCCGCGGGAGAGAAACCGCGGACCCGGCCGAGTGCGTCCAGGCCGAAGATGGCGGCGAAATGGTGCTGCCAGGCCCGCACGTGCAGCCGGTAGTCCTGGACGGGGGTGGATGGCGCCACCGCATGCCCCCACGGACAGCCCAGCCATTCCGTCGCCTGTCGGCCGCGGCCATCGGTCGTGATGCGGGCCAGTGCGTCAAGCACGTCGTGGGCGCCCATCTGCCGCAGGCCGTGCAGCAGCGTACCCGAGTATTCGAGCATGACCCTGGGCGCAAGTCCCTCGTCGAGCAACGCGGGGATGAACTCGCCCATTCGTTTATAGCAGTTCAGGAATACCGGGGCGTTATGGTTGTCGCCGATGCCGGGGTTGTCCATCATCCACTGCAAGTTGCTGATGATCGGCGCCGTGCGCAGATCAGGACTGCCTGCTGGAATGAGCGGCTGGTGCATGTGTAAGGCGACGGCGAAGGCGCTGTGCGCATCGGCGAACCCGGCGTCCCCCGGCGGCCGGAAGACGGGATCGCTGCCCCGCGCCCGGATCGCCTCATCGATACGTTGTTCCGAACCGCAGATGTTGGGAAGGCCGTCGATGTACTCAGGGATCTCACCCATTGCCCCAGCTCCATTGTCTCAATTGAGCTCCGCCTACTTATCGCGGATGTTGTCATAGATGTTCACGTAGTGCTGACCTGGCCCGGCCCAGGAGTGATCCTCTTGCATTCCGTTCAGCATGAGCTGGCGGAAGTCACCTGGGTACGAGAACCAGAGCCCCATGGCCCGCGCCATCGCGGACTCCAGCGCCAGGTTGTCGAGCTGGTGGAATACGTAGCCGTTCCGGTCGTCGGGGTGGCGCGCGGAGTAGTCGCGATCGAAGACCGTATCCACTAGGCCGCCGACGGCCCGCACGATGGGGACGGTCCCGTACTTGAGGGCCATCATCTGGCTCAGGCCGCACGGTTCGAAAAGGCTGGGCATCACCACCATGTCGGCGCCGGCGTAGATCAGGTGGGCCAGGCCTACATCGAACCCGATTTCCAGATGGCAGTCAGGGTTGTCATTCAGGTGGTGCTTCAAGTGCCAGAACTGATCGTTGACGGCTGGCTCGGGGCAAGAACCCAGCAAGATGAATTGCCCGCCCTGGGCCAACGTGTAGAAAATGGCATGATGGATCAGGTGGACGCCTTTCTGGCGGTCAATGCGGCCGATGTAAGCCACGATCGGCTTGTACTCCTTGCGCAATAACAGCCGGTCACGGAGGGCATCCTTGTTCGCATATTTGCGCTCTACGGTGCCGGCCGCGTAATTCGACGGGATAAGGATATCGGTTTCCGGATTCCATACCTCGTAGTCGATGCCGTTGAGCACGCCACCAAACTTCCCTCGGTGGATATGCAGCGTATGCCCCAGTCCCATCCCCTGATCGGTGTAGGTTGCCTCCCGGGCATGCTCTGGCGACACCGTGGTGACGAAGTTCGAGTAAACGATGCCACCTTTCATCAGGTTGATCGCGCCATGATTGAAGTTGTCGCAGAGCCGATCATAATCGAAGAAGTGCGCGGGCCGAGTGAGGCCCGTTGCCCACAAGACTTGCTCGCCGCAGATACCCTCGTGCCCGAAATTATGGATGGTATAGCAGGCACGCTGACCATGCATGCCGACGTGCTGGTAGATCTCATAGAGCAGCACCGGCACCAGTGCCGTCTGCCAGTCGTGACAGTGGATTACTTCGGGCCGTTTGCCCGTCAGCAGCATGAACTCCAGAGCCGCCTTCGAGAAGAAGGCAAATCTGAGCACGTCGTCAGGCGAGCCGTACAAGTGGCCCCGGTTGAAGAAGCCGTCCGGTGAGTGCGGTTCGATGAAGAAGCACTTCCTGCCGTGCACGAACCCGAACCACACCGTGCAGTGCACGAACCCGCTGTACCAAGGCACCCACAGATCCTGACAGGTGATCGAGAGCCCGAAGATCTGGTCGTAGCTCATGCAATCGTATTTCGGTAAAATAATCTCGACGGCGTGGCCCCGCAGCTCCATTTCCCTGCTGAGCCCGAAGATGACCTCTCCCAGCCCGCCTGCCTGCGCCACTGGTGCGCATTCCGTCGCAACCATTACCACGAACACGGCCGTCTCACCGTTCCCGTCGCGTATCGTGCCGCCGTCAGCAGGCCAGCGCCAGGACCGGCGGTATCACGGCGAACTGATCGGTGCGTGGCGGGTACCGAAGACAAAAGCGCCTCCTGGCCAGCGCTGTCCGAGCCCTCCGGGTCTCGTCACAGCAGTACGGGCCGGGGCTGGCAGTCACGGTTGCCTCCTTCTGTATTCACGTTATAGCCAGGGGTTTCCGGTAGCCAGCCTCGCGCCGCTGGCTGTGTTACCCGGTGGGGGGCGGGAACGGCGGGAGGTTCTGGCGGCATACGGTTCCCTTCGGGGGGAGGGCGCCGGTGCGGAAGTAGGCGGTCATGTAGGCGGCGGCGCAGGTGCTGGGGTTGAGGAACGCGGTGTGGCCGTAGCCGCGGACGACCAGCAGCCGCGCGTTGCCGAGCTGGCGGGTCATGGCGATGTCGGCCTGGAGCGGGAGGAATGGGTCGGTGGTGTTGCCGATCACCAGGATGGGCCTGGTGGGGGCGTTCCACGGGCCGCTGTAGGTGTCCTGCCCGCGGACGGGCCAGGTGGCGCACGGCTCGTCAAAGCCCCACAGATACGGCAGGGCGGTCACGCCGCTGCGGCGCAGCAGCAGGCGCTGCAGGCCGGGGTAGGCACGGGCGGGAGGGCTCGGCGCCTCGTCGCACTGGACCGCGTAGGTCTGCTCGGCCCCTCCGTAGCGCTGGGCGGCGGCCGCCGCGGCCGTCGGCGGCGTGCCCGGCCGGGCGCCGGTGCCGCTGCGGGCCGTCCAGAGTAGCTGGAGGTCCTGGGCCGCCCCGGACCAGCCGGGGGCGCTGTTGTCAGGTACGGGCGTGCTGAACGGCTGCACGAAGGGGAGATCGAAGCTGACGGCGGTGACAACCTCGGCGTAGGTGATGGCCGTGCCGCCCAGGCTGATCGGCGCCTGCCTGAGGCTGGCCAGCAGCGCATCCCACTTGGCCCTGGTCGCGGCGGGGCTGCCGGCCGAGAACGCGCAGGCCTGGGTGCTGCGCTGCCCGCAGATCCGCAGGAACGCGCCGAGCGCCGCGGCGGCCGCCTGGTCGCTGCGCATGCGCAGGTAGGTGCTCAGCCGGGGGTCCGGCAGGCCGCCGTTGGTCCAGGCCTCGGGCGGGAGGTTCCCGTCCAGTGCCATCCGGCCGACCCGGCGCGGGAACAGGTTCGCGTAGGTCGCGCCCAGGAACGTGCCGTAGGAGATGCCGAGGTAGTTCAGCCTGGGCTGGCCGAGGTCGCGCCGCAGCAGGTTCAGGTCACGGGCGGAGTCGGCGGTGGAGACGTGCCGGAGCAGCGCGCCGTTCCGCGCGGCGCAGATCCTGCCGAACTCACGATACCGGCGGATGTAGGCGCGCTGCTGGCCGCGGCCGACGGGGAAGAAGGAGAACTTGCCCAGGAACGCGCTTTCCGCGGCCGCGCTCGGGAAGCACTGGACCGCCGTGCTCGCCCCGGCACCGCGCGGGTCCCAGCTCACGATGTCGTAGTCGCGCAGCAGTTCCTTCGGGAAGAACCCGATGAATGCCGGGAGCTGTACCGTGCCGGCCCCGCCGGGGCCGCCCGGGTTGAAGAAGATCACGCCGCGGCTGGCCGGCCCGGTGGCCGGGTGCTCCACCAGGGCCAGCCTGATCTTCGGCCCGGACGGATCCCGGTAGTCCAGCGGCGCCGCCACGGTCGCGCACGAGAACCCGCCGACCATGGCGCCCGCGCTGCCCGCGGGACACCGGTGCCAGCCGACGGCCGGCACCGGGCGCGGGGTGCCAGCGGCGCCTGCCGGGCCGGCCCCGAGTGCCGGGACGACCGCGGACACCAGCGCCGCGACGGCGACCCCGGCGCCGGCCAGCCGAGCCCGGCGCCGGTTACCGCGCCTGAGCCCGTCCGGAGTACGTGACAGCCCAGTCTTCACCATGAAGCACCCGCCTCTCACCGCATGAACACCATCCGCGGATAGCCGGCCAGAATGAGATCAGGAGCCGGCCCGCAGCAGCAGGAGCCGCTGACGCGCGTTGTACGAACCGCCAGGACACGGTGAATGACCGCTGCTGGCATAGGCCACCCCGGCTTCGCTGTGCGCTAGGCGCCACCGAGGTCCAGGGCAGCCGGAAGGAATCTCAATCTCGTCTCCACGCAGATAAACGAGTACGCCTTCCTGATCTGGACGCTACGCCCCATCCGCCGGAGCCCACAAGAGCGGGCGGCATTGCCCGGCGGTCCATGCCTGGCGTGTTTGCAGATCAGCATGACCCCAGCCCGGCCTGACCTGGCCGCCCCGGGCCGCTGCGAACCCAGCTCGCGGAACTACCAGATTGAGATCGGCCCGTACTGGGCGAACGGCAGCAGCGGGCCCACCTCTTCGGCGCGCACGGACGCGGCTGCAGGCGCCTCCTGCCTGATCATCTTGGCGAGGTCGTTCGCCTCGTCTTCGTCGTTGGCCCCGAGGACCAGGAACTTCCACCGGCGAATCACCGTGCGGCCTGCTGCCTGCAGCTGCCCGGCCAGCGCGTCCGCGTCATGACGCGATGGCAGCTCAACGCGCACCTCCCACCGGGGGTGCCCGGTCGCGAGCGACTCCCGCGTCTCGGTGTCCTCGAGGCGCTGATGCTCGGCCTGGCGCTCTTCGTCGGTCTGCGGCATCGCGATGTCCGCGTCCTGCCACTCTTCTTCGGCCGGATGCCACCGGTCGACCGCGAACTCGGCACCGATATCACGCTGAGCCATCACCTCGCGCACGACCCGCTCAGCTTCTCTCGCGGCGATCTCGGTGCCGGCGTAGAGAAAGACGCGTGCGCCGTCCGCGCTCACCGCGACACGGTGACCGAGTCGCCTGCGCACGTCGTTCTCCACCTCATGCTCGCGCAGCGACTGCAGCGCACGCCGGGCATGAGCCTGATCGTGCAGCGTGACCGTCACTCGCCAGTCATTGTCTGCCACGGTCGCGACTCTACCCTCCGGGGAGACCGGGAGCCGCCGACCCCTGGGCGGCGGCGGCCCTCGTAACTGAGTTTGAAAGGCGCTGGCCTATAGCGCGGTTGGCGGGGCCGCGTCGAGTGCCTCGATGGTCTGGGCGAAGGCAAGGATCTGGCCGTACATCAGGCGCTTGTCGAGCTTGTCGAGGTCGAGCAACTGCGGCCGCTGTGCGTCTCCGGCCTGCAGCAGGTAGGTGGGGAGGGGGCACAGCGAGACGGTGCCGAGCCCTGCGGCGTACAGCGGTGCTCCCTCGCCGAGATAGAACGGGACCGCGCCGGGCGCCACGGTGGCCACCGGATAGTCCGGCCAGCCGTTGGCATTGACCGCCCTGACCGCGGCCAGGTACGCGGCCTGCTCGGCGTTGCCCAGGCTGAGGATATTCCGCTGCATCGTGTAGGTGGTGCCCCACTCCGCGCCGCCCGCCGGTGCGTACCTGCCGGTCACCGGGTCGTTCGACCACATCGTGGCACCGAGGTGCTCGACGGTGACCCCGAGCGCGGCGGCCTGGTAAATGCCCGGGTGGTCGAGCATCCACACGCTGATCGCGTCATTGCCGACCTCAGCCCGCTGCGGATTCGGGATGGTCCGGGTGAACTGCGGCAACTGGAAATGCCCGGTGACCAGCGCGAAATACATGTCGTGGCGGCGCGAGTCAAGGCCAGCCAGATGCCGGGCAAGTGCGACGAGCCCGAGCCCGCCATTCTCCTCGGTGGCGTTCGGCCCGTCGGTATGGGTGTTGATGATGATGTTCTGGCCGGTGTTGCCCGAGCCTTTCAGCCATCCCCAGACCGTCTCGGTCGCGGCGCCGGCCGTGATGTCCGCGGTGAGCACGAGCGTCGCGCTCGCCTGGCCGCTCGCGGCAAGCCCGGACAGGCCGGTGCCGGTAGAGTCGCCCACCCAGACCGCTGGACAGCCCGGATCGCCAGGGGTCGCCAGGCCCGATGCCGCCGGATAGGCCGTGGTGAACGGGTTGTACTGGTTCACGACCTCGTCATCCGGCATCCCGGTCCAGGCGCAGACCACCCCGAGCACACCTGCGTTCCTCGCCTCGAGCAGCGGAACGGGCTCGAGTATGCCCTGCCAGGCCGGATGGGTGAGCGCGGCCGCGTAGGCCGTGTAATCCGCGGCCGCCTGCACGGAGGTCTTGGCTGGCTCATAGCCGCCGGTGGCCGTCTGGCCGGTATCCAGCGAGAACACCGACGGCGCGGTCCGCACCAGGGCAATCCCGCCCCTGGCCGGCGCCCAGAATGCCGCGGTGTAGCCGGCCGCGGGCGGGACAGTGCCGAGATCGACGAGCCTGCCGGTCACGCCGCCGGGCGGCGTTTGCCCGGAATACGGAAAGTAATAAGTGAGCGGAACCGGGCCGGACCGGCCCACGGCCGCCGGGACATCCACCCGGAGGGTGAAATCGCGCGCCAGCCAGCGGTTGAAGGTCAGCCGGTCGGTCCGCAGGGCGAATCCGGGCACCGCGGAAAGCCGCTCGGTGAGCCAGTCCACGTAGGCGGCATGACCGCGGCTGCCGGTGTAGCGGGTACCGAACCGGACAAGCTGCTGCTCCCACCGCCACACTTCGGCCAGGCTGGGCATGCCCGTGGACCGCGCTGCCGCATCCCCGGGCGTGGCCGCCAACGCCGGCGGTATGCCCGGGCCGGCCGCCAGGGCGCCTGCGCCGGCCGCTCCCGCCGCGCCTGCGAGGAACCTGCGTCTCGATAAGCCGGGATGCCGCGCCGCGCCGTTGTCCCCGGCGACGCTGGCGCCGGCCTGGTTGCTGATTCTCATGTTCACTCTCGCTCGTCGCTCAAAGCTGGCATTCAGCGCCGGGTAGAACATTCGACTCGGGACCCACCGTACGTGCTGCCACGGGACGTGTCAGCCGCTGGCCGGCCAGAGCGGCGGCTTCGGCGGGCTGTCCTTGACGGCGCCGTTCCGTACCCGGCGGCCGGCCAGCCAGCAAGCAAAAGACCAGAACCGCCATGATTAACGGGAACTCCCCGCGTGCTGTCTCAGGACGGCCGGGCCGGCCCGCGGTTCGCCGGCCCGCTCCTGCGCTTTGCTGCAGCCGGCCTGGTCAGGTCAGCCACCGCGAACCTGGTATGCCCCGCCATGCTGGGCGAGGTATTCCTGGCCGACCGTTTCGGCTTCCGCCTGTGTCGCGTACCCGATCGTCCGGCCGATGCTGAGCGCTGGCCGGCCAGGGTGCGTCCAGGTAACGCCCCACGGGCCGCCTTGTCCGGCGCCGAGGCGCCGGCCGACTTCATCGTTGACGGCGTTGTGCAGGTCAATTGCCTCGCGGGTGCCCGATGGCAGCTGAGCCTGCCGGTAATAATCGTCAGTGTCCACGCTGTCATCAAGTTCGTCCCATGAAGACACCTCGCGGGGCACTTGCCCGCTGTCCTGATCTTCCTTGATCATTGCCATGATGGCGTCGGCGTAACGCTGTACGTCCCCGGTGTTTGTCATGAGCCTGCCTCCTTATGTCGGCTCAGCCAGCAGCGCTCATGTGCGTCATCTTGAGCACTTTCACACCAGCATGCCGGGGGTCAGGCCATCGCCTCGGCATGGTGCCTGAGTAGGTTCCATTGTCCCGGCGCCTGCACAGGCGATGGCAGGGCAGTTCGGCCCGGCACCCGGAGGACCTCCGTCACCAGTTCGCGCGCGGCGCCGGCCTTCCGCCGTCACCGGGGCCGCTTTACTCCCCGGCGGGTCGTTCTGCGGCGTGGAAGGCATCGAGCGCCTCGCCGGGGGTGTCGTAGTAGGCACCGGGGCCGAGGGCTGCGCTGATGCCGTAGCGGTCGAGCTGCTCGCGCACCGGGGCATTGACGGTGCTGACGGCCAGGCGGATGTGTCGTTTGCGGAGGTGCTCGATGACGCGGGTGAGGCTCGCCGCCGCGGTGTAGTCGACGTCGCCGATGGCGGCGCCGTCGAGAACCATCCACCGCAGCGGGCTGCCCTGCGACAGTGCCGTGACGTCCTCAATCAGGCGCGAGGCGTTCGCGTAGTAGAGGCTGGTGCCGAACCGGTAGACCACCAGCCCTTCCTCGGTCCGCGCGCCAGGCAGGACCGGGGCAGGCCGCCAGTGCCCGGCCGGTGACTTCATCAGCACGCTGTTGCGCGGGTTGTAGCTGTGGCGCAGGTGGTCGATGACTGAGGCGACCACGGCGAGCACGATGCCTTCCTCGACCCCCAGGACCACCACGGCGGCGGTCGCGAGCAGGGCTACCGCGAACTCGTCGCGCCGGCAGGCCAGGATCCTCCGCAGCCCGGCGATGTCGATGAGCTCGATGGCGATCAGGAAGACCACCGCCGCCAGGGCAGCCTCCGGCAGGTAGCCGAGCGGCCCGGTGAGCAGGAGCAGCACAATCAGGACTACCGCTGCGGTCGTGAGCTGGGCCAGCTGGCTGCGCCCGTGCGCGCCGTCGACCATCTGCGTCTTGGTCGGGCTTCCGTTGACGACGAAGGTGCCGGAGAACGCGGCGGCCACGTTGGCGGCGCCGAGGCCGGCCAGGTCGGTGTCCTCGCTGAACGGCTCCTCGTACTTCCCGGCGTAGGCGCGCGAGGTCGCCGCGCTCTGCGCGAGGATGACGACGAACATCGAGGCCGCGGCGCCGAGCAGCGCGGCGGCGTCGTGCCCGCCGAGCGCGGGCAGCCCGAGGCGCGGCAGCCCGCGCGGGACGGCTCCGACCACGGCCACGCCGCGGCCGGCCAGGTTCGCCGCACGACTCACGATGATCGCGGCGATCACCGCGATCAGCGGTCCTGGGACCTTCCGGGTGATCCGGCGCGCAGCCAGCACGATCACGATGACCCCGGCCGACACCGCTAGGTCAGATCTGCGCACCTGCGGGAACGCGCGCACGGTGTCCAGGAGCTTGGTCAGGGTGCTCGCGCCGGTGGCAGTCACCCCCAGCATCGCGGGCAGCTGGCCGGCCGCCACCTGGACGCCGACGCCGGTGAGGAATCCGACCAAGACGGTGCGGGAAAGGAAATTCGCCAGGAACCCGAGCCGCACCAGCCGGGCCAGGAGCAGCATCCCGCCGGCCAGCAGGGCCGCGAGCCCGGCCAGCCGGACATATCGCTCTGACCCGGCGGCCGCGAGCCCGGTCAGCGTGGCGGCGAGGATGACGGCGGTAGCGGAGTCGGCGGCTACGACCAGATGACGCGATGAGCCGAGGACGGCGAAGACAACCATCGGCAGCAGCATCGTGTACAGGCCGGTCACCACCGGCATCCCAGCGATCTTCGCGTACCCGAGAACCTCGGGGATGCCCAGGGCGGCCAGCGTCAGGCCGGCCAGCACGTCCGCGGGTACCTGGGACCGGTCGACGGGCAGCAGCCCTCGCATTGCGGGCGGCGCCCGCAGCCAGCCCCGGCTGCGGCCACCGTTCGAAGCCGGCACCGTCTCGCCCCCGACCGTTTCCCGGCGGTTTCGGATTCGTTAATCATCCCTCCGGCCGGACGTCGTCGCGGGCTTGTACCGCTCATCCCGGTGCGGCGGCGGAACCGATCCGGCCCGCGCGAGGGCCCGACTGGTCAGCGAGCGTACTTCAGTACCAGGTCGCCGACGTGCGGGAGCGCGGTCTCGACGTGTTTGGCTGCGCTGCCGCGGACGGTGCGGTAGGCCCTGATGACCGTGGGCCGGCCGGAGGCCGCCGCGCGGTCGTCGGTCACCGAGAGCAGGTCCTGCGCCACTTCCTCGCCGCGCTTGGCCAGGTAGTCGCCGAACTCTGCGCCGCCGGCGGTGCTGAATTCCGCCCAGTACGGCTCAAGCTCGTCCACCATCTGCGGGAGCAGGGACTCCACCATGTAGCGGATATGACCGGGGGCGAAGGTGGTCACCGTCTTGTAGGCGAGCTTGACCGCGGCACCGGAGATCCCTGACTTGTCCGCGACCTCCTGCTCTATCAGCGTGTAGCAGTCGGCGATCACCTTTGGCCGGGTGTCCGGCGCGAGCAGGATCTCCTGAAGCGTGGCTGCCATGGGTATGTCTTTCTCCTTGCCGCTGGGCGCTGCCCCTTGGATTCCGCACGTATGCCGCAATGCGCCGTCGTCACTAGACGGCGACCGGCCAGCTCCGGTTTACCGGGTCCGGCCAGCCAGCCGGCGTAGCGTTCTGGGAGTGGCGATGCATGGTCATGATCCGGCGGCGAGCGTCGCGGAGAACTACCGGGCGTTCGCCAAGGACGCCCGCGGCCGCAGCCCGGCGTATGAGTCACTGGCCGCCTCGGTCGCTGAGGACACGGCCGTGCTGCGCTTCCTCGGCTCGCTGCCGCTGGAAAAGCGCCAGCCTAACCTGCTGTTCGGGGCAGCCCGCTACCTGCTGGGCGCCCCGGCCGGCATCACCCGGCTGCGCGCCCTGGTCCGGCAGAACCGGGCCGAGCTGACCGAGGTAATGATGGCCAGGCGCACGCAGACCAACGAGCCGGCCCGCTGTGCCACGCTGCTGCCGGCGCTGGCCCAGCTGCCGCCGCCGCTGGCGCTGATCGAAGTGGGCGCAAGCGCGGGGCTCACCCTGCTGTTCGACCGTTACTCCTACGACTATGCCGGGCACCAGATCACCGGCCAGGACCCCCAGGCTCCCACCCTGCGCTGCGTGCCACGCGGACCGGTGCCCATCCCGGACCGGCTGCCCGCGATCGCCTGGCGAGCCGGGCTCGATCTCAGCCCGCTCGACGTGACCAGCGACGATGATGTCCGCTGGCTATCGTGCCTGGTCTGGCCAGGCGAAGGCGACCGCGAGCAGCGGCTCGCCGCCGCGGTCGCCGCCGCCCGCCGCGACCCTCCCGTTGTGCACCGTGGTGACCTGCTCACCGACCTGCCCGCGCTGGCGGCACAGGCCCCCGCCGAGGCGACCCTGGTCGTGTATCACTCCGCCGTGCTTGCCTACGTCACGCCCGCGGGCCGGCAGCGGTTCGCCGGCATCGTCCGCGGCCTGCCGGCCGTCTGGCTCTCCAACGAAGGCCCGGCCGTCCTGCCCGGCATCGCGGTGCCCGCCTACCCGGGTGCGCCGTTCGTCCTCGCCAGGGACGGCCAGCGGCCGCTGGCGTTTACCGACTCGCACGGAACATGGCTGCACTGGCTCTCCGCCGCGACGCCATCACCGAATCAGCGGGCAAGCACCTGGCGCTAACGGTCAGGCCTGGGCTGACAGCGCAGGTCAGACGCTCAATCGGTGATCCGGCGGCGCAGCCGTCAGGCTAGCGCGGGCTCCTGGCCGTGTCACGGCTTCAAAGATCCGTCACCTGACCGATGTCTCCGCCTGAAACTTGCAGAAGTATTTGTCGTGCAACTACCGGCACGATCCAGTGCCAGGTGTTTGATCGGCCCCCCCGGGACTGGCCGCGCAGGGTGACCTGCGCGGCCCAGTCCGGTCTCAGTCCGGCTCAACCGGCCCGGCAAGGAAACCAGATGGACACGATGGCGCCTATCCGCCCGACCGTTCAACGCTCGCACTGCATCTCGCTGACCGCAGGACCGGCCGCAGCGGCCGAAGCCCGCAGCCAGGTCCGGGCGGCCATCTGCGTCTGGGATGTGCCCGTCGACCCGTCCGTCGCCATCCTGCTCACCAGCGAGCTGGTGACCAATGCCATCAGCCACGAGGCGGGCGAGACCGTCATGCTTGTCATCGGCTGCAGCTGTGGCGAGTTACGCGTCGACGTCCACGACACGTCGTGGGCCATGCCGATGCCGGTGGATGCGCCAGCCGACGCGGAGGCCGGCCGGGGCCTGATGCTGGTCGAAAGCCTGTCGACCGAGTGGGGCTGGTACCAGACCCGTGCGGGCAAGGCCGTGTACTTCACGCTGGAATTCCAGGCCGGTCCTGGCGCTGGCGACGACCGGAGCCCGCACGGCGATCGCAGCCGTGTCCGGTAAAGCATGAGCCCCGGCTAGCGCACGAGTCCCGGCGGATCCACCGGATCCTCGCCGCGCCCGCTAGTTCCGGCGCCACGGTCACCTCGCCGCCAGGTTGCGCAACGCTGCCTCGCGGGCGATGTCGATACGCGATTGGACGCCGAGTTTCTTCAGGATGTGCGAGACGTGGGTCGCGACGGTGCGCCGGGACAGGAAGAGCCTGGCGGCGATCTCTGGGTTGGACAGCCCCTCCTCCACCAGCGCGGCGATCTTTGTCTCGGCCGGCGTGAGGCTGTCCCAGCCGCTCCGCGTGTGCCGGTGCTTAGCATGCGGAGCGCGGCGGATGCCATGAGCGCGGAACTCGGTCCGTAGCCGGGCGACGTCCGTGGCGGCACCAAGCGAGGTATAGATCTCCACGGCGCGGGTGAATGCGGCCCGTGCCTGGTCGCGGTCGTCAGCGCAGATGAAGTCTCCGGCGGCCGCCTCCAGCGCCTTCGCGCTGAGCAGCGGCCGGCCGGCGTCACCATAGCGCTCGGCGGCCGCCAGCAACCGGGGGGCATCATGGTCAAGCAGGCCGCGGCAGTAGAGCGCGTTCGCCTGGCGGTGCGGGATCTGCGACTCGGCGGCCAGTGCCTCGGCGTGGCCGGCCAGAGTCTTCGCGGTGCCGAGGTCACCAGTCTCCGTGGCGAGGCGGACGGCGTCAGCGAACAGGTTCTCGATCTCGTCGAGTTCTTCGGCGTTGTCGGCGAACCCGGCGGTCAGCACGGCCAGCGCCGCCGTTAGCGCGCCGGATTGCTCGAAGTCCAGGCTGTGGGCGAGCGCCAGCGGGCCGATGATCCGGTTTCCGATCCGCTTGGCGTACGGGGCGGCGGCAGCGAGGTGCCCCCGCGCCACGGTGATCTCGCCGCGATGAAAGCAGATCACCGCGGCGATGCCGTGATCGCTGCAGGCCGCACCGGGCTCCTTCAGGTCGTCGTGCAGGACCTCCACCTCGGCCATCGCGTCGTCCCACCGCCCGGTGTCGAACAGCAGCTGGCCAAGGGCGGCATGCGCCTGGGCCAGCCGGACCACCGTGCCGACCTGGTCCGCGAGGCGCCGCGCCTGCGTGGCCGCGCCGAGGGCCTCCTCGTACTGGTCGAGGCCGCCCAGCGTGACGGCCTTGTTGATCTGCAGCAGCAGCCGCAGGTCGGTCAGCGCCGGATCGGCCTGGGTCACGGTCAGCGCCCGGTCGAACAGCGGCAGCGCGTCAGCCGTCTGCCCCTGCACCGCGGTCACGATGGTCAGCACGCTCAGTGCCCAGCCGGTCGACCAGGTGTCGCCCGCCTCCGATGCCGCCGCGAGCGCGTCGGCGGCGACCCGGCCGGCCGTCTCGACCTCGCCGAGGTTGTTGTGCGTCCGCGCGGCCAGCACGAGCAGCCGGCCGCGGTGCCGCGCCGAGATCCCGGGCGTAGCCAGTGCCCGGTTCAGCGTGGCCAGGGATTCCGCTGACCGCCCGGCCTGCATGCGGCATTGCGCCAGCGTCCAGTGCAGGTCCACGCGGAGATCGCGCTCGTCCACATATTCCAGTGCGCGGTTCGCCACCTGCTCAGCCCCCGCCGCGTCGCCCACCCGGAAGAGAGCATCAGCGAGCCTGCCCACCAGGCAGTCATGCTGAGCCGAGCCGGCCGGGGAGCTCTCCACCGCATGGCCGATGAGCTCGGCCGCCGCCCGGGGCGCCTGGCCGACCAGCAGCTCCGCGGTGCGGGCCAGCCAGCGCAGGATCCACTCGTCCATCGGGTCGGCCGCCCCGCCAGATCCGCCGACCGCCCACAGCAGCTGGCGGGCAACGCGGTCCGTCGGCGCACCGGCCTCAGCGAGGGCACGGGCGGCATCGCGGTGCCAGGCGGCGCGCACCGGAGCCGGCATATCGTCATACAGCGCCGTGCGGATCAGCGGATGCCGGAATCCGAGCCCGCTACCGGACTCGGCCAGCACGCCGGCGGCGCATGCCTCGTCCACGGCCGGGACCAGGTCCGGCACGCCGCGGCCGAGAACCGTCGCCAGGTCCGGCACGGCAAAGTCCACGCCAAGCAGCGCCGCCGCCCGCAGCACCTCGCGCACCGGCCCGGAGACGAAGCCGAGGCGGTCCGCGATGGCCGCTGACATGGAGCTAGGCGCGGGACCGCTGGTCAGCTTGGCCGCTCCGGTGCCGGTAATGGTCAGGCTGGAGCTGCGGGCCAGAGCGGCGACGAGCTCAGTGACGTAGAGCGGGTTGCCCGCGGCACCGTCAGCGAGCTGCAGCAGCTTGTCGTCCGGCTCCCCGCCGGCCAGGGCGGCCACCAGCTCGGCCACTGCCGCCCCGGTGAGACCGGTGAGCTGGAGGCGCGCGGCGTCGTCCACCGCTCGCCGCAGCGCCAGCAGGTCATCCCGCTGCGGCACCGGGCGCATCATCCCGACCAGCAGCAGCGGCACCTGCCGCACCGACCTGGCCAGCCGTCCCCACAAGGTAATGGTCGCCTGATCTGCCCATTGGAGATCGTCCACGACCAGGATGGTTGGCTGCGCCGCGCATTGCTCGGCGATGAGCGCCAGTAACTGCTCCGCAAGCGCGGCCGTAACGTCCGCGCCGCGATCGGCGGTGAGCTCGCCCCGCAGCAGCCGGACGATGGTGTTCCGCCGGGGATTGGCCGAGGGCTCCCGAACTCGTAACCCTTCCAGCAGCGGCAGCAGCGGTAACGCCTGCCCCAGCTCGTCGCCGGCGCCCCAGAACACCTGGCAGCCGGGACCCGCCCCGGCCAGCGCCGCCCGCACGAGCGCGGACTTGCCGATGCCCGGCTCGCCCTCGATCAGTACCGAGCCGCCCAGCCCTCCAGCCACTTCCGTCACGAGCCTAACCAGCGTCGCGGTCTCGCTGTCGCGGCCGATCAGTGCGCCGGCCAGGGAGGCGCTGGGCACGAGGCGGATTTTACTACCAGAACATTATGGACACAAGCGGTGTTTCCGGTGCAATTCATTTGACCAGTCCGCAGCCTGGAGGGGAAATGTTCCCGCCAGCTCAACTGCACCGTGCAGTGAAACTTTCCCCGGAGCTTGCAGCGCAGGGTCCAGCGAATATTACCCCGCATGAGGATGAGAATTTTTCCGACAATTATTAATAGTAATTTCACTATTTGAAAATGGTTATCTAAGATGCATAGAATAAGCGTAGCAGGGAAATATCTCCACAGGACGGTAATACGCCGTACAGATCGGCCAGGACGTGCGACAGGCCGCTGGCCTCGGGAATCGCCACGGAGGAGTCATGCGCATCAGGCGAGCTCTCATCATTCCCGCTATCTTAGCGCTCAGCGTCGCCGGACCGATCCTGTCGGGCTCGGCAATGGCTGCGGCGGCCGTGCACGCGCCTAGCGCCCATGTACCCGCGGCTACCGCTTCCGGGATCACCCACACCTATTTTCACCTTTGATCTACATGGCACGCGACTAACCGCGGTGCCGCCGCGGTGAGCGGCGCCGGCGGAATTGCTGACCGGTTTCCGCTTCGGCCGGCCTCCATGTCACCTGGCCGGGCCAGTGGCTGGCCAGCGACGGTGCGGGCCAGCCGGGCTGGTGGCAGCCGGACAGTGACGTGCTGATCGGCTAAGAGAACGGATCGTCAACGCCCGGTTTTCCGGTGGCGGACCGGCCCCGGGATCGGCAGGATCGGGGCATGACCTCCGAACCGCACCGGCGGGCGATCGGCTCACTGCGGGCCGTGGCGCTGGACGCCCCGGACATCGACCTCCTGGCCACGTTCTACGAGCAGCTGGCCGGCTGGCGACGCGTCCCCGACGACGACGAAGACGCCGATTGGATCACGCTCGACTCCGCTGACGGCTGGCGGATCGGCCTGCAACTGGCCGCCGGCCACGTGCCGCCCCAGTGGCCGGACGCCGGCCGTCCGCAGCAGGCCCATCTCGACTTCCGGGTACCGGACATCGACGCGGCGGCCGAACGCGCCCGGCAGCTCGGCGCCACCCTGCTGCGCAGCAACGAGCGGTGGCACACGCTGGCCGACCCGGCCGGCCACCCGTTCGACCTGTGCCTCAACACCGGCGATCTCCGGACCACCCTGATGGGCGTCATGCTCGACTGCCCCGATGCGAAGGCGCTGAGCCACTTCTACGCGGAGCTGCTCGGCAAGCCGGTGACATACGAGGCGGACCGGGTCGCCATGATCGGCGAAGACGGCGCGCAGCCGATGATGTTCCAGCAGGTGGAGCACTACACCGCGCCGCGCTGGCCGGATCCGGCGTATCCGCAGCAGATCCACATCGACGTGACGGTCCAGGACGTGGACGCTGCGGAGCGGGCCGCCCTCGACATCGGTGCCACCCGGCTGGACGGCGCCGGCCCCAACTGGCGCGTCTACGCCGATCCGGCCGGCAAGCCATTCTGTCTGGTGTGGACGCTCTGCTAAGGAATCCTCGGCGGCGGCCGCACCGCTAGCTCGATCGCTGCGCCCTGCGCTTCGTCCGCGCTGGCGGGCGCCGGGGTTGGCTACGCTGGATGTCAGCGTGAGTGCGATGAAAGTCTCACTATTGCTGCTAGGTAAAATCTATGCGACTCTCACGCTGGTCCCGCTCGTGGCGGCACCGAGGAGGAGGGACGCCGGATGACCGTGCCAGGAAGCCCCACGGTGCGGCGCCGCCGGCTTGCCGCGGAGCTGCGCGAGATCAGGGAAAGCAAGGGCAAGAGCGGAGATGTCGTCGCCGCGGCGCTGAAATGGTCGCCTTCCAAGATCAGCAGATACGAGCTGGCCAGGACCGGCCTGAAGCCACGGGAAGTCGAGCGGCTGCTCGACTACTACGAGATCACCGGATCCCGTCGCGCGCTCCTCCTCTCGCTCGCCGAGGATGCGGTCAGGAAGGGCTGGTGGGAAGAATTCTCTGACGTCCTGTCCGCCGACTATCAGCAGTTCATCGGCCTCGAGCATGAGGCAAGCTCGATAGCTATCTGGCACGTTGAGGTTGTCGCTGGTCTTTTACAGACAGAGGCTTACGCCAGGCACATCATCAGCGGCTATGACCTGGTCGAGCCGATCGCGCCAAGCGTGGTCGAGCGGCTGGTCAGGGTCCGGATGCGACGTCAGCAGGCGCTGACTCGCGAACCAGGGCTGCAGCTTTCCGTCGTGCTTGATGAGTCGATCCTGAAGCGCCGGATCGGCAGTGACCTGGTGATGCATGAGCAGCTTCAGCGGCTAGTGCATGAGGCTGACCGGCCAAATGTGGTATTGCGGATCCTGCCCCTTGGTGCCCAGCATGCGATCTTTGTTGAGTCGTTTGTTATATTCCGCTTCGGCCCAGATGATGCTGCTATGTATCGAGATGTGGTTAGCGCTGAGCATTTGAAGAACGCCTTCTCGGTGGAAGGAGAGCGGGAAACCTACCTGCATCGGCGTGCGTTCCAGCTTCTCGTCGGCGCCTCCCTGGACCCGGCGGCGTCCAGGGCGCTCATACTCCAGACGGCCGAATCGCATTGGTCGGGTGCCAGCGGGACCGCTGATACGCGACCGGCGTAGCTCATTCGGCCGGGCCCGGGTTCCTTGTGCTGGCGCCTGACAGGCTGCCCGCTGATCCCGGTTGGCCGGCCGGCCAGCGCCCGTCCTCCCGGTCATGACATGCTGCCCGCTGATCCCGGTTGGCCCGGCCAGCGCCCGTCCTCCGGTCATCCCCGGCGTGCCCGGATGAACGCCACGCGGCGGGCCCGATTTCCTGGCCAGTCCCCTCTTGGCCACAAAGTCCCCTCTCAGCCACAAAGCCCCCTTAGGCACAAAGAATTCCTGTAGTATCAGCGACCCCAGATGTCAAAAAGGTCAGCAGTCGCCACAGCGGGCGAGTACGCTGAGCAGTTAACAGGACACTCTGGGTAGTAGGAGTTCCAGGCTACGGCCACCCGACATTCAGCGAGGTAAAGACGTGAAAAGACTTGTACCCGAAGGCCGCCCGAGTTCAGATTTGCACTGGGTTAAGAGTTCCCTGAGCTTCTCCAACGGCAACTGTGTCGAGGTGGCGAGCCTGCCTGATGGTGAGATCGGTGTTCGCGACAGCAAGGATTCCGAGGGCCCGGTTCTCAGATTTACCTCAGGTGAATGGCGGGCATTTCTCGGCGGAGCGCGAAACGGAGAGTTCGACAGCTTCAGCAAAATCTGACCGCCACGGGCAGGGCGCCGCCGCGCCTTGCTTAGGCTAGCCATCGGGCAGAGTTCAAGCGAAGGCCCCTCGCCGCGCGCCGAGGGGCCTTCGCGCTGCTACCGGCCGGCTCGCTGCCGCGCCTGCCGCGCTCTGCCGCCAGCCTGCGCAAGGACTGGCCTGCCGTAGCCGCACGCCCTCCGGTGGAGTCCGGCACCGTCGGGAGCCACGTCAAGCCGCATCAAGATGATCAAGAGACAGCCACCCGGGCCGCGCCTGACCCGGCCTGCTGCGCGAGCGCGCGCCCGCTCGGCGGCCGATGCCCGCCCGCGTGGTCGCGGCTTCATAGATCCGTCACCTGACCGATGTCTCCGGATGAAACTTGCGGCAGCATTTGTCGTGCAATTGCCGGCACGATCCAGCGTCAGCAGCTTGACCGGGTCTCCTGGGCCGGAGGTCAGGGTGCCAAGGATCAGTCAGCTAGCGGTAGCAGCGGAGAGAGGCGGGACTGTTGGACGTTGTCCGGCTGCGGGAAAGCTTCGCCCGTGTCGCGATGCACGGTGACGAGTTGCCGCTGTTCTTCTACTCCGACCTGTTCATCAAGCATCCCGAGGTGCGCGACCTGTTCCCGGTCTCGATGTCGGCCCAGCGCGGTCACTTCGCCGACGCGCTGGTGAAGATCGTTTCCCAGGTAGACAGCGTTGATGACCTGACCGCGTTCCTGCAGGGACTGGGCCGTGATCACCGGAAGTTCGGCGCGGCCGCCGAGCACTATGACGCCGTGGGCGCCAGTCTGCTGGCGACCTTGGAACACTTTTCCGGGCCAGCCTGGACGCCGGAGCTGGCCGCCGACTGGAAGGCGGCCTACGAGCTCGTCTGCTCCGTCATGACCGAGGCGGCGCGAGCGGACGAACAACTACGGCCGCCCTGGTGGCGGGGCACGGTCGTGTCCTGCGAGCGGAGGGCGTTCGATGTCTGCGTGCTGTTAGTCCGGCCGGAGCCGCGAATGGACTACCTGCCGGGGCAGTCCGTGGCGATCGAGACCCCGAGCCGCCCTAAGCTGTGGCGCTATTACTCGATGGCGAACGCGCCGCGCGGCGACGGGCTCCTGGAGTTCCATGTCCGGCTGATCGACGGCGGCGCGGTGAGCATGGCGCTGACCAGCGCCGCGATCGCTGACAGCGAGCTCAGGCTGGGACCTCCCGTCGGGGTCCTCACGCTGGCTCAGCCCTTCTGCGGCCGGGATCTCCTGCTGGTCGCGGGAAGCACCGGCCTGGCCCCGCTGAAAGCCATCCTCGATCAGGTGACGGCGCTACCGCAGCCGCCGCAGGTGCACCTGTTCTTCGGCGCGCGGACTGCCGACGGACTCTATGACCTGGACAGCCTGGAGAAGATGGCCGCCCAGCACCCGTGGCTGACCATCACGCCGGCCGTGTCAGCCGATGCTAGGTTCGCCGGCGAGACCGGCAGCCTCGCGGACGTGGTGGCCCGGCACGGCGATTGGTCAGGCCACGATGCCTACCTGGCCGGCCCGACCGAGATGGTACAGGAAGCCGTCACCCGGCTGGCATCAGCGGGCATGGCGCAGGAGCAGATACATATCGAGGATTTCGGGTGGAGCGAGCCTTGACAACAGCGTGGTTCGACGAGCAGAGCAGGCTGAACCCCGAGGAATTGCAGACCGTGACGTTTCCCATGTCGCGGCTGGGGCGGCGCGGCTACGAGGAGGAGCCCGTCCAGGAGTTCCTGCGCGAGGTGCACGCCGAGTTCGTGCGCCTGGTGAACGAGCGGGCGTCCTTGTGGCAGGAAGTTCAGCGGCTGCGCCGGCGGATTATCTCCGGAGAGGCCGGCGGTGATCCGCAGGCGGTGCTGTTCGGTGAGGCAGACGCGCACGTTCACGCGGTGCGGATACTGTCAACCGCGCAAGTTACCGCCGACCGGTACGTGGCCGACGCGCAGGCTTACAGCAGCCGGGTCACCGAGGAGGCCAGGCTGCGCCGCGATGACATCATGCGAGAGGCCCAGCAGCACTCGGACATGATCCTGGAAGACGCTCATGCCCGGGCCCGCGAGGCGGCGGTTTCCGCGCTGAACGCCCCGGCGCCGCCGCAGACCGACCGCGAGCGGCAGGCCGCGCAGGCCGAACTGGCGTATCTGCGTACCTACAGCGACGTCTACCGGGCACACCTGCGGGCTTACACCGAGGGTGTCCTGCGCGGCATCGAGGAGTGGGAGCGCAAGGAGGCAACCTCGATCCAGGAAGCAGCCTCAGTCCAGGAAGCAGCGCAGCAGCATACCGATCGCCGGAGCATCGGCCGCTGATGGCGACGCCATTACCTGGGCCAGGGCGCGGCCAAGCGGCTTCTCTGCCGCCAGTGGGCCCAGCTACCTGCGGCCGGGCCCTGGTTACCGGTGCGGAAGCAGGGCGACTTCGCCCCTGGCGGGCGCCGGGTGGCGGTAGAAGTTCGGCGCCTGGTCGAAATCCTGGTAGTACCGGTGGAAGACCGGGGTCGCGGAAGACGCGGCGGGCGGCACGATCCAGGTCCAGTCCGCCGGGCACGCCCGGCCCTGCCGCTCTTCCCGCTCCATGTGCTGGAGGAAGCGGGCCGACTCGGTGTGATGATCGGAGATCGTTACCCCGGCGGTGCTGAACGAATGCAGGACCGCGAGGTTGAGCTCGGTCATCGCCTTGTCTTTCCACAGGGTCCGGTCGCTGGCCGTGGACAGGCCCATCTGCCTGGCGATCACCGGCAGCTGGTCGTAGCGGCCGGTGTCGCCGAGGTCGCGCGATCCGATCTCGGTGCACATGTACCAGCCGTTGAACGGCGCGGCGGGGTAGCGGACGCCGCCGATGTCCAGGTACATGTCGCTGATCACCGGCACGGCATACCAGCGCAGCCCGAGGTCGGCGAACCAGCCGAACTCCGGATGCCCGATCAGCACCTCGAGTACCGCGTCGGCGGGCAGCTCGTGCAGCGTGACGAACGCGCCGGCCTCCTGCACGAGCAGCGGGAGCATGTCGAACCGGCCGGCCTGGCCGCCCGGCCAGCCGAGGTCGCGGGCCAGGCGGGTGATGTCCGCGTTCGCCGGGTCCCCGATGACGGCGCCGTCGGCGGTCTCGTAACCCGCGTACCGGACCAGCTGCGAGTTGAGGATCCGCGGACCTGGCCGGTCCGGCGCGTCCGGCGCGAACACGGTGATCACCGGCCGGATCCGGCCGCCGTTCGTGGCCTCGCGCAGGTGCGCGACCGACTCGGCGGCGATGTCCGGTGCCGCGGTGACCTCGCGGCGGTCGCGCACCCGCAGGCTCCGCCAGTACAGCCGCCCGATGCACCGCGAGCTGTTCCGCCAGGCGACGCGCGCGCCGAACGCCAGCTCAGCCGCGAGTGTGCCAGTAGGTGCCCGCCGTCTCGATCTCGCGGCGGACGTGCCGGAGCCGCCGGTCGGGCGGCCCCGCCCGGTTCTCGCTGTGGAACAGCGTGATGAACCGCTCGGCGCTGGCGAGCAGGCTGTCAAGGGCGAACGAGTCATCGCCAGCCAAGGACCGTCCGGGCGGAAGCACGCCCAGGCCGGCGGCGAAGCCGGTCTCGGTTTCGCCCGCCGCCACCGGGCAGGCCTGGAAGGACGGGAACATGGCGGCCTCCTCGCCCGGCTCCCGGCCGTGGGTGCGGCTGCGCGGCCGGCCGCGGCCAGGAATGCGCCAGCGAGAATCCGGCAGGATTCGGCTCTGGTTCAGACCCACGGAGACCTCCCCGGGTAGTGCAGCGCGGTATGCGCCTCGTCGGTGTCGTCGTGGCCGGTGACCACCAAGCCGGTAAGCCCAGTCCCGCATTGATAGCCGTCCTTCGGTAGCTGGCAGCCAGCGATTTCCGCTGCCGGGACTGCGGCCAGCATGGCACCGCCCGTATCTTGCACTCGCCTTGACGCCTGCCTTGCGTCCCAGGTCACCCGGGCCTGCCTGGTGTCAGGGGACGGCCAGCTCCCCGGCGGAAACCCAGGGCGGTGCTCGTCGCCGAGGATGGCTCGGGCCTGGGCCGGTTCAGCCTGGTCTTCGCCGGGATGGCACGGCCGAACCGGCTACCGGGTCGCGCAGCACGCCGCAGGCCGCGGCGTGGCGACCGCGACCGTCCGTGAGCTGTGCCGGCCGGCGAGGTGCGGCATTAGCCGCTGCGTCCCGGGGATCAGGCTGGCGTCTGCCTCGGCCAGGCTAGGAGATGCGGCGGCCGAAGGCGGGGTTCATGGTCTCTATGCGTATCCGCGCCGACTCCGCCTCTGGCACGCCGAGCCGTTCGAAGATGTCCAGCGCCTGCCGGAATACGATCCGCGCGGCATCGGGCCGCTGCGTGTTGAGCGTCGATTCGGCGATTCCTTCGAGGATCTTGGCTTCCTCGTACGGGTCGCCGATCTCCCTGGCCAGCCGGAGGGCGGTGTGGTAATGATCAAACGCCTCGCCGTGCTGGCCGGATCCGCGACGTACATCGGCTATCCCGCGCAGCGCGATCACCTGCTGGGACAGGTTCCCGATCTCCTCGGCGATCAATCTCGCCTTCTGGTGATGAATCAGCGCCTCGTCGTAGCACTCCGCGCTCTGGTAAATGGCGCCGATGTCATTGAGCACGTCGGCTTCATCCGGGAGATCGCCGATGTCGCGGTATATGGCGAGTGCCCGCCGGCAGGCAGCAAGCCCTTCCTCGTAGCTGCCCTTGTAATGGTAGACGCCGCCAATGTTGTGATACAGAATCGCCTCGTTCTGCGCGCCGCCTATCTCGCTGAATATTTCCAGTGACTTCTGGTAGCCTTCGAGCGCGTCCCGGTGGTAGCCGCAATACAGTTGCATCCTTCCCAGGTTGTTGAGGGTCTTCGCCTCGCCGCGCCTGTCGCCGACGTCACGGTAGAGCGAAAGCGCGTCACGCAGGTGGTCCATTGCGTCGGGATAGCGCCCAAGGTGCCAGCAGGCGATCCCGGAATGACTCAATGTATTGGCCACGCCGCGCTGGTCCGCGGCGTCGTCGTACAGGATCCTTGCTTCGTGGAAATAGGCGAGGGCCTCACGGGAACGGGCCGCGCGCTGGTGGGCCATGCCTATCTGGTCGAGGGCCTCGGCCTCGCCTCGCCGGTCGGCCAGCGACCGGTAGATCGCCGCGGCGTCCTCGGCCAGCGGAAGCGTCGCCTCGTGCCGGCCGGTCTGCTGGCTCACCACGCTGAGCTCCAGTGACGCCTGCGCGATCCTGGCCGGATCGGCGAGCGTCGCGGCAGGCCTGCAGGGCCAGCGTGTGGGCCGCGATCGCCTCGTCCCAGTACGCCCTGATCTCCACGAAGTCGGCCAGCACGTGGGTGAGATCGGCGCACTTCCGCTTCCATTCGTGCCTGCCCGCGTACTGCGCGGCCTGCAGGATGTTGCGCCATTCCGAGTCCAGCCAGCCGGCCGCGTCTTCCTGGCGTGCCCAATGCCGGGCTCGCGGCCGGCAGATGGGTGACCGGCACGGGCATCCGGCGCCGGAACGGATGCAGTACCCGGTCAGCCTGGTCGGCCGTGTGCAGGTAGTAGTCAAGGAGCCTGCCGACGGCCTGCCGCTGCTCAGGCTCGGGGTCATCACGCGCGGCGCGCACGGCCGCGTATCCGCGGATGAGGTCGTGGAAACGGAACTGGCCGGCGGGGGCCCGGGCCAGCAGGTGATGATCGAGCAGGGCGGCGAGGGCTTTTTCTGCTTCGGCGAGGGTGCAGCCGCCCAGGGCCGCCGCAGCTTGCAGGCTGACACAGGCGCACGGGCTCACGCCCAGCCGCCGGAAGAACCGCTGGTGGTCGGGCTCCAGCGCACGGTAGGACAGGTCGAAGGCGGACATCACCTCCGGGCTGGCCGCGCCCGTGCCGCCCAGCTGAGCGGGCGACTGCGACAGTTCCTCGATCAGGTCGGCGAGCCTGGGCGGGTGGTCTTGCGCGAGCCTGCCGGCGGTGAGCTGGATCGCGAGCGGCAAGCGCCCGCACAGTCCCACGGCCGTGGCGACCTCATCCTCGTCCTGGGCCCTGCCTGGCCCCGCGATCCGGCGGAACAGCGTGATCGCGTCGTCGACGGACAGCACGTCGAGGGTCAGCGTGCGGGCGCCCTCAAGGTCGGGAAGCCTGCGCCGGGTGGTGATCAGGATCAGGCACCGGCCTGCCACCGGCAGCAGCGGGCGGATCTGGTCATGCCGGGCCGCGTCGTCGAGGATCACGACGGCGCGACGGCGGCTCAGCTGGGCTCGCCACAGCGCGGCGCGCTCGCCGATAGCGTCGGGTATCTGCGTGGCCGGGCACGGTCAGCATCCGGAGCAGGCGGTGCAGTGCCTCGGCCGGGTCGAGCGGCGGGGCGCCCGGGGTCGTGGGTATGAAGGTTGAGGTAGAGCATCCCGTCCGGGTACTGCCCGGAGACAGCGCGGGCGGCGTGCACCGCCAGCGCGGTCTTTCCCACGCCGGGCATGCCCTCGATCACGCTGACCCGGGGGCATCGTCGTGCTCTCCGGTGAGCAGCCCGAGTTCCTCGCTGCGGCCCACGAATTCCATCGTCTCGGGCGGAAGGGTGTCTGGCCGGGGCACCCGGCCAGGACGCTGGCCAGCGAGCCTGACGGCCAGCTGCGGGTCGCGGCGCAGGATGCGCTGATGGAGTTCGGACAGCATCGGCCCCGGTTCTGTGCCCTGCTCATCGATAAGGCGGCTGCGGGTTTCCCGGTAGAGGCTAAGCGCGTCACCCGGCCTGCCGTTCCAGTAAAGGGCCGCCATCTGGTGGGCGATGAACGTCTCATCCAGCGGGTACTGAGCCAGCAGATGGCGGAGCTCGCCTACCAGGTCGGCATGCCGGCCAAGCTCCAGCTCGCACTCGACGCGCTCCAGGATGGCCGCCCGGCGCTCCTCTTCGAGACTGTCCCGCATCCGCGCTACCCAGTCGCCGCGGATCCCGGCCAGCGCCTGGCCGCGCCAGAGCCCGTCCGCCTCGCGCAGCAGCGAGGCCGCATGATCGTAGTCGCCGCTCGCGGTCAGCGCGTCCGCTTGCCGGCGCAGTCGGCGGAACTGGTGCAGGTCGACCGCCTCAGGATCGACGTCGAGCACGTAGCCTCGGGCGCGCCCCGCCAGCCGTACGCTATCGCCCAGGGCCTGCCGGAGTGACGCTCGAAGCCTGGCGATGTAGACCGAGAGGCTCTCTCGGGCCTTAGGCGGCGGCCGGGTATCCCACAGCCGGTCAATGAGGGCCTCGACCGGCACGATCGTGCGCGGCGTCAACAGCAGGATGGCCAGGACGCACCGCGCCCTGGCTGGCCCAAGATCACGTTGCTGTCCGGCCGACCAAAGCTCAATCGGCCCGAGCGCCCGGAATTCCATGATCGCCTTGCATTCCTACCGCCTGCGGGCAAGCTCGCAGCTGGTACCTGAAGGAGCTGTACGGAAACATCCGCCGCGTTGATACCCGTTGTGGGCAGTTCTCACTCGATTCCTGCGAGAATTACCCGAATAAAGAAATGATCTCGCCCCCTCCAGTCGCAAGTGATGCGATGAAATTTGCATCGCAGGTTTCACGATTCCGCTTGCCAGCCTGCAATGCCATAAACAATAGCGCATTGCATAATGGCCGGGATAGGGTGATGGCCGGTAATTATTCGTGATAACTGGTGCTGTGCAGGCTGGCGTTACGCGGCATGACCAGTGAGGTATCCGTGGTTACCGGGATCTGGGCAGTCCCTGGTAGCAGAAGTGACGCCTAG
This sequence comes from uncultured Actinomycetes bacterium, assembly GCA_963709075.1. Lineage (GTDB taxonomy): Bacteria > Actinomycetota > Actinomycetes > Streptosporangiales > Streptosporangiaceae > Palsa-506. Next base: position 133,240 of record CAVPUY010000009.1, read on the forward strand.
GCCATCCCCCGCGGCGGGTCATCTCGCGGCGTTGCCTGGCGGCTCGCGGACATCAACCGCATGCCGCGCCCGATGCTGATAGCGGCTGGCCAGCGGTAAGCGGGCAGAGCCGGCCGCATGCCTGACAGGATGTCGCACGAATTGCTCCGAATGCCACCTCCCGAGACGGATAGTGGTGTAATTTCTCCCTCTTGTAGACCTTGCTATCTAAGCTCCCGATGAGGGGATCTTCGCAGTGCAGACTCATAGGTGGTTATGGCACATCGTCATGCGGACCAGCGGATCGGTGAGCGGCGCTCACCGTAAACCTGCGACGGGGCTGGTTCGCGCCCGGGCAACGCGCACGGTTCTCGTTCTTGCTGTCGTACTCGGCGGCCTGGGCGCCGCGGTATCGGCATCGTGGGGGCACGGCGGCGCCCGCCTTGTCCAGGCGAGTACACATCGGCTAGCGGAAAGCCGTGCTCTCCAGGCGGTCGCTCATTCGATAAGCTCCGGCCATAATGGCAGGATGCCCTGGATGTATTGATCCAGCGTCATGCGGGTCAGGCGGCCGGCGACGGCATGCTACTACCCCCCGTTTCATGTATGCCTGCGCACTGGTCACGGCGGCGGCGGTATCTCGACCGCTTCCAGGCGGCCGCCGAACACGACATCGTGCTCACCGAGCGGTTCTTCAGGGTCGCCGGCCTGCTTGAACCGCCGACCCGCCTGCTCCGCCCGGCGACCATGCTGCGCGTGGCGGCTGGCAGCCTGCGTCCCCGCCCGAAGGGTCGCAGTGACGGGCGGCATGCCGTCAACGCCCGGCACCACGGCCGGCGCCAGCGGGAAACCGGCGGGACGAGCAGGCCCGGGCCAGCCGGGGCAGTCGGTCACTTCCAGATCCCGCCCGGGCAGCTGAGGCGGACGGGAACGCGGACTTGACCGCAGCATGCACCTTCCTGCGGGCCGGGCTCCGGCGCCGCTGGCGTGCCTGGCTCGGTGTCGCGCTGCCCTGCTCAGCAGCGAATAGCGGGACGGGATCCGCGGACTCAGGCACGGCTACCTGGCGGCCGGCATTACTAGCAGAATTACCCGGATGTGATTTACTCCACATAATCGTCCACAGTCTGTGGGTAACTGCATGCAGGCAGTGCCCGCGGACAAGGCCTTCGATGAGCTGTACCGCTACCGCCACGATAATGTCGCTACACTGCAATACTGCGTTAATGACGGCTCTCAGCGTCGCCCTGGTCAACCTCAAGCCGGGCACAGGCAAAACCACGTCGGCGGTCTGGCTGGCCCATGTCTTCGCCGAGGCCGGGAATACCGTGCTCCTGGTGGACGCGGACCCTTCCGGGAGTGCGCTGGAGTGGTCCGACCTCGCGGCCATGTACCCAGGAACGCAGCCGCAGGCGGCGTTCCCGTTCCGGATCGTGGCGCTGCCGTCCCGCAGCCTGCACCGCCGCGTACCCGAGATCGCCGAGGCGGATGATGTGGTGATTATCGACGCGCCGCAGCTGGAGGATCACGAGGGTATTGCCAGGTCGGCGATGCGGTACGTCGACGAGATCCTGATTCCGTGCGCGCCGAGTCCCATCGAGATCAACCGCACTTCCCCGGTACGGGACGAGATAACCGAGGTTGCCGAGCTCCGGGACAGGCCCGGCCGCTCGGCCGTGCTGCTGAACCGCTGCATCGCGCGGGCGAACTCCACAGCCAACGCCAGGGCGGCGCTTGAGGACCTCGGCTATGGCGTGCTGCCGACCGCCGTGCCGAGGCTGGAGATCTACGCCCAGAGCTTCGGCATGCCGATACCCGGCGCGGGCCGCGAAGTCTGGCGCCGGGTGGCGCAGGATCTCATCGAGCGACCCGCCCCGAACGGGCCGGTGGCGTCGTGACCTCGGAACGGGAGCGGCGGAAAGCGCAGATGGCCGCCGCCGCCGCGAGGCGCACTGAGCCCGATGCATCCCCGGCCGGGAGGACCGCGATCCGGTCCAAGCCGGTCCGGGTCACCCTGGACCTGAGCCCCGAGCTTTACCGGCAGCTTGCGCAGTGGGCGGATAAGGCCGCGGTTGAGCTCGATGTGCCGCGCATCTCCCTGGTGGACGCGGTACGGGCGATGATCCGGGTCGCGACGGAAAGCCCGGAGCCTGTCATCGAGCGGCTGCGCCTTGACCGGAAGTAGCGCGCGCACCGTCCTTCGGCCGGCCCATGGCGGCCCGCGGCCGGGCCCTGGATCCAGGGCCCGGATCACCTGATCCGTGGCCACGCCGCCCGGCAGCGTGTACTCGGCCTGCTCAGCAGCCTAGACTCACGTCGCATGTGACCCTAGATCGTCGCCGGCGGATGCGGCCGCCCGGGCAAAGGAGGAGACATGGCTGGCAAGTTCGTACTCAAGAAGGGCTCAAGCGGCAAGTATCACTTCAACCTCGTGGCTGCTAACGGACAGGTGATCGCCACGAGCGAGGCCTATGAGCGTAAGCAGTCCGCGCTGGGCGGGATCGAGTCGGTGAAGCAGAACGCTCCAGGCGCAGAGGTCGACGACCAGACCGGCGAGTAGACGACGAAGGCCGCGGGCGCGCGATCCACCCTCCGCTAGCCGGATGACCGCTGCCGTGGCCTGTCGGGAGTGAGCGGATGGACCCGGCGCAACGTCAGGTGAGCGATCAGCTTGACCACGCCACGCAGCGCCTGCTTGGCACGGCACGGGTCATCGCCGAGCCGGACCTGCGGGCGCCGTCGCTGCTGCCTGGCTGGACGCGGGCGCACGTCCTGGCCCACCTGGCCAGGGGCGCTGACGCGATGCGTAACCTGCTGGTCGGGGCACGGGCCGGCCAGCACCGCCCGGCCTACGTCAGCGGGCAGGCACGGGCGGCCGGCATTGAGCATGGCGCAGGCCTGACCGCGAAGGAACTGCTGGAAGACCTGGCCAGCTCGGCGATGGCCTTTCGCATCGTCAGCCGCCAGTTGCCCGATGATGCCTGGCAGTTCCGGGTCCGGGTGCCTGACTCGGCCCGGTTCCCGGCCGCTCAGCTACTGACCCGGCGGCTGGTCGAGGTCGAGCTTCATCACTGCGATCTCGGCACCGGGTACGGCCCGGCCGACTGGCCGGCCGCCTTCGCGACCATGGAACTGGCCGAGCCGATGCGGTCACTGCGGCAGGACCGGCTGCGGCGCGCAGCGGGCCGGACCGGAGGTCAGCGCTTCCGGCCGGCGGACAGCGAGTAACGCGTCAGGGTGAGGTCCATCGGCACCCGTCCGCAGATGAGCCGGCCGCTGGTTTCCTGCGTGCCGGAGGGCACGGACGTGCGGTGTGCCCGGCTGCGTTTTTTGTCTGGTTCTCCGGCCGGGAGCCATCCGGAGTTAGCAGCACTTTTGCCTGGTCAACACCCTAATTTCGGGTTTCCCCACGAGTTCCGCCCGGCTCAAGTAAATTTCTCAGGACAGGCGTTCCCCGCGCCACCCGACGTCAGCTGGCGTCGGCTCGCCGGTGAACGCGGAGCCTCGCGGATAGGAGCGTGTTGCCCGCAGCACCGCGTCATGCCAAGCGCAAGGGTCCCGCCATCAGGCTCGGGGCAGTGGCAGTGGCCGCAGCATCGCTCGCGGGCGTGGCTGCGGCCTTCGTGTTCCTGTCCGGCGTGTCCGCGGCGCCCAGGCCCGTTGCTGGCGCGATTCCGGTGACGAGCGCAGCAGCAGGCTTCACCCGCCCCCAGACGGTCACCGCCGTGCACAGCGCCGCCGCGGCCATGGAAGCCCGCGCGGTCCAGCGGACCGCCCGGCTCAAGCACCTCGCCGCCGCCCGGCTCGCGCGGCAGCGCCTCGCCCGGCAGCGCGCAGCCCGGCAGCAGGCCCGGCAGCAGGCCCGGCAGGCGGCAACGGCGCCGCCGAGCCCGGCCCCGGCAGCAACGCCGGCGCCCACGCCCACGCCGACGCCGACGCCGTCCAGTGGCGGCGGGGACGCCGCACACTCACCGCTCGGGGTCTGCATCCGCAACGCCGAGGAGGGCGGCAGCTACGCCTGGGGACCCGGCAACGGCGGCGGCGCCTACCAGTTCCAGATCGGCACCTGGGAGACCTACGGCGGCGCGGCGAGCGAGTACGGCGTCGGCCAGGCCCCGCCTACCAGGATCAGATATTCGACAACGCCATCGCCGCAGGCGGCGCGTCGAACTGGACGGCATACGACGGCTGCTGACCGGCCCCGGGCCAGGCGCGGAAGACCACGACAAGAAGACCGCTTATTAACGGGACCGCCCGGCCCGGTACCTCCCGTTTCTGCTGCTGCTTTTCCGCCGCCAGGCCAGCGGGCCCATGGTCGTGGCGGAACTGGTAGCGACCGAAGGCACCGGTCAGCTCTGATCAGGGCAGCAGTGCCAGTTTTCCGGTAACCCGCCGTCCGGCCAGCTCGTTCAGCGCGTCGGCGGCGCGCTCGAGCGGGTAGGTCGCCGGGGCGGCCGGGTGCAGGCGCCCGGCCGCGACGCTGTCCAGCAGGCCGGCCACCAGTTCCTGGTTGCCCGCCGGGTCCCGGCGGGACCATGCGCCCCAGTCGACCCCGATCACCGCCCGGTTCTCCAGCAGGACGTGATTGAGCGGCAGCCGCGGGATGGAATCCGCCGGCGAAGCCGATGACGAGGTACCGGCCGAAGCCGCGCAGGCTGCGCAGTGCCGGCTCGGCGAACGGGTCACCGACCGGATCGACCACCAGGTCGGCGCCGCCGCCGGTCAGCTCCCGGACGCGGGCCTTCAGGTCCTCGGCCGCGTAGTCGACCGCCACCTCCGCGCCGGCCTTGACCGCCGCCGCGCGCTTGGCCGGGCTGGCGGCTGCCGCGATCACCCGCGCGCCGAGCGAGCTGGCCACATCGACGGCAGCGAGCCCGATCCCGCCGCCGGCCCCGAGCACGAGCACCCACTCGCCCGGCCGCAGGGTGGCTCGCCTGGTCAGCGCGAACGCGGCCGTCGCGTAGCTCTCGACGGCCGTCGCCGCGACCTCGCACGGCACGGCGTCCGGCAGCGGCACCACCGCCTCAGCTGGGACCACCCAGTGGCTCGCGTAGCCGCCGAGGCCGAGTGAGCAGCCCACCACGCGGCGGCCGCGGGCCAGGCCAGGCACGCCGTCACCGGTGCCGAGCACCTCGCCCGCCGCGGTCAGGCCGGGCGTGAACGGCAGCGGCGGCTTCACCTGGTAGGACCCGCCGACGATGAGCCCGTCGACGAAGCTGACGCCGGCCGCGCGCACGGCTACCAGGACCTCGCCGGGGCCGGGCCGCGGATCCGGCGCATCCTGCAGGATGAGCCGGTCCGGCGGGCCAAGCTCCTGGCAGACAATGCGGCGCATCTTTTCTCCTGGCGGTCAGGGCCGGTGCGTGATCGCGTCCACGCCCCGCGGTTCGCAGATCACCAGCGGGATGTCGCGCTCGGTGCGGCGCTGGTAACCGCCGTAGCCCGGGTAGGCAGCGACCACCCGCGGCCACAGCTCAGCCTTCTCGGCCGCCGTCGCCCGGCGGGCCAGCATGGGCCGTCTCCGCCCGGCCATGGTCAGCTCGGTCTCCGGATGGGCCACCAGGTTGCGGTACCAGTCGGGATCCCGGTCGTCGCCGCCCTTGGAGGCCACCAGCACGACACGGTCACCGTCGACGACCGGCGCGGTGAGCATGGTCGAGCGCGGGCGGCCGGTCTTGCGGCCCACGGTGTGCAGCTCAACGGCGGGCATCCCGAAAGCGGAGCTCAGCACCCGGCCGCCGCTGAGCTGCAGGATGGCGCGGTGAGCCCGGCTCATGACCTTGCCGCCGAGGTCGGTCAGGGACTGCTGCAGGGTCATGGGCTGACTTTATCCAGCCGGGCGGTCCGGATCGGCAAGACGGCCAGGGCCTCCGGCTGGCGATGCGGCTGATGTCCGGCCGGGTACCCCCGGTAAATCTAGTTGACATTGATTAGTCAGGCATGGATAGTCATTACATGACCACCACGGATCAGCCTCCTGCGGAGCACTACCCGGCCAGCAAGCGCAAGGTCGGCAACCTGCTCGCGCTCGCGGTGCTGGCGTACCTGACCGAGCAGCCCATGCACCCGTATGAGCTGGCGCGTAACCTGCGCGACAACGGCGACGCCCGCAGCATCAAGTTCAGCCACGGATCGCTGTACATGGTCGTCCAGCAGCTGGCCAGGGCCGGGTTCATCGCCGAGCAGGAGACCAGCCGCGAGGGACAGCGGCCGGAGCGCACGGTGTACGCGCTGACCAGCGCCGGCCGCGACGAGCTGCGGGACTGGCTCCGCGAACTGGTCGAGCAGCCGCGGCACGAGTACCCGGCCTTCGTGGCCGCGCTTTCGCTGCTCGCGCGCGCTGCCCCCCGGCCAGGTCGCCGGCCTGCTGCGCAGCGGCTCGGTCACCTGGCCGGGCAGCAGGACGAGAGCCGCAGGCTGATCGGCAGCGGCACTGGCCGGCGGCGTGCCCGGGCTGTTCCTGATCGAGGAGGAGTACCGGCTCGCCCTGCTTGCGGCCGAACCTGGCCTTCACCGAGCGGCTCATCGAGCGGATCACGGATCCCGGCGACTGACTGGATCCGGCTGTGGGCCGGCTTCCACGCCGAGCAACCCCCCACCCAGCAGGAGAATGAGATGAGCACAGGCACAGCACTACCCGCGCCAGAAAGGACTGAGTGACTACCAGGCCGCCGAAGGCCACCGCCGGCACCGCCGAGATGACCGCCGGCTCCGTCGTATCCAGGGACGGGACCCGCATCGGCTACCTGCGGGTCGGCCACGGGCCGGCCGTCGTGATCCTGCATGGCAGCAAGCGAGTCGGCCGACAGCCACACCGGGCTCGCCCGCGCGCTGGCCGACGCGTTCACCGTCTACCTGCCGGACCGGCGGGGCCGGGGCATGTCCGGCCCGTTCGGCCCCGGCTACGGCATCCGCACCGAGGTCGAGGACCTGGCGGCGGTGCTGGCCGAGTCAGGCGCGCAGCTGCTCTTCGGGGTCAGCGCGGGCGCGCTGGTCGCTCTGGAGGCGGCACGCACCATGCCTGCCATCCGGAAGGTCGCGCTCTACGAGCCCGCGCTGCTGATGGGCGGGACCAGGTACACCGACTGGGTGGGCCGCTTCGACCAGGAGATGGCCCAGGGCAAGGTGGCGGCCGCGCTGATCACCTGCATGTACGGCCTGGACCTGGCGCCGCCGCTGTTCCGGGTGCTGCCTCGCCGGCTGCTCGAGGCCCTCACCAGCATGGCCTGAAGAGCGAGGACAAGAAGGCTGCCAGCGACACCGTGACCACGCGCAAGCTCGCCCCGACCCTGCGCTACGAGGGGGTGCTGCTGGCCGAGATGGCCGGGACCATCGGCAGCTTCGCCGAAGTGCCCGCCGAGGTCCTGCTTCTCGGCGGCAGCAAGAAGGGGCCTGCCTTCCTGCGGCCAGCCCTTGACGCCCTCGAGCAGACCCTGCCGCGTGCCCGGCGGGTCGAGCTGGCCGGCCTCGACCACGGCGGCTCCGCCGACGTCAGCAACACCAACCGCGGCGGCAAGCCGGAGGTCGTCGCCCAGGCGATCCGTCCCTTCTTCGCCCAGCCGTGATCCTGGCCGGGACGCCTCGCCGAGCCGCCGGGATCAGGTGGTGGCCCGGCGTGGCGGGCTTCGGGCCGGTGGCGCGCAGGTGCCGAGCTTGCTGAGCAGGCCGAACCAGAACCGGGCACCGGGGACCAGCGCCAGGATCGTGATCAGGAAGCCGATCAGCAGGAGCCCGAGCCTGCCAGCCGGAACTGCCGTGCTGGCTGAAGACTCCGCGCTGGTCCAGCCAGTTGCAGCGCGTGGCCGGACCGGGTGCAGTCGCGGACGGTGCCCCAGCCGACCGGCAGGCCTGCCTGCTCGGCGGCCGACAGCTGCTCCTGGACGTTGGCCAGGCACGGCCTGCTTGTCCTTCGCTGGCGGTGCACAGGGTTGCTCTTCGCCGCCACGGCGCTCACCGCGGTGCCGACGGCGCTGTCGGTGTAGAGGGTGCGCCCGATCGTGAGCGCGTTGACATTCAGCAGCAGCACGAGCACGGCCCCGACCGCGAGCGTGATCTTGGCGACGTGCCGCTTGTACCAGCCGGACACGCGGTCCATGTGGTCGTCGTACCAGTGCTCGACCGAGGTGCGGAACGCGCCGACGTCGTCGCCGGCGTTCTTGGCCAGCGACTGCAGCGCTGGCTTGAACGCCGTCATGGAGTCAGGCAGCGCGTCCACGTACTGCCGGACGGCCGCCATCGTCGTCCGCCCGGCCGCATCGGGCACCACCAGGTCGACGACGGCCTCGGCGAAAGACCTCGCCGGGATGTAGGAGGGCAGGCTCCGGCACTCGCCGCCACGGTCGCCTGCGCCGAGCTTGCCGCCAGCTTGGGCAGGCGGCCTTCGCCCGCCGACTTGAGCGTCAGGGTCCGGCCGGAGACCTGGCCGGTCATCCCCTGGCTGCGCAGGATCGGGCCGCCGAGCAGCGCGCTGGTCACCGACGGCACCGCCGAGCCGGGGGTGCTCGCATCCGGCCGGGTACCGGCCCGCCGGCTGGGCCAGCATGGCCTGGCGCAACGCTCAGCCGCAAGCGCTTCGTCCTGCAGCCGCTGATCGGCTGGCTCGGCCGCGGCGGCCGCCCTGGCGCCGGTCGCTGCCCGCTGCCCCGCGATGAAGCCCTGCACCACGTGATAGCTCTCCGTCGCCTGCGCCAGGTCCGTGTTCGCATGGCTGCCGTCGAGCAGTTCACGCAGGCCACGTAGCAAGTACGCCCCGCGCAGCCCGAGGAAGCGGGCGATCAGCTCGGTGACCGCAGAGCTAATGCGGCCGTAACGCCGAAAACAAAGGCCAGCCCGATGGCGAGGTCAATAATCCCCGAAGTCGGCATGCCAATCCCCCCTTTAAGCTTCCCTGGCGCTGCGACACGATAGCGGTTGCGGCGCCGCGGCGCGGTGGCAGTTACGGCGCTGTTACGCCAAGAGGCTGTCCGGCCGGGTGGCCTGGCGGCCGGCTGGCCATTTTCCCGGCCATGGGCTCCGTATAATTGGCCGGTGAATGACAGCCAGTCTTCCGCCGCCGAGTTCGATCCGTCGCCGCCACGAATGACCGGCAGAGTTCTGCGCCGCGGCGAGGGGCAGCGGCGTTATACCGCCCGCGGCAGCGTCATGCTCTTCAAGGCGCTCGCCGGGCAAGACGACGGCGACTTCTCCTTGATGGAGCGCACGCTGCCGCCCGGCGGCCGCCGTCCGCCGCCGCATCGCCACACCAACTGCTCAGAGGCGTACTTCGTGCTTGACGGCCTGGTCTCGGTCACGATTGAGGACGCGGAACTATCCGTCGGAGCCGAGGGATTCGTGCTGGTGCCCAGGGGCACGGCGCACACCTTCGGCAACTCCGGGCAGCGCGCGGCGCGGCTGCTGGTGATCCACGCCCCCGCGATGGACGCTTACTTCGCCGGGCTGCATGACCTGTGGAACGGCGCCGAGCCTCCGTCGCCTGATGCGGAACGAGCGCTCATGGCCAGGTTCGGCATGAGCCGGCCTCGCCGGCGAAGCCGGCCTGGCTGCATTGACCACGAGCCGGCCTCGCCGGATTCATTGCCAACCGGAAGCCGCTGCCGGCCGTCTCAAAGGTGGCCGGCCGGAAATCGCCGCGGGCCGGGTCGGCTGCGGGCAGCCAGCGGACAGGGACGGGGTAACGATGGGCAGCAGGCACGCTTCGCTTTCGCTCCCGGCCAACGCCATCAGGCTGGCCCTGTGCCTGCTCACGGCGGTGGCCGCCAGCGGGCTGGCGGTCACCGCCGCGGCGCCGCCGGCCCGGGCGCAGGCATCGGTCCCGGCGCGGGTTTCTGGCGCTGCGCAGGTTTCTGGCCCGGCGCAGGCATCGGGCCCGGCGCAGGCATCGGTCCCGGCGCAGGTTTCTGGCGCTGCGCAGGTTTCTGGCCCGGCGCAGGCATCGGGCCCGGCCCGGGTGCTGGCCACGGCCGGCCAGCAGGCGGCGCCAGCGGCGATCTGCACGTCGGCCATGCGCAGGCACCGCAAGCTGGCGGCCAGGATGTCCCGCGACATCAAGGCGGCGCTGGACGATCGCTCGTCGGTGGTCGGCCTGGCGGTCGCGGACTCCCGTAGCAGCGTCAGCTGCGACCTCCACCAGGGACGGCACTTCCACTCGGCCAGCATCGTCAAGGTGATCATCCTCGGCGCGCTGCTGCGTCACCTGATGGCCGAGCACCGGGCGCTGACCCCGGAGGAGGTGACCCTGACCACCGAGATGATCACCGAATCGAGCAACTCGGCTGCGACCGCGCTCTGGCGCGAGGTCGGCAGGCGCCACCTGCGGCGGTTCCTGCACCTGGCGAAGATGACGCATACCAGGCTCGGCCCCGGCGGCTACTGGGGGCTGACCAGGGTTACCGCCCGCGACGAGCTGGTGCTGCTCAAGGTCCTGAAGAGCAAGGACTCCATCCTGGACAAGCCATCCCGCTCCTACGCGCTGTCCCTGATGGCCAGGGTGATCCCGTCGCAGCGCTGGGGTGTCACGGCCGGCGCGCCGGCTGACATGACCGCGCACCTGAAGAACGGCTGGCTGCCGGACCCGGTGCTCTGGGTGATCAACAGCATCGGCATCTTCATCGGCCATCACCGCAACTACCGGATCGTCGTCCTGACCCGGGACAACCCCAGCATGGAGTACGGCGTTGACACCATCCAGGACGTGGCCGAAGTCATCAACCACGAACTGAACCCTGACGCGACAGCGGTGATCCCGCCGTCCGCGCCCTACCCGTCCTGGGGCATCCCCGACGAGCGCATCCCAGCCCAGGCCCGCCGCTCCTAGCCGGGCAGCCATGGCCGCCGCCGCCGCGGCCTCGGCCCGCCCGCCGGCGTCGCGCCCCCCGGCAACCCGATGGATGTGACCTTCATCGGGTTGGGTGCCAGTGATTGCCACATTCATCGGGTTGCCGGCCGCTCCGGCAGCCGGCCGCCCGCTCCGGCAGCAGGCCGACGTGGCGGGTGATTTCGCGGGGCGGCAGGCTCGGCTGACCTGCCGGTGCTCGAGGCCAGAGGCGAGCGCTGAGGCCTACCGGCCGGGCGCTTGCTGGATCGCTGCGAAGCGCTGGCCGGCCCGGTCGAGCTGGTCGAAGATGTGCGCCTTCACGTCGTCGTCGAGCGGGGTGTCCGGGCGGGCGATGAGCTCGCGCAGCACCGGGACGAGCGGGGCGTACTTGGCGGCGAGCTTGCCGACCCTGGGGCCGGTGGTGTGGATGAGGCCGACGCCGTTGTCGGTGAAGTCGGACATCTTGATGACCCGGGCCCAGGGGCTGGTCTCGAGGCTGGCGGCGACATGCTCGCGGTAGCGGGCGTGGCTGTCGCCGCCCGGCCCGTTATCCGCCGGGTTGGTGACGGCGGCGACGAGTCCGGCGGTCCGGTTGCCGAACTGGGCGGCGAGCGCGGCGATGGCCTCGGGCTGGCCGCCGCCGGGGTGCCAGCTCGGCGGGGTGGTCTTCGACGGCGTCGTGCAGCAGGCGCTGCGCAGATGACGTCGGGGTCGGTGATGCGGTAGTGGCTGATGATCCGGATGGCGACGCGGAGCAGGTGGTTGACGTAGGGCTCGCGCTGGCGGCGGTCGGCGGCGTGCAGCCGGGCGGCCAGGTCCAGCGCGCGTTCGATCCGCTCCCGGCTGGCGTCCGGGAACGGCGGCGATTTCCAGCGCGAGCCGCTCGCGCAGCCCGGCCTCGCCGCGGGTGGCGGTGATCGCGTGCAGCGGCATGGCCGCCAGCAGCCGCCGCTCGCCAGGTTCCATGCCCCATCAGTAGCAGACGACGGGCCAGCGCGCCCGCCGCAGAACGCGGCCGTTCCTGCCAACCCCGATGGTTGCGCACCCGGCCGGGACCATGCCGCATGGCCACCGGCCGGCCGAACACGGCAGCCGTCCCGGCGCGGAGCCGCGGTCGCTGGCGCGGGCTGCGGCTCCGGGCTGACTCGCGCGATACTCCTTGCAGGACACGACGGGGGAGACGCAGCGTGCAGACGGGACAGGCACGGCAGCCGGGCACGGACTGGTAGCGGGACTCATGGCCAGGTATGCGCTGCTGATCCTGCCGTCGGCGAACCGCGTCTACGCGAGCGCGTCGGTCGCGCTGACCAGGCCGAGCTCGAGGTGTTCAGCCGTCCGTCGCTGGCGGGCGCATCTGCGGAGGTGTCCGCCGAGGCGATCGGCGGCGTGCCGTATGTCACGTTCGCCGTCGGGCGCGGCGGCCTGACCGGCCGGGACGCCGCCTTCCTCGCCAACCTCTCCTCGGCCTACGCGCTGTTCCAGGTGCGCGATGCCGGGATGACGGCCTGCTCCGGCCGGTCGGGCTGCGGTCGCTGGACCGGTTCGACGACGACCTGATCACCATCCAGAAGTACCAGGGAAAGACCAACGAGCAGTTCACCAAGCTGCTGCTCAACGTGACCCTGCTGTCGTCGGCGTTCGCCCGCGACATGCTGGACCGGAAGTTCGCCGTGATCGACCCGCTCTGCGGCCGCGGCACGACGCTCAACCAGGCGCTGATGTCGGGTTCGACGCCGCCGGAATGGATCTCGACCAGCAGGACTTCGAGGCGTACTCGGCGTTCATCCGGACCTGGCTGAAGCGCAAGAAGATCAAGCATCACGCGGACTTCGCCGGGCCGGTGCGCCGGAACAGGCAGGTGGTCGGCAGGCGCCTGCAGATCAGCCTGGCGGCGACGAAGGAGGACTACAAGGCGGGCGCGATCCAGCACCTGGACGTGGTCAACGCCGACACGGCCCGGGCGCCGGAGTTCTTCAGGCCCGCGACGGTCGACCTGCTGGTTGCGGACGCGCCGTACGGCATCCAGCACGGCAGCCGGTCCGCCGCCAGCGGCCTGGCCCGCAGCCCGCTGGACCTGCTGGCCGGGGCCGCCGGCGGGTGGGCCAGGCTGCTGCGCAGCGGCGGGGCGCTCGGCATCGCATGGAACACCTTCGTCGCCCCGCGCGACGAGGCGGCCGAAGATCCTCGCCGGAGCCGGGCTTGAGCCGCTGGACGCAGGTCCCTACCTGGCGTTCCGGCACCGGGTGGACCAGGCGATCAGGCGAGACATCCTGGTCGCCCGCAAACCCTAGCCGGGGCTTCGCGCGGCGCCGGCATCGGCGGCCCCGGGCCGGCATCGGCGGCCCCGGGCCGGCATCGGGCTCCGCGGCCGCTGGCGGCGTCGGCCGGCGGCGGCACGGCGGTCGCCCGCCAGAGCTCGCGGACAAGCACCTGGATCGCGCCTGCGCTCGGAATGGCCAGCAGGGCCGCCACGAAGGCGCCGAAGATCCCGCCGATCCAGCTGCCGATGGAGGCCCCGACCAGGATGGACACCAGCACGAGCAGCGGGTTGACCCGCACCGTCCGGCTCATCACCACCGGGTTGAGCACATGGTTCTCGATCTGCGTGTATACGACGAACACGACCAGGGTGATGATGCCGGCCGTCAGCGAGTGCCCGGCCGCGAACAGCACGGTGGGAATGCCGGCCAGCGCGCCGCCGATCATCGGCAGGAAATCGACAAGCGCCACCCACAGCGCCCACAGGAACGGGAACGGCACGCCGAGCAGCAGCAGCGTCACGAAGACGACGAGCCCGGCGATCAGCGAGGTCAGGAAGTTCCCGAGCATGTACCCGGTGACCGAGCGGTTGACCTCGCGCGCCACCAGCGAGTAGCGCTCCGCGCGGTCCGCCGACATCATGCCGAGCAGGCCGGCCCGCATCTTCGGCCCCTCGAGCAGCAGCAGCAACACGAGCACGAAGATGGTCAGCAGCGCGATCACCAGCGTGATGGCGCCTTTGCCCAGGCTGAGGGCCGGCTTCGCCAGGCCCCTCCCCAGGCCAGCCAGCTTCGGCGCGTTGCTCTGCACCCACGCCTGGACGTGGTACCTGCGGACCAGTCGCCCGATCCAGCCCTTGCCGTGCTCCGCCTGGTCCACGTAGGACGGCAGCTGGTGGGCGAGATGCGATCAGCGTGTTGGCCAGCGGGTAGCCGAACGCTATCGCCAGGCCGGCGAAGGCAAGCAGCGCCCACAGCGTCACCACGGCGACGGCAAGCCCGCGGCGCGGGATATGCCACCGCTGCACGGCGAGCACTAGCGGGTTCAGGATCAGCGCCACGAATCCCGCGACGATCATCAGCAGCAGGACATCCCGCAGCCGGTAGACCAGCTTTCCGGCCATCCAGACCACGACCACCACGGCGACCGTCGCCAGGATGGCCCGCAGCGGGACATTCCTGGCCTCGGCGGCGGCCCACAGCCGGGCCCGCCGGGTAACGGGCTGCAGATCGTCATGCACCTGGCAATCATGGCAGCACGGGCGGCCCGCAACCACGTGCCGCCGGCCGGTGATTACCGCCTCGCCAGGGCGCAGCGGCCGCAGTCACGCTGAAGATCGGCTCCCTGGCGGTGCCGCCGGCTCCGGCCGTGCGGCAGAATCGTCACTGTGAGCGAGACTTCCGCACCGGCCGCGGACCCGGCCGCAGCGGGCGCCGAGGCGCCGGACCTGGCCCGGGCCCGCGGCGGGGACGACGAGGCGTTCACCAGGCTCGTGCAGCCGCTGCGCCGGGACCTGCACGCGCACTGCTACCGCATGCTCGGCTCCGCCCACGACGCCGACGACGCGCTGCAGGATGTCCTGCTGCGCGCGTGGCGCGGGCTCGCGCGCTTCGAGGGCCGCAGCTCGCTGCGCACCTGGCTGTACACCGTGGCCACCCGCAGCTGCCTGGACATCGCCGAGACCCGCGGCAAGCGGGCGCTGCCCGTCGACCTCGGCCCGGCCAGCGACCGAGCCGTGATCGGCGACGCCCCGCTCGCCGATGTCGCCTGGCTGGGCCCTTACCCCGATACGGGACTCGCCGACGGTCCGGCCGGCCCGGACGCGCGCTACGAGCAGCGGGAAGCCGTCGAGCTTGCCTTCATCGCCGCACTGCAGCACCTGCCGGGCAACCAGCGGGCCGCGCTGCTGCTCTTCGAGGTGCTCGGCTTCACCGCCGCCGAGATCGCCGCCATGATGGACACCTCGACCGCATCGGTGAACAGCGCCCTGCAGCGGGCCCGCGCGATCGTAGCCAACAAGATCCCTTCCCGCAGCCAGCAGCAGACGCTGCGGAAGATCGCCGACGCGCGGCTGCGGGAGATCGTCGCCGGGTTCTCCGCCGCGCTTGAACGCGGCGACACCGACGCCCTGGTCGCGCTGCTCACCGAGGATGTCACCTGGTCGATGCCGCCGCTGGCGCACTGGTATCACGGCATCGAGGCGGTCAGCGACTTCGCCGTGCGGGTACCGCTGACCGGATGCGGCTCCTGGCGGCACATTCCGACCAGCGCGAACAGCCAGGCCGCGGTGGGCTCATACCTCCGGACCGACGACGCCGGCCCGCACCTCAGCTGGTCGATCAACGTGCTGACCCTGCGCGGCGAGCAGATCGCCGAGATCACCTCATTCCTCGGCCCTGGCCACTTCGCGCGCTTCGGGCTGCCCGCCTCGCTGCCTGACCGAGGATGAACGAGCGGCCGCGGGCGCAGCAGAACCGGCGAGCGGCCGCGGGCGTAGCTGATCCTTGGCCGCCGCCAGGCCGGCGGTGATAGAAACGGGCATGGCCGATAGCGCGCGCAGAGCCCGCGGCGCAGCGCGGTACTGGCTGCTGCCGGCCGCTGCGGTCATTACCGCGGCCGGCCTGCTGCCGCCCGCCGGGATCGAGGCCAGGCGCTACGTGTTCGCCGAGTCGCTGCAGTTCGCGCTGTTCGCCGTGGTGGTTCCTGCCCTCGTGGTACTCGGCGCGCGGTGGCCAGGCAAGCTTGCCGGGCGGCTCGCCGCGTCCCGCCTGCGGCATCCTGGATTCGTCCGGGCCGCGGCCTTCCTCGGCATCTTCGCGGCCGCGTCGGTTGCCTGGCGATCGCCCGCCGCGGTCGACGCGCTGGCCCGGCAGCCCGCCCTCGTGCTGCTCGAGCTGGCGACCTTGCTCATCGCCGGGACCGGGCTCTGGCTGGAAATCGTCGATTCGCCGCCGCTGGCGCCGAGGATCGCGCGCTGGCAGCGGGCCGTTGTCGCGACGCTGGCGATGTGGACCATCTGGGTGCTGGCCTACCTCCTGGGGTTCGCCAGCGTCGCCTGGTATCCGGCGTACCGGCACGTGGCCGGCCACGGGCTGAGCATGGCGGCGGATCAGCAGCTCGCCACCTGGGTGCTGTGGGCGGTGGCCGCCGTCAGCTTCCTGCCCGTCATCTTCTACGCCGCGATGACCTGGCTGAAGGAAGCCGAGGATCCCGATGCCGAGCTTCGCCGGGTCACGCGGCACCAGCGGCCCCGGGCCTGGGCCAGCGGCTCGCCCAGGCCGCCGGGCTAGCTGCCTGAGCATCCGGGCGGCGGGCCGCCGCGCTCAGTCATCGGCAGCTCCGCCCCGGGGCAATGAACTGGCTCAGGCCGTCCGTCATCCGGTTAGGTCATATCATCGGGCTCATGTGGCCATCCGCGGACTTAGCGCGGTGGCGGGCCGCAGGCTGTCCCCGGCAGAGCATCCGCCGGGCCCGCGACAACGACCGCGAGGTCGGTGGCTGCCCGGACTGCGCTGACCATCCGCTGCATTGTGATCGGCTATACCGCCGTGCAGGTGGCCATCTGGCACTCGTTCTACGCAGCCGATCCGTGGCGTCTCGCCGGGCCGCTCGCGGCGGTGGCCTGGGCCGCCGCAATCGTGGCCTACCTGCGGCACAGCTGGCCAGGCTGGCGGGTGGTCGGCGCGGACTCCGCCGTTCAGGTGGCGCTCGCGCTTGGCCTCATGTGGAGCGTGCCTGCGGCCATGCGCGGCGATACCGCCAACTGGCTGTTCATCATGATGGCCGGCCAGCTCGTCGTCCCGGCCTGGTTCGTGCGCCTGGGGTTGCTCGCGCCGCTCGCGGTCACGTCCGGGGTGGCGTACTGGGCTGGCGCCGCCATCTGGCCGGGACCGGCGTCCGGCGGAACCTCCCCGGCCACCGCCGGCTATCTGCTCGTCACCGTCGCCGCCGTGGCATGGTGCGCCGCCTGGTCCCTTTACCGCTGGGCGACCGCGGCTGACGCCGCCCTGGCGCGGGCGGACCAGGACTCGCGCGAGCATTACGTGCTGCTGTCCAGGGACATCGAGCGCCGTGAGCACGAGCGCCTGCTGCACGACACGGTGCTGAACACGCTGACCGCGCTGGCCCGGGGCGGCGGCAGCTCGGCCGGCGTAGTCGGACGGTGCCGTCATGATGTGACGCTGATGGAATACGTGCTCAGCATCCCGGCTGAGGCTGGTGAGGCCGGCGAGGCGAGCGAGCCGGATCCCGGCCGAGGCCGCCAGACGGTCTTACGGCGGCATGGTCGCGGCCATCGAGGCAGTGGCCAGCGAGATGCGGGACCGGGGCCTGACGGTGCATCTCGCGACGGCCGGCGGTGTCCCGGCCGGGCCCGGCCGCCTGGACGGCGCCGGCCCGCCGTCCGCGCCTGCTGAGGTGCCCGCGCCGGTATCCGTGCCGATGGTGCCGGTGCCGGTTGCGGTCGCGATGACGCACGCGGTCCGCGAGGCGCTCGCGAACGTGGCCAGCCACGCCGGAACCGGCGAGGCCTGGGCCGAGGTCTGCCCGGCGGCGGGAGGCATCCGGGTAACCGTACGTGATGCCGGCGCGGGCTTCGATCCCGAGCACATCGATCCGGCCAGGCTCGGCCTGCGGCGGTCGATCATCGAGCGCATGGCCGACTGGGGCGGCCGGGCCCTGATCACGTCGTCACCGGGGGCCGGCACCGAGGTGACCCTGTACTGGGCGCCGTCGCCAGCAGCCAGCCAGCCCGGGCCAGGCAGCGCCGCCGACCTGGCCGGCGTCTGATGGCGAGCCGCGGCCTGCCGCTGCTAGCCGCGCGGGACGCCGAGCTGCCGCGCATGGTCGGGCTGATGGTGGCCGTCTGGCAGCTCACCGTGCTGGTCGAGGTGCTGGCCTATATGCACGACTACCGCCAGCCGGCGGTGACAGTCGCGGTCTGGCTGGGACTGCTCGCGGCGGCGGCCTGGCTGGTGCCGCGGGCCCGGGCCGGCCGCTTCACCGGGGCAGATGCGGCCGTCGCCGTAGGCACGGCGGTCGCGGCGGTCGCGCTGGTCGGCTGGGAGCGGGTCGCGCCCGGGTCGGTGGACTGGTCGGTCGTCGGATCAGGCTGGCTGCTCGCACTGGTCGCGCTGAGCCGCCGGGCCTGGGAGTGGGTCCTTGGCGCGCTGCTCGTCTTCGCCGTGCATACCGTCATGGCCATCCACCTGCTTGGCGTGAACGCGCTGAGCATGGCCCGCCTCGCCGCCACCGCCTACACACTCGTCGTGATCCTGGTTGTCTTCGCCGCGCTGCAGCCGACCTGGCGCACCAATGCCGGGATGGCGGCCCGCCGTGCCGCGCTGACCAGCAGGTTAGCGGCGGAACAGGCGGCGAAGGCGGCGGTACACGCGGACCGGCGCGAGCGGCTCGCGCTGCTCGAGGTGGAGGCTCTCCCGCTGCTGCGCGGCGTTGCCGACGGGGACCTGGATCCGGCCGACGGCGCGGTGCGGGAGCAATGCGCACGGCACGCGGCGACGCTGCGGCGCGCGCTCGCCGACCGGCCGCAGGACGCCGGCGGGCTGCTGGCCGAGCTCGAGCCCGCGCTGCGGGCCGCCAGGGCACGGGGGATGCCGGCCGAGGTCCAGGTCGTCGGGGATCCGGGACGGCCAGCGCCGGAAGTGGCCGGCGCGACGCTGGCCGCGGTCGACGCCGTGCTGACCGCGATCCCGCCGCATCCGGTGCTGCTCACCGTCCTCGCCTCCGGCGATGACGTGGAGCTCTACGTGACCTTCGACCGGGCACCGGGGGCGGCACCGGACGTGACCGCGATGCGGGCCGGCCTGCCCGCCACGGCTCGCTGGGCGGCCGTGCTCGACATCGACGACGCGGGCTCGGGCTGCCTGGAAGTCCGCTGGCGCAAGGCGGTCCCCGGATGATGGGTGTCGCGAACGGCAGCGATGCCGTGACCGGCGTCGCGGACGAGAGCGCCAGCGCCGGGAACGGCGGCGCCGAAGGCGGCAAAGCCCAGGGCGCCAGGGCAGCAGGCGCCGGGACGGCAGGCGGCGGAGCCGCCGCGGACACCGCGGCGAGCGCGGCGCCCGCGGTCATCGACGTCGCGGCCGTCGACAACCACCCCATCGTCCTCGACGGCATCGCCAGCTGGGTCACGGCCCCCGATGGCGGGATCAGGGTCGTCGGCACCGCGGCGGCCGTGGACGCGCTGCTGGCCGGGCCAGGCCGCCGCGCGCACGTCGTCCTGCTTGACGTCGACCTCGCCGACGGCACGACGATCGAGCGCAATGTGGCCGCGATCCTCGCCGCAGGCCCCGCGGTCCTGGTGCTGGCCGCATCCGACAAGCCGCCGGCGGTGCGGGCCGCCATGCGTGCCGGGGCGCTCGGCTACGTGCTGAAGGACGAGCAAACCGCGCAGGTGCGGGCGGCGATCGCGGCGGTCGCCGCCGGGCAGGACTGGATCTCGCCGCGGCTCGCCTACATCTTCGCCACCGACGATGCCACCGACCGGCCCGGGCTCAGCCCGCAGGAAACCCGTGCCCTGCAGCTTTATGCCACCGGCATGCCGATGAAGTCGGTTGCCCGGCGGATGGCCCTCAGCGAGGAGACGGCCAAGCAGTACGTCGGGCGGGTCAGGGAGAAGTACGCCCGGGCCGGGCGGGCGGCCCCGACCAAGCTTGAGCTGTACCACCGAGCCGTCGAGGATGGGCATCTCCCCCCGCATCCCTAGCCAGAGATCCCCCTCCAATGCGGGCCCACCCGGAGATGCCCACCCCCGAAGCCATTTCGATACGAGGGCAACCGTATTCGCCTAGGCACCGTTTGTCTTGACCCCCGATAGGGGGTCAAGACGCCCGCCGGGGGCTAAAGCGCAGGCTGGCCGGGATGCTGCGCCATCGCTGCGATTTAAGCGGCCGGGTCGCCGCGGCGGCCATTACCGCCGGCCCGGCTCAGAGAACTTCGCGGTTGCCCAGATACGGCCGCAGCACCGCAGGGACGCGGATGCCGAGATCCGCCGTCTGGAAGTTCTCGATGATCGCCGCGAGCAGCCGCGGGGTGGCCACCGCTGTGTTGTTCAGCGTGTGCGCGAACCGCACGGTGCCGTCGGTGTCGCGGTACCTGAGGTTGGCGCGCCTGGCCTGCCAGTCGTGCAGCGTGGAGCAACTGTGCGTCTCGCGGAACCGGTCAAGCGAGGGGAACCAGGTGTTGATGTCGTTCATCCGGAACTTTCCCGGGCCCATGTCCCCGGTGGCGCACTCCACCACCTCGTAGTGCAGCCCCAGGTCCTGCAGTATCCGCTCGGCGGTGGACAGCAGCTCGGCGTGCCAGCGGGCCGACACGGCCGGGTCGGCCAGGCAGATGACGAACTGCTCGACCTTCTCGAACTGGTGCACCCGCAGCAGGCCGCGCACATCCCGGCCGGCGCTGCCGATCTCCCGCCGGAAGCACGGCGAGATGCCCGCGTAGCGGATCGGCAGCCGCTTGGCGTCGAGTATCTCGCCGGAATGCAGGCCGACCAGCGCGACCTCCGCCGTTCCGGCCAGGAACAAGTTGTCGGCCGGCAGCGCGTACGTCTCCTCGCGCCCCTTGGGGAACATGCCGCTGCCGATCAGCGGCGCTTCCTTCACCAGGGACGGTACCGAGATCAGGGTGAAGTCCCTGCTTCGCAGCAGGTCCAGCGCATAGGAATGGACGGCGCGGTCAAGCAGCACCATGTCACCGGTGAGCGCGTAGGCGCGCTCACCGGATGCCTTCCTGGCCCGGGCGAACTCGGCCCAGCCGCGCTGCTCGAGAATGTCCACGTGATCGAGCGGGCCGAAATCGAATTCCGGCCGCTGTCCCCAGGTCCTGATCGTGACATTCGCCGACTCGTCGGCGCCGGCCGGGGCGCCGTCCCAGGGGATGGTGGGGGTCAGCAGCAGCAGCTCCTGCAGCCGCCCGCTGGCCTCGGCAAGCCTTTCCCGCAATTCGCGTAGCTGGCGGTCCGAATCGGAATGCTCGGCGCGCAGCTGCGTGCGGCGTTCTTCATCCGCCTTGGCGAACTGCCGGGCGAATGCCTTCCGGCCGGCCTGGGCTTCATCGACTTCGAACTGCAGCTTGCGGGCAAGCTGGTCGAGATGCAATAGCTCATCGACGTCAAGGTCGATGCCTTTGACCCGGACCGCGTCTTTCACCACATCCGGGTTATCCCGGATGAAACGCTTGTCGAGCATGTATTCGTGCCAGCCTTAAGTTGATCTTGTATGGGCATGCGTCGGCCTCACCCAGAACGCTACCAACCAGCGCGGGGTCAGCGGCCCCGGAGTGGGTCAGCGGCAGGCCGACGCCCAGCGGCGCATCATCGCGATGCGCGCCCGGATCTGCTCCGCGGTGGCCTGCGGCAGCGGCGGGCCGCCGCAGGCGCGGCGCAGGTCCGCATGCGTCACCCCGTGCGGCTGGCCGGTCCGGTGATGCCAGGCCGCGATCAGCAGGTTCAGTTCCTTGCGCAGCGCGGCGAGCGTCTCCCGTGCCGCCGGAGGCGGCGCGGGCACCGGCCCCGGGGCAGGCGGCGTTGCCCGGCGGCGGCGGCAGCCGTGGCCGCCAGCCCGGATGCACCGGGCCGGCCTCGTTTGAGCGAAATGCGCAGTTGCCCTGACCTGGTCGGCCTGCCGTTTGCGCAGCAGCAGCCCGACCTGCTCAGGATCGAGCAGCCCGGGCAGCCCCAGGTAGTCCTCCTCCTCGGCCGAGGTGCCGAACTCGCCCCCGTCGTAAAGCACCCGGTCGAAATGCGCGGACGCCGCCAGCGGCTTGAACGGGCCGCCGCCGGGCTCGTCCGGGTGATCCCGCCGCCGCTGCGCCTCGTCCAGCGCGTCCTGCTCGCCGGCGTCATCGTCGCGGCGGCGCAGCACGTGGTCGCGCTCGGCCTCGAGTTCCGCGGCGTACTCAAGCAGCGCCGGGATCGACGGCAGGAACACCGAGGCGGTCTCGCCGCGCCGCCTGGCCCGGACGAACCGGCCGACCGCCTGGGCGAAGAACAGCGCGGTGCCGACGCTCGTCGCGTACACGCCGACGGCCAGCCGCGGGATGTCCACCCCCTCGGAGACCATCCGGACGGCCACGATCCACCGGTCGGCGGACCCGGCGAACGCGCCGATCTTCCTGCTGGCCGCCGGGTCGTCGGAGAGCACCACTACCGGGCGGGTGCCGGTGATCCGGCGGAGCAGCCCGGCATACGCGCGGGCGTCCGCGTGGTCGCTGGCGATCACCATGCCGGCCGCGTCCGGCATGCCCCGGCGCACCTCGGTGAGCCGCCGGTCGGCGGCCTCGAGCACCCGGGCGACCCACTCGCCGTCCGGGTCCAGCGCGGTCCGCCAGGCCTGCGCGAGCTGCTCGGTGATCATCGGGGCGCCCAGGGTGCCGCTGATCTCGTCGCCGGCCCTGGTCAGCCACCGCATCTCGCCGGAGTAGGCGAGGAAGATCACCGGCCGGACGACGCTGTCGTCCAGCGCCGGGCCGTAGCCGTAGACATAGTCGGCCGAGCTGCGCCTGGCCCCGTCGGCGTCCGGCGCGTAGGTCACGAACGGGATCGGGTTGGCGTCGCTGCGGAACGGGGTGCCGGTCAGCCCCATCCGCCGCCTGGCCGGCTCGAATGCCGCCCTGATCGCGTCACCCCAGGACAGCGCGTCGCCCGCGTGGTGGATCTCATCGAAGATCACCAGCGTGCGCCGGTTCAGCGTGCGCTGCCTGTGCAGCGCCGGGTGCGCGGCCACCTGGGCGTAGGTCACCGCGACCCCGGTGTAGTCGGCCGACGCGCGGCCCTGCGCGTTGCGGTAGGCCGGGATCCAGCGCGATGCCGAGGCCGTGCGCCGCCTGCGCCCACTGGTGCTTGAGGTGCTCGGTCGGCGTGACCACGGTGATCGCGGCGATCTCGCGGCGGGCGAGCAGCTCGGCGGCGATCGTCAGGGCGTAGCCGGTCTTGCCCGCGCCCGGCGTCGCGACCAGCAGGAAGTCCCGCCGCGGATGCCGGAAATACTCCGCGTATGCGGCCCGCTGCCAGTCTCGAGGGGCAAAAGAAGATCAGGTTTAACGGGGCCGACGGGGCGAGCCTGGTCATCCTGGGCCGCTGGAGTGGGGGTGCACACAGAGGACGGAAGGCTACCAGCGGCAGCGCCAGAAAGCCGGTCCCGCCACGGCGCCGTCCGGCAGCCGGCGATCCGGTTTCCTTGCCCGGAAGGCCGGGGCGGGGAAAGAATCGGAGCCAATGCGACGCACGCAGAACTGTGCCCGCCGGCCCGGGACCGCGGCTGCACCGGACTCAGGACTCGCCACCCCGACAGGAGCGTCAATGATGACCAGTCACCGTCCGGGCACCGCCGTCGCCGTCACGCTGGCGTTGCTGCTGCCCAGCCTCGGCCTCGCACCGCCGCGCTGGCCGGCACCGCCGGGCCAGCGCGCCGGCGCCGGCCGCGGCCGGCCCGGGCTGGCGCGCACTGCTCGGCCGGTGCCCGCACCCTGTCCCGGGCCAGGGATCACGTCTACCCGGACACCGGCAACGGCGGCTACGTCAGCGTGCACACCGACGTGCGACCTGGTCTACGACGCGACGGCCAACCGGTTCCTGCCGGGCAACCACGTGGTGCTCACCGACCGCGCGACCCAGTGCCTGACCAGCTTCAGCCTCGACTTCGAGCGCAGGTCGACGGCGAACGTGTCCATCGGCCCGGACATGAAGGTCAGCTCGGTGCTGGTCAACGGCAAGCCGGCCGCGTTCAGCTTCGCCCGGCCCGCCTACCCGGATGACCCGAACGGGCCGAACGACCCCAACCCGGCGGCGCACGAGGCTTCCCAGCTGAGCCACGTCGGCGGCCCGGATCACAACCCGCTGCCGCCCGCCTGCTCGCCGGAGCTGAAGTCCACCAGCTTCGCGAAGCGGAACTCGCAGAACGGGCAGCAGTGCCCGGCCAACAAGCTGGTGATCACGCCTGCGGCGCCGGTCAGGGACGGGGCAGCCTTCACCGTGACGGTCTTCTACACCGGCCGGCCGGGCGTGCACACCGACGGGGACGGCACGACCGAGGGCTGGTTCCGGTCCGACAAGCCACGCGGGGACGGCGGGTTCGTCACCACCGAGCCGGTCGGCACCGAGGACTGGATGCCGCTCAACGATCACCCGAGCGCCAAGCCGACGTATGACTTCGAACGACACCGTCGCGGTGGGCAAGACGGTACTGGCCAACGGCATCCTGGAAGGAAAGACGCCGCATGCGCCGGACGCCGAGTTCCCCGGCGGCTCGGTGACCTGGCACTGGCACTCGGCCGCGCCGGTGGCCAGCTACCTGGTCGAGGACAGCGTCGGGGACTTCAACCTGACCAGGCGGGTCGATCGGCGGCATCCCGTTCTACCAGGCGCAGGCAAGCTCGCTGAGCAAGGCGCGGCAGCGGAAGAACCGCCGGATCATGAACATGCAGCCGGCCATCACCAGGTTCGAGAGCCTGTTCAACGGGCCGTACCCGTTCACCTCGGACGGGGTGGTGGTCGGCCGGCCGTCGGCCTCGTTCGAGGAGGAGATGCAGACGATGATCACCTTCGCCGGGGGGCAGATCGACACGGACACCCTGTGGCACGAGAACATGCACCAGTGGTGGGGCGACCACGTCACCGAGGCGAACTACAACCTGACCTTCTTCAAAGAGGGCCTGGCCACCTTCGGCGAGTTCCTGTTCCAGGCGCGGACCGCGGCGCAGGCGGCCGGCGGGCTCGGCATCCCGGCCGGCCGCCGCGCCTTCCAGCGCAGCCTGGTCGCCGCAGTTCAACGCGATCTACCAGCTCAAGGGCAGGTTCTGGACCGGAGCGCCGTCGAACCCGACGCCGTACACCCTGTTCGACGAGGAACTCCACCTACGCCCGGCCGGGCATCAGCCTACGTCGCGCTGCGGCAGATCCTCGGTCACCGCGAACTTCGACCGTGCCCTGCGGCAGATCCAGCGGCAGTACGGCGGCGGGCACATCACCGAGGCGCAGCTTGAGGCGGGCTTCCGGCGGTGGCTGCCGAACCCGAGCGCGGCCTGCGGCGCCAGGCTCGGGGAGTTCTTCAGCCAGTGGTTCGACACCGCCTACCCGCGCGGCGGCGGGCAGCACCGGCCGCGGATCACCGGTCCCGGCCTGGCCGGGCCGAACTTCTACGGAAGGGCGGCTGCAGGCGGTAGGCCGCGCCGATTACCAGGGGCCGCGGCCTCTGTTGGCGGCCCGCATCGTGCGGACGTAGCCGGCCCGCTGGAAGGCCGCCAGGTCGGTGCCGGCGGGCACGGCGAGCATCCCGCGCAGGTCGGCGACCGAGGCATACCCCTTGCGCACCATCCATTCGGACAGCCCGTCAAGCAGCACGGCCGCGTGCTCCGGGCCACGGCGGAGCAGCGCGGACGCGGTCATCACGACGTCCGCGCCCGCCAGCAGGTACTTGATCACGTCAGTTGGCCCGTCGACGCCGGTCGTCGCGGCCAGCGATGCCCGCACCCGCCCGCGCAGGATCGAGATCCAGGTACGCGGCAGCCGGGCCTCGGCCGGGCTGGAGAGATCCACCGCGGAGATCACGGCGATGGTCTCCGGGTCTATGTCGGGCTGCAGGAACCGGTTGAACAGCACAAGCCCGTCCGCGCCGGCCTCGTCCAGCCGCAGCGCGATCTCGCCGGTCGAGCTGAAGTGCGGGCTCAGCTTGACCGCGACCGGCACGGTCACCGCGGCCTTGACCGCCTGCAGGATGTCGACGTGCCGCTGCTCGACGTCCCGGCCGGAAATCCGCGGGTCGCCAGGCACGTAGTAGATGTTCAGCTCGATCGCCGCCGCGCCGGCGTCCTGCATCGCCCGCGCGTAGCCGGTCCAGCCGCCGGTCGTGCTGCCGTTGATGCTGCCGATGACCGGGACCTCCACGGCGGCCGCGGCCCGCTCAAGCAGGCTCAGGTAGCGGCGCGGGCCTTCGTCCTCGGCCGCGCTGGCCTCGGCCACTTCCTCCGGGAAGTAGGACAGCGCCTCGGCGAAGCTCTCGGTGCCGGCCTCGGCGAGCCGGGCGTTCCGCTCCGCCTCCTCGCGTACCTGCTCCTCGAACAGGGAGTAGAGCACGACCGCGCCGACACCAGCGCCGGCCAGCCGCCGGACGCCGTCGACCGTGTAGGAGAGCGGCGAAGCCGAGGCGACCAGCGGGTTGCGCAGGGTCAGGCCCAGATAGCCGGTTGACAGGTCCATCAGCGTTCCTTCCGCGCGTCCGCGGGGAACCGGTTCGCGCCGCGGGTAGCCATCTCCTCGTAGGTGTCCCAGCGCTGGTCGACAGCCTCCTGGGCCAGGGCCGCCAGCCGCTCGGCCTCGGCCGGGTCGGTGCTGGTGAGACTGCGGTACCGCAGTTCCCGCTGGGTGTAATCGGTCAGCTCGATGCGCGGCCGCGGCGAGTCGAGCATGAACGGGTTGCCGCCCTCGGTCCGCAGCAGCGGATCGTAGCGGACCAGCGGCCAGTACCCGCTGGCCACGGCGCGGTACTGCTGGCCGAGCCCGTCGTGCATGTCGATGCCCTGCGCGATGCAGTGGCTGTAGGCGATGATCAGCGACGGCCCGTCGTAAGCCTCGGCCTCGCGGAAGGCGCGCAGGGTCTGCTGCGGGTCGGCGCCCATCGCGACCCTGGCCACGTACACGTACCCGTAGGCGATCGCCTGCAGCGCGATGTCCTTCTTCGGCGTCGTCTTGCCGGCCGTGGCGAACTTGGCGACGGCGCCGAGCGGAGTCGCCTTGGATGACTGCCCGCCGGTGTTGGAGTAGACCTCGGTGTCGAGCACGAGCACGTTCACGTTGCGCCCGGTGGCCAGCACGTGGTCAAGCCCGCCGGATCCGATGTCATAGGCCCAGCCGTCCCCGCCGACGATCCAGACGCTGCGCCGGATCAGGTGGTCAACCACGCTGCGCAGGTCGGCGGCGGGCCCGTCCCGGCGGCCGAGGTCGGCAAGCCGCCGTTTCAGCTCGGTGACCCGGTCGTGCTGCGCGCGCAGCTCGGACTCGCGCAGCTGCGGGGCGGCGAGGATGCTGTCGGCCAGCTCCGCGCCGATCTCGTCCCTGAGCTCCGTCAGCCGCTTGCGGGCAAGCTCCGCGTGCCGGTCGGCGGTCAGCCGGAAGCCGAGGCCGAACTCGGCGTTGTCCTCGAACAGCGAGTTCGACCAGGCCGGGCCGCGCCCGTCGGCGTCGGTCGTCCACGGCGTGGTGGGCAGGTTCCCGCCGTAGATCGAGGAGCAGCCGGTCGCGTTGGCGACCATCAGCCGGTCGCCGAACAGCTGCGAAAGCAGCTTGACGTACGGCGTCTCGCCGCAGCCAGAGCAGGCGCCGGAGAACTCGAACAGCGGCTTCAGGAACTGCGTGCCGCGCACCGTGCCGAAGTCCACCCGGGCCCGGTCGGCCACCGGCAGCGTCTCGAAGAACTCGATGTTCTCCCGCTCGGCGGCCACCAGCGGCTCCCGGGGCGCGAGGTTGATCGCCTTGCGTTCCGGGTTCCCCGGCGCCGTGACCGGGCAGACCTGGACGCACAGCTCGCATCCCGGTGCAGTCCTCCACGTAGACCTGCAGCGTGAAGCGGGTGTCCGGAAGGCCGCGGGTGTCCAGCGGGGCCGACTGGAACTCCGCAGGCGCTCCGGCCAGCAGCGACTCGTCGTAGTAGGTGGACCTGATCACGCTGTGCGGGCAGACGAAGCTGCAGTTGCCGCACTGGATGCACGTGTCCGGATCCCAGTTGGCGACCAGCTCGGAGATGTTGCGCTTCTCGTAAGCCGCGGTGCCGCTCGGGTAGGTACCGTCCACCGGCAGCGCGCTGACCGGCAGGTCGTCACCGCGGCCGGCCATCATCTCCGCGGTGACGGTGCGGACGAACTCCGGCGCGCCGGCCGGCACCATCGCGGGCAGTTCCCTGCTGGATGTCGTCTGCCCGGGCACCTCGATCTGGTGCAGGCCTTCCACCGCGCGGTCGACGGCGGCCTGGTTCTTATCGACCACCTCCTGGCCGCGCCGGGTGTAGGTCTTGACGATCGCCGACTTGATCTTCGCGATCGCCTCGTCCGGCGGCAGCACGCCGGAGATGGCGAAGAAGCAGGTCTGCAGGATGGTGTTGGTCCGCCCGGCCAGGCCGACGTCGCGGGCTATCCGGGCGGCGTCGATGGCGTAGACCTTGACCCGCTTGGCGATGATCTTTTCCTGGACCGGGCGGGGCAGCGCATCCCAGATCTCATCCGGCGGCAGCGCGCAGTCAAGCAGCAGCGTCGCACCGGGTGCCGCCCGGCCGAGCACGTCGACCCGGTCAAGCAGCCCGAAGTGATGGCAGCCGACGAAGCTTGCCTGCGACACCAGGTACGGCGCGCGGATCGGCTGCGGCCCGAAGCGCAGGTGCGACACGGTCTGCGAGCCCGACTTCTTCGAGTCGTAGACGAAATAGCCCTGTGCGTACAGGTTCTCCTCGGCGCCGAGGATCTTGATCGTGTTCTTGTTCGCGCCGACCGTTCCGTCCGAGCCGAGGCCGAAGAAGACCGCGCGGATGGTGCCGGGCGGCTCGATGTCCAGGGCCGGGTCATACGGCAGGCTCAGGCCGGACACGTCGTCGGTGATGCCGATGGTGAACCGGCGCCGCGGCCGCTCGCGGGCCAGCTCGGCGAATATCCCGGCGACCATGCCCGGGGTGACCTCTTTCGACGACAGGCCGTAGCGGCCGCCGGTGACCAGCGGCATCGCGCGGTCACCGTCGGTATGCGCCTCGGCCAGCGCCGCGACGACGTCAAGGAAAAGCGGCTCGCCGCCCGATCCTGGTTCCTTGGTCCGGTCCAGCACGGCGACCCGCGCCGTGCTCGCGGGCAGTGCGTCCAGCAGCGCCCGGTCCGGGAACGGCCGGTACAGCCGGATCTGCAGCATGCCGACCTTCTCGTCGCGGGCGAGCAGGTGGGCCACGGTTTCCTGAACGGTCTGCGCGGCCGAGCCCATCACCACGATCACCCGTTCGGCGTCCGGGTGCCCGGTGTACTCCACGTTGTGGTAGATCCGGCCGGTGCGGCTGGCCAGGCTGGCCATCGCGTCCTCGACCGCATCCGGCACGGCGGCGTAGAACGGGTTGGCCGTCTCCCGCGCCTGGAAGTAGACGTCCGGGTTCTGCGCGGTGCCCCGGATGAACGGGTTTTCCGGTGACAGCGCCCGGCCGCGGTGCGCGCGGATCAGCTCCTCCGGCACGACCGCCCGCAGGTCGTCATCGGATAGCTGCTCGAGCGTGTTCAGCTCGTGCGAGGTACGGAACCCGTCGAAGAAGTGCACGAACGGCACCCGCGTCACCAGCGAGGCGGCCTGCGCCACCAGCGCGAGATCGTGTGCCTCCTGCACCGACGCGGAGGCGAGCAGCGCGAAACCGGTCTGCCGCACCGCCATCACGTCCGAGTGGTCACCGAAGATGGACAGTCCCTGCGCCGCCAGCGACCGGGCCGCGACGTGGATCACCGCGGGCGTCAGCTCGCCGGCGATCTTGTACATGTTCGGGATCATCAGCAGCAGGCCCTGCGACGCGGTGAACGTGGTGGCCAGCGCCCCGCTCTGCAGCGCGCCGTGCAGCGCGCCAGCCGCGCCGCCCTCGCTCTGCATTTCCACCACGGAAGGTACGCCGCCCCACAGGTTGGGCTTTCCCTTGCTCGACCACTCGTCCGCGAGCTCGGCCATCGGCGACGACGGCGTGATCGGGAAGATGCAGCAGACCTCGTTGAGCCGGTAGGCAACGGAAACCGCTGCCTCGTTGCCGTCGACTGTGGCGCGTGTCATCGTTCCTCCGGAACCATCTCGATCGAGTGCACTGGGCACTGCTCGTAGCACGCGCTGCAGCCGGTGCACTTGTCATAGTCGAACCGGTACCGGTGCCCCACGCCGAGCTTGATCACCGCGTCCTCCGGGCATGCGCCCAGGCAGCCGTCGCACTCGCAGCAGTTGCCGCAGGACAGGCAGCGGCGCGCCTCGTACGTCGCCTCCTGCTCGGACAGGCCGCCGAGCACCTCGCCGAAATCGGCGGTCCGCTGCTCCGGCGCGGCCTCCGGCTGCTGCCGCTGCGCGGCGTCGCCGAAATACCAGAGATTCAGCTGGTCGAACGAGACAAGCTCGTGCTTGGGCAGGCTCTCCGGCGCGGTGTTCCGCAGCCAGGCGTCAATGTTCTTCGCCGCCTTCTTGCCGTGCCCGGTGCCGACCGTCACGGTCCGCTCGGCGGGCACCATGTCCCCGCCAGCGAAGACGCCAGGGCAGCCGGTCATCATGGCGGCGGAGACCTGCACGGTGCCGTCCCTGGCGAACTCCACGCCCGGTACCTGGCGCAGGAACGCCGTGTCTGATTCCTGGCCGAGCGCCAGGATCACGGTATCCGCGGCGAGCGTCTCGAACCGCCCGGTCGGCTGCGGGAACCCGGTCTCGTCCAGTTCCATCGCCTCGATCGTCAGTTCCGGGCCGTCGAAGGCGGTGATCGTGCGCAGCCAGTTGATCTGCACGCCCTCGCGTTCGGCCTCCTCGGCCTCCATCTCGTGGGCCGGCATCTGCTCGCGGGTGCGCCGGTAGACGATCAGCGCGTCGTTGGCGCCCAGCCGGCGGGCTACCCGGGCCGCGTCCATCGCGGTGTTGCCGCCGCCGTAGACCGCGACCCGCCGCCCGATCACCGGGCGGTCACCGGATGCGACGCTGCGCAGGAACGCCACCGCGTCCACGATCCGGCCCGCGTCCTTGGCCGGGATGTCGACGCGCTTGGAAAGGTGCGCGCCGACCGCGACGAAGGCGGCGTCGAAGCCGCCGTCGCGCCGCTCGGCATCCAGGTCTTCCACCCGGTGACCGCAGCTGATCCGCACGCCCATCGCGGCGATCCTGTCGATCTCGCCGTCCAGCACGTCACGCGGCATCCGGTAGGACGGGATGCCGTAGCGCATCATCCCGCCGGGCTGATCGCCCGCGTCGCGTATCTCGACCTCGTGGCCGCGCCTGGCCAGGTGGTAGGCGGCGGACAGCCCGCTCGGGCCGGAGCCGATGACGAGCACCCGCTTGCCGCTGCGGGCGGCCGGGCGGTCGAAGGACCACTGCCGCTCGAGCGCGAGGTCGCCGAGGAACCGCTCGACCGAGTGAATGGAGACCGCGCTGTCGAGATTGGCGCGGTTGCAGACGCTCTCGCACGGGTGATAGCAGACCCGCCCGTGGATGGCGGGCATCGGGTTGTCGGCGACAAGCTGCCGCCACGCCAGCTCATGGTGGCCGACCTCCATGTGCGCCAGCCACGCCTGGATGTTCTCGCCGGCCGGGCAGCCGGCGTTGCAGGGCGGCAGCAGGTCGAGGTAGACCGGCCGCTGATCCCGGACGGGCCCGGCGCGGGAACGTCCGTGCAGCAGATCGGGCAGCGGCGTGACATCCGGTCGCTCCATGCGCTTACTCCTTGGTCCCAGGCACCTCCCCAGGGTGCTGGCCGTTGATGAGACATGCCCAGAGGCTAAAGTCACATGCCGGTGCGCACTCAGGTGACGCCGTGTCCTCCTACCGGACGCTACGCCCTGCGCCCGGGGCCGGGGGATACCGGGAAGGCCGCGCGCCGCGGTCAGGCTGGCCGGCCGGTGCTGCGGGCCCGCTCGCCGCCCGGCAGCGAGCGCTTGATCGCGACCGGGGCGTCGTCGCTGAGCAGGTACGACTCGCCCCGGATGGTGATCTCCAGCGGAGCGCCCTTGTCGAGGAGGTAGCGCTCCTCGTCGTGGTTGATCCGCACCCGGATCTGCCGGTCGCGGAATCGCAGCGGGAACTCCAGCGAGTTCCAGGAGCGCGGCAGGACTGGCGCGAAGGACAGCCGGCCGTCGAAGTCGCGGATGCCGCCGAACCCGAAGACGAGCGCCGACCAGACGCCGGCCGCGGACGCGATGTGAACCCCGTCCGAGGCGTTGCCCGCGACGTCGGCCAGGTCCATCAGCAGCGCGTACTCGAAGTACTCCAGGGCCTGGCGCTCGTTGCCTATCTCGGCCGCGATGATGCTCTGCACGCACGCCGACAAGGACGAGTCGCCGGTGGTGAGCGGGTCGTAGTAATTGAAGTTGCGGCGCTTCTGCTGCTCCGAGAACTCGTTGCCGAGCAGGAACATCGCCAGCACGATGTCGGCCTGCTTGAGCACCTGGTGCCGGTAGATCACCAGCGGGTGGTAGTGCAGCAGCAGCGGGAACTTCTCCCGCGGCGTGCTGTCCAGGTCCCAGATCTCCCGGTCGAGGAACGCGTCCGACTGCGGGTGGATGCCGCGCTCGGGGTCGAACGGCACGTGCATGGCGGCCGCCGCGCGCTCCCACGACCCGACCTCGCCGGGCTGCAGCCCTACCTTGCGGATCAGCGCGGCGTAATCCTCCCGCTGCTCGGCGCGCATCCGCCGCAGCGTGGCGGCGGCGAAGCTGAGGTTAAGCCGCGCCATCAGGTTCGTGTAGCAGTTGTCGTTGACCACCGTGGTGTACTCGTCCGGGCCGGTCACGGCGTGAATGTGGAACTGCCGGTCGGTGCCGTAGAAGCCGAGGTCCTGCCACAGCCGGGCGGTCTCGACCAGCACCTCGGCGCCCAGCCCGCCGAGCAGCCGCGCGTCGCCGAGCACGCTGGCGTACTGCCTGATCGCGTAGGCGATGTCGGCGTTGATGTGGTACTGCGCGGTGCCCTGCTGGAAATTGGACGAGGCCTCCTCGCCGTTGATCGTCCGCCACGGGAACAGCGCGCCCTGCTGGCTCAGCTCCCTGGCCCGCTCCCGGGCGCGGTCGAGCATGCTGTGCCGGAAGCGCAGCACGTTGCCGGCGATCCTCGGCTGGGTGTAGGACAGGAACGGCAGCACGTAGATCTCGGTGTCCCAGAAGTAGTGCCCCTCATAGGCCTGCCCGGTCAGCCCCTTCGCCGGAATGCCGGCCCCTTCGGCCCGCCAGGACGCCTGCGCGACCTGGTAGAGGTTCCACCGGATCGCCTGCTGGTGCCGCACCGGGCTGAGCCGGGTCTTTACCCGGACGTCGGCGCGGTCCCAGAACCGGTCGAGGTTCGCTCGCTGCCTGGTGACGACGCTGTCGAATCCGTCCCGGATCGCGCGGTCCAGCGTCCGGCGGCACCGGTCGACGAGCTCGGGCGCCGGGACGCTCCGCGAGGACTGGTAGGTCGCGTACTTGGTGACCTGGATCGGCACGCCGGCCAGCGCGTCCGCGGTGACCGTGACCTCACCCGCGTCGTCGTCGAGCGACCCCCCCGCGTGATGCGGGCAGGAGGCGTCGATGACGTGGTCGACGCCGACGCCGAGCGTCATCCGGCTCCTGGTCGTCTGGTAACCGAGCAGGATGCGCGGCCGGCCTGCTCGGCGGCCCGGACGTTGAGTACCCGGCGGGGCAGCACGGTCGCGATCCGGGGGTCGCCCGGCTGGTACTCCGCCAGGTCCTCCGCTGAGCGGGCGTCCTGGCGGTTGACCAGCACGGAGGAGACCGCGACGGCCGCCGGGTGGTCGAGCAGCGTCACCTCGAACGTCATCGCGATCAGGTGCCGGTACTCGAGCGAGACCACCCGGCACGAGCGGATCCGGACGTGCTTGCCCGAGTCGGTGGCCCAGACCAGCTCGCGGGTCAGCGTCCCGGCCCGCATGTCGAGTACCCGCCGGTATTCTGCGATGCGCGCGGTCGGCAGGTAAAACGGCTCGTCGTCCACGTAGAGCTTGAGCATTGTCGCGTCCGGCACGTTCACGATCGTCTGCCCGTTGCGCGCGAGCCCGGGTGCCGCTTCCGGATGCACTATCGGCCACGTCTCGTGGAAGCCGTTGACGAACGTTCCGGGGGCCAGCGCCGGGCGGCCCTCCTCCGGGGTGCCGCGGACGCCGACGAAGCCGTTGCCGAGCGCGAAAACGGTCTCCGCGCGATCGGCGAACTCATCCGAGTAGCTGGCCTCGATGATGCGCCACTCATCCGGCGGGTAGAGATCCTCCGGCGGCAGGCGGATCTCGCGTTTCAGCATGATCCGACGGTAATCTGGCGCGCGTCATTCGGATAGTCACCGCCGGTTCTCGTCCGGCTTCTTGCTGCCCCGGCGGCTGGCCGGCGCGCGGCCCGGCGGCTGGCTGGGCCGCGGCCGCTCCGCCGCCGCCGGGACCGGGCGGACCTGCCGCTGGCCGGCCGTGAGCCTGACTTCGTCACCGTGGTGCAGGATCCGCAGCTGCTCGCCGTCGGTGACCAGGTAGCTGGCTTCGGCGTGAGTGACCTCGACCCGCAGCCGCCGCCCGTGAATGAGCAGGGTGAACGAGAGCCTGGTGAGCCCCTCGGGGAGCCGCGGCGCGAAGCTGATCGCGGCGTCCCGGTACCGGAGCCCGCCGAACCCGCTTACCAGCGCGGCCCAGCTGCCGGCCAGCGAGGCGATGTGCAGGCCGTCGCGCGTGTTGTTCTCCAGGTCCCGCAGATCCATCAAGGCCGCTTCGCCGAGGTAGTCGAAGGCCAGGCCCAGATGCCCGACTTCGGCGGCCATGACCGCCTGGGTGCAGGCGGACAACGAGGAATCCCGCACCGTGAGCGGCTCGTAGTAGTCGAAATTCCGCGCCTTCTGCTCCGCGGTGAACGCATCTCCGCACAGGTGCATGGCCAGCACCAGATCGGCCTGCTTGACCACTTGCTTGCGGTACAGGTCGAAATACGGGAAATGCAGCAGCAGCGGATACTGCTCTGCCTTCGTGCCGGCGAAGTCCCATGCCTGGTGCCGGGTGAACCCTTCGGCCTGCGAGTGCACGCCCAGCGTCTCGTCATACGCGATGAACATCGCCGCCGCCGCGTCCCGCCAGCCCGCCGACTCCTCCTCGTCGATGCCGAGCTCGTGCGCCCGGTCCGGGTACCGCTCCGCCGCGTCGGCCGCCGCCACCATGTTCCGCCGGGCCATCAGGTTCGTGTAGACGTTGTTGTCGGCGAGCGCGCTGTACTCGTCAGGTCCGGTTACCCCGTCGATGTGGAACCGTCCCCTGGCGTCGTGATGGCCAAGCGAGCGCCACAGCCGTGCGGTCTGCGTCAGCAGGTCCATGCCAGCGCCGCGGCCGAATGCCTGATCATCGGTGGCGTCCACATAGCGGACCACCGCATCGGCGATGTCCGCGTTGATGTGGAAGGCGGCGGTTCCGGCCGGCCAGTAGGCCGAGCATTCCTGGCCGGCGATCGTCCGCCAGGGAAATGCCGCGCCTTTCAGGCCGAGCTGGGCTGCCCGCTCGATCGCCATCGGCAGCGTGCTGTGCCGCCACCGCAGCGCGCTGGCGGCCGCCGCCGGCATCGTGAGGGTGAGCACCGGCAGCACGAAGGTCTCGGTATCCCAGAACGCGTGGCCGTCATAGCCGGGCCCGGTCAGCCCTTTCGCCGGGATCGCCCGGTTCTCCGCGCGGGCGCCGGCCTGCAGGACGTGGAACAACCCGAACCGCACTGCCTGCTGCACCTCGGTGTCGCCGTCGATCTCGACGTCGGCGCGGTCCCAGAAGTCGTCCAGATAACCGCGCTGCTCGGCCAGCAGCCCGTCCCAGCCGGATTGCCTGGCCGCGCTCAGCGCGCCGAGCAGCTGATCGCGCACGGCGGTCAGCGACCGCTCCTGCGACCAGCCGTACGCGACGAACTTGATCAGGCGCAGCCGCTGCCCGGGCCGCAGCACCGCGGTCGCCGTGACGATGCCGTCGTCCTCGTCTGCCCGCGAGTCGATCTGCACTGCGGACGGCGCGTCGATGACGTGATCCATCGCCGCGCCGACGCGCAGCCCGCTGCCTGCCGCCTTGTGCACGAGCACGGCGGTCGTTCCCCTGGCGTTCTGGTACTCGGCGCTGAGCGGGGATTCGAGCACGGCGGCGACGCGGGGGTCTCCGCGCCACGGCGGCAGCTGCTCGTTCGCGAGCAGCTCGGACTGCACGGTGATCCGGGCCGGCCCGTCGAGCGGTTCCACGTCGTAGCAGATCGCGGCGATCGCCCGCTGGGTGAACGACACCAGCCGGACCGAGGAGACCCGGACCGACCGGCCGGCCGGTGACACCCATTCAGCCTGCCGGCGCAGCACCCCGGCGCGGAAGTCAAGCATCCGCTCGTGCGCGGTCAGCTCGCCGTAGCGGACGTCGAAGGGCTCGTCGTCGACATACAGCCGGATCAGCTTGCCGTTGGTCACGTTGATCACGGTCTGCCCTGACTCGGGGAAGCCGTAGCCAGCCTCCGCGTAAGGCAGCGGGCGGAGCGCGTACACCCCGTTGAGGTATGTCCCTGGCAGCCCGTGCGGCTCGCCTTCGTCCAGGTTGGCCCGCCAGCCCAGGTGCCCGTTCGCCAGCGCGAACACCGACTCGGCCTGGGCCAGCAGGTCCAGGTCGAGCGCCGTCTCCCGGAGGCACCAGGGCTCGACGGCGAACGCCCCCTGCCGGATCACCGCCGGTCCAGCAGCTCGGCGAGGTCGGATACCACCATGTCGGCCCCGTGGGACTTCAGCGCGGCCGCCTGCCCGGCCCGGTCCACGCCGACCACGTAGCCGAACCGGCCGGCCCGGCCGGCCGCCACGCCGGCCAGCGCATCCTCGAAGACCGCGGCCCCGGCCGGGGCCAGCCCGAGCGCCCGCGCGGCCGCCAGGAACGTGTCCGGCGCCGGCTTGCCCGCCAGGTGCTGCTGGCTGGCGACCACGCCGTCGATCCGCACCTCGAACAGGTC
The DNA here is from genome assembly GCA_963709075.1 of uncultured Actinomycetes bacterium. Lineage (GTDB taxonomy): Bacteria > Actinomycetota > Actinomycetes > Streptosporangiales > Streptosporangiaceae > Palsa-506. The sequence continues at coordinate 169,967 of CAVPUY010000009.1, forward strand.
CGCGATCCCGGCCGCGGCCAGCACGTCGCGGCAGTTGGCGCTGGACGAGACCACGGCCCGGCGCAGCCCGGCGGCCTGGACGGCCCGGACGTACCGGACCGAGCCCTGGTAGGCCTCGACCCCGTCCTGCCGGATCCGCCGGAGCAGGATCTCGTTCTTCCGGTTGCCCAGGCCGTGCACGGTCTCCGCCTCCGGCGGGTCATCGTCGCCGCCGTCAGGCAGATCGATGCCGCGCGACGCAAGGAACGACCGGGTGCCCTCGGCGCGGGGCTTGCCGTCGACGTACTCGTCGTAGTCAGCGACCGGGTCGAACGGCACGAACGGCTGCCCGGTCTGCCTGGCGCGCTCGGTCAGGTAGCCGTCGAACATCTCCTTCCACGCTGCGTCGTGCACCGCCGCCGTCTTGGTGAGGACCCCGTCGAGGTCGAACAGGCAGCCGCGGATGCCGCCCGGGAGGCCGAGGGCGCCGTGCGGGCGCACCGGGTTCACCGGGTTCACCATCCGTAAATCCGGACCGGCAGCCTGTGCAGCGGCACCTGGTCCGGGCCGGGGTAAGTGATCATTACCACGATGTCGTCAGGGTCGCGTCCCTCAACGGCGGTGACCTGCTCGCTGACGCGGGTATCCAGGTGCGCTGAGCGCCGTTTCAGCTCCTGCTCGCACCGGTCGAGCGCCGCCCGGTCGGCCGCGGTCCAGATCACGTACTGGACGCCCACGCCGCCGAGCGAGTGGGCGGCGCCGCCGCCCATCGCGCGCAGGATCAGCTGCGTGCCGCCGGCGCTGGTGAGCAGCGCGGCCGTGGTGCTGCGGTCGGTCACCGTCAGCTCGAGCACGCTGGTGTAGAAGGTCACCGACCGGTCCAGGTCGTGCACGAAGATCACGACCGAGTCGACTCGGGCACCGTGCGCCATTCTGCTGGCCTCCAGTCCGGGTTGTGCCGCCAGGCCGCCCGCGCGGTGCGCTGGTGCGGCCGGCCGCAGCAACAGTCTGGCCTGTCGCCGCGCAGGCCGTCTCAGCACCCGCCGAATCCCGGCCGGAGCATGCCCGGGCCGGATCCCGGGCAGACGGCACATCGCCGGCTGAGTTAGCGTTACCGCGGATCCACTGTCGAGCAGCCATCCTGGAGCGGGCTTGGCCACCATCGCCGCAGTCATCGCATCGACCCATCACCCGTTCTACTACCGGGCCAGCACCGCCCCGCCCGGCCAGCGCCCGGACTTCGCCGCGGAGTGGATAGCGAAGGTCACCGCGTTCCGGGAGACGCTGACCCGGGCCAGGCCGGATGTGCTCGTGATGGTCGGCTCCGACCACTTCCACCAGTTGTGGCTGGACAACATGCCGCAGTTTCTCGTCGGCCACGCGGACCAGTACGACGCCAACTGGCACAACGAGGAACGCGAGTTCGGGCTGCCGCGGATGCTGCTGCCCGGCCAGCGGGACCTGTCCGGGCACATTCTGCGCAGCGGCCTGGACGCCGGGTTCGACCTGGCGTTCAGCAACGAGCTGCGCGTCGACCACAGCATCACCTGCCCGATCATCACGCTGCGGCCGGCCGCCGACCTGCCCATCGTGCCGGTCTACACCAACATCTTCGCCCCGCCGCTGCCGCAGCCCAGCCGGTTCGTCCAGCTCGGCCAGGCCATCCGCGAGATCGTCGAGTCGTGGTCGAGCGACCTGCGGGTGGCGATCATCGGCACCGGGCACCTCTCGCTTGAGCTCGGCGGCCCGCGCCAGTTCGGCCCGGCCGGCCGGATCCTGAGTTCGACGCCAGGGCCGTCGAGTGGATCGCGGCCGGCGACATCAAGGGCTGCCTGGCCGACGTCACGCTGGACAGCCTGCACGAGCCAGGTAACGCCACCCACGGCTTCATGGACTTCATGCTGATGATGGGGGCGGCAGGCGAGGGCCGGCGGGCCGACTACGTGCAGACGGTGAACCTGTTCCACACCATGGAGGCCTATTTCACCTGGTATCCGGACGGAGTCCCGGAATGAGCAAGTACCTGGTCAACAAGTTCCTCTTCACCATCGACCGGGATCCGGAGCTTGTCGAGCGGTACCGGGAGGATCCGCGCGGGACGGTCGCGTGGTGGGAGGCCGAGCAGTCCGGCCTGATACTCAACGCCGTGGCGGCCGACGGCAGCACCTGGCTGGAGTTCACCGGGCCGGAACGGGAAGCGCTGGCTGCGCACGACTACGTGGCGCTGTTCGGCCTCGGCGCGCACCCGTTCCTGACGCTGACGCTGTTCATCGCCATGTTCGAGCGCGACCACGCCGAGCCGCTCGGCTTCCAGCTGGAGTACGCCCGCCTGGCTCGGCCACGTGTCCAGGCCGTACCCGGACATCGCGACCTAGCTTCGGCAATGCGGGGTCCGCGCGGCCGGCTGCGAGCCTAGGCAGCAAGCCGGGCCACCGAAGGCCACGTTAAAAAATCGGATTTCGGTCGAACGCTGGCCATCCGGGCGGCCGGGCTAGCCTGCCGCATCCCGGAGGGCGGCGAGTGCTGCCGTGAAGGCCGGGAGGCCGGCGCCGAGGGCGGCGAAGAAGCCGGCGTCGCAGGTCTCGACCGCGACGACAGCCCGGTTGGCGAGGTCACGGCCTGCCGCCGTGACGGCCAGCGCCCTGGCTCGCTTGTCGGCCGGGTGCGGCCGCCGCTGCAGCAGGCCGCGTCGTTCGAGTGCCCGCAGTACCTGAGAGGTCATCATGGGGTCGGTGGCGGCCTGGTCCGCGAGCTGCTTCTGGGTGACCGGCCCGTCGGCGGCCAGCCAGGTCAGCGATGCGAGCAGGACGAACTGGACGTGCGTCAGGCCGAACCCGCCGAGCGCCGCGCGCTGAGCGGCCTGCCAGCGGTTGGTGACCTGCCAGAGCAGCAGGCCAGTGCTGTCGGCCGGGCTGGCGAAGGCCGTGGCCAGGCGCCGGCCGCCGGCCGCAGCCTGGCCGCGGCCAGCTTCGTCATCGCTCACCTGGCGGTGGCTTCGGCGGCGGTTTCGGCGGCGGCCGCGAGCCGGTCCAGGTCTGGCTGCAGGCTTGCCTTGAGGCCCTTGCCGAGCACCAGCCGCCAGAACCAGCCGAGCGGGCCGGCCAGCGTGACCGTGACCCGGACCTGGCTGCCGCCGCCCGGGCCAGGCTCGACGAGATGGCGGAACGTCAGCCGCGCGCCAGCGAGCAGCGATATGTCGGTGAACTCCCGGCCCGGCACCAGCGAGCCGATGACGAACTTGACCTTCGGGCCGCCCGTTGGCTTGAGCACGCCCGTGGAGCCGGTGACGAACGGCCCGTCCAGGCGGGCCCATTCGGTGTCGGTGTTCCACTCCGGCCAGGTGCTCATGTCCGCCCAGCGGGCGAAGAAGGCTGACGGCGGGGCGCTTGATGAGGTCTGGGCCGCTGCGATGATGGTCATGAATTTAGTATGCGCGCATATTAGTTTCGGTCAAGCGAGACCTCATCGGGGCCCGTCAGGCGCCGGGCGGAACGCGGCGGGGGCGCCGGCCGGGACGGCCGGATTGCGCGGCGCGACCGGCGGGACGCGCTGATAGCGCTCGCCGAGCGGTGCCCGGGTGTCGGCGTCGCCGCGGTTGGGCCACAGCGCCATCGCCCGCTCCGCCTGCGCGGTGATCGTCAGCGCGGGGTTCACCCCCGGGTTGGCCGAGACGGCGGCGCCGTCCACCACGTGCAGTCCTTCGTGCCCGTAGACGCGGTGATAGGGGTCGATCACCCCGGTCGCCGCCGAGTCGCCGATCGCGGCGCCGCCGATGAAGTGCGCCGTGGTCGGGATGCTGAACAGGTCAAGCCAGGTCCCGCCGGCGAAGCCGCCGATTTCGCCGGCGAGCATGCGGACCGCCGCGTGCGCCTCGGGGATCCAGGTGGGGTTCGGCTCGCCGTGTCCGGGCTCCGCCCGCATTCCCCAGCCAAGCGGCCCGCGCCGGGACCGCACGGTGATCGAGTTGTCCCGGCTCTGCATGACCAGCGCGATGATCGTCCGCTCTGACCAGTGCCGCAGGTTGAACAGCCGCGGCAGTTCCTGCGGGCGGGCCGCGGCCTGGCCGAGGAACTTGGCCCACCGCGGCGCCCGGCCGCCGCCGTCGATCAGCAGCGAGCGCAGCGCCCCCATGGCGTTCGAGCCGGGACCGTAGCGGGTGGGCTCGATGTGCGTGTGCTCCGCCGGATAGAAAGACGACGTGATCGCCACCCCGCGCGAGTAGTCGTCGCCCGCGGACCGGAGCCGCTCCGCGCCGAGTATCGCTTCCGAGTTCGTCCGGGTGACCGCGCCCAGGCAGCCGGACAGCCGCGGCAGCCCGCCGGTCGCCTGCATCCGGTGCAGGAGTTTCTGCGTGCCGTAGGTGCCGCCGGCGAACACGACCTGCCCGGCAGTCAGGACGAGCCGCCGCCGGGACGTGCTGCCGGTGTGCCTGACCTGCACGCCGTAACCGCCAGGGCGGGGCCGGACGGCCGTCGCCATCGTCCTGGTCATGATCCGCGCGCCGGCTCGCTCGGCGAGGTAGAGGTAGTTCTCGGTCAGCATGTTCTTGGCGCCGTTCCGGCAGCCGGTCATGCACGCGCCGCACTCGGTGCAGGCCGCCCGCCGCGGCCCGGCACCGCCGAAATACGGGTCGGCGGCCTGCTGCCCGGGCGCTGCGCCGAAGTAGACGCCGACGGGGGCGGGACGGAAGGTGCCGCCCCGGCCCATCCGGTCGGCGACCCGCCTGATCGCCTCGTCCGGCGGCGTCATCGTCGGGTTGGGCGTCACGCCGAGCATCCGCTCCGCCTGGTCGTAGTAGGGCGCGAGCTCCGCCTGCCAGTCGGCGAGCCGGCTCCACTGCGGGTCATCGAAGAACTCAGGCGGCGGCCGGTACAGCGTGTTGGCGTAGTTGAGCGAACCGCCGCCGACCCCGGCGCCGGCCAGGATCAGCACCCGCGAGCCTTTCTTTCCGCGCAGCAGGTGGATGCGCTGAATCCCGGTAAGGCCGAGCGGCGGCGCCCAGAGATACCCGCGGATCCGCCACGATGTGACGGGCAGCGCCCGATGCCGCCGGGCCGGCGAAGGTTCGGCGGGGTCGTCGAACCGGCGGCCCGCCTCCAGGACGCCGACCCGGTATCCCTTCTCGGTCAGCCGCAGGGCCGCGACGCTGCCGCCGAAACCGGATCCGATAATCAGGACGTCGTAGTCGGGACCGCTCATCTCATCGTCAGCCTAGGACTTCGCCGGCTCGTCAGCCCAGCACCTCGGCGGCGCAGCGGTAGCCGCTGCGCAGCGCGCCCTCCATGTAGCCCTGGAAGTCCAGCGACGTGTGCTCGCCGCCGAAGTGCAGGTTGCCGTGCCGCCTGCCCTGCACGCCGTTGAAGCCGGTGTACTGGCCGACCTTGAGATAGGAGTACGCGCCGCCGATGTGCGGGTCACCGGAGGACCAGGCATAGAACGCCTTGCCGTTGAACGCGGCCCGGCTGCCGGGGAAGTCCTTCTCGAAGCTGTCGGCGAAGTCGGCGGCCATCGCGGCCGGCGCGGGCCCGTAATACGAGGTGAGGCCATACCGGCGGCCGATGTCGGCGCCGACGGCGCCGCCGGGCAGCGCGATCAGGATGCCGGGTTTCCCGCGCTGGTCGATGGTCGTCTCCCAGCCGCCCTGCACGTTCTGGTCGGTGTACAGGTTGCCGGTCCAGCCGTCGGCGTTCCATACCCGGCTGGAGTACTGCAGCTGGATCTTCGAGTTCGAGCCGAGCGGCTGGTGCCGGATGGCCAGCCGCTGCAGCGGCGGCAGGTCGATGCCGCGCAACTCGACCTCGCGGAGCCTGGTGAAAGGCAGCGTGAGCACGACGTGATCGGCGTGCACGTCACGGGTGCCGTGGCCGCTGGCGAACGTGGCCGTGTACCGGCCGTGGCCACGGGCGCGCAGCGCGACCAGCCGCTCGCCGAGGCGGACCTGGCTGGCCGGCAGCCGGCCGACGAGGCCGGCGATGAGCTGATCGTTGCCCCCCCTGACGTGCCATTTCTCATCGGTTCCTGACAGCTGCGGCTGCCGTCTCGGCTGGATGCCGCTCGGCGTGCTGTCGTACAGGCCGAGCAGGTAGACGAGGTTGAGCGCGGACTGCTCGTCGGCCGGCCCGCCGTATTCGTCCAGCAGCACCGACACGCAGAGGCGGCCGAAGTCGGACTCCAGCCCGCCGCGGATGTTCTCCTCGATCCACTGGGTGGCCGGCATGTGATCCCACCGCCAGCCCCAGGCGGTATACCGGTTGTGCCGGGTGGGCCACGGGGCCTTCCGGTTGGCCGCGTCGTAGAACAGCTCGAACGCCCAGTCCCGCCATTCCCTGTCGAGTGCTTTCTGCCGCCAGAACCGGCCGCCGAACCGGAGCCGCTCGGCGCTGGGGTGCGTATGCGGCGGGTACCGGTTGACGTTGTCCAGCGTCAGGCCGAGGCCGGCGGCGAGCCTGCGCATGGCCGTGTGCTCGGTTGAGATGAACTCGCCGTGCTGCTCGGCGTACTGGCCAGCGTCGAAGAATCCGCGCAGGGTCGAGACGCGGCCGCCGGGACGGGCGGCGTTGTACTCGTAAACCTCGCTCCGGATGCCATGCCGCCACAGCCTGCTGGCGCAGCCGAGCCCGGCCAGGCCGGAACCCACGATCACGACCCGCGGGTCATGCCCGGCCGGCCCATGCCGGGCCGTGCGGCCGGCCCGGCCCGGGCGGCCAGAGCGCAGGAAGGCGGCCGGCAGCGCGGCGGTGATGGCCGCGGCCCCGGCGCCGCCGAGCACGGTCCGCCGGGATACCGGGCGCGCCGGCGCCGGCCGGGGCCGGGCCGGCGTCTGGCCTGCGCTGGCCTCGCTGGCCTCGCTGGCCGGCCGGTCAGGCGGGAAACTGGCTGCCATGGCGCCCCCCGATCTGGTCCGGCCTCAGGTCCGCTGATTCAGCCGCATTCCCGACCATAGCGCCCGCAGTCCCGCAGGTCACCAGGGCGCCATTCCATGATCACGGGAGATTCGGCGGCGCGGGCCGGACCGTGCGTGCGGGACCGTCCGTGCGGGACCGTCCGTGCGGGAACTCGCGGCCGGGCGGCGGATCAGCCGGCCCCGAGCGCGATGAAGGACAGCCCGGTGGCTACCTGGACCGGGTCGGTGCCCAGATCACGCCGGGCGTCGCGGAGTGCCTCGCTCAGGGTGCGGCCGTCCCGCAGGACGCGGTGCAACCCGATCATCATCCGGGCCGCCACCTTGTCGTTGACCGGGGTGACGGCGGCCACGATCCCGGCGGTGCCCAGCGGTGCCAGGGTGCTGGTGAGGCCGAGCAGCTCGTCAGCGCCGGCCGGGGCGAGCAGGCCGGAGTCGCAGCAGGGCAGCACCAGCCGGTACGGCGCGCGGCGCAGTCGCTCGAAGTCGTGCACGGTCAGCGGCCCGTCGTCCATCCGGAGCGAGGAGAACAGCGGGCTGTCGGCCCGGAAGGTGCCGTGCGCGGCGATGTGGACGAGCCACGCGCCGTCGATCGCGTCGAGCACTCTCGCCGCGGTCGCCGTGCCGTCCGCGAGCACGACGGCGCCTTCGGCCGCCCTGTCGCCGGCCGCGCTGCCGTCGCCGGCCCGGCGTCCGCGGCCGGCCTTGTCCTGCCCGCTCAGCACGGCGCCGCCGGACTCGGCCGCCAGCACGGACAGCTCGCTGCCGGCCGGACCCAGGCCGGGCCCGCGGACCAGGACCAGATCATGGCGGTCCGGCGGGACGGCCGTTCGCGTGCGCAGCCAGGCGCGGGCCGAAGGCGCGACGCTGAGCACCCGGTCACGCAGCGACGGCAGCAGCGCCCACGGCACGGCGTGCAGCCGGCCCGGCGGGACGATGATGACCGGGCCGCGGCCAAGGTGCCGGACGGCGGCGGTGCCGAGCAGCGTGCTCTCCAGCCTGCGCCCGGTCTCGGCCAGGGTGGCGAGCGCGCCACCCGGCTGGCCCGCCCGGCCGGGCGGGCGGCCGTGCGCCAGCCGGCTGAGCCCGAGCCGGGCGTAGTCAATCTCGCGGGCGGCATCGGCCAGGCGGCCAGCGGCGAACTGCCTGACCCTGCCGTCGCCGCAGACCAGCAGGTGCAGGTCGCCGTCGATCTCGACGATCTGGACAAGCCGGGCGGTGCCGAGCTCGTCGAGCAGCTGCGTAATGCTGAAATCCCGGCTGCCCAGGCGGCCGCGGCCACGCGTCCGCATCACCCGCTCGCGGACGGCCGCTTCCAGCCGCAGCTGCTCGCGGGCCAGCCTGGCCGCGGGCCGCCCCTGGGCCCGGGCCTGCTCCAGGCGGCGCGCGACGTCCCGGACGGCAGTCAGGTCCGCCTGGAGCTCCGCGTCATCGACCGGCCGCACCGGCGCAGCGGCCAGCGCGGTGGCCCGCCAGCGCTCGCTCCACTGCAGCAGCAGCCGCGGCCTGCCGGCCTGCACGGCATGCCGCTGCGCGAGCTCGGCGAACTGCGATCCCTGCCGGGTGGCGCGAGCCCGCAGCTCGGTGGCGCCCAGGGTGAGCAGGTGCTGATCAAGGAGATCGAAGCCGCGCCGGCATGCCCGCAGCATCCGCCGGGGATTGCCCTCCGCCTCGGCGCGAAGTCCCTCAGCCAGCCACCCGTCGGCGCGCGCGGAGGCCGGCCCGGGCAGGTTCCTGGCTCTCGCTGCCGCCGTCAGGTGCCGCTGCGCGGCCTGCCGGCGGCCGAGAGCCAGCGCCACCCGCCCGGCCAGCAGGCCGGCCCTGGCGGCATCGGCAGAGCCGAGCGCATCGAGGCTGGACGCGGTCCGCGCGGCCTGGCGGAGCAAGCCGGGGGACACCTGGCCGGCCGCGAAACGAGCTTGCAGCACCCAGAAAGTTGCGTGCTCCTGCCACCATGGCCGCCGCTGGGACCGGAAGAGACGCCGGGCGGCCTCGGCCCGCTGCAGCGCGGCATCCGGATCGGCGAAGGCCAGCGCGGCCTTGGCCGCGATCAGCAGCAGCTCGGCCTCCTTGGTCGCCCGGCCGCGGGTGCGCTGCAGCTCGGCCACGGCGGCGTCGGCTTCGCTGAGCGCGTCGCCGGGCAGGCCCGCCGCCCGCAGCACCGCGCACCGGTCGATGCTCAGGTCAGCTATCGGCACGCCGAGCAGCTGGTACCGGCGGGCGGCTTCGCCGAGGTGGGAGAGCGCGGCGGGCAGGTCACCGGAGTGGAAGGCGGCCAGGCCCCGGTTGTGCAGCGCGTACGCCCGCTCCAGTTCCTGGCTGGTCGCGGCGAACAGGGCCTCGGCGGCGGCGAAATCGGCATCGGCCCGGCCGGTGGCGTTCGTGGCGAGGTGGACCATCCCGCGGGCGGTGAGCGCACGCGCCTCCCAGATCGTGTCGCCCACGCCATGCAGGATGGTGACCGCCCGGCGCAGATCCTCCAGCGCCTCCCGGTGCCGGCCGACCGTCCACAGCGCGATGCCGCGCCGTTCCAGCACCCGGCCGGTCGCCGGGCCCGCGGCGCAGGACACGGCCTTGTCCAGCGCGGCAAGCCCGGGCGCGGTCCGGCCGGCGTAGAGCAGCGCTATGCCGAGCGTCGCCAGCACGTCCGCCTCGCGGTCCAGCGAGCCGGCCAGCCGGGCCAGCCGCAGGGCGGTCTTGAGCTCGCGGATTCCGGCCGTCACGTCGCCGAATTCACGCAGCACGATGCCGATGGCCTGGCGGGCAACGGATGCGTCATACGGGCCGGGATCGTCAGCGAGCACCGCCTGGGCCCTGGCGAGGGCGTCGGCCGGGCGGGCGAGGGTGAGAGTCAGCAGCTCAAGCGTCCCCCCTGGGCCGGGGGGACCTTGGCGGGGTTCCCTCGCCATGGGAATGATGCTAAAGCTGGGCGGCCAGGGCGTCTAATGCCACACTGGGGGAGGCCATCACCGTGCGTCGTACCCTCCGCGAGCCGGGTGGCCGCTAGTCCAGCCCGGCAGCTACCCGGCAAAGAAGAAAAAATATGAGCCCTGTGCGCAGGAAACCAGAACCGCAGCCGACAATTGTCGATATACAGCTCGACCTGATTCGGCGCGCGTTCCATGAGAAAGGCATCGAAATTGGCGTCGCCTACACGCCAGACGGCGAGCTTGATTTCGTCTACCAGGAAGGGGTGATCCTGGTCCGCGACGCGTACCTCAGCCAGGTCGCCGAGCTGGTCGGCGGCGTTGAGACGCTGGACGGGCTGGTGGACGGAGTGACGCTGCTGTCGCTGCGAAAATCCAAGATGCGGGACTCGATCGACGTCCTGGAGCGGATCGACGCGATCTTCGGCGTTGGCGTCGCCACGCCCTGCCACATCCTGTCGATCTGCCCGGTATCCCCGTGCCCGGCGACCGAGCCCGAGCATGTGCCCGGCGACGAGTGCCCGGACCCCGGAGTGTGCGGCCCAGGCGGCCGGGGGGTGCACATCTACGTGCCCGATACTGGCCTGCTGGCCGGCGCCGACGCGCATCCGTGGCTGGCCGGGGTCACCGGCGAGCCGGATCCGCTCGCGGACGTCGGCGGCAGCAAGGTGATCCAGGAGTATGCAGGTCACGGCACCTTCATCGCCGGTGTCGCGCGCTGCATGGCGGCTGACTCGGCGGTCCATGTGGTCAGCGACTTCAGCACAGCCGGGGCGCTCTCCGAGGACAAGATCGTCAAGCGGCTGGACGAGGCGCTCGGCCTTGGCCCGGACATCATCAGCCTGTCGGCCGGGGGGACCACGAGGAAGAACCTCCCGCTGCTGAGCTTCGAGGCCTTCTGGCACCGGTACCGGCAGTACAAGGGCACGGTTTTGGTCGCCGCGGCCGGGAACAACAGCACCCGCCGGCCATTCTGGCCTGCGGCCTTCCCCGATGTTGTGAGCGTCGGCGCGATCGCGGCCAACTGGCGCAGCCGGGCTTGGTACAGCGACTTCGGGCCCTGGGTCGACGTCTATGCGCCCGGGACGGACCTTGTCAACGCATTCGCGACCGGGACCTACATATGCCGCGAGCCGCCCAATGTCGGCCAGGTGCGAGAATTCGATGGCATGGCGCGATGGAGCGGGACGTCCTTTGCCACGCCGCTGGTCTCCGGCCTTATTGCCGCGCGGATGTCCAGGACCGGCGAGAACGCCAGGCTCGCGGCTGATGCGCTGCTGGCGCTGGCCCGCTGCCAGCCGCTGGCCGGCGTCGGGCCAGTGCTGTGGCCGTGCCAGACTGGAGAAAGCTGCTGCGATCACGCGGGCGGCGCGGACTGCCGATGCCGGCCAGGGTGCGGCGGGCGGCCGGGAAGTGACGACCGGGCAGGATGTGGTTGCGGCCATCACCATCGTGGCGGGCGGCACTGATGCGGCACCGCGGCGGAGGTTGGCGGTGCCGTGCCGGACGCTGACGCCGGCGACCTGGTGACAGCCGCGCTGCACGGCGACAAGGCCAGCTGGGAAGTGCTTGTCCAGCGTTACAGCGGGCTGGTCTGGTCGGTGGCGCGGGGCTATCGCCTTGGCTCGGCCGACGCGGCGGACGTGTTCCAGACCACCTGGCTCCGGCTGGCCGAGCACCTCGGCCGGATCGCCAACCCCGCCCAGGTCGGAGCATGGCTGGCGACCACGGCGCGGCACGAGGCCCTGCGGGTCGCGCGCGGCGCGAGCCGGACGGTGCCCACCGACGACGAGACGCTGGTCGCGCTCGGCCAGATCGACCACTACTCGCCGGAGCGTGCCGCGCTCGACGCCGAGCAGGCGCGGCTCGACGCGGAACGGGCCGCGGGCCTCTGGCGGGCGTTCGCCAAGCTGCCGGACCGCTGCCGGGAGCTGCTCCGGATCCTGATCGCCTCGCCGCCGCCGAGCTACGCCGAGGTCGCGGCCGCGCTGGGCATGCCGGTCGGCAGCATCGGGCCGACCCGGGCCCGCTGCCTGCGGCGGCTGCGCGAGCGGCTGGCCGGGAAGGTATCAGATACCAGTCCGCTCGCTCTTGAAGATGAGTGAGAGCGACAGGAGACCAACCGTGCACGATGAGCACGACGAGAGCGCGCTGGAGGAAGAACTCCGGCGGGCCGCGGCACGCTTTGATCCGGTGCCAGCGGACCTACTGCGGGTGGCTGACGAGGCGTTCACCTGGCGCACCATCGACGCCGAGCTTGCCGAGCTTGTCTATGACTCCCTCGCCGACCAGGACGAGGTCTCGCTCGTCCGCGGCCCGTCGCAGCGCCGGCTGCTGTCCTTCCAGGCGGCCGGCCTGACCATCGACCTGGAAGTCACTACTACGAACGCCTCGCGCGGCATCGTCGGCCAGCTTGTCCCGGCGCTGCGCGCGAGCGTCGAGATCCGGGTCGGGGCGCGGGCGATCGCGGCGGACGCTGACGAGCTTGGCCGGTTCCGCGCCGGACCAGTGCCGGCCGGCCCGATGAGCCTGCGCTGCAGCGTCGTCTCGGCCGAGCCAGGTGCTGCGGTGGTAACCGACTGGGTGCCGATCTGAGCCGCCGGCGAGCCTAGATGGCGCGCATCCGGTTATTGCGCGCGGAGTGCTCCACCTCGGCCAGCCCAAGCGCCTCGAGCACAGGCGGCACGTAGTTGCCGAACCGGCCGCGCAGTCCCTTCTTCATGCCGTACCAGCCGCCGACCGGGTTGGCCGGCGACCGCGCCCAGGCCTCTACCGTTCCTTCCTTGGCCTCCTTCTGCTCGTCCGCGTTACCCAGCGGCATCCAGTCACCGTGCGCGCGCAGCATCGCGTGCAGATCGTCGACGCAGCGTAGCTGGTAACGCAGCTGAGTCGTGCCGACCTGGACGACCAGCGCAGGCGTATCGGCCTGCTCATCACGCCACGCCTCGAACTCAGACTTTCCCGGCGGCGTGGCCAGGATCCAGGGATCCTCGGTCGTCCCCGATCCGGCGACATCGTTGCTCATGGTGCCCCCTGTCACGGCCCGGTGCCATGCCGCCCCGGGCGCTTTCGACGGTCCGGCGATTATGGCACCGGATACATGACATCTCCTGTCATGATTCAGGGTTATCGTTGCGTGGTGCGCGCCGGCCGGCTTGTCGAGCTGGTGAGCCTGCTGCAGGTCAGGGGGCGGATGACCGCGCGGCAGCTCGCCGGCGAGCTTGACGTGTCCGAGCGCACCGTGCTCCGTGACATCGAGGCCCTGAGCTCAGCCGGCCTCCCGGTTTACGCAGTCCGCGGCAGCCAGGGCGGCTTCGAGCTGCTGGCCGGGTTCCATTCCGATCTCCCCGCCGGGCGGTGGCCGGGCCCGCCGCGGCCTGGCCCGGCGGCCAGGCACGGCGCCCGGCAGCCCGGGGGTGCCGGGAGCGGAAGAAGCGGCGCGGCCGGGTCACAGCGCGCGCGTATCCGCCTCTCGCCGCGCGGCCGGCGGCTCGCGGCGCTGCTGGGCAGGCCCGCCGACGTCCGGATCCGCAGGAACGCCGTGCCTGCCCCGGGACGCGAGGACTGGGCCGAGGCGTCGGTGCGGACCGAATCGGCCGGCTCGGCGGTGCTCGACATGCTGGCGCTCGGCGCCGAGGTGGAAGTGCTGCATCCGGCCGAGCTACGGGCCCAGGTCCTGGCGGCCGCCAGGAAGCTCGCCGAGCTGCACTCGGATGACCCCGGGCCGCCGCGCCCGCGGCGGGCCTGGCCGCCGGCGCCTGGTCACCCGTGACCGCCCGCCGTATCCTGAAACCGTGATCGTCGAGGTCAGCGAGGAGGCAGCCGCCTTCATCGCCAAGCGCGGCGGCCGGCTCTGGGTCTGGGCCGCGCCGCCGCGGATGTGCTGCGCCGGCTCCCCGCCGTGGATGCATGCCGCCACCGAGCCGCCGCCCGGCCTCTCCGGGTTCTGCCCGGTCGGCGAGGCCAGCCAGGCGGGCGTGCAGGTGCAGTTCCGCGGCCCCGGCGACCTACGGCCCGGCACCCTGGAAATCGGCCTGCACGGCACCCGCCGTCCCCGGCTCGAGGCCTACTGGGACGGCTGCCTGATGGCGATGCCCTAGCGGTCGCTGTCGGCCGGCGACCGGAGCCCGTTAGCGGGTTGCCGGACCGGCCTGCCCGTGGCCAGCGGCCAGAAGGCAACGGCGAGCAGGACCAGCAGCGGGCCGGTATTGGGGTCGGTGGCCTGGCCGGTAAGGATCCCGCCGAAGTCCTCGCCGATCACCCAGATGGCCGCGGCCACGATGATGCTGAGGACCAGGGCCGGCCGGGTAGCGGCCGGAACGAAGATCGCGGCGGCGATGGCCACGAAGGCCGCGGCGAGCAGCACCGAGATGACGGTGCCGTGCTGGGCGGCCGCCGCCGCGGCAGCGTGGTCAATCACGGCGAGCCAGTGCGGCTCGCCCGCGGCCAGCCCGGCCACGCTGGCGCGGATGCCGCCGGGCGCCCGGACCGGGGCCTGCAGGACCAGGCAGGCCGAACTGCCCCACAAGATCAGCCACGCCAGCCGGGCCCAGCGGCGGCCAAGCAGGCTGCCCGCCGCGATGCTGCTCTCCCGGCCGCGGGCGGCGAGGCCGGCCGGATCGCGCTCCGCGGGCCGGGCGGGCCAGGCAAGCAGGGCGATCAGCGCATAGAGGATGACCGCGCCAGGCGCCCCGGTCAGCGGGCTTGCGCTTCCGGTGAGGATTCCGCCAAGGCCTTCGCCGAGCCACCACACGGCCAGCGACCAGATGATGGTGCCGGCCAGCGCGGCCTTGACGGCCGGCCGCCAGAGCAGCCCGGCTGCCAGCAATAGCTGGGTGACCGCGAAGGCCGCGTTCCACGCCGCCGCGTTGTGCAGGAGCAACTGGCCGGCCAGCATGGCCGGCCTGGCGACCGGGGCCGGGCTGCCCATGGCCGCGGGCGCCAGGATCTGGGTGACGAATGCCCGGCTGAACATGTACGGCTGAAATTGCAAGGCGGCGTCGAGCAGCCAGGTCAGCCCGAGCGCGATCTGCAGCCAGCGGCGCGGGCCAGCCGACTCCCGGTCGGCGGCCCGCGCGAGGATGCCTCGGCGGCCTGGCTGCACGAACGTGAGCTGCGACGAGGACGGCAGGAACAGCGTCGCGAAGGCCAGCAGGGAGCCTGCGGCGACCACCCACAGGCCGGGTCCGCCGCGGGGGATCACCATGGAGTCGCCGCTCATGGCGCTGATGCTGCGGCTGAGGCGGATGAGGAGGTAGCCGGAGAACCCGAGCGCGCCGCCGCCGGCCATGCCCGCCAGCCAGCGAGACCAGTTCCCGCCGCGTATTACGTGCCAGAGGCCGGCCGCCGCGATGACGATGCCGGCCGCGAACATGATGCGCCCGTAGCCGCCCCGGACCCCGGGCACGGTGATCAGCCCGGCGAAGGTCTCCACCCACGGCAGCAGGGCCCCGGCCGCGATGAGCGCCCCGCCTGCTGCCGCAGCCAGCCCGGCCGCCGTGCGCCAGCTGACTAGCTGAGCGGCCCGGCTCGGGCTGCCCTGCCGGGTAACTGCCCGGGATGACTGGCCGGTCATGACTGCCTCCCTGTCGGCTCGGCTGTGGCCGAGGTCATGCCTGTGGCGCGCTCGCGCCGTGCACCGGTCCTGACCGCCCCGTGCTGCGGCGGCCAGCACCGGCGCTCCCCTCCTCGCGATGCCTTCGCTGGCGCGATGGCACCGCGATGGCACCCTGGCCGGCTAGCGCCGGACGGCGAAGTACAGGAACAGGTTGGTGGTGATGTTCCCGGTCACGGCCGCGCTGTCGTGCCGCTGCAGGTGCTGCAGCTCGCGGTCGCTCTTGTGGCTGACGATCTTGTCCCATGCCGTCAGGGTCTTGACCCCGACGACGTCCACGTTCCACCACTCGGACTGGTGACCGTTGCTGGTCGCCACGATGTGGCTGTGCGGCGGCAGGGCCAGGTTCTGGGTGCCGCTGCCCAGCACCGCGGACAGGTCGATCGTGTGCGGATGGTCGATGCAGCGTCCCGCCACCGGGCACTGCAGCGTTGACTTCGGCGGCGTGAAGCCGAGCGGCACGATCACGTACAGCGGGTCGAAGGCATTGGCGGGTGTCTGCGTGTAGTTCGCGCCGGCTTCGCATTTCGACGTCGCCATGCTGGCCGGCGGCTTCCGGCAGGAGAAGTTCTTTGAGTAGAAGAAGCGCACGGTGTGGCCGTCGAACCAGCCTTTGGTAAAGCCGGTGTGCTGGTGCCCGGAGCTCATCGATGCCATCTGCGCCATACCGCTCGTGCTCGGGGCGCCGGACGAGGCGAGCGCGGTCCCGGACGCGACGGCTAGCCCGACCGCGAGCATTCCGCCGAGCACGAGCCCGGCTCGCCGGGTGCCAGCCATGCGGGCCCTTGGTGGCCTTGTCATCTATTTCCCTCCCAGGAAAACCCGGGACGTACCAGGCGGCACGCCCATCGAGAGGGGCTTCGTGGCCACCGGCGGTGGTGGATTGGTACTGATTCATGACGTGATGTCCAAATCGGCCGGCCCGCTCACCATGCCCAGGCCACGAGGCCTTGCTGGCCGGTGGAGGTGGACGGTCATGACGGGCTGCTCCAGATGTCGGCTGCCTATGCTGCCGATCCTGGGCCCGATGCCTGCCGCCGGCCAGGGTGCTGGCCACCTGGTGCCGCCCCGGGAGGCCTCCCGGCCGTCCGGGTGCTGGCACCAAGGCGGCCGCCGAGCCAGCCACGCCCGGACAGCAATCATCCGGCGCCTGGCCAGGCCCGGGCACCGGCAAGAAGGGCTCAGTGACTTCCCGTCAGGCCGCCAGGGCAGCAAGCCCGTTCCGGCAGCCGAAGGCGGTGTACGCCGCCGGGTTCGGCTGCGTTATCTCGTTCATGGGCATCGGCCCGGGCAGGCGGCTCAGCGCGACCAGGCAACCAGCGCCGCCGGGCCGCTGCCCGGGCTGCCGGAGCAGGCCATCCCGGCTGATCAGCGCCAGTGATAAGTCACGACGCTGCCGCCGGTGATGGTGACCAGGCCGGCCGGGGTAACCGCATCCCGCCAGATGGTGTAGTCGCCGGACGCGAGCCCGGGATAGACGGCCGCGAACGAAGTGCCGCCGGCCGTCCGGCGTTCCCGCACCTGGGAGTGCGTGCGCCGGGCCCCGGCCACGCCTAGCTGGCTGATCTCGATCTCCCGGCCGTCCAGCTCAGCGGGCGTGTGCAGGACCAGGGCGCCAACGCCGGGGCCGAGGTCGAGTACGACGCTTCCGGCGCTGGACGGGCCAGGGATGTACTCGGTCATCGCGGTGCTCCTGCCTTCCTTGGCGGCTGCCGATAACCGCGTGAAACGGATGGGACGGCGCGGACCTGAGCCGGGAACCTGGCGCCGGCCAGCGCGGATGTCGCCGCGGGACGCGGCCCGCAGCCGGCCAGGCGCCAGGTACCGCCCCCGAACTCAGGACGGGTTGTGGTAACCGTCGTAGGGCACGCCCATGTAGGGGAATGCCGTCAGCGGCTTGTTCGTGACGCTCGTTCCGGTCAGGCCGTCGGTGACGGAGTCGACGACCTTGTCGACGACGTACTTGGGGTCGACCAGCGGGACGGTCTTTCCGGCGATCGCCCGCAGCTCGATGGTCACCACGTCGTCGGTTACCCGGCGCCCGTTCGGGAAGCCGGCCGGGTCGCCGCCGATCAGCCCGAGGATGCTGAACTTCTTTGAGCTGGCCGGCGTGGGCGGGATCGACGTGTTCAGCCGCAGCATGTCGGCCTGCACCTTGCCGGTGAAGTTCGTGAATCCCTTGATGATGCCGGACGGGATGCCGGTGAGCAGGATCGCCTCCAGGTCGGCGCGGGGCGTCTTGGCCTTGTCCAGCGCGGCCAGGTTCGGGAAGGCACCCGGGTACAGCACCGGCAGCAGGCCGGCCAGCTCCGGGTGCGCGACGTACTTCGCGAAGTGCTTGTCGTCCCTCGGCGGCTTCCTGTTCCACCGGTCCTTGTCCCCCAGCGGGACGATGACCTCGTTGAACAGCGGGTTGCCGAGCCTCGATAC
This sequence comes from uncultured Actinomycetes bacterium, assembly GCA_963709075.1. GTDB lineage: Bacteria > Actinomycetota > Actinomycetes > Streptosporangiales > Streptosporangiaceae > Palsa-506. The sequence goes on from CAVPUY010000009.1 coordinate 187,818, forward strand.
CTGGGTGAACGGGCCGCTGACGAAGTGGCCGTTCTCCGCGTCGGCATGCACCCTGGCGCGCTGCCGGCTCGCGCTCGTCCACACGCCGATCGTCGGGCGGCCGCGCCTGGTCAGGTGCGAAATCGGCACCTGGATCGCGATCGAGTGCACGTTCAGCCGGTTGGTGGCGTTCACGCCCGGCGCGTTCGTCAGGCCGTGCGCCTTGGCGAAGACGTTGAACTGCTGCAGCGGGCGCAGGTTGCCCAGGTCGAAGATCGAGCCCAGGTCGACGTAGAACTCCTCGGCGCGCTGCCCGGCGAACACCTTGATGCCATGGGCCAGCGAGTGCACGGCGGGACGGCCCAGCTTCTTCTCGTAGTCCGGCGTGGACAGGATGCCGACGTTGCACGGCGGGCAGGCGAGCTTCCTGGCCAGCACGTGCGAGCCGTGGTGGTGCTGCACCCTGGTGACCTTGTAGAACTGCTTGCTGTTCCAGTTCGGGTCGCTCAGCGAGCTGATCGGCCCGGTGTTGTAGAGGAAGCTGTCCGGCGTAGCTGAACTTGGTCTCGAAGCGGAACTGGTAGGTGATGTCGGCCCGGCCGTCACCGTCGTTGTCGACGTGGATCTCGTACAGCACGTCGTCGCCGAACTCGTAGAAGTTCGGGCCGCCGGCCGGCTCCTGCAGCGGGATGTAGTTGGCGATCATGGTGACCGTGTCGGGCCGGTCCGGGCTGACAAACGCGTAGACGTCGGTACTGTCGGCGACCGGATCCTTGGAAATCTCCGGCGCCTCGCGATGCGAAGACATCAGTTACCTCACAAATCGGGCTGAGAATGTCAGGGCGTAACTGCTGGGCGATCCTGGCTGCCGCGCAGCGATGAGGGTGCCTGGCGGGCAGCCGGTCAGTGGCTGGCGCGGACCAGCCGCGCGGCCAGTTCCCGGTCCTGCACGCGGGTGTGGCTGGTGCCGCGGAAGACGTCGATCTCGCCGGACCTGGCGTCGCGCACGTGCACGACGACCTGCTCGTCGGTGTCGGCGCCGTCGTCCCTTGCGGTGCCCGCGTCGCGACCGCGGGCTTGGCTGCCCGGGCCGTCGCGGCGAGGGCAGGCCCGGCGGTTCCGAGCGCGGTCACGGCAATGCCCGCGACCCCGGCGCCCGCGGCTCCGCGCAGCACGATCGCCGCGACATGCCGGGCAGCGGCTCGCGGTCGTCAGCAGCGTGGCCCGCGGGCGGGCTGGTGTCATCGTGGCCAGGCATGAGTGTCCTTTCCGGAGCGATGGCACGGTGCCGTTCGCCCCTGGGTAAGCACCCGCGGCAGCAGTGTCGCATGGTGCTCGAGTGATTACTTTAAGTTATTGTGTGGCGAGGCCGGCTTTGTTGCCACGGTCGTACTTCGGGACCGCCTGCGGGCCGGATGGGCAGGCCGGCCGCCGAGGCCAAATCGTTATGTTCGGTCGGCCGGCCCAGGATGCTTCCGGATGCCGGTGACCAGCCCGGATAATGGTGCGTTCAACGTAAGATCCGATGGTCAACGTAAGGGCCGGAAGGCAGTTACCGAATTCAGTTGATATCCGTCCTGGCCGGGACCGCCTTACTGCGTGCTGGACGCGACCCAGGCCGCCGGCTGGCCGAGACTGGACTCTTGAGCAGTGACAACGCAGTCAGAGCAGAACAATCTGCACGCGGAACCGAATAGCTTCATCGGCCGCGAACGCGAGCTCGGCGAGTTGCGCGAGTTCGTCCGGGTGGCGCGTGCGCTGACGCTGTGCGGCGCCGGCGGCATCGGCAAGTCGCAGGCTGGCCGTTCGCATACTCGCATCGCTGAGCAGCGGCTTCCCCGACGGCGTGTGGTTCATCGAGCTCGGTGACTTGCAGCAGCCCGATCTCGTCGTCTCCCGGGTCGCTTCAGCGGTCGGGGTCGTGGAGGAACGCGGCCGCCCGCTGCTCGAGACGCTCGCCGCGGCGCTCGCACCGCGCCGCATGCTGCTGGCGCTGGACAACTGCGAGCACGTGATCGACGCGGCCGCGCGCCTGTGCCAGCGGCTGCTCGCCAGCTCGCCGGGACTGCGGATGATCGCGACGAGCCGTGAGCCGCTGCGCGTCGCGGCTGAGGTCGTGTTCCAGGTCCCGCCGCTGTCGACGCCGCCGGCCGGCTTCCTTGCGGCCGCGGAACTGGCCGGCTACGAGGCGGTGCAGTTGTTCGCCGACCGCGCCGCCGCGGCGGTGCCCGGATTCGCCCTCCGGCCGGAAAATGCGGCGCCAGTCGCGACGCTCTGCCGGGCGCTTGACGGCGTGCCGCTGGCCATCGAGCTCGCCGCGGCCTGGGTCCGGGTGCTGTCGGTTGAGCAGATCGCGGCCCGTCTCGGCGGGCGCTTCCAGCTGCTGACGACCAGCGACCGGACGGCGCCGCCGCGGCAGCGAACGCTGCGCGCCACCATCGACTGGAGTCACGAGCTGCTGACCAGCGACGAGCAGGTCATGCTGCGGCGGCTGGCGATATTCGCCGGCTGGTCGCTTGATATGGCCGAGGAGGTCTGCTCGGATGACAAGCTGCCTGCCGATCAGATGCTCGACCTGATCACGGGCCTGGTGGACAAGTCCCTGGTGGCAGTCGAGCCGGAGGTACTCGGCCAGACCAGGTACCGGATGCTCGACACGATCCGCGAGTACGCGGCGGAGCGGCTGGCCGAGGCGGGCGAGGCCGACGGAGTTGCAGCGCCTGATGCGCGAGTACTCGCTGCGCGTCGCGGAGGAGTCGATGGCAATCGGCATGGCGATCATCCCGGCGCCATGGTCGGCGCGGGTGGACGTCTTCCGCCGGTACGACATCGATCTCGACAACGCGCTGCAGGTGCTGAGCGGATGCCTGGCGGACGGCGATGCGGAGAGCGGCCTGCGGATCTGCACCGCGATCCGGCCGTGCTGGATCGTCCGGGGGACCTTCGCCGAGGGCGCCGAGTGGCTGGACTCGTTCCTCGCCATCGAGGCGCCGGGGGTTTCGCCGGGCGTCCGGGGCGCCGCCCTGGTCGGCCGCGCTCAGCTTGCCCTTTCCAGCGACCCGGCCGGGGCGCGCCGGTGGGCGGAGGAAGGCCTGCGGCTGTGCCGCGCCGCCGGCGACGAGTTCTGGACTGCGGCCGCGCTGAACCTGCTGGCCGAGGTGGCCCTGCACACCGGCCGGGCCGACGATGCAGCCTGGCATGCCGACGAGGCGCTCGCCCTGGCGCGGGCGGCGGGTGACGGCTGGAACGAGGGTTACGCGCTCGGCAGCCGGGCTGCCGCCGCCGCGCAGCGCGGCAACCTGCGGGAAGCCCAGGAACTCGCCGACGGCGCCATCGCCGTGATGCGGGACATCGACCAGCAATGGGGCGTCGCCAGGACGCTGCTCGGGGTCGGCGACCTCGCCAGGCTGAGGCTCGATCCGGACGGCGCTCGCGACCGTTACCTGGAGGCGCTTCCAATACTGCGTGAGATCGACTCCAGGCCGGAGATAGCCCGCTGCCTGGCCGGGCTGGCGCGGGTGGCCCTGGACCAGGGCGACCTGGCGGCCGCCAGGCAGCATCTTGCCGAGAGCATCAGGCTGAGCCATTCCACTGGTTCCCGGATCGGCGTGGCCCGCGGGCTTGAGGCATTCGCCGCGCTTGCCGTCCGGACCGGTCAGCCGGCCAGTGGCCGTCCAGCTTGCGGCCGCCGCGGCGACCCTGCGGGAGGCGGCTCACCTGCCCGCACTCACCGGGGCCAGGACCGAGCAGTACATCGCGCCCGCGCGGGGCCTCGGGGAGCTGGCGATTCAGCGGCTGTGGGCACAGGGTTCCGGCCTGACCAGTGACACAGCCGTCGCGCTCGCGCTGGATTTCACGGTGCCAGGTACGGCCGCGGCCGGGCTCCCGACGACAACGCGCGCCCGCGCGACGACGAGCGGCCGCAAGGCGGAAGGCCGGCGCCGCGGCGGGCGGCCAGGCAGCAGCCGACGGCAGGCTCGCAGCCGGAGCCACCGCCGGCCCGGCCCTGCCTGCCGTGCTAACGGCCAGGGAGCGGGAGATCGTCGCGCTGATCGCGGCCGGCCGCAGTAACAAGGCCATCGCCGAAGAGCTCTTCATCAGCCCGGCCACGGCCGCCAGGCACGTCGCCAACATCCTCGCCAAGCTGGGCTTCACCTCGCGCGCCCAGGTTGCCGCCTGGGCACGGCACGGATCCGCAGCGGCCGGCCAGGACGGCGTGCCGCCCGCCGGGTAGCGGCACTCCCGAACGGCCCGCCCCGGCGGCGGGTCGATGGCCAGGCGACGGCGCCCTCGCGGTCCGCCCCCGGCGGCGGGTCGCGCGCCAGGCGACGGCACCCCGGCGGCCGCCTGCCGGGCCGGGCGCGGATCAGGCGGGCTCGATCTCGGCCGAGTCGGTGAGCCGCAGCTTGCGCCTGGCCCGCTCGTAGAACGTGGTGCTGCCGAGCCTGATCACCCGCGCCGCGCCAGGCCGCGTCCGCACGTCGATCCGGTCGCCAGGGCTCACGTAGCGCGCCACCTGCCCGTCCACCTCGACGGCCAGCCGCCCGCTGGACGGGAGTATGTCGAGGGTAAGGGTGTCTCGAATCGACAGGACCACGCCCCGGTTGTAGGCCGAGTGCGGCGCCGCGGGTGTCACAAGCAGCGCCTCGACCGTCGGGCTCATGATCGGGCCGCCGGCCGCGAAGCTGTACGCAGTCGAGCCAGTCGGCGTTGCCACCACGACGGCATCGGCCGCATAGCTGACGAACGGCGACCCGTCCACCAGCAGCGCAAGGCGCGCGCTGCCCTGCCCGGGCACGCGGACGACGGCGACGTCGTTGAAGCCGGTCAGCGTGCGGCCGTCGATCTCGGCGTCCACGGCAAGCCGGGACTCGGTGGTGAACCGGTGGCTGTCGATCGCGGACAGCGCGGCCGGCAGCTCGGGGATATCCACCTCAGCGAGGAACCCGAGCCGGCCAAGGTTGACGCCGAGCACAGGCACCCGCTGGCCGTCGGCCAGCCGCATGGCCCGCAGCATGGTGCCGTCGCCGCCGAGGCTGACGAGCAGGTCGCAGCGCTGGCTCAGCTCTCCGGCGCTGATCGCGATGGCGCCCCGCACCCGGCCGATTTCCTCGGCCGTGCCGTACACCTTGGCGCCGCGGTCGGCGGCCCAGCCGACCACCGCGCCGATGGCCGCGCCGCAGTCGCGGCGCGGATGCAGCACCAGCCCTACCGAATGCATGCCACCACCCGTTTCCGGCGAGGGCCGCGGCCCAGCGAACCGCCGTCACGCATCGCTAATTCGCGCTCGACTCGGCCCAGATGTTGATCCCCGCCTCCACGGCGTCGCGGTCGATGGCGGCGAGCTCGTCAGCGGTGAACGCCGGGTGGCTGGCCGCCGCCAGGTTCTCCTCCAGTTGTGCCACACTGCCTGCCCCGATCAGCACCGAGGTAACCCGCTGATCGCGCAGTGCCCAGGCCAGGGCAAGCTGGGCCAGCGACTGCCCGCGAGCCCGCGCGATCTCGTTCAGCGCGCGGACGTGGCCAAGCGTGGCATCGGTCAGCTGATCGGCCGCCAGCGACGACTCGTGCTGGCTGGCACGCGAGCCACCGGGGATCCCGTTGAGATACTTGCCGGTGAGCACGCCCTGGGCGAGTGGCGAGAAGGCGATGCAGCCGGCCCCCTCGCGGTCAAGCACGGCGAGCAGGTCCTCCTCGATCCAGCGGTTCAGCATGGAATACGAGGGCTGGTGAATGAGCAGCGGGGTGCCGAGCTGGCGCAGGATCCTGGCCGCCTCGGCGGTCCGCTGCGCCGAGTACGACGAGATCCCGGCGTACAGCGCCTTCCCGGCGGTGACCGCGGTGGCGAGCGCGCCCATGGTCTCCTCGAGCGGCGTGTCGGGGTCGAACCGGTGGCTGTAGAAGATATCGACGTAGTCCAGGCCCATCCTGGCGAGCGACTGATCGAGGCTGGCCAGCAGGTACTTGCGGGAGCCCAGGTCACCGTAGGGGCCGGGCCACATGTCGTAGCCGGCCTTGGTGGAGATGATCAGCTCATCACGGTATGGCCGCAGGTCCTCGCGCATGATCCGGCCGAAGTTGATCTCCGCGCTGCCGTACGGCGGGCCGTAGTTGTTGGCCAGGTCGAAATGCGTGACGCCAAGGTCGAAAGCGCGCCTGAGAATCTGCCGCTGTGCGTCGAGCGGCCGCTCGTCGCCGAAGTTCTGCCACAGCCCGAGCGATATCTCCGGCAGCTTCAGCCCGCTGCGCCCGCAGCGCCGGTAGCCAGTCTGCTGATAACGGTCCTGCGCCGCCACGTAAGTCATGGCAGGAGTCTGCCACTGCCCCGCCGCCGTGGCCCGCCCGGCTATCCCGGTGGCTGGTCACCTGATATCCGCACCGGCCAGGGGGCGAGTCGGCTTCGGCAGGCTAGTTCCAGGCCCATCCGTTCCAGGCCTTGCTGTTCCAGGCCTTGCCGTTCCAGGCCCTGCCGTTCCAGGCCCTGCCGTTCCAGGCCCTGCCGTTCCAGGCCCACCCGTTCCAGTCCTTGCCATTCCAGGCCCGGCTGTCCGGGGAAGCGGCGGATGCGTGCGTGGTATGCGTGACAGCAGTTGCCGCGGTCGCCGCTGGCGCCACGGCCAGGCCAGCCGCGCCCAGGCCGCCGGCCAGCGCAGCGCCTGCTAAGCCGAGAGTGGTCATCCTGCGTAGGGGCCCCATGCTCGTGTCCTTTCGTAGAGCGCCGGAGAATACAGATTCCCCCGCCTCGTCGTGAACTGTCAATCCACCGTCAGGGCTACGGCCCGGCCTCGCGCGGCCGGGCCGTCGACGTAGCCTCGCGTTTCCGGGTCGGCGACCTGCTGGCCGGCCGTCGGGACGACCAGCGGCCTTGTGGGGGATCACCGGAATCCGTCACCGTTAAGGTGTGCGAGCGCGCGATCCATCACCTAGGAAGGTGCGCGATCGCGCGATCCACCACGTTCGGAGCGCCCGTCCCGGCGGGCTTTCGAGGATGCGCGAGCGCGCGATCCACCACGTTCGGAGCGCCCGTCCCGGCGGGCTTTCGAGGATGCGCGAGCGCGCGATCCACCACGTTCGGAGCGCCCGTCCGGCTGGCGCCGCAGAAAGGAAGCGCAGATGCCCGATCAGCCAGTCGCGATCAAGGCGGCCGAGCTCCCGACGTCCAGGTTGCGCACCCACGTACTCGAGGCAGGTTCGCGCGGTGCGCCGCCGCTCGTGCTCGTGCATGGCAACGTCTCGTCCGCGCAGTTCTTCGCCGGCACCATGGGCGAGCTTGGCCGGCGCTGGCATTGCATCGCGCCCGACCTGCGCGGGTTCGGGCTGTCGGCCGCCGTTCCTGTGGACGCGCGGCGCGGCCTCCGCGATTTCGCCGATGACCTGCACGCGCTGCTGACCGAAAGCGGCCTGGTGCGGCGGCCAGCCGGTGCACCTGCTCGGCTGGTCGCTCGGCGGCGGAGTCGTGCTGCAGTACGCGATCGACCACCCGGACGCGGTGGCCTCGATCGTGCTGGAGAGCCCGATGTCGCCGTACGGCTTCGGCGGCACCCGTGCCACCAGCGGGACGCCATGCTGGCCCGATTTCGCCGGCTCCGGCGGCGGGACGGCGAATCGGGAGATGGTGCGCCGCATCGCGGACGGCGACCGGAGTGCGGACGACGCCGCCTCCCCCCGCCGGGTGCTGACGACGCTCTACGGCAGACCTCCGCTCAAGCTGCCGCCGGGGGTAGAAGACGAGCTTGTCGATGGCATGGTGCAGATGGCGACCGGCGATGACTTCTACCCGGGTGACGCGGTGTCCTCGCCGAACTGGCCTGGCACCGCGCCGGGTGAACGCGGCGTCAACAACGCGATCTCGCCGCGGTTCTGCGACCTGTCCGGCTTTGCGCGGCTGGCCGGGCGCCCGGGCGGGCGGGATGCCGGTCTGCCCGATGTGCTCTGGGTGCGCGGCGACGCCGACCAGATCGTCTCCGACACCGCGCTCGTTGACCTGGGTAGTCTGGGCCGGCTCGGGATAGTGCCGGGCTGGCCCGGGGCGGATGTCTTCCCGCCGCAGCCGATGGTCAGCCAGCTGCGGGCCGTGCTTGATCGTTATCGCGAGGCCGGCGGCCGGTACGAGGAGCACGTGCTGCCCGACTGCGGGCACTCGCCGCACCTGGAGTGGCCTGCCGAGTTCCGCGCGCTGGTCGAGGCTTTCCTGGCCGGAGCGGGTTAGCGGACGGGGCCGCCGGGCGAGCGGCCGTTCGCTGTTCTGGCGGCCGTTCGCTGTTCTGGCGGCCGTTCGCTGTTCTGCCGGGCGGGCGGCGGGCTGCCGGACCCTGCCGGGGCTCAGGGCAGCTTCCAGTCGACGGGCTGCGCGCCGCCCTGCTCGAGCAGCTGATTGGCCCTGGAGAACGGCCGCGAGCCGAAGAACCCCCGGTCGGCAGAGTTCGGGCTCGGGTGCGCCGACTCAATGCACCGCGCGGCGCCGAGCAGCGGTGCCAGGCTGCGGGCGTCACGGCCCCAGAGAATCGCCACCAGCGGGCGGTCCCGGCCGGCCAGCGCCCTGATCGCCTGCTCGGTGACCTCTTCCCAGCCCTGGCCGCGGTGCGCGCCCGGCTTGCCTGGCTCGACCGTCAGCACCCGGTTAAGCAGCATCACGCCGCGCTCGGTCCACGGGCTCAGGTCGCCGTTCGCCGGCCTCGGATAGCCGAGATCGTCGCCGTACTCGCGGAAGATGTTGACCAGGCTGGCCGGCAGCCGCCGGATCTGCGGCGCCACCGAGAAGCTCAGGCCGACCGGGTTGCCCGGCGTCGGATAGGGGTCCTGGCCGACGATCAGCACCCGCACGTCGGCGAACGGCTGCTGGAACGCCCGCAGCACCAGGTCGCCGGCCGGCAGGTAACTGCGGCCCGCCGCCACCTCGGCCCGCAGGAAGTCGCCCATCGCCCGGATATGTCCCGCGACCGGCTCGAGCGCAGCCGCCCAGCCGGTCTCCATCATCTGCTGCAAGGGCCTCGTCATGAGGGACCACTCTAGGCTCGCCGGATGCCGGGCGGATGCAGAGTACGCCGGCACTCCCGGCTCTATGATGGGTGCCGCCTGCAGCGGACCATGATGGGTGCCGACTGCGGCGGGCCTGCGCGCGCGCAGGCCCGCCGTGCTGGCTGGCCGGGTGGGATGGGAGTGGCGTGGTCGCCAAGATCGGCCAGGACGAACCGGAGCCGGTCACCGGCACGGCCAGGGGCCGGGGCCGGCGGGTGGACGACCTGGACCGGCGGATCATCAAGATGCTGCAGGCTGACGGGCGGCTGAGCAATACCGAGATCGCCAGGTCGCTGGAGATCACCGAGACGACGGTGCGCAAGCGGATCGCGCGCCTGCTGGACGAGCGGCTGATCAGCATCGTCGCGGTGCCGACCCCGGAGGCCTCCGGGATGCTGCTGTCGGCGATCCTCGGCGTGTCGGTGGAGCTGACCGCGATCCATAGCGTGGCCGACACTATCCGCACGTATTCCGAGGTGCGCTACGTCGGGATGTCGGCGGGCCGGTACGACCTGATGGTCGAGGCGTTCTTCACCGATCAGGAGCACCTGCTTGAGTTCGTGACCGGCAAGCTGGGCTGCCTGCCCGGCGTCACCAGCCTGGAGACGTCGATCATCCTGAAGGTGGTCAAGTTCTCCTACGAATGGGAGATCGCCTGACCGGCCGCGCAGCGCTAGCGCCCGCCACGGTATTCGAGATCCGGCACTGATAAGCCTGGTGAGCGACTAAAATACGCAGCCTGGCGGGTGAAGCATTGTGTTATTCGAACCCAGCCTCTAGCATCCGATCAAGCCGCAGCCAGGCTGATCGACGGAGGCCCCCAGTGACTGATAACCCAGCCGTACGCGCCGCGGAGACGCGGGAACTCAGCGACAGCGAGTACCTGCAGCAGCTTGGCGTCGAGCCGCGGTTCAAGCGCGCGCTCGGCTTCTTCACCGGAACGCTGTTCGCCGTCGCTTTCCAGGGGCCGACCACCGGCGCCCTGCTGATCACCGGGGCCACCCTGGCGATCGGCGGCCCGGCGTTCATCTGGGCGATCCCGATCATCTTCGCGCTGCAGCTGCTGCTGGCGGTGACCTGGGCCGAGCTGAGCTCGCACTACCCGCTGACCGGCGGCATCTATCAGTGGGCGCGTGAGCTCGGCGGCGACTTCCTCGGCTGGATAACCGGCCTGTTCTACGTGGTCGCGATCATCCTGGTCATGCCGGCCGTCGGTACCGTGATGAACGTGGTGCTGTCCGGGCTGTTCACCAGCCTGACGGTCACCCTCAGCCATGAGGTGATCATCGCCATCCTCACGACGCTGGCAGCGGCCATCCTGATCGCGACGAGCGTGCGGGTGGTCGCGATCCTGAACAGCATCGGCGTCGTGCTTGAGCTGCTCATCCTGCTTGGCGCTGCCGTCGGCCTGCTCTTCCACCAGCACCAGTCGCTTTCTGTGCTCGGCAACACCGGCGGCGTCGCCGGGCACGGCAGCTATCTCTGGCCGTTCCTGGTGGTGATCGCGCTGGTGGTCACCCAGCTGGTCGGCTTCGAGACGGCCGGCGCGTTCGCCGAGGAGACGAAGAAATCCAGGATCAAGCCGAGCCAGGCCATCATCGCCGGGCTGGCCGGGACCGCGCTCGTGCTGTTCATCTTCGACCTCGCGCTGCTGCTGGCGATCCCGGACGTGGGCAAGGCGATGGCCGACCCGGAGGTGATCCCGGCCGTGCTCACCGCCGCGCTCGGGTCCGGGTTCACCAAGGTGTTCTTCGCCGGCGCGGTCATCTCGGTGTTCAGCACGGCGATCGCCACGCTGGCGACGATCGTGCGCATGATCTACGGCATGGCGCGCAACGGGCAGCTGCCCGGCCAGAGCTTCCTGACCAGTCTGTCGCCGAGGACAGGCGAGCCGGTCGGCACGATCGCTGTGGCCGCGGTGCTCTCGGTGCTGCCGCTGATCTTCATCAAGCGGATCCCGGTGATCGTGGCCGCCATCACCGCGCTGATCATCATCCCGTACATCCTGGTCCTCGGCGCCCTGCTGATGCAGCGGCTGCAGGGCTGGCCGAGAACCGGCTCGCAGTTCAAGCTGGGCAGGTGGGGGCTGCCGATCACGGTGGCCGGGCTCGCCTGGACGATCGTCATCCTGTGGGACGCGGCCTGGCCACGGGAGATCACCAACCCCAAGCTCGGGCCGCTGCCGGTGATCGAGGACCTGGCGATCGGCACCGCGATCGTGGGGCTGATCTGGTGGTTCGCCAGCCTGCGGAACAAGCCCGACCCGGCCGGAGCGGCAGTCATCGATCAGCCGGTACGCGAATGACGAGCGCCGCGCCCGGCGGCCAGGGCACCGGGCGGATGAACATCGACGCGGCGCTGGCCACGATCGCCGGCCTCGACGGGACCGGCCTCGACCTCGGCGAGCGACCGCCAGCCTGGCCGGACTTCCCGGTTGGCGAGTACCGCCGCAGGTACGCGCGGCTGGCCGCGCTGATGGACGCCCACGGTTTCGACGCGCTCGTGCTGACCCAGGAGGAGCCGGTCCGGTACCTGTCCGGGTACAACTCGGTGATCTGGGCGGTCGGCCGCTGGCTGCCCACGATCTTCGTGGCCGCCCGCGACCCGCGGCGCTCGGCGCTGATCTGCTCGTCCTTCGACGCCGGCTGCGCGTCCGGCACATCCTGGGCGGCGACCGTCGACACCTACCGGAACCCGGCTGAGCTGCCGGCGAAGCTGCGCGAGCACCTGGCCGCCATCGGCGCCGCGCCGGACCGGACCGGATTCGAGTACGGTCCCGGCAGCTTCATGGCGCTGCCGCAGCACCTCGCGGGCGCCGTCATCGCGATCGCCGGGGGCCGGCCGCGGGACGCAGGGCAGCTGATCTCCGCGCTGCGGATGCTGAAGAGCCCGCTGGAGATCGAGCGGATCCGCCGCTCGGTCGGCGCCGCGGTGGCCGGCTACCAGGCTGGCCTGCAGGCGGCGGCAGCCGGGCATGACCGAGAAGGAACTTGTCGCGATCATCAGCTCGACCATGTACCGCAGCGGCAGCACGGCGGGAACCAAGCCGCTGTTCGTCAACTGCGTCTCCGGCCGGGCCAGGTACCCGCTGGTCGACTCGCCAGCCTCGGACAACGTGCTCGCCGACGGCGACATCGTGTTCGTCGACGGCGGCGGCGCCAGCGACGGCTACGTCTCCGACATCCTGCGGCTGATCGGGGTCGGCCGGGTGCGCCGGGAGGACAAGCGCTACGCCGAGGTGGCCGCCGAGGCGACCCAGGTCATGGTCGATGCCGTCCGCCCAGGTACCCGGGTGTCCCAGCTGATCGGGGCGGCGGCCAGGCACGTCGCGGCGGCCGGCCTGGACGAGCAGGTCGGTGAGGTCGCCGGGCACGGCATCGGCCTTGAGCTGTGGGAGCGGCCGCTGATCCAGGCGCATGACGACCCGGACGACGACATCGCCGTGCAGCCTGGCATGGTGCTCTGCCTGGAGCCGATCCTGGCTCCGGCGCACCCGGACGGCGGCCTGGCCGGCATCTTCGTGTTCGAGCAGCAGGTCCTGGTCACCGACGCCGGCTGCGAGGTGCTGTCCGGCGAGCTGCCGGCCCGGCTCTGGGAGGCCGGTGCCTGACATGCGGGTCCTCTACGTGAGCCCGATGCCGTACGGGGCCAACGCCGCCGTCGACGCGATCTGCCACGGCATCGAGAGCCACCTCGCGGCTAACGACATCGAGCTGCGGGTCGGGTACGCCGACTTCGCCGACCCTGGCTGGCGGGACGAGGCCGGCCGCGCCGTCCGGGCCGGGGTCGCCGCTGGCTTCGACGCGATCGTGATCTGGGTCATCGACCCGCAGGTCCCGGCGGACGCCGTCGGCTACGCCCGCGCCAGCGGCATCCCGGTGGTCAGCCTGGAACGGCCGCGGTTCACGCGTGGACGCGTCGGTCGTGTACCCGAACTTCAACCACGGCGTCTACATGGCGGAGTACCTTGCTTCGCTGCTGCCGCCCGGCGGCCGGGTGGCCGTGGTCGGCGGCCCGGACGTGGTGGACGACATCGAGCTGCTGCTTGGCATCAGGCACGGGCTCGCGGCGTCCGGGCTCACCGTGGTGAACGACCCGGAGGATCCGCGCTACAAGAACACCACCGACGTGGCCAGCGGCGGCAAGGAGAAGACCGCGAACCTGCTGGCCGACTTCACCGGCCTGGACGGCCTGGTCCCGTTCAACGACGAGACCATGCTCGGCGCGGTCGAGGCGCTGCGCGAGGCGGGCAGGCTCGGCGAGGTCAAGATGGTGTCAAGGAACGGGACGCCGGCCGCCGTCCAGCTGGTCAGGGACGGCATCCACCACGGCACCTGGGACATCGACCCGCCCGGCATCGGGCAGGCCATCGCGGATCTCGCGATCCGCGCCGCGGCCGGGCAGGACCTGGACGGGCTGTGCCTGTCCAGCCCGGTCGGCCGGATGATCACCCCGGCCCGCGCCGCGGCCTGGGTGCCCTGGCCGGAGCGGATCCCGTACCACCCGCTCAGGCCCGCCTGACCGGACATCCCGCGGCCGTGTCCGGAACCTTCAAGACGGCCAGCGCCGGCCGCGGCTAGCGTCGCTGGCATGAACCTTCAGCTGTCGTTGATCGAGCTCGTCGTCGCCGACATGGCCGCGACCCTGGCCTTCTACCGGCAGGTGGGCCTGGATATCCCAGCCGGCGCCGACCAGCAGCCGCACGTGGACATCGAGCTGAAAGGCGGCCTGCGGCTGGCGTTCGACACCGAGGACACCATCCGGTCCTTCGACCCGGAGTGGTCGCGGCCGCCGGGCGGCGGTCACCGGGTGGCCCTCGCCTTCGGCTGCGACAGCCCGGCCGAGGTCGACGCGGCTTACGCCGACCTGACCGGGGCCGGCTACCAGGGGCATCTAGCGCCGTGGGACGCGTTCTGGGGGATGCGCTACGCCGTCGTCCACGACCCCGACGGCAATCCCGTCGATCTCTTCGCCACGCTGCCCGGCTAGCTCGGCAACCAGCGACGTGGGGGTGGCGCCGCCGAGCGCGAGCAGCTCCCGGCACAGGTGCGCCTGGTCGGCGTACCCGCAGGACGCCGCCACATCGGCCAGCGGCAATCCGGACCGAGCCTGGTCAAGCGCCCGGGTCATCCGCAGGATCCGGGCCAGCCGGCGCGGGCCGTAGCCGAACACCGGCAGGCAGCGGCGGCGCAGCTGGCGCTCGCTCAGCCCGAGCCGGTCGGCCATCTGCGTCACCGGCGTGCCGCGCCTGGCCATGGCATGCACCGGCGGGCCGATCGGGTCCGGCTGGCGGCCGGCCGCGGCCTCCGCCGCCCAGGCGGCCAGCGCGGCGGCCGGATCCCCGGCCACCCGCTCAGTCAGCGCCCGGGCCGCGGCGGCGGGCCAGACGTCCCGCAGCCGCGGGAACTTGTCGGCCACCTCGGACGCGGGGATCCGCAGCGCGGCCGGCCCGGTGCCACGGTGAAACCGGAGCCCGGTGTACACGGCCCCGGCCGGGCTGTCATGCCACCGGGCCGCCGAGTCCGGTCCCGCGACGACCAGCTCGGTGCCGTCCCAGATCAGGTCCAGGCAGCCGTCGGGCAGGATCCGGGTCCGGACCGGCGCCCGGACGACAGTCCGCTCCCACAGCACCACGCCCGGTATCCCCACGGGCCGCTGCCGGTAAGCCACATTCCCATCATGCCCCCGGGAGACGCCGCCGCACCTGCGGCCCCCGGTAGCCGCCGCGGCGCCGGCCGTCAGCCCGGGTACTTTTCCCGGTAGGCGGCCGCCGCCGCGGTGAAGCACTCCATCGGCGCCCGCAGGATGCCCGCGCCGATCTGGCCGCCGTTCTTGCCGGCCAGCCCGCCGTCGATCACCGGCGTGGTCCCGGTGCCGGTCACCTTGAAGACGTCGATGCCGACCGGCGTGCCGCGGAACCCGAAGTACGGGATCTTGAAGTCCGGGTGCTCGGCCACCGTGATGTCGTACATGGCCGAGTTCATCCGGACCATCTCCGCCGCCGAGCCGCCCTGGTACGCCTGCAGCCCGAACGCGGCCGCCTGGGCGAACCCGCCGAGGCCGGCGGTCTCGGTGATGTGGCTCTCGCCGCCGATCCACTGCAC
Source organism: uncultured Actinomycetes bacterium (assembly GCA_963709075.1). Taxonomy (GTDB): domain Bacteria; phylum Actinomycetota; class Actinomycetes; order Streptosporangiales; family Streptosporangiaceae; genus Palsa-506. The sequence continues at coordinate 202,919 of CAVPUY010000009.1, forward strand.
GTCGTCGTCGGTGAACCCGTCGAACAGCTTGCACGACACGTCCGGCAGCGGGCCGAGGAACCACTCGTCGCCCAGCCCGCTGACCCGGATGGCGAAGTTCCGGCAGCTGATCGTCATCGCGGTGACGACGCTGGCGGCCGGGACGTCCCTGGCCGCGTCGGCCATCGCCTTCGCGGCAGCCATCGACAGCCGCAGGAACGAGTAGTCGCTGGCGAAGAAGAACTCCAGCGCGGTCAGCGCCCGCTGCTTCGACACGGTCACCGCGTACTCGATGAACTCCGGGGTCAGCGCCCTGGTCAGCAGGGTGGTCGCGGCCGTGTTCCGGCTGTGCAGCTCGTCGCCCATCCGCAGCGCCCGGCCGATCAGCGGCTTCAGCGCGACGCCGCCGGCCGCCCCGATCACGTCCTTAAGCACCGGCGCCAGCTCGTCGCGGAGGAAATCCAGCCCGCGGCGGACCTCGTCGTTGTAGGAACCGTAGTTCAGCCGGTGCCGGGATTCGCCTTCATAGAAGTTGCAGTAGGCCCGGTTACCCCGGTTCAGGTTCTCGATCACGAAGACCGGCATCGAGGCCGTGTAGATCCCGGCTACCGAGCCCACGCAGTTGTGGTCGTGGGTGGCGCCAAGCACGATGCGGCCGTCCCGCAGCTTCGCGTCGGCGTCGGCCTCGTCGCTGGCCAGCCCCTCGTAAACCGCGCCGTAGCTGATCGCCCGGCGCTGCCCGCCGTAATACTCCGCCCACGGCAGCGGCGGGCCGGAGGTGAGGATCATGTTCGGTGTCATGCCGGGGATAGCGTGACCAGCCGGCTGGACGTCGATCAGCACCGGCTCGGCGCCGGTCATCCGCCCGACGGCCTCGGCGTTCGCGCTGGCCCGGCTCGCTGCCTGTGCGGCCGGCGCCTCGGTCAGGTCGCTCACATTCCCGCCTTTCTGTGCGCGGATTTGAAACGGGATCGTCTCGCCGCATGCCGCCCGCCACCGGGATGCCATCCGGGCCGGCGCCCGGCGGTCACCAGAGCCGGAGGTATTTGGCCTGCTCCCACTCGCCGACCACGGTGTTGTACTCCTCCCATTCCGCGCGGCGGAGCTTCGCGTACGACTCGTGCACCTCGGCGCCGAGCACGCCGCGGGCGAAATCGCTGTGCTCGAACGCGGTGACCGCCTCGCCCAGCGTCCACGGCAGCCTGCGCACCCCCAGGTCGGCCAGGTCGGCGTCGCTCATCGTGTAGGTGTCGGTGTTCACCGGGTCGCCGGGCCTGAGCTCGCGGCGGATGCCGTCCAGGCCGGCCGCAAGCACCAGCGCGGTGCCCAGGTAGAAGTTGACCGCGCTGTCCGCGGTGCGGACCTCCAGGCAGCGCCGGTTCATCGGCAGCCTGCACATCAGCGTCCGGTTGTTGTACCCCCAGGCCTGGTAGACCGGCGCCCAGGAGATCTCCTGCATCAGCCCGCGGGGCATCAGCCGCTTGTAGGAGTTCACCGTCGGGGACAGCACCGCCATCAGCGCCGCGCCGTGCGCGAGCACGCCCGCGGTGAACTGGTAGGCGACCGGGCTGTACACCTTCTCCCTGGCGGCCTCTGAGGCGGGCTCGCCGTCACCGTTGATGCCGTCGAACAGGTTCTGGCCGGTGCTGACGTCGGCCAGGCTGACGTTCAGGTGGGCGCCGGAGCCGAAGCCCTCCTGGAACGGCTTGGGCATGAACGAGGCGAAGCAGCCGAGCGTGCGGGCCACGTGCTTGGCCATCAGCCGGAAGATCAGCATCCGGTCGGCCATCGCCAGCGCGTCGGTGTAGCCGAAGTCGAATTCGTACTGGCCGTCGCCGCCCTCGTGGTCGAAGGAGTAGACGTCCCAGCCGAGCTCGTTGATGTACTCGACCATCGGCTCGAGGAACGGGTCGGCCAGGATCGTGGTCTCCAGGTCGTAGCCGCGGGTCGGCGGGTTGTCCATGTCCTCCGGTATCCACGGGCGGACGCTGCCGTCTTCGGCCTCGCGCAGCACGTATAGCTCCGGCTCCACGCCCATGTTCATCGCGAAGCCGAGCGAGGCCGCGTCGGCGATCTGGTCCTGCAGGATGCGGCGGAAGTCGTGGCTGTAGGGCTCGCCGTGGAAGTACAGGTTGGCGGGCGCGACCGCGTACCTGCGGTCCCATGGCAGCACGGTGACCTGGTCCCAGTCCGGGACTCCGGCGCACTCGTCCTCGTTCGGGCCGAGCTCGCCCATCCCGTCGAGCGCGCCGACGGTGTAGAGCTCCGAGCCGGCCGCGGCGTCCTTCAGGTGCGTGATCGGCACGCACTTGGACTTGGGCACGCCGTGCACGTCGGTGTAGGCGCCGAACAGGTACTTGACCCCCTGGGCGGCCAGGTCCTGCTGCAGCCGGTCGAGATCGGTCACGCCTCATCCCCTGTCGTGTCGTCGCGAGATTGCGGGCTCGCCGCCTTGTCCGCCGGTCACCCGGTCACCGCCTGGTAGCGCAGCAGCTTGCCGTCGCCGATCGTGACAGCAGCACGCCGCGCAGCACGCCCTCGCCGTACTCCGAGCCGACGTTGATGGCCGTGGTCCGGCCGATCTTCACCGAGCCGCCGGATTCGTGGATGTGCCCGTGCAGCCCGAGCAGCGGCTGGACCTGCTCGATCGCCTCCCGGACGGCGACCGAGCCGACCGGCGCGGTGACCTGCGCCCCGGCCGAGGTTTTCACCTTCAGGTCCTGGCCGAGCAGCGGAGCCGTGTCCAGCCGGGAGTTGTACGGCGGCACGTGGATGTTGAAGATGGCCCGTTCCGGATGCTCCAGCCGGCCGGTCATCCGGGCCAGGTGCGCGCGGATCTCGTCCTCGGTGTACTCGCGGTGCGTGTCCCACGGCGTCACGTTGGTGTAGCCGGTGCTGAGCATCTCCATGCCGGGCGCGAGCTCGACGATCTCGCCCTCGACGAACCTGACCCGGCCGTCGCCGTGGGTCAGCAGTACCTCGTCGACTTCCTTCGGGTCGTCGTTGCCCGGCGCGTTATAGATGACCACCGGGCTGTCTCCAGCCTGGTCTTGGCGTACTCGATCCACTGCTGCACGGTCCGGCGCATGACCCGGCCGAACAGTTCCTCGACCTGGTCCGGATGGTCGGCGTAATGCTGGTACTCGTCCGGTTCCATCCGCTCGGTGTACAGGCCGCTGTTCGCGGCGCGCTGCTCGAAGTCGGCGATCGTGGCGTCGTCGATCTTCTCCTCGCGGCCGTGGAACTGCGCGGCGTACCGGCCCTGCCCGGCCGCGACGATCGGGACCACGATCTTCGCGCTGATGTCGCCGCCGAGCAGCAGCGTGTCCGCGCCGTAGAACTTCGCCGCGGCCACGAACTTCTTGAAGCACACCTGCGAGCCGTGCAGGTCCGAGGCGAAGAAGATGGTCCGCTCGGCTTCGCTGCGCGGCGGCGCTTGCTGCTTCTTGCGGAGCAGGCCCATCAGTACGTGGCCTCCTTATCGTCGACGTCCTGCCACCACTGCTTGCGCTCGCCGATCCGGTCCCGCAGCCGCCAGCGCGCGTTCTTCGGCTCGGCGCTCGATCGCGTCGAGCAGCTTTTCGGCTCGCTCCCGGACCCTGGTGTTCGCGGCCGGGCCGAAGTCGGTGGCGGTGTCGCCTGCGCTGTCGCGCACCCGTCCCAGGTTGCGGGTGGCGGTGTGGTGGAAGCCCCAGTCCCTGGCCAGCAGCCCGGCGATCCGGCTGGCGCAGATCGCTTCTGCGCCCCCGTCGGCGCCGCTGACGTCGTGCGTGGCGAGCAGCACGCCGCTGTCGATCACGTCGGTCGTCGTCATCTCGATGATCTGTACCTTCTGCAGCAGCAGTTCCTCGATGCCGATGGTCACCGGATGCGCGTCCAGCCGGTCGCGGACCTCGATCGTGTGGCAGAAGTCCAGCCGCTCGACGAAGACGTCGATGTCGGTCCCGTGGCCGGGGTGGGTGAAGCTGTAGCGCCTGCCCTCCATCGCGATCAGCAGGTCCCGGTCGATCACGTAGCCGCGGGCCTCAAGGAACCGGCGCATGCCCTTGCGGTGCTGCTGCGGCACGACGAAGTCGATGTCCTTGGCCGGCCGCCCGAGCCGGTCCATCACCGGGCCCGGCTCCGGGCAGTGCAGCCGGATGCCCGGCCGAGCCCACCACCCGCAGCGTGACGCCGGCCTGGCCGGCCGCCGACACGATCGAGACCGCCTCGGCCTGCAGCCGCTGCCAGGTTTCGGCCTGCCCGGACTGCCGGTCGTCTCCGGGCTTGGCGTCATTCGATCGGGATCTGCTGGAAGGCCAGGCTGATGTCGATGCCGCGGCGCTTGCGGTACGCCTTGGCGCCCAGGTACCAGGCGGTGCCGGCCACGATCGCGCCCAGCGTGATCCACGCCTCGACCGGCATCTTGGACGGCTTGATCAGCGGGCCTGCCGCGTTCGGGTCCTCCCAGAGCAGCCAGAACGCGAGCGCGAAGAACGCCGCGGAGATCGCGCCAGCGGCCGGCATCACCGGGACGCCGAGGATCCGGAAGTTCCTGGCCGGCGACGACGCGTACAGCGACTTGCGCAGCCAGGGGAAGAGCACCGCGGACACCATCACGGCGCCCCAGACGACGAGCAGCACCTCGATGAACGTGAGGAAGGCCACCGCCTTGAACGCGATCAGCCACATGAACACGACCGCGCCGCCGGTGGAGATGCCGATCGCGACGACCGGCGTGTGCGTGGTCTCGCTGACGAAGCCGAGCTTGTCCGGCGCGACCCGGTCGAACGACCAGGCGATCATGCTGCGCGTGGTGTACGCCATCTCGGCCGGGATCCAGAACCAGATCCAGGCGGCGAACGTAGCCAGGATCACGCCGGAGAGCAGCACGTTGTGACCGAGGATGCCGGCCAGCACGGCGAACCACGGCGCGGTCGACGTGGTGGCGGCGCTCGCCCCGGTCAGCGAGTTGTATGCGATCGCGCCCTGGAAGGTGTAGCCGAAGTCCTTGTTCGAGAGCAGCGCGAACAGCGCGATGACCAGGCCGGTGGCGACCACCGCGCCGATCATGCCGAGCAGCTGCGAGCGCCGCACCTTCTTCACCTCGCCGCCGATGCCGACCGACTGGACGGCGCCGAGCAGCGGCAGCAGCGGCCAGATCAGGAACTTCGCGCTCTCGCTGAAGCTGGTGGGCGCCGGGACGTAGCCGCCCTTGCGCGCCGCGGCGATGACCCGGCCGGAGTGCAGCCCGGTCAGGTGAGTCAGGTTCGAGTTGAAGCCGCTGCGGCTGCCGAACAGCATCACCACGGCGATCACCGCGAGCCCGCCGACCGCCACCGCGAACAGCACCCGCTGCACGGTGAAGTAGCGGCGGGTGCCGGAGATCAGCAGCGCGCCGGCCACCACGATGATCAGCGTGCCGATCCAGAACACGCCGGCCGGCTTGGCCACCGTCGTGCCCCAGCTGGTCAGCGTCGAGTTCCCGGCGACCGTGCCGACCGCGCCGAAGAAGCTGGAGAGGCCGACCTGGACGATCAGGCCCGCGGCCAGGGCGGCGTAGTAGAGCAGGATGATCGTCTCGATGACCGACATGACGAACGCGACGCCGGGGCTGATCGTCCGGGACAGGAACACGTACACCCCGCCGGACCGCGGGAAGACGACCGACCAGCAGTAGAACGCGGCCGCGACGAAGACCATGCCGGCCGCGGCGAGCAGGGTGGAGATCCACGGCTGGGCGCCCGGGTACAGGCTGGGGCCGTAGTACTGGTTGTAGGCGATCGCGATGCCGACCGACACCAGGCCGACGTTGAAGATGAACACGTCGAGGGTGCTGCCGACCCGGACCAGGCCGGATGCCTTCCGGGAGAACACGCCAGGAGCGCTCGACGTGCCCGCTGTCACGGCCTCGGCCATCGTGCCTCCTGCGGGGGCGGGCGGATGCGAAGGAGCGTAAGACAGCACAGGTTCGGACGTCAATATTTTCGCCGTCAAATCGCTCGAATATCGACGACTACAATCTGCGGAGTGCCGATATTCGATGCGAGAAGCCCGGAGGGCAGTGCCTGGCGGGAGTCAGCTCGCGCGGGGTTCCCGTTAATCATGATCTTGATCTTCGCCAGCCCGTAGACCACTGATACGGGGCGTACTCAGCGGGGCGTGCGAGACTTGCGGTATGGCCGCGAAGCTGAATTGCCTGGTCACCGGCGCGTCGGGATACATCGGCGGGCGCCTTGTTCCGGTGCTGCTTGACGCGGGCCACGCTGTCCGGTGCATGGCGCGAGATCCGGCCAAGCTCGGTGACCGGCCGTGGTCCGGCGATATCGACGTCGTCCGGGCCGACGTGGGTGACCCGGCCGGGGTGCGTCGCGCGGTGCAGGGCATCGACGTTGCCTACTACCTCATCCACTCGCTCGGCGCCGACGCGTCCTTCGAGCAGCGCGACCGTGACGGAGCCAGGACCTTTGCGGCCGCGGCCAGGGCGGCCGGAGTGCGCCGGATCGTCTACCTGGGCGGCATCATCTCCGGGCAGCCCGGCCGAACTGTCGCCGCACCTGCGCTCCCGCGCGGAAGTCGGCGACATCCTGCTGGCCAGCGGGGTGCCGACGGCCGCGCTGCAGGCTGCCGTGATCATCGGCAGCGGGTCCGCGTCGTTCGAGATGCTCCGCTACCTGACCGAGCGGCTGCCAGCGATGGTCACGCCGAAATGGGTGCACACCCGCATCCAGCCGATCGCCGTGCACGACGTGCTGCGTTACCTGGCCGGCTGCGCCGCGCTGCCGGCCGGCGTCAGCCGCAGGTTCGACATCGGCGGCCCGGACGTGGTCACGTACGCGGAGATGATGCGCCGCTACGCCGTCATAGCCGGGCTGCGGCCCCGGGTGCTCATCACGGTGCCGCTGCTCACGCCCTGGCTCTCGTCGCTGTGGGTCGGCCTGGTCACGCCGGTGCCTGCGGCCCTGGCCAGGCCGCTGGTCGAGTCGCTGCGGAACGAGGTGGTGTGCTCGGAGCACGACATCGCCGGCTACGTCCCGGATCCGCCGGAAGGGCTAGCGCCGCTGGACCTGGCCATCGGGCTCGCGCTGCGGCACAGCCGGGAAGGTGACGTCTCGACCCGGTGGTCATCGGCGGGCACGCCCGGCGCCCCGAGCGACCCGCTGCCAAGCGACCCGTCCTGGGCAGGCGGCTCGCTGTACGTGGACCGGCGGTCTCAGGTGGTGAACGCCGCGCCGGGCGCGCTCTGGCAGGTCATCGAGGGCATCGGCGGCGAGACCGGCTGGTATTCCTTCCCGGCCGCCTGGGCCGTCCGCGGGCTGCTTGACCGGCTGGCCGGCGGCGTCGGGCTGCGCCGCGGCCGGCGCGACCCGCGCCGCCTGCTGGTCGGCGACGCGCTGGACTTCTGGCGGGTAGAGGCGATCACGCCGGGGTCGCTGCTGCGGCTGCGGGCGGAGATGAAGCTGCCCGGCCTGGCCTGGCTTGAGCTGTCGGTGCGGCGTGACCAGGCCGGCCGTACGGTCTTCGCACAGCGGGCGATATTCCGCCCGCGCGGGCTGGCCGGGCACGCCTACTGGCATGCGATGTCGCCGTTCCACGGCGTGGTCTTCGGCGGGATGGCGGGCAATATCGCCGCGGCCGCGGAACGGGCCGGCCAGCACCCGGCTCAGGTGTCCCGGGCTCAGGTGTCCCGGCCAGGCGCCTAGCCGATCGGGCAGCCTGGCTTCGCCGCCGCCTGGCCGGAGTTGCGGCTGACCCGCAGGCAGGACTCGTCCACCGCCTCGAACGCGCTGGCCGGGATGCCCTTGAGCAGCGACACAAGCCCGTCCGGCCAGCGCGGGAAGGCGCTGCCGCCGAAGAACCAGTTGCTCCCGTTGTCGGCCAGGATCAGCCCGTAGTGCTGCATCTCGCGCAGCACGGCCTTGGCGTCCTTGCAGTACCGCGTGCCGGCGCTGCGGCAGAACGCCGGGACGTCGAAGCTCGCCTTCAGCCGGAACCTGGCGCCCATCGGCGGCAGCCGCCTGCTGGCGCTGGTGCCCGCTTCGTGCCTGGCCGGCCAGATGAAGCGCGTCCTGGTCCGGTCGGCGGTGAACCGGATCGCGTGCGTGATCGGCGTGCGGGTCCGCACGGCGGCCCGCACCTGGCGGTAGCTCAGCAGGCCGGGCAGGATCGGCAGGCCAGCCGCGTCCGCCGAGGTATGCCCTCTCGTGCGGAGCCGGTTGGACCGCAGGTTCCAGATCGCCCCTGAGCCCGCCTTCGGCCGCGCCGAGTACCTGGCGTCCCAGAGCTCGTAGAGCCGGCAGGTGCGAGAGTTGACCATGATGGCGTGCCGGTCGCCGCCGGCCTGCTTACCGCCCTCGATCCGGGTGTCCTGGCCGAACGGGTACGGGCCCTTGTTGCTGTCGCCGGCGTAGCGGAACTTGATCCGGACCAGCGGGTGGGCGTTCGTGACGATGTTGAAGGGCATGCCGTAGGGATAGCCGCCCGGATCAGGGCCGAAGTCCGGGTGCAGGAACGTGTGCGCCGAGTCCATGCTCTTCATCCACTCGGCGCTGCGCGGGTTCACCGGCAGCTTGGAGATGTCGGTGTTCCAGACGTTGTCGGCGGGGAACATCGGGCAGCCCGGCGCACCAGGCACGGTCGTCCCGGCGGCCTGCCTAGCGGCATGCCCAGCGGCCTGCCCAGCGGCCTGCCCAGCGGCATGCCCGGCGGCCTGCCCAGCGGCATGCCCGGCGGCATGCCCGGATGACGCCGCCCTGACCGGCTGCGCGGCCGCGGCCGGGCTGGCCTGGACCGGCTGCGCGGCCGCGCGGCTGCGCGGGCGCGGCCGCGGTACCGCACCCGGCCAGCAGCGCCAGCGGCAGCGCGGCCGCGGTGGCGGCCGCGGCGGCCGCACGGCCCCGGCGCGGCGCTCGCAGTTTCCGGCTGATTCTCTTCGTCGCTCTCATCGCCGAACATCCTGGCACGCATGCCCGCCCGGAATCCGCCAATCCGCCCGACAACGGGATGCCGCCCCGCCCCCGCCCCTGCCGCCCGCCCGCCCGCCCAGCCCGCCCGCCTGCCCTGCCCGCCTGGCCCGCCCGCCCAGCCTGCCCGCCCGCCCGGCCTGCCCGCCCGCCGGCCTGCCCGGCCTGCCCACAACCCGATGAATGTGACGTTCACTGGCATCAGACCCGATGGTTGTGACATTCATCGGGTTGTCAGGGCGCCGCCTGCGCGGGCAGAAGGGACGAATCGGGCCCGCCTGCCGTGGCTGGCCTGCCGAACATGGCTGCGCACGTACGGTGGTCCGGTCACGACTGTCGCGCGGGCCGGCCATGGTGGCCGGGCCCGGCGATGCTGCGGGAGGTGTCATCACCGTGGGGCTGCCGCGGACCTTGCCGGATTCGGTCCTATTCAGCACCTATAACGTGCTTGACCTGTTCTATGACGACTCGGCAACCGGGCGCGAGCACTACGGCATGATCGTCGAGGTGATCCGCGGGCTCGGCGCAGACGTGCTGGCCATCCAGGAGATCCGCGGCCCGGACGGCCGGACCGCTCGGGCCCGGCTGCGCCGGCTCGCCGGTGACGCCGGGCTGCGCTGCCGGGTGCCAGACCCGGTAGGCGGCGCGGGCCGCACCGCGCTGGCGACCGGGCCGCGGGGCTTCCACGCCGGGCTGCTCTGGCGCGACGGGATCGAGGCAGTTCCCGGGTCGTTCCGCGGATACGGGAAGGCAGACTTCTGGCATTCGCTCGCCTGCGTCACGCTCGACCTGGGCGGGCAGCTGGCCAGGCACGCGGCATTTCACGCAACGCCGTTCGGCCGGCGGCTGCGCGCGGACCAGAACGAGCGGCTCGTCGCCGCGCTGACGAACCCGCCAGGCAGCCCGCCGGCGCTGGTGGGCGCCGACTGGAATACCGAGTGCGCTGACCGGGTGCTCGACCTGGAGTCCGGGAAGTGGATCTGGTACGAGCCGCGGGACCCGTATGCCGGGATCGGCTGGTTCGGCGAGCTCATCTACCAGTGCGAGTGGGACTACGACGCGGCCGGCACCCGCACTCACCGGGCCGACCGCAGGCCAGGAGACGTGCTCTGGTCCGGCGGCCTGCACGACGCCGCCGCCGTGCTGCGCGCGCCGTGGCAGCCAACCGCCGGGCACCACCCCGGTGACTTCTACGGCAGGCACGGGATCTCCCGCCGGATCGACGGCATCCGGGTGACCGGGCAGGTACTTGGCGCGCTCCGCGGCCATGCGGTCGAGGACACCGAGCTCACCAGGCGCGCCTCGGACCACCTGCCCGTCACCGTGGAGTATCTCCCGGCCGCCATCACCCCGAGCTAGATCGCCCGCCGACGTCAGGAGCAGTTCAGTGGAGATGCCAGCCAGCATGCCGGAATGGCCGGGCGGTGCCGAGGTGGCCGTGGCGCTGACCTTTGACGTCGACGCCGAAGCGCCCTGGCTTGGCGAGGGGCCGGAGTACGCAAGCCGGCTGACGATGCTGTCCCAGGCCCGGTTCGGCCCGGTACGGGGCCTCGGCCGCATCCTGGACCTGCTGGCGGCAGCCGGCATCCCGGCCACCTTCTACGTGCCCGGCCATACCGCCGACCAGCAGCCGGCCACGGTCGAGGCCATCCTGGCCCGCGGTCACGAGGTCGGCCACCACGGGTACCTGCACCTGCAGAGCGAGCGGCTGGACGAGCCGGGCCAGCGCGCCGAGCTCGAGCAGGGCCTGGCGGCGCTCGGCAAGCACGGCGTGCGGCCGGCCAGCTACCGGTCCCCGGGCTGGGAGCTGACGCCGGACACGCTGGCCCTGCTGGCCGGGCTCGGCTTTTCCTACGACAGCAGCCTGATGGCCGACGACCGGCCGTACTGGGTGCCGGCAGGCGGCAGGCAGCTGCTCGAGCTGCCGGGGCACTGGAGCCTCTGCGACTGGCCGTTCTTCGGCTATACGTCCTTCCACGGCGGGCTGCTGACCGATCCCGCCGTGGTCGAGCGGATCTGGCTGGAAGAGTTCGAGTCGGCCAGGCAGGAACGGCGGCTCGTCACCTACACGATGCATCCGGAGGCTATCGGCCGCGGCTACTGCATTCGCATGCTGGAACGCGTAGTCACGGCCATGCAGGATCGCGGACGGACCTGGTTCGCGACGCACGCCGAGATCGCCGCCCTGGCCGGGGCTGACGGCTAGGCCTGCGCGCTGCCCGACTAGGCAGGCAGCGCGGCCGGCTCGCCGCCGGCCGGCTGACCTGGGCCAGCCGGCCGGCCAGCAGGCCTGCTACCCCGCTTGCCCACGGCCGCAGCACGGCATCAAGCCTGCCGAGATCGGACTCGAACACGGCGAGCCCGGGGGTGGGCACGGTCGCGCCGAGCTCGACCAGCAGCGGCCGCAGGTGGACGTCAACGGCCAGCGCATGCTGCGGGGAGTTCATCACGAGCAGCGGCAGCGCGGCCGCACCGTCAAGTCCGCGGTACGGCAGCCGGTCAAGGAACACCTTGAGCAACCCGGTGTAGGTGCCTTTGAACGTCGGGCTGGCCACCAGCAGCAGGTCCGCGCCCGCTACCAGCTCGGTCGCGTCCTCAACCGCGACCGACGGCTCCGGCAGCAGCAGCCGCCTGGACAGCACGGACAGGTCGATGATCTCGTATGCCTGGTCCAGCCGGAGGGCTGCCGCGATCGCCTCGGCGGCCGCGGCAGCGACGGTGAGCGTGCGTGATCCGGGCTTGGGGTTTCCGACGACGGTGACAAAGCGCACGGCTCCTCCAGGGCGGCTGGCAGGGGCTTCCCGGGGGAGCGGTGGACGGCTCCCCCGGGAAGCGGCTTCCCTGGGTGCCCGATCGCACCCCGGGGAAGTGGTCCAGGGGGAGCGCCAGCGCTCCCCCTGGATGCTCGGTCGTTCCGCGGTCATCCGGTGCCGGCCAGCACCGGAACGTCCGCCGTGACGCCGGCCGTGCCGAGCCTGCGCAGGGCCGGCCGTACCCCCTCGCCGAACCAGTAGGCCTCTTCTAGGTGCGGGTAGCCGGAGAAGATGAATTCCTCGATGCCGAGCGACGCGTATTCGGCGATCCGCTCGGCCACTTCCTCATGGCTGCCCACCAGGGCCGTTCCGGCGCCGCCGCGGACAAGACCCACCCCGGCCCACAGATTCGGGTAGATCTCCAGGTCGGCAACGGTGCCGCCGTTGCGGTATCCGGCGTGCAGTTCCCGCATCCGGTCCTGGCCGACCGACTCGCTCTTGCCGAGCACCCGCTGAGCGTTGGCGATCTCGTCCGGATCCAGGTCGCTGAGCAGCCGGCCTGCCTCCGCCCATGCCTCGCCGGAGCTGTCCCGGCTGATTACGTGCAGCCGGATGCCGAAGCGGAGCGCCCGGCCCGCGGCCTCGGCCAGGCCGCGTATCCAGGCGATCTTCTCGGCTACCTGGGCAGGCGGCTCGCCCCAGGTCAGGTAGACGTCGGCGTACCTGGCCGCCACCGGCCCGGCGGCCGGTGACGAGCCGCCGAAGTAGACCACCGGCTCCGGTTCCGGCGGGCTCAGCACGGTAGCGCCGCTGACCTGATAATGGCTGCCGTCGAAGTCGTACGGGCGGCCGCTCCACGCGCCGCGGACGATGTCGAGGAACTCGCCGGTGCGCGCGTACCGGTCATCGTGCGGCAGGTGGTCGCCGAACCGGCGCTGCTCATCTGCCTGACCGCCGGTGACGACGTTCAGCAGCAGCCTGCCGCGGGATACCCGCTGGTACGTCGCCGCCATCTGCGCGGCAAGCGTCGGCGAGGTCAGCCCCGGCCGGAAGGCCACAAGGAACTTCAGCCGCTGCGTCTCGCGGATCAGCGCCGCGGTCGTCAGCCAGGCATCCTCGCACCAGGTCCCGGTGGGCGTGAGCACTCCATCGAAGCCCATCTGCTCGGCAGCGCGGGCGACCAGGGCAAGGTAGTCGATGTCCGGCGGCCTCGACGCCGAGCGGGCGCCGGCCGCCAGGCGGCCCGGCCCGCGATGGCCGCCTTCCAGCGGAACGCTGTGCCCGCGGCCGATGATGGCCCGGCCGTCACCTGAAGTGGGCAGGAACCAGTGGAATCTCAGGCTCATGACGAGGCCCCTACGGTGTTGTTGAAGCTGGTGACGGCGAAGTTGGCGAAGTTCACCTTGCCGGGAATGAGGCCGGCCGCCTGGAACGCGTCGGCAATATGCTGCTCGGCGCCGATGACCGCCGGGGTGATCGGGACCGCGGTGGACGCCGAGTCCCTGACCGCGGCCAGCATCACGCTGTCCGGCAGGCCGGTGCCCTGCGCCCAGACCTTTGCCCAGGCAGCCTGGTGCGTGTCCGCCCAGGCATGTGCCTGGTCGAGCAGCTTGAGGTAATCGCGGATCGCGGCCGCCTTGGCCGGGTCGGCCAGCGCGGCGCGGGAGGCGACCTCGAAGGAGTACGGGGCGCCGAAGCCCTTCCCGTTGACCAGGATCCGGGCGCCCTTCGCGACGCCCTGCTCGATGAACGGAGACCAGATGTCCCACGCGTCCACATGGCCTGACGAGAGGGCGGCCTGCCCGTCGGCGGGCTGCAGGTAGTCGAGCGTCACCTGGTGGACGCTGAGGTGCGCCTTCTGCAGCACGGTCAGCAGGTGATAGTCAGCCGAGCTGCCCTGCGCGACGGCGATCTTCTTGCCCTTGAGCTGGGCGATCGTGTGAATCGGCGAGTTCTTCTGTACCAGGATCGCGGATCCGAGCGGGTTGGCCCGCAGCGCCCCGACGATGGCCACCTTGTCGCCGCCCGCTGCGGCGAACACCGGCGGCGCGTCGCCGACGCCGCCGATGTCGACGGCCCCGGCGCCCTCGGCCTGCAGCATCGGCGGGCCGGAGGTGAAGTCCGACCAGGCGACCTTGAACGGCAGCTTGTGGATCAGGCCGGCGGCGGTCAGCAGCGCCTGCGCGCCGCTGCCGGCCTGATCGCCGACGTGCAGGGTGACGTCGGACAGGCTGGTGGTTCCGGCCTGCTGGGTCGAGCTGCCAGCCGATGCCGAGGACGATGCGGTGCTGCTGCCTGAGCTCGAAGAGCAGGCTGCGGCAAACGCCGTGACCAGGATGCTCACGGCCAGCGGCGCGATCTTGCCGCGCCGGGATCGCCCGGCGCCGCGCCTTGTCCACGGGGAATGGGCAGGGCTGCTGGTAGTCATCTCTTTCCTTCCATCGTTACGCCGAGTTCAGCGAGCAGCCGGGCTCGCAGTGCGGTGAGTTCGGGGTGGTCGCGGTCCCTGGGGCGGGGCAGGGCAACCCGGCAGTCGTAGCCGATCCGCCCGTCGGTCAGCACGATCACCCGGTCCGCGAGGGCGATGGCCTCATCGACATCGTGGGTCACCAGCAGCACGGCCGGCCGGTGATGAGCCCACAGCCGGAGCACTAGCCGGTGCATGCTGATCCTGGTCAGCGCGTCAAGCGCGCCGAATGGCTCGTCAAGCAGCAGCAGGCCGGGCTCGCGGACGAGCGCCCTCGCCAGCGAGGCCCGCTGCGCTTCGCCGCCGGACAGCGTGAGCGGCCAGGCGCCGGCGCGCTCGCTGAGGCCGACCTCGGCCAGCGCTCCGGCAGCGGCGGATTTCGGGTTGTCGACGCGCAGCCCGAGGCAGACGTTGGGCAGCACCCGCTTCCAGGGAACCAGGCGAGGTTCCTGGAACGCGACAGCCACGGTGGCGCTGACGCCGAGCTCGCCGGTGACATCGGGATCGAGCCCGGCGAGCGCGCGCAGCAGGGTGGACTTGCCCGAGCCGCTGCGGCCGATCAGCGCGGTGAACTCGCCCGGCCGCAGGTCGAGATCGAGGCCGTCGAGCACACGCCGGCTGCCGAACGCGCGCGCCAGGCCGCGGACCCTGGCGACCGTCCCGGCACCGGGCGAGCGGTCACGGGGCGAGCTGCCGCCGGAGCCGTCAGAAGGCTGGTCGTCGCCCCGGCCAGCCCGGCCGCCCCGCCGCGCCGTCACCTCTCCAGGAAGCCGCGGCGCCATACCAGCGCTCTCCTTTCGAGCAGCCGGACGAGGGCGTCGGTCAGCAGGCCGAGCGCGCAGTACACGAGCAGCGCAACGAAGATCACGTCATTCCGGAGGAACTGCGTCGCCTGGCTGATCATGAAGCCGAGCCCGGCATTCGCGTTGACCTGCTCGGCCACCACGAGCGCGAGCCAGGCGACGCCGAGGCTCTGGCGCAGGCCGACGAGCACCTGGGGCAGCGCGCCGGGCAGCACGACATCCTTGATCAGTTCGGCCCGGCGCAGGTGCAGCACCTGGCCGAGCTCGGCTAGCTTCGCGTCCACGCCGCGGATGCCGGCGAAGGTGTTCAGGTACAGCGGGATGGCCGCGCCGAGCGCGATCAGGGCCAGCTTGGGCACCTCGCCGATGCCGAACCAGACGATGAATACCGGGATCAGGCCGAACAGCGGCAGCGTCCGGAGCATCTGCATCAGCGGGTCAACGGCGTTTTCGCCGAACCGGCTCAGCCCGGCCACGGTGGCGAGGATGAGGCTGACGGTCGCGCCGATCGCGAAGCCGATGGCCACCCGCTGCAGGGAAACCAGCATGGCGCCTTGCAGCGTCCCGTAGGCCGGCGAGCTGGTCGTGACGAGCGTGACCGCCGTGTGCCAGATCTGCGTCGGCGGCGGCAGCTTCTGCGCCGAGATGATCCCGGCCGTGCTCACCGCCTGCCAGATGGCCAGCACGGCCAGCGGACTGACCAGCCTGCGAAGGCTCTTGCTCCGGGCCAGCCTGCGGGCCAGGCCCGGGCTTCTGGCCCGGTCCCGGCCGCGGCTGGCGGCCGGGGCGGCCGCCTGGCCGAGGTCGGCATACGGCTGAATTAACCGTTGGTCGAGGCTCATGGCCCCATGCTCAGCCAAGGTTCCTATAAAGTCAATCGAAAAGCTAGGTAATACTCTGCGGCGCTGGCGCTGACGGCAGCGGGCTGGTGCTGGTGCTGGCGGCGGCGGCGGGCTGGTGGCTGGTGGCGGCGGTGCTGGCGCTGGCGGCGGCGGGCTGGTGCTGGTGCTGGTGGCGGCCGGCTGTGCTGGTGGCAGGCCGGGCGTCCCTGGCTGGTGTCAGGAAGCCGGGCCGGCGGTCACCGAGGAGCGCCGGCCCGGCCGTCACGCTGTCACAGCGCTCGCCGTGACCGGCCTCACCGCACTGCGCTGTCACTGCGGCGCGCTGCCACCGCCGGTGCCGTCACCGCCGGTGCCGTTACTGCGGGTGCCGTTACTGCCGGTGCTGTTGCCGCCGGTGCCGTCACCGCAGGCGCGCTGCGCCGCCAGCTGCCGATGGCCACGATGATCACCAGCAGCGCGCAGATGTCGAAGATCGTCGCCGCGCCGAACGCGCTGGCCATGCCGTGCGTGATGGCGTCCCTGGCGTGCGCCAGCCCGGTGCTGGCCGCTGCCGCGCCGCCGGTCAGGCCGTCCGTCGCCGAGGCGTAGACGGTGACCAGGATGGCCAGGCCAAGCGAGCCGCCGACCTGCTGGGTGACGTTCACCATGCTGGACGCGGCACCGGAGTCCTCCGGCCGTACCCCGGCCAGCGAGGCCATGGTCAGCGGCACGAACACGATCCCCATGCCGGCGCCGAGCAGCAGCATCGGCCCGAGGACGCCGGGCAGGTAGCTCGCGTCCGGGGTGATCCGGGCCAGCCAGGCCATCCCGGCCACCACCGGCAGCAGGCCCGCCACCATCAGCGGCTTCGCCGGGAAGCGGGCGAGCAGCCGCGGCGCGGCGCGTGACACGGCGAAGAGCATCGCGGTCATCGGCACGAACGCCAGCCCGGCCCGCAGCGGGCTGAAGCCCAGGATGTCCTGCACGAACTGGGTAAGGAAGAAGAACATCCCGAACATGCCGGCCACCAGCAGCAGCCTGGCGACGTAGGAACCCGAGCGGCCGCGGTGCGCGAAGAGGCGCAGCGGCGTGATCGGCTGCCTGGCCCTGGTCTCGATGACGATGAAGAGCCGGAGCAGCACCGCGGCGGCGCCGAAGGCGCCGAGGGCGAGCGCGTCGTGCCAGCCGCTTGATGCGGCGCGGATGAAGGCATAAACGAGGGCGGCCATGCCGGCCGGTCGAGGTCAGCGCCCCGGCAATGTCGAACCGGCCGGGCTGGCGCTGAGACTCGCCGAGGAAGCGCGGCGCGGTAAGCAGCACGGCGGCGCCGATCGGCACGTTGATGAACAGCACCCAGCGCCACGAGACCCACTCGGTGATCACGCCGCCGAGCACCAGTCCGAGCGAAGCGCCGCCCATGGCCACCGCCGTGTAGAGGCCGAGCGCCCTGGTTCGCTCGCGGCCCTCGGGAAAGCTGGCAGTGATCAGCGCGAGCACGGCGGGCGACGCGATCGCGCCGCCCGCGCCCTGGATGGCCCGCGCGGCGAGCAGCGACCCGGGCGAGGCGGCCAGGCCGCCGGCCAGCGAAGCGAGGGTGAACAGCGCGATGCCCGCCATGAACACCCGGCGCCTGCCCAGGATGTCGCCGGCCCGGCCGCCGAGCAGCAGCAGCCCGCCGAAGGTGAGCGTGTAGGCGTTGAGCACCCAGGACAGGCTGGGCGCGGAGAAGTGCAGCCCGCGGGCGATGCTCGGCAGGGCGATGTTCACCACCGTCATGTCAAGAATGATCATCAGCTGGGCGCAGAGCACGATGGCGAGCGCCACGCCGCGCTGGTCGCGGCGGCCCGGGTCGCGGGCGCTGCGCTGGGTTATCGTCTGTGGCATCGACGAAATCGACATGTTTGCCTTCCTGGATGAAGCTGAAAGCTGGCCGGCTGGCCAGGCCGGCGAGCCTGATGAGCTACGATGAGAAGCGGAGGTAACCTCCACTAACTATACGGAGGTACCCTCCGGTTGGCAAGTTGGGTTAGGTGAATTCGGATGAGCGCGCCCGAGCAGCGCCCGGTGCTTGACCGTGATCCGGTGCGGTCTGGCTGCGGTCAAGTGCGGGACGGCAGTCCAGCGGCCAGGACGGCGGACCCGGTCCAGGACGGCGGCCCGGTCCAGGACGGCGGCCCGGGGCTCGAGGTCGGCCCGGTCCAGGACGGCGGCCCGGTCCAGGACGGCGGCCCGGTCCAGGACGGCGGCCCGGGGCTCGAGGTCGGCCCGCCGCGGCCGATGCGCGCCGACGCCAGGCGGAACTACCAGGCTCTGGTCACCGCGGCCAATGCCGCCTTCATCGAGCATGGCGCCGATGACGCGTCGCTTGAGGAGATCGCCCGGCAGGCCGGCGTCGGGATCGGCACGCTGTACCGGCATTTCCCGACCCGGCAGGCCCTGCTCGAGGCGGTCTACCGCGATCAGGTGGAGGCGATGAGCGCCAGGGCGAGCGAGCTGCTGAGCTCCGCGCCGCCCGGAGAGGCGCTGGTGACCTGGCTGCGGGCTCTTGTCCAGTTCGGCAGCACCAAGCGCAGCCTGACCTCCGCCATGGTGGCGACTCTCGACAAGGACTCCGAGCTGATGTCAGCCTGCAGCGCGCTGATGCGGCAGTCGGCCAGCGCGCTGCTGGCCCGGGCGCAGGACGCCGGGGAGGTGCGGCCGGATGTGCAGCCGACTGACCTGCTCAGGATGGTGCACGGGATCAGCATGGTCGCCCAGCATGCGCCCGCCGACGCGGGGCAGGCGGACCGGATGATCGGGCTCGTCATGGACGGCCTGCGCTACCAGCCGGCCGGGTGACCGGCCGGCATGCCGACCGTACCCGCGCCGCACCGCCTGCCGGTGCCTGACGGCGACCGTCAGCGCGGCAGCGACGCGCCGTTCATCCCAGCGGATCTTCCCATCCTGGCCCTCCCGGCCATCCCGGTCTCCGCCGGGGCGATGATCTTCGACCGGTCGGGACGGCTGCTGATACTGAAGCCGACATACAAGTCCGGCTGGACCATCCCCGGCGGCGTCATGGAGGCCGACGGCGAGACGCCATGGGACGCCTGCCGGCGGGAAGTCCGCGAAGAGTGCGGGCTGGACGTCCGGACGGGGCGGCTGGCCTGCGTCGACTTCCGCCTGCCGCGCCCGGCGCGGCCGGCCAGGCCGGGCCGGGGCGGTAAGCCCGGCAAGCCAGCAGAGCCTGCCAATCCGGGCGGTATCAGGTTCCTGTTCGACTGCGGCCGGCTCGACGACGCCAGCCTCGCCGACATGACGCTGCAGGCCGAGGAGATCTCCGAGCACCGGCTGGCCCGGCCGGCCGTCGCCCTGAAGCTGCTGCGGAAGCCGATCCGGCGCCGGGTGGCGGCAGCACTACGCGGCAGGTCGCCGCGTTACCTGGAGAACGGCCGGCCGGTGTCCGGCGTCGGTAGCTGAGTCAGTCGAGGTCGGCGAGGCCGCGGACGTAGGCTGCCTGCCCGGCATGCTGGAGACCATCGGAGATCACGCTCACCAGCCGTACGCCGAGCGTCACCGGCGGATCCCAGCGCTCGTCCACGATCCGGTCCAGGTCGGCGTCGGTGAGGTCCCGCACGTACCGGGTCGTGTGCTCGAAGACCGCGTCGTGGTATCCGGTAAGCAGCTCGCCGGAGGGCACCCTGACGGCACCGACTTCGGCGCTATCGTGCCCGTATCCGGTATCCGCCACGTCAAACGGCAGGCTGAACCTGGCCGCCCAGCCGTCAGCGGTCCAGGCCTGCTCCGTCCCCGCCGCGGCGGCGACGTGGTCGTCGGTGATCCTGGTCAGGTGCCAGATCAGCCAGGCGATCGAATTTGCCTGGCCGCCCGGGCGTGCCGCCAGCTGATCAGGCTTAAGCTCGTCAACCGTATGGTGCACGACCTCGCGGATCCGGCTGAAGGCATCGGCTAGCAAGTCAGCTGTCGTCATGCGGCTCCCTTCAGGTGCGTTACCCAAGTCCGTACCGCCTGTCAGTAAGCTAGGTCAGATCAGAGTCCCTGGATACGGCTCGGGCCTGCCGCGATTTGCGGCAGGCTCATTCTGGCGGTTCTGCCAGCGGGTGACCGCCGGGGCTGGGTGAGCGGTCAGTGCCGGGTGAGGGGAGCAGTGTGTAGTGCCCAGGACCGATAACCATGCGCCGCTGCGGGTGGCGCTTCTCGGCTGCGGGGTTGTCGGCTCGGAAGTCTTCCGGCTGCTCGGGGAGCAGGACGGCGACCTCACGGCGCGTGCCGGGGCCCCGCTCGAAGTGGCAGGCGTCGCGGTCAGGGACCTCAGCCGCCCGCGCGGCGCGGCAGTTGACCGTTCGTTGCTGACTACCGACGCGATGGGCCTGGTGGGCCGCTCCGACGTGGACATCGTGATCGAGCTGATGGGCGGCATCGAGCCGGCCAGGTCGCTGCTGCTCGCCGCCATGCAGGCAGGCAAGTCCGTGGTCACGGCCAACAAGGAGCTGCTGGCGCAGGAGAGCGCAGCCATGCACCAGGTGGCGCGCAAGCAGGGTGTCGACCTCTACTACGAGGGCTCGGTGGCCGGTGCCATCCCGCTGCTGCGGCCGCTGCGTGAGTCGCTGGCGGGCGACGCGGTGCGCCGCGTGCTCGGCATCGTCAACGGGACCACGAACTTCATACTCGACAAGATGGACACCTCGGGCGCCGACCTCGCCGACGCGCTCGCCGAGGCCCAGGCGCTTGGCTACGCAGAAGCCGACCCTACCGCCGACGTCGAGGGCTTCGACGCGGCAGCCAAGGCCGCGATCCTGGCCGGGCTGGCGTTCCACACCAGGGTCACCGCCGCCGACGTCTACCGGCAGGGGATCGGGGCGGTGACGGCCGACGACATCGCGAGCGCCCAGATGCTCGGCTGCGTGATCAAGCTGCTCGCGATCTGCGAGCGGTGCGATGGCGGCATCTCGGCCCGAGTGCACCCGGCGATGATCCCGCGGGTACACCCGCTGGCCGCGGTCCGCGGCGCGTACAACGCGGTCTTCGTCGAGGCGGAGTCGGCAGGCCGGCTGATGTTCTACGGCGCGGGAGCGGGCGGCGGCCCGACGGCGAGCGCCGTGCTCGGCGATCTCGTTGCCATCGCGCGCAACCGGAAAGCGGGAATCCGCGGCCCGGACACCTCGACCTACGCCGAGCTGCCGGTGCTGCCGATGGGCGATGCGCTCACCAGCTACTACGTCGCGCTTGACGTCGCCGACCGGCCGGGCGTGCTGGCCCCGGTGGCCGAATCGTTTGCCCGGCACAACGTCTCGATCAAGGCGGTGCGTCAGGAGGGCAGGGGCGAGGATGCCAACCTGGTCATCGTGACGCATACGGCGCGCGAGTCGGAGCTGGCGGCGACCGTTGCCGAACTGGGGGCGATGGCGGCAGTCCGCGCTGTCGACAGCGTGCTGCGGGTCGAGGGGGAGGAGGGCGAGTGAACTCCGTCTCCGCGGCGGCCGGCCGCTGGCGCGGCGTGATCGGCGAGTACCGTGACCGGCTGCCGGTGACGGCCGGCGGCCCAGTGGTGACCCTCGGCGAGGGTGGCACGCCGCTGCTTCCCGCGCCGGCGCTGTCCGCGCTGACCGGCTGCGAGGTCTACCTCAAGGTCGAGGGCGCGAACCCGACGGGGTCCTTCAAGGACCGGGGGATGACCGTCGCGGTGAGCATGGCGGCGGCCCGCGGCGCCAGGGTGGTCATCTGCGCGTCGACCGGCAACACCAGCGCGAGCGCGGCCGCCTACGCCGCGCGGGCCGGGCTGGGCTGTGCCGTCCTCGTTCCGCGAGGCAAGATCGCGATCGGCAAGCTTGCCCAGGCCCTTGTGCACGGCGCACGGCTGCTGCAGGTCGACGGCAATTTTGACGACTGCCTGAAGCTCGTCCGACGGCTCGCAGAAAGCTATCCGGTAGCGCTGGTCAATTCCGTCAACCCGGACCGGCTGCAGGGCCAGAAGACGGCCGCGTTCGAGATCACCGATGCCCTTGGCGACGCGCCCGACCTGCACTGCCTGCCGGTGGGCAATGCCGGGAACATCGCCGCGTACTGGCTCGGATACACCGAGTACCTGGCCGACGGCAACGCGACCCGTGCGCCCCGGATGCTCGGCTTCCAGGCCAGCGGGGCAGCGCCGATCGTGACCGGGAGGCCAGTCCCGGCGCCGAGCACGATCGCGACCGCGATCAGGATCGGCAACCCCGCATCCTGGCAGCTTGCCGAGGCAGCGCGGGACGAGTCAGGCGGGCTGATCGGCTCGGTCACCGACGAGCAGATCCTGGCCGCCTACCGGCTGCTGGCCAGCAAGGAGGCCGTGTTCGGCGAGCTGGCGTCCGCGGCCGGCGTGGCCGGGCTGCTGCAGGCGTGCGCTGCTGGCCAGGTCCGGGCCGGCTCCGTCGTGGTCTGCACGATCTCAGGCAACGGGCTCAAGGAGCCAGGCCCGGCGATCTCGTCGGAGCCGGAGCCGGTGACCATCCCGGCGGATGCCGCTGCCGCTGCCGCGGCGCTGGGGCTCGAGTAACAGGCGGCGCCGGGCGCGGGCGCCCGGGCGGCCGCGAAAGTCCCGGCGGCGGATCCAGGCAGTGCGGGCCCGGGCGGCGGATCCAGGCAGCTCGGGCCCCGGGCGCGGGCGCCTGGGCGGCCGCGAAAGTCCCGGCGGCGGATCCAGGCAGTGCGGGCCCGGGCGGCGGATCCAGGCAGCTCGGGCCCCGGGCGGCGGTTACCGCCCGGAGCCCGCGACGGCCCGTGACCAGCTCAGGCCGCGACTGCTGACCGCGCCGCGGCCGGCTCAAGCGCTAGCTCAAGCACCTCACGGACGTCGCTGACCGGATGGATCGCCAGCTCCGCCCGGATGCCGGCCGGCACGTCGTCCAGGTCGGGCTCGTTGCGCTTCGGGATCAGCACCGTCGTGATCCCGGCCCGGTGCGCGGCCAGCAGCTTCTGCTTCACGCCGCCGATCGGGAGCACCCGCCCGGTGAGCGAGACCTCGCCGGTCATCGCCACGTCGGACCGGACAAGCCGGCCGGACAGCAGCGACGCGAGGGCGGTGGTCATCGTCACCCCGGCGCTCGGCCCGTCCTTGGGCACGGCGCCCGCCGGGACGTGCACGTGCACGCCGCGGTCCTTCAGGTCGCCGACAGGCAACTCGAGCTCGGCGCCGTGCGAGCGCAGGTAGGACAGCGCGATCTGGGCGGATTCCTTCATCACGTCACCCAGCTGCCCGGTTAGCGTGACCGCGGTCGTGCCGGTCTCCGGGTCGGCCAGCGACGCCTCGATGAACAGCACGTCGCCGCCGGTGCCGGTGACCGCGAGCCCGGTCGCGACGCCGGGCACCGCGGTCCGCTCGGCTGACTCCGGCGTGTGCCGCGGATGCCCGAGATAGCCGTGCAGCTCGGCCGGGCCGACCGTGACCGGCAGGCTGGCCGTGCCGCCTGCCAGCTGCGCGGCAATCTTCCGCAGCACCCGGGCGATGCTCCGCTCCAGGGCCCGCACGCCCGCCTCGCGGGTGTACTCGGCGGCCAGCCGCCGCAGCGCGCCGTCGGTCACCGTCACGTCGCCACTGTCCAGGCCGGCCCGCTCAAGCTGCCGCGGCAGCAGGTGGTCCCGGGCGATGGTCACCTTCTCGTCCTCGGTGTAGCCGTCGAGCCCGACAAGCTCCATCCGGTCGAGCAGCGGCTCGGGGATCGCCTCGGCTACGTTCGCCGTCGCGATGAACAGCACGTCGGACAGGTCAAGCTCAACCTCGAGGTAGTGGTCGCGGAACGTGTGGTTCTGCGCGGGGTCGAGCACCTCGAGAAGTGCCGCGGTGGGATCGCCGCGGTAGTCCGTGCCGAGCTTGTCGACCTCGTCGAGCAGGATCACCGGGTTCATCGAGCCTGCCTCGCGGATGGCCCGCACGATCCGGCCGGGCAGCGCGCCGACGTAGGTGCGCCGGTGGCCGCGGATCTCCGCCTCGTCCCGGACGCCGCCGAGCGCCACCCGGGCGAACTTCCGGCCCATGGCACGCGCCACCGACTCGCCAAGCGAGGTCTTGCCGACGCCCGGGGGACCGGCCAGCGCGAGCACCGCGCCGCTGCGGCGGCCGCCGACCAGGGTCAGGCCCTTGTCTGCCCGCCGCTTGCGTACCGCCAGGTACTCGATGATCCGGTCCTTCACGTCGTCAAGCCCGGCGTGGTCGGCGTCCAGGATCTCGCGGCTGCCGCCGATGTCGTAGGCGTCATCGGTGTGGGTGTTCCACGGAATCTCGAGCACCGTGTCCAGCCAGGTCCGGATCCAGCTGCCCTCCGGCGACGCATCCGAGCTGCGCTCCAGCTTGGCGGCCTCCTTGAGCGCCGCCTCGGCCACCTTCTCCGGCAGGTCAGCTGCCTCGATCCTGGCCCGGTAGTCGTCTTCCTCCGAGGCCGGCTGCCCGTCAAGCTCGGCTAGTTCCTTGCGGATCGCGGCGAGCTGCTGGCGGAGCAGGAACTCGCGCTGCTGCTTCTCCATGCCCTCGCGGACGTCGTTCTCGATGGTCTCGGTGACATCGAGCTCGGCCAGCTGGTCGCGCGCCCACCCGGTCAGCCGGTCAAGCCGCTGCTCCGGGTCGGTCGTCTCCAGCAGCTCCGTCCGCTGCGCCAGCGTCAGGTAGCCGGCGTAGCCCGCGCTGTCCGCGAGCGCCGACGGGTCGGTGATCCGCTGCAGGAAATCAACGACCTGCCAGGCGCCGCGCTTCTGCAGGATGGCGGCGGCCAGCCCGCGGTACTCGCGGGCGAGCTCATGCGCACGCGCCGACGGCTCAGGCTCCTCGGCCACAGTGCACTCGACCCAGAGCGCTGCGCCCGGGCCGACGGTGCCGACGCCGACCCGTACCCGGGCCAGGCCGCGGATGACGGCGGCGGGCTCGCCGCTGGGCAGCCGGCCGATCTGCTCGATGACGCCGAGCGTGCCGACTGCCGAGTACTTGCCGTCCAGCCTGGGCACCAGCAGCACGCGCGGCTTGGCATCGTCCGGGCCGGCCGCTGCCGACGCCTGCGCCGCCTCGATGGCCGCGCGCACCTCCTGGCCCGACGTGT
This sequence comes from uncultured Actinomycetes bacterium, assembly GCA_963709075.1. Classification (GTDB taxonomy): domain Bacteria; phylum Actinomycetota; class Actinomycetes; order Streptosporangiales; family Streptosporangiaceae; genus Palsa-506. The sequence goes on from CAVPUY010000009.1 coordinate 227,749, forward strand.
CGAACGGCACCACCATGGTCGGCAGCACCACGGAATCGTCGAGCGGCAGCACAGGCAGGGAGAGAGTTTCGCTCATCAGGTTCACTTCCCTGGTCGATTACTTGCTTACAGTTGTCAAGCTGGCTGCCCTCTGGTTTGTTTCCTGCTGCCGTTCGCGGTCAGCGGACAGGGCTGGCACGGCCTGCGGGGCGGGCCTGGCTGCCCTGGCGAGGCCGCGCAGCGCGGCGAAGCTGACCACGGCCCCGGCCGCGACCAGCGCGACGGTGACCAGCAGGCCGGCCTGATAGCCGTCAACGAACGCGCCGGACGCGGTCGCGCCGTGCTGCAGCGCGATGCCCTGCCTGGACCGCAGCACCGCGCCGATGACGGTGATGCCGAGCAGGCCGGAGACCTCCCTGGAGGCGTTCAGCACCGCCGAGGCGATCCCGGACCGCTCCGGGGGCATCGTGCGCATCAGGGCATCGGTCAGCGACACGTTGAGCCCGGAGCCGACCCCGATCAGCAGGAAGCCGGGCATCAGGCTGCCGAAGGTGGCGCCCTGGCCGAGCTGCCCGACCAGGTAGACGCCGGCCGCCACCAGCACCAGCCCGAACGCGACCGTCCGGTGCGCGCCGACCCGCGCTGCGACCGGGCCGCCCAGGCCGGCGAACAAGGCCATGGCCAGGGCCATCGGCACGAACGCCAGGCCTGCCATGGTGGGCGAGAAGCCGAGCACGTCCTGCAGGTACAGCGAGGTGAAGAAGTAGATCCCGAAGATCCCGAACGCCCACAGCATCATCGTGGCGATGCCGCCGCTGAACACCCGCGAGCGGAACAGCGACACCGCGACCATCGGGTGACTGGCGCGCGACTCGATCGCCACGAATGCCGCGGCGGCCGCGGCCGAGACCGCGAAGGCGCCGAGGATCAGCGGCGAGGTCCAGCCCTTGTCGTGGCCCTCGATCAGCGCGTAGGTGAGCGAGAAGAGCGCGGCTGCCGAGGTCGCCAGGCCGGGCAGGTCGAGCCTGCGGACGACGGAATCGTCGGCCGACTCGCGCATGCTGACGGCGCCGATGACGAGCGCGGCGATCCCGACCGGCACGTTGATGAAGAAGATCCAGCCCCAGTGCAGGTGCTGGCTGATGAAGCCGCCGACCAGCGGGCCGAGTGCCAGCGCCAGGGCGCCGATGGCCGTCCATGCGCCGACCGCCCTGGTGCGCTCTTTGGCGTCGTCGAAGGTGGCCACGATGATCGCCAGCGTGGTGGGCACCACGAGGGCCGCGCCGAGGCCTTGCAGCACCCGGAAGCCGATCAGCACGCTGCCGCTGCCGGCCAGCCCGGCGGCCAGCGAGGCCAGGGTAAACACCGAGAGGCCGATCAGGAACAGCCGCCGCCGGCCATAGACGTCGGCGAGCCGCCCGCCGACAAGCAGCAGCCCGGCGAACACCAGGATGTAGCTGCTGACCACCCATTCCAGGCCGGACACCGACAGGTGCAGGCTGCGCTGGATGGTCGGGATCGCGACGTTGGTCACGTTGTTGTCGAGGTAGCTCATGAAGGTGGCGAGCGCCACCGCCACCAGCGTCCACCAGCGTCTGGGCATCTTGCTCTCACTCCCTTGCTCGGCATGCACCGTGTTCCGCATGCACCGGTTCCGCATGCACCGTGTTCCGGCACCTGCTCATGTACGGCGTACCTGTACGACTCACTTATACGTTGTACATGTACCTAGCACAGGCTGTCTTATACGGTGTATAGTTGTCAAGTGACTTCCACCCGGGCAGCTGACGAAGCGGACAAGACGCGGCTCAGCAAGAGCACCGTCGTGCAGCGCGCGCTCGCGCTGGCCGACGCCGAGGGGCTCGACGCGCTGACCGTGCGGCGGCTCGCTACCGAGCTAGGCGTTACGCCGATGGCGCTTTACTGGCACTTCCGCAGCAAGGAAGACCTGCTGACGGGAGTGGCCACGCAGATCTGGACCGAGATAGGCACTGACGTCGACCCGGAAGCCAGCTGGTCGCAGCAGCTGCGGGGGCTGCTGGAGTCGCTGATCCAGGTACTGCGGAATCACCCGAGCGCATCTCCGCTGCTGCTGACGGGAGAGAAGAACAACGATGCGGCGCTGCGGGCCATCGAGGTCACCCTGGACGTGCTGCGGCGCGGTGGCTTCGATCCCGGTGGCGGCCAGCGAGATCGCCCGCAGCACGCTGTGGACCGGCCTGATGCTAGTGATGAGCGAGCCGGGTTTCGACCCGGCGCTGACCGAGGACGAGCGGATTGAGCAGCAGCGCCGCAACCGGGTCCGGTTCGCGATGCTGCCGCCGGAGACCTACCCGCGGCTGGTCGAGGCCGCCGGGCCGATGACGGCCTGCGACGATCCGGAGTTCCACACCAGTTCGGGATCGACCTGTTCATCGCCGGGGTCGAGGCGATGGCAGCCCGCCAGTAGCGCAGCGGCCCAGTAGCGCACCGGCACGCCAGCAGCGCACCGGCACGGCTGGCTGCCCGGGCGCACGGCTAGCGGCGGCGCAGCCGCATCTCCTCTTCCAGCGTCCAGGTGCGGCCGCCGTCGGGGCTGCGCTCCGCGGTCCAGCGGAAGGAGTCCGGGTCACGTCCAGGAACGACCAGCGGATCGGCGGGTCTGGTCCAGCGCATCCAGCCGGATGCCGTCGGAGTCCGGACGGCCGATGAACCGGATTACCAGGCCCTTGTAGGGCTCGATCCAGGTGGATCGCCAGGCGCCAAGCGCCGGATCGTAGAACCGCAGCGTGGTGCCGTGAAAGGGCTGGAAGCCAGGCGGCGAGGGCTGGCCGGGCAGCGGGACCTGCCAGACGTCCTGCACGGCACGGCCGCCGAGCACCCAGCCCATGACCAGGCGGCCTGGCACGCTGATGTCGTTCCCGGCCCGGTCCGTCCCGACCCAGTCGATGTCCCAGGTGCCGACGAACCGGCCGAACATGTCAAGCTCAGCGGCCAGCCCGGGGATCGCCGACGCCGCGTGCAGAACGGCCGCCGGCCAGTCTGGCTGGTTATCAGGTATCACCGATCCGTTCGCGCGCTGAGCACCGCCGCCGGTGCCGGTCAGGTGCCGGACGAGGCTCGGCCGCGGGTCGGCCGGGGATGGCCAGCTGCAGGCAGATCAGGCCGCGCAGGTCGAGCCAGGCCCGCCCGGAGTCGCTGACCAGCCGGAGCACCACCCCTTCGCAGGCCGGGCAGCGCGCGACCAGTCCTGGCGCATGGGCGTAGACAACGGTCTCGGCCATCGGCCCGCGGCGCCGGCAGTGCGCGCATTCGCCGATCGCCGCAGTGACGTCGACCCTGAAGATCTCGCTCAGCGCGCCGGCCAGGGCGTTGCCGTCGAGGAGTGGCTGGCTCATGGTGGACCTCCGCTGGGGCCGAATCGCTCCGTCTTGATGCGCCGCGGGTCGTGCCCGATGTCGATCAGCAGGTTCGCCGCGGCCTCAACGAACCCGGTCGGGCCGCACACGAAAACGGCGGGCCGGCGATCGGGCGGCCAGCCGCCGGCCGTGAGCAGGCTCCCGTCGACCCGCCCGGCCGGCCGCTGATCCCCGGCTGGCGACGTGCGGGTAAAGGCATACGTCACGTCGAGGCCAGGATCGTCGCGCGCGCGGCGGCGCAGCTCGTCGGCATAGAGAATCGAGGCCGGGTCACGGACGGAATAGATCAGCCGGAACGGGGACTCGTCGCCGGCCAGCGCGCGTGAACGGATCATCGCCATCAGCGGCACCAGGCCGGAGCCGCCGGCAACCAGGTACACCGGCTCGGCGCCGCCGGGCCGCCAGACGAACCAGCCGCCGACCGGGCCGCGCAGCTCCAGCTGATCCCCGCTGGCGAGCACCCCGGTGAGGTAGGCGAGACCTCGCCGTCCGGTACCGGCACCACCGTCAGCTCAAGCCGGTCACCGTCCGCCGCGGACGCGATCGAGTAGGACCGCTCGGTCGAGTACCCGTCCGGCGCGGTCAGCCGCAGGTCGACATGCTGCCCGGCGTCATGGCCGGGCCAGCCTGGCACCTCGAGCACGATCGTGCGGGCGGTCCGGGTCTCTGCGCGCAGCTCGATGACGGTGCCGGCCCGCCAGCTCAGTCGCCCCAGTACCGCTGCTCGCGCCATGGGTCTCCGTAGTTGTGATAGCCGGCGCTCTCCCAGAATCCCGGCTCATCAGCCTTGCGCAGCTGGATGCCGTTGACCCACTTGGCTGACTTCCACAGGTACAGGTGCGGGACAAGCAGCCGGGCCGGCCCGCCGTGCTCCGCGGCGAGATCTCCGCCGTCGTAGCTGTAGGCAACCCAGGCCTGCCCGCTGCGCAGGTCCTCGACGGGCAGGTTCGTGGTGTACCCGCCGTACGAGCCCACCAGGGCGAACTCGGCCGCCGTCTCGACGTCGGCCAGGATGACGTCCAGCGAGACGCCGCTCCACCTGGTGCCGAGCTTGGACCACTTGGTGACGCAGTGCAGGTCGACAGTGATGTCCTCGCTGGGCATCGCGCGGAACGCCGCCCAGTCCCAGGCGCGCTTGCTGCCGTCCTCGGTCACGATGCTGAACTCCCATGACCCCAGGTCGATCCGCGGCGTCGGCCCGGCCGAGAGCACCGGGAAGTCCCTGACGAGGTACTGGCCAGGCGGCAGGTCCGGGCGGGACGATCTGCGCCGGCCGCCGAAGCCGCGCGAAACAATGCCCATCTGAGATCACCTCTCCCCGATGCTACGGGCCAGGGCCATCCGGCGGCAGATCCCGCGGCCCGGAAGTCCGCGATGACCGGACCAGCGGCTGCTGATCCGCCCGGAGTTGATTAAACCCGGCATACCAGTCAGACTTGCCTCCCGCGGCCGGGTGCGCTGCGTTACGGGGGTGTTGCGTTGAGTTCTGACGGACAGCCGACGACCGGCCCGGAGGTCAGCGCAGCGGCCCGGCTTGGCCTGGTGCTCCACGCGTTCGCGACCGCTCCGCTTGGCGCAGACACTCCGCAGTTGCTGATCTCGCAGGCCGTGGCGGCCACAGGCTCGCACGGCGGCGTGGTCTGCCAGGTGCGGCACAGGCAGGTGCTGGCCCTGGCCAGCGAGGGCTATATGCCCGGACAGCAATCGGCATGCGGCCCGCTCCGCCTGGGGGATCTGTCGCTGCCCCTGACGTACGCGGCGACGACGGAGGAGCCGGTCTGGCTGGAATCGCAGGCCGCAACGGCCGATCGGTTCCCGCGCATCATCGAGCTGGTTCCGCGGCAGGAACGCGCCTACGCAGCGCTGCCGCTGAGGGCGAACGGGGAGCTGCTCGGGGTATTGGGGATCAGCTTCGTCGAGCGGCATGACTTCACCGATGCGGATCGGGGCTTCCTGCTCGCGCTGGCCGACATCTGCGCCATCCACCTGCAGCAGTGGAGTGAGCTCGGCGGGCCGGCCGGCCGGCATCGACGGCGCTGCTCGGCCGTCTGGTAAAGGCCCTGTCCCGGGCGGAAACCGCGGACGAGGTGGCGCGGGTGATCGCGGAGGAGGGCGCCGTCGCGGCGGGCGCGGCGTTCGCCAACATCGCCGTCCTGGACGGCGACGACGCGCCGGCCACAGCGAATCTCTTCCACGCGTCCAGCCTGATCGAGGATGTCGCACAGCGATACACGGCAATCCCGGTCGACGGCACAACCCCGCTGGGCACCGTCCTGAGGTCCGGGGATGAGGTCTGGCTGCCGTCCCTGCGCGATATCGGGGCACGTTATCCGGCCCTGCTCAAGGACACGATCGCGGCTGGGCTGGCTTCGACGGCCTCGCTTTCCCTGGTCGGCCGGCATCAGCGCGTGATCGGCGCAATGGGACTGGCCTGGGCGCAAGACCAGGCATTCACCGACGCCCAGCAGAACGAGGTCCGGGTGGTGGCGCAGCTCGCGGCGGACGCTCTCGGACGGGCGCTGCAGCTGGAAGCCGAGCGTGCGGAGCGCCATCGCATCGAGCGGCTGCAGCGGACGATGACGGCGCTGGTGGCCTCTGCGTCACTGGCCGAGGTGGCTGCTGCCGTCTTCGGGCACGGCTTGCCGGCCTTCGGCGCGTCGGCCGCCCGGCTGGCGCTGGCCGACCAGCAGCAGCCTGAGCTGCTTGTGACGATGAACGCGGTCGGCTTGCCGGAGTCCGTTCTGGCCGGATGGGAGGCGCTGCCAGGCTCGGCGCCATCTCCGTCACGGCAGGCGATGGCGACGTCCGCCATCGTCTACGTGTCAACCCCCGAGATGCTGGCGGCGAGATACCCGGATGCGCACAACGTGCTCATCCGCTCCGGCCATCGGGCCTGGGCCGCCCTGCCGTTGCGCAGCGGCGGGCGCCCGCTTGGTGTCCTGGAACTCGCCTTTCCCAGGCCGTACCCGCTTGACGATGGTCCTGACCAGATCGCCCTCACCGCGCTGAGCTCGGCCATCGCCGACGCGCTCAGCCGCGCGATCCAGTACGACAGCGACCACGACCTGGCCATGTCGGTGCAGCGCAGCCTGCTGGCCGGCCCGTTGCCCGACCTTCCCGGGTTGCGCCTCGGCGCCCGCTACATGCCTGCGGAAACCCGCTATGGCATCGGCGGCGACTGGTATGACGCCGTGCCGCTGGCCAGCGGCCGGATCCTGCTCGTCGTCGGCGATGTGGCCGGCCACGGGCTGAAGGCTGCGATCACGATGGGGCAGCTGCGAAGCGCCGCCCGCGCGCTCGCCCTCACCTACGGACCCGCAGCGCTGCTCGCTGAACTGGACCGGTTCGCATGCGACACGCTGGACGGAGCGCTCGCGACCGCCGCGGTCGCCATCATCGACCCGGCCGGGAAAACACTCCGCTACTGCCTCGCCGGACATCCGCCGCTGCTGCTGCGCGGACCCGACGGGACCATCAGCATGCTCGAGGAAGCCACCGGAGTACTACTCGGCCTGGAAACCGGGGACCGGCCCGAGCAGGTAGTCACCTTCGCCCCGGGCAGCGTCCTCGTGCTGTTCACCGACGGCCTCGTCGAACGGCGCGGGGATACGTTTGACGCCGGGCTGGCCCGGCTCGCCGCAGCGCTCAAGGCCGCGGCGGCAGATGACCCGGACAGCATGTGCGACACGCTGATCGAGCAGTCCAGCACGCACGCTGGCCGTAACGACGACACAACCGTCCTCTGCGCGTTCCTGGCCTGAATCGCTAACTGAACGCGGCGATGATCGGGGCCATGCGCAGCACCTCGTCCGGCCCGGCCAGGTCCGGCAGGGCCACGAAGACCGTGCTGACGCCCCGGTCGGCGAGCAGCCGGTAGCGGCCGATGTGATCAGCTGGCAGGCCCGCGTGGTGCCGCCGGGCAAACGCCGCGGCCGCCGTCCGGCCGCGCAGCCGCTCGACGATAGACCCCACCTGCTCGCGGTCGCTGCCGATGACCGGGATATCGAGCACGGTGACCCGGACTTCCGCGGGATCCCGGCCGGCTTCCCGGCAGTGCGACCGCAGGACGGCCAGCTTGCGGTCGAGCGTATCGAGGGCGGAAGGCAGGTTGCAGCCATCGGCCAGCCGCGCTGCGATCCGCAGGGTCCGGCGTTCCCCGGATCCGCCGACGATGACCGGCACCGGCGCTGCCGGACGCGGATAGCAGGTGGTCTCCGGCAGCGACACGCGCCGGCCGCGGTATGCCTTAGTGCCCGGCTGCCAGAGCGCCCGCATCGTCTCGATCGCCAGCTCCAGCTGGTCGAGCCGCTGGCCGGCGGCGGCGAACGGCAGGCCGAACGCGGCGTGCTCCCGGTCCCACCAGCCCGCGCCGATACCGCAGAACGCCCGGCCGCCGCTGAGCGCGTCGAGGGTGGCGACCGCCTTGGCCAGCACGCCAGGCGCGCGGAACGTCACCGGGGTGACCAGCGTGCCCAGCCGCAGCCCGGTGGCCAGGCCTGCCAGCATGCCGAGCGTGACCCACGGCTCGGGTATCGGCTCCCAGGCCCGCCCGGCCTGCGGGATCTGGATCAGGTGATCCATCAGCGCGATGCCGCCGAACCCGGCCGCCGCGGCCGCATGTGCCACCGACGCCAGCCAGCCGGCCGGGTCGTCATCCCACCGGAACCGGGAGATCTGCAGCACGAAGTCCAGCCGGGCCGGCTGCCGCCGCTGGTCCTCGGCGGCCCGCCCCGCGCCCGGGCTGTGCGCGGGCTCGACTGGACCGGAGCCGGAATCGGCGCCCTGGCCGCCGGAGTCGGTGCGCAGCACCAGGTCCCAGCCTTCGGCGGTTAGCTCGTCGGGGACCGCGCGCATCCGCCGGAGCTGCGCGTCAAGCACGACGGCCGGCACCGGGTTGTCGCGGGCCCGGTTGCGCTCACGGCACCGGGCCGGGCTGGTGGTCAGCAGCACCGCGACGGCCGGCAGCCCGGCCCGCCGGGCGAGCTCAAGCTGGCCGCGGCGCCGCACCGGGTCCTGGCCGAGGGTGTCGACCACGGTAGTCAGGCCCCGGCCGAGCCGCGCGGCGACGATCTGGTCAAGCAGGGCGAAGGCGTCAGCCGAGGCCTCAAGATCGTGCTCGCCGCTGCCCACCACGCTGCGCAGCAGGTCGGCGGAGACCACCTCCTGAGCCCGGTACCGGTCCGCCGCCCAGGTGGACTTTCCCGACGGCCGGCCCGATCAGCACCACCATGGCCGGATCCGGGATAGCCGCGGTCATGGTCATCAGCCCGGATCCGGGGTCCGGCCGGCCGGATCCAGGCTCGGGCCGAGCAGGCCGCGCAGCCGCTGGCGGGCCCGCGGCGGGGACCAGCCGTGCCGCCCGCGCAGGTGCACATAAGGCCAGCAGACGGTGTTGAAGAGCAAGTCAGCGGCCTCCGCTGGGTCAGCGGCGATGGCCGCGACCGACTGGTCGACGCGGCCGTCCTCGAACAGGCGGATGAACGGCTCGTTGAAGTTGATCTTCGTCGCGGTGGCCCGGTGGAAGACGGTGTCCGAGGCAAGCAGCAGCGGCAGGTGGGCATCGATGACATCGAAGAGCGCCTCGATGGCCCGGTCCAGCCGGGCCCTGGCCGGCCCGGCCCCGACGATGGCCGGCCACATGGCCTGCCGGTAGTCCTGGCCGAGCTGGCTGAGCAACGAGGCGATCAGGGACTCCCTGGTGGCGCCGAGGCGCCATGCGGTCACCCGGGACAGCCCGGCGGCTTCGGCAACCGCCTCGATGGTCAGTCCTTGCCAGCCGGCGTCCTGCAGCACGCGCGCCGCGGCCGCGAGCAGCCGCTCGTCCTGAACTGGTCCCTCGCCCGCAGTGGCCGCCGGGCCCGCAGGTGCCTGCGCTGGCTGGCCGGATCGCGGCGTGTCGCTCATCCCGCTGATGGTAGCCGCACCGCTCCAGGAGCGTAACTGCAGCAGCGCTATTGACGAAACCTTAATGTTACATAATACTTAGCGCAAGCGCACAGGGCGAGCCCGGCAGGTCTCGCCGGGCCGGACCCGGGGCCGGACCCGGGCGGCGGACCCGGGCGGCGGATCCGGAGCGGCAGGACGGAGCGGCACGTTGAACAGGTACCACCAGCGGCTCTGCCGCTCTCCCGGCTGGGCTACGTACGTGGCGGACACCGCCGTGCCGCGCGTGCTCGATGGCGTGCCGCTCGGTGATCGCGTGCTCGAACTCGGCCCGGGCTACGGTGCGAGCACCCGGCCGCTGGCCGGGCGCACGAAATCGCTCACCGCGCTTGAGTCAGACCCTGAGCTCGCGAGCAGGCTGCGCGCGCAGCTAGGCGAGTCGGTGACCGTGGTAGACGGCGACGCGACGGACATGGCCTTCGGCCCCGCGACGTTCAGCGCCGCGGTCTGCTTTACGATGCTGCACCACTTGCCGTCCTGCGCGGCGCAGGACAGGCTCTTCGCCGAGGTAGCCAGGGTGCTCGTGCCCGGCGGTGTGTTCGCAGGGACGGACAGCCAGCCCAGCTGGCGATTCCGGCTCATCCACCTGGCCGACACATGCAACCCGGTGGACCCGCAGACCCTGGCTGGCCGCCTCAATGCGGCCGGCTTCGGCCAGGTAAAGATCGACGCCAGCCACGGCGCCGTCAGTTTCCTCGCGCAGACGGCTGGCAGCTGAGCCAGCCGGGCTGAGCTAGCCGGGCTGAGCCAGCCGGCTGGCAGCTGAGCAAAGGAGGCCATGCACATGATCAACCAACCAGGCTGCTACTACTGCGACAGGCAGCGGGGCGGCCAGGACCCGCCGCCCGGCGGCTGGCTCATCGACGACGACGACTGGCTGGTCGGCCACGGCCCGGCGCACATGTGCCTGGCCGGCAGCCTGCGGATCGAATCGAAGCGGCACTTCACCGATTTTGCCGAGATGACTGACGACGAGGCTGCCTCTTTCGGCCGGCTGCTGGCCCGCCTCTACCAGTCCGCCCGGCCGGCCACCGGAGCGGAACGCATCCACCTGGTCTCGACGATGGACTTCCAGCCGCATTTCCACGCCTGGCTCTATCCCCGGGCGGCCGGCGAGCCACGCCGCGGCACCACGTTCCTCAACCAGGACATGTCCTGCCCGCAGGCCGACGCCGAGGCGGCCGCCGCCCGGATCAGGGCCGCTCTGGCGAGCGATGTTGCCGAAGCTGTCGCTCGAGGCGGCCCCCGCGGGCACCGCCTCGCCGCCGGCGGCTAGCGTCGAGACATGTCCGCGCAGCTAGAGATCACGTCCAGGGTGCTGGTCGCGGCCCGGCCGGAGCAGGTATGGCAGGTCGCGATGGACTGGTCCAGGCAGCGCGAGTGGATGTGGGGGACGCAGGTAAGCGGTGGCACCGGCGCCGGCGCCGAGGTCGTGGCCAGGACCGGCATCGGCCCCGTCGGCTTCGCCGACACCATGGTGATCACGGAGTGGGATCCGCCGCGCCGGTGCGTCGTCCGGCATACCGGCCGGGTCGTCCGCGGCCTCGGCATCTTCGAGGTCGTGCCCGGCGGGTCGCAGTCGGAGTTCCGGTGGACCGAGCTGCTGCAGCTGCCGTGGCCGCTGTCCGGCGGCATCGGGCGGCTGACGGTGGTACCACCGGCCCGCTGGGGGCTGGACGCATCGCTGCGCCGGCTGGCGCGCTTGTTCTGACTAACGGGCCAGGCAGGAGGTCACGATGACTGAGTACAACTTCGCCGGCCGGGTGGCGATAGTCACCGGAGCGGGATCCGGCATCGGGAGGTCATGCGCCGCCGTCCTGGCCAGGGGCGGGGCCAGCGTGCTCGTGGCGGATCTGAACGGGCCGAGCGCCGAGGCGGCGGCCGCGGAGATCGCGGCGGCCGGCGGCATCGCCCGGGCCTGCACCGTGGACGTAGCCGATCATCAGGCGGTGGCCGGGATGGTCGCCGCCGCGCGGGAGCTTGGCCCGGTGCGGATCGCCGTCAACAACGCGGGCATCGGCGGTGAGATGGCTCCGGTCGCCGACTACAGCATCGAGGGCTGGCGGCACATCATGGCGGTCAACCTCGACAGCGTCTTCTACTGCATGCGCGCCGAGATCCCCGCCATGATCGACGCCGGGGGCGGCTCGATCATCAACATGTCCTCGATCCTGGGCAGCGTCGGCTTCGCCAATTCGCCCGGCTACGTCACGGCCAAGCACGGAATGCTCGGGCTGACCAAGAACGCGGCCCTGGAGTACGCCGCGCAGGGCGTGCGGGTCAACGCGGTCGGGCCCGGCTTCATCGCCACCCCGCTGCTTGACGCCAACCTCGACGCGGCGACCGTCGATTTCCTCGCCGCGAAGCACGCCGTCGGCCGGCTTGGCCGCCCGGCCGAAGTCGCGGCCCTGGTGGCCTTCCTGGCCAGCGACGAGGCGTCGTTCGTGACCGGCAGCTATCACCTGGTCGACGGAGGTTACACGGCCCAGTAACGGGCCGCAGATCCGTTTCCTGCTCACCGCGCCGCTGCCCCGGCAGCGACGCCGGTCAGCGCCGCGACCGTCAGCTCGCCGAGCGACGGCAGGTCGTAGCCGCCCTCCTGGACCAGCACGACCGGCCCGAGCCGGCCGAGCCGCTCCCCGGCCGCGCGGTACCCGGCGCTGGTCACCCGCAGCGGGCTCTCCGGGTCGGCGACGGCGGCGTCCAGCCCGAGCGAGACCACCAGCGCGTCCACGCCGCGCCCGGCGGCCTCGGCGCACAGCACGTCGAGCGCGGCAAGCCAGCCGGCGTCACCGGTGCCCGGGGCCAGCGGCAGGTTCCGGTTGGCGCCCGGCCCCGGCGCCGGCCCCGGTCTCGTCGGCGTAGCCGGCATAGTGCGGGAACCAGCCCGCGCCCGGGTCCACGTGCAGGCTGCCGTAGTAGACGTCCGGGCGGTCGTAGAAGATCGCCTGCGTGCCGTTGCCGTGGTGCGCGTCGATGTCGATGACCGCCACCCGCCCGGCGCCGGCCCGGCGCAGCGCCTCGCGCCGCGACGGCCGCGTTGTTCAGGTAGCACGAGCCGCCGTAGGCAGCGGGACCGGCATGATGGCCGGGCGGCCGGCAGAGCGCGTAGGCGGCAGGCGCGCCTGCCGCCACCAGGCCGGCCGCGGTCTGCGCCACGTCAACCGCCGCCCGGATCGCTTCCCAGCTGCCCGGCCCGACCAGCGTCATCGTGTCGTAGCAGAACCGGCCCGCCCGGCCGTGCGCCGCGGCAGGCGACCGCAGCGGCAGCCCGCCGAGCAGCCCGGCGGTGGGGAACACGTACGGCACCACCCGGTCGCGCCCGTACTCGGTGACGTAGCCGCCTGCCAGCCACGCCGCCCAGATCGTGCGCAGATGATCGACCAGCGCCTCGTCATGCACGGCAAGCAGCACCTCATCGCCGTGCGGCACGGCCGGCCGGACCGCGGCCCCCGCCGCCCGCAGCGCGGCCAGGATCACCTCGGCCCGCTCCGGCACCTCGGTGCCGGGCTCGCGGACGCCGAGCCAGACCTCGCCGCCCGGCTCGTGCCGCAGGCACGCCTCGCTCCACACCACCGGGATGTCAGAGCCGGGCGGCCCCTGGCGGCATCAGCCGGCTCCGCGCTGCGGCATGATCGCTGCATGACCAGAGCAGCTGACCTTGGCATCCGGATCGGCGTGCTGCCGTCCGGCCCGACCGGATCGGTCACCGACGTGCCCGGCGCCGGCGTCGGTCACGCCACCGTCTGGCGGGACGAGCCGGAGCCGCCGGCCGGCCGGGGCATCGCCAGGACCGGCGTCACGGTGCTGGATCCCGGCGGGAACCTCTTCCGCAGCCCGGTCCCGGCCGGCGGCGCGGTACTCAACGGCGCCGGCGAGTGCACCGGGTTCCTGTCCGCCGGCGAGTGGGGGCTGGCCGAGACGCCGGTCTTCCTCACCTCCACCATGCAGGTAGGCCGGGTCTACGACGCGGCCTGCGAGCTGCTGATGGCCGAGGAGCCCGGCATCGGCGCCGAGGACGTGATCATCCCGATCGTCGCCGAGTGCGACGACAGCTTCCTTTGCGACCCGCGCCGGATGCAGGTGAGCGCCGCCGACGTCAGGGCCGCGCTGGACGCGGCCCGCGGCATCGGCAGGCGGCCCGGCGCCCGCCGAGGGCGCGGTCGGGTCCGGCACCGGGATGAGCTGCCTCGGGCTACAAGGGCGGCATCGGCACCGCGTCCCGGGTGGTGCCGGCCGGGCACACGGTGGGCGTGCTCGTGCATGTCGAACTTCGGCGGCCGGGAGCGGCTGACCATCGACGGGGTGCCGGTCGGCCGCCTGCTGCCGGCGCCGCCGGGCCGCCGGGCCGGCCCGGCCCGGCGCCGCCGGCCGGGTCGTGCATCGCGGTCGCGGTGACCGACGCCCCGCTGGACTCGGCGGCGTGCGTCCGGCTGGCCCGCCGGGCCGGTCTCGGCCTGGCCAGGACCGGCTCGACCGGGCACCATGCCAGCGGCGAGATCTTCCTCGCGCTGGCCACCGGGCTGCGCGCGCCGCGCGGGCAGGCGGCAGGCGGCGGGGTTCCCGTTCCGGCTAATGATCTTGATCCGTACTTTGCCGCCGTCGTCGAGGCCACCGAGGAAGCGGTGCTGAACAGCCTGCTGGCCGCGCCGACGGTGACCGGGCGGGACGGCAACACGAGCTACGGCCTGCCCGCCGCCGAGGTCAGCGCGCTGCTCCGCGCGGCCGGCCGGATCTGACCCCGGGCCCGCGGTCATCCGGGCTGGCCGGCCAGCGCGGCGGCCAGGTGGCAGGACACCATGCTGCCGCCGCCGGGCAGCTGCGGCCGGCAGCACCGGCAGCGCGACGCCGGTGCAGCTGCCCGCCACGCCGGCCGCCGCGGCCGCGCCGGAGGCAAGCTCCGGGCAGCGCGGGTGGAACCGGCAGCCCGCCGGGATCCTGGTCGCGTCCGGCGGCTCGCCGGTGAGCACCACCGGCGGCACCGGCGACTCGGGCAGCACCGACATCAGCGCCCTGGTGTACGGGTGCCGCGGGCTGGCGAACACCTGCTCGGGCGTGCCCACCTCGACGATCCTGCCCAGGTACATCACCGCGAGCCGGTCGGCGATGTTCCAGGCCAGGCCGAGGTCGTGGGTGACGACAAGCGCGGCCAGGCCGAGGTCGTCGCGCAGCTTGAGCAGCAGGGCGAGGATCTCGCCGCGGACCGAGGCGTCCAGCGACGCGACCGGCTCGTCGGCGACCAGCACCCGCGGCTCGAGCACCAGCGCGCCGGCGATCACCACCCGCTGCCGCTGGCCGCCGGACAGCTCGTGCGGGTACCGCTGGAAGAACCGCTCGGCGGGCGCAGCCCGCAGCGGGCCAGCGCGCCGGCCACCCTGGCCTCCTCGTCGCCCAGCTGGTGGATCCGGACCCCCTCGGCCACCGCCTCGTACACGGTGTGCCTCGGGTTCAGCGAGCCGGTCGGGTCCTGCAGCACGAGCTGGACCGCCCGCCGGTACCGGCGCATCGCGCCGCGGTCCGGTACGTCAAGGGCCGCGCCCTGGTACCTGATCACGCCGTCGGTCGGCCGTTCCAGGCCGAGCATGGTGCGCGCCAGCGTCGTCTTGCCGCAGCCGGACTCGCCGACCAGCGCGACGATCTCGCCGCGCGGCGATGTCCAGGTTGACCCCGTCCACCGCCCGCGCCGCCGCCTTGCCCCGGCCCCGGCCCCGGCCGGCGAACCGCACGGCGACGCCGGCCGCCGACAGCACGGGCTGGCCGGTCGCGGCGCTGCCGGCCGGCCGCGGGCTGGCTGTGGTCGTCATGAGACTGCCTCGTCAGGAGCATGTTCCGGATTTGAAACGGGAGGTCGGTGGTACTCGGCGGCGCCACCGGGACGTACCCGGATGCAGGCGGCAACCCGGCCTGGCCCGGCCGGCCAGAGCTCGGTATGCACGGACGAGCACTCCGGCTCGGCCACCGCGCAGCGCGGGTGGAACGCGCAGCCGGGCGGCACGTCGGCCGGGTCCGGGCAGTCGCCGCCGAGGCCGCGCGGGCTCAGCCGGGACCGCTGGTCGCCGATCACCGGGAACGCCCAGGCCAGCGCCTCGGCGTAGGGATGGCGGGCGGCGGTGAAGACCTGGTGCGCCGGGCCTTCCTCGACGATCTGGCCGGCGTACATCACCGCGAGCCGCTGGCAGGTGGCGGACAGCACGGACAGGTCATGGCTGATCATGATCATGCTGATGCCGCGCTGCTCGACCAGGCCCTTGATCAGGTTGAGCACCTGGGCCTGGATCATCACGTCCAGCGCCGTGGTCGGCTCGTCGGCCACGATCAGGTGCGGCCCGCAGGCCAGCGCCATCGCGATCATGACGCGCTGCTTCTGCCCGCCGGACAGCTCGTGCGGGTAGCTGGCCGCGCGCCAGCCGGGCAGGCCGACCTGCTTGAGCAGCTCCTCGGCCCGCTTCCCGGCGGCCGCCTGGCTCACCCCGTGCTCGTGCAGCATGATCGGCTCGGCGATCTGGTTGCCGATCCGCTGCACCGGGTTGAGCGAGTGCATCGCCCCCTGGAACACGATCGACGCGCCGGCCCAGCGGACCGCGCGCAGCTTGCCCCAGCTCATCGTCAGGACGTCAGTGCCCTCGAAGAGGACCTGGCCGGTGACCTCCGCGCTGCGCGGCAGCAGCCGCAGCACCGCGGCGGCGATGGTCGACTTGCCGCAGCCGGACTCGCCGGCGATGCCGAGCGTCTGGCCGGGGTCAAGGGCCAGGCTGACCCCGCGCACGGCGGGCACGTCGCCGCCCTCGGTCCGGTAGGTGACCGCCAGGTCCCGCAGCTCGATCAGGGCCATCAGCGCTCCCGCAGCTTGGGGTCGAGCACCGTCTCCAGCGCGTGCCCGCACATGGTGAACGCCAGCACCACCACGATGATCGCCACGCCGGGCGCGATCAGCCACAGCTGGTTCCCGGCCGAGCCGCCGCCGGTGAAGAAGGCCTCGTTCAGCATCTCGCCCCAGGACGGCCGGAGCGGGTCGCCGAGGCCGAGGAACGACAGCGTGGTCTCGGCCAGGATGACGCCGGCGACGGTCAGGATCGTGTTCGCCAGCAGCAGCGGCATCACGTTCGGCAGCACGTGCCTGGACATCTGGTGCCAGTGCCCGGCGCCGAGTGCCCGCGACCGCTCCAGGTAGGGCCGGGTCTCCACGGCCAGCGCCTGGGCCCGGATGATCCGCGCGGTGCCGGGCCAGGAGGTGACCCCGATCACGAAGATGATCACGCCGAGGGACGGGCCGAGTGTCTTGGCCAGCACGATCGCCAGCGGCAGGAACGGCACTACCAGGAACCAGTCGGTGACCCGCATCAGCAGGTTGTCGGCGATCTTGCCGAAGTGCCCCGCCGCGATCCCGATGATCGCGCCGATCACCATCGACAGGAAGGTGGCGGTGAACCCGATCAGCAGCGAGATCCGGGATCCCCAGATCAGCACGGTGAGCACCGAGCGGCCGTCGGCGTCGGTGCCGAGCGGGTAGTGCCAGCCGGGGCCCGCGTTGGCCGGGTAGGTGGCCGTTGCCGCATTGAGGCCGCTGGAGTTGGCCAGCAGCGGCGCGGCCAGCGCGACGATGACCAGCACGATCAGGATGACCAGGCCGATCATTCCGCCCCGGTCCTTGCGGTACTCCCGCCAGAACGCCGACAGCGCCCGGCGGCGCCTGGCCCTGGCTATCTGCCGCGCGGTCGGCGCGGCCGTGCTGGCGGCTGCGGGCGCGCGTCATGCGTTCCGCACCCTGGGATCGAAGGCGGTCAGCAGCAGGTCGGCGACCAGGTTGGCGGCGATCACCGCGGCCGAGAAGAGCAGGAAGGTGCCCTCAAGCACCGGGTAGTCCGGCGCGTTCAGCGCGATATAGGAGAGCTGGCCAAGGCCGGGCCAGGAGAACACCACCTCGGTGGTGATCGCGCCGGAGATCACGAAGCCGAGGTTCAGCATGATCAGCGTGATCGACGGCAGCAGCGCGTTGGGCACCGCGTGCCGCCGCCGGACCAGGTCATCGCGCAGGCCCTTGGCCCGTGCCGTGGTGAGATAGTCCGACCCGAGCTCGTCGATCAGCGAGGACCGCATCACCAGCGAGTACTCCGCCAGGTAGACGAGGGTCAGCACGGTGCACGGCAGGGCCAGGTGCCAGAGCAGGTCGGCGAACCCGGCGAGCCCGGTGCCGCCGCCCGCCGGGTTGTGCATGCCGGCCGTGGGGAAGATCGCGAACCTCGACGCGAACGCGATCAGCAGCACCATGCCGAGCCAGAAGTCGGGCATCGCGTACAGCGTGTTGCAGACCGCGGTCGAGCCGCGGTCGAACGCGCTGCCCCGGTGCCAGGCGCCGCGGATGCCGATCCACACCCCGATGATCGTGGACAGCACGGTGGAGGTGCCGACCAGCAGCACGGTGGGCCACAGCCGCTGGCCGATCAGCTGGGCGACCGGCTCCTGGTTCACGAACGACCGGCCGAGGTTCCCCTGCAAGGTCTGCACCAGGTAGTTCCAGAACTGCTGCGGCAGCGGCAGGCCGAGGCCGAAGGTCCGGTTGATCGCCGCCAGCTGGGACGCGGTCAGCGCGTTGTTCCTGGTCAGGTTCTTCGCCGGGTCGGCAGGCAGCACCCGGAACAGGAAGAAGTTGAACACCAGCACGAAGAACAGGGTCAGCATCGCGCTGCCGACCTTGACCGAAAGCACCCGGGGCAGGCCCGACGGCCCGCGGGCCTCCTCGACCAGATGATCGTGCGCCTCGAGGCGGGCCCCGGGCTGGAGCGCGGTCACCTGGCCGTTACTCCCGCTCGTCCGCGGTCGCGGTCCGGCGCCGCCTGGCGAGGAAGAACAGCGCCGCCGCCGAGCACGACCACCAGCACGACGATGCCGCCGATCATCGGCCCGCTGATCCCGGAGCTCCCGCCGGAGCTGGTGGCCTCGGTCTGGCTGCCCAGGCCGGTCTGGTGCTGGCAGCCGATGTTGTGGTCGGTCAGCGACGGGCTGCTGCCGACCGGCCGGATGCACCGGTAGCTCCACCAGGAGACCTCCTGGTAGAGCAGCAGGCCGTCGGGCTTGTCCGGCTGCGGCGCGAACCCGGTGAACAGGTCGCTGCGGTAGGCCTGGGTGTCGTTGTAGTAGTAGAGCAGCGAGTACGGGTCGTCGTCGTACAGCATCTGCTGCATCTGCCTGACGACCTTGTCCCGGGCGGCGCCGTCCAGGCTCTTCTGCTCCTCGTACAGCTTGTCGTAGGCCTTGTTGCAGTAGAAGCTGTCCGACCAGCCGGGCGTGTACTTGCCGTTGGAGCCGATCGAGCGCTGGCCGCAGGTGAAGACCGACAGCTGGAAGTCCGGGTTCGGCTCGACGCCCCAGCCCCAGACGAACATGTCGTAGTTGCCGTCGCCGATCACCTGGGTGAGCTGGTCGTCGGACATGAAGCTGGTGTTGACCTTGATCCCGATCGCGTTCAGCCAGCTCTTGATGTACGGCGCCGCCTGGGTCTCGGTCGGCGACGACGACCGGATGAACAGCCGCAGGGACAGCTGCTTGCCGTTCTTCACCCGGATCCCGCCCGGACCGGTTTTCCAGCCGTCCGCGGTCAGGATCTGCCTGGCCTTCGCCGGGTCGTAGGTGTACGGGTTGCGGCGGGGTGTAGTGATACTGGGTGTAGATCGGCGGGATGATCGACGTGCCCGGCGACCCGTAGCCCAGCAGCACGCGGCTGACCAGCTTCGGCAGGTCCATCGAGTAGCTGATCGCGTGCCGGACGTTGATGTCCTTCAGCGCCGGGTTCCCGTTGCCGATCGGGTGGCCGGACACCGTGGCGGCGCCGTTGTTGAACGCGAGCTCGTCGAAGTTGCCGGACGGGGCGTTGTTCAGGGTCACGCCCGGCGCGCCCTTGAGCGAGTTGAACAGCAGGTTGGTGAGATCCTCGGCGAAGTCGATGCTGCCGTTCTTCAGCGCGAACGCCTCGGCGCTCGGGTTCGCGTAGTTCTGGAAGATCAGCTTCGAGATCCCCGGCTTGCCGCCCCAGTAGTCCGGGTTGGCCTTCATGTCGACGTACTGGCCCTCCTGGAACTTGGTCACGATGAACGGGCCGGAGCCGACCGGGTTGCTGTTCGCGAACGTGGTGACCTTGCTCTCCGGCACGTTCTTCCAGATGTGCTCGGGCAGGATCGAGACGATCAGCCGGTTCATGCCCGGCGTCGGCTTGCTGACCTTCATCACCACGGTGTACGGGCCGGTGGCCTTGACGCTGGTGATGTTCTGGATGTAGCTCAGGTTGTCGGCGCGCTCGGCCTGGCCGTGGATGTCCCGGTTGAAGGTGTAGGCGACGTCGGCCGCGGTCAGCGGCACCCCGTCGGACCACTTCACGCCCTTGCGGATCTGGTAGGTCCAGGTCAGGCCGTCGGGGGAGTGCGACCAGGAGATCGCGAGCCGCGGCGACGGCGAGTAGTTCAGCTGCCCGTAGTCCATCAGGTTGTCGTAGATCAGCCCGTAGACCTCGAAGTCCTGGGACGTGACGCCGACGAACGGGTTCAGCGTGTCGACCGGGTCGTTGTTGCCGACCACGAACGTCGACGGCCCGTGCGAGGCGGCGGGCGACGCGCTCGGCCGACGGCGAGCGTGCGTGGCCGTGGCCGCGGTGGCGGCGCCGACGGGCATCAGGCATACGCCGAGCGCGACGCCGGCGGCCGCGAGCCGCCGCCGGATCCGCCGGGCCGGCCTGGAATCTGGTCCGAGCAAGGGTATCTCCCCCCAGGTCAGGCGGTCGGTAGTGAATCAGGCGGCCGCGATGCCGGCATGTGCACGTATTTATAGACCTATCTTCCGCCGTGGTCTATCTCGGCGCTGCGCGCGGTCTATCCGGTTCCGGCGGCCTGGCTCATCCCGGCGCCGTCCGGCGCCGCAGCCGGAGCTAAGGTCCGTGTCATGGCCGGTTCGCCCCTTCCCTCGCCGCTGACCCCATCCAGCCCGTCAAGCCCGCTGAGCACATCGGCCACTGCAGCCCCGATGCCGCCACGGGCCCCGCGTGTCCCGGTAGTACGGGAACTCCACGGCACGGCCGACGTGGACGGCTATGCCTGGATGCGCGACCCGCAAGAGCCGGCCCTGCGGGACTACCTGGCCGCGGAACGCGCGTACTACGACGCGCGCACCCGCCCGCTGGCGGACCTCGCCGGCGAGCTGTTCCGGGCCGCGGCCGGCCGGACCGCCCGGCGGCCGAGGACTCGGTCAGGTGGCCATGCCGAGGTTATGCGTACTGGACCAGAATGCCCGAAGAGGGCGAAAATCTACAGTTCCTTCGGGCGAAAGCCGGAGAAATCACCGAACAGCTACTGCTGGACGAGAACATCATCGCCGCAGCCACCGGCTTCGCCGACGTCGGCATCCGCGCGCCGAGCCCGGACGGCGCGCTGCTCGCCTGGTCGGCGGACACCAGCGGCGCTGAAGTCTACGAACTGCGGATCACCGACCTGGCGACCGGGCAGGTCCTGCCCGACCTGGTGCCGCGTACCTGCCCTGGCAGCGCATGGAGCGCGGACTCGCGTTACCTCTTCTACCTCGTGCCCGACGAGCTGCACCGGCCGCATCAGGTCTGGCGGCACCGGGTCGGCACCGCGGCCAGCGCCGACGTGCTGGTGCTGGCGGAAGACGACGCGCGCTTCGAGGTCGAGCTGCGCGCGTCCCGCAGCGGCGAGCTGGCCATCATCACCTCGGCGTCGCGGGACACCACCGAGGTCCGGCTGATCCCGATGACCGAGCCGGAACGCGACCCGGTGGTGGTCGCGCCGCGCCGCCGGGGGGTCGAGTACCGGGCCGACCACGCCAGCGGGCCGGATGGCGGTGAGCTCTACCTGGTGACCGACGACGGGGCGGCCGAGTTCCGGCTGATGCGCGCGCCGGCCCGGGCGCCCGGCCGGGGCAACTGGGTGCAGCTGGCCTGCCCGGCAGTAGCGCCGGCCAGGGCGGACACCCGGCTGCTTGGCTGCGACGTGTTCGCCGGCCACCTGCTGCTCACCCTGCGCCGCGGCGGCGCTCCGCTGCTGGCGATCACCGACACCGGCGGCGGCAGCGTGCGCGAGGTGCACGGCGTCGAGGCCGGCCGGGACGATCCGGGTCGCGCACGCCGATGACTACGACACCGGGACCGTGATCATCGCCGAGGAATCGCTGACCGAGCCGCCGGCCTGGTCCGAGCTCGACCTGGTCACCGGCCAGCGGGCGGTGGTCAGCCGCCAGCAGGTGCCCGGCTACGACCCGGCCGGCTACCGTACGGAGCGGCTGCACGCCGTCGCCGCTGACGGGACCAGGATCCCGGTCACCCTGGCTCGCCGGGCCGGTACCCCGCTGGACGGCAGCGCGCCGTGCCTGCTCTACGGCTACGGGGCCTACGAGTCGTGCGCTGACCCGGAATTCGATGTCAGCCTGCCGTCGCTGCTCGACCGCGGCGTGATCTACGCGATCGCGCACGTGCGCGGCGGCGGCGAATGCGGCCGGAACTGGTGGCTGCAGGGCAGGCTGCGCGCCAAGCCGACGACCTTCGACGACTTCGTCGCCGTGGCCGACTGGCTGGCCGGGGACGCTGCTGGCTCCCGCGCGCTGGCCGACGGCAGCCGGATCGTGTCCCGCGGGCTGTCCGCCGGCGGCCTGCTGCAGGCCGCGGTCTACTCGCGGGCGCCGGGCCGGTGGCGGGCCGTGGTGGCCGAGGTGCCGTTCGTCGACTGCGTCAACACCATGCTGGACCCGGGCATCCCGCTGACCGTGAACGAATGGGATGAATGGGGCGACCCGCGGGATCCAGGCGATTTCGGCTGCCTGCGCGGCTACTCGCCGTACGAGAACCCGCCCCGCGGACCGCGCCCGGACCTGCTGGTGACTGGCGCGGTCAACGACCCGCGGGTGCTGGTGCACGAGCCGGCCAAGTGGGTGGCGCGGCTGCGGGAGACCGACACGGCCGGGTCCACGGTACTGCTGCGAGCCGAGCTCGGGGCAGCGGCGCACACCGGCCCGTCCGGGCGGTTCGCCAGCCTGGCCTACGAGGCCGAGGTACAGGCGTTCATCCTGGTAGCGATGGGGCTGGCGGGCTGATGGCCGGCCGAGGACACGGCTAAGGACCCGGCAGCCGGTGGCATGGCGGCGGCGTTACCCGGGGATGAACGGGACACGGGGGAACGGAGGGGACAGTGGCCGCAACGGTGCTGCTGGTAGAGGACGAGCGGAAGCTGCGCGAGTTCGTCCGGTCCTACCTGGAGCGGGCCGGGCACACGGTGGTGTCGACGGGATCGGGGGCGGAAGCGATCAGCCTGGCCCGCTCGTCTGCGCCTGACCTGATCATCCTGGATCTCGGCCTGCCCGACGTGCCTGGCGAGGCCGTGGCCCGCGAGGTCAGGGCCGCGGGGACGACGCCGATCCTGATGCTGACGGCCAAGACCGGCCAGGAGGACCGGATCCAGGGGCTTGAACTCGGTGCCGACGACTACGTCACCAAGCCGTTCAGCCCGCGTGAGCTGGTGCTGCGAGTCCAGGCGATCTTGCGGCGCGGCGCCGCGGCAGTCGCCAACGGTGACGAAGTGACGAGTTACGGCGACGGCCTGCTTGTCATCGACAGGCCCAGGCACGAGGCGGCGGCACACGGCGCGACGATCGAGCTGACCCCCACCGAATGGGGGATCCTGCTGGCGCTTGCGACCATCCCTGGCCGGGTGTACTCCAGGTTCGAGCTGATCAACCGGGTGCGCGGGTACGAGTTCGACGGCTACGAGCGCACCATCGACTCGCATGTCAAGAACCTGCGCCGCAAGATCGAGGAAGACCCGGCGAGCCCGCAGGTCATCCAGACCGTGCTTGGCGGCGGCTACCGGCTGGGCCTGCGCCGGGATGGCTAGCCCGGGCGGTTCCGGGCCCGCGGGGCGGCGCCGGGATGGCTAGCCCGGGCGGTTCCGGGCCCGCGGGGCTGCGCCGGGATGGCAGGCCGGGTCGCCAAGGGCCGATCGGACGCCGGCTGGTGCTGGCGTTCGTCGCTGTCGCGCTGTCCGCGGTTGCCCTGCTCGCGGCGCTGACCGCCGCGTTCACCGCGGCCGACGTCTCGCAGCTGATCGGCTCGCAGCGGGCCCAGCTGACCAGGGCAATCGGCGCGGCGGCAGGCGCGGCCTGGGCGCAGGGCCACCATTGGCCGGGCGCGGACTTCGGCCCGATCACCAGCGGCGCCCGCAAGATGGGCGTCGCCTTCAAGATCACCGACCCGGCGGGCCGCCTGGTCACGCCCAGGCCCGGATTCGCGAACGGCACCGGGGAGATCATGCGCCGGGCCGTGCTTTCCCCGGCCGGTGCCCGGGTCGGCACGCTCGCCGTGCGCTTCTCCGGTTCCGGTCTCGGTGGCGCCGACCGGCGGCTGCGGCTGGCGCTGCTGCAGGCGATCGCCGGGGCCGCCGGGCTGGCCGCCCTGCTGGCGCTGGCGGTCGCGCTTGGCGTGTCCCGGCGGATCACCCGGCCGGTCGGCCGGCTGATCGAGGTCGTCAGGGCGAGGGCCGGCGGTAACACCGAGGCCCGGGTCGGCGACCTGCGCGCCCCCGCCGAACTGCGCGAGCTTGCCACCACATTCGACCGGATGGCTGACGCGCTCGGCCGCCAGGAGCAGCTGCGGCGGGACCTGGTCGCCGACGTGGCGCACGAGCTGCGCACCCCGCTGGCAGTGCTGCAGGCGGGTCACGAGGCATTGCTTGACGGAGTGCTCGAGCCGACGCCAAGCCAGCTCGCATCGCTGCGCGACGAGGTGATCTGGCTGGCCAGGATGGTCGACGACCTGCAGACGCTCGCCGCAGCCGACGCCGCAGCGCTGCGGCTTGAGGTCGGGCGGCATGACCTGGCCGAGATCGCCGCTACCGCCGCCGACAACCTGGCGGCCGGGTTCGACGCCGCCGAGGTGATCCTGGAGCGGCGGCTGTCTCCGGTGCTTGTCCTGGCCGACGCCGGGCGGCTGCATCAGGTCATCACGAACCTGCTCAGCAACGCGATGAAGTTCACCCGGGCCGGCGGGCACGTGACGCTGACGGCGGGGCCGGATGGCAGCCATGCGGTGCTTGCGGTGTCGGACACCGGTACCGGCATCCCGCCGGATGAGCTGCCGTTCATCTTCGACCGGTTCTGGCGCGGCCGCCGGGCGGCTGGGGTGCCCGGCAGCGGCATCGGCCTGGCCGTGGTCGCCGAGCTGGTCCGGGCGCACGACGGGGACATCGACGTGACGAGCCTGCCCGGCCGTTGGACCAGGGTGGCCGTGACCTTGCCGCGTGCCTTAGCCGGCCAGCGGCACAGCGCTCACCGGTCGCCGCGGCGGCGGAACCAGCGCCACGGACGGGTGCGCCGCAGCAGTTCCGCGATCGCGCTGACCACCAGGACCACGCCGAGAGCGAGCAGCAGGCCTGCCCAGGGCTTGTCCTGGAACGCGCGGCCGCCAAGACGGCCGACCAGGAAGGCATAGCTGGCCCAGATCACCGCGGCGAACGCGGTGGCGATCACGAAGGATCGCTGCCGGTAGCCGACCAGCCCGCAGGTCAGCGTCACGGCGGTGCGGCCGCCCGGGATGAACCGGCAGGCGATGATGAGGCGCGCGCCGTACTGGTCGAGTGACCGCTCCGCCCAGGCGCGCTGGCGGGTGCCGCGCTCCCCGGACAGGAACCTGCGGGTAACCGCCGGGCCGAACCACTTGCCCAGCAGGTAGTTCACGTTGTCGCCGATGAACGCGCCGCAGGCGGCCAGGGCGATCAGCACGACGATCCGCGGATCGGTCCGGCCGGCCGATGCGACGCCGAGCGCGACGATGGCCGTCTCGCTCGGCACCACGGGCAGCAGGGCGTCAAGCGCCGGGAAGGTCAGGGCAACCAGGTAGGACACCGGCGACGAGACGTCCAGCTGGGAGAAGGCATTCAGCATCGTGGTCCCACCACAGCACGCTAGCGTGCAGCGGGATGCGGTGATAATGCAGGCGGCCTGGCCGGAAACTCCACCGGATCCACACACTGCCCGCAGGCGGCCTGCACATGTACCGGGTGTGCTTACCAGCGGAGCCACGGGTGTCGCCCGCGGTCCGCCTGCCGTACCCGTGCAAGCGGGCGCAGGCTGGATTCTTCTCGCTGGGGGGCGCGAGGAATCACGCCGGTCACTCCTTCCGCAGGAGGCGATGCCGGAGGTGGGCGACGCCGTGGCTCCGACCGTTTTCGCTTCGGGCTGTCTTCGCTTCGGGCTGTCTTCGCTTCGGGCTGTCCTCGCTTCGGGCCGTCCGTTCGCTTCGGGCCGTCCTCGCTTCGGGCCGACTTCGCTTCGGGCTGTCCTCGCTTCCGCCCGGATAGCCCCCTGGGGTTTCCTTAATACCCTGGCGGGGTTTCTTTTAATACCCGGGCGGGGTTGCCTTAATACCCTGGCGGGGTTTATCAGCCAGATTGGTCTAGTATCGAAAATACTATCGTTTAATATTCTTGAACAGGCAAGTTAGATTAAAATCTTGTGCTAATAAGCGATGGCGAATACCATTTCTGCTGGCCGGTTCTTAGCGGCAACGCCGGAATCCGGTTTGCTGAGTCAGCCAGGAAGGGATGCCGCGATGAGCGACACCGCCTGGAGTACGGGCTGGCAGGACCACGGCGCGGTTCCCGGGGCGGCACGCTGGCAGGCCCCCGGCACCCGGCGATGGCTGCAACTCGCGCTGGCCGCCGGATGGCTGCTTGACGCGGTGCTGCAGTACCAGTCGGTCATGTTCACCAGGGCGTTCGCCCGCATGCTCGCGGCATCCGCGGACGGGAACCCGGCGCTCGTCGCCGGACCGATCACCTGGTCGGCGCGCATCATCGGCCAGCACGCGGCCGCGGCGAACTCGGTCTTCGCCACCGTGCAGCTGCTGCTGGCGCTCGGAATCGCGCTGCGGCCGACTATCAAGATCGCGCTCGGCGCCTCGATAGCCTGGTCGCTGGCCGTCTGGTGGCTCGGCGAAGGGCTCGGATCCGTGCTGGCCGGGAACGCGAGCCCGGTCAGCGGGGCGCCTGGAGCCGTGATCATCTACGCGCTGCTCGCGATCCTGCTCTGGCCCGTCCAGACGGATCGCCCTTCGGCGTTCGCCGCCGGGCGCTCGGTCGGCCCGGCAGCGGCCCGTGCGCTCTGGCTCGTCCTGTGGGGCAGCCTCAGCTGGTTTTCGCTTCAGCCGGAGACCCGGTCGCCAGGCGGGCTGAGCGGCATGATCTCCGGGATGGCGCCCGGCCAGCCGGGCTGGCTCGCCGCGGCGGACTCCCGCGCCGCCGCGCTGCTTTATCACCATGGCCCGGCTGCGGCGGTCGTGCTCGCGGTCGCGCTCGCCGCCGTCGCGGCGGGCATCTACCTGCCGCCGCGGGCCGCCAGGGCGGCGGTCGTCCTCGCGGTCATCGTCGCCATCGCCATCTGGCTGGCCGAAGGGCTCGGCGGAGTCTTTACCGGGTCGAGCACCGATCCGGATTCCGGGCCGATGCTCGCGCTGCTTGCCGTGGCCTACTGGCCGTGCGTTACCCGGCCCGGCCAGCGGGACAGGAAGGCACCGCGGTGAGCGGGCCGGCGCCGCTCGGCTACCTGCTGGCGGCCGTCATGATCGTCACCGCCGGGTACTGCGTGACCAGGCTGCTAGCCGCCCGCCTGGGGCGACGGCCGACCGCGCCTGCCGCGGACATCGTGCACGTCGTGATGGGCGTGGCGATGGCCGGAATGCTGGTGCCGCGGCTGAGCTTGCTGCCAGCCGGTGCCTGGGAAGCTGTCTTCGGCGCGGCAGCCGGGTGGTTCGGCTGGCAGGTCATCCGTGCCTGCCTCGGGAACGGCGGCCGCGCCCGGGCCGCGCACCAGGCACCGCATCTACTGGCGAGCGGCGCGATGCTGTACATGTTCCTCGCCGTCTCGCCCGTCCCGGCCGGCGCTGGCCGGTCCGGCCACGGCGGCATCGGTGGCCATGGGCGGGCATTCAGCGGGGACCATCCGTTTCCCATTCCTGGCTTTTGTATTTGCTCTTGCCCTCCTCGGCTACGTCGTGTGGGTCACCGACCGCCTGCCGGCTCTTGCGCCCGTGTCGGCGCTGCGGCAGGCGGGCGGCGGGCCCGGGGCCTGGCCGGGGGCCGCTCCGCATCCACGCGGCGCGCCACTGTCGCCGCCACTGTCGCCGCGGCTGGCGGCGTGCTGCGAGATCGTGATGGGGATCACGATGGGCTACATGCTGATCATGATGCTGTGACCGGCCAGGGCTCCGGTCAGCCGATCGGCTGATGCGAGTCGCCATCCGGCCTGCCGGCTGATCAGCCCAGCGCGAGTTCGAGGTGCTGGAGATGGGCGCGCGCGGAACCACCAACAACCGGGAGGCCGCGGCCAGGCTGTTCGTCAGCGAGGCCACGGTGAAGACCCACCTGCTGCATATCTACGCGAAGCTCGGCGTCAGCGATCGCGCGGCAGCTGTTGCCGGAGCGTTCGATCGGGCCAGCTGACGCCAGGAACACGCTGAGGACGGGGCTCGGGAGGCTGCCCGGCTGGGCCGCCCGCCGCCCGCCGCCCGCTGCCCGCTGCCTGGGGCAGTTGGCCAGGAGGCCGTCAGGGCGTGTGACACGAAGGCGCGTCCGGGGGAGGCCGGAAGGCCCATGCCGCGAGCCGTCCGGTAGGCCCGTCCGGGGACAGCCGGAAGCAGGCCTGCCAGTGAAGCTGATCGGCATGGCTGACTAAGCCGGCCGCCAAGCGCGTCGCATTCACTGTCTTGCCCGCCGCGACCTCGTGGCTCAGAAAATCGCTGAATATTTTTTCCCGATGCAGCTCTTGGCGGGTCATTTTGTCGGTGGTGCTCGATAGTTTGATCGAAGAAGGCACCACTAGCAGTAAGCAACCGGGAGGAGGGCTGATGCAGGAAGAACCCGTCATCCCTCCCGATCCGCCTGCCTGCCGGCCCTGCCGGGCCTGCCCTTGCCGGGCCTGCCGGCTCTGCCGGGCCTGCCGGGGCTGCCGGTCGGGCGCCCCGCCCTGGCCGCGCAGGAGCTGCTTCCGCCTCTGGGACCGAGCCGGCGGCTGTGGTTCGTCCGGCCGTGCCTGATCGGGCGCCCGCGCCTGCTGCTGACCCGGCAGGTTCCGAGCCTGCACTCACCGCTGTCTCCGCTGACGCGACTGCGGCCGCTCCTGCCCGTCCACCCAATTCTGCGGTGTTCGTGGATGTCGATGGTGAGCCGTTTGACGTCGAGGCGTTCTTCGACCCGGACTGCGGCCCGCCGGAGGGGGCGGATGGGTGGCTGGCTCAGGTGGCGTCGCCGGTCGCTGATGAGTTCCTGGCCGCGCGTCAGCCGGCGGGCGGGGCGCGGGAGGTGATCGGGGCCGGGTTCACTCACCGGGACCGGGAGCCGGGCGCGCGCGGCTGGGCGGCCGGCGGGCCGCTGGACACGATGGGGCCGGGCCCGGTGCTGGCCGGGTTCGCCGATGACGCGGTCGCCGACGGGCTGCCGGGGCTGTCTGATGATGAGCTGGTCGGGGTGCTGTGCGCGGCTCGGCGGCTGGCGTCGCGGGCGGCGAGCATCGAGCTGGCCGCGGTCGCGGGCCTGAACGGCCGCCGGGAGGCCTATGCGGCAGCGACGGGGGACCGGCGGCAGGCCGAGCACGTGGGTGATGAGGTCGCGATCGCTTTGCGGCTGACTTGCCGGGCGGCGGACAAGCTCGTCAGCCTGGCGGCCGGGGTGACCCGGCTGCCGGCGGTGCTGGCCGCGCTGGCCGCGGGCCGGGTCGACCTGCCGCGGGCCGGGGTTTACGCCCGGGAGCTGGCCGCGCTGGCGGACGTGCCGGCGGCGGCGATCGCGGCGGTCACGGTCGGTGATGCGGCGTCGATGACGACCGGGGAGCTGGGCAGCCTGCTGCGGCGGCTGGTGCTGGCGCATGACCCGGATGCGGCGCGGCGGCGGCGGGCGAAGGCGGAGCGGGACGCCCGGGTGCAGTCCTGGGCCGAGCCGGGCGGGACCTGGGCGCTGGCCGGGCGGGACCTGCCGCCCGCGGACGTGCTGGCCGCGGACCGCAACATCGACGCCCAGGCGCGGGCGCTGAAGAAAGCCGGCGCCTGCGGCACCCTGGAGTTCCTGCGCGCCGCCGTGTTCACCGCCCTGCTCTCCGGCCGCCCCCTGTGGACCCTCCTGCCCGGCAGCCCAGGACACCGGCGCCCAGGAGCCCGGCACCCGGGACCCCGGCAGCAGCCCGGACCCCGGCGCCCCGGACCCCGGCAGCAGCCAGGACCCCGGCGCCCGGGACCGCGGCGGCACCGCAGACGGCGGCACCGGCGGGAACCCGGACGAGACCGCCGGCAACAACAACGACGGCCACGGCCGCCCCGGCAGCGGTCAGCCGGGTGACGGCGAGGACGGCCCCGGCAGCGACGACGACGGCAACGGCGGCGGGAACCGGCGCCCCGGGCCCCGGCCCGGCAGCGGGCCGGCCAGCCCCGGCGCGCCCGGCAGCGGCGCACCCGGCAGCGGGCGCGGGTACCCGGGCGGGCTGAACGGGTCGGTCAACCTCACCCTGCCCCTGACGACCTGGCTCGGCCTGGCCAGCCAGCCCGGCGAGGCACCCGGATACGGCCCGCTCGACCCCGGCACCAGCCGCGACCTCGCCACCCGCATCGCCGCCACCCCCGCCAGCCAATGGTGCGCCACCATCACCGCCCCCGACGGCACCGCCATCGGACACGGCTGCGCCCCGCCCCGCGCCGGACCACCCCCCGCACCACCCGAACCACCACCACCCGCCGGGCCGCCCGGCAGCACCAGCCCGCCCGGCAGCACCAGCCCGCCCGGCAGCACCGGCGCCGCCCGGCCCCGGCGCACCGGCCCGCCCGGCAGGACCGGGCCGCCCGGCAGCACCGGGCCGCCCGGCGGAACCGGGCCCGGCCGGGACCGGGATCGGGCGGTGGCTCGCCGGGATCACGATCCACTGGCTGGAAACCGGCACCTGCAGCCACGCCCGGCAGACCCCCGGCTACCAGCCCGCCCCCCTGCTCCGCCAGCTGATCAAAACCCGGCACCGCACCTGCGCCCACCCCGGCTGCCGCCGCCCCGCCGCGCAATGCGACGACGACCACACCCTGCCCCACGACCACGGCGGCCGCACCTGCGAATGCAACCTGGCCCCGCTCTGCCGCCGCCACCACCAGGCCAAGCAGGCACCCGGCTGGCACCTCACCCAGCCCCAGCCCGGCACCCTGACCTGGACCACCCCCAGCGGCCGCACCACAACCACCACCCCACGGCCGTACGCTGCGTGACCACGTCCGTGCTAACCAGCACTAACCAGCCGGCTTCCGCAGTGCCAGGGCTGGCATACCCGGGGCCCGCGCCGCCTTCAGCCGGACGCAGCAGTGGCCAGCCTGCGGGCGCAACTGTGCATCCAGTACGTCGGCGCCCAGCCCGTCGAGCAGTCCGGCCATGAAGGCATGGTTGATGCCGCACACTAGCCCGGGTGCCTTCGCTGCCAGCGGATGGAACGGGCAATTGCGCAGTTCCACCTCGGTAGGTGCGCACCTTGCGGGCTCAAACCCGTTCTCCGCGAGAACAGCCTCCGCGATGGTGAGCGCACGCTCCGCACCCAGCCGCCCAGGCCGGAGCCGGTTGCGCTCGGCCGCGCCGACATCCTGGCCGCGCTGCCGGGCCGCACGCATGGCCGCCTGCCAGGCTGTCTCGCCCGCTGGTTCGGTGCGGACAGCCTCAAGCAGGATGCCCGCGAGCATCTCGTGCCGTCGCTCTGGGATGCTCACGTTAATGGCGGTTTCGGCCAGTTCGTAGACCTTCGGCGCCCGGCCTACCTTGCGAATCCCGGCAGGCGGCTGAGACCTGGCTGATAGCAGGCCGGCCGCTACGAGCTTTTCGAGGTGGTGCGCGGCGAGCTTGCGGGAGATCCCGGCGCTCGCTGCCGCCTCCTCGCGGGTGACCGGCCGGTGGGCGTGCCGGACGTAGCCGAACAGGCGACGGCGCTGCTCGTCACCGAGCGCGGCGAGCGCCGTGATCGATGCGTCGCCGCCCAGCTCACCTGAACTGATGTCCACCGCTTCACGTTAACGCCTACAGGCGTAGGTGTAAAAAACCGGAATCTGTCCAGTCACCGGACTTGACGGTGCAGGAAAATAAGACCAATATCGATTGGTGTAATAACCAAGGAAGGGAGAGCCTCGTGATCAGCGGGATGCAGCAGGCCAGGCAGCTGCTGACCGCGGCGGGGAGCTGACATGGCGGCACGCATGACTGGTGACGGGCGGCGGCGAGGCAATGCCGTTACCGCCGTCGCCACTGGCCAGGAAGCGGCTGCCGCCGCCGCTGTCAGCACAGCCGCCGTTACCAGGAGCTCGGCAGCCGGACCAGGTCAGCCTCCGCCGGCGCTGCGCGTCGTGCACGACGGGAACATCGTCGACGTAGCGGCGGCGCAGCGCGCTGCGGCGGACTTCCTGCGGGCGCTGGGCATGGACACCAGCACCGAGAGCCTCCGCGACACACCGCGGCGGATGGCCAGCGCGTACGCCGAGTTGCTTGGCCCCAGTCCGTTCAACCTCACCACCTTTCCCAACGACGAGGGCTACGACGAGCTTGTCCTCGCCCGGGCCATACCAGTGCACAGCGTCTGTGAGCACCACATGCTGCCGTTCATCGGCGTGGCCCATGTCGGCTACCTGCCTGGCGAGCGGATACTCGGCCTCTCCAAGCTCGCGAGGGTGGTCGGCCATTTCGCCCGCCGTCCGCAGGTGCAGGAACGGCTGACCAAGCAGATAGCCGACTGGCTGACCGAGCAACTGCAGCCCAGGGGCGTCGGCGTGGTCATCGCGGCGGAGCACACGTGCATGACGCTGCGCGGCGTGCAGGCCGTGGGATCGACCACGGTGACGTCGACGATGCTGGGCACGCTGCGCGCCGACGGGAGGTCACGCGCGGAATTCTTCACCCTGGCCGGGCTGTCCTAGTTCCGCGGCACGTCCGGCCGGTCCTCAGCCTCCCGGCACCCCGCCCATCCGGCCGTCCAGCCCCTCGGCTCGTAGTATGACGAGAATGACCGAAACCTCAGCGGGCGGTTTTCCCGTCACGACCGCACTGGAACTTACCGGCATGGTCGTCGAGCAGAATCTCGGCATCGCCTTCGGCCTGGTCGTCCGCAGCATGGGGGTCGCCAAGTCCCTCGGCGCCGGCTTCAAGGCACTGCGCCAGGGCGAGGTAACCCAGTACACGGAGCTGCTTGAGGACAGCCGCCGGCATGCACTTGACCGGATGATCGAGAACGCCAGGTTGCTGGGCGGGAATGCGGTGATCTCGATGCGCTTCGACTCATCCGAGATGGGCCAGCAGCTCACGGAGATCGTGGCCTACGGCACCGCCGTCGTCGCCCGCCCGGCCTAGCCAT
Organism: uncultured Actinomycetes bacterium; assembly: GCA_963709075.1. Lineage (GTDB taxonomy): Bacteria > Actinomycetota > Actinomycetes > Streptosporangiales > Streptosporangiaceae > Palsa-506. The sequence goes on from CAVPUY010000009.1 coordinate 260,466, forward strand.
GCCGCCTGGGCCGCCGGGCAGCCCGGTCTCACGCTTCGGCGATGCCGACCGGGACCGGCTGGTCGCCGTCTTGCGCGAGCACTATGCCCTTGGCCGGTTCGACCTCGATGAGTTCAGCCACCGGGCGGAAATCGTACTTGGTGCCGCCTACGCGGACGAGGCCGCCGCGGCGCTGCACGACCTCCCTCCGCTCGCCCCCGGCCAGAGCACGAGCTCAGCCGTCAAGACCGGTCCCGGCCGATGGACCCGCCGCAGGCACGCACAGTCCGCCGCGCCTGATCCGGGCTGGGTGCCCACAACCGAGCGGTTCCGCGATCCGAGTTCCGGTACTGTCATGCGCGTCTGGCTCGATCCGGCGGACCAGAGCAGGCACTACATTCCGGACACCCAGGCAGGAAGGTAGCAATGGCTGATGCCAGCTCGCTAGACGCAATGCTCAAGAGCGGCCAGGCACAAGGTCAATGGTCCCTTGATCCGGCGAGTTCCTCAGTGCAGTTCGCGGTCAGGCATTTCTGGCGCGCGATCACAGTCCGCGGCACGTTCGAGCAGCTCGAGGGCGCGGGCACGGTAGCGCCGGACGGCTCAGTCTCGGGGCGTCTCACCATGCAGTCCGGCTCGCTGAGCACCAAGAACAAGCAGCGAGACAAGCACCTGCGCTCCGCCGACTTCTTCGATGCCGAAAAGCACCCCACCGTCGTGCTCAACGTCACCGAGGCCACCCCGGCCGCCAGCGGGGAAATCGCGATGCGCGGAACGCTGACCGCCGCAGGCCACAGCGAGCCGGTGAGCTTCACCGCCCGGGCGCAGGACATAGGCCCTGATGCCGTCACCCTCCGGGCAGACCTCGTGGTGGACCGCACCCTCTTCGGCATGACCTGGAGCCCGATGGGCATTGCCGCCAAGGAGGCGGCAGGCACCGTCGTCGCCCGCTTCACCCGTTCCTGATATCCGGGCAGCGCGGCAAATGCCCGAGCCGCGTTATTGGCTGTGTCATTGCCGGTTTTGAACGGCCTGTGCCTCACTGGCTGTACTCCGCAGGATGCACTAGGTGTTTTCTGGGGCAGACGCGAGTGCGGCGGCAAAGCGACTGCCGAAGAAATTGAGTGGCGGGTCTTGCCAGCCGACGTGCACCCGCGTAGACTGCCCGGCATTCCACAGCGAGGCCGGCTTGCGGGTCTCCTGCTGGATGCCAGATCTACGCCTCTGACCTGCAAAAATCCGGCCAGGCAACGTTGCCTTACAGGAGTCGTGAACATCTCATGGTGAGTTCAGGGATGCAGGATTCGACACGACGTTCCGCTGCGTTCGATGGTGAGAGTAATGATCCGGGCGGATCTCCTGATTCCTGCGGAGCGGCTGTTGCGGATGCGTCCTGGCACAAAAGCTCCTGGAGTTCATATAACGGGAGCTGTGTTGAGGTTGCGGAACTGCAGAGCAACCTGATCTGCATCCGGGACACTAAGCAGCAGGGCACTGGCCCGATCCTGGCCTTCACTCCCGCTGAATGGAACTCGCTGCTATCGCGGATCCGAAACGGCGAGCTTGATTTCTGACCAGAAGTAAACTCCAGCTCAGCGGTCACCCGCGCTAGCCTGGCCCGGAGATTTGGTCACCGGAGTCAAGAGTATCGATAGCGTCTTTCACAAGCTGCAATGAGTCTTGCGGACTGAGCGCCTTGTTCATCAATGCGGTAAATGCGGTCAGGTACTGGTAGGTATCCTCTGCTGCCTCAACATAGTCGCTACCAGTCAAGTGCTCTACCGTGACGATGTCATGCAATGGGACATCGTGGGCTTGCGGGAACTGCATATAGGTAAAGGCGCCGGTAGTGATTAGCTGACTTCCGGCGAATGGCACCACCTGGACTTTTATATTGGGCCGCCCAAAGGTAGCCACTATGTGCTGGAGCTGGTTACGCATCACTTGAACGCCGCCTAGGCGCCGGTACAGGACGGACTCATCAACGACGGCGAACAACTCGAGAGGCGGCTCGCGGTCGAGCACTTGCTGACGGAGCAGCCGGGCCTCGACGCGGCGATCGACCTCGCCCAGCGGAGCGCGGAACATGTCGTGCCAAGACAGCATCACTGCCCGGGCATAGCCGGAGCTCTGCAGCAGCCCGGGAAATACCTGCGGAATCCCAAGTCCACACGGACCGGGCTTCAGCCTCGGCGTAGAGGAATGCGGCATGCTCGCCGGGGAATGTGGCAGCAACTGCCTCCAGGCGGTTCGTCCTGCTGGATTCGCGGCCGAGCGTGATCAGGCTCTCGCGATGCGCATCGGCCACGTCGTAGAGATCCAGCAGCAGCTGGAGGTCTGCCTGCTTGATGCCGGTGCGGTGCAGCTCGATGCGGCTGATCTTGGAGGCGGACCAGCCGAGGCGGTCGGCAACCTCGTCAGCTGTGAAACCGGCGCGCTCGCGGAGCCGGCGCAGTTCGGCGGCGAGCCGACGGCGGCGGACGGTCGGGCTGCCGTGAGCGGGCACCCGTCCGGCTCCCCTCGGGATAAGGCATGTAGCTGAAGTGTGGCTCAGCGCTGCGGCGGAGGGCTAGTCCAGGTCTCGCTGAGCTGTGACTTAACCGCAGTGTAGGGGCGGAAGAGACCTCATGTGAAGCCTTCCAGGGTGCAAACATCGGTGCACCTTGCACTTTACTCAGACGTGTCGTTCACTTAATGGTGAGGGCCAATCCCCTTGGGGAGGGGGCCGCGCCATGATCGGCGGGCACAGGAACCAGATGGTGCTCCTGCCATTTGCCCCCGGCGGGCGGCGCGGGCCAGGGCACAGGAACCAGATGGTGCTCCTGCCCTTTGCCCCCGGCCGGCGCGGCGCGGGCTAGCTCTCAGTGCTCATCGGCAACCGCGCGCGCATCGGCGGGCTCGCGCGCCGCCCGAGTGAACCGATTCAGGATCGCGCGACCGCCCGGCAGGTCCGTGATCCTGATCCTGACACGACGCTGGGCCAGCGGTTAGGCCCCGCCAGCCCAGCTAGTAACCAAGCTCCGTCCGAAGCGACAACGGCATTTAGGAGTCAAGGCATGATCCAGAGTACCTCTGCACAGAGCAGATGCAAGCGGTCCATCGGCCGTTTTACCTGCGGAATGAGCCCGAAGCCAATCCTGATCCCTAGCCTGGCGCTGGCGCTGCGGGAAAGCGAGGTGGACCCATGACAGCGCTCGTCACGATCGCCTGGGCGATGGTGGCCGCCGTGGCCGTGTGGGGAATCACGCTGCGGCGGGCGTCGGCGACCATCGCCCGGCTCGAGTCGGAGTGGCGCAGGGAACTACGGCACTGGCAGGACGACGCGGCACGTGCCCGGGCACACGCCGCCCAGCTCGCGCAGGACGCGGCGGCCTGGGCGGCCGGCTGCAAGCAAGGCAGGGACGACGTGATCGCGGTCGTCCCGCTCATCGTCGCGGCCCAGGAACGGCGACCGGAGCAGCACCCGAAGCCGCGCTCCGCGCAGTACCTGGTGTCCCGCTCCGCGCAGTACGCGAAGCCCCGCCCGGAGCAGTACACGAAGCCGCGCCTGGCCACCGCCGAGGTGACCGAAGGTACCTAGCCGTCGAGGCGCTCCCCTGCCGGAGCACGGAAGCCGGCGGGGAGCGCGCACGTGAACGGCCGCTGACCGGTGATTACTGGTCGCGGCCGCTTTTGCTGCCTGGGCCCGGTGCCCGGCCCGGCGGCCGGCAGCGCACTGGACCGCTGCGGTCTCCAGACTGGAAGATCAAGGCAGGATGCCGCCGCGGTGGCGGCTCGGGAAGGTGGCGGAATGACCGGGCTGAAGGCGGAAGCCGACCCTGCCGAGGTCGGATTCGACCCGCGGCGGCTGCAGCGGATCGACCGGCATTTCGCGCGCTACGTCGATACGGGCGGCTGCCCGGATGGCTGCTCACGGTCAGCAGGGACGGCAGGCTCGCGCACGTATCCGGCTACGGCCAGCGGGACATCGAGGCCGGCCTGCCGGTGGAGACGGACACGATCTGGCGGATCTACTCGATGACCAAGCCGGTTACCTCGGTCGCCGCGATGATGCTGTACGAGGAGGGCGCCTTCGAGCTGACCGATCCGGTGAGCGACTTCATTCCCTCGTTCGCCGACGTCCGCGTCTACTCCGGCGGCTCGGACATCAAGCCGGTGCTGGTACCCGCCGCCGAGCCGGTACGGATCTGGCACCTGCTGACGCACACGGCCGGGCTCACCTACGGATTCCACCGGGTGCACCCGGTGGACGCGCTGTACCGGGCGGCCGGGTTCGAGTGGGGTCACTCCGCGCGGCCTCGACCTGGCCCAGTGCTGTGACGTGTGGGCCGGCCTGCCGCTGCTGTTCCAGCCCGGTGCCGAGTGGAACTACTCGGTGGCGACCGACGTGCTCGGCCGGGTGATCGAGGTGGCGTCCGGGCAGCGCCTGGACGAGTTCTTCGCCAGCCGGATCCTCGCCCCGCTGGGCATGACCGACACGGCATTCCACGTCAGTCCGGCCGACGCAGGGCGGCTGGCCGCCCTCTACACCCGCGGGCCGGACGGCAAGGCGGCCAGGCTCGACGCGCTGGCGAAGGTGGCCGAGTCGCCCGCCCGCGGTTCCTCGGCGGCGGCGGCGGCCTCGTCTCGACCGCCGCCGACTACCACCGGTTCACGCAGCTGCTCCTTGGACCGCCCGGGCAGCCCGGCCGGGGAACTGGACGGCGTGCGGCTGCTCGGCCCGCGGACGGTGGCCTACATGACCCGCAACCACCTGCCCGGCGGGGCGGACCTGGAGACATTCGGCCGGCCGCTGTTCGCGGAGGCGCCGTTCCGCGGCATGGGCTTCGGCCTCGGGTTCGCGGTGGTCATCGACGCTGCCGCGGGCAAGGCGATCTGCTCCGAGGGCGAGTGCTCCTGGGGCGGCGCGGCCAGCACGCGTTCTGGGTGGACCCGGCGGCGGGGCTGACCGTCGTCGTTCTTCACCCAGCTGCTGCCGTCGAGCAGCTACCCGATCCGCCCGCAGCTGCGCCAGCTCGTCTACCAGGCGCTGGCCGACTAGCTGGCCAGGCGGGCACGGCGCGAGTTACTCGGCGGTCCGACGGCGCGTCCTCGGTCGGTTCGCGCTCGCGCGGCTGGCGGCGGCTTCCTTCCGGATTTCCCGCAGCCGGTAGACGATGAACGCGGCGACGGCGATCACCACGATGGCCACGATCACGTAGCCGCCGATCGCGATGTAGTGCGCGATGCTGTGCCAGGCGCTGCCTGCCGCGTAGCCGACCAGGGTGATCGCGGTGACGTAGACCACCGTGCCGAGCAGGCTGAGCGCGCCGAACTGCAGCACCGGCACCTCGACGAAGCCGGCCACCAGCGAGGTGAACGCCCGGATCACCGGCAGCGCCCGGCCGATGGCCACGGCGAACTCGCCGCGGCCGGTGAAGAAGTTCTCGGCCCGCCGCACGTCGGCCTTCGTGATCAGCAGGTACTTGCCGACCCGCTCAACCGTCTCGCGCCCGCCGAGCCGGCCCACGCCGTAGGAGACGAAGGAGCCGCAGAGCTCCGCCACCGTGCCGATGACGATCACCAGGACGACGTTCAGGTGGCCCTGGTACGCGAGGAAGCCCGCGAAGCCGAAGGTGATCTCCGACGGGATCGGGATGCAGCAGGCCTCGAGAAAGCCGAGGATCGCGATCGCGCCGTAGCCCGCGTGGCTCAGAAGGCTCTCCATGGCTCCCTGTTGTACCGCATCCGGGCCACTGACCCGAACCTCATCGCAGATTGCCGGGCGGGCCTATGCTGCGGTTGAGGAGGCGCCAGGACGCGGAGGCAGGACGCGGAGGCAGACATGGGCTTGATGGACAAGGTCAGGGCGCAGGCCACCCAGATCGCGCAGAAGACGCAGGAAACGGCCCGCGACAGCAAGATCAAGTTCGACCAGGCGCAGGCCAAGCGGCGCGGCGACATCATGCTCAGGAACCTGGGCGCGGTTGTCTACGCGGACCGGACCGGCCGGGGCACCGGGGACAGCGCGGCGGAGATCGACCGGCTGGTGACCGAGATCGCCAGTCACGAGGCTGAGCACGAGATCAGCCTGGCGCGGGAGCCAGCGGACACAGCACCGGACTGCCGGGCCTGCTGGCCGCAGCCCGGGCGCCGGGGCCGGCCGATCCGCCGGGCCCGCGGCCGCCGCGGCCGAGCCGCCCGCCGCGCCGGCGCACGCGAGCCGCCCGCCGAGGGCCGCGCCTGCGGGGTCCGCCGGGGCTTCCCGGCCGTCGGCGGCTTCCCGCCGCCGTCGCCGCCGGCGTCCCGGCGGAGGCTTCCCGCCGTCAGAATCCACCGGCTTCCGCCGAGGCGCCGCCGCCCGCGGAGTCCGGCGGCTTCCCGACCGAGCCGCCGGCCGCCGGGATTCCCGCGTGGCCGCGCGGCTATCCCGCCGGAGGCTGGCCGAGCCAGTCCTGGCCGAGGCCGAATCGGCTGAGTACCGGAACCGCTGATCAAGTCCTGGCGGACTCGCGTTGACCGCACGCGTCCTGCGCGGCCGTCCCGCGCTGGCCGGGCCGGCCGAGCCCTGCCCGGCCGAGCCCGGCCCGCGGAGCCCGGCCGGCGAGCCGGTGACCTGGTGCCCGTTCGTGCCGAGCACGATCCGGACCCTGGCCAGCTTGGCTACCTGCTGCAGCGTGGCGCCCGGCAGCACCTTCCGGACCAGCCGCGCCGACGCCTGCATTCCCGGCGGGTACTCGATCAGCGTCTGGGTGATGTCGCTGGTCGTCCAGGACAGCCCGGCGCCGTGCACCGTGAAGCCGAGCCGGGAAAGCTGCTGGCCGGTGCTCGCCGACAGCCCGCCGATCAGCGTCCCGTTGTAGACGTCCACGCGACACCTGCTGCGCTTCAGCCCCGGCCGCGTCTGGCCGCGGCATGCCGCTGGTGCGGCGGCCTGACCAGCGGACTGGTCTGCCTTGAGCGCGGCGAAGAGCTCGGCCGCGGCCTGGCTGTCCCATAGCACGGCAGACTCGCCGGTCGGGGTCAGGTAGTTCATGTTCGCGATCGGCACGGTCATGAACGTGACCTGGCTGGCGAGATGCCGCGTAGCTGATCGGCGAGGCTGGTCACGTTCAGCCGCTGGTCGACCTTGATCGCGGCGGACGCCGCGCTGAGGAACGACGACAGCCGGACCGGGTTCGCGAGCGTGCCCGAGCTGATCGCCTCGCTCAGCATCGAGGAAAGCAGCTGCTGCTGGTCGCTGATCCTGGCCAGGTCCGACAGCGCGAACGAATGCCGGTCCCTGGCGAACTCCAGCGCCGGTCAGCCCGTTCACGTGATGCTGGCCGGCGGCCATGTGCAGGCCGCTGTACGAGTCGTTCACCGCGTACGGCAGGCAGATGTTCACGCCGCCGAGGGCGTTGATCACCTTGACGAACCCGAGGAAGTTCACCTCGATGTAGTCGTTGATGGTCAGCCCGGTGTCCTGTTCCACGGTCTGCACCATCAGCTTCGGGCCGCCAAGCCCGAACGCCGCGTTGATCTTGTTCATGCCGTGCCCGGGAATGTCGACCCAGGAGTCGCGCGGCAGGCTGACCACCGACACGCTGCTGTGATCGGCGGCCACGTGGACGATCATCATGGTGTCGGAGTTCGTGCTCGGCGGCGCTGCCGACGTGCAGCCTGGCCTGCTCGTACCTGGTCAGGCCGGTGCGCTTGTCGACGCCGGCCACCAGGATGTTCAGCGGCCCGCTTGACGGCGTCCCGGCGGTGCCCGCGTTAACCCGCCCGACGTGGCCGTTGACGTAGCTGCTGATCGCCCAGGCGCAGCCGGAGATCAGCAGCACGAGCGCCGACACCGAGCCACACAGGACGGCAACCGCGCGCTGCTGCCGCGCCTTCCTGCCCGCGGAGATCCTGGCCATCAGCTGCTGCTGGGCGGCGGCTGGGCGGTTCCTGCGGCGGGTCCCTGGCTGCCGGTAGCACCGGCGACGGGTAGAAACCCGGCCCCGGCCCGGGGGCCGTGCCGCGCGCTGACTGATTCCGCAGACCTGCCACCCCGCCCGCCCGGCGAAGATCGCTCCCCCGGCGAATCCTCGCCCGGCGCGCCATCGTCGCCGCTACTCATCGGACACCCCCCGGCTTCCGCTCTTCGTAGGCTAGCGCGAGGGCGCCCAGGCTAGCGCCTTACGCGCCGGGCGGTTCCGGATCCCTGGGCAGGCCGAGTATCCGCTCGCCGATGATGTTGAGCTGGATATCGGTGGTCCCGCCGCCGATGGTGAGCGCTCTGGTCAGCAGCACCTGGCGAGCCCAGTGCGCCGCCGTTCGGCGCACCGCCGGGGCCGACCGCCGGCCCGGCCGGCCCGCCGAGCGCGCCATCGGCGCCGGACACCGACCAGCAAAGCTCGGAGACCCGCTGGGCGTGCCGCATGCCGAGCAGCTTCCTGACGCTGCCGGTAGCGCCTGGCTCGGTTCCGGACAGCTGCTTCAGCGTCACCCGGACTGCCAGCAGGTCGATCGCGTGGCTCTCACAGGCCAGCGAGCCGACCTGGCCGAGCGGCAGCTGGCCGAGCGGCAGCTGCCCGGCGGCCGCTGCCACCTCGAGCAGCTCGGCGAGGCCGGATCCGAACGTCCAGGACCTGGACAGCGAAACCCGCTCGTTGGCCAGCGTCGTCCTGGCGATCCGCCAGCCGCCGTTCACCTCGCCGACGACGCAGTCATCCGGCACGAAGACGTCATCGAGGAACACCTCGTTGAAAAGCGAGTCCCCGGTAATCTCGCGCAGCGGCCGCACCTGCACGCCGGGCGCCGACATGTCCACCAGGAAATAGGTGATCCCGTCGTGCCGCGGCGCCGCCGGGTCGGTGCGGGCGAGGCAGATCGCCCACGCCGCCTCCTTGGCCAGCGAGGTCCAGATCTTCTGCCCGGTCAGCCGCCAGCCGCCGTCGGCCCGTTCCGCGCGGGTGCTCAGCCCGGCCAGGTCGGAGCCTGCGCCCGGCTCGCTGAACAGCTGGCACCACAGGAACTCGCCGCGCAGGGTCGGCGGCAGGAACCGGTCCTGCTGCGCCGGGTGTCCCGTACTGGATCAGGGCGGGCACCACCCAGGCGCCGATGGCCAGGGCGGGGCCGCGCACCCCGGCCGCGCGCATCTCCTGGTCGATGACCAGCTGCTCAAGCGGGCTCGCGGCCCGGCCCCACGGCCGGGGCAGGTGCGGCACGACCCAGCCGCCTGCCGCCAGCCGCTCGGTGCGCTCGGCGCCGGTGAGCGCCGCGATCTCGGCGAGCTCACTGCGGATGGCTGACCGGACCGCGGCGTCACCGTCCGGTCAGTTCCACCGAAACGGGCCTGCGGACGCCGGCCATGGCCAGGCTGGCGACCTGCCGCGCCCACCCATCCGACGGGCCGAGCAGGGCGCGCAGCGACATCGCCCGCCGGTAGTACAGGTGCGCGGGATGCTCCCAGGTGTAGCCGATGCCGCCGAGCACCTGGATGCACTCGTGCGCGCACGAGACCGCCGCGTCGAGGGCCACCACGGCAGCCACGCCGGCGGCGAACTCGCGCTGACGGCCCGCGGGGGCGTCATCAGCCGCGGCGTCCGGCGCCGTGCGTGCCGCGTCCCAGACCACGGCGGCGGCCTGCTCGGCCGCGGTGAGCATCCAGGCACAGCGGTGCTTGACGGCCTGGAACTGGCCGATCGGCCGGCCGAACTGATGCCGGATCCTGGCGTATTCGGCGGCGGTCCTGGTGGCCCAGTCGGCGAGGCCGGCCGCCTCGGCGCCGAACAGGATGGCGGCCAGGCCAGTGACCGCGCCGCGGCCGACGCCGGTGAGCAGCCGGTCGGCGGGCAGCATGACGCCGTCCGCGCGGATCCGCGCTACCGGGCGGGTGAGGTCGAGGCTGTCCAGCCGGGTGATCTGCAGGCTCGCGCCGTCGATCGCCGCCCAGATCTCGCCGTGCTCGGTATGCACCCCGGCGATGACCAGATCAGCCAGGCTCGCGCCGAGCACCGGCGCGGCCGTCGCCACCGATGATCAGACCGCCGTCCGGGCCCGCGCGGCCGGTCAGGCCCGGTGCCAGCGACACCGCGCCGGTCACGGATCCGTCGGCCAGGCCGGCCAGCAGCTTCCCGGCGGCCGCGGCGTCGGCGGCCGCGGCGTCGGCGGAGGCGAGGACGGCGCTGGCGAAGACGGTCGGCAGGTACCCCCCGGGGACGAGCGCCCGGCCGAGTTCCTCCAGCGCCACGGCAAGCTCGGGCAGGCCGTAGCCCTGCCCGCCGTGGCGCTCCGGCAGGTGCAGGCCGAGCAGGCCCTGGGCGGCCAGCCCGGGCCCGAGCGACTCCAGGTACCGCTGCGACCCGCCGTCCGAGCTGTCCGCCGCGGCCCGTGACTACCTCGGCCGGGCAGTGCCGCTGCGCCCAGCCGCGGATCGACGCGGCCAGGTCCAGGTGCTCCTCGGTGAGGCCGAGCGCCATGGTTCACCCCGTTCGCCGTGGTCCTGGCTTCACTCTAGAACGCTGATCGCCAACACTCTAGAACCAGATTCGGTTTTGCCGGCGACTTGCTCGCCATCGAAGTTACTGTCAGGTAAGATAACGTAAGTTACTGACTAGTAGGAATGATCCTGCAGGAGCCGGAGGCCGGGATGGGGCACTACAAGAGCAACCTCCGTGACATCGAGTTCAACCTGTTCGAGTTGCTCGGGCGCCAGGACCTGCTGGGCACGTGGCCGTTCGCCGACCTTGACGAGGAGACCGCCCGCGGGATCCTGGGCGAGGTGAACCGGCTGGCCACCGGGCCGATCGCCGAGTCGTTCGCCGACGCGGACCGCAATCCGCCGGTGTTCGATCCCGCCACCGGCTCGGTGCGGATGCCCGAGTCCTTCAAGAAGTCCTTCGCCGCCTTCATGGACGCCGAGTGGTTCCGGCTCGAGCTCCCGGCCGAGCTCGGCGGCACTCCCGCGCCGCGCTCGCTCTGCTGGGCGGTCGCCGAGCTGATCCTCGGCGCCAACCCGGCGGTCTGGATGTACGCGAGCGGCGCGGCCTTCGCCCGGGCCCTGCTGGTGATGGGCACGCCGTACCAGCGGCGCTTCGCCGAGCACGCCGTCGAGCGCAGGTGGACGGCCACCATGGCGCTGACCGAGCCGGACGCCGGATCCGACGTCGGCGCAGGCCGGGCCCGCGCTGTCAGGCAGCCCGACGGCAGCTGGCACATCGAGGGCGTCAAGAGGTTCATCACCAGCGCCGAGCACGACATGGCGGAGAACATCTTCCACCTGGTCCTGGCCCGGCCGGAAGGGCACGGTCCCGGCACCAAGGGCCTGTCGATGTTCCTGGTGCCCAAGTACCTGGTGAGCGAGGACGGCACGCTCGGCGAGCGGAACGGCGTCTACGCCACCGGGGTCGAGCACAAGATGGGCCTGAAGGCCTCGACCACCTGCGAGCTGACCTTCGGCGGGTCGACCCCGGCGGTCGGCACCCTGATCGGTGACGTGCACGACGGCATCAGGCAGATGTTCGTGATCATCGAGCACGCCCGGATGATGGTCGGGACGAAGGCGATCGCGACGCTGTCCACCGGGTACCTGAACGCGCTGGACTTCGCCAGGACCAGGGTGCAGGGCGCGGACCTGACCCAGCTGCTCGACAAGACCGCCCCGCGGGTGCCGATCCTGGCGCACCCGGACGTCCGCCGGATGCTCATGCTGCAGAAGGCCTACGCGGAGGGGATGCGGGCGCTCGTCCTTTACACCGCGACCCTGCAGGACGCCGAGCAGGTGGCCGAGGCCAGCGGGACGCCGAACGCCGAAGCCGCCGGGCTCAACGACCTGCTGCTGCCGGTCGTCAAGGGGGTCGGCTCGGAGCGGGCGTACGAGCTGCTCGCGCTGTCCCTGCAGACCCTCGGCGGCTCGGGCTTCCTGCAGGACTACCCGATCGAGCAGTACGTCAGGGACGCGAAGATCGACAGCCTGTACGAGGGCACGACCGCGATCCAGGGCCTCGACCTGTACTTCCGCAAGATCGTCCGGAACGAGGGCAAGGCGCTGCGGCTGCTGACCGGCCAGATCAGGGAGTTCGCCGCCGGCGAGTCAGGCAACGGACGGCTCAAGGCCGAGCGGAGCGCGCTGGCCAGGGCCGCGGACGACATCGAGGGCATCGTGACCGCGATGCACGGCTTCCTCGGCCGGCGCAGCCGAGCAGCCGAGCGAGATCTACCGGGCCGGCCTCAACACCACGCGGCTGCTGCTCGCGCTCGGCGACCTGGTGATCGGCTGGCTGCTCGCGCGGCAGGCCGAGATCGCGCTGGCCCGGCTGGACGACGCGGCGCCGGCTGACCGCGGGTTCTACGAGGGGAAGATCGCGGCCGCCAGGTTCTTCGCCGCCACCGTGCTGCCCAGGCTGGCCGCGGAGCGCGAGATCGCCGAGGCCACCACGGCTGACCTGATGGACCTGCCGGCCGAGGCATTCTGACCCGCGTCCGGCTTCCGGCTTCCGGCGGCCCGGCTTCCCGCGTCCGGCTTCCGGCTTCCGGCTACAGCTCGTACTGGATGGCCACCCGCTCGCGCATGATCGGCCGGACACTCTGCTCGATGACGGCCCGAGTCGCCGGATGATCGATGTAGGCGGCGTAGCTGGCCGCGTCCACGAAGTCGCCGACGACGGCGAAGTCGAAATTGCCGTCGGCCAGGCCCGCATCCGGCCCGACGTGATACGCGCAGACGCCGGTCATCAGCGGCCGCAGGGCGCGCAGTTCCGTCGCTACCCGCTTCTTCTGCCCGGCGGTTGCCTCGGGAGTCCAGGCGAATAACGCTACGTGCCTGATCATCGTGGTCCCTTCACGGCGGCGGGCATCAGGCCCAGGCGAGCATGCGCAGCGGATCCTCGAGCATCGCCCCCACGTCGCTGAGGAAGGCGGATCCCACGTCGCCGTCGACGATGCGGTGATCGAAGGACAGCGCAAGCGTAGTCACCTTGCGCACCGCGAGCTGGCCCGCATGCACCCAGGGCGCATCCTTGACCCGGCCGAACGCGAGGATCGCCGCCTCGCCCGGGGTGAGGATCGGAGTGCCGGTATCGACGCCGAACACGCCGACGTTCGTGATCGTGATCGTGCCGCCGCGCAGGTCGGCGGGCGACGCCTTGCCTGCCCGCGCGGCCTGCGCGAGCTCGTGCAGCGCCCGGGCGAGATCCGGCAGCGTCAGCGCCTGGGCATCCTTGATGTTCGGCACGATCAGGCCGCGGTCGGTGGCGGCGGCGATGCCGAGATTGACGTAATGCCGGATCACGATCTGGCCGGCCGCCTCGTCCCAGGATGAGTTGATCATCGGCTGCCGCGCGGCCGCCACCAGCAGCGCCTTGGCCACGAAGAGCAGCGGGGAAAGCCGGACGCCGGCGAAGTCGGGCAGCGGCTTGAGCCGGCCCACCGCGGCCATCGTCTCGGTCATGTCGATCTGCAGGAACTCGGTGACGTGCGGCGCGGTGAACGCGCTGGCCGCCACCGCCGCCGCGGTGTGCTTGCGCACGCCGCGGACCGGGATCCGCTCTTCCCTGGGGACGGCGGTGACCGGGACGAGCCGCGACGGAGCCGGGACCCCGGCGGCCGCCGCAGCGTCGGGGGCCGCCGCCTCGTCACCGGCGGCTGCCGCCTCGTCACCGGCGGCCGCCGACAGCACGTCGTCGCGGGTGATCGAGCCGTTCGGGCCGGTGCCCGGCAGCCCGGACAGGTCAACGCCGAGGTCCCTGGCCAGCTTGCGGACAGGCGGCTTGGCCAGCACCGCCGGCCGCTCGCTGGCTGCCGGGTGGCTGGCGCCGGGGTTCCCGTTAATGTCGGTTGTGGTCTTGGTTGTGGCGGGCTTGCGCGCGCGGCGGGTGGTGGTGCCGAGCTTGACGCCGTAGCCGACGAGCACGGCCTGGCGGTCCGGCTTGGGCTTGAGCGTGCCGTGCATGCCCGGCTCGGTCCCGGCCTCGGGCGGCGGATCGCTGATCGCGGGCCCGGCATCCGGGCTCACGTCGACCGAGATGATCGGCGTGCCCACGTCCGCGGTGGCGCCCTCGGTCACCAGCAGTTCCTGCACCACGCCCTCGAACGGGCAGGGCAGCTCGACCACGGCCTTGGCCGTCTCGATCTCGACGATGATCTGGTTGATCGTCACCCGGTCGCCGGGCTTGACGTGCCACTTGACGATGTCCGCCTCGGTCAGGCCCTCGCCGACGTCGGGGAGCCTGAACTGCTTCAGCTCTGACATGCGGCCCTCCTCAGTACGCGAAGGTGCGGTCGACGCCGTCGAGCACCCGGTCCAGGTCCGGCAGGTAGTGCTCCTCAAGCTTGGACGGCGGGTACGGAGTCGAGTAGCCGCAGACCCGCAGCACCGGGGCCTCCAGCTGGTAGAAGCATTCCTCGGTCACCCGCGCGGCGATCTCGCCGCCGAGGCCGCCGCTTATCGCGGCCTCGTGCACGACCACGCACCGGCCGGTGCGCCGGACCGACTCGAAGATCGTCTCGGTGTCCAGCGGCGCGAGCGACCGCAGGTCGATCACCTCGACGGAGCGGCCGTCCTCGGCCGCGGCCACGGCCGCCTGCGCGCAGGTCCGGACCATCGGCCCGTAGCACAGCACGGTCACGTCCGTGCCGCTGGCCAGCGTCCTGGCCTTGTCCAGCGGGACCGCCGAGGCTAGCCCGCCGGCCGTGTCCACCTCCGCCTTGTCCCAGTACCGCCGCTTGGGCTCGAAGAAGATCACCGGGTCGTCGTCGGCGATGGACTGCTGGATCATCACGTACGCATCCACCGGGTCGCCGCAGGCGACCACCCGGAGCCCGGGCGTGTGCGCGAACAGCGCCTCGGGCGACTCGCTGTGATGCTCCACCGCGCCGATGCCGCCGCCGCACGGGATCCTGATCACGACCGGCAGGCTGACGGTGCCCAGCGAGCGCATCCGCATCTTCGCGAGCTGGCAGACGATCTGGTTGAAGGCGGGAAAGACGAAGCCGTCGAACTGGATCTCGCAGACCGGCCGGTAGCCGCGCAGCGCCAGGCCGATCGCGGTGCCGATGATGCCCGACTCGGCCAGCGGGGTGTCCACCACGCGGGCCTCGCCGAAGTCCTTCTGCAGCCCGTCGGTGACCCGGAACACGCCGCCGAGCTTCCCGACGTCCTCGCCCATGATCAGGACCTTGGGATCGTCCTCCATGGCCTGGCGCAGGCCCTCGTTCAGCGCCCTGGACAGCGTCAGGCTGGTCATCGGGCTCCCTCCGGCTGGACAAAGGAGTCGAGGTAGGCGGCGAACTGCGCACGCTCCGCGTCGACCAGGGCGTTCGGCTCTGCGTACACGTTCTCGAACATCGCCAGCGGCTCCGGATCCGGCATTTCCAGGCAGGCCTTCCTGACCCTGGTGCCCAGCTCGTTGGCCTCCGCGTCGACCTCGTCGAAGAACTTCATGTCGGCCAGCTCGGACCGGATCAGGTATGCCTTGACCCGCTCGATCGGGTCCTTCAGCTTCCACGACTCGAGCTCCGCGGCCAGCCGGTACCTGGTCGGGTCGTCGGTGGTGGTGTGCGCGCCCATCCGGTAGGTGAAGGCCTCGATCAGCGTCGGGCCCTGCCCCTCGCGGGCGCCCTGCAGCGCCTTCCTGGTGACCGCGAGGCAGGCGAGCACGTCGTTGCCGTCCACCCGGACGCCGGGAAAGCCGAAGCCGTAGGCCCGCTGGTACAGCGGGACCCGGCTTTGCCGCTCCAGCGGCTCGGAGATCGCCCACTGGTTGTTCTGGCAGAAGAACACGACCGGTGCGTTGGTCACCGATGCCCAGATAAACGCCTCGTTGACATCGCCCTGGCTGGTCGCGCCATCGCCGAAGTAAGCGATTGCCGCCTCGCCGTCTTCGCCGACGGCGCCGTCGCGCTGGATGCCCATCGCGTAGCCGGTGGCGTGCAGCGTCTGGCTGCCGATGACGATCGTGTACAGGTGGAAGTTGTGCTCCTTCGGATCCCAGCCGCCGTGGCTGACCCCGCGGAAGAGCTCGAGCAGCTTCATCGGATCCAGGCCGCGGCACCAGGCCACGCCGTGCTCGCGGTAGGTGGGGAAGGCCATGTCCCTGGGGCCGAGCGCGCGGCCCGAGCCGACCTGCGCGGCCTCCTGGCCGAGCAGCGAGGCCCAGATCCCGAGCTCGCCCTGGCGCTGCAGCGCTATCGCCTCGAAATCGATCCTGCGGACCAGGACCAGGTCACGGTACAGGTTCTGGATTTCCCCAGCGGACACGTCCAGCGGGTATTCCGGATGCTCGACCCGCTCGCCCTCGGGGGTGAGGAGCTGAATGGGTTCCGCTGTGCCGGCCCGGCAGGCCAGGCCGAGCGGGTCTGGTACGGCGCCGACCGCACCATGAGCATTGACGGCCACGTGCCACTCCTTGATACCCAGGGCCGGTCGCGGAGATCACCGTTGACCGGCCGGTCGTCCGTCCCGCTGTGACAGTACCCGCCAGCGGCGGAGCTAAGTGAACCAGTACGCTGCCACCCGTGGCCAGAGTCGTCGTCGACGTAATGCTCAAGCCGGAGATTCACGACCCGCAGGGCGAGGCGATCGCCAGCGCATCCAGGCGGCTCGGGTTCGGCCAGGTGCTCGGCGTCCGGCAGGGCAAGCGGTTCGAGGTGGAGATCAGCGGATCGGCCGACGACGCGGCCGTGGCGCGGATCGCCGAGCTGGCCGCCGAACTGCTGGCAAATCCGGTGATTGAGGAATTCGAGATCCACCCGCGGTAAATTTTTCCGGCCGGCCCGGCGGAATGCGCCGGAAGGCCGGCCAGCCGCCGGATCCGGCCTGCCGGCCGGCGATCCCGGCGGCCGGCGCCGTGCTGGCCGGGGCCAGGAATCCGCACTGTTCGTCCAGTAATCACCTGAAGTCATGGTTACCAGGGTCCGGCACGGGAAATCTTTCACAATGTGACCGACGGGATTGGTAAAGGCAGGGAGTAGAGGTACGGATGCGTACTCGGGTGATGCAAGCCGAGGAGGCGACCGTCGACGTCAAGTTCTGCCTGATGTTCCCGCGTGAAGCGCTCAGCGTACCGGTGATGCGCCGGGTGCTAGGAGACACCCTGAGCAGGCTTGGCGTCGACGAGGACTGCATAGGCGATCTGCTGCTCGCCGTCACCGAGGCGTGCACGAATGTGCTTGAGCACGGCGGCCCCAGCCACCGCTACGAGGTGGTGGCCAGCATCGGCGGCAGCGGCTGCGTCGTCCAGGTGCTGGACAGCGGGCGCGGCTTCGATCCGGGCATGCTGGCCGCGCACCGGCTGCCTGCCCAGCTGTCGGCGCGGCACCCGCGGTTCCGGCGCCGCCACTTTTCGCACGCAGTGCGTTCGGGGCAGCCAGCTAGCTTGACGCTGGCCGCGCCATCCGCGGCCCGTGCCGCGCGCATCCGGTTCTCCCGGGCCAGGCGCGGCGTGGACGACGAGACGATCGCGCAGCTGCCCGAGTCCGGCCGCGGCCTGGCCATCATGCGCGCCTGCGTGGACAACGTGACGCTGAGCACCGGCCCGGGCCAGGGCACCGTGGTGTCGCTGCAGAAGCGGCTGGAATGGCGGCGGGATGCCCCGCTGGCCGTGGCCGACCGGGCCCGGCTGCGGGACGTCGGCTGAGCCGGCCGATCCGGCCCGCCGGCCACCGGCGTGGCAGGCAGCGCCGATAGCCCCTGTCGCTGGCTGAGCCGGTAGCCTGCGAGCATGCCGTGCCCGCGAGGACGCTCATGACGATGCGGGTGGGAGTCATCACCTTCCCCGGGTCGCTCGATGACGGCGACGCGGTGCGGGCGGTCCGGCAGGCAGGCGGCACGGCCGTGCCGCTCTGGCACGCCGACCACGACCTGCGCGGCGTCGACGCGGTGATCCTGCCCGGCGGGTTCTCCTACGGGGACTACCTGCGCTGCGGGGCCATCGCCAGGTTCGCGCCGGTAATGACGGAGCTGGTGCCCGCGGCCCGGGCCGGGCTGCCGGTGCTCGGGATCTGCAACGGGTTCCAGATCCTGTGCGAGGCGCACCTGCTGCCCGGGGCGCTGACCCGCAACAGCGGGCTCCGCTTCATCAGTAAGGCCGTCCGGCTCCGGATCGAGAACGCCACGACGCCGTGGACCAGCCAGTACGGCGAAGGCCAGGAGATCACCGTGGTGCTGAAGAGCGGGGAGGGCGGCTATGTGGCCGGCCCGGCCACGCTGGCCGACCTCGGCGCGCACGGCCGGGTGGTGGTCAGGTACGCCGGCGCCAACCCGAATGGCTCGGCCGGCGACATCGCCGGCATCTGCAACGAGGCGGGCAACGTGGTGGGCCTGATGCCGCATCCGGAGCACGCCATCGACGCGCTGACCGGGCCTGGCGCTGATGGCCTCGGCTTCTTCAGCTCGGTCCTGCGCACCGCGGCACGCGGATGACCGCGCAGGACAGCCGGCCCATGGCATCCCTGGACACGGTGGCCGCCGCGGCGGCCAGCCCGCAGCGGCCGCAGCCG
The DNA here is from genome assembly GCA_963709075.1 of uncultured Actinomycetes bacterium. Taxonomy (GTDB): domain Bacteria; phylum Actinomycetota; class Actinomycetes; order Streptosporangiales; family Streptosporangiaceae; genus Palsa-506. The sequence continues at coordinate 278,892 of CAVPUY010000009.1, forward strand.
CACGCGGAACTCGGCCTGACCGACGGCGAGTACGCCAGCATCAGGGACATCCTCGGCCGGCGGCCGACCGACGCCGAGCTGGCGATCTACTCGGTCATGTGGAGCGAGCACTGCTCCTACAAGTCCTCCCGGGTGCACCTGCGCCAGTTCGCCGAGAAGGCGCCGCCGGCCGATGCGCTGCTGGCCGGCATCGGGCACAACGCCGGGGTCGTGGACATCGGCCAGGGCTACGCCGTCACGTTCAAGATCGAGTCGCACAACCACCCGTCTTACGTGGAGCCGTTCCAGGGCGCGGCGACCGGCGTGGGCGGGATCGTCAGGGACATCCTGGCCATGGGCGCCCGGCCGGTCGCGGTGATGGACGCGCTCAGGTTCGGCCCGGCGGGCGCGCCGGACACCCGGCGGGTGCTGCCCGGGGTGGTCGGCGGCATCTCCTTCTACGGAAACTGCCTCGGCCTGCCCAACATCGGCGGCGAGCTGGCCTTTGACCCCTGCTATGCGGGAAACCCGCTGGTCAACGCGCTCTGCGTGGGCGTCATGCGGCACCAGGACCTGAAGCAGGCCGCCGCGCGGGGGCCGGGTAACCAGGTTGTCCTGTTCGGATCCCGGACCGGCCCGGACGGCATCGGCGGCGCGTCCGTGCTGGCCAGCGCCTCCTTCGGCGGGACCGGCGAGGGCGCGAAGCGGCCCAGCGTCCAGGTCGGCGATCCGTTCATGGAAAAGCTGCTTGTCGAGTGCTGCCTGCAGCTCTACGCGGCCGGCCTGGTGGTCGGCATCCAGGACCTGGGCGCCGCCGGGGTCTCCTGCGCCACGACCGAGCTGGCGGCAGGCGGCGGCGTCGGCATGCGGGTCAGCCTGGACGCGGTCCCGCTGCGCGATGCCGCGCTCGGGCCCGCCGAGATCCTGATGAGCGAGTCCCAGGAACGCATGATGGCGATCGTCGAGCCGGCCGGCGTCGGGCGGTTCATGGAGATCTGCGCGCGGTGGGACGTTCCCGCCACGGTCATCGGCGAGGTCACCGGTACCGGCAGGCTGGAGATGACCTGGCACGGCGAGCAGATCGTGGACATCCCGCCGGGCAGCGCGGCCGACGACGGGCCGGTCTACGACCGCGCCGCGCAGCGCCCGGCCGGCCAGGACGAGCTCGCCGCTGACGACCCGGCCGCGCTGCCCCGCCCGGCCGGCGGCCCGGATCTGCGTGCCGCGCTGCTCGCCCTGGTCGCCTCGCCGGACGCGGCCGACAAGGCGTGGGTCACCGAGCAGTACGACCGCTACGTCCGCGGCGACACCGTGCTGGCGGCGCCGCAGGACGCCGGCCTGGTCAGGATCGACGAGCGGACCGGCCTGGGGATCGCGCTGGCGACCGACGGGAACGGCAGGTACGCCGTGCTGGATCCGTATGCGGGCGCCCAGCACGGGCTGGCCGAGGCGTACCGCAACGTGGCCGCGACCGGAGCGCGGCCGCTGGCGGTGACCAACTGCATGAACTTCGGCTCGCCGGAGGACCCGGCCGTGATGTGGCAGTTCGCGGCAGCGGTGCGCGGCCTCGCGGACGGCTGCGCCGCCCTTGGCGTGCCGGTGACCGGCGGCAACGTGAGCTTCTACAACCAGACCGGCGGGGCGGCGATCCACCCCACGCCGGTGATCGGGGTGCTCGGCGTGCACGACGACGTCCGGCGCCGGCTGTCGATCGGCTTCGGCGAGGCCGGCGCCCGGGTGCTGCTGCTCGGCCGGACCGCGGCGGAATTCGGCGGGTCGCTGTGGGCGTACGTCACGCACGGGCACGTCGGCGGGCTGCCGCCCGCGGTGGATCTTGATGCCGAGCGGCGGCTCGCGGCGGTGCTCGCCGCGGGCGCGGCCGGGGGCATGCTGACGGCGGCGCACGACCTGTCCGACGGCGGGCTGGCCATCGCGCTCGCCGAGTGCTGCCTGGCCGGCCAGGGCGGCTGCACGATCAGCCTGCCCGCCGACCCGTTCACCAGCTTGTTCAGCGAGTCGGCGGCGCGGGCCGTGGTGGCCGCGCGGCCAGGATCGGCGGCCGGTTTCGCAGCCTTGTGCGCCGAGCACGGGGTGCCGGCCGCCGAGATCGGCGAGACCGGCGGCCACAGCCTCGAGGTCGCCGGCCTGTTCAGCATCTCGCTGGATGAACTCGGCGCGGCGCACGGCCAGACACTGCCGGCGATCTTCGGCTAGCGCCGGCCCGGCCCGGCCTGGCTGGCGTCCCGCCGGGGCTGGCGCCCCGCCTGGCTGGCGCCCCGCCGGGGTGGTCTTCAGTACGCGGTGCGGAACGAGACGACCTGCCGCCAGGCGACCGGCAAACTGCATTTGCTCAGGCCGACGCCGAGCACGCCCGGCTGGCCGCCGAGCGGCGCCCGCACGGCCGTGAGGCACCGGCCGTTCGCCGCGTTTCGCAGCTGCCAGTCGTCCCGGCCGGCCGTGTCCTTGCCAGCGAACCGATGCCGCCACCGCTGGCTGAGGCTCAGGTCGCACCTGGCCAGCGCGGCACCCGGCGAGCCGCTTAAGGCCGGCGCGGCCAGGCAGCGGCCATCCGGGACGTAGATCAGGATGTAGCTGCCGTCGCCCATCTGGTCGGCCGTCCACTCCTGGGCCGGCGATACCTGACCCGGGCCGCCCGCCGTGCTGAACGCGAGCCCGGTGGCCGAGAGGTAGAGCAGCTCAGCGGCCGGCCGTGAATCCGGCCGCTGCGGCGCGCCCGGATTGACCAGCCCGATGGTCAGCACGCTGATGACCTTCCGCGGCAGCGGAACCGCGGATTCCCGCCTTGCCCGCGCCGTTCCCTGCGTCAGCACCAGGACGACGACCACCGTGCCGGCGGCGACGATGACCGCGGCGATGCCCGCGATCCTGATGGCCCAGGATCCGCGGGCCCGCCGTGCACCTGCACCGCGCCGGCCTGGCATACCGAAGCATTACCTCCAGCGGGCGTGTGCTGCCAAGGACTATCACCGAAAATGAACAAATTGCCGGCTACCGTCACAGCGATGCCGATGCGACGCCTGGACCCGCAGCGCCTGCTCGCTGCGGTCAACGAGCAGCGGGCTCGGCTCGGCGGCCCGCCCTGGGCCGGCCCGCTGACCCCGGACGCGCTCGGTGACGGCTGCGTCGCGGCCGCGGCGGAAGCGCTGGATGCGGGCGTGACGCCGTGCCGGGAGGCATTGCGCGCCGCGTCGATGCGCCTGCTCGGCCTGCTCGCCGCCCGGGTACCTGGGCGTGCCGTCGAGGTACGCGTCCCGCCGTTCGCGGCGATCCAGTGCGTCGATGGCCCCCGGCATACCCGCGGCACCCCGCCGAATGTCGTGGAAACCGACGCCGCGACCTGGATCCGGCTCGCCACGGGCAGGCTGGCCTGGGCCAGCGCCGCCGCTGACGGCCTGATCAGGGCCAGCGGGCCGCGCGCTGACCTGGCCGCCTACCTGCCGCTGCAGCCGGCCGCCGATCCCGGCTGATTCTCCGGCTGGCGGCATGTGTTCCCCGGCTGCCGGCATGTGACGTATCCCGCACTCCGCGGTCCGGCGATTCGGCCCGCCGCAGTCAATAGACTGACCAGGTGATCAAGCCCGATGGCCGCCTGACAGCCGAGCTGGATCCGGGAGAGCAGCCGCGGGACGCCTGCGGCGTCTTCGGTGTCTGGGCACCTGGCGAGGAGGTCGCCAAGCTTGCCTACTTCGGCCTGTACGCGCTGCAGCACCGGGGCCAGGAGTCGGCCGGCATAGCGGTCAGCGACGGGCGCAGGATCGTGGTCTACAAGGACATGGGCCTGGTTCCCCAGGTCTTCGACGAGTCCGTGCTGCACACGCTGCGCGGCCACATCGCCGTCGGTCACTGCCGCTACTCGACCAGCGGCTCGTCGGTATGGGAGAACGCGCAGCCGACCTTCCGCGCCACGCCGTCGGCGAGCCTGGCGCTCGGCCACAACGGCAACCTGATCAACACCCTGGAGCTGGCCGCGCTTGTCGATCCGGCGGCCGGCCACGGCGGGAACCGCGCCAGTACCGATACCGACGTGCTGACCGCGCTGTTCGCCGGCGCAGCCGGGGATCAGCTGACCCAGGGCGCCGCGGCCATCGAGGAGTCCGCGCTTGCCGCGCTGCCGCTGGTGCGGGGGGCGTACTCGCTGGTCTTCATGGACGAGCGGACCCTGTACGCGGCCCGCGACCCGCAGGGCTTCCGGCCGCTCGTGCTCGGCAGGCTTGCCCGCGGCTGGGTCGTGGCGAGCGAGACCGCGGCGCTGGACATCGTCGGCGCCGCCCTGGTCAGGGAAGTCGAGCCGGGCGAGCTGATCTGCATTGACGAGGCTGGGGTGCGATCGCGCCGCTTCGCGCCCGCGCAGCCGCGCGGGTGCCTGTTCGAGTACGTCTACCTGGCCAGGCCGGACACCACCATTGCCGGACGGGGCGTGCAGGCCACCCGGGTGGAGGTCGGCAGGCGGCTGGCGGCTGAGCACCCGGTCCCTGCCGACCTGGTCATCCCGGTGCCGGAATCAGGCACGCCGGCCGCGATCGGCTACGCCGAGGCAAGCGGCATCCCGTACGCGCAGGGCCTGGTGAAGAACTCCTACGTGGGCCGCACCTTCATCCAGCCGAGCCAGACGATCCGCCAGCTCGGCATCCGGCTGAAGCTGAACCCGCTGCGGGACGTCATCGCCGGCCAGCGGGTCGTGGTCGTCGACGACTCCATCGTCCGCGGCAACACGCAGCGCGCCATCGTCGCCATGCTGCGCGAGGCCGGCGCCGCCGAAGTGCATGTCCGGATCTCGAGCCCGCCGGTGACCTGGCCGTGCTTCTACGGCATCGACTTCGCCAGCCGTGCCGAGCTGATCGCAGGCAGCCTGTCGGTCGCGGAGATCAGGGCCTCGCTCGGCGCTGACTCGCTCGGCTACGTCTCGCTGGCGGGCCTGACCGCGGCGACGACGCTGCCCGCCGGCCGGCTCTGCCGGGCCTGCTTTGACGGCAACTACCCGATCCCGGTCGCCGAGGCGGAGCGGGGCAAGCACCTGCTTGAGGGCCCGGCCGTCAGCAGCCCGGCCGTCAGCAGCCCGGCCGTCAGCGGCCCGGCCGTCAGCGGCCGCGGGCGACAGTGCAGCCGGCCGCAGCGCGGCCGGGGCCAGGCTGTGAGCAGCGGGCCGGATTACGCCAGCGCCGGGGTCGATATCGTGGCCGGCGAGCGGGCGGTGGACCTGATCCGCGCGGCGGTCGGCCGCACCGCCAGGCCCGAGGTGGTCGGCGGGATCGGCGGGTTCGCCGGGCTGTTCGACGCGTCCAGGCTGGCCGGCTACCGGCGGCCGCTGCTCGCCACATCGACCGACGGCGTCGGCACGAAGGTGGCGATAGCGCAACGGCTTGGCCGGTACGACACCGTCGGCATCGACCTGGTGGCCATGGTGGTCGACGATCTCGTCGTGTGCGGGGCCGAGCCGTTGTTCATGACCGACTACGTGGTCTGCGGCGTGCTCCGCCCGGAGCGGGTGGCCGCTATCGTCGGCGGCGTCGCCGAGGGCTGCGTGCGGGCCGGCTGCGCCCTGATCGGCGGTGAGACGGCCGAGCATCCTGGCCACCTCGGTCCTGACGATTTCGATCTGGCCGGCGCCGCGACCGGGGTGGTGGAAGCCGACGAGCTGCTCGGGCCTGACCGGGTCCGGCCCGGTGACGTGCTGATCGCGATGGCGTCGTCCGGGCTGCATTCCAACGGGTTTTCCCTGGTCAGGAAGCTCGTCGACGAGCATGCCGGGGGGCTGCCGCTGGACGCCGAGCCGGCCGGCCTCGGGCGGCCGCTTGGCGAAGAGCTGCTGACCCCGACCAGGATCTATGCCCGCGACTGCCTGGCCCTGGCCGATGACTGCGAGGTGCACGCGTTCGCGCACATCACCGGCGGCGGGCTGGCCGCCAACCTCAGCCGGGTGCTGCCGCCGGGCGCGGACGCCACGGTCGACCGCGGTTCCTGGCGCCCGCCGCCGGTATTCGGCCTGCTCGCTGAGCACGGGCAGGTGGCGGCGGGCGAGATGGAACGGGTATTCAACATGGGCGTGGGAATGGTTGCCGTCGTCCCCGCCGGGCAGGCCAGCCGCGCGCTCGCGCTGCTCGCCGCCCGTGACGTGCCGGCCTGGATAGCGGGCCAGGTCAGCGCGGGCAGCGGCGAGGCCAGGCTGGACGGCAGCCATCCCGGCTGACAGCAGACGGCACGCTGCCCCCGGACACGACCCGGCCGCGGCCTAAGTCGGCCGCCTGGGTCCTGCTCACCCGCGCGATGCGTTACCGGCCCGGTGCCTCGTCGGCCATGCTCATGCCGCTCAGGCCGTCGGCCAGGTCGTCCTCATCGTCATCGTCGTCGTCATCACCGTCGTCGTCATCATCGGAGTAGCGATCGGCGAGCTCCGCGTAGGCGGCTTCCGACTCGGCATCCTGCTGGTCCGTGACGACACCCAGCTCAGCCCGCAGCCGGTCAAGATCCGTGCCGCCGCTGTTGTACTTGAGCTGGCGTGCAACCTTGACCTGCTTGGCCTTGGCTCGGCCGCGCCCCATTGGCTCGACCCCCTCGAACGTACGGGGGCCGGTCAGGCCCCTGGTCACCGCACCGGTTGTGCTGTCTTCACTGTGCTGTGCTGCGCTGTGCTCTGCTGTTAGGCGCTCATGCTGGCGGGCTTGCTTGCACAACAGGCAGACCCGGCGCCTCTCCACCGCCTGGGACGCGCCGCGTTTCCTGCCTCCGTACGGACATAACCGTACCTGGTTTGCGCGGCTGGCGCCTCCGGGCAGCGCGGACGCGGCTGGTCAGCCACCGAGCCAGATGCCGCGGAGCCGGCCTACCTCCGACATCCGCCGCTCCGCGAGCCGGTCAGCGGCCACTGCGGGCGGTACGCCCTCTTCGCCGGCCAGCGCGAGAATTTTCCTGGTCGTATCGAAGATCCGCGCTGCTCTCGACTGTGCGCGGTCGAAGCTGAAACCGGCGAATTCGTCCGCGACCTGGATCACACCGCCGGAATTGACCAGGTAGTCCGGGGCATACACGATGCCCCGGTCGGCGAGCTGCTTCTCGATGCCCGGATGCGCGAGCTGGTTGTTAGCGCCGCCGCAGATGATCCTGGCGCCCAGCGTCGCGACCGTGTCGTCGTCAATCGACCCGCCGAGTGCGCACGGCGAGTAGACATCCACCGGCGCGGCGGCCAGCTCGGTCCGGCTCGCGGCCACCGCCACGGCCGGGTGCTCCGCGCGTACCCGGTCGACCGCCTCGCCGGACACATCGCAGATGAACACCTGTGCGCCGGCCTCAAGCAGGTGCCCGACCAGGCGGCGGCCGACCTTGCCCACGCCCTCCACGGCGACCCGCCGGCCCTCCAGGCTGGCGGTGCCCCAGACGTGCTCGGCGGCGGCGCGCATGCCCTGGAAGACGCCGAAGGCGGTGAGGACGGAGGAGTCCCCGGCCCCGCCGTTGGCGACGGTCCGGCCGGTGACGTGCCTGCACTCGCGGGCGATGATGTCCATGTCCTCGCTGTAGGTGCCGACATCGCAGGCCGTGACGTAACGCCCGTTCAGGGACTCGACGAACCTGCCGTAGGCGCGGAGCAGCGCCTCGGACTTCAGCCTGGCCGGGTCGCCGATGATGACGGCCTTGCCGCCGCCGAGGTCGAGGCCGGCCAGTGCGTTCTTGTAGGTCATCGCCCTGGACAGGTTGAGCACGTCGGCCAGCGCGGCGTCCTCGCTCGGGTACGGGTAGAACCGGGTGCCGCCGAGCGCGGGCCCCAGCCTGGTCGAGTAGATGGCGATGATCGCCCGGAGGCCGGTCGGCGGGTCCTGGCAGAACACCACCTGCTCGTGCCCGGAAAGGCTATTCGCGCCGTTGTCCGGCTGCGTGCTGCTGCTGCTGCTGCTGCCTGCGCTGCCGCCGCTGCTGCTGCCGCCGCCGCCGTCGGCCGCCGTGATTTTCTGCGCACTCCCGAATACATTCGTCACTGCCGCGACTCCCGGCTCGGTCCCGCATCCTCGTTGAGGCGGGTTCTCCGGACCAGGGTATGCCGGTGGCGAGGCTGCCGCAGGTGGCGTGGTGACGATCTCGTTATCCGGGGGGCTTCTCCCGGTACACCAGGTCATGTCACGATTTGTACATGTTGCCGTGCGCTGCCTATCTGCGTATTTATGAGCCGCTTTCGGCCTTTCGCGCGGCGGAGCGGGCACACTGGGCGGCCTACGCGACCTCCCCGGACCGCCCGCGCCGGGCCAGCGCGCTGGCCGCGGAGCATGCTGAGTCGCCTGCGCAGGCTTATCGCGCTGCCGCCGATCGTGGCCCCCGCGCAGGAAAGCAGGCACGCGTATGTCCGGTGGGCTGACGGCATCACTTACGTATGCCCCTGGCAGACCAGGCTGCGATCCTGGCTGGCGCTCAGCAGGCTGCGGGAGACCGCGGGGCCGCTGATGTCCGATGCATTCGCCCCGCGCCAGGCGGAGCTGGCAGCCGAGGACTTCGCGCGCTGGGAGGGCAGGGAAGGGACGCCCCGCGTGCACATACAGACGAGCGCGTGGTCGGTGCCGCTGTCCTGGTTCGTGCCCTTCGCGCCGACGGAGCGCTGGCTTGTCCTCGGCACGCCGCCTGCCGGGGACGGCAGGGGACCGGCCACCGCCGCCGCCACCCGCACGCTTATCTATGCGACGGCGATGTCCCAGGCCCGCAGGCGGGTGGCCAGGTCACTGGCCACGGCACGCAGGCTGTCGGGCAGCCGCCTCGCGGAATCCGAGCCAGCGGTGGCGGCGCTGGTGCGGATCGGTACCGAGCTGGAGGAGATTGGCCGCTGGCTCGAGGAGTTCCATCCGCACTCGCTCGTGGAGCTCGACTACGGGGGGCTGGTGCAGTTGCTTGATGACGAGACGCTGCGCGGTGACCAGTCGGCGGCCGAGGTGTCCGCTGCCGTTAATGCGCTTGCCGACAAGGAGCTTGAGCTAGCCGCCGCGATGTATCAGCGCCTGCGCGCCCGCTGGCGCTCGCTGGAGGCGATCGAGCTAGGTAGTTAAGGGAGGGGGATGGACTTTTCCGAATCTGCCCGTTGCGACGTTCCGTATAGCTAGAATCACGCAGCGTGACTCAGATCAGTGGAGCAACGGGGTAACTCAGCACAGAAACTTTGCTCCGGGTGGTCGACTTGTCACCGCTGGTGATGGCAATATGGTCTCTGAGTAGACCATATGGGACATCCACGGCAGGCTCCCCAATGGAGCCAGGAACCGCAACAAACGCAGGATCGCAGTACCGGTCCAGGAGGAGAGGCCGTACACATGTCTGCACGCACACCAGAAGCCGAACCGCTGCTGACACCGGCAGAGGTCGCCACGATGTTCAGGGTGGACCCGAAAACCGTGACCCGGTGGGCCAAGGCGGGGAAGCTGACGTCCATCCGCACGCTCGGCGGTCACCGCCGGTACCGGGAGACAGAGGTTCGTGCTCTGCTCGCGGGGATCCCGCAGCAGCGATCGGAGTAGGACCCGGCCGCTTTCCTGGCGCGATGAGCGTCCGGGCAGCCATGACGGCGCACGTGCTGCGCGCGCTGGCGGCGGCCGGCCAGAAGTCATGAAGCAGTGAGAGTTAACGTAAGTAAGGCAGGGGGGTCGGCCCCGGCGGCCACGTGCCGCGTAGGGGGGCATAGTTCACGGAACTGGCTAGGCGAACGCGGTTCCATCGGACGTTGCCGGGGTCGATCCGGCCCATCGGGGAAACGTGGACCGCGGCCGGGCCGCGCCCCGAGATGACGTGACTCACAGTCTGACACGGGTCCCGAGGGCGGGCGCGTTGCCCGAGCACGCTCGCAGCGCGAGCGCAGCGCAGAATCGTGGCAATTCGTAATTATCAAGCAACTTTTTGTAATCACTCTTGCCATGCTTGCTGGTCAGCAATACTGGTCGGCATGCCCGCTGACCGGCTGTGACGGCGGCAGGCTGGCGTCCGCGCGCACGCCAAGTGACACGGGTAGGCCGTGTCACCGTAAACGGCCGGTGACCACATGCGTGCACCCGGGGGGCCCGCCAGCTGGGCGGAGCGTGCCGTCGCTTGGAAGGGGAGGACCGCACCATGCGTGATCCGGATCTGGTCGAGCGCGCACAGCGGGCTGCCAGCGCGCTGGAGCGGGCGTGGGATCGTTTTCGTGCCGCGCACGGCCTGGGCGCAGAACCGCTGGCAGCAGTGTCGAGCTACGTTGGCTACTCGCTTGAGGAGCCGTGGGGAGAGCCCAGGGTCGTGTTCGGCGTGGCGGCGGAGGAGGCCGAGAAGCTTGCCGCGCTGCTCAACGGCCACGACTGCGGCAACGCGGCGGCACCAGGCAAGCCCGCTGTGGCCAACGGGCGGCTGGCCGGCCTGACGGCGGCCGCGGAAATCGCCCGCGCCGCGGCCGGCGCCCGGCTGCAGGTTCCCGCGCAGCCCCCGGCTGCGCCGCGGGAGCGGTTCACGAACGGCAGGCCGCCCGCGGCCCCCGCCCGGCCGGATGACTTGCGGCCCGCGGAGAGCGCGCGGCCCGCGGATGACTTGCGGCCCGCGGATGACTCGCGGCTGGCCGAGGGCCCGCGGCGGGCTGACGACCCGACGGCAGCGGACAGCCAGCCTCGGCCGCCTGGCCATCAGGAAAGCACGCCGGAGCCGCCAGCCACAGTGATCCCGGAGGTCCGGGAGCCTTCGCCCGCCGCGGCGGTCCCGCCGCTTTCGCCGGCCGGGGTGACTCCGCCGCTTTCGCCGGCCGGGTGGCTCCGCCGCTTTCGCCGGCCGGGGTGGCTCCGCCGCTCTCGCTGGCCGGGGACACCGCCGCTTGCGCCGGCCGGGTGGCTCCGCCGGTCTCGCCGGCCGGGGTGGCTCCGCCGGTCTCGCCGGCCGGGGTGGCTCCGCCGGTCTCGCCGGCCGGGTGGCTCCGCCGGTCTCGCTGGCCGGGTGGCTCCGCCGGTCTCGCCGCTGCCGCCGGCCCTGCCGCTTTCACGGGCCGGGGCGGCAGCGCCGGCCCCGCCGCCAGACCCGTCCGGGGCGCAAGCCTGCGACAGCGAGACCGGACTGACGGCGTTCCGGCCCGGTGCCGCGTCGCTGCCGGACGATGCCGCCGAGCCGGTCCCGTTCGGCAGCGAACACAGTGCATCCGACGGCGGGCCCGCCCAGCGCCCGCGATCCCATCGCCACGCCATGCCACGGCCGGCCCGGCAGAAGCGGAACGGCATTGCCGCCGAAGCTGATTCCCAGCAGCCGGCCAGGCAGCCAGCCGCGCGGCGGGGCGGCGGGCAGCGGCATGCCAGCAATGCGGGCGGGGACGGGCTCGCCGCTATGGCCGGCGACCTGGCCGGCTGGGCCTCGGGCGAGCTGCCTGGTCAGGCCGCGCGGCAGACGGCGCCGTGGACGCCGACGTACCGGGATCCCGATGACGCGGATCCGGCAGGCGGCAATCCCCGGATAGACAAGCTGGTCTGATCCAGGCCGGCTGTCAGACCCCTGCGGGACAATCAGGACCGTGCGGGTCGCGGTGGTGGCGGGGACCGATGGCTCAGCGCTGCTTTGCGAGCTCGCAGCGGACGGCAGCCCGCGGGGAGTTCCCGTTTCAGAAAAGGATCTTTCTGCTGCTGTGGCGGGCTACCAGCGGTCGGGTCCGGTGCGGTGGGTGTGGGCATCGGGGGCGCGCCTTTACCCTTCGCTGCTGCGGGCGGGCGTGCGGGTAGCGCGCTGCCACGACGTCGAGCTGACGGAGCGGCTGCTGGTCAGCCGGGACGGCCCGGAGTCCGGGCCGGGATCGCCGGTGCTTGCTGGCCTGGCGGCGGCCGGCCAGCCGGAGCAGGCTGGCCCGGCGCAGGCCGGCCGGCGCAGGCCCAGGGGGCGCTGTTCGATGCTGCCGGGCCGGCCGGGCCGGAACCTGCGGACGTGCTCGGCGCGCTGATCGCCGCGCACGCCAGCCAGCTGAGCCGGATTGCTGCCGACGAGCGGCCCGATCGGTTCGGGATGCTGGCTGCCGCCGAGTCCGCGGGCGGCCTGATCGCCGCCGAGATGAGCTTCGCCGGGCTGCCGTGGCGGGCCGGGGTCCATGACTCGCTGCTGGCCGGGATGCTCGGGCCCCGGCCGCGGTCCGGGCCGGCCGGCGTCAGGCCAGCGCGGCTGGCCGAGCTCGCGGCCCGGATCGACGAGGCGTTCGGTGGCCGGCGGGTCAACCCTGACTCGCCCGCACAGCTGATCCGCGCCTTCGCCACGGACGGTGTCCGGTTGCCGTCGAGCAGGTTCTCCGTGCTCCGCGACGTTGATCATCCGGCTGCGGCGCCGCTGCTCGAGTACAAGGAACTGGCCAGGCTGCACGCCGCGCACGGCTGGGCCTGGCTGGATAGCTGGGTGTCCGGCGGGCGGTTCCGCCCGGAATACGTGGTGGGCGGGGTGGTGTCGGGGCGCTGGGCATCGCGGGGCGGCGGCGCGCTGCAGATCCCGAAGGTGCTGCGCCGCGCGGTCATCGCCGATCCCGGCTGGGTGCTCGTGGTGGCCGATGCCGCGCAGCTTGAGCCGCGGGTGCTGGCCGCGCTGGCAGGCGACCGGGCGTTCGCCCAGGCAGCCGCCAGCGGTGACCTTTACCTGGCGCTGGCAGGTGCGTTCGGCGGCGACCGGGCGAAGGCGAAGGTTGCCTTGCTTTCCGCCATGTACGGCGGGGCCGGCGGCGAGGCCGGCCAGCTGCTCGCCGTGCTCAGGAAGCGGTTCCCGCTGGCCTCCGGGTACGTGGAGGCGGCGGCGCAGGCAGGCCAGGAAGGCCGTGTGGTCAGGTCCGTCCTTGGCCGGACGTGCCCGCCGCCGTCCGCCGCCTGGCGGGCGATCACCGAGGAGTCCGGCGACCCGGACGGCGAGCGGGACCCGGGCGCGGGGCCTGCCGCGCGTGCCCGCGGCAGGTTCACAAGGAACTTCGTCGTGCAGGCGAGCGCGGCCGACTGGGCGCTGGTGCTGCTGGCCGGACTGCGCAGGCGGCTGGCAGAAATTCAGATTTTTAACGGGAACCCCCTGGCCGGACAAGCCCTTCCGGCGGGACCGCCGCGGACGGCCGGCGAAACCGGCGTCGCGGGGCCGCATCTGGTGTTCTTCCAGCACGACGAGGTGATCGTGCACTGTCCCGAGTCCGCGGTTGAGCCGGTGCTCGCGGCGATCAGCGCGGCTGGCGAGGAAGCCGGGCGGCTGGTGTTCGGCCCGACCCCGGTGCGGTTCCCGCTGACGACGGCGGTTGTCAGCTGCTACGCAGACGCCAAGTGAGCGGGCCCGGGCTGCCTGGTTACGCGGTCGGCGTGCCTGGCACGGGCTGCACCGGCGCCGTGCAGTACATGCAGCGCCGTGCGGCCAGCGGTATCTGGCTGAGGCACTCCGGGCACTCCCGCTCGGTGGCCTCATGCTCCTTGTCCGCCATGGTCAGCAGCTTGTTCACCGGGAGAACGACGAAGAAGTAGACCACCGCGGCGATGATCACGAAGGCGATCAGGGCGTTGATGAAGGCGCCGTAGAGGAATTTGCTGTGATTGACCGTGAAACTCAGCCCGGCGAAGTTGGGCTTGCCGCCGATGGCCGCGATCAGCGGCGTGATCAGGTCGGCGACGAGCGCGGCGATGACGGCGCTGAAGGCGAGGCCGATGACGACGGCGACCGCCAGCTCTACGAGATTGCCGCGGAGCAGGAACTTCTTAAAGCCACCCATGATCCCTCCCGGACTGCGTTTGGCCCGTGCGAGCCGAGCTTGCGCCGTCCCGACTTCCCCGGGACACGCACTACACGCTATCGACATCAGGCGCCGCATGCCGTGATGCGCCGCGGCATGTCACGCGGCGCATCACGCGGCGGCGGGCCGCCGATGGCCTGCCTGCGATGAGCGGCGGGACGGCCCGCGGCGGGCCCGCCGCGATGATAGGTCCGTGGCCTGGAACTTCACCGAGGACGTCGCGGAATTCGCTGGCTGCCGCCGGCGAGTTCATGCTGTCGCGGCCGGTCGAGCACACCATCGAGCTCAGCGTCGCGGACTCCGTCCGCCGTGGCGGCGCTGCCGCGTTCGGTGCCGGCGCGCCGCTGTTCGGGTGGTGGCGGGCGGAGCCTGGCCCGGTCGAGTGCGCGTTCCTGCACACGCCGCCGTTTCCCTGTCTGCTGGCTGGCCCCGCCAGCGATCATGGGACTCGCCGGGCAACTGCTGGCCGGCCCATCGGGGAACTCGCCGGGCAACTGGCCGGGCGCAGCCGATCGGGGAACTCGCCGGGCAACTGGCCGCACTCGGCCGCTGGCTGCCGGGAGTCAACTCAGCTGAGCGCGTCGCGCTGGCCTTCGCCGCAGCCTGGCGGCAGCGGACAGGCGTCCGGGCCTCGGTCAGCTTGCGGTCCCGGCTGTACCGGCTCGGCGAACTCCAGCCGCCGAGTCCCTGGCCGCCCGGCGCCGCGCGAGTCGCGGCCGCGGCGGACAGCAGAACTCCTGGAGGACTGGTTTGCCCGTTTCTCACGCGAACTCGGCGACTCGGCGCCGCCGATCCCCGGCGCGGTCGCCGACCGGCTCAGCCATGGTGGCCTGAGGCTGTGGGAGGCGGACGGGGTGCCGGTGTCCATGGCCGGCGTCAACCGGCCGCTGGGCGGGACGGTCCGCGTCGGGCCGGTGTACACGCCGGTGGCATACCGCAGGCGCGGCTATGCCGCTGCGGTGACCGCCGCGGTGAGCAGGGCGGCGCTGGAGGCCGGCGCGGCGGCTGTCGTTCTGTTCACCGACCTGGCCAACGCGACCAGCAATTCGCCCTATCAGCGGCTCGGTTACCGGCCCGTCGGGGACCGCGTCGTCATCAGATTCGAGCGTTCGAGCCTTCGGGCGCTGCGGGTGATGATGGCGATTCTCGCCACTATGGCTACTCCGGGGTGCCCCACCTGGCGCGGAACCGCTCGATGACCCGATCAGCCTCATCCTCCGGAACCTCAATTAGGTCATCGGTAGCCTCACCACGTTCCCACCCCACGATAAGTGGTGTGAATTGCCAAGTCAGATCCCGTTCAAGAGCCTCGTCCTCGAAACCGCCATCTTCAAACGTCCGACGTCGAACCAGCCCAGCCGGATGCTCGCGAGAAGCCCGATGATCAATGATTGCGTAGTACTTAGCTTGTTCAGGCATGCGATCAGTAGCCGTCCTTTCGGTAGTTGGTGATTGCCCCAACGCCGAGGGGTACACGGACGTGCGACGTGACCGTCTCCTGGAAGGACTTTAATTCCGTGCGCCCGACTCTCGGAGCTGCATTCGTCCGCAGTCTCTCGTAAGCGCTATGGGTTAGTTGCTTTGCCTGGAAGCTGTCGGGCGTGTGGAATTGAACCTCGAATATTTGGCCATCTTCCGTCAGCCAGCGGGTGTTGATACCTTTATATTCAGCGCCATCCCAGTAATTCATACGCACTGTCAGTTCATTTCCAGCTGCTGCTAAGCGCCCGCATAGATCGCCATATGTATCTACATAACTATTCTCATCACATTGATAGGTGTATCTAACCGCGTCGGCTATCCGTCCGATGATCTCTCCGATAGGCCGCTCGGGCTTCGCGCGCACTTCGCTTGAAACCTTCTCCTTGAATCTCTCCGCGTCTTTGAGCCGATGCATCAGTCCGACAAGGCGTGCACCTGGTATCTCGGCTTCCACGCCCTTCAGCATCCTGGTCAACTCGCGCTCGGTGCCTCCGATGCGGTCCAGTGCGTGCTCGGTCACGAGGTTCTCCTCCGCGTTGAGGTACTCGCGAGGACTGTCTCCGCGCCAGGATCCTTCCTCATCGTTCGACCGGTCGGCCGGAGGACGCTGCTCGGCTGGCCAGCTTTCTTCGAGTCGCTCCCACAGTCCTTGCAACCGCGGGAGCACAGCGCGCCACTCGGTGCTCGCGCTTTCAGCGGCGGAATCCGCCTGCTCATTCCGTTGCGCCCGCTCCGCCTGTTTCGGCTGGCGGTCAGCGTGCGCCGGCTGGGCGCTGTCCGTAGTGCCGGGCGGGGAGGGCTCCGGTGGGTTCGCGTCCTGATCTGACTCAAGCTCCCTGAGCGCGGTAATGGCCGGCCTAAGGCTGCCGTCCTTGTTGTAGGGCGATGACGGATGACCAGGACGAAGCCCGTCGCCTCGGTGCTGTAACGCGCTCTTCGGGACCGCTGCGCCGCGCACGTCAGCATGCCGCCGGGCATCGTGCTGGGCGCTCTCGCTGGCGTTGTCGTCAGTACCGGGCAGGTCCCTGGATCCCGGCATCTGCTCGTCCTCAGCCTTCCGCGCGCGGGCAATGGCCCCATGTTAGGGAATCGGCCTGCCGCCAGAAAGAGGCATTCGCCGATCAGCCGGCTTCCGGGCAGCTGACCATGGCGGCACCTGCCGACTCCGCAGCTGCCGCGACCAGTGGCTACCGCTGCACCCTCGGCAGATGACCGGTTCGCCCGCGGGGCCACCCCGATCCCTGGAGCCGGCGGATCTCCAGCGCGCAGCCGGCGTGGTAGGCAGGTGGCATGGCGGAAGGCAGCGGGCCGGCCAGTGATGCTCGGGTCTGCCCAGACGGCGGCTGGCGCGGCACGTCATGAGCGGTGACAGCTTCGGGGTCAGCGTCCGCGGCGTGACGATCCCGCCGGACGACCTTTCCTGGCGGTTTTCCCGTTCGCCAGGCCCGGGCGGCCAGTCGGTGAACACCACGGAGAGCCGGGTCGAGCTCTCCTACGATCTGGCCGGCTCGAGACGCGCTTCCCCCGGCGCTGAAGGAGCGGGCGGTGCGGGCGCTGGCTGGCCGCCTGGCGAACGGCGTCGTAACCGTCACTGCATCCGAGTACCGCTCCCAGCTCCGCAACCGGCAGGCGGCCGCCGGCCGGATGTCCGCGCTGCTGACCGAGGCGACCGCCCTGCCGCCGCGGCCGCGCCGCCCGACCAGGCCGAGCCGGGCGGCGCGCGAGCGGCGGCTGGCGGACAAGCAGCGCCGCGCCCAGGTCAAGCGGATGCGCCGAGCCAGCGAGGACTAGCCGGCCGGGCCGCCCGCGCCGAATGACCGAATCCCGGCGGCTGGGCAGCCACCCGTGATGCTGGCTGGCCAGCCCGACTCGTCCCGCACCGCCGCGAACCGCGGATCGCCGTGCCCGGTACCGGATCTCCTCAGTCACGGGTCAGTTCTGCCAGCTTGAGCACGGTGTTCCAGTTCCGCGACGTCGCGGTGACCTTGAGCCGCTTTTCCAGGAAGTTGTTGGTGAGCTTGGTGTCCGCGGCCCCGGCCGGGCACCACAGGAACGCCTCGGCCTCGCTGATCCAGATCCGGTCAGGGTCGAAGGACATCGACTCCATCGCATCGGTTGCATCGGCTTCGGGCGCGGCCGACAGGAAGGCAACGAAGAACCTGGACGGGTTCTCCGGGCCGTTCGGCAGCGGGCTGCGCCTGATCACGTCAGCAAGCTCGCCGTGCGTCCTGATGACAACCTTCACGTCCATGCCGAACCCGCTGGCGACGGCCCCGGCGATGGCGCCTGCCAGCGCCTGCGGCGACTGCTCAGGGGCGCTGAAGACGGCGTTGCCGCTCTGCAGGTGGGTGACCACGTCCGCGTAGCCGAGACTGGCCAGCAGCGCACGCAGCTCCGCCATCGGGACCTTCTTGCGTCCGCCGACGTTGATGCCCCTGAGCAATGCCGCGTACCGCATCGTGGATGAACCGCCTTCACGCTCGCCAGCCAGCTATCAGCCAACGCTCTCACGGTCACGGTCGGCGGCGCTGGCAGGGCCTCGGGCCGAACGCCGGCACCGGCCGGGCCGGTGCCGGCCGGGCCGGTGCCGGCCAGAGGTCGGTGCCGGCCTGCCGGGAGTGTCGGCGGCGGCTGTTATACCTCGGACATGACCCGGACTGACTGGCTGGATAAGGAGCCCGCGTTGCCGAATCAGCAGCCGCAGCGCTTGCGCTGCGCGGTTGACGGCCCGTTCGCCCTCGATGCGGCCGCGGCCTTCGGGTTCGGCCCCAGCACCGGGCGGCCCCGGCCCGATGAGCACCTGATGCGGCTCGCGTTCGTCACCGATGACATGGAGCACCAGGCCGGAGCCGTCGTCAGGCAGGAAGCGGACGGCAGCCTGCTGATCGAGGTCAGCGGCGTCAGCAACGCCAGCCCGGCCGCGGAACAGGTGCGCCGCATCCTTTCCGTTGACCGGCCGGCCGGCGGCTGGATCGAAGGCCGGCCGCAAGGATCCTGTGCTCGGCGCGCTGCAGGCCCGCCATCCCGGGCTGCGGCCGGTGCTGTTCCACTCCCCGTACGAGGCTGCGGCGTGGGGAATCATCGCGCAGCGGCGGCACCGCAGCCAGGCGGCTGCGCTCCGCCGCCGGCTGTCCGCTGAGCTCGGCCGCTCGTTCGAGCTGGCCGGCCAGACCGAGTATGCCTTCCCGCTGCCAGCACGGCTGCGGCTGCTTGCGGATTTCCCCGGCATGGAGCCTGCGCGGGTGGCGCGGCTGCGGGGCGTCGCCGAACGGGCACTCGGCGGGGAACTGGATCCGGCGCGGCTCGCGGCGCTGGAACCGGAGCGCGCCCTCTCCGGCCTGCAGGCCATCCCGGGGATCGGGCCGGTCTATGCGGGCCTGATCCTGCTGCGGTCAACCGGCGTGACCGACGCACTGACCCTTGCCGAACCGCGGCTGCCTTCCTACCTGCGCTACTACTACTCGCTGCCGGAAATCCCCGCCGACGACGCGATCCGCAAGCTAGCCGAGCCCTGGCGCCCGTTCCGCACCTGGGCCGGAGTGCTGATCCGGGTAGCGGGCGACCGGGACGAGGTGCCCTGGGAGCCGGGCCCGCGAGAAGGCGCGCGGCGGCCGCGCTAGCGGCCGGGCCGGCCGCGGCCTCGCCAGCGCCCGCGCAGCGTCGGCCCGGCGGCGTAGTCTGCCGGGCCGGCGGTGCTACCCGGGCTTCGGCTCAGGCCTGTCCGGCCAGGGCCGCTGTCTGCCGGGCGTTGTCGGCCAGTTCCCGCCAGCGGCCGGTGAAGGCGTTGTAGGCCTGGGCGTCCAGGCCGATGTGAATCTGGTAGCAGCGCAGCCGGCCAGCGGTGTCGTCTGGCCAGCCGCCGGTCGCCTCCAGGTAGTCCATGATGATCGCCCGGATGTTGATCCTGCGCCAGGCCGGGAACCACGGCCACCAGTACAGCAGCCAGGCCAGGTCATACAGCCCGTCCCCGTACATCGAGTTACCCCAGTCAAGCACCGCCGTGATGATGGGACCCTGCACGAGCACATTGCGGTAGAGCAAGTCGCCGTGGATCAGCTGGCAGGGCTGGGTACCCCGGGGGAGGAGCTCCCGCAGCGCCTCGGCGGCGTCGTCGAACGGACCGGGCCCGGTCGGCGAACTGGCCAGCGCTCGCCGCCAGCCGTGCGTCCGCCGTCCCGGCTGGTCGGTAATCGCGTCAAGCAGCGCATCACGCCAGGTCGGGTACGGCGCGGTGCCGTCGGCCCGCCATATTCCGTAGCCAGTTTCTGAGGCCGCCGGAAGGCCGCCATCGGGGCCGGGCACCTGGATGCCGCGCGCGGCCTGCAGGGCCGCAAGCAGCGCGGGCAGGATCACCCGCATTCCTGCTTCGCCGAGCCGGTCGAGGAACTCGCCATGCGCTCGCCGCGAGACGGCGAAGACTCCGCCCGGGCCGGGGCCGCCGTCGTAAACGGCCGGAATCGGCAGCGCCGCCGAGCTGTGCGCGGCCATCCGCGCGTCTTTGGCAAAGTCATCCGGATGGGCGCCGAACTTCGCCGCCATGTCCCTGCCGTCGAGGGCGAACCCAAATACCCGCGACCACTCCCCGCCCTCCAGCGGCGTCACCGCGCTGGCCCGGCTGCCGTACCGCCCCCGCAGGAACCGCTCGGCCTCGTCCAGCGCTGGCAACCCGGACACACCAGCCAGCCTAGGCACCCGTGGCGAGCGGTGCCGCACCCTGGCGGGCGTGCCGCACCCTGGCGGGCGTGCCGCACCCTGGCGGGCGTGCCGCACCCTAGCGGGCGTGCCGCACCCCCGTGGCGGGCGTGCCGCACCAGGCGGGCGTGCCCGCACCGTGGCGGGCGTGCCGCACCGTGGCGGGCGTGCCGCACCCTGGCGGGCGTGCCGCACCCTGGCGGGCGTGCCGCACCCCGTGGCGGGCCAGTCCGCACCCCGTGGCGGGTCTGCACGAACCCGATGAATGTGACGTTCATCGGCACCAAAGCCGATGGTTGTGACATTCATCGGGTTAACCCGGCACCGACCAGTGGGCATAACCAGGACGAATCGGACACGTGGATCGGCTGGGGCCGCCGGTCCCGGGATTGCCGCTACCTCTTCGGCCCCGCCCGTCACAGCCGCCCGCCTAGATCTCACTCACCTCCGCCTCGGGCCCGCCACGGCCGCCCGATTCGTTGATCACGGACATCCGCGGAGGCACGGGCGACGCGAGTCTTCCGCGATCAAGAAACCAGGCGTCCATTGTGGCTGGGATCATGCTGAATTAGCCTTTCTTGATGGGCGATCAGCGCTGGGCTAGCCACCGGGCCGAGGGCGCGGCTGCCCACCGGCCTTCTCGCGTCCGCACGGCATTCCCGCGCTCGGTGGCGTGCGCCGTCACGCTCGTGCTGGTCGGCGCGGGTGCGGTGTCATTCGCCGCGCCCGCCGCGAGCGCCTCATCAGCCGCGCCCGCCGCGGCAGGCGGCGGTGTCGCTGCCGTCTCGAACACCTCATCAGGCTCGGGCATCTCGCCCGGTCCTGGCGCAGGCGGCGCGCTGAACCGGGCCGGGGTAAGCCGGCCGACCGCCCGCCGGGTCTGCCGCCAGCCCGCGCCGGGCAGCACCCCGGTGACCGGCCCAGCGCGGCCGACCGCCAGGACGGCAGCCAAGCCGCCGGCCGCGGTTATCCGGGTAGATCAGGTCGGCTATCCGGTCGCTGCGCCGAAGCTGGCCGAGATCATGGTGGCGTCTAAGCAGGCTGCTGGACGGTCGCAGGCTGCTGGACGGTCGCAGGATACCGGGCGGCGGCAGGATACCGGGCTGCGGCAGGCCCGCGGGCTGCGGCAGGCCCGCGGGCCGCGGCAGGCTCGCGCGCCGCGCTGGGTGCTGGTGCGAGCAGGCACCTGTGCGATCGCGGCGTCCGGGGTGGCGAGGCAGGATCTCGGCTCGTGGAGCAAGCGCTACGGCCGGGTCTGGGCAGTGCGGTTCTCCCGGGTGCACGCGCCGGGCCGGTACCGGATCGGCCTGGCCGGGCACCGCGTCGGTCGCGTCGCCCTGGTTCCGGATCGCCCCGGCCGGCCGCTTTATGCCCGGCCGCTGGCCAACGCGCGCTCGTTTTACCGCGATCAGCGTGACGGCCCGGACTTCATCCGCTCGCCGCTGCGCACCGCGCCCGGCGACCTCAACAGCGAACGCGCCATGACCTACCGCACTCCGCGCGTCGACGCCAACGGCAACTTCAAGGGCAGCCTGGCACGGTATGCCACCGGCGTGACCATCAACGCATCGGGCGGCTGGTTCAACGCCGGCGACAACCTGCATTTCGTGGAGACCACCAGCTACACCGTGGCAGCCATGCTGCAGGGCATCGTGTCGTTCCCCGGTCAGCTCGGCCCGGCCGGCCAGGTGAATTTCACCGGCGAGGCGAAGTTCGGGCTCGACTTCCTGCAGCGCATGTGGAATGAGCGGACGAGGACGCTTTACTACCAGGTCGGCACGGGAGAGGCCAACAACTATTACTTCGGGGACCATGACATCTGGCGGCTGCCGCAGGCGGATGATCACTACAAGGGATCGAATCCGCGTTATGTGTACATCCGGCATCCGCCGGTGTTCAGGGCGGGCAGGCCCGGCTCGCCGATCAGCCCCAACCTGGCCGGGCGGCTGGCGGCCGACTTCGCGCTCTGCTACCGCGTCTACCGCGGCACCGACCCGGCCTACGCCGCCCGCTGCCTGCGGTCAGCGGAGACGGTCTACGCGCTGGCCGGTACGCACTGGAAAGGGCGGCTGCTGACCGCCGCGCCGTATGACTTCTATCCGGAGACGACGTGGCGCGATGACATGATGCTCGGCGCCACCGAGCTCTCGCTCGCCCTGCAGGCCGCCGGCCGCCCGCGCAGCCTGCCAGCCGGCCTGCCGGTCCGCTCGGCGGCCAGCTACCTGCGCGCCGCGGCCGCCTGGGCAAGGGCGTGGATACACGGGTCGAGCGCGCTTTCCGACACGCTCAACCTGTACAACGTGAGCGCGCTCGCCGACTACGAGCTCGACCTCGCCATCGCAGGTCAGCACGTCAGCGGCCTGGCGGTGACCAGGGCGGAGTTGCTGGGAAACCTGCGCGGGCAGCTCGATAAGGCGATCGGGATCGCCGCGAAGGACCCGTTCGGCTTCGGGTTCGCCTGGGATCAGTGGGACACGACCGCGCACGGCAGCGGCCTGTCGGTGATGGCGAACTCCTACGACGCGCTGGTGCACCGGCCGGTCTTCGCGGCGTGGGCGCAGCGCTGGCTGGACGACATCCTCGGCGCCAACGCCTGGGGCGTCTCGCTGATCGTGGGCGACGGCACGGTCTTCCCCGATTGCCTGCAGCATCAGATCGCCAACCTGGTCGGCTCGCATGACGGGAAGCCGCCGGTGCTTGCGGGCGCGGCGGTCGAGGGGCCGAATTCGTTCGCGGCAACCGGGACCGTGCCGAACATGCGGCGCTGCGTCGCCAACGCGCCAGGCAATGTCCGGTACTCGGCGTTTCGCGGCAAGCACGCGGTCTTCGCCGACAACGTGCAGTCTTACTCGACGGTCGAGCCGGCCATTGACCTGACCGCGCTGACGCCGCTGGCATTCAGCTGGCAAGCTAACGCCGCCGGCCTGTCCAGGGCACAACCATAGGCTCGGCGGAGTGCGCCGCGAAAGCCGCGGCAGCAGCGTCGCGACGGCCGCGGCGCCAGCGTTGTGGGAGGCCCGATGGCTGATCGGCTGGATGGAACGGTTGCGCTGATTACCGGCGCCTCGAGCGGGATCGGGGTGACCACTGCGCTCGAGCTCGCCAGGCACGGCGCCGCGGTGGCGCTGGCCGCGCGCCGGGCTGACCGGCTGGACGACCTCGCGGCGCGGATCCGGAACGAGGGCGGCACCGCCGCGGTGATACCGGCCGACGTCGCCGACGAGGACCAGGCGGGCCAGCTGGTGGAACGCACCGTGGCCGAGCTCGGACGGCTGGACACGCTGGTCAACAACGCCGGGCTGATGCTGCTCGGGCCGGTACTCGGCGCGCCGCTCGATGACTGGCGCCGGATGGTCGACGTCAACCTGCTTGGCCTGATGTACTGCGCGCATGCCGCGCTGCCGCATCTGCTCAGCGCCGCGAAGGACAGCCCGCGGGAGGTCGCCGACCTGGTCAATATCAGCTCGGTGGCCGGGCGGATCGCCCGCAACGGCAGTGCCGCCTACAACGCCACCAAGTTCGGGGTCGGGGCATTCAGCGAGGGGCTGCGGCAAGAGGTCGCCGCCCGGCACGTCCGGGTCTCGGTGGTCGAGCCTGGCGTGACCGAGACAGAGCTGGCCGGCCACAACCGGCCCGAGGTGCTCGACCAGATGAACCGGCGGTTCGGCGACATCAAGCGGCTGCAGGCCGCCGACATCGCCGAGGTCATCGGCTTCATCGTGACCAGGCCGCAGCACGTGATCATCAACGAGCTGATGGTCCGGCCGACCGAGCAGGAAGCGTAGCGGCCAGGCGCCCGGCCGGGCGCGGTGCGACGATGAGCCGGTGGAGCATTTCTCGACCGAGCGCCTGATCGCCCGCGAATGGACGACCGACGACGCCGAGGACGCGTTTGCCATCTACGGCAGGGAAGAGGTGGCACGCTGGCTCGGCGCGCCGCCGCAGCGCCCGACGGCATCCGTCGAGGCAATGCGCGCGAACCTGGAGCGCATCATCGCCCGCAATGCCCAGCATTCACAGCAGTACGGGCTGTGGGCGCTGGAACTGCGCGGCAGCGGGACCGTGATCGGCGCGGTGCTGCTGGTGCCGCTGGCGGAGGCCGACGGCGAGGTCGAGGTCGGCTGGCATCTCAACCCTGATCACTGGGGGCACGGCTACGCCACCGAGGCCGGCCGCGGCGCGCTCCGGCTGGCCTTCGGTCCGTGCGGGCTGGCCGAGGTGCTTGCCGTGGTCTACCCGGACAACGCGAAATCGATCGCGGTATGCCGGCGACTGGGCATGACGCACCTCGGCCAGACCGACCGGTATTACCGGGTCACCCTTGAGCTGTTCCGGCTGCGCGCCGCGGACCGGAACTCCGGCGGCGGGGACGGCTAGGCTGCTGGCCGCCCTGGCCGCGCCCCCGTGCCTGGCCGTCCCGGCGGTAGTGCCCGCCGTCAGCTGACCGGGCCGCCCGCGGCTGGCCCGGCGGGCGCTGCGGCTGCGGGGCGCGGGCAGGCGGGTTCGGCGGCGGCGGGACTGGCGTGCCCGAGGTCGCGATCTGGCGGACCACGTGATGCCCGGTCTGCACGTCATCCCTGGTGGCTGTCACCCCGGCAGCGTCGTGCATGCGGCCGACATCGCGCGCCTGCGCGTGGTCGACGAGTGCTACCACCATGCCGGTCGCGCCGGCCCGCGCCGTCCGGCCGGAGCGGTGCAGGTAATCCTTGTGGTCGTTCGGCGGGTCGAAATGGACGACGAGCTCGACGTCGTCGACGTGGATGCCGCGGGCGGCGACGTCGGTGGCGACCAGGACCCGCGGATGGCCCGCCGCGAACGCGTCGAGCGCGCGCTGCCGCTGGTTCTGGTTCAGGTTCCCGTGGATGGCGACGGCATCGACGCCGGTCCGGCGGAACTGCTTCGCGAGCCGGTCCGCGCCGTGCTTGGTGCGGACGAAGAACAGCGTGCGGGCCGGCCTGCTGGCGATCTCAGCCGCGACCGGCACCTTGTCCTGCGCGGCGAGCACGAGGACCCGGTGCTCGGCAGGCCCGCCCTCGGGCACCTCGGGGGCGACGGCGTGCACGGCCGGGTCGCTGAGGTAGGCATGCACCAGCTGGGCGACGCCGCGGTCCAGGGTCGCCGAGAACAGCATCCGCTGGCGGCCGGCCGGGGTGGCGTCGAGTATCCGGGTCACGGCAGGCAGGAAGCCGAGGTCGGCCATGTGGTCGGCCTCGTCGAGCACGGTGATGTCGACCTCGGCAAGGGTGACCGCCCGCCGTTCCATCAGGTCGATCAGGCGGCCGGGGGTGGCCACCACGATGTCCACGCCGCGCCGGATCGCGTCGATCTGACGGCCGATCGGGGCGCCGCCGTACACCGTGGTCACGCTCACCCCGAGGGTCCGGCCGAGCGGCGACAGCACATCGGCTACCTGCTTGGCGAGCTCGCGGGTGGGAACAAGGACGAGGCCCCTGGGGGCCTTGTCGGCCGGCCGGCCAGCGGGCCCGGTCAGCCTGGTGAGCATCGGCAGGCCGAAGGCCAGGGTCTTGCCGGATCCGGTCTGCGCGCGGCCGAGGACATCGCGGCCTGCCAGCGCATCCGGCAGGGCCCGGGCCTGGATGGCAAACGGCATGTCGATGCCGCGGGCGGCCAGCGCGTCGACGAGCGGGCCGGCCAGGCCGAGCTCGCGGAAGGTCGTCGGCTCGGGCGGCGGGACCGCGAGGGCGGCGGTCAGCGCGCGATCGAGCTCGGTAGCCTGGTCATCGCGGCGGACGGCGAATCTGTTGTCACGGCGGACGGCCGGGCCGTTGCGCGCTGCGCCGCCGCTGCGACGGCGGGACGGGGCCCCGCCGCGCCCCGGCGGCGCGGTACCGCGGCGCGAGCCGGCCGCAGGGCGGCCGGGCTCGGCCGCACCACGGCGCGGGTTGACCGCGTGGCGGTCAGGACTATGAGGCATGGATGTGCTCCATCAGCAATTCGGGGCCGCGTAGCGGGAGGAGATCTCGGCGACGGCGGCGGGCTCTCTGGCCTACCGGGAAGCGAACTGCTCACAGAAGCGACCGCGCGGGCAGCTCGCCCGCGGGAGTGGCGGCAACATGTGCCGCTGTCGTCGTAACGCTACCAGTAGGGCAGGATGTTCCCCGCTTGGCCGGGCGGCGGCCAGCCAGGCAAGGTAGCGTCCTACCCGAAACCGTGGAGTTCATATGGCAGCACAGCCCCTGATTTCGGTCCGTGGCGAGGTCGTCCTTGAGGTCGAGCCGGAGATCGCGCGGCTTGACGTGAGCACTGTCGCCCGGGATGCCGAGCGGGCGCGCGCCATGCAGCTGCTCGAGTGCGGGGCCGCCACCGTTGACAAGATCCTGGCCGGCTTCCCTGACACGATCGACCGGGTCGAGACTTCGGGGCTGCGGGTAAGCCCGCAGCTCAGTAACCAGAAGGCGCCGTCCCGGGTCGCTGGCTACGTGGGCGTGGTGCGGCAGACGATCGCGGTGACCGGCTTCGACCGGATCGGCGAGCTGATGGCCGAGCTGGCCGCCGAGGAGCTGACTGAGGTCGGCGGCCCGTGGTGGGAACTGCGGCCGGACAGCGCGGTGCACCGGCAGGCCAGGGCGGCGGCCGCCGCTGACGCGGTCAGCCGGGCCAGGGACTACGCGGGCGCCCTCGGCAGCGAAGTCACCGGCCTGGTCGAGCTGGCCGACGCCAGGCTGCTGACGGACGGTGCCGCCCAGGGCGAGCACATTCCCCGGTTCACCGGCAGGCTGCCGCAGCGGACGAGGGTGGTCTCGCCGGAGGAGTTCACGTTCGACCTGGCGCCGGTGAAGCAAACGGTGCGGGCCACGGTGGAGGCGAGGTTCAGGATCAGCCAGCCTGACCTGGCCAGGGTGGCCGATGGCCCGGCTGGCGACCCGGTCGCTGACCCGGCGTAGCCGACGGGCCGGGCGTCAGGGCTCGCTGGTGCCAGACCGCCCGTAGGCGTCCTCAAGCCGGACAACGTCCTCCCGCCAGCCGCGGGCCGCCGTCGACGACTCAACGAAAGTCACGTCGGTGATGGCGGTGACCCGGTGCAGGACGCCGGGCGGCAGGTGGATGGTGTCGCCCGGGCCGAATTGCTGCTCGGTCAGCTGGTCAGCTGCCGGGCCGTGCAGCATCATCGCATCGCCGGTCAGCACGCTGATCGTCTCTTCCTTCTCGCGGTGATACTGCAGGCTCAGCGAGTGCCCGGCCTCGACGTGGATGATCTTGCCGACGTACTTGCCCTCGACGGCCGCGAAGATCAGCTCGTGTCCCCACGGCTTGTCCTGCCGGGCCGCGCGGTAGATCTCGGCCTGCGCAGCGTGCGCGGCCGGGCCGATGGTGTCCTGCGTCACCGGGCCTCCCCTGTGCTGTCCTGTGCTGGCTGTGCTGAGTCTCACCGGCTGGGTGCCATGGAGCAGCACGATCCTACGTTCCCCGGCCCGGCGCGGCTGCTAACAGAGTGTCATGACACGCCGGCGCAGGATACCGGCGGGCCGGGCGGCAGCGCGCCGCCGCTGCCGCCCGGCCGCATTGCGGGCCTGCTCATCTCACCGCCTCTGCGCCGCCGCGCTCGGCCGCGCGACGGAAAGCGCGCGGGCGGAATGACGCCCGGGTCGGCGCAGCAAGGCGAGGCCGGCCAGCGCCAGGGCCAGTCCCGCCACCAGCGTGCCGAGCCATGGCGCAAGTGCGGAGCCAGGCTGCGGCGCAGTACCGCCGAGTCCGGTAGCGGCTCCGCCGTGCGGGTCGACCTTGCTGCCCGCGGCGTCTTCCAGGCTGGTGATCCACAGGTGGCCGGGGTGATCGAGGACGACGAGCGTGTGGATGCTGCCCGCCGCGAGGCTGACCCTGGAGGAGGCTTTCTCGCTGGCCCCGGCCGCGTGCACGGTCCAGGTGCCGGGCGAAACGACCTGATAAGAGCTGACCCGCGCGAACGCCTCCTTGCCCGCCAGGACCTGCTGTCCGGCGGACACGGTCACCTGGTGCTGTCGCAGCGATGCCTGGATCACCCGCACCAGTGCCTTTCCTGACGGGGTGGCGAGCCTGTCCCGCATCACCTGCAAGCGCAGCCCGGACTGCGGTCCCATCCCGGCCACGGTGTAGGCGTGCCCGGCTCTCACGTCGATGCTGGTGGACAGCACCGCCTTGGACCTGGCCGAGGCGCCGGCCAGGCGCATGGCCACCGTATAGTCGCCGCTCCTGACGTTCTGGTAGGGGGAGACGGTGCCATAACTGACGTGCTTGAGCACGATCATGGCGCGCGAGTTGCCGAAGGAGTACAAGTACACGTCGACGGGAGGGGTGTTGGGGGAAAGGTGAGCGAGCCTGAGCCAGCCGATGGCATGATGCGCAGGCGTGGCAGAATCGGCTGTCGCGGCGGATGCGGCAGTCAATCCGGATGCGGCCGTCGCTGCGGGAACAGTGCAGCACAGCAGGCCGAAGCCGAGGCCAAGCGCAGCCAGCGGCCTCGCCATGCGCCGGGTCCATACGGGCATTTTCATGGATCCTCTTTCCTGGTTTCTTTGTCCCGGCCGGCGCCGAAAGCCAGTCCGGGGTCGGGGACTGGGCTTACGGACTGGTATCGGTGCCGGCACCACCAGCGGTCAGCAACCCGAGCGGGCTCGGGCCGGCGAATCCGATCTGCACCGCCTCCTGCCCGTTGACCATCACGGGGCGCAGGCGCACGGCCAGGTATGGCGGGCGCTGCGCGTGCAGGAAAAGCAGTACAGAGCGGATGAATCCGGGCGAGGCGGGGGTGGCCGCCGCCGCTGAACTGGTTTTGCTGGCGGGCGCCGAGATCTCGGCCGACCGCAGCGGCGTCCCTGGAGCGGCACCCGGGCCGGAGTCGCTGAAGCTGATGATGCGCAGCGGGTGCCGATGAGCCAGCGCGGCCAGCGTTGTCAGCAGCCGGGTGTCTACCTGCCCGGCGATCAGCTGCTCGCGGGCGGCTTGACTGGTGCCGATCTCCTTGTTCCGCAGCAACTGGGCGCCAGCTGCCTTACGGGCCAGCACATCGGTGCGCAGGGCGTTCCGGTAGGCGACCGCGCCGTCTGGCGCGACGACGCGGACCTGGATGCAGGTCTTGCCGGCGCCGAAATCAGCCACCACGGCCGGCGCGTACACGCTCGCCAGGCGGCTGCCGAACAAGCTCCGCACGGCCGCCGTCGCGACCACGACGTCAGAGCCGAGCGGATCTTCTGCCGAAGGTCCCAGCGTGAGCAGGTTCGCGGCCGGCCAGCCCATGGCGCGCAGCGCAGTGCACATCGCCGGATCGCAGGACATGATCGCACTCCGGCTGACCTGCCTGGCCAGCCAGCCCGCCGCCCGGCTGCGGACGACTGCGGCGGCGCTTTGGTGCGCCGGCAGCGGTACCCGGATGGAACTTGGCCGCGCCCGGCACTTCATGCGCGTAGTACGGGGTTATCCGGATAATGCCCGCCGCAGATAACCCCACCAGCCCGGTAGCAATGGCCAGGACGGAACTCAGCAGGCTCAGCCGCGTGATGCGCTTGTTTCCCGTTCCTGCCTGGTGCCTCGGCCGGCGCAGCCGGGCGCCCGGCCGCCGTTCACAAGGCAGCAGCTCGCCCGGCGGCGGTTCGCCCGGCGGTTCGCCGGGCGGAAGCTCGCCGGGCAGCCGCTGGCCGGGCGGAAGCTCGCCGGGCAGCCGCTGGCCGGGCAGTCCCTGGTCCGGCGGTCCTTTTCCTGGCTTCCCGGCAGCCCCGGCCACTCCGGTGTCGCCGGCTAACCCGGTCTTATCGGCGTCATGGGCCTCGCTGGCCCCGTCGGCCGCTTCTGCCTCGTTGGCCTCGTCGCCTAGGCCGGCATCCCTCGTCGATTCCGGCCGGCCGCTCCAGCCGGGAGGTCCGCCGGAACAGCCGGGAGGCCCGCCGGGCCAGCCAGGATGGCCGCGATCGGCCGGTGCCTGCTTCCTGGTCAGGTTGCCAGACTGCCGAAAGTGGTGCTCCGCCTCGGCGTAGTCGCCCCTGGCCTGGGCCAGTATGCCCAGCCGGTGCTGGCTGCGTGAAGCGGCAGCAGCATCGCCGGCGTCAGAGAACATCTCCAGCGATTGCTGATAGCGGCGCTCCGCCTCGATCAGGTTTCCCCTAGTCTGGGCGATCTTGCCGATCTCGTGAATCCACCCGGCCCGCAACGGCGAGTCCGGCGGGAGCCAGGCAAGCGTCTCCTGGACAAGGGCGGCCTCGTGGTCAAGCTCGCCCCAGGCATGCAGTTGCGCGCACACGATCTCGGTGAGAGCGCCAGCCCGCTCGCTATCGCCCGCCTCGCGCAGGTGGTAACGGGCCTCAAGCAAGTCGTGCAGGTCCGCATGACGGTCCTGCGGCCAGGCGGCGGCACGCCATTGCCAGTATTCGGCGGCGTGCTGGTGGGCGCTGATGATCTCGTCGCCTCTGAGCGCGGCGGCCATGTCATGGTGCAGCGCAGCCGCGATTTGCCGGTCGACGAAGACGGGCGGGATGTCCGTGCCCGCTGCACCGGTCCCGCCGCCAAACCGATGCACCACCATCAACCCGGCTTGCTCGCACTCGGTGATCAGGCTGGCCAGGCCAGGCGGGACGTGGAAGGGCGGGACAGGCCCTGCCGCCGCACCCGGGCCGGGCTGCACCCCGGCCTGCTAACGCCGGGTCTGATTCAGCCGGGCCAGTTGCAGCCTCGCCAGGAGCGGGTGCCGCGGCGGTATCCGCCTGACCGATCTGAAAGAGCAGGGCATTGCGTCCGGCAGGCTCGCGGTACACGGAAGCGCCGATCAGGACCCGCAGTGCAGGACTGGTCAGCCTGGCCGGGAATGCTGCCCGGCTGGCTGTGCCGCAGCCGACTGCGATGCCTGGCCGGCCGGGTGGCGCCGTGCGGCATGCTGGTCACGCTGCGTCAGCCCGCAGCCGGGCAGGTCCAGCACCCGCAGCAACCGCTTTTGCCAACACAATGCTCCCTCCTCGCAATCCGGGGCAGCAACGATACGTCGGATATATAGCACGGCCGGGGCTCCTTGCGTGCAATTTCACGGGAGGTGTCGGGCATATTAGAGGTGACGGATAGCAAATGTAGCCTAATTACTCTCTTGTCCGTGCTTGAGGCAATTAGGGCAGGTTTATGATAATGTGTTGACGGATTATTTATGGCATAACCATATAAATCTTACGGATCGGAACAATTGAGGTCATGATGGCCTGATCGCCGCAGCTTGCCGTGGCGGGGACTCTGGGTTGCGCAAGCGCCCGCAGGGCGTCGAGCCTTGGTCTGCGGGACGCATACGGACCGCTGTCGCCGGGCCTTTGTCATAACCTTCGTCTGGCCGACGCTGGTGATGAACTGCTCGATGGTGACGATCGGCTGCGGGAGAGAGGAACATGCCCGACGACGATAGCCAGCTAGCCGCCAGCCCGCCCAGCCCGGCGCCCTCGCCGGCGCTTCCGTTAGCGCCAGCGCCCATGCCTCCGTCGGCGCCTGGCGTGCTGCGCCGGATCGAGGAGCTAGTAAACACCCGGAGCATCGAGGCCGGCCGTGACGAGATCGCGACGCCCGGCCAGCTGGCCAGCTGGCTCCGGGACCGGCGGCTGCTCGCGGCCGGGGTACCAGTCACCGCCGATGAGCATGATCGCGCCGTGCTGATCCGTGAGGGCCTGCGCGAGCTCATCGCGGCGAATAACGCCGAACGGCCCCTCGCGGGCGAGGCGGGCCCGGTAGCTGCCGATGGCGCGCAGGACACCCGCCGTACGCGGCGCAGCCCCGGCAGCGCGGCCCTCGCGAACCTGGCCGGGCTGGCCCGGCGGCTGCCGCTCGTCCTTGACGTGGATGGCAGTAAGCCGCGCCTGATGCCCCTCAGCAGGGGAACAGCGGATACCGTGCTTGCCTCGTTGCTCGGGGCGGTCGCGGAATCTGTGGCCAGCGGCACCTGGGACCGGCTGAAGATATGCCAGAACCCGGATTGCCGGTGGGCTTACTACGACCATTCCCGGAACCGGTCCCGCGCCTGGTGCTCGATGGCGGTATGCGGCAACCGGGCCAAGGCCAGGGCCTTCCGCAGCCGCAGCCGCTGATGGCCAGGTGCGGGAAAAGAACTGCGGCAGGCTTGCGGCGGCGACTGCTGCTGCGGCGAGCGCTGCCCGGGTGCGGGTGACCCAGCCCGAGTCACCCGCACCCGTTCGTCACGGCCCGCCCGGGGGCGGCCCGTCACAATTTGCGGCCAGGTAGATCAGAGCGGGCGGACCTGCTCAGCCTGCGGGCCTTTGGCGCCCTGGCCGGCGGTGAACTCGACCCGCTGGTTCTCCTGAAGACTGCGGAAACCGTCAGCCTGGATCGCGGAGTGGTGAACAAAGACATCAGCGGTGCCATCGTCGGGGGCGATGAAACCATAGCCCTTGTCGGCATTGAACCACTTCACGGTGCCCTGAGGCATGTACTCTCTCCTACTTGAATGATCTCCGGGTTCCACGGATGAGGATCCCGGGTTGCCATGGCAACGTGCCACCTTAACTGAAGGCCGGACTACCGCTGTTCCCGGGAGCCCGCTGCCGATGCGGCAGACGTCATCACGTGTGCGCGGAAAAAAGTCTTCCGGCTGCAACCAGCCTCATCAAACACCATCACGCGGCCGGATGCTCCGAATATCGTCAGTTCGGTCGCTATCAAGGCGCTGACCTGCCCGCACTTAACGCGACAGGCCGCAGCAGGCTAGCCGAAAAGCGGAACTCGCCGACGAGCGCCGCCGCGGCCATGATGCGGACGCGCCGGGCGCGCGCTGCCGCTTCTGGGCTGCCGAGCGCCACGGCTTCCCCTGATCGAGGCGAGCCTGGCCGCCAGTAGGACACATCATCGGTGTCTGCAGGACCGGCCGCGGTGGCCCGAACGTCCGCAGCGCGACGCGCGTCCAGCAGATCGTGGTGGGAGCAGATCGCTGCGGCGGGGGCATCGCCGGCGGCCTGAAAATCGAGTTCCGTCACCGCGCCGATAATGCCAGGCTTCAGGCGAGGAAGAGCACCACCAGAAGGGGGCATCGTTGACCGAGCAGCCAGCGCTCACCCAGCTGAACATCGTGGTCCGCGACATGGACGCGACCCTGGCCTTCTACCGCCGCCTCGGCTTCATCATCGACGCCGAGCCCGGCGCGGAGCATGTCGAGCTGACCCTGCCGAACGGCATGACGATCGAGTTCGATGGTGCCGAGTCCGTCGCGATGTGGGACAGCGGCTGGCCGGGCAGCACCGGCGGAAGCGTCGTGCTCGGCATGTCGCTGCCGGCCCGCGCCGCCGTCGACGCCGCCTATGCGGAACTCACCGCCGCCGGGCATACCGGGCGGCAGCCGCCGTATGACGCGTTCTGGGGCGCCAGGTACGCCATCGTGCAGGATCCCGACGGCAATCCGGTCGGCCTGATGAGCCCCATCGAGGCAGCAAGGAAAACCTGGCCGCCAGCCCCGCCGCCCCGCCTACCCTGAGGGCCGGCTGCGGCTCGTAGGGTAGCTGGGCGTGGACGCTGAATCAGGTCATCCGCTGGGTCGACGGCTACGAGCGGGCCTGGCGCACGCCGGGAACCGCCGCGCTCGGCGGGCTCTTCACGCCGGACGCGACCTACCGCACGGCACCTTATGACGACGTCCTGACCGGGCTCCCGGCCATCGAGCGGCTATGGGAGGCAGAACGTGACGGCCCCGGCGAGGTCTTCCGGATGGAGCGCGAGCTCGTCGCGGCCGATGGCGATGTCGCGGTGCTGCGAATCGGGGTCTGGTACGGCGAGCCGGTGCGGCAGGAGTACCGCGATCTCTGGATCGTCAGGTTCGCCCCGGACGGGCGCTGCGCGGCCTTCGAGGAGTGGCCCTTCTGGCCGGGCCAGCCGCACGCGGCCGATCCGCCCGGGACCGGCCAGCCGCCCGTGCCCGGGACCGGGTAGGCGCCGGCAACGGGACCGGTTAGCCGCCGGCAACGGGACCGGCCAGCATCGCGCCGATCACCCCCATCGCCGCGGCGAGATCCCCGCCGCGGCGATGGGGGGCCGCGCGGCGCAGCTCATCGGCCCAGCCTGCGGCCAGCGGACGGCGGCCAGCCACCGCCGCGGCCAGGTCGTCCGGCAGCCCGGCCGCGGACAGGCACCGCACCGCCTGGCCGGCGGGCAGTGAGTTGAACCACCGGTACCCGGCGTCGAGGCGGGCCGCCGGACTGACCCGGCCGATCACCCGCAGCCGGGAAATGCCGCCGTCCGGGAACGCGTCCAGCCGGATCGATGTCACCGGCACACCGCCGGGCAACGCCGGGACGGCCAGCACGTGCCGGGTATCCGGCTGCAGCCTGGTCCGGCCGAGCAGTGGCCGCCAGGCCGCGGCGTCCGCCGCCGGCGAGGGCCCGGGCGCAGCGCAGGCCTGCACCGCGATCTCGGCGGACGCGTTGTACTTGAAGTGCGCGGTGTCCACGATCAGCTGACTGACCTGCCCGGCAAACGCCAGCCGGATCACCACGTAGTCGTGCCCCCCGCCGCGCCGCCGCCTGGTCTCCCAGCCCTCGCCCATGGACCGCGGCGTGTCCGGCCGGATCAGCAGGGCCGCCGAGGTGTAGAAGTCGTCGCTGCAGGCCACCACCGCGCCGCCATGCCGCTGGCTGGCCAGGTCAACAGTCAGCCCGTCGAGCTCGCGCGGGTCGGGCACGACGTGGCCACGGGCCCGCAGCCTGGCCACGCCCCCGTCCGGGAAGACCGAGAGCCGCAGGTGGGTGAACCGCCGCGGATCCGGGACCGGGAAATGATTCCTGCCGTCACCGGACAGCGGCGAGCGCGGCACGATCGTCTCCCAGCCCGCGGCGGCCCCGGCGGCCCCGGCCGGCCGGCGTCCCCGGCCAGCTCGGCCGGACTCGGGTAGCCCTCCCAGCCGCCTGCCTCGACCAGGCAGGACTCGGGATGGTTCCCGGTGAAGAAGCTCGTGTCGATCTCCGCCGAGGTGATCACTCCCGGCGCGCCGAGGCGGATGATCGCCCAGTCATGGCCAGGACCGCGCCGCCGCCTGGTCTCCCAGCCGTCGACGATCTCGCCGCGGGGCCCGTAATGCCCCGGCTCGAACGCGGCCGGCCCCGGCGTCAGCAGGTTCTCCTTCTCCCCGAACGACTCGTCGCTGGCCGCGAGGACGCTGCCGCCCAGCCACCGGGACGCCAGGTCAGTCTCCGGCCCGGCATCAGCATTCGGATTTTTAACGGGGCCTGCCATCGGATTCTCCCTCGGGCTCCGCACGGCTGCCGCCCCGGGTACGCGTCCCGGGCCGGTTAGCGCGCCGTCCTGGTCAACAGCCGGCCCAGTGGCCGCCCCTCGCCGGTCATCTTGCCGCGCAGCATGGTGCCGCGGACGACGCCGGTAAGCGTATGCCCGTCATACGGCGTGACCGGATGCCGGTGATGCAGCAGGCCAGGATCGACGGCGAACGACTCGCCGGGGGCGAACAGGCAGAAGTCAGCGTCGAAGCCGGGCGCGATCCGGCCTTTCCGGGCCAGGCCAGCCAGCCGGGCCGGCTGGTCAGCCATCCAGCGGGCGACTTCGGCCAGGGTGAATCCGCGCTGGCGCGCCTGCGTCCACACCAGCGGCAGGCTGAGCTGCAGGGACGAGATCCCGCCCCAGGCGACGCCGAAATCGCCGGTGCCGAGCTCCTTCATCGCCGCCGTGCACGGCGAGTGATCGGAGACGACGAGGCCGAGTGTCCGGTCCCTGAGCCCGGCCCAGAGCAGCTCGCGGTTGGCCGCCTCCCGGACCGGCGGCGAGCACTTGGCCGCGGTCGCGCCGTCGGCGATCTCCTCCGCGGTCAGCGTGAGGTAATGCGGGCACGTCTCCGCGGTCAGCCGCACCCCGTCGGCGCGGGCCGAGGCGATCATCGGCAGCGCGTCCGAGCTCGACAGGTGCACGATGTGCGCCCGCCCGCCGGTCGTCCTGGCCGCCTCGATGACCTGGGCGACCGCCAGGTTCTCCACGCCGCGGGGATGCGCGGCCAGGTAGCCGGCGTAGCCGCGGCCGCCCCGGTGCGAGACGCCCGCAGCGGCCTCGGCGCTCTCCGCATGCACGAGCAGCGGGGCGCCAAGCGGTCGCAGCAGGCGCAGCGCCGCCGTCAGCTGACGGCTGTCGACCGGCGGGAAGTCCCCGGATCCGGAATCGGTGAGGAAGCACTTGAAGCCGAGCACGCCGGCCTCGTGCAGCGCCGCCAGCTGGCCGCCGTTGCCGGGGATGACACCGCCCCAGAAGCCGACATCGACCGCGCACTGGCCGCGCGCCGCCCGTCGCTTGCTGCCGAGGGCGGCGGCGCTGACCGTTGCCGGGACGCTGTCCACCGGCATGTCGACCAGCGTCGTGATGCCGCCCGCCGCCGCTGCCCTGGTCGCTGAGGCAAAACCCTCCCACTCGGTGTTGCCGGGCTCGCAGACGTGCACGTGCGTGTCGACCAGGCCAGGCAGCACGACCACGTCGGGGCCGGTCTCAAGCACGTCCTGGCTGCGGCGCTGCACGCTCGCGGGTGAGCCGGGTGGCGAGCCCGCCGTTTCCGCCAGCGGCCAGACGGACGCGATCCGGCCGTCGGAGATCCCGATGCCGCAGGCGGTCTCCGCGCCCTCGACGATGGCCCGGGCGGCAAGGATGACCAGGTCGAAGTCCCCGCTCACTCAGCTCCCGGCGTGCTCGAGGACAGCCGCTCGACCTGCATCGCGATGCCGTCAAGCACGCAGTCGAGGCCGAACTCGAACCGCTCGTCCCTGGTCTCCGCCGCGTCCGGCTGCACGTTGTCATCGATGATCCGCAGGAAGTGCGAGAAGCGGCCGTCCGCCGTCAGCCGCCGGTACCAGTCCGCCATGCCCGCGGCCGCGCCGGCCCGGTCGAAGCCGCTCTGCTCCAGGTCCCGCTGCGCCCGCATCTCGCGCAGCTCCCTGAGCACCGCGCCCGTCACGTAGGTGCTGACCGTGCCGAGGATGTTCAAAGCGGTGGCGGTATCAAGGTTCAGGTCCTCGAGCGCGGCCAGCATCCGCTCGAGGTTGAGTATCATGTTCGGCCCCAGCGGCGGGCGGGCGCCGAAGAAGTCCATCACCCACCGGTGCCGCAGCAGCATCGCGCGGTTCTCCCGCGCCGTCGCCTGCAGGAACGACCGCCAGTCGGCGGGCCGCTCGGCGATCGTGATCTCGCCGGTCAGCGTGTCGAGCATCAGGTCGAGCAGGTGCTCCTTGTTCGCGACGTGCCAGTACAGCGACATCGTGCCGGAGTGCAGCACCTGCGCGATCCGCCGCATGCTGACCGCATCGGCGCCGTCCGCGTCGGCGATCGCGATGGCGGCGTCCACGATCTCGGCGCGCGACAGCGCCGGCGCGGTGCGGCTGCGCCCGCGGGCCCGCTGATCGCGTCCGCGCCGCTCGCGACCCGGCCGGCCGGTTCCAGGCCGCGCGCCGGCCTCACCAGCCTGCTGCGCGCGGGCTCGCCCGGGCAGGCGGTGCGCCCGGCCGGCGTGCCCGGCGGCCTGCGGGCCGAACGGCGGCCAGAGATCGTCCAGGTCCTCCATCCGCCCTCCCTCCGCCGGACCAGCCGCAGCTCACGTCGTACATTGTACGTCTTAGTACGGCGTACTAGCCATCCATTCCGGGCCTCGCGGCCGGCCGCCGGGGCTTAGGCTGGCGACGGCAGCAACCCCGGGAGATCGCGTTAAAAATATGAATTTTCTGTATCCGCCGGCCCGGCTGGGCACTGACGCTGATGACTACCACGGCGAGGCCGTTGCCGATCCTTACCGCTGGCTGGAGGCCACCGGGGATCCCGAGGTGGCCGGCTGGGTCAAGGCGCAGAACGAGCTGACCGAGGGCTTCCTGGCGGCGGTGCCCGGCCGCGAGGTCATCCGGGCCAGGCTGACCGAGCTGTGGGATTACCCGAAGGCCGACGTCCCGTTCGAGCGCGGCGGCCGCTGGTTCCAGCTGCGCAACCCGGGGCTGGCGGCGCAGCCCGTGCTCTGGGTGCTGGACGCGCCGGACGCGCCGGGGCAGCCGCTGCTCGACCCCAACTCGCTGTCCGCTGACGGCACGGTGGCCGTCAGCGCTTTCAGCGTCAGCGACGACGGCGCCCTGCTTGCCTACTCCACCAGCGGGATGGGCTCAGACTGGCAGACCTGGCACGTCCGCGAGGTCGCGACCGGCGCCGACACCGGCGATCTGGTCGAGTGGTCCAAGCATTCCGAGGCCGCCTGGCGGCAGGACGGATCGGGGTTCTATTACGGCGCGATGGAGCCGGCCACCCCCGGTGCCGAGTACCTGGCGGCGAGCCGGCAGCTACGGATCTTCCTGCACCGGCTCGGGACGCCGCAGCGGGACGACGAGCTGGTCTTCGCCGCCGCCGAGCCGGACTGGCTGCCGCACGCTGCCGTCAGCGACGACGGCCGTTACCTGATCATCACGGTCAGCCGGGGAGCGGGGGCGGAGAACCAGGTGCATGTCATCGACCTGGCTGACGAGGGCGCCCGAGTCCGGCCGCTGGCCAGTGATTTCGCCGGCAAGGCCACCGTTGTCACCACCGCCGGAACGACGTTCTACCTGCTGACTGACCATGCTGCCGAGCGGAAGCGGCTAGTTGCCGCCGACCTGGACCGGCCGGGCCGGGAGAACTGGCGGGAGATCATCCCGGAAACCACCGGGACCCTCGTCGAGGCGCACTTCTTCGGCGGCAGGCTGGTCTGCCATTACCTGCGCGACGCGCACTCGGAGCTGCGGGTGCACGCGCTGGACGGCACGCACCTGGCGGACATCCCGGTTCCCGGCCTGGCGTCGCTCGGCGGCAGCAGCATCGAGCACGAAGCCATCGAGGGCCGCCCGGGCAGCGACCTGGTGCACTTCGAGATCGTCTCGTACACCGAGTCGGGCTCCATCTGGTCGCATGACCTGTCCGCCGGGCAGACGAAGCTGATCCGGCCGTCCGCCGCGCCGGTCGAGCCGGGGGAATTCTGCACCGAGCAGGTGTTCGCCACCTCGGCTGACGGCACGCAGGTCCCGATGTTCCTGACCCGGCGCCGCGACCTGCCCGCGGACGGCAACGCGCCCGTGCTGCTTTACGCGTACGGCGGGTTCGACGTGGCGATGACGCCGGCGTTCTCTCCGCTCCGGGCGGCCTGGCTGGAGCGCGGTGGCCTGCTCGCCGTGGCGAACCTGCGCGGCGGCGGCGAGTACGGCCGGGCCTGGCACGAGGCGGGCCGGCTGGATCGCAAGCAGAACGTGTTCGACGACTTCTGCGCGTGCGCGCGATGGCTGGCGGCGTCCGGCTGGTCCCGGCCCGAGCGCATCGCGATCATGGGCGGGTCCAACGGAGGGCTGCTGGTCGGTGCCTGCCTGACCCAGCATCCCGAGCTGTTCGGCGCCTGCGTCGCCGAAGTCGGGGTGTTCGACATGCTGCGGTTCCACAAGTTCACCATCGGCTGGGCCTGGATCAGCGAATTCGGCGACCCGGACGATCCGGAGCAGTATCAGTGGCTGCGGGCTTACTCGCCGCTGCACAACGTGCGGCCCGGCGTGCCTTACCCGCCGGTCCTGCTGCTGACCGGTGATCACGATGACCGGGTGGTGCCCGGTCACACGCTGAAGTTCGCCGCAACCCTGCAGGCCGCGCAAGCCGACGGCGTTGCCGCCGAGACGCCGGTGCTGGTGCGCGTCGAGACCGGGACCGGGCACGGCATGGGCAAGCCGACCAGCAAGCAGATCGCCGCCGCGACCGACGTGCTGGCCTTCCTTGAGGCCGTGCTCGGGCGGCCGGAGGCGGTCAGCTGACCGGATCGCCGTCGGCAGTCAGCTGGCCGGGACCTCGGGTTAGGGTCCGGTCAGACGATCGGTGTCGAACTCGCCCTTCTTGACGCCAGCGACGAAGTCCCGCCAGCTGACAGCCGAGAACGTGAGGATACGGCCAGGCTTGGCTGAGTTCCGCACCGCGACTCGCTCGCCAGCAGGTGCGACCTCGAGACAAGTGCCGCCGTTGCAGGATCTGCTGCGCCGCCACTCAGCAGCGTCGGACCATCCCCCTGTCACTGCGCCTCCAGGTGCTGATCAAGAGCATCTGCCCGGGTGTAGTCGAATGATGCTAAGCATGAGTAATTAGTTCTTGTCAACTAATCACCGTAGTGTGACAGCAAGTGATTTTCGTGGCCAATGTGTCCGATGACACAGATGAGGGGCTAGCCGCATTCCGGCTAGCCCCTCGAAATCTGGGTTGACAAGGCTTCAAAGCTTGTCAAATTCACCTCTTTTTATCCCGGTGATAAAATCTAGCCACGTCGAATGACTGAATCTAAGGACCGGGCCGCCCGGATCCTTAGAATCACCGAGAAGTATAAGCTCCCCCTTTGGCGCCACCCGAAGGCATGCGCCTCCATTGCAAGCCCGCGCAACGCGCCAGGAGAGTCCCTCCTCACCTGCTTGAGTCGGCTGCGGCATAGTTTCGGCTCTCCTATCTTTCATGAGTTACTCATGGGTTGCGGGGGCTATGGTGCGGATCTTCGGATCACTCGCCATTGGATCTGGCTACGAGGACCTTCTTGGCATTCGCTATCAGCGCCGCCGATGCCTTTGGGCTCAACGCCTCGTCGCGCAGATAGTCTAGTGCCTCACGATAGCGCCTGATCTCTTCCGGGCGCTCAAGATAGAGGTGATGGACCAGCCCCTCCACAAACACGAGGGGCGGCAGCGGGTCGTTGTTAGGCGGCAGCGGCCGGTCAAATTCTAGCAGGTCAAAGTTACTATCGGCGCTGCCATGGGCGCCAACATCAAACGGAATAACTTGCACTGTGGCCTGATCGTCAGCTATTAGCTTGAGGATCTTGTCGAGCTGCTCGCGCAGAACGTCCTTACCGCCTACTTCGCGATACAATACTGCTTCGTCCAGCAACGCCCGATAGCGTGGTGGCTGGTCATCGGAAAGCAATTTCTGGCGGCGGAGCCGAGCCTCTACCCGCTGATCTAGAATCTTTGCGTCAATCTTCCGGTCAATGCCTCTTATGATGGCACGGGCGTAACTCTCGGTTTGCATCAGGGGAGGTACGAAGTACATGGCAAACGAGGTTATTGCCGCAGCCTCCTGCTCCATGCCTATAAACGGCGTTAGCTTAAGGTCGTCATACTGTGTCCACCAGCCAGGTTCGCGGGCCTGGCGGGCCAGTGTCATGAGCTCGGCGGATTCCTTCTCGCCTACGTTGTAGATCCGGCACAGATCACGGACATCGCGAAGGCTCGGGCGGCGCGTCGCCGTCTCGATTCTGCTTATCTTGGTCGCGGAGCAGAGCAACTGGTCGGCCACGGCCTCCACGGTCAGGTCGAGGCTGTTGCGCAATGCGCGGAGACGCGCGCCAAGTTCGCGCTGGCGCACCGTCGGGTTGGTCTCTGCCATGCCTGCGTCTCCCCGAGGGCGCTAGCCCTCACCATCGACTGACAGCGACACCCGTCCAGCCGACAGCAAGGCGATAGCCTCAGTGCGCCGCCGTTGGCACTTGCCGCAAGCTAATTCGGACATCGTACACGACTTGACTGCTCAGCGGCAGAACTTTTGGCGGCGTCTTTCTGAGGACTTTACATGCTCTCTCAGTCCGCGCCTGAACAGGCACGATGCCTCCAGATCAGGGTGCGGGAGAGGGTAATTGCGAGAGGCCACAGTGACTTGGCGAGACGATCGTAAACCTTTAGCTGGCCTGCGCCTATGGCAAGTGCCGAATCGGATGATCACCGCCGCGCGGCCGTGGGCCGCTCGGCGGTGCTGGCCTCACGGGAGGTAGCCAAGTACCTCGGCGCGCGCCAGCCTGGCACCGGCGGATGCCGCCGGGCACGGGCTGGGCTGGCGCTGGACGGGATATCGGCGCCTGCCGGAGCCGAATCGGCGATAGCCGAAGACGATCGCCGCTGGCACTTGCCAGGACCGCGCGGTGCGCGATGTTACACGAGAATTCATGGTCGGCGACATCCTGTCATACGCCGCTCGCGGCGGTGTACATGCCAATCGTACATACGCTCTGAACAGGCATTATATGACCTGCTTGAGTCGGCGTGCTGTCGGTGAGGGGGTATCTCGGCCATGCTCCGGGCCGGAGCGGCGCCGCGGCCGGGCGGGAATCCGGGCAGCGCGGGCAATCATGATCTTCAGGTGCCGCTGGGTTATCGCCATTGGCAAGTGCCATTAGATGTGGGACTCTATGAGATGACGCCCGCAGAAGGTCTTGCGCCAGCCGCGGCCGCGCGGCGGGCCCGCAAGAGCAGGGGGCGCGAGAGGCGAGAGGCAAAGAGAGGGGCGCGAGAGGAAAGAGACCCAAGAGGAACGGGCGCGTGAAGACCTGCGGCCAGGCGAGCTGACATTCGTCGACACAGCGCCAAAACACAG
Source organism: uncultured Actinomycetes bacterium (assembly GCA_963709075.1). GTDB lineage: Bacteria > Actinomycetota > Actinomycetes > Streptosporangiales > Streptosporangiaceae > Palsa-506. The sequence goes on from CAVPUY010000009.1 coordinate 321,106, forward strand.
CACGGCCGATGTTGCCGCATCGACCGTGCCAATGACAGAAACCCCGCCGTGCTCCGGAAGGGCTGTTGTCGTGCTTCATGTTACCGGCAACCGCGCTGGATGCAAGACCCGCGCCCAGCCTGGCGGACGGCTGCCCCGGCAGCAGCCCGGTGACGAGGACCACGGCCGAGCGCTTCCGCGAACCCGCGACCAACGGCGACGCGAAAGGAGGTGCCAAAATGTTCGTCGCTCAAGGAACGCCGCAGACCGTGGAATCCGTCCGGACGGTCATTGTGCTATTCGTCACGATCTCAGTGATCTTCTGGAAAGCGCTGCTGAAGATTGCCCTGACGGTCGCAGCGATAGTGCTGGCCGTCCTGCTGACATCGGGCGCGATCTGGATTCTCCAGCACGTCCGCCCGGGTAGCTAAGTCAGCCGAGGCCTGCCGGCTGGCGCCGTCCGGCAGGCGCCATGCCGCCGTTTGCCGAATGGGTCAGGACACGTGCAGCGCGTTGTCATCTTCCAGGAAGCTGGTGACGTGCCCGATCAGGGTCTCCCTCCCGGTGAACTTCAGCGTGATCCGCTGGCCGGCGTACCTGGCCAGCGAGAACGAGTGCTTGCGGTAACCAGCCGCTGCGCCCTTGTTGGTGTACCTGGCCAGCCTCCGGAGCACCGCGCCGGCCGAATCCAGTACCCGCAAGGTGAGGGTGTCGGCTGCCGGGCCGGACCGGTCGTCCGTCGCCGTGGCGAGCCAGAACGAGAACGTCGCATGATGGCAGCCGGCCGGGATGGTGACCTTCTGGGCCAGCGTGTCGGTGTGCCTGACGCCGTAGCCGTCCAGCCACGCCAGCCGTGACCCGGAATGGGCGTACACCTCCTTGGTGGCCTTCGTCAGCACATGCTGGCCGGCCTGCCATGGCCAGATCCTGCGGCGCTCGAAGCCCGGATCGCGCAGGAGCTGCCGCGCCGCGCAGCCGGCCACCGGGCTGCTGCCGGTGAAGGCGGCAGTCCCGTCCGGGCTGCCCAAGCCGGTCGGCCCGTCGTAGCCCGGCCGGGCGGTGCACAGGTAACCGCCGGCGCACCTGCCATCGGCGCCGGACGTGACATCGAACAGGCTGCTGGCGTGCTCGTACGGGTAAGACGCCGGGTAGCTGCCGGCAGCGGGCGGCCCGGCCAGCGCGTACACCGATGCGATGATCGGCGACGCGGCGCTGGTGCCGCCGACCTCCAGCCAGCACGGCGGTCGTAGCTGTCGTAGATCGCGACGCCGGTGTTCGGGTTGGCGTCGGCGGCGACGTCGTTCTCTGTCCGCATGGCGCAGCCGGCGTCGGCCTGCCAGGCCGGCTTGGCGTCGTCGGCAGAGCAGCCAGACCCGGTGCCTGCGCCGTGGCCGCGCCGGGCACTGCCCCACGCCCGCTCGGTCCAGCCGCGCGAGTCGCCCGCGCGGCGCAGCGTCGTGCCGCCGACGGACGTGACATACCGGGACGCGGCCGGATACGACGGGCCGTATCCGTTGTCGCCTGCCGCGGCCGTCACCGCGACGCCCGGATGCCGGTAGTACTTCGAGTCGAGTGCCGGGTCGGCAGCGGCCTCCGGCCTGCCGTAGCTGTTGGATACGTATTTGGCGCCCATGCTGACCGCCGTGTTCACCGCGGCCCCGAGGCTGGCGGCCCTGGCGCTGCGCGCCTCGACCAGCAGGATGTGGCAGTTCGGGCAGATGGCCGAGACCATTTCGATGTCCAGCGATTCCTCGGTTGCCCACCCGCTGCGGCCCGCTGCGCGCGGCAGCGGGCTGGCCTTCCCGGCCTGGTTGACCTTCGTGAAGCAGCCGGCGCCGCAGTCAGGCAGTCCCCAGGCGGCACGATAGGCGGCCAGGTCGGACGCGGCATCGGGATCATCGAAGGCATCCACCACGGCGACCGTCTCGCCATCGCCTGCCGTCGCCGACGGCAGCTTGTATGCGCTCTGCAGGCTGGCCGGCCCGTAGCCGTCGCCGGCCGGCGCAGTATCCTCGCCCAGCCTGGCGCCGGCGCCGCGCCAGGCGGTACGGGTGGCGGCGGTACGGACGAGGACCAGGCACGACATCCGCCCGGCCCGGCTGGCCGCCGCGCATGCCCGCCGGTAGTCCCGCGCCGCCGGGACCGGGGAGCCGATGTCCGGTCCGGTGCGGGTGCCCGTCCCGGTGCGGGTGGCCGTTCCGGTGCGGGTGGCCGGCCGTGGCCTGGGTGGCGGCCGGGCGGCGGCGCTGCCAGTCGCGACCGCCAGCCCGCTGACCATCAGGGCAGCCATCGCGAGGCTGGCAAGCCGGGCCCGGCCCGGCCGGCCGGAGGCCAGCAGGCCGTGGCCTGGCCGCTGCCGGCCGTGGTCGAAGATCGCACGAGATGTTCCTCCTTGGCCGGGGGACAAGGCACGACAGGTACCTGACCTGCGATGATCAGCTACCAAGAGCCATGTTGTCCGCTTGGCGGAACCCCCGTCATGCGAATGTGTAAACGTACAGATACGAACTGTTACTGCCGGTCTGCGGCCTCTCGGGATGCGTCAGAGCGGAACCGGGAGCCCGGCCCGCTCGTCGGGCATCGCCCCGGATGCCGCTTCAGGCGCCCGCGGCGCCGGTCAGCAGATGCGTGTGGCTGTCCGAGAAGCCGGGAACTTCGCGGGCGGTAACCTGCGTCGCCGTCACGCCACCATGATCGCGGGAACCGCCCGCCAGGGATGACCGCGCTGATCTGGGGAACGTGGGGTAGCAGCACGCGTTGCCAGCCGGGCGGGGGCGAAGGACAGATGGCTGAAACGGATGGCCGGGCGCAGCTGCCGGACGGCGCCCTGGCACCGGTCCCGGCGTGGCTGACGCCCGAGCTCGCCACGCTGACCAATGACCGCTTCTCCGATCCCGGCTGGCTGTTCGAGCGGAAGCTGGACGGCGAGCGCTGCCTGGCGTTCCGTGAGGGCCAGCGGGTGCGGCTCATGACGCGCAACAAGAAAGAGATCACCGCCACCTATCCCGAGCTGGCCGCGGCGCTGGCCGGGCAGCCGGACGTCGACTTCGTAGCCGACGGCGAGATCGTCGCCTTCGAGCGCGGCCGGACCAGCTTTGCCCGGCTGCAGCAGCGGATGCAGGTGGCCAAGCCGGAGCCGGAGCTGATTCGCGCCGTGCGGGTGTACCTCTACCTCTTCGACCTGGTGTTCGCCGGCGGCCATGACATCAGGGGACTGCCGCTGCGCGAGCGGAAGGGCCTGCTCCGCCAGCTTGTCTCGTTCACCGGCCCGCTCCGCTTCACCGCGCACCGGAACGCCGACGGCGAGGCGTATTTCCGGCAGGCCTGCAGCCGGGGCTGGGAAGGGCTGATCGCCAAGCGGGCCGACGCTCCCTACCGGGCCGGCCGGAGCCGGGACTGGCTGAAGTTCAAGTGCGAGAACTCCCAGGAGTTCGTGATCGGCGGCTACACCGAGCCGCGCGGCACGCGGAGCGGGTTCGGCGCGCTGCTGCTCGGCTATTACCGCGCCGACGGCCGCCTGGCCTACGCCGGCAAGGTCGGCACCGGTTTCGACGGGCGGACGCTGGCCAGCCTGCACGCGGTGATGGCCGGCCTGGAGCGGCCACAGCCTCCGTTTGCCGGCGGCGCGCTGCCGCACGCGGACGTGCACTGGACCGAGCCGCGCCTGGTCGCCCAGGTCGGGTTCACCGAGTGGACGACGTCCGGGCAGCTAAGGCACCCGAGGTACCTCGGCCTGCGCGAGGACAAGGACCCCGCCGAGGTCGTCCGCGAGAAGGGCTGAGCCGCGGACCGAGAGATCCGGCCGGAGCGTTCGTCATACCAGGCGTAAGCCATCCCGGGCAGCTGCCCATTCAGCCCGTCTGGGCGTATGCCCACCGCGGGCGGGAGCCCGCACCGACGAGAGGAACATCCCATGCCAGCTCCGGTGGTTCATTTCGAGATCCGGTCGTCCGACCCGGACGCGACCAGGTCGTTCTACGGCAAGCTGTTCGGCTGGACCTTCCCTGACGGCGGGATTCCCGGCTACAGCTACATCGACTCAGGCGTCGAGGGCAGCGTGCCCGGCGGAATCAGCCCGCTGCAGGGCGGCGAGCCGCTGGTGACCTTCTTCGTCGGGGTGCCGGACGTCGCGGCTACCCTGGAGGCCGCCGCCGCGCAGGGCGGCCGCGTCGTGCCAGCCGGCCACCTCGGTGCCTGGCGTGACCTTCGGGCTGCTGGCCGACCCGCAGGGCCAGGTCGTCGGCGTGGCCAGTCAGGACGCCTGACCTGTTCCGCGCCGAACCAGGACGAGCAGCCGGCCGGCCGGGCGGGGCCTGCTGGCAGGGAGGGCCGCGCACATGACGGCTTCCGCCGAGCCCGCCGATCTGCTCGCCCGGGCGGTCGCCGGCGACGACGCGGCGTTCGCCATCCTCATCCAGCCGCACGAGCGATCGGTCTTCCGGCACTGCTATCGCATGTTCGGGTCGGGAGCCGACGCGGAGGACGCCACGCAGGACACGCTGGAACGGGCCTGGCGCCGGCTGACGACCTATGACGGCTCGGGGCCGTTCGGTGCCTGGCTGCATCGCATCGCGACCAACGTCTGCCTGGACGCGCTGCGCCGGCGGCGCGCTCGCATCGGCCGGCCGGATACGGCCGGCCGGTGCCAGCCGGGGGCGGCGCTGACGCCGCCGGATCCGGAGCTGGCCTGGGTCGAGCCGGTCAGCGACGCGGAGCTGGCGGGCGCCGGCGACCCGCAGGATGAGCTGGTCCGCCGCGAGGAGATCAGCCTGGCCTTCGTCGCCGCGCTGCAGCGCCTCGCTCCGCGGCAGCGGGCCGCCCTGCTGCTGCACGACGTGCTCGGGTTCAGCCATGCCGAGGTCTCCGACGTGCTGAGCGTCAGCACGTCGGCAGTGAACAGCCTGCTGTCCCGGGCCCGCGTGCAGGCCAGGGAAGGTTCCGGCGCGCCGCAGCCGGAAGTCACCGATCCGCGGGTGCGGCGGCTGCTCGACCGGTACGTGGAAGCCTGGCGGCTCGCCGACATCGACGGGTTCGTCCGGCTGGTCACCGAGGATGTCTGCTTCTCCATGCCGCCGATGAGCACGTGGTTCAGCGGCCGGGACGCGGCGGCAGCCTTCGTCGAGGCCGCGATCTTCGGCCCGGCCCGGCCGGCGGCATCCGGCTCGTGCCGGGCTACTGCAACGGGCAGCCTGCCTTCGGCGCCTACTCGCCGGATGCCAGCGGCCGCCTCGCGGTGACCGGCTTGCAGGTAATCCAGCTTGTCCGGGTCGACGGCCAGCCGCTGATCAGCGCGCTGGTGTCCTACCGGGACGCCGCCATCGCCATCCGCTGCGGCCTGCCCGAGTTCATCAGCTAACCCGGCCGCGACGACGTGCACCTGGGCGCTGGCCGGGCGGCTGCTAATTCCGTTGACCCGACGAAGTTAGGAGCATTAACTTATTGGCAACTATCACTTACCAAGGAGCTAATCATGGCAACGGACATCCGGGCAGGCCATCGGCCCGCGGCCGCCCTTTCCTGGCGGCGCGGCCTGCTGACGATCCCGGCGGTGGCTGGCATCGCCTACGCGGTTGCGTGGCTGGCTGGCCTGAGCATCTTCTCGTCGTCCGCAGCGGTGCGGACTACCGGCGCCAAGGTTCTCGCCGCGGACGCCGGGCACCAGGCCGCGGCGACCACGCAGTTCGTGCTGACCGAGGGGGCGGCCGCCGTCTTCCTCGCCGTGGTCGCGATCGCCATCGGCCAGGCCGGCTTGCGCGCCGCCGACGGCCGGGCTACCTGGACCGCCGACGGCCGGGCGGCCTGGGCGGCCGGGACGGCCAGGGCAGCCTGGGTCACGATCACCGCCGGCCTGCTCGCGGTCGCCATCTCGCTGGTGCAGTGCGGGCTCGGCGTGTACCTGACGTCTTCCGTAGTGCCGGCCGGCCACCCGGCCGCTGCCGGGAACCTGACCGACGCGATCACCAGGCTGGACGGCGTGAAGATGCTCGCGCTCGCGATCATGGCGCTGGCTGGCGTTGCGCTGGCCCGGCATGCCGCGGTGCTGCCCGGCTGGCTGGCTTACACCGGGATCGCGCTGGCCGTGGCGATCGTCGTGTCCGGCTTCGGGTACCTGCTGCTGCTCGATTCGGTGGCGCTGGCCGCGTGGATCTCGCTGCCCCTGCTGCTGGTCTGGGTGACCGGATCCGGGATCGTGCTCGGCCGCGCCGCCCGCGCTGGCGGCCCGGGCCGGTAGGCTCCCGCCGTGCCGCGGATAGGTCTCAACGCCGAGCGCGTCATCGCCGCGGCCGCGGCGGTGGCGGACGAGACCGGGCTTGACCGGCTGACCATGGCCGCCGTCGCCAAGCGGCTCGGCGTGTCACTGCCCGGGCTGTACAAGCACATCGACGGCATCGACGGGCTCCGGCGCGACCTGGCCATGGCCGGCGTCCGGGACCTGACGGCGGCCATGACCGCGTCCGCATGCGGCCGGTCCGGGCGGGAGGCGCTGCATGCAGTCGGCGCCGCCTACCGGTCCTACGCCGCCCTGCACCCGGCGCTGTGCGCGGCCAGCATCCGGGCGCCTGCGCCGGATGACGCCGAGCACCTGGCGGTGAGCGACGCCGCCCTGGCCGTGCTGCGCGCGGTCCTGAGCGGCTACCGCATCACCGGCGATGACGTCATCCATGCGATCCGCTGCCTGCGCGTGGCGCTGCACGGGTTCGTCTCCCTGGAGGCGGCCGGCGGCTTCGGGCGGCCGCAGTCGGTCGACGTGACGTTCGCCCGCCTGATCGACTCGCTGGACGCGGCCTTCAGCCGCTGGGCTGAGACGGCGGAAGCCCAGGCCGCCGAACCAGCGGGCCGCCCGGGCCGATGATGTGCGGACAGCCGAGAGGCCTGCCTGGCATCGGCTTTCCCTTGGCTGAGGGCGGGTTAGTGTCGCCTGCTGTCACGGAGCCAGGCCTGCGCGCCCATCTGGACGGCTTCCCAGGGGCTGCCGAGGGGGGGCGTGTAGGACAAGTCGAGGTCGCTGACGGCGTCGACGGTCATGCTGTGGAAGATCGCGGTGGCGGCGATGTCGATCCGCTTGGCGATCTCGGCATGCCGGTGCCCGAACAGCTGGACGCCGAGGAGCCGGCCGGTGCCGCGGTCACCGGTGAAGCGCATCGTGATTTGGTGGCTGCCGGGATAGTACGCCTTGTGGTCGTCGGCTCCGGATTCGACCGTGACCGGGTCGTACCCGGCCGTTGCCGCCTCGTGGTCGCGGAGCCCGGTGCGGGCGGCGGCCTGGTCGAAGATCTTCACGACCTGGGTGCCGAGGCTGCCGGCGAACTCCCGGCGGCCGCCGAGCGCGTTCTCGCCCGCGACCCTGCCCTGCTTGTGCGCGGTGGTGCCGAGTGGCAGGTAGGTCTCGCCGAGCAGCCGGTGGTGGGTGATGACGCAGTCCCCCGCGGCGAACACGTCGGGAAGATCGGTTCGCATGCCGCGGTCCACGGCGATCGCATTCTTCACGCCGAGCGTCGCCCCGGCCGTGGCGGCCAGGGTGGTGTCGGGGCGGACGCCGACGACGACCAGGACCATGTCGGCCAGGCGCGTCACGGGCTCGCCGTCGGATGTGGTGGCCTCGACTCGCAGCCGCCCGTTCTCGCCAGCACTGGCCCGGGTGACCTGCTCCACCGTGGTGCCGGTCAGGACCTCGACGCCGTGGCCGGCGAGCTGGGCGCGGGCGAGCAGGCCGAGGGCGGGGTCGACGGTGGGCAGCACCTCGGGCAGCTGTTCCATCTGGATGACCGACAGCCCGCGCGTGGTGAGCGCGTCGGCCATCTCCAGGCCGATGTAGCCCGCGCCGACGATGACAGCGGTGGCCGGGCCGGCTTGCTCGAGGGTGCGCATGACCGCGAAGGTGTCGCCCATCGAGTGCAGCAGGTGCACCCCGTCATCGGCGCCGAGAGCGCCGGTGCCGGTAAGGCCGCCGATCGGGGGGCGGACCGGGACGGCGCCGCTGCCGACGATCAGCTTGTCATAGCCGAGCAGTTCCTCGGTGCCGCCGGGGGTGGTGACGACGAGCTTGCGGGCGGCCACGTCGATCCGGCGGGCGGTGGTGTCCAGCCGGAGGTTCATCCCGGTGGCTTCCAGGTCGGCGACGGTCCGGTGGGCGAGGTTGCGCCAGTGGGTTACCTCGCCGGAGAGGTAGTAGGGGATGCCGCAGATCGAGAAGTTCGGGTAGGCGTCCGCGACGACCACGCTGACCTCCGTACCGGGGTCAAGCTCGCGGGCGCGGAGCGCGGCGCTGATCCCGGCGTCGCTGCCGCCGATCATGGCCAGGTGCATGGGATCTCCCGTTTCAGGCTGTCTTGTTTCGGTGCGGCTGGCGGTGGCCGGGTGATCGGCCCGCAGGCGGCGATGTGCCATCGCCGGCTGCGCGATCGGGCGGCGGCCCGGCGTTGCTGGCGTGGTGGGGGACCATGATGCCGGCGGCCTCGGCCGGGGTGACGCCGGGATACAGCGCCGCGATGACCACGATGGCCAGGGCACCGCCGAGGATCTGGGCGGCGATGAAGCCCGGCGCCGACGACGGGGCGATGCCGGCGAAGGTGGCCGAGAACATCCGGCCGATGGTGATCGCCGGGTTGGCGAAGCTGGCCGAGGACGTGAAGAAATATGCCGCCCCGATATAGGCCCCCACGGCGGCCGGGGTAGCGCGGCTGCGGTCTGACCGGGCCAGCGCGAAGATCACCAGGATGAGGCCGAGGGTGGCGACGATCTCGGACAGGAAATGCGCCGGCGAGGCCCGGTGCCTGGCGGAGATGCTGACCGCCGGCAGGGAGAACATCAGGTTCGCCACCGCGGCGCCGCCGATGCACCCGATTACCTGGGCCGGGAGGTACGCGGCCGCGTCCCGCCAGCGCAGCCCGCCGAACGCGGCATCGGCGAACGACACCACGGGGTTGAAGTGACCGCCGGAGACCGGCCCGAACATCAAGATGATCGTGTACAGCCCGGCCGCGGTCGCGGCCGCGTTCTCCAGCAGCTCCAGCCCCGCATTGCCCGGGGACAGGGTCTGGGCGGCGATGCCGGAGCCGATCACCACCGCGGCCAGGAACGCGCTGCCCAGCAGCTCCGCGAGCAGCCGCCGCCACAGCGCCACGTCACTCACCGCCGCGGCCCGTCCATGCCACGCTCGCCGGGCAGCCGGCCGGGCTTCGCGCCTGCCGCACGTTTCCTCATCTGTCATCGATCGGCTCTCTATCGACAAGCATCTATGCAACGGGGCCAGCTTGCCAGGCTGGATAGAACACCGTCAAGATAGAGGCATGTCGATGCAGGCGCGCCGGACCACGCTGGAGCTGACCCCCGCGGCCGAGTCGCAGGTCGTGGTCGATGCCTGCGCCACGCCGCTGGTCCGGGAGCCGATCGGCGAGACCGCTGCCGCCGGGCTGGCGCAGGTGTTCAGGGCCCTGGCGGACCCGGTCCGGCTCCGGCTGGTCTCGCTGATCGGGGCGCACCAGGGCGGCGAGGCGTGCGTCTGCGAGCTGACCACGGCGTTCGACCTGACCCAGCCGACGATCAGCCATCACCTGAAGGTCCTGCGCGAAGCCGGGATCATCGACGGCGAGCGCCGCGGTACCTGGGTCTACTACTGGCTCGTGCCCGCCGCCCTGGAGCGGATGGCCGCGCTGCTGTCCGGCCCAGGCCGCTAACTGCGCTCTTGCGGCTGCCGCCTAGCAGCAGGCCGCAGCCGAAGCAGATGATTGCGCTGAGCTGCCGTCGGCGTCGCGGCTTTCGGGGCCGGCCTGGTCATGGTCGTAGAAGGTCTGGCTGTCGGCCAGGACGGTGTAGATCTCCCAGGCCTCGCCGTCCGGTGCGCCCTGGACCCAGAACTTGTCCTGCCGGGCGTAACAGCAGGTGGTCGCGCGCTTATCGACGGAGGCGAGCCCCGCTGCGGCGAGCCGGGCCTGCTCGGCGTCCACGGTGCCGGTGTCGCCGACCTCGATGCCGAGGTGGTTGAGGCTGCCGCCGTGGCCGGGATTCTCTAGCAGGACGAGTTTCAGCGGTGGCTCGGTGATAGCGAAGTTGGCGTACCCGGGCCGCCGCTTGACCGGCTCGGCGCCGAACAGCCTGGAGTAGAAGACGACGGCCTCGTCGATGTCATTGACGTTGAGTGCGAGTTGCACGCGGGACATGGAAACCTCCTGTAGGTAAGACTTTGACAGTTGTCTATATATGGCTCGTCACCGAGCTTGCCATGGGACATCGGGCTCTGTCAATATAGAAGTATGTCGAAGTCCCTGATGGTACTGAGCCCGGCGGATCCGGCGGCGTGCTGCCCGCCGCTGTCCAGCGAACCGCTGTCCCGCGCGCAGGCCGAGCAGGTCGCGCCGCTGCTCAAGGCCCTCGCCGACCCGGTCCGGCTGCGGCTGATGTCCCTGGTGGCCTCGCACCCGGGCGGCGAGGCATGCGTCTGCGACCTGGCCGGCGCGTTCGACCTTTCCCAGCCGACCATCAGCCATCACCTGAAGGTGCTGCACGAGGCCGCCCTGCTGGACCGCGACAAGCGCGGTGTCTGGGTCTACTACCGGGCCCGCACCGGGGCGCTGGCCAGCCTCGGCGCGCTGATCGGCGCCCCATCGTCAGGAGCACTCCGATGACCGGAGACCATGCCGCGAGCCTCGGCCCCGGCCTGGACGCCAGCACGCCGGGACCGCCATGAGCATGTAGCGCATGGCGGCGCATTCGACCAGGTGCGGCAGGGAATGGGGCACCGCCAGCCGAATGGCATCCACCAGGTCACCCTGGCCGCGCCGCGGTCAGCAACCGCCGGGCGGCCCGGGGACTCCTGGACCGGTGGCTGGCTGGTCGACCACGCCGGCCGCCGCGTTCCGCAGCACCGCGCCGAGGTGGACCACATACCACACGCCGCGCCAGGAGATTAGCGATGCGATCCCGAACGACCGGGTCTGCCCGCGCACGCGGTACACCACCCGGGCGCCGGCGACATGCCAGTAGCCGATCGAGTTGGCGCAGACGCCAGGCACGATCCAGGCGGCCTGCGCCGCGGGGACGATGACCCGCGCCAGCCTGGCCTTCCTCGCCAGCCCGGGCAGGTGATGCGCTGCGGCGACATCGAGCCGGAAGTCTCCGTACAGCCGGCCCCGCCAGTCGGCCGCAGGAAACGGGATGGCCTTCACCTGCTTGTAGGCGGCCAGCGGGAAGAACGCCGGCCGTCCGAACCGCGCCTTCCCGGTCTTGACGGCAGTCCACAGGTCGGTCATCGCGGCGTGGAACCTGGCGGTATGCGCGGATGGCGATGCCCTGGTCTGCGGGCGCCGCCCGGCCCGCGGCGCGACCGGGATCGCGCTGGGTGAAGGCCGGCGGCGCGGGGCCGGCGGCGTCGTGCTGGCTGGCGTCGGCACGCTGGCCGGGGTAGCCGAAGCCGAGGCCGGCCCGGCACTGGTGCCGGAGTCCCGCGCCGCCGCGTGCGGCGCGGCGCTTCCCGCTGCGCAGCCAGCGAGCAATGCGGCGGCGGCGGCCAGCAATCCCAGCCCAATGCCGCCCGCGGCCGGCCGCCGCCGGGCCGTCACCGTCCGGCCCGGATCCCGCCCGGCCAGCGCTCTGCGCCCGCCGTCCTGGCTGGCCGTCCTAGCGCGCGGCAACCACGGCGATAAAGTCACGTCTCCATCCGGTGAGGTACTGGTTAGCCGGGCGGACCTGCCCGCCGATGGCAGCCCGCAGGCGCCCGCCCGCCTTCCTCGCAATGTCAAGCTGCACCCACTCGGGGTTGATGTCGAGTTCCATCGCCACCCGCGCCCCGGCGCGGACCAGCGCGCCGGCCAGATCGGCCGGAGACGCCGACATGCTACCGGCGTAGCTGAGATTGCCAGCAGAGTCCTCGCCGATGGCACTGCGGGCAACGAACTCGCCGCCGGTGATGGTCGCTCCCCACCGGGCCCAGTGCCGGGCGGCCGGCCTGACCCGCCCGTGCGCGACGAGCAGCGTCAGGTTCTGCCGGACGCTCGACACGGCCTCGCCGGGCCGGGGCACGCCGTTGCGCCAGATTCCGATGCTGGCCTGTCCCGACTTATCGATCACCAGGCTGGCCAGCCCGCGCCGCAGCCGGCTGATGACATGGCCTTCCTGCTCGTACCCGCCCACGCCGGCCGACAGCTTGAACCCGCCGTTAAAGGCAGCGAGCAATCGGCGGCGCTCCCGGTGCCCGACGCGCGGCCCGGCGTGCACCATGGCGAGTGCGGCGCTGCCGGGGTCCTGGCTGCCGCTGTGCAGGACATAGCGGACCGGGCCGCGGAACGTGGCCAGCGTCACCATGTTCCCGTCCGGCATCCGGACGTGCCGCAGGACGGCCCGTGGCCTGGCGGTCCTGGCCGGCGGCCCGGTCGGGCCCGCGGACGTGGGCTGCCCGTTGCCGGTCGCTGCGGCAGGCCGGGACACCGGGCTGTCGGGCCTGGCGGCCGGCCCGGCGGGGGCACAGGCCGCCAGTGCCGCCGTGCCGATCACTGTGCCCAGGGCCAGGCCCACGCGGGTCATGCCGTCTCCATTGATCGGTGCGTTCGCCAGGAAGGTTGCTGACCCGGTCCAACGGCCGGGCTGCCCCATTGGTTTCGCTGGCCGCGCCAGCACGCTGAAACTATTCTTGCTCGTGACGGAATGATTAATCACGGCGAAGGTCCCGCTGCTAGTCGTCCTGGCCAGGAATCAGCAGTGGATATGTGCCGTGTAAGCGGTCGCGATGATCTCGGCGCAGGCGTCGAGCGGCAGCGCCGTGCTGTCAATCTGCAGGCAGTACAGGCTCGGATCGTCGATGTCCGCGGCATAGAGCCGCCGGACATACTGCGCACGGGCCCGGTCGACCTCGGGCAGCCGCTGCCGGGCGGTCACCGGGTCGACGTTCTCGATCCTGGCCGCCTGCGCGATCCGGGCATCAGCGGGCCCGAACAGGCGCACGCACAGCACGTCAGGCCGTTCGTGGAACGCGGCGCCGCCGGCCCGGCCGAGGATCACCGCGCCGTCCTCCAGCGCCGCCGTCATGATCGCCTCGGCCTGCTCGCGGAACAGCGGCGCGTCGTCCGCCGGGTGCAGCGGCAGCGCCTCCGGCGGCGCTGCGTCGGTGCCCGCGCAGAGCACGCCGCCGGCCAGCGGCGCGAGCACCGCGAGGAACCGGTCGCGCAGCGGGCGGCGGACCTCGGCGCCCTCGGCCTCCTGGACGGACACGTGCAGCTGCGCGGCGACGTGCGAGCTGATCGCCCGGTCGAGCAGCGGCAGCCCGAGCCGCCTGGCGACCTCGGGGGCGATGATGCTTCCGCCGGCCCCGTAGCCGGCCGAGATGGTCACGCCGGGCATCTAGTGGGTCCCTCCGGGGCAGCCGGGACGGTGCCCGTCCCGGCGTCGGACGACGCGCTACCGCCCGGTGGCGGTGGCGGCGGCGGGGCGTTGCTGACCCGCAGCTTCACCTGCCTGATGAACAGGGCGGCGATAACGCTGAGGATCGACACCGGCACGGCGACCAGGAACAGCCGGTCGATCGCATGTGAGTATGCCTGGATGATGATCTCGTGCAGGGCGGGATGGGTCTGCTTCAGCGCGTCAAGCTGGTCCGGGCTCTGCACGAACTGGGCTACCTTGTTGCCGCCGCCGGCCAGCGCCGCAGGCGGCAGGTGACGCTCGAGCTGGGAGCCGATCTGCGCCGTCAGCACCGCGCCGAGGGCGGATGCTCCGATCGCACCGCCCATCGAGCGGAAGAAGGTGACCGACGATGTCGCGACGCCCATCTGCCGCATCGGCACCGCGTTCTGCACGATGAGGGTCAGCACCTGCATGAACAGGCCGAGCCCGGCGCCGAATACCAGGATGTAGAGGCCGACCACGGCCAGCGACGTATGCGCGCCGAGGTGCGAGAGCAGGATCAGGCCGACGGTGACCAGGATCGTGCCGGCCAGCGGGAACCAGCGGTATCTCCCGGTTCGGGAGATGTACCGGCCTGAGCTGATGCTCATCACCAGCAGGCCGATCAGCAGGGGTAGCAACAGCAGGCCAGATTCGGTCGCGGACACCCCGTGCACGAGCTGGAGGTACTGCGGCAGGAAGGCCAGCGCGCCGAACATCGCGATGCCGCTGACGAAGGAGATGATGTTGGACACGGTGAAGATCTGCATCCGGAACAGCTCGAGCGGCAGGATCGGCTCCGCCGCCATCATCTCCCTGAGCACGAAGCCGGCCAGCACCACGCCGCCGAGCGCGAACAGCCCGACGATCTGCCACGATCCCCACCGGAAATCGGTGCCGCCGGACTGGGTTGCGAGCAGGATGCAGGACACGCCGGCCACCAGCAGGAGCGCGCCCCACCAGTCGATCAGCACGCGCCGCGTGCGCTTGGGCAGCCGCAGTACCCGGTTGGTGACGACCAGGGCAGCCAGCCCGATCGGGATGTTGATGTAGAAGATGTAGCGCCAGCTGAGGTTGTCGACGAAGAACCCGCCGGCCAGCGGCCCGACGACGCTCGCGACGCCGAAGACCGCGCCGAAGTAACCCTGGTACCGGCCGCGCTCCCGGGGCGGGATCACGTCGCCGATGATCGCGAACACCAGCGAGATCAGGCCGCCGCCGCCGATGCCCTGCAGCCCGCGGAAGACGATCAGCTCGTACATGTTCCTCGACGCCCCGCAGAGCGCGCTGGCCAGCAGGAACACCACGATCGCGAGCTGGAACACGCGCTTGCGGCCGTACAGGTCGCCCGCCTTGCCCCACAGCGGCGTCGATGCCGTGCTGGCCAGCAAGTATGCGGTGATGACCCACGACAGCAGGTCGCTGCGGTGGAAGTCGCCGACGATGGTCGGCAGCGCCGTCGCCACGATCGTCTGGTCGAGCGCGGCGAGGAACATCCCCAGCATCAGGCCGGACATGATCACCAGGATCTGCCGGTGGCTGAAGCCGGCCTGTCCCGCCGGGCTCGCGGAGGTCGTGGCCGGGGCACTCATGCGTTGCTCCACTGGTTGGCGACTATGTGCCGGCCGGCGGCGGCCTCGTCCCGGCCGCCTGCCAGACCAATGTGCTTGCTTGTGCTAAACAAAGCAAATGCTGTCATGCCAGGCAGCCCGCCCGCACCTCCGGTACTGCCGTCGGCGGTAACCGGCCGCTACCACTCCCAGTAATAGCCGACGACGGTGTGCTCGATCGCCTCCAGGTACCGGTGTGCGGACAGTTCCTCGTCCAGGGCGATCTCCTCGCGCTCGATGATTGCCTCGGCAGGCGCCCGGTAGTCTGCCCACTCGGCCCACCACAGCCGCCTCGGCAGCCGGTCGGGATGGAATTCCAGCCGCATGTCGAGGTGCTCCACCCGCCGGTGCGCCCCGCGCCGGAACTCGGCCGGGGGCGGCTGCGCGTAGCGAAAGATCGTCCAGAAGTCCAGGTAGGCCTCTTCGCCGTACCGCAGCGGGTGGTGAAAGGTGATGTCCACCGCCCACAGCTGCTCGTTGAGCTGGTACGGCGTGCCGAGCTTGCCGCCGCGGACGACCCTGATGTCGGCCTCCGGGGTGTCGATCCGGTACTGGTAGCTGGCCATGCCGTCGACCAGCGCCCGGACGTTCTGCTGGGTGTGATGGCGGGCGGGCCGCCGTTCCGGCCGATGAAGTGATGCTCGAACAGCAGGGTGGTCTCATGGCCGGATGCCATCGCTCCGCCCGGTGGCGGCAGCGAGCCGACGATCACGGTCGGCCGCAGATCGCCCCGGTACAGCTCGTGCAGGCGCTGAACGTCATGCGGAGACAGCCGGAACGCCCGGTCGAACCAGCGCAGCGTCTGCAGGCTGAGGCCGCGGCCGCCGAATGCCCTGCTGACCCGGTCCTTGAGCGCCCGGGCGAGCCCGGTGTCGGTATCGTCATGCGCACCGGTGTCGTACAGGTGCTCAGCGATCACCTTGCAGACGGCGTCCTGCCGGATCTCGTCGGGCCGGACATCCCTGGCATACTGCTCCCATTCGCCCCGGTACGGCCCAGGGCGGAGCAGGAGCTGCCGGAGGTGCAGCCCGGCAGCCCGCTGGCCACGTGCATGTCGTTCGTTCAGGGACATCTGATGTCTTCTGGGTCATGCGACAGCCATGCGACAGGTGCTCAGTAACCTGATTCTGGAGGCAAGGGACAATCCTCCCGGCGGCGTCTACTCGTGCGAAAGATCTCACAGTAGCGCGTCTGGAGGATAGCTGAAGGTCGCCAGAAAGGCTGCCGACGGCATCCCGGCAGCCAGAACGCCGGCAAGCACGGCCCAGGTCCCCGCAGACCCGGGGGGAACGAGTGGCGGAAGGGACGGAGCCCGCAAGCTCCGCCCCTCCCGCCACTCGCCGTGTCCCGCACGGTAGGCGGGCCGGTTCCGCACGGTAGGCGGGCCGCGCCCGGACCGCCGGCTCTGCGCGCCGCTTGCGGCGCTACCAGGCCGCTAGGTACCTCGAAGATCATTTTTAACGGGAACCCCGGTGCCCGTGCCGCTTTCCAGGTATCTGGAAACATCGCCGGATTCGTTGACCATCCCGCCGGGCGCGACGCATCCTCGTCAGGCCAGCCGGGCTCCCGTGCGGAGCCAGGCCCAAGCCAGCAGGAAGGTGCCGCGATGGCCGACCGCAGCGACGTACCGCGCCGCCAGTCCCGCGTTCCGCTGCCATCGCGAAGCCGGCGGCGCTGGGCGGTCGCGGCCGGGCTGGCCGGCTTGTGGGCGTTCCTGCTGGCCGATACTGGCTCGCTGGTCGCCGGCACCGCGCTGCTACTGCTGCTCGCGGCATTCGTCACGCTGTGCGTCGTGGCCCTGCGCGGCCTGGGCATAACGCGGGATCACCCGTGGGTGCGGCGGATGGCAGCACGGCCCTGGCGGGACGGACGGGACGTGTTCGGGCTGGGCCTGCGCCACCTCGCGGAGGCATTCATCGTCACCCCGGCCGGCTCGCTGCTCGCGCCGAATGTCGTCGAGCTGCGGATGAACCCGGCCGATTTCGCCGCGCTGACCGAGCTGATCGACCCGGCGCTGATCAACTCGAGCGCTACCGAGGCGTACCAGGCGGAGGTGGCGGCGCGAGCAGCCCGGCTGTCCAGCGCCGGCCCGGTGCAGGCGTTCGTCGTCGGCGATCCCGCCGTGCCGGCCGGCCGTTACCAGCTCAGGCAGGGCAGGCAGCTAGATCCCGCGCTGGCCGGCTACCCGGTGCCCGCGTTCGCCTACCCGGCGCCCGGCCCCGGATACGCCGCCCCCGCCGATGCCGCGCCCGGATACGCCGTCCCTGCGCCCGGATACGCCGCCCCCGCCGATGCCGCGCCCGGATACGCCGCCGCTGCGCCCGGTCCGGCCGCGGTGGGCATCACCGATCCGGCGTATCAGCCCGGCGAGGTCTTCGCCCACGCCCATGACGGGAGCACTCAGCTGGAGCAGGATGCGATCCGGACCGCCGGAATGGGCCCGCTGACCGTCACGGAGCAGGTTCCGGTGCCGCTGCTGCGGCTGGTGACAGACGGCTCCGTTGCCGAGACCCGCTGCTCGGGCGCCCGCGCCGGACGGAGCCTGGCGGCCGAACTGCGCCTGCCCGAGGAGCCAACCGTGTCCCGGGTACACGCCAGGTTCACCTTCAGCGACGGCCGGTGGTGGATCACCAGCCTTGGCCGGAACGGGGTCACGCTCAACGGCACGTTCCTGGCTGATGAGCGCGCGCTCAGGGACGGCGACTCGATCCGGTGGGGATCGCGGCCGGACGCGATGGCGTCACGGGTCGAGATCGGCTGACCGCCCGGCTGGCCGGACTCGCCATCTGCGGGCGAATATTATCCTCGCAGGCAACGCAGCTCCGGCAGGCACGAGGTTCCGCTGGACTGTCCGACGACGCGCCGGTCTCGGGGGCGATGGGTGAGTGGCGAAAGGCCAGCTGGTTATCTGGTCAGCCCGGCAACGTGAGTGGCTGAACTGCCCGCCCGGTGAGATCACCTGGCTGGACCGGACGTTGCTCAGCGCAGGCAAGGACCCGACGCTGCACCGCTCTCCCCGCTGCGCCGGCTTCCGGTATGTGCACTACCGGTGGGAGCTGTTCAGCCGGGATACCACGCACAAGGTGTACCTCGCCCCGTTCGCTGCCGAGTCTGCCGCGGATTACCGCGCCGTTCAGGCGACTGCCCGGCATGTCCTGCCGATGGCCCCGGCGGCGTACGAGACCCTTCCGGTCCGGCTCGATGACGGATCGTGGCTGGTCAGCGTCGGGAAATGGGTGCTGCCGCTGAGCATCGACGTCCCGGTGGACCGCCGGGATAACCCGACCATCCCGCATAGCAGCGACCAGCAGCGCACCCAGCAGGAGCGACAGCTGGTCTACAGCCCGGCGGCGCCGGGCGAAGGGAAGCCGCCGCTGCCCGACGCGGCCGCCAAGGTCCGCGCCTATTTTGACCGCAGCGATAAGGCCTGCCTGGCGATGGCCTACTACTACCAGCAGTTCATCCTCGGCGCTGTCGCCCCGCAGGAGGTGCCGATGGTCGAGGTGGCGATAGCGCTGGACCTGAACGGCGAGGGCACGGTCTCCGACTACAAGAAGGAGCTTCAGCGCCGCATCTGGAATGAGCAGCGGCATCAGCGCGATCTTGCTGAGTTCCTGCTCGCCAACGGGCTGATCAGGGTCGCGGACCTGGACCGTGCCCGGCAGGTCGCCGCCTCGAACGAGCGCAACGGCCGCAGCCAGACGGCGCGGGATCGGCTCAGGTACCGCCCGAAGAAGTAGCCCGCATCCGGCCGGGTCCCGCCGCGTCTGCAGGTCCAGCTGAACATCCTGGCCAGCAGGGGGTATGAAGGCGGGATGAGAGCAATGGTCAGCTGGGAAGACTCGCTGGGCGTCCCGCACCGCTTCCAGATCGCCTACGACCCGAATGACGCCGAGGCCAGGCTGTTCCTTGAGGCAATCGAGCTGCATGTGAGCTTCCGGCTGGAATCTGTCGACGTCGAGGCAGACGCCACGTAGCCGGCCTGCGGCGGCGCAGGGACGAATCATGACCGGCGGGTGCTGAGGATGACTCCGGAGCCGTGGGCGAGCTCGACCGAGATGAGCAGCGGGCTGGTGAGCAGCGCCCAGCGTGTCTCGCCCAGCCTGATGCGCTGCTCGCCGGTCCATCCCGGCCTGGGTGTCATGTCGTCGACCAGGAGCAGGCCGCCCGGCCCGAGCGCGGCAATGGTGAGATCGAGGCCTTCCCACTTGCCGCCCTGGGCGTCAGCGAAGATCAGGTCGAACGGGCCGGCCCCGGCCAGCATGTCAAGCGCGTCGGCGATCCGCAGGTCAACGAAGCCGGGCCAGTCACACTGCGCCGCGACTGCGGCGGTCAATGGGTCCTTCTCGACCGTGGTCACCGTGACATCGGTCCTGGGCAGCAGCGCGGAGACGATCCAGGCCGTGCCCACGCCGGTGCCGGTGCCGAGCTCAAGTACCGCGGCCCCGGCTGGCAGGTGCGCGGCGAGTACGGCGAGTAAGCCTCCGACGGCGGGTTCGCAGGAGAACGGGAAGCTCGCTGAGCGCGCCCTGGCGGTGGCGGCCGCCACCAGCTCCGGCAAGATTGACTCCATAGTCCGGTGAACGTAGCAGTTGTGCCGCCAGCGCGGCCCTGCCTGTTATTCTCCGGTCTGGCCGCTCGCGAGTTCGCAAGCGATATCCAGGTGGCCGATGTGCCGGGCGTACTCCTGCAGCAGGTGAAACAGGACCCGCTCGAGGGTGGCCGGGTCGGCCCCGTCCCACCGCTCGCCTGGCTGGCCGACGTCAGCGAGGTCATGCGACTCGACGATGGCCCTGGTGCGCGCCGCCTGCGCCTGCAGCGCTGCTACCAGCTCGTCGAGCCCTTCGTCGTCGGCAACGTGCCACCGGCCGGCCAGGCTGTCGGCCCAGGGATCGGCGATCTCACGGCCATCGAAGCCCCACTCAAGCCACCGCAGTTCGACATAGGAAAGGTGCTTGAGCAGCTCGATCGGCGTCCACCCCGACGGCAGGCGGCTGGTCCGCAGCTCGCCGCCGGGCAGTGACCGAAGCTTGCTCACCAGCCGGGAGCGGAAGTAGTCGAGGTACCCGAGGAAGACCCCGGCGCGCGAGGAAACGGGCACGGTGGGCTCGGGAAACGGCAGGCTCATGGAGCACCATCCTTGCTTGCGATCTCGGGCTGGTCAGCTAGTCGAGCCCGTCGCGGTCTGCCCAGTCCAGCAGGGTGTGCAGCGAGTAGGCAGTGTCGTCGATGCCCTTGTGCAGGTCACCGAGCCTGGCGAAGCGGCCAGGCACGGTCGCGATGGTGCATTCGCGCGGCTCCACGTCGTCGATCTCGTCCCAGCCGATCGGCGTGGACACGGTAGCTTCCGGCACCCCGCGCACTGAGTAGGCGCTGGCGATCGTGTGGTCGCGGGCGTTCTGGTTGTAGTCCACGAACAGCTTGGCCGGGTCGCGGTCCTTGCGCCACCAGGTGGTCGTCACGTCCGCTGGCGCTCGGCGCTCGACCTCCCTGGCGAAGGCGTACGCGGCGCGGCGGACGTCGGTGAAGCCCCACTGCGGCTCGATCCGTACGTAGACGTGCAGCCCGTTGCCGCCGGACGTCTTCGGCCACCCGGTCGCGCCAAGCTCGCCGAGTATCTCGCGCACGACATGGGCGACCCTGCGTACCGCGGCGAACCCGCAGCGCGGCATCGGGTCCAGGTCGATGCGCCACTCATCCGGCCGTTCGGTGTCGGCCCGCCGCGAGTTCCACGGATGAAACTCCACGGTGGACATCTGCACCGCCCATACGACGCTGGCCAGCTCGGTCACGCACAGCTCGTAGGCGTGCCGGCCGTACCGCGGGAAGTCCACCCGCACCGTCTCCAGCCAGGCTGGAGCACCATGCGGGATCCGCTTCTGATGCACTTTCTCGCCGGTCACGCCGGCCGGGAAGCGGTGCAGCATGCACGGTCGCTCGCGCAGCGCGCGGACGATGCCGTCGCCGACCGACAGGTAGTAGCGGGCCAGATCCAGCTTGGTCTCGCCGCGGGCCGGGAAGTACACCCGGTCCGGATGGGAAATGCGGACCGTCCGGTTCCCGACCTCAAGCTCCGTGTGTTCTGCGGCCATATCCGCCAAGCTAGCCGGATCGGAGGCGCCGCACAGCGCCGGCCCGTTGTGCCGGGATAACGGGGCCGCCGGGCACCGGAGCGCGGTCAGGGCCCAGCCTCCGTCTTTCACCGGGATTGACGACACGCCGGGCGTGAAATGCCCCGAACGGCAGCGAGGTGCACCTGAACAGCCAGAATGCGATTTGTCTAGGATCGCGATCTGGCTGAGGCGGGTGCACCTCTTCCGTGCAGAGTACTTCGTGGGCTGCTGGCCTGGAACTTGTCGGTGATGATGACCGGCTGGTCGCCCATGCCGGGTTGTTGCCGTTGCGGCTGCTGGCCGAGCGGAGCGGGCTCCGCGCGGGGCTCTCGGCTGCGATGCGCAGGCGGGGTTTCGACCCGCTGTATGACCGCGGCCAACTGCTGGCCGATCTGGCCCTGGTGTTAATCCTGGGCGGTGAGGCGATCGGGGACTTCCAGGCGCTGGCGCACCTGACGCCGCTGATCGGGCCGGTCCCGTCCACCCCCACGGTGTGGCGGGCCCTGTCCGAGGCCGGGGAACTGCAGCTGTCCCGGCTCAACGCCGCCGTGACCGGGTTCCGCCGGCGCTGGTGGGCGCTGCTGGCGGCCCGGCCGGAGGGGTTCCCGTGGCTGAAGGTCGCTGGCCGTGAGCTGACCGGCGTGACGGTGGTGGATCTGGACGCCACGATCGTGTTCGCCGCGTCCGGGAAAGACAACGCGGTGGCCACTTATAAGGGCGGTGTCGGTTTCTGCCCGAACCTGGCAACTTGTGACAACACCGACGATGTCCTGGTGATCGACCCGCGGCCCGGGAACGCGACCTCCAACGATGCGGAGGACAACATCGCCGCCCTGGACACGGCGGTCTCCCGGCTGCCGGGGGCGTTCCGGCGGAGGCTGCTGGTCCGCCTGGACGGGGCCGGGTTCTCCCATGAACTGCTTGAGCACATCGCCGCAGGCGGCGGCAAGAAGGGCCGGCGCTGGGAGTTCTCCATCGGCTGGTCGTGCACGGAGCGGGAGATCGCGGCGATCGAGCGGGTCCCCGCACGTGCCCGCCAGCCTGCAATCGGCCAGGACGGGGACGTGCTGGACGACACGTTCGCCGCCGATATCACCGGCCTGCTGGACCTGCAGGAATGGACCACGAAGATCCCGGGCCTCCGGATCATCCTGCGGGACGAGCCGCTGCATCCGCGCTACCGCAAGCGGGCCACCGAGCGGGAGAAGAAGCTCGGCCGCCGCTACCAGCTGATCGCCACTAACACCCAGGCCGGGCAGATCGCATGGCTGGACGCCCGCCACCGCTCCCATGTGCACGTGGAGAACGACGTCAAGCAGGCCAAGGCCCTCGGCCTGAACCGGTGGCCGTCCCGCCACTGGGCGATCAACGTGGCCTGGACCCAGATCGTCACGCTGGCCGCGAATCTGCTCGCCTGCTTCCGCCACCTGGCCCTGCCCGCAGGCGAACTGCGCGAGGCGGCCCCGAAACTGCTGCGGTTCCGGCTGCTGCACATACCCGCCCGCCTGACCCGGGGCCAGCGGAAACGCTGGCTGCACCTGCGCGCCGCCTGGCCCTGGACTACAGACCTGATCAACGCCTGGCACGCGGTCAGGGCCCTGCCCGTCCCCCCCTGACCCCGGACACCGGCGACCCGACAACCCAGGAAAGAGACCGGCCGGAACGTGGAACCCGGAGCACCCGGCGCGACGGCCGGGTCACGACTCTGCCGCGAACAGGAATCCATGATCAAAAACTAGAGATCGCAACCAAGGAACCGGCCCTGCCACCCCCATGAAAGATCCAGGCCAGCGGGAGCCGCGATTACCGGATGGTCCTTGCTGTCGTCGTCACCGGCCGGAACCCGTCGCATGCCGGGTACCCGGACGCGAGATCTTCGGCGCGCGGCGCTGGAATGCGCGGCACCGTCGCTCAGGTTCCGTGCCGCGGCGAGCAACTGCTCGACCACGCTTCCGATCAGCCGGTCCCTCGCCTCCGCCGACATTTCGCTGGTCATCCGCTCCGCGGCGAGGTAATAACTGTTCAGCAGCGGCTGGCTGTAATACTGGCTCAGCTGGGCGAGCGCTCGCTCGTAGACGAATATGTAGGTCCGGCCGAGAAAGGCCGCCAGGGCGCTGCCCACCGGCGCCATCGTCGCGGCTATGATCCTGTCGTCCAGGGAGCCAGCGAAGATGACGGCCGTGAAGCAGGCGATCAGCCAGGTGAAGCCGCCGAGCATCGCGCGCTGGCTGGACCTGAATGACCTTTGCGCTTGATCGGTGGCTATCGTGTGGTACTCGCTGAGCATCAGCCGGTTCAGCTCAACCAGGCTGGGCAGGCTCATGCGC
This sequence comes from uncultured Actinomycetes bacterium, assembly GCA_963709075.1. Taxonomy (GTDB): domain Bacteria; phylum Actinomycetota; class Actinomycetes; order Streptosporangiales; family Streptosporangiaceae; genus Palsa-506. Next base: position 344,509 of record CAVPUY010000009.1, read on the forward strand.
TCGCGCAGCCGCTTCAGGGTCTTCGCGACCTCTTCTCGCTGGCGCCGCGCATTATCCTCGGCTATATGCGCGGCTGCGGTCTTTGCCCGCCAGTAGGACCCGGCCGCAAGCAAGCCACAGACAATGATCAGGCCGGCGATGACGAAGACGACAAAATCGGCGGTGATGTTAATTGACGACGAATCGATGACTAGTGCCTGCGACCCCTTTTTCGGGATTGCGAAAACAGCTCCGGCGAATAATATCACGGCACCTACTGCTGCTAGAATCCCGGCAATAGTGCCATAAAGTAGCGCCACCCGACGAGTCAGATGCATGCCAGCCGGTAATTTCCTCTCGGTCATCACGAGGATTGCCGAGACGATCATACTGCCGGGCCGGCCGCATTGCATCTCTGAGTTTTATCAAGGAAAGTCGACGTAAAAATATCTATGTGCAGATCCCGGCGGCCATTGCCAGCGGCGGAATGCGCGGGTCATGTCTGCCGCCGGGGGAAAGGCAGCGGCGCGGCCGGACCGGCGTGCCCGGCGTCAGCCCGTCCCGGCTGACGACGGCCCGGCCATCGGCTGGCCCGGCCGGTACATCTGCGGCGGCTTGTTCCCGGCGGACTGGCCGCCGTCGACCGGGAGCACCGTGCCGGTGATGAACGACGACTGCTCCGAGCAGAGCCACAGCACGGCACCGGCCACCTCGGCCGCCTGGCCGACCCGCCGCATCGGCGTGGACAGCCCGGCCTGCCGCTTCGCCTCCGGGCCGGCGGCCGCCAGGTGGTGCGTCAGTATCGGCCCCGGAGCCACGACGTTCACCCGGATGCCCTGGTCGGCGTAGTCCAGCGCGGCGACTTTGGTCAGGCCGATGATCCCGGCCTTGCCGGCCACGTAGGCGGCCAGGTTCGCTGTGCCGTTCAGGCCGGCGATCGAGGCCATGTTCACGATCGCGCCGCCGCCGCTCGCCAGCATGGCCGGGATCTGGAACTTCATCCCGAGGAACGTGCCGCGGATGTTGGTGGCGATGCCCCGGTCGAACTCGCCGGCGTCGATGTCGGCGAGCGGCGCCGGCCGCGGCCCGTCGGTGGCGTTGTTGAACGCCGCGTCCAGCCGCCCGTACGTTGCGACGGCGGCATCGACCAGCCCGCGCATCGAGTCCGCGTCCGCGACATCGGTCCGCACCGCGGTCGCCCGCCCGCCGCCTGCCTCGATCCGCTTCGCGACGGACTCCAGCGCGGCGATGTCGCGGGCGCCGAGGACGACAGCGGCGCCGGCCGCCGCGAAGGCCTCGGCGGCGGCCGCGCCGATCCCCTTGCTGGCGCCGGCGACCAGCGCCACCCGGCCCGGCATCGGCAGCTCGCTCATGACCGCTCTCCTCTCGTCACGCCGACGACGTTAGGCAGTCAATCCTAAGATGTCAAACGATTAGACATCTATCGAGTCCGCCGCCCCGCGCCGCCTGCCGCGCCCCGCTTCCCCGGCCAGCCCGGCCGCCAACCGCCCGGCTGGCTTCCGCCCGGCAGCCCCCGCTCACCCATGCTGCCCTGGGTACCCGAACTGGCCGTCGCGGCCAGGCTCGCGCCGAGCACGCCGCAGCAGACGCCCGCCGCGCCGGCTAGCTGCAGCGCGGTCGGCCGCTCGCCGAGCACGGCGGCGGCCAGCAGCATCGCGGCCGCCGGCTGCAGCAGGAGCAGCAGCGAGGACACGGCGGCCGGCAGCCTCGGCAGCGACGACGTGATCAGCAGCCAGCCGATCGTCTGGCTGGTCAGCGACAGCAGCAGCAGCCAGCCGAACGACGGCCACGGAATCTGCAGCTGCAGGCCGCCGAAGACCGCGCCGAACAGCAGCGAGCAGGCCGCGGCGCCTGCGGTGGCCTCGGCGAGCGGGCCGGCCACATGGGCAGTGCCGGACGATGTCCGGCGCAACGCGATGAGGAAGCCGGCGTAGGCAAGCGACGTCCCGATCCCGTACCCGATCCCGGCGGCGGGATCGCTGCCGGTAGCGGCGCCGTCGGCCAGGCCGGACACCAGGACCACGCCCGCCAGCACGACCGGGAGCGCTAACCAGAAACCGCGGTGCGGGCGCTCCCGGAACAGCAGCCAGGCGGCCAGGGCGACGAACAGCACCTGCAGGTTGCCGAGCACCGTGGCGACGCCGGCTCCGACGTCGGCGATGACGTGGTTCCACAGCAAGAGGTCGACAGCCAGGAACCCGCCGGCCAGCAGCGCCCCGAGGTGCGGAGCCAGCGGCCGGGGACCGCGCCGCCGCTGTTCAAGCACGGCCAGCGCGACAAGCACCGGCAGCGCGAGAAAGCAGCGGTAGAACACCACGGTGGCGCTGCCCGTGCCGGCCAGCTTGACCAGCACGGCGGAGGCCGAGATGCAGGCCGCCCCGAGGCCGGCCAGCAGGATGGGCTGCCGCCCGCCGCCACCAGGAAAACGCCGCCCGCGGCCGGCCACCGGGTGCCGGTCGCCGCCCGGAAGGCGCGGGTCACCGCCAGCAGGCGGGCGCAGGTCACCGGCGGCCGTCCTGGCCTCGTTGCCTGTAATGACCGTCCTGCCGTACGGTACTGACATGCCGTCAACCCTACGAGAGCGCCCAGACAGGAGTCAAAGCGCTTTTGATGCTGACCAGCTGGAGGCCCTGACGGCCTGCGTCGAGCTGGTCAACACCGGCCGGTCAGGTGCCGCCGATGAGCTGACGCTGCCGGACGTGGAGTCATTCGGCCGCCGCTACGCGTTCCACGGGCGCGCTGCCGCGCTGCCGGATGTCCCGCGGCTGCGCCAGCACCGCGCCAGGCTGGACGCCATCACCGTCGCCTGCGAGGAAGGCGACCAGGCCGCGGCCATCCGGCTGCTCAACGCGCTGCTCGCCGAGACCGGGGCGATCCCGCAGATCGTGGCGCACGACGGCCGCGGGCCGCACATTCACGCATCGCGGCCCGCCGCCCCGATGGCCGACCGGATCGCGGCGCATATTGCCATGGGCCTGGCCGGGCTCGTCGTAGCCGGCCAGAGCGACCGGCTGCGCAGCTGCGCGGCACCTGCCTGCCGGGATGTCTTCCTCGATCTGTCCCGCAACTCCTCGCGCCGGTATTGCGACAGCCGCACCTGCGGCAACCGGCTGCACGTCGCCGCCTACCGCGCCCGCCGGGCAGCGGCCAGCTAGCCGGCCAGCGGCCAGCTAGCCGGCCAGCGAGACGCCCGTGGTGGTGAAACGGGCATCGATGGTGGCGGCCAGCTCCTGCGGGACCGGGTCAAGGGAGGGCGAGTCTGGCTCCGCGCCCTGCTGGCTGGCGAGACCCGCGGCCCTCACGTGGCTCGTTGCCCGGAACTGCTGGGCGGCATCGCCGCCGCCGAGCAGCCCGGCGTCAGCGATGTGCTCGACGCCCTGCAGCGAGCCGCCGAGCGCGGCGGCGTAGTCGCGGCCCTTGCGGATCGCCGCCGCAATGGCATCAGCGCGGACCCGGGGCCACCCGGGGTTGTCCCAGTCCACATGCCAGGACACCGCATGCACGTCGAGGGCGCTCGCGGCGGCGAGGACAGCGCCGAGCGTGGCCAGCAGGTCGAAGGCGCGGACCGTGATCGTGACCGCCACTGCCGCGGTCACCTGCCCGGTCGGCTCGAAGCGCCCGGTCACCTCATTGTGGAAGCGCTCCACGTGCGTCGTCGCCGACCGTGCCGACCAGGTCAGCGGGCGGCGCTCGGTTTCCGCTTCAAGCGGCACTCCGCCGAGTGTGGTGAGCTCGGCGGTGAGGCGGTCCAGGCTCGATGCGGCGGCCCGCACCGCAGCTTCCCTCGACTCCCTGGACAGCTCGATCCCGGCGCCAAGGACGACGTAGTCGGGCGGCACGGTCCGCCTGGCCTCGCCGCGGACAGAAAGGAGCGGGCCGGCGCTGGTCGGATTGCTCATGGGCAGCCAGCTAACCATGACCGCGGCGGACGGCGGCGCCCGGGCGCCGGCCAGTCTCCGCGATCATGGCTGCGGCACGGCACCGGCCAGGGAGTTCCCGTTTCATATGGGCTTTTGACTTACCGGCCGGCCGGCCGCTTCCAGGCTGAGCTGCTCGATCACCGCCGCGGCGGCCGGCCGCGCAGCGCAGCGGTGCGTCCAGGGCGGCCGTGCTCATCGCGCCGGGTCGTCGATCACGGGGTAACGGCCCTCCCGGCGAGCCTGCCGCGCATCGGCGAGGTACTCGCGGCTGCACATCGCGGACAGGATCGCGATGCCGCCCCGGTGCAGCCGGACCTCGGCGTGCCGCATCTCGCCGAGCAGCACGATCCGCCGCCCGCCGGCCGCCCCGGAGCCGGTCCAGTCCTTGACCCGGCACCGCCCGACCCGGCGCAGCTCGTCGTGGTCGACGATCGCGTCCTCGGGCACCAGCAGCTTCACCGTGGCGTGGTCGATGTCGAGCCGGATCTCGGTGTCTCCGTCCGGTATCCGCGGCGAGCGCAGGTCGAGCAGCACGCTGCCGCGCGAAGCCCGCACGTCGAAGCGGCGCGCGGTGGTCCAGTGGCCGAGCTTCTTGACGACCCGGTGATGCGCCCGGATCGCCGCGGTCTCCTCGTCCGGCGGCTGCGGCGAGGGGCAGGCCGCGTTCGTTTCTGTGGTGATCATCTCGGGGTTCCTTCCGTGGGCTTGGTTGCGTGTGACCTTCGGACTAGCCATGCGGAAAATAGTTACAGAGCAACTAGTATCTTGTCAACTCATATCTGAGATACTAGTCAGAACATACTCAACTTGTTCCTTGGACACTAGTAACGTAGGAACTAGTAGACTGACCGCCATGGACCCGAAGCTCCGGCCGTCACCGCTCGCCCTCGCCGTGCTCGGCCTGCTCGTCGTCGGGCCCCTGCACCCCTACGCGATGCAGCGGCTGCTCAAGCACTGGGGCAAGGACCGCGTCATTAACGTGGGGCAGCGCGCGAACCTGTACAAGACGATCCGGCGGCTGCACGAGGCGGGACTTGTCGCGGTCCGCCAGACCGAGCGTGACCAGCAGTTTCCCGAGCGCACGGTCTACGAGCTGACCGAGCCGGGGCGCCAGGCGATGCAGGACTGGCTGGCCGTCATGCTGGCGGCGCCGCGGAATGAGTTCCCGCAGTTCCCGGCCGCGCTCTCGTTCGTCATGCTGCTTGACCCCGAGCGGGTCGAGGCGGCGCTAGCAAGCCGGGCCGAGGGCCTCAGGGAGAACCTGGCCAGGCTCGAACGCAGCGTGGCGGACCATGCCGGCGCCCTGCCGAGGGTGACGCTGCTGGACGACGAGTACCTGCGCGCGGTCACCGCCGCCGAGCTGAGCTGGGTCAGCGGCGTCATCGAGGACCTGCGCGCCGGGACGCTGCAGTGGGGCGAGGAACTCGCCGAGCTGGCGCGGTCCGGCCTGCCGGACCTGACCCCCGCGGCCGGTCAGTCTCCGGCCGCGGTCTCGGACAGCGCGGCCACGTAGGGCTTCCCCTCGCGCCAGGCGGCTATCTGCTCGGGACGGCCGTAGTCGTCCAGGTAGTCATCGACCCGGCGGCTGACGTGATCCCAGACAGCGACCGGCTGGTAGCCGCCGCCGGCCTGCCCGGCGAACGGCTCAGCCGGCCGGACGACAGCCTCGAGGGCCGGGTAGCAGAACACGGCCGTCGACCGCCGGGTCTTCGTGCCCCCGGCGATGACGCGGTGCCGGCCGCCGCAGCCGCCCGCCGGTCCAGCGGGTCAGCAGCTCGCCGGAGAACACCGCCAGGGCGCCGGGCACGATCGGCACCGGGAGCCAGCTGCCGTCCGCCAGCTGGCCCTGCAGGCCCTGGTAGTCGCCCTCCTGACGCAGCACGGTGACCACCGAGTCGTCCGCGTGCTCAAGCAGCAGCAGCTTGTCCTCGTCGCGGCCGGTGTCCGGGTAGCACCAGGTGGGGTAGTCGTTGGTGGTCAGCCGCAGATGGGGGAGCGCGCCGAGCCCGAAGGTACCGCCGTCGACGCCGAGCGCCGCGGCGTAAAGCCGGAGCGCGCGCTCGGCGAGCCGGCCGGCCGCCGCCAGGTAGCGGAACGTCACGTCGCGCAGCCCCGGGTCGTCCGGCGGCCAGACGTTCGGGTGCCCGAACAGCCCGGCGTACCTGGCCGGGACGCCTGCCGCCACCGCATCCTGCGGCGTGTCGAACTGCGCGACGTTGTACCGCTCGAGCTCGAGCCTGCCGAAGTCATCAGGCCACTGCCGCCAGCCCCGGTACGGGTGCCCGCCAGGGCTCGCCAGCCTGGCCTTTTCCGCCCTGGGCAGGCCGAGCAGCCGCCCGGTCCGCCGGCTGTGGTCCGCGAGCAGGCCGCCCGGCACCCCGTGATTGACCACCTGGATGATGCCGGTCTGCTCGGCTGCCCGGCGGACCGCGTCGAGCAGCCCGGCCGGGGCGTGCCCGCCGAGCGCAGCCGCCAGGTCGACAACCGGAATCTCGTCCGCCATGTCCCGCAGCCGCCTTCCCTGTCCCGTCTGCGCCGTCTGTACCGTCTGTCAGCATGTTAGAGCCCGAGGATGCGGGCGGCGTTTCCGTGCAGCAACTGGTCAAGGACATCGGCGGGCAGGCCGAGGCCGTCGAGCTCGGCGAGGCAGCGCTCCGGGGTGAAGAACGGGTAGTCGCTGCCCCACAGGAACTGCCCGGACAGCCGTCCCCGCAGCTCGCTGATCACTTCCGCCGGGATCCGGCGCGGTGACCAGCCGGAGATGTCGATGTACACGTTGGTCTTGTGCAGCGCGACGGCGGCCAGGTCCGCGTGCCAGGGCCAGCCGAAATGCGCGGCCACGATGATCAGCCCGGGAAACGCCGCGGCCACCGGGTCGAGCTTGAGCGGGTGCGCGTAGTCGATCCTGATGCCCTGGCCGCCGGGCTGGCGGGCGCCGATCCCGCTGGTCCCGGTGTGGAAAAGGGCAAGCAGCCCGTGCTGCTCGCACGCGGCGAAGATCGGCCAGTAGGCGGGGTCATCGGGGGAGAACGCCTGCAGCGACGGGTGGAACTTCACCCCGCGCAGCCCGAGCGCGGCGATGCTGGCCACCTCGGCGACCGCGGCCTCGCCCTTGTGCGGGTCAACCGAGCCAAGCCCGGTGAAGGCGTCCGGATGGTCACGGCAGGCGGCGGCCACCGTCTCATTAGGCACCCGGGGCCGCCCGGTCGCTGTCTCCGCGTCCCAGGCCAGCAGGACCGCCTGCACTCCGAGCTGCCGGTACCTGGCGGCCAGCTCGTCCAGCGACTGCCGTTGCGCCGGCGACCGGAAGTACGCCTCGGCCGCCGCCAGGTACCCGTCCATGCTGCCGTCCAGCCAGTCCGGGGTCGGCAGGTGCACGTGGAAGTCAATCGCGTGGGGCGGCACCAGATCATCGTAATCACGGCGGGGGCCAGACCTCAATCAAGATCATTTTCTGAAACGGGAACTCCCCGCTCAGTCCCGCCGCTGGCCGGGTGCTGCCCGGCGCCAGACCGGGCGGCGACGGAGCCTGAAGCAATGCCGGAAATAGCGAAAGATAACGTACTTGTCCCAGCCATCGGCGTTTAATAAACGGAACATGACGTGGCCCTGTAATTACCCCAGCTAACCAGCCACCGCCGGTATCGCCGCAAAGCGGCACGGGACAAGGAACCGGCCGGAATTTCTTGGCGCGATGCCGTAATCTGACTGTCCTTCTTGGGCGTCACATCTGATGTCAGCAACACGCCGGACGGATTTCGTCCGCTTGCTGCATATTCATTTGGGCTCAGTGCGTGAGCATCCTGCGGTCACGCAGGTCGTTACTTGGGGATGGGCGGGGAGTTCGTTGACCGGACACAGGCGTTGGGGGATGACGCGGCTGGCTCAGTGCCTGAGCGTGGCGTTAGTTGCGGGCGGCCTTGCGGCCACGGCCGGCGCAGGCGCGGCCGCGGCAGCCGCGCCGCCTACCCTGAACCTGAAGGTCCTGCTGATCGGGGAAGGGTCCTCCGACGTCACGACCGCGGCCTGGCAGGCGGCGCTCAGCACCGAGGGAGTGCCCTACACCCTGGTCACCGCCACCGGCACGGCTCCCAGCGAGACGGTGAACCTGCCGGCCCTTTCCAGCGGCAGCACCGGCAACTACAACGGCGTGGTCATCGCCGATTCCCCGGCGGACTACGCAGCCGGAACCCTGAGCTCACTGGACGCCTACGAGTCTTCCTTCGGCGTGCGCCAGGTGGACGGCTACATGTACCCGTCGCCGGCCCTCGGCGTGACCGACGTCACCGGCGGGTCCCTCGATGGCAGCACCGGCACGCTGACTCCCGCGGGCCTTGCCGCCTTCCCTGAGCTCAAGGGTCCCGTCCCGTTCGACACCGGCACTTTCGGCTACGGCGCGACCGTGAACTCCGGGGCGCCCTACACGCCTTTCCTTACCGACGCGGCCGGTCATGTCATGGCCGGGGTATACCAGCACCCTGGCTCCGGCGACCCGCAGGCCGGGGTGTCGGAACTGGCGCTCAACTTCGATTACAACGCCAGCCAGCTGCAGTGGCTGCTGCTGGCCCCCGGGCTGATCAACTGGGTCACCCAGAATGCCCACCTCGGCCTGTACCGCAACTATTTCGGCCAGGACGTCGACGATGTCTTCATCTCCGACAACGAGTGGAGCCAGCAGTTCCAGTGCACGCCGGCCGCCACCGACCCGCCCGACTTCACCTGCCCGCCTGGCGTGGCCAACAACCCCGCTGACACGCCGCCGGACGTGCAGATGAGCGCGGCCGATGTCGCTTACGTGGCCAGCTGGGAGAAGCAGACCGGGATTCGCCTGAACCTGGCGTTCAACGGCGTTGGCGCGTGCAGCGCGGACACGGCCGCGGACGAATCGGACGCCGACTGCGCCGGCACCGCCACCGATAACGGGGTCACCTACACCGATCCCGGCCAGGGCGTGGACGCCAGCAACCCGGACGACGGCGCGTTCGTCAACGCCATGCTCGCCGACCAGGGCGACTTCAACTGGATCACCCACACCTGGTCGCACCTGTTCCTCGGCTGCCAGGTAGCGCAGCCGCAGGCGCTTACCTCGGTGACGGCGAACAGCTCCGGCGGCACGCTCGCTGGCGGTTCCTACAGCTACGAGGTCACCGCGGCCACCGCCTACGGCGAGTCCGAGCCGTCGCGGCCCCAGCCGGTCACCGTCGGGAGCGCCGGGTCGGTCACCCTGACCTGGCCGGAGGCCACCAACGGGACCGGCGCCGATGGCACTGCCGGGCCCTCGCTGGCCAAGGAGGAGGCCAGCCACACCGGCGGGACCGGCTTCTGGGGCTACGACGTCTACCGGGAGAACCCTGGCTCGAACAGCTACGGGCTGGTGGGCCAGGTGGCCGAGAACCCGTCAGCGACCTCGTCCACCACCTACAGCTTCACCGACACGGGGAACACCCCGGGGGCCGCGCCGGACTCAAGCTCCGACTTCCCCACGGCCACCAACCCCGGCATCGACTGCGCCAGCGGCGCCGGCGCGTGGGTGCCCGCCACGAGCAGCACGGCTGACTCGTCCATCGAGCAGGAGATCGGCCTGGACCAGGCCTTCGCCGCCGCCAACGGGCTGACCAGCTACACGCCGTCGGCGGTCGTCACCGGGGAGCACTCCGGGCTGGAGAACCCCAACATGCCGTCCGCCCTGGCCGGGGTGAACGTCACTACCTTCGCGCAGGACGCCTCCCGCCAGCCGCAGCAGTACTCGATCGGCGCGGCGCTCGGGGCGCCCCGCTACCCGAGCAACATCTACTACAACGCGGCCAACTGGCCGGACGAGCTGAACGAGTACAACACCTTGTACGTGGCCCAGGGCGACTCGCTCGGCAGCACCCAGTACCCGGGCGAGACCGGCCACTGCACGAGCAACTCGGCGACCACGTGCATCACCACCCCGGCGACCGAGGCGACCGTGCTCGCTTCCGAGTCGCACATCATGCTGAGCCACGTGCTCGGCAACGACCCCCGGGTCGGCTACGCGCACCAGTCCGACCTGATCGGCCCGGCCACCCAGAACGGCCAGGACTACGGCTACACCCTGCTGACCCTGATCAGCTCCATGCTGAGCCAGTACAACAGCTGGTACGACGCCACGGCCCCGCTCGACCAGATGACCGACGTCAGCGAGGCCCAGGTACTGGCCGAGCAGGGCGCGTGGGCCACCGCGGAGAACGGCAGGCAGGTGACTGCCAGCGAGCAGGACGGCGTGGTGAAGGTCAGCAACGGCGGCTCGGCGGTCAGCGTCCCGGTCACCGTGCCGCCAGGCACCACGGTCAACGGCTCGGCCTTCGGGCACGCGTACGGCGGCGACCTCTCCGACTGGGTAAGCCTCGGCAACGGGGCGACCGAGACCCTCACCGAGCATGTCGTCCCCGCCATCGACAGCCCAGGATCGGCCACCTCGACCGTGGGCACCGCCTTCAGCTTCACGGTGGACACCACCGGCGACCCGACCGCGACGATCACCGAGTCCGGGGCTTTGCCGGCCGGCCTCAGTTTCAAGGACAACGGCGACGGCACGGCCACGCTGGCCGGCACCGCCGCGGCCGGCAGCGGGGGCAGCTACCCGGTCGTCTTCACGGCCGCCAACAGCGCCGGCGGCGTAAGCCAGGTCTTCACGCTGACCAACACCGAGGCCCCGGCGATCACCAGCCCGTCCACCGCGACCTTCAGCACCGGGGTAGCTGGCACCTATACGGTCACCACCACGGGCTACCCGGCCGCCACCATCACCGAGAGCGGCCCGCTGCCCAGCGGCCTGTCGTTCACCGACAATCACGACGGCACCGCGACCATCTCCGGCACCGCGGCCAGCGGGTCGGCGGGCACGTACCCGGTAACGCTGTCGGCCGCCAACGCCTCGGGCAGCAAGGCCACGCTGGCGCTCACCATCACGGTGAACGCCGCCGCCGCCCCGGCCATCACCAGCGGGAGCACTGCCTTCTTCACCGTGAACCAGGCCGGCGCCGCCGCCGTCACCACGACCGGCTCACCCACCCCGGCGATCACCGAAACCGGCGCGCTGCCCGCGGGGCTGTCGTTCACCGACAACGGAAACGGCACCGCCCTGCTGTCCGGCACCGGCACCGCCACCGGCACGACCAACCTCAGCATCAAGGCAAGCAACGGGATCAGCCCGGACGCGACCCAGGCCTACACCGTCATCGTCGGCCAGGCCCCGGCCTTCACCAGCGCTGACAGCGCCACGGCCACGGCCGGATCGGCGTTCAGCTTCACCGCCAGGGCCGGCGGCTATCCGGCGCCGAGCTGGGGCGAGTCCGACTTGCCGCCGGGCGTCACGTTCACCGACAACAAGGACGGCACGGCCACCCTGTCGGGCACGCCGACCACGCCGGGGACCTACCCGGTGCCGCTCGCGGCCACGAACGGCTACGGCTCGGACCAGCAGACGCTCACGATCACCGTCCGGCAGGCCCCGGCCATCACCAGCGCCGGCGCGGCGGCCTTCACCGTGGGCACCCAGGGGTCGTTCTCGGTGCTGACCACCGGCAGCCCGACGGCCGCGATCACCGAGTCCGGCGCGCTGCCGCCCGGCGTCACCTTCGCGGATAACGGCGACGGGACGGCGACGCTGGCCGGCACCCCGGCGGCGGGGGCCAGCGGCAGCTACCCGATCACGATCACGGCGGCGAACGGGGTCAGCCCGGACGCCACCCAGAGCTTCAGGCTCACCGTCAGCTCCGCCCCGGCCGCCCCGGCCATCACCAGCGCCGGCGCGGCGGCCTTCACCGTGGGCACCCAGGGGTCGTTCTCGGTGCTGACCACCGGCAGCCCGACGGCCGCGATCACCGAGTCCGGCGCGCTGCCGCCCGGCGTCACCTTCGCGGATAACGGCGACGGGACGGCGACGCTGGCCGGCACCCCGGCGGCGGGGGCCAGCGGCAGCTACCCGATCACGATCACGGCGGCGAACGGGGTCAGCCCGGACGCCACCCAGAGCTTCAAGCTCACCGTCAGCCCGGCCACGACGGCCCCGGTGATCACCAGCGCCGGCGCGGCCACCTTCGCCGCCGGGAACGCAGGCAAATTCACCGTGACGACGTCGGGCTTCCCGGCGGCCGCCCTGTCGGCCACCAGCAGCCCGGCCCTGCCATCCGGCGTCACGTTCACCGACAACGGCGACGGGACGGCCACGCTGGCCGGCCCGCCGCCGGCCGGCAGCCAGGGCACCTACCTGCTGACCATCAAGGCAAGCAACTCGGCGGGGACGGCCAGCCAGAGCTTCACCCTCACGGTGAACAGCGGCCTCGCCATCACCAGCGCGGCGACCGCGACGGCGACCGCGGGCCAGGCATTCAGCTTCACGGTCACCACCACGGGCTCCCCGGCACCGGCGCTGTCCCGCGCCGGGACCCTGCCCCCCGGCATCACGTTCACCGCCAACGGCAACGGGACGGCCACCCTGGCCGGCACCCCCGCGGCGGCCGACAGCGGGCCTTACCCGATTACCTTCACCGCCACGAACGCGACCGGCACGGCGAGCCAGGCCTTCACCCTGACGGTGAACCAGCCGCCGGCCTTCAGCAGCGGAGCCGCCGTCACGGAGACGGCCGGCACCGCCTTCACCTTCGCTGTCGCCGCCAAGGGCTTCCCGGTGCCGAGGCTCAGCGCCGGCAGCCCGCCCGCCGGAGTGAGCTTCTCCGACAACGGCAACGGGACCGGCGACCTGGCCGGCACGATGGCGGTCCAGGCCGGGACCTACCAGGTAACGGTCACGGCGGCCAACGGCGGCGGCACCGCCAGCCAGACGATCACGCTGACGGTCAAGGCCGCCGGGACAAAGGAGCCGGTGCCGGCCTTCACCAGCCCGGCCGTGGCGACAGCGACGGCCGGCACGGCGTTCACGTTCACGGTCACCACCGCGGGCAGCCCGACCAGCTATGCCACCAGCCTGGCCCGCACCGGGGCCCTTCCGGCCGGCCTCAGCTTCACCAATAAGGGCAACGGCACCGCTACCCTGAGCGGCACGCCGACGGCAGCCAGTGGCGGCATCTACCCCATCACGTTCACGGCGGCCAATACCGCAGGGACCGCCACCCAGCTGTTCGTCCTGATCGTCAACGGGCTGCCGTCGATAACCTCGCAGGCCACCGCCACCGCCACCGACGGCTCAGGATTCAGCCTCACCGTCCGTGCCGCCGGGTCGCCGGCCCCGGCGCTCACCGAGGCAGGCGCCCTCCCGCAGGGCCTCACCTGGACGGACAACGCCAACGGCACGGCCACCCTGGCCGGCACCCCAGGGGTCGGCCAGGGCGGCGTCTACAAGCTGACGTTCTCGGCGGCGAACACGAGCGGCACCGCGACCCAGCCGTTCACCCTGACCGTGGACCAGGCGCCGGCGATCACCAGCGCTGCCGCCGCGACGGCGACCCACGGGAAGGCCTTCAGCTTCACGTTCACGGCCGCCGGCTACCCGCTCCCGCACATCACCGACGGCGTCGGCGTGCGGGGGCTGACCTTCACCGGCAACGGCAACGGGACGGCGACCTTGTCCGGCACCCCGACCACACCCGGGACCTACAGCCTCCCGATCACCGCCAAGAACTCGGTCGGATCGGCTACCCAGACGTTCGTTCTGACGGTGAGCTAGGCAATGACGCGATCACCAGCGGGCGGGCCAGGTCACGCGCTGGCGGCCCGCGGCCGCACCGGGGCACGGCGGCGCGAGCTGCCGGCCGCGGCGGCGATGGCGCTCGTCCTCGTGCTGGCCATCGGCGCCGCCGTCGCCGCCATCGGCGCCCGCCACCCGGCCGGCCGCCCAGCGGCGCTGCCGCCGGCCGCCGCAAGCACCAGCGGGGAGAAGTGGCTCACCGGCCACGCCGGCCGGCTGCTCAGGGCCGTGTATGCCGACCTCGGCAGGCTCAGCGCCAGCACGAGAGCGGCCCAGGGCCGGGGCGCCAGGGCCGCGGGCCCTGGCGCCCCCGCCCCCGCCACGGCCGCGGGCCCGCGGCTGGCCGCGGATGCGGCCGCCGCGCTCAGCGGGCCGATGCCCCCGGTGGACGCCAGGGCCTACCGGGCCGCGCTGAGGACCTTCGAAAAGGCGGGCCGGCTCGCTGCGGGCGGCGAATTCAGCAAGGCCGATAAGCTGCTGGGCGCGGGCGGCAACGACATCACGAAAGTCACCGCCGCGGTGAATAATCCGGCCAAGGTGCAGGCCCCGGCCGCGGTTAACGAGCCGGCCGGACAGTAGGGCACCCCTTAGGCGGGACAGGCTGCGCGCCGTCCCGCCCTTTGGCATGCCCGGCCGCTTTTCGCCGGCAGTTCAAATCATCCGGGCCGTAATACCCAGGGCCTTAATGCCCGGGCCGTAATACCCAGGGCCTTAATGCCCGGGCCGTATTTCCCGGGCCAGAAAGACAAGGATAACGCCTCTCCCAGGACGGGAAATAGTCCCCTGGGGCATCACGCAGCACATCGAAAGGATGGTGAGATCAGCAAATAATCAAGAAAGAAGAAAGACCCAATGAAGACAGCCATCGTACTGAGCGGGCTCAGCGTGCTGCTTGCCGTCGCTGCCGGTGGCCTGGGCCATCAGCCTGCGGTCGCGGCCACCAGCCACATGCCCGCGCGTGCGGCCCCCGCGAATGCGCCGGCCGAGCACGCAGCGACCCCGTCGGCCGGGCCCGCCTGGTGGCACCCCGCCGACACCGGCCCGAACAACGGGCCCGAGTTCCAGTGGGAACTTGATCACCCGCTGAACGTCAAGAGCGCGGCGGACATGGGCACCGGGGCGCTGAACGCCGCCGGGCACGTGGCGCCCGGCCCTACCGTCTTCGACATCGACGGCATCGAGAACCCGGCATCGACCGTCACCGCCCTGCACGCCCTGGGCGACAAGGCGATCTGCTACATCGAGATCGGCTCGGCAGGTAATTACTACTCGGCTTCCGATGAGGGCATACCAGCCACCTACTACGCGCAGCTCAAGGCGGCCAGCGACATGGGCAGGAAGATGTCGGGCTATCCCGAGTACTACGTCAACGTCAATGCCGCGTCCACGGTCTCCATCATGGAGTCGATGATCAGCCAGCAATGCGCGGCCAAGGGCTTCGACGCGGTCGAGCCGGATATCGGCGACTCCTACACCGACCGGACCAATTTCACGATCACCGAGGCGCAGAACGAAGCTTACGACAACACGCTCGGCGCCTATGCGCACAGCCTCGGGCTTGCCTGGGGGCAGAAGAACGGTGACAACGACGCTGCGTTCTCGAAGGCGCAGGAGCCCACCGCGGACTTCCTGCTTACCGAGGAATGTAACTACTACCGGACCTGCGCGATCGTGGCGCCGCCGTACGTGCAGGCCGGGAAGCTGGTGCTGAACGCCGAGTACACCGATGACTGGGGCAGCAACACGGCTGCCGATCTCGGCAAGTTCTGCGCGGCGGACATCTCCGGCGGAATCGACGGGACGTTGTTCAAATCGGCCTTGGCCGGCCAGCACAATCCCTGCCAGTAAGCGCGAGCGCGCAGCCCGCGGCGGGGGCCTATCGGCCCCCGCCGTTGCATCTTCCCGTGACCATCGCATCCTCGCGGGCCCAGTAGCCGGGCAGCGAGCCGTAGGGGTTCGGGCCCGCGTTATCGGTGACGTACACATAGCCGGCGTGCCGCTTCCCGGCCAGCCTGACCGCGTTGGCCAGCTGTGTGCCTGCCGTGGCGTAGATGACGTGCGCGAACCTGGCGGCGGGATACCGGCAGGCCCAGCTCGGCACGTGCAGGCCCAGGTAGCGGGCATAGGTGTCCTCATACACCAGCATCACGTCACCGAGCGACATGTACTGCCGGTCCGGGTAGATGCCGGGGTTCAGCATCACCATCGATCCCGGGTGCACGCCCCTTATGTAGCTGGTCAGGCGCCGGTAGTAGCCGATGCTCTCGCTGTCGCTCGAGACTTCGTCGAGGAACAAGCCGGTCACGCCGTACCACGCCGCGTATTTCCTGACATCCGCCTCGACGGCCGCGGCCGGGCGCTGCGTGTAGTCCGTGTTCGAGTAGCCCAGGATCTTGATTCCGGCGGCCTGCGCCCGCCTGACCGCCGCCTGGTAGTTCGGATCCGGCGCGCTGCCCGCGCCTGAACTCGTGATGTCCAGGATCATGATGGCGGGCGCCGGCCTGCTGTCGGTCGCGCGGGTCCAGTCGGCGCCAGGGTAGAAGTAGGCAGGGACCGCTATCTGCTGACAGCGCGGGCCGGATCCGGAGATCAGCGGAAGCACCAGGCCGGCGGCCGCGAGCGGCAGGATGCCGGCCAGGATCAGCAGCGCACGCGGGCGCCTGGGCCGGGGGGCGGCCCGGCGAACGCCGCGGATCACGGCGCCTGCGGGTAAGGCCAGCCGGCCGGCAGGCGATCCCAGGGGTTGGCCCCGCCGTGATCGGTGACGTACACGCCGCCCGCGTTACGCCGGGCGGCGAGCCAGTAAGCGTCAAGGAAGGACCCCGGCGGCACCGAGTGCGGCAGATGGTAGAACTGCCCGGCCGGCCGCGACCTGGCCCAGCGCGGCACGGTCAGGTCGAGGTAGGCGCGCCATGAGCCCTCGAACGTGCCGAGCAGGTCGGCGTGCTCCGCGTAAGCCTCGGCCGGGTGCGTGCCGTGGTTGAACGCCACGACCCGCGCTCCCAGCTGCCGTGCCCGGCGGGCCAGGCCGGCGTAGCAGCCAGCCTGCTCCGGGCCGGCCGCCGCGCGGTCGAAGAACACGCCGGCCACCTTGTACCAGTCCAGGTACCGGCCGAGGTCGGTCAGGGCCTCGCGCGACGGCCGCTGGCCGTAGTTCGTGTCCACGTAGCCGGCCACCGCGACACCGGCCGAGCGCAGCCGGTCAAGTACCGGGGGCACGGCGGCATCGGGCCAGGTGCCAGGCCCGTCGGCCAGGTTGAGCACGACCAGCCTGACCTGCTCAGCGCGCTCGGCCAGCCACTCCCACTCGCCGGGGCGGCTGGCCGGGTGGAAGTACGCCGGCACGATCAGCTGCGGCATGACCAGCTCGGTGCCGTCGGCGGCCCGCGGGGTCAACCGCTCGCCTTCCACAGGTCGGCCAGTGACGTCGCCAGGTCGCGGCGCGGCCGCCAGCCCAGGTCCTCGGCCGCGCGCGTGACGTCAGCCTGCTGCCATGGGATGTCCGCCGACCGCGCCGGGCCGGGCGCGTCCTCGTGCACCGGCCCGGCGTACCCGCTGACCGCGAGCAGCTCCTTGACCATCGCGCGCACCGGCACCCCGCGGCCGCTGCCGATGTTGAGCACCGGACGCGGCAGCGCGGACGCGGTTACCGCCGCGAGCGCGGCATCGGCGACGTCCCGCGCGTCGACGAAATCCCGGACGGCGTCCAGCGATCCGAGCCGCACCTCGGTGCCGTGCGCGAGCGCCCGGCGCAGCTCGGCGGCCAGCCTGCCCGGCAGGCTGGCCTGCGGCGCGCCCGGCCCTACCGGGTTGAACACCCGCAGCACCACGGCGGCCAGCCCGGCCGCCGCGGCCAGCCCGACCAGCCGGGTACCGGCCAGCTTGGTGGTTCCGTACATCCCGGCAGGCCGGGGCGCGGCCTGTTCGGTCACCGGCAGGCCAGGCTCGGCGCGTCCGTACTCGGCGGCTGACCCCAGGTGCACCAGCCGGGCCGGGCTCGCCGCCTGCAGCATTGCCTGCAGCAGTGCGTAGGTGCCGTCGATGTTGGCCGCGACCAGGGCATCCGGGCTGCCTGCGGTGGCGCCTGCGCAGTTCAGCACGGCATCAGGGGCCAGGTCCGTGATAATCGCGGCGATCCGGGCCGGGCCGTCAGCGGCCAGGTCGACCAGCTGATGGCGGGGCGAGTCAGGCAGCCGGGACCGGCCGGCGGTGAGCACCTCCATCCCGGCGGCCCGGGCCCGGCGCCGGATGTGCCCGCCGAGGAATCCGCCCGCACCGAGGATCAACAGGCGCATGCTCAAGCCTCCTTTAGCAGGCTTCCCCGGAGCAGGCCAAACTCGGCGTTGACGCGGTCATAGTCGTCTGGCTTGCCGATGTCGAACCAGTACCCATCGAATGCGTACTCCTGGGGCAGCGTGCCGCGCGCCAGCATGTCGAGCATGAGCTCGTCGAAGCCGAACGGCATCCCCGGCGGGTAGCTGGCAAGTGCCTGCTTGCTGCACGCGTAGATGCCCATGCTGACCCGGTAGTCGATCGTCGGCTTCTCGGTGAACTCCACAACGCGACCGTCCCTGGTGGTCAGCACCCCGTAGTCGATCCGCGCCTGGCGCTGGTAGGTGGCCACGGTGACCGGCGCGTCCGAGTCCCGGTGCTGCCTCATCAGGTCCGCGTAATCAAGGTCGGTGAGCACGTCGCCGTTCATCACGAGGAACTTCTCCGGCAGCCGGTCGAGTACCTGCAGCACCGGGCCCATCGTGCCGAGCGGCACCTCTTCCGGCAGGCTGTAGTCGATCCGCACGCCCCACCGGCTGCCGTCGCCGAAGTAGCTGCGGATGAGCTCGCCGAGGTGGCCGATGGCCAGCGTCACGCGGTCGAAGCCGCACCGGGCGAGCTGGCTCAGCACTATTTCCATGATCGAGTGCTCTTCGCCGATCGGTACCAGGGGCTTGGGCAGCCGCGTCGTGTAGGGGCGGAGCCTGACGCCCTTCCCCCCGGCCAGGATGACCGCGTGCATGGTGTCTCCCATGGCTCAGTGGTGGTACTCGTTGGGGTTGTAACGCGCCAGGTTGCCGGGCTCAAGGAACCACTCGATGGTCTGACGCAGGCCCTGCTCGCGGGTGTGGCGCGGCTGCCACCCGGTCCGGTCGCTGAGCTTCGACGCGTCGCAGACGAGCCGCATCACCTCGGAGTCCTTAGGCCGCAGCCGCTGGGCATCCTCGGTGACATCCGCGTCGACGCCCATCAGCCCGGCGATGTCCTCGGCTAGCTGGCCGATCGCCACGTCCGTGCCGGATCCGGCGTTGAACAGCTCGCCGAGCACCGCCGAGGCCGGCGCCTCGCCGACGTCAGCGAACGCCTGCGCGGTGTCGGTGACGTAGCAGAAGTCGCGGGTCGGGTCGAGCGCGCCCAGCTTGAGCTGCCGGCAGCCCGCCGCGAGCTGGATGATGATCGCCGGGATGACGGCGCGGGCCGACTGGCGCGGGCCGAACGTGTTAAACGGCCGCAGCGTCACCGCGGGCGTCCCGAAACTCAGGTAGTAGGACTCGACCAGCTTGTCGGCTGCGATCTTGGAGGCCGCGTACGGCGACTGCGCCTGCAGCAGGTGCGTCTCGCTGATCGAGGCCGTGCGCGCGGTGCCGTAGGTCTCGCTGGTGGAGGTATGCACGAGCCGCGGGGTGTCGCAGGCACGCACGGCCTCGAGCACGTGCAAGGTGCCGATCGCGTTGGTGTCAACGAACGACCGCGGTGCGCAGTACGAGTACGGGACCGAGCCGAGCGCGGCGAGGTGGTACACGACCGCCGCGCCCTCCACCACCTGGCGCACCGATGCCGGGTCGCGCACGTCGCCGAAGACCACGTCAACCTGGCCCAGGATGTCCGCATCGAGCACGTCGAGCCAGCCGTGCGAGCTGAACATGTTGTACAGCACCATGGCCCGGACCCGGTGCCCGCGCCGCACCAGCTCCTCCACCAGGTGCGAGCCGATGAACCCCTCGGCTCCCGTTACCGCAACTTCCTCCGTCATGGGTTTCCTCCCCTTTCTTGACTGCTCAGATCTGACTCGCCCGCCGGTACCGGCGGGCCTAGCAGGCGTGCCGCATCGCGCTTCCCAGCGTCAGTGCCGCGTACCCGGCGAGCACGACGAGCAATTCCGTGCAGGCCGCGAGCTGGACGGACACTCCTGAGCCGCGGTATGCGAGCTCGATGGCCAGTGCGACGGCGCAGGCGGCGAGCGGGAAGATGCGGCTGCCGAATGCCTGCAGCAGCAACGCGAGGAACATGGCCCCGCCGAGTGCCAGGTAGGCGGCGATCTGCGGCAGTGCCGTCCAGTGCGGGTACACCAGCCGGGTCTCGGCGGCGGCCGCTACCACGGCCGCTGTCAGCACGACGGCGGCGGCGAGGTACCGCAGCAGCGCGGCGAGCAGCGCCAGCCGGGCCCGGGCGGCGAAGGCCGGCAGCTCCCGCGTGCTGCGCAGCAGCCACTGCGTGCGCCGCCGGAACCAGATCAGCGTCCACTCGGCCGCACCCATGCTCAGGGCCAGCGGCAGCGAGACGAGCAGCGCGCCGGTGTTCGTGCCCGGATGGCCAGGAACGCCAGCGGCGACGGGGAAGACCAGCAGCCCGGCGGCGAGCAGCCCGAACCCGGCACTCGGCAGCGCGCCGCGCAGTTCCGCTGCGGTCAGCAGCCGGCCGCCCGGCTGCCCGGCCGGCCCGCTCCTGCCGCGGCGAAGGCCGGGCAGGCCGGCCTCCCTGGTGGTCCGGGCCACGGCCAGCCCGAGCGCGAGCAGCGGCGTGGCCGCCAGCGCGGCCCAGGCCGCGTGCTCAAGCTGCGGCGGCCGGCCAAGCGCGAGGAACGCGGTGGCGCCAAGCACCCCGGGCGCGAGGACCACCAGGAGCAGCTGCTCGGCGCCGAGCACGGTGAGCACGCTGGCGCCCAGCATGTACCCGCCGAGCCCCGCGCCGAAGATGATTGCCGGGATCCGAACGGGCATCACCAGGCCCGCCGCCGTCAGGTCGAGCGCGACGCCCGCCAGCCCGGCGAGCAGGCAGGCCCGGAGCAGCCGCGCTGCCTGGGCTGAGCCGGCCTGGCCGAGCCGCGCGTAGCCGAGGTAGGCGAGCGCCTGGCTCAGCGTCCACGAGGTAAGCAGCACGACGATCAGGACGTTGAGCACGCCGGGTCCGGCCAGCAGCCCGGCGGCAGCCGGGAAGCAGACCGTGGGCAGCCCGTACAGCAGGCCGTGCAGGGCGGGCCTGAGCTTGCTGCCCGGCCACGGATCGGGCAGCGGCTCCGGCTCGGCCGGCTGCCTCGGCACCCGCCGGTACATCTCATCGGCCAGCGCGAACACGTCAGGAACGCCGAAGCGCTTCCGGACCGCCTGGTCACTCCAGCCCTCGAATTCCAGCGCGCTGGAGATCTCGAGCGCGTCCACCGCGGACTCGCAGACAAGGACGAACTGCTCGCAGAGCTCGTCGACATCGCGCGGCTGGGAGCCGTGCCCCTGGGCGTGCGCCAGCCGCGGCTGCCCGACGCCACGCCCCATGTGCTGCGCCCGGAACAGCCGCTTCGCCGGCAGGGTGCCCGCGCTCATCCCGGGGTCTGCCACTGCGGGTCGCCGGACCGGACGTCAGCGGCTTGCTCCGGCGGCGCGGTCGGGAGCGGATGGCCTGAGCCGAGGAAGCTGTAGATCTCGTCGAAAGTGTTGATCGCCCCGTCGACGGTGAAGTGCTCGAGCGCGCGGGCACGCGCCGCGGCGCCGAGGCGGTGCCGCAGCCCGGTGTCCCGCAGCAGGGTGAGGCAGGCGCGTGCCATCGGCTCGGGGCTGCGCGGCGGAACCACAAGGCCGGTGTCGCCGACCGCTTCTGTGACCCCGCCGACGTCGGTGGCGACGCAGGTCCGGCCGCAGGCCATTGCCTCTATCAGGCTGTAAGGAAATCCCTCGGAAACGCTGGAGAGCACCACGATGCGGCCGGCGTCGTAGGCGTCGCGGATGTTCTCCACCCGGCCCTCGAACGTCGTCACCTTCCCGATGCCGAGGTCCGCCGCCAGCGCCTGGCAGCTTTGCAGGTAAGGTTCCCTGCCCTTGGGCGGCGATCCGAACAGCCGCAGCCTTGCCTCCGGCATGTCCTGGTGCACCAGGGCGAACGCGCGCAGCAGCGTCTCCAGGTCCTTGATCGGGTCGATCCGCCCGACCCACGAGACCGTGGGCACCTCCGGCTCGCCGGTAAGGGCCGGAAAGCAGCCAGGGTCAACGCCGTTGTAAACGGTGCGGATACGCGACGGTTCCGCGCCGAGGCGTTCCTCCCAGCGGCGGTTGTAGACATTCCCCGGGGTGATCGTCTCCGCCTCGCGGTAGCCGACGGCGCACAGGTGGCGCATGAACCTCAGGTAGAGCGCCTTCACCGGCCACCGGTACGGGCTCCGGCGATTCTGCAGGTACTGCTCGCGCAGGTACACGCCGTGCTCGGTGACCAGCACCGGCATGCCGTACCGCCACTTCGCGGTCAGCGCGGGCAGCAAGCCGAGCCCGTTGGTCACCGCGTGCCCGATGTCCGCCAGGACCGGCTCGTACGACAGCGGGCGGAGCGAGTGGTCAAGCAGCTGCATCGCGGTAACCGCGTCGTGCAGGGTCGGCGCGGACAGCGCGGAGTCCGGCCACCGGGCCCGCCAGGCCTCGCTCAGCAGCCGCACCGCCTTGTCGCTGGCCAGGCTGGTGCTGAGATCCCCGTGCCGGGAGGCGTACTCGAACAGCTCGCGCAGCACGTCGCCAAACCGGTCCCCGGCGTCCGCCGCGGGGTCAACCAGGGCATCGATCAGCTGGCGCAGCAGGCGGCGCGGCAGGCCGCCCCGCCGCCGGCCGAAGCCGAGGCCGGCGCCGGGTCCCAGAGCGGCACCTTGACCATCGAGACGACGTTCGATGGCAGCGACCACACCGCGGGCTCGGCCTGCGTCGCGACCAGGGAGACCAGGTGGAAGTCGTAACCTGGCATCCCGCGGATGAGCTGATCGCACCAGACGCTCACCCCGCCGAACCCGTACGGATAGGTACCTTCCGTCATCAAGGCTATTTTCATCTAGGCCAATTACCGCCTGACCCGCGGGTAAGGCCGGCTAATTAGGCAGTTTTCGTGCACCCAAGTCTTATCCAGCTGGCGTACGCCAGGGCAAAAGCCGCTTTCGTCACGGTGCCGAAAGAAATGCCGCTGTTCCCAGCGGCAACTACACATGGCACGCGCGTACCACCTTGTGCCCATGCCCCCCCCCTGGCTAATTCCTCAGAAGAAACCATAACAGCATACGGCGCGGATTCGGTTGGTTCAAGCAATGGCGTGCAATCCCATGAGGCGCCGACTGGATTGGCAATAGCAATTGCAAAACGGTTATTTTCCTGGGCATTGACTAAAGTGTCCGCACATCCAGGCGGATAGCCGGGCAGCCGCCCGCCCCCCCCCCCGAGCCGCCAGCCGCCAGCCCCGAGCCCGCGAGCCCCGACCACGCGAGCCGCCAGCCGCCAGCTATCTGCCGCGAGCCGCCCAGCCGTCAGCCGCGAGCCGCGAGCCGCCAGCCCCGAGCCCGCGAGCCGCCAGCTATCAGCCGCGAGCCGCCAGCCCCGGCTATCTGCCGCGAGCCGGCCAGCTATCTGCCGTGAGCCCCCGGCCCCTGGCTATCAGCCGCCCGTCGCGTGATGGGATCAAAGTGGCTGCGGTAAGTCAACGCTGCTGCACCTGATCGGCGGGCTGGACCGGCTCTAGGCCGGGAAGGTCCGGCTGGCCGGTGCCAACTCGGCCCCCTGGGGGAGCGGGCCTGGCCAGGCTGCGCCGCACCGCTGTCGGCTTCGTATTCCAGGCCGCAAGGGCACCCGGCCGCTAGGGGGCGGCGCTGGCGATCCCGGCGAATGGCAGTGGGCATTGCGGCTGGCCGGCGCAGTCCATCAGATCTGCGCAGCCGGCATCCAGCGCTGCCCGCAGCGTTTCCGCGATCGCGTTCAGGTCGGCGATCTTGGCCTCGACCTCGGCGAGCTTCGCGGCCGCCCGCTGCCGCAGCCCCGCGCCTGAGTGACTGCGGCTATGCCGGTGCCGGCCGGCTTCCAGCAGGTCAGCGACCTCGTCGAGGGAGAAGCCGAGCCGCTGCGCGGCCTTGATCACGCGCAGCAGCGTTACCGTCTCGGCCGGGTAGAGCCGGTGGCCGCCCGGCGTACGGTTGGGCTCGGCGAGCAGACCGCGGCGCTCGTAATACCGCAGCGTCTGCTGGTTCAGCCCGGCCGCGCGCGCGACCTGCCCGCTGCGCAGCCCTGTCATGTCGCCGCGTCCGCCGGGCCGGCGGGAGTTGAGGCTGTCGTGGCGGCTGAGACAGCTACCGTGGCTGCGTCGCCTGCGGGGACCGTTGTGTCTGTGACGACCGTGGCTGCCCTCGTAGCTGCGAGGACTGTGGTGGCTGTAGCGACCGTGGCGGCTGCGGAGGCTGTGGCAGCCGCAGGGACTATGGTGGCTGCGGAGGCTGTGGTAGTCGTAGGGGCTGCGGTGGCTGCGGTGGCTGCAGAGGCTGTGGGGATTTTGGTGGCTGCGGGGACCGTGGCGGAGACTGCGGAGACTGCGGGGACCGTGGCCGCGGCGGCGTGGCAGGCCAGCGTGTCAAGTAGTCCGGCCCGCTGCCCGGGCACCGTGATGTCCAGAGTCAGCGGCCGGCGGTGACCGTGATGACGAAGGTGAAGAACGAGCAGCAGCCCGTCTCGGCCGCCGCCAGCACCGCTGCCCGCGCGGCGGCCTGCTGACCGGGCCGGAGGTCCAGCCGCAGCCGGGTCGGCCCGACCCGGTCGATGCCGCGCACCGCCGCGGCGAACAGCTCACCGAATTCGGCTGCCCGCTGCGGCCGTTCGGCGGGCGGCAGCGTGCACGTGTCCGGTGCCCATGTCCCGGCGGGGTCGGTGTCGCTTGGTTCCATACCTGTGACGGTAAGCCTGTACCCAGGTACCGGATGCAAGGATGAGCCCGCCGAGCGCCGATTCCAGTGGTTCGTTCGTGGTGCTTTCGGTATGCCTGATGCCCACGGTTCTCGTCGTGCGCATGGTGCATGTGGTCCAGCGGTGCTGGCGATTCCATTGGTGCCCACGGGTCCAGTGATTTCTATGGTCGCTATGGGGAGCATTCCGCCTGGTGGATGGGGGTCCGGTGTCGCCAGGGCGGCACCTTCCCCCCATCCATCAGACGGAACGCCGTTCCGTTGAAGCGGAAACGGACATCAGGAAATCAGCGGCACAAAACGAGTCATCAGCGCTGCCCCGGGCCCGGCCGGGCTGCCCGGCTGCCTGGTGCCCGGCGGCCCGGCTGCTGGCGCGCGGGGCTGCCGCGGATTTGGCCTCAGCCGGTATGACGCTCGAGGAACGCGAGGGTCCGCTGGTTGAAGCCGTCGACATCCTCGTAGATCGGGGCGTGCGCGCAGCCTTCGAACACGACGAGATCGTTGTCCGGGATTGCCGCGCTGAGCAGATCCGCGAAGCGGGTAGATGTCACCATGTCGTGGCGGCCGAAAGTGATCAGGGTCGGCGCCTGGATCGAGCCGAGCGCCTCCCTGGCGTCATGGGAAAGGACGGCCCCGGACTGGCGGATGAAGGCATCCACCGGCGGCATCGGGCGGCTGCGCACGAAATCAGCGAGGGAATCGATGTACTCGGGCCGGGCCGCGTAAAGCTCGGGCGTGAAGCACCAGGGGAAGATTCCCTTGATGACCATCTCGGTGACGCTGCCCAGGCCGTGCGCCATGATGCGCCAGTTCTCCACGACCGCCCGCAGGAAAGGATCGGTGGCCGGCCAGGCGCTGTGCAATGACAGGGATTTCACCCGGGCCGGGTGCCTTGCGGCCAGCCACATGCCGGTCGCCGCGCCAAGGGACAGGCCGAAGATATGGGCCCTGCCGATCCCGGCTGCCTGCATGAACGCGGCGACGTCTTCGGCGAGCAACTCGGTGGTGTACGTGCCATCCGGCTTGCTGGACAAGCCGGCGCCGCGCAGGTCAACGCTGAAGCAGGTGAAATGCTTCGCGTACTCCGCCACCTGGAACGCGTAGCATGCCTGGTCGGCAGCCAGGTACGGGATGAGGACGATGGGCTCACCGTCGCCCTGCACCTCGTAGTTGATGTCTATGCCATTCGCCTGCACGATCGGCATCCTGACCCCCTCCTGCACCTGCAGCCGGGTAACCCGGCTGGCTGCTGAATCGATGTTGCCCATCATGCGGCATTAGCGTTGCCCTTGGGCTGGCATGGGCCGGACTTGCTTGATTTGTCGGCAGTGCGCGACCACGATCGGCACGCGCACCGTGCGCGGCTTGCTTTCGGCCGGTAACCAAAATGGTCACGCCAGGCCGGGGCGGTCAGGATTCGCCGGTGCAGCCGGTGAAATCCCGGCCGGCGGCGGCGAGCCACACCGCGGCGGCATCCGGCACCGGGCGATGATTCCGCCGCGGCGCCGGGTCTTTCCCGTAGCGAGCGATCACACGGAATTCGAGACGTGACCGGCGGCTTCTC
This sequence comes from uncultured Actinomycetes bacterium, assembly GCA_963709075.1. GTDB lineage: Bacteria > Actinomycetota > Actinomycetes > Streptosporangiales > Streptosporangiaceae > Palsa-506. The sequence continues at coordinate 370,623 of CAVPUY010000009.1, forward strand.
ACGCCGTCGCTGCGGTGCCGCAAAAGGCGCGGATGGTGTCGGCCAGCGCGTCAGCATAGGCGCGGACCTGCGCCAGGCTGACCCACTCATCCTCGGCGTGCATGCCGCCGCCGGCCGGCCCGCACACCACGGTCGGCACCCCGGCGGCCTGCCACAGCGCTGATTCCATCCAGTACGGCGCCCCTACCTGCCCGGGTACGCGGCCCAGGCGGTGGCCAAGCGCCCCGGCCAGCATCCCGGACAGCGCGGCCCCGGCAGCAGAGTCCCGGTCGAACTCCCACGCCTCCCTGGACAGCAGCAGCGACGCCTCCGCCTGCACGGACGGATCGCCGGCCCGCAAGGCGGACAGGATGGCCTGCACCTCGGCCAGCGCGCCGACGGCAGCCTCGCCCGGCACGGTCCTCCGCTCGACCACGCCGAACGCCGCGTCCGCCAGCACGAACGGCGACGTCCCGCCGCCCGCCACCGTGGTCATCATCGACCCGGTGCCGGCCACCGGATGGCCCGGCTGCGCGGCGAGCAGCGCATCACGCTCTTCCACGGCAGAGATCAGCCGGCCGAGATGCGACACGGCGTTGACGCCAAGCGAGGCCTGTGAGGAGTGCGCCGCCTGGCCGGTGAACGCGACCTGGACGACCGCGTATCCCCGGTGCGCGACGGCCAGGTCGAGCCAGGTCGGCTCGCCGACCAGGCAGGCGTCCGGCAGCCGCCCGCCGAGAAACTCAAGCACCGCCTCCGTCCCGACGCTGGCATGCTCCTCGTCCGCGACCAGCGCAAGCACGACGTCCCCCGCGGTGCCGCGCGGCCGACTCGGCCGCCGCGACCATCGCCGCCAACCCGGCCTTCATGTCGCACGCACCTCGGCCAAGCAGCCGTCCCTGAATCCGGCCGCCCAGGACGCGGCCGGCGAACGGCCTGGTCATCCCGGCGACTCCGACGGTGTCAAGGTGCCCGTTCAGCAGCAGGCTGCGGCCGCCGCCGGTGCGCCGGCCCGCCTGGCCACCAGGCTCGGCCGGCCAGGGCGCCGGCGGCGGGCACCAGCCGCACGTCGAACCCGCTGCGCCGCAGCCGCCGCGCGAGCAGCCCGGCAACCGCGCCCTCGCCCGCGGCCCCCGGCACCAGCGCCGGGTTGACGCTGTCGGTGCGGACCAGTTCCACCGCAAGCCCGACGGCCGCTGCTGCGGTCAAGCTCCCGCTCATCCGCCCAGTCCACCACAGCGTCCGCCGTCCGGCGTGACGCGTTCACCCGCCGGGGGCGAGCTGGCGGGGCCCCGCCAGCGGGGGCTGGCCGGTGATCATCGCATCGCCGTTGGCGGGCTAATCAGGCACGGCGCCGGGGAAACCGGGGTGCGCAGTGGCCGAACATAGCCGGGAGCGCGCTCGACCACGTGGTCGTGGTCATGTTCGGGAACCGTGCCTGCGCGGCCGGTTCGGCGGGAGCTTCCGCAGCGTCGATGACTTCATGCCGGCGCCGCGGAGGGCAGCCGCCGGCTGAACAGGGCGAAAGGCTCCACAAGGTACGTCATGCCCGGCCGCCAGCTCCGTTGCTGCCGCCGCGTCGGTCAGCCGCGCATGTCGACGGCGTTCGTTCGCACGGGGCGGATGCGCACCACGACGCGCGCCTGGCCAGGCTGGTCATGCTCGCGGAGGTCCGCCTGGTACTTCGCGCCGACCCGGTCCGCGAAAGAGTAGTCCTCGTCCGGGGTGATCTCGGCGTCGCCCCGGATCTCCAGGTACCGGTAGGGGACTGCCAGGTCCAGCAGGAACACGCTCACGGCCGGGTCAGCCAGCAAGTTCTTTGTCTTCTGCCGCGAGGTGTTGAGCGAGATGCCGATCGTGTCGTCGTCGGCGAGGAACCACACTTCCGACAGCTGCGGGCGGCCGTCCGGGCCGACGGTGCCGAGCGTGGCGAACTGGCCATCGAGCAGGTCACGATGAGAAGCGGGAATCGCTGGCATGGTTGGTCCTTTCCGCGTTCCGCCAGGATGGGCCCTCGGCCCTAGGAGCGATAGTAGATTCGTGCGGTGGCGGACGTCCGGGATGTGCACAGCATTAGCCAGAACGCGGACTATCGGCGCTTGAGTTGTCGGCCGGGCCCGCAGTGGCGGGCGGACTCGGGCAAATGGCCGGGCTCGGGCTGCTGGCCGGGCCAGGAGTAGCGGCCGGGCCCGGGCTGCCGGCCGGGCTCGGGACTGCGGTCGGCTCCGGGCTGCCGGCCGGGCTCGGGACTGCGGTCGGCTCCGGGCTGCCGGCCGGGCTCGGGCTGCCGGTCGGGCTCGGGCACGCAGTGGGGCTCGGGCAAGCGGTGGGGCTGCTGCTGCTGGTCGGGCTCGGGCACGCAGTGGGCCCCGGGCTGCCAGTCGGGGCCGGGCTGCCAGTGGGGGTCGGGCTGCCAGTCGGGCTTGCGCAAGCGGTGGGACCGATGTTGCCGGTCGGGCTCGGGCAAGCGGCGGGGCTGCTGCTGGCGGTCGGGTTCGGGCGGCCGGCCGGGGTGGCGCTGGCAGCCGGGTTCGGGCTCCGGGCCTGGTCCGGGTGCTGGCTTTGGGCCGGGCTGGGGGCCTGGCTCGGGCAGGTGGCCGGGGCCGGGCCGGCGGCGGGGGTTGCCGGGGGGCTGGTGGCTGCGGGCGGGCCGGCGGGGCAAGGCGGCGCTGCCGGGTGCTGGTGAGCGGGCGTGCCGGGCGCGGCTGGCCCGCCGGGCCGGGCGCCGGCGCCGTGGCCGCTGCCCGCGGCCGCGGCCGTGGTGCCCGCGGACCCGCCTTCCCAGGACCGCAGCAGCGCGGCCGTCTGCGCGACCGCCTGCCGGGGCAGCGGGGTCAGCGCGAGCCCGCCCGCGGCCACCGCGAACACGGCGACGGCCAGCACGGCGGCCGCGCGCAGCCACGCCAGCCGCGGCCCGCCCGGCGGCCCGGGCCCGGGCCCCCCGGGACGCCCGAAGCCGGCCCGCAGGGGCCCGGGCCCGGCCGCCCCGGGACGCCCGAAGCCGGCCCGCAGCACCGCGGCGAGCCAGCCCGCGGCGGACGCCAGCCCGCCCGCCGCACGCCGGGCCGCCGCCGAGCACCCGGCCGCCAGCCACGCCACCCCGGCCGGCCGCGGCGCCCGGCTCACCCGGGCCCGGATCCGCTCCAGGCCATCACCGGACGGCTCCACCGAGTCCGCCGCCGCGCGCAGCGCGCGGCGCAAGACCTCCTCATAATCACGGTCACGCTGGCTCACGCCTCGCGCTCCAGCACCACACGCAACGACGACATCCCCCGCGCGGTATGGCTCTTCACCGCGCCCTTGCTGATCCCCATCGCCGAAGCGATCTGAGCCTCCGACAACCCCCCGTAATACCGCAGCACCAGCGCCTCACGCTGCCGCGCCGGCAGCGTACGGAGCGCGGTCACCACGGCTGAGCGCTCCAGCTCGGCGATCGCGCCCTGCTCGGCGCTTGGCATATCCGGCGGCGGTTCCGGCGCGTTCCGGTCAACTACCACGCGGTGCCGCAGCACGGAACGGGACCGGTTCAGCACCGACTGGCGCAGGTACCACAGTGCCTTGTCGCTGTCCCTGAGCCGGCGCCAGCCGCCGTGCATCGCGATGAACGACTCCTGCACCACTTCCTCCGCGGTCGCCACATCACGTACCAGCAACGCAGATAGCCGCACCAAAGACCGGTAATGCACGGCGTACAGCGCGGCCACCGCACCGTCGGCATCCCGGGCAGCCGGAACCGAGACCACCGCGGGTGCCGCCACGGTCTCGGCCAGCCGAGCTGGATGCCCGCGCATCTCGCCAGAAGCCGCTGTCATCGCGGAAGCCCCCCGACCGGTTACTCGAGCCCGCCCGGCCGCAGCCAGCGCGCCCCGTCATCCATCCGTGCTGGCCCGATGAAGATCACCGCCGCGCGTCCCCCCGGACCTGCCGTCCCAGGCCGCAGCCCCGGCCAGACAGGACGATCAGGACGGCCAACACCAAACCCCCATACTATTCACCGTGATGCCAGCGAGGTCAATGCCCGGTTCCCCGGCCTTCATCGAGTCTCAGGGCCCGGCCTGGCCCTGTGACCTGCGGCGACAGGTGTGCCATGGCTGCGGGCATGACGGTCATCCGTATTCCGCCACACGGCTGCATTCACGCCGCCAGGCCCGGGAACCGGCAAGGTCACCGGCTGGATTTTGGGTTCGGGCGGGACAAGTTAGCGCATCCATGCCGCAGACCTGCCGAATGCACTGGAGACTCTCATTAGCGGCTGCGAACGGAACTGGCAGCGGCTGCCCGCCTGCAGGGCGCAGACGCCAGCACGGTGACCAGCCGCCGATTGCCGATGGCGGCCAGGGCAACAGGGAGGATATGACCATGACACCTGCGACGGCGCTCGGCGCCGAGCCGCGCCAGGCCGACGGCCCGCCCACGCCGCGCTTCACCGGAACGCACGCATGCTGGCTGTGCGGGATCCACCTGCCGGCCGCGTCCATGATGGCCGACGGCGGTCCTGCGTGCGCGGACATCCGCTGGTACTGCGCGGACACGCTCGCGTGCACCGGGCGATGGACGCGGCCGCAACGCAGGGCGGGCATTGCCAGCGGCCCGGCAACCGAAGGCACGCAGCGCGGCGAGCTCTACTAGCGGCCGCGCCCCCGCCGGGCTGGCGATCGGCGATCGTGCTCGATCTGGCGTCGGCCCGTGCGCGCGTGGATGATGAGTTCAAATAGCGGAGCGGGACGGTATCTGGATCTTGGTCTTTCGCTCTGTCAAGACTGGGGCCGCATCAGCGGCGGGCCCGCCGCGTCCGCCGTGTTTGCCCAGGAGGAGGTGCGTGATGCCTGGGGAGGCTGAGGAGGTCGTCAGGTCGGTCGGCCTGGAGCTCGTATCGCGCCTGGCACCCGAAGAACTGCCGCTGTACCCGGCGCTGGCCGCTCAATTCGAGAACCCGCGCGGTGGCGGGCGCAACGCGTCCTCGGACGACCAGCTCCTTGGCTTCGGGGCTGGCGAGGCCGTGACGCTGCTGACACCGGTGATCTTGAGCTTTACCCGGGGCTTCTGGCAGGCGCTGGCAGACGAAGCCGCGCACGGTGCTCTTGACGGCGTGCTGCGCCGGCTCCGGTCGTTACGCGGCGGGCACCAGCACGGCACCGATGACCCGCCGCGGCTTACCGCGGAGCAGCTCAAGCTGGTCCGGACCGTGGCCGAGCGTGAGGCCCGCCTGCTCGACGTGCCGGACGGGCAGGCCGGGCTGCTCGCCGACGCCATGGTGGGGGTCTTGACGACGGCACCGGTCTCATGAGCACCGAGACGCCAAGCGCGCCGACGGGCGGCGGGCTGGCGCCCGGCGCGCCAGCCGCGAGGCGTCCGCTGAGCAACCGCAGCAGCGTCTTCGCGCTTCCGGCCAGTACCAGCTTCCGGTTCGCGCTGCTCATCGCCGCGGTGCTGGCATCGAGCACCTTCGTCTATGAGGGCATTTACCTGGCCACGCCACGCGGCCGGGCCTGGGTGCTGCTGAACCGCCGCTGCTACGCTGGCAGCACTGGCACGCTACCCAGGCGGGATGACTGCATACGCCCAGCGCGCTCGGGCAGGCCGCCGCCTGCCGGTCAGGGCGCGGATCGCGCTCGAAGGGCTGTGGGTGCTGCTCGGCCTCGGCGTGCTTGCCGCGCTGGCCGTCGCCATCTACTGGGCGCAGCCATGGTGGTACCGGCGGCGCATGCGCCTGAGCCAGCTCACCGGGCCCGGCGCTCCGGCGCTGGTGCGCCGCCTGGAGGAGGTGCGCGAGCGCGCCGGAGGCCGGGGCTGTCGAGTGGCTGCTGCAGCCGTTCAACTCCCGTGTGTCGGCGTTCGCGTTCGGCCGCTTCCGGCATCGCTTCGTGGCGGTCAGCGGCGGCGCGGCGGTCGCGGCGGTTAGGCAGCCCGCGGCCTTCGATGCCGTCGTCATGCACGAACTCGCGCATATCAGAAACCGGGATATCAATCAGACTTACCTGGCCGTTGCGATCTGGCGGGCTTTTGTGGTGGCCGCGCTGCTGCCGGTGGCAGTGCTATTCGTCCTCGGGGACCTGGGCCGCCCGCAGCGGGTCGCCTGGCGGAGTAGCTGTGCTTGCCCTGACCGTTTACCTGCTCCGCAACTCGATCGTGCGGTCGCGTGAATTCGACGCGGACGCGCGGGTGCGGGAACTCGACCCGGACACGGCGCTGGGCCGGGTGCTTGAACGGCATGCCCGCCCGCCCTGGCCGGGGCGCTCTGGCACCTCGGCTGGCTGCACCCGTCCGGTCAGGAGCGGGCGGCGGCTTTGCTTAACCCGGAGCCGCTGTTCCGGTTCGGGGTCTGGGATGGCCTGGCCGTGGGACTCGTCACCGCCATCGGAGCCAGCGCGGCGCAAGAGCCTCATGCCCCAATTCACCACCACCATTTTCCTCAAGTTCGCCATACCGGCGGTCATCTTCGCGAGCTATTCCGCGGCTGCGCTCGTGATCGCGATGTGGCGAAAGCAGTTGCTCCAGCCGGCAGCCGTGCGGCTGACGTGGGTGGACCGTCGGCCTGGGTCTGGGAGTCGGCCTGGCGGTCGGCCCGGTTGTCGCCATTCCTACTGCCTTCGACAATGGCATCGCGCCGGACAGTCGTGCACCCAGCGGCAGTTGGCTTCCTGGCCGCGTGGATCGGGGTTATTGCCATCGTGTTTTTCCCGCCCTTCCCGGTCTGGGTCGGGTACTGGGCAGACGCCTGGCAGCAGCCGCGGGAGAGACGCGGCGCGTGCCCGCCCGCGGCGGCATGGTTAGCCGCATCGGTGGCGGCCTGGGTCGTGCTGGCCTTTGGCCTGTATTTCCTGCTTGCCGGTTTCCTTGCTTCGAGGGGACGTCTCGACCTATCGTCCGGCACGCCGAAGGTCAGGTATGGACATCCGACTGGCATGTACATCGCCGGGCTGGCCGGGGCGTGGATCGTGTGCCTCGTCATGGTGGCCGTTCCGCTGGCCGGATCCCTGGCCAGCTCGCGGATGGACGCCGGTCGGGCGACTAAGCACGATGCCGCCGCGCAGTTCAGGCGCGCCGGGCGGGTGGCCGCGCTGTGCCTCGCCGGGGGCCTGACGGCAGCCGCGGTGACGCTGGCGGTCAGCGCGGTGGCACATGCCCGGACCGCCGCGCCGGTGCGGTGGGACGGGCTATTTCCTGGCACAGCTTATAACCTTCGATACGCAGGCGGTCGTCGCCGTCGCGGTGATATTCGCGATGATCGCCGCCGCGAGGATCAGGTCCAGGCATTCTTTCACGATCGCCGTTGCGGTCGCAGTGATCGTTGCGGCCCTGGGTACCGTGATAGTGATAAATTCCGATAACATCGGCTTCTGCATCGGCGCAGTCAGTATTCAGTACACTCATCCGCCGGCCGGCCGCTGCCCGAGTTTCCTCGGCGGAAGCTATCTCGTTCAGCAAATCCGGCTGTATGCCATCGAGGCTGCGCTGGTAAGCATTATTTTCATTCCGGCCGCGCGACAGTCTCGGGCGCATGCTGGCCCGGTTCCGGGCGGCCATGCCCAGGCCCGCAATCGTGCTCGCGGCGGCCGGCGCCGGCGCCGCGGTGATCGTGGCCATCGCGGCCACCGCGCTATGGGGAGCGAAAACCAGCGCGCACGCCGTTAAGCCATTGGGAAGCATCGGCCATGACGGCTGGATACGCGGACCCGGTTACGAAATCCGTATCCACCCCGAATGGTTTGAGCTCACTCGAACCGCTAACTCTGATCAGGTAGTTATCGTCTACACGATTCCCGGCTCGGCAATCGAAATCTCCCGCGAGCCAGTCAACACCGCCGTGGCGAGCTTCCGGGACTTCCCGCTGCAGTATGAGCTGCATCGGGTCAGCACACGCCCGGCCGTGATCGGCGGGACGCGAGGACTAAGCGTGGCGGGCACTCGCGCGGACGGATCCGTCTACGAGGCATGGCTGGTCAGCCACGATTCCGTCGGGTACATCGCGGCATTCATCACGCCCCGCCGACAATCATTGCGGCGCCCGAAGCTGACTTTGCCGAGATGCTCCGCACCTGGCGCTGGAGCGCGTCCGGCTGACTGACGGGACTGACGGGACTGACGGGACTGACGAGGACTGACGGGACTGACGGGACTGGCAGGACTGACGGGACTGACAGGACTGGAGGCGGAGCTGCTGCGCAGGCCGGCGCGAGGCTAACGGCGCGGGACCGGCGCCGGGGTTCCCGTTAAGAATGATCTTCGTCTGGCCTGGCGTGGCACGTGTCCCGGCGGCGGGAGCCGGTCAGTGCCCGGCCCGGTCCTGGTCAAGGGTTCGCTGCAGTCCGTCCAGGATCAGGTCGAGCCCGAACTCGAAGTCCTCCTCGCGTCCCGACTGCATGACCTCGGTGATGACCTCGACGACGTGCGGGTAATCGTCCGCGTTGAGCTGGCCCAGGACGCCGGCCGATACCTGCCTGGCCTCCTCGGCCTCGAAGGGCAGGCTGAGCTGCTGCAGCGTGAACCCGTAGAGGTGGCTATCCAGGGCGTGCCAGGCATCGAGCGCACCCTCGATCGAGAAGCCGCCTTCCCGCAGCCGCCCGAGTGTCGCGTCCAGGTAGCGCGTCATGCCCGGGCCGATGTTGAAGCGCGACATGATGAGCAGCGCCGCCCAGGGGTGGGCCAGCAGGACCTCGTGCGCCGAGATCGCCCGCTGGCGCATGGCCGCCCTCCAGCCGGTCCCGGCCGGAGGTACGTCGATGTCGCCCAGGACCAGGTCGGCGATGCCGTCGAGGATGTCGTCCTTGCCGGTCACGTGGTTGTACAGCGACATCGCCTCGACCCCGAGGTCCTGGCCGAGCCTGCGCATGGTCAGCGACTCGAGCCCGCCCTGGTCGGCGAGGGCGACGGCGGCGCGCAGCACCCGCTCCCGGCTCAGCGGGACTCGCCGTCCGGCGTCCGGACCGGTCTGGGTCGGCATCGGGGTTCCTCCTGGCCCTGCGAACTTACAACGTAAGCCATAGGGGTTGTACAGGACTCGCCAGGTTGCGTAGCTTACATAGTAAGCTTACATCGTAAGCATCAATAGTGCCGGCCGGGCAGGCCCGCCGGCGAGGAGACATCTCATGAAGGCCATCGTCCAGGACACTTACGGCTCGGCGGATGTGCTCGAGTTCCGGGATATCGACAAGCCCGGGATAGCCGGCGGCGAGGTGCTGATCCGCGTGCACGCGGCCGGCCTGGACCGGGGCGTCTGGCACCTCATGACCGGCCTGGCGTACCCGATACGCCTCGCAGGCTACGGGTTCCGGGCGCCCAAGACCCCTGTCCCTGGCATGGACCTGGCCGGGGTGGTGGCGGCGGTCGGCGCCGGCGTGACCAGGTTCCGGCCCGGCGATGAGGTGTTCGGCAGCGGCAAGGGCGCCTTCGCTGAGTACGCCCGCGCTCCCGAGGACAAGCTGGCGGCCAAGCCGGCGAACCTCACCTTCGAGCAGGCGGCGGCGGTCGCCGTCTCCGGCTCGACCGCCCTGCAGGGGCTGCGCGACCACGGGCGGGTCCAGCCGGGCCAGCAGGTGCTGATCATCGGCGCGTCGGGCGGCGTCGGGACCTTCGCGGTGCAGCTGGCCAAGGCGTTCGGGGCAGAGGTCACCGGCGTGTGCAGCAGCACGAAGGCTGACCTGGTCCTATCCATCGGCGCTGACCATGTCATCGACTACGCGCGCGCCGACTTCGCCGACGGAGCGCGGCACTACGACGTGATACTGGACATCGGCGGGAACGCGTCGCTGGCACGCCTGCGGCGGGCACTGACGCCGAGGGGGACCCTCGTCATCGCCGGCGGAGAGAAGGGCGGCCGGTGGCTCGACGGCAACGATCGCCAGCTCCGGGCGATCCTGCTGTCGGTGTTCGTCGGGCAGAAGCTGACCACGTTCGTCTCCACGCAGAACCACCAGGACCTGATCGTCCTCGCCGAGCTCATCGAATCCGGGAAGGTCACGCCGGTCATCGACCGGACCTATCCGCTGACCGAGGTCCCCCAGGCCGTCCGGTACCTGGAGCACGGGCACGCCAGGGGCAAGGTAGTCATCACCGTCTGATGCCCGCCGGCCGCCGGGCCGGCCGGTCCGCGGGACCGGGCCGGGCCCCGCTATCCGGGCAGGAAGTCGAGCAGCAGCCGGCTGACGGCGCCGGGTGCCTCCAGCTGCATCCAGTGGCCCGGGCCGTCGACCCGCTCATAGCGCCAGGGACCAGCCACGTTCTCGGCCGAGTCGGTCATCTGCGTCTCGGTGAGGGCTATGTCGCCGCTGCTCCAGATCCCCATGGTCGGCGCCTGCACGGCCGGCAGCGCGACCGGAGGCGCCACCCAGGACTCGGGAGGCAGGTTGGCCCGGTACCAGTTGAGGCCGGGCGTCAGGGACTTCGCGGCCGTCAGCTCGGCGATGACGGCATCGGCGTCCGGGTGCCGGGCCCAGCCGCGGAAGTTGGCCCAGTCGTTGTCGGTGAGCCATTGCTCGGCGATGCCGGCGAACTGGAACAGCAGCATGTACCAGGACTTCTGGTGCTGCTCCAGCGTCCTGCGGAACGTCGAGGGGTGCCCGACCGAGAGCACGGCGAGATGATCGACCCGGTCGGGCACCAGCGCCGCGGATAGCCATCCGAGCGCGGCCCCCCAGTCGTGGCCCACCACGTGGGCCCGCTGCGCCCCGGCGTCGGTCAGGACGGCCATGACGTCCCCCACCAGCGCCGGAAGGGAGTACGAGCCGACGGCCGCTGGCTTATCGGAGCGCCCGCAGCCGCGCAGGTCAGGGACGATGACCCGGAAGCCGGCGTCGGCCAGTGCCGGGACCTGGTTGCGCCACAGCCGTCCCGAGTCGGGGAACCCGTGCAGCAGGATCACGGGCCGGCCCGTTCCGGTCACTTCGTACTCGATGCCGACTTCGCCGGTTTCGACTCGCACGTATCCGCTCCTAACTGCCAGCGACGAAGGACAGCAGCTCGGCGCGGCTCGGGGCCGGGATCGGCTCGTCGCGCCACCCGCTGCCCAAAGCGGTGATCTTGTCGAGCAGGCCCGGGCGGGCCGTCACGTCAGCTCCCCGGCTCAGCAGCATCGCGATGGCGACGAAGCCGCGCAGGCAGTCGGGGTCCTTGAACGCGGCATTGGCCAGGGCCTGGCCGGTCTCCCAGCCGGGATCGCGCGGGGCGGTACTCGCCGCCGCCGATCAGGGCATCGATCTCGGCGAGCCGGTGCCGGTCGCCTGCCACCGTCTCGCGGTACCAGGGCTCGACCGTCTCGGCCGTGGCGTGGTGGAAAGAACGGGCGAACTCCCAGGGATCGCCGAGGCCGGTCCCGGCGATCGTGTCGCGCAGCAGCGTGGCCTGCAGCGTCCCGATCGAGGCGCCCCGGCCGACCGACGGATTGGAGCACGCCCAGGCGTCGCCAGCCGCTACCACCCCGGTGGCCACCGGAGCGCCGTCCACCATCAGGTTCCGGTGCCGGTCCTCGATCCCGGCTATCGCCATGACCCGGTCGTCGATCGGCTGCCCGTCCAGCCAGTGCGCCACCAGCGGCAGGGACCTGACCGCCCGTTCCCAGGCCGCCGGGTCGTGCAGGGCACGCATGGCCTTGTCATGGGCGCTGGTCACCAGGGTGACGCTCCACGTGCCGTTGTCGGCAGGCAGCGTCAGGGCCGAGATCGTGCCGAGGTGCGTGAGGTAGCCGCCGAGCGAGGGGGGAACGCTGCCGTCGGCAGAGCGGAAGTGCCGGCCGTAGTAGACGAAACCGCAGTCATCACGCTCGTCAAGGGGCGGCCTGGCCCCGATCGCCGCTAGCCACTGGGGCAGCGGCGAGCGCCTGCCGGTCATGTCCACGACGAGATCGGCGGCGATCTCCTCGCCCGTGCCCAGGCGGACCCCGGCAACGTGCGGCACGCCGTCGCGCGCGGAAGGCCCGGCGACGAGCCCGGCGACGGCGGTGCCCCTGCGGATCTCCAGATGCGGCGCGCGGTCGGCCACCGATGCGACGGCTGCCTCGACCACGCACCGCCGGCCGGAGACGCACTCGAACGCGTCATCTTCCTCGCGCGCGGCGCCCCGCAGCTCCTCGGGGGCATTGAGGACCGGGTTGACGCAGATGGCCCCCGCGTCGACCAGCGCCTTCTTCACCTCGGGCAGGTCGGCGTCGAGCAGGCCGCGATAGCGGGCCAGGAAGAAGTGCGCGAGCCGGAACTGGCTGACGCCCTTGCGCTGCCAGCCCTCCCAGATCTCATCAGTCCCGGCCGGCGCCGCCTCGGCGTCCCGTTCCAGGACGGTCACCTCGTGCCCAGTCACGGCAAAGCAGCAGGGCAGCGCCGAGGCCGACAACCCCGGCGCCGATAATCACGATTCTGGCGATGACGACTCCGCCCCCCTTCTCGGCTGGCGATCCGAGAAGCATCCGTCGGGCCAGGTTACCCCGGCGCCGCGGAACCGCCGGAACGGCGGGCCTCAGCGCTGGCCCGCCGCTGCCGCCTGGCGGCTAAGGCTCGAGCACCAGGCGGGCCCTGGCCCTGCCGTGCAGCACGTCGGCGATGGCCTCGTTGACCGCGGCCAGCGGCCGGGTCTCGTACACCACGCGGGTACGGCCCGCCGCATGGAGCGCGAACACTTCCGCCAGGTCGGCGCGGGTGCCAACGATTGACCCGATCACCGAGGTGCCGTTCAGCACCGTGTCGAACACCGGGATGCTCAGCGTCCCGGACGCCGGCAGTGCCACCAGCACCAGCCTGCCCCCGCGGCGCAGGCCCGCGTAGGCAGCGGCGAACGACTTGTCGTCCACGGCGAGCCCGATCGCCACGTCGGCCCCGCCGTGCTCCTGCAGCACGGCGGCCGGGTCCTCGGTGCGGGCATCGATGATGATGTCGGCGCCCAGGTCCTTGGCGAGATGGAGCTTCTCGTCGGTCACGTCAACCGCGGCGACGGTGCCGCCGAAGATCTTCGCGTACTGGATCGCCAGGTGCCCGAGGCCGCCGACTCCGGAGATCGCGACCAGGTCCGCCGGGCGCACGTTCCCGACCTTGACGGCCTTGTAGGTGGTCACGCCGGCGCAGCTCAGCGGGGCAGCATCGTGCGGGTCGATGCCGTCAGGCACCGGCGCGGCGAAGGCCGCATCGGCCAGGAAGAACTCGGCGTAGCCGCCGTCCACGCTGTAGCCGGTGTTCTGCTGCGCCAGGCAGAGCGTCTCCCAGCCGGTCAGGCAGTACCTGCAGGTGCCGCACGCGTACCCGAGCCACGGCACCGCCACCCGCTGGCCCGCCTGGACGCAGGTCACGCCGGCGCCGACGAGGCGCACGATCCCGACGCCCTCATGGCCGGGCACGAACGGCGGGGTCGGCTGCACCGGCCAGTCGCCGTTGGCCGCGTGGATGTCGGTGTGGCACAGCCCGGATGCTTCCATCCGGATCAGCACCTGCCCCGGGCCTGGCGACGGAATGGGACGATCCTCGATGACCAAGGGCGCGCCAAAGGCGCGCACGACTGCGGCTCTCATCGGATTCTCCTTAAGCCGGATTTCACTCCCTTCCATCGTCCCGGATGGAAGGGAGCCGGCCGCAGAGCCGAAAGCCCCGCGGGGGCGGTACCGAAAGACCCGGAAAACGGCCCGGCCGCACCCTGAGCCCCAAGGCTCACCGCCACGCCGGAGCCAGATGAAAGATCATTTGAAACGGGAACTCGGCAGCCAGTCCGGCGGCCCCGGCCGGCGTAGCCTGTGCAGAGTGCGCGCCCGCCGCCCGTTTGCGATCCTCGCCCCGCTCGTCGCCCTGCTCCTCGCGCTGGCCGGGTGCTCGGCTTCCGCCGCGCCCGCCCACCAGGCGCCGGCCGGATCGCCGGTCACCGCCCACGCCAGACGAGTCACCCGCAGCGGCCCCGCCCCCGCCCCGCCGGACATCACCCTGGAATTCGCCGGGGACGTCAACTTCGCCAGGCGCACAAGGAAGCTGCTGAAGCACCCGGCCAGTGCCTTCGGCCCGATCGCGAAGGTGCTCGGCTCGGCCGACTTCACCGCGGTGAACCTGGAGACGGCGGTCACGACCCGCGGCACGCCGCAGCCCAAGCAGTTCCACTTCCGTACTACCGGCAGGGCCTTCACCGCGATCCGCGCCGCCGGGATCGACCTGGTCACGATGGCCAACAACCACGTACTCGACTACGGCCAGGCCGGGCTGAGGGACACGCTGGCGGCGGCGAAGGCGGCCCGCTTCCCGTATGTCGGCATCGGGGTGGACGCCCGCGCCGCCTGGGCCCCGTACATCACCACGATCAAGGGCACCAGGATCGCGGTCATCGGGGTATCCCAGGTCGCCGAGCTTGCCCCCTCCTGGGTCGCGACCCGGCACCGTCCCGGCGAGGCGAACTCGATCAATACCCGGCGTACGCTCGCCGCGGTCAGGGCGGCGAGGAAGCACGCCGATGTGGTGATCGTCTTCATGCACTGGGGCACCGAGGGCCAGGCGTGCCCGGACGTGAATCAGCTGGCCCTGGCGCCGCGGCTGGCGCGGGCAGGCGCGAGCATCATCATCGGCGCGCATGCCCACGTGCTGCAGGGGTCGGGCTGGCTCGGTCACACGTTCGTCGCCTACGGCATGGGCAACTTCCTGTGGTGGGAGCACTCCTACAGCACTGCCACCGGCGTCCTGAGGCTCACCCTCCGCCCGGATGGCCGGCCGCTGAAGGCCAGGTTCATGCCCGCGGTGGTCTCATCGACCGGCCAGCCCGTTCCGCTGCACGGCGCCAGGGCCCGGCGCGCGGCCAGGGCCTACGCCAGCCTCCGCGGCTGCACCGAGCTGACCGCCCGCCCCTCGTAGCTGACCACCCGGCCCTGGTCAGCTGACCGCCGGTCGCTGGCCGGCTGACCGCCCCGGCCCTGGTCAGCTGACCGCCCGCCGCTGGCCGGCTGACCGTCCCGGCCCTGGTCAGCCGACCGCCCGCCCCGCGTCAAAGGCGCGGCCGGAAAGGCAGATTCCGCATAACCACGCGGCGGCACTGGCGTATGCCGTAATTTGCGTTATCGGCCTGTTATGCCTATGGACAGAGGTGGACGATGTTCTTGCAGGCAGGGTTGCGCATCGCCGGCGCCGGCGCGGTCGTCGCAGTGCTCGCGGCCGGTTCCGCCGCGCCCAGCGAGGCCGCCGTGGCGCGGCCGGTGACGCCCGCGGCGGTCACCCAGCCGGCCGGCATCCATGCCGCGAGCGCGGCGATCGGTGACCCAGGCCAGGTCCCGGGTCCGGCCGCGGCTCGGCGTCTACGCAAAGGGCATGCCCCGTTCCTACCGGCCGGTCGAGGAAGTTCGGCCGGGCGGTCCGGAAACGGCCGGCCATCGTGCTGTTCTACAGCGGGATCGGCGAGCAGTTCCCGGTCAAGTTCGCCGAGCAGGCCCACGCTCATCACGCGCTGCCGCTGGACCAGATCAACCCCATGGGCGTCACCATGGGCGGGATCGCCAGAGGCCGTTATGACGCCTATTTCAAGTCCTACGCGGACGAGATCAAGGCCTACGGGCACCGGGTGATCATCGGGTTCGCGCACGAGATGAACGGCCCGTGGTACCCGTGGGGCTGGACGCACGTGTCCCCGCGCCGGTGGGTCAGGGCGTGGCGGCACGTGGTGCGGGTCTTCCGCCGCCAGGGCGCGGACAACGTGACCTGGCTGTGGACCGTGAGCCGGGTCCAGGACGAGGGCCCGTTCCGGGCGTACTGGCCGGGCGCCGCGTACGTGAACTGGGTCGGCATCGACGGGTACTACTCCGTGCGGTCGGACCGGTTCAGCATCGTGTTCGGCCGCCCACTGCAGGTCGTGCGCAGGTTCACCCATGACCCGGTGCTGATCTCGGAGTCCGCGATCGGCCAGCAAGCCGGGCAGGCGCGCAAGATCCCGAACCTGCTCCGCGGGGTCCGCAGGAATCACCTGCGCGGGCTCGTCTGGTTCGACGTGGCCCAGCACGGCGGCTTCACCAGGCAGGACTGGCGGGTAGAGGGCCACCGCCGCGCGCTGGCCGCGTTCCGCCGGGCAGACCGCCACTTCCGGTAAGCCGCCGGCCGGGCAGCGCGCCGAAGCGGGCGGCGTCAATGGCGTCCGGGGAATGCGGGTAGCCATGCTGCATAGGCTGACCCGCCGGGCTGACCGCGCCGGACGCGGTTCCTTGCGGGGCAGTCTCGCCCTCACTGAGGACTGGGACGCTGATGAGGTCAACGACGCGATTGCCCGCGACTTCGGCCTGATGCCGTGAGCCTGCTGCTCGACACCCATGTGGTGCTGTGGTGGCTGGCGGACGCCCCCCTGCTGCCGGACGAGATCAAGGCCAGGCTCGACCACGAGCCGGATGTCTGCATCAGTCCCGCCACCGTCTGGGAAGTCACCATCAAGCAGGCGATCGGCAAGCTCAGGGAGCCGGCCGACCTTGCGGAGCGCATCCGCGGCAGTGGTTTCAAGGAGCTACCCATCACTTCCGCGCATGCCATCGCAGCAGGGCGACTGCCGCTGATCCACCGGGACCCCGTCGACCGGATGCTGGTGGCCCAGGCGCAGTGCGAAGCTCTCACGCTGGTCACCAGAGACGTTAATTGCCAGCAATACGATGTCGCTATCCTCCCGGCCTGACACGCAGGGCGCAGGTGACGGGAGGTAGCTGGGGTTGACCCGGGATGATCCGCTCGGCCTGCTGGCCCCCGGTCGGGCTGCAGGCGGCGCACGTACGCGGGCACAGCCAGCACGGCCCCGACGACGTCGCCGACGGGCTGGCCCTGTGTGCGCTGCATCATATGCTGCTTGACCTGGGCGTACTCGGGCTCACGGCGGATTGGCGAATATCCGTGTCCGGGCTGTACGTGCCTGGGTTCCGGCGCCGCACTAGCTAGAAGTCGATCCGCATCACGACCCGCCTGCGGGTGGGCCTGCTGATCTCGGCGAACCCGGCGTCGGCGAAGATGCTGCGGCTGCCGACGTACAGCTCCCCCCAGGTCATCGACTTTCCTGGCTGCGTGATCATCGGGTAGCCCTCGATGGCGCGGGCGCCGCGCTCCCGTGCGAAGCCGACGGCGGCGGCGGCGAGCACACCGCTGACCCCGCGGCGCCGGAAGCCCGTGCGGGTGACGAAGCACGTCACCGCCCATACGCTGTCGTCGGCCGGATCCTCATCGCGGCCCGCCCATACGACGCGGCTGCCCAGCAGGTGCACGTAAGCGGAGCGCGGCTCGACCGCGCACCAGCCGGCCGGCTCGCCGTCGAGGCAGGCGACAAGGCCGCTCGTCTTTGCGGCCCCCGGGTGGCCGCAGCCGGTCTGCTCGCGCAGGCGCTCCGCCAGTTCACCGGCGCTCGTCGCCCGCCACTCGGCGGGCGTGGACTTGAACGACTGGCACTGGCAGCGGGCGGCGAGGCCGCGCGGGCCGAAGACGGCCTGCAGGTCGTCCCAGGACGCTTCGTTCGCGGGCACGACGGAGATCACCGTGTCCCTCATCAGCCGCGTCGTGCTTCCAGCACCGCGAGGTCGCGTACTGCGTACCGGCGGTGCTCGCACTCCTCATTCATCACCACGCGCAGGCAGTAGCCGACCGAGCGCGATTCGTCGGGGTAACCGGGCGCGGCCGCATGGGCGCAGATCCGTTCGAGCTCGGTATCGGTGAGGCCGTCGACGATGCCGCGGACCTGCGCCATCCGGCCGGCCCGTGCCGTCAGCACCTCCGCAAACGCCGGGCGCGCGCCGAGGTCGATGCCGAGCGCCGCCGCGTCCGCGGGCGGGTAGGAGGGTTGGGTGACGCCGAGCCGGTGGTACGGCATCGGCTCGTCGAGAACGGAGCGGCTCGCCCAGACATCGGTGGCGAAGACGAGATGGCGCAGCGTCTCGGCGAACGACCACTCGCCGTCGACCCGCTCGTTTCGAGCCGGTTCGGGCAGCCGCTCGGCCCGCGCCACCGTGGCCGGCCAGAGCCGTTCGATCGTGTCCCACATCGCGCGGTAGTCGTCGGCCGTCTGCATCTCCCGCAGCTGCACACGTTCCGGGTGCCGCCGGTCGAGTTCGGCCTCCACGAACGCAGTAACGTGGACATCGTTGACGACGAAGTTGCCGACGAGTCCGGACACGTTGACGTCGGTGAGCCACGAGTCGACGATCTTGACCTGGCGCAGGTCGCAGTCGCGGAACTTCGCGCCAGTGAGGTCGGCGCCGGTGAAGCTAGCACCGCGGAACGCGTCGCTGTGGTCGTACTCGGTTGCCATCGCGCCATTGTCCCCGACCGGTCTGACAGGACACCGTCGGCTCTCGTGCATGCCTCGTGCACGGCGCCTGGGCCGACGGCTCATGACCGCTAGCGCGTTCGCTACCGACCCGACATGGCCGAGCGGCACGTCCCCGATGGGCTGACGGGGCCGGTGCGGCTACCGAGGCTGATGTGACCGATCCGGGCTCTCCGGCAACCCGATGAATGTGGCATTCACGGGCACCAGACCCCGTGAGTGTGGCATTCATCGGGTTGCCGGAGGCCGGCCGCGGGCCGGAACCGGCGGGGGGCGGAACCAGCGGGGGGCGGACCGGGCAGGCGGGGGGCGGAACCGGCGGGGGGGCGGACCGGGCAGGCGGGGGCGAACGCCCGGCGGCCGGCGGCGGCGGCCGGGCGGCCGGGCGGCCGCAGGCAATGAAACTCCCAGCGGATCTCAAAGAGAAACTCATGTAAACCTGAGTACATCGTGAAAATCCTGGGAACTGGCTGAACTTCGCTATCTGTCCGCATTGCCGGACCTTAAAATCCTCGGCAGCCGGGAGAGCGGGAAACCGGCCGCTGAACGTGATCTTAGGGCGGGAAAATGATGCGACGATCCAGGCTGCTGATCCCGGCGGCCGCGAGTGTCCTTATTCTATTCACCGGGGCGGCCGCGGAGGCCGGGACCGGCGGGGTGTCGCCGCCGTCCGGCGGGGTGTCGGCCGTGCCTGTGTCCGACACGCCGCACCTGAAGACCACCGCCGATAACCCGCCGCAGCAGATCCGCCAGCTCGTGCAGTGCGGCGGCACGATGTACGCGGTGGGCTCGTTCAGCGAGATCGTGAAGGGCAGCACCACCTACACCAGGGAGAACATCTTCAGCTTCAGCGCCACCGCGCCGTACACGGTGACTTCCTGGGCTCCGGATGTCGTCGGCTCGACTGGCGACACCGCTGACTACAGCGACGCCATCAACTCGATCACCTTCAGCAAGGGTAATTGCGCCGATGCCTATATCGGCGGTGAATTCACCTCGGTCAACGGCACCGCGGTGAAGAATATCGCGGAGATCAGCACGACAACCGGCAACGTGGTCAGCGCTTTCGGCAGTAATGCCAGCGCCGCGGTGGACACCCTGCTCGGCGTGGATGGCCATATCCTGGCCGGCGGGTATTACAAGTCGATCAACGGCAGCGGCGCCGACCCGTACATGACCAGCCTGAGCCCGGTCACCGGCAAGGACGACGGCTTCGTGCACCTGAGCATCTCCGGTCAGTACGTCCCAACCGGCGCGACCAGGGTCTACAACCAGCAGCTCAGCCACGGCGGGACCCTGGACCTGGTGGAGGGCGACTTCACCTCGGTGGGCGGCCTGCAGCGGGAGCAGATCTTCATGCTGAACCTGAGCGGGTCGGCCGCGGCGGTGACCGGCTGGACCTCCCCGCAATGGGACGGCAGCGAGTCGCAGGCCGAGTCCCAGTACCAGTGCGTCCCGAACGAGGCGTTCTACCTGCAGGCAGCGGCCTGGTCGCCGGATGACTCGACGATCTATATCGCCACGACTGGCTACCACGCGAACGGCGCGCCGACCGGGCAGACGCCGCGGACCGGGCTCTGTGATGCCGCCGCGGCGTTCCCGGCGACGCAGACCTCGGTGAAGAGCAACTGGATTAACTACACGGGCTGTGACTCGCTCTACGCGGCGGCGGCCGACGCCAGCACCGCGTACTTCGCCGGGCACGAGCGGTTCTCGATGAACCCGGACGACTGCGACGCCCTGGGGCCGAACGCGTACAACGCGCCTGGCCTGGAGGGACTGCAGCCAAGCACCGGGAAGCTCTACGTCAACTCGGCGGGCAGCGCCGGCTACTACAGCCGGGCCCGCGGGCTGGGAGCGGACGACATGCTGCTCACCAGCGCCGGTCTCTGGATCGCCAGCGACAACCTGGACGGCAGCGAGATGTGCGGCGGCACGTCGAACCTGTCCGGCATCTGCTTCCTGCCCTACGCCGGCTGACCCGGCCGGCCAGCCCCGGGAGCCGGCCCGAGCGCACCAGCCCGCTCCGGCCCGGCTCCCGGTCGGCGGCTGGCGCCGGACCTCCCGTTTCAGCTAATGATCTTTAAGGCCGCGGTGCCGGGTGCCTAGGCGCGGAGGAATTTCAGCACGGCGAGGACCCTGCGGTGGTCGGTGCCGGTGGGCGGCAGGCCGAGCTTGGCGAAGATATTGCTGATGTACTTCTCGGTGGCGCTGTGACTGACCTTCAGCGCCCGGGCGATCCCGGCGCTGGAACGGCCCTCGGCCATCAGCCGGAGCACCTCGTGCTCGCGCGGGGTGAGCCGGTCCATCGGGTCACTGCGACGGCGGGCCATGAGCTGGGCCACGACTTCCGGGTCGAGGACGGTGCCGCCGTTGCCCGGGTATCCCGCCGTTCCGGCACCGCCGACCGGCACACCCTCGCCGAGATCGACCGGTGGCTCCGCGACTTTACCGGGCTGTAGGCCGCTGCCGTCAGGCAGTGCCGCCAGGGTCGCGACGGCCCGCAACCGCGCGCCGGGTCGTGGATCAGCGGGTCAGGTGCGCTGGTGCTCACGGCGGGCCGCTCCGTCTCCGTCCAGGCCGCCGAGCAGGTCGCGCAGCGCCCGGGTGTAGGCGCCGAGTGCCGCGCGGCCGTGGCCGGTGAGCGCGACCGTGGTGACGGACACGGTCCCGTTTCTGGTCTTCTCGCTGCTGATGTAATCTGCTTCCTCGAGCTTGCGCAGGTGGATGATCAGGTTGCCGGGGGTGAGCCCGATCATGTCCTGCAGCCGGGTGAAGGACAGGGCGTCGCCGTCGGGCAGTGCCGCCAGTGTCGCGACGATCTTCAGCCGGGTGGGCACGTGGATCAGCGGGTCGAGCTCGCTGGTGGTCATGCCCGGACCACGCTGTGGCGCTGCTGCCAGACCTTGAACGCGGCGGTGCCCAGGCACACGGCGCACAGGCCGATGCCCATGATCAGCCACGCGCCGGCCGGGCCGCCGAAGCCGGCGACTGCGGCGATGATGAAGATAGCCAGGGTGGTGCCGGCCGTGGGCCAGTCTTTGCGTGCTGCCGAGGTGGCCGCCGCGATCGCGCCAATGATCATCAGCGGCGCGCTGGCCGGGTACAGCCCCCAGACCGGGTAGCTTGCGGTGGCGTGGTACAGCGGCGCCGTGACCGCGAACGCGGCGATCCAGACGACCAGCATGACGCCGATCCAGGCCTGCCTCTTGCGCTGGGCTGGCCCGCTCACGCCGGCGCCCGAGCGCTTCAGCGCCCAGGTGCTCCAGCCGATGTTGATGGCCACCAGCACGAAGATAATGGCCACTAGCCCGCCGCCTGGCGCGGAGTAGGGGTCGCGGCCGCGCACTGACAGCCAGTAGCCGCCGAAGGCGACGAGCACGAAGAAGGCCCGGTAGGTCCACAGCAGCGGCGGGCCGGGCGTGAACGTGCGGCGTGCCTGCTTGGTGGTCTGGTCCAGCAGGTCAGCGGCCTGCTGAGGATTGAAGTTAGCGCCGTTCCCGGCGGTGCTGGTGTCGGGCGTGTGGTTCATGGCGTCTCCCTGAATCGACTCTATGTCATAAAGTAGACTCCGCTTTACGGCGCAAAGTCAAGGGTCGGGACGAAGAACTTTGTGACGTAAAGTCGGGCGCCGGGCCGGCCATCCGGAGCGACCGGCCGGGCGCCGGGCCGGCCGTCCGGAGCGGCCGGAAAGAAGCCTCAGGAACCCCCCGGCCGCCGGTACCTGCCTAAGCTCCAGGACCTGAATGGATGCGCTTCGCCGGTATCCGCAGTCCTGCGGCGGGCTGAACTTGACCCGGCAAGAAGGTATCTGCAGCCCCGCTCGCTCCCCTTCAGGCCAGAGGAACACAACGGAGGAGGAGTCATGGCCCACAACGTGGACGGGATCTGGGAGCTTGTGCAGAGCAACGGTTTCGGGGTGCAGGTGGACATCGTGCAGCCGCGAGACGCCGGCGGCGCGCTCGCCGACGGGGCGCTGCGCGGGGCCGCCAAGGAGCTGAACTCCGCCGGGGCCGAGCTGGCCGAGGCCAACCTGAGCGGCGCGCTGAACGGCAACTCGTTCGAGTTCACCGTCGCCTGGCCGAACGGCAGCGAGGGTCAGTATTCCGGCAGCTTCGACGCGGTCGGCCACCTGTCCGGGGTGACGTTCGACGTGGCGCATCCGACCAGCCAGGCCACCTGGTTCCGGCAGGTGCCGCAGTTCTGACCGGATGCCGCCCGGCGCCGGCCGCGCTGCTTGCTCAGCCGGCGCCGAAGCACACGAATCCGGCCGCCGTCTCTCGCCTCAGGGCCGTCGCGAGGGCGGCGGCCGGTGACCGGCCGGCCGTGATCGCCTGGTGGTAGCCGACCATGCTGGCCATCGCCGTATCGTCAGCGACCCTGGCGACGCTGGCCACGACGGTGCAGGCGCCTGCGGTCAGCAGGGCCGTGACCATGCCGAACGTCTCGTCGCCGGGGCGCACGTCCGTCAGCCCGAGGTCGCAGGACGACAGCACGACCATGGACGGCGCGCGGGCGGCTCGCTGCAGGTCATAGCCGAGCAGCGGCCCGCCGGCCAGCTCCAGGGCGGAGAACAGCGCGTTCTCGGCCTGGTGCTGGCCGTGCGCGGCCAGATGCGCGATGTCGGCGGTGCCGAGCGCGGCGAGGGTGGCGGCGGGCGTCGCGGCGGCCCCGGTGAGGACCGAGGCGCCCGGGCGGAGCGCGGCAATCGCCCGGACCTCCGCATCGCCGCGGGTATTCCCCGGCCCGGCCACGAGCAGGGCTGCGCCCGGGCCGCCCCGGCCGCGCTCGCGGCCGCGCTCCCGGCCGGCCCCGAGCCTGGCCCTTGCGGCGTGCCAGGCGGTGGCCGACGGCGCCACCGTCACCGGCCGGCCCGCGCAGCCGGGCAGCACCGCCCACGGCACCGTCGCCAGGATGCCGGTCGGGACCACGACCAGGTCGCGGTCGCCCACGTCACCGAGCAGCGGGCCGAGCACGGCAGCGGCGAGCGCGGCGGCATCGCGCCGCGTCGCGGCGGCTACGGCCGCGGCGAGCCTGCCAGCTAGCACGCGGCCCGCCTGGGCGTCCAGGTCGGCGCGCAGCCGCAGCACGGCCTCCTCGGCGGCGGCGTACTCGCCCAGCGGCCACAGGCATGCCGAGCCATCGACGACGACGAGGGCCCGCAGCATGGGCCCGTCACGCAGATATTTAACGAGGGCTACGCCGGCCAGGCTGTCCCGGATCTCGCTGAGCGGGGCGAGCGCCGGCCTCGGGACGCCGCGCTGGCCCGGTGCCGTCCATGACTGCTCGCGGACGCTGCGCTGCAGCGTATCGACCCGGGCGCGCAGGCCGCTGGCCGGCTGGCCGGCCAGCTCCCTGGCCCGCAGCGAGTGCCGGGCCTGCCGCAGCTCCTCAAGTGCTGCCGCGGCGGCCGGGTCGTCCGGCGGCCGCGGCGCAGGCAGCAGCAGCGCCTGCGCCCTGGCGCGTTCCGACCATCGGTACACGGCGGCCGGTGACCCGCCGGCCAGCGCCGCAGCGAGCCCGGCGCGGGCGAGGTCCTGCCCGTGCACGGCGGCGCCGGTCTGCAGGTCGAGACAGCCGAACTGGGCGCGATGCCGGTGCAGGGCTGCCATCCCGGCCAGCAGCTGCCTGGAGGCCTCGGCGCGCTGCCCGCCCGCCGCGGCCAGCTCGGCCCGCGCCAGCCGCCACAGCAGCCGGGTGTCCAGCCGGTCGACCCGGCCTGGCGGCCCGTACCGCGCCGCGATCCTGGCTGCCCGGCCGGACTGGCCCGCCCTGATCAGCGCCCTGGCCGCCACCAGGCTGGCCACCCTTGCGTCCTCCGGCAGCCCGAGCGTGCCGAGCCGCCCGGCGAGCGCCCGCCCGCGGGTCGCGATCACGGCCGGGTCCCCGCCTGCCGCCGCGAGGTCGGCGCGGAGCTCGAGCAGCGACGCCAGCGCGGCGCGGCGGGCGTTGTCGCGGCCGAGGAACCGGGCCCGGGCGAGCCGCGCCCACCGCGCGGCGGCTTCCGGCCGGCCGGCCAGCAGGGCGGCTTCCGCGCGGACCTGCACCGCGTCGGCATACGTGTAGCTGAGCCGCTGAGCCGCGGCCTGCCCGGCAGCGCGGCCCAGCTCATCGTCGGCCTCGGTGAACAAGCCGGCCGCTACCAGGGCGCGGGCCCGCTCCACCGCGAGGCTGGCCAGCCGGCCCGGCGCCAGCAGCTCATATTCGGGGCGGGCCGCGGCGAACGCCCGCAGCGCGGCCGGCAGGTCACCGGCCACGACGTCCATGCAGCCGAGATTGACCCTGGCCAGGGCCGCGTGCAGGGCGAGCCCGTTGCTGGCCGCGACCTGCCCGCAGCGCCGCAGGTCGGCCCGGGCCAGCCGGACGTGGCCGGCCTCCAGGTGCACCAGGCTGCGGTTGTTGAGCGCCTTGACCAGGTCGAGCGGGCTTGGCTGCCCGGTGCCCGGCTGCCCGGTGCCCGACTGCCCGGTGAGCAGGGCTACCGCCTCGTCGTACTGCCGCAGCGCCAGGTCGTTGCGGCCGCTGCGCTTGAGCAGCAGGCCGCGCTGGGCGAGCAGGACCGGCCGCTGTGCCTGCGGGATGCGCCGTTCGGCCTCGTCGAGCAGCCGGAAGCCGGCGTCCACCCGGCCCCGTTCCGACTCCGCCCAGGCGAGGCTGATCAGCAGGCGGCCGCGGATCTCGGCGACGGCGGGGGAGTCGCCGGCTGGATCAGGCCCGATCAGCCGCAGCCCGGCGCGTAGCTGGCGGGCGGCAGCTGCGGGCCGGCCGTTGTCGCTCGACGCCAGGGCGGCCGCGTGCAACCGGGCGGCCCGGTCGGCCAGCGGCGCCGCGCGCACGTCAGAGGGCGAACGCCGGGGTAACGACCCGCGGCGCGCCGCCGCCGTCCGGCGGCTGCACAAGCAGCTGCGCGATCCCGTGCGGGACACCGTCGAAGGCGAAGCGTCCGGTCGCGTCCGCGGTCACGATCCGGGGCGGGGACGGCTCCGGCACCCGCAGCTCGACCCGCAGCGTAGCGGCGGGCGCCAGCCAGCCGTCGATCCGGACCAGGCCGTCCGGGCGGTCCGCGATCGTGATCATCACGGCGCGGCTGTCCGCATCGAAGGTGATCGTGCGGGCGCGCTCGCTGCCCCCGGCGCGCTCGCTGCCGCGGGCGCCGGACCCGACGGCCAGCTGCTCGCCGAGCCGCGCCACCTCCGCGTCCAGGCCATCAAGCGCGATCGCGAACGAGACCCGCTCGTCCAGGTCGGCGGGCGGCGGGTCGAGCAGCGCGTGCACCGCCGCCAGCCGGTCGAGGATCGCCTGGTCCGCATCGTCAAGCGGCAGGTCGGCGGAATCTGTCATCGAGCGCTCCAGCCCGGATCGGCCAGCAGCATCTCGCGCAGCTTGGCCAGGCACCGGCCGCGGGTCGGGCCGATGCTGCCGACCGGCATGCCGAGCGCCTCGGCCACCGCCGAGTAGTCCGGCCTGCCCACCTGCGCGACGATCCGCAGCAGCCTGCGGCAGCGTTCCGGCAGCCGCTGGAAGTGCTGCCACAGGACCCGGTCCCGCTCGTCCGCGAGCAGCCGGTCGGCCGGGCCTGGGCCTTGGTCAAGTGCCGACTCCAGCTGCGCCGCGCCGTCCGGGGCCTGCCTGCGGGACAGCTCGCGCACCCGCCATGCCTCACGGCGGGTCGCGGTGGCGAGCCAGGAGGTCAGCGCGTGCGGAGACCGGATTTCGTGCAGCCGCCGCAGCAGCTCGAGCCAGGTGGTCTGGACGACGTCGGCGGCCTCCTCGGCGGTCAGGCCCTCGCCCCGGGCCACATGCCAGAGCAGCGGGTTCAGCTCCCGCACCACATCGCTGAGCGCGCCGATCTCGCCGTTCCTGGCCCGCTCAAGGCGCGCGGCGACGCGGGCCGCGCGGTCGGTCCCGGCGTGGCCGGTCCCGGCGTGGCCGGTCCCGGCCTTGCCGCCACCGAGCGTCACAACGGTCATGCTACGGCCCGGCGGCCGGCTCCGGGAGTGCCTGGCCCGCGGACACCAGCGTCGCCAGCTCCCCGGCCGCGGTGGCTGCGGCGAACGAGGTGCCGCTCCACCACGCGTACCCGTTCCCGGTAGCCGGGGTGGCGAACGGGTCGACGTCGCCGGAGCGCCCCGCAGGCTGGTCCCTGCCGGTGTCCTTGGTCGTCAGCGGCATGATGCTGATGATGTTCGTGCCGTTTCCCCACTCCCTGACCCATGGCCCGGAGTTGCTGTACGGGGCACGCTCGGTCGGCGTTGCGAGTGCGCCGACGCTCAGCACCGACAGCTCCGGATCAGCGGCGAAGGCTGCCGGGTAGACCGGGAGCTCGGAGCCGTCATTGCCTGCCGAGGCGACGATCCGCACCCCGCGGGAGCTCAGCCGCTGGATGTGCGCCCTGATGCTGCCCAGGTCACCGTCACCGGGGTCAGCCTGCCGCCCGAAGGCCATCAGCACGACGTCGACGGTGACCTCGGGATGATCTGCCAGCCAGGTCAGCGCCCCGGCCACGTCGGCCTCGCGGAGCTTGCCCGCGCTGTTCATCACCCGCATGGACAGCACCTGCGCGCCGGGTGCCGCCAGCCGGATGCGCCCGGCGACGAACGTGGCATGGCCCAGGTGACTGCCGTAGTTCGGGCCGGGCAGGTCACCCGGCGGTGCGTCGTCGTCGGCAAGCACCGGAGCCGGCCACCCGTACTGCGCGGCATCGACCCAGAACGGCGGGCTGCTATCCGGGTCAGGCAGCCAGTCATGCTGCTGCACGCCGCTGTCCAGCAGCGCGATCACTGGCGGCCGGCCAGCCGGCGGCCACTGCGGGCCTTCTGGCATGTCGTACGAGGGCGCCGGGAGCCACGCGATGGTCCCGTGCCCGCTCTTCTTCCCGCTGGCGTCGAACAGCTCGGTGTCCCTCGCGCCGTGCTCGACGGTGCCAGCCTGGTAAGTCACGGTCATCACTGCCTCCATGTTCGTGATCATGCCGCTGGCGGCGGCTGCCGCCAATAGCTGGGGGGCCGCGCCGCCCGCGGAGATACATCAGTCTTCGAGCGCGTCCGGCCAAGCTGGCCAGTCATCCGGCCGGCTGCTCAGCCGCCGGAGGCGAGGCTGACCGCGGAGCGGCGGACGAGCGCGTTGAACTTGATCGTCTGGGCCTGGGCCTGGCGGACCGGGATTGCGCCGGCTAGCTTGTGCCGGGCCAGCCCGCCGCCGGCGGTGACGACGAACGCCGCCGCACTGGTCTTCTTGGTCAGCGCGCCCGGCACGGCGCCCACGCAGGGGAGGCGGTTGCGGCTGGTGCCGTCGGTGACCTCGGCGGTCGCGCCGGCCAGCGGGCCGAGGACGCCGGTGCGCCTGCCCAGGCCGTTCAGCCGGTAGATGGTGTCATTGGCAACGACCACGCCCAGGTACACGAACGTGGTCTTGGCGGCACCGTGTGGCTGCGCGGAGCCGTCTGCGCCGGCCGCGCCGGCCGCGCCGGCCTCGGCCATCTCGTCGCCTGCGCTCTTGCTGAGCAGATCATTCTTCATGGCTTCCTCGGGGTCAGCGTGGTTGTCAGTCCGGTGAGGAGGATGTCGAGGCCGCGTTCGAGCTCGGCCGCGCCGTCGTAGCTGGCGAGGACGGATGCGAGGCTGCGGAGCATGGGGAATTCGCCGATCGGCAGCCGGTGCAGTCCGAGCCGCAGCAGGTCGTCGGTCTCCTCCGGCTTCTCGACGAGTTCCTGCAGCTCGTCGAGCACGTGGCCGTGCAGGAAGCCGAACAGGGCCCGGTAGATGTGCAGGGCGTCGGGGCCGCTGTACCCGGCGCGGGTGAGCAGCGTGAGGATGTCCTCGAGCGGGCGCAGGGTGCCGTGCGGGCGGAGCCCGAGCGGGGTGGCCAGCGGCCGGGTGACGAGCAGCGGCACCACGTGCGGGTGGGCCAGCGCGAGCGCGCGGTAGTCGCGGGCGACGGCGCGCAGCTGGGCGGCCCAGTCCGGGTCGGCGGAGTCGACCTTGAGCTGCGCGAGCACGGTCTCGGCGACGCCGTCGAGCAGGGCGGCCTTGTTCGGCGCGTGCCGGTAGATGATCATCGGGTCCCGGTCAAGGGCGCGGGCGAGACGGCGCATCGACAGGCCGTCGGCGCCGTCGCGATCGATGATCTCTAGCGCGGCGGCCAGTATGACCTCCCGGGTGATCTTGCCGCTCCCGTTGGCCGCGGCGTCATCATCGACGATGCGATCAGTCGGCGGTCGGGGCATCGCAGGGCACCTTCCTGTGCTGTCGCCGGAGTCAGCGGCCCGGCTGCGTAACGATGTAGATCTACGCCGTTGACATCATTCTACCTGCTGTGTTCAGCTGTAGTCCTACAGTGTAGAACAAATGGAGTGCGTCATGATCGTCATTATCGGGCTCATCATCGTGGTCGCCGCGGTCATCGTCGGCGTGGCCGGCGTTCTCGGCAACGGCAGCACGCACGGGCTCGCTCACAGTTTCTCGGTGCTCGGCTTTCACGTGACCGGCTCCGGCACGGTGTTCCTGTACGGCATCGCGGTCGGGGCGATCGCGTTGTTCGGGCTGTGGCTGCTGCTGACCGGCGCACGGCGCACCTCCCGCCGCGGCAGCGCCGCGCGGCGCGGGCTCCGGCAGTCCCGCCGCGAGACCGCCGTGTCCCGCCAGGAGACCGCCGCCGTCGCCAAGGACCGCGACGAGCTGATCGGCCAGCGCGACACCGCCCGCGCCTATACCGCCAGCGCGCCCGCCGCCGAGGTGCCGGCCAGCGCGACCCCGGCCGGATGAGTCACGAAGGGGCGCCTTCGCAGCCCGCCGGACCGGTCAGCTGACGAGCAGTGCTACCGCGACGAACTGGCAGGTCGCGGCGGCGCAGACGCAGGCGTGAAAGACCTCGTGGTAGCCGAACACCGACGGGTACGGATCGGGCCAGCGGCGATGATAGGAAATCGCTCCGGCGGTGTAGAGCAGGCCGCCGGCGAGCATCAGCGCTCCGGCCGCCGCACCGGCATGAATCCAGACCCCGGGCAGTGCGACAGCGGCTGCCCAGCCGAGCCCGATGAACGTTCCGCCGACTAGCAGCTCCGGCGCGCTCATCCAGGCCAGGTGGATCGCGGCCGCCGTGAGCGTGAGTGCCCACATCCCGATCAGGAAGGCGAGCCAGAAGGCGCCGCGGGTGGCGATGAGGAAGGCGGGAGTTGCCGTGCCGGCGATGAGGAAGAAGATCATCGCGTGGTCCAGGCGCTGCAGCCGCCGGCTCCACGCAGCGCTCCAGCTTCCCCGGTGATAGAGCGCGCTGCTGCCGAACAGCGCGCTGACGCTGGCCGCGTAGATGGCGACGGCGGTGATCCGGGTAGCTCCGTGCGCGCGGGCCAGCAAGAGCGCGCCACCCGCCAGCGAGGCCCCGAACCACAGCAGGTGCAGCCATCCGCGCAGGACCGGCTTTGAGTAGTAGACACCGCGGCGGGCGTCGTACAGCGAACCCGCCGGCGGCCCTGGCGCCGCTGGCGCAGGTCCCATGACCGTCACCGTCGACCTCCCCCTGCCGCGGACCGGCGGCATCGCCGGCGTCCGACACCCCAGTGTCGCGCGCAAGGCCGGTGATCCGCCAGCCGCCGCCCGGCAGCCGCCCCGGCCGGCGTACTAGCCCGGCGGTCCTTTACCGCCCTGGCGTCTACCGCCCTGGCGTCAGGTCTCGGTAGCGAGCCTCGAGCAGGCAGTAAAGGCCGTAGCAGACCAGGCCGGATGCGAGCAGGGCCAGCAGCCAGGCGCCGCCGGCGGTGCTGGCCACCGAGCGGAAGATCGCGTCAAGTCCCTTCGTCTGCGTCGCGCTTGAAAGCACAGCGGCCTTCAGCAGGAAGACCCCGACCAGCACGAATACGACGGCGCGCGCGACGCAGCCAAACCCGCCGAGCGCCCTGGTGAGCACGGCAAGCATCCGGGACATGTGCTCTGAATAGAACCGCTCCCGGAAGTCCAGCCGGACCGACCGGCGGCCCATCTCCACGCCGCCCACTACGACAACGATCCCCACGATCACGAGCAGCAGCCGGCCCCAGCCGCTTCGCAGCAGGTCGGCGGTCATGTCCGTGTCCTGTCGCTGCTCTGACTGCGCGGTCTGCTGCGGGGGAGTTCCGGCCAGAAGCTTGGCTGTGCTCAGGCAGAAGGCCAGGTACAGCAGGCATCCCCACGACGACACCGCGCGCTGCCGCCACCTGCCCATCGCGCCGGTCGCGTATCCAGGCCGGAACACGGCCTCGATCAGCTGGGTGAACGCGTACGCGCCGAGCCCGGCGACGAGCAGGACTAGCGGGACCCGTCCCCAGGCCGGAGCGACGGCCGCCTGCACCGCCCCCGCGCTGCTGGCCGGCGCGCCCGCGCGCCCGTGGACTTCGAGCGCCAGCCGGAAGGCCAGGTAGCCGACCAGGAGGTAGACCGTGCCGCGGCAGGCCAGCCCCAGCCGGGACACGGCGCGCAGCCATACGCCCGACGCGCCCCGCGCCATAGTTGCTGCAAGAGCATCCAGCGACGGTCCGGCGCTGCTGCCCAGCCCATCGGCGTTCTTCAACGGAAGCCGCCTCCACTACCAGTATGACCCGGTTTCTTCCTCCCGCAGCTGACAGACGTGAACCGGATCCGGTGTGGCCGTGCGTCAAGCCACTCGGCGAACCTGCCGCTCTCTGGCCACAGACGAGCACTCCTGCCTCGGGCATTGGCCACCGGTAGACCTGCGAGTTGGCATTCCGTATTCTACGACGTAGGCTGTGAACGTAGGTCTACAATGTAGACATGCGCGTTAGGTGCTGGCTGGCCGCAATCGGCGGCTGCCGTCACCGCGCAGCCAAAGGAGATGAACCAATCCATGACCGTAACTCTGGACCGGAATGTCGAATCCTTCATCGGCGCCCCGCGGCAGCTGTTCATTAACGGGCAGTGGGCCGACGCGGCGTCGGGCCGGACGTTCGAGACGCCTAACCCGGCGACCGGCGAGACGCTCGCCCGGGTCGCGGAGGGCGGCGCGGAGGACATCGACCGGGCCGTGCGGGCGGCGCGGGCGGCGTTCGACGGGCCGTGGAGCAGGATGACCCCGTCCGAGCGCGGCCGGATCATCTGGCGGATCGGCGACCTGATCCTGGCGCACGTGGACGAGCTCGCGCAGCTGGAGTCGCTGGATAACGGCAAGCCGTTCGCGGTGGCGCAGGCGGCCGACGTGCCGCTGGCCGCGGACTTGTTCCACTACATGGCCGGCTGGGCCACCAAGATCGAGGGGAACTCGATCAGCTTGTCGGTGCCGTACATGCCGGGCGCGAACTTCCACTCGTACACGCTGCGCGAGCCGGTCGGCGTGGTCGGCCAGATCATCCCGTGGAACTTCCCGCTGCTGATGGCGGCGTGGAAGCTCGGGCCGGCCCTGGCGGCCGGGAACTGCGTGGTGCTCAAGCCGGCCGAGCAGACCCCGCTGACCGCGCTGCGGCTGGCCGGGCTCATCGCCGAGGCCGGGATGCCCGACGGCGTGGTGAACGTGGTGCCGGGGTTCGGCGAGACCGCGGGCGCGGCGCTGGCCGCGCACAACGACGTCGACAAGGTCGCGTTCACCGGCTCTACCGAGGTGGGCAAGCTGATCGTGCAGGCCGCGGCCCGCAGCAACCTGAAGAAGCTCACCCTGGAACTGGGCGGCAAGAGCCCCAACATCGTCTTCGACGACGCCGGGCCCGGCGCGATCGAGGGAGCGGCTCACGCGATCTTCTTCAACCACGGGCAGTGCTGCGTGGCCGGCTCGCGGCTGTATGTCCAGCGCAACAGGTTCGACGAGGTCGTCGACGGCGTGGCGCAGATCGCCAAGTCGATCAAGATGGGACCGGGAATGGAACCGGGGACGGAGATGGGCCCGCTGGTCTCCGACGAGCAGCTCCGCCTGGTGACCGGCTATCTCAAGTCCGGCGAGGACGAGGGCGCCACCGCGCTGGCCGGCGGCGGCCGGTTCGGCGACCGCGGCTACTTCGTCGAGCCGACCGTGCTGACCAACACCAGACCCGAGATGAAGGTCGTCCGCGAGGAGATCTTCGGCCCGGTCCTGGTTGCCTCGCCGTTCAGCGACCTGGACGAGATCGCCGCCCAGGCCAACGACTCCGAGTACGGCCTCGGGCGCGGGAATCTGGACCAAGGACATCTCCAAGGCGCACGCGCTGGCGAAGAAGCTCAGGGCCGGCACGGTCTGGATCAACTGCTACAACGTGTTCGACGCGGCGCTGCCGTTCGGCGGTTACAAGCAGTCCGGCTGGGGCCGCGAGATGGGCCACGAGGCGCTCAACGCCTACACCGAGGTGAAGGCCGTCACCACCCTGCTGTAAATCAGACCGCTACCACCAGCGGGTAAATCAGCAGCCAGTGCGGGGGCCGGGCCGACAGGCCCGGCCCTCCGGCGTCATGACTTGCGCGCCACCCCGGCCAGGGCCCAGACCCGGATGGGGTCGCCGGGCCCGTCGCCAGGCGAGTCCGGCCGCCACAGCGGCGGGGCGACAAGGCCAGGATCGACCAGGTCGAAGCCGTCGAAGAAGCGCAGGATCTGCGGCGCGGGAGCGCATGTGCAGCTGCGTGGCGACGCTGCGGTTGTAGACCTTCTCGACGGCGCGGGCCACGTCCCGCTTGCTGCTCTCGGCGGTGACGTGGCCGAGCACGAGATAGCTGCCGGGGGCGAGCGCGTCGCGCAGCGTGGCCACGATCCGCCAGGGATCCTCGGCGTCGGCGATGAAGTGCAGGACGGCGACGAGCAGCAGCCCGGTCGGCTGAGCCGAATCGATCAGCCGCCCGGTGACGTGGTGGGCCAGGATCTTCTCCGGGTCGCGCAGGTCGGCGTCGATGATCGCGGCGTTCTCGTTGCCCGCCAGGATGGCCTTGCTGTGCGCGATCGCGACCGGGTCGATATCGGCATAGACCACCCGGGCGTCCGGGTTGGCCTGCTGGGCGACCTCGTGCACGTTGCCCTGGGTGGGTATGCCGGAACCGATGTCGAGGAACTGGCGGATACCGGCCCGGCCGAGGAACCGCACCGCCCGGCCGAGGAAGTCGCGGTCGGCCCGCGCGATCGCCCTGACGTTGGGCTCCACCGCGGCGATCGCCCGGCCCAGGTCCTGGTCGGCCAGGAAATTGTGGCTGCCGCCCAGCCAGTAGTCGTAGACCCGGGCGACGTTCGCCCGCCTGGTGTCGATTCCCGGCGGCACCCAGTCCGACTCACCGGCCATCGCGGCTCCTTGTCCCTGTTGCGCGGTGCCGGAGTAGTAACACGGCATGCAGCTGACGAAAGGGGTTTGCGGCACTTTACCGCCTGGGCCGCATCGCGCACCGTCACCGCCGCGATCAGAAACTGGCCGAGTAAAGCGTATTTGTACGCCTACGATGCGATACATTCGGCTTTTGCGGAATATCTCGAGGAGCTGCCAATGGCTGCCCGTGCCGTTGCCGTCACGGGGCGAGCGACCTGCGGCTATTACCTGGGTAGGCCGCGGTAAGCCTAGCTAATTGGTCGCCAAGGTTGGTACTGATACGGGTGGAGTCACGCAGGTCCGGGGACGGTGAGCCCGCGCTGCCACGGCGGCGCGAGCCTGACCTGGCCGGGCTCGCCTCGTTCACCCTGGATTCCCAGGGACGGATCGTCTCCTGGTCGGTGACAGCCACGCAGCTGTTCGGGCATCGCGCCCACGCGGTAGCCGGGCACGACGTCTGCGACGTGCTCATGACCAGTCCTGGCCAGCGCCAGCTGGTCGCCCATGCGCTGGCCGAGGTGGCGGCAGGACGGGTCTGGACCGCGACCGTGGCGGGCGGCGAACTGGGCGAGGGGCGGTTCGCCATCCGCTGTGAGCCGCTGGCCGGGCTGGGCGGCGCGCTGGTGATCGTCCAGCATGTGTCGCCGCAGCCCGTGCCCAGCTGGCTGAGCGAGGCAACGGCCAGGATCGGCAGCACGCTCGACCTCACCCAGACCGCAACCGAGGTCGCCGACGTCGCCGTTCCCTGGTTCGCCGAAGCGGCCGTCATCTACGCCGCGGAACGCCTGCTCGCAGCCGACGAGCTCTCCTCGCCAGAGGCCGGGCACGGGCCGGTGGTACGGCGGCTGGCGGCCCGGCTGGCCGGCCAGGACGCGGCCGTCACCGACAGCCTGCTGCGCCCCGGCCAGGTGCTCGCCTTCGCTCCGGGCACGCCCAACTCGCGGGCGATGACGGCCGGCGGCCGGTCCTGTTCGACCAGCTGGACAACGGGACCATCGAACGGTTCGACCGCCGTCCCGGCGGCCGGGACATCGCCGCCAGCTACACCTCGTTCCTGGCCGTGCCCCTGATCGCCCGCGGGATAGTCGTGGGGTGCGCGAC
Source organism: uncultured Actinomycetes bacterium (assembly GCA_963709075.1). Lineage (GTDB taxonomy): Bacteria > Actinomycetota > Actinomycetes > Streptosporangiales > Streptosporangiaceae > Palsa-506. The sequence continues at coordinate 405,169 of CAVPUY010000009.1, forward strand.
CTTCGGCCGCACGCTCGCCAGCCCCGCGTTCAACGCCGGCGACATCACGCTGGCCGGCGAGCTCGCCTCCCGCGCCGCGGTGTGCATCGACAACGCCCGGCTCTATCACCGGGAGCGGCGGACCGCGCTCGCGCTGCAGCGCGGCCTGCTCCCCGGCCGGCCGAAAGTCCCTGCGGGCATGGAAGTCGCGCACCGCTACCTGCCGGTCGGCGCCAGCGTCGTCGGCGGCGACTGGCATGACATCGTCTCGCTGCCGACGGGCGGGCGGCGCTGATCGTCGGAGACGCGATGGGTCATGGCCCGGAGGCGGCGGCTGTGATGGTGCAGCTCCGCACCGCCGCGCACATGCTGGCGGGCGTTGACCTGCCGCCGGGCCAGATCCTGCGCCGGCTCGACGAGATGGCCGCCGGGATGACCACGGCACCGTTCGCCACCTGCATCTACACCGTCATCGACCCGGCGGCCAGCTCGTGCGTCGCGGCCCAGGCCGGTCACCTGCCGCCCGTGCTCGTGCTTCCCGGCGGCGAGACGCAGGTGCTCGACCTGCCGCCCGGGCTCCCGCTCGGCCTCGGCGCCGAATCCTTCCAGGCCACCGAGGTCAGCCTGCCGCCGGGAGCCACCCTCGCCCTGTACACCGACGGGCTGGTGGAGAGCCGCACCCGGTCCCTTGACGACGGCCTGGCCGCGCTCCGGGATGCGCTCAGCTCCGCGCTGGCCGGGCCGCAGGCCACGCTCGGGACCGCGTGCGAGACGGTCACCCAGACGATGCGCCAGCACGGCGAGGACGACATCACCCTCGTCCTCGCCCGCATCCGCCAGCCCGGCTGATCCGCCCGGCTGGCCAGCCGGGCGGCTAGCAGCCCCGCTGCAGGAACACGGCGTTGACGGTCGCGCCCCACTCATAGGCGATCGTCCCCGGCCATGCGGAGAGCGGCAGCGGGGCGTTCACCGCGTAGATCTTCCCGGCGAAGCAGCGCCCGAGCCGCAGCCGGGCCGGGGTGTCCTGCGGCGTCGTCGCCACCAGCGCGATCGAGTGCCAGTCGTAACGCCGCGCCAGCCGGCCGGCGAACTCCGCCTCGCCGCGCGTCGTCGGCGGGCTCGGGTCGAAGCAGATGAACGTGACCCCCGGCACCTTCGGCGCGCAGACGCTGCCGTGTCCCCAGTAACGCGAGCCCCGGGAGATCACGACCACCCGGGCCCGGTGCGCCCGGGCCAGCTTGAGCGCGGTACCCAGCCGGTCGCCCGGCCCGTTCAGCATGACGATCGCGTCGACCCGGGCCGGCATCCCCTGCTGCGGCCAGACGAATAACTGCGCCGTCTCGAAGCCGAACCCGGCCAGCAGCACCAGCAGCACGGCGGCGACGGCCCGCCGCCGCCGGACGGGCCGGCCGCCGGGCGGCTGCCCGGCCTGCGGCTCGCCGGACTGGCCGGAATGATCCTGCGCACGGTCATTCCTGGCACCTGGTCCGGCAAGACGATCAGCCATGACCGCATCATGCCCGCCATGCCGGGTCAGGCAGATGGCATCCGGGAAAGACATGTTTTCCGCGCCGCGATATGCGCGGTGCGCCCTGGTATCCGCCGCCAGGAAGAGGAAACAAGAAACCGGGCAGTCTCGGTGAACAACAAGATTCTTAACGGGAACCCTGTGCTGTCTCGCCACCCGCCCGGCCCGGACGGCGCCCATGGCGGATCGAGTGATCCGGTTTCCGGCTCGGCGGCGTATCCCCGGTGGCATCCCCGGCAGAGGAGGCATGGTGCCGGCAACGCTTTCGCTGCTGCGCTCGGCGGGCCCGGTCACGAACCGGAGGGCGCAGGAACCATGGACGATGCCAGCGAGCCGCGCTAGCGTCCAGGGCGTGGGGGGGACGGACGCGCTGCTGGCGGCGCGCCTGGCCGCCGGAGACGATCATGCTCTCGCTGAGGTCTTCGACTGCTTCGGGCCTGCCGTGTACGGCGCTGCGCTGCGCGTGATCGGCGACGCCGCCGCCGCGCAGGACATCGTGCAGGACGTGTTCGTCGAGTTGTGGCGTCATCCTGGCCGGTATGACCCGGCGGCCGGCCAGCTCCGCACCTACCTCATCGTGCTGGCCAGGCACCGCGCGGTGGACGTGGTACGCGCCGAGCTTCGCCGCCTGGCCCGGCAGGAACGTCACTACCGGCTGGCCCCGGCGCAGCCGCAGCCCTCGCCCTGCGACGAGGTGGCAACCGCGGACGCGGCCGGCCTGGTTCGGGACGCGGTCCGGCTGCTGCCAGCCGGCCAGCGCCAGGTGATCGAGCTCGCGTACTTCCAGGGGCTGACCTGCCGCGAGGTGGCCCTCGCGGCAGGCATCCCGGAAGGCACCGCCAAGTCGCGGCTTAGACTTGCGCTAGCCAAGCTGGAGACCGTGCTCGACCGGCAGCTGCTGGAGTCTTCATGACCGTACCCGGGCGCGCGCAGGCGGAGCTGCCCGCCAGCCTGCGCGAGCGCGTGCTGGCGGCCTCCTGGCAGGCCAGGGCGGCGGGCTGCGCTACGCCCGAGGTCCCCGAGATCTCTCCCGCCGAGGCATTCAGCCGGGCAGCCGACGCCTTCCACGGGCTGCTCTGCGCGCTCGGCGATGCGGACTGGCGGCTGCCGGTCCTGCGTGACCTGGACGTGCCGCGGCCTCGTCGGTCACCTGACCGGCGTCGAGGAAGACGTGCACCGCTGCCTGGCCGGGGACCCGGCGGTGGCCGGGGCGGACCACGTCGAGTCGACCCAGCCCGCGGCGGCCCGCCAGGACGGCCGCCCGGCCGGCCAGACCCGCGCCGAGTGGCGCAGCGCGGCCGACCGTACGCTGCGCCTCGTCGATGACTTCGGTGACCAGTGCGCCGAGGTCGCGGTGCACCGCATGCGGCTGCCGCTCGGCGCCCTGCTCATCGCCCGGGCGTTCGAGCTGTGGACGCACGAGAACGACATCCGCCGTGCTGCCGGGCTGCCCCGGTCGGCGCCGGACGCATCGACGCTGCGCCTGATGACCGGGCTCGCCGCCCGGCTGCTGCCGCATGCCGCGGCCCGCACCGGCCTGCGCGAGCCGGTCAGCGTGCACCTGGTGCTGACCGGGCCGGGCGGCGGCAGCCTGGGACATGGCGGTCGGCGACGCCGCGCCCGGCCCGGCCGGCGATGTCGCACCCGATCGGGCGGGCGATGCCGCGCCCGCCCCGGCTGCCGTCGGCATCGTCGCCGACGCGGTCGGGTTCTGCCGGCTTGTCGCCAACCGGGCTACCCCCGCCGACCTGGACCTGCACGTCACCGGCGACGCCGCGCGCGCCGCCGGGGTGCTCGCCGCGGCGTCGGCCCTCGCGCTCGACTGAGCGGCCCGCCCCCTGATCCGCGCCGTTCCTGGTGATCTGCCGCCCCGGGCAAGATCGCCTACTACCGCGGCACCGAGGACACCGCCCAGACCGAGGCCGCCCTGCGGCCCTGAGGTCAGCCATCCGAGCAGGCTGCACGCCATGAGCGGCGGCACAAGAAGACCGGCGGATCTACGGTCCGCCGGTCTTCGCTGACCCCAGGCCGGGCGCCGCGAGGAGAGCGGCTGCCTGCTCCCCGGTGAGCTCGTGGCCGGCCGTCAGCTGGGCGTCCCAGGCATCGCGGGCGATGGTCGCGCGGGCCGGGGCCAGGAACCGCTCGAGCAAGGCCGCATCGGACTCCGGAATCGGCATCCGCGCCCGGTCCCTGATGCCTTCAGCGGCGCCGGCCAGCCTGGCCGCCAGCAGGCCGTCGCCGAGGTCCGCTGTTGCCGCGGCGTACAGCTCCATCGTGGTGGCAAGGAACTCGGCATCGCCGGAGCTGACGACGTAGTCCAGGATGGGCGCAGCAAGTGCCTGGCCGCCTGCCGCGCGGCCCGCGCGGAGGCTGGCCGCCGCGAGCGATTGCACGTCGATGGCCGCGCCAAGCTCGTCGCCGCGTGCCCGGTCAAGCGCGAGTGCCTCGCGCAGCAACGTCGGTGGCGCGGTCCAGGTTGCCGGCCGCGCTCTCCACCTGACCCAGGTTCGTCAGCGCCGCGGGCAGCCGGCTGCCGCCGGCTGCGCGTGCGATGGCGACGCTGTCCTCGAGCAGGGATCTCGCGGTGTCCAGGTGGCCCAGCTGGCGATGAGCGATGCCAAGGCTGTTGAGTTCTCGCGCTACCTGGTCCTGAGCGCCGAGGCCGCGCCAGATGGCGAGACTGCGCTCGAAGAACGGAAGCGCCGCCTCGTTCTCGCCCTGCTGCGCCAGCAGCACCCCGAGCCAGTGCGCCACCCTGGCCAGTGGTTCGCCGGCCTCGTCGGAGGCAAGCTCGATCGCCCGCTGCCAGCCACCGGCGGCCTTCCGTCGCATGACCGTGCTGGTACCAGAACGGGCCAAGCGCCTGGACCAGCCGCAGCCCGACGGCTGCCCGCTGGCCGCCATCTTCGGGGTCAGCGGTGCCCGCTTCGAATGCCCAGGCCAGGGCGGCGCGCAGGTTGTCGTGTTCTGCCTCCAGACCGTCCAGCGCCGCCAGGTGCGCCGGGCCGCGCAGCTGGCCGTGCGCACGTTCAGCGAAGGCCGCGTAGTACTCCGCATGCCGGTGCCGGGCGTCGCCGGCGTCGCCGCTGCGCTCGAGCAGCTCGAGCGCGTACTCGCGGATCGTCTCGAGCATTCCCACTCGCGGCTCGCCGTCGGCGCCCTCGGTCACCGTGACCAGGCTGACGTCCAGCAGGCCGGCGACCTGCTGTAGCGGGTCAGCTTCGGCTTCCCGGCCGTGATCTGCCCGGGCGACCGCCGCCAGCGCATCGAGATCGCACCCCGCGGCGAACACGCCAGCCCGCCGGAACATCTCGGCCAGGTCAGCGTCCAGCAGGTCATAGCTCCACCCGATCGTGTTCCGCAAGGTCTGGTGCCGTGACGGGCGCCCGGCGTCACCGGCGGCCAGCCCGAGGCTGTGACCCAGCCGGGCCAGCAGGGCTCGTGCTCCCAGCAGCTTGACCCTCGATGCGGCCAGCTCGATGGCCAGCGGCAGCCCGTCCAGGCGCCGGCAGATCGCCGCTATGTCCGCGGCGTTTCCCTCGGTGAGCGCGAAACCCGGCATGACCATGTCCGCCTGCTGGACGAACAGCTGGGCCGCGCCGCTGGCTGCCGCCTCCGCCAGGCCGGCGTCCCCGGGTACCTCCAGTGGCGGCACCGGGTGCTCATGCTCGCCCTGCAGGTGCAGCGGCCGCCGTGACGTCGCCAGGACCGCTACGCCGGGAGCGGCCGCGAGCAGCGTCGCGACGACCCCGGCGGCCCCGTCCAGCTGCTCGAGGTTGTCCAGCACAAGCAGGGCCCGACGATCGCTGAGGTGAGCTGTCACCGCCTCGGCGGCTGGCCGGCCGCCGCCGGCGTCCAGGTCGTCGGCAATGGCCTTCCACATCACCCCGGTATCGCGGACGGCGGCCAGCGGCACGAAGAACACGCCGTGCGGGAAGACCGCGCCCAGCGATGACGCGGCGGCCAGCGCCAGCCGCGTCTTCCCGACGCCGCCGGTGCCGGTGAGCGTCACCAGCCGGACCCCCGGCTGCCGGAGCACGGCATGCAGTTGGCTGAGCTCCTCGTCCCGGCCGACCAGCGGCGTCAGCGGCGCCGGGAGGCTGGTCTGCGCACCCAGGCTCTTCAATGGCGGGAACTGCCCGGCCAGGCCGGCGGCGACCAGCTGGTAGATATGCTCCGGCGCCTCGATGTCCTTGAGCCGGTGCCAGCCCAGGTCACGCACGGACACCCCGGCGGGCAGCCGGGACTGCGCAAGCTGCCGTGTCGCGTCGGACAGCACTACCTGGCCGCCATGCGCAGCGGCCGCGATCCGCGCCGCCCGGTGCACGTCGAGCCCGATATAGCCGTCCTCGTGCCGGGCCGGCTCACCAGAGTGCAGGCCCATCCGGACCCGCACGGCGACGCCGCCCGGCCAGTCATGCCCGGCCAGGGCGCGCTGGCCGGCCACGCAGCTGCGGATCGCATCCCCGGCCGACTCGAACACGACGAAAAAGCTGTCGCCCTCGGTACCCAGCTCCCGGCCCCGGTCGGCCAGGAACGCGGCGCGCAGCAGAGCCCGCTGCGCCGACAGCGCCTCGGCGTAGCTGTCTCCCATCCGGCCCAGGAGCGCCGTCGACCCCTCGATGTCGCTGAACAGCAGCGTCACGGTCCCGGAGGGAAGCTCCCGCATTACGCATCACCCTGGGTCAGGCGCATGAGGCCGGGAACTTACCCGCCCCGCTAATTTCCCCGCTTAGCGGGCTACTCGTGCCTCGTCTTCTCGATGGGCTGAGGGATCGTCGTCGGCTTATTGCCGTCCCACCACAGGGGCGGGCTGAAGTGAATCACCTGGCCGCCCGGCAGGATGACTTCCAGCGGGTCATCAACTGGCGGCAGGGTCAGCGCGTTAACCGAGATATACAGCGCGATGGAGAGCGCGAAAACCTCCTCGGCGGCCAGCCGGTACTCACCCCGCTCCGCGCTGGCGACGGTCTGCCGAAGCCACGCCGGATAGCCGAGATGCCGCATCCGCTCGGCGATGTCCTCTTCGCTGAGGCCCGCGGCCGTCCTCGCCGCGCGGATATTCTGCCCGAGGACGACGCCGTAGGCCATGCCTGCCATGCACCAGAGTGTGCGCTCCCGGTGATCGCTGCGCAAGCAGGGCACCGCGATTCGCAGCTCGGCCCGCGCCTGCTGGCTCCCGGTCAGGCGTAGCTGTGCGCCTCATCTGGGTACCGGCCGGCGGCGACATCGTCGGCGTACCGGCGGGCGGCGTCGAGCAGCCCGTCGTGCATGTCGGCGTAGCGCTTGACGAACCGCGAGGAGCCGGCCGGTGGTCAGGCCGGCCATGTCCGCCCAGACCATGATCTGGGCGTCGCAGCCCGGGCCGGCGCCGATCCCGACGGTGGGTATCCGCAGCGCATCGGAAACCCGCCGGCCGAGCCCGGCCGGCACCGACTCGAGCACGACAGCGAACGCGCCAGCGTCCTGCAGCGCCAGCGCGTCGGCGAGCAGTTCGTCCCCGGCATCTCCCCGGCCCTGCACGCGGCGCATCCCGCCAAGCACGTTGACGCTCTGCGGGGTCAGCCCGAGGTGGCCCATCACCGGGATGCCGGCCCCGGCCAGGGCCGAGACCTGCGGCCGCACCCGCTGGCCGCCCTCGAGCTTGACGGCCTGCGCGCCGCCTTCCTTAAGGTGCCTGACCGCGTTCGCCAGCGCCAACGCCGGGCCCGCCTGGTAGCTGCCGAACGGCAGGTCGGCCACCACGAGCGCGGTCCTGGTGCCCCGCACCACGGCCGCCACCATCGGGATCAGCTGGTCCATCGTCACCGGCAGCGTGTCCGGGTGGCCGAGGACGATCGAGGAGCTTGTGTCGCCGACGAGCAGCGCCCGGACGCCCGCCTGCTCGAACACGCCGGCGGTGAGCGTGTCGTAGCTGGTCAGCATCGACCACCGCTCACCCCGGTCAGTTGCCGCCTGCAGGTCACGGACCGTGATCCGCCGGCCCGCGGGCCATCCCGTCACGTCAGACATGACATTCCTCCCTGGTCGCCACCACCGCGGTTGACGCCAGCTCCATCTTGCACCCGCCGGCCGGCCCGGGCAGCAACGGCCGCATGCTGAGGCGGTCTTGACTTTGAGTTGCAAAGCAAAGTAGCTTTGAAGTACAAAGTTTGACTCTCCGAGCAGGCCTGGAGGCCCGACGTGCGAGAGGACCAGGACATGAGCGTGCAGGAAGCGGCGGCCATCGTGCAGGATGCCCGCACACGCGCTCGCCAGGAGCTGGTCATCAGCGCACCCCTCGTGTACACGGCGTGGGGCCTGGTCTGGCTCCTCGGCTACGGGGCGATGTGGCTGTCGGTGCGCGGCCAGCACCCCTACCGGGCGCCCTCGGGCGCCTCGATCGCGGCTGTGTTCGTGCTGGCCGCTATCGCGGTCGCGGCCGTCCTGGTCATCGCCAGCAGGGCAGTCGCGGGCATCGACGGCCAGTCCGCGCGATACCGCCGCATCATCCTGGCGACGTGGGCGACCGGATACCTGATCCTGCTCCTGGTGCAGGCTGCGATCAGCAGCTCCGTCAGTACGGGGACGCTCGCGTTCGTGGCCTTCGCTGGTCCCCTGGTGCTCGCCGGGCTGACCTATCTCCTTGCCTCCGTCCTTGAGGAACGGCCGGCGTTCGCCCTCGGAGCCTGGCTGGTGATCGTCGGTGCCAGCTGCGCATGGCTGGCACCCGCGACCATCGTGGCCACCTGCGCGCTGGCCGGCGGCGGGGCGTTCCTGCTGATCGCGGTGATCGAGACCGGGCTCCGTGCACATGACAGCTGAGAACGGGCTTGACCCCGTGATTCATGCGCCTGCGCGGCTGCGTGTCGTGGTGACACTGGCCACCCTCCGGGACGGGGACGACCTGTCCTTCACCAGGCTGCAAGACCTGCTCGGGCTGACGCCCGGCAACCTCATCACCCATCTGCGCAAGCTCGAGGACGCGGACTACGTGACGACGGTTAAGTCAGGCAGCGGCGTCAACGCCCGGACCTCGGTCAGCCTCAGCCAGCAGGGCCGCAAGGCACTGGACAACTACATGTCAGTACTGCGGCAGCTGCTGGATTCAGTCAGCCCCAACGGTGCCAGCCCGCATTAACAGGCCCCGCAAACCGGACTGAATCAGTCCGCCTTTGCCGCGGCCTGATCGGTCAGGAGGAACGATGAAGCCGTACTTTGACACCCATTCCGCCGGGGTGCTGCTGCTCATCGTCTTGCTGGCCTGGCTGAGCATGGAGGCCGTCCAGTTGGCCCGGCAGTGGCACTGGCGGGCAGGTGCCACCAGAATCGGCCGCCGCAGCTTCTGGCTCGGTTTCGGGGCCTGCCTGATCGTCACGAATCTCGCGCTGTATCTCGGGCCCTCGGCGTTCCCGGCCGCCGCGATCCGGCCTGGGGCCGCTGCCTTCGCGGCCGGCATGGTGATCATTGGTGCCGGGGTCGTGTTGCGCGGCTGGTCTTTTTATGCGCTGGGCCAGTATTTCACCGCGGTGATCAAGGTCAGCCCGGAACAGCCGGTGGTCACGAACGGCCCGTACCGTTTGCTGCGCCACCCGAGCTATGCCGGGGGGCTGCTGGCCGAGGTCGGGATCGCGGTAACGGCTGCGAACTGGGTCAGCGTGGCCGTGTTCGCCGTGGCGTGGCTGGCGGTCATCGCATGGCGGATTCGCATCGAGGAGACCGCCTTGCTGTCGACGCTCGGGGAAAGGTACCGCTCCTATTCCTCGCACCACAAGCGCCTGATCCCGCTCATCTGGTGACGGCGGGGCGGCTGGCTGCGGCACCGGGGAGACCAGCCAGGATCGGGCACGGCTCCGGGGCTGCCCATGGTGGTGGATCGCGCGATCGCGCACCTTGCGAGGCGGTGGATTGCGCGATCGCGCACCTTCGGGGAGTGGCTCAGGCCGGCCAGCCGCCGGTGTCCGGGCCCGGTTGTCGTGCGGCGCGGGTTATCCGGCGCTGATTGTCCGGCGCGGGGTTAGGTCACTGCCGCGCGGCCCGGGCGCGGATCCGTGCCGCCTGCCGTGCGCGCAGGACGTGCCAGGCGTGCGGCGCTACGGCGATCGCCGCCAGCGCGATCATGGTGACGAGCGCATAGCGGGAAACCAGGTTCGCTGCGGCGACCCCGTCGGTGCCGAGCAGGTAGCCGAGCACGGCGAGAAACGCCGCCCACGCCGCCGAGCCGATGAGGTCGCAGATGGCGAACGGGATGAGCCGCAGGCCCGCCCAGCCGGCCGCCGCGTAGACCAGGGGCGTCGGCACCGGCAGGAAGGCGGACAGCAGCACTGCCGCCCCGGCGAAGCGCGAGCCCCGCTGCTCAGCCCGCCGGGCGAAGCCCGCGGCCTGGCTGCTGTGCCGGGCGAGCAATTCCACGATCCGGTGCCCCCACAGCACGCCAGCCCACCAGAACAGCAGGTCGAATTTCATCATGCCCGGCAGCGCGGCGGCGACGACCACGGTCAGCTGGAGCTTGCTCTCGATATCGGAGAACGCGCCAGCGGCAACGACCGACGAGGTGGAGCCGGACAGCAGCTCGAGTAGCACCGGGCGGGTGGCGATCAGCCCCGGCGTGAGCGGGATCATCGCGAGCCCGTACAGCCCGCTCAGCAGGAGCCCGGCCAGGCAGAGCAGGTCCCTGGCCCTGGGCCGGCCATGCCAGGGCCGCCACGCCAGGCGCCAGGCCGGGCGCGCGGCTGGCCGCACCGCCGCGGTCATCGCGGCGTCCGGCAGCAGGCCGGGACGGGCCAGGCCAGGCCAGCAGAGACTGCCGGTTTCGGCATGTCCAGCGCGGCCATCGGGGGCACCTGCCTGCTCGCGTCCCGCACTGATACCGAGGTTCGCCGCGCGGCTGGCTGCCCGGACCCGGTGCGGGGCTCCGGGTCAGCGCGGCCGGGTCCGGGATCATCCTGGCTGCTGCGCGTGGTTCCTTGTTGATCTGCTTGCCCGCAACGGCAGGCAGCAAACGGCGCGAGCGCCCGAGACCTCCAGGGTTAAGCCCGGCTGCTGTCGATGCGCTGCAGCAACTCGTGCGCCGCCAGCTCGATTTCCTTGTGCCGCCATTGCGCGGCACGGTAATGACACGCGATGATGCCCATCCGGTGGATCCGGCGGAAGTCTCCATAGACGAACGCGTACCTGGCCTTGGTATGGTCGCGGGCACCGCCGGTGAGCCCGAGATGCCATTGGGCGTACTCGTCCCAGGAGTGCGACTCCAGGAAGGCGTTCTGCTCTGCGGGGCCGGGCTGGACGTCGCCCCAGTCACTGTCGAGCACGTACTGATGGCTGTCGATGAGCTTCTGCGCGTGTGCGACCGCGCCAGGATTTACCGAGTACGAAGCCATCCCAGCATTCTGCAGGACGCCGCGGGCCGGGCAGACTTAGCCCATGACCGACATGCCGGATGCCGGCCGCCCGGCCCGCAGCTACCAGGCGGCTGCCGCCATCCTGGCCGGGCGGGACCCGGTGCTGCGCCGGCTGGTCGCCGAGGCCGGCCCGGCCAGCGTCGGGCCGCCGGCCGAGGCCCATTTCGCCGCGCTGGTCCGCGCGATCCTCTACCAGCAGCTGGCAGGCCCGGCGGCTGCCGCCATTCACGGCCGCCTGATCGTCGCGCTCGGTGGCGAGGTCACCCCGGAACGGCTGCTGGCGCTGCCGGCCGCCGCGCTGCGCACGGCCGGCCTGTCCGCCAGGAAGGCAGCTTCCCTGCAGGACCTGGCGGCCAGGGTGCTTGACGGGACTGTGCTGCTCGACCCGTCCGCGCTGCGGGCGGAAAGCGACGCCGAGGTAGTCACGAGGCTCACGGCCGTCCGCGGCATCGGGAAGTGGACAGCGGAGATGTTCCTCATGTTCCAGCTGCGCCGCCTGGACGTCTGGCCGACCGGTGACCTCGGCGTCCGGAAAGGCTTCGGGCTGGCCTGGGGGATCCCGACGCCGACGGCGAAGGAACTCGATCCGCTCGGCGACCGGTACCGGCCGTACCGCTCGGTCGTGGCCTGGTACTGCTGGCGCGCTGCCGAGCTGTACGCCGGCGCCGGCGGCAGCGTGCTCACCCGCTAGCCCGCCAGCAGGAACGCCGCCGGCCCGGGCGCGGAAGCCGTCAGCGAAGGCAGCTGACCGGTCCCGTGCCGGCCCTATCACCTGACCTTGGGCCCTGTTGGCGGCCAGGATCTGGCGTCATGATGCAGTGGCTGCATAGACAACAGCGCGCTGGAGGCCGTGATGGCGAATCTGAGTTCCCTCCTTGAGCAAGCCGCAGCCGAGCACGGCGAGCGCCCGGCCGTGCGCATGGACGACCTGGTGCTGAGCTACGCGGAGATCCGGAACGCCGCAGGCCGCCTGACGGCCCTGCTGTCATCTCTCGGGGTAACGCCGGGTGACCGGATCGCGATCATGCTGCCCAACGTGCCTGCCTTCCCGGTCGCCTTCTACGGCGCGCTCGGCGCCGGGGCCGTGGTCGTGCCGGTGAACCCGATGCTGAAGAGCCGGGAAATCGCCTACTACCTCAAGGACTCAGGGGCGAAGGTCCTGTTCGCCTGGCACGCCGTCGCTGGCGAAGCCGCGAAGGCCGCCGCCGAGACGGGCGCGCAGGTCGTCGAGGTCCGCGAGCCTGACCTCGCCGCGCCGCTGGCCGGCTTCGCCCCGGTCCCGGCGGCGGCGGCGCGGGCCGACGACGACGGCGCGGTGATCCTCTACACGTCCGGTACCACCGGCACGCCCAAGGGCGCCGAGCTCACGCATGCGGGCCTGGCCGGGAACGCCGAGCTGACCGCCAGGACCCTGCTGCAGGCAGGCCCGGGCGACGTCGTCATGGGCTGCCTGCCGCTGTTCCACGTCTTCGGGCTGACCTGCGGGATGAACGCGACGATCATCGCTGGCGGCATGCTGACCCTGCTGCCCAGGTTCGACCCGGCTAAGGTCATGGAGATCGTGGCCCGCGACAAGGTGACGGTCTTCGAGGGCGTGCCGACGATGTACGCGGCGATGCTGCACGACCCGGCCAGCGCGCAGGCGGACACCTCGTCCCTGCGGGTGTGTGTCTCTGGCGGGGCGGCCATGCCGGTGGAGATCATGCGCAGCTTCGAGAAGGCTTTCGGCTGCATCATCCTGGAGGGCTACGGGCTGTCTGAGACGTCCCCGGTCGCGTCCTTCAATCACCCGGGCAAGGTGCGCAAGCCCGGCTCGATCGGCACGCCGGTCGTCGGCGTCGAGATGCGCGTCGTTGACCTTGACGGCGCCGAGCTTCCGGCCGGGGAGATCGGCGAGATCGTCATCCGCGGCCAGAACGTGATGAAGGGCTACTGGGGGATGCCGGACGCCACCGCCGAGGCGATCACGGACGGCTGGTTCCGTACCGGCGACCTGGCCAAGGTCGATTCGGACGGTTACTTCTACATCGTGGACAGGAAAAAGGACCTGATCATCCGGGCCGGGTACAACGTCTATCCGCGCGAGGTGGAAGAGGTCTTCTACGAGCACCCGGCCGTCGCCGAGGCCGCCGTGATCGGGATCCCGCATCCGGATCTCGGCGAGGAAATCGGCGCCGCCCTGAAACTCAAGCCGGGAGCCACGGCCACGCCTGCCGAGCTGCGCGAGTTCGTCAGGGAACGGATAGCGGCGTACAAGTACCCGCGCTATGTCTGGCTCGTGCCTGACCTGCCGAAGGGGCCGAGCGGCAAGATCCTGCGCCGCGAGGTGCAGCCGCCGCCGGACCGCTGATCAGTCATTCGCCGGGCTCTGGTTCGCCGCGGGCGCGGCCGCGCGGGCGGCGAGCCTAGCCGTCTCCGGCTTGCCGCACGGTGTCCCGCAGCGCCTCGAGCGCAGTGAAGCGCGGTACCCAGCCCAGCTGCTGCCTGGACCGGCTGGTATCCATGATCGCCGGATGACTGGCCGCCTCGGCCCACTCGGCAGCGGGCGGCAGGAACGGCAGCATCATCAGCGCCCTGGCCGCGAGCTGCGCCGGGGCCGCGGGCAGCGGCAGCGGCAGCAGGCCAAGCTCGCGGGCGACGTCGGCGGCGGTGAGGATGCCGTCGGCGGCGATGTTGTAGGCGCCGGGCGGCCCGGCCGCTACGATGCACTGCAGCAGCGCGCTGCCGACGTCCTGCTCGTGCACGAACTGCATCGGTAGCGCGGGCACCAGGACCGGCACGCGCACAGGGAACCGCCCGGCCTGCCCGGCCTGCTCAGCCAGCCGCCGGCCAGCCGGCGCCAGCGGGCCGGGAAGCAGGTCCTTGGCGCCGACCGTGTGCGGGCCAAGCACGATCGACGGGCGCAGCAGGTACAGCGCGAGCCCCGGATTCCCGGCCGCCGCATCCTGCAGCCGGAGCTCAAGCTCCGCCTTCTGCCGTGCGTAGAACAGCCGGGCGGCCGGCCGCACCGGCCACTCCTCGGTCATCCCGACCGGGTTATCGGGGTGGAACCCGTAGGCGGCCACCGAGGAGGCGTAGACGAAGCGGCGGGCGCCGGCCGCGGCCGCAGCGCGGAAGGCGTTCAGCGTGCCTGCCACGTTGATCGCCCGGGTGGCGTCCCGCGTCGCGGCGCCGGTGATCAGGAAGGCCAGATGCACCACCACGTCGGCATCGCGGAATGCCTCCCGCAAGGCATCGGGGTCGCGGACATCACCCCGGCGGTACTGCATTTTCGTCCAGCCGTGCGCGGCCGGGTCGAACGGGCTGCGGGCGATGCCAACCACCCGCGCCACCCGGTCGTCCGCCTGCAGCAGCGGAATCAGCCCGTAACCGAAGGTCCCGGTCGGGCCGGTGACCGCGACGGTCAGGTCTTGCTCAGTTCCGGGCACGCCGCTGATTCCTGGCACAGCACTGCGATACCCCGATGGCGTCCCGGGTACCAGCCCCGGCCCGGCTTTCCTGGCGCCTTAAGCAGGCCGGGCCACCTGGCCCACTTCGCGGGGCCGCGGTTTGCCAGCACCGCATCGGGCGAACGCCGTATCCGGGCCAGGCCTCGCGCACCCGCTTCGCCGGTTCCCGCCAGCCCCCGGCTCTGCCAGGCTGGATCCCGGACGAGGCCGGGGCGGCAGGCACGCCGGCCACCGCAGGAGGCACTCGTGCGCGACTGGGACATCGTGCTGCGTGGCGGGCGCGTGATCGATCCCGAGTCCGGTCTTGACGCGGTCCGGGACGTCGCCGTCGCGGCCGGACGGGTCGCGGAGATCGGGGCCGGGCTGCGCCCCGCGCGGGCCGGGTTCGACGTCTCCGGGCTCGTGGTGACTGCCGGGTTCGTCGACCTGCACAGTCACGTGAACGGCATCCCCGGCCTGCGGCTGCAGGCCCTGGACGGCGTGACCACCGCGCTCGAGCTTGAAGCGGGCGTTACCCCGGTGGGCGCCGCCTACCGGAGCGCCGCGGCCGAGGGCCGGCCGGTCAACTACGGCTTCGCCGCGTCCTGGGCGCTGGCCCGGATGGAGGCGGTTGCCGGGATCCCGCCGGACGGCAGGCTAGCCACGTTCCTGGCCAACATCGCCAGCCCGGGCTGGCAGCGCCCGGCAACGCCCGGCCAGGTCACCGCCGTGCTGGCCCGGCTGTCCGCCGACCTGGCTGACGGGGCGCTGGGCATCGGCATACTCGCCGGGTACGCGCCGGCCACCGACCCGGCCGAGTACCTGCAGGTCGCCGGGCTTGCCGCGGAGGCCGGCGTGCCCACCTTCACGCACGCCCGTGACTTGATCGAGATGGTCCCTGATGCCGTGATCGACGGCGCGGAGGAGATTGTCCGCGCGGCCGGCGGAGACCGGCGCGCAGATGCATTACTGCCACGTCAACAGCACCTCGCAGCGGCACATCGACAGAGTCCTCGACCTGGTCGGCCGCGCGCAGGCCGCGGGGGCGCGGGTCACCACCGAGGCCTACCCGTACGGATCCGGCATGACCGGCATCGGGGCGGCGTTCCTCGCTCCGGAGCGGCTCGGCGAGCGCGGCCTTTCGCCGTCCTCCCTCACCTACGCGCCGACCGGCGAGCGGATCGCCAGCGAGGCCAGGCTGCGCGAGCTGCGGCGGACCGATCCCGGCGGCCTGGCGATCATCGATCTGCTCGACGAGGACGACCCGGCCGACCGGCGGCTGCTGATGCGCTCCCTGACCTTCCCTGGCGCCATCGTCGCCAGCGACGCCATGCCGCTGACCTGGACTCGGGCCGCCGCCCGGCCCGCTCACCTGGCCGCTGTCCGGCGCCGCGGTCACGCATCCGCGGACCGCCGGGACGTTCTCCCGGGCGCTGCGCCTGCTCACCCGCGGCGGCGGGCCGCTCAGCCTGGCCGAGGGCCTGAGCAGGTGCAGCCTGCGCCCGGCCCGGCTGCTGCAGGACCGCGTGCCCGGCCATGCGCCGCAAGGGCAGGCTGCAGGCCGGCGGCGACGCTGACATCGTCGTCTTCGACCCGGCCACGATCAGCGACCGGGCGAGCTACGACAGCAGCACCCGCCCGTCGGCCGGCATCCGGCATGTCCTGGTCAACGGCGCCTTCGTCGTCCGGGACGCCGGCATCGTGGCCGGTGCGCTGCCCGGCCGCCCGGTCCGCGCCGACCCGCGCTGAGAACTCCGCTCCGTGGGCAGGCCGGGCGGCTGAGGTTACAGCGCGACCCGGGAGGTGACGCTCCTGGGCACGAACCCGTGCCGTGCGTAGAAGCGCTGCGCGGCGTCGTTGGCGGCGTAGGCAGTAACGCTGGCCTGCTGCGCGCCGCGTTCGCTGGCCCAGCCGAAGAAGTGCCGGACCAGCAGGCTGCCAGCGCCCGACCGGCGGGCGGCAGGCTCGACCCGCATGCTCTCGAGCACGGCGATGCACTCGGTCTGGATGGGGCTGGGCCGGCTTAACTTCCCGACCAGGTGCCCGATGACACGGTCCCCGTCGCGGGCCAGCGCGAGCAGGCAGGCCCGGTCGTTCATGAGGCCGGAGTAGTAGGCGGCGCCCTGCTGGGCGGGCCAGTCCACGTTGATCGAGCTGTCATGCTGCCCGCCGTCCTCGCGGAACAGCCCGGCGACCGACGCGACGAGCGCGCCGAGGTCGTCGCGGGTGGCTGCGTGCACGGTGATAGTTGACATGCCCGCGACGTTAGCGATCTTGATAAATCATGTAAAGCGGCCCGCGGCGAGCGGAAACCGGGTGCCCGCCCGCCGCCGGGCCTGAGCCACTCGCCCCGGCAGGCCGGAACGGTGATGATGGTGACCGGCGCCGGCGTCGGCCCGGCACCGGAATTGATCGGAGCGGCTTCATGCGGCCAACTCCCGCGCGTTCCTCCTGGGCGACCTCCCGGCGGGCCGGCCCGCCGGGCCGCCTCCCGGCCGGGCCGGCCAGCCTCTTCGCTTACGGCACCCTCCAGTTCCCGGCCATCCTCAGTGCCCTGCTGCGCCGGATACCCGACCACGCGGCAGGAACCGTCACCGGCTGGCGCGTTGCCGCCCTCACGGCGCGCAGTTACCCCGGCATCGTCCCGGCAGGCCAGGCCACCGCGGCCGGCATCCTGCTCACCGGCCTGACGCCGGGGGAGTGGCGGCTCATCGACACCTACGAGGACGACTTCTACGAGCTGCGGCAGCTGACCCTCAGCGACGGCCGCCAGGGCTGGACCTATGCCTGGATGAGCCACGACCAGGTCGCAGGCCACGACTGGTCAGCGCCCGACTTCGCCGCCCGGCACCTGGCCGACTTCGCAGAAAGGTGCCGTGCCTGGCGGGCGCGCTACGACGTCACCGACCGTCCGGGCCTGGTCACCGGCTAGCGCCCGAGGCTGCGCGCATCCGCCACCTGACGGATGTCCGTGGCCTGCCTAGGCCCGTTTTTACTGCTCCGGGCGCGGCCGCCGGACTCCGGCCGGCCTGAATCTGCCCGCAATCACCGGCCAGCTGGCGGATGTCTGCGGCCATGCTCCGGCGGCACGCTTGTGCCGTCACCGCATCCTGCGCTGACCCTGGAAAGGAGACTGCATTGTCTGCCAGAACCAACGCCGGCGTGCGGGTGGCACCGACGAGCCGGGCTGCGGCCAGACCCGGCGAGGGCAGCCCGTCCGGCCGTCGGCTCGGCCTCGCCCTTGTCGTCATCGCCACCGCGCAGCTGATGGTGGTGCTCGACGCCACCATCGTCAACGTCGCGCTTCCGCATATCCAGCGCGCGCTCGGCTTCTCCGGCACCAGCCTGGAGTGGGTGGTCAACGCCTACGCGCTGACCTTCGGCGGGCTGCTGCTGCTCGGCGGCCGGGCCGGCGACCTGCTTGGCCGCCGCCGGGTATTCATCGCCGGCATCATCTTGTTCTCGGCGGCGTCGCTGGCCGGCGGGTTCGCCACCACGCAGGCCTGGCTGCTGACCGCGCGGGCCATCCAGGGCGCGGGCGCAGCGATCATCGCCCCGACCGCGCTGTCGCTGGTCACTGCGACGTTCCCGGAAGGCCAGCCGCGGAACCGGGCGATGAGCGTCTACGCCGCGATGAGCGTCGCGGGCGGGGCGGCCGGACTGATCGCCGGCGGCCTGCTCACTACCTACGCGTCCTGGCGGTGGGTGCTGTTCGTCAACGTGCCGATCGGCATCGTGGTCGCGCTGGCCGCGCCCCGGGTGCTGAGCGAGACACAGCGGCACCGCGGCCGGTTCGACCTGCCCGGCGCGATCACCGGCACCGGCGGCCTGGCCGCGCTGGTCTACGGCCTGTCGAACGCGGCGACCAGCCCGAACGGCGTCTCGCACTGGGGCGACACCAAGGTCGTCGCCTCGCTGGCGGCGGCGGTGGTGCTGCTCGCCCTCTTCGTGCTGACCGAGATGCGCAGCAAGCACGCGCTGCTGCCGCCGCGGATCTTCGGCAGCCGGGACCGGACGGGCGCCTTCGCGATCATGCTATGCGTCGGCACCGCGCTGTTCGGCATGTTCTTCTTCCTGACCATCTTCGTGCAGTCCGTGCTCGGCTACAGCGCGCTGAAGACCGGCGTGGCCTACCTGCCGATGATGGCCGCCATCATGGTGATGTCCGGTGCCAGCGCCCAGCTGATCCCCAGGATCGGCGCCCGGCCGCTGCTGATCGCCGGCTCGGCGACCGCCGCCGCCGGGATGTTCTGGCTGTCCAGGATCAGCGAGCACAGCACTACGCCACCGGGCTGCTCGGCCCGACGCTCGTCGCCGGGGCCGGCCTCGGCATGCTGTTCATGCCGCTGACCCTGGTCGCCCTGTCCCGGGTCCAGGACGAGGACGCCGGCGTGGCCTCCAGCCTGCTCAACGCCGGCCAGCAGGTCGGCGGCTCGATCGGGCTGGCCGTGCTCGGCACCGTGGCCTGGACCGCCGTCGCCGACAGCGTCCGGAGCCAGGTGACCGCAGCCATGGCCGCGGCCGCCAGGGCTGGCCACCCGGTGCACGCGGCGGCCGGCCGGCGGTGCCGGCCGCGATCTACCGGCACGCCCTGGCCACCGGGTTCTCCCGCGGCTTCGAGGTATCGGCGGGGATCGCGGTGCTCGCGCTGATCGTCACCCTCGCCGCCATCCGGGTCCGGCGGGGCGACCTGGACGGCAGCCAGGAGCCGGTCAGCGCGTGACCGGGGCGGGACGACGGCCCGGCGGGAGCATCAGGCTCCGGCCGGGCCGATCAGCGGGGCCCGGGTTAGCCGATCAGCGGGAGCCTGGGGTCGTCGTGCGGCGCGCGGCCGGACGCGGCCCGGACCCAGGCCATGTCGTCGGCCAGGTCGGCGGGCCGTCCCGGCACGTAGCGGCGGGCGATCAGCTCGTCCAGGATCCCGGCGGTCATCGCGAGGCCGGCCGGCGTGGCCATGGCGCCCTGGCCGAGCGCGTCGGTGAGGTCGAGCCCGTGCACGACGGCCTCGACGACCCGGCTCGGCACGAACTCGCCGAGGCTCATCAGCGCGTAGTACCCGGAGCCGACCGCGTCCGGCGAGGTGGCGCGGGACTCCTCGATGGTCTTGCTGAAGGTCTCCTGCAGGACGTCGGGCATCTCGGCCGGCTGCTTGCCCTCGACCATCGTGTAGGCGTAGTCGTAGACGACCGGGGCGACCTCCGAGCGCGGGAAGATGAAGAAGCTGACCCGGTCCCGCCCGACCTGGCCGTCCTGCTGGCTGGAGATCAGCATCCGGGTCAGCCCGATCGAGATGTCGAAATGACCGGCAAGCTCGAACAGCGTCCAGGGCCTGAGCGTGTCGTCGACCGGCCGGAGCAGGGTCGGGCGTCCGCCAGTCGTCGCCGTCAGCCCCCGGAACGCCTGCTCCACCTGCCCGAGCTCGGCGCTCAAGCGTCTGAACAGCTTCCGCATAAGTGCCCATCCCTACCTCCGGTTTCGCTACCGACATCGGAGTCGCCCCGGCCGGCCCGCTGTCAATAGCCCGGTCAGGCAGCGGCCCGGGCGGGCTGGCCGGAGCTGGCGAGCGCACTAAACTAGCCGGGCAGCGCTCGCGCACATGGCCGCCGGGCGTCATCGGAGTGCTACTGCCCACTGCTGACAATGAGGTTTCTTGACCAGGCTGGTAATCAAACTCGGATCAAGTTCCATTGCGAGCGGTAACGGGCTCGCGCTCGACGTTATTGCCGGCTTGATTAATCAGGTTGCCGCGGCGCAGCGGGCTGGTCACGAGATTCTCCTGGTCACTTCCGGAGCCGCCAGGCTGGGTGAGGGCCTGCTCGCATTCGAGGGGCCGACGGCGAGCGCCGCCCCGGCCCTCCGCGGGCTCATCGAGGCGCTGCAGTCCTCGATCGGCGCAGCCGCCGGCCCGGCCGGGGCGGTGTCGGCCCAGGAGGTCAAGGCCACGCTGGCGCGCTACGACGGTTCCGCCGCGCCGCCCGGCGCGCTGGGCGTGGCCCTTCCGGCGTCGGTCGGCCAGCCCGCGCTGATGGCGCTGTACCGGCAGCTGGCCGCGGCGGTGGGGGTGGAGGTATGCCAGATCCTCGTCTCGAAGAGCGATCTCGGCTCGGCCCGCGCGATGGGCGATCTCGGCGTCCTGCTCGGCGCCGCGCTCGAGCGGGGCCTGCTGCCGGTCATCAACGGCAATGACGCGACCGAGCCGATGGCGGCGCTTGACAATGATCAGATTGCCGTGGCCGTCGCGGTCGCCGCCAGGGCAACGCGCCTGCTGTTCCTGACCGACGTCGGCGCCGTCTACCGTGACGTCGACGCTCAGCGAGCGCATCCCGAAGCTGACTCCCGACCAGGCCAGATCGGTGCGGGTCTCGGCGCTCGGCAGCGGCCGCGGCGGAATGCGATCGAAGCTGAGCGCGGCCGCGCGGGCCGCGTACTGCGGCGTCGAATGCATTGTCGGCGCGGCTCGCGAGCCTGATGTCGTCGCCCGGAGCCTGAACCCGCGGGCGCGAATGGGTACGGTCGTGCGCGCGGCCGGACGGCAGCTGGAGCCGCACGAGCGGTGGATCGGCGGCATGGCCTATTCGGCTGGCTCGATATGCATCAACCGCGAGGCCGAGTCAAGCCTGCGGACCGGCAGCACGCTGTTCCTGTCCGGCATAAAGCGCCTGACCGGCGAGTTCGCGCCCGGCTCGGTCGTCGAGCTGGTGGATGTCCGGCATCCCGAGCGGCTGATCGGGCGCGGCTCGGTCGCGTTGTCGTCGAGCATCCTGCTGCTCTTGCGCGCGTTGTCATCGGACGACGTGGCGAGCGTCGTCTCCATGCTTTTCCGCATGCGGCACTCGCTGGCGGCGGGTGACGATCCCGAGCGCGCCGTGCCGCGGCCGCAGCCCGGCTGCCCTGACGAGTTCGAGGATGGCCGCCAGCTCGCCAGCGGCACCAGGGCTGCTCGCCAGGCACTGGCGCAGGTGCGCGCGTTCTCGCTGGATACCGTGATCGAGCTGACGGACTCCCTGATGCTGGCGCAGCCCCGGCTGTGCGCCGCGATCCTGCTCGACGGGAGCTTCCGGCGCGGCCGCCTCGATCCTGACTCGGCCGCACGCCGCGCTGTCCGTGACATTCACGCGATTCACCGGGACTCGCTGGTCGTCTACGCCGGCGATTAATGGCCGACGGCGGCCTTCGGCGTGATGACATACTGCCGCAGATACAGGTCCCGGTAGGTGACCGGCCCGCGCGGGCCCGGGGAATTGTCGATGTTGATGCCGGTCTCCGGTATCGACAGCAGCTTGAACCCGTCGAGCAGCCGGGGAGTCGAGTTCCAGAAGGCGCCGGTTCCCGCGTAGGCGTCAAGGAACCGCCCCGCCGCGCCGGAGTCCTCCGCGATCACCGCGGCGGCCAGGCCGGAGGTCTGCTGGTTGGCGATCTCGGCGGCGTCGGCGGCCGAGGCGGCCGGAGCCACCGTGATGGTTGCCTCGTGCCCGGCATCCAGCGCCCACTCATGGCCGAGGGCGCGGGCGTGCGGTGGATATTCGGCGGTAACGCCGAGGCGCCCGGTGATCTCCGCGATGCGCGGGATCATCTCCGCCCAGACCGGGCGCTGCACCAGCAGCAGGTTCAGCCGGTTGCAGACGCCGAGCCGGTCCAGGCTGGCTTCTATCAGGCGGGCCGCAAGCTGCTGATCGGCTGACTCGTCGACGTAGATCACTGCCCCGCCGTCCGCGTGCGCCAGGGTCCGGACGCCGTGCAGCGCGGCCTCGCGGGCCAGCGCCCTGGTGCTTTCCCCGCTGCCGCGCAGGATGACGAGCGGGAGCAGCCGCGGCTGCCTGACCAGTTCGTAGGCGGCCGACCGGTCGCGGACCCTGATGAGCTGGATTACCGCAGGATCGATGCCGGCGTCCTGCAGCGCCGGAGCGACGACCTCGTCGACCAGGACGCCCGCCGACTCCAGCGCAGCCGAGCCGGTGCGCAGCACGCCGGCGTTCCGCGATTTGATCAGCTGCGACGCCATGTCGAGAACGACATTCGGCCGGGCCTCGAAGTTGGCCCCGATGACGCCGACAGGCCTGCGCGCCTCATGCAGCACCAGGTCGCCCGGCAGGTCCCTGAGGTACTGCCGGGCCGGCGCCGCGGGCAGGCCGGCCAGCGTGCGGAGCTGGCCGGACATGGCCCGCATGCGGTCTTCGCCGAGCAGCAGCCGGTCGATCAGGGCGCCCGGCGAACCGTCAGCCCGCGCGGCGCGGACGTCTTCCTCGTTCGCCGCCGCCACCTGTGCCGCGCGCTGGCCGAGCCGCGCCGACATGGCCCTGAGCGCCTCATCAAGGGCGCCGGCCGGGCGCGACCGCAGATCCCCGGCCGCCTGCTGCGCCGCGCGGGCCGCCGTCGTTACTGCGGTCAGCGCCTCCATGTCAGCATGAAGCATAGCGACCGTGGTGCCGCGCGGCCGGCCCGGCCGGACCGGGCTTGCGGGGCGGCACCGGGCGGGGCGTTCCCGTTAATCATCGGGTTTATGCTGACCGGCGCGGGGACGCCGGCGGCGCTGCGGAGACCGAGCCGAAGGTCGGGGCGGCCGGCTCGGGCGGCAGCCTGGTGGCGCGGGCGACGTAGCTGACGGCGTGGTACCAGCCGGCCAGCAGCAGCAGGTCAAGCAGTTGCGGCTCGCTGAACTCGGCCGACAGCCGGGCCCAGAGCTGGTCCGGGATGTCGGCGGTGTCGTGCAGCGCGTCGGCGGCGGCAATCAGCAGCCGGTCCCTGGCGGCCTGCCAGCAGCCGTCGCCCGGCTGCCCGTGGGTGAGCGAGGCCACCTGGTCATCGGTGAGGCCGGCCCGCTGGGCGAAGAACGCCACGTGCACGCCCCACTCGTATTCGCAGCCGGCCCGCGCGCAGGTCCGGTCGATCACGATCTCGCGATCGCGCAGGGTCAAGGTGAACTGCCTGCCGAGTTCGTAGGCACCCCAGGGATGCATGGCCGTGGTCATCGGCAGGTTCCTGGCGAACACCCGGAACAGCGCGATGGGCGGCGCGCCGGCCGGCATCATCCGCCGCAGAAGCTGGTCGGCCTCGGGTTCGTAGGGCTGCTGTAGCGGGCTGATGCGGGACACGGGAACCTCCAGGTTTCTGATTCAGAAACGACTCTCCGCATGCTAGCGTTGCTGATTCAGAAACGGCAAGCGAAATGGGTATCTGATGAGCATGGCGCCGCAGCCCGGCCGGCCGGTGCGGGGCTCGACCACCGGGCGCCCGTTGATGGCCGCGCTCGACCTGCTCGGGCGGCGGTGGGCGCTGCGGGTGCTCTGGGAACTGCGCGCCGGGCCGGTGGGGGCGCGGGACCTGCGGGAGCGGTGTGACGGCATGTCGAGCAGCGTGCTGTACCAGCGGCTCAGGGAGCTGTCCGCGGCCGGCCTGATCGGCCGCGGCGACGGCGACAGCTACCGGCTCACCGGCACCGGGCGGTCACTGAGCGCGGCCATCGCCCCGCTGGACGAGTGGGCCAGCGGCTGGGCGGCCCGGTTGGCAGTGGCCGGTGAACCGGCGGATGCGGCCGTCGGAGATGATCGGTAGCAGGCAGGTCCGGCCACCCGGATCTGCACCCAAGCCATCGGGAGCCTTCGTGACCGAAGCCCATGCGGATCTGTCCGGGCCGGGCGAGCGCGACAGCGGCAGGCCAGGCCGCCAGGGGGCCAGGACCCCGGCCAGCGCGGGAACAAGTGGTGGACGCTGGTCGCGGTGTGCCTCGGCACCTTCATGCTGCTGCTTGACATCACGATCGTGAACGTCGCGCTGCCCGATATCCAGCGGGCGCTGCACTCGAGCTTCTCCGACCTGCAGTGGGTCGTGGACGCCTACGCGCTGACCCTGGCGGCGTTCCTGCTGACGGCCGGCAGCCTCGCCGACATGTACGGCCGCCGCCTGCTGTACCTGGTCGGCCTGGTGGTGTTCACCGGCGCGTCGGCGCTGTGCGGCTTCGCGGTCACCACGCTGATGCTCCAGCTGTCCAGGGCGCTGCAGGGAGTCGGCGGGGCGATCATGTTCGCGGTCTCGCTGGCGCTGCTGGCTGACGCCTTCCGCGGCAAGGACCGCGGCACCGCGTTCGGCGTGTGGGGCGCGGTCACCGGCCTGGCGGTCGCCATCGGCCCGCTGCTCGGCGGCATTCTCGTCTCCGGCCTGTCCTGGCGGTGGATCTTCTTCGTGAACCTGCCGCTCGGCATCGTCGCCGTCGTGATCTCGGTCATGAAGGTGGCAGAGTCCCGGTCGCCGAACGCCAGCGGGCCCGACTGGGCCGGGTTCGCGATCTTCACGGTGGCGCTGGCGACCCTGGTGTACGGGCTGATCGAGTCGAACCAGCGGTCCTTCACCAACGACCTGGTGCTCAGCTGCTTTGCCCTGACGGCGGTGCTGCTTGTTGCCTTCGTCATCGTGGAGCGGCGTATCGCGCACCCGATGTTCGACCTGACGCTGTTCAGGCTGCCGACCTTCAGCGGCGGCGCGGTCGCCGCGTTCGGGCTCAGCGCCTCGATCTTCGCGATGCTGCTCTATCTCGTGCTCTACCTGCAGGACATTCTCGGCTACTCGCCGCTGGCCACCGGCGTGCGGCTGATGGTGATCTCCGGCGGCATCCTGGCGACCTCAACCGTGGCCGGGCGGCTGACCTCGAAGGTGCCCATCCGGCTGCTGATCGGGCCCGGCCTGATCATGGTCGGCGCAGGCCTGCTGCTGATGCGCGGGCTCGACGCGGGCTCGTCCTGGACTCATCTCATCCCCGGAATGATCGTCGGCGGCCTCGGCATCGGCCTGGTGAACCCGCCGCTGGCCTCCACGGCCGTCGGCGTGGTGCCGCCGCCGCAGGCAGGCATGGCCTCGGGCATCAACTCCACCTTCCGCCAGGTCGGGATCGCCACCGGCATCGCCTTGCTGGGATCGCTGTTCTCCAACAAGGTGAGGGACGACGTGCGGACACAGGTGGCCGCGGTACCCGGCCTGTCCCATCAGGGCCCGCGGATCGCCTCGGCGGTGCAGTCCGGCGAGATCGGGAACGTGATCGGCAGGCTGCCCGAGCATGCCAGGCAGGCCGTGGGCGAGATCACCAGGGCGGCCTTCACCACGGGCCTGAACGGGATCCTGCTGGTCGCGGCGATCATCGCGCTGGTCTCGGCCCTGGTGTCACTGGTCGCGATCCGCAGCAGGGACTTCGCGCCGCAGCAAGGAGCGGGTTCGCCGCGATGACGGCGCGGCCGGTCAGGGCGTGAGGACGATCTTGCCCCGGGTGTGCCCCTGCTCCAGCTGGCGGAAGGCGGCCTGCACCTCGGACAGCGGGTAGACCGCTGCCACCGGGATCTCGAGCTGGCCCTTGTCGATCAGCCCGGCCAGCTCGGCGAGCACCTCGGCCGTGGCCGCGGCACTGCTGCCTTCCAGCTTGACGCCGTACTTGGCCGGGGCGGTGAAGTCGGCGATGGTGTCGATCCGGCCGGGCTGGACGCCGAGCTCGAGCGCGAGTTCCACGTAGCCGGTGCCGACCGTGTCGATGAACGCGTCCACCCGGCCGGCGGCGGCGCGGATCCGGCCCGCGGTGCCCTGGCCGTAGCCGACCGGGATCACCCCGTGGCTGGCCAGCCACTGGTGATTCGCCTCGCTGGCCAGCCCGATGACGGTGGCTCCGGCGGCGACGGCAAGCTGGACGGCGATGGAGCCGACGCCGCCAGCGGCGCCGGCCACGACGACCGTGTCACCGGGGCCGGCGGCCACCGCGCGGACGGCCGCGTACGCGGTCGTGCCCGCCACGAACAGGGCGCCCGCGGCCTCCCACGGGACGTTCGCCGGCTTGGGTATCAGGTGGCCGGCCTCGACGACGACGTACTCCGCATGGCTGGCGCGGCTGCCGGTGAACCCGATCACCTCGTCGCCCACCGTGAACCGGCCGGCCTCCTGGCCGGTCTCGGCCACCACGCCGGCCAGGTCACTGCCCTGGCCGGACGGGAAGGTCGATGGCCACCGCCCGGCGAGGTCTCCGTTGCGGATCTTCGCCTCGCCCGGGTTGATCCCGGCGGCCCGGACCCGGACGAGCACCTGCCCGCGGCCGGGCACTGGCCGGCTGACGTCCGCGACTTGCAGTACCTCTATGCCGCCGTACTGCCCGTACCTGACAGCCTTAGCCATCACGAACCTCCCGTCGCAGTGACATGCGCCAGGAGAACCACGCGCCGCGCCGGTCTATGCCCGCCGGCCCGGCGGCCCGCCGCACGCCTGATGACACGAGTACGGGGATGACATGACACTGGTGGACAACGCGGTCTACGTGGACGGGCAGCGCACCGCCGATCCGCGCAGCCTGGATGAGACCTACGAGCTGCTCAGGCAGCGCAGCGGCATGGCGTGGATCGGCCTGTACCGGCCCGACGCCGACGAGATCCGCTCCGTGGCGCGGGAGTTCGACCTGCACCCGCTTGCCGTCGAGGACGCCATCTCCGCCCACCAGCGGCCCAAGCTTGAGCGCTACGGGACGACCCTGTTCACCGTCCTCCGCCCGGCGCGCTACCTCGATGCCGAGGAGGAAGTGGAGTTCGGCGAGGTGCACGTGTTTACCGGCGAGGGCTTCGTGGTCACCGTCCGGCATGCCGAGTCTCCGGACCTCGGCCGGGTCCGTGACCGGCTGGAACGGGCTCCCGAGCTGCTGCGGCTCGGGCCCGAGGCCGTGCTTTACGCGATCCTGGACCAGGTCGTCGATGAGTACGCTCCGGTCGTCGCCGGCCTGGAGAACGACATCGACGAGATCGAGGACCAGCTGTTCAAGGGCGACCCGGCAGTATCACGGCGGATCTACGAGCTGTCCCGCGAAGTGATCGAGTTCCAGCGCGCCACCCGCCCGCTGCTCGGCATGTTCCATTCGCTCGAGGGCGGATTCGACAAGTACAGCGTGGACGTGGAACTGCGCCGGAACCTGCGCGACGTGCAGGATCATGCCATCCGCATCGTCGAGCGGGCCGACTCCTTCCGTGCGCTGCTGCAGAACGCGCTGACCGTGCAGGCGACGCTCGTCGGCCAGCGGCAGAACGACGAGATGCGCAGCCTCACCGAGACAAGCCTCGATCAGAACGAGGAAGTCAAGAAGATCTCAGCGTGGGCTGCGATCCTGTTCGCGCCTACCCTCGTCGGCACGGTCTACGGGATGAACTTCGACCGGATGCCCGAATTGCACTGGTCGTTCGGCTACCCGCTGGCCCTCGCCCTGATGCTCGTCACCTCGGTCACCCTCTACCTCGTATTCAAGCGAAGGAGATGGCTCTAGCCCTGGGCGTCCCCGGCCCGCCCGGACGGGCCGCTGGCCTCGCTGAAGAGGAACTCACCCGGCGCGCCCGGCAGCCAGCTCAGCGGCTGCCTGTTGCCCCGCGGGCCCCGGGTGTGGCTGGCGGATACGCTGAATCCTGGTCGCGAATGGCGTGGAGGATGCTCATGCCGGCTACCGCCGGGGATACCGCAAGCTGCTTCAGCGCGCAGGCCGCGCGGCGCTGGCAGGCTATCGATCCGCTGCTGCCAGCGCCCGCCAGCCAGCCGCCCGGCTGCGGCACGGAGTTCGTCGTCGCGGGGCCCGGCCGGGAGCCGGCCGCCACCGGTACCTGCGAGCACCTGGCGGGCACGCCCGGGTCGCTCGACCTGACCTGGGGCGCAGCCCGCAGGTATGAGCTCACCGTCCGGCTGGCTGGCCCGGACGCGGCGACCGCGCTCGGCCAGCTGCTGGCGCGGTGGCACGATCACCTGGCCAGCCTGCCCGGAGCCGGCGGCGCGGACACGGCCGCCCTGGTGCCCATGCCCAGCCGCGACGTCGACGTGGCGGCGACCTTGCTGCGACACGGATTCGCGCCGCTGTCCGTCATCGCGGCACGCTCTTCGCGCCATCATCCCGCCGTGCCTGCCGGCGGTGCCGCACAGCACGCGGGCATCATGATCAGGCGAGCCCGGCCCGCCGACGTCGACGCGGTTGTCCGGCTAGGGCTTGAGGTGATCAGGTTCGACGCGCATTTCGGCAGCGTGACCGAGCGGCCGGAGACGGCGGCCGCGCTGCGGCACGAAGCCGCCGGGCTGCTGGCCGGGCCCGCGCCCTGGACCTGGCTCGCCGAGCGGGCCGGCACGCCGATCGGGATGCTGTGCGCCGAGCCGCCTGCCGCTGCCAGCTGGATCGCCCCGATGGTGGCGGCAGAGCCCGTTGCCTACCTCTTCCTGATGGGCGTGCTGCCCGCCGAGCGCGGTACCGGCGTCGGCGCGGCCATGGCCGAGCGCTTCAACCGCGAGACCGAGGCCGCCGGGGTGCCCGTCACGCTGCTGCATTACGCGCAGCTCAACCCGCTCTCTGTGCCATTCTGGAGCCAGCAGGGGTACCGGCCGGTCTGGACCTCATGGGAGAAGCGGCCGGCCTTCCCTGCTCAGGGCTAGCGCGGCCGGCGCGGGATCCAGCGCGGGACCGTGCGCCGGTACTCCAGATAGGTGCGGCCGAAGCGGCGGCGCAGTGCCCGTTCTTCGTAGCCGGTGATGAACAGGTGGAAGACGACCGCCATGATGCCCGCGTATGCCAGCAGCGGCAGCGACATGAACAGCCACGCCTCCCCCAGGACGATCACGAGCGCGGCAATGTAGATGGGGTTCCGCACCCAGCGGTAGGGCCCGGCCGCGACCACCCGCGACGGCGCGTCCCACGGGCCCGGAGTGCCATCTCCCACCGCCGCGAAGTTCCAGGCACACCACGCGTACAGGGCCACCCCGGCCGCGATGACGCCGGCCGCCTCCCACGCGACCGGAGCGGCGGTGTGCCCGTGGCGCGTCAGGATCCACCAGGGCACCCAGGCTCCGCCCAGCCCCGGCACCACGATGGCGAACAGGAGATTGCGGACGACAAGGCTCAGCGTGCGGGGGGCCCGGGCGCGGATGGATCGGTGACGGCTGGCGGTCGTCGGCGGTTCGGTCGCTGTGCCCATGCCGGTGCCCTCTTCTCGGGAGGCACGTGTCCTCCGGCGGCACCGGGAACACGTCGCTCAGAGTAGGATCACTACGTGTAGTGTCGCTACCTATGATGGAAGGGTAGCATGGCTACCTATGAGAGCGGAAACGCTGAAGGGCCACCTGGACGGCATCCTGCTCGCGGTGCTCGAGCCGGGCCCGCGTCACGGTTACGCGATCATGGAAGCGCTGCGGGTACGCAGCAGCGGCCACGTCGACCTGCCGACCGGCACGGTGTATCCGGCCTTGCACCGGCTGGAGCGGGCGGGCCTGGTCCGGGCGAGCTGGTCAGCGGCCGGCGGGCGCCGCCGCCGCGTCTATCAGCTCACCCCGGCAGGCCGGCGTGCCCTGAACACCGAGCGCAGCACCTGGCGGGACTTCTCCGCCGCCGTCACCGCCCTGCTGCAGCCCACGTCGGCGGTGAGCTCGCCATGACCGGGCCAGGGCCGCCAGACCGCGCTGCCGGGCCGGCGGTCGAGGGCTACCTGGCCGAGGTCACCGCACGGCTGCCCGGCGCCGCCCGGGCCCGGGCCGGCATCGTAACCGAGCTGCGCTCCGGGCTCCTGGACGCGGCGGATGCGCACGCCTCGGCCGGGCTGCCGCCGGCCCAGGCCACCAGGGCGGCGATCCGCGAGTTCGGCCGCCCCGGCCAGGTCGCCGAGGGCTTCAGGGCTGAGATCGCGGCCGGCCAGGCGCGCCGCGTGGCGGTGGCCCTGCTGGTGACCGGACCGCTGGTCGGCCTGCTGTGGGTCGCCACGGCCGTGACCAGCCACCTCGGCATCCGGTTCGCCCCGCCCTGGCAGTGGGCAGGCCTGTCGCCCGGCCTCCGGTCCGCCCTCCAGCTCGTCGCCGTCGCGGCCGTGGTCACCGGCTGCGCCGCCATACTCGGCATCGCCACCACCGGCCGGCTCACCCGCTGGCTGCCCGCCAGGCCGCGGCGGGCCCCTACCGCCGCTGCCGTCGCCGGGTTCAGCGCGGTCGGCGCCGACGGGCTCGGCCTGGCGCTGCTCGCGGTCCAGCTGGCCACCGCCCCGGGAAAGCTGTCCCCGGTCCTGGCCATCGCGGCGGCAGCGGCCAGCCTCGCCCGGCTGATGCTCGCGCGGCGCGCCGCACGCCGTTGCCTGGCCCTCCGCGCGAGCCTGGCCTGACAGCGACCCCGGATCAGTAGGTGGTGTGGCTGCCGTCCGGCGTGATGGCGCCGGCCAGCACGTGCACGGCCGGCTTTGCGTCGAGTCCGGCCTGCTCCGTGGCCGGGCCGATGACCTCGCCGAAGGCGGCGAAGCTGGCCTCGTCCTGCCACACGTCGATGACGGTGAACCCGCCGTCGGTGCGGTAGCAGACGTGGCTGAGCCGGTTCGGCTGGTCCAGGATGGCGGCCCCGCCGGCCTCGAAGACCTTGTGGTACTTGGCGAGATCCTCGCCGGGAAACTCGAATACGGCAACGATGGGCATGGCTGCTTCCTCTCGGCAGGATCGCCCGTAGTCAGGCGATGCCTCGATGCTGCCCCGCCGACCGGGCCGGCACATGGGTGCTGAGCCCCCATCCTGGCGCCGGTTCAGCGGCCCCTGGCCCGCTCGATGAGCTCGCCGCGGTCTTCGGCGCAGAGCTTCGCGAGCAAGCTCGCGACGTGCTTCTCCACCGTCCGCGGGGACAGGTAGAGCCGGGCCGCGATGTCCTTGTTCGGCAGCCGCTCGGCGACCAGCCCGAGCACCTCGGCTTCCCTGCCGGTGACCCCGAGACGCAGCAGGTCAGCCGGAAGGGAGCGGTCCGCCCCTCGCCGCCGGGGCACGCTTGTCCCGGCCTGCCTGAGCAGGCCGCGGCATGCGGCCGCGATCCGGTCCTGACCGCCGGCCACGAACACGGCCTCGGCCTCGCGCAGCCAGCCGACCGGCTCGCCCCACTGGTCGCGCCGGGCCGCCTCGGCCAGCAGCCGCAGGCCGATGGCGCGGAACAGCGGGAGGCGGCGTGCGGCGGCCTCGGCGGCAGCGAACGCCGCGGCGGCGGCATGCTTGTTGCCCATGGCGCCGGCCAGCGCAGCTTCCCCGTAGCCAAGCCACAGGCCCGACCAGGCGGCTCCCGGTGTTGCGGTGGCCCGGGCAGCGGCAAGGTCGGCGCCGGTGGCGGTGCCGTCGGCCGCGAGGGTCAGCAGCAGCGGGCCGCGCGCGGTGTCGAGTACCGCGGCGGGCGGCTGCGCCCGGATGGCGCGGCGGAAGGCGGCGATCGACTCGCCGCGTTCTTCGCGAACTGCGGCGCACAGCCCCCGGCCGACGCCCCACCGGAACGCGGCCAGGTCCTGGTCGTCCGGCGCGAGCTGCTCCGACTGGCGCAGCAGCCGGTCCAGGGCATCCTTGCGGCCGGCCAGCCCGGCCGCGGCGGCCTCGACCGCCAGCGCCGCGGCGACCAGCGGGATCATGCCGAGCCTGGCGGCGGCCGCCTGGGCCAGCCGGGCGGTGTCCCCGGCGGCGCCGAGCTCGCCGCGCATGGCATGCAGGCTGGCCAGGTTGACCGAGATGCCCACCGAGACGTCGAGCGCGCCGGCTGCGAGCGCGGCTTCCTGCGCGCGCTGCAGGCGAGTCCCGTCAGCGGCGGCGAGCATCTCGACGGTGCCAAGCTCGTTGAGCGCTCGCAGCCGCCAGCCGGCCAGATCGCGGGAATCGGCGACAGCCAGGGCGCGGCGCAGGGCTTCGGCGGCGTCCTGCAGCCGGCGGCTGCGCGCGCACCTGGCGATGACGTCGAGTGCCTCGCAGACGACTTCGGGCTGGTCCGTTCGCTCCGCGGCGGCCACCGCCTGGTGGGCCAGGTGCTCGGCTTCGATGCGCCGCTCGCCGCCGCCCTGCTGGATGGCCAGCCGGGCGGCCAGCACCAGCCTGCGGGCGCCGTCCGCGTCGCCGGCGCCTGCGGCCGGGAGCGCGGCGAGCTGCTGCCCGGCCGCTGCCAGCTTTCCTGCGGCCAGGCAGGACCGGGTCAGCAGCTCGCGGATCTCGCGCTCAAGCTCGGGACGGTGCGCGGCGTCATCGAGCAGCCGCCCGCCGAGGGCCAGCGCCTCGTCGGCCGGCCCGTGCGCGCTCAGGTGCCCGAGCAGGCCAAGCTCAAGCTCCAGGCGCACGGCCCGGCCGGGCGCGGCGGCCGCGCCGTGCCGCCATGCGCTGAGCGCCGTTGCCGGGGCGCCCGCTGCCCCGGCCGCGACCGCGGCTCTCTTCCAGGCCAGGCTGGCCCGAGACTGATCGCCTGCCTCGGCCCACAGCTCGGCCGCCCTGGCCGCGGTAAGCGGGTCTGCGTCGCCGTCCAGGGCCGCCGCGGCGCCGCCAACCACCGCGGCGCGCTCGGCGGGGCTGCCCGCCAGCACCGCGGCGCGGGTGAGGGCGTGCCGGAACGCCACCACGCCGGTACTGCGCAGGGTCAGCAACTGCACCCCGGCCGCGCTCTCGATGGCCGCGGTCACTTCGCTCACCGGGACGCGGCACACCGCAGAAAGGCGGCCGGCGCCGGTGCCGTCGCCGAGCAGCGCGGCGGCGGCGACCACGCGCCGCTGACCGGCCGGCAGCCTGGCCAGGCGCTGGCGGACGAGCTGGTCGAACCGGGCCGCGGCGCCCTGGCCCTCGTCGAGCAGATCCTCGACGAGCAGCGGGAGGCCATCCGACGCGCGGGCCAGCAGTCTCATGACCGGGGCGGACGGCTCGGCGGCAAGGCACGCCCTGGCCATCGCGGTGACCTGTGCCCCGGCCAGCGGCGCCAGGGCCAGCTGCGCGGTCCGGGACGCCAGCCAGGCCAGGGCGTCAGGGCCCTCCCCGGCGCGGGCGGCGGAAAGGACGCTGACCGGAGCGTCAGCGACGTGATCAGCAAGGTAGTCACACACCGCCAGCGTTTCCGCGTCGGCCCAGTGCAGATCCTCGAGCACAAGCACCAGTCCGCTGCGGCCGGCCAGCCAGGACAGGATCCGGATGACCGATTCGCCGATGACCGCTGGCGACTCGCTCGCCGAAACGCCGGCCGCCGCTCGCCAGCCGGGCACGAATTTGGCTATCGCCGGCAGGTAAGGGCGCAGCGCCGCGTGCGCAGGCGGGCGCCGCTCGCCCAGTGCGGACAGCAACGCCTCGGCGATCGGCCGGTAGGGGGTCAGCGTGTCAGCCGGGGAGCAGCGGCCGGCCAGAACCAGCAGGCCGGCCGACGCGGCATAGCCGGCCGCCTCGGCGAGCAGCCGTGACTTCCCGACTCCGGCCTCGCCGGTGACCATCACCCAGCTGCCCGAGCCCGCCCGGGCAGCGTCAGCGCGCTTGGTCAGCGACGAGAACTCGCGGTCACGGCCGACGAGGACTGGGCATCGCACGCCATTCAGCTTCTCACTGCGCCGGGCCGCCCGGCGGCACCCGCGGCGCGCTTTGGTAGAACGGCGCCGGGTCGGGTGCCCGGAGCCGCGCCTGGTAGGCGAGCTTGTCGTCCGGCTCTCCCTGGGCAGCCAGTTCCGCCGCGACGGCCTGGCCGTACTGCGCGACCTCCCGGCCGGCCCGCGACTCGTCCCAGCCGAGCTCGGCCGCCATCAGCGCCGCGGCCCGCGGCGCGGCCGCGAGCCCCCGGTCCCTGGTCTCGATCGCGATCCGGGTCCGCCGGGCCAGCACGTCGTCCAGCCGCACCGCGCCCTCGTGCGTGCAGGCGTAGACGATCTCGGCCGCCAGGTAGCCGCCGGAACCGTCAACCGGCCGCCCGAGTTCCGGCCGCGCGGCGGTCAGCTCCAGCAGGTCATCGATGCAGGAGCCGTACCGGCCGAGCAGCCGCCGCACCTGGCTGACCGGCAGGCCGCAGTCGGCCGCCAGCCGCTCCCGCCCGGCCAGGCGGGCCGCGTACCCGGCCGCCCCGAGCAGCGGGACGCCGCTGGTCCTGGACGGCGCTATCGCGCCAGCGCCGCGGCCGGCCAGATCGCGGGCGGCGGCGTCGATCAGGTCGCTGGCCATCACCCGGTACGTGGTGAACTTGCCGCCGGCGATCACCGAGACTCCCGGCTGCGAGCTGTCGACGGTGTGCTCGCGGCTCAGCCTCGCCGTGTCACCGGCGCCGCGGCCGGCCGCGACCAGCGGCCGCAGCCCGGCGAACACGCCCTCGATGTCACCGGCGCCGATCGGATCGGCCAGCATCCGGTTGACCTTGGCCAGCAGGTAGTCGATGTCCGCCCGGCTGGCCGCCGGGTGGCCGGGGTCGTAAGGCCACTCGGTGTCGGTGTCACCGATCAGCCAGTGCTCGCCCCACGGGATCACGAAGAGCACGCTGCGCTCTGTCCTGGTGAGCAGCCCGGTGCCCATCCGGATCCGGTCCCGCGGGACCACGATGTGCACGCCCTTCGACGGCCGCACGCTCAGGCCCCCGTCCGCGCCCCCGGCCGCGCCCCCGGCCCTGTCCGCGTTCCCGCCCGCGTGCCCGCCGCCGCTGGTCCACGCGCCGGCCGCCAGCACCACGTGCCGCCCGCGGATCAGCAGGTCCGTCCCGGCCAGCAGGTCGCGGGCCAGGACGCCGGTCACCCGGCCGCCGTCAAGCGCCAGCCTGTCCATCCGGACGTTGGTGGCCAGCGCCGCCCCGTGCGCAGCGGCGGTCCTGGCCAGGAACGCTACCATCCGCGCGTCATCTTCCTGCGCGTCGTAGAACTGCACGGCGCCCACGAACGCCTCCGGGTTCAGCGCCGGCGCCAGCCGCAGCGCCCCCGTCCGGCTGAGATGACGTGCCCGCGGCACCGCCTTCCGGCCGCCGATCGTGTCGTAGAGCAGCAGCCCGGCACCCACGTACGGGCGCTCCCAGCCGCGGTGCGTCAGCGGCCAGAGGAACGGCACCGGCCTGACCAGGTGCGGCGCGAGCCTGGTCAGCAGCAGCCGGCGTTCCCGCAGTGCCTCGCGGACCAGCCCGAAGTCGAGCATCTCCAGGTAGCGCAGGCCGCCGTGGATGAGCTTGCTCGACTTGCTCGACGCGCCGGCCGCGTAGTCCCTGGCCTCGATCAGCGCGACGGACAGGCCCCGGGTCGCAGCGTCAAGCGCCGCCCCGGTCCCGGTCACCCCGCCGCCGACCACCACGATGTCGAACGCCTGGCCGGCCATCCGCGCCAGCGACCGCTGCCGGTGCCCGGGGCTGAGCACGCCCGGGTCAGCCGGCCCGGCCGTCAGCACGACCCGCCGCCCGGGCCTGCCGCCTGCCAGCCTGCCAGTGACCGGGAGATTACTGCTTTCCATTTGTTACGAGCCTTCGCCCGTGCCCTGGCCGGCAGCACAGGCAGCACCCGGCCGCCCGGGTCAAATGGCAGCCGCCCGAGCGCCGCCATGTCCCACCAGCCAGTGCCGAGCCCGGCCAGCGCGGCTGCCCCGAGCGCGGTCGCCTCGGTCACGGCCGGCCGCTCAAGCGCGATGCCGGCCAGGTCGGCGACGGCCTGCAGCACCGAGTCGTTGCGGCCGAGCCCGCCGTCAACCCGGATCAGCTCAACCGGCCCGGCCAGCCCGCCGCGGACAGCGTCGACGGCGTCGGCGATCTGGTGTACCACGCCGAGCATGGCCGCCTCGGCGATATCGGTCCCGGTGCTCGACGCGTCAAGCCCGGTGATGTCCGCCCGCGCCGCCGGTCCCCACCGTGGCGTGCCGAGCCCGAACAGCGCGGGCACGCACCAGGGGCCGGCCGCCGGGTCGGCCAGCGCGGCCGGCCGGATGGCCGGCCAGTCCCCGTCGGCCAGCACCCCGAGCCGGCGCAGCCAGGGAACCACCCCGCCCGCGTTCGGCACGAACCCCTCGAGCGCGTACGCCGTCCCGGTTTCGAGCTGCCACGCGCAGCTGGCCACGACGCCGGGCGGCACCGCGGCCGGCGGCGACGTCCCCGCGTGGCACCAGAAGAACGCGCCGGTGCCCAGCGTCAGCTTCGCCATCCCCTCGGCCCAGCAGCGCTGGCCGAACAGCGCGCCCGGCTGGTCGCCGACGGCAGCGGCGATCACCGCCTCGCCGCCGAGCACGGCCGGGTCGGTAACCGCCAGCGGCCCGGCGGTCGGCCGCACGGCCGGCAGCATCCGCGCCGGGACGCCGAACAGGTCAAGCAAGCCGGCGTCCCAGGCCAGCGCGGCGGCGCCGAACAGCATCGTCCTTGCCGCCATCGACGGCTCGGTGACGTGCGCGGTGCCGCCGCTGAGGTTCCAGATCAGCCAGCAGTTGACGTCACCGAACAGCAGCTCACCGCGCCCGGCCGCGGCCCGTGCGCCCGGCAGCTCGTCTAGCACCAAGCGGAGCTTCGGCGCGCTGAACGCAGTCTCAGCGGGCAGCCCGGTCCGCTCCCTGATCAGCTCATCGTGGCCGGCCGCCCGCAGCCGCTCGCACAGCCCGGCGCCGCGGCCGTCCCGCCAGCTGATCGCCGGGCACACCGCCTTCCCGGTGGCCCGCTCCCAGACCACGAAAGTCTCGGTCTGCGCGGCCAGCCCGATCCCGGCGACGTCCGGCCAGCCGGCCTGCGCCCGGCCCATCGCGTCGGCGGCCGCGCCGAGCACGCTGGCCAGGATCTCGGCGGCGTCGTGCTCGACCCGGCCGGGCGCAGGGAACTGAGCCTGCAGCGGCCGGCTGGCCTGGGCCAGCACGCGCAGCCCGCCGTCGAACACCACGCACCGGCTGGACGAGCTGCCCTGGTCGATCGCGAGGAGGACGTCCCGGCCCGTCACTGCGCCGCCTGGTCAGGCCGCATCGGCGGCCCGCAGCACCTCGCGGACCTGCCCGGCGACCGACGGACCGCCCGGCAGCCTGCCCTCGAAGATCGCGCCGCCGATGGTGAACCCCCACGCGCCTGCGGCCGCGAGCGCCCGGATCTGCGCGACGCTGGCCACCGACCCGGCCGCGATCACCGGCCCGCTGGACGCCTCGACCACCCGCCGGGTCAGCTCGGCCGCGTCGGCGGTCGGATGCCGGTAGGCGAGCAGGTCGACGCCGGACACGCCGGGCAGCGCGGTGATCTCGCGGGCGCTTTCCGCGATCTCGGCGATTTCGCCCTCGAGCACGCTCGGGTGCCCGGTCACCCGGCCGGGGAACGGGCAGTACCGGGCCAGGCTGCCCGCGAGCACCCGGCAGCCGTCGGCGGGATGCGTGCCGCCGAGTACCCAGTCCACGCCGATCTCGGCCGCAGCGGAGATCGAGCGCAGCTCGTCGTCCCGGCTGGTCGATACCACCTCCAGCATCACTTCCAGCCCGTCATTCTGCGCTTTGACGCAGACGTCGTGCAGCACCGGCACTTCCGCGCCGACGTCCTTGAAGCCGATGTACCTGAGCCCGGCGCCGCGCAGCTCCTCGTAGACCGAGAGCGGATCGTGCACGGTGCGGTCGTGGTGGGTCAGCATGAAGACGAACTCGATCACTGGGTACTCCTGTCGGGCAGCAGCTGGCCGATTCCCTCGATGACGTAGTCGGGCCGGACCTGCGAGCCGGCCAGGTCGCTCACGGCGGTGGCGCCGGACAGCACGAGCACGCTGGTCATCCCGAGCGGCCCGCTCATCGTCACGTCGGTCGACAGCCGGTCGCCGACGATCGCCGTGCTGGCCGGCGACGATGCCAGCCGCCGCAGCAGCTCGGCGGCCATCTGGTCGCCGGGCTTGCCCATGATCGCCTCGGCGCGGGCACCGGTGCACG
The DNA here is from genome assembly GCA_963709075.1 of uncultured Actinomycetes bacterium. Lineage (GTDB taxonomy): Bacteria > Actinomycetota > Actinomycetes > Streptosporangiales > Streptosporangiaceae > Palsa-506. The sequence goes on from CAVPUY010000009.1 coordinate 443,085, forward strand.
CCTCGACCGCGGCCAGCATGGCCGCGCAGTCCGGCAGGCCGCCGTCCGGGGTCGGGCAGAACGGATCCGGGTTCGTGGCGACGATCACGGCGCCGAAGTGCCGGACCGCCCGGTAGGCGAGCAGCAGCTTCGGGTAGCTGAACGTGCGGTCGAACGACACCACGACGACCCCGGCCGCGGCCGGCTCGGCGGTCACCGTGATGCCGGCCGCGGTCAGCGTCTGGTCCACCAGCGGCTCGGCGACGGTGAGCACCGCCGCCCCGGGGTGCTGCCTGGTCAGGTAGCCGGTCAGCACCGCCAGCGGGGTGACCACGTCGGCTTCCGCCGCCGGGATGCCGAGGGCGGACAGCTGCTCCGCGTAGCTCGCGGCCGGCCGCAGCGGGTTGTTGGTCAGGAACACCAGCCGCGAGCCGCCGCGGCGGATCCGGGCGACGGCCTCCGCCGCGCCGGGCAGCAGCGCGTCACCCAGGTAGACGGTGCCGTCCAGGTCGAGCGCGTAGCCGTCGAAGACCCGCCCGGGCCGCCGGAGCCCGGCCTGGCCAGGAGCTGCCTGGTGCAGGCCCGCTGTCACGTCAGGCCCGCCCGGACGCTGCGGCGGCATCGGCCAGGACCTGGTCGACGTCGTCGTCCGCCCAGCAGCCGAGCAGCATGGCCAGGTCGGCGACGCCGAACCGGCGGCGCAGCAGCGCGCAGCTGGCCACTGCCCAGCGCGCCTCGTCGTCGCCGACCGGATCGGGCAGCCCGCTGAACCGCACCGGCAGCCCGGCCGAGCCGAGCGCGCCGGCGAGTTCGGCCGGGCCGGTCAGCATCTCGCCGAGCGCGGCGTCGTGGCTCTCCCAGTCCTTCCGCAGGCCGGCCAGCGGATCGGCGCCGGCGGCGAGCGCCGCCAGCTTCCGCGCGTAGTCGGCGAAGCACTCGGCGGCCATCGCCCCGCCGCCGTCGATGTCCGCTGAATGCCGCGCTGATCCGTTCCCTGGCCTGGTCGGCATCGGGGATCCTGGCCGGCCGGTCCAGCGCCCCCTCGCCGATCTTGCGCCGGACGTGCGCCCAGGTGGCGGCGGCGACGATGCTGGCCACGCCGACCTTCGTGCCGTGCTGGCTGCGGTAGCGCCCGCGGGCGGTGTCGGCCATCTCCAGCAGGTGGCTGATCGCGTGTTCCATGCCCGAGCTCGGCGCGGTCGAGCCGGCCACGCCCATCGCGATGCCGCTGAGGGTGAGGATCCTGGCCAGCTCGGCAAGCGCCGCCGAGTCGCTGTCCAGCCCGGCCGCCAGCGTCAGCAGCCGCTCGCCGTGCCGCCGGCTGAGCCCGGTGACGGCCGGGTCGTAGGACGGGTCGGTGCCGACGACGCTGGCCAGGTACCAGTCCGCGGTGGAGCTGAACATCGAGGCCAGGTCGCCGACCCCGGCCAGGTTCAGCTCGGCCGGGGCGCCGCCCAGGATCGCCGGATCGATCAGCAGCGTGTCCGGCCAGCGGGATGGCGAGGTGCGCTTGACGCCATGGTGCAGCAGCACGGAGAACGGGTCCGCGTAGCCGTTGACGCTGGTCGCGGTCTGCACCACGACCAGCGGCGTGCCCGCGGCCGCGGCGAACTTGCCGATGTCGGTGATCGTCCCCGACCCGATGGTGACCACGCAGCCGGCCCCGGCGACCGCCTGCCTGGCGGCCGCCACGGTCGGCCCGTCGGCGTGTACCCGGCCGTCCGGCGGCCCGACGGTGACCCACTCGACGCCGAAGCCGCGGCCGATCACCTCGGTCGCCTCGGCCCGCAGGTCCCGCCCGGCCACGGTCATCGGCGTCGCGGCGGCCAGCACGACCACGCCGGCGCCGGACCGGGGGAACTCGGCGACCGCGCCGGCCAGCTCGTCCAGCGCGCCGTCGCCCTCGATGACCCGGCCCAGGCCAAGCGATCGCAGCCGGGCGGCTCCCGGCGCGGCGGCCAGCTCGGCGCGCAGCGCGTCAAGGTCCAGCGATTGTCCGGGTCATCCGGCTCACGCTAGCGCCCCCTCGGCGCCGTCGTAGAGCGCGCGGTACTGGGCGTACCGCTCCGCGTACACCGCCCGGGCCGCGCTGTCCGGCTGATAGCACCGCGGCGCGACCTGCACGGTCCTGGCCACCGCGTCGGCGGCGTCGGCGAACGTGCCTGCCGCCAGGCCCGCGAGCACCGCGGCGCCGAGCGCGGTCGGCTCATCGGCCAGCACCGGCTGGATCGTCCGGCCGGTGACGTCGGCCTTGATCTGCAGCCACAGCTCGCTGCGGGCGCCGCCGCCGACCACCCGGATCTCCTCGCCGCCGAGGCCGAGCGCGTCCAGCCGCCCGAGCACGTCGTTCAGCGCGAACGCGCAGCCCTCGAGCACCGCCCTGGCCAGGTGCGCCCGCTCGTGGTTCATGCCGAGGCCGCCGAAGACGCCGCGCATCCGGTCGTTCCACCGCGGCACGGTCGCCCCGGAGATCGTCGGCAGGAACAGCACGCCGTCCGCGCCGGCCGGCGCCTGCGCCGCCTGCGCGAACAGCCCGGCCTGGTCGGTGCCGAGGATGGCCTGGGCGCACCAGAGCGTGCAGCCGCCGGAGACGAACCCGGGGTTCTCCACGAGCAGCAGGCCGGTGATCGCGTGCGCGTGCGTCTCCACCACCCGCTCCGCGTCGAAGACCGGCTCCGGCGCGGTCGCCGCGACCGGCTCGGCGGTGCCGGTCACGTCCGCGACCAGCCCTGGCGTGATCGCCCCGGCCCCGACGCAGGCGGCGTGCTCGTCGCCGGTCCCGGTCACCACGGCGCACTCCGTCGCCAGCCCGAGCTCGGCCGCGGCGGCCGCGGTCAGCGTCCCGGCGACCTGCGCGGACGGGCGGATGTCGGCAAGCAGCGCGGGATCAAGGCCGGCCGCCTGCAGCATCCCGTCGTCCCAGCTGCCGGTCCGCACGTCGTAAAGCAGCGTGGACGAGGCGTTGGCGTGATCCTGCGCGAGCACGCCGGTCAGCCAGCCGAGCAGGTAGCCGCCGACCGGCGGGAACGACCTCGCCTGGCGGAAGCGGCCGGCTCGTTGTCGCGCAGCCACATCAGCTTCGGCGCGACGTGCGAGGCGTCGGCGTTCAGCCCGGTGGTGGCGAAGATGTGGTCGGTGCCCAGCCGCCCGGCCAGGGCGGCCGCCTGGCCGGTGGCCCGGCGGTCCAGCCAGATGATGGCCGGCCGCAGCGGCCGGAGCTTGGCATCGACCGCGACGACGCCGTCCACCTGGGACGCCAGCCCGAGATGGGTCACCTGCGACGGCCGGACCCCGGTGCTGTACATCAGCTCGCGGACGGCCAGGGTCAGGCAGCGGGTCCAGTCGGCCGGGTCCTGCTCGGCCCAGCCGCTGGCCGGATGGCTCATCGCGCAGCCGTGCCCGGCTGACCCGATGGTCCGGCCGTCCGGGTCGAGCAGCACGGCCTTCACGCTCTGCGACCCGACGTCAGCCCCGATCAGGTAGCCCACGGGCGGGTTTCCTCCGGGCCCGGCATCACAGCCCTTCGTTGATGAGCCGGCCGGCCGACTCGTACTTCGCCCGGTTCCTGGCCTTCAGGTAGAACGCGCCGCCCACCCCGATCAGCACGACCAGCAGGTCGATCGGCCCGAGCCAGACCGCGTAGTGGTAGCCGCTGCCGAGGAACAGGATGTTCTTGAACAGCAGGTAGATCACGATCGACCTGGGCGACGAACGAGATGCCGGGCGCGAGCATGGTCTTCCACCAGTGCACGTCGTCCGGGTGCTCGCGGGTGAAGTAGATCAGGATGCTGAGCGACACCAGCGCCTGCACCGACAGGATGATGATCACGCCCATCACCGCCATCAGGCCGTAGACCTGCAGGTAGGCGATGTGCAGCGGGTCGCCGGTGCCGACGAAGACGGCGAAGCCGAGCACGATGAGGGCGGCGATCACCGACTGGGTGACCGACGCGATGTGCGGGCTCTTCCACTTGTGGTGCGTCTTGCCGAGCGCCCTGGGCAGCAGCCCCTCGCGGCCGAGCGAGTAGAAGTACCGCGCGGTCGTGTTGTGGAAAGCCATCCCGCAGGCGAACGAGCCGGTGATGATCAGGAAGCTCATGATCGAGCCGACCCAGTGACCGGCGATCGCGTTCGCCGGGCCCAGGTAGTACTGCGCGGAGTTGTTCTGCGCCTGCACCTGCGCCGCGTGCACCGACGAGTAGCCGGCGAACGGCGCCCAGCTGGTCAGCGTGTAGAACACGCCGAGCCCGATGACCGAGATGTACGTCGCCCGCGGCACGATCTTCTTCGGGTTCTTGGACTCCTCGCCGTAGTTGGGTGCCATCTCGAAGCCGACCCAGGACCAGAACGCGAAGAAGATGCCGATGCCGGCCGCCCCGGCCACCAGCCCGTGCGAGGCGGGGAAGCCCTTGAACGCGTTCACCGGGTTGAGCGCGGCGAGCGGCAGGCCGCCGTGCGCGAACATCACGATGTCGAAGATCACCAGGATCACGACCTCGCTGATCAGGCCGACGGCGAGCACCACGGTGGACAGCCGCACGTCGAACCAGGCGAGGATCGAGATCAGCGCCACCATGCCGAGGGCCAGCCACGGCCAGGCGATGTTGGTGCCGTACTGGGCCAGCTTGATATTCAGGAAGTAGGCGAACCCGCCGCACAGCGACGCCTCGAACACCGAGTAGGCGAGCACGGCGCCGAACCCGGTGCCCATGCCGATCTCCCGGCCGAGGCCGTGGCTGATGTAGGAGTAGAAGCCGCCCGCTGTGGTCTTCTTCCTGGCCATCGCCACGTAGCCGACCGAGAAGATCACCAGCACGACCGCGGCGAACGCGAAGCCGGCCGGCGTGCCCACGCCGTTGCCGAAGCCGACCGAGATCGGCGTGTTGAATAGCATCGCCGAGATCGGCGCGGCGCCGGTCACCGTGAGGAACAGCACCCCCCACAGGCCGATCGCGTGCTTCCGCAGCTTGGGGACATCTTCGCGCTGCGAGATGTCGACGCTCTCGGCGAGGCGCCCGGCCTTCCCGCCGACGCCGCCCTCGCCGGTGGCTCCGGTTTGCTCTCGGGTGTCCGACATGCAGCCAGCCTCCTCAGTGGGCCGGGCCTAGTGCCTCGCGCTAACGGCGACGCACGTGGGGGTTACCGCCGCCGGTTCGCCGGGCGGCGTTTACGGTCGGACCCATGACGGCAGCCTGCGGCCGCCGGCGCGAGGCCGGCCTGGTGGAGGTATTCCGGGGGCATGCGGCGCGTGGCGAGCTCGCCAGTGACCGCTTAGCAGCGTCATCGGCACGCTCCTGTCGCCCGACGGACCCCGACCGTAACATGACGATTTCTGGGCTGACAAGACTTTCGGTCAGCAGAAAATGGGCTATATCCCGCTCTTGACTATTGGGTCCGACCGATCAATGATCTGGTCTGTTATGGTTTGCGGCTGCCGGTGACGAGGGCAGGGCGATGCACGACTACGACGTCTTCAGCATGCAGTCCAAGGCCGAGGTCCTGGCGAAGTCCCGGGAGTACTGGAATCCCGGCAAGACCGACTTCTGGGCCGAGACGGGCGTGGACCTCGTCATCGACCGCCGGGAGAGCTATTTCATCTGGGACATGTCCGGCCTGCGCCTCATCGACGTGCACCTGAACGGCGGCACCTACAACCTCGGCCACCGCAACCCGGAGCTTGTCGAGGCCATCACCACCGGGATGGAGTCCTTCGACATCGGCAACCATCACTTCCCGTCCAGCGCCAGGGCGGCGCTCGCCGAGGCGCTGATCCGGACCGCGCCGCCGAACCTGACCAAGGTGGTCTACGGCAGCGGCGGCGGCGAGGCGATCGACATCGCGCTGAAGACCGCGCGGCACGCCACCAAGCGGCGCAAGATCGTCTCGATCATCAAGGCCTACCATGGCCATACCGGGCTCGCCGTGGCCACCGGCGACGACCGGTTCTCCCGGCTGTTCCTTTCCGACCGGCCGGACGAGTTCAGCCAGCTGCCGTTCAACGACATCGGCGCGATGGAGGCGGCGCTGGCGGCCGGCGACGTGGCGGCGGTGATCATGGAGACGATCCCGGCGACCTACGGCTTCCCGCTGCCGCTGCCGGGTTACCTGGAAGCGGTCAAGGCGCTCTGCGAGCGGCACGGCACGCTCTACATCGCCGACGAGGTGCAGACCGGGCTGATGCGCACCGGCGAGATGTGGGCGATCACCAAGCACGGCATCGAGCCGGACATCCTGGTCACCGGCAAGGGCCTGTCCGGCGGGATGTACCCGATCGCCGCCGTGCTGGTCAGCGAGCAGTGCGCGGGCTGGCTCACCGAGGACGGCTTCGCGCACATCTCCAGCTTCGGCGGCGCCGAGCTCGGCTGCGTCGCCGCGCTGAAGACGCTGGAGATCTGCGCCAGGCCGGAGACCCGGTCGATGGTGCACTACATCGCCGACCTGATCGGCCGCGGCCTGCGGGCGATCCAGCGCGAATACCCGGACTGGTTCACCGGCATCCGGCAGAACGGCGTGGTGATGGGCCTGGAGTTCGACCACCCGGAAGGGGCGAAGTACGTGATGCGGCAGCTTTACCGCACCGGGGTCTGGGCGATCTTCTCGACCCTGGACCCGCGGGTGCTGCAGTACAAGCCCGGCCTGCTGATGACGCCGGAGCTGTCCGAGGAGCTGCTTGAGCGGACCGAGGCCGGGATCGGCCAGGCTTACGCCGAGGTCAGGCGCAGCCGGGTGGGCAGCCAGCGGTGACTGCGCCAGCCACCGCCGAGGCGCCCGCGGTCAGCCCGGCCACCGCGATCTACCGGGCCAGGCAGATGCTGGCCCGGGCGCACTGGGCGGCCGGCGCCTTCGCCGAGTACGACCGCGCGTCGGTGCTGCGGATCGCCGAGGCGGTCGCGACGACGGCGCATTCCCAGGCCGGCCGCTACGCCGAATGGGCGGTCAAGGAAACCGGGTTCGGCGTGCCTGAGCACAAGATCAGGAAGAACGAGGCCTGCTCGCTCGGCGTCTTCGAGCACTACCGGGACGAGGACCTCGTCAGCCCCCGGGTGGACACCGACGCCAAGATCGTCTCGCTGCCCCGGCCGGCCGGGGTCGTGCTGGCGCTCACCCCGTCGACCAACCCGGTCTGCAGCGTGTTCTTCAAGGTCATCCTGGCGCTGCTGACCAGGAACGCGATCGTGATCAGCCCGCACCCGATGGCGAAGGACTGCTGCGCCGACGCGGCCAGGCTGCTGGCCGAGACCGCGACCGGGGCGGGCGCGCCGGACGGCGTGATCCAGGTGGTCGAGGATGTCACCGTCCCGCTGATCGAGGCGCTGATGGCCGACCCGGTGACCAGCGTGATCGTGGCCACCGGCGGCACCGCGGTGGTCCGCGCCGCGCACCGGTCCGGCAACCCGGCGCTCGGCGTCGGACCCGGCAACGTGCCGGTGCTCGTCGACGCCACCGCGGACCTGGCCGCGGCCGCGCGGCTGATCATCGAGAGCAAGGCGTTCGACAACGCGGTGCTCTGCACCAACGAGTCGGTGCTGATCGTCGAGGAGGCGGCGGCCGCCCGGCTGCTCAGCGAAATGCAGCGGTGCCGCGCCGTGCTGCTCGACGATGCCGGGCGGGACCGGCTGCGCGACTACCTGTTCCCGGCGGGCAGGCTCAACGGCGAGGCGATCGGCAAGGACGCCGCCTGGATCGCCGCCCGGGCCGGGCTGCGGGTGCCGCCGCGGACGAAGGTGCTGCTCGCGCACTTCGGCCTGGTGCTGCCGGAGGAGAAGCTCGCAAGCGAGAAGCTCTGCCCGGTGCTCGGCGTGGTCCGGGCTGAGTCGGCGGCCCGCGGCATCGAGGCCGCCCGCGCGGTGGTCAGGATCGGCGGCGCCGGGCACTCGGCGGCCGTGCACAGCCAGGACCCGCGGACCATCATCAGGTTCGCCGACCGGGTCCCGGTACTGCGGGTCGCCGTCAACGCGGGCAACAGCACCGGCAGCTCCGGCCTGGACACGAACCTGGCGCCGTCGATGACGCTGGGCACCGGGTTCGCCGGGCACAGCTCGATCGGCGAGAACCTGGAGCCCCGGCACCTGGTCAACTGGACCCGGGTGGCGTACCACGCGGCGCGAGAGCGTGCCGTTCCACGACTTCGCCGGGATCACCACCGGGCGGCCGCCGGACGGCCCGGTGCCCGCGTATCCGGTGGCATCGAACCAGGGATGAGGCCGGCGTCGCGGCGCGCGCCGGCCGCCGCCGCGGCCTGCCCGACCCGGTCCGGGAGCAGCTCCGGGCGCTGATCATCGAAGAGCTGCAGCAGCTCATCAAGGGGTGAGGAGATGGCCGAGCTGCGATCGTTCATCTTCCTCGACCAGCTGCAGCCGCAGACCATGTGCTACCTCGGCAGCTGGGTGCGCGGCCGGCCGCCGCGGCTGCGGATGGCTGCGCAGGTCATCGAGATCGCGCCCGGGCTGGACATCGAGCCGCTGACCGACGTCGCGGTCAAGGAGGCCGACGTGCAGGCCGGCATCCTGGTGGTGGAGCGCCAGTTCGGCTACCTGGAGCTGCACGGCACCAACGACGCCGTGCACGCGGCCAGCAGCGCGGTGCTGGCCGCGCTCGGGGTCAGCGCGGACAGCGCCACCCGGCCGCAGGTGCTGGCGGCCAGGACGATGACGCGGATCGACGCCCAGCACGCGTTCCTGGTGAACAGGAACAAGCTGGGCTCGATGGTGCTGCCGGGCGAATCGCTGTTCGTGCTTGAGCTGCAGCCTGCCTCGTACGCGATCCTGGCCGCGAACGAGGCGGAGAAGGCGGCGCAGATCAAGATCGTCGACTACCGGATGATCGGCGCCACCGGCCGGGTCTACCTGTCCGGCCGGGAAGACGACGTCCGCCAGGCCGCCGACGCCGTCACCGCGCTGCTAGGCGACCCGGCATGACACCCCCCAAGGGTGACTGCCCGCCCCCGCCGAGCTCCGCCGCCTGGTGCGAGAGCTCCTCCGCGAGGTCCTGCCCTCGGTGGCGGGTGAGCCGAACCCGTTGAACGTCTTGATCAACGGGTCAGAACCCGCTGAACGTCATGATCACCGGGTTCCGAGCCGCGGCAGCACGGTGCGGGTGGTGCGGCTGAGCACTGACGAGGAACTGCGGGCGTTCGTGGCCGAGGTGCTGCGGCTGGCCGGCGACCCCCGGCATCGGCAGGACCTGGAGACGGGCCGGCTCCGGTTCACGCTGGGACAGAGCCAGGCCGATGGCGCAGCCAAGACAGCCCGCCGGGTCGAGAAGGGGGCGGTGACCGAGCGGGCGGTGCTCGCCGCGGCCAAGGCCGGCGCAGCGGCTCGTGCTCGGCCCGCGCGCGGTGCTGACCCCGCTGGCCAGGGACAAGGCGCGGGCGCTCGGGGTGCCCGTGCAGAAGGAGCGGTGATGCTGCAAGCAACAGTCGTCGGGAACGTCTGGTCCACCAAGCGGATCGACGGCCTGCCGAGCGGCGCGTTCCTCGAGGTGGAGGTCGCCGGCTCCGGCGAGCGGCTGGTCGCCTTCGACGTGCTCGGCAGCGGCCAGGGCGAGCGGGTCCTGGTCGCGCAGGGCTCGGTCGCGGCCGGCTGGCTGCCGGACCGGCCGCCGGTCGACGCGCTCATCATCGGGTCGATCGACGAGCCGTCGGCACCGGCTGCGGCCGCCCGGGCCGGGCCAGGCAAGAACCGCAGGGACCGGGCAGCGAAGTCTCGTTAAAAGGCCTATCTGTTATCCGGCGCTGGCCGGGCGTCCGACCGAGAGGAAGAAACACATGGCACAGAACGCGCTTGGCATGATCGAGACCAAGGGCTACGTGGCCGCGCTGGCGGCCGCCGACGCGATGGTCAAGGCGGCCAACGTGGTGATCGTCGGGCGGCAGGAGGTCGGCGACGGGCTGGTCGCGGTGATCATCAACGGTGACGTGGGCGCGGTGAAGGCGGCGACCGAGGCCGGCGCGGAGACCGCGTCCAGCGTCGGCGAGCTGATCTCCGTGCACGTCATCCCGCGGCCGCACGCAGACCTCGGCAAGCATTTCGTGGTCGCCGAGTGAGCGGACTCCCCGGCTCGTCCGACCTGGTCCGATGACCACCACGGCGACCAGCGTCGAGCTGCGGGTCTACCTGCCGATCGCGGGCCTGCGGCGGCAGTTCGCGGCCTACCTCGGCACTCCCACCCGGGCCCGCGGCTACCCGCCGCTGGAAGGTGATCATGCCCTGATCGTCGAGGTCGCGCCCGGCCTGGCGATCGAGCGGGTGACCGACCTGGCGCTGCGGGCGGCGCCGTCGGCCGAGCCGGGGATCCTGTTCGTCGAGCGCCAGTTCGGCGTGCTCGAGGTGCACTCCCGGGACGCCGCCGAGGTGCGAGAAGGCCGGCCAGGCCATCCTGCACGGCATCGGCCGGGCGGCCGGGCGACCAGCTCGCGCCGCGGCTGCTGTACAGCGACGTGATCGAGGACGTGACCGACCAGCAGGCCGTGGTGATCAACCGGTCCCGGCAGGCGTCGATGCTGCTGCCCGGCCAGTCGCTGCTGGTCTGCGAGATGGCGCCGGCACTGTTCGCCGCAGTGGCGGCCAACGAGGCGGAGCACGTGGCGCCGCAGAACACGCTGGTCGACGTGACCATGATCGGCGCGTCCGGGCGAGTCTACATCGCCGGCAGCGCCGACGGCGTCGGCCGGGCCAGGGAAGAGATCGAGCGGCTGCTGGGAGCATCCAGGGGCGCGGGCAGTGAGCACGGCCGAGACCCCGGAGCAGATCCTGCTCGGCTACGACCCGTTCGCCCGGGCCGCGCTGCGCCCGTTCGGATTCTCCGGCCAGGCCGGCCTTGAGCTGCTCAGCCTGTCCGAGAACGCGACCTACCGGGTCGATGACCCGGCCGACGGCCGGACCGCCGTGCTGCGGGTGCACCGGACCGGATACCACCAGCCCGGCGCGGTGGCATCCGAGCTGGCCTGGCTGCAGGCGCTGCGCCGGGACGCCGGGCTGGCCACCCCGGCGGTATTCCGGGCGCCGGACGGCCGGCGAGGTCGTGGACATCGGGATCGGGCCGGTTACCCGGCAGACCGTGCTGTTCGAGTGGCTGCCAGGCACCGAGCCGGCCGAGGACCAGCTGGCCGAGAAGTTCGAGCTGCTCGGCGAGATCTGCGCCCGGATGCACCGGCATTCCCGCGGCTGGGCCAGGCCGGCCTCGTTCACCAGGTTCTCCTGGGACTTCGACTGCTGCGTCGGCGAGACGCCCCGGTGGGGCCGCTGGCAGGACGGCATCGGGGTGGGCAGGGAGGAACTGGCGACGCTCGGCCGGGCGGCCGCCCTGATCCGGCAGCGGCTGCGCAGGTTCGGCGCCGGGCCGGATCGGTTCGGGCTCATCCACGCCGACATGCGGCTGGCCAACTTGCTGGTCAGCGGCGCCGACCTGCATGTGATCGACTTCGACGACTGCGGGTTCGGCTGGTTCCTCTTCGATATCGGCGCCTCGCTGAGCTTCATCGAGCACGATCCGCGGGTGCCCGCGCTGTGCGACGCCTGGCTGCGCGGCTACCGCGGCGTGGCGCCGCTGCCGGCCGGGGACGCGGCCGAGATCCCCACGTTCGTGCTGCTGCGGCGGCTGCAGCTGGTCGCCTGGGTCGGCTCGCACCGGTTCGCCGACTCGGCCCGCGAGCTCGGCGCGGACTTCACCAAGGGCGCGTGCGAGCTGGCCGAGCGGTACCTGTCACGCTACTACTTAGGCGCCCTGCCCGGGGCGCCGGCGTATCGGTTGATTCGAGGAGGCTGGATGTTCACGTCAATCAGCGGCCGGTCGGTCCTGGTGACCGGCGGCACCAAGGGCATCGGCAAGGGGCTGGCCGCGGGTTCGCCGCCGAGGGCGCCCGGGTGGTGATCACCGGCCGGGACGCCGGGCTCGGCGAGCAGACCGCGGCCGAGCTCACCGGCGCGGGCGGCGGGGCCGTGCATTACCTGGCCGGCGATGTCAGCGACCCGGCGAGCTGCGCGGCGGCGGTGGCCGCCGCCCGCGAGCGGCACGGCGGGCCTCGACGTGGTGTGCTGCAACGCGGGCATCTTCCCGGCCGCGCCGCTGGACGAGATGACCCCGGCGCAGCTTGACGACGTGCTGTCGGTCAACCTGAAGGGCACCTTCTTCATGACGGCGGCGGCGCTGCCCGCGCTGAAGGAATCCGGTCACGGCCGGGTCATCGTCACCTCGTCGATCACCGGCCCGGTCACCGGGTTCACCGGGTGGACCGCCTACGGCGCCAGCAAGGCGGGCCAGCTCGGCTTCATCCGCTCGGCCGCGCTCGAGTTCGCCCGCAGCGGCATCACGATCAACGCGATCCTGCCCGGCAACATCGCCACCGAGGGGCTGGACGGCATGGGCCCGGACTACCTGCGGTCGATGGAGGCGGCGATCCCGATGCGGCATCTGGGCACGGTGGCCGATATCGCGAGCGCGGCGCTGTTCTTCGCCACCGACGAGGCGGCCTACATCACCGGCCAGACGCTGGTGATCGACGGCGGCCAGATCATCCCGGAGTCGCTGGAGGCCATGGGGTGACCAGCCTGCTGGTCGAGAGACGCCAGGATCCGGCTGCTCGACCTGATCTCGTCCGGCGCGCTGCGGCCGGGCGACCGGCTCGGCACCGAGCGCGAACTCGCCGCCCGGCTGTCGGTCAGCCGCTCGACCCTGCGCCAGGTGCTCGCGGTGCTGGCCCAGGCCGGCACCGTGCGGCGGGTGCCCGGCCGGGCCGGCGGCACCTTCGTCGCGCACACCAAGGTGGACCGGGATCTCTCGGTGATCGTCGGCCTGCCCGAGTACCTGCGCCGCCAGGGGTTCGTGGCCGGCACCCAGGTGCTTTCCGCCACCATCGCGGTGGCCGGCGACCTGACCGCCGCCCAGCTGGCGCTGCCGCCTGGCGACCTGGTGCTCGACATCGTCCGGATCCGGCTGGCCGACGGCATCCCGATCTCGCTGGAACGCGTCCAGCTGCCGGCCGAGACCTTCCCCGGGCTGCTCGAGCTGCCGATCGGCGGATCCATCTACGAGCTGCTTGACAGCCGCTACGGGATCCGGCCGGAGGACGTGGTCGAGCACCTGGAGGTGGTCGAGGCAAGCGCCGAGGAGGCGAGCCTGCTCGGGGTCAGCGCCGGCACGCCGCTGCTGGCCATTACCCGGACCTCGAGCACGGCCGCCGGGATGCCGTTCGAGTTCTCCCAGGACCTGTTCCGGGCGGACCGCACCCGCGTCACGTTCCGGACCAAGGCGGACCGGGCGCAGATCGTCCGCCGGGCGGCCAACGAGCGGGCAGCCGACCTGAACTTCGCGGCCGAAACGGCGGCTAGCGCCGGGTCCTCGCCTGCAGACAAGCCATCACGTACGGCCCCGTAGGCCGTACGTGATGGCCGTCGGGCGGTCTTGGTCAGTGCACGATTGGCTGCCTCCTCGGGTGCACATGCGCAGCGCCCGTGGCCGGCGCGAGCGCCTATTCCCAGGTAATGCCCCGGCAAAGCGCGGCGCTAGGGACCAACGTCCCGGCCAAGGTCACGAGCCGGCCTTCCGCTGCCGGTACTCGGCGATCGCCGCCCGGTGGTCGACGAGCGGCGGCGGGTAGCCGAGCCCGGCGCGGGTGCCGGCCGCGGGGTCGTGGATGACCCGGGCCGGCAGCCCGGCCAGTTCCGGCAGGTAGCGCCGCACGTAGTCACCCGAGGGGTCGAACCGGTTGCCTTGCACGGTCGGGTTGAAGATCCGGTGGGCGCTGGTGTCGGTGCCGGTTCCGGCGACCCACTGCCAGTTGAGCTGGTTGCAGGCGACGTCGGCGTCGAGCAGCAGCCGCTGGAAGTGCGCCGCGCCAAGCCGCCAGTCCAGGTAGAGGTCCTTGGTCAGGAACGACGCGACGATCATCCTGGCCCGGTTGTGCATGAAGCCCTCGGCGGCGAGCTGCCGCATGCCGGCGTCGACGACCGGGTAGCCGGTCAGCCCGTCCTGCCAGGCGGCAAGGGCCGCGTCATCCCGGTTCCAGCGGTCGCCGCGGCCGCGGTAGTCCTCCCGCCAGGCGGTCTCCGGCCGGGCGGCGAGCACCTGGTGGAAGAAATCACGCCAGGCGACCTGCCGGACGAACGAAGCCCCGCCGGGCTGCTGGTACAGCTGCGCCGCGACGGCTGCCGGGGACAGGCAGCCGAGGTGCAGGTAGGGGGACAGCCGGGAGGTCCGGTCGGCGCCGAGGTCATCCCGGATGCCGGCGTATGCCTCGAGGTGATCACCCGCCCAGTCCCGCAGCCGGGCGCGCCCGGCGGTCTCGCCGCCAGCGATGGTGCCGCGCCCGGCAGGTGCCGCGCTGGTCAGATCGGTCAGTTCGGGCAGCTTGCCGTGCGCGATCCGTCCTGGCAGCCGCAGCTGCCGTGGAGCCGGCGCCCGCTGCCGCCTTGGCGCTTCCAGCCACCGCCGGTAGTAGGGCGTGAAGACCTGGTAGGCGTCCCCGCCCGGCGGCGTGATCGCGCCGGGCTCGACGACGGTGATGCCCGGATGGCGGTGCACGGCCAGGCCAGCGGCCGCCGCGGCCCGCTCGAGCCGGGCCAGCCGCCTGGACGCGTAACCGGACACGTCGTCGGCGACGTGGACCGGCCCGGCGCCGGCCGCCCGGGCGGTCTCGATGACCTCGGCCACCCAGTCGCCGCGCCGGACGACGAGCGCGCCGCCGCGCGACCGGAGGCTGCCATCGAGATCACGCAGCGACTCAAGCAGGAACCGCAGCCTGCTGGCATGCTCGCCGACGCGGGCAAGCAGCGCGTCGTCGAACACGAACAGCGGGACGACGTGCTCGGACTGGCCGGCCGCGGCGGCCAGCGCAGGATTGTCGGTGACCCGCAGGTCGCGGGTGAAAACCATGATCGAGCAGCTCACCGTGTCAGCCCTCGCCGCCGCCAGGCGGGCCAGGAGACCGGCAGCGGGCGCGGCGGAACGGGCGCCGAGTGCACGATCGACATGCCTGGATCATGCCAGCACTGAGCTTGAACCGGGCCGGCGCTGGCCGGGCTGATGCCCGGTATCCGGCGCCGGCGCTGGCTTTGCTGCGGTCAGCCGCTAGAACCGCGGCGAGGTGGTCGCGGTCGCGATCTTCATTCCGGGGGTGAAGGCGGTGGTGCTCAGCGCGTTGTCCAGCGCGTTCGCCCCATCCGTCGTCAGGTGCACGCCGATCCGGCTGGCCCTGACCCGGTGCCGCCCGATCCGGATCCTGGCGTGCGAGAACTTGAGCTTCGCCACGGTCACGCGCTCTCCTAGGCTGCTGACGATCGCGGTCAGCCGGTGGTGCGTCAGGCTGATGATGAACTTGCTCAGCTTGATCGCTAGGTCGTTGGACGTGTTGATGAACAAGATGCCGCCCCGGTGCTTGATGCTGCCCGTGAGCCGGCTCGGGTTCACCCGCCCGCCGGTCACCGGGAACGTGAACTTGATCTGGGGGTCAACCGTCGAGCCGAGCAGCGACTCGGTGCCTGGCGTGGTCGCGAACGTCACGATGCTGCCCTGGAGCAGCGCCGCGGCGAGGCCGGGCACGGTGGTCAGCGAGGTCGTTCCGCCGCGCAGGTGCACGCTCGCGGCGCTCGTCGCCGCCAGGTGGCGTGCCGAGGCGGATGCCGAGGTGGCTGCCGAGGCGGCTGCTGCCGGGGCCAGCAGCAGGCCCGCCGCTGTCGTGATCGCCGCTATCCGTTGTAGCGCTCGCATCTGGTCTTCCCTCCTGACCGCGCCCACGCGCGGCCTCCTTTGCCTGTATTTTGCCTACGGTTTGCCATCAAAAGGCAAGGATTGCGCGGAATGGATGCCGGCGGCCGCCTGGTGATCTCGCGGCGAAGGTAATCGGCCCGGCCTCACGGTGGTGGCCTGCGGCTTCGCGCGGCACGGCGGGCGCGTGCTGTTTAGCCCTGAACTATCCGGTGACTAGATGGGGCGGCGTCTAACGGAAGGATCTCGCCATGATGATCATCCTGCTCGTTCTCCTTCTTGCCATCATCCTGGCTGGCCTAGGGTTCGCTGTTCACCTGCTGTGGTGGATTGCGCTGATCGTGCTGGCGATCTGGCTGATCGGCTTCCTCTTCCGCGCGGCGGGGACAGCCGGCAGCGGGCGTCGTCGCTGGTATCGCTGGTAGCGGCAGCAGGACTTGCCTGCGCCCGGCTGCGCCCGGCTGCGCCCGGCTGCGGTCAGCGCGGGTTAGGCATGGCGCCCGGTCCTCCGGGTGCCAGCGGACGCTGCTTGCCGGCGGCGTAGTCAGGGCCCGTCGGCCGGCAAGCAGCCTGATCGCCGCCTGCCCGGGCAGCGCGAAGGCGACTGCCCGGGCAGGCGGATGCAACATCCGGCCGGAAGGGGTGGACAAGACGATGCGGGCAGCCAGGCCCAGGCGCCGGGGTCGTGATCTCGGCGGGCGGCGCGAGCAGTGACCGGAGACGCTGGCAGGACCGGGCGTCCTGCCGGTTACCTGGGTCGTTTCCCTGGCTTCGACGTCGTGTCGCAGGCTGATCGGTGGGATCCGGCGACCGCCGAAGCGGTGCTCGCACGCACCAGCCTGCAGGCGGATTTTCGTTTCTTCACTCAAGCCGAGCAGGCCGCGGCGGCCGCCCTGGTCGATCAGCTGCTCGGCCAGCATGAGGAGCCGCGGGTGCCGGTACTGGCGATGATCGACGCCAGGCTGGCCGATAAGCAGACCGATGGCTGGCGCTATGCGGACATGCCGGAGGATGGCCAGGCCTGGCGCGAATCGCTGTCCGCCCTGGATGGTGACGCGGAGGGCAAATACGGTGCCGGCTTCGCGGCCTGCGAGCCGGCCGATCAGGCGACGCTCATCCAGGCCGTGCAAGACCTCGGATCCGGTTCCTGGCACGGCCTGGTGGCCAGCCATGTGTGGAGCCTGTGGACCAGATACGCCTGTACCGCCTGCTATTCCCACCCGCTGGCCTGGAACGAGATCGGCTTCCCCGGGCCGGCCTACCCGCGCGGCTATAAGAATCCCGGCGTCGACGCGCTCGAGCCGTTCGAGGTACGCGACGCGCACGGCTGGGATGATCCGGTTCGGGAGGATCCTTGATGCGCACCGTGCGCGCGCGTAACGAGTCTGCGTGGCTGCTGCCGAACGATGGCACCCGCACCAATCACCGGCTTCGCCGTGACATGCGAAAGTTCTCCGACGAGGACGAGGTCGATCTCGCGATCGTCGGCTGCGGCGCAGGCGGGTCTGCCCTGCTGCAGCGCCTGGCCAGGCGGGCTGGCGGGTGGTGGCGCTGGAAGCCGGGCCGTTCTGGGACCCGGACGCCGACTGGGTCAGCGACGAGGCGGGTTCGCATCGCTTGTACTGGACCGAGCCCCGGGTCATCGCGGGTGATGACCCGATCCCGATGGGCTCGAACAACTCGGGCCGGGGCGTCGGCGGGTCGATGGTGCATTACGCGGGCTACACGCCGCGATTTCACCCCAGCGACTTCCGCACCATGTCGGCCGACGGCGTCGGCGCTGACTGGCCGCTTTCCTACCCGGACCTGCGCCCGTACTACGCCGACATCGAGCAGGAGCTGCCGGTCGCCGGCGAGCACTGGCCGTGGGGCGATCCGCATGGCTACCCGCACCGGCCGCATCCGGTCGGCGGCAACGGCGAGCTGTTCCTTCGCGGCGCCAGGAAGCTCGGCATTACCGCGAAGGTGGGCCCGGTCGCGATCGCCAACGGCCGCTTCGGCAACCGCCCGCACTGCATCTACCGGGGATTCTGCCTGCAGGGTTGCAAGGTCAACGCGAAAGCGTCGCCGCTGATCACCCACGTACCGGATGCCCTTGCGCATGGCGCCGAGGTCCGCGCGGACGCCATGGTGACCCGGATCGAGGCCGACGAGCGGACCGGTCTGGCCACCGGCGTGCACTACGTGCGCGGCGGCTCCGCTCGTTTCCAGCGGGCCAGGATGGTTGCCGTCGCCGGCTATTCGATCGAGACCCCGAGACTGCTGCTCAACTCGGCCTCGCGGCGCTTCCCGGCCGGGCTCTGCAACGACTTCGACCAGGTCGGGCGGTACCTGATGGTGCAGGGTGCACCGCAGACGGCCGGGCGGTTCGACGCCGAGGTGCGGATGTACAAAGCGCCGCCGCCCGAGGTCAGCACTGAGCAGTTCTACGAGACCGATCCCGCCAAGCCGTACAAGCGGGGCTTCTCGATCCAGACGGTGTCGCCGCTGCCGATCACCTGGGCCGAGCATGTCGCGGCGCAGGGGCGCTGGGGCCTGGCCCTTCGCGAGTACATGTCGGACTACGTGCACTGGTCATGCCTTGGTGCGCTGTGCGAGCTGCTGCCCAGGCCAGAGAACCGGGTGACGCTGGCCGACGAGGCGGATCGGCGCGGCATGCCGGTCGCCAGGTTCTCTTACTCCAGGTGCGACAACGACAAGCAGCTGATGAGCGCGGCCAGGAAGGTGATGGAAGACATCCTGCGCGCCGCCGGCGCGGACGAGGTGATCACCATCGACCGCTACGCGCACCTGGTCGGCGGCGGCCGGATGGCCACGGACCGCAGATTCGGCGTCGTCGACCGCGACTGCCGCAGCTTCGCCGTGCCGAATCTCTACATCACCGACGGGAGCGTGCTCCCCACACAGGGCAGCGCCAACCCGGCCCTGACGATCATGGCGATCGCCGCCCGCGCGGCGGACCGCCTGATCTCCGGGGCCAGGAGCGGGTCAGCCTGGGCTTGACGCCTGGCCATGTTGCGCAGAGCCGGGGAGCTGGGCTAGCGCGTGGCCTTCTTGCGCAGCTTCCTGGTGTCGCGGAGCTCGACGAACGGCTCCTTATCGGCCGGGGTACCCGCGGCCATCGCGCGTCCGCGTTCTAGCTCGGCGTTGAACTCGGCGCCGAACAGCACGGCGATGTTGGAGATCCACAGCCAGACGAAGAAGATGATTACCGTGGCGAGGCTGCCGTAGATCTTGTTGTAGTGCCCGAAGTTCGCGACATAGACGGTGAACAGGCCGGAAGCGATGAGCCAGAGGACCACAGCTATCAGCCCGCCGGGGCTGACCCAGCGGAATCCGCGTTTCGCGTTCGGGCTGGCCCAGTAGAGCAGCGCGAGCATCAGGCTGACCAGGATGAGCAGCACGGGCCATTTGGCGATGTCCCACACGGTGACGGCCGTGCTGCCGATGCCGAGCACGTTCCCGACGCGCTGGGCAAGCCCGCCGGTGAGGACCACGATGAGGACGGACGCGACGAGCAGCACCATCAGCGCGAGCGTGACGGCGAGCCGGATCGGGAGCGTCTTCCAGACCGGCCTGCCCTCCGGCACGTCGTAAATGGCGTTGGAAGCCCGCATGAACGCCGCCGTGTAGCTGGACGCCGACCAGAGCGCCGCGGCCATCCCGACGATGGCAAGCAGGCCAGCGGCGGCATGACCGCGTTGCAGGTGGGTGACGGCGGTAAGCATCGTCTGCCGCACAGCGCCGGGTGCGGCCGTCGCGAGATTGCTGATGAGCGGCTGGGTGAGCCGTCGGCCGAGCAGCCCGAGCAGGGATACCAGGAACAGCAGCCCGGGGAAGATCGCGAGAACCCCGTAGTAGGTGAGCGTTGCGGCCCGGTCAGTCAGCGCGTCGTCCTGGAATTCCTTGACCGAGCGCTTTGCGGCCGCGAGCCAGGAGCCGCTGCTGAGTTCCGTCGGAGTCTCTGCCGCGGCGGGCTCGCCAGCACGCGCCGCGCCGGACTCATCTTCATGAGCCGTGAGCCTGCCGTTAGATGTCGAGCCGTTAGGTGTCGCCTGGGCGCCGGCCATGGCCTGGGCGCCGGCTGTGCCTGTCGTCTGGGAGCCGGCTGTGGTCTGGAGCCGGCTGCCGTCTGGGAGCCGGCTGTCGTCTGGAGCCGGCTGTGGCCGGATTGTCACGTCTAGTGCCGCGTTTGCCCATCATCCGATCGACTCTCCGCTCTGGTACTGCCCGGCGGTATCCGCTCACCGCTGCCCTGGGGCGGTTCTCGCTCAGCGCCCGCGTTGCCGCACGACCAGCCACCCGGCCAGCAGAGCGCCACCGGCGGCAATGGCGAGCAGCACCTGGCGCTGCTGTGCCCGGCTGGCGGCCTGCTTCGCGGCGCTGCGGACTGGTTCCGGCAGGGCAGTCCCGGCAGCGCCCATCCGGGCGGCCGCCTGCTCCTTCACCTGGCGGGCAGCTTCCTTGGCCTTGCTTGCCGTTACCTTGCTGGCATTGCCGGCCTTACTGGAGACACGTCCGGCCAGCTGAGACGCCTTCTCCCGGGCCCGGGCCGTCACGTCGGCCTTGGCAACGAGCGCCTCGACCGTCTCGCCGAGTTCTTCCCGCGTCCGCTCTATTTCCCCGGTCAGCGTCTCGAGACTTTCCGGCGGAGCCGCGCTCGGCGCCTGGCCGTTGCCTTGTTCCACAGTCATCGGTGCGCACTCTCCTTGATTTCCTCGACGTCGGCCTTGACGCTGCCGACCGCGCGCTCAGGGACGACGGGCGTGGCCTTGTGCAGCTGGCCGCGGCCGAGCAGCGTAGCCAGCCCGGCGGCTGCCAGCAGGACAGCGCCGATGAGCAAAGCCGCAAGCCAGGCGGTCACCGCCGTGGCAAGCCCGATAATCGCTGCCGCAAGCAGGCAGCCAAGCCCGTACAACGCCAGCAGGCCGCCGCCGCCGAACATCCCGATGCCAAGGCCTGCCCGCTTGCCCTTGCGGGTCATCTCTAGCTGCGCCAGCCGCAGCTCGTCGCGGGCCAGCTGGCTTACCTGCTCGGACAGCTGCTTCACGAGTTCTGCGGTTGAGCTGTTCGGTGCACCCGCTTGCCGGGTTGTTGTGGTCTCGTCCACGGATCTCCCCCTTTCCCTGGGATGCGGCACTACCCGGCAACAACGGTCCCTAACGTCGGTGGGCCTTCTTCCGCCGCTGGCGGGTCATCGATGACCGCCGTTCCGGGGAACGCGGGCAGCCCTAACGATCTCTATCCGGTGTCAGGCTGCGGGGAAACCGCAGGGCCAGGCCGCGGGGTGGTCCGCGGTGCGAGACCGCGAGCGGTCTGCAAGGCCAGGCTGCGCGGGTGGTCCGCGGTGCGAGACCGCAAGCGGTCTGCAAGGCCAGGCTGCGCGGGTGGTCCGCGGTGCGAGACCGCAAGCGGTCTGCAAGGCCACGCCGTAGTGCGGTCCGGGCCACCGAAGCGAAGGATAAGCCCGGCCTGAGATTCTGAATTTTTTTTCGATCGTGTGCAATCGAACGCCAGTTTTGTCGGTGGCTCTCGATAGCTTGGTCGAAGAAGGTAGGGCCAGCAGTGATGACCGGGAGGAGGGCCGATGCGAGAAGAACCCGTCACCCCTCCCGGGCCGTCTGCTGGCCGTGCGCCGTCTGCTGGTCGCGAGCCCGCCGCTGGCCCGGCTGCTCCTGCCGCGGCTGCTGCCTCGTCCGCTGGCCCCGATGGTCTTGCCGGCGGTTCTGCGGTGTTCGTGGATGACGATGGTGAGCCGTTTGACGCCGAGGCGTTCTTCGACCCGGATTGCGGCCCGCCGGAGGGGGCGGATGGGTGGCTGGCTCAGGTGGCGTCGCCGGTCGCTGATGAGTTCCTGGCCGCGCGTCAGCCGGCGGGCGGGGTGCGGGAGGTGATCGGGGCCGGGTTCACTCACCGGGACCGGGAGCCGGGCGCGCGCGGCTGGGCGGCCGGCGGGCCATTAGACACGATGGGGCCGGGTCCGGTGCTGGCCGGGTTCGCCGATGACGCGGTCGCCGATGGGCTGCCGGGGCTGTCTGATGATGAGCTGGTCGGGGTGCTGTGCGCGGCTAGGCGGCTGGCGTCGCGGGCGGCGAGCATCGAGCTGGCCGCGGTCGCGGGCCTGAACGGCCGCCGGGAGGCCCACGCGGCAGAGTCGGGGGACCGGCGGCAGGCCGAGCATGTCGGTGATGAGGTCGCGATCGCGCTGACCTTGACTTGCCGGGCGGCGGACAAGCTCCTCAGCCTGGCCGCCGGGGTGACCCGGCTGCCGGCGGTGCTGGCCGCGCTGGCCGCGGGCCGGGTCGACCTGCCGCGGGCCGGGGTTTACGCCCGGGAGCTGGCCGCGCTGGCGGACGTGCCGGCGGCGGCGATCGCCGCGGTCACGGTCGGTGATGCGGCGTCGATGACGACCGGGGAGCTGGGCAGCCTGCTGCGGCGGCTGGTGCTGGCGCACGACCCGGACGCGGCGCGGCGGCGGCGGGCGAAGGCGGAGCGGGACGCCCGGGTGCAGTCCTGGGCCGAGCCGGGCGGGACCTGGGCGCTGGCCGGGCGGGACCTGCCGCCCGCGGACGTGCTGGCCGCGGACCGCAACATCGACGCCCAGGCGCGGGCGCTGAGAAAAGCCGGCGCCGGCGGCACCCTGGAGTTCCTGCGCGCCGCCGTGTTCACCGCCCTGCTCTCCGGCCGCCCCCTGTGGACCCTCCTGCCCGGCAGCCAGGACGATCACCTCGCCGGCGGCAACGGCAACAGCGGCCAGGACGGCCCCGGCGGCGGCCAGCCGGGCGACGGCGAGGACGGCCCCGGCGACAGCGATGACGGCGGACGCGGCCAGGACGACCCGGGCCAGCCCGGTGACGACCACCCCGGCCCCGGCGACGGCGACGGCCCGGACGACGGCACCGGCGGCGGCGGGACCCGGCGCCCCGGGCCCCGGCCCGGCAGCGGGCCGCCCAGCCCCGGCGCGCCCGGCAGCGGCGCACCCGGCAGCGGGCGCGGGTACCCGGGCGGGCTGAACGGGTCGGTCAACCTCACCCTGCCCCTGACGACCTGGCTCGGCCTGGCCAGCCAGCCCGGCGAGGCACCCGGATACGGCCCGCTCGACCCCGGCACCAGCCGCGACCTCGCCACCCGCATCGCCGCCACCCCCGCCAGCCAATGGTGCGCCACCATCACCGCCCCCGACGGCACCGCCATCGGACACGGCTGCGCCCCGCCCCGCGCCGGACCACCACCCGCACCACCCGAACCACCACCACCCGAACCACCACCCGCCGGGCCGCCCGGCAGCACCAGCCCGGCCGGCAGCACCGGGCCGCCCGGCAGCACCGGCCCGCCCGGCCGGACCGGGACACCCGGCAGCACCGGGCCGCCCGGCGAACCAGGCCCGGCCGGGACCGGGATCGGGCGGTGGCTCGCCGGGATCACGATCCACTGGCTGGAAACCGGCACCTGCAGCCACGCCCGGCAGACCCCCGGCTACCAGCCCGCCCCCCTGCTCCGCCAGCTGATCAAAACCCGGCACCGCACCTGCGCCCACCCCGGCTGCCGCCGCCCCGCCGCGCAATGCGACGACGACCACACCCTGCCCCACGACCACGGCGGCCGCACCTGCGAATGCAACCTGGCCCCGCTCTGCCGCCGCCACCACCAGGCCAAGCAGGCACCCGGCTGGCACCTGAGCCAGCCCCAGCCCGGCACCCTGACCTGGACCACCCCCAGCGGCCGCACCACAACCACCACCCCACCCCCCTACCCCACCTAAACCGGGGCCAGACTCGCAAGGCCGCTCCGCTCCGCGTCACCGGGACCTCCGCCAGGTCCACTTGCTGTGGCACACCTAGTTGCTGTGGCACACCGAGCAACACCTGGCGCTTACCGATTGAACCCGCGCCGCGCCGACTGCCAATGTGGGCCGCTTGCGATTGAACGTCGAGCGTCGGGCGGCGGCTGACCCGCGGGTCGTCGGGCGACGGCTGACCCGCAGGGCGTCGGGCGGCGGCTAGTCCGCGGGACGGGATGAGGGCTGCCCGGCTTACCCGCGCGACAAGCTCGGCGGCAAGGTCGCGCAGCTTCATGTTGCGGTTGTTCGATGCCCGCCCGAGGATGGCGAAGGCCTCGGTGGGGTCGCAGCGTGACTCGGCCATGACGATCCCGATCGCCTGGTCGATCACGGCCCGTGACTGCAGTGCCTGGCCGAGCTGCAGAGCCAGGTCGCGGGCCTTCGAGTAGCGGCTCGTGACGACGATGGCCGTTGCGGCCGGGGCCGTGAACAGGGCCAGCAACTGCTCGTCTAGCTGGTCGAAACCGTCGGATTCCCGGGAGGACAGGTTCAGGGCGCCAAGCGGGCGGCCTTCCCAGCCGAGCCCGGCGGACAGGTAACTCCGCAGACCCATCTCTTCGGCAAGGCTGGTGAAGTCCGGCCACCGCTGTCTGGCCTCCTGCAGGGTCCACCGATTGACCTGCTGATGCCGGGCGGCGTCCAGGCACGGGCCGTCATGCAGGGCGTACTGACGGCGGTCCATCTCGTAGGTCTCCTCGGAGGTGGCCACGATCGTGCCAGGCTCTGACCCCTCATCGAGCGCCGTGACGCTCGCCGCATGGCAGCCGGGCACCAGCCGGAGGATGAGCGCCAGGATGCTCTGCAGGGTCTCCGGGACGGACTCGTGCTCCGCCAGCGCCCTGGCCAGCTCGGCAAAGGAGGCGAGGGCATCGGAGTACCGCTCGTCCGCGTCGGCGGCGCGCAGATCCTGCCGTGCCTGCGGCGCTTGCGGCGAAGTCTCGTTCGTTGCCACCGTCGTCTGCTCCTTGATGCCGGTTCGTTACTGCGCCTTGGCCGGGCCTCCCCGGCTGGCCGAGTCGAAGTCGCCGGTGCCGTCCTGCGCTCCGCCTGCCGGGTGCTTCGGGTATGCCTGTGTTCCCCGTAGCGGCACGATCTCCGGGTGGCCCTGGCCGTGCGACAGCTGCCTGAGCGCCACGTAGCGCCGGATTTCTGGCCATTGCGCAGCGGCGAGCAGCCCGGCGGCGGCGAGGACAGAGACCTTAAGCAGTCTACGAACCATCAGTGTTCCTCCTGCTCACAGTGACGGCGGTGATACCCAGGACCAGGCTCAATGTGCCCGTCCCTGGCATGCCAAACCCGCCGTGCCGGGCCAGGCCGGCACCGGACCATCCGTTAATCAAAAAAGACGGCAGCGTCGCCGCGGTCAGTCAGGTCTCGGTCAGCATGCTCGCCCTGAGCCGGGTGAGTGTCGCCGCAAGCAGCCGGGATACCTGCATCTGGGACACGCCGAGCTCGGCGGCGATCTCGGCCTGGGTCTGATTACCGAAGAAGCGCAGCAGGATCAGCCGAAGTTCCCTCGGCGGGAGCGCGTCAAGCAGCGGGTGCAGTGACTCGCGATCGTCGACGGCGTCCAGCGCCTCGTCCGCGGCGCCGAGGGTGTCGGCCAGCGTCCTGCTCTCGTCCGGCCCGTCTGGCATGCTCAGGGACAGGGCGCTGTACGCCGCGGACGCCTCCCGCAGGCTGGCCAGGTCGTCTTCGGACAACCGCAGCTCGCCGGCGAGTTCCTCGGTTGTCGGCGGCCTGCCGAGCCGATGCGTGAGCGCGGCGGCCGCCTGGTTGAGCTCAGCCCGCCCTTCCTGCACTCTGCGAGGCACCCGCACGGCCCAGGTCAGGTCGCGGAAATGTCTTTTCACCTCGCCGTTCATCATCGGGCGCGCATAAGCGAGGAAGTCATGCCCGCGCAGCGGGTCGTATCCGTTGATGGCCTTGACCAGCCCCACCAGGGCTGACTGCTCCAGATCCTCGACCGGCTCGCCGCGGTTGGCATACCGACGGGCAATCCGCCGCGCCAGCTTCATATGCAGCGCCACGATCTGGGCCCGGATGACCTCGGAGCGAGGGTCATCGGCAGGCAGGTCAGCCAGCAGGCCGAGCAGCCGCTCGGTCTCGCCGTCGTCGGAGTCGAATGTCGGTCCGGGGTCTTGCGGGCCCGGGCTTTCCGGCTGCGGGCTTTCCGGCTGCAAGCTTTCCGGCTGCAAGCCTTCCGGGGCAGCCAGCGGGTCGGCGAAGGGCACTGGTCGTTCCTCTCGGAACCATCAGGAAACACCGGGCCACAAAAGGCAGGGACGGTCGAGGCGAATGCTCGTCGCGCCGCGGACAAGCCAGACGACAGCGCGCAGCCTCACCATCCCGCCAAGGCCCGCTGCTGGACCCCGGTGCAGTCCTTAGGGTAAGTGCAGCCGGGCAAGCTGCAAACGCGGGGCCCTGCTGCGGGCCGGGGCAGCCGCGTTTCCGCGGAGAGGCAGCCGCGTTTCCGCGGAGAGGCGGCCGCGTTTCCGCGGAGAAGGCGGCCGCGTTTCCGCGGAGGAGCGCCGCGTTTCCGCGGAGGGCAGCCGCGTTTGAGGTCGGCCTTCCCAGGTAACAGGGGATCAGGGCGATGACTGGCTGGCGGTGCCGCCGCGCAGCCGTGACACCGGGCCGTAACGCCGGGCCCTGACGGCGGGCCGTGTGACGCCGGGCCGTGTGACGCCGGGCCGTGACGCCGGGGCCGTGACAGCGATGGGAGGGCGTGCCGAGATGGGCACCAGCTTCACTCCCGACCCGGGCCGGCCAGGTCTCGGCATCGAACTTCGGACAGCGGATGCCGAGCGATACCGGCGCGGCTGACCAGCGGGGGAGGCTCGCGCAGGGTTCCGGAGACGACCGCGACGAGTCCCGGGCTCAGCGCGACGACCGCAACCTGGCCGAGCTGCTCCAGGAACTCCGGGTGGCCGGCCTCGGCGTCCAGGTGCTGTTCGGCTTCCTGCTCTCGCTCCCGTTCACGAACCGGTTCACGACGCTGAGCCATGCCCAGCGCCAGCTGTATATCGCGACCCTGATGCTGGCGGCACTGGCGACGGCGTTGCTGCTCGGGCCGGTTGCCTATCACCGCCTGGTCTTCCGGCAGCACCAGAAGGAGCGACTGGTCCGGGCGGCCAACGTGATGGCGATCGGCGGGCTGGCCACCGTGGGCCTTGCCATCTCCGCCGCGGTGCTGCTAGTGACCGGCTACGTCGACCGCGGCGTCCCGGCGGTGGTGCTCAGCGTCGCCACGGTCTGCATGTTCAGCGGCCTGTGGTTCGTGCTGCCGCTCGCGCACCGTCGCCAGCCGGACGAGTAAGTCGGCCCGCGGCGGGTACCCGGCATCCCCTGGGCCCGCACTGGGCCAGATACCGAAGAAGAGACACCGAAGAGATACCGAAGGCGGCAGCGTGAGTCGCGGTAGCGTGAGTAGCGCCAGCGTGAGTAATGCCCGCGTGAGTGATGGCGCGGGCGGAGGCCAGGCGTGCGCTTCCCTGCATGCGCTGCGGGATTACGCGCTGCTCGCCGACGGGGAGCGCGGCGCCATCGTCGGGCCGCGGGGCGAGATCGTCTGGATGTGCGCGCCGCGATGGGAAAGTGACGCCGTCTTCGCCAGCCTGATCGGCGGCGAGGGCAGCTACCGGGTCACCCCGGCAGCGCGCTTTGTCTGGGGCGGCTACTACGAGCAGGGCACGCTGATCTGGCGCAGCCGGTGGATCACCGACGAAGGCGTGATCGAGTGCCGGGAGGCGCTGGCGATGCCCGGCGATCCGCATCACGTTGTGCTGCTGCGCAGCGTCCTGCCAGGCAAGGCCCCGGCACGGCTGCGGGTCCTGCTGGATCCGCACGCCGAGTTCGGCCGCAAGAGCCTGCGCGCCGTCAGCCGCCAGGGGCCGGGCGCGTGGGCAGGCCGGCTGGGCGATCTGTACCTGCGGTGGTCCGGGGACGTCAGTGGCGCGACCGCTATCCGCGCAGGCCGCGGATCGGCGCTCGCCCTTGACCTGAAGGTACCGCCAGGCAAGCGCGCCGACCTCGTGCTCGAAGTGTCCGACCGGCCGTTCGGCCAGCCGCCGGCCGATGCATCCTTCGCCTGGCGGACAACGGAGGCAGCATGGGCCGAGTCGGTACCGTCGCTCGACGGCCTGACCGCCCGGCGCGACGCGCGGCAGGCCTACGCGGTGCTGCGCGGCATGACGACCGCGAACGGCGGAATGGTCGCGGCGGCGACCACCAGCCTGCCGGAGCGGGCCGATGCTGGCCGCAACTACGACTACCGGTACGCCTGGATCCGGGACCAGTGCTATGCGGGGCAGGCGCTGGCCGCGGCCGGGCCGCTGCCGCTGCTTGACCGGGCGGTGAGCTTCGTGTCGGACCGGCTGCATGCGGACGGCCCGCGGCTGGAGCCGGCCTACACGACCGACGGCGGCCGGGTACCCGATCAGCGGAGGCTGGACCTGCCCGGATATCCCGGCGGCTTCGATCTCGTCGGCAACTGGGTGAACAAGCAGTTCCAGCTCGACGCGTTCGGCGAGACCCTGCTGCTGCTGGCCGCGGCTGCCCGGCATGACCGGCTCGACACGGCCGCCAGGCAGGCGGTCGAGATCGCCGCCGGTGCCGTGGCTGAGCGCTGGACCGAGGCGGATGCCGGGATCTGGGAGGTCGACGACCAGGCATGGACCCACAGCAGGCTGACCTGCGTCGCCGGGCTCCGTGCCGCCGCGCGGTCCTGCGCCACCCGATCCCAGGCCACCCAGTGGTCCGCGCTCGCCGATGACATCGTCGCCGACACCGCGAAGCACGCTGTCCACCCAACGGGCCGCTGGCAGCGCTCTCCTGCTGACGACGGACTTGATGCCGCGCTGCTGCTGCCAGCTGTCCGCGGGGCGATCCCGGCCGACGACCCGCGCACGGTGGAAACGCTGCTGGCCTACATCGCCGAGCTGACGCAGGACGGCTACGCCTACCGGTTCCGGCACGACGAAAGGCCGCTGCAAGACGCGGAAGGCGCCTTCCTGCTCTGCGGCTTCGTGCTGGCGCTTGCCCTGGCGCAGCAAGGCCGCGACGTCGAGGCAGCCCGCTGGTTCGAGCGGAACAGGGCAGCGTGCGGCACCGCAGGGCTCTATTCGGAGGAGTACGACGTGGCCGAGCGCCAGCTGCGGGGCAACCTTCCGCAGGCCTTCGTGCACGCCCTGATGCTGGAGTGCGCGGCCAGGCTCGACGCACCCTGGCAGCCGGAATTGACGAGCTGAGCACCGGGCCGGCCACAGTGCCCAAGACGAAGCGGCCACAGTGCCCAAGACGAAGCGGCCACAGTGCCCAAGACGAAGGAGGACTGAGGATCCAATGACCCAGACCATTGTCATCACCGGCGCAAGCGCGGGCATTGCCCGCGCCACCGCGCGCCGCTACGGCCGGCGAGGGGCGAATGTCGGGTTGATCGCCCGGGGCCAGGCGGGGCTGGACGGCGCCGTGCGCGATGTCGAGGAAGCGGGCGGGAAGGCCCTCGCGATCAGCGCCGACGTCGCCGACTACGAGCAAGTCGAGGACGCGGCCCGGCAGGTGGAGGAGTTCTTCGGCCCGATCGACGTCTGGATCAACGTGGCGTTCTCCTCGGTGTTCGCGCCTTTCAGCGAGGTGTCGGCGGCCGAGTTCCGGCGCGTCACCGAGGTCAGCTACCTGGGATTCGTGTACGGGACCATGGTGGCACTGAACCGGATGAAGGCCCGCGACCGCGGCACCATCGTGCAGGTCGGATCCGCTCTGGGGGATCGCAGCATCCCACTGCAATCGGCCTACTGCGGCGCGAAGCATGCCATCAACGGGTTCACCTCATCGCTGCGCTGCGAGCTGCTGCACGAGCACTCGGGTGTGAACGTGACCGTCGTCCAGATGCCGGCCGTCAACACGCCGCAGTTCTCCTGGGTGCGGTCCAAGCTGCCCAACCACCCGCAGCCGGTGCCGCCGATCTACCAGCCGGAGGTCGCGGCCCGCGGGGTGGTGTTCGCCGCCGATCATCCGCGCCGGAAGCAGTACTGGGTCGGCGCGTCCACCGCGGCCACCATCCTGGCCAACAGGATCGGGCCGGCCCTGCTTGACCGGTACCTGGCCCGCACCGGCTATGGCTCCCAGCAGACGGCGGAGAAGGCAGCGCCTGGCCGGCCCGACAACCTGTGGGAGCCGGTCGACGATCCCGCCGGGCGCGACCATGGTGCCCACGGCGGCTTCGACGACCGGTCACACGACCGCAGCCCGCAGCTGTGGATGTCGCAGCACGCCGGGCTGGTCAGCGGCCTCGCGGCCGGCGCCGCGCTGCTCGGCGGCGCCATGGCGGCGAAGGCGGTCAGGTCCGGGTGACCCGTCCTTCGCCGGTCACCTACAGCGGATTCCTGGCCCGCGGCGCCTCGGTGGCCCGCGGCGCCGCGGTGGCGCGCGGCGCCTATGGCGCGTTCCTGCTTTGCGCGCCCGGCGCCGCGCTCGCCGCATGCGGTGCCGGGCCGGCCAGCACGGGAGTCCGCAGCGTCGCGCGGCTGCTCGGCGCCCGCCACCTGATCCAGGCAGCGGTCACCGCCAGGATGCCGGGGCCGGCGGTGCTCACCGCCGGGTCGGGCGTTGACGTCGCGCACGCCGCGTCGATGCTGGCGCTTGCCGCAGCGGACCGGCCGCTGCGCCGGGCCGGGCTGCTGGACGGGCTCGTCGCCGCCACCCTGGCCGTGGCCGGAACGGTGGCCGCCAGAACGGCAGTGCCGCGGCAACCGCCAGGCCGGCGGAAGCCGCCAGTGCCGCGGCAACCGCCAGGCCGGCGGGAACTGCTGGCTACGCCTGACTGAGGCGCATCCGCAGCCGGACGGTGGTGCCGGACCGGCCGGAGCGCAGCTCGACGAGGTCGCAGACCTGATTGACGACCCAGAGTCCCTGGCCGCCGAGCACGTCGAGGGCCGGGCGCCTGCGGCCGGCCAGCGGGTCGGTGATCCGGCCCTGGTCATGCAGCTGGCAGATGAGGCTGTCCGGGGTGCGCCAGACGTAGAGCGTTCCCCCGGCGCGGGTATAGCGGAGCGTATTGGCGGCCACCTCGCTGACCGCGAGCACGAGATCGGCGGTCCGGGCTGCGGTCAGCCCGGCCTGCGTGGCGTGCCTGGCGACGAGGTCACGTATCGCCCGCAGGCTGGTGGCGTAGCGGAGCATGGCCGCGCGAGATGGCGGCTCGGGCAGCGGCGCGTCGCAGTCCGGCGGCAGGCCGTCGGGGCCGGGGTACTCGCGGCTGGCCTGGCTGCCGCCCCGGCGCAGCAGGACCGGATGGGTCCGCCTGGCGTCGTCAATGACCGATGACGCCAGCGCGGCGGTGTCGTAGGGGCACAGGATGGTGACCGGCGCATCGGCGAACGCCTGGTTGAGCAGCGCCTCATGCCGGGCGGTCTCGCGCAGCTCATCGGCCGAGCGGGCCGGCCAGGCAGGCTCGCCGACGTACCGGACAGGCTGACCTGGGTGCGCATCGACGAAGGCGCTGACCGCGGGGATGATCCGCGCCGGGTTAAGGCCGAGGGTTGCCATGTCGGCGAAGACGAGCTGCCCGGGGGCTGGCGCCAGCCGGTCACGCAGCAAGTCACCGGTCGCCCCTGGCACCGCGACCAGGACCGGCTCGGAAAGGTCAAGGCCGGACCGCACGAACGTCACCAGGGTGGCCAGGTACTCCTGGCTACTGCGGTACAAAAGTGCCAGATGATGAAAGTCCCCATCAGCGGGGGTCGAGTCGGGCATCATGGTGCCCCGTAGGCTCCCCTCCCTCCTCCGGTCCGAGCGCTTCGGGCAGGCGCCGCTGGCGCCGCGCTCAACACGAATGTTACGCGCGGATCCCTGATCGGGGCCGTCGGCATGGCCGCACGGTCTCGGTGCGGCCGCGCGGCCGCGCGGTCAGGGCTGGCGGGCGCGGGGCCAGCATTGCGGCATACGATGAGCCTGTGTCACCGCCCCTGCCTGGGGGCCTGTTCTGCGGGAGGCAGGTTGGTAGCGCTCCAGCTGTCGACCGAGCATCGGGCGGACAGCGTAGTCGTCACCGTCCGCGGCGACCTTGACGTCGTCACCAGCGGGCAGTTCGACGACTGCCTGACGCAGGCCCGGCGGGAGAGCAACCGGATAATCCTCGATTTCGCCGAGGTCGACTTCCTGGACACCAGCTGCCTGGCCGTCATCGTCGGCCACTGGAAGAAGCTGGTAGCCGCCGGCGGGACCCTGGCGCTGGCCGGCGCGCGTTACCGGTACACGAAGGCGCTGTGGATCACCGGGCTTGCCGACCGGCTGCCCAGCTACGAGAGCGTGCAGCAGGCGATCAGCGCCGGGCTGCCGCCCGCCGCTGCGCTGGACGGCGACCGTCCGGTGGACCCGGTGGGGGATTCGCCCGCCGACGGGGCCATGCCCAGGTAGCCAGGCAGCATGCTGACGGCGGCGATCAATGCCGCCCGTCCCGAACCTGCCAGACTGGCGGGCAGCTTCGACGCGGTGTTTGCGCGGCGCTGTGAGCGGTAGGGGACAAGAAAGCTAGTAGATAGGACTTGCGTCATGCCGCATCCTCCCGGCCTCGAGGGCGAGATTTCCGGGCTGACCGCGCGCCGCGGCCAGCTGCGGCAAGCCGCCGCGCTGCCGGGTGCCCACCTGCGGCAGGTGCTCGACGCCGCGTTCGCCGAGCTGGACGGCGCGATCGAGGCACTCAACTCGATGCAGGCGCAGGCCGCGGGACCGGTGGCGGAGCAGCTGACCGGCGGCCCGCAAGGGGACCGGCGGTTGCTGCATGCCGTATTCCAGGAGGCACCGGTCCCGCTGTTCCTGCTCGACCGCGACGGCACCGTGCGGCGGGCCAACCGGCGGGCGGGCAACCTGCTCGGCTTCTCGCCCGGGTACGCCACCGGAAAGCCGTTCTCGGCTTTCGTCGAGCTGCCTGCCCGCGCCGCCGTGCAGACCCAGCTTGCCGCCGCCCGGCGTACCGGCAAGGGCCGCCAGGTCCAGTGCGGCCTGCTCGGCGCATCCGGCGCCGTGCCGAACGTGCTCGATATCAGCCCGGTCAGCCTGGCCGGTGACCCGGGCCAGCTGGTCGTCGCCGCCACCCGGCACGGGTCGGCGGCTGCGCAGCCGCGCGGGCGGAAGGCTGCGGACAAGGCCACGGGGCAGGATCCCGCCACGGTCCGTACCGCTACAAGCCGGCTGGACCTGCTGGGCGCGGCGACCAGGCTCGTGCTGGAGAACGCCACGGTCAGCGAGCCCGTCATGCTGCAGCGCTGCGCCCGGCTGCTGGCCAGCGAGCTCGCATCCTGGGTCATCGTCGACGTGGAGCGCAAGGGGCTGCTGCGGCGGCAGTTCGTCATCGGGCCGCAGGATGAGGCGTCCGTCGACCTGGCCAGGGCAATGGCCGCCGCTGACCCCGGGCGCGGGTCCGCGCCCGGGCAGGTGCACGAATCCGGCAGCTCGCTGCTGATCGCGCATGCCGAAGACACCGGGCTGCTCGGCGCCGGGCCGGACGGCATCCCGTTCCTCGCGCTGCTTGGCGCGACCTCCGTGCTGACCGTCCCGCTGTCGGACGGCGAGCGCTCCTACGGCGCGCTCACCCTGGCCAGGGAGGCTGGCGGAGCCTATTTCGGCACGGCGGACGTCGGCATCGTCGAGGAGATCGGCGAGCACCTGGCCCTCGCGATCAGAGTGGACCGGATGCTCAGGCAGCGCACGGACGTCGCGGATGCGCTGCAGGCCGGCCTGCGTCCCACCGAGCTGCCCGCGGTGCCCGGCCTGGAGATAGCCGTGGCCCACCTGGATGCCACGAGCAACCCGGGGCCTGGCGGCGATTTCTACAGCGTCTACCGCACTCCGGGCGGCTGGGGCCTGGCGATCGGCGACGTCTGCGGCAAGGGGAAGGGCGCGGCGTCGGTGACCGCGGCCGCACGGCACGCCATCAGGGTGGCCGGGCACTGGTGCGCTGATCCGGCTGAGGTACTGCGGATGGTCAACGAGATCATGCTGGCCGAGGAGTTCGGCGGCCGGTTCGTCACGGCTGACGCCGTGCACCTGCGGTGGCGGGACGCCGCGCTCCTTGTGACCCTCGGCAGCGCCGGCCATCCGCTGCCCGTGCTGGTCAGGCCGGACGGGCGGGTGCAGACCATGAACGGCGGCGGCCTGCCGCTCGGCATCTTCCCCGACTCGGGCCCGCAGGCTCAGGACCTGGAGCTGGCCCGGGGCGACCTGTTGTTCTTCTACACCGACGGGCTGACCGATGCGCGCAGCCTCCAGCAGACCTCGTTCGAGGACCGGCTGACCGAGGAACTCGCCGCGCTGGCCGGGAAGCCGCCCGGCGAGGTGGCCGCGCGGATGCAGGCGGCGGTGCTTGATTTCTGCTCCGGCGAACTGCATGACGACATGACCATGCTCGTGCTGCGCGCCGGCGACCCGCCGGGAGCGTGACCGTCAATCCTGTAGAGCGCGCCGTCCGCGGGGTAGACCGGGCCCAGCAGCGCAATCCGGCCGCCGCCTTCGTGTACGGCGTCATCAAGAAGTACGGCGACGACAACGGCGGCACGCTGACCGCGAGCCTCGCGCACTCCGCGTTCCTCTCGTTGTTCCCGCTGCTGCTCATCCTGGTCACGGTGCTCGGCCTCGTGGTGTCCGGCAACCAGGCGCTGTACCACGACGTGCTGAATGCCGTCGCCAAGCAGTTCCCGGCGGGCGGCGGTCAGCTGACGAGCATTTCCGAGCTGCGGCGTTCCAGCACGATCGGGCTGATCATCGGGCTGCTCGGGCTGCTGTGGGGCGCCACCGGCCTGGCGCAGGCGGCGCTGTTCACGATGGAGCAGGTCTGGAACCTGCCCGGCCCGGCCCGGCCGGGATTCGTGCCCAGGCTCGGCCGCTCGCTCCTCTTCCTTGTCGTGCTCGGCGTCGGTGTCATCGTCACCACGCTGCTGACCGGCCTGGACACTTTCGGTCATAATGCCGTCGTCATCGTAGTGCTGGCGGTTGTGCTTGCGCTGCTGGCCAACATCGGGCTTTACTTCGTCAGCTTCCGCGTGCTGACCCCGAAGGGCGTGCCGAGCCGGGTGCTCCTTCCCGGCGCCGTATTCGGCGGGGCCGCCTGGACGCTGCTGCAGGCGATCGGCACCTACCTCGTCCACCACTTCCTGCACAGCAGCTCGGTCTACGGCGTGTTCGCGACCGTGCTCGCCCTGATCGCTTGGCTCTCCCTCGGCGTGCAGCTGACGGTCTACGCGGCCGAGGTCAACGTGGTGCTCGAACGGCGGCTGTGGCCGCGCTCGATCATCCAGCCGCCGCTGACCGAAGCGGACCGGGCCGCCATGGCGCTGCAGGCGCTGCAGAACCAGCGGCGGGACGAGCAGAGCGTCCGGGTGTCCTTCAATGACCGCCCGCCCGGTGCGCGGCCGGCGCACGGAACCCCGCGAACGCCCGAGGAGATAGCGCCTCCCGCGGAGCCGGCCAAGCCGCCCGCGGAGTCCGGCAATAAAAACGATAAGACAAATTAGCGTTATTAACGGCAATGGCGGCGCCAGTGGCTCCGGCCGCCCGGAAACGGCGCCCGGGTCAGGCGCCGGAATCCTGGGCGGCTGGCCCCTGCGGCTCCTCCGGCGCCCTGCTCCAGTCCCGCCGGGCCGGCTCGAACGTGGTCTCGCCCCCGTTCTCGGCGGCGATCAGCAGGCCGTTGCCGGTGAGCGCCCGCAGCGCGCCGTCAAGCGTCTCGTCATCCAGGTTCGTCGCCGACGCGATCTCCGTGCGGGTGGCCAGCCGGCCGGAGAACTCGAGTGTCGCGATCGCCTCGAAGATGTAGGTGTCCGTGTCGGTCAGGGTTTGCGTGTCGACGTACGGCCGCTCGTCATGGTCTTTCACGTGACTCCCCTTACCCAGGCTGCGCCGGGCATGCATGCACGTTTGCGGCCGGGCTACGCGGGTAGCGGCGCGGCCAGCCGGAACCGATCCCGGGTTGCGGTGGTGGCGAGGAGGCCGGCTGATCATGTCAGAGACTCGGACAGCGCAGTCGTCAGGACGCAATCTCCTGGACGAGCTGGATTCCCGGATACCCACGACCTTCTACTGGTACCTGGCCGTGCTCGCCTGCGTCGGCGGCTTCCTGTTCGGCTATGACACGTCCAACATCGGCTCGGCCCTGCCTTTCATCCCCTACCATCTGTCCAGCTTCGCCACCGGCTACCTCGTGGCCGGAGCATCCCTGGGCGCCGCCGCGGGCGCGTTCGTCGCCGGGCCGCTGACCGACCACTTCGGCCGCAAGTCGCTGCTCATCACCGACGCCGCGATCTACGCGGTCGGGGCGCTGCTGTCCGCGTTCACCGTCAATGCCGCCATGCTGCTGGGGTCCCGCACGCTGATCGGGCTCGCCATCGGCGCCGACTCCGCGATCGCCACCTCCTACATCGCCGAGTTCGCGCCGCGGAGCCGGCGAGGTCAGCTGAGCATCATCCAGCAGTGGATGATCACG
Organism: uncultured Actinomycetes bacterium; assembly: GCA_963709075.1. Classification (GTDB taxonomy): domain Bacteria; phylum Actinomycetota; class Actinomycetes; order Streptosporangiales; family Streptosporangiaceae; genus Palsa-506. The sequence continues at coordinate 479,084 of CAVPUY010000009.1, forward strand.
GTCGGGATTCTCGTGTCCTACCTGGTGGCCCTGGTCGTGCTCAAGGCCGCGCCGCACGACGCCACCCACCTGGGCTGGCGGCTCATCCTCGGACTCGGCGCCGTCCCTGCCCTGGTGGCCGTCGCGCTGCGGGCCCGGATGCCCGAGTCCCCGCGGTGGCTCATGCAGCATGAGCGCTACGCCGATACCAGCAAGGCATTCGGCCTGCTCGGGATGGAGGTCTCGGAAGAAGAGGCACGCCAGGCATCGGACGAGCTCGCCCGGATCGATCAGGAGCGGAAGCAGAAGACCCAGTGGACCGCCGGCGTCCGGCGGGCGCTGGTCATCGTCTGCGTCTTCTTCATCTTCCAGCAGATCACCGGGATCAACGTGCCGTTCTACTACGGACCGCAGCTGCTGAAGACGTTCTTCACGGCCAACGGCGGCAGCGCGGTCAGCGCGGCGATCGCCGGCGTCGAGGTGACGGCCATCCTGGGCGCGGTCAACGTGATCGCGACCTACTTCGCCTTCCGCTACATCGACAAGCTTGGCCGCCGCCCGCTCGCCATCTGGGGTTACCTGGGGATGGCATTCTTCATGCTGTTCGCCGCGGCGGGCGTGGCCTTCCTGACCGACCTGCCGAAGACCGTCGTGGTCATGGTCGGCTTCTCCTTCTTCATCACCTCGTTCGCGATCGGCGTCGGCGGGACGGGCTGGCTGATCCAGGGCGAGGTGTTCCCGACCGCCGTCCGCGGCCGCGCCGCGGCGACCGGCGCGACCGTAGACTGGCTGGCCAACTTCGCGCTCATCGAGGCGTTCCCGGTCTGGAAGAACGGGATCGGGCTGGGCTGGGTGATGGTGTGCTTCGCGGCCCTTTCGATCGTGGCGATGGGCTTCGTCTACCGCTTCCTGCCCGAGACGAAGGGCCTGTCGGTGGAGGAAGCCGTCAAGGTATACGAGCGGGCTGCCGGGGCCGGGGCTGAGCATCCGGCGCGGCAGGCCGCGTGAGAGCCTAGCCGGCCCCGGCAGCGACTGTGCTAACGTCTCCGCCAGAGTTGGCCAGGCTCGTTGGACCCATGCGGGATGGCTCACGTACCTAGTCAGGAGTAGTTCCCGCCGTGCCCGGCAACTCTGCTATGCAGGAGGGCCTGAGCGCCCTCTCCCAGTTCTTCATCGATGACGGCACCCTGGGCGACACGCTGCTGCGGGTCGCCGAGCTGGCCTGTGAGGTATCGCCCGCCGACATGGCCGGCATCACGATGCTGGTTGACGGCAGGCCCCGTACCGGCGTCTTCACCGACCCCGAGGCCCCGGATATCGACAATTCCCAGTACGACAGCGGGCACGGGCCGTGCCTGGACGCCTTCCGTGATCAGCAGGTCTACCGGATCGACTCCATCGTCGACGAGCAGCGGTGGCCCGAGTTCACCAGGGAAGCAGCCGCGCACGGGATCTCCGCGACCTTATCGACGCCCATTCTCGCCCGTGGCGAGAGCATCGGCGCGCTCAACCTGTACTCGCGGACGTCGGCATTCGACGATGCTGCCGCCGAGCGGGTGGCGGCCTTCGCCCGCCAGGCGGCCATCGTGCTCGCCAATGCGCAGGTGTACTGGGATGCACGGCAGCTGAGCGAGAACATGCACCAGGCGATGCTGTCGCGCTCGGCGATCGACCAGGCCATCGGGATCTTGATGGCGGACGGCGGCCGCAGCCCGGACGAGGCGTTCCAGCTGCTTGTCCGCGCGTCGCAGCGGGAGAACCGCAAGCTCCGTGACATCGCCGCGGACATGGTCAGCCGGACGACAGAGCGCAAGGAACCACGCGACCCGGACTGAGCAGTCTGCGCCAGCCGGGCGGCCCGGGCCAATCGCCGCGTATGCTGAAAGTCAGCCTGAGTTGGCCACCTCGTCCGGTCCTCGCGGGATTCGACTGGCTCACCGCCGATACCAGTCTGGAGCGAGCCGGTGACCGGCGACGCAGCTGCGATGGCCGAGGGACTCCGAGCCCTTTCCCAGTTCTTCATCGACGACGGCACTTTAGGCGACACGCTGCAGCGGGTCACCGAGTTAGCCTGCGAGGCATCCAGGGCCGATATGGCCGGAATTACGATGCTCGTCGACGGCATGCCGTGTACCGGCGTGTTCACCGATCCCGAAGCGCCGGAAATCGACAATGCACAGTATGACAGCGGGCACGGGCCGTGCCTGGACGCGTTCCGCGATCAGCGGGTCTACCGGATCGAGTCAACGGCCGACGAAAAGCAGTGGCCGGATTTCGCCAGGGCCGCCGCCGCCCATGGCATTACCGCCACGCTGTCGGTGCCAGTCGCTGCTCGCGGCGAGTGCATCGGCGCGCTCAATCTCTACTCGCGGACGTCACCGTTCGACGATGCCGCGGCCGAGCAGGTGGCGGCCTTCGCCCGGCAGGCGGCGATCGTGCTGGCCAATGCGCAGGTGTACTGGGATGCACGGCAGCTGAGCGAGAACATGGAGCAGGCGATGCGGTCCAGGTCGACGATCGACCAGGCCATCGGGATCTTGATGACCGACGGCGGCCGCGGCCCGGACGAGGCGTTCCAGCTGCTTGTCCGCGCGTCGCAGCGGGAGAACCGCAAGCTTCGCGACATCGCCGCGGAGATAGTCAGCCGGGTGGCCGGCCGCAAGGCGCCGGGATAGCCGCGCGGCGGCCTGGCGCTGCCCGGTCATCCCTCGGCCGGCAGCGATCCGTCCAGCTGCAGCAGGCTGAGCATGCGGCACATCGCCCGGCTCGGCGCGCGCAGGACGAGCCGGCCGCCGGCCTCGCTGGCCTGCCCGGCCGCCCAGATGAGCAGCCCGATTCCCATGGCGTCAATGAACTCGACAGCGGCGACGTCGATCACCACATTGGCCCGGCCGGTATCCAGTACGCCGTCGATTGCGCGCCGCAGGACCGGGCAGGTAGCGATATCTACTTCTCCCGATACCACCAGGACGGCAGGCTCCCCGTCAATATATCGCGCCCGCAGTCCGCTACCATCGACGGTCACGGTGAATTGCAGCACCCCGGTCATGACCCGAAAACCCCATATCGGCGGGAAAATGACGAGCCTGCCTGTCCAAGCCGACTGCTCCAACTTAGCGCTTTCACCGAGCGCGCAGTACCCGTCTTGAAATGTAGCGAGATAAAGTATTGCGCTTGCCGGGGTAAGTCGCATATGCCGCTGTTTTCCGGGCTAGCCGGACACAATCCGGGTAGCCGGACGCAATCCGGGTAGCCGGATCATCAGCGCCCGGCGACGGGTCCGGCGGCCGCCGGTCCCGGCAGAACCGGGCGGCAGCGGGGCGGGTAGCAGCGGCCGCTTCGGGGCACGGACTGAACATGAGCCGAGTCCCGGTGGCCAGCGGACCTTCCCGCGTGGGCAGGACGCGCCGGCCCAGGGTGCTGGCGGCCCTGCTTGCTGCCGTCATGCTGGTCCTCATCGTCGTGGTCATCTCCGCGCTAGCCGGCGGCTCGGGTACCGGAACTCCGCCCGGCCAGGCGCGGGCCGCCGTCCCGGCCGCGACCGCCAGCGCGCCTGCTCCGCTCCCGGTCGTGTACTCGCAGGCCGGGGGATGGCGCGACGGCCAGTCGCGGCCTGCGGTGATCTTCGTCGGCGAGGGCGGCGCGCCCTACGTCAAGGCGCTGCGGTGGTCGGGCTGGACTGCCGCTGGCGCGCACGCGGACGGCTACCTGCGCCTGCAGCAGCCCGGCTGCACGCGGCCTGCCTACCAGTGCCGGTACCTGAGGTTCCGCGTCCGGGTCCAGCTGAGCCAGGTACAGGCGCACGACGGCGTCCGGTACTACGCACGGATGCGCTGGACGTATACCAGGCAGCATGTCCATCAGGTGATCCGCTGGCAGATCCACCGGGGCTTCTGGAGCCCGGTAACCCGGCCGAGCCTGCCGCTGGGCGTCTGACCTGGCCTGATGCCGAGTCGGCTGGCGGCCGGGGTGGCCGGCCGCACGCCGGGGCGGCGAAACTGCAGCGGTCAGCTGCGGTCCCATGGCGCGGTGTCGTCCATCTTCTGGTAGTACTTCGCCAGGTGGCTTTTCACCCGGCCGATATCGGCGTGCGGCAGGTCCGTTCCGCCGCTGGCCCCCTGCATGATGTTTCCCGCCGCCATCACGCCGCGCGGAACGGCCACTAGCTTGCCGTTGACGACGTCGGCGATGAGCAACTTATAGGCGGTGAAATTGTCCTTGTTCTCGGCGTCGTACCACACGTGCGCGTCGCGGTATTTCGCGTTCGGCTCGTCCTGCGCGCCGGCCCATTTGCGGACCCGCTGCTCCGCCGCCGCGCCGTCCCACGCACGGTCCCGGTCGGCCAGCGGCAGCCTCAGGCCGCCGCGGCGCTCATCCCGCGCCGGGATTCACCGAAACTGTCGCGGCAGCTCGTTTTAGCCAGCGCAGCGGGGTAACTACCGGCTCATCGACAGCCCCAGCCCGGCGCCGGGGAGATGGGAGAAACGTCATGAGCCTGCCCGCTTGCCAGCAGCGGATCCTTGACGGGATCTCCGGAGCGCTGCAGGCACGCGATCCGAGGTTGGCCTCGCTGTTCTCGATCTTCACCAGGCTCACCCGGCAAGAGCCGATGCCTGGCCGCGAGGAACTGGACGGCTCAGGGAGGCTGCGGCGAGCCCGGCGACGCCTGCGGGAAATGAGCTGGCCGCGAAGGGGGCACTGGCCGTGGGCCCGGCTGCGCCCGCTCTTGCTCGTCCCGGTGGCACTTGCCGCCATCGCCGGCCTGCTGGCGCTGAGCCCGCTGGCCGCCAGCCCGCGGCTGTGCGGCCCGGTGTCCTCCCTGCACGTTTCCGAGCACCAGCCCAGCCAGGCCAGTGACTGCCGTGCGGCCCGGGCCAGGGCAATGCCATTCTCGCGCCGGTGAAGGAGGCTGTCCGATGCCACCAAGTGAGCCAGGTTAATCATGACACCAAAGCAGCAGGCGGCCAACCGCGGGGGGCAGGTGCTGGCAATAGTAAGAATATAATATATCCATCTGGAGGTCACGATGCGTTTCGGCGCGGTGTTGCTCGTAATCTGGCTGGCGATAGGCGCCATCGCAGGCGGTCAGCGGCATTACTACAACGGGCCGGTTAATAGCTGCGTTAAGGCAGGAACGATCGCCTTGACGGTTATCGCCGGCCCGCTGAACTATTTCGGCGTCAATCCGAAGACCTCCTGCTCGGCACCGAAGCCAAGCAAGTAGCCGGCAGAGCCGCCAGCCGCGGCCGGCCGCCAGCCGGCCGCGGCGGAGCCGGATGAGGCGAGGCGCGGCAGCCGTCGCCGGAATCCCGCGATCTCACAGCTTGATGAAGGGATAGGAATGAAGACCGCCACTGGGCTGACGTTAGTGGCCATCGGCGCGATCCTGGCGTTCGCTGTCCATGCTCACCTGCGCGTGCTGAACCTGAACGTGGTGGGCTGGGTGATCATCCTGACCGGACTGGTAGGTTTCTTCGTCCCGCGCAGCGGATACGGCTGGCTGCGCAGGCGCGTCCGGGTCCGCCGCAACCAGCGAGGCCGGGTCGTCGGCGCCACCGTCGACGAGACCCGGCTCCCGCCCTACTTGCTCAACCCGGAGGTGCCGGCGGCGGAGGAGGTGGTTGCCAGGTACGACGGCGGCGCAGAGCCGGGCACGCAGCGGCAGCCGGAAACGGAAACCATCGAAGAATATTTCGAGGAATGACCACAGTCCAGCGCCGGCCTTCGCCGGGCAGCACCGGCGGCGTGCGGCTGGCTGACTGGTTCATCACCGCGGCGGAACGCGGGAACCCGGCTACCGGGCTTGACCGGCGGCGCGGCGACGGGCTGGCCTGGTCGAGGGGCAACCTGGTACGCCCGCTCATCCACGGCTCGTCGTACTTCGCCGAGCTCGCCGCCCGCGTGCCGGCCATGTCAGCAGGCGATGTGCTGTTCTTCACCGACTGGCGCGGCGACCCCGATCAGCAGCTTTCCGCCGCTGGCCACGAGGTATCCGAGCTCTTCTGCGCCGCGGCCCGGCGCGGCGTCCTGGTCAGGGGCCTGGTCTGGCGCTCGCACCTGGACCGGTTCCAGTTCAGCGAGCAGCAGAACCGGCACCTGGGCGAGGAAATCGAGGCAGCGGGCGGCCAGTGCCTGCTGGACATGCGGGTCCGGGCGGGCGGATCGCACCACATGAAGCTGGTGGTGCTCCGGCATCCTGGCCGCCCCGAGCTTGACGCCGCCTTCATCGGCGGCATCGACCTGTGTCACAGCCGCCGCGACGACGCCAGCCACCGGGGTGACCCCCAGCGTCAGCCGATGGCCGCGGTCTACGGCAGCCGGCCGCCATGGCATGACGTCCAGGCGATGATCACCGGTCCGGCTGTGGGCGACGCCGAGGCAGTATTCCGGGAGCGCTGGGAGGATCCCGCGCCGCTCACCCGTAACCTGCTGCACCGCCTTCGCGACATCGTCACCAGGCAGGACGTCAGCCCGCGGCCGCTGCCACCGCAGGGCCCTGATCCCGCGCCATGCGGCATGCACGCGGTTCAGCTGCTGCGCACCTACCCGTACCGCCGGGCCGGTTACCGGTTTGCGCCGGACGGCGAGCGCAGCATCGCCCGCGCCTACCTCAAGGTGCTGCCGCGCGCCCGGAGCCTCATCTACCTGGAAGACCAGTACCTGTGGTCAGCGACCGTCGTGACCGCGCTGGCCCGCGCGCTGCGGGACTGCCCTGATTTGCGCCTGATCGCGGTCATCCCGCGGTTTCCCGACCAGGATGGCAGGCTGTCCGTGCCGCCGAACCTGGTCGGCCGGATCACCGCCCTCGATCTGCTGCACCGGGCAGCCGGGGACCGGGTCGCCGTCTATGGCATCGAGAATGAGGCGGGCACGCCGGTCTACGTGCACGCCAAGGTGTGCGTCGTCGACGACACGTGGGCCATCGTCGGATCGGACAACTTCAACCGGCGCTCGTGGACCCATGACTCCGAGCTGAGCTGCGCGGTCATCGACGAGTCGGCCGGGCCGGCCGCCGCCGCGGGCCCGGCCGGCCAGGGCATCGGCTACGCCGCCGCGCTGCGCCGCACGCTGGCCGCCGAGCACCTGGGCCGCGAGCAGGCCGGTGACAGCTGTGACCACCCTGACGGACTCGACGGCCGCCCGGCCTTCGGCGCATTCCGGCAGGCCGCTGCCGACCTGGACGCATGGCACGCCGGAGGACGGCACGGGCCGAGGCCGCCCGGGCGGCTGCGCCGCTACGACGTGCCCCGGCTGACCGCCTGGACCCGGGCCTGGGCCGAGGTGCTCTATCGCGCCACGTACGACCCCGACGGCCGCCCTCCGGCGCTGCGCCGGGCAGGCAGATTCTGACCGCCTCCCGAATCACTTCCTGCTGGGCGGGTAGTGGCTGCTCATGAGTGCCGAAATCAGCGAAACCGAGCGAAAGTATGAGTTCGGGCCGGGGGCCGTGCTGCCGAGCCTGCAGGACCTGCCGTCGGTCAGCCGCGAGTCCGGCCTGGCCGAGCAGAAGCTGAATGCGGAGTACTACGACACCGCGGGCCTGCGCCTGATCCGCAGCGGGGTCACGCTCCGCCGCCGCCGCGGCGGCAAGGATCCGGGCTGGCACCTGAAGCTGCCGCTCGACGGCGACTCGCGCCGGGAGATCCAGCTGCCGCTCGGCCGGCGCCGCCAGGTGCCCGCCGAGCTGGCCGGCCTGGTGCGCGGGTACGCCCGCGGGGAGGCGCTGCAGCCGGTGGCGCTGATCACGACCACGCGCCGCGGCCAGGCCCTGGTCGACGGCGCGGGCGAGTCGCTGGCGGAGGTGACGACCGATGACGTCTCGGCGCAGACGATGGGCGAATCCACGACCCTGACGCGCTGGCGCGAGGTCGAGGTTGAACTGACCGGCGGCGGCCCGAGCCTGCTGAAAGCGGCCGACCAGCGGCTCCGCCGCGGCGGCCTGCGGCCAGCCGGGCACTCCGCGAAGCTGGCGCGGGCACTCGCCGGCCTGCTGCCTGCGCCGGAGCCAGCACCGCGGCTGACGCCCGGCTCGGCGGCCGGCGACGTGCTGCTCGCCTACGCGCGGTCGCAGGCCGCCGCGGTGCAGTCGCTCGACCCGATGGTCCGCCGCGGCGAGGCTGATTCCGTGCATGACATGCGGGTTGCGACCCGGCGGCTGCGCAGCATCCTGAAGTCAGCGGGAAAGCCGTTTGGCATGCCGGACGCCGGCCGGCTCCGGGCCGAGCTGAAGTGGCTGGGCGGAGTACTCGGCGATGCCCGCGACAACGAAGTCCTCGCCCCGTACCTGCAGGCCAGGCTGGCGGAGACGGCAGCGGAACAGCTCATGGGGCCGGTCCAGGCGCGGGTCGCCAGCTACTTCGCCCCGCGCGCCGCCTCGGCCCGCGAGAGCCTGCTCGAGGCGCTGGACTCCGAGCGTTACTTCGCCCTCCTGAACGACCTTGACCAGGCGCTCCGCGGCCCGCTGCCGGGCGCGAAGGCGCAGCGGCCCGCGGCGGACGTCATGCCGGGCGTCGTCCGTCGCGCCCGTCGCCGGGTGCGCCGCCGGGCCGCCCGCGCCAGCCGTGCACCGGCCGGGCCGCCAAGGGACGCCGCCATGCACGAGACCCGCAAGGCAGCCAAGGACGCCAGGTATACCGCCGAGGCGGCGGCCCTGACCGGCCGGAAGAAGGACCGCAGGCTCGCCAGGCGGATGAAGACGCTGCAGTCCACTCTCGGCGACCATCACGATGCGGTCGTCGCGCGGGACACGGCGCGGGATATCGGGGTGCGGGCGCACCTGGCCGGCGAGAACGCGTTCAGCTTCGGCATTCTGCACGAGCGCTGCCAGCGCGACGCCCTCCTCCTCGAGGAGCACTCCAGGGCGGAATGGGCCAGGCAGTTCGGGCCGGAGTACGGCGCCTGGGCCAGCTAGCCGCGTTGCCCCCCATGCCTCCTGGCATAGCGGCGCTGCTCGCGGGGCGAGGCGGCATAGTTGCCGTACATGTCCTCTGCCGTGCGCGTGGTCTTCCGGGTCAGCGACCGGGTCCTGAAGCCCACCAGGGTCAGGAATGAGTAGATCCCGGCTGCCAGCAACGCAACGATGATGACGTACATCCACCACATGGCCGGCCATCCAATCTGCTGGCGGGCCGGTCCCGGCTGGGCCGGTAGTCCGCCAGCCATTTCACCATTTCCCCTACCCGTGCGGACCTCGTCAAACCTGCCGCCCGGGTGGCGTGCCAGCCAGGCCGCTACGGCTCAGGTGTTCCTGCCGCTGGCGCTGCTGCCTGCCCGCTGAACAGCTTGGCGTAGTCGTAGGCGGCCTCGGGCCTGGCGCGCACCGCCGCGTCGAGCATCTTGGCGTCCTCGCCGACGAGAATCCGCCAGCCCCCCGATCGCACCCCGTCCAGGATGACGGTCGCCGCCTCGGCCGCGCTGAGCGGCGCCTTGTCCCGGAAGTCGGCGTTCGCCCGCACGAGCATCTGGCGCAGCTCGTCGGCGGACGCGCCCTCGGCCAGCAGGCCGGCCCGGATCAGCGCGGCCCTCGCGTCGCTGGGGATCAGCTCCGCCAGCTGGGCGTCGCTCATCTGCGCTGGCTCCGGCAGGCCACGGGCGCGGAGGCTGTTCGCGACGATGTCGGTGCCCACGTGCCCCGGCATCACGACGGCCACCCGGACACCGGGCGCGTTGGCACGCAGGTCCTCGATCAGCGCTTCAGAGAAGCCCTTCACGGCGAACTTGGCCGTGCTGTAGGCCGAGTTCGGCGCGCCCGGGCCAAGCGCCGCCCAGAAGCCGTTCACGCTGCTCGTGTTGACCAGGACGCCGTCGCCGCTCGCGATCAGCAGCGGCAAGAATGCCCGGGCGCAGTAATACACGCCCCACCAGTCGATCGCGAACGTGCGCTCCCACTGCTCCCGTGGGTCGCTGATGAAGCTGCCGCCACCACCGATGCCCGCGTTGCTGAACACCAGGTCGACGTGATCACTGGCGTGCTCATCGAGCAGCTCATCTCGGAACCGCAGGACCTGTGCCTCGTCGGAGACGTCGCAGGCGTGGCCGCTGACCCGCACCCCGGGCGGGGCGCCCGCCCGCGCCGTCGCCGCGGTCTCGGCGACGGCATCCGCGTGCCAGTCGCATGCCGCGACCGAGCATCCCTGCGCCGCCAGCTGGCGGACAATCTCGCGGCCCATGCCCGAGCCGCCGCCGGTCACCACCGCGAGCTTTCCCGCGAACGAGTCCACAGCCATGATTTACCTGCTCCGCCATTTCTCGTCAACGCCCGGGCCAGGCGCCATTCGCCGGCCGGGCGAGCGGGGGCAAGTTTGACTTCGGCCTTCCGGGGCAGTCGGGGGGGACATCAGACCGAAAGCAGGTGATTCTCGTGGCAACCGGAACCATCGTGGCCATCATCGTGGCCATTGTCGTGATCGCCGCAGTAGTGATCATGCTGATGGCGGCAGCGCGCCGGCGGCGGCTCCAGCAGCGCTTCGGCCCGGAATACGACCGGCTCGTCGACGAGCGCGACAGCAAGCGCAAGGCCGAAGCCGAGCTCTCCGAGCGCGAGCGGCGCGTCCAGGGACTGGACATTCGCCCGCTCGCGCCGTCGGCCCGGGCGGAATACGCGAACCGGTGGGCGGGCCTCCAGGAGCGGTTCGTCGACCAGCCTGCCGAGGCAGTTGCGGCCTCTCAGGTGCTCGTGGTCGCCGTGATGACCGAGCGCGGCTACCCGGCGGAGCACCGTGACCAGGTGCTTGCCGACCTGTCGGTGGAGCATGCCAAGACGCTCGGCCACTACCGGGCGGCCGAGCAGATCAGCCAGGCGGCCGCGGCCGGCACGGCCTCTACCGAGGACCTGCGGCAAGCCATGATCCATTACCGCGCCCTGTTCCGTGAACTGCTCGGCGACCCCGCCGATGCGGCCAGCGGGCCGGCCAGGAACAGACCGCCGCCGACCGCGCCGACGCGCCCGGGCCAACGGCCTATCAGCCCGTCGACGCCGACCAGCCAGTGCCTTACCAGCCTGTGGACGCTGGCGAGCCCACCGTCGAGAGCCGACCGGAGATCCCGGTGCAGCGGACCCCGAGGAGCTGACCGAAATGACCTCACCAACCGGCAGGACAGCCCGCGACCAGATGACGCCCGGCGGCTATCCAGCGCCAGCCGACGAGATACCGGCCGCCGACCCGGCAGTGCTGGCTGACGACCCGATGCTGGCTGACGACCCGATGCTGGCTGACGACCCGATTGTCGTGGACGAGCAGAGCATCGTCGATGACGACCGGATCGTCCTCGACGAGGATGGCGCGGCCGCGGCAGGCGGCGTGCCGGGCGCTGGCTCGGCCGCCGGCCAGCCGCGGCCAGGCACCGGCTCGGCCAGGGTGATCACCGACTTGCCGCCGGGCCCTGGCCAGGCAGGCCGGCCGGCCAGCCCGTCGCGGGAAAGCGTAAGCCCCAGTGCTCGCTGGCCGGAGATCCAGGCGATGTTCGTCGACGATCCGCGCGCCTCGGTCGAGCTGGCTGCGGGACTGACGGACGACAGCGTCGAGGCGCTCATCTCGTCGCTGAAGGAGCGGCAGCATGCGCTGCTCTCCGCCTGGCATGGGCAGGCCGCGGACACCGAGGGACTCCGGACCGCGCTGCAGGGCTACCGGAAATTCTGGACCCGCCTTGAGGACTTCTCCGGGCAGTCCTGACCTGGCCAGCCCCAGCCCCGGTCAGCGAGCTGGCGGGCGCCCTGGCGGGCGCCCGCCAGCCGGGCGCCCGCTCAGGCAGCGGTGCGAATGTGCCGGCCGCCCGGCGCCCGGGGCCGTCAGCCAGTTTGCTTTGCGAATGCCTGCTGCGCTAGCGGGTGGCTGGGGTCCAGGATCAGCGGCTTGTTCTGCGCCTCGGCCTGCCGGACCTGATCGGCAAGATGCGAGCCTGGAGTCGCATAGAGCACGTGCACCCGCCCGTCCCCGGAATGCGGCGGGCTGACCGGCGCCACGGCTGCTGGATTGCCCTGCTGGTCGGTGACCCAGAGCTGGAAGCTGTCGTGCTTGAAGAACGCAATCTCGGTAATGGGGCTCGGGTAGTGGTGCACGCCCCCGCCGGCGGGCAGCACGCCCGTGTGCGCCGGCGTCGGCAGCGGAATGCTGGCATTGCAGATCGAGTCGGTCCACTGGGCGACGCCGGCCGCATCGGTGATCGGGGTGTCGAGCAGCGCCTGGATGCCCAGTTCCTGGGCCGCCTCGGGAAAAGCCGCGTAGAGACGCCTGGCGTTCTGCCTGATCAGGTCGACCTTGGCTGGATCCGCGCAGAACTGTGACGACCATTCCAGGCCGGCCAGGTTGCGGACCAGGAACCAGCCCTGGTCGTCCTTGAGCCACAATCCGCCGCCGTGGTGGTCTTCGTATGGCGGCTGGCCATAGATCAGCGTGCTGACCTGGCCCGCCATATTGTTCATGGCCTGCCGGGAATGTACGTACTCCGGTGAGTCGCTGCGCTGAGCATGGCCGGGGATGTTGATCGTCCACGGCTGGTCCTCATGCTCCTGGTGGTCTTGGGGCGGGCCAGCTGGGGAAACGGGCTGAGTCACGATTACTCCAAACGCCGAGGCAGCTCCCAGCATGGCCTTCATGATCAGCCGTGCGCAATATCAAGCCGGTATCTTGGCCAGGGACAATAGAGGGCGGCTTCCGGTGGGCGAATTACAGTACGGCAAGGTGCAGGTTGCGGCGGCGCAGTCGAGCCTGACGGCCATCGCCCAGTACATGTTCTGGCTGATGTTCCGCAACGTCGCGTCGGACGGGTTCGTGTTCGAAGACCCGGAGAACGCCCATGTCCTCTCGCAACCCGGGTGCGTGCTCGCCTCGCCGTCGTGGCCGAACAGCGCCGCGAGCGTGACTCAGGACTACGTCTACAACTGGACCCGCGATGCCGCGATCGTCGCGATCGAGCTCGCGGCGGGAACGACCCCCACCAGCCAGCCGCTGATCGACTACGTGCAGTTCGCGCAGATCTGCCAGAACTCGGGCGGCGACTTCGATCTTGCGTCGTTCTTCATCAACGGCATGCCGCGGAACTGGACCGCTCAGGCCGACGGGCAGGCCCTCCAGACGCTCGCGATCCTGCAGCTGTTCGCCCAGCTCGACGCGCCGACGCAGGCCGTGGCGAGCGCCCTGATCGCAGCGAACCTGAATTTCCTGCAGAACGCTTATCAAGGTGAGACGTACAACCTCTGGGAGGAGGAGTACGGCGCCTCGTTCTTCGCCCGCGCCGTGCAGCTGCGGTGCTTCCAGGCGATCACCGGCAACACCCTCGGGATCGCTGTCCCTGGGTGGCTTGCCGCCGCCATACCCTGGCTGCAGGAGGCCCTGCAGGAGCACTGGAACGGCCGGTATTACCAGTCGCTGCTCCCTGTCCCGACCGACAAGACCCCCTACGATCCCAACATCGACATCGTCATGTCCGCGATCTACGGCGGCGTGCCGGTGACGGACACCAGGTTGCTGGCGACCGCCGCGCTGCTGCGCAGCCAGTGGGACGACCCGGCCTCGCCGTACTTCTATCCGGTCAACGGGGCCGATCAGCAGCTGCGCGGCATCGGGCCGCTGCTTGGCCGCTATCCGGGCGACACCTACGACGGCAGCAGCGACGCGCCGGCGGACGATCATCCGTGGGCGGTGTCCACTGCGAACTTCGCTGAGCTCTGCTACCGGCTGGCGAGCGCGATCACCGCTGCCGGGGCGGTTCCCCTCGACGCGAACTCCGCCAGCTTTTTCAGCCAGGCCGGAATCGGCGCGCAGACGACGCCAGCAGGCGCCGCGGTGGCGCTGCAGAGCGCCGCTGACCAGATGCTGCAGGCGATCATCTTCCACAGCGATCATCTTGAGCTCAGCGAGCAGTTCGACGCCACGTCCGGCTACGCCAAGAGCGTCAGCAACCTGTCCTGGAGCTACGCGTCATTCCTGTCGGCGGTCCGCGCCAGGTAAACGCGGCGCGGCGACAGAATCTCGAGTGCCCTGGCCCGCAGCCAGCCAGCTAAGCGATCGTCACCGGGAGCGCATCGAAGCCGCGCAGGACGAGCGTGTCCCGGCGGGTCGGCTCGCCCGCGGCCGAGATCTTCGGGAACCGGCTCAGCAGCCGGGGGAAGGCCACCGCGCCTTCCAGCCTGGCGAGCGCGGCGCCGATGCAGAAGTGCGCGCCGCCGCCGAAGCTGAGAGGTCCGCCGTCCGGGCGCATGGGGTCGAACCTGGCTGGGTTCGTGAACCGGCGCGGATCCCTGTTCCCCGCCCCGAGCAGCGTGACCAGCCCGGTTCGCGGCGACACCGGAACGCCGCGAACGGTCGTGTCGTAGCCGCTGCGGCTGGTGAGCTGGACCGGCGAGTCGAAGCGAAGCACTTCCTCGACGAACGCGGAAGGCGGCAGCGACCCGTCCCTGACGGCTTCGCCGGCCGCCGGATCCTGCAGGATGACCTGAAGGCCGTTTCCCAGCAGGTTCGTCGTTGTCTCGAAGCCGGCAACCAGCAGCAGCGTCAGGTTGTGCAGCAGCTCGGCATCGGTCAGCCGGCCGTCGTCGGAGTTGCTCACCGCGAGCAGGTCGCTGAGCAAGTCATCGCCGGGGACGCCGCGCCGCTTGGCCGCCAGCCCGGTGAAGTACGCGAGCAAGTCGACCGCTGCGGCGTTGATCGCGGGCAGGGTCTCGGCGTCGGTGAGCTCGAAAACCCCGGCCAGGTCCCGCGCAACAGGCCGGAATCCCTCCCGGTCCGTCTCCGGGATCCCGATCAGCTCGCAGATCACGGTGACCGGCAGCAAGAAGGCAAAGTCGTGCATGAACTCGATGACCGAGCCGTCGGCGCCGCGATCAGCCATGGCATCGAGCAGCTCGTCGGCCATCCTGGCCATCGCGGGCTCCAGCCCGGCGATGCGCCGGGCAGTGAACGCGCGGGCCATCAGGCTCCTGATCCGCGGATGCCGGGGCGCGTTCAGGTTCAGGATCCAGTCCGCGCCCTGGACGAACACCGGATTTGACCGCCAGCCAGGGAAATTCCTCTCGAAACTGGCTTCATCGGAGACCCGGAAGCCGGGATCGCGCAGGACGCTGCTGATGGCGTCGTAACCGACCACAAGCACGTCGTCAGGGCCGATCTTGATCACCTCGCCCATCTCGTGCAATGCGGCGTACAGCGGGTACGGATCAGCCCGGCCCGGTGGCGTGCCGAGCGCGGTGAGGATCTCTATCGCGTCCACGGTGCTGCTCCGTCCCTCGTCGGAGACCAGTTGCCGGGCGGCCGCGGCCGGGGGCAACCGGGGGCTGGCGGCACCGGGCAGTCAATACGTTCCCGCCAGTACCTGAGACAATAAGTACTATCGCGACTTACCGTCAAGCTATGTCGCGTTACCTTCTGAAGTCAGCTGCCGGGCCGCTCTGCGCCCGGGGTGGCGGCGAGGTTGCTGCGGGTTCGCCGCTGACCGGAGTGATTTTGCCGGGGCCGTGACGCACAATCGGAGGATGGAGCAACCGAAGGCCGTTTCGGCCGGTGGCGGCGGCAGCGGCGACGAGCTGCTCAAGCCGGGCAAGGAGGCCACCCGCGCGCTTGACGCGCTCGCCGAGCGGCGCAGGTCCGGTCGCTGACCAAGATGGCTGACGCCGACGACGTGCGCCGCCTCGCGCTTGGCCTGCCCGGCGTGGCGGAGATCGAGAGCGACGGCTTCGACTTCCGGGTCGGCGGCAAGGGGTTCATCTGGTCCTACCCCGAGCGCAGGCCGGGCAAGCCGCGGCTCATCCGGACCGACATCGCGGTGCTGTTCGTCGGGGATGAGGCCGAGAAGCAGGCTTTGCTGCTCGGCGAGCCCCGTCTTTCTTCACCACGCCCGGCTACGACGGCTGGCCGCTGGTGATGCTGCGGCTGGCCGAGGTAGACGCCGGGCGCCTGGCGGAGCTCGTCACCGACGCGTGGCGGATGCGCGCCCCGGCTGGCTAGCCGACGCCGACGCTGGCGGCGCCTGCCGGGACGACCAGGACCGGGCATGGCGCCTTGCGCAGCACGTACTGGCTGACCGTGCCGAGTAGCAGGGACATGCTGCCGCGCGTCGCCAGGACGATGAGCTGCGCGCGGGCTTCCCTGGCGGCCTCGACGATCTGCCGTCCCGCGATTCCGGCCACCACCCGCAGCTCCACATGGTCGGCGTGCTTCCCGAGCGCCTCGGTGACGAGATTCCGGAGGCTTGACTCGGCGGCCGTACGCTCATCGCCGCTGGTGCCGAGCGTGGCTACCGGCTGGCCCGCCGGAGCGCCGAGCGTCCGCTCGGCGCTGTAGGCCATCACGGCGATCAGCGGGGCCTGCCGGTAGCGTGCCTCCTGTGCGGCTATCCGGATGGCCGCACGAGAAGCGTCGGTACCGTCCACGCCAACAACCACGCTCATCATCCGTTCTCCTCCTGGCTAGCTCCTGGTCATGTGGCAAAGCCCGGTCATGTGGTCCGAAGCCGGCCCGGCTCGGAGGTCTGGCCGTCGCTGGCGTCCGCGGCGGTGAGCGGCTGGGCGATGGATTCGAGGCTCTGCCGCTCCGCCTTCACCCCGAGGAATAGCTCGGCTACCCCGCCGAGGATCATCAGGATGGCGCCGATCGAGAACGCCAGCACGGTGTCCGGTACCTTCCCCGTGCTCACCAGGGTGGAGAACACCAGCGGGCCGCTGATGCCGCCCGCCGCGGTCCCGATCGCGTAGAAGAACGCGATAGCCAGCGCCCTGGTCTCCATCGGGAAGACCTCGCTAACGGTCAGGTACGCCGAGCTGGCGCCGGCCGAGGCGAAGAACAGCACGACGCACCAGCAGGCGGTCATCGTGGTGGCAGTCAGCAGGCCCGCGTCGAAAAGGTAGGCCGTGACCAGGAGAAGTACGCCGGAAAGGAGATAGGTGCCGGAGATCATCGGCCGCCGCCCGATCACGTCGAAAAAGCGAGCGAGCACCAGCGGGCCGATGAGGTTCCCGACGGCGATAACGGCGAAGTAGTAGCCGGGGTTGGTCTTGACATGAAAGAACTCGGCCAGGATCTGCGCGTAGCCGAACGTGATCGCGTTGTACAGGAACGCCTGGCCGATGAACAGCGAGAAGCCGAGCACGGTGCGCCGGGGATACCGCTTGACCATGGTCCTGGCGATGGTCAGCGAAGCCGATCGTCTTGCGCTGCCTGATCGTGATCGACTCCCTGGGCTCGGCCAGCTGCCGCCCGGTGTCCCGCTCGATCTTTTCCTCGATGCCGTCCACCAGGTGCTCGGCCTGGCTGGCCTGCCCGTGAATGAACAGCCATCGCGGGCTCTCCGGGACATTCCGCCGGACCAGCAGGATGACCAGGCCAAGGACGACGCCGACGCCGAAGCAGAGCCGCCAGCCGATGTTGACCGGCAGGTTATTGGTGGCCGGCACGGTCAGCAGCGCGCCCGCCGCGGCCCCGGCCCAGTAGGTGCCGTTGATGACGATGTCGATCATGCCCCGGTGGCGGCTCGGGATCAGCTCGTCGATGGCGGAGTTGATCGCCGCGTACTCCCCGCCGATGCCGAAGCCGGTCAGGAACCGGAACAGGAAGAACCACCATGGCGCGAAGGACAGCGCGGTCAGCGCGGTCGCGGCGAGGTAAGTGCCCAGGGTGATCATGAAGAGTTTCTTCCGGCCGAACCGGTCGGTCAGCCAGCCGAAGAACAGGGCGCCGACGCACGCGCCGGCCACGTACATGGCGGCGCCGAACCCGGTGATCTGGCTCTGCGTGATGTGGATGCCGCTGCCCGGCATGCTCATCTGGCCGGAGATGTTCCCGACGATCGTGACCTCGAGCCCGTCCAGGATCCATACCGTCCCGAGGCCGATCACGATCATCCAGTGCCATCGCGACCAGGGCAGCCGGTCTAGCCGCGCCGGTACCTTCGTGCTGACCGCGGGGGTCGCTTCGGTTGATGTGCGCACCGGATGCCTCTCAACTCGGCGGCAGCTCCGCCCGCTGGCCGCTGGTGGCGGCCGGCGGGTGCCGTGCGGCAGGTGGGGCTACCTCGGCGGTTTAGTTGCGGATCCGCTGCTACCCCGGCATCGGCGGTTAATCCTCAGGGAACGCCCAAGATCGGTGAGATCAGCCCGGCCGGGAGGCCGAGAGACCCTGGAATCCGGCGGGGCGCGAGGTGTAAACCGGACACGGGCGGGCACTGGCCTATCCCGGGCCTGCATCACCGCCGGCCCGGCAGCGTCGCGGAACTCCTGAGGCCGATCATGCGCGAGCTAGCGTCAAGAACGCCGGGCCGGAGCGACTGGCGCGCGCTGGGCGCCTGCCGGCACGAGGACCCCGAGCTGTTCTTCCCGATAATCGCGTCCGGGCCCGGGCTCGTGCAGACCGACCGGGCGAAATCGGTCTGTGCCCGCTGCCCGGTGCGGGCCGAATGCCTGCAGTTCGCCGTGCAGACCGTCCAGGACCACGGGGTGTGGGGCGGGACGAGCGAGGAGGAGCGCAGGGCGCTCCGCCGGCCATCGCGCGCCCGCGCCGGATAACGCCGGGGAGCGCAGCGGTGCCGCATCTCGATGACCAGCAGCTTGCCATCGAGATCGCCCGGTCCGCCGGAGCCCGGCTGCTGCTGATGCAGGTCGCTGACCGGCCACGGAGCCCGGATGAGCTGGGCAGGCTCGGCGACAGCTCAGCGCATCGCTGGATCACCGCGCAGCTCAGCGAGCAGCGCCCGGCCGACGTCATCTTCTCCGAGGAGGCACCCGATGACGGCTCCCGGCTGACCGCCAGCCGGGTGTGGCTGGTGGATCCGCTTGACGGCACCAGGGACTTTTCCCGCCGGAAAGGCGACTGGGCGGTGCAGATTGCCCTCTGGACGAGGGCCGCCAGGGACATCAGCGCCGCCGCCGTGGTGATTCCGGTGCGCGGGATCGAGCTCTCCGGCGATGAGCTCCTCAGCAAGCACCCGGACCGGTACCAGGGGCCGGCGAACAGCCCGCCGAGGCTGGTGACAAGCCGCACCCGGGCGTCCAGGCGGGTGCTCGCCCTCGCGGCCAGGACGGGGTCACAGGTCATCGGCGCGGGCTCGGTTGGCGTCAAGGTCGCCCTGGTCATCCGCGGCGAGGCCGATGCTTACGCGCACGCGGGCGGCATGCACGACTGGGACGCGGCGGCCCCGCTCGCGGTCGCCAGGGCGGCCGGGCTGCACGTGAGCCGCTTCGACGGGAGCCCGGTCATCTTCAACACGCCGGCCGCCATCACGGACGAGGTGCTCGTCTGCCGGCCAGAGCTGGCCGGGGCGTTCCTGGCCGCCTGGCCGGAAACCGGACCGCAGTAGCCGGCTGAGTCAGGGTGTCCGCGGGGCCGGCGGCCTGGCCGCGAAAAGCCCGGCGACCCGGTCCCTGGGCAGCGCCTGGCTGCGATGGCCGTCCCGGCCGGTCATGTCCTCGTTCGCGGTCAGGGCGTTGCCGACCGCTTCCTCGGTCGCCTGAACCACGGCGGTGTAAAAAGGATCAAGAAAACCCCAGGATATGAAACGGATCCTTCCGTAGCCGGTGCCGCCGGCCCCGGCCAGCGAGTCTGCTGCGGTCAGGAAGGCGCCCGGGTTGCCGGTCGAGAACGCGACGAACAGATCGCCGGAGAAATGCGAGCCGGCGGTGCCGGTGCGGGCCAGGCCGAGCGGGACCCGGCGGGCGAGCGCCTTGCACTGGCCGGGCAGCAGCGGCGCGTCCGTCGCCACGATCGCGATGACCGAGCCGGCGCCAGCCCGGTGGCCGGCCGCTGGCCGCCCGGCGACCTGGTCATCGGCGGGAAGCAGCTCGCCGACCGGCAGGCCGGCCAGCACGAGCTCGCGCCTTGACCCGAAGTTGGCCTGCACGAAGACGCCGACGGCGTAGCTTGAGCCTGCGTGCGCCACCAGCCGGGACGCGGTGCCTGAGCCGCCCTTGAACCCGTAGCAGATCATCCCGGTGCCGCCGCCGACGGAGCCTTCCTCGACCGGCCCGGGCGCGGCCGACTCCAGCGCCTGCGCCGCCGTCTCCCCGGTGACGTGCGGCGAGTTGATGTCGTTCAGGTAGCCGTCCCAGGTCTCCGCCACCACCGGGAGCAGCCAGGCGTCCGCCGCCCGCGGATGGTGCCGGACGGTCCACCCGACGATCGCCGCATGCACGATCCCGACGGCGTGCGTGTTGGTAATGGCGACCGGCCCGGCAAACGTGCCGGACTCCTCGATCCAGGAGACGCCGGTCATCTCGCCGTTGCCGTTCTGGGCGAAGAAGCCCGCCGCGACCGGGTCGGCGGCCCCGGCCACCCCGCGCGGATGGATCGCGGTCACTCCGGTACGGACCGACTGGCCCTTGATCAAGGTGGCATATCCGACCTCGACGCCGGGCACGTCGGTGATCGCGTTCCACCGGCCGGGCTGCCCGCCGAACGGGATTCCCAGGGAGCGGGCCCGCGGCCGGCCGCGGCGTAACGGCATGCGGATCGATGTGATTCGCCGGATTCACGTTCGCGGCCCTCTCTTTTCGCTGACTCAGGGTGACCCGAGTTACGAACCGGTAATCGCGTGACATCAGTCACGTTTACCGAAACGTTACTTTCGCGCCGGTAACTCCGCTGGTGGCGAGCGGAATTTCCGGAAAGATAGCTAGCTGACCCGGTCAAATAGTGTGATACAGGTCATAGCATCATTATCCAGGCTTTGGGTAGCGGCGGCTGACCCAATACGTCATGTTGGGTTGCTAGCAGCACCCAGCGTGCGTGATGTTCACCACCGAGTGACACGTCGCCCTGACCCGCGTCACGTCCGCACGCCGCTGCCGTCGCTTCCCAACTGGCGACGGCAGGTGCCCTGGGTGAAAGCCGAGCGCGATTTGCGCGCCCGACCGAAGGTACATCTTGGCCCCCATCAGGACCCCTAACCGAACCTGCACGAGATTCACCCTCGCCGTCGCGGGTACAGCCATCGCCCTGGTGACTGCCGCATCCGGCGCCGAGGTCGCAGTCGCGGCCAGCGCCTCAGCTCAGACGGTCAGCCCGGCAGCAAGCACGGCACATAGCGCTGGCGCTGCCGCGATCCGATGGCTCCGCCCGGCAGCTCACGCTGGCGGCCAGCCACCGGCACCGCACGCCACGGCAGATCGCCAAGCGGATGCTGAAGAAGCACTATTGCCCGGCCTACCAGTTCCCGTACCTCAACAAGCTGTGGAAACGGGAAAGCGGCTGGAACGTCCATGCGGAGAATCCGTACTCAGGCGCCTACGGCATCCCGCAGGCCGTCCCGGGCTCCAAGATGGCAAGCGCCGGGCCCGACTGGCACAGCAGCGCCCGCACCCAGATCCGCTGGGGGCTTGGGTACATCAGGTCCAGGTACCATTCCCCGCGCCGCGCCTGGCTGCACGAGGAGCGCGACGGCTGGTACCTGCCTAACCAGCAGGCGGCACTGGCGGCTAGCCGCGAGCAGGCCTGCGGCGGTGGCCGGCCCGGCGGGCCCGGCCGCCGCAGGTCAGCTCCGGATCCTGGCGCCGGCCGGATCGTAGAGCGGCGCGTCGTGCCGGACCGCCGGGTACCTGTCCCCGGCGACCTCGACCACGAAGTCGCGCTGGCCGGCCAGCGCGGCCGGCAGGTACGCCGAGAAGATGGTCCGGCGCACCGTGTACCCGTAACCGGCGCTGCGGACGCTGACGGCCAGGTCACGGCCGGGCTGCGCGAGCAGCTCGCCGCCGTGCATGACCACATCGGCTCCGGCGGAGAACCAGCAGAGCCGCTCGGCCGGCCCCGCGTCGCGGATCTTGCGCAGCGCGGGCCCGGCCAGCAGCCCGGGCTTGTCCGGCCGGACC
Organism: uncultured Actinomycetes bacterium; assembly: GCA_963709075.1. Taxonomy (GTDB): domain Bacteria; phylum Actinomycetota; class Actinomycetes; order Streptosporangiales; family Streptosporangiaceae; genus Palsa-506. The sequence goes on from CAVPUY010000009.1 coordinate 500,850, forward strand.
GCGTGGCCGAGCCCGGCGGCGTACGGGTTGTCGTCGGCCTTGATGTCCGCCGGCCAGGCCGGGTACTGCTTCTCCAGCCGCAGCGAGTTGACCGCCCGGTAGCCGACGTCCCGCAGCCCGGTGTCCGCCCCGGCCGCCAGGATGCGCTCGTAGGCGTCCCGCAGGTACTCCGACGGCAGGTGGAACTCCCAGCCGAGCTCGCCGGTGCGGCCGGCCCGCAGCGCGAGCGCCGGCCCGTGCCCGAGGTCGATCCGCTGCGCGGTCAGGTAACTGAACGCCGCGTTGCTGAGGTCGCCGCGGGTCAGCCGCGCGGCGATGTCGCGGGCACGCGGGCCGCACAGGCACAGCACGCCGTAGGCCGAGGTGACGTCCCTGATCGTGACCGAGCCGTCGTCCGGCGCGTGCCGCCGGACGAACGCGATGTCGTGCCGGCCGAAGCCCGCGCCGGTGACGAGGTAGAACTCATCGGCGGCCAGCCTGGTCACGGTGACGTCGGCCTCGATGCCGCCGCGCTCGTTCAGCAGCTGGGTGCAGACGATGCTGCCGGGCCTGACGTCCAGGTCCGCGCCCGCCAGCCGCTGCAGCAGCGGCAGCGCACCCGGGCCGGTGATCTCGTATTTCGCTGCCGAGGTCAGGTCGATGATCCCGGCCGCCGCGCGCGCGGCGCGGTGCTCCGCCCCGACGTGCGGCCAGGCGTTACTGCGGCCGAACGTGAGGTTCTCTGACTGCCCGGCTGCTGGCGCGAACCAGCTGGCCCGTTCCCAGCCGGACCTCGCTTCCGGCACGGCGCCGCGGGCCCGCAGGATGTCGTCAAGCGGGCTGCGCCGCTGGCCGCGCGGCGCGGAGAGCTGCCGGTTCGGGTAGCCGATCTGGTAATAGTGCGCGTAGGCCTCGATGCAGCGCCGCTCCAGGTAGCCGGGGACACTGTGCGCGCGGCCGAACCGCCGCACGTCGAATGGCCACAGGTCCATGCCGGGGTCCCCGTCGATGATCCAGGCAGCCATCGCGTGCCCGGCCCCGCCCGCTGCGGCGATGCCAGCGGAGAACCCGCAGCAGTGGAACAGGTTGCGCGGGCTGCCGGTGACGCCCATCAGCGGCTCCGCGTCCGGCGAGAACGGGATCGGGCCGTTCACCCACGCCCTGATGCCGATGTCGGCGGTAACCGGGATCCGCTCCGCCACGGCCTCGCTGACCGGCGCGAACCGCTCGTGGTCCGGCGGCAGCAGCGCTGGCCCCAGGTCGCGGGGGATGACCCGCCACGGTGCCCGGGTGCCGTCCTCCCAGCCGCCGATCGCCAGCGCGCCCGCCTCCGGCTTGAGGTAGAACCGGCCGTCCGGATCACGGAAGGTCGGCAGGCCGGCCGGCAGGCCAGGAATCCGCTCGGTGACGACATACTGGTGCTCGACGGCGCCGACGGCTACGTCGGTGCCGGCCAGCCGTGCCGTCTCGGCGCCCCACATGCCGGTCGCGTTGACGACAACATCGCACTCGATGCCGCCGCGCTCGGTGCCGACAGCCAGCACGCTCGGCCCGTTGGTGATCAGGCTTGTCACCCGGCAGTGCTGGACGACCCTGACTCCGGCGGCCCGTGCGCCGGCCGCGAAGGACTGGGTGAGCTGGCTCGGGTCGGCGTAGCCGTCCGACGGCACCCAGATCGCGCCGCGGATGCCGTCGGCGCGCAGCAGCGGGAAGAGCTCGCGGATCTCGGCCGGCGAGATCAGGCTGACCTCGAAGCGGAGGATCTTAGCCGTGGCCACCAGGCGGTTGAGTTCCGTCCAGCGATCGTCGGTTGCCGCCACCTTGATGCTGCCGGCCTGGCCGCCAGCCGGTCGGGTAGCCCGTTTCCCGCTCCAGGGTCTGGTAGGTCGCCGTGCTCAGCCGCATCAGCCGGGTCAGGCTGCCCGAGGTGCGCAGCTGGCCGACCAGCCCGGCTGCGTGCCAGGTGCTGCCCTCGGTCAGCCGGCGGCGCTCGAGCACGGTCACGTCGGTCTTGCCCCGCCGGGCGAGCTGGTAGGCGATGCTGCAGCCCACGACGCCCCCGCCGATGATCACGATCTCGCTGCGCGCAGGCAGGTCCATGCCGTCCATCCTGCCCGGCGGGCGCGCAAGTTCACGGTCCGGACCGCGGGCGTTCACCTGGGCGGAACCGGCCAGGCAGGGACGCCATCGAGGATGGTGGCATGGCACGCGAACGTGCGCCGGTGCTGGCCGGCGCAAGGAGCGCGCCGTCTCTCGTCCGCCGCCCGGCGGTGGCAGGCGCGCCCGCGGCCGGCCAGGTGCATGTCCAGTTCGGGGCCGACGCGGCCAGCCAGGCCGCGGTGTCCTGGGCCGCGCCTGCCGCGGTGTCCCGGCCGCGGCTGAAGTTCGGCTGCTCAGGGACTGGCTTCGGCACCGAGATCCCGGCTGAGGAGCGGGTCTACACCGAGGCGCTGACCGGCGAGACCGTCTACACCTACCACGCGCGGCTTGACCGGCTGCCCGAGGACACCTTCTTCGTCTACGAGGTGCTGCACGACGGGGCGTCGCCGGTGGCCGGCATGTTCCGCACCGGGCCGCGCGGCCGGTCGATGGCGTTCCGCTTCACCAGCTTCGGCGACCAGTCGATCCCGGCGCCGGTCGGCGCCGGCCTCGGCCCGGCGACGGCGAACGCCGGCTACATCGTCGACGCGGTGGACGCGCTCGACCCGCTGTTCCACCTGCTGAACGGCGACCTCTGCTACGCCAACCTCAGCGATGCCCCGGTCGCCACCTGGACCTCGTTCTTCACCAACAACATGCGCTCGGCCAGGTTCCGGCCGTGGATGCCGGCCGCCGGCAACCACGAGAACGAGGTGGGCAACGGGCCGCAGGGCTACCTCGCCTACCAGACCAGGTTCACGCTGCCCGGCAACGGATCCGCGCAGTTCGCCGGCAACTGGTACGCGTTCACGGTCGGCCCGGTCCGGGTGCTCGTGCTGAACAACGACGACGTGTGCCTGCAGGACGGCGGGTTCAGCGGGTTCCGCCGTGACCACGTGCCCGGCTACCTGGCCAACGACGAGAACCCGTACATCAGCGGGTACAGCAGCGGGCAGCAGCGGGCCTGGCTGGAGCGCGAACTGGCCGCGGCGAGCGAGGACAGCGGCGTCGACTGGATCGTGGTCTGCATGCACCAGGTGGCGATGTCTTCCGGCCGCTTCAACGGCGCGGACCTCGGGATCCGGCAGCAGTTCCTGCCGCTGTTCGACCGCTATGGCGTCGACCTGGTGCTGGCCGGGCACGAGCACCATTTCGAGCGGACCTTCCCGGTGCGCGGCACGCTGCCCGGCGCCGCGCTGCTGACGCCCGCTCCCCGCGGCGGCGACGCGGCCGTGATGGACACCAGGGAAGGCGCCGTGCACATGACGATCGGCGGCGGCGGCCACCTGGTGCCGACGCCGCCCGGCGGCGCCGGCGGCCGGCCCGACGGCTTCCTGATCACCGGCGTGGGCCGCGGGGATCCGCTGAGCCAGCGCGCCAGCATCACGGTGACTGAGCCTGCCCCCTGGTCCGCGTACCGGGACCTGCGGACTCCCTACGGGTTCGCCGCGTTCGACGTGGAACCAGCCGAGCTCGGCGGCACCACCTCGATCACCGTGACGCACTACGGTGCCGCGGCCGGCTGCGCGGCGTACGCGCCGCTGGACCGGTTCGTCCTGCGCAAGCCGCTGCGGCAGCTTGTCCCGGCGGAATCTGAGCAGACAGCGCGGCGGCCTGCGTTACGGCGTCCGGCCCGGCTGAGCGCGGCGCGCTGCGGGCCACGGGCGATGCGGAAGACTGACCCTGGCGCCGGGGTAACCCTGTTGACGTGACGCGGCGCGGCGCGATCATGGGCAGGTAGGAACGGTTGCGCGGAACAGGCCCGCGGCCGGGCGCGTTGACGCCCGCAGCGCCATCCGTGCGGAACGCCAGGCACCAGGCAGGACGAGAGGGCTCGCCATGGTTGACAGTCAGCGCGCAGCAGACGGCACCTCGCGGGGCACGGCGGAACTGCATCCGCTGCAGATCGAGGTGAACGGGATCAACGTGATCACCGACGTGCAGCGCAAAGGGCACCCGCGGGACCTGTTCTGGCCGTGGTTCGCCGCGAACGTCTCGGTGCTCGGGATCAGCTACGGAGCGTTCGAGCTCGGCTTCGGCATCTCGTTCTGGCAGGCGGCCGTGGCCGGACTGGTCGGCATCATCGCGTCGTTCCTGCTCTGCGGGTTCATCGCGGTGGCCGGCAAGCGCGGCTCGGTGCCGACGATGATGCTCGGCCGGGCCGCGTTCGGGGTCCGCGGCAACAAGCTGCCGTCGGCGATCTCCTGGCTGCTGACGGTCGGCTGGGAAACCGTGCTGATCATCTTGGCCACGCTGGCGACCGCCACGGTATTCGAGCGGCTTGGCTGGGGCGGCGGGACGGCCACCAAGGTCATCGCGCTGATCGTGGTGACCGGGCTGACCATCGCCGGCGGCGTGATGGGCTTCGACCTGATCATGCGCATGCAGACGGTGATCACGATCGTGACGGGCGTGCTGACCGTCATGTTCGCCGTGCTGGTCGTCGACAAGATCCACTGGCACACCGTGTCGGCCATCCCGTCCGGCTCGGCCGAGAACGTCATCGGCGCCCTGGTGTTCACGATGACCGGCTTCGGGCTCGGCTGGGTGAATGCCGCGGCTGACTACTCGCGCTACCTGCCGCGGAAGTCCTCGGGGCGCGGCGTCATCGGCTGGACCACGTTCGGGTCGGCGGTGGCGCCGATCTTCCTGCTGCTCTTCGGCCTGCTGCTGGCCGGCTCGTCGGCCAAGCTGAGCAGCGCCATCGGCGCCGACCCGATCGGGGCGCTGGCCGCGCTGCTGCCCACCTGGTTCCTCGTCCCGTTCGTGATCGTGGCGGTGCTCGGCCTGGTCGGCGGCGCGGTGCTGGACATCTACTCATCCGGCCTGGCGCTGCTCACGCTCGGCCTGCCGGTGCCGCGGTATGTCGCCGCCCTCGTCGACGGCACGATCATGGTGCTGGGGACGATCTACGTGGTGTTCGTCTCCGGTAACTTCCTCACCCAGTTCGAGGGCTTCCTGATCACGCTCGGCGTCCCGATCGCCGCCTGGTGCGGCATCATGCTGGCGGACATCGCGCTGCGCAGGCGGGACTACGCCGAGGCGGATCTCTACTCTCCGGCCGGCCGCTACGGCGACATCAGGCTGTTCCCGATCGCTGTCGTCGTGGTGAGCACCGTGATCGGCTGGGGCCTGGTCACGAACGGGTCGGCCAGCTGGCTCACCTGGCAGGGCTACCTGCTTGGCCCGGTCGGCCTTGGCGGCAAGACCGGGGCCTGGCAGTACGCCAACCTCGGCGTGCTCGTCGCGCTGGCGATCGGCTTCGTGGCGACGCTCATCGTCAGCCCGGCGGCGATACGAGCGCAGGAAGCCGCGCCGATCCTGGCGCCGACCCCGACGTGACCCGGCCCGGTGCCGGTGACGATGCACGGCCCCGGCCGCTGCTGGCCGTCATCGACATGCAGCGGGTCTTCGGCGAGCCGGGCAGCGACTGGTTCGCGCCGCGGTTCGGCCGGATAGTCGGCCCGATCCGGCGGCTGGTCGATGCTTTCCGGCCGCGGGTGATCTTCACCAGGTTCATCGCGCCGGAAACGCCGGCCGGGGCATGGCGGCAGTACTACGACCAGTGGCCGTTCGCGCTGCAGCCGGCCGGCGCGCGGATCTATGAGCTGGTGGACGAGTTCGCCGCCGAGCCCGGCCCGACGCTTGACGCCACCACGTTCAGCAAATGGGGCAGCGAGCTGGCCGGCCTGGTCGCCGGAGGCGCCGCCGGCGGCCAGGCCGAGCTTGTGCTCGCCGGGGTCTCCACCGACTGCTGCGTGCTGTCCACGGCGGTGGCCGCCGCCGACGCCGGCGTCGCGGTCCGGGTGGTGGCCAACGCCTGCGCCGGCGTCAACGACGAAACCCACCGCCAGGCGCTGGAGATCCTCCGGCTGTACGCCCCGCTGATCGAGGTCGTCAGCCTGGCCGAGATCCTGGACGAGTGACGGACACCCTGGCGCGCGCCAGCGGAGCGCTGTACGGGCTGGCGATCGGGGATGCGCTCGGCATGCCGACCCAGTCGCTGCCGCGGGACCAGATATTGGCCCGCTACGGCCCGCTGCTCACCGGCTTCGAGCGGGCCCCGGCCGGCCACCCGATCGCGGCCGGGAGGCAGGCCGGCGCCGTCACCGACGACACCGAGCAGGCCGTCCTGCTGGCCGGGATGATCATTGACTCCGGCGGCAAGGTCGACGCCGCCGAGTTCGCCAGGCGATTGCTCGGCTGGGAGGAGTCGATGCGCGCCCGCGGCTCGCTCGACCTGCTCGGCCCGTCCACGAAGCGGGCGGTCAGCGCGCTGCTCGCGGGGGCGGAGATCAGCCAGGCGGGCCGGGCCGGCGGCACCAACGGCGCCGCGATGCGGATCACCCCGGTCGGCATCGCCGCGCCGTCCGCCGACCTTGACGGCCTGGTCGACCGCGTCGTCGAGGCCAGCAGGGCGACGCACAACACCGGGGTCGCGCTGGCCGGGGCGGCCGCCGTCGCTGCCGCCGTCAGCGCCGGCCTCGACGGGGCCGGGGTTCATGCTGCCACCAGGCTCGCGGTCACCGCCGCCCGGCTCGCCGCGCGGCGCGGGCACTGGGTGGCCGCCGCGGACGTGGCGGCACGGATCACCTGGGCGACCGGGCTGACGGCGGACCTGGCCAGGCGGCCGGGCGGCCCCGATGCCGGCCCGGTCATCGACGCCGTCTACTCGCTGGTCGGCACCAGCCTGGCGGCGCAAGAGTCGGTGCCTGCCGCGTTCGCGGTGCTCGCGGCCAGCCCCGGCGATCCCTGGCTGGCCTGCCGGATCGCCGCCTCGGCCGGCGGTGACTGCGACACGATCGCGGCGATGGCCGGCGCGGTCGGCGGCGCGTGCCACGGGCTGGCCGGCTTCCCCGCGGCCGCGCGGGCCACCGTCGCCGAGGTCAACGGCCTGCGGCTGGACGAGCTCGCGGCGGACCTGGTGCGGGTGCGAGCCAGGCCGGCCATATGACCCCCCGGTTCTCGCGGCTGCTGCACCTGGGCAACGTCGTCATCGACATCGTGCTCGACGTGCCGGCGCTGCCCGAGCGCGGCGGCGACGTGCTGGCGACCGGGACGCAGCTGACCCCCGGCGGCGGCTTCAACGTGCTGGCGGCCGCGGCCAGGCTGGGGCTCCGCGTCGGGTACGCGGGCTCGCACGGCAGCGGCCCGTTCGCCGAACTGGCCAGCGCCGCGCTCGGCCGGGAGCGGATCGAGGTGCTGCAGCCGCCGAAGGCGGGCACCGACACCGGGTTCGTGATCGCCGTCGTCGACGGCGGCGGGGAGCGGACGTTCGTCACCAGCCCGGGGGCCGAGGCCGCCATGACCGACGCCGACCTGGCCGGGATCACCGCGGGCCCCGACGACGCGGTCTACCTGTCCGGCTACGGGCTCGTGCACCCCGGCAACCGGGCAGCGCTGCTTGGCTGGCTTGGCCGGCTCGGCGCCGCCACCGTCGTGTTCGCCGACCCCGGCCCGCTCGGGCACCTGCTGCCCCCGGCTGTGCTCGACGCCGTCATGGCCAGGGTGGGCTGGTGGAGCTGCAACGCCAGGGAGGCCGAGCGGATGACCGGCCGCCGGGACCCGGCTGCCGCCGCCAGCGCGCTCGCCGTCAGGCTCGGGCGGCTCGCGGGCCGGCCGCCCGCGACCGGCCCGCAGACGCTCCAGCCGCCCGGCCGCCGGGAGACCGGGCCCGGAGCGCTGGTCCGGACCGGGCCGGGCGGGTGCTGGCTCGGCCATGACGGCACTGACCCGGTGCACGTGCCCGGCTTCCGCGTCGACGTGATCGATACCAACGGCGCTGGTGACGCGCACGCCGGCGCGTTCATCGCGGCGCTGGCCGGCGGCGCGGACGAGGCCGGCGCCGCGCGCACGGCGAACGCGGCCGCCGCGATGTCGGTCACCAGGCGCGGACCGGCCACCGCGCCGACCGCGGCCGAGCTCGCGAGGTTCCTGTCCGCCCGCTGACCGCCCATCCTGACCGGCCATCCTGACCGGCCATCCTGGTCCGGCCCGGCTGGCGGCGGGAGGCACTGGCCACGGCAACTCCCGTTTCAAATGTTATTGGTGTTCCTCATGCGCCTATTTCGGCGGGCGGATCGGGGAGATCGGTTCGGTGGGGTGGCGGCGCGGGCCTGACCAGAGCGCCGGCACCGCGTCGACCGCGGCGGCCACCGCGTAGGCGGCCTGCTCGTAGTTGACTCGCCAGCCGACGAAGTCCGGCCACGCGTCGGCGGGATCCCGCTCGATCGGGAAGTTGACCTGCCGCATGCGGTCGACCGCGTCGAGGAACTCCTCGTAGCTGAGGCTGATCCCGTCGGCCTGATGAGGCATGGCCGGGACCTCGATGCCCATCGCCGTGGCCACCTCACGGAAGCACAAGAAGCCGCTGCGCAGGCACAGCCGGGCCGGGACCGTCGGCGCGTCGCCGGGGGACAGCACGAGGTAAAGCGCGGCCGAGTCGAGCACGGCGAGCAGCCCGGTCACCCAGGAGGACAGCGGCTTGGGCGAGCGGAACCGGACAAGCGACAGGTAGGTGGCGTGGCTCTCGGACACGTCAGCGGCCCAGCGCTCCCACCGCTCGTACAGGTCGGGCAGCGTGTCCACGGTCGACGTGCCGGAGCCGAGCGCGTAGTGCGTCCTGGCCAGCAGCTCCGGCCCCCAGGATGGCACCCCGGCCCTGGCGTTCAGCAGCGCGACCTCGTTCTCCCTGCGGTTGAACGCCGAGTACAGGGTCGGCAGGTAGGCGATCTGCAGGGTGACCGTGACCAGGCCGGTCAGGGCGGCGGTGTCCAGGATCAGCTTCTCCACCGCCCCGTGCGCCTCGGCCGAGCCGAATGCCCAGAGGGCCGGCCCGTCCGTGCTGAACGCGGTGGTGATATTCACCGTCAGCGGCCAGACGAGCAGCGCGTACCCGACGAAGAAGATCACCAGCCAGGCGCCGAGCTGGCAGAGCAGGATCGCGGCGGCCTGGGCGGCGAGGATCCGGTCCCGCCGCCGGTAATCGGCCGTCCGCGCGGTGGCGATCCGGAAGGCGCCGTTGACCACCCGGTCGACCAGCCTGGTCAGCCAGCTGCCGATCGGCCTGGGCACGATGAGGGTGCCGATGACGCTGACCGCCGCCGTGATGACCAGCAGTGCGCCGGCCCCCGCGGCAACGTCGCGGGCGGCGGTCGGGATCACCATGCGCCCTCCTGTTGATGCGGTGAGATGCCGAACTTACTTGGCCGGCGCCCGCCTGCGATCTTCGGGTGTTCCTGGGAATACGGCCGGCGTGCGCTGAGAATACGGCCGGCGTGCGCTGGGAATGCGGCAACGCCGGCCAGGCCGGCCCTCGCCTAGCATTGCCTCGCGGCATTGCCGTACACTCGCACAAGCTTGGCAGAAACAATTATCAATTATCGGTACAAAGCAGCTTCAATCCCGACCGTGCGCACCGCCCAAAGCCCCCCGCTAGCGGGCGCAGCACGGCCGTGATCGGCTCAGACTTCCTTCCAGGGGGGAACCCGATGCATTTCCATCGCTGGACCCGGCGCGGTGCCGCCGGGCTCGTCACCGGCACCGTCGCAGCCAGCGTGCTCGGGCTGGCCGCTCCCGCGCTTGCCGCGGGCGGCCCGGTGTCCACCCATCCGGCCAGCGGCACCCCCCAGCTGGCACCGACCGGGAGCACCGAGCAGGTCAGGCAGCTCGTGCAGTGCGGCGGGACGATGTACGCGGTCGGCACCTTCACGTCGATCAAGCAGGGCAGCACCACCTACAGCCGGCATAACGCGTTCAGCTTCAGCGCGACCTCGCCGTACAAGGTGACGTCGTGGAATCCGGACGTCAATGGCAAGGTGAACACCATCGCGTTCAACGGCACCGGCTGCCACAACGCCTACCTGGGCGGCGATTTCAGCTCGGTGCACGGCGGCAGCGCCAGGAACATCGTCGAGGTAAGCACGTCGACCAGCAAGATCAACTACGCCTTCGGGAAAAGCGCCAACGGCCAGGTCGAGACCATGCGAGTGGCCCACGGGCACCTGCTGACCGGCGGCTACTTCACATCGGTCAATGGCAGCGGCAACAAGTACATGGTCAGCCTGAGCCCCACGACCGGCAAGGACGATGGCTTCGTCCACCTGGGCATCTCCGGTAACTACGTCAGCGGCCAGGCGACCAGGACCTACAACCAGCAGCTCAGCCACAGCGGGAACCTCGACCTGGTCGAGGGCGTCTTCACCTCGGTCGGCGGCCAGCACCGGCAGCAGATCTTCATGCTGAGCCTGACCGGCAGCAGCGCCGCGGTGACCGGGTGGACGTCGGCGGAGTTCAACGGCGCCTGCGTCAACGGCGAGTCGTTCTACGTGAAGGCCGCTTCCTGGTCGCCGGACGACGGCACCGTCTACATCGGCACCACCGGCTATCACCCGCTGGGCGGGCCGATCGGCGCCACCGGGCGCACCGGGCTGTGCGACGCGGCGGCCGCCTTCCCGGCCAGCCAGTCCTCGGTCGGCCACAAGTGGGTCAACTACACCGGCTGCGACTCGCTGTTCTCCACCGCCGCGGACACCAACACGGCCTACTTCGGCGGCCACGAGCGGTGGGCCGACAACGGGCATGACTGTGACGCCGCGGGGCCGGGCGCGGTCAGCGCGCCGGGCATGGTCGGCCTCTCGACGTCCGGCGGCGGTGATATGGAATCCCACCAGGGCCCGCGGCCTCGGCGCGGACGACATGCTGCTCACCAGCGCGGGCCTGTGGGTCGCCAGCGACAACGACTTCGGCTCCAGCACATGCGGCGGGGTCGGCGGTCACGCGGGCATCTGCTTCCTGCCGTACTAGCCAGCGCGGTCCGGGCCGGCCAGCGATGGAGCTGGCCGGCCCCGGGCCGGCTAGAGCTGGCCGACGTCGGTCACCCGCAGGACGGCCTCGCCCGCCTCGTCGCTGGCCTGCAGGTCGACCAGCGCGCTGAAGCCCCAGTCATGGTCACCGGCCGGGTCGTCGAAGATCTGCCGCACGGCCCACTGGGCCGGCTGCTGGTCGATGATCAGCAGCGCGGGGCCGCGCGCGTCCGGGCCGGTGCCGATCTCGTCGTGCTCGTCGAAATACGGCTCGAGCGCCCCGGCCCAGGCGCCGGCGTCCCAGCCGGCCTCGGCGTCCAGATCACCGAGGTCGTCGTACCTGCGCAGCGCGGCCAGCTCGACCCGGCGGAACAGCGCGTTGCGGACGAGCACCCGGAACGCGCGCGGGTTGCCGGTCACCGGCGGCGGCCGGTCGTCGGCCGGGGCGGCGGTCACCGCGGCGGGATTGCGCAGCCGCTCCCATTCATCGATCAGGCTGGAGTCGACCTGCCTGACCAGCTCGCCGAGCCACTCGATCAGGTCGGCCAGCTCCTCGGTCCTTGCCTCTTCCGGCACGGTCTGCTTCAGCGCCTTGTAGGCGTCGGCCAGGTAGCGCAGCACCAGCCCCTCTGACCGCATCAGGCCGTAGAAGCCGACGTACTGCACGAAGGTCATCGCCCGCTCGTACATGTCCCGCGCCACCGACTTGGGCGCCAGCTGATGGTCGGCCACCCACGGGTGCCCGCGGGCGTAGATGCCGTACGCGGCCTGCAGCAGGTCCTCAAGCGGCCGCGGGTAGGTCACGTCGGTGAGCAGCTCCATCCGCTCCTCGTACTCGATCCCGGCCGCCTTCATCTCCTCCACCGCCTGGCCGCGTGCCTTGAACAGCTGCGCGGCGAGCACCTGGCGCGGGTCGTCCAGGGTGGCCTCGATGATCGAGAGCACGTCAAGCGGGTAGCCGGGGGAGTCCCGGTCAAGCAGCTCGATGGCGGCCAGCGCGAGCGGCGACAGCGGCTGGTTCAGCGCGAAGTCGAACTGCAGGTCCACGGTCAGCCGCACGGAGCGGCCGTCGGCGTCCGGCTCGGCCAGCCGCTCGACCACGCCGCCGGCCAGCAGCGCCCGGTAGATCGCGATGGCCCGGCCGATGTGCCGCCGCCTGGCCGCCGGGTCCTCGTCGTTGTCGGTCAGCAGGTGCCGCATCGCCTGGAAGGCGTCGCCCGGGCGGCTGATCACGTTGAGCAGCATCGCGTGACTGACGGTGAAACTGGACTTCAGCGGCTCGGGCTCCGCCGCCACCAGGCGCTCGAAGGTCGGCTTGCCCCAGGAGACGAAGCCGGGCGGCGGCTTCCGGCGGATGACCTTGCGCCGCTTCTTCGGGTCATCGCCGGCCTTCGCCAGCGCCTTCTCGGTCTCCACCACGTGCTCCGGGGCCTGCACCACGACGGTGCCGAGCGTGTCGTGCCCGGCCCGGCCGGCCCGCCCGGCGATCTGGTGGAACTCACGGGCCTGCAGCAGCCGGGTCCTGGTCCCGTCGTACTTGGACAGCGCGGTGAACAGCACGGTGCGGATCGGCACGTTGATCCCGACCCCGAGGGTGTCCGTGCCGCAGATGACCTTGAGCAGGCCGGCCTGGGCCAGGGTCTCCACCAGCCGCCGGTACTTCGGCAGCATCCCGGCATGGTGCACGCCGATGCCGTGCCTGACCAGCCGGGACAGGGTCCTGCCGAAGCCGGCGGTGAACCGGAAGTTGCCGATCAGCCCGGCGATCTCGTCTTTCTCCGCGCGGGTGCAGACGTTGATGCTCATCAGCGCCTGTGCCTGCTCGATGGCGGCGGCCTGGGTGAAGTGCACCACGTAGACCGGCGCCTGGCTGGTGCTGAGCAGCTCTTCCAGGGTCTCGTGCAGCGGCGTCATGGCGTAGCTGAAGGTCAGCGGCACCGGCCGCTCGGTGGACCGGACGACGGCGGTCGGCCGCCCGGTGCGCCTGGTCAGGTCCTGCTCGAACCGGGTGACGTCACCCAGCGTCGCCGACATCAGCACGAACTGCGCGCCGGGCAGCTCGATCAGCGGCACCTGCCACGCCCAGCCGCGGTCCGGGTCGGCGTAGTAGTGGAACTCGTCCATCACGACCTGGCCGGCGTCGGCCGCCGCGCCGTCCCGCAGCGCGATATTGGCCAGGATCTCCGCCGTGCAGCAGATGATCGGCGCGGTGGCGTTCACGCTGGCGTCGCCGGTCATCATGCCGACATTGGCCGGGCCGAACGTGTCGCATAGCGCGAAGAATTTCTCCGAGACCAGTGCCTTGATCGGCGCGGTGTAGAAGGTGCGCCAGTCGTGGGCGAGCGCGGCGAAATGCGCGCCGGCCGCGACCAGGCTCTTGCCGGATCCGGTCGGGGTGCTGAGGATCACGTTGGCACCCGACACGATCTCGATCAGGGCTTCTTCCTGCGCCGGGTACAGGGTCAGCCCTTGCCTCGCCGTCCAGCCGGCGAACGCCTCGTAGAGCGAATCCGGGTCGGCACCGTCCGGCAGCAGGTCAGTCAGGAACTCGATGAATCCTTCTCCCTGGTCGGCAGGTGCCGCGCCAAGAACTCCTCGGTGCGCCGCCAGGCCCGTGCCGCGGGCTCGGCCATATGGAACATGGGCGCCATCCGGTTGTGGAAGGCGTGCCCGGCGTCCTCCTCGACGTGCGTCTCCACGTTCGGGTGCCCGGCCGCTGCTTCCTCCACCTTGGCGACCTGGTCCCGCGGGATGTACGGGTCGCTGCCGCCGAAGTGCAGCTGCGTCGGGGTGTGGATCTGGCCCATCGCGTCGGTGTTGTCGGGCAGCAGCGAGCCGTAGAACGAGACCAGGGCGCCGAGGTCGGCCGCCGCCGCGTCGATCTCGGCCTGCGCGGCGACCAGGTAGGCGATGGATCCGCCGAGGCAGAAGCCGATGATGCCGGTGCCGCCGGTGACCTCGGGCAGCGCGGCCAGGTGGTGCAGCGCGGCGGTGGCGTCCTTGACGCCCTGGGCGGCGTCGAAGCGGGAGCCGACCTCCAGCGACTCCTTGAGGCCTGCCTCGTCGTGCTTGGCCTCGTGGCCTGGCTTGATCCGCCAGAACAGGTCCGGGGCGGCGACCACGTAGCCGAGCCCGGCCAGGTCCTCGGCGACTGCCCGGATGTAGTCGCTGACCCCGTAGATCTCCTCGATCAGCAGGACTCCAGGGCCGCTGCCGGACTCCGGCAGCCACACCGTGAGGTCGAGCTCCGTCCGCCCGTCGGCCGGGGGCGGGGGAGCGGTCACGCGCAAGGTCCGCGGGGATTGATCGGTCATGGCCGTAAGCGTAGTCCGCAGGACGTGCCGGGCCGGCCCCCCGCGGGCAATCCCATGTCCGGCCGGCAGCCTGGCGGGCAGTCCCATGTCCGGTTAGCAGCCTGGCGGGCAGTCCCATGTCCGGTTAGCAGCTTGACCGAAGTCGCCCGGTAGTTAGTACTAGGCGGGCTGCCTTTGGCGAGTTACCGTCCCAGGTATGAGGCTACAAGGGGGAGTTGGCAGATGAGTAGCACCAAAGCCGGGGATAATACAACGGCCGATAAAGGTAGCAAGGATAACTCACTGAAGCTTACAGTACTAAGTAGCCTGATCCTGCCGCTAATAGTCTCACTAGTCGTCAGCATGCTCGCTAACCAGCCGAGAATCACCGATTCATCGGCGCACAAATTCCTGGATACCTACTATCGAAGCATCGTGAATCCTGGTATGCGGCGGCGGGCTTATAACGACGATCTTACGCCGAACTTCAAAGTCTTCCCAGGGCATGACTGGCACTCTTTCGTGCGATTCTGGAGTACGCAGCGTCGCGTACAGGTGATTTTAGTTACTCCGGTATCCGGAAATGCTGCCGCATTCTCAGTAAGCCTGAAGTATTATTCAAAGAAGAATAAAGTGTACAGCGAGAATGTGAATTTCTGGCTGTCATGCAGCGGTCTTCCGGATTTCGGGGCGCGCTTTCCCGGAGTATCATGTCCGTGGCATGATCTCAAGATCGATATAACCCAGCAGGCCGCGAGCAGTACGGCTGCAGCCTCGTAACCGGTACTCGAACTGGCCCGGCGTAGCCCTTCCTTCGCCGAGCCGGCGGCTCCTGCGGGGCGGCCCGCGTCCGGTCGTTGCCGGGGCAGAGTGGGGTATACAAGTCCTCGTGCAGATTGGCGTGGTGTTCCCGCAGACCGAGATCGGCGCCGACCCCGGCGCCGTCCGTACCTATGCCCGGCAGGCGGAAGAACTCGGGTTCAGCCACCTGCTTGCCTATGACCACGTGCTCGGCGCCGACCCGGCGGTGCACCAGGGCTGGTCCGGCCCGTATGACATCAGCACCACCTTCCACGAGCCGCTTGTGCTGTTCGGCTACCTGGCGGCGCTGACCTCGCTCGAGCTGGTCACCGGCATCATCATCCTGCCGCAGCGGCAGACGGCGCTTGTCGCCAAGCAGGCGGCGGAGGTGGACCTGCTCACCGGCGGCAGGTTCCGGCTCGGCATCGGGCTGGGCTGGAACGCGGTGGAGTACGAGGCGCTCGGCAAGAACTTCGCCGACCGCGGCGACCGGATGACCGAGCAGGTGAGCCTGCTGCGGCGGCTGTGGACCGAGCGCACGGTCACTCACGCGGGCCGCCACGAGCGGGTGACCGGCGCCGGGCTGGCACCGCTGCCGGTGCAGCGGCCGATCCCGGTCTGGTTCGGCGCCCAGTCCCCGCGTGCCTACCGGCGGGCCGGCCAGCTGGCCGACGGCTGGTTCCCGCAGGTGCCGCCGGGCCCGCGGCTGGACGAGGCCAGGGCGGTCGTCGAGCAGGCCGCCGTCGAGGCCGGCCGGGATCCCGCCGGGCTGGGCATGGAAGGCCGGGTCAGCTGGGACAACGGCGGCGCGGACCGGGTGGCGGAGCGAGCAGGCCGGTGGCGGGCGTCCGGCGCCACGCACCTGTCGGTCAACACCATGGGCGCCGGGCTGGCCACCGTGGATGATCACCTGGCCGCGCTGACGGACGTGGCCGGGGAGCTCGGCCTGGCCCGGCCAGAGCCCCGCTGAGCCCCGCTGCCGGGGAGACGGCGCTGCCCCGGTGCCCTCCGCGGCGGCTGAGGCAACCGGGTGTGCCGGGCTCCGGGCTGGCGCCTTGGCGAATACCGGGCGATAATAAAGCCTTAGCAACGCCGGGGGGACGATATGGCAAGGCGTTTGTTACGGTTACGCGGGAAAATGCGACCTGCGGTGCTGCCGTCGGCGGGAATGCCGGCGGGAATACGGCCCGAATTCGCGCCGTCGGGCGGCGATCCTGCGCGTGCCTTCCCGGCCCAGGGCGGGCACGGTGAGTGACGTCGGCCCGCCCGAGGACGGCCAGCCACCGCCGCCAGGGGCTAGGCCGTCCCGCCCGCGTGCCGCACCCGCCGGCGAGCGCACCCGCCGGTGCGGGCGCGCAGCCGGCGCGAGCGCGGCCGCCGGTGCGGGCGCGGCCGCCGGCGACGGCTCGTCAGCGGCGGAGAGAAAGACACCGCGGCCCCGGACGGCAAGGCCGCGCCCGGCGCCGGGCGCGGCTGGCGACCAGGTCACCCCAGCCGCGCGGAAGAAGCCATCGCGGTCAGGCGCGAAGCCACCGCGCCGGCCTGCCGAGTCCAGCCGCGCCGCGGCGCAGCCGGCCGCCCCCGGGTCCGGCCCCGCCGCAGCTGCGGCCGCTCCTGCCCCCGCCGCCGCGGCCGGCCCGCCGCCGCAGCGGCCGGTCCCGCCGCAGCTGCGGCCGCTCCTGCCCCCGCCGCCGCAGCGGCTGGCCCCGGCGCCGCCGGCGGCCCCGGCGCCGCCGCCCCGGCGACAAGATCGCCGGGTACCGGCTGGAGGAGCAGATCGGCGCGGGCGGCATGGCCGTGGTCTACCGGGCCCGCGATGAGCGACTGGACCGCAGCGTGGCCGTGAAGCTGCTCGCCCCGGGCATGGCCGCGGATGCCGGGTTCCGGCAGCGGTTCATCCGTGAGTCGCGTGCCGCGGCGGCCGTCGATCACCCCAATATCATCCCGATCTACGAGGCAGGAGAGTCCGCCGGAGTCCTGTTCATCGCCATGCGTTTCGTGCACGGCGGAGACGTCAAGTCGCTGCTTGAGCGGAACGGCCCGCTGCCCCCCGCCCGGGTATTCGCGATCATCAGCCAGGTCGCCGAGGCGCTCGACGCCGCGCACGCGCACGGCCTGATCCACCGCGATGTCAAGCCAGCCAACATGCTGCTCGACGCCGTCGCGACCATGACCGGACCTGGCCATGGTCCGGCCCCTGCCGACCAGCGCGAGCACGTGTACCTCTCCGACTTCGGGATCAGCAAGCAGCCGCTGTCCGCCAGCAGCCTCACCATGACCGGGCAGTTCGTTGGCACCCTGGACTACATCGCGCCCGAGCAGATCGGCGGAACCGACGTCGACGGGCGGGCCGATCTCTACTCACTCGGCTGTGCCGCGTTCGAGCTGCTCAGCGGCACCCCGCCGTTCCAGCGGGACCAGGTACTCGGGCTGGTCAAGGCCCACCTTTCCGAGCCGCCGCCGTCGCTTGCCGCCCGGCGGGGCGATCTGCCGCCGGCCGCCGATCGCGTGCTGGCGGGCGCGATGGCCAAATCGCCGGACGAGCGTTACGCCACCTGTACGCAGTTCGCCACCAACCTGGGCCGGTCGCTCGGGCTGAGCCCGGGCGCGCCAGAAACACCAGGCGGACTGCGAGATCGCGGCGGCGTCCCGGCCGCCGGACGGCCGTGGCCAGGCACCGAAATCGCCGCGGGGATAGCAGCGCCCGCCGCACCTGCCTCTCAGCAGCCAACCAGGGCAGCCAGCCGCCAGGCTCCAGTCCGGACGGATCCCCGGCAGCCTGGCGCAGGCCCGGACGGCTGGCCGGCCGGGGCCACCGGGCCCGGCGGCCCGGGCGGCCCCGGCAGCCCCGGCGGCCCAGGCGGGCAGCCGCCGGGACCCAGGCGGCGATCCCGCGGACTGATCGCCGGCGTGATTGCCGCCACGGCCGGCGTCGCGGTGGCGGCCGTAGCGGTCACCGTCGTGCTGCTCGGCCACAGTCATACCTCGGTGCCGTCATCCGGCCGGGTAACATCGCCCGTCTCAGCGGTGTCGTCTACCCCGGCGGCGTCGCCGGGCTCGACGTCGCCCGCGGCGGGCACATCGCCGGCTGCGACATCGCCCACCCCGGCCACGTCGCTCAACTCGGCACCGCCAGGCCCGGCAGGCACCGAGGCGGACGCCGTCAGCAGCCTGCTGACTTCCAGCGCCAGCAGCCGCGCGCCGCTGCAGCCGGCCGTTGACAATGCCACCAGCTGCGTGGATCCGGCCCAGGCCGTGCGCCAGATCAGGCAGATCCGCGATCAGCGCCAGGGCGAATACAGCCGGGCCCAGGGCCTGGCGACGGACGCCCTGCCGGATGGCGCCGAGCTGAAGTCGGACTTGACCCAGGCGCTGTTCTATTCGCTCAGCGCCGACAACGACTACCTGCGCTGGGCACGCCAGCAGGTGGCATCGGGCTGCCAATTCTCCGCCGAAGCGAACACGGTGGCCAACGCCAATAACGTTCAGGCAGTCAACTACAAGAACATGTTCGTCAGCCTCTGGAATCCGGTCGCGGCGCGGTACCGCCTGCCGGAGACGTCGCAGGCCGGCATCTAGCAGCGCCGGGCCTCAGCCTGCCGGGGACAGGGACTGGTAGACGTCCGCCGCTATGCCCTGGATGGTGGCAATCCCGTAGGCCTCGGAGGGGCTGGCCGCTGTCAGGACGGCGAGCACGTAGTCGCGGCCGTGACCGAAGACCCACCCGATGCTATTGACCTGCCAATTCGACGGCCCGAAGGGAAGCCAGCCGTTCTTCAGCGCGACCGTCGTGCCCGCCGGGACGCCGCCGGAGACACCCCAGCTCTGGTCGGCTTCGACATGCTCCATCAGGGACAGCCCGTACTGGCGGGAGGCATCGGACAGAAGCCGGCTGGGATAGGCGAACCGCGCGACCAGCGTCACCTCATCGAGTGCCGTCGTCGTGGTAAGCCCCCAGCCGGGCAAGGATGTCCCGGGAATCAAGGCCAGCCTGGAAGGAGTCGTCCGATCCAGGCCGGCCGATCGGTCGAATCGCGCGACGGCCGCTGGCCCGCCCACCTCACGGAGCAACTCGGTGGCTGACTCGTTGTTGCTGTTCTCGATCATCGATGGCATCAGCGCTGCCTCTGCCTTCGGCAGGCTCCGGCCCGCGGCCTCCGCCTCACCCAAGGCGGTACCCATGATCTGCACCTTCACGATGCTCGCGGCGTACTGCAGGGACCGCGGGTGAAGCAGCCAGGTGTGCCCGGTGCGCGCGTCATACAGCGCCGCGGTAACGTCACCGGACCGGCCGGCCAGATAACGGCGAAGACGGCGGTTCGCAAGGGGTGAGACGGCCGGCCGGGGCGGCGGGGATGGCGACGTGACCGGCGGCGCTGAAGCTGCCGCCGGGGTGGCCGGCCGGACGGCGGGCGAGCGCGGCGCGGAAGCCGCCGCTGATCCTGTGGTCCCGCCAGCACCCGCGCAGCCCGCCAGCAGGAAGGCGACGAGCGGCAGGGCAGCAACCCGGGGACGCTTCCTGGCCGAGCCGCGCATGACCGTCACCCACCCTGCGGGCGGGGCTCGCGCAGGACCGCGTCACCGGATATCGGTAAGCGTGCTCCCCCGGCCCGGCGCCGCCCCCTGATCGGCACGTATCGCACCTAGCCCAGATTACTAGACCCTGGTGACAGCTCAACATAGGAGACGCCGGGCATCGGCAGGGTGAAGTCGAGTTCCAGCTCGCCGGACCCCGCCGGGTGGATGGTCGGCCGGGTCAGCTCAGCCAGCGTGTTCGCCTCCCGCAGCACCCGCCACTGGCGGCCGTCCGGCCAGTCAGCGGTGCCGCGCATCCGCTCCCAGGCCGCCACGATGTTGGAGTGCGCCGCGTCGATCCGGTGATGCGTGACGGTGTACGCGGTACCGGGAGCGGCGGCGACCTGCAGCCGGATCTTGCGCTCAAGCAACGGGTCGCCGTGCATCTTGCCCTGGTCCAGGGTGGAGTTCCAGACCAGCACGCCGATCCTGCCGTCTTCGCCGCGGGCGGCCAGCGCCTCGACAAGCCCCCAGGCCCCGTCGCCGGTGATGTCGACGGTCAGCTCGGTGGCGCCGAGCCGCGCCAGCAGGGCCAGCGCCCAGAACCTGGGCTTGCGCAGGTTCCCGACCGACAGCAGGCCGAACCCGCCGTGGAAGAGCTCCTCCGGGGCGCCAAGCTCCTCGAAATGGTCCGAGGCGACCCAGTGCGAGAGCGCGCCGACCCGGCCGAGCGCCGACCGCATGCCATGCAGCAGGAACGCGGCGGCGAAGACCGTGTCGCCGACCCGGTTGAAGTGCGTCGGGGTAGTGCCCCACTCCGTCCACCAGATCGGCAGCTGCCCCCGGCCGTGCCGGTCCAGCGCGGGACGCAGGTCAAGCGGCGAGTTCCCGTAAGTGTGGGTGGACAGGAAGTCCAGCGGGGTGCCTGATGCGTCCAGGTGCGCGAGGAACTCCTCGATCCAGCCGCTCGCCGCTGAGGCCGGGCCGCCGATCACCAGGTCCGGGTGGACGGAGCGGATGGCCGCCGCGGTCACGTCATAGAGCCGGAAGTACTCATCCGGCGTGCCGGACCAGAACACCTCGAGGTTGGGCTCGTTCCAGACCTCGAAGCTCCAGTGCTCGACTACCGCTGCCTCGCCGTACCTGCCGATCAGCTGCCCGACCAGGTCACGGACCAGGTCAGCCCAGCGATCCCAGTCCTTCGGCGGCGAGATGACGGCCCGGTAGCTGAACACCGTCCGGTCCGGGTCCCTGGCCAGGTCACGCGGCATGAAGGACAGCTCGACCACCGGGCGCAGGCCGGCCGCGAGCAGCTGATCGTAGACCCGGAACACGCCGGCGAAGTCGTGCACCGGCCGGCCTGCCGCGTCCTCGGTGTACACGCCGAGCTCGTCGCCGAGGATGCCGTGCGCGCGGACCGCCCGGATGCCGAATGCCTGCCGGACGGTCCGCAGCGCGTCAAGCAGTTCGCGGCCGATCACCTGGCCGCCGACCGTGTCCTCGCGCAGCAGGTGGCTCAGGTGCTCCGAGCCGATCATCGGCTCCCAGGGCCGGGGCAGCCCGCGGACGGATTCCTTGCCGACGGTGACGGTGACCCGGCCGGTGGCCCGCTCGTCCGGCGCCGCGGCGACCGGCTCGGACAGCGGGCCCGCCGCCGCGATGCTGCTCACCGCCGCTACCGCGTAATAGGCCCGCTCGGGCCCGTCCAGCGCGGTGTCCGCGTACGGGCCGGCCGGCACAGCGAGCACGTCACCGCCGCCGTGGTCCAGCGGCCGGTACGGCCCGCGCGGCCTGGCCGCCCGGTGCACCAGGTACCCGGCAGCGCCAGGTACCGGCTGCCAGTCCAGCGTGACGTGGCCGCGACCCGGCGTCGCACGCAGGCCGGCCGGCGGGGCGAGCGAGCCAGCGGCGCTGCCGCGCTGGCCGGTGCCGTCGTGGGCGGCGGCGTCCTGGGCGGTGCCGTGCCCGGCTGTCCCGCGCGGGGCGGTGCCGCGGTCGGCTGCTCCGCGGGGGCCGAGGCGCTTCTCCCAGTCCGCCCGCGCGGCCGCGGCGCGTTCCGGCTCGGTCATTTCTGTGCTCCCTTCGCATCGCATGGCTGCTGGCAGCGCGGCGGGCCCGCTATGCCGGGCAGGCCGCGCTTGCGCGGGTACTTGCTAGTGCTCAGGGGCGACCGAGAACCGCTCGGCGCGCAGGTAGCGGGCGTCAACCTGGCCGACCTGGTCGGCGGCCCAGCGCTGCTGCAGGACGTGATGATCCAGCACGTCATCGAGCGCAGCCATGATCATCGACTGGTCCAGGTCGAGGTAACGGTGCCCGACCGCGCCGGTGACCGGGTCGAGCGCGTCGAAGAACCCGTACGGCCCGTAACCCTGCAGGTAGTCGGTGTCCGACGGGTCGGTGCCGAGCTGCTTCGAGCCGTACGCGGCCAGGGCGGCACGGCGGGCGAACCGGATTCTCATCTTGCGCCTCCGTCGTCGGATGCACGGGCAGGGACCGGCCGAGTGGCGGCGAACGGGTTCGGCAGCGCCGCCAGCAGCCGCCTGGTGTAGGGATCCTCCGGATGCCGCAGGACCTGCCGGGTGGGCCCGCGCTCGACCACCCGGCCGGAATTGAGCACCAGCAGGTCGTCGGTGACCAGGCGGGCGCTGAGCAGGTCGTGGGTGATGTAAAGCAGCCCGACGCCGCGATCCTGGCGGAGCTGGTTCAGCAGCCGCAGCACGCCAGCCCGCAGCGAGACGTCCAGCATCGAAACCGGCTCGTCGGCGATGATCAGCTGCGGCTCGCTGGCGAGCGCGTGCGCGATGACGACGCGCTGCCGCTGGCCGCCGGACAGCTGGTGCGGCAGCTTCTCCTCGAACTGCCCGGCCGGGGTCAGCCCGACCGTGTCCAGCAGCTCGCGGACCCGGCCGGTGACCTGGCTGCCGCCCAGGCCGAGATAATTGGCGACCGGCCGGGCCAGCGTGTAGCCGACGGTGTGCAGCGGGTTGAGCGCCGCGTACGGATCCTGAAACACCATCTGCACGTACTTGCGGAACCGCCGCAGGCCGCCCCGCCGCAGCCGGTCCACCCGCAGCCCGTCGAAGCTGACGGTCCCGCTGCTTGGCCGGTCCAGGCCGGTGAGCAGCCTGGCTAGGGTGCTCTTGCCGCTGCCGCTGGCGCCGACCAGGCCGATCGCGGTGCCGGGTGCCAGGGTCAGCGACACCTCGTGCAGCGCCGTCACCGGCGGCTCGCCGCGGTGCCGGGGGGCGTACACCTTCCCGGCACCGGCGACGGCGAGGCCCTTGCTGCTCACGCGCTCATCGGCTGGCATGGCGTGCCTCCCTCGCGGCGACGTGGCAGGCCGCGCGCCCGCTGCCGAGCGGGGTCAGCTCAGGATCGGCTTCCTCGCACACCAGCTCGCGCAGCGGGCAGCGCGGCACGAAGGCGCAGCCACCGGGCGGCACCGACAGGTCAGGGGGCGAGCCGGGGATGCCCTCGATCTGCACCTCGTCCGCCCGCGGGTCCCCGTAGCAGCGCAGCAGGGCCTGGCTGTACGGATGCCGGGCGTCGGCCAGCATGCTGGCGGCAGGCTGGTCCTCGACGATCCGCCCCGCGTACATGACCAGCACCCGGTCGGTCGCCTGCAGCACCAGCCCGAGGTCATGGCTGATCAGCAGCGCGGTGAAGCCTGCCTCCCGCTGCAGTTCCCTGATCGTCTTGAGCACGGCATCGGCCACGATCACGTCGAGCGCGGTGGTGGGCTCGTCAAAGATGACTAGCCGCGGATCCAGCGCAAGCGCGATCGCGATGGCGACCCGCTGCCGCATGCCGCCGGACAGTTCGTGCGGGTAGCGGCGCAAGGTCGTCGCGGGCAGGTGCACCAAGTCGATCAGCTCGGCCGCGCGCCGCTCGGCCTGCGTTGCCGGCGCGTCCACCCGGCTCTCTTGTCGGCCCGCAGCACGTCGCGGAAGTGCGCTTCGACGGTCCGCACCGGGTTCAGCGCGTTCATGCCGCTCTGCAGCACGAGGGCGAAGCCGCCGCGCCGCCGCTGCCGCAGTTCCTCGCCTTCCAGCGCCGTCAGGTCCTGGCCGGCGAAGCTGATCGTGCCCGACTCGAGCCGGGCCGGCGGCCTGAGCATGCGGGTCATCGCGTAGCCGAGCGTGGACTTGCCGCAGCCAGACTCACCGACCAGCCCGGCAAGCTCGCCTTCGGCCAGGTCGATGCTCACGTCCCTGACCGACCAGATCCGGGTGCCGCGGGCGGGCTCGTAGACGACGTTGAGCCCCTTGGCCTGCAGCAGCGGCTGGCTCGTAGCTGGCTGAGACATCACTTCTCCCGCAGCCTCGGGTTGGACAGCGCGTCAATGCCGAAGTTGATCAGGGACAGCGATGCCGCGAGCAGGGCGATGCACAGCCCAGGGGCGAGCACCAGCACCCACTGGCCGGTCAGCAGCGCGCCCGAATTCTGCGCCCAGTAGAGCATCGTGCCCCAGCTCACCGTCGTCGGGTCACCAAGGCCGAGGAACTCAAGGCCGGCCTCGCCGAGCACCGCAGCGGTTGCCGCAGCGAAGAAGTTGGCTGCCACCAGCGACGTCATGTTGGGCAGTACCTCGCGGAACACGATGCGGTGCAGCCGCTCGCCGCCGAACTGCGCGAGCGCGATGAAGTCCCGGCTGCGCAGCGTGGCGGCCTGGCTCCTGATGACCCGCGCGCCGGTGGCCCAGGCCGTCACCGTGATCACCACGACGATCATCTGCACGCCGCCGCCGGCCAGGTAGACCGCCAGCACGATCATCAGCGGCAGCCCCGGGATGGCCAGCGCGAGGTTCGTCACGAACATCAGCACGTCGTCAGCGACGCCGGGCAGGTAGCCGGCCACCAGCCCGACGACGACGCCGATGACCGAGGCGAGCGCGCCTGCGCAGAATCCGACGAGCAGCGAGATCCGCGCGCCCCAGAGCAGCTGGGAGAGGGTGTCCTGGCCCGAGCCCGTGGTGCCGAGCAGATGCGCCCCGCCGGGCGGCAGTGTTCGCGGGAAGCCCGCGTTCGTCGGCGAGTACGGGGCGATCACCGGCGCGAGCAGCGCCGCCAGGATCAGCCCGCCGAGCACGACGAGGCCGATCCTGGCCTTCTTGTCCGCCCACACCGTGCCGAGCACCCGCCCGGAGACGACCAGGGCGCGGGGCCGCCGGGGCGTTTCCGGCCGGGGCAGCGGCGGCGGCTTGGCCGTGTCCAGGCCGGTGCCTGCCGCGGCGGCCTGGGATAGCGAGTACGGGGCGGTCACCGGCGCACCCTCGGATCGAGCCACGCGTACAGCGAGTCGACCAGGAAGTTGGCGACAAGCACGCTGACGGTGATGACGAGGAACAGCGCCTGCAGCAGCGGGTAGTCCCGGTTGGAGATCGCGTTCGCCAGCAGGTAGCCGACCCCCGGATAGCCGAACACGTACTCGGTCAGGATCGATCCGCTGACGACAAGGCCGAGGGCCAGCGCGAACAGCGTCATGTTCGGCAGCAGCGCGTTCCGCGCCGCGTACCGCAGCGCCACCGTGCGCCCGCGTAGCCCGTTGGCCTCGGCGAAGGTCACATAGTCCGCGCCGAGGGTGTTGATCATGTTGTTGCGCATGCTGAGCACCCATCCGCCGAGCACCGAGGCGATGATCGTGAGCGCCGGCAGCACGCTGTGGTACGCGGCATCGCCGATGAACTGCAGGCTCGCCTGGGGCGCCGTGGCTGCGCCGTAGGCGCCCTTGATCGGGAACCAGCCGAGCGTGAACCCGAAAAGGAACAGCAGCAGCATCGCGGTCCAGAAATACGGGAAGGCGGCAGTGAACGAGGACCCGACCGTGGCCACCGCGTCGAGTACCCGGCCACGGCGCCAGGCGGCGAGCACGCCGAGCAGGGTGCCGGCCACGAAGGAGATCACGGTGGCCGTGCCGACGAGTACCAGCGTCCACGGCAGCGCCTGGCCGATCAGGCTCGCGACGGACTCAGGGAAGTAGGTGTAGGAGACCCCGAACCGGAACCTGGCGATGTCCGCCAGGTAGCTCCCGTACTGGGAGAGCAGGCTCCCGTGCGGCAGGCCGAGCATGGCCTGCACGGCCTGGCGCTGAGCCGGGGTGATACCGCCCTGGCCGGCGAACTTGGCCAGGGCGGCATCAGCGGGCGAGCCCGGCATCAGCCGCGGGATGATGAAGTTCAGCGTGATCGCCGCCCACAGCGTCGCCGCGAACATCCCCGCCCGGCGTGCTAGGTAAGGCACCGGCTAGTCCCTTCCCGGTTCCGTTCCAGGTTCCGTTCTCGGTTCGGTCGTCAGGTCAGGCCGGGTCAGGTCCCCGTCAGGTGCGTGATGATCATCAGCGGGGTTGACCGGTCCGGCGGCGGTGACCCGTACGGGGCAGGTGGCGCGTACGGGTGCGCGGCGTCCGGCCAGCCGGTGAAGCTCTTCGTGGAGTACTCGCCCCAGGTGGCGCCGTAGAACAGCGCGACCACCGGGACCTGCGTGACCATGGCGTGCTCGAGCGCGTACACATCGTGCTTCTGCTGCGCGCCGCTTGTCGTCGATTGCAGCGCCGTCAGCAGCCGGTCCGTCGCCGGACTCCGGTAGCGCTCGTAGTTGCTCGCGGCCGGCTTGCCCACCGGGGCGGTAAGCGAGCTGCTGAGCAGCCCGCTCAGGTCCAGGTACGGGTTGCCGCTGCCGCCGAAGGCGCCGATCGCCGCGTCGAACTGGCCGGTCTGCAGGTCGGTGTTGTAGGCCGCGTACTGCGGGGTCTGGATCGCCACGGCGATCCCGAGCTTGCCGAGCTGCTGCTGGATGACCTGCGCGCCCTGCAGCCAGTCGGTGAAGCCGCTGGGCGTGATGATCGTCATCTTGACCTGGCCGCCCGGCCCGGTCAGCTTTCCGCCGGCCGAGTGGAAGCCGGCCCGGGCGAACAGCGCGGCGGCCCGCTTCGGCTGGTACGGAATCTGGCCCTTGCTGGCCAATGACGGATCCAGCCAGGCCCGCAGGCCAGGCAGCAGCAGGCCGCTCTGGCTGGCGGGCTGCACGTACCCGTCTTCGGCGCGCTGCGCGATGACGGACTTGTTCAGGCCGTAATCGAGGGCCTGCCGGAAGGCCTGGGAGCGGTACGGGCTCTTGGCGAGATTGAGGTAAAGCGAGATCGTGCCGCCCGGCGGGAACCAGTACTTGTTGTGCGCCGCGTCCTTCGCCACCCAGGTGTGCTTGATGTCCGGCACGAACACGCTGGCCCAGCTGTAGCTGCCGGACGACAGCTCAAGCTGCGAGCTCTGGTTGCCGGTGAGCGCCGGGAAGACGAGCTGGCCGACCTTGGCCTGGCCGGCCTGCCAGCAGTCGGAGTTCCTGGTCAGCACGTACTGGTTCGGGTTGAAGGACTCCAGCTTGTACGGGCCGGAGACGACCGGATGCGGATTAGTGAACGTCACCGGGTTGGCGACCTTCGACCAGACGTGCTGCGGCACGATCAGCGTCTGCGCGATGGCCTGCGCGAACGGGACGTCGGGGGAGCTGAACCGGAAGGTCACCGCGTTGCCGCTGGCGCTGACCGAGGCCAGGTGCTGCCAGGCGCCCGCGCTGTCCAGCGCCGGGTACTTCTTCAGCAGCTTGAAGGTGAAGACGACGTCGCCCGCGGTCAGCGGCTTGCCGTCGCTCCACCGCGCCCCGCTGCGGATGGTGAACCGCAGCGTCTTGTTGTTGACGAAGCTGTGCCCGGTCGCCAGGAACGGGGTGTACGCGCCGTTCAGCGGGTTCACGTACTCGAGCGGCTCGTACATGTAAGGCGTGCCGCTGCGCTGGTTGGGCGAGAACGGGCTGAAATTGTCCTGCAGGGTCGGTGAGCCGTTGTCGACGGCGATGGTCAGGGATCCCGCGGCCGCGGAGCCGGAGCCCGTGCTCCCGGACGATACGGCGCTGCTGCAGCCGGCCACGGCGATCATCGCGGCAGCGGCAGCCGCCGTGATGGCTGCCCGGCACCGGCCGGGCTCCGTGTTGGCGCTCATCTGGCTAGCCTCCTTAGGTTGCTAGCCCGGCGGGTCAGCCCCCGGTTCCGCCGAGCCGGTCGCCCCCTGGTCAGGTCCCCGTCTGCTGGCTGGCGGCCCGTTACCCGCGGGCCGGTACCGGTAATCAACCTGGCTGTCTGGCTCCGCGCAGCCGCAGCTGCCGCGCAGCTCCATCCGGACCGGCAGCTCCACCGCTCGCGACGGGAGTGCCGGGCTGGCGATGCGCTCCTTGATCAAGGTCACCGCGGTCTCGCCGAGCTCGCGCATCGGCTGGACGACCGTCGTCAGGCCCGGCCGCAGGTGCTCGCCGAGTGATATCCCGTCGAAGCCGGTCAGCGCGACGTCCTCGGGGATCCGGAATCCGGCGTGCCGCAGTGCCCGCATCGCGCCGATCGCCGTCTGGTCGTTCGCGCACACCAGCGCCCGCGGCACCCGTCCCGCCGCCACGATCTCCGCGGCGGCGCGGCTGCCACCGGGGGTGGTGAAGTCCCCGTGCGCGTCCGGCCGCCGCGGATCCGTCATCCCGTGTCCGGCTGTCCCGTGCTGGCTCATCCCGTGCTGGCTCTCCCGTGCTGGCTCATCCCGTGCTGGCTCATCCCGTGCTGGCTCATCCCGCGCTGGCCAAGCCCGCGCTCGGTCATCGCGCGGCGGAAACCGTCGAACCGGCTGGCCGAATCGGGCGAATCCGGCGGCCCGGCGATGAAGCCGATGCGCTGGTAGCCGTGATAGTCGGCCAGATGCGCGGTGACCTGGTAGGCGCCGGCCTCGTTGGCCACCGAGAGGTGATCGAGCCGGTGGCCGGCGCCGTGCAGCTCGGGCTGCGCGGCGAGCACCACGACCGGGATCCGCATCGCGATGTGCGCGAGCATCCGGACCGGCACCGTGTGAGCGAGCACGACCAGCCCGTCACAGCGCCCGGCGACGCCGAGCACCAGGTTGATGTCGTCGCTCTCGTGGCTCGCCGCGATGAGCACGGCGTTCCCGCTGCGCCGGGCGGCGCGCTCCATCCCGCGGATGACCTCGTCATACCAGAAGGTCGCGTCGCCGCGGTTGATGTCCTCATCGCCGACGAGGTCGGGGAAGCACAGCCCGAGAACGCCCGTCCTGCGGGCGGCCAGGTCCTTGGCCGCCCCGCTCGGCACGTACCCGAGCTCGGCCACGGCGGCCAGCACGCGCTCCCTGGTCGGCGGGAGCACCCGGCCGCTGCCAGCGAGCACCCTGGACACCGTGGCGGTCGACACGTTCGCGCGCTCCGCGACTTCGTACACCGTCGGGGTAGCGCGCAGCTGCCGGCTTCCGCTGTCAAGATCTGTCAAGGTCAGACTCTGCCCAGTGCTGTCAAGGTCCTGCCCGGTCTATCATGTATGCGCTTACGTAAGCGCATACATGATGCTAGGCCGGCTTTCCGGAGCTGTAAACCCGGATGGCCCAATTACCCCCGACCCGGCTGTCCACACCCGTCCGGGCTGCTTGCCCGGGCTGCAGGAACCCGCTGAACACGGAGTTGAACGGGTTCTATGCCGTTGAACTCCGTGTTCAACGGGTTGCTATGCGACGGCGGCGCGGGGGTGTAGGGCGGGATGTGCGGCGGGCGGGGCTGTGCGGGTGGGATGTGCGGGCGGGGGGTCAGCGCAGGCGGCGCAGGAACGGGTCGGCCGCCTGCTGGCTGGTGATCCGGACACGGGCGTCCACCGCGAACATGCCGTCCGGCCGGGCGATCACCGGGTTGAGGTCGAGCTCAGCGACTTCTGGCAGGTCAGCGGCGAGCCGGGAGACCCGGAGCAGGGTGTCGGCCAGCGCCGCCAGGTCGACCGCCGGAGTGCCGCGGTGCCCGAGCAGCAGCGGCGCGGCCCGGACCGAGTGGATCATGCTGTTCGCGTCGAGATCGGTCAGCGGCGCCAGCCGGGCGCTGTGATCGCCGAGCACCTCGGTGGCCACGCCGCCGAGCCCGAACACCACCAGCGGGCCGAACACCGGCTCCTGCACCACGCCGATGATCAGCTCGACGCCGTCGGTGACCATCGGCTGGAGAAGCACTCCGTTGAGCTTGTCGCCGAACTTCGCCGCGAGTTCGGCGAACGCGCGCCGGGCGTCGTCCGGGCTGCGCAGGTCGAGCCGGACCGCGCCGGCGTCGCTCTTGTGCAGCAGGCCAGGCACATCGGCCTTCATCACCACGGGGCAGCCGAGCTCGGCCGCTGCCCTGGCCACCGTCCCGGCGTCGCTGGCCGTCAGGGTATCGATCAGCGGCAGCCCGTAGCATCGCAGCAGCTCGCTGGTCACGGCCGCGGGCAGCCAGCCGCCGCCGGGCAGCTGCCCGAGGAACTCTGCGATCAGGGCGCGCGCGTCGGCGGCACGGATGCGGTCGAGGTCCGGCACTGCCCCGGCCGGGGTGGCGAGCCACTCGCCGTACCTGGCCGCCCGGCCAAGCGCACGGGCCGCGCTCTCCGGGTACGCGTAGGCAGGCACCGGCGGGTCAGCGTTCGTCTCGCCGGGGAGCAGCCGGACGGCTTCTGGCTGGCCGAGTACCACCGTCGCGGCGGGTACCGGCAGCGCGGCGCGGACAACGGGGACCAGGTCGGCGACCGCGGTCGGCACGATCAGCGACAGCACGGCGTCGACCCCTTTGTCGGCGGCCAGCTCCTCCAGGCCGCGGCGGAATGCCCCGGCCGGCACGCCGGCGCCGGTATCCACCGGCCCGGCGACAGCGGCACCGGACGGCAGGATCTCCCGTAGCTGCCGCTGCGCCTCGCCGGTCACCGAATGGACGGTCAGGCCCGCCTCGATGCAGGCGTCGGCGGCAAGCACGCCCGCCCCGCCCGCGTTCGAGAAGATCGCCACCCGCCTGCCCGCTGGCGGCGGCTGCGCAGATAGCAGCGCGGTCACGTCGAGCAGGTCGCTCAGGCCGGACGTGGCGACTATGCCCGCCTGCTCGAACAAGGCCTCCCGGGTAATCAGCGGTGCCGCGATGGCGGCGGTATGTGACGCGGCAGCCCGCTGGCCCGGCACGGAGCGTCCTGCGTGCACAGTCAGCACGGGCATCTTCTTGCCGACCCGGCTCGCGGTGCGGGCGAACTGGCGCGGGTTCCCGAACGACTCCAGGTAGAGCACGGCGAGCTCGGTCACGCCGTCCTGCTCCCACCAGGTCAGCATGTCGTTACTCGACACGTCCAGCTTGTCGCCGACCGAGGCGAACGACGAGATGCCGATGCCGAGCCTGGTCAGCTGCTCGAGCATCGCGATGCCCACACCGCCGGACTGCACCGCCATCCCGGCGCGGCCCGCCGCGGGATGCTGGGCCGCGAACGTTGCGTCCAGGCCGATGCCGGGAACGGCCACGCCGAAGCAGTTGGGGCCCACCAGCCGCATGTCGTGATGGCGGCAGGCCGCAAGGAGGTCGGCCTTCTGCGCAATGTCCAGCCCGGACGTGATCACGACCAGCGACTTGATCCCGCGCTCGCCGCATTCCCGCGCGGCGGCGACGACAGCGGCGGCCGGCACCGCGATGACGGCGAGGTCCACCGCCTCCGGTAGCTCCGACGCCGACCGGACGCACCGTAGCCCGCCGACCTCCTCGGCGTTCGGGTTCACCGCGTAGACGGCTCCGGCGAAGCCGGCATCGCGGATGTTCCGCAGGATCGTCCGGCCGACCGAGCCCTTCTTCCTGCCCGCTCCCAGCACTGCTACCGAGGCGGGTTTCAGCAGGTGGGTCAGGCTGGCGATGTCGGCCCGCTGCTCACGTCCTGCTACCGCGTCCAGGTACTGGCTGGCCTGGCCGAGCGCGGCCTGCCGGGGAATCGGGATGGTCAGCTCGACCACGCCGTCCGCCCAGTGGCTCAGCACCCCGAGCCCGGCGTCGGCGAATACCTGAAGCATCGCCGAGTTGTCGGCCAGCGTCTGGGCGGTGAGGGCAGTCAGCTGGCGGATCCGGGCCAGCGACACCAGGTGCTCGAGCAGGAGCGTCGCGACGCCCCGGCCGTGCATTTCGTCGAGGACGGCAAACGCGACTTCAGCTACGCCCGGCGTGCCGGTTGGCTCGAAGCTCGCCGCGCCGACCACCTTGCCGTTCAGGGTGGCGAGCAGCGCGGCATGATCGGGCCCCGCCGGGCGGCAGAGCCGCTGCGCCTCCTCCCCGGCGGCGTTCTTGCTCAGGCTGAAGAACCGCATGTACCGACTCGCCGGCGACATCGCCTTGTGCATGCTGCGGACCGCGGCAAAGTCATCTGGGCGCGCAGCGCGGATCTCGGCGGTCGTGCCATCGGCAAGCAACGCGAAGACGCCGTCGGCCAGGGCAGGCGTTCCGGGGGCGGCCGATGGGGCCGGCGCTTCCTGGCCGGGCCCCGGGGCCACCTTCATGCCTGCGTTCCGGAAGGCTCCGCCTCGGCGTCGGCCGGGTCCCCCGGCACGATGCGGGCGTAAGGCCCGGGTGACACCAGGGCCACGTGCCCGCTGCTCAGCCACCTGACGATGTACGGCGGCGAGCCGTCAGCGTTCTTCAGCCCGATGACCACGGCTATCCGGCTTGGATCGCCATCCGGGATCAGCCGGTCGCCGACCTGAGCCCTCATCCCCTGCCTCCTCACCACTGGCCGGCCGGCAGCGGCTGCCGGCCCTTTGTCGGGCGTCATCCAGGACCTGTTTCACGCCAGTCTGCTGTAGGCAGCAGGACATAACTCAGGGTCGAAGGTCCCTGATGTCAGGTCGGCTGTCCCGCCGGCTGCCGTCGGCGGCCGCGGCACGCGACGGTGCCGCCCGCCGCTTGTGCCGCCCCGTGGCCGGTGCCAGCGGTTCCTTCTTAGCCTGTCTCTCGCGCCTGCGACCTGCGGGTCAGCGCATTGGTGTCAGCATCCGTCGCCATGGGCAGCAGCGAGATCACCAGGCTCGGCTGCATCCGGATTGCGGGCGCCATGCAGAACCTCGACCAGCCGGAAGCCGGTGACCATGTCGGCCTGGATCACGATGATGTCATCCTTGGCCCCGGCCGCCCATGGCCGCAGGATCTTCAGGTAGCGGCTGATCTCGGCGGGATTGGTGAGCAGCCGGGCGCCGCCGATGACCACGACGCTCCAGCCGACCCGGTGGACCGGGTCGATCGCGTCGGCCTCGAATGCGACGATGGTACCGGTGCCGTCGACGGCGGTGGTGATGGCGGCGGCGGCGCCAGTGCGGAAGACGATCTGCTGGCCGTCAACGAGGTGGTTGACCGGCCGGATCGCCGGAAGCGCGCGATCGGTGAAGACGACCCGGCCAAGCGGCACGGTGCCGAGCAGCCGCAGCGCCTCCGCGCGGGCTAGCTCGCGCTGCTGCCGGGCACCTGTCATCGACACACCTCCGTCAATTCAGTCCACTAGGTCCGCGGGCCGGCGCCGCGCCGTGGCGGCAGCCGTGTGCGAATGGCCGAGCTGCAGCAGCATCTGCGGGATACCTGGCAGCGTGAGCCTGGTCCTGATCTCGTCGCGGAATCCCGGCGACTCAAGCGGCTGGGTGTGCAGGCTCGCGAAGATCCACCGGCTCGCGGCGTGCAGCAGCAGCCGGTGCAGGGCCTGCCCGGCCCGCAGCCAGTCGGCCGGCTCGTCGGCTGTGGTGATCAGCACCGCGGTCGCCGCAGGCCTGCTGCCGGGGCCGTCGAGCATGCCGAGGCCGCGGCCCAGGTCGAAGTCACGCTGGGCGAGGTGCCCGGCCGCGGGCTGGCGCCGCCGGGGGAACGCGTACCCGGGCACGCCGTCGCGGGCCGGACTGCCTGGCGGCCGCGTCCAGGCGCGCACTTCGGCCCTGATTGCCGCATCCCTGCCCTGCGCCTGATCGGCGGCGGCCACCAGGTCCGCGAGCTGCTGGTAGCGCGCGGGCCCGTCGATCATGACCAGCGCGGCGTTCTCGGCGGCAGCGTCGCGCCGCAGGGCGGCCAGCAGGCCCGGCGGAATCGGCTCGGTGCTGAACGCGCCGCGGTGAGTGTGCCTGCGCGACATTGCCGTCAGCAACTGCCGTTCGCCGGCCGTGGCCGGCGCCGCAGCGCCGAGGCCGATCAGGGCAAGCAGGCCGGGATCGGCCGGATCCGGTAGCAGCCGGACGGCGGGAAGGTATCCGATCTCGCGGATGGCCAGCCGCAGCCCGTACAGCGCAGCGCCGCAGCTGACGGTGATCTCCCGCCTGGCCGGGTCGGTCCGCGGCAGCCGCCGCCCGTGATCAGCGTGCAGCTCAAGCCACTGCGGGCCCGGCCGGAACCGCCAGGGCTGGATGTTGTGCACGGAAGGTGCCCGGGCCGCCCTGGCGACCAGCGCGGATATCAGGTCAGCCGGGATCGGCGCCTCCTGGCGACCAGGAGTCAGTGCCGCTGCCTCAGTCATTTTTCTCACCTGCTGGTGGGCTAGCTGCCAGCGTGCTCACCTTGCGGAGACCCGCGACAGTGCCGTTCGCCCCCGCCGGTTGTGCCCTTCGGCCCGACTGTCCGGGTCGAAGGACCTTAACCGGGGCAACTAGGGGCAGCCGGACGAGGGCATGCAAGTACCCGCCCGGGGACGCCTTCGCTGCCGGTCGCGGCCCGGATATTCCGTCTTGGCGACGGTGGGTCTGGCGGCCAACCTACAGGCCGTCCATTTCCGTTCCTCCGTGGCCGCCACCCGACCCCGCGCTCCTGGGCGGTCATCGTGCCCGGTAGTTCAGCGTCCCTGGCGGGTACCACTGATCAGGCTGCTCCGCTGCCCGGCGCGTGGCCAGGGCCGTTCGCCCCGATCTCCGGGTCTTTGGTCACTTGCCGCCCGGAGGCAGCAAGGTGCAGCGCGAGCTTGGGGCAGATCCGGACTGCCTCCCGGGCCGCGTCGTGCAGGCCGCCCGGCACTTCGCCGGCACTGATGATCGGGAAGCCCCAGTCATCGAGCCCAATCAGCTCGGGCAGCACCTCGGCGCAGAGCCCGCGGCCGTCACAGGCGATCGGGTCGATCAGGAGCCTGCGAGCGGTCATCGCTGCCTGGCCGGCCGGACGGGCAGTACCGGCGCCGCGGTACCGCAGCACCAGCCCCGCGCGTGCTGCTCGAGCTCCGGCCCGAAGACGGTGAGCGCGCTGCGGATCAGCCGCACCGCGCCGTCCGGGTGCGCGCACCCGCCCCGGCCGTCGACCTGCGCCAGCCAGCGCTGCAGCGTGCCGAGTTCGGCGCTGCGGCCTTCGGCGAGCCGCTCGAGCTGGCCGGCGATGGCGGCCAGGCCGAAGACGCACGGGCCGCACTGCCCGGCTGACTCATCCGCGAGGTAGCGCACCACCCTGGCGGTCTCGGCGAGCCCGCAGGCGTCCTGCGGCAAGGCCGCGATCAGGCCCGCTCCGGCGCGGGCGCCGGCGGAGGCCAGGCCGGCCTGCGACAACGGCAGTGCCACCGCGGCCGGGCTGACCCAGGTGCCGAAGTAGCCGCCGATCAGCAGCGCCTGCAGCGGCGCCGAGGCGCCGCCCGCCAGGTCGAGTACCTCCGCGATTCCGGTGCCGATCGCCACCTCGCGCACGCACGGCTCGCGCACGGCGCCCAGGATGGTGACCAGCATCGAGCCTGGCTCCTCGGGCGTGCCAGCCGCGCGGAACCACGATGCACCGTACCGGGCGATCAGCGCGAGATGCGCCAGCGTCTCGACGTTCTGCACCAGCGTCGGGCGGCCGCCAAGCCCGCGTTCCCAGATCCGCGGCATCGCCGTGGGTGTGGGGATCCCGCGCTCGATCCAGTGCACTACCGCGCTGGCTTCCCCGGCAACGAACCGGTCGGCGGCCGCGACGACCTGGATCCGCACCGGGTCGGCGGCCGCCCGGCCGCGCTCGGCCACGGCATCGGCGACGATCTCGCGGACCGAGCGATGCACGACGATGATCGCCTGGCGGGCGCCGACCAGCTGCGCGGCGAGCACGGCGCCGTCCAGCACCAGGTGCGGCGACCGGGCGAGCAAGACCTTGTCCTTGGCGCTGGCCGGCTCGCCCTCGGTGCCGTTGGCCACCACCACGGCGGCACGCCCGGCGGCCACCGACGCCAGCTTCCGTGCCGTCGGGAACGCGGCTCCGCCCCGGCCGGTGAGCCCGGCCAGCCCGGTCTCTTCGATCAGCACCTCGCGGCCGTGCCTGCCCCGGCCGGTCAGCGGCGGCTGGCCGTAGCGGGCAAGGTGGCCCGCCAGCGGGACCGGGCCGGCCGAGAAGCCCGCAGGCAGCAGCCGGGGCAGCCGATCGGGCGGCTGGACGCCGGCCCGCCCGGCCTGGCCGGCGGCGGCGTCGGTGGCCTGCATCAGATGAACGTCCTCCCCCGTGGATGACCCCGGTCCGGCGGATTGCCCCGGTCCGGGCCGGCGGCTGCCAGCCGGCCCGGTGGCGCGGCGCGCCGGACGGACTGCGCCATCCTGGCCACGACGGCGGTGGCTACCGTGGCCGCGCAGCCCCACTCGATCAGCGCGACCCACCAGATCCGCAGGTCAGTGCCCGCGGTCAGCGAATGCGCGAACGCGACCGGCCAGGCGAGGTAGGCCAGCCAGTGCACTGCCCGCCAGGCCCGGTAGCCCAGCCGCTGCCGGGCCAGGCTGGTGAGCAGCACGGCCCCGCCGAGATCCACCGCGAGGGTGCCGAGGCCGATAGCGAGCGTCCGGTAACCGGAAGCGAACGGGATAAGCGTTGCCGCCCAGCCGATCGTGACGAACGGATCCAGGATCGCCGTCACGACATGCAGCGCCAGGAACGCGACCGAGAACAGGGCGAGCGTCCGGTGCAGTTCCGAGACGGCGAAGCGCGGCCAGCGCCGCGGCGCGGAGCCAAGCCGCGCCGCCACCCCGAGCGCCAGCACGGCGGTGCACGAAGCCAGCAGCGCGAGACCGCTCGCCCGGGACACGAACCACAGGCCCTGCGAGCCCGCGACGGCAGTTGCCGCGGCGCTCACCGGGCACCGCCCGGCCGCGGCGTGCCGCCATAAACGCGGCTGCCCGGTGGCACCTCGATGCGGCCGCCGTCGCGCTCCGGCCAGCCGCCTGCGTACCGCACGACCCCGTCGCGGCTGACAAGCCGTGCCGGGAGACCGGTGCTGGCCAGCCATTCCTCGGCCTCGTCGGCGGCCACGATCGCCGCGGTGGACGCCGCGTTGGCGTCGGCGCAGGTCGCTGCCGCCACGCTGACCGTCGGCCACAGCCCGGCGGCCGGGCGCCCGGTGCCGGGATCCACGATGTGGTGCATGAGCTGGCCGGCCCGCCGCCAGGTCCGGCAGGTGATCGAAGACGTGGCCACCGCGCCGTTCGCCAGCCGGACCTGCTGGGCGGCCGCGGGGCCGGTCCCGTCCGGCCGGTCGGCCACGGTGATCGGCCAGCCGCCGCGGGGCGGCCGCCCGGCCACGGCGA
Source organism: uncultured Actinomycetes bacterium (assembly GCA_963709075.1). Classification (GTDB taxonomy): domain Bacteria; phylum Actinomycetota; class Actinomycetes; order Streptosporangiales; family Streptosporangiaceae; genus Palsa-506. Next base: position 537,713 of record CAVPUY010000009.1, read on the forward strand.
TATCGCCGCCGAGGCTGACCAGCACGCCGCCTGCCCGCCCGGCCGCGGCATGGGCCGCCCTGGCCGCCCGGTCGGAGCCGAGGCCCTTCGCGGTTGCGCCGAGGTCCAGCCGGAGGCCGGCCGGCAGCCAGAGCAGCGCCCCGTCGAGCCTGACCCGCTGCCATCCCGGCGCGGGCGCCGGCTCGGCCGGCGGCTCGGGCCGATCCGGGTCGACCGCGGCGAAGTCGCGGTCGTAGCCCAGCGAGATGAGGGCATCGCCGACCGTCGGATCCACCAGGCCGCCGGTCCACCGGGCTGCCGCCAGGGCGACGCCGACCGCCTCGGCGAGCCCGTCGCTGAGCATGAACAGACCGCCGGCGCTGCGACCGATCCAGGAGATCTCGGAGTCCGGCCGGAACCGGCTTGCCTGCCGGTCCAGCGCGGTCAGCACCCTGTCCACCGCGGCGAGCGCCGCGCCGCGACTGCCCGGCGGCCACACCGCGACCCGGGCACTGGTGCCAAGCGCGGCGCGCTCAGCCACGGCGACGGCGCTGTCACCGGTATCGACGCACCGCCACGATGCTCCTTCGGCCAGTTCGGTCACTGTCGTAGTCATCGTGATCAGCTGTCGTGGTAGGCGGGGACGTGCCGGGTGTGCGTGACGATGGTCTTGCCATGCACCGTCCGGGTGGTCGTCGTCGTGGTCACCCCGGACGCGCTTGTCGTCGCGACCGAGTGACCGACAGCCGGGGCCGCCCCGGTGGTGGTAGCGGCACCGGTCCCGGCCGCGGCGGCGGTGCTCACTGCCGGGATAGCGGCAGGCAATGCCTGATGGGCGAGTGCGACGGTGGCGGCCCCGGTGCCGACTATCAGCGCGGCGGCCGTCCAGTTAGACATCCGGCGGACATGCCGGATGCCGTCCGCGCGGTCCGGCCGAGTGGCGTCGGCCGGACCCGGTTCGCTGAACCCCGGCAGCGGTACCCGCCCGCCGCCGGACTCACGATCGGAATTCATCTGCGCGTTCCTTCCTGCTGACCGCGGCCCTGCTGGCTGCGGCCCGCTGACTGCGGCCGGGATGATCCGGTTAACCGATCGTGCCGCCACGGTGATGAAGTGATCGTGTGAGGCAGATGAGAGGCCGCACATCTTCCCCGGCTCTTTCCCGGCGTTCCGCCGTTCTCATCGTTTTCACATCTGACGCTGCGTAGTCTCGGCCCTATGCGAGTGCTCGTGATCGAGGACGAGGTGCGGATGGCGCGCCTGCTCAAGCGGGCTCTCGAGGAGGAGGGGCACGCCGTTGACGTCGCCGCTGACGGACCGGACGGCCTGTGGATGGCAACCGAGAATCCCTACGCCGCGATCGTGCTTGACGTCATGCTGCCCGGCTTCGACGGCTTCGAGCTGTGCCGCAGGCTGCGAGCGGCCGGCATCTGGGCCCCGGTGCTGATGCTCACCGCGCGGGACGAGGTCGGCGACCGGGTCCGCGGCCTGGACGCGGGCGCCGACGACTACCTCGTCAAGCCGTTCAGCCTGCTCGAGCTCGCCGCCCGGCTGCGGGCGCTCGCCCGCAGGGACGACCGGCGCCGGCCGGCCGTGCTGGCCGAGGGGGACCTGAAGCTGGACCCGGCCAGCAAGCGAGCCTGGCGCGGGAGCAGCGAGCTGCAGTTGTCGCCCAAGGAGTTCTCCCTGCTCGAGTTCTTCCTCCGCCACCCGGGCAGCGTGCTGACCCGTACGCAGATCATCGAGGCTGTCTGGGACTTCGCCTATGACGGCACGTCTAACGTCGTCGATCAGTACGTGAACTACCTGCGCCGCAAGGTGGACGCGCCGTTCGGCCGGCAGGACATCGAAACGGTCCGGGGGATGGGTTACCGGCTCCGCCAGGAAGAGCCGGCGTAGCTGTGTCGATCAGGCTCCGGCTTGCCGTGGTGTTCGCGGTGGCCGCCGCGATCGTGTTCGCCCTCGGCAGCTGGCTGTTCGCGGCGACGCTTTCTTCTTCGCTGCTGAATTCGGTCGATGCTCAGCTAGCCACCCAGCTCGGCCAGGCTGGCCGGTACGCCCCGCAGAAGGACAGCCCGGCGGCCTCTGCCGCTGCCCGCCCGGCGCCCGGGGAGTACGTGATCCAGGTCGTCGATCAGGCCGGCCGGGTGGTCGGGCACAGCGCCGATGCCGGCCCGGCCCCGATGCTCACCGCGGCCCAGCTGACCCAAGCCCGGCATGGCCGGGCTCGCGGTGACCAGGACAGCCGAGGACGAGCGCGAGCGCCTGCTGGCCGGGCCGCTCGCCGGTCACCCCGGCTGGGTCGCCGTCGCCGGGGTCTCGCTCGAGGCCCTGGACGGCACGCTCAGCGATGTCAGCCGCGAGCTGCTCATCGCCGGCGCGGTCTTCGTGGCGGCCGCGGGCTTCGGGGCGTACGGGCTGGCTCGCGCTGCCCTCTCACCGGTGGAGCGGATGCGGCAGCAGGTGGCCGCGCTCTCCGAGCGCGATCAGGCGCCGGGCATCCAGGTCCCGCGGACGCGGGACGAGATCGCCGCGCTGGCACAGACGATGAACCAGCTACTCAGCCGGCTGCAGCGCGCGCTCGCCCGGCAGCGGGCCCTGGTCGCCGACGCCAGCCACGAGCTGCGGACCCCCTTCGCCGTGCTGGCAGGCGAGCTGGAGCTGGCCGGCCGCCCGGGCCGGACCCGCGAGGAGCTGGCCGCCGCTGTCGCCCTGGCCAGCGAGGAAGCGGCCAGGCTGGCCCGCATCACCGAGCAGCTTCTCGTGCTGGCCAGGAGCGATGAGGACAAGCTGGCTCTGCAGCTGGAACGGACGGATATCCGGCAGCTGCTCACCCGCTGTGCCGGGCAGGCGGCCGGCCGGGCCAGCGCGGCCAGCGTCTCCATCCAGATCGCTGCCCCCGCCGGGCTCGCCGCGGACATCGACCCGGACCGGATCCGCGAAGCGGTCGACAACCTGGTCGACAACGCGCTCAGGTTCGCCCCGGCCGGGACGCAGATCACGCTGGCCGCCAGGCAGGCCGGCCATGATCTCGTGCTCGATGTCAGCGACTCAGGGCCCGGCTTTCCCGCCGACTTCCTGCCGCACGCCTTCGAGCGCTTCCGGCGCCCGGACAGCGGCCGGGCCCGCAGCGAAGGAGGCGCCGGCCTTGGCCTCGCGATCGTGCGCGCCATCGCCAGCGCGCACCACGGCCGGGCGGTGGCAGGCAACCGCCCGGGCGGCGGCGCGGTCGTCTCCGTGGAGCTGCCGGGAATCGCCGGACCATCCCCGGCCCGGCGGCGCTGAGCGCGCTCAGCAGATCTCCTCGGCCTCGCCAGCCTCCCGGCCGGGCGGATGCTGGCTGGCCCAGGCCTCGTACGCGGCCACCGCGGTGGGCAGGGTGGGATAGAGCCGGTCCCGGCCGATCTTCTCGGCCAGCCCGAACGACTCAAGCCTGGCCAGCAGGTCGTGCTTGACCCGGGCCATCGCGAAGACCGTGCCAGCTCGGGCAAGCTCCTCGCGGACGGCTTCCACCGCCTCGAGCGCGGTGAAGTCCACCTGCACGTTCGCCTCGACGTTAAGCACGAACCAGCGGGCCGGGAGACCATTGTGCGCGGCAGCGAGCGCCCGGCGGCGGAAGTCGGCCGCGTTGGCGAAGAACAGCGGAGCGTCGTAGCGGTACACCACGAGCCCGGGGATCGTCGCTGTGCCCGGATAGTCCTCCACGTTGTGCATGCCCGCGAGCCCCGGTACCCGGCCGAGCACAGCATCATGCGGCCTGGCCACCCGGAGCAGCAGGTCGGCCACGGACAGCCCGATCGCCAGCAGGACGCCGTACAGGATGTCGAACGCGAGAACACCAGCGCAGGCCGCCAGGGCCAGCAGGCTCTCGCTGCGACGGAAGACAAGCAGCCGCCGGAAGGTCGTCACATCGATCAGCCGAAGCGCAGCGTAAATGACGATGGCGCCGAGCGCGGCAACGGGAAAATGCGCGAGCTCTGGCCCGAGGAAGAGCAGGACGGCAATCAGCGACGCCGCGGTGGCCAGCGAATACAGCTGAGACTTGCTGCCGGCTGCGAGGCCGAGCGCGGTCCTGGTCGCGCTGCTGCTGACCGGGAATCCGTGCACCAGGCTCGATGCGATGTTGCCGGCGCCCAGCGCGAGCAGTTCCTGATTGGCCCGGATGTTCTCGTCATGGCGGGCGAACGACCGCGCGGTCAGCACGTCATCGCTGAAGCCCACGACCAGGACGCTGAAGGCCGGCAGCAGCAACTCTCGCACGTCGTGCAAGTGAATATCGGGCAGTACCGGGACCGGCAGGCCCGCCGGGATCGGCCCGACCACGCGGACCCCGCTGCCCGGGCCGAGCAGCGCCACGGCCGCAGTGGCCGCCGTCATGGCCAGCAGCGTGCCTGGCGCCTGCGGCCATCGTGCGTGCATGAGCAGGAGGAACGCAAGGACCGCCGCGGCGACCAGGACGGTGGCCGGCCGAACGCTGCTCAGGTGATCGAGAAAGGAGGTGACTTGCGCGGCCGGGTTTGCTCCGCTGACCGGCGCGCCGGTCACCCGGCCGAGCTGGGCGGCGATCATGATCAGCGCGACGCCGGCCATGTAGCCGACAAGCACCGGCCGGGACAGCAGGTCGGCGACGAAGCCGAGCCGCAGCAGCCAGGCAGCCAGCGACATCAGCCCGGTGAGCAGCGCGAGCGAGGTCGCGAGCGCCGCGTAGCGCGCAGGCTCGCCAGCCGCAATCGGCCCGATGGCGATCGCCGTCATCAGCGCGGTCGTCGCCTCCGGGCCCATTGACAGGGACCGCGACGAGCCGAGCGCGGCGTAGACCAGGAGCGCGGGCAGCGCCGCCCACAGGCCGGCCACCGGGGCAGGCCGGCGACGGTCGCGTAGGCCATGACCTGGGGAACCAGGTAGGCCGCCACGGTCAGGCCAGCCACCAGGTCGGCGCGCAGCCAGGATCGCTGGTAGCCGCGCAGCACGTTAACCCCAGGGATCATTCAGATTACATACCCGTAAACGTGCACAATCTGCGAGGTGAACAGCAGCGCCCGCCGGGGCTGCGCCCGGCGGACGCGCCGGGTATCCCGGCCGGCGGGCACCGGGACTTCCGGGCATCCGCGCGGGACCTTCGGCCATGGCCGGCCGCGCCGGGCCGCAGTCGACTGGGACCATGGCCGCCGGAACGCGCACCGCGCCCGCACCCAGGGCCGGCCATGGCTCGTCACCATCGCGGCGCTGGGTGGCGCTGGCCGTCCTGTGCGTTTCGCTGCTGATGGTGAACCTGGACAACACGGTACTCAACGTCGCGCTGCCGACCCTGGTACGCGACCTGCACGCCACCTCCAGCCAGTTGCAATGGATCATCGACGCGTACGCCATGGTCTTCGCCGGCCTGCTGCTTGTCGCAGGCAGCCTGGCTGACCGGGTCGGGCGCAAGCGGACCTTCCTGGCCGGCCTTGCCACCTTCGCCGGGGGCTCGGCCTGGGCGGCTTTCTCCGGCTCGGTGAGCCTGCTGATCGCGGCCAGGGCCAGCATGGGCATCGGCGCCGCGCTGATGATGCCGTCGACGCTGTCGATCATCACCGACATGTTCCGTGACGGCGGCGAGCGGCAGCGCGCGATCGGACTGTGGGCCGGGACCAGCGGGTTGGGCATCGCGCTCGGCCCGATCGTCGGCGGGCTGCTGCTCACGCACTTCTGGTGGGGCTCGGTATTCCTGATCAACGTGCCGATCGCGGCCGCCGGGGTGGCGTTCGCGATTCCGCTCGTGCCGGATTCGAGTAACCCGGACGCACGCCGGCCGGACCTGGCCGGCGCCGTATTGTCGATCGCCGGGCTCGGCCTGCTGCTCTGGTCGATCATCGAGGCGCCGCTGCGCGGCTGGTCGTCGCCCGTGGTACTCGGCACCTGCATCGGCGGGCTTGCCGTCCTCGCCGCGTTCGCGGCCTGGGAGCGCGTCACCTCGCACCCGATGCTGCGGCTCGAGTTCTTCGCGAACAGCAGGTTCACGGCCGCGATCGCCTCGGTCGGCATGGTCATGTTCGGGCTATTCGGGGCGCTGTTCATCATGACCCAGTTCCTGCAGTTCGACCTGGGCTATACGCCGCTGCAGGCCGGGCTCCGCGTCCTCCCGGCGGCCGGGGCGGTCGCCGTGATCGCCCCGCTTTCGGCGATCGGCGTCCGCGTGGCCGGGACGAAGCTGACCGTCGCGGCCGGGCTGCTGAGCGTCGCCGCTGGCCTCTGGCAGGTATCGGGTATCTCCGTTGCGTCCGGCTACCTGGCCATCGTGCCTGGCATGATCCTGCTGGGGTTCGGCGCGGGCCTGGCCATTCCGGCGGCCACCGGATCGGTCATGGGGTCACTGCCACGCGGTGACACCGGCGTGGGATCGGCCACCAATGGCGCGTTGATGCAGGTCGGCGGCGCGCTCGGGGTTGCGGTCATCGGCAGCCTGGTGTCCACCAGGTATCAGGACCTGATGACCGCCGCGCTGGCGCCGGTGCACCTGCCGGCTGCCGTGCATGCCACCGTGCTCGGGTCGGTCGGCGGGGCGCTGGGAGTAGCAGCGCACGCGGGCGGCGCAGCCGGGCTGGTGCTCGCCCGGCTGGCCAGGGTCGCGTTCGTCAGCGGGGCGGATCTCGGTCTCCGGACCGGTGCTGCGGTGGCCATCGCCGGCTGCGTCCTCGCCCTGGCCGCGCTGCCCGCCAGGCCGCTCGCCGATGCCGAGACGCCCGATGTCAGTGCCCCCCGGGCGAATAGCCAGGTTACGGACTAGCAGGCGGGCCGGCCAGGCCATGCTCCACGTAGCCGGCAAGCTGCCTGCCGAGCATGACCGACACCGTGTACTCGCCGTGTGATACCGCCAGCCCCTGCAGGTCTGGCGTCGGCGTGACGGTCCAGCCATGCAGTTCGACGTCGCGGATGGCACACAGCCGCACGCGGCTGGCCCGGTCGGCGGGGCCCGGGTACCAGCTGTCGGCATCATTCAGGTCCAGGGCGAGCGTGTACTCAAGGTCTGCGCTGTCCCGCACCCGCACGAGGTTCTGCTCGATACCGATCAGGACAGGGGCGAGCGCAAGGTCGGCCGCAGTGTGCGGATGGGGAGCGGTCATCGGCAATACCCTCCTGAGGATGCGCGTGCGGAAACCCGTCCCGCCTATTGCAGCCCCCGCCGGCGGGCCGGGACAGGGCCGAAGGGCCCGGCTTGCCCGGCCGGAAGGCGCTGTGGCCCGCGCGGCTGCCGTGCCGACGGTAGCGGCGGACGGCTGCGGCCCGGCGGGTGGCCGGCTGATAGCGTTCCGGCGGCAGCGCAGTAAGGAGCACGGGACATGACAGGCATCCCCGTCGTCGCGGCAACCGACGGCTCGGAGGCGTCGCTGCGCGCCGTCGAGTGGGCCGCGCGCGAGGCCGTGCTGCGCGGCAGCCCGCTGCAGATCGTGTCCGTCCCCGCGCTGCCGCCGCGGATGGCCTGGCAGCGCGGCATGCTCGGCAGCCCGGAAGCCGTCGCGAAGACGGTCCGCGATTCCTACGCCCGCGCCCTGACGCTAGCAGCCGAGCGGGCCGCCGAGGTGGAGCCTGGCCTGGCCGTGCACACCGAGCTGCTGTCCGGGCCGCCCGCCCAGGCGCTGGCCGAGCGCCTGCCGGAAGCCTCGATGCTCGTCGTCGGCTCGCGCGGCGCCGGCGGTCTCGGCGCGATGGTCGTCGGCTCGGTCAGCAGGTACCTGGCCGACCACCCGCCGTGCCCCGTCGTCATCGCGCGCGAGGAGACGATGGCCGCGCACCGCAGGGTGGTGGCCGGCGTGCACGATTTCGACCGGCCGTCGGCGCTCGCGTTCGCCTTCGCGGAGGCGAGGCTGCGGGCGGCGACCCTGCAGGTGCTGCACTCCTGGCACTGGTACCTGCCCGGCATCAGGCCGGCCCGGAGCGGCCAGAACCGGGCCTGGCCAGGCGACCCCGGCGCGGTGACCGCGGATGTGGCCAGCTGGCTGTCGGGCGAGCTGGCTCGCTGGCAGGCGGAGTACCCGGACGTGCCGGTCGTCCCTGACGTCGCGCATGGCCCGGCCGGCCGGGCGCTGGCCGGCGCGTCGGCCCGCGCGGACCTCGTGGTCCTCGGGCGCCGCCTCGCCCGCGGCTCCGGCGGCTCCGGGGCGGTGACGCACGCCGTGCTGCACCACGCGCACTGCCCGGTGGCGGTCGTGCCGCTGAGCGGCTAGCGGCCTGGGCGGCCAGCCGCCTCGGCGCCAGCCGGCGCGGTAGCCTGGATCAGCCGGCGGCGGGCTCGGCGGCAGCGGCGGGCTCGGCCGTGGCCGCGTGCCAGGTCTGGGTGACGGCGGACTGCCTGGGCACGATCAGGACTGGCCTGGTGGCCGAGTGCATCAGCCGGTGCGACACGCTGCCGAACGGCAGATGCGGCATGTCCGTGCGCCCGCTCGAGCCGAGCACGGTGATCCGGGCGTCGTGCTCCTCGGCGGCGTCTAGGATGTTGCTGGCGATATGCCCGAACTGGGCCTCGCGGATCTCGCCGTCGGCGGCAATCCCGGCAGCCTTCATGGTGGCCACGATCTCGCCGACCACGCGCTCGCCTGCGCCGTCGTGGCAGTCAACCTGCATCCGGCCCCAGCGGCCGGTGGCGAATTCATGGACGTGCAGCACGATGACGTTGTCACCGCTGTCCATGCATAGGTCGCGCGTCATCTCGGCGGCGGCCGACACGTGACTGCTCGTGTCGACGGCCAGCAGGATCGTCTTCTTCATAACTCCTCCTCGGGGTGCGCCTGCCCCGGGCCGGCGCCAGCCTGAGAGCCCGCGCTAAGCCAGCCGGGAAGCTTGTCTCCGGCTTCAGCATCAGGCCTGCGACCTTGATCGCCTAGTACCAAAGGTCCTGACCAGCCGGGCGGATCGTCCCGGTCTGGGTCCGGGCTCCCGGCCCGCCGCGAGTGCGCTGTGTCGTTAGATGCTGGCGTCCGGCGCGGCGGCGACCGCTGCTCCGGCTGCCCGCAGCGCTTTCTGGCTCTTGCGGTAATGGTGACCGCAGAGCCACAGGTCAACCGAGTCTGGCCGACCGCCGCCAGGCGGCATCATGACAACCATCATCGGCTTGGCCGAACAGCAGCAGGCCTGCTCGGGCCTGGTGGGCAGGCTGCCTGCTGCGTCGAGGTGCGCAGGTCGCCGCATGGTCGTGGTTCCGGCGGAGTCGGCGTGCTGGCTGTTGGCTGACATACCGGCAGCCTCGCACGCGGCCGGCGGGCTCGATAGGGCCAAAGTCCCCTATTAGGAACCGCCAAATGTCCCGCGATTGCCCGCGGCATCCGGCTGTTGCCGCCGCCGCATTCGGCCGCGGGCCAGGTAACGGCCACGTCAGCGAGCACTGGTTACCTTCGTTCCCGTCCGGCGGGACCTTCGGCCCTGACCAGTGGCTTGTCCCGAATGTGACGCTTGTGGTGTTGAAGGGCTTCTGCGGCTGCTGTCCAGTCGCGGTGCCTGGTCTTAGATCTCCGGAGTCCCCGGATTCCGGGGAGGATTCTGGAGGCATCGATGTCTGAGATGCAGACGGTGCAAGGCCGGCCGCCCGCCTCGCCCGAGGGGGCAGGGACGGCAAAAGGCCAGCAATTCGTCAACCGGTTCGGGCTGCCGACGGCCACCGCGCTGGTGGTCGGATCGATCATCGGGACCGGCGTCTTCGCCCTTCCCACCGCGCTGGCCCCGTACGGGCCGTCGAGCCTGGTGGCCTTCGGGCTGGTGACGGTCGGCGCGCTGGCGCTGGCGAGGTGTTCGGCTGGCTGAACAAGCGGGTGCCGGGCTCGGGCGGCCCGTACCTGTACGCGCGGGACGCGTTCGGCGACTTCGGCGGCTTCATCACGTCGTGGTCGTACTGGCTGACCGCCTGGATCGGCAACGCCGCCATCGTCGTGGCCTGGGTGGGCTACGTCGAGGTGTTCATCAACAAGGGCGGCAATAAGTGGGGCGCGGTGGCGATCGCGCTGGTCGGCCTGTGGATCCCGGCGCTCGATCAACATCTCCGGCGTGACGCAACCTGGGCGGATTCCAGAACGTCACGGCGATCTTGAAGTTCGTGCCGCTGCTGTTCATGGCGACGATCGGGCCTGTTCTTCATCCACGCGCACAACTTCGGTGCGTTCAACCCGAGCGGCCTGTCGCTCGATCGGCGTCGATCTCCGCGGCGGCGGCCATCGCCTGTTCAGCTACCTCGGCCTCGAGGTCGGCCTCGGTGGTTGCCGGGCGGGTCCGCAACCCGAAGCGCAACGTGTCCCGGGCAACGATGCTCGGAACGCTCGGCTGCGCGTTCGTGTACATCCTCGGCACGTGACCGTGTTCGGGACGGTCGCGCACAACACCCTGCTCACCTCGACGGCGCCGTTCTCCGACGCGGTCGAACGCGATGTTCGGCGGCCCTGGGCCGGCAAGGTGATGGCGTCGTGGCGATCATCTCCGGCATCGGCTGCCTGAACGGCTGGACCCTGATCTGCGCGGAGATGCCGATGGCCGCGGCACGCGACCGGCTGTTCCCACGGCAGTTCGCCAAGCTCAGCCAGCGGGAGATCCCGGTGTTCGGCATCCTCGCGTCGACCGTGCTCGCCTCGGTGCTGATGGTCTTCAGCTACTGGCACTTCCAGAAGGTGTTCACCGACGTGGTGCTGCTCAGCGTGCTTACCGCGGTGATCCCCTACCTCTACTCGGCGGCCGCGCACCTGTACTGGCTGCTCGTGAAGGGCCGGGCAGTCAGCTGGCCGCACCTCCAGGGACTCGTGGTGAGCGTCCTCGCGCTGGTGTTCACGTTCTGGGCGCTGGCCGGGACCGGCTACCAGGCCGTGTACTTCGGGATCTTCGTCTTCTTCCTCGGCGTGCCGGTGTACATCTGGATGAAGGCGCAGCGGGGCGAGTACGGCGAGTCGCCGGTGATCCCGATCGACTACCCGGCCGACAGCCCGTACGCGATCGCCAAGGCTGGCAGCACGCTCGCCAAGCCTGGCGGAACGATCGCCAAGGCTGACGGCACGCTCGCCCCGGCTGCGGGCAGCGGAACAGCTGGCAACGGCAACGGCACCGAAGCAGCGCGCGATGCCGCCGACCGCGAACGCAGCCGCCACGGAGCGCTGGCATGAGGCTCAACGTGCAGTCAGAGGTGGGACAGCTCCGGCAGGTCATCATTCACCGGCCAGGCCTGGAGCTGTCCCGGCTCACCCCGCAGAACGTCGGCGCGCTGCTGTTCGATGACGTGATGTGGGCCAAGAAGGCGAAGGAAGAGCACGACGCGTTCGCCGAGGCACTGCGCGAGAAGGGCGTCCGGGTGCACTACTTCGGGCAGCTGCTCGCCGAGACGCTCGGCATCCCGGCGGGCCGGGCCTTCGTGCTCGACCGGGTCTGCACACCGGAGTTGCTCGGCCCGGCGCTGGTGACCCCGGTGCGCAAGCTGTTCGATGACATGGACGGGCCCAGCCTGGCGGAGTTCCTCGTGGGCGGCGTCGTCAAGGCCGACCTGCATCCGCAGCGGGCCCGTAGCCTGCGGTGGGACACGCTGCACGCGGACGACTTCGTCCTGCCGCCGCTGCCCAACCACCTCTTCCAGCGGGACAACTCCTGCTGGATCTACGCCGGCGTCTCGGTCAACCCGATGGCCAAGCCGGCCAGGCAGCGCGAGACGCTGCACAGCCGGGCCATCTACCGTTACCACCCGATGTTCGCCGCGGCTGACTTCGTGACCTATTACGGAGACGACGACGCCAGTCACCTGCCTGCCACGATCGAGGGCGGTGACGTGCACGTGCTCGGGAACGGGGCGGTGCTGGTCGGCATGGGGGAGCGGACATCGCCGATGGCGGCGGAAATCCTCGCCAGGGCCCTGTTCGGCAGCGGCCAGGCGGCGACCGTGATCGCCGTCGAGCTGCCGTCCTCCCGCGCGATGATGCACCTCGACACGGTGCTGACCATGATCGATCGCGCTACCTTCGTCCTCTATCCCTACCTCGACCGGCATCTGCGGTCGTGGACGATGACCCCGGGGGACGACGGCGAAATCAGCATCAGCCGCAACCTCAGCCTGTGGGACGCCCTCGCCACCGCGCTGGCGGTGGATAAGGTCACCATCATGTCCACCGACGAGGACATCAGGGCCGCCGAGCGTGAGCAGTGGGACGACGGCACTAACTATCTCGCCGTGGCGCCAGGCGTCGTGATGGGCTATGAGCGCAATGTCCCGACCAACACCATGCTGCGCAAGCACGGCATCGAGGTCGTGACGATCGCTGGCAGCGAGCTCGGCCGGGGCCGCGGCGGCCCGCGCTGCATGACCTGTCCGATCGAGCGCGATCCCGCCTAGGAGCACGTAATGGACCTGCACGGACGGAACCTGCTCAAGGAGACCGACCTCACCCAGGCGGAGTTCAGCTACCTGGTCGACCTGGCCGGGCGGCTGCGCAAGGAAAAGCGCGGCGGCCAGCCGGTCCGCCCGGCTGGCCGGCCGCAACATCGCGCTGATCTTCGAGAAGGCGTCGACGCGGACCAGGTCGGCCTTCGAGGTGGCGGCGCACGACGAGGGCGGGCATGTCACCTACCTCGGGCCGGAGGATTCCCACCTCGGGCACAAGGAGTCGGTCAAGGACGCTGCCCGGGTGCTCGGCCGGATGTTCGACGGCATCGAGTTCCGCGGGTTCGCCCAGGAGTCGGCCGAGATCCTCGGCGCGTATGCCGGGGTGCCGGTGTGGAACGGGCTCACCGATCAGTGGCACCCGACCCAGATGCTGGCCGACATCCTGACCATGCAGGAGCACGCGGGCAAGCCGCTGGCCGACGTGTCCTACTGCTACCTGGGCGACGGCCGGAACAACACGGCGAACTCGCTGCTGGTGACCGGCGCGCTGCTCGGCCTGGACGTGCGGATCTGCGCGCCCGACGTGCTCTGGCCCGACGCCGCGGTGCAGGACATCGCCAGCGGCGCTCGCCGCGACGTCGGGCGCCAGGCTGACCGTGACCGCCGACACCGGCCGAGGCCGTGGCGGGCGCCGACTTCCTCTACACCGACGTCTGGCTGTCGATGGGCGAGCCGGAGGAGAACTGGGACAAGCGGATCGACCTGCTGCTGCCCTACCAGGTCAACGCGGCGATGATGGCGGCCACCGGGAAGCCGGGCGCCAAGTTCCTGCACTGCCTGCCCGCCCTGCACAACGCTGACACCGAGATCGGGCAGCGGATCCTGGGCAGCCGCGGGCTGGCCGGGCTGGAGGTGACCGAGGAGGTGTTCGAGTCGCCGGCCAGCGTCGTCTTCGACCAGGCCGAGAACCGGCTGCACACCATCAAGGCGCTGATGGTGGCGACGATCGGGGAGCCTGGATGAGGATCGTCGCCGCGCTGGGCGGCAACGCGCTGCTGGAACGCGGCGAGCGGCCCGACTCCGGCATCCAGCAGGCGCACGTCGAGAGCGCGGTGGCGGCGCTCGCGCCGCTGGCCCGCGACCACGAGCTGATCATCACGCACGGCAACGGCCCGCAGGTCGGGCTGCTGGCGATGGAGAGCGCCAGGGACCCGGCGCTGTCCCGGCCCTACCCGTTCGACGTGCTCGGCGCGCAGACCCAGGGAATGATCGGCTACTGGCTGGTGCAGGCGCTGCAGAACGCGCTGCCCGGCCGGCTGGCCGGCTGCCTGGTCTGCCGGACCCTGGTCAGCGCCGACGACCCGGCGTTCGCCGATCCGGCCAAGTTCGTCGGCCCGGTCTACGACGAGGCCAGGGCCCGGCAGCTGGCCGCGGACTACGGCTGGCAGATCCGCCGGGACGGCACCGCCTGGCGCCGGGTGGTGCCGTCGCCCGAGCCGGTCCGGCTGCTCGACCTGCCGCTGATCAGCGAGCTGCTGTCGGCTGGCGCGATCGTGGTCTGCGCGGGCGGCGGCGGCGTGCCCGTTACCCAGGATGCGGACGGGGCCATGCCACGGCGTCGAGGCCGTCGTCGACAAGGACCTGACCGCGGCGCTGCTTGCCCGCTCGGTGCACGCCGAGGCGCTGCTGCTGCTCACCGACGTCGAGTCCGTGCAAGAGAATTTTGGAACGGCACAAGCCCGGCCGATCCAGCACGCGACGCCCGGCGAGCTGCGGGCGCGGCCGTTCCCGCCCGGCTCGATGGGCCCGAAGGTGGATGCCGCCTGCCGTTTCGTCGAGTCCACCGGCGGGATGGCGGCCATCGGGCGGCTGGACGACGCCGAGGCGCTGCTCGCACCGCAAGGCAGGGACGATCATCGCCCGCTAGCCGCCCCGTGCCGTTTCCCAACCCGATGAATGTGACGTCCATCGGCACCCAAACCCATGAACGTCACATCCATCGGGTTGCGGGGCGCGCGAAGGAGCGGGCGGGGAGCGGGGGGAGTGGTTAGGGCCAGTCGGGGGATCGGGCGCTGAGGTCCATCAGCCGGGTCCTGGTCGCCTGCAGCCGGTTCACCACGACGAGCAGGAACCGGTGCGGTCAGCTCGTAGCCGAAGCCGGCGTCGGCCGCGCACATCTCGCGGACCGCGGGGCCGTCGACCTCGAAGGCCTGGGTGGGCCGCAGCGCGATGGCGCCGAGCCGCCACTGGTACGGCGGGTACAGCCAGGACCAGCCGACGACGTCGCCCATGCCGAGCGCCTCGATGACGACCAGGCCGCGGCCGGGAACCTGCATGTCCAGCGCGACCTGCCCGGCCTGGATGAGCCAGAACCGGTCGGCGGTGCCGCCCTCTTCGAACAGCCGGTGCCTGGCCGGCAGCTTGACGTGCTTGGCTGCCCCGGACAGGGCCGCGACATAGTCGGCCGGCATGCCGCGGGTGAAGCTGGTGGCCGGCCAGTGCCGGCGGTGGTCGTGCCGCTCATGTCCGCTCCCTCTCCGTGGCCGCCGTCCCGCCGTCACGGCCAAGCCTGGCTCGTTCGCCTCGCGGTGTCACGTGGCGGACGGCCTTGCCGCCCGGGACCTTAGGCCCTGCCCGCGCCCGCCAGGCCGCCCCCGCGGAGGCTCCGGCACAGCGATGACCTCCGGATATGCGGCGGGACTTTGGGCCCTGCCCGGCCCGCTGCGGAGTGCGCGATCATGGGATTAGTGATGGAATCGGAGTGATTGGTGCGGAAGGGGAAGGGCCGATGTACCAGAGCCTACTAGTGGCCGTGGACCACTCAGAGATCACCGAGCGCGTGCTCGGCGCGGCCCGTGACCTGGCGACCCTGTCGCACGGCGAGGTCTGGGTGCTGCACCTGCGCGAGCGCGAGGTCATGCCCAGGGCCGGGCTGGTTGCGAGTGAGTCGGCCGACGATGCCCAGGCCGCGGTCGAGGCCGCCGTCGATGAACTGACCAAGGCCGGGATCACGGCGCACGGCGTGGTGCGGAACACGATCTTCGGCCATGCAGCCCGCGAGATCGTCGATGACGCTAAGGAACACGATGCTGATGTCATCGTGATGGGATCGAGGGGACGCGGCGACCTGTCCGGGCTCGATGCTCGGCAGCACCGCGCACAAGGTGATCCACCTGGCCGACCGCCCCGTGCTCGTGGTCCGCTGAATCAAGCTGCCCGGCAGATGCCGCGGCGCCCGGCTCGAGCCGGGCGCCGCGGGCATCTGGCTGCCCTGCTGGTTACTTCTTCGCGTGGCCGGCCGGCTCCGGCTTGGGCGGCTGGCTGGCCGGGCCGGCGGCCGAGCGGTTCCAGGAGCGCCAGACCAGGCGGTGTATCGGGATCAGCCGCGGGATGTCCCGCAGGCCGGGGATGAACGGGATGAGCAGCAGCAGGATCGTGCAGATGCCGGTCAGGTAGACCGCCCAGATGTCCACGCTGGCGGAACTCTGGAACGGCGACACGTGGTACCACATCTGGAACAGCCACAGCCACGGCTGGCCCGGGTAGCTCCCGGTCTCGTTCATGACGCCCCACTGGTCACCGGTGAGGTGCATGTTCGTCGCCTGGGTCACGTAGTAGCCGCCGTCCGCGATGAACAGCAGCGGCTTGGTGAAGTCGGTGCCGTAGAACTGCCGCTGCGCCAGCAGGTCAGAGTCGAGTGAGCCGCTCCGTGCCATGGCCAGCTCGGAAGCCATCATCACCGGCACCGGCCCGGCCGACGCGAGGCTCAGCCTTCCGTTGTTGAACGGCACCCGCTTGGCGCCCGGGGCCGTCGCGTTGGCGTAAGCGGTCGCCCACTTCTGCTGCTGGGCCGGCGATGCGGCGTTGTACGCGGCGAGCGCCGTCGCCAGGGCGGGAGTCGTCTTGGCCAGGGCGGACAGCGGGCCGAGCACGAAGTCCTGCGCGCGCGTTGACCGGCTGCTTGATCCCGGCCAGCTTCTGCCAGTTGACCGGGCCGACCTGCTGGACGGACCCGGTCCCGTTGTTGTACGGCGGCCCGTAGCTGGCCGAGCCCGCGGTTCCGTTCAGCTCGGTTGCTGCCGTATAGACGAGGTCGACGGGCGCGACTTTCCCCCAGGTCTGCACGGTGATCGGCGGCACGTCCGGCGAGGACAGCAGGGCGGACATCGCCACCACGATGACCCCGACGACGAGCGTCGCGATCGTGCCTTCCTTGAGAATGTCGTAGCGGCGGTTCGGCCCGCGCCACGGCGCGGCGTCCGCGGCCGCGGCGGCCTTGCGGGCCGCCCTGCCCCGCGCGGGCTTCACCGGCAGCGGGTGGGCGACGCCGCGCACCCGGACGAGCAGGATGTGCGCGCCGATGATCGCGACAAGCACGACCGGCATCAGCACGATGTGCCACATGAACATCTGGCCGAAGTTCATCGCGTTCCAGAAGGCGCCGATGCCGACCGCGTTGAACGCGTCCTTGCCGTTGCTGGCGATCCACTGCGAGTCGAAGTTCTGCTGCGACAGATAGCCGGTGAAGGCCGTCACGACCGCGGCCATGAAGGCAACCACGCCGGTAATCCAGGTCATCGCCCGGTGCCCGCGCCAGGCTGCCATCCAGAACTTGCCCCACAGGTGGATGACGAGGAAGGCCATGAAGAGCTCGACGCTCCACAGGTGCAGGCTGTTGAAGAAGTGCCCGACCACATTGGTGTGCCACCAGTCGGAGCCGCCGATGGCAAGCGCGAAGCCGGAAGCGATCACTATGCCGAGCGCGGCCAGGCTGGCCACGCCGAACACGTAGATCCACGAGGACACGTACGCGGGCTGCCGGTCCGGCAGCAGTTTCTTCGGCGGCAGCACCCTGGCGGCGGTGGTGCGTGCCTTCGCGGTCCACATGGCCTCGTCACCGGGTGCGGCCGCCGCGGCAGCGACCGCCGGATCCGCCAGGTCAGCCCCGGCGGCGTCCGCCTCGGCGGGCAGCGCGGTGGTATGCGGGAACTTGATCAGCAGCGCCAGCCCGAAGATGACCACCATCACCGCGATGACGATCAGGTTGGCCAGCGAGATGTCGATGAACGACCAGTGCAGGATTCTGCCCGGATCGTTCAGGTTGACGGCAAGGGGCCCTGCATGCAGGGGCAAGGAATGCATTGGGTCTCCTAATCGGCAGTCAGCTCATTAGGCGCCGCAGGCAAGGGGCGGCGGGATCGACAGAAGACGTTGCACGGACGCAAATTTCGCAGCGTGGTCCTCGAAGGGCGATCCTGCGAAGCGGTACACCCTGCCACCGTGCCAGCGGGCGGCCCTCCCGGGGGAGGGCCGCCCGCCCTGTGCTCAAGGGACTTTCGTCCCGGATCAGGCCGTCCCGGCCGGGACCTTCTCGGTCAGGTGCGGGAACACCTCGGCGTCCGGCGAGGCCCGGCGCAGGTGCGCGTATCCGAGTGCGGACAGGATCAGCAGCAGGCCGGCTCCGATGAAGGAGACGATCGCGCCCCAGAGCGCCAGCTCGCCCATCTTCCAGAAGGCGTAGGCGTTCAGCAGCATGCTGCGCAGCGTCGTGCCCTTGAACATCGTCTCGACCTGGGCCTGCAGCTTCACGTTGTTCGGCTGGGTCAGCGCCTTGCCGGACAGCTGTGCGTAGGTCTGGCCGCCGCCGATCACCTTGAGGTGGTTGGCGATGAAGTGGTCAGCGTAGACCTCGGCCTGCGCGCCGTTGGTCATGAGCTGCCCGGCGTACTGGTGCATGGCGGCGAATTCCGGCGCCTTGATGGCCGGGCTCCCGTTCGGCGGGAACACGATCTTCTGGGCAGCCAGCTGGTTGTGCACCTGGCTGTCCACGAACGAGTGACCCCACATCAGCAGGCCGCCCGCGGCGAGCAGGATGACCGCGAGGACAAGGCCCACCGTGGCCGTAAGCGCGTCAAAAGTCTTTCTGCGCATCGGAGATTCCTCCTTGAACTGGCCGGCGCCCGTTAATTCCGGCACTGATTATTTTGTTGACTGTTCACATAATCTCTTGGCAAAGCCGGTCGCCGGCAGGGTCGCTCGCCCCCGGTGCCGGGGGACCTTTGGCCCCCATTTGTCCGCCAATCGGCCCGCGGCGGTTGCCGTCGCGGCGCGGAACCTGGCCAGCCGCCCGCGCGGCGGAGAACCAGGCACGCGATATGGTTAAGATCACCTGACCTCGGAAACTGAGCCGCGGGAGCCGCTGGTGGAGTCACCAGGATCACGCCCGCTGTTGCCGCACCTGCGCCTCGACGATCTTCTTGCCGAGCTGCAGGTCCGGCTGCAGACCGTGCTGACCACCCGGGACCGGGTGCACGCGCTGCTCGAGGCGGTTGTGTCGGTCGGCAGCCACCTTGACCTTGAGGTTGTGCTACGGCAGATCGTCGAGGCAGCCGCCGGCCTGGTGAACGCGCGCTACGGCGCGCTTGGCGTCGTCGGGGACGCCGGCGGCCTGGCCGAGTTCATCCCGGTCGGCCTGGACGAGAGCGAGATCGCCGCGATCCATCACTGGCCGGAAGGGCGCGGCCTGCTCGGTGAGCTGATCACCAACCCGCGGCCGCTGCGGATGACGGACATCGCCGACCACCCGAACTCGTACGGCTTTCCGGACGGGCACCCGCCGATGCGGTCGTTCCTCGGCGTGCCGGTCCGGATCCGGGACGAGGTGTACGGGAACCTCTACCTCACTGAGAAGGAGAACGGCGGCCAGTTCGACGAGGAAGACGAGGCGGTCGTCGTCGCGCTGGCGGCCGCGGCCGGCGTCGCGATCGAGAACGCCCGGCTGTACGAGGATGCGCGCAGGCGGCAGCGGTGGCTGCAGGCAAGCGCCGAGGTGACCAGGCGGCTGATGTCCGGCGCGCACCCGGCCGCCGTGCTCGACCTGGTGACGCAGCAGGTGCTCGAGATGTCCGGCGCTGACCTGGCCGTGCTCGCGCTGCCCGAGGGCGAGCGGCGGGAGCTGATCATCAGGCACGCGGCCGGCGAGGACGCGGCGAAGACGCAAGGCCTGGTGCTGCCCGAGGCGTCGCTGTCGGCCGAGGTGCTTGCCACCGGCGAGCCGGTGACAGTAGAGGACTTCAGCCAGGACGAGCGGGTCGCGGACGTGGCCAGGGAGCAGATGAACCTCGGGCCCGCGGTGCTTTTCCCGCTCGGCGGCCCCGGCAACGTCCGCGGCGTGCTGACCGTCGGCCGCCGCCCGGGGGCGATGCCGCTGACGCACGCAGCCTCGGAGATGGTCGGCTCGTTCGCCGCCCAGGCGGGCGTCACGCTCGAGCTGGCGGATGCCCGCCGTGACGCGGAGCAGGTAACGATGCTGCAGGACCGCGAGCGCATCGCACGCGACCTGCACGACCTGGTCATCCAGCGGCTGTACGCGACCGGGATGTCGCTGCAGGGCGCGATGCCGCTGATCTCCCGGCCGGAGGTGACCGACCGGGTGAGCCGGGCCGTGGACGCCCTGGATGACACGATCGGCGAGATCAGGTCCGCCATCTTCGCGCTGCAGACACGCACCGACGTCAAGCAGCCCGACTTCCGCGAGCAGATCCTGGACGTGGCCACGGAGATGACCGGGCCGCTCGGGTTCGCGCCCTCGCTGAACCTGGCCAGCGGCCTGGACGAGCACGTGCCGGCCGAGATCGGCGACCAGGCGCTGCATGTGCTGCGGGAGGCGCTGTCGAACGCGGCCAGGCACGCCGATGCCAGCCGGGTCGACATCACCGTCACCGCGGACCCCGACCTGACCGTCGTGGTCACCGACGATGGCGTCGGCCTGCAGGTCAGCACCCGCCGCAGCGGGCTGGCCAACCTCGCCGAGCGGGCCAGGCAGCTGGGCGGGACGCTGCAGGTCGGGCCGGCTGCCGACGGCGGCACCAAGCTGCGCTGGCAGGTCCCGCTGCGCTGAGCCTGGCCCGGCGGCGGCCGCCATGACGCCGGCCCCGCGCCGGACGGGCTTGCGGCGGTCAGCTCGCGGGATGCTCCCGTTTACCATGGTCTTGATCTTCAAAAACCCTGGCCGCGTAGGCGGCGGCCTGCGTGCGGCGCTCCATCCCGAGCTTGGCGAAGAGCGCCGACACGTAGTTCTTGACGGTCTTCTCGGCGAGGAACATCCGCTCGCCGATCTGCCGGTTGGTCAGGCCCTCGCCGATCAGCTCGAGTATCCGCCGCTCCTGGCCGGTCAGGCCGGACAGCGGGTCGGAGCGGGCCGCGGTGTCGCGCATCCGGCGCATCACCATGCTGGCGGCCTGCGGGTCGAGCAGCGACTGGCCGGCCGCGACCGAGCGGACCGCGCCGACCAGGTCGGTGCCGCGGATCTGCTTCAGCACGTACCCGGCGGCGCCGGCCATGATCGCGTCGAAGAGCGCCTCGTCGTCGCCGAACGAGGTGAGCATCAGGCAGGCGACCTCGGGCATCGAGGACCGGATGTCACGGCACACGTTGACCCCGTTGCCGTCCGGCAGCCGCACGTCGAGCACCGCGACGTCGGGGCGCAGCGCCGGGATGCGGGCCAGTGCCGACGCCGCCGTGCCGGCCTCGCCGACGACGACTATGTCCGGCTCGGCCTCAAGCAGCTCGCGGACCCCGCGGCGGACGATCTCGTGATCATCGAGCAGGAACACGCCGATCTCGCCGGGCTTCGCCGGCCCGGCCGCCTCGTGCGGCTGGGCCGCCTCGTCCGGCTGGGCCGCGTCGTCCGGCTGATACTGGGCCGCGCCCTGCGGCGGCCCGGCTGGAGGATTCATCTGCGGCTAGCACCTTTGTTCGCGTCCGCGCCCGGTCGTGCGCGGATTCGCCGGCATACAGCATCGCCGAAGCTACCGCACGTGCGCCACTCTAAGCCCTCCACTCGCATACCGGACAGGGCCCATGGTCCCGAACGCCTGATGCTGACCAGGCGCTAGCGGCCGCCGACCTGATCGCCGGCCGCGACCGGCTGGTCGACCACCGCGGCAACCTCCCGCCGCGGCGACTCGACGCCCGGCGGCCCGTAGCCGAAGCGGATGATCGACTGCGGGCATTCCGGCCATGGCCACCAGTCGCGGTCCGGCCGCTCGATATCGCGCAGCTCGATCGGCTGGTAGAGGAACGACGTGGCGACCCCGTTCCTGGTGGCCGCGAGCAGCACCCGCTGCAGTGCCTGCCCGGCCCGGAGCCAGTCGGCCGGCTCGTCCCGCGCGGTGGAGAGCACGGCGAGCTGCGGCCGCTGCTCGAAGCTCGCCGACGGGCGGCCGACCGCCGGCGCGGCGTAGCCGAGGTCGCGGACTGGTGCCGGCACCCGGTCCGGGCGGCTGCCCAGGGCGCTGGACGGCACGCCGTCGTCACCGGACGTGCCGATCCACTGCCCGAGCTCGACCCGGTGCTCGTAGTTGGCCGCCAGCTTCTGGTCCGCCGCCGCGGCCAGCTCGAGCACCACGGCCGCGTCGGCGGCCGACAGCATGCGCAGCGAGGCGAACTCGAAGCCAGCTTCCTGCTCAAGCCCGATCTGCACCGCCTCGGGGAGCTGGTGCCCGGAGAACGGGGCCCGGCTGGTGTGCCGCAGCATGATCGCGTCGTACATCTCGCGCTCCCGCGGCGTGGCCGGCCGTCCGTCGGCCAGCTGCACCGACGCCAGCAGCGTCGGCTCGCCGTCCGGGTCGGGCAGCGGCCAGACCAGCGGCTTGGCGCCCAGCATCCGGATCGCCAGCCTGAGGTTGAACAGCGCCGCGCCGCAGCTCAGGTGCAGGGCCCGGCCACGGGGGTCGGCGACCCAGAGCATCCGGTCCGGGTCGCCGTGCACCTCGATGACGTCACCGCTGGCGCGGAATCGCCACGGCTGGGTGTTGTGGATGGAGGGCGCCGCCGATGCCGCGCCGATGAGCCGCCGGACAATGCCGTCGTCCGCCAGGGACCGCTGCATCTTCCCGCACCTCCCTAAAGGTGCTTCGTAGCCGGCCGTACGGGCTGGGCCAGCAGGATTATTAACGCTTGGCAGGGTGGTCAGAGCCGCTCGCCGACGAGCACAGCCAGATCGGTCAGCCTGCAGGCGTAACCCCACTCGTTGTCGTACCAGCCGAACACCTTGGCCAGGCTGCCGGAGGCCTGGGTCAGGCCGGAGTCGAAGACGCACGAGGCGGGATCGCCGATGATGTCACGGGACACCAGCGGGTCGGTGCTGTAGTGCACGATGCCGGCCAGCGGGCCTGCTGCCGCCTGCTCGAACGCGCTGTTGATCTCGGCCGCGGTCACGTCCGGGCCGAGCACCGCGGTGAGGTCGGTGATCGAGCCGTCCGGCACCGGCACCCGGATCGCTGACCCGTCCAGGCGGCCGAGCAGCTCGGGGATGACCAGGCCGGTGGCCGCGGCCGCGCCGGTGGTGGTCGGCACCATGCTGATCGCCGCGCTGCGGGCCCGCCGCAGGTCCTTGTGCGGCCCGTCCAGCAGCATCTGGTCGCCCGTGTAGGCGTGAATGGTCGTCATCAGGCCCTGGACCAGGCCGAACGTGTCGTTCAGCACCTTCGCCATCGGCGCCACGCAGTTCGTCGTGCAGGAGGCGTTAGAGAGCACGTCGTGCCGCCGCGGGTCGTACTCGGCGTCGTTGACCCCGATCACCACCGTCAGGTCGACGCCCTTGCCGGGAGCGGACATCAGCACCTTCCGCGCGCCGCCCTTGAGGTGCACGGCCGCATCGTCGCGGCCGCGGAACAGGCCGGTGGACTCGATCACGATGTCGGCGCCGAGCTCGCCCCAGTCGATCGCGGCGGGATCCCGGCTGGACAGGACCTTGATCGGGGTCCCGTCCACGCTGATCGAGTCGTCGGTGTGCGTTACCGCACCCCGGATCCGGCCATAGGTCGAGTCGAAGTCGAGCAGGTGCGCGAGCGTGCGCGCGTCGGTGATGTCGTTCACCGCGACGACCTGGATGTCGCCCCGCTCTAGGGCGCGGCGCACGAAGGTGCGCCCGATACGCCCGAAACCATTGATTCCGACGCGGACGGTCATGAGATTTCCTCCGGTTATTCGAGGGCACAGTCGGCGCGCCCGATGCTGTAATCAGCATCCCGGCAGGGCGGCGTGGCCAGGTACGGGCGTTGGGCACCTACTCCCGGGCCTTTGGGCCCTAGCCCCGGGTCTTTGGGCCCTAGCCTCCAGGCGCGGGCATGGGAGGCTCCTATAGACGGACATGCCGGAAGTGATCGGAGCGCGGAGCTATGGGCGGATATACCGAAACCTTCAGCCGGAGCCTGGCTGACCCGGACGGCTTCTGGGGTGAGGCGGCCAAGGCGATCGACTGGTACGAGCAGCCGACGACGGTCCTGGATGCCTCCGGCGCGCCGTTCTACCGCTGGTTTACCGGAGGCGTGCTGAATACCTGCTTCAACGCGGTGGACAGGCACGTCCGCGACGGTCGCGGCGACCAGGCCGCGCTGATCTACGACAGCCCGGTGACCGGCACCTCCCGTACGTACACCTACCGGCAGCTGCTCGATCAGGTCGCGCGGTTCGCTGGCGTGCTGAGCGGCCTCGGGGTCAGCAAGGGCGACCGGGTCGTCATCTACATGCCGATGATCCCCGAGGCGGTGTTCGCCATGCTCGGCTGCGCCCGCATCGGCGCCGTGCACTCGGTGGTTTTCGGCGGCTTCGCCGCGCCTGAGCTGGCGGCCCGCATCGACGATGCAGCACCCAAGGTCGTCGTGTCGGCGTCCTGCGGCATCGAGACCAGCCGGGTGCTTGCGTACAAGCCGATCCTGGACAAGGCGATCGAGCTGTCGGCACGGAAGCCGGGCCGGTGCGTCATCCTGCAGCGCCCGCAGGCGGCCGCCACCCTGGTGGCCGGCCGTGACCTGGACTGGGAGCAGGCGATGGCCGCAGCCGAGCCCGCCGACTGCGTTCCGGTCGCGGCTACCGACCCGCTGTACATCCTGTACACCTCTGGCACCACGGCGAAGCCCAAGGGCGTCGTCCGTGACAACGGCGGCCACGCGGTCGTGCTGCGCTGGAGCATGGATAACATCTACGACACCAAGCCCGGCGAGGTGTTCTGGGCCGCCTCCGACATCGGCTGGGTGGTCGGGCATTCCTACATCGTCTACGCTCCGCTGCTGGCCGGCTGCACCTCGGTGCTCTATGAGGGCAAGCCGGTCGGCACGCCGGACCCGGGGGCGTTCTGGCGGGTGATCTCCGAGTACGGGGTCAAGGCGATGTTCACCGCGCCCACCGCGTTCCGTGCGATCAAGAAGGAGGACCCGGCCGGCGAATTTGCCCGCAAGTACGACCTGTCCGGCTTCCGGTACCTGTTCCTGGCCGGCGAGCGGCTCGACCCGGAAACCTACCGGTGGGCCGGCGAGCTGCTCGGCGTCCCGGTGATCGACCACTGGTGGCAGACCGAGACCGGCTGGCCGATCGCGGCCGACCTGATGGGGCTGGATCCCATGCCCACCAAGCCGGGCTCGCCCACCATGCCGGTACCCGGCTACGACCTGCACGTGATCGACCCGGCCACCGGCGACGACGTCCCGGCTGGGGCCACCGGGGAGATCGTGCTGCGGCTGCCGCTGCCGCCGGGGAACCTGACCACCTTGTGGGGTGACGACCAGCGGTTCATCGATTCCTACCTGGTGCAGTACCCCGGCGCCTACATCACCGGAGATGGCGGGTACCGCGACAGCGACGGATACGTCTACGTCATGGGCCGCACCGACGATGTCATCAACGTCGCCGGGCACCGGTTGTCCACCGGGGAGATGGAGGAGGTACTCGCCAGCCATCCCGCCGTCGCCGAATGCGCAGTCATCGGCGTCCATGACGCGCTCAAGGGCCAGATCCCGCGCGGGTTCGTGGTGCTCAAAGCGGGCATCGATACCGATCAGGACCTGCTGAGCGCCGAACTCGTCCAGCTGGTCCGCGACCAGATCGGCGCCGTAGCCGCACTGCGGTCAGTCGACATCGTCGCCGGACTGCCCAAGACCCGGTCAGGCAAGATCCTGCGGAAGACCATGCGCGGGATCGCCGACGGGGGCGACGCATCGGTGCCGTCCACCATCGAGGATCCGGCCGTGCTGGACGCGATGCGCCTGGTCCTGCGCGGCGAGGGCTGAGCCTGGCCCGCCCACGCTGAACGAGGGCACCGGGCCCGCCACGGCGGACCCGGTGCCCTCGGCTCAATAGTGTCCCCGGTCTCCCGGGGGACTGACCAGCTAACTCCGGACGACGACAACAGGGCAGGACGCGTGGTTCACGACCTGCGAGCTCACCGAGCCCATCAGCAGGCTGGCGAACCCGCCGGCCCCGCGTGACCCGACGACAACCAGATCGGCGTCCTTGGACGCCTCAACGAGTTCCCTGGCCGCCAGGCCGCTGACCGCGCGCACCGTCACCGATGCGGGCTTGGCCCCGCCTGCCTGGCTGACGGCCTTGTTCACTGCCTCCTCGGCCGCCTGCCTGGCCTTCTCCTGCTCGGGGAGGTCTTCCGGGTAGATAAGCGGGTTTCCGGTCCAGTGGTTGGCTGCGACCTGGTGCACGGCAAGCACGGTGAGCCCTGCGTGCAGCGCCGCCGCTTCTTTCACTGCCCACTCGAGCGCACGCTGAGAGTTACCTGAGCCATCGATGCCGACAACAATTCCGGACATTTGGCTCCTCCTTCTGACGGGGCCGCCACCTAGAGGCGGCCAGGGTCCCTAGTGAAGTCTCGCGCCTTTCCCGGCCGTCCGGAAGGGGCGTTGGATATCGTCGCATGAGTCGGACGTCCTTAACTGCCTCCCGCGGAATCTGGGAAGCTATACAACAGCGGAATTTGCCGTCGGCATCCGCGGCAGGCCAGGACCGGGAGATGGACATGACGCACCGGGGGGACCGGGCCCTGCAGACCGCCGGGCTCGCCCGCGTCGAGGGCGACGGCGGGATGTACGTCCGGGTCGACGACGGCCAGGTCGTCGAGGTGCGGCTGGATATCTACGAGCCGCCGCGATTCTTCGAGGCGTTCCTGCGCGGCCGGGCCTACACCGAGCCGCCCGACATCACCGCCCGGATCTGCGGTATCTGCCCGGTTGCCTACCAGACCAGCGCCTGCCAGGCGATCGAGGCCGCGTGCGGGGTGGTACTTGACGGCCCGCTCGCCGACCTGCGCCGGATGCTGTACTGCGGCGAGTGGATCGCCAGCCACGCGCTGCACATCTACCTGCTGCACGCGCCGGACTTCCTCGGCTACCCGGGCGCCGTGGAGCTGGCGCGTGATCACCGGGACGTCGTCGAGCGCGGCTTCGCGCTCCGCCAGGCCGGGAACGCGATCATGGAACTGCTCGGCGGCCGGGCGATCCACCCGGTCAACGTGCGCGTCGGCGGCTTCTACCGGGTGCCGTCGGCGCGCGAGCTCGGGCCGCTCGCCGAGCACCTGCGGGAGGCGCTCGAGCTGGCGCTCGACACCGTGGCCTGGGCGGCCGGATTCGACTTTCCTGACTTCAGCTGCGATCACGAGCTTGTCGCGCTGCGCGAGCCAGGCCGGTACGCGATCGAGCGGGGGACGGTGGTCAGCAGCGGCGGACTCGGATTCGCCGCCGCCGAGTTCGAGCAGCACGTGATCGAGGAGCACGTGCCGCATTCCACCGCGCTGCATGCCAGCCTGGCCGGCCGGCCGGGCACGTTCATGACCGGCCCGCTGGCCAGGTACACGCTGAACTCGCAGTGGCTGCCGCCGCTGGCCGCCGAGGCAGCCGCCGCTGCCGGGCTCGGCCCGGCCTGCCGCAACCCGTTCCAGAGCATCGTCGTGCGCGCGGTGGAGGTCGTCTGCGCGATCGAGGAAACGCTCCGGCTGATCGACGGGTACCAGCAGCCGGACCGGCCATTCGCCGAGACCGTGCCGCAGGCCGGCACCGGGCACGGGGTGTCCGAGGCGCCCCGCGGTGTCCTCTATCACGCCTACCGGCTGGACGCCGGCGGCATGATCACCGGCGCGCGGATCGTGCCGCCGACGTCGCAGAACCAGGCCGCGATCCAGGCCGACCTGCGCGATTTCGTGCAGGCCAGGCTTGACCTCGACGACGAGAGGCTGACGCACGACTGCGAGCAGGCGATCCGCAACTACGACCCGTGCATCTCGTGCGCCGCTCATTTCCTGACCCTGCGGCTTGACCGGAGATGACCGCAGCAGCGGCCGGCCGGGTCGTGGTCATCGGCGTCGGCAACGAGTTCAGGCGCGATGACGGCATCGGCCCCGAGGTGCTCAGCCGGCTGCCTGGCCGCACGGCAGGCTCCGTGCGGCTGGTGCTCAGCGACGGCGATCCGGCCAGGCTGATCGAGGCCTGGACCGGGGCGGCGCTCGCCGTGGTGGTCGACGCCGTGCGGGCCGATCCGCCGGTACCGGGCAGGCTGCACCGGATGGTCATCGACCGCTCCGACGACCCGGCTGGCCGGCCGGTCAGCTCGCACGGCCTCGGCCTGAGCGAGGCGATCGGGCTGGCGCGTGCCCTGGACCGGATGCCTGCCCGGCTGATCATTCACGCCGTTGAGGCTGCCGACCTGGGCCAGGGACCCGGCCTTTCGCCGCCAGTCGCCGCCGCTGCCGGCGCACTGACCTCGGCTGTCATCCGGGACCTGGCGGCGGGCTGACCCGGCGGGGCTGCCGCGGCGGTCAGCCGCGACGGGCTGCCGCGACGGGCTGCCGCGACGGGCTGCCGCGGCGGGGCTGCCGCGGCGGGGCTGCCGCGGCGGGTCAGGCGCGGCGGGTCAGGCGGGCCGCATCGTGCCGGTTCGCAGGTACCGCGCATGCCACGACAGCGCCTCGTCGAGCAGGTGCGGGGTGTGCTTGCCCGGCCCGGTGGCGGTGGCCCGGTCGAGGTAATCCTGCAGCGCCGGCCGGTAGTCAGGATGCGCGCACTGGTCGATGATCTGCTGGGCCCGCCGCCGCGGCGGCAGACCGCGCAGGTCGGCCAGGCCGCGTTCGGTGACGATGACGTGCACGTCGTGCTCGGTGTGGTCGACGTGGCTGACCATCGGCACGATGCACGAGACCGCCCCGGCCTTGGCGGTCGACGGGGTGACGAACATCGCGACGTAGGCGTTGCGGGCGAAGTCACCGGAGCCGCCGATGCCGTTCATCATGGAAGACCCCATGATGTGGGTCGAGTTCACGTTGCCGTAGATGTCGGCCTCGATCAGGCCGTTCATCGCCAGGCAGCCGAGCCGCCTGATCACCTCCGGGTGGTTGCTGATCTCCTGGGAGCGCAGGATGATCTGGTCGCGGTAGCCGGCGAAGTTGGCGTGCAGGTCGGCGATGCCGTCCTCGCTCAGGGAGAAGCCGGTCGCCGAGGCGACCGACATCGCGCCGGACCGCAGCAGCCGCAGCATGCCGTCCTGGATCACCTCGGTGTAGGCGGTCAGCGGCGGGAACGGGCCGCCGTCGAGCCCGGCCAGCACGGCGTTGGTGATGTTGCCGACGCCGGACTGCAGCGGCGGCAGCGCGGCGGGCAGCCGCCCGCGCCGCACCTCGTGCGCGAGGAAGTCAAGGACGTGACCGGCGATCATTGCCGAATCGCCGTCGGCCGGCCTGGTCGGCGCGCTGTAATCCGGGAGGTGCGTCGGGACCACGGCGATGATCTTCTCCGCCGGGCAGCGCATGTAGGGCACGCCGATCCGGTCAGCTGGCCCCAGGATCGGGATCGGCTTGCGGTGCGGCGGCAGCGCGGTGCCGTAATAGATGTCGTGCATGCCGTCTAGCTCGATCGGCTGCCAGGAGTTCACCTCGAGGATGACCCGGTCGGCCATGTCGATCCAGGTCGTGTTGTTGCCCACCGACGAGGACGGGATCAGCGCCCCGTCCGCGGTGACGCCGGCCACCTCGACAAGCGCGACATCGAGATGGCCGAAGAAGCCTTCTGTCACCATCTGCGCGACGTGCGAAAGGTGCACGTCCACGTAGTCGAGCAGCCCTGCGTTGATCTTGGCACGGGTCACCGGGTCGGACTGATAGGGCATCCGCAGGTCGATCCCGTCGACCGCCGCCAGCGCGCCGTCCAGCTCGGGAGCGGTCGACGAGCCGGTCCAGACGCTGACGCTGAAGCGGTCACCGCGCGCTGCCGCGTCGGTCACCCGGTCGACCAGCGCGCCGGGTACTGCCTTCGGATGACCGGAACCGGTGAACCCGCTCATGCCGATGTGGTCGCCCGGCGCGATGAACTCGGCGGCGTTCTCGGCCGGCATCACCTTGCTGGCGACAGCATGGCCATGAAGACGCGCCCGGTCTGTCATCCCCATCAGCGTACGGCAGCGCGGGCGCGTGCCGGGTACGGCCGGGCGCGTGCCGGGTACGGCCGGGCGCGTGCCGGGTACGGCCGGGCCGGCCGGGTACGGCCGGGCTGGCGGGTACGGCCGGGCCGGCTCGGGGTACGGCAGTACCAGCTCGGGGTACGGCAGTACCGGAGCGCGCCCGCCCTGGCCCGGTGATGGCGGCGCGCCGGGCGCACGGATCCGGCCGCCAAGATCACCGGCAATATAACTGGCCAGCCGGGGCTCGCGGCGATCACCGGAATTGACCCGGCTGATCAGGCCAAACGTGCCTCCCGGTTGGGACCTTCGGCCCTACCAGGACGGCATAAATCGCTCTAAATTAAGACCTGAATTATCGGGCCTGCAAGCCTAAAAATAAAAGCTAAATATCCAGGTATTCAGCCGGACCCAATGGCCAGCATTAGCGAGGTGCCCTTTTCATGAATTTCGACCTGACCGACGAGCAGCAGCTAATCCGGGACTCGGTAAGGGAGTTCGCCGCGGCTGACGTGGTGCCGATCGCGGCCGAGATCGACCGTGATCACCGCTTCCCCGAGGAACTGCTGCCGAAGATGGCCGCGCTGAGCCTGCTCGGCGTGCCGTTTCCCGAAGAGGTAGGCGGCGCCGGCGCGGACTATACGAGCTACGCGATCGTGGTCGAGGAGCTAGCCAGGGTATGCGGGACAACGTCAGTCATCGTGTCCGGTCACACCTCGCTCGGCACCTGGCCGATCTTCGCGTTCGGAAGCCAGGAGCAGAAGGACCGGTACATGGGTGACCTGGCCGCCGGCCTGCGGCTGGCCGCCTTCGCGCTCACCGAGCCCGGCGCCGGCACGGATGCCGCCGCGGGCACCGCCACCGCGGTACTAGACGGTGACGAGTACGTGCTCAACGGATCGAAGGTCTTCATCACCAACGGCGGGTACGCCGATGTCTTTATCGTCACGGCGAAAACCGATACGACGACGGGGACCAGGGGGATCAGCGCCTTCATCGTCGAGCGGAGCGCACCGGGATTCTCGATTGGCGAGGGCGAGCGGAAGATGGGAATTCGCGCGTCCAGCACGCCGCCGCTTTACTTCGAGAACTGCCGGATTCCCAGGAGCGCGCTACTCGGCAAGGAGGGCGACGGATTCAAGATCGCCATGCAGACGCTCGACGGCGGCCGGATCGGAATCGGCGCGCAGGCGCTTGGCATAGCCCAGGGAGCGCTCGATGCGGCGATTTCCTACGCCAAGGAGCGAATCCAGTTCGGCAAGCCGATCGCGAGCCAGGAAGCCATCCAGTTCATGATTGCCGACATGGCCACCGAGGTCGACGCCGCCCGGCTCCTGGTCTACCGCGCCGCCTGGTGCAAGGACAACGGCCGCCCGTATGCCATGGAGGCGGCGATGGCGAAGCTGTTCGCCTCGGAGACGGCCACCCGGGTAGCCGGCAAGGCGATCCAGATCCACGGCGGAAACGGCTTCACCGAGGCTTATCCGGTGGAGCGGGCATATCGTGACGCCAAGATCACCGAAATCTATGAGGGAACCTCCGAGGTGCAACGTATGGTGATCGCAAAGAATGCTTTCCAGTGACCATTACCCGGCCATCGGGGTGCAGACCGAGTACGCCGCATATTAGGGAGCGCGAGTTGTGCCTGAGCTAGCCTACGCAGACATCAAGATCGGTGCCGACGCATCGTTTGCCAAGACGATCACCGAGGGTGACGTGGTGCAGTACGCCGGCCTCACCGGCGACTTCAACCCGATTCACATCGACGCCGAATACGCCAGGCAGTCGGTGTTCAAGGAGCGGATCGCGCACGGCATGCTGGTGTCCGGGCTGATCTCGGCGGTGCTGGGGATGCAGCTTCCCGGGCCGAATGCCATTTACCTGGGGCAGGAACTCAGGTTCATGGCCCCGGTCAAGATCGGCGATACCGTCACGGCAACGGTGACAGTGACGGATAAGCGTGACGACAAACAGATCATAACGCTCAAGACTACGGTGTCGAATCAGCGCGGCGAGGTGGTAATCGATGGCCAGGCGGTGGTCAAGAAGGCGGGCCTGTAGCCCGCCGGAGCGTGGCCGGAGCGTGGCCGGGTACGGCCAGGGCGTGGCCGGGTACGGCCAGGGCGCGGCCGGGCGCGGCCGGGCCGCCGTCGGGTACCGGGATAGTCGTGATCAGGGAGGATCGAGATGAGGATTGTGGTCGCCTACAAGTGGGCCTCGGATCCGCAGGAAGCGTCGGTGGGCGCTGACGGCAGCGTGGACTGGAGCCGGGCCAAGCCCGGCATCAGCGACTACGACCCGGTGGCGATGGAACTGGCCCGCGATCTCGCTGCAGCGACGAACAGCGAGCTGATCGGCCTGACGGCCGGGGCGAAGGGCGCCGGCGCGCCGATCGCCTGCAAGGCGGCGCTCTCCCGCGGCCTTGACCGGGTGGTAGTGGTCGAGGACGACACCCTGCAGGGAGCCGGGACGTCCGAGCTGGCCGCGGTGCTCGCCGCGGCGGTACGCCAGATCGGCGACGTGGACCTGGTCATCACCGGCGACTCCTCGGTGGACGTGGCCGCGAAGATGGTGCCGACGGTGCTGGCTGGCCTGCTCGGCTGGGCGGCTGTCGCCGAGGTCACCGCGGTGTCCGGGCAGGCAGGCACGCTGC
This sequence comes from uncultured Actinomycetes bacterium, assembly GCA_963709075.1. GTDB lineage: Bacteria > Actinomycetota > Actinomycetes > Streptosporangiales > Streptosporangiaceae > Palsa-506. Next base: position 569,893 of record CAVPUY010000009.1, read on the forward strand.
GCGTCGAGCGCGCGGTGCCCGGCGGCGTGCAGGTACTCCAGATCACCGGCCCGGCCGTCCTTGCCGCGTCAGCCGATGCCGCTTTGCCCCGCGTACCTGGCATGAAGGACCTGCTCGCGGCAGGCAAGAAGCCGGTCGAGCACCTGGAGGTTTCCGCCCTGGACGTGCCAGCGGGCAACGCGACCGTGACGGTCAGGAGCATCTCGCGCCCGGACCGCAAGGCCCGCAAGGGCCAGATACTCGACGCTACCGACCCGGCTGCCGCCGCGGCCGAGCTTGTCACGGCGCTGCGCGGCGCCGGGGCGCTATGACCAGAGCCACAGCATGAGAGAGAGGACTCGACAGTGAGCGTGAGCACTTGCATCGTCGTCGGGGATGACCCGGCGATCGGCAACCTGATCACGGTCGCGCGCTCGCTGGGCGGCGAGGTCGCGGCGGTCGTCGCCGGACCGCGGCCCGTCGCCGAGACGGTGGCGGCGAGCGGCGTGGACCGGGTCATCTGGTGTGGCGCGTCAGGCGACGCGCCGGTGGAGGCCAGCGCCACCACGGTTGCGGACGCCGTCGCGGCCGAATCCCCCGGTGTCGTGCTCAGCGGCCGCCGGCCAGGCGAGCGGGTGCTCCTTGGTGCCGCCGCGGCCCGGCTGCGGGCGGCCGTCCTGACCGGGGCCCGCTCGGTCTCCGCCGACGGCAGCGACGTCGTCGTGGTCAACTCGGTCTTCGGCGCTGTCTCCGAGGAGACCGTCGTCGTCTCCGGCCCGGTGGCGCTGATGCTCGATGGCGGCTCCGTCCCGCCGGCCAGCGGCAGCACTGCGCCCGTCGAGGAACTCGCCGCCGTCCCGCTCGGCATGACGGTGATCGAGACCAAGACGTCTGCGGTCGACCAGGTGGACCTCGGTGCGGCTCCCCGGGTGGTCGGCATCGGCCGGGGCCTGAAGGCCCAGCAGGATCTCGCCATGATCGAGGCGCTGGCCGAGGCCGCCGGGGCCGAGATCGCGTGCTCCCGGCCGGTGGCCGAGGGCCTGAACTGGCTGGGCAAGGAGCGCTACATCGGGAGTTCCGGCCTGCACATCGCCCCGCAGGTCTACTTCGCCATCGGGATCTCCGGCCAGCTCCAGCACATGGTCGGCGTGCACGGGGCGGAGACGATCGTGGCGATCAACTCGGACCCGAATGCCCCGGTATTCGCCGAGGCCGACTACGGCCTCGTCGGCGACCTCTACAAGATCGTGCCGGCTATCACCGGCGCCCTGAAATGACGGTGCGACATGCCAGAATCGGCTGAACCCGACTTCGACGTCATCGTTGTCGGCGCCGGCATCGCAGGCTGCATCACCGCCTACCAGCTTGCCGTGCGGGAACGCTCGGTCCTGCTGATCGAGCGGGGCGAGTCGGCCGGAGCGAAGAACCTGTCCGGCGGCGTCCTGTACTCCCGCGGCATCCAGCAGGTCTTTCCCGAGTTCCTCGACGAGGCTCCGGTCGAGCGTCGCATCACGCGCAACTACATCAGCTTCCTCAACCCCGGGAGCTCGGTCGCCATCGACTACAAGGACGCCCGCCTTGTCGACCCGGTTAACGCGGTCACGGTGCTGCGCGCCAAGCTTGACGCGTGGCTGGCCGGCAAGTGCGAGGAGGCCGGCGTCGTCTTCATGCCCGGGGTACGGGTGGACCGGGTGCTCACCGAGGACGGCGCGGCCGGCCGGCAGGTCGTCGGGGTCCAGGCCGGCGACGACGAACTGCGCGCCCGCGTGGTCGTGGCCGCCGACGGGGTGAACTCTTTCATCGCCAAGGAGGCCGGGCTTCGCCCGCAGGAGCCGCTGAACCACCTCGCTGTCGGGGTGAAATCCGTGGTCTCGCTGCCCAGGGAAACAATCGAGGCACGATTCAACCTGACCGGCGACGAGGGCGCGGCGGTCGCCGTCGTCGGTGACTGCACCGAGGGAGTGGGCGGCGGCGGGTTCATCTACACCAACACCGACTCCCTTTCCGTCGGCATAGTCGTGCGCCTTGACGACCTCACCGCCAAGAAGAAGGTCGTCACCGACATCTTCGATCATTTCCTCGAGCACCAATTCATTGCCCCCTACCTCGAGGGCGGCGAGCTGGCCGAGTACGGCTGCCATCTGGTCGCCGAGGGCGGCATGGAGATGATCGGCGAGATCGCCATGGATGGCATGGTCGTCGTCGGTGACGCGGCCGGGCTCACCCTGAACACCGGCCTGACCGTACGCGGGATGGACCTGGCGGTCGCCTCGGCGGTCGCCGCCGCCGACGGCATCGGCTCCGCGCTGGAACGGGGCGACACCTCCAAGGCAGGCCTGGCCGGGTACCGGGAGAAGTTCTTTGCCTCCTATGCCGGGCACGACATGAAGACCTACGCGAAGGCACCGGCCTTTCTCGAGCTCGAGCGCATGTATAAGCACTACGGCGAGCTCGCGGCCAACGTCCTGTACGGCACATTCAACCTCGATACCAAGCCTCGCCGGCATCTGCTGAGCGTCGCCCGCGGGGCGCTCAAGCATTCGCCGGTGAAAAAGCGGCAGCTGGTCAGCGACGGCATAGCGGGGGCGAGAGCGCTATGAAGCCACTGTCCGTCCCCGAGCGGCTGGCGAAGAACCGGTTCAACCTCGACGAGCAAGAGTCGCACATCGAAATCAACCAGGAGATCGCCAAGGCCACCGGAACCGGCAAGGCCATAGTCGCCTGCTGCCCGGCCCACGTGTATGCCGAGGAGCCTGACGGGACCATTTCCGTGGAGTACGCCGCCTGCCTGGAATGCGGAACCTGTCTCGCCGTCGCCGCCCCTGGCGCCTTGAAATGGCATTACCCGCGCGGCGGATTCGGTGTCCAGTTCCGCGAAGGGTAGCAAGTGAAGGGAAGAGCACGATGTCTGTAAACGAGCGAGATCACGCGCCGCGGAATGCGGCCGACGCAGAGCCGCCGAAGACGGCCAAGAAGGCCAAGCCGGCCGGCCAGCCGGGTGCGGCAGCACCGCCAAGCTCCGTCGACGCGGCCGGCGAGCTTGATGCAGCCGGCGCGCTTGACCTGTTCCTGCCCGACGCTGCCGTGGGCACGCTGCGCAGGTTCCGGCCGGATTCCAGCGTCGTGCGCTACGCGATGAGCCTGGCCCGCCGGCCAGGGGCCGTGGCCAGCCGGGCCGGGACGCTGGCCGGGGAACTCGGGAAGATCGCGGTCGGCACCTCGGCGATTGAGGCGCCGCGCCGTGATCGCAGGTTCTCGGATCCTGCGTGGAGCGGGAACCCGCTGCTCAAGCGCACCGTTCAGGCATACCTCGCGATCGGGCAGGCCGCCGAGGGGCTGCTGGCGGATGCCGATCTCGACTGGCGGGACAACGAGCGGATGCAGTTCCTCGTGACCAACCTCGTCGCCGCGTCGGCGCCGAGCAACTACGCGGCGGTCAGCCCGGTCGCCTGGAAAGCGCTGATCGACAGCGGCGGCATGAGTGCCGTCCGCGGGGTCCGCGCGCTGGTCTCGGACATGTCCTCGGCACCGCACATCCCGACGATGGTGTCGCCCGATGCGTTCGAGATAGGCAAGGATCTCGCGGTGTCGCAGGGTGCCGTGGTGCTCCGCTCAGAGGTCTTCGAGCTCATCCAGTACGAGCCGACCACGCCCACCGTGCACACCTTCCCGATCCTGATGGTCCCCCCGATGATCAACAAGTATTACATTACCGATCTCGCGCCCGGCCGCAGCATGATCGAGTTCTTTGTCGGGCAGGGCTACCAGGTGTTCACGATGTCCTGGCGCAATCCCGGCAAGCAGCAGAGCAGCTGGGACCTGAACACCTACGGCGGCGCCGTCGTGGACGCCCTCAGCGCGGTTCGCAGCATCACCAAGGCCCCGAAGGTCAACCTCTGCGGGATCTGCGCCGGCGGCATCACCTCGGCGATGGTCAGCGCGCATCTGCACTCGGTCGGGCAGCTTGACGAGCTCGCCAGCCTGTGCCTGGCGGTGACCGTGCTCGACCAGTCGAAGGCCGGCCAGGCGGTCGCGCTGATGAACGAGGGCACCGCCGCCGCGTCCGTCCTCACCTCCCGCACCAAGGGTTACATGGACGGGCGGACGCTCGCTGAGGTGTTCGCCTGGCTCCGGCCGGACGACCTGATCTGGAACTACTGGGTCAACAACTACCTGCAGGGCAAGCCGCCGCCCGCGTTCGACATCCTGTACTGGAACGCCGACACGACGCGGATGCCTGCCGGGCTGCACCGCAATTTCATCGAGATTGCCCTCGCCAATGCGCTGACCAAGCCGGGCGGGGCCAGCATGCTCGGTTCCCGCGTCGACCTCTCCAGGATCGACGTGGACAGCTACGTCGTGGCGGGCATCGCCGACCATATCGTTCCCTGGACGTCGGCCTACTGCAACACCCAGCTGCTCGGCGGCACCCCGCGGTTCGTGCTGTCCACCAGCGGGCACGTCGCCTCGATGGTGAACCCGCCGTCGAACCCGAAGTCGACCTACCGGCTCGCGCCCGAATGCCCGCCCGATCCGCAGGAGTGGCTCGCGGCGGCCGAGACGGTACAGGGCAGCTGGTGGACCGACTACACCGCCTGGCTCGCCGACCGGAGCGGCGGCATGAAGCAGCGCCCGCGCTCGCTGGGCAGCGCGAAATTCCCGCCGCTGCAGCCCGCCCCGGGTACCTACGTCCTGGGGAGGTAAGTCGGGCCGTTCGCCTCTGCCGGTGCCGGTCCGCGGCTGATCGAATGGAAGGAGCGTCGCGGACGACTGCGATGCTGAGTATCCGGGAGTGAACATGACTCGCCGCGAAGAGCATTTCGATGCCATGCTCCGGCACCTCGGAGCGACTTATTACCAGACCGTGAAAGGCGGGGCGACCGCAGCTGACGTCGCCAGCGCGCTCGAGTCCGTCGAGGCGGCGCAGCAGCGCGAGCCGAGGCTGGCCGGCCTGGCCGAACAGGAAGGCAGCCACGGGCACCCGGCTACCCGCGCCCGGGCCGCCCGCACCGGCCGCTGGCGCGTCAGGGACGTGATGACCGCCGACGTGGTGGCCGTCCAGAAGACGACCCCGTACAAGCAGGTCGCCAGGCTGATGGAGGAGCAGCGGGTGAACGCGGTGCCGGTGCTGACCAAGGGCCACCGGGTGGTCGGCATCGTGTCCGAGGCCGACGTGCTCCGCAAGGAAGAGCGCAGCTTCCGGCGGCTCGGCACCGGCCTGCCGCTGCGGACCAGGCATGAGCGCGCCCAGGCGGAGGCCAGAACCGCGGGCGAGCTGATGACCACGCCCGCGATCACGATTCACCCGGACGCGCCACTCGGCGCCGCCGCCCGGCTGATGAACGGCCGCCGGATCAGGCGGCTGCCGGTGGTCGACCCGGACGGCAAGCTGATCGGGATCATCAGCCGCCGGGACCTGCTCAGCGTGTTCCTCCGGCCAGACGAGGAGATCGCGGCCGAGGTGCACGGCGTGCTGACCGGCGTGCTGATGGCGGAGCCCGACCGGGTGACGGTGAAGGTCAGGGAAGGCGTCGTCACGCTGCACGGTGTCCTCGCCAGCGACGGACCTTATCCGCACTGCCGAGCGGCTGGCGTCGGACGTGGAAGGCGTGGTCGCCGTGGTCGGCAAGCTGACGGCGCAGCCCGCCAGCGCAGCCGCGCCCCCGGCCGCGGCGCGGCCAGGCCGCTCGCCGGCCGCGGCGCCGCCAGCCGGCCGCTGAGCCCGCGTGCTGGCTACTGCTGCGGCCTGACCACCGGATCCGGCAGATCCTGGCGGGCCAGGGCGGCCGCGCGGGCGCGGGAGGCCGGAGAGAAACCCTCGGCCGCCACGTTGAACGTGGAGAAGACCCGCTGCACCCCGTCGGATGTCATGCCGAGCTGCCGGAGCTGCGGGATGAGCGATGCGGTGTTCGGCGCGTCGACCGGGCCGAAGCAGCCATAGCAGCCGCGGCCGAATGCCGGGCAGATCGCGCCGCAGCCGGCCTGGGTCACCGGGCCGAGGCACGGCGTCCCGTGCGCGACCATGACACAGGTATTGCCGCGCTCCTTGCACTCGTAGCACACGCTGTGCGCCGGGATGCGCGGCTTGCGGCCGGCCAGCAGCGCGGAGATCAGCTCGACGAGCTGGCGCTTGTCGATCGGGCAGCCGCGCAGCTCGAAGTCGACAAGCACGTGGTCGGCGACCGGCGTGGAGGTGGCCAGGGTCTGGATGAACTCCGGCCTGGCGTACACGGCCGCGGTGAACTCGGCGACGTCGGCGAAGTTGCGCAGCGCCTGGACGCCGCCGGCGGTGGCGCAGGCGCCGATGGTGATCAGCGTCCCCGACTGGTCCCGGATCCGCTGAATGCGCTCAGCGTCATCGGCGGTCGTGACCGACCCCTCGACTATCGAGACGTCGTACGGGCCGCCCTCGTCGGCGCTTGACGCCTCGGTGAAATGCGCGATGTCGACCTCGACGGCGAGGGCAAGCAGCTGATCCTGGCAGTCAAGCAGGGTGAGCTGGCAGCCGTCGCAGGACGCCAGCTTCCACACCGCGAGTTTCCGGCGGGTCATGTCACAGCTCCTGTACCGCGAGCAGCGGGGCTGCTCGCTGATAGCTGACAACCGGGCCGTCCCGGCACAGCAGCAGCGGGCCGAGCTGGCAGTGGCCGCACTCGGCGGTGCCGCACCGCATGTTCCGCTCAAGCGAGACGCGGATGCTGTCCGCAGCGACGCCGCGGCTGACCAGCGTCCGGGCGGCCAGCCTGATCATCACCTCGGGGCCGCAGAGCAGCGCCAGGGTAGCGGCCGGGTCGATCTCCGCCCGGTCGATGAGCTGCGTCACCACGCCGACGTTGCCGGTCCATCCCGCCGCCGCCCGGTCGACGGTGACCTGTACGTCGGCGCCCGCGTCCCGCCAGCCGGCCAGCTCGCCGGAGAACACAAGCTCATCCGGAGACCTCGCCCCGATCAGCACGGTAATCCGGCGGAACTCCGCGCGCGCCGCCAGCAGGCTGAGCAGCGCCGGCCGGAGCGGAGCCAGGCCGATCCCGCCGGCCACGACCATGACGTCCTGCCCGGCGCCGTCGGCCACGCCCCAGCTGGTGCCGAACGGGCCGCGCACGCCGATCAGCTGGCCAGGCCCGGCCGCGCACAGCGCCCCGGTCACCGCGCCGACCGACCGGATCGTGTGCACCAGGTCAGTGCCGCCGGCGGCGCCGCTGATCGAGATCGGCACCTCACCGATGCCGAACGCGTACAGCATCGTGAACTGCCCTGGCTGGTGCGCCGCGATCGGCTGGTCCAGCGGGCGCAGCACGAGGGTCACGGTGTCGTGCGTCTCGCCATGACTGGCGGTGACCAGGTACCGGGCTGGTATCGCCTGCTGGCTCATCGCTCACCAGCACGCTGGCCGGCTGTCGCGTACAGGTCGAGCAGCCGGATCCTGGTGGCCTGAAGGCGCGATACGGCCACCGTCATCAGCCGCCGGACGAGCTGGTAGCCGATCGCGGGATCGCTGTCGAGCAGCGCGCCGACCGCAGCGGCGTCAAGCCCGAACGCGGTGGTGTCCTGCACGGCCTCGGCGCCGAACACCCACTTCCTGGCCGGCGTCAGCCAGGAGAGCCCGAGGACGTCACCGGCGCCGACAGTCTCCACGATCAGCGACCGCCGCCCGGGCACGGCCAGGTCAAGCGCGACGTGGCCGCTGCTGATCAGCCAGAACCGTGTGGCCGGGGCGCCCTCCTCGAAGAACCGATAACCAGCAGAAACGGAAACACCGCTGGCGGTCTCGGCGAGGAGCGCGAGCTGCTCGGCCGCCAGCCCGCGCAGGAAAGCATGCGTGCCGAGCACCTGCGGCGCGACACCCGTCACCGTCCCTCGCTTTCGTCGCCTGCCGCCTCGGCCTGCAGCGCGGCGACCTCCTCGGTCAGGTCGATGCCGACCGGGCACCAGACGATGCACCGCCCGCAGCCGACGCAGCCTGAGCTGCCGAACTGATCGTGCCAGGTGCCGAGCTTGTGCGTGAGCCACTGCCGGTACCTGCTGCGCGGCGAGGACCGCACCGGGCCGCCGTGCAGGTAAGAGAAATCGAGATCGAAGCAGGAGTCCCAGGTCTGCCAGCGCTCAGCGTGATCGCCGGTCAGGTCGGTCAGGTCGGCCACCGTTGTGCAGAAGCAGGTCGGGCAGGCCATGGTGCAGTTCCCGCAGGACAGGCACCGGGCCGCGACGTCATCCCAGCGCGCGGCGCCGTCGCTGCGGGCCATCAGGTCGTGCAGGATGTCGGCCGGCATCGACCGGGTCATCTTGCCTGCCGCGGCGGAAACGGCCGACCTGGCCCGCTCCGCCGTCGCCTGGCCGGCCGCCACGGTCGGCACCCCGGCCAGCAGGCCGGCGCTGGCCGCCGAGCCGATCTCGACCAGGAAGTTGTGCGCGCCTTCGCTGACCAGCTCGGTAAGGGCCAGGTCATAGCCCGCGTCCGCCTGCGGTCCGGTGCCCATCGACGTGCAGAAACAGGTCTCGCCTGGCTCGGTGCAGTTCACCGCGATGATGAACGCCCCGGCGCGGCGCTTCGCGTACGGCGACCCGGCGTGCGCGCCGCGGCCGAGTACCTGGTCCTGGATCTCGATCGCGCGCAGGTCGCACGGCCGTACCCCGAAGAACGCGAATTTCGGCGCAGGCTCGGCCGCGGCCGCGACCTCGAAGCCATCCTCGGTCCGGCACGCGGACCATACCTTCTCCCGCGGCGGGTGCAGGAACTGCTTCCACGACTGCGAGCCTGCTGAGTTGCTGAACGCGGCCCGGTCGTCTCGCTGCCGCAGCCGGTAGCCGCCTGGCTGCAGCTCGACCCCCCAGCCAAACGGCAGCTGGCCGGCTGACTCAAGCTCGTCGAGGACGATCGCGCCATCCCGCACGGTAGGGCCGATCACCCGGTAGCCCGCACCGCGCAGCGCGTCGTGCAGCCGCTGCAGGTCGGCGACATCCAGCAGCAGGCCGCTGCCTGGCCTCGGGTCGTCCATCCGTATTCGCTCCTCACCTGCCCCTGCCCCCGGCCCTCGCGCCGGGCGCTGCCCCTTCATGCTGGCCGAAAGCACCGGCCTGCCGCTAGCGCGAATGATCCTGGAGTCAACGGCCTGGTCAGCCAGTATGGACGGTCGTGGCGCCGACTGCGAGAATTCGGCTGGGTGCTGCGCAGGTGTCTGGCACCCGCGTCCTGTCGGCAGAGCGGCATTTCGTGATTCCGGGTAAGCGAAAGGCCAGAAGATGAGGTTAGGGGTCGCTGCGAGGTCACGGCACGCTGGAACGTCCGGAGCGGGAGCCCTTGCGGCCGGAGCTGCCGTCGGCGTTACCGGCGTCGGCGTCAGCGGCACCGGCGCTAGCGGCGCTGAGGCCGGCGGTGCCGAGGCCGGCGGGTCGCCGTTCGGCGGGCCGCACTTGCTGGTCCGGGCAGCGCCGTTCGCCGTCGTCGCCCTGCTGGCCGAGGTGAGCCTCGTGCTGCCTGGTGGCACCGGGTCGGTCCCGGCGGTTGTCATCAGCCTCGTGCTTCTCGCGGCCACCGCCGCGGCGTTCCTGCTGCCCTGGGGCCGGCTGCCGGGCTGGGCATCGGTGCTCGTCCCGCTCTGCTACACCGGCTCGGTGCTCGCGCTCATCCTCGCGGCCGGCCCTACCTCGGGGGTAGGCATCGTGGTCCTTATCCCGCTGGTGTGGACCGCGCTCTTCCACCGCCGGTGGGAATCTGCTTGCGTCATCGTCGCGATCGTGGCGGTCGAGATCACCGTCTCCCTCGTTCCGCAGGCCGCGCCGGCCTCGGTTGTCGTCCGCCGCGTGCTGCTCTGGGCGTCGCTCGGCGCGCTCGTGTCGATCGCGACGCACGGCCTGCGCGACCGGATCCGGCGGTCCCAGCGCGAACGTGCCCAGCTGGAGAGCCGGGTACGCGAGCTGACCGTCCTGGCGGACCGGGACCGCATCGCCAGCGACCTCCAGGATCTGGTCATCAAGCGGCTGTTCGCGGCAGGCATGTCCTTGCAAGCGGCCGTGTCCATGGCGACGAAGGGCAGCGTGGCCAGCAGGATCGAGTCAGCAATCCGTGATCTTGACGAGGCGATGCGGCTGATCCGGCATTCGATCTTCGGCCTGTCCGGCCATGATCGCGGCACTGGCCTGCGGCAGGGCATCCTGGATCTGTGCGGCGAGCTGGCGGCCGCCGGCGGCCGTACGCCCGAGGTCACGTTCAGCGGGCGCATCGACAGCGCCATTCCGGCCGGGACCGGGGAGCAACTGGTCGAGATGCTGCGTGAGGCACTGGCGGTGATCGGGGACTGGGCCAGGCCCACCCGCGTTGGCGTCGCGGCTGACGACGGCGTTCGGGTTACCGTCGATGGCGCCGGGGCCGGCCCGTGGCCCGGCGGCGCTGACGGGCGCGGCGGCGACTACGCCCGGCTCCGCGCCAGCGCCAGGAAGCTCGGCGCGGACATCGACATCCAGGAGATTCCCGGCGGTGCCCGGTTCGCCTGGCACCTGCCGGTGAGCTAGCCCGCCGGGCCCGGCAGGCCCGGGTCGTTTGAGCTAGCCCGGCGGGCCCGGGTCGTTGGCCCGGCCTGACCAGTGACCAAAGTCTGCCCGCGCCGGGCCGGAGTCCTCTGCCGCCGCGGCGCCGGAAGCGAAATCCTGACGGTGCAGCATCCGCCGCCTGGCTGAGCCGGTGATTGATTGGCCCGTTGATGTACCCGGTGCCGCTCGCGGCGGGTGCTGCCTCAATCCTCTTACCGGCCGTGCGCCGGCCTGCGCACGGCCGGATGCAGGCCGGGGGCAGGCCGGGGCCGGCCGGGAGCGCCTCCTGCTGGTGGTGCGCGGCATCAGCCCCTAGTGGTGCGGCATCAGCCCGTGCTCGGGAAACACGGCCATCCGGGTGGCCATGATGGCCTGGTCAACTGGATCCGCGGGGTCGTACCCGGACTCGAAGCTGGCGTACCGCGCCTGCGCCCCGTCGGTCATCAGCTCAGGAGCGCGGCGGCCGGTACGGCCGGCCGCGTACTCGCGCCAGGCGACCGGGGTCGGCGTCGCCGGATCGATCGGGTGGCCGGCCGCCTCGGCGAGCAGGTGCGTCCAGGTTCTCGGCACGACCTGGAGCAGCTCGTAGCCGCCGCCGCCGGTCAGCAGCCAGTGCCCGCCGGCCACTTCATGCGCGAGCAGGTGGATCGCGGCGTGCGCGGCCCGCTGCGCGTCGACAGAGATCTCCAGGTTGGCCAGCGGGTCGAGCAAGTGGGTGTCGCAGCCGTGCTGACTGACCAGGATCTCCGGCCGGAACGCCCGCAGCAGCGGCGGCACCACCGCGTGAAAGGCCCGCAGCCACCCGGCGTCCCTGGTGCCAGCCGGCAGCGCCACGTTGACCGCGTATCCGGCCGCGCCGCGGCCGCCGGTCTCGGCTGGCCTGCCGGTGCCGGGGAACAGCGTTGCCGGGCTCTCGTGCAGGCTGATCGTCAGCACCCGCGGATCGTGGTAGAAGGCAGCCTGCACCCCATCCCCGTGGTGCACGTCGATGTCGACGTAGGCGATCCGCTCCGCGCCCGCTTCGAGCAGCCAGGCGATCGCGATCGCCGGGTCGTTGTACACGCAGAAACCGCTCGCATGCTCGCGCATCGCATGGTGCAGCCCGCCGGCGATGCTCGCGCCGTGTTCCGCCTGGCCGGCCCAGACCGCCTGTGCCGCTGCCAGCGTCGCGCCCGCCACCAGGGCCGACGCCTCGTGCATGCCGGCGAACACGGGATCGTCCTCGGTGCCGAGGCCGAAGCTGAGGATCGACACGTCCGGCAGGTCGCCGCCTGCCCGCCGCACGGCCGCGATGTAGCGCGGGTCGTGCACGAGCTCAAGCTCGGTGTCGGTGGCGGGCGCCGGGCGCCGGATCGTCACCTCCGGGAGGTCGAACACGCCGAAGGCGCGGGCTAGTTCCATTGTCAGCTCGACCCGGACCGGCGCCAGCGGATGGCCGTACCCGAAGTCGTAGCCAGTCAGCCGCTCGTCCCAGGCAACGTGCAGGGTGCAGGCCATGCCTCATCCTCTCAGCGGCGCTGCGGCCGCGGCTGCCGGGCTACGGTCCTGATCCGCGGCGCACATCTGCTGGTACTGCCCGCCCGCCGTGCTCAGCTGCCGGTGGCTGCCGCGTTCGGTAATCCTGCCGTGGTCAACCACGACGATCTCATCCACCTGGTCGAGCCCGTCCAGGTCGTGAGTGATCAGCAGGGTGGCCCGGCCCCTGGTCGCGTCCAGCAGGTCGGCGGCCAGTGCCCGGCGGTTGTCCGGGTCCAGGTGCGCGGTCGGCTCGTCCAGAATGAGCACGGCCGGGTCGGCGAGCAGCGCGCGGGCCAGGGCGAGACGCTGCCGCTCGCCGCCGGACATGGCGACCCCGTGCGCGCCTGCCGGGGTTTCCCAGCCCCGCGGCAGTGACTCGATCCACGGCAGCAGCCTGGCGCGCGCGGCGGCTCCGGCCAGTTGCTCCTCGCTCGCGCCTGGCCTGGCCAGCAGCAGGTTCTCCCTGATGGTCGCGTCGAATATGTGCGGATCCTGCGGGCAGCCGCCGATCACCGTGCGGATATCGTCGGGCGCGTAGCCAGTCAGCTCGTGCCCGTTGAGCGTGGCGGTGCCGGCCGTGAGGTCGCAGAACCGGAGCAGCGCGGCGGCCACCGTGGACTTTCCCGCCCCGGTCGGGCCGACAAGCGCGATCCGCCGTCCCGGCGGCAGGTCCAGGTCAATTCCGTCGATCGCGGGCGGCTCGCCTGGCCGGTAGCGTACCTGCGCGCCGCGCAGCCTGATCGTGTACGGCGCGGCCGGCAGCGGCCGCGGATCGGCCGGCTCGCTGACCGGATCCGCGGCATCGAGCACCTCGGCGATCCGGCCCGCGCTGACCCGGGACTGGCCGAGCTGTATGGCCGCCGCCGGCAGCACGGTGACTGCCTCGAAGGCGGCGAGCGCGGTGAGCGTGACCACGGCCAGCGGGACCCTGGTCAGCGCGCCGGCGCCGACGGCGGCGACGCCGGCCAGCAAGACCAGCCATAGGGTCAGCCCGGATACCGCCGCGGTCAGCCCGGTGCCAAGCCCGGATGCCGAGGCGGAGCGCCGGGCGAGCGTGGTCAGCTCCTCGTCCGCGGCGCCGGCTCGGGCGAGTGCGGCGTCGGTGGCGCCGAAAGCATGCAGGTCGGCGGCGCCGGCCAGCAGATCGGTCAGGGCCATGCCGAGCTCGCCGCGGGCCGGGGCCGTGCGCAGCGCGGCCCTGCGGGCGCTGCGGGCGGCCAGCCACGGGACTGCGGTCCCGGCGAGCAGCAGCCCGCCGCCGAGCACCAGGCCCGCGGGAGCGAACACCAGCAAGCTCGCGCCCACCGCGGCTGCTCCGACCAGCGCTGCCGTCAGCGGCGGCGCGATGCCGCGGATGAACAGGTCCTGGGTGGCGTCGACGTCGGAAACCAGCCGGGCGAGCAGGTCGCCAGACCGGAAGGCGCCGAGCCCGGCCGGCGCGAGCCTGGCCAGCCGCCGGTAGATCGCGACCCGGACGTCGGCGAGGACCCGGAAGGCGACGTCATGCGAGGCCAGCCGTTCGGTGTACCGGAATATGCCCCGGCCGACGGCGAGCGCGCGGACGGCGACCACGGCCACCGTGATCGCGACGATGTTCGGGTGCTGCGAGGCCCGGGCGAGCAGGAAGCCGGACACCGCAAGCAGGGCAACCGCGCAGCCGGTCGCGGCGGCGCCTGCCGCTACCGCGACCATCAGCCGGCCGCGCATCGGCCGGGCCAGCCGGAGCAGCCTGAGCAGTGGGTCAGCTGGCTTGGCCGCGGCGCCCGCGGCCTCGCCTCGGGCCGCCTCCGGGCCGGCCAGCTGGCCGCAGCGGGCCAGCCGCCCGCGCCGTCACGGTGTCACCGCCAGCGCGCCGGGCTGGCCGCCGCCGGCCGGGGGCGGCGGCCGGCCGCCGGCGGCGGCCTGCCCGAGCCTGCCGTGGTCGAGTGCGAGCATCCGGTCGGTGCCGGGCGCAAGCTCGCCGCGGTGGGTGACGTGGATGACCGTCCGGCCAGCCATCAGGGTACGCAGGGCCCGGCGGACCTCGCCCGCGCTGACCGGGTCGAGGTGCGCTGTCGGCTCGTCAAGCAGCAGCAGCGGCGCGTCCCGCAGGAAAGCCCGGGCCAGCGCGATCTGCTGCCGCTGGCCCGCGGACAGCCGCAGGCCGCGCTCGCCGAGCTGGGTGCCGTAGCCGTCCGGCAGCGCCTCGATGAATCCGGCTGCGCCAGCCAGCGCCGCGGCGCGCGCGATCGCGTCGTGGCTGGCCGCCGGCTGGCCGAGGGCGATGTTCTCGGCGGCGGTTCCGGCGAACAGGTAAGGATGCTGCGGTACCCAGGCGATCTGGCCCAGCCACCCGCCGGCTGGTATCGCGGCGAGCTCGGCCTGGCCGGCTTCGATCGTGCCGCCGGACGGCTCGGTGAACCGCAGCAGCAGGGCGAGCAGGGAGGTCTTCCCGGCCCCGCTCGGGCCGGTGAGCGTGATGTGCTCACCCGGCCTGATCGCCATGCTGACCCGGTCAAGCGCGGGCCGGTCGCGGCCAGGGTAGCTGAGCGTGACCTCGCGCAGGGTGATCGTGTCCCGGCGGAGATCTGCGGTCCCGGGTCGGCCGGACGGCTGCGCGATGGCGGCTTCCGGCCGCGCGATGGCGGCTTCCGGCCGCGCCGGCTGTCCGTCCGCGGGCGCCGCGGGCAGCGGCGTTTCCAGGATGCCGAACGCCTGCTCGGCGGCGGCGGCGCCCTCCGCGCTCGCGTGGAACTGGGCGCCGACGGCCCGCAGCGGGAGGTATGCCTCCGGGGTCAGCAGCAGCACGAGCAGCGCCGTCTGATAGCTCATGTGGCCGGCCAGCAGCCGCAGCCCGACCTCCACCGCGACCAGCGCCGTCGCCAGCGTGGCGGCGAGCTCGAGGACGAGCGCGGACAGGAACGCGACCCGCAGCGTGCTCATGGTCGCGCGGCGGTGCGCGTCGGTCACCACGCCGATGACGTCCGCCTGGGCTGCTGCCCGGCCGAACACCTTGAGCGTGGGCAGGCCCTCGACGACGTCGAGGAAGTGACCGCCCAGGCGGCCGAGCAGCATCCACTGCCGCCTGGTCTGCGCCCTGGTGTGCAGGCCGACGAGAACGGCGAATACCGGGATGAGCGGCAGGGTCACCGCGATCAGCACCGCTGACAGCCAGTCGGCGAGCCCGACCCGGATCAGCACGGCGACGGGCACCAGGCAGCCGAGCACGAGCTGCGGCAGGTAGCGGGCGAAATAGCTGTCGAGCGCGTCGAGCCCTCTGGTGGCCAGGGTGGTAATCTCTCCCGCCTGCTGCCCGCCGAGCCAGGCCGGGCCGAGCCGGAGCGCATGCGCGGTGAGCCGCCGCCGCAGCTGTGACTTGATGGTCGCGGCGGCGCGCAGCGCCGTTACCTCGCCGCCGTAGCTGACGCCGGCCCGGGCCGCGAGCACCGCGAGCAGCGTGATCAGCGTCCCGGCCAGGGCCGCCAGGCCAGGGCCGGCCGCCGCGCTGGCAAGCGCGTGGGCGAGCAGGCCGGCCTGCGCCAGGATCAGGCCGGTGCCGGCCAGCCCGAGCCCGATCGTCAGCAGCAGGTAGCCGCGAGCCGCGCTGGCGTACCGCAGCAGCCGCGGGTCGAACGGCCTCACGACTCGCCCGAGATGGCCGGGGCCCGCGGCCCTGGTCCCGTGCTGCCCGGCCTCTTCCCGGCCGGCGGCGGCTCGGCCGCTTCCATCCCGACCACCCCCATCCCGGTCACTGGCGTGCCCGCGATTCCCGTACCCGCGATTGCGGTTCCGCCAACTCCGGTGCCGCCGGCAACTCCGGGCGCAGCCACGCCCGTCCCACTATGCCCGGTCCCGCCGGGCCCGGTCCCGCCGGACCCGGTGCCGGCGGCCGATGAAGGGCCGACCGGCCCGGCGGCCCGGGACGTTCGTCCTCTGGCCCGCCCGGCGCCTGCAGGCGAGTATCAGGAGGAAGGTGCCGAAACAGGCGCCAGGTGGAGGGAATCCCCGATGACCGCGACGCAGCGAGCGCAGCAAGAACATGCAGGAATGGTCACCGATCGGGTGGCCCTGGTAACTGGCGGAACGAGCGGCATCGGTGCCGCGATCAGCCGCAGCCTAGCCGCCGAGGGCGCATCCATCGCGGCCGCCTTCTGGGGCTTTAACGACCGGGCGGAGCAGTTCCAGGCGGAGATGAAATCCGACTACCCGGACCGGCTCGTCACCCTGCACGAGGCCAACAACGGCATCCCCGATGACTGCAGGCGGGTGGTCCGCGAGGTCATCGAGCAGCACGGACGGCTGGACATCCTGGTGAACGACGCCGGGATCACCATCGACCGCACCGTGGCCAAGATGACGGACGGGGACTGGCAGAAGGTGATCGACGTCAACCTGTCCGGCACCTTCTTCGTGTCCCAGGCCGCGCTGCCGCACATGCTCGAGCGCGGCACCGGCCGGATCATCAGCATCTCCTCACTCGTCGGCGAGATCGGCAATGTCGGCCAGGCCAACTACGCGGCATCCAAGGCCGGGATCTTCGGGCTGACCAAGACGCTGGCCAGGGAGGCCTATTTCCAGCTGGCCCGGGCCAAGAAGCCGTACGCCGACGGCATCGGCCTGACGGTGAACGCGGTGACCCCTGGCTTCGTCGCTACCGAGATGGTCGCGGCCATGCCCGAGGAAGTGCTTGACCGCTTCCGCAAGACGATTCCGGCCGGCCGCCTCGGCACACCCGAGGACATCGCCCGCCTGGTGACCTTCCTGGCCGCCGACGATGCTTCGTACATCACTGGACAGATCTGGTCCGTCAACGGCGGACTGGACATGTGAGAGGAACGTCATGACCGAGCTAAACGATGTCGTCGTGCTGTCCGGCACCCGGACCGCCATCGGCAAGTATGGCGGCGGCCTGGCCGGCGTCCCGCCGTGCGACCTGGCGGCGACGGTAGTCCGCGAGGCAGTGCGCCGGTCCGGTGTCGACCCGGCGGACTTCGGTCACTCGGTATTCGGCAACGTGATCCACACCGAGCTCAGGGACATGTACCTGAGCCGGGTCGCCGCCATCAACGGCGGCCTGCCGGTCGACGTGCCGGCCATGACCCTCAACCGGCTGTGCGGCAGCGGCCTGCAGGCCATCGTCTCGGCGGCTCAGATGATCACCCTCGGTGATATCGAGACGGCCGTGGCCGGCGGCGCCGAGTCGATGAGCCGGGCACCGTACTGGCTGCCGTCCACGCGCTGGGGCCAGCGGATGGGGAACGGCGTGACCATCGATGCGCTTGGCGCGCTGAACGACCCGTTCGACGGCTGCCATATGGGCGTCACGGCGGAGAACGTGGCCACCGAGTACGGGATCTCGCGCGAGGACCAGGACAAGCTGGCGGTCGAGAGCCACCAGCGGGCCGCCGCGGCGATAGCGGCCGGCTACTTCAACGAGCAGATAACGCCCGTCCAGGCACCCGCCAGGAAGGGCACCGTCGACATCGTCGCGGACGAGCACGTCAGGCCGGACGCCAACATGGAAGGCATGGCCGGCTGCGCCCGGTGTTCTCCAAGGACGGCACGGTGACTGCGGGGAACGCGTCAGGGATGAACGACGCCGCCGCCGCCGTGGTGCTCGCCAGCAGCAGCTACGCCAGCAGCCACGGCCTGGCGCCGATGGGCCGCCTGGTGGCCTATAGCCACGCTGCGGTCGAGCCGAGGGTGATGGGCATCGGCCCGGTGCCGGCCGTCAGGAAGCTACTTGACGCCTCCGGCATGAAGCTCGATGACATCGACGTGTTCGAGGTGAACGAGGCCTTCGCCGCCCAGGCTCTCGCGGTTGTCCGCGAGCTCGGCCTGCCGCCGGAGAAGACCAACCCGAACGGCAGCGGCATCTCGCTGGGGCACCCGATCGCGGCCACCGGCGCCCTGCTCACCGTCAAGGCGCTCTACGAACTGCGGCGCGTCGACGGCCAGTTCGCGCTTGTCACCATGTGCATCGGCGGCGGTCAGGGCATCGCCGCTATCTTCGAGCGGCTGTAAAGCAGCCCGATCGCCACCCAGCCGGGCCACCGATCAGCAGGAGGTTGTGCAGATGACCAGCGACGAGACGCCGCGGGAGGCAGCCGAAGCCGCGGAAGCCGCTGCCGCGGCGCTCGCTCCCGAGACTGACCTGTTCGCCTCGCTGGACGCGGCGGGCTTCGGCGAGGCCACCCGCGCCGTGCTCGCCCGTGCGGCCGGGCAGCCCGGCGAGGTGGCCGCAGCCGGCCTGCGGTTCTGGGTCAGCATAGCCAAGATCGGACCGTCAGCCGCGGCGCGCTGGCTCGGCATCGACGTGCCGCCGGCCGTCCCCATGGCGGACGACAAGCGATTTGCCGACCGGACGTGGCAGGACAACCCTGCGTACTTCGCCATCCGGCAGGCGTATCTTGCCAGCCAGCAACTGGCTGACGACGTGCTCGCCGCCGGTGCCGGGGACTCCATGGCCGACACGAAGGCGAAGCTCGCGGCCGGGTTCCTGATTGACGCGCTCGCGCCGACGAACTTCCTGCTGACTAATCCGGCAGCGATCAAGCGCGCGCTGGAGACCGGCGGGTCGAGCGTGCTGGCCGGCGCGGGCAACTTCATCGGCGACCTGATGACCAATAAGGGCCAGCCCCGCCAGGTCGACACGAGCCCGTTCCGGATCGGCGAGAACCTGGCCGCCACCCCGGGCCAGGTCGTGTTCAAGAGCGACCTGATGGAACTCATCCAGTACGCGCCGCAGACCGCCAAGGTCCGCTCTGTCCCGGTGCTGGCCAGCCCGCCGTGGATCAACAAGTACTACATCATGGACCTTGCCCCCGGCCGCAGCTTCCTGGAGTGGGCAGTGCAGCATGAGCGGACGGTGTTCGCCATCTCCTACCGCAACCCGGACGCCTCGATGAGCGGCGTGACCCTGGACGACTACCTCATCCACGGCCCGCGGCAAGCGCTCGACGTCATCGGGGAGATCACCGGCGCTCCCAAGATCGACATCATCGGGCTGTGCCTGGGCGGCGCGCTGACCGGCATGCTGGCCGCCTACCTCAACGAGAAGGGCGACGACAGGCTCGGCTCGATCACCCTGCTCAACACCCTGCTCGACTACAGCGAACCCGGTGTGCTCGGTGCCTTCACCGACGAGAAGACGGTAGCGGGCCTGGAACGCCAGATGGCCGAGAAAGGCTACCTCGAGGGCAGCGACATGGCCGGCACCTTCAACCTGCTGCGGGCCAATGACCTGATCTTCAGCTACGTGGTGTCGAACTGGCTGATGGGCCAGGATCCGCCGGTCTTCGACATCCTCGCGTGGAACGGCGACAGCACCCGCCTCCCGGCGGCGATGCACTCGTTCTACTTGCGCAGCCTGTACCTGCGCAACGAGCTTGCCAACGGCGAGATGGAGATGGCCGGCCAGCGCCTGTCACTGTCCGACGTAACGAACGACACCTACGTGGTGGGCGCCATCAACGACCACATCGTGCCCTGGCACTCGTCCTACAAGACCTGCGAACTGCTCGGCGGTACCGTCCGGTACGTCCTGTCCAGCGGCGGTCATATCGCCGGCATCGTCAACCCGCCGGGGCCGAAGGCCTGGTTCGAGGCGACCGACCACGCGCCGCCGGACGCCGAGCAGTGGCGTGCCGCGGCGGCCAAGCACGCCGGCTCGTGGTGGGAGGACTGGACCAAGTGGGCCGCGAAGCGGGCCGGGGATCGCGTCAAGCCGCCCCCCATGGGTAGCAGCACGCATCCGCCGGCCGGTGACGCACCCGGCGAATACGTCTTCGGCTGAGCACCGTGCGAGCCGAGCTCCGAATGAGCCGAGCTCCGAATGAGCCGAACCATCGGCCCCGGCGATAGCCCGTGCTTGACAAATCAATCATATGCAAAATATAGTTAGCAGTAGAACATAAGGAGCTAGGAGGAGCCATGAACGAGACTCGCGCCGTGGGCAAGGAAATGCAGGACGAGATCCTGAGCACGGTCCGCAAGAGCCAGGCTGCGGTGATCGAGGCCCTTGAGACGTGGGCCAGCGCCGTGCAGGCGATCACGCCGGACCTGCCGGCCGTGAACGTGCCCTTTGCCGACAAGCTGCCCAAGCCGCATGAGCTCATCACGGGCGCTTACGACTTTGCCGAGCAGCTGCTGGCCGGCCAGCGGAAGTTCGCCGAGGATGTGCTGAAGGCGACCGCGCCGATGCTGACCGCTAAGGACGACAAGAAGAGCTCCGCGAAGTAAGCCAGCTAAATCCGCTACTCGCGCGGCGAACCCATCGGGTTCGCCGCGCGATTCGTTGTGCGGGCGCAAGGTTCACTATTCGAAGTAATCCCATTCGGCCGCTAATCCGCATTCGGCCGCTAATCGGATGGGCCCAAGGTCCTCCGCATTCAGGCCGCAGTGCTCCTGACTACCAGGCCGCCACGCGGCAGCCTGGAAGTGAAGGCAACGGAGCGGGAGGTGGGACGCATGACGGATGCGCCAGTTGCCGCGGACACGCGCCGTCGGATCGTGGTCGGCGTCGATGACTCAAGCGGCGGCCTCAGCGCCCTGCGGTGGGCCGTCCGCCAGGCCAGGAACTCCAGGGCGCAGCTTGTCGCAGTCCGGGCGTGGACGCTCAGCCTGCCCCGGCACGGTGGCACCCGGCACCGGCGCAAGCGGCACTCTACGGTCGTACTCGCCTTTTCCGGGAGCGAGCACTGCGAGGCGTCAGCCGAGATCGTCCGGCAGGCCTTCCATGACGCAGTCGGCGGCGTCCCGCGCGATGTCGCGCTGGTCGTCCAGACGCCACAGGGCGACCCGGGCGCAGCGCTTGCCGATATCGCCGTCGGCGACGGCGATCTGCTCGTGGTCGGAACGGAGCCTGGCCACAGCGCGCGGCGCCTGGTGCACGGCTCGGTGAGCAGTTACTGCAGCGCGCACGCGCACTGCCCGGTGGCAGTCATCCCGGCGGCTGGTGGGCAGTCATGAGAGCTCAGCCTGGCGACCGGCTGGTGCTCCCCGGCAGTCCGGGTCGCGGCGGCCTGGTCGTCGGCGTCCTCGGCAAGGACGGCGCACCGCCCTACGTGATCAAGTGGCACCGCGATGGCCACATAGCCATGGTTTTTCCCGATGAATATGCCCGGATAGTTCCGGCCGGGCACCCGGCGGGCACCGAATGCGAATTCCCGTGGGGTCAATGAGAGCGCCAGCGCCCCGCGGCGGGCGCTAGCGCAGATAGGAAGGCAGCAGAAATGTCAGAACACGATGGCACAAGTCCGCGCATAGTGGTCGGAGTCGACGGTTCGCCTTCCTCGCTGACCGCACTTCAGTGGGCTGTCCGGCAGGCCGGGCTTACCGGTGGCAGCGTCAAGGCCGTGATCGCATGGCAGTACCCGGCTGCGGTGAGCGGCTACGGATGGGCGCCGGTCGCCGTGGTCGAGCCCGGCCAATACGAGGAGAACGCGCAGAAGGTGCTGGCCGGAGCGGTCGCGGCGGTGGGCACCGCGGGCCGCGACGTGCCCATCAGCACCTGGGTGCGGCAGGGCAACCCGGCGCAGGTCCTGATCGACGCCGCGGCCGGCGCCGACCTGCTCGTGGTGGGCAGCCGGGGGCACGGCGGCTTCGCCGCGGCGCTGCTCGGCTCGGTCAGCCAGCACTGCGTGCACCACGCCCCGTGCCCGGTCTCGGTGATCCGCTATGCCAGGAAAGGCGATGCGGCGGCGCAGCCCGCCGCATGACGAAGGCAACCGCCGGCCGCCGGGATTGCCCGGCCGCCGGCGGTTTTCCGCTGCCAGCCTGCTGCCCTGCGGCCGGCCCGGCCGCCGGGAGTAACCGGCCGGGCCGTTTCCTGGCCGGCTGGACAGTGCCGTGAATCGTTTCCTAGCCGGTCAGCGCGGAGACCCGGGCGTCGTCCGGCCGCTCGGCCGCTTCCGGGGCGCCGGCCGCGCTGACTACCACAACCGGGCACCATGACCGGCTCAGGCAGGTCCTGATCACCGGTCCGACCGAGAGCCCGGCCGCATCGCGCGGGCGCGCGGTGCCGAGCACGAGCAAGGCGGCCGTCGCTGACCGGGAGACGAGCACGCGCTCGGGTATTCCCTCGGCGAACTCGGTGCCGATGCTGGCCGGCGGGGCCGGGCCGAAGGCCGTCTGGATCGCCGCGGCCACGCCGCCGTGCAGCGCGGCCCGCGTATCAAGCTCCAGTTGTCCTTCGCTGCCGTTCGCGTAGTGCGCAGGCCGCAGGGACGGATCCCATGCGCAGACCACGCTCAGCCGGGCGTGGCGGCGGGCTGCCTCGTCCGCGGCCCAGCGCAGCGCGGCCATTGATGCCCGGGAACCGGTGACGCCGACCACGATTTCCTGCTGCGCGGTCTGGCTCATCACGGTCTCCTCTGCCGGGCGATTGGTTTGCGGCAGGCGAAAATTCCGCCTGCAAGCCAGTCTGGCCCGGCCAGGCCGACACCGATAGGGCACAAAGTCACCCAGGAGAGTGAGGGACTTATGTCCTTGCCGGCATAGTTCGAACGCCCCTGCCGGGGAACCGCCGGACGGCCGATGCTGTAGTCATGCCGAATGGCCGGAGCGGAGGTATTCCGATGGGGCGGACGGTGCGGCTGGCAAGGAGCCTCGGCCTGACCCGCAATCCGCTGCGCCGCCGCAGCGACATCCTGGAGCTTCGCATTCTCGCCGGGCTGGCCGCCGCCCTGCTCATCTGCGGGCCGCTGCTCGCCGTCGCGGCATTCCGCTGGGCGGCGCAGGCCGGCGTCCGGGAGCAGCATCAGCAGCATGCCTGGCGACAGGTCTCCGCGATCCTGCTCCGGCCGGCCTCCGGTGACGTGATGGCCGGCGACGGCGGCTGGGCGCTGGCGCGCTGGACAGCGCCGGACGGGCAGCCGCGGATGGGAGACGTCCCGGTGCTCGGGGCGGACTGGACTGGCAGCACCGTCCGGATGTGGGTGGACGCCAAGGGCTGGCCCGTCGGCCAGCCGCTGTCCGGCCAGCAGCTGGCCGACCGGGCGGTCGGCGCGGGGGTACTCGCGGTCGGCGTCCTTGCCGTGATCGCGTCCGGGCTCGGCTGGCTGGCGCACGTGCTGATCGACCGGCGCCGCATCGCGGGCTGGGACGCGGCCTGGGCCTCGGTCGGGCCAAGCTGGACCAGGCGCGGCCCGCCGTAGCGGCAGCCCCGGCAGGCGGATCGGCTGCCGTCCGCGGCCGCCTGGTCACGGCCGGCTGGCGGGCGGCCAGGCCCAGTCCCTGACCTCCGGCAGGTCGTCGCCGTGCTCGCGGGTCCAGGCGTGGTGCCTGGCGCGCGTGTCGACCATGAGCTGGCGCAGCCACGCCGCGGAGTTGCTGAGCCCGGGCACCCGGTCGATAACGTCCATTACCAGGTGGAACCGGTCCATGTCGTTCATCACCACCATGTCGAACGGCGTGGTGGTAGTGCCTTCCTCCTTGTACCCGCGGACGTGGAACTGGTCATGCGCGGCCCGGCTGTAGGTCAGCCGGTGGATCAGCCACGGGTAGCCGTGGTAGGCGAAGATCACCGGCCGGCCGGACGTGAACAGCGCGTCGAACTCGGCATCGCTCATCCCGTGCGGGTGCTCGGAGGCGGGCTGCAGCCGCATCAGGTCGACCACGTTGACCACCCGGACCCGCAACCGCGGCAGGTGCTGGCGGAGCAGGCTGGCGGCCGCCAGCACCTCCAGGGTCGGCACGTCGCCCGCGCAGGCCAGGACCACGTCGGGCTCTTCGCCGCCGCCGTCGCTGCTCGCCCACTCCCAGATCCCCGCGCCGCGAGTGCAATGCAGGATGGCCGAGTCCATGTCCAGCCAGTCCGGCGACGGCTGCTTGCCCGAGACGATCACGTTGACGTAGTCCCTGCTGCGCAGGCAGTGGTCGGCCACCGACAGCAGCGTGTTGGCGTCCGGCGGCAGGTAGACCCGGATCACCTCGGCCTTCTTGTTCATCACGTGATCGATGAAGCCGGGGTCCTGGTGCGAGAACCCGTTGTGGTCCTGCCGCCACACGTGCGAGGTCAGCAGGTAGTTCAGCGAGGCTACCGGCCGCCGCCACGGCAGCCTCCGGCTGACCTTCAGCCACTTCGCGTGCTGGTTGAACATCGAATCCACGATGTGGATGAAAGCCTCGTAGCAGGAGAACAGGCCGTGCCGCCCGGTGAGCAGGTAGCCCTCAAGCCAGCCCTGGCAGGTGTGCTCCGACAGGATCTCCATCACCCGGCCGTCGGCGGCGAGATTCAGGTCGACCGGCAGCTGCCGTTCCTCCCAGGTCTTGCCGGTGACCTCAAGCACCGCGCCCAGCCGGTTGGACTCGGTCTCGTCCGGCCCGACGATGCGGAAGTTGCGGCTGGCGGCATTGAGCCGCATCACGTCGCGGAGCATGTCGCCGAGCACCCGCGTCGGCTCCGACGTCCGGGATCCGGGAGCCGCCAGTTTGATCGCGTAGTCGCGGAAGTCGGGCAGCACGAGATCGCGCAGCAGCTGGCCGCCGTTCGCGTGCGGGCTGGCGCCAAGCCGCCGGTCGCCGCGCGGCACGAACCGCAGCAGCTCCTCGCGGGGGCGCCCGGCATCGTCGAAGAGCTCGGCCGGCCGGTACGAGCGCAGCCATTCCTCCAGCTGCCGCAGGTGCGCGGGGTTGGTCCTGACCTCGGCGAGCGGTACCTGGTGCGCCCGCCAGGTGCCTTCCACCGGCAGCCCGTCGACCTCGGCGGGCCCGGTCCAGCCCTTCGGGCTGCGCAGGACGATCATCGGCCACCGCTGGTCCGCCGGGCGGGCCTGCCCGGGATCGGCCCTGGCCTGTTCCTGGATTGCCCGGATCCGCGCTACCGACTCGTCCACTGCCGCCGCCATCTTCTGATGCATAACGGGTGGTTCGTGGCCGGTCACGTGCACAGGCTGATAGCCGTACCCGCGTAGCAGGGCGTCGAGCTCTGGCTCCGGGATCCGGGCGAGGACTGCCGGGTTGGCGATCTTCCAGCCGTTCAGGTGCAGGATCGGCAGCACGGCCCCGTCACTGGCCGGGTCGAGGAACCTGCCGGAGTGCCAGCTGGTGGCCAGCGGGCCGGTCTCCGCCTCGCCGTCGCCGACCACGCAGGCCACGATCAGGCCGGGGTTGTCGAACGCGGCGCCGTGCGCGTGCGAGAGCGAGTAGCCGAGCTCGCCGCCCTCGTGGATCGAGCCCGGGGTCTCCGGCGCCACGTGGCTCGGCACCCCGCCAGGCCAGGAGAACTGCCGGAACAGCGCCCGCATCCCGGCCGCGTCCTGCGGCACGCTCGGGTAGACCTCGCTGTAACTGCCCTCGAGCCAGCTGTTCGCCAGCGCGGCGGGGCCGCCGTGACCCGGCCCGATGACGTACATCATCGGCTGGTCGTGCAGCCATGATCGCCCGGTTGAGGTGCGCCCAGATGAAGTTCAGGCCGGGCGACGTGCCCCAGTGCCCGAGCAGCCGCGGCTTGATATGGCCGGGCTGCAGCGGCTCGGTCAGCAGCGGATTGCCGGTCAGGTAGATCTGGCCGGCCGACAGGTAGTTGGCGGCCCGCCAGTAGGCGTCCAGCGTCGCGGCATCGGCGTCGGTCAGCGGCTGCTGGCCGGTCAGCGTCATCGGATCCTCTCGTCGTCCCCAGGCTGGGCTAGCGGGTGCGCACCACGACTACCGGGCACTGCGCGTGGTTCACGCAGTGCACGCTAACCGAGCCGGTCAACATCCCGGTGAACGCGCCATGACCGTGGCTGCCCACCACGAGGAGGTCGGCGTTCCCCGACTCCTCGATCAGCACCTCAGCCGGATGCCCGTAGCTCAGCTTCGTCTCGACTGCGGCGGCTGCGGCCTGGTCCGGGTAGACCTTACCGATCGCCTCGGCGAGCTGGGCGTTCATGACCCGCTCTGTCTCCTCCCGGACGGCCTGCGGCGCCACCCCGACCGGCGCCACGCCGGCCGCTGCCGGGTAGTGCCAGGCCAGCACGGCCCGGACTGTCGCGCCGGTCGCGGCAGCGTAACGGCTCGCCCAGCTCAGCGCGGCGATGGATCCCGCCGAGCCGTCGATGCCCGCCACCACTATCTCTCGTTTACCGCTAACGTCAGCCATCGCAGATGCCTCGCTCTCGTGTGTCCGGGCCGTGCGCCCCGCGGCGCGTCCCGGTGATCACCGGGACGTTGGGCCCTAGGCGCGCTCAGGGCTTTGCTCCGACCATGGTGGCAGGGCGAGCCGGGGAGCGCCGCACTAGGTCTCTACTGGGGTGGAGGTGTCGCGTGGAGGTGCTGTTAGCCGGCGCCGGGGTGATCGGCACTGTGTACGGAGCCCAGCTGGCCGCGGCCGGCCACCTGGTCTCGGTGCTCGCGCACGGCCGGCGGACCAGCGAGGTGGCCCGTGCCGGGCTTGTCTCGGCCGACGTGATCACCGGCACGCGGACGGCCACCCCGGTGCGGGTGGTAGCTGGTCCCGACGGGACGCGCTACGACCTGGTGCTGATCGCCGTGCGGGCGGACCAGATCGGCTCGGTGGCCGCGCCGCTGCGTGGCCTGCCGGGCGGGCCGGTGCTGCTGTTCTTCGGCAACAACCCCGGCGGCCGCTCGGCGCTGCCGGACGGCCTGCCCGGTCCGGCGCATCTCGGCTTCCCCGGCATCGGCGGATCGATGGCCGGCGGCGTCGCCGAGTACGTGCGCATCAGCCAGCAGCCCACCACCCTTGAGGCTGGCGGCCCGGCGGCCGTGGCCTGGTTCGAGGCAGCCATGTCCGGGCGCGGGTTCGCGGTCACCCGGGCCGCCGACATGGACGGCTGGCTGGCGTATCACGCGGTATTCGTCGGTTCGGTAGCTGCGGCGCTTTACCGTTGCGATGGCAGCGCTGCCGCGCTAGCCGCCGACCGGCCGACGCTCACGCTGATGTGCCGGTCGATCGAGGAAGGCTTCGCCGGGCTGGCCCGCCGGGGTGTTCCCGGCCTGCCGGGAAACCTGCGCATGCTGCACCGGCCGGCGCTCCGCCCGGTCGCGGTCCGGTACTGGGCGCGGACGCTGCGCTCGCCGATGGGGGAGCTCTGCTTCGCCGCGCACTCCCGGCATGCCGAGCCGGAGATGCGCGCGCTGGCCGCCGACGCGGTCAGCCGGGCCGGCGACGCTGACATGGCCGCGCACCTGCGCGAGCTGCTGGCCTAGCCGGGCCCGCGGTCCCGCGGTCCAGCTAGTCGTCGAGCACGTCAGAGAGCGGACGCCGCGGTGCCGGCGTAACCGGCAGGCCATAGCCGATCCGGAGGATCATCTGCGGCTGCTCGCTCCCGTTCCGCGGGTCCCTGACCAGCCAGGCGTCGGCGGTTTCCAGCGGCTGGGTCAGCGGGCTCGCCGCGACCCCGCGGCCGGTGGCGGTCAGCAGTACCCGCTGCATGGCCTGGCCGGCCCGCAGCCAGTCCAGCCGCCTGCCGAAATGCATGGAGAGCACGGCCAGCTGCGGACGCTCTTCGAACCACTCGTAGCCCAGCCTGGCCGGCCGGCCCGGGGTGAAATCACGGACCGGGGTCGGGCCGTCGGGCGAGCGGGGACCGAGCGCGCAGTCGGGGATGCCCTCGGCGTCGCGCACGCCGCCCACCCACTGCGCAAGCTCGGCACGGTAGCCGGGATCCGCCGCCTGGCTGCGCTCTGCCTCCTGGGCCAGCTTGAGCACGCGGGCCGCCTCGTCGTGATCGAGGATATGCAGGATCGCGCCCTCCAGGCTGGCCGCCTCGGCCAGCTCGGCGAGCACGCCAGGCGGCACCAGCCTGCTGCTGAACGGCCGCCGGTTAGTGTGCCGCCGGGCGATGGCCGCGTACAGGTCACGCTCCTGCTGCTGCACCCGGTACGGCGCGGCCAGCCGGACGGTCGCGAGCAGCAGCGGCTGGGCCGGATCGGGCAGCAGGTGGACGGCGGGCTGGCGGCCCGCCACCGCGGCAGCGAGGCGCATATTGAACAGCGCCGCGCCGCAGGCGATGTGCACCGCGCGGCCGCTCGGGTCGCCGGACCGCAATACCCGCCGCGGGTCGGCCCGCAATTCAACGGTCTGAGCCTGCTGCAGCACCCGGAATCGCCACGGCTGCGTGTTGTGCATCGAGGGTGCCGCGGTCGCTGCCTTGAGTACGTCGCTGATCAGCTGCCTGGGCAGCTCTCCCGGCCGGGCCTGCGGCGTTTCCTGCCGGGCCTGCGGCGTTTCCTGCCGGGCCTGCGGTCCTGCCGACCGGGTACGTCGTGTCGTATCGCGCGATTCTGATTGCGCCATATCACTACAATTGCGCTCCCGGGCAGGCGGCCAGTAGGGGCGAAGGTCCTGGCCGTACCTGGCTGTAGTCCGCTCCTGGCCAGGGAATTGATCCGCTGGCCGGGCGGCTGGCGGTCTGCTGGCGAAGCCGGCGCTGCCGTGCCGTCGCGCCGGGTTAAGGCGTCTCGCCGTCACCGAGTTGTCCCGTCGGCACCCGGCCTGTCCGGGTATCTAAACTTGCGCTACGCCTTGCGCCAGAACGCCCTAACCTTGACCGGTTAATGTGGCAGCATTGGCACCCGCCCCGCCAGGCCGAAACCCACAGCTGGATAGGAGCTCTCATGTCGGTTGAGTTCGGCGGTGGCTCTGCCGAGGTTTGGTCGGTGGGCCAGGCACCGCGAGACGCTGACCGGCAGGTGATCACTAACCTGTACGACACGTACGCAGCGCACTTGTTCGACTACTGCTCAGTGATCCTCCGGAGTCCTGCGGCGGCCGCGGACGCCGTGCAGGACACGCTGATCGCCGCCGACGCGCTGATCGGCAAGCTCCGGGATCCCGAGCGGCTCCGGGTGTGGCTCTACTGCATCGCCCGGCGGCAGTGCCTGAGCGAACTGCCCCGCGGATCCGAGACGTTCACCTCGGACGAGTTCTTCGCCGGGCCTGACGGCCCGGCCGGCGAGGACACCGCCGAGTTCGAGTTCGCCGATGTCGACGCCGAGGCGCTGGCCAGGGAGACCCTGCTGGTCGTGATGGCGGCGCTGGACGGGCTTTCCGGCGAGGACCGTGAGGTCGTAAGCCTGGTGCACCGCCACGGTATCGGCGGGGCGGACCTCGCCGCCGTGCTCGGCATCTCCGGGCGCCGCGCCGAGGCGCTGGCCGCCGGCGCGGGTACCCGCTTCGAGGAGTCGTCCGACGCCGTCAGCGTCCTACGGGCCGGCTGGGCGGCATGCCCGGTGCTCGAGACCATCGTCGGGGAATGGGACCCCGCGTCGCCGCAGCTCACGCCCGAGCTGCGCAAGCGCCTTACCCGCCATATCAATTCCTGCGATGACTGCGCCAGGAGCCGCGGGGATATCTTCGGCCCGGAACTGCTCGGCGCCGTGCCGCTTGCGGTGCTCCCCGCCGAGTTCCGTGCGCAGGTCACCAGGACCGTGTTCGACACCGAGCCGGGATCGTACCGGCGCGGCGTGACACGCCGGGTCGGCAAGCTGGGCGATGACGGCTTCCCCGTGCCGGACCACGCGCGGCGCAACCTGCCGAAAGCGATGGCCGCGTCGGCCGCGCTTGTCGTCCTTGTCGTCGGCGGCGTCATGTTCCACGAGCTCACGTCGGCGTCGGCGGTTGGCTCCAAGCCGGCCGCGGCCGCGGCGGGTACCGGGAGCCCGACATCCGCGCCGAGCCCCCCGGTGAGCGTGCCCGTGATCCAGAAGGGCCACACCGGGCGGCACGCGCCCAAGGCATTTCCCGGCCAGCTAGGGCCGACGCCGACGCCGGCCGGCGTGGCGCCGATCCCGACGCCGACGCCGACCGGGCTTGCGCCGTCGCCGTCACCGACGCATTCGAGGAAGCCGTCCCCGAGGCCGACGCACTCCAAGAAGCCGACGCCGACGCCGTCGCCGACGAAGACCACGCCGACGCCGACGCCGACCCCCACGACGACGACCCCGACGCCGACGCCGACGCCGACTACGACGACCCCGACGCCGTAGCTGCGCCCGGCCGTGGCCGCAGCCGGATCAGGGCTGCGGTGAGCACGGTCAGCCCGGCTGATCCCACTGCCTCGCCAGCAGGCCGAACAGGATGTCGTCCGTCCACTCGCCCTTGAGCCAGGTGTACTCCGGGCGGTATCCCTCCCGCCGGAACCCGACCCGCTCAAGCAGCCGCGCGGAGCGCTCGTTCCGCGCATCGCACTCGGCTGAGACCCGGCGCAGGCCCTGGCCGAACAGGCGGCCGAGCACGGCGCGCACGGCTTCGCTCGCGTAGCCGTGCCCCTGCCATCCGGCGGCCAGCGTAAAGCCCAGGTCGGCCTGCATCAGGTTGTCGTCAAGCCGGACCCCGATGTCGCCGATCAGGCATCCCTCCGCCCGGTGCTCGACCGCGTACTGGAACCAGCCAGGCTGCCGGGGATCGCCTGCCGCGAACACCGCCACGAGCCCGGCGGCCGCCTCCAGCGGCACCGGCGCCGTCCAGGTCTGGTACCTGGCGACGGCCGGAATCCGACTGGTAGGCCGACAGGGCGGCGGCATCGCCCGGCCGGAAGCGGCGCAGGATGAGCCGGGCGGTTTCCATCGGCACGCTCCGTCAGCCCGATCCGGGCGGTGACCCGCGCAGGTCGCCTTGCGCCTCGAAGCCGGCGACGAAGCCGGCGACGAAGCCGGCGACGAAGCCGCCATCGGCCAGCTCGAAGCCCTCCCCGGCCTGCAGTACGTACGGACGTGCTTGCCCGCTGTTCATCGTGTCCACCTCCGCTTGTCCCTGCCTCGCATGCTGCACCAGCGCCTGGGTGCCATGCGACCCCGGCCGTGACATCAGGCTGCCAGCCAGCCGCCGGCGCAGCGCTGAGCAGACCTTCCGGGTGCTGCGCTCCATTCCCGGGGATATTCCGGGCATGAGCTAAGTTTGAGAGAGAAAGTTCTGCAACGTAGCCTGCAGAGTGCAGGATTTGTTGCCGGGTCGTCCGGCGGCGATCGGTTCGGTGGAGGAGGGGCTATGGCCGGTGACGAAGTCCGCGACAGGCTGGGGCGGCACGTGCTGACCGACGGCCTGCAGCTGATCCTGGACCTGCGCAGGAGCAGCGGCTCCTGGGTCGTCGACGCCCGGACCGGCGAGCGGTACCTGGACCTCTACACGTTCTTCGCCTCCGCGCCGCTCGGCATCAACCCGGCCGGCCTGGTCGATGACCCGGCCTTTCTCGCGCAGCTCGCCGAGGCCGCGGCGAACAAGCCAACGAACCCGGACATCTACACCACGCACTACGCCGACTTCGTGGACGTGTTCGCCCGGGTGCTCGGCGATCCGGCGCTGCCGCACATGTTCTTCATCGAGGGCGGCGCGCTCGCCGTCGAGAACGCGCTCAAGTGCGCGTTTGACTGGAAGAGCCGCCAGAATGAGATGCATGGCCGGTCTGCCCGGCTGGGCACGAAGGCACTGCACCTGACCCGCGCGTTCCACGGCCGCAGCGGCTACACGCTGTCGCTTACCAACACCGACCCGGTGAAGACCGATCGTTTCCCGACGTTCGGCTGGCCGCGGATCGAGGTGCCGGCGATCACGTTCCCGCTGGAAGATCATCTCGACCAGGTCGTGGCCGCCGAGCAGCGCGCGCTGCGGCAGGCCGAGGCGGCGTTCGCTGATAATCCGCACGACATCGCCTGCTTCATCGCCGAGCCGATCCAGGGCGAAGGCGGCGACAACCATATGCGTGCCGAGTTCCTGCAGGCAATGCAGCGGCTCTGCCAGCAGCATGACGCGCTGTTCATCCTCGACGAGGTTCAGACCGGCGTCGGGCTTACCGGCACGGCGTGGGCTTACCAGCAGCTCGGCCTTGCCCCGGACATCGTGGCCTTCGGCAAGAAGGTTCAGCTCGGCGGCATCATGGCCGGGCGGCGGGTGGACGAGGTGCCCGACAACGTGTTCACGGTCAGCAGCCGGATCAACTCCACCTGGGGCGGCGGGCTGGTCGACATGGTCCGCAGCCGCCGGCTGCTCGAGATCATCGAGCGCGACGGGCTGCTTGACCGCGCGGCGGCGACCGGCGCATGGTTCGCCACCGAGCTGCGGGAACTCGGCGCCCGCTACCCCGGGCTGGTGTCGAACCCGCGCGGCCGCGGGCTGATGTGCGCCTTTGACCTGCCGGACGCCGCCAAGCGTGATGCCCTCATCGGCATCCTGCGCGAGGAAGACAGGGTCCTCCTGCTGCCGAGCGGCCAGCGCTCCATTCGCTTCCGCCCGGCGCTGACCATCAGCGAGGATGAGCTGGCGGTCGGGATCAAGGCGATCGCCGGGCGCCTCGACCAGCTGGCGGCCGGGCGGCCGCACAGCGCTACCTGACCAGCGCCGTCGCCCAAGTTACCGAGGAGTAGTCAGCATGGCCAGCACCCTAGCCTCCGTCATCGGCGGCCGCCGGGCCGACGGCGCGCCCGCGGGCACCTGCAGTTCACCGAACCCGTCCCGGCTCGCCGACGTGGTCGCCGAGGTGGCACTCGCCGACGCCGCGACCTTCGCCGCCGCGTGCGCGGCGGCGAAGCGGGCGCAGCCGTCCTGGGCCGATGTCCCGGCGCCCGTCCGCGGCCGGGCGGCCGGCGCTATCGGCCGCATCGTCGAGGCGAACAAGGAGTCCCTGGCCCGGCTGGTCACCCGCGAGCTCGGCAAGCCTTACCCGGAGGCGCTGGGCGAGGTCCAGGAGATCATCGACACCTGCGACTTCTTCCTCGGCGAGGGCCGGCGCCTCTACGGCCAGACGGTCCCGAGCGAGATGCCGGACAAGCAGCTCTTCACTTTCCGCGTCCCGGTAGGCGCCGTAGCGGTGCTCACGGCGGGGAATTTCCCTGTCGCGGTGCCGTCCTGGTACCTCATCCCGGCGCTGGTGGCCGGCAACACGGTGGTCTGGAAGCCGGCCGAGTACGCCGCCGCCTCGGCGATGGCGCTGTTCGAGCTGATCCAGGCCGCTGGCCTGCCGGCGGGCGTGCTCAACATCGTGTTCGCCGAGGGCCAGGAGGCCTTCGCCGGCCTCGAGCTCGGCCTCCGGGCAGGCACGATCGACAAGATCGGGTTCACCGGCTCCACTGCCGTCGGCTCGCGCATCGGCGAGCTTGCGGGCCGCCACCTGCAGACCCCGTGCCTGGAACTGGGCGGCAAGAACCCGATGGTGGTGACGCCGAGCGCCGACCTGGAACTGGCCGTCGAAGGAGCCCTGTTCTCTGGCTTCGGCACCGCCGGGCAGCGCTGCACGTCGCTCGGCACGCTCATCGTGCACGAGTCAATCCATGATGAGTTCCTCGCCCGGCTGACCGCTGCGGTGTCCTCGGCAGCCATCGGCGACCCGGCACAGGATGTCCTTTACGGGCCGATGCTCGCGCAGAAGTTCGCCGACCGGTTCGAGGAATACCTGGGCTGGATCCAGCCGCACCACAAGGTCCTCGGGTCCACCGGGACGGGCAAGATCAGCGGGGCCAGCCCCCGGGCTGGCTTCGTCGGCAATCCCGAGGACGGGATCTTCTACCACCCGACGATCGTCGACGGCGTGCGGCCAGCCGACTCGCTCTTCCGCGAGGAGACGTTCGGCCCGCTGGTCAGCGTCACCACCTACGCCAGCATCGATGAGGCAATCGAGCTGGCGAACGCGCCTGGCTACGGCCTGTCCTCCTGCATCTACACCAATGACCCGCGCGAGGTGTTCCGGTTCCGCCGGGGCATCAGCGCGGGCATGGTCAGCGTCAACAACTCCACGTCCGGAGCGGAGGCGCACCTGCCGTTCGGCGGCAACGGCAAGTCCGGCAACGGCAGCCGGCAGTCCGGCGTATGGGTACTCGACCAGTTCACCCGCTGGCAGGCGATGAACTGGGACTACTCCGGGCACCTGCAGAAGGCGCAGATGGACGTCGCCGAGCTCACCGCCGACCTTGACTTCAGGCTCGCGACCTGACCGGCCGGCTGCGCCGGTACCGCCCGGCTCCACCGGGGTACGTCACGTCGGCGCCCGCTAACCCGCGGGCGGCTGAGCCTGCCGGGCGGCGAGGAAGGCCTCAGCGGCGGCGCGACCGTTGCCGAGTAGCATCTGCTGCTGGGCCGGCGTGATGCTGAACTCGGTGGTCCGGACGTCGCCGTGGTCCACGAAGATCGTCCGCTGCGCATCGGCGGGGGTGATGTAGCACCGGTCAGCGTTGTCGAGCAGCGTCCCAAGACACGCCATGGCCTCCTGCACGTCGCTGCCGCACTCGCGCGGCGGGGCCACGCCCCGGGCAGAAAGCTTGACGCCGATGGTGGGCCAGCGGCCCGGCGGGGTGTCGCTGGCGAAGACGTCGATGGGGAAGTTGTCCAGCATGCCGCCGTCGACCCAGGTGCAGGTCTGGGCCGGCATGCATTTCGCCGTCGACCTCAGCCGGCCTGGCGTCGATGTGCACGGGGGTGAAGAAGAACGGGATCGACATCGAGGCACGGACTGCACTGACGAGGAGCTGGTCACCGGCCGCGAGGCCGTATTCCGGGTAATCCCACGGCAATCGGACCGACTTTCCCCTCGTCAGGTCGGACACGAGCACGACGAGCGAGTAGCGGCGTTCCGCGGGCAGGCTGTCGTCGACGATAGCCAGCTGGCGAAATGTCGTTATGTTCAGCTTCTCGAGCTGCCCGCCCAGCCACTTGACCAGGTAATCGCCGTTATATAGGCCTTCATGCCTGAACAATCGCAGCTCCCTCGCGACGTCCTCGATCATGCCGCCGGGAGCGAACTTCGTGTAGTCGATGGTCGAGAGGATCTCCTCGAGCTCCGCGATCGGGCGGTTCGCTGCGTCCAGCGCCGCGATTAATGTTGCGACGATCGCGCCCGCGCTGGCTCCGGCGACCCGCTGGAACTCATATCCCGCCGCGGAAAGCGCAAGCGTCGCGCCGACCAGGCCAAGCCCCTTGACGCCGCCTCCCTCGAGGACCAGGTCAGCCTGCCCGGCGGCCGTGCTGGCGACCGTTACCGGGTGGGTGCTGCCGTCAGCGGCAGGCGCTGAGCGCACCACCGCGCCTGACTCGGCCGCGGCGTGCAGCACGGTCGTGTCGTTCATCAGGCTTCCCCCTCTGCTCGCAGCGATGCCAGCGTAATCGTCATGAGGTGCCGCTGCTCGCAGGATCTGGTCCGCCCGGCGGTGGCATTCTCCGCCGATACCACGGGGAGACAAGGACGGCCGCGGCTATGGTCCGTGATCGGCCTGCGCGGATGTGCGGGCGCCGAGCAGCGAAGCCTTGAGCTGCGTGTACTCCTCGGCAGACAGCATTCCTTCCGCATGTAGCTTTGCGAGCCGATGGAGCCGGTCGGTGACTTGCGCCGCATCGAGCTCAGTGTCCGTTCCGCTGGCGAGCGCCCGGGCGGTGCTTCGGATCTCGAAGGCGAGCACGCAGTAAATGACGCCGGTCACCACTGCCCACAGGCCGATGACCGTGATCAGCAGCGCCAGGGTCGCCTCGGGCCTGCGCATCGCCCAGATCCCGAGCAGCAGCTCGATCACGCCAAGCGAGCAGGTGAAACCCCAGTGTGGTAGCTCCCGGCGGCGGGAGACGGAGGTGACGATGTGGAAGCTGCCGGACACCGCAAGCCATGCCCCGGCGAAAATGGCCAGGATGAGCAGGGACGGGCCGGGCCACGCGACGAGGACCACACCGGCGATGACTCCGGCGATCCCGGCCACGACTTGCTCGCCCGACGTCCGCCCCGCGTACACCGGGCTGAAGGCCAGCGCGATCCCGCGGATGATGAAAACCAGGCCGGTGACGACGACCAGGGCATGCACGGTCCAGTCGGTGGCCAGGATCGCGAGCCCAAGGCCGATCGAGGCCAGGCCGGTGAGGAGCGGTATCCACCAAAGGTGCCTGATCTGCTCGGCAAGTTCCCGCAGCGGCGAGCGCGGGTCCTCATCGGGGCTGGTGCTCTGGATCATCGGATCACCCCTTGCCGCGTGGCGGCGCTCGTGGTTGGCCTGCCGCCAATATCCACCCTAAGAATCCCAG
The DNA here is from genome assembly GCA_963709075.1 of uncultured Actinomycetes bacterium. Taxonomy (GTDB): domain Bacteria; phylum Actinomycetota; class Actinomycetes; order Streptosporangiales; family Streptosporangiaceae; genus Palsa-506. The sequence goes on from CAVPUY010000009.1 coordinate 605,831, forward strand.
ACCGGTGGCCTGCCGGGCAGGATGCCAGCGTGTACCCGGATGTCCGTTTCGGCTGGCTCGGTGTTCACAGCGACATTCACAGCAGCCTGTCAGCGTCGGCTTCTGCTGGCTTGCAGGAAACAGCGATCTGCTGGACCTTGCCGCCGGCGCACGCGACCGGAGGCGTGAGCACCGAGAAGGAAGGGAACCCTGATGACGGCCGATCTAGCTATCTTCCCGCCGCCTGCCGCGGCCCGGCACAGCCCGGCGGCGCAGGCACGGCACCTGCACCCGGCTGCGCTGCCCCGGTGGCGTGCCCTGCTCGGGTTCCGCTGGCAGGAACGGCTGGAGCAAGTCACCGAGTTGTCCCTTGCCTACCACGACGCCCGGGAAGCCGCCGCGGACGCCGGCAGCGGCCAGGACGCACGCCTGGCGGCTCGGCGCCGGGCGAGCGCGATCTTGCACCGCGCTGTCGCGGAACGGCTCGCGCTGGTCGAGATCGAGGCGGCGCTGGCACGGCTGGCAGCCGGGCGCTTCGGCTGGTGCGAGCAGTGCGGCGGCGCCATCACCACCGCGAGGCTGGCCGAGACACCCCAGGCCAGGTACTGCCCGGCGTGTGAAAGCTAACCGCCGGCCGCCGCGGGCCCGGCTAGGTCTCCTCGACCACGAACGCCTGCGAGCGCTTGAGGCTGTCCAGGTAGGACCCGCCGGCGCTGCAGTGGCCCGGCGAGGCGCACGACACCGAGTCGACCTGGGCGTCCGCGCCTCTGTTGAGGACCCCGCTGCCGGGGACTTCCTCGGCGTTCCGCCAGGTGCCGTTCACCTCGCTGACGACATATGCTTCCGAGACCCCGGTGCGGGCTAGGTAGGACCCGCCGGCGCTGCAGTTGCCCGCCGAGGCGCACGACACCGACTGGAAATCGGCGCCCCCGCGCTTGTTGAGCGCCCCGGTGCCCGGGACCTCCTTCGCGGTGCCCCAGGTGCCGTTCACCTCGCCGACGACGAATACCTGCTCGGCGAAAGAGCCGCTGGTGTAGAACCCGCCGGCGCTGCAGTTGCCCGCCGCGCCGCACGACACCGCGGTGACCTGGGCGTCCCCGGCTTTGTTGAGTGCCGCGCTGCCGGCGACTTCCTTCGCGGTGCCCCAGGTGCCGCTGGTCTTGCCGGTGACGAACGCCTGAAGCTGGCCGGAGCCGTCCGTGTAGAACCCCCCTGCGGCGCAGTTGCCCGCCGAGGCGCACGACAGCGAGTTGATCCCGGCTCCCCCGTCCTTGTTCAGGGCGGCGGTGCCGGGGACCTCCTTCGCGGTGCCCCAGGTGCCGCTGGCCTCGCCGGCGACGAACGCCTGCAGCCTGCCGTGGTCCGTGTAGTACCCGCCGGCGCTGCAGCTGCCCGCTGCGCCGCACGACACCGAGTTGAGGTAGGCGTCTGCGGTGTTGAGGGCGGCGGTACCGGGGATCTCCTTCGCGGTGCCCCAGGTGCCGTTGGTCTCGTCGGCCACGAAAACCTGCTGATGGCCGGAACGGTCGGTGTAGTACCCGCCGGCACTGCAGTTGCCCGCCGCGGCGCACGACAGCGAGATGATCGCGGCGTTCCCGCCTTTGTTGAGGGCCGCGGTGCCCGGCACCTCCTCCGCCTTCCCCCAGCTGCCGTTCCCCTCCCCGGCGACGAGTGCCTGCTGATGGCCGGAACCGTCAGCGTAATCCCCGCCGGCGCTGCAATTACCCGCCGCGGCGCACGACACCGACAGGATCGCGGCGCCCCCGTCCTTGTTGAGGGCTCCGCTGCCGGGCACCTCTTTCGCGGTGCCCCAGCTGCCGTTCGCCTCGCCGGCGACGAACGCCTGCACGGCGCCGGAGCCGGACGTGTAGTACCCGCCGGCGCTGCAGTTGCCCGCCGCACCGCACGACACTGACTCGGTCTCGGCGAGCCCGCCCTTGTTGAGGGCCGCAGTGCCGGGCGCTTCCTCCGCCCGGCCCCAGTTGCCGCCAGCGGATGCGGGCCGGGTAGCAGCGGTCAGCTTCGTCGCGGCTGCCGCCACGCCGGCACTGGTAAGCAGCCCCGAGCAGATGGCTGCTGCGGCCACGGTGATCATGATCTTGCGCATGTTCATGCCTAGCCTCGGACCGGTCTCACGGCGAGTTACTAACACGCTAGGCCCGGGCTCGCCGGACGGTAAGTAGCCAACCGTAAATGAATACGTGCGCGCAGGCCCGCCGCGCTAGCCGGCGGCCGGGCCCGGATGTCTTCCCTGGTCCTGCCGCGGCGGTGTGAGCCGGGGCGGTTACCCCTGCGTCAGCGGGCTGGGTTCGGCCGGGTCGCTGACGGGTGGCCGGCCGCGGGGGCGCATCGGTCCGGCGTGGCGCGGTAGCCGGCCCGCGTCGGCGAGCGCGCGGCGGAGCACGAACTCGATCTGGGCATTGGTGCTGCGCAGTTCGTCGTTGGCCCACCTGGCCAGGGCGTCGTGGACGGCGGGGTCGAGCCGGAGCAGGACGCTCTTGCGCTCGGTCACCTCGGCTCCGCGGCTGCCGTAACTGCTGCGGTCACTGGTACAGGGAGCCGGTGTTGACCACCTGCTGGGTAGCCTGCTCGCTGCACAGGACCACGAGCAGGTTGGAGACCATCGCGGCCTTCCGCTCCTCATCCAATTCGACGACGCCCTCCTCTTGCAGCCGCTCCAGGGCAAGCTTCACCATACCGACCGCGCCCTCGACTATCCGCTGCCGAGCACCCACGACGGCGCTGGCCTGCTGCTGGCGCAGCATGGCCTGGGCGATCTCGGGGGCGTACGACAGCCGGGTGAGACGGGTCTCGATGACGTGCACGCCGGCTGGCGCGACCCGGTTGGTGAGCTCGGCGGACAGCTTCCGGGTGATCTCTTCGGCGTTGTCACGCAGCGACAGCGCGCCGCTGCCCCGGTTGTCGTAGGGGTAGCTGGATGCGATGTGCCGGACGGCGGTCTCGGCCTGGATAGTGACGAATTGCGTGAAGTCGTCGACGGAGTAGACCGCGCTGGCGGTATCGCGGACCTGCCAGACCACCACGGCGGCGATCTCGATCGGGTTGCCGTCGGCGTCGTTGACCTTGGCCTGCGCCGATTCCTGGTTGCGGATCCGGGTGGAGACCACGATCCGGTTGGTGAACGGGTTCACCCACTGCAGGCCAGACTCGCGGATGGTGCCTCGGTACTTGCCGAACAGCTGCACGACACGCGCCTGGCCGGGCACGACGGCAGTGAGCCCTCGCAGTACGAGTGCGCTGGCGATAAGGACAAGGATGCCGAGCACTATCAGCGCAATAGCGACCCCGCCGCTCTGGTGACCTGCCAGCACGATCAGCGCCACCCCGGCCAGCACCAGGACGATGCCCGCCACCAGCATGCGCAGGCCGGGCTGGAACCGGGCCGCCTGTTCGGTCACCGGCCGGCCGGGCAGTCCCGGGCCCGCGGCCGCTGCATCCTGGGTAACCACTTCCCGGCCTGCGGCCGTCGCATCCTGGGTGACCATCTGGTGCCTCCTTCGCTCCGGCTGACCTGATAACACGAGTTTAGCATACTGATATCTATTTTTTCCGGCAAGGGCGCGCCGGGCTGGTCAGCAGGGTCGGCCCCGGGCCAGCTGATAGATGAGACGCTGGTCCAGGCCCGGCGGATGATGCCACTGCCGCCTGGCGGATCCGGGCCAGGAACCATGACTTGCAGCTACCAGCACGGAGGCTTGGGTGAGTACCTCGGCACGGCCCGATCAGCTTTCCTGGCGCGGCTGGCGGCGGCAGATCATCGCCGTTGTTTCCGCGGCGCTGGTAACTGGCGGCTGCTCGGCCGCGGGTCCGGTTCCCGCACCGGTTGCGCCGCGTCATCCGGCGGCCGGATCCGGGACCCCAGCGGCCGCCGGCCGCCGGCGGTACCCCGGCAACGCTGATTTCACCGTCAGCGGCGTTGTTGCCGTGCCGCCCGGCCCGAGCCAGGACACGCACGCCCAGGAACCCGCCACGGCCTGCCGGCCAGGGAAATTCCGCCGCGACGCGGCCCTGGGGAAGGCCACTGCCGCGGGCTTTGCCATCGCCGGGGCGCCGGTCTCGGCCACGCTTCTCGCCCATTTCCTCGCAGGTACCGGAACTGCGCTGAATTTCGGCGCGGGATCGAAGATCTCACGGGAAGCCCGGGCCAGCAGCGCCTTCCAGGGCCTCAACCGGCAGATCCAGGCGGCCGCTGTGCGCCAGCTTCGCGCGGGCAGGTCCCGCGTGCGGCTTACCCAGCCCGTGCTGCGCACGATCCGCTTTGCCCTCCCCGCCTCTTCGCGCGACCTCTACCTCGGGTTCCGTGGCACCCAGGGCCTGGACGTCCGCGGCGCGGGCACGATCACCGGCCGCAGTTACGCGGGAAGGCTGACCTATGTCATCCGCGACAGTTACGGTTTCCCCCCGCGGGACCGGCTGCTCGGATTCGGTTCGGCGATGAGGTACCTGCAGGTGAACTGCGGAAAGCCGCCCAACTCCGGCGGAGCCCGCTGGTTTCCCGATTCCATTACCGTTACCGTGCCGTTCCGCCACCATAGGAGCGAGAACCGCCCGCGGTGAGGACGAATCTTCGGATCCTGCATCTTCCGGGTTCCGGTGACCCTGGCGCCCGCGCGGAGACACGGGCGTCATGATGCTAGCGGGCACCTCCGGATCGCTCGCTGAGCCCAGCTAGCTCCCTGGCCGCCTCGAGACGTATGTCGTCACCGACGCCCTCGTCGACCGCGATGCCGCGGAACGCCTCCGCCGCCCATCGCCGGTCGCCCCGGGCCAGCATGGCCGCCTCGAGGCGCACGTCGTCACCAGCGCCCTGGTCGACCGCGATGCTGCAGCACGCCTCGGCCGCCGAACGCTCGTCGATCTCGGCTAGCTCCCTGGCCGCCTCGAGACGTATGTCGTCACCGACGCCCTCGTCGACGGCGATGCCGCGGAACGCCTCCGCCGCCCATCGCCGGTCGCCCGGGGCCTGCTTCCTGGCCGCCTCAATGCGGGCGTCATCGTCGTCATCGAACATGGCCGCCTTGCCTTTCTCGGCGACGACGCTGCCGTAGTAGTTCCGCTGACGCAGCGCTGTGCCGTTGCCATCTCACTTGCGCTCGGGCGCCGCCCGGCCATCTCAAGATACATCTCGACTTATAGCGGCGTCTACGCTGATCCCCGGCTGGATTGCCGCCCCCGGGGGACGCTGAGCTTCTGGGCCGCCGGGGTGTTAGCCGGGGCCACGAACTGCCCTGCTAGCTGCGGGACCCGGCGGCTGGCTTCCTGGCCAAGACGAGCGTCATGTGGTGGCCGGGCAGGCCGAACGACGTTCGCCAGTCGAGGCGACGTACCTCGACGTCCACGCAACCGGCGCTCTGAAGGATGCGGGCGTAGCGGTCAGCGCGATCATCGACGACGCGCATCTGCCCGCCCGGGCGAAGGACCCTGGCGGCTTCACGAATTGCCTTGGCGCGTTCTTCGCTGCCGTGGATGTTGTCGAAGGTCAGGTTGCTGAGCACCACGTCGAACGACTCGGGCGGAAAGGGGAGGTCCCGTGCATCAGCGCCGATGAACTCGACACGGTCGCTGACGTCCTCGACCATCGCGTTGCGCTGGGCGGCTGTCCGGCTGTTCCCCGTCTGGTCACGCCGACGCCAGATATCGACTCCGGTGGCACGGCCTCGGGGGAGGCGGCGGGCTGCCGAGATGAGGACGGCGCCCCGGCCGCAACCGATGTCGAGCACGTGTTCGTCGCCTCGCAGGTCGAGTTCATCGAGCAGTTGCTTCCAGACCGACAGCTTGCCCGGACCGGTGCTGTAGAAGTAGCCCGCGGCGACCCCGAGCATGGCCATGGCTCCCATCTTTGCCAGAGAGCCGGCCAGGCGCTTGTTTCGTCTCTTCGCCCACCGGTGACCAGCCAGAAGACCGGCCTCGACAAGGAAGAGGCACGGAATGCCGATGTACCCTCCATCGATGCCGTAGCCGGCTCGATCTCGCCTCACCGCACCGAGTGTGCCAGGCCGGTCCGCGCTCGCCGCCGCCCAGGCCCGAGATACCGCCCGCACCCGGTATGCCAAAGAGCAGATCAGGAATATTTGAAACGGGAGGCCGTCGGCTGATGTCAGCACGCTGCTGCATCATGGGTGCGCAGGCTGGACAGGAAGTGATCACCACGCCCCGGCCCGCAACCCGATGGCACTCACGCCGCCGCGGGAATCGGCTGGCCTGGTTCTGCCCTTGGCCGACATGAATTGGCTAACGAGTCCCCCGCGACGGAGACGGGGCGTGCAGCGGACGATGGTGTGGTGCCAGCCCGCCCGGTCGCCGTCCTGGCAAGATAGCGGCATGGAACGTGTGATGGGAATCGGCGGGTACTTCTTGCGGGCCGCCGACCCGGCGGCCCTGGGCGCGTGGTATCGCGATTGCCTGGGCCTGGACGCCGATGAGAACGGCCTGTGGCGTCAGGAAGCCGGGATGACGGTATTCGCGACGTTCGAGTCCGGGACCGGCTACTTCGGGTCCCGCACCCAGCAGGCCATGCTCAACTTCCGGGTCCGCGACCTGGATGCGATGCTCGCGCAGTTGCGCGCCAAGGAAGCGGACGTGGCTAAAGAGACCCAGGACATGGAGGGTGTCGGCCGGTTCGGCTGGGTCACCGATCCCGAGGGCAATCGGGTCGAGCTGTGGCAGCCCGCCTGACCGCTGACTGCGGTGCGGGTGGCCGGCTGCGCCGGCCGCTGTGATGGTGCTGCCCGGGCAGCACGTAAACCGGTAGCTGCCGGGCCTGGCCGTTGCGACAATCGGCGCGTGCGCAAGGCTGATATCACGGCTGGCCTGGTGCCGAGGCTGGTCGGAACCCAGTTCCGCAGTGGGCATGCCTGCCCGTCAGGCCGGTCGACGCTGGTGGCGCTCGTCGCCGCACCCTCCCTGCCGAATCGGCGCGATTGGGACTCGCGTTTTTCCCCGGAGGGTCTCTTGCACGCAGGACATGCGGTTCTGAGTGTGTGCCGTACGTGACCGCCGGTCCCATGGCTCCGGTTTAGACGGGCTGTACGACGGTGGCCATGGTGGCGATCAGTTGCCGGAATCGCCGGACTGGCCCGGTTTCGCCGGTGATGTCGATGCCGGTGTCTGACCCGGCGAAGATGAGGGCGGTCAGGGCCTGGGTGGTCGCGGTGATCGTCACGTCGGCTCGTGCGGGTGGGGCTCCCGCGGTGAGCGACCACTGCCGGCCGTCGTTTTCGGCCAGGTAGTCCGCACCGTCGAGCCGGAAGTGCCAGCGGGCTGGTTCCTGGTCGCCGGCGGTGAGGTTGATGGCCTGGGTAACGGAGCGGAGCAGATGCTCGGCGTGCAGCGGCTCGCCGGCCTCGGGCCGGCGCCAGGCATGCTGTAGCCCCCACCGGCCGAGCGCGTCGATGACGGGTCCGAGGTCGGCTCCGGCCGGTGTCAGGCGATACCAGACCTCCCGCCTGCCCTCCTGGCGGTCGGCGGTGACGATCCCGGCGTCCGCAAGCTCCCGCAGGCGCTGGCTGAGCGTCTTGGGGGTGATGCCGCCGAGGCGGTCCATCAGGTCGGTGAACCTTTTGGCGCCGGCGAGCAGGTCGCGGATCACCAGCAGGCTCCAGCGGTCGCCGACGCGCTCCAAGGCGCGCGCGGTCAGGCAGAAGTGGTCGTAGGTGCGAACGTTCCTCATCACGCCCCCATAATACTAGTTGACAGATACTATCTACAAGATACTAGTGTTTAGATATCAACTAGAGGAGGATGCCATGTACGACCCGCCTGGCTATCTGTGGGCGATCACCATCGCCGGAATCATCGCGATCCCGGCCGCGACCTGCGTCGTGCTGTACGGCGGCGCGGTGCGCGCCGGCCTGGGCCGGACGCGTGCGGCGCTGCTCGCCGGCGGCGCGGCCGTCGTGCTCGGCGGCTGGTTCACCACCAGCGCGGTGATCGCTGGTCACGGCTGGTACCACGCGCGGCTCGGCCACGGGGTGCCGTGGCTGCCGGTCGCGGTAGCCGGCTTCTTCGGCACGCTGCTGGCGCTGCGCCGGATCCCGGTGGTGGCGCGCGCCCTGGCGGCGCCGGGCATGGCGGCCCGCCTGGAGCTCCCGCATTCGTTCCGGGCCGTCGAGGGGACGGCCTTCCTGGCCACCATGGCCCTCGGTCATCTGCCTGCGCTGTTCGCCCTGCCCGCAGGCCTGGGCGACATCGCCGCCGGTATCGCTGCGCCGCTGGTCGCGCGCAGGCTCGCGCCGGGCGGGGGCCGCCGCGCCGCCCTGTGGTTCAGCGCGTTCGGCATGACCGATCTGGTCGTGGCCCTGACCCTCGGGGCCCTCACCGGATTCCAGCTGCTCAACGTCACCCCGTCCGGGGCGCCGATCAGCGAGCTCCCGCTCGCGCTGATCCCGGCAGCCGCCGTGCCGCTGCTGTTCGCCCTGCACATCACGTCTGTGTCCGCGCTGGTAAGGGCTCCGCGAACACCGCGGCCAGCCACCGCCCCGCTCACTGTCGCCGCGAGATAGGCGGAGAAGAGAATGACGATCGATGCCGGCGCACAGGACGCAAGCCCCGTCACCCTGGCCGCGGCGCGGGCCGAGTTCGACGCCGACGTGACCTACCTGGACACCGCCACCTTCGGCTTGCCGCCACGGCGCAGCTGGGCGGCACTTCAGCAGGCGCTCGCGCAATGGCGGGCCGGCACCGCCGACGCGGTTGCCTACGACCTGCCGCTTGCCGCAGCCCGGTCCTCATACGCCCACCTGGCCGGGGTGGATCCGTCCGTGGTAGCAGTGGGGAGCCAGGTATCGGTGTTCGCCGGGCTCATCGCGGCCAACCTGCCCGACGGCAGCGAGGTGCTGACCGCCACCGGTGACTTCACCAGCATCCTGTTCCCCTTCTACGCGCAGTCGGGCCGCGGGGTCCGCGTCCGGGAAGTGCCGCTGGATCGCATAGCAGAATGCGTGACCTCCCGCACCACGCTGGTCGCGGTCTCCGCGGTGCAGTCCGCGGACGGGCGGGTCGCCGATCTGGATGCCCTGCACGCCGCCAGCCGCGCCACCGGGGCCAGGGTGCTGCTGGACACCACCCAGGCCGTCGGGTGGCTGCCGGTCAACCCGAGCCGCTTCGCCTACACCGCCTGCGGCGGATACAAATGGCTGCTCTCCCCAAGAGGCACCGCCTACTTCACCATCAATCCCACGCTGATCGACGACCTGACACCGCATTACGCAGGCTGGTATGCCGGCGATGACCCGTGGTCCAGCGTCTACGGCGGCCCGCTGCGCCTGGCCGGCGACGCCCGTCGCTTCGACGTTTCCCCCGCGTGGCACGCCTGGGTTGCCGCCGCCCCGGCCATGCGGCTACTCGCCCAGGTGGGCACCCAGTCCCTGCACCGGCACGCCGTTGGCCTGGCGAACCGGTTTCGCGCCGGAGTGGGCCTGGAGCCAGGAGACTCCGCGATCGTGTCACTAGCCACCAACGGCGCCGCCGCGGATGCCATGGCCGCCGCCCGAATCACCGGATCGGCCCGCGCCGGCCGCCTCCGCCTCTCCTTTCACGTCTCTACCAGTGCCCAGGACGCCGACCTCGCCGCCGGCGTCTTGCGGCGGCACGTCACTTCCCGCCACCCAGCCACGTTGTGACGGCCGCTCTTACCCAGGGCCAGATCGCCCAATCTGTACCGGTTCCCGGTCTGCCCGGGACTTGATCGCGAGGCCGCGCATAGCGGCGGCGGAATCCGGGCGCGGGCCAGTGGCCGTGGCTGGATCGCTCTTCGTGACCAGCGCCTGAGGCGGCGGCGGATTGGGGCGCGGGCCGGTGGCCGTGGCTGGATCGCTCTTCGTGACCAGCGCCTGAGGCGGCGGCTTTGACGCGTCAGTGTAGCTGGGCGAGGGTTTCGGCCAGGGGGGCCAGCACGGCGGGGTCGTGTGGTGGCGGGAGGACGACGATCGCCAGGTCGAGGCCGAGTTCGCCGAGCGCGGCCGCGGTGTCCACGGCCGGCCCTGCCTCGCCCCCGGGTCCGAGCCGGATGTGGCTGGACAAGGTGATCTCCTTCGGGTCGCGTCCGATGTCGTGGCAGTGCGCGTAGAGCACGTCGCGCTTGTGCGCGAACTCCCCGGGCGGCCCGCCGACGAAGTTCCAGTGCTGGGCGAATCGCGCGGCGGTGCGCAGCGTCCGCCGCTCGCCGCTGCCGCCGATCACCAGGGGCGGGTGCGGCTGCTGCACTGGCCCGGGCTCGCAGCGCGCGCCAGTGAGCTGGTAGTACCTGCCCGCGAAATCTGTGCTCTGCTGCGTCAGCAGGCTGACGATGACCTGGCACGCTTCCTCGAACCGGTCGCTGCGCTCGGCCGGGCCGCCAAGCTCGATGCCGTAGGCGCCGGACTCTTCCTCATTCCACCCGGCGCCGATGCCGAGTTCAAGCCGGCCGGCGGACACGATGTCGAGGGTGGCGGCCATGTTGGCCAAGACCGCGGGATGACGGTAGTGAATGCCAGTGACCAGCGTGCCGAGCCGGAGCCGGCGCGTCGCCTGCGCGAGCGCGGTCAGCGTCACCCAGCCCTCCAGGCAAGGGCCCTGGGAGTCGGAGAAGATCGGATAGAAGTGGTCGAAGGTCCAGCCTGACTCAAAGAGCTCGATGCCGTCGGCTTCCTTCCACACCGCGAGCATGTCGCCCCAGGTGGTGTTCTGCGGAGAGGTCTTGAAGGCGAATCGCATGCCGTCATCCTCGCAAAGCCCGCCCGGCCTGGCTGCGTCCGGCTCCTCACCAGCCGCGGCCGCACCTCAGGCCCGGATCGCCCAGCCTGTACCTGCGGGGCTGATCACCGCAGCGGCGCGGGTGGCGACGGGGCGGTGGTCGACCTCAAGGCCGATCTCGGTGGCGATTTCGTCGGGCGGCCTGTTTCCGCCCACCGCAAGAGTATTGCTCACCCCGGTCATGAGTTCATCCGGACGGGCACACCGGGTGAAACGGCTCGGCCTTTACGTAGCTCTTCCATTGACTGAGCGAAATGGATCGATGAGCAATGGAGCACACCTCTGTTACAAGGTTGGGGGCAGGAACACGTTCCATAGGCGCGAGAGATGGACGGCGCCGTTCGTGGTTACCACGACTCCATCCGGCCCAGCCCGCACAGGCTGCCGTGCGGCACACTCGCCGCCGGGCCGCTGCCCGCTACGGGCTGACCGCCACCCCGACCGGGTTGTCCTGCCCGGTGACCAGGGTGGTCACCGGGCCGCCGGTCAGCGGGGCCTCATTGATCGTCCCGCCGAGGTCGCTGTTGGCCCAGTAGATGTGGGTGCTGTCCACCGCCAGCCCTTCCGGGTTGTCCTGCCCGGTGACCAGGGTGGTCGCGGGGCCGCCGGTCAGCGGGGCCTCCTTGATGGTGCCGTCGTTGGAGCCGGTCCAGTAGATGTGGCCGTTGCCCACCGCCACCCCCCACGGGCTGTCCCCGCTGCCCAGGATGGTCGCGGAGCCGATCGAGTTCAGCCGGGCCTCATTGATCGTGTTGAGGCCCGAGTCGGCCCAGTAGACGTGGGTGCTGTCCACCGCCACTCCTGCCGGGGTGCCGGCCTGGCCGAACAGGGGGATCGTGAGCCCGCCGGTCAGCTTTCTCTCGTCGACCGTGCCGTTGCCGGAGTCGGCCCAGTAGATGTGGGTAGCGTCGACCGCCACCCCGGCCGGGCTTACCAGCCCCGTGCCGATCAGGATGGTCGGCAGCCGGGCTGCCGGTCAGCGGGGCCTCCTTGATCGTGGCCTGGAGGCCCGGCGTGGCGCCGGTGGCCCAGTAGATGTGGCTGGCGTCGACCGCCACCCCGGCCGCGGAGGGCTGCCCGGTGACCAGGGTGGTCGGGGTGCCGGTGTCGGTCAGCGGGATCTCCTTGATCGTGCCGTCGCCGGAGTCGGTCCAGTAGAGGAAGCGGGGATGCGCCACCCCGGTCCCGGTGAGCACGTCGGTGGCGGTGACTGCCGGGTTCACACTGGCCGCGGTCAGCGTCGCGGTGTCGGTGGCGCTGCTGCCAGGCGCGAACCGCACGGCGACCGTGCAGGTGCCGCCGGCCGCCAGGCTGGTGCCGGTGCAGGTGTCACCGGCGATGGCGAACGCGGCCGCGCCGGTCAGCGTGTCGGTCAGCGCCCCGGTGGCCTGCCCGCCGGTGTTGGCCAGCGTGAACGTCTGCGAAACCGCCTGCCCGGTGCCGACCTGCCCGTAGTCGAATGGGGCGGGGGTGAACGACAACGCCGGAGCCGCCGCCGGGGTGACCGCCACCCAGGTCGGGCTGTCCTGGCCGCTGACGATGGCGTGCGGGCTGCTTCCGTCCGGGCTGGCCTCGGGTCACGGTGCCGTCGTCTTCGCTGGCCCAGTAGACGTGGCTGGCGTCGGACGCTACCCCCCACGGCTCGTTCTGGTCGCTGGCGATGGTGCGCGGGCTGGTCCCGTCCAGGCCGGCCTGGGTCACGGTGCCGTCGGTGCTGGCCCAGTACAAGTGGCTGGCGTCGACTGCCACCCCGTGCAGGTCATCCAGGCCGTCGACGATGGTCTGCGCGCCGGTGCCGTCCGGGCTGGCCTCGCTGATCGTGCCCAATCCCGACATTTGGTTGAGCCCGTCGTCGGCCCAGTAAACGTGGCTGGCATCGGCCGCCACCCCGGCCGGGAGAGTCTGCCCGGTGACGATGACGTGCGGGTTGCCACCGTCCAGGCTGGCGGTCCAGATCGTGCCGGCCCGGTCCCCGCCGCCGCCGTCGTTGGCCCAGTAGATATGGCTGGGCGTGACGGCCAGGCCGGCCTGCCCGCGCTGGCTGGTGACGATGATGTGCGGGCTGGTGCCATCCAGATTGGCTTCCCAGATCGTCCCGGCGGCACCGTCGGCCCAGTACAGGTGGCTGCTGTTCGCCGCTAGCCCCTCCGGGTCGACCTGGCCGGTGACGATGGCGTGCGGGCTGGTGCCATCGAGGCTGGCCGCCCAGATCTCGTCGGTGCTGACCCAGAAGATCTGCCCGGGGGAGGCGCCGAGGGACCGCCCCGCGCCGGCGAGGGCGTCGCTGGCCGTAGCGGCGTGCCGATGGCCGCCTTTGCTGGCTGCCGTCAGGCTGGCGGTGACGGTGCCGGCCCGGGTGGGCGCGAACCGCACCGTGATCGTGCACCTCTTGCCCGGTGCCAGGCTGTGGCAGGCGTCGCCGGTGATGGTGAACGCGGCCGCGCCGGTCAGCGTCACCGCCAGCCTGCCGGTGGCCCGACCGCCGGTATTGGCCAGCGTGAACGTCTGCGAGGCCGCCCCACCAGCGGCGACCTGCCCGTAGTCGTAGGGGGCGGGGCTGAACGCCAGTACCGGCGGCCGCGGCTTGGCCGCCGCCGCCCCCGCAAACGACCCGAGCGCCATCACCACGGCACCGGCCACCACCACGACACGGCCGAACGCACTGCCCATCACAAACCCTCCGTCCCGGGCCATCGCGCGAAACCCCGCGATCACCCAGCCCGTCAACGGGCATGCTGACACGCCGCCCGATACACCGTCAAGAACGCCCCGGGCGGGCAGCACAGCCCCCATCACCGTCGGCCACCCGGCCCCGTCCAGCGGCGTCGAACACCGCCGCGCACACAGCGGCAGATCCGGCCGGCACCCGGCGCATAGCCACCCGACCCGTGCGCTTGACCAGCGATCATCAAGGCGGTGTCAGCCGCGCCGATCGGCAGCCCGGTGCGCGTTACGGACGCACTCTTCCGCATACAGCGCGCGTCAGGTCAGGCAAGACCTGCCACAGCGGCCGGGACGTTCGCTCGCGTCGTCGACGGGCACCTGGCCTGGCGGTGACCTCCGGGTCCGCTGGGGCGGAGGCCGCCCGTCTGCGTACGGCGGCGGCCTCGCGGGGCTAACCGGGATTCCCGGGGGCAGGCGGAGCGCCGGCCCGGACAAGGATTCCCGCCGTAGATCAGCAGCGAGGCGATGAAGCTCACCGCCATCGCATACGACCACCAGTTGCTCTTGGTGATCAGGGTGAGGATTCCCGCCCCGACTGTGACCACGATCGCCGCGGCGCCCCAGATGGCCAGCCTGCGCCACCGGCTCCCCGCCCGCGCCGCGGCCCGGACGACCACGAACGCGCCGGCGAGCAATCCCGCGGCCACGACGATGTGCGCGGCCAGGAACGCGATGGTGGCGGCGTGGGCGGCTCCGGTGGCCTCGGATGGCAGGCCGAGCAGGTTCACCGCCATGCCGAGCAGGAACTCGACGGCCAGGAACATTACCTGGTTGCGCGAGTGAAGCCGCGCCCCGGCCAGGCCCACGCGGGCGGCCGCGTCGCCTGGGCCTGCCGCCGGCCCGGCGGGAGCGGCCCCGCTCACCGCCGCCTCGCGTAGAGCCGGGCCGTGACCGGGCCGAACACCGCCACCAGCGCCGCTGCCGCGAGGAGGATCCGGGCCACCTGGCGACTCTACCCGCACCTGCGTACGCCCGCTGGCTGACGCACCGACTCCGGGGACGGCCTGACCCTCTAATCGGCTGCCGCACCTGCTGGCCTGCTAACGACTCGTCGGCCGTCCCCGGCCACAACTCTCCGACCTGCTGGGCGTGACCTATTTAGAGTGCCCGGCAATTGGATAACTTGAGGCGCTTGGTGGTCGGCCGGGTGTCCCAGCGGTAGTGCTTGCGGGCTCGCTGGATGAGCTGGCGGATGGTGACGAGCGCGGCGGCGAGGTAGAGGTAGAAGTCCACGATCGTGGCGTCGCGCGCGGTAGCCCGTCGCAGCTTGCCGTAGCCATTCATCCACGCATGCGTGCGCTCGATCACCCAGCGGGTGCCGGCCTGGCGCTCTAAAGAGCTTGCCCCCCACCCCAGCGCCGCCCGGCGCGACTTGTTCTCCGGAACCGGGCTGACGACAGGGCCCCGGCCGAAGTGCCGGTGGAACGCGTAAAAGCCGCAGACGACGGTCAGAGTGTGCGCAGTCGTCGCGGGCGTATACCCCGAAGCGGAACTGGCTTACCTGTCTTCGGGTTGACCGGCCCAGCAGGGTAGCCGCCCGGTCGCCTGATCCCAGCCGGCGTCCACCGCCCACAGCAGTCGGAACCAGCGCAGCAGGTCATACCCGTAACTCCGGCACGTTAGCGGGCTGACGTCGCTCAGCTGCAGGTCCCGCAGGTAGCTGCTGACCGACTCGATCTCACGGCCAGCCGCGTCGATCACCACGTACGGCAAGGACAGCGACGAACCCTTCACCACCGCACCGACCCGCGGAAGGTCTGCCCTCCCGTCTATCAGGTCAAGGTGCGGCCCAGAAAACCCAAACCCATCAGGTTCCGTCACGAGGGAAGATCCTGCATGCACATCGCGTCACTGCGCTACCCGCACGCTCGGATAGTGCAGTCAACGGAGCTTTCCCGCTCCACTGCCATCTCGTGCGAGCGGGCGGCCGGGTCAAGGACCGGGCCAGGCCCGGCCGCGCAGCGGCGCCCCCAGGGCGTCCTTGACGCGACAGCCTGCGAGCCGATAGTGCCCCGCGGCGGGAAAGGAAGGACCCGCCGGCCCAGGCCTTCGCGCTGAGCGCAGACCCCTGCTCAGGCAACGCATCCAGCGCTTCCACCTTGACGCCCGGGCCGATGGACGGCACCTCGTTCAGCGTTCAGAGCGGCGAGGCACCGCTTGGCCGGTAATCTGGGCGGCTTCGGGGGGGAATACCGGGGCCGCGACCACCACGGCCGATGAAACTCGGCGTACCCGCACCTGGGGATCGGGACGGTGGTTGCTCACGCCGGTCATGATCACACCTGCCCGGTCCGCAGGCGATTCCCTGCCCGGCGAAGCGGTCATACCTGCCCCTTGCGACTCGCCTATGTCCCAGTCCTATTCGCCGTCGAACTCGGCAACGGAACGAGGTGATAATATCCGGCCGATGCCCGCGATAGGCCAGCTCCCGGCGTCTTGTGGTTTTTCCCCGCTACCCCGAAGATGACCACGGTCCTGATCACGCAGTGCCTTCAGCGCGATTTCGTCGACCCGATAGGCCCGCATGATCCCCTGCCCAACCTGCTGCATGTCGGCTACAGCGAAGCGGCTCGTCTCCTCGGGCCCGAGCCTTCGGCGGGACCGCTGGCGCAGCTGATCGACTGGGCCCGCAGCCTGGCCCCGGACGCCATCGACCTCATCCACATCCGCGACTGGCACGATGCTGACGATCCCGCCCAGCGCGAGCACCTGGAGCGATTCGGAGCACATTGCCTCCGGGGCTCCAGCGGGGCGCGGCTCGTCCTGGGCATGGATGAGCGGGCCATGGCGGCCGCCAACGAGCGGATCGTCGATTCGCTTACGCTAAACGACCTGGAGGGAACGGATCTGGCCCGGCAGCTCGTGCGGATCCGGCACGCCCACGGCGATGAGCCGCTGCGCGTGGGCGTCGTCGGGGTGTGGACAGAGGCCAAGGTGAGCTTCCTGCTCTACGACCTGAAGACCAGGCTTCGCATCGATGAGCTGGCGACCTGCAGCGCCCTGACCGCAAGCGCCTCGCGCGCCCAGCACTTCAACGCCCTGGCGCAACTCGAGAAGATCCTCGGCGTGCGCTGCTTCGACTCCCCTGCCGAGTTCGCCGACTGGCTCCGTCCCGGGGCAGAGCTCGGCCTTCCCCGGCACCCGCTTGGCTTCGAGCCCCGGATCGGGGGCGCCGACGCGGGACGGCCCTCAGCCCCACGGACCGCGCCATCGTCGCCCACCTGTTCCGAGACAGCACACAGGTGGACCTGGAGCCGATTTCGGGCGGCTACTCAGGGGCCCTGGTGTGGCGGGCGACGAGTCAGGACGCGTTGGGCCACGCCCAGGCGCCGGCCGTGGTCAAGCTAGGCCCGAACCGCACCATCGCCCAGGAGCGGGTCGCCTTCGAGCAAGTCGAGGCCGTGCTCGGCAACAACGCCCCCCGTGTCCGCGGCTTCGTCGACCTGGGCGACCGGGCCGGCCTCAAATACGCGTACGCTGCCATGGGCCAGGGCCAGGTCCGGACGCTGCAGGCGATGTTCGCCGCCGGGGCGGCAACGCGTCGCGTCATTTCGGTGGTGCGGAGCGCATTCGAAGAAGTCCTCGGCCCGCTCTACGCAGCGGCCCGCTACGAACGCATGCCGCTTTTCGAGCACTATCAGTTCTCTCCCGGGCTTGGACCGGCGGTCCGGAACAGTGTCGCCGCCGTCACCGCTGACTCCGGCCGGAAAGTGCTCGACTTCCCCGGCGGGGTGTCGCTGCCCAACGTCTGTGAGTTCTACGAGGATTTCCTGGCCCACCGCCTGCTGCCGGCGCACGACTACCATTACGTGGCCTACGTGCACGGCGACCTCAACGCGGCCAACATCCTGGTCGACGCTCATCACAACGTCTGGGTCATCGACTTCTTCCACGCCGGACCGGGGCACGTGCTGAAGGACGTGGCCAAGTTCGAGAACGACCTGCTCTACCTGCTCACGCCCATCGAGGACGCCTCCCAGCTCCTGGAGGCCCTTGCCATCACCCGCGCCCTCCGCTCGGTCGCCGACCTCCAGGCCGAACTCCCCGACCGCCCTGACGAGGTGCGCTCTCCTCAGTTCGTCCGAGCGTGGGAGGTGCTCCAGGTGCTGCGCCGGATCGGCGGCCAGGCGTGCCGTGAGGACCGTCACCCCCTGCAGCTCCAGGTGGCGCTCTTGCGTTACGCGGTCCACACGCTCAGCTTCCCTGAGGCGTCCCCGCTGCAGAAGCAGTCGGCGCTGGCGGCGGCGTGCTCGCTCGCCGATCAGATCACCCGCACGGTCGAAGCCGAGCTGGCCCTGCGGGTGGATTGGATTGAATCGGATCTCATCGGGGCGGGCCGGCTCGGTGTCACCCTGTGCCCCGGCCGACGGGATCGGGGCCGCGAGCTGGGCACGGATCTGACCCGGCTCCGGTCCGAGGGCGCCACCCGGCTCCTGTGCCTGCTGACCGACTCCGAGCTCACCTGGGCGGGCGTACCCGAGCTCGGCCCCCGGGCTCAGGCCGCCGGCCTCACCTACCGTCGTCTCCCCATCCCCGACCAGGGCACACCCGACGTCGCCGACGCCATCGAGCTCGTCCAGTGGTGCCGCGAGGCGACGAAGCGAGGCGAGGCAGTGGTAGTGACCTGCATGGGCGGACTCGGCCGGAGCGGAACCGTCGCGGCATGCTACCTGGTCGCCGCCGGGACGCCTCCAGACGCGGCCATCGCTGCCGTCCGGGCGGCGCGCGGCCCCTGCGCGCTCGAGACCATCGCCCAAGAGGACTTCGTGGTGACGTTCGCCTCTGCCACGTCCGGGACGCGCTTTTGAAGCTGTCCCCGCCTTGGCGGGCTCGGGCCAACCCGAGCGGGATCGGCATCACACTGGCTCGACGTGCACTGCCGCGGACTGACCGGATCTGTTGCCGGCCGCCGCGCCTGCCTAGGCTGTGGAGTGATGGCCGAGACGGATGTGATCCGCACGCCCGACCAGCGGTTGCGGGTCTTTGTGAGTTCCACGCTGCAGGAACTGGCCGCTGAGCGGCAGGCAGTGCGGGACGCGGTGACCCGTCTGCGGCTGGTGCCGGTGATGTTCGAGCTGGGCGCCCGGCCGCATCCGCCGCGGCAGGTATACCGCTCTTACCTGGCGCAGAGCCAGGTCTTCGTGGGCGTGTACTGGCAGAGCTACGGCTGGGTCGCGCCGGGGGAGCAGGTTTCCGGGCTGGAGGATGAGTACCTGCTGTCGGCGGGGCTGCCCAGGCTCATCTATGTGAAGTCGCCGGCGCCGGAGCGTGAGTCGCGGCTGGCGGAGATGCTGACCCGGATCAGGGATGACGGTGACGTGTCCTACCAGCACTTTTCTGCTGCCACCGAGCTGCAGCGCCTGGTCGAGAATGACCTGGCCGTGCTGCTGAGCGAGCGGTTCGAGATGGCGTCATCGGGGGACGGCGCCGCGGGCGAGGCGTCGCTGGCAGGGGCGGTGCCGGTGCCGGCGACGCCGCTTGTGGGCCGCGACGATGACGCCGCGGCGGTGGGCGACCTGGTGCGTGCCGAGGGTGTGCGCCTGGTGACCCTCACCGGCCCGGGCGGGGTCGGGAAAAGCAGGCTCGCGGTGGAGGTCGCGCAGCGGCTGGGTCCGGGCTTTGAGGACGGGGTGCGGTTCGTTGAGCTCGGCTCGGTCCGGGCGGCCGAGCTGGTGACGGCGGCGATCGCCGCCGCGCTGGGGCTGAACACCTCGGGCGGCGGGCTGATCACCGACCTGAAGTCATACCTGCGCGCCCGGCGGCTGGTGCTGGTGCTGGACAACTTCGAGCAGGTGATGGGGGCGGCTCCGCTGGTGGCTGAGCTGCTGGGCGCCGCTCCGGGCGTGGTGGCGCTGGTGACCAGCCGGATGGTGTTGCGGCTCAGCGGTGAGCACGAGTTCCCGGTGCCGCCGCTCCCGGTGCCACCGATCGGGGCCGGCGGGGACGCCGCGGAGGTGCAGCGGTGCGCCTCGGTGCGCCTGTTCGTGCAGCGGGCGCAAGCCGCGTCCGCGGGTTTCGAGCTGACCAGCGGGAACGCCGGGGCGGTCGCCGAGATCTGCCGGCGGCTGGACGGGCTGCCGCTGGCCATCGAGCTGGCCGCCGCCAGGGTCAGGCTGCTGCCACCGCAGGCCCTGCTGGCCCGGCTTGACGACAGGATGGGGCTGCTGACGGGCGGAGCGCGCGACCTGCCCGAGCGGCAGCGGACACTGCGAAACACCCTGGACTGGAGCTTCGATCTGCTGTCTGGCGGCGAGCAGGCGCTATTCGCCCGCCTAGGGGTGTTTGCAGGAACCTTCGACCTGCCCGCCGCGGAGGCCGTCGGCGCCGCCGCCGCTGACCCGGCGGACCCGGGCCGGGCCGGGCACGTCATGGACACGCTGGGCTCGCTGGTGGACAGCAGCCTGGTGCGGCCGCAGACCCGCGACGGCGAGCCGCGCTTCGGGCTGCTGGAGACCATCCGGGAGTACGCGCTGGAGCGCCTGCGCGACGGCGCTGACTGGCGGGAGGCGCACGACCGGCACGCGGCCTACTTCCTGGCGCTCGCCGAGCCGGCTCCAGCCGAGCTGCAGGGTCCCGGACAGCTGGCGTGGCTGGACCGGCTCGAGACCGAGCACGGCAACCTCGGCGCCGCGATGTCCTGGCTGGTGGAACAGGACCAGCTCGAGCCGGCGATACAGCTGTCCTGGGCGACATGGAGGTTCTGGTGGCTGCGCGGCCACGCCGAGGAACTCGCCTCCTACGTGGACATCCTGGCCAAGAGCGAACACCTGCCGCCGCGGCAGCGTGCCCTGGCGCTGAGCGGCACCGGCTTCGGCCTCTTCGCGTCCGGGGACCAGGCCACAGCGCAGCCGCTGTTGGAGCAGAGCCTGCCGCTGTACCGCCAGGCCGGGGACATGCTGGGCGCAGCCACGACGGCAGCCATGCTGGGTCACCTCCTGGCATTGCAGCACCAGGACGCGCGGGCCAGCGAGCTGCTCGAACAGACGCTCGCCCCGCTGCAGGAGGCAGGCAACGACCGGCTCGCCGGACCCGAGCGTGCACAGCACCTGCTGGACGTGGCGCTCGTGTGCAACTTCCTCGGCCAGATCCGGCTCAGCCAGGCAGATCACGACCGCGCAGCGCAGCTGTTCACCGAGGCCCTGAACGCGGCCCGCAGCGCGCAGGACCGGTTCACCATCCTCGTCTCGCTCTACGACCTGGCGCTCAGCAGCCAGGCACAGGGCGATCTGACCGGCGCGGCGGAACGCCTGCAGGAAGGGGTGTCGCAGTCGGCCGAGGCCGGGGACGAACCAAGCGTCGCCTACTACCTCGAGGCACTGGCCGCGGTCGCCACGCTGCAGGACAACCTGGAGCGCGCCGTGCGTCTGCTCGCCGCCGCAGGCGCGCTCCTGCAAGCCAAGGGCAGCGGCTGGCTGCACGCACTCGTGCCCCGCGCCGCCCACGACGATGATCTCCTGGCCGCGCTGCGCTCCCGCATGGGAGATGCAGCATTCGAGCAGGCCTGGACACGGGGCCGGTCGCTGGGAGGCAGCCGCGCCGTTGAGTACGCGCTACAGGAAGCACCACCTGACCCCACCCGGCCAGAAGGCCCGCCGAGAGCCGGCGATACCGGAGCCATCAGCTAGGCGCCCAAACCCGCCGCCCAGCGCGCGTCCCGCGGCTACCAGGCGGGGACAGCCACCAGCGGACCGATATGCCCAGCGGGACGTGGGCCGCTCCGAATGGCTGATCTGTACTCGCCAGCGCATTGGGGTCAAAGCGAGAGAGCCTCACATATTCGGCAGGGAGGATGTGGGTAAGTGCTTCCGGCCCTGCTTCCGTGGTTTTGCGGTGGTGTGGGCGTAGGGTCGGGGGCCTGGGTCCCGGCCTGACCTCCGAATCGGCTGACGCCGCTCGGGCTGTCCTGCTAACGATTTGTCGGCCGGGCCCCAGGTTTCCAGGCACCCACCGGCGCAGCCGGTCTGATCTGCCTGGCCTGGGAAGAGGCCGGGGTTCACAGGTCCGACGGCCAGCGGGTGCGTGCCACCCCTTCAACCTGAGGAAAAGAGATGGCATTGACCATCGTAGAGACACGCGCCATTACCGGCGGCGTGGACACCCACGCTGACGTGCACGTCGCCGCGGCGCTCGATCCCGATCGGCGGGCTGCTCGGCGTCCAGGAGTTCCCGGTCACCCCGGCCGGCTACGCCCGGCTGCTGGGCTGGCTGGGCGGGTTCGGGACGGTGTGCCTGGTCGGGATCGAGGGAACCGGCAGCTACGGCGCCGGCCTGGCCCGGCACGTCACAGCGGCCGGCGTCCGGGTCGTGGAGGTGGACCGCTCGGACCGGCAGGACCGCCGCCGGCAGGGCAAATCCGACCCCTCGACGCGGTCAGCGCCGCCCGGGCCGCCCAGTCCGGCCGGGCCCGCGGCGCACCGAAGGGCCGGGACGGCGCCGTCGAGGCGATCCGCGCGCTGATGGTCGCCAAGCGCAGCGCCCGCTCCGAGCGGACCCAGACCATCAACCAGGCCAGGGCCCTGATCGTGACCGGCCCAGATGACCTGCGGGCCCGTTTCGCCCGGCACACCCCGGCTGCCCTGGTCGACCGAGATGGCATCGCTGCGGCCCCGCCCCGGCAGCGACAGTCGGCTACGCCACCCGCATCGCGCTGCGGGAGCTGGGACGGCGCGCGGAGTTCCTCGACGGCCAGCTCGGCCGCCTCGATGAGCTCATCGTCCCCCTGGTGACCGGCGCACGCCCCCGGCCTGCTCGCCCTCTACGGGATCGGTCCTGACACCGCCGCCATCCTGCTGATCGCCGCCGGGGACCACCCCGAGCGGCTCCGCTCCGAGGCCGCCTGGGCGCACCTGTGCGCCGCCGCCCCCATCCCCGCCTCCTCCGGCAAGACCATCCGCCACCGCCTCAACCCCGGCGGCGACCGGCAAGCAAATCACGCCCTGTGGCGGATCGTGATCACCCGGATGAGCTCGCATCCCCCGACGCGCGCCTACGTCGAACGGCGCACCGACCGAGGGCTTGTCGAAGAAGGAGATCATCCGCTGCCTCAAGCGTTACGTCGCCCGCGAGGCCTGCCCCCACCTCCGCACGGCCGTCTGACGCCCACCTGCCCGGGGGCGGCCTGACCCGCTATTCGGCTGCCGCATCCATGCTGGCCTTCTATCGATTTGTCGGCCGCCCCCGACCCCATCCCAGGCCTGCTGGCCACGTGACCTACTAAGAGCTTGCCCTCCCCACCCGGAGCGGCCCGTCCCTGTCTTGTCCGTAACCACAGCAGCCCCGGCCGAAGCAACCACTCAATCCCAGACCCACCGGAAGCGACCAGCCATGCCACCCGTCACCGTCCAGATCGACACCGGCTCCACCAGCTCCCGCGGACGACCTCCTGGACAGGCCTGGCTCACCCGGCTCCGCCGCGGCAGCCGAAGCGTCATCACCACCACCGGCCTGTCCCGCACCAGCGCCGAGCACCTCGCCAGACAGATCACCAGCCTCCTGGCCGAACCCGAACCCAAACGGCCTTGACAGGCCATAGGAGCATCGATTCGGCGTGCTCTTCGATAAGGGTGCTGCGCTGGTCGGGGTAGGTCCCTGTGACGTTGCGTCATCACACACCCGGGTCTGACGTGAGATGGATCATTGTTGCTGGGACCACGGCGGCCCGGTCTCCCCGTCTGCACGCACCTGCCGACCGGCATCACGACAAGACCTGTGCCAGGCCACGTTAGTTGGCACCAAGAGCATGCCGTGACCTGGGTGTTGCGTTGAACGGGCCACTGCAGTCGGCACCGTGCGGCCAAGATTCTTAGCACCAGCGGCAACCTGCCACGGTTGTTCGCACTGGCATTGCGTCCGGTGCCGGTCGGGGCTGGCGCGGCGGCAGATACTCCGCCTCCAATCCCCGACTCAACTGTCGATACTCCGTGGGTTGCGGCGTAGCGACTCTGAGACCTTCCGCCGCGGGGGGCGAGCGGTGATGTCGCCTCCACGAGACTGCCCTGTCAGGTGCACACGCAGGATAACCGGGGCGCCGGGGTCGGATGCGGGGCGGATCTTGATGTCGCCTCTGCTGCGCGTCAGGCCGTCAGTGTCGACGAGGATCCCCGGCCTGGTCACCAGGGTCAGGTTTCCCCCGATCCGCAGGTCGACATCGATGTCCAGGGTGTTGTGGGTAACGAGAGCGTCGGTGAAGTCGAGCTTCGCTTCGCAGAACATCAGCAGGATCTCCATGCGGCGCGGAACCAGCCAGCGGCCGGTGCGTGTGACATGGCCGAAACGCTGGTCGATCCGGATAAGGTCCCTGGCTTGCGGAGGCATTCCCTCCAAGGGGAGGTCGGCCGTCAGCCCCTTCAGCTCCCCGATGGTACGGGCAGACAACGCAGCGTCCAAGCGCTCATCCAGCTCGGTCAGGGAGAGTCGACCGTCGCCCGCGGCAACCTGCAGGATCTCCACGACCTGATCTCGGTCCCGATCAGACGCCCGCAGCACGGACCTTGTGTCGCGCCCGGAAGCAGTACCCTCTGGCCCCGATTCAGCCGTCATGTCTGCAGTCTCGTGGGTACCCCGGTCCTCCGCAAGATGAGTGTGACCGCCAGCTTTATATGGTGAACGATGACCGCCGCGACCTCGGCATTCGCCTGAATCACCAGCTGCAGATGGCGGATCTCCCAGCTCTACTTGGGAGCCAGCAACCTTGGCCAGGTGCCAACTATGCTGTCAGCGAAAGGATCGCCGGGCATTGCGCCCAGCGCGCAAATCCTCCCCAGATTCCCGCAACATCCGGCAACAGCACCCGATAACAGATGTTCTGCCGTGAAGAGTCGCGCCGTCAACACGCACATCAAGGCCGCCCGGAATCGGCGCTCGGGAGCGGTGCTTGGCAACGGGCGCCGTCACATCCGTGACGCCCGTGCGGTGACCTGGCGTGATGGCCCCGGGCCGCTTTACCGTGGGGTCCTCGTCATTTGCTCGGGCCTCAGCTGGCCCAGCTTCGGGGTCTCGGCCCGTACCCCGGAGGTGCCCGATGGCCACCACGGCCCCGTCCGCTGCCCTCGTCCCGGTCGCGCCCGTCTTCGCCAGTACGGAACGGCTGGCATGAGCCGGGTTCCTCGCCGCCTACAGCGGCCCGACCGCCAGGCGTGCGAGCTGGACCTGCGACCCGCGTACCTCGATGAGATACGACCCTGCCAGGACATCCCTGGACCGGCACGCCACGTACATCGTCGCCGCCTACGTCGCCGGGGCTGCCCGGTAAGAGCTCGCCAGCCATGCCGGT
The DNA here is from genome assembly GCA_963709075.1 of uncultured Actinomycetes bacterium. Classification (GTDB taxonomy): domain Bacteria; phylum Actinomycetota; class Actinomycetes; order Streptosporangiales; family Streptosporangiaceae; genus Palsa-506. The sequence goes on from CAVPUY010000009.1 coordinate 630,558, forward strand.
CCGCCTGGCCGGCCGCTGGCCAGGCGTACCGGCGGAAACCCCGGAACACGACCGCGTCACGGTGTGTGCACAGGCGAACGCACGCGAGCCGCCGTTAGGCGCTGCTTCAGGAACATCCGCATCCAATGTTCGAGGCGCGCAGGATCCTGCTGCTCATCCGCGCCGCTGCCGCCAACGACCCCGAGATGGCCTGCGGCGCGCCGAGATGGACACCGGTCGCCTCAGCGGCATGACCCGCAACGCGCGCGCAACCTGGCCAAGGCCGGGCACGCCGGCGAAGTGCCGTAGACCTACAGCTCACCCGAACTCTGCGAGCTGCTCGTCCTGCGCTGCGGCTGATCGGCCCCCCTGCTCCCACCCGAACCGCCCACGCATCACGCGAGCCAGCGCCCCTGTCCCGCCCACATCTCGCGCTCATCGGCATATCAGGATTACCGGCATAACCCAGCTGAGAGTGCGCGCTCATCGGCTACTTGTTGACTTGTGCTACGGCGATGCCACGCAGGCCTGCCAGCCTGGGAACGCGCGCGGGAGGTCGCAGCAGCGGTTGCCGAGCTCGCGGATGAGAACCCCGAGGTTTCCTCGCTTGCCGGCGCGGCGCTGCGCTGCCGGGGACTGGCGGAGGATGATCCCGAGATCCTGCACGCCGCGGCAGCCGCCTACGCTCAGGGCCCACGGCTGCTGGAACTCGCTCTTGCCTCCGAGGACGCAGGAACCACCTTCGCGCGGCAGGGCATGACCGGCCAGGCACGGCCACTCCTGGATCAGGCGATCGAGATCTACGACCGGCTCGGCGCCGCCCGCGACCTCGCCCGCGCCGAGGCAGTGCTGCGCGCGACAGGCATCCGCCGCGGCCGCCGCGGAACCCGGGGCCGGCCGCAGATCGGCTGGTACAGCCTCACCCCGACCGAGCACACCGTCGCCGATCTGGTCGCCGCGGGGTTGACCAATCCCCGGATCGGCGCCCGGCTCTACATATCGCGCCGGACGGTGCAGACCCACCTTGCACACGTTTTCGGCAAGCTGGACATCACCTCCCGGGCTCAGCTCGCAGCTTTGGTGACCCAGCATCAGGCCAGCGAGTCACCACGGGGCACAGGTCCCGGCGGCGCGTAGATCACCGTCTCGCAGGCACGGGGCAAGGCCGCGGCCCACCTGGCTCCAAAGGCGACCGCCGTGGCTACCGCCGGGGCCCGCAGGATATGGGCGCGGCAGCTGACGATCGGCCGGCGCCCATCGCATTGAGGTGCTCAGTCAGCACCGCACCGCCCAGCAGGCCGACCACCATCTCAGCGTGCGCAGCGACGAATATCAGCCAGATGGCGGACGTTTTGAGGCCGCGGTGGCCACACGATAAGAACGCCGCTGCCGCGTGCAGGGACAACGGCCCCCGGCGCGAGATCGGCTGGCCAGGATGGCGGAGCTGGCGCCGGGTGAATGGTCGCCGGGGCGTCCGAGCCTCCAGTTGACGGGCACAACCTGTCCGGCAGTGAGGCCGCGGCCTTCGTTGCCTTCTACCTGCTCAGCGGCGACCAGCCGCTGATTTATTAAGGAGAACCTCCATGCCATTCGTTCGCATCGACGTGCTGCGTGCCGACCAAGCCAAGCTCGACGCGCTCGGCCGCGCGGTCCAGGAAGCCCTGATCGACGCGATCGGCATCCCGCCCGACGACCTGTTCCAGGTACTGACCAGTCACGACGGGGCGACCGGGGCGTTCCGCTACGACCCGGAGTACCTCGGCGTGCACCGTGACGACGGTCTCGTGTTCGTCGATATCACTATGCGGTCCGGCCGGGCCAGCGAGCGGAAGCAGGCCCTGTACCGGCGGATCGCAGAGCTCGCCAGCAAGTATGCGGACACCGAGCCACGCAACATCTTCGCCACCATCCACGAGAACGATCTGCCGGACTGGTCTTTCGGCGACGGGATCGCGCAGTACGCGACCGGCCCGGCACCGCACGACGCGCCGCGGCACGCCCCTGCCGAGAGCAGCCGGTAAGGGCGAATACCGCAGCCGACGCCGAATGACGGCGCCGGCTCCGGAACAGGCTGATCTGCGCGTCGTCGCGCTGACAGCCAAGACCGCTCACAGCAGCGCGTATTCGGCAGGGAGGATGTGGGTAAGTGCTTCCGGCCCTGCTTCCGTGGTTTTGCGGTGGTGTGGGCGTAGGGTCGGGGGCCTGGGTCCCGGCCTGACCTCCGATTCGGCTGACGCCGCTCGGGCTGTCCTGCTAACGATTTGTCGGCCGGGCCCCAGATTTCCAGGCACCCACCGGCACAGCCGGTCTGATCTGCCTGGCCTGGGAAGAGGCCGGGGTTCACAGGTCCGACGGCCAGCGGGTGCGTGCCACCCCTTCAACCTGAGGAAAAGAGATGGCATTGACCATCGTAGAGGCACGCCCTATTACCGGCGGCGTGGACACCCGCGCTGACGTGCACGTCGCCGCGGCGCTCGACCCGATCGGCGGGCTGCTCGGCGTCCAGGAGTTCCCGGTCACCCCGGCCGGCTACGCTCGGCTGCTGGGCTGGCTGGGAGAGTTCGGGACGGTGTGCCTGGCCGGCATCGAAGGAACCGGCAGCTACGGCGCCGGCCTGTCCCGGCACGTCACAGCGGCCGGCGTCCGCGTCGTGGAGGTGGACCGCTCGGACCGGCAGGACCGCCGCCGGCAGGGCAAATCCGATCCCCTCGGCGCGGTCAGCGCCGCCCGGGCCGCCCAGTCCGGCCGTGCCCGCGGCGCACCGAAGGGCCGGGACGGCGCCGTCGAGGCGATCCGCGCGCTGATGGTCGCCAAGCGCAGCGCCCGCTCCGAGCGGACCCAGACCATCAACCAGGCCAGAGCCCTGATCGTGACCGGCCCAGATGACCTGCGGGCACGTTTCGCCCGGCACGCCCCGGCTGCCCTGGTGACCGAGATGGCATCGCTGCGGCCCCGCCCCGGCGCGACAGTGGGCTACGCCACCCGCATCGCCCTGCGGGAGCTGGGACGGCGCGCGGAGTTCCTCGACGGCCAGCTCGGCCGCCTCGATGCGCTCATCGTCCCCCTGGTGACCGGGCACGCCCCCGGCCTGCTCGCCCTCTACGGCGCCGGTCCTGACACCGCCGCCATCCTGCTGATCGCCGCCGGGGACCACCCCGAGCGGCTCCGCTCCGAGGCCGCCTGGGCGCACCTGTGCGCCGCCGCCCCCATCCCCGCCTCCTCCGGCAAGACCGTCCGCCACCGCCTCAACCCCGGCGGCGGCCGGCAAGCAAATCACGCCCTGTGGCGGATCGTGATCACCCGGATGAGCTCGCATCCCCCGACGCGCGCCTACGTCGAACGGCGCACCGACCAGGGCTTGTCGAAGAAGGAGATCATCCGCTGCCTCAAGCGTTACGTCGCCCGCGAGGCCTGCCCCCACCTCCGCACGGCCGTCTGACGCCCACCTGCCCGGGGGCGGCCTGACCCGCTATTCGGCTGCCGCATCCATGCTGGCCTTCTATCGATTTGTCGGCCGCCCCCGACCCCATCCCAGGCCTGCTGGCCACGTGACCTACTAAGAGCTTGCCCTCCCCACCCGGAGCGGCCCGTCCCTGTCTTGTCCGTAACCACAGCAGCCCCGGCCGAAGCAACCACTCAATCCCAGACCCACCGGAAGCGACCAGCCATGCCACCCGTCACCGTCCAGATCGACACCGGCTCCACCAGCTCCCGCGGACGACCTCCTGGACAGGCCTGGCTCACCCGGCTCCGCCGCGGCAGCCGAAGCGTCATCACCACCACCGGCCTGTCCCGCACCAGCGCCGAGCACCTCGCCAGACAGATCACCAGCCTCCTGGCCGAACCCGAACCCAAACGGCCTTGACAGGCCATAGGAGCATCGATCTGCATGGCCCTTGCGAGGTGCCCGGGCGACGATCGTGATCGCTTGGTGAGCGGGACCCGATCCGGGGACGCGCTGAGCGTCAGCTTGATCCCGAGCGGGCAGCTGGGGATGGGCGGGAGAAGGCCGCCGTGAGTGCATGGCTTCAGTTTGATGAAGAGGCTGACGCCATCGTCGCAGCGGGAGGCATGTCCTGGCCTGCCGGGCATGGTGCCACGTGGCGGCCGGCCAGGATTCTGCCGCCGGAGGCACGGGCGCGGGTGCATGTGGAGGTCTGTCCTGGCCGCTGGGTCCTGCAGCCTGCGCTGGTGCGACATCGACCTTGATGCTGCCACCGCGGGGCCGTCCGCGTGATCGCACGAACCTTGGCGCTGACTGGCGCCGACTGCACGAATGGTGGCGGCGGCAGCGGAGGTCGTTCCGCGCATGTTCCGGATCACCATTTGTCCGGGCTGGGCTAGTGTCAGACCATCGCGTAGGACGATTCCTTCCGGGATCTACGCTGTGACGGTGGAGAGGATTAGCGATGGTTTCTTGTCGTGGCGGCCGTTGATTGCCGGGGACCTTCCCATGCTGGCCGAGTGGTTGCGAGAGCCCCAGGTCGCCCGGTGGTGGAATCATGAGACAACCCTTGAGGCGGTCGAGCGCGACTTCGGCGCGAGTGCGCGAGGCGAGGAGCCGGGGGAAGACCTCTTCGTTCTCCTCGACGGCCGGCCAATCGGCCTGCTGCAGCGCTCGGCGATTTGCGACTACCCCCAGGATCTCACGAAATTCTCGGCAGTTATCGAGGTGCCAGTCGGCGCCGTCGAGCTTGACTACCTCATCGCGGACCCAGCGCTGCGCGGTCGCGGTCTCGGATCCCGCATGATCGCTGCGGCCGTTGAGGACACCTGGAACTCGTATTCAGATGCGCCCGCGGTGCTTGTCGCCGTGGTGGCCGCCAATGTGGCCTCCTGGCGTGCGCTGGAGAAGGCTGGCTTGAAGCGGGTCGCTGAAGGCCCGATGTCGCCCGACAACCCGATTGATGATGCGCTGCATTACATCTACCGTGTTGACCGGCCTGGCGCCGCCTCGTCGGCCTTTAGGCGCTGACCCGTACGAACGAATCGCCTGCGCGGACGAACCTCGGAGCTACTAATTTCGCGGTCGGCAAGAGGATGTACTCACTGAGCACCTGGTCCTGCCCGTCGTCCGCGCAGGCGCAAATCCCTGGGAGCGGCGGCCGGGTCAAGGCTAGGTCAAGGCTCGGCGGGCGGGCGTCCCAACGCAGAGCCCGGCGCGGGGTGCGCCGGACCCGGCGCCGCATAGCGGCGCCGCCTTGACGAACCCGAACAGGTCGACATGGTGCTCGGCGACGGCGCCCGCGACCGTGGCGCGACCGCCGACCTGATCTCCAGTAATCCCGCGACAGGAGCCGGGGTCGGGTTTGTCCGCCTCGAAGCCGACCCGGCCCGGTACGTTCACGTCCATGGGAGTGGTGTATAGGGTAGCTGATTTGCCATGGGAGTGGTGTATAGGGTAGCTGATTTGGTTGTGACTGGCTTGCCTGGTTGCGGGCGTGTCGGCGTGAACTGAGGCGGCCACCTCGCGATCCTTCGAAGTGCTTAGTCCGACGAAGGAGAGAACGAGATGGCCGTGAGTGACATTGTGCCGGTTCCCGGCACGCGTTTCGAGGAGACCCTGGCATCGGGGTCCCCGGATCTGCTGCGGGAGATGATCAGGAGCTTCGCGCAGAAGATGATGGACGCCGAGGTCGAGGACCTGTGCGGGGCCGGCGACGGGGAGGTCAGCCCGGACCGGGCGGACTCGATGGAACTAGACCGCGGCCTGCCCGAGATCCTCACCCCACCCGCCAGCCCGCCTGCGCTGCACCCAGCAGACCCTCACCGTCCCGCCCGGGACCTGCGCCAAGACCGCGCAGAAACACGACTACCCATCGCTGGCCCACCGGCGCTCCTACGCCCGCCGCACCAGCGCCGAGCGGACCTTCTCCACATCAAGGACCCCGCCACCAAGTCGTGGTAGATCACGGTCAGGAGTGGCGCTTGCGCCAACCGAAGGACGCGCCAGGGGCGCGCTCTTGACGGTGATCTTGCACGGCTCAAGACTGAGCGCCGGGAGGATGGCCCGTTCTTGCAGCTCGCGCGCCACAGCGGCATTCCGGCTCGGAGTTCCTGATCACCACCGGTGATCAGGCGTTTATCGCCCGGTCCGCAGGGCGCGCGTCCGTGGTCGCTGCCGGTTCGCGCCTTACCGCGCAGTGCATGCTCAGCGTGGTGGCCGACTACGAGTGGGATGCATTCGGCCTGCCCGATCTGCGCAGCGACTGGTACGTGCGCCGTCTGAAGATCGAGCACAGTCAGGTCGATGACATCCCTGGCGATCCAGGACGGGCTCTTGCCTGCCACTCGGGCAAGGTACTTCGCACATTTGAGATCGAAAATATGAGCCGGCGGGACGATGACCGCGACTCCACGATCATGGCCTGGTACTTGCTCGACCTGGCACCTCGGCCTGCCTGCCTACCTACCTACCGCAGCGCTACGCAGACCGACCTTGGTCACCGCCGGAACGCCGTCTCATCTGCCGTGCAGCGGGGCGTTCGTCGGGGATCAAGTGTCGCCATGGTGGAGGGGCAGCACCAGGCCCTGGAGACCCTCCACCGGGATGAAGCCGCTGGTGCGGTAGAGCTGGAGCGCTGCTGCGTTGCCGGATTCTGTCTGGACGGATATGCGCAGTGCCCCGGCGGCGATGGCCGCTTGCGAAACGGCACTCAGCAGCGCGCGCCCTGCCCCGCAGTGCCGGGCGCCAGGCACGACATAAAGATCGCGAAGTTGCCAGTAACAGCTCAGCCGCAAGGAGGCAGGCAGCGCGACCGTGGTGGCCAGGCCCACTAGGTCCTCGCCCCTATGGGCGGCGAAGATGGTCAGCCGCCGCTCCCCGGCATTGTCCGTCAGCCATGCCAGGGTCTGCCCGGGCACTACCGGCTGTCCGTAGTGCCGCCGGTACTGGTCGAAGACAACGGCCACGTCGGTCAGCCGAGCCAGAGCCGCTCCGGTCAGCGCAGCGACCCGGATGAAGACCACGATCTCAAGCTACCGGTGCGTCCCGGCCGTCTTCGTATCCCGCCATCAGAGTGCAGCAACAGATGCGGTGCCAACGTCCGGTCAAGCCGCACCGTGCGCGTATGTCCGCTCCATCACAGCCGGGGTTCGGTAGCGCTCCGCAGCCGTCCGGCGATCCCGTCAACCGAGTCGAGGTGGCCGGTAGCGACGTCGATAACGAGATCGTAGGCGTCGTCGTTGGTGAGCGTGAGCCGGCGCCCGTTGACCCCGTAGAAAGCGATGAGCGCTGCTAGCGCGAGTCGCTTATTGCCATCGACGAGCGCGTGATTCCTGGCCAGCGAATGGAGCAGCGCCGCGGCCTTGCTGTCCAGATCGGGGTAGGCATCGGCACCGAAGGCGGTGGCCCGTGGCCGCGCGACAGCTGATTCCAGCAACCCGGCGTCGCGGACGGGCGGGTCGCCGCCTAGTACGCGCTCAGCGATGTGCAGTAACTCTGGCAGCGTCAGATAGATCACTGCGCAAGCCGCTCCAAAGCCTCCGCGTAGCGGGGCAGTTCATCGTCAAGCACACGGTCAAGCAGTTCCGCGCGGCTGTGACTTTCGACGTACTCGCGGATGGCCTGGCGTGCCACCTCCTGCATCGCCCGGCCCTCATGCTCGGCACGCCGACGCAAGGCCCTGGCCTCGGCATCGGTGAGCCGCAATGTCATCGCCATGCACGCATGGTATCACCTCTGATACCAGTCACCATCCGTCCGAAGCTCATGCCGCCGACCGCGCGCCTGCTGGCGGCTGGACGATCTTGCTGATGACCTTGCGAGAAACCGTCAACGGCCCAGCTCATGCCTCATCTGTTCGCGGAGTGCATCCTCATGGCTTTCTGATGGCGGGCGCTGGTGGAAGTAGGCCGATCTGAACTCCTCGAACAATGGTTGCTCTGTTCGTTGTGCTTCCTGCGCCGGGATGCGGGTGATCAGGGCTGGCCACTGGATGACGAGGACGCGTTCCCAGGTCTCGGGCGGGACGGTCGTGGCCAGGTGATGGCTCTCGCCGACCGGCAGGTCGCGCAGCCTGCGCCTGGCATCGCTGGTCTGCCCGACGTACAGCAGCCCTCCGCCGGTGACGTAGACGCCGTAGACGACATGATCACTGACCGGCGGTATGCCTGGACCGGAATCGACTAGGAGTTGTCCGACCTGATAGGCGAACTGGTACCGGCGGTCCTGCCAGGCCATGACATTGCCGGGAGTGGCGAGCGCGTCAAGCAGCGCGCTCCGCCATCGCTCGAAAGCGTCGTCCAGATGGCTTGCGGTCATGATCGCCCATTGTGGCGCAACCGTGATCGGCATCCGCGTGGTGCGGCCGGACGCCGTCGACCCTGCGCCTGACCTCTTCAGCCGACTACCCCGTGCGCGGAACCGCGAGCCGGTGACTCTACGTATACAAGGTAGTGCGCTGTGTGCATTGTGTGCGCCGAAGCAGCGGATCGGGTCGTTCCACGCCAGGCCAGGCATGGCGAGCTTTGTGGCAAGGGTTCCTGCAGGTCAGAACGGGTGGGGCGCCAGGGGCTCGAACCCTGAACCCACGGATTAAAAGTCCGCTGCTCTACCATTGAGCTAACGCCCCGCGTCACCTTGAGCCAGTGAAGCGTCTCGAAGCCTACCTCGCGGCCGAGACGCTGCCGCTGGAACCTCCAGGCGAGGGCAGGACCCATGGTGGGCCGTCAGATCCGGTCGATGGTGTCCTTGGCCTCCTTAAGTCAGACGCCGTGGTTCAGCTGCCGGGAGCGGGGGACGAGAGCAAGCAGGGATTTCCTGCTTATAGCCAAGCCCGTAGACTTATCACAGGTCATTCCTTATGACCGCGCGGGCCTGGCCGAAGCGGTGATGTCCTTGTTCTTCGAAGTCCTGGCCTGGCTAACCATCGGATTGGGCATATGGGCCATCGCGGAGCGCCTGCTCTCGCTGGCCCCCGCCCGCGGGCCGTCTCATGGCGCTCACGCCAGGCCAGGGATGACGCAGCCCGCTAGCCGACGCGATGGGTGGAGGGGCCTGCGCTATGCACTGCTCACCATCGCAGGCGGGGCGTACGTCCTTGCGGGCGAGGGGAAACACGACGCAGGCAGATGGCTGCTCGGCATCATCACGTTCTTGGTGGTGGCCCCGGACGTTATCGCATGGCTCCGGTCTCATATCGGGCGCAAGCCGGGCGGGACCACCGCTGAGCCGTCCTGACATCAGCTAGATGCCGGGCCTCTCCGGATCTTCCGGCCGACGAGCGATGCCCGGCCACCGCAGTCCCGCGCCCGCGGCTCGCCTCCACGGTACTCAGGTAAAATCGCGCCCTGTGCACAATGCATTCTTCGAGCCGGCCGGCAGCGGCGCCTTCGTGGCGACGCCAGCGACGGCGGGGCCGTGGAGTCCGGATGCGCAGCACGGCGGCCCGCCGTCGGCCCTGGCGGCGTGGGCACTCGAACGCCATGAAGCCGGTGACGGCCTGCGACTCGGCCGGGTCACCGTCGACATCCTGCGCCCGGTGCCGGTCGCGAAGCTCACCGTCCGCACCCGTACCGTCCGGCCGGGCCGGCGGGTCGCCCTGCTGGAAGCGATCGTGGAGGCGGACGGCCAGGAGGTCCTGCATGCCAGGGGCTGGCGGATCGCCCTGCCGGGTGGTGCTGTCCCGGTCATCCCGGGCGACGTCGCCCCGCCGCCAGTGCCGGATCCGGTTGGCTCGCAGCTTCCGCCGCGGCTGCCGAATGCTCACACGGACGGTTACCTGGCCGCCATCGAATGGCGCTTCATCGACGGCGGCTTCGGCCAGCTTGCTCCTGGCCGCGCGTGGACCCGGCCGGGCATCCCGCTGGTGGCCGGAGAGAACGCGTCGCCGATGTGCCGCGCCCTGCTGATGGCAGATTCCGGCAGCGGCGTGGGCGCCGTCCTCGACCCGGCGCGGTTCACGTTCATCAACGTGGACCTTACGGTGGTACTGCCCCGCGACCCGGCCGGTGATTGGCTGCTGCTTGAGGCGATGACGACCACCAATACGCAGGGAACCGGCGTGGCCGAGACTGCCCTGTCGGACACCTCGGGGCGCTGCGGCACTGCGATCCAGACCTTGCTGGTCGCCCCGCGCGGGTGAGGACGGCTCCCGGCTCAGGACGCTCCCGGCTAGGACGGCTCCCGGCTCAGGACGGCCAGGCCGGAGAGCGGCCGAGCACGGCCAGCAGGCGGTCCAGGTCCGGTGCGCCGTCCGGGACATCAATGCCCGGCCGGAACGCCGCGCCCGGGGCCAGCCGGTTATCCCCGTCCGGCACCTCGACGGCCCTGGCCAGAGCCGCGGCCACCAGGTCGGCGTCGAGACCAGGGGCGGTACCGACCGAGCGGGCCACATCCCAGCTGTGCACGACGTAATCAAGGAAGTGGAAGCCGATCGCCGTCGGCGCCGGGAAGGTCGCGTCGGCCATGATCTCCGGCAGCCACAGCCGCCGCTCCAGCATGCCGTCCTCGGCGAAGGCGGCGGTGACGTCGGCTACCGCGGCCGCATAGGCGGCATGCAGGTCAGCGCCGACCGGTCGGTCGGCCCAGACTGACCGGTCGGAAGTCTCGCCGCGGGCAGCGGCAGCGAAGCCGTAATGCTGGCCGATCATGTGGCCGAGCAGTTGCCGCAGCCGCCACTCCGCGCACGGCGTCGGCAGGCCGAGCTGATCGGGGCGCACTTTCCCGACGATCTCGGTGCTCGCCGCGAGCGCCCGCCGGTTCAGGTCACGGATGTCCATCGCCATCTCCCGTCGTCAGCTAGCGAAAGTCGCGCATTGGTATAAGTGGCTGCATGGACCTCGACCTTCCCATCTGCAAGACCTGCGGTGTGCAGTACGGTGCCGAGCGCGATGACTGTCCCATCTGCCTGGACGAACGTCAGTACGTCGGCTGGGACGGGCAGCAGTGGACGACGCTCGCCCGGCTGGCCGCCGGCGGGCGCCGCGGCCTGGTGCGCGACGAGGGGCCAGGCGTGACCGGCATCGGCGCTGACCCGCCGACCGCTATCGGCCAGCGCGCGCTGCTTGTCCGCGCCCCGGGCGGCAACGTGCTCTTCGACATGATCACCTACATCGACGATGACCTGATCGCCCAGGTGCGCGAACTCGGCGGGATCAGCGCGATCGCGATCAGCCATCCGCACTTCTACGGCTCCATGATCGAATGGGCGCACGCCTTCGATGCGCCGGTCTACATCCACGAGGCTGACCGGCAGTGGACCGCCCGGCCGGACGACGCCATCGTGTACTGGCAGGGCGACACCCGCGAGATCGGCGACGGCGTGACGCTGATCAACGCCGGGGTGCACTTCGACGGCGGCCAGGTACTGCACTGGTCCGGCGGGCAGGACGGCGCCGGAGTACTGTGCTCCGGCGACATCATGACCGTGGTCCCCGACCGCCGGTACGTGAGCTTCATGTACAGCTATCCGAACCTGATCCCCGAGCGGCCGCGCACCATCAGGCGGGCACTGGCGATGCTCGGCCCGTTTAAATTCGATCGCATTTACGGCGGCTGGTGGGGCCGGATCGTGCATACCGACGGCGCTGCCGCCGTGCACCGCTCGGCCGGCCGCTACCTCAGCTTCGCGCTCGACGACGAGCCGCCGCCGGGAACGTGACGAGCCGTTAGCCCGCCACGAAGCGGTGCTTCATCTCGCCGATGTCCTCGATGTAGCTGACCAGCTTGTCGCCGGGGGCGAGCCAGCGCTGCGGGTCCCGGCCCATCCCGACCCCGGCCGGCGTGCCGGTGAAGATGATGTCGCCGGGCAGCAGCGGCAGGACGGCGGACATCCGCGCGATCAGCTGCGGCACGGAGATGAGCATGTGGCTGGTCCTGGACTTCTGCACCTCCTCGCCGTTGATCGAGCAGGCGAGCTCGATGTCACCGGGGTCGGCGAACTCGTCCGGGGTGACCAGCCACGGCCCGGTGGGCCCGAACCGCGGGAACGACTTGCCCATGCTGAACTGCGGGGGAGTGCCGGACAGCTGGGTGATCCGCTCGGAGATGTCCTGCCCGACGGTCAGCCCGGCGACGTGCCCCCAGGCGTCCGCCTCCGCGACATCGCTGGCCGCCGCCCCGATGACGACGACAAGCTCGACTTCCCAGTCAGTGTGGCCGTCCGGCGGCAACGCGATGTCCCCGAATGGCCCGGTGATGCAGCTGGGGAACTTCGTGAACACGCTGGGCCGCTCGGGTGCGGCGAATCCGGACTCGGCAGCGTGATCCCGGTAATTTAGTCCGATGCCGAACGACTGGCGCGGCGCCGGCGCAGGAGCCCCGAGCAGGTCAAGCTCGTAGAGCTCGGCGGCTGCGTCGCTGGCATCTGCCGCCCAGCCGACGAACTCCGCCCATCGCTGGTAGATCGCCTGCGGCTCGGGTTCGAAGCGGCCGGCGCTGGCACGCGCGACGTCCATCGCGCCGTTGTCGGTCAGGATGACCAGCCGGCCGTCGAGGTTGCCTACCCGCACGAGTACCTCCCCTGGTAGCACCAGCCACGAGCTTAGGGCCAGGCACGGAACTGGCCGCCGCCGCCCGGCCCGCCCGCGTCCGGCTGATTTCGTTCCATATCGTCGCACCGGCATGACCGGATGTGCGGGCCACTGCATAACGCTGAGATACTTTGGATCGGATTAAAGACACATCTCGGGTGCTGCGGGCCAGCGAGGAGCCCGCCACTCTCAGCGCAGTTGCCTGCACGCGGCGGAAGGGGAAAGGGCGCGTGCCCGAACCAGGAATCTCGGTCGGGGACTGGCTGCGGGATACCGCCGAGCGCGCCAATGGCGGGTCCCACGTCCGGGACGCCGGCGATCCGGACCCGGGCTTCGGCGCCTGGCCGGACCCTGACTGGCAGACCGAGCCGGCGGCGGGCCGCCGTGCCGCCGCTGGGCCGGATACCGCGACCCCCGCCGGGCCGGACAGCGCGACCCCAGCCGGGCCGGCCGCCGGGATCGCCGCCGAGCCGGTCACTCAGCCGGCTGCGGAGCCGGCTACCGGTCCCGCGGCCGAGCCAGCCGCCGGGCAGGCCGCCGAGCCGCCAGGCGAGACCGCCGGCCCTGGCCAGGGCAAGGGCCGCGACTGGCACCCTGAAGCTGCCCGCGCGGCCGGCCGCCAGCTGCGGAACCTGCTCGCGCTGCTGCTCTACGCCGGCGTGTCCCTCGGCCTGTTCGGCCCGTGGATCCTGGACCGGATGTCCACCTGGTTCCTGTCCGCGCAGCCGCAGGACGGCTCGCTGTTCATCTGGGCGTTCAGCTGGTGGCCATACGCCATCGGGCATCACGTCGGGACGTTCTTCACGAACGTCGCCTGGGCGCCGGGCGGCATCAACCTCACCTGGGCCACCACGATCCCGGCCCCGGCACTCGCGCTGCAGTCGCTGACGCACAGCTACGGGCCGCTGTTCTCGTTCAACGTGGCCGAGCTTGCGGCGCCGCCGCTGGCCGCGTGGACCGCGTACCTGCTGTGCCGCCGGATCACCAGGTCGTTCTTCCCGGCGCTCATCGGCGGGTTCTTCTTCGGTTTCTCGCCCGCGCTGATCGACGAGGTAGGTCAGGGACATCCGAGCCTGACCCTGGTCTTCCTCGTGCCGGTATGCGCCTACCTGGTCTTCCGGCTGCTCGAAGGGTCGATTCACCCGCTGGTCTACGTGCCGGTGCTCGGGCTCGTCCTGGCCGCCCAGTTCTACATCGGGGACGAGATCTTCGCCACGATGACCGTGGTGGGCGGGCTGTGCGCGCTGATCGGCTTCGCGGCGGGGCCGACCGCGCTGCGGCAGCGGCTGCGGCGGGCGATCGCGCCGACGGCGGGCGCCTACGCGATCGCGGTGATCCTGGCCATCCCGCTGCTGAACACGGCATTCGGCCGGCCGCGCATCATCAAGGCGATTCACTTCGCGACCATCGAGTACGGCGCGAAGGGAACCGGCGACTTCCTCCGGTACGTCACTCCCGGGCGGTTCACCGAGCACTGGGCAATGTTCGTCCCGCGGTGGGGCGACAATCCCTGGTATCTCGGCGTGCCGCTGATCGTCGTGCTCATCTTGTTCGCGGTCACCGAACGGCGCCGCCGGGCGACCTGGATGCTGATCGGCGGGCTGGTCCTGATCCTGGCGCTCAGCCTGGGCGACACGATGCGGGTATTCGGCGCGCAGATCCTGCCGTGGCGGCTGTTCGCCGCCATTCCGGTGCTCAGCATCGCCCAGCCGGGACGGCTGGTCACCTACGCGTACCTGGTGATCGGGGTGATCGTGGCGCGCTGGCTGGCCCGGTCGTCACGGCAGCAGCCGCCGCCGCCGGAGCCGTCTCGCCTACCCGCCGTCGTCACCGCTGTGGCGGCCCACGCCGGTGCCGCGGCCCTCGCTGCGCCCGCTTGGCTGGCTGCCCGTGCTGCTGGCAGCGCTGACGATCCTGCCGAACTACACGGCCAACGTCTGGGCCCAGCAGGCCCCGCTGCCGCCGTTCCTGGCCGACGGCGCCTACCGGCGGTACCTGGCGCCGGGGGAGATCGTCTGGCTGCTCGAAGTCCATCCCGACCGGCAGCTGATCTGGCAGGCCCAGACCGGCTTCTACTTCCGGCTGTCCGGCGGGTTCTTCGGCGGCACCCCGCAGGGCGTGCCGCAAGGCCCGCTGCAGGAACGGCTGGCCATGGGCCAGGTCGGCAAGATCGGCCAGCAGGTGACGGCAGCCGACATCCGGAACTACATCGCGGTGCACCACGTCGGCGCGATCATGACATCCCAGGTGCCGTGGGACTGGATACTCAAGATCCGCGCCGCGGTCGGCAGCCGGGGGATGAACCCGCAGGGCCACGTGCGCCTGTTCCGGCTCGCGGATCCGTTCAGCCTGCCGCCGGGGCCGGTCCGCAGCCCGGTACGGCAGGAAAGCTGGTTCGGCGCGGCGCACCGGCTGCCGCACCTCCCGCCTGGCCGGCCCGGCAGGCCGCACCGCCGCGCCCGGCCGCACCGGCCCGCCCGGCCGAAGGGCAAGTTAGGCCAGCCGCACCACCGGGCCCGCCTGCCGGCGAGCCGTGCGGCGCTGCGCCGGGCGCACCGGCCTACCGGTAAGCGGCGATCCCCGTGATGGCCTGGCCGAGGGCCAGCGAGTGGATCTCCTCGGTGCCCTCGTAGGTGAGCACCGACTCCAGGTTGTTCTCGTGCCTGATCACCGGGTACTCCAGCGTGATGCCGTTGGCGCCGAGTATGGTCCTGGCCTTCCTGGCGATCTCGATCGCCGCCCGCACGTTGGCCATCTTGCCGAGGCTGACCTGCTCCGGGGTGATCGTCCCGGCCTCCTTCAGCCGGCCAAGGTGCAGCGCGAGCAGCTGCGCGCGGGCCAGGTCGGCGAGCATCCAGGCCAGCTTGGACTGGGTCAGCTGGAAGCCGCCGATCTTCTGGCCGAACTGCTCCCTGGTGGTGGCGTAGTCAACGGCCGCCTCGAAGCAGGCCCTGGCCGCACCGGTGACGCCCCAGACGATGCCGAACCTGGCTTCGGACAGGCAGGACAGCGGCCCCTTCAGCCCGGTCACGCCGGGCAGCACGGCGTCCTGCGGCAGCCGGACCTCGTCGAAGTTCAGCTCCGAGGTCACCGACGCGCGCAGCGACATCTTCTTGTGGATGTTCCGCGAGGTGAACCCGCGGGCCCCGCGCGGCACGAGGAAGCCCCTGATTCCCTCCGGGGTCGATGCCCAGACGACGGCGATATCGGCAATCGACCCGTTCGTGATCCACATTTTGGAGCCCGAGATTACCCAGTCGCTCCCGTTAATAATCGCCTTTGTCTTCATGCTCGACGGGTCGCTGCCGTGGTCGGGCTCGGTCAGCCCGAAGCAGCCGATCGCCTCGCCTGCCGCCATCCTGGGCAGCCATTCGTTCTTCTGGTCCTCCGAGCCGTACTTCCAGATCGGGAACATCGAGAGCGATCCCTGCACCGACACCAGGCTGCGCAGGCCGGAGTCGGCGGCCTCCATCTCGCGGCAGGTGACGCCGTACGCGACCGGGCCCATGCCGGCGCAGCCGTAGCCTTCCAGGTGCATGCCGAGCAGGCCCATCTTGCCCAGCTCGGGGACAAGCTCGCGGGGCAGCGTCCCGGCCTCGAACCAGTCCGCGATGTGCGGCATGATCCGGTCCTTGGCGAAATCGCGCACCGTGTCGCGGACCAGCCGTTCCTCCTCGGTCAGCTGGTCATCGATGCGGAGCAGGTCAGAACCTGCGGGACTGGTGCTGCGCGGCATCTGGTGGGTCCTTTCTCATCGCCTCGCCGCCAGCGTATGCTGCGCCGGCCGGCTGTCCGCCGCGCGGCCGGCCGAATCGGGCATGATGGCGGATATGAGTTACAGCAACGGCAGCAAGCGGCTGGTCCGCCGGGTCGACGGGCGGATGGTGGCCGGGGTGTGCTCGGGCATCTCCGACTACTTCGGCGTCGACGTGAACCTGGTCAGGCTCGGCTTCATCGTGGCCACGTTCTTCGGGTTCATGGGCATCCTGGCCTACCTGGCCGGCTGGGTGATCCTGCCCGAGGAAGGCGAGGAAGCCTCGATAGCCGAGAACCTCTTCAACAAGAAGCCGGACAGCTAGCCCGCGGCGCGCAGGCGGCGCCATGTCCCGGCCAGCGTGGCCGCCACGGCCACGCCGAGCAGGCCGGTGATCGTGACCGCGGCCTGCGGGCCGATCAGCTGCGCGGCCAGGCCGGCCGCCAGCAGCCCCGCGCCCTGCGCCGCTAGCAGGCCGGACTGGGCCAGGTCAACGGCGCTGGCCCGGGTCCCGGCGGGCAGCGCGCGGACGAACGCGGCGACGGCGGCGAGCTGGTACGCGCTGGCCGCCCCGGCCACCGTCCAGAGCACCAGCACGGCCCACAGCGGCGGGTGCAGTGAGCTGGCAGCCAGCGGCGCGCAGGCCGCGACCGCGAGCCCGCTCATGACCCGCATCCGGGCCGACGGCCGGGCCAGGAACGTGAGCGCGACCGCCCCGGCCAGCGCGCCGGCCGGGATCGCCATCATCAGCAGGCCTGCCGTGATCATCCCGCCGTGCAGCACGTGCGCGTACGGCGCGGCCAGCGCCTCCGGCACCACGGCGCAGCTGGCTAACCAGCCGAGCAGCAGCAGGGTGCGGGGCAGCGGCTGGCGCAGGACGGCCGCTGCCTCGGCCCGGGTGACCGGCAGCGCAAGCGGCCGCCCGGCCGGGCGGCGCGGCGGCACCGGGCGCCTGGCCAGCCGCGCGGAAACGATGCCAGCTGACGCGGCGAACGCGGCCGCGGCGAGCAGCAGGACGCCGCGCGGCGCGGCGGCCGTCAGCAGCGCGCCGCCGGCCAGGAAGCCGGCCAGCTGCCCGGCCCGGCCGCTGACGCTGCCGGTCCCCGTGCCGGCCGCGAGCTTGCCCGGCGGCAGCACGTCGGGGAGCATCGCCGCCCGCGCGTCGGCGAAGGCCGCGCCGAGCATCACGATGGTGACCAGGAGAGCGCACCGGGCGGCGAACGGAGTGCTGGATAACGCCATGATGGCGACGAGTGCCGCGCGGGTCAGGTTCAGGCCGATCATCAGGGTCCGCCGCGGGACCAGGCCCGCCGCCTCGGCCAGCAGCGGCCCGCCGATGACCTGCAGCAGGTAGCTCAGCGCGTACGTCAGCGCGGTCAGGAACGGGGACCTGGTCCGCTCGTAGACCCCCGCCGCCACCGCGATCTGGGCGAACTGGTCGCCTGCCGTGGAGAGCACCTGCGCGTACCACAGGCCGCCGAACTCCCGGACCGCGAGGAGCTCGCAGGTCCGCGACCGCTGCTCGCCGCGGTGCCGGTGCCGGAGCGGCGGGCTGGCCGTTCCCGCTCGGCTGGCCGCTTCCGCTCGGCTGGCCGCTCGCGGGCTGGCCGTACCGGGCGGGCTGGCCGTTCCCGCTCGGCTGGCTGTCCCCGGGCTGGCCGTACCGGGCGGGCTGGCCGCTCCCGGCGCGCGTTCTCGCCGGAACGCGCGCGCCGCCGCCGACGCAAGGCCTGCCTTGGCGGCATGCCCAGATTTTTTAACGGGGCCGTCCGGATGAGTGCCAGCCCTCGGTCCTGGCGTCGCATCGTGGCTGGTCATTTTCGCCTCTCCCGCACTCGCCGCAGGGACGGTTACCTGGTCTTCCTGGCGCTGAGGCTTTGCCGCGGCAGCCGTCGTGCGGCCTGCTTGCCCTAGAATGGACGGCAGTGACACTGCGTTGCGCCGCAATTGCATAGAGTTCCTGATGGGCACCGCCTGCGCAAGTGAATTAGGCATATTGCCCCGGGCCTGCCGGGCGCAGCTCCCGGTCACCCGGCCGCGACCCGGTCCGGCGCACCGGCGGGCTCCGGTGAAGCGCTTTGCCGGTAGCGCACTCTGTCCCCTATGCTGGGGCGGTCCCCGACGGCGGGCGCCAAGGGCAAGGCGGCGGTGACCGTCGAGCCCCCATCGTCTAGCGGCCTAGGACACCGCCCTTTCAAGGCGGCGGCACGGGTTCGAATCCCGTTGGGGGCACTGCTAGCGCAAGCTGGCAACGCATGGTCCTGTAGAGCAGCTCGGAGTGCTCGCCACCCTGTCAAGGTGGAGGTCGCGGGTTCAAATCCCGTCAGGACCGCTGGGAGCCATCGGCCGCGCTCGCGTCGGCGCGGTGGACCCGCCAAGGTCAGGTAGCTCAGTTGGTACGAGCGTCCGCCTGAAAAGCGGAAGGTCGGCAGTTCGACCCTGCCCCTGACCACGCATTCTGACCAGCACAAACGCTGCTCTTGCTCGTTCCGGTCGGGCCGTCTTGCTAACACCTTTGCTAACGCGCGCTTGTGACGGCCTGGGCGAAGATGTCTCCGACGCCTGCCGCATGCTCGCGCAAGACGTGGGAGTAGACCCGGAGGGTCACGGCTGGGTCGGCGTGGCCAAGGCGGGCGGCGACCACGTGGACTGGTACTCCTGCAAGCAGCAATGTGGTCGCGTGCAGGTGGCGAAGATCGTGCAGCCTTGCGTGGGGGAGCGGCCTGGATGGGGGAGTGACCGACCTGTTATGCCGGTTGGTCAGCTTGGTCATGAGCGCGGTCACGGTGTCGGGGTAGAGCGGTTCACCCCATCGGCTGACGAAGACCAGGCCGCCGGTGTCGGTCCACGTTGAACCGGCGGCGAGGCGTTCTTCGGCCTGCTGGCGGCGGTGTTCGTGGAGGACGGTCACGGTGTCGCGGTCGAGGCTGATCGTGCGGGACCGGCCGCCCTTGGTGGTGCCTTCTAAGCGCTGGCCGCGTACGACTGCGGTGGAGCCGCCGAAGGTGACCTCGGCCATATCGAGATTCACGGCTTCCCACCGGAGGTACAGGAGTTCACCGCGCCGTGCGCCGGTGAAGGCGGCCAGGCGATAGAAGGCGAACAGCCGGTGACCTTGGGCAGCGGTGAGGAACGCGCCGAGCTGGTGGGCGGTCCAGACTTGGACAGGCTCGGCTTGGCTGCTTCTCGGGCGCTTCGACCGGGCGGCCGGGTTGGCAGCGAGCAGTTGTTCGACGTCTACAGCGTCCGCGAGTGCCTTGCGAAGGGTGCGGTGGATGTGGGAGACGGTGATCGCTGACAGTGCCCGGCCGTCGCGGCCGCCGTGCTCGGCCAGATCGCGGTAGAGCTTGGAGATCACGGCCGGTCGTAGGGCTTGCAGCCGCATCCGGCCGATGCGGGGAACGATGTAGTGATCGATGTCGTGGCGATATCCGGCGAGCGTCTTGGGCTTCACCGTCGCAGCGTGTGCTTCGACCCATTCCGCCAGGTAGTCCGCGACGGTCGATGTGGACCGGTTGACGTATTCACCGCGCCGGGCACGGACGCGGGCCTCATCGCGGGCGGCCTTGGCGGCTTCCTCGGTGTCGAAGCCGCTGACCCATCGGGGCTTGGTCACCCCGGTTGCCGGGTCGGGGACGCGGATCACGTAGGACCATGACCGGCCCCGTTTGATCACTCCGTCACGAAGCCTCGGCATCGGTGGTTTCCTCTTGGTCGAGTAGCCGGGTGACGTAGGTTTCGAGCGCTTCCACCGGGACGCGGCGGGAGCCATCGATGCGGACCGATCGCACCAGGCCGGCGGCGAGCAACTCGTAGAGCTTGCTGCGGGAGATGGCCAGGGCCTCGGCGGCCTCGGGCACGGTCAGCAGGAGCCGGGGCATGGCGCGCCTCCCGTCACTGGGGATGGCGGTGGACGGGATGTGGCGGCAGCGGCCAGCGCGCAGGAGGCGGGGGTTGGCCTGCGAAGTGCCAGTCGGCAACGATGAGCGTGGTGTCGCTGCTGAGGTCGGGGCGGAGTCCGGCGGCGATGGCGGTGTCGCGCTGGTGCTGGGCGCGGTCGGCGCGGAGTGCGCCGAGGGTGGTGGAGTAGGTCCGGCTCTTGGTCGAGAAATGGCCTGAGAAGCCGAGCATGTGCGCCCAGGCGGCCAGACGCATGCCGCCGAGTCCGGGCAGTTTGCCGAGGCGGATGCATTCGGCGATGCGGCGGCGGGCATGCTCGCGGATTGACAGGTCGGTGAGCTGGTCGGCGGGGGTGATGCGGCGGTCGAGGGTGCCGGTGCATTCGGCGGCCTTGGTGGCGTACTTGGCGACGTAGGCGGCGACCTTGGCGTCGGTCAGGTCTCCGGTCGCTGTGATGGGCCGGGTGTCGTGTTCGCGTCCCCAGGCCAGGGTGCGGCCGGGCAGGCCGGGGGCGGCGGGGGTATCGATACGGACGGTTTTGGCGGCCTGGCCGATGGCGGTGGTGAGCAGTCGGGTGGTGGCCCAGGCGGGCGGGGCGGTGCTGGGTCCGGCGGGGCCGTCGAGCCGGATGATGGCGTGGAAGTGGACGACGCCGCGGCGCTGGTATTCGGCGACCTTGGCGAACGAGACGCGGAGCTGGGCCGCGAGCGCCTTGTCGGTCAGCCCGGCATGGCGGGCGAGTGAGCGGCGCAGGGTGATGGTGAAGCGGCGCCATAGTTCGGGGGCACAGGCATTGAACAGGACCGAGCCGGTGTAGTCGTAGCAGTCCGGGCAGAGCGGCTCGCCGAGCAGCGGATCGTCGCGGCTGTGGCGTTGCCCGCACGACAGGGAGCGGGCATGCGGGCAGATCGGGCTGCCCGGCGGGGATGGCAGCCAGCACCTGGCCGTTTCTCACGCTGGGCGTGGACCGGGCTGAAGGATGGCGCGGTGAGGGTGGCGAACACGCACGGATACGTGGCGACGGTGGCGGGGATGCCCTTGCCGCCGCTGAGCCCGGCGCGGATGAGCTGGTAGGTGTCGGCGCGGTAGACCTCGGCGCAGGGCGGGCACCGGGAGGCGCGGCGGGTCTTGCAGGC
Source organism: uncultured Actinomycetes bacterium (assembly GCA_963709075.1). Lineage (GTDB taxonomy): Bacteria > Actinomycetota > Actinomycetes > Streptosporangiales > Streptosporangiaceae > Palsa-506. The sequence goes on from CAVPUY010000009.1 coordinate 651,801, forward strand.
GATGGGCAGGACCCGCCGGGCTCGTGGACGGTTGTGTAGCGGTGCAGCAGTTCCCCGGTGGTCCCGTCGATGTGATCGACGCGACCGGGGCGGCGGCCTGCCCGCGACCTATGGGCGGTAGCCCTCCGGTCACGGGCGCCGCCGCCGCGCCGATGCCCCGCATCCGCAGGCAGGCGGTACCGGCCGCAACGTTCCCGCAGCGTCGCGCCGCACAGATCGCCGGGCCGTCCTCCTCGCGCCGGGCAGTCTCTCACCGCGAAAGATCACCATCAAGGGCGCGCCTGCGGCGCGTCGCCGCTGCGCGCCGCAGACCCTTGACACTGATCTTCCCCGGCAAGATCTCGGCAGCTATCAGGAGGACGGGGGAGGACCAGCAGGCTTCCCTCGCTGTAAAGCGATCTATTGACACTCTCACCGAGGCACCAACTAGGCATGGACTCCTGGTCATTGCCATGCTTGGGAGCATGGAGACGCCCGAGCATGAGCGACGCGAAATCGAGGAATACCTTCGGTCGCAGTCCGGACCTGATTTCGAAGTAGAGCATGTAGAGAAGCTCACCAGCGAGTACGTTTTGGGACGCGAATATTCTGTTTGGGATGCGCACACCAATGAAGGCCGTTGGTGGGTGATTACAAACCCAACGAATCTCTATAGCCAGAACCTAATCAAAAGCATGGATATAGCCTTGTCATTCCATGTTGGCTTGATGACTCGGATGATGGGCAGCGATTCGCGCAATCTTATGAACAGAGACCGCAGGGTACGCGAACTGATGCGTCGGCTGGACGTTGCGAGTGAAAGCCTCGACAGAGCGAAAGAGGTCGAAGATTTCCAGGCCGTGGGAATGCGGCTTCGAGAGCTGTTGCTCACGCTTACGTTCAAGCTGTCAGAGCTTGAAACTCGACCATCGAACGACCGTGCTGATGCACTCAAGAAAGCGGGAGATTTCAAAGGCTTGGCGAATATTTATGCTGATTCAATCGCAGGTGGCAAATCTTCACAGTATCTGCGATCGCTCTTAAAGGCCACTAGTGCGAAGACCTGGGAATATGTGAGTTGGCTAACTCACGCTGTAATGCTAACGAGCAGGATGCTCGTATTGCCTTGTCAGCCACCCAGGAGGTTATCGAAATATTTCTTGGGGCACTTGTTCGGGTGCAGAGAGGAAAGCTGGAACGCTGTCCGGTGTGCACGTCGTACCGGCTCAAGCTTGTCCGGGACTGGATGGCGAATCCTGGCTCAAACTGTGCGAAGCCTGCGGCTCTACGTCAGCAGTGGATGTGCCGCTGACCGACGATCACGGTCCGGAGAGTCACGAGGAGAGAGAGGCTCCCGAAGGAGACTGTATCGAAGTCGAGGATTTCGGTATATACCTAACCCCGAGCCAAGCACGATCCATCATCGAGGATGCAAGAAACAAAACGGGCGCCGAAGGCGAAAATAAACCAGACGATGTGGAATACCAGCCGACTTGGACTAACCCGTTTGCCTATCTCTTGTTTAAGGATGGGAGGCGGTTCGAGGAGGGAACTCCGATTGAGGGTGGAGATCTAATCGATGTACATCGAATAGTATTCATGACGTTCGAGCATCCGCCATCGTCAGGCTCTGAATTGATTTATCAATGCGACGAAACCAGTTGTGTTAATGCGAAGCATGCGGTCGAACAGCCCTTGCCGAATGAATATGGCTGGCAGGCTGGAATTATCGAGCAAGTGACCTTGCATCCACACTTTCTGGAGCTACAAATTAGCATTGCCGGATGTCCGGTTCGGCGAGTCTTCGTGAAGTACGGTATTCTTGACCGCTACGGGCTTGGAGATGCTAGCAGTCTTGCCGAACGGCCCGTATTCCTAACGACGCCCACCGATGGTGACCTGGTTCGGCTGATTCCTGCCGCTCGCCGAGTCGATTACAGCCAAGGATCGCCGGTCGCGGGGTGGCTGCACCCGCCAAACGACATCAACGGCAACGGTGGTAATCCCGAGTCAACTGTGGTTTGACAGTTGACCGACGATCGGACCGACCGGGGCTATCGAGCCACACTGGCCGGATTTTGGCCGCTCAGCGACGCTCAACTCTGCCGCCTGGTGCGCATTGCTGAGCAGAATTTCGGCAGGTCAACTGATGTATGGCCTGGTAGCGGATGCGCTCGCAACTCTACGGATCAGATGGTCCGGGTGCTGGGTGCGCTGCCGAGTAAAGCCGCACAGAGGGACAATCTGGCTCCGCTGCGCCCGGCCACGCTCGCACCGGGCTGCGGCCCTGGGGGCCGACCCGGCACGGCGCGCCGGGTAGCCGGAGCACGATCGGATGGTCGAGCAGGCTCATCGGTAGCACCACGAAGCCTAGGTTGCGAGCCGTCTTCCTCGGCGTATCAGTGTCCTAGTCACGGCCACCACGTTCAAGGGCGCCTGCGGCGTCGCATGCGATCGCTTCGCGACCCGTGACCCGGCACCGCTCATCAGGGATTCGGCGCCTACGAGGAAGAAGGGGGAGTACTAGCAGTCGCTGCGAGCTCAAACCGCCAGTGGCCTGCTTACTGACCGTGGTCAATGGGCTGGTTGCCGGGCTTGGCGTGCTGGCCTGGGCTCTCGGGGGGAGGAAAAGGCTGAGCGTCACGACGAAGGCCAGGATCTTTGACACCACGTTCAACGTGATGGGGACCGGGGCCGACGGGTACGCGAATCCGAACAGGCTCCATACCGCGAAAACCGCCAGCATCCACGCGAAGGAAAAGAAGGCCGCCTTGGACAGCCGCACCACCGGAGACAACGTCAGCAGGGACAGCGTGAGGACTTCGATGAGGAACAAGGGTGCGAAGAACAGGACCCGGTACAAGGCTGGATCGGGCGGAATCGGTGGGTAGATTCTGGCCATCACGATGAGGTCGAACGGAAACTCGAAGATCATCGGCGCGGCCAGGGCGCCTATGGCAGCGCTCCCTAGCGCAACCCCCCAACCCAGCGGGCGGGCGCTGATGAGAAGGATGATGACGAAGATGACACCTACGCAGGTGAGGGTAACGGGCGTGATGGGACTCACCGGCGGGGCGTGAAATACGTGCTCCCGGTGTTCAGCCTTCACGTAGGTAGTTGCACACCCCGCAAATGCCATGATCGCCAAACCCAAAATCACGAACATAAAGGTCGCAGCTGCCTCGCTGGGCCTTGCTAGCCGGACGGGGAGTGGCAGCCGGGTTGCGGCATACGTCACGCCTCCCGCGGCGGCCAGCAGGACAAAGGCGAGCACTATCTTGGCGCTGCCGCTATAGCTGACCCACGTACCGTGTTGAATCATGGTCGCGTCTCCTTTATCTTCAGGCGCTAGCGAGTGCGCCTATATGCTGGCCGCCGTGCTCCGCTGATCAGGTGCAGGCCGGGTACCAGCCGGGGGACCCGCTGGCGATAGCGCGGATAGCCGTCGGGAAACTCGGCCAGCATGAACCGTTCCTCGATGCGGACCTTGATCTCTAGCAAGCACGAGGAAAACGGGGAAGGCCACGATCCATCGCCCGCCCCCGGCCACCAGCATGGAACCGAGCAGCATGCCCAGGAGCCCGGTGTAAATGGGATGCCTGGTGATGCCGTACGGCCCGCTGGTGCGAAGCTTGTGCTCCTGCCTGACCGCGGGCGCGCCGCTCCACATGACGCCGAGCACGAGCCGGGCCCAGATCGTAAACACGGTCGCGGCCATCAGGAACACCAGCCCCAGGATGCGAGCCGCGGGAGCGTAGACGGCCAGCGGAGCGCCAGTCCGCTCTGGGCACTGCGACGGAACGCGGTGCACACAATCAGGTCGAGCCACGACGGCTGTTCCGAACCGGGAACGCGTCCGTCGGCCGGGACCCGCGACTCGCAGTAAATCCAGCCGCGAGCCAGGTCAGCCACGAACAGCACACCAGCACACGGCGATGCTGATCCCGGCGAGCAGGTTCAGCTGTTGCGTCGTCATTTCGAACTCCCTCATGGTTTGACCGGGGGATACGCCTCTGCCCGGCTCCGCGTCCTCGTCCGCGGGTCCTGCTCGGCGACACCGTAGTTCGACAAGCCGAGCAGGTAACCAAAGCCAGCGACGGCGAGGATGACCAGGAACGGCCATCCCCAGGCGGCCTTGACCGCGATCGCGGCCGTCAGGCCGAGAAACGCGGCGATCACGGCCAGGTTGCAGGCCAGCGCCCGCGACCGCAGGCTGAGCAGCTTCTGGCGCTCGTCGGCCCGGGACCCGGCCAGCGCGCCCTCGTCGGTGTCCTTCCCGCTCATCCGGTACAGGTAGATCGCGCGGGCGGCGGCGGAGATCACGGCCATGATCGAGACCCACCACAGCGGGCCGCCGCGCACCAGCCACGCGGCGGCGAACAGCGCCCCGGCCAGCGCGATCCCCGCGGGCTTGCGCAGCCGGGGGGGATGAACGGCTTCATGCGCCTGCCTCCTCATCCTCCGGGTCGAACATCTTGTCGACCGTCAGGTCGAAGAACCGGGCGATCGTGAACGCCAGCGGCAGCGATGGCAGGTACCGGCCGCTCTCGATCGAGATCACCGTCTGGCGCGACACGCTCAGCGCCGCCGCCAGCTCGGCCTGGGACAGGCCCCGCTGTGTCCGCTGCTCCCGGACCCGGTTCCTCATGATGTCAAGGTAACTTTACTTCATCCTTCATGTCAAGCGACCTTTACTCACACACCTGAATACCACGGTCCGGGGAAGGGATCTCTCACAGCTTTCTCATGGACTGGCGGGACGACACCGGACTCAGGCACCAATGCTGGGTACACGGTGAACTCTGACCTGCGATTACGGATTCCGGCGCACTGGCCGGACGCGCTGCATTGATCTATGGATCAGACGGCCGGGCCTTGTACCAGCAAAGCTCGGCTCGTGCCCGCTACGTGCCCGTCAGCAGGGTCACGCACGGCGATTCACGGTTACTCACGAGGCAACCGACGGTGCACTGTCCGCACGAGGTCAGCCTGGAGCCGGTCATATTCGAGTTGAGCTGCCATTGACAAATCGCTGCGTGGGAGATCCCATTTTCCGCGCGTACAACGCCTCTTGCTCTGGCATCGTCTTGGCCATTACTACCGCTCCCTTCTCGTACTCCAAGGACAGTACCCAGACTCGTATGAAGCTAGCTGATCTTGCTGGCGGGCAGCCTGCAGGAAGGCTGCGCCCACCGCTGATCATCGGCGTGTGAAGACTAACGATCTTGCGGTGGCCGCAGGGCGCCACGTGCCATTAGCGTGCCATTAACCGGAGCTATTAAGGGTCAACGACGGCTACCTCAGGACAACAGAATCGCCAGGTCAGCGGCCGTGACGGCCATGTACGGTACACCTTCCAAGCTGGTCATGCCGGTTCGATCCCGGTCGCCCGCTCCACCATAAAGTCCCGTCGGCTCTGACCTCTGGAGTGGCGGCACCGGCGGAAAGCCCTGCACTGCCTCTTGTCCCATCTCACGGCCTTCGTGCCGTCCACTCGTAGTCGAGGATGGCATATACGAGCTCCTCGCCCCACTCGCCCTTGAAGATCTTGTTGTGAATGAAATGCGCTTCGCGGCGCATGCCGATTCGCTCCATCAGCCGCGCCGAGGGCAGGTTGCGGGCGTCACAGCTGCCGGTGATCCGGTGCCACCCCAGGTTGTCAAACCCCACCGTGAGCATGGCCTCGGCCGCCTCGGTGGCCAGGCCTCGGCCCTGGTAGTCAGGGTTGAAGACGAATCCTGTCTCGCCCTGCCGGTGCTCCCGGCTGTGCCAGCTTCAGCCCGACCTCGCCGATCACCTTACCAATCTCGCGCCACACCACAGCGAACGTTAGCCAGTCGCCTTCCGCGTCGAGCGCGATCTCACCGCACTGGCGATCCAGGGCCTGCCGGACCTGCGCACGGTCGCGGGCGTCCCAGTTCAGCCACCGGGCCACGTCAGTGCGCGATTGGTAGGCGTAGAGGTCGTCGAAGTCCCCGACGGTGAACGGGCGCAGGGTCAACCGGGGCGTCTCAATCGGCTGCTCGGGAACCAGCATCGGCCGATCGTAGCCGAGGAACCGGATATGCAAGTCAAGCTGACCGTCCTGCTCGGCGGCGAGCCCGGCACCTCCCTTGCCTCAGCGGTGAACGGCGGGCGGCTGCCCGCAGGAACCACAGGGGGACAGCAGAATCTAATCCGCGTGCTCAAGGCGACAATGAAGGTCCCATCACGCGGTTCCCCGCACCCAGCTAACTGACGGCCTCCAGCGACCATAGACACCCGGCGTCAGCGGGCAGCCACACCCAATTTTCAGCCCGGAACGGGCGTCCCGCAGGGATATCAGAGCTAACTGAGAGACGATCACGCCACACGCGGGCGCACACCGGCGGACACCAGCGGACAGTATGCAGCAGGTCAAGCGCCTGACACCGCAGCAAGGCGGGGACAGGACTTGGCTTCGGGACGAAGAGGCCATGTGCAGCACAAAAGTGCAGCAGCCGCGCCAGACTGCATCGGTCCCATCTGGCCGATAAAAGCCTCTGAACTGCATCAATGACTTTCATGGGCCCTTGTGCCCCCAGATGGTAAAGAGACGATCTTCGCAAACTCGTTTGCGCGGCTGCTCTAGCTTGCAGATTCAAAACGGCTAACCCTCGTTGTTCAGCCTATCTGAGCGCGTTCTGCTATTCATTGTAAGCCAATCGCTCGAACGATCATGCAATTTCCTGAGAGCATGCAGTCCGATCTCAATCGCTTGATACGAAGCCGCAGCTACGTTGTCGCCATCCGCCAAGTCACCATGAACCACTCGGCTTCTGATGTCGTAGATATCTTTAAGCCGGTTGCGCAAGGCAAATCTTGACGCAGGCACACTTTCCAGGAGATTCGCGAGAGCTCCGGTTACCCGGGCCGTCGTGTTACGCTTTGTTCCCACGAGACTTTCCCATGCGATAACAGCATCGATGAGCGCATCGGCCTTTTCCGTTCGCTGGGCGATCGCAGAAGCTAGTCTTCGCTCTGCAATTTGCAGACTTCCGGTTCGGCTTTCTTCGAGCCGCTTCGCCCAGGCCTCGGTGGCCACCAGTTCGTGAGCGCCGGGCCTTGCAGTCGGTTGTATCGAAAAAGGATTCCAGTATGCCGATAACTATTCAGGGCAACCAACGGAAAGAGAGCAGCTTCAAACGTAACCATCGGCGTACAGCGTGGATTCTGACTAGATGCTAGCGCGAATGCCATAGGCAAAAGTTGGCGTGCTCCCTCTATACGAGAAGCGACGGGGCCATCCGTCGGGAGTTGAGCTGGATATTCCTCTCGGCTGATACCAACAGTCATGGTGCATGGTGCAGCAAGGATTGCTGTCGTGAGATTGAAGCCAAGACCAACTCGAAAATTTGGTGGTGCCGCCCTTAGTACTCCCCATGGGGTCGCCACCTGAGAACCTGGTGGCAGATCGACTCCGGTGTATCCTATGAGATCATAAGCGCGTATAGCTTCGCCGCGTCCTTGGCAGAGCAAGTCCTCATAGTTCTCGATCACCGCTCCCACGAATGAGTCCAGTAGTGTGCTTTCCTGCCTGAGAAAGTAGAGTCTCTGGGCTGCTGATACGAGCAGAGATGCTACAAATTCACTAAATGGCTGTCTTATACTGCCGCCGGGATACATCAGCGCCGGATCGAACCGACCGCTGGACGGCAGAAATACCGACAGGTCGGGCACCGCGGGCAACACCTGGACTGCGTGATTTAGTTTGTTCCGACAATCAGCTATAGCGAGGGGCATGAGTTGGGAGCGATCGGGGTTAGTAATGACGCCAAGCATGGCAGGTGACCACTTTTCCCTATACGATGTCGGCTCGCTGCGAGCGTAAGCAGCTTCCGCGAGCTCGATAAGGGCGGTAACTTCAGAAGAGGTCACGCAACTACTCTGCCACGTCACTGTCGATGATCTAACCGGTTTTCAGCTGGTCCGCCAGCCCGGTCAACGCGCGGACGTACCCGGACAGTGTGAGCAGGTCGGCCGCGCTCCTGCCCACCGTTATGACCTATGAACTTGGCTTCGGGACGAAGAGGCCAGATCGGAACCCGCGTACGGCTTCCAAGAGCTTGATCATGCCGGATGCGTGCCCAATTCCGCCTATGAGTTTCCGTTCGCCCAGGTCGGGGCGCTGTCGTCGGGGGTCTGTAAAACCGTCGACTTCCGCGGGCGCGTGCTCCCGGATGCAGCGGCTGGTGGCGGTCGGTCCGCTGTCGTAGCCGCCATCCTCGAGCGACCGGTGCACCAGCTGGGGCGTCCAGAGTCAGTCATGCTTCATGCCGACGGAAGCTCCCAATCGAGTTCGTCGGCCACTGCCAACACGTCCAGTGACAGGCTGCTTTCAACAGCCCGAAAGAGGTCATAAGAAGCGTTCCCGAGCGCGCCGCTGACGGCCTCAACGGTTTCAAGTGTCCAGGAAGTTTCGCGGGCCAGGTGCCTACCTCGTCGGCTTAGGGATGTGATGATCCGGCCATCGGACAACGGGGCCTTCTCGCCGTGAATTAGCGCATTACGCTGGTGGCTCGCTGACTTGCAGGCCGAGAGGGCGGAACGCAGCAACCTTCTGTTGTCCTCCGTAATCTCCCGATTGACCCCGGCCAGTGCACCGCACTGATCGATTAGCCAGCTGGTGGGCTGGCCACCAGCGACAACAGCCGCGTACTTGCTGCCGACCAAGCAGCAGAACGTCAGACGCAGCACCCAGTCCATCGCTGTACTGGACTCTGTGATGCGACCGAGCGCCACCAGCAGACGATTCTCGTCATCTTCCATTTCAGAATGATGGCCCTCTCCGGGCCTGCACGCATCGCTAGGCCGGTCCTAGCGATGGCAGCTAATGTAGCGCGAGAGACGGGTTAAGGTAAGTGACCATGTGGGCTTGACGCTCCGCTCGGGACGCGGAAGGCCAGATGGTCTGAGTCTGCCTGTCCTGCTAACACTGTGCTAACAACGGTTGTGGAGGCATGGCGACAAGCGTAGACACCGCGAGCCACCAGCAAGACGTATGGCCCGCTCAGGTGGCCCCTGGTGGACCCGCGTGTACTGGCAAAGCCTCCTGAAAAGCGGAAGGTCGGCAGTTCGACCCTGCCCCTGACCACGGGTTTCCTGACCTGCACGAACGCGCAACAGGGCGCGGACCACCACCGTGAGCGGTCACGACGACCATCCGCTAACCAGCGGGCGGGAGGCATCACGGTGAGCAAACCTGACCAGATCGTCGCCAGCTACACCCTGCACCTGCAAGCCCAGAACAAGTCGCCAAAACGATCAGAACGTACTGTGACGCGGTCCGGAAACTGGCCGCCGAAACCCCTATAAAGGGGTTTCCGGACGTGACCCGGCAGGTCATCGAACGGCACATCGTCAGCCTGCTCGGCAGGTACAGCGACAGCTACGCGTCGAACCAGTACGGACACCGCCATCATCTGCATGTTCCGTGACACCGGGGCGCGTCTCGCGGAGCTAGCAGGGCTCACAGGCGACGACATCGACCTCGCCCAGCGGGAAGCGCTGGCGACCGGGAAGGGCAACAGGCAGAGATTCGTGAAGTTCACCGCCGAGACTGCGCTCGCCATCGACCGCTGGCTCCGGGTCCGGCCCGTTCCCCGGAGTCCGGGGAACGGGCCTCGGCTATGCGTCGACGTCTACGTCACTGATTGAACGCGCTGCGTTCGCTGGTCCGATCACAACCAGTAGCCGCGGAGTGAGAGGCATGAAGATCATGTCAGCCTTGTCGACTGTGATCCCCTGGGACAAACCAAACTCTCCCCAAACTCTCCCTTGGTCGAGGCGATGGTGATGGCGGGGACGTCGCCAAGTAGGAATTCCTTGCCAGGATCGGCAGGAGTAAGGATCTCTACACCGCCGACGTCAAATCGGCCACAGACCTTCTCGTACAAGTTCTGTACGCTGATGCGGAAAAGTCCGCCCTGGCTGTGCAACGTGACCGCGCGCCGGTGGAACAGCTCGGCCCCTCGGCGCATCCCTTCCGGACCGGCAGGGACCAAGCCGTATCGCTGGCGGAAGGCTTCGGCAGCGCTCTTTTGGGGGCTGCCCGGTCCACCCCCCCGGATGTGGTGCAGCGGCCGGGCGACTCCGATCATGCGGGCCGCTGCCGTTCAGGCTGACTGCTTCTCGGGCACTTGGACCGGGCTGCAGCCGTCGCCCCACCTGGCTTGCTTGGTGCAAACCATCCCTTGACGCTGGCTTGCCCGGGTGCGACTATGCGCGTGGGCGGGGATACCCGGTTTCGGTGCACAGGCTTTCCCTGTGGCGGGTCACTGATGTGCGCCTGATCTGATTACCCGTGCCCGGTCGGCGGCATCGGCTCAATGGCGGGGGTATTGATGCGTGGTGTGATTCGCAGGGCCGCGCTGGCGGCCGGGGCGGCGGTGGTGGTGGCCGGGTGGGCCGCGGGGGCGGCGGCGGCCAAGCCGCGACCGCCGGTGCTGGCGTTCACCCCCTCCCCGTACAGCTATGGGAACGTCGCGGCCGGCCGGGGGGCGGCATCGCAGACGTTCACGCTGGCCAACTCGGGCGGACAGGCTACCGGCAAGCTGCGGGTGACGTTGGACGGCGCGGCCGTGTTCACCATCACCGGCAACACGTGCAAGACCCTGGGGCCCGGCAAGAAGTGCACGGTCACGGTGCGGTTCGCACCCGCCAGCGCCGGCCCGGTGACCGCGACCTTGACGGCGGCCGGAAAGAAGCCCACAGCTACCGCCACCGTGGTGCTCACCGGCACCGGGGCGCTGGGCGCGGCCCCCGGCCACCTGTACTGGACCAATTCCAGCGACGGCACGATCAACGAGTCCAACCTGAATGGCAGCAGCCCCCGGGTCCTGGTCTCCGGCCAGAAAGGCGCAGAGGGACTGGCGGTCAACGCCAGCCACCTGTACTGGACCAATTTCGGTAATGCCACGATCGACGAGGCCAACCTGGACGGCAGCAATCCGCACGTCATCGAGACCGGCGTGCTGTCGCACGGGGTGGCGGTCGCCCCCCTCCGCCTCTACTGGACCGCCGTCGGTGAGGGCACGATCTATGAGGCCAACCTGGACGGCAGCGACCCCCAGGCCATTGTCACTGGCCAGAGCGACCCATGGGGGATGGAAGCCGACGGTGGCGGAGTGTACTGGACCAACCCCCGCGCGGGCACGGTCTGGACGGCCCAAGTGGACGGCAGCGACCCGCGGGTCATTGAAGCCGGGCAAGACTTCCCGACCGGGGTGACGATGGATGACGGCCTCCACATCTACTGGGCCAACACCAGCAGCGGCACCCACGGCACGATCGTTCGTTCCAGCAACCTTAGCGGCGGCGCCGTCCAGGTCGTCGTCGGCGGCCAGAGCGGCCCGGCCGGGGTGGCGGTCGATTCCGACAGCGTGTACTGGTCCAACCCCTACGCCGGAACGGTCAACCAGGCCAGCCTGAACGGCAGCGGCGCGCATGCTCTCTTCACCGGCCAGTTCGCCTACGAGGTGGCGGTTGGCCCGTAGCGAGCAGGGCGCAAGTGGCGGGTTCGCGCCGTCCTTGCCTGGCACCGCGGCCAGCGGCTGTGGTGGTGCTAGGGGCCGGGCAATGTGTGGGCCGCCTCACCAGCGGCCCACACAGCATTCAGCGACTACGGTGAGCATCGGGTTGTACCTTCTCGACCGGCGTTGCACCGCCGATCTTGCTTGAGACCTCGACTAGATCACCGGGAAGGTACACCCCATTCCCGGCTTTCAATCGTTGCCCCCTTCGACCCGGTCGGGAGTGCTGCGGGCGACCGTAGGTTGCGGCGGGGTCGTTGCGATGGCCGCGCGCGCGGACCGTTCGCGGAAGACGCTGACGGCGATCAGGGCGAGGTTGCCTGCTGCGGCAGCTCCGATCGTGGTGGTGACGATCGCGAACAGCCCGGATACCGCGGTGAACCCGAGCCACCCGCCGAGCAGGGCGCCGGCGGTTGCGGCCAGGAGACCGAGTGACTTGGCGGCACGGTCCCAGTCGCGGTGAGTCCAGGCCAGGTACAGGCCCAGCGCGATCGGCACGCTGATGGCGAGAATCCCGAGCAGTTCGCTGGACAGGGACAGCGCGGGCCAGAACGTCAGGACGACCAGGGCTGCTCCGAACCAGCCGCCGAGCCCGAGCACGAGCAGGACGATGGTGCGGGTCGCGACGCTGGTCATGCGCCCAGCTGCACCGTGCTTGCGTACCCGGAGCGCTACCCAGAGCAGCCACAGGGCAGCCAGGACGGCGAAGCCGATCATTGCCGCAAGGAGGTCCCTGGCAATCGCTGTCTGCGTGGACGATGTGGCGAAGCTGACCCGGTTCGGGGTGTAGCGGGACGTGTCGACCCGGCCGGTGGCGTAGAACGTGGTCAGCAGCTGCGTGCTGGCTTTCGGCTCGTAGGGCCAGAAGTCGTCCACGTGCCCGAGCCCGGACAAGATGACCTGATGCCCGTTGGAAAGGTGCGGCAGCAGCTCCTTCGTGGCGTTCTGGGCCGGCGTCTCGAAGTCGAGCGTCCCGCCGATGAGCAGCGTCGGGACGCTCGAGTTCTGCACGCTGGTGTACTGGTTCTCACCCGGGTTGGCCGGCCAGGCGTGCACGAGGCCTCCTGCCCCCCACAAGAACTCCCCGAGGGGATTGCCGATGATCGAGCCCCGGTCCGCGCCGGAGCTGAAATAGCGCTCGACGGGATGCGCGTCGGCCATCCCGATGCTGGCAAACTCGCCCCAGGTGAACGACTGGGGGAGGACGAGCCCGGACAGCAGCGATAGGAACCACAGGCCGCCCGGGTCACCATGCGCGGCGGAGATCCACGAGTTGAGGGTCATCGGCCCGGTCAGTGGCGAAGCCTCCGCGGTCGCCTCCGTGAGCCCGAGGAACGTCCCGACCCGGGCGTTGCCTGGCTTGACCGGCAGGAACAGCCACCGGCTCGGCATGTGCGCCGCCGTGTGCTGCATGCTGGCGGCGAGGTTGCCGGTGCGGGCCCGGCAGGCAGGCTGCTGCGCGCACAGCGCCGAGTAACGCTCGATCCCCTGATCGATCTCGGCTCCGCTGTAAATGAAGTTCCCGGGCGGGTTGACCCCGATCATCACCGAGCGGTCGACACTGCCCGGGTACCGCCACGCGTAGATCATCGCCAGACGGGTCCCGGCGCTCTCGCTGAGCAGGTCGATGCGCTGGTAGCCGAGCGCGACGCGAGCGGCCTCGATGTCGCCGGCCTGCTCCGCCAGCGTGTAGCCGGCCAGGTCAACGCCGGATCGCTCAAGCCGCTGCGCGCACGCGGCGAAGGCCTGGGAGTACGCGCTCAGCGACGCTTTGCCGAGGAAATCCGCGGAGCTCTCCAGCGCCGCCGTCACCTCGGGACAGTTCAGCACCGAAGAGCCGTCGACGCCGCGGTAGCCGACCATGACGACATCGTGCCGGGCGGCCAGGCGGCTCGCTTGCGGGAACGTCATGTTGGTTATGCCCGGGCCGCCGCTGAGATGGAAGACTGGCGCCAGCGGATGGGATGAGCGAGCCAGAATCCGGGTCACCGGCAGCGCGATCAGGCGCGACCGGGGGTCTGCCCGGTTCTCGGGCACGACGAGCGTTCCGCAATCGGCGCGGTACGCGCCGTTCTCGGTGGCATAGGTGCACGGGTGCATGGTCAGCTGGCCGGCGTGCGCCCCCTGCGGGACCGAAATTGCTGCCGAGCTGGACGAGACTCCCAGGTAGACAAGTCCCGCCAATAAGACGATGGTCACCAGCAGGGCAGCGATTCGCGCCCAAGTGAATACTCGTGGTCTTTGCGCCAGCGGTACTGGTTGGTCGACTGCCACGGTCTTGCCGTAGCGCTTAGTGAGGTGGTTTTCCTCGCTCATTGTTCTTCCTTTCGTCGACCCTCGTTGTGCCATATGGCGAACCTAAGGTGCGAATCGCGAGATCGGCATCGTCGGGAGGCTGGATTGCGGCTCCTACCATCCGACGATTTCGACTCCTACGTAGGTAGGAGGCGGGAACGGAGGGGGTGGAGTACGTTCAGCGACGTGAGCCGAATCGAACATCTCGCCCGTACATACTGGTTCGACCTGCTGATCGCGCTGCTGGCGATCATGGCCATGCTTGGCGTGGTGCTCGGACGCGGCTCGTCCGGAGCTCCGACAACGACGCTGTGGTTCTGCCTTCCCGCGCTCGCGATCCTGGTGCTACCCCTGTTCGCGCGGCGATGGTTTCCGTTTGCCGGACCGGCGGCGTTCTGGCTTTTGGCCGCGGGAATCTCGTTCGTCGACCCGCTGCTGATCCCGTATCCCGAGTCCCTCTTTCCGATGCAGCTGGTGGCCGCATTCCTGCTCGGGAACCTTCGGGACGTCCGGCGGGCCGGCCTCGGACTGGCGATCATGGTCGGCGCTGCGGCGACCCTCATCTACAACATTCCCGGACACTCGGTCGCCCAGCTCGTCTTCATTCCCGTCGACTTCGCCGTCGCCTGGGTTGCAGGCCTTGCCGTCCGCGCGCGGGCCGAGCAGGCCGAGGTGGCGGAGTCACATGCGACACAGGCCGAGCAGGAGCGGGATGCAGCGACGCGCGTCGCCGTGGCCGAAGAGCGGGCGCGGATCGCGCGCGAGCTGCATGACATCGTCGCGCACGCCGTCAGTGTGATGGTGCTGCAAGTCGGCGCTGTCAGGCATCAGCTCCCCGACGCGATGGCCGAGGATCGCGATGCCCTCAGGAGTGTCGAGCACGCCGGGCGCGGCGCGCTGGCGGAGATGCGCCGTCTGCTCAGTGTGATGCGCCGTGACGGCGACGGCCTAGAGCTCGCGCCTCAGCCCGGCCTTGACGGCCTCGACTCGTTGATCATGGAGATCGGCCGCGCCGGGCTGCCCGTCGAGCTGCACCTCGCCGGGGAGCGTTTCCCGCTCCCGCCAGGGATCGACCTCTCCGCGTATCGGATTGTGCAGGAGGGTCTCACCAACGCGCTCAAGCACGCCCGCGCCAGCCACGCGGAGGTCACCGTCCGGTATGCGCCGGACGAGGTAGGGATTGAAGTGCGCGACGACGGCCCCGGCGCGAAGCCGAGCGACGGCTACGGCCACGGCCACGGACTGATCGGCATCCGCGAGCGCGTCAAACTCTACGGCGGCGAGATGACCGCAGGCACGACAAACGGCGGCGGGTTCACGCTCAGCACCCGCCTCCCACTCACCCCAGACCGGTCATGACGATCCGAGTCCTCATCGCCGACGACCAGTCCATGGTCCGCGCCGGCTTCCGAATGCTGCTCGCCGGCGAACAAGACATGGAAGTCGTCGCCGAAGCAAGCAACGGACTGGAAGCGGTGGCCAAGGCGGCGCAGTTTGACCCGACCGTGATCCTGATGGACATCCGCATGCCAGAACTCGACGGGCTCCAGGCCACCCGCCGGATCCTTGCCACCGACAACACTGCGCGGATCCTGATCCTCACCACCTTCGGACTCGACGAATACGTCTACGAAGCACTCAGCGCCGGCGCGAGCGGATTCGTGCTCAAAGACGACCCCCCCGAACAGCTGATCGAGGCGGTCCGCACCGTCGCCGCTGGAGACGCGCTCCTCTCACCCGCGATCCTCAAACGCGTGATCAATCAATTCACCCGCATCCCTCGCCACGAGCCGCCGAAAGAACTCGACGAGCTCACCGCACGGGAGCAAGACATCCTCCGGCTCATCGCCCGCGGCCTGTCCAACGCAGAGATCGGCGCGGAACTCCACATCAGCGAGACGACCGTCAAAACCCACGTCACGCACATCCTCCAGAAACTCGGCCTCCGCGACCGCGTCCAAGTCGTCGTGCTCGCATACCAGACCGGGCTCGTACCGGGAGCCACGTCCACCTAAGCCTCACAGGGGGCCCGCAAGCGCGACAATAACAGTGCACTGTGCCAGTACAAGGCTCCGCCGACGAGTCCTGGTCGGTGCTCAGCGTGCCGTGGCGTGAAGCCCTGGAGATGGCCTGGGAATCGTTCCGCGATGGCGGGATCGGCGTTGGCGCGGTGCTGAGCAGCAGCGGTGTCATCATCGGCCGTGGCCGCAACCAGCGCTTCGGATCTGCCGCTCGGCGGAATCTCCTGGCCCATGCCGAGATGCAGGCGCTGGCCGCCCTTCCCGCCCGGAAGGGCCGCCAGCGCGACGCCGTCTGCACACCACCCTGCACCCATGCCCGATGTGCCTGGGGCGCTGTGGTGGTGGCACGGGTGGGCCAGCTCCATTTCGGGACCGTCGACCCCGACCTGGCTGGGTATCGAGAAAATGCCTGGTCTCAGCGACGAGGTACGGCGCCGCTGGCCGGTGGTGACCGGCCCGCTCGGCGGCCCGGTCGGTGAGTGGGCCGCTCTCCTGCCGTGCCTGAACGCGACGGGATCACTCGTCCAGGCGATGCAAGCCGTTGCACCGCGGGGCGCGGAACTCGCTCGCGCAGTGGCCAGCCGCCTCGGCCGCGGCGCCGACCTGCCCGACACCGCCAGCCAGGCACTGGAACGGGTCTGGGACCTGGTGACGAACCGCCAAGGATAGCTGTGCGCTGACCGTCCGCAGGGGACGTACCGTTGAAGTCTCCTGTGGCGCCAGGCATGGCTATCGTGACCCTCGCGCTGCTGGGCACGTTACGTCGTGACTCATCTCCGCGCATCAGCCCCATAGAGCCGTGCATCGCGGAGGGCCAGCTGCTCATCGGCGTCATGGTGTGGTCGAGGAAGGCAGACGACCTGCGGCGAGACCCGCGGTACGCCCTGCACAGCGCTGTGACCGACCCCGACAGCGGCGAGGGAGAGCTCAAGCTGCACGGCCAGTTGGTCACGGACACGGCGCTGCGTCGCCGACGTTGTAGCGTTATGCAGCCGTGCGGGTCCCGCGTGAAGGAGGGCACACGGAGGTGCAAGCATCGGTAGCGCGGCGTGCGGTGGCTGCAGCGAGGTCGACCGCCTCGATGTTCGACTTGCCGGTCGACGCCACGGTCGTTCTCAACGACTCCAACCGCCTTGTCGTCCGCCTGATGCCATGCGATGTCGTTGTGCGGGTCACGCCGCCAGAGGCTCTGGCACCCGTGACTGCCCGGGCGAGTTGGCTCAGCGGGGAGGCGTATCAAGCGAGGTTGGCGACGGAAGTTGAAGTTGTGAAACGGCTCGCGGAGAACGACAGCCCGGTTGCTGGACTCGACCCTCGAGTCGAGCCACGCGTCTTTGTGCATGATGGCTTTGCAATCACCATGTGGACCTACTTTGCACCTGTTCGCCGAATGCTTCCGTCGGCCGACTACGCGCAGGTGCTCGCGTGTCTTCATGCCGGCCTGCGGCAGATCGACGTCCCGACGCCGCACTTCATGGATCGCTTGGCGGCGACTCGACAAGACGTTGCGAGCCGTGACGTCACTCCCGATCTCGCCGAGACCGATCGGGCGCTTCTCGCCAGCACGCTGCGAGATCTGAGCGAAACGATTGTCAACTGGCGCGCGGCCGAGCAGATCCTGCACGGCGAGCCGCACCCGGGGAACGTGCTCAAGACGAAGAACGGGCCGCTTTTCATGGACTTCGAGGATTCTGTCCATGGCCCCGTCGAATTCGACCTTGCCTGGGTCCCCAAAGAGGTCAGCGAGCGCTATCCGGACGCGGACCAAGCACTGGTCGGCGAGTTCCGGGGGGTCGTACTGGCGATGATCGCAGCGCACCGCTGGAGTCGCGACGACCAGCACCCGAGCGGGAGACAATCCGGAGTGGCATTCCTCAACGCTCTGCGAGAGGGTCCGCCCTGGCCTTCGCACGATGCCGTGTAACGCTGCCCCCTACGTTCCTATTCGCCCCCGTCCTCCTCGCAGGCGCCGAATCCTTGTGAGTGGGCGCTGTGTCTAGGGTCAATGCCATTTAGTACTGCAGCGGTAGTTCGTCGCCACTCCGCAAGATCACGAACTCCCGCTGCAGTATTAGGCTATTTTGATCTTGTTTCGGCGCGCGGTGGTGGCTGTCTGCCGGCTGGCTTGGCGGGCGAGTCTTGGCCCCACTTGCGGGTGAGTGCCGGCTCCAGTTGGCGATCTTGGAGACGCTGATCGTGAATGGGTTCCGGCCCCACCTCGTCGCCGATGATGGCCGCCACTCGTCGCCCGTCAACGTCGTACGTCCTCGCTTCGCTGCGGCTCCACGTTGACCTGGTCCTCGCTGGCGGCAAGGACCCGGCTTTGTCGGGCTAGTGCGCACCTAGCCGGGCGCTGTTGATCTTGTTTAGGTCTGCGCGGATGTCGTCGGGGAGGGGGCGGCGGCGGTGATGACGTGGTCGCCGGCGGCGGAGGTGGTCGTATGCCCGGCCGGTATCCTGCGAGGGTGAGCGACCACCGATTCTGGGCGGTGCAGAGCCTGGTCACAGAACCGGGGCCTGCTGCGGCCGCGATCGACCGGCTGCCGTCTGACCCCGGCGCGCTCCGCGCGGCGAGCCGGCAGCTGGTGTTCCACCACTGGGCCGGCGGCGATTGGGCGGAGAACGGCATCGCGCCGGAGCGGATCAGCGAGGTCGACACCCGGTATGCGGCAGCGATGTTCGCCCGGCTTGGCGAGCTCTCCGACCTCCCGCTGTCCGCTGCCCGCGAGCCCAGGCAGCGGCTGGTCGGCTGCTGCCGGGATTTCACCGTGCTGTTCGTCGCCATGGCCCGGCACAAGGGGATCCCATCGCGGGCCCGGGTCGGCTTCGCCAGGTACTTGCTGGACGGCTGGCTGATCGACCACGAGATCGCCGAGGTCTGGGACGGACCGGCCGGGCGCTGGCGGCTGGTCGAGCCAGAGATCGACGACGGCCACGCCGACCCGGCCGGCGGGGCCGGCTTCGACGCTCTTGACGTGCCCCCCGACCGCTTCCTGACCGCCCCGCGCGCCTGGCAGCTAGCCCGCTGTGGCGCGGTCGACCCGGAGCAGTTCGTTATCGACCCTGACCTGGAGAGCCCCGCCACCCGGGGCTGGCCCCAGCTCCGCCGCAGCCTGGTCCACGACCTCGCCGCCCTGAACAAGGCCGAGATGCTGCTCTGGGAGGACTGGGGCGTGCCGGACTCGCACACGGCACCGGGGCCCGGCGAGCTCCCGGTCCTGGATGAGCTGGCCGCCCTCACCGGGCAGCCCAGCCCGCCGCTGGCCGGCCTGCGGTCGGCCTACCGCCGCCCGGAGTTCGCGGTACCGGACACCGTGACCACATACAGCCCTGCCCGGAGCGATGTCCCGGCGGTCGTCGACGTCAGCGCGGTGGCCCGGGCAGCCAGCTGACCGGCGCCTTGGCGGAGCCCACGTGCGGTGGGGCCGGGCCATCTGCGCCCGAGCCCACGTGCGGTGGGGCCCAAAACTCACCGAACAGGAATCCCCTTCGTGAGGGTGGAGCCATCGCTCGCCGGCAGGTGGGGCCAGTAGTGACCCGCGGAGCCAGCCGGCAGGCGGCATGATCGCGGGTCTTGGCGCACAATGGCGTGGTGGCCGCTGGTGGCCGTCTGACGGACTGGATCTCGCTCGGGGTGCTGGCTTCCGCGGTCCCCCGGGACGCTGTCGATGAGGCGATCACGGCAGCGGGCCGGGGCGCGCGGCGCTCGGACGGGAAGCTGCCGCCGCATGTCATGGTCTATTTCGCGATGGCGCTGGCGCTGTTCGCCGAGGAGGACTATGAGGAGGTTGCTGCGCGGCTGACCGAGACCCTGGCGTCGTGGGGATGCTGGGACGACTCGTGGGGCCTGCCGACCTCAGGTGGGACTAGACAAGCGGCCGGTGATCGGCCGGTGAGCTCATGTGTCTTGCGCTCGTGGGGAATTCTTGTGTCACTGCGTCAGCGGCGATGTACCAGTGGGTCCAGTACCAGGCAAATGAGCCGCGGACCACTGTTCGCGGACAAGCGTTGCGTGATCTTCGATGTAATTAATTGGCGGCCGCGAGAACCGACGGCTGGGCTTCCTTGGCTTGCAGGAACAGCGGCTCGACGCCGTCGGGGGCGTCCATCAGCAGGATCCAGGCGCGGGTGCCGACGCTGCCGACGCCGACGACCTTGCGCGCCACCTGGACCAGGGTGAACTGCCCCAGGGGAGTCGCTGGCGCTGGCTCCGAACGTCCTGCATGTTGGCGCAGCCGTAGAGTCCGCGATCTCGGCCTCAGCGCTGATCCTCGACCGCTGCGGAAGGATGAACGGCCACGATGCCGCTCCTACGCGCGAGGTGCACAGAAGCGCCGCGAAGAGGTCGAGGCGCTTATGCCGGGCAGCCACCTCCATATGGGCCCGTATACCAGCCGAGCCGCCTAGCACATCGAGCACGGGTATCGCGTAGGGATCTCGGCTAGCGTTTCACTGAAACCAGCGCCGCCCTTGCACCACGCCGTCGCACATAGTAGGAAGAAACGATGGGAAGACAGGCAGCCATCGTGCTTTACGTGCTCGCGCTGGTAGCCATCGTGGTCGGCGTGGACGTCCTGTTCTTCAGGAACCAGCTCTGGGAGCGGCTGATAGTAAACATCGGAATTGTCCTGGTGTTCGCGGCATTCTATTTCAGGTTCCTGAAGCGTCCATGAGCGCAGCCGCGCAATGTGGCTCAATCAGGTCCACGGCAAACCTAGATGGACGCCTCGTCGGGCCAGCGCACGCCTGCGCAAGGCGTCGTAACCGGTGGAGGCCAACGCGAGGCCGGTGGCATCCTGTGTCTGCCCGTTTCCTGGCTCACAACATCCCGTATGCAGTCGTTGAGGCGTCAGGGTCGCGTCCGTAACAGTCCGAGTGAGCCGGCAATCTGCTGCAATGGCGGGAGGGCCGCTATGCGGCGACTTACAGATGTAATCCTACTGGCGGGTACTATTACGGTCATGGTTGCCGAGTACGCGAAAGTGTCCGTCACGCTTCCGGCCGGGCTGCTGGAGAGGATCCGTGGCCGGGTCGGCCCCCGGGGCCTGTCCGGTTATGTCGCTGAGGCGCTTGAGGCCGAGGAGCGGCGAAGCGCCCTGCGGGCCTGGCTGGCGGCGCAGGATAACGAATACGGGCCTGTCCCGGCGAGCGTGCTGGAGGAGGTCAGTAACGAATGGCTCGGCGCCGGGAGCGGAGACAGCTGATCCTGCCGGACGCTGTTCTTCTCGACTCTGAGGGGCTCAGTGCCGCTGCGGCCGCGGTTCCGCGCGGATTCGCGCCGAACTGATCCTTGCCGAGCGTCTGGGCGCGAGCGTACATGTCAGCGCGGTCACGCTGGCCGAGACACTGCGAGGCGGCCCGCGAGACGCCCGCGTGCACAGCCTGCTGAAGACCGTTGTTCAGCGGCCTGTCACGCCGAGCTTCTAGGACGAGCTGATGCTCCGTTGACGGTTATGCGGCACACTGCGATGTTATGGCTTTCTATGCGGATTACTGGGCCGTCACCGGTACAGCGGGGCCTGTCCTAGCTATAGGTATCGTCTTCGCCATGCCGCAGGCGGTGGAAGCCGCGCGGAAGCTCCGCCCCGAATCGATAGAACAGCCAGAATCGTTGCTGGGCCGCGCGAAGCTTAACCTGACGCCTCGCTATTGGAATGTGGCAGACCTTCAGTACTGGGCTACGGCTGCTGGCTTCGCTATCGACGCCGTCCTGCTGTTCTCGGCGTTGCTGTCACTCGGGTGGCGGCGCAACGCTCTGCCGCCTGCTCTTGTCACCGGCCTGGCGGCCGCTGCCCTCGTCCTGCTGCTCCTGCAGATGAGTTCCGGGCGGCTCGCCACGGCTGCCCTGGCACGACTCGATCGCCCGGAGACAGATGAGCGGCCAGCCGGGTCCGGGACACGATAGCGACCTGCTGGCGCAGGATGAGCATCTCGGCGTCCTTGGACACGAGGACCGGCCCAGCCGGATGAGCCATGCCGCGCGCCGGACGAGGATCAGGTACCGCGAATCGACGCTGGTCATGCCCGGCGATCAGCGCACGAGGAGTGGAGCTTCCTGCGGGTTGAGCACGTTCGCGGCCGCGCAGCGGCCGGTTCGCGGGCAAGACCTTATCCTGGGATTTGTTCAGATGGGGTCCTTGATGCCGACTCCGCACAGGTGCCATCCGACCCCGCGATCGTCGGCGTGCCGCGCGAGGGAGGTCAGCACAGGTTGGCCGTCGCGATCGGGATCCTGGCGGGTGCGGAGCGGGTTGTCCAGGTCGGGTCGCCACTGTGCAGGGGCCACCAAGCCCGGCTCAACCAGCGTGAACCCGTCGAAGAATCGTGTAATGGAGGTGCGGTCACGCGAGATGAGCGGCGTGTCCCAGTGCAGTTCCTGGGAAATGCGGAAAAGCCCGGCGGCCGCTTCGGGGTGGGCTTCGCCGGTCATGTGGCTAAGAGCCAGATGGCTGCCTGGCGCCACCGCGTCCCGGAACTGCCCGACGACCCCCCACGGGTCTTCCTGATCCCACAGGCAGTGCAGCGCACACATGAACATGATCCCGACCGGCTGGCCGAAGTCGAGCAGGTCGCGTACCTGCGAGTCGCTGAGCACCTGTTCCGGTTCGCGCAGGTCCGCTCTGAGCGTGACGACGTTGGGGCCAGCCATCAGCGCCGCGGCATGGGTCGAGACCAGCGGATCCTTATCCACGTAGACGATGCGAGCCTCGGGCGCCACCCGGTGGGCGATCTGGTGAGTGTTGGCCATGTTCGGCAGGCCCGAGCCAAGGTCCAGGAACTGGCGGATGCCCTGGCCGAGCATGTAGTCAACCATCCGCTGCAGTAGATGGCGGCTCTCAACGGCGGTCTCGGCACCAGCCGGGACACCCAGCTCCCGCACCATCGCGTTGGCCGCCTCCGACGCCTCCCGATCGACCGCGAAGTTGTCCTTGCCGCCGAGCTGATAGTTCCAGATCCGGGCGGTGTTGGGGTAACGGGCACCGATCGGGTCGTCGGAGCCCGATCCGGAGGCCACCGGCTGTTCGGCTGACATCAGGCATCTTCCTCCGTGCGTCAGAAAGAGCACCTCCGATGATAAGAGGAATCTGAAGGCTGCGGGCCAGGACCCACAAGCACACCGCGTCCTCATCACGATCAACGGCCAGCCGGTCTCGGTCATGGGCTTCAACGTCGCAGACGGCAAGATCATTGCCATTGACGCGCTTGCCGACCCCGAGCGCCTCAGCCAGCTCGACCTAGCCGTCCTCGATGACTAGTGCCGACAGAGGCGAACAGCGACCCTCCCGGACCAGCCCGCCCGCCGGCGGGGCGCATCGGCACCTACACGGAGACGGGGCAGAGCAGGAGCCGCAGTCCACATTGCTGCAATGTTCACATTGAACTCACACGCGGTCGGTGGGGCGCTCTAACTTCCGCCGCCGATGATGGTGCCCGGCAGGTTATCCGTTCAGGCCCGTTAGGACGATCAGATGGACGACGAGACCCGCGGCAGCCGCGGTTCATGGAAGGCATCGCGGGTCCGGCGGGTCGGTGGGCTGGGCGCCGCACTGGCAGGCCTAGCGCTGCTGGTAGCCGCGTGCAGCGGCGGCAACAACAGCGGATCGGCCACCGCGGGGGATACGACCTACCAGAAAGCAGTTGCCTTCGCGCAGTGCATGCGCTCCCACGGCGAACCGAGCTTCGCCGACCCTGACAGCCACGGGACCTTTACTTTCCACGGTAACCCCTTCACTGGCCCGGCTTACAAGGCCTGCCACCACCTGCTCCCGGATGGCAGCCAGGTGACCCTGGCGCAGCAGCAGCGGGTACAAGCCCAGGCCCTGAAGTTCGCCGCGTGCGTGCGCTTCCATGGCGTACCAAACTTCCCCGACCCGACCGTGAACGCCCAGCGCATCGTGTACTCCCCGCCGCCAGGCGAGCGCCCGAGTCAGTTCATTTCCAGTCCGAAGTTCCAGTCCGCGCAACGGGCGTGCCAGAAGCTCAAACCAGGGCCGTGAGCAGGCGCTAGTGCCGCAGCAGGCAACGTTCGCCCGGTTCGTCGTGCTCCCCGGAACCCGTACTACCGGTTGAGGAACGGCCGTGGCAGCGGCTGGAGAATACTTGTGCCGTGGAGTACCTCGCTGCGCAACTGGCCGCGGTCCCCGGGGTTGTCGCTGTCACTCTCGGAGGGTCGAGGGCGACGGATACGGCTGTCGATGGTTCTGACTGGGACTTCGGTCTTTACTACCGGGACAGGCTCGACCCGGCCGACATCGTCGCGCTCGGCTGGCCGGTCAGGTCTTTGCTCCGGGTGAGTGGGGCCGCATCGTGAATGGCGGGGCCTGGCTGACCGTGGACGGCACCAAGGTCGACCTCATCTACCGGGACCTCGACGAGGTCCTGCACTGGACCGGGGCCGCCGGTGACGGGTGGTTCGAGATTCACCGTGAGGTTGGTTACGTGGCCGGGATCGCCACCTACGTTCTGGCCGGGGAACTGGCTCTTGGCAGGGTGCTGGCCGGTGACCTGCCCCGCCCGGGGTTCTCGCAGAAGCTGCGGGAGACCGCGCCTGCTGCCTGGTTCCGGCTCGCAGCAGGGGCGCTGCACTTCGCCGATGTCCGCGCCGGGCGTCAGGACAGGGTCGCCTGCCTGGCGAACCTCTGCCAGGCTGTGCTGGCTGCGGCCCAAGGCCGTCTCGCAGCTGCTGGCGAATGGGTGCTCAACGAGAAGCGGCTTGTCGGACGCGCCGGGCTGGGCGGCGTTCAGGACCGGCTTGGGCAGCCTGAGCGGGACCTGGGCACTGTGGTGTCCGATGTCCGGGCCTGTCTCGGAATCAGGGACGCCGTCTGGACCGGCCAGTGACGAATGCCGTAGCAGGTCACGTTCGCCCGGCCGGGCACTTCTCCTGTGGGTGCTGATCCCTGAGACTGGGCCGGTGACCGATCGTCTGCGGGTGCGTGAGATCGACGATGATGAGGGCCGGCGCCTGGTGCGGATCGTGCGCCGGGGCAGTGGTTCGGTGGTGACGTGGCGGCGGGCGCAGATGGTGCTGCTCTCAGCGCAGGGCATGGACGTCCGCCGCGATCGCGAAGGTGGCGTTCACCAGCGAGGACCGGGTCCGGGATGTGATCCGTAACTTCAGCGCTGACGGGTTCAGGTCGCTGTATCCGAAGTACAGGGGCGGGCGGCCGCCGAAGTTCACGCTGGTCCAGCGGCGGGAGATCAAGAAGATCGCCAGGTCGAAGCCGGCGGAGCATGGCCTGCCGTTTTCTGCCTGGAGCCTGTCGAAGCTGGCGGAGTTCCTGGTGGCTGAGGGGGTGGTCGACGACATCAGCCACGAGGGCCTGCGGGCCTTGCTCCGCGAGGAGGGCGTCACCTTTCAGCGCATAAAGACCTGGAAGGCCTCCACCGACCCGGACTATGCGGTGAAGAAGGCGCGGGTCGAGCATCTGTATGCGATCGCCGACCGCGAGGTCATCCCCGAGCCCGGCGAGCCGGAGGTGATCTTCTGCGTGGATCTATGCCGACCCCGCGATTATGCCGAGGGGCATGGTCTGGGTCTAGCCAGTTGAGACAGCTGGATGGCTGTGGCTCGGCATAGTTACAGGTCTTCGAGGAACGCGAGCATCTTGTCGGTGGGGCGGTAACGGCCAGGTTTGGCCCCCGCGGGGGTGGTGAGTGCGAGGGCTCTTTCCTTGATGCTGATGTCGGCGTGGACGTAGGCGTCGGTGGACCGGACGCCGGCGTGGCCGAGCCAGAGGGCGATCACGGAGGTGTCGACGCCTGCTTGCAGCAGGGACATGGCGCAGCTGTGGCGCAGGACGTGCGGGTGGATTCTTTTGCCGAGCAGGGACGGGCGTCGCTGTGCGGCAGTCGCGGCGTGGGTGGTGACCCGCAGCGCGATGGCATCGCGGCTGAGCCGCCGTCCGATGCGGGTCGGGAAGAGCGGATCGTCGGGGTGTCCGGCTCGTTCGCGGAGCCAGAGCCGCAAGAGCGTCTGGACGGGGGTGGTGCGGGGGACGGCTCGCTGTTTTCGTCCTTTGCCCTGGCAGCGGACGCTGGCGCCGGTTCTGAGTGTGATGTCGTTGCAGTTCAGGCTGGTGATTTCGGAGACCCGCAGGCCGGCCTGGATGGCCAGCAGCATCAGGGCCCGGTCTCGCCGCCCTTCCCAGCGGGCCTGGTCCGGGGCGGCGAGTAGCGCATCGACTTCGGTGGCGGTCAGGAATGTCACGATCCGCTTGTCGAACCGTTTCGGGGGGATCGCCAGCACGCGCTGGATGAGCAGCGCGTGCTCGGGGTGGCGCAGGGCGGCGTAGGAGAACAGCGAACGGATCGCCGTCAGGCGCAGGTTGCGGGTCCTGGTGCTGTTGTGCCGCTCGCTCTCGAGGTGGTTGAGGAACGCCGCGATCGTGATGGCGTCCAGGTCGTCCCAGTCGAGCTGGGCGGGCATCTTCCTGGTCCGCTGGTGCACGAAGGTGAGCAGCAGGCGCAGGGTGTCGCGGTAGGACGCGATGGTCTGCGGGCTGGCCTGACGCTGCTGGATGAGCCGGTCGGTGAAGAACGCCTGCAACGTCGGCGCGATCAGCGTCATGACCGCGCCGCCGACCATGCGGTGTCCTGCCGGGCGGCGGCTAGCGTAAGCAGTTCCGGGGCCGCTGACAGGTACCAGTAGGTGGACGCCGGCTCGCGGTGACCCAGGTAGGTCGACAGCGATGGGATCTTGGACTGCACGTCCTCGCCTGCGCGATACCAGCCGAGCAGGGTGCGGACCGCGAAGGAATGTCTCTTATGTGGAATTCCACATAAGAGACATTAGGCGGACGGCGGGGTTATGTGCCCTGCCGGGACGTCTGGGCTGGTGGAGGCCGTGCCGACGGCGTTTCCGGGCGCATAATCCCGGCGGCCGGGGTCACCGTGCCAGCGATTCGAGCCAGCTGGCACGGAACGCCGTCGGCTGAGCGCCAGCGGCTTCGGATGCTGTCTTTGTCTACGAAGAATCGCTCTGTCTGTTCACGCGCTACCGGATAGAGGGGTGATTCTCGTGGGAGAAGCAGATGTCAGGTCCGCGGCCGGGCATGTGGCGGCGGCGTTGCTTGAGGCGGGGAGGGCCGGGGGCACAGTCCGGCGCCATCAGGTCGTGCTGGACCGGTTCGCCGTGTTCCTGGCTGAACGCGGTATCGCCTCGGTGAGTGACCAGGTGTGCCTCGACTTCATCGCGAACCAGACCGGGGTCAGGCTGGGGTCGCTGCGGGAACCGGTCGGTGACAAGGCGGTCCAGGCGGTTCGCCGGCCGGTGGTGCTGCTGGCGGATGCGCTGGCCGGCAGGGCGGTCGACGCCGGCCGGACGGTGGTCCCGGCGAAGGACGGTTGTCCTGCGAAGTTCCGTCCGCTGAGAGACGACTATCTGGCTTCGTGCCGCCGGCGCGGCAACGCGGAAGCGACGGTGGTCGCGAAAGACAGGGCGGTCAGCCGGTTCCTGGCCTACCTGGACGACGTGGGCGCTGCCGACCTGGCCGTGCTCGGCGTGCAGGACTTGTCAGGCTTTTTGCTGCGCCAGTGTCATCTGCGGCGCAAGACGATCACCTCCATGAGGTCGTGCCTGGCGGACTTCCTGGACTTCCTGGCCGCGGCGGGCCGGACCCCGCGGAGCCTGGCGGATCGGCTGCCGCCGCAAAGGTACGTCCGCCACGAGTCCGAGCCGCACCGGTGGACCGCGGATGAGGTCCGCCGGATGCTGGCCGGGATCGATCGTCAGTCCGCCACCGGCAAGCGGGATTACGCGATGATCCTGGCGACTGCCCGGCTGGGCCTGCGGATCTCGGACCTGCGTCACCTCGAGCTGGGCGATCTGGACTGGCGGGCGAAGCAGATCACGATCGTCCAGCACAAGACGGGCCGGCCGTTGAGCCTGCCGCTGTTAGACGACGTCGGCTGGGCAGTCATCGATTACGTCCGGGGCGGCCGTCCCGAGACGGCCTGCCCGAAGGTGTTCGTCAAGCACCGCCACCCCTTCGACACGTTCGGGTGCGCTTCGTCGGTCGCGTCCCGGCTGTCGCGCCATGCCGCCCGCGCCGGCATTGACTTCCCGCCGGGCGAGGTCTGCGGGATGCACTCCCTGCGCGGCGCGCTGGCCGTGGCCATGATCGGCAACGGCACTCCGGTACCGGTGGTCTCGGCCGTGCTGGGACACGCCTCCAGCGACACGACCCAGGCCTACTACCTGCGCTTCGACGTCGAACGGCTGCGCTGTTGCGCGCTGGACGTCGAAGACGTCACCGGAGGATCCGGGGCGGGTGAGCGCGATGTCTGACACGACGCTGGCGGACCTAGTCGCCGACCTGGTTGCCGTGCGCCACGCCGGCGGATACCGGTTCAAAGTCCAGGAACGGGTCCTGCGCCAATTCGCCGGCCACTGCCGGCGGGAAGGCTACCCAGACGGGTCGATCACCAAAGAGGCAATCGACGGGTTCCTCTACGGCCGCCATCTGCGGTCCTCCACCGTCCGGCGCAACGAGCTGGCGCTACGCCAGCTGGCCGGCCACGCGCAGGCTGCCGGCTGGGCTGCCAGCACCCCGGCCGCGATAACCCGCGTCCGGCTCGCTCACAAGCCGCCGTATGTGCTCACCGACGACGAGGTGACCCGCCTGTTCGCCGCGATCGGCTCCCAGGCCATGTCCTCCTACTCGAACAAGGCGCTAGTCGACCCGGTCCTGTTCAGGGTGCTTTACGGCGCCGGGCTGAGGGTCTCCGAGGCGCTCAGCCTGACTCTGCCGGACCTGGACACGCGTGCCGGGACACTGCGGATCCGCGACTCCAAGAACGGCGAGGGCAGGACCATCCCGATCACCGGCCGGCTTGCCGCGACCATGCACGCCTACACCGCGGCCGCGCACCCGGCCCCCGGGCACAGCGACTACGTGTTCTACGCCCGGGCGGCGGGCAGGCCGATCAACCAGGCGACCGTCTACACGCGGTTCCGCCGCTACCTGGCCGACGCCGGCATCCCCCACTTTGCCGGTGGTCCCCATCCGCACTCGCTGCGGCACGGCTTCGCCGTCGCCAATCTGCGGCGCTGGGCCGCAGGCGGCGCGGACCTGGCCGCGATGCTGCCCTACCTGGCGTGCTACATGGGCCACGCCGACCTTCGCGGCACCCAGTACTACCTGCGGCTGACCGCGGACGCCTACCCCGAGGTGATGGCCAGGGCCCAGATCCGGTTCGGCTACGTCATCCCCGCACCGCCCGGGGACGAGCCGTGAACCCGCGGCCCGCACCGCCCCCGGATCTGGCCGGGCGATGGCTGGCGAAGTTCTTCACCGGCCACCTGGCCGGGGAGCGCGCCGCCTCACCCAGGACCATGGCCTCCTACCGGGACGCGGTGAAACTGCTGCTCACCTGGTTCAGGGACGCAGAGCGCATACCGCCCGAGAAGCTGCGCCTGGCCGACATCGACCGGCCCCGGGTGCTGCGGTTCCTGGACTGGCTGGAGGCCGAGCGGAACTGCTCGGCGGCCACCCGCAACCAGCGCCTCGCGGTGATCAAGTCGTTTTGCCGCTACACCGCCGTCGAGCAGCCCGAAAGGCTCGACCAGGTCACCCAGATCCTCGCGATCAGGCAGAAAAAGACCCCCGCCCCGGATCTGGGGCACCTGACTGGTGAGGAAGTCAAGACCCTGCTCGCCGAACCCGGCACGGCCAGCACACGCACTCTGCGGGACACCGTCCTGCTCGCCCTGGCCTACGACACCGCCGCCCGCGTCCAGGAGCTGTGCGACCTCGACGTCGCCGACATCCGCCGCGCCAGCCCGATGACGGTGACGATCCGCGGGAAGGGATCCAAGACCCGGTACGTGCCCGTGATGGGCCCGACCGCCGAACTCGTCGCCGGTTACCTGGACCACCTCAGCCCCCATCCCGGCCTCGGCGCCGACGCGGACCCGCTGTTCCACGGACCGAACCACTGCAGGCTGACCCGGTCCGGGATCGCCAAGCTCCTGGCCCGCCACGTGCGAGCCGTCCGTGCGCGCGACCCCGGCTGGGCTCCCGGCCTTCCGGTCACGCCCCACACACTCCGGCGGACCAGGGCAATGCACCTGATCCAGGCCGGCGTCAACCTGATCTACATCCGCGACCTGCTCGGCCACGCCGATGTGTCCACCACCGAGATCTACGCCCGCGCCGACGCGGAAACCAAACGCAAAGCGATCGAGAATGCCTACGAGCCACTCACCCCAGACGTCCTGCCCGACTGGACCCTGGACACCTCCTTGATCAGCTGGCTCGAATCGCTGGCACGGTGACCCCGGCCGCCGGGATTATGCGCCCGGAAACGCCGTCGGCACGGCCTCCACCAGCCCAGACGTCCCGGCAGGGCACATAACCCCGCCGTCCGCCTAATGTCTCAGGTCGTGCAGCCGCGGCGGTGAGGGCGCGCCGGCGCCGATGCCGGCGTTGTCGATGAGCTGCCGGAACGTCAGCTGCACGACCGCGTAGAGCAGGCGCTTTCGGTTGAGGGACACGAAGAAGGCCGGTTCGGCGGGCTGCGGCTGGAGCTGGTCGCGCAGCTGAGCGTAGTTTTCGAGCGCCTGCATGCTGCTGGGGTGCAAGGGCGCCAGGCGTGACTTGCCGAACTTGGACTCGCGGATCAGCAGCACACCCTGAGCCCAGTCGACGTCACTGCGGTCGAGCTTGATGGCCTCGCCGATCCGCAGCCCGCTTGCCGCGAGCAGCCCGGTCAGTGTCTGGTAGGTCGCCGCCCGTAGCGGCGAGACGATCGTCCGGCGGGCCTGCGCGAGCAGCGCGTCGATGTCGGCTGCGGAGTAGATGAACGGCCGGCGCCATCGCTGCCGGTGCGGCATCAGGCCCGGCGGCGGCACCTCGGTGCTGGCGTCGATGCCGGACAGGTAGCGGGCGAAGCCGCGGGCGGCTGTCATCCGCCGTGGTCCGACGGTGGTCACGTGGCCTGTCGGTGATTTCGGTGCTTGCTGGGCCCAGGCCAGCGCGGCTTCGATTGTGACCGTGGGCAGGCCGTGGGCATCGAGGTAGGCCACCAGGCCCGGCAGTAGCCAGCCGGCCTCAGCCAGTTCGTGCCCGAGCGAATGCCTCAGTTGCAGGTAGTCGGTGAGGTGCTGCTCCAGGGCGCTCACCGGGCTGTTCCTGGCCAGGGCTGGGCGACTTGCCGCAGCGTGTTCAGGTCGACCTTGGCATAGAGGGCGGTGGTGGCCAGATCCTGATGACGAAGCACCTGACTGATCGCGGCCAGCCCGGCGCCGCGGCGAAGCAGCTCAGCCGCCAGGGCATGCCGCAGCCGGTGCGGTCCCGCACACGGAAGGCCTGCCCGCAGGCAGGCCCGTTCCACGACGTCACCGACCAGGTCCGCACGGATCGGCCCGCGCGGAGCCCGGCAGGTCAGGAACAGCCGCTGCGCACCTGCCAGGCACCCGGCCCCAGGCCAGGTAGGCGACCAGGGCCTCGCCAACTTCGGCCGGCAGCGGGAGCCGGTCTTGGCGGCGTGTCTTCCCCCGGACCACGAGCTCACCCGCCCGCCAGTCGACGTCCCGCAGTTCCAGGCGCGCAACCTCGATGGACCGCAGGCCCAGCCGCGCGACCAGCGTCATGATCGCGAAGTCGCGGACGCCGATACCGGTGCTGCGGTCGCAGCTGTCCAGCAGCAACTGGACATCAGCGGCCGTCATCGCGGGCGGCAGCGCAGCCAGCCGCCAGCCACCGACTGGAGGCACGGCCGTCCCCAGCCGCAGCGGTGTGAAGCCCTGCAAATAGAGGAAACGCAGGACCGCGCGAAGCTCAGCGACCCGTCCCTTTGCCGACCCGGCCGAGACACGACCGCATTCCCGCAGCAAGAACGCGTTGACGTCCGCCCCGGCCAGGCCAGCCGGCTTCAGCACGCCACCGGCCATGGCCTGCTGCTGCAAGAAGCGACGGGCGGTGTTCTCATAACGCAGCACCGTGGCCGCCGCCAGGCCCCGTTCCCCGGCCAGCCACATCCGGTACTCACCGAGCAGCGCTCCCAGAGGATCCCGCGGCGGCTTCGCCTCCGGGGTGACGCCGGCTTCCCTCAGATAGCTCAAAAGCGGCATCATGGCGCGCGGACCTAGGATCCTCCGGTGGCCAGCCGCTTGCCGGGCCGCGACAAACGCCACCATCGCGTCCTCGCCGAGGTTCGCCGTCACCAGCCCTGCACGCGACATCCACAGCCCCAGCTGGCCCAGGTCAGCCAGCATGTTCCTGACCGTCTGGGACGTGTAGCCCCGATGCGCCAGCCACGCCCGGTAACCCTCGACCTGCGGGCCCAGCTGACCTGGCTTCCTCCGAGTACCAGCCATCGCACTCGCCTCCCTCGCGGGAGCACGGTGCCCCTTACCCGAGGCTGCTCTCAGCCCGGAACTATGCCGACACCAGCACCAGCCAGACGACCAAGAACGCCAGCGTCATCACGCCCAATCAGACCCGGCAACGAAGACCCTCGGCATAATCGCGGGGTCGGCATAGATCCACCTATGCGGACATCCGCATAGGTGGATGAGTTCGGGCCGCTGAACCTGCAGCCCCGCCCGGGCCGGCAGTGGGCCGCGGTCAGCGGCAAGAACAAGGAACCCGGCCGCAGGCCACGGCCGCGCATGCGCGCGACATATACCCGCACCGAAGGGGTGCGGCACCTGTTCGCCGCCTATGAGCTGGGCGAGGACAAACTGTTCGGGCACATCAAGCCGCGCAAGACCCGGGGCCGGTTCCTGGAGTTCTGCCGCTACCTGCGCTC
This sequence comes from uncultured Actinomycetes bacterium, assembly GCA_963709075.1. Lineage (GTDB taxonomy): Bacteria > Actinomycetota > Actinomycetes > Streptosporangiales > Streptosporangiaceae > Palsa-506. Next base: position 684,400 of record CAVPUY010000009.1, read on the forward strand.
CCTCTACCCGCCCAGCGTCCGGATCGCGATCATCTGCGATAACTTCTCACCCCACCTGACCACCCGCAAGGACAAGCGCGTCGGGCAGTGGGCCGCAGCAAACAACGCCGAGATCGCCTACACGCCGACCAATTCGTCGTGGTTAAACCGCGTAGAGGCGCAGTTCACCGCGCTGCGGTACTTCACCCTGGACGGCACCGACCACGCCAGCCACCAAGAACAGGCCAGCATGATCCGCCGGTACATCATCTGGCGCAACAACCACGCCTACGACGAACGACTCAGCCGGGTCGTCGCCCGGGCAAACGTTGCCTGATACGGCACTGGTTTGGACCAACCTCGGACGCCAGGACCCTGAGCCGGTCTGCGGCAGGGTACCTCTGTAAGTTGAGCAGGGTCAGGGCAGCGCGTTTGCGCAGGGCTCTACCCGTCTCCGGCGGCAGGCTCCTGCGCCTGCACCAAAGGGCACATCGCGGATGTGGCCTCCAGCGCACAATCAAGGGATAGGCAGCCGCCGGCTGGGGGAGACGTGGTGAGCCAGAGCGGAGACCGCCTCAAGTCCGGCCAGCTCGGCACAGCCGACGTGACGGCCTCGACGGTCGCGAACATCGGGCCGGGGATTGACTTCTACTTCGGGTTCGGGGTGATCGCGGTAACCGCCGGTGTCGCCGCGCCGCTGACGATCCTCGCCGCTACCGTGGCCGTCGCACTCCTGGCGTTTACGGTGGCCGAGTTCACCAGGGCGGAGCCTTCGGCTGGGAGCTTTATCACTTATGTCGAAACCGCGCTGGGGGCTAGAGCCGGTGTCGCAACGGCCCTGCTGGTCACGGTCGGGTACACCGTCGCCATCGCGGCAGTGTTCACCATGTCGGGTGGGCTGGTGGCGATGACCCTCTCGCAGTACACCTCATGGCATCCCTGGTGGGGGCCGTTTTCCCTCGTCCTGACCGCAGGCGCGATCTGGCTCACCGCACGCGGGGTCAAGCTGTCGACCGTGGCGGTGGGCGCGGCCGTGCTCGTTCAGGTGGCGATCATGGTCGCGGTCTGCCTCCTGGTCCTGGTCGATCAGCGTGCCCATCTGTCGGGCATACCGTTCTCCTGGGCGCACCTCACCGGTGGCCTGGCCGGCCTTTCCGCAGGCTTCCCGCTGGCCCTGTTCATGTTCATCGGATGGGAAAACGGCCCCGCGCTCGCCGAGGAGTCCCGCAATCCACGGCGCACCATACCAAGGGCCCTGTACATCTCGGTGGCGATTGCGGCCGCCCTGCTCGTCTTCTTCGCCTACGCGACCATTACCGGGTTCCGCTATGACGTCTCCTCCATCGGCCGCTCGTCGGTCCCGTTTCTGACGGTGGCCGATCACTATCTCGGCGGAGCGGCCGTCCTGGCGTGGATCGCCGGAATCGTCTCCGTGCTCGCCACCCTGGTCGCCGGAGCGGATTCCCAGTCGCGCATGCTCTTCGACGGCGGCCGGACGGGGCTGCTGCCGGCCAAGCTCGGCCAGGTTCGCCCGCGGTCCGGCACGCCGGTGAATGCGCTGCTTTTCATGGCGGCCGCCGGGCTGGGGATCATCGGGGTCTGGTGGGTGTCCCGCCTCATCACCGGAGACACCGGATCGATGAACCCGGTCGGCCTGTATGCCGAGTGCTCGACGATGGCGACGATCGTGATCCTCTTCGTCTACTTCCTCACGATGCTCTCCCTTCCCGTGTTCATGTGGCGCCGCCACCGGGACTCGTTTTCGCCCATCCGGCATGTGGCGATCCCGGCTCTGGGGTCCATCACCCTGATCGTCCCGTTCGTCGAGCTGTGCCAGCCCGGCCAGCCCGCTCCCTATAGCGCCTTCCCGTTCATCGCCCTGGCGCTCGTGGCGGCGGCCGCAGTGCTCGCCTGCATTGTCGTGCACCGCCACCCGCGCGCCGGAGCAGGTGAAGGAGCGGCATTCTCCGGAACCTGAGCGAGTCGCGATAGCGCGACCTCCTTCAATGCGGTGGGTATGGCAAGGCAGCCGGAATAAGGGTGAGATGTGCCAAGCCGGCAGTGGGGCCCCTGCTCCGTCGTCATCACCCGGTATCAGGAAGCCGCTGGCTCGCTCTGTCTAACTGTCGGGCGCAGCCGGGGAAGTGATCCATTGCCGTGCTGCGCGCACCCAAGTACTATCGTCCGCTAAGTAGCCGTTACTACCAGTGATCAGAATTGTCCATAGATTCTGCACCAGGCTGTAGTGGCCTCAAGGGCTCACCGGTGAGCCCCGTCTTGCTGGGGGAATCATGGAACTGGCCGCGGACTTTGCCTTCCAGCCGCTGGACAACGACGACGGAACTGCGGCGGCAGGTGCCGCCCCGGCCGCTGCCGCGCCGGACTCCGGGCTAGGCTCGCTCGCTGGTCTCGCCGGAAACTGGAGCGGCCAGGGTTTCAACGCCATCTGGCGCCCGCATACCGGCGCGTCGGATCATTTCCTCGAGCTGAACGTGACCAGCGACCGGATCGACCTAGAGATCATTAACGGGCAGATCCCCAACCGCGGCCTGGTCCAGGGCCAGATCTTCATGCACGGGCTGACATACCTGCAGCAGATCTCCGACGCCAACGTGAAGGTCAACGGGGCCCCGGCCGGACTGCATATCGAGCCGGGTGTGTGGATCAACATCCCGTCCACCACTGACCCGCAAGAGCCCGCCACCATCGCCCGGCTGGCCTCCATCCCGCACGGCACGACGATCCTGGTCCAGGGGACCGCCACGACCGCGGCCGGGGGACCCTCGATCCCGGACGTCAGCCTCACCCCGTTCAACATCGGCCATCCGCAGCAGACGGTCGACTTCGACGAGCAGCACCTGAACAGGCAAACCCAGTTCCGGACGTCCGGCGTGGGGCTGACCGGCATCACGCAGGCCATGCTCGACAACCCCAACAGCGTGCTGACCAGGAATCCGCCGAATGTCACCACGACGACCAGGCTGCACGTGTCGTCCACAGCGGGCACCATCGTGGGCGGCGGCACGTCGAACACGGCCTTCCTCGTCGGTACCAAAGACGGCCCGAACGCCGACGCCGCACACGTCGTCGCGACGTTCTGGCTGCAGACGCTGCACGGCGATACCGGGCCCAAGCGGCTGCAGTACTCTCAGCTCGTGCTGCTGAACTTCGCCGGCCTGAGCTGGCCGCACATCACGGTGGCCACGCTGACCAAGGCCTGAGACCAGTCCGCCGGCGCGTCCCGGCCGGTGGCTCGCTGCGCTCGCGGCTCAGGGGTGGCGCTTCGCGCCACCCCTGAGCAGTGAACTTCCTTCGGCGAGCCTCGGCGCCTATGTCGAGGGGCCCGGGGCGCCGAGTCCTGGACGGTTAGCGTCGTTGCGGCTCGCGGCTGATCACGACCCGGCCGGGCCGGGGCCGCCGTACAGCAGTCCCATGCTGTCAGATTCGCCGTAGCCGGCTGGTGAACCGTTGGGGTCAGGCGGGGTGCTGGTGCAGGTGTAGGAGCTGGTGTCGATGAGCACGACGTTGGCCTGCTGCTCGCCCGCGGCCGCGCCCGAGCTGAGCTGGAAGTAGCCGACGCTGAGCTCGGCGCCCGCGGGCATGGCCGACGGGTCGATCGTGATGGTGGGCTGCACACCCGTTGGCGACGTGTTAGACGGCCAATTGTCCGAGACGACCTGCGAGAAGCCGGCCGGGTGGGGATCGGAGGAGCAGAAGCTGCCGGAGGTGACCTTCGCCGGGATGCCGTCTTGCGCCAGGTCGCTCTGCAGGGCGGCAGGGTCGAGCAGTTCCTTCGGGTTGATGGTCAGCGTGGCCGTGCCGTTGGCGTTGCTGGCCAGCGTGAATGACGCGGTCCGGATGGCGCCGGGCGCCGGGGCCGAGCCGAGCACGCCGGTCAGGCCGAGCGCCAGTGCGGTCCCGGCGGCGGCCACTGACAGGCCGACGGCTGCGGAGCGCCGGTGCCGTCGGCGCGCGCGGCCCGAGGCCATGATCGTCTCCACGTCCGGGGGGCTGGCCATGGGTATCGCGGATAGGGAGTCGGACGCGGCGCGTAGCACCTCGTTGTCGCTCATTTCATCGTGAACATTCATTGATCGGCCTCCATGGTCTTGGCGGGGGTGAGCTCGTGGCGCAGCGCCGTTACGCCCCGGGACAAGTGCACCCGGACCGTTCCAGCCTCGATCCCCAGCTGCCTGGCGATGATGTCGGTGTCGAGATCAAGGAAGATTCGCAGCGCGATCACCTCACGCTGCCTGCGGGGCAGCCGCCATAGCGCCGTCAGCAGGGTGGCATCGAGGCCGTCGCCGAGGTCGCTGGGAGCCGTCAAGTCGTGGTCAGCCAGCGGCAGTTCGCGGCGCCGCCGCTGCCACCACGACGCCCCGGTGTTGAGCGCGGTGCGCACCACCCATGCTCGCGGGGCTGGATGGCGGCTGACCTTACGCCACGACACCCAGGCTTTGGCGAACGCCTCAGCGACCTGGTCTTCGGCCATCTGCGGACGGCCGACGACAGCCACCACCGCGCGCAGGCACGGCTCCCAGCTGGCCCGGAAGAACTCCGCGAACTCCTTCTGCTCGTTGCTCACAACCCTTTAACTCCGACAGACCGGTGATCTGCATACCTCCGAGCTGAAATCTTCCGGAACCCGGCCGCTTTCGTCCCGAGCAGGCCACGTCACCATCCTCGGTGGCCGACGTGGTCCAGACGCGAACCGCGGATATGCTCGGCTCACGGGGGACCAGGTGCAGCCGTTTCCGCCCCCGCGGCACCATGAAGTGCCTGACTGAGACTAACGGAGTGACGATCGCCTCCTCCGCGCGCGGACTTCCACGGACGTTGACTGACAGTCTCAGCGTCCCTCGTAGGCGGGGGCGGTTAGCGGCGAAGCCGTGCATGGGCGTGCGGGCATGGTGAGGTCGGCGCCGGGGTGCCGGCGGGTCAGGATTCCAGGTAGCGGAGGACGGCCAGCACCCGGCGGTGGTCGGCGTCTGAGGGGGCCAGGCCGAGTTTGCTGAAGATGTTGCTGACGTGCTTTTCGACGGCCCGCTCGGAGATCACCAGGGCCCGGGCGATCGCGCCGTTGGACCGGCCTTCGGCCATCAGGGCCAGCACGTCGCGCTCTCTGGCCGTCAGGGAGCCGAGCCCGTCGGTGCGGCGGCTGGCGCTGAGCAGCTGGGTGACGACTTCCGGGTCCAGGGCGGTGCCGCCGGCCGCTACCCGGCTCAGTGCCTCGACGAACTCGCCGACGTCGGCGACCCGGTCCTTGAGCAGGTAACCGACGCCGGCGGCGCCGCCGCCGGCCGCCGCGCCGAGCAGGTCGGCTGCGTAGCGGGTCTCGATGTACTGCGAGAACACCAGCACCCCGGTCTCCGGGTGGTCGCGGCGGATGGCGATCGCGGCGCGCAGGCCCTCATCGGCGTAGCCGGGCGGCATCCGGACGTCTACCACCGCGGCGTCCGGCTGGTGCTCGCCCACGGCGGCGCGCAGGTCCCCGGCGTTGCCGACGGCGGCGACGACCTCGTGGCCGCGGTCGGCCAGGATCTCGGCCAGGCCGGCCCGCACTACTGCCGAGTCCTCGGCGATCACGATCCGCATCGGGCGCTCCGCTTCGGTCAGGCGTGCGACGGCAACTCGACGGTGACCACGGTGGGACCCCCCGGCGGGCTGCTGATCTGCAGCCTGCCATCCACGGTCTTGACCCGGCCGGCGAGCCCGGCCAGGCCGCCGCGCTCTTCGAGCCGAGCGCCGCCGGCCCCATCATCGGTGACCCGCACCCGCAGCAGCCCGCCCGCGTGCACAGCCTCCACCGTGGCCTGCCGGGCGCCGCTGTGCTTGGCCACGTTGGCGAGCAGCTCGGCCGAGCAGAAATAGGCAATGGTCTCAATCGCCGCCGACGGGCGCTCGGGCAAGTCAGCGACCAACTCCGCGGGCGGGTCGCTGCGCGCCGCAAGGCTGGCCAGCGCAGTGCCGAGACCGCCGTCCAGGACCGGCGGGTGGATACCGCGGGCCAGGTCACGCAGCTCGGTAATGGCCTCCTTGGCACCGCGATGAGCGGCATCGACCAGCTCCAGGACCCGCACCAGGTCAGCCTGCGCAGACCCGGCGACAACGGTCCCGGCGAGCGTACCGCCGAGCTTCTCCCTGGCCAGCCCCAGCTTCATCGCCACCGCGACCATCTGCGCCTGCGCGCCATCATGCAGATCCCGCTCGATCCGGCGCAGCCTCGCGGCCGAGTCATCCACCACCCGGGCCCGGGACTCCTCAAGCTCGCGCACCCGGTGGACGCTGTCCTGCTGCAGGCGGTAGACGGTCCAGAAGATCAGCGCCGCTCCCGCCAGCGGCAGCGCCGCCAGCCAAGTCAGCGCCCCCAGCCTGTGGAAGAAAGCGAGCAGGAGCACGCCGAGAAAGAGATTCCAGATGCCACAGGCAATGCGCACACCCACCCAGAGACGGGGGCGGCGGTATTCCCATGACCTGACCAGAAATCTCATCAGGACGGGCGGCGAGTAAGAGTTGTTGTCACTCGGCGGGCGCATCGAGGTGCCTCCAGTGACCGGCGATGTCCTAGCCACTCCGATTACCCTCATCTCAATGCTCGCCGGCCCGCGAAGCCTGGCTGGGACCGGTGTATAGCGTGCCCATGCCCGGCGCTGGCGCGGGCGGGCTGGACCGCGGGTCAGTCACGGGATGGCGCTGTCGCTGTTCATCGCGCTCCTCCGATCCCGCTACCGGGAGATGCTGTCAAGGCTAGCTCTGGACACTGGTCTGCAGGCGGTAGGCGGTCCAGAAGATCAGCGCCGCTCCCGCCAGCGGCAGCGCCGCCAGCCAAGTCAGCGGCCCCAGCCTGCTGAAGAAAGCGAGCAGGAGCACGCCAAGAAAGAGATTCCAGATGCCACAGGCAAAGCGCACACGCACCCACGCACGGGGGTGGCGGTATTCCCATGACCTGACCAGAAATCTCATCAGGACGGGCGGCGAGGAAGGGACGTTGTCAGCCGGTGCGTGCATGGGATGCCTCCGGTGAGCTGCGGTGCCGGCCACTCCGGTCACCTGCATCTCAAGGCTCGCCGCGCGCGATCAGGAGATCCACCGTGTGGCCACCCGAACCTGAGGTACGGCTAGCACGGTCCCCGGTACTCAGCCTGCGACGACATCAGCAGCTCGGATCAGGAAGGCAAGCGAGTCGAAACCCGGGCCGCTGCGGACTTGGGCGGTTCATGGGTGATGATTCCGTACGCTTGCCCGATGGGGGTGCGAAGCGGCGAGGGCGTCTTGATCACCGGGGTCTATGGCGCGGGGAAGAGCACGGTGGCCGCGGAGGTCTCCTACCTTCTGGAACAGCGCCGTCAGCCGTATGCTCTGCTGGATCTTGACTTCCTGGGCTGGGGCGTGGACAGCTTCGACGGCCACGCGGCCGGGACCCCTCTTATGCTGCGGAACCTGGCGGCGGTGGTATCGAACTACCGCGAGGCCGGGATCAGCGTATTCGTCCTGGCCTACTTCGTTTCCAGCCACGACCAGCTGAGCGGTATCCGGGAGGCTGTCGGGGTGCCGCTGCGGGTAGTTCGCCTGTCGGTGCCGCTGCCCGATATCGAACGGCGCTTGGCGGCCGACGTGACCACCGAACGGCGGCAGGAGCTGCGGGAAGCAGCCCGGCAGATCGCGGCCGGTGAGGGCGTCGGGGTTGAGGACATCGTGCTGGCCAACGACCGTCCCGTTCCCGTCGTTGCGCAGCAGGTAATGACCTGGCTTGGCTGGGTGTGATCAGGGCCGCGGCAGGAGCAGCGCCGAAGCCAGGCTCCGCGTGCCACGCTCGGGTCTCGCGGGAGCAGACGGGCTGCCGGAGTGCGTCAGCCTTGGGCAGAGAAGTCGCGTTCTTCCACGACTAGCCCGTCGGGCCCGAAGCGCAGCAATGACACCCCGGCCAGGTCTTCGGTGCCGCCGTCGGTCAGCCTGGTCTGCGCGCTCCAGGGCACGGCAGCCTGGTCGCCGTCGACGATCGGCGTGCCGAACTGGCACCGGGCCGATTCCTCTTCCGCGAACACCCGGGAGAGGTAACCCGGGTCGGGTTCCCGGAACGGGTGCTGCTGCCAGAACGCGCCCTCGGCGTAAAGCGCGGTGATGGCGGCCTCGTCATGCTCGCGCCAGCCCTGCTCCCAGACATCCGCCCACCGCTGGGCTGCCTCTCGGGTATCCATGTGCAAAGGGTAAATGTGAGCACCGACAGGCTGGCCGCCGGCCGCCGGCCGCCGGCCCGTCAGTCCTCTCGTGGCCGGTCGCGTGACGTGAGCCACAGCGGGCGGACGCTACCGCGTGCGGCTTGTCACGGCGATGCCGACGAGCGTCCTCGTGTGGTTTACTCGGAGAGCTCAGATCCGATCATCCAGGGAGGGTAGATGCGCCAGGCGTTCATGTCCGTCGAGCAGGCCTTTGGGACCTATTCAGAGGGTATGACGCATGTCGCAGAAGACGCTCAACCTGGGGATCCTGGCGCATGTAGACGCCGGTAAGACGACTCTCACCGAGCGGCTCTTGTACGCCGCCGGTGTCATTGACTGGCCTGGCAGCGTTGACGCAGGCACAACCCAGACCGACTCGCTGATCCTGGAACGGCAGCGGGGGATCACGATCAAGTCCGCCGTCACGTCGTTCCCGATCGGCGATGTCAGCGTCAACTTGATTGACACGCCCGGCCACCCGGACTTTATTGCCGAGGTCGAGCGCGTGCTGAGCGTGCTGGACGGCGCAGTCCTGGTCATCTCGGCCGTCGAGGGCGTTCAGCCGCAAACGCGCATCCTGATGCGCACTCTTCAGCGCTTGCGCATGCCGACGCTGGTGTTCGTGAACAAGATCGACCGTCCTGGCGCGGGCAGCGAGCGCGTGCTGCGGGCGATCTCGGAACGGCTCAGCCTGACGGTCCTTCCGATGGGGTCGGCCCCGCACCTCGGGACCAAGGATGCCGGCTTCAGCCCGTCAGATGCAGGCGACGCCGGATTCCGTGCCCGGCTGGCTGAAGTGCTCGCCGAGCGCGACGACAGCATTCTGGCCGCGTACGTCAAGGACGAAGCTGGCCTTCCCTACCCGCGGCTCCGGGAGGAACTGGCAGCTCAGACGAAGCGCGCGCGCGTGCATCCGGTCTTCTTCGGGTCCGCGATCACCGGCGCAGGCATCGGGCCCCTGATGGCTGGCATTGCCGAGTTGCTGCCGGCCGCCGCCGGCGATGCGGACGGGCCAGTCACCGGCAGTGTGTTCAAGATCGAGCGCGGCAGCAGCGGCGAGAAGATCGCTTACGTCCGTATGCTCTCCGGAACGGTCCGCATCCGCGACCGGCTGCGGTTCGGCGTCGACCTGGAAGACAAGGTGACGTCTATCGCTGTCTTTGAGCGCGGGTGCGCGGCGCGGCGCGACTCGGTCTCGGCGGGCGAGATCGGCAAGCTCTGGGGTCTGGACGAGGTTAAGATCAGCGACCGGATCGGACAGGCCGGCGCCAACGGCGCGCGTCATCAGTTCCCTCCGCCGACCATGGAGTCAGTTGTCGTCGCCCGCGACGCCGCCAGCCGGGCGCGGCTCCGAATTGCGCTTGGCCAGATCGCCGAGCAGGATCCGCTCATCAACCTGCGCCAGGATGACAGCCGCCAGGAAACCTATGTGTCACTCTACGGCGAGGTCCAGAAGGAGGTCATCCAGGCGACGCTGGCGAACGACTTCGGCATTGAGGTCACGTTCCGCGAAACAACGATGATCTACATCGAGCGTCCCGCCGGGAGTGGCAGCGCTGTCGAGTATCTTCAGGCGGATACGCATCCGTTTTCCGCGACGGTCGGGTTGCGCGTCGAGCCTGCGCCTGCCGGCTCAGGTATCACGTTCCGGCTCGACGTGGACCCGCGCGATGTCCCGATCTACATCTACAAGACCGCAGGCAGCTTTACTGACGCCATGACGGAGTACGTCCGGCGCACATTTCAGGAGGGCCTCCACGGTTGGCAGGTTGGCGACTGCGTCGTGGTCATGACCGAATGCAATTACTACATCGGAGACGGGCCGAAAAAACAGGTACTAAGCACTCCGCGCACAACAGCCGCCGATTTCCGCAAGCTGACGCCGCTGGTTCTGATGCAAGCACTGATGCGGGGCGGCACCGTGGTCTGTGAGCCCATGGCCCGTGTCACCCTTGAGATCCCGACAGCGATGATGGGCGGTGTCCTGTCCCTCTTGGCCAGGCTCGGGGCCGCCGTCGAGACGCCGTTCGTGCGCGGTGAACTGTCTGCGCTGCAGACAGTGCTGCCCTCAGCGCAGGTTCACATCCTTCAGCAGCAGCTGCCCAGGCTGACCGGCGGCGAAGGCGTACTCGACGCTAGTTTCGGTGGCTACCAGCCAGTGCGCGGCACGATTCCGTCTCGGTCAAGAACCGACAATAACCCCCTTGATCGCAAGGAGTACATTCGCCGGGTCCTGTGAAGTCACCGGCTGCGCCCGCGAATCGCCGCTCGCTGTAGCACGTGGAGGGCACGCCGACCGCTGATCTGCTGCCACTTCGGGCCTGGCCGGCCGGGCTGTCGTCAGCGGGAGCCGATCCAAGCCGGGGCGGGCAGAAGGGCATTCTCGCAGCGGCTAGCGTTCCTCTAGCACCCGCTTGAGCCTGGTGAGGTCGGCGGCCACCGCATCTGCGTCGCGCGCGAAGTCCTCGTCGCTCGTACCCTGGAGCCGGCGTAGCGTGAACACCACCTCACAGCCGATCCCGTCTTTAATCACCCGCACGGGGTTATAAATGACCTCGCCCGAGGGCAACGTGACGTCGTGATCGAGGACACCGTAATTGTTGCGCGGGGCGAAGGCGAAGCCGACCCGGCCCATCGGCGTGTCGACGAACCATCGGCCATCGACTTGCTCGACAGAACTCCCGAGCCCAGGAGCCCACTCTGGCAAGTTAGCCGGGTCTGCGGCGTACTCGTAAACCTCATCTGCGGACCGGTCGATCCACGCGCTGAGATGCCTAGATTCTGCAGCCATGGTGCTACTGTCCCAGACTTATCGGGCATCGGGATTGTACAGAACGGACACGTGCGATGAACCGGCGATGGCGGTCCACGCGGGTCCGAGCGCTGTCGTGGCGGCTGCTGGGCGAGTCCGATCTGCCGGCGCTGACTGAACTGGCTCGCGTGTGCCTGTCTGCTGATGGCGGGCAGCCTTTCGCCGCCGGTCCCGGGTTCCTCAGCCTGCGCTACCTTTCCGGCGCCGAAACTTACGCTGGTTTCGACGGCGTGCGGCTCATTTGCGTGTCGTCGCTGTGCCGGCCTGCCCGGGAGCGCCCGGTGATCGGGCGGTCCCGGTCACGACCGGGCTGGTTCATCCGGCCTGGCGGCGTCGCGGCATCGGCGGGTACGCGTTTGACTGGGCGGCTGACCGGGCCGGGCATCACCGGATCCTCGCGGAGACCGAGGCGCTCGGCGACGGTGCCCACGCGCTGTATCTCAGCAAAGGGCTTACGCAGGTGTTCGCCGAGGATGTGATGCAACTTGCCGCATCCGCGCAACTGCCGCCGGTTCATCCGCCCGGTGGCCTGACCCTGTCGTCGTGGGGCCAGTCCGACCCGGCGCGCTTCTACGCGGTCTATCAGGCGGCGTTTCGCGACCGTCCCGGGTTTCCCGGCTGGACGCAAGGTCGCTGGGCCGAGTGGATCAGTGCTGACGAGGACTTCCGCGCGCAGTGGACGCTGCTCGCCACCCTCCGCGGCGCCGATGTCGCCTTCATCGCCGGGGCAGCCACCGGCTGGATCACGCAGATGGGCGTGGTGCCCTCGGCCCGGGGCAAGTACATCGGCGCGAAGCTGATCACCGAGGCAGTACAGCGCATGCGCTCAGCCGGCGAAGCAGGCATCACCCTGAACGTCAACATCAACAACCCGCACGCCGCAGCGCTATACCGCAGGCTCGGCTTTACCCGGATCGGCCGCCGCGCCAGGTATCAGGCCCCTGCCTGACTGGCGGTGCCGCTGTACTGCGTCGTGCTGGTCGTGACGATTATGGTGGAGAGCGGTGCAATCGCAGGGAGCCGGCCTGCTCCGAGCGCTACCGGGATCCCGGTTACCGGGATATCGGTTCAAGGCGGCCGACCTTCGCAGCAAACAGGAAGCTCGTCAGCTGGTCCGAATCGGGGCGCTGGGCAGCTGGCTTGGCTGGCCGCATGATCGCTGGCCCGCCGGCTGCGGGCCGCGCGCATGGCCGTCCGTGCAGGGCGGCCGCAGGGCGCGAGACCCCCGCCGCCCGGCCGGGCCCGCGCCGGGATGGGCGAGCCCGGCCAGCAGGCGGGCCACGGCACCCCGGGCTTGCTTCAGCTCGCCGTAGGCGCCGCTGGCTGCCGGATGCGTGACCGGCGCGATCCCGTCACGGTCGACGATGAAGAGCCCGGCTCCCCGGCCAGGCCACAGGTACTGACGGTCGCCGCCGGGACCGGCCGGCGACCATAACGCCGGGCCCGGGCCCGGCGCCGACCGCTCGCGGACAACCGTGCCGCTGAGGTGCTTGGTCCTGACTGACATGATCGCGACCCTTCCTGCTGGATCACCGGGAGGCCCCGGCAGGTCCAGCCCATAGAGGAAGCATCTGCCGGGCTGGTAATAATTCCCTGTGAACAGGCTGCAAACTTCCTGAGCAGGGCGCACCACCGCATGGTGACCAGCGCCGGGAGCTCGTCGCCTGGCTGTCGGGTGGCGCTGCCTGATCGGGCCGTCCCGGCAGCGGTGTCGGCGCCCCGGCTTACCCTAGGCACTGAAATCCTGGAGCCGACGGAGGTAACCATGACATCCCTGGAGAACCGGCCCCGCACCGCCCTGCTCGTCATCGATGTGCAGAACGGCGTCGTCGGGAACGCCTACGAACGCGGTCGGGTGATCGCCAACATCCAGGCCCTCGTGGACAAGGCCCGGGCCGAGGACGTCCCGGTGCTCTGGGTGCAGCACTCCGACGACGAGCTGCCGAAGGGCTCCGAGGGCTGGGAGTACGTCCCCGAGCTCAAGCGCCTGGACACCGAGCCCCTGGTCCACAAGACGTACGGGGACTCGTTCGAGGCCACGGACCTGGAGGAGCTGCTCGCCGAGCGGCGGGTAGGACGGCTGGTGGTCACCGGCGCGCAGACGGAGGAATGCATCCGCTCGACGCTGCACGGCGCGCTGGTGCGCGGCTACGACGCGACGCTCGTCTCCGACGCGCACACTACCGAGGACATGCGCGAGTGGGGCTTCCCGGTCACCCCGGAGCAGTCGATCGCGTACACCAACGCGTACTGGAGCTGGGCCGCGGCGCCCGGCCGCAAGGGCGGCGTCGCACCCACTGCGGAGGTCGACTTCCCCGCGGTCTGAGTGCGGTGCTGGGCGGAATGGCGTAGCCATTCGCCCCGGCGGCCCCGGGCGGCAGCCAGGCCCGGCCTCCGGCCGGCCGGCGTCAGGAGCGGCTGCACTCCGGGCAGAGCCCGAAGAGCTCCACGGTGTGGCCGACGTCGGTGTAGCCCGCTTTGGCCGCGACCTGCGCTGCCCAGCGCTCGACGGCACGATCCTCGGCCTCGACGCTGCGGCCGCAGTTGCGGCAGGTCAGGTGGTGGTGGTGGATACCGCTGTTGCATTTCCGGTAGAGGGTCTCGCCGGTGGCGTCGCGGATCGCGTCGATCCAGCCGGCTTCGGTCAGGACCTGCAGGTGCCGGTAGACGGTGGTCAGGCCGATGTGCTCACCGCGGCTGCGCATCTCGGCGTGAATCTGCTGGGCGCTCCAGAACCCGGGCAGCACGTCCAGCACGGCGGACAGCGCCTGGGCCTGCCGGGTACCGCGGACCCTGGTGCCCCTGGCCGGGGCCGGCCCGGCGGGCACGGACGGCGTCATGTGGGCAGGCTAGCAGCGGCAGGCCGGCGCGGATGACTGCCCGGCGGCGGGGTGCTGCGGACGGCGCGGGCGCGGCGTGCGGCGGCCCAGCCGCGGCCGGCCGCGTAGCTGACTGCGCCGATGGTTCCGACGAAGAACCCGATCGGCCAGTTCGTCTGGTAGGACGCGGCGATGGCCGCCCATACGGTGAGGACAGCGATGACCGCGGACAGCGCCATGGCCAGCAGCGGCCGGTCGGTTAGCGACCGGGCGGCGGCGGGCGGGCAGATCATCAGGCTGAAGATCAGCAGGGCGCCGACGACGGGCAGGGCCACGCTGGTGGCCAGGGCGACGACGAGCAGGAAGGACATCTCGATCCGGTGGCTGCGCACGCCGCGGGCCTCCCCGACCTCCGGCATCACCGAGGACAGCATCAGCGGCCGGTAGATCATGATGATCGCGGCGATGCATACGGCGGCGACCGCGGCGACCGGGGCTATCTCGCTGGCGCTGATGCCGAGTACCTCGCCGAACAGCAGCGAGTAGATTTCCGGCGCGTATCCGGTGCTGAAGCTGAGGAACAGCGCGCCGAGTCCCAGCATCATGACCAGGGCCAGGGCGACCGCGACGTCGTGGCGGCCGCGGCGGCCGAGCAAGCCGATTCCCAGGGCGCCGAGGAGGGAGAACGCGGCGAGCCCGATCAAGGTGCTGACCCCGATCAGGCTGGCCCCGGCCGCGCCGGCGAACGCGCCGGTCGGCAGCGCGTCGGCGACGAACGCCGAGCCGCGCAGCACGACGAAGAACCCGACCACGCCGGCGACGACGGCGACGATGGTCGCCACGGTCCACGTATTGACCATGAAGCCCGAGAACATGCGCTAGTCACCGCCCCTTGTTCCGCTGGCGTGCCGCCCCGCCAGCGGCAGCTGGGCGAGCAGGTAGAACATGAAAACCAGGGTCACCACGAAGAAGCTCACCGGCCAGCCGTGGCGGTCAGGCGGCCAGTAGTAGCTGTCGTAGGCGAGCAGGATGCCCAGCCAGGTCGCGGCCAGCCCGATGCCCGCTGACCAGATGATCGCGATGCCTGGCCTGGCCGTCAGCCGCAGGGCCGCTGCCGCGGGCCCGACCAGCAGCGCGGTGCTGAGGATCGTGCCGATGGTCAGCGCGGCCAGCGAGACGGCCAGCGCTATCGCCACCAGGCACAGCGCGCCGGCGATGCGTACCGGGATCCGCGCACGCGGGCCAGCTCGGCGCTGACCGAGCTGAGCAGCAGCGGCCGGTAGAGCACTCCGACGATGCCGGCGGCGGCCAGGCTGAACGCCACGACCAGCGGGAGGACCGAGCTGTCGAGCGTGAACATGGATCCGAAAAGGACCGTGACCGTCGCGCCGGTGGTGCTGGTGCGGGTGGTGTCCCAGTACAGCAGCAGCGCCGCGATGCCGAGCCCGGTTCCGCGCACGATGCCGGTCGCCAGGTCACGTCCCCGCGGCCGCCGGATCCCGATCAGGTCCATGATCCCCGCGGCCGCCACGCTGGTGCCGGCGAATCCCCACAGCGGGCTGATCCCGATCAGGAAGGAAGCTGACCCGCCGGAGACGCTGAGATCCGCCAGGGCGTGCCCGGCGTAGGACTGCCCGCGGACCACCGTGAAGGTCCCCACAATGCCGGACACCAGCGCCACGAGCCCGCCGGTCAGGAGCGCCACGTGCACCGCGCCGCTGCCGAAGAAGCCAGGCTCGAAGACCGCCCGCAGGACATCGCCCATTACTGGTCACGCGCTGCCGGCGACGGGCAGCGTGGCCGGCCCGGCGGGCGGGTCGACGGGCGGGACGTCGAGGCCGTCGCCGTGCCCGGCGACCACGAGGATCCGGCCGTGCACCCGAAGCACGTCGACGTGGTGGCCGTACAGCTTGCTGAGTACCTCGCCGCGCACGACCTCGCTTGTCGTGCCGCTGGCCGCCCGGCCGCCGGCCATGTAGACGACGCGGTCCATGACGGGCAGCAGCGGGTTCATGTCGTGGGCGGAGATGAGCACCGCGATTCGCTGCTCTGCGGCGATGCGGGCAAGTAGCGCGACGACCTCCTGCCCGCTGCTGATGTCGAGGTTGGCCAGCGGTTCGTCCAGCAGCAGCAGCCGGGGGCGGCTGATCAGCGCGTGCGCGATCAGGATCCGCTGCTGCTCGCCGCCGGAAAGGTTGCCGGCCCGCGCGTCGCCGAAGCCCGCGGCGCCGACGGAGCGCAGCATCTCCCCGACCATCGCGCGGCGGCTCCGCGACGGCAGCGGGAGGCCGTACCGGTGGCCATCGAGGCCGAGCCCGACCATGTCCCTGGCCCGCAGCGGCATATCCGGGTCCAGCTCGATCTTCTGCGGGACGTAGCCGATCATCTCGCTGTGCTGGCCGCGGGGCCTGCCGCCGACGCGCACCTCGCCGCTGGCATGCTGCAGGCCGAGAATCACCCGCAGCAGCGTCGTCTTCCCAGCGCCGTTCGAGCCGATCAGCCCGGTGAACTCGCCGGGCTGGATGGTGAACCGGACATCATGCAGGATCTCGCGGCCGCCCAGCCGCACGCTGACGCCGTCAACGGAGAGCATCTCGGCCATGTCGCTAGTCGTTTCCCGCATGGCCGTCACAGCTTCTGCGTCGAGGTCTTGGCGGCCACGGCCTTCTGCAGGGCCCGGACCTCGGCCAGCATCCAGGACTGGTAGGTGTAGCCGGGCACCGGCATGGTCTCATACACGCCGACCACCGGGATGCCGTACTGTGCGGCCGTCTTCAGGAACGACTGCGTCAGCGTGTCGGTGACCTGCTGGTTGTAGATGAGCACCTTAACCTTGTGGTCCTTGAGCAGGCTGTCCTGCTCAGCGATGGCCTGCGGCGATGGATCCACGCCGTTCATGAGGTCCGCCTGGAGCGTGAACGGCGTGCGGATCCTCACCCCGGCCGCCTGCAGCATGTAATTGGCGACAGGCTCGGTGACCGCCACGGCGGTACCTGGATAACCGGCCCTGAACTGCGCGATCGCCTCTGCCCAGGGCTTCAGCGAAGTCATGAATGCGGCCAGCCGGGACGCGAAGTAGGCCTTGTGGGCTGGCCGCAGGGCCGAGAGCCTGGCCGCGACGGCCCTGGCCACGGCCGGCATCGTCGTCGGGCTGTACCACAGGTGCGGGTTCGGCGTGCTGTCCGGCAGGCCGAGCAGCTTCTGCACGTCGATCACCGCGCGGCCAGAGTCCGGCGTCGCGGCCTCGATCTTGTTCATGAAGCTGTCGTAACCGACGCCGTTCTGCACGACGAGCTGCGCGGAGCTGACGGACCTGGCCACGCTCGGGCTCGATTCGAAGGTGTGCGGGTCGGTGCTGGGGTTGCTCAAGATCGCCGTCACGCGCGTGTACTTGCCGCCGATCTGGCTGATCACGTTGGCGTACTCGTTCTCCGCCCCGACCGCCACGATCGCGCCGCCGTGCGCTGCGTCCGCGGCAGCGCCGGAAGCCGATGAGCACGCGGCGAGCAGCGTGACCGCGGGCAACAGCACCGCAGCTGCGGCCGGGCCGCGGGCGCCCGGGGCGCGAAGTCTCATCGGGCCGGATCTCCGGTCTGCAAGGGAGGGACATGATCGACACGTTAATGAGAACGGTAACCATTACGGTTACCATCGTCAAGTCGCCAGGCCCGGCGGCCGGGCATCACGGCACTAGCCGTTACCTGCACGGAGCGTCGTGATCCTGGTGCCTGCCGCAAACGGCGCGGGCGGGCTCCGGTTCAGGAAATGTTCAAGGGAACGGCCGTTTCGCCGTGATCAGAGATAGGGCCCGCCGCCCTCGCCCGGCCTGGCCACCCACTCGACGGCCAGCACGTCCGCCGGGTCCAGAACGTCCCACCCGTCATCGCGCGAGGTCTCGACGAGCCCGTCAGGGCGCAGTCGCACGCCGAGCAGCGGGTGCTTCTCATCGTTGAGGGTCCACCGCCCGCCCGGCCCACGGAATACCAGCCTGACCTGCCCCTGCTGGCCGATCACCGGCTCCAGCAGCTCGACAATCACCGCGCCGTCCACAGCGCCACCTTACGCGCCGGGTCTATGTCCCGCGATCGGCGCTGTCCAGCTCGGTCTCGCGTGCCGCCCGATCTGCAGCCGCAAAGCTCAGGGCAGGCGGTCGTCCGGCACCCGGAGCGCGTTGAGGGACGACTCGAGCGCGGACAGGCGGGCGTGCAGCGCCCCGCCCTGCTGTGCGCTGGCGCCGCCCGGGCCGCCAGGGACGTCCATGGCGCGACGAAGGGCCTGCAGGGAAGCGAGCGCATCCGCGACCTGCGCGCGCCGGTCCTCATCGGGAGCGGTCTCCCGCATCGCGTACAACGTCTGGGTGAGGTCATCCGCGCGGCGCTGGATGTCGTACCAGCGGGTATCGCCGGGAGAAGTGAAAGCGCCCTGCCTTTCCGCCGCGCGCACCGCGCTGTCCAGAGCCGCGCCCTGCGAGTACGCGTCGATGACCCTTGACCGCCAGCCGGCTGCCGCAGGGGAACGCCGGGGGGAACGCGTAGCCAGCAGGATTATGCCGAGCAGGACGAGGGCGCCGAGGACGACCCACAACCAGGTGAGGTTGAAGCTGAATCCGCTGGACGACTTGGGCGTGGGCGTCGCCGTGCTCGGTGTCGGGGTGGCCGTGGCGGTGCTCGGCGTGGGCGTGGGCGTGGCCGTGGGCGTGCTCGGTGTCGGCGATGGCTGAGTGGTAGCCGTCGCCGACGCGCCTGCGCTGGGCGACGAACTGGCGATCGCGCCGCTGGCGATCTGCGCGCATGCCGTGGCCAGGCATCCGGCAGCCAGGATTGCGGCCGCGAGCAGCAAATTCTTCATGCGATGTCGCATCCCGGATCTTTCCACGCCCTTGATCCTGACGGAATCCGCCGGCTAGCGCCACACCCAGATCGGCAGGCTAGCCGCGGCGGCGGGACAGAAACACCGCTATCCCCTGGTCGGCCGGGCTGGCGATGAACGCTCCGTGCACGGTCATCAGGATTTCGTCGGCGTGGGCGATGCATGCCCATGCCGTGTCACCCGCGGAATCGGCGAGCTTCACGTCAGCCTTGCTCCGGCACGGCATCCCGTGCGGGTTGCCCACCTGGCAGCCCGCTGTCGTTCCGCCGCTGGCCTTAACCAGCGCGGCGGCCTCCTGCAGCAGAGAGAACCGGGGAGAGGCGTCGTCATCGGCGGCGGCCGGCTGGGACGCCGACCGCTCTCGCTGGCCGAGCAGCACCGTGTTGCCATCGGGGTCGAGCAGCTTCACCTCGCCACCTAGCGCATGCGGCGGATGCCCGACACGGGCAATCTCCAGGCCGGCCGCTTCAGCTGCGCCCACGGCGGCACCGAGATCATGGAAGAAGAAGTAGAACAGCAGCGGTAGCCGCGGGATGCCGAGCGGCGGCCGGGTCGACGCCAGCAGGACGTAGTGACCGTCGTGATGCAGGGCCGACCACGCCGAGGTGGCAGCCCGGCCCGCGGACTGCTCGTGGAAGCCGAGCAACTCGTAAAAGGAGCGGGACGTATCGATGTCCCTGACATACGTCGCGGCGACCATCGACTGCACAGCGGGCGTCATCGGCACAACTTACGCTCTTCCTGGTCAGGCCGACCCCCGTTTCTGGCCAGGCGGACCCTGGCGAGCGAGCCGGGCCGCCGCTCTCGGTTACCCGGAATCGCCATTCTGAGCGCGGCCTGCCGCTAGGCTGTCGCCGGTAAATGCCGGCCCGTCCGGGGCCGCAAATGTCTGTCCGGTTAATACGCGGACTTTGCGGACATACGGGTCTGGCGAAACACGGGGGTGTCTTCGCCGCGCTGCTGGCCAATGCAGCCGATCAGCGGATTAGCCAGCAGATTAGCCAGCAGAGGGCCAATTTGCGGTGCCTTTCGCGCACCGTTAGCGGGGGTGCGGTAGATGCAGGATCCGGGAACAGGAACGCTGCCGCCATCGCGGGGCGGCTCGCGGTGGCGGCGTGCACGCAAGGTAATGCTGATCGCCGCGGCGGTACTCGTCGTCCTCATCGCCGGCACCGGGGCGGCGACGTACCTGGTCGCCAGGCATGACCTGAGCAGCATGCGGCGGATCCCCGATCCGTTCATGGCGATACCCGCGGCCGCCAGGCCGCCGCTGCCGACCGGGTCAGCGGCCAGGGACGTCACGTTCCTCGTCGGCGGGCTGGACACCCGCTCGCCGGTGCCGACGACGGGCACGCGCGCGGCGAGCAGCGTACGCGGCCGCACCGACACGCTGATGCTCGTGCACCTCATCGCCGGCGGCCGCGGTGCCTATGTGGTCTCGATACCGCGTGACTCCTGGGTGCCGATTCCTGGCCACGGCGACGGCAAGATCAACTGGGCCTACTTCTTCGGCGGGCCGACGCTGGCGATCCGGACGGTCGAGCACCTCACCCACGTCCGCATCAACCATTTCGCGATCATCGACTGGGCTGGCTTCCGCGCGGTGACCAACGCGCTCGGCGGCGTGACGGTCAATGTCCCGGCCACCTCGTACGATCCGTCCAATCACGTGACCTGGACCGCGGGCACTCATCACCTGGACGGCGCCCAGGCGCTCCTTTACGTCCGCGACCGCTACGGCCTGCCCAGCGGTGACTTCGACCGCGAGCGCAGGCAGCAGAACTACCTGCGGGCCATGTTCACGCAGGTCCGCCGAGCCGGCCTGCTGAGCAACCCACTGCAGGCAGGCTCGCTCGCCCACGCGCTGTCCGGGGCTGTCAGCGTGGACAGCACGCTGTCCGACAGCGACATGCTGCGCCTCGCGCTCAGCCTGCGCGGGCTGGACATGAGCCGGATCGTCTTCGCCACCGCGCCCTACACCGGCACTGCCACCGTGGACGGCCAGAGCATCGTGCGGCTGAACAAGTCGCTGGGGCGCGGTTTCTGGCACGCGTTCGAGTACGACTCGCTGCCCGCCTACATGCGCGCCCACGGGCTCAGCCGGCTCGGCGCGGCTACCCCGTGATGCCGTCGCCAGCTCCCGGCAATCCGCCGCCGGGACTCGCTGCCGTCCTGCGCTTCCCGGCTGATACCCAGCGGCGATGACCAAAATTTTAACTTCTGTCGTCGGGGAGACCTGCCTGGCCGGCTGACGTTGCCCTCTCCCTGCGGCAAGGCGAGCGCGGGCGCGACGCCCCAGACTGCCCGAAAAGTCCGATACTGTTCCGTTGGTCCTGTCGCTCGGTAGCCACTCCGTAGCACTGCCAGGCAGATGCGCAGAAGGCCAGGTAGACTGCCCGCGCTACGGGATGCTGCGGCTGGCCCGCTACCATCCAGCCGGTCCCTAGCCCCCACGGCAGCGATCGCGGGCTGCCCTTCACTGGCGGAATCTGATGGGAGTCGGAATGCGCGTTCTGGTTCTTGGCGGCGATGGCTTCTGTGGCTGGCCGACAAGCCTGTACTTGTCGGACCGCGGTCATGACATCACGATCGTCGACAACCTGAGCCGGCGGAAGATCGACGTCGATCTCGAGGTGGAGTCGCTGACGCCGATCCGGCCGATCGGCGAGCGGCTGCGTGCCTGGCAGGAAGTCTCAGGGCGAGACGTCGGCTTCGTGAGCCTGGACCTGGCCACCGAGTACGACCGGCTGGTCGCCGTCCTGCGGGACCTGCGCCCGGACGCGATCGTGCATTTCGCCGAGCAGCGCGCCGCGCCGTACTCGATGCGCTCCACGCAGACCAAGCGGTACACCGTGGACAACAACGTGCGGGCCACGCACAACCTGCTGACCGCGCTGGTCGACACCGGCATCGACGCGGCGCTTGCGCACCTGGGCACGATGGGCGTCTACGGGTACGGCTGGTCCGGCACGGCGCCGATCCCGGAGGGCTACCTGACCGTGAAGGTGCCGACGCCGGACGGCGAGCTGGAGCGGGAGATTCTGCACCCGGCGAATCCCGGCTCGGTGTATCACATGACCAAGACGCTGGACCAGCTGCTGTTCGCGTTCTACGCGAAGAACGACCAGCTGCGGATCACTGACCTGCACCAGGGCATCGTGTGGGGCACCCAGACCGACCAGACCAGCCGGGACGAGCGGCTGATCAACCGGTTCGACTACGACGGCGACTACGGCACGGTGCTGAACCGGTTCCTGATGCAGGCCGCGATCGGGCACCCGCTGACCGTGCACGGCACCGGCGGGCAGACCCGCGCGTTCATCCACATCCGGGACACCGTCCGGTGCATCGAGATCGCGATCAGCAACCCGCCAGCGGCCGGGTCCCGGCCGCAGGTGCTGAACCAGATCACCGAGGTGCACCGGGTGCGCGAGCTGGCCAAGCTGGTCGCCGACGAGACCGGGGTGGACATCGCGTACCTGCCGAACCCGCGGCAGGAGGCTGAGGAGAACGAGCTCGCGGTCCGCAACGACCAGTTCCTCGCCCTCGGCCTGAAGCCGACCACGCTGTCCGAGGGCCTGCTGGAAGAGTGCAGGGACATCGCCGGCCGCTACCGGGACCGCGCCGACCTGACCAAGATCGTCGCTCGCTCGGTCTGGCGGGCCGGCATGGAGACCGCCGACGACCTGCTGACAAAGGCTCCTACGCCGGCCGGAGTACCGGCCGAGGTGCCCGCCGTGGCCGAGTGACGTGCCACGGCGCCCGGACGGCCGCAGGCAGGCTGCCGTCCGGGCCAGCCTGCCTGCTTTGATTTGAAACGGGACCTCCGGTGGCCGGCCGGGCCATCCTGTCCGGCCGCCAGCGGGGGAATCAGCCTGAGCGCCGGCGAGCGGCCTGCGCCGTGCTGCCGGACACGGTGATCAGGCGCGGGATGCGGTGACCCGGGCGCCGAGCGGGACGCGGCCGGCCACCGTGGTTCCGCGGCCGGCCCGCGAATCGATCTCGATGACCCCGCCGAGCGCGGCGAGCCGGTCGCGCATGTGCTCAAGGCCCGAGCTGGCGGGCACGCTGCCGGAGTCAAAGCCTGGCCCGTCGTCCTGCACGGCGAACGAGATTTCACCGTCCGAGCCGGACAGGCGCACCAGGACCGTTGCCCCGCTGGCGTGCCTGGCGGCGTTCTGCAGCGCCTCGACGCAGCAGAAATAGACCGCAGTCTCGATCTCTTCCGGATACCGGCCGACCCCGCTGGCGTCCAGCTCGACCGGCCCGGCCGCCTTCCCGGCCTGTGCGCTCACCGCGGCGGCGAGTCCCTGATCGGCGAGCAGCGGCGGGTAGATGCCGCGAGCCAGCTCCCGCAGGGTCTCCAGCGCGCTCCTGGTCTCGGCCCGCAGCCGCGCGACCAGGGCCCGTTCCCGCTCCTCGTCCTGGCCGGCCGCGGTCTCGGCCTGCGCCAGCATCGCCGCGATGCCCATCAGCTGCTGCTGCGCGCCGTCGTGGATGTCACGCTCGATCCGCCGCCGCTGATCGTCCTGCGCCGCCACGATCCGCTGCCGGGAGGCGCGCAGCTCGGCCAGCCGGGCGAGTAGCTGCTCGGTCAGCCCGGCGTTGTGCAGGATCAGGCCGGCCTGTGACCCCAGATCGGTCATCAGCTTGTCCTCGGCAGGCGTGAGGTTCTCGCCCGGCCGCTTGGACACCGACAGGGCGCCGAGCACCTCGCCCTGATGGCGCACCAGGGTGAACCGCCCGGCGCCATCGCCGGCCGGCGCCTGGTCGTCGCCGGCGACGAGCCGCTCCGGTTGCGGCGCGTCCGGCGGCCAGGACGCCCCGGGCCGGTACTCCGGGCCGGCCTTCAGCCACACGCCGGCGCGGTCGGCCCCGGTTCCCTCAGCCAGGATCCTGGCCATCCGGGGCAGCAGGTCCTCGGTCGCGTACGTCCCGCCCAGCTCCCCGGCCAGCTCGCTGAGCGCCTCGTACGGGGTAGCCCGCTTGCCGTAGACCAGCCGGTTCGCGAGCCGCTGCACCCGCTCCCTGACCGGCTGGAACGCCACCGCGACCACCGCGGTGGCGAGGATGGACAGGGTAAGGTCCGGCCGGGTGCCCCGCGGGCCGAGCGAACCGGAGCCGACCGAGCCGATCCCGGCCACGATCGCGACGTAGACGGCGGTGATGAACGCCGCGAGCGAGCCGTAGACGATCGTCTTGCTGATCACGACGTCGATGTCGTAGAGCCGGTACCGCATGATCGCGATGCCGGCCGCAACCGGCACGAGCGGGCCGAGCGCGATGAAGGCGTCGAGCGGGTTGTTGACCGCGAGCCCGAAGACGAGCAGCCCGGCGGCGGTGAGAAACCCCGCGTAGGCGAACCACTTGATCTGCTCCCGCTCGTCAGCCGGTGACCTCCGGTAGCGCACGACGCACCCGGCGGCGGCTAGCACCGACAGCGGGATCAGCGCCGTTTGCACGCCGCTGACCAGCGAATCAGCCAGGTGGCCTGGCATCAGCCGGACGGGCGATGACAGCCCGTTGTTGCTGCCCTGGCTCCGCATCGCCGCCCCGGAGCTGGCCGCGGCGAGCAGCAGCACCACTTCGGCCGCCGTTATCAGCCAGGCGAGCGCGCGCCACCGGCGGGAGGGCAGCCGCCCGTCCGGGAAGAGCAGCAGCGCGAGCGGGAACAGGAAGAAGAGCTCGCCGGGGATGGCACCAAGCCACGCGGCCAGGCTCGCGGCCGGCCTGGCCCCGGACGCGATCGCGTACCTGGCGTATGTCGAGCCGGCGACGGCCAGCGCGAAGGCCAGGCCTTCGGCCAGGAACAGCCAGCCGATCGGGTTTGCCGGGCGACGGCTGGCTACCAGCGCCCCGACGCCGCCGAACGCGAGCAGCACCGGATCGAAGGCGAAGGCGGTCACCAGGTCGTGCGCGGCGATGCCGAAACCGCCGCTGGCGGCCAGCGCGGCGACGGTCAGCGCCAGCAGCCCCGCCGCCAGCCGCGGGGCAATGGCCTGCTGTCCCGCGGCTGGCCGCGGGACAGCGGGCAGGCTCACCTGCTCGGCTCCGGGATTCGGCTGTGAATCCGCCCGCGGACGACCGTGCCCGCCCCCGGTGACGTCTCGATGCCGAGGCTGCCGCCGAGCGCGTTCAGCCGGTCGGCCATCCCCTGCAGGCCCGTACCGTGGGCGTTCGCGCCGAGATCGAAGCCGGCGCCGTCGTCACGGACCTCGAATTCCAGCTCG
Source organism: uncultured Actinomycetes bacterium (assembly GCA_963709075.1). Classification (GTDB taxonomy): domain Bacteria; phylum Actinomycetota; class Actinomycetes; order Streptosporangiales; family Streptosporangiaceae; genus Palsa-506. The sequence continues at coordinate 709,328 of CAVPUY010000009.1, forward strand.
TCCCCGGCCGCGCCCAGCCGGACCCTGGCCCAGCTGGCGCTTGCGTATTTCGAGATGTTCTGCAGGGCCTCGAGTACGCAGAAGTAGATCACGGCCTCGACGTCCTGCGGGTACCGCCCGATGCCGTCGGCGGTCACCGAGACCGGCACCGGCGACTTCCTGGCCTGCGCCCGCAGCGCCGCGGCCAGGCCCTCCCCGGCCAGCAGCGGAGGGTAGATCCCGCGGGCCAGGTCCCGCAGGTCCTCCACGGCGTCGGCCGCCTCCTTGCGGAGCTCGGCGAGCATTTCCCGCTCGCCGTCGGCGTCCGAGCCGATCAGCGACTCGGTGATGTTCAGCTTGATCGCCAGCGCTACCAGCTGCTGCTGCGCGCCATCGTGGATATTGCGCTCGATCCGCCGCCGCTCCTCGTCCTGTGCTGCCACCAGGCGCTGCCGGGAAGCCCTGATGTCCTCCAGCCTGGCCAGCAGCTCCGCCCGTAGCCCGACATTCCGCAGCACCAGGCCGGCCTGGGCGGCCAGGCTGGCCAGCAGCTTGTCCTCGGTCGGCGTGAGCGCTTCGCCCGGGCGCTTGGACACCGACAGGGCGCCGAGCACCTCGCCCTGGTGCGCGACGGCCAGGATCCGGTCAGCGCCCGCCAGCGTGGGCGGCCCGGCCGCGGTCAGCCCGATCGCCGCCGCGCCGATCGCGGCCGCGCCGATCGCGGCCGCGCTGACCGGAGGAAATGGCGGCGCGCCCGGGGGCCAGCTGGCATCGTCCCGCAGCACGTCCCCGACCTTGAGCCACACGTCCGCCCGGGACGCCCCGGTGCCCTGCGCCAGGATCCTGGCCATCCTGGGCAGCAGGTCTTCAGCGGCGGAGGTCCCGGCCATCCGGGCGGAGAATTCCGCGAGGACCTCGTAGGGAGTTGCCCGCCTGCCGTAGACAAGCCGGTTGGCGAGCCGCTGCACCCGCTCCCTGACCGGCTGGAACGCGACCGCCACGATGGCGGTGGCCAGCAGCGAGAGGCCGATATTCGGCTGTGCCCGGTGCCCGGCGGCGGACCCTATCCCCACCACGATGGCGACGTAGACACCGGTGATGAACGTCGCAAGCGACCCGTAGACCAGGGTCTTACTGATCACGAGCTCGATGTCGTACAGGTGGTAGCGGAAGATGGCGATGCCGATCGCGATCGGAACGAGCGCGATCGCGCCGCTGCTCATCGCGTTCTGCAGGTTGCTCGCCGCGGCCCCCGGCCCCGCGATCTTTGCTGCCACCGGCTCCGCGAGCAGCGCGGCAACGATCAGCGCGCCCGCGTAGAGAAGCCATTTCAGCTGCTCGCGCTCGACCGTCGCCGCGCGGGAGCACCGGATTACCAGGGAGACGATCGCCGCCAGGCCGACGGCCGCGAGCAGCACGGCGCTGCCGCCGGCCAGCGCTTTGAATAGCGAACCAGCCGGCCCGCCGATACCGGTCGGGTTGGCCAGCGGCGAGTCCGAGGTGAAGATCATGGGCGCAAACGCGTTGCCGGTTACCCACCCGGCGAGTGCGGCAGCGGTGGCCCAGGCCGCCGGCCGCCAGCGACGGGACGGCAAGGCGCCGGTCGGGAACAGCAGCAGGACGAAGATCGCCAGGCCGATACCGAACAGCCACAGCCAGCCCAGCCAGGCCGACAGCGGCATGGTCGGCCGGAAATTGCCGAGGAACACGCCGAAGCCGGCTGCCGCATAAGAGATGCCCGTGCCGGACATCAGCCAGCCGATTGGATTCGCCGGGCGCTTCCACGCCAGCAGCGCGCCGACCGTGCTGAATCCCGCGATGAACACCACGCTGGCCACCCCGTCAGCCGCGCTGCCCTGGCTGGCCAGGACCGCGGGCCCGCGGTGGACGTGGTCGTACGTCAGCGCTGTGACGGTAGTGATGATGGTCACTGCCCAGATCGAGAATGCGCACCAGAAAGCGGCCCGCGGCCGCGCCGGGAGCCGGCCAGGACCGCTGGCGATCGGGCGGCCGGCCTCCGGCGCCGTCTCCGCCGTCTCCGCCGCCACCGCCGATGGGGCGTGCTCCATTTCTCACCTCTGACGGTGATTATTCGCTGGTGGTTACCAGGAAAGAAGGGTGCCAGCCGGGCATTGCCCGCAGGCAGGTACCCGCGGGCCGGTGATGCCAGCACCACAGCCAGCGGCCGGCCAGGTCCCGGACCAGCGGCTGGCCCGTGCTGGTGGCCGGCAACGGCCGAGCGCGAGCGCCGCCGGCCAGGTCCAGGACCGGCCCTGGCCCAGGTTGACAGCCAACGCCGGGCAATGCGGATACTGGAGTTTAATCGCGCGATGTGGCCAATTAACGAGTGATCTTTGCGTCAGGGACGGCGCCGGTGCGCAGCGGGCGGCGGGCAGCGGACGGACAGGCGAGCGGGGGGAGACGCGGTGGCCGACAGGGTCTCCCCGGTGTCCGGCGGCTTCGCCACTGGCGCGCAGATCGCGGGCTACCGGCTGGCCGAGCAGATCGGCTGGGGCGGCATGGCCGTCGTTTACCGCGCGCTTGACGTCCGGCTCGACCGCTGGGTCGCCCTGAAGATCCTGGCGCCGGAGATCGCCAGGGACGAGTCGTTCCGCCAGCGCTTCATCAGCGAGTCGAGGGCGGCGGCCGCCGTCGACCATCCGCACATCATCCCGGTCTTCGAGGCAGGCGAGGCCGGCGGAGCCCTCTTCATCGCGATGCGTTACGTCTCCGGGGGAGACGTCAGGACGCTGTGCCGCCGGCTCGGCCCGCTGGATCCGGCACGGACAAGCAGCATCATCGGCCAGGTCGCGTCCGCGCTGGATGCGGCTCACTCCGTCGGCCTGGTGCACCGCGACGTCAAGCCGGCCAACATGCTGCTGGGCACGGTCGCGGGCAGCGGCCATCCTGATCACGTCTACCTGTCCGACTTCGGCCTCTCCAAGCAGCTGCTGGCCACGGCCGGCCTGACGCAGACCGGCCAGTTCGTCGGCACGCTCGACTACATGGCGCCCGAGCAGATCGAGTCCCGCCCGGTCGACGGCCGGACTGATCTCTACGCGCTGGGCTGCGCGGCCTTCGAGATGCTGGCCGGCCAGCCGCCGTTCCGGCGGGGCGAGGACCTGGGCATGCTGTTCGACCAGCTGCTGGCCGCGCCGCCGCTGCTGACCGCCCGCCGCCCCGACTTGCCGCCCGGCATCGACCGGGTGCTGGCCCAGGCGCTCGCCAAGTCGCCCGCCGACCGGCAGCAGAGCTGCCTGGAGTTCGCGGCGTCGCTGCGGGCGGCCTGCGGTCTCGAATGGAGCGCGGGCGGCCAGCTGCGGCCCGGCCCGCCGAGGGCCGCCACCCAGCTGGCCGGGCCGGCCGGGGTGAGCGGGCCGCCGGGACCGGGGCCGCCGCCGCCCGCGCACCCGTTGCCGGCCCCGCGCGGGCCTGAGCAGCTTTCGCCCGGGCCGGCCGCCGTCGAGACCGGGCCGGGATCCCCGCGCCGCAGGCAATCCGGGCCGGAATCCTACCGGCCGGGACGCTCCCGGCAGCAGCCGTCCGGCCGGCCGCGATACGACCAGCCGCAGTACGACCAGCCGCGCCACCGGGATCCGCGGTATCCGCCGCCGTACGCGGAGCCGCAGTACGGGGATCCGCGTACGCAATACGGGCAGCCGCGGGATGAGCAGGCGGCGTACCGGCCGCCGTCACCTGCCGGGGAGTCCGGCCGGCCAGGCTCATCGGCACCAGGGTCCGGGCCGCCGTACCTGCCGCCGGTGCCGTACCCGCGGCCCGTCCCGCGCGGCCGCTCGCGCGGCCGGCCGTTCGCGATCGCGGCCATCATCGCCGCGGTCATCATCGGTTCCGCCGGGGCGTTCGCGTACTTCCGGCAGGCCGGCGCCACGTCGCCCGGCGCTGCCGGGAAGTCGTCACCTGCCGCCGCCCGCCGGGCCGCCCCCGCGAGGCACGCCGGGCCGGCCGCAACGGTGACGGCTTACGTCGCGGCGATCAACAGGCACGATTACGCCAGGGCCTGGACTCTCGGCGGGCGTAACAGCACCTCGTCTTACTCGGCCTTCAAGCAAGGCTTCGGCACCACGGCGAAAGACACGCTGACCATCGACTCGGTCAGCGGCAACGTGGTGACAGCCCAGCTGACGGCGCTGCAGACCGACGGCACGGTGAAGACCTACCACGGCGCCTACACCGTCAGGAACGGCGTCATCACCAATTTCGACGTCCAGCAGATTAGCTAGCCCGCTGCCAGCAGACGGCCGGTGCCGCCCGGCCGTGCCGCCCGGCCGGCCTGGCTGGCGGCACGGGCTTACTGCTACTCCGCGGCTGCGACCGCAAGCAGGTCGCTGATCAGCCGGTGGGTTGGCAGCCTGGCGAGAGTGTCCAGGATCTCAGCCGCTGCGTAAATCCTGTTCTCTGGCGCGGCGCGCGGGTCGAGGGCCACGCCCGCCTGCGCCTGCAGGAAATTCAGCATGCAGGCGATCAGCATGCCGAAGGACCGCTCATCGCGCAGCCGTCCGCTGCCGCCGGCGGCCCGGTACGCAGCGAGGGTCCGCGCGGCCGCGGCGGCATCGGGCACGCCGTCCCGCACGTGCCAGTCGGCGAGCAGCTTGGCGAGCTCACGGCCGGGGCAGGCCGGGCCGGTGTCGTCCCAGTCGAGCAGCACCAGCTGGCCGGCGCCGTCGACAAGCACGTTGTCTGGATGCAGGTCGCGGTGGCAGATGATCATCTGGTCCCGGCAGGCAGCGGTCACCAGGCCGGTGAGCTCGCGCAGCTGGCCAAGACGGCTGGCCATGGCCGGCCCCCAGTCAGCTTCCCGGCTGCGGGCTTCGGCGGCCAGCTCATCCCAGGCGGCGGGGCCAGGAACCGTGTCGTACCAGGGATCAGGCTCGCCCGCTGTCAGCGACGGCGGCAGCGCGTGCGCCTGGGCGTGCAGCCGGCCGAGCAGGTCACCGACGTGCCCGGCCACTTCCTGGTCCGCCAGGTTGACGGGCGCTCCGTCGATCCAGTTGTACAGCCGCAGCCAGCGGCCGCCGAGCTGGCCAGTCAGCCGGGCCAGGAACCGGCCGTCCCGGCCCGGCAGGCTGCCGGGCAGCCGGATTCCCGCGGCCGCCAGCCGTGCGGTGACGGCGGTCTCGCGGCGCACTGACTCCTCGTCCGCCCTCCACAGCAGTTCCTTCAGGGCATAACGCTGCGAGCCGAGATCGAGCCGCCAGATCTGGCCCATCGCGCCGCGCGCCACGGGGGTCATCGACGCGCGCGGTCCCAGCGCCAGGCCATACGCATCGCAGGCCTGCCGGGCAATCTCCGCATCGCAGCCGGTCACTCGCTGAGAGAATCACCCGCCGCTGGCCGCCGGCAACCGGGTTTCCGCTGGCCGGCCCCCCGGCCGGCGCAGGAAGCCGCCGGCGGATGGCTCAGGCCGGCTTGCGTGCCTCGATCAGGAAGCGCCGGGAATGGCAGACGAACGGGCCGTCGGACTGGATCTGCTCGTGCATCCGGGCCAGCTGCTCCCGGTAACCGTCAACGGTGAAGCCCGGCACGGTCCACAGCACCTTCCTGAGGAAGTAGACGACCGCGCCGACGTCGCTGAACGTGACCCGCAGCGCCTGCTCGCGGAGGTCGACCACGACCAGGCCGGCTTCCTGAGCTTCGGCGGCGGCCAGCTGCGCGCTGCGTGCCTGGTCGGCCGGCTGGGGGCCCATCATGAACTCGTAGAGCTCGCGGTTGGAGCCGGCGCCGACTTGCTGGGACAGGTACGTGCCGCCGGGCTGCAGCACCCTGGCGATCTCATCCCACCGGACCTCGGCGGGATGGCGGCTGATGACCAGGTCAAATGATTCCGCCGGAAACGGCAGGCCGGCCAGATCGGCGGCCTCGGCCACCGTCGCCCCGAGCGGGGCGAGGTTCCGCCTGGCCAGCTCGACGTTCGGCGGCCAGGACTCGGTCGCCGCAAGCACCGGCGGCGGATGCGGGACCTGCGCGAGCACCTCGCCGCCGCCGGTCTGGATGTCGAGCGCCGCGGCCGCCCCGGCCATCCGCTCGGCGATGATCCGGGAATAGCCCCAGGACGGCCGCTGCTCGGTGGCCCGGCCATCGAACCAGGAGAAATCCCAGCCCTCGACGGGCTCGGCCGCGCCCTCGGCGAGGAGCTCATCGAACGTCGCTGCGACCGCCATGACGGCAGTGTGCGCGCCCGCCGCGCGGCCAGCAAACCAATTCCGCCGGTAGCCCCGCGCTGCTGGGAGCGAACAAGCCGGCCACGGCCTGCGCTCGTCACGGCCGGGGCCGATTCAGCCGAACCCGACATGAGCCGTCAGGTAGAACAGGAAGCCGAGCAGCGAGAGCACGCCGATCACTATCGCGACGCTGGCGACGCCGTCGCCCCGCTCGCCGCTCTCGCGGATCTGCCTGCGCGCCACGAGGCCGGTGATGATTGCCGCGGCCGCGGGGAATCCGGGGATAAATGCGCAGATCAGCGCAGCGACGGCGAGCGAGTTAACCGGCCGGCGCGGTGCCGCGACGTAATACGGCGGCACCGGCCCCGTAGGCACCATCCCCGGGTACACAATCGCGCCGAGCGGCCCGGCCGGCAGGTCGGCGGTAAGCGCCGCGAGCTCGGCGTACGTCCTCGACCGGTAGACCCGCGCGGACCTTTCCTCGAACTCGTCCCTGCTGAGCCTGCCCTCCGCGAACGCCGCTTTCAGGACGTCGATCGCGCGTTCCCGGTCAGCCGTTGACGATCTCATCGACCCGTGGCCGCCGGGCGGGCCGTGTCCGGGCTCCAGCGTCATCGGCCTCTCCAGCGCGGCAGGGACTCAGAACCTGCCCACTCATGTCACGATATGTCGGCTGGCCTGGTTCAGCCAGCGGCTCGCGGACGGCCTGGCCGGCCAGTCAGTGGCCAGGCCGCCGGCATTGCGGCCGCGGGCGCCAGCGTGCCGGGATCGCGGAACTGGCGGCGGTAGGCATGCGGCGTCGTCGCCCGCCAGGCGCGGAAATGGTGCCGCAACGCGGTGGCGTTGCCGAACCCGGACCGCTCGGCGACCACGTCCACGGTCGCGTCGCTCTCCTCGAGCAGCTGCTGGGCGAGCAGGATTCGCTGGCCGGTCAGCCACCGCTGCGGCGTGGTGCCGGTTTCCTGGACGAACCGCCGGGCGAACGTCCGCTCCGACATGGCCGCTCTGGTGGCCAGCTCGGCGATGCTGACCTGCTCGTCGAGATGGCGTTCCATCCAGCCGATGACGTCGCTCAGCGTGTCTGCCGACAGCTCGGCGACCGGCCGCTCGACGAACTGGGCCTGGCCGCCGTCCCGGTGCGGCGGCACCACCATGCGCCGCGCGATGGCGTTGGCCACCCGGCTGCCCTGCTCCTTGCGCACCAGGTAGAGGCAGGCGTCGATGCCCGCTGCGGTGCCTGCGCTGGTGATCACCGGATCGTCGTCCACGTACAGCACGGACGGATCGACGTCCGCCGCCGGAAACATCCGGGCCAGGTCCTTGGCCTGCCGCCAGTGCGTCGTGCACCGGCGCCCGTCCAGCAGTCCGGCTGCGCCGAGTATGAACGCGCCGGTGCAGACGCTCAGTACCCGCGCGCCGCGGCTGACTCCGTCGCGCAGTGCGGCGAGCAGCGGCCCAGGGAACTGGCGCTGCTCGCACCTGCTCACGTCGTCGCGAATCGCGGGCACCGCGATCAGGTCCGCCTGCTCGATGCGGTCCAGATTGAACGGGGTGCCCAGGGTGAATCCGGCTTCCGAGCGGAGCGGCCCTGGCTGGCCGGCCACGACGGCGAAGTCGTAGCTCGGCAGCCCCTCGTCGGTCCGGTCCGTGCCGAACACCTCGCAGAGCACGCCGAGCTCGAACGGCGTGAAGCCGTCGAGCACCACCGCAGCCACGTTCTTCAGCATGTGACCATGCATGCCACGGATTGGCAGGATGTCACGCTACTATGTCAGTACTGCCACTGTCGCGGTGAGCGCAGCCGGGCCATGCTGGTGACATGAACGAGACCAGGTACCACAGCCAGGGCGCGATCGCGGCCGAGTGCGGAGCTCTGCGGAGCCTCGCCAGCCGGACCGCCGCCGTCATCTCCGAGTGCAACTACGCGCAGCGCAGGATGCTCGACCTGAGCCAGACGCCGGCCCGCTACGCCAGCGGCAACCGACCGCGTTGGCTGACCAGCAGGCCGCGGTCTCCGCGTCCGGCCCGCCATGATCAACGCGATCATGGCGGGCCCGGCTCGTTCAGCGGCCAGTCAGGACGCGAGGTGCCGGGCCAGGAAGGCGAGCGCGCGCGGGTAGGCGTCGAGCTTGTTGGCCCGTTTGGCGAGGCCATGGCCCTCGTCGGGGTAGACGAGCAGCTCGCATTCCTGGCCCCTGCGCGGTCAGCGCCGCGTGCAGCTGCTCGGCCTCGCTGAGCGGGACCCTCGGGTCGTTCGCGCCGTGGATGATGAACAGCGGCGCGCGGATCGCGTCGATCCTGGTCAGCGGGGAGGCTGCGACCAGGAAGTCGCGGTCGGCCAGCCAGGCTGCCGTACTCGCGCTCACGCTGCGCCCGGCGGTACGCCGAGGTGTTCTCCAGGAACGTGACCAGGGACGAGATCCCGACGATGTCCACGCCCGCCGCCCACAGCTCCGGCTGGAACGCGAGCCCGGCCAGCACCATGTAGCCGCCGTAGGACCCGCCGTACAGCGCGGCCCGGGCCGGGTCGATGCCGAGCTTCGGCAGGTAGCCGTGAATCGCGGCAAGTCGGCCACCGAGCCGAGCCGCAGGCTGCCGTCGTCGGCCGAGTACCAGCGCTTGCCGTAGCCGACCGAGCCGCGGACGTTCGGCACGAGCACGGTGTGCCCGGCGGCGGCCAGCGCCTGCACGACGGGGTTGAAGTTGCGCTTCGCCTGGCTCTCCGGGCCGCCGTGAATGACCAGCACCGCCGACCCGGCTAGCGCCGGGTCGGCGGGCTGCCCGCTCCGGTAGACCAGGCACGGCACGAGCTCGCCGTCCGGGCGTCGGCACCTGGTGCGCCTCCGGCCGCGCCGCCGCAAACCCGGCGAGGGACCGCGGCGAGCCGGTCAGCACCCGGACGCGGCCGTGCCCGGATCGCGAGCAGCACGTCGCCCGGCAGTCCGCGGCCGCGACCGACATCACTACCGCGCGGCTGTCCGGTGACCAGCGCGGATCGGGCAGCGGCACGTCGGTGACGCAGCCGCCGGCGGGCAGCGGCACATCCCGCACCGCGGCGCCGGTCGCCGCGTCATGCAAGGTGAGCACGGACGCGCCGTCTTCGTTGCGCTCGACCAGGATCCAGGCGCCGTCCGGGGACACCCAGCCTGCCAGGTCATGGGCATCATCGGTGATCAGCCAGGTCCAGCTCGCCGGCGCCAGGTCATAGCGGGCGATGCCGGTGAACTCGCGGTTGCGGTTGGTCGTCACCAGCAGCGCGTCGCTGCCGGGCAGCCACTGCAGCCGCTGCTGGCTGGCGGGCTCGGCGGCGCCGGTCAGCGCGCGCAGCCGGCCCGGCGCCCGGCGGCTGGGTGAGGTCGGCCAGCAGGATCTGGTCCGAGTTCGCCACCGGGGACGGCACGCTCACCGCGAGCCAGCGGCCATCCGGCGACGGCACCGCCTCGGAGATGCTGCCGTCGCTGGCATAACGCGGTCTCCTCGGCGCCGGTGGCCAGATCACGCAGCACCGCGTCGAACCTGACTCCGTCCCGCCGGTTCGTCAGGTAGCAGATCCGCCCGGCCGAGGTGTCCGCGAGAGCGTGGATGTAGCGCGGATCGTGCACCAGCGGCTCGAGGTCCGGCCAGGCCGGCTGGCCGCCGGGCACCGGCAGGCGCAGCAGCGACAGCTGCCTGCGCTCGTTGCCGCCGTCGTCGTGCGACACCACGACCGTCCGCTCGGCGGCCAGGTAGCGGCCGCTGCACGCGCCAGGCAGCGCGGTCAGCGGCTGGCTGGTCCCGTCCGGCGAGATCTCGATGAGCTGCATCGAGCCACTCTCGTCGGTGCCGCCCAGGATCCGGCCGGCCGAGTTCGAGGTCGAAGGCCCGGTATACCGAAACCGCGAGCAATTGCGCCAGATCCAGTCCCATGTCCGCACTCTGCCATAGCCCGCCGCCTTGATCATCAGTCGCGGCGCCAGGAGATCCGGGAGCGGTAGCGGCCCGCGGCCCGCACCACGGACAATGTTCATGGCCGGTCAGTGCCCGGCGCCAGCGGCCCGGCCGGCAACCCAGCCGGCGGGCAGCCGTCGCGGCGGGCCGGCCAGGGGAGGGGCGGGATGCAGATCAGGGAAGTTTCCTTTACCAGCGACGGGATCACGCTCGCCGGTCATCTCCGGGTGCCCGAGCACCCGGGGCCGCACCCGGCGGTGGTCCTGACCGGCCCGCTGTCCGGCGTTAAGGAGCAGGTCACTGGCTTGTACGCGGAGAAGATCGCGGCGGCGGGCTACGTCACCCTGGCCTTCGACCACCGCAACTTCGGGGCCAGCGGCGGCACTGCCCGCCAGCACGAGGACGCCGCGGGAAAGCTGCGCGACCTGCGCGACGCGGTCACGTTCCTGACCGCGCAGCCAGAGGTCGACGCCGCGCAGATCGGCTGCTGCGGGATCTGCCTGGGCGGCGGCTACGCGCTCAGGTTCGCGGCCTTCGACCCGCGGATCCGCGCGGTCGCCGGCATCGCCGGCGGTTACAACTCCCCGGCCGCGATGCGGGACGCGATGGGAACCGACGCAGTACCGGGCGCAGCTGGCCATGTTCAACGAGCTTGCGCAGCGCCAGCAGGAGACCGGCGAGGTGGAGTACTGGGCCGCCGTGGACGCCGGTGACGGCCGGCCGGTGGTGATGGGCGGCGCGGAGCCCGCTGACTACTACTGCTCGCCGCGGTCGGCGTGCCCCGGCTGGGTCAATCAGCTGACGGCGCTTTCGGTGCTCGAGCTGATCACCGTCGACCTCGCGGCGGGCGCGGACCTCATCTCGCCGACCCCGCTGCTCCTCGTCCACGGCCGCAAGGACGACTACACCACGCCGGAGCAGGCGGCTCGCGGCCTATGACCGGGCGGGCGAGCCGCGGAAGCTGGTGTGGCTGGACACCAGCAACCACATCGACCTGTACGACGTCCCGCAGTACGTCGGCCCGGCCGTGGACGAGGCCGTTGCGTGGTTCTACAGTCACCTGCGCCCGCGCTGACCGGCCTCGCGGCGTTGGCGCCGCGGCGCCCGACCTGGGTCGAATCGGGCGACGCTGGCGTGGGCCGCAAACCGGGACTCGCAGCCGTGGTCTGGCCAGATGACCAGCAGCCTGCGCGCCGCACGTGATCTGCTCCGCCGGTTCCCGATCATGGATGGCCACAACGACCTGGCCTGGGCGCTCCGCGAGATGGCGGCGCGCGGCGAGGAGCCGGTCGATCTGGCCAGCCCGGTACCCGGCACCCATACCGATCTGCCCCGGCTGGCCAGCGGCGGGGTCGGCGCGCAGTTCTGGTCGGTCTACGTGCCGGCCGAGCTGGCAGGCGATGCGGCCGTCACCGCGACCATCGAGCAGATCGACCTGGTCCGCGACCTGGTCCGCCGGTACCCGGCCGCCCTCGAGCTGGCGCTGACCGCGGCGGACGCCGAGTGGATCCTGGCCGCCGGGAAGGTGGCCGCTCTGCTCGGCGCCGAGGGCGGGCACTCGATCGCCTGCTCGCTTGGCGTGCTGCGGGCGCTGTACGCGCTCGGCGTCCGGTACCTGACGCTGACCCATAACCGCAACGTGCCGTGGGCGGACTCGGCCACCGACGAGCGCGCCGCCGGCGGGACTGACCGCGTTCGGCCGCGAGGTTGTCGGCGAGATGCAGCGGCTCGGGATGCTCGTGGACCTCTCGCATGTCTCCGCGGAAACCATGCGCGACGCCTTCGCCGCCGCGGCAGGCGCCGGTCATCTTCTCCCACTCCTCGTGCCCGCGCGCTCTGCGATCATCCCCGCAACGTGCCCGATGACATGCTGGCCCGGCTGCCGGGCAACGGCGGCGTGTGCATGGTGACGTTCGTTCCCGCGTTCGTATCCCAGGTCTGCCGGGACTGGGACCTCGAGTTCGCCGCCGAGCTTGCACCGGCGCGGCCTTGACCGCGAGGGACCACGCCAGCCGGAAGCAGCTGCTGCCCGGAGTGGGCGGCCGGCCATCCCCGGCCTGCCGCGGCGCTCGCCCAGGTGGCCGACCATATCGACCACGTGCGCGAGGTGGCAGGCATCGATCATGTCGGCATCGGCGGCGACTACGACGGCACCGATCAGCTGCCCGACGGCCTGCAGGACGTCTCCTGCTATCCGGCCCTGATCGCCGAGTTGCTCGACCGCGGCTGGAGCGACGCCGACTGCGGCCAGCTCGCCAGCGGCAACATCCTGCGGGTCATGCACGAGGCCGAGACGGCGGCGACCGCGATCTCGGCGGCCCGGCCGCCGTCCCTGGCCCGGATCGAGGACCTGGACGGGACGGCCAGGCCGGATGCCAGCGTGGTCAGCTGAACGGGCACCGCGGCCGCTCCAGCCGGCGGTCTCCTGGGCGTCGGCGGCGCTGCGCTCTCACTGGTACCGGTGCTAACAATTTTGCAACGCGGTGCCTCTCAGGTGTCATTCCCCGGCCGGCCGGGCAACTCAGCGAGTGCCTGATGCGCCGCGGGAAAGTAGCGTGCAGCTATGCGACTGGGTGTCTTGGACGTCGGATCGAACACGGTGCACCTGCTCGTCGTGGATGCCTACCAGGGCGCCCGGCCGGTTCCCGCGTACTCGCACAAGGCCGAGCTGCGGCTCGGCGACCACCTGGACGGCAGCAACCGGCTGTCCAGGGAATGCGCCGTCCAGCTGCGCTCCTTCGTCGACGAGGCGCTGCGCGAAGCGGAGGACAAGGGCGTGCAGGAGCTGCTGGCGTTCGCCACCTCGGCGGTCCGCGACGCCGCCAACGGCGAGGAGATCCTGGCCAGGATCCAGGCCGAGACGAAGGTCGACATCCGGGTGCTGTCCGGGCCCGACGAATCGCGGCTGACGTTCCTGGCCGCGCGGCGCTGGTTCGGCTGGTCCTCCGGCCGGCTGCTGCATGCTGGACATCGGCGGCGGCTCGCTGGAGATCGCCGGGGGCGTGGACGAGGAGCCGGGCGTGGCCGTCTCGCTGCCGCTCGGCGCGGGCAGGCTGACCCGCGAATGGCTGGCCGGCGACCCGCCGTCGCCGGACGAGGTCCGGCGGCTGCGCAAGCACGTGCGGGCGGAGATCGCCGACCACGGCCGGCACAGTGATGCGCGACGGACGGCCAGATCACGCGGTGGCGACGTCGAAGACGTTCCGGCAGCTGGCCAGGATCAGCGGCGCGGCGCCGTCAAGCGACGGCCCGTACGTCCGGCGCAGCCTGCGGCACGCGATGTCACGCAGCTCGCCGACCGGCTGGCCAGGATGACGGTGGCCGACCGGGTCCAGCTGGCCGGCGTTTCCGCGTGGCCGCGCCCCGCAGCTGGCGGCCGGCGCCATCGTGGCTGACGCCGCGATGGACCTCTTCGGCCTGCCGCAGCTGGAGATCTGCCCGTGGGCGCTGCGCGAGGGCGTCATCCTCCGGCGGCTGGACGCGCTGCCGGAATAGCCCGCCCGGCCCGGCCTCAGGCCCGCGGCGTCAGACGCCCGGTCGTCGCGTCCGGCGCCCTGCGGTCGGCGGTGGCCTGCTGGCTGGCGGCGGCCCGGCTGGCTGGAGATCGTGTTCCGGCCGGCGCCCGGTCGCTGGCCGCGGTGCGCTCGCGGCCTGCGGCGCGGCACCGTGCTCCGGCTTTCCTGCTCGGCCGGGGCGGCGGCCGGCGGCTGTACCTTGGCCTGCTCGGTGACGGCGCGGCTGCGGGCCGATGGCCGGGCCGCGGCACGGCCGCGGCCGGCGCGTGCCTGCCCTCGGCCTGGCCGGCGTTACCCGGGTTGCCCGCAGCGATCGCGGCAGCGACCGACTTCGCAACTTCCTCTTCCATCGAGCCGCTGGCCGCCTCGCCGGCCACCAGCGTGGTCACCACGTCGCGGATCTCGGTGAGCCGCCTGATCGCCTCGGTGTGCCGGGAGGTGAGCAGGTTCAGCCGCCGCTCGGCACCGTCGTGGATCGCGGTGGCGCGGGCAGTCGCCTCGTCGAGCACCTGCTTGGCCTGCGCTTTCGCAGTGGCGACCGCGTTCTCCGACTGCTTGTGCGCCTCGCTGATCGAGCGCTCGGCCTCGTTGCGCGCCGCGCTCCTGGTCTTCTCGGCCTCCGTCCTGGCCGAGGCGATGGCGTGCTCCGCCTGCTCCTGCGCGGCGCTCAGCATGCGGTCTGACTGCTCCCGCGCCTCGGCCCTGAACTTCTCGGTCTCCGCCTTCGCGTCGTTGCGGATCTTGGCGATTTCTTCCTGCGCGCGGTTCTTCTGCGCCTTGGCCTCGTCATCGGCCAGCTTGAGTATCTGGCCCATCCGCTCGCTGATTTCCTCGTAGGCCGGCTTGCCGCCGGCCGCCTGGCGGGCCGAGGAAAGCTCAAGCCTGAGCCGCTCGATCTCGTCGAGTGACCGGGACAGCTGGTCCTCGAGGTCCCGGGCCTGGCTGCGCGAGCGGGCCACGAACTCGTCGACCTGACGGCGACTGTAGCCCCGCATCTCCTTCTCGAACGTGTCCTCCTGGCCCAGCTCGGAAAGGAGATCAGTCTGGTCGGTCATAGTGTCACCCGTCGTGGGTCAGGCAGACCCGCATAAGGCCGTGGCCGACGGCCACGGCCGGTGCCACGGGCTGGGTCTGCGGGTTCTGGTCGGCGGCGCATGCCCGCTGCGCCTCAGTATGTCCGGGGCGCGGGCCGCACGTACCTGGCTTGAAATAACGCGCCTGACTCTTGTCCCGAAGCGCGTCACGCGCAACCGAAACGACTGACTATCCCATTTTGTCCCGTTTCTCGAGGTCAAGATATCGCATCAGAGCATGACCCGGCAGTGGCCATCCGCAGACGGCCGGCGGATGATGAACCGCCAGGGCCGCGCGCCGCCGCCGCCCGGCCGAGGCCGCCGCGCGGCCAGGAAGGGGACCCGAGCCCGTGAGCCTGATCGCCGCCCTGGACGGGGCCATCCCTGTCCTGCACCCCACTGCCTGGATCGCGCCCGATGCCGTGGTGGTCGGCCGGGTGACGCTCGGCCGGTCAGCCAGCGTCTGGTACGGGGCCGTGCTCCGCGCGGACTGCGATGAGATCGTCGTCGGCCCGGAATGCAACATCCAGGACCAGTGCTGCCTGCACGTGGACGAGGGTGAGCCGGCCCTGCTGGCCGAGCGGGTCAGCCTCGGCCACCGGGCCACGGTGCACGGCGCCCAGGTCGAGGCCGGAGCGCTGATCGGCATCGGCGCCATCGTGCTCGGCGGCGCCCGGGTGGGGGCGGGCGCGCTGGTCGCCGCCGGAGCGATCGTGCTGCCGGGGACACGGGTGCCGGCCGGGGTGCTGTTCGCCGGGGTGCCCGGCCGGATCGTCCGCGAGCTGACCGACGCGGACCGGGCGACCTTCGCGGATACGCCCAGCTCATTACGTCGACCAGGCCGCGCGGCACCGCGCGGCATCGTGGCGGTAATTCGGAGATACCTGAAACGGCAGTGCGTGGCAGTGAAAAGCGGGAAACTGCGACCCATGCCGGAATCATCAGGCGGCACCGCCAGCACACCGGAAACATCATCCGGGCGTTCCGGGCGCATGACATCCGAGCAGGCCGGGCGCGAGGTCACCCGAAGGTGGCCTAAAAATGATCCTGATGGGTCATGCGGGGGCATCGGAACGGGCCTTAACCTGATGACAAGTTCCCGCGCGACCGCTCAGCCAGGGGAGGTGGACGCGGTGCGAGGCTACGTCGACCTGCGCGTCCACGACACGGTGGCGCTCGACGAGATCGAGCTGTACGCGGAGGTACTGAGCGCTGTAGCGGCGAGTGACCGGCCGCTGACCGACGATGAACTCGACGAGGTACTCGGCCTGATGCCCATCGCCGGGCGCCTCCCGGTCCGTCCGGATCCACTGCGCGACCCGGCCGCCGCCTTGCCCGAGGCGGCGCTGCCTGCCGCTGGGTGACCGGGCCCGAGCACGGCGGTTCGTCCGTGTCGCCGCCGGTGCCGGGCGGATGCGCTGCCGGCGTTCTGCCGGGCCGCCGGCGGCCGCTTGTCCGGCCGGCGTTGGCCGCCCAAGCCAAACTAGTTAATTAGGGCCACTTCGTAACCACCCGGCATGAGCGCAGCGCCGGTCACCGGCCCGTCCCCGTCCCCGCAGTCAGATCAGGCAACATAGTGGTAAACATTTGTCCGGCTAGCGCCGTACGGAAGTCAGCCGCTATCTGAATTGCCGGAGCTGGCGAACATGACGTCGGTGTCCCAGTGCGTGAAGCCAAGCGACTCATACAGGGCGATGGCCGCCGCGTTGGCCTCGTCGACGTAAAGCATGACCTGGGACAGGCCGAGCGATCGCAGGTAACGCAGCCCGATCAAGGTCAGCGCGCGGCCGAGGCCGCGGCCGCGCTCGGCAGGATCGACCCCGACGACGTAGACCTCGCCGATGGGCTCATGACCGTGGCCGGGCGGTTCGGCACTTGGCCCGGCCGCGTCCGGTGAGCCGGTACCGGCGCCGGCCTTCGATGTGCCGCGGCAGCCGGCTGCTCCGCTGGGCGGCCGTGCACCTTGGTCCAGTGGAACCCGACGACCTGCCGGCCGCGCTCGGCCAGGAAGAAACCATCCGGGTCGAACCACGGCTCCCGTTCGCGCAGGTCGAGGTCCGCACGGGTCCAGGCGCCCTGCTCCGGGTGGCGGGCGAAGGCCTTGCGGTTGACGGCCAGCCATTGGTCCTCGTCGCTGCCCACGGCGAAGGTCCGGAACCTGATGCCATCGGCGACCTGCGGCTGGTCGATCCTGGCCTGCAGTGACCGCCGCATTTGCCATAGCGCCCTGACCCGGCCGAATCCCGCCGCGGTGGCAAGCCTGGTCGCGGCCGGCCGGTCACCGTGCGCCCAGAGCCGCAGCGGAAGCGGGCCGGCTGCGGCCACCAGGGCCCCGGTGAGCTCAAGGCCGAGGCCGCGCCGTCGGTGCGCGGGATGGACCACCAGCTCGCCGCTCGGGCCCTCGACCGGGTCGGTCGGGTCCAGGTGCGCGTAGCCGGCCAGTTCCCCGCCGCGGTAGAGCAGCAGATTACCCGCCCTGGGATCGCCGCCGTACCTGAGGTGCAGCATGACGTGCTCGGAGAGCGGGCCGACGCCATCGGCCTCGGCCGCGGCGCTCACCAGTGCGAGCACAGCGGCCGCCTCGGATTCGGAGATCCGCCCGCGGACGCTGACCGCCGGGCCGTGCGGGGCCACGGCGCTCGCGCGGGAGGCTACAGGGGCAGCTGAGGCCGGGGAAGCGGGCGAGGCGGCGTCACCTTCTGGCGTGTGCAGGGCTGATCTCCCTTTCGTTGCCGCCGCGGGCAGCCGCGCGGAGGCCGGGCTGGTCACCGCCCCGGCCCGGCCTGCGGCCACCGCGCCTGCCCTGGCCGCGTCGTCGTCCCGGCCTGGCTGGCCCTTCCTGGCTGGCGGCTTGCCGGGGCCGTCGGCCTTGCCGGAGGCTGGGACGAAACGGTATCCGACATTGCGGACCGTCCCGATCAGCGACTCGTACTCGGCGCCCAGCTTGGCCCGCAGCCTGCGGACATGCACGTCGACGGTCCTGGTGCCGCCGAAATAGTCGTAACCCCAGACTTCCTGCAGCAGCTGCGACCTGGTGAACACCCTGGCCGGGTGCTGCGCGAGGAACTTCAGCAACTCGAATTCCTTGAAGGTCAGGTCCAGCGTGCGGCTACGCAGCCGGGCCGAGTAGCTGGCCTCGTCGATCAGCAGGTCGCCCGAGCGGATCTCGCCGGTCGCGGTCGGCACCGCCGCTGTCCTGCGCCCGATCGCCAGCCGCAGCCTCGCCTCCACCTCACCAGGGCCCGCGGTGTGCAGGATCACGTCGTCGGCGCCCCAGTCGGCGGTGACGGCGGCCCAGCCTCCCTCTGCGACCACGGCGAGCAGCGGCACCTCAAGCCCGGCCCCGCGGAGTTCGCGGAACAGGGTCTTGGCCTGCATAAGATCGCGTCGTGCATCGATCAGCACGACGTCCGCGGGCTGGCCGCCGGTCAGCGCGGCCGCCTCGGCGGCCGCGAGCCGGACAGAGTGCGGCAGTAGGCTCAGCGAGGGCAGGATGTCAGCAGGGGAATCCGGGGCACCAGTGAGCAGGAGCACGTCACTCAATCGCTGCCACCTCCGCTCCGCGGTCGCGTCCGCGGCACGCTGTCCATGGACACCCGCGAGGGCCTGGGCGGCGCTGCCCGGACTCGCTATAGGCGAGAATAGCTGACATGGCCATCGTGACATTCCGTTACTGGGCCGCGGCGAAGGAAGCTGCCGGGACGGCCGAGGAGACGATCAAGGCGGATACCCTGGCCGGCGCGCTGGCCGCGGTCGGCCAGCGGGCGGCCGGGGGCGCCAGGTTCCGCGCCGTGCTTGCCCGCTCGTCCTTCCTCGTCGACGGCGCCCCGGTCGGCGTCCGGGCCCCGGATGCGGTCGTCCTTGACGACGCGGCGGTGATCGAGGTACTGCCGCCGTTCGCAGGTGGCTAGCGGCGGCCGGGACGCGCCCGGCGACCCCGGCGATGCGCGGCCCGGCGATGCGCGGCCCGGCGACGCGAAACGCAAGGGGCCGGGCGCTATGAAGCGCGTCCTTGGACGAACATTGAACCATCGGGCCAGCGCAGACGTTCCGGTAGATATGGCTAGCCGGAGTATCACGGGTCGCCGGGGACCGCAGGGGCCGGTGTCCGACGAAGCACTCATGCGAGCGCTTTACGCTGAGCACGCCGGCCCGCTATTGCGCTACGCGCTGCACCTGACGAACGGCGACCGGCAGCGTGCGGAGGACATCGTGCAGGAGACGCTGCTGCGGGCCTGGCAGCACCCGGAGGCGATCGCCGAGCGCCCGGCCCGGCCGTGGCTCTTCGCGGTGGCGCGGAACCTCGCCGTGGACGCCTACCGGGCCAGGCGGGCCCGCCCGCACGAGGTGGGCGAGGCCGCGCTTGAGCTGATACCCGCGCCGGACGAGGCCGACCGGGCGCTGGAGTCGTGGGCGGTCGCCGATGCGCTGAAAGCCCTGCGGCCGGAGCACCGCGGCGTCCTGCTCGAGACCTATTACCGAGGCCGCTCCGTCGCTGAGGCAGCCGTGGTGCTCGGCATACCGGCCGGCACCGTCAAGTCCCGGACGTTCTACGCGCTCCGGGCGCTGAAGCTCGCACTAGAGGAACGGGGGCTTGCACCATGACCAGCCCCGCCTGCCGTGACGTCCGCCAGTCGCTTGGCGTCTACGTGGTCGGCGCGATCGATCCGGCCGAGCGCACGGTGGTTGACGATCACCTGGCTACCTGCCCGGACTGCCGGGAGGAGCTAGCCGGGCTGGCCGGCTTGCCGGCCCTGCTCGGCCGGGTGCCCGGTGCCGACGCCGAGCGGCTGATCCTGCAGAGCGCCGAGGTCAAGGACCTGGAAGAGCCTCCTGACGAGCTGCTCAGCTCGCTGCTGCGGCGGGTGGCCGAACGGCGCGCGGTGCGCAGGTGGCGCGGTCTGGCCGCGGCCGCGGCCGCCGTCGTCATCGCGATTGCCGGCGGGGCGGCGGGCGCGCGGATCATCGCCCCCGGCGCGAACCCGGCCGGGCATGCTCAGGCCAGCCCGGTGACCGAGGAGGTCAGCGCGACCAACCCGCGGACGAACGTCAGCGCCGTCGTCAGGTATATCAGCAGGTCCTGGGGGACCAGGATGGACGTCTGGGTCAACGGGATCAAGGACGGCACCATCTGCCAGATCTGGGCCGTGAATGCCAGCGGCCAGCGGTGGTCGGCTGGCAGCTGGACGGTCGCCAGCGGCCATGGCGGCTCCGATTACCCCGCCTCGGTGTCGCTCGGGGCATCGCAGTTGCGCAGCTTCCAGATCACTTCGGGCGGGCGAGTGCTGGTAACGGTGCCTGCTACGTGACCGCGGGAATGTCCGGACCCGCGCCGGCGCTCTATACGGCGTGACGACGGCAGGGCTGATCGTATGCGTGGCGGCGCTCGTCGTCGCGACCGCCGGGGGACTGACCTGGCGGCGGCGCAACGGGCGCTTCCGGCCGGTCCCAGTGAGCCAGCCCGCCAGTCCGGTTTGCGGAACTGCCCTTGCGGCCGGCCAGGCCGCCAGGGCGGAGCAGGACGCTGCCTGGCCGCGAAACTCCGCGCAGGCTGGCACCGCGCCGGGCGGCACCGCGCAGGCTGGCACCGCGCGGGGCGGCATCACCCAGGCGGGCCCGGTGCCAGGCGCCGCGGGGCGGCCGGACATCAGCGCGGCCGAGCTCGGCCAGCCGCTCGGCCCGCGGGCCACGCTCGTCCAGTTCTCCTCCGCGTTCTGCGCGCCATGCCGGGCCACCAGGCAGGTGCTCGCCGAGGTGGCCGGGATGACCGACGGGGTTGAGCACGTGGAGATAGACGCGGAATCCCACCTGGAGCTCGTCCGCCGCCTTGATATCCGGCGCACGCCCACCGTCTTCGTGCTCGGCCCGGACGGCCGCATCGCGCGCCGCGCGAGTGGCCAGCCGCGCCGGGCCGACCTGATGGCGGCGCTGGGCGAGGTGACCTGACGTGCATTATCGTGTTATAAGGTCGGAAATGCAGGTAGTTGCCCTGAGCGCTGCGCTGACCAGGCGGCGCACGATAGATTTCTGCCGTATCGCCACGGCACAGTGTCCGTCCGGCCGGATGCCGCGCAGACTGCGCGGAAACGGGGTATCAGGAACCGGGGAGCCAGGGCCCGTACCGCTGAAGGGACACCGCAGATGGACATCGATCCGAGAGGCCCGCGTTTCGGCGCGCTGATCACGCTCGTTGTCTTCGCGATTGTCCTGGTAACCGGCAGCGTGTGGCTGCTGGCCTGGCAGGCGCTCGTCTTCGCGGCCGGCGCCTTCCTCGGCCTGCGCAGGTCGCCGTACGGGCTGCTCTACCGGTGGCTGGTCCGGCCAAGGCTGGGGCCGCCTGCCGAGCTTGAGGCCGAGATGCCGCCCCGCTTCGCGCAGGCAGTCGGCCTGGTGATTAGCGTTATCGGAATTATCGGCTACGGGACGGGGGTGACCGCCCTTGGCATGGCGGCCGCCGCGGCCGGACTCATTGCCGCGTTCCTCAACGGAGTCTTCGGCATCTGCCTGGGCTGCGAGATGTATCTGCTTATCCGCCGAATATGGCCGGGCCGTCAGGTCCTGATACCGGCCGAATCTGACAAGGAGGTTCCCATATGAGCCGTTCCGACGTCCTCGTGGACGCCGACTGGGTCGAGGCCCATCACGCTGACGACGGCGTGGTGATCGTCGAGGTTGACGAGGACACCAGCGCTTACGACAAGGGTCACATCCGTGACGCGGTCAAGATCGACTGGAAGACGGACCTGCAGGACCCGGTGCGCCGCGACTTCGTGGACAAGGCCGGCTTCGAGGCGCTGCTCTCGGCGCGCGGTATCGCGAACGACGACACGGTGGTGCTCTACGGCGGGAACAACAACTGGTTCGCTGCCTACGCCTACTGGTACTTCAAGCTGTACGGGCACCAGAATGTCAAGCTGCTCGACGGCGGCCGGAAGAAGTGGGAGCTCGACTCCCGCGAGATCGTGACCGAGGTGCCGAAGCGGCCGGCCACCAGCTATACCGCCCGCGAGCAGGACTCCTCGATCCGCGCGTTCCGGGACGAGACCGTGGCCGCGATCGGCAAGCTCAACCTGGTCGACGTCCGGTCGCCGGACGAGTTCGCCGGGCGGCTGCTCGCCCCGGCGCACCTGCCGCAGGAGCAGGCTCAGCGCGGCGGGCACATCCCGACCGCGAAGAACGTCCCGTGGTCGAAGGCGGCCGAGGAGGACGGCACCTTCAAGTCCGATGACGCGCTGCGCACCCTGTACGGCGACGAGGCCGGCCTGGACTTCGGCCGGGACACCATCGCCTACTGCAGGATCGGCGAGCGCTCGGCGCACACCTGGTTCGTGCTGCACGAGCTGCTCGGCCAGCCGAACGTGAAGAACTACGACGGCTCGTGGACCGAGTACGGGTCCCTCGTCGGAGTGCCGATTGAGGTTGGAGACGGCAAGTGAGCGATGACGGCTGCGGCGCCCCTCGTGGCGGGGCGGCGGCACCGGCCAGCACCGCCGGGAGCCAGGCGATCGTGCAGGGCCGGGTGACCCAGGGCGGATCCGCGGTGCCGACCGGTTACGCCCGCCTGCTCGACTCCGGCGGCGATTTCGTCGCCGAGGTGCCGCTCGGCGAGGACGGCGGCTTCCGGTTCTTCGCCGCCCCTGGCATCTGGACGCTGCGGGTGCTCGCCCCTGGCGGGGTGCGCGCGGAGCGCGCCGTGTCCGCCGACATCGGCAAGGTGACGCAGCTGGAGGTAGCAGTCTGAGGCCGCCGGGCCGGTAGCGACGGCCGCCAGCCCGGCAGCGCAATGGCCGGCCCGGCGGCGCAATCACCGGGCCGGCCGCGGCAATCGCCGGATCGTGGCCGGGCTTCCCGCGCAGTGCGGGAAGCCCGGCCACGATCGTCTGCCGGGCCGGCCAAGCCCGGCCGCGGGATCTGTTTCCCGTCTTGCCATCTTTTCGTTGCCTTTAATGCCCCCCGTTGTTCAGCTGCTCGTTACCTAAGCCACTGAGGATGGGGCTGCCCAGCCGCCCGATCGGCTGGCGCGTGCGCGCAGAGGTTGGGGAGGCGAGGGGCAAGGTGTCGATTCACGCGGATCCGGCCGAGTCCGGGCCAGGTGCTGCCGGTGCAGGCGCCGATACCGGCACCGCCATCCGGCGGGACCCGGCCGCCGGGGCGGGGCTGGCGAACGGGGACACCACGCTGCAGGCCGTCGACCTGACGCTCAGCTTCGGCCCGCGGGCCGTGCTGAGCGACATCGCGCTTGATGTGCAGCAGGGGGTGGTGACCGCGCTGCTCGGGCCGACCGGCTCAGGCAAGACCACCCTGCTGCGGACGTTCAACCGGATGAACGACAAGGTCACCGGCTACCGGCATGCCGGGGACGTGCTGCTTGACGGCCGGAGCATCTGGCATCCGGGCGTCGAGCTGATGTCCTTGCGGCGCCGGGTGGGCATGCTGTTCCAGCGGCCCAATCCGTTCCCGATGTCGATCCTGGATAACGTCGTGGCCGGGGCCCGCGCCCACCGGCTGGCCAGCCGGCACGGGCTCAGGGAAATCGCGCGGCAGCGGCTGGTCGAAGTCGGCCTGTGGGATGCCGTCGGCAGCCGGCTCAAGGATTCGCCGTTCCGGCTCTCCGGCGGCCAGCAGCAACTGCTCTGCCTGGCCAGGGCGCTCGCGATCGAGCCAGAGGTGCTCCTGCTCGACGAGCCGACGTCGTCGCTCGACCCGGTCGCGACCGAGTCGATCGAGGCGCTCATCCGGACCCTGATCCCGCAGCTGACCGTGGTGATCGTCACCCACAATCTCGCCCAGGCCCGCCGGGTCTCCGACCGCACGGTCTTCCTCAATCAGGGCCGTCTGGTGGAGCACGGCGAGACCAAGCAGGTTTTCGAGAATCCCGCGGAGGAGGAGACCGCTCGCTATGTAGGCGGCCGGTTCGGCTAGCCCGCAGACCCGCCCGTGCGGGAGGACAGCACTCCTCCCGCACGGGGGCAAGGACCGCGCAAAGCCGCGCGGACCTCATCGCGCGCAATCGCGTGCGAGCCATGTAACGCACGTGTAAACGTGCAATAACAAAGGAGTATTCCGAGGTGGGCAATAAAATCCGCATGGTGTGCACGGCGGCCGCACTGGCCCCGCTCGCCCTGCTGGCGGCCTGCGGCAGCAGCGGGAGCTCGGGCTCATCGTCATCGCCGTCGGC
Source organism: uncultured Actinomycetes bacterium (assembly GCA_963709075.1). Lineage (GTDB taxonomy): Bacteria > Actinomycetota > Actinomycetes > Streptosporangiales > Streptosporangiaceae > Palsa-506. The sequence goes on from CAVPUY010000009.1 coordinate 733,179, forward strand.
GGCGGCGGCGGCATCCGGGAGCGCATCTTCCTCGACTGGCGTCTCGCTCACCGAAACCGGGAGCACGCTGATGTTCCCGTTGTTCGGCGCCTGGCAGACCGCATACAACACGAAGGTCACGACCGTCACCATCACCACGGCCGGCACCGGCTCGGGCACCGGCATCGCCGACGCGGGCACGGGCACCGTCACCATGGGCGCGTCCGATGCCTACCTGTCCTCCGCCGACATGACCCAGTACCCCGGCCTGGTCAACATCCCGCTGACCGTGGCCGCGCTGATGGTCAACTACAACCTGCCAGGAATCAAGACTCCGCTGAAGCTCAGCGGCACGGTGCTGGCCAAGATTTACGCCGGCAAGATCAAGACCTGGAACGACTCGGCGATCAAGGCGCTCAACCCGGGCGTGACGCTGCCCAGCCTGAAGATCACCACCCTGCACCGCGCGGACAGTTCGGGCAGCACGTTCCTGTTCACCTCGTACCTGAACGCCCAGGACCCGGCCGACTGGCCGGCCGCGGACGTCAACACCACGGTGAGCTGGCCTTCCGGGCCCGCGCAGGATGCCGAGACCGGCAGCGGCGGCATGGTGACCGGCTGCCAGGGCATCAAGGGCTGCATCGCCTACATCGGCATCAGCTACCTGGCCAAGACCACCGCGGCCAAGCTCGGCACGGCGTCGCTGGCCAACAAGGCAGGAAAATATCGCGCAGCCGACCGCCAAGACTATCGACACCGCGCTGGCCAGCTTCTCCGCCAAGACGCCGGCGAACGGGTCCCAGTCGCTGATCAACACGTCGGCGGCCAAGGGCTACCCGATCATCAACTACGAGTACGTGGTCGTGAAGAAGGCCCAGTCGAGCGCATCAACGGCCTCGGCGCTGAAGGCCTTCCTCAAGTGGACGGTCACCACCGGCAGTTCTTCAACGTTCCTGGCGCCGGTCGGCTTCGAGCCGCTGCCGTCGAACGTGAAGACCATCGCCGAGAACCAGATCGCATCGATCAGCGGCTGATTCTGTGGCGACCTCGGCACCGGCAGCCCAGCCGGGCGGGGGGGCGGGCTCGCTGCCCCCCGCCGGCTCGGCGGCGCGCTCCGCAACAGCCTCCGCAACGGCGACCTGATCCGCTGGACTGGCCGCGTCGGCGCGGTCATCCCGCTGTTCCTGCTGGGATTCCTGCTGGTCACGCTGTTCGTCGAGGCCGCCCCGGCGATCAAGTTCAACAGCTTTAAGTTCCTCACCGGGAGCGCATGGAGCTTCGGCTCCGGCTACGCCCCGTCCATTACGAGCGGCGGCATCGTGCACCAGCCCGGCGAGGTCTTCCAGGCGCTGCCGGAGATCATCGGGACGCTGGAGACGTCGTTGATCGCGCTGATCATCGCGATCCCGGTGTCGGTGGGGGCCGCGCTGGTCATCGTCGAACGGCTGCCAAGGCGGCTGGCGAACGTGATCGGGACGTTCCTCGAATTGCTGGCCGGCATCCCCAGCGTGGTCATCGGGCTGTGGGGGGCGCTCACCTTCGGGCCGATCCTCGCCAAGCACGTGTACCCGGTCATCGCCAGTCACGCGCCGGACGTTCCCGTGCTCAGGTTCTTCCGCGGTGACACGGGCAATGGCCAGGGGCTGCTGACCTCGGGCCTGATCCTCGCGGTGATGGTAATCCCGATCATCGCCGCGACCTCCCGCGACCTGATCCGCGGCGTCCCGATCCTGCCGCGGGAAGGCGCGGTCGCGCTCGGCCTGTCCGACTGGGAATGCGCCCGGCGGGTGACGCTGCCCTGGGTGGCCGCCGGCATCATCGGCGCCGCGGTGCTCGGCCTCGGCCGCGCCCTCGGCGAGACCATCGCCGTCGCCATGGTCTGCGGGGTCGCGCTCGGCCAGATCCCGACGAACATCTACGGGGAGATGAGCACGATCGCCGCCAACATCGTGCAGAACCTGGACACCGCGATCACCGGGCCGCTGAGCGTCAAGACCTACGCCGAGCTTGCCCTGGTGCTGATGGTCATCACGCTGAGCGCGAACGTGGCCGCGCGGCTGCTGGTCCGCCGGGTATCCGGCACCGCGCTGCCGGTCGGCAGGGGGCTGTAGCGATGAGCCGTCTGGGCAGCACGTCGTCCACCCCGCCCGGTGCGGCCGCCTCGGCAGGCCAGGGCGGCGACTGGCCCGCGATCCCGATGCGCAGGAAGATCACCAACTTCGTATTCTGGGCTGCCTGCGCCGCCTGCCTGGCCGTGATCGTCGTGCCGACGGTCTGGCTGGCAGGCGGCGTCGTGGTGCGGGCCGTCCCCGTCTTCCAGTGGAGTGTGCTCACCACGGACACCACCGGGACAGGCGGCGGCCTGGAGAACGCGATCCTCGGCACCCTCGCCATCACCGCGGGCGTGGTGATCATCAGCGGCACCATCAGCATGCTGACCGGCCTGTACCTGGCCGAGTTCGCCGTCGGCAGGCACCGGAGCGTGCTGCGCGGCGCTTACGAGGTGCTGGCCGGCATCCCGTCCATCGTGATGGGCTATGTCGGCTTCATCACGCTGGTGGTCGGCCTGCACTGGGGGTTCGGCCTGCTGCCCGCCGTGCTTGTGCTGTCGGTGATCACGATCCCCTACATCACGAAGTCCGTAGAAAGCTCGCTGTCGCAGGTGCCCGTCTCCTACCGGGAGGGCGCCGAGGCGCTCGGCATACCGCCCGTCTGGACGCTGCGGAAGATCGTGCTGAAGTCGGCGGTGCCCGGCATCATGACGGGCCTGCTGGTGGCGATCGCCATCTCGGTCGGCGAGACCGCGCCGCTGCTGTATACGGCGGGCTGGAACCAGGCGAATCCGACGACTCAGCTGACCAATCACCAGATCGGCTTCCTCACCTATCCGGTGTGGAGTTTCTGGGACTCGCCGGACCGGGGATTGCAGGTCCTGTCCTATGACGCGGCACTGCTGCTGCTCGTGTTCGTGCTGCTGATCATCATCGCGGGTCGGGTGATCATCTCTATTTCCCGGCGTCATGCCGAGTGACCCAGCGGGTCATGCAAATGACGGGCCGGTACTCGCCGAGGTCGGCCCGGCCGTCACCGGGCGTAAGGGATCAGCCGAAGCTGAAGTCTCGGAGCCGAGCCGCCATCAGTGTGAAACGGGCACTGCCCCGGCCGGCGCCGTCCCGCCGACCCGGCCGCCGGCCGGGGCAGCCGACCCGCCGCCCGGGTCGTCCGCCGGGGTGCTCGCGGACCGGCTGGCGGCGGCGCTTGTGCACCACGAGCCGGGCTGGCGGCTGCCCCGGCATAGCGCCCTTGCCCGCCGCTACAACGTCAGCACGGCGGAGATCGACGCCGCAGTCGGCGAACTGGCCGCGCGGCACCTGGTCCGCCGCCTGCCGGACGGTCAGGTGTACCGGGCCAGCCCGGCGGAGTACCTGATCTCGCTGGCCGGCGCGCCCGGGCTGGCTTCGCACATCGACCCGATGGGCGGTCAGATCGCCTGCCGGAGCCGCCAGGTTTCCTGGCGCCGGGTGCCCGAGGACATCGGCTGGGCGCTCGGCGTCCCGCCCGGCGAGCCAGCCTGCGTGGTCCGGCTGCTGTGGACCTCGGACGGGGAGCCTGCCGCGCTCGCGACTACCTACCTCTCCACGCACCTGGCCGGGCAGCCGGCCGGCCAGGGTGACGAGTCACCGGCCCTCCCGCCGGCCGCGCTGGCTGCGCTGCCGCTGTTCGGCAAGCCGGTCTCGGCCGGAGGCCCGGCGCGCGGCGGGGCGCAGAATCCGGCTGCGGGGGACGACGGCATTGCCGCCTGCCTGCCGCGCGCACTGTTCGTCGAACTGCAGCCGCCGCCGCCCGCGGTCGCCAGGAGCCTGCGCCTGTCGGCCGGCCAGCCAGCCGCGATGGTCACCGTGCGGTTTGACGATCCGGCCAAGGTCGGCCCCGCTGCGCTGACGGTCGCGGTGCTCCGCCCCGACATGTTCCGGATTGTCGTCGAGTCGCCGGCAGGCCCGTGGACGGCCGGAACAGCGGGGAGCTTCTCCGGTGCCTGGACATACGCCCTGCAGGACTGGGAAGCCTGACCGCATCCCGGGGCCGGCCAGCGTCCCAGCATACCCCATAGGGTATGCTGGGACCGGCAGCCGCGAGGGGACGGGCATATGAAGATCGATGAGCAGGCGACCGGCGCCGTGCTGAACCGGCTGCGCCGGGCGCAGGGCCAGCTGGCCGGGGTCATCGCGATGATCGAGTCCGGCCGGGATTGCGCGGACGTGGTGACCCAGCTGGCCGCGGTGTCGCGCGCCCTGGACCGGGCCGGGTTCAAGATCGTGGCCAGCGGCATGCGGCAGTGCCTGTCCGCGGACGGCGACGCCCCGATGACCGAGGAGCAGATGGAGAAGCTGTTCCTCACTCTCGCCTGAAGCGCCCGCTGCTGGATAGGCAGGCCGGGGGCAGGTGGAACCAGCGCAGGGCCTCGAAGCCGGCGGGCAGGCCGGTGGCGCCGTCGTCGATTTCGGCCGGGCGGGCGGCGAGTATGTTCCGCGCTTCGCTGAGGTAGCCGCTGAGGGTGTCTTCGCCGGCCCGGCTGCGCCTGGCGGCGCATGCCAGGGTGCCGTCCGGGGCGTAGCGCAGGTCGCTCAGGCGCAGTGGCGGCTGCGGGATGCCGTCGTGGTGGCGCCATAGGCCGGTGTGCGGGTCGAAGCGGTAGTCGGCGAGCAGCCGGTGGCCGTCGGTGGCGATCAGGTCGACCGCGTCGATCAGGTATCCGGCCACGGCGCCGGAGATGAAGTAGTTGAAGTTGATCCTGGTCCAGCCGGGCTTGATGCCCTCGCAGCCGTGGCCTATCTCGGCGCGGAAGGCGTGCGAGCGGGCCGGGTCGATGGCGAGCAGCCGGTGGCCGTACGGCCCGGCGCAGGAGCAGCCGCCGCGGGCCTGGATGCCGAACAGGTCGTTGAGCACCGCGACGATGAAGTTGTGGTGCAGGTAGCGCTCCCCGTGCCGGATGCGCAGCGAGACGATGGACAGCCGGCGGGCGTCGGGGTTGCCGAGCACCTCGATGTCCGGGTTGCGCGACCAGCGGTGCAGGGCGCGTTTCCACAGGCGCTCTTCGCTGGCCTGGATGACGCCGGTGCCGACCGCTTCCTTGAGCGCGAATACCAGCCCGGCGCGGATCGACTCGACGATGGCCGGGGTGCCGCCTTCCTCCCGCGCGACCGGGTCGTCGAGGTAGCGGTGCCCGATCGGGTCGACGAACGCGACGGTGCCGCCGCCGGGCACGGTGGGCACCCGGTTGCGGACCAGGTCCCTGCTGACGATCAGGACGCCCGGGGTCTGCGGGCCGCCGATGAACTTGTGCGGGGACAAGAAGATGGCGTCCTTGCGGTCGCCGGCGCCGGGCGCCGAGTCGCGGGCCCGGATCGGCACGTACGGCCCGGCCGCGGCGTAGTCCCAGAACGACAGCGCCCCGTGGGCGTGCAGCAGCGCGGCGATGGCGTCGGCGTCGGACAAGATGCCGGTGACGTTGGAGGCGGCGGAGAAGGAGCCGATGCGCAGCGGCCGGCCGGCGTAGCGGGCCAGTTGCGCGGACAGGTCGCCCAGGTCGATGTGCCCGTCGGCGTCGGCTCCGATGACGACCACGTCGGCGATGGTCTCCCGCCACGGCAGCTCGTTGGAGTGGTGCTCGTAGGGCCCGACGAACACGACCGGCCGCTGGCCGGCCGGGATCTTGTCAAATAGCCGGTAGCGGCGGGCGGGCCCGTCCGGCAGCCGGAGCTCCAGGATGGCGATCAGCTTACTGACCGCTGCGGTGGCGCCGGAGCCGCAGAAGATCACCAGGTGGCCGCCGTCCCCGCCGGCCGCATCGTGGATGATCTGCCGGGCATCCTCCCGCAGCCGGCTGGTGGCCAGGCCGGTGCCGGAGCTCTCGGTGTGCGTGTTGGCGTAGCGGGGCAGCACGTGCTCGCGGATGACGTCCTCGATGAAGTCCAGCGAGCGGCCCGACGCGGTGTAGTCGGCGTAGGTGATGCGCCGCGGCCCGTACGGGCCGTCAAGTACCTCGCCCTCGCCGATCACGCCGGCCCGGATCCGCTCCACCAGAGGCGTGACCGGCTGTGCCGCAAGATCCTGCGCCGTGACCGCGGGGACTGGCGGGCCGGCCCTCATGGCTGCCTGGGCGCTCATGCCAGGTCGATGCCGACGACTGGCGGGCTGGCCAGGGTGTTGTGCACGGTGCAGTGCGAGATCACCGCGCGGAACGCCGGCCACCGCTGCGCTGGCAGGCTGGCCGGGACCCGGACGGCAAGGCGGATGCCGCTCACCCTGGCCGGGCGGTCGCTGGCCATATCGAAACTTGCCGACACGGCCAGGCCGTCACGGCTGCAGCCGTGCCGGGTGAGATACCGGCCCGCGTAGAAGGCGACGCACGTGGCCAGCGAGGCGACGAACAGTTCCGTCGGGGTCGGCGCGGCATCCTGGCCGCCGGCCTCGGCTGGCTGGTCCACCAGCACCCGGTGCCCGCGCACCGCTACCTCATACGACTCCCCGGCCACGAACCGGACATCCATCTGCTGGGTGTCCGCCACGTCGGCCAGCAACGCTGTCGTCTGCACCTGGTTCATCTCAATCGCTCCCTGCGGGCTCGATACTGCTGCTTTCTCCAGTAAATGCCCCCGGGGGTACCGCAGGCAGGTGCGACGGTCATCTATGTCAGGGTCTTTGGTCCCCATGGCCGGCGGGGAATGTCCTGGTCCCGGTGATGGTTCAATACCCCGCTGGGTATTTGAGCGATCCCGGCGAGGACAAGGAGGCATGCCATGGCGACGGTCGAGCTGACGACGGAGAATTTTGCTGGGCTCTCGAGCGACGGGCTGGTGCTGGTCGACTTCTGGGCGGCTTGGTGCGGGCCGTGCCGCACTTTCGGCCCGGTCTTCGAGCAGGCGTCGGGCCGGCACGGCTGACGCGGTGTTCGGCAAGGTCGACACCGAGGCCCAGCAGGAACTGGCCAGCGCCTTCGGGATCTCCTCGGTCCCGACGCTGATGGTGATCCGGGACGGCGTCATCCTGTACGCGCAGCCGGGCGCCCTGCCGGCGGCGGCACTGGAACAGCTGATCGCCCGTGCCCGCGAGCTGGACATGAACGAGGTCCGCGCCCGCATCGCCGAACGCAGCGAGCCTGCCGCCGCAGACGTGAGGCCCGCTAGCCAGCTGCCGGGAGCCAGCCGGCCCTGACCGTCGCGGTGCCCTGCTCCCGCAGGTCCCCGGATTGCCGTCGAGCCGGCGGCCGGCCGGGAACCGCGGGGAGTTTCCCTGGTGCCTGGACACGGGCCCGGCAGGACTGGGAACCTTGACCCGAAATGCCGGCCTCCGTAGCCACCGCGGCGGAGCGGGCGCCGCGGCGCGCCCGCTACCTGATCCCGAGGGACAATCCCCGGCGCGGTGAGATCGTCGCGGCCTTCGGCGTGGCCGCGCTGGTCATTACACGCGGCATTCGCCCAGCTCACGATCGTGCTCGCGGTCGCCTTATATGCGATAGGCAAGGTCAGCAGGTGGCGCCCGTTGTGGCTCGCCGTGCCCGGCTGCGCCGGCCTGATCTGGGTTCTCGCGATCGGCCCCGCCCGCGCCGTCGCCGGGCTCACCGCCGGGCCGCGGCAGGTCGCGGCGTACCTCGGCAGCGTTCCCGGCGCGCCGGGCCGGCTGCTGCGCCTCGACGCGGCGTTTGCCGGGCTCGGCCACTGGCTGCCCAGGCAGCTGCCGCTCGCGCTCATCCTGGCCACCGCGGAGGTGGCCCTGGCCGGGCTGGTTAGCTGGATGCACGCCGGCGGACAGCCAGCGGCGCCCGCGCGCTCCGGGCTGATCGTGGCGGCCCGGCGGCGGTACTCGGCGGCGACCGTCCGGTCTGGCGGCATCGTCACCAGGGAGGGTGGCTGCCTGGGGGTTGACCAGGAGGCCGGCGGCCTGGCGGCCGTCTCCTGGCAGGAAGCCGAGGGTGGCATGCTGGCCGCGGGCGGCGCGGCACCAGGCGTGGCCGGATCCGGCCCGGCCGGATCCGGCCCAGGGGGATCCAGCCCGGCCGGGCTCGGCCCGGCCGGGCTCGGCCCGGCCGGGACGAGCTTCCAGGTCGCCCATGCTGCGATCCGGCGGCGCAAGCCGGTCATCGTCGTCGACCTGACCGGCAGCCGGTGGCTGGCCGGATCGCTGGCCGCCGTGAGCAGCGTCGCTGGCGCGCCGTTCTACCAGTTCGGCGAGCCCGGCCAGCTGTGCTATGAGCCGCTGCGCGGCGGCGACCCGGCCAGGGCCGCGTCGCTCGTGCTCGGCATGACTGACTGGCCACCGGCCACCGGCCAGCACCGGCGCACCTGCGCGGCCTACCTGGGCGACGTGTTCGCCGTGCTTGCCGCCGCACCTGCTGACCCGCGCCAGCCGGTTCTCGACGAGGTGGTGCGGCTGCTCAGCCCGGCAGCGCTGCGGGCCAGGCTCGGCCGGCTGCCCGGTCACCACCCGCAACGGGCCGCGCTCGCCGACCGGATCGCCGCATCGGCGAGCCTGATCGAGGCCGATCCGGCCGCACTGCCCGCCCTGGCCAGCCAGCTAACGGAGCTGCGGTCCTCGGCGGCCGGCCGCTGGCTCGGCCCGGGCCGCCAGCGGATCAGCCTGGGTCAGGTGCTGCGGGAGCGGGCAGTCTGCCTCTTCGCGCTGGACTATGCCATGCACGGCCGGCCCGCCAGCATGATCGCCGGGCTGGTCGCCTTCGACGCGATGGCCCTGTTCGCCGAGCTGAGCGCGATCCCGGTCAGCGGGGACGGCCTTGCCTGGCTGAACGGGTGCGAGTCGGTGGACCGGGCGGCGCTGGCCGAGCTCGTCGCCCGAGGCGGCCGGGCCGGAGTGGCCGTCTTGCTCAGCACCACATCGGACCCGGCGGCCGCCAGCCTGGCCGCTGATGTCAACGTCGTCGCTGTGCACCGGCTGGCCGACCCGGCGGCCGCCGGGCTGCTGGTCGCCCGGGCCGGCCTGGATGACGGAGGGCTGCCCGGCGGCGCCGGTTTCCCCGCCCGGGCCGGGCCTGCCGGGCTGGCGGCGGCCGCCTGGCCCGGCTGGCTTCGCGGCTGCTGGCCAGCCGCCGGCCGCCAATGACGGCATCGGCCACGGTGGCCGCGGCGTGCCCGGCTGGGCGCAGCGGATGCCCGTCGCGGCGGCCGCCGGATCGTCCACGGCGGCGGCCGCTGCCGGAGTGCAGGGACTGGCCGGCGACCATCCGTTTAGGAAAAATGGCAGTCAGGCAGTCACCGCCGAGTTACTGCTGCGGATGCCGGCCGGCGGTTTCGCGCTGCTGGTAAAGGGACCCGAGCGGCGCCTGCTGCCGCGGTGCCGGTCCGTGCTCGCCAGCGTTCCCTGGAGCCGGCCATGACGCCGCCGCAACCCGCGGATTCCATGATCACGGATGAACCCGCGGGTTCCGGCGGACGAATCATCCGTGATCACGAAGACGTTCCGCGGAGGCTGGCATGACCCTGCCGTCGCTGGCCGGCGGTCCAGGCAGCACCGGCCCGGCTGGCCCGCAGGTCCGGGCCGACCAGGTCTACGTCGGCTGGCAGTACGCGCTGCTGCATCCCGATCCGGGCCCGCAGCCCAGGCGGCCGGTACCGGCCGAGGCAGCGCAGGTCAACCCGGGCTGGCTGGCCGCGCAGCGCAGTGCGGAGAAACGGCTGAGCCTGCCGCCGGAGGTCGCCTGCGCCGGGTCAGCCGCGCTGGCCGCCGCCGCGGCACTGCTCTGGCAGGCCGGCCTGCTGAACGGGGCGCTGACCGGGCTCGGGGTCGCCGCCTGCCTGGCCGTCGCGGTGCTGGCCGGCCGGGAAGCGCGGGCCGGCCAGCGGGATCTGTCGGCGCGGGTGGCGGCCGAGCGGGAGCGGGTCGACGTGATCCGCGCCGCGCAGCAGCGCCGGCTGGCCAGCTGGCAGGAAGCGCACGCGCGGATGTTCGCCGAATGGCAGTCGCGCCGCGCCGCCTTCGACCGCCAGCAGCACTGGTACGCGGTCGCGCTGCCGGCCTGCGATCGACCGGATCGACGTGGCCGGCGGGACGCTGGCTGGCTGGTCGGCGATGCTCACCATGGTCGCCGCGCCGCGGCTGGACGCGGGCGGCGAGGTTACCGTGCTCGACCTCACCGAGGGCGGCGTGGCGCACGATCTGCTGGCGGTGGCCGGCCGGTCCGGGATCGAGCCGCTTGTCTGGGTCCTGCCGCGGGACCTGCCCAGGCTTGACCTCGGCACCGGCCTGGACCGCGATGCCTTCGCCGACCTGCTGGCCACGACGGTCAGCGTCGGCGGCCAGCCCGGTTCCGCGGCTGACCCGTCGCAGGACAACGCGATCGTGCACCGGATACTCGACGTGCTCGGCGACGGAGCCAGCATCGCCCAGGTCACCGCCGCGCTCAGGGCGCTGGCCCAGGTCGGCGACCCGCGCGGGGACCTGCAGTCCGGGCTGCTCAGCGAGGAGCAGCTCACCAGGATCACCGCGCTGTACGGCCGCGGGGCCACCGACCGGGTGGTAATCGACCGGGCCTGGGCGCTCGAGTCGAGGCTCCGCAAGCTGGACCGGCTCGCGGCGGCGCCGGTCAGCCTGCCGTCGAGCAGGCTCAGAGTCGCGTGGCTGGACCGGCGGGCTGGCGTGTTCGGCAACAAGGTACTCGGCACCTACCTGACCGCGGCCATGACCCAGCTGCTCCGGCACGCGCCCGGCGCGCAGGCCGGCCAGCGCTGGCAGCACACCGTCTGCCTGCTCGGCGCCGAGCAGCTGGCCGGTGAGGTACTCGACGGGCTGTGTGATGCGTGCGAGGTATCCGGCACCGGCCTGGTGATCGCGTACCGGTCGATTCCCGCGCACGTGAAGGAACGGCTCGGCCGCGGCAACGCAGCGGTCGCGTTCATGCGGCTGGGCAACGCCGAGGACGCGAAGACGGCCAGCGAGCAGATCGGCACCGAGCACCGGTTCGTGCTGACCCAGCTGACGGACACGGTGGGCTCGTCGGTCACCGACACCGGGGGCGACTCTTATACCAGCACGGTCGGCACTGCCGACTCGGTTGCCGACTCGGTGTCGGCCAGCGATACCACCGGGCGCAGCCGGGGCCGCGGCCGCAGCCGTCAGGATTCGTTTGCGCCGTTCGGGCATTTCACCGGGTCGGCCAGCCGTGACTCAAGCTACTCGGTCAGCGTTTCTGACTCGCGTTCGCTGACCGCGGGCATCAACGAGAGCACTGCCTGGGGGCTGAACACGTCCCGTGCGGTCGGCGGGAACGAGTCGCTGGCCAGCACCGCCCAGCGCTGCCGCGAGTTCCTGGTGGAGCAGCATGAGCTGCAGCAACTGCCGCCGAGCGCGATAATCGTCAGCTACGCGGCGCGGGAGGGCCGCCAGGTGGTGCTTGCCGACTCGAACCCGGGCATCATGGCGCTGCCGACCGCGACCCTGGCGAGCCTGGCCGAGGCGCGGCTGGCACCGGAACTGGCAGTGCCGGTGCCGGGCTGGCCACGGTCCGGCGGCCGGCTGGTCCGGCGCCGGGGCCGGTCCGGCGCGGGCTGGCCGATGCGGCTGGTCCGGCGCGGGTTCTGGTGCCTGGTCCGGTGCGGGTCGCGGCTCCTGGTCCGGTGTCGGCGCGGATGCCGATGCGGCTGCGGGCGCTGGCAGTGGTCCGTTGGTGCGGCCGTCTGGTGGGCTGGCCGTGCTGGTGGTGCTGGTGGCAGCGGCGGCGACGGTGGGGCTGGCCGTGCTGGTGGTGCTGGTGGCAGCGGCGGCGATGGTGGGGCTGGCCGTGCTGGTGGTGCTGGTGGCAGCGGCGGCGATGGTGGTAGCGGTGATGGCGGCGCGGGCGGTGAAGGCGGGCGCGGTGGCAGACCGGGCCGGATTCAGTGGCCGCCGCCGGGCGGCATGCCGAGGAAGAGGCCGTCTCCGTGGCGCGTACCCGACGAGGAGCCGCCCCCGAACGTCGGCCCTCCTCCCGAGCGCCTGGACTGGCGTACCTACCGCCGCTGAGGCGTCCCCGCCCGCCGGCCCGCCTGGCCTGACCCGCTGGCCGGCCCTCATCCGCTGAATCTGCGGGCCCGCATGGCGGTGGATCGCGCGATCGCACACCTTCGAAGGTGTGCGATCGCGCAATCCATCACCTTAGAGCCGGCCCGCAATGTCCGGTTCGCGCGCCATGCCCGCAGGCTGGCGGATCTGCTCCGGGCCGGGCCCGCGGACGGCAAGCGGCCGGCAACCCGCAAGCGGGTGGCATGGGGGGCACCGGACTGATATGCACACAAGGTGGGCGGAACCTCGGGGATCGGAGGTGGCGCGGCCGGGCCGTGGTACCGGGTACTCGCGATCACGCCCGGCGGCAACGGGCGGTGCTCGGCTGAGCAGGACTACGTCGAGATACTGCCCGCCGCGCTGCATGCCGCCAAGCACCACAGGCCGTTCATCGCGGGCTGGCTGTCTCGCGGCGGCGGTGCTCCGCTCGAGCTGATCACGAACGCGGGACCGCTGCCGGAAACGGTGCCGGCCGCCCGCCCGGACCAGCCCGGGCCGGACCGAGCCCGGGCCGGACCAGCCCGGGCCGGACCAGCCCGGACCGGGCCAGCCCGGGCCGGCGCTGCCCGGGTCGGCCTGGCCTCGGTCGCCCGGCCGCCCGGATCGGGCCGGGCCGGTCGAGTTGCTGTTCCCCGCGGGCGCCCGCGGCGTCCGCGTGCCAGACGGCTGGCTTTCCGACCTTGACCAGCTGGTCTGGGCACCGTGCCCGGCCCGGCAGGCCCCGCCGTTAGCCAGCGGGAGTGACCAGGGCAGCCGGTCACGCGGTCAGCCGCAGTACGCCGACCAGGGCCAGCAGGGCCAGCGTGGCGGGCAGCGCAACGACGCAGCCGATGGTCACGTCCCGCTGTTCGAGTCGACGCTGACCGCGCTGATCGGCAGGCCGTTCGGCTGGCTGGTCGTCGCCGAGCCGACGGACCTGATCGAGGCGGAGATAGCCGAGCTCCGCACCCAGCTGAACGTGCTCCGCCGGTACGAGGAGGAACGGGCGCGGCTCGACGTCGAGCGCGCCGAGCGCCGGCTGGCCGAACTTGACGCCTTCCGCGAGGCGGGGCTGTGGAATGTGCGCGTCCTGGCCGGTGCGGCCAGCGAGCAGGAACTCAGCCTGCTCGCCCCGGTGCTCGTCGGCTCGGCCGGCCTGGCCGGCCATCCGTACCGGCTGCGCAGCGGCGACGGCGTGCATGACCTGGCCGACGCGCTCGTGGTCAAGCTGGCCGACGCCGGTGATGGCGCCCAGGTACCGTTCGCGGCGACGGCGGGGACGCTGGCGGCGCTGACCGGGCTGCCCCGCGCGGAGGTACCCGGCGTCCGGCTGCTCGACCCCGGCCATTTCGACGTGACGAGCGAGACCAGGGCCGGCCCGGCGATTGACCTCGGCGAGATCCTGGATGGCCAGGACCGCCCGGTGGGCCGGTTCCTCGTGCCGCTCGGCACGCTGAACCGGCATGCGTTCGTGGCGGGCGCGACGGGCTCGGGCAAGTCGCAGACGGTCCGGCACATGCTGGAGCGGCTCACCGGGGCCGGCATTCCGTGGCTGGCGATAGAGCCGGTCAAGTCCGAGTACGCCGTGATGGCAGGCCGGATCGCCGGCCGCGGCCAGGTGACCGTGATCAACCCGTCCGATCCCGGTGCAGTGCCGCTGTCGGTGAACCCGCTCGCCCCGGAGCCCGGATACCCGGTGCAGGCCCACATCGATATGGTCCGGGCGCTCTTCCTGGCGGCCTTCGCCGCGGATGAGCCGTTCCCGCAGATCATGTCGCAGGCTCTGCAGCGTGTCTACACGGCGTGCGGCTGGGACACCGTGACCGGGACCGGCGTGCCGGGAGAGCCGGCCGGGCCGCTCGTACCGACGCTCGAGCAGCTGCACCGGTCCGCGCTCGATGTGATCGATGACGTCGGCTACGGCCGGGAACTGCAGGCCGATGTCCGCGGCTTCGTCGACGTCCGGCTGCGGTCCCTGCGGATCGGCTCGGCCGGGAGGTTCTTCGAGGGCGGCCACCCGGCCGACATCGGCGAGCTGCTCAGGCGCAACGTGGTGCTCGCGATCGAGGACGTGGCCAACGACGAGGACAAGGCGTTCCTGATCGGCACGCTGATCATCAGGATCGTGGAGTACCTGCGGCTGCGGGCACGCGGCGGCGGCGCGGCAGGCGGCGGCGCGGCCGGCGGCGCCGACGGGGCCGGGCCCGGCGCCGGCCGGAACATGGCAGCCGCGGCGGGCGACGGCCTGCGGCACGTCATCGTGATAGAGGAGGCGCACCGGCTGCTGCGGGCCAGCCGGGAAGGTGCGAGCGCGCACGCGGTCGAGCTGTTCGCCAGCATGCTCGCGGAGATCCGGGCGTACGGCGCCGGGATCGTGGTGGCCGAGCAGATCCCGGCCAAGCTGGTCCCCGACGTGGTGAAGAACACCGCGCTGAAGATCCTGCACCGGCTGCCGGCCCTCGATGACCGGCAGCTGGTCGGCGCGGCCATGAACCTGGACGGCGACCAGTCCCGGCAGGTCGTGTCGCTGGTGCCGGGGATCGCCGCGGTCTTCGCCGACGGCATGGACCGGCCGCTGCGGATCCGGGTGCCGCACGGCGAGGGCAGGGAACGGGCCGGCGGCGATGCCGCCGCCGCTCCTCCGCTCAGCGGCAGGCGCTGTGCCGCGTGCGGCCCGGAGTGCGTCACCGGGCGGGCCTGCACCCTGCTCGAGCTCCGGGCCGCCGACTTGCTGGCCGCCCGGCCGGATGACGCCTGGCTGCGGGTCTGGGCCGAGGCGCTGGTGCTTGCCTACCTCACCAACCGGGGCCTCCCGCTGGTTCCGGCCGTGCTGCGGCAGCGCTGGGCGGCGCTCCCGGCGCGGCTGCGGGAATGCCTGCTCGCGACGGTCATTGACCGGGTGATGGCCGGCCGCGCCCTGGCCATCCGGGCGTATTACGACCCGGAACGCCTGGCCGCCGCCGCCGCGGTCACCGCGCAGCGGATGCTCGGCGGCGGCAAGGGCGCAGGACGGCGGGCCGGCCCGGACTGGGTCATCCCGCAGCTGCGCTGGCTGCACGAGATCGACCGGGTGTACCCGCTGAACAGCGACCCGCCCGACGTATTCGGGCCGGCCCCGCGGCTGGACTATGCCCTGGCCGGCCTGGCCGACCGGCCGGATGTCCGGATCGGCCAGCGGGTCCGCGGCCTGCGCCGGCATCCGCTCTCGATGGAGCTGCCGCGCAACCGGCTGCCTGCCTGGAACACCCTGCTCGGCGAGGATGATCAGCGCGGCTTCACCGACGACCTGGCAAACGTCGTGATCGGCGCCAGCCACCGCGGCCAGCTGCGCCAGGCGGCCGGCGAGATGGGGATCTCCGGCTGGCTGGAAGCCGTCCTCTCCTGGCCCCGGCGGTTCATCGTGGGGCCTGATGCCCAGAGCGCGGCGCTGGCGGCCTATCAGTCAGGTCCCGCTGCCGGATAGCATCGGCGGCCATGGGAAAGCTTCCGCTGCGCGCGCGCCTTGCGACGTCCATTGGCGGCGCGGCGGGACGGATGTCGCGGCTCACCGGCCGCGGCGACGGGTCCGTGATCGGCGGAGTGCTGAGCCTGCGGGTGGAGCCCGACCTGCTCAGGCTGCTGTCCGAAGGGCGCCAGATCGTGCTGGTAACCGGCACCAACGGCAAGACTACGACGACCCGGCTGATCACCGCGGCGCTTGGCGCGCTGGGTCAGGATGTAGCTTCCAACGCCTTCGGCGCGAACATGGAGGCGGGCCTCACCTCCGCGCTCGGTCACGCGCGCGGAGCGCCGTTCGCCGTCCTCGAGGTCGACGAGAAGTACATGCCGGCGGTGCTGGCAACGACTAGTGCCAGGGTGGTCGCGCTGCTGAACCTGAGCCGCGACCAGATGGACAGGGCCGCGGAGATCTGGATGGTGGCGAGGCGGTGGCGGGAAGCGCTTGCCGCCGCTCCGCATTGCCGCGTGATCGCCAACGCGGACGATCCGCTGATCGTCTGGGCGGCCGCCGCGGCGCCACGGGTGACCTGGGTCGCGGCGGGGCAGCGCTGGCACGAGGACTCGTGGTGCTGCCCGGAATGCGGCTCGCACCTGCGCCGGGACGAGCTCGGCTGGCGCTGCGGCGAGTGCACCTTCCGCAGGCCGTCGGCCAGCTGGGTGCTCGAGGATTCGGCGGTGATCGACGCGGCAGGCAAGGTCCGGGACCTGTCACTCGCGCTGCCCGGCCGGGCCAACCGGTCAAACGCCGTGATGGCCCTGGCGGTAGCCGACTTCTTCGGCGCGGACGTGGCGCAGGCGCTGCCCAGGCTCCGCGAGGTGAGCTCGGTGGCGGGTCGCTACACCCGGGTCGACCGGAACGGACGGCAGGTCCGGCTGCTGCTTGCCAAGAATCCGGCCGGCTGGCTGGAGGCATTCGACGTGCTTGAATCCGGTTCCTCGCCGGTCATGCTGGCCGTCAACGCGCAGGTGCCGGACGGCCGGGATACCTCATGGCTATGGGACGTCGACTACCGGGTGCTGCGCGGCCGCCCGGTGTTCGTCACCGGCCAGCGGCGGCTCGACCTCGCGGTCCGGCTGGAGGCCGACCAGGTGGCGTTCGAGCTGGCCGACGACATCGACGACGTGGTGCACCGGGTGCCGCCCGGCGAGCTTGACGTGGTCGCCAACTACACGGCGTTCCAGCAGATCCGGGCGGTAGTGGGCCGGGAGAGCTGATGCCGGAGCCGACGAAGGAGACGAGCTAGTGGCTGTGCGACCTGCTTCCGGCCAGGCGGGCACAAGCAGGCCGGGACCTGGCCGCCTGCGGCTGGTCTGGGTTTACCCCGATCTGCTCAGCACCTACGGCGACCGGGGCAACCTGCTCGTGCTCAAGCGGCGGGCCAGGCTGCGGGGCATCGAGGTCGAGTCCGTCGAGGTCAACGCGGATGAGCCGATTCCCAGGCAGGGTGACATCTATCTGCTCGGCGGCGGCGAGGACCTGCCGCAGATCCTCGCGGCGCGGCGGCTGCGGGACGACGGCGGGCTGACCGTGGTGGCCGGCCGCGGTGCGGTCATCTTCGCGGTGTGCGCCGGATACCAGCTGATCGGCTCCGAGTTCGGCGGCGTGGAAGGCCAGCCGGTGGCGGGTCTCGGCATCATCGACATCAGCAGCGGGCGAGGTGACCGGCGGGGCGTCGGCGAGGTCGTCGCGGACGTCGACCCGGAGCTTGGCGTTCCCCGGCTGACCGGGTTCGAGAATCATCAGGGGGTCACCAGGCGCGGGCCCGGCGTCCGCCCGCTTGCGACGGTCACCGTCGGCGTCGGCAACGGCGACGGCACCGAAGGCGCCCATGCCGGGCGGGTGCTCGGCACCTATCTGCACGGGCCGGCCCTCGCGCGCAATCCTGGCCTGGCCGACCTCCTGCTGACCTGGGCAGCCGGGCCGCTGCCGCCGCTGGACCGCGCCGACGAGGAATGGGCCAGGCAGCTGCGGGCGGAACGGCTCGCCGCTGTTCCCGGCTAGCTGCCAGGATCGCTGCCCCGGTCAGTAGACCAGGGCCTGGGTACCGTCGGCGATGATCTCCGCGAGGAACGTCGTCGCCCCGGCGATGCGCACGCCGGTGATGACGTCGGCTTCGGTGATCTCCCTGCGGGCTGCGCACTGGGCGCACAGCGTGACCGTGCCCGCCGCGAGAATGCTGGCCAGCATGTCCCCGAGCGGAACGGCGTAGGGCAGCACCACGTCGCCAGCGCGGTCGGGCAGCGCGAACCAGGCGGCCTCGCCAGTGAGCCAGAGTGACACGTCGAGGCCCGCGGCGACTGCCGTGGCAGCGACGGTGAAGGCCTGGTTGCAGCGCTCAGGGTCGTCCTTGCCGACGGTGACCTTGACCACCAGAGCACGAGAGGTCATGCCCGAACACTAACCGCCATGAGGGTGGTGGATCGCGCGATCGCACACCTCCTATGGTGTGCGATCGCGCGATCCACCACCTTTCTGCGGCGGCGAGACGCGGCGTTGCGGCGGGGAAGTTGCTGGTCTCGCGCCTAGACTTCCGGCATGCCGGGCGCGATTAGCGGGTTCCTCCTGGTGGCGGCGTTCGCCGCGGCGGCCGCGTTCGGCGCGCTGCTGGCCGTGCGGCTGGCCGTCGCGAGCGCGCCAGGAAAGGAGCGCTCCCGGCCATCGCCGGGCAACCCGCCCGGCGGGCCGGGGAAACCGTAGCCCTACCCCGCCCGGCAGCCGCTTCGCGCGGCGGCAGCCCGCCCCCGTATCCTGCCCGGTAATCCCGCCGCGCCGGCCGCACCGCGCCACCGGGCCCGCGGTCGTGGTCTCGTCCCGGCAGCCCTTACGGTGTCACCGGGCCGGCGTCCGCACCCGGGGCCTGCGGCCCTCGCTGCGCCACCTGGCCGCGATCGTCCTACCCTGTCCTGCATGACGAACGAGCCGCACGCCAGCCTTGGTCCGCTGCTTTTCCTGCTCGGCCGCTGGGAAGGCGCGGGCGTGGGCGGCTATCCCACGATCGAGAGCTTCCGGTTCGGCCAGGAGATCTCGTTCAGCCACAACGGGAAGCCGTACCTCATCTACTCGAGCCAGACCTGGCTGCTTGATGACGAGGGCAACATCGGCCGGCCGCTGGCGATGGAGACCGGCTTCTGGCGGCCGCAGCCGGACAACAAGCTTGAGGTCCTGCTCGCGCATCCGACCGGGTTCGCCGAGGTCTACTACGGCGAGATCAGCGGCACGAAAATCGAGATGGCGACCGACGCGGTGGTGCGCACGTCGTCGGCGAAGGAGGTCACCGGGGGCCGGCGGCTGTACGGCCTGATCGGCGCGGACCTCGGCTACGCGTACGACCTGGCGGCCGTCGGCCAGCCGCTGCAGGCGCACATATCCGCTCAGCTGAAGCGGACCGGGGACGCGGACTAGCACCGCGAAAGGCCGGGGTCATGGCGTGCCATGACCCCGGCCTTGACCTTGCTAGCTCAGTCCTGCCCGAGCAGGCCCGCTAGCTCAGTTCTCGCCGAGCCGGTAGACGGCGAATGCGGGGCCGTGCAGGGCAGTCGGTGCGGCGATGACGTTGCCGCTGCTGATGCCCACCTGGAAGATCCGGAACGCCCGCCAGTGGCTGGACCTGATGCCGCCGTGGCGGCCCTTGGAGTTGTGGATCGAGATGCTGGAGTAGGCCTGCGCACCGTAGGGGGCGAGCGAGGACTGGCTGCCGTTAACGGTCGGCGCCTCGCTGATGACCTCGGCCGAACTGCGCTTGCACGCAGAGCCCGAGCACCTCTCTGACACGGTGCGGTGATGGCCGTTGGTGTTGTCCTTGACCTCCATCTTGTACTTGCCATGGGTGAAGGTGGTCGTCGCGGTGATCGAGTCACCGGGACGGATCTTCATGCTGAACGGCTGCTCCGGGCGTGGGAAGACCTCACGCCAGGCGAAGATCGACTCGGTCGTCCCGTTGCAGTCTGCCTCGATGCCGTCCTGCTCGACCGTGTTGCTGTTGAATCCGTCCAGGCCGACCCAGTGCGAGGAGAACGTGTCCGGGTCGTTCGAGCAGTTCATGAACGGAACGTAGAACGTGGCCCTGATCTTCTTGAATTTGCCCCGGGTGACCGCGTATCCGGCCCAGTTGTTGGAGCCCACCTTCTTGATGCCGCGGATGCTTGGCCCGGCCGCGACGCCGAGCGAAGAAGGCAGCGCGGCCGGGATCATCGGGTGCGGATCCGGCACGCCCGCAGCCGGCCGCGGCGGCCGAGTGGTGCGAGGTCGCCTGGGCGGCCGCGTACGGCGCGCTGAAGGCCGCAGCCGAAGCCGCGAGCGTAAGTGCCGCGACCGCAGTCCCGGTGACTCGGTAGAACTTGTTCACTGATGTCCCTTCTGGACGTGGTTTGCCCCGATGGCACCGAATGCCGAAGTGCCCTCCGGGTAGCGAGACCAGCTGGCTCAGACGCGCGGCGAGGGCACTTGGCGATGACGTTACCTCGCCGGCGTCGGCATCTGCGGAAACACTCCGGAATGCTCGTGTATCGACACAGTAACAATCAGATAGCTCCGCAAAGCCAGGCAATTCGCCGCCAGCGCGATACCGGATCCCGCCGCCAGCCCCGTACCGGATCCGGGGTTGGCAGCGCGGATAGCACCGCCGGGCCCGGTCCCTGCTCAGGCTCAGCATCGTAGGGCAGTTAGCCCGCCGGCCGCAGGCCGAGCGCCCAGCCGGCGGCCGCGGCGAATGCAGCGAGCCGCCGGGAAGGCAGCGAGCTCGCCGGGAACGCAGCGAGCGCCGGGAAAGCAGAGAGCCTGCCGGGAAAGCAGCGGAACCTCGGGAAAGCAGCAGGACCCGGGAAAGCAGCAGGACCCCGGGAAAGCAGAGAGCCCCGGGAAAGCAGAGAGCCCCGGGAAAGCAGCAGAGCCCCGGGAAAGCAGAGAGCCCCGGGAAAGCAGAGAGCCCCCGGGCGCCTCCTGCGACGGGAAACCAGGCCGTGCCGGGAGCAGTGCCGGGCCTTCAGGCTCGGCACGCGCTGCAACGTATGTTGCGCTCCGCGGTCCGGAGGTGTTACCCGCCACGGGGACCGGCTGGACAAGGCCGGTCAGCCCGGGGGTCCGGTGTCTGCCGTATATTCGCCGGCCGCCGCCTGTGCGGCACGCACCCCGGCACCTCCCGGCGCGAGAATGCGTTAAGCCGGTGAAACCGCGCCCCGTAGCTTGCGCCACGGTGAGCGTCGGCGGGACGGCGGCTAGCTGACAGCCACCTCGCGAGTCCGACATCTATGCATTCTGTTGGACCACCTCCTTTCCCGCGTTAGCAGGAACGCTACGTCACCGGCCGACGGGGTGGCAAGCGCCTTATTTCAGCCCCGCTGGCCTTACTAGACTTGGGCCATGGCACAGACGTGGGACGACACGCTGCGGGCCAGCGGCTACCGGGTCACGCCGCAGCGCCAGCTCGTCCTCGAGGCCGTCACCAAGCTGGAGCACGCCACCCCCGAGGAGATCTTCGCCGACATCCGCCAGACGGCCCGCGGCGTCAACGTGTCGACCGTGTACCGGACTCTCGAGCTGCTTGAGCAGATCGGCCTGGTCACGCACACGCATCTGGGGCACGGCGCGCCGGTGTACCACCTCGCGGCCGAGGCACAGCACGTGCACCTGGTCTGCCGGGACTGCGAGAAGGTCATCCAGGTGGATCCGGCCGCCGTCGGCGGCCTGGTCACCGTGCTGGACGAGGAGTTCGGGTTCGAGACGGATGTCGGGCACCTGACGGTGTACGGCCGGTGTGCGGACTGCCGGAAAAACATTGAGCATTAACGGGGCCAACCCGGCCGGCCGCATACCCTAGGCGGCATGAAGAGCCCGCTGCTCGCCAACCCTGGCGCCGTCCCCGCCGAAGGTCCCGATGCCGGGGTGGCAGCCCATTACGGCGACCCCTACGGCGAGCAGCGGGCGCTGGCCACCGCCGCCGGGCTGGTCGACCGCTCGCATCGCGGCGTCATCAGGATCACCGGGCCGGACCGGCTGTCCTGGCTGCACAGCCTCACCACGCAGAGCCTGGACAAGCTGCCCGCCGGGGACACCGCCGAGGCGCTCATCCTCAGCCCGAACGGGCACGTCCAGCATCAGCTGACGCTGACCGACGACGGCAGCGCGGTGTGGGCACACGTCGAGCCGGGAACGGCAGGGCCGCTGCTTGAGTTCCTCGAGTCGATGCGGTTCATGCTGAGGGTCGAGCCCGCCGACGTGACGGCCGATTACGCCGTGCTCACGCTGATGGGACCGGGCACCGGGCCGGCCGGCCAGCCGGGACCGCGGCAACCATGATGAACCCGGTTCACATGGATCTTGTTGTCGCCCGGCCGCAGATCGCAGCGGCTGCCGCGGAGCTGCAGGCAGCCGGCGCGGTGCTCGCTGGCATGTGGGCGCACGAGGCGCTGCGGATCGCCGCGCGGCGGCCGCGGCTCGGGCAGGACACCGATCACCGGACGATCCCGCACGAGGTGGGCTGGATCGAGACGGCGGTACACCTGTCCAAGGGCTGCTACCGCGGCCAGGAGACGGTCGCGCGGGTACACAACCTTGGCCACCCGCCGCGCCGCCTGGTGTTCCTGCACCTGGACGGCAGCGAGGACGTGCTGCCCGCGCACGGCGACCCGGTGCAGCACGCTGGCGCGCCGGTCGGGTTCGTCGGGTCGGCGGCCAGGCATTACGAGCTCGGCCCGATCGCGCTGGCGCTGATCAAGCGGACGGTGCCGGTCGACGCCGGGCTGACCGCGGCGGGCGTCGCCGCGGCGCAGGAAGTCATCGTGCCGCCGGACGCGGGCGCCAACGTCAAGGTCACCCTGCGGCGACCGCGCGGCGACCTGCAACGGGCCCGCGAGTAACCTTGGGCCGCCGGAATAGCCCGTCAGCTGGAGGTCGTTCGCCGTGCTGCGCCGTATGCTGCTGGCCGCGTCGGCCAGCGACCGGGTCCGTCAGTTCGTCACAACGGCGCCGTACACGCGCGACGTGGTTACCAGGTTCGTGGCCGGGCACACCGCCGACGACGCGCTGCGGGTAACCCGCAGGCTGCTGTCCGACGGGCTGCTTGTCACACTCGACTACCTGGGCGAGGACACGGCTGACCGGGACCAGGCGGGGACCGTGGCCGACGAGTACATCCGGCTGCTCGGCCGGCTCGGCTCGGCTGGCCTGGCCAGCGGCGGGCGGGCCGAGGTCTCGGTCAAGCCCACCGCGGTCGGGCTCGGGCTGGCCGAGCACGGCCCGAAGACGGCAGCGGAGAACATTGCCAGGATCTGCGCCGCGGCCAGGGACGCGGGCACCACGGTCACCCTGGACATGGAGGAGCACACCGGAGTCGGGCCGACGCTGCGGATCCTGGCCGAGCTCCGGCCGGAGTTCCCCGACCTGGGCTGCGTGCTGCAGAGCTACCTGCGCCGCAGCGCGGACGACTGCGCCGGCCTGGCGGTGGCCGGCTCGCGGGTGCGGCTGTGCAAGGGCGCCTACCGAGCGCCGGACGAGGTCGCCTTCGCCGCGCGCGCCGAGGTGGACCGCTCCTACGCGCGCTGCATGCGGATCCTGCTGGCCGGTGACGGCTACCCGATGCTGGCGACGCACGACCCGCGGCTGATCAAGATCGCCGGCGTGCGGTCGGCCACGGCGGGGCGGGCGCCCGGCAGCTTCGAGTACCAGCTGCTTTACGGCATCCGGCCTGCCGAGCAGCTGCGGCTGGCCAGCGGCGGGGCACAGGTGCGCGTCTACGTGCCATATGGCGACGACTGGTATGCCTACCTGGTCCGCCGCCTCGCCGAGCGGCCGGCCAACCTGGCGTTCTTCCTGCGCTCGCTGGTCTCGGCCAGCTGATCACTGGCCCGTGCCGGGCCGTGGGATGCCACGGTAGGCTCCTCGGCGTGATCGGAGTACTCGGAGCCGGGAAGATGGGCGAGGCGCTGCTTTCCGGGATGCTCCGGGCGGGCGTGCCGCAGGCTGACGTCATCGCCGCCGTCCGCAGGCCCGCGCGGGCCGCCAGCTGCGCGACGAGCACGGGATCGAGGTGTTCAGCGCCGCCGAGGCAGCCGGCCGAGCCGACACGCTCATCATCACCGTCAAGCCGCAGGACATGGCGGCACTGCTGGAGGAGATCGAGCCGGCCGTGCCGAGCGGCCGCCTGGTGATCTCGGTGGCGGCCGGCATCACCACGGCGTTCATCGAGCGCCGGCTGCCGGGAGACATCCCGGTGGTGCGGGTCATGTCCAACACGCCGGTGCTTGTCGACGAGGCGATGAGCGTGATCTCGGCGGGCACGCACGCGGGCGAGGAACACCTGCGGCGGGCCGAGGAGCTGTTTCGCCCGGTCGGCAAGGTGCTGCGCATACCCGAGTCGCAGCAGGACGCCGCCACTGCGCTGTCCGGCAGCGGGCCGGCCTACGTGTACTACCTGGTCGAGGCGATGGTCGATGCGGGAATCCTGCTCGGCATGTCGCGAGCCAACGCGCTTGAGATGGTGACGCAGGCGATCTACGGCGCAGCCACGATGCTGCGGGAATCCGGCGAGCACCCGGTGATCCTGCGGGAGGCTGTGACGTCCCCGGGCGGCACCACGATCAACGCCATCCGCGAACTCGAGAAGCACTCGGTGCGCGCGGCGATCCTCGCGGCGATCGAGGCCGCGAGCGACCGCGGCCGTGAGCTCGGCGCAGGCTAGCCACGGGCGACCGCGGCCCTGAGCTCGGCGCAGGCTGGCCGCGAGCCGGCGGCCGGCGGGCTATACGGTCCGGCCGAATATCCGGCAGGCGGTGGTCCTAAGGCAGGAAGGCCCGGTTGCGAATTGGTGACAGATTCCTTACTGTCCGCCACCACGCCGGCGTTCTGGCTTGGCATTTCGCCGGCCTTTTCCGGGCATCGGGAGCTGGCGGAGTCCGCGCCGCCGGGTTTGCCAGCGCCGCTGGCTTGCCGGGGCCGGTGCCGGGGCCTGCCAAGGGCTCCCGCGAGCCTGGTGACCGGTTGCCAGGTGGCAGGTGACGCATGGGTCATCCCGGCCGAACATGAGCATCCCGGCCGGGCCGGTAAAGCACACATTCCAGCGTACTGATTGCCTGTATTGACATAGCCAAAAAGGCGGGCTGGTGGCTGGTTCGGCTGCTGAGCCGCAGTTGAGATGGGCGGACGAACGGCATGGAGCGTGGCGCCGGATCGGGCTAATATGGGCCCCCTGCCGGGGTTGCCCTTTTCCGTACAGGACTTACGCTGGAGACGGACGTGACTGGTGCGCCGAATCCGGCTCGGCGCCCGCAGCTCCGCCGGAAGAGGGCTCAGGATGGCAGCAGACGCAACTCCCCTAAGCGATGTCAGGTTCCTGACGGTGGCTGAGGTCGCCACGATCATGCGCGTATCGAAAATGACGGTGTACCGCCTCGTGCACTCTGGCGAGCTGGAGGCGATCAGGGTTGGCCGCTCGTTCCGCGTTCCTGAGCAGGCCGTGAACCAGTACCTGCGGGATGCCTTCGTCGGGACCACCTAGCTCGCGAGGCGACG
Organism: uncultured Actinomycetes bacterium; assembly: GCA_963709075.1. GTDB lineage: Bacteria > Actinomycetota > Actinomycetes > Streptosporangiales > Streptosporangiaceae > Palsa-506. The sequence continues at coordinate 758,191 of CAVPUY010000009.1, forward strand.
TCACGGTGGCGTAACCGGCCTGGTGCCGGTCCGCCGGCGCCCTGGCGCTCACGCTGACGCACCGGGCTTTCCGTGATCGCGGATGATCCGGGCGCCAGAACCCAAGATCCTCCGTGTGCACGCATCGGGCGGCAGGACCAGCCAGCCGGAAGGACCAGCCGGGAAGCACTGCCGGTACCAGGCCGGGGTACGCTGTTACGTCGAAGCGTGCAAGCCGCCCGGCGTGGGGCGTGCAGAGCAGGCATGCCCGTCAGCCAGGACATCAGATGAGGGTGGTTTCGTGGGCTCAGTCATCAAGAAGCGCCGCAAGCGGATGGCCAAGAAGAAGCACCGCAAGCTGCTACGGAAGACCCGCGTTCAGCGCAGGAACAAGAAGTAGCGAGGGAACGAGACCCAGGGCGCACCATCGGGCCTGCCCGGCCGCCGGGCAGGCCGCGCCAGGACAGCGTGGCTAGGGGCCTGCCGCGTGGCTAGGGCTGCCGCGCTGCCCGCCAGTCCTGCATACGGGCGCCGCTGGGGAGGCATGATGAGCGAGCCTCATGCTGATCACGTGCAGGAATGGCGGCAGCGGGTCGCCGCAGCCGCGGAGTTCGTGCGCAGGCGCGCGGCAGGCGAGTACGAGGTCGACGAGTCCGGCTTTGACCCCGAGTTCCATGCCTCGGTGATAATGCCGCTGGCCCGGACCCTTTACCGGGAGTGGTTCCGCGTCCAGATGCGCGGGCTTCAGCACGTGCCGGACGCCGGCCCGGCGCTCGTGGTGGCGAACCACTCCGGGGTGCTGCCGTTCGACGGGATCATGCTCCACACCGGGCTATACGACGAGCACCGGAGTCACCGGAACCTGCGCCTGCTCGGCGCGGATCTGGTCTACGCGATCCCCGGGCTCGGGAACCTGGCCAGGAAGAGCGGGCACACCAGGGCGTACCCGGAGGAGGCCGAGCGGCTGCTGGCCGCGGGCGAGCTCGTCGGGGTGTTCCCCGAGGGCTTCAAGGGAATCGGCAAGCCCTTCAGCGAGCGGTACCAGCTGCAGCGCTTTGGCCGCGGCGGGTTCGCGGCGACCGCAATACACGCGGGCGTGCCGATCATCCCGTGCGCGATCGTCGGGGCAGAGGAGATCTATCCAATGATCGGGAATGCCGGAAGGGTCGCGAGAATGCTCGGCCTCCCGTATTTCCCGGTCACGCCGCTATTTCCGTGGCTCGGCCCGCTCGGTGCCATACCGCTGCCATCTAACTGGATTATCGAATTCTGCCCGCCGGTGCCGGCCGGCGACTACATGGTCACCGGCGAAGCCCTTCCGGCGGCCGTCGCCGACCTTGGCAGCAAAGTACGCGACATTATTCAGCAAAAACTTGCCCAGCTCCTGCAGGACCGAGGACCCGCCTTCAGCTAGCCGCGGTTACCCGGCGGAGGCCCGGGTTCGGGCCTGCTAGCCGGTTACGCGGCGGAGGCCCCGGTTCCGGCCGGGCTGCTACCTGACTCGGCTCAAGTTAGCTGTTGGGCGGGCGGTCCCCGCGCCGTGGTGGTCGAGAGTTCGCCTGTGGCTGGCCCTTGTGGCTGCGCTCGTGGGGGGCGATGCTGGCTGGGCCGGCTGCGGTCGACGTCGACGCACTATGGTGCGGGCGAGCCCGTAAATTAGCTTGACGCGGAGGACGCCACGGGAACCGTGGATTGTTGCTTCGAGCACGAGTATTAGATTCCAGACTTTCCTGTCCTTCCCGCGGTCGGCGCCAGCCGGACACGTGCGGGAAGGAGCGGGGCGATGGATGTCGTTCACGAGCGAGCCGCGGGCATCGACATCTCCAAGCGCGATGCGAAGGTCGCGGTCAGGGTCCCGGGCAAGCGCTCGGGGTCATTCACGACAACGGTGACGACGTTCGGTGCGACCACTGCGCAGGTTCTTGCGCTGGTCGACTACCTCCTCGGCCAGCGGGTGACGACGGTGGTGATGGAGGCGACCAGCGACTACTGGAAGCCGTTCTACTACGTGATGGAAGACAAGCTTCCGGTCATGCTGGTCAACGCCAGGCACGCGCGCAACATCCCTGGCCGCAAGACCGATGTTTCGGACGCGGCCTGGCTGGCCCAGCTCGGGGCGCACGGGCTGCTGCGGGCGTCGTTCATCCCGCCAGAGCCGGTGCGTCACTTGCGTGATCTGACCCGGGCCAGGTCGATGGCTGCCAGGGACAGGGCCCGCATCGTGCAAAGGCTGGAGAAGTTCCTGGAGTCGTCCGGGATCAAGCTGTCGGCGGTGGCCACCGACCTGACCGGAGTATCAGCGCGAGCGATGCTGGAGGCCCTGGTCGCGGGGGAACGTGATCCGAAGGTGCTCGCCGATCTGGCCAAGCGCACCCTGCGTCGCAAGATTCCTGCGCTGATCGAGGCGCTGCAGGGCCGGTTCACCGAGCATCACGCGTTCATGGTGTCGCAGTACCTCGCGCAGCTCGACACTCAGCAAGCCACGATCGACGCGCTCACCGCCCGCATCGAGACCGTGATCGCCCCTTTCGCACAGGCACGGGATGCGCTTGTGACGATTCCGGGGATCTCGCAGATCGTTGCGGACGTGATCATCGCCGAGACCGGCGCGGACATGACAGTCTTCCCCACTGCGGGCCATCTGGCGTCCTGGGCCGGGGTATGCCCGGGGCTGAATGAGTCCGCCGGCAGGGTCAAGAGCGCACACACGCGCCACGGCAACGCCCATCTCAAAGCCGCGCTGGGTGTCGCGGCGATGTCCGCATCCAGAACGAACAACACCTACCTGGCGGCCCGGTACCGGCGCATCGCGACCCGACGGGGGCCGGTCCGCGCCGTCGTCGCCATCGAACGCACCATCCTCACTGCGGTCTGGCACATGCTCACCCACCACACGAAATACACCGATCTCGGCGGCGACTACTACGCCCGGCGCGACCCGATGCGCGCCAAGTACAAGGCGATACGCCAACTCCAAGCGCTCGGCTACCAGGTCACCGTTCAACCGGCCGTCGCGTGACCGGAACTCTCGTAATAGTGCGCATCCCGGCGGGGCGGTGGAGGAGATTGAGGACCTGGCTAAAGTCATCCGGGCGGGGGTCAGCGGCAGTGATGGCGTTTGCCGAGCCCGTCGTGCCAGCGCCAGCCGATAGATGAGCACCGCGCGAGAATCGCGTGGCCTTGGTGCCGCCCGAAACGGATGGGCAGCCTGGCCGGCGCCTGTCTATGATCCTCTTGATGATCTATCAAGACCCGCTGGCCTACCTGCTCGGCCTCGAGGGCATCGCGCTGCTGGACGCCTGGGCCGGAGACCACGACCGCGCATTCACTGAGGCCCGGCTGGCCGAGATCAGGCGGCTGCTGGATGACAAGCAACTGAGGGACCGCGGCGTGCTGGTTGAGCAGGTCAGCACCTCCACCGTCTACGAGCAGGTGTCGGCCGGCTACGACGCGGATGCTGGCGGCGGGCTGTTCGCCACCGACGAGCCGGTCGTAGCTGAGTACCTCGCCAGCCGGAAGCCTGGCGTGGCGCTGGACGCCGCATGCGGGACCGGGCGATTCGCCGAGTTCCTGGCTAGGCGCGGGCACCGGGTCATCGGCGTCGACAGCTCACCGGACATGCTCGCCCGCGCGCGCCCGCGTGTCCCCGAGGCCGAGTTCCACGTCGCGAGATCGGCGACTGGCAGGACTGGCCGTTCTCGCTGATGGACTACCTGCCATCGGCAGAGCGAGCCGCAGGCGGTCGCCCGCACCTGGTCATCTGGCACTTCCAGCTGCCCGCTGGCTGACCGGCTTCCCGGCGGGCCCGAACCGGGCTGCTAGCTCGCCGTCCGGCGGCGGTGCAGCGCGACGCCGGCCGCCAGCCCGCCGGCCAGGGCGCCGGCCCCGGCGGCCACCGGCAGGCCGATCAGCGTGACCCGCCGCCCGGACCGGAAGTCGTGCACTGGCCAGCCGTTCCGCTTGGCCTCGTCGCGGAGCTCCGCGTCCGGATTCACCACGTTGGGGTGACCGACAAGCAACAGCATGGGCAGGTCATTGGCCGAGTCGCTGTAGGCAGTGCAGCGCGCGAGGTCGAGTCCCTCGCGGTCGGCCAGGGCCCGGATCGCCTCCGCCTTGGCCTCGCCGTGCAGCAGCCCGCCGACCAGGCGGCCGGTGTAGACGCCGTGCACGTTCTCCGCGACGGTGCCGAGCGCGCCGGTCAGCCCGAGCCTGCGGGCGATGATATTGGCGAGCTCGACCGGCGTGGCGGTGACCAGCCAGACCCGCTGCCCGGCCGCCAGATGACGGCGGGTCAGCTCTCTTGAGCCGTCCCAGATCCGGGCGGCCATGGTGTCGTCGTAGATCTCCTCGCCCAGGGCCACGATGTCCGCCACCCGGTGACCGTCGACAAAGGCGAGAGCCGCCTGCTGCGCCGCGTCGATGTGCTCGGAGTTCTCGGCGCCGCGCACCCGGAACGACACCTGTCCCCAGGCCAGCCGCACCAGGTCGCGCGGGCCGAACATCTTGCGGGCGGCAAGCCCGCGAGCGAAGTGGTAGATCGATGCGCCCCGCATCAGCGTGTTGTCCACGTCGAAGAAGGCCGCCGCCGACGGGTCCGGTGCTGGCGGCGGGTGCTCGACCTCGGCGACCGCAGCCGATGCCTCGCCGGCCAGCGCCGCCTGGCTCTGGCGGCTTGGCCGCCCGCGGCTCAGGCTCAGCCTTGCCCAGCGGCCGGATTCAGCCGGGCCGGTCTCGGGTGCCGGGCCTGGCGAGGTGCGCCGTCCTAGCAGCTGCCTCATGTGCATCGAGCCTACCGGCGCCGGCTCCTGGCGGCCCGCACCGCGGCGCTCGGGCAAGCCGGCCCGGGTCCGGGCGGCGCTGGCATGCTCGCTGGTCACGCGGCCGGGCGAAGAGTCGCGCGGGTAATCGCATCGCATTCGCATCATCGCTCGGTGTCGTGCACCATAGGCAGCAATGTCTATCTCGCTGCTAGCGGCTGCCGCCGGCGCGGTATTTGCCCTTGTGGGCACCATTGCGCTGGTCATCCGGTGCGTCCGTATGCCCAGGCCCGATCTCATCGCCTGGGCCTGCGCGATGTTCGGGCTGATGGTGGCGCTCGGTGCGCAGGCCGACGGGTTCGCCCTTGGCTTCGGCCCGATGGCCTTCCGCGCGGTGCAGCTCGGTGCGCAGGTGGTCGCGACGCTCGGCCTGGCGCTTGGCCTCGCCGAGGTGGCCGCGCGCAGCCTTCCTGTGCGGTTTGCCGCCCGGCTGGCAGTCTCGGCGCTCGGGATCGTGAGCCTGGTGATCCTGGCAACCGACCCGCTCGGCACGGCCACGTTCAGCAAGGCGTTCCCTGTCGCGTCGGCGTACTACGAGCCGATCCCCAACTCACTGCTGATGTACGTGCTCGCGCCGTTCACCGCGCTGGTAGCGCTGATCGCCATCCTCGGCACGGCTGGCCGGTCCCGGCGCGACCCGGCATGGCGGGCCACGCTGCCCGCGGTCGCCGCGGCCGGCGTCGCCGCCCTGGTGCTGGCCGCGCCCGGACTCGCCGCGCTTGCCAGCAACCGGCTGCATGCCGGGCTGTCGCTGGCCAGCGTGTTTCCGCTGCTCTGCATTATCGCTGCGGCGCTAACCTGGCTCGCCGGGTCCCAGGTGCGGCGGATCAGGCTCGACGTGGTGCACCAGGGCAGTTCCTACCGCGACGATGACGACGACGGAGATACCGACAGCTGGCGGCCCCCGCTTTCCTGGGCCGGCGGTGACGAGACTGGTGACTACGATCCGGTGACCGAGGACGGCGGCCGGGACCGCTACGCCGCCGCCGGCCATCGGCACCCGGGCGATCAGGGCTATGGCAGCTACATCGACGAAGCCGGCTACGAGCAATCCGGCCACCGGGAGTACGCCGGTGATGCCGGCTATGACCAGGCCGGAGGACTGCCCGGCCACCGGGAGTACGCCGGTGATGCCGGCTATGACCAGGCCGGAGGACTGCCTGCCGGGCAAGTGCTGGCGCGCTGGCCGGCGGCGCGCTGCAGCGGCGCGCTCGCAGGTGGCGCGCTGGCCGGCGGCGCGCTGGCCGACGGCGCGCTGGCCAGCGGCGCGCTGGCCGGCGGCGGCCTTGCCTCCGGGCCGGCCTCAGCCGGATCCGAGCGCGACGAGCCGGCCCCGGAGAACCGGCCGGGGGCATGGCCGGCGGCCGGCCCAGGCGACGGAGGCCAGCCCGGACCACCGTCAGGGGCGCCAGGAATGCCGCCCGGGATGCGGCACGCGCAGCCGGGCTGGCCGGCCGGGCAGCCCGGCATGCCTGCTGCCGACGATCATGAGGCCTGGTCACGGATGTTCGGCCAGATCGCCATCTACACGCTGCTTGACGGCCGGGTGGAGGCCTTCGACGGCTTGACCGAGGATGTCGTCGAGCTTGTCCGCGCGCGCGAGCCGGACACCCTGGTCTACATCGTGCATGCTGTGCCATCGGCGCCGCTGCAGCGGATCCTGTACGAGGTCTACCGGGACAGGGACGCCTACGAGGAACACCGGCGCCAGCCCTACATCGCCAAGTTCGAGGCGGACAGGCGCCCGCTCGTGCTCGCCACGAACGTGATCGAGCTTGGCTTGCAGCGCGCGAAGGTCTCGCCGATCCCGGCCATCCCTGACCTGCTCGGCCAGCCGGGCGGCGGGCCGCCGCCCGGCGCTGGCCCGGCGGACCGGTGAGCCAGGGATGGCCACGGCGCTGGCGGGCGGGCCGGGTGAGCCAGCGGCGGCCCCAGCCGGCGCCCGGCGGCCGGACCATCACGCTGCTGTCCAGGCCCGGCTGTCACCTGTGCGACGACGCCCGGGCCGTCATCTCGCTGGTGGCCGGCGAGCTTGGCGTGACCTGGGAAGAACGCGACATCACCAAGTCGCAGGACGATCTGGCTGCATACGGGGAGCAGATCCCGGTGACGCTGATCGACGGCGTTCAGCATGACTTCTGGCGGGTGGACGAGGCCAGGCTGCGGGCCGCGCTCGGCGGATAGCCGCAGCCGCTCAGCGCCCGGCCGGCCGGGCGCGGGCTCCGCTGATCGCTTCCTGCTGACAAGTCCTGCCGACTTTGTGCAAACGTTCACAAGGGCGTAGCGTGAGAGCGAAATGCTGCCACGCTGGGCCTGCCGAGGCCCGCGTGCAAGCCGTGTCTATCCCTCAGGAGCGCCGGCGAATGTCCCGCCGTCCTGCATCACAAAACGGCAGCCAGGGCATACCGGAGGCGACAGTCGCCCGCCTCCCGGTGTACCTGCGGACGCTGTACGCACTCGCTGACCGCGGCATCGCCACCGTGTCGAGCGAGGAACTCGCGTCGGCGGCCGGGGTCAACTCAGCCAAGCTCCGCAAGGATCTCTCGCACCTGGGCTCGTACGGCACCCGCGGCGTCGGCTATGACGTCGAGTACCTCGTCTACCAGGTGTCCAGGGAACTCGGGCTGACCCAGGACTGGCCGGTCGTCATCGTCGGCGCCGGGAACCTGGGCCGGGCGCTGGCCAACTACGGCGGGTTCGCCACCCGCGGGTTCCGCGTGGCCGCGCTGCTCGACTCCGATCCCGGCGTAGTCGGCAGCGTCATCGCCGGGCACGTCGTGCGGAACGCGGACAGCATCGAGTCCGTGGTGGCCAGGCACAAGGTCTCGATCGGGGTGATCGCCACGCCGGCCTGGCTCCGCGCAGGAGGTCTGCGACCGGCTGGTCGCGGCCGGGGTGACGAGCATCCTGAATTTCGCGCCGGTCGTGCTAAGCGTGCCTTCCGGGGTCGATGTGCGTAAGGTCGACCTGTCGATCGAGTTGCAGATTCTCGCGTTCCACGCGCAGCGACGCGCCGTTGTCCGGGTGACCGACGCTGAGCGCGGCTGGGGAGCGCATCAGTCCCGGCGGCTGGGCGGACTCGGGTCCGTCCGCGCCGCGGGCATGGCAGCGGCCATGGACGACGACACCGAGCCGGAAGCGCAGGCGATAGCGAGATGAGCGTGCTCGTGGTGGGGCTCAGCCACAAGAGCGCATCGCTTGGCACGCTCGAGCGGACCGTGCTGACCGGGGATGCGCTCGGCAAGCTGCTGCGCGACGTCTCGCACGCGGACAATGTGGCCGGCGTCTTCGTGATCAGCACCTGTAACCGGGCCGAGATCTATGCCGACGTGGACAAGTTCCACGGCGGCGTCGCGGCCATCTGCGAGCTGCTGGCCAGGCATTCGGGCATTCCGCTGGCCGAGCTCACCCCGCACCTGTACGTGCACTACGAGGACCGCGCCGTGCAGCACCTGCTGGCGGTTGCCTGCGGGCTCGACTCGATGGTCGTCGGCGAGAGCCAGATACTCGGCCAGGTGCGCCAGGCGCTGCGGGCCGCCAGGGACCAGGGCACCCTCGGCCGCGCGCTCTCCGACCTCGGCGCCCATGCGCTGCGGGCCGGCAAGCGGGCGCACGCGGAGACCGGCATCGACGGCGCCGGGCCGAGCCTGGTCAGCGTCGGGCTGACCATGGCCGCCAGCTGCCTGCGGGACGCGCGTGCGGCCGGCTCGCCCGGCATCGCCGCGGAACTCGCGGCCGCGCCGGACCCGCCGGCTGACCAGGGCCCGCTGGCCGAGCTGAGCGTGCTCGTCGTCGGGGCCGGTTCGATGAGCTCGCTCGCGGTCGCGACAGCGGCGCGGCTGGGCGCGGCACGGATCATCGTCGCCAACCGCAGCCACGAACATGCCCGGCGGCTTGCCGCGACCGTCCACGGGGCCGCCGCCGAGCTATCCCGGCTGCCCGCCGAGATCGCGCTTGCTGACCTGGTCGTGTCCTGCACCGGCGCGCCCGGCTTCGTGATCTCCGCGGAGACCGTCCGGGCCGCGCTCGGCATCAGGCCGGCCGGGCGGCCGCTCGTGCTGCTCGACCTGGCGCTGCCGCGGGACGTCGACTCCGAGGCGGCCCTGCTGCCCGGCGTGCGCGTGCTTGGCCTGGAAGAACTGCGGAACGCCGGGTCGGCCGGGATCCCGGCCGGGGCAGGAAGCGACGAGCACATCGCCGAGGTGTGGCGGATCGTGGCGGAAGAGTTCGCCGCGCAGGCGTCGGCGGACCGGGCGGCCAGGGTAGCGCCGACCGTGGTGGCGCTGCGGGCCAAGGCCGCCGGCGTCGTGGAGGCCGAGCTCGCCCGGCTGGCCGGCCGCCTCGACCGCCTGGACGCCCGTTCGCATGGCGAGATCGCCCAGTCGATGCGCCGGGTGGCTGACAAGCTGCTGCACGCGCCCACGGTCCGGGTCAAGGAGCTGGCCGGCTCGCCAGGAGCCGACTCCTACGAGGCCGCCCTGCGGGTGCTTTTCGACCTCGACCCGGAGGCAGTGCTGGCCGTGGCCCGCGCCGACCCCGGGCTGCTGCCCTGGCCGGACAGCCAGCCGGACGACCAGCCGGACAGCCCGCCAGACGACCTGGAGGCGCCGTGACCAGCGCGCCGCTACGGCTCGGCACCCGGAAGAGCCCGATGGCGATGATCCAGTCCCAGCGGGTCGCCGACCTGATCACCGAGCGGACAGGGTGCCCGGTCGAGCTCGTCGGGATCACCACGTTCGGCGACGTCAGCCGGGCAGAGCTGGCCCAGATCGGCGGCACCGGGGTGTTCGTCAGCGGCCTGCGCGCCTGCCTGCTGCACGGTGACATCGACCTGGCCGTGCACTCGCTGAAGGACCTGCCGGCCGCCCTGTCGCCGGAATCACGCTGGCCGCGGTGACCCAGCGGGATGACCCGCGGGACGCGCTCGCCGCGCGGGACGGGGCCAAGCTCGCCGACCTGCCGCCGAACGCGCGGATCGGCACCGGCTCGCCGCGCCGCGCCGCGCAGCTGCTGCTGCTCCGGCCGGACCTGCGGCCAGTCCCGGTGCGGGGGAACGCGGGTACCCGGCTGTCCCGGGTGAAGTCCGGCGAAGTCGACGCGGTCGTGCTCGCCTACGCGGGCCTGGCCAGGATCGGCCGGCTTGACGCGGTCAGCCAGGTCTTCGAGCCGGAGGAGATGCTCCCGGCCGCCGGGCAGGGCGCGCTCGCAGTGGAATGCAGCGCGGGCCGCCCGGCCCTAGCCAGCCTGCTGGCCTGCGCGGACGATCCGGCGAGCAACGCGGCGACCACCGCGGAACGCAGCGTGCTCGGCGCGCTGCAGGCTGGCTGCAGCGCGCCGATCGGCGCGTATGCTGCCGGAACACAGACATTGCAGCTGCACGCTGTAATCGTCGCAGCCAGCGGGGGGACGGTGCTGCGGGCAAGCGCCGGCGGCCCGGCGGCGGAGGCAGTCAGCCTCGGCCGTGAGGTCGCCGCCGAATTGCTGCGCCGCGGCGCAGGACGGTACATGGCCGTGCCCGATGGGCACATCAGCAGCGGGGACGATGACAGGTGAACCCCAGATCGGTGACAGGCAAGCCAGCAGAAAGCGCGGCGCCGAAGGCGTCCGCGGGCCGGGTCGCGTTCGTCGGCGCTGGCCCGGGTGACGAGGGCCTGCTGACGCTGCGCGCCGCAGCCCTGCTCGGCCAGGCCGACCTGGTGGTCGCGAGCCCCGAGCTGGCCGGGCGGGTCAGGCACCTGCTGGCGGCCGACGCCACGGTGGCCGATTCCGCCGCTTTCAACGAGGACCCGCGGCTGCTGGCGAAGGCGGCCAAGGCCGGCCAGCTCGTGATCCGGCTGTACAGCGGCGATCCGCTGCTGTTCTGCCATGCCGCCACCGACGCCGCTGCCTGCGTCAAGGCGCGGGTGCCGGTCGAGATCGTCCCCGGCGTGCCGGCCGCGACCGCCGTCCCGGCCTACGCCGGCATCCCGCTGACCTCCGAGGGCAGCGGCGACGTGCGGATCGTGCACGCCGCCGAGGTGAGCCGCCTCGCGGCCGCCGGGCAGCCCGGGCAGCCTGGTGATCCTGGGCGCCGAGACGGGCCTGGCCGATCTGGCCAAGATGCTGACTGCGGCGGGCTGGAAGGAGACCACCCCGTTCGCCATCACCTGGAACGGCACCACCACCGAGCAGCAGACCGTGGTCGGCACGCTCGGCTCGATGTCCGCCGAGCTGAAGGCGGCCGGGATCAGCCTGCTGACCGCCGACGGCCCGGCCATCGCCGTGGTCGGCGAGACCATCGCCGCGCAGCACGCGCTTTCCTGGTTCGAGACCAAGCCGCTGTTCGGCTGGCGGGTCCTGGTGCCGCGGACGAAGGAACAGGCTGAGGCGGTGTCCGACCGGCTGCGCGCGCACGGCGCGGTGCCTGAGCAGGTGCCGACCATCGCCGTGGAGCCGCCGAGAACGCCGCAGCAGATGGAGCGCGCGGTGAAGGGCCTGGTCACCGGCCGGTACCAGTGGATCGCCTTCACCTCGGTCAACGCGGTCCGCGCGGTGCGGGAGAAGTTCGAGGAGTACGGCCTGGACGCCCGCGCGTTCGCCGGCGTCAAGGTCGCCGCGGTCGGCGAGCAGACGGCGGCGGCGCTGCGCGACTTCGGCATCATGCCTGACCTGGTCCCGGACGGCGAGCAGTCCGGCGAGGGGCTGGCCAACGTGTGGCCGGCCTACGACGACGTGCTGGATCCGATCAACCGCGTGCTGCTGCCCCGGGCTGACATCGCCACCGAGAACCTGCTGGCCAGGCTCACCGACCTCGGCTGGGAAGCCGAGGACGTCACCGCTTACCGGACCGTCCGGGCGGCGCCGCCGCCCGCGCCGATCCGCGAGGCGATCAAGGGCGGCGGCTTCGACGCCGTGCTGTTCACCTCGTCATCCACCGTGCGCAACCTGATCGGGATCGCCGGAAAGCCGCATGCGGTCACCGTGATCGCGGTGATCGGTCCGCAGACCGCGAAGACCGCCGCCGAGTTCGGTCTCCGGGTCGACGTGATGGCGCCCAAGCCGTCGGTCACCGCGCTGGTCGACGCGCTGGCGGAGTACGGCGCCGGGCTGCGGGAGACCGCAGTGGCGGCCGGCGAGATCGTCCGCAAGCCAAGCGAGCGCCGCCGGGGAGCCCGCCGCCGGGTCCGGTGACCTGGGTCCGGTGACCTGGGTCCGGCGGCCTTCGCCGGGCGGCCAGGAACCCGGTGACCGGAGTCCGGTGACCGGGGCAGATCAGGAACGAGGGAGGAGCAGCCGATGAGCGCCGGGTATCCCGTAGCCCGCCCGCGCAGGCTCCGCCGCACCGCGGCGATCCGCCGCCTGGTGGCGCCAGTCAGCCTGCGGCCGGCCGACCTGGTACTGCCGTTGTTCGTGAAGGAGGGGATCAGCGAGCCGCAGCCGGTCACCTCGATGCCCGGCGTGGTCCAGCACACCAGGGACAGCCTGCGCAAGGCAGCGGCCGAGGCGGCGGACGCCGGGGTCGGCGGGCTGATCCTGTTCGGCATCCCGGCGGCCAAGGACGCCCGCGGGTCGGCTGCCGACGATCCGGCCGGGATCGTCCAGCTGGCACTCGCCGACCTGGCCGCCGAGGTCGGCGACGCCGCAGTGCTGATGGCCGACCTGTGCCTGGACGAGTACACCGACCACGGTCACTGCGGGATGCTGACGCCGGCCGGCGAGGTCGACAACGACGCGACCCTGGAGCGGTACGCGTCGATCGCGGTGGCGCAGGCCGCGGCCGGCGCGGCCATGGTCGCGCCCAGCGGGATGATGGACGGCCAGGTGGCCGCGATCAGGGCCGCGCTGGACGGAGCCGCCTTCGCCGACGTCGCGATCTGCGCCTATTCGGCCAAGTACGCGTCGGCCTTTTACGGGCCATTCCGCGAGGCGGCCGAGTGCGCCCCGCAGTTCGGCGACCGGGCCTCCTATCAGCAGGCGCACGGGGACGCCGGGGAAGCGCTGCGCGAGGTCCTGCTCGACGTCGACGAGGGCGCCGACATCGTGATGGTGAAACCGGCACTCGCCTACCTGGACATCATCAGCCAGGTCGCCGCGGCCGTGCACCTCCCGGTCGCCGCGTACCAGGTCAGCGGCGAGTACTCGATGGTGGAGGCGGCGGCGGCGCAGGGCTGGCTGGACCGGGACCGGGTAATCATGGAGACGCTGACCGCGATCCGCCGGGCCGGGGCGAGCATCATCCTCAGCTACTGGGCGACCGAGGCCGCCCGGCGCCTGGCCTGACCCCGGATGCAGCTAGCAGAATGCAACGCTCACCCGGGGGTTCCCGTTAATCATGGTGGCAGTGACAGCGGGCGGGTGCGGACTGGCAGTTCTGTGGCTGCCAGCCATGATCGGCGCGATGCGGACGCGAACCGGGCGGGAGTGGGAATCTGATGGCTGAGACCATGCTGCGCCGGGGCCGCCGCCGGGCCGGGGAGCGGATGGCGGCCGCTGCCGCCGGCTACGCCGCCATGGGCTGGCCGGTCTGCGTCGGCGCGCATCCGCCCGGCCGGCCGCACCGCGGCGCGGATGCCAGGCGCGGCTGCTCATGTGACCGGATGGGCTGCCCGGCGCCCGGCGCGCATCCGATGTCGCCCGCCTGGCAGGTGGAGGCGACGACCGATCCGGCCACGGTGTGGAACTGCTGGCTGGCCAGGCCGGAGGCGAACATCATCCTGCCGACCGGCCGGGTGTTCGACGTGCTCGACGTCCCGGCGGCGGTAGGGACCGCGGCCCTCCGGCTGATGGCGGAGGCGGGCGTGCGCCCGGGCCCGGTCGCGCTGAGCGCGGCGGACCGGGCGCTTTTTTTCGTCCGGACCCGCGGCGCCCCGGCCGATGAGCACGAATGGTGGTCCTGCCACCTGGACTGCGAGCCGGAGACGGTGACCGAGGTAACGAGCCTGCGCTGGCACTGCAGGAACAGCTACGTGCTTGCCCCGCCATCGCGGTGCGGCGGGTCAGTCACCGCGCTGTGGCTGCGCGGCCCGGCTGACCATCAGCTGCCGGACGGGCTCCGGCTGCTCGAGATCCTGGCCGATGCCTGCGAGGGAGCCGCCGGATGAGCGGATCACAGCGGTCCGGCGACCTGTTCGCCCGGGCCTGCGCCGTGTCGCCCGGCGGTGTCAACTCGCCGGTGCGCGCGTTCGGGGCGGTCGGCGGCGTCCCGGTGTTCATGGCCTCCGGCCGCGGCGCCTACCTGACCGATGTGGACGGCCGGGAGTATGTCGACCTGGTCTGCTCGTGGGGGCCGATGATCCTCGGGCACGCGCATCCGGCGGTCACCGGCGCGGTGCGGGAAGCGCTGGCCGGCGGAACCTCGTTCGGCACGGTGACGCCTGGCGAAGTCGAGCTGGCCGAGGAACTGGTCGCCCGCGCGCCGGTGCAGAAGGTCCGGCTGGTCAGCTCGGGCACCGAGGCCACCATGTCGGCGCTGCGGCTGGCCCGCGGATTCACCGGCCGGCGGCTCGTGGTCAAGTTCGCCGGCTGCTACCACGGGCACGTGGACGCGCTGCTGGCCGCGGCCGGATCCGGGGTGGCCACGTTCGGGCTGCCCGACTCGCCCGGGGTAACCGGCGCGGTGGCCGCTGACACCATCGTGCTGCCCTACAACGACCCCGAGGCCGTCCGGCAGGCGTTCGCCGAGTACGGCGAGCAGATCGCCTGCGTGATCACCGAGGCGTGCCCGGCCAACATGGGCGTGGTGCCGCCCGCGGCCGGCTTCAACGACCTGCTCGCGGCGCTGTGCGGCGAGTACGAGGCGTTGCTGATCATGGACGAGGTGCTGACCGGCTTCCGGGTCACCCGGTCCGGCTGGTACGGCCGCGAGGGCGTGGCGGCGGACCTGATGACCTTCGGCAAGGTGATGGGCGGCGGGCTGCCCGCCGCGGCGTTCGGCGGCCGGGCCGAGATCATGGACCGGATGGCGCCGGCCGGGCCGGTGTACCAGGCGGGCACCCTGTCCGGCAATCCGCTGGCCACCGCGGCCGGGCTGGCCACGCTGCGGGCCTGCACGGATGAGGTGTACGGGCGGGTGGACCAGGCCGCCGCCGCGGTGGCGAAGCTCGCGGCCGACGCGCTCGCCGCCGAGGGCGTGCCGTTCCGGCTGCAGGAGGCCGGCAGCCTGTTTTCCGTGTTCCTCGGGCTGGACACCCCGGTGCGCGATTTCGGCGAGGCCCGCGGCCAGTCGGCGCGTGGCTACGCCGCGTTCTTCCACGCCATGCTCGACCACGGCGTCTACCTGCCGCCATCGCCGTACGAGGCATGGTTCCTTTCCGCTGCGCACGACGACGCGGCGGTCAGCCGGGTGGCGGCCGCGCTGCCCGCCGCGGCCCGCGCCGCGGCCGCCGCGCTCGGCTAGCTGCGCGGCCGGGGACAGGGCTAGCCGACGGCGATCGCCACGATGCCGGTCACGATGGCCGCCGCGGCGATCAGGCGGCGCGCCAGGCCGCCCTCGCCGAGCAGCCTGCGGCCGAGCAGCACCCCGAACAAGACACTGACCTCGCGGGCTGGCGCGACCGCGCTGACGGCGGTGAAGCTCAGCGCGACCAGCACCAGGATGTAGGCCAGCGGCCCGAGCGCGGCCGCGCCGAGGATCTGCCGGCGGTAGGCATGCCACACGCGGGCGGTCCGGTCCCTCGCCCGGTGCACCTGCGGGGTGAACACCAGCGCCATGATCGGGAACGCCGCGTATCCCTGCAGCAGCGGCAACGTCCGCAGCGTGCCCACCGCGTACTTGTCCCACAGCGTGTAAGAGGCGATGAACAACCCGGTGATCAGGGCGAACACCGTCGCGGTGACCGCGGAGGGGGTGTGCGGCTGGCGGCTGGCGGCAGCCGGCGCCGCGCGGCGGGTCCGGGCCGGCATGCCGATCACGACGATGCCAGCCACGATGCAGGCGATTCCGGCGATCCCGACCGGGCCCGGCCGCTCGCCGAAGATCAGTATGCCGGCCAGCGCGGCGAGCAGTGCGCCGGTGCCCCGCCCGATCGGATAGACGAGCGAGAGGTCGCCGAGCCGGTAGCCGTTCTGCAGGAACAGGAAATAGCCCGCCTGCAGCACGCCCGTTCCGGCCAGGAACACCCAGCTGAGCCCGGTCAGCCGTGGCTGCTCGATGATCACGGCCGCCGCGACCGCAGGCGCGTAGAGCGCGGCCGCGGCCACCGACATCAGCCAGATGAAGGAGACCGCGCCAGCCACCGACGCCTGCTTGCTGAACAGGTTCCAGCTGGCATGCGCGACGGCGGCGACGAGGATCAAGGTGATGGCGGTGGGACTCACGCGGCGGCTCCTGCCGGTTCTGGCCCGCTGCGGGCACGGCTAGCAGAGCCCTCGAGGTTTCTGTCCCGTGAGGTGTTCACCTGCCGCCAGGCCGCGCTCAGCCGCTGGCAGGCTCCTGGCGCCGCTCGGTCCAGCCCGCGCTGCCCTGATTGTGGTCTGCGGGGGCGGGCAACGCGCGGAACCCTAGGCGCAACCACATGCTGGCACCAGGCTAGCCGGCCTGCGACGGCTGGCCAGGGCGCCAGAGCGGACGCCCGCGCCCGGCAGTTCACTGCACATGTGAAACGGGAACTCCCCGGTAGGCTGTGCTCGCTATGACCGATACCCGCACGCCGGCTGGCCGCACGATCGTGCACCTGGTGCGCCATGGCGAGGTCGCCAACCCGCGCGGCGTGCTGTACGGGCGGCTGCCCGGGTTCCACCTGTCCGAGGACGGCAGGCTGATGGCCAAGTCCGCCGCCGACTACCTGGCCGGCCGGGACGTGACCGTGCTGATGTCCTCGCCGCTTGAGCGGGCGCAGGGAGACGGCCGAGCCGATCGCGGCGGAGTTCGGGCTGACGCCGGTGATCGACGACCGGCTGATCGAGCCGTGGAATCACTTCGAGGGCATGATCTTCGGCGTCGGTGACGGCGCGCTGCGCCAGCCCAGGCACTGGCGTTACCTGGTGAACCCGCTGCGCCCCTCGTGGGGCGAGCCGTACCGGGCCGTCGTGGCCAGGATGCTCGGTGCCGTCGGCGATGCGGCCCGCGCCGCGGAAGGCCACGAGGCCGTCTGCGTCAGCCACCAGCTGCCGATCTGGGTAACCCGGCGGGAGGCCGAGGGCCGCAGGCTCTGGCACCACCCGGGCAAGCGGGAGTGCGCGCTGGCCAGCGTGACCAGCATTACCTACTCCGGCGGGCAGGTGACCGGCGTCAGCTATGCCGAGCCTGCCGGGCCGGGCCGCGGCCGGGCCGCCGGAGCCTGACCGCGAAGGGGCCGCCGCCGTCGTCGTCGGCTGTCGTCGTCCGTGGTTGTCCGCCGTGGTCGTCGTCCGTGGTCGTCGGTCCGTGGTCGTCGTCCGTGGTCGTCGGCCGTGGTTGTCCGCCGTGGTCGTCCGCCGTCGTCGTCCGCCGCAGGCCAGCGCTTGAACTGCGCCGACTTCCGGCGGCCCGGGCCTGGCCGGCCTAGGCTGGCGGCAGCTCAAGCCGCCGGGTAAAGCCCGCCGCAGTGCCAGAACGCCGGCCCCCGGTGCCCGCCGCCCGCCGCCAGTCCGGCACAATAGGGCCCGATACTACTGCCTGTAGGAGATCACTCAGTGTCCCGCCCGCCGCGTTCTTCGCGTCCTTCGCGTCCTGCGGCTCGCGCTCGCCCCGGGTGCCAGGTACGCCGGCCGGGCGGCCTGGCCGCCGGAGCCGCGCTCGCCGCGGTGACCGCGCTCGCCGTCTCCGGCTGCGCCGGCGGCGCGATCGGGCAGAGCACCGCGGCCAGCAACGGCAAGAGCTTCGTCGCTGGCAGCTATGACACGACGGTGTACGGGTCCGGCCCGGTCTCGCCGGATATCAGGGGCACGACGCTGACCGGCAGGAAGCTCGCCCTGGCCGGCTACCACGGCGATGTCGTAGTGCTGAACTTCTGGGGCTCCTGGTGCGGCGCTTGCCGCCAGGAAGCGCCCGCGCTTGCCGCCCTGGCCAGGCATTTCCAGTCTCGCGGCGTCCGGTTCCTCGGGGTTGACCTCAGGGACAGCCCGGCCGCCGCCGAAGCTTTCGAGCGGACGTTCCGGATCAGCTACCCGAGCTTCAACGACCCTGGCGACAAGATCGCGCTCGCCTTCCAGAGCACGGTTCCGCCGGCCGGGATCCCCACCACGCTGGTGATCGGCCGTACCGGGCGGGTAGCCGCGCGGATCGTCGGCCAGGTGACCTACTCCGGGCTTGGCCGCCTGATCGCCAAGGTGTCTGCGGGCACCGCATGACGGTGCGGCCATGGACGGTGATCCGGTGACAGAGCTGCGCGTACCGCCCGGTTCCGGCTCGCAGGGCGCGGATTCTGGCGACGCTGCCGGCGGCGGCGCCGCCGGTTCTTCCGGTTCTCCCCGGTTCTTCGCCGCCGCGGCTTCCTCGCCAGCCGCCGGTGCCCGGCCAGCCGCCGGTTCCCCGGCGGACGCCGGTTCCCCGCCCCGCGTAAGCCGGACCGCCGCGGGCTGGCTGCGCTGGACGTGGCGGCAGCTCACCTCGATGCGGACCGCGCTTGTGCTGCTCTTCCTGCTCGCGGTGGCCAGCGTGCCCGGATCGGTGATCCCGCAGGAGGGCATCGACCCGGCGGCGGTGTCGCAGTACTACGCCGCGCATCCCACCCTGGCGCCCATCCTGGCCAGGCTGTCCCTGTTCAGCGTGTTCGCCGCGCCCTGGTTCGCGGCGATCTACCTGCTGCTCTTCCTTTCGCTGGCCGGCTGCGTGCTGCCGCGGACCTTCCGGCTGGTCGGCTCAGCCCGGCAGCTGCCGCCGCGCGCGCCGCGCAACCTCGCCCGGCTGCCGATGGCCACCAGCTTACCAGACAGCCCTCGCCCCGGCCGAGGCGCTGGACGCGGCCGCCGGGCTGCTGTCCGGCAAGCGATTCCGGCTGCGCACCGCGGACGGCTGGGTGGCCGCCGAGAAGGGCTACCTGCGGGAGGTCGGCAACCTCCTCTTCCACATCGCGCTGCTCGCGCTGCTCGGCTCCGTCGGCATCGGCGGGATCTTCGGCTACAAGGCCGACCGGCTGCTCATCTCCGGGCAGACGTTCTCGAACACCGTGACCGACCTGGATCAGTTCCGGCCAGGGCGCCTGGTGTCGCCGTCGGACCTGCAGCCCTTCTCGCTGACGCTGGACAACTTCACGGCGAAGTACGTCAGCTCGGGCAACCTCCGCGGCCAGCCGTCCTCGTTCAACGCCGCCATCAGCTACTCCGACCGGCCCGGCGCCGCTACGCGCAGCGACGTCATCCGGGTCAACCACCCGCTCAACGTCGACGGCGTGCAGGTGTTCCTCGTCGGCCACGGCTATGCCCCGGTCTTCCGGGTCACCGACGGGGCTGGCCGGGTGGTCTTCGATAGCCCGGTGCCCTTCATCCCGGTCGAGCAGGCCGGGCTCACCTCCGAGGGCGTGATCAAGGTTCCGGACGCCGATCCGGACCAGCTCGGGTTCGCCGGCGTCTTCCTGCCTACTGCTGTCGATCTCAATGGCCGCCTGCAGTCGGCCTTCCCGGCGGCGCTCGCGCCGCGGGTGAGCCTGGTCTCCTACGCCGGCAACCTCGGCCTCGACAGCGGCGGGTCGCAGTCGGTGTTCACGCTGGACACGACCCACCTGCGGCGGCTGCCGATCGCGCCGCGCCCGCTGGCGCCCGGCCAGTCGATGAAGCTGCCCGGTAATGCCGGGACGCTCACCTTCACCGGATACCGGCAGTGGGCGAGCCTGGCGATCACCTACGATCCCGGCCAGCTGCCCGCGCTGATCTCCGGGATCACCGCGATCGCGGGACTGCTGCTGTCGTTTGCCATCCGCCGACGACGGGTGTTCGTCCGGGCCAGCGCCGGCCCGGACGGCGGCACCGTGGTGGCTGTCGGCGGGCTGGCCCGCTCCGACGCGGCGGGCGGATTCGAGACCGAGTTCGCCGAGGTGGCCGAGGAACTCAGGAACTCCCAGGCCGGTCGCTGGCTCGCCGCCGGGCCGTCTGGCCCACCAGCCGGGCCCGCGGCCGCCGGCCCCGGAGCGGCGCCGGCGACGCCGCCGAGGGTGCTGGCACGGCGGCCGTCGTGGGAGTGGGCGCCGGCGGTGCCGCTGCGGATGCAGGCGCGGGCGCTACATCCGCGGGCGGCGCCGCTGCGGGTGCTGGCCGGGCGGCCGGCGCGGACGTGGGCGCCGTAGGCTCAGCCGGGCAGCCGCCCGCGACCGGTCCCGAAGCTGCTGGCTACCTCGGCGATCCGGATGCCTACGACCGCGGCGCGGCCGCTTACGACGAAGACGACCTGCCCGGTAATGGCCGCCCGCCGGCCGGCAATGACCCCGAACCATCCCTCGGCAACGCCGAGGGGGAGTGAGGCACCGATGCACGTGAACATTGGACTTGCCCAGCTCAGCGAGCACCTCTTGCTGTTCACCATCGTCGTCTACGCGCTCGCGATGCTCGCCTACGCGTGCGACTTCGCCTTCGGTCGGCAGCGCATCATGGCGGCAGGCACCGTCTCCGCGCCAGAACTTGTCGGCGTCGGGGCGGTCGCCGGCCCGGCGGGTCAGGCGGTGGCAGGCCAGGCGGTGCGGCGGCGTCAGGGCGGCTGGCAGGGTCAGGCGGTGGCAGGGCAGGCGGTGGCGGGTCAGGCGGTCGCGGGTCAGGCGGCCGCCGGCCCGGCTCCAGGCCCCGGCGTACCGGGCGTCTGCCGGACGGCTCAGGAACGGGCACCGGCCCGGGCCGCCCCGGCATGCCGCTGGCCGGGACTTCCACGGCACGGCCGGGATGGTGGGTACGCCTGGCGCTCACCCTGACGATTGCCGGGCTGATCACTCACATAACCGGGATCTTGCTCCGCGGCATCTCAGAAGACCGGGTGCCGTGGGGCAACATGTACGAGTTCATCACGGCCATCACCTGCATGGCGGTCATCGCGTTCGTCGCCGCAGTGATCCGGTATAAGGCCTACTACATCGGGCTGTTCGTATTGATCCCGGTGGTCTTCGCGCTCGGCGTGGCCGTCACGGTGATCTACACGCCAGCCGGCGCTCTCGTGCCCGCCCTGCAGTCGTACTGGATCGCCATCCACGTCACGGCCATGATCGTCGCCTCCGGCCTCTTCATCGTCGGCGCGGTCACGACCACGATGTACCTGGCCGCCGACCGGCACGAGCGCCGCGTGGCGGCCGGCCAGCCGTCAAAGGCAGCGGGGATCATGATGCACCTGCCCCGGCCATTGATCCTCGACCGGCTGGCCTACCGGGCGATCCTGTTCGCCTTCCCGGTCTGGACCTTCGGCATCATGGCTGGCGCCATCTGGGCGGACCACGCATGGGGCCGGTACTGGGGCTGGGACCCGAAGGAGACGTGGTCGTTCATCACCTGGGTCGTTTACGCGTGCTTCCTGCACGCCCGCGCGACGGCAGGCTGGCGCGGCCGCCGGGCCGCCTACATCCAGCTAGTCGGGTTCGCCTGCCTGATGTTCAACCTGATCGGGATCAACCTCTGGGTGACCGGCCTGCACTCCTACGCAGGCATGGGCTGACCGGCACCGGCCCCGGGCGGACCTGCGCCCGTCCAGCGGGCCGCCACCGCAACGGCTCGGGCGGACCGATACCCGCGATGAGCTGGCCCCGCCCGCAGTCCCGCCACCGCACCGGCCCGCTCGCAGTCCCGCCACCGCACCAGCCCGGCACGGCCTGGATGCAACCCTATGAATGTGACTTTCATCGGCACCTAACCCCGTGGATGTCACTTTCATAGGGTTGCCAGCTGGCGCCAATCGTGACCAAATCAGTATGAATCGGACAATGTCGCTGCGGGTGCGCTGGCTTCGCGAGTGGCCCACGCCTCGCGCCGGGGCCCACGCCTCGCGCCGGGGCTCAGGGATCGCCCGGGCTCTGCGACGGCCCGATGGGCTCTGCGACGGCCCGATGGGCTCTGCGACCGCCCGGGGGCTCAGGGATCGCCCACGGCTCAGCGGCCGCCCGGGGGCTCAGCGACCTCCGGGGCTCAGCGACCTCCCGGAGCTCAGCGACCTCCCGGAGTTCAGCTACCTCCCGGGGCTCGGGGGGTCAGGCCTGGCCCGGGGATCGCGTCTGGCCCGGGGACCGCGCCGATCGGCCTGGCGGGATCGTGCCTGGCCCGGGGATCGTCGCCTGGGCCCGGGATCGTGCCTGGCCCGGGGATCGTGCCTGGCCCGGGGATCTGCCTGGCCCGGGATCGTGCCTGGCCCGGGGATCGTGCCGGGCTCAGGGATCGCTGCCGGGATCGCGCTCATCACGGAACCGCCGCTCGAGCTCGCGCAGGAAGTCCGGATCGTCGTCGGGGCCGATCGGCCCCGGCCGGCCGGCCGCCGGGCAGTCCCACGATTCGGCCTGCTGCCCGTCAGCGCCAGGCTCCATAGCCCGCCCGGCCGGATGCCGCCTGAATTGCCTCCTGCGGTCCGAGCCGGGGCATGCCCGCCAGATGTTGCGGCATCATCGGCGTGCGCCAGCGGCGGTCGCGCCGCCCGGCTAGTAGCCACGCGATCGCGCCAATGACCGGCAGCACGGTGATCAAAAGCGCCCAGCTCATGGTGGTGAGGCTGCGAAGCTGCTCTGGTGGCGTCATGATGGCATCGATCAAGCAGTATGCCCAGACGCCCACCGCCAACAGGACAAATAGCACGCCAAGTGGCAACATGGCCGCAGCCTAGCCTCTGCCGTGGGCCACTCGTCGGTAAACTGGACTAGTCATCCTGGCCTGTCCGCACTGCCCGTAATACCTTACGTTCGGTAACGGAAGATGACGATTGAGCTGATCCGGCATAGCCTGTCGGCCTGACGCGATGCAGGGAGCAGGACATGCGGCTGCGGTTATTCGATCGGCTCCGCCGTGCCTACCGTCGGCGCCTGCCCGGCCGCTCCCGCGCGCACGCGCGGACCAGCCCAGCGGCCGGGCGTGTCGGCGCGCGCGGGTATGCCGGACCGCGTGAGCCTGTCAGGTCAGCTGGGACCAACGGGCCGCATGGGTCAGCCGGGCCCAGGGCAGCCGGATCGCCGGGACCCGCCGGGACGACGGACGCGCCGCCAGGGACCGCTGGGCCGCCCGAGACCGCCGGGCCGCCCGAGACCGCCGGGCCGCCCGGGCTGACAGGGCCGCCCGGGCTGACAGGGCCGCCCGGGCTGACCGGGCTGACCGGGCTGGCCGGGCTGGCCGGGCCGCCTGAGACCGCCGGGCCAGCCGGGCCGCCCGCGGCTGACGGGTCCTCTCGGCCTGCTGTGGTGCCTGGTCCTGCCGGATCCCGTGGGCCCGCCGGGTCGCCCAGATCAGCTGGGCCTCCCAGCCACGCGCCCGGGAGCCATCGCAGGGTCGGCCCGGCCCGTGCCGTCCCGGATCCTGGCGGGCGGGCCGGTGATCCGGCCGGTCCGGTGGCGGGCAAGGTCCGCGAGGGCCGGCCAGCGGGACGGGCCGCGCCGCGCCGGTGGGGGGTGGCGAGGGCCGCTGTCCGCTCGCAGCCGGCCACCGAGGCCAAGGCGATCCCGGTGGCACAGCAGCGGAAGGCCGCCAGGGAAGCCCGGGAAGCCGCGGCCGGGCGGCCATGGTACGAGGTTGCGCAGTCCAACCGGACAGCCGCGGGCAGGCGCCACTGCGGGCGGCTCGAAGAAGTGGTCTGCCGCGAATGGGCTGAGGATGCGGTGCCTCCGCCTGAGGTTGTCCGCGCCATTGACCGCCTCGCGGAACTGCCGCAGCTGATCAAGGAAAAGCTGGCGGCCGGCCTCGATGCGATTTACGTGGGCACCGGCGGTGTTCCCGATCTTGACGACATGTCCAGGCTGAGCGGCGTACCGTTGCCTTCAGGCCGGGCTACCTGGGATGCATGTGCCGGGGCCTACGGCGACCGCAAGATCATCGTCGGCTCACGGCCATCGCCGAGCCCGGACGTCATGTGTCACGAGATCGGGCATGCCCTTGACGACATCGACGGATCGGATGGGGAGTGGCAGTCGGACTCTGCCGAGTTCCGCGCGCTCTATGAGCAGTGCATGCCCCATGTGGTCAGCGACTTCCATCAGCAGCGTGGAATCCTGGGCCGCCGGGAGTTCTTCGCTGACGCGTTCGCGGCAATCGCATCGAGGCAGCGGCCTGCCCTCGTGGACATGCTCGGAGGCGACACTAGGGCAGCACTGAACGTAATGCTTTACTTCAATGTGCGTTACGGCATCTAGGGTGAGTGGCGATGTTCGTGATACGGCTGCCAAACGGCAATCTGATGGTTCCCGAGTCCGCGATGAGCGACAGCGGGCAGCTGATGAGTGATGCGTATGTCGAGATCGGGCCCGACGACGTGGACTACGCCAGGCTCGCTGCCCACGCAGTGACCGAGGAAGAGGCCGAGGAACGACGCCGCCAGTGGCAGGAGGGAGACGAGCCGCTGCGGCGGGAGTTCCTCGATTTCCTGGCGCGCCACGGCCATCCAGGACGCGATCACGGCGCTGGCGATGGCGGCGGGTCCGGCTGACTGGCCGGCCTGTGTTTCAGCTATCGGTTCGGGTGCTGAGCCCGGGTCCGCCTGTGTTGAGCTTTCGGTCCGCGGGGTGTTGAGCCTTCGGTTCCGCGGGTGTTGCCCCCGATACTGCCCGGAAGTGACCCCGGCCACCAGCCTGCGCTGATTCTGGCAGGTCCTGCCTGAGCTGAGTCGGCTAGTCAGTCTGCGCGATGCCGCGGAGCCTGCCTGAGGTAAGCCGCGTCGCCGCGATCAGGCGGACGCGGTCACCCCAGCGGCCGCCGGGAAGCCTTACGTGCGCGGGCCGCAGCACGCTCGCAAGGCAGTCCGCGGAAAACGGCTGCCTGAACTACGCCCACCCGCGAGACGACCGTTACGAGGAGCTCTGCCGCGACATGAGCCGCCGCGAGACCGTCATCTGCCTGCGACACGAGCCGACGCGGGGCCCGTCATCCGCGCGCGAGCCACTATCGCGGGGCTGTCATCCGCGCGCGAGCCACTACCGCGGGGCCCGTCATCCGCGCGCGAGCCACTACCGCGGGGGCTGTCATCCGGCGAGGCCGCCATCAGGCTGGCCGCGGTAGCACGGGCGTCGCAACAGAGGCCCGCCAGGGAGACGGCCCGCCAGGGAGGCGGTCGTCGCGCGGGCGGGCCTTTGCGTCGCCGTGCCGCGGCGGCCCCATAAGGTCACAAGACCGCGCGGCCGTCGGCAGTCGACCTGGCGTCACCGCCAAGCAAGGCCCGGACCTCCGACTCCCGGAATCTCCTGTGCCCGCCGGGTGTCCTGATGCTACTGATCCGACCCGATGCCGCCCAACGGGTGACCGTCTTCGGGTCTACCCGGAAGAGCGCAGCGACCTCTCCCGGAGTGAGCAGTCGCTCACTGTTGCCGTCCATTTGGTATGCCCCTCCCGGTCACCGATACAGCTTGTCCTAAGTGTTGCGACAAACATGGGTTTTATCCTTAGTTTCCGTAAAATCTGGTCTGGGAAAAATCACATCGGCCACAACCGTGTACCGACCTGCGCCTGCGATGCCCCAGACGTTGTCGGCGATGCACCGGGGCGGGTCCCGGCGATGCGCCGGGCACGGCACCGGCGATGCGTCCCGGGACGGCACCGGCGACGCACCCGGGACGGCACCGGCGACGACCGGGACGGCACTGGCAACATATCCGGACGCCATCGCGGCAGCCGGAGCCGGCGATGTCCCGGACGCCGTCGCGGCAGCCGGAGCCGGCTACGGCAGCATGGATCAGGCCCGTCCGCGGGCTGCCGGGCAAACGCCGCCCGGCCCGGCTGCTGGCGGCGACCGTAGGGTGGGCAGGTGCCGGAACTAGTTTCGATAGCCGAGATCAGGGCCGCCGCGGCCGGCCTGGACGGCGTAGCGCTGCGGACGCCGCTAGTGCCCTTTCCCATGATCGATCCGCGGCTGCTGCTCAAGCCGGAGTCGCTGCAGCCAACCGGATCATTCAAGCTGCGCGGCGCCTATACGGCGATCTCCGCCCTGTCCGCCGAGGCTCGCCGCCGCGGCGTAGTTGCCCATTCCAGCGGGAATCACGCGCAGGCGGTCGCCTACGCGGCCGGGCTGCTCCAGGTCCGCGCGGCTGTCGTGATCCCGGCGAACGCACCGGCCGTCAAGATCGCGGCAACGCGCGCATACGGCGCGGAGGTAGTGATCTGCGAGCCGGGACTTTCCGCCAGGCTCGCGGCGACCGACGAGCTCGTTGCCCGGCATGGCTACACGATCATTCCGCCGTTCGACGACCGCATGGTGATAGCGGGACAGGGCACCGTCGGCCTGGAGATTGCCGCCGACTGCCCGGACGCCGATCTGGTGCTGTGCCCGGTTAGCGGCGGGGGCCTGATCTCGGGTATTGCCACGGCAGTCAAGGCGCTGAGCCCGGCCGCCAGGATCATCGGCGTGGAACCGGAACTCGCCGCCGATGCCCGTGACTCGCTCCGCCAGCGGCGGCAGGTTGCGTGGCCGTCCGGGAAGACCCAGCGCACCGTGGCCGATGCGCTCCGGGTCGAGCAGATCGGCAAGCTTCCGCTGCAGCACATGCTCAGCTACGTGGATGACGTGGTGACGGTCTCCGAGGACGAGATCCGCGAGGCGATGCGCCGGCTGGCCGTTGAGGCGCGGCTGGTCGCCGAGCCTGGCGGAGCGGTGGCTGTCGCCGCATGCCTCTTCCGGGCCGGCGAACTGCCCGCCGCTCAGGTAAGAGTCGCGGTGCTGTCCGGCGGGAACGTCGACCCGGCGCTGCTCGCGGACGTCCTCGGGCCGCTGCGGCTGCGGGAGCCAGACCAGCCGGCCGTGGGGCGGGCTGAACCAAGCCGCCGCGGCAGCGCAAGCTGAGACAAGCCGCTGCGCAGCGCTAGCCAAACCGGCCGCGCTGAAGCAAGCCGCAGCGCGAGCTGAACCAGGCAGTCCGTGACGTCGGGCCTGCTGACTCGGACTAAGCTGAAGCCGCTATGCGTGCCACGCTTGCTTACACGTCCGCGCGGATCCTGCTGTTCGTCGCGGCGCTCGGCCTGCTCTACCTCGCCGGGGCACGCAAGCTGCTGCTTATCGGTCTTGCCCTGGTGATCAGCGGGATCGTGAGCTTCGTCGTGTTGTCACGGCAGCGGGAAGCGATGTCCGGGGCGCTCGCCTTCCGGTTCCGCCAGTTCCGCAGCCGGCTTGACGAGGGTGCCAGGGCTGAGGACGACTGACCCTGCTGACCCTGCTGACCCTGCTGACCCTGCGCGCCCGGCGGCACACAGCCAGCCGCCGGAAGACGAAGACCTTATGGCTCGGCAGCAGACAGCCAGCCGCCGGAAGTGAGCAGCCCGAGCACGGCAGCCGTCGCCTCGGCCCGGCCCACCGCCGAGGTATCGATCACGAGATCGGCGTCGGCAGGCTCCTCGTACGGGTCGGAGACACCGGTGAAGTGATCGATAACTCCGGCTCGCGCCTTGGCGTAAAGGCCCTTCCTGTCCCGTGCCTCGCATACCTCCACCGGCGTCGCCACGTGGATCAGCAGGAAATCGCCGGTCTCGCTGACCATCTCCCGGACCCGGGCCCGCGCCGCGGCATAAGGGGCGATCGGCGCGCAGATCGCGATGCCGCCATGCCGGGCGATCTCGGCCGCGACGTAGCCGATCCTGGCGATGTTCAGGTCCCGGTCGGCGCGGGAGAAGGTCAGGCCGGCCGACAGCAGCCGCCGGACCAGATCGCCGTCGAGCAGTGATACCCTGCGGTCGCCGCGTTCGGCCAGGGCATCGCGGAGATCCCTGGCGATCGTGGACTTGCCTGATCCGGACAACCCGGTCAGGAACAGTACGAATCCCCGCTCGCTGCGCGGCGGACGGGCGTGCCGCAGTTCCCGTGCGATGGCCGGGGGCATGAACCACGGCGGCACCTCGGCGCCCGCGTCCAGCAGGTCGCCGAGCTCGTCGGACGCGAGTTCCGCCCGCTCGATGCCGGGCTCGATCAGACCGAGCGGCCGCCACACGTCGGCACCAGGGTCGTAAGCCCAGTCGCCTGCCGAGACCACCGGGATGACCGTGGTATCCGTGTCTGCAGGGGCCTCCGTTCCGGAGCCACCGCCGGAGCCACCGCCAGAGCCGCCTGCCCGCTCAGCTCGGCCAGCCTGCGCGCCGGCGCCGTCGCCGTCGCCGAACAGGTGCGTCGCGCCGTACGCGGCGGCGACCAGGGCACGGGCGGCCAGCTCGTGCCCTGGCCCGCCATCGCGGGGCGCCAGCGGGACGGGCACGACCATCGTCCTGGGCGGCAGGCTTGCCGTCGCGGCGAGCATCGCCCGGATCAGCGCCTCCGGGCTGGTCACCACCTCGGCAGGCCCTGAGATCAGCGGCAGCAGCAGGATCCTGGCCTTGAGCTGGCCGGCCAGGTGCCGCAGCTGCCCGATCTGGCGGCAGTTCAGCGGGCCACGGGTGGCGAAGGCGAGCACGGGCTCGCCGCTGACCTCGGCCCTGACCTCGGCCGGGCTGCGCTGCAGCCGCCGGAACGGCCCGTGTTCTGGCTCCCGGTGCCCGGTCACCTGGCCTGCCAGCCGGACCATCGCGCGGTCCCCGTTGGCCGCTCCGGCGGCGACCACGCTCCGGCCGGACACCCGGAGCGCGGCCAGCGGCGTGCCCTCGGGGTCATGCAGCATGACGTGGCTGGCGTCCGCCGGAATCGCGTCCGCCGGCACCTCGAGTACGACGGGGAACGGCCATCGGGTGCCGTCTGCCAGCATCGCCCGCTCGGCCACCGACGCGACGTCCGCCTCGCCCATGAACCCGGTCAGCGGCGCGAACGCTCCGGACAGCAGCAGCTCCAGGTCTGCCAGCTGGCTGTCGTCAAGTGTCCAGGACGGTCGCCCGGCATTGCCAGCTGCGGCATCGGCATCGGCATGCGCCTCAGCAGTCACTTCATCCTCCGTCCGGCGCGGCGCCCGGAGCCGCCAGGCACCCGAGGGTACACGGAAGGCGTCGCCCGCGCGGTACAGGGCGGCTGCCGTGTCCTGCGGTCCTCCTGCTCGCCCGGCGGCCCGCGCACGACGTTGCGAATGACAATGCTTAGAGCACCCGGGCGAATAGGTCCTCGGGCCGGCGGATCACGTAGGTCAGCTCATCATGGCCGGCTGTCAGCCTGCCACCGGACAGCCGCGCCACGAGCGTGCGGGCCGCCAGCGGCCCCGCCGCCCGGCGCCCGGCGGCCGGGCCGCTCAGGCTGCCGTGCTCGGCGATGACCAGGCCGTGCCGCAGGACATAGGACTGGATCCCGCGCGCCGACACGAGCTCCTCGTAGATCGCCGGATAGGGCCCCGGCTCGCCCGGATGCTGATTCCGCCAGCCGAGCCGCCGGAGCCACTGCGGAAGCACGCGATCGATGAATCCGGCGGCGCAGTCCCGGTCCTGCGTGCGCAGCAGCAGCAGGCCGCCCGGCTTGAGCGCCGCCACCATCCGGCCGAGCACGAGCTCGGCGTGCGGGATCCGGTCAAGCAGCAAGGAGCAGTGCACGATGTCGTACGAGCGCGGCGGCAGCGGCACGGTCCGCAAGTCACCGAGGATGCAGCCGGCCAGCGGGGACTTTGACGCGATCGCCGCGGCGACGACCTCGTCGCCGGTGTCCACCAGGTCAGTGCTGAGCTGGCAGCCCGTTTCCCTGAGCAGCGCGAGGTCGATGCCGTCCGCCGCGGTCGCGCAGCCTGCTTGCAGCAGCGCGACCGGCTGACCCGGCCGTTCCACGGCGTATCCGCACGCCAGCAGCGTGAACTGGCCCGCTTGGGGCCAGCTGCATGGGGCGGTGGCCCCGGCCGCGAGCCGCCTGCTGAAAGGAATCTGACCGCGGGCGGCAAGACCCGGTGCGCGGCTGGCCACGCCGGGGGCAGCCACGTTGCTGGCCGCCGTCACGCCGGCGGCCGGGGCCACTCTGTCCGGTGGCCCGCTGACCATCGCCACGTGTCAGATCGTAGTCCATTGGTTGCTATTAGTGCTCGATGCCGCGCCAGGGTCGCCCGCCAATCGCGGCCCATCGCCGCCATGCCCTTTCGCCGGGCACCCGGTTATCCTCGGTGCCCGTACACTGGAAAGGTCCCGTGTCCCGGCGTCCGGCGGTTCCGAGGGGCCACTTGGGACCCGCCTCCCGCCGGACACGGGCGCTTCGTGCTGCCTATGCAGGGATGCAATGAGTCTCTCCGGCCTTCTCTCAGTAATCGCAGATGATCCGCAGCTCCGGCGCGCGCTCGAGCTGGCCGGCGGCGAGGCCAGCCATCCCGCCTTGTCCGCTACCGCGGGCGCCGACCTGATCGGGCCGCCCGCGCTCCGCCCGGTCCTCGCCGCCGCACTCGCCGGCCTGGCCGGGCCACTACCGGCCGGGCCAGGACCAGCCGGGCCAGGACCAGCTGGGCCAGGACCAGCCGCAGCCAGGTTCGTGCTGGCCGTTACGGCCACCGCCCGCGAGGCCGAGGACCTGACCGCCGCGCTGAACTCGCTGCTGCCCGCCGCCAGCGCCGCCTACTTCCCGCCCTGGGAGACGCTGCCGCACGAGCGCCTCTCGCCCCGCTCCGACACCTCAGGGCAGCGGATCGCCGTGCTCCGCAGGCTTGCCCGCCCGGACAGCTCGGGCGACCCGAGATCAGGGCCGCTGGCGATCGTCACCACCCCGGTCCGCGGCCTGCTCCAG
Organism: uncultured Actinomycetes bacterium; assembly: GCA_963709075.1. Classification (GTDB taxonomy): domain Bacteria; phylum Actinomycetota; class Actinomycetes; order Streptosporangiales; family Streptosporangiaceae; genus Palsa-506. The sequence continues at coordinate 788,626 of CAVPUY010000009.1, forward strand.
CCGATCGTCGGCGGGCTCGGCGAGCTTGAGCCGGTCCGGCTGCAGGCCGGCCAGGACGCGGACCTGGACGAGGTCGTGGTGCGGCTGGTCGACATCGGCTACGCGCGCACCGATCTCGTGGAGAAACGCGGCGAGCTGGCCGTCCGCGGCGGCATCCTCGATGTCTTCCCGCCCACCGAGGAGCACCCGGTGCGGATCGAGTTCTGGGGCGACACGGTCGAGGACGTCAGGTTCTTCAAGGTCGCCGACCAGCGCAGCCTGCAGACCGCCGCCGACGGGCTGTGGGCGCCGCCCTGCCGGGAGCTGCTGCTGACCCCGGCCGTCCGGGAGCGCGCCAAGGAGCTCGAGCCGCCGAGCACCCCGGCCTGTCCGAGGTGCTCGGCAAGCTCGCCGACGGCATCACCGTGGAGGGCATGGAGGCGTTCGCGCCGGTGCTGGCCGATCGGATGGACCTGCTGCTCGACTACGTCCCGGCCGGCGGCTGCGTGCTGGCTTGCGATCCCGAGCGGATCCGGGCCAGGGCAGCGGACCTGGTCCGGACCAGCCAGGAATTCCTGGAGGCCTCCTGGGTGAACGCGGCCGCGGGGGCAGAGGCTCCGATCGACCTCGGTGCCGCCGTCTTCCAGCCGATCACGCGGGTACGCGCCGCAGCGGCAGCTCTTGCGCTGCCATGGTGGACAATCGCCCCGTTCCAGTCAGAAAACATTGGTATTACGGGGCCAACGGCCGACTCTCCGGCCGACCCCGATGCGGTCGGCCGGGACGATCAACCGACGCGCGCCTCGTTTCAAATCGAAGCAAGCCCGGCGGAAGCCTACCGCGGCGATACCTCGCGGGTGCTCGCCGATGTCAGCCAGTGGCTGGCCGAAGGCTGGCGGGTCGTCTTGGTCACCGAGGGCCACGGGCCCGCCCAGCGGCTGGCCGAGCTGCTCCGCGGCGAGGGCCTCGGCACCCGGGCAGGTGATCTGAGCGAGCCGCCGGAACCCGGCATCGCGCATGTCACGACGGGGATGCTCGAGCACGGATTCAGCTGGCCGTCGGTGCGGCTGGCGGTGCTGTCCGAGAGCGACCTGGCCGGTCAGCGGGCCGGCACCAGGGACGGCCAGCGGATGCCGAGCAGGCGCCGCGGCGGCATCGACCCGCTGCAGCTGACGCCGGGTGACTACATCGTGCACGAGCAGCACGGCGTCGGCAGGTACCTGGAGATGACCAGCCGGACCGTGCAGGGCGCGACCAGGGAGTACCTGGTCATCGAGTACGCGCCGGGCAAGCGCGGGCAGCCGCCGGACCGGCTGTACCTGCCCACCGACCAGCTGGACGAGGTCACCAGGTACGTCGGCGGCGAGGCGCCGAGCCTGCACCGGCTGGGCGGCGCGGACTGGGCCAAGACCAAGGGCCGGGCCCGCAAGGCGGTCAGGGAGATCGCGGCCGAGCTGATCCGGCTGTACTCGGCCAGGACCGCGTCCCCCGGGCACGCGTTCGGCCCGGACACGCCCTGGCAGCGCGAGCTCGAGGACGCGTTCCCGTACGTGGAGACGCCGGACCAGCTCGCCGCCATCGACGAGATCAAGCGGGACATGGAGCGGCCGGTCCCGATGGACCGGCTGATCTGCGGCGACGTCGGGTACGGCAAGACCGAGATCGCGGTCCGCGCGGCGTTCAAGGCCGTCCAGGACGGCAAGCAGGTGGCGGTGCTCGTCCCGACCACGCTGCTGGTCCAGCAGCACACCGCCACGTTCGGCGAGCGCTATGCGCCGTTCCCGGTCAAGGTCAAGCCGCTGTCCCGGTTCCAGAGCGACGCCGAGGTGGCCGAGACTCTGCACGGCATGGCCGACGGGACCGTCGACGTGGTGATCGGCACGCACCGGCTGCTCTCGCCGGAAACCAGGTTCTCCCGGCTCGGGCTGGTGATCATCGACGAGGAGCAGCGCTTCGGCGTCGAGCACAAGGAGTACCTGAAGCGGCTGCGTACCGAGGTGGACGTGCTGTCCATGTCGGCGACCCCGATCCCGCGCACGCTGGAGATGGGCGTGGCCGGCATCAGGGAGATGTCCACCATCCTCACCCCGCCGGAGGAGCGGCATCCGGTGCTGACCTTCGTCGGGCCGTACGAGGAGAAGCAGATCGCCGCCGCGATCCGGCGCGAGCTGCTCAGGGACGGCCAGGTCTTCTTCGTGCACAACCGGGTGGCGTCGATCAACAAGGTCGCAGCCAGGGTCGGCCAGCTGGTCCCGGAGGCCCGGATCGCGGTCGCGCACGGCCAGATGAACGAGCACCTGCTCGAGAAGATCATGGTGGACTTCTGGGACAAGGCCTACGACGTGCTGGTGTCGACCACGATCGTCGAGTCCGGCCTGGACATCCCGAACGCGAACACCCTGCTGGTGGACCGGGCCGACGCCTACGGGCTCTCCCAGCTGCACCAGCTCCGCGGGCGGGTGGGGCGCGGCCGGGAGCGAGGCTACTCGTACTTCCTCTACCCGCCGGAGAAGCCGCTCAGCGAGACCGCGCACGAGCGGCTGGCCACCGTGGCCCAGCACACCGAGATGGGCGCGGGCATGTACGTGGCGCTGAAGGACCTGGAGATCCGCGGCGCGGGCAACCTGCTCGGCGGCGAGCAGTCCGGGCACATCGCCGGCGTCGGCTTCGACCTGTACGTGCGGATGATCGGCGAGGCGGTCAGCGAGCTGCGCGGCGACGGGCCCGCCGAGCGTCCCGAGGTGCGGGTCGAGCTGCCGGTCAACGCGCACATCCCGCACGAGTACGTGCCCGGCGAGCGGCTGCGGCTTGAGGCCTACACCCGGATCGCCGCCATCGACTCCGCCGATGACCTGGCCGCCGTCCGGGCCGAGCTCACTGACCGGTTCGGGCCGCCGCCGGAGGCGGTGCTCAGCCTGCTCGCGGTGGCCCGGCTGCGCGCCCGCGCCCGGCAGGCCGGGCTCACCGACATCACCCAGCAGGGCAACCACATCAGGTTCGCGCCGGTGCAGCTGCCCGAGTCGCGGGAGGTCCGGGTGCAGCGGCTGTACCCGAAGACCGTGCTCAAACCAGGGGTGCGTACGATGCTCGTACCGGTGCCGCGGGAACAGCCAGGCGCCGGGCCGGGGCGGGCGGCCGCGGGCGGCCGGCCCGGCCAGGTCACTCAGCTCGGCGCCCGGCCGATCCGCGATCAGGAACTGCTCGCCTGGTGCGAGGAGCTCGTCGAGGCCGTCTTCGGCGGGCTCGGCCCGGTCGCTTCGGACGCTTGAGGAAGGACTGCTCGTGCTCCGCGCCTTGTTGAAGATGGCCGCTGCCGCGCTCGCGGCCGGCGCCGTGCTGACCGCGTGCGGGCCGGTCAAGATGGGCGCGGCCGCGGTAATGAGCACCAGCCCGCGGATCTCCTCGTCGACCCTGGCCGCGCAGGTCTCCGACCTTAACCAGGGCTACCAGCAGAACAAGGACAAGATCACCCTGCAGTACCCGGTGTCCCAGATGCCGCAGCAGGTACTCGGCTGGCTGATCAGGTTCCGGGTGCGGGACGAGCTCGCCGCCGACCACGGGATCCGGGTGACCCCGGCGCAGGTCCAGCAAGCGCTGGCGCAGATCAGGGCGCAGGCGGCGACGTCGCCGGGTACCCCGGTGAACCTCACCCAGCTGGCGGTGGCCAACGGCCTGCCGCCGGACGAGCTGACGGCACTGGGCAGGTACCAGGCGATCCAGACGGCGCTGGTCAGCCAGCTGGACGGCGGCAAGCTGCCGAAGTCGAGCACAGCGCTGCAGGCACTCGGCGGCCAGTTCAGCAAGGCCGAGTGCCAGGCCGCGAAGCAGCTCGCGATCAGGGTCAACCCGCAGTACGGCAGGCTCGACTACGCCCAGTACTCGATTATCGCGGCACCGTCCACGCTGTCCGCCACCGGGCCGTCGCCGAAGCCTGCCGCCTCGCCGTCAGCGTCGCCGCAGCTGAAGCCGGCCTGCTGACCGTGCCGGTGGCGGACGCAGCAAGCGGCGAGACGGCGCCGTCCGGCCAAGGCCCTGCCGCTGGCCAGGCTGCCCCGGCGGCGGGCCCGCCCGGCGCTGGCCTGCTGCGGCTGGTGGCGGTGATGGACCGGCTCCGCACCGACTGCCCGTGGGACGCGAAGCAGACGCACGCCACGCTCGCCCCTTACCTGCTGGAAGAGAGCTACGAGGCGCTGGACGCGCTGGAGAGCGGCGACCAGGCGGCGCTGCGGGAGGAACTGGGCGACGTCCTGCTCCAGGTCGCGTTCCACGCCAGGGTCGCGGCCGAGCGCACCGACGGCACCGGCTACACGATCGATGACGTGGCCGACGGCATCGTCGCCAAGCTGGTCCGGCGGCACCCGCATGTGTTCGGCGACGTGACCGTCTCCGGCGCTGACGAGGTCACCGACAACTGGGACGCGATCAAGGCGGCGGAGCGCGAGACTGCTGGCGGCCCGCCGCCCTCGGCGTTCGACGGCGTGCCGCTCGGCCAGCCTGCCCTGTCCCTGGCTGCGCAGCTCCGCCGCCGGGCGGACCGGGCCGGCGTGCCGGCCGAGCTGGCCGAGCTCACCGGCGCTGCCGTCAGCGAGATCGGCGCCGAGCTCTTCGCGCTGGTGGGGCGTGCCCGCGAGGCCGGTCTTGACCCCGAGCTTGAGCTGCGCTCAGCCGCGCGGGCCTACCGCGACCAGGTACTCGGCTGGGAAGCGAATCAGCGCCAGCAGGGCTCTGAGTAGCGCCAGCGGGGCTGAGCAGCGTTGGCTGGGCTGAGCAGCGTTGGCTGGGCTGAGCAGCGGCAGCGGGGCTGAGCAGCGTTGGCTGAGCAGTGCCAGCGGGCTGAGCAGCTCCAGCTGGGCAGGCTTGCACGGGAGCGGCGGCCGGCATGGTGGTGGATCGCGTGATCGGCCACCTCCCAAGGTGTGCGATCGCGCGATCCACCACGTTGCGGGTGATCGCGGCGGCCACGTTCCAAGGTGCGCGATCGCGCGATCCATCACCTTGCGGGCCCGGCAGCATGGCGGCCTGCCGCCCGGCTGCGGCGTGGCCGCTGCGCCGGTGTGTCAGCCTCGACTAGGCTCCGATGCAGACATGTCTGCAAACCACCCGTCGGGAGTTCTACCGTGGCCTCTATCGAAGCCGTCTACGCCAGGCAGATCCTGGACTCGCGCGGCAACCCGACCGTTGAGGTCGAAGTAGCACTGGATGACGCCACCCTGAGCCGGGCGGCGGTGCCAAGCGGGGCCTCGACCGGCGCCCTGGAGGCGGTCGAGCTCAGGGACGGCGGCGCCGAGTACGGCGGCAAGAGCGTGATGAAGGCCGTCGCCGCCGTCATCGACGAGATCCAGCCGGAACTGCTCGGCTATGACGCCGACGACCAGCGGCTGGTGGATCAGGCGCTGATCGACCTCGATCGGACGCCGGACAAGTCAAGGCTCGGCGCGAACGCGATCGTCGGGGTCAGCATCGCGGTCGCCAAGGCGGCTGCCGCGTCGGCGCAGCTGCCGCTCTTCCGGTACCTGGGCGGCCCGAACGCCCACGTCCTGCCGGTGCCGCAGATGAACATACTCAACGGCGGCGCGCACGCGGACAACAACGTCGACGTCCAGGAGTTCATGATCCTGCCCGTCGGGGCAGGCACCTTCGCCGAGGCGCTGCGCTGGGGCGCGGAGACCTACCATGCGCTGAAGTCCGTGCTCCGCCAGCACGGGCTGTCCACCGGCGTCGGCGACGAGGGCGGCTTCGCCCCTGACCTCGAGCACAACCGGGCCGCGCTCGACCTGATCGTGGAGGCGATCGAGAAGGCCGGTTTCACGCCAGGACGAGATGTCGCGCTCGGGATCGATGCGGCCGCATCTGAGTTCTACGCCGACGGGACGTACAAGTTCGAGGGAAGCCCGAAGAACTCGGCGGAGATGACCGAGATCTACGGCAGCTGGCTCGGCGAGTACCCGCTGGTCTCGATTGAGGATCCGCTGGCCGAGGACGACTGGCCGGGCTGGCAGGAGCTGACCGCCGCCCTTGGCGGCCGGGTACAGGTGGTCGGAGACGACATCTTCGTCACGAACCCTGACCTGCTGCGCCGTGGCATCGACGAGCGGGCGGCAAATTCGCTGCTGGTCAAGCTCAACCAGATCGGCACGGTGACCGAGACGCTGACCGCGGTTGCGCTCGCGCACCGCAACCAGTTCAGCTGCGTGATCAGTCACCGCTCCGGCGAGACGGACGACACGACGATCTCCGACCTGGCGGTGGCCACCAACTGCGGCCAGCTCAAGACCGGCGCGCCGGCCAGGTTCGAGCGGGTCGCCAAGTACAACCAGCTGCTCCGGATCGAGGAACTGCTCGGCGACGCGGCGGCCTACGCCGGGTGGACGGCATTCCCGCGCTCGGCGGCCAGCGGCGCGTGACGGGTTCCGCTGGCCCCCGCTCGCCAGCGCCGGAACGGGCTAGGTTCACCAGCCGGGCCGCGGTGCTGGCCGTGGTGATCTGCGCGATCGCGCTGAGCCTTGCCTATCCGGTGCGGGAGTACATCGGCCAGCGACGGCAGATCGACCGGCTGGAGGCGCAGCGGCAGACCATCGAGATTCAGGTGCACAGGCTTGAGACTGAGCACAGGAAGCTGACCGATCCGGCCTATGTCGAACAGCAGGCGCGGGACCGCCTGCACATGTGCTTCCCTAACCAGACCTGCTACGTGGTCGTTCCCGGGAGGAGGCCGGCCGGCCCGGCCGCCACGGCGCATGTTCCGGTCATTCCTTGGTACGAGCGCCTGTGGCACTCAGTCCGCGCGGCGGATCAGGTGTCCGGCGGATGACGTCCGCGCCGCAGCGGCGCGGACCGGCGCAGGCAGGCCGGCACGCTGGCGGAGGTCATGGTGCCAGACTGGCGGACGAGGCTGACAACGCGGTGATCGCCAGCCAGCTCGGCCGCCAGCCGCGCGGCGTGTTCACGATCGCTCACCAGTGCCCGTGCGGGCTGCCTGACGTGATCCAGACCGCCCCCCGGCTGCCGGATGGCGCGCCCTTTCCGACCCTTTACTACCTGACCTGCCCTCGTGCCGCCGCCGCCATCAGCAGGCTGGAGGCGGCCGGGGTGATGCGGGAGATGACCGGGCGGCTGGCCGGCGATGACGGGCTGCTCGGCCGGCAGCAGGCCGCTCACCGGGACTACCTCGCCCGCCGGGATGCGGCTGCCCGCGCCGCCGGCCTCGAGCCGCTGCCGCCTGGCACTCCGAGCGCCGGGGGAATGCCGGGCCGGGTGAAATGCCTGCACGCGCTCGCCGCGCACGAGCTGGCCTGCCCCGGCGCGAACGCGCTTGGCCGCGAGGCGGTTCAGGCCGCCGGCAACTGGTGGGCGGCCGCGCCCGTGTGCCTGCGGTCCGGCCGATGAGTGACGGCCGGGCTGGCCCCGGGCAGGCAACCGGCCCGGCGGCCGGGGCGGTCCGGGTAGCGGCGATCGATTGCGGCACGAACTCGCTTCGCCTGCTGGTCGCCGACATCGACCCGCGCGAGGCAACGCTGGCGGATCAGGTCCGGCGGATGGAGATCGTACGGCTCGGCCAGGGCGTGGACGCCACCGGCCGCCTCGCGCCGGACGCGCTGGCCCGGACATTCGGCGTGCTCGAGGAGTACGCGCGGATCATCAGCGGTGCATCGGCCAGCGCTGTCCGGATGGTGGCGACCAGCGCCACCAGGGACGCGGCGAACTCCGCTGCGTTCGTCAGCGGGGTGACCAGGATCATCGGCAAGCAGCCTGAGGTGCTGAGCGGCGACGAGGAGGCGCTCCTGTCGTACATCGGTGCCACTGCCGAGCTTGCCCGGCCAGCACCGGGCCAGGATCGGCTCGCCGCGGACCAGCTTGCGCCGCCGTACCTGGTGATCGACATCGGCGGCGGATCGACTGAGTTCGTGCTCGGCGGCGGATCGGCCGAGTTCGTGCCCGGCGGCGGATCGGCCGAGTTCGCGCTCGGCGGCGGATCGGCCGAGTTCGCGCCCGGACGCGGGCAAGCCGGCCGCTTCCGGCTGGCCGGCGCGGCGACCGGCGGGTCCGCCGCGGATGCTGCGCTCGCGGCCATGTCAGTTGACATCGGCTGCGTCCGGATGACCGAACGGCACCTGCGCTCTGACCCGCCGACGGGCGCGGAGATCGCCGCGGCGACCGCGGACATCGACGCGGCAATCGCCGAGGTGGCAGGCCGGATCCCGGTACAGCGCGCTCGCACGCTCGTCGGCCTGGCCGGCTCGGTCACCACCGTTGCCGGAATCGCGCTGGGCCTGCCCGGCCTACGATGCCAGCCGTACCCACCATGCCAGGATCCCGGCCGCCGAGGTGCACGCCGTGGCTCGCTCGCTGCTCGGCCAGACCCGTGCCCAGCGCAGCCGGATCGGCGTCATGCATCCTGGGCGGGTGGACGTGATCGGCGCTGGCGCGCTTGTACTCGACCGGATCGTGGCCATCCTCGGCTTTGCTGAGGTCGTGACCAGCGAGCACGACATCCTGGACGGCATCGCGTGGTCTCTGGTGGACGGCCGTGCCGGATGATCCCGGCGTCGCAGACGGCCAGGGCCCGGTGCCGCCCGGGACTGGCTGGCCGGACGATCCGGCAACCCAGTCCACTCCGGTAGCGGGCACCCCGGCCGGGGTACGGCTGCTCGCGGCCACCGCGGGGACGCTCGCCGAACTCGAGGCCAGGCAGTCGGTCTGCCGCGCCTGCCCGCGGCTGGTCGGCTGGCGGGAGCAGGTGGCGGCGGAGAAGCGCCGCTCGTTCGCGGCCGAGCGTTACTGGGGACGGCCGATTCCCGGCTGGGGGGCCGGCCAGCCGGGCGTGCTCATCATCGGCCTGGCGCCGGCCGCCCATGGCGGGAACCGCACCGGGCGCATCTTCACCGGGGACCGCAGCGGAGACGTGCTGTTCGCCTCGCTCTGGCGCTGTGGCCTGGCCGCCAAGCCGACCAGCGTCACCGCCGGTGACGGCCAGCGACTGCTGGCCACCCGAATGGCCGCCGCGGTCCGCTGTGCGCCGCCGGCCAATAAGCCGTCCGTCGGCGAGCGAGATGCCTGCGCGCCCTGGCTGACGGCAGAGCTGGCGCAGGTCCGCCCCTCGGTCCGGGTCATCGTCTGCCTCGGGCACTTCGCCTGGCAGGCCATCTGGCCGCAGCTTGGCCTGGCGGGCTTCCCGGTGCCCAGGCCGCGGCCCGCGTTCGGGCACGGCGCGGAGGTGATGCTGGCCGCGGACCCCCGCGACGACGGCGAGGAAGGCCGGCCAGGGGTGACCTGCCACGACGGCGAAGAAGGCCGGCCCACGGTGACCCGCGACGACGGCGAGGAAGGCCCGGCCATGGCGTCCGGCGAGAGCGGCGTCCGGCCGCCCGGGACGCCCGGCGGCGGGAGCGGCGACGTGTTACTCATCGGTTGCTACCACCCGAGCCAGCAGAACACCTTTACCGGCCGGGTAACAGACGACATGCTGGACGCTGTATTCCGGCGTGCCCGCCAGCAGGCCGGCATGTAACGTCCAGGCTTCCGCTAACGATCCGCTTACGGAGCGTAGATGATTGTAGTCTAATGGTTACGCACCGTATCGACGTTCTCTGGAAAAGGAATTAAATAGGCGATAGTGACCTCGAATCCGACCCATATTAATCCCGCCGCCCGTGCGTTTTTGTGAACAGTTCGGGGTATCCTCATGAAGCCCCCGTAGCCCAAAGGAAGAGGCCGGCCCCCTAAAAGGGTCCCCAGTGTCGGTTCGACTCCGACCGGGGGTACGTAGCACGTCAACCCTGACATCGCGCCCCGATGTCAGTTGATCTTTCGTCGGCGAGTGCCATGTCTTAGTTGCCGTCCGCACGGGCTGATACCGTTTCCAGATCGCCTTCGCATGGCTGAATCGTCAGTCAATGTGCTGCAGCGCTGTCGGCCGCGAATCGGGGCAGCGCAGGAGGCCCCCGAGCCGATCTTGGGTCGCGTCATAGGCGATCTTGATTCAATAGACAATGGCCCGTTCGCATCCGTAATTGTTAAAGTGTGCCGCTCACCGCGATAGGTCTGGTCGCCAGCGGAAGTGTGCGGCTCACCGCGATAGGCCGCCCGGTCGCCAGCCGGACCGCCGTAAGCGGGGACCGCCGTAAGCGGGGACCGCCACCCGCAGGAGGCTGGCGAGGGGCCCGGGCGTAAGCAGCGGGCTGGCCCGGGCAGCTGGCTCGGCGGGAAGCCGGCGTAAGAATCGGGCCGCCGAGAGCCAGGGCCCGGCGGGAGCAGGTGCCCGGCCGGTGCCAGGCCAGTCGGCCGGGCCCAGTGGCAGCCGGCCGCGGCGCGTCGAGCCGGGCCGGGCCAGTCAGCCGCTGATGTTGGGTCCGGCGCGGGTCAGCGTTATCCGCGCGATCACCCTGCGGTCGCGCACCATGGCGGCGCGGTAGTCGTCCCAGTCCGGGTGCTCGCCCGCCACGCTCCGGTAGTAGCTGACCAGGATCTCCATCGCGTCGGGCAGCGAGACGATCTCCGCCGTGCCCTCCGCCTGGATCCACTCGCCGTAGAAGCCGTCGTTCAGCACGCAAAGCGATGCCCGGGGATCCCGCCGCAGGTTCCGCGTCTTGATCGCGGTCTCCCTGGTGCTGATCAGCGCCCGGCCGTCGTCATCTACCGCGGCCGTCACCGGGGACAGCTGCGGCCGGCCGTCGGCTCGCGTAGTAGCGAGCACCGCCCGGTGATGGATGCGCAGGAACTCCCGAGCAGCGTCCAGATCCACGTCAGGCGCTGTTGAGCCTGCTCTGGCGCTGCAGTGCGTACTCGTGCACGATCGCGCTCGCGTAGCCGTGCGTCAGCCCATGCTCATCCGCGAGCCAGTACGCGCGTTCCTCGCAGCGCAAGAAGGATGGACCCGATTCGAGCCTTCTGAACCACTCTCGGAGGTCTCGTCCAGTGACGATCGGGATGCGGGCGATCAAGTTCCTGTGCATCTCCGGAGAGTGGGTCAGTGACAAGTGGCACCTCCAGGGCCGATCTCCTCTTGCTGCCGACACTGCACCACGCTCGGGCGTCTGACAAGCCCCAGCGGCCAGCTTTCCGGTTTGACCGCCAAGTTCTCTGCCGCCGGCCGCCGAAAGCCCGCGGGGGAAGGCCAGCAAGCGGCCGCGAGGCAGGCTGGCCGGCCTTCCGCGCAGTACTGACGGACCGTCGGCGGGCGGCTGCCGGGGCCGTGCCGGGAGGCCGCCGGCACAGGCCCGCGGCTGCCGGGGCCATGCCGGGGTGGCTAGGAGAGCCGCTCGAAGATCATCGCCATGCCCTGGCCGCCGCCGACGCACATGGTCTCCAGCCCGAAGGTCTTGTCGTGGAACTGCAGGCTGTTGATGATCGTCGAGGTGATGCGGGCGCCGGTCATGCCGAACGGGTGGCCGACGGCGATCGCGCCGCCGTTGACGTTCAGCTTGTCGAGGTCGATGCCGAGTTCGGTGTAAGAGGGGATCACCTGGGCCGCGAAGGCCTCGTTGATCTCGACTAGGTCGATGTCGGCGATGCTCAGGCCGGCCCTGGCGAGAGCCTGGCGGGATGCTTCCACCGGGCCCAGGCCCATGATCTCCGGCGACAGCCCGGTGACGCCCGTGGACACGATCCTGGCCAGCGGGGTGATGCCGAGCTCGGCGGCCTTGCGGTCGCTCATCACCACCACGGCCGCGGCACCGTCGTTGAGCGGGCAGCAGTTGCCAGCCGTCACGGTGCCGTCCGGCCGGAACACCGGCTTCAGGGTCGCCATCTTCTCCAGCGTGGTACCGGCCCGCGGCCCGTCGTCCGCGGCCACGACCGAGCCGTCGGGCAGCGTGACCGGGGTGATGTCGCGCTGCCAGAATCCGTCGGCCAGCGCCTTCTCGGCCAGGTTCTGCGACCGCACGCCGAACTCGTCCTGCGCGGCGCGGGTAATGCCGCGCATCTTGGCGAGGTTCTCCGCCGTCTGGCCCATCGCCAGGTAGATGTCCGGGATCGCGCCGTCCTGGCGCGGGTCGTGCCAGACGTCACCGCCGCCCTTGGCCTCCTCGGCCGTCCGCTCCTCGGCGGCGGCGAAGACCGGGTTCTTGGTGTCCGGCCAGCTGTCGCTGCTGCCCTTGGCGAGCCGGCTCACGCATTCCACCCCCGCGGAGATGAACGCGTCACCCTCGCCGGCCTTGATCGCGTGGAAGGCCATCCGGGTGGTCTGCAGCGACGAAGAGCAGTACCTGGTGATCGTCGTTCCCGGCAGGTTGTCATAGCCGAGCAGCACCGCGACGACGCGGGCCATGTTGTAGCCCTGCTCACCGCCGGGCAGGCCGCAGCCGAGCATCAGGTCATCGATGTCGGCCGGGTCGAGCTGCGGCACCTTGGCCAGCGCCGTGCGGATCATCGCCACGGTCAGGTCATCCGGGCGGATGCTGGCCATGGAGCCTTTGAAGGCCCTGCCGATGGGCGAGCGGGCGGTAGCGACGACGACTGCCTCGGGCATGACAGGCTCCCTCGGATTCTGGTAGTTAACCGCAGACTACCTCGGACCGCTCCTGCCGCCGCCAGCCTCGCGATGCTCGACAAGCACGGCCAGCTCGTCGAGAGTCGCGGCGATTATCGGCGTGCCGGACTTGCGGCCTTCGCCGTTCCTGCGCCAGCAGACGAAGCCGAAGCCGTCGAACCCGCCCTGCAGGACGTAGCCCGGATAGGCCTCCATCCACGCGCCGACGTTGAGCCCGAACCTGGGGCCGCCGTGCTCGCGGGCGGCTAACTGCGCCGCGTCCAGGCAAGAACCTGATATCCAGCCGCCGATGTCGCCGAACACCAGCTCGCCCGGGTCGTTGTCTTCGTCGCTCACTGCCTGCCCCTGTCGTCATGGCCGCGATGCCCGGCCCTGCCCCAGATAGTATAAGCTTGGCCGTGCTATGCCAAGCTAGGACCACGAAAGCACAGGTCAGCGGTGGTTAGCCTGGCTGACATGACCGACCGGCCGGACATCAACACGAGCGGGCCGACGCTGGTCTACGTCCAGGTCGCCGATCACCTCACGGCGATGATCGCCAGCGGCGACCTGGCGCCCGGGTCGAGGCTGCCAGCCGAGCGAGACCTGGCCGTGCAGTACGGCGTCAGCTACGACACGGTCCGGCGGGCAACGGCGGTACTGCGTGAGCGCGGGCTGATCGTCACCGTGCACGGCCGACGGGACCTTCGTGCGAGATCCGCTGCCGCCAGCCCCGGGGAGCTGAGCAGGCTGACGCGGCGGGCACCTGCGGCTCGCCGGCGGCGCCGTGGGATAGCGTCGGCTGCACTGAGAGCAAGGTGGTTCCGATGCAGGTGCACGATTCCCTGATCGATCTGATGGGGAACACCCCGCTGGTGCGGCTGCGGAAGGTCACGCGCGGACTGGGCAGCGGCGGGCGGGCTCCCGACGTGCTGGCCAAGGTGGAGTACTTCAACCCTGGCGGCTCGGTGAAGGACCGGATCGCGCTGCGCATGGTGGCGGCGGCTGAGGCCTCGGGCGCGCTCCGGCCGGGCGGCACCATCGTCGAGCCGACCTCAGGCAACACCGGAGTCGGGCTGGCCATCGTGGCGGCGGAGAAGGGCTACCGGTGCCTCTTCGTCTGCCCGGACAAGGTGGGCCAGGACAAGATCAGCGTGCTGCGCGCCTACGGGGCGGAGGTGGTGGTCTGCCCGACCACCGTCTCGCCGGGGCATCCGGACTCCTATTACTCGGTGTCGGACCGGCTGGCTGCCGAGACGCCCGGCGGCTGGAAGCCCGACCAGTACGCCAACCCGGAGAACCCGGCGTCGCACTATCACTCCACCGGCCCGGAAATCTGGGCGCAGACCGAGGGTAAGGTCACGCACTTCGTGGCCGGCATCGGCACCGGCGGCACGATATCGGGCGCCGGCCGGTACCTGAAGGACGTGTCCGACGGGCGGGTGCAGGTGATCGGCGCCGACCCGGAAGGGTCGGTGTACTCCGGCGGGTCAGGCCGGCCTTACCTGGTCGAGGGCGTCGGCGAGGACATCTGGCCGGCCGACTTATGACAGGACCATCTGCGATCAGGTCATCGCGGTCAGCGATGCCCAGTCGTTCCAGATGACGCGCCGGCTGGCCCGTGAGGAGGCGCTGCTCACCGGCGGGTCCTGCGGGCTGGCCGTGGTGGCCGCGCTCCGGGTGGCGGCGACCGCCCGGCCAGACGACGTGATCGTGGTCCTGCTGCCGGACGGCGGCCGCGGCTACCTGTCGAAGATCTTCAACGACGAGTGGATGGCCGACTACGGCTTCCTCTCCTCCGAGACCGCCGAGCCGAGAATCGAGGACGTGCTGGCCGGGAAGCAGAGCGACCTGCCCGAGTTCGTGCACGCGCACCCGGACGAGACCGTCCGGGTGGCGATCGAGACGCTGCGCGAGTACAACGTCTCGCAGCTTCCGGTCATGAAGCAGGAGCCGCCGGTGATGGCCGCCGAGGTGACCGGCTCGATCGTGGAGCGGGACCTGCTCGACGCGCTGCTGTCCGGCCGGGCCCGGCCGGAGGACCCGCTCGGCGATCACATGTCGGCCCCGCTGCCGATGGTGGGCTCCGGCGAGCCGGTTAGCTCGGCGGTCACGGCCATGGAGAAGGCGGGCGCGGCCGTAGTGCTCGTTGACGGCAAGCCCGCCGCGATGATCACCAGGCAGGACGTGCTGACGTTCCTGTCGGCCGGAACCGGGTGACGGCGCCGGCCCGCTGCCGGCGCCGGGCCGCGGCGGGCCGCGGCGGGCCGCGGTGCTGGCCGGCGGCTGGCCCTGCGGGAATGATCGCCTGGCCGGATGTGCTGACATTCCTGTCCGCGGGCACCGGGCGACGGCCTAAGGTTGGCAGGTCGCCGGGCCGCCGGGTCCGGGCGCGGGCCGCCGGGGACCGGCGGAGCCGCGGCAGTACGGCCCAGGGCGCGTTGCCGTGGGCCAGGCAGTTACCTAGGGCAAAGTTGACGACGCCATGCAGACGCAGCACTCCGACGGATTCGAGACCCTGGCGATTCACGCCGGGCAGGACCCCGACCCGGTGACCGGGGCGGTGATCCCGCCGATCTACCAGGTGTCCACCTACAAGCAGGACGGGGTGGGCGGGCTCCGCGGCGCCGGCCTCGGCGCGGCCGGCGGCGCTGGCCCGGCCCGCTGGGTGGATGGCTACGAATACTCCAGGACGGCGAACCCGACCAGGGGCGCCCTGGAAGAGTGCCTGGCTGCGCTGGAGGGCGGCGCCCGGGGGCTGGCGTTCGCGTCCGGGATGGCCGCCGAGGACTGCCTGCTCCGCACCGTCGTCCGGCCGGGCGACCATGTGCTCATCCCGCATGACGCCTACGGTGGCACGTACCGGCTGTTCGACAAGGTCTTCCAGTCGTGGGGCGTGAGCTACCAGCCCGTGCCGGTATCCGACGTAGGCCACGTTAAAAATGCCCTGCGGGAGAAGCCCGCTCAGGTGGTCTGGCTAGAGACGCCGACCAACCCGCTGCTTTCCGTTGCCGACATCACCGCGATCGCCGAGATCGCCCATGCGGCGGGCGCGATGGTGGTCGTGGACAGCACGTTCGCTTCGCCGTACCTGCAGCAGCCGCTGGCGCTCGGCGCCGACGTCGTCGTGCACTCGACCACCAAGTACATCGGCGGGCACTCAGACGTCGTGGGCGGCGCGCTGGTGGTGGCCGACGCCGGCCTGGGCGAGCGGCTCGCCTTCATGCAGAACGCGACGGGCTCGGCGGGCGGGCCGTTCGACGCCTGGCTGACGCTGCGCGGGGCCAGGACCCTCGGCGTCCGGATGGACCGGCACTGCCAGAACGCGGGCCGGATCGCGGACATGCTGACCGGCCACCCCGCGGTGGCCGAGGTGCTCTACCCGGGCCTGGCGTCTCATCCCGGGCACGAGACGGCGGCCAAGCAGATGCGCGGCTTCGGCGGGATCGTCTCGATGCGGGTCCGCGGCGGGGAGGAGGCCGCGGTCGCGGTCTGCGGCCGGACCCGGCTGTTCACGCTCGGCGAGTCACTCGGCGGGGTGGAGTCGCTGATCGAGCACCCGGGCCGGATGACGCACGCGTCGGTGGCAGGCTCGGCGCTTGAGGTCCCGGCTGACCTGGTCCGGCTCTCGGTCGGCATCGAGAGCGGCGACGACCTGCTCGAGGACCTCCGGGTGGCGCTCGGCTGAGCTCAGCGGCCGGAGCCGGCTAGGTGTTCCAGATCATCAGGACCAGGATCACCAGGTAGATCAGCGCGACCACGCCGCCCATGGTGGCGATCCGGCCGCGCTCGACGCCGGCGATGTGCGCAGCGGGGGCACCGGGGCTGCCGGGCAGGTTCGGCGGGACCGGCTCGGCGTCCCTGGCCGCCTCGGCGTCGCCCGCCTGCTCCTCGGCGGACACCGGCACGACCTGCGCGGCGGCCGGGGGAGTGCCAGCGGCAGGCGCCTCGGCCGCCGCGGCGAGCTCAAGCGCGGAGATGGCCCGGTGCTGGTCGCGCATGATCAGCACGAGCAGGACGAGCGCCACCACGAAAAGCGTCATGGAAATGGTCAGCCACGGATGCGAGAAGTCCTTCTTGATGCTGCGCGAGGACGATGCCGAAGATCAGCACGCCCAGCGAAAGCAGCGCGTAGATCCTGGTGGTCCGGTAGAGGTAGCCGACCACGGTCTGGTTGCGGGCCCTGATGTACCGGGGAGTGGACACGATCGCCACCGTGACCGGGCCGAGCGCGAAGATCGCGAAGGCGATATGCAGCCAGAGCACGAGCCGGTCAGTGAACGACATGCGCCGATCCTAGGGCTAACCAGGCCGGCCCCGGCGCAGACCTGCCGGGAACTAACGGCGGCTCTCCCGCCGGGCCCGCAGGAAGTCCCTGACCACGTACTCGCCGAGGTTGTCGGCCATCGCCCGCAGCACCCGGCCGCCGTTGCGCCTGGCCACCTCGTCGACGAATTCGGCCAGCCGCTCATCCTCGGCCAGCATGAAGACGTTCAGCGTGGCCCGCCGCCTGGTCATCTTGTCCACCTCGGCCAGGGTGAGCTCGATGGTCTCCGGTGACGGCGGCCAGTCGAACCAGGACTGGCCGTCCCGCCGCAGGTGCGCGGTCGGCTCACCGTCGGTCACGATCAGCACCACCGGATTGTGCTCGGGCCGCCGGTCGAGGTAGCGCCCGGCCAGCACGAGCGCGTGGTGCAGGTTGGTGCCCTGGACCATGTCCCAGCCGAGCCCGGCGAGGTCGGTCTCGCGCAGTTCGCGCGCGTAGTTGGAGAACCCGATGACCTGGATCGAGTCCTGCGGGTACCTGGTGCGGACGAGGGCATGCAGCGCGAGCGCCGTCTGCTTGGCGGCGCTCCAGGTGCCGCGCAGCGCCATCGAGTAGGACAAGTCGACCAGCAGGCAGACGGCCGCCGCCGCCCGCCGCTCGGTCTCGCCGACCTCGAAGTCCTGAACCGACAGCCGGCACCCGCGGCCCGTCCGGCCCGCCGGCCCGTCCGGCCCGTCCGGAGCCCTGGCCGCGCTGCCCAGGCCGCCCGGCGGCCCGTCCGGGCCGTCGGCCCCGGCCACCGACATCCCGCCGCGCAGCAGCGCGTTGCGCACCGTAGCCGCCGTGTCGATCGCCTGCTCGTCGCCGAAATGCCACGGCCGGGTGCTGCCGGTAACCTCGCCTGCCTGCCCGGCGTCATGCTGATCATGATCACCGTGACCGCCCTCGGGCAGGTCGGCGAAAACGCGGCGCAGCGCGGTCTCGCCCAGCCGCGCACCGCCTTCGGGGTCAGCTCCAGCTTGCCGTCGGACCGCTCCAGGTAGCCCTGCCGCTCAAGCTCCCGCTCGATCTGGCGCAGCGCTTCCATGTCGTCGACTGCCTGCCGGCCGAGCGCGCGCCGGACCGCCTCCTCGTCCACGTCGTCAAGCCGCGCGCCGGGGTAGTCCTGCCGCAGCGCATCCTCGAGCTCGGCCAGGTCCGCGAGCTCGGCAAGCGCCGTGGTCGCGTCGCCGAGGCCGAGCGGTTCCTGGCCGCTCATCTGGTCGCCCGGCCAGCCGTCGAGATCCATGTCCGGCCGCCGGGACCGCAGCGCGTCGGCCAGCCTGGCCATCTCGGCGGCCAGACCCGCGTCCTCGAGCGTCTGCGACATCAGCCCGGCCAGCTCCTCGCGCTGCTCGTCGGTCAGCGAGTTGAGCAGCCGCTGCGCCGCCGACATCCGGCGGACCAGCGAGTCGACGAGCTGCTCCAGGTTCTGCGGCTGCTCCGGGAACATCTCGCCGAACTCCGCCATGAAGTCATCGAAGTCCTGCTGGGTGTGCGTGCCCTCGGCGTCGGCGTCGAGCATCTCGTTGAGCCTGGCCATCATGTCCTTGACCCGCTGCATCGCCTCCGGGTCGGGCTCCTCCAGCGTCTGCTTCATGCCGCGGAACTGGCTGTCGAGCACCTCCCGGCGGAGCAGGTCCTTCAGCTTCTCGAAGGTCTCCCTGGCGGTGGCCGAGCGCCAGTCGTAGTCGGCGAGCTCGCGGATCGCCTGCGCGGTGTCGGCCGGCAGCGCATCAAGCTCGTCCTCGCGCAGCCTGGCGTCGTCGCTCGGATCCGGGAACAGCTCGGCCCGCTCCTGGCCGATCGCCGTGTCGAGCAGCGCCCGCGCCTGCTCGAGTATGCCGTCCAGGCGGCCACGGTCGCGGATCTCACGCTGCCGCTCGCGGACCCGCCGGAGCAGGTCGTCGAGTCCCTGGTGCCCGGACATCCCCCGGCGGAGCAGGTCACGCAGCGCGCTGGCCGGGTCGGACCCGTCAAGCACCGACTCGCCGAGCGCGTCCACGGCGCCGCGGACGTCGTACGGCGGCTCCAGCGGGTCGGGCCCGTCGTGATACTGGCCGTACCGGTAACCGCTCACCGCTGCTCCCTAAAACTCCAGGCCCTGAACTCCAAGCTGCAGCTCCCCTAGCCCTGGCGGCAGACGGCCTAGGTGCGGTAGACGGCGCCGCCGTCGATGGTGTCCTTGGACAGCCGCCGCATCAGGTACAGGCCCTCGAGCGTGAACTCAAGGGCGGCCGCTGCCTCGCCGAGAGACTCGCCGCCGTCCATGCCGAGCCGTTCCATGATCTTCGCCAGCCCCGGGACCTCGCCGATCCGGCGCAGCAGGTCAGGCGCCGGAGTCAGGTCGCCGGACTCCACGCTGCCGCCCTCCTCGAACTTGGCGAGCACGCCGGACAGGTCGGCGCTGCCGAGCGTGGCGCGGAAGGTCTCGGCGATGGCCCGGCGCAGCAGGTGCTCGAGCACCTCCTGCTCGCGGCCTTCCTCGCTGACCTCGAACTCGACCTTGCCGCGGAGCGTGCTCACGATCGCCGGCAGGTCGCAGATCCTGGCTACCGGCTGCGCCTCCCCGCTGATCGCGGCCCGCCGGACGGCCGATGCGGCGACCGCCTCGGCCGCGGCGATGGCGAACCGCGCGGAGACGCCGGACCGCGCGTCGACCGCCGGCGAGGCGCGCACCAGCCGGGTGAACCTGGCGATCACCTGCACCAGATGCGCGGGCAGCACGGCGCCCGGCTCCTCGCCGTCCCAGGCGAGCCGTGATTCCTGCCCGATCAGCGCGAGCTCAGCGGCCAGCGAGGTCGGGTAGTGAGTGCGGATCTCAGCGCCGAACCGGTCCTTCAGCGGGGTGATGATCCGGCCCCTGTTGGTGTAGTCCTCCGGGTTCGCGCTGGCCACGAGCACGAGGTCGAGCGGCAGCCGGAGCGCGTAGCCGCGGACCCCGATGTCACGCTCCTCGAGCACATTGAGCAGCGCAACCTGGATCCGCTCGGCCAGGTCAGGCAGCTCGTTGAGGCAGAACACGCCCCGGTTGGTCCGCGGCACCAGGCCGAAGTGGATGGTCTCCGGGTCGCCGAGGGTACGGCCCTCGGCGACCTTGACCGGGTCGATGTCGCCGATCAGGTCACCGACGCTGGTGTCCGGCGTGGCGAGCTTCTCGCCGTAGCGTTCGCTGCGATGCCGCCAGGTGATCTCCAGGCCGTCACCCTCGGCCGCGGACCGGCGGCGGCACCGGGCGCAGACCGGGGCATAGGGATGGTCGTTGATCTCGCAGCCAGCCACGGTCGGCGTCCACTCGTCGAGCAGCCCGGTCAGCGTCCTGATCAGGCGCGTCTTGCCCTGGCCGCGCTCGCCGAGCAGGATCACGTCGTGCCCGGCCAGCAGCGAGCGCTCCAGCTGCGGCAGCACTGTCTGGCCGAATCCGATGATTCCGGGGAAGGGATCCTCGCCTGCCCGCAGCCGGGCTAGTAGGTTCTGCCGTATCTCCTGCTTGACGGTGACGAACTTATGCCCGCTGGCGCGCAACTGGGCCAGCGTCGAGGCCGCCGGCGGGGCTGACCGGGCCGGCTGGCCTGGCGGGGCGATTACTGACTGGGATTCGTTCTTCGGGTCCACCGTTCGACACTATGTGCATGTTGCCGCGACGCGCACCTCGGGAGGCTGGCCGTGGACACTGCCCGAGGAGTCCTTGCGATCGACATCGGCGGCACGAAGCTGGCCGCGGGAGTCGTCGACCGGGGCGGCAGGCTGATCGGCTGGGAGCAGCTGCCGACCGGCCGTGACCTTGATGGCGAGCAGCTGTGGCGCACCCTGGACGCGCTGCTCACCCGGGTGCTCGAAGGCGCGAGAATCAGCGCCGGGGGCGCCGGGCTGGCCGGCGTCGGATGCGGCTGCGGCGGCCCGATGGAGTGGCCGTCCGGCCTGGTCTCGCCGCTGAACATCCCGGCCTGGCGGGCGTTCCCGCTTCGCCGCAGGCTCGAGGAAAGGTTCCCGGGGGCTGCGGTCCGGGTGCACAACGACGCTATCTGCCTGGCGGCCGGCGAGCACTGGCGCGGTGCCGGGCGCGGCACGAGCAACATGCTCGGCATGGTGGTGTCCACCGGCGTGGGCGGCGGGCTGATCCTCGACGGCAGGCTGGCCAGGGGCACCTCAGGCAACGCCGGGCACATCGGCCATGTCGTCGTCTACCCGGACGACGGGCCGCCGTGCGTCTGCGGCGGCGTCGGCTGCCTTGAGGCGATCGCGCGCGGTCCGGCCCTGGCGGCCTGGGCGCAGCGGCGCGGCTGGCGGCCCGGCCAGCCAGGCGCGACGGCCAAGGACCTCGCGGCCGACGGGGCGGCGGGTCACCAGGTCGGGGTGGCCGCCATGCGGCGGGCCGGCAATGCCCTGGGCATCGCCATCGCCTCCGCGATGTACCTGTGCGATCTCGAGGTCGTCTCGATCGGCGGCGGGCTCTCGCAGGCAGGCGCGCTGCTCTTCGAGCCGCTGGAGGAGGCGCTGCGCGCGCACACCAAGATGGAGTTCACCAAGCAGGTCCGGGTGGTGCCTGCCGGGCTCGGCCAGGGCGCCGGCCTGGTCGGGGCGGCGGCGCTGATCTTCGCTGCGGACCGGTACTGGTCCGGCGACTGATCCCGGCGGGCCGTCCCGGCGGCTGAGTCAGGCGGCTGCGCCGGCCAGGGCCGCGGGACGCCCGCTCGGTGCGAGACTGCAGGCATGACGATGACGTCCTGGCGGGCTGGCTTCGATGACGTGCTCGCGGCCAGGGAGATCGTGCGCGGGATTATCACCACGACGCCGATGATCCACTCCTGGGTGCTGTCTGACCGCATCGGCGGGCCCGTCTACCTCAAGTGCGAGAACATGCAGCGGACCGGCTCGTTCAAGGCCAGGGGCGCCTACGTGCGGATCTCCCGGCTGTCCGACGACGAGCGCAGCCGCGGGGTGGTCGCCGCCAGCGCGGGCAATCACGCCCAGGGCGTGGCCTGGGCCGCCGCCCTGCTCGGCACCAAGGCCACGGTGGTCATGCCGGAGGGCGCACCGCTGCCGAAGATCGCGGCGACCAGGTCGTACGGGGCGGAGATCATCCTGCACGGCGCGCGGGTGGAAGACGCGCTCGCGCATGCCACCGCCCTGGCCGGTGACCAGGGAGCCGTCTTCATCCACCCGTACGAGCACCCGGACGTGGTGGCCGGCCAGGGCACCGTCGGCCTGGAGATCGCGGCGCAGTGCCCGGAGGTGCGCACGATCGTGGTCCCGGTCGGCGGCGGCGGGCTCGCGGCCGGCATCGCGATCGCCGCCCGCGGCTCGGACTCGGGGATCCGGGTCATCGGGGTGCAGGCGGAGAATGTCGCGCCGTTCCCCGCGTCGCTCGCGGCCGGCCACCCGGTGCCGGTGGAGTCCGCGCCGACGATGGCGGACGGCATCGCCGTCGCCCGCCCGGGTGACCTGGCGCTGCGCATCCTGGCCGAGTTCGCCGAGCGGGTTGTCACGGTCTCCGAGGAAGCCCTTTCGCGGGCACTGCTGCTCTGCCTGGAGCGCGCCAAGCAGGTGGTGGAACCAGCCGGCGCGGCCGGCGTGGCGGCCCTGCTCGACGACCCGCGCGTGATCGAGCCGCCGGCCGTGGCCGTGCTGTCCGGCGGCAACATCGACCCGCTGCTGCTGGCCAAGGTGCTGCAGCACGGGCTGTCCGCGGCGGGCCGCTACCTCACGTTCCGGTGCCGGCTGCCGGACCGCCCCGGGGCACTCGCCACCCTGCTCGCCGAGCTGGCCGGCCTCGGCGCCAACGTCCTCGACGTGGTGCATGCCAGGTTCACGCCGCACCTGCGGGTGGACGAGGTCGAAGTCCAGCTGCAGGTGGAAACCCGCGGCCCGGGGCACTGCGACGGGGTAATCGGCCAGCTGCGGAAATCCGGTTACACGCTCATTTTCAGCTGACCGCCGAACGGCGCTGACGACCATAAAGACCATTAACAACCATTATTTGAAACGGATGGTCAGCTGCCGGTCCGCGGATATCAGGCGGGCCCGGTTCCGCGGCGCTCACCAGCGTTCTCGCGGCCAGTCGAATACCAGCGGCTGAGCCGCGGCGGCCGGGGCCCTGGCCTTGATCACGACCGTGCTCGCCGCCTTGTCGTGCAGGCACTGCCGCCGCGGATCCCAGGTCAGCCAGAGACAGCCGAGCAGCGAGAAGATCCCGCCGGCGAACGGGACGACAGGCGCAAGGACGAACACGGCGGCCCGGCCGGCCGCCGCCCCGCCGGTGATCTTCGACCGCGCATCCGCCGTGACCACCATGGTGCCGAGCGCGCGCTTGCCGAGCGTCTGGCCCCACCGGGCATGCTGCAGCCAGTAATAGCAGAACGACACCGCAAGCGAGCTGAAGGCCAGCAGCAGGGCATCGCGGAGCAGGCCGCTGCCGACCCGGTTCAGCGCGGCCTGCGCGGCCGGGGTGCCGCTGTCCGGGTACTGCCGGAGGATCTGGCGCAGCTGGCGGGCCCAGTTCGCCACGGCCGGGATCCACAGCACCGCGGTCAGTGCGGTCAGCGCGACGCAGTCGATGACCCAGCCGAGCAGCCGCCGCCACCATTCGGCCACGC
The DNA here is from genome assembly GCA_963709075.1 of uncultured Actinomycetes bacterium. Lineage (GTDB taxonomy): Bacteria > Actinomycetota > Actinomycetes > Streptosporangiales > Streptosporangiaceae > Palsa-506. The sequence continues at coordinate 811,973 of CAVPUY010000009.1, forward strand.
TCGGGTCCTTGTCCTGGTAGCCCCCCGGCCGCGGCGGCTGCCCGGCGGGCCGTCCCCAGGACTGCCGGGCTCCCGGCGGGCCGGCCGGCGGCGGGCCGGCCCGGCGGCGGGCCGCTGGCGCCGGGCGCCATCGGGTAACTGCCCGGCCGGGGGCTGCTGATTTGCACCCCGGTAGGGTGCATCGCCCTGATTCTGCGGTGGCTTGGTCACCCGGCAATGATGCCGTACTCCGCTTTGAACTGCCTATATATCGCGATGTTAGGCAATGGAGTCAGGCACCAGGCAAATGGCGCCTGGCGCGCTGCTGGGATTGCCTTGGCGTCCCGGCCGGCAATGGCGCGCTATCAGAGGTTGCCGCGCCGCGCCTGCTCCCGTTCAATGGCCTCGAATAGCGCCTTGAAGTTGCCCTTGCCGAACCCCTGCGAGCCGTGCCGCTCGATCAGCTCGAAGAACACGGTCGGCCGGTCCTGAACCGGCTGGGTGAAGATCTGCAGCAGGTACCCGTCCTCGTCCCGGTCGGCCAGGATCCGCAGCTCCCGCAGGTCTTCAAGCGGAACCCGGGTGTCGCCTACCCATTCGCCCAGCGTCTCGTAGTAGCTGTCCGGGGTGCCGATGAACTCCACGCCGGCCGCCCGCATCGCCCGGACGCTGGCCACGATGTCGTCGGTGGCCAGGGCGATGTGCTGCACGCCAGGGCCGCCGTAGAACTCCAGGTACTCGTCGATCTGCGACTTGCGCTGGCCGGCCGCGGGCTCGTTGATCGGGAACTTGACCTTGCGGGTGCCGTCAGCGACCACCTTGCTCATCAGCGCGGAGTACTCGGTGGCGATGTCGTCGCCGACGAACTCCTTCATGTTCGTGAAGCCCATGACCCGGTGGTAGAAGTCCACCCACTCGTCCATCTTGCCGAGCTCGACATTGCCGACGCAGTGGTCGACCTCGGTGAAGAACGGCCGGCCCGGCGGGGCCATCAGCGGCTCAGCGGCGACGTAACCGGGCAAGTAGGCGCCCGCGTAGCCGGCCCGCTCGACCAGGGTGTGCCTGGTGTCGCCGTAGGTCGCGATCGAGGCGAGCACGACCTTGCCGCTGTCGTCCTCGACGATCCTTGGCTGCTCGATCCCGCGGGCGCCGCGGGCGGTTGCGTGCTCGTAGGCGGCCTCGGCGGACGGCACGCCGATGGCGAGGTCCACGATGCCGTCGCCGTGCGCCGCCACGTGCCTGGCCAGCGCCGTGCCGGGGCGGACCGGGCCGCGGAAGACGAACCTGGCCTCGCCGGACTCAAGCACGTAGGCCGCCTCGTCCCGGCAGCCGGTCTCCGGGCCCCGGTAGGCAACGCACCGCATGCCGAAGGCGGCCGAGTAGAAATGGGCTGCCTGCCGGGCGTTGCCCACCGCGAAGACGATGGCATCCATGCCGGTGACGGGGAAGTCGGCAGTGCCGGGCCTGAGGTCAGCTTCGTGCGTTGCGGTCATCGTGCACGCTCCCATGCGGAAGTTCGCTGCCAGCGTTCGCAGCGTCGGCTGTCTGCTCGAAGCATGGGCCAGTCAGGCAAGATGTGCAATGCCTGCGCTCAGAACTAGACAATTTGAGCAAAGAAAATGCCGGTTGAGCGGTATGATTGTGCACCTCTGCCAGGAGGAACGATGATGATCGACGAACTCGACGCGCGGCTGATCGAACTGCTCGCCGCGGAGCCGAGGGTCGGCATCCTCGAGGCGTCACGCCGGCTCCGCGTCGCCCGCGGCACCGTCCAGGCGCGGCTGGACCGGCTGCAGGCGCGTGGCGTGATCACCGGCTATGGCCCGGACGTCGATCCAGCCGCTCTGGACCACGGAGTCACCGCGTTCGTCACGCTGGAAATCCGCCAGGCCGGCGGCCACGATCAGGTCGCCGAGGGCCTGCAGTCGATCGCCGAGGTGCTCGAGGCGCACACGATCACCGGCCCCGGTGACATGTTCTGCCGGGTGGTGGCCAGGACCAACGCCGACCTGCAGCGGGTCATCGACGCGATCGTGGACGTCACCGGCGTGGTGCGGGCGTCGACGGTGATCGCGCTGGACACCCCGGTGCGCTATCGCGTGCTCCCGCTAGTCCGCGCCGCCGCGGCCGGCTGACCGGCTGCCCCCGGCGGGCCAGCCGCTGCCCCCGGCCCCCGCCCCCCGCCCCCGGGCCCCCCGGCCCCCGGGCCCCCCGGCCCCCGGGCCCCCGGCCCCCGGGCCCCCCGGCCCCCGGCCCGCCGGCCCCCGGGCCCCCCGGCCCCGGAACCCGGTGATCAAGGAGTTCAATGGGTTCTATGCCGTTGAACTCCTTGATCACCGGGTTAGCGGCTGCGGCGAGGGCGCGGGCGGCGGGGCGGGTGTGGTGAGTGGGGCTGACGTTAGCTGGCGGGTTTGCCGCCTTCGGCGATGTCGGTGGCGATGCCGAGGACGGCGGCGCAGAGTTCGGCCCGGTCCGGCGTCTGGCCGGCGAAGAACATCCAGCCGACGCTGATGCCGCCGATCGCCATCGCCGCGCGCAACTGCTCCTCGATCGGGGCACCGGGGCCGGTCAGGAGTTCGACAAGCGCGCCCATCCGCTCGCGGAACAGCTCGCCCCGGTTCTTAGCGGACGCCAGGCTGTTCACCGCGGCCTGGTTCTGGTGCAGCATCCGGAACACCTCGTCGCCGTCGGCGACGATGCTCACGTAGCGGCTGAGGATCTCGCTGCGGGTGGCCGCCGACGCTGGCTGCGCCCGCGCCCAGGCGATCAGCGCGTCGATCTGGCCGTAGTAGTCCTCGACCAGGCTGCGGACGATGTCTTCCTTGGACTTGAAGTGGTAGTAGAGCGCTGCCTTGGTGACGTCGAGCCGCTCGGCGATCTCGCGCAGCGACGTCTTCTCGTAGCCCTGCTCGGCGAACAGCTCGACGGCGACCTGCTGGATCCGCGCCCTGGTGTCACCGCGGCCGCGGGCATCGTGCGCCGCCGGCCCGGGCGGGGCGGGCGGCACCGCAGCCGAGACAGTAGCGGCCGGGGCCGGCCCCGCTAGTTCCCGTTTCGGCTGATGCTTGTCAGCAGTCGCCGGGGCGTTCATCATCTCGTTCATCTCAGTCGTGCCGCGCCTCGTGCCGTTGGCCGAATTTACTTGACGGCCGGTTAGTTAGCAGTTTAGCCTACTCAACGAAAGATGCTAGCCGGTCGGCAAGTAGGTTTCCGGGAAACTGGTGCCCGGACTGGCCGAGTCGTGCCGTTGAGGAGTCCTGGATCATGGCCGAAGCACAGCCGGTAACGGCGCCGGACGAGCAGGCTGCTGCCCTGCGGCGGGAGATCAAGATCGTCCTGCCGGGCCTGCTGCTCGCGATCCTGCTGGCCATGCTGGACCAGCTGATCGTCGGCACCGCGCTGCCGCGGATCGTCGGCGACCTGGGCGGCGTCGCGCACCTGTCCTGGGTGGTGACCGCGTACGTGCTCGCGTCGACCGTGACCACCCCGCTGTACGGCAAGCTCGGCGATCTCTACGGGCGCAAGAAGCTGTTCATGGCCGCGATCGTGATCTTCCTGGCCGGTTCGGCACTGTCCGGCCTGGCGCAGTCGATGACGCAGCTGATCAGCTTCCGGGCGCTGCAGGGGCTGGGCGCCGGCGGCCTGATGGTCGGCGCGATCGCGATCCTCGGCGAGCTGGTGTCACCGCGCGAGCGCGGCAAGTACATGGGCTACATCATGGCCGTGATGATGGTCGCCACCATCGGCGGCCCGCTGGTCGGCGGCTTCATCACCGATCACTTCTCCTGGCGCTGGGTCTTCTACATCAACCTGCCGCTCGGCGGCGTCACGCTCGTCTACCTGGCCAGGGTGCTCAAGCTGCCGCTGCACCGGACCGAGCACAAGATCGACTACCTGGGCGCTGGGCTGCTCGCCCTGGCGGCGACGGCAATCGTGCTGCTCACGACCTGGGGCGGCACGCAGTACCCGTGGGGTTCCGGCCGGATCATCAGCCTCGGCGCGCTCGCGGTGCTCGCCACGGCCTCGTTCCTGCTGGTGGAGTCCAGGGCAGCCGAGCCCATCCTGCCGCTGCACCTGTTCCGCAACAGGAACTTCTCGCTGGTGGCCGCGCTGAGCTTCCTGGTCGGCCTGGCGATGTTCGGCGCGATCACGTTTCTGCCGCTGTACCAGCAGACGGTGCAGGGCGCGTCGGCCACGGTCAGCGGCCTGCTGCTGACGCCGATGATGGTCGGGGTGATGGTGACCTCGATCATCGCGGGCCAGATCACCAGCCGGACCGGCCGCTACAAGGCGCTGCCCATCATCGGCGCGGCCCTGATGGCGGTTGGCATGTTCCTGCTGTCGATGCTCGGCGTGGCCACGACCAGGGTGACCTCGGGACTGTTCTTCGTCGTGCTCGGCCTCGGCATGGGCCTGCTGATGCAGATCACCTCGGTGATGGCGCAGAACAGCGTGGCGCTCAAGGACATCGGGGTGGCCAGCAGCTCCCGGCTGTTCTTCCAGCAGATCGGCGGGTCGATCGGCGTCTCGGTGTTCGGCGCGATCTTCGCCAGGCGGCTGACCGACGTGATGAGCGTGCGGCTGCCAGGCGCGCACCTGAACACAGCGGGCGGCCAGCTCAACCCGGCGACCGTGGCCGCACTGCCTGCCGCGGTGAAGCACGATGTGTTCTTCGCGATCGCGCACGCCATCGACGGGGTCTTCATCTGGGCTGTCCCGGCGATGGCGGCGGCATTCGTGGTGGCGCTGTTCATCAAGGAGATCCCGCTGCGCGGCAAGGACGACACCCCCGGCCGAGGCGGCTGCCGCCTCGGCCGAACTCGTGCACTGACCGGGTCAGCCCAGCCGGGCTGACGCACTACCCCGTTTCCTGGGCACGGCGGCTCTGGGCATGTTCCCGCGTGCCGTTCCGCCGTGCTGAGGCACTGGCAGTCAGATTCCGCCGTACGGGACCGCCTCGAGGATCTCGACGGAGGCCGCGCGGCCGTTGGGCAGGGTGTAGGTGGCCGTCTCGCCGACCTTCTTGCCGGCGATGGCGCTGCCGAGCGGGGACCGCGGCGAGTACACGTCGATCGGCGCGCCGCTCTCCTCGCGGGACGCGAGCAGGAACGTCACCTCATCCTCGTCCCCCTGGAACCGGATCGTCACCGTCATGCCCGGACCGACCACGCCATCCGTCCGCGGCGGCTCACCGACGCGGGAGTTGTCCAGGATGTGCTGCAGCTGGTGGATGCGGGCTTCCTGCTTGCCCTGCTCTTCCTTCGCTGCGTGATAGCCGCCGTTCTCGCGTAGGTCACCCTCGTCCCTGGCCGCCTCGATCTTCTTAGCGATCTCGATGCGGCCGGTCCCGGAGAGGTGGTCCAGCTCGGACTTGAGCCGGTCATACGCCTCCTGGGTCAGCCAGGTGACGGTGTCGTCGCGGGTCTCGGTCACGGGTACTCCTCGCGTGCGGTGCGGACTCATTCGTCCGCCGGGCCCCGGCAGGGCCCTTTGGGGGTAATCCTTCAGGGTACTCACGGCAACAAACCAGGTTCCGGACCACGGATGATCTTGCCGAGCCAGGCATTGCGGCGAGTTCGTGCGGTTCTAGCGGTTCTAACAATTGTGCAGGATGGACACGGGGTCGGTAAGAGAGCGTAAGGGACGATTCTCGGCGCTGTGCCGGACACCGGCCCCCGCAGGCATCTGGCTGACGCCCGGCGACTTTCAAAGCTAACCGGTTCGGGCGAGTGGCTCCTACCCGGTTCGCGGTGCTTCCCTACCCGGGTTCGCGCGCGGTCACTCGCCCTGGTTCGCGCGCGGTCACTCGCCCTGGTTCGCGCGCGGCCACTCACCCTGGTTCGCGCGCGGCCACGAATTGACAACGACATTGGTTCGTGAGAACTTACGGTTCGTGGAGGCTTACGAATTGGTTCTGGAGGCGCTAGGCGACCGTACCCGACGGCAGATCGTCGATACCCTGCGGCGCGGCCCGTCGTCGGTGGGTGACCTGGCAGCGCGGCTGCCGGTGAGCCGCCCGGCGATCTCGCAGCATCTGACCGTGCTGCGGCGCAGCCGCCTGGTCACCTACGACGAATTCGGCACCCGCAACGTGTACCGGCTCGACCCGACCGGGCTGGCCGAGCTCCGGGCATGGACGGAGACCTTCTGGGAGACCGTCCTCGACAGCTACGCGGACCGGGTCCGCGCCGACGCCCCCGGCCGTGCGCCCGCCGCACCGCCGCCGGAATCAGGAACACCACTCCGACAGGAGCAGCAAACCGATGCCTGATCAGCCAAGACCAGTCGAGCCAGTGCGGAAGACCGTGACCGTCGCTGCCTCGCCGCAGCGTGCGTTCGAACTGTTCACCGCCGGCATCGGCGAATGGTGGCCGCTGGCGACCCACTCCGTCGGCCAGGATCAGGCCGCCGGCGTTGTCTTCGGCAGTGGCGTCGGCGGCACCATCGTCGAGTCGCTTGCCGATGGCACGACATCGGTCTGGGGAACGGTGACCCGATGGGAGCCGCCGCACCTGCTGGCCTGCACCTGGCATGCGGGAACAGCGGTGGCCGAGGCATCCAGCGTCGAGGTGACCTTCACGCCCGGCGGCCCGGGCGAGACGATCGTGCAGCTTGTCCACTCAGGGTGGGAGCGGCGGCCAGACGCAGCGGCAGCGCGATCCGGATATGACGCCGGATGGGAGCCGGTGCTCGCCAGCTACGCCCAGCTCACTGCCTTGTCCGCGCTGCCGGGCTGAGGTCGCAGGAGCGGCCGCGCTGAGGTCGCAGGAGCGGCCGGGCTGTGGTCGCAGGAGCGGCCGGGCTGTGGTCGCAGGGAAAGCCGGCCGCGCAATCGCGGGCATACCCGCCCAGCCGCGTTACCTGGCCGCACGGCTCGGGGAATGCGTGCGCGCGGGCGGCTTGTTGTCCTGCACAATGACCTCTTGGCGCAGTCTCGTTACAGCGCCAGGAGGTCGGCGCAGGCCAGCCTGGATTCCGCGCCGCCGGTCTTAATTGCCAAAGTACCGAAGGGACCGTTCTTGTCTGCCGTGACCACTGATCCAGCTGGCAACGTCGCTCGTCCTGGCATGACCGCGGCGCAGGCGCCCGGGCGTCCGGGCAACGAGCCGCTCCGGCTGATGGCGGTGCACGCTCATCCGGATGACGAGTCGAGCAAGGGCGCGGCGACGATGGCGCGTTACGCGCGCGAGAACGTTGAAGTTCTGGTCTGCACGCTGACCGGCGGCGAGCGGGGCGACATCCTGAACAAGGCGATGGAGCGGCCGGAGGTCAGGTCCGATCTCGCCCGGGTCCGGCGGGCGGAAATGGACCGGGCCAGGGAGATACTCGGCGTTCAGCAGCGCTTTCTCGGGTTCACCGACTCCGGCCTCCCCGAGGGGGACCCGCTCCCGCCGCTGCCGGACGACTGCTTCGCCCTGCAGCCGCTTGACGCGGCCGCGGCGCCGCTTGTGCAGGCGGTACGCGAGTTCCGGCCGCATGTGATGCTCACCTATGACGAGTCCGGCGGGTACCCGCACCCGGATCACGTGAAGACCCACCAGGTGTCGGTCGAGGCGTTCGAGGCAGCCGCGGATCCCGACCGTTATGCCGGCGCCGGCCAGCCGTGGCAGCCGCTCAAGCTGTATTACTTCGTCACCTTCCACCGGGCCAGGTTCACCGCGCTGCACGAGGAGATGGTGCGGCGCGGCCTGGAGTCGCCGTATGCCGACCGGCTGGCCTGGCTGGATGAGGACGAGGGCGACAGCAGGCGTGAGTGGGAGATCACCACCAGGGTGCCCTGCGCCGACTTCTTCGAGATCCGCGACCGGGCCCTGATCGCCCATGCCACCCAGATCGACCCGGCGAGTTCCTGGTTTGCCTGCCCGCTGGAGGCACAGCAGGCAGCATGGCCGACCGAGGATTATCACCTGGCCAGGTCGCTGGTGGATACTGAGAAGCCGGAAGAGGACCTGTTCGCCGGAGTCAGGGAGAGGGTGAGCCTGCGATGAGCGTCGCAGCGGCATCGGCGGCGAGCCAGGCAGCGCCTGGCGTTCTCGGCTTCCTTGTCGTTGCGGGCATGGGCTTGATCCTGTTTTTCCTCTTCCGCTCGATGACCAAGCACCTCAGGAAGGTCGCCGTCGATCCGCGCCAGGATGCTGTCGCGGCGAGCAGCGCTCCGGCCAGCAGCGCTCCGGCGAGCAGCGCTCCGGCCAGCAGCACTCCGGCCAGCAGCACGCGGGGCAACGGCATAGCGCATGGCCGCGTGACGACTGGCGGCAGCGCGAGTGACGACCTGGCGAACAGCGGTACCGGCGACCCCGGCGCAGATTCCTGACGCAACGCGTCGGCTCGGCGCGACCCCGGTCTCCATGGGGGCAGCGGCCCTTGGGCGGCCGCGGCCTCCTGGCTGCAGCGGTCCTGGGCTGCCGCGGCCCTGGGCTGCAGCGGTTTCCCGGCCGCGGCCGGCCAGTCAGCGCGGCTTTCCGGCTACCGCTGCTTGCTGGTGAGCACCAGGCCGTAGGCGAGGAGGATCATGTCTGGCTCTGGATACCAGTCCCGGTCCGGAAGGCGGCTGAACCCGGCTCGCTCGTACAGATGGTGGGCCGCCCGCATGTCCGGCTGCGTGCAGAGCACCAGATGCCGGACTCGCTCGCTGGCAGCCAGGTCGATCGCCGCCTGCAGGAGCGCGCGGCCGGTTCCCTTGCCTTGTCCCTCCGGGACCACGGCGAGCGCCCTGACCTCAGCCTCATCTGGCCCGCGGACGACGTGTCCGGCCTTCGGCCAGTGCTGCAGCATGACGGTGCCGAGAATCCGCCCGTCATCCACGGCGACCAGGATTTCGCCGCCCCCGCTGGTTCCCAGGCTCCGCAGCGTCGCCGCGTAGCTGGAGACGGGCGACAGGAACCCGTCGGCCTGGTAAGCGGTCACGCGCAGCTGGCCTATCTTGGCGAGCTCGGCGGGCAGCGCGGCGCGGATTATCACGTCGGACCCAAACAGGCGGCGGCAGAAGAAGATTCCTTCTCCGTATGGTAGGGGTGATCTGCGAGGGTGCTGATCCGCTGCGGGTGCTGATCCGCTGCGGGTGCTGATCCGCTGCGGTATCTGGCAGCGTTATCAGCGCCGGGCGGCGGCAGCGGCGCAAGTGCATCGATCGTGTTACTCGCGGCAACAGGCCCCGCATGCCGCAATAGTCTGGCTGGCACTCCGCGGCCACAACAGCAAACGAAATCGCAGCGACGCTAGCCGAGGGTGTTCCGTGGCCGGCCGGCGCCCGGCCGGGGCTCGCCCGGTTGATGAGGGGAGCAGTGTTATGAGCAATTTGGGTGCCGTTCCCGGCGTGCCGGCGTCCGGCGTGCCGGACGGCGCGTTCTTGCTGGACGTGCGCGAGCCCGACGAATGGGAGGCGGGGCACGCACCTGGCGCCCAGCACATTCCACTCGGCCAGCTCAGCGCGCGCAGTGCCGAGATCCCCAGGGATACCGAGATCTACGTGATCTGCCGCTCCGGCGTGCGGTCAGCACGCGCGACCCAGGCCCTCGTCGGCGCCGGCTGGCAGGCACTCAACGTGGATGACGGGATGCACGGCTGGGCAGCAGCCGGCCGGCCGATGGCGACAGACTCCGGCGCCCAGCCGTTCGTGGCGTAACGACGCCGGGCGCCGGCGCGAGACCGCCCCCGGCCGGACTGCGCCCCCGGGCCGCAACCCGCCCGCCCGCCCCCGGCTGGGCTGCGCCCCCCGGCTGCAACCCGATGGATGTGACTACCACAGGGTTGGGTGCCGATGGATGTCACATCCATCGGCATGCCGGCGCACTCGCTGCTGGGCTGCTGGCCCATTGCGCGGCGGCTGTCGGTAGGCGTTGCTAGCGTGCAGGGTAAGTCGGGCCTCCTGGAGCGTTGAACATGCTGGCAGTCCACGGGATCTGGGCGTATGGCGCGCTCTTCCTGTGGGCGGAGGACGCCGATGGCCCGGCCACGGCGCCACCGCGGCCGGGCCGGCCCTCCCGTGCCCCGCGGCCGCACCCGTTCGCTGCCGCCGTGGAGAGCGTCGCCACCGCCGTTGCCGAAGATGCGGGGCCAGTCGCTGACCTGGTGCTCAAGGCCGTCGACGACGAGCTGATCCTGTGGCTGCCCGCCACGCCGGACGGCCCGCTCGCCTCGCCGGAGCTGATCGCGTCGCCGCAGAACCAGCCGGCCGCGGGGACGCGCCGCAGCGCACTGGCCGCCTGGCGGGTACCGGCGCTGACCTTTGCGCCAGCTGCCGCGCTTGACCTGCTCAGCGTGCTCGGCGAGGCGCGGGCGCACGGCGGGCAGGCCATCCTGGGCGGTTCGGTCCGCTATCTTGCTGCGCTGGCGCAGCTAGCCGGGGATCTCGCGGCCCGCGGGCGCGTGCTGCCGGCGCTTACCGCAGACGGCGGCGTCCGGGGGCCAGGCACGGATGGCGCGGGCGGAGCCGAAGCGGATGGCGGCTACGCCGCCAGGTGGCGCCCGGTGCTATCTGGTGCTGACGCGCAGCGGGCGCGCGAGCTGGCGGTCGCCATGCCGCCGGTATGCCGCGCCACGACCGCAGCCGGCGAGCCGTCGACGCTGGTGCTCAGCGACGCCATCAACGCGCTTACCGACGCGGCGGCCAGGGCCAGCCTGACCGGTCAGCCCGGCTTCGCGCTGCTGGCCGCAAGGCGCGGTCGGCGGCCGGCTCGCAGTCCCGTTGCCGAACGCTGGGCCGCCGCGCTGACCAGCATGAACCCGCAGGTCGCCGTGCGGACGCCGGAGGACGAGGCGGAGGCAGCAGCGCTCGAGGCCGAGCTGGCGGCCTGGCGCGGCGCGGCGGAGGTGCCGGCTGGCCCGGTCCGCACTTGCTTCCGGCTCGTCGAACCGCCGCCGGCCGAACCGGTCCCGGACGGCGCCAGCGCCCCGATCGCGGCCAGTGCCAGCGATGACACCGCCGCCATCGCCGCGGCCCGGCCCCGGTCCCGGTCCCGGTCCCGGTCCCCGGAGCAGGCCAGCCCCGGGCGGCCGGCCAGCGGCGCAGCGGAATCTTCGTGGACGGTCGAGCTCGCCCTCCAGTCGACTGACGACCCGAGCCTGCTGCTGCCCGCGCCCGATGTCTGGTCCGGCGTGAGCGCGGGCGGCTGGGCCGCGGCTGGCATCAGGCACCCGGAGGAGGAGCTCCTGGCCGGACTGGGCCGCGCCTCGCGGCTGTTCCCCGAGCTCGACGATGAGCTGCGCCGGGCCGCGCCGGCCAGCGTCCTGCTGGACACCGAGGGAGCGCTGCGCTTCCTCCGGCAGACCGGGCCGATGCTTTCAGCGACGGGCTTCGGCGTGCTGCTGCCGGACTGGGCGCGCAAGGCGCGGCTCGGCCTCAAGGTCACCACCCGGACGCGGCAGGCAGCGGGCGGCAGCAGTGCCGCCGAGCCCAAGTTCAACTTGGCTGACCTGGTCGATTTCCGCTACGACCTGGCCCTGGGCGACCAGGAGCTTGACGCCGGCGATCTGGCCGAGCTAGCCAGGCTCAAGATCCCGCTGGTGCGGCTCCGCGGCCAGTGGGTCGAGCTCGACGACCGGCACCTGCAGGCGGCGCTGAAGTTCCTGCAGCGCGACCGGGCCGGCGCCATGACCGCCGCCGACGCGATGCTGGCCGGGCTGCGCGGCACGGACGAGGCGGACGGCCTCCCCGTCGTGGGCGTGGATGCCGACGGCTGGCTGGGCGACCTGCTGTCCGGGCACGCCGACCAGCGGCTCGCCCCGGCCGGGACGCCAGCAGCATTCCGCGGCGAGCTTCGCCCGTACCAGGAACGCGGCCTCGCCTGGATGTCTTTCCTCGGCAACCTCGGACTAGGCGGAATCCTCGCGGACTCGATGGGCCTGGGGAAGACCATCCAGCTGCTCGGGCTGATGGCGCACGAACGCGAATCGCTCATCGGGCCGGCCGCACCAGCCGGGCCGGCCGCACCAGCCGGGCCGGCCGCACCAGCCGTGCCGGCTGCGCCCACAGGGTCGGCTCCGCCTGCCGCAGGCCCCGCGCCGACCTTGCTGATCTGCCCGATGTCACTGGTGGGGAACTGGGAGCGGGAGGCGGAGCGGTTCACCCCGGACCTCCGGGTGCACGTGCATCACGGCGCGGACCGGCTGGCCGGTGCCGAGCTCACCGCCGCGCTGAACGTGGCCGACCTCGTCATCACCACCTACGGCGTGGCCACCAGGGACCGGGACGCCCTCAGCGAGATTCCCTGGCACCGGGTGGTCTGCGACGAGGCGCAGAACATCAAGAATTCCGCTACCCGCCAGGCCCAGGCGGTGCGCAGCCTGCCTGCCGGATCCAGGATCGCGCTGACCGGCACGCCGGTCGAGAACCGGCTTGCCGAGCTGTGGTCGATCATGGAATTCACCAGCCCTGGCCTGCTCGGCCCGGCAGAGAAGTTCCGCACCAGCTACGCGGTGCCGATCGAGCGCAGCGCCGACGCCGAGGCGACTGCGCGGCTGAAGCGGATCACCGGCCCGTTCATCCTGCGCCGGCTGAAGACCGACCGGGCGATCATCTCCGACCTGCCGGACAAGCTGGAGATGAAGGTCTGGTGCAACCTCACCGCTGAGCAGGCTTCGCTGTACCAGGCAACCGTGACTGACATGCTCGCCAAGATCGAGGCGGCGCCGGACGGGATCGAGCGGCGCGGCCTCGTGCTGGCCACGATGGCCAAGCTCAAGCAGGCGTGCAACCATCCGGCGCACCTGCTCGGCGACGGCTCCCGGCTGGACGGCCGCTCCGGCAAGCTGGCCCGGCTCGAGGAGATCTGCGACGAGGTGATCGCCGGCGGCGAGAAGGCGCTCTGTTTCACCCAGTACGCCGAATTCGGCCGGATGCTGCAGCCCTACCTGGCCGCCCGGCTTGGCTATCCGGTGCTTTACCTGCATGGCGGCACGCCGAAAAGGCGGCGCGATGCGATGGTTTCCCGATTTCAGCAGGAAACGGATCCTTCCATATTCATCCTCTCCCTCAAGGCCGGCGGCACCGGGCTGAACCTCACCGCCGCCAATCACGTCATCCACGTCGACCGCTGGTGGAACCCGGCGGTGGAGGACCAGGCCACCGACCGGGCGTTCCGGATCGGGCAGCGCAAGGACGTCCAGGTGCGCAAGTTCGTCTGCCTCGGCACCGTGGAGGAGCGGATCGACGCCATGATCGAGGAGAAGAAGGCGCTGGCCGAGGCGATTGTCGGGACCGGCGAGGGCTGGCTGACCGAGATGTCCGTCGCCGAGCTGCGCAAGGTCATCTCGCTGTCGCCAGAGGCGGTGTCGGAGTGAGCGACTGGCGGGACTGGGAGCCGGCCCGGCCGCGCCGGGTCGAGGGCGGCATCAAGGCGCGCAGCAAGCGCGGCGCGATCGGCGAGCAGTGGTGGTCCCGGCGGTTCATCGGCGTGCTCGAGTCATTCGGCCTGACCGGCCGGCTGTCCAGGGGGCGCAACTATGCCCGGGCCGGCCAGGTCCTCACCCTCGACATCTCGGCCGGGTACGTTACCGCCACGGTCCAGGGATCGCGGCCGAAGCCGTACCAGGTCCGGATCCAGGTGCTTCCGCTGACCACGCCGCAGTGGCGGCGGGTGGAGCAGGCGCTGGCCAGCCAGGCGCTGTTCCGCGCCCGGCTGCTGGCCGGCGAGATGCCACCCGAGATCGAGGACGTGTTCGCTGACTGCGGCACGCCGCTGTTCCCGCGCAGCTCCCGTGACCTGGACATGTCCTGCTCCTGCCCGGACTGGGAAGTGCCGTGCAAGCACCTGGCCGCCGTCTGCTACGTGCTGGCCGAGGCGTTCGACGCCGACCCGTTCGGCATGCTGGCCTGGCGCGGCCGCAGCCGGGACGACCTGCTCGAAGCGCTGCGGCGGCTCGGGCGGCCGAGCCGGCCCCGCCGCGGCCGGTGCTCGACGTCGCGGACCGCCCGCTGGCCGCCTGCCTGGCGGACTTCTGGTCACCGGCGATGACCCAGGCCAGGCTCCGCTCGCTGCCCGCGGTTCCCGCCGTGGCGCCCGATCTGCTGCTGCGCACGTTCGAGCCGCCAGCCGTGCTGGTACGCGGCATGGACCTGGCGGCCCTGCTCGCCCCGGCCTACCAGCGGCTGGCCGGCCACGGCGATGCCGAATCAGGCGAACCGGCCAGCCGGAGACGCGGGCCTGCCGGGATGTCGGCGTAAAGTCAGCGACATCCGTACGAGCATGGGGGACGACACATGCCGCGATACCGGTTCTCCTGGGACAACCTGCCGACGGCGCTGCTTGACCAGCTCGGCAGCGACCTGAGGCTCAGGCCGCCGGTCGGTCAGGCGCTGCGAGACCGGTACGGTGCCCGGCCCGGCCCGGATTTCGTCCGGGATGCCTGGCCGACGCTGCTGGAAGGGTGGCTCGCCAACGACGATGAATCGCGCGACATCGTCGTCCAGGAACTGCAGGCGCGCGGGCTCGGCAAGGCCAGGGCGCCGGCGCGCTCGTCCGCGGCCCAGCTCTACTACCTGCAGTCGTGCCGCAACTCCAGCGCTTTACGTGAGGCCGTCGCGGCGATCTTCACCGCGTTCGGTGAGTCGGAGGTGTTCAGTACGCCGGTGCCGTCGCAGATGACAGCGGAGGACAATCCGGTCGTGACGCCCGCCTGGGAGCCGTCGGAGTCCGGCGGCGAGGCGGGCCAGCCGCCGGCCAGCCTGACCGAATGGCTCTGCTGGGCGGTGGCCCAGGTCCTCGAGGTCGAGCAGGTCAACCAGGATCCGGACGGCGACATCAGGATCCGCTACGGCAGCACGATGTGCTTCGTCCGGGGTATCGACGATCCTCCGTCGGTGCGGCTGTTCGCCCCGATGGTCATCGACATCCCGCGCACGCCGGCGCTGCTGGAGGACCTCAACGACATCAACCTGAACATCACCGTCGGCCGGGTCGTCCACACGCCCGCCAACGAGGTGCTTTACTCGCTCGAGCTCTACGGCGAGCAGCTGACCGTGGAGATCATCCGTGCCAGCCTGGACGCCGCGACGACCATCGCCGACCATTTCGATCACCGGCTCCAGGCAAGATTCGGCGGTAAGACCCTGTATGCCGAGGTGAGCGACGACTCGGTGATGATGTGACCGGGCCGCCAAGAACCGCGCTCGAGCAGTTCAGCCTGGACATCATCGAGATCTCGGCCCGCTGCCGGCCCGCGGTCACCACAATCCGCAGCGAGACGGCCGACGGCGTCTCCACCGGATCGGGCTTCCTGGTCGACGGCGAAGGCAGCGTGGTCACTAACCATCACGTCGTCGACGACCGCGATTGCGACCTGCAGATCCAGTTCGCCACCGGGCTGGCCGGCCGGCCACCCTGGTGGGCGCGGACCCGCTTACCGACCTGGCGGTGCTGCGCGCGCACGGGCCGCTGCCGGCCCCGTTGCAGGTGCGGACCCATCCGCCGGTGCTCGGCGAGATCTGCCTGGCGATGGGCAGCCCGCTGGGCGACTACACGGAATCGGTCAGCATCGGTATCGTCTCCGGCCTGGCGCGGACGATTCCCACCCGGCGCGGCCGCCCGCTGGAGCGGGCCATCCAGACCGACGCCGCCATCAACCCGGGGAACAGCGGCGGGCCGCTGATCGACGCGGCCGGCCTGGTGCTCGGGGTCAATACCTGCATCGACGCCCGGGCAGTGAGCATCGGCTTCGCCGTACCCGGCGAGACCGTCGACTGGGTCATCAGGCAGATCCTGCGATACGGCGACGTGCGCCGCGGGGCGCTGGGAGTCGCCGTCGCCAGCCGGATCGAGAACGTCGATGGCCAGCTCAGGCACGCCCCGGTCATCACCCGCGTATCCGCGGACCTGACCTGCGACCTGCGGCCTGGTGACATCATCATCGGGCTGGCCGGCCGGCCGGTGCTGGACCGCGCGGATCTGTACTACCTGCTCACCCGTGACATGATCGGCACCCTGGTCCCGGTCGAGCTGTGGCGGCAGGACGGCCGGGTGCGCTGTGACGTCCCGGTCAGGGAGTTCGTCCCGCCCGCCGTCGTCAACCCGGACTAGCCATCAGGCTGCGCTCGCCGCCGGATGACGGGTCCTGGCCCAGCATCCTGCTCCGGCGGGAGCCCGCTTGCTTCCGCCGGCCAGCACGCTAGCGCCGCGGCCGGTACTCCAGGCCGAGCAGCGGGGCCGTGTCCGCCAGCATGAGCGCGAACATCGGCTCCGCGTCGTCGAGCGCGAAGCCGAGGTGGCCGAACACCTCCAGGCTCAAGGTCCCGTAGAGGCGCGTCCAGCAGCGCAGGAAGATGAGCAGCAGGCCGAGCGGCAGGCCGGTCCCGAGCGCGCCGAGGCCGTCCCGGTAGCGCACTAGCTGATCGCGCAGGCCGGGGTCGATGTCGTCATCCGCTGCCACCGGGAACGGCTGCTTGTGCCAAAGCTCCAGGATCAGCGCAAGGAAAGTGCCGCCGAACTGGCTGCCGCACTCCGCGGTGATCTCGTCCTTCTCGACGTCCACCCCCGGTATCGGGGTACCGAACAGCAGGCCGAACTCCCGCTCGTGATCCAGCGACCAGCGCCGGAACTCCCAGCATGCCGCTATGACCTTCGCGGTCAGGTCGCCGTCGCCGGCCGCGCCCGCCGACTCGATCGCAGCCCGCAGGTCGCCGGTGAGCTCAGTGAAGATGTCGGCGATGACGTGCTTGAGCAGTTCCTCGTGGCTGTCGAAGTAGCGGTAGAGCGCGGGCGCGGTCAGGCCCATCTCGCGGGCGATGGCGCGCAGCGATACGGCCTCCGGGCCGTCGGCCACGAGCAGCCGGCGTGCGGTCTGCTTGATCTCCTCCGTCGTGGCCGCGCGCACACGATCCCGCCGGTTCATGGCCAGCGCCACGTCGGCCTCCTGTTCCCGCCCCGCTGCTAGTAAACGGTCTTGACATCTGTAAACAGCGTATGCGAAGTTAACGCCAGTTATAGTTTACGGCGTTCACCCTCGTGAAGATCAGTAACGATACTAGCCCGCGGAGGCAGCCAGATGTTCGAATCCTGGGGGCGCATGATCTACCGCCGCCGGCGGCTCGTCCTCGTCCTCAGCCTGCTCGTGGTGACCTTCGCCGGGGTATGGGGGACCGGCGTCTTCGGGTCGCTGCAGACCGCCGGCGGTTTCAACGCCCCAGGCAGCCAGAGCCAGCACGCCAGCGACCTGGCCTCGTCGGCATTCGGCCGGGACACCGCGGACGTCGTCGTGCTGTACAAGAGCGCGCAGCATGACCGTCGCGGATCCTGCCTACCGCGAGGCCGTGACCAGCACTATTGGCGCGCTGCCGGCCAGCAGGGTCGAGTCGGCCGCGACCTTCTGGTCCACCGGCTCGAGGCAGTTCGCCAGCGCCAGCGGCCGGGAGACCTACGCGGTGCTCGCGCTGGCCGGCCGCACCGACGCCGCCAGGATCAAGAGCTTCGACGCGATCAGGCACGCGCTCGCCGCGCCTGGCCTGACCGAGCACGCGGGCGGCCAGATCCCGTCCGAGGACGCTATCAACAAGGAGGTCACCTCCGACATCGGCCGGGCCGAGGGCTTCTCGCTGCCGGTGCTGCTCGTCCTGCTGCTGGTGATCTTCGGCGGCCTGGCCGCGGCAGGCCTGCCGCTCGCGATCGGCGGCATCGCCATTCTCGGCTCGTTTACCGCCTTGCGGCTGCTGACGCTCTGCACCGCGGTATCGATCTACGCGGTGAACATCACCACCATCCTGGGCCTAGGTCTTGCGATTGATTACGGATTGTTCATAGTCAGCCGCTTCCGTGAGGAACTCGGCCGGACGGCAGTTGTCGAGGACGCCGTCGCGCGGACGGTGGCCACCGCGGGCCGGACGGTCGCGGTGTCCGGCGTCACTGTGGCGGTGGCGCTGGCCAGCCTGATGCTGTTCCCGATGACGTTCCTGCGGTCCATGGGCTACGGCGGGGTCGCCACGGTCATCGTGGACATGCTGGCCGCCCTGACCGTGCTGCCCGCGCTGCTTGCCGTGCTCGGGCCGAAGGTGAATGCGCTCCGCGTCCGGCCGCGGCACCGGGCCCCGGCCGCCAGCGGCCGGCGGCGCGGCGCCCGGCGCGGCGCAGGCGGGCGAGAGCAGCGGCGCGTGGTACCGGCTGGCCCGCAGCGTGATGCGCCGCCCGGTCGTCTACATCGTGGTGATCGTGGCCGGGCTGACCGCCCTCGGCTCGCCGTTCCTGCACATCAGCTGGGGCGGCATCGATGCGCGGGTGCTGCCCGCTGCCGCCGCCCCGCGGGTGGTCACCGAGGCGCTGAACCGGGACTTCCCGGGGAACATGACCAGCCCGATCGAGGCGGTCGTGCAGTTCCGGGGCTCGGCGCCGGCGGCCGGGAACGCCGCCGCGCTTGCCGCTTACGTCAGCCGCCTGGACCACGTCCCTGGGATCACCGGCGCGCGGCTGGCCGGGGTGCGCGGCGGGATCGCGCTGGTGGATCTGCGTTATTCCGTCGGTCCCATGTCGGCGCAGGCCAGGGCCATCGTCGGGCAGGTGCGGGAGGTCGCGCCGCCGCCCGGCACGCGGGCTTACGTCGGCGGCACCACGGCGGAGCTGGTCGACGAGCTATCCAGCCTCGGCTGCGTGCTGCCGTGGATGGCGCTGGTGGTCGTGGCGGCCACGTTCGCGCTGCTGTTCCTCGCCTTCGGGTCGGTGGTGCTGCCGGTCAAGGCGATCGTGATGAACGCGGCTGTCGCTCTCGGCCACGTTCGGGGTGATCGTGTGGATCTTCCAGGACGGGCACCTGTCCGGGCTGCTGCAGTTCACCCCGACCGGGACGATCGACCCGACGACGCCGATCCTGATGCTGGCGATCATCTTCGGGCTGTCGATGGACTACGAGGTGTTCCTGCTGTCCCGGATCCGGGAGCGCTACGACGTCACCGGCGACAACGCCACTGCGGTGGCCAGCGGGCTGCAGCGGACCGGCGGGATCATCACCAGCGCCGCGCTGCTGCTGGTGATCGTGATCGGCGCGTTCTCCGCCTCCGGCATCTCGTTTATCAAGCTGATGGGCGTCGGCATGATCGTCGCCCTGATCGTGGACGCCACGATCGTGCGGATCCTGCTCGTGCCGGCCACGATGCGGCTGCTCGGCCAGGCCAACTGGTGGGTGCCGCGGCCGCTGCGCCGCCTCTACGCGCGGTACGGCATCAGGGAAGGCGGCCACGAGACGATTGCGGCTGGGCCTGCTGCCCGGGCCCCGGACTCGGCCCGGGCCAGCGCCCGCTAGCAGGCCGCGGCGCGAGGCGGCCCGCTCCCGGGGGCAGCGGCCGCCTGGCGGATCTAAGTCAGGACCGGTCGAGCTGCGCAAGCTCGGCAGCGGACAGCTCAAGCTCGGGCCTGGTCGCGCCGGGGATGGGGATCACTACCGGCGCCTTGGCCAGCATCCAGGCCAGCGTGACCCGCTGCGCCGACACGCCGTGC
Organism: uncultured Actinomycetes bacterium; assembly: GCA_963709075.1. Lineage (GTDB taxonomy): Bacteria > Actinomycetota > Actinomycetes > Streptosporangiales > Streptosporangiaceae > Palsa-506. Next base: position 831,367 of record CAVPUY010000009.1, read on the forward strand.
GCGGTGGCCACGTCGGCGAACGCGGCGTGCCGCGCGCCGAGCCTGGCCGCCTGGCCGATGCCGAAGGAGGCCCGCGGCGAGGCGCTGGCCGGCCTGTTCTTCGCCGCCTACATCGGCCTGGCCGTGCCGGTGGTTGGCCTCGGCATCGCGACCCAGCTGCTCAGCACCCAGGTGGCGGTGCTCGGCTTCGCCGCGGTCCTGCTGGCCGTTGCCGGCCTGGCCAGCCGCAGGCTGACCGGCCGGGCCGCTGCCGCGGCCGGGCCGTGCGGCCGCAGGCCGCAACTCGGCCGCGGGCCGCCGCGAGGAGTTAAGCCCGTGCCGCTCCCGTCAGCCGGCGGTGACGGCCAGCACCAGCGGCAGCACGGCGGTCGCCCCGGCCGCGCGGAGCAGCCGGGCGGCGGCCGTCATGGTCCAGCCGGTTTCCAGCCGGTCGTCGACCAGCAGGACCGGGCCGGCCAGCCCGGCGACAGCGCCGCCGACCTGCGCCGGGATGGTGAGCGCCGGCCAGACGGCGGCCAGCCGGTGGGCGCTGTTCTGCTGGCCGGACCCCGCGGAGCCGCGAGCCAGCCGTGCCTGATTGTTGATCGCTGCCCCGCCGGCGTACTCAAGCGTCCCCAGATAAGGCAGCCTGCCTATCTCGGCGATCCGCTCCGCGAGACTGCGTATCAAATGCGGTCTTGTCGTTGACGGCAGCGCGATCACGCCGACTGGCCGCTGTGCCCAGTCCCACCCGGCCAGGACCTTAACCAGCGCGGTGATGAACTCGTCAGGGACGGGGCCGTCCGGGGTGCCGGCCGCCAGCAGGGACCGCAGCCGGGGCCCCCAGCCGAGGTCGGTCAGCCGGCCGAGCGCCCGTCCTGGCTCGGCCGACATGGCCGCCGGGATCTTGCCGGACACGTCGATACCCAGCTCCTTCATCCCGGTCGGCCACATCTTCCGCGGCGCGACCACCGTGCCGGGCCGCAGCAGCCGGTCGCGGGCCGCCGCGGTGCCGGCGGCGGAGACCGCGTCGCTCCACGGCCGGCCGGTGCAGTTGTCGCAGCGCCCGCACGGCGCGGCTGCCGGATCGTCGAGCTCGCGGCGCAGGTACTCCATCCGGCACGTCGCAGCGGTGATATAGCCGAGCATCGCCTGCTGCTCCCTGGCCCGCTCGGCCGACACCCGGGCGTACCGGTCGGCGTCGTAGGCCCAGTCCCGGCCGGTCGCCGCCCAGCCTCCGGTCACCCGGTGCACCGCGCCGTCCACGTCGAGCACCTTGAGCATCATCTCCAGCCGGCCGCGGCTCAGGTCCACCCTGGTCTCCAGCGCGCTGGTGGAGACCGGCCGGCCCGCGGCTGCCAGCGCGTCAAGGGTGATCCGGACCACCCGCTCCGGCGGGAACGCCAGGGACGCGAAGTACGCCCAGATGTCGGCGTCCTCCCGGCCGGGCAGCAGGATCACGTCGGCCCGGCTGACCCCGCGGCCGGCCCGGCCGATCTGCTGGTAGTAGGCGATCGGCGACTGCGGGGCGCCGAGGTGCACGACGAAGCCGAGGTCGGGCTTGTCGAAGCCCATGCCGAGTGCGCTGGTCGCGATCAGCGCCTTGAGCTCGTTGGCCAGCAGCGAGGTCTCGGCCGCCAGCCGCTGGGCATGATCGTCCTTGCCGGTGTAGGCCGCGACCTGGTGACCGCGTTCGCGCAGGTAATCGGCGCACTCATGGGCGGCGGCGACGGTCAGCGTGTAGACGATGCCGGAACCGGGCAGCTCGTCCAGGTGCTCGGCCAGCCAGGCCAGCCGCTGCTGGGCGGCAGGCAGCCGGACGACGGCCAGGTGCAGGCTGCGGCGGTCAAGCGGACCGCGCAGGACCAGGGTTTCCTGCCCGCCGCCCGCCTCAAGCTGCTCTGCGACGTCGCGGGTCACCCTGGCGTTCGCGGTGGCGGTCGTGGCCAGCACGGGGACGCCGGGCGGCAGCTCCTCGAGCAGCGTCCGCAGCCGCCGGTAGTCAGGCCGGAAGTCGTGGCCCCAGTCGGAGATGCAGTGCGCCTCGTCGACCACCAGCATCCCGGCCGCGGCGATCAGCTTGGGTAGCACCTGGTCACGGAAGCCAGGGTTGTTCAGCCGTTCCGGGCTGACCAGCAGCACGTCCACGGCGCCGTCCGCGACCTCCGCGTAAACCTGCTCCCATTCGTCGATGTTGGCCGAGTTCACGGTGCGGGCGTGGATGCCGGCCCGGTCAGCCGCCTCGATCTGGTTGCGCATGAGGGCGAGCAGCGGGGAGACGATGACCGACGGCCCGGCGCCGCGGGCCCGCAGCAGGGCGGTGGCGGTGAAGTAGACGGCTGACTTCCCCCAGCCGGTGCGCTGCACGACGAGCGCGCGGCGCCGCGCGGTGACCAGCGCCTGGATCGCCGTCCACTGGTCGTCCCGCAGCCGCGCGTCCGGCCCGGCCAGCGCCCGCAGGTGGCCCTCGGCCTCGGCCCGGAGGCTCGCGTCGTCGGTATCCATGCCGTCCTTCGTACCAGCTGGCACCGACGGTCGCGCCAGCCAGGCACGTCCGCGTCGCCGGAATCGGCCTGGCGGGCCGGAATCCGGTCCATATCCGGTACCGGCGGCGGGCGTATCCGGCCTTGTCCTGGATGATTTCCGCTGCCGCCCGGCGGCATCTGTCATAGCCTGATTCCGCGCATCCAGTTTCCGTCGATTACGAAAGAGTCTAGTAACAAATCAGGTATTCCTCGGGGAAGAGCGCTTGTGCGAGCTGGCTCGCTTAATGAACGGAGGAATCATGTTGTCTCGGCTACGGGCAGTCCGGCTAGTAGCGGTTACTGCCCTTTTCGTGCCGGTCGGCTGGCTTGCGCAGGCCGGGCCCGCCGCGCTGGCGGGCACCGGCACCGGCACTGGCACGGGCGCAGGCACGAGCACGGCCGCCGGACGGCCAGGCGGCCTGGCCGCTCCTGCTGCCGTCCGGGCGGTCGCCAGGCAGCCGGCGCCGCTGGTGGCCGACTCGGGCGCGGCGCGCAGGAAACGTGGCCTGCCTGCGCCGCCGATGACTGCGGCAATGCTCCGCGCCGATGCCGTGAAGCAATCCGTGACCAGGGCATTCCTGCAGGCCAAAAGCAGCCACGCAGGCCCGGGCGGCAAGTGCGCGAGCCGTGCCTGCCGGCGCAGGCTGCCGGCCGCGCGGACCCTGAAGGCCACCCAGCAGCCGCAGGCCAGGGATTATTACTGCGGTCCCGCCACCGTGTCGGAAATGCTCCGGCAGGTCGGCAGGGTGGTGAGCCAGCGTTCAGCCGCCCGCCAGCTGCGGACCACCCCCGGTGGCACCGACTGGTCGGATTCCCGCGGATACCCGGTGCCGCATGTGCTGAACGCGGATCAGCGCCGGAATGTCTATGTCGCCGTTGCCCTGCCGTGGGCGCCGACCAATAGGCAGGTCCGCACCTACGAGAATGACCTGGTCGCCGACATAAACCGGCACGGCGGTGCCCCGCTTGCCGGAAATGCCTATGAAGTCCCGGGCGGACCGCATCTGGCCGGGCATCCGGAGAATCAGGAAATTACGCACTGGTTCGATATCAGGGGATACCGGAATTACGGTGCCACGACGGAGTATGAGGACTCGGTGCACGGCGCCTCGAGCATTGGCTGGAGCGCCGGGGTTCCCGCCTACTCCGCGCTGTCGTCACGGACGATCGTGTACATTCTCGGCGCCCGTGGCTACGACTGGTAAGCGCTGCCCCGGCCGGCCCGGGCTGGCGGCGCGGGCCGGCGCTGGCGCCGGCCTGGCTGGCGGCCGCTGCGCTCGCGGCATGCTCGCTGGCGGCGGCATCGGCCGGGTGCGGCGGCCAGGCCCCAGCGGCTCGTCCCGCCGCGGGATCGGCGTTAGGACAGGCTGCCGGGCCAGCCGGCGGTTCGGCCACCGGTCCGGTCAGGGATCCGGCCACGGATCCGGTCAGCGGCCGGCCGGGCAGGCCCGGCGCCGGCCAGCCCGCCTGGCAGCGGTTCTGCGCGGCCCGGCCCGCCGCCCACCTGCGCGCGGACCTGCGGCGGCCGGTGCCGGCCTCGCTGGACAGCGAGATCGTGCCGCTCGGCCTGTCGGCGGACGGCCGGACGGCGTACGTGTCCGCCTGGACGCCACGGTTTGCCGGGGTGGCCGCGCTCAGCCTCGCCACCGGCCACCTGCGGCACATTCGCGCCTTCCGCAACCCGGCCGCAGACCAGGCCGACGGATCGTCCGGCGGGCACTGGCTGGTCTGGGTGGAGACGCACTCGCTGCGCAGCCTGGACGGCTTCACGGTGTACGCCTGGGACTCGGTCACCGGGCAGCTTCGCAGGCTCGGCCACTCGCTGCGTGACCGGCACGGCATCCCGTGGCCGAGCCCCTGGCATGCTCCGGCGGTCAGCGGCAACTACGCGGCCTGGGCGCAGGGCTACGGCCCGGATGGCGAGGTCGAGGTGATGCTGGCCAACCTGGCGACGGGGAAGGTCAGAGTCGTCCGCCGCGGGCATACCCAGCCGCCGTTCTTTGACCGCAATCTCCTCGTCTGGCCCGAGTCCGACCAGCCGGGGACGCAGACCGCACTGCATGCGGTCAGCCTCAGCACCGGCCGCCCGGCCGCGTTGCCCGCCGTGCTGCGGGCCGTGCACGGGACGGATTTCGTGGTTACCGACGGGACGCGGACGGCTTATCTCAACCCGGGGCTTACCGCGCTGTACTACTCGCCGGCGCCAGGCCAGCCAGGCGCGCGTCGTGCTACGGCTGCCGCCGGGGGTGGACTTCGCCGACCTGGCCATCGCGCCGGGCTCACTGGCCTGGGCGACGTCCCGGGCCACTTACCTGGGCAGTACCAGGACCGGCCGCTACGTGCGAGTGACTCCACGATACGGCGACGCGACCGGATCCGGCCCGGGCGTGCTGATCTCCGATGCGCCGGCCGCGAAGGCCGCCCACCCGATCCTGCCCATGCACGTGCTCAGGCCGGCCTGGCCTGGCGCGCCTGCCGTCCCAAGGCCTGACCCTGGCCGGGTTAGCGGGGCTGGCCGGGTTAGCGGGGCTGGCGGTACGGCTGGCCGGGTTAGCGGGGCTGGCCGGGTTAGCCGGGCTGGCCGGGTACCGGGCTGGCCGGGTTAGCGGGGCTGGCCGGACTGGCCGCGGGACCGCCAGGCAGGCCCGGCCGGGAAGGCGAACTCCGCGACCGACTCCGGCCGGAACTGCGCCGACGCGCCCGGCGCGGCCGGCACCGCATAGCGGCCGCGTACCACCCGGGCCGGCTCGGTGAAGTGCTCGTGCAGGTGATCGATCCACTCGATCATCCGGCCGTCCATGGTGCCGGACACGGCGGCGTAGTCGAACATCGACAAGTGCTGGACCAGCTCGCACAGGCCGACGCCGCCCGCATGCGGGCACACCGGGATGCCGAACTTCGCGGCCAGCAGCAGGTTGGCGATGTTCTCGTTCACCCCGGCCACCCGGCAAGCGTCGATCTGCATGATGTCGATCGCGCCGGCCTGCAGGAGCTGCTTGAAGATGACCCGGTTGGAGACATGCTCGCCGGTAGCCACCCGGACCGGGCTCACCCCCCGCCGGATCGCCGCGGTGCCGAGAACATCGTCCGGGCTCGTCGGCTCCTCTATCCAGGCCGGCCGCACCCCGGCCAGCGCGCGCACCCACGGGATCGCGGTCGGCACGTCCCAGACCTGGTTCGCGTCGAGCGCGATGCCGATCTTCTCGCCGACGACGTCACGGGCGATGCCGCAGCGCCGGATGTCGTCCTCGAGCCGGGCCCCGACCTTCAGCTTGACCAGCGGGAAACCCTCCCGGACCGCCGCGGCGCACAGTTCGGCCATCCGGTCATCGGAGTAACCGAGCCAGCCGGGCGAGGTGGCGTAGGCCGGGTAGCCGTCCCGGGCCAGGATCTCCATCCGCTCTGCCTTGCCTGCCGCGCCGCGGTCAAGCAGCTCGATGGCCTCGTCCCTGGTCAGGGCGTCGGTGAGGTAGCGGAAGTCGACCAGGTCGGCGATCTCGGCGGGGGACAGGCCGGCCAGCAGCCGCCACAGCGGCATGCCCGCGCGCCGGGCCGCCAGGTCCCAGCAGGCGTTCAGCACGGCGCCGATCGCCATGTGCACGACGCCGCGCTCCGGGCCGAGCCAGCGCAGCGGGCTGTCGCCGACCAGCTGGCGGGAGAGGCCGCCGAGGTCGGCAAGCAGCTCCTCCGTGTCCCGGCCGGCCAGCAAGGGCTCCATCGCCCGGATGGCGCTGAGCTGGATGTCGTTACCCCGGCCGATCGTGAAGACGTGCGCGTGCCCGGCCAGGCCATCCGGTGCGTCGGTCCGCACCACCAGGCTGGCGGCCGAGTAGTCAGGGCTCGGGTTCATCGCGTCCGAGCCGTCCAGCCGCGCCGACGTCGGGAAGCGGATGTCGTGCGTCTCGAAACCGACGATCCTGCTCACCAGCCGCCCCCTCCGGCCTGACCGCCGGGCGGACCGCCGCCCGGGCTCGCGGGCCCGCCGGCCGGACCAGTTGCCGGGCCGCCGCCCGGGCTGCCTGGCGGCCGTATCCGGAGGCCGGACATGCCGCCGTCGACGGCCAGCGCCATGCCGGTGGTGCCGCTGGCCAGCGGGCTCGCCAGGTAGGCGATCGCGGCGGCCACCTCATCGGCCGTGACAAGCCGCCCGGTCGGCTGCCGCGCGGCCAGCGCGGCCCGTTCCGCCGCCGGGTCCGGCGCGGCATCGAGCAGCCGGGCCACCCACGGCGTGTCGGCCGTGCCCGGAGTCACGCACGCGACCCTGATGTGCTCGCGCACGTGGTCGGCGGCCATCGCGAGGGTCAGCGAGTAGAGCGCGCCCTTGCTTGCCGAGTAGAGCGCGCGCTGCGGCAGGCCGGCCGTAGCCGCGATCGAGCACGTGTTGACGATGACTGCCTGCCCATGGCGCGCCACCGCCCGGCGTAGCTCCGGCAGCGCCGCTCGGCTGGCCCGGACCGCGCCGAGCACGTTGACGTCGAGCACCCGCCGCCATTCGTCGTCGTCATTGTCCTCGACGGTGCCGGCCGCGCCGATGCCAGCGTTGTTGACCAGGATGTCGATCCCGCCGAGCACATCCGCCGCCGACCGCACCGCCGCGCGTACCGCCCCGTCGTCGGTGACGTCAGCGACCACCGGGTACAGCCCGCCCGTCCCCGGCCCGCCCGTCCCCGGCCCGCCCGTCCCCGGCCCGCCCGTCCCCGGCCCGCCCGTCCCCGGCCCGCCTGCTTCCGGCCCGCCTGCTTCCTGGCCGCCCGCCCCCTGGCCCCGGCCGGCCCACGGGACCTCCCGGTCCAGGATCGCCACCCGGGCGCCGCGCGCGGCCAGCAGCCGCGCCGTGGCCAGGCCGATACCCGAGGCGCCGCCGGTGACCAGCGCCGCAAGGCCGTCGAATTCCGCTGGCGGTCCGGACATGGGCATTCCTCCTGCGGGCCGGGCGGCGCGGGCTAGCCAACGGGCGCCGCGAACATGCCCGTTAGGATAATGAAACGATATAGACCGGCCGCCGGGCCAGCCGCTGCCCTGGCTGTCACGCACGGCCGGCCTGGCGCCGACGGCGCCGGGCCACCGGCAGCGCCGGGCCACCGACAGCAGGGGGCGCCCATGCGGATCGCGCTCTTCGTCACGTGCCTGACCGACACCCTCTTTCCTGACACCGCCGTGGCCATCACCGTCCTGCTGGAACGGCTCGGCCACCAGGTGGCCTTCCCCCGCGCCCAGTCCTGCTGCGGCCAGATGCACTTCAACACCGGCTACCGGCGCGAGACGGTGCCGATGGTGCGCGGCTTCGCCCGGGCGTTCGGCGGCTTCGACGCGATCGTCACCCCGTCGGCGTCCTGCGCGGCGATGGTCCGCGAGTACCACCCGGTGGTGGCGGCGGAGGCACATGACCCCGGCCTGGAACGGGCGGTCGGCGAGATCGCGCCCCGCGTGCATGACCTGTCCAGCCTGCTGGTGAACGTGCTGGATACCACCGACGTCGGCGCGTGCTTCCCGTACCGGGTCGCCTATCACCCCAGCTGCCACTCGCTGCGCATGCTCCGGGTCGGCGACGCGCCGGTGCGGCTGCTGCGGGCCGTCCGCGGCCTCGATCTCGTCGACCTGCCGGGGGCGGCGGAATGCTGCGGATTCGGCGGGACATTCGCCATCAAGAACGCAGCTACCTCCGCCGCGATGTGCGCGGACAAGGTCGCTGCCGTGCGGGGCAGCGGCGCGCAGGTGCTCTGCTCCGCCGACAACTCCTGCCTGATGCACATCGGCGGCGCGCTGACCAGGCAGCGGGCCGGCATCCCCGCCAGGCACCTGGCCGAGATCCTGGCGAGCACGCCATGACCGGGCAGTCGAGGAGCGGGCAGCCGAGGAGCGGGCACGCAGGGACCGGGCACGCAGGGACCGGGCCGGGCGCCGCGCAGCACGCCGTCACCGGCTACGCCGCGAGCGAAAGCGCGCTGAGCATGCCGACCTACATCGGCATGCCGGCCTTCCCTGCTGCCGCCGCCACCGCCCTCGGCAACGCCCAGCTCCGCCGCAATCTCGCCCACGCGACCAGCACGATCAGGGCCAAGCGGGCCGGCGTCGTGGCCGAGCTTGCCGACTGGCAGCAGCTCAGGGCCGCTGGCAAGGCGATCAAGGACCACACCCTCGCGCACCTGGACACCTACCTGACCAGACTGGAGCAGCGGGTCACCGACGCGGGCGGGCAGGTGCACTGGGCCCAGGACGCCGAGGAGGCCAACCGCATCGTCGCCGGGCTGGTCCGGGCGGCCGGGGCGGACAGCGTGGTCAAGGTCAAGTCGATGACCACTCAGGAGACCGGCCTGAACGAGGCGCTGGCGGCCGAGCACATCACCGCGCTGGAGACCGACCTGGCCGAGCTCATCGTCCAGCTCGGCCACGACCGGCCGAGCCACATCCTGGTCCCGGCCATTCACCGGAACCGGGCCGAGATCAGGGACATCTTCCTGGCCCAGATGGCCGATGTGCCGAAAGGGCTGACCGACGAGCCGGCCGAGCTCGCCGCCGCCGCCCGCGCCCACCTGCGCCGCGCTTTCCTGTCCGCCAGCGTCGGCGTCTCCGGCGCGAACTTCGCCATCGCCGAGACCGGCACCCTGGTGGTAGTGGAGTCCGAGGGCAACGGCCGGATGTGCCTCACGCTGCCGGAGACCCTGATCTCCGTCGTCGGCATCGAGAAGGTGCTGCCGTCCTGGCGCGACCTTGAGGTCTTCCTGGCGCTGCTGCCCCGGTCGTCCACCGCCGAGCGGATGAACCCGTACACGTCTGCCTGGACCGGCGTGCATCCCGGCGACGGGCCGCGCGAATTCCACCTGGTACTGCTCGACAACGGCCGGACAAGCGCCCTCGCCGACCCCGTCGGCCGCCAGGCACTGCGCTGCATCCGCTGCTCGGCCTGCCTCAACGTGTGCCCGGTCTACGAGCGGGTCGGCGGGCACGCGTACGGCTCGCCCTACCCCGGCCCGATCGGCGCGATCATCACCCCTCAGCTACGCGGCGTGACGGCACCCATCGACGCGTCGCTGCCGTACGCGTCCACCCTGTGCGGCGCGTGCTACGAGGTATGCCCGGTCGCGATCAACATCCCGGAAGCGCTGGTGCACCTGCGCGCCGAGGTGGTCGAAAAGAAAAGATCAAAAGCCTTTGATTCGGAACGGATTGTCATGCGCCAGTCAGCCTGGGTACTGCGGTCCGGCCGCAGGCTTGGCCTGGCGCAGCGCGCCGCGTCGGCGAGCCGGGTGCTGCTGCGGAAGCCCGGCCGGATCCGGTGGCTGCCGCCGCCGCTGAACGGCTGGACCAGGACCAGGGACGTGCCCGTGCCGCCGCCGGAGTCGTTCCGCGCCTGGTGGGCCAGGACGCACGGAGACGGCAGATGACCGCCGGCCTGCCCGCGGCCCGGCCCGGGCCGGGCCGCGCTGGCAACGGCAGCGAGCCGGCGCAGCCCGCCACAGTCCAGCTCGCGGGAGCAGATCCTGCGCCGGATCCGGGCCGCCGCCGGGCCGCGAGGACGGCCCGGCCGGCCGGCCCGGCCGTCGACGCCGAGTATGCCGCGCTGCCCCGCGGCTACCTGCGCGCGCACCACGACCCGGCCGGGCACGACATCGTCGCCCTGTTCGCCGAGCGCGCCGCCGACTACCGCGCTGTCGTCGAGCGCGATCCCGGCTGGCGGCGTCCCGGCGGCGATCACCCGGGTGCTCACCGCCGGCACCTTCGTCGTCCCGGCCGGCCTGCCGCCGGGCTGGCTGGCCGGCATCGCCGCGGACGGCCAGGACGTGCTGCTGGCCGGCGACGACCCGCCGCTGTCCGCCGAGGCGCTCGACGCGGTGGCCGGGGTGCTCACCGGCTGCGCGGTCGCGGTCGCGGAAACCGGGACGATCATCCTCGACCACGGCCCAGGCCAGGGCCGCCGGGCGCTGACCCTGGTGCCGGACTTTCACCTGGTGATCGTCCAGCCCGGCCAGATCGCGGCCGACCTGCCCGAGGCCATGTCCCGGCTCGACCCGGCCCGCCCGCACACGCTGATCTCCGGCCCGTCAGCGACCAGCGACATCGAGCTGGTCCGGGTCGAGGGCGTGCACGGTCCGCGCACCCTGCACGTGCTGATCGCCGACCCGCCCTGACGGCGGCGGCTCGCCGGCACGGCGGACGCTGACTTGTCACTATGTGAGACCGGCGGCCGGCGGCCACCGTGTGACAATCCAGCGGAAGTCTTCCTACCGCCAGCAAACCGGAACGGGGATCCATGACCGGGACGAACGCCGCATCACCGGATGCCCTGGCGCTGACTGTCGCTCTTGATCTGCCGTCAGCCCAGATTCTCGCCGATCAGGCGTCGATCATCGGTGATCTCCAGTTCGTGATGGAATGCTGCAAGCGGCTGCTGTCCGAGCTGGTCACGCCCGAGGGGGAGCGGGACCCGGTCGTGCCGCAGGCGCTCTGGTCCGCAGCCCTGGTCGCGTACGGGCGCTGCTTTGCCAAAGGCAAGCGGTTCGGGCTGACCGCCGAGGACGTCCAGAGCCTGCCGCTGCGCGGTGAGGTGCTGAAATATCACAAGTGGGTCATCGCCGAACGGAACAGGCTGACCACGCACTCCGCGACCCCGTTCGACGCGGCGAAGATCGGGGCCGCTCTTGATCCGGCCGGGCAGGCTGGCCGGCGGGTGCGGGGCGTGGCGATCTTCGCTACCAGCCATGTGCTCGTCGATGACGCTGGCGTGCGGCAACTAGGCGGCCTGGCCTCCGAGCTGGCGAAGCAGGCTGCCGAGAAGGCACAGCACCAGCAGGACGTGGTGCTCGAGGACGCACAGCAGCTCGGCGCGGACGTCCTGGGCGGACTCCCGCAGCTGCGCCCCGGCTCGCCCGGCGAGGACGCCGGGTAGCCGGCCTCCCGCGCGGCGGATGGTGCGCGCGGTGTTGACGGTGCCCGTGGTCAGCGTTCCGCCTGATGGATGTGCCCTAGGTGTCGCCCTGGCGGCACCTTTCCCCCATTCACCAGGCGGAATGATGTTCCGTTGTTGCCTGGAAACGGGCATAAGGGCATTAGAGGTGTAAAACGGGAGGTGCCGGGTGCTAGCGTTGCCGGCGATCCGCGGCCCGGCGGATCTACACTGCTCAGATGCGGCAAGGTGCTGCCGTCATGACAGCCGTGCTTGGCCGGCGGCGGGCGTCGCCGCCGGCCACCGCCAGGCGGGGGAGCGTGCGCATTGACCGGGTCCGGGGGCAGGCGGCTGACGATCATTGGCGGCGGCGTCATGGGCCTGATGACGGCGTATTACGCGGCACCGTTCGCCGAGTCGGTGACCGTGCTGGAACGAACCAGGGTCGGCGATCCTGACACCGCCTCGTTCTGTCTCACCCGGTCGGTCCGCAACGACTACCTCGATCCGGAGTACGCCAGGCTCGCCTACGAGTCACGGCAGCTCTGGCTGGAGCTGCAGGCGCTGTCCGGCTCGCCGTTGCTGATCGACTGCGGATGCCTGAACCTCGTCAAGGACAGCATTACCCCGGACGTGGCCGCCAGCCACGCGGCGCGCAGCTTCGCCGTCCTTGAGCAACTGCAGCTGCGCCGCGCCGCCTTCTCCGGCGGCGAGTTGCGCGAGCGGTTCCCGCAGTTCGCCGCCGATGCGGGCTGGCTGGATGTCGACGCGGGATTCGCCGACGTCCAGGCGGTCACCGGCTTCCTGCAGGAAGCGCTGCGCGCCCGCGGCGTGCGCGTGCGGGAACACGCAGTGATCAGCGGCATCACCCGGTCCGGGGACGGCTGGCAGGTGGCCACCGGGCACGGGGACGTGCGGTCCGACGTGCTTGTGCTGACCGCCGGCCTGGGCACCAACGACCTGCTCGGGCTGCTGCCGGGCTGCCCGGTCCGCTTTCCGCTGCGCCCGGACCGGCCGGTGCAGTCCAAGTACTTCATCCCGGCGGCCGCGGCGCGTGGCAGCTACACGGAGCTGGCACTGCCGGTGTTCGCCTACCTGGACGTCGGGATCTACGGGCACCCGATCTATGCCGGCCGCACCCCTGGCGTCAAGATCGGCTTCTACCATCCGCCCGGCGCGGACGTGGTGCCGAGCCGGATCGGCAGCGTCGAGGACTTCGTGGCCGAGTGCATGCCGGGCCTTCGTGATGCCGACGTGGTGGACGTTGCCGCAGCCAGCGGCGTCGATGTCTGCTCTTACGACCTGGTCGGCGATGATGATTTCATCCTCGGGGCCGTCCCTGGCCTGCCCGGCGTCTTCACCGGCGTCGGCTGGCGCGGCACCGGGTACAAGTTTGCGCCCTGGGTGGGCCGGGTGCTCGCCCAGCTCGCGATTCAGCATGGCACCGTCTACGACATTCGGCGGTTCGCACCCGGGCGCTTTGCCCGTGCCGGGGCGGATCTGGCACCGGCAGGAGACACGGCATCGTGACTGACGCAACGCAGGCAGGAATCATGGAGCGGCTCAGCGCCGGCCCGGTGCTCGGCGCCGAGGGTTACGTATTCGAGCTGGAGCGCCGCGGCTACATCAAGGCCGGCCCATATGTCCCTGAGGTGGTACTCGACTTCCCCGACGCGGTAAGGGAACTGCACCGCGAGTTCCTGCGCGCGGGGTCGGAAGTGATGGTCGCGCTTACCTACTACGCGCACCGCGAGAAGCTCCGCCACGTCGGCCGCGAAGGCGATCTGGAGGCCATGAACCGGCAGGCCGTGCGGATAGCCAGGGAGGTAGCGCGCGAGGGCGGTGCGCTGGTGGCCGGCAACGTCTGCAACACCTGGGCGTACGAGCCGGACAACCCGGCGTCAGCCAGTGCCGTCCGGGCGATGTACGAAGAGCAGCTGGGCTGGGCGGTCCAGGAAGGGATCGACTTCGTGATCTCCGAGACCAATGACTACCTCGGCGAGGCCCTGATCGCCCTGCAGGTCATCAGCGAGCTCGGGCTGCCCGCGATGGTGACGCTGGCGACCACGCAGCCGGGGGAAACCCGCGATGGCTACGACTACGTGCAGGCTTGCCAGATCCTGGCCGCCCACGGCGCCGCGATCGTCGGGCTGAACTGCGACCGGGGACCGCGGTCGATGCTGCCGCTGGTGGCCAGGGTGCGGGCAGCGGTCGACTGCCATGTCGCCGCCCAGCCGGTGCCGTACCGCACCGACGAGACCTCCCCGACGATGCAGTCGCTGCGATCGGAACAGGTGGACCGGGTCTTCCCGCTGGCACTTGAGCTGTTCACCTGCACCCGCTTCGAGATGGCGCACTTCGCCAGCGCCGCCCGCGACCTCGGCGTTGACTATCTCGGCATCTGCTGCGGCGGCGCGCCGCACCACGTCCGCGCGATGGCGGAGGCGCTGGGCCGCGTGCCGCCAGCGGGCAGGTACTCGCCGGCGCTGGAACTGCACCCCATGTTCAGGGATGTCGTCACCGCGAAGGACGCGACGTTCCTCGGGGCGTGGAACGCCTGACGGCGTTACCGGCGCCCCGGCGCGGGTAACGCCGTCAGGTCAGTCTGCCCAGCCGGGCCGGACCAGCCCGGCCTGGTAGGCGAAGACGACCAGCTGAGCCCGGTCCCTGGCCCCGAGCTTGGTCATCGCGCGGGCGGCGTGGGTCTTCACCGTTGACGGGCTCACGTAAATCTTGCCGGAGATCTCGTCATTGGACAGCCCCGAGGCGATGAGGGCGACTACCTCGCGCTCCCGCGGGGTGAGCTCAGCCAGGCCGGGCAGGCGGCGCGCCTTCCTGGTGCGCGCGGCGAACTCGGCGATGAGGCGCCTGGTCACCGCCGGGGACAGCAGCGCCTCCCCGGCTGCCACCACCCGGATGGCCCGGATCAGCTCCGCGGCGTCCGTGTCCTTGACCAGGAAGCCGGCCGCGCCGGCCCGCAGCCCCTCGAAGACGTACTCGTCCAGCTCGAACGTGGTCAGGATGACGACGTGGACGGACGTGAGGGCCGGGCTCGCGGCGATGCGCCTGGTGGCCTCGATGCCGTCGAGCCCTGGCATCCGGATGTCCATCAGCAGCACGTCCGGCGTGCGCTGGGCGGCGATGCGCACGGCCTGCTCGCCATCCGCGGCCTCGCCGACCACCTCGATGTCGTCCTCGGCATCGAGTAGCGCGGCGAACCCGGCGCGGACCAGTTCCTGGTCGTCGGCCAGCGCGACCCTGATCACAACTCGCCCCCCGGCAGCGGCAGCCGTGCGCGCACCCCGAAGCCGCCGCCTGGCCTCGGGCCAGCCTGCAGCGTGCCGCCGAGCGCAGCCGCCCGCTCGGTCATGCCCGCGATGCCGTTACCCGAGCCGTTGCCAGACCCGTCGCCCGGGCCGTTGCCAGGGCCGTTGGACTGAGCAGCCGGGCGGCCCGGCGGCCGGGCGACGCCCTCGTCGTTCACCTCGACCTCAAGCGCGCCGTTACGGCGGCCGAGCCGGACCGTGGCGCTCGCGCCGCCGGAATGCCTGGCGCTGTTGGTCAGCGCCTCCTGGATGATCCGGTAGGCGGCCAGGTCTACGTCGGCCGGCAGCGGGCCGCACTGGCCGTCTTCCTCGATCCGGACGGCCAGCCCGGTGGCCGCCGCATTGTCCACGAGCTCACCGAGCCGGGCGAGGCCAGGCGCTGGCGCCCGGGGTGCGCCCTCATCGACATCCCGCAGCACGCCGAGCACGGAGCGGAGCTCGACCAGTGCCTGCTTGCTCACCTCGTTTATCGTCGCCAGCGCCGAGCGGGCCCGCTCGGGCTGGCGGTCCATCAGGTGCAGTGCCGTGTTCGCCTGGACATTGATGACCGAGATGTTATGCGCCACCACGTCGTGCAGGTCCCGTGCCATCCGCATGCGTTCCTCGCTGGCCCGGCGGCGGAGCTGCTCGTCCTGGCTCCGCCTCAGCGCGGCGGCCCGCTGGCTCCGGCTCCGGATGAGCTCAGCGGCGCTCAGCAGGAAGAGCAGCCCGGCCGCCAGCCCGAGCGCGAACCCGATGGTGGCATGGCCGGGCTGGCCGATCAGCCAGGGCGGCCACACCGATGCCAGGTAGCCGATGACCAGCGAGACGATCGCGGCTAGTCGTTTCCTGGCCAGCACCGCGTTGAAGAAGGCCGCGATCAGCGCAAGCCAGACGACGCCGGCGCCTCCCGGCCCGCCAGCCCACAGCGCCGTTGCGAGGGTTATCGCCAGCACGGCCACCGGATAGCGGCGGCGGGCGATCAGCGATGCGCCGCCGGCGGCGAGCACGACGTAGGCCCAGGTTCCGACGGCTTGGTGCGGCGTGTGCCACGACTGGGCCGCGTACGCACCGCCGACCTGGGCCGCGGTCACCGCCAGCGCTATCGCGGCGTCGGCGGCCCAGCGCCAGGACGCAGCGCCGCGCGGGCCGGCGCCGCTGCCTGCCCGGGCCCTGCCGGGCAGTTGAGATTCGGTCCTCACTATCGATGACGCTACGCGCCCGGCTGCCCGGCAGGCATCAGCCCTGCGTCGACTTCCTGGCCCGGAGGCATACGCCCGATGGCGCATCGCGCGCATTGCGCACTACCGCGGGAGGCCACCTGAAGCGGGCCTTCCGGCCGGCGACGCCGCGTGGCCTGGCCGGACACGCTGGAAGCTGCGTATCGGCCAGCCCGGGCCGGCCAGCTGCCGGGCTGCCGAGCGAGCGCAAGGAAAGGAGAGAACATGCCGGTCACCGAGGTTCCCGGGCCGAGCAGGGCCACCGGGCAGGCCATCGAGAATCCACTCAGCGGAGAGCGGATCGTGATCCGCCGGACGGCGGCCGAGACCGGCGGCAGCGTGCTCGAGTGGGAGCTCGTGCTCGCCCCGGGCGGCCGGGTGCCGAGCAGTCACGCCCATCCCGAGCAGGAGGAGTGCTTCACCGTGCTCGCCGGGCGGCTCAGGTTCCGGGTCGGCGGCCGGCGGCTGACCGCGGGCGCCGGGGACACCGTGCGGATACCGCCGGGAACCGTGCACCATTTCGCCAACGCCGGATCCCGGCCCGCCCGGGTCGCCGTGCGGACCAGGCCAGCGCTGAACATGCAGGAACTGCTGGAAACCGCCGCGGCGCTGGCGCGAGACCGGCACGCGGCGGCCCGGGGCCTGCCAAGGCCGGTTGACCTGGCGCTGTTCATGCGCGAGTTCGAGCGGGAAGTCAGGGCGCCGTATCTGCCCGCCGGGCTGGTCCGCGCGGTCACCCGCGCCGCCGCGTTCCTGGCCAGGCGGCTGGGGCTGGACGAACGCTACCGCCGGCTGCGGGCACCTGGTGCGAGCCGTGCCGGCGGCTGACCGCCGGCCAGCGCGGGCCCGGTCATCCCGGCCGCGGCCTGGCCGGCCGCGGCCTGGCCGGCCACGGACGATCCCGGCGCGGGGCCGCCGGTGACCGCCGTCGAGGTCGCGCACCTGGTCAAGCGGTACCGGGCGGCACGGGCCAACGCGGTGGACGACATCAGCTTCGACGTGCCGGAAGGGCAGCTCTTCTGCCTGCTGGGACCGAACGGCGCGGGGAAGACGACCACGGTGTCGATCCTCACCACGACGCTCGCGCCGACCTCGGGCCGGGTCCGGATCGCCGGCCGTGAGCTGGCGAGCCAGCAGGCCAGGGTGCGCAGCGAGATTGGCATCGTCTTCCAGCAGCCCGCGCTCGACCTCAACCTCACGGCCGAGGAGAACATCAGGCTGCACGCGGTGCTCTACGGGCTTTACCCGTGGCGGCCGTTCTACCGCCTGATGCCGGCCGGCTACCGCAGCCAGGTGCAGGAACTGGCCGGCGTGCTGGGGGTGTCCGGCATCCTGGGGCAGCGCGCGGGTGCCCTGTCCGGCGGCCTGCGGCGCCGGCTGGAGATCGTGCGGGCGCTGCTGCACCGGCCCCGCGTGCTGTTCCTCGACGAGCCGACCGCCGGGCTCGATCCGGAGAGCAGGCGCAGCCTGTGGGCCTACCTGCGGCAGGCCAGGGCGAACTCGGGGACCACCGTGTTCCTGACGACCCATTACCTGGCCGAGGCGGAGGCGGCCGACGCCGTATGCGTGCTGGCCAGCGGCCGGATCATCGAGCGCGGAACCCCGGCTGAGGTCAAGGCGCGGCGGCTGAGCCCGCAGCTGGTGCTCGATGCCGCTGACCGGGCCGGGCTGCGCCGCGAGCTCGCGGGCCTTGGCCTCCGGGCCATCGGCGGCGAGCCGGCCGGGGCGCTCCGGGTGCCGCTGGCCGGCCGCAGCGCGCAGGGCGTCCTCGCCGCGATCCGGATCGAGCTGACCCGGTTTGAGATCGCCGAGCCGACGCTGGAGGATGCCTACCTGATGTTGCTGGAACGGGCCGGCCGATGACCGCGCCGCCGCCCGCTGGCCGCGGCCTGGCCGCTGCCGCCAGCCGGCCCGCGCGGATGCGGCCTGCCACCGGATCCGCTCGGCCGATGACCGGCCCGGCACACGAGCTGTCCGGGATAGCGATCATCGCCCAGCGCGACGTGATCAAGCTGCTGCGTGACCGCCCCAGGCTCGCTGTCAACCTGGCCTTCCCCGTCCTGCTCATCGGGGGCCTCGGCGCCGTCCTGCAGCCCACCGTCGGCCGGGTTACCGGCCTGAACGCCGTGACGCTTGCGTTCACCGGCGTGCTCGCCGCCAGCCTGTTCCAGTCCGCCGCCGCCGGGATGATCTCGATCGTCGAGGACAGGGAAACCGACTTCTCCCGCGAGCTGTTCGTGACCCCGGTCTCCCGGCTCACCCTGGTGGCAGGCAAGGTGGCCGGGGAGACCCTGGTCGCGTTCTGCCAGGGAGTACTCGTCGTCGCCTTCGCTGTGGCATTCGGCGTCCGGATGTCGCCGGAGCGGCTGGCCGGGATGGCGGCGCCGTGCCTGGCCTGCTGCCTGCTTGGCGGCGCGTTCGGGCTCGCCACGATCGCTGCGCTGCCCAGCCATCGTTCGGCGATGCAGGTCTTCCAGTTCCTGATCATCCCGCAGTACGTGCTCTGCGGCGTCCTGGTGCCGCTGCGCGGCGTGCCGTCCTACCTGAACGTGGCGGCCCATGCGATGCCGATGCGCTACGTGGTCGAGCTGACCCGCGCAGCGTTCTACGCCGGCACTCCGGGATACCGGCAGGTGGTGTCCGGTAGCCCGGTTCTCGACGCCGCGCTGACCGCGGCGCTGTTCGTCGTCTTCATGATCGCGGGGAAATCGGCACTTAGCTACCGGGAACGTGCCCGCTGAACAGCCGTGCCCGCCGAGCAGGTACAGCTGAGCACGCAGGACGCCGAGTGAAGGCGCTGGGGAAGCGCTGAGGCGGGCGGCGGTCAGGCGCGCTCGGGGACGGTGGGTCGTGGACGTCCGGGAAGCGCTGAGGCAGGCGGTCAGGCGCGCTCGGGACGGTGGGTCGTGGGGGTCCGGGAAGCGCTGAGGCAGGCGGTCAGGCGCGGTCGAGCACGTGCGCGAAGGCGCGCAGGTACCGCGGGTCGCCCTGCCGCTCACGGAGCAGCCAGTACTCGGCTCCCCAGAACAGGTACCCGTCCATCGCGACGCCCCGCTGGGCGGCCCAGCGCATGCACTGGCTGTAGTTCCCGATCAGGTCCTCGGGCCGGCAGCTACGCATCGTCCGCCCTTCCGGGCTCGGCGGCGTGGTGACCGCCTCCCAGGGTTCCGCCTGGCCTTCGGCGATCATCAGCCGCCGCCCGGTCCCAGCGGCCCAGTCAAGCAGCCGGTCCACCCGCCGCTGCTGCCGTCGGCCCCTGCTGCCGTCCAGGTACAGGGCAAGCGGCCCGGCACTCGCCAGCGCGTGCCTCGGGTAGAAGTCGATGCCGACGATGTCAGCCAGGCACTGCGCTACCGCGAGCGAGTCGCCCTGGTCCCTGGTCCGCCACCATTGCTGCAGCCGGACTGGCGTAGAGGCCGGCAGGAAGCCGTTCAGCAGGACCGGCCTGCCGGGGTCGGCCGCCCGGACGGCCTCGACCTCGGCCCGGACGAATGCCGCTGCCAGCCGCCAGGAATGCTCCATGCCGAGCGGGTCGACGGCCTCGTGCTCGACCTGCCAGGCGACGATCGCGGCATGCTGCCGGTAGCGCCGCACGACCCGGTCAAGGAAGGAAGTCGCCGCCGCCAGTAGCCGCGGATGCTCATCGGGGGTGACCAGGGCGCCTTCGCGCAGCGGCGGATCCAGGTGGTGCGGCGGCACGAAGAACTCCGGGTAGCCGAACGCTTTGACCGGGCCGACGCACAAGATGACGCGCTTGCCCGCGCGTTCCGCGGCGTCGAGCTGATGGTCGAGCTCGCGGTAGTCGAAGTCTCCCGGCCGGGGCTCAAGCTGGTTCCAGTACGCCCCCAGCCGGATCAGCTGGAACGGGTAGCCAAGCAGGTCCCGCAAGGCGGCCGCCGGGTCGAGCCCGAGCGCCGCCGCCTGCAGCGGCCGGAAGCTGATCCCGAGCTGCGCCGGGCCACGGGGTTCCACCGGCACTTGCTGCCAGCGGTCGGTGAGCGGGCCGGCCGCGCGCCGCACCTTCAGCTCGGCCAGGACGGGGAGCAGGAGGCCAGCGGCGGCCGCCAGGCCGGCTCCGCCACGATCTTGCGCAGTGGCCTTCCGGCGTCATCGGCCTGGGCGGCCCGGCCGCTCGCCTAGTCTGACCCAGCCCGGCGGCCTGGTTCAGCCCAGCCCGGTTCAGCCCGGCCTTGTCCAGTCCGGCCGGTTTCAGCCCGGCGGCCTGGTCCAGCCCGGCCGGTTTCAGCTCAGCCGCCGTCATGGCCCGCTTCCTCCCATCTCCCTCAGCTGGCAACCCGCTGAATACGGCGTTCAACGGGTCAGAACCCGTTGAATGTGAAGTTCAACGGGTTCGCAGCCGCCCGGCGTACCTGGCTGGCTCGGGGCCGCGATGCCGGGACCAGCGCCGGACCGGCCGGCCCGGATCAGGTCGACGAGCATCTCGGCGATGCCCGTCGCGGCGCCGGGGCGGCCGAGGCGCGCGGACGCCACGCGCATCGCGTCCAGCGCTGCGGAGTCGTCACGGAGCCGGCTGATCTCGGCGATGAGGCTGCCGACGCTCCGGACATGACGGCCCGCGCCCGCGCTGGCCACGAACTCGGCGTTACCCTTCTCCTGTCCCGGCACGTGCGAGGTCAGCAGCATCGGTGCGCCGCAGCAAGTGGCCTCCGCGATGGTGCCGGGACCCGCCTTGGTGACCACCAGGTCGCAGCATCGCAGCCAGTCCGCCATGTTGCGGGCGAAGCCGGTTACGGTCAGCCGGCCGCCTGCGCGGGCCGCCAGCCGGTCGAGCCTGCGCTGCACGCGCAGATTGCGCCCGCAGACGGCCACGACGGCCACGTCCGCGAACCGGCGCAGGATAGCCGCCGCGCGCCTGGCGATGCCGCCGCCGCCCTCGCCCCCGCCGGTGACCAGGACAACGAGCCCGCTGGCCGGCAGGCCGAGGGCCTGCCGGAGGGTCGCGCGCTCGTCCGGCCGCAGCGGGCCGCCGCTGAGGTCGCTGCTCACCGGCGGCCCGGCTGGCCCGATGACCAGGTCCACGTCAGCGCACCGCCATGCCGCGTGCATCGTGGCCAGGTCGGTGACGACAGTCACCACGGGCGTCCCTGGCGCGCCGTGGTCTCTCGCCCAGGCCGCTGCCATGCCAGTGAGCGGGTGAAACGACACAATCGCCGCTGGATCATGCGCCGCGGCAGTATCGGCCGCCAGCCGGCCCGCGGGCCGGAGCATGGCTCGCCAGAACAGCCGCATCGCCGGGCCCGAGTTGCTGGCGTGATAGGCGGCTCCCCACAGCCACGGGGCCAGCCGGATCGCCGGGCCGTACAGGCCGGTTACCCAGCGAAGCAGGCGAGCCGAGCCTGGACCGCCAAGCGGGTCGCACAGTACCGGGGCGAACCTGCCCGGATACGCCAGCTCGAGCGCCTGGCCGACGGCCCGGGCCGCGGACCGGTGCCCGCCGCCGGTGTCGGCGATCATGAAGAGCAGCGGCGCAGCTTCCGTCCTCGCGTTTCCCGCGTTTCCGGCCCGCACCGCGGCGCCTGCGGCGCGGGCTGCGGCGCTTCCGGCGTGCGCTGTCTTGCTTCCGGCGCGGGCTGCGGCGCTTCCGGCGTGCGCTGTCTTGCTTCCGGCGCCGGGCTGCGGCGCTTCCGGCGTGCGCTGTCTTGCTTCCGGCATACTCAGTTCCGGGCATTGGCCCATCATTTCGGCGCCGGCCGCGAGTCGTCAGTCGTGCGGCCACAGCCGGCTGCGCCTGCGGCCGGCATCGGCGGCCGGCCACTGCCGCGTGCGTGGCAGGCCAGCGGCCCGCAACGTCGCTGCCCGGTGCCGGCCCGGCGGCGGCCGAGTCGATACCCGGCTCAGATTCGGCCAGCTGCCGCTGTCGGCTGGGCAACGGCGGGCCGCCGCCGGCGGCGATGCCGATAAGGCGACGACGAGACGGTGCGGACGCGGGCGGGGATGCGATGCGGGGCGGGGACTCGATGCGGGGCGGGGACTCGATGCGGGGCGGGGACGCGATGCGGGGCGGGGACGCGATGCGGCGCGGGGACGCGATGCGGCGCGGGATCAGCCCGGCAGCAGGCTCGCCGGGAGCGTCAGCGAATTTCCGGCTTACCCAGGCCACCAGCGCCGCGGTGCCCGGCGCGAGTCAGAGCTTGCCGCAATCTGGGCAGAGGCCGAACAGCTCGACGGTGTGCCCGACATCGGTGAAGCCGGCCTCGGCGGCGACCTGATCGGCCCACCGCTCCACGGCGCGCCCCTCCACCTCGACGCTGGTACCGCACCGGCGGCAGGTCAGGTGATGATGATGGGCGTCACTGCGGCATCTCCGGTACAGGGTCTCGCCACTGGCATCGCGGATCGTGTCGACGGTGCCGTCTTCGCTGAGCACCTGCAGGTGCCGGTAGACCGTGGTCAGGCCAACCTGCTCACCCTGGCTGCGCAACTCGGCGTGGATCTGCTGGGCGCTGCAGAATCCCGGGATGCTCGCCAGCGCCGCGGCGAGCGCCTCAGCCTGCCGGGTGCCGCGCACCCGGGTGCCGCGGCCCTGCAGCGGCTTGACCGGCCGGGATGTGGTCACACTCGCACGTTAGCAGCCGGGTGGCATGTGCTCGTGCACGCCGCCGCGGCCTGGGCTGCGTTGTCGCTGGTCCTGGCGATGCCTTGCGGCGGTGCCGGCCTGCTGCCTGGTACCAGCGAGGATGGAGACATGGCAGACCGGCTCAGGCAGGCGACCAGCCCGTACCTCCTCCAGCACGCTGACAACCCGGTTGACTGGTGGCCCTGGTCCGACGAGGCATTTGCCGAGGCACGCCGCCGCGGCGTGCCCGTGCTGCTCTCGGTCGGCTACTCGGCCTGTCACTGGTGCCATGTCATGGCGCATGAGTCGTTCGAGGACGAGCCGACCGCCGCGCTGATGAACGAGCACCTGGTCTCGATCAAGGTGGACCGGGAGGAGCGGCCCGACGTGGACGCCGTCTACATGACCGCGACCCAGGCGATGACCGGCCAGGGCGGCTGGCCGATGACGGTGTTCATGACGCCAGAGCGCGAGCCGTTCTACTGCGGCACCTACTTCCCCAGGGAGCAGCTCCAGCGGCTGGTGCTCGGCATAGCGAATGCCTGGCGCGAGGATGCAGCCGACGTCGCCGGTCAGGCCAGGCAGATCGCCGCCACGCTGGCCGAGCGGGCCGGGTCGGTGCCCGCCAGCTTGCGGCCGGACGTTGGCCAGGGCGGCGGGCCGGACGGCCGCCCCGGACTGCGGCAGCTCGACCGCGCCTGCGCCGAGGCTGTCGCCGGGCTGGCTGCCGGTTACGACGCGCGGCGCGGCGGCTTCGGCGGCGCGCCGAAATTCCCGCCATCGATGGTGATCGAGTTCCTGCTTCGGCACTACGAGCGGACCGGGCCGGCGCCCGTGCCCGGCGAGCAGCCCGCGCCCGGCGAGCAGCCCACCCCCGGCGAGCAGCCCGCGGATGGTGGTGGATCACGCGATCGCACACCTTCTGAGGTGAGCGATCGCGCGATCCACCACCTTGGGTCACCCGGGGACGAGGGGGCCGGCTCCAGCGGCGGGGTCGCACTTTCGATGGCCGTCGGCACGGCCGAGGCGATGGCCCGAGGGGGGATGTACGACCAGCTGGCCGGCGGTTTCGCCCGGTACTCGGTGGATGCCGGCTGGGTCGTCCCGCACTTCGAGAAGATGCTTTACGACAACGCGCTGCTGGCCAGGGCCTATGCGCATCTTTGGCGCCGGACGGACTCGGCCCTGGCCCGCCGGGTGGCGGACGAGACCTGCGGCTGGATGATCGCCGAGCTCGGTACCGCCCAGGGCGGCTTCGCTGCCGCGCTCGACGCCGACAGCGAGGGCGACGAGGGCAGGTTCTACGTCTGGACCCCGGATCAGCTGCGTGCCGTGCTCGGGCCCGACGACGGTCAGTACGCGGCCGGGGCGTTCGCGGTGACGCAGGCGGGCACGTTCGAGCACGGCGCCTCGGTGCTCCAGCTCCGGGCCGACCCCGCGGACCCCGGCCGGATCGGCCGGATCAAGCAGGCGCTGCTCGCCGCCCGGGCGGAGCGGGTCAGGCCAGCCAGGGACGACAAGGTCGTGGCCGCCTGGAACGGCCTCGCGATCGCCGCTCTCGCCGAGACCGGGCTGCTGCTCGGCCGCCCGGAATTCACCGCCGCCGCCAGCGCCGCGGCCGAGTTGCTGGCCGGTACCCATCTAACTGCCGGGCGGCTGGCCAGGACCTCCAGGGACGGAGTGGCTGGCATCAGCGCGGGCGTGCTCGAGGACTACGCCTGCGTGGCTGACGGGTTCATCGCGCTGTGCGGTGTCACTGGCGAGTCCCGCTGGGCCGAGCTCGCCGGGCAGCTGCTGGCGACTGCCCTTGACCGGTTCGGTGACGGCTCCGGCGGCTTCTACGACACGGCGGACGACGGCGAGCCGCTGCTTTACCGCCCGGTCGATCCCGCCGACGGCCCGAGCCCGTCCGGTACCTTCGCAGTGGCCGGCGCATTGCTGAGCTATGCCGCGCTCACTGGTTCCGCGCGGCACCGGGAAGCGGCGGCGGCCGCGCTCGGCGTGCTTCCGGCGCTGGCGTCGCGGTACCCGCGGGCGGCGGGCTCCGGACTGGCCGTGGCCGAGGCCCTGCTGTCCGGCCCGGTCGAGATCGCCATCGTCGGCGAGCCCGGTGACGAGCGCACCGCGGTGCTGCACCGGACGGCCATGCTGGCCGCGCCGCCGGGAGCGGTCATCGCGCTGGGACCGCCTGCGCCGCGAGCACCGGCCACCGGGCCCGGTCCGCAGGCAATACCGCTGCTGGCGCACCGCGGTCTGGTCAACGGCAGGCCCGCCGGCTACGTCTGCCGGGACTTCGCCTGCCGGGCGCCGGTCACCGACCCGGCCGGGCTGCGCGCGGCACTGGCCGGGTCGGTGCCGCCTGGCCCGGCGACCGGGTGAGCGCGCGGCCGGCGACCGGGTGAGCGCGCGGCGGGCGACCGGGTGAGCGCGCGGCGGGCGACCGGGCCGGACGCCCATCCGGCCAGCGGGTACTCTTGATCGAGAGTTGAGCTGCGAATTCGCGGCGTGCCGCGGGAATGGCAGCCTGATTTGCGGGCATCGGGGGTATGGACCTGCGCGGGGCTATCGTGCAAGGTGGATCGAGTAGCCGTCAGGGGGCGGACGTTGCCTAGGCCGAGGGGAGCTGGTGTGCGCGAGCTAGCGCGACGCTTGCTGCCCCTGCCGGTCGCCGGGCTGGCGCTGCTGGCGACTGCGGCCGGCTGGCCACCGGCTTCGCCAGGGCACGCGCACGCCGTGCTCACGTCCAATTACGTCCGGCCCGATCCGGCTGCCAGCGGTGCGGTTCTGCAGTTGCCGGGGAGTTCCCGTTTCGGATCCCTGGCAGTTTCGGTCGCCCGCCTTTCGCCAGCGTCGCAGGCGGACGCCATCGCGCCGCTGCGCAGGCTCCTTCAGGCGGACGTGCTGGTCGTCGCGCCGACCTCACTGCCGCGCGGGGCCGCGGCGCTGATCAGGAAGCTGCCCGGAGTGGTCGCTGCGGAGCCGATCGACGCCGCGAGGATCAAGGTCAACGACAAGTACGTGTCGATGCTCGGGGTCGACCCGTCGGCGTTCCGTGGCTTCGCCGCGCGGCCGACGGCGAGGTCCAGCCGGCTGTGGCAGAGCGTGGCCGGCGGCCGGGTCGCCGTCTCGTACACGATGGGCCGCCTGGACAGGCTGCCGCTTGGCGGCTCGGTGAAGGTGGCCGGCCACCGCACCGAGCGCCTGCGGGTCGGCGGGTTCGGCACGGTGGGGATTCCGGGAATCGACGCGGTCGTCTCCGAGCCGGTGGCGCGCTCCCTCGGCTTGCCGGCCGGCAATGCCATCGTGGTGAGCGCGCCGCACGCGCGGCTTGACACGCTGACCGCCCAGATCAAGAAGCTGGTCCCGCGCCCGAAGGGCGTCGCCGTCGAGCCGCTGGTCGACCCGGCCGCCGGTTCCGGCGTGGCCGCCACCACCGGATCGGCCGGGGCGCCGGGGTCGGTGGCTGCCGCCGGGCCCGGGCTGACGCCGGCCGAGGTCGCCAGGTTCCTGAAGGCCGCCGAGAGCAGGGTCGGCCTGCCGTACGTGTGGGGCGCGGCGGGCCCGCGGTCATTCGACTGCTCCGGCCTCGTGCAATGGTCGCTGGCTCAGGCCGGCGTCGTGATGCCACGGGTGGCGGTCGATCAGGCGCGCACCGGGCCGGTAGTGCCCGTTGCCCGGCTGCAGCCGGGTGACCTGCTCTTCTACCACACCGACCCGACGGCGCCTACGTACATTTCGCACGTCGCCATTTACCTGGGCAACAACCTGATGCTGCAGGCACCGCGTCCTGGGCTGGACGTCGAGGTCGTGCCGCTGGACACCGGCGCTGGCTTCGCCGGCGCCGTGCAGGTGTACCCGCGGATCGCCGCTGCGGTGGCGGCCAGCCCGGCCGGCTAGCAGCCCCGCCCGCCGGGACAGCCCGGCTCCGCCCCCGCGGCCAGCCCGTCTCCCGCCCCGGTACAGCCCGGCTCCGCCCCGCCGGGACGGCCCGGCTCCGCCCCGCCCGGGCTCATGCTCACCCCCCTGTCCGTCGCGCCGGGCCTTTGCGCTTGCAACCTGAGCCTGCGCTTGCGCTCGCCACGGTGGTGTGTAATCTTTATTACATGAGTACAGCAAAGGAAGACGCGGGCGCCTCGCCCGCCGAGAAGCTTCGCGGCTGGTTCGCCGGCCGCCTGCCCAGCGACTGGTTCACCGCCGTCCCCGATGTCAGGATCGACCGTGAGGAGATCACGGTGACCGGGGTGCTACCCGATCCGGAGATCGCCAAGGACGCGCCCGCCGCCGAGCGGGCCGCCGCGGCGGACGGCCGCAGCCGCAGATTCCGCGAGGAGACGCGGCAGCAGCGGATGGAGATCGCCCGCGAGGCCGAGCACAGCTTCGGCCGCAAGGTTTCCTGGGGCGTGACGTGCGGTGGCACGACTGTGATGTTTACCACGTTCTCCGTCCCGGTGATGACCCGGCTCCGCCAGGCCGAGCGGCTCGTCCTCGACACGCTCGTCGAAGCCGGCGTGGCCCGCAGCCGCAGTGACGCGCTCGCCTGGTGCGTCCGGCTGGTCGGCGAGCACGAGGACACCTGGCTGACGGAGCTCAGGGAGGCACTGCGCAAGGTCGAGCAGGTCCGGTCCGGGGGACCGGGTTCCTGACCGGGCTGGCCGGCTCGGCGGTGGTGCCGGAACGGGCCAGACCGCCCTATTCGCCTAACCGCACCGGCTCAGCCCGCATTGGCCGGCGCATTAGCCCTGGGCAGGGCAAATACGCCAGAGCTAATGCTGCTCGGGCGCTTGTGATTCAGCTAGCGGTTAAGGTTCGCCCCGGTTAATGCCGGACGGATCTTAACCGCTATCTGTTGCTGGCCATTAACGATCCGGTTTCGGCGGTGCAGGCGGACGGCCGGGCCGGGACCGCGGCGGGCTGACGGCCGGGCGCCGGCGGCCGATTGCGCGTGCTGGCAAGGCGGCAGTCCGGGCCGGCCGGGCCGCACCGGCCGCCGCTGCCGGTCGCGCGGCCGCCCGCGAGGGCCGGGCGCGCGGCCTGCCCGGTGCTGGCCGGCCATTAGCACATGACCGGGCCAATCCGCAGACGCTCGGACATTTGATCCCTCCTTGTCGGGGTACACTCCCCAAATCCCGCGAGTGCAAGACGTTTGACCTGCACGTCCCGGCCTGGCCGCCGGACGGAGCTATGGCATAGCGCCCGGAGGAGGAGAAGTCGTGGTGTACGAGGTGAACGCGGCGTCGGTGGAGTGGAATCCGACGACGGAGCGGCTCCGTGAGCTGACGGAGAAGATGCCAAACAGCCAGCTCACCGAGTTCGGCAACGTGGTGGTGAAGGCGAGGGTGGACTCCCGCAGCACACGGTCGACCTTCGTGGTCGATGACTCGACCAACGCCGCCAAGCAGACGATCACCCGCGAGGAGTACGACCGCATCGCCGCGGACCAGGATGCCTACATCGCCCGCTCGGACATGGTGGTAGTAGACGGCTACATCGGCTCAGACCCGGAGTTCCGCACCAGGGCGCGCCTGATCATGGAGGCCGCGAACGCCAACGTGGCCGGCATGCAGAAGCAGCTCTACTACCCGGCCGGGGACGACTACGACCATGCGGCGTGGGAGCCGGACACCACGGTCATCTATACGCCGAACCTGCCGGCCCCCGGCTACCCGGACGACCGGGTCATCGCGGTCGACCTCAACGCCAACATCACCCGCGTGCTCAACTCGGACTACTTCGGCGAGTCCAAGAAGGGCGGGCTGCGGATGTGGAACAACATCGTCTACAACCGCGGCGGGCTGGCGCTGCACGCCGGCTGCAAGGTGATCCCGGTCAACGGCAGGCCCACCGCGGTCCTCATCGTCGGCCTGTCCGGCACCGGCAAGACCACCACCACCTTCACCACGCAGCTCGGCAGCAAGCCTGCCCAGGACGACTTCATCGCCCTGATGCCGAGCGGCCGGGTGTACACCACAGAGAACGGCTGCTTCGCGAAGACCTTCGGGCTCAACCCCGACTACGAGCCGCAGATTTACCACGCGACCATCAAGCCGGACGCCTACCTGGAGAACGTCTCCGTTGACGCGACAGGCAAGGTCGACTTCTTCGACACCTCCTACACCAAGAACGGCCGTACCACCTGGCCGTTCTCCTACGTCGACCCGTGGCCAGGGAACGACGTGCCGGCCGCGGAGTTCCTGCTGATCCTGAACAAGAACGAGAACATCGTGCCCGGCGTGGCCAGGCTTGACCGGGCCCAGGCCGCCGCCTACTTCATGCTGGGCGAGACCACCGGCACCTCGGCCGGCGGCAAGGACGAGGAGGGCAAGTTCCTCCGCGTCCCCGGCACGAACCCGTTCTTCCCGCGGGACATGGCCGACATGGGCAACCGGATACTCGGGCTGCTCGACAGCCACGAGCTGAAGGTCTTCGTGCTCAACACCGGCCGGGTCGGCGGCACGGACGAGGAAGTGTCGAAGAAGGTGACGATCCCGTATTCCTCCGCGATCGTCCAGGCGATCGTCGAGGGCACCATCGAATGGGTCACCGATCCCGACTTCGGCTACGAGGTCGCCGCGGCCCTGCCGGGGGTCGACGACATCGAGATCCTGCAGCCACGCAGGCTGTACGAGCGGCAGGGCCGGCTCGACGAGTACGACGCGATGGTCAGCAGGCTGAAGCGGGAGCGCAGGGATTACCTCGGCTCCTTCGCCGGGCTGGACGAGGCCATCACCAAGTCGATCCGCTGAGGCTGTCCGGCGCCGAAGTTCGCGGCCCCCCCGCGCCCAACGGCGTGGGGGGTGCCTTTTCCGCACGCGGCGAGTTAACGTTCCGTTATGGGGGCACTGCACTGCGTAGACGGCTCGATTCTCACGGTAGGCGCCGTGGCCTGCCGCGACCGGCTCGGCGACCCGTACGAGATCACCCTGACGCTGGCCAGGAACCGGGTTCCGTTCGCGGCGGTCGGCGAGCGCTGCGGCGCCCGGCTGGCCCGCCTCGCGGCGCTGGTCAGCGCGGCCCGCGAGGATCCCGTCCAGGCTGCCGCCTGGCCCGATCCCGACGACCGCTTTCCCGAGCCGGGCACCGGGCCGCCGGCCTGCCTTCCCGGGGACCGGGAATTCTTCGCGTTCCGCGCGAGGGAGCGGACCGACCTGCCCGGTACCGGCGAGCTGCGCTGCTGCCTGCGGGCATCGGCGCAGTGGCTGGAAGCGGGTAGCATCGCCGGCCAGGCGGGCTGGCGGCTGACCCGCCGCGCGGTGCTCGAGGCATGGGGCGGCGCGGGGATCGGGGTGCGAGCCGTGCTGACCTCAGCCGAACTGATGACATTCTTGGATACGGTGCTTGAGGAACCGGGCGGCGGCTCGCTCGCCGGCCCGGTGCCGGGCAGCACCAGCACAGCCGGGAAGCAATTGGGTGCAGGCCGCCGGCCGGCCCGGCGGCAGCGAGGAAGGGTGCCGGATGGGACTGCGCGGACTCGCCTACCGGCTGTACGAGCGCCGGCTTGAAGCATCCCTGTCGCCGCAGGCGATACCGCGGCACGTGGGAGTGCTGGTCGACGGCAACCGCCGGTGGGCCCGGTCGGCCGGCCTGGCCGACGTCAGCGACGGGCACCAGAAGGGCGCCGACAAGATCTTCGAGCTGCTCCAGTGGTGCCAGGAGAGCGGCGTCGAGGTCGTCACGCTCTGGCTGCTGTCCACCGACAACCTGGCCCGCCCGGCAGGCGAGCTCGACCCGCTGATGCGGATCATCGAGGAGACCGTCCGGGAGCTTGTCGCCCAGAACTGGCACGTGAACCCGATGGGCGCGCTCGACCTGCTGCCCGCCGAGACCGCTCAGGTGCTCAAGGACGCGGCGGACGCGACCGCGCTGAGATCCGGCCTGCTGGTCAACGTCGCGGTCGGGTACGGCGGCCGGCGCGAGATAGCTGACGCGGTGCGGTCGCTGCTGCAGGAGCACGCGACCAAGGGGACGACCATCGAGGAACTCGCCGAGGTGCTCAACGTCGAGCACATCGCGCAGCATCTTTACACGGCCGGCCAGCCCGACCCGGACCTGGTGATCCGGACGTCCGGCGAGCAGCGGCTCGGCGGGTTCCTGCTGTGGCAGAGCGCCTACTCGGAGTTCTACTTTTGCGACGCGTACTGGCCGGCTTTCCGCCGGGTGGACTTTCTCCGTGCGCTGCGTTCCTATGCGGCCAGGCACCGCCGGTTCGGGTCCTGACCGCCAATTTCCCGCCTGCGCCCCATTCCGCGGTCAAATCGCCGGTAAACCGGCCTTTCCGGCGCCGGTCACCGTGCGTTAACCGCACTGCGCAGAGTAGATCGGCGGGTCCGGGATGTTAACAGCCTGTTGCGGTACTTCCGGGCGGCGCCCGGCCCGGGGTAACGTCAGGAGTGACGGGCGGTGCGTAGCCGCCCGACGGGAAGGCCCTCGAGATCTTCGAGCTTCGCGTCCTGGCACGCAGGCGAGATGAGCGAAGGGCCGGCGCCCGGCCCATCGCTGGCCGGTCCCGGTCCCGCCGACACGTCTGTGTCCGAACGCGGCGCCATCCTCGGCGCCCAGGGGAGAGCGAGTGGCCAGTACTAAAGCGCGCCGCGAGCAGCGGCCGACCACCAACCGTACCGAACCCGGCGGCCGCATCGGCACCGGCAGCCACGGCGGCAGCAGCCGCCGCGGCACCGGCGGCGACGGCACCGGCAGCCAGGCCCGCGAGCCAGCGGGCCCTGGCCAAGCGCCCGCAGCATCCCGCGCCTCAGTGGCGCCCGCAGCTTCCGGACGGCGCACTTACGTACTCGACACCAGCGTCCTGCTGGCGGACCCGGCGGCGATCGGCAGATTCGCCGAGCACCAGGTGGTGCTCCCGATCGTCGTCATCACCGAGCTCGAGGCCAAGCGCCATCACCCGGAACTCGGCTACTTCGCCCGGCAGGCACTCCGGCTGCTTGACGACCTGCGGGTGGAGTTCGGCCGGCTGGACGCGGAGCTGCCGGTCGGGGATCTGGGCGGTACGGTCCGGGTCGAACTGAATCACGCGGATCCCGCGGTGCTGCCGCCCGGGTTCCGGCTCGGTGACAACGACACCCGGATCCTTTCGGTAGCGCGCAGCCTGGCCGCGGACGGCGAGCAGGTGGTGCTGGTCAGCAAGGACCTGCCGTTGCGGGTGAAGGCGGCGGCCATCGGCCTGACCGCCCAGGAGTACCGCGCCGAGCTGCCCGCCGATTCAGGCTGGACCGGCATGCGCGAGCTGGACGTGACCGCGGCGGATATCGGCGAGCTCTACGAGACCGGGCGGCTGGACTGCGCGGCGGCCAGGGAGCTGCCGTGCCACACCGGTCTTGTCCTCATCTCCGGCGTCTCCGGCGCGGGCAGCGCGCTCGGCCGGGTGCTGCCGGACAAGTCGGTGCAGCTGGTTCGCGGCGACCGGGAGGCGCTCGGCCTGCATGGCCGCAGCGCCGAGCAGCGGGTGGCCCTCGACCTGCTGCTCGATCCCGATGTGGGGATCGTCTCGCTCGGCGGCCGGGCAGGCACCGGGAAGTCGGCGCTCGCGCTGTGCGCGGGACTCGAGGCAGTCATGGCCCGCGAGCCGCAGCACCGCAAGCTGCTGGTCTTCCGCCCGCTCTACGCGGTCGGCGGCCAGGAACTCGGCTACCTGCCCGGCTCGGAGACCGACAAGATGAACCCGTGGGCGCAGGCCGTCTTCGACACCCTGTCCGCGGTCGCCTCCAAGGAGGTCATCCAGCATGCCCTGGACCGGGACATGCTGGAGGTGCTGCCGCTGACGCACATCCGCGGCCGGTCACTGCACGACTCGTTCGTGATCGTCGACGAGGCCCAGTCGCTGGAGCGCGGCGTCCTGCTCACCGTGCTGTCCAGGATCGGGGCCGGGTCGCGGGTGGTGCTCACGCACGACATCGCGCAGCGCGACAACCTTCGGGTCGGCAGGCACGACGGCGTTGTCGCGGTGATCGAGAAGCTCAAGGGGCACCCGCTGTTCGCGCACGTGACCCTGGTCCGCTCGGAACGCTCCCCGATCGCCGCCCTGGTCACCGAGATGCTGGAGGACACCGCGCTGTAAGAGGCCGCGCGGCACGCTGCCGCCCCCGGATGACGCCATGGCTCCGGGGGCGGTACCGTGACCAGCGTCATGAGCGACTCAACTGCGTCCAGGGCCGGGGACCGCGCCGCCAGGCGCCCGCTCGCGCCACCGGGCACCGCCCCCGCAGTTTCCGTGGTGATGCCGGTCAGGAACGAGGAACTGCACCTGGCGGAGGCCGTCCGCGCGGTCCTCGGCCAGGACTACCCGGGTGATCTTGAGGTGGTGCTCGCGGTCGGCCCGTCGCACGACAAGACCGAGCAGGTCTCGAAACGGCTGGCCGCCGCTGACCCCCGCATCACGGTGGTGCCTAATCCCAGCGGGCTCATCCCGAGCGGCGTCAACGCGGCGATCAAGGCATCCAGGTACGCAGTCGTCGCGCGGGTGGACGGGCACTGCGTGCTGCCGCCGGGCTACCTGCGCACCGCGGTCCGGGCACTCGAGGAGACCGGGGCCGACAACGTCGGCGGCATCATGGCCGCGGCCGGGGTAACCCCCTTCGAGCAGGCCGTTGCCTGGGCGATGACCTCGCCCTTCGGGGTGGGCGCGTCCCGGTTCCACACCGGCGGCGAGCCCGGCCCGGCCGACACGGTGTACCTGGGCGTCTACCGGCGCGCCGCGATCGACCAGGTCGGCGGCTACGACGAGGCGTACCAGGTGGCCGAGGACTGGGAGATGAATCACCGGATCCGGCTGACCGGCGGGCTGATCTGGTTCCTGCCGGATCTGCGGGTCACTTACCGGCCGCGGGCCAGCGTCCGGGCGCTCGCCACGCAGTACTTCCGTTACGGCCGCTGGCGCCGGGTGGTGGCCAGGCAGCACACGGGCACGATCAACTGGCGCTACCTGGCGCCGCCCGCGGCGGCCATGGCCGTCGCGGCCGGAACGCTGATCGGAGTGGCTGGCCTGGCCGGGCTGGCGGCAGGGGCCGGCGGCTGGCCGCCGATCGCGGTCGCCGGGTTCGCCGTGCCGCTGCTGTACCTGGCGGGCATCCTCGCGGTAACCGGCCGGGCCGCGCGCGGCCTTCCGGCCCGGGTCACGATCCGGCTGCCCGTCGTGCTCGCCGTCATGCACATGTGCTGGGGGAGCGGCTTCCTCACCAGCCCGGCGAGCCTGGTTCCGGGAACCGCCGGCCGCGGCGGCTAGCCGCCACGAAATCATCCGGCCTGGCCCGTTCCGGTAGCCGCCTGCCGCACCGGCCAGCCGCCAGCAAGATCCGGCATTAACGGGAACTCCTGGCCTGCTCGCTCCCCGCAGCGACTCGTCAGCGGGCTGGGCTGCGCGCCTTGCCCCGGGTAACCCGATGGATGTGACAGCGACAGGGTTGGGTGCCGCCCGCCTTGCCCCGGGTAACCCGATGGATGTGACAGCGACAGGGTTGGGTGCCACCCGCCTTGCCCCGGGTAACCCGATGGATGTGACAGCGACAGGGTTGGGTGCCGCCCGCCTTGCCCCGGGTAACCCGATGGATGTGACAGCGACAGGGTTGGGTGCCGCCCGCCTTGCCCCGGGTAACCCGATGGATGTGACAGCGACAGGGTTGGGTGCCGCCCGCCTTGCCCCGGGTAACCCGATGGATGTGACAGCGACAGGGTTGGGTGCCAGTGAACGTCACATTCATCGGGTTGCACGATGGGTGGCGGGCAGCCGATCGGCGGACGGTGAAGGCCGCCGGGCGGATCAGCGGGCTGAGCGGGTCAGCGGGCTGAGCGGGTCAGGGGGCTGAGCGGGTCAGCGGGTCAGGGGGCTAGCAGGAGTTCGGCTACGTGGAGGTCGGCCGGATAGGTGATCTTGATGTTGCGCTCGCTGCCCGGCACGGCCCGGATCGGCACCTGCGGCAGATAGCGGAGCACGACACCGCAGTCGTCGGTCTGGACCGACTCGGCGAAAGCCGGGTCGGCGGCTGCCAGCCGGTATGCCGCGGCGATCACCGACAGCCGGAACCCCTGCGGCGTCTGGCAGCGCAGCAGCAGGTCGCGGCGCGGCATCCCGGTGATGACGCCGTCGGCGGCCTCGACGATGGTGTCGGACGACGGCACGGTGACGCCGATGGCCCGGTCCGTGGCCAGCGCGTGCACGCAGGCCGCGATGGTCCGCTGATCGACCAGCGGCCGGGCAGCATCGTGGAACAGCACGTCGCACTCGTCATCGCCGAGTGCGGCGATCGCCTGCCTGGTCGAATCCGTGCGGGTCACGCCGCCTTCGATCACGCCGCTCAGCTTGCCGTAGCGGCGAGCGGCCAGCAGGCCGCGCACCTGCCCGGTGAGCCCGGGATTCGTCACGACCAGGATGGCGTCGATGCCGGGCGCGTCGTTGAATGCCGCCACCGAGTGCTCGATCAGCGTCCGGCCTGCCAGCTTGCGCAGCTGCTTGGGCAGGCCGCCGCCGAATCGCTGGCCGGATCCGGCGGCCAGCACCACCGCGACCGTCCGCATGACCGGACTTTACCCGGCTTACCATCTCAGCAAGAGCATCAGCAGTAGCACCAGTCCCGTTCGAGTCGTGAGTTACCATCCGGATGCGAATTGCCCAGCGGGCGCTTAACCGGTGGACCGCGGCCTGGCGGTACTCGGGCATGGCGTGCAGCACGGGCAGGCGTTGCTGTGCTAGGCAGGGATTGCGGGCTCGCGTTGCTTGCAGCGCTGCGCTTGACAGGACTGCGGCCGGCGGCGCTGCGCTTGGCGGAACCGCGGGCCGGCGGCGCGGGCTTGGCGGAACCGCGGGCCGGCGGCGCGGGCTTGGCGGAACCGCGGGCACTCCGCGTGACGTGTCCAGCGGCAGCTACATTCGCCGGCGGCCAGGATACTGGGCTGACGGGAGGTGGGGCATGACGGTGGCTGGAGTGGTCGACCGGCTGCCTCGCCGGGTGGCCGGCTGGGCCGCGTCCTTGCCGCTGTCCCTCGCCCCCAACTCGATGGCCGGCATCTCGCTGGCCCTCGGCGTATGCGCCGCCGTGTGGTTCTCAGCCGGTACCCGGCAGGGCAACGCGGTCGGCGCGCTCGCCTTGTGTGCAAGCTATCTGGCCAGCCGGTCGGCCCGGCGGCTGGCCGCCCGGCGCCAGGCTGCCCTGTTGCCCGGGCAGGCTGGCCGGCGGCCAGCGCGCCGCCTGGCCAGCGCCGGCGCCGGCGCTGGCGCGGGCGCGGGCGCCCGCGCGAGTGCCGATCAACGTGATGCATCCGCGGATCAACCACCATCCGTGGTGAGCGATCGCGCGATCCACCACCTTCCGGCCGGCGCGTTGCCTGGGCCGGTGACGGCACCGCGCCCGGCCGGCCAGATGACGGCCAGGGCAGCCCGGGCGAAGGCCGTCAGTGACGGCCGGATGGCCCGGGTCTGCGCCGCGACGACGGAGTGCGCGGCATACGCGGGCCTGGCCGTCGGCGGTGCCGGCCGGCGGCGGCCTGCTCGCCCGCACCCTGGTAGCCGGCGGCCCGCTGGCGGGCGCAGGCACGTGGCGGCTGGCGACGATAGCGCTGATCGCCGTGGCGGTCAGCCAGCTGGCGCTGGCATGCGGACACCCGGTCGTGCCCGGCGTTCCGCGCGAGGTATCGACGCGGGACGGGTCGCCGGGGGACATGCCGGATCGGGCGGCAGCGGCCTGGACGGCAGGGCCGGGGAGCAGCGGCCGGGGCGGCAGCGGCCGGGGCGGCAGCGGCCGGGGCGGCAGCGGCCGGTGCGGAGGCAGCGCCGCGGAGGCTGGGCTGGCAGGTTCTCGGAATGCCGTATGGCGGCCGCGTGCTGCTGATCGCGGTGCTTGCGCCCCTCCTCGGCGCCCGCGGCGCCTTCCTCGGGCTGCTCGGCTGGGCCGTCATCGCGGTCGGCTACGCGCTGGTCAGCAGCCGGCCACGGCGGGCGGGCGGCTGGACCGCCAGGGTCATCGCCGCCTGCCGCGACGACGGCCTGATCGCGACCGAGATCGGCCTTCCTGTCCGCGGCCAGCTTGTGCCGGTGCCGCCGGCGCTGACCGGCGTGGCTGCCGTCGCCGTCCTCGCGATCCTCGGCCTGCGGAACCTGCCCGGCCTGGTGCTGCTCGCGCCCGTGGTCGCGATGCTGCTCGCCGCGGTCGGCTCCAGCCATCCGCATGACGGGCCGGTGGACTGGATCGTGCCGGTCATGCTGCAGGCCGGGCAGTTCGCTTACATCGCCGCGATCGGCGTGGCCACCGGCGTGCCCGCGCCGCTGATCTTCGCGGTTTGCGCGCTGATCGCCCTGCACTACGCGGACCTGGCCGGCTATCCGCGCCGCGGCACGATCCTGGGCTGGGAGGGACGCATGATCGCGGCCGGGATGGGCGCGGCGCTTGGCCTAGCGACGTTCGCCTACCTGCTGCTCGCGGCGTATCTTGGTGTGCTCATCTGCCGGGAATTCATGACAAGCTGGCTGCCAGCCATGGAGGGAGACCGCCGGTGATCGGCATGGTGCTAGCGGCTGGTGCCGCACGCCGACTTCGTCCCGACACCGACGCGCTGCCGAAGACGCTGCTGCCGGTGGCAGGCGACACCACGATCCTGGACATCACGCTGCGCAACCTGGCTGCCGTCGGACTGCGCGAGGTCGTGGTGGTCGTCGGGCACGCGGCGGCGGTGATCAGCGACCGGGTTCCTGACCTGCAGCGCCGGCACGGGGTTACGCTGCAGCTCGTGCACAACGAGCGGGCGCTTGACTGGAACAACGCCTACTCGCTCTGGCTCGCCCGGGAGTACTTCTCCGGCGGCGCGCTGCTGGTCAACGGCGACACCGTGCATCCGGTCAGCGTCGAGAAGACGCTGCTCGCCGCCGCCGCCAGCGCCGGCGACGGCCAAGGCGGGCCGGAAGTGATCCTCGCGGTCGACGACGTCAAGCGGCTGGCGGACGAGGAGATGAAGGTCGTCATCGATTCCCGGCGGCTGCTGGCCAGGATCAGCAAGCAGCTCGATCCGGCGCAGGCCTACGGGGAGTACATCGGGGCGACGCTGATCGGGGCCGCCGCCGCCGCGCCGCTGGCCAGCGCGCTTGAGGCAACATGGCGCCGTGATCCCGGCCGGTACTACGAGGACGGCTACCAGGAGCTAGCCGACCGCGGCGGCGAGATCGCGGTCGCCCCGATCGGCGCGGTCGACTGGGTCGAGGTCGATAATCACGACGACCTGCGCCGGGCACGCGAGATCGCCGTCCGCTGCTAATCTCGCGGGTGATCACGCCCGGCTTACCCGGCCTGGCATTCACCTGGAGGAGGCCCATGCCGCTGCTGGCCCGGATGCTCGCCGCGCCGCTGGTCATCGACGTCCGTCGTGGTGCGATCGCCGGCCTGGGCGCGCTGCTCGCCGACCGCAGGATCGCGACCGAGGGCCGGGTAGCCGTCGCGGTCGGGCCGGGCCAGGGCGACAGCATCGCCGCCGAGCTGGAGATCGAGGCGGCCGAGATCTTCCGGGTGCCGGACGGCACGCACGCCACCGCCGCCCTGCTCGGCCAGCGACTTCGGGCGGGCGCCTACGAGGCGGTGGCCGGCATCGGCGGCGGCCGGACCATCGATGTCACCAAGTTCGCCGCGCACATGGCCGGGATACCGATGGTGGCCGTGACCACGAGCCTGTCCCACGATGGCATCGCCTCGCCGATCAGCACGCTGGCGCACGAGTCGGGCTACGGGTCCTACGGCGTGGTCATGCCGGTGGCGGTGATCGTGGATCTCGACCGGGTGCGCTGCGCCCCCGACTCGCTGGCCACCGCCGGAATCGGCGATGCGGTGAGCAATCTGTCCGCGGTCGCCGACTGGGAGCTCGCCGCCGCTGATCTGGGCGAGCAGGTGGACGGCCTGGCCGTGGCGATGGCCAGGTCGGCCGCTCAGGCGGTGCTGCACCAGCCGGGCTCGGCGCGGTCCGATGAGTTCCTCACGGTGCTGGCCGAGTCGCTGATCCTGTCCGGCATGGCCATGGCAGTCGCCGGGTCAAGCCGGCCGGCCAGCGGCGGCGACCACGAGATCATGCACGCCATCAACCAGCTCTATCCCGGCACCGGCAGTCACGGCGAGCTGGCCGGCGTCGGTGCCCTGTTCTGCACCTACCTGCGCGGGGACCTGGCGAAGGCCGAGCTGATCTCGGCCTGCCTGGCCCGGCATGGCCTGCCGCGGACGCCAGCCGACCTGGGCATGTCGCACGCCGAGTTCACCAAGGCCGTCGCCCACGCGCCGCAGACGCGGCCGGGCAGGTACACGATCCTGGAGCGCCTCGCCATGTCCGAGGCGGAGATAGCCGACCGAGTGGAGGAGTATGCCAGGGCCATCACTGGCTGAGCTCAGGTCGGAAGGCCAGCCGCAGGCGGTCATCGACCGGCTGAATGACGAGCACTGGGCCGGCCGGCTGTACATGCGCAAGTTCTCGCCGTACGCCACGTGGGTCTTCGCCCGGCTTGGCTGGTCGCCGAATGCGGTCACCCTGGCGTTCATCGGCTGCGGCATCGCTGCCGGAGTGGTGGTGGCGTTCGGTGGCCTGGCGACCGCCGTGCTGGCCGCCGTGCTGATCCAGGGCTACCTGCTGTTCGACTGCTCGGACGGCGAGCTGGCCAGGTGGAGCGGCCGTACCTCGGCGACTGGCGTGTACCTGGACCTGATCGGCCACTACCTGGGCGAGGCGGCGCTGCTCATCGGGCTCGGCCTGCGCGCGCAGGGGCACCTGACGGACTCCGGGCCGTACGTCAGCGCGGGCCTGGCCGCCGCGGCGCTTGCCATGATCGTCAAGGCGGAGACCGACAACGTGGTGGTGGCGAGGGCCAAAGCGGGGCTGCCTGCTGCGCACGAGGACGAGGCGCTGCAGCCGACCGGCTCCGGCCTGGCCCTGGCGCGGCGGATGGCCAGCGTGCTCCGGGTGCACCGGATCACTCACGCGGTGGAGCTGTCGTTGCTGATCCTGCTCGCGGCGGTGGCCGATCAGATCCGCGGCGGGCTGCTCGCCACCCGGGTGCTGATGCTGGCGTGCCTGGTGGTCAGCGCGCTGATGGTGGTCGCGCACCTGGTGGCGATCGTCGCATCGAGGAGGCTCCGGTGAAGCTGTCCTGCGTCATCCTGACGATGGGGAACCGGCCTGCCGAGCTTGACCGGGCGATCGCCAGCACCGCTGCCCTGCGCGCGGACGGCGGTGACCTCGTCGTGGTCGGCAACGGTGCGGACATGCCGCCGGTGCCGGCCGGGGTAACGACGATCCGGCTGGCCGAGAACGTGGGCGTGGCGGCCGGCCGCAACGCGGGCGTCGAAGCCGCCGTGGGCGACGTGGTGCTGTTCCTCGACGACGACGGCTGGTATCCGGACGCGGGCCTGGGCGAGTACATCGCCGGCCGGTTCGCAGCCGACCCTGCGCTCGCCGTCCTCTCGTTCCGTGTTGTCGACCCGGCAGGCGGCCCCGGGGCCCGCTGGCACGTACCGCGGCTGCGGGCCGGCGATCCGGAAAGGTCATCGCAGGTGACCACGTTCGCGGGCGGCGCGTGCGCGATCCGGCGGTCGGCGTACCTGGAGGCGGGCGGGCTGCCCGCGCAGTTCTTCTACGCGCACGAGGAAACCGACCTGGCCTGGCGGCTGATGGATCTCGGATACCGGCTCGAGTACGACGCCGCGGCGCGGATGTGCCATCACGCGATGCCGAACGCGCGGCATACGGAGTTCCACCGGCTGGACGGGCGGAACCGGGTGCTGCTGGCCCGGCGGAACCTGCCCTGGCCGCTGGCGGGCGCGTACTTGCTTGACTGGCTGGCGATGACGCTCATCCGGGTCCGGTCGGCCAGCGGGGTGCGGGCGTGGCTGGCCGGATTCGCCGAGGGCTGGCGGATGGATCCGGGACAGCGGCGGCCCATCTCGGT
This sequence comes from uncultured Actinomycetes bacterium, assembly GCA_963709075.1. Classification (GTDB taxonomy): domain Bacteria; phylum Actinomycetota; class Actinomycetes; order Streptosporangiales; family Streptosporangiaceae; genus Palsa-506. Next base: position 871,771 of record CAVPUY010000009.1, read on the forward strand.
CCGCACGGCCTGGCGGATGACGCTGGCTGGCCGGCCGCCGGTGATCTGATCGCCGGATACCCGCGCGTTATTGCGTTGCGCTTGGCCGCGGGTTCGGTGGTTAACTTGCACCATGCCCGCGCAGGGCTGGACTTACCGGGGCATGATTGGACGAGCCGGGCAGCCTGGATGCGCCTGGCCAGGCGTGATCAGCCTGGTGGGCCGGGTGCCGGGCGGTAGAATCTCTCCGGTGGAGGATCGTCGATGGCCATGCTCTGGCTGAGGGCGGCGCTGGCGGGGGACACCGGGCCGTCCCGCTGGGCGCGGTGGCTGGCTCCGGCGGTGATCCCCCGGCGGTGGTGCGCCGCGGTGTTCGCGGCTTGCGCTGTATTCGCGGCCGGGGTCGCGGCGTTCAGCAGCAACGACCTGCACCGGCGCTGGGGCATGATCGCTGCCGGTGCCTACCTGGCAGCGGCCATTGCCGTGCTGGCCTGGCGATCGCGGGGGATCGACCTTGCCTTGCTGTTCAGCGTCGGCGGCGCCCTGGTCACGCCGCTGTTCTGGAATGCCGCTACCGGCAGGCGCCAGCCCGAGGTGAGCGTCATCCAGCGATCGGCCGGCCAGCTGGTCCATCACCACTCGCCGTATCAGAGCGCCGCGACGCTCGCCACCGCGCACAATCCGAACGCCTACAACCCTTATCTGCCGGTCATGTCCTTGTTCGGGATCCCGCGCGCGTTGTTCGGGCCAGGTACGATGACCGACCCGCGGATCTGGTTCGGCCTGGCGTTCCTGATCTTCTTCGGTCTCGCGCTGGCCGCGGTCGGGCGCCCGGCAGGTGGTGCGGTGGACGCTGTTCATCGCGGCGACGCCGGTGATCGCGTTCGAGCTCGCCGTCGGCGGCACCGACATACCCATCCTGGCGCTCATGTGCCTGGGCTTCGCCCTGCTGTGGAAGCGTCCGCGGTACGTGCTCGCCGGCCTCGCGATCGGCGTCGCGGCGGCGGCCAAGGCAACAGCCTGGCCCGCGGTGGTCGTGATCGCCGTCCTCCTCGCGGTCCGTTACGGCCGGCGGCCGATGCTGTACTTCCTTGGCGCGACGGCCGCCGCCGCAGCGGCGCTCATCGGCCCGGTGGCCATCCTCTGGCCGTCGGCGCTGGTCGACAACACGATCATGTTCCCGCTCGGCCTGGCCAGCATCAAGTCGGCGGCGGCGAGCCCGCTGCCCGGGCACGTGATCGCCCAGACCGGCCACGCAGGGCATGTGATAGCGGTCGGCCTGCTGGTGCTGGCCGGGCTGGCGATCGCCGTATCCCTGGCGATCCGGCCGCCACGCGACGTCCCGGCCGCCGCATGGCGCCTGATCATCGGCCTCACGCTGATGTTCCTGCTGGCGCCGGCGACCCGGTTCGGGTATTTCATCTACCCGGCCGCGTTGCTGGCGTGGCTGCAGATATCACTGCTGGCCGAACGCAGGGCCCGGGCCGCGTCCGCCGGACCGGGCTCCGGTGGATCTCGGTGAGCTGCGCCCGGTGGCCGGGCGGCCGCCCGCCCGCCCGCTGGCGGGAACGGGCACGCAAGCACAGCCCCGGTAGGCTGCGCCCGGTTAGCTGCCCGTGCCGGTCACGGTGTCGGCGGGCTGTTCGGCCCGGCGAAGGCCGCGCCGTCGCTGCTGCAGCTCGCGTTGCCCGTGATGCCGTTGAAGTTCCTGGCCAGATCGCCAACCGAGGGCTTCTTCGACTTCCGGGAGCCGACGGTGCAGGTGACGCCTTCAGGCCCTGGTAGCTGGAGCCGATGATCAGCTCGAGCGTGCCCGGCGTCAGGCTGGAGTCCTGTTCCACCGTGACGTTGCTGAGCTGACGCTTCAGCGTCTTGACCGCTGGCTTGTCGGCTGGGCTTGCGTACTTGATGACCGAGTTGGCGTAACCGAAATTGCTCGCATCGCCGGTGCCGACGACATTGAACCCGCGGCTGTTCAGGCTGGCCGCCGCGGTGCCGGCGATCCCGTTCGCCCCGGAGCCGTTCAGTACCCGCACGTCCACCTGGGACGGATTGGCATCGAGAACGGGGGTCGTCCTCGGCAGCGTCACCTTCTTGCCGGGCTTGGGCAGCTTCCGGTCGTGGGCGACGGCCGCGAACAAGGCGGACGCCTGCGGCGTCCAGGTCACCCAGTTGGGATTCACCGTTGCCGTTACCACCGGGACCTCGATGAACTGCACCGACTTGGTGGACAGGCTCTTCACGCTCTCGGCGGTCTGCAGCAGGCTGGTCGTGTCCATGTCCGTCGTCATCGCGTCGGCGATGTCCTTGACGACAGAAAGCAGCGTTGCCGGGTGGCCGAGGATGTCGGAGTGCTCGACGCCCTGCAGCAGCGAGGCCATCAGGTACTGGTCGCGCTGGATTCGCTGCAGGTCGGAGCCTTGGCCGATGTTCTCGCGCGTCCGCCAGAAAGCCAGCGCCTGCTGGCCTCCGACGTGATGCTCCCCGGCGGGCAGGTGCAGGCCGGAGTTCTGGTTGTTCACCGCGAACGGCAGGCAGACGTTAACGCCGCCGATGTCGTTGACGACATGGATGAACCCGGTGAAGTTCAGCTCGACGAAATGATCGATGCGGATGCCGGTCGTCTGCTCGACGGTCTTCCATAGGCAGGCCGGGCCGCCGTTGGCGAATGTCGAGTTGATCTGCTCCACGGAGCCTGGTGACGCCTGTTGCCCGGCAGCATTGGCGCCGTGCGCAGCACAGGCAAGGATCGGCACAGTCGAGTCACGCGGGAAGCTGATCACGGTCGCGCGGTGCCGGCCCGGCGAGAGGTGCAGCAGCATGACCGTGTCCGAGCGCTGCGGTCCGATGGCGAGGCTGGCGCCGAATCGCTTGTTCCGGCCTTTTCTGCTGTCCGAGCCGATAAGCAGGATATTCAGGGCATTGACGGCGTACTTGGGCGGGCGTTTCCCGAGGCCGGTGATTGTCACCCGGTGGATGCTGTCCACCACATTGCGGTATTCCACGTAGGCGCCGAGTGCGGCAGCGACGAGGATGAAAGTCAGGCCGACCGAGACCCAGGCGGCGATGAGGCGGCGGAGATGCCGACGAGAGTCAGCACGCGGGCGGCGTGGTGACGCTGGCTCATCGGTGCCACCTACGTCGTCGTAGCGGCTCATCGGTCCTCCGGGCAATCATTCTAGCTATGCAGCGCGAGTAAGTTTTCACTACCCGTTCAGGTAATGTTATGCGGTCCTAGCGGGATGAATCGGCCGTATCGCGGAGGACGCGAGGCGCACCGGGACTCTGCGGCGCTATCTGCGGCCACGCCCCATCTACAGTAGGTCCGTGCGCCCTGGAGACCATCCGGCCGACAGTTCCGCCGCTGCGGGCAGCGGCGCGGCTGGGAACGGCGCCGCCGCGGGGGACAGCGCGTCGGCGTCTGACGGCCACGCGTCGGCGGCAGGCGGCCACGCAGCTGACGACAAGACGGCAGACGGCAGGGCGGCGGACGGCAGGGCGGCGGACGGCGCCGCCACGAAGCGCGACGCCGCTGGCCGGCGAGGCAGCCGCGCGAGGCGGGGCGGGACCAGGAGGCGTGGCCCGGCCGCCAAGCGGGTCACTGCCGCCGGCGACAAGGACACCGTGGCCGGCCAGGCAGGCCCGGCGGATGGCGCTGTCGCCGGGAAGAGCCCGGCGACGAATTCAGCGGCGGGCAATCTGGCGGCTGACGGCCCGGCGGATAATCCTGCGGCGGGTAGCCCGGCGGCGGGTAGCCCGGCGGCGGGTAGCCCGGCGGCGGGTAGCCCGGCGGCGGGCAGCGCGGCCGCTGGGGGCAGCGCGGTCACCGAGGTAATCGCCGTCAGCGGGGAGGCCGCTGCCAGGAAAGCTGGTGACGCAGGCGGGGACAGCGCCGCCGCGCAGAAGGGTGATGCGGCGAAGGCGGGCAGGACCACGGCCAGGACGGCAGGCGTGCTGACGGCCGGCGGCTCCGGACTCGCGGGCATGAACCGCCGTCTCGGCCGGATCGCCGCCGGCCTGCGCGTGCCGCCGGGCGGCACCACGTTTGCCCGGCTCACAACGCTACCGGCCATCCTGGTGATGGCCTGGTTCCTGCCCGGGATGCCGCTGCTGCTGGCCGGCGCGTTCGTGCCCGCGGCAATGCTGCTGATCTCGGTTCCGCTTGCCGTGCTGCTCGTCGTCAACGGGCTCGGCCGGGTTCCTGGCCGCTGGCCTCAGGAACTGCCGGGCCCCGGCCACCGCCGCCGGTGGGCGGCCTGGTGGGGGCTGGGCGGAACGGCAGCCGTAGCGGCCGGCTTCGGCGCCTGGCAGCTAGCCGTCAGCTCGCCGTCGGTCATCGTCCGCCGCAGTCCCGGCGCATACGTGCAGGCGGGCTACTGGATCGCACAGCACGGCTCGCTGGTCATTCCGCGCTCGCTGGCGGCATTCGGCGGCCCGCATCGAGGGCTCTCCTTCTCCAGCATCGGCTTCTTCCCGCATGGCAGCACGGTTGCGCCGACGTCGGTGTCCGGCCTGCCGATGCTGGTCGCCGGGGGGTTCTGGATTCACGGGCTGGCTGCCGCCGCAGCGATGAGCCCGGTACTCGGAGCGCTCGCCGTGCTCGCGTTCGGCGGCCTGGTCGGCCGGCTGCGCCGGCCCGCAATGGGCCCCGGCCGGAGCGCTCGTGCTGGCATTCACGCTGCCTGAGCAGTACACGAGCAGGTCCGCGTTCAGCGAGCCGCTGACGCAGGTGCTGTTGATCGGCGGCCTCAGCCTGCTGATCGACTCGCTCACGATAGAACGCCCGGACGGCGGCAGCGGCACGGCAGCGACGCGGCGAGGACTGCAGCAGTGGCTCAGCCCGGCCCGCGCGCTCGCGGCCGTGGCCGGGCTGGCGCTCGGCCTGATCGTCCTCGTGCAGGCAGACGCGCTGCTGTACCTGCTGCCATTGATTCCGTTCATCGGCGTGCTGGTAGCAGGCAGACGGGCGCAGGGGTTCCCGTTTACCATCGGTCTTATTGTCGGCATCGGCTACGGCCTTGCGGACGGGTACCTCGGGTCGCGCGCCTATATGGACACCATTGCCCGGCCGCTGCAGCTGATCGGGCTGGCCGCGGCGGCACTGGCGGTGCTCACCGCCGCGGTGGTGCTGGTGCTGCGGGCCGGCCGGGTGCGCCGCCCGCTGCGGAAGGTCGCGGGCAGGCGGCCGCTGCGGTGGCTGCCCGGGCTGGCCGCCGTGCTCTGCGTCGCCGCGCTGGCCGGCCTCGCCGTCCGCCCGTACGTGCAGATCGTGCGCGGGCACCCGGCCCCGGCCGCGGCCGCCTTCGTCGCCGGGCTGCAGCGGCTGCACCACCTGCCGGTCGATCCGGCCAGGCTGTATGCCGAGGACACGTTGTACTGGGTGATCTGGTATGTCGGCGCGCCTGCCGTGCTGCTCGGCGGGCTCGGGCTCGCGCTGCTCGCGCGGCGCACCGGGCGGGCGCTGCTGACCTGGCAGGACGCGACCGGCGCGGTACGGAACTGGGCACTCCCGCTGACAGTCATCGGCTGGGGGATAGCTGCCATCCTCTGGCGTCCCGGCACGTTGCCCGATCAGCCGTGGGCAAGCCGCCGGCTGGTGCCGGTAGTGCTGCCCGGCCTGATCCTGTGCGCGATCTGGGCGTCGGCATGGCTCGTCGGCCGGGCCAGGGACCGCGGCGCCGGGCCCGCGGCCTGGTCGCTGGCCGGGGCATGCTGCGTGGTGGCGCTGCTTGTCCCGACTGTGGTGACGACGTTCGGGGTGGGGCTGACTCACTCGGGGAAGTCGGGCTCGCTGCGGCTGGCCGCTGACGGGCTGGCGCTGAAACGGACCGGCGCCGGCCAGGCGCCCGCCGTGCAGCAACTGTGCGCGGCGATCGGCAGCGGCGCGTCCGTGGTGATCGTCGACCGGTACGTCGCTCAGCAGTTCACCCAGACGATCAGGGGAATGTGCGGCGTCCCGGCTGGCTGGATGTCGGACGCCGCCCCGGCGACCGTGCAGCGAGTGCTGACCGGGATCTCGGCCGCGGGACGGCGGCCCGTGCTGCTGGCCGGCCGCCAGTCGGAGCTAGCCCGGTACGGCTCGCACGCGCTGAAGGTGCTCGACCTGCCGACCACGCAGGACCCGCAGCAGCTGACCCAGCCGCCGGCCGCGCCGAGACGGCTGCACTACGTGATCTGGCTAGCGGCGCCCACGGCGCCGGCGGTCGGTGCCTGAGACGGGACCCGCAGGCCCTGACGGCGATTTGCCTCGGGCCGCGCGGGCCCTTAAAGTTAAGCCACAGCGACGCGGGGTGGAGCAGTTCGGTAGCTCGCTGGGCTCATAACCCAGAGGTCGCGGGTTCAAATCCCGCCCCCGCTACCAGGAAATGCAGGTCAGAAGCCTGATCGCCGGAAGGCGGTCAGGCTTTTTGATCTTCGTGGCAGCGTGGTGGCAGCAGGATGGGCCGTATCAGGCGGCCCCGGCCGGGACCGATCGGCAAGCGATGGCAAGCCCTGCCCCGCCCTGGCCGGGTGGCTTGTGCGCTGAGTGGTAGCGGGACGTTGTCCGCCCGGCGTCGCATGACCCTCAGCTGACGGCAAACGGAACTACCTTGCAGGGCTATCTCGCCAGTCTCCGCGGTGAGGCAGGCGCTGATCATCTTCCCGTGTTGCGCTTGCTCGATATCAGCAGCTGGATGCCCGCACGCCGTGGCCCGGCCGCTGGCGTATCGACGGCCTCCAGGAGCCTGGGAGGCAGGTGCCCATCGATGTGAGCGAACGTCCGGCCGCCAGTGGTCAGATCCTGACCTGAGGGGCGCTGTGTGCGGCTATGTGCGGATGCCTTGGCCGGCGGTGCGCCGGGTCGGCGTGCTGCGGCTTAGGGCGGGCTGGCGGAGCCGGCGGGCTTCATCCGTTCGGTGGGCCCCGGGGCCCCCGGCTTTGCGGCCATGCGCTGAAGCTGGTGGCGATGATGCGTTCGTCATGCACATCGCGGGCGTGACCGGGTGGGACAGGAAGAACGCTCGCCGAGCCGTTCGGCTCGGCTCGTGAAGGTGGACTCGCTGCGGTCACGGCCGCGCAGATCGTCGGCAGATGCGCGTGATCGATCGCGCTGCGCCGCCGGGCGGCGGTGAGGTCCGGGCTGTCGGCTTTGTCAGGGCTCGAGTTCCGTGCATAGCCGCAGGGCCCTGCGGAATGCATTGCGCATGCGCCGCTCCGCCCGGTCGGCGCGCCGCGATGCTCTTCGGAACGCGAGGTGCCGCCGCGCGGGCGCCGCTACTCTGCGTGTGCCAGCCTTTCGCGGTTCAGTTCATTGGCCAGTTTATTCAGCGACCGCATGAAGATTCACCTCGTTATTCCTTTCCTGGAAGGCCGGATGATCTTATGTCGGGATGCCGGCGCGGACGATCTTGTAGCTTTCTGCCGCCAGCCAGGTGTCAGTTCGGCTGGCATTACGACTGATTCCAGTGTTGCGATCTGCGAGAGGGTCTACCACGCGTGCCGGCCCACAGGAGACCCACAGGGATGGCGCTGAGCAGGAGGCTTGTGATCTGTGCAACCACGCCACAGTCCGCTCACGTGTCTACGACGCAGTCTGAAGGCCCGTCAACTACATCGTAGACGCCCGGAAACGGGCTACAGATAACGGTGGTAGGCACGCGTTCTCCCTGACCTTCCTAGGTCACTCACAATGATACTACGTACTTGACATAAACTGCCGAAACGTGAGGATAGGAGTCATGCATACGCATGCACGCCTACGACGGGCTATCGCCCCAGACCGGGAAGGGCGCCTGTCCGCGAGGACTGTGGCCGTGCCATCGACATTCCGTGAGGTCCTGGCCAAACCCGGCTGCTCTATCGATCCGGCAGCGCGGTCCGAGGCGGAAAAAGCATTCGGACGCGACTTCAGCCACGTTCGGGTGCACACCGGCGCGGCAGCGGCTGCTTCCGCAGAAGCAATCGGTGCGACGGCCTACACCGTAGGCCGGGACATAGTTTTCGGCCCCGGGCACTACCAGCCCGGCACACCGGCCGGACGGCGGCTGCTTGCCCACGAACTGACGCATGTGCTGCAGCAAGGCTCCGCGGTGAGCGGGCCTAGCCGCACGCTCAGCAATCCACACGACGGGCATGAGCGCCAGGCCGATGCGGTAGCAGGAGGAAACGCGCCAGCATCGGCTATCTCACACGGCGCCGCCGCAGGCCTCGTGCAACGCCAGCACCAAGCCCCCGGTCCGGTGAGCGTACGTTCCCCTGCTCTCGAAGAAACGGTCACGCAGTTCAGCGACATCGCCGCGGGCCTCGCCGGGCGGGCGCTCACCTCCACCGAACGAGCCACCGCGGCTGGGGTATTCGGAAAGAGTATCGATTTCGCCCGCGTACGGCTTATCCCAACCAACGTGCTCGAATACCGGACGGTCGGCAACAACATCCGCGTGCCGCGGGACTTCACGATCGCGGATGAGCAGATGGCAAAGACACTGGTGCACGAGCTCACCCATGTATGGCAGTATCAGCACGGCGGCACAAGCTACATTTCTCACTCCCTGCAGACGCAGATTGTCGGCGCGCTTCGCGGCAACCGCAATTTCGCTTATGATTATGCACTCAAACCTGGATTGTCCTTCTTTGACTTCACACCGGAGCAGCAAGGCCTTATCGTCGAAAACTACTTTTCGATGAAACGCGACCGGGTCAAAAACGCAAACCCTCCAGGTTCTGCTAAGGAATATTACTCCAACCATCTGGGGCCGAATGGGTTCCCAGACCAGCTCACGGCGGCGCAGCGCACCGCCGAAATCAGCAGAGAAATGCCGGCGCACGAATCGGTAATCGCACAGATGCGCGCTGCGCTGCCCAATGAGGAAGCGTCCATCTTGCTGCAGCGGGCAGCAGAGGTAATGCATACGCCGGGCCCAACAGAATCGCACGACCCAACGCGTGAGATAGCCCCGGTCAAGCCACTCATCGAATTCAGCTTCTGATATCCAGGTGGGGCGGCTAGCGCGAGCCCAGCCGTTGCCGCGACCGGGCGGGATGCAGCCGCTGTTCAGTGGCCAGGAAGTGGTGAGGTCGAGAACGGGCTCGGCTAGCCGGTGGTTGCGGGACCGAAGGGGCCGGGGACGGGGCGAGCGCACGATCAAGCCCAACGGGATCCATGTTCATCATGGCCGGTTCACGAAGTTTCTAGGCTCAGCCCGCAGCTTGTAGCGCCTGGGCAGTCTGGATGACCGCCTTAACCAGCTCGTTGAGAATTGACAACAGGTTAGGGCCAAGTGCCATGACGGCACCGCCCGCAGCCACGACAGCAGCGCCTGCCGCGACAAGGAACTCGCCGAGCGCCGCGAGGGCGGCCAGGATCTCGGGCAAGAAGATAATGATTGCAACTACCGCGACGGCGACGAGCAACGCGATGAGCAGGTCCTTCGCAAGCTCCTTGGCGGCGGCGATTGCCCATGCCTCGGCGACTTCGATGACACTCTCACCGAACATCTTGCCCAGGTCCTGTGCCAGCTTCTTCAATAGCTGCGCGACGGACACCGTGGCGCCTACCACAGCCGCCGCGCAGACGGCGGCGAGCGATTCTTGCAAGTACGTTCGCAACCGGTCCTTGATGTTCCGGCGTACCTCGGTCAGCAGCTTGGTCTTGACCTGCAGGATCAGGCTACGCAGCAGCGTCTCGGCCTGCCGTCCGACCTGGTCCTCGATCCACTTCGCCGCCTTGCTGACCAGCTCGTCGCCAGGCAGCACATCGACGAGTTCCCCGGCACCGGGACCGAATTGCTTGTTTAGCAGATCGTGCAGCGCTCCGCGGGCGTGCCTCGCGAGCAGGACGAGCCCATCGCGGATGGTCATGGTCTGGATCTTGCGGGTGAGTAAGGCGTCAACCGACTTGTCGATATAGCGGTCTACCATCGACTGCGCCCTGTCCAGTGCGAAGTTGAGGAACATGTCAATCTGCTTCTGATCCGAGACACCGCAGATGACCGTCTCCGACTCCTCCGCTGATAGCGGCCGATAGCCGACTAGCCCTGGCGCGCACCAGCCAACAGTGATCTTCCGGCCCGCCGAGGTGGAGAGCGAACTGGGCCAGGTCATCCGGCTAGGAGGCATCGGAACAAATTTGCTGATCCGCCGGAGCCCCCGCCACCCACTGTTTTCCGGAGAGCTACCCTTCTCGACATAATTGGCGAGTTGTATTCCGCCCTCGATCAGGCCGCCGAAAGGGCCATACTCCAAAATCGCGGGCTTCACCTCGGCCAGCTCGACTACCGAGCCTTCCCGGTAGCCCAGATCCGGTGTCCCGCGGCCGGCCCTGCCGCCGATAATTTGCGGCTTGACTTCCTCCTCCTGGCTGCCGGGCTCGCGGTGCCGAGGGTCGGGATCCTCGGTCCGGTAGGGTGCGAAACTCGAACCTGGAATCACCTGCTTCCAGAATCGGCGGCCAGCCTCGCCGCGGAAGTGCTCCTCGACCGCGCCGTGCGCTGGCATGCCGATTCCGCTGATTGCTTCTTGGTCGGTGGGACTGATCAGGTCAGGGCAGGTAAGTGCGCGCTGGACGACGGCAGCAGGCCCGAGTTCCCGCACTGCCGCCGTCTCCCCGCGGACGGCAAATTCCGCGGCAAGGTCGGCCTCATGCTCGGCAGCACTGTCTGCTGCTCCGACCGTCAACTTTGACTGCGAAGTTCTCGCGCCGCGCTGCTGGATCACGTGAGCGAGTTCGTGGGCCAGCACTTTGCTGCGCTGGGCGGTGGCCGTCAGCGGCGCGGTCCCGCTGAGTACGACGTGGTTCCCGACGGTGTAGCCGTACGCACCCACTGCCCGCGCCGAATCCGCCGCCTTGGCGCCGGTGTGCACGCGAACCGCACTGAAGTCCCGGCCGAAGCAAGGTTCAAAGGATGCACGGGCGTCGGCCCCCAGTGGTGTGCCGTGTGAAGCGAGTACCTCATGTACGATGCGCGGTACCTCAGGTTGCTGAGCGGGCCCGGGCTGAACGGGTGTGCGATGCAAGAGCTCTTCCTCGGGCCGCTCCGCACAGCCGCACTGGCCTGGCCCGCACCGCTGCAGGAGCGGGCTCGCTGGCACTGCCGCCAAGGCTGGCACGGCGGGGCTTGCCACGGCGGGTCGTACGCTCAACGGGCTTGCCCCTCGCCATATCGCCGGCCGGCTCCGGTAAGTCGCGGCTGGCCGACGCAGCGGCATCCGCGCTGGCATGACTAATCAGCAGTTTTCCCTGGCGCGGGCTGCTGCCCCTGTGCCGGCTGCGCCGGAGTCCCGGCCGAGGGTGCGTCCGATTGCGGGGTGGCGAGCCCAGCCTGCTGGGTGGTGGACCTGGCCTGCCGCGTGGTGGACCTGGCCTGCCGGGTAGCGGACCTGGCCTGCCGGGTGGTCCCAGCCTGCCGGGTCGTCGGCCCGGCGGCGCTCTGCGTGGCGCCGCCCGGAGCCCGGGCACCGGTCAGGGGCAGGAACTGGGCCATCGGCTGAAACCCCATCCGCAGGTCAGTAGGGGCGGCGCCGCCAGCGGGAACGAAGGCGAGCGGAGCCGCGTGATAGTCCACTCCCATGGGCGACAGGGGAAGCTTGTTGCCGCTGGCATCTTCCGGCCACTCTACGTCGCCGGTGACCACCCGGGCCGGGATGAGCCAATAGTCGCCGGCCCGGTAGCTGCCGTAGCTGAACTTGATCTGGATCCCGTCCTCCAGGTCGATCCAGCGGTCCGTGACCAGGTCGATGGCCTTGTCCACGCTGTCGATGGTGAGGTCGGCCTTGGTGACCAGGACCTCTTCTTGGTCCCAGCGGCGCAGGTAGGGATGCAGGGACTGGCCCGGAGCTTGGCTGCGGCCGACATTGGTCGACGGTGCCTGATCCAGGGTGACGGTCAGCCCCACCGCGTCTACCGCGGTGACCAGGTGGAGCGGCTCGAGATATCTGGGGATTGCCCCAGGCGAGCCCTGCGACGCGTAATAGTCGTCGAAGATCTCCACATAGTTGCCGACTTCCACGCTCAGCTGCGGGTCCCTGCCCAGCGTGGTAACCGACACCACATTGCCGCTGATCCCGGTGATGGGCAGGATTACACACCCATTGTCGCGGGACCATTTGAAGGTAGGGGGCGGCGTGGTCTCGGCCGAGGCCGTCGGCGAAGCTGACACCGTTCCATCCCGGTTGATCTCCACCCGGTACAGCTGGTTCTCCGCACCGCGGTAGCCAGAGCTGGGCGGCAAAATACAGGCATCTGTCTCAACTTTCGGAGGCTGAGCGGCCTGCGCCATCAAGGTCCCGGTTGGCGGGTTCAGCAGGTCCCCTTGGGTCGTTGACCAGAAGTTGTCGTAAAAGTCCTGGGCGGTTTCAGGGGTGTGATTCGGGTCCGGCCACGACCATGCCAGCACCTGCCAGACGACCCTGGTCCGGCCGGTAGTGTCTGGGCCGTCGAGCCCCAGCGCAACCTCGCGGAGATCCGGGTCTTCGGCCCAGGAGATGTACCGCTCCCACACCTTGAGCCAGATTAGGTAAGGGGTGCCCGGCAGGTTAAGTGGGTTACGCGGGTCATTCTGGTCATGGTAAACGTCGGGCTGATCGAAATAACCGATGGGGTCAGTCGACCCAGCCGTCCCATCGGCCTCACAAAGGATGCCGTCAACGTAGTAGTGGCCGAGGCCGATGGTGAAAGGCACCTGTCCCTCACCGGCGAAGTGGCCAATCTCGAACCCGGGGTCAGCACCCGGGCCGCCGAGCGGGCCGATCAAGTCGGCGGCGAGCGCGCGCAGGTAGTGCAGCAGAATGGACGCCTCCTCGTTGGCGTCGGCGTCGAGGGTCACCCGGCCCTGCTGGACCACGACACGCGAGTAGTGCTGTGTGGGGTCGAAGATCAACCGGGACAGGTCACCGTACATGTCGGCCTCCGCTGGCTGGGTCACCTGGAATCAGGTGACGATGATCACTGCCGAGTTCATGTCTGCCGGCGTGAAGTCCTGCAGACGGTCGCTGAGGTTGGCCAGCCGCTGCGGCTGGAAAAGGTCGTGGAAGGCACCCATCTCCGACGCGTCGTCGGCCCCGCTGGATATCTCCGGCGCGCAGGTCTGGGCTAGCTGGCAGTAGGCGGGGGTCCCGTATCGCAGGCTGCCGAAGCGGGGCCGGACCCGCGCCGTTTCCACCGCCTGGTCGGCTGCCTCGTCGGACTGCGGCACTTTGCCCAGCTCGACCTTGCTGCCCTGCTCGGCCTCATCGTGGATCGCCTGCCGAACCAGGTCGGGCTGGCATTCGTACCGGGTCGGCGTCCGTGATCCTGGCTCGGCCCAGCAGAAGCGCACGCATCCCTCCTGCCGGCGTGCCGCCCGGATATGCCCGAGGAAGATGGTGTTGTCGCCGAGCTCAAGGGCGTGGATGAGCACTGTGCCGATCACTGTGCAGCGGCGCAGCCACAGGCGTGCGTAGGCGTACCGGTCCTCCGGGCCGCTGACGGCCGGCAGGCTGGTGCTGGTGGCGTCGATGATGCTGTCGTGGGCGACGATCTCGATCGGGTCACCGGCCGGCTCGTCGAGCGTTACCTCAATCGAGCCGGTGATGCTGTGGTCGATCACCAGCTTCGCCGTGGTGTCGGTGAGCTGGATGCTCGGTTCCTCGCCCCGGTGCGCGGCGCAGTCGCTTTCCAGGGACCAGCCGGGGACGAGCGTGCAATGCCGGATGGTGACCTGGGAGATAGGACCGGTGACCAGCATGCTCCGGCCGGTCACCAGGAACCCGTCGAGCACGAAGTCCGGCATCACCGACTTGGGGTACTCGATGCACCCGTTGCGCGGCGAGACTTTTGGCAGCGGCCGCTGGGCGGCAGACGTGGTGCCGTTCGCGTCCCCGGCGCTCGTATCTTCGGCGCTCTCGCCCTCGGCCGCCGTGCGCTTGGCGTTCGCACCCTTGGCACCGGCGCCGTTGCCACCCGCGTCCTTGCCTGGCGCCCGGCCGGTCCCGCGCACCAACAGGGCATCGGGCTTGTTGGCATGCCAGTCGAGCAGCCTGATCACCGGGCGCGTGCCGGGGGCGGCGCGCAGCTCGAGGTGGTCGCCCTCGTCGAGCGCGATGTCGATCGCTTCCTGGTAGATGTTGCCGTCGAGTACCTCGATGACCGCATCCCGGGCGGCGCTGTCGGCTTCCTTGTCGGCGCGCCAGCGTTCGACCGCCGCCATGATGCTGTCGAAGCGACCCCCGGCGCCTACCGTGTACACGTGGCGCCCGCCGATCGGGCGGCGGGGGCGCAGGTATTCCCCGCCGCCCATGTCCGCGCTGAAGCCGTAGTGGTAGCTGACCCACACCCCGCCGGAGACCTTGCTGCCAGGCGGGAACGCTATCCGGCCGAGCACGGGGTCGACGGCGACCTGGCCCGGCGGGGGCCGGTAGGTCCAGTCGGTCAGGTCGGCCGGGGTGACGTCGGTTACGGGGATCGGTGGCCCGCTGGGCTTGTCCCGCCAGATCGCGAGGCTGGCGTTCGGCCCGTAATAGTCGGCCAGGTTGTCCGCGAACCGCCTGCGGCTGATCCAGGCCGGGACGTCGAGCGGGCCCGGATCGGCCGGACGGCCGGGCTCCGGGTTAGTGATCAGCGGGGCATCGTTGCCGAGGATGCTGAACGAATACTGGTTGCGCGCCTGGTCCCAGCAGTAGGCCGGTGCCCGGGCGATGGGATAGCACCCCAGGCGCCACACGAACAGGCCAAGGTTAGGGATGTCGTAGCGGCCTGCCCGGAGGGGGGAGCTGACCCGGGCGATCTCGGCGCCGTAGGCGAGGCGGTCGAAGGGCCCGCCGATGCCATCGAGGAGCGCTCCATCGCGGAGGTCGACCGTGTGGGCCCGGTAGAGCCGGAGATGGTTGATCGACTGGGTCTGGTCCAGCAGCAGGCGGAACTCCACCGCGCGCGCGGGCCAGCCAGCCACGTCCAGGGCCAGCTCTACCAGTACGGCGAGGGTGCCCTTGCGGCGGCGGGTGTCGACCGTCCTGCCCACATCGGTGCGCCCCTCGATGGCCCGGTCGAGGCGCTGGCCCTCGGGACTAGTCGACTGGGTCGCCTCACCCACGCTGAGCGGCCGGTATCCCACCAGGTCGCCGATGTAGGGCACGGCCCAGTCCTGGCAGGTCTCGATGAACCAGTTGCGGTAGAGCTGGTCGATGTCGGCCTGGATCACATCGACCTGCTCGCTGATCACCTGCAGCAGGGCTCGCAGTACCCCGCCCGCCGCGTCGTCGGTGACCCGGTAATACTCGGGGAGGAGATTGTAAAGACGGTCGTCTGCCATGGCACTCACGGGGCTATCTGGGTGAGGACGAGGGAGTCGGCGATGTCCGGGCTGAGAATGGCGACCTGCGCCGGGGAGACGGTGTGCGCCGGGCCGACGCTGGCGAGGGGGACCGGGATCCGCACCGGGGGTGGGGTGCTCAGTGCGGTCGTCAGCCCGGTCAGGGTGTCAACGGTGGATGATGGATCGGAGAACGCCACGACGGTCAGGCCGGTGACGACCGCGTAGTCGACGCCCGGCACCGCCTGGATGGTCGCGACGACATCACTGAGAACCACGTCCTGGCCGAGCGACCTGTTCTCATAGGAGTACGCCGACAGCAGGGCATCCCGGGCCGCCGCCGAGACGGCGGTCCACTGGTACTGCGACCCGATATGGATTCCGGCGGCCAGGACGATGAGTGAGACGTCGCAGGGGGCGACCCTGAGCGGGACGTGAGGATCGCCGTTCGCGGACAGGCTGGCGACCAGGCTGGTGTAGAGAGCCGAGGACGTCTCGATGGGCTGGGCGGTGGTGCCGCCGATGGTCAGGTGGACGAATTGCTGGGTGCCGTCGGACAGCAGCGTGCTGCTGGCCTTGCCGATGCCGGCCCAGGCCCGGGCGAAGTCCTGGTAGTCCTCCACTGAGACCACGCGGTCGAGCGCCATGACGGCCAGCGAGGCGTTCCCCTTGGCCTGGGCCACCGAGTCAGGGTCGGCGCCACCGCTGGCCGGCAGCGGGTTCGTTACCCCCTGCACGCCCTGGGGCCGGGTCTGGGGCTGGCTGATCTGGTCCACCGCGGCGCCCTGTGCGCCCAGCCCGACCCGGTACACGGCGGTGACATTGGCCGCCCCGGTCGGCAGGCGGGATCCGTGCACGCCATCGCCGAAGAGGACGGTCGTCTTGCCGGTGTCGTCGGTTTGCGTCATGTACACGTGGTCGGTCGGCCCGGCGGACACCAGGTTGCCGGCCTCCTGCCAGGTCACTCCGTCGACCGCGGTGGCCAGGGTACTGGCGGCCCCGGCGGCCGTGGGCGTCGGCAGGTAGGTGAGCGGGCTGCGGCTGAGCGGGAAGCTCTGCCCGGTCTGGCTGGCTGAGCCGCTGCCGAGCACGTCGCGCTGGGTGGCACCCTGGGTGGCGGCCACCACGTTGCCGTAGATGGTGACGGTGCTGCGAAGATAGCGGTAGGCCAGCTTGGCGGCCAGATGCACGGTCGTGTGCACCGTATCGCCGGGCAGGCTGGCGCCTTGGGTCACCCCGGCCACCATCACCACCTCGCCCGTGGTGACGCCGGGCAAGTCCTTGCGCTCGCCGGTGATGATCAGCCAGCGCCCGGTCTGCAGGCCGCCGAAGAGGCCGTCGAGGTCGACGGCATCGTCCTTGACGACCGTGTCATCGCTGACCCGGGCTAGTGTCAGCGGCTCACTCTGGACGTACACGGTGGTGCTACGGGCCACCGAGAGCAAGAGATCCGCTGTGGTCAGCCAGGCGTCGTTGAGGGTCAGGCGGGTGACCTTGCCCTGGAGGTTGTAGTCGGACCGGGCGACCGTCGCCACCGTGAGCACCTGGGCGGTCTTGACCTCACCGGTGTCGGCACGTTCGATAACCGCCCAACTGCCTGGCACCACCTGGTCGTACACGGTGTCAAGGTCGATGACCTCAGGATTCGGCGGAGTACTCCAGCGATCGACGCTGACGGTGAGGTGCGTATCAGGAGGCTTAGCGCCGGAAAGGGATGCCAGCTGATCGCCGGCCTGGCTTGAGCTCTGCACGGTTTGCCCCGGCGCCGGGGTGGAGCCAGTGCCATCGATCGTGACGGTCAGGCCGGTCAGGTCGTTGTTGCCGGCGATCTCGATGGTCGGGCTGATGCTGCCGGAGAACGTGAATGTCAGGTCCCAATCGGTTCCGTTCCCCGAGGACGTCACTGTCACGCTGACCGCGGCGCCTCCGGTGAGCAACGGCTGTAGCCCCGACGGGTATGAGTCCGCATCGAAGGACAGGGTGCCCAGCCCGCCGCTGCCGTCGCTGGCGGAAACGGTAATCCCTGATGCCGTCGTCTCGGCCGTCCCCGTGACGTCTATCCGCGCGGTGATGCTTCCGGACAGCGGCCACTCCCGGGTGCCGACCACGGCACCCGAGGCGTCGAGAACCGGCTGGCGGGGCGCTGTCGCGCCGAACACACCCGCCTTGGCCCGCTGGACGGCGAGGTCCTGGAACACGGCACCGGGCGGGATGGGCTGCTGCCCCCAGGCCTGGTACAGGCTGGGCCCAAGCTGCGGGACGAGGCCGGTGAGCAGCTGTGGGGCCACGTCCGAGCCCGGGTTGAACACGCTTTCGACCGTTCTGGCCAGGTGCGCGGAGTCGGGAGGCGGGACGGACGGCGGCTTGCGCAACGGTTCGATGAGTCCCACGAGATTGGGCAGGCTGCCGTGGGCCGCGCTGGCGGGCTCCTCGGTGACAGTGCTGGCCGGCCCGGCCGCGGCGGCCCCGCCTGCGGTCGCGCGGAAGGAGGATGCCGGGTCTGGCAGCAGGGTCAGCGTGGTCACGTTGGCGTTCGCGTCTTCGTTCACCGCTTGCACGGACGCCGGGACGCCGATGGTCTCGACATCAGCGGGCTTGGCCGGGAAAACCACTCGGTCGCCCGGGTGGATCGACAGGGCCGTACCCTGGACCGTCACCGGCACGACCGACTTGGTGAGAGTGATCGCGTCAGCGGTGATGCTCGCTGGCTTCGTCGTCCGGACCGGCAGCGTGTTCCAGGTCTGCTGGGCGTAGAGGTCGTCGGACGTCTCGTAGGTCTGCGCCTGCTGCCCCGGGCCGGGCACACTCATCGCCTGAGCGCCCTTGGGGATCGTGACCGCGGTGACCTTGGCCGGGTTCACCGTGAGGGTGTAGGCGAGATACGCCGACGCCCCCAGGCCCGGCCGCAGCCGGTAACCGACCAGTCTGGCTAGCTCGAGCACCGAGCGGAGCTCGGTAGAGGTCCGCAGGTAGCCTTCGTTGGCGATACGTTCGGTGTAGAAGGTCAGCACGTCCGCGACCGTGGCCCAGCACTCGAGGAACGCGATCGAGGGATCATCCTCGGTGCGCACGGTAAGCGCTTGCAGGGCCTGCTCGCTGGCCCCGCTCAGCCCGGCCAGCATGGTCTCCATAAATGCGCCGTGGGTGCCGACCCGGTAGCTGATCTGGCTAAGACCAGGGCGGTTGAGGATGACGGCCGGGGTGAGCGCCTGCACGCCCTTGCAGCAGCCACAGGTGCTCGGTCCGGCGCACGGCCCGCCGCCGCCCGCGCCGCAACCGCAGCCGCAGTCTGTGCTCATCGTCCCCCTCCCATCCTCAGCCGCAGCCTGCCTCGCTCCGGATGGCGCGAGTCGTTGTCGAGCTGCGGAATTTGCATCGGCCCGGTGGTCAGCACGCCAGCGGTGAGTTCCCCGTCGTCCCCCTGGCCGAGACGGCGCAATCTGGTGACGGTCGCGCTCTCGACCCCGGTCACGCCGGCCGCCGCCGCGACAAGCGCGCTGACCGAGACGTGGGTTCCAAATGTGAGGTTGTCCGGGTTGAATAGGCCTCGCTGTCCGCCGGGCAGCATCCCGGTGCCGAACACCTCAAGCAGCGCGGCCTTGACGTGGGCCCGCTGGTAGCCGGGGAGGACGCATATCCGCATCGCGATGTCGAGCGGCACGTATTCGGCGGGCCCGACGCGCAGGTCGTGCCCGACGCGGCGGACCCGCTGCAGGCGCTCGGTCTCCGAGCGGACCAGGGACCGGCTCAGCGTGTCGGTGCCGAGCGGGTCGAGCGCCACATCCGCCTCATACCAGCTGCCGGTCCAGCGCAGCTGTGCGGCGGCACGCTGTATGCCCGGGTCCTCGGCGGCGATAGCGGCGTAGTCATCGGTGGTGATCGCCCGGCACAGCGGCGTGTTGATCATCGCCGGCGCATACAGCTGCGCTGCCGCGGCCGGCTCCCCGTCGGTACCGCCCTGGGCAGGCAGGGGATTGCGCACCCGCGTGACGTTCTGGAATTGGGTGGTACAGGACACCAGATCCGTGATCGTTTCGGCGCCAACGTTGCCGTCCGTACCGTTGCCGATCCGGTAACTGGCGCCGAGAGTAGCGCCTGGCGGAGGCGGCTCACCGAGCGTGCCATCGCCGAAGCGCAGGTGCATCAGGCCCAGATCATCCACTTCGCCGACGAAGTAACGGTCGGTGCTGCGGCTGCCGAGCAGCGTCCGCCGCGGAAACCAGGGCGCCTCTGTCGCGTCGGCCGACAGCGGCTCCGGGCCGCCGCTGACCAACCGCACGGTCACCTCCGGCAGCGCGGCGCGCGGGTCCTGGCTGAGGGCTCCGGCTGCCGGGCCGAACAGATCCGGGTTCGAGGGCTCGAACCCGGCCACGAACCCGGGCCCCCAGCTTGCGGTGATCTCCTCGGCGACCTCAGGCCCGAGGATGACACCGGCCCGTGCCCGCCGCGCGAGGGTGGCCAGCCTGCGCAATTTGATGTCGAGGAGGGTCTCCTGCTGACCGAGCAACGCGTCGACCGCCGCGGCCTGGTCGGTCGTGGGGGGAATCGAGCCTGGCCTCCCGGTTGCCCGCAGCAGGCCGACGCTGACTAGAGCAGGCCGCCCGAAGATCGTGGCCAGCAACCGACGCTGGGCCGGTTCCAGCGGATGCCCGGCCTGGACGGCTGCGAGCACGGCGCGCACCTCGGCCAGGACGGCCGCCGGGATGGCCTCGACGAACCGGGCCTGGCGGCGGCCTATGGCATCCGGGTCGGGGAAGCGCTGGCGCTGCGTCACCGGTGACTGGCTGAGCACTGGCTCGTAGGGCGGCTGGGTCGCCGTGGCCGGCCCGGGCTGGTAGGGCCCCCGGCACGGGCCGGGCTCGGTGCTGGGCTGCGGCTCGGTGAGGCTTTCCGGCGGCGCATCACAGGCCGTGAGGCTCCTGCCGTGATCTACCAGGATGACGTTGCCCCGCACCACCGTCACCGGGCACACCGGCGCGCAGTCCGGGCTGCGCAGTGAGGACAGGCAGGCCGGGAAGGTGAGGGCGTCCTCGGCGCCCCACCGCACATGGACGATCGGCTGCTTGAACAGCGGATCAACGGCCGGCTCCACGGCGGTGAGACGCACGGCCTGGCGATGCGCGGGGTCGGCGTCAGCGGTGGCCCCAGTGACCGGGCCGCGGATCTCCTCGATGATCACGACGTCGCCGGGGGCCAAGTGCAGGGCGCGCGGCCGCGGTGTTGCCTGCTCCGTGGTTTCCGGGTCGGGCGGTGATTCCCCGGCCGGGGTTTCGCGGCCCTCGGCCGGCGGGTCGTCGTCGGCCCACGCGTCGACTAGGGCCGCTGCCGTGGCTCCGGCGGGCAGGCAGCACTGCCCGTTACCCCAGGTCCAGAAGTACATCTCGGTGTGCGCCGGGTAGTGCACCGTGTCGGCGCGGATGAGCGGCTCGAAGACCTGATAGGTGCCGGGATCCACGTCGAGGAGATCTGCCTGGCGCAGCGCGGGCTGGGCGGCGACGGCCGGTCCCGGGGATGTGATAAAGCGGACGTCGCCCGCCCGCAGAGTGACCGGCCCGCTATCGCGGGCCAGCTCCAGGCAGACCCAGGTCCTGGCGTTGCAGCCGTCATGCAGCCGGTAGTCGATCAGGGTCAGGTGGCGGCGGATCGAAATCCGCAGGCGGGCGGTCTGCAGGTAGGCCTCGGTGCCGACCGCGTCCTGGTAGTAGCTCAGCTCGTCGCCAACCCACGACAGCAGCTCCACGAGGGCGATGCCGAGGTCTGGTTCGTGGGTCTCGGTCCAGGCCGGCATGATCAGCGCCAGCCGGTCGAGCAACAGCTGCCGGAAGCTAGCGAAGTCCTTGGCCAGGTAGGACAGGTCAGGCTCAGCGGGGACCTGCGGCGGGCAGGGCTGCGCGGTCGCACAATCCAGGCCCGTGGGGCAGCCGGCCATGAAGGAGAAGCTGATGCACGCGTAACGGGGATCGAGCCCGGCCAGCGGGACACCGGTCGGACGGCCCCGGTCGTCGGCCTCGACCAGGCACAGGTCATAGCACGAGTTGTCGCCCGGCTGGCTCACCGTCACCTGGATGCAGTCATCAATGTCCGGGTCATCGTCGGCGCACAGCCGCACCGCCAGCGCCGTGATCCCGGTGACGCGCTGGCCACCGGTTATCTTGACGTTGCCGGGGCCGAGGCCGGCCGGGGCCTTGGCCAGGAAGCTGACGGTCAGCGTCCGGTGATCGTCGCTGACCTCGACATGATCGAGGCCGTTCAGCCCGGCCCGCCGGACGAAGTCCCTGCGCAGCTCGTCGCGGCAGGCCATCTTGCCCTGGGCGGTCATGCCGTCGCCCCCGAGGTGAAGGTGGCCTGGCTGGCCGCGCCGGTCGCCAGGACCACATAGCCGACGGTGATGGTCATCTCGGCATCTACGGCGTCGACGCTGAGAGAATCGACCCTGACCACGTCGGAGAGCCAGTGCTGCAGGGATGCTTGCACGGTCATCTGGACCGCGGCGGCGATCTCCGGGCTGTTGGGCTCGAACACGAGCTGCAGCAGTGCGCAGCCCAGGGTCGGCTGCATGACCCGCTCGCCCGGCCGGGTGAACAGCAACTGCTCGATCATCTGCCGCACGTGGTCATCACTGCCTGCGGCCACCGTCCGGCCGGTTGGGCCGATCTGCAGCGGAAACGCGATGTCCATGGCGGCCCGTCCTCAGCTGCCGGCAGCCCGAAGCTGCATCTGGTTGACCATCGGGGGTCCTTGCGGTGCTTGCTGGGCGCTGAAGCATGCCCCCGCGCCGCTGCCGATGGCGGGCTGAAGCAGCGCTGGGCTGCCACCGACGAGGATCCGGGTGGCCGGCATGGTCCACTGCACTCGGATGCACGGCGACGGTACGGTCCCTGGGGGGGCCGGGATCTGGAAGAGGCAGCCGGTTACAGACCAGAGGCTGGCCAAGGTGGCGACCGGCTGGCCACTGGTGAAGACCCGAGCCCCGCCGGGGGTGGTGGTGGACGGGGCGGAGTGGGTGCACGTAACCACCGCGCCGACGTGGAGAAGATAGCCCGGCATCTGTCACACCACCGTCAGCGCTGTCTGGTTCACCGCGACGGTGTTGCCGATCAGCGTGATCGACGCCACGCCGTTGGTGAGGTAGATGCCGGTGTCGTTCACGATCAGCATGGAGCCGCCCGAGCTTTTCAGCACTATCCCGCCTTGTGGCCCGGGGGTATCGGTGATCAGCAGAGTGTTCTGCAGCGTGGTCTGCAAGAGTATGTTCTGCAATCCGGGCGGGGCCGCGAGGGCAAGCGGCGGGACCTCCGCGGCCGATCCCCAGTACCCGCCGGTCCAGATCGGGTAATCGGGGTCGCCCTGCTCGAACTCGGCCCATACGGTGCTCCCGATCGCGGGCAGCACGAAGATCCCCATCTGCTTTCCCACCGCGGGCAAGCAGGGCATCGCCCAGCTCGTCGGCAGTTCGCCCAGCACATCGGGTACCTGGAGGAGCAGGCGGGCCTGCAGCAGCGGGTCGGCGTTGTTGGTCACCGTGGCCCGGTACTTCCCGTAGAACTTCTTCTGGTCGGGCATCAGTCCTCCTCGCCGTGGTCGGCTCCGGGTGGCTGGCGGCAGGTTCGGTTCACTTCACGATCAGCGCTCCCTGGTTGACGGTGACCGTCGGCCCCAGCAGGGCGATGCTGGCCCCCTTGCCGTTGCTCAGCACGATGCCTGCTTGGCTGACGCTGACGAACGCGCCGGAGGTGCTCTTGAGCAGGATGCCGCCGGCCTGTCCCGGAAGGTCGGACAGCGCCACGGTGTGCTGGCCCGTGGTCTGCAGCACGAACGGGCTGGCGGTCGGAGGGATGGCGACCGCCATGCCGGGCAGGTCGCCAGTCGACCCGGGGAAGCACCCGACCCACACCGCGTAGTCCGGGTCACCTTGCTCGAACTCCACCCACACCTTGGCGTTGACCGGCGGGAGGGCGAACAGCCCGGCTTGCTTACTGGCCCCGGGCAGGGCCGGGTTCGCCCAGAAGCAAGGGTCGTCGGCCAGCACGTCGGGCACCTGGACCAGCAGCCTCCCCTGCTCCAGCGGGTCGATGTTGCTGGCCACCGTTCCCCGGTACTTGCCATACAGCGGCGCCGACCGCGCTGTGGCCGTCATGTCGGCACCACCGGGGACAGTGACACCAGGCTGTCCCGGGACAGCTGGAAGCTCTGCTTGTACTCGCCGCGCTTGATGTTGTGGGTCACGCTCGGGACGTAGTAGAAGCCGTCATAGGCGAGCCCCGCCCCGCGGACCGACACAAGCTGGCGGGGCTTCAAGATGTGGCCATAACGCAGCACGTCCAGCGTGCCCTGGCCGGTGACCGCATCCGACGCCGTGGCGGTCTGGCCAAGGCCCATGAGCGCAGCCTGGACCGGGTTGAATTTCGCCGCATTGGGAAGAGGCTGGTGCTTGAGCGTCACCGCCGGACGGGCGCCCAGCGGCGGCCGGAGGATGCCCACGTCGGGCACTGGAATCGGGATGATCAGCCCGGTGATGGGTTCCTGGATGTTGATGGTGAGCTGAGCGCGGGCCAGCCCGTCGTAGGAAAAGCTGAGCGTCTCTACGTTGGTTTCGGCGTCCATGTTGATAGTGAGGGCCGCCTGGGGCACGCCGACCCGCACCTCGGGCCCCCAGTACGCGATGCTCGTCCCCGGCACCGGCCCGGGCTCGATGAAGAAGATGTAACCGGCTATCGCAGCCAGGGCGCGCAGGTAGTCGAGATCGGTGCCGCTTTGGGTGGGGATCTGCGCGATGGGGTCCGGCACGTCGATCAGCGCCGGCGGGATCGGAACCGGGACGATGCCGTAGAGCGCGTACTGTGCGCAGATCACCGCCACCCGGCCCTCGACCGGAAGCCCTGGATAGCACATTTCCTTGTCGTCAAGGCTCATGAGGACGCTGAGATCCTCACCGGTGACCGTCAGCGTCGACGCTCCTGGAGTGCTGCTGGGCGCAACGTCCTGCCTGGTGATGATGCCGTCCATCAGCACCGTGGGAAACCCGGCGAGGATCACCAGGATGATGACGCGGATGCCCGGATCGAAGTAACCGGCCGGGAGGAGGGCCAGGTTGAGTAGTGACTTGTCGCTCAGGGCGAACGCGAGCTGGAAGCCGGAGGCAGTGCCGGCGGTGTCGGTCACCTGCACGCTGGTCAGTGCGTCGATAACCGGCTGGGGCGCCGGAGAGGGCAGAACCGGGCCTACCAGCAGCATCATGGTGAAGCTAGGCACGGGGCACCCCCGGCACACCTTGCGGCAGCGTGATGCGCAGCTGCGTGCCGATCGTGGCGATGAGGTCCTCCGGCCACATGGCCCGGTTGGCATCGGCGATCTGCCACCACTGAGATGGGTCCCCGATCGCGGTGCTGGCGATCAGGTCGAGCCGGTCATTGGCCGTCACAGTGTGCACGCCGATCTGCGCCAGGCTGCCGGGCTGGGGCACGAACCGCCGCTCAAGGTAGGGCACGGTCGTTCCGTCGGGGAGGGTGAGCGTGGTCGTGCCCACGGACGCGTAGCGGCTGGTTGGCGTGATCATCTCAGGGTCCCGGGAAGGCGGCGATCCCAAGATCGCCGATCGTGGCGGAGGGCAACTGGCCGGCGAGGCGCTCCTTGCCCTGCTGATGCAGCAGGTAAAGCAGCCCTCCCGGGACCTGGAAGCCCAGGTCGAATACGGTGAGTACGCGCAGCGAGAGGTTGACCGTGGCGCGGGTCGGATTGAGCGAGGTGTCGAACGCGTGCTCGGTCACGCTGTACTCGGTCACGCGCACCGGGGCGACCCGGTTCTTCCCCCAGGCGAAGACGGTCAGCGGCGCCTCGGCCGGGGCGATCTCGATCATCCCTACCTGGGCGAGCACGTCGTCGGCGAGGAGCTGGCTCGTCGGCGGGGTGATGATGAGCTCCAGGCTGGCGAGGTAGGCGAGCAGGCCGACGGTCGACATTGTCTGGTTAGCGCTGCTGGCGTTGGGTGACTCCAGAGCATCGGTCGCGTCGATCTCGGCTTCGAGCTTGATGGTCTCCTGCGGGGGCCCCTTCAGCCGCAGGGCCTCGAGCCGGTCCCCCGGCTCAGGCCCGATCCCCTGCGGGACGAGAGTGCGGGTGAGGGTATCCGGGTTGTACTGGAACGAGATCACCCGCAGCAGCAGTCCGGTGACCGGATCCAGCAGGACGAGCCCGCCCCGGGCCAGCCGGGGGGAGTTGGGGAACGCCGGGGAGCCGGTCATCGAGCCATCTCCGTCACCGTCCCAAAGCTGGTGTACACCGACCGGGCGATCGCCCGGCCGAGCGGCCCAGCGGCCGCGGTTGGTGATATAGCGGCGGGCGGAGCTGTCAGCCTGGGCACAGCACCCCCGCCCATGAGGTCTGGCGGGACTCCCCCGGTTTTGATAAGCCACCGCAGCTCGTACCCCAGCCAGCCGGCGAGGGCGGCCCGGTCACCTGGACGGACCGGAAGGCCATCAAGCACCAGCCGCTCGATGTGCAGCTCAACGTTCATGCCAGCCCCCCGCCTTCGGGCGCCCAGGTGAACTCATCCTCCGCCACGGTCAGCTCGAGCTTGCGGAATTCGGTCCGCGCCGCATCCAGCACTAGCCGCATGCTGACCGGGGCCGAGGCGCTGGCCGCGAGGAAGGCGGCATTGAGTGCGATGTTCTGGATCATTCCGCCGCTGGCGGTCAGGCCGGCCAGCCGGTCCAGGTTGAGATCGTCGGTCTGCGTGCGCGGCGGGAACACTTTCGACCAGATCTGGCGGCGCTCCGCTGCCGCCGGGAACGGGAAGGTGACCACGAAGCGCAGCCGCCGCAAGAAGGCCGGGTCGAGTGCCGAGCGCATGTTCGTTGCCAGCACGGCGACCCCCCGGTAGGACTCCATCCGCTGCAGGAGGTAGTTCACCTCGATGTTGGCGTAACGGTCGTGACTGTCCTTGACCTCTGAGCGCTTCCCGAACAGCGCGTCAGCCTCGTCGAACAGCAGCACTGCGGCCCCCTGCTCGGCGGCGTCAAAGAGCCGGCGCAGGTTCTTCTCCGTCTCGCCGATGTACTTGCTCACCACGGCCGACAAGTCGATGCGGTATAGGCTGAGCCGGAGGTGATTGGCTAGGACCTCAGCCGCCATTGTCTTGCCCGTCCCGCTTGGGCCGGCGAACAGCGCGGTAATCCCGAGGCCGCGGTTGGTCCGCTCGGCGAAACCCCAGTCGTGGTACACGGTGCTGCGGTTGCGCACCTGGGCGGCGATCTGATGCAGCAGGCCGAGTTCGGCCTCGGGCAGCACGAGGTCATCCCAGGTCGCCCGGCAGCCAATCCGCTGCGCCAGCGCGTCTAGTCGGGGACGGCTGGCGGCCACGCAGGCGTCCCACAGCTGCTGGCCTTGCCCGTCGGTGCCGGTGTCCTGGCCGGGCGGCCGGGCCTTGCGGGCGATGGCGCGGATGGTTTCCACGTCGAAGTTGAACTGGCTCGTCAGCCGGTCTGACGCGGATTTCGCCTCCGGTCCCAGGATCTCCAGCCATGCCTCACGCTGCTCGTCGGGCGTTGGCCTAGTGACATCCACTGCAGCCGCCGCAGCAGCTATGTCGGGCCATGCCTCTCTGGTCGCCAGCGCGAAAACGCCGCTGCTCATGGCCAGGAAACGTCCCGTCGCCTGGACCGGTCCTGACTCCACGCCGATGTCGGCGACGTCGGTGGAGTCGCCATCGAGGTAGAGCGCGAGCGGCAGCAGGAGGCTCTCCCGCGCCCACAGCCTGGCGAAAGTCTCCAGCTCTGCCGATTGCGATGGGAGCAGGCTGACCGGGATCCGGTACAGGTGGCGACCGAGCCGGGCGGCGGCGGCGGCGCCGACAGACAGCTTTGCGGCCTGGTCCGGGCCGAGGAGCTGGACTACCGGCTCCAAGCCAAGCTCGGATGCTTTCCCCCAGCCTTCCGCGGCCTCCTCGGCGGCGGCGAGTTGTGATGCTGGCAGCTGCCCTGTGGCGCGCGGGACAGGCGTCACGAAACCCTCGAGCCTGTCGTCGAGGTAGTTGAGGCCTTTGACGCAGTTGACGATGCGCTCGTCGGCGTGCAGGGCGCTTGCCGTCAGGGGCTGTCCGGGAGGCTGGGTAACCTCAATCAGGCGCCAGTACCGGAGCGGGCGCTGCGGCGACAATGCCTCCCAGCTCGGGTCGTCGAACAGCTGGAGCGCCAGGGCGAAGGTCGGCCATGGCCTGCGGGCGTCGCGCTGAGCCAGAGCACACAGCGGGCCGGCCGCCGGGTCGAGCTCCATTGCCGCGCACAGCAGCAAGATCTTCTGCTCGAACGGTCGCAGGTCGAGCCGCAGGCTCAGCTCGACCAGCGCCGGCGGAGGCTCGGCACTGGCGGCCGCGGCCCAGGCGTCTCGTGCGCCGGTGACCTGGTCAGCCATCACCGCCGGTCCCGCACTGCCCGCAGCCGGATGTCCGGTCTCGTCCCCGCGGGAAGAACGCGGCTCTGCGTCGGCGCGCCCATCGGACGGCGGGGTGTCCTCTGCAAGCAGCGCATGCCACCGCAATGTCAGGCGCAGCCAGTGTAGGGCAGCCGCCAGGTACTCGTCGTTTGCGTCGTGCCAGCCGCAGGTCATCGGATGGTCACCAGCTGAGTGGCGTCGTACACGGGTGGGGTCACCGAGGCGTCGATGAGCAGGCTGTCCACTCCGTCGACCCGCAGCCGTACCGGATACCGGCCCGGGCCCAGCCCCGTCACCTCGAATCGCACGCTCGACAGCGGGGCGGTCCGCGGCGACGCGAGCGGGAATGAGGCCGAGCCCAGCAGCAGCGTGCATTCCTGCTGCTGCCGCACGTGCGGTGAGCAATCCAGGACCACTGTGGCCTTGCCGGAGCTGTCGCGCGTCGCCGTAAGCGGAAGGTTGGTCACCTGGAGCGCCAGGCCGAACGGGAGCTCGTTGGTCACCCAGTCGGGCTGCCCGGCACTGCTGATGACTGCCTGCACCATCCACATGCCTGCCGGGAAGTTCGCCGGATTGTGCGGCAGGTGAACGCTGACCGAACTGCTTGTCGCGCTAGCGGCGGGCACGGTCCGGGTGATGGACAGCAGCTGATTGGTGAGCAGCACCGAGACGGAGGTCCCGGCGAGCCCTTCGCCACCAAGCAAGATCACGCCGCCGAGACGGGGGTACAGCTGACCGTCGGCGGACACGACCGAGCGCAGTACTCCCACGGACGCCGATCCCTGGACCGCTGGTCCCTGGTCAGTTGGCCCTCTGGTGAGCACGGGCAGCGGCGCCACCGGGGCTATCGAGCTCTGGATCAGGACCGCCGAAACGCTGTATGCCGCCGAGATCCGGTAGTGGGTCTGGAAGGCGGTCCACAGCTTGGAGATCTCCTCTATGTCCAGCGAGCTCGGAGTCACTTTGACCTGCTCCACCTGCCGGTACAGGTCATTGCCCGGAAGCGCGGCCTCGATGGTGGCCGGGTCGAGCACGGGATGGTCATTCAGCATGCTCATGGCGCCGCCCAGCAGCCGGTGGCTGACGACGTCGTCGTCGGTCTGGCTGTAGGAGGTCACCAGGTAGGAGAGAATCAGCGCCAGCGGGGGGACAGCCTGCTCACCAGGGTTGACCCCTGGCAAGTCCTCGTTGCGCCACGCCGCGTCGACGCCCGTGTTGTAGAGAAACAAGTTGACGCTGTCCACCGTCATGCCCTCGCGCGCCCGGTCGAGGGGGCGGGCGGTGACCTGGGCTCCCGGCGACAACGGCTGGATGGCCGTCTGCAGCATGCTGCGCAGGGTGGCGGTTACCGCGGCTATTGCCAGGGAGTTGCTCATCGCTCTCCCCCCGCCGAACGCGACCGGCGCCGGAGGTAGTCGGCCAGCGTCGGGCCGGTGGGAGCAGGGCGACGTGAGTCCTGGTGAGGTACCGGCGCGGCCGCCCGCACCTCTACCCTTCCGATCGTCACCTGCACCGTGATCGGTTCACCGCCGTCGAGCGTGGGCTCTGCCTCGCCGGGGATCTGCTGCATGCTAGCTCTCGCACCGCGGCGAAGTGGCGTGGCGGGCGCAGCGGCCTGGCCCGCCCGCCGACCTGCTCGGGCGGCTGCTGGCGGGACCAGCAGCGGCACCGGCACGGGCAGGTCCACTGGCAGCGCGGGATGGGCGTCCGTGGACGTCGGTGTCCCGTCCCTGGCCATCCGGCCACCAGCAGATGACGCCGGCTGATCCTGTTCCGCGGCCAGAGCGGCCTGCATGCTGTGCAGCGCCAGGGCGGGCCGGCTGTAGGCCAGCCGCGTGACAGCGGCCCCCGGCTCGCCTGTGACACCCGGCGCCGTGGCCGGTACCGCTTCGCCGCCGGTGCGCCTGCCCGGCTGGCGGGCGCCCACCGCCTGCTCCGGCCGCGGCACGGCGCCGGATGGATCACCGAGCGCGCCCTCGCGCGATTGCCCGGCCGACGTCCGCTCAATAGCCCGGCCCGGCCGGGCGAGGGCGGCCAGTTCCTCCGTGGCCGGTGCCTTGCCGGGCGGCACTGCTGGGCTGCTGTCTCCTGCCTGGGCGGATGTCCTGCCTGGCGGCGCCGCCGGGGTGCGGTCCCATGCCCCGGCTACTGGCCCGGCTAGAGACTCCGCCGCGGCCCGGCCGTGCGGCTGGCCTGACGTTGCGATGTCACGAGCCGGCCTGGCCGCGCCGGGCATGGATCTCCTCGCTCGCGGATGTGGTGGCTGGCCTGGCAGGGTTTCCTCCTGGGCCCAGTGAGTGGGCACAAGGCCGACAGGCTCGGCACCGGCGGTGGCGGACGTCGGCTGGACGAGCGGCTCGAACCGGAATGGCACCCGGGGCTGGAGCACGTCTGCGCTGCCCGTGTGGCGGGCGGTCAACTGCGCGAAGAAGTCCGTCATCCGGCTACGGCCTCCAGGTAGTACTGGCGGCGGCGCGGCCCGACTGACAGCACCTCGGCCTCACTCCAGCCATAGGCCGAGGCCAGTACGTGCACCTCGCCGAGGATCCTTTCGACACTGGCGGAAATTTCTGTCCACAGGAACGAGGCGATGTCAAAGGCCGTTTCCCAGCGGTGGCCGCACTCGTGACAGGTCACCGCCAGCGACACGTCGGCGAGCGGATCGGCCGCGGCCAGCGCGGCACCCGCCTTAGCTAGGGCGGAAGCCGGCAGGGCGGCCAGCGGATCGGCGCCCGGCGTCCGCTGCCCGACGTTGCCGGCGATAGTGATGCACCTGGCTAGCAGGCTGCGGCGGATGTCGGAGCGGCCGTCCGCGGCGGCGGCCAGAATATCCGCCGTCGTGGGCGCCCGGCAGGACAGCGTCGTGCCCTTCCAGCGGACCGTGACAGGGCCGCCGGCGGCTTCGCCGGCCGACGCCATCAGCTCGTGTAGATCGAACGTGACCTCAAGCAGCTCACCACACCCCGCGCAGGAGGCGATGCCACTGACCTGCGGACCGAACAGCCAGCACCGCAACACCATCAGGCGGCGGTCCCGCTCACCCACGGTGAGATCGATAGCGGCTGCCCCAGGGTCGTCATCACTAGCCGCATCAAGCAATGCGACTGCCCAGTGAGCAGTTGACCGGTTGCCACCTTGTTCCCAGAACTCGACCAGCTCCGGGGACGTCAGCGGGCGCATCGGCTCAGGAGGCCGGGTCCTGGAACGAGGGCTCCGCCTGCTCTTTCACGCTAGAGTCCCGGATCCACCCCTCGTTCTCCAGCTTGATGTGCTGGATGGCCACGGCGTTGGCGTTGGCGTCGAGATCCGGCAGGGCCTGGTACTCCGAGACCCAGCACCGGAACACCTGATAGGACAGCACCTTCTGGCCGGCCTTGTTGAAGACATCGATGATGATCTCCTTGCGGAAGTCGGCCAGCGAAACCTCCTGGGTTCGCTGGTCGGGCGC
The DNA here is from genome assembly GCA_963709075.1 of uncultured Actinomycetes bacterium. Classification (GTDB taxonomy): domain Bacteria; phylum Actinomycetota; class Actinomycetes; order Streptosporangiales; family Streptosporangiaceae; genus Palsa-506. Next base: position 902,890 of record CAVPUY010000009.1, read on the forward strand.
CGCCTGGGCGTTCTTGTAGTCCCACACCTTGTTGGCCCACTGCTCAAAGGCGACGTCCTGGGTGACGCCCCGTTCCAATGTGATCGCGTCGTATTCCGTGCGTCCCGGCGACTTGCGGCTGCTGCTCTCGTCGCCGCCGTCACGGAACTTGACGACCTCGGTGGTGCGCTTGAGTCCGCTGACCTTGCTGACGCCGGCCACGTACTGTCCGTCCCACTTGAGACGGAACTTGAAGTTCTTGTACGGGTCGATGCGGGTCGGGTTGACCGGGAACTGAACCATTGGTATCTCCTTTAGCTCGGGCCGGTCAGTTGCAGCTGTTCGATGCTGATCATCACGAACTCAGCCGGGTACAGCGGTGCGAAGCCCACGAGGATGTTGACGATCCCCAGATCGATCTGCGATTGCGGGTTGTTCTCGCTGTCGCACTTGACGAGGTAAGCCTGATCTGGTGTGTTACCGGCGAAGGCACCCTGGCGGTACAGGCCGGCCATGAACGCGCCGACGTTGAGGCGGATGCTGGCCCACAGGGGCTCTGCGTTCGGCTCGAACACCACCCACTTCGTGCCGCGGTAGAGGCTTTCCTCGATGAAGAGCGCCAGGCGCCGCACCGGGATGTACTTCCACTGGCTGCCCATGATGTCCGCGCCCACCAGGGTGCGTGCTCCCCAGACCAGCGTCCCGTAGACCGGAAAACTCCTCAGGCAGTTGAGCCCGAGCGGGTTCAGTTCGCCGTTCTCCGCGTCGGTCATGGGCACGACCGGTGTGGCGCCGCCGGCCAGCGATGAGCTCGTTCCCGCAGGCGCCTTCCAGACACCGCGGCTGGCGTCGGTGCCTGCCCAGACCCCGGCCACTGCACCAGAGGCCGAGTAGGTCGTTTGCGTTCCCATCACCGGATCCTGCGCTACGATGCGCGGAAAATACATTGCCGTATTGCTGGCATTTAGGACGGACCCGCCATTGGCCCCGGTCGATCCCGTGATCAGAGGGGTGCCCATGCCAGTCTGAGCATCGGAAACAGATTTCCATTCCCACGGCGGGTCAACAATGAACATTGCCCGGCGCAGGACGCACAGCTCCGCGGCCGCGGTGAGCGTGCTGTCCTCGAGATCGGTGCCTGGCACCGGAGACGGAATACACAAAATGTTGAAAATTTCGGTGTTGAGAAGCGCATTCATGCCGGTACGCGGTGTGGTTGCTGCGCTGCCGACAATGTCGCTGTCACCGACCGCCCCGCCGTCATCGCCGCCCGTGGCCGGGACGCCCGCCGCCTCAGGCGGCCGGACGTCAAGTGCGGATGCCGGGTCCACCCGCACCAGGCTGGAGCTTTGCAGGACCACGGAGAGAGCATTGGGTGACGCTGTATCGGTCGAGATGTTGAAGTACTTCTCGGGGGGTACCCCGGCCGACGGAAGCTGGACGGTGAGATTCCACAACGTCGTGTCTGAGGGTTTGGAGGTGTTGTAGTCCACAGTGGCATTGAGACTGTTTGCCGATGGCCCGGAGGGGTTCGCCCATGCTCCGGGGCTGACGGCGTCGAGCTGCACGCCATTGCCAAGATCGATCGTGGCCGTTTTCGCCTGCGAGCTAACGACCCGGACGGCGATGGCTTGGGTTCCGGCATTCTGGAAGAATTGGAAAACGGCATACGACATTGTGCTGCTGCCCGCAAGACCCCCGAAGATCCGCTGGAAGTCACCCCAGCTATTAAGGGTCTGTGGACTGTTGACCGGCCCTTGCGTAGCCGAGCCGACGAATGCCGCTATCGAGGTGGCCACCCCCGTAATGGGGTGCAGGCTGCTCGGGAGCTCGGTGACATAAACGCCGGGATATGTTGGGGTAGACACGGTGAGCAACTCCCTCCTGGCAGCGGCCTGGAGCGTGGCCACAGCCTCCACGGTCAACCATGCGGCCTTCGTGCGAGCCTGTGCGGCAGACCGTGCCAGGCTCTCACCGGGTTAAGGAGCCGGTCGCCTAACGCAGCTGACTCGGTCAGCCGAAGTGCAGAGTCCAGCGTGCACGCAATAGCGTCACCCCTGCGTCACCTGCACATCACCCTGTGGCAAGGACACCACACCGGCTTCGCGGCAGCAGCCTGCCGCCGGCGATGACGGGTCAGTGACGGAGGATGGGAGAAACTCGCGGCGTGAGCACTGAGGGCGAACGCCACCAGCTAATGATCTTGAGGGCCTGGGTAGATGCAGGTACCGGCCAAGGCCTGCGGGTGCGCATCACACGAGTGAGCCAGGATCATCCGGATCAGCCAGAGGTCACGGCCATGGCGACCATCGACGACGTGTGCAACCTGGTCCGCAGTTGGCTGGAGACGCTGCTGGAAGGCACGGCCTGGGACGGCGCAGAGCACGGCAATCACGGTGACTGTGACGTGACGGTTGAGTGACGTTAAGTCCCAGACACTATTCTCATACAATCATACAAAGCTCCTATACCTACGGACTCGCCGTGATATGCCCCGCCATCAGACCTGAGATCAGCAGATAGGGCTGCTAGGTCTGCGCGGGCTGGGCACAGATCGTAGGTTGTCAGCGGCAAGGGGGGCCGACGACTGTGCTAGCGTCCGGATTTCGTCTCTGCCTGCTGAACCGGTTCGAACTGAGCCGCCATGACGATGTGATTTTCGTCCCGCCCGGCCCCCAGCGCTTAGTCACCTTCTTGGCGTTGCACAACGGCGCGCTGCCACGCAGCCGGGTTGCTGGCATGCTGTGGCCCGACGTCCCAGTCGGGCGTGCGAACGCCAATCTGCGCGCGAGCGTTTGGCGCGTCCCTGTGCCCTGCCGCCCGGTCATCGAACTGTCGAGGCAGCACATCCGGCTTGCGCCAGATGTCACCGTTGATCTCACCGCGGCTATATCCCTTGCCCAGCGGTTGCTGGACCGCTCGCAACGCTGTAATGAGAAAGACCTCAGCGTAGAGGCGCGTGCAGAACTCTGCACTGAACTGCTCCCGGCCTGCTACGAGGAATGGATTCTGGTGGAGTGCGAGCGGTTCCATCAACTGCGCATGCATGCGCTCGAGGCGCTGTGTGAACGGCTCACCGCGGCAGAGCGCTTCGGCGAGGCCGTCGATGCAGGCCTGGCCGCGGTATGCGCCGAACCGCTGCGCGAGAGCGCGCACCGGATCCTGATCAAGGCTTACCTCGCTGAGGGTAACGCGGGGGAGGCAGGGCGCCAGTACGAGATGTACCGGCGCTTTATTCACGACGAGCTCGGCGCCGAGCCCTCCGACCGCATGCGCATGCTGATGCTTGGTGTTCCAGTACGTGATCACAGCCCTGAGCTAGGAAGGCAGGGACTGGCCGACCCTCCTCTCCTACCCGGCGGTCCTGAACTGCATCGAGGGGAAAGGCCACTCATCTCGCCCCGATAAAGTCATAACCCAGGAGCCGTCGCAGTAGTTTACTCTAGTAACACAAAGACGCTGCAATGACTGCTACCGGAACAGCGCGAGACACGAGCGGTTCACAACTCTACAAATACGGCTTCTGGGTGGTTATGATAGGGATCACGGCCGTTTTAGTGGCATTTTTGCTTTCCCTCGCACGGCTAAGCGCGTCAGGGGACGCGGCTACGGCAGCGAGCGCGATGTCCGCCGCGATCGGTACCCTGGCGAGCGCCTACTTCGGTTACCACGCCGGTTCCGCCGGGAAACAGGGCAGATCAAGCCCGACCTGGTGGGCTACTCGCCAGGCGGATGGCACCGCACACAGGAAGGATGCCGCTTATCGGATTACTTCTTGACCGGCGCCTCCCGGTCGAACTCGTCCGCCGCAGCTTTGCTCACCTCAGCAGGGCACTCCATGTGGGTGGCTGATTCCGGCACGGTCTCCATCCTGATCTCGGTACCCGGTTTGCTCACGACGATCTCGGCTCGGCGCAGCAGTGGCCAGACGGTGCCGGTCTGGCGTTCGGGCGCCCTTCTTCTCGCAAGCTCCTCCATGACGTCAGGCGTGCGCCGAGACTCCTCGGCGGCCATCGCCTCGAACTCGTGGACGGAGAACTCAGCTAGTGGCTTGCCCACGAACTCGGGGCTCTCCGGGCCACTCGCCCCGTAGAGTTCGCCCATGGGCGATCGTGTGTAGCCTGCGGAGAAAGGGCTAGGCCGCATGCTGAGAGCCGATTGCCGCCAACCTTTTTTGACCCACTCCTCGACAGCTGCGACGCGATTCTCCGAGAGTACATGATTGTAGCGTTCAGTTCCCTCTGGGGAAGCGTAAGCACGGATGGCTTCGATGCGGTAACCATCATCTATTTTCTTCTTAAGGTCGCGTTTAGCATCCGCATCGAGGCCAGCCGTGCGCTTGTCGCTTGGGACCTCCGGCTTGTCGCTTGCGAACGCGGCTTTATCGTACTTGAAGTAGAAGTAACGCGTTTGGTGGTCAGTGACCGCGACTTTCTTCGGTTCTTCATGCTTGGGTACGATTTTCTCGCACTGGTAGCTGACCGTCACGGTGGTGCGTTTGCGTTCGCAAGTCACTTTCTCAGGACCGCCAAAAGTGCCTTGTATACCCACGATCGGCGTGATTTCTGGGACCCGAGACCCTGGGGGCGGCTGGGTGACCTGGACCCCGACCTTGATCTCGGTGCTTCCGGTCCTCGCCGTCCTCACAGCTACTTCCGCCTGGCCGCCTGTCACTTTGCCGCCGGCCCAGGCTGGACGGTTGCCTCGGCGGAGACAGTGACGCTCGACTGCTCCGACTTGGTGATGGCCACCGATGCATATGGCTTGATCGGGGCCCTGCGGAGGGCCTCAACAGGGTCCTGGCCCGCCTGGATGGCCTGGCCGACGTCCTGGAGTGAGGCCTGGACGGCTTCCGGCACGTTCGCGCCGATCTGAACCTGGCCGCGGTAGTCTGCCCCGCTGCCAGGAGAGCACCAGTCAACTTGCAGCCAAACGTTCTTATCGCCGATGCGAGGCGTCAGGCTCGGCCCTTGCTTCTCACCGGGGATCTTTGTCGTGTTCTCGTGCAGGGTGCGAGTCACCCGGTAGCGGGTACCGTCGTCCATCTCGATGATGCGCTGGGATGGATCACCGGGAACCGGGGACACTTTGGGCGTCCGGCGGATAACCGCGCTGCTGGACCCGATGTGCGGCATGGGCTCACCGGCCATCACCGCGTCGGCGACACCATCGGCTGTTGTCTCCGCGGCATCGCTGGTGGCCCCCACCCGCAGGCTTCGCTGACCCGCTGGCTGGCCGCGTTGCTGGATCGTGTGTGCCAGTTCGTGCGCCAAGAGGCGCTGCCCAAACCTCACTTCGGGCCGGTACATGCCCCGGCCGAACCAGATCGAGTTACCGACGGTGAAGGCCGAGGCGTTGATGGCGTCGGCGGCCCGGGCGGCCTGCTCGTCAGTATGGACGCGAACGGCGCTGAAATCACGGCCGAAGCGGGGTTCGAAGGCGGCCTGGACACCGGGCTCGAGCGGCCGCCCCGACTCCGGCAAGGCCTCCCGCACGATCAATGGCAGTGACAACGGCCCGGCCGGGCCCAAAGCCTGCTGCCGCATGAGTGGCAGGGCATCGTCCGGGGAACAGGCCGAGCATTGCGCCCCCCCACAGCGCTGCAGGACGCCATCGGGTGCCGAGTCGGGAGACGGCATAACGCCCGGCTTGGCGGCCAACGGACCGAGGCTATCCGCGTGCGCGTCGCCATGGACGCGGACCGGGGCGAAATCCGGTCCCGGCCAAGTCCCCACCTCGCGCCAGACCGGCACTTCGGTAGGCCCACGGACAGCACTCCGAGCGGGCGACACGGTCGGCCTTGCCTGGGTGCGGGGTCCCCGGACGCTATCGGCGTGACTCATCGCCGCCGTCATGAATTGACCGCCGCCGACCAGGTTCCGTCAACGGCGGGGAACATCCGCCCATTCATGCCACAACTATCCACTGGAGCCGTCACCACTGCGTCACTACCTAGATGACGTGGCCCTCCCTCCGCCGAACTTGCTGGGTCCTGTGTGGCGTTCACCAGGGGCATCGGTGGCTGTATGTGGCCCTGGCGTCGCCTGCTGTCGCTGCACGTTGGCTCCCCACCTGGCTCCCAGAGTTCATGAGCGCCGCTAATGTTCGAAGCTCCCGCCACTACACGCTCTGTGCTGAGCCAGCCCCGGCGCCAAGGCCCGGGCAGCTGGCCCGCCCGGCGACCGTGCGGATGCAGGTGTGGCTGCCGGGCGGCTCAGACGGGGATGAGGTCGACGTGGATCCCGGCGACCTCGGCCCAGTGCCCGCCTCCGTGACCGGCAGGAGCCTCCGCTGGCTCGTGGGCGACGCGGTCGGGGTAGCTCTTGGAGAACTTCAGCATGTACACGATGATCACGAGCGGGACGGCCAGGCCGAGCAGCAGCTCAGGCAGCCGGCGGGTTATGTGCCCGTTGATGGCCGCGGCGGCGACCCGGCAGACGCCGATGGCCAGGATGGCCACGCCCCACGGGCGCTGAGCACGCGGTTGATCTTCTTGAAGGTCGGCGATGACCATTCGGCCCGCGGGACGGCTTCCCGGGTGAACTGCTCGGTGAACGGGATGACCGGGACCAGGACCAAGATGACCAGCCCCAGGATGATGCCGACCCCGGCGCCGCCCCAGGTGGCCAGCCACCGGTCGTCATTTTCCCCAGGGTGAAGCCGAGGACGGCGATCAGGGCGAACAGTACCAGCGAGCAGGTGTTGAGGACCTTCGGCGGCCAGACGGGGTGGCTGGTCAGGATGGCGATCAGGGGCGACCACTGCCGAGGCCAGTCCGGCGACGCCGATGTAGCCGTGCGGCAGGAAGCGGGCCAGCACCGAGAAGACGATCAAGGGCAAGAAGGCGAGGATCAGCGCCAGCGATTTCATACCTGGGAACCTAGGGTCGTCTGCCGAGGTGATCGGCGAGCCAGTCGAGCATCTTGGGGCAAGGTCTGCCGCACGGCCTGCACCGGGGCTAGGTAACGCCGGGATGTCGCTGTTTGCCGTGACGGAACCGGTACAGCCGGTGCACCAGCAGCGGGCCGGCGATCCAGACCACTACCCGTAGGTGGTGACGAAGAAGACCGGAATCGACAGCCCGAAGCCGACCAGCAGGCCATAGGTCTGCCAGGCGTTATTGATCACGACCGGCTCCCGGACGCTGGGTGCCTGGTCGTGCGAGATCATGTGGCGCAGCATCACCAGCAGCATCGCCGAGGCCAGCGCCTGCAGCAGCGAGTAAAACCCGAACCGCAAGGCGTGCACATACAGGTTGTTGCTCCCCTGGCTGGTGAGCAGCTTAGTCGCGAAACGGATTGAGGATGATCATGAAGAGCCAGGCCGTGTTGAGCGTCCCCGCAACCGCGGGTCCATTCGCCTGGCGTACCGGAAGATGTCATAGTGGTGGCTCCACGCTGCGGCTATCGCCAGGAAGCTGATCAGGAACGCCGCATAGTGACCGCCGTTATGCCGCACCGAGGACCAGAATTCGGACACAGTGTCGCCGTTGGGCACCGGCAGGTCGAATGGCGAGCAGCGTGATCGCGATGGCCACCACGGCGTCGGAGAAGAAGATCAGCCGGTCTACCCGCGCGCTTCGAAGCCTCGCTCGCCATCGGACACTGCTGCTCCTCGCCGTTACCCGAGCCGCCCGGCCCGTGACGGCGCGTCCCGGGTGTTTAATTCCACCCCACGCGCCGCAGCAACGTTCAACCGGGCCGGGAAGACACGGGCCTGTTCGTTCACACGGCACGGGCAGTCACCGTCGGTGCGGCGCTCCGGACGCCAGCTCCCGATGCCGGTCCCCGTGGTCAGAGGTGCATCACCGCAGGTCACAGTCGTCGTTTTGCTCAGCGTGCGCGTGTACGGCAACAGTGCGGTCGCGCGCGTCAACTAAGGTTCAAAGTGATTGCCACGGCCAGGCGCTCCGACATGAAGGGTGGGCGACCGACCTGTTCCAGTGGCGCGACGGCCGCTGGAAGCTTGTCTGGTCGCAGAGCACGGCCATTCCCGACCACCTGGGTCTCTTCATCCGGTCGCTCCAGCCATAGCCGTAGCTACGCACGCAAGCAGCAATGGGTCGCCGCCACGAGCAATCATCGCGTGGCGGCGACCAGCCAACACGAGGCTTGGACCACCCGGACGGTACAAGGTTTCTGCGGAGCCCAACAGAAAGACAGACGGTACGCAGATCACTGACTCCTGAAATCCCGGGGGCACATCACTCCGTCACCTCCTGCTAGGCGTCGAGATCGTCACGACACAGATCCGGTCCGGTCTGGTTCATTCGCAAAATCACAGCGATGAAAGCTAAGCGGTCTGCGCGGCATTAGGGGCACTCTCGCGGGCGAGGTCGATGCAGCGCAGCGCCGGCCGGGTCAGCGAAGACGCCGTGAGCAGCACGGCCCCGGCCAGCCCGGCCGCGCCCAGCGCCACGCCCCAGCCGGCGACCTGGCGAGGCAGTCGGCCGGATGCCCGGCCCGCGCGGCCGACGGTGAGGAGCCAGCCGAAGATGAACCCAGGCCGACGTAAGAACTGTCCACGTCCGCGCTGAACGCCGGCCGAGCACGAACAGCAGCGACACAGCCGCGATCATGACCATTGCGAGGATCGCGAGCGAGGGCACCGCGCCGGTTGCCATAGGCGGTCAGCAGGCCCGCCGCGACCGGGATCATGGTCAGTGCAGCGACGATGCCGATGGTGTCGCCGGCGGGCCCGGTCCACGCGTTAGGGCCGTCGGCCGGAGTCAGGAACAGGATCGTGAGCAGGACGTTGCCCGGGGTCCCCGTTACGTCGGCGACGAGCCCCACCGATCCACGGTGCGGACCGCCGGGGCCAGCGGCGTGGGTGCCGTGCACCGCGGCCCGGCCACCGGATCGGAAGGCGCGACGCGCGCGATCGCGACAGAATGTGCGCGCGGACAGCAGATCCGTGCGTTCCGGGGTGGAGCCCAGCGCATACTTGTGCGAGCTTGGGTTCGCCGTCAGCGCGACGCACGCGCGAACAGCACAGAGGTGGCAGCCCCACCCACCGGATTTGAGGAGCGTGACGATGGACGGTGACGCCCAGGCCAGGGCCAGGATCACGGAGCATTGGCGAGCCTCCGAGCAGGGGGACAGCGCGGCCGAGCACGCCATCTACGCGGCAGACGCGATCTTGGATTACCCGCAATCCGGGGAACGGTTCCGCGGCCGCGCGACCATTGCGGCGCAACGCGGTGGGCATCCGGCGGAGCGGCACTTTACCGTGCTCCGGATCAGCGGCAACGAGGACCTGTGGGTGAGCGAGTGCGTGATCAGCTACGACGGCGTGCCCTCCCACTCGGTGAGCATCATGGAGTTCTCCGGCGGCCTCGTCGCCCATGAGACCCAGTACTTTGCCGACCCCTTCGACCCGCCCCCGTGGCGGGCAGCGCTGGCAGAGCCGATGCCGGACCGTTCGGGCTGACGCGGGCGATCGCGACAGTCCGGTGTCCGCTCCGGATGCGAAGCCGCCGGCACTCGCGAACCGGGCTTGAACCGCCGGGCATCCACCGGATGAGAAGCTCCAGGCGCGGCCGGCGTGCAGCCAAAGGATGCAGGCCCCGCTCGGCATACCAGATGAGATAACGGCGCAAGTCAGGTTGAGTGTGCTGGGGCGTGGCCTTGTTCGGGCCGCGGTGCCTGGATACGTTGGGCCAGCGAGCTAGCTGCGCCGGGCACCTGAGGTCAGGTGGCTGGCGCGCTCTGATCGGGGGAGGGTTCATTATGGACAAGGGGCTGGCCGCCCAGGTGGCCGACATTGCTCAGCGGGTGGTCGCCAGCGGGGCGATCTCGTCGAATGGGCACGGCAACGTCAGCGTGCGGGTCCCGGGGGCGGAGGAGATGTACTTCACCGCCGGACCGTCCCTGCGCGACCATCCGGCGTCCATGGTGGCACGGGTGGGCCTGGATGGGACATTGCTGGAAGGTGACCTGCCGCCCATCCAGGGCGCTGTGGTCGCCATGCACACGGCGATGTACGCCGACGATCCTGAGGTCGGCTGTGTCCTGCACACCCATTCGCCCTATGCGACCGCCTACGCAGTCGCCCGCCGGCCTATCGGATGCTGGGTGGAGGCCCTGGCCATGTTTGGCCTGCCGGGCGGCGTCCCTGTGGCCGGGTACGGGCCGCGCGGGTCCGACGAGGCCATCGCCAGCATCCGGGCCGCGGTGATCCCCGGGGTGCCCGCGGTGCTGCTGGCCAATCACGGGGTGCTGATCTTTCACCGCACGCCTGACCTGGCCATCCTGGTCGGCTCGGTGGTCGAGGAGGCAGCGCAGGCGGGCATCAACGCCAGCGGGCTGGGCGGCCCGGCCGAAATCCCCGAAAATCTCCGGGCCGCGGCCCGGCAACGTGCGATGACCTTCGGCAGCCGCGGAACCATACACGCCTGACGTCACGCGGCACGAACGCCACTCGCAGCAGCTCCAGGTGCACAGCGGTATCGTGCCGACCGGCGTCTCTTAACGTTCGAAGCGGTGCACGAATCGGGGCAGGCGGCGCGATGAGCGCGGATGAGCGAATCGAACGGGCCCGGCTGCTCTACGAGCGTTCCATCTTCGTCGGCGATGCCCGCGCGCTGGCGTCAGCTGACCGGGAGCTGGACGCCGTCGAGGCCGATCTGGCCCTGGCCCGCGGCCGGGTCATTCATGGGCGATTTCTTGAGCGGCGGAACGAGGTACGGGAACAGCCCGCAGGGGACCCGCATGAGCTGGCGTTCTTCGAACGAGCGGCACGGCTCTATCAGGCGCTCGGCGACCTGCGCGGTGAGGCTGAGGCATTGTTCTGGGTCGGCTGCTTTCACCAGGTTGTCCGCCGCGACAACGAAACCGCGGTTCCCTTCCTTGAACGGTCCTGCGAGATCGCTGCCCAGGTCGGCGACAAGCTGACGATGTCCGACGCGCTTCGGCACCTGGGCATCGCCGAGCATGCCGCCGGCCGGCCGGATAATGCCCGGGAGAGGCTGGAGGAGTCCGTGCGCATTCGCCGCGAGATCGGGCTGATGCCCGGCGTCGCAGCAAATCTGGTTGGGCTGGCTTACATCGCCGCCGGACAGGGCCGCCACGACGAGGCGCTGGCGCTGGCCGGGGAGGCGAATGCGATCGCTGAGACTAGCGGCGCCCAGGCCATCCTTCGTCAGCTCGAGGAGTTGCGCACGCATCTAGCCGCAGGCAGTCCGCTGCCTCCACCGTGAACAGCGACCTGCATGCGCTCCATCGGCATGCTGGCGGTGCCAGCAGGCTTCATTCGTTCGGTGTCCCCCGGCGGGCCCGGCTTTGCCGCCATGCGCTGAAGCTGGTGGCGATGATGCGTTCGTCATGCACATCGCGGGCGTGGGGTGAGGCGAGCCACACGATGGGCGGGCCCATCACCGCCGGGTCGATCACGGCGAGCTGCGTAGGACGGTGTTGCGCCGCAGGCAGCATGCCCGTCTGGGTGGCGCCGCCGGGCAGCAAGATGTTGACGGTGATCCCGGTTCCGCGCAAGTCAGCTGCCATGATCCTGGACAGCGCCTCGGCTCCTGCCCGGGCGGGCCCGTAGGGGACGAAACCACGACGGTTCATGGTGGAGTGGTTCATCGAGATGTTGACGATGCGGCCCCCGCCCGCATCCAGCATCCGGGCGGTGACCTCCCTGGCCGTCAGGAAGTAACCGGTGAGGTTGGTGTCGAGCACAGCCCGGAACCCGTCGGCCGGCACCTGCCAGAATCCCTGCGGTTCGATCATGAACCGCGGGTTGACCGTCTTCATCCCCAGGCCGGCGTTGTTGACGAGCAGGTCGATGCCGCCCAGCCGCGCCCAAGCCTGCTCCACCGCGCGGGCGACGGCAGCCTCGTCACGCACATCGGCGGCGATGCCCGCCGCGCCCGGCAGCTGGGCAGCGGTGGTGGCAGCGCGCTCAGCTGACCTGCTCGTCAGGACGACCGCGGCGCCGGCCCGCGCGAGCGCGGTCGCCATGGCCAGGCCCAGCCCGCTGGTGCCGCCGGTGACGAGCACCCGCGTGCCGTCCAAGTCAATGCCCTGACCGTTCGCCATCTGCCCACAGGCCCCTCGGGTGCGACACCACCGGATTAACAATAAGCAGCCCGGCCGCACCGGACAGCAGCGGTGGCCGCCACGCACGCGTAGCGGGGTTAACGGCTAGCTGTGGCGCTCCGGGGGCCGGGATGCGAGCGCGTCGCGCAGCGCCGCCCGGGACGTGATGCCGAGTTTGGGAAAGATCTGGTACAGGTGTGCTCCGACAGTCCGGTGTGACAGGAAAAGTCGTTGCCCAATCTGCTTGTTGCTCAGGCCGGCAGCGGCCAGCATCGCGATCTCGCGCTCCTGCGGCGTGAGCGAGTCGCGTTCTTGCTGATCTGCGCGGGCTTTACCTTGCCCGGTGGCCCGGAGCTCGATCGCAGCTCGAGTTGCCCATGGCCGGGCACCCAGGAGCTCGAACGTGCCGAGCGCGGCAGTGAGATGCCTGCGTGCCTGGGTGGCGGACCGCGCGCGGCGCAGGCGCTCGCCGTAGGCGAGCTGGACCCGGGCGAAGTCGAATGGCCAGCGGTCGGCGCCGGGGACGGCGAGCGCTTCGCCGAACAGCGCGGCGGCGCTGTCGTCAGGTGCGGCGATGGCCGCCGATCCGGCGACCAGCATGGCAATCCGCGGCGAGATCGCCGCGATACCTGCTTCGCGTATGGCGGCGACGTGGGCGGCCGCCTCGGCGTGACGGTTAGTCCGGACGGCAGCTTCGGCGATGTCCATACTGATCCACAGGGCGAGCGGGACATGGGAGGCGAGGACGCCTGCCGGGCTGATCGCGGTCGCGCTCTGATAGGCCTCCTCGAAATCACCCCGCCCCAGCGCTGCCAGCGCTTTTGCGTGACAGGAGTAATGCTGGACTGACCCTATCCTCCTCGGTGCTGCCCACCGGATCATCTCGTCGGACAATGCCCGTGTGCCGTCATAGTCACCGCGTGCGGCGGCGATCAGCGCCTTGCCGTACCGCCCTGGCCACGCCAGGAGCTGGTAGCCGTGAGCTTCGCAGAGCCCGAGGCCCTCGTCGGCCAGCAGCTGGGCTTCGTCCCACTGGCCGGCCATGAAGCTGTCGAAGCACAGCAGCATCAGCGCATCGATGGCCGAGGTGACTGCGCCGCCCTGACGCCCGTCGTGGACAACCCGCCACAATGGTTCCCGGCAGCCTGCTAGCCGGTCGACGTAGTCGGCCGCGATGCCGGTCCGAACGATCTGGGCCGGGTCGGCCTCGTCGCGAAGGTCACTGATGGCGGCGTCGAGCTGGCCGAGTGCCGAGACCGCCGTGCGGGCCGGGTCAGCAAAGGTCTTGGCCAGCAGAGCCAGCACCGGCGGGACATGCGGCATGAGGCGGGCGACCGCAGCGTGGAATGGCTCCCAGAGTTCGGGGCGCCCACCGAAAAAGCAGACAAGCAGCAGGGTGTGAAGCGCCTCCGGGAGCGTGCTGTCGCCGGCGTTGTGCCGCCCGGTCTGGGCTTCGATCGCGCCGACCAGCAATCGGTGGGCGGTGTCGACGTCGCCGTCGCCGTTGAGCAGGAGGTAGGAGGCCGCCACAGCAGCGTGCAGCGACCCGCTGAGCGCCGGGTCGGCCTGGCGGGCATCGGCAAGCAGCTTCGACACACTGCGGAGCTCCCCGGTCACGTCGGCGCCGATATAGGCGGCCATGGCCAGCCGGCGGCTGCGGTCGGCGGCGTCCGGGCTGAGATCGGCGGCCCGGATCAATGCGGCGACGCCGCCAGTGGCGTCGCCGCGCCGCAGAATCCGGTGCGCGGTCTCCTCGAGCAGGCCAGCCACGTGCCCGTCGGGCCCGACCGTCGCTTCGGCGAGATGCCGCGCCTGGAGGTCGGGCTGATCGGCCCACAGCCCGGCAAGCTCCGCGTGGGCCCGGCGACGCTCGTCGTCGGGCGAGAGCCCCACCACCACGGTCCGGATCAACGGATGCCGGAACGCCAGCCGGCGCGAGCTCTGATCGACATACGCCAGTTGCGCTCGCTCCGCCGCGGCGAGATCCACCAGCGCCTGCCGATCGGCACCGGCCCGCAGGACCCGTGGGTCGCCGGTGCCGTTCAGCGCCATCAGCAGCAGCAGCCACCGCGTCCGCGCAGGCAGGCCCGCCACCCGCGAGGCGAACAATCCCTGCACGTGGCGGCTTGGCGGCACGACCGCCGATGACCCTGCCAGCGCGGCGGGCGGCGAAGCGCTCGACGCGGCGGACAGTTCAAGCAGCGCCAGCGGGTTGCCTTGCGCCTCGGCCACAACCCGCAGGCGAACCCCGTGGCGGGAGCTCCGGGAAGCGGGACCTCACCAGCCCGTGAGCCGCCTCGTCATCCAGCGGTCCTAGCTCGTAATGCGGCAGCCCGGCACGCTCGAAGAAGCTTTCCTCTGCTGGCCGCAGCGCAGCCAGGAACCCGATGCGGCAGCCGGCCAGGCGGCGGGCACGAACCCCAGCACCCCGGCGCTGGCCCGGTCCAGCCACGGCAGATCATCGACGATCACGAGCACCGGGCTGGCGGCGGCGGCCTGGCGCAGCAACGTCAGTGTCGCGGTGGAAAACCAGCAGCCGGTCCGGCGGCGGACCCTCACCGTAACCCAGGGCAACGTTCAGCGCTTCCCGGTGCGTGATGCTGAGCTGCCCGAACTCGTCGAACAGAGGAAGCAGGGCCTGATGCAGCCCGGAGAAGGTCAGGTCGGCCTCGAACTCCACCCCGGCGGCGCGCAGCACCCACGTGCCAGCCTCCGAGGCCGCGTCGGCAGCTGCGTCCAGTAGGACCGTCTTGCCGACGCCTGGCTCCCCGAAGAGCAGCAGCGCCTCCCCGCCAGTCCTGGCCCGCTCGACAAACGCGCCGATCAGCGCGAGCTCGCCGCTGCGCCCGGCCAGAACCTCAGCCACGCCCGACTGCCGGTTGTCCAGCCTTGTCCAAGGAGGCCAGCCCAGAGCTATAGGCGGATTAGTGACTGGCATGACACGCCCGCCACTGGGCATGCGCGAGTGCCCGCCGATGCTCAGCGGGGGGCCGGGCCGGTGGATCACGGACTCGCGGGGCGCCCTGGTTGCCTGGCTGCCGGTCGTGGCGGGACCGGGGCGAGACCGAGTCATTTGACAGATCCCCCGGGTCCGTCTGCCGGGTGATGATCGCGACAGAGCAGATCCCAGGATGCCCCTCCCGCAGCCGCGTGGCTGCCGACTGCCGGAAGCACCCGTGACCTGCCGCTGACCCGAAGGGAACTGGCCATGCCTGACCAGAGCCGCTTCCTGCAGGGCCCGTTTGCCCCGGTTGAGGAAGAGATCACGGTCTTCGACCTGCCGGTGACCGGCAGCGTGCCGGCCGGGCTGTCCGGGCGTTATCTGCGCAACGGGCCGAACCCGCTGGGCCTGGAGGATCCCGGTTACCGGTTCTGGGAGGGGCACTGGTTCCTGGGCCCGGGGATGGTGCACGGCGTGCGGCTGCGCGACGGTAAAGCCGAGTGGTACCGCAACCGCTGGGTCCGCTCCCGGCTGCTGGCCGAGGCCATGGGCGAGAACTGGCCGGCCGGGCCGGTGCACGCCGACACGGACTTCGCCGCCAACACCCATATCATCGCCCACGCCGGGCGTTTCCTGGCCACGGTGGAGGCCTGCCCGCTGCCCTACGAGCTGTCCGGCGAGCTGGAAACCCTCGGGCCGTGCGACTTCGGCGGGACGCTGCCCGGCGGCTTCGCCGCGCACACCAAGCCCGACCGGCGCACCGGGGAGCTGCACGCCATCGCCTACTTCTGGGCCTGGGATCACGTCCAGCATGTCGTCATCGGCGCCGACGGCCAGGTGGCTCGCAGCACCGACATCTCGGTCTCCGACGGGCCGATGATGCACGACTTCGCGCTCACCGCCGCCTACGTGGTCCTGCTCGACCTGCCGGTCACCTCCAGCATGGACGCGGTATCGGCCGGGCTCAAGCTGCCCTACACGTGGAATCCGGCGCACCAGGCCCGGGTCGGCCTGCTGCCCCGCGCTAACCCCGCGACCGGCGTCCGCTGGTTCGAGGTTGACCCGTGCTGGGTCTTTCACACCCTCAACGCCTACGACGAGGGCGGCCGGGTCGTGGCCGACCTGGTCCGCTACGAGGGCGCCTACGATGTCTCCGCGCTCGCGGGGCACGGGCCGCTGACGCTGGATCGGTGGGTCATCGACCCGGCCGCCGGGACGGTAACCCAGCAGCGCCTCGATGACCGGCCCCCAGGAATTCCCGCGTGTCGATGACCGGGCCATCTCCCGGCCGCACCGCTACGGCTACAGCGCCGTCATCGGCGCGGTCGGCCAGGCCACCGTCTCGCCCGGCGGCGACTTCGCCGACGAGGCGTTCACCAACGCCCTGCTGAAGCACGATCTGGCCGCCGGCACCGTCCAGGCCCACCAGTTCGGCCGCGACGCCACCGCCGGCGAGGCGGTCTTCGCCCCGGCCGCACCCGACGCCGGCGAAGACGACGGCTACGTCATGGCCTTCGTCCACAACCCCGACCGCGGCGCCGCCGACCTGGTCATCCTCGCCGCGCAGGACTTCACCAGCCCGCCAGTCGCGCGCGTCCACCTGCCCGCCCGGATCCCGCTCGGCTTCCACGGTAGCTGGATTCCCGACCAGTCATAAGGATCTGATCTTGGAAGCCAACGTGCTCATCTTCGCCCTGCTAAGCCTGCTGGGGAGCCTCGTCTACGTTGTCGTCGTGGTCGCTTTGCACGTTCTCTGCACCGGCTACAATCCCGCCCGGAATGCCGTCAGCGATTACGGTGTCGGCCAGTACGCGCGGTTGTTCCGGGTCAGCCTCTGGTCAGGCTCGATAGCCGTGCTGGCCCTGCTCGCCGGCCTGGCGGCTGGAGTCGGCGCCCCGCCGCTGGCCCGCAGCGACCTCGTGTTCCTTGGCCTGGTGGCCGTCAGCCGCATCGGTGAGTCGCTGTTCCCCACGACCGTGGAAGGGGAGCGCCTGACGCGAACCGGCGCACTCCATTACGTCTTCGCGATCTTCACCTTCGGGTTCACCTACGCGGCCATATCAGGCATGACCCCGGTCCTGGTCAAGCTCTCGCCGTGGCACTCGGACAAGGGGCTGCTGACGTGGCTGGCCGGCGCGGTACTGGCCGGCTCATCCTCGTCGTGGTGACGCTGCTCCCGCGGCTGCGTCGCATCTTTGGCCTGTGCGAGCGTTTCTTCCTGCTCGTCACGTACGCGTGGCTGGTACTGGTGGCCCTGCAGCTTGCCGTCAAGGCGGCCTAGGCGTGTCCCGTGGATCTTCGTGGCCGGGCGGAGTAGATCAGCGCGCTGCCCGATTGCCTGAATCGCCGGTCTCGGCCTGGACACGCTCGTGCAGGGCTTCGAACCAGCCCCGGGTGTACGCCATCTCGACCGTCCACCTCGACGACCCGGCCCGTACCGCGCGGGCACGACACGCGGTGCTGGCTTGCCGCCGGCGTGTCAGCTCGCCGTCTCAGGCTCCTGACCGGGGTCAAGGGCTGAGCGCACTAGGTCGCTGAACTCCTCGTCGGGGATGCCGGCTGCATCTTCGGGCCGCAGCCGGATGGTGCCCGTGCTCGTCTTGAGCTCGGGGTGGCGGGCGGTGAAGCCGGCATCTCGTCCCTGCTGCCACCCATAGATCGACACGCCGTGCTTCCAGGCGCCTACGTAGAGCCGGCCGCCGCCGACCTTGTAGGTGGGCATCTTGTACGAGAGCACGACGGTTGCGTCGGGGTAAGCGGCAAGGATCAGCCGGTGAAGCCGGTCAAACAGGGGGCGATGCTCGGAGCGGACGGCCTCGATGTAGTCGCGCACTGCCTCGTCCACGGTTTTGGCTCCAGTCGAAGGGAATCCTCATTCTCGGCCATGAGGACCGGGCTGCGGCGCAATACTCATCGGCCCGGGCCAGGGCAGCCTGGCCGGCTTGCGGTGATCTTCGTGCCGGATGACACGATGCGACACGATGCCATCGGAAACCCGGGCTTGGTCAGGGCCGGCCTTCCAGCCGGATGTTATGCACGCTTGCCTGGAAGGTGCCAGCCGGGTCCGGCGGCAGGCGGGTGAACCAGATGAGCACATACCGGCCGCGCGCTGGCGTGGTGAGCCGCAGCCGTACCAGGCCGCCTGCGCTGGCCGCGCTCGCGACGGGCGGCAGGCCCGCCAGTGTGGGTGCCGGGCCGACGCGCAGCTGGAAGCGGGCACCGTGAGCCCGGCCGAGCCTTATCCGGGCGGCGGTGATTGTCACCGGCCGGCCCATGTCCACGAGCAAGCCGGTGCCCGGATACAGGTTCCCGAAGCGGGCGGTCGTGTACCAGTCGGTATGCCATGCCGTGACCGGTGAGCCGTCGATCGCGAGATGCGCGCCCTGAGGGTTGTCACCCTGGCCGCGGCCGTGGGAACCGAACGCCCTGGCGCTGGCCGGAGTGAGCGCCCGCGCCGGGACGGCGCCCCGGGCGGTCGTCTTCGGCGCTGGCGCCGGCGCCGGCGCCAGCGCGCCGTGGCTGGCGTGATGATGAGTCGCCGGGTGAGCCCGGGCCGCCGGTGCGGCGCTCCCCGCCTGGCCGGAGCCGGCCAGAAGGTGGTACGCCACGAAACCGAGGGCCACTGCCAGCGCCAGCCCCAGCGCCGCGATCCAGGCCTGCTGGCGCCGCTCGTGTCCCCGGCCGGGCGCGGCCAGCCCGGTGACATCCGCCGGGAGCGGCAGCGGCCCTGGCCGGGCCACGTCGTACTCCCTGAGCGGCGTGACCGCCCCGGTTACATCGGCTGGGAGCGGCAGCGGCCCCGGCCGGGCCATGTCATCCACGCTGAGGGGCGTGACCGGCTCGGTTACATCCGCCGGGGGCGCCAGCGGCCCCCGCCGAGCCGTGTCGTACCTGCGGATCAGCGGCTCCGGATCAGCTCCGGCCGCCCGGGCGATGGCCCGGATGTGCCCTCGGACGTAAAAGTCCCCGCCGCACGCCGAGTAATCGTCGCCCTCGATTCCGGTGATGATCGCTTCCCTGATGCGCGTTCGCTGACTGACCTGGGCAATGGTAAGACCGGCGCCGCGCCGCGCTTCCGCGAGAACCTCGCCGATGCTCACAGCACGCCTCCACTGCGGTACCGCACCGCGCGCCGCCCGGAACGCGGAGCACAGATGGCCATGGCTCCGTCATTGACACTATGTCCGCCGGGGAACCGCTGCGCCCCGGACCGGATGACGTGTTCAGCCGACTGGACCAGGCCCGGTGCCGGCCGAGCCAGTACGCTCCGGGCTGGTTGTCTAGCCAGCAGTGGCGATCACTGAGTAGTAGGTACGGGCGAGGAAGTACCGGCCGGTGCCTGCTCGCCCGCGCAGGTCGTCGAGGAGCCTGACGCCTTCCTCGGACGTGATTGCGCCAGTGCGGACGAGTTCATGCGTTACGGGCTCGATGAGCCACTCGTAGGCGGCGTCGAGTTCATGGGACAGCCGTACCTGCGGCGTCACGGCGACTTGCGTGAAACCATGGCGTTTCAGCTGCCAGGGCAGTTCGCGGACGATGAGGCCGTTGTGCATCTGGTCGCAGAGCAGATGCGTGAACCGGCGGCCGAGTTCTCGGTCGGTGACGGCCAGGCACGTGGAGTCCCAATCCCATTCCCCGATCGAAAGCAGCCCTGCGGGTGCAAGCACCCGGCGCGTCTCCGCCACCGCCTGCCACGGGTCGGCCAGATGAAGCAGCACCTGGGTAGCGACGACGCGGTCGAAGGATGCATCGGGAAAAGGCAAGTCACAGGCGTCGCCGACCCGGAACGACACATTCGTCTCGTCGGCTTCCGTGCGTTGCCGCGCCTGGGCGATGAGCGTTGCACTCAAATCGATACCGACAGCAGGGCCGGGAGCGACGAGCGGAGCCATGATCCGCAGGTAGCCGCCGGTCCCGCAGCCGACGTCAAGCACACGCAGCCCGGCGGTCAGCTCCAGCGGACCGAACACGGCATCGGGCTCGCGCCGGGCCTGGTCGAGCCCCTGTGCGCGGGTCGCATCGAGCAGTGCGGAATAGAACGAAGGATCGCTGGTCTGGTCGACCTTAGTCCAGCTGGCACTGAAGTTGGTCGTCGGTACGCGTTCGCTCATCCGGGCGCACTTCCCCTGAGGCATCTGGCGGCAAGGAAGACGGGCATGCGGGCGGCGTCTGGGCGGCCGCGCGCCCATTCGGGCGGCGGGGCTGGCTCGAGCATGGCGTCCAGCCACAGGTCGTGCTGCCGAAGTGCGTTGAGGTAGGTGGACAGCGTCCGGTGGTTTGCCCCGACCTGGCGCCGCAGCGATGATGCGCCCCCGTCTGCCCGCCACCATGCCTCGTCATGGTAGGAGCCCGTCGCTGGCCAGGCGCCGGATACGTCGTGCCCGCCGGGGAAACACGGATGCAGTACAGAGAAGACGAACCGTCCGCCGGCCCTCGTCACGCGTGTGACCGAGGTGAGCGCGCCATCCAGGTTATCGATGTCGGAAAGCCCGAAGCTGCAGACGGCCAGGTCGAAGCGGGCGCCGGGCAGCCAGTCCGCAGATGCTGCGTCGGCCTGCAGGTAGCGGATCCCGCTGGGCTGGTGGCGCTCAGCCTCGGTGGCCTTGGCGATCAGCGCTGCGGAGATGTCGATCCCGGTGGCGATGGCACCACGGCCGGCCAGCAGGCGCGTAACCCGGCCATGGCCGCAGGCCAGGTCCAGGACCCGCTCGCCAGCCACATCTCCGCACAGGCTCAGCAGCGCCCGGACGACCGGATCGTCACCGGAGTCGGGCCAGCCCTCCGCGTAGAAATCGGCGACCGCGTCATAACGTGCTTCCACCATAAGGACCCTACGGCCACAGCCACAGGGTCAGACAACCGTCATCGCGGCGGTGGCGCGACTTTCGGAACGATTTACGCGTCATCAGGCAAGCTAGGCAGTCGTAGCAGGTCACGTTTGCCCGGCCGGGGTGTCGTCGGGGAAGGATGCTGATCCTGCAGACTGGGCTGGTGACGGAACGGCTGCGGGTTCGTGAGATCGATGATGATGAGGGCCGGCGGCTGGTGCGGATCGTGCGCCGGGGGGTCGGGGTCGGTGGCGACATGGCGGCGGGCGCAGATGGTCAGCAGGCCAGCATGATCCGCCGGTACATCATCTGGCGCAATAACCACGCCTGCGACGAACGACTCCGCCGCGTCGACTGGGCAACAGTAGCCTGACGCAGCATGAGCGGCCGTCCTTGCCGCAGCACACGGGCAAGACGATCGGTCCCTGTGAGCGGCAACGCGATCCGGGCAGGTGCCGGGCCGCCGCTATGGGAGGTTCCAGGCGGAGATGACCGGCTGCTCGTGCTCGGTGCCCAGGGCGCTGAGGGTGCCCGGGTGCGGGTGGCGGAGCAGCCGGCGGCTGACGGGTCGAGGCCGAGCCAGCGCGCGGTGAGCACGCGCTGCAGGTGACCATGCGCGACGAGGGCGACGTCGCCGTCGCTCAGCAGCGGACGGACCCGGTCCAGGACCGCGTCCGTGCGCGCAGCCACCTGCTGGAGCTGCTCGCCAGGATGGGCGGCATCGCCGGGAATGACGCCGTTCCGCCACAGGTTCCAGCCCGGCCTCGTCTCCCGGATCTGCGCCTCGGTCATGCCCTCATAGCCGCCGTAGTCCCACTCCAGCAGGTCAGGATCGGGCTTGACGGCGGTCAGGCCCGCCAGCTCAGCCGTCCGCATGGCGCGGCTCAGCGGGCTGCTGAACGCAGCGGCCAGATGGCGGCGGGCCAGCGCCGGGGCGAGCGCCTTGCCTGCGGCCACGCCCGCGTCAGTCAGCGGAATGTCGGTGCGGCCCGTGTGCTGACCCGACTGGCTCCACTCGGTCTCGCCGTGCCTGATCAAGATCAGCTCACCCATGCCCTGCATCTTGTCAAAGCACGGGCGGCTCGCGAGACGCAGTTGCCCGGGCGTCAGCACACCTAGCGGTGGCAGCACTTCATCAGTTCCCTTGCCGCGGACAACGCCGAAATCGCCTGCACCGCTTCCTGGCTCAAACCGGAGCGAAGCCCAGTTCACGGCACTGCGATACTTCGCGCTCGATGGCACCGGGACTCCCAGCCACTGCGAACAAGCCGGCGTGATCCGCCGGTACATCATCTGGCGCAACAACCACGCCTACGACGAACGCCTACGCCAGGTCGTCACCCGGGCAAACGTAGCCTCACGCGGCACTACGCAGCCGCCGTGGTGGCGATCCGAAGACTGTCTGGCCTGGTTGGGGCCTGCTGGCCGGATCCGGTCGGCGGGTTCCGCGTTCGGCCCTGGCCGTCCGCCCCGGCCCGGTCCGGCCCATCCCGCAGTCTTCGGGGGGAATTTCACTGGATGCTCTTCCCTGGGCTATCTCTACCTAGATAGTGTGGCCGGGTGGCTCGTGGTTCCGGGTTCTCCGCCCAGACGCTGCTGGTGCTCAGCGCGCTGTGCGGCGCGCCGGCTGACTGGCGGCATGGCTATGACCTGGCGAGGGAAACCGGGCTGAAGTCCGGGACGCTGTACCCGATCCTGGTGCGGCTGGCGGACCGGGGGCTGATGGAGGCGCGCTGGGAGGAAGGCCGCCCGGCCGGGCGGCCGCCGCGGCATCTGTACCGGCTCAGCGGCGACGGGCTGGCCCGGGCGCGTGCGGCGCTGGCCGCCGCGCCGAGGCCGGCGGCGGCGCGGCCGTCCGTGCCGCGGCGGCGCGGGCTGGCCGGGGAGGGGCTGTGATGGACCGGGTGCTGGACGGGGCGACGCGGGCGCTGGACGTGCTGCTGGGGTGGTGCGCGGGGTTAGTGCCGCCGGGGCGGCGAGGGTGGGCTGACGCGGTGCGCGCGGAGGCCTGGGAAGTGCCCGCCGGGGCGGCGCGGCTGGGCTGGGTAGCGGGCGGGGTGTGGCTGGTGGCGAGGGAGGCCCGGATGATCCGCAGGATCGGTTACCTGCTGGCAATCGCGGCGGTCGCGGTGACCGCGGCGGCGGTGCTGCGGTACGTCTGGAGCGGGGCGCTGGCCGGCCGGGATGCCGGGTGGGACAAAGTCCGGGTGGTGCTGGTGGTGGCGCTGCTGGCGGGGTTGCCCTGGGTGGCCCGGCGGCGCGGGGTGTTCGGCCCGGCCGGGCATAGCGTCGCGGCGCGGGCGATGCGGGCCGGCGGCGCCGCGGCA
Organism: uncultured Actinomycetes bacterium; assembly: GCA_963709075.1. Lineage (GTDB taxonomy): Bacteria > Actinomycetota > Actinomycetes > Streptosporangiales > Streptosporangiaceae > Palsa-506. The sequence continues at coordinate 926,003 of CAVPUY010000009.1, forward strand.
ATGCTGGTCCTGGTGCTGGACTTTGCCAGGATCGAGCATTTCGCTGGCTCGGGCGGGGCCATCTGGCCGGGCAGCGGCTGGGCCCGGGAGGCCGCGAGCCTAGGGCTGATCGCTGCCGCCCTGGCGGCGGTCCTGATCGTCAGGTCGCGGCGGCCGCAGATCCACCCGGTGCTGGTGGCATGGTCCGCCGCCGCCGCCGGGCTGGTGCTGCTGATCACTGTGGCGCCGCTGCAAGTGCTGATCACCGTGTACGTGGCCGGGCTCCTCGCGGTGACGACGCGGCGGTCCCCGGTGACCCCGGTGACGCTGGCCATCTGCGCCGGCATCGGCACTGCCGGAGGCCTCCTCGTGGTCGCGCTGTGGAACCCAACCCGTTCTCCGTCGGCGCCTGGCCTCCACCCCAAGACCGATCCGCTGCTGCTGTTCGTGGTGCTGGGCGTGGTGATCGCAGCGGGAACGGCCGCGGCGGGAGCGGTGGCGGCACGGCGCGCCAGGGGGACGGATGACCCGCTGCCGCTCCGGAGGGCCTGGTTCTGGCAGTGCCTGGCGGCCGGCCCGCTCACCGGCGCTACCGCCGCGCTCATGCTCCCCTTCTTCCGGGCCACCCCCGCGGTCCGCTTCGCCGCCGCATGCCCGGCGGCACACGCCGGGCAATGTACATCGGCATCGGGGGTGTGGATGTTCTTCCTTGTCGCCGGTCCGGTACTCGGCCTTGCCATCGGCAGTGTCGTAGGCACGATTCCCGCACCCCCGCCAGGCCAGCCGCCGCTCACGCAGCTGCGCGAGCCACCGCCGGATGGCGCCAGGTCCGGCGGGGTCTTCGTGCGCAATTCATAGCGCCGGCGGCCCTTCGTAGCACCTGGGTGCGGCGAGCTGGCACGGCGTGCCCGAGCTGGGATGGGGAATGACATGACCGAGCCTGTGCCGCGGATCATCGTCGGTGACACCGTCGGGCCGGTGGACGCCACCGTGGTACCCCGCTACGCCGGGGAGGCCACTTTCGCCCGCCTGCCGCGCATGGCTGAGGTGTCGCAGGCCGACGTTGCCGTGCTGGGCGTGCCATTTGACAGCGGGGTCAGCTATCGGCCAGGCGCCCGCTTCGGCCCGTCCCACATCCGGGAGTCGTCCCGGCTGCTCCGTCCCTACAACCCGGCGCTGCAGGTAGCGCCGTTCGCCGCGCAGCAGGTGGCCGACGCGGGGGATCTGGCCGTCAGCCCGTTCAGCATCGAAGATGCGATCACCGAGATCGAGCGCGGAGCGCGCGATCTGCTGGAACGCGCGCGGCGCGTGCTGATGCTCGGCGGCGATCATACGGTGGCGCTGCCGATGCTGCGGGCGCTTTCGACGGTGCACGGCCAGCTGGCCGTCGTCCACTTCGATGCCCACCTCGATACCTGGGACACCTACTTCGGCGCCGCCTATACCCATGGCACGCCATTCCGCCGGGCCTCGGAGGAAGGCCTGCTGGACCGGAGCGGGTGCCTGCACCTGGGGATCCGCGGCCCGCTGTACTCCGACAACGACCTTACCCAGGACACCGATCTGGGCTTTCAGGTGATATCGGCGCCCGACGTCGAATGGCTCGGCGTGGCCGGAATGGTGGAAAAGATAGAGCAGCGGGTCGGCGACCGCCCGGTGTACGTCTCAGTGGACATCGACGTCCTGGATCCCGCGCACGCGCCCGGCACCGGCACGCCGGAGGCAGGCGGCCTGTCCAGCCGGGAACTGCTGGCCACCCTGCGATCATTTGCGCGCCTGAACCTCATCGGCGCAGACATCGTGGAGGTCGCACCCGCCTACGACCACGCTCAGATCACCGGGATCGCCGCTGCGCACGCCGCCTACGAGCTACTGTCCGCCCTGGCCGTGGCCAAGACCGCCGGATGACCGCCACGATGTCTGATGGCAGCGACGCCCTTCAACGTTGCGGACGGGTCTTTCTGACCGGCAAGCAGGTGGTCCCCGCGGCCTGGATCCAGGACACCAGCACCGGCGGCCCGGACTTGCGGGCGGCCTTCGCGGCCGGCCCGGTGGACAGCGGCCTGCCGCGGTCGCATCGTGGGTGGCACCGCGACGCGTGAGCGCAGGCTTGTCAGCGGTCAGGCGCGTCCAGCGCGGGCGGAATATGGTCATCGTCGACGGCGAAGGCAAGCTCGCCCGCGACATGGACCACGCCGTCAACGGATGCCGCCATCTTGATGGCGAGCCCGACCATACTCTTGTGCTCCACTTCGCCGCTCATGGTCACCACGCCGTCGGCGACAGCTACCTTGACCCGGGCCGGATCTGTGCCGAGGTATTTTGTGATCACATCGCGGACGATCTCATCCCGGATCTCGTCGTCCGATCGAAGGTAGACCTTCAGCAGATCACGGGGCGTGACTATACCCGCCAGCCGGCCGGCGCCGTCGGTGACGATGAGATGCCTGACGTGGTGACGGTCCAGTTCCCTGGCCGCTTCGATGACGCTGGCATCTTGCGTGATGGTCACCGGGGGCGAGGTCATCAGCTCTTTGGCAGTCAGTCCGGCGGCCCGCGCGCGGCTTTCCCGATGCCGCCATCGCGGCGGTTGTCGTGCACTCGGGTCTTCCTGGTACTCCTCCTTGCGGAGCAAGTCCATCTCCGAGACGACACCGGCCACGCTGCCGTCGGCAGCCAGGACCGGGAGCGCGCTGACGCCGCGCCGGGCCAGGATGCTGACCAGTTCCGTGAACGGCGTGTCCTCAGTGACCGCGGCGACGTCGGCCGTCATCACGGCACGGACAGCGCGATGGATCATCGCGGCCTCCCCAGTTCGCCCGGATATTACCCAAGATAGGCGGTCGGCGGGTCCGCGGCCAGCGTAAACGCGCACCGGCGCCGAAGGGCCCGGTGAGCCATTCGCTCGCCCTGCTGTGCTGATGCCCGTCCCAGGCCCGGATCGCCGCACCGGACGGGCGCCGCGGAGGCTTGACCTCGTGATCACGGATGGCCAGGGCGAAGCTGGATAGTCATGCTCCTTAAGACAGACTAGTTTGTAATGGTAACCTATTGCTCATGAGGACCGAATCTGCATACGCCGGAGACGATCCGCAGCGGCTGCTGTCGGGCGTTCGCGAACTCGCCCAGCGGGTACGCGAGGCGCAGCGCGCCACCTGGCTCCCCCTCCTGGTGTTCGCTGTGATTACTTTCGCGGCGATACCCGTCGACCGCTACGGCCGCTACACGGTGACCTGCAGGGCGGTATTCACGGCGGGGCCGGCGGGGCCGGCGGGCAGAGTCTGCGCGGCCTACTCCACCGCAGGGTCCGTGTACTGGCCGAGCGCTCTCGTGCTGGCTTACGTCGCGATCGCGGCCTGCTACGTGTATAGGTCTCGGGCGCGCGGGGTCGGGACGCGCGTGCGGCCGTACGTCACCGCGGGGATCATCATCGCCGTCGTGGTGACCTGCGCATCGCTGTGGGCAGCGCACCATCCCCCGATCGGCGAGCGGGACATCCTGGGAGTGCATGTTCAGGTGCAGTCATTGGGCTTGATCTACCGGCTGATCGGCCCGGCCAGCGCCATCGGACTAGCGCTGCTGGTGCTGGCCCGGGTGGAGCGCAACCGTGCCTTGCTTGTCCTTACCCTCGGTTACCTGGCGATCGTGCTGCTGCCAGTCAGGTTCGGCTGGGTCATGGCATATCCATCGCCATGGTTCTTCCTCCCGCACCTGGTCATCGACGGCAGCGTGCTCCTCATCGGCGGCGTCGGCTTCGCCCTGGCTCAGCGGCCAGCCCGGCTGCCCGCGGCATGATCGGTCATCCAGCCAACGGGCTCGACGACGTCGTCCACCAGCGGGTGCGGCTCGGCATCCTCACCATCGCGCACGAAGCACGGCGAGTGGAGTTCAGCTACCTGCGCACCAGCCTGGAGCTGACCGCAGGCAACCTCTCCCAGCACCTCAGCGTGCTGGAAAACGCCGGACTCATCACTCTCGAGAAGGGCTACGCCGGCAAGCGCGCCCGCACCTGGGTCAACCTCACCAAGGCGGGCCGCGCCGCCCTCGCCGAGGAGATCACCCAGCTCAAACTCCTGATCAGCCAGATCGAACGCACCGAAACGTCGCGGAACTGAGGAACTGATCGGTCCCGCGCGATGGCGGATCAAACGACCGGGACTCCAGAAGCTGGCCAGCCGAGCGCCCGCAGGTCGTGCTGGCAGACGCACGGATCAGCCAGGTGCCGGGCCGGTCATGTTGCTGCCCGGCTTGAGTCCGGTGACAAGGCGCTCACCGTCGAACAGCTTCGATACGACCAGATAGGCGGCGCAGTCGATCAACAGGAGGGCGGCGGCGATCGAGGCGGCGAGTATGAGCGTCGAATTGATCACCTGAAGCGACATCAGCGATATCAGCGCGATCGGCGGCAGGCCGACTAGCGTGCCGAGTTGCTGGGCGGCGCGGATGTCGCTGGCCTTCGACGAGATCGCCAGGCCGGCCCAGATCGCCCAGCCGGCCAGCAGCGGAATGAAGAAGATCTCGGCAAGCAGTTCCGGCGAGTGCCACACGGCCGTGGCTTCAACGGGATGGGCGCCGAATCGCACGACCGTCAGGAAGATGCCCAGCACCACGTACGCCATGCCGATCGCGGGGATGAGGGTCGCCACGGCCTTGCCGATGAGGAGTTCCTCGCGGCTGATCGGCGTGGTCAGGACCGGCTCCAGGGTTCCCTGCTCGCGCTCGCCGATCACCGAGTACGCGGCGATCGTGGAAGGTATGAGGACTGGGACCATCAGCAGGTACAAGAGCAAGAAGCCGATCGTCTTGTCCAACGTCGGGCTCGGGCAGGCCGAATTTATCTCGAGGATGGCGGCGGTGGGAGCGATAAGGAATATGACCGGGATGACTCCCATGGTGATGATGATGATGAACCGGCTGCGCCGGAACTCAATGAGTTCCTTGCGGGTGACGGCGCCGATGCGGGCCGCGCTGATGCTCATTGTGGCTGGCCTCCTGGTCGTTGATCAGCTCGAGGTAGACGTCCTCGAGCGTGTGTCGCGGTTCGGTGATCGACAGCACGTCGGCTCCGTCGGCCACCAGAGCCCTGGTGACACCGGGCGCGGCTTGTGCCGGATCGGACACCGTCAGGATGTAGCCGGCCGTGCTGCCGTCGGCCGGATCAGCGCAGCGCCAGCCGTGGATGGCGGGCAGGCCCGTGAAAACCTGATCGGGGCTGGCCAGCGGCGCGGCGATCGTGACGGTCAGTGACCTGCTGAACAGCGCCTGGCGCAGCTCATCGGGCCGGCCGATGATCCGGAGGCTCGAGTTCATGATGGCGACCCGGTCACACAGACGTTCGGCTTCATCCAGCCGGTGGGTGGTCAGGAAGACGGTGACGCCGCGGTCCCGCAGGGCGGCGATCAGGCCGTGTACCTCGTGCGCGGCCACCGGGTCGAGGCCCGAGGTGGGTTCGTCAAGGAACATGACCGCCGGATCGTTGAGCAGCGTCCTGGCCAGGGCGACCCGCTGCCGCAGGCCCTTGGACAGGCTCCCGCAGCTGTCATTCGCGCGGTCACTGAGGTTGACTGCCGCCAGAGCCTCCTTGATCCGCGCCGCCCGGTCCGGCAGGCCGTGCAGCCGCGCGAAGAATTCCAGGTTCTCGGTCACTGTCAGCCGCCGGTACAGGCCCGGAGCCTCCGGCATGATCGAGATGCGCTGGCGGATCTCTGGCCCGCCGGCCGGAGTGAGCGGGACGCCGACGATCACCGCTGACCCGGATGTCGGCGCGATCAGCGTGCCCAGCATCCGCACGGTCGTCGTCTTGCCCGCCCCGTTGGGCCCAAGGAACCCGAACACCTCGCCGCTTGCGACGCTGAACGACACATCCGCGACGGCTGTCCGGCCGCCGAAATTCTTGGTCAGGTGCCTGACTTCTATCGCCGCCGGGCGGCCGCAAGCCTGCCGCCCAGCCCCGTCACCGCACCGGCGCAGGCCGGTCAGATCGAGTGCTCCGTCGCCGCCCATACGTCCGCCTCGTCCCGGGCCACCGGGCGCGGCATGCGCGCCTCGGCGCGGCCCCTTGTCAAAAATAGATATCAATATGATAAGTACGTGTTATCAGGTCTGTCAACCGGGAGAGGGGCGATGGTTACCCAGAATGCGGCCGCCACGGGCCCGGAGTCAGCACGTGACGAAGTCCCCGGCGCTGGCAGGCAGCCCCGTTCTGGCCGGCCTGGAGGCCGCCGTTTCGATGTCGGCTGGTTCGCCAGCTATGAATGGGCGGTCACGCTCGGTGAGCTCAGGCTCGGCGTGCTGCAGGCCAAGGATCAGGAAGCGGTTACTGGCGCGGCTGTCGACGGATCAGATCGCTCAGCGGCTCGAGGCGCTCGCGGCGGGCCAGGCCGGGTCCAGAGCCTGGGCGCTGGTGGCAGGCTGGGGCCTTGTCATGTCGCGGCCACGGCGGCGAGCACCGCGAGCGCGATCGTGGCTACGGCGGCCAGGCCGTGTGCGGCCGGGATGAGCGGCGCCAGGTGCCATCGTTGCTTTCGGGTCGGCGGCGGGGAGGCGCGCATTTCAGCCAGCAGATCGTCGATGAGCCTGCTGGTGAGAGCCTCGTCGGAGAGCGCGCGGGCGAGCATCTCGTCGGTCAGCAGGTCAGCCGGCGCATCGTTGCTGCGCCGGTGCTCAGCTGGTGAGACGGTGGCGCCGGTGCGGTGATCGCCCGGGCCGTCGCCTGCTGCGTCCTGGCCGGGTTCTTCCCCGCCCGGGCCCTGGCCATCGGGACCGTTGCGGCCAGGATCAGCGGGTGTCTCCGCTCCGGCTGCGCCGGGGTGAGCAGGGTAGGGGGTCCATACGGTAACCGTGGAGATGCCGAGCCCGACCGCGGGAGCCAGGAAGCCGACAGCCAGCCAGGCCAGCACGGGTGAGCCGGTCAGCAAGTAGCTGACCCACCCGGCGAACCCGGTAAAGGCCAGGCCCGCGTGCCCGAAGATCACCGGACCGGGCAACCCGCCGGGCCGGCCACGTTGCTGGCGCGGGCCGTTGGCGGCGATCCAGCTGCCGAGCATATAGGCGCCAAGGCCCTCCGTGATCAGCCAGCTGACGAGCGTGGCGATACCCAGGGCGCGGCTGCCGGCGAGCCCGGGCGCGGTGCCCCTGGCCGCGAGAAGCCAGCTTCCGGCCGGCCCGACTGCGATCGCGATGTCGCTGCGCATCATCCCTGGCGTCGCGTTAATCGGCAGCATCCGGCGATCTCCTCTATCACAGGATGACGAGCATGCGCGATATCGCCAAGCCCGGTTAAGGACGCGCTGCACGCTTCGATCGCCGGAACCAGGCGGGGCGAGCTTCCGAACCGGGCTTGCCGGGTCACGTTCGGTGCGGGCTGCCGGGGGAACTCGGGCTGCCAGCCGGGGTGGGGCTGCCGGCCGGGGTGGGGCTGCCGGCCGGGGTGGGGCTGCCGGCCGGGGTCGGGCTGCCGGCCGGGGTCGGGCTGCTGGTGGGGGTCGGGCTGCTGGTGGGGGTCGGGCTGCTGGTCGGGGTCGGGCTGCCGGTGGGGGTCGGGCTGGCAGTGGGCGTCGGGCTGGCAGTGGGCGTCGGGCTGCCGGCCGGGGCCGGGCTGCCGGTCGGAGTCGGGCAAGCGGTCGCGCTCGCGATGCCGGCCGGGCTCGGGCTGGCGGATGGGCTTGGGCGGTCCGCCGGGCTCGGGCTGGCGGTGGCACTCGGGCAGACGACTGGGTTCGGGTGCTGGCTCTGGGCCTGGCTTTGGGCCGGGCTGGGGGCCTGGCTCGGGCAGGTGGCCGGGGCCGGGCCGGCGGCGGGGGTTGCCGGGGGGCTGGTGGCTGCGGGCGGTCCGGCGGGGCAAGGCGGCGCTGCCGGGTGCTGGTGAGCGGGCGTGCCGGGCGCGGCTGGCCCGCCGGGCCGGGCGCCGGCGCCGTGGCCGCTGCCCGCGGCCGTGGTGCCCGCGGACCCGCCTTCCCAGGACCGCAGCAGCGCGGCCGTCTGCGCGAACGCCTGCCGGGGCAGCGGAGTCAGCGCGAGCCCGCCCGCGGCCACCGCGAACACGGCGACGGCCAGCACGGCGGCCGCGCGCAGCCACGCCAGCCGCGGCCCGCCCGGCGGCCCGGGCCCGGCCCCCCCGGGACGCCCGAAGCCAGCCCGCAGGGGCCCGGGCCCGGCCGCCCCGGGACGCCCGAAGCCGGCCCGCAGCACCGCGGCGAGCCAGCCCGCGGCGGACGCCACCCCGCCCGCCGCGCGCCGGGCCGCCGCCGAGCACCCGGCCGCCAGCCACGCCACCCCGGCCGGCCGCGGCGCCCGGCTCACCCGGGCCCGGATCCGCTCCAGGCCATCACCGGACGGCTCCACCGAGTCCGCCGCCGCGCGCAGCGCACGGCGCAAGACCTCCTCATAATCACGGTCACGCTGGCTCACGCCTCGCGCTCCAGCACCACACGCAACGACGACATCCCCCGCGCGGTATGGCTCTTCACCGCGCCCTTGCTGATCCCCATCGCCGAAGCGATCTGAGCCTCCGACAACCCCCCGTAATACCGCAGCACCAGCGCCTCACGCTGCCGCGCCGGCAGCGTACGGAGCGCTGCAACTACCGCGTACGGCGGCATCAGCGCAATCTCATCCCGCCCGGTGCCCGGCCTGGCGGACAGGGGAACCTGCGCGCTCCGGTCGGTTACCACGTGGTGCGGCAGCACGGAACGGGACCGGTTCAGCACCGACTGGCGCAGATACGACACTGCTTTATCGCTGTCCCTGAGCCGGCGCCAGCCGCCGTGCATCGCGATGAACGACTCCTGCACCACTTCCTCCGCCGTCGCCAGATCACGTACCAGCAACGCCGCAAGCTGCACCAAAGACCGGTAATGCACGGCGTACAGCGCGGCCACCGCACCGTCGGCATCCCGGGCAGCCGGAGCCCGGACAATGGCATCGCGTGACGCCAGGGCGTCGGTCACGCGAACGGGACGCCCGGGCACATTTCCGGACTCAGCCGCTGTCATCGCGGATCCCCGCGTCCAGCTACCGGCGCCCGCCATCTCGCAGCGGCCGGGGCGCTCGCTCCATGCTGGCCGGGTGAAGATCGCCTGCGGCCGCGTCCCTCGCTGTGACTGCCCGGCCAGGTACCGCCCAGGCCGCACCAAACAGGACGATCGGGACGGCTAACTGGGTAAACCCCCATGCAGTCCACAGTGACGCCGGGCGCGGGCAGTGTCCAGTCCCAGGCCACGACGCCCCATCGCGACTACGGGCCGGCTCCTGCGTCCCGGATCGGCGGCCAGGGTCCCATGATTGATCAGGGCTAGGCGTACGGATTGCAGCGGTGAAGCAACTCCCGGAGGTGAGCAGCGACGTGATGACCGTGCAGATGATGTCGGGTACGCATCTTGATCGCCTCCTCTCCGTGCGAAGGCTTTCTTTCAAGGTGTGCCGCACGCGGTCTCAGCGGCAGAGGCGAATGGCACCCAGCAGCAGGACGTAAGCACTCGTGTTCGCACTGTGCTGGACGCCGCGCTGCGCTGGACGTTCCGTTTGCTGCCGCCCGCCGCAATTCAGGCAGGTTAGGCGTCTGGCCGGCGGGCAGCCGGTCAGGCGCCCCTGGTTCCCGCGGTGGCGGCGGGCCCTGCTACGGGATCCGCGGAGTAGCTGGCTGACCGGGTTTCGTCGTAGCCGTTCGGCAGCCGGATCGCGCGGCAGATGGGGGTGAGCACGACTGCCACTATCAGGTTGACGGCGAGAGCAGCGATCGCGATGTAGGTGATGTGCCCGAACACCGGAGCGGTGGAGGCGCCGAAATGGGCCTGGCCGTTCCCTGGCGTCCGGTAGGCCTGGATCGTGCCGTACGCCATCCCCGACGCCCAGCCAGTAATCAGTGCAAAGCGATGGAACCATTGCGTGTACAAGCCGATCACGATCGCCGGGAAGGTCTGCAGGATCCAGATCCCGCCGAGCAGCTGCAGGTTGATCGAGAACGTCTTATTCAGCTCGAGCGCGAAGCCCAGCGCGCCGACCTTCATGAGGAGCGAGGCCAGCCGCGCCACCCGCGTCTCCTGGGCCGGGGTGGCATTGGGATTGAAGAACTCGTTGTAAATGCTGCGGGTAAACAGGTTCGCGGCGGCAATCGACATGATGGCCGCGGGCACGAGCGCGCCGATGACGATCGCCGAGTAGCCGATCCCCGCGAACCAGCTGGGGAACATATGCTCGAACAGCAGCGGCACGGACAGCTGGGAGTTGCCGCCTGCTGCCTTGACGCCGGCGTTCACGGCGGGCGTCGCCCGCGCCATGTAGCCGAACAGCGCGATCAGGCCGAGCACCAGCGAGTAGGCGGGCAGCATGGCGACGTTGCGCCTGATCACGTCGCGCTGCCTGGCCGCGAATACCCCGGTGGCAGCGTGCGGGTACATGAACAGCGCCAGCGCGGAGCCGAGTGCCAGCGTGGCGTAGGCCCATTCCCCGGCCGGTGCCACAACGAGGCTGCCAAACGGCTTGCCGGTCGCCGGGTTCACCGTCTTCAGGTGCGCCGACGCAGCGCCGAAGATATGCCCCCAGCCGCCGAGCCTGCCCGGGATATAGATAATCGCGACAATGACCGTCACGTAGATGAGAGCGTCCTTGACGAAAGCGATCAGTGCCGGGGCACGCAGTCCGGCAAGGTAGGTATAGGCAGCAAGGATAATGAACGCGATGATCAGCGGCAGGTCCCGGCCGAACGCGTTGCCTGAAGTGCCTACCCCCATCACGGTCAGCACGGACTCAATGCCGACTAGCTGCAGCGCGATGTAGGGCATCGTGGCCAGGATCCCGGTCAATGCCACGGCCAGCCCGAGGCCTTGCGAGCCGTACCTGCCCCTGGCGAACTCGGCGGGGGTGACGTAGCCGTGCGCACGGGCGGCCGACCACAGCCGCGGGGCGAAGATGAACACGATCGGCCAGACCACGATCGTGTACGACAGCGCGTAGAATCCCGCGGCGCCGACGGCGTATACCAGGGCCGGCACGGCGATGAACGTATATGCGGTATACAGATCGCCGCCTAGCAGGAACCAGCTGACGAAGGTTCCGAACCCGCGACCGCCGAGACCCCACTCATTCAGGTGCATCGGATCCTCCGCCGGGCGCCATCTGGCTGCGGCGAAGCCGATCATGGTCACGAACAGGAACGAGACGACGAGGATGGCGAGCGCGACCGCATTGACGTGACTCACTTCCGCAACCCCCCGCCATTCCGGTGCCGGGCAGCCGGAGTCGGCCTGGCTCGCAGCAGCACCGAGCAGAACCAGCACAGGATTGCTACTACGGGCACCAAGACCAGCTGATACCAGTAGAAGAAGGGGAAATCACCGAGCTTCGGCGTGAAGCGCGCGTAGATAGGCACCCACAAGGTGCCGCCAATCGCGGCTAGCAGCAGGACCGCGATGACGGCCCGCCTGACTGGACTCCTGGCTGTGGGAGCGGACCGGGCCATTGCAGCCTCTCAGGGTGATGCGCGCCGCGGCCCTTCTCCGCCAGGCCCCAGCATGCAAGCGAATCTGGCCACAATGGTGCAGCATCACCGGCCGGGTAATAGAGCTTTACTGCGCATTGCGGGCCGGCGCCTGCAAAACCGAGCCCGGCCATCCGGCCCGGCGGCCGGCCGGCGGTCCGTGGCCGGCTGCTCGCCGCTGAAGTTCACGCGCTGTTCTATCCGGCCCGAGTGCGTCAGCATCGGGTCATGGATGACGTCCTCAGCCATGGCGGGGATCGCGAACGCGGCCGGTGGCCCCGCCGCCTGGCCGCGATCGCCGTCCTTGTCGTGCTTGTGGCCGTGCTGGCAGGGACGCCAGGCTCGTGCTGACGAAATCAGCCGCCGAGCGCGTCGATCACGTCCTTGGTGTGCGTCACCGGCAGCCGGCTGCCCTCAAGCTCGATACGTGAGTCACTGGCGTTATCGATCAGCTCAAGCACCCGGACGTTCACCCGCTGGTGAACCTTAGCGGTCAGGCTCGCGCGCGGAACCTGGAAGACAAGTGCCGTCGGCTCGCTGTGCCTGGTGGGCGCGGCGAAGCCGTACACCATCGTGGCGGAGACGCCGACGAGCATCCTGGCGGGCAGCCCGGAGAGCGCATCCGCAGCATGCATTCCCGCAACCGACCCCGCCCCCACGCCTGCGATCTCGCCCGCCTCGCCGAGCAAGCCGCCGGCCTCGCCGCCGGTGAGGCCGCCGGCGAACATGCCGCCGGTGTGGCCGCGGGGATTGAACTGGCCGGCCGCGAGCACCTCGTCCTTGATCCCGCGCTCATTCAGAGCGCCTTGCACCAGCTCGGCCATCCGCTCTTCTGACATCGCAGCATCCTTCCGGCTCGGCAGCTGACACGAACGCTGCCCGGGCCAGGCAAACATAACAAGGCGGCCAGAACCGCACGCCGCGCCGCTGGCCGGGACAAAGCCAGCCATCGCCTCCGCAGCCGCTAACCGGGACGGATCATCCGTTCGGCCCCGTTTCTCGTGCCGGGCGCGCATATCCACGGGCGACCGTGGGCACGTCCCGACCGGGAGAAAGCTCGCCGTTTCGGCGAGGCACGGGCCTGACGAGGGAGAACAGTGATGAGTGACCCGGTCCAGCCGTGGCCGCTGGTGCAGGAAGGCAGCCAGAATCACCCGGTCAAGACCCTGCAGTACCTGCTCGGTGCGCGCGGGCATCCGGTAACGGTGGACGGAATCTTCGGGGCGAAGACGGATGCTGCGGTGCGGGCCTTCCAGCGGGGCAAGCACCTGAGCGTCGATGGCATCGTCGGCCCTGACACCTGGAGCGCCCTGATCATCGAGGTCTCTGAGGGCAGTACTGGTGATGCCGTGCGCGGAGTCCAGGAGGAGTTCCGGTTCCGTGACCTGTCCGGCGACCCGGGCAGCGGTCTGCAGGTGGACGGAATCTTCGGGCCAAAGACCGCGGCGGCGGTGCGTGGCTTCCAGCAGGCCGTCGGGATCGCCGTCGACGGGATCGTCGGTCCGCTGACCTGGCGGGCCCTCGTCAGCGGGATGCTTTCGCTGTGACCGGGGCCTGGCCCGGGTAGCTCGGCTCGCAGCCGCCCGGCTGGCGCCGGCGAGCGCCCGGAGACCCGCGCGGTCGTGCTAGCGGCAGCTCCGGCGGTTCATCCGCTGGTGCTTGTCACTGGCATTTTCCTGACGCGGCCTTCTGCAGGTTGCTTGCCGAGGTCTTCACTTGCGTGATCGATGACACGACGGCCGCGACCGTGGTCAGGGAAGGCTGGCCCAGCGCGGACTTGATCGCGGCCTGCACGCCGGACAGCGAGTTGCGCAGCGCCGTGGTCTGCGACGGATAGGCAGACTTCGCTTCGCTTTCGAACGTTCTCGCGTCAGCCTGGATTTTGCTGACCGCGGTCTTCACCGAGCCGAGGCCGTTCTTGGTGACGTTGATGTTGCCGAGATTGTGGACCGAGTTCTTGAGCTGGCTGGCGGCAGTGCAGTAGGCGGGCTTGCTGCTGCTGCTGCTGCTACTGCTACCGCCGCATCCCGCGGCAAGCCCGGACAGAACCAGGACGGCGGCCGGAAGAGCAGCCAGCTGCGAATGCCTGGCCGGTATGCAAGTCTCATACGTCCGCCTCTCAGGCGCCCAGCCCAGTGCCGGTGCTGGTCAGTTTACTGGCCGCAGCCCGCCGTCATCGGCCTGCCGGGCTCCAGGGCCTTCTCGCGCCACGGCCAGCTGCCGGAATCGCTGGTGGCGCCCCGCCGGGCCAGGATGCCTGGAGGAGGGCCTAGCCCGGCGGGGCGCGCTCGGGGGCGCATCCCGGCCGGCCTGAGACACACGTCACCGGGATGAGCTACCTCGAGCATTGCCGATATACCTGACTGCCCGCTGGACATTACCAGCAGGTAACCTGACCGCCGGCTGAAGCTTTCACCGGGTCGTGTCCGGCCAGCAGCCTGGCTTGATCAGCTGTCCCTGGCACTTCCGGGGGCGTCGGCGCGAAGGTCCCTCGGGATCACGAAAGCGCTCAGCCGGGCCCGTGCTGGCTCGAGTTGCCGCCAGGTTCCGGTGAACTCGAGTACCGCGATCGCGGCGGTCGGGAACTTGACCCGGACCCGATCGAGCGCACCCGCGTCGCCGGCCCGGGCACCGGCCAGCGCGAGCGTCAGTTCCTGCATGGCCGGGTCGTGCCCGACGATCAGCAGCCTGCGTATTCCCGGCGCAGTCTCGCGGGCTAGTTCCAGGAGCTCGGCAGGCACCGCCCCGTACACCCGCTGGTCAAAGCTGACCGCGGGAGCGGCGGCTAGCTCCGCCGCAGCCAGCCGCCAGGTCTGCCGGGCGCGCCTGGCCGTCGAGCAGACGACGCGGTCGGGCACCCGGCCTGTCGTTCGCAGCCACCGTCCGGCGGCCGGGGCATCACGGCGGCCGCGGCGCGCCAGCGGGCGCTCATGGTCGGCGACATCGGGCCAGGCGGACTTGGCGTGCCGCAGCAACAGCAACTGCCGTTCCGCTGCCCTGGCCATGATGCAACTCTCGCAGATCCGGCGTCATCTCGCCGCCGCACCGTGGCCGCTCGCCGGACTCCGTCCCTGGCCGCAGCCGGGATGCTTATCGCCGCAAGCGGAGCCGCTGCGGCCGGTCCCGGGCCACCGGGTAGATTCTCGCCAGGGCCGTCGGAGGTGATGCGAGTCCTCGTTGATGCGGTCTTTGATCGGGGGAGTACGTTCTGGAGGGTGGAACCGGAGGTTGCCGACGCGCCGCCGGTGGTTCCTGCCGGAGATACCGGAACCCGGCCCAGGCCCGCCTTCGATCTCCTGGAGTCGAAGTTCCGCCCGCCCGCGGCCCGGCCGGGGATCGTGATCAGGACGGCCCTGGTCGACCGGCTGCTCGCCGCGCGAACGCCGGTCATCGCCGTGGTCGCGCCACCCGGCTACGGCAAGACGACGCTCCTGGCGCAGTGGGCCGAGCGGGTCCGGCCGCGTGTGGCGTGGGTCTCCTGCGACGACGGCGACAACGACCCCGTCGTGCTGCTGAGCGCCCTCGCGGTTGCCCTGGACCGGATCGAGGCCGTCGACCCGATGGTATTCCGGGCGCTCGCCTCCTCGGGAGCGGGCATCACCGTCGTTCCCAGCTTCGTGTCCGCGATCGCCTCGATGCACCCGCCGGTCACCCTGGTGCTCGACCACACCGAGGCGATTACCAACAAGAGGTGCCTGAACACGATCGCCGAGTTCGCCCTGCGCCTTCCGCACGGATGGCAGCTCGCGCTGGCCTCTCGAACCGATGTGCCGCTGCCGTTGGCGCGGCTGCGCGCCCAAGGCGGGATCGCCGAGGTCGGCGCCGAAGATCTGGCGATGGGCCCGCAGGAAGCGTGCTGGCTGCTGGAGGGCGCGGGCGTAGATCCCGGTGCGGGCATCGATGAACTCGTCCAGCGGACTGAAGGATGGCCGGCCGGCCTGTACATCGCCGCGCTGGCCGTCAAGGCGGGCACGAGGCTCAGCGAAGTCGGCTCCACCTTCACCGGCCGCGATCGCTTCATCGGCGACTACTTGCGGTCCGAGCTCCTTGACCGCGTTTCTGGCACCGAACTGTCGTTCCTGACCCGGACGTCGGTCCTCAACCGGATGTGCGGCCAGCTCTGCGACGCGATCCTGGGTGCCCGGGGATCGGGCCGTGTCCTCGAGGAGCTGGAGGCCAGGAACCTGCTCGTGGTCCCGCTCGACCGTCGCCGTGAGTGGTATCGCTACCACCATCTGCTCCGGGAGCTGCTGCAGGCGGAGCTGCGGCGGCGGGAGCCCGATCTGGTCCGGGATCTGCACTTCCGGGCGGCGGTGTGGTACGAGGCGAACGCCATGCCGGAGGCCGCGATCGAGCATGCCCAGGCGGCGGGAGACTACGACCGAGTGGCCAGCCTGGTACTTGAGCGGCAACAGCCGGTATGGGCCGGCGGCCGCGTCGAGACAGTGCTGCGCTGGATGGGGTGGCTGAGGGATTTCACCTCGGCCGAGCACTACGGCGCGATTGCCGTGCACGGCTCGTTGATCTTCGCGCTCCTCGGCCAGCCGAGCGAGGCCGAGCGCTGGGCAACCGCCGCAGAACGGGCATCCGTTGCGGGAACCCTGCCGGACGGCAGCTCGATGGAGAGCACGCTGGCGTATCTGCGCGCGATCCTGTGTCGCGACGGCGTCGACGAGATGCGGCGCGACGCGAAGATCGCCTGGGACGGGCTGAGCCCGGCGAGTCCGTACCGGGCGACGATGCTGTACACCGAAGCCATCTCGTATTTGCTGCAGGGCGACGCGGACCGGGCCGACCCGATCCTCGCCCACTCCTTTGACGTCGCGGCCAGCGCCGGCGCCTTGCCGCTGACCGCCCTCATCCTCGCCGAGCGCTGCATCGTGGCCGCCGGCCGCGCGCACTGGCCGGAGGTCACGACGCTCGCGGAGGGTGCGCTCGCGGTGGTGGAGGGCGGGCATTTCGAGGACTACTGGACCAGTGCCCTCGTCTACGCATGGGCGGCCCGGGCCGCCTGGCACGACGGGGACATCGCGCAGGCACGGTATTGCCTCGGGCGGGCCGCCCGGCTGCGCCCGCTGCTCACCTATGCCCTCCCGGTCGTGTCGGTGCAGGCACTCCTGGAGATGGCGCGCTGCTACATCGCGCTCGCTGACCCTGGTGGCGCCGGAGCGGTTCTCAGGCAAGTCCATGACATTCTCCAACAGCGGCCTGACCTCGGCGTTCTTCCGGCAATGGCCGACCAGCTACAGTCCAAGCTGACCAGGATCAAGTCAGTAGCGGCCGGCGCGTCGTCGCTCACGGCCGCCGAGTTGCGGCTGCTGCCGCTGCTGTCCACGCACCTGACTTTCCGTGAGATCGGCGAGCGGCTGTACGTGTCCTCGCACACGGTCAGGACGCAGGCGTACTCCGTTTACCGGAAGCTCGGGGTCTCGTCGCGTAGCGACGCCGTCGCCCGCGCCCACGACCTGGGCCTGGACGCCCGCTAGATCGTTGACCGGGAAATATGGGCAGGTCAGTGATCGTAGGCGATCAGGGATCGCTTGACCGGAACGCCGATCATCCAGTTGTGCCAGATGCAGGCGTTGAGCGCCAGCAGCCGCTGGATAACCCGGGCCCACAGGCCGGCGGGGACGCGGCCGCCGTGTCGTTCGAGGCCGAGCTGGTTCTTCAGGGTCCAGATGATGGCCTCTACCCGCTGGCGCAGCCAGTTCGGGAAGTACCGGGGCGCCTTCTCGTCTTTGCGGGCCGGGCGGATCAGGGCCAGGCGCAGGCCCGGGCCGGCGAAGAACGCCTCGGTGTCCTCGCCGGACAGGCCCTTGTCCGTGACGATGGCGGTGCCCGGCCGCGGCCGGTTAGCCGGCTGGCGCCAGAGCATCTGCCGGGCCTGCTCGCGCTCACCGAAGAGCTTCGGATTGGCCAGGCCGAAGCCGGTGACGGTCCCGTCGCAGGTGACGATGAGCAGAAGCTTGCTGCCCCAGTACCAGCGCGAGTGGCTCGGGCAGTAGCCATAGCCCGCGTGGCCATACAGGCCAGAGCGCTTCGCCGTGATCGCGGACTGGCCGCACGGGACGGGCGTGGCGTCCATCAGCCGCAGCATCTCCGCGCTGCCCGGCGTCGCCTCCGCCAGCCACCGCAGAGCCGCCTCCATCAGCGGCGCCGCGCTCTTCAGCCGCTGGTTGTACTCGCTTTGCCGCAGCAGCCGGGGGAACAGGTGACCGACCTGCCTGGCCGCGGCGCGCAGCCAGTGCCGCTCGTCGTCAAAGCGCAGCAGCACCTGCGCGACCGCCAGGCACACCAGCTCGGCGTCCGTCACCTCCGGCGGCTTGCCCGGCCCGGACCGGGCCAGTCCCCGCGAGGGGATGATGCGGTCGGTCAGCTCGACGTAGAGTGCGGTCAGAAGAGTGTCCAGATCGGCGATCACGATGACTTCCCAAGGTCAGACGTGTGTAGACACGCCGATCTTGGACACTCTTCGCCTGTCAGTCACGGATCAGCAACGGCGTGTCCCGCCCGGGATGACCTGCGCCGAATTCCCGGTCAACGATCTAGGCCTGCGGACGAGCCGGTCCGCCGAGAATCCCGGATTTCATACCAATCGTCTGATGCGCAGCTAGCTCCGCGGGGGTTGCCTGACTAGTAGGGCAACGCAGCCCTTTGCGCGGCTGGTGATAGCGGCCAGCCGGCCGCGCAATGCGACCCGGATGGTGAGCGACCGTCAGCCGCCCCGGAGGGGGAGCGCAGGTACCGATGGTGACCTCTGTGGCAAGAAGGGAGCCTGCCCACTCCAGGTCCCAGGCGACCAGCGTCGACGATCCGGTCCTGACGTCCAAGATAGTCGTGCCTGGCCTGCCCGGCTGGGCAGTCCCGCGCCCGCGCATCGACGGGCTTGTCGGCCTGGCCGGGCCGGCCAGGCTCACCGCGGTCACGGGTCCCCCTGGCGCGGGCAAGACGATGGCCCTGGCGTTGTGGGCAGCTGCCAGGCAGGGTCCCGTCGCCTGGGTCACTCTCGACGACTACGACAACCGGCCGCGGGTCTTCTGGTCCTATGTGGTGGCAGCGCTGCGGCAAGCCGGCCTGACCGTTCCGCGGAGCCTGCCTGCCACGACGCGCGGATACGCCGTCGACCATGAGTTCCTGCTCAGGATCGCGTCGGTGCTGGCCGCGCAGGATCCGCCGGTTGCACTGGTTCTCGACGACCTGCACCTGCTGACCGAGCCCAGGACACTGGATGGGCTGGCCTACGTGCTGAAGAACGCAGCACCGGGCCTGCGCCTGGTGGTCTCCTCGCGGATGGACCCGCTCCTGCCGCTGCACCGGTACCGGCTCACCGGGGAGCTGACCGAGATCCGGGCCGGCGACCTCGCTTTCACCATCGCGGAATCTGGCCTGCTCATGGCGCAGCACGGCATCACGCTGCCGGCCGAGTCGCTGGAGTGCCTCGCCAGCCGTACCGAGGGCTGGGCCGCGGGCATGCGGCTGGCCGCGATCTCCATGGACGGGCACCCCGACCCCGGGCAATTCGTGAAGGAGCTGGCCGCGGAGGACAGCGCCGTGGCCGGATACCTGGTGCAGGAGGTACTCAACGCCCAGCCCGCTCACATCCGGGACTTCCTGCTGAGAACGAGCATCCTCGACCGGGTCAGCGCCGGCATTGCCGGCGAGCTGACCGACGACGGGCCGGACGAAGCCATCCTCCCTGCCCTGGCGCGGGCGAACGCATTCGTCCGGCCGGACGGCGGCGGCTGGTACCGCTACCATTCGCTGTTCGCGGCGGTGCTGCGGCTGAAGCTGCGCCGCGACTATCCCGAGCTGGTGCCTGACCTGCACCGGCGAGCTGTCCAGTGGTACCGGCGGTGCGGGTATCTCACCGCGGCGGTCCGGCATGCGGCGGACGCGGACGACTGGCAGCTCGCGGCCCGGACTGTGCTCGATGAGCTTGCCGTGGATCAGCTCATCGAACCGCGGGGCAACGAGCCGCTCGCCGACGGATTCCGGTGCATGCCGCGTGGCCAGGCCTGGACGGAGCCGCAGCCGCTGCTCGTCGAGGCCGCGATCGAGCTGTCCCTGGCCCAGGACGACCCGACCGGAGCCTCCCTGGATATCGCGGAAGGCATGCTCGAGCGTCTTCCCGCCGAGGCCGAGATTCCGTCCCGGCTCGCCGCCGCGCTCATCCGGCTTGCCCTGTCCCGGCGTACCGGGGATCTCGATGCTGCGGCCGCCGCGGCCGCCAGGGCGGAGGTCCTGCTCGGCGCGATCCCCGCGGGGCTGCTCGCACGGCATCCCGGGATGCGCGCGCAGGTGCTGTCCGGGCGCGGCACGGTGGAATTCTGGCTGGGCCACTTCGATGCGGCGGCCGCCGCACTCGACACCGGCGTCCGTGCCGCCCGCGCCCCGGACAGCGAGTACGAGCGGGCCGACTGCCTCGGGCAGTTCGCGCTCATGGAGGCCCTGCTCGGGCGGCTGGGCCACGCGGCCGAGCTAGCCGCCGCGGCCAGGCCGACGAACGACGCTGACCATTCAGCAGGGCCGGCGAACGCCGCTGCGGAGCTGGCCATGGCGTGCGTGCATCTGGAGCGCAACGAGCTGTCGCGCGCGCGCGGCCTGCTGAAGCGAGCGGACTCCGCCATGCGGGCTCGTCCCGATAGGCTGACCGGCGCCGCGGCCTGCCTGGTCGCGGCCCGCGGCTGCCTGGCCGAAGGCCGGGCGTGGGCCGTGGCGGAGCTGGCCGGCCGCGCTCGGGCGGGCTGGTCGCCGCCCGGCTGGCTCGGACACCGGCTTACCCTGCTCGAATCGCGGGCTTGCGCGGCGACGTCGGACATCAAGTCAGCGGCCGAGCTGGCCGGCCGCGCCCGGCGCGGGCCCTGGCCCGACGCGACTTTCGCGCTGGCGCATGCGTGGCTGGCGGCCGGCGACCCGCAGGCAGCCAGGCGCGCGCTGACCGGCGCAGCGGCAGGCGGCGAGGCCCCCGACAGCGTCCGCCTGGAGGGCTGGCTGATCGATGCACGGCTCAGTTACGGCAGCGGTGACCGCGCACGCGGCCGCCGGGCGCTCAAGAAAGCGCTGCTGCTTGGTGAGCCCGAGCAGCTCCGGCTGCCGTTCGCCATGGAGCGGGCCTGGATCCGGCCGGTGCTGCAGCGCGACCCCGACCTGGCCCATGCCTACCGGCACCTGCTCGAGCCCGACCTGGTCAGCCCAGACTGGACACCGGCCCGGCCGCCCGGCACCGGGAAAGCCGCGCCGCTGATCGTCGAGCGGCTCAGCGAGCGCGAGCGTGAAGTGCTCAGGCACGTATCGGCGATGCTGAGCACCGCTGAGGTAGCCACCGAGATGTACATCTCGGTAAACACCGTCAAGACTCACCTCAAGAGCATCTACCGCAAGCTGGCAGCGGCTCACCGCGGTGAGGCGGTGCGCCGTGCGCGACAGCTAGAGCTGCTCTGATCGCGCGTTACCGGCGGTGGCCGGGGGCAAAGGCTTACAGGTGGCTGAACCCGCCCGATTCCTCCTTGGTCATGGACACGGTGACCGGATGCTTGCCGAAGTGGGCCACGGCATCCCGGAGGTCGTCAAGCAGCAGCGAGGCCAGGTCCCTGCTTACGCCCAGGCGGACCAGGACGCGCTGCACCGGGATGTCGGCTGCCGTCCCGGTGAGGGTGTACGCAGGCACCTGCCAGCCCTGGGTACGCAGCCGGTCGGCCAGGTCGTACAGGGTGTAACCCGGGTCCTCGCCTTGCCGGATCCGCCAGGTGACTGTCGGGATCCCGGTGGCGGGGTTGCTGTCGCAGAGGAGCTCGAAGGGCCCGAGCTTGACAATCTCGGTGGCGAGGTACCGGCCGATCTCATAGGACGCGTAGTGGATGCGCTTGTACCCCTCATGGCCCAGCCGCAGGAAGTTGTAGTACTGCGCGATGATCTGCCCGGCCGGCCGGGAGAAGTTGATCTGGAAGGTCGGCATGTCGCCGCCCAGGTAGTTGACATGGAACACCAGGTCATCAGGAAGTTCCCGGCGGTCTCGCCAGATCACCCAGCCGACCCCCAGCGGGGCCAGCCCGAACTTGTGCCCCGAGGCGCTGATCGACTTAACCCTCGGGAGGCGGAAGTCGAAAACCACGTCAGGCGCGCAGAACGGGGCGAGGAAGGCGCCGCTTGCCCCGTCAACGTGAATGTCGACGTCAAGGCCGGTATCGGCCTGCAACCGGTCGAGCGCCTTGGACATAGCCTCCACCTGCTCGTAGGCGCCGGTGTAGGTGACGCCGAAGGTGGGGACGACCATGATCGTGTTCTCGTCCACCCGCTCAAGCATCGAAGCTGGAGTCATGGCATAGCTGCCATGGGACATCGGCACCTCGCGCATTTCGATGTCCCAGTAGCGGGCGAACTTGTGCCATACCACCTGCACCGGGCCGCAGACCATGTTCGGCTTGTCCGTCGGCTTGCCGGCGGCTTGCCGCCTGGCCCGCCACCGCCACTTGGCCGCCATGCCCGCCAGCATGCAGGCCTCCGAGGACCCGATGGCCGAGGCGCCCACGGTGTTGGCCGCACCCGGCGCATTCCACAGGTCGGCCAGCATGTGCACGCAGCGCGCTTCGATCTCGGCGGTCTGCGGGTACTCGTCCTTGTCGATCATGTTCTTGTTAACGGAGAGCGCCATCAGCTCGAGGAGTTCCGGCTCCTCCCACGTCTGGCAGAACGTGGCCAGGTTCTGGCGGGCATTGCCGTCGAGCATCACCTCGTCCGACACCACCTGGAAGGCTTCTCGCGGCTGCGTTTCGTCCCTGGGGAACCGGTATTTGGGCACGGTCCTGGTCAGGTCGTGCCCGGCAAACACGGAGTCTTCCAGCTGCTGGCGGACGGTGTCACGCTCGTGCAAGGCCATGGCCGGCATCTCCTCGGTCGGGGCCGCTCCGCTGCCGGTCCGCCACGACCTGGCACCGCTCTGCGGCGGGAGACGGCATCTGCTCACGACACTGGCGGCCATGACCGGGGAGGTCATCACCCCCGCCGGGTGAGTTTCGTGGTAAATCGGCATTCTGGCGCGGGCAGGCCAGCCCGAGTCGACCGTGCGGAAGACTGGCTTCCCACCGAGCCAGCCCAGGCTACCCGGGAAGACCGAACCGACCAGATAGGACGCGCCGATGTCAGCGCAGGACCGAGCAGGCCGCGAGGGCGGCGTCGGCCCCTTCGCGACCTTCGTCGACCACGTGCGCCCGGACGGCGCGGTCGCCCGCTGGGAATCCCGCCGCCACCGCAAGCACCTGCGGGCCGGGCCGGCCGTCGGCGCGACGTGGTGGGCGCCAGCGGCCAGGGGATGGTGGATCGCCATCCTGTTCGCCGTCGGGTCGCTGCTCTTCGCGCTCGGTGCGCTTCCCGGGTACGCCGCCGCGGCCGGGGCCCGGTGGGACGCAGTGACCTTCTTCGTCGGCTCGCTGTTCTTCACCTCCGCTGGGTTCCTGACCTACCGGGAGGCCGTGGACGCCGGCCCGCCGGTGCCGGCCAGCCGCCAGCCGCCGGGTGCCGCCTGCCGCCGGCCAGCCGCCAGCCGCCGGGTGCCGGCCGGCGGCGCTTCTTCGTCTTCCAGCCCCGCAGGATCGACTGGTGGGCGACGGCGGTGCAGCTTGCCGGGACGCTGTTCTTCAATGTCAGTACCGGCAACGCCTTGCGGGTTGACCTGACCGCACAGGCCGCGAATCAGCACGTGTGGCGACCTGATGCGGTCGGCTCGGTCTGCTTCCTGGTGGCCAGCGCGCTGGCCTGGTTCGAGGTCTGTCACGGCTGGGCCGCCTGGCGGCCCAGGTCGTGGGCATGGTGGATCACGCTGGCGAACCTGATCGGGTCCGTCGCCTTCGGCGCTTCTGCCGTGGCTGGATACATCGACCCAGCGACTGGCCACCTGCGCAACGCCGGGCGGTCGAATCTGGGTACGCTGATCGGCGCGGTGTGCTTCCTGGTCGGCGCGCTGTTGCTGCTGCCTGAACGCACTGAGGAGACCAGTGCCGCGACGACGGCACCGGGTCCGGGGGACGCCTGAGGGTGCTGCGGACGTCCGCGCCGTGCCCGGTCAGTCCGGCCAGCGGGTCTCACCTCGTTCGGGGTCTCACCTCGTTCGGGTCTCAGCCAGCCTCCGCTGGAGATACCGGCGCTCAGCGTCGGTTGCAGCCAGGCTGAGGGCCTGACGATAGCTGGCGGCGGCTTCTGCGCGGCGGCCAAGCCGGCGGAGCAGGTCGGCGCGGGTGGCAGGAAGCAGGTGATAGCCCGGCCAGGGCGCCGGATGCCTCGAGCGCTTCAAGGAGTTCTAGCCCGGCGGCCGGGCCGTCGGCCATCGCCACCGCGACCGCCCGGTTCAGCTCCACCACCGGAGATGGTGCCAGCTGCGCAAGCTGCCCGTATAGCCGGGCGATCCGGGTCCAGTCGGTGGCCGCCGCATCCGGGGCGGTGGCGTGGCAGGCGGCGATCGCCGCCTGCAGCTGATAGACGCCTGGCCGGCCGCGCCGCAGGGCCGCATCGAGCAGGGCGGACGCCTCGCCGATCTGCCGCCGGTCCCAGCGGGCCCGGTCCTGGTCTTCCAGGGTCACCAGGTCACCCGTGTCGTCGGTGCGGCTGGCCCGGCGGGCGTCGTGAAAGAGCATCAGCGCCAGCAGGCCCATGGCCTCTGGCTCGTCGGGCATCAGCCGGGCCAGCACCCGGGCCAGGCGGATGGCCTCGCCGGACAGTGCCTGGCGGATGATGTCGGCGCCGGCGGTCGCGGCATAACCTTCGTTGAACAGCAGATACAGCACGGCCAGCACGCCTGCCGTACGTTCCGGCAGCAGCTGCGCCGGCGGCACCCGGTACGGGATGCCCGCGTCGCGAATCTTGTGCTTGGCCCGGACCAGCCGCTTTGCCATCGACGGCTCCGGGATCAGGAACGCCCGGGCGATCTCGGCGGTAGTCAGCCCGGCGAGGGTACGCAGCGTGAGGGCGACTCGGGCCTCCAGCGGCAGCGCCGGATGGCAGCACGTGAACATCAGCCGGAGCCGGTCGTCCGGGATGCCGCTGTCGTCCCCGCTGCCGGCCGCCGGGTCTTCCGCAGGCGACAGCACGACTGCCTGCCTGAGCTTGGCGGTCTCGGCTGCGCCGCGGCGCAGCCGGTCGGTGGCCCGGTTACGCGCGACCGTGGTCAGCCAGGCACCCGGCCTGCGCGGCACACCGTCGCGCGGCCAGCTCTTCAGCGCCTGCGCGAACGCGTCCTGTGCGCATTCCTCGGCCAGGTCCCAGTCTCCGGTCGCCCCGATCAGCGTCGCGACGACCCGGCCCCACTCCTGCTGGAACGCCTCGGCGACCGCCGCGTTCGTGTCCGGAACCATGGTTACAGCATCGCCCGCATCCGGCATCGTCCGCTGCCCCTCCATCAGTCACCCCCACGACGAACGGGAAGGCCCGCGCTGGACGGCCAGCTGTCCATCGCGGGCCTTCCCGTTCGTCGTGGTGATGTGACCGGCCCGAAGCGGCCGTCCCCGGGACGGGACCGCCGATGGCCCGCTATCGAGGAGGAAGCCATGCATCCAGTGATCATCCAGGGTGTCGCCGCCGAGCGGAGCAGGCATTTGCAGGCGCAGGCGGCTGCAGCGCGGCGTGCGCGGGAGACCCGCCGCTCCCGGCGGGCCCGCCGCTCCCGGCCGGACCGGCCGGCGTTCATGCGCTTGCCGCGTGCCTGGCGCGATCCGGGTTCCCGGCCCGCGCCGCAGTCGCTGGCTGACCCGCGGTCAGCCTGAGGCGCACATCCGGGCGGCGATTCCCGAAGGAGGATCCATGAGATACCCGCCGAGGTGCGGCCGGCCTGGCCGGAGCGGATCATGATGCCCATTGACACCTACCGGCTACACCAGGCAGAGCGCGTCAAGAGCGCCGCCGAGATCCGGCGCGCCGACGAGCGGGCGGGCCTGCTCGCCGCGGCTGCGTCCCGGCTGGCCGGCCGCTGGGGCGCGATGGCCGAGAGGATGGAGGATTCATGCGGTACCTGCTGTTCCACTGCCTCGATGAGACCGCCGAGCTGAGCCCGGCCGACGACTCCGACGTCGAGGGATCGGCCGCGGCACGGGAGATCCAGGCCTGGGACGCCGAGATGGAAGCCCGCGGCGTGAAGCTGTACGGGGCCCGCCTGCGGCCGGTCAGCGACGCCACGACGGTGCGCGTGCGCGGCGGTGAGGTGCTGGTCGGCGACGGCCCGTTCGCGGAGACCAAGGAGCAGATCGCCGGCCTTAACGTGCTCGAGTGCGCGGACCTGGACGAGGCGATCGAGGTCGTGTCGCGGCACCCCACGGCCAGGATCGGGACGTTCGAGCTGCGGCCGCTCTGGCCGTAGCGAGAGCGCCTGGCCGGGTCCCCGGCGCCGGGCTCGCCAGCCGGCTCCCCGGCGCCGGGCTCGCCAGCCGGCTCATGCTGCCTCGGCGAGGATCGCGTGCAGGTCGTGTTCGGTGAGCACGACGGGATTGCCCTGGGTGCTGCTTGCCTTCATCGCGCCGGCCGTGACTTCGGCGTAGTCCTCCGGTCGCAGGCCGGATTCGCGCAGCCCGGGTATCTGCAGCTGGGTGACGGTCTGCCGATCCAGGCGAGGCCGTCCTCGATGTCGGCGCCGGGGTCGCCGGTGAGCAGCCGGGCTGCTTCGGCATACCGGGACAGTGCGGGCCCGCCGGGCTGGGCGGATCGCAGGGCGCGGACGTTCGCCTCGGCAACTGGCGCGAGCAGCGCGGCGCAGGCCGCGCCGTGCGGTATGCCGGCGGTTGCGCCGACGACGCTGGC
Source organism: uncultured Actinomycetes bacterium (assembly GCA_963709075.1). GTDB lineage: Bacteria > Actinomycetota > Actinomycetes > Streptosporangiales > Streptosporangiaceae > Palsa-506. Next base: position 952,236 of record CAVPUY010000009.1, read on the forward strand.
GAGCCCGTGCACCGCGCCGAGCTTCGCGTTGGCCAGGGCCATCCCGCCCAGGACGCTGCACAGGGCCATGTCGGTGCGCGCGGCGATGTCGGTGCCGTCGTGATACGCCCGCCGGAGCCCGGCGGCGGCGTGCCGCAGCCCGGCCGCGGCCAGGCAGTCGGTCAGCGCGTTCGCCCGGACCGAGACGAACGGCTCCAGGCACTGGGTCAGCGCGTCGAGCCCGCTGGCCGCGGTGACCGGCGGCGGGCAGCTGACGGTGAGCAGCGGGTCGACGATCGCGGCCCGCGGGATCATCAGGGGGCTGCGCATGCTGGCCTTGACCCGGTGAGCCGGCGAGGAGAGCACGGCGTTGGCGGTCACCTCTGCTCCGGTGCCGGCCGTGGTCGGAACGGCGACCAGCGGGATGGCAGGCCTGGTGATCTTCCGCCCGGCGCCGATCACCTCCAGGTAGTCCAGCGGATCCCCGCCGTTGCCCAGCAGCATGGCCACGGCCTTGCCCAGGTCGATCACGCTGCCGCCGCCGACCGCGGCAACGACGTCGGCGCCGTGCTCGCGGGCCGTGGCTGCCGCCGTCCTGGCCGACTCGGTCGTCGGCTCGCCGCTCACCGTGACCACCGCGGCGGGCAGCTGCAGCCCGGCCAGCAGCCCGGCGTGGCTGCCCGGCCGCGACCCGGTGACCACCAGTGCCCGGGTGCCGAGCCCGGCCAGCACCGGCGCTAGCCCGGCGGCCCGGCCGGGCCCCACGATGAGCCGCCCGGCCGTGGCGAACTCGAACGACATCCCGGCCACCGCGATCAGGTCGCCCAGTCGCCTGGCTCGCCGGGGAAGACGGCGGAGAACTTGGCCGGCGCCCGCGGCTGCGCCATCATCTCAGCGACCGCGTCCCGCCAGGTCCCGTAGTGCGGGGTCTGCTTGTGCGCCGCCGATGCGTCCGCGTCACGGTAGACCTCGGCCAGGATCACGTGCGCCGGATCGGCATCATCCTGCAGGACGTCGAAACGCAGCACGCCGGGCTCGGCCAGCGACGCCCGCGCGTTGACGACCGTCGCGGCCAGGAAATCCGCCACCCGCTCCGGCCTGACCCATACATGAACGTGGACGATAAGCATGCGCCCATCTTGCTATACCAGCCATCCGGGTTGAGCGGCTGGCGATCACCGGCTAGCGTGCGGTCATGTCCGAGGGCTGGCCAGCGGTCTCCTATCAGCAGTGGCCGGAGACCTGCGATACGTTGCACGCGCACACCCAGGTGCTCGGCAAGCTGGCGGCCGGGCTGGCCCCGCCCGAGCCGCAGTTGCAGCACGCCGCGCTGCGGCTGACCGCGCGGGGCTGGGAGACGGCGCCGCTGCCTGCCCCAGACGGCTCTGGCAGCCTGGTCATCGTGCTCGACCTGCGATTCCACGAGGCGGTTGTCGAGCACAGCGGCGGCCGGGCCGAGCGGATCGCGCTCACCCCCGACCGGCCGGTCGCTGAGGTCACCAGGGAGGTACTGGCGGCGGTGCGCAGTGTCGGCGGTGCCGCGGCGATCGACCCGGCACCGCAGGAGGTGCCGTGGAGCGTGCCGCTTGACGAGGACTACGAGCACGCCCGGTATGACCGCGGCCAGGTGGCTGACTACTTCGCCGCGGCGACCAGGGCGGCTTTGGTGCTCGCGGCGTTCCGCGCGCCCTACCGCGGGCGGTCGACGCCAGTCAACGCATGGTGGGGCTCCTTTGACCTGGCAGTGAACCTGTTCTCCGGCGCGCCCGCCAATCCGCCCGCCGATGATTTCATCATGCGCAACGCGATGGACGCGCAGGAGGTCGCCGTCGGCTGGTGGCCAGGTGACCCGCGCCGCCCGGCGGCGGCGTTTTACGCTTACGCGCACCCGGCGCCGGACGGATTCGGCCGCGCTGCGCTGTCGCCGCCGGGCGCGCGCTGGGACGCCGCCCTCGGCGAGTACATCCTGGACTGGGACGATGTCCGCGGCGGCGCGGATCCGCGGGCCGTGGCGCTGGAGTTCGCCCGCTCCGCGTTCCGTCACGCGTGCGCGGTGTGCGAATGGGATCCACGGCTCGCCGCCAGCGCCGACGGCATACCACCGCCCGTCGCCTGACGGCGGGGCCCCGCGCCAGGCCGCGGACCCGGGCAACCGTCTCGGCCATCTCCCGGTCGTCCTCGATCACCAGTACCCGCACGGCCGCCCTTCCCTCGCACGCCACGTCCAGCATGCACCGGCCGGGGTTTCGGCGCGGCATCGAGCCAGCAGCACGGCCCTAGCCGGACCAGAGCGCGGATTTGCCTGCGCCAGGCCGGGCCCGGAGCCGGCGGCCTCAGCCGCCGATACCTTCCGGAAACCCCCGGTGCCGTAGAACAGGGACGCAATCACCGGCCGGATCGTGAGGACCATGAGATTTAACGGGAACCCCGGCGCCAGTGCCGCCCGGCAGCGGCCGCGGCCGCGCCGGGCGGGTGTCCTTGCCGCCGCCATGGCTGGCGCCGCGGCCCGGCGGAACGGACGGGGCGGGGAGTTCCCGTTAAAAATATGTGTTATCGGCGGCCGGGCTCCACGGTGACCCGGGCCGGCCGCTGGCAACGTCAGCCCGGGTAGCCCGCGCGGTCGGTGGCCACGCGGGCTACCCGGCTGCGGCTGACGCCGCCCCCCGCCGACCGGCTTCGCTCAGCTGGCCGAGGGCCCCCCGGCCCTCGCCCGCCGCTCCCTGCGGATTCCGGGAGCTGCCGGGCTCACCTGCTCGCTTGCCCTGTTCCTGAGGCTGTTATCCGGCGGCGGCGCAATCGCATAGCTGCGGACCACCTCCGTGCATAACAGCCGTCCGGCCCAGTGTCGGCCAGGTCCAATTATGTCCAGAAACGCGGTAGCAAGGTCCGCGCATGAGCGATCAGGTAAATTCTTGCCAGAACCTGATTCGGGCATGCAAGAACTTGCATGCCCGGCCAGAAGGCAACTGCGCTGCATCCCGGGCTGCATCCGGCGCTCAGGGGCCGGCGCTCAGGGCGGGACGGCGACGCGACCGCGGCCGGGCCCGTGGCATCAGGCATCGAGCCAGCGCCGGCTACGGCGCCGGTGCCGCCGTCACTCGCGTCGCGATGTCGCCGTAGCCATTACGACGGCACCAGCTCAGGATGTACCGCGAGTGCTCGCCACACCACCGGTAAACGACTTCGGGTGTCATCTTAAGGTCCGGACTGTGTTCGCCGCGATCTTTGATGAGCGGGCCAAGATAGTCCACCAGCTTTGCGGCAGTGTCGTACCCGACATGCGCCGTATTGGCGAGCGTCTCGTGGTTGACCGCGCGGCCTGAGGCAATCGCCCCCGCCAGCCGCGCTGCGGTCGTCCCTTTACCCCTGGCGAAGTAGGAATGGATCCGCGGAATATCCGGCGGGCTGCTGCCCGGGGGAAAATGAGAGGTGGTAAGGCTGCCGCCGCTAACCGCAATGTCAATGGCCTTTATCAGTGGCTCGGGCCCGGTCGCCTTCCGGTAGATACCCACCACTTCGGGCTGCTCGACCGCCTCGTCCAGGTGATCACGCTCAAGCCCGTGGCCTTGCGCGGCGAAGATCACCGGCGTCTGCCTGCCCGTGCTCCGGAGGGTGTTCAGCACGTCAAGCCCATCGAATGAGAACTCGATGACATAGTCGTTCCAGGTTAGATCGGCGATCACGACGTCAAACCTCAGCCGGTCACCGAGCGCGCGGTCAACCGCGACCTGGTCCTCGGCAATCCGGATCGCGGCATCGCCCAGGGCCTGCTGCAGGAGGGGTTCGATGATTTTTCCCAGCGCGGCGGCGACCAGGATACGCGGCCCGTCCGGCATAGGTCTCCCCACTGGTCAGCATCGCCCGTAACCACGCTGGCGGCCGCTGCCCCGATCATCCCCCGGCCGGCATGGCGCTATTCGCGGCTGTCCGCTGCGCCAGTTCGGCCGGGCGGCGCCAGTGTCAAAATGATATACGAGCTTCCGCCATTACCCATTGCGTCAGCTTCGGTGCCGCCCGTCCCGCCGCGGCTCGGCTACGCTGGGATCTGGAAACCGTGATACGGCAAGGTTCAGCCGCTGGCAGCCGGGCCGGGGGAGCGGCATCGGCAGCCCCGGCGCGGTCGTGGGCGGCGGTACCCGGCCGGGCGTCGGTGCCGGATATTCACGCTGAACTCACACGCAATCCCCGCGATGTCCTGAGGTCAGCCGCCGATAATGGGGCCGGCATAGACATCCCCTGCGCTAAGGACGACGGCATGAGCGACGGCACCGGCGGCCACGGCCGGGCGCGGCAGGCCCTCAGGGCCGTGCTCGCGGAGACCTTACTTCCCGGCGGTCGCAGTCGCCTCCTTGTCCACCGCCCCGCATGAGGGCGATCATGGCGCGGGAATCCGGCCAGGCTGGGTCGAATCGACTGCGCCACCGAAGGAACCTGCTGATCGGCGTGGCCGCCCTGGCGATCATCGCCGCGGTCGGCGGCCTGCTCGTCTCGACGACCATCAAGTCACCTGCGCAGCTGGCCGCGCAGACCGCGCCGCCGCCGCTGACCCAGCTGACCGTGCCGGTAACCCGCCAGGTGATCACCAGCACGGTGCTGGCCCAGGGAGCCGTCAAGGCGCCCCGTGAGGTCTCGCAGCTGGCCGGGGCGAACAGCGGCGGGGCGGCCGGGGAGCTGCCGGTCGTGACGCGGATCTTCCTCGGCCGCGGCGCCCTGGTCCAGGCCGGCAGCGTGATCGTGGAAGTCGCCGGACGGCCGCTGTTCGCCTTCCAGGGCAGCGTGCCCGCTTACCGGAACCTCGAGCCAGGCGACACGGGCAGCGATGTCGCCCAGCTCCAGGTGGGCCTGGAATCCCTCGGCTACTCGGTCGGCGGCGATACGAGCGGCGTGTTCGGCGCCGGCACCGGCGCGGCGGTCGCTGCCTACTACACCGCGCTCGGGTACCCGGTGCCGGCCGCTCCGGCCGCCTCGAAGGCGGCCGGGAAGCACAAGCCTGCCAGCGAGCCGATGGTCCCGCTGGCCGACATCCTGTTCGTCCCCCGGCTGCCGGCCCGCGTGGTCAAGGTCGCCGGGCCGGTCGGGCAGGAGGCGAGCGGCTCGCTCGTGACGCTCGCCCTGGGCAACCCGGCCATCGCTGGCCAGCTCACCCCCAGCGACGCCGCGCTGGTCAGGGCGGGCATGCCGGTGACGATCACGGACGCGGCGACCGGGCTGTCCCGCCGTGGCCACGTCAGGTCAGTCCGGCGGCGGACGAAGACCACGGGCAGCATTTCCGGTGGCGTCTACGTGCCCATGAAGATCACCCCGAGCCGGCCGCTGCCGATGTCCTTGATCGGGCAGGACGTCTCGCTGACCATTACCGCCGCGCGCAGCCTCCAGCCGGCCCTCGCGGTGCCCGAGGCCGCCGTCTTCGCCCGCGCCAACGGGCGCCTCTATGTCACCAAGGTGACCGGCCCGGCTGGACGTGCAGGTGCCGGTACGCGTGAACGCGACCGGCAATGGAATGGTCGGGGTCACGGCGATCGACGGCGGCACGCTGACCACCGGCGACCGGGTGGTCACCGGGACGAACTATGTCCAGGGCCTGAAGGCAGGAAGCGTCAGCCGGGGCGGCCAGTCCGGACATAGCTTCCAGCGCACCGTTCCGTGAGCCCCGGATGACCGCCATCAGCCGGGAGCCGCCGGTCATCCGGCTGTCCGAGCCTCGCCTACACCTACCCAGGGCCGCCGCCGGTCCGCGCCCTGAAGACGATGGACCTGGTGATCTGGCGCGGCGAGCACGTGGCTATCACCGGCCCGTCCGGCTCGGGGAAGTCCACCCTGCTCAACCTGGTGGGCCTGCTTGACCGGCCGACCGAGGGCACGATCGAGATCGACGGCCTGGACGTGGGCGCAGCGCCGGAACGCCGCCGCGCCGCCGTGCGAGGGCGGCGGATCGGGTTCGTCTTCCAGTCCTTCCACCTGCTGCCGCACCGGACAGCCGTCGAGAACGTGATGCTCGCGCAGATCTACGCCGATGTCCCGCGGCGCAGCCGGCGCGGCTCGGCGATGGACGCGCTCGCGCACGTTGGCCTGGACCATCGGGCTGATGCGCTGCCCACGGAGCTGTCCGGCGGCGAACGGCAGCGCGTCGCGATCGCCCGGGCGCTCGTCAACCGCCCGTCGCTGCTGCTCTGCGACGAGCCGACCGGCAACCTGGACTCGGCCACCACGAACGAGCTCTCCGACCTGCTCGCCAGCTTGCAACAGGAAGGGGCGACCCTCCTGGTCATCACCCACAACCCGGTAGTCGCCGAGCGCGCGCAACGGCGGATCGCGATCCGCGACGGGAATCTGACCGAGCAGGCTGGCCGCCATGCCCGCAGGAAAGAACGGAGCTGGCGGTGCGGACGGAACCGGCTAGCCCCCGGCCGCGCCGCGCTGGCATCCCGGCTGCACCTGCACGACCTGGTCAGCGAGGCGGTGGCCGGGCTGCTGCAGCGGCCAGGACGGTCGGTGCTGACCATGCTCGGCACGGTCCTTGGCATCGGCGGCTTCGTCGCCATCGTGGGGCTTTCGCAAACGGCAAGCGGCCAGATCGGCAGCACGTTCAACCGCCTGGACGCAACCCAGGTCACGGTGGCCGACACCGCGGCGGGCAAGGCCCCGGCCCCGACGCTGGATTTCCCGCCCGATGCCAGCGCCCTGGTCGACCGGATCAACGGTGTCGTCGCGGCCGGGGTGTGGTGGAACGTGCTGTTCAAGCAGGCGGCCGTGAGCTCCCGGCCGCCAGCGGACCAGTCCGGCCAGTCCGGCCAGCTAGGCCTGCAGGTGACAGCAGCCACCCCGGGCGCCCTGGCGGCCAGCGGCGCGAAGCTGCAGTCCGGCGTCTTCTATGGCCAGTTCCATGAATCCCGTGCCCAGCACGTCGCCGTCATCGGAGCCGCCGCGGCCAGCGAGCTCGGGATCTCGGACCTGCAGAACCAGCCGGCCATCTTCATCCAGGGCCAGCCGTTCACCGTTATCGGGATCATCTCCGGCGACCAGCGGATTCCGCAGCTGAACTTCGGCGTGAGCGTGCCTGCCCGCACCGCGCTGCGCCTCTGGGGCCGCCCGCAGCCGGCCGCGCCCGCGCAGATGATCATCCATACCCGGCTCGGCGCGGCCCAGGTCGTCGCCAGGCAGGCCCCGGTCGCGCTCCGGCCCGACCACCCGCAGCTGCTGACCGCGACCGCGCCCGCCAGCCCGTCGCAGCTGCAGCACTCGGTGACGACCAGCCTGAACACCCTGTTCCTTGCGCTGGCGGGGATCGCGGTCATCGTCGGCATGATCGGAATTGCCAATACCACGCTGGTAGCGGTACTCGAGCGGGTCGGCGAGATCGGCCTGCGCCGCGCGCTCGGTGCGCGGCCAGTGCACATCGCGGCCCAGTTCCTCGCCGAGTCGACTGCCCTCGGCCTGTTCGGCGGGCTGATCGGGGCCAGCCTCGGCGTCGCGGCCGTGCTCGGCGTCACCGTCTACCACAGCTGGACCGCGTTGCTCGATCCGAAAGTCGTGCTGGCCGCCCCGGTGGCCGGCGCGGTCATCGGGCTGCTTGCCGGGCTTTACCCGGCGCTGCGGGCCGGCACCATCGAGCCTGCCGATGCGCTCCGCCGCTGACCGGCGCCGCGGCGCCCCCTTCCTGGCCACCGGCCTGGTCATGAGCATGACCGCGCTGCTGCTCGCCGCTTGCACGACCGGCGGGCCCGGCCGGGCGGGCGGGTCGGCCAGTCCCGGCACCGGGCGGCGGCCAGGCGTGGGCGGCCCGGTGCACATCAGGCCCGGCGGCCCGGGTGCCGCGATCAGCTTCAGGGTGCGCGGCGGCGCTGGCAGCTTCGCCTTCATCGGGCCGGGGCCAGCAGGAGCCATCATCGCGTTCCCCCCGGCGGCCCGGCCGGCGGCAGCGGGCGCCCGCATATCTCGGTGCCCCCGGTTCCGCCGGCCAATTCGGCGCAGGCCATCGCGCTGCCGCTGGACAGCTACGAGAACGTATCGGTGCAGGAGCAGGACGCGCTGGCCGCGGCCGGCGACCTGCTGACCCAGCGGTGCATGACGGCGGCCGGCTTCAGCTACCCGGTCGCCGCCCAGCCCGGCGGCGGCGGGGCGAACGTTCAGTTCATTGAGGACGGCGGCTACGGCGTCGCCAGCCTCACCCAGGCTGAAACCTACGGCTACAAGCAGCCCGCCCAGAGCGGGCCGGGGGGGCCGCTCGGCGCGCTTCCCGCCTTCCTCACCGAGCAGCACAAGCACGGGCCGGCCTGGACCAGCGCGCTGCTCGGCTTCGTCCCCGGTGCCCGGGCGAACGCGCCGCAGCGCGAGGGCTGCCTGCAGGCCGCGGACACCGAGCTGTACGGCAAGATCGGCGGCAACCCGGATCCTGATCCGGTACCGGGGATCGCCATCCAGTCGGCGCAGTGGACGCAGACCGACCCGCGCATCCTCGCGGTCGAGCGGGCCTGGTCGGCCTGCATGGCGCGCGGCGGCCTGTCCTACAAGACCCCGGCGGACGCCGAGGGCCGCAACTGGCCGTCCGCGCCGACCCCGGCCGAGATCGCGGTGGCCGTGGCGGATGTCCGGTGCAAGACGCAGACGAACCTGGTGCACACCTGGCTGGCCGTCGAGGCCGCCTACCAGGCGGCGCTCATCGGCCAGAACCTGACCGCGCTGGCGCAGCTGCAGACCGCCTTCTGGGCCCTGCAGCGGCGTGCCGAGCTACTGCTGCAGCTTCCTTCCTTCGCCGGGATCCTGCGGATCAGCCGCGGCCGGGTCGGCGGCGGCCGGTTCGGCCGGGGGCCGGTCAACATCCAGGGGCCGCCGTGAAGCTGGCGGGTACTGTCGGTGCGTATGGCCGTCACGGCAACCGCCTGGGTAGTGGCCGGCCCGCCCGGGGCCGGCAAGACGACGGTGGCGCGCATCCTGCTGGCTTCGCTGCTGCCGGTTCCCGCGCTGCTCGACAAGGACACGATGTACGGGTCGTTCGTGGCCGCGACGCTGGCGGCCGCCGGCCGTCCCGCTGGCGAGCGCGAAGGCCCGTGGTACGACGAGCACATCAAGGCCCATGAGTATCGCGGGATGACCTCCGCGGCCCGCGAGATCCGCTCGCACGGCTGCCCGGTGCTGCTGTCGGCGCCCTTCACCCAGCAGATCCACGACGCTCGCCGGTGGCGATCGTGGGTTGCCGGCCTCGGCGGCGGAACCGTCCGGCTGCTCTGGGTCCGGTCCGATGCGGCCACCCTGCGCAGCCGCCTGACGGCTCGCGGGTCCGGGCGGGACACGGCGAAGCTCGCGGAGTTCGCCAGGTTCGCTGCCCGCATGCGGCTCGACGCCGAGCCCGCCGTCCCGCACGTCGCCATCGACAACCGCCTCACCTCGGCCGCAACGCTGGAAGACCAGGTTGCCGTCGTGGCCGGTGCCGGTCAGGCCCGGGTGACCTGAGCGGGCCGGACGCGCCTACCGCGGCTGATCATCGGGAGCCTCCGGATCGGGCGGCTCGCTTGCCCGTGACCCGCGGCCCGCGTGGATGAACAGGTCCTCGAGGCCGGCCCAGGTCTTGCTCCACTCCGCGAGCGGCTCGAGCATCCGCTCCAGCAGCGCTAGCTGCTCGTCGAACGCCGTCAGCTGCGTTTTCAGTGCCTCTATGCTCCGCCGCTGCGCGGCGACGCCGGAGGCGATCGACGACAGCTGCGCCGCCGAGAAGGTCCCTGGCGTCGGCCAGGTCCGCAAGGCGGGCAGCGAAGGCATGACCTTTGCCGACGAGGCTGCCGATGAGGCTGCCGACGAGAGTGTCTGCCCGAGGCCCGTCAGGTCCTCCAGCCGCTCGGTGACGCCGCGCAGCTGGGCAACGAAATCCTGCATCAGCCCGGAGACTCCGCCGGGCGCGCTCTCCTGCTCATCTGCCATCGGGCTGGCTCCAACCTGGTCCGTTGCCCCCGGTGCTGGCGGCCGGGATGAGGATGTGCCTGGCCATCGCCGGGCACTGGCCGGCACCAGTCTGCGACGCTGAGCACGCGCCCGGAACTGGCCGGCTGACCTCCAGTGTGCCCTGCGGGCTTGGCGGTTACCACGAACGCAGGTCACAGACCGGTGAAACGGGCCTCGCGGCGCTCAGCGAAGCTGCGCAGGCCCTCGGCGGCGTCCTGGCTGCGCAAGATCGCGGGCAGCAGCGACGCGATCTGCTCGCGTGCCGCGTCCGGGCCGTGTGCCCGCCCGGTCCGCGCGCTGGCCAGCGTGCCCTGCACGCCGAGCGGCGCCTGCCTGGCGATCAGCTGGGCTAGTTCCTTAGCCCGCCCGACGTGCGACCCGGCGGGCACGACCTCCTGCACCAGCCCGATCCGCAGCGCCTCGGCGGCGCCGAACTCCTCCGCGGTGAGCAGGAAGCGCATCGCGTTGCCCCAGCCGAGCTGCGCGGGCGCGCGGAAGGTGGCGCCGCCGAACGGCATGATCCCGCGGCCGATCTCCAGCTGCCGGAAGCGCACGTCGTCGGCGGCGATCACGATATCGGCGGCGAGGGCGAGCTCGATGGACAGCGTGTACGCGATGCCGTTGACCGCCAGCACGACCGGCTTGGGCACCGGATCACGCCAGACCCCGAACGGGTCGAAGCTGTGCGAGCCGCAGATCGCGCCGGGCCCGTGCGCTGCCACCGCAGGACCGACCTCGGCCAGGTCCAGGCCCGCCGAGAAATGATCACCGTGCGCGAAGAGCAGGCCGGCCCGCAGCTCGTCGTCGGTGCCGAGGATCTCGTACGCGGCGCCAAGCGCGTCGATCGTGGCCAGGTTGAAAGCATTGCGCTTCGCCGCGCGGTTAACCCCGATGAGCAGCACATGCCCATCTCGCTCGACGGTAACGGGCTCGTCTCGCTCCACGGTGATGGGCTCGGTCAACGTCACTCCTAGCCGGGAGGCAGCCGGTCAACCCGACTCTACGCTGGGGGACTACGTGCAGACGGGCTGACCGCGCGCGCGATAACCTGCGTCAGCGTGGGCCGTTGCGCGGACCGTCCGGCTGGCCGGGCGGCCGCGCGCTTGTCTCCGCGGGCGCCGCGGACGAACGCGCCGCGGACGAACGCGCCGGGGACGAAGAGGAGAGCAGGACGAACGCTGGCCGCCACGAGGACCCAGCCGGTCCAGCGGAATCCGCGGACGGCGCTGAGCCGGATGCCCGCTTCATCCTGGCCAACGAGCGGACCTTCCTGGCCTGGAGCCGCACCGCCCTTGCCCTGGTGGTCGCCGGGCTGGGGATTGTCCAGCTGCTGCCGCCGTTTCCCGGGATTCCGTGGGGCCGGCGCCTCATCGGGACCCCGCTGATCCTGCTCGGCTCCGTCGTCGCCGTGGTCGGCTACCTCGAATGGACCGCCAACCAGCGCGCGCTGCGCCGCGGCGAGCACATGAGGCACTCCCGGCTGCCCGCGATCCTCGCGGCCGCCATCGCGATCGTCGGGCTGGCCGCCGCCGTGCTCGCGCTGCTGTCAGGGATCATCCGGTAATGCGAGAGCCAGCCGAAGACATCGAGGACATCCATCCCGGGCTGGCCCGGGAGCGGACTGAGCTCGCCTGGACCAGGACGGCGATCTCGTTCGCCGCACTAGGCGGCGTGCTGATCAAGAACAACCCGTACGCGGGATTCTCGATCATGGCCTTCGCGGTGGTGATCTGGCGGCTCGGCCGCCTGGCCGGCGCACCAGGGCCGGCCAGGGACCGCTCCCGGCGCCTGCTGCTGATCACCGTGGTCGTTACCGGCGTGTCCATCGCCGCGCTGGCGCTTACCCTGCTCGGCCCGGAGTCGGCCGGGTTCCGGCCCCGGCCGCGCTCCGCCGCGGCGGAGACTGCCTGCTGCGGGCCGGTGCCGCGGGAAACAGCAAGAAGCAGATTTTAACCGGGTACAACCGGCGTTACTGTCGACTGCGGAAGCGCTGCCCGGATACCCGGCAGGAACAACGACGCTCTCGCGAAGTCAGGGGGATCTGATGGCGACGGCCGGGCGATCACTGCGATCCGTCGTGTCCGCCGGGCCCGCCGCCGGGCTCCCCGGCCGAATGCTGCGCTGGCTCCGCGAGCGTGACACCGACCTCAGGGCGCTGCGCCGGGCGGCACGGACGGCGATCGTGATGCCTGCCATGTTCGCCATCGGCGACAAGGTCATCGGCAATCCGGCCGTGGCGACGTTCGCGGCCTTCGGCTCATTCGCCATGCTGCTGCTTGTCGATTTCACCGGTCCGGCCCGGGAACGGCTGCAGGCGCAGGCCGCGCTCGCTGTCGTCGGCGGTGCCTTCGTCTGCCTCGGCACCCTGGCCTCGCAGGCCGCCTGGCTGGCCGCCATCGCCATGTTCGCCGTCGGGTTCTGCGTCCTGTTCGCCGGGGTGGTCAGTTCCGTGCTGGCCGGAGCGGCCACGTCCCTGCTGCTGGCCTTCATCCTGCCGGTATCGCTAGCCGGCCCGCCGTCGTCGGTGCCGGACCGGCTCGCCGGATGGGGCCTGGCCTCGGCGGCGGCGGTCGCCGCAGTGGCGCTGCTGTGGCCGGCGCCGGCCCGCGATCCGCTGCGCGGCTCGGCCGCAGCCGCCTGCCGGGCCCTGGCCGCGCGGCTGCGCGCGGAGGTGGCCGCGATGCTCGACGGCGGGCCGCCCGCATCCGGGCCTGATGAGCCGGCCGCGCAGGCCAGCGCGGCGGTCAGCGCGCTGCACCGCGGCTTCCTCTCCGCGCTCTACCGGCCGACCGGGCTGAGCACCGGCGCCAGGGCGGTCGTCCGCCTGGTGGACGAGCTGAACTGGCTGAATGCCGTCCTGGCGGAGACACACCTGGCTGCCGCGGCGGATGCGGTCAGCCGGGCCAGCTGCGCGGTGCGGGCGGCCGCCGCTGCCGTGCTTGACAGCGGGTCAGAGCTGCTCGCCGCGCCCGGTGCGCCGCCAGCTGCGCTGCGCGCGGCGGCCGCCGCGCTGCGCGAAGCGCTGGAGGCGCTGGAGCGCAGCGCGACCGCGGACCTGCCGGTGCACCAGCGGGCGGCCGGTTCCGCCCAGGCCGCCGCCGATGAGCAGATGAGCGAGTTCCTCACGTCGCTTGACGTCAGCTTCCGGGCGCAGGAACTCAGCTTCGCCGTCTCCCTGATCGCGCGCAACATCGACCTTGCCGCCGCCGCCGAGCGGCGCACCTGGTGGGAGCGGCTGCTCGGGCATCAGCCTGAGGGGCTGGCCGGCCCGTTCGCCGCAGCCCGGCAGCGCGCGGCCGCGCACCTCGAGCGGCACTCGGTGTGGCTGCACAACAGCCTGCGCGGCGCCGCCGGACTGGGGCTGGCCGTGCTGGTGGCCAACCTGACCGGCGTGCAGCACTCGTTCTGGGTGGTGCTCGGGACGCTGTCGGTGCTGCGGTCCAACGCGCTGAGCACCGGCCAGAATGCCGTGCGTGCCGTGCTGGGCACCAGCATCGGGTTTGTCGTCGGTGCCGTCCTGCTCGCGGTCATCGGCACCAGCCCCACGATGCTGTGGCTGCTGCTCCCGCTGGCCATCCTGCTCGCGGGCGTCACCCCGGCCGTCATCTCATTCGCGGCCGGCCAGGCCGCATTCACGCTCACGCTGGTGATCCTGTTCAACATCATCCAGCCGGCCGGGTGGCGTGTCGGGCTGCTGCGGGTGGAGGACATCGCGCTCGGCTGCGCGGTGAGCCTCGTCGTCGGGCTGCTCTTCTGGCCGCGCGGTGCACGGGCCGCGCTCAGGACGGCGCTGGCCGAGGCGTACGCCGGCAGCGCGCGCTACCTGGCCAGTGCCGTGGAGTTCGGCCTGGGCCGCTGCGACGCCGCCCTCCCGGCCGTCGCGGCCCCCACGGCAGAGGAAGCCAGCGCGGCCTCGGCCTCGCGGCGCCTGGACGATACCTTCCGCAACTACCTGGCCGAGCGCGGCGCGAAGCCGGTGCCGCTGGCCGGGGTGACCAGCCTGGTGACCGGCGTCGCCGCCCTGCGGCTGGCCGCCGACGCGGTGGTGAACCTGTGGGAACGAGACGACGGGCAGCCCGCTGGCGACCGGGCGCGGGCCCGCAGCGAACTGCTCAGCAGCAGCGAGCTCATCAGAACCTGGTATGCCGACCTGGCCGCGAGCATCACCGGGCGCCGCGAGGTGCCGGTGCCGCTTCCGCACGACAAGCGCGCCGACGCCCGTCTCGCCGCCGCGGTACGCCAGGACCTGCGCGGCCAGGACGGCCGGGCCACCGCCACCGCGGTACGGGTGATCTGGACAGCTGACCACCTGGACGCCGCCCGCCGGCTGCAAGCCACCATCGCCGGCCCGGCGCGCGCCGCCACCCAGCGCAGGTTAGCCCGCGCCGGGCTGGCCGGCGGCCAGCGCCCGGCTCTCCTGGCGTCCCGATCCAGCCAGGGCGTCAGGACCGCGCCGGATTCCCGCGGTCGCGAATGAGCATGACCACGCCGCCCACGATGATGCCGAGCATGAGTGCCCCGCCGCCGACGGTGACAACCCAGCCAACGATGGTCATGACCATGTTGTGCTGCACGTCCCTGACCCAGCCGAGCGGTATGCCAGCGCTGCTTGTCCTGCAGTTTCCCAGCGTGTCGCCGCGGTAAGGGCCGAACCTCGTGCAGTTCGACGCGGTGATGATGTCGTAGCCGATCGTGGCCGAAAAGCCGCCGAAGATGGCGACGAGCACGCCGCCGGCGACAAAGATGATCTTAAGCACCCGGACCCCTCCACCCGCCGGATCTCTGCCTCGTCCGGAGACGCGGCCCCGGTCCGTAATGATCTGGCTGCATTATGCAACGCCAGCTCGCCAGCTCGCAGGCGCCGGAGCTAGCCAGCTCCGATGACAGCAGGGCAGCTGATTAGGCGGGCGTCTGCGGGGCATTGAGAGGCGCGCTGACTAGACCAGGAAGAGCGTGATGCTCGATGACGTCGCTGCCGTCCGGCGGAGGCCGACATGGCTCAGACCGCCAGCCCCGGGCCAGGGAAGGCCGCCAAGCGCCCGCCCAGCATGTGGTGCGGCGGACGCGGATCGGCGGGTGGTGGGTTGCATCAGCGCTCTTCGCCCTGGTCCTGCTCCTTCTGCTGATCTTCATCCTGGAGAACAGCCAGCGAGTGGACATCAGCTTCTTCGGCGCGCACGGGCACGTCGCGCTTGGCGTCGCGCTGCTGCTGGCTGCGGTCTTCGGCGTGCTGCTCGTGGTGATCCCAGGAACCGGGCGCATCATGCAGCTGCGGACGGTGGCGCGCCGGCACCGCGGCATCGACGCCAGGCGAGGCGCTGGCACCGGGCAGGTCGCGGACGCGGCGCCGGTCCCCGGCGAGGCCGCCCCGGCGGCTACCGGCACGGCGGCCACCGGCACGGCGGGCAGCGACGGCCAGGTCCGGGAATCGCCGGACGACCCCGTCAGCTGACGCCAGCCGGGCAGCTTCCGAGACTGCCGGGTGGCGTCCGGTAGCCGGCGCTGTCAGCAGCCGAGCATTTCAGCGAGGTGCACGAGGTCTTCGGCCACCAGCAGGCCGTCAAGCACGGGCGGGTCCGCCTGAGGCGCCGCAGGTCCCCATTCGAGCGGCCGGCCGACCAGGACCGGGCGGAGGCCAAGCGCTGCGGCGGCGCGCAGGTCCGACGGGTGCGCGGCGACCATGCCGGCCTCCGCGGGCTGGCAGTCGAGCAGGCGAAGCGCTGTGCTGTACACCTCTGGGTCGGGCTTGTAGCCGCCAGCGAGCTGTGCGGAGAGCACGACGTCGACGCGGAGGTCGGCGAACTTGAGCAGGTCGGCAAGCAGCGCGAGGTGGCCGTTCGACAGCGTGCCGGTGACGTGACTGCGGCGCAGGCGATCGAGCCCCTCCCGGCTGTCCGGCCAGGGCCGCAGCCGCCGCCAGCCGCGGACCAGCGTTTCCCGGCCATCGGCGGACAGCCTGATGTCGTGCGCGGCGAGCACCCCGGCCAGCGTCTCGCGCTGGAGGGAGTCCAGGTCCCGCCACCGCGCACCGCGGCGGACCTGGTCCATCGCGGGCTGGTACGCGCGGCGCCAGTCGTCCACGACTGCCGCCCAGTCAGCGGGTGCCCGATGCGCCGCGATCACCGGGCAGGCTCAGGTAAGGTTGCCGTCGGTAGCAGCAGGCACGCTCAGGAGAGCGCCCATCGTCGTCATGAAGGGCTCTCATGTCGTCTTCCGCATCCCAGCCTCCGCGAACTGATTGCCCGCCGCCGCCCGCGCCCGCGGCCCCGGTTGCCCGGTCCGCCATCGTCACCAGGCTGCGGGCGGCGGGCTGTGTCTTCGCCGAGGAGGAGGCGCAGCTGCTGATCTCGGCGGCGCCTGGGCCGGCTGACCTGGCCGCCATGGTCGACCGGCGGGCCGCCGGCCTGCCGCTTGAGCAGGTACTCGGCTGGGCGGACTTCTGCGGCCTGCGGATAGCCGTAGATCCCGGGGTCTTCGTCCCCCGCCGCCGCACCGAGCTCCTCGTCCGCGAGGCCGCCGCCCTGACCAAGCCGCGGGCTGTCCCCGGCCCGCCGGGGGCGGTCCCCGGCCCGCCGGAGGCCGTCCCCGGCTTGCCGCAAGCCGCAGCCGTCGTCGTTGACCTGTGCTGCGGCACCGGCGCCATCGGCGCCGCGATAGCCGCGGCGGCGGCTTCCCGGCCAGCCGCCGGCCAGGTCGAGATACACGCCGTCGACATCGACCCGGCCGCCGTGCGGTGCGCCCGCCGCAACGTCGCCGCGGCCGGCGGCCAGGTGTACCAAGGCGACCTGTACGGGCCGCTGCCCGGCCGGCTCCTTGGCCGCGTTGACGTCCTGGTCGCCAGCCCGCCTTACGTGCCCGCCGAGGAGGTTGGCCTGCTGCCGAGGGAGGCCCGCATGCACGAGCCGCGGGTGGCGCTCGACGGCGGCGCCGGCGGCCTTGACATCGTGCGGCGGGTGATCGCCGCGGCGCCGTCATGGCTGGCCCCCGGCGGCTATCTGCTGGTCGAGATGAGCCAGCGCCAGGCGCCGCGCGCCGCTGAAGCGGTGGCCCGCAGCGGACTGATCCCGCGGGTGATCAGCTCAGCCGAGCTCAGCGCCGCCGTCGTGACCGGGCAACGGCCGCTGCCCGGCCATGAGTGAAGTCCGGGTCGCCGGGTAAGCGGAGTACTCCGCCAGCAACTTTCACCGGCACCACGACCATCATCAAATCATCATCATCATTATCACCACCCACCACCACCGGAGGAGAGAAATCCGCGTGAGCGCAGTACCTGACATCATGCTGAACAACGGCCAGGCGATTCCGCAGCTCGGCTTCGGTGTCTTCCAGGTCAAGCCTGCTGACACCGTCGAGGCGGTCGCCGCGGCCCTGCAGGCCGGCTACCGGCACATCGACACCGCCGAGATGTACGGCAACGAGCAGCAGGTCGGTGAGGCCATCGGCCAGTCCGGCCTCGGCCGGGCCGACGTCTTCGTGACCAGCAAGCTGAGCAACGCCGCCCATCTCCCCGATGACGCCCGCAAGGCCTTCGACCAGTCACTGGACGCCCTCGGCTTCGACTACATCGACTTGTTCCTGATCCACTGGCCGCTGCCCGCCAGGTACGACGGTGACTTCGTCTCGACCTGGCAGGCCCTCGAGGAGTTCTACCGGGACGGCCGGGCCCGGTCGATCGGCGTCTCCAACTTCCAGCCGCACCACCTGCGGCGACTGCACGCGGAGTGCGAGATCCGGCCCGCGGTGAACCAGATCGAAGTCCACCCGTACCTGACCCAGCTCGATGTGCGCACGTTCTGCGCCGAGCATCAGATCACCGTCGAGGCCTGGTCGCCGATAGCCCAGGGCAAGGTGCTCGACGATCCGGCGATCATCTCGATCGCCCGCCCTGCCGGGAAGAGCCCGGCCCAGGTGGTCCTGCGCTGGCACATCCAGCGCGGCGACATCATCTTCCCGAAGTCGGTCACTCCCGCCCGGATCAAGGAGAACTTCGACATCTTCGACTTCGAGCTGTCCGACCAGGACATGGAGGCGATCAGCGCGCTGGACAGGAACGAGCGGACCGGGCCCGACCCGGACACGTTCGGCATGATCCCGGATTAGGCCCGCCGCCGGCGGCCGCCCGGCCCCGGTCAGCGAGATCCGGGATTCTCCAGGAATTCCCTGAGCGCCCGGTAGTACGGCGCGATCGTGGTCGTATCCGCGAACTCGCCGGGCCGTGCTGGCCGCCGCCGCCGATGCCGAAGGCGACGGCGTCGATGCCCCGCTGGTAGTAGAAGCGCGCGTCACCCGCGCCGTGCTTGCGGAGCAGGCCGCCGCGGTAACCCTGGTTGCGCGCGGCCTGCTGCAGGCCGCGAACCTCGGGGCGGTCAGGATCGGCCCGGTGCGGCGGGTCGGCGTGTTCGACCACCACCGTGACGCCTGGCTCGCAGCAGGCCGCCAGGTACGTGGCTGATCTCCTGCGCCGACTTGCCGTTCAGGTCGGCGTCCTCAGCCGGGAACCGGATGTCGAGCCAGGCCTCGGCCAGCTCAGGGATCTGGTTGCGTGCCTGGTTGGGGGTTTGCACCCGCGCCAGGTTGACGGTGGTCCGCCAGACCTCCTCGGTGGCGACGGGGTACCTGGCCAGCACGCTGTCCACGCTGCGCAGCAGCTTGACCAGGGCGTTATCGCCGAGCCACTGGTACGCGCTGTGCCCGCCGTGGCCGGCGGCTCGCAGGGTCGCCGTGATGATTCCCTTGGACTCGGTCACGATGTCCAGCCCGCTGTGCTCGCCGATGATCACGAATTCGCCGCGCACTCCCTGCTCGAGCTGGTGCAGCGTGCCATCCCGCCCGCCGATCTCCTCGTCGGTGACAAGCTGCAGCGCGATCGGATCCGGCAGGCCGGCCGCCAGCTCGCGGAACACGTAAGCCTGGACCAGCGCCGACAGCTTCATGTCCTGAGCCCCCCGCGCGAACAGGCGGTCACCTGCGCGGCGCGGCCGGAACTGCCGCGGCGGCGCCGGCACGACGTCAAGGTGCGCGTTCAGGATCACCCGGAAACTCGATGGCCGCGGGCCGTGATAGACCAGCGCGCTCGGCTTGCGGTTGGATTCGATACCGCTCCACCGTGAATCCAGGGCCGACGAACCCGAGTACGAAGCCGAGCGCCCGGCTCAGGTCATCGGGCCGGTCGAAGGTCGACGGCAACGCGAGCAATTCGGCTGCGGCGGTGAGGAACCACTCGGTATCCATCGCAACATCCTGCCCGCCGGATGCCGTCGCGTCAGCCGCCGGCGGCGCACCAGGCGATGTGGCCCGCCGGCTACCGCAGTCGCCGGGGAACTGGGACGATCCAGGCCAGTGATCGAGGGGATGACGCAGATGGCACCAAGAGTGGGCGTCGTGTTCCGCCCGCAGCTGCCGCCCGAGCGGCTGCGCGAGTTCGTCACGTCAGCGGAGGCGGCCGGCCTCGACGACGTCTGGCTGTGGGAGGACTGCTTTCTTGAGGGCGGCCTGACCAGCGCCGCCGCCGCGCTTGCCTGGACCGGCTCGGTGCGGATCGGCCTGGGCCTGATGCCGGCGCCGCTGCGTAATCCGGCGCTGGCGGCCATGGAGATCGCGACGCTGGCGCGGCTCTTTCCCGGCCGCTTCGTCCCGGCCGCCGGGCACGGGGTGCTGCCCTGGATGGAGCAGGCGGGAGCCCTGGCCAGGTCCCCGATGACGCTGCTGCGCGAATGGGTGACGGCGACCAGGTCCCTGCTTAACGGTCAGGCTGTCACCGCCAGCGGGGAGCACGTGCGGCTGAACCGGGTCGCGCTGGACTGGCCGCCGGCCACGGTCCCGCCGCTGCTGGTCGGCGCGCGCGGCCCGAAAACGCTCGCGCTGGCCGGCGAGCTCGCCGACGGCCTCGTGCTCGACGCGGGCATCTCGCCGGCCGGCGTCCGCCGCGCCGTCGCGACGGCGGCGGCGGGCCGGCCCGCACGAGGTCGTGGTTTACCTGCTGTGCGGCGCCGGGCGCGGCGACTGGGAACTGATCGAGGCCGAGCTCAGCGAGTCAGCGGAGCCGCGTTCTGACCGGGCAGCCGTCGGGTCGCCAGCGGAGGTGGCACACGTCATCCGCCGGTTCGCCGCCGCGGGCGCGACCACCGTCGTCCTGCAGCCGACGGCGGGTGAGCAGGACGCCGGGCCGCTGATCGGCCTGGCCGCCGCCGCGAGAACCTGGATCACGGAAGATCCGGCACGTTCCCGCCTGCCGGATCCGCCGTGATCTCAGCGCCCGCAGCCGTCCTGCGGCGGAACGTCGTTCCGCTTGATGAATGGGGGCTAGGTGCTGCCCTGGCGACACCTAGCCCCCATTCACCAGGCCGAAACTGTTTCTGTGATCGCGGACGGCCGACGTATCGTCGTGTCCAGCAGAGATCAGCCTCGCTTTGGCGGTGCGTCCGTGCGTGACATTCTCAGCCAGGGCGGGGACCGCGCACCCAGCCCGCGGCGGCGCCTGGGGGTGGCCGCCGTCCTGGCGGTGCTGGTGGCTGTCGCGGTGATCCTGCATCTGCCCGGGCACCGGCCCGCCCGGCCCGCCCGGCCGCAGCATCCACGGGCCGCCGCCACGTCCCCCGCGGCCCGCGCATCATCGCTGGCCGCCGGGCTGCCGAACGAGCCGAACGAGCCGGACGAGCAGGCCGAGCCGGACGGGATCATCGGCCAGACCCTGCCCTGGGACGCCAGCCTCCGGCTGCCCGTCACCGGAGAGCAGCCGGCCTGGCTCTCGCCGGGCACCGGCCGCACCCAGCCGATCGGCGGCCTGCCGCGGGACCGGTCCGGGTACCTGTTCACTCGCGTCGGCGGCGGCTGGACGATCCGGCCCGATGTCGCCGCCGGGCCTGGCTGCGGCGGCTGCGCGGGCCGGCCGGTACCGGTTTACCTCCTTGCCGACCGGGCCCGGTCGGCAAGACTGGTGGGCACGGCGGACGACGTCGCGCCGGCCGCCACCGCCGGCGCCTTGTGGCTGACCAGCTACCCGCCGGGCGCGGACCTGAACACGGCCGCTGGGACGGCACAGCAAGTCAGCGACAACGGAGTGCCGCTCGGCCCGCGGCTCAGGCTGCCGGCCGGGTACGCGATCGACCAGGCAACCGGCCACGGCCTGCTGCTCGCGCGAGCGGTCCCGCGGCCCGGGCTGACGTCTGACCTGCTGTGGGACCCGGCTGCCCGGCAGGCCAGCCGGACCTTCGCCGGGGTGATCGCGGCGACCGCCGGCGAGATCGCCTGGACCCCGCGGTGCGCGCCGCGCTGCCGGGTACATGTGCTGAACCTGGCAACCGGCCGGGACACCGTGCTCGCGCTGCCCGCCGGTAACTCGGTGGCCAGCGGCGCGTTCAGCCCGGACGGGAGTTTCCTCGCACTCCAGGTGAGCCTTCGCCCGGGCGCGGACAGCGGCGCCGGGCCGACCCAGCTTGAAGTGGCGGCGGCCGGCCGCGGCGGCTGATGGTGGTGCCGGGCAGCGCGGTCAGCAGCGACGCGCTTGACGGCTTCGGCTGGCCCGGCGGTGGCGACCGCCTGGTCGCCGAGCTGAGCTTCACCACCAAGGTGCAGGTCGCGTCCTGGCGGCCGGGTGCCGCCCGGCCGGCCATCGCGGTGATCAGGTCGGCGAGGAACTCGACCGCCCTGATCGTCGGCTAGCACGGCACGCTCCTAGGATGACCCCGGTGAGCGCGGATGACGCGGGCCAGGAGGTTGCGGCCGTCGGCGGCATGCCGCCGATGCCGGGCAGCGCGCTGCTGGGCTGGGCCGGGCCGCTGGTGGTCACGCTGTTCGGCGCGTTCCTGCGGTTCAGCCGGCTCAGCGTGCCGAAGGCCGTCGTCTTCGACGAGACCTATTACGTCGGGGACGCGTGGGGCATCCTGCGGCACGGCGTCGAGATCGAGCACGTCAAGAACGCCAACGCGCTGCTGGTCCGGGGCAGCACGAACATCCTGGCTGGTACCCAGAGCGAGCTTGTCGCGCATCCGCCGCTCGGCAAGATCGCGATAGCCGCGGGGGAGTGGCTGTTCGGGCTGACGCCGTTCGGCTGGCGGTTCTCGGTGGCACTCGTCGGCTCGCTGTCCATCCTGCTGCTGGCCAGGATCGTCCGGCGGATGACCCGGTCCACCCTGCTCGGCTGCGTGGCCGGGCTGCTGATGGCACTGGACGGCCTGGAATTCGTGCTCAGCCGCACCGCGATCCTGGACATCTTCGTGATGTTCTGGGTGCTGGCCGCCTTCGGGCTGCTGGTGATCGACCGGGACCGGACCAGGGCCCGGCTTGCGGCCGCGGCGGCCGGCGATGCGGCAGCCGGCGAGGGCGGCCCCAGCCTCGGGATCCGCTGGCTGCGGGTGCTGGCCGGGGTGTGCCTGGGCTGCGCCGTGGCATCCAAGTGGAGCGGCGTCTGGTACATCCCCGCGTTCGGCGGCCTGGTCATCGCCTGGGACCTGGGTGCCCGGCGCGCCGCCGGGTTCGGCCGTGCCGCTGGCCGGCCTGGCACGCAGCGACGTCAAGTGGCTGCCGCTGTGGTTCGGCCTTGTCCCGGCCGCCGTCTACGTCGCCTCGTGGTCCGGCTGGTTCGCCACCCCCTATGGCTACAACAGGGACGGCTCTACCCTCAGCAGCAACCATCAGCCCACCTCGGCCATCGCGGCCTGGCTTGGCTACAACAAGTGGATGCTCCAGTTCGGCCTCGGCCTGCATGCCGCGCCGGGGACGACACAGCCGTACCAGTCGAACCCGCTCGGCTGGCTGGTGCTGGCCCGGCCGATCGCCTTGTACTCCGCCTGCCGGCCCGCCGGGGGATGCGGGTCCGCCGGGTCCACCGAGCGCGAAGTGCTCGCGATCGGCACCCCGCTGATCTGGTGGGCCGCCATGGCCGCGCTGCTGTGCTGCCTGGTCTGGTGGCTCATCCGGCGGGACTGGCGGGCCGGGGCGGCGCTGCTCGGGCTGGCCGCCGGCTGGCTGCCGTGGATCTGGTTCTCCTGGCACGACCACCGGACCGAGTTCTATTACTACGCCGTCGTCTTCGAGCCCTTCCTGGTCATCGCCATCACCTTGTGCCTCGGCCTGATCGTCGGCCCGGCGCGGGCCTCGCCGGGCCGCCGGGCCGCTGGCGCCGTGACGGCCGGCGCCTACCTGGTGGCCGTGCTGGTGAACTTCGGCTACCTCTATCCGGTGCTGGCCGCCAGGGCCATCCCGTACTCGTCCTGGCTGTCCCGGATGTGGTTCCACGGCTGGATCTGACCCGGCAGGATAGGACGCCTGCGCGTGCCGCGGAATGGCCTGGCCGGCGGCGGCATGCCTGGACCGCGGCAGATAAGGCACGGGGTTCCCGTTTAAGATCAGATTGGTGATAAGCAACCTGGTTTGCGTTGCTATCCAAGTGGTTTTCGAGGCAGGTGGCGAGCCGGGTGACGACTGGACTAGGCGGCAAGACCGCGGTCGTGACCGGCACCGCGCACGGCATCGGTGCCGCGATCGCTGACATGCTCCGCGGCGAGGGCGCCGCGGTGCACGGCGTTGACAAGGAGACTGCCGACCTGGCCAGCGCAGCCGCGGTGCAGGAGTACTTCGCCGGGCTCGGCGCCGTCGACATCCTGGTGAACAACGCCGGCGGCGTCTGCGGGCAGGTCGGCCGCCCGCTGGAAGAGGTGCCGGCGGACGACTGGCGCGAGGTGGTCGATGCCAACCTCACGACCGCCTTCTTGTGCACGCGCGCGGTAGCGCCGGGGATGAAAGAGCGCCGCTGGGGCCGGATCGTGAACATCTCATCCGGGGCCGGCCTCACCGTCAGCCGGACCGGCATCCAGGCGTACGCAAGCGCGAAGGCCGGCCAGATCGGCTTCACCCGGCAGATGGCGCATGAGCTCGGGCCGTTCGGCATCACGGTGAACTGCATCGCGCCCGGCTTCGTCCGGTCCAACCCGACGACCGAGCGGCAGTGGGAGAGCTACGGCGAGGCGGGCCAGCGGGAGCTGGTGGCCGGCATCGCCATGCGCCGGCTGGGGCTGCCTGCCGACATCGCCAATGGCGTCAGGTTCTTCACCGCCGAGCGGTCGTCCTGGGTAACCGGGCAGACCATCGCGATCGACGGCGGCAATGCATTCCTCTGACCAGGTGCTTGCCTTTGCCCCGGACGACGCGGGGTACCTGCGGGAACTCGCCGAGTTCGTCGCCGTGCCGAGCGTCAGCAGGGACGCCAGCCGGGACACGATGCGCACCGCGGCGCGCTGGCTGGCCGGGCAGCTGGCGTTCGCAGGCGGCCGGGTTGCCGAGACCGACGGGCACCCGGTCGTGCAGGGCGAATGGCTCGGCGCCGCCGGGGCGCCGACCATCCTCGTCTACGGGCATTACGACGTGCAGCCGGCCGGCGACCCGGCCGAATGGCAGACACCGCCGTTCGAGCTGCATGCCGACGGCGACGTCATCCGCGGCCGCGGCGTGACTGACGACAAGGGGCCGGTCTACATCGCCGTCAAGACCGCGCAGGCGTTCATCGCGGCCGGCGGCCTCCCGCTCAACGTCAAGTTCCTGTTCGAGGGCGAGGAGGAGATCGGCAGCCCGCACCTGCCGGCCTTCGTCCGCGCGCACGCCGCCGAGCTGGCGGCCGATCTGGTGATCTCCGCCGACGGGGCGATGTGGCGGCCGGACGAGCCGTCGCTCGCGCTGGCATCCAAGGGCCTGGTGACGATGGACATCAGCGTCGACGGCGCCCGCGGTGACCTGCATTCCGGCCGGTACGGCGGCACCGTCGGCAACCCGCTGCACGCGCTGAGCGAGATCCTGGCGAGCCTGCACCATCCGGACGGGGCGGTGGCCGTCGCCGGGTTCTACGACGGCATACCCGCGCTGACCGCGGCGCGCCGCAGGGAGATCGCCGCCGTCCCGTTCGACGAGGCCGGCTACCTGGCCGGCCTCGGGCTGCGCGAGGCGCACGGGGAGCCCGGGTTCAGCACGCTCGAGCGGCTGTGGGAAAGACCAACGATCGAGATTAACGGGATCTCCGGTGGCGGAAAGTACACCGTGATCCCGCATGCCGCCGTGGCGCACGTATCGTGCCGTCTCGTGCCCGGCCAGGATCCGGACGAGGTAATCGAGGCCATCGTCGCGCATGTCGGCGCGCTGCGGCTGCCTGGCGTGCGCGCCGAGGTGCGCCCGGACCAGGCCAGGGTCCCCGCTTACACGATCCCGGCCGGCCACCCGGCGATCCGGGCGGCCACCGCGGCGCTCGAGGCGGTCTATCCCGGCGAGCGGGTGCTGCTGGCCTGCATCGCGGGCACGCTCCCGGCGACGGAGCTGTTCGAGCGGGTGCTCGGCGCCAAGACGCTGTTCTTCTCGTTCTCTACCGCCGACGAGAACCTGCACGCCCCCAACGAGTACCTCCGCCGCCGCAGGCTCCGGGAGGGGATGCGGGCCTGGGAGCAGCTATGGCGCCTGCTCGCCGCCGGGCCGCACCGGCTCGCTGCCGCGCGGCAGGCCGGCCGCCGGACCTGACCGGGAGGGTAGCGATGTTCGTGCGCATCAACGGCAACGACCTTAACGTCGAGGTGCTTGGCCCGGAGGGCGCGCCGGTGCTGATCGCGCACCACGGCGGCGGCGGCATCGGCTCGCTGGCCGAGCCGAAGGCGACATTCGGCCCGCTGGCCGGCGAACTGCGCGTGCTGGTCTTTGACGCCCGCGGCTGCGGGCTGAGCGAGGGCAAGCCGCCGTTCTCGCACGCGCAGTGGGCGGCCGACGTGGACGGGCTGCGGGACTGGCTCGGCGCGGACCAGATCGTGGTGGCCGGCGGCTCCTACGGCGGCTTCATCGCGATGGAGTACGCGATCAGCGTACCCCGGCCGGGTCCGCGCGATGATCCTGCGCGACACCTCACCGGACCGCTCCAACCTGGACCGGGCCTACGAGAACGCCAGGGCGCAGACCCGCGTCACGATCGACTGGGACAACTTCGACCGGTACTGGGGCGGGCGGATCCGCGACGACGAGGATCTCAGGGCCCGGTGGGCGGAGATCATCCCGCTGTACGACTTCGAGTACGACCCGGTGGCGGCCGCCGAGCGGGTGGAGGCCGGCATCTACCGGCACGAGGCGCACAACTGGTGCTTCACCCAGAACATGCCCGGCTACGACCTGAAGCCGCAGCTGCCCGGCGTGCGCTGCCCGACGCTGGTGACGGTGGGCCGGGCCGACTGGGTCACGCCGGTGTCCTCGGCCGAGACCATCGCCTCCCTCATCCCTGACTCGCGGCTCGTGGTATTCGAGAAGTCCGGCCACTCGCCGCAGTTCGAGGAGGCCGGCCGGTTCCAGGCCGTGATCCGTGGCTTCCTGCGCGACGTGCTCGGGCCGCCGGCGCCATGAGCCCGGCCCAGCCAGGGAGCGCCCAGCCGGGGAGCGCCCAGCCGAGGATCGGCCTGGTGCTCGGGGCGGGCGGGGTGGCCGGCGGCGCCTTCCATGCCGGCGTGCTTGCCGCCATCGAGGAGGCGCGGCTGGGATCCGCGCCGGGCGGCCGTGCTGGTCGGCACCTCGGCCGGTGCCATCACGGCCGCCGTGCTGCGGGCCGGGCTGTCCGCGGCCGACCTGCTCGCCCGCGCCGAGGGCCGGCCGATGTCGGCGGCCGGCGCCAGGCTGATGGCACGGGTCGGGCCGCCGGCCAGCCCGCCCGCCCCGAGCTCAGCCGGGCGTGCCCGGCCTGCCGCGGACATCGCCGCCAGGCTGGCGCGCGCCGCGGCCCGGCCGTTCGAGGCCAGGCCGATGGCGGTGCTTGCCGCGCTGCTGCCGGAGGGGGCGGCTGGCACCGAGGTCATCTCCGCGGCAATCGCCGGGCTGACGCCGGGGCAGTGGCCGGCCGACCCGCTGTGGCTGTGCGCCGTCCGGGAGCGGGACGGGCGCCTGGTCGTGTTCGGCCGGGACGAGGTGCCCGCTGGCGGGCGGCGGCCGCCGCTGCCCGACGCGGTGGCGGCGTCCTGTGCGGTCCCCGGCCTGTTCCGGCCGGTCAGCATCGGCGGGGAGCAGTTCGTGGACGGCGGTGCGCACTCGCCGACCAACGCCGACGTGCTGGCCGGCCAGGGCCTTGACCTCGTCGTGGTGAGCTCGCCCATGTCGCTGGCGGCCAGCGGCCCCCGGCTCGCCGTCGATCAGCCGGCCAGGCGGTGGTCCCGCCTGCTGCTTGCGGCCGAGGCGGCCAGGCTCCGCCGCCGCGGCACGCACGTGATCGCATTCCAGCCGACGGCGGCGGACCTGGCGGCCATCGGTCCCAGCATGATGGATCCTGGCCGCCGGGCGGCGGTGGCCAGCCAGGCCAGGGAGTCGGCGATGCGCCATCTGGCGCGCGGCGAGATCCGGGCCAGATTCATGGCCAGTCCCTGAGACCTGGCTCCGTCCGGGGATTTCCTTGCTCAGCCCTTGCGCTGCAGGGTGTACCGGACGGTCTGCACCCGGATCAGGCCGTCGCGGAACACGAAGGTGTCGATGCCGTCATCGACCCGGGTCGCGGCCGCGTCCGCTGCCCACTCGAGGAACAGCACGTCGCCTTCGTAGATCAGGGTCTTCAGGTTCCAGGCCGCGTCCGGCACATCGGCGAGCAGCCGCGTGAAGGCCGCCCGCACGCCGTCCTTGCCGTGCTGGGAGCCAGCGGGGCTGATGAAAACGGCGTCGTCGGCGTAGTCAGCGACGATCTCTTCCAGGTCGCCGGCGCCGAGCGCCTGGGCGTGGTGCTGGAAGACTTCCTCGGGCGTCCGTGTCATTGCTTTCCTTCCGCAGCGAGCGTGCGATTCGTGGCGAGCGAGTCGCGAGTTCTTCAGGTTAACCGTATGGTCACCGGGGCCGCCGGGACAGGGCCCGCCGGGTCAGGGCCCGCCGGGTCAGGGCCCGCCGGGTCAGGGCCCGCCGGGCCAGGCCGCCGGGTCAGGGCCCGCCGGGCCAGGGCCGCCGGGTCAGGGCCGCCGGGCCAGGTTCCACCCCCACCTGCGTCACAAGCTCCACCCCCACCCCGTCACCGCCGGGGCAGCCCCTCCTAGTGCGCGTTTTGCCGGTATCTGACCAAGGCTATGCGTATTAGATACTTGTCTTCCGTCCAGGCGCGCACTTTCCACCGGTGTGCGCCGTTCTCCCGGAGGTGTGCCGTGGTGGCGGGTGGGGGCGTGGTCCAGTCGCCGGTTCTGGTTGGCCGGGATGATTTCGTCAGCCTGGCCGGGCGGCGGCTGGCGGAGGCGGCGGGCGGCGCGGGGCAGTTGCTGTTCGTGGCGGGCGAGGCGGGCATCGGCAAGACGCGGCTGCTCGGCGCGATCGCGGGGCTGGCCCGCGATGAGGGTTTCGCGGTGGTGCGGGCGGCGGCGTTCCCTGGTGATGGGCAGTCGCTGGCAGGATTGCTGCTTGACCTGGCCGGCCACCTGATCTCGGCGCGGGAGCCTGCGCTGGCTGATCTTGGCCGGGGCTTGTCGTCGCGGGTGCGCGGGCTGCCGGCGGCCGCTGGTGACGCACATCATCGGCGGCGTCTGCTGGTGCAGGACCTAGTTGACCTGTTTGTCTCCGCGGCGCCGGGGCTGCCGGTGCTGGTGATTCTTGAGGACTTGCACTGGGCCGATGAGCTGAGCCTTGACGTGCTCGGGCACCTGGCCGGGCGGCTGCGGGGTTTGCGGGTGCTGGTGGCTGGCGCGTATCGCAGTGATGAGCTGTACCCGCGGCTGCCGATGCGGGAGCTGCGGGCGCGGCTGCTGGCGCAGCGGCTGGCGGAGGAGATCCGGCTGCCGCGGCTGGGTCCGGGGCAAACGGCGGTGATGGTGGGCGCGGTGCTCGGCGGGCCGGCGCCGGAGCGGCTGACGGCGGCGGTGCATGAGCGCAGTGACGGCATCCCGCTGCATGTGGAGGAGCTGCTGGCGGCCATCGACGGCGATGCTCTGCTGCGGCAGTCCGGCACGATGGTGCTGACGGCCGCGGTGCCGCAGACGCTGGGTGATGCCGTGCTGAGCCGCGCCCGCCAGCTGGCCGCTGATACCCGCGACGTGGCGTCGGCCGCCGCCGTGATCGGGCGGTCCTTCGACTTCGACCTGCTCACCGCCGTCACCGAAGCCGATGCGTCCGGTGTGGCTGAGGCACTGCGCGAGCTGCGGGAGGCGTACCTGGTCCTGCCCGGCGCCGACGAGGTCACCTTCGACTTCCGGCATGCCCTGATCCGCGACACCCTCTACGCCGACACCGACCTGCCCGTCCGGCGTCGCGTGCACGAGCGGGTGGCCAGGACGGCGGCCGGACGCGGCTACCGGGACGCGTTCATCTCGGCGCACTTCGAGCAGGCGCAGCGTCCCGACCTGGCCTTCCCGCATGCGGTCGCCGCAGCCCGGGAGGCGGCTTCGGTATCGGCGCACGGCGAGGCGCTTGAGCTGTACCGCCGGGCGGTTCGCTGCCTGCCGGGTCAGCTGCCTGACCAGCTGCCCGGGCTGGACCGGGCGGCGCTGCTCGCGGCGCTCGGCGACGAGGCCGCGGCTACCGATGACAACGCGGCCGCCGCCGGGGCGTACCGGACCGCCCACGACCTGGCCGTCAAGGCGGGCGACCTGCGCGCGGCGGCCGGGCTTGTGCCGCGCATGGTGGCGGTCGCGCACCTGCTCGGCACCGGCCTCGATGCCCGGGCCGGGACGCTGCGGGCGGCACTGGACAGCCTGGACGGAGTGGCCGGCGCGGATCGTGAGCGGGCCAGGCTGCTCTCCGCGCTGGCTGCCGCGTACCTGGTGGACGACCGTCTCGACGAGGCCATCGAGTACGGCGAGCTCAGCCGCGCGGAAAGCCAGCGACTCGGCGACGATGAGGCCGCGCTCAACACCGCGGCGACGCTCGGCTCGGTGCTCGTCTTCGCCGGCCGGATGGATGAAGGCTGGCAGCTGCTCGAGGACGAGGTCGCCCGGGCCTGCGCCGGCCAGCAGGAGGCGGAGGCCGCGCGCGGCTACCGCATGATCGGATCGTCTGCCTCGGCGCTGGTGGAGTACGACCGCGCGGAGCGCTGGCTCACCGATGGCGTCCGGTACGCGGAGCAGGTGGAACTCTGGAATCACCGGCACTACATGGCAGCCCACCTGGCGCACGTCCAGTGGGCCACCGGCCGGTGGGACGCGGCCACCAGGACCGCCAGGCACGTGCTCGCCGACGGGCGCGGCGGGATCACCACCCGGATCACCGCGCAGTTTGTGCTTGGCTACCTGGCGGTGGGCCGCGGTGACTGGGCCGCGGCGGCCGCCCTGCTTGGCGAGGCGCTGGCTGAGGGTGAGCGGATGGCCGAGCTGCAGCGGCTGTCGCCGCCGCTGTGGGGGCTGGCGGAGGCGGCCAGGTGCCAGGGCGACTACGCCGCCGCGGTGGCGCTGTGCGAGCGCGGCTACGCCGCGTCGGCCGCCGTCACCGACGCCGCGTGCCTGTACCCCTACCTGCTCACCGGCGTGCGGGCGCACCTGGCCCGCGGCGAAGACGGCGCCGCGCAGGCATGGGCAGACCGCGTCGGCGCGATCCTCGCCGCCCGGGCCATCCCCGGCACGCTGCCCGCGATCGGGCACGCCCGCGGGCTGCTGCTGCTCGCCCGCGGCGAGCAGGCCGCAGCCGCGGCGGAACTGGAAACGGCCAGCCGGCAGTGGCAGGCCAGGGACCGGTTCTGGGAAGGCACCTGGGCACGGCTGGACCTCGCCGCCGCCGCCGCCCGGGCCCGCCGCCGCGGTGAGGCCGCCCGGCTGATCGACGAGGTCCGCGCGGCCGCCGATGCGGCCGGCGCGGCGGTCGCCACCGCCGCGGCCGGCGCGGGCCTGCGTGGTGCCGCCGCGGCCGGTGCTGGCTTGGCTGGCGCTGCCGTCGCGGGTGGCGCTGGCGGCGTGGCTGGTGCTGGGGCAGGTGGCGCGGCGGTTCTCGCCGACGCGGCCCGCCAGCTCGCCGCGTCCCTGGACGGCGGCCGGTCAGCCGAGCCCTGGGAACCGCTCAGTGCCCGCGAGTTCGAGGTCGCCAGGCTCGTCGCGGCCGGCCTGACCAACCGGCAGATCGCCCAGCAGCTCTACCTCGCGCCAAAGACGGTCTCCGCGCACGTCACCCACATCCTCGCCAAGCTCGGCGCCGCCCGCCGCGCCGAGATCGCCGCCTGGTGCGCCACCATCCCGGCGGGCCGGCCGGGGGAGCGAGCCGGCCAGCCGGCGCTAGCGCGTCTACCGGAGATACCGGGGCGGCCTTCTTAAGGCTGGGCGGGACCTTAAGGCTGGACGGG
This sequence comes from uncultured Actinomycetes bacterium, assembly GCA_963709075.1. Classification (GTDB taxonomy): domain Bacteria; phylum Actinomycetota; class Actinomycetes; order Streptosporangiales; family Streptosporangiaceae; genus Palsa-506. Next base: position 983,386 of record CAVPUY010000009.1, read on the forward strand.
CCGGTTCCCGGCAGGCGCAGCGCCTGGCCGCTGTCCCCGGCGGCTCCGGTAGGCGCGCATCTTCGCCCTGGCCCCGCAGAGTTGCATGGAGCACCAGTGGGACCGCCCGGACGGCGACCGGTCGTAGAAGGCCCAGCCGCACCGGTTTCCCGGGCAGGACTTGAGCCTGGACCAGGTGCCCGCGGCGGCCGACTCGGCGATCGCGATCGCTATCGCGCCCACGGCCCTGGTGAACGTGTGCTGATCGGCGCTTGCCAGCCGGACAGCGCCGGCCGGATCGGCGCTGACCACGAGACGGCAATGCATCAGCGCCATCGTCAGCCGGTCAGCGGCATCGGGGTCGCCGACGCCGTGGGTGTGGGCGGCGAGCACGGCCCGGATCGACTCGCGCAGCTCGCTGAGCGCGCGCTGCTCGGCGTTGGTCACCGTGGCGCCGGCCGGCAGCAGGCCGGCCGCGCCGAGCCAGCTTGCGGCGTCCGCCGGGGTGCCGATCAAGTCGGCCAGGGTGTGCCCGCTCAGGGTGTTGACCAGGGCCTGGATGAGCCGCAGGCCGCCAGGGGCTGGCGACCTGTCATCGGGGTCGGGGCCAGCGGTCAGCAGCACTCTCTCGTTACCTTCAATCACAGTCAAATGGTAACGCTGATTTATTCTGGCCTGGCCGTCCGGACTCAACGATTTTCGTAACTAAAACGTTGTCCGATGGCCTGCCGTCGCGTGACCGGTGCGCAGTCGAATGGCATCGTTACTTGCTAATACCTATTTCAGGTAACTGAGACATCTGGGAGGCTCCATGGCGCGCGGCTACCGGCCCCCCGGCGCGGCACTGGTGGCGGCACTGGTGGCGGCACTGGCGGCGATCCTGGCCTTGCTGGCCGCAGGCTGCAGCCAGGCAGCAGCGCCTGCGTCTTCGGCCGGGCCGCATGACCTGGCGGATTGCTTCGGGCATCCGCAGGTGCGGCCGCCCGTCGTGGTCGTCAGATGTGCCGACAGCTCGCTGACCGCAAGGAACTTGGCGTGGTCAGGCTGGGGGACCAGGGTCGCGACCGCGACCGGCACGGCGGTGATCAACGACTGCGAGTTCCAGGACTGCCACACCGGCCTCTATAGCGACCATCCCGTGGTGCTTGTTCTCTCCGGAGCGGTGACCTGCCCGAAGGGCGGCCGGGCGTACGCCAGGATCCAGACCATGTTCGTCGGCAGGTTCATCACCTGGCCGCGTGCCGACGTCGACCAGATCGTCCTGCGCCCGTGCGGCGGCACCGGGCCACCCAAGCCGGACCAGCAGCCCACCGCCTCTCCCTGACGCCGCGTCTCGCCCGGCGGGGGGTGGCCGCGGCCGGCGACCGATGGCTAGCCTCGTGCTCATGGCAATTGACGCGGGTGAGCCGTTCGAGCCCACCAGGCCGGCGGTGTTCAATGTGCTCCGCGGCGAGGCGCTAAGCGTGCGATCCACCGACTACGGCTCGGTGGGCACGCTCTTTGCCGGTGCCAGCCTGGAGGTGGTGTGGGTAGCCAAGCAGGGCGAGGATATCGACCCGGGCTGGTTCTCCCAGGCCACGCCCGACGTCCTGTTCGTGGTGCAGGGGCAGCTGCGGGCCGAGTTCGCCGGGGCCGGCACCGAGGCGGCCATCCTCGGACCGGGCGACGCGCTGGTGCTGCCGCCGGGAACGCAGTGCCGGGCCTACCGCTGGCCACGCGACGCGGAGCAGGCGACAGTGTTCCTCGCCGCGTACGCTCCGGAGCCTGCGTAGCCTGAGCACTCGCCGGCTGGCCTCCGCCTATTCGCTGCCGGGCCCGGTGACGAAGTCGATGAGTTCCTCCACCCGCCCGAGGAACTCAGGTTCCAGGTCAGCAAAGGACGTTACCGAGCGCAGGATGCGCTGCCATCCGGCGGCGGTGTCCTCCGGCCACCCGATGGCCCGCAGCACGCCCTCCTTCCACGGGATGCCCTTGGGCACCTGCGGCCAGCCGGGGATGCCGAGCACCGCAGGCTTGACCGCCGCCCACACGTCGATGAACGGGTGTCCGGTTATCAGCACGTACGGTGATCGCACCGCGGCCGCGATCCTGCTCTCCTTCGAGCCGCCCACGAGATGATCGACAAGCACGCCCAGCTTGCGCACCGGCCCGGGGGAGAAGCCGGCGACGATCGCGGGCAGGTCGTCGATGCCGCCGAGGTACTCCACCACGACGCCGACATCGCGCAGGTCGTCGCCCCAGATCCGCTCCACCAGCTCGGCGTCATGGCGGCCCTCGACGTAGATCCGGCTCGCCCGCGCGACCCTGGCCCGCTGCCGCGGAGCGGCGATAGACCCGGAGGCGGTCCTGGTCGCCGCCGCGCGGCCGGCCTGACCCTGGCGGCCTGAGCCTGGCGGCCGGCCTGACTCCGGCCGCCTGACTCTGGCCGCCGGCCTGGGGCGGCCTGACTAGCATGACCCGCTTCCCTTCCAGCAGGAATGCCTCAGCCAGCGGGAACAGCCGCCGCCTGCCGTGCCGGTCCTCGAGCGTGACGGCATCCTTCTCGCAGGAAACCACAGCACCGCAGAACTCGCCTGCGCCGTCCTCGACGACCAGCCCGGGCTCGGCAGCCGCTCGCGGCAGCTGCCGCTGGCCGGGCCGCTGCGGTCGCGCCGCGAGCACATCCTGGCCGTACTGCCTGCTCCGCACTGGCCCTCCTCGCCGATCGGACGCCCAGCCGGGCGCCGCCGCCGCTCCGCGGACAGCACGGAAAATACCGCACAAAGCGTGGTGGGCGGTGGCTGCCACACCGCCGCGGCCTTAGGCCGGCCGGGCTCGCATCCGTGCCTGGCCGGCCAGACGGGGCAGCCGCCGCAGCAGTTCGGCCGCCTCCGCGACGCTGCGGTCCTCCATGCTCGCGGTGACCCGCCTGCCCGCGACATCGAGCCGCACCGACGCCAGCCCGAGTCGGCGCTGCACCGGGCCCTGCACCCACCGGATGCTCTGCACCTTCTCCAGCGGCACCCAGGTCGTCTTCCGGCAGACCCGGCCGCGCGACGCCACCACGTATCGGTCGTCGCCACCCCAGGCCAGGAAGTGATAGGTCAGCGGTGCCTTCCAGCGGGCGTTTCGCGGTGCCCGCTGTGCTGCCAGCGGCCGGGCGGCCAGCAGCTCGCTGATCATCTGCTCGGCCTCGGCGCGGGAGCCGACCGGGACCAGCGCGCGGAGCCGCTGCGACTCCGACCGGTTCTCCCGCCGTTGCCGCGGCCCCGCCACGTCAACCTCGACCCGGCACCAGCCGAGCGCCCGCCATGCTAGCGGCTCGACAAGGCGCACCGCCTGGACGCGGCCCGGGCGGATGGTCTCCGCGGTGGTCTGGACCAGGCCGGATCGCAGCCGCAGCCCGTCAGCCGCCGTGACGACGACCGTCCCGTAGTCGCTATTGAACTGGCGCCAGACCGCGAGCACGAATCCGATTGCGAACGGCAGGAACGAGACGACGATACCGGGCCGGTCGGTCACCGCGATAACGATGGCTAGCGCGGCGATCACCGCAGCCGCGATCACGCCGGTCCGGCTGAGCGCGATGGCGGCGGCAAGCCGGCTCGACCGCACCCGGAAAAGCAGTCGCCCGGTCTCTGCTCCGCTGCCCGCCCGGCCGGCTGCCGCGGTCGTGCTGGCTGTGCCGGCCGCACCGGATGTGCCCGGCACTGTTCCGGCGGGCGCGTCCGCCGCGCCCGGCGCCCGCGCCATCGACAGCAACTGCTGCCGGAGCAGTTCGGCATCGGCGAGCGGCAGGGAGGCCAGCCGCCCGCCCGAGGAGTCGGCTCCGGCCATCCGCAGCCGGAGCTCGGCCAGTCCGAGCACCCGGGCCAGCCCCGTCTGCACCAGGTCGATCGCCTGGACCTGCGACAGCGGGAACCGCCGCGACTCCCGCCGCACCAGGCCGGTCTCGATGTGCAGCACGCCACCGACGACCTGCCATCGGGTTACCAGCCAGCTCACCACGCCGCCGATCAGCACCAGCCCGACGATGACGAGATTGGTGACGAGATCGCTGCCCGTCCCGTTGTGGTTGGCAAAGAAGAGGATCAGCACCAGGATGCCGATGGTTGCCAGGTGACGGCCGGCCCGGACGAGCGGCGATAGCGGGTGCAGCCGGTGCCAGGCTGCGGCATTGCCGGCCGCGCTGGCGATCCTGCTGGATCTGGCGATCCTGCTGGGGCTGCCTGCGTTCTGGCGGGCTCGGGCGGACCGCCGGGCGGCGGATTCGTCACAGCCCGGCAGCCTGCGCTTCGCCGAGTGACGCGAGCTGATCACGCAGCTTCGCGGCCACTGCCCGGTCCAGGCCGGGGATGCGCGCGTCGCTGGCCGCCGCGGCGGTATGCATCCGCAGGGTCGCGAGCCCGAGGCTGCGCTCCACGGGCCCGGCGGTGACGTCGATGAACTGCATCCGCCCGTAGGGAATGACTGACTGCCGGCGGATCAGCACGCCCCGCCGGACCAGCAGGTCGTCGTTCCGCTCGGCGTAACCCCATGCGCTGACGCGGCGGGCCAGGAACCGCTCCCAGAGCAGGCCGACTGCGACCAGCCCGAGCCCAGTGCCGAGGCCGAGCGCAGGTGATACCCAGATACCGAGAATCACCCCCGCGGCGATCGCGGCTGGCAATGTCACCAGTCCCGTCTGGATGCGCCGGGCACGCAGCAGTTGCCGCGAGGGCCGCTGCCACCGGATGCCGGCGTCACCGGGCGCCGCGTCTTCCGGACCCGCCGGGAAACCGGATTCGGTTAACGGCTCCCGCTGGCCTGGCGCAGCGTCGCCGGCCCGCTCTCCGCGGGTCACGATGGCCCAGCCTCCCTGCGTGCGTGCGGCAGTTTGCGACATTTCGACGATATCAGTTTCAGCCATCCCGAGCCGGGCCTGGCGGCCGGCCGTGGACCGGCGGCTGGCAAGGCCGTCGCCGTATAGTGACGCCATGTCCGCCGGTCTGCCAGGGCCGCCGGTGCCGGGCCCGCCGGTGGCAGGCCCGCCGGTGGCAGGCCCGCCCGCGCCGGTCTCGTCGGTCGCCGGTGCCATAGCCCGGATGGAGGCCATCCAGGCAGCTACCGCGGCCGATGATGGCCTGGCCTGCTTCAACCGGATGTACCTCCAGGTGACCCGTCAGGTGTACAGCGAACTTGGCCAGCAGTTCTTCGCCGATCCGGACTTCATGACCAGTCTCGACGTGGCTTTCGCCAACCTTTATTTCGACGCGGCCGGCTTTGCCGGCACCACGGGTTCCGCAGCCAGTCCGGCGGCGGTGCCGCTGGCCTGGCTGCCGCTCATCGAGCGGCGTACCGACAAAGACATCGAGCCGATCCAGTTCGCCCTCGCCGGAATGAACGCCCACATTAACCACGACCTGCCGCTTGCTGTCGTCAGCGCATGCGCAGACCTGGGTACCGAGCCAGCCGCTGGCGCCCACCTGGCCGACTACCAGAAGGTAGACAGGCTGCTTGATGCGGCAGAGCAGTCCGTCCGGCAGTCCTTCGAGTCCGCGGCCGAGCTTGCCGCCGACCGGCACCTGCAGGCGGTCGCCAACCTCGTCGCCAGCTGGTCCATTAACTCGGCGCGCGATCTGGCATGGCAAAACGCCCTGCTGCTCTGGGCGTTGCGGGACCAGCCGGTCGCGCGCGGGCTATTCCTTGACGGCCTGGCCGCGCAGGTCGCCCTCGCCAGCCGCTTGCTGCTCGTGGCGGTCTGACCGGCAGCGCGAGCAGGCAGACGTGGGCCAGGTGGGCCTCGATCATGGCCCTGCCTTCTTGAGCTCTCTTGATCAACCGTCGCCGGCCAGGCGGCGGGCGCGCTGGTCTGCGCCCATCTCGCCATACGGGTAGTCGGTGGCTCGCGGGTCGCTTGCGGCGTCGAGCGCAGCGATCTCTGCCGTGCTGAGGTGCAGTTCAGCCGCGCGAAGGTTAGCCTCGAGCTGCCCGACCGTGCGGGCACCAAGGATCGTCGAGGTCACCCCGGGGCGGTCGGTCACCCATGCCAGCGCCACTTCGGCCATCGAGACACCGCGCTCATCGGCGACTTTCTGCACCGCGTCGATGACTTCCCAGGTGCGCCGCGTGCCTCTCCGGTCGTAGGCCTCCATGCCGCGGTCCGGGTCTTCGCCAAGGCGGGTGGCGCCGGCCGGGCGCTGGTCCCGCTTGTACTTGCCAGAAAGCCAGCCTCCGCCTAGCGGGCTCCACGGGAGCAGGCCGAGGCCCGCATCCAGCGCAGCGGGCACGATTTCCCACTCGATCTCACGCACCAGCAGGCTGTATTGCGGCTGAAGCGTAACCGGCCCGGCCACGTTCAGCGCACGTGCCAGGTGCACGGCCTTCGTCAGCTGCCAGCCAGTAAAGTTGGACAGGCCGTAGTAGCGGATCTTGCCAGCGCTGACGAACCCGTCGAGCGTGCGCAGGGTCTCCTCGAGAGGCGTCCATGGATCAAAGGCATGTACCTGATACAGGTCAACCGCCTCCACCCCCAGCCTGCGCAGCGATGCGTCCAGGGCGCGGGTCAGATGCACGGCGGACAGCCCGGCGCCGTTCGGGGAATTGTCCAGCCCGAAGCGGCCCTTTGTGGCCAGCACGACCTGCTCGGTGATCTCGGCCAGCCGCCGGCGAACCAGCGGCCGATGATCTCCTCGGACATCCCGTCGCCGTATACGTCGGCGGTGTCGAGCAGCGTGCCGCCCGCCGCCACGAAGCGATCAAGCTGCGTATGCGCGGCCCGCTCGTCCGCCTCCGACCCGAAGGTCATGGTCCCGAGGCAGAGACTCGACACCGCGCAGCCGCTGCGCCCCAAAGTCCGATATTCCATACTTTCAACCCTATGTGCTCAGGGTCATCGAAGCCCTCCGGGTCGTTATCGTCCCCGCAGGCACCCGTGCGCGTGCGCCTCGCGCGGGCCGCGGGCCCGCCGCCATGCTGCTCCGCGGCGGTACCAGGGCGGCGCGGGGCGGGTCAGAAAACCCTCGCAGCGTGCGCGGATCGGGCGAGCCGGGCCGGCCAAGCGGGCAGCGCCGGCCAGCCGGGCAGTGCCTGCCGCCCGGACCGGGCAGGCCGCTCGGACTGCCCCGGCCGATACCGCCAGGACGACCAGGCCGCCGACGGCATCCAGCAGGAAATGATTCGCTGTTGCCACGATCACTGCGATGGTGAGCAGCGGATAGGCAGCGGCGGCGACCCGGATCGTCGGCCGCCTGACGGCGACCATGAGTGCCGCGGCTGTCCATGCCGCCCATGCCGTGTGCAAGGACGGCATCGCCGCATACGGATTGGCCAGCGTCGCGACGCCGGCCGTTCCCCAGGATCCCCAGGTATGCCGGACCACCAGCGTGTCCACGTAGCCGGGCAGCAGCCGCGGTGGTGCCACCGGGAACAGCCAGAAGACCGCGAGGGCAATCAGGGTAGCGGCGACGAGAACAGCCCGGGCCCGCCGGTAGAGCGCGGGGCGTCGCCAGTAGAGCCAGACAAGCATGGCGATAACCGCGATGAAGTGGAAGGTCGCGTAGTAGTAGTCGGCGAGCGTGGCGAGGACGGGATGCAGCGTCAGCCATATGTTGGCCTGCCGCTCAACCGCAATGTGCAGCCAGCCTTCGATGGTGCGAATAGCCGCGGCATCCGCGAATGCCGCCTGGCGGCGTGCCGGGGCCAGATCGCGGGTCAGTGTGTACAGCCCGTAACCGACGCTCAGCAGGATCAGCTCAGCCAGCAACCTCGGCCGCGACCTGCCCCCGTTTGCCGTCGCGTCGGCAGTTCCCGCCGTGGCCGCGGGTCGCGGCGTGTCCCCCGGACTCGCGCCTGACGATCGTGCAGCATCCGAAGACGTCGCCATGGCTGGCGACGTGGTGCTGGCCTCTGAGCCCGGCTGCATGGTTGCCCCTTCCGTCGGGCTGTCCCCGAAGTCGATCTTTATACCCAGGCTGGCCCGCTGACCAACGAAATTGTTGTCATGGCGGCCGGTGAGATGTGTCATGCCGGATGAGGTCAGTGCGGTGATACCGGACGGTCCGGTGCCGCTACCTGGCGCCAGCCCTCCGCCCGCCGGCCGGCGCTCGCCGAGACCAGCCAGCGGCGCTGATTCAGGCCGGTGCGCAGGATGCTGCGGGGAGGATCCGTTTCGGCTGGATTTTTGCCTTTACCGCAGTCGGCCTGATCAAGGCCGGGTCGTCTGGGTGCGGCCGCAACGGGCACGGAAGTGCTGTCCGGCGGGCATGCTGCTGGCGGTTACCCGGAACATGCGGGGGAAGGTGGAATAGGGCTGAGGGCCGTGAGATGCGGTTGGCGGCCAGGTGACAGCAGGGCGATCGCCGTGGCCAGCGGTTACTAGCAGGGGTTCCGCTGGCCGCGGCACCGAAGTCGCTGGAGGCGCAGAGCGTGCAGGTTCCCGATGGATGAGCCGCCCGCGCTGGCCGCATCGGCGCTGGCCGCGCCCGAGCGGGATGTCTTGCTGGCTACCAAACTGCACCTGCCCGGGCGGCAGCAAGACTTCGTGCCGCGCCCGCGGCTGGCGGAACGGCTCGATGAAGGGCTGGGCCGTGGGCTGGTGCTGGTGTGCGCACCCGGCCGGATACGGCAAGACGGTCCTGCTCGCCGACTGGTCCCGGCGCGGCCCGCAGCCGGTGGCCTGGCTGTCGCTGGACGCTGGCGACAACGATCCGGCGCGGTTCTGGCGTCACGCGGTGGCCGCGCTGGACCGGGCGCGGCCGGGGATCGGCGAGCGGGTGGGCCCGCTGCTCGGCCCTCCGGCGCCGCCGTCGTTCGAGCCGGCTGGTGACCACCCTGATTAACGAACTGGCGGCCGAGCCCAGCGCGGACGAGGTGCTGCTGGTGCTGGACGACTACCACCTGATTGACTCCCAGCCGGTGCATGCGTCACTGAGGTTCTTGCTGGAGCACCGGCCGCCAGGTCTGCACGTGGCGCTGTCCAGCCGCGCTGACCCGCCGCTGGCCCTGGCGCGGCTGCGGGCCCGCGGCCAGCTGGCCGAGCTGCGTGCCGCCGACCTGCGGTTCACCGCGGACGAGGCGGCGGCGCTGCTGCAGCAGGTGGCGGCCGGCCCCAGCGCTGGCGCTGCCGGATGCAGCCGTGGCGGCGCTGGCGGCGCGGACCGAGGGGTGGGCGGCCGGGCTGCAGCTGGCCGCGCTGTCGCTGCGGGGGCAGGAGGATATGGCCGGGTTCGTGGCGGCGTTCACCGGCAGCCACCGTTACGTGCTGGATTACCTGGCCGAGGAGGTGCTGGAGCGGCAGGGCGAGGAGGTTCGGGCGTTCTTGCTGGAGACCTCGGTGCTGGAGCGGCTCAGCGGCGAGCTGTGCGATGCGGTCACTGGGCGCGCCGGCAGCCAGGCGCTGCTGGAGCAGGTGGAGCGGGAAGGGCTGTTCCTGGTGCCGCTGGATGAGGTGCGCGGCTGGTGGCGCTACCACCACCTGTTCGCCGACCTGCTCCGCGCCCGCCTGCAGGCAGGAACAGCCCGGCCGGGTCGCGCAGCTGCACCGCAACGCTGCTGCCTGGTACTCAGGAGCACGGGCTGTCCGATGACGCGATCAGCCACGCGGCGGCTGCCGGGGAGATGACCTGGGCCGCCCGGCTGATCGAGCAGAACTTCGACGAGGTCTACTACCTGCGCGGCGAGGCGGCGACGATCCGGCGGTGGCTTTCCGCGCTGCCTGCCGACCTGGTCCGGTCCCGCCCGCGGCTGCTGCTGGCGCAGGCTTTCATGGCAACCGGGCGCAGCGGCCGCGTGGAGGCGGTAGAGGAACTGGTCGACGCGGCCGAGCGAGCGTCCGCTGACGGCGGCCGCTGAGCCGTTCGAGCCTAGCGCTGGCCGGGCCGGCAGCCTGCTGGTGAACGTCCCCGCGCTCATCCCGATCCATCGTAGCTATCTCGCCGCGCTCCGGGGTGACGCCGAGGCCACGGCCGCGTTCGCCTCGAAGGCCCTGGCCGAGACCAGCGAGGGCGAGCGGCTGCCGACTTCGCCCGGTGGAACCTGGCCGTGGCCGAGTGGCTCCGCGGCCGCCTCGCGGCGGCCGAGCGCGCATCCGCGGCCAGCCTGGCCGGGTGGCAGGCGGCCGGCCTGCTCGCGGTGGCTGCGTGGCACGGGTATGAACTCGCCCAGATACAGCGTGCCCAGGGCTCGCCTGGACGCGGTGGTCCGGACCTGCCGGCAGGCGCTGGAGACCACCGCAGTGCCCGGCCAGCCGGCCGCCGCCGACCGCGGGCCCGGCGTATGTGGGCCTGGCCGAGGTGGCTTACCAGCGGAACGAGCTCGACACCGCGCTCCAGCACGTCACCAAGGGGATCGAGCTGTGCCGCCGGTTCGCCTTCACCCCGCCGCTGGCGGCGGCCTGGTGATGCTGGCGTGGATCCGGCAGGCGACCGGTGATCCTGCCGGGGCCCGGGAGGCGATCGGCGAGGCCCGGCAGGCCGCGCCGGGCCCGGCCGGCCTGCTCAACCCGGTTCCCGCGCAGCGGGCGCGGCTGCTGCTGGCCCAGGGCGATCGTGGCCGCCGCCGCCCGGTGGACGCGGGAGAACGGCCTCAGCCCGGACGACGAGCCCGGCTACGCCCGGGAGGCGGAATATCTGGTGCTGGCCCGGGTACTGCTCGCCCAGGACCACTCCGGCCCGGCGGTTGCGCTGCTGGACCGGCTGCACGCCGCGGCGGCCGCCCAGGACCGGGCCGGCAGCGTCATCGAGATCGGCGCCCTGCAAGCGCTGGCGCTGGCGGCCAGTGGCCAGGACACAGCCGCGGTGGCCGCCCTGGCCGGGGCGCTCACCTCAGGCTGCCCGCAAGGCTACGTGCGGGTCTTCGCCGACGAGGGGCCGCCGATGGCCGCCCTGGTCGGCAAGCTGATCGCGGCCTGCCGGGCCGGCCGGGCCGCGGAAGTCCCGCTGGGCTGCCTGGCCCGGCTCCAGCGCGCGTTCGGCGTGCGCGCAGTCCGCACCGGACCCAGGGCAAGGAACTGCGCGCAGTACCAGGCATCGTTGAGCCGCTGACCGCTCGCGAGCTGGAAGTGCTGGGGATGCTGGCCGCGGGCCGGTCGAACCAGGCCATCGCCAGCGAGCTGGTGGTCACTGTCGACACCGTCAAGAAGCACGTCAGCCACGTGCTGGACAAGCTCGGCGCAGCCAACCGCACCCAGGCCGCCGACCGGGCGCGCCAGCTGGGCCTGATCCCTTAGCGCAGGGCCCTCCGCACGTCGCCGGCACCTTCGTGCCGCATCCTTGCGCCGAGGATTCCACCCGCCATGTCCACTTTCGGGTGACGCCCGCCGCGGCGCCGCCTCATAACGTCGGGGTGTCCGGCTATCCGAGAAGGAGCACACGATGCGAATGTTCGTCGTGCGGGGCTGAGGGTGCTATCGGCGCCCGGCTCGCTACGCAGCTCATCGATCACGGTCAGCAGGTGACCGGGACGCATAGGTCACCCAGGAACGCCGGGCGGGTACGGGGCTCAGCGCCGAGCCGGCAGCGCTCGGCCAGCCGGCGCGTGCGGCGCCGCATCGCGGGGAGTTCCTGATGCCGATCGGGTACTTGTGGACGGTCGCGCTCGTGTCCTGGGGCGTAGCGTGCGCGCTCACCCGGTGGCGCAGGCTCGGCCCCTTCTCGGCCATCCCCGCGCTGGTGGTCAGCGAGATGCCGTTCATCGTCGGGTATCTGCTGATCGCGTCGACCGTGCTCGCGCTCGCCGACGGCGACCTCGACTCCCCGGCCGGCGCCGCCGGTGCCGCTGTCGCGCTGCTCGCCCTGGCCGGCCTCGTGGTCATCGTGCGCCGCGCGCTGCGCGCGCACGCGGCACTGCGCAACACCGGTAAGCCGGGGCGGCCGTGGGGCCGCATCCTGCGCGCCCCGTTCTTCCCCGGCCGGCTCGACGTGGTCCGGGTGCGCGGCCTGGCCTACGGCGACGGGCCGGACCGCACGCTGGACGTATACCACCGCCGTGACCGGCCGGCCGGCGCTCCGGTCCTGCTGCACTTCCATGGCGGCGGTTTCTATTCCGGCAACAAGGCCCGCGAAGCACGGCCGCTGATCCGGCACCTGACCAGCCGGCGCGGCTTCGTCTGCGTGAGCGCGGACTACCGGCTGCAGCCGCACGTGACGCTGGCCGACCAGGTAGCCGACGTGCGCGCGGCGATCGCCTGGGTACGGGCTCATGCCGCGGAGTTCGGCGCCGAGCCCGGCACGCTGTTCCTGGCCGGCAGCTCGGCCGGGGCGAACCTGGCGATCCGGGCGGTATGCGACGGCGAGACCGGCATCGCGGGCCTGATCTGCCGCTACGGCTACTACGGCGGCCTCGCACCGCGCGGCGACCTGCCGCCCATGCTCATCGTGCACGGCGAGAAAGACCTGATGATCAGCGGCGGACGTACGGGCCTTCGCGGAGCGGCTCCGCGCGGTGTCGGGCCACCCGGTCAGCTACGCCGAGCTGCCCGGTGCGCACCACGACTTCGACCTGTACGAGTCCATCCGGTCGGCCGCAGTCAGCATGGCAGTGGAGCAGTTCGCTGCGAGGGTCAGCGCTTTCTCCGACACAAATCATCAGGACGTGCAGGCCGCCCAAGACTGCTGACCGCCTGATTTCGAGCCCGGCCTTGCTGAAGAGGATGGTGGCCGGGAACCGGGCATCCACTCCGGACACGCGAGCTGCTGCCTGATCGTCCCTGCCGTCGCCACACCACCGGCCGGGCCGACGTCAGGCGGAGCATTGCGCACCATGGCCACCGGGTACGTCACGGCAGCCCAGACGCCTTGGTGCGCGCAATCGTTACAAAGTACTCCCTCAGTTTCATTTATAGCACAGTCGAGCCGAGCTCATGAGGCAAAAAAAATGGACCTAAAGTTACGAATCTCAGATCGGAGCTGATGCCGTGAACCGCCTGACTACCAGCGCATTTGACCTTCCCGACCGCCTCTGTGCCAAAGCCGACCCGGGGCTGATCGCCGACGACGAGCGGCACTTCGCGGCCATCGCGGAGAGCCTCGAGCAATCGATCGCCGACCTGTCCGACCGCCTCGATGCCGAGCGCAAGGCGCCCGGCGGCATAGGCCAGGAGGCGATGGAGCGGGACATGGAGATCCACCGGCTGACCGCTCGCCTGCGCGCGCTGCGTCGTTTCGGCCTGGACCTGTGCCTCGGCCACATCGTCAGCGCAGGCAACCCCGAGCCCGTGTACGTCGGGCGACTTGGCCTTAGGGACAGCGCAGGTCGCCGGCTGCTCGTCGACTGGCGCTCCGCCGCGGCTGAGCCGTTCTTCGGAGCGACCCACGCCAACCCGATGGGTCTGGCCAGCCGCCGCAGGTACCGCTGGACCCGCGGCCGGATCAGCGACTACTGGGACGAGGTGTTCACCCAGGACGGGCTGGCCGGGCACGCCGCGCTCGACGACCAGTCCGCCTTCGTCGCCAGCCTGGGCAGCAGCCGGTCGCCCCGGATGCGCGACGTGCTCGGCACCATCCAGGCCGACCAGGACGCCATCATCCGCGCGGGATTCCGCGGCGCTCTCGTCGTCGACGGCGGCCCGGGCACGGGGAAGACCGTCGTCGCCCTGCACCGCTCCGCCTACCTCCTCTACTCCGACCCCCGGCTCAGTCAGCACCGGGGCGGCGTGCTGTTCGTCGGTCCGCACCAGCCCTATCTGGCCTACGTCGCCGACGTCCTGCCCAGCCTCGGCGAGGAGGGCGTGCGGACCTGCACCCTGCGGGACCTCGTCGCCGAGGGAGCCACAGCAGCGATCGAGACCGACCCTGACGTGGCCCGCCTGAAGTCGTCCGCGGACCTGGTAAAGGCGATCGAGCCGGCCGTCAGGTTCTACGAGAACCCGCCCAGCAAGCCGATGGTGGTCGAGACCCACTGGTCCGACATCTGGCTCAGCGCCGCCGATTGGGCCGAAGCGTTCGAGGCACCAGAACCCGGTACTGCGCACAACGAGGCGCGCGACCAGATCTGGGAGGAACTGCTCGCGATCTTGATAGACAAGCATGACGGCGACGTCCCAGCCGACCTGCTCCGCAAATCGCTGCAGAGCAGCAGGGAACTGCGCACGACCCTCAGCAGGGCGTGGCCGCTGATCGAACCGACTGACCTCGTCGCAGACCTGTGGTCGGTACCCGCCTACCTGCGGCTGTGTGCGCCCTGGCTCAGCCCCGATGACGCTGCGCAGCTGCAGCGCGAGGATGCTCAGGCCTGGACGGTGTCCGACCTGCCGCTCCTGGACGCAGCACGGCAGCGGCTCGGCGACACGGGGGCATCACGACGCAAGCGCCGGCATGACGCCGCGGTCGCCGCTGAACGCGAGCAGATGGCCCGGGTCGTCGACAACCTGATCGAGGCCGCAGACGACGAATACGGCGTAGGCCTGGTGACGATGCTGCGCGGCGAGGACTTCCAGGACGCTCTGGTCAATGAGGCCGCACTGCCCGGTACCGATCCGGACAGGCTCGCTGGCCCGTTCGCGCACATCGTCGTGGACGAGGCGCAGGAACTGACCGACGCAGAGTGGCAGATGCTGCTGCTGCGCTGCCCGTCCCGGAGCTTTACCATCGTCGGGGACCGCGCCCAGTCCAGGCACGGGTTCACGGAGCCATGGCAGGAACGGCTCGAGCGGATCGGGCTGGACCAGATCAGCCTGGCTTCGCTGAGCATCAACTACCGGACGCCGCAAGAGGTCATGGCGGAAGCCGAGCCGGTCATCCGGGCCGTGCTCCCGGACGCCAACGTGCCGACCTCCATCCGCAGCACCGGCGTCCCCGTCGTGTACGGATCCGCTGCGGATCTGGGCTCGATCGTCGACACCTGGCTCGCCGCGCATGCCGACGGGATCGCCTGCGTCATCGGCGATCCCGCGTTCGCGGCGACGTCCCGCGTCCGGTCGCTGACCCCGGAGCTGTCGAAGGGGCTCGAGTTCGACCTGGTGATCCTCGTCGACCCTGAGACGTTCGGCAACGGCATCGAAGGAACGGTCGACCGCTATGTCGCGATGACCCGAGCGACCCAGCAACTCGTCATCCTCACGAGCTCCTGACCTCACCGACTACCGTGCGCTCGGCAGCCAGCCGTGCACGACCCGCCCGGTGCAGCGCCGGAGGCCGCAACGATCCGGCACCGCGTCGGCGGGCACCACCTGGTTGACGCCTCTGCTCCCGCTTCCGCGGAAAGGACGATCATGGCCGCCTGCGCGGCCGCGTCCCACCGCCGGTAGGTGAACGGGTGATGTCGGCCCAGTTGGCGTCCGCTGAACCACCCGCCAAGATCCGTTCGAAGGCGGCGGAGGCGGCGGAGGCGGCGGAGGCGGCGGAGGCGGCGGAGAACCACTGTTCTGCGCGCCTTCGCTCGGCCACCTTGTGCCGGTCCTGATCGGTAATCCCCACTCCGACGCTCCTCGGACTCGGGTTACCAGCGCCAGCCGGCTGATCTGCTCCGGATGCCGGGCGGCGTGCAGGACACCGATCGCCGCTCCCGCCGAGTGCGCGAGCAGGTCGATCTCGGTCGGTTCAGGTTGCCGGCTCAGGGCTCCGACGTCGTCGACGAGATGGTCACACCTGCGGGTGATGGGTCTCGCGACGTGCGGAGTCGCCGGTCCCCTGAGATCCGAAGCATGAGGAAGTGGTGTTCGGTCAGGCTGCCCAGGATCATCTCTTAGTGAGTGTCTGCTTGTTAGAGCGGGTGGGTGTCGGGGGTTTGGGTGTAGGTGCGGCCGGAGGGGGTGGTCCAGGTGAAGTGGCCGGGGGTGGTTTGCTGGAGTTTCCAGCCGGGGCTGTGCTTGAGGAGGTGGTCGGCGCGGCAGGTGCCGCCGAGGTTGCAGTCGCAGGTGATGCCGCCGTCGTCGTGGGCGACGGTGTGGTCGAGGTCGCCGTGCCAGGCGGGCTGGCGGCAGGTGGGGGAGCGGCAGGTGATGTCGCGGGCGATGACGTGCTCGCGGAGCCGGGGCGGGGGGCGGTAGGCGGGGGTGGCGTGGTGGTGGGCGCAGCCGCCGGCGGCGGCGTCGGCGGCTGCGCGGGCGCGGGCGGTGGCGGTGGCGGTGGTGGCGGCTTTGAGGGCCCGGGCGAGGATCTGGTCGGGGTGGCCGGGGTGGCCGGGTGGTTCGCCGGGGGGCGGGGGGCCGGTGGTGGTGGCGGCGGCGGGGGGCAGGAGGTCTTCGGGGATGGTCAGGGTGACCCGGGCGACCAGCCCGGTCCCGCCGCCGGGGCTGGTCCTGTCGCCGGGGCTGGTCCTGGTCCCGGGGCTGGTCCGGGGGCTGGTGCCGGCGGGGCTGGCGGGTGGCGGGGTGCTGCCTGGCCGGCGCTGGCGCCGGCGGGGGCGGGGGCGGGGGATGGGGGTGACGGTGATGGCGTGTCCGGTGGTGTCGGTGATGATGATCCGCCATTCGGTGGCGGGGTCGGCGGCGGCGCATCCGGCGAGGCGGCGGGCCTGGGTGCTGGTGACGGGCCCGATCCGGCCCAGGTGCCCGGGTGCGGTGCTGGTCCCGGCGAGGACTTCCCAGGGCAGTGACAGGTCCAGCAGCCCGGGCGGCGGGCGGTTCCCGCTTTTCGGGGGTGATGCGGGCGGGTTGATCGCGGGCAGTGCGGGCCATGGCGGCGCCGGGCCGCTGCACCGCCAGCCATCATCATCATCATCATCATCATCATCATCGTCGCGGCCGGGCGGGGTGATGTCCGGGCCGGGGTAGTCCTGCTCGCCGCGGGGAGCATCGGCGTCCCCCGGCGGCGGCACCCCCTCCTCGGGCACCCCGCCGCCCGGCACGCCGCCGCCCGGCACGCCGCCGCCCGGCCCGCTGTCATCGGGCGTGCCGTCATCTGGCGTGACGTCGCCTGGCGTGACGTCGCCTGGCGTGACGTCGCCTGGGGCGCCGTTGTCAGGGGGGCCGTTGTCTGGCCCGCCGCCGTGCTCTGGGGGGCCGTGGTCTGGGGGGCCGTGGCGGGGGCTGTCTGGCGGGCGGCTGCCGGGAGGCGGGCTGCTTCCGCGGGCCCGGCTGTCGTTGCCTGGCTCGCCGCGGCGCGGCCGGCCGGGCCGGCTCTCGCCCGGGCCTTTGTCATCCGGCCCGCCCCCGCCGCCGCGGGACCCGCCAGGGCCCTCGCCGCCAGGCCCAGGCCCAGGGCCAGGCCCAGGGCCAGGGCCAGGGCCAGGCCCGCCGTCGCCGGCCCGGCGGGGCCGGTGCCGGGGCTGTCGCCGGGGTCGGCGGGGTCGTGGGGGTCGCCGGGGCTGTCGCCGGGGCCGGGCGGGTGGTCGGGGGGTGCGCCGCCGGGCGGGGGGATGGGCGGCTGGGTGCCCAGGAGCAGCCCGAGGTAGATTTTCGCGCGGAGCAGGCCGGCCGGGCCGGCCGCGCCGGCGGCTTTCCAGGCGCGGGCCATGGCGGTGATCCGGGCCATCGCGGCGGCGGCGTGGATGGCGGGCAGCCGGACCCCGGCCAGCGTGGCGGTGGTGTCCTGGTCGGGGTACAGCATGACTGCCGCCTGCCGCTCGGCCTGCTCGCGGCGCCGTTCGGCGCCGGCCGGGTCGGCGAGGATCACCTGGCGGCGCAGCGCGGCGCGGAGCATCCCGGTGGTCCGCCGCCCGGCGCCCGGCAGCACCGCCGCCTCCACTGCCCGGGCCGCGGCGTCGTCCAGCGCGGCGGTGGCATCGGCGATCAGCCGGGCCCGCTGCAGGTCGATCGTCCCGGCGGCCAGCGCCGCGCCGGTGGCCGCGAGCCGCCAGCCCAGGTCTACCGCCAGGTCAGCCCACCCCGCGGCCGAATACCGGGACATGGCCAGCTCCAGCGCCACCTCCGCCGCCGCCGGGGGCGGCACCCGGGCCGGGCGGCCGTCCTCCGCCACGGCGGTGTCACGGTCGCGGGCCGCGGCCCGGGACGTGATCTGCGCCACCGCGGCCAGTTCCCCCGCCTGCGCCCACGACGCCAGCCGCCGCCACGACCCCGCCGATGCCGCCAGGCCGAAATCGTCCAGCTCAGCGGCCGGGGCCTGGGACAGCAACGCGGCCAGCCCCGGCCCCGGCGCCACCCGCTCGGCCACCCGCCCCGCCAGCACCCCCGCCGCCACCCGCACCCCGCCCGCGCCGGCCGCCTCGCCCAGGCCACCCGCGCCGCCAGCCCCGCCAGCACCGCCAGCGCCCTCCGGGCCGTCAGCGCCGTCCGGGACGCCGAGATCCGCATCGGCCGGGCCGCCGGGACCGTCCGGGACGCCGGGACCGTCCGGGACGCCGAGATCCGCATCGGCCGGGCCGCCGGGACCGTCCGGGACGCCGGGACCGTCCGGGACGCCGAGACCCGCCTCGGCCAGGCCGGCCAGCAGAGCGTCGAAGTCAAGCTCCCACGACCACGCCAGGCCCTGCTGGGCACCCGCGCCGCTGTCCTCCGCTAGCATCCCGGTCACCTCCTCCGCCGCCCCGCCCTGGCCGGGGTACCCGGCCTGGCCGCGCTTCTTAGACCACAGTAGCGAGCGGTACTGACAGAACCGGTCATCAGACGAGCAGCAGTTCGACTAATCCATAAGAACTGCTAACTGAGTGTTTGATAAATCGCTGCCTTGCGACGTGCGCGGAGAACCCGGCTGATCAACGCCTGGGCAGAGACGCTGGTCAGTAAGCCGCGATCTCGCCGCGCGTTCACACGCGGGTGATCGCCGCTCCGACCAGTCCGCGAATCATGTCGAAGACGGGCGCCTGGCTCCGTCCTAGCGGGTGACAGAGCTGTTCCGCGACGCGAGCGCGGACCGGCGGACAACGACCGTTAGGAGGCCGGGATGCGGAATGTGATCGCGAACGCGTGGATGACGCTGGACGGGGTGGTGCAGGCTCCCAGCTATGCGGATGAGGACGTGACCGGTGGCTTCGGGCACGGTGGCTGGCATACCCGCTACTTCGATGACCTGTCCATGAACTGGGTAATCAAGAACGTGCGCAGCGCGGGCGGGTACCTGCTGGGGCGCGGCACGTACGAGATCTTCGCTGCCCACTGGCCGAACGCGCCGCAGGAGCAACAGGTGCTCGCCGAGCCCCTGAACGCGTTGCCGAAGTATGTCGCCTCGACGACCCTCGACGAGCCACTCGGCTGGCACAATTCGAGGCTGCTGCGAGGCGACATCGGTGCGGCCGTGCGTGCGCTGAAGGCGGAGGAGGGCAAGGACCTCCACGTCATCGGCAGCCCCGGGCTCGTCCAGACCCTCATGGCCATGGGCCTGGTGGACGAGCTCCAGCTGATGATCGACCCGCTGGTGGCCGGCGGTGGCAAGCGCCTGTTCCGCGACGACGGCTCGCTTCGACCGCTGCGGTTGGCCGACAGCCAGGTAACCAGCACGGGCGCGATCATCGTGACCTACGCTGCCGCAGGTGGCTGACCCGGCGATGGCCAGCGGACATCCCAGGGCCTGCTGCGGGCTTTCTGCTGCATCTGCCGCAAGGATGTCGAGAAGTCCTGGCTGGTTCCGTCCTTGGTGTGACAGCGGCACGATGGCTGCCGCGGAATGTGAGGAGTGACGATGCCGAAGTACCTTCTGCTCAAGCACTACACCGGTGGCCCAGAGCGCCACCCGAACTTCGCGCCGATGAGCGAGTGGACTGCGGACGAGATCACCGCACACATGGCATTCCAGCGCCAGGTGGGCGAGCTGCTGCGCGAGCGGGGCGAGTTCGTCGACGTACAGGCGCTGCCCCCGGATGGGGCGTACGTCCGCTACGGCGGCCCGGGCATGGCGCCAGTGACCACGGACGGCCCGTTCCCCGAGACCAAGGAGCTCGCCGCCGGCTGGTTCATGATCGACGTCGAGTCCGAAGCGCGGGCGCACGAGGTCGCGGCCTACCTATCGTCCGCGCCAGGCAAGGACGGGCAGCCGATTTATGAGTGGATCGAGGTGCGGCCGGTGTTGAGCGACGCCCCGGCTACGGCGGAGTGAATGAGGACGTCGTCCGCGTCCTGGCACCGCAGGTGCTCGGCATCCTCGTCCGTCGCGGGAACGACTTCGCGGCGGCCGAGGATGCCGTGCAGGACGCGCTGTTGGAAGCGCATCGTTCCTGGGGCGACGCGCCTCCCGGCGACCCGAAGGGCTGGTTGCTCACCGTCGCGGGCCGCAAGCTGATCGACGGGCGGCGCTCTGCGGCGGCGCGGCGCCGGCGCGAGGACGCGCTGAGCCACGAGCCTGAGCCCGGGCCGGCCGGGCAGGCCGACGACACGCTGCTGCTGCTGTTCCTGTGCTGCCACCCGGCGCTGAGTCCGGCATCGGCGATCGCGCTCACGCTGCGCGCCGTCGGCGGGCTGACGACCAGGCAGATCGCCGAGGCGTTCCTGGTTCCGGAGGCGACAATGGCCCAGCGCATCAGCCGCGCGAGGCGGATGGTCAGCGGCCAGCCGTTCGCGCAGCCCAGCGACGTCGCGGTCGTGCTGCGCGTGCTGTACCTGATCTTCAATGAGGGCTATTCCGGCCGGGTCGACCTGGCGGCCGAAGCGATCCGCCTCACCCGTCAGCTGGCGCTCGCGTGCGAGGAGCCCGAGGTCGCCGGGCTGCTCGCGCTGATGCTGCTGCACAACGCCCGCCGCGCCGCGCGCACCGACGAGCACGGCACACTCATCCCCCTCGACAAGCAAGATCGCACACGATGGAACCAGGCCGAGATCACCGAAGGCGTGCGCATCCTGCAGGCAGCCCTGGCCTGCGACCGGCGGGGCGAGTACCAGATCCAGGCCGCCATCGCCGCGCTGCACGACGACGCCCGCAGCGCCGAGGAAACCGACTGGCCGCAGATTCTCGCCTGGTACAACGAACTCCTCGAGCTCACCGGCAATCCGGTCGCCGCGCTCAGCCGCGCGATCGCGATCGGCGAGGTCGACGGGCCACTTGCCGGACTGAGCGCCGTAGAGGAGCTTGCCACGCGGCTCGGCGATTATCACCGGCTCGACGCGGTGCGTGCCCGCCTGCATGAGCGGGCCGGGCACCTCGACAGCGCCGCCGAGCACTACGCCCGCGCGGCGGCCCAGGCGCGAAACACCGCCGAGCGGGACTACCTCACCAAGCAAGTAGCCCGAATGCGGCACCGGTGACCGTCACGAGTTGCTTCACGGATGTGGTGTTGAC
The DNA here is from genome assembly GCA_963709075.1 of uncultured Actinomycetes bacterium. GTDB lineage: Bacteria > Actinomycetota > Actinomycetes > Streptosporangiales > Streptosporangiaceae > Palsa-506. Next base: position 1,004,427 of record CAVPUY010000009.1, read on the forward strand.
CTTTAGATCGCTTTAAAGACGAGAATCGGCCCACGGCCGATTCTCAGCCGCCGCGGGCAGCCCGTCACGGCGATGAGGATCTAACCAGACGGCAAACGACGGCGAAGCCGGCCAGGCCGTAGCGCCGGTGTCGGATCGTGGTCGGCAGTGCACGGGTGACGGAGCTGACATCACCGGCGGTCTGAGTACCGCTTACAGCCTCGGGTCGACCGGCTCACTTTCGAGCGCGAGGACACCGAACACGCACTCGTGCACGCGGAAAGCCGGCTCACGGCGGACGAACCGGTCCAGCGCCTCCACCCCGAGCGCGAACTCGGTAGCCGCCAGCGACCGCTTGCGCCCGAGATTGCGCTCGCGCAGCCGGTCCAGGTTGCCGGGCAGCCGGTACTCCGGCCCATAGATGATCCGCAGGTACTCCGGGCCACGGCACTTGATCCCCGGCTGAGCGATGCCCTGCCGCCCACGCGTGATCGGTTCAGCAGGCTTGACCACCATGCCCTCGCCGCCGGCTCCGGTGAGGCCCTCCCACCACTCAGTCACCTTCGCTTCGGCACCGGAGTGGGCAAGATCGACGGCCAGATGGCGGGTGGCCATGATGAGCGGGTCGGCGGCGGCGAGGCGTTCGGCTGCCTTCATGTGCCACTCGTGGCCCCGGTCGAAAAAACTGCCTGTTGATCCGGCCAGCACCTGGAATGGGGCCACCCGGATGTCGTCGACGGAGGACACCGGCCAGGAGTAAGGGCGGTAGGCGCTGACGAAGGACTCAGCCGCCCGCAGTCGTTGTGCAGTCCGGTCGCGGAGACCGGCTAGCTCAAGGCCCCTGGCCAGAGCGGCGTCCAGAATCTGCTCGGCGGCGGCGAGCCCGGCTACGGCAGCAGCGCCGACGGCCGCGTAATGGCTCTTTATCAGTTCTTCTGCCTTCAGCGACCACGGCAGTATCTCGCAGTCGACGGCGGCCCAGTCGCCGAGTTCTTGCCACAGCCCGGCTGCCGCGACCGCCTCGCATAGGCGGCCGACCACTGCCTGTTCCATTCCGGTGTCGATGAAGAAACGGCGGCCGGTGCGGGTGTAGACGATGCCGCTTTCGCCTGATCCGAACCAGTCGCGGGCAGCCGCCGTGGTCCTGCAGATGACTGCGACAGCCCGGGAGCCCATGTGCTTCTCTTCGCACACCACCTGCTGCAACCCATCGCGGCGGTATGCGGCGATGGCATCCCCGGGATGCTCAAGCAGGCCGGGCCGGCCGCTGGCAGCGACCGGCGCCATGGTCGGCGGCAGGTAGATCAGCCACCGCGGGTCGATCGCGAAGCGGCTCATCACCTCGAGCGCGGCCGCCGCGTTCTCTGCTGGGATGGTCACCCGGCCGCGCAGCCGGGTGTCGATGCCCCGCCGGCCGAGCACGTCGGCGACATCAAGCAGCTGCCCGTGCGGATCGGCTGCCCCGGGTTGCGCGATGGCGCCTATTCGCGACTGCGCCGTGACGGCTCCCGGCGGGGGCGTTGTGGCGGCCGGCCGTGATTGCGCGGCGGCTGTCGGCGGCTGAGTAGGTGCGCTGACCCTCTGCTGTGCAGCGGCGCCGGCCTGCGGGCCTGCCGCCGTGCTGGCGGTCGGCTGTGCGCTGCTGCCCGGCGCGGCGCCCAGCGGGCGGGCCGGCTCGTAGTAAGCGCGGCGGGCGGCCACAGACACAAGCTCTCGTTCCGGATAGCGCAGCGCGGTCAGCCGACCGCCGAAAACACAGCCGGTGTCGATGCAGATGGTGTTGTTGATCCAGGCCGGGTCAGGCACAGGAGTGTGGCCGTAAACCACCGCGGCCTTGCCCCGGTAATCCTGCGCCCACGGGTACCGGACCGGCAGTCCGAACTCGTCGGTCTCCCCGGTCGTCTCGCCGTACAGGGCGAAGGCACGTACCGCAGCCGACGCGCGTCCCTGCATCTCTGCCCGCAGCCCCGCGTGGGCGACCACCAGCCGGCCGCCGTCCAGTACGTAATGGCTGATCAGGCCATCCAGGAAGGCGGTCACCCGGTGACGGAACCCGGCTGGCTCCGCTTCCAGCTGTGCCAGTGACTCGGCAAGGCCGTGGCTGACCTGGACGTCCCGGCCGTGCAGTGCTCGCAGCAGCTTGCTCTCGTGATTACCGGAAACGCACAGGGCAGTGCCAGCTTCGGCCATCGCCATTACCGTGCGGAGCACGCCAGGGGTGTCCGGGCCGCGATCGACCAGGTCGCCGAGGAACACTGCGGTCCGGCCGGACAGATGCTCGCGGTCCCCGCCAGCAGATTGCCGGTAGCCCAGGCGGTCAAGCAGGTCAGCCAGTTCCGCGTTGCAGCCGTGCACGTCCCCGATAATGTCGAACGGGCCATGGAAATCCGAGCGGTCGGTCCAGGCCCGCTCGCGGACGAGTTGCGCCTCGTCGACCTCGGTCGTGCCGCGCAGCACGAAAACGCGGCGGAAACCTTCCCGCTCCAGCCGCCGGACCGAACGCGCGAGCGCGGCGTGCTGCCGGGCAATGACTGCAGGCCCGAAGGTGCGGTCGGCGCGAGCCACGTTCCGCTCCCTGCAAGTCTTCTCGGCGACATCGAGCACGATCGCCACCGGCAGCACATGGTGTTCGCGGGCGAGGGCCACCAGCGGCCGGCGCGCATCAGGCTGGACGTTCGTGGCGTCGATCACGGTCAGCCGTCCGATAGCCAGCCGCTTGGCTGCTACCACTTGCAGCGCCTCGAAGGCCTCGGTGGTTACCGACTGATCGTTCTCGTCGTCGCCAACCAGGCCGCGGAACACGTCCGAGGACAGTACTTCGGTCGGCCGGAAGTGCCGCGCGGCGAAGGTTGACTTACCCGAGCCGCTGACCCCGACGAGCACTACCAGTGACAGCCCGGGAATCTTGATCGTCGTCATGCGCGCCTGGCCAGCACGGCAAGCTGGGTGGGCGGGCCGGCCTGCGGGTGATCCGGCCCGACGGACTCGAACATCGCGGTGTAGCCATACCGACCTGCTACCGCCTCTGCCCAGGACCGGAACTCCGCCCGGCTCCACTCGAAGCGGTGATCCGGATGCCTCATGCCACCTGCCTGCAGCCCGGTGTAATGAGCGTTGTACTCGGCGTTTGGCGTGGTCACGAGCACGGTAGCCGGTGCGGCTTCGCCGAAGACTGCTTGCTCGAGCGCGTCGAGCCGGTCTCGGTCCACGTGCTCGATCACCTCCATGAGCACGGCCGCGTCGTAGCCGGCCAGGCGGCGGTCAGAGTAGGTGAGCGCGCCCTGCAGCAGGGTGAGCCGATGCCGCTGCCGGGGTGCCATTTCGTCAAGGCGCAGGCGCCGGGCCGCTCGTTCCAGGGCGGCGGCCGAGGCGTCTACGCCGACGATTTCCTCAAACTGCCTGTCCGTCAGCAGGCCGGCGAGCAGGCGCCCGTCGCCGCAGCCGAGGTCGAGGACGCGGTGTGCCCCGGACGCCTTCAGCGCGGAGAGCACCGCGGTCGTCCGCAGGTCGCGCAGCTTGGCGTGCCCCCCGGCCGGTGCCTCGTTGACGGCGGCGGCTATCTCGATGCCGATGGCTGTCGGGGTGCCGATGGCTGCTGGGGTCCTGGCGGCTGTCTCGAGGTCAGCAGGTGTATCGAGACCGGCGGCAGTCCCGGAATCCTGTTCGGCCAGGGTGGCTGCAGCGTCCTCGTCAAGCAGCCGCTCGACGGCCTTGACTGCCAGCCCGCGCTGGTGCCGCAGGTAACGGCGCACGATCACGTCACGCTCGGGATGCCCGGCGAGCCACCCTGCCGCGCCTGCGACGAGCTTGTCGATCTCATCGCCGGTCACCCAGTAGTGCTTGGCGTCGTCCAGCACTGGCAGCAGGACGTAAAGCTGGCCGAGAAGATCACGGACCCGGCAGCGCGCGGAGACCCGCACGTCAAAATAAGGGCTGTCGCCCCAGCCCGGGACCTCCTCGTCGAGCGGGATCGCCCGGGCGGTCACTTCGTAGCCGAGCGGCTCGAACAGGCTGCGCAGCACGCGTTCGCCGCCCCGGCAAGGCAGCACCGGCAGCCTCGCGGAAAGGTCAAGCGGCTGTTCCGCAAGCGCTGGCCGTTCCTTGCTCCTGCCCTGCAGCGCAGTCCCGAACATCTTGCGCAGCGCGACGCTCATGAACGAGGAGGCCACATAGGGCCGGTCGTTTACGTACGCGGCAAGCGGAAAGGGCCCGCCCCGGCTGCGACGGACAAGCGCTACCGGATCGATTTCAAGCATCAGCGCGATGGTGCAGCGGCCAGGCCCCGCCTCCGGGTAGAAGGCGTGCGCCATGCCAAAGCTCAGCTCGACCGTCCGCGTGGCGGCGGGATTCTTGTGCAGGAGGAACCCGAGGTCCGTCGCGGGCGGGGACGTGTTCGTGATCGTCAGCAGCATTGGCTTCCTAGAGCTTGGCCGGCGCTCAGCCTACGCGCGCACCGGCAGGCCAGGCTTGCTCAGCCAGCCCCCTGGCCAAGAGGCGATGCCAGCCGGGACGGTGCTGGCCGGGTGGGGTGTCAGCGGAGGTGCTCGCCGGGGGGGTGCTCGCCCGGTCAGCGCGGCGAGGGCCGGAGCCTGAGTATCTGGAACCCGGCCTTCCGGAGGACCGCCGGGATCTGCCGGACGGCAGACCGGTCCATGTCCCTTGCGCGCTCGCTGAGGTGCTTCCAGTCCACGATGTCGGGGTGATGCCGGCCGTCACGATCAGGTCCGTACCCGTAGCCCGCTTCCTGGCGCTCCTGGACCCAGCGCTCATGCTCCATCCTGGCGAGCAGCTCGATCTCGGCCTCGTTGAACGTGAAGTCGGCGGGCGGGTCGGTTTCCGGCGTAATGACGCAGTCGATGCTGGTGAGCTTTGCGCCAATGTGCGCGGCCTGAGCGAAGTTGGACTGCCGGAGGTGGCCGGGCAGTTTCGCCCAGGGCCGCATAGACGTGTTGTCCTGCGGCGACTCCCCCTTGGCCGTGCATGCGTCCAGGTAGCCCTGATGGATGGCCCGGGCGAGCCGGTCGTTGATGTCATCCCTGATGCGGCTGGGCACGGTTGCCTCCTCGGTGACATCGAATATCGTCAGGCGGCCACCCACATCATCCAGCAAGGCGTTCTGGCGGGAAAGGACCGAATCGAACGGGGTCGGCTCGCCCATGCAGAGCACCACCCGGTCGCCCGGGTCGGCCACCGAATGCGCGGCGTTGAGCCCTGCGCTCAGCGCTTCCTCGTTGTCGGACAGGCAGACGAGCATCAGGGTTGGCTTGCGGTCGGCGAGTCTGAACTGCTCCGCCCGGTCCCGGACCTCGATCTCGCAATTCTGGCCAATCGCCGGGAAGCGCCTGATGAAACTGCAAGCAGCCGCCGGGCTGTCGTCCTGGACGACAACCCGCACCGCCGGCTTGCCCGCTATCCGGCGACGGGCGATCTCGCGGATGATGGCCTGGCCGAGCCAGCCGAATCCGACGATCACCACGTCTGCCGGGTTGCCTTCGGCGTCAGCCACCGGGTGCTGGTCAAGCAGCACCCGGGCGGCTATTTCCTCGATGGCGAAGAAGTCGAGGTGAAATCGCGGATCACCGCTGGCGCCGATCCGCCTGGCCCGCAGTGCCGCGCAGATTTCCGCGTCACGGACCTGCGCATACGTCGTCAGCGGCCGGCTGCGCGACGGCGAGATCTCTAGTGCCCGCAGCACGGTTGCGGCGTTCACGGTGCTCTGGTTGCCGCAGGCATACAGCTCATCCGCGCCACGGAGTCCGGCCGCGCGCAGTGTGCCCGCATCCGCGGGGTCCCCGGATACGGTGAGCAACTGGTATCGCCGTGCCTGGGCCGCTGTGGCGGCGGTGGCGCTGACCAGCACGATCTTGCGCTCATCCGCGCGCAACTGGCGGCACAGCTCAAGCGCGGCCGGCCCGTCGCCGGCCACGATCGCATGCTTCGACGCGCGTGCCGCCCGCAAGCCTCGCAACTGCTCGCTCAGCAGCACGAGCAGCGCCCCGACGCCGGCCGCGATCGTCGTGGCGGGCGCGAGGAAGCGGGCGATCTGGAGCGAGACCGTATAAGGGCCCGGACCGTTCAGCGGCGTCTGCAGGACGAACAGCTGCACGTCGTCGAACGCGATGTCCTGCCAGGCCTTGCCGAGCTCGAGCCTGCCTGCGGCAGGAGTGTGCACGAACGTCCTGAGCCCGACGTACCCGAGTACGAGCGCCAGGATGGCACTGGCAGGTACCGCAAGCACGCGGGCCCATGCCCAGTTACTGCGTGACATCGCACCCCTCCGCCGGCCCGGCGATCCGGGCCTGGCTACGGTGGCCTTTCAGCCCTCAGTCCTCAGCCCTCAGCCCTCAGTCCTCAGCCTGGCGCTCGGGCCGCCAGCCCGCGGCGCAGGCTCCGAGTCCTTCGCATCAGGGCCTCAGGCTTTCCGCCCGACGCCAACGAGGCCCCAGAACTGACCTGGGTCGCCGGGCACGTCGGCGGGCGAGTCTGGCCGCCACATCGGGATGTAGACCAGCCCCGGATCCACCAGGTCGAACCCATCGAAGAAACGCAGGATCTCCGTGTGCGAGCGCATGTGCACCTGAGTGGCCACGGCGCTGTTGTAGACCTTCTCCGCCGCCTGCGCCACGGTCGGCTTGCTCTCGTTGGTGGCGTGGCTCAGCACCAGGCAGCTTCCTGGCGCGAGCGCGTCCCGCAGATCGGCCAATAGCCGCCAGGGATCCTCGGCATCACTGATGAAATGCAGGACGGCCACGATCAGCAGGCCGGCCGGCTGGCTGAAATCGATGAGCCGCTGGACCCCGGGGTGACCGATGATCTTCTCCGGGTCGCGCAGGTCGGCATCGATGATCGTGGCATTCTCGTTCTTCGCCAGGATTGCCTTGCTGTGCGCGATCGCTACGGGGTCGATATCAACATAGGCCACCCGGGCGGCCGGATTCGCTCGCTGGGCTACCTCATGCACGTTGCCCTGGGTGGGTATGCCGGAGCCGATGTCGATGAAATGCTGAATCCCTGAGGCCGCCAGGAACCGGACGGCCCGGCCGACGAATGAGCGGTTAGCCTGAGCGATCGCCCTGACGTTGGGCTCGACCGCGGCGATTGCCCGGCCCAGGTCCTGGTCGGCCAGGAAGTTGTGGCAGCCGCCAAGCCAATAGTCGTAGACCCGGGCGACGTTGGCCCGCTGCGTGTCGACTCCCGGCTGTATCCAGCCTGGCTCGCCTGTCATCAGCCGCCTCCCAACCTCCCCGCAGGCCGGCGCCAGGCACCGTCGCCACGGCCAGGCCGATACCGAATCTCATCTATTGAACCAAGCTCCCGCACGTAGGCTGCTTTCGTCGCCGACGATGCTATACATTTCCTGATTGCGCAATAACGTCGGGTGCTGGCATTAGCCGCCCGCAGTGAGCCGCGGGAGCCACGGCTTGCCAGGTCATTATGGGGTGAGCCGCACCATTGGCGGACTCGTCGCTGGCCGAGGCAGCGGGCGGACGGACGTGGACGGGAACCCTGGCCATTGCGGTCGCGGGCGGGGTCACCGAGGACATCGCGATCCGCTGCGAGCCGCTGGCGGCCGGGCGGCCGGCGTGCTCATGCTTGCCGGACTCGCCGCGCCGCACGCGGGCCCGAGCCTGTTAGGCGAGGCGACAGCCAGGATCGGCAGCACGCTCGACCTCACCAAGACCGGTCGTGAGGTCGTCGAGGTCGCCGCTGCCTGGTTCGCTGACGCGGCCGCGATTTACGTACCCGAACGGATGCTCGCGGCTGACGAGCCCGGCTCGAGGCGGGAGATGCACACGGCGGTCGTACAGCGGCTGGCAGCCCGGCTGGCCGGCCAGCCCGATGACGTGACGGAGAGCCAGTTCCGCTCGGGCGAGGTGGTTGTGCTCGGCGAGGGACGCCTTGCTTCCGCGCGATGGCGGTCAGCAGCCCGGTCCTGCATGACGAACTCGACGCCGATACCGAGGAGCGGATCGGCAGGCGCCCGGGCGGCCGGGAGATCGCCGCGAGCTACACATCCTTCCTGGCGATGCCGCTCGTCGCCCGCGGGATTGTAGTGGGATGCGCGGCGTTCGGGCGCACGTCCGCCAGGGCCGCGTTCGGCCAGGAAGACGTGCTGCTTGCCGCCGAGCTCACCTCCCGCGCCGCCGTGTGCATCGACAAACGCGCGGCTGTACGACCGGGAACGGCGTACCGCCCTCGCGCTGAAGCGCAGCCTGCTTCCCGGCCGACCGCAGGTGCCGGCTGGCCTGGAGGTAGCCCACCGCTACCTGTCGGTCGACGGCAGCATGGTCGGCGGCGACTGGCACGACATCATTCAGCTGCCGGGCGGCAGGACGGCGCTGATCGTGGCCTGCGGCTGTGCGCGAAGTTGTGCAGGACCGGTGGAAAAGTGCCTGCTCCGGGGGACAACGCGGCTGTACTTGTGGATACCTTGTGGATGGCTAAAGAATCTTGAAATCATTGCCCTGAGACCCTTGCGGTCCCCCCCGCCAGGGCAGTAGAAATACGTCACTGCTGGAGACGGGAACCACGCCGGGGGCCACCCCGGAGACGCAGGAGGGACCGGGAAACCGGAACTTCAGGCGGGTACCCGGTACTAGTGGCTGGTCAAGTAACCGCAGGGCGGCCGGGCGACTGGCAGGCCGACGGGGAAAGACCGGGCAAGGCCCCTGCATCTCATACATGCGGGGGCCTTGCCGTTCCTGGCCGGCCGGGTTGCCGTTTCCGGGCCGGGCTGCCGGGGCAGGCCCGCCGAGGCCATCCGTCGAGGCCATCCCGCCGGGGCAGGCCCGCTCAGGCCATCCCGCCGGGCTGGCCCGCCGAGGCCATCCCGCCGGGGCGGGCCCGCTCAGGCCAGCCCGCCGGAGGCACGGATGTTCTGCCCGGTGATCCAGCGCGCATCGTCGCTCACCAGGAGCGCCACCACGTCGGCGATGTCCGCGGGCTGGCCGAGGCGGCGGAGGGCGGTCTGCGCGGCAATCCGCTCGCGCACGTCCTCGGCGGGATTAGCGGTCCGGAACATCTCGGTGTCCGTCGCGCCGGGGGAGACCGAGTTGACGGTGATCTCCCGCTCGCCAAGCTCATAAGCGGCAACGCGGCTTACCAGCTCGAGCGCGGCCTTGCTGGCCGCGTATACCGCCATGCCGGGACCGTTGAGCACCGTGTTCACCGTCGAGATGTTCACGATGCGGCCGCCATCCCTGAGCCGCCTGGCCGCCTCGCGGATCAGGATGAACGGGCTCCTGACATTCGCGGTCATCACCGAGTCGAAGTCCTCGTCGCTGGTTTCCAGGATCATGCCGGTGCCCGCCACGGCCGCGTTGTTGATCAGGATGTCCAGCGGTCCGGTGATCGCCTCGGCCTGCCCGAACAGCTGGCGAGCCGCATCCGGCTCGCGGAGATCGGCCGCCAGCGCCGCCGCCAGGCCGCCGCCGGCGGTTATCGCGGCCACGACCTCGGCGGCGGCATCCTTGCTGGCCGCGTAGCTCAGCAGCACGTGTGCGCCATCGGCCGCCAGCCGCTCCGCGATGGCCCGGCCGATGCCCCGCGACCCACCGGTCACCAGTGCCGCCTTGCCTTCCAGTCCCGCCATGCACCCCAGCTTGCCATGAGCCGGTACATGGCTGACGTAAACGCCGAGTCTGAATCGTTACCTTGCGAACAAATATCTGGCTCTTTTGAATGCAACGTGAGCATCCGCCCCGGCGTCTGTTGTTTGGTAGTCGCTCGCCACAACCGTGGCGTAATGCCGCTCGCGGCCGGGCCAATATCGTTGCTTGGGCTTTCCGGCTAGCGCGGCAGCCCAGGTCAGGCGTAGCGGAACGGACGACAGCCGAGGAGAAGAGGGCCATGAAAAGACCACGACCGAGGCTGCGGTACGCGGCCATCGCCGTCGCCGCGACCGCGCTGGCGGCGACCGCGCTTGCGGCCACCGCGCCGCTGCGGGCAATGGCTGCCCAGGCCGGGGCGCCAGGACCGTCCGTGCACCTGATCGCCGCGCAGAAAACTGTTACCCTGCAGCGATTCGGGCGCTTCGTGTACTTCGATCCCGGTATCTACGTGGAATCGCTCGGCTCCCCGCTGCAGTTCGACGTGCAGCGGGCTAGCTACACCAAGCCGGTCACCATCTCGGAGATCATCCACCTTCCCGGCGGCGGCACCGAGGTCAGGCCCCTCCCGGCCAGCGTGCTTGATGGCCTGGCCGGGCTGAAGAGGTTCGTGCACCTCACCGTGACGAACTCCAAGGGCACGGTGGTCGCGTCGAAGCGCATCACGTTCTGCCCGGACGTTTACGACCCGCAGCGGGCGACCCCGAACAGCCCCACTACCTCGCCTTTCCCGAACTCCGGCTGCGTGTCGGACCCCTTCCAGATATCCACCGCCTGGGGTGTCCAGCAGGGCTGGGGCGTTGACCCAGTCGAGTTCAGTAACCAGAATTACCGGCTCCGGCTCGGCACCTACCAGGTCACCGCGACTATCACCAGCAAGTACCAGAAGCTGCTGAACATTTCGGCGGCCGACGCCACCGCGCACGTCACGGCCATCGTGGTAAAGGGAACCGGCTGCTGCGGCCCGGCCCGCCACCGGGCCCGCGGCCGGAGCGGGACGCTGCCGAAGCTGCCGACGGCGCCGGCCATGAAGAACCCGCCACGGGACGTGCTCCCGGACCTGACGCCCGCCCCGTCGTGGGGGATCAGTGTCAGCCACATCAGGAAGACCAAGACGAGCCCGTCGAGGAACGAGCTCGATTTCGGTGCCACGGTGTGGATCGGCGGCCGTGGCCCGCTGGATGTTGAAGGCTTCCGCTCCAACGGCTCGCCGATCATGAAGGCCTACCAGTACTTCTTCCGGAATGGCCACGTCGTCGGCCGGGTGCGCGCTGGGACCATGGGCTTCGACTCGCTCAAGGGTCACAATCACTGGCACTTCGAGCAGTTCGCCAGGTACCAGCTGCTCAACTCCGCCAAGTCGGTGGCCTTGCGCAGCCACAAGGTGGGATTCTGCATCGCCCCGACCGACGGGGTGAACCTGCTGCTGCCACATGCCGTGTGGCAGCCGTCGTTCACCGGCTTCGGCGGCGCATGCGGCACGCCCACGGCGCTGTGGGTGCAGGAGGAACTCCCGCTTGGCTGGGGCGACACGTACTTCCAGTCCGTCGCCGGCCAGGACTTCAACATCACTCACCTGCCGAACGGCACTTACTACATAGAGGTGATCGCTAACCCGGAGAAGGTCTTGCACGAGTCGAACACCGGCAACGACGTCTCGCTCCGTAAGGTGATCCTCGGCGGTACCCGCAGCCACCGGACCGTACGGGTGCCGGCCTATCACGGCATCGACCCAGAGGGCTGAGTCAGGCTGACGGTGCCCGGGGCCGCCGGATGGCGGCACCGGGCACCGTCATCGGTACGCACCGCCGCGTCGGCCGTACCGGGCCGGCCGGACAGCGAGAGGTGCGTCAGATGAGCAGAACGGTCTTGCGCGGCGGGCGGGTTTTCGACGGCACCGGCAGCCCGGCAGCGTCCGCCGACGTGGTGATCGAGTCCGGCCGGATCCTGGATGTCGGTTCCGGCCTGGACGGCGACGAGCAGGCCGACGTATCCGGGCTGACGCTGCTGCCCGGGTTCTTCGACTGCCATGTGCATGTCATGAGTTCCGGTGTTGACCTGCTTCGGCGCATGCAGCAGCCATTTTCCTACCCGTTCTTCGAGGCGGCGGCGCACCTGCGGGCGACGCTGGACTGCGGGATCACCACCGTCCGCGACGCGGGCGGCGCCGACCTGGGGATCAAGCGCGCGGTCGACGACGGGCTGATCGACGGCTCGCGGCTGCGGATAGCGATTACGGCGCTGAGCCAGACGGCCGGGCACGGCGACGGCTGGCTCCCGTCCGGGCTATCGGTGTCGCTGCGCGTGCCCCATCCCGGCCGGCCAAGCGGGATCGTGGACGGCCCGGAGGAGATGCGCAAGCGGGTCAGGGAGATCGTCCGGGCCGGCGCCGACGTGATCAAGGTGTGCACGTCCGGCGGAGTGCTCTCGCCCAGGGACAACCCCCGGCACGCGCACTTCCGGCCGGACGAGCTGTCCGCGCTGCTCGCCGAGGCGGTCGCCGCCGACCTCCCGGTGATGGCGCACGCGCAGGCGACCGAGGGCATCAAGAACGCGATCCGCGCGGGCGTCCGGTCCGTCGAGCACGGCATCTACCTCGACGACGAGGCGATCTCCATGATGCGGTCGGCAGGCACCTGGCTGGTGCCGACGCTAGTCGCCCCGTTTGCCGTGCTCGAGGCGGCCAGCAGCGGAGTTGAGCTGGCCGATGGCGTCGCGGCCAAGGCGCAGGAGGTCATCGGGGCGCACCGCGAGTCGTTCGCCAGGGCGGTCGGGCCGGCGTCCAGATAGCGATGGGCACCGACAGCGGCGTGGCGCCGCACGGGCAGAACCTTCGCGAGCTGGCCCTGATGGCAGCGGGCGGCATGTCCCCGCAGGAGGTGCTCGTGGCGGCCACCAGCTCGGCGGCCGACCTGCTCGGCATGCGGGACGAGGCGGGGACGCTCAGCCCGGGCAAGCGCGCCGACATCGTCGCGGTCGCCGGGGACCCGTTCGACCTGGCGAACCTGAAGGCAAGCATCCGCGCCGTCTACAAGGACGGCCAGCTAGTCCGCGGCGAGCTGAGCCGTCCGCGGCCGAGCCGCCCGGCGAGCTGAGCCCGCGGCCGAGCCGCCCGGCGAGCTGAGCCCGCGGCCGAGCCGCCCCGGCGAGCTGAGCCCGCGGCCGAGCCGCCCGCGGCTAGCTGAGCTTGGAGTCGATGATGACCGGGTGGCCCGCGCCGAGGAAGAAGATGCCGGGGTAACCCGCGGTATGGAAGCCGTCGCTGGGATTGTGGTGCAGCGTCGAGTGCGCGATCCGCAGGGTGCCGGTCCGGTCGTTGCTGACGAAGAAGATGGCACCGCCGCCCTCGTTGGCGTGGTTGTTCCTGATGATCGAGCCGCTGATCCGGACGGCGTACCGGTCTCCGTCGGTATAGATCGCGCCGCCGCTGCCGCCGCCGGGGGTGCCTGGCCTGGCCGGGTTGGCGCCTGAGCCGATCGCGCGGTTATGCGCGAACAGGCTGTCCCGCACGTCCCAGGACACCCCGATGCTGCTCAGCGCGCCGCCGTTGGAGCAGACCCCGCGCCGGAACGTGTCGTGGATGATGTACACCGGCCGTCCGCGGTACTCGCTCAGCGCGCGGATCGCGGCGCCGCCCAGATCCGGGCCGGCCGGATCGCAGCGGTTGCCGAGGAAACGGGAGTTGATCACCCGAAGCCGGCCGCCGCGCGCAAAGATCGCGCCGCCGCCGCCCCCGTCGAAATGCCTGCCGGTCGAATTGCCATCCGCAAACGTCATGTTCTGCACCACGAGCCTGGGCCTGGCCTGGTCGTCACAATGCGAGGTGGTCCACACCTGCCGCTTGTCGCAGGTGTCCATGTACAGGATCCGCCGGACGCCGCCGCCGCTCAGGGTCACCCTGCCGCCGCCGTCGAGCACCACCCGGCGGCTCGTGTTGCGCACCCTCGCGGTGGCCTTCAACGCGATCGTCACCGGGCCGGGCCCGCAGGAGAACGTGATCACGCCGCCGGCCCGCACGGCCCGCACGACTGCCCGCGACGTGCAACTGGCCGCGGTGCCGTTACCCACGACGTGATCCGGGTGAGCGACGGCGACCAGCCCCGCCAGCCCCGCGGCCGGCCTCGCGGGATCAGCCCCCGGTGCGCCCGCGGCCGGCCACCGCGCCGACGAGAGCGCTGCCCGCTGCGGACCGGCTGCCGCCCCGCAGGCCGAAAGGGCAGCGCCCGCGGCAATCGCGGCCGCGAGCACGGTGGCACCACGCATGAATCGCATGGGGCCACATGCTAGCCATGAAACCGGTGATTCTACGGACGTTTACGTCTATATCCTTCCGCGCGTCCATCCCGGCGGGCTGTCCTGACTGAGCACCGGCTGGAGCCCCGCGCCCGGCACCGCGGCCGACGTCCTCTCCGGTGAGCCGCGCCATCCAGGAACGCCGGCGGCTGGGGACTGGCCGCGGGGTTCCCGTTAAAAATCTGTCTGGGTTCTGATGTCTTTTTCCAGGCCGGCACCCGACCCGGCGGCCTGCCCGGCGCCGGGCCGGCCGCCGGCCCGGCGGCTGCATCCAGTGGATGACGGCGCTGCTGCAGCCGCCGCACCTCGCCGCGATGATCGTCTACGTCGCCCCGTCGGATCCGTTCGAGGACAACCCGACCGGCGGGCACATCCCGTGGAAGATCTGCTGGCTGCGGATGCTGGACGGGCGCGTGCAGCAGTACGTGGAGGGCGTCGACTGGCCGCAGATCGCCTGGCACCTGCCGCTGGTCAGCATGGACTCAGCGGCCGGCTACCGGAGCGAGCACTGGCGGCGGCATTTCGCCCACCCGGTCAGCGACGCCGCGTTCTGGGACCCGGTCCGCTACCAGCCGCGGATCACCGAGGTGCAGGTCCCTGTGCTGCACATCATCGGCTGGTACGACGACGTCCAGCGCGGCACGATGACCAACTTCACCCGGCTGACCTCGGCCGCGGCGCCAGCCGCGGTGCGGGACAACCAGTGGCTGATCGTCGGGCCATGGGATCACCGCTGCACGAACACCCGTGAGCCGCAGCTTGGCGCGATCACTTCGGGCCGAGCGGGAGTGGGCCGCTTGCCCGGACGCAGTGGACCAGGTACTTCCTGGCCAGCGACGGTGGCGCAAATACCAGGCGCGGTGACGGCAGCCTCCGCCGGGAGCAGCCGCCGGCCGGCCAGCCGCCGCCGGACGTGATCCGCTACGACCCGGCCGACCCGCTGCTGCGGCCCGGCGAGATAGTGCAGTACGAGATCGACATGTGGAGTACCTCGCACGTGTTCCTGGCCGGCCATCAGATACGGCTTGAGGTCAGCTCGAGCGCGTTTCCTAAGTACGATCGCAACCTGAACACGGGCGGGCCGCTGGCGAGCGGCACCGAGATGACCACTGAGCCGAGGCAAGAACCAGGTACCGGGCAGGAGCAATGACCGATTTCGGCGAAAGGACTCACGGTGCGCGATAAGGGCGCCGAGGAAGGCGACACGGTCGGCTTCCTGGCCGCTGACCGCGATTTCCACCTCGGCCTGCTCGGCGTGCTCGGCAACAGCCGCCTGGTCGAGATCGTGTCGCGGCTGCGCGACCAGGCCAGGCTCTACGGGCTGCCGATGCTCGCGCAGCGCGGCGAGCTGCGCGAGTCGGCCAGGGAGCACCGGCAGCTGGTTGATGCGATCTGCCGCCAGGATGCCGCGGCGGTCGCGGTCATCGCCACGCATCACCTGGAGCACACCCGCGGCATCTGGGCTGGCATAGCCGAGACGGCCGGCCAGTGAGCAGCCGCCCGGCAGCCGGGCGGCTGGCGGCCGGCCGCGCGGCCCGCCGCCCGGCGGAGCCGCAGCCAGCCGCGGGGTTTCCGGCCACGATCGGGGCCGGCCTGCTGCGCAGGCTGGTGCCCATGCCGGACGCGATCGAGGCCAGCCGCCGCGCGTTCACCGCCGCCGCGGATGGCGAGATCACCGGGCCGCTGCGCACGTCCCTGTCCAGGCAGCGAGTGCTCGTGATGCCCGCCGAGCACTCGTCAGGCAGCGGCCTGATCAAGGTGATCAGCTTCCAGCCGGACGGCTGGGCGGTGGGGATGCCCAGCATCGGCGGCGGAGTGCTGTGGATTGACGGACCGACCGGGCGGATCTCGGCCATGCTCGACGCGGCCGCGCTGACCGCGCTGCGCACCGGCGCCGCCAGTGGCCTGGCCACTTCGCTGCTCGCTCCGCCGTCCAGCCGGGTGCTGGCCATGCTCGGGGCCGGCGACCAGGCGGCGGATCAGGTCGCCGGAGTCTGCGCGGTCCGGCCGATCGGGGAGATCCGGGTGTACAGCAGGCGCAAGCGGCGCAGCGAGGAGCTGTGCGAGCGACTGCGCGCCGCGCATCCCGGCCGCACCATCGGGCCGGCCGCGACGACCAGGCAGGCGGTGCGCGGCGCTGATGTCATCTGCGCGGCGACGAGATCGGCGGAGCCGCTCTTCGAGGCCGCGGACCTGGAGCCTGCCGCGCACATCAACGCCATCGGCGCGTACCGGCTGGACATGTCCGAGGTTCCGCCGGAGGCATTCGAGCGCGCGGGCGTGGTGGTCATCGATCAGCTGGAGGCGGCGCTGGCCGAGGCCGGCGACCTGGTCCAGGCGCTGGACCGCGGCTGCCTGCGCCGCGCGGACCTGGTCGAGATCGGCTCGCTGCTGGCCGGCGGTGCCGCGCCGCCAGCCGGCCAGGCAGTGCGGCCGGCCGGCGCCGGCGGGCGGCCGGCCGGTGCCGGCGGGCGGCTCACCATCTTCAAGTCGGTGGGCATTGCCGCCCAGGACTGGGCAGTCTGCGAGCTTGCCGTCCGGCGCGCGCGGGAGGCCGGCCATATACCCGGCAAACCGGAAGACGGCGGCGCCGGGTGAGCCAGCCGAGCGGGAGCGCGGCCGGTGCCCGCCGGAGCGCGGCCGGCTGAGGTGGTGAATCCGCGCATCGCGCACCTTCCAGGGTGTGCGCTCGCGCGATCCATCACGTCCGGGCATGCGGCGGATTCGGCCCCGTGCGGGCACGGGTAGATTCGGGCTATGAAGAAGCTTTTCGAGCTCCTGCTCTGCTTCATCCATCCGCTCGCCGTCGTCCTGGTGTGGATCGACTTGCTGTCCCGCCAGGACATCGGGCGCGCCGTGAAAATTGCCTGGGCCATCTTCGTCCTCATCCCGCTGGTGCCGTTCATCTACGTGCTCACCGGCGGAGACCTGTGGTGAGACCGGCCCGGGTCTAGCGCTCCGGCCGCCGCCCTGGCCGGCCTCGCGAAGCGGCCGCGCCGTGCCCGCGCTTCGGCGATCAGGGAAAAGCCGCGGGTTTCCGGCCGGCAGCTGCGGCCAGATTTGAAACGGGAACCCCGGCGCAGCACCGGCCCGGCTTCCGGTGAGTTCCTGGGGCGGGGCCTGTCTGCACCATGTGCTAGTGGTTAATCAGGGAGTCGAGCAGATCAGGAGGATCGCTGTGTCAGCTAGCAGTGCCGAGCCGCCGGGCTCGGCGCCGGCCATTCTGGTCGAGGGCCTGAAGAAGTCCTTCGGCGAGGTCCGCGCCTTGCGCGGCATCGATCTGTCGGTGCCCCGCGGGACGGTGCTTGGCGTGCTCGGCCCGAACGGCGCGGGCAAGACCACGGCGGTGCGCATCCTGACGACGCTGCTGCAGCCGGATGAGGGGCGGGTGCTCGTGGAGGGCCACGATGTCGTGCGCCAGGCCGCTGCGGTGCGCCGTTCGATCGGGCTGGCCGGCCAGTCGGCAGCGATCCAGGAGGAGCTGACCGGCCGGGAGAACCTGGAGATGATCGGGCGGCTCTATCACCTGAGCAAGCCGCGTTCCCGCAGCCGGGCTGTCGAGCTGCTTGAGCAGTTCGACCTGGCCGATGCCGCCGACCGGCCGGCCAAGGGGTTCTCCGGCGGCATGCAGCGCCGCCTGGACCTGGCCGCTAGCCTGGTCGGGCAGCCCAAGGTCCTGTTCCTTGACGAGCCGACGACCGGCCTGGATCCCAGGTCCAGGCTCGGCATGTGGGACATCATCCGGTCGCTGGCCGCCGCCGGGACGACGCTGCTGCTCACTACGCAGTACCTGGACGAGGCCGACGAGCTTGCCGACCAGATCGTGGTCATCGACCACGGCCTGGTCATCGCGGCCGGCACGGCCGAGGAGCTGAAGGGCCGGGTCGGCGGGGACGTGCTTGAGTTCACGGTGCCCGACCGGCAGCGGGTCGCCGACGCCGTCGCCGCGATCAAGCCGATCGGCGAGGGCGAGCCGCATGCCGACCCGGATACCGGCGTGATCAGCGTCGGTGTCGGCGGCCGCGGCTCGGCGGCGCTGATCGAGGCGGTCCGCGGGCTGGATGCCGCCGGGGTCGAGACGCGCGGCCTTGCGCTGCGGCGGCCGTCCCTCGACGACGTGTTCCTCGCGCTGACCGGGCACGCCGCTGAGGACGAACAGCCGGGGAAACGCCGCCGCGGCCGCGGCCGGGGCGGCAAGGACGCCGGCCGCGCGGACAGTGCGGAGGTGGCGTCATGACCGCCGTCGCCGCGCCGTCAGACACGCCGGGCCTGGTCACTCAGGCTCGCTGGGCGGTCAGCGACACGCTCACGCTCGCCCGGCGCAACCTGCTGGTCTGGATGCGGGTGCCTGCCTACATCGTGTTCACCGTGATCCAGCCGGTGATGTTCGTGCTGCTGTTCGCCTACGTCTTCGGCGGCGCGATCCCGGTGCAGGGGGTGCCAGGCGGCTACGTCGAGTTCCTGCTGCCGGGGATCATCGCGCAGACCGCGGCGTTCGCCTCGTTCGGCACGGCCATCGCGCTGGCGCAGGAGCTGAAGAAGGGCGTGATCGACCGGCTGCGGTCGATGCCGATGGCGCGCTCAGCGGTGCTGGCCTGGCTGGTCGCCGACACGGCCCGGATGCTCCTGACCATCCTGATCATCGTCGGGGTGGGCTACGGGGTCGGGTTCTCGTTCCTGAACGGCGCTGTCGCCGCCGTGGCCATGGTGCTGCTGGCCACCGTGTTCGGGCTGGCGATCTGCCTGATCGCGGCCTACACCGGGCTGGCCATCGGGGACGAGGAGTCGGTGCAGGCATTCGGCCTGATCTGGCTGTTCCCGCTCACGTTCGTCAGCTCGGCGTTCGTGCCGATCGCGACGATGCCGGGCTGGCTGCAGGCGTTCGCCAAGAACCAGCCGGTCACCTACGTGGTCGACACGATGCGGGCGCTGGCGCTTGGCGGCCCGGTCGAGGCGAACCTGCTGAAGAGCATCGCCTGGCTGGCCGGGATCTTCATCGTGTTCGGGCCGCTCGCCGTCCGCGCCTACCGCCGGGCCGCATAGCGATCCCAGCGGACCTCCGGGCTGCTCTGACCGTTCTCTTGGCGTAACGTTGGTGCTGAGAGGCCTCCCGGGCCGGCCGGAGAGGGCGTTGAGTCCAGTCCCTGCTGACGCTTTCCTTTCTCAGCCGAAGGAACCAGCAGGTGAATGATCGCTTTGACCGTGCGGGCAGAGGTACTTATTCGTGCCTGCGGTTGCGTCGCTGAGATGGCAGGCGACAGGCTTGGGCGGATACTGGCTGCGCTGTCTGCCGGGGAAGACGGGTGGTCCTCTGCCCGGCTGTGCGCAGTGTGCCCGGGGATCGTGGGAGTGACCGGTGCCGGGGTCATGCTCATGTCGGGTGACATCCCGCGCGGGTCGTTGAGCAGCACCGATGATGTTAGCCAGCTGATCGAGGAGCTGCAGTACACGCTGGGCGAGGGCCCGTGCGTGGATGCCTACGGCCAGGACACGGTGGTGGCCGAGCCTGACCTGGCGGATCCGGTGGCCCGCCGGTGGCCCGCGTTCACCCGGCCGGCGCTGCAGGCGGGCGTGCGGGCGGTGTTCGGGTTCCCATTGCGGGTCGGCACGGTACGCCTGGGGGCGCTCAACTTCTACCGCGACCGGCCGGGCCCGCTGACCGACGAGCAGCATGCCGACGCGCTGGTCGTGGCCGACGTGGCCGCCCGCTGGGTGCTGGAGGCCCAGGCCGGGGCGCCACCGGATACCGTGGCGGGGGAGCTGGAGGCTGGCGCCGACTTCCATTTCGCGGTGCACAACGCAGCGGGCATGGTGTCGGTCCAGGAAGGGATCGGTATCGCCGAGGCGCTGGTCCGCCTGCGGGCGTTCGCGTTCAGCAGCGATCGCCTGCTCGCCGATGTGGCCGATGACGTTGTCGCCCGCAGGCTGAGGCTGGGATGAGCCCGCTCACCCGGCAGGCCGCCGTGCATTCCGGAGGTGAGTTGAGATGTTCCAGGCAGCCGACGCGATGCGATCGGTGGCCGAGATGGCCGACACCCTCGTCGCCGACTACGACGTCGTTGACCTGCTGACCGAGCTCGCGGACCAGTGCGTCAGCGTGCTCGGCGTCTCCGCGGCCGGAGTGATGCTGGCCTCTCCGGAGGGCAGCCTCGGGCTGGTGGCTTCCTCCAGCGAGACGATGCGCCTGCTTGAGCTGTTCGAGCTGCAGGCCCAGGAAGGCCCCTGCCTGGACGCCTTCCGCACCGGGGAGCGCGTCGAGCACGAGGATCTGCGGGCCGAGTCCGGCCGCTGGCCGTCATTCTCCGCCGCCGCCCTCGGAGCGGGTTTCCGGTCGGTGTCCGCCCTGCCGCTGCGGTTTCGTGACGTCACCCTCGGCGCCCTGAACATGTTCAGCGTCACGCTGGCCCCGATGGCCGAGGCGGACGTCATCGTCGCCCGCGCCTTCGCGGACCTCGGCACCCTCAGCATCGTGCAGCATCGTGCCAGCGCCGGGGCACAGCGGGTAAACGAGCAGCTCTCTGCCGCCCTGACCAGCCGCGTGGTCATCGAGCAGGCCAAGGGCGTGGTCGCAGAGCGCGCCGGTGTCGACCTGGCCGAGGCTTTCGCCCGGCTGCGGGCCTACGCCCGCGATAACAAACTACGACTCACTGATGTCGCCGAGGCGGCCATCGACGGCACCGCCGATCCGCTGGCGTGGGCCCGTGTCGTACGTTGGTGAAACGCGCCATTGCCGTCGCAGAACCGGGGGGGCGATGTGAGCGCAGATGCCGAGCCTAACGTTTACGCTCTGCTGACCGATGGCACCACGATCGAGATCAGGCCCGCGCGGCCCGATGACTTCGATGCGGTAAGGAACATGCACGAGAAACTGTCCCCGGACAGTCTCTACCTGCGCTTCTTCAGCATGAGTCCGAGCGCGGGCGAACGGGAGGCGGCCCGGCTCTGCCGTCCGCCCGCGCCGGACCACGTCTCGCTGCTCGCCCTGATGGATGGCGAGCTGATCGGCTGCGGCAGTTACGAGTGCGAAGATTCCCCGTCCCAGTCGGCCGAGGTCGCCTTCACGGTCGCCGATGACATGCACCACCGCGGCGTCGGCATGCTCCTGCTTGAGCACCTGATCTCGCTGGCCCGCAGCCGCGGCCTGCGCGCCTTCACCGCGGAGACGCTGAGCGAGAACGCGCTGATGCTGAAAGTGTTCGCCGACGCCGGGCTGCAGATGCACCGCGCCCTGGACGATGGCGTGTACAACCTCACGTTCCCGCTGCCCACCGGCGAGGAGGACGTCGCCCTCGGCACCTACCGTGATGCGGTGGCCGGGCGGGAGCGGTCGGCCAACGTGGCCAGCCTGCGGCACGTACTGGCCCCGGCTTCGGTCGCGGTCATCGGCGCAAGCCGGCGGCCGGGCTCGGTCGGGCGGGCCATCCTGCGCAACATCGTGACCGGCGGCTTCCCCGGCCCGGTGTACGCGGTCAACCCGGCGGCGGCCGAACTGGACGGGGTGCCCTGCGTCCCGTCGGCGGCCGCATTGCCCGAGCCAGTCGACCTGGCGATCATCGCCACGCCGGCCGCAGCCGTGCCCGGCATCGCCGAAGAATGCGCGCGGCGGGGGGTCAAGGCGCTGGTAGTGCTCACGGCGGGACTCGACGGCGCCGGCCGCACGGAACTGCTGGGCATCTGCCGCCGCCACGGCATGCGGATGGTCGGGCCGGCCAGCTTCGGCGTGGCCGACACCCGGGCCGGCCTCAACGCGACGTTCGCGGCCCGCCATCCCGAGCCGGGAAGCGCTGGCCTCGCGCTGCAGTCGACCGGTGGCACCGGCTTCGTCCTGGTCGAGCACCTGTCGCGGATCGGCGTCGGGATCTCCTCGCTCGTCTCGCTGGGCGACAAAGACGACGTGTCCGGCGAAGACATGCTGCTGTGGTGGGAGGCCGACGCGGCGACAAAGCTGGCCATGCTGTACGTGGAGTCGATCCAGAACCCGCCCAAGTTCGCCCGCACGGCCCGCCGTGTCGGTCGCAGCATGCCGGTACTGACCGTGATCGTGGGCCGGTCCACGACGGGCCGGCGGCTGGCCGGGGCTCGCGCCAGGGCGACCACTCCTCTGCTCACCAGGCAGGCCCTGTTCGAGCAGGCCGGGGTGATCGCCACCGCGAACCTCGGCGAGCTGCTCGACACCGCGGCCCTGCTGGCCGCGCAGCCGGTGCCCGCCGGGCCCAGGGTCGCGGTGGTGTCCAACACCCGCGGCGCCGTGGTGCTCGCCGCCGACGCGTGCGGTGACGCTGGCCTGCAGGTCGCCAGCCTGGCCGGGAACACCCAGCGGGCCCTGCGGGACCTGCTACCCCGCGAGGCCACGGTGACCGGGCCGGTCGATACCACCCTGCTGATCGGCCCAGGAACCTTCCGTCAGTGCCTGGAGATCGTCGGCGCCGATCCAGGCGTGGACGCGGTGCTGGCGCTGACGACCACGAGCGCGCGCGGTGACCCGGTTCCCGAGGTGCCCGCCGCGCGGCTGCCGGTGCCGATCGCCGCCGCGGTGCTGGACCAGGTGGAAGTGGTCCGGCTGCTAAGGTCCCCGGGCGGGGACTCCGCCGCCGTTCCGGCCTATGCCTACGCCGAGTCAGCCGCCCACGCCCTCGGGCACGCCGCCCGCTACGGCATGTGGCGGGCGATCCTGCCCGGAAACGTGCCTGAACTCGACGGCGTGCGCCCGGACCGGGCGAGGGAACTGGTCGCGGAATTTCTGGCCGGCCCGGCCGGCGGCTGGCTGTCGCTGGACTCGACCGTGCAGCTCCTCGGCTGCTACGGCGTGCCGCTGGCCGACAGCATCGGGGTCGTAACCGAGGACAACGCCATCGCGGCGGCAGCACGGCTTGGCGGCCCGGTCGCGCTCCGGGCGGACGTGCCCGGCCTGGTGCGCGCGCGCGGCGCCGGCGCCCTGCTGATCGATCTGCACGGCGCGGACGAGGTCCGGCGCGGGTTCCGCTCGCTGCGGGAGGCTTTCGGCCACCGGCTGGCCGGTGTCATCGTCAAGCCGATGGTCACAGGCGGCGTCGAGGTGATGATCAGCGTGCTGCAGGAAGAGGCCGCCGGCCCGCTGGTGCTGTTCGGGGTCGGCGGTGCGGCCGCCGACTTGCTGGCTGACCGCGCGGCGCGGCTCGCTCCGCTCACCGACTCCGATGCCGACGAGCTGATCCGCTCCATCCGCTCCGCCGCGCTCCTGCTGGGGCGCCCTGGCGCCCCGGCCGCTGATCTCGCCGCGCTGCGGGACATGCTGTTGCGCGTCTCCCGGATGGCCGACGACCTGCCGCAGCTCGCCGAGCTCGAGCTGAGCCCGGTTTTCGCCCGCCCGGACGGCGTGCAGGCCGTCGATGCCCGGATCCGCCTTCAGGCCGCTCAGCCCGCGGACGCCCACCTCCGCCGGCTGCGCTGACCGCCCGGTCAGCTACCCGGGCCGGCCGCCTCGCACCACAGGCCCGCCGCCGGTCCGGGCCGGCCGCCTCAACCGGCAGGCCGCCTGCCGCTGAGGTCATCAGCTATGGCGGCAGGCACCGGCGCCGGGCGTCCCGTTTCGGATAATTCTGGCGATGGCCGATGCTGATCAGCAAGCCTCCGGCCATCGTGACGGAGACCAGCAGGCCCAGATCCCCGCGGGGTTCACCCAGGTCACAGAGCTTTCAGGCAGCCGCGCGGCTTGCCTTTCCGGAAACCGTTCGTTTACCGTGCCTTTGCACGCCGGACACGGCGCCGATACAAGCGTCGTGCAGGCTGGGCCCGATTCTGTCGGGATAGCCGGACTTGCGGGACAACCCGGGCTCCGGGCAAGAGGGGAAGGGCATTGATCAAGACGACCAGGCCTGACCGCAACGATTTTGTCCGCGTTACCTTCGTGCTGCCAGCGGGCGAGCCGCCCGGCGCAGTATCGGTGGTGGGCGATTTCAACGGCTGGGATCCGTACGCGCACCCGCTGCGCCGCCGTGCGAACGGCACCCGCAGCGCCGTGATCAGCGTCCCGGCCAGCAGCACGTTCCGGTTCCGTTACCTCGCCGAGGGCGGCGTCTGGTTCGACGACGAAACCGCCGCCGGACGTGACTCCGCTGGTGCCGTCATTGAGCTTTAGCGTCCGGCCCGACGGCCGGCTGGCCGGTCACCCCGGGGCGTCGCCGCGGGCCAGCAGATCCCCCGGGCGCGGCGCGACGGCTGGGTAGATCTCGGTGGCCGGGCTGCCCTCGGTGACGCCCCGCTGGACATCCATCAGCAACGCGGTTGCATCCATCGGACGGTCCGCTCCTTTCCCGTCGTGACAGGCTACGGCCCGGCGGCATGCGAGCATTGGGGCGATGGCGGAATTCCTGGTGAGACCGGCGCGGGCGGAGGATGCCCGGGCGATGGCGGAGCTTTTCGCGGCGGTGGCCGGCGAGCGGGACGCAATCGCGACCGAGCCGCCGGTCGATATCGAGGAGCGCGCGGCGCTGTTCGCGCGCAGCGCGGCCGGCTCGGTCGTCGCGGTCGGGCACGGCCGGATCGTCGGGATGCTGCACGTCGAGGCCAGCCGCCATGGCTTCGGCGAGCTCGGGATGTGCGTCGGCCGCGACTGGCGCGGCCGCGGGGTCGGGTCAGCGCTTGTCCAGGCGGCCATCGAGTGGGCCCGTTGCCAGCGGCTGCACAAGCTCTGCCTCGAGGTGTTCGCGCATAACGCGGCCGCGATCGCGCTGTACCGCAAGTCCGGCTTCACCGAGGAAGGGCGGCGCAAGGAGCAGTACCGGCGGGCGAACGGCGAGCTGTGGGACTCGATCATGATGGGCCGCGCGATCTGAGGGCCCGCTGCCAGCGTTACTGCGGGCGTGTTGTCCGGGTTCCCGGCCGTCCTGCCGCGGCACGCACCGCCCCTTACCCGGATAGGGTGCTGCAATGACCGCGCCCAGGGTGGCCGTCGGCCCGGTCCCTCGCGATTCCGCATGCCGGGCTATCCGCAGTGGCGGCGGCGAGCCGGCCGGCGTCGACGCGGCGGCTGACGCGCTCGTCTGGCTCGATCCCGCCGATCTGGACGGGCTGCGCCGCGCGCTTGCCGTCGCCGGCTCGGCCCGCTGGGTCCAGCTCCCGCTGGCCGGCGTGGAGGCAGTGGCCGCTGCGGGGATCCTGGATCCCGCGCGGACCTGGACGTCGGCGAAGGGCGCTTATGCCGAGCCGGTTGCCGAGCACGCCCTGGCCCTCGCTCTGGCCGGACTGCGCTTGCTGCGCCAGCGCATCACCGCCAGGTCGTGGGGCGAACCGGCCGGGCAGAGCCTCTACGACGAGCCGGTCACGATCCTGGGCGGCGGCGGCATCGCCGCGAGCCTGCTTGCGCTGCTCGCCCCGTTCCGGGTCGCTGCCACCGTGGTTCGCCGCAGCGCCGAACCGGTCGCCGGGGCGGCGCGCACGCTACCGCAGGCCCGGCTGCACGAGGCACTCGCCGGCGCCCGGGTAACCTTCCTGGCCCTCGCGCTGACGCCTGGCACCGAGCGGGTCATCGGGCCTGCCGAGCTGGCGGCCATGCGGGCGGACTCATGGCTGGTCAACGTCGCCCGCGGACGTCACGTCGACACCGGCGCGCTGGTCGCGGCACTGCGGGACGGCGTGATCGGCGGTGCCGCGCTGGACGTCACCGACCCCGAGCCGCTGCCAGCCGGGCACCCGCTCTGGCAGCTGGACAACTGCATCATCACCCCGCACACTGCCGACACACCGGAAATGGTCGAACGACTGCTGGCCCGGCGCATCCAGGACAACGTCGCCAGGTTCGCCGCCGGCCGGCCGCTGACCGGACTGGTCGACCCGGGGGCGGGCTACTGAGCGAGGACCAGCGGATCAGGCCGGGAGCTGGCGGCAGAGGCCGGCCAGCGGAACGTAGGCTGGAAACCCCGGCGGCCGGCCAGGCCGGGCAGCGCGGAAGGTGCGGACGCGGAGGCAGCGAGATGACGACAACGGCTTCCCCTGGATACGCCAGCCCGGTCGACTTCGGTACTTACGGGCAGTACGGCGCCGGCCGGGGCTTCGATGCCGGGCAGGCGTTCAGCCGCCCGCGCTACCCGTTCCGCGGCCGGATCACCGCCGACGGGTCTAGCGGGTACCGGGCCGAGCCCGGCCGCTATCACCTCTATATCTCCTGGGGCTGTCCCTGGGCGCAGCGGACCGCGATCGTCCGCAAGCTCACCGGCCTGGAAGACGTCGTGTCCCTGTGCTACGTCGACGACGAGCGGGACGGGCGCGGCTGGGCGTTCCGGGCCAGGCGCGGCCCGGATCCGGTGAACGGGTTCACGCTGCTCGCGCAGGCGTACGAGGCGACCGAACCGGGCTTCAGCGGCCATATCTCGGTGCCGGTCCTGTGGGACCGGCAGACCGGCGCGATCGTCAGCAACAACTTCCCCGACATCACCATCGACCTGGGCACCGCGTTCGGCGAGTGGGCCGACCCGTCCGTCGACCTCTACCCGGCGGCCCTGCGCGCCGAGATCGACGCGCTGAACGAGCGGGTGTACGAGACCGTGAACGACGGTACCTACCGGGTGGCCGGCGCCACGACCGAGCAGGACTACACCGAGCTCAGGCACCGGCTGATCGCCGCGCTGGAGTACCTGGACGAACGGCTGGCCGCGAGCAGGTACCTGTTCGGCCCGGCGGTGACCGAGTCCGACGTGCGGCTCTGGCCGACGCTTGCTCGTCTCGACACCGGATACAATCCGCTCGCCAAGATCAGCGAGCGGCGGCTGACCGAGTTCCCTGCGCTGTGGGCCTACGCCCGCGATCTCTACCAGCTGCCGGCCTTCAGGGAAACCACGGACTTCGCCTCGTTTGCCCGGTTCGGCTCGGGCGCCAAGCCCAGCTTCCTCAACGACGCCGACTGGCGGATCCCGGTCACCCCGTTCCAGGCCGACTGGGACGCCCCGCACGGCCGGGAACGGCTCGGCTGAACCACACCCGGCGGCGGACCGGTGATCCGCGCCCCGGGCGGGCAGTGACCCATGCTGGATGGCGATGCCCGCGGCCGGCCAGGGGGGATGCCGCGGTGATCGATCTGCTCGTCCGCGGCGCCCGGCTGGCCGCTTAGCTTGCGAAAGTATCACGCCCGGTATTTACCGGCATTTCATGGTGCGATGGGCAATGTATTTCTTCGCGGGGTTATCTCTCTATACGAGGCGGCAATATGCAATCTTTCAAAATGGCGTACCTTTGTTGCTGACTCGAATTAAGGTGCTGTCAGGGGATCCGCGGAACCGGCCCGGCTGCCGAGACGGCGGCCGCGGCCCTCCCGGTCGGCCCTGGCGTGCAATCCGGGTGACCTGGCCGGCCCCGCCGGGATTTCACCGATCGCGGCGAGACGGGAGAAGACTGCATGGGGGAAACCGTTACCGTCCGGCCGGCCCTGGCCTGGTCTCGCGCGTTTCCCGGGCGTGCCGAGTTCGTCGGCGAATCGCGCCGTTTCCTGGCGGGCATCCTGGGCGCCGCCGCCGCGGCCGACGACGCCGTGCTCTGCTTATCCGAGCTCGCCGCCAACGCGGTGACCCATAGCCGCTCGGGCGGGCCGGGCGGGCAGTTCACCGTCCGCGTCGCCATCGCCGACGGCGACCGCGTCCGGATCCAGGTCGAGGACCAGGGCGGCCGGTGGGACTGCCCGCCGCGCCAAGGCGGCCAGCACGGCCGCGGCCTGCTCATCGTCAGCCGCCTCGCCGGCAGCTGGGGAGTCGCCGGCGACGGCGAGGTCAGCCGCATCGTCTGGTTCGAGCTAGCTACCGGGCCGCCCCCGCCGGGTCCGCCCCCGCCCGCCGCCGGCCGGCCCTAGCCGCGGGCTCCCAGGACCTCCGCCGGGGTGTCGAGCAGGCGCCGGACAGCGGCCACGGCATCCCCGACCGAGTCAACGACCACAGGCAGCGCCAGGTCGCGCTCGTCCACCACAAGCTCGGCCCCGAACGCGGCCACCAGCCGCTGCCAGCCGGCCCCGACCAGCACCAGCCGCGCCGTTCCCGGCTCGGTCTGCGCCGCGGCCCACACTGCCGTCGCCTCGGCCAGCGTGCCGATCCCGCCGGGCAGCGCGACCGCGACCCTCGCCGCCAGCAGGTGCGCGAGCCGCTGCGCGTAGTCGTCGCTCCAGCGCAGCTCGGCGTTGCTGCCGTCCGGGGTGAGGTGCGCCCAGGGCGCCATCGGCAGCCCCACGGTATGACCGCCCGCCGCCGCGGCCCCCTGCGCCACGGCAGCCATCAGCCCGCCGTATCCGCCGGTGATGACGGTCCAGCCCTGCGCGGCGAGCAGGCCGCCGAGCCGCCGGGCCGCGTCATGCCGCGGGTCGCCTGCCGCCACCCGCGCCGACCCGAGCACAGCAACCTCGACCGCCGCCGCCGGCTCCGCGGCGGGGCCGCTGCCGGCCGGCTCCGCGCCGGTGCTGCTGCCGGCCGGCTCCGCGCCGGTGCTGCCGCGGCCGGCTCCGCGCCGGTGCTGCCGCCGGGCTCCGCGCGGGGCCGGCCTCAGCCGGCCACGAGCTGGTACCCACGGACGCCCTTCTTCGCTGACAGGTTGACGATGACCCCGCGCAACACGCCCTCGCTGTACTCGCTGCCCGGATTAAGCGCCAGGCTGCGGCCGATCCGCGCCTCGCCGCGGGATTCGTGGATGTGCCCGTGCAGGCTGAGCATCGGCTGGTACCTGGCGATCGCCTCGCGCACCGCCGAGCTGCCGACCCCGGTGATGATCGGCGACCCGCCGCTCATCTTCGGCCGGAACTCCTTGTCCAGCGCCACCGCCTGGTCGATCGGGGTGTCCTTCGGCGGGACGTGCAGGTTGAATACCGCCTTCCCCGGATCGTCCAGCTTCGCCGCCTCCTGGTCGATCACCGCGGCCAGGTCGGCCTCGTCAAGCTCGCGCGGCGAATCCCACGGCGTCCGGTTCGAGTAGCCGACCGAGATCATCGGGAACCCGCCAGGCAGCTCGATCACGCGCTCGTCCGGGTCGATCACCGACGCCGAGCCGCGCAGCAGGTCGTCGACGAAGAACGGGTCGTCGTTGCCGGGCGCGAAGATGCACTGGATCCCGGTGCCGGCCAGCCGGTCCTCGGCCAGGTCCAGCCAGTGGCTCATGGTCTCGTTGATCAGCTTTCGGAACAGGTCGTCGACTCCGGCCGGGTCCTGCTTCAGCGCGGCGATCTCGTCCGGGGTCATCGGGTGCGGATAGAACCCGGCGTCCGAGATGAACTTGTTCAGCCCGGCCAGGCCGTCGGCATCGACCTCGCGCTTGCGGCCGAACAACTGCACCGAGTAGAGGCCGTTAGGTTCCTCGACGACCGGGACGATCATCTTGCCGGTGATGTCACCGCCCATCACGACCGCGTCGACGCCGTAGAACTTGCCGGCGTTCAGGAACTTGCGCAGGCAGCGGTCCGATCCGTGAATGTCGGTGGCGAAGAATATCTTCGAGTCCTTCAACTGCGAGCTCCTGTTCCGGCGACCTCTTCGGGCAGCTCATACCAGGGAGACCGGCGGCCGATCATGGCGCGGGCCTTCCAGCGGGCGGTCTTGTGCGCGCCGTCGAGCGCGGCGGCCACCGCCCCGATGCGCTCGCCGACGACCGCGGCCGCCGCGTCGTCGAGCAGGCCCGGAGCGTCCCTGCCGACCGCGGCGAGGTTGTCGGTGAAGGTGGTATACCAGCCCCAGTCCGACCGGGTTACCGCCGTCAGCCGGTCCAGCGACAGCTGGTCATCCCCGCCGGGGCCGGCCGGGAGGTCGGGCGCTGCCACCTCGTGCCCGAGCAGCAGCCGGACGGCGTCCAGCACGTCCTTGTGGTTGATCTCGACGATCTGCAGCTTGGTGAGCAGCAGGTCAGCCGGGGACAGCGCCCGCGGGTGCAGGTGCAGCCGGTGGTCCAGGTCGAGCCGGTGGCACATGGCGAACTCGCCGATGAACACGTCAAGCTGACGGTGGTTGGCGGTGTCGTAGAACAGCAGCCGCCGGGCGCCGTGCAGCGCGTTGAATCGGTCGTTCGGGGTGTACCCGAGCGCGGCCAGCCCGTCGGCCAGCGGCCGGCCGCTCTTCCGGCCGGTAACCAGGTCGATGTCGGCACAGGTCCGCTGCAGCGAGGCCGGCACCGGGCCGTGCCGGTGAGCGGCCACGCCGCCGCCGCCGAGCAGCCGGGCCACGACGCCGCGCGCGGTCAGGCCGTCGATGACGCGCCCGGCCTCGTCGAGCACGTCGGCCAGCGGCGCCGCGGGCGTGGTCACGCCGGCTCCCCGACGGTCACCCGGTGGATCGTGTCGTAGTGCTCCGCCCTGGCCGCCGGGCTGCGGAAGTTATAGGACTGCTTGCCGCTGATCTGTGCCATCTGGAAGCCGGTCAGCGCGGCAGGCAGGCAGGCGGTCACTGGCGAGAGCTCCTCGGGCACCCCGTCCGCGAGCGGCAGCAGCAGCTCGCCGGCCACGCCGCCGGCGGGCAGCGGCTGATCGCTCATCACCACCGGCCTGGCGCCGATGAACCGCAGCTCGGAAAGGATCTCCAGGCCGCGGTCGTGGCCGGCCCCGGCCGGGTTGACCAGCACGACCGGGCGGCCTGCCGAGGTCACGAAGTACTCCTCATGCGCCCATTCCTCCAGGTTGGTGGCGACGCCAAGCTGCTGCGGGCCCTCGAACAGCTTCGCGGCCCCGAACCGGGCGGTGGCCTCGTTCGGCCCGGCGCCGAGGAAGGCCACCCATGGCGCGCTGAGCAGTGCCTCGGCGGCCAGCTCGGCTGGCCCGGCCGCGGCCGCCAGCGTCGCCTCGGCCTGGCCAGGCAGCCGGGCCAGCTGCTCAGCCAGGGCCGCGCCGTCCCCGCGGAGGGCGGCCAGCGCCGCGGCGAGCCGCAGCAGGGTGCCGACCATCGCCACGTACGTGGACGTCCCCGGCGAGAACCCGAGCGTGGGCACCTCAAGCGGCAGCACCTCGTCGCTCGCCCCGGCGAGCGGGCCGTCCGCCGCGCCGGTCAGCGCGACGACATGATGACCGAACCGGCGCGCCTGGATCGCCGCCTCGGTCGTCCTGCCCACCTTGCCGGAGAACGACAGCGCGATCACCGCGCTGCCGCCCGGCAGCGCCCTGGCCCGGTACCTGGCCAGGTCCAGCGCGTGCACCGGGTGCGCGGTCAGCCCGGAATGCCGCTGGAAGGCCAGCTCAGCCGCCAGCCCGGCGAAGGCCGAGTCGCCGCACCCGGTCAGCCACAGGTGCTGGACGCCGCGGCTCGCCAGCCGCTTGGCCAGCGCCGTGACCTGCCCGCCGGCATCGTCGAGCACGTCCGAGATGACGCCGGGGATCATCGCGATCTCCCGCCGCATCACCCCGATGTCGTACCGCGGATCAGGCTCGCCGCCGGGCTCGTGCCCGGCCGCGAGATCCTCGCCCGGCCCGGCCTGCCCCGGTTCAGCCGGTGCCTGGCCGACCGTAGCTGCCGCACTATTCTTAACGGGGCCAGCCGCCCCGGTGCCGCCCGTGAGCGGCTGGCGTTCCCCCAGCGGGCCCGCCAGATCCGCCGCGCCGGCCAGCCGCCGCCCGGTCGCGGCGATGCCGGCCCGGTCGACGCCAGGCCGCAGCAGCCGCAGGCTGCCGCTCGCGGTGATCGCGGCCGCGGCGACGGCCGCGCCCAGCCCGGCCGACTCGACCAGGCTGAGTCCCCGGGCGAGCCCGGCGGCGAGCCCGCCGCAGAACGTGTCCCCGGCCCCGGTCGAATCCGCCGCGCTGGTCTCCGCCGCGGGCACGTGCGTTATCCGCCCGCCGTCCAGCACGTACGCGCCCGCCGCGGCGGCCTTGACCACTGCCCGGCCGAGTCCGGCCGCGGCCAGCGCCCGCAGGCCGCCGGCCGCCGTCGCCGCGCCGGTCAGCCCGGTAAGTTCCTCCTGGCTCGGCACGAACAGGTCAGCGGCGCGGGCCAGCGCGAGCACCCGGCCGGCCACGGCCGAGTCCCACGACTCGTGCGTGTCCACGGTGATCAGCGCGCCCGGCGCCGTACGCCGGGCGTGCGCCACGATCCGCTCGGCGTGGCCAAGCGGCATCGCGGCCACGTGCACGACGGCCGCCCGGCGGAGCAGCGACGGATCCAGGTCGGCCGGCTCCGGCGCCACCTCGGCCGAGCGCCCCGGCGGCGTCCGGTAGAGCCAGTGCCGCCGTCCGTCCGCCTCGTAGATCACCCAGTTCCGCACCGTCGGGCCGGCGATGTCGACGAGCCCGGCCAGGTTGATTCCGGCGCTGCCAAGCGCAGCAAGCGCGCCCGCCGGGAAGTCCTCGCCCCGCCGGGCGGCCAGCGCGGCGCTCGCGCCGCCGGTGATGACGGCCGTCGCGGCGTGCACGCTGTTCCCGCCCAGCGTCGCCATGTGGGTCGTGCCGTCCGGCAGCACCACGTCGTCGATGGTCAGGTTGCCGATGACGAGAACTAGCTGGCCGGCTGGCGGGCGGGGCACCTGTTCCTCCCGGTTTGCTCGTTCATGCTGGTCTGCTGGTTCTTGCTGGCTGGCGGGTTCACTCGGGCGGGATCTCCCGGTAGGCGAGCGCGAGGTCGACGCCCTTGTTCTTGTTCACCCGCCAGGCCACCGCGTACCAGATGGCGCCGATCACGATCGCGCCGATCATGAATTCGAGCGAGAGCCTGCGGGTCACAGCGAAGGCGGCGCTGATCGACGAGTTGAAGATGAAGATGAGCATCAGCCCGCCGAGGGCGATCACCCCGCCGATCCCGGCCAGCGTCACCGCGGGCACGCCGAGGATCCGGCGGCCGCCGCCGCTCTCCCAGACCGCCTTGAGCCGGTACGGGAACACGATGCCCGCGATGCTCACCACGATGAAGGCGGCGATCTGCGCGAGCAGCGCGCCGAGCAGGCTCGCCTGCGGGATCTGCACCAGCGCGAACAGCGCGATCTCGCCGGTGACCGCGCACAGCACGATCGCCGTGATCGGCGTGTGGAAGCGGTCGTTGACCGAGCCGAGCTGCTTCGGCACCACCCGGTCGAGCGACCACGCGAGCATGTACCTGGTCGCCTGCAGGGTGGACAGCGGGGTGCCCATCAGCGCCCACAGGATGAACCCGACGCCGATGATCAGCAGCAGCGGGACGCTGCCGGTAAGCAGGCTCGCGATCAGGTTGATGCTGGGCGGCACGCCGCCGGGCAGCGCGAGCTTCTGCGGTGCCGTGTTGTTCAGGAAGGAAAGGCTGGCCGCCCAGTGCTTGCCGACCGCGTGCAGGTACGCCCACACGATGAGGAGCAGCACGGCCCCGTTGATCAGCACGCCGCCGACCATCGCGAAGTACTGGCTGCTGGATGCGCGCTTGACCTCGCCGCCGATCTGCGCGGAGCCCTGCGCGTATCCGACGACGAAGAACACCCACGGCAGCATCAGCAGGGTCGCCGTCAGGCTGAAGCCCGTGCCGCCGCCGGTGAAGCCGGCCGCCTTGGCGGTCGGGATGATGGAGTTGTAGGAGATGCCCTTGTTCTTGGCGGCGAAGGCGGTCCACGTCGCGGCGATGTCATGGCCGCGGAAGAGCAGCAGGCCGGCCACCAGCAGGACGCTCAGGCCAGCGATGGCGAACAGCCATTTCTGCACCCGCCAGTACGATTTCGAGCCGTAGATGAGCAGGAAGGCGAAGGCCACCGTCAGCACCGTCCCGAACAGGATCACCCACCATTGCGTGGTGATGCCGAGGATCGTCTGCTTGGCCAGCAGGTCGTTGCTCGCCGTGATCCAGCCCGGATGCCCGGTGACCGCGCCGAGCGTCGTCATGGCGACCGGCGCCGCGAACGTCAGCGCGAACCAGGCGTTGAATCCGATCCAGAAGAAGATCAGCCACAGCCCCTGGCTCCACGACAGCAGCCAGCCGACGAACGGGTGCAGTGCCCGGCTGACGAACACGTAGTCGCCGCCTGCCCGCGGCATCGCGGCCGCGAACTCGGAGTACACCCACAGCAGGGTGAACGCCATGACGAGCGTGCCGATGATGATCGCCAGCAGCATGTTGCCGCCGGGGAAGTCACCGGGCGCCTGCAGCAGCAGGAAGATCGCGCCCAGCGCGACATTCATGCCGAGCGTGTTCATGATCAGGGCGTCCCACCGGGACACCTCCCTGACCAGGCCGGTCGCATTCCGGACGAAAAGCTGCCCGTCGCCGGCGAAATCCGATGGGAGGGAGAGCTCATTTGCCATGTGATCCTCCGGGATCAGGCGTGCGGCGCCCGGCGCCGCCAGCGGGCTGAGACTCGCTTTCCGGCGTCTGCCGCCGGCTTTCGATCGCGAACCGGAATCGCTCCGGCCGGTAGAGCACGTCGGAGTACTCGACGGGGCGGTTCTGCTGGTTCCTGGTGATGCCGATGACCCGCAGCACCGGCGAGCCCGGGGCCAGGCCGAGCAGCTCGGCGTCGCCGAGCCCGGCCCGGTCGACCTCGACGACGTTGTCGGCGGACGTCATCGCCAAGCCGTGCATCTCGGCGAGCGCCTCGTACAGCGAGCCCGCGCCGAGGTCCAGGCCGCGGACGCCGCGGGCGTACCTGAGCGGGAGCCAGGCGGTCAGCAGCGCGAGCGGCTCGCCGTCGGCCCGCGCGAGCCGGCGCAGCCGCCACGCCTGCTGGCCGCGTAGCGCGAGCGCAGCCCCGATCTCATGCGGCGGCTTGACGAACTCGCTGCTCAGCACCTGCACGGTCGAGTCCAGGCCCTGCCGCCGCACCGAGTCATGGAAGCTGCCCAGGATCTGGATCTTCTCGACCAGCTTGCGATCGCGGACGAAGGTGCCCTTGCCCCTGGTCCGGTCGACGTAGCCCTCTTTGGTCAGGTCGGCCATCGCCTGCCGGACGGGCGCGAGGCTGACCCCGATGGCCTCGGCGAGTTCCCGCTCCCCGGGCAGCTGCTCGCCAGGCTGCAGCCAGCCCTGCTCCACGCCCTGCAGTACCGCAACCTTGATCTGATGGTGCAGCGGGACGGGACTGTGCCGGTGCACCGCGGCCGCCAGGCGGGAACTCACCGGCAGATCGGGGGCAGCCGTCATGACAAAAGACTATAAAGACATAATCAAATGCAAATCAAGGGTTTCCGCTCGCCCTTTCTGCCTGTCCTGGCGTCAGCCTGTCCTGGCGCCGGCTTCGCCTGTCCTGGCCCCGGCTTTGCCTGTCCTGGCCCGGCTTTGCCTGTCCTGGCGCCGGCGTCCTCGGGTGAAGCGTTCCGCCTGGTGGATGTGGGTTTGGTGTCGCCCTGGCGACACCACAGCCCCATTCATCAGGCGGAACGCCGTTCCGTCCGGTGCGGCCGCGGGCTCGGGCTAGATTCGCGCTGCGCTGGCTAGCCCGAGCCGGGAGGCCTGGGCCGCGGCCGCGCTGCGGGTCGGGACGCCGAGTTTCGCGAGCACGGCCGAGACGTGGTGATCCACGGTCTTGGCCGCGATGAACAGCTTCGCGGCGATCTCGGCGTTGGTATGCCCGGCGCAGATCAGGTCGAGCACCTCACGCTCGCGCCGGGTCAGCCCGAGCGGATGCGCCCGGGTCTCGGTCCGCGGCCCGGCCGGGATGGCGCGGATGCCGAGCATGCGCATCTGCTGCCGGGTGACCCGGGCGGCGGCGGTCGCGCCGAGGCCGGCGAAGATGCTCAGGGCTTCCCGCAGCGCCGCTTCCTTCGTTCCCTCCGCCGTCGTGTCGAGCAGCGCCATCGCGGCTTCGTACCGGCAGCCCAGGCCGGTCCAGAGCTGCGCTGCCTTCGCCCAGTCGCCGTCGAGCTGCAGCCGGTACGGCCCCGCGAGCTCGCCGCGGGGCGCGCGGGCCGACGCGGTCCGGCGCAGCCAGACACCGACAGCGCCGCGCTCCCATGCATCGCATCCGGCGGATACGCCGGCGGCCAGTTCGGCCTCGCGCCTGGCATCCGCCGCCTTTCCCGCCAGCCAGTACGCCTCGGCCCTGGCCAGCCGCACGCCCAGGATCTGCGACGGCTCGCCGGACCCGTCGGCGGCTGTCGCTGCCTCGTCGAGGCATTCCCAGGCACCTGACTCGGCGCGGCGGGCCCGGATCGTGCCGAGGCTCATCAGCGGGCAGATCCGGTTGATCGGTGACGAGCCGCGGTGGCTCAGCAGCGCCGCGCTCAGCGCCACCGCCTCGTCCCACTGTCCGGTCTGCACCATGACATCGGTCCGCCCGCCCCGCAGGCAGGTGGCGAAAGTGCCGATGTCGTGCTCGTCGCAGTAGGCAATGCCGTCCACGAAGTACTGCTCGGCCTCGGCGAACCGCCGCTGCGCGCAGTACATGCTGCAAATGTTCGCGAACGCCCGGCCCGCCTGCTCCTCCAGGCCTTTCGAGATCGCGATTTCCAGCGCCTGGTGCAGCGGCCTGGTCCAGTCACCGTCCATGGCGGCGGCGGCGCAGCCCTCGGTGTTGAGCGCGTCGCTGAGCACCTCGAATGCGCCGAGCCGCTCGGCGGTAGCCTGCGCTTGCCGGGCCAGCTCGATCGCGGCGGCGTTCTCGCCGGACGCCGAACGCTGGGCGGCGAGATTGGCATATGCCCAGGCCAGCTGGGTGCTGGGGGGCAGCGGCTCGAGGGTGGCCAGAGCAGCCCGCGCCGCGACGGCCGCCTCATCGCCGCGGCACAGCCGCCACATCGTCCGCGACAGCCGGCGCATCGTGTCACCCTCGTGCAGCGGGTCGCCCGCGGTACGCCACAACGCCAGCGCGCGCTCGCCAGCATCCGCGGCGTCCTGCCACCGGTCGATCAGCGACATCTCGTAGGCCAGCCCGTCGTACAGCCCGGCCACCAGCGCCGGATCAGCGCCGGCCGCGAACCGCAAGGCCCGCTCGTACTGCGCTGCCGCCTCGCGGTGCGAGGCCAGCTCCGCCGCCCGGCGGGCGGCCGATGCCGCATAGCGCAGGACCGCCGCGCCGTCCCCGGCCGCCTCCGCGTGAAAAGCCATCCGCGCGTCGTCGTCACACTGGTCGGCGCGCAGCGCGGCGAGGATCCGGGCATGGATCAGACCGCGGCGGTGCGCGTTCACCGCCTGCTCCACCGCCAGCCGCGCGATCTCGTGCCGGAACCGCAGCCACCTGCCGTCGCCCGCCAGGAGACCGGAGGCCAGCAGCTCGTCAACGGCACGCGGCGAGCACGCCGAGACCGCCTGGACCAGCTGCAGCTCGACACGAGTGCCGGTCAGCGCAGCCGCGTCCAGCACCTCCCTGGACCGGCTGCTCAGCCGCGCTGCCCGCGCCAGCACCGTGTCGCGTGCCGACGCCGGGACAGTGTCCATGCCTGACTGCACGACCTCCGTCACGTAAAACGGGTTCCCGCCGGTCAGCCGGTACAGCGCAGGCGCCTCCAGCCCGCTTCCGCCGGCCAGCCTCCCTACCGCGTCAGCGGACAGCGGCGGCAGCCCGATCCGCCGTGTCGACCGCTGGGTGGCGAGATCGCCGAGGGCAATGCGCAGCGGGTCATCTGCCGCCAAGCCGTCATCCCGGTAGGTAACGATGAGCAGTACCGGGGCAGCTCGCAGGCGCCGGCCAAGGAACCGCAGCAGGTCCACGGTCGCCTCGTCGGCCCAGTGAACGTCCTCCACCACCACCACGTTCAGCGCTCCTGGCTCGCTGACCTGGCGCAGTAGCGCCCGGAACAGCTCGTCCCTGGCCGCGCCGGCCTGGCAAAGCTCGGCAAGCTCACCGCCAAGCTGGCCGGCCAGGTCGAACAGCGGCCCGAGCGGGCGGGGGGTGAACAGGCCGTCGCAGGCACCCCACGACCAGCGAGCGGCAGGGACCTCCCGCTGGAGCTGTTCCACTAGCGCCGACTTGCCGACGCCTGCCTCGCCGGCGACGAGGACCAGCCGCCCGTCGCTGCCCCTGGCCTCGTGGGCATACTCGGCTAGCGAGGCCAGCTGCGACTCCCGTTCCAGCAGGTGCATGCCTACAGTGTCCGCCAGGACTGATGCCAAGCGCCATCGGGCAACCGCGCCAGCCCCAGCGGCCGCCGCGGCGCCTGCTGCTCCCGCTGCCGCTGCGGCAGCACCCGCCTGCTGCGGGCACTCCATTCCCGGGGAGTGCTCGCGGGTCAATGGCCTGGGTAGCCGATCGCGTAGCGGCGTCCGCGAGGGCGCCAGCGATGCGGTGGCCGCGAGCCGGGCAATTGCCGGCGGTGCAGGCGTCGTTCAGCCTCAGCTATGTGTTGCTGACCGTGGTCGATCTGCGGGAGCTCTGCGGGCGCCTGGCGCTGGGATGCTTTGCCGCCTGCGCTGGATGCTGGCGGCGGTAGCTGCCTGCCGGAGCGCTTGTCGAGCCACGAGCCGAGCAGCAGGCTCCCGGTCAGAGCCGTGGTCACCAGGACGGTGGCGGTGGCTCCGACGGCCGCTATCAGTGCTGCCCCGTTACCGGCGAAGATAGCAGCCAGCCACAGCAGCGCCGCGAGCGTCGTCGCGGTAATGACCACGCGGACGCCCGTCCCGATGTCCGCGTTCGCCGCCGCCGTCGGCTTGGCCTGCGCCCGGCCGGGCTTGCGCGGCTGCTGTGCTGCGGTCGCCCCGGCCGGGAGGTCGGCGGTGACCACGGCAAGGTCCGCATAGGTCCGCGAAGCGAACGCCTGGCCGACCCGGGCGTCAAACTCGTCCTTGTCCAGCCGGCCCTGCACGAACGCGGCCTTGAGTGCCCCGATCACCTGCTCGCGGTCGGCGTGCGACGCGCGCAAGCGGCCGCGGCCCGCCGTGCCTGCTGCCATCTCGTCTCCCGGCCCTGTCTTCACTGGCACCTCCCCGCGAGCACTACGCAGGCAGAGCGTAACCCTGCTGCCCGCTGGCGGCCATCCACGGAACTGCTGTCCGTAGCAAGACGTCACCAGGTTCCGGGGCCGGGCACTGGGGCCGGGCACTGGGGCCGAATTTACCTTGCATTTGCCATCGCCATCTTTCCCGCTGATATTCCCTTGACGCAATCAATACGCCGCCGCCTGATGTCGTGGCCGGGCAGCCGGGGAATCCGCTTGGCCAGTTTGGCATATCGAGCTTTCTGCATACGATGGCTGGACGGCGAATTGATGGCGGTGAATGCATACAGTATTGCCATTCCAAATCACGCCGAAATGGCCTTGTCAGGAGGATTCTTTACGTTGGCATTGACGGAATTTTGCAATTCTGGCGACGCTGCTTCCAGCGAAACTGCTGGCCCGCCGCGGCGGCCAGGCACCGGGCCGGGCGGCCTGGGCCGGGCTCCCCGGCCGGCCGCGACCGGCTGTACGAGATCGACCTGCTGCGGATCACCGCCGCCCTGGCGGTCGTGGTCTATCACTACACGTTCTCCGGCTTCGCCGGTCACCACACGACGATCGCGTTCCCGGCCGTCAGTAACGTCACCCGCTACGGCTACCTGGGCGTCGACATGTTCTTCATGATCAGCGGCTTCGTCGTGCTGCTGAGCGCCTGGGGACGGCGGCCGCGCGATTTCGTCATTTCCCGGATCGTCCGCCTCTACCCGGCGTACTGGATGGCCGTGACCATCACCGCGCTCGTCGCGGTGACGCTCGGCCGCGGGCTGTTCAGGGTCACGCCGGTGCAGTACCTGGCGAACCTGACGATGCTCAACTCGCTGCCCAACATCGCGAACGTCGATGTCGTCTACTGGACGCTGTGGGCGGAGATCCGCTTCTACCTGCTCGTGTTCGTGCTCGCGTGGATCGGCATCACCCGGGCGCGGGTCATCACGGCGGCGTGGCTGTGGCTCGCCGCTACCGCGGTGATCGAGGCAGGCATCCTGCCGGCGGGCCTGGCCGGCCCTGCCGACCTGCTTGTGCAGTCGCAGTGGTCGCACTACTTCATCGCGGGCATGGCGCTGTGCCTGATCTACCGCACCGGCTTCTCCTGGCAGCTCGGCGCCGTGCTGGTGGTCGCCTACTGCAACGCGGCCTATCAGGCGGTCAGCTTCGCCCACCGGGTCGCCGGCCGTTACCACCAGGCGCTGCACCCGCCGGTGATCGTCGCGGTCGTCACGGTCATCTTTATCGTCACCACGCTCATCGCGCTTCGGGTAACGAGGCGGATCGGGCGTCCGTGGTTCGCCGTCGCTGGCGCCCTGACATACCCGCTTTACCTGGTGCACGCCTACAACGGGTTCGCGCTCTTCAATCTCTTCGGCGGCGCGGTGAACCGCTGGGTGCTGCTGGCGGCGATGATCACTTGCATGTGCTGCGTGGCTTACGCGGTCCATCGGCTGGTAGAGGTCAGGTTCGCGCCCAGGCTCAAGCGCGCGCTCGTGCGCTTCGCCGACGCCGCTGACCGGCGGCTGCCTGGCGCAGGCAGCCGCGTTCCCGGATAGCGAAGCCGGATCAGGCGACCCGGCCGCCGGCCTGGGCACCGGCCGCCAGTCGGCAGGCCTGGGCAGTCCCGGCTCGTTGCTAACGTCCGGGTATGGATCTGCGCAGGCGCCCGGGGGCGCGCGTGCTCGCGGGCGTGGCGGCCGCCGTGCTCGCGATCGCCGCCGTGGCCGTCGTCGCTGGTGGCGGCCAGCCGTGCTGCCCCGGTTACCGCGCGGAACCTGCGGATCGCCGTCACCGACGGCCCGCACGACAACCAGCGCGTGCTGCTCGACGCCACCTTCTTCACCCCGGCGGGCAGCGGCGCGGTGCCGGCGATCTTGCTGGCGCACGGGTTCGGCGAGACCAAGTACGCCGTCCGGCCGGAGGCCGAGCAGCTGGCCCGGGCCGGGTTCGCGGTGCTGACCTGGTCGGCCCGCGGGTTCGGCAAATCCACCGGCCAGATCGCGCTCGACTCGCCGGACTACGAGGTCAAGGACGTCGAGCAGCTGGTCAGCTGGCTGGCCAGGCAGCCCCGGGTGCTGCTGGACCGGCCGGGAGATCCCCGGGTAGGCATCGCCGGAGCGTCCTACGGCGGCGGGATCGCGCTGCTGGCCGCCGCCTACGACCACCGGATCGACGCGATCGTCCCGCAGATCACCTGGAACAACCTGGCGACCGCGCTGTTCCCGAACGCGGCGGGCGGCGGCACCGCAGGACGGCGTGTTCAAGAAGCAGTGGGCGGGCTTGCTGTTCACCCAGGGCTCCGTCGGCTTCGGCGGCGCAGGCCAGAGCGGATCTGGCCAAAGCGGTCCGGCCAGAGCGGATCCGGCCAGAGCGGATCCGGCCAGAGCGGATCCGGCCAGCGACGGCCAGCAGCCGGCCAGGCCGGCCACGCCGCGATCGCGCAGGCCGCCCAGTGCGGCCGGTTCCTGCCCCGGGTCTGCGCCGTCTACCGCCAGGTCGCCACCCTCGGCCAGGCCGACACCGCAGGCGATCGCGCTGCTGCCAGCGGTCCAGCCCGGCGAGCGTGGCCGGCCGGATCGACGTCCCTACCCTGCTGATCCAGGGCAAGCACGACTCGCTCTTCGGGCTGGACCAGGCTGACGCGAACTACCAGGCGATCAAGCGCAACGGCGCCCCGGTCGACATGGTCTGGTTCGCCGGCGGGCACGACGGCGGCAACCAGGAGACCAGCCGGGTCGACGCGCTCACCGAGCAGTGGTTCGACCGGTGGCTGAAGCCGCCGAACCAGCCGTTCCGCCACTCCAGCAGCACCCCGGCGGCCAGCGCAGGCACCGGGCCAAGCGCCGGCACCGGGCCAAGCGCCGGCACCGGACAGCCTGCCTTCGCGGTGACCAGGAACCTGGGCTTCGACCCGTCCAGCGAGACCGAGATCCTCGGCGTCGCC
This sequence comes from uncultured Actinomycetes bacterium, assembly GCA_963709075.1. GTDB lineage: Bacteria > Actinomycetota > Actinomycetes > Streptosporangiales > Streptosporangiaceae > Palsa-506. The sequence continues at coordinate 1,045,978 of CAVPUY010000009.1, forward strand.
ACCGCGCCGCGCTACCCGGGCCTGGGCGGGACCAGCGCAGGCCACGCTGCGGCTGACCGGGCCCGCGCAGACGATCGTCCGCCCGCCGGGCGGCTCGCCGGCCTCCATCTCGGTCTTCCCCGGCCTCGGCTCGCTCGGCGGCCTCACCTTCGACATGCCGGGCCAGAGCGCCGCCTTCCAGTCGGCTCCGCTGCCCACGCCGGTCCAGGTCACCGGCTCGCCCTCGGTCCGGATCCGGGTCAGCGGCGCGGCCCGCGGTGACGCTGTTCGCCAAGCTCTACGACGTGGACCAGGCGGGCAACGCGACGCTGCCCGACCAGCTGGCCGCCCCGCTGCAGGTACGGTGCCGCCGCGGGGGAAGGAGGTCACCGTCCGGCTGCCCGGCGATCGACTACGACTTCGCCGCCGGGCACCGGCTGCGTCTGGTGCTGACCACCACCGACTTCGCCTACGCCACCCCGCAGCCGGCCGCCGACTACCAGGTCGCGCTGGCGGGCCCCGGCCTGTGCGTGCCGTCCGACCCGGCCCTCGGCTGCGTCAACGGCGGGGTGCCCTGGTGGACCTGGGCCGCGCCGCTGGCGGCGCTGGCGGCGGCCTGCCTGATCCTGGCCGCCGGGCGCCGCCGCCGCGCCAGGACGCGCTGGACCCGGACTCGCCGGCGTGCCCGCTGGAGATCACCGGCCTGACCAAGCGGTACCAGGACGGCCAGCTGGCCGTCGACGAGCTGTCGCTCCGGGTCGAGCGCGGCCAGATCCTCGGCCTGCTCGGGCCCAAACGGCGCGGGCAAGACGACCACGCTGCGGATGCTGATGGGCCTGCTGCACGCCGGACGCCGGGCACGATCACGATCTTCGGCCGGCCGGTCCGGCCCGGCGCGCCCGCGCTGTCCCGGCTCGGCTCGTTCGTCGAGGGCCCCGGGTTCCTGCCGCACCTGTCCGGCCGGGCCAACCTGGACCTGTACTGGCGGGCGACCGGCCGGCCGTCCGGCGACTCGCACCTGGCCGGACGTGCTGGCGATAGCGCGGCCTGGGCGCGGCCATCGACCGCCCGGTGCGCACCTACTCGCACGGCATGAGCCAGCGGCTGGCGATCGCCCAGGCCATGCTCGGCCTGCCGGACCTGCTGGTCCTCGACGAGCCGATGAACGGCCTGGATCCGCCGCAGATCAGGGAGATGCGCGACGTCCTGGTCCGGTACGCGGCGGACGGCCGGGCCGTCATCCTGTCCAGCCACATGCTCGCCGAGGTCGAGCAGACCTGCACCCACGTGGTGGTGATGGGCATGGGCAGGCGGCTCGCCGGCCGGGCCGGGTCGGCGAGATCATCGGCGCCGGAGCGGGAATCGTGGTCGGGCACGCCGCAGGCCCAGCGGGCGGTGACCGTGCTGGCCGGCCTGCACGGCATCGACAGCGCCGAGCCGCACCCGGACGGGATACTCGTGCACCCGAACGGCGTGGCCGCGTCCGCCGTGGTCGCCGCACTGGTCGGGGCCGGGATCCCGGTGGACAGGGTGACGCCGAACCGCCGCCTGGAGGACGCGTTCCTGGCCCTGATCGCCGGCTCGGACCTCGCGACCCGGCGGAGGGCGAGGACCGCGGCCATGGACAGCCGGCCTCACCCGGCCAGCGCCGGCGCGCCCGGATACCGAGCCCGCGCCGGACCCTGCCGTTCCGGGTGGAGGCCGTCCGCCAGCTCACGGCGCCGGCGCACGATGATCGCGTTCTGGAATCCTGCTGGTTCTGCCGTGGATCCTGGTCGGCGCCTTCGAGGTCAGCGGCCCGGCCTCGGCAGGGAACGGGACGCCCGGGCCTGGTCGCGGTGGCCACCGACGGCGGGCTGAACTTCGCGGCGTTCAGCTTCTTCGTGTCGGCCGGGCTTCCTGCTGGTCGTGGCGGTCGCGCTGTTCTGCGGGGACACGGTGGCCAGCGAGGCGAGCTGGTCGTCACTGCGGTACCTGCTGGCCGCGCCGGTGCCGCGGGCCCGGCTGCTGCGGCAGAAGCTGGCGGTCGCGCTGGCCTACTCGCTCCGTCGCGATCGTCACGCTCGCCGCGGATGTCGCTGGTCGCGGGGACGGTCGCGTTCGGCTGGCACCCGCTGCGGCTGCCCGGCAGCCGGGGTCGACCTGCCGGCCGGGACCGCGCTGGCCCGGCTGGGCATCGTGCTCGGCTACATCCTGATCACCGAGCTCGTGGTGGCGGCGCTGGCGTTCCTGCTGTCGGTGTCGACCGACTCGCCGCTCGGCGCGGTCGGCGGCGCGGTCGGCCTGGTGATCGTCAGCAACATCCTGGACGCGGTGACCGCGCTCGGCGTCCTGGCGCGAGATCCTGCCGACCCACTGGCAGTTCTCCTGGCTGAGCGCACTGCAGTCGCAGATCACCTGGAACGGCATGATCGAGGGCGCCGTCGGTGTCGGTGTCGCTACGCGCTGGTCCTGTTCGCGCTCGCCTTCCGCCGCTTCCGGAATCGCGACATAGTTTCCTGACCGCGGGGCATATGACGCTACCGCGGCATCCGGGGAGAAAGGCGGTGGCAACGTGTGGGGACGGCTGGAGCAGCTTGAGGTGCGGCGCCGGGGGCGCCATGCCGGAGGCCAGCCGCCCGGGCAGCGCCCGGCGCCGTCCCGGCCGCCCGGCACCGATCTGCTGCCGCAGATCGAGCACATCGTCGTCCTGATGATGGAAAACCACTCCTACGACAACTACCTCGGCATGCTGCCGGGCCGCGGCGAGGGCTTCCCGCTCGGAGCGGACGGGGAGCCCGCGGTGTATAACGCGGGCGGCGACGGTGAGCCAGTCCGCGCCTACCACCTGAAGTCCACCGACCAGCACCCGCAGGCGCCTTCGCAGAGCTGGCACGCGAGTCACCTGCAGTGGGGCGCGGGAAAGTGTGACGGTTTCGTGGCCAGCACGCAGACGGTGCTGCCTGACGCCGATGCCGCCACCGGCATGGGTTACTGGACCGAAGATGACCTGCCGTTCTACTACGGTCTCGCCAGGACCTTCCCGCTGGCCGATCACTGGTTCAGCTCATGCCTCGGCCCGACGTTTCCCAACCGCCGCTTCCTCATCGCCGGTACGGCGCACGGCCTCATCGATGACTCGCCACTCGACTTGCTCGACTACCCGCCCGCCGGGACGATTTTCGACATGCTGACCAGGAACGGGATCTCCTGGGTCAACTACCATCCGGTGGCCGCTGACGCCTCCAGGCTCAGGCGCTACGCGCATCACAAGCGCCGGATGGCCCGGCGGCGGCTGCTTTCGCTCAGCAGGTCGGTCCGCGGCGTGACCGCGGGAATCCAGAAGGACCTGCAGTTCACCGCGAACGTCTTCCCGCTTGGCATCGGCCGGTACATGCAGCACGTCCGCGGCACCGACCAGTTCTTCACCGACGCGGACAACGGCACGCTGCCCGCGTTCAGCATCGTGGATCCCGACTTCGACAACTACTCGGAGGAGAACCCGCAGGACATCAGGAAGGGCGAGAGCTTCGCGGCCGAGGTGATCAACCGGGTCATGCACGGCAAGGGCTGGCCGCGCACCCTGCTGATCTGGGTGTATGACGAGCACGGCGGCTACCATGACCATGTCTCGCCGCCCGCTGCCATCCCGCCCGACGACGTCGAGGGACGCAGCCTCATCGGCAGCCCGACCCGGCTGCAGGCCTTCCTGCGACCGTTGCTTCCCGGCCTGATCAAGGGCGCGGAGAACGTGGCGAAGGGACCGGGTCGTTACGACCATTACGGGTTCCGGGTCCCCGCCGTGATCATCTCGCCGTATGCGCGGCCGGACTATGTCTGCACCGAGGTGCTCGACCACACGTCCGTGCTCAGGCTCCTCGAGGAGAAGTGGAACCTGCCCGCGCTGACCCGGCGGGACGCGGCGGCCGTCTCGCCGCTCGATGCGCTGGACCTCACCGGCCCGCCTGCCTTCCGCGAGCCGCCGTCACTGCCGGAACCTGCCCTGAGCTGGGGCTCCTGGTAACACCCTGCTGGCGGCGCTCGAGTCGTCAAGCGGTCCCGGGTAGGCCCGCTCGGCTCGCTCCTCGAGACGTTTCATGTGCCGGCGCAGGTAGCAGGTCAGCGCGACGATGACCACGACGACCAGGACGCCGCCTGCGATGGTTACCACCGTGCCGACCTGGTGCGCGGCCGCGCCGAGCAGGTACGCGCCGGTTCCGACCAGGACTGCCCAGAGGATGCCCCCGGCAGCGTTGTAGACACCGAAACGGCGCCAGCTCATCATGTTGGTGCCTGCCAGGAACGCGACGTAGGTCCGCAGCACCGTGATGAACCGGCCGACGAACACCACGCTGCCGCCATGGCGATCGAAGAGGTAGCGGCCCACCTTGAGCTTCGCCTCGTCCACATGCACCCGGTGGCCGTAGCGGCGCAGCAGCCGGTACCCTCCGTCCCGCCCGATGAGGTAGCCGAGGTTGTCACCGACGATGGCGGCGACGCTGGCCACGATCACCAGGTAGACAAGGCTCAGCCGGTGCGTGCTGCCGGCGAAGAGGGCGGCCGCTATCAGCGTGGTCTCGCCGGGGACGGGCACGCCGAGGCTTTCCAGGCCGACCGCGAGAAATACGGCCCAGTAACCGTAGCTCTGGACCAGGTGCGCGGCGGTAGCTGTCACGAGACCCCGCAGTACCCCGCATCGCGCTTCCGAACCGCCCGCATCGGCCTTCAGCGCGACCCGCGTCGACCCCTGGCCGCCCCGCATAGGTCGCCGGAACCGGGGTAATGGCTGGGCCTTCCGAAAATCTGAGAGGTGACCACCGCGATGCCATCGATATCGTCACCGTCCACGAACATCTCCGCCAGCGCCAGGCGCGCATCAGAAAGCACGCCGGCCCGCGGACTGGCCCGGGCAGGCCTCGCGGCGCGCGGTGTCATCTACATCCTGATCGGCTGGGTCGCGATCCTGGTCGCGCTCGGCCAGCACTCGCGGCAGGCTGACCAGCAGGGTGCCTTGCAGTTGCTGGCCCGCCAGTCCTACGGCCTGGTTTCGCTCTGGCTACTTGGCATCGGATTCGCCGGCTATGCGCTCTGGCGCCTCAGCGAAGCCGCCTTCGGCGTAACCGGCGAAGGCAATGGCGCGGGCCCCCGGCTGAAGTCGCTGGTCCGGGCCGTGATCTATGCGGGGTTCAGCTACCTGACCTTCCAGGTGATCTCAGGTACCGGCGGCAGCCAGACCAAGAAGCAGCAGGACGTGACGGCCAAGGTGATGCATCATGGGGCCGGCGGCCGGTGGCTGGTGGGCATAGTCGGCCTGATCATCGTGATCGCTGGCCTGACGCTCGTCTTCGAGGGCATCCGCCGCAAGTTCATGAAGTTCCTGCAGACATCGCAGATGAGCCTCCGGACGCGGCGCGTCGTCGAGCGGCTCGGCGTGACCGGGACCGCCGCCCGCGGCGTTGTCTTCGCGCTGGCCGGCGTCCTCGTGGTCGAGGCGGCCGTCACCTACAAGCCGGCCAAGGCAGGCGGCATCGACAAGGCGCTGCTCACGCTGCGCAATCAGCCGTTCGGCGAGTTCCTGCTGTTCCTCGCGGCAATCGGCCTTATCATCTTCGGCGTCTACGGGCTGTGCGAGGCCCGCTGGCGAAAGGTGTAACTCGCCGCCAGGCAGGTCGCCGCAACGCAGGTCGCCGCGGCCGGCCGGCTACGCCCGCCGCCGCGGTCCGCCCCCGGTGGCAGCTCCGCCGCTGTGGTACAAGGAAGTCCACGGGCGCATGCTGTCACCGGGGGGAGGTGCGGATGGCGACCCCGGACGACAGCCTGGCCCAGGTGCCGGTGCGGCTGCGGCTGGTCGGCACTTTCGCCGTGGCCCGCGGCGCCGAGCCGGTGATCGCGGCCGAGCTCGGCAGCCGCAAGGCGCGGACGCTGCTCAAGCTGCTGGCCGCGCAGCGCCCGGGGACCGTCCCGGCCGAGCAGATCGTCGCGGTGCTGTGGGCGGGCCAGCCGCCTGCCAGCCCGGCGGAGAACGTCGCGACGTTCGTCAGCCGGCTGCGCCGCGTGCTCGGGCCCGGCGTCATCCAAGGCGGCCGTCCCGGTTACCGGCTCGGACCGCCGCCAGCCGTCCGGGTCGACCTGGACGACGCGGACCGCTGGATCGGCGAGGCCGAGCGGAGGCTGGCCGCGGCCGAGCCTGCCCTCGCGGCCGCCGCGGCGGCCCGCGCCAGCGATGTGCTGACGGCCGGGCTGGCGCTGGAAGACGAGCCGGCCGCCGAGTGGGCCCAGCCGGCCCGCGCCGAGCACGCCGAGCTCATCCAGCGGGCCAGGCGGGTGCTCGCGCAGGCCGCGCTGGCGGCCGGCGACCCGGCCACCGCGAGAGCGGCCGCGGCGGCCGCCGTGGCCGGCGACCCTTACGACGAGCGCTCCCGCCGGGCGCTGATGCGCGCGCACGTCGCAGAAGGCGAGCCCGCCCGCGCGCTGGCCGCCTACGCCGAGCTGCGCGACCTGCTCGCCGAGGAACTGGGCGCCGACCCCGCCCCGGAGACGCAGCAGCTGCACGTCGCCGTGCTCCGCGAGCAGCAGCCCGGCGAGCTGCCTGGCCAGCCTGGGCGGGATGCGCCGCCGGCCAGCATCAGCCAAGCTGGCCAGCCGGGCCAGCCGGGCCAGCCGGGCCAGCCGGGCCAGCCGGGCCGGCCACTGACCGGCCAGACCTGCCAGGCCGGGCCGCCGAGCTCGGCAGGCTTAGGCGCGCCTGGAACGACGCCGCAGCCGGCCGTCCCGCCCTCTACCTGGTCAGTGGCGAAGCAGGGATCGGCAAGACCCGGCTGGTAGACGAGCTGGCCCGGATCGCGGCCGGGACCGGCGGCACGGTGCTCGCCGCGCGCTGCTACGAGACCGAGCGGTCGCTGTTCCTGCAGCCGTTCGCCGACGCGATCGCGGCCGTGGCCCGCGCGACGCCGCCCGCCAGGATGCAGGAGCTGGCCGGGACCCACGCCGCGGCGCTGGCCCGGCTGGTGCCAGAGGTCGCCGAGCTGCTCGGCCAGGTTCCGGCGGCGCGGCAGGAAACCGCTGACATCGAGCGGCGGCGGGCATTTGCCGGGGTCACCGCGTTTACCCGAGGCCTTACCGGCCTTAGCCCGGTGCTGCTCAGCTTCGACGACCTGCAGAACGCAGGCCGGGCGACGATAGAGCTGCTGCACTACCTGGCCAGGCACGTGCCGCACAGCCGGCTGCTCGCGGTCGCCACGGTGCGCGCGGAAGAAGGCGCAGGCGTCCTCGATTCGCTGGCCGACGTGTCGTCCCGGATCGACCTCGGCCCGTTGCCTGACCAGGCCGTCACGAGCCTGGCCGCCGAGGCCGGGCTGGCCGATCAGGCCGAGAGCATCATCGGGCAGGACCCGCGGCCATGCGCTGTTCGTGGTCGAGACGCTGCGCGCGCTGACGGCGGGCAACGCCGGGATCCCGGTCTCGCTGGAGGCGGCAGTGCTGGCCCGGGTCCGGCGGGCGGGCCAGCCGGTGGAGACCGCGCTGCGGGCGGGCGCGGTGCTCGGCAGCTCGTTCGACCCGGCGACCCTGGCCGGCCTGCTCGGCGAGAGCCCGCAATCCGTGCTCGGGACCTGCACCGACGCGCACGCCGCCCGGCTGCTCGTGGTCGCCGAGCGGGACTACGAGTTCGCCAACGACCTGATCCGCGAGGTGCTGTATGCGACGACCCCGGCCCCGGCCCGGGTCGCCTACCACGCCAAGGCGGCCGACCTGCTGACCCGCAAGCCGGAGGCGATGGCCGCGCATGCGGCCGCGGCCGGGGACTGGTCGCGGGCCGCTCGCGGCTGGCTGCTGGCCGGGGAGCAGGCGCTGGGCCGCGCGGCCGCGGCGGACGCGGCCGAGTTGCTGACCCGCGGCATGGAAGCGGCGGACCAGGCGGGCGACCGCGAAGTACGGGCCCGGGCGCTGCTTGCCCGCGGCTGGGCCAGGCAGACCAAGGCTGACTACGCGGCGGCAGTCGCCGACATCGAGGCGGCGATCACCACCTCCCGCGAGACCGGCGACCGGCGGCTGGAGATGGCCGGGCTGCTCGCGCTCGGCGGGGACGCCCGGGTGGCGCTGGGCCAGCCGATTCCGGACGCGATCTGGACGGTCGAGCGCGGGCTCTCGATCGCGACCGCGCTGTCCGACCGGGCCACCGAGGCCAACCTGCGGGCCAGGCTCGCCATCTACGCGGTCAACGAGCTCCGCTTCGACGAGGCCGTCAAGCAGGGCCGTCTCGCGGTCCGCGCCGCGCGGGCGTCCGGTGATGACGAGGCGCTGGCCGCCGCGCTTGACGGGCAGAAGGCGTCGGTCGCCTACCTTGGCGAGATCAGTGCCCTGGTGCCCATTATCGAGGAGCTGGAGCCGCTGCTCCGCCGTCTCGGTGACCTGCGGCTGCTGCCCTGGACGATCTTCGAGTCGGCCTTTCCCGCGCTCGCGGCCGGCGACTGGCCGGCCGCCGCCGCCCGGATCGACGCCTCCCTGGAAGTCAGCCGCCGCAGCGGCAGCATGGCGCATGCCGCCTGGCATGTCGCCGTCAGCGGCGCGGTGGCCCGGCTGCAGGGCCGCTACGACGAGGCGGTCAGCGCGGCCGGCACGCGGTCGCGCTGACCGAGGAGGCGCCGCACTCCTGGGCCGCCGCGATCGCGGGCGCCGAGCTCGGCACGACCCTGCTGGAAATGGGCGACGCCGGCCAGGCGGCGGCGGTGCTTGAGCGCACCAGGGATATCGCTGCGGCGCAGGCCGGCGCGGAGGGCAGCCTGCTGCGCTGCCTGGCGCCGCTCGCCGAGGCGACCGGCTCCCCGGTGATCCTGGCCGACGCTGCGGCCCTGCTCGACCGGATCCGGGCACCCGCCGGAACCGCGTTCCTGGCCGGGGACGGCTGCTATCTGGCGGTGGCGCGGGCCTGGCTGACCCGCGGCGAGCCGGAGCGGGCGCGGGCGGTGCTCGCGCCGCTGCTGCGGGCCGCGGCGCGGGTGCCGTGGGTCGCGCCGCTGGCCGCCGCGTCCCTGGTCGACGGCCGGGCCGCGGCCACGCTCGGCCTCGGCGCCGAGGCGGCGGCCCTGCTGCAGCGCGCGGCGGAACTCGGCAGGCGGCACGGCCTGCCGCGGATCGCGAGCGAGGCGGCAGCCGCCCTCGGCTGACCGCACCGGCTGCGTGGGATAGCAAGAATGACTGCAACGAGACTGCAACGCCACGGGTGACGATCACTGGTGGCCGGAACGTCCGGCCGTCAGCGAGGGAGGCACCATGGCACTCGATGAGGCCAAGCTGAACGAATTTCTCGGGCGCTTCGTCTCCGATCTGGGCGCGACCATCGCCGCGGGCAACATCGTCATCGGGCACCGGCTCGGGCTCTTCCGCGCTCTCGCCGAGGGGCCGGCCACGGCCGGCCAGCTCGCCGAGCGCACCGAGACCGACCCGCGCTACATAGCGGAATGGCTGCGCGGCCAGGCGGCCGGCGGCTACGTGCAGCACGACGCGGCCAATGACAGCTACTCGATGACCGAGGAGCAGGCGTTCGCGCTGGCCAACCCGGACGGCGCGGTCTACGCGCCCGGCGCGTTCGTGCTGGCGCTCGGCGCGCTGAAGGCGAACGACCGGATCGCCGAGCGCGTTCAGGTCCGGCAGCGGGCATGGGCTGGCACGAGCACGACGAGGACGTCTTCGTCGGCTGCGAGCAGTTCTTCCGGCCCGGCTACGTGGCCAACCTGGTGTCGTCCTGGCTGCCCGCGCTCGACGGCGTGGTGGCCGAAGCTGCAGGCCGGAGCGAAGGGCGCGGACCTCGGCTGCGGCCTCGGGCGCGTCGACCGTGCTGCTCGGCCAGGCGTACCCGGAGTCGAGGTTCACCGGAGTCGGACTACCACGAGCGGTCGATCGAGCTGGCCCGCAAGCGCGCCGCCGACGCCGGAGTCGCCGACCGGGTGCAGTTCGAGGTCGCCAAGGCGGCCGAGTTCTCCGGGTCGGACTACGACCTGATTACCACGTTCGACTGCCTGCACGATATGGGCGACCCGCTGGCCGCGGCGAAGCACATCCGCAGCGCGCTGGCCGCCGACGGGACCTGGATGGTGGTCGAGCCGGCCGCCGCCGACGACGTCTCCGGCAACCTCAACCCGGTCGGCCGGGTCTACTACAACTTCTCCGCCCAGCTCTGCGTGCCGAACGCGGTGTCCCAGCCGGGCGGCTACGCGCTCGGGGCGCAGGCGGGCGAGGCGGCCATCCGCCGGATCGCCACCGACGCCGGGTTCACCCGCTTCCGCCGGGCAACCGAGACGCCCTTCAACATCGTCTACGAGGTCCGGCCGTAATCGGGAAACCGGTAACCATATGTGAAACGGGGCCGACGGCGGCACTGCAGCGCGCTTGCGCTGCAGTGCCGCCGTCGGCGGGACCGTCCGGCGCGTATTAGCCTCGACTGGCCTAAACTTGGCTAAACTCCCACGAGTATCTCGGGCAGGCCGGCCTTAGCCCTGTCCCGCATTTGGACATATGAGCTTTCCTGTATCTATGCAGTCACGTTCACCACTTATGCGGTCACGTTCACCAGGCGGGTACATCTGATCATGCCGACGAGCCACGCGCCTGGCAGGAGCGTATGAAGCGGATCATCATCGCGGCCGCCGTCCTGCTGTCCGCGGCATTGTTCGCCATCGGCCCGGCTCGCGGCGCGGCGCTGCCGACGACCTCCATCGTCGTCAACGGCGACGGCGGGGGGCGCACGTATGACGGCGTCGGCGCCGTCCTCGGCGGCGGCGGAACCGCGAGGTATCTCGAGGACTACCCCCGGGCGCAGCGGACGCAGATCATGGACTACCTGTTCAAGCCGGACTACGGGGCGTCCCTGCAGCTGCTGAAGCTGGAGATCGGCGGTGACGGGAACTCCTCTGACGGGGCCGAGCCGAGCGCTCAGCAGACGAGAGGGCACCTGAACTGCAGCGCCGGCTATGAATTCGCCATCGCCAGGAAGGCAGTCGCGCTCGATCCCAGGCTGAAGCTGTATGGCCTCCAGTGGGGCGCGCCCGGCTGGGTGGGCAGGCACGGGTCGCTGTTCACCAGGGCCGATATCAGGTACCTGCTCGACTGGCTTGGCTGCGCGCGGCGGAACGGGCTGACGATCAGCTACCTGGGCGGCTGGGATGAGCTGGACCACGGCAGTCATGCCCGGTGGTACCGCCATCTGCGGAAGGCGCTGAATGCCGGAGGTCACCGGCACGTGCAGATAGTCGCCGGCGACGGCATCGGACGGCATGACTGGGAGTACACCTCCACCCGGCCGGTCGCGATCCTGGGCGCGCACAATAACTGCGGCTACCCGACGGCGGTCAAGGGCGCGATGTCGAGATGCTGGAGCACCAGCCCGGCGCTGAAGTCAGGAAAGCCGCTGTGGGCGCAGCGAACTCGGCGGGATCGACTCCGGGACCCAGGCCGGCTGCTCTCCTTGCGCGCCGGCCATCGATCGCGCCTTCACCCGCGAGTACATCGGCGCCCGGGTGACCGCGGTGCTGGGCTGGCCGGCGATCGAGTCCATGCCGGCCGGAGTGCTGAAGCATGAGGACCGCGGCCTGCTGACCGCGGACCAGCCGTGGTCGGGCAGCTATAGCGTCAACGCGGAGACCTGGGCGGTCGCGCACATCACCCAGTTCGCGGCGCTCCCGACGGCGCGGAACCCGCGCGGCTGGAGGTACGTCAATTCCGCCAGCGGCTACCTGCAGGGCCAGCGCGCCGACGGCTCGTACGTCACCCTGCTCCGCGGCACCAGGGATCAATGGTCCACGATCATCGAGGCCACCGGAGGCGTCACCCGCACCCAGCGGGCCAGCTTCACCATCACCGGAGGAAAGTCGCTCGCCAGCAAGACCGTGCACGTCTGGTCGAGCAACTTCAACAGCGGCGCCGGCCCGTCACAATGGCTCGTGCGCGGGCCGGACATCAGGCCGGTCAACGGCAGATTCACGCTGACCGTCAAGCCCGGCTACGTGTACTCGCTGACGACCACGTCCGGCCAGGGCAAGGGAACCGCGGCAGGCCCGCCCCCGGCCAGCCTGCCGCTGCCCTACCGCAACGACCTGTCCGCAGGAAAAGACGAGCCCGCCATGCTGGCCGCCGAGGACGGCTCCTTCGAACTCGCCCGCTGCAGGGGCCCGCACGGTGCCACGACCTGCACGAAGCAAACGACCCGGCACAAGCCGGTGCTGTGGGTTAACAGCCGCCACCGTCACCCGTACGCGATCATCGGCAGCGACTGGACCAGTTACGTCGTGACCGTGCACGTCATGCTCCCGCACTCAGGCTCGGCCGGGCTCATCGGCCGGTACCACGGCGTGTCACCAGCGCAGGGCAGCTACAACGGGTACGTATTCAACGTCAGGACCAACGGCAAGTTCTCGCTCCGGCTGAGCAACGGCGGCACCGCGGCCGACACCATCGCAGGGGTGCGGCAGGTCAAGCCCGCCAGCACCACCGTGCTGGCGGCGGCCACGCCGCATTCGCGACACGCGCGTGGCACACCCTGTCCCTGTCGGTATCGGGCCGGACCATCCGGGCGAGCGTCGACGGGCGGCCGGTAGCCTCGCTGACCAACTCGACGCTCACCAGCGGGATACCTGGGATCGAAGTCGGCGGCTGGTACCCGGCCTACTTCTCCGGCCTGACCGTAACGAAGCCCTGACTCACCGGGCGGCGGGTCAGCCGATGTCCCTGGCCAGCAGCTCGTCCCAGCGCTCGCGGCGGACGGCCAGCCGGGCGCCGCCGGCGGCGGCGAACACCACCGGGATCCGCCGGGCGCCGTTGTAGTTGTTCGACATCGTGTAGCAGTACGCCCCGGTCACCGGGACGGCCAGCAGGTCCCCGACCCGCGGACTCGGGCAGCTGCACGCTCCGCGCTGAGCACGTCACCCGACTCGCAGTGCCGGCCGACCACGGTGACCTGCTGCCCGCCGCCGGCCCGCCGCCGGTCGGCGATCGCCGCCTCGAACCGCTGCCCGACGAGCGCCACCTCCAGGTTGTCGCCCATCCCGCCGTCCACCGCGACGAACGTCACCGGCCCCGGCTTGACGGTGGTGACCCGGTACACGGTGACGCCGCCGCGGGCGACCAGGCTGCGCCCCGGCTCGATCAGGATCCTGGCGCCGGCAGGCAGGTGCTCCCGGGCCGCGCCGGTCAGCGCATCGAGGTACGCCGGCCAGGGTCGGCGGCTGGTCCGCGTAGGTGTACCGGCAGCCGAGGCCGCCGCCGAGGTCGTAGACGCCGAACTCGCCGAGCGCCGCCAGCGGCGCGACCGCGGCGGCCAGCTCGGCCGCGTCCAGGATCTGCGACCCGACGTGCGTGTGCAGGCCGTCCATCCGCAGCCGCCCGGCGGCCTCGATCCGGGCGATGGCCCGCCGCGCGTCGGCAGGCGCCAGCCCGAACTTCGATCCCGCGTGGCCGGTGGCGTAGGCCGGGTAGGTCGAGCTCTGCACCCCGGGGATCACCCGGACCAGGCAGCCCTGCACCCGGCCGGCCGGCACCGCCGCCTCCAGCCGGTCGATGTCGTCGAAGTTGTCCACCACGACCGGTGCCCACGCCGGCGCTGACGGCCAGCTCGATCTCCTCGGTGGTCTTCGCGTTGCCGTGCAGGATCAGGGTGGCCGGGTCGGCCCCGGCCGCGAGCGCGGTGACGATCTCGCCGCCGCCGGCCACGTCCAGCCACAGCCCCTCGGACACCATCAGCCGCTGCACGGCGGTGCACGGGAATGCCTTGGAGGCGAAGGCCACCCGGGAGTCCGGCCAGCGGGCGGCCAGCTGCCGCCGGTAGTCGCGGGCCTGCTGCCGCACCGCGCCCTCGTCGACCACCAGCGCGGGCGTGCCGTACTCGGCGGCCAGCTCGTCGAGCCGGCATCCGCCGACCCGCAGCATGCCGTCGCCGTCCCGGACGGTGCCTGGCGGGAACAGCCCGATCACGTGATCCGCTCCGGTCATCCGGGCCGGGCCAGGGTGACGGACCGCTCGATGGGCATACCGCAGATTAGTCGCCGCGCCCCGCCGGAATCCAGTTGGCCGGCCGCGGCCAGGATGCGCTCTGCTTGGCGTACCGCCGCCAGCGTCGGCGGCACCGCTGGTCTGCTGACCGCGGCGCGACCGGAAGGACATGCGATGAACTCCAGCACAGGCTCCGAGCTGATGGTCCCCGTCGACGGCGGTGCGGTCTGGACGCAGGACACCGGCGGTGACGGCCCGCCCGTCGTCCTGCTGCATCCCGGCATCGGGGACTCCCGCATCTGGGACCCGCTGATCGCGGTGCTGGCCGGCCGGTACAGGCTCATCCGCTACGACGCCCGCGGCCACGACCGCTCGCCGGCGCCCGCCGTGCCCTACACGCAGCTCGGCGATCTGCGGGCCGTCCTTGACTACCTCAAGCTCGCCGATGTCACCGTGGCCGGCTGCAGCATGGGCGGAGATTCCGGGCTTCAGCTGGCAGTCGAGGACCCAGCCCGAGTCCGCTCACTGGTACTCCTATGTCCGGGGGTAACGGGATATCCATGGCCAGCCGAGCCGGCCGAGGACGCCGAGGCTGAAGCGCTCTTCAAGGCCGGCGACGTGGCCGGCCTCGCCGAGCTGGGATTGCGCATGTGGGCGATGGCGGGGCACGACGACGCGGCCAGGGCGCAGTTGCGCAGCGCCGCCGCCGGGTGGCTGGCCGATGGCGGGTACGAGCAGGACGGGCCAGCCGTCTTTGACCGGCTCGGCGAGATCTCCGCTCCCGCTGTGCTGCTCATCGGCGACCTGGACCGGCAGCCGCTGATCGACTGCGCGGCGGCCTCCGCCGCCCGGATCCCCGGCTGCCGCCTGGTCACCGTGCCTGGCGCCGATCACCTGCTGCCGTTGCGGGCGCCGGACGCCGTCGCCCGCGCAATCCGGGAGCAGCTGGGCTGAGCTGGCCGTGCCTGGCTGGCAGGCCAGGCACGGCGTCTAGTGCTTCCGCGCGACGCCGCCCCACAGCGCGGCCGGGCTGGCCGCCGTGAGCTCCGAGTCCGGCCGCCACAGCTGAGCCCGCACCAGGCCAGGCTCGGCAAGCTCAAGGCCGTCGAAGAAGCGGGCCACCCTGCCGCGGTCGCGGAAGCTGACCTTCTCCGCCATCATCTGATTCAGCCGCTCGGCCATCTGGGCCATCTTCTCGGCCTCGATGTCACTGGCCGGATGCGAGATCGTCAGGTAGCTGCCCGATGTCACGGCGTCGGTCAGCATGCCGACGATCTGGTGCGGGCCGTCGGCGTCCGGGATGTGCTGCAGGACGGCCATCATCATCACTGCCACCGGCTGGCTGAAGTCCAGCGTCCGGGCCGCGCCGTGGAGGATCTTGCCGGTTTCCCTGAGGTCGGCGTCGATGTAGTCGGTGGCACCCTGCGGGCTGCTGGTCAGCAGCGCGCGGGCGTGGGCAAGCACGACCGGGTCGTTGTCCACGTAAACGATCCGGCTGCCCGGTGCGACCGACTGGGCGACCTCGTGAGTGTTGTTCGCCGTGGGGATGCCGGTTCCGATGTCGAGGAACTGCCGGATGCCGCAGTCAGCGGCCAGGTAGCGCACCACCCGGGCCAGGAAGGCCCGGTTGGCCCGCACCGAGGACACGATGTCCGGGTAGGCGGCGATGGCCTGTTCGCCGGCCGCCCGGTCGGCGGCGAAGTTGTCCTTCCCGCCCAGCCAGTAGTCGTACACCCGGGCCACGTGCGCCACGCTGGTGTCGAATCCCGGTGCCGTGCCCGGGCCGGAACCGCCTTCAGCTGTCACTGATCTGCCTTCCTGGCCGCCTGCCGACCGGACCGGAGCACAGCGTCCCCCGGCAGGCGCAGTGGCGCAAGCCGGACTTCGTCAGCCGGCCAGCACATCCGCGAGGTTGAACCTGATCGGCTCCTCCAGCTGTCCGAAGCCGCAGGAAGCGGGCTCCCGGTCCGGACGCCAGCGGACGAACTGGGTGGTGTGCCGGAAGCGGGTGCCCTCCATGTGGTCATAGCGGACCTCGACGACCCGTTCCGGCCGCAGCGGCACGAACGAGAGATCCTTGCCGGCGTTCCACCGGCTGGTCTCCGCCTCGCGCGGGTTGCGCACCCCGGATTGCTGGCTGGCCCAGTTCCACGGATGCTCGTCGAAGCTGGTGACCAGCGGCTGCAGTTCTTTCAGCAGCTCGCGCCGCCTGGCCATCGGGAATGCCCCGATCACGCCGACGCTGGCCAGCTGGCCGTCGTCGTTGTAGAGGCCGAGCAGCAGCGACCCGACGGCGTCCGGCCCGCTTTTGTGCGGCCGGTAGCCGGCCACCACGCAGTCGGCCGTCCGCTCGTGCTTCACCTTGAACATGGCCCGCTTGTCCGGCTGGTAGGTCCCGTCCAGCGGCTTGGCGACCAGCCCGTCAAGCCCGGCGCCCTCGAACTGCCGGAACCACTCCCCGGCCACCCCGTAGTCGGCGGTCGCCGGGGTGAGGTAGACCGGCGGGCCGGCGGCGGCGAGCGCCTCCTCAAGCGCCGCTCGGCGCTCCGCGAACGGCCGCTCGGTGCAGTCCTCGTCGCCGGCCGCCAGCAGGTCGAACGCCACGAACGCGGCCGGCGTCTGCTCGGCCAGCAGCCTGACCCGGCTGTCGGCTGGGTGAATGCGCTGCAGCAGGGCCTCGAAGTCCAGCCGCAGGCCATCGGCGCTGGGGATGATGATCTCCCCGTCGATGACGCACCGCTCCGGCAGGTTCGCCGTGACGGCGGCCACGATCTCCGGGAAGTACCTGGTCATCGGCCGCTCGTTCCGGCTGCCGATCTCGACCTCGGCGCCGTCCCTGAAGATGATCGACCGGAAGCCGTCCCACTTCGGCTCATAGCTGAGCTGGCCTTGCGGGATCTCCTTGACCGACTTGGCGAGCATCGGCGCCACCGGCGGCATCACAGGTAGGTGCATGACCCCATGCTCGCCGGCCGGGTCCGCAGGTGCCGCGCTCACCCCGGCAAATAGCCGCAACGACCCAGTCCCGCAGGCGGCACGGCTCAGCCCGGCCGGCCCCGGCCGGTCACTCAGCGGCGGACCCGTCCGGCCAGCAGATGACCTCCGGCCCTGGCTGGCCGGCGTGCAGCGCGGCGACCAGCCCGGCCCGCCGCTCGAGCACCGCGCGCTGGTTCAGGTAGCCCTTGTCGGTAATCTCCCCGTCGGCCAGCGACGGCGGCTCGGCCAGCAGCAGCAGCCGCCGGATCCGGTGCGACGTGCCGGTGCGCAGCGTGTTGTAGCGGTCAAGCGCCGCCGCGGCCGCGGCCCGCACGGCCGGGTCGGCGGCGAGCGCTGCCGGGTCGGCGGGGTCGGCGGCGAGCGCTGCGGGGCCGGCGGCGAGCGCTGCCTGGCCGCTATCGCCCGTCCCGGCGACCTGCGCGGCCCGCTGCGGGCTCAGCCAGCCGAGCGCGCCGATGTACCCGGCATCATGGCCGGTCAGCACCGCGTCCTGCAGCAGCCCGCCGCTCGCGGACAGCAGTTCAGGGCGGAGCGTTCCTGGCCGCACCCAGGTGCCGGTGGCGAGCTTGAATTCCTCCGCGATCCGGCCGTCGAAGCGCAGGCCCGCGTCCGGGTCGCCGGGGCTGATCAGCTCGACCGCGTCGCCGGTCCGGTAGAACCCGTCGGCGTCGAACGCCGCCTCGGTCAGGTCTGGCCTGCCCAGGTAACCGGGAGTCACGGCCGGCCCCCTGACCCGGGCCTCCAGCCGCCTGCCGACAGCCGCGAGCTTAATCTCGACACCGGGCAGCGGCACGCCGATGCAGTCGGACCGCCCGGACCGGAAATGCGCGGCGGTGGCGGCCGGCGCGGTCTCGGTCATCCCCCAGGAGGTTGTCATCGGCGCCGCCGAGCCTGCCGCCGCGGCCAGCTCCCCGATCGCGTCCCAGAGCCGCTGCGGCAGCGCCGCGCCGGCGTAGAAGACCAGCCGCAGCCTGGCGAAGAACCGGGCGGCGAGGTCACGGTCGCGCTCGAGGAACGGCAGCAGTGCGGCGTACCCGGCCGGGACGTTGTAGTAGATCGTCGGGCTCACGTCGGCCAGGTTGCGCACGGTCCGCTCGATCATCCCGGGCGTCGGCCGCCCGTCGTCGATCCACAGCGTGCCGGCCTGCGTGATGACCTGGTTGACGTTGTGGCTGCCGCCGAACGTGTGGCTCCACGGCAGCCAGTCAAGCAGCACCGGCGGCTCGTCCGCCAGGAACGGCCAGGCCTGCCGGATCATCTGCTGGTTGGCGCACATCATCCGGTGCGTGGTCAGCACGCCCTTGGGCTGCCCAGTCGACCCCGACGTGAAGAGGATCTTCGCCACGGTGTCCGGCCCGGCGGCCGCCGCCCGCTCGTCCACCTGGCTCGTGGCCGGGGTCGCCGCAAGCTCGCCGAAACTGGTCGCCCGGCTGTCCCCGGCCCAGCCGGACAGGGTAACGAGGACCGGACCACCGCGACCGCCACCGTGACCGCTGCTGCCGCCTCCGCTACCGGGTCCGCTGCTGCCGCCTCCGCCACCGGGACCAGCGAGCCGTTCCAGGTCTCGGTGCGCAACCGCCCAGCGGGCGAGAACGTCATAAGTACCACTGGGACCACCAGCAACTCTGTCAGCATCAGCACCACGGCCGGCGGGGTGGCTGGCGATCGCGTGCAGTGCAGCCGCGTAGGCGTCGCCGTCGTCGGCGAAGACGACGGCCGGGCGGACCAGCCCGGCCATGGCGCGCAGCGTCGCGTGGTCGCTGGCCAGTAGCGAGTAGGCGGTGCTGACCGGGACGGCCGGCAGCCCGGCGGTGTAGCAGGCCAGGGTCAGCAGCAGGTGCTCGATAGAGTTACCCGACAAGATCATCACTGGCCGGGCAGCCTGGCCGCAGCGGTCAAGCAGCCCCTGCGCCAGCCCGTCGACCTGGCGGCGCGCGGCGGCGTAGGTCACCGTCCGCCAGCCGGCCGATTCTGCCGCCGCCGCCCGCTGTGCTACCAGCATCCGTTCCGGGTAAGCGGCCGCGGCTGCCCTGAACGCCTGGGCCATGCTGGCTGGGTAGGGCTCGAGCGGGATGCCCGAGCGCAGCACCGTCGATCCGTCCGGCTGCCTCGAAACCGTCGTGACCGGCTCAGCGAAGATCCGCGCCATGCCGACACCTCCGGGTACACAGTAGGGTCAGCCGCCCCCCGCTCCCGAAGCAACCCGGTGATCATGATGTTCAACGGCATCTAACCCGTTGAACATCATGATCACCGGGTTCGGCGGGCGGGTCCGGCGGGCGGGTCCGGCGGGCGGGTCCGGCGGGCGGGGGTCCGGCGGGCGGGTCCGGCGGGCGGTTCGGCGGGCGGGGTCCGGTCCGAGCAGGCCGGCGGCGCCCGCGGACCGTGGCCGGGCGGCCAGCGCGGTGCGGTTCACCGAGCCCGCTCCCTTCGGCCGTCGCTGGCGTTCCTGCCTGACCGGCGGCCGTTGCCGTCTCTGGCCAGCAGGAACTGGGAGACCCCGAGGTAGCCGGACCGGAATCCGGCCTCGGAGTAGCAGAGATAGAGCAGCCACATACGGCGGAAGGTCTCGTCGAAGCCAAGCTCGGGCAGCCGGCCGGCGGCCGCGCAGAACCGTTCCCGCCAGATCCGCAGGGTCTCCGCGTAGTGCACGCCGAAGTCGAGCCGGTCCGCCACGTGCAGCCTGGTGCACTCGGCCAGGTTCTGCTCGATGGAAGTCACCGACGGGATCAGGCCGCCGGGAAAGACGTACTTCAGTATCCAGGTCAGCGTGCGACGGGTGGCCAGCATCCGCTGGTGCGGCATGACGATCGACTGCAGGCCGATCCGGCCGCCCGGCGCGAGCAGCCGGTCCAGCGCGGTGAAGTAGGCGGGCCAGTAGCGCTCGCCGACCGCCTCGATCATCTCGACCGACAGGATCGCGTCGAACTGGCCCTCGACCGCGCGGTAGTCGGTCAGCTGCACGGTCACCAGGTCGGCCAGCCCGGCCGCGGCGATCCGCGCCTCGGCGAGCTCGCGCTGCTGGGCCGACAGCGTGACGGTCAGCACCCGCGCGCCGCGGGCGGCCGCGCGGATCGCGAGCTCGCCCCAGCCGGTGCCGAGTTCAAGCACGTGGCTGCCGGGCCCGACCCCGGTAATGTCCAGCAGCCGGTCGATCTTGCGCCGCTGCGCGGCGGCGAGCCGCCGGCCGATCCGGCGGCCTGCCCGCTGCGTCGGTATCGAACATCGCCGCTGAGTAGGTCATGGTCTCGTCCAGGAAGAGCGCGAACAGCTCGTTGGACAGGTCGTAGTGGCGGCGGATGTTGCGGCGCGCGTTGCCCACCGACGCGTCGTCGCCCGGCGGCGGCTTGCGCACGTAGGCGCGGCGCAGCCACTGCATGCGGGGCGGCACGAGCTGGTCAACCTGCCGGGCCAGGATGGTCAGCAGGCCGGTCAGGTCGGCGCAGTCCCAGTCCCCGGCCATGTAGGACTCGCCGAGGCCGATGAGCCCGGCGGCGCCCACCCGGCGGTAGAAGCTGGCCGGCCGGTGCAGCACGAGCACCGGCGAGCCTGGGCCGCCGAGGCCGGACATCCGTCCGCCCGCCGGCGCCACCCGGAACTGCAGGCGCGTCGCGATCCGGCGGAGCAGGAATCTGGCGATCATCGCCCGGACACGGCCAGGCGGCACGTTGACGACATCGGGCCACCTGGCCGGACCGGGAGCAGGCATGGCCTGCCGGGCTTCGGGCCTGCCGGCTGCCTGGGTCATCGGGCTCCTGCCTGCGGGGGATGCGGCGGCCTGGCTGCGGGCCGCAGGCCGCGGGCGTACAGCCGGATGCCCTGCCAGCGGATCCGGCCGCTGACCGCGACGGTCGACCACGGGTGCCGGATGGCGGCGCGCGCCACGGCGCCGGGGCCGCGCCGGCCCGCTGTCCGCGCACCGTCGCGATGAACGAATGGCCGTCCGGCCGGTCGAGCACCACGGTGAGGGCGAGCCGGCGGCCTGGCTCAGGCAACGTCATCCGGTACCCGCCGTCGACCGGGTAGAACGGCGATACGTAGAACTCCTTGGGCACCTCGGCCCGGCCGATCTCGTCGGTCCGCAGCAGGTAGCAATGCCGCTGCCGGTAGGTGTTGTGCACCTCGGCGAGCACGCACTCGAGCCTGCCGTCGGCGCGGTGGCACCAGTAGACCGTCAGCGGGTTGAACACGTAGCCGAGTACGCGGGCGTGCGCCAGCATCAGGACGCGTCCGCCGGCCAGGTCAATGCCCCGGCTGGCGAGGAAATGGCCGACGTTGTCCCTGATGCTGCGCCGCGGATCGCCGAGATGATCGGCCGCGCGGAACCCGGCGAGCGGCCGCAGCCAGGGACGCTGCAGCGGCAGGTTATCCAGGTCGACCAGCCACTGATAGGTCCGGTAGGTGAAGGCGTTCCGCACCGGTGCCTGCCGCGCGTGCGCGATCGTGCACTCGTAGATGGCCGGCGTGACGGCCCGGCGGGCAAGGCCGGCGCCAGCCTCGGGCGTGACCCCGGCCGTCACCACCGGACTCCCAGTGACCTGGCCGCGGCGACGCCGGCCCGGCAGCCGTCCTCGTGGAAGCCCCAGCCGTGATAGGCGCCGGCGTAGGCGGTGATCCCGTCGTTCAGCCCGGGCAGCCGCCGCTGCGCGGCGACTGACGCCGGATCGTAGATCGGGTGGGCATAATCCATCCGG
Source organism: uncultured Actinomycetes bacterium (assembly GCA_963709075.1). Taxonomy (GTDB): domain Bacteria; phylum Actinomycetota; class Actinomycetes; order Streptosporangiales; family Streptosporangiaceae; genus Palsa-506. Next base: position 1,067,607 of record CAVPUY010000009.1, read on the forward strand.
GCAAGCACCTGGCCGGATCCGCCGCCCCCGCCCGGCCAGGCGGCCTCGCCGCCGTTCAGCGTGACGATGTAGTCCTGGCTGGCCGGCAGCCGGTGCAGCCGGTTCATGTAGTAGCTGACCTGCACCTGGTCGCCGGCCGCCGTGCAGGACGAGAGCACGTAGTTCCAGCAGGCGCGGACCCGCGGGCTGGCCGGCAGCACCCGGGAGTCGGTGTGCAGCACCGTGACGTTGCGGGAGTACCTGAAGGCGCCGAGGATCTCCCGCTCGGCCGCCGTCGGGTCGGCGAGCAGCCGCAGCGCCTGATCCGGATGGGTGGCGATCACCACCGCGTCGAACAGCTCAGCGGCATGGCCGGCGCCGAGGCTGATCTCCGCGCCGCCGGGCAGCCGCCGGACGGCAGCGACCGGGGTGCCGGCCCGGACGCTGGTCAGCTGCTTGGCGACGAGCTCGACATAGCTCCTTGACCCGCCGTCGACGGTCAGCCACGGCGGAGACCCGGTCACCGAAAGCAGCCCGTGCTGGTCCAGGAAGGCGAACAGGTACCTGGCCGGGTAGGCCAGCGCCGTGCCTGGCGAGCAGGACCAGACCGCGGCGACGAACGGCATCGCGAAATGCGTGACGAAGTACCGCGAGTAGCCGCCGGCCGCCAGGAACTCGCCCAGCGTCGGGCTGGCACCAGCGGCACTGGCACCAGCGGCACTGTCGCCGGCGGTGCCGTCGCCGATGGTGCCGTCGCCGGCCGGGCCGCCGCCGGGCGGCCAGCAGCCGCCGGGCGCTGCGGTGGAACCGGCGGATCTCGGTGAGCATGCGCAGGTAGCGGCCGCGGCCCCGGCGGACGCCTGCCGCCAGCCCGCCGAGTCCGCGCTGTCCCGCGTACTCAAGGCCGCAGCCGGCGCAGCGGACCGACATGCTCATCTCCGACTCCCGCGTGCCGACGCCGAGCTCGCCGAAAAGCCGGGTGAGCAGGGGATAAGTGCGCCTGTTGTGCACGATGAAGCCGGTGTCGATCGCGATCTCGGTGCCGTCGGCCGCGGTCACCTGGTGGGTGTCGGCGTGCCCGCCGAGCCGGCCGGCCGCCTCGAACAGCGTCACCTCGCAAGCCCGGGCCAGCACGTAGGCGGCGGTGAGCCCGCTGACCCCGCTGCCGACGACAGCGACCCGGCGGCTACTCATCAGGGCCTGCCGGGGGCACGAGCCCGGGCAGCCTTGTTCGGTTGCTCATCTTGTGCGTCACTTCGGTCCGCAATGGGCCTGCGGATTGGTGAAGTACGTCACATGGGCCCCCCGAGTACATCGGTTACTTACCCTCACCGTCACCATCAGTAACTTTTCATCACTAAAAGCAACTACTGTCCCGTGTGAATCAGCCGTTAACCGGGCGAATCTTCCGCTCGCCCATGCCGGGTAGTAATCTCCCGCTCAGCAGTCGGCGGTGTCGCAGCCGTGGCACCTGCCCCCCACGAAGGCGAGGCGCAGGGAGGCCCGGCGATGGCAGCAGGGAGCGGCGATTCGGCCGGGACGGCGGCAGCCGCGGCGGCCCCGGCGGCGGCGGCCGGAGAGCCGCCCATCACGACCATCGAGCAGCGCGGCATCGAGCACGTACCGCACGACGCCCGGTGGGGGGTGCCGAGCAGCCTGTTCTGGATGTGGGCAGGCGCGGTCTGGAACGTCGAGTTCGTGGTGTACGGCGCGCTGGCGGTCGTCGTGTTCGGGCTGTCCTTCGCCCAGGCCGTCGTCGTCGTCCTGATCGGGAACCTGTTCTACGTGCTGACCGGCCTGGCGAGCCTGCAGGGCCCGCAGGCCGGCACGACCACCTTCGCGATCAGCCGGGCGCCGTTCGGGCCGCGGGGCAACAAGATGCCGTCGTTCTTCAACTGGATTACCCAGGTCGGGTTCGAGATCGAGGGCATCGCGCTGATCGTCTTCGCGGCGATCCTGCTCGCGTCCAAGGCCGGCTTCACCGCCGGCACCGCGGCCAAGGTGATCTTCATCATTATCGCCGTGGCGATCCAGGCCGTGCTGCCGCTGCTCGGGCACGCCGCGGTGCTCCGGGTGCTGCAAGTGGCTGGCGATCCCGTTCGTCGTGCTGTTCGCGGTGATGGCCGCGCTCACTGCCTCCAAGGTCAACCTGCACGTGCCGGCGCACGGCGCGAGCTGGGGCGCGATGACCATCTTCCTCGCGCTCGTCATCTCCGCTGGCGGGCTCGGCTGGACCGAGAACGCGAACGACTACTCCAGGTACCTGCCGCGGGCCGCGGACAAGAAGCAGATCGTGCTCGCGGTCGCGCTCGGCGGCGCCATCCCGTCCGCGCTGCTGGAGATCCTCGGCGCGGCCGTGGCGACCGGCGTGCCCAGCGCGACCTCGGTCAACGGGCTGATCTCCGGTTTCGCCGGCTGGTTCGTCGTGCCCTACCTGATCTTCGCCATCCTCCAGCTGTTCGCGATCAACACCCTGGACCTCTACTCGTCCGGCGTCACGCTGCAGAGCCTGGTGCCCAGGCTGAGGCGGCTGCATTGCGTGGCCATCGACACGGTCCTCTGCGGCGTGCTCGCCGCCTACGCCGTGTTCTCTGCCGACTTCTTCCGGCTGCTCACCGACTTCATCCTGTTCATCATCTTGTGGCTGGGCCCGTGGTGCGCGATCTACCTCGTCGACAGCTACCTGCGCCGGAACCGCTACGACCATGACGCCCTGCTGGACGAGCGGGCCAGCCGCTACTTCCGGAACGGCGGCTTCCACTGGCCGGCGATCATCGCCCAGGTGCTCGGCATGATCGCCGCCGCGTTCTGGCTGAATGCCTACTCGCCGTACGTCGGCTTCCTGGCCAGCCGAGCCGGCGGCCCGTTCGGCTCTGACTTCAGCGTGTTTATCGGGCTGTTCGTCGGCGGGGCCGTCTACTGGCTGCTCGCGGGCAGGGCGGTGCGGGCTGAGGGCAGGGCGACGCCGGTTCCGGCGGCATGACGCCAGGCCGGGCCGACCGGCCGGCCGCCGTCCCGTTAATAACAGGATCTTGATCTTCCTGCCGGATCCGGGGCGGCCAGTCGTGTTGCCGGCGCGGCCGGCGCCGCGAGATGGTAGGACATCATGAGCCCTGCGGAAGCTCAGCCTGCGAACGGCCAGTCAGCGCGGCCAGCACCCGAGGCCCTCTCGCTGGCCGAGTTCAACGGCATGCCCGCGCCGGACGCGGGCCGGCTGCTGCTGGCCTGCTGCTCGGCGGAACGCTGGGCCGGGCTGGTGGCGGCGGGCAGGCCGTTCGGATCCGTCGGCGACGTCCTGATCCGGTCCGACGCGGCCGTCGCCGGGCTGACCAGGGCCGACCTGAGGCAAGCCCTCGCCGGGCATCCGAGGATCGGCGTCCGGGCGCACCCGGAGCAGGCTGGCGTCGATCACGCCGACCAGGAGCTGATCAGCGCCCTGGCCGAGGGCAACCGGGCCTATGAGCGGCGATTCGGCCACATCTACCTGGTCTGCGCGGCCGGCCGCAGCGGCCCCGAGCTGCTGGCCCTGCTGCGGCAGCGGCTCGGCAACGAGCCTGCCGCCGAATGGCGCGTGCTGGCCGCCGAGCTTGCGAAGATCAACCGCCGCAGGCTTGCCCGCCAGCTGCGGGAATCGGGGTGAGTGCAGTCAGCGCCGTTACTACCCACGTGCTGGACACCGCGCGCGGCGTCCCGGCCGCCGGGATGGCCGTCCGGCTCGAGCTGATCACCGCCGCCGGGCCGGCTGAGCTCGGCCGCGCCCGCACCGGCGGCGACGGGCGGGCCGGCGACCTTGGCCCGGCCGCCCTGGAACCCGGTACCTACCGGCTCGTCTTCGACACCGGCGGCTACCTCGGCGGTGATGCCTTCTTCCCGGAGGCGTCGGTCACGTTCCGCATCGACGGCCGGGCCGGGCATTACCACGTGCCGCTGCTGCTCAGCCCGTTCGGCTACTCGACCTACCGGGGGAGCTGACGATGGCCATCGTGCTTGGCCCGAACCAGTACGGCAAGGCCGAGACCCGAGTGGTCCGGATCATCAGGGACGGCGCCCGGCACGAGATCCGCGACCTCAATGTCTGCACGTCGCTGCGCGGCGAGTTCACCGCCGCGCATGTCCGCGGCGACCAGGCGAACGTGCTGCCGACCGACAGCCAGAAGAACACCTGCTTCGCCTATGCCAAGGAGAAGGGCATCGGCCAGATCGAGGCCTACGCGCTGGACCTGGCCAGGCACTTCGTCGCCGACATCGGGTCCGTCCGGGCGGCCAGGATCGAGATCGCCGAGTACCGGTGGGAACGGGCCAGCGTGGCCGGGGCCGGGCACCCGCACACCTTCGTCCGGGCCGGGCAGGACGTCCGCACGACGGCCGTGACCGCGGACGGCTCAGCGGAATGGGTGGTGTCCGGGCTGCAGGATCTCGTCCTGCTGAAATCCACTGGCTCAGAGTTCTCCGGCTTCCTGACCGACCGCTACACGACGCTGCCGGAGACTACCGACCGGATCATGGCGACCTCGCTGACGGCACGGTGGCGGTACGCGCGTCATCCGGTGAGCTGGGGTGCCGCGCACGAGCAGATCCGGCAGCTGCTGATCGAGCGGTTCGCCGAGGTGCACAGCCTGGCGCTGCAGCAGACCCTGTGGGAGATGGGCAAGGCGGTGCTGGCCGGGCAGGCCGAGGTGGCGGAGATCAGGCTGTCCGCGCCGAACCGGCACCATTTCCTTGCTGACCTGGCGCCGTTCGGGCTGGAGAACCCGGGCGAGGTGTTCTACGCCGCGGACCGGCCCTATGGCCTGATCCAGTGCTCCGCCGTCCGCGACGACGCGCCGCCGCCCGGGCCCGCCTGGGACTCCATCGCCGGATTCGCCTGACCGCCGCCACCGTCCTGGCCGGGCGCACGAGACCGACTACGGCCCCAGGGACTTCGCCGCCCCGCATCCGGAGGGCAACCGCTGGTCCTCCGGCACCTACCGCGGCGAGCCGCGCGCGCACTGAGCCGGAGATCGCGTACCGAGCCGGAGATAGGGCCGGGCCGTTGACATCACCGGCCCGGAGCCGGGGAGGATGAAGCCGAGGAGCGACTCGTGGACTTCATTCAGCCGGCCAGCTGGGCCGATGCCCTTGCGGTCAAGTCAGCCACCCCGGCGGCCCTGCCGGTGGCCGGCGGCACCGACGTCATGGTCGAGCTGAACTTCGACGCGCGCCGCCCGGACGCGCTGCTCGACCTGACCAGGATCACCGAGCTGACGGACTGGGACACCGACGACGGCCGGATCAGGCTCGGCGCCGGCGTCACCTACAGCCGGGTCATCGACGAGCTCGGCGGCCGGCTGCCTGGCCTGGCGATGGCCGCCCGCACCGTCGGCTCGCCGCAGATAAGGAACCGCGGCACCGTCGGCGGCAACCTCGGCGCCGCGTCCCCGGCGGGCGACTGCCACCCGCCGCTGCTCGCGGCCGGCGCCGAGATCGAGGTCGCCTCGCTGCGCGGCACCAGGACGATCGGCGCCGACGACTTCTACACCGGAGTCAAGCGGAACGCGCTGCAGCCCGACGAGCTGATCCGGGCCGTCGTGATCGCGCCGCCGGCCGGGCCCGCAGCAGTTCAGCAAGATCGGCACCCGCAACGCGATGGTCATCGCGGTCGCGGCGTTCAGCCTGGCCCTGCACACCGGCACGCGCACCGTCGGAACCGGGATCGGCTCGGCGGCCCCGACCCCGCGCCGGGCGGCGGACGCCGAGCGCTTCCTGGCCGCGGCCCTCGGCGAGGCCGGCCTGTGGGAGTCGGGGGGCGATCTCCCCGCCACGGTCACCGCCGAGTTCAGCAGGCTGGTCCGGCAGGCGGCGGAGCCCATCGACGACGTCCGCGGCACCGCCGCCTACCGGCTGCACGCACTCGGCGTGCTGGCTGCCCGTAGCCTGGCCTGGGCCTGGCACGACTACCGGCACGATGCCTCAGCAACCGGAAGGGGCTGACCGGCTGATGCGCGTCACGATGACGGTCAACGGCGAGCCGCAGGCAGGCCGATGACGTCTGGCCCGGCGAGAACCTGCTCTACGTGCTCCGCGAGCGGCTCGGCCTGCCCGGCTCGAAGAACGCCTGCGAGCAGGGCGAGTGCGGCTCCTGCACGGTGTACCTGGACGGGATCCCGGTGTGCGCCTGCCTGGTCGCGGCCGGCCAGGCGGCAGGCCGCGAGCATCGTCACCGTCGAGGGGCTGGCCAGCGGCGACGCCCTGCACCCGGTGCAGCAGGCATTCGTCGCGGCCGGCGCCGTGCAGTGCGGGTTCTGCACCCCCGGCCTGCTCGTCGCCGCGCACGACCTGCTGGCCAGGAACCCGCGGCCGTCCGACCTGGAGATCCGCGAGGCGCTGGCCGGCAACCTGTGCCGCTGCACGGGGTACGGCCAGATCATGGCGGCCGTCCGGCTAGCCGCGACGGAACTGGCCGAGCTGGCCGCGGCGGAACTGGCGGCGGCGGAACTGGCGGCGGAACTGGCCGCGGCGGCCGGGCGGCCGCGCAGCAGGCAGGCAGCGGGCCGGGCAGTCCGCCCGGCGCACCGGAAGGGGCAGCATGACGTCTCTGGTCATCACCGGGTGCGCCGTGGCCACCGTGAACGCGGGACAGGATGAGTACGCCACCGGTCACGTGCTCGTCGACGGCCAGCGGATCACCGGCGTGGCCCCCGGCCCGGCCCCGGCCGGGCTGCCCGGCGCCCGCTACATCGACGCGGCCGGCTGCCTGGCCACCCCCGGCCTGGTCAACACCCATCATCACCTGTACCAGTGGGCGACCAGGGGGATGGCGGCCGACTCCACCTTGTTCGAATGGCTGACCGAGCTTTACCCGGTGTGGGCCGGCCTGGACGAGGCGATCACGCACGCCGCCGCGGTGGCCGGCCTGGCCTGGCTGGCCAGGACCGGCTGCAGCACCACGAGCGACGACCACTACGTGTTCCCGCGCGGCGGCGGTGACCTGCTGGCCGCCACGATCGAGGCAGCAGGCGCGGTCGGGCTGCGGTTCCATCCCAGCCGCGGCTCCATGGACCTGGGGCACAGCGCCGGCGGGCTGCCCCCGGACGAGATCGTCGAGGACCGTGACGAGGTGCTGGCGGCGACCGAGGCGGCGATCGACCGCTTCCACGACGCATCCCCGGAGTCCATGCTGCGGGTCGCGGTCGGGCCGTGCTCGCCGTTCTCCGTCACCCGCGAGCTGATGGCCGACGCCGTCGCGCTGGCCCGGCGAAAGCAGGCCCGCGGCCTGCAGGTCCGGCTGCATACCCACCTGGCGGAGACCGACGACGAGCTCGGCTACTGCGCCGAGCATTTCGGCTGCTCGCCAGTCGAGTACATGGACTCACTGGGCTGGCTGGGCAGCGACGTGTGGCTGGCGCACGCCATTCACCTCGATGACCGGGGGATCGGCAGGCTCGCGGCGACCGGGACCGGCGTCGCGCACTGCCCGTCATCCAACGGCAGGCTCGGCGCCGGCGTCTGCCGGACGCGTGACCTGCTGGACGCGGGCGTGCCGGTCGGACTTGGCGTGGACGGGCCGGCCTCGAACGAGGCGAACTCGCTGCTCGCCGAGGTCCAGGCCGCGACGCTTGTCGCCAGGGCGGCGGGCGGCCCGCAGGCGATGAGCGTGCGGCAGTCCCTGCGGCTGGCGACCATCGGCGGCGCCAGGCTGCTCGGCCGGGAAGCCGAGATCGGCTCGCTGGAGCCGGGCAAGCTCGCCGACATCGCGCTGTGGCGGCTGGACCGGCTGCCGCAGGCCGGCATCGCCGACCCGGTTGCCGCGCTGGTGCTCGGCGGGCCGGCCCCGCTGGACCTGCTGCTCGTCAACGGCCGGGTCGTGGTGGCACGCGATCGGGTGCAGACCGTGGACGAGGTCCAGGCCGCGAAGGCGGCCAGCGCGGCCGGCCAGGCCCTGCTCAGCAAGGCCGGGATTATCTCATGAGCCCAGCCAGCAACACCAGCACCACGGTAACCACGGGAGCCGGCACCGGAACCCAGGCCGGGATCGGCGCCAGCGCGGCCAGGCCGGACGGCACGCTGAAGGTGACCGGGCAGTTCGCCTACGGCAGCGACCTGTGGATGGAGGGCATGCTCTGGGGCGTCACGCTGCGCAGCCCGCACCCGTACGCCAGGATCACCGGCATCAAGATCGGCGAGGCGCTGGCCATGACCGGGGTGCACGCCGTGCTGACGCACGAGGACGTGCCCGGCGCCAACGCCTGCGGGCTTGAGCTGTCCGACCAGCCGGTCCTTGCCTCCGGCGTGGTCCGCTACCAGGGCGAGCCGGTCGCCCTGGTCGCCGCCGACCACCCGGAGATCGCCCGCCGGGCGGCGCAGCAGATCGCGGTCGGCTACGACGTGCTCGAGCCGGTCACCGACGCGCGGGCGGCGCTCCGCCCGGATGCGCCCCGGCTGCACGAACGCGGCAACCTGGTCCGGCACCTCAAGATCCGCAAGGGTGATCCCAGGCCGGCCGCCGACGTGGTCGTCACCGGGGAGTACGCGGTCGGGATGCAGGACCAGGCGTTCCTCGGGCCGGAGGCCGGGCTCGCGGTGCCGGACGGCGCCGGCGGCGTCGACCTGTACGTGGCGACCCAGTGGCTGCACGTCGACCAGCGGCAGGTCTGCGCGGCGCTCGGGCTGCCGCCGGAGCAGGTCCGGCTGTCGCTGGCCGGCGTCGGCGGCGCGTTCGGCGGCCGCGAGGACCTGTCGATGCACGTGCATGCCTGCTTGCTGGCGCTGCACACCGGCAAGCCGGTGAAGATGGTCTACAACCGGGAGGAGTCGTTCTTCGGGCACGTGCACCGGCACCCGGCCACCATGCGGTACGAGCACGGCGCCAGCCGGGACGGCACCCTGGCCTACGTCCGGGCCGAGATCTACTTCGACGGCGGCGCCTATGCGTCAAGCACCCCGGCGGTGGTCGGCAACGGCGGCACGATGGGCATCGGGCCGTACGTCGTGCCGAACGTGCACGTCGACGCCTACGGCGCCTACACCAACAACCCGCCCTGCGGGGCGATGCGCGGCTTCGGCTCGGTGCAGGCGGCGTTCGGCTACGAGGCGCAGATGGACAAGCTGGCGGCGGCGCTGGACATGGACCCGGTCGAGCTGCGCTGCCGCAACGCGATGAGCCTCGGCAGCGAGGCCCCGACCGGCCAGATCGTGGACAGCCCGGCGCCGGTCGAGGAACTGCTCAGGCGCCTGCAGGCGATGCCGCTGCCGGCCGAGCCGCCTGGCGGCGCCGCTGCCGACCTGCGGGAGATGCCCGGCGGGGTCTCGAACGCCACGCACGGCGAGGACGTGGTCCGCGGGATCGGCTACGCGGTGGCCTATAAGAACGTCGGTTTCTCCGAGGGCTACGACGACTACTCGACCGCCCGGATCCGGCTGGCGGTGACCGGCGGCGAGCCGGTGGTCACCGTGCACACGGCCGCCGCCGAGGTCGGGCAGGGACTGGTCACGGTCGAGCAGCAGATCTGCCGGACCGAGCTCGGCGTCGATCACGTCGTGGTGTACCCGCCGGACACCGCGGTCGGCTCGGCCGGGTCGACGTCCGCCTCGCGGCAGACGTACGTGACCGGCGGCGCCGTCCAGGCCGCCTGCGCGAAGATCCGGGACCGGGTATTCGCCGCCGCGCAGCAGCGGGCCGGCCGCACCGTGGCCGGCCTCGCGCTGTCCGGCGGCCTGGTGACCTCGGCGGCCGGTGAGGTGCTCGGGTCACTGGCGGAGATCATCGGCGGCCGGCCGATCGAGGAGACCGTGCAGTGGCGGCACCGGCCGACCCGCCCGGTGGACCCGGAAACCGGCCAGGGCTTCGCGCACGTGCAGTACGCGTTCGCCGCGCACCGCGCGGTCGTCGACGTCGACACCGGCCTCGGCCTGGTCAAGGTGGTCGAGCTCGCCTGCACGCAGGACGTCGGCAAGGCGATGAACCCCCGCGCAGTGATCGGGCAGATCCAGGGCGGGACGGCGCAGGGCATGGGGCTGGCGGTGATGGAGGAGATCCTGGTTTCCGGCGGGCAGATCAGGAACCCTTCGTTCACCGATTACCTGATCCCCACGATCCTGGACATGCCGCCGATGCAGATAGAGATCCTGGAATACCCGGACCCGAACGCCCCGTACGGCCTGCGCGGGGTGGGGGAGGCCCCGACGATCTCCTCCGGCCCCGCCGTGCTGGCGGCGATCCGCGCGGCAACGGGGCTCGACCTGCGCAGAGTCCCGGTAAGACCCGAATATATAACGGGAACCCCGTGACGACTGCCGGACGCGAGCCGGCCAGGCTGGCGGATAATGCGATCGCCGAGATCGACGCGATGCTCGCCGCGGCCGACCAGGACCTGGCCGCGGGCTACCCAGGAGAGCGGCCCGGCCGGCAGCCGGTGCACACCGTGTACGTGCCCGCCGACAAGTTCGGCAGCGAACTGCCCGCGCGATGGGGCCGGCGGGCACTGGCCGCGCTGGACAGCTTCGCGCCGGGCCCGGCGGACTTCGCCGCGGCGATGGGCCTGCCGCCCGCGCTCGCGGCCGGCGTGCTGCCGCTGGTCCGGGCCAAGCTGACCGCCGAGCCGGTCGAGGACCTGCGGCTGGACTTCGAGGACGGCTACGGCAATCGCGGCGATGCGGCCGAGGACGCCGACGCGGCCAGCGCCGCCGCCGGGCTGGCGGCCGCGGTGGCGGCCGGGTCGGCGCCGCCGTTCACCGGCCTGCGGTGCAAGAGCCTGGAGCCGGCTACCAGGCACCGGGCGATCCGCACGCTTGACCTCTTCCTGGCCGGGCTGCTCGGCACCTGCCCGCTGCCGCCCGGCTTCACCGTGACCTTGCCCAAGGTCACCTCGGCCGCGCAGGTCGAGGCGATGGCCAGCCTCTGCCGCTGGCTGGAGGAGGAGTACCGCCTGGCCAGAGGACGGCTGACCTTCGAGATCCAGGTGGAGACCCCGCAGCTGATCCTCGGCGCCGACGGCACGGCGGTGATCGCCCGGTGCGTGCACGCGGCGGCAGGACGCCTGACCGGGCTGCACTACGGCACCTACGACTACAGCGCCGCGCTGGGCATCGCGGCCGCCTACCAGAGCATGCGGCATCCGGCGGCTGACTACGCCCGCGCGGTCATGCAGGTCGCCGCCGCCGGCACCGGCGTCCGGCTGTCCGACGGCTCGTCCAACCTGCTGCCAGCGGGCAGCAGGGATGAGGTCGTCGCGGCCTGGCAGCTGCATTCCCTGCTGGTCCGCCGTTCCCTGGAGCGCGGCTTCTACCAGGGCTGGGACCTGCACCCTGGGCAGCTAGCCAGCCGGTACGCGGCCACGTTCGGCTTCTTCCGGGCAGGCCTCGCCGCCGCCTGCGCCCGCCTGCGGGGCTATCAGGACCGGGCGGCCACTGGCCTGCTGGAAGAGCCGGCCACCGCCCGGGCGCTGGCCGGCTACCTGATCCGCGCCCTCGACTGCGGCGCGGCCACCGAGGCCGAGGTCACCAGCATCTGCGGGCTGGACCGCCCGGCCCTGGAAGCCCTGGAAGCCCTGCGCTAGCCGGCCGGTTCCAGGGCGTTCAGCTGCCGTCTGCGGGCAGGAAGGCCAGCGGAATGCCGTTCCGCCTGATGGATGGGGCCTAGGTGCCGCCAGGGCGGCACCTAGGCCCCATCCACCATAAGGAACGCGCCGCAATAGCCGCCTGAATATCGTCCACCACATCCGCACCATGCGACACTAAGCAATCGACCGCGAACTGGCTGATCGGCGCTGCACGCGGCCGCCTGCGATCCGTGCCCGGCGGGCCGGCGCCGGTCGCCGCGGGCGGACTCCGGGCGAGTACCTTGGCGGGCTAAGGGGCACATGGGCAAGTGTGAGCCGTCGGCGGCGAGGCGATCATGAATGAGGCTGACCTGATCGTGCGTGGCCAGCGTGTGCTCACGCCGGACGGCATCGGCCCGGCGGCGGTCACCGTCCGCGGCGGCGAGATCGTCGCCGTCGACGGCTCCGGCGGCTCCGGCGGCTCCGGCGGCGCGGGCAACCCGGCCGGTCAGCCGGGCAGCGTGCAGCTGACCGTGCAGCTGGCTGCGGACGAGGTGCTGCTGCCCGGGTTAACCGACACCCACGTGCACGTCAACGAGCCTGGCCGGACCTTGTGGGAAGGCTTTGCCACCGCGACCAGGGCCGCGGCGGCCGGCGGGATCACCACGATCATCGACATGCCGCTGAACTCGATCCCGCCCACTACCGACCCGGCCGCGCTCAACGCCAAGCAGGAGTCGGCCCGCGGCCAGATTCACGTCGACGTGGGCTTCTGGGGCGGCGCCGTGCCGGGCAACGCCGATCAGCGCGGCGCGCTGCACCAGGCCGGCGTGTTCGGGTTCAAGTGCTTCCTGGCCGATTCCGGGGTGCCGGAATTCCCGCCGCTCGACGAGGCCGGGCTGGCGCAGGCACTGCGCGGGGTGGCCGCGGTCAAGAGCGTCCTGGTCGTTCATGCGGAGGACGCCGGCGTGCTCGCGGCCGCCCCGCGCGCGGAGCGAACGGCCTACGCGAGCTTCTTGCGGTCCCGGCCGCCGGCCGCCGAGACGACCGCCATCGCCCGGGTGATCAGCCTGCTGCGGGAGACCGGCGCGCGGGCGCACGTGCTGCACCTGTCCAGCGCCGAGGCGCTGGACATGATCGCCGCCGCCCGGCGGGAGGGGCTGGCGCTGACCGCGGAGACCTGTCCGCACTACCTGACCTTCGCCGCTGAGGACATCCCCGACGGTGCCACCGAGTTCAAGTGCTGCCCGCCGATCCGCGGGCAGGCCAACCGCGAGCGGCTGTGGGCGGCGCTCGGCGACGGCGTGATCGACTGCGTGGTGTCCGATCATTCGCCCTGCCCGCCAGAACTCAAGCTGCGCGAGCTCGGCCAGTTCGCGGCGGCGTGGGGCGGCATCTCGTCCGTGCAGGTATCGCTGCCCGTGCTGTGGACCCAGGCGCGCGCGCGCGGCTACCAGCTCACCGACGTGAGCCGCTGGATGGCGAGCGGCCCGGCCGCGATCGCCGGCCTGCCGGGCAAGGGCCGGATCGCCCCCGGCTGCGACGCCGACCTGGTGGCCTTCGCGCCGGACGCGAAGTTCGTCGTCGACCCCGGCAAGCTGCTCACCCGGCACCGGCTGACCCCGTACGCGGGCATGTCCCTGTCCGGGGTGGTCCGCCGTACCTGGCTGCGCGGCGTGCCGGTCACCGGCGGCCAGCCGGCCGGGCGGCTGCTGACCAGGGCGCCCGTGCCGGGATGAGCGGGCCGGCCGCCGGGGTTCCCGGCTTCCTTGACCTGCCCGACCTGGCGGCCAGGCAGCTGGGCGGCAGCGTGGTGTCGGCCAGCGACGAGCTGTTCGCCGAGAAGGAGAACCTGATCCGGCCGGAGCCGCCCAGGTTCGCGGCCGGCGCGTTCGGCAACAAGGGGAAGATCTACGACGGCTGGGAGACCAGGCGCCGCCGTGAGCCCGGGCATGACCACGCGATCGTGCGGCTCGGCGTCCCTGGCATCGTGCACGGCGTGGTCATCGACACCGCGCATTTCCGCGGGAACTACCCGCCGGAGATCTCGGTCGAGGCGGTCAGCGCCGACGGCTATCCGTCCCCGGCCGAGCTGGCCGGGATGACCTGGCAGCCGCTGGTCGGCCGGGCCGGCGCGCGGGGCGACGAGGCGAACAGCTACGCCGTCGGCGACCGGCACCGCTGGACGCATGTCCGGCTGTCGATCTATCCGGACGGCGGGGTGGCCAGGTTCCGGGTGCACGGCGAGCCGCTGCCGGATCCCGCTTTCCTGGCCGGGACGATCGACCTGGCGGCGATGGAGCACGGCGGCATGGTGGCCGGCTGCTCGGACGCGTTCTACTCCTCGGCGGCCAACCTGCTGCTGCCGGGCCGCGCCCGGGCGATGGGGGAGGGCTGGGAGAACGCGCGGCGGCGCGGCGGCGGCAATGACTACGTGATCGTCGCGCTGGCCGGCCCGGCCGGCTGCGCCAGGTGGAGGTCGACACGTCGTACTTCATCGGCAACGCGCCCGGCTGGGTCCGGCTGCTCGCCGCCGACGTCCGGGCCGGCGCGGCCGGCCTGCCCGGCGACCCGTCGTCCTGGCGGGAGGTGCTGCCGAAGACGCGGGTACAGCCGGACACCAGGCACCGGTTCGCGGTGCACAGCCCGCGGCCAGCCACGCACGTGCGGCTTGACGTCATCCCCGACGGCGGGCTGGCCAGGCTCCGGCTGGACGGCGAGCTGGAACCGGAGGCGCTGGCCGGGATTCGTCAGCGCTGGCGAGACGCATCCTTCCGGCCGGAGGGCGAGGGCGAGGGCGGCCCGGACGACGCCGGCTGACCGTCCTGGCCGTGGCCGGCCAGGGCGCTGTCGCCGTCGGCCGGCTGCGAGCCGTCGCCTGCCGGATCCTCCGGCATCCGGAACCGCGGCAGCGGGGACGGCAGCAGCCACAGCACTCCGGTCACGCCGCCAGCGGCCGCGATCCACAGCGTGGGCCGGATCCCGATCAGCGATCCCAGGGCGCCGCCGACGACCGCGCCGACCGGCCGGGTGCCGTAGTTCACCGCCTGGAAGGCGCCGCTGACCCGGGACCTGAGCTGGTCGGGTATCACTGCCGCGAAGATCGCGCCGATGCTGATGTCCAGGATCATCACGCCGAATCCGGAGCAGAACTCGGCGGCGAACAGCATGGCCAGGATGACCGGCTCGGTTCCGGCCGCGAGCGGGACGAGCAGCAGCGGCGCGGTATAGCCGACGCAGCCGATCGTATAGGCCCAGCCGACGCCGATCCGGGCTGCCAGCCGCCGGGTCACCAGCGCGCCGAGCACGCCGCCGACGGCGCCCGCGCCAAGCACCAGGCCGAGCAGCCCCGGCCGGACATGCAGCGACCGGGTCGCGTAGAGGACGAAGAGCGCGAAGAACATGAGGGTGAAGAAGTTGACCGTCGCGACCGCCGTCAGGGATGCGCGCACGATGCCGGAGTGCCTGATGAACCGGGCGCCGGCGGTCAGCGCTCCCTTCCCCGCGCCTTCGGCGGGCGGCTCGGCCGGCCTGATCCGGCTGAGGAAGAACGCCGAGCCGAGAAAGGACAGCGCGTCGGCGAGCACCGCGAACGGGGCGGACAGCAGCTGGACGAGCAGGCCGCCCGCGCTGGGGCCGCCGACGAAGGACAGCGCGCGGCTGCCGTAGACCAGCGACTGGCCCTCGACGTAACGGTCAGCCGGCACCAGCGCGACAAAGATCGCCGGATCGGACACCGTGAACAGCACGGCCAGCATCCCGGTGCCGAAGGCGACCCCGTACAGCTGGGCGAGGCTCAGCGCGCCAAGCGCGTAGCACACCGGGATGCTGCCCAGCAGCGCCGCGCGGCCGATATCCGCCGCGATCATGGTGGCCCGGCGGTGGCCGCGCCGGTCCACCCAGGCTCCCGCGTGCAGCCCGAACAACAGGCTGGGCAGCCACTCGAGCGCGACGAGGTAGCCCATCTGGGCCGGCCCCGCGTGCAGCGCGATGACCCCGACGAGCGGCAGCACGATCGAGGAGATCTGGTCGCCGAACATCGAGATCGTCTGGCCGCTCCAGTAGCGCCGGAACGCCCGCTCCCGCAGCAGCGGCGGGATCCTGATCGCGGGCCGCCGCATCATCGCCCGCCCGGCGGGGCCGGCCGGGCGTCGTGGCCGGCCGCCGCCCGGTCGGCGGCATACTGCCTGGCCGCGAGGCCAGCCAGATCCATCCGCGGAAACGCGAGGTGCAGGAAGGTGACCGGCCGGGAGCCGGAAGGCCGCAGCCCGGGATCGGTGTCGCGATCGAGGTACTTGTCCATCAGCACGCGGACCTGATCACCCAGCTCGGCCAGCTCGGCAGCGGTGACATACAGGCAGCTGTCCCCGAAGTGCGCGGCCTGCCGCCATTCCTCCGGCTCGTCCTGCCGGGCATCGAGCCAGCGCATCGTCTGGTCGAAATACCCCTCGGCAAGCACCGAGCTGAGCAGCCCGGCCGCCGCTGCGACCTCGGGATCCTCGGCGACCTCGGGCCAGCCGGTGAACATGGCGGTGGGCCGCCAGGGCCGCTCCCGGCCACGGCCGCCGCCTGCCTCTTCCACCAGCCCGTACTTGGCCAGCTGCCGCAGGTGGAAGGAACAGCTGGCCGAGCTCTCGCCGAGCAGTTCGCCCGCCCGGGTCGCGGTCAGCGGCCCGTGCACCCGCAGCAACCCGACCAGCGACATCCGGATCGGGTGGGCGAGCGCCCGCAGCGCTCGCGGATCGGTGAGCCAGCTGACCGACCTGCTGTTGACAGCATCCATACATGCAAAGATATCTTTCCAAAGCTATCTTGGGAAGAGATCAGACTGCAGCGCCGAGGTCCGGCAGCCGGGCCCCGCGGGGTTACTGAGCGCGGTGATGGCATGCTCGGAGTCCAGGCACCGGCGGGACGGCGAACGGGCAGTCCGGCCCGGCCATGACACTTTCTGGATGTGATGAGCGTGGCTGATAACGCTGGCTGGTACGACCCGGCCGTCTACCCTGAGCTTCGCCGCGCTGCCCCGTGGGTCATGGAAGACATGATCGAGGCGCAGGCCGGGCTGCCCGAGGTGCTGGCCGGATCTCTGGCCGGCTCGGCGCCGCGGCTGGTCGAGCTGCTGCGCTCGGCCGCCGGGGCCGGCCAGCCGATCGTGCTGACGGCGGCGGGTACGTCCGGGCATAGCGCGCAGGCGGTGGCGATGATCCTGAATGACGCCCTGGGCGAGTCGGCTGCCGCCGCTGGCCCGGCCGAGCCGCGGCAGGCCGCCGACCAGGCGCTGGCGCCCCGGCGGGGCGGCCTGTGCATCGCGATCTCGCACGGCGGGCTGTCCAGGTCGACGGTGCGCGCGCTGGCCGCCGCCCGCGGCGCGGGCGCGAAGACCGCGCTGGTGACGGCGGCCGGCGGCTCGCCTGCCCGGGGGATCGCCGATGTCGTGCTGACGACGCCGCTGCGCGACCAGTCGTACTGTCACACCGTCGGCTATACCTCGCCGATACTGGCCGGCCTTTACCTGGCCGCAGGCTGCCGGGCGGAGGAGTTCCCCGCGGCCGGCCTCGCCGGTTACCTGCGCGCGCTGCTCGCGATGCGCCCGGCCGCGGTGCGGATCGGCCGCGAGCTCGCCGTGGCCGGGCGGCTTGTCGCGGCGGGAAGCCTCATCGACGCGGCGACGGCAAGGGAACTGGCGCTGAAAGTCGCCGAGGGCGCCTGGGTCCCGACCGCCATGCTCGGCGTCGAGGACACGCTGCACGGTCACCTGGTCGCGCATGACGCCGGCAGCGCGCTCGTCGTCGTCGTCACCGGCGGCCCGGAAGCCGGCCAGGCGGCCGCGGGGGCGCACGAGCTGCTGCTGGCCGCGGGCCGGATCGGGCTGCGGACCGCGGCGATCGTCAGCGCGGACCTGGCCGCCGCGATCCCCGGCGCCGATGTCACGGCCGGGAAGCTGGTGATCCCGGCTGCGGGCCTGCCCGGGGTGATGACCTCGCTGCTCGGCGGCGCCGTTGCCCTGCAGCTGCTGACCGTCGGCGTGGTGCACGCGCGCGGGACGAACCCGGACCTGCTGCGCCGGGAGCAGGCACCATACCGGGAGGCAGTCACGGCCGGCCGGGCAAAGCACCCGCGGGCCGGGGGGCGCTGATGAGAGCGCGGCGGCAGGCGCGCCGCGGCGCAGGCTGATCGGTCCGGCAGCCGCGCTCATGGCATTAAATCGTGGAAACAAAGATTAGATGTCAAAGTTTTAGGCATCGATGGGTCTGCTATCTTGTCCGCATGCAGCCTGCCAGGCCGCCGATCGGCCTGCACCTGTCCCGGGTGGCCAGGACGGTCAGCCGGGCCTTCGACGACGCGCTCGCCGAGGCTGGCGGCTCGCTGCCGGCCTGGCTGGTGCTGCTCAACCTGAAGACCCGGCGGGTGGCCAGCCAGCGGGAGCTGGCCGAGGCGGTAGGGATCCGGGAAGCCACCCTCACCCACCACCTCAACGCGATGGACGCAGACGGGCTGATCACCCGGCGGCGCGACGCTGCCAACCGGCGCGTCCACGTGGTCCAGCTGAGCGAGGCCGGCGAGCGGGCCTTCCTCGAACTGCGCGGCGCGGCGGCCGCGTTCGACCGCCGCCTCCGCAGCGGCATCACCGACCAGGAGATCGCCGGCCTTGACGCCGTGCTCGGCGGGCTGCGCCGGCAACGTCGCGGCAGGCCAGCCGGGGGCTGCCCGCCGGCCCGCCGGGCCGGGCCGGCCGGGCCGAAGCCGTGACCCGGGTCAGTCCCCGGGTTCTTCCTGGAACGGGCGGACCTCGACCGGGTTGGCGCAGGCCCGGGCGGCCCTGACGGCCCAGCCGAGCGCGGCATCCAGGTCAGCGGCCTTGATCACCCAGAAGCCGCCGATGTGCTCCTTGCCTTCGGCGAACGGGCCGTCGGTGGTCAGCACCTCGCCGTCCTTGAGCCGCACCACCGTGGCCGTGCTCGGCGGGTGCAGGCCGCCGGCGAACAACCATGCCCCGGCGGCCTGCAGCTCGGCGTTGAACGCGGCCACGTCTTCGTATGCCTGCTGCATCGCCTCGGCCGGCGGGGGCTCGGTGCCCGCCACGGAATGCACGCTCAGCATGTACTGCTTCATCGGGATTCTCCTCTCGGCGGCCCGCCGGCCTACTGGTCCCGGCCTGGCTGGTAGGTGAGCAGCAAGATACCGTCGCCGACGGTCTTGGCGCCGGTGAGCGCGAGGCTGGCAGGCTCGCTCATCGCGTCAGGGAAGAGGCGCTGGCCGGCGCCGAGCACGATCGGGAACACCATCAGCCGGTAGTCGTCCACCAGGCCGTGCTCGATCAGGGTACGGGCGAGCTGGCCGCTGCCCTCGACCAGCAGGTCGCCGCCGGGCTCGGCCTTCAGCCTGGCGATCTCGGCCGCGGCGTCGCCCCTGATCACGGTGGTGCTGCCCCAGGTCGCCTCGGCGTCCGTCAGCGTCGACGAGACGACGTACTTGGTGATGTTGTTCATCCTCTTGCCGAACTCGTCGGTGCCCATCGACGGCCAGGCCTGCGCGAACCCCTGGTAGGTGACGCGCCCGAGCAGCAGCGCGTCGCAGCCGAAAAGCTCGTCGAACTTGAACTTGTCCCCCTCGGGGCCGCGGTTGAACTGGAATGTCCAGCGAGGCTCCTCGATGACGCCGTCCAGCGAGATGAACTCGGTTAGCACGATCCTGCTCATTCCTGGCTCCGTCCGGTGCTGGCCGGCCCCGTGCCGGCTCCTCACTCTCCACACGAACGGGCCCGGCCAGGATCGACAGTCCGGCGAAATTTCCGCTAAGAACCGGCGGGCCGCGGATCCGGCTTGCGGCCGATGCCGGCGTAGAACCAGACCCGCTCCGGGTGATCCGGGGTGCTCGCCGCCTCCGGGCGCCACCGCGGCTGGTCCACGAGGCCGGGCTCGACCAGCTCGAACCCGTCGAAGAACCGCAGGATCTGCTCGTGCGAGCGGGCCTGCGCCGCCGCGGACGTGCCGGCGTAGAGCTTCTCGACCTCAGCGACTTCGTCCGGCGCCGCATCGTGGGTCGCATGCGAGATCACCAGGTGGCTGCCAGCCGCCAGGCTGCCGGTGAGGAAGCCGACCAGGCCGGCCGGATCGTCGGCGTCGGCGATGAAATGCAGGATGGTCACCATCAGCACCCCGACCGGCTGGCCGAAGTCGAGCAGCCTGGTGACCTCGGGATGGGCCAGGATCGCCGCCGGGCGGCGCAGGTCTTCCCTGATCGCGGCGGCGAGCTTGTTGGCTGCCAGGATCTGCCTGCTGTGCGCGACGGCAACCGGGTCGTTGTCGACGTAGACAACCCGCGCGGCCGGGTCGGCGCGCTGGGCGATCTCATGCACGTTGCCGCGAGCGGGGATGCCTGAGCCGAGGTCGAGGAACTGCCGTACGCCAGCGGCCAGCAGGCACCGGACGGCCCGGCC
Organism: uncultured Actinomycetes bacterium; assembly: GCA_963709075.1. Lineage (GTDB taxonomy): Bacteria > Actinomycetota > Actinomycetes > Streptosporangiales > Streptosporangiaceae > Palsa-506. The sequence continues at coordinate 1,087,542 of CAVPUY010000009.1, forward strand.
GAGGAAGGCCCGGTTCTGCGCGGCCACGTAGCGAGCGTTGGGCTCTACCGCGAGCAGCTGACGGGCCATCTCCCGGTCGGCGGCGAAGTTGTGGTGACCGCCGAGAAAATAGTCGTAGAGCCTGGCGACATTGGGCCGGTCTGGCTCCAGGTCGCCGGCCAGCCCGGGGTAACCGGTCATCAGACCGCCCCGGGTAAGTGATCATCGCCGCTGCCTCCGGGCTCAGCGCAGGCAGGCCGGTCGCTCGGGCCTGCCGGAACGCCGCCAGCTTCGCATCCAGGTCGCGGACCGCGGCGGTGTCGTCGGCGGCGCGCAGCTGGGCTCGCAGCCGCTCGATCCGGCGGGCTATCCGCCGTGAGCTGTTGATGGTAGTCAGCTGGGCCGCGGCGGCGAGCGTCTGGCAGGCATTCTCGATCTCGCCCTGCCTGATCAGCGCTTCCGCCTGGAAGGCGAGCGTGAGCGCGCTGTTATGCAAGTTGGCCGGAGCAGCCAGCCCGAGGGACCGGCCCGCGGCGTCGGATGCGTCCACCGCCATCCCGAGCCGCAGCGCGCATTCGCTTTCTGTCCCCCAGTAGAAGGCCCGGCAGTAGAAGTACCACCATGGCGCCTGCGGCGTGTCCGGGCAGATCTCGCCGAGCGCGGCTCGCTCCCGGTCCAGCGCCGCCTGACAGCGGGCGACCTGGCCGGCCGCGGCGTAGGCGCGGGCCGTGACGTCGGCGGCGTACGCGACGGCGAACGGGCTGCCGCTGCCCCTGGCCGCCTGCTGCGCAGCCTGCGCGTGCTCGACGGCAGCGCGCGGCTCGCCGCGGGCCAGCGCGAGCTGGCTGGACGCCGACAGCGCATAGCTGACCAGGTCAGGATTCCCGGCCCGGTCAGCGGCCGAGCGGGCGTCATCGTAGTAATAGCGCGCCGCGCCGCGGTCACCGAGGTTGAACATCAGCCAGCCGACGAGCTGGGTCAGGTCCGCGTAGCCGGTCAGGGCCTGGGCGGTCACCGTCTCCGGCGCGTTCCTGGCCATCGCCGCCATCGCGGAGCGCAGCGCCATCGCCGGCGGCAGGGTGATCCGCGGGCCGACCGCGCCGCCGAGCCGGCGAAGGCCGGCCACGACATCGGCGGTATATCCCACCGTGGCCTGGTCGGTGCACCCCGGCTCGCCGGGCCGCCCGGCCCGGCGCGGAATCTCAAGGGCCGGCGCCGCGGCCACCACCGCCAGGGCGCTGCTCGCCTCGAGCAGCAGCATCCTGCGCTTGAGCCGCAGTTCCTGCTCGCCGTCCCGGCCGGCCAGGCCGTCCCGGCTGGCTCCGCCGTCCCGGCTGGCTCCGCCGTCCCCGGTCGGCTCAGTGCCCCCGGCGCCCTCGGCAGGCCACCTGGTCAGCTCGCCGATGTCGGCGGCCCGGATCCGCTCAAGGGCCGCCTGCAGCGAAGGGGGCGGCGGCCCGGGCCCGGCTGGCTCGCGCCCGGCCCGGCCTGCCGGGCCGGGCGAAGCAGCTAAGCCCGCCGTCGCGCGGGGCGCGGGCGGCGCTGCGTAATCGGTGCAATCGGAAAGCAGATCCGCGACGCTGCACTCGTAGAGCTGGGCCAGCCGGTCGAGAATGTCCAGCGACGGGGCATGGCCGGTGCCGCCCGGCCACAGCTCCCAGTAAGAGAAGTTCTTGAATGTCTTCGGATCAGCCGGCCAGCGCGCGTTCCACCGGGCAGCCGCCTGCGGCTGGCTCCAGCCGTGTGCCTGGCGGAGGGCTACCCGCGCATTCACCCGGTAGGCGGCGCGGAACTCCGCGGCGACCTCGGCCCAGGCTAGGCCCTGCGCGCGCAGCTGGCCGGCAAGCATCGATTGCGCCTGCCGCAGGCTGCGTGGTTTCCCCATCAGATGTCACTATCCTACGATTTCTCCCTGACTGACAGGGAGGATCTGACACCTTTGCCCTCTTTGAGGCTAAGCCCATCACGATGACATTAGCGCGTCGCTGCAGTTACAGCGAGCCAAAATGCAAACGATTGGTGCACCTTGGTTGGCCACGGCGGTTCAGGAGCGGCCATCTCCCTGCCGGGCCCCGAGCTGCTGCCCGGCCGCATCGAGTTCGCCGCCGTGCCGGCCGCGGCCGGCGTCGCCCGGCGGTGGGTGGCCGGCCAGCTGGCCCGGACTTACCCGGCCGAGCTGGTCGATACCGCCATGCTCGTGGTCTCCGAGCTGGTCACCAACGCGGTCCGGGCGTCCGCTGCCGCGGCGACCGAAAGCGGCCGTCAGGACCCGGGCCGGATCGAGGTCGCCATCGCGGATACCGGCGACATGTTGCGCATCGAGGTCACCGATGCTGCCTGCGGCTCGCTCCCGGTGTCGTCCGGCCATGCCGATGCCGGCGCCGAGAGCGGCCGCGGGCTGCAAGTAGTCAGCATGCTCAGCAGGCGGTGGGGGTGCCGCCCGGCAGCACGGGGCAAGGCCGTCTGGTGCGACCTGCCGGTCGCCGGGCTTGCACTCGCCCCGGGCCTGCCGGGCGAGCCGGCCGCGGCCCGGCAGCGGCGGCGTAACTCCCCGGTTGCCGTCGGCGCCGATATAACATCCCGAAATGGGACCTGAGCGGGGCACCGGGAGAGCGCAGCGGCGGCGCGACAACTACGACTTCATCATCGTCGGCGGCGGCTCGGCGGGCTGCGCGCTGGCGAACCGGCTGTCCGCCGACCCGGCCAGCCGCGTGCTCGTGCTGGAAGCCGGCTGCCCGACTACCGCTGGGACGTGTTCATCCACATGCCCGCGGCGCTGACCATCCCGATCGGCAACCGGTTCTATGACTGGCGGTACGAAAGCGAGCCGGAGCCGCACATGGGCGGCCGCCGGATCTACCACGCCCGCGGCAAGGTGCTCGGCGGCTCGAGCAGCATCAACGGGATGATCTTCCAGCGCGGCAACCCGATGGACTACCAGCGCTGGGCGGCCGACCCCGGGATGGCCGCCTGGGACTACGCGCACTGCCTGCCGTACTTCAAGCGGATGGAGAACTGCCTGGCTGGCGGCGACGAGTTCCGCGGCACCGACGGGCCGCTGGTGCTGGAACGCGGGCCAGCCACCAACCCGCTGTTCGGCGCGTTCTTCCAGGCCGTGCAGCAGGCCGGGTACCCGCTCACCGACGACGTGAACGGCTACCGGCAGGAGGGCTTCGCGGCGTTCGACCGCAACGTGCACCGCGGCCGCAGGCTCAGCGCCGCCGGGGCGTACTTGCACCCGGTGCTGCGCCGCCCGAACCTGGACGTCTGCACCCGGGCGTTCGTGACGAAAATTCTCTTTACCGGAAAACGAGCCTTCGGCGTGGAATTCAGCCACGGCAAGAGCGCTGCCCGCCGGGTCAGGGGCCGGGAGATCATCCTGTCCGGCGGCTCGATCAACTCGCCGCAGTTGCTGCAGCTGTCCGGGGTCGGCAGCGCGGATCACCTGGCTTCGCTCGGCATCGACGTGGTGGCTGACCTGCCGGGCGTCGGCGAGAACCTGCAGGATCACCTGGAGGTCTACGTGCAGTTCGGGTCCAAGCTCCCGGTCTCGGTCGCCCCGGCGCTGAAATGGCGCAACCGGCCCGTGGTCGGCGCTCAATGGCTTTTCCTGCGCAGCGGGCCGGGCGCGACCAACCACTTCGAGGGCGGCGGCTTCCTGCGCAGCAACGACGAGGTCGGCTACCCGAACCTGATGTTCCACTTCCTGCCGATCGCCATCCGCTACGACGGCTCGGCGCCGGCCGGCGGGCACGGGTACCAGGTGCACATCGGCCCGATGTACTCGGACTCACGCGGCTCGGTCAAGATCACCTCCCGGGATCCGGCGGTGCACCCGGCGCTGCGGTTCAACTACCTGTCCACCCCCACGGACCGCCGGGAATGGGTCGAGGCGATCGCCATCACCCGCCGGATCCTGAACCAGCCTGCCTTCGCCCCGTACAACGCCGGCGAGTTGTCACCGGGGCCGGACGTCGTCACCGACCAGCAGGTGCTCGACTGGGTCGCCCGCGACGGGGAGACGGCGCTGCACCCGTCGTGCACCTGCGCGATGGGGACCGGCGCGGCGTCCGTCGTCGATCCGTCCACCATGCGCGTGCACGGCCTGGACGGCCTCCGGGTGGTGGACGCCTCGGTGATGCCGTACGTCACCAACGGCAACATCTACGCCCCGGTGATGATGATCGCGGAGAAATCCGCCGACCTGATCCTCGGCAACGCCCCGCTGCCGCCCTCGGCCGCCGAGTTCTACCGGCACGACCCTGGCCGGCCGGATGATCAGCGGCTGGCCGGGCGCCAGCAGCCCGGCCAGGCTCAGCAGTAGGGCGGCTGGCTGGTCAGCGCGGCCGCCACGCTGAGGAAGACGCTGAGCAGCCGGAACAGGTCCGGCATCGAGCCGGTGACCTGTGCCGTGCGGCTGTCGGTCAGGGTCACCCCGGGGATGCCGGCCAGCACTGACGGCACCGACGCCGACTGCCAGCGGATGGCCAGGGTCACCGGGTCAGCGGCGTCGCGGGCGGGCGCGCCGCCGCCGACCCCGGCCGCGACCACCCGCTCAATCGCCTCCCTGGCCTGGGTGACCGGGCTCAGCTCGGCCGCGAACCGGTCCCGTGCCTGCTTGACCGCGACCGTCGCGACGGCCGGATCCCACTGGCGCATCTCGGCGCAGGCGGCGTCGTCCCCGGACAGCGCGATCACCGGGGCGCCGAGCGCGGCCGCGGTGGCATGCACCAGGCCGATCTCGCCGGCCGGCCGGTCATCCAGCCAGATGTCCTCGATCTCGTGGCCCATGAAGCTGTGGCTGAGCACGCCGAGCGCGCCGGCCCTGGCGTGGTACCCGATGCACACCGCCCCGTCGAACTCGCCGCTGAGGCCCTCCAGCATGCCCATCGGCTTCGGGCGGCCGCGGACCAGCGCGGCCACCGGGTGCAGCAGGTCCGGCAGCAGGTTCCGCATCGGGCCGTGCGCGTCGTTGACCGTCACGCTGGTGGCGCCGCCCGCCAGCGCGCCGCGGACGGCGGCGTTGACGTCCTCGGTCATCATCAGCCGGCCGTGCTCGTAGTCCCGGCCGCCGGGCTGGACGTCGTGCGCGTCCACGAGCCCGGTGATTCCCTCCATGTCCGCGCTGATGTAGATCCGCACCCGAACCTGCCTTTCCTGAGCCAGCCTTCCCCCTAGCATGCAGCGCCGCTGGCTTGATCATGCAGACTGGGCGGATGGCTGATACCGCGGCACCTGGTCCGGCTGACCGGCGCGATCCGCGCGGGCTGCGCGGCGACGCGCCACTGCTGGACGGCTGGCTGCGGTTCACCGGGCAGGCGGCGGCCGGCGAGCTTACGCCGATGAGCGTCCCCGGGCACAAGCAGCGCCATGATCTCGTCGGCACCGTGGTGGCGGGCGACGCGCCGCTGTACGGCGGCGTCGCCCCGATCAAGCAGGCAGACACCGTGCTGGCCGATGCCGAGGCACGGGCCGCCCGGCTGTGGGGTGCGGACTGGTGCCGGTTCTCGGTCGGCGGCTCCACGCACGGTAACCAGGCGCTGGCGCTGGCCGCGGGAAGACCGGGGAGTTACGCGGTCGTCACCCGGACCCTGCACCGGTCCCTGCTGCTCGGCCTGGTGCTGGCCGGGCTGCGCCCGGTCTGGGTCCGGCCGGAGGTGGACCCGGCATCCGGGCTGCCCGGCGCGGTCGCCGTCAGCGACCGTGCGGGCCGCGCTGGCCGCGCACCCGGACGCCTGCGGCGTGTTCCTCGGCGACCCGTCCTACGTCGGCACGATCGGTGACCTGGCCGGGCACGCCGCCGCCGCGCACGAGGCCGGCGTCCCGCTCATCGTGGACGCCGCCTGGGCCGCGCACCTGGGCTTCCACCCCGACCTGCCGCCGCATGCGCTCGCCGCAGGCGCGGATGCGATGGTGACAAGCGCGCACAAGGCGCTGCCCGCCTACAGCCAGGGCGCGCTGGTGTTCGCCCGGACGGAGCGGCTGGACCGGGCCCGGCTTGACCGTGCCTTCGAGGCCACCCACACGACCAGCCCGACCGGCTCGATCCCGGCCAGCATCGACGCCGCCAGGGCGCTGCTGGCCAGGGACGGCAAGGAACTCTGCGGACGGCTGCTGGCCTGCGTGGCCGCCGCCCGGCAGCGGCTGCGCGAGGTGCCGGGCCTCGACGTCCTGGACGGGCCGGGCGTCGAGCCGGCGAAGCTGGTCGTGCTGCTGGCCGGTACCGGCGCGCACGGCTACGCGATCGAGGCGGACCTGATCGCCGCCGGGATGCCGGTCGAGATGGCCGACCGCGACACCGTCATCCCGATCGTGACGCTGGCCGATGACTTCGACACCGTCGGGGCGTTCACCGAGACGCTGATCGCGTCGGTCGAGCGGCACCGCGGCCGCCCGCGCGCCCCGGTGGCCGCCGCGGCCTGGACCGTCGAGCCGGAGACGGTGCTCGCGCCGCGGGAGGCGTTCTTCGCGGCGAACGAGACAGTGACGGCCAGCCAGGCCGTCGGCCGGGTCAGCGCGGAGCTGATCGCGCCGTATCCGCCCGGCGTCCCGGTGCTCGCCCCCGGCGAGCTGATCACCGCCGAGGCGCTCGACGCGCTGCGCGAGGTGCACGCCGACGGCGGCCGCATCGCCTACGCCGCGGACCCGACCCTGTCCACATTTCAGGTAATCAGCGGGTGCGGGTAGTCCGGCGCGCGATGCTGGAATGACAGGATCCGCGGGTTCTGGATGAACCCGGCGCGGATCTCGATGGCCCGCCGGATGGTCGCGCCCGAGTCCCAGGCCGCCGGGCCGCCCAGCACCGTGCGCAGGTGCGGCGCCAGGGCCTCGCTTATCTCCCAGGTCGCCGAGTCCCACAGGTACGACGGGCTGTGGTCCACGGCGTAGTAATGCACGTTGCCGCCGACCTCGAGCATCGGCTCGGCGAAGGACGTGGGGCGCGCCCAGCTGAAGCCCATGCCCTCGTCGCAGGACACGTCGACGATCAGGGTGCCGGCCGCGAACGAGCCGAGTTCTCCGCCGGTGACGAACATCAGCGGCGCGTCGGTGTCCTGCAGCACGCAGTTGACCACGATGTCGTGCCCGGCCAGGAAGGCCGCCAGCGGCACCCGGCTGCCGTCGACCAGCGCATGGCAGCGGGCCTGGTCGCCGGCGTCCCGCTCGAAGTGCACCATGCGCGCCGAGTGGATCGGCGAGGCGACCGCGGTGATGTCCCGGTGCGTCAGGATGTCCACGTCGGTCACGCCGTGCGCGGCCAGCGCGGTCACCGCCCCCCGGCCGGTGGACCCGAAGCTGATCACTGCGGCCCGCAGCCGGCGGCCGTACTCGCCGGTCAGCCCGATCAGCTGCATGGCGTGCAGGACCGAGCAGTAGCCGGCCAGCTCGTTGTTCTTGTGGAAGACGTGCAGGCTGAACGAGCCGTCCGCGGCCCAGTGATTCATCGCCTCGAACGCGATCAGCGTCAGCCGCCGGTCGATGCTCAGCTGGGTGATCTCCGCGTCCTGCACGCAGTGCGGCCAGCCCCACAGGACCTGCCCTTCGCGCAGGCCGGCCAGGTCCTCGGCCTGCGGCTTGGGCAGCAGGATGACATCGCAGCCTGCCAGCAGCTCGTCCCGGGGGCGCAGGCCGGCCACCAGCGGCGCAAGCTGCTCGTCCGGCACGCCGAAATGCTCGCCGTAGCCATGCTCGAGGTAGATGCGATCCGCGCAAGCCGGCCTCGATCCGCCCGACGTGCAGCGGGTGGATCGCGAGCCTGCGCTCGTGCTCCTTGCGCGACCGCGATACGACGCCGAGGCTGAGCTGATCCACGGGCCCTCCCATCGTGCCTGCGCCAGCCGGGCGGCCTGCGCGGGCTGCTCTAACCTATTGAGGTGCCCAGCCTGCCCGAGACGAGGTACCGGAAGAGCGGCGAGGCGCACATCGCCAGGAAACAACTCGCCGCCGATGGCGGGTACCGGAGCACGACATGACGAGCGGCGTGACCTGCGGTCCGGGCGCGGCATGACGGCCCGGCCGCTGCGGCTGATCGGCGACCCGGTGCTGCGCACGCCGTGCGAGCAGGCAACCCGGTTCGACGAGGCGCTGGCCCAGCTCATCGCCGACCTGCTCGACACCGTTCAGGAACCGGGCCGGGCCGGGCTCGCCGCCAGCCAGATCGGCGTCAGCCTGGCCGCGTTCTCCTACAACGTGGACGGCCAGCTCGGCTACCTGATCAACCCGAGGATCGTCGAGGCGGCCGGCAGCGTCGAGGGTCCGGAAGCCTGCCTGTCCATCCCTGGCGTCTACGCGGACCGGGCTCGCGCCTGGTACGCCGTGGCCGAGGGCGTCGACCTGCAGCAGCGGCCGGTCACGGTCTCCGGGACCGGCGAGCTGGCCCGCTGCCTGCAGCACGAGACCGATCACCTGCACGGCGAGCTTTACATCGACAAGCTGGACGGCGCCGAGCGCCGCCGGGTCATGCGCGAGCTGCGCAGGCACCAGGTCGCGGGCGGCCGCTAGGCCCATGCTAGGACCTCGTGACAGCCGGGCGGGCCGGCCGCGATCCGTTGCCGTATCTCGCTCATCCGCTCCGGCGAATTGTGCGGCATCTCCCACCGGGACTCCAGCCACCAGGTGCAGCCCGCCTCGGCCCACGGGGTGACCAACGCCGATCCGGCCGCCGGGTCATCCCCCGGGGTCTCGCCTTCGGCGATCACGTCGAGATCGGCCCTGGCGCCGTGCTGCGCCAGCCATCCCCGCATTGACCGGGTATCTTCCGGCCCGGCTTCGCGGCCGTCGAGATGATATTCCGGCACCACGCCGTCGCAGCGCAGGACCCGCCGCATGGACTTGGGCCGCGGCCAGGCGGCCACGACCCAGATCGGGATGCGCTCCTGGACTGGCCGCCCGACCTGGACAAGGTCGTCACGCTCGGACTCGTAGTCAAAATGGCGGCCGTGATAACCCGGCCGGCCTTCCCATAGCCCGCGGATCAGGTCGATGCCCTCGTCGAGGCGCTCGGCCCGGCCGTGCAGGTCCGTGACTTCCCCGGTCAGCGGCAGGTCAGTGGTCAGCGCGCCGAGCCCCACCGTCAGGATGGCCCGGCCGCCGGACAGCTGGTCAAGCGTCACCACCTGGCTGGCCACCTTCCACGGCCGCCGCCACGGCAGCGGGGTGAGCAGCGTGCCGAGCCGGATCCGCGACGTCCGGGCGGCGATCGCGGCCAGCAGGGCCCACGCGTCGACCCCGTAGGCCGCCTCCCATACGAACACGCCGTCCCAGCCGGCCTGCTCGGCCAGCACCGCCTGCTCAAGCTGCTGGCCGGCCTGGCCGCCGGGCAGGATGACGCCCGCCTGGATGGCTCCTCTGGTCATGGCCCCATTTCTAGCAGGGACCACCGACAGCCCGGATAGTTGCCCGAGCCGGCTGGTACCGGTGGCGCGGCGCGCCCGGCTGCCGTCCGCCGCGCACAAGAAACGCATGAGACCTGGCTTCGGCGAGCCAGGCCTCATGCGGGCGCTTTGCCGCTGGCTACCTCTTCGCGAGGGGGCCGACCGGCAGCACCGCGCGGCCGTAGGTGAATTCGCACGTCTCAGCGAGCGCCAGGTACAGGGCGAGTGCCCCGGCCACCAGGCCGAGCCATCCGCCGGTCGTGTGCATCCAGGACACCGCCCAGAAGTACCCGGCACCGAGCAGCACCAGGGTGGCCAGCAGGTCCGCGATTGCCACGACCACCACGATGTTGGTGCGGAACGACGCGAGCAGCAGCATCAGGGTGGGGAAGCTGAACGCGAACAGGAACATGCCGAGCGCATGGCCGACCTCGGCCGGCGGCACTGACTTCAGGAAGAATTCAGCGAGCGCGTAGAACGACAGCCAGAACGCGCCGAAAGTGCTGAACAGCACGCCGGTGAACGTGTTCCCATTGCGGAGGCAGATCACCCCGGCAATCAGCTGGGCCAGCCCGCCGTACATGAAGGCGACGGCAAAGGCCACCGGCTCGACTCCGATGCTGACGGCGCCGATGTTGATCATGCTGAGAATGAAGGTGGTTACGGCGAACGCGGCCAGGCCGAGCGGAGCCGCATTCGCCCAGGCTGCCGGGCCGGCGGCCGGCGGAATCGGGACAGGGGCCTGCCTGCCTGCCACGGTGTCGAGGTGCTGGTCGATGATTGCCATGATGTTCTCCTTGGGTGTTCTCCTTGCCGATCCGGTCTTGTTTTCTGCAGCATGCGCTCCGGCCTTATGCGCCGGCAGGGCCCTAGGTCCCGATCGGGAGTGCCGAAGGTACGGCTTATTGTGAAGAATCAGCGCTTGAAGGACTTAATGTGCAGATGCGCAGCAGCGTTAGCCTCGATCTTTCGTGATCTTGGATTGGTGGCCTGAGGCTGGGGCCCGGGACCGTTTTCCGGTGGCCGGTCAGCGTTTCGGCCCGGCTGTCGCGCCGGGTGTGCGGGGTTCCACGGGCCCGCGGGTGTCCTTTCTGGTCGCTGGGATGGTTTCGGCTGGTCAGCCGGGTTCGAGGGCCTGGAGCCGTGCGATTCCGGCGGTGATGTCGCGGGCCCAGGGCCATTGAGCGGCGAGGCGGAGCCGCAGGCGCCGCCCGCCGCGGACGATGCGCCCGGCGGCGGAGAAGATCCGCAGCCGGAGCCGCCTTGGTTCCCACCGGCGGGCGGCCCCGGTGAGGGCGAGCATCTGGGTCCAGGCGAGGAGTTCGCAGGCGAGCGCCACGATCTCGCACCAGATCTTGTTCTGGGCGTAGCCGTGGAGGGGCAGGTTGCGCAGGCCGGTGTCTTTTGCGCAGCGGATGCGGTCCTCGCATCTTGCCCGCCGCCTGTGGCGTAGTTCCAGGTCGGCGAGCTGGCCGCCTTTCGTGCTGGTGGCGAGGCAGGTGAACCGGTGGCCATCGATGTCGGTGAACCGCAGTTGCGCGCCGGGGTGGGGGCGTTCCTTGCGGACGATGACCCGTATCCCCTTCGGCCATGCGGACAGGTTCAGCATCCCGGTGATCTCGGCGACCCAGGCGCCGGGGCGGACCTGGCGGTCAGCGTCATAGGCGGGCGTCCATCCGTCTGCGGGGATGGCAAGGATGGCTTCCTGGATGTCCTCGGTGATGGTGAACCCGACGGAATAAGCCAGCCGCCGCCCTGGCTTGGCCAGCCATTTGAGGAAGTCCTGGGTGCCGCCGCCGGAATCGGCGCGGATCAGGACCTGGCGGCGCAGGCCGCGGGGCAGCTGCGCCAGGGCCAGCTGCGTGGCGTCGATGTGCTCACTGGCGGTGTTCGAGCCGGCGTTCCCGGGCCGCAACAGGAAGGTCAGCGGCTCGCCGGAGCCTTCGGCGCCGTGGTCGGCGAACACCGTCAGCGGGTGGAAGCCGAAGGTCTTCTTCCAAGTCGGCGTGGCCTGGTCTTTCTCTGAGCACGACGTCACGATCGTGGCGTCGATATCGACTGTGATCAGCTTGCCGTCCGCGCCGGGTGCGGCGTCCCCGGCGAGTGCCCAGGCCCGTTCCCGGGCGGCGGCCCGCGCCCGCCGGATCGCCGCCAGCGCTCGCGGCGCCTCCGTGGCCAGGCTGGTCACGAGCCGGGAGACCACCGGGTCGGAGGCCACCGGCCCGAACAGGCTGGGCTCGGCGCGGAGCGCCGCGATATCGGCCAGGCAGTCACCGCCCAGCGCCAGCGCCACCGCCAGGTCCGCGATGATCTTCCCCGGGTCATGCACCGCCCGGCCCGGCCGCCACCGTCCCAGCCCGGCAGTAAGGCCCGCGTCCAGGCCAGTGGCCCGCAGTGTCCCGGTCAGCAGCACCGCGCCTGCCTGGGACACGATTCCCGTCCCGTCAGCGGACACAATGACCTTCGGGTGAGCAGCGGTATTCTTCACGTGAAAAGTGCCTTCGGCTGGTGGCGGACAGGTCCTTCGACAAGCCCTATTCTCCCAGGCCAAAGGCACTTTTTCTGTTTAAACGATCAAGCTAGGCCACACTCAGGCGAAAGCCCGAGGTTAGGCAAGCCAGCCGGGAAACGTGACCGCGGGAAATGCCGGGCGGCCGGGCGGAGCTGCGGCTGATCGCAGGCGCCGCCGGGTGATCCCGGAGTCAGGCCGGCGCGGGCGCGGCCGCCTGGGCTGACCGGGCTGACCGGGCAGCGTCGGCGAGCAGCGACTCGGCGCGGGCATGCCGCTCGTCGCCCGGGGCTGCCGCCAGGTTGATCCCGACCAGCATCGCCGCCGACCGGGCTCCGGCCTCCGCCAGCAGCGCGGCGGAGACGGCGTCGCCGCGCAGCGCCGGGCTGCCGTCGGCAGCCAGCCGCGCGGCCAGCGCGGCCGCCTCGGCGGCTAGCCCGGCGATCTGCACCGGCACGTCGGCGGCAGCCGACAAGCGCAGCCGCCACGGCTCGCTCGCGGACGGCCGGATCATCGCCCGCCGGGGCCCGCATCGCGGAGATCACCCGGCCGTAAGCCTCGCCATCGGCCTGGATGAGCGAAGCGGCCGCGTGGCCGATCCGTTCTCCCTCGGTGATCAGCTGGCTGGCCGCGGCATCGCCGAGCCGCCGGGCGGACAGCCGCGCGGCCATCACGGCCAGGCTGGCCCCGAGCGCGACCGACAGCGCCGCCGCCGCGCCGCCGCCGGGTGCGGGCGCGGGACCGGCCAGCGCGCCGAGGAAGTCACCGAGCGACAGGTCGAGGTAGCCGGGCCCGGGCAGGCCGGGCAGCGTCAGGCCATCGTGCGTCATGCCGTCCAGGCTGTCACGACAGGCCGACGACGTCGCCGTTCTCGTCGATGTCGATCCGCTCGGCGGCCGAGTTCGACGCCAGCCCCGGCATGGTCCGCATCTCTCCGCAGATCGGGTAGATGAACCCGGCGCCGACCGACGCGCGCACCTCGCGGACCGGCAGCCGCCACCCGTCCGGCGCGCCCTTCAGCGCCGGATCCGCGGACAGCGACAGCGGCGTCTTGGCGATGCAGACCGGCAGCCCGCCGAAGCCATTGCGCTCGTAACTGTCAAGCTGCCTGGCCGCGGCCGGCGAGTAGTCCACGCCGTCCGCGCCGTACACGCGGCCGGCGATCGTCTCGATCTTCTCCCGCAGCGGCGCATCCGCCTTGTACAGGAACCGGAAACTCCCCGGCTCCCCGGCGGCCTCGGCGACCGCCTCGGCGAGCTGCGCGGCACCACGGCCGCCGTCGGTGAAGTTCGTGCACACGGCCGACCGGATGCCCATCGACGCCGCGATCTGCATGATCGCCTCGTGCTCGGAAGGGAAATCGCCGGGCATCGCGTTGATGGCCACCACCGGGGTGACGCCGTGCAGCCGGACGTTCTCCAGCTGCTTGCGCAGGTTCGCGCCGCCGATGTGCACCTCGTCCGGGTTCTCCGCGAGCAGCGCGGGCGGCAGCGGGCGGCCCGGCCACGATGCGGTGCCTGCCGGAGTGCGCCTTCAGCGCCCGCACGGTGGCTGACCACGACCGCGGCATCGGGGACCAGCCCGGACACCCGGCACTTGATGTTGAAGAAGCGCTCCGCGCCCATGTCCGCGCCGAACCCGGCCTCGGTGATCAGGTAGTCGCCGGCGTGGATGCCGACCAGGTCGGCCACCACGGACGAGTTGCCGTGCGCGATGTTCCCGAACGGGCCGGCATGCACAGGCACCGGGGTGTTCTCCAGGGTCTGCAGCAGGTTCGGCTTGATCGCGTCCCGCATGATCACGGTCATCGCGCCCGCCGCCTTGAGCTGCTCGGCGGTGACCGGCTCGCCGCCCTGGGTGTAGCCGACCACGATCCGGCCCAGCCGCTCCCGCATGTCCCGCAGCGATACCGACAGGGCGAGGACCGCCATCGCCTCCGAGGCGGCCGTGATGTCGAAGCCGGTCTGCCTGGCCAGGCCGTCCTGCGCCGAGCCGAGCCCGGTCACGATGTTGCGCAGCGACCGGTCGTTCACGTCAAGTACCCGGCGCCAGGTGATGTTGCGCAGGTCAAGGCCGAGCGCGTTGCCCTGGTGCAGGTGGTTGTCGAGCATCGCGGACAGCATGTTGTGCGCGGCGGTGACGGCGTGCATGTCGCCGGTCAGGTGCAGGTTCAGCGCCTCGAACGGGACCGCCTGGCTGTAGCCGCCGCCGGCCGCGCCGCCCTTGATCCCGAAGGTCGGCCCCATCGACGCCTGCCGGATGGCGATCGTCGCGCGCTTGCCGATAACGTGCATGGCCTGGCCGAGGCCAACCGTCGTGGTGGTCTTGCCCTCGCCGAGCGGGGTGGGGGTGACCGCGGTGACGACCACGTATTTGGCCTTCGGGCGGCCAGCCAGCGCCTCGATGGCGGCGAGGTCGATCTTGGCGACGTGCTCGCCGTACGGCTGGATCAGCCAGGGCGGTATGCCGATCTCCGCGGCGATGTCGGCGACCGGCTTGAGCGCGGCCTGCCGGGCGATCTGGAGCGCGCTTGGCATGGCCATGGGATTCTCGCCACCTTTTCTGCCTTATCTGGCGTCGTTGCCATATCGGGGTGCCGGGTAGACCACCGTCTTGGGCTCGGTGAAGGTGTCCATCGGATAGCGCCCGCCGACCCGGCCGCGGCCGCTGATGCTGCCGGACCGGCCGCCGAACGGCAGGTGCGACTCCCACAGGTTGGTCGAGGCGTTGATGTTCACCCAGCCGGCCCTGGCCTGCTCGGCGAAGGCCAGTCCGCGCTCCAGGTCCGCGGTGAAGACCGCGGCGGTCAGGCCGTACGGCGAGGCGTTGGTCAGCTCCAGCGCCTGAGCGGCCGATGCCACCTCGACCACCGGCACCACCGGCCCGAAAGTCTCCTCCCGCTCGATCGCCATCCCCGGCGTGACGCCGTCGAGCACGGTCGGCTCGGCGTACAAGCGCGGTCGGGAACCCGGCCGCCCGGCGGCCTCCGCAGCACACCCGGGCGCCGCCGGCCACCGCGCCGGCGATGTGCCGGTCGAACTTCGCCGCGGTGGCCTCGTTGTTCAGCGGCCCCATCGTGGTCTCCGGCTGGAACGGGTCGCCGAGCCGGACGCGCTCCTTGGTCGCCGCCACCACCCGCTCGACGAACTCGGCCCGGACCGCCGCGTGCACCAGGAACCGCTCTCCGGCCGTGCAGCTCTGCCCGGCGCAGAGGTAGGCGGCTTCCAGCGCGGCCTCGGCGGCCAGCTCAAGGTCGGCGTCCGCCAGCACCACCATCGGGCCGTTGCCGCCGAGTTCGAGCAGCTGCGCCTTGCCGGCCGCCCGGGCGGCGACCAGGCCGCCGGTCTCGACCGAGCCGACGAAGCCGACGCCGGCGATCCCCGGGTGCCCGGCGAGGGCGTCGCCGACGACCGGCCCCGGGCCCGGGCACGAAGTTGAACACGCCGGGCGGCAGGCCGGCCCCGGCCAGCACGTCGGCGAGCACCGCGCAGCAGGCGGAGGTGGTCGGGGCCGGGACCCAGACGACGGTGTTACCCGCCGCCATGGCCGGGCCGAACAGCTCGGCGCCCATCGTGTAGGGCCAGTTCCACGGGCTGATCACGGCGATGACGCCGAGCGGTACCCGGGTGGCGAGGATCCGCCGCCCGGCGGACGTGGACGCGGGCAGCCCGCCCTCGTGGCGCTTGGCATCCTCGGCGGCCATCCGGAAGTACTCGGCAAGCTCGTCGACCTCGTCGTAGGCCTCGGCGGCCAGCGGCTTGCCCTGGTCCTGGGTCAGCACCCTGGCCAGCTCGTCGCGACGTTCCCGGATGCCGGTCGATGATCTTCTCGAACCAGGCGGCCCGGTCGAACGGCGAGGCGGCGGCCCAGTCCGGCCAGGCGGCCCGGGCGGCCGCGACGGCATCGTCACGTCGGCCGGGGTGCCGGTGGCCACCGAGGCGAACGTCTCGCCGGTGGCCGGGCTGACCGCTGCCGCCGGGCTGGCACCGCCGTCGCGCCACGCCCCGTCGATGTACAGCAGGTGCTCAGGCATCGGGTTCGCTGCCTTTCAGCCTGATTCCGCGCAGAGCTTGCCCAGCTCGGCCAGGCGCTCCGGCGGCATCCGGTAAGCGGGGCCGGAGACGGACAGCGCGGCCACGCACGCGCCCGTCCCGTCGAACACCGGCGCCGCGACGGCGACAAGCTCGTCCTCCAGCTCGGCGGTCGCGGTCGCGTAGCCGTTGCGGCGGACCGCGGCCAGCTCGTCCTGCAGCGCGGCCTGCGTGGTGATCGTGCGCTCGGTATACCGGTCAAGCTGGCGCGGGACCTCGATGGCCGCGTAGGCGAGCAGCACCTTGCCGTTGGCGACGGCATGCGGCTTGGTCCGGCGGCCGGTCCAGCCGCCCGAGCAGCTGAGGATGTACGTGCTCGGCACTCGGCCACGTTCAGGATGTCGGCGCCGTCCGGCACGGCGAGGTTGACCGTCTCGCCGGTCTGCCGGGAAAGCCGCTCCATCGCCGGCTGCATGCTGGCGACGACATCGAAGCTGCGGAGCGCTAGCGTGCCGAGCCTGATCAGCTCGGCGCCGAGCCGGTAGCGCTTGCCGGCCCGGCTCAGGAAGCCGGCCCGCTCCAGCGCGGCGGCCAGCCGCGACGCGGTCGACTTGTGCACCCCGAGCGACTCGGCCATCTCCGTGACGCCGATCTCGGCCCGGGATTCGTCGAAGGTGGTGAGCAGGGCGAGGGCCCGCTCCGCCGACTGGTAAGTTGCGCCGGCAGCAACGTCGTGCTCGGTCACGCAACCAGGATGACCATCCCGGCGTTCGGTCGTCAACTGTTACCTGGCGGCAACGGCGCCCTTGCCCGCATCGAGCGATATTGTGCCTGTCGTGGGCACTCCGGATACAGGCACCCTGCAGCCAGGTGACCAGCACGACCCGCTGCCCGAGGCGCTGACGCTCGCCCGCGGCGCCGCGGCCGCCGGGCTCGGCCTGAAGCTGCTCGGCGGGCTGGCGGTCCGCGTCATCTGCCCGGATTTCCCGCCGCGGCTGCGCCGGGATCAGGACATCGACTTCGCCTGCATGTCCAAGGGGCGCAAGGACGTCACGGCTTACCTGGAGCGCAGCGGCTGCACGGGCGACCGCAGGTTCAACAACCTGAACGGCGACCGGCAGATGTACTTCACCGCGCCGTCGGGCCGGCCGATCGACGTGATGGTGGACCGGCTGACCATGTGCCACACGCTCGACTTCCGGCCGTCGTTCGGCCGGCTGCCGCTGACCGTGGACGTGATCGACATCCTGCTGTCCAAGCTGCAGATCGTCGAGCTGAACGAGAAGGACGTCAGGGACATCCTGCAGGTGCTCGGCGCGATCCCGGTGGGCGGCCCGGCGGGCGGCGGCCTGGCGGGCGGCGGCCCGGCCATCGACACCGACCGGTTCGCCAAGCTGCTCGGCGCGGACTGGGGGTGGTGGCGGACGGTGACCATCAACCTGGCCAAGCTGCCCGGCCTGGTCGCGGAGAAGCCGGACATCGCGCCGCCGAGGCCGCCGTTCGACCCGGTGGCGCAGAGCCAGCGGCTGCTGGAGATCGCCCAGTCGGCTCCCAAGGGAGTCAAGTGGAAGCTGCGGGCAAATATCGGCG
The DNA here is from genome assembly GCA_963709075.1 of uncultured Actinomycetes bacterium. GTDB lineage: Bacteria > Actinomycetota > Actinomycetes > Streptosporangiales > Streptosporangiaceae > Palsa-506. Next base: position 1,105,022 of record CAVPUY010000009.1, read on the forward strand.
ACCGCGTGCGCTGGTACGAGCTGCCAGAAGAAGTCGCCTGACACTAGCCGGCGGCGGTGCCCGCGCGGCAGCCCCGGTGGCCGTCTCAGGACGGTTTCGGCTGGTACATATGCTTGACGCCCGGTTGCGGCGGGTGCTACACCGTTGCACAGGGAGCGCGGTAAAGGGCGTGGTTGTCGCATGAAGGTCTTTTTCGCCACCGATATTCACGGCTCGGAGATCTGCTGGCGGAAGTTCCTGAACGCCGCCGCGTTCTACAAGGCCGACATCGTGGTGCTGGGCGGTGATGTCACCGGCAAGGTGATGGTGCCGATCGTGGCCCATACCGGGCACTGGCAGGTGGTGCTGCGCGGCGAGACGCTGCGGATGGAAACCCAGCAGGAGCTGGACAACGTCAGGACCCGGATCCGCAACACCGGGTCCTACCCTGCGATCGTCACGCCGGATGAGCTCACCGCGCTGAGCAGCGAAGAGGGCGCGATCGACCGCAGGTTCACCACCGAGATGACGCACTCGCTCGACCGCTGGATGGACATGGCCGACGGCAAACTGGCCAAGAGCGACATCCCGTGCATACTCAACGGCGGCAACGACGACATCTGGGAGATCGACGACATCATCGAGGCGTCGCCCAGCGTCAGCTTCGGCGAGGGCAAGATGCTCGACCTGGACGGCTTCCACCTGGTCTCGATGGGCTGGACCAACCCGACCCCGTGGAACACCTTCCGGGAGGCGCCGGAGGAGCAGCTCGCGGCCAAGATCGACGCCTTGGCCAGCCAGATACCTGACATGGAGCGGGCGATCTTCAACTTCCACGCGCCGCCGTACGGCAGCGGCCTGGACGAGGCGCCGGCGCTGGACGACACGCTGCGGCCGACGCACGGGGGAGCGGTGATGAAGGCGGTCGGCTCCACCGCCGTGCGGGACGCCATCCTGGCGCACCAGCCGATGCTTTCGGTGCACGGCCATATTCACGAGAGCCGCGGCATCAAGCGGATGGGCCGGACATTCGCCATCAATCCCGGCAGCGTCTACGGCGACGGCGTCTTGCAGGGCGCCGTGCTCGAGCTGAACCCGAAGAAGGGCAAGGTCACCAAATACCTCTGCGTGAATGGTTAGCCGGCGCGGCCGGCGCAGCGATTCGCACGGCCGACTTCAGTGATCTCAGGGCACGAGCGGGCTACGATCTGATCCTGATAAATCACCACTTGGGAGGCGAGCATGGCGGCTGAAACCGTCGGCGGCGAGACCCCGACACTATTCCTCCGCAACGCGACCGGACTGGTCCGGGGCTGGTCGGTCCGGGACTCGATGATCTACGCGTGCCTGGCGACCAACTTCGTCACGCTGGCGATATACGAGTTCGCCTTCGCCGCCCCGGCATTCCCCAAGGGACAGCTGATCACGTCCGTGCTGATCTCGGGCGTCTGGGTATCGTTCCTGGTCATCGCGTATGCAGGCCTCGTCGTGACGATCCCGCGGGCCGGCGGTGACTACGTCTGGCAGACCCGGATACTCGGCAGCGGCCTCGGCTTCGTGATGGCGGCCACCGGGTGGTGGTTCATCCTCTGGCTGTGGGCGCCGATCTACGGCAATATCCTCGCCGTCCAGTTCTTCGAGCCGCTGTGGGCGACCATGAAGTGGACGTGGCCGGGCTCCGGCGCAACCGGTGGCGCGGCCTGGTTCGGCACGCACACCGGGATCTTCCTGGTCTCGCTGATCACCATCGTGCTGGCCGGCGTCCTGGTGTCCATCGGGATGGCGGGCTACGCGAAGTTCCAGCGGTGGTGCTTCTACGGCGGGCTAGTCGGCTTCGCCGTCGATCGTGGTGCTGCTGCTGGTCAACTCGCACGCGAGCTTCGTCAACTCGTTCAACCTGGAGACGCACAAGCTCTTCGGCCTGCACAACGCGTACGGGGCACCAGGCGGCCGCGGCCAAGATCCCGGCTACACGCCGACGCACCTCGGCTTCGGCCCGCTGGGGCCGACCATGCTCCTGGTTCCGGTGATGATGTTCTTCATCCTGTGGCCGAACTGGGGCGCGACGCTGTACGGCGAGATCCGCGGCGCGAGCGACTTCAGGCGGGTTCTCACCGGCATGTTCGGCGGCCTGTGGATTACCGTCGCGCTGACCGTGGCTCTTCCTGCTGCTGATCGACAAGACCATGGGCTGGGCCTTCTACCAGAACTCCAACCAGCTGAACTTCCAGATGCCAGCGGGATCCTGCCCATCTGGCCGTACCCGGTCCTGTTCGCCGGCTGGCTGGTGCACAACACCGCCTTCCAGGTCATCCTGATCCTGGTGATGAGCCTGTGGTTCTTCGGCTGGGTGGGCACCCTGTTCCTGTCCTCGACCCGGGTCATCTTCGCGGCGGCCTTCGACCGGGTGCTGCCGGACCGGGCGGCCGAGGTGTCGGAGAAGCGCAAGGTCCCGGTCTACTCGCTGATCCTGATGCTGCTCCCGGCGGTGGGCCTGAGCGCCGTGTACGCCTACAACAGCGACGTTCGTGAAGTACACCTACGACGCGACGCTGGTGATCGCCGTGACGTTCCTGTTCAGCGCGATCGCGGTGGTGCTCCTGCCGTTCCTGAAGAAGGACCTCTGGCGGGCATCACCGGCCAGCAAGATCAGGCTCTTCGGCGTGCAGATCGTCCCGGTCGCAGGCTGGGTCACGATCGGGCTGCTGGGATTCAACCTGTACGAGTGGCTCACGAACGACAACTACTACGTGAACCTCCACCCGTCGCTGATCTTCATGGGCGCGATGTACGTGCTGGCCATCGTCGTGTACGTGGTGGCGCGGATCGTGCGCAAGCGGCAGGGAATCGACCTCGGCCTGATCAACAAGGAGATCCCGGTCGAGTAGGAGCAGGCTGCAATAGATGCGGGCGCCGTCTGGCCCCGCCGCCCGGCATCCCGGGCGGCGGGGCCAGACTGGCACGAAGGCAGCGGAGCGAGACGAAACGGCGGGAACAAGCAGCATGAATGACATCCCCACCCGGGCCAGCGCCGTCATCATCGGCGCCGGGATCGTCGGCAACGGGCTGGCCTGCCACCTGGCCAGGCTCGGCTGGCGCGACCTCGTGCTCGTCGACAAGGGCCCGATGCCCAACCCGGGCGGGTCGACCGGCCATGCCTCGAACTTCATCTTCCCGATCGAGTACTCGAAGATGATGATGGAGCTGACCAGGGACAGCACCGAGCAGTACCAGGCGCTCGGCGTGTTCACCGAGAGCGGCGGGATCGAGGTCGCCCGCACGGCCGGCGCGGATGGAGGAACTGCGCCGCCGCGGCTCGGCCGCCAGGGCCTGGGGGATACCCGCCCAGCACCTGTCGCCCGCCGAGGTCGCCAAGCTGGTGCCGTACCTGGACGAGTCGGTGATACTCGGCGGGCTGTACTTCCCCACCGTCGGCGTGGTCGACTCGCTGCGGGCCGGGACGCTGATGCGCGAGGAGGCGCAGCAGGCGGGCGCGCTGCAGGTGCTGGCCGGCACCGAGGTGCTCGGCATCGACACCGTGCCGGGCGGCCGGGCGGGCCGGCGGGTCGCCGCCGTCCGGACCACCAAGGGCGACATCGACACCGCGGTCGCCGCGATCTGCTGCGGCGTCTGGAGCCCGCGGATCGCCCGGATGGCCGGCGCGCGGATCCCGCTGACCCCGATCGTGCACCAGATGATCAGCGTCGGGCCGGTCCCGCTGTTCGCCGGCACGGCCGGCGAGATCGAGTACCCGATCGTCCGCGACGTGGACACCAACATGTACGAGCGGCAGCACGGCGGCGACATGGAGGTCGGCTCCTACGCGCACCGGCCGATCATCGTCGGCCCGGACGACATCCCGTCCATCGAGGCGGCGGTGCTGTCGCCGACCGAGATGCCGTTCACCCAGGACGACTTCGACCCGCAGCTGATGCAGGCCCTGGAGCTGATGCCGGAACTGCTCGGCGACGAGCGGGTCGGCATCCGCTACGCGATCAACGGGCTGATCTCGATGACGCCGGACGGCCACCCGGCGCTCGGCGAGACGCCCGAGGTCAGCGGGCTGTGGTCGGTGGCGGCGAGCTGGATCAAGGAAGGCCCCGGCATCGCCCGCGCGGTGGCCGAGTGGATGACCGGCCAGACCCCGGAGATCGACATCCACGAGGCGGACATCTCCCGGTTCCACGACCACCAGCGCACCACCGCGCATGTCACCGCGCGGGCCCGCGAGGGCTTCAACAAGATGTACGGGATCGTGCACCCGGCCGAGCAGTGGGAATCCGGCCGGCCGCTGCGGCTCAGCCCGGCCTACGACCGCGAGCGCGACCTGGGCGCGGTGTTCATCGAGACCGCGGGATGGGAACGCCCGAACTGGTACGCGGCCAATGAAAATCTGCTGAAACGGTATCCACAGCCGGCTCATGGAGCGCGCCGCTGAATGGGAATCGCGCTGGTGGTCGCCCATCATCAACGCCGAGCACCTGGCCATGCGGGATGCCTGCGGGCTGATTGACCTGTCCGCGTTCGCGGTGCTCGACATCACCGGGCCGGGCGCGCTGGCCGCGGTCCAGTCGGCCGCTGTCGCCCAGCTGGACGTGCCGGCCGGGCGGGTCGTCTACACCTCGCTGCTGGACGACAACGGCGGCTTCCGGGCCGACCTGACGATCATGCGGCTGGGCCAGGACTGGTTCCGGGTGGTGACCGGCGCGGCCACCGGGATGATGGACAAGCAATGGCTCCGCGGCCATCTTCCCGCCGACGGCTCGGCGCAGCTTTCCGATCTCACCTCGGCCTGGGCGACGTTCGGGATCTGGGGGCCGCAGGCCCGGGCCGTGCTGCAGCCGGTCACCGCGGCCGACCTGTCCAGCGCCGGGTTCCCGTTCGCCACCTGCCGCCCGGTCGAGATCGGCGGCGTCACCGTGCTGGCGTCGCGGATCTCCTACGTCGGCGAGCTCGGCTGGGAGCTGTACGTCCCGATGGAGCAGGGCGCCCGGGTGTGGGACGCGATCTGGGCGGCCGGCCGCCCGCACGGCCTGGTCCCGGTCGGCATCGGCGTGTACGGCACGACCGGGCGGCTGGAGAAGGGCTACCGCGCCTACGGCGCCGAGCTGGAGGCCGACTACAACCTGGTCGAGGCCGGGATGACCCGGCCCCGGGTGAAGCCGCAGGCGTTCACCGGCAAGGACGCCTACCTGCGGCAGCGGGCGGAGCCGCCGTGCGCGGTGCTGTGCACGCTGACCGTGGACGACCACCGGTCGGCAGCCGGGCAGCTGCGCTACATGCTCGGCGGCGAGCCGGTCCTGACCGCGGCGGGGGAGCCGCTGGTGGACGCGAAGGGACGGCATTCCTACGTGACCAGCGCCGGGTCCGGCCCGTCGGTCGGCAAGCACCTGCTGATGGCGTACCTGCCCGCGGGCGAGGCCCGCGAGGGCAACCGGCTCGCCGTGGAGTACATGGCCGAGCAGTACCCGGTGACGGTCGCGGTGGCCGGCTCGACTCCGCTGTTCGACCCGGAGAACGCCCGGGTCAGGAGCTGACCGTGATGGAGATCCTGGTCTGCGTCAAGCGGGTCCCGATGGTCGGCGGCATGGTCATCGTCACCCCGGACGGGCAGGACGTCGACACCCGGATGTCCGGGTTCACGGTCAGCCCGCACGAGGAATGCGCGGTCGAGGAGGGCGTGCAGCTCGCCGAGCGGCTCGGCGGCACCGTGACGGTGCTGACGCTCGGGCCGCCGGAGGCCGCCGACCAGCTGCGGGACATGCTGGCGCTGGGCGCCGGCCGCGGCGTGCTGCTGGAGACCGACGGCCGGGAGTGGGGCCCGATCGCGACCGCGGCGGCGATCGCCGCCGCGGTCCGGAGCCGGCGCCGCGAGCCGCGAGCCGGGCCCTACGACCTGCTGCTGTTCGGGAACGAGGCAGCGGATACCGGCGACTACCAGGTCCCGGTGCGGGTCGCGCATGCGCTCGGCCTGCCGTGCGTCACCGGGATCAAGAACCTGGAGGTCTCGCTGGACCGGCGATGCCGCGGCCGCCGGGCCGCGCCGGTCGTGAGTACCGGGGCGGCGAGGAGGCCTTCGACCTGGCGCTGCCCGCCGTGATCAGCGTGAAGGAGGGCATCAACCTGCCCCGGTACCCGTCGCTGCCCGGCAGGCTGCGCGCGAAGCGGGCCGTCGATCGAGCGGTTCCAGCCGGAGTACAGCGGCGAGGCGACTGGTGAAGGAACGGCTCCGGGTGCCGCCCGGCGAGGCCAAGCGGGCCGAGGTCCTCGGCACCGGCGCCGACGCGGTGCCCGCCCTGGTCCGGCTGCTCGACGAGCTGGGGGTGCTGCCGTGACCGTGCTCTGCCTGGTCGAGCGGGACGGCGACGGCGTCGCCGACGCGTCGCTGCGGGCGCTGGCGTTCAGCCGGGAACTGGCCGCCAGCAGCCAGGACAGCCTGGCCGCGGTGATGTTCGGCCCGGTGGCCGCCCGCGCGCGGGACGCGCTGGCCGCGGCCGGCGTCACCGCGGCCTACGCGGTCGAGCCGGACCGGCTGGCCGGCTACGCCCCGGTGGGCTGGGCGCGGGCCCTCGCCGGGCTGGCCGAGTCGTCGGCGGCCACGGCCGTGGTGGCGGCGGGCACCGACCGCGGGAACGAGGTGCTTGCGCATCTCGCCGCGATCACCGGCCTGCCGATGGCGGCGAACTGCATCTCGGCGGCGCGCACGGCGGACGGCAGGTACCAGCTCGTCCGGCAGCGCTGGGCGGGCAGCCTGCTGGAGGACGCGGTGCTCGACGCCTCGCCCGCGCTGCTTACCGTGGCCGTCGATGCGGTGCCGGCCCGGCCGGCCGCGAGCCCGGCGGCGATCACCGTGCATGCCTGGCGGCCGGAGCTTGCCGACGAGGACCTCGCGGTCGTCGCCACCGAGTCGGCGGACCGGGCGGCGGCGTGTCGCTGGCCACCGCCCGGGTGGTGGTCGGCGGCGGCCGCGGGCGTCGGCGGCCCGGAGGGCTTCGGCGCGCTCGAGGAACTCGCCGCGCTGCTCGGCGGGGCGCTCGGCGTGTCCCGGGTGGTCACCAGCCAGGGCTGGCGGCCGCACCAGCAGCAGGTCGGCCAGACCGGCACCAGGATCTCGCCCGAGCTCTACCTGGCCTGCGGGATCAGCGGGGCGATCCAGCACATGGCAGGCTGCCTGAGCGCCAAGCACATCGTGGCGGTCAACACCGACCCGGACGCGCCGATCATCTCCCGCGCCGACTACGCGGTGATCGGCGACCTGAACCAGGTGATCCCGGCCCTGGTTACCGCGCTGCGGGCGCGTTCCGGCTCATCAGGCCCGCGATAGCCTGGCCGGTCCCGGCGCCGATGAGCGAGCCGACCACCGTGTCGCCCGGGTAATGCACGCCGGTATGCACGCGGGAGTAGGCCACGGCAGCCGCGGCGAACCGCAGCCCGGATCCGAGCCAGGGCAGCTCGCGGCCCACCGCCGTCGCGAAGGCAAAGCCGGCCGCCGAGTGCCCGGACGGGAAGGAAGACGACGACGGCATCGGCACGTGCCGCTGGCCTGGCACGCCCGCACCAGCCCGATCAGGGCGCTGCCGGGAGTACAAGGGCTTGACGCCCAGGTTCACCAGGGCGGAGGTGACACCGATGGAGACCGCGCCTGCCACCGCGGCCCGCCTGCCGCGGCGGCCCCCGGCGATGGCCAGCCCGGCCGCGATGGCCAGCCATATCCGGGAGTTGTTCGCTGCGCTGGAGAGCCGCCGGACGGGCTCATCGAGTGCGGCCGTCGGCGCGGTCGCCACCGCCGCGTAGATGGCACGGTCCACGACGCTGAGCTCCCTGAGGTACTCCGCAAGCCGCTGCCGCGCCGGAGTGCTGGCGCCGGACAGCCGGTCGGCAAGGCGCTCGGTGACCGGACTCGCGGCCGGGGCCATACCCGGCTCGTAGCCAGAATTCCCTGCTGTCACGGGCGTATGCTAACAGTCGGAGTCCGGGGTTGTCAGCCCAGTGGCGGTCAGCCCAGTGTGTGGCTGTGAGCGGCCCAGTGATGCAGTGCAGCGGTGTCGGCACCGAGAGCGGGTGGGATAGTGCCGGTGAGTGAACGTAGTTCACCCACCGCGGGGGAGCGTGCCGCGGCGCTGGCAGCGCTCGTAACGGTGCTTGCCGCGGTCGTCCTTGTGCTCATCGGGATCATTGCCCACGTGGCTTCGGTGATCCTGGCCGCGATCGCCCTGCTGATCTCGGTCACCAGCTGCTGGTACGCGGTGTCCAGGCGCGGCGTGGTCCGGGTCATCGCCGCGGTGCTGGCCGTGGCGGCGCTGGCGGGGCTGGTCGTCTGCATCTTCCTCGCCGACATCACCGTCTGGCGGGTGATCGCGATCATCGCCCTGTCGGTGCTGTCGGTCTGGTCAGCGCGCTATGCGCTCCGGCGCAGCGCCAGCAGGCTCCGCGCGGACCAGGCGCGGGCTGCCGTCGCGGCCCGCCCGCACCATCCCGTCCTGATCATGAACCCGAAGTCGGGCGGCGGGAAGGCCGAGCGGTTCCAGCTTGCCGATGAGTGCCGGAAGCGGGGGATCGAGCCCGTCGTGCTCCGGCCGGGTGACAACCTGCTCAAGCTCGCCGAGGACGCGGTCAGCCGGGGCGCCGACGTGATCGGGATGGCAGGCGGCGACGGCTCCCAGGCGCTGGTCGCCTCCGTGGCCGCCCGGCACGACATCCCGCACGTCTGCATCCCTGCGGGGACCAGGAACCACTTCGCCCTCGATCTCGGCCTTGACCGCAGCGACGTCGTCGGCGCGCTCGACGCCTTCACCGACGGGGTCGAGCGCCGGATCGACCTGGCGACCATCAACGGGCGGACGTTCGTGAACAACGCCTCCCTGGGCCTGTACGCCAAGGTGGTCCAGTCGCCGGAGTACCGGGACGCAAAGCTCAAGACGGCCGGGGCGATGCTCCCCGACTTCCTCGCCCCCGGCGCGGCGCCGCTCGATATCCGCTTCGCCGGGCCGGACGGCGCCCAGCCGCAGGCGGCCCAGCTGGTCCTCGTGTCGAACAACCCGTACCAGCTCGTCCACCTGGGCGGCCGGGGCACCCGCGAGCGGATTGACCGCGGCCTGCTCGGCGTGGTGGCAATCACGATCGCCGACGCCGGGCGACGCCGCGCGGTTCGCGGCGCTCGAGGCCAGCGGCCAGCTCCGGCGCTTCCGCGGCTGGCTGGAATGGAGCACGCCCAGGTTCGAGGTCAGCTCAGGAGCCTCGGTCGAGGTAGGAGTCGACGGCGAGGCCCTGGTCATGGCTCCTCCGCTGGTATTCGAGTCAAGGCCAGGCGCGCTGCGAGTGCGCCTGCCGCAGCGCGCGCTCGCCGTCTCGCCCGCCGGGCGCGCGGTCCACCTGCTGTCCCGTTCGACGGTGGCGGAACTCGGGCGGGTCGCCGCCGGGGCCGGTTCGGGCATAGCCGCCGCGGACAGCCCGGATGAGCTCAGCCGCCTGGATCAGGCAGGCTAAGACAACGGCCTCGTCAGTCACCGTCTGCCGCGGCGCCCGGGTTAACCGCCCGCTCGATGGCGGCCAGCCGGTCGCTGATCGAGTCGAGGCGGCTCAGGATCTCATCCAGCTTCCTGGCCTGGGCTGAGATCTCGGCCCGCGCCGCCGCGGCCTGGATGCCCTCCAGCCGCACGGCCTCGGCCTGCGCTACGCCGGCCCGGATGGTCTCGGCCCGGACCGCCTCGGCGCGGCCTCGGCCTGGGCGGCCTCGGCCTGGGCGGCGGCCTCGGCCCGCGCGGCTGACCTGGCCCTGGCCGGCAGCTCCTCCGTCGTCGGGTTTTCCGCCTGCAGCCGGATCACCTGGTGGCGGAGCCCGGTCAGGCTCGCGCCAAGATCGACGATCACCTGGGTGGCCACGCCGACGGCCTCGCGGGGGCGCACGCCCTCGCCCTCGCGGATGAGGCCGAGCAGGATGTGCTCGGTGCCGATGTAGTTGCGGCCGAGCTGCAGCGCCTCGCGCAGCGAGAGCTCGAGTACCTTCTTGGCCCGCGGGGTGAACGGGATGTGCCCGGACGGGGACTGCTGGCCGCGGCCGACGATCGCCTCCACCGCCTGGCGCGCCGGTTCCAGGCCGATCCCCGACGAGGCGAGGGCGCGGGCGGCGAGGCCCTTGCTCTCGCGGATGAGGCCGAGCAGGATGTGCTCGGTGCCGATGTAGTTGTGGTCAAGCACCCTGGCCTCTTCCTGGGCCAGGACCACGACGTTACGAGCCTGGTCGGTGAACCTCTCGAACATCCTTCGCCCCACCTCATCGCGATGCCGCGGCCTTCGGCGTGCCCCCGCCCGGCGGGAGCCGTGGACGACTTCCGCGACTCTCTCAGTGTGCACATCGTGACGGCATTGTCGATGCCGCCGGGGAGCCGGCGTTCCGCCTGATGGATGGGGATCGGGTGCTGCCCTGGCGACACCAAAGCCCCATTCACCTGGCGGAACGCGTCACAGCGGTCACATACGCCACCACTTGCTCATTTAGCCCCGCCAGGCCGGGCTCGGCTCGGACGAGGGTAAGGCGACCGCCGCCGACTACCAGAAGATCGCCCCGCCAGGATCGAGGATGTTCATTCAGGTACTCGACGACTGACCGGCCTGGGATCAGGTCACGGCCCGGTCGTGCAGCCGGTCGAGCAGCGAGCGGCGCCACTCCTCGGTCTGCCGGACCTGGTTGAACGTGAAGAAATGCAGTCCAGCCACGGCTGATGCCGGGGAGGCGAGCGCGGTCCCGGTTCGCTCGAGCAGCCGGTCCGGGCTGTACCCGCCGGGCGTGCCGAGGCGCAGGAACCACTCGGTGTGCCCGGCCAGCGAACCTGGCCGACTCGGCGACGCCAGCCTTGGCCGCCATCCGCAGCAGCCTGGCCCGCTCGACCGGGCCGGCCAGCCCGACGTACAGCGGCAGCGTGACGCCCCTGGCCCGGACCCGGCTGATCCACTGCCGCAGCGTCGCCGGGTCGAAGCAGAGGTTGCTGACCAGGTAGGTGGCGTGCTGCCGCTTGTCCCACATCGCCTGGATCGTGATGTCGTCGACGATCCTCGGGTGGCTCTCCGGGTAGCCGGTGATCCCGACCTGCGCGAACGGCCTGCCCATCTCGGTGAGCCTGACGAGCAGCGGCAGCGCGCTGGCGAACTGGCGCCGGCGGATCAGCGTCCCCGGCCGGCACGAACACGTCGTCGACGCCGCAGCCGGTGAGCCGGGCGACGATGTCGGCCAGGTGGGCGTCGTCCCTGACCAGCCGGGCCGACAGGTGCGGCACGACGCGGTAGCCGTGGCCGGCCAGCCGCTCGGTCAGGTCCAGGGTCGCGGCCAGGCCCTTGGCCGGCGACGCGGTGACCGTCACGGTCAGTTCCCTGGGCACCCAGTCGACCACGGCCTGCTCGATGCTGGCCGCGGGGAAGACCTCGTACCGCGGGCTCTGCAGCAGCGGAGCCGACCGCGCCAGCCCGGCTCGGATCAGCCCGCCGCGGATCGGGCCGCCGCGCATCAGGGCCCTCCGACAAGCTGCTCAAGCTCGCGTTCCAGGCCGCTGGTGCCGACGTCGACCACGGTGAGCGGCAGGCCGAACATCGCGGCGATCGCCGCGGCCTCGGCCGCGACCGCCGGGTCCCGGTCCTGCGCCAGCCAGACCAGCCGCGTGTAGTGGCCGAAGTAATCCGGCCACAGCTCCGGATGCCGGTCCAGGCCCGAGCTCGGCCAGCACCGACCGGCGGAAGCTGCGCACCAGGAAGTCGGTCAGCAGGTAGGTGCCTGGCTCGGCCTCGAACATCGCCCGCAGCCGGTCCGGCCCGGCCAGCACGTCGTAGCAGTGCAGCCCGCGGCAGGCGGCGGATGCCGAGGCGTTCGCACAGCGAGTCAAGCGCGCCGTAGCTGCCGCAGTCCGCGTAGCCGAGTGCCACCCGTACCCCCCGTTTCAGATAATTGCGGGCCAGCTCTTCAGCGGCAGGCGCGATCTGCTCTGGGCGGTTGTGCAGCAGCGACGGCAGGCAGTGCAGCTCCAGCGTCCAGCCGCGGCGGGCGGCGATCTCGCGGATGTGCCCGCCCAGCGCGCCGCAGGCGATGACCGCGACGGCGGGCTGGCCGGCCGGCCGCGCGGGCGGGCCGGACGGCGATGCCGTCTCAGGCCGGGAACTGCAGCTGCTCGACGAACCGGTCGTTGAAGTCAGCGCGGTCGGAGAGCTCGACATACTTCACCTCCTCGAGCAGCGCCAGCGCGCCCGCCCGCTCCCGCATGCTGAGCAGCGCCATCTTCGCCCCCTCGCCCGCCACGTTGCCCGCGCTGACCACCCGCAGCACCGGCAGCCGCGGGACCAGGCCGAGCCTGATCGCGTTGGCCGGGGACAGGTAGCTGCCGAACGAGCCGGCCAGCAGCACCTGCTGGATGCCGGCTGCCGCCAGGCCCGCTTCCTCGAGCAGGATGTTCCAGCCGGTGGCGATCGCGGCCTTGGCGAACTGCAGCTCGCGGACGTCCCGCTGGGACAGGTAGATCGAGTGCCCGACGTCGCCAGGCTCGCCGAGCCAGTGCAGCACGAAGACGCGCTCGGCGCCGAGCTGGGTCAGCCGCGGCGCCAGGCCGGGCGCCACCGCGGCCGCGTCCTGCTCGGCGATCAGCCGCCCGGACCGGTCGAGCAGCCCGAGCCTGACCAGCTCGGCGACCGCGTCCACCAGCCCGGATCCGCACAGGCCGGCCGGCGGCGCGTCGCCGATGACCTTGAGCTCGAGCCCGTCCGGGATTCATCGACACGACCTCGATCGCGCCGTCAGCGGCGCGCATGCCGCACCTGATCGCGGCGCCCTCGAAGGCCGGCCCGGCCGGGGCGGCGGTGCCGAGCAGCCAGTCCCGGTTGCCGAGCACGATCTCGCAGTTCGTGCCGATGTCGATGAACAGCCGGGTGCGCGCGTCCCGGTCCATGCCCGATGCCAGCAGGCCGGCGGTGATGTCGCCGCCGACGTAGGCGCCGAACGACGGGAACACGACTGCCCTGGCCCGCGGGTGCACGCCGACGCCGATGTCGGTGGCGAGCACCTCGGGGAACAGCCGGGTGGACATGATGAACGGGGCCACGCCGAGCGGCTCGGGGTCGATCCCGAGCGCCAGGTGGGTCATCGTGGCGTTGCCGGCCATCGCCACCTCGAGCACGTCCGCGGGATCCACCGCCGCCTGCGCGCAGACGTCGGCGGCGAGCTCGTCCAGCGTCTCGTGCGCGAGCCCGGTCAGCCGGCCGAGGGTGGCCGGATCCATCATCACCGCGCTGATCCGGGTGATCACGTCCGCGCCGAACGGCTGCTGCTTGCTGAGCATCGACGCGACGGCCAGCGGGGTGCCGGTGGTCAGGTCGAGCAGCGTGGCGACCACCGTCGTGGTGCCGAGGTCGAAGGCGATGCCGTAGACCCGGCCGGTGGTGTCGCCGGCCTGCACGTCGATCAGCACGTCGTCCACGATCACCGCGGTGACCTTGTAGTCGGCCGCGCGCAGCACCCGGCCCGACCGACCGCAGCGCGTGCAGGTCCGCCCGCAGCTCCAGGTCGTCGATGGCGGCCAGCACCCGCTCGGTGTCGGTCAGCTGGTCGGCCAGCGACGGCTCGTCGAGCTCCAGGTAGCGCTTCTGCGCGGCCGGCCGCAGGATGACCTGCCTGCCGACACCGACGGTGGCCGCCTTCGGCCGGGTAACCAGCGGCGGCACGTGCACCCGGACGTCGGCCGCTGGTCACCACCCGGCAGGCCAGCCGCCAGCCGTCGCGCAGCTCGGCGGGGGAGAACGCGCGGACGTCAAGCGGCGTCACCGCGGCGGTCCCGCCGACGACCTGGACCTTGCACTTCTTGCAGGTGCCGTGGCCGCCGCAGGTCGAGTCGATCGCGATGCCGTTCCAGCTCGCCGCGTCGAACAGGGTTACCCCCGGCGGCACCCGGACCCTGGTCCCGGCGGGCTCGAAGAACAAGTCGACCCGGGCCGGCCGCCGGCGTCGCCGGCCACAGGTCGCGTCGCTGTGTCTGGGTCACGTGGTCGCCGCGGCCTGCTGGGCGCGGTGCGCCGCGATCCACGCCGCGCCCCACGAGTCCCGGCCAAGCAGCAGGTCAGCGGCCTTGACCGAGCGGACAAGCTGCGGCGACCTGGCATCCATGATCGCGCTGGTCAGCCCGTCCCTGATCGCCATCGGCAGGAACGCGGCGCCGATCGAACCGCGGTCCGGCATCCCGAAGGACACGTTGGACGCGCCGAGCGTCATGTTCACGCCGAACTCGTCCCGCAGCAGCGCGATCGTTTCCAGCGTCCTGGCCACCAGCGCGGTGTCGGCGCCGACCGGCATCGCCAGCGGGTCGATGACGATGTCCTCGATCGCGATGCCGTACTTGCCGGTCGCCACGTCGATGATCTTGCGGGCGAGCTCGACCCGGCGGGCCGGCTCCGCCGGGATCTCCTCCTCGTCGTTCGGCAGCGCGATGATGGCCGCGCCGTGCCGCTTGACCAGCGGCAGGATCGCGTCCATCCGCTCGTCCTCGGCGGTGACCGAGTTGACGAGCGCCTTGCCCTGGTAGCAGGCCAGGCCGGCTTCGAGGACCTCGATGATCGAGGAGTCCAGGCACAGCGGCAGGTCGCACGCGTCCTGGATCAGGCTGACCGCCGCGGTCATCAGCTCGGCCTCATCGGCCAGCGGCGCGCCCATGTTGACGTCGAGCACCATCGCGCCGCCCGCCACCTGCTGGGCCACGTCGATCTCGACCCGGGACAGGTCGCCGCGGCGCAGCTGCTCCTGAGAAGATCTTGCGGCCGGTCGGGTTGATCCGCTCGCCGATGATGCAGAACGGGTGGTCCGGGCCGATGATCACCTCGGCGGTGGCGGACCGGAGCACCGTGTCCATCCCGGCGCCTCAGGCCCGGGCCAGGGCACGGCGCTGCGACAGCAGCTCCTTCGCCCGCACCACCGCCGCCGACGCGTCGGCGGCGTAGCCGTCGGCGCCGACGACGTCGGCGTACTCCTGGGTGACCGGCGCGCCGCCGACCATCACGATCACCTGGTCGCGCATGCCTGCCTTCTGCAGCGCGTTGATGTTCGCCTTGAACATCGGCATCGTCGTGGTGAGGAACGCGGAGAACCCGACGATGTCCGGCTGATGCGCCCTGATCGCGTCGATGAACTTCTCCGGCGAGACCTGCACGCCCAGGTCGATGACCTCGAAGCCGGCCCCCTCGAACATGATGTTGACCAGGTTCTTGCCGATGTCGTGCACGTCGCCCTTGACGGTGCCCATCACGATCTTCCCGATCGACTCGGCGCCGGTCTCGGCCAGCAGCGGCCGTAGCACCTCAAGCGCCCCGGCCATCGCCCGGCCCGCGATCAGCATCTCCGGGACGAAGAAGTCACCGCGCTCGAACCGGGCGCCGACCTCCTCGAGCGACGGGATCAGCGCGTCGTACAGCAGCGTCTCGGGGCCGAGGCCCATCTCGATGCCCGCGTTGGTCAGGCTGAGCACCTCGGGCGCGTTGCCGACGAGGGTGAAATCGTAGAGCTGCTTCAGGAGCTCGTCTTGGGTCACGCGGCACCTTCTCCCTGCGGCTGGTATCCGAGGACGGCGGACAGTGCGCTGGCCTGCGCCACGCGTGGCGGCGGCCACGCCGGCGACGCGGGCCCGGGTCAGCCTGCTGGCCGGCCCGGATACCGACATCGCGGCCACCACGGCGCCGCCGCCCGAGTAGACCGGCGCGGCCACGGCGATCAGGCCGGGCTCGAGCTCCTCGTCGGTCACGGCGTAACCGCGGCGGCGGACCTCGGCCAGGCTGGCCTGCAGCGCGGCCCGGCTGGTGATGGTCCTGGCCGTCCGGTGCTCAAGCCGGCCGGGCGGCAGCTGCGCGGCGCCGTAGGCGAGCAGCACCTTGCCGAGCGCGGCGCAGTGCAGCGGCACCGACAGCCCGACCCAGTTGGTGCCCCCGATCAGGTACGTGCTGTCTACCTGCGCGATCTGCTCGACCATGCCGTTGCCGGCCACGCCCAGGTTCACCGTCTCGCCGGTGCCGTCGCCCAGCCGGTCGAGAAACGGCCTGGCCATCCCGACCAGGCCGGCCTCGGCGCCGCCGCGCCAGGCGTACCTGACGAACATCTCGCCGGGCCGGAACCCGCCGCGGCCGTCCCGCCGGACAAGCCCGGCCCGCTCAAGCGCCATCAGCAGCCGGGAGGTGGTGCTCTTGGCCAGCCCGGTGGCCGCGGTCAGCTCGGTGAACGTAACCGGTTCCGGGCAGTGCACGACCTCCCTGAGCAGCTGCGCTGCCCGGTCGACTGCCTGCGTTCCTGTAGGGCTTGGCACGCCCACCTCACTCCGAGTTCCATCTTACGGAACCGTGTTCTACTATGTGATCCTAATTTCGGGCCATCCGACGGTCAAGCGAGTACCGTCGCAGCCACCGTTCCGCGTGGAATCCGAGGTCGCGATGTTCCTCAACCGCATGCCCAGGTACGAGATCCTGTCACCCGACGCCATCGGCGTCCTGGACAAGGGCTGGCGCCGCATCGTGTCCGAGATCGGCGTGCAGTTCGCCAAGCCGGAGGCGGTCGAGCTGTTCCGCAAGGCCGGCCAGCGGGTCGACGGCGACGTCGTCAAGCTGGACCCGGAGTTCGTGCTCGAGCAGGTGGCCAAGGCCCCGCGCGAGTTCGACGTCCAGGCCAGGAACCCGGCGAACAGCGTGCACATCGGCGGCGACCAGATGGTCTTCGGCGGCGTCTACGGGTCGCCGTTCGTCCGCGAGGGCGACGTGCGCAGGGACGCGGTGATGTCCGACTTCCGCAGGCTGACCATGCTCGCCCAGTCGTTCCCCCAGCTGGACACGGCCGGCGGGGTGATCTGCGAGCCGAACGACACGCCGCTGGACTCCCGCCATCTCGACATGATCTACGCGCTGCAGACCCTGACCGACAAGATCTACATGGGCAACGTGGTCTCCGGCCCGAACGCCGCCGACACCATCGCGATGACCGAGATCCTGTTCGGCGGCCGGGCCGCCATCGAGCAGACGCCGGCCACGATCTCGCTGGTCAACTGCAACTCGCCGCTGCGCTGGGACGACCGGATGCTGGACGCCCAGTTCGAGTACTGCGCCGCGAACCAGCCGGTGGTGCTGACCCCGTTCCTGCTGATGGGGGCGATGTCGCCGGTGACGATCCCGGCCGCGCTCGTCCAGCAGCTGGCCGAGGCGCTGTCCGGCATCGCGCTGGCCCAGCTGATCCGGCCGGGCTGCCCGGTGATCTTCGGCTCGTTCCTTTCCAACATCGACATGCAGTCGGGCTCGCCCAGCTTCGGCACCCCGGAGTCCGGCATCGGGCTGCTGTGCACCGGGCAGCTGGCCCGGCATTTCGGCCTGCCGTTCCGCACCGGCGGCGGGCTGAATTCCAGCCAGACGGCGGACGCGCAGGCGGCCTACGAGGCGCTGATGACGCTGCTGCCCACGTTCCTGGCCGGCACCAACTTCGTCATGCACGCGGCCGGGTGGCTGGAAGGCGGCCTGGTCAGCTGCTACGAGAAGTTCATCATCGACATCGAGCTGCTGCGGATGCTGCGGGTGGAGTTCACCCCGCTGGAGATCGACGAGGCCTCGCTGGCGTTCGGCGCGCACACCGAAGTCGGGCACGGCGGGCATTTCCTCGGCGCCGCGCACACGATGGAGCGGTTCCGCGAGTGCTTCTACCGGCCGCTGCTGTCCTCGACCTCGAACTACGAGCGGTGGCTGAAGCAGGGCGGCAAGGACGCCGCGGCGCGGGCGAGCGAGATCTGCGCCAAGACGCTGGACGAGTACCAGCCGCCGCCGCTTGACGACGCAGTGCGGGCCGAGCTTGATGAGTTCGTCACCCGCCGCCGCGCGGAGCTCGGCGACTAGCCACCGGCCCGGCGGCCAGCCGTCCTGCTCGCCGGGCGTCAAAGTTCGATGGGGATCGACGCCATCAGGTCCTCATCGTGATAGAGGGCCGACAGCCGGTCTAGCGCGAGGCGTACTGGCTCCTGCTCCCGGACCAGGGCGAGCTGCTCCGCCGCGCCGGGAACGCCGATCTCCGCGTAAAACGGGAGCAGCATCGTGAAGAACTCACGGTACTGCATGCCGGCGAAACCGGTAATTTGCAAATCACGGCCATTGGAGAAGATCGCCTGGCGGCTCTGCTTCTCCAGTCGCTTGATCTTCTGGACCGTGCCGTGCGACTTTGCATCTTGTCGGCTAGCCCAGGCGAGTAGCTCGTCGCCGAGTCCTGCCTGGCCGTGCAAGGTGAGGTTCAGCTTGACGATCTCGGCGGCAGTGACCCGGATCCGGCTCGACATCGTGGCCTGGCAGACGCGTACGGCGCTCCGCAGCACCTGATTCGTCCTGATCGCCAGCAGCTCGCTGAGCAGGAAGTGGTGCATCTCAGCCTGCCGCGGGAACTGGAACCAGCCAGGCAGCTCGAGCGCGTAAACGAAAAAGAAGAAGTGTTCCTTATCTGGGTGCAGGTAGCTTTGCGTCGACACCGGCCGGATCTCACCAGGGGGATCGTCGCCGATCTCCATCTCGATGCACCGGTGCGCGGCCCTGGCCGGGATCTGGTGTCCCAGGTCGAACGCTATCGGCGGCCGCCCAGGCTCGGCACCCGATCTTAGGTAGTCTTCCTGGTAAATATGGCTCGACAGATGGGACAGCCGGTTCAGTTCCCGATCAGCATTGCTCTCGTTGCGCAAATGGAGCATGGGCTCTATGCGGCCATTCCTGTTCCGCCAGGTGATTACCAGGACAATTGGCAGCCAGCCCGTTGCTCCCGAGCGGTCGAGGACAACGTTCTGCCGGAACCTGGAACTCGTGCACCGGAAACTCCCGTCTCGTGGATCCCCGACCGGGACAATCTTGTTGTCGTCCACGCTGTTGTGCACGATGTCCTCGAACGCGGCCGTGAAATACTGGTCAGTCGTATCCTCGAACTCCAGGTACCGGTGGTCCATCACCCCCCGCTGCGGTCGGCGAACGAGAAGCTGCACGATGCGGCGGCCGTCTGGCATCTCGAAAAGCGTTCCCGCGAACGGCGGCAGATAGGGCGACTCGTACAGGGCCCACCGGGAGGACGGCGTCCGGCGCAGTAACACGCTTACTGATCGCTTGCCCCAGAGCGCCGCCAGGCGACGCTGCCGCAGCGCCTCCTTGCGGTCGGGGTACAGGGCACGCTCATCATTGATGGCCGCCAGTAGCTCGTCACCGAGGAATACGACGCGCAATGACCTCCAGAAGGCACGCTCATTGCCGTACGCGCGCTTCCGGTCAAGCGCTTCCTGGATTTCCTCTGCGAGTGATTCATTGGTGGTGCCGACGATCGTCACGTTCATCGCCTCAGCGAGAAGCCGGACGAAGCGCCCGCTGTCGCCGACGTAATCCGTGACCATCGTGTGGTGTTCGAGCTCGGGGTCAATGCGACCGCCGGCCCCTTCCGGGTGGGCATGGATGGCTTGGGCAATGTGTTCAGTCAGCCGGGCGACACGGTCATCGTACTGGTCGCTGTCGTGCCGGGTGCTGTCCATGTCGGTCCACTGGCGCGCCCTGCAGTCCCGCAGCCACCGCTGCACGGCCGCCTGCGCATCAGGCAGGTCGGGCCTGCCATCGAGATAAACCGGAAAGATGGCATGGAAATTGCGATCTCGCTGCGGTTCGCGTTCCCGGGATACGAAATTATCCCATTCATAGCGGCACCACTCCGAGCCAAAGTAGGCCGGGCTTGCGATAGACACGAGAACCGTGCTGGCCCGCAGCGCGGCATCGATGCGGGCCTTCCAGATCTGCGAACTCTGTATTTGCCGTTTATCGAAAAATATCCGCAGTTGCTTGCCGGTCTGCTGCGCGAAGATACGGCTCATCGCTTCGGCGAGCTGCGTGACCGCGCCGTCCTCGTCATCGGAGCGCGCATAACTCAGGTAGACGTCGTACCACTCGCCGTTTCCGTTCACTGACATGCTCCCCCGGCAGAACCCGGATGGCTGCCTGTCATGAATGCTCAGCTGCGAGCGCAGCTGCCGTCAAGCCGCCGGATGCTGGCGGCCGCCGGGGTTACCGCCTGCGCACGATGGCAAAGGCATGGTTGGCTTCCGGGCCCGAGCCGATCGCGAACGCGCGCCATCCGGCCGGCAGCTCCACCCGGGCCGGCGTGTCGCTGCCGGCGGTGCTCCCGTCGCCGAGCTGGCCCAGGCTGCCGTCACCCCAGGCCAGCACGTGGCCCTTGATGGTCCTGGCCAGGCTGTCGAGGCAGCTGGCGCCGACCGCTGCTATCTTGGCGCCGGCCGGCAGCAGCACGCCGACTGGCGTGTCGCTATTGACGGTGCTGCCGTTGCCGAGCTCCCCTTCGCTGCCCTCTCCCCAGGCCAGCACCGCTCCGCCGGAGAACAGCGCGACGGTATGGTCGCAGCCGGCCGCCAGCGAGACCAGGTGCCCGAGCGACGGCCCGCGCACCAGGATGGGGACGATCACTGGCGTGTCGCTGCCGGTCGTGGTGCCGTTGCCGAACTGCCCGAGGTCGTTGTCCCCCCACGCGTACAGCCCGCTGGAGGTGCTGGCCAGCGCGTAGCTTTGGCCGGCCGCCAGGGTCTTCACCTTGCTGCCCTTGGGCAGCTGGACCCGGACCGGGACAGCGCTGATCTGGTCGGTGCTGCCGTTGCCGAGCTGGCCGTCCGCACCGAAACCCCAGGCCAGCGCATGACCGCTGGCCGTACGGGCCAGGCTGAAGCTTTCTCCGGCGCCGATGGCGGTCACCCTGGTGCCCTTAGGCAGCCTGACCCGGACCGGTGTATGACTGTCGGTCGTGGTGCCGTCGCCGAGCTGGCCGGCCGCGTTGTTCCCCCAGGCCAGCACGTGGCCGGAGGAGGTGAGCGCGAGGCTGAAAAGGCAGCCGGCCCGGACGGCGGTGACCTTCGTGCCGTGCGGCAGCTCGACCCGGACCGGCGTGTGGCTGTCGGTGGTGGTGCCGTTGCCGAGCTCGCCGAAGCCGTTGTAGCCCCAGGCCAGCACGTGACCTTTGGAGGTAACGGCCAGCGCGTCGAAGCACCCCCCGCGTACCTGTGTGACCTTGACGCCCTCCGGCAGCTTCACATTGACCGGGATGCTCGCGCCGGTGCTGGTGCCATCGCCAAGCTGCCCGTTGCCGTTCAGGCCCCAGGCCATGACATGGCGGCTCGCGGCAGCCGCGGCGGCCAGGCCTGGCTGCCGCAGGACTGCCCGCATTGACCCGGTCGATTCTTATCTGAAACGGGATCGTCCCGCTTGCTGTGCCCGCCATGGCGGCGCCGCCCGCGGCGGTCAGCGCCGGGATCGCCGCCGTGGCGGCGATGGCGGCGGCCAGCCCGGCCGACCGGAGCCTGCTCGCTGATTTCATGTCTTACCTCCGGTGCATGATGGCCAGCACGTGCGCGGCACGCGGTCCGGTGCCGATCGCGGCTGCGCGCCATCCGCTGGGCAGGTTGACCCGGACCGGGACGGCGCTGCTCGTGGTGCTGCCGTCGCCGAGTTCGCCGACGATGTTGTATCCCCAGGCCAGCACGTGGCCCTTGGCGGTCAGCGCGTAGCTGTCGGTGCAGCCGGCGGCTGATTGCCCGGACCTTGGCGCCGGCCGGCAGCAGCACCTTGACCGGCGTGTCCTTGCTGCTGCCGCCGCCGTCGCCGAGCTCGCCGAACTGGTCATCTCCCCAGGCCAGCAGCGTTCCGCTGGACAGCAGCGCGAGGCTGTGCTCGCAGCCGGCGAACAGCGAGGTGACGTGCCCGTGCGCCGGGAAGGAAAGCCGGACCGGCCGGTCGCTGTCGGTGGTGCTGCCGTCACCGAGCTGCCCGTCGTCATTGGCTCCCCAGGAGTACAGCCTGCTGCCGGAGGTGCTGGCGAGGCTCTGACCGCCGCCGGCGGCCAGCGCCTTCACCCTGGCTCTCCTGGGCAGCCTTACCTTGACCGGGATGTCGCTGTTCGTAGTGGTGCCGTGGCCGAGCTGCCCGTCGCCGTTGTTGCCCCAGGCCAGCGCGTGACCCTTGCTGGTGCGGGCGAGACCGGAGCTATCCCCGGCGCTGATGGCCGTCACCCTGGTGCGGCCGGGCAGGCTGACCCGGACCGGAGTGTCACTGGGTGACGTGCTGCCGTCGCCGAGCTGCCCATCGGTGTTGGCTCCCCAGGCCAGCACGTGACCCTTGGCGGTGAGCGCGAGGCTGAACTCGCAGCAGGCCCGCACCGCGGTGACCTTCGTGCCGCGGGTCAGGCTGACCCGGACGGGAGTGTCGCTGCCGGTGGTGGTGCCGTTGCCGAGCTGCCCGTCCGTGTTGGCTCCCCAGGCCAGCACGTGACCCTTGGCGGTGAGCGCGAGGCTGAAATCGCAGCCGGCCCGCGCCTGGCTGATCTTTACCGCCGGCGGCAGCTGCACGTTGACCGGGAATTCGCTGCTGACGGTGGTGCCGTTGCCGAGCTGCCCGAAGGCGTTGTAGCCCCAGGCCACGACGTGCCGGCTCGCGGTGCTGGCGGCGCTGCCTGCGGTGGCGGCAGTGCCCGGCTTGCGGGCTGCCGGCGCGGTACTGGCGGCCGCTGCGGCAGCGGCCGCCGCGGTCAGCGCCGGGCATGCCAGCGCGGTGGCCAGGGCCGCCGCCAGGCCGGCCGCCGCGAGCCTGCTTGCTGCGTTCATGTCCCTACCTCCTGTGCCCGATGGCCAGTGCATGCGCTGCCCCGGGGCCCGCGCCGATCGCGGACGCGCGCCACCCGCTGGGCAGCTCAACCCGGACCGGGACGGCGCTGCTCGCGGCGTCGCTGCCGTCGCCGAGCTGGCCGTCGGCGTTGTATCCCCAGGCCAGCTCGCGGCCCTTGGCGGTCAGCGCGTAGCTGGCGTCGCAGCCGGCGCTGATCGCCCGGACCTTGGTGCCGGCCGGCAGCAGCACCTTGACCGGCGTGTCCTGGTTGCTGCCGCCGTCGTCGCCGAGCTGCCCGAGCTGGTCCTCTCCCCAGGCCAGCAGCGTTCCGCTGGACAGCAGCGCGAGGCTGTGCTCGCAGCCGGCGAACAGCGAGGTGACGTGCCCGTGCGCCGGGAAGGAAAGCCGGACCGGCCGGTCGCTGTCGGTGGTGCTGCCGTCGCCGAGCTGCCCGGAGCCGTTCAGTCCCCAGGAGTACAGCCGGCCGCCGGAGGTGCTGGCGAGGCTATGACCGCCGCCGGCCGCCAGCGCCTTCACCCTGGCTCTCCTGGGCAGCCTTACCTTGACCGGGGTGTCGCTGTCGGTGGTGCTGCCGTTGCCGAGCTGCCCGTCGATGTTGCCGCCCCAGGCCAGCGCGTGACCCTTGCTGGTGCGGGCGAGACCGAACTTATTCCCGGCGCTGATGGCCGTTACCCTGGTGCCGCCGGGCAGGCTGACCCGGACCGGGGTGTCGCTGGGCGAGGTGGTGCCGTCGCCGAGTTCCCCGTTGCCGTTGTAGCCCCAGGCCAGCACGTGGCCCTTGGCGGTGAGCGCGAGGCCGAAATCACAGCCCGCCCGCACGGCGATGACCTTCGTGCCATGCGGCAGCCTGACCCTGACCGGGATAGCGCTGTTGACGGTGCTGCCGTTGCCGAGCTGCCCGGCGTCGTTGTCCCCCCAGGCCAGCACCCGGCCCGTGGAGGTGAGAGCCAGCGTGTGCCGGCAGCCGGCCCGTGCCTGGGTGATCTTGACGCCCGGCGGCAGCTGCACGTTGACCGGCGCGTTGCTGTTGGTGGTGGTGCCGTCGCCGAGCTGCCCGTAGGGGTTGTCGCCCCAGGCCAGGACGTGCCTGCTCGCGTTGCCGCCGGCGGCACTGCGCGCTGTTGCGGCACTGCGCGCTGTTGCCGCGCTGACCGGCTGGCCGGCCGCCGCCGCGGCAGCGGCCGCCGCGGTCAGCGCCGGGACCGCCAGCGTGGTGGCCAGGGCCGCCGCCAGGCCAGCCGCCGCCAGCCTGCGTGCTGCGTTCATGTCCCTACCTCCTGTGCCCGATGGCCAGTGCATGCGCTGCCCCCGGGCCCGCGCCGAGCGCGGACGCGCGCCATCCGCTGGGCAGCTCAACCCGGACCGGCGTATCGCGGCTCGTGGTGCCGCCGTCGCCGAGCTGGCCTTCGGCGTCGTAGCCCCAGGCCAGCACGTGGCCCTTGGCGGTCAGCGCATAGCCGTCGGCGCAGCCGGCCGTGACCGCCGTCACCCTGGCGCAGGCCGGCAGCATGGCCGCGATGGGCGTACTGCGGTCGGTGGTGCTGCCGTCGCCGAGCTGCCCGTACTTATCGCCGCCCCACCCCATCACCAGCCCGCCGGAGTACAGCACCAGGGTTTGCGAGCAGCCGGCGAACACCGAAGTCACGTGCCCGGTCTGCGGCGTGCGCACGATCAGCACGGCTTTGACCGGCGTATCGCGGCTGGTGGTGGTGCCGTCGCCGAGCTGCCCGAAGGCGTTGTCTCCCCAGCCGAACAGGCCGGATGGGGTGAGCGCGAGGGCAAAGCCAGAGCCGCCAGCCAGCGCCGTCACCTTTGCCCCGGCGGGCAGCCCGACCCGGACCGGGATGTCGCTGTTGGTGGTGCTGCCGTCGCCGAGCTGCCCGTCGGTGCCGTCGCCCCGGCCAGCACATGACCCCTGGACGTCCGGGCCAGGCCGGAGAACTGCCCGGCGCTGATCGCCGTCACCCTGGCGTGCCGGGGCAGCCTGACCCGGACCGGGGTGGGGTGGCCGGCCGTGCTGCCGTTGCCGAGCTGCCCGTCGGTGCCGTCGCCCCAGGCCAGCACGTGGCCCTTCGAAGTCAGGGCCAGGCTGAAGTCGCAGCCGGCCCGGACCGCGGTGATCTTGGTGCGGCCGGGGATCCTGACCTTGACCGGGATAGCGCTGTTCGCCGTGCTGCCGTTGCCGAGTTCCCCGTGGCCGTTGCTGCCCCAGGCCAGCACGTGACCCTTCGAGGTAAGAGCGAGCGTGTGCAGGCAGCCGGCCCGCACCTGGGTGATCTTGTCGCCGTCCGGCAGCCTTACCCTGACCGGGGTGCCGCTGTCGGTGGTGGTGCCGTCGCCGAGCTGGCCGAATTCGTTGAATCCCCAGGCGCGGATCGACTTGCCCGGCTTGCTTGCTGCCGCCGCGGGGCCGGCCGTGACGGCCAGTGCCGGGATCGCCAGCATCGCGGTGAGGGCGGCGGCCAGCCCGGCCCTCGCGAGCTTACCTGGTGAGTTCATCACTGCCTCCGGTGCACGATCGCGAAGAGGGTCTCGGACCCTGCCCCGCCGCCGATGCCGGTCACCCGCAGGCCGGCCGGCATCGACACAAGGACCGGGACGTTGCTGCCGGCTGCCGACGTGCCGCTGCCCAGCTGGCCGGCCGAATTGTCACCCCAGGCCCACAGCTGGTGCGTGCTGGTCAGGGCCAGGCCGTTGGCAAAGCCGGCCGCGATCGCGGTGACCTTGGTGCCGCCCGGCAGCGCAACCTGGACCGGCACGTCGCTGTCCTCGCCGGTGCCGTCGCCGAGCTCGCCGAGCAGGTTGCCGCCCCAGGCCAGCAGCACGCCGTCGGACAGCAGCGCGAGGCTGTGGTGCAGGCCGCCGAACAGCGACACCACCCTGGGCGTGGCCGACGCCCTGGCCGGCGGGCCGCCCTTGGCCGGGCCGCCCTTGGCTGGCCCGGGCAGGCTGACCTTGACCGGGACGTCGCTGCTCGTGGTGCTGCCGTCGCCAAGCTGGCCCTCGCTGCCCAGGCCCCAGGCATAGAGCTGGCCGCGGGTGCTGACGGCCAGGCTGTGCTCGCAGCCGGCCGCGATGAGCCTGAACCTGGCGCCGGCCGGCAGCCTGACCCGGACCGGGCGGCTGCTGAGCTTGCTGCTGCCGTCGCCCAGCTGGCCGTACTTGCCGTAGCCCCAGGCCAGCACGCGGCCCTTGGTGGTCAGCGCCAGGTTGTGGTCGCAGCCGGCGCTGATCGCCTGGATCCTGATGCCGCGGGGGATCTTGACCCGGGCCGGCCTGGTGTGCCTGCGCTTGCTGCCGTCGCCCAGCTCGCCGAGGTGGTTGTAGCCCCAGGCCAGCACGTGGCCTTTGGTGGTGAGGGCCAGGCTGTGGTCGCAGCCGGCCCGGATCGCCTTGATCTTCGTGCCGTTCGGCAGCCTGACCCGGACCGGGGTGCCGGCTCGAGTCCTGGACCCGTCGCCGAGCTGGCCCTCGGTGCCGCGGCCCCAGGCCAGCATGCGGCCGTTGGCGGTCAGCGCCAGCGCGTGGTCGCAGCCGGCCCGGACGGAGGTCACCCGGACGCCCGGCGCCAGCCGCACCCGGACCGGCACGGGCTGCACCTTGGTCCGATGGCCGTCGCCCAGCTGGCCCTGATTGCCCTGACCCCACCCCCGCAGGGCCCCGCCGGAGGCACTGGCCGCCGCGGTGCCCGGCTGCCCGCCGCCGGTGACCGCGGCCGCGGGCCCGCCCACCGCGATGACAATGGGAAAGGCGGCCGCGGCGGCCAGCATCAGCCGGCCCGCCGCCCGGGGCCGGCTTGTCACGGACAGCGGCGGCATGGTGCCTCCGGAGGCTGCGGGGATGGGGTCAATGCGACCGTATGGCGGCCGGCCCATGCCCGGGATCGGGAGTGACACCCAGATTCCGCCCGGCGTTACCCAGATTTCCGCTGACCAGGGTGCGTAACGCCTAGTCAGTGGTCAGGAACGCAGCCCGTCAGTAGCTGAAGGTGGTGGCTCCGTCGTCGCCGATCCAGTCCCACAGCTGGACGGTGCCGGCCAGCTCGGCGTTCGGCAGCAGGCTGCCCTTGTCGAGCTGCTTGGCGTTGAAGCAGATCGGGCAGACCATGAACTGGCCGCCTGCCTTCGCATAGCGGGCG
Organism: uncultured Actinomycetes bacterium; assembly: GCA_963709075.1. Classification (GTDB taxonomy): domain Bacteria; phylum Actinomycetota; class Actinomycetes; order Streptosporangiales; family Streptosporangiaceae; genus Palsa-506. Next base: position 1,131,819 of record CAVPUY010000009.1, read on the forward strand.
AGCAGGTCGGGCAGGGTCGGGCAGCCGTCGCAGGCGACGCCCGCGGCCACCCCGCCGAGGGCGAGCCTGACGGCCTCCTTGGCCTGGAACATCAGGGTCGGCCGCCCGGACTCGGCGGCGCCGACCGCGACGAGGAACGCCACGGTCACCTTCTCCGGATCCTCCAGGCCCGTGGTGAGACTGATCACTGCCTTGCCCGCCATCACTGCCTCGCTCTCGTCAGCTCCCGCATAGTTAGCACGATCGTTCGTGCTAGAAATGAAAGTACGAACGATCGTGCTATCTTGTCAACCACGATGAGCGGAACAGCGCAGCAGGTGAGCGGAACAGCGCAGCGAGAAGGCCGCGGGCGGCGGCCGCGCGCCGACGGGGAACGGACTCGCGGTGCGATCCTTCGCGCGGCCGCGTCGCTGGCCACCGTCGACGGGCTGGAGGGCCTGTCGATCGGGCACCTGGCCACGGCGATCGGCATGAGCAAGAGCGGCCTGTATGCCCATTTCGGCTCCAAGCAGGAACTCCAGCTGGCGACCGTGGAAGAGGCGGCCAGGATCTTCGCCGAGGAAGTCGTGCAGCCCGCCCTCGCGGCTCCTGCTGGCCTGGCCCAGCTTGCGGCGGTGTGCGAGGCATTCTTCGAGCACCTGGAGCGCCGGACCTTTCCTGGTGGCTGCTTCATGGCCAGCGCGGCGCTGGAGATGGGCACCCGGCCCGGCCCGGTCAAAGAACTCGTCGCCGCGTTCCAGTCTCAGTTCGCGGCGCTGCTCCGGCAGTTCGCGACCACCGCCCTTGACCAGGGCGAGCTGCCAGCCGGCGACGACCCCGGCCGGCTCGCTTTCGAGCTGAACGGCATCATCCTGGCCGCGGACGCCAGCTTCGTCCTGCATGACGATCCCGCGGTGCTTGACCTGGCCCGGCAAGTCGTACGCCGGCGGCTCGGCGGCTAAGTCCGGCGCACGATCGCGAAGAGGGTCTCTGAGCCTGCCCCGGCGCCGATGCCGGCCGCCCGCAGGCCGGCCGCCAGCGCTACCCGGACCGGGACGCTGCTGCTGCCGGGGACGCCGTTGCCCAGCTGGCCGAACGAGTTGTCCCCCCAGGCCAGCACATGGCCGCTGGCGGTGAGCGCCAGGCTGTCGAAGTCGGACGCGCTGATGGCCCTGACCCTGCTGCCGCCGGGCAACGCCACAGCGACCGGGACGTCGCTGCCGCCGGGAAGGCCGTCGCCAAGCTGCCCGGCGCTGTTGTCGCCCCAGGCCAGCACGGTGCCGGTGGAGAGCAGCGCGAGACTGTGGCGGCCGCCGGCGAAAAGCGACACCACCCTGGCCGCCGCCGCGGCCCGGCCAGGCAGGCCGCTGCTGACCGGGCCATCAATGCTGATCTTGACCGGGGCGTCCCGCTCGGTGGTGCTGCCGTCGCCGACTTCGCCGTCCGCGTTGAATCCCCAGCCGTAGAGCTGGCCGTGCGTGCTGACCGCCAGGCTGTGGTCGCAGCCCGCCGCGATGATCTTTATCCTGGCGCGGCCGGGGAACTTCACCCTGACCGGGCGGGTGCGGAGCTTGCGGCTGCCGATTCCGAGCTGCCCGGACTTGCCGTATCCCCAGGCCAGCACGCGGCCCCTGGTGGTGAGCGCCAGGTTGTGGTCGCAGCCGGCGCTGATGGCCTTGATCCTCGTCCCGCGGGGGATCTTTACCCGGACCGGGCGGGCGCGGCTATGCCTGCTGCCGTTGCCCAGCTCGCCGAGTCGGTTGAAGCCCCAGGCCAGCACGCGGCCCCTGGTGGTGAGCGCCAGGTTGTGGTCGCAGCCGGCCCGGATCGCCCTGACCTTCGTGCCTTTCGGCAGCCTGACCCGGACCGGGGTGTCGGTGCTGGCCGGGGAACCGTCGCCAAGCTGCCCCTCGGTGTTCTCGCCCCAGGCGAGCAGATGGCCGTTGGCGGTCAGGGCCAGCGCGTGGTCGCAGCCGGCCCGGACGGAGGTCACCCGGACGCCGCGCGGCAGCCGGACCCTGACCGGCGTGCGATGCATTTTCGTCCGGTGACCGTTGCCGAGCTCGCCGTCAGCGCCGAGTCCCCACCCCCGCAGGCCGGCGCCGCCGGATCTGGCCGCTCCGCCCGGCGGGCCGCTGGCGCTGGCCGCGGTCCCGCCGACCGCGGTCAGCGCGGGAACGGCGAGCGCGGCGGCCAGGATCAGCCGGCTTGCTGACCGGCCCCAGGTTGTCGATCGAGCCATGGCGCCCCCTCAGCCAGGGAGCTAGACGTTAACATCCGGTCAAACCCGGGCGCCAGAGGGATCCTGATGACAGCAGTTACCTAAGCATTACCATTTCATTACCCGGCCTGCTCGGCCGGGGACGCCGGCGCTGAGCCTCAGCCGTGCTTGACGGCCTGCAGGGTGTAGCTGTGCGCGAGCCGCCATGGCTGGTCGGCGAGCCGCCATTCGCCGCCCTCGATCTGCTCCATCTGGCCAGGCAGGGCTTCCCATGGCACGCTGTCGTGCTCGGCCAGGCCGGTCAGCTGGAGACCGGCGTCAAGCAGCGCGGTGATGGTCTCGCCGAGGCCGTGGTTCCATTCGTGCGTCCGGTTCTGGGTGAAGACGACATCGGTCTGCACGTACGTGCCGCCCTCGTCAAAGACCTGCGGTTCCGCCCGCTCGAAGTACGGGTACTCGACGACGAGCAGGTCATCATCCCGGCCATCGGCCAGGGACCACAGCATCGGGTGACCCTCCCGGATGAACAGCCGCCCGCCCGGCCGCAGCAGGTCGGCGACCACGCCCGCCCAGCGCCGGACGCTCGGCAGCCAGCAGAGCGCGCCAATGCCGGTGAACACCAGGTCGAACGTGCCGGTGCCGAGCACGCTGGCGGCATCGTAGACGTCCGCCTCGACGAACCTGGCGTCGTCGCCGGTCCGGCCGGCCAGGCTGGTCGCCACGGCCACCGCGGCCGGCGAGAAGTCCAGCCCGGTCATCGAAGCGCCGAGCCGGGCCAGCGAGATCGTGTCGGTGCCGATGTGGCATTGCAGGTGCACGCCGCGCAGTCCGGCGATGTCGCCGAGCAGCGGCAGGTCGAACCTGACCACGCCGCTGATCCGGCCGGGGTCGGCGACGAACTGCTCGAGCGCGTAGTCCGGCGACGCCGCGTGGGCGGGCGCCCGCTCGTCCCAGCTGGCCTTGTTCAGCGTCCGGTAGTCCTCCATGGCACTACGGTGACACACTCTGCGTCCGCCGCCGGTCAAGCACCGGGGTTACCTGGTTGTCCAGCCAGTCAAGAACGATGGCCCGGAAGCTCTCCGGCTGCTCGAACGGCAGGTAATGGCCCGGCCTCGGCCACCAGCGAGTAGCTCGCCGCCGGGAACATGGCCAGCGCGCGGAACTGGTCGGCATACCCGCCGATCCGGTCCTGCCGCCCGGTGACGAGGCAGGCCGGCCCGGGATACTGGCCTGGCGAGTCCTCGTCAGGCAGCTGGTAGCCCTGCGAGCGCAGCCGGTCCTGGAAATCCTCGTCGCCGGGCAGCGCGGCGGTCAGCGCGGCGGCCACCCTCCCGGCCACCTCGGCGGTGCGGTTGCCGATGGCCGTGGCCAGGTGATCACGCAGGCCGGTGGGCACGCCGTCCAGCCAGTGCCCGAGCCCGGGATCGGCGGCCAGGCCGGCTGGCCCGGCGGGCTCGGCCGGCGGCGGGCCCAGGCAGGTCCCGGTCCTCCGGCCGGATCTTGATCCCGGCGCAGATCAGCAGCAGGCCGGCAGTGGCGGCCTGCCGCCGCCTGGCCAGCGCGGCGGCCAGGTAGCCGCCATAGGACCAGCCGGCCAGCAGCACCGGGCCGCCGGCCAGCTGGTCATCGACGAAGGCGGCGACCGCGCGGGCCACGGCCGCCGATGACGGCGCCCCGGCCGGGGACTCACCGTGCCCGGGCAGGTCCAGGTAGATCCGCCGGAACTCCGGCCGCAGCCGCAGCGCCGGTTCCATCGCCGCCGCCATCACCGAGCGGTCCATGCCGAACCCGGGCAGGCACAGGATCCGCTCGCCGTGCTCGCCGGCGTCACCGAGTTCGGTCCAGGCGAGCTCCATGACTGCATGAAATCACGGCCTGCCCCCGGGCCGCGGGCAGGTGCCTGATTGCCGCATCAGGACGGGCGTGATCGCGGCGGTCAAGACCCCCGGAGCTGGGCGGCGGCTGCTGTCATCGCGGCAAGCTTGCCGAACGCGGCGTCCCGCGGCAGGTACTTCATCCCGCAGTCGGGGGCGAGCACCAGCCGCTCGGCCGGCACATAGCGGAGTGCGCGCCGGACCCGGTCCGCTATCTGGCCGGGCGTCTCCACGGTCTTGTCGTTCAGGTCGAGGACGCCGAGGATGATCGTCTTGCCGTCCAGCGCGGCCAGCACCGAGCAGTCGAGGCCGGACTGCGCGGTCTCGACGGAAACCTGATCGCAGTGGGCGTCGGCAAGCTCGGGCAGGAACGAGTAGCCATCCGGGCGGTCGTGGATGATCGCCGCGTAGCCGAAGCAGATGTGCACGGCGGTCGTCCCCGTGATGCCGTCCAGGGCCCGGTTCAGCACCCCGATGCCATAGCCGCGGGCCTCGTCCGGCCGGGCCTGCAGGTAGGGCTCGTCCAGCTGGACGATATCCGCCCCGGCCGCGAACAGGTCCCTGACCTCGTCGTTGACCGCCTCCGCGTAGCCGTAGGCGGCCGCCTCGCGGCTCGGGTAATAGTCGTTCTGCGCCTGCTGGGCCATCGTGAACGGCCCGGGAACGGTGATCTTCACGGTCCGGGCGGTGTGCGCGCGGAGGAACTCCAGGTCGCCCACCTCGACCGGGTGGCGGCGCCGGATCGGCCCGGTGATCCGCGGCACCGGGTTGGGATGGCCGCTGCGGTCAAGCGCGGTGCCCGGGTTGTCGATGTCCACGCCGTCAAGCGCGGTCGCGAACCGGTTGGAGTAGCTCTCCCTGCGCATCTCGCCGTCGGTGATGATGTCAAGCCCGGCGTCCTCCTGCGCCCGGATCGCCAGCAGCGTCGCGTCCTGCTGCGCCTGCTCGAGGTACCCGGGATCGACCCGCCAGAGCTCAGCCGCCCGGACCCGCGGCGGGAACCGGTGCGCCAGCCGCTCGCGGTCGATCAGCCAGTCCGGCTGCGGGTAGCTGCCGACAAGTGAGGTCGGGAAGAGCATGCTTACCTCCGCCGGGATTCCTGCGCCTGGGCACGATGCCGCTGTCTGAGTATGCCGGCCCCGGCCGCCCGCAGGGCCGGCCGCGTCAGCCCGGATCCGGGACCAGCTTGCCGTCCTCAAGGAACAAGACGTCGTCGGCGAGTTCGATCAGCGCCGGGTCGTGCGTGGCGACCAGCGCGGTGATCCCCTCGGAGCGGACGACCGTGCGCAGCAGCCGCATGATCTGCCTGCCGGTCTCCGAGTCGAGCTGACCGGTCGGCTCGTCGGCGATCAGCAGCTCAGGGCGGCCGGCCAGGGCCCGGGCGATAGCCACCCGCTGCTGCTGGCCGCCGGACAGCTCGGCCGGGCGCTGCCGGGCGTGCTCGGCCAGGCCGACGATGCCGAGCATCAGCTGGACCCGCTCCTCCCGGTCGCGCGGGCTGACGCGGCCGATCCGCAGCGGGATGCCCACGTTCTCGGCTGCGGACAGCATCGGGATGAGGCCGAACGACTGGAAGATGAACGCGACAGTCCGGCGGCGCAGCAGCATCTGCTCCCGCTCGCTCATCGCGCTCACCTCCAGGCCGGCCGACCTGCACGTTCCCGCTGGTCGGCCGGTCCAGCCCGCCGACGATGTTGAGCAGCGTGGTCTTGCCGGACCCGGACCGGCCGCGGAGCGCGACAAGCTGTCCCTTCGGCACCGCGAAGGAGACGCCGCGGAGCGCGTGCACCGCCACGGCGCCGCTGCCGAACGTGCGGGTCACGTCGCTGGCGGCGACCATCGGCGGCGGCGTGCCCGCGGCGCCGGCGGTGACGCCGGCCGCGGTGCCCGGCTGGCCGCTCACGGCTGGCCGCCCGGCGGCTCGTCCGGCCAGACCCCGATGTGATCGGGCTCGGCCTCCAGCCGGACCCGGTCCCGCATGCCGAGCGGCTCGACCATCTCCCGCGGCAGCTGCAGCCGGCCCGCCCGGTCAAGTACGGCGTACTCGACGGCGTGCTGCGTCGCGTTCCCCTGCTCGTCCGCGGTCGAGTGCCGCAGGGTCTCGGTGGCTGTCCGCCCGTCCCTGATCGCGATCGTCCGGCGTACCTGCCCGGATACCGCCGGGTCATGGGTGACAACCAGCACGGTGACCCCCAGGCTCGCGTTGGCGGACTGCAGCGCGCCGAACACGTCCCTGGCGGTGGCGCTGTCAAGCTCGCCGGTCGGCTCGTCGGCCAGCAGCACCCGCGGCCCGTTGGCCAGCGCGGTGGCGATCGCCGCGCGCTGCTGCTCGCCGCCGGACAGCTGCGCGGGCCTGCGGCCGGCGCAGTGCCCGACGCCGAGCACGTCAAGCAGCTCCCGCGCCCGGCGGCCGCGGTTGCGCCGCGGTATCCCGCTGAACCGCATCGGCATCACCACGTTCTGCTGCGCGGTCAGGTACGGCAGCAGGTTCCGCGAGGTCTGCTGCCAGACGAAGCCGACCGTCGACCGCCGGTAGGCGACCCGGTCGCTGGCCGTCATCGCGGCCAGGTCATGCCCGGCGACCCGGACTGAGCCTGCCGTCGGCGCGTCCAGCCCGGCCAGGATGTTCATCAGGGTCGACTTGCCGCTGCCGGACGCGCCGACCACCGCGGTCAGCTCGCCCTCGGCGATCAGCAGGTCAAGTCCCTGCAGCGCCTGCACCTCGATGCCTTCCGCGGCGTAGATGCGGACCAGCCGGTCGCAGGCGATCAGCGCATCGGCGCCATAGGAGCTGCGGGACCGCTCGAACTCCGCGCCGAGCTCGGCGATCCCGTTGGCCGGCGCCGGGCCCGGATCCGGCTCGTCGCGGGAGGCGCCGGCACCGTTGGATCCGTTTCCCATGGCGCCGTGCTTTTCGCTGCCCGGCCTCGCGTCCATCGTTTTCCTCCGCGTTCTCAGCCGCTGATCCGAAGGGCGCTTGCGGCGCCGCGGCGGCTGGCCAGCAGCGCCTGGGCCGACAGCGTCGCCACCGCAAGGATTACCAGGCCGGCGGCGGGAATGACCAGCGCCGCCAGATCGGCCCTGACCGGCACAGGCACGCCCGAGCCGGTGAAGACCGAGAGGTCGAGCACCGGGGCGAGCAGCGGCACGAGCGCGAGCGCGCAGGCGATCCCGGCCGCGCCGGCGGCAAGCACCGGCGGCAGCGCCTCGGCGATGACCAGTCGCCGGCCCTGCCCGGCGCCGAGCCCCATGGTCGAAAGCCGGGCCAGGGTCAGCGCCCTGGACCTGGCCGCGAGCACGAGAGTAAGCAGCAGCACGAGCACGCAGAATCCGGCGGCCGCCGATCCCCCCTGGGCAAAGGCGGCGTAGGCGCCGCGGGGCAGCCGTGCCCCGGTCAGCGCGGCCAGCACCCGGGACCGGAACGTGACCGTGGCCTGCGGGAGCACCCGAGCGATCACGGCGGTCAGCGCACCTTCGTCCAGCCGCTGGCCGGTGACAAGCAGGCTGGTCGGCGGCGCCGCCGCAGGCAGGCCGCTGACTGCCCAGCCGGGCACGACGACGAAGCTCCCGCTGCCCGGCGCGGCAGGCGTGCCGGACAGCAGCCCGGCCACCCGGACGTGCAGCGTGCCGTACCCGGTCGGCAGGCTCGCGCCGCGCGGCAGCCGGGCGGCGGCGGCGGGCGAGGCGAGCACCGGCACCAGCGCCCCGGGGCGCTGGCCGCCGGCCGGCTCGGCCAGCAGCCCGGCCCGGACCCGCGGGTAGGGCGTGCCTGCCACTACCGCCGCGTAGCTCGCCGGGCTGACCACGGCCACGTCGACCGGCGGCCCGCCGTCCGGCGTCGCGACGGTGTCCGCGACAGCCGTCGTCCGGCTGGCTCCCGGCACCGCCGCGACGGCGCGTTCCTCGGCCGGACTGACCGGGGCGGCCACGGCGTTCAGCCCGATCACCGCATCCGTCCCTGTCGCCCGCCAGGACGCGGCGATCTCGCCGCGCAGCACCGCGGTGCGCACCATGAAGCCGAACGCCACCACCGTCAGCGCGAGCACGAGCGCGAACGCGGGCAGCGCCGCGGCTAGCGACGAGCGGGCCGCCCGGGCGAAGCCGACGAACGCGGTGACGCCGGGCCGGGCCGCGGCCAGCCGGGCCAGCCCGCGCAGCGCCAGCGGGGACAGCGTGACCACGACGACGGCCGCGGGGACGGCGACCAGGACCGGCGCCGCGCTGATGAAGAAGTTGATCCCGCCGCTTCGCGGCAGGCCCTGCTGGCGCAAGGTGATCAGGCCGCCGGCGGCCAGCAGCACCGCGGCGCCCCCGGCCACCCGCCGGCGGGCCGCGGCCGGCCGGCCCGGCGCCGGGTCGAGCGTTCTCGGGCCGCCCGCGCCGGCCCCTCCGGCCGCCCCGCCGGCATCCGGCCGGCTGGCCGCGATCAGCGGCGGCGCGGCCAGCGCCACGCCCACGGTCGCAGCGGCCAGCCACCAGGCCAGCGGATCGGGATAGCCCGGCGTCACGGCCACCGCGGCGGCCGCGCCGGCCAGCGCGGCCGGGACCGCCGCGGCGGCACCGCCGGCCAGCGCTACGGACGCGAGCTGCGGGCGGGACGCGCCGCGCGCCCGCATCAGGCCAAGCTCGGCCCGCCGGTGCTCGGCCAGCAGCCTGGCCCCGAGCAGCACCACCACGGCGCCGATCACGGTAAGGCTGACGAAGAGCAGGGACAGCAGCACGGCGAGGGCGGCGTCGGCCTCGATGAAGGCGAAGAGCCGCTCGGTGAGGCCGGAGTTGACGGTGACGTCGACCGTGCCAGGCGGCAGGTTAAGCCCGCCCGCCCGGAGGCTGGCGCGGATCAGCTGGCTGTGCAGGGCGGTGACCTGATCGGCGGTCACCCGGCCGAGGGCAAGCGGGAAGTCCCATTCCAGCTGGCCGTCGTAGACGGTGATCTCGCCTTGCATGTCAGTGACCTCGCCGGCGCTGACGAACGCGGCGCCGGCCCAGTAGTTGGCGCCGCGGGGGATCGGCGGCTCGGGTACCGCCGCGTTCGGGTCGGCGGTCCAGAACGCCGAGCCCGGCCGGACCGGCCGCAGAATCCCGGTCACCGTCAGCCTGACGCCCTCCGGAGTGGTCAGCCCGGAGCCGACGTGCAGGCCGAACCGGCGGGCGGTGGCCTCGGTAACCGCGATCGGCAGGTGCCTGGCCGGTCCCGCACCCGGGTAGCGGCCGGCCACCAGGCGGGCGTTGCCGGCCAGCGCGTCCCGGTAGATGAGTTCCACCTTGGGCTTGAAGACGCTGTTGACCGCGCTACGCGCGGCGCCGCTGACGGTCTCGTACCCGGTCGACATGCCGGACCAGTCGGCCGAGGCCGGCTGCAGCGGCAGCCCGGTCCTGGCCAGGCTGGCGCGCAGCTGGCCGCGGGCCTCGGCCAGCGTGGCGGCCGGGATCGGGCCCTGGAACGTGGTGGCGAAGCCGGTGTAGTCGCTGGTCACGGTGACCGACCTGACCAGCGGCGGGGCGGCGGCCAGCGAGGACTGCAGCGCGCTGGTGCGGTAGCCGAGGCTTTGCCGCGGGCCGGCCACGGCGACGAACACGCAGCCGAATACGAGCAGGGCAAGCGCGACGCTGGCCGCGCCGCCGGTTCCGGTCAGCGCCGCCCAGCGGGCCCGCAGGCGGCCCGTGCTCATGCCGTCTCCGCCGCGCGCAGCTGGGCCGCCGGGTCCGGCTTGCTCGCGATGGTGAGCGCGGCAGCGAGCACCGGCACGGTCGCCACCGCGGCGGCCAGCCCGGCCGCCAGGCCCCAGGGGACCTCGATCAGGGCAGCCGGCACCGGCGCGGCGGCGGTGGCCGTCAGGGTGACCGCCGGGACGAGCAGCTGCGCCAGCCCGGCGCCGAGCAGCAGGCCGGCCGCCGCGGCCGGCCCGCTCAGCATCAGCTGCTCCAGGCAGAGCTGCCCGGCCTGAGCCGCCCTGGACACGCCGAGCGCCCCGAGCAGCGCGCGCTGCCCGCGGCGCTCCCGTACGCTCGCCGTCACGCTGACCGAGAACCCGAGCGCGGCCAGCGCCGCCGCGGCGATCGCGATGGCCGGCAGCGCCTGCTGCGGCAGCCCGGACAGCGGGTCGGCCAGCAGCGCCGCGGCCGTCCTGGCACGGCTGGTGACGATCGTGCCGGGCGGCAGTCCCGCCGCCAGCCCGGCCGGGACCGCCTGCCGCCTGGTCCGCAGCCACCACTGGCTGACCGGCAGGATGCCGACGAAATCCTTGGTCAGCATGGGCTGCAGGGTGGCCAGGTCGGCGATGATCGCGGCGCCGGTGACGGTCGGGAACCTGGTGACCATGGCGACGATCCGCGCCTGGACGGTGACGCTGCCGAAGGTCAGCGCCAGCTTGTCACCGACCGAGGCGTCGGCGGCGGCCAGATACGCCCGGGTGGCGATCACCGGGACCGGCCTGGCGGCCGGCCGGGTGGCGATCGCCAGGGTGCCGTAGAGGGCGGTCGGCGGCCCGGGCTGGCTCGAGTCGGCCCCGTAGCCCGGCTCGAATCCCAGCAGCTCGCCGCCCGGCCTGGCCGTCGGCGGAAACGCGAGCTGCGGGCCGGCCGGCGGCGTGTGCGGGGCAGCGGACACGCTGATGGCCAGCGCCAGCCCCGGTGCCGACATCGGGCTGATCCAGCTGCCGAGGGCCCGGCCGGTCGCGAACGGCGCAGCGAACGGCCCGGCCCGCCCGGCCGCGGCGGCGATGCCGCGGATCATCAGCTGCTCCGGGCCGGCCTTCGCCGTGGGCAGCACGTAGGACAGCGTGATCCCGGTCAGGTGCAGCGGATAGGCAGGCCCGGCCGCGGCCGGCCGGGTCAGCGCGGCGGTCAGCCGGTGCACCCGGCCGTCCGCGGGCAGCGAGCCTGCTGGCAGCGCGTAGCTGACCCCGGCCGCGTCCATCACGTTCAGCGTCGCCTGCAGCGGGCCAAGCTCAGCCGCCCGGCTCAGGCTCGCCGACACCGCGAGCCTGGCCGGCCTGCCGGGAACGAAAAGCCCTGCTGCTGCGGGCGGGGTAATCCGGTGCCAGAGCGCGGCCGGGCTCAGCCTGGACAGGTCCGGCCGGAGCAGCACGGTCGGCGCGGCCTTGCGGGCGGTCAGGGCCAGCAGCTCGCCGGGGCCGGTGTCGCCGACCCGCGCGACCGGCATGGCGTCAAGCACGCCGCGGCCGCTGGTGATGGCCGCCACCTGGCCAACCGGTACCGGTACCGCGGTGTCCAGCCGGATATCCGCGCCCGTGCTGAACGCCGCCTGGTCGGCCACTGACCGCCGCCAGCTCTGGTGCTGCGCCAGAACCAGCGTGCTTGTCGCGGTGGCGAGCACCACGAGCAGCACGGTGGCGCCCTGCCGGACCGGGCGCCTGCTGATCTCCCAGCTGGCCATGGCGGCGCTCAGCCGGCTGCCGCGGGCAGCCAGCCGGTCGCCGGCCCTGGCCGTGACCGGCAGCAGCCGCAGCAGGGCGGCCGTCCCGGCCGCGAGCGCGAGTACCGGTGCCGCGGTGAGCACCGGGTCGATGCTGAGGCCGCCCTGGCTGCTGGCGGCCACAGCCTGGTACCGGCGCAACTGCCAGAGCGCGACCAGGGCGATCACTATCAGCGCCAGGTCGGCGCCCGCCCGGGCGAACGCCGCGGCCCTGGCCGGCCTGGCCAGCTGGCCCCGGGCCGTGCCGGGCGTGGCCGGGCGGAAGACCGGCCGGAGCAGCAGCACCATGCCGAGCAGGCCGATGAGGCCGGCCGTCCACCAGACCGTGCCCGGGATGCCGGGCAGCCGCAGTCCGGCCGGGCGCAGCGTTCCTGACCGCGCCAGCCGGGCGGCCAGCCAGCCGCCTGCCAGCGCTCCGGCCAGCACCGTGACCAGGCCAAGCAGGGCCGACTCGGGCCCGCCGAGCCTGGCCAGCTGCCAGCGCGCACCGCCCCTGGCGCTCAGCAGCGCGGTCTCGCCTTCGCGCTGGCTGGCCAGCAGGCTGGCCGCCAGGGTCAGCGCGGCGACGGCGAGCAGCAGCAGCTGCAGCGCCCCGATCACCAGCAGCGATCTGGCCACCACGTCGTTCCGCGCGATGCCCTGCAGCAGGCCGGGCAGCTGGCTGGTCACCTGCAGGCCGCCGAGGTCGGTATTCTGCCCGAGCGCCCGGTCCGCGCTGGCTACCCGGCTGGCCAGCGGCACCAGGGCGGTCGCGCCGATCCGCCCGGTGCGCGGCAGCACGATCCAGGACGCCGCGCCGACGGCGAGATGACCGCCGGCGAGATGCCCGGTGCCGGGGTGCCCGGCGCCGGGGTGCCCGCCGGCGAGGTGCCCGGTGCCGGGGTGCCCGGTGCCGAACGCGGACGGGTTCACGATCAGCGGGCCGTAGGTCACGAACCGGCCGGACGCCGTGGAGCCGCCCGCGCCCTCCGGGGTCAGCCGCCAGTACGGGGCAGCGCGATCCCTGGGCCGGAAGATGCCGGAGACGCGGAAGGTCAGCCGCGCGCTGGTGTCCCGGTCCCGTAGCGCGAGCAGGTCGCCCGGCTTGAGCCGCAGCTGGCTGGCGACGGTAGCTGGCACGGCGACCGGGATGACCGCGGCGGCCGGGGCTGCCCGTCCCGCCAGCCTCGCTGGCTGCCCTGGCCAGGAGCCGGCGGTGAGCACCGCCTGCGCGGCGATGCCGTCCGGCGCGGCGGCCTCGGCCAGCGGCGTCAGCCCGCGACGCGGCGGACCGGGCAGCCCGAGCGGGTCCGAGGATTGCGCGCCGCTGATGCTGGCGCCGCCCGCGCCGAAGACGGCCCGCATCGCGCGGCGTACTACCCGGTCGTCCTGGCGGGCAAACTGGGCGTCGACGGCGCCGCTGACCGAGATCGAGGTGCTGCCTGCCGCGAGCTGCCGGTGTATCGCCTGCGGCAGCGCCCCGGTGGCGAAACTGGCCAGCGCGGCCGTCAGCGTCGCGGTGACGACGGCAGTGACCAGGGCGGCGCCGAGCACAAGCCGGTACGAGCCCATCCTGGCGACCAGGAAGGATGCCCGCGCCCGCGGCGGCTTGCTGGCTCGCGGCAGGGCGCCCCGGGCGGCCTGATGACGGCCCGGGCCGCGTGCTGTACTCCCGGCCTGCGTGATGTCTCCCTGGCTGGCGTCCTGCATTCCCGGCTGGGCGTCCGGCCTTACGGCTGGGCGTCCTGCATCCCGGCTGGCATGCTGCTCCCTTCATCATCAGATGCGCAGCGGCCGCGAGGGGATGCACCGACGCGGAGCATTGATCGAAGTGATGATGAATCGTTGCCTGGGAGGGGGCGCGAGGCGCGGCGGAGGCGGCGGATGCGTGCCGCCGGCGGCGCGGCTGAGCGCACACGGGGATGGCGGGGGCGTTAGGCAGCGCGAGGGACGGGGGATAAAACCGGTTAAGCCGGGCAACGGTGTTGCGTGACGGCAAAATTCGTGATCAAGTCAATCGGAAATGTAGAGTATCCTGCTGGCTAGCCCAGTTAACGTGCCTGGCAAGCCCATCCAAGGAGGACCGGCATGATGTCCGTCACTGACGAGCTGCTCGCGAACAACCAGCGTTACGCCGACAGCTTCAGCGGCCAGCTGCCGATGCCACCGGCGAAGCACGTCGCGGTCGTGGCCTGCATGGACGCCAGGATGAACGTTTACGCCCTCCTCGGCCTCGCCGAGGGCGACGCCCACGTGATCAGGAACGCCGGCGGGGTCGTCACCGACGACGAGATCCGTTCCCTGACGATCAGCCAGCGCCTGCTCGGCACCCGCGAGATCATCCTGATCCACCACACCGAGTGCGGCATGCTCACGTTTACCGACGACGAGTTCAAGGCCGCCATCCAGGCCGAGACCGGCATCAAGCCATCCTGGGCCGCCGAGGCGTTCGGCGATCTCGACGCCGATGTCCGCCAGTCCGTCGCGCGGATCAAGGCGAGCCCGTTCATCCCGCACACCGATGCCGTCCGCGGCTTCGTCTTCGACGTCGCGACCGGCAAGCTCAGCGAGGTCAAGTAGGGCGGGCCGCGGGTGCCGGGCCGTGGCGCCGGGCCGCGGGTGCCGGGCGCCGGGCCGCGGGCGCCGGGCCAGGGCCGCGCGGCTCACCGGATTACCGCGGCTGGCTCAGGATTCCGGCAGGTCGCCGCGGCCTTGCTGCTCGGCGAGGAAGCGCTCGAACTCGGCGCCGAGTTCCTCCGCGGTCGGCATGCTGTCCGGGTCGTCGCCGAGCAGGCTCTCCTGCCCGGCGGTGAACGCGTCGTACTGCTCTTCGAGTGACTGCACGACCTCGGCCACCTCGGCCGATCCCTCGACCTGCCTGCCGATCTCGATGTCGGTCCGGTGCGCCGCCTCGCGGAGCGCGTCGGACGGCAGCGCCAGGCCGGTTGCCCGCTCGATGGACTCAAGCAGCGTCACGGCCGCGGCCGGGTAGGCCGCCTGGGCGAGATAATGCGGGACGTGCACGGCGAAACCGAGCGCGGCGCGCTTGTCCTCGCCCAGCCTGAGCTCGAGCAGGCCCGCGGCGCTGCCTGGCACCTGCAGCCGGTCGACCAGCGGCCGGTAGCCCTCGGTCAGCTCGGGCCGGGTGGCGTGCGCGGTGACGCCGAGCGGCCTGGTGTGCGGGACGCCCATCGGGATGCCATGGAAGCCGACCGCGAGCCGCACCCCGAGGGACAGCGACATGGCGCTGACCGCGCTGGTGAAGCCGTCCCACAGGTGATCAGGCTCCGGGCCGTTGAGCAGCAGGAACGGGACGCCCGGCCGTGTCGTGCATGAGGTAGACGGCCAGCTCGGGTGCCTCGTAGCTTTCCCAGTGGTCCTTGACGAAGTTCATCGTCGGCCTGCGGGACCGGTAGTCGATCAGCTCGTCAACGTCGAAGGTCGCGACTTCGGTGTGGTCGAGGGTGCCGAGCAGGTGCGCGGCGAGCAGCCGGCCGGCCCCGCCCGCGTCGATGAACCCATCGAGGTAGTACAGCAGCACGATGTCATCGACCTCGGGCGCGTCCGGGCTCGCCGCATAGAGGTCTCCTGGATCACGCGCCACGTTTCGCCGCCTCCTCAGACGTCAGTTCCTACCAGTCTTACCAACGTCCGGTGCTGGCTGGACAATCCAGCCCGGCGAAACTTGCCGCCGCCGGGCCGGGATCAGCGGCCGCCGAGCGCTGCCTTGCGCTCCCGCCACCTGGCCAGCACCAGCGGCAGCTCGGCGCTGACGAACTCGAAGTACTGGGCCGAGTCGGCCAGCCTGGCCCCGGCCGGAGTGTCCGCGCCGAGCAGCTCGATGCCGTCCCGCAGCACGGCCGTCCACCGGGCCATCAGCCGGTCACGGCTGCTGATGACCTCGTCCCAGACGTTATCGGGCACCCGGTAGTGGTGCCGGCGGGAGCCGGGTTTCCCCTCCCTGCTGACCATCCCGACGCCGGTGAGGTACCTGACCCCCCCGGACACGGCGGCCGGGCTTGCCTGCAGCAGGCCGGCCAGCTCCGCTGCGGTAAGCCGGCCGGAGTCCGCCGCGAGCAGCGCCGCGAACACCCGGGCTGGCATCCGCGGGATACCGGCCTCGACCAGCACGGCGGCGAAGCGCTCGGTGAAAAGGCTCACCGCATCCTGGTCCCGCCGCGCGGTCACCGCGTCGTCGGCAGGCACCGTCTCGGCCATCGCCGCATCGCTCCCGGGTTCGCTCAGAGTTCATCCTTTATAACTTTCACGAATTTGTGAAAACAGCGTAACCTCTGAATCATGACTGAGGCAATCGCAGTCTCCGGCCTGCGGAAGGCCTACGGCCAGACATTAGCTCTGGACGGGCTGGACCTGAGCGTGGCGACGGGCGAGGTGCACGGCTTCCTCGGCCCGAACGGATCCGGCAAGACGACGACGATCAGGATCCTGCTCGGCCTGCTGCGGGCCGACGGCGGTTCCGCGCGGCTGCTCGGCGGCGACCCGTGGAGCGAGGCTACCTCGCTGCACCGCAGGCTCGCCTACGTGCCTGGAGACGTCACCCTCTGGCCGAGCCTGTCCGGCGGCGAGGTGATCGACCTGCTCGGGCGGCTCCGCGGCGGGCTGGACGCCCAGCGCAGGAAAAGCCTGCTTGAGCGCTTCGACCTCGACCCGACGAAGAAGGCCCGCTCGTACTCCAAGGGCAACCGGCAGAAGGTCGCGCTGATCTCGGCCCTGGCCTCCGACGTCGAGCTGCTGCTGCTTGACGAGCCAACGGCTGGCCTCGATCCGCTGATGGAGGCGGCGTTCCGCGCCTGCATCGAGGAGGAACGTCAGCGCGGCCGCACCGTCCTGCTCTCCAGCCACATCCTGTCCGAGGTAGAGGCGCTCTGCGACCGGCTGACCATCATCAGGCTCGGCCGGGCGGTGGAATCCGGGACCCTGGCCGGGATGCGTCATCTCACCAGGACGTCGATCTCGGCCGAGCTGGCCGGGCCGCCCGAGGGGCTTGACCAGCTTCCCGGCGTGCACCATCTCGACATCGAGGGCAGCCGGGTGCGGTGCGAGGTGGACACCGACAAGCTGGACGGGCTGCTCCGGCTGCTCACCGCCACCGGGGTACGCAGCCTGACCAGCCAGCCGCCGACGCTGGAGGAGCTGTTCCTGCGGCACTACGCGGGCGACGGGCCGCCCGCCGCTCCCGCCGGTCCCGCCGGTCCCGCCGGTCCTGCCGCGCCCGCCGGTCCCGCCGGTCCTGCCGCGCCCGCCGGGCCAGCTGCTGATCGCGGCGGAGTCCCGGCGTGAGCACGCTGGCCGGCACCGGCGCGCTCGCCAGGCTGGCGGCCCGCCGCGACCGCGTCATGCTGCCGGCCTGGGTGTACGTGCTCACCGCGCTGGTGGCCAGCACCGCGTACAGCTTCAGGAAGCTGTACCCGACGGCGGCCGGCCGGGAGCAGTTCGCGGCGACGGTAGCCCACAACCCCGCGCTGCTCTCGCTCTACGGGCCGCTGTACGGCAACTCGCTTGGATCGCTGACCGCCTGGCGGTACGGCGGGTTCGCCGCGCTCGGCGCCGGGCTGATGAGCATCTTCATCGTGATCAGGCACACCAGGGCCGACGAGGAGACCGGCCGGCTTGAGCTGGTGGGCTCCGCGGCGGTAGGCAGGCACGCGGCGCTGACCGCCGGCCTGCTGATCGCCCTGACCGCGAACGCCGTGCTGGCCCTGCTGATGTCGGCAGGCCTGATCGCGCTCGGGCTGCCGGCCGCCGGCGCCATCGCCCTGGCGCTGTCCATCGCGGGCTGCGGGCTCGTGTTCACCGCGGTCGCCGCGGTCGCCGCCCAGGTCGCGGTGACCGCGCGGTCGGCCCGGGGGGTCGCGATCGGCGTTCTCGGCGTGGCTTACCTGCTGCGCGCCGTCGGCGACGCGGCCGGCCAGGACGGGCCCGGCTGGCTCAGCTGGCTGTCGCCGGTCGGCTGGGCCGAGCTGATCCGGGCGTTCGATCAGGTCCGCTGGTGGGTATTCGTGCTGCCGCTGGTCACCACCGCGGCCCTCGGCGCAGCCGCCGGGGTGCTCGCCGCCCGCCGCGACTACGACGCCGGCCTGCTGCCGCAGCGGCCAGGGCCGGCCCGGGCCGCCGCCTCGCTGCGCAGCCCGCTGGCGCTCGCCTGGCGGCTGCAGCGCGCCACCCTGCTCGGCTGGGTGCTCGGGGCGCTGGTCTACGGCGCGATCATCGGCGAGGCAGCCAAGGGCATCAGCGGCCTGCTGGACAGCGCCGAGCTCAGGAAGATCATGACCAAGCTGGGCGGCCAGGCCGCGTTCACCGATGCCTACCTCGCGGCGATCATGAGCTTCAGCGGGCTGATCGTGGCCGGCTACGCGGTGTCCGCCGTGCTGCGGCTGCGGTCCGAGGAGACCGCGGACCGGGCGGATCCGGTGCTGGCCACCGGCGCCTCGCGGACCAGCTGGGGGCTCAGTCACCTGCTGATCGCGGCCGGCGGCGCGATCCTGATCCTGGCGGCGACCGGCTTCGGCGCTGGCGTCGGGTACGCGCTGCGGTCCGGCGGCGGCGGCAGCGAGATAGCCAGGCTGGTCGGCGCCGGGCTGGCGCAGGCACCCGCCGCGCTGGTAATCGCCGGGGTCGCGGCCGCGCTGTTCGGGCTGGCACCGAAGGCAAGCATGGCCGGCGGCTGGACCGCCCTCGGCATCGTCGTGCTCATGCTGTTCCTCGGCGCTCTGCTGAAGCTCCCGGCCTGGGTGCTTGACATCTCCCCGTTCACCCACGTCCCCAAGCTGCCCGGCGGCACGGTCAGCGCCGCCCCGCTGGCCGGGCTGAGCCTCATCGCGCTGACGCTGGCCGTGGCCGGCCTGGCCGGCCTGCGCCGCCGCGACATCGGCTAGCCCGGGCGCGGCGATGGGCGATCCGCGCCTGCGGGCCGCCCGGATCAGGCGGCGCGGGCCGGCGGCCCGTGACTGTGCAGGGTCCGCAGCCGGTCAGGGCTGACTGCCATGACGGTGCCGTCCGCGTTCAGGGTGATCTGCCAGCCCCACTGGTGCACCGCGATCAGATGATGGAAGGGGCACAGCAAGATCAGGTTGATCAGCCTGGTACGGCCACCTTCACGGCGCGGCCGGACATGATGCACCTGGCACGCCGCCGGCGGCTGGCCGCAGCCGGGGAAAGCGCAGCACCGGTCCCTGGCGATCACCGCGCGCCGCAAGTGACCCGGGATCTGCTCGGTAGCCCGGCCCACGTCCAGCGGCAGGCTGATGCTGCCCGCCCGGCCGTCCAGCAGGCCGGTCCGCAGGAACGCGGCCAGCCCGGCCGGGCCGGACAACAGGTCCGCGGCATGCCGCAGCACCAGCGCCCGCACCGCCGCCGTGGCCAGGGCTGGAATCCGCGGATGGCGGCAGGCCCGCCGGGCGGCTGGCGTGCTGGCCGCGTAACGCGGCGGCGAGCCGGTCAAGGAGCACGGGGTCGACGTGCCCGGACACGATCGGCACGATCGACGAGTCACACTCGGCTCCAGGCGGCGCGCCGGGGCCGCGGCAGGCCCAGGCCGCCTGTCCCCAGGCGGCTTCGGCGGCGCCGGCCCCGTCCAGGCCGCGGAGCTGGTCGAGGGTCATATGGAGCTGGATCTGGGTGGGCTGCCCGGCCCGCTCGGGCAGGCAGCCCGCGCCGACCAGCCGGCGGCATGCCTCCTCTAGCGCGTCGTGGTCGCGCTTGGCCTTGCTGCGGACATCTTCTTGGCCGGCTTTCTTGCCCAGCGACTCCAGCACCGCCTGCAGGGCGGCGGCGCATGCCGGGGTGAGATCTCCCTGCAGCCGCCCGGCACCGTGCAGGGTCAGGTCCAGCCGCAGCCACCGGTCCGCGAACCCGCCGTCGCCGCCGTCGCCGCAGGCGTCAGCCGGGGCACAGCGCTTGTGCATCTCCTCGGCCAGGCCAGCCAGGTCCGCCAGCTCCGCGCCGCCCGCGGCGGCCGCGAGCAGGATCGCATCCGCATCCGGCTGCTTGTGCGCAGGGAGCCGGATGGTCCATCCGCAGATCGCCTTGGCCCACGAGGCGGAGATGTCCCCGGCGGCCAGCGCATCGGCGACCGCGGGGTGGGCGGCCAGCCGCCGCGCCCAGGCACAGGCCTCGGCGGCGGCGCCTCGGGTGATCCTGGTCTGCCAGCGCAGCCAGGAGCCGGCCGAGCCCTGGCCGTCGGCTTCGAACCCGCGCTGCGCGGCGAACCCGGACAGCATCCTGGCCCGGGCCGCGACGTGCATCGCCGCGGCTTGCTCAAGCTCCCGCAGGCACTCGGCCGCGGTAGCAGCAGGCAGCGCCGCCGTCTCGGCCGATGCGAGGAATGCCAGCGCGGTCTTAGCCGTCGCCACCGCATCGGCCACCGACGCCGGAGGCGCAGGCGCAGGCCGCTGGCCGGGCTGGCACATGCGCGCACCTCCTTCGTTCGCGGCTCCGGCAACCGCCGCGCCACGCAGTCAAATCAACCCAGGCGCTGCGGATGAGCCTATTTCGAATCTGTATTTGAAGCGTAGACTCCGGGTCTGACAAAACCGCCGCCGCCCGCAGGCAAGCCGTAAGAATTTTCCGGACATGCCTATCCCCGGCGATCTTCGCCCGGACCCGCACCTGGGCTGCCGCGCTCTGGCCGCTGCTTCGGGCAGCTCACGGGTAGATTTTCTTGTGCTCGGCCAGCATCGCCACGTACTTGGCGATCCGCCGCGCTCTCGTCTCCGGCCGCTGGGCATTGCCGATCCGGTACAAGATCGCGTAGCGGTTGGCGCCGCTGAGCGTCTCGAAGAACGCCCGCGCTGACTCGTTCCCGGCCAGGCCGGCGGCGAGGTCGTCCGGTACGCCAGTGCCGGACTGCGGCTCGTAGGCCGCGGCCCAGCGGCCGTCCGCCTTCGCCCGCTCGACCTCGGCCCGGCCGGCCGGCCGCATCCGGCCCGCCGCGATCAGCCTGGCCGCGCTGTCCGTGTTGATCCTGGACCACCGGCTGCCCGGCTTGCGCGGGGTGAACCGCTGCAGCCAGTAGTCATCGTCCAGCCTGCCCTTCTGGCCGTCTATCCAGCCGAAGCACAGCGCCCCGGCCAGCGCCTCCGGGTAGCTGACGGTGGCCGGGGCGGCCGCGCCGCGCCCCTTCTTCGCGATCTTGAGCCAGACGCCGGGGGAGGATGCGTGCTCTGCCTCCAGCCACGACTCCCAGGCCGCGGCCGACTCGAAGCTGATCACCGGGAGGCTGTCGTGCGCCATGCAGGCAGTCAACCACGCCAGGCCGTCAGGCGGGCTTCCCGCGAAAGTTAGTTTTCATCCAGCAAATGATGGGATGCATACTGCTGAGATGGTCAGCAGCGATGGCGGGACGGCCGCCACCGGCGAGCTCAGCAGCCGCCGCCGGGCACTCATCCTGGCGATCTGCTGCATGAGCCTGCTCATCGTCGGCCTGGACAGCACGATCGTCAACATCGCGCTGCCATCGATCCAGCACGACCTGCACGCGCCGGTGTCCGGCCTGCAGTGGACCATTGACGCGTACACCCTGGTGCTGGCCAGCTTCCTGATGCTGGCCGGCTCGACCGGCGACCGGATCGGGCGGCGCCGGACCTTCCAGACCGGGCTGGCCGCCTTCACTGCCGGCTCGCTGCTCTGCAGCCTGGCGCCCGGGCTCGGCTGGCTGGTCGTGTTCCGGATGGTGCAGGCCATCGGCGGCTCGATGCTCAACCCGGTGGCGATGTCCATCATCACGAACACCTTCGTCCGGCCCGCCGAGCGGGCCCGCGCGATCGGGATCTGGGGCGGCGTGGTCGGGATCAGCATGGCGCTCGGCCCGCTGGTCGGCGGCGCCCTGGTGGCCAGCGTCGGCTGGCGCGGGATCTTCTGGGTGAACATCCCGGTCGGCCTGGCCGCGCTCGTGCTCACCGCGCTGTTCGTGCCGGAGTCCAAGGGCGCCGCATCCGCGCCGGGTGGACCCGGTCGGCCAGGTGCTCGTCATCGTCACGCTCGCGTCGCTGACCTACGGGATCATCGAGGGGCCGAACGCCGGGCTGGACCTCGCCCCGCATCCTCGGCTGCTTCGTGCTGGCGGCGGCCGCGGCCGCGGCGCTGATCAGCTACGAGCCGCGCCGCCGGGAGCCCCTGATCGACGTGCGGTTCTTCCGCAGCGCCCCGTTCTCCGGCGCGACGATCATCGCGGTCAGCGCGTTCGCCGCGCTGGCCGGCTTCCTGTTCCTGAACACCCTGTACCTGCAGGATGTTCGCGGCTACTCGGCCTTCCACGCCGGGCTTTACACGCTGCCGATGGCGCTGATGACGATCGTCTTCGCCCCGCTGTCCGGCCGGATCGTCGGCGCGCGGGGACCGCGGCTGCCGCTGATCGTGGCCGGGATCGCGATGACCGCCGCCGGGCTGATGCTGACCGGCCTGACCGCGACGACGCCGACGAGCTGGCTGATCATCACCTACCTGGTCTTCGGCCTCGGCTTCGGCGTGGTCAACGCGCCGATCACCAACACCGCGGTGTCCGGGATGCCCAAGGAGCAGGCCGGCGTCGCGGCGGCGGTTGCCTCCACCAGCCGCCAGGTGGGCTCCTCGCTCGGCGTCGCCGTGATGGGGTCGGCCGTGATCTCGACGATGACCGGGCCGCTGCGGATCGGCTTCGCCACCGCCAGCCATGTCGGCTGGTGGATCATCGCGGGCTGCGGTGCCGTCGTGCTCGGCGTCGGCCTGCTCACCAGCGGCCGGTGGGCCAGGCAGACGGCGGAACGGACCGCGGCTCAGCTGGTGCCGGAGGCCGCAAGGGTGCCGGCGGCGGCACCCTGATCCGCAGGCCCGGCCCGCGTCCGGCGATATTCCGGCCCAGGATTTTTAACGGGAACTTCGGTGGTCAGCCCTGCGCATCAGCCGTAACGGCGATCACCGAGAATGCCGCGCCCTGGTCGTCGGCTACCGTCGCCATCCGCCCGTACGGGCTGTCCCAGGCCGGGCGCAGCAGGCTGCCGCCGAGCCCGGTGACCTTGTCGACGGCGGCGTCGGTGTCGGCTACCGCGAAATAGGTCGACCAGTGCGCCGGGACCTCGGCCGGGACGTCCGCGGGGAGCCCGCCGATGCCGCCGACGATGTCGTCGCCGAGCTTCAGCGTCGCGTAGCTGAAGCCGCCGCCGCTCATGTCGTCGTAGTCGTAACCGAAGACTGAGTGGTAGAAGGCCTTGTTGCCGTCGAAGTCCCGGCTCATGTTCTCGTTCCAGCACAGCGAGCCCGGCTCGTTGGCCACCTGCGCGCCAGTGTGCGCGCGAGCCTGCCAGAGGCCGAAGGCCGCGCCGCCCGGGTCGGCGGCGACTGCCATCCGGCCGACGTCCATCACGTCCATCGGGCCCACCATCAGCTGGCCGCCGGCCGCCGTGATCCTGGCGGCCACGTCGTCCAGGCTGTCCGCGGCGAGATAGGTGGTCCAGGTGCTCGGCATCTCCGGCGGGCCCATCTTCGGCCCGATGCCGGCCGCCGGCCTGCCGCCGTGCAGGCACATCGAGTAGCCGCCGGCCTCCGGCGGCCCGGGCGGGATGTCCCAGCCGAACAGCCCGGTGTAGAACGCCCGCGCCCGGTCGATGTCGTCGACGCCGAGGTCGACCCAGCAGGGCGTGCCGCCTGGCCATGCCGTGTCGCGAGTAACCATTCGCCCCTCCGGTTATCCGGCAGCCGGCCAGCCGGCTGCGCACTGCGATACTTGCGCAGGCAGCGTATACCGGGATGGCGACAATGACGGGCGGGCGCGGATGGAAACCTGGGATGCGATCAGATCCCGGCGGAACGTAAGGTCCTTCGACGGCCGGCCGGTACCTGATCAGGACCTGGACCAGGTGCTTGAGGCGGGCAGGCGCGCGCCTTCCTCGCAGAACTGGCAGCCGTGGGACTTCATCGTCGTCACGAAGCGATCGGAACTGCGCGAGCTCGCCACCGTCTGGCGCGGCGCCGGGCACGTGGCCGAGGCCGCCGCGGCCGTCGCGCTGATCGCCCCGGTGACCGGCGACGACCGCCGCACCGCGACCTGCCAGTACGATCTCGGCCAGGCCACGGTCAGCATGATGATCGCGGCCGCCGACCTCGGCATCGGCAGCTGTCACGCCGGGGTCGGCGACCAGGAGCACGCACGGCGGCTGCTGCGCTTCCCCGCGGACCGGCGCTGCGCGTACCTGATCTCCTTCGGCTACCCGGCGGCGCGGCCGCTCGCCCCGGTGAGCAAGCCGGACCGGCGGCCGTTCGCCGAGATGGTGCACCGGGAGCACTGGTGACCGATCTCGCGGACTTCGCCCGGCTGGTGGCCGGCGACCACGGCCTGTGCGTCGTGTCCACGCTGCGCGGCGACGGCACCATCCAGTCGTCGGTGGTGAACGCCGGCGTGCTCGATCACCCGGTGACCGGCCGGCCGGTCGTCGGCCTGGTCGCCAGGGGCGGCAGCCGGAAGCTGGCCAACCTGCGGGCCAGGCCGCAGGCGACCAT
This sequence comes from uncultured Actinomycetes bacterium, assembly GCA_963709075.1. Taxonomy (GTDB): domain Bacteria; phylum Actinomycetota; class Actinomycetes; order Streptosporangiales; family Streptosporangiaceae; genus Palsa-506. Next base: position 1,155,802 of record CAVPUY010000009.1, read on the forward strand.
CGTGGTCCGGGCCGGCTGGCAATGGGCGGCCGCCGAGGGGCCGGCCGAGCTGGCCGGCCCCGGCGACCCGCTGCCCGGTCTCGATGCCGGGCAGCTGCCGCGGCTGCTCCGCGCCGTGTTCACCGCCGCAGGCGGCACCCATGACGACTGGGACACCTACGACCGGGTGATGGCGGCGGAGCGGCGTACCGCGGTGCTTGTCGAGCCGCGGCGGGTGTACGCCAGCTCCTGACCGGCACCGCGAGCCTGCACCTGAGCACCCCGCGCCGGGTCACGACGGGTAGCAGTAGGAGTCGCTGGAAGCATCGCCGCCCTGCAGCCTGATCTGGTGCGCGCGCCGCCCGCGGAACGCCTCGCCTTCGGCGAAGAACCGCTCGTCCACGGTCATCCCGCCACCGTCGGCGACGTCCAGCTTGGCCATCCAGGCGCCGACGCCGTCCGGGTAGAACTGGTCGTCCCACGCCCCGTACAGCGAGTTCGTGAAGTACACCCGCTTGCTGTCCCTGCTGACCTCGACCATCTGCGGGCCGCCGCTGAGCGGCTGGTCCGGCCGGGCCGGGTGCGCCTTCCGCCCGACGATCCCGCCGATCCGGACCGAGCCGGTCTCCCGCGGGTGGAACGGGTCGGAGACGTCATACTGCTTCAGCTCGCCGGTGCCCCAGCAGGAGACGTAGAGCTTCTGGTCGTCGACCGCCAGCGCCAGGTCGGTGACCAGCGGCGGGACGGCGCCGAACGGCTGCAGGGCAGGCGGCAGGCTGTCCGCGTCGGCGGGCTCGGCCGGGATCGAGATGACCTTCTGCGCTGCCCACTTGCCGTCGTCGCCCTCGTGCCACAGCCAGATGGAGGCGGACAGGTCCTCGACGCTCACCACGACACCCACGAACCCGTACTTCTGCGTCGGGTCGTGCGCCGGGCGCAGCTCGAGCGCCATCTGGTGCTCGTCGCCGAGGTCGACGGTCTGCACGTGCTTGCGCGTCTTCATGTCCCAGAAGTGCAGCCGGTGCCCGTACTTGCGGCCGAGCAGCAGCTCGGGCACGATCCCGTCCTCGATCATCGACGGGGTGCCCCACTCGGAGGTGATGGCCACGTCGTGGTTGATATGCCACCACACGTCGTAGGCCAGGTACTGGTCGCCGCGGTCCGCCTCCCACTGGCCGGTCACCTCGAAGGTGTTGTGGTCGAGCAGCGCCACCCCGCCCGGGCCTTCCTGGCCGTCCCCGCCGAGGCAGGACACGAACAGCCCGCCGGGCCCGCAGTGCACGGTGTGCGGGCGTGAATACCCGGCTCGCTTGCCGAGCTCCTCCGGACCGAGCACCTTCACGATCTTCGGGGCGGCCGGGTCATCCTTGGTGTCGAGCACGTACAGCCGGGATGACCGTATCCCGGGGACGATCAGGTACTGGCGGCCGCCGTGGTCGTGCCCGCCGCCGGGGCACAGCGCGCTCGAGCAGGCGTTCCAGCCGAAGTGGTGCAGCTCGTCGCCCAGGTTGGGCAGCTCGGTGAAACCAACGACGGAGCTGTAGCTGGCCGAAGCCGGGTCGACGTCAACCACGGCGATCGCGTCCGGCTTGTCGGCCGGCCGGGCGAAGGTGGCCACGTAAGCGAGCTTCTCCGGCGGCGCGGCGGCCGCGTCACGTGGCGAGCGGTAGAAGGTCGGGTCGCTGTGATGCTCGCCGTGCTGCTCGTGCTCGTCGGACATTTCCCATACCCTTCATAGTCGTCTGAGAATATAGGAATACTCTCAGATGCGGCCGCCGCTGCCGTCGGCAGGTGCTGGCTGGCGCCTGGATGCCGGCCGAACGTCAGCCAGGGCTGACCCGCGGCCGCCTCGCGGCCGGCCATCTGGCGACCGCCTCGCGGCCGGCCATCTGGGCGCGGGCCGTCTGGCCGCCGGCGGTCTGGGCGCCGGGCGTCTGGCCGCCGCCCGTCTGCCTGAACCATGCCGGCAGTCTCCGTGATCGCCGGACGCGGTGTCAACGAGGCGGCCCAGGCAGTCCGCAACGCGGCCGCCGGCACGGGCCAGGCCGGCCGGCACGGACCAGGCGGCACGGACCAGGCGGCACGGACTCGTCCATGAGGCCCGGGATCATGAGACCGGCCGCAACCGGCCGGCCGGGCCGGCCGTCTTAAAGGCCGCACCGGCGGTATCGGCCAATTTGGTCACATCAGCAATATCGGCAACTTCCATCTCATCAGCCCCGGCGGTCGAAATCTTGCTGACCTCGGCGATGCGGAATCCGCGGCTTGCTGCCTTGCCCTAGATTGTGAGCGAGCCCGGACCACGGTCCCGGGCAGGCCGGCACGTTCGCGACGACTAGGGCCAGCTGCTGACGGCAAGCCCGCGGAAAGGTTTCCCCTGTGCCCCGTACCCCGTCCTGGGCCCGGATTCCCTGCGCCGTCGCGGCCGTCGCCCTGCTGGCCGGCTGCGCCGCAACCTCGGCATCGGGGGGCGCCGGCCGGTCATCGGCGGCGCGGCATCACCCGGCCAGGCGCCACGCCGCGGCGCGGCATGGCGACGCGCTAGGTGGCGCGAGCGCCACCGCGCTGCGCGGCGCCCGGGGCCCGGCGGCGCGCCGCGGCACTGCGGCGCGCCGCGGAGCGGAGCGGGCCAGCGGGCCGGCCGGCCGGCGGCCGCTTACCAGACGGCCGCCAGCCGTGCCGCGGCCGGCCTGACGGCCCGCGGCGCCCGGCCGAGCCGGCCGGCCGGCCAGCCGGGTGCGGGCCCGGCGGCGGCCGCCCCGCGGCAGCCGGCCGCCGCGCTGCCCGCGTTGTCGGACCGCCAGCTGGCCGGGCAGCGGATCATCTACAGCTACAGCGGCCTGACGCCGCCGGCCAGGCTGCTGCGGCGGATCCGGAACGGCCAGGCGGCCGGGGTCATCTTCTTCGGCGGCAACATCGCCAGCCGGGCGCAGATCAGCCAGGTCGCCGCCGAGCTGCAGCACGCGGCGCTGAGCAAGCACAATCCGGTGCACGAGCCGCTGCTGCTGATGACCGACCAGGAGGGCGGCGTCGTCCGCCGGCTGCCCGGCGCGCCGGTCAGGTCGGAGAAGCAGATCGGCGCGTCCGCGCACCCTGGCCGGGAGGCAACCACGGCCGGCCGCGGCGCCGGGCGTAACCTGCACGGCGTCGGCATGAACGTCAACCTCGCGCCGGTGCTCGACGTGTACCGCAAGGCGGGCAATTTCATCGACCAGTTCGGGCGCTCGTACAGCATGCATCGCAGCGTGGTCTCCGCGCTCGGCGCCGACTTCATCACCGCGCAGCAGGCCAAGGGCGTGGCCGCCACCGGCAAGCACTTCCCCGGCCTCGGCGCGGCCAGGAGAGCGCAGAACACCGACGTGCGCCCGGTGACCCTGCACCGGTCCAGGCACGCCATCCGGACCGTGGACGAGTTTCCGTACAAGGCGGCCATCGCGGCCGGGGTGAAGCTGGTCATGGTGTCCTGGGCGAAGTACCCGGCGCTTGGCTCGCGCCGCCCGGCCGGGATCTCTTCCAAGGTCGTCCAGGGCGAGCTGCGGCAGCGGCTCGGGTTCGGCGGCGTCACCGTCACGGACGCGATCGGCGCCGGCGCGCTCCGGGCCTACGGCACGATCCAGCACCGCAGCGTGCTGGCCGCGACGGCGGGAATGGACCTGGTGCTCTGCGCGGGCGAGCAGGTCAGCGAGGGTATCCAGGGCCTGGACGGGCTGACCGGCGGCTTCCGTGACGGCACGCTGGACAAGACCGCCTTCCGGGCCGCCGTGGCGCGCGTCATCGCGCTGCGGGCCAGCCTGCCCGGCTAGCCCGGCTCGCGGCCCGGATATCCGGGTGCCGATGCCCGGCGCCGGGCAGATACTGGGCGGGTGCAGCGGGTATCGGTGGTCGGCAACAGCGGATCGGGCAAGACGACCGTCGCGGCCGCGCTCAGTGCCGCGCTGGGCGTGCCGCACCTGGAGATCGACGCGGTGTTTCACCAGCCCGGCTGGGCGCCGCTGGAAAAGCAGGAGTTCCGCCGCCGGGTAGCTGCGTTCGCCGCCGGGCCAGCCTGGGTCGCCGACGGCAACTATTCCGCCGTGCAGGACCTCGTCTGGGCTCGCGCCGACACGGTGATCTGGCTGGACCCGCCGAGGTACCGGGTGATGCGGCAGGTGACCTGGCGGACCTTGCGCCGGATGGCGCTGCGGGCCGAGTTGTGGAACGGCAACAGGGAACGGTGGGCCAACCTGGTGCGCGCGGACCCGGAGGAGTCGATCATCCTCTGGGCCTGGACCCAGCACCACCGGTACCGGCAGCGATACGAGCGCGCCGCGGCCGACCCGGCTAACGCGCACCTGACGTTCCTCCGGCTCCGCACGCCAGCCGAGGTAGCCGGGCTGATCGCCAGGGCCAGCGCCGAGGCGAGGGCAGCCAGCCAGGGCAGCTGACTGACCCGGCTCAGCGGCCCATCGCGTCGATCCTGGCGACCTCGCCGTCGTCCAGCGAGAAACCCAGCAGGTCGATGTTGGCTGCGATCCTGCCGGGGTCAGCCGACTTCGGAATCACTACTATCTGGTGCTCCAGGTGCCACCGCAGCACCACCTGGGCCGGCCTGACGCCGTGCCGGGCAGCGATCTCGGTCAGCACCGGACTGCGCAGGTTGCTGCCCTTGAGCGGGCTGTAGCCCGTCACCACGATGTCCCGCTCGCGCATCGCGGCGAGCAGCTTCTTGTCATGCCGGGACGGGCTCCACGGAATCTGGTTGACCGCCGGCGGCTGGCCGGCGGCCTTGGTGAGCTCATCGATCTGGGCGACGGAGTAGTTGCTGACCCCGACGGCGCTGGCCAGGCCTTCATCCCTGAGCGCCAGCAGCTCGCGCCATACCGCCGGGCCGGCCGGCCTGGCTGGCGGCCAGTGCACCAGCCAGAGGTCCACGTAGCCGGTGCCCAGCGCCCGCAGGCTGGCGGCGAGGGTAGCCCGCTCGCGCCCGGCGGCCCCGGCGGGCAGCTTCGTGGTGATGAAGACATCCGTGCGATCCAGGCCGCTGTCCCGCAGCGCCCGGCCGATCTCCTGCTCGTTGCGGTACATCGTCGCGGTGTCGACGTGCCGGTAGCCGGAATCGAGCGCGGCCCGCACCGCCCGGTAGGCCTGCCCGCCGCGCAGCTGCCAGGTGCCGAGGCCGACGAGCGGCATGACCACCCCGCTGGCCAGGGCCACGCCCGGGACTTCCCGATTTTCCGGCATACCGCCATCCTCCCGCTTTGCCCTGGCGGCTGGCTCAGCTGACCGGCGTTCCGGTGCTGGCGGTCAGTTCCGCGAGCAGGTCGGTCAGCCGCAGCGTGACCGGCCCGGCCTTGCCCGGGCCGATGATCCGGCCGTCCACGCTGATGACCGGCGCGATCCCGCCCATGGTGCCGGTGACGAAGATCTCGTCGGCGGTGTAAAGCTGGGCCAGGCTGTAGTCGCCGGTCTCCTGCGGGATCCCGGCGCCGGCGGCGAGTTCGAGCACGGCCGCCCTGGTGATGCCCTCCGGGCAGGCCGCCGCGGTCGGCGTCGCCAGCAAGCCGCCGGTGACAAGGAAGATGTGCGTGGCGTTGGTCTCGGCGACGAAACCCCGGTGATCCAGCATGACCGCGTCATCGGCGCCCGCGTTGTTCGCCTCGATCTTGGCCAGGATGGAGGTCAGCAGGTTGTTGTGGTGGATCTTGGGATCGAGCGAGTCCGGCGGCGTGCGGCGCACGCTCGAGGTGATCAGCGAGATGCCGCTCTGGTCGTAGACCGGCGGCTTGTGCTCGGCCAGCACGATCAGGGTCGGGCCGGACTTGTTCAGCCGCGGGTCCATCCCGCTGGTGATCTTGATGCCCCGGGTCAGGGTGAGCCGGATGTGCACGTTGTCGGTCATCCCGTTCGCCTGCACGGTCCGCCGGATCTCGGCGGTGATCTCCGCGTCGGACGGGACCGTGTCGAAAGCGAGCGCCTGCGCCGAGCGGCGGAGCCTGGCCAGGTGCTCGCCGAGCCGGAAGATCCGGCCGCGATAGAGCCTGAGCCCTTCCCAGACGGCGTCGCCGCCCTGGACGGCCGAGTCGAACGGGCTGACCGCCGCGGCGTCCCGGTGCGTTAGCTGGCCGCCGACGCTGACGATGAGGTCACGGTTGCGCTCGTCGAAGGCTTGCAGCATGGGATCTCCCGGTCAGGGCCTGATGCGGTGCGCGGACATTTCCTGGTAGAACGGCTGGCATTCCCGCGCCAGCGGCTCGAGCTCAGGCGGCAGGACGGCCGCCTGCTCCCGGTACGGGCCGAACCCGGTCGATCGCCAGACCCCGTGATACCAGTGCCTGGCCCAGACGCCGTCGGTGTCCCGCGGCCCGGCTGGCCAGGACAGCATCGCCGGGTCGAACGGCACGGAAAGCGCATCGCAGAGCGCGCGGAGCGTGGGCTCCGGGCGCTGCAGGATGTCGCGCGAGTCCACCACCGGGCCGCCGAACATCCGGAAGATCTCCACCTGCTGGGCGAGGCCGAGATCGCCGAGCACCGGCCGGGCGCGGACCCTGGCGTAGGACGCGAGCAACTGCCGCGGGTCCCGGATGAGGTAGGCATGCCGCAGCGCGCGAAGCGCGCCGCGGTCCACCTCGGGCAGCAGATGGTGCGTCATGTGCTTCGCGTAGCAGACGGTCTTGCCCGCCGGGAACGGGGCCAGCGTCAGCTCGGCAATGACCTCACGCCATCCGTTATTCATGGACCTGATCACCTCATCGCGGCCGGGATGAGGCGCACCGGTCTGCCGCAGGTAGAACCCGTACAGCGGCTCGTCGATGACCACCGTGTCGGCGCGGTTCTCCCAGGCGCGCATGAGCGCCGTCGAGATCGTGCGCGGCCCGGACCACATCGCGATCCGGGCCGGCGTCACAGCACGACCACGGAGCGGAGCACCTCCCCGCGCTGCATCTTGGCGAACGCGTCCTCGACCTTGTCGAGCGTGATGGTCTCGGAGACGAACTTCTCCAGCGGCAGCCTGCCCTGCAGGTGCAGGTCGACGAGCATCGGGAAGTCGCGGCTCGGCAGGCAGTCGCCGTACCAGGAGGATTTCAGCGCGCCGCCGCGGCCGAAGAAGTCGAGCAGCGGCAGTTCCAGTCTCATCTCCGGGGTCGGGACGCCGACCAGGACGACGGTGCCCGCCAGATCACGGGCGTAGAAGGCCTGGGTGTAGGTCTCCGGCCGCCCGACCGCCTCGATCACGACGTCGGCGCCGTTTCCCTCGGTGAGCGCCCTGATGCCATCGACCGGGTCGGTTTCGCGCGAGTTGATCACGTCGGTGGCGCCGAAGCCGCGGGCCCACTCCAGCTTCCCCGGGTCGACGTCGACGGCGATGATCTTCCGGGCGCCGGCCAGGCTGGCGCCGAGCACCGCCGCGTCGCCGACGCCGCCGCAGCCGATCACGGCCACCGAGTCGCCGCGGCTGACGCCGGCGGTGTTCAGCGCCGCGCCGAGGCCGGCCATCACGCCGCAGCCGAGCAGCCCGGCCACCTCGGGCCGGATGGCCGGGTTCACCTTGGTGCACTGGCCAGCGGCGACCAGGGTCTGCTCAGCGAAGGCGCCGATGCCGAGCGCGGGGGAGAGCTGGGTGCCGTCGGCCAGGGTCATCTTCTGGGCCGCGTTGTGGGTGGCGAAGCAGTACCAGGGGCGGCCGCGCCGGCAGGCCCGGCACTGGCCGCAGACCGCGCGCCAGTTCAGGATGACGAAATCGCCCGGCGCGAGATCGGTCACGTTGCTGCCGACCGCCGCCACCACGCCGGCGGCCTCGTGCCCGAGCAGGTAAGGGAAGTCGTCGCCGATCCCGCCTTCGCGGTAGTGCAGGTCCGTGTGGCAGACACCGCACGCCTGCACCCTGACCAGCGCCTCGCCCGGTCCCGGGTCAGGCACGATGACCGTGGTGATCTCAACCTCGGCGCCCTTGGCGCGGACTATGACTCCCGGTACCTCATGTGGCATGCGCTGATCATAATGCCCGCCGGCCTGGCCGGGTCAGAAGCCGGTACAGCCGTCGATGCGCTCGCGCAGCAGGTCGGCATGGCCGTTGTGCCGCGCGTACTCCTCGATCATGTGGACGTACACCCACCGGAGCGAGATCTCGTTGCCGCGCTGCGTGACGAAGGTGTCGTCCAGCGTGTGCCCGGATACGGCGCGCCTGGCGAGTTCCCACTCCAGGGTCAGCGCCGCGTAGTCCTGCTCGGCGGTGGCCGGGCCGGCCTCGTCGAACGCGGCGTCCGGCCGGTCGTCGCGCCAGTACAGGTAGTCCACGCTCTCGCGGTGCGCGTGCCGCCGGAACCAGGACCGCTCGACATCGGCGCTATGCCTGATCAGGCCCAGCAGCGACAGGCTGGACGGCGAGACCGCCCGCAGCGCTAGCTGCTCGCCGGTGAGGCCAGCGCATTTCCACAGCAGCGTCGTGCGGTGGAAATCGAGCCAGCCTTCCAGCATCGACCGCTCTCCCGCGATGAACGGCTCCTCGATCCTGGTGATCTCCGGGGCGACCCAGGTCATGTTCCTCCCCTAACTTCCCGGCCTGCCAGCTACCTCGGCCGGCGGCGGGCGTCTGCGGGGGACGCCCGGTCACCGGCTGCGGGCGTCAGTAAGCACGCCCGAAGATGACCCTCTTGCGGTATGCGGACGGCCGGTCGCAGCGGACGCACCGGCCCGAGTCCGGCTCGCCGTCGAGCGGCACGCACCGCGGCGTCGCGGCGGTCTCTGCCTTGATCTCGTCCTCGCACTCCGGCGTGCCGCAGTGCAGCGCGAGCGCCCAGCCGGTCCCGACAGCCTCGGTGAACTCCGGCCATGAATTGACCAGGACGGTCCGGCCGTCCCTGAACTCGGTGGCCCGCCGGAGCAGGAAATCCTGGAAGGCCGCGAGCTCGGCTTCGAGCCGCTGCGGCGCGGCATCGAGCGGCACCGGCTCCTTGGCCCCGCGCTCGCTGCCGGCGCCGTGCTCGTTGCCGCTGAGCCGCCGCGCCATCAGCGCGCTGCCTGATTCCAGGTCGCGCGGCCCGAGCTCGAGCCTGATCGGGACGCCGCGGAGTTCCCATTCGTTGAACTTGAAGCCGGGCGACAGCTGCGGCCGGTCGTCCACGTGCACGCGGATGCCGGCGCCGACCAGCCGGGCCGCCAGGTCCCTGGCGGCCGGCCGCACCACTTCGCTCTGGCGGCCGCGGCCGATGGGCACGATCACGACCTGGTACGGAGCCAGCCGCGGCGGCAGCACCAGGCCCCTGTCGTCGCCATGCGTCATGATCACGCCGCCGATCATCCGGCTGGCCATTCCCCACGAGGTCGTATGGCAGAACTCAAGCTCGCCGCTCTCGGCCGCGTACTGGATGCCGAAGGCGCGGGCGAAGTTCGACCCCAGGTAATGCGAGGTGCCTGACTGCAGCGCCCGGCCGTCGCGCATCATGCCCTCGATGGTGAACGTCCGCACTGCGCCGGCGAAGCGCTCGCCCGGGGTCTTCTCGCCGGGAACCACCGGCATCGCCGCCAGCTCCCTGGCCACGCCGGCATAGAGCCCGAGCGCGAGCATCGTCTCGCGCATCGCGCTGGCCTCGTCCGCGTGCGCGGTGTGGCCCTCCTGCCAGAGGAACTCAGTGGTGCGCAGGAACAGCCGCGGGCGCATTTCCCAGCGCACCACGTTGGACCATTGATTCAGCAGCAGCGGCAGATCGCGGTACGAGCTGATCCATTTCGCCATCATCTCGCCGACGACCGTCTCTGACGTCGGCCTGATGATGAGCGGCTCGTCGAGGTCCTTGCCGCCCGCGTGGGTCACCACAGCCAGCTCGGGCGCGAAGCCCTCGACGTGCTCTGCCTCCCTGCGCATGTAGCTTTCCGGGATGAGCAGCGGGAAGTAGGCGTTGACGTGACCGGTGTCCTTGATCCGCTGGTCCAGGTCGGCCTGCAGGAGCTCCCAGATCCGGTACCCGTAAGGGCGGATGACCATCGTCCCGCGGGCCGGGCCACGGTCGACGAGCTCCGCGCGCAGGACGAGCTCGTTGTACCAGGCGGAGAAATCCTCGCTCTGCGGGGTGACTCCGCGTTCGCCGTGTGCCACATCATGAGGCTACACAGCAGGGCTGCCGCCAAACCGGCCAGATCGTCCAATCCAAGATCAGTTTGTCAAAGGACGAGGTCAGGATGAGCTGCTGATTACCCACCGCGGTAACTGGGCACCGGTAATGCCGCGCAGCGACCAGCGCCGGACGCCATTCCCCGGCCGGATTGCCCTGCGGACGGCCGGCCTGCCCCGGGCTGGCCGATGCTGCCGATCCCGTGCGAACCACTCGGAGGTTGCCGCATGATGTAGTGATCGCGATCGGGCACAAGCCGCGTGCTGGGCACATGCCGTGCCAAAGTCAGGAGTGACTCGGTTCATGAGACTCGGTTCATGAGCAGCCGATGGCCGCAGGGCCAGCAGGAGCTGAGCTGGCCGCGTGCGCCGCAGGATGACTCCTGGCCACCGGGCGGGGAAGCCGGCCGCGAAGAGCCGGAGCACCGCGACGCAGGACCCGGCACCGCCGATCCCTGGGCGGCGGGCCAGCGCTTCGGGGATCCGTGGAGCGCCCGGCCGCCGTCCGCGGCCCAGCCGGCGGCCCAGGGCCGCCAGCCGCGCGCGGAACGTCAGCCTGACTCCGGTTTTGACGGTGACGAGGAGTATGACTGGTACCGCTACCTGAGCCATGGCGGCAGCCCGCCCAGTCGTGATGCCGAATCCGCTGACCAGTCGGCCGCCGGCCCGGCCCGGGCCGACCATCCCCGCCGCGGGTCGCGCGCCGCGCGCAGGAACCGTGATGACCGCGGTAACCGGGAAGAACGCAAAAATCAGGATAAACGGAAAACTCGCCGCGACCGCAGGACCGGCACGGCTGATGACGGCCCGCTGACTGCGCGAGGGCCCGGGCCGGGCGAGGCTGCCCATCCGGACGAGACCGGCCCGCAGCAGGGAAGCGCGCCAGCCGCCTTCGCCGGTCCGGCCGGCGACAGCACCGGCGCCGGCGCTGGTCACGGCGGGCGCGCCTATCCAGGGCCAGCTGCCGCCGCGGCGCAGGCCGCGGATGCCGGCCATGGCCGGTCGTCGTTCCCGGGGGACTGGCGCCCGGCTGCCCCGGACGCTGGCCGGGACGCGCAGGATTTCCCTGCTCAGGGTTTCGTGCCACAGCAGCACGCGCAGCAGTCGTTCCCGACCGGGCCTTACACGCAGCAGCCGTATGAGCCGGAGCCGCACGCGCAGCGGTCGTACCCGACCGGCCCGCAAGCGCGGCAGCCGTATGAGCCGCAGCAGTACGCGCAGCAGTCGTTCCCGACCGGGCCGTACGCGCAGCAGCCGTATGAGCCGCAGCATACGCGCAGCAGTCGTATCCGACCGGCCCGTACGCGCAGCAGCCGTATCCGACCGGGCCGTACGCGCAGCAGCCGTATGAGCCGGAGCCGCACCCGACCGGGCCGCAGCACGAGTCGTACCCGACCGGCCCGTACGCGCAGCAGTCGTACGCTCCGGAGACTTACGCGCCGCAGTCTTACCCGTCGCGGGGCTACGAGCATCCCGCGGACCGGGCGGACACCGGCGATGACGGGCGCCCGTTCGCCGCCAGCTCGCACAGTGCCTGGCCGCCGCACGCTGGCGAGCCGTCCGGTGCCGAGCCGTCCGGTGCCGAGCCGTCCGGCGCCGAGCCGTCCGGTGACTGGCTGCCGCCCGGCGAGTCGCCGGCGGTGCCGGTGGCTGCCGCCGGGAGCGTTGCCAGGCGGCAGGCGAAGCGCGGCAAGAAGTCGATCCGGCCGCCTGCCGCGCGTGCGGTCCGCCGCGCCGTGCACCCCGACGTGCTGGAACGCACCAGGGTCGGCCCGGCGGCCGGCCCCGCCAGTGCCGCCCCTGCGAGCCTGGCCGCGCCCCCTGACGTGGCCGAATGGCCGGTCCAGCCGGAGCATGCCGTTCCTCGGCCGCGTCCGGCTGACGCTGCGCGTCCCGTTAATGCTGAAGTTCTGGTTAAGCCCGGGCAGCCAGCCCGGCCGGCCGAGCCAGCCAGTCCGGCCGGCCGAGATGTCACTGAACCGCCCGCGAAGGCCGGGCCTGTTACCGAGCCCGGCCGGGCGGGCGGGCGCTCGCGCCGGGCGGGCCGTGCGCGGGGCGGCAGACGGCTGCGCCGCCGCATGCTCTGGCTCACCGCCGGGGCGGTCGTGGTCGTCGTAGCCGCTGCAGCGCTGCTGCTGCAGCCGGGCGGGGGGACAGCCCACACGCTGGTGACGCCCGCCAGGATCGGGGCCTTCGTCGAGGCACCGCATCTCGCCAAGGCGATGGACGCGAGCCAGCTGCAGCAGGAGGTCGTGACCAAGAGCGCTGGCGAGGCCAGGCACGTGGTGTACGCCGTCTACGAGGACGCCGACGGCGCCGCCACGCATTCCGGCCCGCGGATCATCCTGTTCATCGGCGGGAACCTGACCGGCACCTCACCGGGCGGGTTTATCAGCAGCTTCATCGGCGAGGCCAAGGGCGCCCAGCGGACCAGCGCCGGATCGATGGGCGGCGAGGCGGCATGCATCTCCCGGATCCCCGGCAGCGTCGCCGAATGTGCCTGGGCCGACAACGACACCTTCGGAGTCGTGGCCTCGCCGACACTGAGCGTCCGGGCCCTGGCGGCGGAGCTGCGCACCGTCCGGCCCCGGGTGGAGCAGCCGGCCGGCTAGCCGCCGGTGCCGCGGGTGCTACTTCTTGCCCGGCTTCTTGCCCGCCGAGCCTGAGCTGCCCGCTGAGCCCTTGCCGTCCTGCGGGCGCAGCGACAGTCTGGCGATGGCGATCGTGATGGCCGCGGCCAGGACGACAAGCCCGGCGAGCTGGCCGCCGATCAGGCGCGGGTTCAGCGGCAGCGTGTCCGAGGCGGACGCCGCCTTGATCGAGCGCGAACTCCGGTGGCCGGGCGTCGTGCTGCCGGGCGCCAGGCCGTTGGACGGCCGACGGCGACGGCGAGACCGTGGGGAACAGGCCGGCCGGGTTGGTCGCCGCCCGAGGACGGACGGCGCGGGCACCGGCGGGATTGGCGGCAGCGGCGGCGCGCGGCGCCGTGCTCGGCGGCGGGGTCGTCGCAGCCGGAGTCGCCGGGGCGGGCGTGTGCTTTGAGACGATCGTGAACGTGCCGGCCGCGCTGGCCGAAACCGCGCCCTTCGCCTGCGCATTCGCGGTGAGCGTCACGTGATGGCCGGGATGCGCGGATTGCCACACCCGCGACCTGCGCTTGCAGCTCGTCGGCCTGGCCGCGCGGCAGGCTACCCAGCGCGCAGGTCGCACCGCTCGAGCTGGGACAGACCGAGAATCGCGGCGTCCCGATGCCGCTGGCCTGCCCGATCGCCGCGCCGACAGTGACGTTCCTGGTGCTGGCGCGGGTGCTCCAGACCCAGATGACGTAGGTTGCCGTGCTGCCGGGGTGTACCCGCGCCTTGCTGGTCAGCGGCTGGACGGACACGCAGAGGTGACTGGTCTTGCGGCTCGGCGTCGGGCTCGGGCTTGGCGACGGGCTCTTGGTCTTGCTCGGCTTGGGCGTCGGGCTCTTGGTGGGGATGGGCGTGCTCTTGTTCGGGCTCGGGCTGCTCTTCGAGGGGCTCGGGCTGCTCTTGGACGGGGTCGGGCGTCTTGCTCTTGGACGGGGTCGGGGTGCCTTGCTCTTGCTCGGGGTCGGCGTGCTCTTGGACGGGCTCGGCGTGGTCTTGGACGGGGTCGGGCTGTTCTTGCTCTTGCTCGGGCTCGGCGTGCTCTTGGACGGGCTGGGGCTGTTCTTGGACGTGCTCGGAGTAGCGCTTGGCGATCTGGTCTTGCTGCTTGCGGGCGTCGCCGACTTGCTCCGGCGCGGGCTCTTGCTGGCTGCCGCGTTACGGCCGGCGCCGCGCGTGCCCTTCGCGCTGACGAGCGCGATTCCGGTGCTCTGCCCGGCCGGTCCGGGCCGATGCCACGATGGTTGCGGCCGGGCGGTCGCGCAGGTGGTTTTCGCTGGTCGTCGCCTGGGCGGCCGGCCCGCGCGGCCAGCAGAACGCCAAACAGCCCGCATGACAGCACTGCAGTCCCGGTCAGCGCGCCGACGGCAGCTGATCCGGCATGCCGGGTCCTCGCCTTCCTCACCGTGTCGCCTTCGCTCCGGTCGATGTCCTAGCGGGGACTTCGCTCGTTGCCATCTCTCATCACACTATGCTCGCCACCCAAATGGGCATTCCCCTCTGTCCCCATTCGACACCTCAGCCTGCGTTCGCAGCGGAGATGCGCGAAGGCGCGGGCCTGGCTGACGACTCGGTGCAGTGCGCCGACCCGGGAGGCGACACGGACCCGCGCGAAGTGCTGACCAGGCCAGCCCCGCCACCAGACCAGGTCCTACGCTACGGCCCGGGCCCTGACCATGTCACTGACCTGCGGCTGCCAGCTTCCGGACAGGCCGGAGACCGGCGTCGCCCGGCGGCCGCGCCGCTGGTGATCCTGCTGCATGGCGGCTTCTGGCGGGTGGCCTACGACCGGTCCCACGCCGGGCCGCTCGCCGCCGCGCTCGCGGTTGCCGGATATGCCGTCTGCGTGCCCGAATATCGCCGGACCGGCCAGGTCGGCGGAGGCTGGCCGGGGACCTTCGACGATGTCGCCGCGGCCGTCGACGCCCTGCCTGGCCTGGCCGCCGAGGCCGCCCGGGACGGGTAGACCCGGCCGCGATCCTGCTCGCCGGGCACTCCGCGGGCGGGCACCTGGCACTGTGGGCGGCGGCGCGGAACCTGCTCCCGGCCGGGACGCGGTGGCACTCCGCGGGACCGCCGGCCCGCGGCGTCCTCGCGCTGGCAGCAGTCAGCGATCTCGTGGCGTGCGACGAACAGCACCTCGGCGGCGGGGCGGCGAGGCTGCTGATGGGCGGCGGCCCGGACCGCTATCCGGAGCGCTACGCCGTGGCTGACCCGGCCCGGCTGGTTCCGTTGAGTGCGCGGGTCCGGCTGGTTCACGGTGCGGATGATGAGGTCGTGCCGAGCCGGCTGAGCCTGGACTACGCGGCGCTGGCCGCCCGCGCGGGCGGCGACGTGGCGTGCGACGTGCTGCCAGGGTGCGGGCATTTCGAGGTGATCGATCCGCTTACCGGCGCCTGGCCGCACGTGCTGGCGGGATGCGGGAGCTCGCGGCCGCGGGCGCTCGCCGGGCCGGGGCCGGGTGAGGCCCGGGAGCTGCCAGGCCGGGCGCCGGGGGCTCGTGGCTGCGCCGGGCGCTGCTGCCGGCTAGCCCGGGGAGTCCGGGATCCGCGACGATTTCAGGTCGTGTATGCTCGCCTGGCACGGGCGAGCCCGCCGGCGGATGAGCTGTTCCGAACCGGCGTGCGCCCGGGTTGGCCAGCGCTGAAGCCAGCGACCGGCCACCTGCCCCCTTAGCTCAGTCGGCAGAGCGTCTCCATGGTAAGGAGAAGGTCTACGGTTCGATTCCGTAAGGGGGCTCCACGAAATCGCAGGTCAGGGCCTGGTTCTCGGGCAGCTGGCAGAGCGTCCAAGATCGTCCGACCGTCAGTTGACCGTCGTGCTGGGCGTGCAGAGTTGGCACTCAGCCGCACGGGCTGACTCCCGATGGCAGGCGGTGTGGCGTGCTGTTCGCGCGGGTTGAACAGGCGGGGAGGGCACGAGCCGAATCCGGGCCGTGCTGGCAGAGCGATGTGATCATGGGCGTGTGACGGCGTGGCGGGATGTCGAACGGGCCGAGCCGGAGTTCGCGCAGCGCGTGCGAGCGCTTTTCGGCGCGCATCGGCACAAGACCATCGCCACCTTGCGCGCCGACGGATCGCCGCGGATCTCCGGGATCGAGGCGGCCTTCGAGGACGGCGCGCTGGTTTTCGGCTCCATGCCGGACGCGCGCAAGGGCGCGGATCTGCGCCGGGATCCGCGGTTCGCCCTGCACTGCGCCGCGGTCGATCCGGCCGGGGGTTCCGAGGCGCAGTGGCCGGGGGAGGCGAAGATCTCCGGCCGGGCGATCGCTGCCGGAGCGGTCGCCGAAGGACCGGACGGCGACCGCTTCCGCGCCGACATCGCCGAGGTCGTGCACACCCACCTCAACGAGCAGGCCACGATGCTCGTCGTCGGGTGGTGGACACCCGGGCACGGGCTGCGAAGGACCGGCCGCGACTGACCGTTGAGGCCGGTCCCGGGCCGGGCCACGAGCGAGACGCGGCTGCTGAGTCGCTCAGGCTCTGTGAGCCATGGCTGGCGGGTACTCGCGCGGATGGCCTTGAAAAGATGATCGTCGTGGTCGCCTTCGGCCCAGCGACATGCAACACAGCCGGCCCGGACCAGTCCTACCACCCGCGCTCAGCCGCGGACAGTGAGCTCGACCGCTCGTCTCGATTGGCCCAATCGACGCAGAACGCCGAATCCGGCGTCGGTTGAGGCGCAGGCCCCTGATGTTGGTCCCGAGCGCGGATCGGCAGTTACGGGCGGCGGTCGGCGCTGACGATCAGCTTTGGGTAGTGCGGGTATACCGCCGGGCGGGGATCTCAGTCGATCGGCTCGCGATGCACCCACTCGATGAGGTTGCCGGACGCGAGCGCCCGCACGCGCGCGGCGTACCGGGCGAGGCCGGCGTCGTCGAGGAGGTCGCGCCACTGGCCGCTCGTGCCGCGGCTGAAGAACGCGGCGGGATCGATCCAGTGCTCCGGACCGCCGCCGGGGACGGTGGTGCCGGCCCTGCTGCGCATCGACTCGAACGTCGCCGCCTGGACCAGGCGGGGCCATCGGTGCTCGCCGACGTCGATGCCCAGGCGCGCGGCCAGCTGCCGCATCTGCCCCTCAGGTCGGCCTTCAGGTCGTCGTAGTGCACATACACGACGTCGAGATCCGGCGGCGTCCCGGAACGTCTGCAGGTGCTCTACGGTGCGCCGCAGCGACGACCCGACCTGCGTCGACGGCGTCTCGTCGCCGGCCCACTGCCAGAAGCGGTCCCGCTCGCCGGCCGGGCGCGGCCGCGGTGGCCGCAATGGTCCGGGCTCGATACCGTCGATCGCGGCCGCCCGTTCGCGCTGGCTGAGGAACGCGCCGATGTCGGTGTTGTCGATATGGCGGTCCATCGACAGCCCCACGTCGCGCGGGTCCCGCCCGACGCAGATGTAGGTGACCGCCGGATCGCTGGGTATCCCGTCGAGCGGCGTGTGGGTCTTGATGAACCGGCGGTGCGTCTGGGCTTCCAGGTCCGCGAACACGTCTGTGCGGGCGCGAGTCACCATGTCGATCCACGGCGAGAGCGTGTCCAACGGGAGCGGGAGCTCCGGTTCCTGCAGTATGAGCAGGGCGCAGATCATCTGCGTCCACGTCGTCCCGCACTTTGGCGGGGTGCTGATGATGATGTCGCCGGGGCGGAACTCGAAGCCGTCCCAGCGGTTGCTGTCGTACATACTCGCCTCGTAGCGGCGCACGGCCGTCATCCTTGCAGCGGATCCGATCCCGTGAGGCCCAGATGATTCACCGCACGACATCCTGCCGAGGGCTCAAGACTGACGTTCCGAAGGGCGTCGCGCAACAGTACGTAGCGCAGCACCCGCCCATAATGTCCGATCTCGAACACTCCGCAGGGCATCATGAAGGCCAGAGGATGAGCGCCGAACGGCGGATCTCGCGCAACGGTTGCTGCCCGCCCTCACCTCGCGACGCCTCCAATGCGCCGACGAACCTCTGAATCGCGCGGATCGCTCCGGCTTACGCAGATCTGCTGATTCTGTGTACTTGGCCGGGCAACTTTCGGTCGGATTCGGGCGCCTTCTGGCAGTCGGCGGCGCCGCGGATGGCGGGAACACGTATCGGCTACGAGCAAAAGCCGCCCGGGAGGCCGGCTACCGGCTCGGGAGTGAGCGCGGCAGCCCGAACCACGGCAGCACGCTGGCCTCGAAGCGGGTGATGGCGCAGATCTGGCCGCCGGCGAGGGTGAGCACGTAGAAGGCGGTCGCGTGGCGGATGCCGGCCGGGCCGCGCAGGTAGGCTCCGAACGCCGGCTGGCCGTTGGCCCGCACCGGGACGAGGTCGAACCTGCGGCCCGCGGCGAACAGGCTGGCGCAGTAGCGGGTCACGACGTCTCGGCCCTCGTATCCGAAGGGTACCGGCGGCATCGCGATGAAGACGTCGTCGGTCAGCAGGGCCACCAGCGCGTCGAGGTCGGCCGACTCCCACGCGCGGGCGAACTTGGCCACGATCGCGTCCTCGGCGGGTGAGCCAGCGGCCGGCGGCGGTTGGTGGCCGACGGCCGGCTGCTGCCGGCGCTGGAGGCTGGCGCGGGCTCGTTTGAGGGTACTGTTGGCCGATTCGAGGGTCACCTCCAGCATGCCGGCCACCTCGCTGGCGTGGAATCCAAGGACGTCGCGCAAGATGAGGACGGCGACCTGGCGTGGTGGCAGCAGCTGCAGGGCGGTCACGAAGGCCAGCGAGATGGCTTCGGTCTGCTCGTAGCGGGCCTCCGGCCCGGGCGGCACGTCGACGGCACCCTCGAGGAGGGCGTCAGGAAACGGCTGCAGCCAGACGGCCTCGTCGCGCGGGGTCGGCACGAGCGGTTCGTACTGAGACACGTCCCACTCCCTGGCCGGGCGCCGGCTCGCTGCGCGGCGCGCGTTGAGGCACCGGTTGGTGGCGATCTTGTACAGCCAGGTGCGCAGCGAGGCGCGTTCCTCAGTGAACCCGCCGATGCCTTGCCAGGCGGCCAGCATCGTCTCCTGGACGGCGTCCTCGGCGTCGGCGAAGGATCCGAGCATCCGGTAGCAGTGCACCTGCAGCTCCCGCCGGTGCGGCCCGGCCAGCTCCCGGAACGCCTCGCCATCTCCGGCCCGTGCCCGTGAGAGCAGATCGGCTGTCACCATCCTGCGCGCCTTCCTTCCGCATCACCTGGCGCTTCCACCCGGTATATACACCGCCCGGGGGGCGAACTGGGCGGCTCGCGGGCGCCCAGTTTCCCGGCGCCGCGGTGTATGCATCACCGACCGCCCGAACGATCCGAGCGCCGGATCGTGCCCCGTTCCTGCTCCCCGGCCGGCCGCGGAAGCCAGCGCACGAGCTGCCAGAGCCGGACCCGGCGGCCGATGCCGCTGCCGCAGGAGACGTGGTGATCAGGTCAGGAACGAAATGAGCGAACAGCGCACCGATTCTTACCACCCACGCCGCCTGCGGCGGCGATAGCTGACAACACCAATCAGGAGGAGGAGCAGACCATGACCATCCACGAATACCTCATGAAAGCCATCCAGGATGACGCCCGGCGGGCCGGCGAACGAGACCGGCTGCTCCGCGAGGCACGGCGGGCTCGCAGGGCGCGCCGCCAGCGTCTGGTTCCCGCTGCTCCAGCGAGGCGCCGAACCGAAATGGGAAAGATCGTCGTGAGCGAGAACGTCACGCTCGACGGAGTCATCCAAGACCCGGCCGGTGACGAAGGCTTCAGGCCCGGCGGCTGGGTCGGCCTGATCGGAAATAGCCCGCAGCTTGCCAAGCTCGCGCTCGACGAGGCGCTGGCCGCCGGGGCCCTCCTGCTGGGCCGGCGAAGCTACGAGTGGCTCGCCGCGCGGTGGCCATCTCGCAGCGGCGAGCTGGCGGACAGGCTGAACAGCCTGCCCAAGTACGTCGTGTCCGCGACCCTCGCCAATCCCGCCTGGAACAACTCGACAGTCCTCAAGGGCGACGTGCTTAACGAGGTCTCGACGCTGAAGCAGCACATAGACGGGGACATCGTCATCGCCGGCAGCTTTCAGCTCGTACGCACGCTGATCGAGCACGACCTGGTCGACGAGCTGCGGCTGAAGATCTTCCCGGTCGCCCTCGGGGCCGGCGAGCGCCTGTTCGCCGAGACCAGCGACAAGAAACCCATGCGCCTCCTCGACACCCAGACCCTCGAGGGCGGCATCGCCTACCTCACCTACCAATCTGTCCGGGACGCCTAGCGGCGTCAGACGGCGCTAGCGTTCCGAAATGCTTGCGGGCGCTTCCCCCGGGCAGGCATCCGGGAGAGCGCCTCATGAGCAGCAGGTGGCAAGAAGGAGACCACAGCAATGAGGACGCCGCTACGACGTTCCATTGCCCAGGTACTGAAGATCGCCCGCGCTGGTGGCCGATCACTACGACAGCGCATCTGGTCTGACGCTTACCGCTTCCCGCGCGGATCTGCTCAAGACCCTGGCCCAATCACGGCCACGCTCATATGGGGCTGGTGACACGTTTCTCACCGTCCCATATCGCCCAATTCTGCCGCGACTGGACTGCCATGCTTGGCTATCGGTCCGCCGACCAGAACGGCGGCTCGGCGCGCGTTCTCCCTGACCTTCGCTCTCACTCCGAGCCATGCTCTCGATCGAGGTAGCCCGACGACAATCTCGGACCAGTCACTGTGACTGGGGAAGATGTGCCCGGGATGCCGCTGAGGCCAGCCCGACAGGGCCTGGTCGAGCAGCGCACCAGTCAGCTCGGCTAGCTGCTCCGGCGCGGCCTCGGCGCGGAGATAATCGCGGATCACGTCATCGACGTCGGGCGGTTGTCCGTTGTCTCGGTCTCTCAGCTCGACCCGCGGGCCCGCCGCCGCCGACCCCGCAGCCGGTCGCTGAGCTCGCGGGCAATCTCCCGGTCGGCGTCCCGCCAGGCGATTGCCTGCCGCTTGTCAAAGGACCGCCGACCGCGCGCCAGGGCGATCTCCACCTTCACCCAGCCGTCCTGGAAGTACAGCGACAGCGGCACGAGCGTGACGCCGGCGTCGCCCAGCCTCCCGATGATCTTGTCGATCTCGCTGCGGTGCAGGAGCAGTTTGCAGGTACGCCGGGGCTGATGCAGGGCGCGGGTGCCGTGGCGGCCATATGCGCGCTCGGGGATGTGCAGGCCGTAGAGCATCAGCTCGCCGTCGTCCTCCTGGACGAACGCGCCGGCCAGCGACCCGTGGCCGGCGCGCAGGGACTTCACCTCGTTACCGATCAGGACAATCCCGGCCTCATATGTCTTGAGGATCGTGTAGTCGTGCCGGGCCCGCCTGTTCGAGGCGATGAGCCTGCGGCCTATTTCCCTGGTCGCGGTGACCCCCTCGTCATCCGGTCGATCCACCCAGCGGCGCAGGGCACGGAGTAGCGCATGCTATCGAGGATCCTGGCGGCATGGCGACGGTCCGGGCCACTGACTCGAGCGCCAGGATTAATTCCTAGGCACCTTAGTACAATGCGCGCCTTGGCACGGTTGCAGGTACGGCGCACACTCAGCCTATGGCCCGTTGTCGCGCCCGAACTGATCACGGAGCCGGACCACTGTGCAAGAACCGGGTTAGTAAGGCGGGCATACGCTGCCACTTGCACACTGGGCTCCCCGAAGCGCAACCCCGTTTAGCCAAGCCGAGTACGCGGAAGAGAGGACGAACCAGGTCGGTTTCACGCTCCTATGTTCCTCCTGTCCCACGACGCAAGCGCACAGAGAGTCAGTTCGAGAAAGAACAGCGGCGTCGCCAAGAACGCGTGCAGAAAGCCGCCGAGTATTGCGCTGATGTCATTACCAGCGGCTGGGAAGATGTGGTAGCCGGGCGAGCCGCCGGTTATGTGAGCGACGAAGTATGGCACCAACTGCTGCGAGGGAGACGCAAACGGCACTGCAAAGCTCTGGCGCAGGCTGCAGACGATTTGCTGTCGGGGAGTCAGAAGATCCATACCTTCCTGGGTTTCCTCGCTGCCCGCGGGATCCGGCTCTGGGGTGGCAGTGATGCCGTTCAGGCCTTCGTTCAGCAGTTGGTATCCGCTATCCCGCTGCCCACTGACGCCAAGTTCCTGGCGGCCGCCCGCGGCCTTCAGGTGACAGGCGTGCTTCTTTGCGTGATGAGCGGCCGAGACCTCACCCGGTGCGAGTGCTTCATTGACCTCGCATTGAACGAGACCAAGACGCAGGTTAAGAAAATCCTGATGACAGCTATGGGTGACTGGGTGGGGCTCCGCGCCTTCCCGTCAAGACAACGGGACGCGCGCAGGTGACCGCAGGCGCGACGGCACGCATGCTGCTAATGCGCGCGTAGGCGTACGCGGGATAACTGCCTGGTCATCTGGGCCGGCGGGCCCATGTAATAGCAGCGGTGAGCGTGGCGGTGATCTTTGAGCCGCGCCGCTGGAACCCCAGGATGCGCATCATCTCCGCGAGCAGCTGATCCTCGGTGCGGAGCAGCGTGTCTGACTCAATCCAGTCCACCAGGGCGGCAAGCTCGCTGCCTGAGTACTCATCGACGGTGCCGCGGTGGGTGTATATCGGGCAGGGCCCACGCCGCTGGGCACCGGGGCGCGACTCGGCGGTTGCTGATGCTGCTTGCTCGCTGGTGGGTGTAGCCCCCGAAGGCGTGTGCAGGCGTTCACGGGTGTCAGCTGCGGTCAGCGCAGCCTGATAGGCGGTGACCGTCCGGTCGGTTTCGTCTTCGCGGTGGTAGAACCAGTCCTGGCTCCAGATGCGGTGGAAGGTCCAGCCGAGCCGTTCGAGGTGTTCCTGGCGGAGCCGGTCGCGGTCGCGGGCGGTGGCGGAGGAGTGGTAGGTGGCTCCGTCGCATTCGATGGCGAGGACCATCTGGCCTGGGCGGGTGGGATGCTGGGCGGCGAAGTCGATCCAGTAGCCAGAGCATCCGTACTGGGGGATGAGCGGGATGCCGGCGGCGCGCAGGCGGGCTTCGACGTCCCGCTCGAAGGGGTTAAGGTCCGGCTTGTCTTTGGCCACGTGACCGAGATCGGAACCGCCGGACTCGGCGTAGGCGAGGTAGCCGCGCAGCATCTTGGCGCCTTCGGCGCGGAGCCTGGCCGGATCCATGTCCGCGGCTGAGAACGATGACACGACGGTCATCCGGGATCTGGCCCGGGTGATGGCGACGTTAAGCCGGCGTTCGCCGCCTTCGTTGTTGACTGGGCCGAAGCGGTACATCATCCGCCCGTCGGCGTTCTTGCCGTAGCCGATGGTCAGGATGATGGCGTCCCGCTCGTCTCCCTGGACCCGTTCGAGGTTCTTGACGAAGAACTTCTCCTTTGCTGCCTGCTTGGACGCGGTGCCGTCGATGAAATCGGCGAGGGTCTCGTCGGTAGCCTGGGCCCGCCGTAGCGCTTCTTGGATGCGGTTGGCGTGCTTGATGCCCATGGCGATGACGCCCAGGGAGGCATCCGGCCGGGTGTGGGCGTGGTCGGTGACCAGTTCCACGACCTTGGTGACCTCGTCGGAAACGGAGTCTTCCTGGCCGACGCGGCCCGGCCTGAACGGCACCAGGACATGAGCCAGGCATTCGGCGCCGGCCACGCCCGGGAAGGTGGTCAGGGCCCAGTCATACAGGTTGGGCTGCGCGTTGGAGAACGCGATGAGGCGCTCGTCCTCTGACCGGTAGTGCCAGTTCAGCGTCCGGGTCCCAATGGGCGGCGGGAGCAAGGAGCCCATGACATCCAGGATCGATTCCATGCCCCGCGTCCCGGCCATCGCCGCGAGCGCCTGCGCCTCCGCGTCCTCGTCATCCTCTCCGCCACCGGAGGTGGTGAAGAAGCTCGTCGGCGGGAGCTGGTGAGGGTCACCGGCGACGATCGCGCGGCCTGCGCGCATCAGCGCTCCCACCGCGTCGGCGGGGGTGACCTGGGAGGCCTCGTCGAAGATCACGATGTCGAAGCACCGCACCGCTGGCAGCAGCTGCGAGACCACCAAAGGTGACATGGCCCAGCAGGGCTTGAGGGCGCCGAGCACGTGCGGGGCGGCCTGGAATAGCTGCCGGACGGGCAGGTGGCCCCGCTTGAGGCGGGCCTGGTGCTCGATGACGTCGGATTCCGCCGGGTACGCGTCCCGGATGCGGGTGGCGTTCTCCGCCACGGCCCTGCGCACCCGTTGTGCGGTGCTGGTGATGTGGGCCCGGTCAGCGGCCTTGAACTCGGTGACAGTACGTAGATGGGCCTGGCCGTCGAAGGCGCCGATCCGCGGGTCGGCGACCGACACTGCGTCCAGGATCGAGGAGAGCCAGACGTGTTCCAGGCAGGCCAGGGCCTGGTCGCCGCTGAGATGCCGGTGGGCGATCTCCTCCACCAGCAGCCACAGGCCCGCGCTACGTAGAGCGGTGCGCAGCCGGGAGAGTTCGGGCAGCTTGTACAGGGTCTGCGCGTCGGCCAGCAAGGCCTGCAGCCGTGCCTGCAGCTCGGGCAGCGACAACCCGGCCATGCTTTCCGCACCGGCCCACTGCGCCAGCGACTGCAACTCGGAACAGAACTGCCCGAACGCGCCCTCGGTCCCCGATAGGTCAGCAGGCAGGTGCGGCCGTTCATCACCCGATGTCATCCGGCGCCACGCCGACTGCTGCTCCGCCGCGGCCGCCACCGCAGCGTGAAGTGCCGCCGGCTTCGGCTTGGCAGCCCGCCACAGGCTCAGCGCCTTCTTGCGGGCACGCCGGTACCCTGCGTTGCTAACCACTGCACGGAGATGGCCGAACGCACCGGAGCTCCCCGGGGCCAACGCGGCGGCGAGTTCCTCGAGAGGGACATCGAACACAGCAGGGTCGAAGACAGCCAGGGTGCCGGATACGCCGTTGAGAAGACTGAGCGTGTCGATCCATGCCTGCACGCTGCCCGGAGCCGACAAACCGCACTCGGCGATGACGCGTTGCAGGCGGGCGGCCGTGTGCGGGAGCGTGTGGCTGGCCAGAGCTTGGACCGCCGCGAGGGCCGCGGCGGCACCATCCTGGGTGGTGACAGTGTCGGCGGCGAACGCTCCGGCCCAGGGACTGCTCTCCGGCGAGATGCCCAGTCCGCCAAGACCGATGAAGGATCTCAGATCCTCGCGCGCCTGCCGGAAAGCAGGGCCGTTGAGCCCCTGAAGTACGCCGATGGGCAGCCGCTGAGACGATGCCGCCGTGACCGGGAGCCCGGTCAGCCGCGCATAGATGTCATAGACGCTGATCTCCCACGGCTCACGTGGTCTGTGCAGCGCCTCCGCCCGGGCGACTAGGACCTGCCGGTGCCTGACCAGGTCCTCATGCTGGGCAGCCAGATCGGGCCTGGTGATGCTGGCGGTCACCGCCAGGGTCCGGGCCAAGTCGGCGGCCAGCTTGCGCTTTGACCCCGCGCCGTCGTGCAGGTCGAGCACCAGGTCAGCCAGCCCGACTTTGCCGAGCCTGTCCAGCACCGCATCGATGGCGGCGCGCTTTTCCGCCACGAACAGGACACGCTGGCCGCGTGCGGACAACGTGGTGATCATGTTCGCGATCGTCTGCGACTTGCCGGTGCCCGGAGGGCCCTCAATGACGAGGTCCGCGCCGCCGACCGCGCAGTTGATGGCATAAGACTGGCTGGCGTCGGCGTCCAGCACCAAGAACTCGTCCGCCGGCGGGACGGTATCTGGCTGATTTGGCGCTCATCCTCGGGTGACGCGCCCGCACGGCAGCGCGGGCCTTCTCATCCCCGGCGATCGCGCAGATCAGACCGGAAGCGGCCAGGGTGTCAGTCGCCGTCTCCAGGTCCAGCACCATGGGCAATTTTGCATAGGAGAAATTCCCCAGGACGATCCGCTTGGCCACCTGAAACCCAGGGACGTCGGAGCACGCCTTGGCGAGCCGGTCGAAGAGCAGACCCGGATCCGGGGGCAGCGGCCTCCTGATCGAGGAGCTCCACCAGCTCGCCTCTGTCCAGCCCAACCCCGTAGTCGGTCTTGAGCAGATGCAGCAGCGTCGGGTTGATCTCCCACTCGCCTGGCAAGCTGAGGTCGAAGTCCTCGCCGGTGCCGCTGCGCGCATTCAACGCCGCCTGGCGCAGCAACACCGGCGCGGCAGGCGTCGCGGTCCCCCGGGTGTTGCTCCAAGTTGCCATGCCCCACGCAAGGAACAGGGTCTGAAGGCCCCGCTCCTCGTAGTTCTCGGTCGCCTTCGCTTTCACGGTGCGCGCACGACGCGCGGCCGACGTCATCGCGGCCTCTTCGAAGATTGCAGACAGCCGCACCGTGTGAGAGGAAAGCAGCGTGTCTACGGCCACATCGCTAGCGCCAGAGCCAGGACCGATGTCCAGGGTGCCCTGCTTCAGGTCCCGGTAGTACAGCAGCGTGTTCCGGCCGCCAAGATCAACAAGTTCACCGATCCATGTCTTGACAGCGCGCCCGACCAGTTCTACCCGCCCGGGACCAGCCGGCTCCAGTCCCTCGAATGGTCCGGTTGCGGCGGGTGCGTTCGTCATGCTTCATCGATCCTTAAAGCCAGTTGGCCCGGGATGCCTTCGCCTCGACCGTGAGCCGCGCCAAGGTAACTCTGACTGTAGACGCGTGCGCCGACAGTTACGGTTACGAACCTGGAGATCATTTGAGGCGGCCTTGAGGATCAGCTCAGCAGCAAAGACCGTGCTATCCGCGGGACGAAACCAGCTAGTAGCAGCCTTCCTATTCCGCCTGCTGTGCCCAGTAGTCGAGGTTGGCACGGGCGGTCAGCGTGACAGGATGCTCGGCGCCTAGCACCCGCTCGCGGACCGGCAGCAGTGCGGCGTACTGGTCGCGGGCCGCAGCCGGATCCCCCGCCCGCCCGGTCCAGTGGGCGAGGCTGGCGCGGGTGGTCAGGGTGTCAGGGTGCTCGGCGCCGGAGACCCGCTCGCGAACTGGTAGCAGCGCGGCGTACTGGTCGCGGCCCCGGCCGGATCGCCCGCCCCCCCGGTCAGTAGGCGAGTTGGCGCCGTCTCAGGGTTCGGGTGCTCCGCACACGGCGCTGGACCGGCAGCAGCGCGGCGTACTGGTCGCGGGCCGCAGCCGGATCCCTCGCCCGCGCGGTCCAGCGGGCGAGGTGCCCGCGGGCGAGGAGGCTGTCGGGGTGCTCGGCGCCGGAGACCCGCTCGCGAACTGGTAGCAGCGCGGCGTACTGGTCGCGGGCCGCAGCCGGATCCCCCGCCTCCCCGGTCCAGTAGGCGAGGCTCGCGCGGGTGGTCAGGGTGTCAGGGTGCTCAGCGCCGGAGACCCGCTCGATCACCGGCAGCAGCGCGACGCACTGGTCGCGGGCCCCGGCCGGATCCCCCGCCTCCCCGGTCCAGTGGGCGAGGCTGGCGCGGGTGGTCAGGGTGTCAGGGTGCTCGGCGCCCAGCACCCGCTCGCGGACCGGCACCAGCGCGGCGAACAGGTCGCGGGCCCCGGCCGGATCGCCCGCTCCCCCGGTCCAGTAGGCGAGGCTGGCGCGGGCGGTCAGGGTCTCGGGGTGCTCGCCGCCGGAGACTTTATCGCGGGCATCGGCGATCTGCTGCTGGAGAAGGCGCGCTGCCGTGTAGTTGCCGCTATGTCCCAGGAAGCTGGCTACTCGTGTCATGGCGTCGCTGCCGGCGGGGTGTGCCGCCTGCACATGGGGCAGCAGCGTGGCGCAGATAGGCCAGGCTGCTGGGAGCGCGGTGTCTGCAGGCAGGGCAGCTTCGGTCAGCGCCCGGGCGGCCTGCCGCCACGCCTGGGCCTCGCCGGCGGGCAACTGGGCGAGAGTGACGGCTTGCACCAACCGGTGCACCGATACCGAGCCGTCGGCCGGGAGGCTGGTAAGTGAGTACCGCCGCAGCGCGGCGACTGCGTCATCGACCGCCAGAGGGTCCTCGAGCAGTGAGAGCAGCAGCGGCGCCACTTCGGGGTCGAGGGATTCCGCGAGCCTAGACCGAGACTGGAGTAGGAGACGGAGCGGGATCTGCTCGGGGGCGCAGCACGCGAGCAGCCGCAGCAGCCCGATCGCCTCGGGCGAGGCTTGCTGGAGCTGGTCGAAGGCCAGGGCCCAGGTGGTGGCGACCTGCTTGCCGTACCCGGCGTCTTCCCGCGGGCAAGCAGATCGGTACGCCGCTGCCGGAACAGGTCCAGGTATCCGGCGATGTCACGGCCGGTGGCCTGCATGTAGGCGCAGGCTTGCTCCAACGCCAGCGGCAGCCCGCCCACCTCACTGGCAAGCTCCCGCGCCGCGTCTTCGTCGTCGGAACCTGTGCGGGTCAGCAGGAACGTCGCCGCGACCTCCTGGTCCAGCACAGGCACGTCTACGGCTATGCCGGGCCAGTGCGGGTCCTGGCTGGTGATCAGCACCTGGCCGCGTCCCGCGGGCGGCAGCACTTCCTGCAGTGCCGCCGGGCCAGGTGCGTTGTCGAAGATCAGCAGCCAGCCCCCGGGACGGGCGGCCAGCACCGCGTGCACCTGGGCGACCGGGTCGCCGGAATCCAGCAGGTCACGGGCACCGAGCTGGGCCGCCAGGTCACCGAACCCAGCCGCCAGCCCGGTCGGTTCCTCAGCCGCCAGCTGCCACACCACCCCCAGCCCGGCCAGATGCCGATACGCGTACTCCAAGGCCAGACTGGTCTTTCCCGCCCCGCCCAGCCCGCACAGCGCCACCACCCGCGGGCCCACTCTGTTACTCGCCGACAGCCGCGTATCCAGGTCCGTCAGCAGATTCTCCCGGCCCGCCAGGAACACCGGGCGCGGCATCAGCCGCACCGGCTGGCCCGGGACCGCCGGGCGCTGGTACGCCACGCCAACAGCTGTGCCGCCACGGTCGGCATTGACTGAGCCTGGTGCGGTGGTCCAGATGCCCCCGGGCGCGGCTACTCCTGTGCCGGACCCGGGCTCGTAGGGTTTCCCGCTGTCACGTTCCCGTGGACCGTCCCCGCCGCGAGCCCGCCATCCGACGCGGTGATGTTCACGTCCCGGCCCGCGGCGACCCCATGACCAGCCGCTGACACGGCCCCGGCCGGCATCTCGGCCTGGACCTGCTCCACCAGAGCCCGCAGGTCAGCCACCGCGTCCGGATGCTCCTCCAGCAGGTCGAGCAGCCGCGTCCGCCAGGTAGCCTCCAGCTCTGCCCGGGCCCGTTCCAGCTTTGCTGCCGGGACGCCAGTCAGCTGGTCGCGTGTCTGTTCCAGCCGCCGTTCCGCCAGCTCGGTCCGTGCCGGGTCGCCGCGGCCCAGCAGCCGCGCGAACCCCCGCTTCGCCGTCCCCCACGCATCAGTAACCGCGGCGGTCACGACGGTCTGCCCGGCCAGCGATGCCAGTGACAGCATCGCATCCTCTAACGCCATCCCACACCCCTCCCCGCCTGCCTGTAGATCCAACGATCGCACGTCTCAGTCATCCTGTCCGGGCACGATGAACTGGTGCCGAAGGCGATCGCCTATCCGTTTGAGCCGAAGTCGATCACTTACCTGCGCGGGGCAGTTCTGGGCCGTGCCGCTATCCGATGGCCGATTCGGCTGCGGGCGCGTTCTGCACGTGCCGGGTCCTTCCGAGCCAGGGCCCAGCCTCTACCTGAGCACCCGGATCTTCCTCGCCGGGCTGATGGACTGGTCCGGCGATGACCCGCCCACGGCTCAGGCAATCGCCGGATGCAAGCTGCTGGAACAGGGCCGTGCTCATGTGGCCGCCATCACAGATGCAGGCAGCAAGATCCTGGGACAGCGCGATCTTGAACTGGACGGCCTATCCGGGTTGCTGCAGGTATCGCACCGCGGAGGCGGAACCGTCTGGCTTTACCAGGGCGGAAGACGCCTCCGCCCCGCAACCGATCAAGAACGCCAGGCCGTGCCGGTCATGTCAGTGTGGGGCCGGCAGGTCATCGCACTGCTGGCCGGGCGGCACCTGACACATTCCGAGCCATGATGCGAGTCAGGGTTAGCGCAATGGGCGAACGACAGAATCGCGGCTATGAGCGGGTGTTCTTGAGCCAGTCGCTGAGGTTCGGAGAGGGATTGAGTAGGCAGGGGTCAGCGGAGCACTTTTTCATACCAGAGGTTGGCCACGCGGCCTTCGCTGAAGGGCGCTACTTCCTGATAGCCGTTCCTGCGGTACAGCCGGCCTTCGGTGAGGTAGTCGCTGGTATCAAGGCGGAGCCTGGTCACCCGCTGCCGCCGGGCGGCGGCTTCTACCGCGTCCAGCAAGTGCTGGCCTATGCCGCGGCGGCGCGCCTGCGGTACGACGAAAACGCGGGTGACCTCACCAGTCCCCGCGGGCAGCAGGCGCAGCCCCGCGCAGCCGAGGACCCTCCCGTCCTGGCGGGCCAGCAGCAACAGACCACCCGGCGGGCGAAGGTCATCGCTGGGCTCGGCGCGCATCGCGGCAGCCACCTCCGCGGCGGTGGCCTCCCGGCCATGATGACGGCTCACGACCTCATGAAAGTAGGCGGCCAGCACCGCACGCCCCTCCACTGACCCAGGCGCCACCGGGCCCACGTTCACATCCAGGGTGTACCCGGTCAGGACCTGATCATCATTCATCGACTTCTTCCAGGGCTGACCCGTCATGGACCAACGCTAGACCGAACCCGGACAGCGGCAGATGAGGGCACCTCACGATCCTGGGCTGGCTTCTTTAACGGAGTTAGATTGGCAATGCCGGCCGGCTGGTCAGGTGACCTCCAGATTCAGCTACACTTTTTCAGTGGGGCGATGGAATTGCACTGAGGAACACCTCGAAAGCCTCGGGGCCAACATGGGGATTGCCAGCAAAAGGATACTGCATATCCTTGATCAGAATAAGGTCGATCGTGATCAAAGCCGCGATCGCCATCACCATCCCGATATGCACAGCCCTGCTCTTCAGCCCGAAGAGAAGGCAAAACGCAATCACTATGACAGCCCCAACGATCAGCGCCACCCAGATGGGCTCTGGTACCTCCTCGGTCATCGCATCCAGGCGGTCCCTCCGCGCTGCGGTCAAGCTGTTTACGCTCACCACTGCCTGCTCGTAGAGGACCTGCTGCTGGCTGGTGCGGGGTGAGAACCGGAATACGTCGGCGCGGATCTGGGTCAGCAGGTCCTGCGCGAGGGGGCTGCTTTTCCCCTCATTCATCAGCGGCCATTCCCTGTCTATAACCGTATGCGCATATTCCAGGGTCAGGTCCTCGATGGCTGGTCCTTCAGGCGCAGGAAGGCTGCGCGCTATCCAGTAGACGTTGGACAGCTGGTCGGCTTCGGTGTAGGTCGTGGCGTGTGCGCTGCTGAGGGTTTCCCACCCCTCGATGACCACGAAGGCCAGCAGCACGGCGTACAGGACCGCAACCCCCGCGAAGATGAACCCCGCGACCTCGGTGTGCTCCTGCCGCTTCTCAGGCGCCCAGTAGCGGTGGACGAGATAGACGCTCACCCCCGAACCAAGCAGTGCCCCAAGGAAAATCCAGAGGTTTGGCAGGTTCATCGCGTCCCCCCAGGACTGCGGAAAGCCTGGCGATCAGCCAAGGGCCCACTAGCTGTGACAGCCAGCTGCTCCTGGCCAGTCCGCCTCCTTGCCGGTCTCCCGATAACGCAGGCCGCCCCCTCCGGAGCGGTCTCCCACGACTGGTCGTACCCGTCCACGGCGCAGCCATCTTATCCTGGCCTGACTGATCTACCCACGACGATAAATCCCAGCCGGAGACTGACCGGGAACTGGTTCAGCGCATTGAGACGGTCCGGGCCAGCCCCAGTCCGGACGGTCGAGCTCCCCGGCGTTGACCAGCCGATGCAACGGTACTCCTGCAATGGATCGATGGGAAAGGCG
The DNA here is from genome assembly GCA_963709075.1 of uncultured Actinomycetes bacterium. GTDB lineage: Bacteria > Actinomycetota > Actinomycetes > Streptosporangiales > Streptosporangiaceae > Palsa-506. The sequence continues at coordinate 1,187,224 of CAVPUY010000009.1, forward strand.
AGCTAGAGCTAGCGGATCGTGTCTCGCTGCACCCCCCGCGTGGCAGCTACCGTCAACTGCCGGCCAAACTCGACGTTTGCAAATAACGCTCATGCCGAATCGAAGGCCAGAGACGCACTCAATTCGGCGTGTGAGTGTGACTCAGTACGGGTCCGGCCCGCCGCTCTTATGGCATCACCAGTTATGGCCCGCTTTCCATGATCCGGTCGTAGGTGCGGCGGGCGCGGGCGCTGCGGGCGCTAGCGCCATAGCGGCGCAGCATCTGCGGAGAGGACCAGCCATTCAGCTCCATCAGGTCCCCTTCGCTGCCGCCGCGGTCCAGCCAGGTATGGCTGAAGTGATGCCGGAACCGGTGCGTCCACGCATCGATCCCGGCCTGCTGGCCGCGGCGGCTGATCATCTGGTAGATCCCGTTCGCCGTCATCGGCCCCCGGTTGTTCATCCCCAGCCACAGCTCGCGCCGCCACGCCTGACCATGCCGGGACCGCACCCGCATATACCGGTCCAGCGCACGGGCGGCTTCGTGGCCGATCCTGACCACCCGCGCCTTGCCGCCCTTACCGCGCACAGTGATCTCCCGGGCCCACAGATCCAGATCACTGCGGCGCGGGTCGAGCGGGTCGTAGCGGATCCCGGCCAGCTCCCCCGCCCGGATCCCCGTCGCCGTCAGCACCGCGAAGATCGCAGCGTCACGCCGCTGGCCGAACGACCGGCCCTGGCACGCCTTCGCCAGCGCCGAAAGTTCTTCGCTGGTGAACACCGGCACCAGCTTCTCGCGCACCTTCGGGGCACGCAGCCCGGCCATCGGGTCCGCGAGCTGCTCCTCGTCCGCCAGCCAGCGGAAGAACTGCTGCAGAGCCCGGAACTGATTGCTGGCATAAGCGTCGCTGTACCGGGTGAGCAGATTGATCAGCCATCGCTGCACGTCATGGCAGCTGACCTCGTCCCACCGGGTGCACCTGGTGCGCTCGATCAGGTGAGCGGCAGCAAACCACGCCACCGCCTCAACATAGGTCCGCACCGTCTTCGGCGCCTTGCCCTCGGCCGCCAGGTGCAGCCGGAACGATCCGATCTCAGGTGCGAACGGCCCGGCATCCAGGGGCTTGACCCGCCGGGGACGCGGTTGCGCGATGGCCATCGTTTTTCTCTCTTCCTGCGGTTCCGCTACAGCGAACTCATCCGCGCCTGAGCGTTTCCGCAGGTCAGAGAACCTAGAGATGATCACTCGCAAGGCCATAGAAAATCCCTCTCCTCCTGCGTTCTCGCAGGTGAGAGGGCTGGCCGATGCTACGAAAGAGGTGGTCAGGGGCGGGGTCGAACCGCCGACCTTCCGCTTTTCAGGCGGACGCTCGTACCAACTGAGCTACCTGACCGTGACGGACCGCCGCGACACAACCACCGCGAACGGTCTCAGCCAAGCGGTCCTGACGGGACTTGAACCCGCGACCTCCACCTTGACAGGGTGGCGAGCTAACCAGCTGCTCTACAGGACCATCGGTCCGGCCAACTGGCCGACGGTGCCCCCAACGGGATTCGAACCCGTGCCGCCGCCTTGAAAGGGCGGTGTCCTAGGCCACTAGACGATGGGGGCCGGTGACGGCAACCGCCGCCGTGACCCTTGGCGCCCGCCGTCGGGGACTGCCCCAGCATAGGGGACAACAGGCGCTCCCGCCAAAGCGTTCCCCCCAGCAGGCCGCGGACCAGCCCCGGACACGCGGCGGACCAGCCCCGGACACGCGCGAACCAGTCCCGGACGCGCGCGGACGGCCCGGACACCTTCCCGGACACGCGGCGCAACAGTCCGCGACGCAGCGCACCGGCGGCTCCGGGGACTCTGAGGAGCGCGCAGCCAGACCTGTCCCTGCAGCAATCCATACCTGTCCCCGCAAACCTTCCGGCCACCCACACCCGGGACTTCGCGCTGGTCACGGCCCATATAGCGGCATGTCCTGCACAAGTCCGACCACCGGCCCCAAGACGATCATGAAGGAACCCCTTGCGCATTTCCCAAAAATTCGACACGGTAAGCAATCGACTTACGACTTAAAGTCACTACTGCCGGTCACCGGACTGGGCGCCATGTGCGCACATTCGATGACACAGCGTGAAAGAAGGATTGCGGTCCGCTCCAGCGACCCCCCGGACGCGGGAGAGATGCCGCAGACCACAGCAGAGAAGAGCCGCCCGTGCGCAACGGAGAGCACCTCCCGCTTTCCCGGAGGCCGGCACACGCATCGCGGCCGGCCGGCACCGGCAACCCGGCGACCACCCGGTCAGCTATCGCGACGTATTCGCCGTCAGCGAGTTCCGCGCACTGTGGTCCGCCCAGGCGCTGTCCTGCGCGGGCGATCAGTTCGCGCAGGTAGCCATCGCCTTCGTGGTGTACGCCCGGACCGGATCGGCGTTCCTGACCGCGGCGGCGTACGCCCTGACCTTCCTGCCGCCGCTGATCGGCGGGACGGTCTTGTCCGGGCTGGCCGACCTGTTCCCCCGGCAGCAGATGATGATCACCCTGGATCTGACCCGGGCCGGGCTGGTCGCCCTGATGGCCCTGCCCGGTCTGCCGTTCGCGGGGCTGTGCGCGCTGTTCTTCGGCACCGTGCTGCTCAGCACGCCGTTCTCCGCGGCCCGGTCGGCGCTGCTACCCGACGTCCTGCCCAGCGACAGATACCGGCTGGGCTCGATGATCGCGAGCCACACCACCCAGCTCAGCCAGATCGCCGGTCTGCTGGCCGGCGGCGGCCTGGTCGCGTCGCTCGGGCCGTACCGGGCCCTCGCCCTGGACTCACTGTCGTTCAGCCTGTCGGCCGGCATCCTGGCGTGCGGGCTGCGGGCCCGGCCGGCACCGCCGCGCGGCGCCAGCTACCCCTCGCCCTGGGAGATCACCTGGGACGGGGTGGCCGCCGTGTTCGGCAGCCCGGTGCTGCGCACCCTGGTGCTCTTCGGCTGGCTGGCCGGCTTCACCGTGGTGCCAGAGGCCCTGGCCGCCCCGTACGCGCGCGCCCTCGGCGGCGGCGCGCCCGCCATCGGGCTGCTCATGGCGGCCATGCCGGCCGGCACCGTGATCGGGGGATTCGTGATCGGCCGAATGCTGCGCCCGTCGGACCGGATGCGGCCGATGGGCTGGCTCGCCATGCTGTCCTGCGGGCCGCTGATCTTCAGCCTGACCCACCCGCCGCTGCCGGTCCTGATCCTGCTCCTGGCCCTGGCCGGAGTGGGCGGCGCCTACCAGCTGGCGGCGGCCGCGGCATTCGTCACGGCGCTGCCGGCCGCCCGGCGGGTCCGCGCGTTTGCCGTCGCCCAGACCGGCCTGCTGGCCGCGCAGGGCCTGGGCATCGTCACCGGCGGGGCGGTCGCGCAGCGGATCGGTGCGCCGGGAGCGGTCACCCTGGCCGGGCTCATGGGTCTGCTGGCCGCGGCGGCCCTGGCCAGCGACTGGGGCCGCCGGCACACGGAGCTGATCAGGATGCTCGAGAGCAGGCGGGTTGCCGCGGCGCTCGCCGGGTCCGGCACCACCGCCCCGCCACCCGTCCCGGCAGGCACAGGGCAGGCACGGCACCGGCAGGCACGCACGGACGCGGCACGGACAGCGCCGGCACGGACAGCACCGGCTCGGACGGTACCGGCTCCCCCAGCCGCGACGGCCATGGCCCCGGTGGCACCAACGGCGCCGCACCGGCCGGCGCCGCCCCGACGGAGCCCGAACCCCGGCCGGGCGGGCCCGCAGAACGTG
>CAVPUY010000010.1:0-434299 GCA_963709075.1 uncultured Actinomycetes bacterium
AACTGGGACGATAAGAGTGCTGAAGCCCTTATCAACTCAAGTTCGAGGAGCACCTCGAAAGTGAACCTTACCGGCTGGTCGAAGGGCCTGGAAGTCACCGCCGATGGTGAGGGCATCGTGTCGCAGGCCGGGCTGGCCCTGCTGCGCCAGATGGCTGGCGGCCTGTCACATGGGCTGGCCTCACCCCGGCTGCTGATCCACGACCGCGGCCGGGTCACGGCCGACCTGGCCTGCGCGATCGCTGACGGCAGCGAGGTGATCAGTGACTTCCGGGTGCTGACCGACCAGAAAGAGCTGTTCGGCCTGGTCGCCTCGGTGCCGACCACTTGGCGGACGCTGGATGAGATCGTCGCGGGCGGCCCGCGTGCCCTGGCCCGGATCACCAGGGAGTGAACGGCGCCCGCCGCCAGGCCTGGGCAGCCATCGAGGCCCGGCACGGCGGCCTGCCCGGCGTGCGGATCGCGGACAGGGTCCTGCAGCGCATGACCTGCATCCGGCTGGACACCACCGTCACCCCGGCGCACTCAGACAAGGAACTCGCGGAGCCTAACTTCAAGGGCTTCGGCCATCACCCGGTGCGCCGTGAGGCGCTGTCGATTTGAGCGGGGGTGAGAGACCACCGCCGCTGTCCCTGTCGCAGCAGGGCGGCGTAGCTGAGGGCAGCCTGATCTGGGAGGTGCGGGGAGGGCGGGAGCAGCCCTGACACCGCCGGGGCGTGCTGGCACTGCCAGACAGCGCGGGCCCGGCAGGCGTGACGGAGAGGAGTACGCGAGGAACCGGCGCCTGAAAATCTCTCAAGACCGTACCGGCCCCGAACCTGGCGGATATGGGCCGGGAGCGGCGCGCACCCGTTCGTCTGCGCTGTGCTGGCGGAGGGCGGGGAACTCCGGGCTGATTCATGGTTGGTTCGGCCGGAGGCCGCGGTGAAGTGCTGCGGGGTAGCCGTGGCGATGCCGCAGGGACAAAACCGGGCTCCTCCTTCGTCGAGCGAATCGCAGTGAACACGGGGAACCGTCCCGGTCCTTGCCGCCTGGCCACGCTTCCAGCGTGGCCAGGCGGGCTGGGTCCGCCGTCGGCCGATCGGGCCGGGACGGGGCGGAGCCGCCGTAGTAGTCGGAGGCAGGGAGAGCCGGTCACAAGGCGATGGGCGGCAGCGGTCACGAGCAGCAAGGAGACTGCAATGCTGAGAGACGCGCTGGTGAATGCGGGCGCTCCGGGCGGCCCGGCCTCCGGGTCGTTCGCACGGGTATCGGGGATGCAGGCCAAGCTGCACCGCTGGGCGGTGGCCGATCCTGGCCGCCGTTTCGGCGACCTGTTCAACCTCGTGCACGACCCGGCGACGCTGAAGGTGGCGTGGCAGCGGTCGCGGGCAACACCGGGGCCAAGTCCGCCGGGGTCGACGGGTGCACAGCCATCGACGTCGGACAGGAGCACACGTTCTTCCGCAACAGCGGCGGCAACCACGTCGGGGTCGGCGGCTCCGATCGAGCCTTCGGCAGCGATGGCGTCCACATTGTGGCCGGACTTGGCCAGGAGACGCGCGGACACAGTCTGCCCGCCAACGCCGATCGCGCGACACGGCCGCCGCGATGACGACCCCGGCTAGCGCGGTAGTCCAGACATGCCGGTTCGTCACCGCAGCTCGACGCATAGTGCCTTCACGACCGGGTCGGTGCTGTCACGGCCGCTTTCCAGAAGCTCGGTGATCGTCAAGGCGGTGATCGCCTGGGCGATGATGCAGGTGAAAGGGTCCCGTCCGACCCTCCGACCGGGCCAGACGCCAGATTCGTGCCTGGGGTCAAGGGGTCGCGGGGTTCAAAACCTGCCGTCCGACAGAAGTTGCAGGCCAGAGGCCACATCACCAGCCTGGCGAGTGGCCTCAAGATCTTTTGACCTTGACCGCAGGATTTCGCGGCACTCTGCGGCATCTGGTGATTATCAGTTGTGGCGGACATCACACTCCCGCACAAGGTCGTGTGAACATCCGGCGCCCGGCCGCCACGCCTTCCAGGCCGGCCTATTGACCGGTGAGGCCGTGTTGCCCGTTCAGGGCGTCAGTGAAGACGCCGGTAATCGGTCCACCGTTCTTGATGCGTGTCAGCTGGGTGCCGCTGGCGCCTGCGACGTCCACGGTGCTGAAGGCCCCGCTGGCGTAGATGAAGCCGTGGGTGATGCCGGCCGCGTCGGTGTAAAAGCCGGCGATCTCCCCGGCGTCGTTGATGCCGAAGGCGGTCGTGCTGGTGGCGAGCGGGAAGTTGATCGGGGTAAACACGCCGGCCTGGAGCAGAAAGCCGTGGGATCCCGATGCATCCGACCATCCTCCGACGATGTCGCCGGCGTTGTCGATCCCGGCGGCCGCGGTCCCGGTGGCCCCGGGGAAGTCGATGGCCGTGAAGGTGCCGCCCCTGCTGACGAATCCATGCTCGGCGCTGGCGGCGTCGAAGTAGTCGCCCACGATCTGTCCGGCATCGTTGACGCCGATGGCCTGAGTCCCGCCGGCGCCAGGAAAGTCTACGTTGCTGAAGGTGCCGCTATTGTTTGCAAAGCCGCGCTGCACGCCCGCCAGGTCCTGGTACGCCCCCACGATCAGACCAGTCCCGTTGATGCCCGTAGCGATGCTTACGGTCGAGCTCGGGACGGTGAGAATCTGGTAAACCCCGCTCGTGAAAGTGAACGCGGTCGTGGGCGAGCTGACGCTGCCGGGATCGAAAACGAACGCGCCCAGCGCGGTGCTGCCGTCACTGTCGAAGACCAGAGACTGCGCCGCGCCCGGATAGTCGGCGCTCGCGAACGCGTAGACCTTCGCTGCGGCCAGTTCTCGAGCCTCGGCGTCGGCGGCGGAGATCAAGGTGGGTTCGAGCCTAAGACTGGGTCGAAGATCTAGCAGGCCTCGCAGGACGGCCCGTCCCGGCCGGTCCGGCGATGGCGGTGCTGCCTGGTTCATGTCGATCCCCTTTGAGCCTCGTGGGTATGCCACTGGACTTCAGCTGCCAGTTGCATCGTCGCATCCGGAGCGCGGCTAGCTGCTCCTTGAACTCTCCTCAAACCGATGAAGGCTCATCGGGCGCACGATTCAAGCGACAGCGCAAGTCTTCCAGGACCGAGACACGCCAGACCGATCGGTCTGGAACGAAAACTGGAACGAAAAGAGCCATCCCTCCTGAGCGCGACGTCGACGAGCCGGCGGGTCGCGGGCGTTACGGACTGACACCCACAGCGATAACCCGTGGCGACGTCGGTGGTCATCCCGCGACAATGGCCGACGTGGAGGAGGTCGAGGTCGTCGTCGCCCATCACGAGCGCGCGACCCTGCGCGTCGGCGACGTGTTCCTGAAAATCGACGCTGATCAGACGCGCACCGACGTCGAGGTCGAGGCGATGGCGATGGCGCCGGTCCCGACCCCGGAGATCCTGTGGCGCAAGCCGCCCGTGCTCGCGCTCGCCGCTCTCCCAGGGACGGCACTCGGCCGCCTCGGCGAGCCGTCGGCCGCGCCGCCGGCGGCGTGGGCCGCGGCGGGTGCCGCCGCCCGGATGCTGCACGACGCGCCGCTGCCGCCATGGCCCGGCCGGAGCCCCGGCGAGATCGCATCGCACCTCGTTGGCGAATGCGAGTGGCTCGTCGCCAACGACGTCCTTCCCGCCGAAGTGGTCACGCGCAACCGCCAGCTCGCCGAGACTGCGCTCCGGCCGTGGACACCGGTGTTCATCCACGGCGACCTGCAGGTCGACCACCTCTTCGTCGCCGGTGATGAGGTCACCGGCGTCGTCGACTGGTCCGAGGCGTCCCAGGGCGACGCGCTCTTCGACCTCGCCACCCTCACGCTCGGACACAAGGAGCACCTTGGCGACGTCGTCGCCGGCTACGGCACCGACGTCGACCGCGACCTCATCCGCGCCTGGTGGTCGTTGCGATGCCTGACTAACGTCCGCTGGCTGGCCGAGCACGGCTACGGCTCGCCCGAGGAGTTCCCCGAGGTCGCCGTGCTGCGATCACGGCTGTGAGGCCCGGTCGTATGTTTATGCATCGTCGGCGCTCTGCGTGCTCGCCCACTCTTACGTAGCCGCGATGTGGCGTGACCTATCACATGTACTACGACCAGCCCAGACAGCTCAAGCCCGCGCTTTGCCCGAGGCGATACGGGCCGTGCGGAGACCAGCTTAGGCGCGTGGATCTGCTGCCTGGCCGGGCAGCAATCGCAGGTGCGTGTCTTACCAGGGAAATACTCGCTGCGGCCACCGGGTTGCAGTGTGGGTCCCCGGGCCGCTGCGCTAAGCGTGTCCGCGCCCGGCAGCTCGTGCAGGCATGGCGCAGGCGGACCGTTGTCGTAGGGTCCGCGCCTTCGACCGTAGATCGACCGTGGAGAAAGATGCCCAGGAAAGTTCGGCCGTACGGCTCCGGCGATGACATCGAGGCTGCCGCGCTGGCCCGGTCCCGGCGGAATCCTTCGCCGGGATATGTGAACGAGCTGGCCGCTACGCTGACGATCGGGGAGGTCGCCACGCAGGCGGTGGAGGCTGTCCGGGCGCTGAACCAGCTGATGGCCGATGGCGGGGAACTGGCCGGTCCGGGCGAGGCCCGCGAGGTCGTCAGCCGGCTTGCGCTGATGGGCGGGCAGCTGCCCCAGCTGTGCGAGCAACTCGCCCGGTTCCTGGTGGTGCAGCGTGAGGACGGCCAGATCCCGCGCGGCACGGGCGGCGACCCCGACGGCGTGCTGGTTGAGGTATCCGAGGCGCTGTCCGCCGCCGGGCGGGCCGCGGACATGATGGCGGCGGCGCTGGCCGAAGCTGGCGCCAAGGCGGTGGGCCTCGACCTGCCGTCCCGGTAGCGGACACAGGCAGCATAGGCGGTTCGTACCGAGGAGGGGCAGAGCCTGGGCTCGGCGACGAGCGCCCGGCGTTGCGCGAGCTGCGAGCCGGGCCAGTCCACGGCACCTATTGCAGCCAGTAGATGCAGCTGCTTGTGGACAAACCTGGTGCCCGGCGCTTTCATGAGAAAACACCCGGGTGGAGGGCAAACCCAGGTCACGCCGGCTGGCCTACGGCGATCCGCTGCGCCGGTCCCGCGTGCTGCCCGTTCAGGGACTGCACGGCCGCCAGTAACTGGCCAATCGCAGGATTCCTCGGGATGATCACGCAGCGGGCATGGCCCCTCGGCAGTGATCCGGCAGGTTCAGGAACCGCCATGATCGCTTCGCGGGCCCGTCCCCCGCGCCGCTGCCAGCTCACATCGGCGTGTCGCAGATCAGCTAGTCACCGCCCAGTCGGACTTTGCCGACACCCTGGTGACGGTGTGCCTGCCGGTCAGGTGGGGCAGGGTTGAGTCATGACTTTGGGTACAGCGCGCAGGCAGCGGCTTACCCTGGCCGTGGCGTGCACCGCTCAGGTCATGATGGTGCTTGATGTCATGATCGTAAGCGTCGCCCTTCCGTCTTTGCAGCACGAGCTTCACCTCTCGCCCGCAGGCCTGGAATGGGTGGTGAGTGCCTATGCTCTGGCCTTGGCCGCGCTGATTCCAACGGGTGGTGCGCTGGGCGACCATTTCGGGCGCAAGCGTCTTTTCATAGGCGGGGTCTGCTTGTTCACGGTTGCCTCGGTCGGCTGTGCGCTTTCGGTTTCCGGTGGAATGCTGATTGGTTTCCGGGTGATCCAGGGAATCGGTGGCGCCATCATGTCATCTTTGACCCTTTCGCTGATCACCGAGGCCTATCCTCCGGAGGCCAGGACCGGGCCCATCGGGCTGTGGGCCGCAGTCAGCGGCCTGGCCGTCGCAGGCGGCAGCGTGGCTGGCGGCCTGCTGCTCAGCGTGTTCCCGTGGTCGTCGGTCTTCTGGGTTAATGTCCCGATCGGGATAGTGACCGTGGTTATCTCGCAGGTCGCGGTCGCGGAGTCCAGGGAGCCTGTACCCCGCCCCTTCGACACCGGCGGGGTCGCGCTGAGCGCTTGCGGCTTGCTGCTGCTGACCTTCGGATTTGTCGAGTCCTCCGACGTCGGCTGGCATTCGCTGGCCGTGGCCGCCTGTGTTGCCGCCGGCACAGCGGTCCTTGTCGTTTTCTTTGTGTGGGAGCACCGGGCCGCGTCACCGATGGTTCCCCCGGGATTGCTGCGAACCCCGAGCTTTGCCTGGGCCTGTGCCGTTTACCTTTTGGCGTACCTGGCTTTTTCGGGATTCATCTACTACGTGACGCTATTTTTCCAGAACATTGACCGCTGGTCGGCGCTGCGCACCGGACTGTCCTGGCTTTTTTTCTGCATCCCGTACTTCGTTGTGGCCCAGTCCGGCAAGCGGGTCCAGCAGCGGCTGCCGGTGGCGTCGTCTGTCGGGCTGGGGTGCCTGATCGCCGCCGCGGGCATGCTGGGCATGAGCCAGCTGACGCAGGCGACGCCGTTTGCCTGGCCGGCTGCGTGCTACGTCCTGGTGGGAGTGGGCTTCGCCCTCATGGTCCCGGCGGGTTCGTCGGCGGCGATGGCCGGCGTTCCGGCGGGGTCATCGGGGATCGGCTCAGGCCTGTTCAACGCCTGCCGTCAGATCGGCACTGCCACGGGACTAGCCATCTTGGGATCCATCGGCGCCAGCGTGACGCTGGCCAGCTGGCATCACCAGGCCGGCACTTTCTCCGCAGCCGGGCAACAGCGGGCCGCCCAGGTCGGCACAGAGGTGGCCGGCGGTCAGGTGCATGCGGCCACCGCCTACGTAGGCGGGCACGCGTATGACCCAGCGGTGACCTCATTTCTCCACGGCTTCGAGTCCGCCCTACTCGTGGCCGGGGCGGTCCTGGCAGCCGCTGGGGTTTTGGGCTTCCTCGGCTTGCGGCACATCCGGGGCCTCAAATCACGGCAAGGCCAGCTGACCGATGTGAAGATGAGCAGGTAAAGCAGGACTGACGCGGCATGATTTCGGCGGCGCTGGTGACGCAGGCGGCGCGCTGGTGACCGATGAGAGCGTGGCTGCCGGCGGACATCGCGGAGGTGACAGGGCCGGGGACGGCCATCAGCGGGCGGGTCAGGTCGCTGGCGTGCCGGGCGGTGCTCCACGCAGCCGCCATCCAGCCAGCCGCCTGCCCGCCCGGCAGTGCCCCGCCTGTGACCTGCTGTCAGGACCGCAGGGCCCCCGCCGGCGAGCCGGAGCCGCAGCGGTGCACGGCCAGGGTCCGGCAACGGCACCGCGATGACGACCTAGGGCAGGCGCAAGCCGCCACGGCTCACAGGGTGGCGAGGCGGTCGGCGACCATGAGCATCTGCCGTCCCAGCGGCTGCAGGTCGATCCGGGTGCACCACAGCCCGCTCGTCACCCGCTCCACGACGCCCCACTCCCAGATCGCCGTGGCGTCCAGCCCGCAGCGCTGCGCCAGCCAGCGCGCCCTGGCCCGGGGGTCGCCGTCGAGCAGCTCCATGGGGTCGTTCCGCATCATGACTCCAAGGTCGCACTCCGCCTCGGCGAGCAGCCCGTCGGGGTCGATTAGCTTGAACGTGGCGCGGCCAGGGACCTGAAGGGCGTTCAGCTGGTGAACGTCTCCGTGCACCAGCACGGCCCGCTCGTCGTCGTGGGCGGCTATGCGCCGTGCCGCGCAGGTCAGGGCGTGGTCGACGGCCGCCTCGGTGCACGGATGGCCCAGCTCCCCCCACTGGGTGGTGACGAAATCGACGAGCCGGCACGCCTTGCCGGCTCCAGTGGGCAGGCCGGAACCTGCAGCCGGCCGCCCACGCCGTGGCCGCGGTCGCCACCAGTATCTCCAGCCGTTGGGCGAGTGGGCGGCCCAGCTCGTAGAGGGAGGGCCCGAGGCGCTCCAGCAGCAGCGCACCCCGGCTGGCGTCGTGGCGCAACAGGCCGGCGCAGCCCCGGCCCCCGGCCAGCCGCAGCATGGTGATCTCGTGACGAGCAGCCGCGCCGTCGCGCGGAATCAGAAGTTTCAGCACTGCCGGCGTGCCGTCGCCGAGACGGGCCTCGGCCACGAAGGCCTCGGTGGCGTGCGGGTAGGGCTGCTCCACCGAGACAGACCACTCGGCCTCGAGGTCGGCGACCAGGCGCGGGAGGTCCCGCAGCCACCAGCCGGCCCCGCAGGCCGCCGCAGCGTTGGCCACCACATCGGGGACGCGCAGCGTCATTTCCCCAGGTTCGCACAGGCGCCGGGATCCCCGGCGCTTGCCAGCCACGAGCTCGCGCTCGTCCGGCAGTACAGTTCAGTGCTCGATCAGCTCATCAACGCCCATCGGCGGGGCTCTCATGCCCGCCCATATTGCTCCCGGCGGCGCAGCGGCGGATGACCTTCCCACACCACAAGCTAGATCACTCCTCGTTTGCGGCTGGTCACCACACGTGTTGCGCCGTCAATGCAGCCATGCGGGCCTCGTGACCTGCGAATCTCGCCAGCACATCTGCTTTGACCGTTTTGCACCCAAGAGATGCGGCGATGATGCGGTTGCGGCCAGGAACCGGAGCCGACCGGGCTGATGGCGGGCGGGCATTCGCTGGTCACGGCCCCGCGGTCGGCGATGTCTGCGAGAAGCCCGGCGTGTGCGCGGGGGTAGGGGACGTCGGGCTCGCAGGCCAGCACGGTGATGGTGACGCCGCTGGCGGTCAGGGCTCCGTGGTGCGCGGCGGCGTCGATGCCGTTGGCGGCGCCGGAGACGATGGCCCAGCCCGGCCGGCCAGGTCCGCCGCGATGGCAGTGCCGACATGCTTGCCGTAGGCAGTGGTTCCGGGGCGCCCTCGCGGGCGGGCGCTCACCCCTGCTACGAACACCCCCGCCCCGATCCGACACCGCCGCCCGGACTTCTTTCAGGAGCTTTCTGGCACGCCCGGTTATGAGCAACCGATAGCGAGACCGTTCCGGGGCGACTGCGCTCCACTTGCTCATGCGCGCGCAGTGCGGACGAGCTCTGGGGCTTCAGATCGATCGCGAAGCCCCTGAATCGTCGTCCGGACATGCCGCGCCGGGTGCAGGGAGGACGACCCGCCAGTGAATGTCGTGGACGTGACCTGGCGCGGTCGGGCAGCCCGATAGGAAGGTCAGCTATTCCCAGCCGCCTTCACGTCGCAAGGTCCGCAGGGATAACCGTGCCGATGACGACTACCTGTTGCATGGTGATCTCAACACCCTCGGGAGTCGCCAGCGGCCAGACGATCGTCACCTGAAGGCCACTGGCAGGAGATTCCGCCGATGTCCACGAGATATTCTCTGTTCCTAATAGCAACCCGGCTGCGCCGCTCGCGCCGGTCGAGCTATCGAAGATCCAGTTGCCGCTGATGGCCTGACGGAGCCTGCCGCGGTAGACCAGCACCGGCGACGGCGGACCAGGATCTGGCAATGACTCCTCGACGACAGGGTTTAGTGTCCACGTCAGATAGAGGACATCTTCGTCGGCGAGGGTCTTGAGATCGTCGTTAAGCGCCATGTCGTTTATCCTTCTTTAGCTGGTTCTATAGCTGCGAGTCGCGCTTGCCGCCAGGCTAGCCCGGCGCATTCGTTCTGGGCCGGGCAACCGCATGCCGACCCGGAAACGCGGTTAGAGAATCAGGCGCGCGCCTCCGGCGGCTGTTCCGGGCCGTGGCGGTCAAGGATCAGGCTGTACCAGCGTGCGGGCCATTCCTGCTTGCCGACCGTCCGGACCTCGTCGCGTCCGGGCAGGTAGCGGAAGCCCGCGTTGCAGGCCGCATTCTGGGAGGCGGTGTTGTCGGCGTGGGTCCACAAGGCAATTTCCCGGACCTGCCAGTGGGCACTGATCCACGTGCAGAGCTGGGTCAGGGCGTGGCTGGCCAGCCCGCGGCGGCGGAATCCGGGGGCGACCCAGTAGCTGACCTCGGCCAGGTCGGGGCTCACGCGGTCGGCAGCGATATTGCCGGCGAGTTCGCCGCTTGAGGCGTCCACGATCGCGAAGCCAGCCCGGTCCGCGTTGCGGCGCAGCGCTTCCAGCGCCGCTCGGAAGCCGGCCGCGGTCGTGGTGGCCCGCTCGCTGGTGAAGCGCTGGATGTCGGGGTCGGTGAGCTGGGCGGCATACCAGGCGCCGTCACCGGAGGACCAGTCACGCAGGATTGCGGGGTCATCGTTCATGACCCGATGTCTAGCAGAGCCCGCGGAGGCGGGCGGGATGGCCCGGGCGGTAAAGCCGGCGCGCAGGGAGGTGTAGATCTCGCGGACGATGTAGCGCTTGAGGCAGCGGATGATCCCGGTCTTGCTCAGGCCCTGGGCGGCACGGCAGGTGACGTGAGCGCGGGTGCAGGTCCGTCTGCCGGAGGATCAGGCAGAAACCGGGTAACCGCTTCCCATGTCCTCGTCTGGCATCCAGCGCCCGCCAGGGAGCGGGCCGGGCCGGAACTCTGGTCGAGCTACGTAGATTCGCTGCAGGCCGCCTGGAGCGCCTGCCAGCACCGGGCCCGGCCCCCCGCGCATGCCGGGGAGCATGTCCGCGCTCCGCAGCGGGCAGCTTAGAGCCGTCCGCGCCGATCTTGGCTGGTATTGTCTGACCTGGGGAGACTGGGGACGAACAGACATAAAATGGGTCAGCAAGGACGGTGTATGGTCCGTCGAAACGATCTCGCTGATCGGCACGCCCAATCCGACCCGGCCCGGTGACGCGACTGGTGACGGTGCCTGGTTCTGCGTCCGGCTGAACGGTAAACTCTTCGGTCACGTACGCACACCGGCAGAGGTAGACGCCATCGTGCCGCTGGCCAATCTGCGGCAGGTTGATGGCTTAATGTGCGCGCCTCTACCTCGCGGGCGAGGTCTGGCCGTGGCCTTTCGGCCTCACCTGTCTCCTGCCCGCTTAGGCGGGTGCGGGAAGCCCATGACGCCGCTGACCACGTCCGTGCAGGCGATCCTGGCGCGGCCGAGGTCCGGCCACCCGTGAACGTCGGTGGCCATCAGGGTGCCGGTTCCGCGAGCGCGATGCGATCCCTACGACGACCAGTGCAGGTGCTTCACCTTGACGTTCGGCCCGCCGACCATGATCCAGAACGTTCCCGGCGTGGTCTTGTGCCGGATGTGGATGCCATCGCGGCGAAGCTCCCAGGCGTAGGGCCTGGCGTGCGAGCTGGCTGACGCTGCGGCCGGCGCGAGCAAGGTGCCGCAGGCGATAGCCGCGGCGGCTCCCACTGCACTGATGATCTTCCAGATCTTAATGCTCATCTCGTCCCCCCTGTATCGCTGGCCGGATCGCCCGGATCGTTTCCCGTGGCCTCACAAGAGGGCCGGGGTCAATTGATCAGAAGTAAGGCCAGTGGTCCGGGCCTATCCACAGGGGGACGGTGCCGCAGCCTCCCCCGGCGCAGTAGCGCCTGAAGGCCAGGTGCTGGCGGTGCCACCGGCCGTGGCGATGGAACTTCACGGCCATCCGGGTGAACCAGTCACGGCTGCCGTGCGCCCGGACATGAGTCAGGCGGACGCTGACCCAGCGCGGGTGATACCTGGCCAGCGCGCAATTGGTATGCAGTTCTCGGTCCACAGCCTGCCCTGAGCATGGGCACTGCCCTGACGCCAGTACAGCCAGCGCAGCTTCCCGCCCAGGCTGCCGCTCGCCCCGAGGATCGGCATTACGATCTGCGACCTGGACGGTAAGAAGAATGCCGAGGCGGTCATCTTTGGCATCGACAGCCTGACGTTCCAGATCGAGACTCACGCGGTGCTCTGGCCCGCCCCGGTGCGAATGGCTCAGAACAGCGCCTGCTGGCCGCCGGGGATACCGGCGGCGGACGCCGCGTCGATAGCTGCCTCGATCTCCCCGAGGCTGGCTCCTTCAGCGAGCGCGGTCAGGATCGCGTCCCGGATCGCCACTGCCCGGCCGCGCGGGCCGCGGCGATCGCTCAGCGGTGAGTACGGATCCCGGTGCCGGGCCAGGTAGTCGCGGGAGTTCTCGGCCGGCGACCCGGCAGCCAGGTGCCCGGCAGCCTGGCAGCCGGGCTCGTCGCACCGGTGCCGGATCACCGGCAGGCGGCCGGTCACCGGATCCGGCGCGGGTACTCCCCGGCTGAGCACGTAGCCATAGATATGCGCCGGGACGACCAGGCTCCGCGGCCGTCCCGCCGCTGCCCGGCGGGTGCCGGCCCGGAATCGCCCGTAACCGCCCGACGACAAGGCGCCGAGGAAATACGCGCATCGCCCGGGCCCGCGCCAGTAGACCTTGCCGTAATACCTCCCCCGGGCCTCCTCGTCCTGCGCCAGGGCCGCCCACAGGTCCCGCGGAATCCGGCCGAGCTGATCCCGCTCCCTCATCGCGGGGCCGCCGGCCGCTAGCCATCTAGCCTGCGGTGGCCGGATGAGAACGGTCATACATCCACAGTAAGTCGCTTACCGGACATACCCCGGGATTGCCGGCAGCCCGGCGCGCCCAAGCCTGGATCTACGCGCCGCTCACGTGGCCCGATCACGACCCGGATTCCGGCCGCGTCGCCTTCGGGGCGCTGTTTGTGGGGCTGAACGACCCGGGCGGGGAGTACCGGTACCGGCTGCCCCGGCTGGCGCTGAACGCCGGGACGGCGCGGTGCTACGGCCCTGGGAGTCGCGATCGGCGCCGGCACCTGGGGGTGGTGGTCCGAGTCCGGCCGGCGCCGCCAGAACCATCCATCAGCGTGTCCATTGACGACGAGAAGGGAAACTACCATGATCACCCATGACCCAAGATGGCTCCGGGGCAGCATCCCGTTCCCATCAGCTGGCAAAGCGGCAGTCTGGCCTAGCTTACGCATGTTAGGCGATTCGGTGGCGACTGCGCGGTCATGCCGGTGGCCATCCGAAAATCCTCGAGATCGGTTTTGCACGAACGGCCACCTGGTCTGATCTGCTGTCAACTACGAGCCATTCACCGCTCCAATACTGGCAGCCAGCTCCCAATCCGGAGCTGCCCGGTAAATCGTGAGGAGATCTCAGAACCATGACGATTGACGTGGATCACCTCGTGGCGATCGGGGTTGTTGCCCGCGTCGGCAGTGCCGACGTGCGGGCGATTACCCGTCACTTGCTCGAAGCCGGCGTGCGGATAGGCACCGAGGAGCATCTTGCCCGGCGCATGGCGGCCAGGATCGCTCGCGCCGTCTGCCGCGACCTTCCTTCCGATTGGGGAGGGGAGCGTCCGTGAATCTCGAGAAACAGGGTTTCAACCAGGCGGTCGGCGAGCTCGCTGTACGCACCGTTCCGTCATTTGACGCTTTCTATGATCGGCATCAGGGTGCCTGGGTGCGCTACGCGCACGCCCAGACCGGCAGTCGCGACGCTTCCGAACAGATCGTCGACGCGCTCACCGCGCACATGGCCGAAATCTGGCCTTGCGTGCAGCGGGACGAAAGCGCGGCACGGCACGCATGGAAGGTACTTAAGGCCACGGTGACCCGGTGGCTCGACGAGCACGGAACCGGGTCGGCGTTCGTCGAAACCGCCGTGTTCGACCGGGTCACCCGGGTGCTGGCTCAGTCCAGGGAGCGCTTCGCCGCGATGGAGGAGTCACTCGGGCTGTACAGCGCGATCTCCCATCTTCCCGAGCGCCGGTATGACTCGATCGTCCTTTGCTACGTCCTCAAGTACCCCTACAGCAGAGTCGCTTCTCTGGGCGTCAGCGAAAGCACGGTCCGCTCGAATGTGCGGCATGCCAAAGAGCATCTCGCGAAGGAACTCGGCATCCCGTATTCGATCGGAAACGAGGCATAATGCGCAACACCGATGACCCCGGCAGCGCCATCGACGCTTTGCTGGCCAACGCGGAGATCCTGTCCAACTACGACCACAGCCGTGCTCCGACAGCGGCCGAGCGCATCGCCCGAGCCGCCACCCGCAACCGCCCGGGCGCGGCCGTCTGCCCCGCCTCACCCTCGGAGGAGGACGATCGGGCCCTTCGGCAGCTCGACCTGATCTCCGCTCAGGTTCTCAACACGCCCCAGGCCGCGACCTGGCTTTCCCGGCTGGACAACACCAGGCACATCGAGCCGGAAGGCGCGCTGGTCTTCGCGTGCCTGCTCCACCTCGCGGGCCGAGAGGACGGCGCCCAGTTCTGGTGGCAGTTCGCTGCAGGAAGCGGCAGCCATGCCGCGGCGACCTGCTTGTCCTTCCATCACCGGCGCAACGCGGCGTTCCGTGACGCCGACTACTGGCACGAGCAAGCAGAGCGCCTGCTCGCCAAACCGGCCGAACGCAATCCGATGACGACTCAGGCGGCCGGGCAGCCGCTCCTGCCCGACCACATCGCCCAAGAACTGCTCGCGCAGTGCGAACGCGGCGTGCGGCCCCGGCTCCCCGCCGAGCTGGAAGAAGTCATCGACCAATTGGTCATCGAATACGACGACGCGGATTTCGGCGGGATTCCCCAGCCCTCGCCGCTCCTGCCCGAGGTCCTCGGCGCTCCCAACTAGCGTCGCGGCCGACAACCCTCGCCGTCGATCCAGCCCACTCAGCCAAGTATTGGAGTTTGTGCCATGACCTATACCCCGTCACTCTCGGCGGATCGCCCGCGCCACGGCAGCGCGGTGCCGGGTCTCGCGACACCGTCCGCCTGGCCGCGCCCGTGCGCAGGACGCCGGCAGCACTGCTCGGCCCCGCTAAGCAATGCCGCTAGCGAGCAGCTTCAGATCCGTTCCTCCCCGCGCGGCGACTGCACGCTAGTCCAGCTTGTCGGGGAGCTCGATCTCCTGACTTTCGACCTCACGCACGCGACCCTGCACGCCTTGCTGGCACAGCAGAAAGGATCGCGCCTCGTCTTGGACCTCGGCAAGCTGACATTTACCGACGCGCGCGGCACGTCCGCGCTGCTGTCGGCCGGCCGAAGCGCCGCGGAAAAAGGGGGTTGGGTGCGCCTGGCCTGCGTCAGCAACCATGTGCGGCGGGTGCTGGAGATCGTCCACCTCACGAAGTCGCTGCCGGTATACGACACGGTGGCCGCAGCGATCGCCGCGCCGGGAACGCGGCGTACCCGGTGCGGCCGGGATGAGTGGCCGCTGTCAGGCCTCCCGGAGGCGGCCTGCGGGAACATCGCCTCGCGAGGAGGGATGGCCCGGCCGCCTGTTGGCTCAAGTTCAGCGCGCTCGTCGCTCTGTCACGCGATCACGACCTCCTCCCGTAGCTTGCGGAACACCGGGTCCAGCTCGGCCGAGGCGCGGGAATCCTCGTGATAGCGGCGCCATGTCGACGGCGAGCGGCGCCAGCTCGGTCCGATCGGTGATGTTGACGGGCCACCTGCGCACACCAGCGGTCAGTCGTGTGGGCGCAGCAGGGTCGCGGCAAGGCTGTCGGTCAGCCATTGCGTGAAGCTGGCGGTCGCCCATCCGCGCTGAGTCACCAGGAGGCGGTAAAGGTGACCGTCCATGAGGGACCAGCAGAGGTCGGCCGCCTGCTGCTCGGTGACGCCTGCGGCAAGTCCGTCGAGTGACGCGAGATACCGGACGAACTGGGTCGCGCCGGACATCCGGTTGCCGGCCAGTTCCGCGTACAACTGGGCCGCCGCCGGGTCGACATCGGCGGCAGCGGTGAGCACCTCGCTGATCGGCGCAACCCGGGATGCGGCCTCGACGACGTTCTGCGCCCAGAGCGCGAGCGCCCGGCGCGGATCGGACTCGGCCCGGATCGCCTTGACGGCCGGGCGGTCTGCCATCGGGACCGGCTCGTCGTCGCCGACGACTGCCCACTCGAGTGCCAGCTTGAGCAGTACCAGCTTGCCGCCCACCGAGTTGAAGACGGTGCGCCTGCTGACGCGTGCCTCCTCCGCGATTGCATCGATCGTCGTGGCGGCGTAGCCCCGCGCAAGGAACAGCTCGCGGGCCGCGGCGACGATGGCCCGGCGGGTGCGCCGGGCCTGCTCGTCACGTACCTCGGATGCGTAGCGCCTAGCCGGCAGGCTCATCGCGTCATACCGCCGGGCTTGACGTTCCCGCGACATGGATGCATCATAAGTGCAATCATTGTATCGCTAGTGTACCAAATGCGGGAGGTGGCTGCCATGCGCCTGGCGATCATTGGCGCGGGTCCGGCCGGCTTGTTCGTCGGTGCTGGCCTGGCGCGCCGGGGCCACCAGGTCGTCGCCGTCGAGCGCGACCCGGGGCCCGCCGCGGACGGCAGCTGGCCTCGGCGTGGCGTCATGCAGTTCCACCACGCGCATGCATTCCGCTACCAGGTCGTGCAGGCGCTGCAGCAGGAACTACCCGATGCCCTTCAGCGGTGGTCCGCCGCCGGCGCTGAACGGGCCCGGCTGCGCCTGCCTGACGGACGCGAGGTCCCCATGGGGATGCTTTCCCGCCGGATCACGTTCGAGCGCGCGCTACGGGCATCGGCACTCGACGTGCCCGGCCTGCAAGTTCGCCGCGGGCATGTCGACGGCGTAACCAGCCAGCGCGGGCGAGCGGGCGGCATCCGGGTCGACGGAGCCGACCTGCCGGCCGACCTGGTGATTGACGCCTCGGGACGGGCCGGGCGAGCGACACGGTCGCTGCGCCCTGCGCCGACTAGCGGAGGGCCGTGTGGCATCGCCTATGTCGACCGGCAGTACCAGCTGCACCGCAGCGACGAGCCCGGGCCGCTGGTGAGCCCGATCGCGTGGCAGGCCGACTTCGACGGCTACCAGGCCATTCTCTTCCTGCATGAGCATGGCATCTTCTCAGTGCTCCTGGTGCGGCCCACCGCTGACCCTGCCTTGTCCCAGCTCCGTCATGAGGCTGCCTTCACGGCCGCATGCCAGGCCATTCCCGGCCTGGCTGACTGGGTCGACCCCGACCGGGCCCGGCCGATTACGCCAGTGCTTCCTGGCGGTCCGCTGCTGAACGCCTACCGCGGCCAGACCGGGCACGACGGACGGCTTGCGCTGCCAGGACTGGTCTTCGTCGGCGACGCCGTGGCCACCACGACACCGACGTTCGGCCGGGGCGTCGCAACTACCATGCTGCAGGCCCGGCAGCTGCTGCAGCTCATCGACGAGCACGGCACCGACACGGACGCGGTAGGTGAAAGCTTCGATGCCTGGTGCGCCAGCCAGATCAAGCCGTGGGTAGACGACCACGTCCACATGGACGAATCGACCCGACGTCGCTGGCAGGGCGAGGACGTGGATGTCAGCCGGCCACTGCCCTCCGACCTCATCCTCGCTGCCGCCGAGGCGGACCCCAGCATCCGCCCCTTCACCGGTGGATACCTCGGCATGACCGAGCTGCCCGAGTGCCTGCACGTCGCCGAGCCGCGAGCACGTGCGCTCCTGGCGAGCGGCTGGCGCCCCCGGCTGGCAACAGGCCCGGGCCGCGACGAACTCGCCGAGATCATCAGCACCGCTCTGCAGGCAACGCCGGCACCGGCCACGGTTAGCTGACGAAGACCGCGGCGCCCGGCCGGCACACCGGCGATGACGGCTCCCCGCCGGATCCAGGGACTCGGCCTTGACTCTTTATTGCCTTCTCTTCGCGTGTAAAAGTGGTATCAGGGACGATTGCGGCGGTCTGGCGGGCCTGCGGCGTGACTGGCGGCGGAGGCCAGCCTGGCTGCGCGGGAGAGGCAGGCCATGGTGAGCATTGAGTCCCCCAGCACGCCCGTCGTTTCGCCGGCCGTCCGGTCGAAGAAGGGCCTGGGCACAGCCGCCCTTGTCCTTGGCGTCGCCAGCCTCGTCGCCGTACTGTCGTTCGTGCTGCTTCCGCTGGGCCTGCTGGGAAGCATCGCCGCAGTTGCCATCGGCGTCGCCGCTCTCACCCGCGGGCGGGCCGGGGGAACGGCGAACCCCGGGCAGGCCACAGCCGGGCTCGTGTGTGGCATTCTGGCGCTGGCCGTCGGCATCGCGTTCTCCGTGCGGATCGGTACTCTGGTGGCGAATAACACGAGCGTCTTCACCAGCTTCAGCAACTGCATCGCCAAGGCGGGTAACCGCAGCGAAGTAGCAAACTGCATCGCCCGCTTCGCCAAGAGCGTCCGTTAACCCACGGAAAGCTCCCCGGTGACTCCGGCGGCGGCCCGGGATGGGCATTGACAGTTAGCCTGCGGCGCTGGGCCGGCGCAGGCTGCGCGGATGTGCGGCGCTGGCGAGCGGCCAGCGCGGCCTGGCGAGCCGCGATTCGCTTTACGGTCGCGGTGCGGCCGGGCCGGTCCGGCCAGCTATTCCGCGCCTCTGCATCCTCCGTTACCGGCAGACGTAGGTCACGACCTGGCATTGCGTTCAGGTCCGGGTCTGACTGACACTGACGGCATGGTTTTGCTGGAGCGGGACGTGCCGCTGGCCCTGCTGGCTGACTACGCTGATCAGGCGCGCCGGGGCGAAGGCCGGGTAGTGCTCGTCGCCGGGGAGGCCGGGGTGGGCAAGTCGGCGCTGCTTGAGCAGTTCGCCGCTGGCCTGACCGATGCGCGCTGGTGCTGGGGGGCGTGCGACGGGCTGTTCACGCCGCGCCCGCTGGGGGCTTTCCTTGACATCGCCGGCCAGCTTGGCGGCAAGCTGGCTCGGCTGGATCAGGCGCAGGCCCCCCGGGATGAGCTGTTCACCGCCCTGCTGGGCGAGCTCGGCCAGCCGAGCCCGGCCAGCCGGGCGGGCTGCGCGTGGTCGTCATCGAGGACATCCACTGGTCCGACGAGGCGACCCTGGACCTGCTGCGGTTCCTGGCTCGGCGGATCCGCGAGATCCCGGTACTGATCGTGGCGACCTACCGGGCGGACGAGCTGGCGACGAGCTATCCGCTGCGGCTGGCGCTCGGCGAGCTCGCGGTACAGCGCAACACCCGGCGGGTCAGCCTGGTGCCGCTGTCTCCGGGGGCCGTCGAGATCATGGCCGCCGACAGCGGGCTAGATGCCGCCCAGCTGTACCAGGCCACCGGCGGGAATCCGTTCTATGTCACAGAAGTGATGCAGACCGGGCTGGACCGGGTGCCGCCGTCAGCCCGGGACGCGGTCCTGGCCCGCGCCGCGCGGCTCGGGCCGCAGGCGAGCGGCGTGCTCTATGCCGCGGCGCTGATCGGCGCTACGGTCCAGCCGCAGCTGCTCGAGCGGGCTGCGGCCACCTCGCCCGAGATGGTGGATGAGCTGGCTGAATCCGGGCTGCTTGTCGCCGACGGGGCGACACTGCGGTTCCGGCACGAGATCGCCCGCCGGGCGGTGGAAGAGGCGATCCCGGGACACCGCCGTCCCGCTATCCACGCCCGCATCCTGGCCGCGCTGCGTGACACCGGCTGCGAAGACCACGCCCAGCTGGCCTTTCACGCCGAGGCAGCCGGCGAGCGGCCCGCGGCACTGCGCCACGCCACGCTGGCCGGGCGCCGGGCCGTCGAGCTTGGGTCGCATTGCGAGGCGGCCGCGCAGTTCGAGCGGGCCCTCCGCTTCGCCGGCGACGAGCCTGCCGCGGCGCTCGCGGCCCGGTATGACGACCTGGCCGACGAGCTGCGCATGATCGACAGCCTGGACGGCGCGGCCGACGCCTACCGGCGGGCTCTTGAGCTGTGGCGCGAGGCCGGTGACCAGCTGCGCGAAGGCGACACCCTACGCCGGTCCTCCGGTGCCCTGTGGCGGCTCTGCCGTGGCCGGGAGGCAAGCGCCGCCGCAGCCGACGCGCTGCGGACCCTGGAGCCGCTCGGCCCGAGCGTTGAACTGGCCCAGGCTTACGTGACCGTGGCCGGCTACCAGGCCACGGATACGCACTTCAGCGAGGCCATCGCGGCCGCCAGGCGGGGCCGGGAGATCGCCGGGCAGCTCGGCTGTTACCCGGTGCAGAGTGCTGCGCTCACTATCGAGGCCCTGACCGCCTGGTCGGCCGGGCAGGGCTGGGAAGCGCTGATCAGCCAGGCGCTGGCGGTCGCGCTCGATCATCACGCGGCCGCGGAGGCGGGACATGCCTACACGAACCGGCACGAGCTGACCTGCAGCAGCCGGCGCTATGCGGAGTCCGGGCCGTACTACCTCGACGGCGTCGCCTTCTGCGAGGAACACGATCTCGGCACCTACCTCTGCTGCCTGCAGGGCGTGCGGACGGCCACGCTGGACCGGCTGGGCCAATGGGACGAGGCCGTCGCGCTGAGCGGGATCGTGCTGCGGCGGGTGCTCGCCTCGCCCGTTAACCGGATGATTCCGATCGGGACCCTCGGCAGGATCCGCGCCCGCCGCAGGAGCCGGGTGCCTGGGAGTACCTGGATGAAGCCATGGCCGCCGCGGACGGCACCGGCGAGCCCCAATACGTCGTGCCCGCGCGGCTGGGCCGGGCCGAGGCACGCTGGCTCGCGGGGGAACTGGCGGCCGCCCGCCACGAAGCCGAGCTGGCCGACCAGGCGGCCGATAGCGCCGACCCCTGGCTGCGCGGTGAGGCCGCCGCCTGGCTGCGCCGCACCGGATCAGACCGCGAGCCGCGGCGCGGGCTCGCCGAGCCGTACCGGCTGGAGCTCGACGGCGACTGGCGGAGCGCGGCCAAGCTATGGGACGAGATCGGCTGCCCCTACGACGCCGCGCTCGCCTTGCTCGATGCAACCGAGGAACCCGCCCTGCGCCGGGCCCTGGACACCTGCCAGGACCTTGGCGCTATCGCCACGGCCCGCATTATCCGGCGCACGATGCGCAAGCTGGGCATCCGCTCGATCCCGGTCGGCAGGCACGCCGCCACCCGCGACCATCCCCTCGGCCTGACCCGCCGCGAGCAGGAGATCCTCGACCTTGTCTGCGCCGGGCTCACCAACGCGGAAATCGCTGCGCGCCTGGTCATCTCCCAGAAGACCGTCGACCATCACGTCTCCGCCATCTTGGCCAAGCTCGGCGTCCGCACCCGGCACGCAGCCGCGATGCTCGCCGCCGCCAGCCCCGCGCCGCAGTAGCAGGGATCCCTCGGCAGGCCAGGCGGCCCGCCCACCGGATGCCTGGCGGCTGCTTGCAGGGGTCATAGCCACGGGTGGAGCGATAGACGGAGAGCCATACGACTACGCAACCCAGAGCGGGCGGTAACCGATCTGGGCGAAGACCCGTCCTCCCACTTCACCAGCGCATCCGCGTCAAGATCGTAATAGCACATACATGTGCCCGATCGACGCAATCGTAATGACCATGACCATGACCAGCTAAGATAGCTGCCATCCTCGCGTACCTCCGCTATTGATCCCTTTCTATGGCCACGTCTGCCGGAAAGGCAGAAGGCCGGTGGCCGGGCCGGCCGCCTGACCAGCACGCCAAAGATGAGCTGAACTGGGCGGATGCGCAATCGTCTCCCGCATCCGGGCCGTGATTTAACCGTAATGTCCCATCTGTGATCGTAATTCGCTATCGGCGGCGCACGCACATCGCACACCGAAAATAGCCGTATTGCCCCCAGCTCCCGCGGCGGGTCGCTAATGTCGGGCACGTCACTGAACCCCGCGCAGTGAGGAGCCTTCCCATGCGACAAGCGCTATTTGCCATGCTGGCCGCCGCCGCCGTCCTGGTGACCGCTGCCCCCGCCTCCGCGGCGATCCCGCCGAGCCCGAAATGGGAATCATCCGCCCGGTTCGGCGCGTGGAACAACGGCGGGTACATCGTCTACAACAACGAGTGGAACCAGTCCGCCGGGCCGCAAACGATCTGGGCAGACTCAAATCACTACTGGGGCGTGCAGTCCACCCAGCAGGCGGGCAACACCGCCGTGGAGACCTACCCAAGCGTGCAGAAGAACTACGACAATGCGCCGGTTTCGTCGTTCCACATGATCTTCAACGAATTCACCGAGTCGATGCCAGCCAACTCCACCGGGCTGGACGCCGAGGCGGCCGACGACGTGTGGCTGAACAACTACAACACCGAGGTCATGATCTGGGTGGATAACCACGGCCAGACCCCGGCCGGGAACGTCATCGGCCACGCGACGATCTTCGGCCAGCACTTCGCCGTCTGGCATGGCGGCACGGACTATACCTTCGCGCTGGATCACAACGAGACCACCGGCGTGACACACATCCTGGCCTCCATCGACTGGCTGATCAGTCATGGCTACGTCAAGGCGAACGCGACCCTCGCCCAGGCCGATTTCGGGTGGGAAATCGCCGCTACGAACGGGCAGCCCAAGGACTTCACGATCACGAGGTACTGGCTGCACACCCAGCAGGCATAGTCACGATCAATGCGCATGTGCGGCTACCCATGTGCGATCCCTCAAGCTCGTGCCGACCTACGCTGCCTGACCCGGGCCTTTGCCCGGGCCAGGCCGCGGCCTGGCCGTTGCCGGGGCCCGGGTACGCAGCTGGCTGCCGTAATGGGTTCGAGCCGTGACCTAACGGGATGACGCGTGGCGGCAGCGCATTCTTGGGGCAGTAGGGCATTATTTACACAATGCAGGTAAGCGCGATCTGCTCGTGCAGACACCAGTGAGCGGAGCAGGCAGGTGACGCCTCCGCCGTCGCTGGACACCGTGCTCAGCAGGATCGGCGAGACTCAGGCCCCGCTGCCGGCACCGCTCGCGCTGCTTCTCGGCATAGCGGCGTTCGTGGTGGTGTTCGGCCAGACACTCTGGCAGGTCGCGACCCATGTCAACACCATCGTGCACGAGGCCGCGCATGCGGTGGTCGGGCTCAGGGCCGGCCGCAAGGTCCGCAGCGTGACGATAAATACTAAAGGTGGCGGCGCCACAGACATGGTGCCGAAGGACGGTCCCGGGTACGCCGTTGCCGCATCCGCCGGTTACGTCGGCCCGAGCGCAGCCGGACTCATCGCCGCGGGGCTGATCTCCATCGGCCGCATCGTCGCCGTGCTGTGGCTGGGCCTGCTGCTGCTTGCGGCCATGCTGCTGATGGTCCGCAAGTTCTTCGGCGGAATCCTGATACTCGCCTGCGGTGCGCTGCTCTACCTCATCGTGCGCTATACGGCGCTCGGCGTCGAGACCGCCGTCGCTTACGGCGTGACCTGGTTCCTGTTGGTGTCCGGCCCCAAGGCGGTGCTTGAAGCCGGCAGCAAACCGACGGACGCGGCCATCGTGGCCGGGATAACTCACGTCTGGCCGTCGGCGTGGTCCTTCCTGTGGCTGGTCGGGACGATTGCCGCGCTCGTGGTCGGCGGAGCCATTCTGGTCTGACCCTGCCGAGCGGGGCAATCACCAATCGGTCGCTTGAATTATCCGGTCCATTTGCCCACGGTGAAGGAAGGCGACCAGAAGCTCAGCGGCCAGAACAGAACCGAGATCACATACTGAACCCAGCTGTGCAACGACGCTAGACCGCCTGCCGTCGACGGCAAATGGGGCGGCGCGGTGTTGACGAAAACCCCGATCAGGATGTAGACCCCAATGAGCAGGCCAGTTGGGCTGAAAAGGGCTTTCAGGAAATTCATCTCGGCTCCCGCTCCTCAATGGACATCGGAGCTGATACAAATGAGTGATTGTTATACATATAGCTTAGTTATGCACAATAACGACATAACCTGCCACTTACGCCAGGATAGATCATGTTTACCCATCCGCAAGGATGACACTCCGGACGAACATGAAGATGTCGGACTCGCCCTGGCCCGACGGCCCGGCACGCCAGCGCCGGCAGCCCGGCCGCCGGCCGGCGGCAAGCTGCCGGCGGCGATCAGGCCCGGCCAGGTTAATACTTAGCTGTTCACTTGACTGTTCGCCGGGCAGGCTGACATACTCAAGTGCATGCTTAACCAAGCGGCGGACCTGGACCGCGTGTTCCAGGCACTCGCCGACCCAGGCCGGCGCCTGATGGTGGACCGGCTCAGCCAGGGACCGGCATCGGTCAGCGAGCTGGGCAAGCCGCTGGCCATGTCCCTTGCCGCTGTTGTTCAGCACGTTCAGGTACTGGAGGCCAGCGGCATGGTGCGGTCGCAGAAGATCGGCCGCACTCGTACCTGCACCCTCAACCCAACCGTGCTCCGCTCGGCCGAGTACTGGATCTCCGAGCGGCGGACCCTCTGGGAACGCCGCCTTGACCGCCTCGGCGATTACCTGGCCGAGACGGCGGACTCGCCAGATACCGGGCCCGCGGGCCTGCCAGAGGGCTAGCACTCAGCCCAGAAGCACAACCAATCAGAGGAGAACCGATGGCCGCGCTTTCCGTTATCCACGACACGTTCACGATCGAGCGCTACTACCCGGCGACGCCGTCCAGGGTATTCGCTGCGTTCGCCTCGGAGGAGGCAAAGAACATCTGGGGCGACACCGGAGGCCTGGAATCGGCCGACGGTGAGGCCGGACCTACCGAGTTCGATTTCCGGGTCGGCGGCCGCGAGCGCTTCGGGCACAAGTGGCAGGGCACGACCTACCGCTACGACGCCATCTACTACGACATCGTGCCGGACCAGCGGATCATCTACAGCTACGAGATGTACGCCAACGATGTGCGGATCTCGGTTTCGGTCACCACCGTCGAGTTCTCCAAGAGCTCCGACGGCACGGCGCTGACCTTCACCGAGCAAGGCGCCTACCTGGACGGAATCGACGGCCCAGGCGCCCCCGCCCTGCGCAAGGAAGGCACGGCCGAGATGCTCGACAACCTGACCGGATACCTGCAGTCGAGGACCGCGGGCTGACGGCGGGAGCATCAAGCGCTGCTTGGCCACGCCACTCATCCCCGCCTGTCACCGATCCGCCGGCGGCACGGCACCGGCGGCACGGCACCGGCGATCGCCAGCGACCTGCAGGCCGTCTCGCGCGACTGGAACTGCGGTGATTGCAGGTCAATCGGGTTCAGCGCGCTGCGGCGCCGTGGTTAATCGTCGATCATGACCTCGAAGAGCTTTGCGTACTGCAGCAGGTGACGGTCGCCGATGTAATTCTCGCGGGTGTGTGCCTGCCCGGCCCTGCCCATGCGTTCGGCGGTTTCCGGATCGTCGAGCAGCCGCCGCACCTGCAACCCGAACGCAGCCAGATCGGCCGGGTCGGCCAGCAGGATTCCGGTGCCGTCGGCGACCTGATCCAGGATTCCGCCGACCGCCGACCCGATTATCGGGCGGCCCTTCCACATGCCCTCGGCCACGGTCAGCCCGAACCCCTCGGCGAGGCTCTTCTGCACGATCACCGTCGCATGCCGCTGAATCGCGTTGATCATGGCCGCGTTCTCTTCGACGTCCTCGAGCGGCAATGTCACCAGCAGTATCCGCGCGCGGACCGCAGCAGGCAGCGCCTGCCACTGCGCCAGGCATTCAGCCAGGACCTCGGCGCCCTCTGGATCGTCGGTCACCCCGCTGACCATGGGGCCGACGAGCATCAGGTACCCGGGCCCGCCGGGCACTACGTGCTCGGCGAAGCCGTGCATGACACCGGCCATGTCCTTGAGCTTGTCCCAGCGCGACACCTGTACCACGACGGGGTCATCCGGGCCTGGCCAGCCATCGGCCGTCACCAGCCCGGCGCGGGTGACTTCGCCGATCGCGCCGTCGAGGCGGGCGAAACGCCCGGGCACCTGCGGCGCATCGCCGTTCAGCGCCCCGATGGTGATCAGGATCGCCCTTACCGTCGCGGCATCGAGTTCCTGGTTCTTTGCCGAGAGCGGGTCGATCGATGGCGGGATGATCCAGGTCAGTGCCGCGGGAATCCACGACGGCACATACTGAGACCGGCTGAAGACGAATCCGTGCGCGGACGCCAGATACGGCCGCAGGAAATTCCAGGCCGCGCGCGTCGCGTCGTTTTCCCAGTCCACCCCGACGTGACAGCGCCACGCCACCCGCGCACCGGCCCGGGTCAGATGCGGTATCAGGCCAGCCGTCTGCGGGTCATGCAGCAGCACGAGGTCGCCCGGCTGCACCTGCGCTAGCAGCTCCTCCACGTGCGCGGCGAGAACTTGCTCATAATGGCTGGCCTCGGCAGCGCCGAGATTCCCGGCGGCCGCACCGTGCAGCTCGTTGTGCAGTCTCTTGGTGATCGCGAAGAAGTCCGGGTCACCCGTGATGACGGTCCAGCGGACCGTGATGCCCATGCCCGCGGCGTAGCCCACGAGCACCTGCAGCATCTCGGCGACCCCGCCGCCGACCGCAGTGGAACTGATGTTCCAGATGGTCCGCCGGCAGGCTCTCTCCCGGAAACTTGCGGCCGCGGCCAGCAGTTGCGCGTACCGGTCGGTGCCGATGACCGGCTCGAGCACGGCTGCCGACCTTGTCGGTACCAGGACCTCGCGAAGCAATGTCACTCTTGCATCATGCGCCCAATTCCCAGAAAGTGCGCGATCTTGCCGTCCCGGGATTTGCAAAGCCCGGTTTACCCACCTGAAAGCCCGGTTTCACCGACCGGCAAGCTCGGTTCACTCACCTGGTGGCGCGCACGCAGATCGGCCGCAGCGTTCCCGCGATGCCGCCGGCCGCCCAGCGCCTGGCCGCCCTGGCCGGGCCGGGCCGGGCCGGCCTAAGCTACTGAGGTCCTCGGGCGGAAGCCAGCGCCGGGGCGGCGGAAGGAGCGCGCGGCGCCGATGAGCAGCTATCTGGACTACTCCGGCCGGGACGACGTGCTGAGCGGGGGCGCCCGGATGATCCCGGTGAGCACGCCGGCAGGCACGTACCGGGTGTGGACGAAGCGGGTCGGCAACGATCCCGATCTCAGGCTGCTGCTGCTGCACGGCGGGCCGGGGGCGACCCATGAGTACCTGGAAGCCTGCGACAGCTACCTCCCGGCCGCGGGAATCGAGTATTACTACTACGACCAGCTCGGCTCAGGCTTCAGCGATCAGCCCGCCGAGCCGTCGCTGTGGGAGGTTGACCGCTTCGTCGACGAGGTGGAGCAGGTTCGCCGAGCGCTCGGGATGGACCGGGAGAACTTCGTCCTGTACGGCCAGTCGTGGGGCGGGATCCTCGCCATCGAGTACGCCTTGCGCCATCAGCAGCACCTGCGCGGCCTCGTCATCTCCAACATGATGGCAAGCGTCCCGGCCTACAACGCCTACGCCCAGGAGGTGCTGATGCCGGCGATGGACCCCGGCGCGCTGGCCGAGATCCAGTCGCTCGAGGCGAAGGGCGAGATCGAGAACCCGAGGTACATGGAACTGCTGAACGAGCAGCACTATGTCCATCACGTCCTGCGCATGCCGGCCGAGGACTACCCGGATCCGGTGCAGCGCGCCTTCGCCCACATCAACCCGGCGATCTATGTGTCAATGCAGGGCCCGAGCGAGCTCGGCATCAGCGCCGATGCCAAGCTCGCCCACTGGGACCGGACCGCGGAGCTCGCGTCGATCGAGGTGCCGACGCTGGTGATCGGTGCCCGCTACGACACGATGGACCCCGCCCACATGGAGATGATGGCCGGCCTGCTGCCAGCTGGCCGCTATCTGTACTGCCCGGAAGGCAGCCACCTGAGCATGTACGACGACCAGCAGACGTACTTCGCCGGCCTGATCGATTTCCTGCACGGCATCAGGGGCAGCTCAGCCGGCGCCGGCGGCCGTCCGTCGGCATCCCGGCGGGCCTCCGTCGGAGTGCCCGGCGGGTCGCGCCCCCGTGCCAGGGTGACGGGATGGCTGCCGTCCGGCAGGCGCTATGCGCCGATGTCTGACACGACGACCCGCATGGTCGACCCAGCGCTGCCCTCGCCCTGCGGGCGAGCCTGGCCGGTCGCCACGTCGACGCCTTCCATCGCGACGCTGTGCATGACTTCCCGCATCGCCCTGGCGTAGTCGTAGCGCAGCGAGACGTACAGCTCGGTCCCCCGCTGCATCAGCGTCTCCCACAGCCTCGCGATGATCATGAAGATGAAGCGCAATGGTGAGATCCGGAGCCAGAAGGTCCAGCCGACGTACAAGTCCTGGCCGTAGCCAAAGCACGAGATGAAACCGGTGAACAGGCCCCGGCCGAGTTCCAGGTAGTCGCGGCCCTCGCCGCCGGCCAGCCGCAGCCTGCGCACCTGGACCACCTCGAGAGGGCTCTGCCGGTGCTGCAGGGCCCATGCGATGTGGTCGAACGCCGCCGGGCCGGCCGATGCCTTGCCGTCCACGAAGAACTTCCATTCCGATAGCTTCGCTGGCACCGGCATCAGCAGGAACAGGAAGAAGAACGCCAGCCCGACGATCGCCGCCCCGACCCACCACAGGGTCACCGCGACGCCGAAGCCGGCCGCGAAGCCGAGGACGAGCAGCACGATCCCCGCCAGCACGCCGCCGACCCAGTAGACCAGGAAGTAAAGCAGCAGGCGGGTGCCGAACTGCCAGAGCAGCCGCCCGCTGGCCAGTGGGTCGAAGGACGCCTCCGGCTCGTTGTCATAGACCAGCCGGCGGCCCAGGTACTCGGCATTCGCCGTCCGCTGTCCCGCCGCGGCAGCGGCCGGAATCGACCCGCTCAGCCGGCCAGGCCAGCCATCCCGGCGCCGCCCGCCGCCAGCTGGCGCCGCCGGCGCCGCAGCAGGCACCGGCTGACCGCAGCTGCCGCAGGATAAGTCCCCGGCCGCCAGCGGCAGGCCGCAGCTCTCGCAGGTTCCTTCCATGGACATCGCCCTCTCCGCGCTCAGCAGGTCAAGTATCCGGCTGCATGGCTGTCACGGGCAACAACCGGAAGCGGCGGACGGGCCAGCCGCGGATAAGGCGCGGCAGCTGAGCTCGGCCCCGTCACCGGCCGGGAACGGCACGCTCACGTACCCGCTCGCCGGGTCGCGCACGTAGCCCAGATAGCCGGCCAGCTGGCCGGCGAACCTGACGGTGTCGTCGGCGAATACCAGCGCTCCCGGTGCCATAGCCGGCTCAAGCAGCCGCAGCACTGGCAGGTACAGGTCCTTCCAGCCGTCCAGCAGGACGAACCCGACCGGTCCCGGCAGGCCCGCCAGCCGGTCCAGGGCATCGCCCTGCAGGATCTCCGCCACGTCGGCCAGTCCCGCCTCGGCCAGGTTCGCCCGCGCCCGGCTGGCCTTGTCCGCGCTCAGCTCGGTGCCGACCAGCCGGCCGGACCCATTGTCCCGCACGGCCGCTGCCAGGTAGATCGTCGAGATCCCGAACGAGGTGCCGAACTCGACCACGGTGGCCGGGCGGGCCGCCCGGACCAGGGAGTACAGCAGGTCGCCGCTTTCCGGCTCGACCGGAAGGTAGGCGTTCTCCGTCAGCGCGGTCCGCTCCTGGCTGGTCAGCGGCGCCGGGGCCGCCCGCTCCCGCTCGATCATCCGGGCGATCACCGGCTCGTCGTTCGCCGCGGCCGCATACAGCCGGTCCAGCAGCGCACGGACGCCGGGCTTACGCAGAGAATTCGCCATCTGCACCATTTTGCCGCGCATTGCCGCCGTCTGCCACGCTCCCTGGCCGCCGCCTGCCACGCTCCCTGGCCGCCGGCGCAGCGGTACCGGCCCGCCTCCCGGCATACCGCCGGCATGCCGGCGGTTGCGGGTCCCAGCCCCGGCGCCGACTCGCCCGGTGCGCCTGGGGCCGGGTTTACCTGGGTGAGACATGATGGCGGGTATAAGAGCACGGCAGGGAAGGCCAGCGCGGTGCCGAGCCGGTCAGGCCGCCGGGTGCGGCGAGCGGTCAGGCCGCCGGGTGCGGCGAGCGGTCAGCGGAAGGAGCGCGGATGGCGGTGCCCCGGCTGGGGCTGGCGCCCGCAATGCTCGCGCTGCTCGGCTTCGTCTGCGCGCTGGTCTTGGTGGACACGGTGTTCTTCACCGCGCTCACGCCGCTGCTGCCGCACTACGTCGAGTCCGCCGGGCTGTCAAAGGCCGGGGCCGGCCTGCTGGTCGCCGCGTATCCCGTCGGCACGCTGATCGGCGCGCTGCCGGGCGGGCTGCTCACCGCCCGGCTGGGAAGACCGGCTGGTGGTGCTCATGGGGCTGGCGCTGATGAGCGGGTCCACCCTGATCTTCGGCTGGGCGTCCAGCCCGGTCGTGCTTGACCTGACGCGCTTCACCCAGGGCTTGGCCGGCGCCTGCACCTGGGCCGCGGGAATGGCCTGGCTGGCGACGGCCGCGCCGGCCGAGCGGCGCGGCGAACTGCTCGGCATCGCGCTGGGCGCCGCCGTCGTCGGGGCGCTCTTCGGGCCGGTGGTCGGAGCTGTCGCCGACCGGGTCGGCACCGGGCCGGCGTTCGCCGCCGCCGCGGTGGCGGGGACAGCGCTGATGGTGGTGGCCTTCCTCGTGCCGCGGCCGAGCAAACCGGCGCGGCAGGGCCTGCGGGCCGCCTGGCCCGCGCTCAGCGACCGCCAGGTCGGAACCGGGATGTGGCTAACCATGCTCGCCGGCCTGGCCTTCGGGGTACTTGACGTGCTCGCCCCGCTGCGGCTCAGCCACCTCGGCGCGACCGCGACCGTCATCGGGGCGACCTTCCTCGGCGCAGCGGCGATCGAGTCAGCGCTCACGCCGCTGGCCGGCCGGCTGTCGGATCGTCGTGGCGCGCTGTTGCCGGTCCGGATCTCACTGCTCGTGGCGATTGCCGTCAGCCTGCTTGCGCCGCTGCTCTCCCCCGCGGCCTGGCTGGTTGCCCTGCTCGTCGCGGGCATGCCTGCCTTCGGCACGCTGTTCGCTCCGGCCGCCGCGCTGCTGAGCGAGGGCGCGCACCGGCTCGAGCTCAACCAGGGCCTCGCCTTCGGGCTGGCCAACCTCGCCTGGGCGGGCGGGCAGGCTCTCGCGGCTGCGGCGAGCGGCGCGGTGGCCCAGGCCACGTCGGACCTGGTCCCGTACTCCCTGCTCGCCGCTACCTGCCTCGGCACGCTGGTGCACTTCCGGCCGAGGCCGCTGCGCCGGGCCGGCCGTGGCGGGCGGTCCTCCCCGGCCGGGGAGGCCGGCCGGGGCTAGGCGAGCCGCTGGCCGGTCAGGGCCTGGCGGCCGGCCGGCTAGGCCGACTGGTCGTAGGCGGCGCGCAGCAGGCGGCGCACCTCGTCGTCCACATCGCCCGCGCTGCGCAGCGAGACCTTGTGGGTGGCCTGGCCTGGCCCGTTCGCCGCCTGCAGGCGGCCGCTGTCCGGCGGGCTGGCGAAGCGCAGCCCGAGGTCAACCCGGTCCCTCGCCGCTGCCGCGACCGCCGCGAACTGCCGGCCCCGGACGAACGGCGTGTAGCTGCCGCGGCCCTCGACGGTCACGTCGTCGCCAAGGTCGCCGATCGCCGCGGCGAGCGCGTCGTAGATCGGCCGCAGCGCTGCCTTGGCTCCGGCGTACTGGCGGTCGATGTACTCGGCGACGGCCGGCGGCGTCCAGCCGGCCGCCCTGGCGGCGCTGTCGGCGATGGCCCACTGGCTGTTCTGCGGCACGCCGTGCTCGGCCCGCAGCCATCTGCGCACCGCATTCGGTCCAGCGGGTCGATGCCGGATGCCTGCACCAGCGCGACCCACTCATCCAGCGACCGGCCGGTCCGCGCCGCCAGCGACGCGCTTACCGCGGTCAGCATCTCCTCCGGCGTCTGTCCCACGCCGCCAGCGTAGTAGCGGAACGGCCGGGCAGGGCAGGACCGGGCCGGGCGTTGACCGGCGGTACCGGCTGGCCGCATTCTGTCGACCCGGCGGTACCGGCTAGGGCAGCATTCCGTCGACCCGGCGGTACCGGCTAGGGCAGCATTCCGTCGACCCGGCGGATGATCTCGCGGCACAGGCGGCCGACATCGCGCGGATCATCGGTGA
The DNA here is from genome assembly GCA_963709075.1 of uncultured Actinomycetes bacterium. Taxonomy (GTDB): domain Bacteria; phylum Actinomycetota; class Actinomycetes; order Streptosporangiales; family Streptosporangiaceae; genus Palsa-506. The sequence continues at coordinate 31,389 of CAVPUY010000010.1, forward strand.
ACTGCGACGGCTTGATGCAGAACGTCGTGAAGCCATCGGCTGCCTGCGGCGGGATCACCGCCAGCGCCTGGCTCAGGTCGGCCACGCCGCCGGTATCGGGGAACACGGCGCGGGTGCCGCCGACGAGCTCGAGCCCGGCCGGATCCCGGCCGGCCGCGCGCAGCGCCGCCGCCAGCCGCTGCAGATCCGCCGGAGGCGGCCGGCCAAGCGGGTTGAACCCGTCGCCGTACGAGGCGATGCGGCCCAGCATCCGCTGGTGCAGGCTGCTGCCGCCGAGCCACAGCGCCGGCCCGCCGGGCCTGAACGCCTTCGGCTCGAAGTAGACGTCCCGGAACGAGTAGTGCTCCCCCAGATGGGTGGCAGGCGTATCCCGCCAGAGCACCGCCCACGCCCGCAGGTGCTCGTCCAGCAGGTCACCGCGGCGGCTGAACGGCACCCCGAGGGCGGCGTACTCAGCCGCCAGCCAGGAGACCGTCGGCTGCACGACCAGCCTGCCCCCGCTGAGCAGGTCGAGCGAGCCAAGCTCGCGGGCGATCAGCAGCGGATGGCGCAGCGGCGCGATCACGGCGCCGGCCACCAGCCGGAATCCGCTCGGTGACCGCGGCAATCGCCGAGAGCAGGACGACCGAGCTCGGCCACGGCGTCGCCGGGTCCTGGTTGCCCGGCAGCGCGTACTCGCGCGGGTTGCACATCAGCCCGCTGCCCGCCGCGGCCGGGGAGAGCACGATGTGCTCGCTGATCATCACCGAGTCGAACCCGGCGTCCTCGGCCTCGCGGGCCCAGCGCACCAGGGCCGGCAGGTCGCGGCCCGAGGTCATGGTCCAGTTCTCGCTGAGGATCAGGCACATCCGCGGTGTGGCCATAGCACGCCCTTCCGGGCTAATCACGCCCTCCCGGGCTAATCACGCCCTCCCGGGTTAATCATGCGCGGGCGGGTGCCAGCAGCATGCGGGATCCAGCACCCTCGGGCGACCGCCCGGCGGGCGCGGAAGGTGCGCGATCGCGCGATCCACCACACTGGAAGGTGCGCGATCGCGCGATCCACCACGTTCGGCACCGGCGGGCGGACGGTCAGGCACGGGCGGGCGGGCGGATGCCGCGGAACTCCCAGTCGCCGCCGAGCGCGGTCGAGATGACCTCCTCGCTGTCGGCCGGCTGGGCACCGAGATCGGCCGGGACCGGCAGCTGCCCGGCCGCGATGTGGCTGGTCAGCCTGCCGAGGCCGTCGACCTCGACGTCGACAACGTCGCCGGGCTTGACCGGGCGGGAGTTGGCCGGCGTGCCGGACAGCAGCACGTCGCCCGGGTTGAGCGTGATCGTCCGCGCGATGTCGGCGACTAGGTAGTGCATGTCCCAGTTCATCTCGTCGGTAGAGCCGTCCTGCGCGAGGCGGCCGTTCACGTAGGTGCGCAGCCGCTTGCCGCGGAAGTCCCAGCCGGTCACCAGGCCGGGGCCGAGCGGCGCCATCGTGTCCGAGCCCTTGACCCGCAGCATCGACCCGGCGTCCGTGTCGCGGAAATCATGCAGGCCGAAGTCGTTGGCGATGGTGTACCCGGCGATGTACTCGCCGGCCAGCGACCGCGGCACGCCCCGGCAGGTGCGGCCGATCACGATGGCCACCTCGCCCTCGTAGTTGAGGTACTTGCAGCCGGGCGGCCTGATCACGGTGCCGCCGTGCGCGACAAGCGCGGACACCGGCTTGGCGAAGTAGGTCGGCGCGGCCGGGAGCCTGGCCTGGAACTCGGCGACCCGGCTGCGGTGGTTGAGGTGCACCGCGATGATCTTGGTCGGCGTGACTGGCGGCAAATGCACGGCAGCAGAAACGGGAACTCGCCGGCCATCGCCTGCGACCAGGAACTCACCGTCCCGGCGGACCGCGGCGGCCGCGCCATCGAGCAGGATCCTGCGGTACTCAGTCATCGCGCCGGCTGCCGGGCCGCGCCGCGTGGCAGGATGCTGCGGTCCCCGGTCATCGTGCCGCCTGGCCGGGCCGCGCCGCGTGGCGGGATGCTGCGGTCCCCGGTCATGTTCCCTCCCGATCGGCTAGTGCGGTCCAGCCGGCCTGCGGGCGGTCGAACCACAGGTGCACCTGCCCGGTGCCGACCGAGTTCTCGTAGTCGCTGAATGCCCGGCCCCTCGCGGTCATCGCGGGGCCGCCCAGCGCCGCGGCCATGATCAGGTAGTGCGCGAACTTGGCCTCCGGCCGGACCCGCAGGAACTCCGGCATGGTGTCGATCACCCGCGCGTGCTCCCCCGCAGCCAGCCAGCCGATCCGCTCGGCGTCCGCGGCCCGCGCCTGCTGGGTGCGGATGTGCGCCGGGTCGCTTGCCTCGTGCGCGCGCAACTCGCGCAGCGGCCAGAACGTGTGCGACATCGCGCCGGACGCGATCAGCAGCACCTGCCGCCGGCTCTGCGCGATGGCCTCGCCGAGGGCCCGGCCGGCCCGGAGGAAGTCCTCGGTGTCGCCGGTCTGCGCCGCGACGCTCATCGTGACCCAGCGCTTGCCGAGCCCGCGGCCGAGGTACGTCCACAGGTTGACGGTGGCGTAATGCACCGGCAGGTACGGGTCGTCGATAGCGGTGATCCAGGTGCCGTGCCGGTCGCCGCGCGCAGCCGTCGCGCGGGCAAGTTCCGGGTCGCCGCGCCAGTCGTACGGAACCCGGCACATCCCGCGCGGCAGCTCATCGGAGGTGAACAGCCCGGCGCGGACCTCGTGCGCGGCCACCACGAACTCCACCGTGGTGCACCAGTGCGAGTCGACAACCACGACCGTGTCGTAGTCGAGTGCCTCGAACACCTCGGCTCGCAGCCGCTCGAGCCCGGGCACCAGGCTGATCTCCCTGCCCTCGTTCAGCTCCAGCCGCTCCGGCCGCGGGAGCATGATCGTCGGGACATGGGCGAGCAGGCCAGCCCCGGCCACCTCACCCATGGCGCTCACCCATCGCGGCGGCCCGCTGCGCTTGCCGCCGGTGCCTGCCCGCGGCGCTTATCCATCGTGGCGCCAGCCTTCCGCCGCGTAGACGGTGTTCTTGACGTCGCTGTAGAAGTCGAAGCTCCAGGTGCCGCCCTCCCGGCCGATGCCGGAAAGCCCGGTGCCGCCGAACGGCGCCCGCAGGTCCCTGATGAAGAAGCAGTTGACCCAGACGGTCCCGGCCCGCAGCCCGGCCGAGACCCGCTCGGCACGCTGCTCGTCGCCGGTGAACACGGTGGCCGCCAGCCCGTAGCGGGTGTCGTTGGCCAGCGCGACCGCGTCGGCCTCGGTACCGAACGTCTGCAGCGTCAGCACCGGGCCGAACACCTCCTCGGTGAGGATCTCCGCGCCGGCCGAGGCGCCGGCCAGCAGCGTCGGCTGGTAGTACAGCCCGCCCAGGTCACGGTTCGGGCCGCCGCCGAGCAGCGGCCGGGCGCCGGCCGCGATGGCGCGCTGCACGAAGCCGTCTACCCGCTGCAGGTGCACCCGGGTGATGCTCGGCCCCACGTCCGTCTCGTCGTCCCGCGGGTCGCCCTGCCGCAGGGCCGCGGCGCGGGCCAGGAAACGCTCGGTGAACTCGGCCGCCACCGCATCGTCGACCAGCAGCCTGGTGCCCGCCAGGCAGACCTGGCCGGCGTTGTCGTACTGCCCGACCGCGGTGGCGACGGCCAGATCGAGGTCAGCGTCGGCGAAGACGATCAGCGGTGACTTGCCGCCGAGCTCGAGCGAGACCGGGGTCAGCTGCGCCCCGGCGGCGGCCGCGACCTGGCGGCCGGTCGCGACCGAGCCGGTGAAGGCAACCCTGGCCACGTCAGGGTGCGCCGCCAGCGGCGCCCCGGCGTCGGCGCCGAGGCCCTGGACGACGTTGAAGACACCGTCCGGCAGGCCGGCCTCCCGGGTGATGCCGGCCAGCAGGCTGGCGGTCAGCGGCGCCCACTCCGGCGGCTTGGCGACGACGCAGTTACCCGCCGCGAGGGCCGGCGCGATGCGCCAGGTGGCCAGCATGAGCGGGGCGTTCCACGGGGTGATCACCGCGGTCACCCCGGACGGTGACCAGCTGACCTGCTCGGTGTAGCCGGGGATCGCCAGCTTGCCCGCGTCGAGCCGGCCGAGCCAGTCGGCGAAGAACCGGAAGTTCTGCGCGGACCGAGGCATCACGCCGCGCCGGTGCGACCGCAGCAGCGCGCCGTTGTCGCGGGTCTCCACCTGGGCGAGATCCTCGGCCCGCCGGTCGATGCCGTCCGCGATCGCGTGCAGTACCTTGGCCCGCTCGCCCGGGCCAGCCGCAGCCCAGCCGGGGAAGGCCGAGCGGGCCGCTGCGACGGCCGCCGCCACCTCGGCGCGGCCGCCGGCCGCCACCGAGGCGATCGGCTGCTCGTCGATCGGCGACACGTCGGCGAAGGCAGCCGCCGAGGAAACCCGGCGGCCGCCGATCCAGTGCCGGGTGTCGACGTCGACGCCGGCCACGTTCGCTGAGCTCATCGCCGCGCACTCACCGCCATCTGGTTCTCGTCATCAGCGCGTGCGGACAGCGCCCTGGCCAGTTTGCGGGCCGGCCAGGCCAGGCCGGCTGAGCTGCGCCCGCAGGGGCCGGCTGCTGGCGCCCGGCATGCGGCACCGGCGGCTGCGTTAAAAAAAAATCGTTTGGGTCCAAAGTATGTTTGCGGCGACCGGGCCGTCAAGGGGCGGCCGGCCCGGCGGGCGCGGCGCGGCCGGCCAGCAGCGATCCGCCGTCCCAGCTGACTCCGACCTGCCGGTAGTAGCCGCCGATGATCTGCCTGACCTCCAGGCTGGCCAGTTCCTCGGCGGGCGATTCGAACAGCTCGAGCTCCGCGTCGCCGCGCCAGGCCTGGCCGCCATCGAAGCTGGCGCTGCCCGAGCTGACCAGCTCGTCGAGCGAGTCCGCCGCGCCTTTCTCGATCGACGGCAGCCAGCGGTGGTGCGCCATCGGGTGGGCGTTGACGAAGCCGTTGCCCGGTGCCTCCTCGCGCAGCGTCACCACCGCCTGGGCCAGCCTGCGGTCGGCCGCCGCCAGCGTGCCGGCGAACGTGCCGCCTGGCCCGATCCGCGGCGCCGCCCGGCCGTAGGGATGCGGCCTGGTCTGGTGGATCGAGCCGAGCTTCTTCGGATAGCCCTGGTACAAGCCGCGGGCCAGGGCGAAGTCGGCGTCCACCCAGATGTAGACGCAGCGTGAGTAGACCCGGCCGGCGAAGCTGCACCGGACGACGGCGAAGCACTCCTTGTACTGAGCCAGGACCGGATCAAGCAGTTCCGCCCCGCTGTCCCCGCAGGACTGCCAGTCCGCCCAGATCAGCGCCACCGCGCCGGGGTCGTCCGGAGCCGGCGCCAGCGGGGCTGGCAGCAGCTCGGCCACCCGGGCCGGGTCGGTCCGGTACTCCACGGTGAGCAGGTCACCGGAGTAGTGCCACGGCGGCGGGGGGAGCAGCGAGGACCGCCCGGTGGCGGTGCGCGGGTAGAAGAACCCGGTTACTTCGGCCACGTCCGCTCCCTGGTCCGGCTGCAACCGCCGGTTGCGATGCTAGACCAGCACGGCGTCACTGCCGCGGCCAGCACGGCGTTACTGCCGCGGCCAGCCCGGCGGCACTGCCGCGGCCAGCGGCGCCCGGCAACTCTTACTGTCAGGCTCTTGTCTGCGGCTGCGCCCCGGTTTACGCTGCGACGGATTGTTTGTACCCGAACGTTCTCCGCCGGGGAGCCGTCGTGACGCACGCATCGGACGTCGCCGCCGTCTGCGAGCGGCTGCGGGCCGGCGGCGTCGACGTGGTCCGGGTCTCGTACCCGGACATGATCGGCGTCGATCGCGGGCGGGACGTGCTGCTCGACGAGCTGCCGGCGGCGGCGGAGCACGGCCTGTCGTTCTGCCGCGCGGTGTTCCACACCTCCCCGATGGGCGACGTCGTCCCGGTGCCGGGCGGCCTCGACCAGGGACTGCCCGACATCACCGTGCGGCCGGACCTGGCCACGCTAACGGCGTTGCCGTGGGAGCCTGATGCGGCCTGGTGCCTGGGCGACGCGACCGCCGCGGACGGGCGGCCGGCCGCTGAGTCGCCGCGGGTGGTCGCCGCGCAGGTCGCCGGCCGGGTACGCAGCCTGGGGTACCGGCTGATCTGCGGCCCTGAGCTCGAGTTCTTCCTGTGCGAGCCGGATGGCGCAGGCGGCTGGCGGCGGTACGCCGACGACCCGGGGAACGTCTACGTGGTCGGCCGGAAGGGCGATCCTGACGGCCTGCTGCTGCACATGCTCAGGCAGCTGCGGGACGCCGGCCTGCGGGTCACCGCGGCCAACCATGAGTTCTCGCCAGGCCAGTTCGAGATCAACCTTGGTCATTCCGACCTGGCCGACGCCGCTGACCGGTCGTTCCGGCTGAAGTCCGCCGTGCAGGAGATCGCCAGGCACCGCGGGCTGCTCGCCACGTTCATGGCCAAGCCGTTCAACGACGAGGGCGGCTCGGGTTTCCACGTGCACGCCTCGGTGGCTGACGACGACGGGGAGAACGTGTTCGGCGATCCGGACGGGCCGGACGGGCTGTCCGCGGCCGGCCGGCACGTGATCGCCGGCGTGCTCGAGCACGCGCCGGCGCTGAGCGCGCTGCTGAATCCGACGGTCAACTCGTTCAAGCGGTTCGGGCCGGACACGCTGGCGCCGTGGCTGATCGACTGGGGGCTGGACAACCGCAGCGCGATGGTGCGGATCCCGCCCGAGCGCGGATCGGCGGCCAGGATGGAGGTCAGGCTCGGCGACGCGACCGCCAACCCGTACCTGGCCATGGCCGCCATCGGCGCGGCGGCCTACCTGGGCATCCGGGACAAGGCCGACCTGCCGGAGAAGCTGGAGGGATACGGCTACGACCCGGCCAGGGCGCCGCTGCTGCCGATGCGGCTCGGCTCGGCGCTTGACGCGCTGGAAGCCGACCATGAGCTCGCCGGGGTGCTCGGCGAGTACTTCGTCAGGTCCTTCGTGACCTACAAGCGCAACGAGATCGAGCGATTCGAGCGGTTCGTGACCGACTGGGAGTTCCGCGAGTACGCCTATCACCTGTGAGCCTCACCGGTGAACCCGCCGCGCGCTTTGCTGGCCGGGAGGAGGAACGAGTAGATGGGCACCGTTGCCGCCTCGGCCGTCGATGTGTCCGGCGTCGACCTGTCCGACCTGGACGCGTTCGCCGGCGGGGCGCCCTGGGCGGCATTCGCCCGGCTGCGCAGGGACGCGCCGGTGGCGTGGAATCCCGAGCCGCCGCCGAACCACGGATTCTGGTCGGTGACCCGGCATCGCGATATCGCGGCCGTCCTGCGCGACGACAAGGGCTTCTCGTCCGAGCTCGGCGCGGTGGGCCTGGAGGAGCTTGATGCCGGGCAGCTTGAGATCCGCAAGTCGATGCTGGAGACGGACGGGGCCAGGCACAAGGCACTACGGCGGCTGCTGTGGCGCGAGTTCACCGCGCGGGCGCTGGCCGGCTACCAGACCTTCCTGCGCGGGCTGACCGCGACCACCCTGGACGCCGCGTTCGCCGAGCGCGAGTTCGACTTCGTCCGGGCGGTCAGCGCGGACTACCCGATCAGGGTGCTTGTCCGGCTGCTCGACATCCCGGACGAGGCCGGCAGCCAGATCATCAAGTGGAGCAACCGGCTGATCGGCAACACCGACCCGGAATACGCCGACGTGCTGCTTGGCAGCGCGGAGAGCGAACGGTACCGGGACCTGCCGTTCCGCAGCCCGGCAGCGCTCGAGGTGTTCGCTTACGGCGACGACCTGGCCCGGCGCCGCCGCGGCGGGGACGGCACCGACCTGGTCAGCAAGCTGGTGAACGCGGTCCCCGGGGACGGCGAGCCGCTCAGCGAGCGCGACTTCCACAACTACTTCCTGCTGCTGATCGCGGCGGGCAACGAGACAACCCGGCACACGATCTCGCACGGCATGCTCGCCCTGCTCCAGCATCCTGGCGCGCTGGCGCGGCTGCAGGCCGAGCCGGAGCTGCTTCCCGCGGCGGTCGAGGAGTTCCTCCGCTGGGGCTCCCCGGTCTACCACTTCCGCCGCACGGCGACCGGCGACGCCGAGCTGCGCGGCCAGCGGATCCGGGCCGGCCACAAGGTCGTGCTCTGGTTCGCCTCGGGCAACAGGGATGACGAGGTCTTCGCCAGCCCGGATGACTTCGACGTCACGCGGCAGCCGAACGACCACATGGCATTCGGCAAGGGCGGCCCGCATTTCTGCATGGGCAACGCGCTGGCCCGGATGGAGGTGCGGATCATGTTCGAGGAACTGCTGCGGCGGCTCGGCTCGATCGAGCTGGCCGGCCCGCCGGAGTACGTCAGGTCTAACTTCATCCACGGAATCAAGCGGCTCCCGGTCCGGGCCACGGCCCGCTGACGGCAGCCTTCGACACCTGATCAGCGGAGTCCCGGTGCGAGCGCTCTTCATCGAACACGATCACTGCTCGCCGGTCGGGCCGGTCGGCGACCGGCTGGCCGCGCGCGGTTATGACATCACCGAGTTCCTCGTGGTGCCCGCGGACCGGTTCGGTGATCCGGGCGTCCGGGTCAGCTTCCCTGACCCGTTGTCCTTTGACGTGATCGTCCCGATGGGCGCGATCTGGTCGGCCTATGACCATCAGCTGATCGGCAGCTGGCTGGCACCGGAACTCGGCCTGCTGCGCGCCGCCTGGGAACGGCGGGTCCCGGTGCTCGGGATCTGCTTCGGCGGCCAGGCGCTGGCGATGGCGCTCGGCGGCAGCGTGGCGGCCGCCGGGCAGCCGGAGATCGGCTGGCACCTGGTGCAGACCGACGACCCGGAGCTGATCGAGCCCGGGCCCTGGTTCGAGTGGCATTACGACAGCTGGCGCCCGCCAGCGGCGGCCCGTTCGCTGGCCCGCACCGGAGTCGGCCCGCAGGCGTTCGTGGCCGGCAACTCGCTTGCCGTCCAGTTCCACCCGGAAGTGACGTCGTCGGTGCTGCGGCTCTGGCTCGACAACGGCGGGTACGCCGACCTGGCCAGGTCAGGCATCGACGCGGCCGGGCTGCTCGGCCAGACCCGGCGGCTCGAGGCCGCCGCGGTGGCGCGGGCCGGCGCTTGTCGACAGCTTCCTCGACCGGGTCGCGACCCTTCCGGCCGGCGGCGGACTGCCGATGCGGTCCGGCAGGAGGAAGACCTGAACCCCGGCGGCGGCCAGCCGCCCCCCAGCCCCCCAGCCCCCCAGTCCTGGAGGTCCGATGTCGCATCCTGAGTCAAGTCCCGTCGCGGCCGCCGGCGCCGCGCCGCTCCGGCAGGCGAACCTGAGCCTGCCCGATGTCATCGCCCAGTCCGTCGGCTTCATCGGACCGGTGTTCTCCTCGGCGCTCGTGCTCCCGCTAGTCGTTGGCGCCGGGCTGTACGGGGCCGGCGTCGCCACCCCGGTCGCGATCATCCTGGCGGCCATCGGCATGGCCGCCATCGGGTGGATCATCTCCGAGTACGCGAAGCGGATTCACGCCGCCGGGGCGCTGTACGACTACGTCAGCGACGGCTTCGGCGACCGGGCCGGGTTCGTCGGCGGCTGGCTTTACTACGGGGCGACGATGCTGCTGACCATCGCGATCGTGCTGGTGATCGGCGGCATCACGTCTGACTTCCTGCAGTCGACCTGGCAGGTCGGCGTCCCGTACTGGGTACTTGACCTGGTCTACCTGGCGATCCTGCTGGCGCTGATCTACGTCGGGGTGCAGGTCTCGGTCCGGGTCCAGCTCGCCCTGGTGTCGGTGTCCGCGGTGGTCGTCGGCGCGTTCTTCATCTACATCGTGATCAAGGGCGGCACACACGGGAACTCGATCGCGCCGTTCAAGCCCGGATCCAGCGCGGACGGCTGGAAGGGGATCTTCTTCGGGTTCATCTACGCGATCCTGGTGTTCACCGGGTTCGAGACGGCGGCCAACCTGGGCGAGGAGACCAGGGAGCCGGCCCGGTCGATCCCGCGGGCGATCATCGGCTCGGTGGTCGTGGTCGGGGCCTTCTACGTGCTTGCCGCCTACGCCCAGGACATCGGGTTCGGGCTGAACGCGAAGGCCTGGGCGTCCAGCCCGGCGCCGCTGTTCCAGCTCGCCGCGCCCGGCGCGTTCGGCAGCAGCTTCTTCCTCGACCTGGTCCAGATCCTGGTGATACTCGACATCGCAGCGGTCGGCCTCGGCTGCGCGGTGAGCACGGTCCGCGGGATTTACGCGATGGCCAGGGACGGCCGGATCCCGTCGCCGCTGAAGCGGGTCAGCCCGAGGTTCGGGACGCCGTCGGCCGCGGCCGCGCTGCTTTGCGTGCTGTCCGTGGCGCTGGTCGCCGCGGTGCGGCTGGACAACGGCATCTTCCCGCTGAACGGCCAGCCGCAGTACTTCCCGCTGTTCTCCTGGATGTCCGGCCTCGGCGGCACCTCGCTCGCCGTGGTGTACGGCGCGGTCACCGTCGGCGCCCTGCGCGGCCTGCGCAGGCACGTGAATCCGGCCATGCTCGGGGTCGCCGTCGTCATCGGCACCATCGCGGCGGCAGGCGCCATCTACGGCAGCATCGACGGCGCCGTCTACCCGAACGAGCTGTGGATCTGGATCATCCTCGGCTGGCTCGTCGTGGGTGCAGCGATCGTCGCGGTGAAGCACGGCCGCGGCACGTTCGCGGTCGCGAACAGCAAGCTGCGAGTCCCGGTATCGGCGCACCCGGTCATCGGGCCGGCCTCCACGGCCTCGGCCTCCGAGGAACCCGCCTAGCGGCTGCGGCGGGGTCTCCGCCGGCGCCTGGCTGATCCCAGCCCGGAGGCCTCGCCGCAGATCAGAGCCCTGCGGCGGCATGCGGCGCGCGGCGGCGCGCGGCGGCGCGCGGCGGGGGCGGCGGCGTAGGGTACCGATGGCGGGCGTCATGGCGGGGATCCGGGGAACTTCTGAGGTGGGGATGAGCGGCCGTCACACCATTGCGGAGACCGAGCGGGCGGTATCGGGCCGGCTCGGCGGGCTGCAGCTTGACTTCGCCGCGATGACGGCGGTGCAGAACCTGCACCGCGCGGCGAGCGCCATCCGGAACCATTTCGAGCAGACGGTGCTCGCCGAGGCCGGGCTGTCCTGGACCGGGTTCGTGGTGCTCTGGGTCACCTGGATCTGGGACTCGCTGGAGTCCCGCGATGCCGCGGCGGAAGCGGGCATCTCCAAAGGCACGCTGACCGGCGTGGTCAAGACGCTGGAAGGCAAGGGCCTGCTGCGGCGGGCGTCACTGCCGGCCGACGGCCGGCTGGTCCTGTTGCAGCTCACCCCCGCCGGAGAGCGGCTGATGCTCCGGCTGTTTCCCGAGGTCAACGCAGCCGAGACGTATGCGGTGAGCCCGCTCGACCCGGCGGATGTCGGCGGCCTGGCCGCGGCGCTGCGCCGGATCCTGACCCACCTGGAAGATGCCAGGACAGCCCCCGACCAGGGCAGCCGATGAGATCGCCGGGAGCCGGCCAGGCGCGAAATCCAGCGGTAGTAGGGCAGCCAGCAGATGGTAGAGACTGTTCGGTATGAAGCGGGATGAGGCACGTCGGGTCTTGGCTGATCTCCGCGAGGAGGTAACCGCTACCGAGAAGCGGCTGGATGCGCTCCGCAAGCTGGTAGAAGGTTACACGGAGCTGTTCCCTGATCTCATGGCCGAAGAGCCGGGCTCATCGCGGCGAAGTGCCCAGCCCAGGCGGATGGTGAAGCTGGGAGACAGCACCACAGACGCCGCACGGCGCGACTCCGGGGCTGCCAGCGACTGACCGGGCATTACCCGGGCCGGCCGGGCGCCGGCGGCCTTCGGCTTCGCCGCAGCTCCGGTCCGTGCGCGGTCAGGGGCGGCCCGGATGCCGTGCCCGGCCTCCGGTCCGTACGCGGTCAGGGCGGCCCGGATGCCGTGCCCGGCATATCGAATGCCGTGGTTGGCATATCGAATGCCGTGGTCGGCAGGTCGACGGCGGTGGCGCCGCAGTCGGCGGTGATCACCGCCCCGGTCACCGCCGATGCCTCGGCGCTGGCCAGGAACGCCACCACCGCCGCTATCTCGTCCGGCTCGGCCGGCCTGCCCAGCGGCACCTGCGCGGTCGCCAGCGCGTAGGCGGCATCCCGGCCGGCCAGGCCACGCAGGCTGGCCAGCTGGTCCATCTCCTCGTCTGCCATCGGGGTGCGCACCCAGCCCGGGCACACGGCGTTGACCCGGACCCCGTGCCGGCCGTAGTCCCTGGCCATCGACCTGGCCAGCCCGATCAGCCCGTGCTTCGCCGTCACGTAGCCGACCGATTCCGGCGCCGCAGCGAGGCCGGCGATCGACGAGATCACCACGACGGAGCCCTTCGTGCGCACCAGGTCCGGCAGGCAGGCGCGGGCCGAGACCAGGCACGTCGTGAGGTTGGAGTGCAGGCTGCTGGCCCAGGCGCCGTCATCGATCTCGGCAGCCGTCCCGGCGCCTGCGCCGCCGGCGTTGGCCACCAGTGTGCCGACGCTGCCGAACCGCGCCCTGGCTGCCTCGACCACCCCGGCCATGCCGGCCGCCGAGCCGGCATCGGCGGCGACCGCGAGCGCCCGGTCACCGAGTGCGGCCGCGACCTCCTGCAGCGGCCGTGCCCTGCGGCCGACCAGCACGACCGCCGCGCCGCCGGCGGCCAGCCTGCGCGCCACCGCCGCGCCGATGCCGGTGCCGCCGCCGGTCACCACCGCCGCGCCGATGCCGGTGCTGCCGGTCACCACCGCCGCGCCGATGCCGGTGCCGCCGGTCACCACCGCCACCCGGTCCGGCCGGCCTGTCCGCTCATCGCGCTCCCCTCGCCTCGCGTCCGCTGCGACTCATCCGCTGGCGGATGGCCGGTCCTGCCCTCAGGCCGTGGCCAGTTGCGTTACCCGCTGGTGCAGCCGGGGAACGTAGCTTTCTTCCTCCGGCTTCATCAGGACGCTGCGCAAGATCCGCGCGCCGTCGCGGTCGGCGGTGACGCCCGGATGGCGGCGGCCGAAGTCGCGGGCCGTGACCTGCAGCGTGCTGAGGAACACCGGGCGGTCGTGGTCCGCCATCCCGGCGGCCAGCATCCGCGCGCAGGCCTGGTCGACAGCGGCCAGGCTGCGGGTGCCGGTTTCCGGGAAGTAGCAGATGATGTCCAGTTCCGGCCGCTGGTACAGGGTGAGGCTGCCGGATGCCGCGATGAGCTCCGACCAGGCAAGCGCGGCGCGCCGGCCAGCCGCAAGTACCTGGCCGAGTCCGTCCGGGGTGGGCGGCAGCAGCCGGAACGTCAGCCAGAGCGCGGCCGCCGCCGCGCCGGCCCTCGAGCATTCCAGGCTGATCTCGCCCAGGTGCAGCTCGTCGGAGGTGAAGTAGGTGTAGGGCGAGTCGTGCCGGTAAAGACGCCCGACTTCCGGGTCCCTGAACAGCACGGCGCCGCATCCGTATGGCTGCAGCCCGTGCTTATGCGGGTCGATCACCACGGAGTCGCACTCGGCGATGGCCCGCCAGGGCGCCGGGTCGAGGCCGGCCGGGCCGCCCAGGCCGGCCAGCAGGGTAAAGAACCCGCCGTAGGCGGCGTCGACATGCACGCGGACACCGTGCTTGCGGGCGATGGCGAGCACCCCGGACACGGGATCGATGGCGCCGAGGCCGGTGGTGCCGGCCGTCGCGACGACCGTCCCGATCCGGCCGCCGGCCAGCAGGTCATCGAGCGCGCCGAGGTCCAGCCTGCCCGCGCTGTCGACCGCGACCGGGGTTCCCGCGACGCCGAGCACCCGGCACATCCGGGCATGGGTGTAGTGCGCCTCGGCGCTGTACGCCACGCCGTCGCCCGGGCGCAGCTCGCGGGCAACGTAGAGCGCCTCCAGATTCGCGATCGTGCCGCTGGTCGTCAGGTGGCCGAGATGCGTGCCGAGGCCGAACATCCTGGCCAGCTGCGCGATGACCTCCTTCTCCATCCGGGCAGTGGCCGGGCCGCCGTCGAGCGCATGGTTGTTCGGGTTCACCAGCATGGCCGTGAGGTAGCCGACGACGGCTGCCGGGTGCGGCGGCTTGAGCATCTGCCCGGCGTAGGACGGGTGGAAGAACGGGTAATTCTCCCTGAGCCGGCCGGTGAACTCATCGAACGCGGCGGCGAACTGCTCATCGCTGACCTGCAGCGACGGGGCTGGCTCGAACGGCCCGAAGGATTCTTGCCAGTCGCCGATCGCGGCCAGGCCGCGGCTCAGCCAGCGCTGCATGTCCACGTCAGACCTCACCATCGTGATCGGCCGCCGGCGTCACCCCGTCAGGCCCAGTGCGGCCGCACCGCCGCGCCGCTGACAATCCGGGCAGCAGCGAGCGTACGCCGCCGGGCGCAACCTGCGCCGCCGCCCGGAGCAACCTGCGCCGCCACACTTCGGCCCGCCGTCAGCCCAGCCGCATAACGCGATCCGTGGCCGGGTAGCGTCTGTACCTGATGCCACCGGGCAGTACCTGGCGGCGCAGCGCCCGGAATGTCCCCGGCATCGGTCAATGTCCGCTGGCACGCACGTGAACAGGACCGCTCATGTCTGATCACACCACTGGCAATCCGATCGGCAGCCAGGCCCAGCCGGGGCCGGGACACGAGTCAGTGAGCCCGAAGCCGACACTCGAGCCGCTTGACGAGGCCGAGTGCCTGAAGCTGATCTCGGCCGGCGGTCTCGGCCGGCTTGCGTACTCCGGCCGGTTCGGCCTGACCGTAATGCCGGTCAACTACCTGATGTACGAGGGCAGCATCGTGTTCCGCACCGAGGAGAACAGCCCGACGGACGAGGATCTGCGTACCGGGATAACGGGCGCGGAGTACCAGGTTGCCTTCGAGGTCGACGATGTCGACTCGGACGCGCGGGAGGGCTGGAGCGTCCTCGTCCAGGGCGCCTTGCATCACGTGGACAGCGATGCCGAGCGCGCGTCCGTGCGGGCATCGGGCGTCGAGGCGTGGGCAGGCGGGAACCGGGAGCACTTCCTGCGGATCATGCCGACCCGGATCACCGGCCGGCGCGTCCGCCAGGGCTGACTGCCGCCGGACCGCCGGGCCGGGCTTGTTACGCCACCTTGTAGCCAGGCTCCTGGCTGCCCGCGAGGGCTGCTGCCGAGGTGCGCAGCGAGGTTTCGAGCACTGCCAGGCGGCGCCGCGGGTCCATCAGGTTCACCCCCATGACGGCCAGGTCCTCGGGCCCGGGCGTCAGCACCGTGACCCTGATGCCGCGAGAGCGCAGCGCGTGGGCATCCCGCAGCAGCGCATGAGTCATCAGCCAGCGCAGCTGCCGCTCTAGCCGCTCGTACGGCTTGCGCGTCCTGCCGGGCTGGATGCTGGCCATCGGCGCGAGCACGTAGACCTCGTCAACGCCGGCGGTGGCCAGCAGGCGGAGCGAGGTCGTCGACCGCACGCCGCCGTCGACGTAATGCCGCCCGTTGATCGTGACCGGCTGGTACCAGCCGGGAATGGAGCAGGACGCGGCGACGGCATCGGGCAGCGGCGCATGCGGGGCGCCCTCGCGGCCGAACACCACTCGCTGGCCCGAGTCGTAGTCCACCGCGACGATCCAGGTCGGCCGGTCCACCCAGTGCGACGGCGAGTCGTTGAACGCGGCCTGCTGATGCGCGTGCGTATGCAGCGTGTGGACCATGGCGCGCAGGCCTGCGTGGTGACCGCGGCCGCGCGGAATCCAGGCACTTGCCCGCACCGTCGGGTGCACCCGGTGCGGTTTCAGCAAGCCGGCCAGCACCAGCGGCGCTGACCCGACGCGCAACTGCGGCCATGGCGGCAGCGGGCCGTGCTCGACGGCCGTTATCTCGGTGTTCTGGAACACGCCTGCGGCCTGGCCTCGCTGGAAAGCGATCATCTCGTCAATGCTGGACCGGCAGCGCAGCGCGGCGGCGACCACGCTCCCGGCGCTCGTGCCGACGATAACGTCGGCGTCATTCAGCGGCCGGGGCAGCCTTTCCTGCACGGCCGGCAGCGCGCCGGTCATCCAGGCAGCTCCCAGGACGCCCCCCGCACCGAAAACGAGACCTATCCGCGGGCCAGCGGAGCCCGCTGGTTCCTGTTCAGGACCCATGATCGCCTCCAGGACCGGCACCGGCGCTGCCCGGCGCCGCCGGTGGATCGCGCGGGGCCGTGCGGCGTGATGGCCGTCACAGGCACCCTACGTCAAACCGAGCGCGATTCGGGAGCAGCGGCGTCACGAGATGGCAGCGCTGAAGGTCGCTGCGCTACGGACCTATTTCGCTACGCACTGTAGTACCGTCGAGGTAGCGGCCTGCCCGTCGGCAGGGTCACTGGCGGCGGTCACCGGCCAGTCCCCGGCGCCTGAATCGCTCCAGGCTGCGTCGCCAACCGCGCTGCCTGGATGTGATGCTCGGCCTCACTTGTGGTTCGGGCCGGTTCCTCGCCGGGCAAGAATCTGGCTGCGATGACCGCCGTTCCGAGCGCCAGGAAAGACACCGTGGTCAGCCCGGCAGGAAGGCCGAATTCGCTCGCCAGGAACCCGATCGCGGGCGGTCCGAGTAGAAACCCGGTGTAGCCGAGCGTCGAGGCGAGGGCCACGCCGCCAGATCCGGCGAGCAGTCCTGCCCGTGTCATCGCTGCCGGGAACATGTTGGCCAGCCCGATCCCGGTCGCGGCGAACCCGGCGAGGGCCAGCCAGAAATCCGGGTTGAGCGCCGCGACCAGCATGCCAGCGCACGCGACCAGCCCGCCTGCCACCAGAACGCGGGTCTGCCCGTAGCGCCCGAACAGCGCGCTGCCGGTGAGGCGCCCGGTGGCTTCGGCGAGCGCGAAGGCCGCATAGCCAGCGGCGGCGAGTGCCGCGCTGGCGCCCAGGTCCTGCCTCAGGTGCAGCGCGCCCCAGTCACCGATCGCGCCTTCGCCATAGGCGGCACACAGGGCGATCAGCCCGAAGACGCCCACCACCCGTCCGGTTCGCAGCGCGCCGCGCCATCCCTGGTCGTGCCTGCCGGCCGCCGGGCGGGCGCCGACGACCGGGCGGGCGCCGGCCGCCGGGCGGGCGCCGGCCGCAGGCGTGCCGCCGGCCGCAGGCCCGGGGGTGGCGGCTGCAGGCCCGGGGGTGGCGGCGGCCAGCAGCGCTGTCCCCGCGACCGCGGTGACCAGCAGGCCGACCAGGGCGATCAGGGAGAGGTGCCGGAGAGGGGACAGGTGCGGCGCGAGCAGGCCACCAAGTCCCGCGCCGGCCAGGCCGCCTAAACTCCATGCCCCATGGAAGGACGGCATGACGGGCCTCCGCAGCGCGGCGACCAGGTCCACGGCCACGCTGTTCATCGCGACGTTGAGGCATCCGTAGGCCGCACCGAACGCGAGCAGCGCGAGCCCAAGCGCCGTCGCGGAGCGCGCGAGCGGGGGAAGCAGCAGGGTCACCGACAGCAGCGCGCAGGACGCCACCGTCAGCCGGCGGCTGCCGAACCGCCGGCACAGCGCGCCAGCGATCAGCATGGTGCTTACCGCGCCGGCCGACATGCCGAGCAGGGCCAGGCCGAGAGCGCCGGCTGAGGCGCCAGTCTGCTCCTTGACGGCCGGCACCCGGACCGCCCAGTTCGCGTACATGAAGCCGTGCACCGCGAAGAACGCGGTGAGCGCCATCCGCTGCCCCGCAAGCCGCTGACCCGCAATCCGCCACCGCGCCGAAGTACGCTGGCCGGCAGTCCGCCGCTGCGCAGTCCGCTGGCCCGCAGTCCGCCGCCCCGCCATCCGCCGCCGCGCAGTCCGCTGGCCCGCAGTCCGCCGCCCCGCCATCCGCCACCGCGCAGTCCGCAGTCGCTGGCCCGCAGTCCGCCGCCCCGCGACACCCACGTCCTTGACTTTGTTTACCGACTGCACAAAATGAGACTATGCAGATGCCTGAGATCCTGGCAAGGGCCGAGCGCGGCAGAACCTTGCCGGGCGCGGCCCTGTCGCTGATCCACACCAGGCGGGCGGCCACCCGGGCGGACCTCACCGCCGCACTCGGCGTCAGCCGCGCGACTGCGGGCGCGGTGGCCGCGGACCTGCAGGCGCTGGGGCTGATCCAGGTGGACACGGCGCCCCGGGGGGCGACTGGCACCCTAGGACGCCCGTCACACCGGCTGATGATCAACCCCGACGGACCGGTCGTACTCGCGGCCCAGGTCCACCCGGACGGATACCAGGTCGCGCTTGTGGGGCTTGGCGGTGTCATAACGGCCGCGGCGTCCGGCCCGCCGACCGCGGCGTCCGGCCCGCCGGCCGAGCCCGATGATCCGGAGCGCGTGCTGGCGGACGTCGTGCAGGCAGCGGCGCGGCTGCTGCGGTCGGCCGGCGTCGTGTGCGCCGGCGCGGGCCTTGCGGTGCCCTCCGCGGTCGCGGAACCAGAAGGCACCGCGGTCAGCCCGCTCTATCTGGGCTGGCCGACCGGTGCGCCGATCCGGGACATCTTCACTACGCAGGCCTTCCGGGCCGGGCTGACCGGACCGCGCGGCGCGGCACTGGAATGCCATGCAGCCAACGACATCAACCTCGCCGCGCTCGCGGAGTACCGGCACGGTGCTGGTCGCGACGCCGGGCACCTGCTCGTCGTTGCGACCGGCCATCGCGGGACCGGTGGCGCGCTCGTCCTCGACGGCAGGCTGTACACCGGTAGTTCCGGCCTCGGGATGGAGGCCGGGCACGTCACCGTCAGTCCCGGTGGGCGCCCGTGCAGATGCGGCAACCGCGGCTGCCTGGACGTGGAAACCGATCCGGTGACCTTCCTGGAAGCGGCCGGGCACGTCCCGCGTCCCGGGGTCCCGGTGCTCGAGCAGGCAGCCGCCGTGCTGTTCGGCGCGCGCGATCCGGCGGTACGCGCTGTGACCCGCACCTTTATCGAGCACCTTGGCATCGGGCTGGCCGGGTTGATCAACGTGCTCAACCCGGACCGGGTGCTACTCGGCGGCCTGCACCGCGACCTCCTGGCGGCCGACCCGGAGCGACTGCGGGCTGCCGTGGCCAAGCGATCTCCCTGGGGCCGCGGCAGCAACGTCCCGCTGCTGCCCTGCGTGCTCGACCAGGGCGGACTGATCGGGGCGGCCGAACTCGCCTGGCAGCCGGTTCTCGACGACCCCGGTATCCTCGGCGCCCTCGGTCCCTGAGAACCGCGACGCACGAGGCACCTCACCCGCTGCCGCGCCGAACTGAACTACGCGGCTCCGGAATTGGATTCCGCCTGGTGAATGGGGGTTAGGTGTCGCCCTGGCAGCACCAAACCCACATCCATCAGGCGGAACGCGCACCGCACAGACCATACGCACCGCAGGCAACGCGAACCACTCAGATCGGGCACCTCAGCAGCGGTTTCGACGGCATACTGCCGCCTTCTGCGGCACCATGCCCGTTGAGGCGCTGATCTGGTCGTGCAGCGGGGACGACGCATCCGAGCAGGCCCGAGCCGTCAGCTGTCTAGGTCAGCTGCCTGCTCAGGTTTCTTCGCCGTTTCCGGCATCGTGACCTCGGGCGCTGCCACCGCTGCCTCGACCTTCGCCGCCGCTGGCTCCGGCTCCGCTGCCTCGACCTTCGCCGCCGCTGGCTCCGGCTCCGCTGCCTCGACGTTCGCCGCCGCAGGCTCCGTCTTCTTCGCGGCCGACTTCGGCCTGGCGCGCGGCTTCGAGGCGGCTGCCCTTTGCTCGGCGGCCAGGCTTCGACTTCGCCGCGGGCTTCGACTTCGCTGCAGGCTTCGGCTTCGCTGCGGCCACTGGCTCCATCGCTACCGCCGGCTTCGCTGCAGCCGCTGGCTCCGGAGCCGCCGTCGGCTGAGCGGCCGCCACCGGTTTCTTCGCCTTTGCCGCCGCTGGCTTCGGTGCCGCCTTCCGGGCGGCCGCAGACTTCGGCGCCTTCGCCTTCGCCTTTGCCGCCGCTGGCTTCGGTGCCGCCTTCCGGGCCGCCGCGCGCGTCGGAGCCGCCTTCGCCACCACACGCTCCGGAGCCGCCGCCGACCCGCGAGCTGCCGCCGCCGCCGACCCGCGGGCTGCTGCCGCCGCCGAGCGCCCGCTGGCTGGCGCCGGCACCGGCTGGCTGTCCAGTTCAGCCAGGCCGCGGCCGATCCCCTCGGTCAGGATCTCCATGTCGGGGACGGCGTCGTAGTCGGCGGTGACGCCGAACGAGATGGTGTCCAGGTAGGAGAAGATCGCGACCCCGGTCCGCAGGCTGTTGCCGATCGGCACGTAGGGATAGGCGGCCTCCATCCGGCGGCCGAGTATGTACAAGGGGACGCGCGGCCCGGGCACGTTGGTGGTTACCGTCTGGACCAGCGGCTGCGGGGTGCTGAACGCGGCCCGCGAGCCGAGCGCCAGCAGCATGGGCGCCGCGAAGCCGAGCATCCCGGTGAGTATCTCGGCGCTGACCGCCTGCGAGCTGTGCTTGACGCTGTCCATCTGCTCACGCACGCTGGCCAGCCGCCGCAGCGGATCCGGCTCGCCGGCCGGCAGGTTGACCAGGACCGCCGATACCCGGTTGGTGATGTCACCATGCTGGTCCTCGCTCCGGACCGAAACCGGCACCAGGGAGCGGACCACGAGCCCGTCGGTGAGGTCGCCGCGCGCCGCAAGCAGATCGCGGTAGGCGCCGGTAATCGCCGTCAGCAGCACGTCGTTGACGGTGCCGCCGTGCTTGACGCGGACCTTCTTGATGTCGCCGAGACTGGCCGTGGTCCACGCCCAGCGGCGATGCGGTCCGATGGTCCCGTTCAGGAAGCCGGCCGACGGCTCAGCCAGGCGGCGCGCGCTGCCAGCCAGGCCGCGGCTGAAGCCGAACAACTCGTCCGGCGTGCGCATCAGGCGCAGCACGTCCGGCGACGAATTCAGCTGCCGGAGCGGCCAGCTCATGGCGTCCCGCAGGCCGCCGACGATCAGTTCAGCCAGCGACTGCGGCTGCTCAGGTTCCCATTCGGCCGGCTCCGGCCGCACTACCTCGCGAGCCTGGTCGAATACCAGCGTCATCAGGTCGGTGCCGCCGACCCCGTCCACCATCGCGTGGTGCACCTTCGAGACGATCGCCCAGCGGCCGCCTTCGAGCCCCTCAAGCAGCCACTCTTCCCATAGCGGCCTGGCCCGGTCCAGGCGCTGGGCGAAGAGCCGCGCTGCGAGGTCGCGCAGTTCCGCCGCTCCGCCAGGTGCCGGGACCGCGGCGTGCCTGACGTGGTAGCCGACCTCGAAATGCACGTCGTCGACCCACATCGGGCGGAACAGCTGCAGTGGCGTGGTCTTCACCACCTGGCGGTAGCGCGGCACCTGCGGCAGCTTGGACTCGAACAGCCTGACGACGTCGCCGTAGGGCGGCATCGGGCCCTCGAACACGGCGACCGAGCCGATGTGCATCGGGACGTTGTCATGCTCGACGAAGAAGAATCCCGCGTCCAGCGTGCTCATCCGTTCCATGGCTCGCCCTCCTCTCGGTCGCGACGCGTCGGCGGGCACCCTGCCCGCTTCCTGCCCTTGCCCGGGACGGCGTACACGCCCGGCCCATTCTGGCCGCAGCCGCTACGGGCGGTTGCGGCCGAGTCGTTCATGCGCGGCTACCCACTCGTCCGCGACCACCGCCGAGCCCAGCGAGATCTCGCCGCACAAGACGGTGGCGGCGATGATCTCGGCGAGCTTCCGCACCTGGCCGGCGCCGTAACAGCCGAGCAGCTCGAGGCACTCGCGCTGGGTGGGCAGCCCGGTCCCGCCGCCGTAGGTCGCGACGATCAGCGCCGGGATCGTGATCGAGTAGTAGTAGCCGCCGCCAGCAGCCAGCTCGGTGTGCACGAGCGCCGCCGACGACTCGGCCAGGTTCGCGACATCCTGGCCGCTGGCCACGAACAGGGCGGTAATCCCGTTGGCCGAGTGATTGCCGTTGTTGTTCACGCCCGACATCAGCCCGCCGAGATTCGACACTTGCCGGGCCTGGAACATCTGCCCGGGCGTGGTGTGCATTATCTCGGTGACCAGATCCGGCGGGATCGTCGCCTCAGCCGTCACCCGCTTGCCCCGGGTGCGCAGGATGTTGACCTGCGAGCTCTTCTTGTCCGTGGCCAGGTTGGACTCAAGGTAGAAGTGCCGCACGCCCGGGTAGCTGGCCCGGATCCAGCTGCACGCGTGCCAGGTGGCCTTCCCGGCCAGGTTCTGCCCGGCGGCGTCACCGGTGGTGTAGTTGAAGCGGAGGAACAGGTACCTGCTCGCCGAGTACTGCTCGATGTCGTGCAGCCGCCCGGTGCGGGTGCTTGCCTCCGCCGCCCGCTTGGTGGCCTCGAAGTTCGCCGTCACCCACTGCCCGAACGCGCGGGCCTCCCGCGCGCTGTCGAAGCCGAAAGCGGGCGCCCGCTGCATGACGTCGTCCATCACGGTGACCCGGACGCCGCCCGCCCGGTGCAGCAGCTTCATGCCCCGGTTATAGCTGGCGACCAGGGTTCCCTCGGTCGTCGCCATCGGCACGTAGAACTCGCCCCGGGCGTGCTCGCCGTCGACAAGCAGCGGCCCGGCGATCCCGATCGGCACCTGGGCGGCGCCGACGAAATTCTCGATGTTCCCGGCCAGCGCAGCCGGGTCGATCGAGTAGCGGCCGATGTGCTCAGGCCGGGCGCCGGTCGCCTCGCCGAGGAACTCCATCCGCTTCGCGGCCGCCGGGCGGCTGTAGTCATCAGCCAGCCGCGGTATCCGGCCGCGCTGCCCTGATGCCGCCGCGGGTGCCGTCATGGCTGTGTCTCCTTCATCTCGCCAGGGACTGGCGTGCTCGGCGCGAACCGCGAACCGCGAACCGCGAACCGCGGAACGCGGAACGCGAAGCGCGAAAGCGCCGTCAGCTGCGGGTCAGCTCGCCCTTCAGGACCTTGCCGATCGTGTTCTTCGGCAGGTCGTCACGGAACTCGACGACTCGCGGGTACTTGTAGGCGGCCAGCCGCTCCCGGCAGTAGGCGATCAGTTCCTCAGCCAGCAGCGTCATCTCCGCCCGGAGCGTGACGAAGGCCATGATCTCCTCGCCGAGCCGCTCGTCCGGGATGCCGACCACGGCAGCCTCGGCGACCGCCGGGTGGGAGTGCAGCACGTCCTCGATCTCGCTCGGGTAAACGTTGTACCCGCCGCGGATGATCAGCTCCTTCTTGCGGCTGACGATGAACAGGTACCCGTCCTCGTCGAAATAGCCGAGGTCACCGGTGTGAAACCAGTCGCCGGTAAAGACCGCGGCGGTGGCCTCGGGGCTGTTCAGGTAGCCCTTCATGACATGCAGGCCGCGGGTCACCACCTCGCCCACCTGGTCCTTCCCGCGGGGCAGGGAGTTGCCGTCGTCGTCCCACACCTCCGTCTGGGTGCCCCAGATGGGCTTGCCGACGCTGTAGATACGGCGGTCGGTGGCGCTGATGTTGAACGTCGTGGTCGACGCGGTCTCGGTCAGCCCGTAGCCCTCCAGGATCACGACGCCGAAACGCTCCTCGAACGCGTCGAGCACAGGCTCCGGTATGGACGCGCCGCCGGAGATCGCTATCCGCATCGTGGACAGGTCGTACTTGTCCAGGTCGGGGGACGCCAGCATGGCCACGAACATGGTGGGCACGCCCTCGAAGATGGTGGCGCCATCGCGCTGAATGGCGCTGAGGCAGGCTTCCGCGCTGAACCGCGGGATCAGCGACATCGTGCAGCCGAACCGCACGCAGACGTTCATGATGCTGGACATGCCGAACACGTGGAACAGCGGGAGCGCCGTGATGACGACATCGTCGGGCCGGACCTCGAAGAGCCGGCCGGGGATATCGCTGTTCATGTACAGCTGGATATGGGTAAGCTCGGCGCCCTTCGGACGGCCGGTCGTGCCGGAGGTATAGATGATCACCGCGGTGTCGTCGGGCTCGCGCCGGGCGAACCGGTGCCCGGCGGCGCTGACCGCGAGCAGCCGCTCGAACGGCAGCGCGTCGGGCTCGTCCGCGGCGTGCCCGACAGCGTAGACATCACTCATCCCGGCCGCCGCTGCCCCCTTGGCCGCCTCGCCGAGCACGCCTTCCCAGGTGATCAGCATCCGCGCCCTGGAGTCGCCGAGCTGGAACGCCACCTCGGGCGCCTTGAGCAGCACGTTCATCGGGACGGCGACGCAGCCGGCCTTCAGGATGCCGAAGTAGGAGATCAGGAACTGGGGAATGTTGGGCAGCTGCAGCGCCACCGGGTCCCCAGGCCCCAGGCCGGCCGCCGCCAGGCTGGCCGCCAGCCGGTCCGACGCCACGTCAAGCTCGCGGTACGTCAGCTGGCCGCCGGTGAAGATCGCGGCCGGCTTGCCGGGGGATGATTGCGCGGTCTCGCGCAGGATGACCGCCAGATTAAAGCTCATCGCTCGGGGCCCTTCACTCGCCTGTCCGCCAGCCAGCTTTCTATCAGTCTGATGCCTTTTGGCCCATCCCGGAACGGGCATTGATCACAGGATGCCGGACCTTCGGTACCACCCGGCAGCCGCGGCGGGCGGCCAGGCGGCCCGGCCGGGGCCGGGCGCGCTTACCGCAGCAGGCCCGGCCGGGCGCCCGGTAAGTCGGCGGCGGCCCCGGCGGCGGGCGGCGGAGCTGCCGCCGCCGCCGCCCCGCGCCCGGCCGCCTCCAGCCAGTCGGTGATCACCCTGGCGCTGTCCCGCGGCACCTCGAGCTGCGGTACATGGCCGGCATCGGAGAACACGACAAGCGACCAGGACGGGTGCGCGCGGACCGTGGCCAGGGCCGCCGCGACCGGCACCAGCCGGTCGCGTGCGCCGTGCAGGATCAGCACCGGGCAGCTGACCGAGCGGAGCTGTCGCCGGTAAGACTGGCTCCGGACGTGGCCGATGACCGACCGCATGGCGGCGGCGAAGTCCTCTCCGGTGCCGGCGAAGGCGGCGCGCCGGCGCGCCACCTCGACGTGCCGGGCGACGACCTCCGCCGGGATCCGCGAGGCGTCCGCGCAGCACAGGGCAAGGATCCTGGCGACCGCCGCGGCCGGCGGCTGGCTGCGCCGGCGGTTCATCATCATCCGGTTCACGCCGGGCAGCAGGTACAGCGTGAACAGCGCCGCGACGACAGGATCCGGCCGGGCGGCAACGAACGGCAGCGCCGGGTCGACGAGGATCAGGCCGGCCACCGCGGCGGGCTCGGCGCTCGCCTCGAGCAGCGAGATCATGCCGCCCATCGAATTGCCCATCAAGATCACGGGCCGGGCCTGGCCCGCCGCGCTTGCCGCCCCCGCCGCAGCTGCAGGATTTCCGGGATTAACGGGAACCCCGTGGCCGGCCCAGATCGCCGGGACGGACTCGATGAAGCGGTGCAGCAAGGCCTGGTTCGATGCCACGTCGGTGCCGCGGCCAGCTGACTGGGTGAGGCCGTGCCCGGCCAGGTCCGGGGCGAGCACCCGGTACCGGCCGGTCAGCAGCGGCGCGATCGCCGACCAGTTCACCGCCGAGCCGCCGAGCCCGTGCACGCAGACGATCACCGGGCCGTCCGGCCGGCCGCCGAAGTCGAGGTAATGAACGGGGCCGCCGAGGTCAATCCACCTGGACTGACCGCCGAGCCACAGCCCGGCGCTGTCGGCAGCCGCTGGCTGATCTCTGGCCGTAGTCATCGGATTCCAGGCTCAGCGCCCGGCAGCGGCCTGTCAAGCCGCCCTTGGCCGCCTGTTCCGGCCGTCGCGGCGCCCGCGGCGCCAGCCTCGGCGACCAGGCGCCTCGGTGCCTTGCGGCGCCAGGCCTCCTCGAGGAGTTCAGCGACCCGGCCCGCAGGAACGGCGGCCAGCCGGACCCGCAGCCCCCGGATCCGCTCCCCCCACAGCAGCGGCTCGAACGCCGCCGGGTTCTCGGCCGCGCTGGCCTGCACCTCGGCCTCGTCAACGAACACGTGCAGCAGTTCACCGCCGGGCGGCACGGTGGCGAAGATCTTGCCGCGCACCCGGAACGACGACATGTCGAAGTGCGGCTCCTCGGCTGCCCCCGGCAGCGAAAGCGCGAACTTGCGTGCGCTCCGGATATCGCTCATTTTGCCAGGCTAGCTCCCCGGCCGGGTGCTCGCGGGCGCGAAGAAGAGCGCGCCGATGAAGAACATCGGCAGCGCGGCAAAGGCGGCGAACCCGCCAGGGTGGCCGGCCTGCGCAGGCAAGTCGGGCACAAGCAGCGTCAGCGCGATCGCGAAGACGCCGTCGCTGAACGCCTCGACGCGGGTGCTTTCCGGCAGCCGTCGCGGCACCGCGAAGACGCCGTCGCTGAGCGCCTCGACGCGGGTGCTTTCCGGCAGCCGTCGCGGCACCGCATCGGTGTCAGTCATGCCGGTCAGCTTGCCCATCCGGACCGGGCGGGAAGCCGCCTGCCGCGCGGGCCACCGCAGGGAACCGGCAACCGCGCGCGATCACCGGCGCCGTGCTCGAGGCGTGACCGCGTCACCGCGGGCGGCGGTCATTCCCCCCGCGCGCCGGCAACCCCGCGACGGCCGCAATCGCGGCCTTCCCGATGGCGTCGATATCGTCCCTGCGGTTCTCCCGTATCGCCAGGTTGTATGCCGCCCGCAGGTCAGCCGGTGCCTGCCACCAGTGCGCGAAGCACAGCGGCAGCGTCACCGGTACCAGCCCGTTGCAGCGGGGCAGCGGGCAGGCCGGGTAGCTGTCCGCGGCCGTGGCCGGCAGCGCCCACGCGGTCGGTATCGGCTCACCGGCGGACAGCCGCTGATCAAGCTCAGCGAGCATCTTGGCCAGGTGCGCGCCGTGCTCGGCGGCCAGGGGCTCGGGAAGGCCGGGCCGGGACAGCGTCCGCACCAGCGCCCGGGCGGCTTCCAGCAGGTCGTCTATCGGTATGTCGCCGGTCATCCTGCCTCCGTCCGGGTAGCTCGGGAGCCGGCCGGTGGCCGGCTCGGATGAAGCGGGGCCGCCTGGCGCCGCCCGCCTTAGTCGCGGCGAGAGTACCCGCGCAGTCAGCTCGCACACTGTCGGAGCCGAGCATAAGCAGCACTGCCCGCTGCGGCTGCCGTGAGCGCGCGCCGTTGCCGGCCGGGCCGCCCGCGATGATCATGAACTGTACCGCGCAGGCAACGCCGTAGTACGGAGGCTGGCCGGCCGCGCGAGCCGGGAAAACGGCGGCCGGCCAGGCGGTGCGCTGCTGCTGCCGCGGCGGCCGGGGCCAGCCGCGCTGACCTGGCGTGCACCGGACGCTGTCAGCGAAGTTACGTCAGGATTTTTTGACGTCAGGACCACTTGACGAGACCCTCGGGGCATGACGACGCCAGACAGCCTCGAGCGCGAGCACACCCTGGCCACCGCGGTCGCGCGGTACGACGAGCTGCGCGCGCGTGACCTGCTCGCACCGGCTGCGGCCAGCATGGACTCGGCAGCGGCCAGCATGGACGGCGATGACCCTGCCGGTCCCGGTCAGCTGCCCCGGACCGAGGCACTCGAGCTGCTTGCCCTCGGCGAGGTGATCGCCCGCAAAGCCGGCTACGGCCGCCAGCTGACCGTCCGGTCCGCGCGGACGGCAGGCGCCTCCTGGTCGCAGATCGGCGCGGCGCTCGGGACCAGCAAGCAGTCCGCCTGGGAGGCGCACAGCCGGTGGATCGACCAGCAGGCCAGGCAGTACGCGGAACGGGACACCGAGGGCATGACCGGGCGGGAGGCCGCGGCCGCCCGGGCGCTCGCCGGGCCGGCCGCCACGCCGGCGCCTGTCATGACCGATGATCCGAGGGCCCCCAGCGGGCGAATCCGCCGGGATCCTGAAACGCCGGCCCGCAGGGATCCGGCCGCTGGGCCCGCGCGGCCGGGCACCGCGTTGCCCGGACCGGTGCAGGAGATCGCGGCGGGCCTGGCCCGTGCTGTGTGGGATAACGAGCTGGGCGGCGTCACCTTCGAGGTGGGCGCCGGCCCGGACCGCTGCTTCGTCAAGTGGGCTCCGGCCGGGAGCGGAATCGACCTTGGCGCGGAAGCGGCCCGGCTGTCCTGGGCGGTGTCTTTCACCCCGGTGCCCCGGCTGCTCGGCCAGGGCGCTGACGACACCGGATCGTGGCTCGTCACCGCCGCGCTGCCCGGGCAGTTCGCTGTCGCCGACCGGTGGAAGGCCGATCCGGCCACCGCCGTGACCGCCATCGGCACCGGCCTGCGGGCGATGCACGAGGCTGCCCCCGCTGCTGCCTGCCCGTTCTCGTGGATGGCGGCGGACCGGCTGGCCGATGCCCGCCGCCGGGCGGCCGCGGGCAGGATCGACCCGGCTTGCTGGCATCCGGTCCACCAGCCGCTCGGCATCGGCCGGGCGCTTGACCTGCTCGCGGACATCCCGCCGGTCGACCAGCTGGTCGTCTGTCATGGCGATAGCTGCGCGCCGAACACCCTGCTGACCGACGACGGCCGCTGGTCCGGGCACGTCGACCTGGGCGAGCTCGGCGTCGCCGACCGGTGGGCCGACCTCGCGGTCGCGACCTGGAGCACCGAGTGGAACTACGGGCCCGGCTGGGACAAGCTGCTGCTGGCCGCCTACGGGATACCGGCGGACAAGGACCGGACCCGGTATTACCGGCTGCTCTGGGACCTCGGTCCGTGAACCCGGTCATCTAGGCTGGCTGACCGTGGCCGCACGTGGCACCCCGGCGACGGTGATGCTTGACCGCCTCGGCATCCCGCACTCCGTGCACCGCTACGAGCATGACCCGCGGCACGCCGCGTTCGGCCTGGAGGCGAGCGCTGCGCTCGGCGCGGCGCCCGAGCGAGTATTCAAGACGCTGATCGCCGATGTCGACGGCAGGCTGACGGTTGCCGTGGTCCCGGTGTCCGGCCAGCTTGACCTCAAGGCGCTGGCCGCGGCGGCCGGCGGCAAGCGGGCCGCCATGGCGGACGTGGCCGCCGCCGAGCGGGCGACCGGCTACGTGGCGGGCGGCATCTCCCCGCTCGGCCAGCGCAGGCGGCTTTCCGTGCTGATAGATGCCAGCGCGCTGGAATTCAGCACCATCTTCTGCAGCGGCGGCCGGCGCGGGCTGCAGATCGAGCTCGCGCCGGCTGACCTGGTGCGGGCCGCCGGCGCGGTGGTGGCCGCCATCGCCAGGCCAGCGGGCTTCCCGGCGTGAGACCGGCCCGGCGTCGGTAAACTGCACGCCCCGGCGTTTTAATCCGAGCGCGACCACGCCCTCTTCGGGCACGATAGGCCACTTGACCGACGAGGAGGAGCGGACCAC
This sequence comes from uncultured Actinomycetes bacterium, assembly GCA_963709075.1. Lineage (GTDB taxonomy): Bacteria > Actinomycetota > Actinomycetes > Streptosporangiales > Streptosporangiaceae > Palsa-506. The sequence continues at coordinate 60,474 of CAVPUY010000010.1, forward strand.
ATGGTGTCGCAGGCGAGCAGGCTGCAGAACGTCAGGTACGACATCCGGGGGCCGGTGCTGCGGCGCGCCAGGCAGCTGGAGGCCGACGGGCACCACATACTCAAGCTCAACCTCGGCAACCCGGCCGCCTTCGGGATCGACGCCCCGGACGCGGTGCTCCGCGACGTCGTGCAGAACATCGGCAACGCACAGGGCTACAGCGACGCGCGCGGCATTCATCCCGCCCGGCTCGCGGTTGCCCAGTCGTACGAGCAGCGCGGCGTGGCTGGAGTCGGCCCGGATGACGTGTTCCTCGGGAACGGCGTGTCGGAACTCATCGTGATGGCCCTGCAAGCGCTGCTGGACACCGGCGACGAGGTGCTCGTCCCGAGCCCGGACTACCCGCTGTGGACCGGGGCGGTCAGCCTCTGCGGCGGCCGCGCTGTGCACTACCGCTGCGACGAGGAAGCCGGCTGGGAGCCCGATGTCGCGCACGTTGCCGCGCAGATCACTCCGCGGACCAGGGCGCTGGTGATCATCAACCCGAACAACCCGACCGGCGCCGTGTACTCCAGGCAGACCCTGCTCGGGCTGCTTGACCTGGCCCGCCACCACGGGCTGCTGGTGCTTGCCGACGAGATCTACGACCAGATCCTCTACGAGGACGCCGTGCACGAGTGCGCCGCCGCGCTGGCGCCAGACCTGCTGGTGCTCACGATGTGCGGCCTGTCGAAGACCTACCGGCTGGCGGGCTTCCGGTCCGGCTGGCTGGTGGTCTCCGGGCCCAGGCAGCAGGCAGCCGAGTACCTTGAGGGGCTGGAACTGCTGGCCAACATGCGGCTGTGCCCGAACGTGCCCGCCCAGTACGCCATCCAGACCGCGCTCGGCGGCGGCGAGCAGCGGATCGCGCACCTGCTGCAGCCGGGCGGCCGGCTACGTGAGCAGCGTGACCACGCCTGGCAGAAGATGAACGAGATCCCCGGGGTTGACTGCGTCAAGCCGCTCGGCGCCCTCTACCTGTTCCCCCGGCTTGACCCGGAGGTTCACAAGATCGCCGATGACGAGCAGATGGTCATCGACCTGCTGGAGCAGCAGCACCTGCTGCTCTCGCACGGCAGCGGCTTCAACCTGCCGTCCGCGGACCACCTGCGGCTGGTGTTCCTCGCCGCGGTGGACGTCCTCGATGATGCCATCGACCGGCTCGGTACCTTCTTGCACTCCTACCGGCAGTAGCCACCCGGCCGGGCGTAGCGTGGGCGGATGGCCACTGTCAGCGTCCGCTACATCGTCAATGACGTGGACGAGGCGATCGCGTTCTATTGCCGGCATCTGGGCTTCCGCGAGGAGATGCACCCGGCTCCGATGTTCGCGATGCTGAGCCGGGGCGACCTGCGGCTGCTGCTCAGCTCCCCGGCCGGCCCCGGCGGGCCGGGCGGCGGCTCGCAGTCCATGCCGGACGGCCGGCGGCCTGAGCCGGGCGGCTGGAACCGCATCTCGCTGGAGACCGCCGATCTCGGCGGGAAGGTCGAGGCGCTGCGGGCAGCGGGGGTCAGCTTCCGCAACGACATCGTCACCGGCGTGGGCGGCAAGCAGATCCTGCTCGACGACCCGTCCGGCAACCCGGTAGAGCTGTTCGAGCCATACCGCTGACCTGGCACCGCGGGGCCGCGGCCACGGCCCGGGCTGCGCCCGGCGGCCTGGATGGCCGCGCCATGGCCGAAGTAGCATCCAGTAATGGGCATGCTGGCACCGATGCCGCCGCTGCGCGGGCGTCAGGCGGAGGTCGCGGCGCTCGGCGAGGCCCTGGACCGGGCGGCCGCTGGCCGGCCAGCGATCGTGCTGATCCAGGGTGAGGCCGGGATCGGCAAGACGCGGCTGCTGGCGGATGCGCTCGCGGATGCACGCGATCGCGGCATGCAGGTGGCGGCGGCCCGGGCCGAGGAGCTTGAGCGGAATCGGCCCTTCGGCCTGGTAGCCAGCGCGTTCGGGTGCACCAGGTCAGCTCCGGACCCGCGGCGGGCGGCAATTGCCAGGCTGCTGGCCGCCCATGGCAGCGGTGACGGCGGGCCGATCACGGTGACCAGCGACCCGGGGCTGCAGTTCCGCGCGGTCGATGCGTTCACCGACCTGGTGGAGGATCTCGCGCTGTCCGGCCCGCTGGTAGTGGGCGTGGACGACCTGCAATGGGCTGACCCGTCCAGCCTGCTGACGCTGGCTGCGGCAGGCCGCCGCCTTGCTTATCTGCCCGTGGCCATCATCGGGTGCTTCCGGCCATCCCCGCGCGTCGCTGACCTGGAGCGGATGACCGCCGCGCTGGAGCCGGCCGGCGCGACGCAACTCACCGTGCGCGGCCTTCCCGAGGCCGCAGTGACTGGCCTGGTGGCCGATGTGGTCAACGCGGTACCCGGGCCTGGGCTGCTGGCCGGGATATCGGGGGCAGCGGGCAATCCGCTGTTCGTCACCGAACTGCTGGCGGCGCTGGCCCAGGAAGGGGCGATAGCGACCGCTGACGGGCAGGCGGAAGTGTCGGAGCTCAGCCTGCCGCCGACGCTGCGGCTGACGATCCTGCGGCGGCTCAGCTTCCTGCCGGAGGACACCCTGCAGGCGCTGCGGGCTGCCTCGATCCTCGGGTCGGGTTTCTCGCTCGCCGACCTCGCCTCGGTCACCGGCCGCCCGGCGCTGGACCTGTCGGTGGCGCTGGCGGAGGCAATCAGGGCGCGGGTCCTCGCTGACGACGGCACCGTCCTGCGGTTCCGCCACGACCTGATCCGGGAGAGCATCTACGCGGATCTGCCCGCCAGCGTGCGCCAGGGGCTGCACCGCGAAGCAGGCCGCCGGCTGGCGCAAGCGGGAGCCCCGTCCCTGCAGGTCGCCGAGCATCTCGGCCGCGGCGCCGCCCAGGGGGACGCCGCGGCCATCGGATGGCTGACCAGGGCCGCCCGCGACGCGGCGGCGGGGTCACCGGATGTCGCCGCGGACCTGCTTGAGCGGGCAGCCGGGCTGATGGACGCCGCCTACCCGGGCCGGGACCAGCTACTCGCCGAGCATGCCGGCAGCCTGATGCTGGCCGGGCGGATCGCCGCGGCTGAGGCGGCCTGCCGCTCGCTGCTCGGCCGCGACCACGACCAGTCCGTGACCGGAGCCGTCCGGATCTGTCTCGGGCAGGCCCTGCTCACCCAGGGGCGGGCAGGCGACGCGCTTCGCGAGCTGGACCGGGCGGCCGAGTCCGCCGTCCGCACCAACGCCGAACGAGCAGCCGCGCATGCCTGGGCAAGCTACGCCCGGCTGGCGCTGGGAGACCTGGACGGCGCCTGGGCCGTGGCGCAGCAGGCACGCTCGGCAGCGGCATCGGCCGGCGATCACCTTTCCGACAGCATCGCGGCCGCCTCGCTCGCCCTGGTCGCGGAATTCCGCGGTCACCTGAAGGACGCGCTGCAGATCATCGAGGAGGCCGTGCGGCTGGCCGACCTGAGCCCGGGCCGGGCCTGGCCACCGTTATCCGCTGCATGCGATATGGGGATGGCTCCTGATCGAGCTCGACCGTCCGGAGGAAGCCAGGTCCGTGCTCGGCGCCGGCCGGCAGCTCAGCGAGGAGCTTGGCGTCCGCTGGCCGCTGCCCACCTACCAGGTTTTCCTGGCCTTCGAGCGCTTCATCGCCGGGGACTGGGATGATGCCATCACCGAGCTTGAGGCAGGCTTCGAGCTGGCGGAGGAGATCGGCGAGATCTACAGCCGGGTGTACGCACACGGCGTGCTTTCGCTGATCAGCTTCCATCGCAACGACCTGAGCCGGGCCGGGGAAGCCGCCACCGCAGCCGACCGGGATCTGGCCGGCCGGAGCCCTGGCTACCGGATGACCATGGCCGCATGGCCCGGTGCCCTCATCCTGGAGGCTGGCGGCGATCCCGCCCGGGCGCTCGCCGCCCTGGCCGCCGCGTGGGACACCTGCGGCCGGCTGGGGCTGGTGCTTGAATACCCGGTTGTCGGGGCCGATCTTGTCCGGCTCGCGCTGGCCGCGGATGATGCCGGCCGGGCCAGGGATGCTTCGGCTGCCGTCACCGAGGTGGCGTCCGGCACCGAGGTGCCGTGGATCAATGGCGCCGCGCTGCACTGCCAGGGCCTGGTAGCCGATGACGCCGAGATCCTGCACGCGGCCGCGGGCGCATACGCCCGCGGATCCCGTCCGCTGCAGCTCGCGCTGGCCAGCGAGGACGCTGGCGCGGCTTTCGTGCGGCAGGGTCAGGCCGAGCGCGCCCGCCCGCTACTCGATCAGGCGATGGCGATATACGAGCGGCTGCACGCTACCCGCGATATCGCCCGGACCGAAGCCGTGCTGCGCGAGGCGGGCATCCGGCGCGGCCGCCGCGGCCCCCGCGGCCGGCCGCAGGCCGGCTGGCGCAGCCTCACCCCGGCCGAGCGGGCGGTCGCCGGGCTGGTCGCCGAGGGGCTGTCCAACCCGCAGATCGGCGAGCGGCTGTACGTGTCCCGCCGGACCGTGCAGACCCACGTCGCGCACGTTTTCGCCAAGCTGGACCTCACCTCCCGTGCCCATCTGGCTGCCGAGGTGACCCGGCACCGGGGCCGCGAGCAGGCGATCGGCGCGGATCCCGGTCGGCGCGGACTCCGTCGGCGCCTGAATTCCGGCGCAGCCTCAGCCGCGGCGACCGGCCTCCCAGTCCGTCCTGGTCACGGCGTACTCGACATGGCCATGCCCGGAACCCTCGGCGGCGGCCGGCCCGTCGCCGGGATAAGTACGCACCAGGGTCAGGCCGGACTTCTCAAGCACGCGCCGCGAGCCAAGGTGCGCGGTCATCGTCTCGGCGACCACGCGCTGCAGGCCGAGTTCGGTGAAGCCCTTGCCGATCAGCGCCCGAGACCCCTCGGTGGCGTACCCCTTTCCCCAGGCTGACCTGCGCAGCCGGTAGCCAAGCTCGATCTCGCCGTCGGCGCGCGGCCGGAAATGGAACCAGCCCACGAACTGCCCGCCGGGCTTCTCCTCGGCGGCCCAGTAGCCAAGCCCGTCGAACCGCTCGTAGTAGCTGAGCAGATGCGGCACGATCATGTTCCTGACCTCGTCGCGCGGAGTCGGCTTGCCGCCGGTAAGGAACCGCATGACCTCGGGATCGCTGTTCAGCTCGAACAGGTTGTCCTCATCCGCCGTGGTGAAACGCCGCAGGGTCAGGTGGTCGGTCTCCAGGAATGGCTGCACAACGCAACCTTAGCCAGCCGGGTGATCCGGATCCGGGGGTGTCAGTGGCTGACCGGCGCGCCGGCCAGCGCGGCGAGCACGCCGATGGCGGCCGAGCAGAGCAGCACGGTGACGACGCCGCGGTGACGTGCTGGCAACCGGGCACGGGCCAGCAGCCGGGACGGGGCCAGCAGCCAGGCGGCGGCCAGCAGCAGCAGGCCGGCCTGCCAGAGCTGGCCGAGCTCGCGGCCGAGCGGTATGGCCGCTCCGGCAATGGCCCCGATGGCGGCCGGCCCGGTTCCGGACAGGAACGACTGTGCCCGGTCACTGGACCGGAGCCTGCCGAGATGTGGGCCGCCGGCGATGACGAACACGAACGAGGGCAGGAACGCGATCGCCGCCGCCAGCAGGCCGCCGCCGACGCCCGCCGCGGCGTAGCCGACAACGGCGACGGTGAGGACCACCGGGCCGGGCGTGACCTGGCCAAGCGCCACCGCGTTGAGGAATTGCGCCCCGGTCATCCAGTGATAGGTCACGACCGCGTCGTGCTGCATCAGCGGGATGATCACGAAGCCGCCGCCGAAGGACAGCGCACCCACCTTGAACGCCACCCAGGTCAGCGCGCCGAGGCCGCCGGCGGCGAGCGCCTGGCCGGCCAGGGCCCCGGCCCGCCAGGCCCCGGCCCGCCAGGCCCCGGCCCGCCAGCACAGGAAGCAGGCTGAGCGCTCCCCCGGCCGGCTCGGCCGGCCCAGCCCGCAGGTGAACAGCCAGCTCGACGAGGCCGCAGGCCAGCAGCACCGCCACCAGGAACGCCCCTGCCGTCGCGCCGGCCACCGCACCCGCAGCGAGATAGGCCAGCCACCGAGCCTGCGCGGTGCGGCGTCCGGCGGCCCGCAGCCAGCTGGCGGGCAGCAGGCTGACCGCGGCGTTAATGGCCACCGCGGGCACCGCCGCGCCGGCGCCGGCCGCAGCGCCCCGCACCCACAGCGGCGGATGGCCGACCAGGAACGCGGCGGCCAGGGCCAGGATGATGACCAGGCCAGGCCCGATGAAGCAGACGCCGCCGAGCACCGCGCCGATGGCGCCGCGGAGCCGCCAGGCGCAGTAGATCGCGAGCTGGGTGGAGGCCGGGCCGGGCAGCAGGTTGGTCGCGGCGATACCGTCCTCGAACTCACGCCCGGACAGCCATTTCCGCTTGTCCACGCACAGCTTGCGGAGCAGCACGATATGCGCGGGCGGCCCGCCGAACCCGGTCACCCCCATCCGGGTCCACTCGCGCGCAATAGTGGCCAGCGGCACCGGGGCCGCCCGCGCCTCCGGCACGGATCCCTGATCGGTCACTGCCGCCGCCGGGCGCTAGGCCTGCCCGGCCGGACCGGGCGGGCGGCCGGCTCATTTCGCGCCGGGTGCACCGGCGCGGCCCAGGCGGGCCGCGGTATCAGGCAGAACGGATGGCCGGCCGGATCCGCGTAGACGCGGAGACCATCACCGCCCCGCAGCAGCCGGGCGCCGAGTGCCAGCACCTCCGGCTCAGCCGCGGGCACGTCGTCGACCATCACGTCCAGATGGAACTGCTGCGGCCAGCGCGGATCTGGCCAGCGCGGCGCCTGATAGCCGGGCGCGAGCTGGAACGCCACCCCGGAAGACGTGTCGTTCCTGGCAACCACCGCGAAGTCCGACTCCAGCCAGGTGACAGGCAGGCCGAGCAGCTCGGCGTAAAAGTCCGCGAGTGCGGGCGGATCCGGGCAGTCGATGATCACATGATGCAGGCGTCCGATCATGGCCGCGATCCTGCCATGCGGGCTCGCAGCCGACCATGCGGACCGGCCGGGCCGGCGCCGGGCGAACGGGATTCGGCGCAGGAACGGCAGTGTGGGAGTCTTGCCGCAGGGGGCCGGCTACGACCGAAGGACCAGACATGGCCAAGCCGCCAGAGGTGGGCACGACCGCTCCTGAGTTCACGCTGCCCGGGGTGGTGCTGGCCGGCGGCACGGCCGAGCGCGGGAACTACGCCCTGGTAGCGCAGCGCGGCAAGCCGGTGGTGCTGGCGTTCTACCCCGGCGACAACACGTCGGTCTGCACCAGGCAACTCTGCTCCTACACCTCGGGCCTGGACAGCTTCACCGGCCTCGGCGCGACCGTCTGGGGCATCAGCCCGCAGGGCGTGGACAGCCACGAGGAGTTCGCCCGCAAGTACGACCTCGGCTTTCCGCTGCTTGCCGACGTCGGCCTGACGGTGGCCCGGCAGTACGGCGTCAGCCTCGGCGGTGTCGGCCTGCGCCGGTCAGTCTTCGTGCTCGACGGCGACGGCATCGTCCGCTGGAGCCAGGTGATGCTGGTCGGCCTGACCTTTCCGAAGGCGGAAACCATCACCGCTCAGCTGGCGGCCCTGGCGGGCTAGCAGCCGGCCGGGAACCCGCCGCCCGCCTGGCGCGGCGTTCTGGCAGGATCGCGGCTATGCGGATCCTGATCATGGGCGGCACGGCGTTCGTCGGCCGCCATATCGCCCAGGCGGCCGTCGATGCGGGGCACGACGTCACGCTCTACCACCGCGGCCGGACCGGCGCCGGGCTGTTCCCCGGCGCCACCCACGTGCTCGGCGACCGCAACAGCTCCCGCGATCTCGCGGCGCTCGGCGGCGCCGAGTGGGACGCGACGGTCGACGTCAGCGCCTATCGGCCAGGCCAGGTCAGGTCACTGGCCGGGGCGCTGGGCGGCCGGGGCGGTCAGCACCTTTTCATCTCGACGGTGTCGGTCTACCGGACCCCGGTCGCGCCCGGATTCAGCGAGCATGCGCCATTGCACGAGCCGGTCGACGCAGAGTTCACGATGGAGGCCTACGGCGGCCTCAAGGTGGCCTGCGAGCAGGCCGTCATCGAGCTGCACGGACCGGGCAGCACGGTGATCCGGCCGACCTACGTGATCGGCCCGCACGACAACAGCGGCAGATTCTCCTGGTGGGTGAACCGGATAGCCCGCGGCGGCGAGGTGCTGGCGCCGGGTGACGCGGCCGATCCTTTCCAGGTCATCGACGCGCGCGACATGGCCAGCTGGGCCGTGTCGCTGCTGGCGAATTCGGTGGCCGGCATCTTTCATGCGGTAAGCCCGCCGCCGCCGTTCAGTTTCGGCCAGCTGCTTGACGCGATCGCCGCCCGGGTGGCGCCGCCCGGAACCAGGCTGACCTGGGCAGGCAAGGACTACCTGCGGTCCAGCGGCCTGGACGACGCAGCGCTGCCGATGTGGCCAGGCGGAGACAAGGAAAGCGACATCAATGCCGCCGATCCGGCCGCCGCGCTGGCCGCCGGGCTCGAGCCGCGCCCGCTCAGCCAGAGCATCGACGAGATCCGCGAGTACGAGCTGCACTCCCCCGCCGCCGCCCCGGCCGGAGTGGGCCTGGCCCCGGAACGCGAGGCCGAGCTGCTGGCCGGCTGGACCAGCCGCTAGCCGCCCGCGCACCAGACCACGGCGCCCCGGCCCGCCACCGCGCCCCCCCGCCACCGCGGCCCGCCCATCACCGCGCCCCCCATCACCGCGCCCCCCGCCACCGCGGCCCGCCCATCACCGCGCCCCCCATCACCGCGCCCCCCATCACCGCGGCCCCCCCGCCACCGCGGCCCCCATCACCGCGGGCCGCCCGCGCCCGGGGGTGGTGGATCGCGCGATCGCGCACCTTCGGTGGTGTGCGATCGCGCGATCCACCACCTTGCAGTCGCGCTGGGGAGACAGCGAAAGACCCGGCCGCGGACGACGAGTTGTCGCCGGCGGCCGGGTCATGGCGCGGATCAGGCCTGGAGGACTGCCTCGATCTCCAGGTGCAGGCTGATCTTGTCGGCAACCACTGCGCCGCCGTTCTGCATCGGGGCGCTGAAGTTGACGTTGAAGTCACGCCGGTTGATCTCGCCGGTCGCGGTGAACCCCGCGCGGGTTCCGCCGAACGGGTCCGGGCCGAAGCCGTTCAGCTCCAGCTTGAGCGGCACGTTCTTGGTGACGCCCTTGAGGGTGAGCTCACCGTCGAGCACGTAGTCGCCGTCATCCTCGCGGACGCCGGCCGAGCGGTAGGTCATCGTCGGGTAGGTCTCGACCTCGAAGAAGTCGGCCGACCTGATGTGCGCGTCGCGCTGCTCGTTGCCGGTGGTGATCGAGGCCAGGTCGATCTCGGCGGTCACCGACGAAGCCAGCGGGTCCTCGCCGGTGACAAGCTGGCCGGAGAAGGTGGTGAACCGGCCGCGTACCTTGCTGACCATCATGTGCCGGACGGCGAAGCCGACCTCGGAGTGCACCGGGTCGATGTTCCAGGTACCGGCGACATAGCCGGGAATCCTGGTCTGGGTAGTCGCTGCGGTCATGGGTGCTCCCGATTGCTAGTGGGACAAGTTGTTGAGTGCTCAATTAGTATCACGGTCGCCAGCGGGTTGTCAAACGCTCAACCACTTTGGATGTCAGGGTACTCTTGAGCACGTGAACACGTCCGAGACCCGGTGGCTGACCGCCAGCGAACAGCAGGCCTGGCGGTTGTTCGTGACTGCCTGCCAGACCATGTTCAGCGCGGTCGAGGCGCAGCTGCAGCACGGCGCCGGGTTCCCGCACGGCTACTACGAGATCCTGGTGCGGCTGTCCGAGGCGCCGGGCCGGGCGCTGCGGATGAGCCAGCTCGCCGAGGCTTCGACATCAAGCAAGAGCCGGCTGTCGCACGCCGTCGCGCGGCTAGAGGAACGCGGCTGGAATCCAGCGGGCGGACTGCCCCACCGACCGCCGCGGCCAGGTGGCCCAGCTCACCGACGAGGGATTTGCCGCGCTTGCCGCCGCCGCGCCCGGACATGTCGCCCAGGTGCGCCGCTCGCTGATCGACGTGCTCACCCCCGAGCAGCTGGCCGAGTTGCGGGAGATCAGCAAGGAGATCATCGCCGCGGCGGACCAGCCTATCGGCCCGGCAGCCGGTATCCTGGACGGCAACGCGCAGACGGAGCCGAGTAGCCCGGGATCCTGCGAGCCGGAGAGAGCCGCCAGCAGCTGAGACGGCGGCCTCGCGGGCCCGCGGCGAAGACCCTCCCGAGTGCGGGGAGGAACGGCGGCCGCGGTGCGGTCACCCAATGCCCCGTCGGCTTGCCCCCGTCACCGGGCATGAACGAGGCCGCAGCCGGCCGGCCACGGGCGGCGGCGGCGAAGTGCGGTGGCACCGCGAGTTCCCTTCTCGCCCGCACTCCCAAGGGGTCGCGCAACTCCCGGAGGAGTGGTGATGATCTCCCGAACCCTGGCAGCTGACCTGCCAGCAAAGTCCGGCCAGCAAGTGGTGATCGCCGGCTGGCTGCACCGCAAGCGCCAGCTCAAGTCGATGACCTTCCTGATCGTCCGGGACCGGTCCGGTATCGCCCAGGCCGTGCTGACCGATCCGGCGGTGATCGAGGCAGCGGCCGCGCTGCCGGAGGAAACGGTCATCCAGGTGGCGGGAACGGTCACCGCCAGCCCGCAGGCACCCGGCGGGGCCGAGATCACCGGGCCGGTGATCACGGAGCTATCCGGCCCGGCCGAGGCGCCGCCGTTCGACCTGTACCGGCCCGCCGTGACCGCGTCGCTGCCGGCGATACTCGACGGCGCGCCGACGACGCTGCGGCATCCGCTGCTGCGGGCGCCGTTCGAGATCGCGGCGGCCAGCGCGGCCGGGTTCCGCGCTGCACTCGGCGAGCTCGGGTTCACCGAGATCTTCACGCCCAAGATCGTCGAGTCGGCCACCGAGTCCGGCGCCAACGTGTTCGGCCTCGACTATTTCGGCAAGCCCGCGTACCTGGCCCAGTCGCCGCAGTTCTACAAGCAGGCGATGGTCGGCGTTTTCGAGCGGGTCTTCGAGGTCGGCCCGGTCTTCCGGGCCGAGCCGCACGACACGGCCAGGCACCTGGCGCAGTACACCAGCCTGGACGCCGAGCTTGGCTTCATCACCGACCACCACGACGTTATGGCGATCCTGCGGGAGGCGATTGCCGGAATGGTGACTGCAGTGGACCGTAACTCCCGTTTCACTGCGGATTTTATGGGCTTGAAACTTCCGTTGGTGCCGGAGCGGATTCCGGAAATCCACTTCGCCGACGCGCAGGAACTGCTCGCCCGGCATACCGAGCAGGACCCGCGCGGCGAGCCAGACCTCGCGCCCGCGCACGAGCGGTGGCTGTCGGAGTGGGCGCTGCGCGAGCACGGCTCGGAGTTCCTTTACGTGACCGGCTACCCGATGGCCAAGCGGCCGTTCTACACCTACCCCGACCCGGCCAGGCCGGGCTACTCCAACGGTTTTGACCTGCTGTTCCGCGGCATGGAGCTGGTCACGGGCGGACAGCGGCTGCACCGGCACGAGGACTACCTGGCCGCGCTGGCCGAGCGGGCCGAGGATCCCGGACCGTACGCCGGCTACCTGCAGGTTTTCGCGCACGGCATGCCGCCGCATGGCGGGTTCGCGATCGGGCTGGAGCGGTGGACGGCACGGCTGACCGGCGCAGCCAACATCCGGTCGGCCACCTTGTTCCCGCGGGACCTGCACAGGCTCAGCCCGTAAGGGCAGGCCGGCCGGCGGCACGGTGCCGATTCGCTCAGCCGCGAGATCAGTGCCGCTGCGCCCGCTTTACCTGGAGTAGCTGAAGCACGGCGGCTGACGCGGCCGGGCTGCCGGGGCGGCGCTAGGGCAGGTCGATGATCACCTTGCCGGGGGTTCCGGCCTCGACGGCTTCCTGGGCAGCGGCGACATCGTCCAGGGCGAACCTGGTGACCGGCAGCTCGGTGAGCGCGCCGTCGGCTAGCGCGCTGCTGATGCCGGCCGCGGCCTGGCTGAGGGCGGCGGGCGGCACGCCGTAGAGCAGCACGAACCGCAGCGTCAGGTTGGCCGTCATGCAGGCCCGGACCGGCAGGGCCGGGTCGGCTGGCTCCGCGGCGTAGGTCACGATGGTCGCGTGCGGCCTGGTGACGGCCAGGTCCAGTGCCAGGTTCGCGCCGAGCGCCAGCTCGATCACCCGGTCCGCCGGCGGCCCGAGAGCCCGGATCTGGTCCGCGGCGTCGGCGTCCCGGTAGTTGACCACGTGATCGGCGCCGGCCTTGGCGGCAAGCTCGGCCTTCCGCGGGCCGCTGACCGTGGTGATTACCCGGGCGCCCGCGTGCTTGGCCAGCTCGATGGCGAAGTGGCCGACCGCGCCCGCGCCGCCGGCGACGAGAACAGTCTGGCCGTCCAGCGGGCCGTCCGCGAACAGGCAGTGGTGCGCGGTCAGGGCCGGCACTCCGAGGCTCGCGCCGAACTCGGCCGAGACGCCATCGGGCAGGGTGACGGCCTGCCGCTGCGGTACGACCGACCACTGCGCCGCTGTCCCCCACCGGCTGCCGGATGCGGCCATCCAGAGCCAGACGCGCTCGCCTTCGCGGGCCGGGTCGACGCCCTCGCCTACCTTGTCGATCACGCCGGCGCCGTCGTGATGCGGGACCTGGAACCCGTCGATCGGCCTCGGCGTCGCGCCCGCCCTGGACTTCCAGTCGGTCGGGTTGATGCCGGAGACAGCCAGCTTCACCCGGACCTCGCCGGGGCCAGGCTCCGGCCGCTCGATCTCCTCGACCCGTAGTACCTCGGCGGCCGGGCCGTAGCGGTCGTAGCGCGCGGCTCTCATCCCTGTGCCTCCGTGCTGCTCGGCGTCAGTTCATCGCACCGATCATGCCACTAGCCGGCGCTGGCCAGCCCGGGCAGCCCGGGCTATGGACTGCCTGCCGAATACCTCAATTGTGTCCGGTGAAGGTAAATTGCGTACTTTGTGAGGTGATACGTGGCGATGTGGCCGGGCGGGGGGTGCGGATGCGCCGCAACGGCGCGCGGGATGTCAGCGGGTGGCTGCGCCGGGCGGTCCTGCCTGCGGTGGCGGCATCGAGCGCCGCCACCGCGGCTGTGCTCGGTGCCGCCCTGCTCATGCCCGTCGGCCACAGCGCCGAACGGCTGGCGGGCGGGCTCGGCACCGGGCTCAGCGTCCTGCGGTGGCAGCCACGGTCGGGCCCGCCCGCATCGGCACGGGGCCAGGCCTTTCGCGGCACCCCGGCGGTCGGCGCGCTCTTCAGCCGCTCGCACGGGCGTCTCGGCGAGCATTTCTGCACGGCCAGCGTGGTGCACAGCAAGCCAGGGAACCTGCTGATCACCGCCGCGCACTGCCTGGCTGGCCGGCCGGTCGGCGGGCCGGACGGCATCGTGTTCGTGCCGGGCTTCCACGACGGCAAGGCGCCCGACGGCAGCTGGCCGGTCACCGCGGTCTTCGTCGACCGCGCCTGGTCTGCCCGGCAGGACCCGGACGACGACGTGGCTTTCCTGCGGGCCGGCCGCGCGGGCGGCCAGCTAGAGACGGTGACCGGCGCGGAGCGGCTCGGCACCGGCTGGCCGCCGCAGCGGGTCACGGTGATCGGCTATCCGGACGGCGCGGGCCGGCCGGTGACCTGCGCGGCCCCGGCCCGGGCATTCGGCCCGCGCCAGCTGGTGTTCGACTGCGATGGCTACCCGGACGGGACAAGCGGCGGGCCGTTCCTGGCGCCTCCTCGGCGGGCATCCGGGCGGCCGGCGGTGATCGGCGTGATCGGCGGGTTCCAGCAGGGCGGCGACTCACCGGACGTGTCCTACTCGCCGCGGTTTCTGGCCAGCGTCGCGGCGCTGTACAAGATCGCCACGACGAGCCGGTGAGGGCGGCGGGCCCCGATCCTGGTCAGCCGGGCGGCGGCCAGCCGGACGGCGGTCACGCGGGCGGCGGTCAGGCGGGCGGCGGCCAGCCTGGCCACGCGGCGGTCAGCCGGGTGGCGGCACGATGGCGTCGATCTCGGCCAGATCGTCGGCCGACGGGACCCAGTCGGCCGCCGCGGCGTTCGCCTTGACCTGCTCGGCCGAGGTCGCGCCCGCGATCACCGATGTGCACCCCGGCTGGGCGGCCAGCCCGCCGACCGCCACCTCGAGCACGGTGGCGCCGCGGGATTCTGCCCACCCGATCAGCGCCTCCACCCGGCTGAGCTTCTGCTCAGTCACGTACTCCGGCCGGCCAGCCAGCCTGGAGCCGGCTGGCACGTCCTGGCCGCGCCGGACTTTGCCGGTCAGCAGCCCGTTGGCGAGCGGGAAGTAAGGCAGCACGCCGAGGCCGAAGTGCCTGGCCGCCGGGACCACCTCCGCCTGCACCGCACGTTCCAGCAGCGACCAGTGGTTCTGCGCGGAGACGAACGGAGTCGTGCCCAGCTCACGGGCGATGCCCGCGGCCTCGGCAAGCTGCCAGCCGGAGAAGTTGGAGTGCCCGATGTAGCGGACCATCCCGGCCGCGACGAGCTCGCCGAGTGCGGCCAGGGTCTCCCCGATGGGCGTCTCAGGGTCCGGGGTATGCAGCTGGTAGAGGTCGATGTAGTCGGTCCGGAGCCGGCGCAGCGAGTGCTCGACGGCGCGGCGGATGTAACCGCGCCCGCCCTTGGCGCCGGCCGCCGGCCCGTAGCCCATGTCAGCGCCCTGGTGCCCGAACTTGGTGGCCAGGACCACCTGGTCACGGCGCCCGGCCAGGACCTCGCCGAGTATCTCCTCGGATCCGCCGCTGCCGTACATGTCTGCCGTGTCGAACAGGGTGATCCCGGCGTCGATGGCCGCGTCGACGACCAGGCGCGTCGCGTCCGCGTCCAGCCTGCGGCCGAAGTTGTTGCAACCGAGGCCCGCCACGGATACGAGCAGCCCTGAGTTCCCCAGTGACCGGTAGCGCATCGCCCTGCCTTCGCCTGTTCCGGATCCTGCCAGGCCCGATCGTACCGAGGCCCGGCTGCCGGACTGCACGGTGACCGGCCGCCCTGGCCCAACGGCTGCACGAGCCCCTTCAGTCGCACTGGAACCAGTAGTCACGCGAGTCCAGCGGCCCGCACAAGACCCAGGGGCAGCTCAGGCGGCCGCGGCTGGCCAAGATCTCAAAACGTTTGCAAGTCTAAGGTCTAGCCCGAAATCGCATATGCGATATCATGAAGTGAGCAACAGGACTGAACATGTCCATTACGCAATTGCTTCTGATATCCGTATGAAAGGCGCAGGTAAGCTCGTTTCCACAGTGCGGTTGTTCGTGGCCTGGCACGCTGATCACGTCGGACCGGCGGGCCGCTGAGGAGGGAGCGCGAGTCATGGCAGATGGGGCAGGCGGACCTACAGTTCTCCGCATCCTGCTCGGCACCCAGTTGCGCCGTCTTCGCGAGGCACGGGGCATTACCGCGCAGGAGGCTGCCCGCGCGATCAGGGGTTCCGAGTCCAAGATCAGCCGTATTGAGCTCGGCCGGAATTCCGTCCGCGAAGTCGACATCGCTGACCTGCTCAGCCTGTACGGGATCACGGACCCGGGCGAGCGGGAGCAGATGCTCTCGCTGGCCAGCCAGGCCAACCAGCCAGGCTGGTGGCACTCCTATCAGGACGTCCTGCCGAGCTGGTTCCAGGCCTATATCGGACTGGAAGAATCGGCCGAGTCAATCCGCAGCTACGACATGCAGTTCGTGCCCGGCCTGCTGCAGACCGAGGATTACGCTGCCGCCGTGATCGCGCTCGGTGAATTCTCGATAGAGGAAACCGAGCGCCTCGTGTACCTGCGCAAGGAGCGCCAGCGCCGGTTCAGCAGCGGCGGGCTGCGGCTGACGGCCATCATCGACGAGGTGGCGCTGCGCCGCCCGGTGGGCAGCCCGGCCCTGATGCGCGCTCAGCTTGAGTACCTGCGGGACATCTGCGACCGGCCCGCCTTCACCTTGCAGCTGACGCCCTACCCGGACGGCGCCCACGCCGCGCCTGCCAGCTTCAGCATCCTGCAGTTCGCCACGCCGGACCTGCCGGACGTCGTTTACGTCGAGCACCTGACGAGCGCCATGTACCTGGACAAGGCGACTGACGTGGAACGCTACACGGCGGCCATGGACCGGCTCAGCGCGGTCAGCGCCACGCCGAACGAATCCAAGGAGATCATTCTCGCAATGCTCGAGGATATGGAGGGTTCCCGATGAGCAGCATCCGCAACGGCATGCCCGCGAGCGCGCTGGCCGGTGTCACCTGGACAAAGAGCCGCCGGAGCGGCCCGACCGGGGGGAACTGCGTCGAGGTGGCGTTCCTGGCCGGGGGCAAGGTTGCCCTGCGCAACTCCCGGCATCCGGACGGCCCGGCCCTTGTCTTCACGCGCCCGGAGTGGGACGCGTTCCTCGGCGGTGCCTGGGACGGCGAGTTCGGGCCGCCGGCCAGGGCCTGACCAGCACGGAACGGCCTCCCTGAGCCGCTCGCCTGCGGCGCAGGGAGGCCGTCGGCTTCTTGCCAGCTGACTGCCTAACCAGCAAGTGGCTTCTCGCCGGGCTGCTACCCGACAGGCAAGTCGAATTCGCCGTTCTTGACGCCGGAGATAAAGGCGTCCCACTCGCCGCTGTCGAAGATGTGCGCGGCCTTGCCTGCGTCCTTGGAATCACGGAGCGCAACATGGCCACCTGGCAGGTGCGCGACTTCCACGCATCCCTCAGCGCTGCATGCCCGGCTCTTGATCCAGCGGGCACCGGTGAGGTCGGGAGTCATCCGACTTTCCTCTCTGTTGATCATTTGACTTGACTTGGCCAATGTGCTGATCAGATCGGTCGAATTAGCTGGCGAAAGCGCCGCCGCCCGGAGCAGGTCAAAGCCCTCTGCGCAGGCGCGCACGTCCTTGTCCCGCTCCAGGTAGGCGTTTCCGGCGACGCCCTCCGTATACACCACGTCGGGGTCGTAGCGCTCGGGAAACTCCAGCAGGCAGAACGGCCCGTTCAGGAACGGGTGCGGGCCGCTGGCGAACGGCAGTACCTGGAGCGTCACGTTGGGCCACTGGCTGGCGTCCGCCAGGTGCAGAGCTGGTTGCGCATCAGCTCGCGGCCCGCCGATCGCCCGGCGCAGCACCGACTCGTCCAGGATCAGCCACAGCTCCAGCGGATCCGGCCGCATCAGCGCCTCCTGCCGCTGCATGCGCAGGGTTACCTGCCGCTCGATCTCCTCCGCCGCCAGCTTCCGGCGGACCGTCGTCATCACCGCGCGGGCGTACTCCTCGGTCTGCAGCAGGCCGTGCACCACCACGGACTCGAAGGCGCGCAGCGAGGATGCCTCGGCCTCCAGCCCGACGTAGATGCCGAACCCGGTGGGCAGCACGTCCTCGTACGCCGCCCACCAGCCCTTGCGGTGACCCTCCCTGGCCATGTCGACGAGGACCTGGCGCTGGCCGGGATCATCGACACCGTACATCTCCAGCATCGCGGTCAGGTAAGCCGACCTGGTGGGCGCCTTGCCGGTCTCGATGCGCGACAGGGTGGACGCGGCCACGCCCAGCTTGTCGGCGACCTCTTCCAGCTTGATGGAATGCGCCTCGCGCAGTCGCCGTAACTCGGTGCCCAGACGGCG
Organism: uncultured Actinomycetes bacterium; assembly: GCA_963709075.1. Classification (GTDB taxonomy): domain Bacteria; phylum Actinomycetota; class Actinomycetes; order Streptosporangiales; family Streptosporangiaceae; genus Palsa-506. Next base: position 78,038 of record CAVPUY010000010.1, read on the forward strand.
CCGACGGACGGTCGGGCCGATCGACACTGTCATCTCGCCTCCCCAGGTGGGGGCAGGGCACGGCAGGCACGACTCCGGGAACGGACCGTGACCATCGTGCTGACCTGGACTTGAGGATCACCATACAGGAGAAACGGTGGCGTTATGAGATCCCACTTGAGATTTCGTCCCCCGATATTTGTTCCACGCACTTGCGTCCCGTGCACTCCCAAGACCATTATGAATCCGAGCACTGAGCCACTGCTGGAGCGCCGGCAGCACAAGCCGCCGACTGCGGTGCTCGCCGTTTTCCGGTTTGCAGATCCGGGGAGGGAGCGGACCAGAGATGGCGATCTTGGCCGCAGATGCCAGCGACGCGACCGCGGACCTGGCCATGATGACCGGCGCCAATGTCTTAGCCAGCCTGACCATTCCGGGCCGTGCGGAGCACGTGTCGGAAGCCAGGTCGTTCGTTAGCAAGGCCGTCGGGGCCGGACAACCCCGCCGCCGACGTGGCCGTACTGCTGACTTCGGAGATCGTGACCAACGCGGTGGTGCACAGCGATTCCCGGTGGGCGGGCGGGACGGTCGTGCTCGTCGTCACCGAGATCAGCGGCGGGTTACGGATCGAGGTCGCCGACAACGGCTCTGACCTCAACACGCCGGTGGTGAAGGACGACGTCTACGCCTCGGACGGGCACGGCCTATACCTGGTGCAGGCACTGGCCGACCAGTGGGGCTACGTCCGTGACGAGACCGGCACCACGGTGTGGTTCTGGCTGAGCGCAGCGGCGCCGGGCTGAGCCTGGCCGGTCCCGGCGGCGCGGCACCGGCCTGCGGCCGCGCGGCTGAGCCTGACTGGCTAGGAGCGCCTGGGCGAGCTCGCCCGGCGGCCCTGGCCGGCGCCCGCCCGCTTCTCCCGCAGCCGCATCGTCACCTGCACCGGGCTGCCCGTGAAGCCGAACTCCTCGCGGAGCCTGCGCTCGATGAACCGGCGGTACCCGGCCTGCAGGAAGCCCGACGTGAACAGCACGAAATGCGGCGGCCGCACGCCCGCCTGGGTGGCAAAGAGGATCTTCGGCTGCTTCCCGCCGCGCACCGGCGGCGGCGTCGCCGCCACCAGCGCGGATAGCCAGCCGTTCAGCCTGCCCGTCGGCACCCGGGTCTCCCAGCCGTCCAGGGCATGCTCCAGCGCCGGGACGAGCCGGTCGACGTGCCAGCCAGTGGCGGCCGAGATGTTCACCCGCGGTGCCCACCGCGCGGTGTACAGCTGCCGGTCGATCTCCTTGTCCAGGAAGTTCCTGCGGTCCTCGTCGACGAGATCCCACTTGTTGTAGGCGATCACCAGCGCCCGGCCCGACTCGATCACCATCGAGACGATCCGCAGATCCTGCTCAGCGAGCGGCTCGCTCGCGTCCACCAGCACGACCGCGACCTCGGCCCGCTCCAGCGCCCGCTCGGTCCGCAGGGCGGCGAAATAGTCGGCGCCCTGGGTCTCGCGCACCCGGCGGCGGATCCCGGCCGTGTCGACGAACCGCCAGACCGAGCCGCCAAGCTCAATGAGCTCGTCCACCGGATCCCTGGTGGTACCGGCCACCGCGTCGACCAGCACCCGCTCGTGCGCCGGCCAGCTTGTTCAGCAGGCTTGACTTGCCGACGTTCGGACGGCCGATGAGCGCCACCCGCCGCGGGCCGCCCTCGTCGCCGAAGGGCTCCATCGGGGTGGCCGGGAGCGCGTCCAGGATCAGGTCGAGCAGGTCTCCGCTGCCGCGCCCGTGCAGCGCGCTGACGGGGCACGGCTCGCCGAGGCCGAGCGACCAGAGCGAGGTGGCGGCGGGCTCGCCCGGCGCGTCGTCGACCTTGTTGGCCGCGAGCACGACCGGCTTGCGGGATCGACGCAGCACGGCGGCGACTGCGGCGTCGGCGTCGGTCACGCCGACGACCGCGTCCACCACGAACAGGACGGCGTCGGCGGCATCCACGGCGACGCGCGCCTGCGCGGCGACCCGGGCCGCCAGCGCCGGGGAGCCTTCCACCGCGGGCTCCCAGCCGCCGGTGTCCACCAGCGTGAACGCGCGGCCGCGCCAGGTGGCGTCGTAGGCGACCCGGTCCCTGGTCACTCCCGGGGTGTCCTCCACGACCGCCTGGCGGCTGCCGAGGATGCGATTTACCAGCGTGGACTTGCCGACGTTCGGGCGGCCGACCACGGCAACCACGGGCGCCGGGCCGTCCAGGCCGTCCAGGCTGTCCGGCCCCCGCTGGGCTCCCGTCGCGTCCAGGCCACCCGGCCCGTCCGGCCCGGTCAGGTCGTCCATACGGCGCCCGCCGCCCGGCTCATCGCCAGCGAGACGATCTCCTGCACGACCTCGTCCAGCCCGAGACCAGTCGAGTCGATCTCGACTGCATCGGCTGCCTTGGTCATCTGCCGTGCGTCCTTGCGGTCGCGGCGAGCCTGCTCGGCCCGGGTCAGGGCTACCGTGACGGCCGGGTCCGCGGCCAGATCGGCGCTGCGCCGCCTGCGCCCGGGCAGTCTCGCTGGCCGTCAGGAAGACCTTGACCGGGGCGTCCGGCGCGACGACCGAGCCGATATCACGGCCCTCGGCCACGATTCCCTCCCCGGCCGCGACGGCGCCGGTGATGATCTGCCGCTGCATCGCGATGAGATGCGTCCGGACCTCCGGTATGGCGGCTACGGCGCTGACCGCGTTGGATACCTCCCGGGTGCGGATCGGGCCAGCGACGTCAGCCCCGTCCACCCGGATCTCCGCCGCATCCGGGTCGGTGCCTACCTCGATCACCGCGCGCCGGATGTCCGCCGTTACTGCGGCCGGGCTGGTTATGTCGACGTGGCGGTCCAGCAGCCACCAGGTCAGCGCGCGGTACATGGCCCCAGTGTCCAGATAGCGCAGGCCGAGCGCGGCGCGCCACCTCGCGCGCCGCGCTTGACTTGCCAGATCCTGCCGGGCCGTCTACGGCGATAACGAGTCCTGGGCGCTGGCCAGGTTCAGCCGAATTGGTCACGCAGGCGATGTTACCGGCGAACTGGCCAGCCTCCGGCCGCAAGCGCCTCGATGAGCTGGCCGGCGGCCTCCGGGCTGACTGATAGCTCAAGCACGCCTGCCGGGAGTCCCGGTGAGTGCTCGATCCGCACGTCCTCGATGTTGATCCCCGCGTCACCTGCCGCATTGAAGACCCTGGCCAGCTCGCCGGGCTGGTCGCCGATGACGACCTGGACCACGGCGTAGGCGGGCGCCGGGCCGCCCTGCTTGCCCGGGATTCTCGCCACCCCGGCCCTGCCGCGTTCCAGCAGGTCGCCGAGGCGCTTCAGGGATGTGTCATCGCCTTCGGCAGCCTCGGCGAGTGCCGCGGCCGCGGCTTCGAGATCATCGGCGATCGCCGGCAGCAGCTCGGCGGCGTGCGCGGCGTTGGCGGCCAGGATCTGCGTCCACAGCCCGGTGTCACCCGCCGCGATCCTGGTCACGTCCCGCAGGCCCTGGCCGGCCAGGGCCAGCGCATCGTCGGCTGCCCGCTCCAGCCGGGCCGCCATCGCCGCCGATACCAGGTGCGGGACATGCGAGACCAGCGCGACCCAGCGATCATGGTCGGCGGCTGCCATCCGGGCCGGCTGCGCGCCGCAGGCAGTGGCCAGCGCGGTCACCACGGCGATCGCCTCGGCCGAGGTCTCCGGTGCCGGGCAGATCGCCCAGGGACGGCCGAGGAAAAGGTCGGCGCGCGCCGCCGCCGGGCCCGACCGCTCCCGTCCGGCAAGCGGATGCCCGGGCACGAACGTGGCCAGGTCACAGCCGCGCGCGCGGGCCCCAGCCAGCGGCAGCTCCTTCACGCTGGCGACGTCGGTATAGCAGCGCGCCAGGCCGCGGGCTTGCGCGGCGGCCAGCGCGGCGGCGACGGCGGCCGGCGGCATGGCGAGCAGGGCGAGATCGGCCGGCCCGCCGGGTGGCCCGGCCGGCGGCAGTTCATCGCCCGCGCCCAGGCCCGCCGCGAAGCGCGCCGCCGCCGGATCGTTATCAGCCAGCCAGACGGCCGCGCCGCTGGCGCGTGCGGCCAGCGCCACCGAGGTGCCGATCAGGCCGGTCCCGATCACCACCAGGCGCTGCGGGCAGCCGGGCGATCCCGCCGTTCGGGTCATTGCGCGATGTCCAGCCGGAGCGCGCTGGCACCGCGCAGGTAGACGTGCTGCACCGCCGACCGGGGCTGATCCGTTTCGACGTGCATCATCAGCCGCACCACCAGCGGCATCGATCCTGGCACGTCCATCTCGGTCGCGCACAGCAGCGGCACGTCCTGGAAGCCCAGCTTGCGGGCGGCGAGCGCGGGGAACTCGGCATTCAGGTCGTGCGTGGCGGTGAACACGACGCTGATCACGTCCGCCGGGCTCAGCCGGTTCCTGTTCATCACCTCTGTCACTAGCTCCGAGGTACCTTCGAGGACCGCCGCGCGCTCGTTCGCGTCCAGCTGGATCGCGCCGCGGATAGCCCTGACCGCCACCAGAATCCTCCTTGCTCGCATGCTCACGCACGTGCTGCCAGGCTATAGACCTACCGCCGCGTACAGTTCACCGATTTCCCTGGTGCTGAGCCTGCGGGTGGTGCCCGGCCGGAGCGAGCCGAGCGAGATCGGGCCGACCTGGGTCCGGACGAGCCGGCTGACCGGGTGCCCGGCCCCGGCGAGCATCCGCCGCACGATGTGCTTCCGGCCCTCGTGCAGGGTGATCTCCACCAGCGCCCGGGACCCGGCCCGCTCCACGACGCGGAACCGGTCCGCGCTGGCGACCCCGTCGTCAAGCTCGATCCCGGTGACAAGCTGACGGCCGAGGTCCCTGGGCAGCGGTCCGGCCACGTCCGCGAGATAGGTCTTGAGCACGCCGTAGCTGGGATGCGCGAGGCGGTGCGCCAGCTCGCCGTCGTTCATCAAGAGCATCAGGCCCTCGGTGTCGTAGTCGAGCCTGCCCACGTGGAACAGCCGCTCGCCGCGGTCGCCGAGGAAGTCGGCGATGGTGGGCCTGCCCCGGCCGTCTGACATCGTGGTGAGCACGCCGACGGGCTTGTTCAGCGCGAGATAGACCAGGTCCTCGCTGGCCGGAATGCGCCGGCCGTCCACCCTGATGATCTGCCGCTGCGGGTCGACCCTCGCCCCGAACCTGCGGACGATCTCGCCGTCCACCTCGACCCGGCCTTCGCCGATCATCTCCTCGCACCGCCTGCGGCTGCCGACTCCGGCGGCGGCCAGCACCTTCTGCAGCCGCACGCCGCCGGGGACGTCGGTCAGCGTGTCCCGCTCGTCCTCGGGTCCGGCCAGGTCATCGCCTGCGCTGCCCGCCGCCGCTGGCCGTGGGCGAGCTGGCTGGCTGCCGCGGCTGCCGGTACCGCCGCCCGCACGGCCGCCACCGCCACCGCCGCCGCCAGCTGCACGGCTAGCGGCCGCGCTGCCGGGCCGCCGGTCACGACGCGGCGGACGCATGACCTGAGTCCTCCGAGTCATCAAGATCGTCAGGCAGGAAGGGAGCAAGCTCCGGCAGCTCATCGAGGCTGGGCAGGCCGAGCCGCTCAAGGAAGTATCCGGTGGTCCGGAACAGGATCGCACCGGTTTCCTGATCCGTGCCTGCCTCCTCGACCAGCCCGCGGAGCACAAGCGTTCGCATCACGCCATCGCAGTTGACCCCGCGGACGGCGGACACCCGTGCCCGGCTCACCGGCTGGCGGTAAGCGACCACCGAGAGCGTCTCGAGCGCGGCCTGGGTGAGCCTGATCTCCTGGCCGTCGCTGACGAACCGCTCGACGACCGGCGCGTACTCCTCGCGAGTGTAGTATCGCCAGCCGCCTGCCACCTCGCGCAGCTCAAATCCCCTGCCTTCGGCCGCATAGGAGGCGGCCAGCTGGCTCAGCTCGGCCGCGATCTCCTCGCGGGGGAGCTCGAGCACCTGGGCGATGAGCACCTCGGGCACCGGCTCATCAGCGACCAGCATGATCGCCTCCAGGCTGCTGCGCAGGCCAGTGGCAGGCTGACCGGCATCCCCCTGGCCCGCATCCGGCCGGCCCGCATCCGGCCGGCCCGCAATGTCCGGCCCGGCATCGCCGCGGCCGGCGTCCTGCCGGACGGCTTCCGCCTGATCGGCATGCCCCAGGCCGTCTGCCCAGCGGTCGTCCGCCCAGCCCGCGGCCAGCGGGAGATCACCCTCTGCCGCCCCGGCCGGCCGGCCGTCGTCACGATCGCGGGGACGGGGGAAGAAATTAGGGTGCATGCCTACCCGCCGCCTTCCGTTGCCATGTCCGTTGCCGCTGCCCCGTCGGTCGCAGTTCCTCCGGCCGCTGCTCCATCGGTCCCAGCCGTACCCGTCGCCGGGCCGGCGTCGCCGGCCGCGGTCCAGCTCACGTAGAGCTCGCCGAGCGGCGTGAGCTGGTCGAGGGTGACCCGGCCGTCCCTGAAGAGGTCAAGCACGGCGAGAAAGCGGGCCACCACCTCGTAGGTTCCGGCGCAGTCCGAGATGAGGCGGCGGAACGTGGCCCGGCGCAGCTCCCGCAGCCGCCCGGCCAGTATCTCAGCCTGCTCCCGCACGCTCGTCTGCGGCATGTGCAGGTGCTCGGTCGAGACTACCGGCGACTTCTTCGGGGCAAGCGTGCGGCCGGCGATCGCGGCGAACTCGGCCGGGCCCAGGCCGAGCAGCACCTCCGGCAGCAGGTCGGCGAAGCGCGGCTCCATCGGCACGCGCCGCGGGAACCTGCGTGCCTGCACCGCCATCCGGCCGGCCAGCACGGCCGCAACCTCCTTGTACGCGCGGTACTGGAGCAGCCGCGCGAACAGCAGGTCCCGCGCCTCAAGCAGCGCCAGATCCTCCTCGTCGTCGACCTCGCCCGCAGGCAGCAGCCGCGCCGCCTTGAGGTCAAGCAGCGTGGCGGCGACGACAAGGAAATAGCTGGCCTGGTCCAGGTCCCAGCCGTCGGCCAGGGCCCGGATATGCGCGATGAACTCATCGGTGACGCTGGACAGCGCGATCTCGGTGATATCCAGCTTGTGCTTGGAGATGAGGGCGAGCAGCAGGTCGAAGGGGCCCTCGAAGACGTCAAGGTGCACCTCGAAGCCGCCCCCGGCCTGACCCTGCGGGGCGCCGGTGGATTCGCCAATCTCCATGGTGGTCATTCAGAGCCCGTCGCAGCCTGCCCGCGGCGGCCCGCGCCGCCCGGAGGACACGACGGTACCTCATGCCGGCCAGCCGTCATGCCTCCTCGCGCAGCCGCCGCGCTACCAGGCTGCGGTCTCCCTCGGCGGCAAGGTCGGCCAGCAGCACGGCCAGCGCCTCGCGCACGATCCGGCCCCGGTCCACCGCGATCCCGTACCCGCGCAGGGAGAGCCGGGCCCGCTCCAGGTCCATAAGCTCGCCGCTGGACAGGTAGACGGTGATCTTCTGAGTGTGCTGCTCCCGGCCGCTGGCCTGCCGCTCCGGGTCCCCGGCCGGGCTGCGCACGGCCGGGCGCAGCAGTTCAGCGACTCCTGGCAGGCTTACCCGCCGTGACCGTGAGCCGCGGGGTCTGCCTGCTGCCACCGTGCCAGCACCTCCTTGGCGAGCTCCCGGTAGGAGTTCGCCCCCGCAGACATGGAGTCGAAGCGAGTGATGGGCTCTCCCGCGACGGACGCATCGGGGAATCGCACGGTGCGGTTGATCACCGTGTGGTAGACCTTGTCGCCAAATCCCTTCACGACGCCGGCCAGCACCTCACGGGTGTGCAGCGTGCGCGAGTCGTACATCGTGGCCAGCAGCCCGTCCAGGGTCAGCTTCGGGCTCAGCCTGCTGGACACCTTGTCGATCGTCTCCATCAGCAGGGCCACTCCGCGGAGCGCGAAGTACTCGCACTCCAGCGGCACGATCACGCCGTCCGCGCAGGCCAGCGCGTTGACGGTGAGCAGCCCGAGGGACGGCTGGCAGTCGATCATAATGACGTCGTACTCGGGGATAATCGGCTCGAGTACGCGGCCGAGCACGAACTCCCGCCCGACCTCATGCACGAGCTGCACCTCGGCCCCGGACAGGTCGATGTTGCTCGGCAGCAGGTCCATGCCGTCGACGTTGGTCTTGAACACCACGTCGCGGGCGGTGACCCCGCGTTCCATCAGCAGGTTGTAAACGGTCGCGTCGAGTTCGTGCGGCTGGAAGCCGAGGCCTACGGAAAGCGCGCCCTGCGGGTCGAAGTCCACGAGCAGCACCCGGCGGCCCCGCTCGGCGAGGGCGGCGCCGAGGCTGATGGTCGTAGTGGTCTTGCCCACCCCGCCCTTCTGATTGCAGACGGCCACGACCCGGGCCGGTCCGTGCACATGGAGCGGCTCTGGGTCAGGGAACACTGGTAGGGGCCGACCGGTGGGCCCAAGCGCGCCAGGCTTGTATTCCATCGCTCGGGATGCTGCCACAGCTGCTGCACCTCCCCGGCAGCCGCACGCAATGCGGCCAATGCCCGGACTCTAGGGCTTCCTCGCCGGTCGCGGCAAGCCGACTCACCGTTTGCGGGGAAATGGGCTTGCGGCCCTGATCAGCCCCGGACCGCCGGTCAGCGCGGACCGCCGGTCAGCCGAGCGCCCTTGGGTGCGCGGCGGCATAGACCTCGCGCAGCTTGTCCACCGTGACCAGGGTGTAAATCTGCGTCGTGGTGACCGAGGCATGCCCGAGCAGTTCCTGCACTACCCGGACGTCCGCGCCGCCGTCCAGCAGGTGCGTGGCGAACGAGTGGCGCAGCGTGTGCGGCGAAACCTCGGCCAGGCCCGCCCTCGCGGCCGCGGCCCGCAGTACTGCCCAGGCACCCTGCCTGGTCAGGCGGCCGCCGCGGGCGTTCAGGAAGACGGCCGGGCTCGCCGAGGCCAGCCGGGCTGATGCCGCGAAGGTGGGCCTGGCCCGTACCAGGTAGGCCTCCAGCGCGGCTCTTGCGTAGCTGCCGACCGGCACGACCCGCTGCCTGCCGCCCTTCCCGGCCAGCCGGACCGTGGCCGGCACCCGCAGGTCGGCGGCTACCAGTTCCAGGTCATCCACGTCCAGGCCGACGGCTTCGGAGATCCTGGCCCCGGTGCCGTAAAGCAGCTCGAGCAGGGCCCGGTCCCTGAGCGGCGCGGGACCGTCGCCCGCGCCGGCCGCGCGCAGCAGCCGCTCGACATCCGCGACCGAGATGGCCTTCGGCAGCCGGCGCGGCGGCACCGGCGGACGGACCGGCCGGGCCGGGTCACCGGCCGCCAGCCCCTCCGCCGCGGCAAACGCGTGCAGCCCGCGGACAGCCACGACGGCCCGGCCGGCCGAGCTGGCGGCGAGCGGCTGGTGATCGGCGTCACCCGCGCGCAGCCCGGCCAGGAACGCCGCCACGTCCTGCGTTGTCACCGCGCCGATCTCGGTAGTGCCCCGGGCGGCAAGCGCTGCCGCATACCGCTCCAGGTCTCGGCGGTAGGCCTCCAGCGTGTGCGCGGCCAGGCCCCGCTCCACCAGCAGGTGATCGAGATACCGGCGGATCGCGCCAGCGACACTGGTCAGCTGAGCACCTCGCTGACCGCCTTCGACGGCAGGCCGTGCGCATCGGCGACCGGCGGGCAGGTGATGGCGCCGGCGTGGGTGTTCAGGCCGAGAGCGAAAGCCGGGTCGGCGGCCAGCGCGGCCTGCCAGCCGTTGTTCGCGATCTCTACGACGTACGGCAGGGTGACGTTCGTGAGCGCGTACGTCGAGGTGTGCGGCACCGCGCCGGGCATGTTCGCCACGCAGTAGAACACCGAGTCGTGCACCCGGTAGGTCGGCTCCGCGTGCGTCGTCGGATGCGAGTCCTCGAAGCAGCCGCCCTGGTCGATGGAGATGTCGACCAGCACGGATCCCGACTTCATCCGGCTGACGAGCTCGTTGGAGACCAGCTTCGGAGCCTTGGCGCCTGGCACAAGCACCGCGCCGATGACCAGGTCGGCGTCGATCACCGCCTTCTCGATCTCGTAGGCGTTCGACGCCACGGTCTGGCAGTGTCCCTGATAGATCGCGTCGGCCTGGCGCAGCCTGGCCACATTCTTGTCCACCAGTAGCACCTCGGCCTGCATGCCGAGCGCGATCGCTGCCGCGCTCATGCCGGAAACGCCGGCCCCGAGCACGACCACCTTGGCTGCGTATACGCCGGACACGCCGCCCATCAGCACGCCGCGGCCGCCGCCGTCGCGCTGCAGATGATGCGCGCCGCACTGCGGCGCCATCCGGCCGGCCACCTCGGACATCGGGGCGAGCAGCGGCAGCGAGCCGTCGGGCAGCTGGACGGTCTCGTAGGCAATCGCGGTGATCCCGGAGTCGAGCAGCGCATCGGTGCAGGGGCGGGAGGCGGCGAGGTGCAGGTAGGTGAAGAGCACCTGGCCCGCGCGCATCCGGTGGTACTCCTCGGCGACCGGCTCCTTCACCTTGAGTATCAGGTCGCCGGCCTGCCAGACGTCGTCGGCGGTCGGCAGGATTTCCGCGCCGGCGGTGATGAAGTCCTGGTCCGGGATGGCCGACCCGGTGCCAGCGCCTCGTTCCAGGTAGACCTGATGGCCGCTGCGGACTAGCTCGTGCACGCCGGCCGGCGTGATCGCGACCCGGTACTCATGATTCTTGATCTCTTTCGGAACGCCGACCTTCATGGCTCCCAGTTCCCTTCCCGCGCAGGGCTGCCCGGCCTCTTTGCCGGGCGAGTCCCCTCCGAGCACATATCGCGGCTGCCAGTCAGCGCTCAGGCGCATCCGCGCGCCGAAGTGCTGAGAACCCGTCTTCCCGGGCGGCATACGCGGACAAGATACCCACCGCAGCCACTCCGTTATGCAGGTCACCGGCCAAAACCGCGTGCATCGCCTGCCGGAGCGGCACCCAGGCGACTACCAGGTGCGCCTCCTCGTGCTCCGGCACGTAGTCCCGCTGCTGCTCCGGCACCCGGGTTATGCCCCTGGCGAGGTAGATCCGGAGCCGTTCGGTGCTGAACCCTGGCGAGGTGAACACGTCGGCAAGCACCAGCCAGTCTGCCGCCCGGTGGCCGGTCTCCTCCAGCAGCTCCCGCTTGGCCGTCTCCACCAGCGGCTCCCCCGGCACGTCCCGCAGGCCTGCCGGGATCTCCCAGAGCAGCGCGGCCGACCGGATGCCGGTACTGCCGGATCATCAGCACCTGGCTGGAGTCGTCCATCGCCAGGATCGCTACCGCGCCCGGGTGCTCGACCACCTCCCGCCCGGTGACGTCGCCGCCGGGCATCCTGACCGCGTCCGTGCGCACCCTGACCAGGGCGCCGCGGGCGATCTCGGCCGACGAGACGACTGGCCAGCGCTCGGCGATATCCCGGATCCCGGCCGTTCCGGCAGCCTCGCTCACGTCTGGCACTCCTGCCTCATGAATCTCGATGCGGCACTCGGTCCGCCTGTGCCCATCTTGCCCCGGCGGCGGCAGCCGGCGTGACCGCCACGCGCTCGCGGCGGTCGCTGCCGGCCGCAGCCGCGCGATCATCGCCACGCTCGCTGCCGCGCGTTCACCGTTGCGACCACCGCTACGCGCTCGCTGCCGCCCTCCGGCCCGCCGTGCCGCCAGCCGAGTCGGCGGCGGCCACCAGCCGGGAACGCGCGAGCGCCGCGGCCACAAGCCCGCTGAACAGCGGATGCGGGCGGTCCGGCCGGGACAGGAACTCGGGATGGGCCTGGGTGGCCACGAAGTACGGGTGCACGCTGCGCGGCAGCTCGACGAATTCCACCAGCCGGCCGTCGGGCGACAGGCCGGAGCAGGACAGCCCGGCCTGCTCCAGGATCTCCCGGTAGGCGTTGTTGACTTCGTACCGGTGCCGGTGCCGTTCCTGTACCAGGTCGGTCCCGTAAAGCTCGCGCACCAGGCTGCCCTCGGCCAGCAGGGCCGGGTAGAGGCCGAGCCGCATGGTGCCGCCCATGTCCCGCTCGCCCGCCACCACATCTTCCTGGTCGGCCATTGTCGCGATCACTGGAAACGGGGTCTCCGGATCGAACTCCGCGCTGTTTGCCCCGTCCAGCCCGGCCAGGTCCCTGCCCACCTCGATGGCCATGCACTGCAAGCCGAGGCAGAGCCCGAGCAGCGGGATGCCCTGCGTCCTGGCATATCGGACGGCCCCGATCTTTCCCTCGATGCCGCGCACCCCGAACCCGCCAGGCACGAGCACCCCGTCTGCCCCGTCGAGCTGGCGGGCCGCACCCTCGTCGGTCTGGCAGTCGTCGCTGGTCACCCACCGGATGTTGACGCGCGCGTCGTTGGCGAACCCGCCAGCGCGCAGCGCCTCGGCCGGTGACAGGTACGCATCCGGCAGGTCCACGTACTTGCCGACCAGCGCGATCGTGACCGACCTGGCCGGCCGGTGCACCCGCCGCAGCAAGTCATCCCAGTCGCTCCAGTCCACGTCGCGGAACGGCAGGCCGAGCCTGCGCACCACGTACGCGTCCAGCCCCTCGGAGTGCAGGACCTTCGGGATGTCGTAGATCGACGGGGCGTCCGCGGCCGACACCACCGCTTCCTCGTCCACGTCGCACATCATGCTGATCTTGCGCTTCAGCCCGCCGCTGATCGGCCGGTCCGAGCGGCACACGATCGCGTCGGGCTGGATGCCGATGCTGCGCAGCGCGGCCACCGAGTGCTGGGTCGGCTTGGTCTTCAGCTCGCCGGACGGCCCGATGTACGGCAGCAGGGAGACGTGCAGGAAGAAGCACCGGTCCCGGCCGATCTCGTGCCGGATCTGCCGGATCGCCTCAAGGAACGGCTGCGACTCGATGTCGCCGACCGTCCCGCCGACCTCGGTGATCACCACGTCCACGTCAGGCCCGGCCATCTGGCCGATACGCTCCTTGATCTCGTTGGTGATGTGCGGGATCACCTGGACGGTGTCGCCCAGGTAGTCGCCGCGGCGCTCCTTGGCGATCACGTGCGAGTAGATCTGCCCGGTGGTGACGTTCGCCGAGCCGCGAAGCTGGGTGTCGAGGAACCGCTCATAATGCCCGACATCCAGGTCAGTCTCGGTGCCGTCATCGGTGACGAACACCTCGCCGTGCTGGAACGGGTTCATGGTGCCGGGATCGACGTTGAGATACGGGTCAAGCTTCTGCATGTTGACCCGCAGCCCGCGCAGCTTCAGCAGGCGTCCGAGGCTCGAGGCGGTGAGGCCTTTGCCGAGACTCGAAGCCACGCCCCCGGTGACGAAGAGATGTCTCGTAGAAACTGGCCGTGATGCGTACGATGCCGCAGCCAAATAATGCTCCCGTGGTCGTTGCGATGCGGGTAGATTCCGCAGGTCCACGGACCATCAGAATATCAGCATGCCGGCCGGCCGGGGCGTGCTTCGACACGACGCCCGCTACATGCTACGGATAAATGCGGATGAACTCCCGCATACTTCCAGCCAGTGCCGCCAGCGGGCGCGGGCCGGGCGCGTCCGCCAATGTGGTGGATCGCGCGAGCGCACACCTTCGAAGGTGTGCGCTCGCGCGATCCACCACCTTCGGGCCGCCGGGGCGGAGCAAGCTGAGCAGGCCGCGGAGCAAGCTGAGCGGGCCGCCGGGCCGCGCGGACGCTGATTCGCGTGCCGGGGACGTCAGCAGGCGGTCGAGGTGCTTGGATCACGCCCGGCGGCCCGCACCTGTGCCGCCGCCGACTCGACCTGCTGCTCCTCAGTCGCCTCGCCGAACCTGGCCAGCATGACCGCGCAGACAACGGCCATGCCGAACCCGAGCGCGGCGACGCCGGTGAGGCCGTGCCGGGTGCTGTCACCGAGGAAGATAACGCCGACGATCGCCGGCGGCGTCGTCTCGGCGAGCACCACCGCCGCGGTCGCGACGGTCACGCTGCCGCCCTCCAGGGCCGCGGCGTAGAGCATGAACGACACGATCCCAGCCGCCGCGAGCGCATAGCTGGCCGGAGAGCGGATCAGCTGGTGCGGCGAGAATCCGGGCAGGATCCGCGCGGCTACCGCGAGCACCGCGTAGCCGAGCCCGGCGACGGCGCCGAGCACCGGCGTCCTGGCCGGATTCGGCAGCCTGGCTGCAGCCAGGCCGGCCAGCGCGATGCCGGCCACCGTCACGATCAGCGCCATCTGGAAGGCAGGCCCGGGCTGCGCCGCGCCCTCGGCGCCCGCCGACGAGCCGAGCAGCCCGACGCCGGTCACCACGCCCGCGACCGCCAGCCATTCCCGCCAGGTCAGCATGACGTGCATCAGCCAGGCGGCGAAGACAGCCGTCACCGCAAGGTTGGCCGCGATCATCGCCTGCACGGCGAACAGCGGCAGCCGCCGCAGCGCGACCAGCTGGGCCAGGAACCCGATCAGGTCAATGCCGAGACTGGCGATGAAGCGCCACTGATGCAGCATCCGCACCACGAGGCCGGGGTCGACGCCGCTCAACCCGCCCCCGGTGGGCGCGTGCCCGGGTCGCAGGCTCGCCGCGCGGACTGCCATCGCCTGCATGACCGCGGCGATTCCGTAGCACAATGCCGCCACCATGGCAGCTACGAGGCTCGCCAGCATATCTACGACAGTACGCCGCGGTAATGCCGCGCCGCCCCCCGACACCCGGAGACGGGTTACCTAAAGTCACTAAGCTGGCGCTGCGGTTACTTCTCGTGACAGAGAGCAACTCGGCAAGTACTCCCCTGGCTTGACCCGGGCTGGTGAACTGCACCGACCGGAACCCGATCGCCGCTGCTGCCGCGACGTCACCGGCCCGGTCATCGACGAAAATCACGTCCTCAGCGTCGGCACCCAGACCGGCCAGGGCGCTCGCGAAGCAGGCAGCGTCCGGCTTGGAGGATTTCAGCTCACAGCTGAATATCAGGCGGTCGAAGTACCTGGCGACCGACAGCCGGCAATCGCCGCGGCGGTTTCGACCGGCGCGTCCGCCAGCATGGCCTGCCGGTACCCGGACGCCGCCAGTTCCTCGATCAGCTCCACCGTCCCGGCATGCAGGTGCAGCCAGGAATCGATGTCTAGCCGGACAAGCTCAGCGACCTGGGCGTCGCCGTAGGCCTGGCCCCGGCCGGCCAGCTCGCCTACCTGCTGCCAGTAGGCCCGCGCGTCGAGTTCGGCCCGGTCGTAGGCCGGCCGGGGCTGCCAGTAGGCGCCGGCGAGGCGCCGGACGGCTACGCCGGCCGCCCCGGCGATCGTCGTCATGTCCTGCTCCGACGGCCCGCAGGAGATGACGCCACCGTAGTCGAACATCACCCAGGCCATGCCAGCTCCCCGTGGCCGGCGATGAGGTCCCGCTGCGTCCCGCCGCCTGGCTGCCGCGGCCCCGGCCCTGGCTACCCGGACGCAGGCCGATCAGGCGGCCCGGCCTGGCCGGCGGCTGCCGGGGCAGTTGCCGGCCAGGGCCAGCCGGGCGCAGCCCGAGCGCGCTCACCGGCTCTGGATTGATGCCGACGAACGCCTGGTGGACGAACGGGCCGTGCAGCCGCATGGCCTTGCCCAGCACGGCCCAGAATGCCGGATTGTGCGCGATGCGTGCGGGGCTTTCCGGCACCGGAGACAACCTGGCAGCCGGTCGCCTGAAGCTTGACGACGCGGAAGTGATGACTTGCCTGCGGCGAACCTCAGCTGGTAGCCGAGGCCGAAGTCGGCCGGGCAGTTGGTGATCCCGGCCGGCTGCCTCGGCAGCGCGCACAGCGCGGTCGCCACCGACCTGGCCGCTGGCCCGGACGTGACCGTGACGATGCCGGGGAACGTGAACCGCTGGTCCTGCACCTGCGGGAGGACGCCGGTCCGGCTGCACCACCAGGTGGTTCACCGCGCCCAGGTCGCCGCACAGGCTCAGCGGCACCGCGGTGGTCCGGCGACTGGGTGCCTGCCGCGCCCGGCTGGCTGGCCGAGCTGCCGCCGCCGGCTGGCACGCTCCCGCAGGCGGCCAGGGCAAGCGGGACAAGGAGGAGGGCGACACGGGCGATCCCGCGCCCGCCGGCCGCGCCGCTGCGCGATTTCGACGTCTTCATGACTGCCTGCCTCCCTGGCCGGCCCCGGGTTGCCTGGCCGGCCAATGTGGACGATGCTGCCTTGCCCAACTGCAGCTTGGACGCCCCGCGGCCACTGCCGGTTCCCGCCAGGCCAGATGACTTGCGCTCAGTCAGCTGACCTCGCGCCTGGCCGCGCCCGCCACGTTTCCCGGCGCCGCTCCGTCCCGATTCCATGATCTTGGAGCGTTGCGAGTGCTCGCGGCCGCAAAAAGCACCAAGATCATGGGCTAGCGCGGGACGAGGACCGGCGCGGGACGGGGAGCGGCTGGTCAGACGCCGGCGGCCTGCATGCCGCGCAGTTCCTTCTTCAGCTCCCTGATCTCGTCCCGGAGCCGGGCCGCGATCTCGAACTGCAGCTCCGCCGCCGCGGTGTGCATCTGCTCGGTCAGCCGGTGATCAGCGCGACCAGATCCTCGCGGGGCGGGCCGCCGCCGGCCGCGCCGCGGCCTCGCCGGCCGCGGCCATCCGGCCGCCAGTCCTGGCCCGCGACGACAGGCCGGGCACCGGCGCCTTGCCGCGGCTCTGCTGCCGGCCGGAGCCGCCGATCAGCTTCTCGGTGTCGGCGTCCTCGCGGGCGAGCTGGTCGAGGATGTCGGCGATCCGCTTGCGCAGCGGCTGCGGGTCGAGGCCGCGCTCGGCGTTGTAGGCGACCTGCTTGTCCCGCCGCCGGTTGGTCTCGTCGATGGCCCGCTGCATGGACGGCGTGATCTTGTCCGCGTACATGTGCACCTGGCCGGACACGTTCCGGGCGGCCCGGCCGATCGTCTGGATCAGCGACGTCCCGGACCGCAGGAAGCCCTCCTTGTCCGCGTCCAGGATCGACACCAGCGACACCTCGGGCAGGTCGAGGCCCTCGCGCAGCAGGTTGATGCCGACCAGCACGTCGTACTCGCCGAGCCGCAGCTCGCGCAGCAGCTCGACCCGGCGCAGCGTGTCGACCTCGCTGTGCAGGTACCGGGCCCGGATGCCGCCCTCGAGCAGGTAGTCGGTGAGGTCCTCGGACATCTTCTTGGTCAGCGTGGTGACCAGCACCCGCTCGTTGCGCTCGGCCCGCTCGCAGATCTCGTGCACCAGGTCGTCGATCTGGCCCTTGGTCGGCTTGACGATCACCTCCGGGTCGACCAGCCCGGTCGGGCGGATGACCTGCTCGACCACGTCGCCGCCGACCCGCTGCAGCTCGTACGGGCCGGGGGTGGCCGACATGTACACCGTCTGGCCGATCCGGTCGCCGAACTCCTCCCAGGTCAGCGGCCGGTTGTCGATCGCGCTCGGCAGCCGGAAGCCGTGCTCGACCAGCACCCGCTTGCGGGACACGTCGCCCTCGTACATGGCGCCGATCTGCGGCACCGTGCCGTGCGACTCGTCGATCACCAGCAGGAAGTCCTCGGGGAAGTAGTCGAGCAGGGTGTTCGGCGGCGAGCCGGCCGCGCGGCCGTCGATGTGCCGCGAGTAGTTCTCGATGCCCGAGCAGCTGCCGATCTGGCGGAGCATCTCGATGTCGTACGTGGTGCGCATGCGCAGCCGCTGCGCCTCGAGCAGCTTGCCGGACCGCTCCAGCTCGGCCAGCCGGTCCGCCAGCTCGGCCTCGATGCCGGCGATCGCCCGCTCCATCCGCTCCGGCCCGGCCACGTAGTGCGAGGCGGGGAAGACGTACAGCTCGTCGTCCTCGCTCATCACCTCGCCGGTCAGCGGGTGCAGCGTCATCAGCCGCTCGATCTCGTCGCCGAACATCTCGATCCGGACGGCGAGCTCCTCGTACACCGGGATGATCTCGATGGTGTCGCCGCGCACCCGGAACGTGCCGCGGGTGAAGGCCAGGTCGTTGCGCGCGTACTGCATGCCGACGAGCTTGCGGAGCAGCGCGTCGCGGTCGATCGTGCCGCCGACCCGGAGCCGGAGCATGCGGTCCACGTACTCCTGCGGCGTGCCGAGGCCGTAGATGCACGACACCGACGCCACCACGATCGTGTCCCGGCGGGTGAGCAGCGAGTTCGTCGCCGAGTGCCGGAGCCGCTCGACCTCGTCGTTGATCGAGGAGTCCTTCTCGATGTAGGTGTCGGTCTGCGGGACGTACGCCTCCGGCTGGTAGTAGTCGTAGTAGGAGACGAAGTACTCGACCGCGTTGTTCGGCAGCATCTCGCGCAGCTCGTTGGCGAACTGCGCGGCCAGCGTCTTGTTCGGCAGCATGACCAGCGTCGGCCGCTGCAGCCGCTCGGCCAGCCACGCGATGGTCGCCGTCTTGCCGGTGCCGGTCGCGCCGAGCAGCACGGTGTCCTTCTCGCCCGCCCGGACCCGCTGCTCCATCTCGGCGATCGCGGCCGGCTGGTCGCCGGCCGGCGTCATGTCGGTGATGACCTCGAACGGCGCGACCCGGCGCTGCAGGTCGGTTACCGGGCGCATGGCGATCTCCCCGTCTGGCCGCCCGCGGCGGCAGGCCACTCGCTGGTCACGGCTGCGCAGGTCACGCCGGCTATAACAGCGGCGGACGGTCATCTCGGTTACCCACGTCCCCACTGTAGATTCCGGCTCGGACAGCATCGCCCGGCCTAGCCGGCCAGCGCCGCGGCACCGCCGCCGACAACCCGTGAATCAATCACCGGCACCGATCCCGTGATGTCACAGCCATCGGCTTATTTAACGGGCACTGGCGGCGCCGGTCAGTCGCTGGCCGGGCTGCGCCATCCGCCGCAGCTCGGCCCACAGCTCGCCGACCTGGCGGTCGAGCTCGGCCAGCGAGCCGGAGTTGTCGATCGACGATGCCGGCGATCGCCAGCCGCTGCTTCCGCGTTGCCTGCGCGGCGATCCGGGCCGTCGCCTGCTCGCGGGTCATCCCGCGGTGCCTGACCAGCCGGTCGGCCTGCACCCGCCGCGGCGCGTCCACCACCACGACGATGTCGTAGGTGCTGGCCAGCCCGTTCTCGGTGATCAGCGGGACGTCGTGGACCACGATCCCGGCCGTCCCCGCGGCTCGCTCCAGCTCGGTCATCCGGGCGCCGACCAGCGGGTGCACGATCGCGTTCAGCTTGGCGCGCAGCTCCGGGTCGGCGAAGACGATGTCGCCGAGCCGCGGCCGGTCCAGGCTGCCGTCCGGGCGCAGCACGCTCGGGGCCGAAGGCCGCGACCACCTCGGCCAGGCCCGGCGTGCCCGGCGCGACGACCGCCCTGGCGACGGCGTCCGCGTCGATCACCGCCGCGCCCTGCGCGGCCAGCCGCTGCGACACCTCGCTCTTGCCCGCGCCGATCCCGCCGGTCAGCCCTACCCGCAGCATCCGGCCCTCCTGACATGATCGTGGCGAGTGCCCCGCATTTTCAGCGGGAAACTCGCCACGACCGCAGATCAGCGCGACGGCGCGGTCAGCTCTGGCCGCCGGACAGCTTGTCCCGCAGGGCGGCCAGCGCCTCGTCGGAGGCCAGCGTGCCGGTCGCCTCCGGCTCGGCCGGGCGCGGCGTGCCCGACTCGTGCGCGGTCTCGGTGCGGGTCTGCTCGGCGTCGGCATTGGACTTGCGCGCCTCGGCGACCTGCGCCTGGTGCGCCTCGTACCGGGACCGGGCCTCGGCGTACTGCCGCTCCCACTCCTCGCGCTGGGTGTCGAAGCCCTCCAGCCACTCGCCCGACTCGGAGTCGAAGCCCTCCGGGTAGACGTAGTTGCCCTGCTCGTCGTAGGTGGCCGGCATGCCGTACAGGGTCGGGTCGAAGTCCTCGCCGACGGCCTCGCCGATCGTGCCCTCGTTCGCCTGCTTCAGCGACAGGCTGATCCGGCGCCGGTCCAGGTCGATGTCGATGATCTTGACGAAGATCTCGTCGCCGACCTGCACGACCTGCTCGGGGATCTCCACGTGCCGGTCAGCCAGCTCGGAGATGTGCACCAGGCCCTCGATGCCCTCCTCGACCCGGACGAACGAGCCGAACGGCACCAGCTTGGTGACCCGGCCGGGCACGACCTGGCCGATCTGGTGGGTGCGGGCGAACTGCTGCCAGGGGTCCTCCTGGGTGGACTTCAGCGACAGCGAGACCCGCTCGCGGTCCATGTCCACGTCCAGCACCTCGACGGTGACCTCCTGGCCGACCTCGACGACCTCGCCGGGGTGGTCGATGTGCTTCCAGGACAGCTCGGACACGTGCACCAGGCCGTCCACGCCGCCCAGGTCGACGAACGCGCCGAAGTTGACGATGGAGGAGACGACGCCCTTGCGGATCTGGCCCTTCTGCAGCGTGTTCAGGAAGTTCTGCCGGACCTCGGACTGGGTCTGCTCCAGCCAGGCGCGGCGGGACAGCACCACGTTGTTCCGGTTCTTGTCCAGCTCGATGATCTTGGCCTCGATCTCCTTGCCGACATACGGCTGGAGATCCCGGACCCGGCGCATCTCCACCAGCGAGGCGGGCAGGAAGCCGCGCAGGCCGATGTCCAGGATGAGGCCGCCCTTGACGACCTCGATGACGGTGCCGGTGACGACGCCGTCCTCGTCCTTGATCTTCTCGATCGTGCCCCAGGCGCGCTCGTACTGCGCGCGCTTCTTGGACAGGATCAGCCGGCCCTCCTTGTCCTCCTTCTGCAGGACCAGGGCCTCGATGTGCTCGCCGCTCTTGACGACGTCATGCGGGTCGACGTCGTGCTTGATGGAGAGCTCGCGGGACGGGATGACGCCTTCGGTCTTGTAACCGATGTCGAGCAGGACCTCGTCCCTGTCGACCTTGACGACGGTTCCCTCGACGATGTCGCCGTCATTGAAGTACTTGATGGTCTCGTCGATCGCGGCGAGGAAGGCCTCCTCGGAACCGATGTCGTTGACCGCTACCTTGGGGGTCGAGTTGGCCTCGGTGCTGCTCGTCGTCATGTGTAGGTGGGCTCCGGATACGGACAGGGTTAGTGGACGTGCGCATGTGCACGACACACCCGCCACGGGCGACCAGGAGTGACTGGACTTGCCTGGTCAGCGTGACCGGCCGCGGCTTACCGGGATACGGTCCCGCGTGCTTGCGCTGCCTGACCATGGCGGACTGCGCGCGAACATAGCGCAGCGCTCAGGATATGAGAGCCCGGCCAGCGGGTCAATCTCATGCAGGTCACGGTCTTGCACCGGGGCGCTCCCGCGGCCGTCCTCGGGACCGCCGGGGGCGCGCTCAGTGGGCGGCCTCGGCCCAGCTGCGGCCGGTGCCGACGGAGACGTCCAGCGGGACGGTCAGCTGGTAGGCGCCGCACATGGCCGCCCTGACCAGCTCGCTGAGCTGGTCAAGCTCGCCGGGCGCCACCTCGAGCAGCAGCTCGTCGTGGACCTGGAGCAGCATCCGGGAGCGCAGCCCGCTGGCGCCGATCTCGCGGCGCACGGCCAGCATGGCGACCTTGATGATGTCGGCGGCGGAACCCTGGATCGGCGCGTTCAGCGCCATCCGCTCGGCCATCTCCCGGCGCTGCCGGTTGTCGGAGGTGAGGTCCGGCAGGTAGCGGCGGCGGCCGAGGATGGTCTCGGTGTAGCCGTCCTGGCGGGCCCGCGCGACGACCTCGTGCAGGTAGTCCCTGATGCCGCCGAACTGCTCGAAGTAGTCGTCCATGAACGCGCGGGCCTCGTCCGGGGTCACCCGCAGCTGCTGGGACAGGCCGTAGGCGGACAGCCCGTAGGCCAGCCCGTAGTTCATCGCCTTGATCTTGCTGCGCAGCTCGACGGTGACCTCGGCGGGCGGCACGCCGAAGACCCGGGAGGCCGTCTCGGCGTGGAAGTCGTGCCCGGAGCCGAAGGCCTCGGCCAGCGCCTGGTCACCGGACAGGTGCGCCATGATGCGCAGCTCGATCTGGCTGTAGTCGGCGGTGAGCAGCGTCTCGTACCCGGCGCCGACCACGAACGCCTGCCGGGTACGGCGCCCTTCCTCGGTCCGGATCGGGATGTTCTGCAGGTTCGGGTCGGTGGAGGAGAGCCGCCCGGTCGCCGCGATCATCTGGTTGAAGGTGGTGTGGATGCGGCCGTCCACGCCCGCCATCGGGATCAGCGAGTCGACGATGCTCTTCAGCCTGGCGACGTCCCGGTGCCGGAGCAGGTAGCCGAGCACCGGATGGCTGGTCTGCGCGAGCAGGCCGGTCAGCGCCTCGGAGTCGGTGGTGTACCCGGTCTTGATCCGCTTGGTCTTCGGCAGGCCGAGCTCGGTGAACAGGACCTCCTGCAGCTGCTTGGGCGAGCCGAGGTTGAACTCGTGCCCGGTGGCCGCGTACGCGCCCTGCTCGGCGGCCTTGACCTCGGCGCCGAGGCTGGCCGACATCCCGGCCAGGTGCTCGACGTCAGCGGCGATCCCGGCCCGCTCCATCTCCGCCAGCACGCCAACCAGCGGCAGCTCCACGTCCCGCAGCAGCGTGGCCGCGCCGCGCTTGTCCAGGTCGGCGTCCAGCGCGTCGGCGAGCTCGGCGGTGGCCAGCGCGCGCATCGCCAGGGCGGCGGCGACCTCGGTCTCGCTCTCGGCCGGCATGTCCAGGGTGAGCTGGCCGGACTCGGCCGCGGCGTCGCGCAGCTCCCGGTTGGTGTAGCGCAGCGCCAGGTCAGCGAGGTCGAAGGACCGCTGGCCGGGCAGCGCCAGGTAGGCGGCCAGCGCGGTGTCGCTGGTCAGCCCGCGCAGCTCCAGGCCGCGCGCGGCCAGCGCGTGCATCGGCCCCTTCGCGTCGTGCATCGCCTTCGGCTGCGCCGGGTCGGCGAGCCAGCCGGCCAGCGCCTTGTCATCCTCCTCGGTCAGGCCCACCGGGTCGATGAAGGCGGCGGCCTGGTCCGGCGCCGCGATCGCCAGCCCGGTCAGCGTGCCGGTGCCGCGGCGCCAGTCTCCGCTCGCGGCCAGCCCGGCCCGGCCGTCGCCGGCGGCGTGCTGCGGCCAGCCAGCCGGCCACCTCGCCCGGGCCGAGCACCGCCAGGTCCAGGTCGAAGCCCTCGCCCGGGCGCGGCAGGCTCGGCGGCACCGGCGGCTGACCCGGTGATCCCGTCCGGCAGGGTGGCAGTAGAGCCGGTCGCGCAGCACCCGGAACTGCAGGGTGTCGAAGAGCTGGTGGATCTGCTCCCGGTCCCACGGCACCGGGCGCAGGTCGTGCGGCCCGGCCTCGAGCTGCACGTCGCGGGCCAGCTCGGTCAGCTGCCGGTTCCGCAGCACGTCGCCGAGATGGTCGCGGAGCTTGTCCCCGGCCTTGCCCTTGACCTCGCCGACCCGGTCGACGAGCTGCGCCAGCGAGCCGAACTCCGACACCCACTTGGCGGCGGTCTTCTCGCCGACGCCGGGGATGCTGGGCAGGTTGTCGCTCGGGTCGCCGCGCAGGGCGGCGAAATCCGGGTACTGGGCCGGGGTCAGCCCGTACTTCTCGGTCACCGCGGCAGGCGTGAAGCGGGTCATGTCGCTGATCCCGCGGCGGGTCATCAGCACCGTCACGTCGTCGTTGACGAGCTGCAGCGCGTCCCGGTCGCCGGTCACGATCAGCACGCTCATGCCGTCGGCGGTGGCCTGGGTGGCCAGCGTCGCGATGATGTCGTCGGCCTCGTACCCGGCCAGCGACAGCCGCCTGATGCCGAGCGCGTCAAGCACCTCGAAGATCAGGCTGAGCTGGCCGCGGAAGTCGGCCGGCGTCTCCCGCCTGTTCGCCTTGTACTCGACGTACTGCTCGTGCCGGAAGGTGGGCTCGCTGCGGTCGAACGCGACCGCGACGTGCGTCGGCTGCTCGTCCCGCAGCACGTTGATGAGCATCGCGGTGAACCCGTAGACCGCGTTGGTCGGCTGCCCGGTGGTGGTGGAGAAATTCTCGATCGGCAGCGCGAAGAACGCCCGGTAGGCGAGCGAGTGCCCGTCGAGCAGGAGCAGCCTGTCGCGCTGCAGTTCAGGGTCGGCCGGGCGGGCCGGGTTCGTGGCAGCCACCCCTGAATCCTAGGCTGCCCCATGCGGCGAACATGCGCTCGCCACGAACTCGGAGGTGCCGGTGGAGCAGGAGCACGAGCAGCGGATCAGGGCGGTCATCGCGGAAGCCGGCCCGGACACGCTGGTCAGCCGGATGGGCATCACGATCCTTGAGGCTTCAGCTGAGCGAGTCGTCGGGTCCATGCCGGTGGCCGGGAACACGCAGCCTTACGGGCTACTGCACGGCGGGGCCTCGTGCGTGCTCGCCGAGACCCTGGGCTCGCTCGGCTCGGCGCTGCACGCGGGGCCGGACCGGGTCACCGTCGGCATCGAGATCAGCGCCACGCATCACCGCAGCGCCGCGGCTGGCGAGGTGACCGGCGTCGCGACCCGGCTGCACGGCGGGCGCACCATGACCACGTACGAGATCGTCATCAGCGACGATCAGGACAGGCGAATCTGCACGGCCAGGCTGAGCTGCCTGCTGCGGGAAGCAGTGCCGGGCAAGGAGGCCCGCGGCCGCTGACTGGCGGTGACCGGCGGCCAGCGGCTGGCAGCCGGCAGCCGGCTTTCGACCGGACGTTTAGCACATACCGTCCAGGGAGTACTCGTGCCTTTGCGTCACGGGATGGCGCGTCGCTACCGTGGTGCTGCAGAGCACGGAGTGACCGAGTAGAGAACATGCCGGCCCGGGGAAGGCCGACACGGCACCAAAGGTCGTCCGGGCTCCAGCCGCCGTCCGCGTCACGCGGGCGGCGGCGCGAGCGGCGGGGCCGGTTCGCAACGGGGGTAGCGAGCCCGGTCCCGCCAGCTGCGCGCCGGACCGCCGGCTCCCGGCTTAGGTCAGGTCCCGGCCGACTGGTCAGGCCGACTGGTCAGGCTCGCCGTCCGGCGGCTGGGCGGGCTGGCCGTCCGGCGGCGGGGCGGGCTGGCCGTCCGGCGGCGGGGCGGGCTGGCCGCCCGGCGGCCGGGGCTGGCCTTTGGACGGCCGGGCGGGCTGGTCAGCCCGCGGCTGGGCGGCGGCTGGCTGGCCGGCGGCGGCAGTCCCCGGCTGGGCGTCCGCGTCCGGCTTGGCGCCTGCGAGGAGTTCCGCCGCCACGGCGCGCATCGTCATCCGCCGGTCCATCGAGGTCTTCTGGATCCAGCGGAAGGCCTCGGCCTCGGTGATCCCGCGGTCGGCCTGCAGCAGGCCCTTGGCGCGGTCAAGCAGCTTGCGTACCTCCAGCCGGTCCCGCAGCGTGCCCACCTCGGACTCGAGCGCGCTGATCTCATGGAACCGGCTGGCCGCGATCTCGATGGCAGGAACCAGGTCAGCCTTGGTAAACGGCTTGACCAGGTATGCCATCGCGCCAGCGTCCCTGGCTCGCTCGACAAGCTCGCGCTGGGAGAACGCGGTCAAGATGACGACCGGCGCGAGGTGCTCGGCGGCGATCCGCTCGGCGGCGCTGATCCCGTCAAGTACCGGCATCTTGACATCGAGGATGACCAGGTTAGGCCGGAGGCTCTCGGTGAGGGCGACGGCCGTCTCGCCGTCGGCGGCCTCGCCGACGACGGCATAGCCTTCCTCTTCGAGCATCTCCTTGAGGTCAAGCCGGATCAGCGCCTCGTCTTCAGCGATCACGACCCGAAACGGCGGCTGGCTCTGGCTCACGCGCCGAGCGTACCCGGGCCGGAGTAAATTGGCCTGCGGCCACCCCTGTCCGGCGCCAGGCCGCACGGCAAGGCCGGGATGATGGAATAGGCAGACATGGATGCCTCAAAAGCATCTGCCTGAAAGGGCGTGCGGGTTCGAGTCCCGCTCCCGGCACCAAGGGTTACCGACAGAACTGCCGGTGTTGTGCCGACAGAACTGCTGTGTAGCCGTTTTTGAGTATGGCCGCGGGGTCTGACAGCTGGTGCTGAGCGCCGTTGTCGCGCGTTCGGGGACGTGAATGGTTCCGCTGGTGGTGTTTTCGGGGTGTCCGGGCGTGGCTGGCTGGCTCGAGGTGGTGGTGGCCGGTGATCGGTGCTGGCTGGGGTGCTGGTGTTAGCTGTCGGGGAGGTAGTCGGTGAGGCTGGTCCGCCGTCGGCGGGCTTTGCGGGCGATGCCGGTTTTGTCGTGGGTGGTTTGTGCTCGCCAGGCGCGGATTTTGCGGATGTTGGCGGCGATGAGCAGCAGTGCGCAGAAGAGTGACTGGGCGGCGATGCCGCGGACGCGGCGGCGTGCTGGCTGGGCGAGGGCTTCGTGTGCGGGGTCTTTGACGTATCCGTTGAGGCCTTCGATGGTGTTGCGCAAGGTGGCGTAACGGTGGTGCCAGGCGGTGCTGGCGTAGGGCAGGTCCTGGCGGTAGCGGGCGCCGGCGTCCGGCGGGATCGTGATCGCGGTCTGGCGGCAGACTTTCGGTGGTTCGGCGGGCGGCTGGAAGATTTTGGGCCGGCCGTCGCGGGGGGACAGCGAGGCTTCACGCAGGGGGCAGATGAGCCGGGGGCGGTCGCCGGCGGCGGGGCACGACAGCCGCTGGTATCCGTCGGCGTCGGGGCCGTCTTTGCGTTTGAGCTGGTAGGGGCGGCGGGCGGTGATCTGGGTGTCGTAGGCGGCCTGGTCGATGGCGTGGCCGCGCAGGCTGGTGGTGGCGGTGATGAGGGGTTCGGGCATGGCCGGGCAGTACCAGCTGCCCTCCACGAGCAGCGCCCCGCCGCTGGTGGCCTGGATGGCGAGCTGGTCAGCGCGGTAGTCCATGACGGGCCGGTAGCCCAGGGCGCGGGCGGGCAGGTGGAACTTGCGGGGCAGCGCGGCGGTGTAAGCGCGGTCGAAGCCGAGCCAGCTGGCCTTATGGCCACGGGCGGCGGCGGAGGCCAGGACGCGGGCGCCGGTGCCGCCGGGGTCGTAGCCGGGCCGGGCCAGCGCGAGGCCGATGGCCAGGTTCGGGCAGGCCGGCCGGTGCCGGGCGGCCGGGCGGTGGTGACGATGGTAGCTTCCAGCGCCCAGGCGATCTTGGTGCGTTTCCTGCCTTTATGGTCTTCGGCGTCGCGGTGGTCGCCTTCGCGGACGTACCAGCCGCCGTCAGGGTCGCTGGCACAAAGGCCGGCGCGCTGGGAGGGGCCGCGGGAGAACAGCGGGACCGCGGTGGCGTCCAGCCCGGCGGACCCGTCGAACGCGGCGCGTTCGGCCTGGTCAAGGACCGAGATGCTGGCCTCGAGCAGGGAGTTGATGAACTCTTCCAGGCGCTGGCGGGCGTCCTCGGCCTGGGCCGGGGTCATTTTCCTGGTCCTGGCGGCGAGCCGGCCGGGGTCAAGGCGCCGGTTTTTCGGCAGCGCGGAGGGGTCCATGGCCGGCAAGATGGCGTGGAAGCAGTACCGCACCCGGCGGTAGGCAGCCAGGAACGCCCGCTGGCCGGCGGCGGTGCCCGGGACGCCGAGCAGGCGGCGGGAATCAGCGGAGAGCTGCTGGAAGAGCAGCCGGGTGGCGTCGGTGAGGAACAGCGGCCGGTCATCCAGCGCCAGGCACAACAAGGCGGTGAGCACGGCCCGGACGGGCAGCGGCCGGCGGCGCCCCGTCGGATGCACCAGGGCGGCCTCGATGACCGGGGCCTTGCCGCTGCGGTCGATCAGCTCGGCGGCGAACGCCACGGTCTCCTCGCTGACGGCGCCCGCGGCGGGAGGCAGGTCCAGGCCGCCGCCGCTCACCGGCCGGTCTCCGCGCGCCAGCGCGCCCGCAGCGCGCCCTTCGACGGGCAGATACCGGGGACGTGGCGGGCGTAGCGGGCCAGCGACCCGGCCTCGGCGATCCCGGTGATGGCCAGCAGCACCGGGACCGGGGTGCCCGCGGCGAGGTGGCCGCAGATGAAACTGGCCCGGCACCGGCCCGCGGACAGCAGCGGGCCGTCCGGGCCGGCGGCCAGGCGGCCGGCGAAGCCGTTGACGAAGTTCTTGCCGGCCCGGTCCGCGGGGCCGGGCCGGAACACGTACCCGTCCCCGGCGCGGCCGGCCAGTTCCGCGGCCCGCCCCGCGTAACGGGCGGCCACGGGCACCGTGCGGGGCGCCGGGCCGGCGCTGACATGGACAGCGGCCCGGTCTCCGCCGCCGGTGACCTCGGTGCCGCGCAGCGCGGCCAGCTCACCGGGCCGCAGCCCCGCGCCGATGCCGAACACGACCATGGCCAGCGCCGAGGCCCGTTTCGCCGGGCCGCGCTGCGCCCGCGCGAGCACGGCCAGCTCCGCCCGCTCACCCGGCGAGTACGGGGCCGGCGCCGGGCGCCGGCGAACGGCGTCGCCCCGGCGCTGGCCGGGCCGTGCACCGGGGCGGCCAGCTGATACAGCACCGAGCGGTAAGTCCCCCGGGTGGACGACGCGGCGCCAGCACGGCCTGCCACGCAGAACGCCTCGATCACGTCATAATCCAGCAGGTGCTCCGGCGATGCCGGGATCCCCCGGCCGGCCGTGAACCCGGCCAGGCAGGCCAGCACACTGCGGGCCCGCGGCAGCTCCCGCGCAGCGGTCGCCAGCCCGGCCAGCAGCCCCTCCTGCCATGACCCCGCCACCGTCATCGCTGCCCGCCTCCGCCCCGGCCAGATTTCGGACAGCCTATATACTGTCAGGAGCTAACCGGGAGAGGCGCGCGCGAGAATATGCACATGGCCGACGACCTCCAGCAGCTGCGCAGCCGCCACCAGGCCCTCGCCGCCCGCCTCGGCCAGCTCGGCTTCGCCGTCCCCGGCAGCCTCACCCGCCGCTACACCACCTGCGGCAAACCCGGCTGCCGCTGCCAGGCCAGCCCGCCCCGCCCGCACGGCCCCTACTACCAGCTCACCCGCAAAGTCGCCGGCAAGACCATCACCCGCCGGCTCACCGCCGCCCAGGCCGCCCGCTACGCCGAATGGATCGCCAACCAGCGCGAACTCCGCGCCACCATCACCGAAATGGAAGCCATCTCCCGCCAGGCCGCCGAGATCATCTTGCGCAAAGACACCACAACCACCTGAAACCCCCGGGAGACCACCCCGCCCAGCGCGGGATCAGCACCCCCGCACCCAGCCAAACCCGCAGGTCAACGAGTTCTGTCGGTAACCCACCAAGGGGTTGGCCGGCCGAGCCTGGGCCGGGGCCCGCACGGGGCCCCGGCCCAGGCTGCCGTCCCGGCCTGCTCAGTGCCGCCGGTGTTGCGACTGGTCAGTGCCGCTGATGTTGCGGCTGGCCAGTGGCCGGGTCGAGGAACAGCTTGCTGTTGTCCGGCCGGAAATGGCGGAAGCTGAACATGTTGTCGAGCGAGCCGGCGATCACGTCGGCGGACCCGCTGATCCCCGGCAGCCGCCAGTTGTCCTCGATGAATCTCAGGATGGAACTCTGATCGGACAAGGTGCGGGCGACGAAGTTGTGCCTGGCCCACGGGGAGATGACAAGCAGCGGCAGCCGGGGCCCGTAGCCGCATCGGCCGTTCTGTCCGGCAAGCGGCGGCATCCTGGTCGTATCGCCGCAGAGCCCGGGGCCGGTGAGGAAGTCCTGTGGTCCCGGCGGGGAGGCGACCGCGGATGTGTCCGACGCGTTGTGAATGCCGCTGTAGACGTGATCATAGAAGCCGTCGGAGTCGTCGTAGGAGATCACGACCGCGGTGCTTGACCAGTCCGGCGTGCGTTCCAGCGCGTTGATCGTGGTCACGATGAACTGCTGCTCGTCGTATGGGTCTGAATAGCCGGCATGGCCGTCCTGGTATCCGGGTGCCTTCAGGAAGCTGACCGCCGGGAGGTGGTCAGGCGACAGGTCGCCGCGCCCGATGGCGCCGACCAGGGCGTTGAAGTCGCCAAGGTCGTACTGGTGATTGGCGGTATCAAACTGTGGCTTTCCGTTAACGAAAGTCTGGGTGTCGGTCCCGATCGCGGACAGCGAGGCCGGCGGCAGGTGGTGCGGGTTCGCCGTCGAGGCGTAGTACTGGAACGGCTCGTGATGGGGGATGTAGTCGTCCTTGTTGCCGTAGTTTGTCGGCCCCGGCGTGGTGCCGCCGGTGCCGCCGACGGCAACGCCGACCGGATGGACGGCGTTGCACAGGCCCTGGTCGGTCGCCGGCGGGGTGGCGAACTTGCCCTTGAATTCGTCCGGGATGAAGGTGCTGGTGGGCTGGCTGCCGCCGGTCGCGGCGGCGAAGCTGGTGGTGGGCTTGAAGCCGCCCTGGAACCAGCCCCAGCTGAGCCCAGCGGCGTTCAGCTCGTCACCGACGTTCTTGCCGGTCAGCGAGACCGCGTCGCGGGTTGAGCAGTCGTCGTAGTAGGGCTGGGCATCCTCGATGAGCGAGTGGCCGCCGTTGCCGTCGCTGACCGTGTCGCCGTTGGTGTCGGCGCCGTTGATCATGAGCCCGACCCCGCCGGTGTCACCCGAGACAAGGTTGACGGCACCCGGCGCGGACGGGCCGAACGTGGTCCCGAAGGAGTTGTCGCTCATCGCGAAGTGCTGGGCATAGTTCCACAGCCCGGTCACGGTATTGCCGTCGTAGTAGTTCATCACGTCGCTGGCCTTACATGCCTGGCCAGGGCCGTTGGTGCCGGTTGCGGTGCCGACGGTGGTGACGAACTTGTCCATCTTCCCGCCGTCGAACGCCTTCTGCTCATCGTTGTAGTCGTGATCCTGATCGCACAGGAGTACGTCGTTGATATTGGCGGGGTCCAGCCGCCGCGGGTTGACCTGATTGCCGCTGGCATCGCGGTTCGGGTTATTGGTCAGCAGGCTACCCGTCCCCCCGGCGCCGGGGGTGTCGGCCAGGCCGTTCACCTGCGGGGTATTCCTGGCGGCGTGAAATGGCTGGCCGGAGGTGTTGGCTGCCTTCGGGTACGTGCCGAAGTAGTGATCGAAGGAGACATTCTCCTGAAAGATGACCACTACATGCCTGATCGGCGTGGTCGCCCGCGCGCCGCCGTGGCCGGTGGCCAGCGCGGCGCCCGCCCCGGCAGCCGAGCCGAGTGCCAGGGCGGTGCCGAGTGTCGTCGCTGCGCCTAGTGCCGCGGCGCTGGACAATCCCTTCCGCAATCGATGCACAGCGGATGTCCCTTCGTCTCCTCTATGGCAACGCGAAAGGCGCCGCCGGACGACCGGAATTTACCTTTCCCCGGTTAACGGAAGCTGGCCGGACGGGAAATAGCCAGGCAAACCAAGTCAGCGGCAGTGGCCACGCTGCGTTCACCGGGATGTTGACCGGCTCGGTTAGCGTCCCTTCGTGCTGGCAACACAGCTGACCTTGCCCGGCCTGCCCCGCCCCGAGCCGACGCATCCGCAGCCGACTATGCCGCCGTGCGCAGCCTGCCCCAGCTGGGGTAAGCGGCCGCTGCGAGCCCCGCGCGGCGGGCGCCGCTGCGGTGGTCAGGTTGCGTTCAGCTGCGCCTGCCCGGTAACTGGCCGTCGTCGCTGAGCACGGACGGCGACCCGCGCGGCGTGTCTTCGCCAGCCCGAGACCGGCGAGTTCGACACCGGCTGTAGACGCCATGTTCCCTGCGACTTCACCAGCCAGCCGCACCGTTCAGCCAGGCTGGCGGCAGGAGGCCAGATGCGATTGCCGCGCCATCGCGCCACAACGCCAGCAGGGGCCGGCGCCCGGTGCGCCGCGTACACGCGCACCGGGCGCCGGTGCCGCCTGCCCGCCGGGCCGGGCGCAGCCATCTGCGCGCTGCACCGGCAGGGCCGGGCCAGCCGTGGCCGCAGCAGCTTCCTTGGGGCAGCGAAGGCGCAGCTGCGTTTCACCCGGATCATGCTGCGCGCCTGGCTGGCGAGGCGGCGGCAGCTGATCCGCCAGCCTTCTCCCGGTGCGGCCGTGCCCTGGTCAGGGAGCGATCGCGACGGCTAGCGGGTATGACCCCACGGTGATCCTGCGGAACGCGTGCCTGGTGGCGGTGTCGACCGGAGCCACCTGGCCGGCATAGGTGTCGAGCACCACAGCGCGGCCGCCCCGGCCGAGCGCGATGGCAAGCGGATAGCCGTAAAGGCCGACCGAAATCGGGCGGGAAGCACGGCCGGCCGCCACGGCGATCGGCGTGACGGTACCCGAGATGGTGTTCACCACGTACGCCGTCCGGCCCGACCGGGAGAACGTCACGGCCGCAGGCGAGTACCCGACGGCTATCGGCCTGCCGGGGACGCCGGTCGCTGTCGCGATCGGGGTGACTGCGTCGGAGTCACCATCGGCCACGTAGGCGGTCTTCCCGTCAGGCGTGATGGCGATGGCGTCCGGGGCTGGCCCGACAGGGATCGGGCGGCCGGCCCGGCCGGTCCTGGTGGCGATCGGGGTGACCGTATCCGAGCCGTAGTTAACGACGTAGGCGGTCCGGCCGTCCGGCGTGATGGCGATGGCGAACGGGAACGAGCCGACCCTGATCGGCCGGCCTGCCCGGTTGGTCCTGGTGCTGATCGGGGTGACGGAGCCGCCTGCCCAGTTCACGGCGTAGACGGTCCGGCCGTCCTTCGTCACGGCCAGCGCCAGCGGAGCGGCGCCGACCGTGATCGGCTTGCCTGCGCGCCGGGTCGCTGTGCTGATCGGCGTCACCGTGCCCGAGCCTGCGTTGGCCACGTACGCGGTCCGGCCGTCCGGCGTCATGACGATCGCCCGCGGGCCCGTCCCGACCCTGATCGCCTTGCCCGCCCGGCGGCTGGCCGTATCGATCGGCGTCACCGTACCGGATCCGGAATTGGCCACGTACGCGGTGCGGCCGTCCGGCGTGACGGCAATCGCCCGCGGGCCCGTCCCGACCCTGATCGCCTTGCCCGCCCGGCGGCTGGCCATATCGATCGGCGTGACCGTGCCCGAGCCCGCATTCAGCACGAACGCGGTGGGCGGATGCCCCGGTGACCGGCGCCGGGCGAGCTGCCGGGAGGCCAAGCCGGACCGGGCCTGCTGGCCGGAAGCGCCGCGAGCCAGGACCGGGGCGGGCGGCGGCGCCGTTCCCGCTGGGCCGGGCGCTGGCATCCTGGCGGTGGCCAGCCTGACTGCAGCCGGCCCGGCCCGGCGCCGCCCCGGCGGTCCGCGGCCGGCCGGTGGCACGATGCGCCGGGATCGGGCGGAAGACGTCGTTGACCGGCTGCGCGTAACGGTCGTTCGCGGTCAGCGTGCCGAGCCCGAGCGCCGCCTCGATCGTCCGCAGCAAGCTGTAGTGGGTGTACCGGGCAGCGGACACGTAACCGCGCCGCACGCCGCGGGATCCGAGCACGATCGTCGGCACCCGCTGGGCGGGATGCTCGTGGTCGTAGCCATCCTCGTCGAAGGTGATGATGGCCAGTGACCGCTGCGTCGTCCAGGCCGGCGAGCGGAGGATGGCGCCGAGTGTCCGCTGCAGGAACCGGTCTCCGGCCCGGATCCCGCACCCTTCCATGTCAGCGCAGTCGTCCGGGCCGATCCAGGCGAGGCTGGGCGTGCTGGCCGCGCGCTTCAGGTCGGCCCGCAGGGATACCAGCGGCTGCACGTGCGCTGCGCAGTAGCGCGGCCGGTCGCGGATGTCCCTGAAGTACAGGAACGGGAGGTCGTCATTCCAGTACGACTGGTGGACGGTGTCGTCGCACGGGCCGTTGGCACTTTGCAGGTAGCCCTTCCAGGACCGGTGCGCGGCGTCGGCCAGATCACCGATGTTGCGAGCGCGGATCGTGTAGCGGGGATTCTCCTCCAGGGGATCGGTTAGCGGGATGCCGAAGGTGCTGCCGCCGGCCAGGGCAAGGTAGTTGCCGTCGCTTGGGTGCTCTTCGGCGAAGAAGTTCCCGAGCAGGCTGGACCGGGGCAGCAGGCTGTTCAGGTACGGGGCCTGCCGGGCATTGCCGATGACCCTGGAGTAGTCCTGGTTCTCGAAGTAGAACAGGAACACATGCTCATAGCGGGGGACGTGGGCGGCGGGCGGCACCACGTCGGTGGTCCTGCCGACCGGGAATGAGACGCTGAAATGCAGGGCGTCCGCGATCGCCCGGTCATAGCCGGCCACCGGGGCGTCCGGGCCGTCCGGGTTGGTCAGCGAGGTCGCCAGGACGACGGCGACGGCGGCCGAGCGAGTGCCCGGCGGCAGCCGGCGCCGCCCGCCGCCAGGCCGAATCATGATGCCGGGGGGACCCGGATCCGCCGACCGGGCCAAGGCGGCGCTGGCCGAGCTGCTGGCCTGCCGCCGAGAAGAAGCGCACCTCGAGCGCCGCCTTACTCGTCCTGGTGCCGCCGAGCCAGCCGGAGAGCAGGAAGCTGGCGCCGTCCGGCGGAGCCTGGCCGGAGGGAGTTCGCAGCGGTATCCGCTGGCTGAGCCTGGCCGTCCGGCCGGCCCCGCCAGCGAGCAGCTGGCGGCCCCGGCCGCGCTGGCCGGCACCGGCCCGGCCGGGAAAGCCCCTGGTGCCGTACCTGACCACGGTCGGCAGGCCTCGCCGGACCTGCCAGCCAGGGATCGTAACGCTGTCCCAGCCCTGCCGCGAGACGGCCCCGGCCTCCGCGCCGCCGTTGCGGAGCAGGTTGCTGCCCGCCTGGACTATGGCGGTGCCTGCCGCTCGGCCGTGCGGCGACCCGGTAGCCGTATTCGCGGCAAGTCCGCCGGACGACCCAGCGAGATCAAGGCCCGCGGCGCCGCTGCCGGACGCCCCGCCAGCCGGAGCCGCGGGCTCCCTGGCCACCGCGCCGGCCGGAGCCGCGCTGGCCAGCACAGTGCCTGCCCAGATGAGTCCTGCCGCCAGAATCCTGGCGGCCCGAGAGGCGGCGGCCAGGGACCTTGTTGGCAGCGTCATCGCAGGGGCCTCCCGGGACACGATGGCCATCGTGCAGCTGAATGTACAACGCTGGTTCCGCCATTGTCTGAATATTCAGTCAACAATATCGCGATCGTCGGTCGCGCGTCCAGATCATCATGCCGGGCCGATCGTCAGCCATATGTCTGCTGACACCTGGTTCGGCGAGGAGGTCACCGAGCCGCCGCTGCTGCGCCGGCTAGCCCGGCCGGTCAGCCCATGCGAGCGGTCCGGTCGTCGTGGGGCACGTAACCGCCAGGGAGCGGCCAGGTCCGCCGGTCATTGCACTCGGCGACCGGGTGCTCGGCCTGGAGCCGGGCTATCTGCCCTCCGCGATGACCCCGATGCCGTCGGTGTTGTCTGTGCGGAGGTGCCTGATGGCCTGGTATTCCGGCGACTCGTACCAGGCCTCGGCCGCAGCCTTGGTGGCAAACCTCAGCACGACGGTGACCTGCCCGGCTGATCCTTCAAGCAGGTCGGAGTCGCGGTCGACGACGATGTTTTCTGCGCCGTGGGCCTCCAGGGTGGGTCCGACCGCCGCAAGGTACCCCTGGTACCCGGCCTGGTTCGTGATCGTGTAATTCGCAACGAAATACCCGGCCATGACGCCTCCGGTCCGGACAGTCGCGGGTGAGCCAGCCCCACCAGGTTGGCACGCCGCTGCGGTATGCGCGAGAGCAGACACGCGGGTGGCTGGGTGCCCCGCAGCCTGGGAAGCGATCTTCCGCGATGACGGATTGCGGCCCGGGCGCGCGGGGGTGCTCCGGCGTGATCAGTTCCGCGAGCGCGGGAAGCTCCCGGCGGCGCTCTCTGCGGCCGGCTCCGCCGTGGCGTCTGCGCCGCCAGGCCGTTGCACCGGGACCCGCAGGTTCCGCCGGGCCGGCGGCCGGGCCCGCGAGAGGTCGTCTGGCCCCTTCTCGTGCCGTGTCAGGTACAGGTAGCCGACGGCGGCAGCGAACGCCGCGGCCAGCACCCACTGGCCGGTCCGCAGGCCGAGCACGTGGTGCGACGGGTCGATCCGCAGCGCCTGGACGCAGAAACCGCCGATGGCGTAGGTGCCCGCGTACAGCGCGAACGTCCGGTCGCCGGTGAGCAGGAACCGCCTCGCCGCGTAGATCACCAGCAGGCCGGTCAGCACGTCCCAGGCGGACTCGTAGAGGAACGCCGGCTGGAAGGTGGCGAAGTTCTCGTACCCCCTGACCCGGTGCTCGGGGGCGATCGCGAGCGCCCAGGGCAGCGTCGAGGGGCGGCCGTAGAGCGTCTGGCCGAACCAGTTGCCCCAGCGGCCGACGGCCTGGCCGAATGCGATGCCCGGCGCCGCCGCGCCTGCGACCGGGCCGAGGGCGACGCCGGCCCGGCGGCAGGCAATCCAGGCCCCGAGCGCGCCGCCCGCAATGGCGCCGGGCAGGCCGATCTTGCCATCCCAGATCCGCAGCACGCCAGTCCAGTCGTGGCCATGCCCGATCAGCAGCTGGCCGTCGGTGAGCAGGCTGTAGGCCCGGGCGCCGATCAGGCCCGCCGGGACGGCAAGCGTCGCCACCGCCAGCATGATGCCGTCGCCGCCGCCGATCTTCGCGTACCGCCGGGCGGCCACCCGCAGCGCGACAAGCACGCCGAGGATGATGCAGATCGCGTAGGCGCGGACCGGCACCGGGCCGAGATGCCACACCGCCCGCGCCGGACTCGGCAGGAAGGCCACCGACATGCTGACTGACGTTACCCGCTGAGGGCACCGGGCGGTTCGGGAGCCCGGCGGCCGGTTACCGCAGCGGCGCCGCAGTCGGCGCGATCGCGGCCGCCAGCTGCGTCTCCCCGCACAGGTACTCATCCACCGCGGCGGCGGCGGACCGTCCCTCGGCGATGGCCCACACGATCAGGGACTGGCCGCGGCCCATGTCCCCGGCGACGAACACACCGGGGACCGATGTCGCGAACGAGCGGTCCCTGCGCGACGTTGCCCCGCGCGTCCATGTCAACGCCCAGGCCGGTCAGCAGCCCTTCCCGGTCGGCGCCGGTGAACCCCATCGCCAGCAGGACGAGATCACAACGGAGTTCCCGTTTCGAATCTTCAATCGGCTCGAAGCCCGCGGCAGACTGCGCCACTTCGGTCAGCACCAGCGACCGGACGCGTCCCGTTTCGTCGGCCGTGAACGCGCGGGTGGAGACGGCGTAGACGCGCTCGCCGCCTTCCTCGTGCGCGCTGGATACCCGGTAGAGCATCGGGTAGGTGGGCCACGGCTGGCCGGCCGGGCGGCCGGCCGGCGGCCTGGGCATGATCTCCAGCTGGGTGACCGACTTCGCGCCCTGCCGCAGCGCGGTGCCGAGGCAGTCAGCCCCGGTGTCACCGCCGCCGATGATCACCACGTCGCGGCCGCTGGCGGAGATGGCAGGCTCGGCCGGGCCGGTGCCGGCCACGGCGCGGTTGGCCAGCGGCAGGTACTCCATCGCCTGGTGCACGCCGTCAAGCCCGGCGCCGGGCACCGGCAGGCCGCGCGGCACGGTAGCGCCGCCGGCCAGCACGATCGCGTCGTGCGAATCGCGCAGCCAGCCGGCCGTAACGTCGCGGCCGGCGGTTACCCCGCAGCGGAACTCGGTGCCCTCGGCCCGCAGCTGCGCCAGCCGGCGGTCCACGTGCCGCTTCTCCAGCTTGAACTCGGGGATGCCGTAGCGGAGCAGGCCGCCGGGCGCGTCAGCGCGCTCGTAGACGGTGACGGCGTGGCCGGCCCTGGTGAGCTGCTGCGCGGCGGCCAGCCCGGCGGGCCCGGAACCGATCACGGCGACCTTCCGCCCGGCCGCGAGCGCGGTCGCCGACGGCGGCAGCGGCCGGACCCAGCCCTCGGCCCAGGCCCGGTCGATGATCTCTACCTCGACCTGCTTGATCGCCACCGGCTCGGCGTTGATGCCGAGCACGCATGCGGCCTCGCAGGGTGCCGGGCAGAGCCGGCCGGTGAACTCAGGGAAGTTGTTCGTGGCGTGCAGCCGCTCGGCTGCCTCGCGCCAGTCATGCCGCCAGACCAGGTCGTTCCACTCCGGGATCAGGTTCCCGAGCGGGCAGCCGCCGTGGCAGAACGGGATCCCGCAGTCCATGCACCGCCCGGCCTGCCGTTCCAGATCCCCGTGGCCGAACTCGAGGTACACCTCATGCCAGTCCTGGATCCGGACGTCGACCGGGCGCCTGGGCGGCGTCTGCCGCGGCGTGGTGATGAACCCCCTGGGGTCTGCCATGCTGCCTCCCTTCCGCTAGCTGGCGGGTGCCTCAGCCGCTCGCAGCGGCCATCACGGCCGCGTGCACGTCAAGGCCCTCGCGCTCGGCCCGCCGGGCGGCGGTGAGCACCCGCTTGTAGTCCTTGGGCATCACCCGGCCGAACCGGGCAGCCGCCGCGTCCCAGTCCGCCAGCAGCCTGGCCGCCACCGCCGAGCCGGTCTCGGCCAGATGCTGCCCGACCAGGCCGGCCAGGAACTCGCTGTCCTCGCTGCCGAGCGGCTCCAGGTCAGCCATCTCGGTGTTGACCTGCCGCGGGTCAGGATCCAGCAGGTAGGCGATGCCGCCCGACATGCCGGCCGCGAAGTTCCTGCCGACCGGCCCGAGCACGGCCACCCGGCCGCCGGTCATGTACTCGCAGCCGTGATCGCCGGTCCCCTCGGCCACCGCGGTCGCGCCCGAGTTCCGCACGCAGAACCGCTCGCCGACCACGCCGCGCAGGAAGATCTCGCCGGAGGTCGCGCCGTAGCCGATCACGTTGCCGGCGATGACCTGTTCCTCGGCGGCGAAGCAGGCGGCCGGATCCGGCGCCGCGATGATCCGGCCGCCGGACAGCCCCTTGCCCAGGTAGTCATTGGCGTCGCCGGCCAGCCGCAAGGTGATCCCGCGCGGCAGGAACGCGCCGAACGACTGCCCGGCCGAGCCGCGGAAGGAGATGTCGATCGTGTTGTCCGGCAGGCCCGCGCCGCCCCAGCGCCTGGTCACCTCGTAGCCCAGCATCGTCCCTATGGTCCGGTTGACGTTGCGCACCGGCAGCTCGAGCGTCACCGGCTGGCCGCTGCGCAGCGCGCCCTCGGCGAGCTCGATCAGCGTGTTGTCCAGGGCCTTGTCCAGGCCGTGATCCTGGCTGACCGCGTTGCGCCTGACGGCGCCAGGCGGCAGCGGCGGCACCGCGAGCACCGGGCTGAGGTCAAGGCCGGAGGTCTTGTAGTGCCCGGCGGCCGCGCTGGCGTCGAGCAGCTCGGCGTGGCCGACTGCCTCCTGCAGGGTACGGAAGCCGAGCCTGGCCAGGTACTCGCGGACCTGCTGCGCCAGGAACTCGAAGAAGTTCACGATGAACTCGGCCTGCCCGGCGAACCGGCTGCGCAGCTCCGGGTTCTGGGTGGCCACGCCGACCGGGCAGGTGTCGAGGTGGCAGACCCGCATCAGCACGCAGCCGGCCACCACGAGCGGCGCGGTCGCGAAGCCGAATTCCTCCGCGCCGAGCAGCGCCGCGATGATCACGTCCCGGCCGGTCTTCAGCTGGCCGTCCGCCTGCACCACGATCCGGTCCCGCAGGCCGGCCCGGAGCAGCGTCTGCTGGGTCTCGGCCAGCCCGAGCTCCCACGGCGCCCCTGCGTGCTTGATGCTGGTCAGCGGCGCGGCGCCGGTGCCGCCGTCGTGGCCCGAGATCAGCACCACGTCGGCATGGGCCTTGGCGACCCCGGCGGCCACGGTGCCGACGCCGATCTCGGCGACCAGCTTGACGTGCACCCGCGCCGCCGGGTTGGCGTTCTTCAGGTCATGGATCAGCTGCGCGAGATCCTCGATCGAGTAGATGTCGTGGTGCGGCGGGGGCGAGATCAGGCCGACGCCGGGGGTGGAGTACCTGGTCTTGGCGATCCACGGGTACACCTTGTTGCCGGGCAGCTGGCCGCCCTCACCCGGCTTTGCCCCCTGCGCCATCTTGATCTG
Organism: uncultured Actinomycetes bacterium; assembly: GCA_963709075.1. Taxonomy (GTDB): domain Bacteria; phylum Actinomycetota; class Actinomycetes; order Streptosporangiales; family Streptosporangiaceae; genus Palsa-506. The sequence continues at coordinate 117,482 of CAVPUY010000010.1, forward strand.
CAGGTCGTCGGCGTTGACGAGGTACTCGCTGGTCACCCCGAACCGGCCGCTGGCCACCTGCTTGACCGCGGACCGGCGCAGGTCGCCGTTGGCGTCCGGCGCGAACCGGTCCGGGTCCTCGCCGCCCTCGCCGGTGTTCGACCTGGCGCCCAGCCGGTTCATCGCGATCGCCAGCGTCTGGTGCGCCTCGGCGGAGATCGAGCCGTAGGACATCGCGCCGGTAGAGAACCGGCGCACGATGCTCGCCACCGGCTCGACCTCGTCCAGCGGCACCGGCGGCCGCTGCGCCGCAGGCGCCCGCAGCGCCGCGGACGCTGCCCCGGCCGCCGCCCCCGCCCCCGCCGCGGCCGCTGCCCCGGACCCGCCGGACCTGCCCAGCCCCGGACGCTGCCCCGGCCCCCCCGCGCCGCGGCCGCTGCCGCGGCCGCTGCCCCGGACCCGATGGATGTGACATCCATCGGGTTCTGACCCCATGGATGTGACATCGACCGGGTTGCGCGCTGGCCATCGGCGGGCTCGTCGATGCCGCGGATCCGGAGCAGGCCGCGCAGCGTCATCAGCTGCTCGGACTGGCGGTCGACAAGCTGCGTGTACTCGGCGAAGACGTCGCTGCGCTTGCTGCGGGTCGCGTGCTGCAGCTTGAATACAGCCTCCGGGCTGAACAGGTGCGGCTCGCCGTCCCGCCGCCACTGGTACTCCCCGCCGGTCGCCAGCTCCTGGTGCGGGGGCCTGGCGCCGCGCGGCGGGAAGGCGCGGGCGTGCCGGGCGGCCGTCTCGGCGGCGAGCACGTCGAAGCCGATGCCGCCGAGCCGGGACGCGGTCCCGGCGAAGCACTCTCCGATGACGTCGGTGCCGAGCCCGATCGCCTCGAAGATCTGCGCTCCGGTGTAGGACGCGACCGTGGACACCCCCATCTTGGACATGATCTTCAGCACGCCCTTGCCGAGCGCCTTGATCACGTTGGCGGCGGCCTTCCTGGTGGTGACCCCGGCCAGCGCGCCGCGCCGGACCATGTCCTCGGCGGACTCCACCGCCAGGTACGGGCAGACGGCGGCGGCACCGTAGCCGATCAGCAGCGCGATGTGATGGCACTCGCGCGCGTCGCCGCTTTCCACGATGAGGCCGGTCATGGCCCTGGTCTTGGCCCTGATCAGGTGGTGGTGCACGGTGCCGGTCAGCAGCAGCGACGGGATCGGGGCCAGCGCGTCTTCGCCGCTCGGCTCGGCAGCGCCCGGCTCGGCAGCGCCCGGCTCGGCACAGCCGGGGTCACGGCCGCCAGGGCCGCGGCAGGCGGAGTCACGGCCGGCGGAGTCACGGCCGGCGGAGTCACGGCCGGCCGGGTCGCGGCCGGTGCCGCGGTCGGCGGCCCCGCGGCCAGCCGAATCGCGGCCGCTGCCGCGGTCGGACAGCACGATCAGCCGTGCCCCGGCCGAGATCGCCGCGGACACCTCGGCCCGGACCTCGGCAAGCCGCCCCCGCAGCGCCGGGCCGCCGCCCGCGGCCTGGTAACGGCCGTCGACCACGTAAACGGCGAACCCGCGCTGGTCGCCGTCGTCATTGATGTGGATGATCTTCGCGAGGTCGCTGTCGCTGATGACCGGGTAGGGCAGCACGATCTGCCGGCAGGAGGCCGGGCCCGGATCGAAGAGGTTGTGCTCAGGCCCGGTCGACGACCCGAGCGAGGTGACGAGCTCTTCCCTGATCGCATCCAGCGGCGGGTTCGTGACCTGGGCGAACAACTGGGAGAAGTAGTCGTAGACGAGCTGCGGGCGGCTGGCGAGGACGGCCAGCGGCGTGTCGTCGCCCATCGAGCCTGTCGGCTCGGCGCCGGTGCGTGCCATCGGCCCGATGATGACCCGCAGTTCCTCCTCGGTGTAGCCGAAAAGCTGCTGCTGAGTGCGCAGCGCCCCGGTGCCGGACTGGACCCCCTCCCGGTCCGGCAGGTCGTCGAGGTGCAGCAGCCCGGCATGCAGCCAGTCCTCGTACGGGTGCTCGGCGGCGAGCGACGCCTTCACTTCCTCGTCCTCGATGATCCGGCCGCTCGCCGTGTCGGCAAGGAAGATCCGGCCCGGCTGCAGCCTGCCCTTCCTGATCACTGTGGCCGGATCGATGTCCAGCACGCCGACCTCGCTGGCCAGCACGACCAGGCCGTCGCTGGTCACCCAGTACCGGCCCGGCCGCAGCCCGTTCCGGTCGAGCACGGCGCCGATCATGGTGCCGTCGGTGAACGCGATCAGCGCGGGCCCGTCCCACGGCTCCATCAGCGACGCGTGGAACCGGTAGAACGCGCGCCTGGCCGGATCCATCTGCGTGTTGTTCTCCCACGGCTCCGGGATCATCATCAGCAGGGCGTGCGGCAGCGACCGGCCGCCGAGCTGCAATAGCTCCAGGCAGGCGTCGAAGCTGGCCGAGTCGCTGGCGGTCTCGTCCAGCACGGGCAGCAGCCGCTCGATTCCCCGCCCCTCGGCGTCCGGCCTGATCAGGTCGGTGGCCAGCATGGCCTCGCGGGCCCGCATCCAGTTGCGGTTGCCCCTGATCGTGTTGATCTCGCCGTTGTGCGCGACGAACCGGAATGGGTGCGCGAGCGGCCAGGACGGGAAGGTGTTCGTGGAGAACCTGGAGTGCACGAGCGCGAGCGCAGAAGAGTACCTGGCGTCGGACAGGTCCGGATAGAACTGCTCAAGCTGCGGCGGGGTGAGCATCCCCTTGTACACGATCGTCGCCGACGACAGGCTGGCGAAGTACACGCCGGCTGCCTGCTCGGCCTGCTTGCGCAGGCAGAAAGTCAGCCGGTCGAGAGCCAGCCCGGTCTCGCCCGCCATCCCGGCCACGAACAGCTGGCACAGCTGCGGCAGCGCCGCCCGTGCGCCCGCGCCGCAGCAGGCGGGGTCATGCGGGACGGCCCGCCAGCCGAGCACGGTCAGGTGCTCCCGCTCGGCGATGCGCTCGACGACGGCCATCGCCTGCGCGAGGCCGCTGCCGTCCTCGCCGCTGCCGTCCTCGCCGCCGCCGTCATCGGCACCGCCGTCCTCGCCGCGGCTGCCGCCATGCTGGTCGCCGTGGCCCGGCAGGAACATCAGGCCGGCCGCGTAGGCGCCAGGCTCGGGCAGCGCGAACGCGCAGACGGAACGGAAGAACTCGTCCGGGATCTGGGTCAGGATGCCGGCGCCGTCCCCGGTTTCCGGGTCGCTGCCCTTGGCACTGCGGTGCTCGAGGTTGCGCAGCACGGTCAGGGCGCGGGTCACGATGTCATGGCCGCGGCGGCCGGACAGGTCGGCCAGGAAGCCGACTCCGCAGGCGTCGTGCTCGTAGCGGGAGTCGTAGAGCCCCTCGGTCGACGGGGTTGCAGCAGGTGCCATCCGTACTCCTGTCGTCTCAACCGCCAACACGCTCGGAACCTGGAGTGGGACGACGTCGGCCCTGCCGCGGATTAGCTAGCCCGCTGGCTCATCGATGCCCATAATCGGCCGGTCGATGCGCTTAGAGAGTACCCGGGATTGCGCGCCGGGAGAAGATCATGCGCGGAGAGAATCAGGTGCCAGGCGCCGCCCGGCTTCGCACCCCCGCAGCCAGGTCAATGGCCAGGTCACGGACCTGCGCGACGGCGGTGGCCGGGTCGTCGGCGGCGAGCATGCGGGCGACGAAAGCAGAGCCGACGATCACCCCGTCGGCGAAGCCGGCCACCTCGGCGGCCTGCGCGCGGTCCCGTACCCCCAGGCCGACCGCCACCGGCAGGCTGGTGCAGGCGCGGACCCGGCGGACCAGCCCGGCCGCCGCCCCGCCCACGCTCGCCCTGGCGCCGGTCGTGCCCATCAGCGATGCCGCGTAGACGAAGCCGCGGCACGCCCCGGTGATCAGCTCGAGCCGCTGGTCGGAGGAGCTTGGCGCGACCAGGAAGATCGGGTCTAGCTGCAGCTCCGCAGCCGCCTGCAGCCACGGCTGAGCCTCTTCCGGGGTCAGGTCCGGGGTGATCATCCCGGCGCCGCCCGCGCTGGCGAGATCCCGTGCGAACGCCCGCACGCCGTAGTGGTCGACCGGGTTCCAGTAGGTCATCACCAGCACCGGCACCCCGGCAGCGGCCACCGCGGCGACGGTCCGCAGCACGTCAGTCACCCGCACGCCGCCGGTCAGCGCCCGGTGCACGGCCTGCTGGATCACCGGGCCGTCCATCAGCGGGTCAGAGTAGGGCAGCCCGATCTCGATCACGTCGGCGCCGGCGTCCGCGATCGCGATCGCCGCGGCGATCGCGCCGTCCACCGTCGGGAAGCCGGCCGGCAGGTAGCCCACCAGCGCGGCCCGGTCCTCGGCGGCCGCCTTCTCGAACGCGATGCTGACCGTGCTCACCGGCCTGGCTCCGTGGCTTGCCCCGTCGCGCGCTCAGCGGGGCCATCGGCGGGGTCATCGGCGGGGTGCTCGGCGGGGTGCTCGGCCGGGTGTTCGGCGGGGTCATCGGCGGGGTGCTCGGCCGGATAGCCGAACCAGCGGGCCGCGATGTCCATGTCCTTGTCACCGCGGCCGGACAGGTTGACGAGCAGCACGGCGCCCGGGCCGAGCTCGCGGCCAAGCTGCAGCGCGCCGGCCAGCGCGTGCGCCGACTCGATCGCCGGGATGATTCCCTCCGTGCGGCAGAGCAGGGCGAACGCGTCCATCGCCGCGGCGTCGGTGACCGGGCGGTAGCTGGCCCGCCCGGTGTCGTGCAGCCAGGCATGCTCCGGGCCGACGCCGGGATAATCAAGACCAGCCGAAACGGATTGCGTGTCGCTGGTCTGGCCGTCTGGATCTTGCAGCAGATAGGTGCGCATGCCGTGAATCACGCCTGCGGAGCCGCCGGACAGCGTGGCCGCATGCCGGCCGCTGGCCAGCCGGGCGTTCTCGCCGCCAGCCCCGCCTGTCCCGTTTCCGCCGCCAGCCCCGGCTTCCCCGCCAGCCACACTGGCGCCGTGGGCTTCGACGGCCCCGCTGGCCTCGTCGGCCTCGCTGGCCCGGCCGGCCCCGCCGGCCCCGCCGGCCTCGCAGCCGACCAGGCGGACCGACTGGTCCGGGATGAACTCATGGAAGATCCCGATGGCGTTGGAACCGCCGCCGACACAGGCGATCACTGCGTCCGGCAGCCGCCCAGCGGCGCTGATCACCTGCGCCCGCGCCTCCACCCCGATGACTCGCTGGAAGTCCCGGACCATCAGCGGGAACGGGTGCGGGCCCATTACCGAGCCGACGCAGTAGTGGGTGCTGTCGACCGTCGACACCCAGTCGCGGAACGCCTCGTTGATCGCGTCCTTGAGCGTCCGGCTGCCGATCGTGACCGGCACTACCTCAGCACCGAGCATCCGCATCCGGACGACGTTCAGCGACTGCCGCCTGGTGTCCTCCTCGCCCATGTACACGACGCAGTCCAGGCCGAGCAGCGCGCACGCGGTGGCGGTGGCGACCCCGTGCTGGCCTGCCCCGGTCTCGGCGATGACCCGCGTCTTGCCCATCCGCCTGGTCAGCAGTGCCTGGCCGAGCACGTTGTTGATCTTGTGAGATCCCGTGTGCAGAAGGTCCTCGCGCTTGAGGAACACCCGGCAGCCACCTGCCTCGGCGGCGAACCGCGGTACCTCGGTGAGCAGCGTCGGCCGGCCGGCGTAACCGCGCAGCAACGCGGCCAGCTCCGCCTGGAAGCCCGGGTCCGCCCTGGCGTCCAGGTAGGCGGCGGTGAGCTCGTCCAGTGCCGACATCAGCGCCTCGGGGGCAAGCCGGCCGCCGTAGGGACCGAAGTGCCCGGACGCGTCAGGGACAGCGGCCGGCCCGCCGGGCCAGGCCGCATGCCGGGAGCCGGGCCCGGCTTCCGGCGACGCGGTTCCTGGCACGGTCATCCGCGGTCACCGCGCAGCGCCGGGTGCGAGCCTGCGGTCACCAGGTCGGCGACCGCCGACCGCGGGTCGCGGCCGGTCACCAGGCTCTCGCCGACCAGCACCGCGTCAGCCCCGGCGGCCGCGTACGCGAGCAGGTCATGCGGCCCGCGGACGCCGGACTCGGCGATCTTCACGATGCCCTCCGGGATCTGCGGTGCGAGCCGCCCGAAGACGCCGCGGTCGACCTTGAGCGTCGCCAGGTTCCGCGCGTTCACCCCGATGACGTTCGCGCCCGCGTCGACGGCCCGGCCGAGCTCGTCGGCGGTGTGCACCTCGACCAGCGGGACCAGGCCGATCGACTCGGCGCGCTCGACCAGGGAGACCAGCGCGTTCTGCTCCAGCGCGGCCACGATCAGCAGCACCATGTCGGCGCCGTGCGCCCTGGCCTCCCAGAGCTGGTAGGAGCTGACCACGAAGTCCTTGCGGAGCAGCGGCACCCGGACGGCGCCGCGGACGGCGGCCAGGTCGTCGAGGCTGCCGCCGAACCGGCGCGACTCGGTGAGGACACTGATCACGCGCGCGCCGCCCGCCTCGTAGTCGGCTGCGAGCGCGGCCGGATCAGCGATCGCTGCCAGCGCGCCCTTGGACGGGCTGGCCCGCTTGACCTCGGCGATCACGGCGATGTCGTCGCCCCTGAGCGCGGCGAGGACGTCACGCGCCGATGCGGCCTTGCAGGCCGCCTCCTTGAGCTGCTCCAGCGGTACCTCCCGCTGGCGTGTCATGAGGTCGGCGCGGACTCCGTCGAGGATCTCGTCGAGCACGCTCACGCGGTTCTACTGCCCCCTCGGGTGGGATGCCTGGCGTCCCCGATCGTACCGAGCGGGCCTGGCGCGCCCGGCACGCCCCCTGGCGGCGAGCCCGGGATCAGCCGGCCGCACTGCCGCCGAAGGCCCCCTCTGCGGGCTCGGCCAGGCTGGCCTCGCCGATGGCTGCCCGGCGCCACGCCGGCTGGCGCGCCGAAGGCACGTGCGACGGCCGGGTGCAGCAGCGTCCCGATGGTGATGATCGCGAAGAGCGTGCCGCCGAGGTAGCGCGAGGTGGCGAACCGGAACAGGCCGAACAGCGCGAACGCCATCTCGGCGCCCACCGCGAGCAGCCAGCCGGCCTGGGTGCCGGTGCGTACCACCAGGACGAGTCCCCACAGCGCGGCCACCACCATGAGCGTGATCACGATCGACGGCAGGTGACGACGGCTGTAGCACAGCCCGATCACCGCGGCCAGGCCGGTCTGCGCCACGACCAGCCGCGTCACCAGGGCGACAAGCTGATGCGGCGGATCGCTGCCCGCTGCGCGCGCCCGGGCGCCGCCGGCCGGGGCATCGCCGCGCCGCATCCGCACTTGTCACCTCCGCGATCGCAGGAAGAACTCGGACTCTCGCTTGAGCCTAACCCGGCCCGCCATCGGTGGGATCCTCGCCGCGGCTGAGCGATTCCCAGATGGTGGCGGCGTCCCCGGCGGCCGGCACCGGGCCAGCCGCCACCGGGCCAGCCGCCACCGCGGCCGGCCGCGGCCTGGCCGGTTCCGGCGGGTCGAACCGGCTCGACATGACCGGCCAGCCCGCCCCGCGCCAGAACACCAGCAGCCCAGCCGTGATCACCGCCGCGCCGCCGGCCACGGCCAGGATGTGCCAGGGCAGCGCGGTCATCACCACATGTGGCGAAAACCCGGCGATGGGCGGCGCCGCCGCCCTGCCCGCTGCCCGCGGTGACGGACCCGCCACCGGCCACCGAGCCGCCAGCGGTGACGGAGCCCGCCGCTGCCGGTGACCCTGCGCTGCCGGAGACAGCGGCGATCGCGTCGGCCGCGGTTACCCGCAGGCTCACCGCCGCGACGATGCCGGCACCGAACCCGGCTAGCGCCAGCCCGACCAGCTTCCTGCCCATCCCGCGCGTCGCGAGGACGGCGGCCAGGCTGGCGAGCACGGCTACGGCCAGCGCGGCGGCGGCGGGGACCAGGTCCTGCCCGGTAACTGGTGAGTCGCTGCCGGGCAGCGGGCGCGGGGCGGCCGTCCGCACATGCGCCCAGTCCTGCCGGACGGCCAGGAAGACCAGGCCAGCGCCCGCCGCGCCGAGCAGCAGGACGAGGACAAGCTCGCGGCGCGGCGAGCGGCGCCGGTCCTGCGTCGCGCCCATCGGCCTCCCTCCGCCGCAGATGGCTCGTGCTGAACTAAACCGGCAGGTCGCGCCCGGCCAGCCGCTACCGGCACGGTATCCCCCCGCTGCCGCGCCCGGCACGGCCGGCCGGTGGCTTACGATCGACTGCCCGCTGCCGCCCGGCCGGGCCGGCCGGTGGCTTACCATCGCCGGATGAGCTATGCCCAGGATGAGCGCGCCGCGCTGTGCGCGCTGCTGGACAAGATCGGGCCCGCCGCGGCTACCCTGTGCGAAGGCTGGTCCACCGTCGATCTCGCCGCTCACCTGGTGCTCAGGGAACATCGCCCGGATGCGGGCGCGGGCATTCTCGGCGGCCCGCTGGCCGGCTACACCCGGTGGGTACAGCACAAGCTCAGTGCCGGGACGCCGTTCCCGAAGCTGGTGGAGACCATCAGGAGCGGGCCGCCGCGGCTGTCGGTCTTCGGGCTCCCCGGCATGAACGAGCGGGTCAACACCGTCGAGTTCTTCGTCCACCATGAGGATGTCCGCCGGGCACAGCCGGGCTGGCAGCCGCGGGCGCTCAGCCACGGCCTTTCTGAGGAGCTCTGGCAACGCCTCAAGATGGCCAGGACGGTGCTGCGGAAGGCACCGGTCGGTGTCGAGCTGGCCAGGTCCGACGAGCCGCGCGGCCGGCCCGGGCGCACCGAGCATCCGGCTGACCGCCAAGCCGGGCACGCCGGTCGTCACCGTCACCGGCCCGCCTGCCGAGCTGACGCTCTGGGCGCTTGGCCGGACCGCCGCGGCGCGGGTCAGGCTCGACGGCAGCGCGGCGGACGTACGGGCGCTGAACGCGGCCAGCTGGCGCGTCTGAGCCGCGGGCATGCGCCCGCGGGCAGGTGAGCGGGCCCGGCGGCGCGGGTGGCACCCGTTACCCGGCCGCGGCGCGGGTGCGGCCAGTTATCCGGCCGCGACGCGCTGCAGCGGAAATGGCGCGGCCAGCCGGAGTTCCACATTGCGGTCGGAGACCGTGCCGGCCCGGCCGGAGTCGGCGCCGAGGAGGGGGACGTTCGCGGCGAGCTCCCGATGCAGCGCGGCGAGGCCGTCATTGGTCGTCAGCGACCGCGGCGCAGCCGGAGCGTCGTGATCCAGCATCGTGCACACGATGGACAGCTGCCCGCCGGAGTCGACCAGCTCGACCAGCCGGGTCTGACACGGCCAGTCCACGACCGCGCAGGTGGTGACCTCCCAGAAGCCGCGCGCCGGGCGCTGCGGGTCGCGGCGCGGGCGCACCGTATTGGCATGAGTGTGACCGTTCAGCCAGAGCACCACGTTGGGGAAGCGGTGCAGCAGGCCGAGTATCTCGGCGACGCCGAGCAACGGCTCGCCGCCCGGGCCGGAGTGCCCGGCCCTGGTGTTGGTCAGCGTGTCGATCCCGTGGTGCGAGAACAGGATGACCAGGCGGTCGTCGCGGCCAGTGCGGACCTGCTCGCCATCAGGGCCGCGGTAAGCCGAGTGCACCTCGGCCAGCCGCCCCTCGAGCCACCGGGCCTGCTCGCGGTCCAGGCAGCCGGCTGAGCCGCCGGCCAGGCAGTTGGTGTCCAGCGCGATCAGCCGGGCGGCGGCCGTGTCGTGCGCGTAGTACGCGGTGCCATCGAGCCGGTTCCGCTCGCTGAACCCGTGTCCGAACGGGCGCGAGCCCGGCCGGAAATGCGCTCCGACGAAATCGCGCCTGGTGACCGGCTTGCGGTCCGGGTCGGCGGTGACCGCGACCGACGGGCCGGCCATGAAGGCCTCCGGCCGCTCGGTGAACAGCTCAAGCGCCTTGTCGTGGTCGAAGCCGTCCGGCAGCCGTACCGGCTTCCGGCCGCCGGTGAGCGCCTCGGCGAGGGCCGGGGTCGGCACTCCGACGCCCTGGTTCAGCGCCTCGTGGTTGCCGAAGCAGGACAGCCACGGGACCCGCAGCCCGGCGGCGGCGAACGCACGCAGCGCGTGCCGTAGCAGGCCGGGATGGTGCGGGAAGCCGAATTCGCGCCGGAAGATGTCCAGGCCGGCCGCGCCGGCGCCGTCCGGCTTCCAGAACATGTCGTCCGGCCAGCCGACCGCCTGCACCCCCTCATAACGCGGCCCGCCGGAGTCCGGCACCACCAGCCCGCCGTCGAACAGGCCAAGGAAGGTCTGCACCTCGTTCCACTGCGCGTTGTCGATGGCGTCGCCGGTGGTCACCGCCAGCTGGGCCGGCATTCCGGTGACCGGGCCGCGGGCGGCGTTGACCGTCCGGATCGTGACGTCGACCGCGTGCGCCGTGATCGCCTCCTGCGGGCGCTGTACCGGCACGATGTGGAGGTACCTGGGGTCGGCGAATTCACGGTTGAGGAACTCGAACCGCGTCGGCGACTGAATGTCAGCGAGCTGGAGGTCAGTGATGTGCGCCAGGCAGGCCAGCGGGCGGCCTGCCTGGATCTCCGGCCGGGCGGCCGCCAGGCCGAGGTCGTCCCGGATGTAGTGCGGCTCGCCGTCGGTGATCTCGATGGCCCGGTACGGCGCGCTGGCCCCGTGGCGCAGCACTGCACCTGGCTGCAGGCGGCGGTCGGTGGTCAGCAGCGGGTGCTGCCCGCTCACCCCTCGCTCACGGCCGGCGCGTCAGCGGATACCACAAGCACCGGGTCCGGCCGGATCGTCAGGGCTACCCGGCTGCCGGCCGGCAGCCCGGCGGCGTCCGAGGTCGTCAGCTGCGCCAGGATCGTCGTGTCGCCAAGGTCCACGGTGACCCGGCTGGTGGCGCCGAGGAAGGTGACGGCGATGACCGTGCCGGTCAGCGGCCCGGCGTCACCCGAGCTGTCCGATGCCAGCGTGACCGCCTCCGGCCGGATGAGGGCGGTGACCGGCCCTTCCGGGGTCGAGTGGTCCACCAGCGGGAGGTCACGTCCCCGCACGGTCACGGTCTGCCCGCTGACGGTGCCGACCAGCCGGTTGGACAGTCCGACGAACTCCGCGACGAACGGCGTCGCCGGCCGCGAGTAGACCTCGGTGGGCGGCGCGAGCTGCTCGATGTGACCGTCCCGCATCACTCCGACCCGGTCCGCGATGGCCAGCGCCTCTTCCTGATCGTGGGTGACGAAAAGCGTGGTGATGCCTACCTCAAGCTGGATCCGGCGGATCTGGTCCCGCAGCTGCGCCCGCACCTTGGCGTCCAGCGCGGAGAGCGGCTCGTCGAGCAGCAGCACCTGGGGCTCGATCGCCAGCGCACGGGCCAGCGCTACCCGCTGCTGCTGACCGCCGGAGATCTGGTGCGGGTACCGGTCCGCCTGGGCGGACAGGCCGACGAGTTCCAGCATCTCGATCGCCCGCTCGTCCCGCTTGGCCGCGCTGACCCGGCGCATCCGCAGCCCGAAGGCGACGTTCTGCCGCACGGTCATGTGCGGGAACAGCGAGTAAGCCTGGAAGACCATCCCCATGTCGCGCTTGCTGGCCGGCAGGTACGTGACATCCCTGCCGCCGACGGTGATCTGGCCGGAGTCGGCATCCTCTAGCCCCGCCAGCAGGCGCAGCGTGGTGGTCTTGCCGCAGCCCGACGGCCCGAGCAACGCGACGAGCTCGCCGGCCTGCACGGTCAGCTCAAGCCCGTCCAGCGCTGTGACAGGTCCGTAGTGCCTGCTCAGACCCGCCATCCGCACCTCGACGCCGGCCCTGGCCGCGGTGGAGTGCTGGGTCCCGGTTGTCGGTGAAGTCATTCGCTACCTCATCCCCGGTCACCGCGGCGGCGGCCGACGAAGGTCAGGATAAGCAGCAGGCCGAAGGCGAACAGCAGCGCGGCAACGGAGGTGGAGAAGAGCACCCCGGCGTCCGGTGTATTCCGGCTGATGGAATACAGCTCCACCTGCAGGTTGACATAGTTGAAGAGGTTGTAGGCCACGGTGAACTCGCCAAGCACCAGCGCCGAGGTCAGCAGCAGGGCGTTCAGGATTCCCTGTCGCATGTTCGGCGCGATCACCCGCACGATAACGGTGAACCAGCTCGCCCCGAGGCCGCGCGCTGCCTCGGACAGCGTCGTGACGTCGATTGCGTTCAGCCCGGTGGCGAGCGCCCGGTAGGCGTACGGCAGCGCCAGGATGACGTAGATCCAGAACAGCATGAGCGAGGAAACGTTGTAGTGCGCGATCCTGTTGTAGATCGGGCCGAGGCCGACCACCAGGACGATCGAGGCGATGGTGAGCGGCAGCAGGCAGAGGAACTCAAATGCCCGGCTGAACCACTGCACCCGCAGCCGGATCCAGATCATGGTCGGCAGCAGCAGCACCAGCATGACCACGCTGGTGATAACCGCTAGCTCCAGGGTGAGCTCCACCGCGGACAGCAGCGATGCTGACCCCGGTATCTGGTACGAGAGGATCTGCTTCCAGGCCGTCACCGACCAGGTGCCGAGACGGGGACCCTCCAGCGAGAACCGGGTCATCGCGAGCAGCGGCAGCAGGAAGAACGCCCCGAATACCGTGAAGGCCAGATAGCGGAACACGTTCAGCCGCCGGCGCTGGCGAGCCTGCATGCCGCGCGGTGCCTTGGCCGGCCCGCTGAGCGGCGACTCGCCGATGGAGGTTATCGCAGCCATCGCGCCGCCCTCCGTTGCAGCAGGGCGTATCCAGTCATGACGATGGCCACCATGACGACCATGCCCAGGGCGAGCGCGTCCGCATAGTTGACGTTCGCCAGCCCGACCTCGCTGGACAGCGAGGTGCTGATCTGCTGCGTGGCGGTATAAGCGATCTGGTTCTCCCAGGCCTGGATCGTCGCGAAGGCCGACAGCCCGTTGGCGAACAGCAGCAGGGTCGCGCCGAGAAACGGCGGCGTCAGCAGGGGGCCGCCGATATACCTCCAGTACTGCCATGCCGATGCGCCGAGATTCTCCGATGCCTCGCGCCACTGGATTTTCAGCCCGTCAATCGCTGGCAGGAAGACCAGCACCATCAGCGGGATCTGGAAGTACGCATAGATCAGCGCGATGCCCTGCGGGAAGTCGAAGTACCAGCTGGCGTGCATCAGCAGGCCGATGGGGCCGATGAGCACGAGGAAGGCGAATGCCAGGGTGACGCCGCCGAACTGGGCGAGCACCCCCGAGGCGGCCAGGTAGAGCCGGCGCACGATGCCATCGGGATTCCCTGACGCCACGGCATAGGCCAGGATCGCGCCGAACACCGCCCCGATTACCGCCGTGATCAGCGCGAGCTTGAAGGAGCCGATGAAGTAACCGCGTACCGCCGGGCTGCCCAGGGCCGTGATGCCGGACAGCGTCAGCTTTCCGGTCGGGGTCTTGAACGCGTCGAATATCACGATCCCGGTCGGCAGCAGCAGGAAAACTCCGACGTAGGCGAGAAACGGGACGGTACCCACCCAGCCGGGAACGGCAACCCGGCGCCCGGCCCGAGCGGGCCGGGCGCCGGTCGGCGTCGTTGCGGCGACGGACACTGCGCCTCGCTAGCCGACGGCCTTGGCCCAGTTCGCCGCCAGGTAGTTGGCGGCGTCGGTGTTCTGCTTCTGGGTCAGGAACACCGGCGTACCGGAAACCGGGGGCAGTTTCGATGCCGCCGCTGCGTCGATGGACTTGTTGCTGGTCATGGCCGTCTGCTCGACCGGCCGGGCGCCGCCCTGCAGCCAGAGGTTCTGACCGTCATGCGCGCCCTGGGAGAAGAGGAACTCTTCCCACAGCCGGGCGGCCGCCGGGTGCGGCGCGTTCTTGTTGATGGCCTGCGCGTAGTACCCGCCGAGGACGGCATTCGACGGCACGAACACCTTCCAGTTCGATACGCCCACGTAGCTGGGCAGGTTGAGGTAGTCCCAGTTGAACACCACCGGGGTGCTGCCCGACTTGATCGTGGCGCCGGTAGCCGACACCGGCGAGAAGTTGCCTGCGGCCTTGAGCTTGTGGAAGAAGTCAACGCCCTTGGCGATGCTGTCCGCGGTGCCGCCCTCGGCGAGGTTGGCCATCATCACGCCGTTCAGCGCGGCGTTGGCCGAGGTCGGGTTGCCGTTCAGCGCGACCGCGTTCTTGAACTTCGGGCCGAGCAGCTGGTTCAGCGAGGTGATCGTGCCGAACTTAGCCGAGTAGCCGACCGCCATGTAGCCGCCGTAGTCCTCGGTCCACACGCCGTTCGACGCCTTCTGGGAGGCCGGGATGGCCGACCAGGTGCTGACCTTGTACGGCGCGAACAAGTTGGTGTTGACCAGCGCTACGGCCTGCCCGACATCGAGGACGTCGGGAGCCTTCGATGTGCCATTCTCCGACTTCACCGCGTCCACTTCTTGCTGGCTGGTGCCGTCCGGGAGGGCCGAGTTGACCTTGATTCCGTACGTGCTGGTGAAGGTCTTGATGATGTTGCCGTAGTTCGCCCAGGTCGGGGGAAGGGCGATGACGTTGAGCGTGCCCTCCTTCTTCGCCGCGGCGATGAGCTTGCTCATTCCGCCCCCGGCCGAGACTGAGCTGACGGTGGACCAGCTGGTCCCGCCGCTGGAGCCCGACGAACCCGACGAGCACGCAGCCGCCAGCAGCGCCAGGGCGCCGAGCCCGATCAGCGCAGTTCTGCGTGGCGACCTCAACCGAATGCCTCGTGTCAACTTTCCCATCCCCATCGCGTTCGTCCCGAAGGCCGTGGCAAAAGCAATTCCAGGAGGCCGGCATGCCGTCCCGGCGGGCACCATTCAGCCCAAATGCCTAAAACGTTTTGCATCGGTATGCTGGCGTAGCGGGCTCACGGGTGTCAAGGGACGTTACCGAGATGACGCCGACGGCAACCTGATGTTCATCAGGCCAGGTGAGCGGGGCGTAACCGCAGGTTATCCGGCCGCTGGAGCGAGGCACGGCGGACCAGCTCGACGGGGCAACGTAGTCCTCTTGCAGGCCCGGTTCGAGCAGCCGCAGCATCAGCGCGCGGCCCATCGCCCGCTGGTCCATCCGGATTGTCGCCAGCGGCGGGTCGAGCAATTCGGAGGTGGGCAGGTCGTCATGGCCGACGACCGAGACGCCATGCCCGATAGGCAGCGATAGCTCGCGCGCGGCCTTGTAGATCGCGAGCGCCGTGTAGTCGGAGTTGGTGATGACGGCGGTCGGCGGATGGCTGCCGGACAGCAGCGTGATCGCGGCCTGCTGGACGTCGGCCATCGTGAGGAGCGAGTACATGATCGTTGGCCGCAGGCTCGAGCTCACCGGCCACGCGCCGGAAATGGCGCAGCCGGTCCGGGTCGGCCATCAGGTCACGCGGCGCCGAGAGGAATGCGACCGAGGCATGGCCGAGCTCCGCCAGGCAGCGCATGGGCAGCTCGACGGCGGCGGCCGTGTCCGGGCCGACCCTGGCGATCCCGGTGATGCCGTCCGCCGATCCGTTCAGCGAGACCACCGGCGCGCCCGGCCGCAGGTCCTGCCAGAGCCGGATCGACTCGCCCGGCGCCGACCGGGGCGATCGCCAGGCCCGCCACGCGCTGCACGGCCATCTCCCGGACGTGCGTGCGCTCGCGGTCGATTGAGTAGCGCGAGTCAAGCACGAGCAGGGTCGCTCCTGCCTCGGCCGCGACCTGCTGGGCCCCGCTCAGCACTTCGAGGAAGAACGGATTGGCGAAGTTGCGGACGACGAAGCCGTAGGTCGTGGTGCGGCCCCGGCGCAGCGCCTGTGCCTGCGGGTTCGCCCGGTAGCCGAGCTGCTTCGCGGCGGCAACCGCGCGCCGCCTGGTTTCGTCCGCAACGCCGGGCCGCCCGTTCAGCGCGAGGCTGGCCGTGGCGACGGAGACCCCGGCGATCCTGGCGACATCGCGAATGCCGATCGGCCGCCCCGACCCGGCCTTGTGCGTCGCCATGATCTCCCCTGCCAGCAAAGGGCTGTGCCGGGCAGGCCGGCCAGCCGCCCGGCGAAACTACGCCACGCGCGGTGAGCCACCGAGCACTCACCCTGCATGACTCGCCGCCGCACGGCAAGCCCTGGCGCCGCGACTGGCATTCGCGCGGAATTCAGCGGCGGCCGTGCGCCTACGCTGTCATCCGAGGGGTACACCGGCCGGCGAAGGACGAGGAGAGTCGCAATGCTGATACTTGGCGTCGACATCGGCGGCACGCGGGATCAAGGCTGCCCCGGTGGACGTGACGACGGGAACGCTGGCCGCCGAGCGGGCCAAGCTCGCCACCCCGCATCCGGCCGAGCCGGACGCGGTCGCCGAGATCGTGCGGGAGCTGGTGACCGGCTTCAGCTGGAAGGGCCCGGCCGGCATCGCCTTTCCCGGCGTGATCGCCGACGGGATCACCAGGACGGCCGCCAACCTGGACAAGTCCTGGATCGGGATGGACGCCCGCGGGCTCTTCGGCAAGGCGACCGGCGTGCCGGTCAGCATGATCAACGATGCCGACGCCGCGGGCCTGGCCGAGATGCGGTTCGGGGCGGGCGCGGGCCGCAAGGGGACGGTGCTGATGTTCACGTTCGGCACCGGGATCGGCAGTGCGCTGTTCGTCGACGGGCATCCTGGTGCCGAATACCGAGTTCGGGCACATCGAGATCCGCGGCAAGGAAGCCGAGAAGCGCGCATCTGAGCACGCGAAGGACTTGCACCACCTGAGCTGGGAAAGCTGGGCCGCACGGGTAGATGAGTACATGAAGCACATGGAGGCGCTGCTGTCGCCCGGGCTCATCATCGTCGGCGGCGGGATCAGCAGGAAGTCGGAGAAGTTCCTGCCACTGCTGACCGGGCTGACCGCGCCCGTGGTGCCGGCCGCGATGCACAACGACGCCGGCATCGTCGGCGCCGCCATGGCCGCCAGCTGATCATGCCGCGCAAGGGCCGGCGTTGCGGCCATGCCGGTGGCTAGGGCTCAGTGGCGAGGAGCGGGCGGGACTGCCCGGCGCGAGCTGGGCGAATATCTCCAGGCAGCCTAGGCCGGGCGCAGCCGATATCAGCGGCTATTCGCGCCTTGGGCAGACCCGATACCTGGCCGGTAAGCGACCGCTTCCACCTCGACCAGCATCCGCGGATCGACGAGCGCGGGTACACCGATCATGGACGAAGCAGGGAGCACGCTGCCGAACGCGGCGCCGTGGGCGCGCCCGTAGTCCTGCCAGCGCGAGATGTCGGTGACGTAGATCCGGGTGCGCACCACGTCGGCCAGCGTGGCGCCGAGCTCCGCGAGCGCGGCGGCCACGTTGCTGATGGCCTGCGCCGTCTGCGCGTAGGCGTCTCCCTCGTGCACGAGCTCCTGGCCCGCCACGGACGTGCAGCCGGAGACGAAGATGAAGTCGCCGGCCGCGACGGCGCGGCTGTACCCGACCACCGGCTCCCACGGCGCGCCGGAGGAGATCCTGCGGGTCACCTGGTCACCCGGTCACCAGCCGTCGGCCTGTTCCGGCAGGGCGCTCTCGGCTGGCGCAAGCGCCTGCGCCGGCCTGGCCGCCGCGGCCTGCCGCCGATCGCGCAGCAGCCGGGCCGCCTCGAATATGCCGACGACAAGGCCGGCCGCCATCGGCCAGAACGCGATGGCGCCGTGCGCTCCCAGCGCGACCGGCGCCCGCAGCAGCGCACCCGGCCTGCTGACCGCGAGCTCGCGGGCGAACGCAGCCTGGCCAGACTGCTGGCCGGCCCAGCGCGCGAGCAGCGCGGCCGCCACTCCCCCGCCGAGCAACCCCAGCACGGCCACCACGCCGTGCCTGCGCACCGCGAGTGCCCAGCCGAGCAGCCCGCACGTCACGCCACCCACCGCACAAAGCAGGATGAACCACGCATCGGCGACGATGAACGCGCTCGTCTCCGGGCTGGCGACATCCGCCCCGCCTCCGCCGGTGGCCACCAGCAGCGCGTGCGGCGCCACCGCGGCCCAGGCGAGTCCGGCCAGCAGGCCGAGGAGCGCGCTGCCGGCCGCGATAGCGGCGAACGCGGCGGCGGCCCGGACCGCCGCGCCGCCGACGCTTTCTCCTCCCGCGGCGGGCGGAGAATCGCCGCCAGGACGGGAGGAATAAGGGATGTCGCTGATATCCGCCATTCTCCGCAGAAGATTACCGGACCGCGCTTCATCCCCGGTCGCGGTGATCACCGGCGGATGGCCGCAGGCGGCGTCGCGGTGCACCCGGCCGGGCGGTCAGCCTTGCTAGTCTGGTCGCCAGGAAGGCCGACCGAAGGCAAGACGTAACTAGTGGGGGCCACCGACAAGGCAGGCAGATGATCGAGGCGCACGAACTGACGAAGCGCTACGGGGACAAGGTGGCAGTAGACCATCTGTCCTTCACCGTCCGGCCGGGCATGGTCACCGGATTCCTCGGGCCTAACGGGGCCGGCAAGTCGACGACCATGCGGCTGATCCTCGGCCTTGACCTGGCGCAGGGCGGCACCGCCACGATCAACGGCCGTCGCTACCGCGACCTGGCCGATCCGCTGCGGACGGCCGGCGCGCTGCTCGAGGCGAAGTCCGTGCACTCCGGCCGCAGCGCCCGTAATCACCTGCTGTTCCTGGCGCAGACCCAGGGGCTGCCGGCGGCCCGGGTTGACGAGGTGCTCGGCCTGGTCGGGCTGCAGGACGTGGCCAGGAAGCGGGCCGGCAGCTTCTCGCTCGGCATGAGCCAGCGGCTGGGCATCGCGGCCGCCATGCTCGGCGACCCGCAGGTGCTGCTGCTCGACGAGCCGGTCAACGGGCTTGACCCGGAGGGCGTCCTGTGGATCAGGAACCTGATGAAGCAGCTCGCGTCGGATGGCAAGACCGTGTTCGTCTCCAGCCACCTGATGAACGAGATGTCGGTCACAGCCGACCATCTGATCGTGATCGGCCGCGGAAAGCTGATCGCCGACTGCAGCACCCAGGAGTTCATCGCCCGCAGCTCGGACAGATCGGTGCTGGTACGCACGCCGGACACGGCCAGGCTTACCGACCTGATCACCGGAGCGGGCGGCAAGGTCAGCCGCGAAGACCAGGCGCCGGCCGGGGAGCCGGCGACCCCGGCGTCGCGCAGGCGCTGGCCGTGTCCGGCATTGAGGCGCCGCGTATCGGCGAGCTCGCCGCGGCGGCCGGGATCGTGCTGCACGAGCTCACCCCGCGGGCGTCGCTGGAGGAGGCGTTCCTGGAGATGACCTCAGGCAGCCTTGAGTTCGGCGTCCACGAGCCTGGTCAGGAAACCGCGGCCGAGCCGGGCCAGGTAACCGCGGCCAAGGAAGGTGCCCGATGACATCCGCAGTGCCTGTCGCGCCAGCTTCCCGGCCGGCCTGCCGCCTGCCGCCCATCGCGCGGGCTTCGGCCATCTGCTGCTCAGCGAGTGGACGAAGATCCGCTCGGTCCGCTCCACGATCTGGACGCTCATCGTCTTCGTGGTCGTGACCATCGGCTTCACCGCGCTGTTCACCTGGCTGACCGTGGACAACTGGACCGGCCCGCGGGCAGCGCAGCGCAACGCAACGATCATCGCCGACCCGGTGAGCTTCATACTCGGCGCGGGGACCGGCCTGGGCCAGCTGGCGATCGCCGTGCTCGGCGTGCTGCTGATCGCGACGGAGTACTCCACCGGCGTGATCCGGGCCTCCCTGCTCGCCGTGCCGAAGCGGCTGCCGATGCTGGCCGCCAAGGCAGTGGTGTTCGCGGTGCTGATCCTCGTGGTGGCAGAGATCGTCACCTTCAGCTCGTTCTTCATCGGCTCGGCGATGCTGCACAGCCACGCGCCCGTATCGCTCAGCGATTCCGGCGTCGCGCGCGCGGTCATCGGCACTGGCCTGGTACCTCGCCGTGCTCGGCCTGTTCTCGCTGGCCATCGGCGCGCTGATCCGGCATACCGCGGGAGCCATCGCCACGGCCATCGGCGTGGTCTTCGTGCTGCCGATCCTGTCCGGCCTGCTGCCCGGCAGCTGGGGAGCGCATATCAACGCCTATCTGCCCGAGCAGGCCGGAGGGCTGATCACCCAGGCGCACCAGAAATCAACCGACCTGCTGTCGCCCTGGCAGGGGTTCGGGGTGTTCTGCCTCTGGACGGCGATCTTGCTGGCGGCCGCCGGGTACCTGCTGAAGCGGCGCGACGCCTGACACAGCCGGCGCCGGTCGCAGGCGGCCCGGGTCAGCCTACGCAGCCAGGGCCGAGTAGCTGCTTGAGGTCGGCGAGCAGCGAGGGAGACGGCTTCACCCGCAGCTTGTCATCTAGCCTGATCACCTTCGTGCGGTTGCCGCTCAGCATCCGCAGGTGCACCTCGACGTGGCCCGGGTGCGTCCGCAGGACCTCCTTGAAGCGCTCCACCACGGGCGGCACGCACCGGGCCTCCATGATCGACACCAAGAAAGGGCCTTCCTCCCCGGTGGGCAGCTCGGGCACGCTCACGTCCATCGCGATGAGCTTCGGCTGATCCTCCCGCCGGTCCAGCCGCCCCTTCACCACCACGATCGCGTCCTCGATGATCATGGTCAGCGCGGCCTGGTAGGTCGAGGGGAAGAACAGCACCTCGATCGCGCCCTCCAGATCCTCCAGGGTGGCCGCGGCCCACGGGTTGCCCTGCTTGGTCACCTTCCGCTGCACGCCGGAGAGGATGCCGCCGACGGTGACCAGCTGGCCGTCGCCGCGCTCGCCGCGGGAGCCGCGTTCCGGCTCGTCGACAGCCGAGCCCACGAGCTGCGCCACCGAGCAGTCGGTGGCCGCCGCGACGATGTGCTCCAGGCCGAGCAGCGGGTGGTCGGACACGTACAGCCCGAGCATCTCGCGCTCGAAGCCGAGCAGCGCGGGCTTGTCCCACTCGCCGTCCGGCACCGGCACGTCGAAGGTCGCCGCGGTCTCGGTGTCCTCGCCGAACAGCGAGTCCTGGCCGATGGCCTCGTTGCGCTTGACGTCGATGACGGTGTCGATGGCCTGCTCGTGGATCAGCACCAGGCCCTTGCGCGGGCTGCCGAAGGAGTCGAAGGCGCCGGCCTTGATCAGGGACTCGATCACCCGCTTGTTGCAGACGTTGACCGGCACCTTGCGGAGGAACTCAGCGAAGCTGGTGAAGGCGCCCTTGGACGTGCGCGCGGCCACGATGGCATCCACCACGGAGGTTCCGACGTTCCGCACCGCGGCCATGCCGAACCTGATGTCCTCGCCGACCGGGGTGAACATGGCCGTGGACGCGTTGACGTCCGGCGGCAGCACCTTGATGCCCATCCGCCTGCACTCGTTCAGGTACAGGGCGGACTTGTCCTTGTCGCCGGCCACCGAGGTCAGCAGGCCCGCCATGTACTCGGCCGGGAAGTTGGCCTTCAGGTAGGCGGTCCAGTACGAGATCAGCGCGTAGCCGGCCGCATGCGCCTTGTTGAAGGCGTAGCCGGAGAACGGGACCAGGGTGTCCCAGATGGTCTTGATCGCGTCGTCGGAGTAGCCGTTGTCGCGCATCCCAGCCGAGAACGACTCGTACTCGCGGTCCAGGATCTCCTTCTTCTTCTTGCCCATGGCCCAGCGGAGCAGGTCCGCCTTGCCCGGCGTGTAGCCGGCCAGCGCGATGGCCGTGGCCATCACGTGCTCCTGGTAGACCATCAGCCCGTAGGTGTCGCCGAGGATGTCCTCAAGCGGCGCGGCCAGCTCCGGGTGGATCGGGATCACCGGCTTCCGGCCGGTCTTGCGGTCCGCGTAGACCGGCGCGCTGGCCATCGGGCCTGGCCGGTACAGGGCGATGACCGCCGCGATGTCACCGAACTTGTCGGCCCGCATCGCCCGCAGCAGGGCCCGCATCGGGCCGCCGTCGAGCTGGAACACGCCAAGGGTGTCACCGCGGGCCAGCAGCTCGTAGGTGGGCTTGTCGTCCAGCGCCAGCGTGTCCAGGTCGACCTGCAGGCCGCGGTTGGCGGCGATGCCGGCCACCGCGTCCTCCAGCACGGTGAGGTTCCGGAGGCCGAGGAAGTCCATCTTGAGCAGGCCGATGTCTTCGCAGGCCGGATAGTCGAACTGGGTGATGATCGCGCCGTCGGCCTCGCGCTTCCACACCGGGATGTGGTCGAGCAGCGGCTCGCTGCTCATGATCACCCCGGCCGCGTGCACGCCGGGCTGGCGGATCAGCCCCTCAAGCCCGCGGGCGGTGTCGATGACCTGGCGGACTTCGGCCTCGGCCTCGTACAGCGCACGGAGCTCGCCGGCCTCGCCGTGCCGCGGGTGGTCGGCATCGAAGATCCCGGACAGCGGGATGTCCTTGCCCATCACGGCGGGCGGGAATGCCTTGGTGATCCGGTCGCCGAGCGCGTACGGGAAGCCGAGCACCCGCGCCGAGTCCTTGACCGCGGCCTTGGCCTTGATGGTGCCGTAGGTGATGATCTGCGCGACCCGGTCGTCGCCGTACCGCTCGGTGACGTACCGGATGACGTCACCGCGCCTGCGCTCGTCGAAGTCGATGTCGAAGTCCGGCATCGTCACGCGATCGAGGTTAAGGAACCGCTCGAACACCAGGCCGTGGTAGATCGGGTCCAGGTCGGTGATGCCGAGCGAGTACGCCACGATCGAGCCCGCTCCGGAGCCGCGGCCCGGCCCGACCCTGATGCCATTCCGCTTGGCCCACATGATGAAGTCGGCGACGACCAGGAAGTAGGCGCAGAACCCCATCTGCTCGATGACGCCGATCTCGTACTCGGCCTGCTTGCGCCGCTGCTCGTCGAAACCGTCCGGATAGCGCCGGTCCATCCCGGCCCAGACTTCCTTGCGCAGCCAGCTCTGCTCGGTCTCGCCGTCGGGCAGCGGGAACAGGGGCATCAGGTTGGACTTGGTGAAGGTGACGTCGGCCCGCTCCGCGATCAGCAGCGTCGATGTCGCAGCCGGCCTGCCACTCCTCCGCCGTGCTGACCGCCCGCATCTCCGCCGGGCTCTTCACGTAGTAGCCGGTGCCCTCGAACTTGAACCGGCCCGGGTCGGCCAGGTTGGTCCCGGTCTGCACGCAGAGCAGGACCTCGTGCGAGCGCGCGTCCTCGGGCCTGGTGTAGTGCGAGTCGTTGGTCACCACGTAGGGCAGCGAGAGCTGGCCGGCGATCCGGATCAGGCCTTCCCTGGTGCGCTGCTCGACGCCAAGCCCGTGGTCCATGATCTCGACGAAGAAGTTGTCCGGCCCGAAGATGTCGCGGTAGCTGGCGGCGGCCTCGACGGCCTGTTCGTACTGCCCGAGCCGGAGCCTGGTCTGCACCTCGCCGCCGGGGCAGCCGGTGGTCGCGATGATCCCCTTGGCGTACTGGGCAAGCAGCTCCCGGTCCATCCGCGGCTTGCGGAAGTAACCCTCGAGGGAGGCCAGCGAGGACAGCCGGAAAAGGTTATGCATGCCCTCGGTGGTCTCGGCCAGCAGCGTCATGTGCGTGTACGCGCCGGCGCCGGAGACGTCGTCGTCCTTCTGGCCCGGGTCGCCCCACCGGACCGGCTGCTTGAGGCCGCGGTGGTCGGGCGCGACGTACGCCTCGGTGCCGATGATCGGCTTGATGCCCGCGGCGTTGGCCTTCGACCAGAAGTCGTAGGCGCCGTAGATATTGCCGTGGTCGGTCATGGCGATCGCCGGCATGCCGGTGCGCTGGCACTCGGCGAACAGGTCCTTCAGCCGCGCCGCGCCGTCCAGCATCGAGTACTCGGTGTGCACGTGCAGATGCACGAACTCCTCGCCGCCAGCGGCCGGACGTCCGGACGGGCCTGCCGCCATGAAGTACCGCCTCCTTCAGGCATGCTGCCGTCCGCCCTGCCGCGCTGACCAGCCAGAACGGCTGCCGCGCGGTGCGGGCACGCTCATCTACGGACCCCGGGGGAAGCGACCGGCCGCTGCGCCCGCAGGGCCACCAGTGAGCCGGGCCTTGCGGCCGGCAGCCGCGCCGGTCCGGTTCCTCCGACCCTATCGCCCGGAGCCGATCCGGCGTCGGCAGCCGCGCCGGCCCTGTCCGTCCGGCCGGAGCTTTTCATGATCGCGGGGGACCCGACGAGACGCGCTCAGCTCTCGGCGCGGAGCACGGCCAGGGCACGGGCCAGGTCGGCCGGGTAGTCGCTGGCGAACTCCAGCGCGCGGCCGCTCACCGGGTGCGCGAACCCGAGCCGGACGGCGTGCAGCCACTGCCTGGTGAGGCCGAGCCGGGCAGCGAGCACGGGATCCGCGCCGTACAGCCGGTCACCTGCGCACGGATGCCTGATCGCGGTCATGTGCACCCGGATCTGGTGAGTCCGGCCGGTCTCCAGGATGACCTCGACGAGGCTGGCTGCCCGGAACGCCTCCAGCGTGTCGTAGTGCGTGACCGATGGCCTGCCGCCGGCGACGACGGCGAACCTGCCGTCGCCGGATGGGTGCCTGCCGATCGGCGCGTCCACGGTCCCGCGGAGCGGATCGGGATGACCCTGCACCAGAGCGTGGTAGCGCTTGTCCACCTCACGTTCCCTGAAGGCGCGCTTCAGCCCGCTGTACGCAGGCTCGCTCTTGGCCAGCACCATCAGCCCTGAGGTGTTCGCGTCCAGCCGGTGCACGATGCCCTGCCGCTCGGCGGCCCCGCTGGTGGCCAGCAAGTGGCCGGCCGCGAGGGCTCCCTGCAGCACCGTCGGCCCGGTCCAGCCAGGGCTCGGATGCGCTGCGACGCCTGGTGGCTTGTCCACCACCAGGATGTCGGCATCCTCGTAGGTCACCGTGAGGCCCGGGACCGGTTCCGGCTGCGGCGCCGCGATCACCGGCGGCGGCAGCGTCACGTCCAGCCAGTCGCCGGCCGCGACGCGATCCGACTTCGCCGCCGCCGCGCCCGCGACGAGAACGCTGCCGGCTGCGATCAGCTCGGCCGCCCTCGCCCTGGACAAGCCGAACATCCGCGCGAGCGCGGCGTCGAGGCGCTCACCGTCCAGCCCCTCCGGGACCGGCACCTGGCGCTGGCCCGGCTGAGTCATCCGCTGCCATCAGGCGCGCTGTCATCCGGCGCCGCGCCGCCCGGCGGGCCGCCGCCGCCCGGCGGGCCGCCGCCGCCCGGCGGGCCGCCGCCGCCCGGCGGGCCGCCGCCGCCCGGCGGGCCGCCGCCGCCCGGCGGGCCGCCGCCGTCTGGCGCGGCGGCTGCCTCGCGGCCAGCCGCCCGCCGGGCCAGCCGCTCCTGCCCGGTCCCATCGATCCGGATGCCGCGCCCGGCCAGCAGGACGGCGAGAATGCCGCCGCAGACGATCGACGAATCGGCCACGTTGAACACCGGCCAGTGCGGCAGCTGGATCCAGTCGACGACGTAGCCGCGCAGCGGCCCGGGATACCGCAGCAGCCGGTCCACCAGGTTTCCGGTGGCGCCACCGAGCAGCAGGCCAAGCGTGACCGCCCAGGGCACGCTGCGGATCCGGCGCGACGTGCGCAGGATATAGACGATTACGCCGACCGCGATGGCGGAGAAGACCAGCGTCATTGAGGTCCCGATGCTGAACGCGGCGCCGGGATTGCGGTCGACCCGGAGGGTCAGCAGCCCGTCGAGCAGCCTGACCGGCGGCCTGGTGGACAACGTCGCGACCACGATCACCTTCGTGACGATGTCGACGATAAGCACGAGGACGGCGACGGCGAGCAGCACCCCGACCCGGCGCGGCGGCTGGCGCGAAGCGGCCGCCGCCCCGGTCAGCGGCGTTCCTCGCGCTGCTTGCATGCCACGCACAGGACCGCCCGCGGAAATGCCTGCAGCCGCGCCTTGCCGATCGGCTCGCCGCAGGACTCGCAGGTGCCGTAGGTGCCCTCATCGATCCTGGCCAGCGCGCGCTCGCTTTGCGCGAGCAGCTCCCGGGAACGGTGGGTGAGGGCGAGTTCCTGCTCCCGCTCGAAGGTCTTCGCGCCGGCGTCGGCCTGGTCATCGCCCGCGTCGCCGACCGCGTCGCCGAGCCGGTCGGCGATCTCTGACTCCGCCTTGTCGATCTCCGCGCGCAGTTCGGCGACCTCGGCCTTGAGCGCGTCACGCACCTTGGCCAGCTCCGCCTCGGTCCAGCGCCGTTCCCCTTGCCGCACAGGGAGTGCGGCGGCACCCGAATGCGCAGTGGCCGCCATTTCCCGCCTCCTCGGACCCCGCTCTTTAATGATCTTGCTATGCGGGCAGTCACCGGAGGATAAGTGGTGACCGGGGCGGACCGCAAACACGCGGGCTGCGCTGTCAGCGAAGCGCGGGCGGCCAATCCGCTATCCTGAGATCCTGCACGGCGCTGATGGGGACAGCTGCCGCTGTGCGCCAGGAGTGACCCGGGTCAGGCGTGATCCCGGGGCCGGCGCGCAGCGGACCAGATCACCCCGGAGCCGCCGGAAGAACGGCACCCGCCGCACGCGGGCAGGGTCCGGCGCGGCACGATGCCGGCCGGGATCGTCGCCAAGTAGAACCGGCAGCAGGAGCCCATGAGAGGGCCGCAGCAGCCGGGCCCGCAGGCCCGGGATCTCGGCCAAGGAGGGTGGTACCGCGGGGCCGCCGCCGGCGCGCCTCGTCCCTCCGCGAACTGCCGTGCCAGCGGACCAGGTCCCGCTCGCGCGCCGAGCCGCGGGAGGCCGCCCGAGCCATGACGACCGAAGACAGCACGCGGT
This sequence comes from uncultured Actinomycetes bacterium, assembly GCA_963709075.1. Lineage (GTDB taxonomy): Bacteria > Actinomycetota > Actinomycetes > Streptosporangiales > Streptosporangiaceae > Palsa-506. Next base: position 143,947 of record CAVPUY010000010.1, read on the forward strand.
ATTTTCCCGCGCTTCCCGCAGTCGCCGACCTGCCGGCCATCGAGCATGCGGTGCTGGCCAGATGGCAGGCCGGGAACGTCTTTCAGCGCTCGCTTGAGCAGACCGCCGACGGGCCGCTGTGGACCTTCTACGAGGGCCCGCCGACGGCGAACGGCATGCCGGGCGTGCATCACGTCGAGGCCCGGGTATTCAAGGATGCCTTTCCCCGGTTCAAGACCATGCAGGGCTTTCACGTCCCGCGCCGGGCAGGCTGGGACTGCCACGGCCTGCCGGTCGAGGTGGCGGTCGAGAAGGAACTCGGCCTGGCCAGCAAGAAGGACATCGAGGCATACGGCATTGCCGAGTTCAACGAGCGGTGCCGCGAATCGGTCCTGCGGCATGTCGACGCGTTCGAGGCGATGACCGAGCGGATGGGCTACTGGGTGGATACCTCCCACGCCTACCGGACGATGGATGCCTCCTACATCGAGTCGGTCTGGTGGTCGCTCAAGATCATTTTCGACAAGGGACTGCTGGTCAGGGACTTCCGGATCAGCCCGTACTGCCCCAGGTGCGGGACCCCGCTTTCTGACCATGAGCTCGGCCAGCCGGATGTGTACCAGCTCGTCACCGACCCGTCAGTGACGGTCCGGTTCCCGCTGCTGACCCTGCCGGACAGGTGCCAGCCCGCAGCTCCAGGGCGCGGACCTGCTGGTCTGGACGACCACGCCGTGGACGCTGGTCTCCAACACCGCCGTCGCCGTGCACCCGGATGAGACGTACGTGGTCGCCAGGAAGTCCGCTGACAGTGACCGCGTGGTGGTCGCGGAGGCGCTGGCCCGCCGCGTGCTCGGAGATGGCTGGCACATCGCCGCCCGGGTCAGCGGAGCGGAGCTTGCCGGATCGACCTACCAGCCTCCGTTCAGCCTCGTCGAGATCCCGGACGCGCACCGGGTGGTGACCGGAACCTTCGTCACCACCGAGGACGGAACCGGGCTCGTGCACCTCGCCCCGGCCTTCGGCGCGGACGACATGGAGACGGGCCGGCTGCACGGGCTGCCCGTTGTCAACCCGGTCCGGCCGGACGGCAGGTTCGACGACAGCGTGCCGCTGGTCGGCGGGATGTTCTTCAAGGACGCCGACGCGCCGCTGGCCGCCGATCTCGCCGACCGCGGCCTGCTGTTCCGGTCCGAGCCACATGAGCACAGCTACCCGCACTGCTGGCGGTGCAGCACTCCGCTGCTCTACTACGCGCAGCCGTCCTGGTATATCCGCACTACGGCCATCAAGGATCAGCTGCTGGCGGAGAACGAGAAGACAAACTGGCAGCCGCCGACCATCAAGCATGGCCGTTACGGGGAATGGCTGCGCAATAACGTCGACTGGGCGATGTCGCGCACCAGGTACTGGGGCACCCCGCTGCCGCTGTGGCTGTGCGACGACGAGCACGTAACCTGCGCCGGATCGCTGGCGGAGCTGTCCGCGCTGGCCGGCCGGGATCTTGCCGGGCTCGACCCGCACCGGCCGTTCGTGGACGACGTGGTGATCGCCTGCCCGAAATGCGGCGGCGAGGCGCGCCGGGTGCCGGAGGTCATCGATACCTGGTATGACTCGGGGTCAATGCCGTTTGCCCAGCTCGGCGCCCCGCTGCGGAACGAGGCTGAGTTCGGGGCTGCCTACCCGGCCCAGTTCATCTGCGAGGCGATCGACCAGACAAGGGGCTGGTTCTACTCGCTGATGGCGGTCGGCACGCTGGTCTTCGGCCGGTCCGCCTACCAGAACGTGCTGTGCCTCGGCCTGCTCGCCGACGATCGCGGCCGCAAGATGAGCAAGCACCTCGGCAACGTCCTCGAGCCCATCCCGCTGATGGATGCCCACGGGGCCGACGCCCTGCGCTGGTTCTTCCTGGCCAGCGGATCGCCGTGGGCGCACGCGCAAGATCGGGCCGGGGGTGCTCGACGGAGATCGTCCGCAAGGTCCTGCTGACCTACTGGAACACCACATCGTTCCTCGTGCTGTACGCGAATGCCGCCGCCGCACAGGGGAATGCCTGGCATCCGAAACGGGAACTCGATGCGCCGGTCTTCGCCGACCGCCCGGTGCTCGACCGGTGGGTGCTCGGCGAGCTGCACGCGCTGGTCCGCGACGTCACGGCAGACATGGAGGCGTTCGACTCCGCGGCTGCGGGGCGCCGGATCGCGGCGTTCATCGACGACGTGTCCAACTGGTACGTGCGCCGGTCCAGGCGCCGCTTCTGGGAGGGACCGGGCACTCCCGGCGGGTCGGCGGCCTTCGCCACGCTGTACGAGTGCGTGGAAACGCTGACCCGGCTGATGGCGCCGTTTGTCCCGTTCCTGACCGACTACGTGTGGGACGTGCTGCGCCCGGCCGGCGCCCCGGACTCGGTGCACCTGGCCGCGTGGCCCGCCGCCGATCCGGGCGCATCGACGACCACCTGTCCGCGCAGATGGCGCTGGCCCGGCGGCTGGTCGAGCTGGGCCGCTCGGCCCGCGCATCGGCCGTGCTGCGGCTGCGCCAGCCGCTGGCGCGGGCGCTGGTCAGCGCGGCCGGCTTCGGCAGCCTGCCTGCCGAGCTGCGCGCCCAGATCGCCGACGAGCTCAACGTCCGTGCGCTGGACACGCTGGCCAGCGTCGGCGAGGAACTGGTGGACATCACGGTCAAGCCGAACTTCCGCTCGCTCGGCCGGCGGTTCGGCCGACGCGACCCCGGCCGTGGCCGCCGCGATCGAGGCCGCCGACGCCGCCGGGCTGGCCGCCATGCTCCGCTCGGCCGGGTCGGCGCCGGTCCTGGCCGGCGGCGAGCAGGTGAACGCTGGAGCCGGACGACGTCATCGTCACCCAGACACCCAGGTCCGGCTGGGCCGTTGCCGTCGGCGAAGGCGGCGAGACGGTGGCGCTGGAGGTCACCATCACGCCCGAGCTTCGCCGCGAGGGACTGGCCCGCGAGGTCAGTGCGCCTGGTGCAGGACGCCCGCAAGAGCGATGGCCTGGACGTCAGCGACCGGATCTCGCTGCAGTGGAGCGCCGCGGACCCGGAACTCGCCGCGGCGCTTACCGAGCACGCGCCGATGATCAGCAGCGAGGTACTGGCTGACCGTTACGGCGAGCGTCCGGCCGGCGGGCCTGACCCGGCCGCTCGCGAGCACTCCGATACAGCGCTGGGCCTGGCCATCTGGCTCGGCCGCATGTCCGCTGTCCGCGGCCACCCGGTCGTCCCGCGTGCTCCGGCCGGGTAGCGAGCTAGGCGGGCCGGTGAGGCGTCCTGCCCGGGCTGCTCGCCCCGCCGCGCGGCGGCCGCTCCCGGTGGACAGCGTCAGCGGTTCGGTTCTTGCCCGTCCCGCGTACGAAACCTGGACCGCTGGCGGGCTTATGCGCTAGGCCCGGCGGGAGTCTTGTCGGGCTGGCAGGCCTTGCAGGGCACGCAGTCGGCGGCCTCGGCGGCTTCCCTCGTCATGCGCTCGAGATCTTCGTCGCTCAGGAACCGGATGAGGATGCAGTCATCGCGGTGGTACCTGGTGATCCCCGGAACCACGGTGACCTCAGGCTCGCCCCGGCCGGGCTGGCAGCGCCGGCTGGCGCCGGGTCGTCGGCCGGCTCCGCGCTGGCCCTGGCGGTTTCCTTTCCGCCCGGACCTGGCCCGGCCCGTCCGGCCGGCCCGGACGGCGTACGGCCGGCAGGCCCGCAGCGCCCGCGGTCTCTGCTTTTTCGTCAGGCGCAGAAGGCACGGCTGGCGCGTCTGACCCGGTTGCCGCGGGGGGCGGGGCCGCCCGGGCCGGAGGTGTCGACGGCACGGGAGGCGGCACGGCGCCCGCGGGCGAGGCAGACGGCGCAGGCGGAGCTGACGGTGAGCTGGTGCTGACAGGCCTGGAGTTACGGATGGCGCCGGTGTGGTCGCGGCGCCGGGGCGCTGGACCGGCGAAGCGGGCGGGGCCGGCGGCGTCGACGCGGCCGGGCGCGCGGGCGGGCGGACTCTGCTGACCCGGCCGGCGCCGGGCGGGCGGACTCCGCTGACCCGGCCGGCGCCGGGCGGGCGGACTCCGCTGACGCGGCCGGTGCCGCGCGGCGACGAAGGCGCGGACGCCGCACCCGGGCGCTGGACCGGCGAAGCGGGCGGGCGTCCGGCGGCGTCGACCCGGCCGGCGCCGGGCGGGCGGACTCCGCTGACCCGGCCGGCGCCGCCGGCCGGGCAGTCGATGGCGGGGCGACTGGCGCTGCCCGCGCGATCAGACCGGATCCTGCCGACGCTGATGCTGCCGGGGCTGGCGTCTCAGGGCCGCTTCCGGCGGACCGCGGCTGGGCCTGCCCTCCGGGGGCTGTCTTGTCCCTGTCAGTTGCGGTGCCCTGGGCTGCCGTCCCGGCCTTGGCTGACGCCGTCTGCGCCGGGGCGGCGTCCTCGACCGGCGCCAGCGCCTTGTCCCCGGCTGTTCCCTGGCCGGCCGGCAACTGCCTTGTCCAAGCGCAGCCGCGGCGGCCGCGGCGGAGACCTTATCGGCCGGCTGAGTCTCCTGCTGACGCCTGGTCCGGGGCCAGGACCTTGTCCCCGGCCGGAACCTGGTCCGGGGACGGACGCCTTATCCCCGGCGGCTACTCCCTCTGGGGCTGGCGCCTTGGCCGGGGCTGGCGCCTTGTCGGGGGTCGGCGCCTTGGCCGGGGCGGAGACCCGATCCCGGGCCGGAGACCTTGTCCCGGGCTGGCGGCTGGGCTGCCGCCGGCGCCTTACCTGCTGCTGCCGCCTTGGGCGCCGGTGCAACTTGCTGCGCGGCTGCGGCGGCGGATGCGCTGGCAGCTGCGGGTTTGCCGAATATCTCCTCGCGCCAGATCACGACCCCGATGACCAGCAGCACGGCCGCCAGGGCGCTGACGCCGATAGCCAGGTAGACAAGCAGCAGGCTGCTAGTGAATATCCCGCCGACGAGCAGCCCGATCGCCACCACGACCACCGCGAGGACTACGCCGAAGCGGATCACGGGCGGGCTCCATCGGCAAAGCTGGCCTTATCCGTCCGATCAGCGGCGATCGTGCTGTGCGGACTCGGACGGGTGGAATCCGCCAGTGTGCGGCACCGGCTCAGGCTGCGGGGTGTACGGGCTCGCCACCGCCGGCTGGCCGTTGCGGGCTTCCATCCGTCCCATGCCCGCGGGAACCGCCGGCTGCGGCCCGGTAGCCATGGCGGGGAAGACGCCGCTGTCGGTGGCGCCTGCCTCGAGGTCACGAAGCTGCCCTTCCAGGTACGCCTTGAGCCTGCTGCGGTACTCCCGCTCGAACGCACGCAGGTCGTCGACGCGCCGCTCGAGTTCCTCGCGCGACTGCACGAGCGACCCCATGGCCTGGCGGTGCCGCTCCTGGGCGTCGCGCTCCAGGCTCTCCGCACGGGCCCTGGCGTCGCTGGTGATCTGCTCGGACTGCCGCCTGGCCTTGGTCAGGATCTCGTCCGCCTCGCGCCTGGCCCGGCCAAGGGTCTCGTCGGCCTCGCGCCTGGCGTCAGCGATCGCCTGGTCGGCGGTCTGCTGCGCGAGCGCAAGCACGCGGGCAGCCGTGTCCATGTTGTCCTCGACCGGCTTCATGCCCATCATCACGGCCTCTTGCGGCCGGCGCTCGGGCTCGATCCGCGGCGGCTCCGGCGTGTGCAGCTCGGGCGGCGGGTCGGCGTGGGGAGCGTTGAGAGCCACCGGCGCCTTGCCGCCGCGCAGCACCTCCGCCAGCTTGCCCCGGAGCTCCTCGTTCTCCTGGATCAGCCGGTCGAGCTCCGCTTCTACCTCATCGAGGAAGGCGTCGACCTCTTCCTCGTCATAGCCGGGCCTGAGCCTCGTCGTGCTGAACTGCTTGTTCCGCACATCCGCGGGCGTCAGTGGCATGTCGTCTCCTTGGCGCGCTTGGACTTGGTCCCCTGTGGACGCTACCTGATCAGATCAGCTGCACGGCCTGGATCAAGACGAAAACCACCAGGAACAGCACCATGAAGCTGAGGTCCAAGGCCACATTACCGAGCCGGAGCGACGGAATGCAGCGCCTTAGCAATCTCAGTGGCGGATCGGTCGGCGTGAAGACATGCCTCGCCATGACCAGGACGATGCCCGTCGGCTGCCAGCGACGGCGAGAAAGTCTGTATCCAGCTGATGATCAGCCGCCCGATGAGCAGGAGCAGGTAGATCCAGAGTGCGTAGTACAAGATGATCTTTACGAGCGCCACATCCCTGCCCTGCCCGCACGGCGGATGCCGGATTGGTTACCGCTGTCGTCGTACTGCGTAGTTTGTCGTTGTCTATGCTAGCTCTGGTTGAAAAATCCTCTCTCCACGATACGGGCCTTATCCTCGGCTGCTACCTCTACGTTCGCCGGGGACAGCAGGAACACCTTGTTGGTCACCCGCTCGATGGACCCGCGCAGGCCGAAGATCAGGCCTGCCGCGAAGTCGACGAGGCGCTTCGCGTCGCTGTCGACCATCTCGGTCAGGTTCATGATCACCGGAGTGCCCTCGCGGAAATGCTCCCCGATCGTACGGGCCTCATTGTACGTACGCGGATGCAAGGTGGTAATCCGGGCGAGATCAGTGGTCTGCGACGCTGTGGCCTGCGTCGCGGTCCCTCCGTGCCGCTCGTGGGCGAGATGGCCGTTCTCGGGGCTGAGGTCACCTGGCCAACATGGACCTCCTGCCGGTCCCCCGGGTCCAGCCAGATCATCCTCTTCGCCGTACTCGTCGTACTCGTCAGAGCCGTAATCATCGGAGTAGTGGTCGTCGTAGCGGTGATCGTCCTCTACTAGGCCGAGATAGACCGCCATCTTGCGCATCGCGCTGGCCATCCTGCAGTCCTCCGTCGCGCTATGGTGCGGCCCGCTCGCGGCGTGCCACGCGACGGACATTACCTGACGAACGCCTGCCGGCCGCCGAGCAACGCCGTACCGACACGCACGTGTGTTGCGCCCGCCGCGATCGCCTGCTCCAGATCGCCGCTCATTCCGGCGGAAATCATCACCGCTGCCGGGTGCGCCGAGCGGACCTGCGCGGCCAGCTCGCCGAGCTTCGCGAACGCGGCATCCGGCGGCACGCCGAGCGGCGCCACGGCCATCACGCCGCCGAGAACCAGCCCGTCCTGCTCCGCGATCGCGTCGGCGACCGTGCAGCACCTGTCCGCGGGCGGCGCCGCCCCTGGCCGGGATCGCCATCCAGGCTGGCCTGGACGAGGCAGGTGACCGTGCGCCCGGCCGCCACGGCCCGCGAGCCGAGCGCGCCGACCAGCCGCAGCCGGTCGACCGAATGGATCACGTCAGCGTAGGAGATCACGCTGGCAGCCTTGTTGACCTGGAGCTGGCCGACGAAATGCCAGGTGAGCCGCAGTCCGAGCGCGGCGCACTCGGCCGCCTTGGCGGCTGCCTCCTGCGCCCGGTTCTCCCCGACGTCGGTCACGCCAAGCTCGCTGAGCAGCCCGATGTCCGAGGCCGGCCGGGTCTTGGTGATGGCGATCAGGGTGACATTCCGGCGCTGCGGCCCGCCGACTGGCACGCCGCGGCGATCCTGGCCCGGACCGCGGCCAGGCCGTCAGCTATCTCATCGCGGCGAATCCCGCTCTCCTCGCGGCGGTTCCCGTCCGCCGGGCCTGGCTGAGTCACCGGCTCATCATGACGCTAGCCCCGTCAGCCCGGCGAGCCCGGCCGGTCATGACGCCGCCCGCATCGCGCCCGCGAGACCGGCCGGTCATGGCGCTAGCCAGACCAGCCCTGCGAATCGCCCGGTCTGGCCGTCGCGCCGGTAGGAGAACAGCGCCGGGGTCTCCGCGGTGCAGCGCGGATCGCGGCTGACGGCCAGGACGCCCGCCGCGGCCAGCTGCGCCGCGACACCGGACCTGATGTCGATTCCCGGGCTGCCCTTCCGCGTCACGCAGCTTGCCTGCGGTACCGCGTCCGCTATCCGCGCCCTGAGCTCGGCCGGCACCTCATAGCAGCCGCCGCAGATGGCCGGGCCGAGCACGGCGTGCATCCGCGAAGGGTCTGCTCCGGCTCCGGTCATCGCGCGGACCAGCGCCGGGACGACGCCACGAGCCATTCCCTCCCGGCCCGCGTGCGCCACGCCGGCGACCCGTGCCTGCGGGTCAGCGATCAGGACCGGAGCGCAGTCCGCGACCAGCACGCCAAGCGGCAGGCCAGGGACGTCGGTGAAGAGCGCGTCAACCGCGGGAACGGGCGGCGCTGCACCGGAAGGGCCCGCCGCTGCGCCTGGCCCGCCAGCCGCCGGGCCAGGGCCGCCAGCCGCCACGCCGGGGGGACCCGTCGATTACGTCCGGCCCGCGCCCTGGGGCCACCCCGGGACCGTATCCAGCCGCGTAGGCCACCTCGGCACCGTGCACCTGCCGCATCCACGCGATGCCGTCGGCCGGCCCGCACGCCTGCGCGGCGAGCTTCCGGTTGCTGGCTACGGCCGCTGGATCATCACCGACGCCGGCACCCAGGTTCAGGCTGTCGAAGGGGGGATCGCTGACGCCACCATGGCGGCTGGTGAAGGCAGCGAGCACGCCGGGCGCCAGCTCGAACGGACGCCATGGATCAGCCGCGAACTCGCCGCGGCGTGTCCTCACTTCAGGAAATCGGGCACGTCAAGATCGTCGTCCTCCTCGAAGACCACGGACCGCCGACGGGTGCTGACCGGATCGAAGGTTCGCGCGCGCGGCCGCCGGCTCGGGCCGGGAGGCCGCGCCCGGCCCGTCGGAACCCGCTGACGGCGCTGCCGCGGGAAGATCGCCCGGCCGCGGTGACGGGACGCCATCGCCGCCGTAGCTCGCCGGGCGGTGCCCAGGACGATGCCGCACGCTGCGGCTGCTCGTCCATTGCCGCGGCCGGCGGCCGGCGCCTGGCCGGCGCCGCGGTGCCTGACCGGAGTCCGCGGGCAGGCCGGCCGGCGGGCAGGCTGGCCGCAGCCACGCCGTTCCCGGCCGGGCTGTCCGCAGGCACGCCGTTCGGCGGCCGCACCGCGGCCTGGCCGCGCCGCCGACCACCAGCCCGGCCGCCTCGCTCCCGGCGGCCGGCGTCCCGGCCGCCACCGCGGCATCCGGGCGGTCAGGGAAGTCCGCGGCCCGCCAGCCTCCGCCGGCGCCGTATCCGTCAGCCGCGGCAGGCGCGGCGGGCGCGGCGCTCTGCGCTGCCATGGCACGCCCCGGCCGCGTTCTGGCGATCCGGCCCTCGTCAAATCCGGCCGCGATGACGGTGACTCGCACCTCGTCGCCCAGCGCGTCGTCGATGACCGCGCCGAAGATGATGTTGGCATCGGGCGCGGCCGAGTTCGCCACTAGCTGAGCGGCCTCGTTGATCTCGAACAGGCCCAGGTCGGAGCCGCCCTGGATCGACAGCAGCACGCCATGCGCGCCGTCGATGCTCGCCTCGAGCAGCGGACTGGAGATCGCCATCTCGGCGGCGGCAACGGAGCGGTCGTCGCCGCGCGCCGAGCCGATGCCCATCAGGGCAGAGCCAGCGCCGGACATCACCGACTTCACGTCGGCGAAGTCCAGGTTGATCAGCCCCGGAGTGGTAATCAGGTCGGTGATCCCCTGCACACCGGAAAGCAGCACCTGGTCGGCCGCCTTGAACGCGTCGAGAACGCTGACGTGCCGGTCCGAGATGGACAGCAGCCGGTCGTTCGGGATGACGATGAGCGTATCGACCTCCTCGCGGAGGCGCTCGATGCCCAGGTCGGCCTGCGCCGCCCGCCGCTTTCCCCTCGAAGCCGAACGGCCTGGTGACGACGCCGATGGTGAGCGCGCCGAGCGAGCGAGCGACGCTCGCCACCACTGGCGCCCCGCCGGTGCCGGTCCCGCCGCCCTCGCCGGCCGTGACGAAGACCATGTCGGCCCCCTTGAGGACCTCCTCGATCTCCTCGCGGTGGTCTTCGGCTGCCTTGCTGCCGATGTCCGGGTTGGCGCCAGCGCCAAGGCCGCGGGTGAGTTCCCGGCCGACGTCCAGCTTGACGTCGGCATCGCTCATCAGGAGCGCCTGAGCGTCCGTATTGATGGCGATGAACTCAACGCCCTTGAGCCCCTCGTCGATCATCCGGTTAACGGCGTTGACGCCGCCCCCGCCGATACCGACGACCTTGATGACCGCCAAATAGTTCTGCGGTGCTGCCACGAGGAGGAACCTTTCCGCTCGTTTTTGCGATTACCGAGTTTCCGCCCGCTGCTTGCTGGCCAGCTCCCCTGCCAAGCTCAGGAAACTTCCTATTCAGCAGTTCTCCGAAATACGCCCCCAATAGCATCGGCCGGGCACGTTCGCGATTCCGGCGAATCAACTCTCACCCTCAAGTTGAGATTTAGAGTTATGTCAAGCTGCCGACTGGTACGGACATTAGGGTCGTCCGCCACCGGGGTCAACTAACCGGGCACCGAGCGGCCCGGCGTGTCGCGACCTAGTGCTGCGCACGGGTCCCGCGGCCCGCAGGCAGGGAACCGGGAGCGTGCGTGACGAGCGGCCAGCGGGCGAGTTCAGCCAACTCCGGTTAGCTCATCTCCGGGTGACCGCCGTCCGCGGATCGCTGACGTCGAAATAGCGCGCGTGGCCGCGCATCAGGATCGCAAGTTCCCTGGACTTGACCGCGGGCTGGCCGGTGCCGCCCCAGACGATCCGCACGCCGCCGCGGAGCCTGAGCGTCACCGCGTCCGCGCTCGGCGCGTCGATGGCCCGGACCTTGCGGGCAAGCCGCGGCGGGCAGCTCGCGCAGCACCGTCGCCGCCGCCAGCACCTCCGGGCTGCCGCGCAGCGCCGCGGTGCTGGCCGGATTGGGCGTGTCGAGTACGGGCATGTGGTGCGGCCGCCGGCACGTACCGCAGGCCCACGCCGAACTTGTCGATCAGCTGGTATCCGTGGCCGCTCGGCTGCCGCGAGCACGGCCGTGCGCTCCCGCACCGAGATGACGATCCTGTCCGGCCAGACCCTCCGGACCTGTGCGGACTGCACCAGCGTGATGCGCTCGACCCGGCGGGCCACCATTGCGGCGTTGATCCGGATGAGCGGCGTGCCCGGCCGGATTCCCGCGTCGGCGATCACCTCCGCCCGCGAGATGCCGGCCGGGCCGGTGACCTGCGATCGAGCGCACGACGAGGAACTTGGAGCCGAGCAGCGCCCAGGCCACCCCGGCCAGGATCGCCACCGCGGCGAGCACGAAGAAGGCGGTCTTCCACGGATCCGTCCGGCGCCGCCGCCGGGTGCCGGATCCGGCGCCATCCGGTCCGGCAGCGACCGCCGTGACGGTACCCGGCCCGGCAGCACCAGTCCCGGCAGCACCCGGCCCGGCGGCACCAGTCCCGGCAGCACCCGGCCCGGCGGCACCCGGCCCGGCGGCCGCAGGCACATCGCTACCCGGCGATGCCGCCGGCCGGACGGTCCGGCGCCTGATCACCAGGAACCGCCTTCCCTGCGGTGCAGCGCCGCGACGATCAGCGGCCCGAGCGCGGTCACGTCACCCGCGCCCATGGTCAGCACCAGGTCTCCTGGCTTGGCCAGGCCGGCGGCGGCGGCGGGCACCTCGGCCGCGGTCGGGCAGGTAGAGCGCGCCGCCGGGGACGGCCGCCGCGATCAGGTTCCCGGTCACGCCGGGCTACGGGATCTTCCCTGGCCGCGTACACGTCGAGCACGATCGCCTCATCGGCAAGGCCGAGCGCGGCGGCGAACTCGGCGGCGAACAGCCGGTACGGCTGTACAGGTGCGGCTGGAAGACCGCGATGACCCGGCCGCCGGCCGCCACGTCCCTGGCGGCCGCGAGGTCGGCGGCCAGCTCGGTCGGGTGGTGCGCGTAGCTGTCGAGCACCCGGACCCCGTCCGCCTCGCCCTTCAGCTCCATCCGGCGGCGAGCGCCGCCGTAGCCGGCCAGGCCGCCGATGGCGCTGCCCAGCCGGGTAGCCGAGCTCGATCGCGACGGCCAGCGCGGCCGCGGCGTTCAGCGCATTGTGCCGGCCGGGCACCTGGATCTCGGCGGCCAGTCCGCCGGGGGCGCTGGCCGCGGCCCGCGGTCCCGGCGTGAGCGTCAGGCCGGTGGCCATGCCGCGTGGGGTCACGGCGCTGACCCGGTAGTCGGCATCCGCCGCCGTGCCGTACGTCCGCACCCGGACCGCGGGCTCGGCCGGCGCCCGGGGCGGCGACGGCCGCCGCCAGCGCAGCGCGCGCCCGGGTCATCGGCGCAGGCCACCAGCAGCCCGCCGGGGGTTATCCGGCGCGCGAACGCCAGGAAGGCCGCCTCGATCTCGGCCAGGTCCGCGTAGTTGTCCAGGTGGTCGGCCTCGATGCAGGTCACGATGGCCGCGTCGGGCGCCAGCATGAGGAACGACCCGTCGCTCTCGTCGGCCTCGGCGACGAACGTCGCGCCGCTGCCGTCGGCGGCGCCCAGGCCGGTCTCGGCCAGGATTCCGCCGATGACGTACGACGGGTCGGCGCCGCAGCGGCGCAGGATGGTAGTGAGCATCGATGTGGTCGTCGTCTTGCCGTGCGTTCCGGCGACGGCGATGCCGCGGCCGGCCGAGCATCACCGATGCCAGCGCCGTCGCGCGGTGCAGCACCCGGATGCCGCGCCGCCGCGCCTCGGCGAGCTCCGGGTTGTCCGGCCTGATGGCGCTGGACACGACCAGGGTGTCGGCGTCGGCGACATTGGCCGCCGCGTGGCCGACCCGGACGCGCGCGCCGAGCGCGGCGAGCTCTTCCAGCAGCTCGCCAGGTGCCGAGTCGCTGCCGGAGACCGGCACGCCCCTGGCCAGCAGGATGCGGGCGATGCCGGACATGCCAGCCCCGCCGATGCCGGTGAAATGCACCCGGCCGAGCTGGCCGACTGGCACCGGGTCGGCCGGCTTCACCAGCCCCATCTGGCATCTCTCCCGTCCTGGCGGCTCATCCCACGTGCGATCCCGTTCATGCTGGTCATGCGATTCATGCCCGGCTTCTTGCCGGGCGCCGCCGGCGACTCATGCCCGGCGCCGGCCTGCCCGAGGGCCGGCCTGGCCGCCGGCCGCTGCGCTGCATCACCTGGAGGACCTCCGCGGCCAGCCGCCGGTCGGCGTCCCCGCGGCCCATTTCCGCGGCCGCCACCGACATGGCGGCGACAAGTTCCGGGTCGAGCAGCACCGGCAGCAGCGTGCCGGCGATCCAGGCCGGCGTCAGGTCGGCGTCGGGCACGATCAGGCCGCCGCCTGCCCGCTCGATCGGCGCCGCGTTCAGCGCGCTGCTCCCCGTTGCCGTGCGGCAGCGGCACGTACACCGCGGGCAGCCCGACCGCGGTGAGCTCGGCGCAGGTCATCGCGCCGCCGCGGACGAGCGCGAAGTCCGCGGCCGCGTAGGCCAGGTCCATCCGGTCGACATAGGTCAGCGTCACGTAAGGCGCATCCGGCGACGACGGCACCGGATCGATGTCCGCCCGCGGCCCGATGATGTGCAGGACCTGGACGGCGGCCGCCCTGATCGCGGCGGCCGCTGCGGTCACCGCCTGGTTCAGCGACCTGGCGCCCTGCGAGCCGCCGGTCACGAGCAGCACAGGCAGGTCCGGGCGGAGGCCGAAGTGCGCGCGTGCCTTGTCGCTGAGCGCGAGCCGGTCGAGGCCGGAGATCTCGCGGCGGATCGGGATGCCGATGCAGGTCGCGTGGGCCAGCTTGGTGCCCGGCTGGCCGGTGAAGACATTCCTGGTCAGCCGGGCGCCGAGCCGGTTGGCCAGCCCGGGCCGGGAGTTTGCCTCGTGCACCACGATCGGGATGCCGCGCCGCTTGGCCGCGAGGTAGGCGGGCGTGGCGACGTAGCCGCCGAAGCCGACGAGCACCTCAGCCCCGCACTGGTCGAGCGCGGCCCCGGCCGCCCCGATCGCGTCGGCGAGCCTGGCTGGCACCGAGAGCAGCTGCGGCGTGATCGAGCGTGGCAGCGGAACGGCGGGAATCAGGGCCAGGTCGTAGCCGCGGTTGGGGACCAGCCTGGTCTCCAGGCCGCGCTCGGTGCCGAGGCAGGTGACGATGATCCGCTGATCCGCGCGCCGCAGCGCGTCGGCGAGGGCCAGGGCCGGCTCGATGTGGCCAGCCGTGCCGCCGCCCGCGAGCATCACGCTCATGCCAGCTTCCCTCCGCTCCTCCGGGCCCGGCGCTCAGTCGCGCCGCCCGCCCAGGCCCAGCCAGCTTAGGATGCGCCGCGGCACGCTGGGGCCAGCAGCGGCAAGGGCCTGGCTGGCTCCGGGTTCCCGCTTCGCGAATGACATCAGCATGCCGAGCGTCACCATCGTCACGATCAGCGACGACAGGCCGGCCGAGACAAGCGGCAGCGGGACCCCGGTGATCGGCAGCAGGCCGATCACCGCGCCGATGTTGACCAGCGCCTGCACCACGATCCAGGCGGTGGCCGCCGCCGCGGCGAGCCGCATGAACGTGCCAGGGACCCGGCGCGCGATCCGCAGCCCGGCGTAGGCGAGCCCGCCGTACAGCATGGTCACGCAGAGCGTGCCGATGAGGCCAAGTTCCTCGCCGAGGATCGCGAAGATGAAGTCAGTCGGCGCGTTCGGCACCCAGCCCCATTTTTCCTTGCTGGCCCCCAGCCCGACGCCGAACCAGCCGCCGGAGCCGAGCGCGAACTTCCCCTCGGTGGGCTGGTAGCTGGCCGCCGACGCCTGGGCCTGCGGGTTCAGGAAACCGGTGATCCGCTGCAGCCGGTAGGGCTCGACGATGATCAGGATGATCATGACGAAGCCCATCAGCGCGAGCATGCCCACGAAGAGCCTGCCTGGCGTCCCGATCACCCAGAGCAGCGCCAGGAAGATGGTCAGCAGCAGGAAGGTCGTGCCCAGGTCGTCGCCGAGCATGACGAGCATGCACATGATGCCCGCGCCCGGCATCAGCGGGATCAGCAGCTGCCGCCAGTCGGTGAGCTGGCCGAGTTTCTCCTTGCGGGCCAGCAGGTCCGCGCCCCACAGCAGGAAGGCGAGCTTGGCGAACTCGGACGGCTGCAGCTGGAATGGGCCGATCAGCACCCAGCGGGAGGCGCCGTTGGCCGTCACGCCGATCGTGATGGCGAGCAGCAGGCCGATGACCGATACCGCCATCAGCGGGTAGGCGGCAGCGCGGAAGACGGCGGGGGACGACCGGGCCGCGAGCCACATCAGCGGCAGCCCGATGGCGACTCCGAGTAGCTGCTTCTGGAATCCCGCATACGGCGAGCCGCCGGTGTCCAGGGCGGCCGCCGACGACGTGGACAGCACCATCACCAGGCCAAGCGCGAGCAGCAGCATGGTGATGCCGAGGATGAGGTAATAGGACGTCAGCGGGCGGTCGAGCAGCCCGAGCCGGCCGGACAGCCGGCCAGCAGCCGGGCGGCCCGGCTCGCTGCCCGGCGGGAACCGCGTCGCGCTTCCGGCCGGTGCCGCGGCGCTCATGACATCTCCGCCAGCCGCCTGACCGCCGCCGCGAACGCCTCGCCGCGGGCGGGATAGTCGCGGAACATGTCGAACGACTGTGCCGCCGGCGCCAGCAGCACGGTGTCGCCGGGCCCGGCCAGCTTCGCGGCCGCCTCCACCACGAGATCCATTGCTCCAGTGTCCGTGCCAGCAGCCTCAACAACCGGGACATCCGGCGCGTGTCGCGCCAGGGCCGCCCGATCCTGGCCCGGTCGGCACCGAGCAGCACAACGCCGCGCAGCCGCGCCGCCGCGGCGCTGACCAGCTCGTCGACGTCCTCGTCAGCGCCCTTGAACAGGCCGCCGGCCACCCACACCACGGACGGATAGGCGGCCAGCGAAGCCGCGGCGGCATGCGGGTTGGTCGCCTTGGAATCGTCGATGTAGTCCACGTCCCCGACCCGGGCGACCAGGCTGATCCGGTGCGGCTCCGGCCGGAACGCCGCGAGCCCGGCGGCCACGGCTCCCGGCGGCACCCGGTAAGCGCGGGCCAGGGCCGCGGCGGCCAGCGCGTCAGCGACATTGTGCGGCGCGGCCGGGTGCACGTCGCTCACGGCGGCGAGCCGCTCCTCGTCACCGAAGGCGCGGTCAACCAGGTACCCGCCGGAGATGCCGACCTCGCCAGCGCCCGGGACATTCATCCGAAACGCGACAAGTCTCGCAGGCTCGCTGGCCATCGCGGCAAGCTCTCCGGATCGCGGGTCATCGGCGTTGTAGACGGCGATTGCGCCCGGCGCGTAGATCCGGCCCTTGTCGCGCGCGTACGAGCCGATGTCCCCGTGCCAGTCCAGATGGTGCGCGGCCACGTTCAGCACGACCGCCGCGAACGGGCGCAGCGTGGCGCTCCAGTGCAGCTGGAAGCTGGACAGCTCGACGGCGATGACCGGATAAGGCTCCGGGTCGGTCACCGCAGCCACCACCGATGTACCGACGTTGCCCGCGGCCACGCTGCGGTGGCCGGCCGCGGCGAGCATCGCGGCGAGCATCCGGACCGTGGTGGTCTTGCCGTTCGTGCCCGTCACGGCCAGCCACTGCTGCCGTGAGCCGTCCGGCAGCTCCGGCCGGAGCCGCCAGGCGAGCTCGACATCGCCGATCACCGGCACGCCCGCCGTGGCGGCGGCGGCAAGCAGCGGCGCGTCCGGGCGCCAGCCGGGCGAGGTCACGACGAGGTCCGTGCCGTCCGGCAGGATCTCGGCCGGGCCGGCTGGCCCTTCGCCGAGCAGCACGGTGACTCCCGCGTCCGCGAGTTCACCGGCCAGCTCGCGCCGCGGCTCGTCGGTGCGCGAATCGACAGCGGTGACCTTCGCGCCGAGCGCCGCCAGCGTGCGGGCGGCCGGCGGCCCGGACACGCCGAGCCCGGCCACGCACACGCTGAGCCCGGAGAACTCACCGGCTTGGCGCATCATCCGTGCATCCACTCCCGTACTCGCCTGGCCTGGCCTGCCCGCTGCCCCCGACCCTGCCATACCGGGGGCGGATAGGCGGAGCACCTCGCGGCGCGTGTCCGGGCGGCCGTGGGCAGGCCCGGCCCCCGGCGGCGGGATGCCCTGAGCCGGCTAGCCGGGCAGCCATTCGACATAGAAGATGCCGAGGCCGAGCGCGATGAACAGGCCGGAGATCAGCCAGAACCTGATCACGATGGTGGTCTCGGCCCAGCCGATCAGCTCGAAATGGTGCTGCAGGGGTGCCATCCGGAACACCCGTTTCCCTGTCATCTTGAACGAGCCGACCTGGACGATGACCGATAGCGCGATGACCACGAACAGGCCGCCGAGTATCCCGAGTAGCAGCTGGGTCTTGGTGGTCACCGCAAGGCCCGCCAGCACGCCGCCGAGCGCGAGCGAGCCGGTGTCGCCCATGAAGATCCGGGCCGGCGGGGCATTCCACCAGAGGAAGCCGAAGCAGGCGCCGAGCACGGCCGCGGCGACCACCGCCAGGTCGAGCGGGTCGCGGACCGCATAGCAGTGCGGCGCGAGGGCAACGGTGCAGTCGTTGCGCAGCTGCCAGTTCGCGATCAGCACGTACGCGGCGAGCACCAGGGTGGCCGACCCGGTGGCGAGCCCGTCCAGCCCGTCGGTCAGGTTCACCGCGTTCGACGTGCCGGCGATCATGAACATGATCCACAGGACGAACGGGAGCGACGCCGATCGACGGCCCGAAGTCGCGCAGGAATGACAGGTGGGCGTCGGCCGGGGTGAGATCGTAGCCATCGGCGTAGCGCAGCACGAGCAGCGCGAACAGGGCGCCGACCACAGCCTGGCCGGCCAGCTTGGCGCCGCTGCGCAGCCCGAGGCTGGTCTGCTTGTAGATCTTGATGAAGTCGTCGATGAAGCCGACCAGGCCGAGGCCGGTCATCAGCATCAGGACCAGCAGGCCGGAGGCCGACATCGGGTCATTCGTCGCCTCATGGCCGACGAAGTAGCCGATCAGCGAGGCGACCACGATGACGGTGCCGCCCATGGTGGGCGTGCCGCGCTTGGTCGCGTGCGCGGCCGGCCCTTCTTCCCTGATCAGCTGGCCGTAGCCGCGCCTGGTGAAGATCTTGATGGCCAGCGGGGTACCGAACAGCGCGAGGATCAGGGAGACGCCGGCCGTGACGAGGATCGTCTTCACCGCGGCGGCTCCTTCGCCCCGGTCAGCGGCCGTTCCCCGGTCAGGGCCAGCGCGACGCTTTCCAGGCCCGCCGCCCGGGAGGCCTTCACCAGCACCACGTCACCGCGTTCGAGCCGCCGGCCGAGCGCATCGACCGCCGCGGCGGCGTCAGGCACGGCTACGAGCTCGCCGGGCCAGGACGGCACAGCCCTGGCGCCAGCCAGGATCGGCGCGGCATCCTCGCCGACCACGATGAGCCCGGCCAGGCCGGCCTCCGCCGCGAGCCTGCCTGCCTGCTCGTGGAACTCCCTGGCCCGGCCGCCTAGCTCGGTCATGTAGCCGAGCACGGCGAAGGCCCGGCGGCTGCGCGCCAGCACCGCCAGGGTGCCCAGCGCCGCCCGCATCGCCTCCGGGTTGGCGTTGTACGCGTCATTGATCACCGTTACGCCGTCCGGCCGCTCGGTGAACTCCATCCGCCAGCGGCTGCGCGCCGCGGCGGCGGACAGCCCCGCGGCGATCGCGGTCACGCTCATGCCTAGCTGGCCCGCCAGCGCAGCGGCGGCCAGCGCGTTGATGACGTTGTGCTCGCCATGCAGCCGGAGCGCGACGGGCGCCGAGCCCTCGCCGGTGACGAGCGTGAACCCGGCCCGGCCGTGCTCGTCAAGCACGACGTTCTCGGCCCGCACTTCGGCCGCGCTGTCCCGGCCGAACGTCACCACCCGCGCCGCCGTGCCCGCCGCCATCGCCCGTACCCGCGGGTCGTCGGCATTCAGCAGGGCCACGCCGTCCGCCGGCAGGGCCGCCGGAAGCTCCGCTTTCGCCCTGGCTACGTCATCGATGCCGCCGAACTCGCCGGCATGCGCGTGCCCCACGCAGAGCACCACCCCAAGCCGCGGCGGCGCCACCTGGCAGAGCCTGGCTATGTGGCCGGGGCCGCGCGCGGAGAGCTCGGTGATCAGGTAGCGGGTCTGCGCGGTGGCGCGCAGCACGGTGAGCGGCAGGCCGATGTCGTTGTTGAAAGAGTTGTGCGGCGCGATCGTCGGCCCGAGCGTCTCGATCAGCTGCGCGGCCAGGTCCTTGGTGGTGGTCTTGCCCGATGAGCCCGTAATGCCGGCGATGGTGCAAGCCAGGGATCCGGTCCACCACGGCCCTGGCCAGCCTGGCCAGGGCGGCGGCCACGTCGGGGACGATCAGTGCGGGAACGCCGACCGGGCGCGCGGCCAGGACGGCGACGGCGCCCGCCGCGGCGGCCGCGGCCGCGAAGTCATGACCGTCCGCCCGGGTCCCTGGCAGCGCGGCGAACAGGCAGCCTGGCACGGCCTGGCGCGAGTCGATGATGACCGGGCCAGTGACCGCAGCGGCCGGATCGGCGACCAGGTCGGGAGCCGCGCCGGTAATGCTGGCAATCTGTCCCACGGACAGCGGGATCACTGTTCCTCCGGATCGGCTGGCTGGACGCCGGGTGCGGCGCGGTCCTCCGCCAGCGCCATCGCGCTGGCCGCCAGGCGGCGAGTCAGCGCCTCGGCAGCGACCGCACGGTCATCGAACGGGATCACCAGGCCGGCTGCGTACTGACCTCGCTCATGTCCCTTGCCCGCGACCAGCACTACGTCTCCCTTGCCGGCGCGCTCGATGGCGAGGCTGATCGCGGCGGCGCGATCGGGCTCGATGATCACGTGTGCCCGGTCCCGCGCCGGGACCGTGAGCGTGCCTTCGAGCATCTCGGCAAGTATGGCGAGCGGGTCCTCCGAGCGCGGGTTATCGCTCGTGAAGATCGCTGTTTCCGCCAGGCCGGCCGCAGCGGCGCCCATCAGCGGGCGCTTTGCCCGGTCCCGGTCACCGCCGCAGCCGAGCACGATGGCCAGGCGGCCGAGGGTAACGGGGCGCAGCGCTCGCAGCACCGCCTCCACCGCGCCGGGCTTGTGCGAGTAGTCGACGAGCACGGTGAAGTCCTGGCCGGCCTCTACCCGCTCCAGCCGGCCGGGCACGCCCGGGCAGGCAGCGACTCCGGCAACCGCGGCCGCAAGGCCGACGCCTGCCTCCACCAGCGCGACGATGGCCGCTAGCGCGTTGGCGACGTTGAACGGCCCTGGCAGCGTCACCGAGGCGTCGGCTTCCACGCCGCCCGGGCCGATCACCCGGAAGGTACTGCCGTCCGCTCCGGCCCGCACATCCGCGGCATGCCAGTCCGCGGCCGGATTCCCCGCTGCGGAGAACGTGGTCGTTGGTATCTGCGGCCTGGCCGCGAGCAGCCGCCCGTGCGGGTCGTCGATGTTCACCACGCCGGCCCTGGCATAGCCGGGCGTGAAGAGTGCGGCCTTCGCCGCGAAGTAGTCGTCCATGGTGGCGTGGAAGTCGAGGTGGTCCTGCGACAGGTTGGTGAATACGGCTACTTCATAGGACGTGCCGGCCACCCGGCCGAGTGCCAGCGCGTGGCTGGAGACTTCCATCGCCGCCGCGGTGACCCCCCGCTCGGCCATCACCGCGAGCAGCGCCTGCAGGTCGGTCGCTTCCGGGGTGGTGAGCTCGCTGGCGGCGACGGCGCCTGCCACCCGGGTCTCGATGCCGCCGACGAGGCCGGTCTGGTGACCCGCCATCCGCAGCCCGGACTCGATCAGGTAGGTCGTCGTCGTCTTGCCGCTGGTGCCGGTGACGCCGATCAGCTGCAGCAGCGCCGACGGGTTCCGGTAGATCCAGGCCGCCACCTCGCCCAGCCTCGACCGCGGATCGGCGACCACGAACACGGGCAGCCCGCAGCCGGCCGCGAGGTCCCGGCCGTCCGGATCGGTGAGCACCGCGACGGCGCCGGCGCTGGCCGCCTGCCCGCAGAATTGCGCTCCATGCTGGCGGCTGCCCGGCAGCGCGGCGTACACGTCACCAGGCCGCACCCGCCGCGAGTCGTGCGTGATCCCGGATATCTCGATGGCCTTCGCGGTGCCGGCGCCCGGGCCAGCGCCGGAGCGGGCCGCCTGGCCGGCCTACCGCCAGGCCCGGGCGCCGCCTTCAGCCCGAGCAGCACCGCGAGTCCCGCGAGCGGGCGCGCAGGGACATGAGCTGGACGCAGAGCCGCTGGCACGCGCAGAGATTACCCCCGATCACGGCGCGGTGAGCCGTACCTTCGGCGGCTTTGCGCCATCCGGGGGAATCTTCATGGTCTGCAAGGCGAATTTCATCACCTGGTTGAACACCGGCCCGGCCACTGCGTCGCCGAAATAGCTGCTGCTCTTCGGGTCCTGGACATGCACGGCGACCACGAGCTGAGGGTTGCCGGCCGGGGCGATCCCGATATAACTGGACCCGTACTCGCACAGGCAGTGCTTCTTCGGGTCGTAGACCTGCGCGGTCCCCGTCTTTGCGGCGACCGAGTACCCGGCGATGACGCCCCACGGCTCGGCGCCTGCGACGTCGACCGCCGGCACCTGCTGGAGTATGCGCATCAGCTCCTGCGCGGTCTTCGGCCGCAGTACCCGGGTGCGCTTCGGGCGGGGCGCCGGGACGAACTTCCCGCTCGGGCCCGTCGTCCCCGCGACGATCGAGGGCTGGACCCGTATCCCCTTGTTGGCGACGGTCGCGTAGACGCTGGCCATCTGCACGGCATTGACCGCGACGCCCTGCCCGAACGCGAGCGTGTACCTGGTGTCCCCGAACCACTTCGACGGCGCCGGAAGCAGGCCGGCGCTCTGCCCGGGGAGGTTCAGCCCGGTGAGCGAGCCGAGGCCGAATTTCCTCAGGAAGTGGTACTGGATGCGCGGGCTGACATGCTGTACCAGCTGGACCATCCCGACGTTGCTCGAGTTCGCCAGGATCCCGGCGACGGTGTAGTGGAGTCCCGGCGGATGCGTCTCGGCGTCGTGGAACGGGAAGCCGTGCACGAGGATCTGGTTCGGGATCGGGTACACGCTCATCGGCGTCTGGCCGCCGCGCTCGAGCGCGGCCGCCACCGTGATCGTCTTGGCGGTGCTGCCCGGCTCGAACACGTCGGCCACCGGGATGTCGGTGGTCGACAGCGGGCTGCGCCGCGGGCCAGGCCGGGTTGAACGCGGCGACTGGGCCATCGCCAGGATCTTCCCGGTCCGCGGCTGCATGATCACCACGGAGCAGCTTGGCCGCGCGGGTCACCCTGACCCGCTGTGCGCACGCCCGCTCCGCCTCCCATTGCAGGTCGGACTGGATGGTCAGCCGCAGGTTCCCGGCCGGGACCCGGGGATCAACCTTGTCCTGGGTCAGCGGGATGGGCTGGCCCTGCGAGCCAGTCTCGACTCGTTCCGATCCGTCCTTGCCTGCCAGCAGCGAGTTGTACGAGTACTCCAGGCCGGCCTCGCCGCGCAGGTCGCCTGCCGCGGTCACGTTGGTGAAGCCGAGGACGTTGGCCGCGAGGCCGCCGTTGGGGTAGGCGCGGGAGTAGCTCGCCGTCTCGCGATCCCGGGCAGGCCCTTCGTCGCGTCCCCGGCCAGGCTGAGCTTCGCGATCTGATTGCCGGTCGTCGCGGGACGCTCTTTTTCAGCACCACGTACTGCGGCGAGCTGGGATGGTTGATCAGCGCAGAGGATGCTGGCTTGCGGCATGCGGAGCGGGCCGGCCAGCGCGGCGGCGACGGCCGGCCGCTTGGCCGCCGGGATCAGCACCGGGTCGGCGAACACCAGGTCGGTCTGCACCGTGAGGGCCAGCACCTTGCCGTCGCTGGAGGTGATGGTGCCGCGGACGGCCGGGATCGGGATCGTCCGCAGCCGCTGGTGCTGCGCCATATTCCGGTAGGTGGACCAGTCCAGGCCCTGCAGTTGCACGAGCCGCCCGGCGAAGAGCGTCAGGACGAAGACGATGCACACGAACGTGACGTTCAGCCGTCGGCCAGGCCTGCCGCGGCGCAAGACCGGCCGGAAGGACTCGGCAGGCGGCAGCCCACCGCGGCGGCCGTCCGGCGCCCCGGACGGTCGCGGACCGGCTGGCCGCCGGCCCGGCGCCCCCGGCCGCTGCTGGCCAGGTCCGCGCCGCCTGGCGCCGTCGCCGCCCGGCCGTCCAGTGCCGTCGGCCCGCCTGGTGCCGTCGGCCCGCCTGCCGTGCCGTCGGCCGCCCGCCTGGTGCCGTCCAGCCGCCTGGCGGTGTCCCGGCCCGGGCGGCCGTCGCCAGGCCCGGCTGGCCGACCTGGGCTCCGCGGGCCGCCTGCCGTACCGGGCCGGCGGGCCGGCCCGTGGCCGCCCGGCGCCCCCCTGGCCGCGATTCCGGTCGCGGCCGCCGTCGCCGTCGCCGTCCGTCACGGAGCGTATCCGGGCACGTTGGGTATTCCCGGCAGGGTCGGCCGGCGCCCGGTAGACGTGCCCGTTACGCAGGTTAAGGAAGTTCATCAGCGGCTGCGCGCGCATGCCCAGCCGCAGCGCGCGCTTATGCAGCGACGCCGGTGACTCGTCGGTGGTCATCTGCTGCTGGAGCGACTGCTCCTGCTGGGCAAGGGTGACGTTGCCCTGCTGCAGCGAGTTGATGCGGAATGAGGCGGCGGCGAGCGTGGTGTTGATCACCAGCAGGCAGACCAGTCCGCCGCTGAGCATGCCGAGCACCAGCAGGATGAAGCGCGTCGCGGACGTGCGATCCGACGGCGGCCAGGGTGCCGTCTGGCGCCGGGCGCGTGCCGGGCGCCGGGCGCGTGCCGGGCGCCGGGCTGGCCGGCCTGCGCTGGCCCGTGCCGGGCGGGCGGATGACGGGCTGGACTGCCCCGGCGGCCGCAGCGGCCGGCTGGCCCGGGCGGGCTGGCCCGCGGCCGGGCTGGCCCGCGGCGGGCTGGACCGTGGCGGGCTGGACCGTGGCGGGCTGGACCGTGGCGGGCGGCCGCTGGCCTGCGGCAGGCCGGCCCGCTGGCGCGTCCCCCGGTCGCGGCGCGTTCCCCGGTTTCGTGTGCTTACCTCGGTGTTCATGCGCCTGCGCCCGTCCTCCCTGTCGGCTGGCCCGCTCCTCGGCGGCCAGGCCCTTCGCGTTGCCCGCTCGCCCGGCACTCGCCCGCGCGGCACTCGCCCGCGCGGCACTCGCCCCGCGCGGCACTCGCTCATGCGGTGCCCGCTCATGCGGCCGCCCTGATCCGCTCGGCGGCCCGGAGCCGGGCCGATGCGGCGCGCGGGTTGCGGGCCATCTCGTCCGCAGCGGGACGCTCCGCTCCCCTGGTGAGGAGGCGGAACTGCGGCCTGCTGCCGGGCAGCGGCACCGGCAGGCCGGGCGGCGTGGTGTCCGCCGCGCGCTCCCGGAATGTCTTCTTGACCAGCCGGTCCTCGAGCGAGTGGTAGGAAAGCACGACGATCCGGCCGCCCACGGCCACCGCGTCCATGGCCGCGGGCAGCGCCCGGCCGAGGGCGTCAAGCTCGCCATTGACCTCGATCCGCAGGGCCTGGAACGTGCGCTTGGCGGGATGACCGCCATGCCGCCTGGCCGGGGCCGGGATCGAGTCGCGGACGATTTCGCCGAGCCGCAGGGTCGAGGTGAACGGAGCCCGCGACCGCTCCCGCACGAGCGCGTCGGCGATCCGGCGGGCATATCGTTCCTCGCCGTAGTCGCGCAGCACCCGGGCCAGCCGGGCGGCCGGATAGGTGTTGACTACTTCGGCGGCGGTCAGCGAGGCAGCCCGGTCCATCCGCATGTCGAGCGGCGCGTCATAGGAATAGGCGAAGCCGCGTGCTGGATCGTCGAGCTGCGGCGAGGAGACGCCGAGATCGAACAGGATGCCGTGCACGGCCGGCAGGCCGAGCCTGGCCAGGATCGCCGGGATCTCGTCGTACACCGCATGGACCAGGGTGACCCGCTCCAGGTGCGGGGCGAGCAGCGCCCGGGACGCCTCGATCGCCGCATCATCGGTATCCACGCCGATGAGCGCGAGGCCGGGGTGCTGGCCAAGGAGGGCGCTGGCATGGCCGGCCCGGCCGAGGGTCGCGTCGAGCAGGATCGCGCCCGGCGGATCCAGCACCGGGGCGAACAGGGCCAGCACCCGGTCGGTCATGACCGGCCGGTGCCCGCTGTCCGCCGTGCCCTCCGCCGTGCCCATGGAACTCCTCACTTCTAGCCAGCGGCCGCCGCTGCCCGGCAGGCCGGTAACTGCCCGTCCGGTGCCCGGCCAGGTCCCCATCCGCGCGATGCGCTGATAACCGAGTGGTCGCCTGGCGCCGGGGAAGTGACGTCAGCCGGCTCGGCCACCCAGCGCGGGTGGAGACCTCGCCGTACACCGGGCGCCAGGGAAAGCAGGCCCAGGCGCCTCAGAGAATCCCGGGCAGCACCTCCTCGGACGCGTCGGAGAAGGCGTCCTCCTGCCGTCCCAGGTAGGTGTGCCAGGCGGCGGCATCCCAGATCTCCAGCCGGGTATTGGCG
The DNA here is from genome assembly GCA_963709075.1 of uncultured Actinomycetes bacterium. GTDB lineage: Bacteria > Actinomycetota > Actinomycetes > Streptosporangiales > Streptosporangiaceae > Palsa-506. The sequence continues at coordinate 169,269 of CAVPUY010000010.1, forward strand.
CCGATCACCACGCAGTCGCGCTGCAGCGCCGCATAGTCCCGCAGGCTGGGCGGAATGGTGATCCGGCCCTGCTTGTCCGGCATTTCATCGGAAGCGCTCGCGAAGAACACCCGGCTGTAGTCGCGCACCGCCTTGGCCGTCACCGGTGCGGATCGCAGGGCCTCGGTAATGCGGCCGAACTCCGGCTCGGGAAAGACATAGAGGCAGCGCTCCTGGCCCTTGGTCAGGACCAGCCCGGCGGCGAGTTCCTCGCGGTACTTAGCAGGCAAGAACAGCCGCCCCTTGTCGTCCAGGCGTGGCGTGTGAGTGCCGAGAAACATCAGCGCTCACCTCCCCACTCCCCCACTGCGGTGCGCCGTGCGGCCACCTCCACCCCACGGTGCACCACTGTACTCCACATTCCCCCACCGTCAACGATGAACTCCTCGTGAACCGATCACCCCCTCCGGGGAGTTTCAAGGTCAGAGGGGGTGGAGCGAAGTGGAGCGAGGACGCGAGGCGGCATGCGGCCGGCATCCCCGGACGGACCGCCCGCGCCCCGGATGGCCGAGCCAGAAACGGCCGCAGGACGGCCGCACGCAGCTGAGGCCCAGGCCATGGCACGTCGTTGTGCACGCCAGTCACACCCGGCTCGTTATCCCGCCGATACCCAAGCGGCATCGCGCACAGGTATTTCACGACGTAATGTCTGAACGCATGGTCCTGACAGCACATGGGAGCTACCCGGCATGGCGGACTCGACTATCGCGCCGCAGGTGACGCGAGGAGGACACGTGGTACTTGATACGGGTCAGGCGGACCGTACTCTGGACGACCTGGTCGGCGTGGCCCGGCAGATCAGCGCGGCCGTCGAGACCGTGATCGAGGGCAAGCCGGATGCGATCCGGCTTGCCCTCACGGTTCTGCTGGCTGAGGGGCACGTGCTGATCGAGGATGTGCCCGGCGTCGGGAAGACGCTGCTGGCCAAGGCGCTGGCCCGGTCGATCGACTGCTCCATCCGGCGCGTCCAGTTCACGCCGGACCTGCTGCCGAGCGACCTGACCGGCGTCAGCGCCTTCAACCAGGAACTCAGGGAGTTCGAGTTCAAGCCGGGGCCGATCTTCGCCAATATCGTGATTGGTGACGAGATCAACCGCGCTTCCCCGAAAACGCAGTCTGCGTTGCTCGAATGCATGGAGGAGCGTCAGGTCACGGTGGACGGCTCCACCTATCCGCTTGAGCTCCCCTTCATGGTCATCGCCACCCAGAACCCGATCGAGATGGAGGGCACGTACCCGCTGCCCGAGGCGCAGCGGGACCGTTTCACCGCCCGCATCTCCATCGGCTACCCGGATAAAGAAGCCGAGCTTGAGATGCTCGACACGCACGGCTCGTCGTCGCCGCTTGACCACCTGGAGCCCGCCGCTCATGCCACGGACATCCGCGACCTGATCTCGGCGGTCCGTGCCGTGCATGTCGCACAGCCGATCAGGCAGTACGTGATCAGCATCGTCAACGCGACCCGGTCATCGCCCGAGCTCAGGCTCGGCGCCTCGCCGCGCGCCACCTTGCACCTGCTGCGCGCGAGCCGGGCCTATGCCGCGCTTGACGGCAGGGACTTCGTGATCCCGGACGATGTGCAGACGCTTGCCGGGCCGGTGCTGGCGCACCGGCTGCTGCCCACCCCGGAGGCCATGGTGGAGCGGGAACTGCCCGAGCGGGTGCTGACCAAGCTGATCGAGCGGCTGCCGCTGCCCCTCAAGTAACCGCGCACGCCCAGGTGGGCCATTGGCCCAGGTCACGGTCGCGCCGTAGATTGGTCGGGCAAGCGGAAGGAAGTGCCGGACATGCGGTCACTGCTCGCGGGATTCACCACGCGCGGCACGTCGTTCCTGGCCGCCGGCCTGGCCGCGGCGATCGCGGGGCTCGCGCTCGGCGAGCGTGACCTGGTCAGCGTCGGGGCGCTGCTCTTCATCCTGCCGCTGCTTTCCGCCCTGGCCGCGGGCCGGGCGAAGTACCGGCTGAGCTGCGTCCGGCAGGTCAGCCCGGCCCGGGTGCCGGCCGGCCACACCACGCACGTGAGCGTCCGGCTGGAGAATGTCTCCCGGCTGCCCACCGGCCTGCTGCTCGCCGAGGACGCGATCCCGTACGCGCTCGGCACCCGGCCGAGGTATGTCCTGGACGGGGTGGAGCGCGGCGGCGTGCGGGAACTGAGCTACCCGCTCCGCTCGGACCTGCGGGGAAAGTTCACCATCGGCCCGCTTGAGGTCAGGATCGCCGACTCGTTCGGCCTGGTGGAAGTCGGCCGGTCGTTCGCCACCACGAGCACGCTCGTCGTCACGCCCAAGGTCGTGCCGCTGGCCAGGACCGCGATCGGGGCAAGCTGGGTGGGCGAGGGCGATGGCAGGACCCGCGCGGCGGCGGCGGCCGGCGAGGACGACGTGGTGCCGCGCGCCTACCGGGACGGGGACGAACTGCGCCGGGTGCACTGGCGGTCCACCGCGCGGTACGGCGAGCTGATGGTCCGCCGCGAGGAGCAGCGCTGGCGGAACCGTGCGCTGCTGCTGCTCGACACGCGGCGCGGCGCGCACGCGGGCAGCGGGATCACCTCTTCCTTCGAGTACGCCGTCGGAGCCGCCGCCTCGATCGGCGTGCACCTCGCCCGCGGCGGCATGGACGGCCAGCTCATCACCGACGCAGGCCCGGTCGCGGCCGCCGGGATGTTCGAGGACGTGCTGCTCGACTCGCTCGCGGTCATCAAGACCTCGCGCGGCACTGAGCTGTCCGGCGGCCTGGCCGCGGTCCGGGCGGCGGGCGGCGGCCTGCTCATCGTGATCGCCGGCCGGCTTTCCGCCGCCGCCGCGCGGCAGCTTGCCACCAGCCGCCGTGACGGCGGCCCGGCGATCGCGCTGCTGCTCGCGGTCTCCACCTGGAACCAGCCAGGTCACCCGCCCGGCCAGCCGCGGCGGGCCCAGGGCGGTGCCGGACCGCAGGGCCGGGACCGGGGCGCGCGGGCAAGCGGCAAGCCGTCCGCCGGAGCCGCGCCCGGCGGCCAGCCGGCGCCCGGCGGCCAGCCGGCGCCCGGCGGCCAGCCAGCGGCCAACGGCCAGCCAGCGGCCAACGGCCAGGCGCCGGGCGGCAGCCAGGCCGGGAGCGGCCAGGCGGCCGGCCACGAAGAGACAGCCGCGGCCGCTGCCATCCTGAGCGGCGCGGGCTGGCGCGTCGTCACCGTGGATGCCGGTATGCCGCTCGGCGCGGCGTGGCAACGGCTGGCCGGGGCCGGCCTGATGGCGCGCCCGCAGGCGCAGAGCTTCCTGCCGGGGGCCCACGGCGATATGCCGGGGGCAGCGGTATGAACCTCCGGCTCACGATCACCACGGCCGCCGCCGTCATCCTGGCATCGGTCTCGCTGTACCCGGTGCTTGACGGCATCGGCTGGTTCTGGGCCGGGGCCGGCGCGGTCATCGTGGCCGCGGCGGCGGGCACGGCCACCCGGCTGCCCGCGTTGCCGGCCGGCGCGATAGCCACCGCCGCGGCGCTGATCGCTGGCATGCCGCTGCTGCTCAGCCCGGCATGGTACCTGAAGCTCCTCGGCCTGGCGCTGGTGCTCGCCACCGCGGGCAGCGTGACCCGGCTGCGGCTGCTGCCGGTGATCGCCGGCGCCGTGACCTACCTGGCCGGGCTGCTGATCTACCTGAACCTGATATTCGCCACCCCGGAGTCGTTCGCCGGGATCGTGTCCACCACGGCCTCGGTCCGGCACCTGTGGCGGATGGCCAGCCTGGGCCTTGTCGAGCGGACCGACACGCCGCCGGTCCCTGACTCGCATGGCGTCATACTGCTTGCCGCGGCCGGAATCGGGCTGATGGCGGTGGCCGCCGACCTGATCGCGGTGCGGCTGCGCAGCCCGGCCATCGCCGGGCTGCCGCTGCTTGCCCTGTTCAGCGTGCCGATCACGACAAGCGCCCGGCAGGGCGCAGTCGGCGCGACGATCACCTTCTGTCTCGGCATCACCGGCTACCTGGCGCTGCTCGCCGCCGACGGGCGGGAACGGCTGCGCATCTGGGGCCGCCTGGTCACGCTCTGGCAGAGCGGCCGGGACGACGACGAGCCGGTCCGGGGGCCCGATACCAAGGCGCTGGCCGCGTCCGGCCGCCGGATCGGGCTGGCCGCGATCAGCCTCGCGATCTTCATCCCGCTGCTGCTTCCCGGGCTCCGGGTGCACAAGCTCTTCAGCGGGCACGGCAGCGCGGGCGGACCAGGCAGCAGGGTGATCCCGCTCCCCGATCCGGTGGTCAGGCTGCAGAATCTGCTGCTGCACGGCGGGAATGCCACCGTCTTGACGTACACCACGAACAACCCCGAGCCGCCTCAGCAGTACCTGCAGGTCTACGTGCTGAACTACGACAGCGGCACGAATACCTGGGCGCTGCAGACGCCGGTCCCCGGCATCCGGGTGGGCGACTCGCCGCTGCCCGGGGCGGCCGGGCTGAACGGGCTCACGCCCGTGCGCACGTCGACGACCAAGATCGACGTGAGCGACGGGGTCACCGGCTACGGGGCCAGGCTGAACTTCCTGCCGCTGCCATACGTACCGGAAACCGTCCGGGTGCCGGGCAGCTGGGGCGTTGACCTCGACACCCTGATGGTCTCGTCGGCCAAGGCCGGACTATCCGGACTGCACTACACGGTGAAGGGCGAGGACGTGGAGCCCACCCTGCAGCAGCTGAACGCGCCGGCTGCCGCGCCGCGCGACATCGTCCGGCAGTACCTGCCGTTCCGTTCGCCGGATCGCAACGCGCTCCGGGCGCTGGCAGACGGGATCTTCGCGACGGCCGGCGCCAGGACGTCCTACCAGAAGGCGATAGCGCTGGAGAAGTGGTTCACGTCCGGGATCTTTACCTACGACGTGCACGCCACCGAGCCGGACACCCCGGCCGGGCTGCTTAACTTCCTGACCAAGTCCAGGCGGGGCTACTGCCAGCAGTTCGCGTTCGGGATGGCGGCGCTGGCCCGGGTGGCGGGCATCCCGGCCCGGGTGGCTGTCGGCTACACCGCCGGCACCCCGCAGCGCAGCGGCAGCTGGAAGGTCACCACCGCGGACGCGCACGCCTGGCCCGAGCTCTACTTCCAGGGCGCGGGGTGGCTGCGCTTCGAGCCGACCCCGGGCGGCGCCACCGGGCAGGGTACCGCGGTCCAGCCGGCCTACGCTCAGGACATCTCGCCCGCGGCCCCTGGCGGCACGCTGCCGGCCACCACCCCGACCTCGCCCGCTGGCGCGCTCCCCGGCGCGAAGTCCCCGAGCGGGATACTCAAGAACGAGCGGAACCCGCAGGGCCTTGGCGGGCATGCCTCGGCCAGCCACGGCGGCTCGGCGCCGGTCATCCCGATCGTGATCGCCGTCCTGGTGCTCGCGGCGGCCGTGCCGCGGATCGCCAGGACCGCGGCCAGGCAGCGGCGCTGGCACGCAGCCAGGGGCGACACCGCGCTGGCCCATGCCGCCTGGCTGGAACTGCACGACGACCTGACCGACTATGGCTTCGGCTGGCGGGTCAGCGAGTCGCCGCGCGCGGTGTCTCGCAGGCTGGCGGTCACGCTCCAGCTTGACGCCGGCACCAGGCAGGCTCTTGACCGGGTTTCGCTGGCTGAGGAACGGGCGCGGTACGCGAAGGTGGCGAAGGCGTCAGCGTCGCTGCGGGCCGATGTCGCCGTGATCAGGCGGGCCCTCGCCGCCAGGGCCAGCCGCGCGGCGCGGCTGCGGGCGCGGCTGCTGCCGCCGTCGGCGCTGGCGCCGTTGCGCTCGGGCCTGCAGCAGGCACTTGACGTGTTCGGCTGGCTGGACGCGGCCGGCCTGCGGGTCCGCGGCCGGGTCCGGCAGCTCGGCCGGGAAGCCTGACCGCGAGCCATCGGGCCAGGCCTGCAGGCCTGACGCAAGCCGGGCCGCCTGGCGCCGGGGTTCCCGTTTCACATCGTGGTTGTCGTGCCTGACCGCTTGCCCGCGGCCAGCCGGCAGCTACCGGTCGCGCTCCTGGCGGCGCCGCCACCGCTCTTCCAGCCGCTCCATGAACCGGGGAGACTGCCCGCCGCTCCTGCGGTCCTTGGCCCGGCGCGGGCCCTTGCCCCGGCCGGTGCCTGCCCGGCCAGCCGCGGAACCGCGGCCTGGCCTGCGGCCGGTGCCGCCCGCGCGGGCCGGGCCCGACCCCCGGGCGGTGGCCGTGCCGGTCATGTGCCGCCAGCTGTTCAGCGCCCACATGGCACAGGCCAGCATGACGACGAAACCAGCCACGCCGATCCAGATGATGTTGGACACGACGCCGCCGAGCAGCAGGCCGATGCCGATCAGGAACCCGAACGCCGCCTCGACGACCCGGCGCTTGTAGTGCACGCGCGGGTCGCTGCGCCGGGCAGCGTGCGCGAAGCGCGGATAATCGGCGTAGAGCGCTTGCTCGATCTGCTCGAGCTGGCGCTGCTCGTGCTCAGACAGCGGCACGTTGCCTCCCATAGAACTCGCGCTCGGCGACTGGTTCGATGACCTTCACCTCACGGCCTGGCTTATGCCCAGAATACGAGCGCGAGTACGTCAAGTGAAAGGGTACACGGCCCGCGACCGCGAACCGGCGGCCGGTCAGCTGCCCGTGGTGCCACTCCGGTCACCCGGGCCGGCCGCATTCCCGTCCACCAGCGCGGCCGGCCGGACCGCATCCGTGCCGAACCGGCCGGCGATCCGGTCGACTGCCCGCTCCGCCTCCCGCCAGGAGGCCGGCCGGTCACCGAAGGCCAGCTGCGAGTCGGCGGCGGCCGTCGGGATCAGGCCGGTGGCGCGGACGCCGACGAGGCGCAGCCTGGCCCGCGCATCGAGCCCGGCGGCTGCGTAAAGCAGGCATGCCGTGGCGTAGACCTGCCTGGCCACGTCCGTCGGCTCGGGCAGCGTCCGGGAGCGGGTGATCGTGGTGAAGTCAGCGAGCCGCAGCTTCACCACGACCGTCCTGGCCGCGCAGCCTGCCGAGCGCAGGCCGCGGGCCGTCCGCCCGGACAGCCTGAGCAGCTCGCGGCGGATGACCTCGGGGTCCTCGATGTCGGTGGCGAAGGTCTCCTCGGCGCCGATGCTCTTCTCGGCCACTCCTGGCACGACCTTGCGGGCGTCCCGCCCCCAGGCGAGCGCGGCCAGATGCGCGCCCGCCGCCCGGCCGAGCGCGCTTTCCAGCGCGGCGGGCGGCGCGTGCGCGATGTCGGCGACCGTGCGCAGGCCCAGGCCGGCCAGCACCCGGCCGGTCCGCTCCCCCACCCCCCACAGCGCCGAAACCGGCAGCGGGTGCAGGAAATCAAGTACCCGGTCAGCCGGGACGATGAGCAGGCCGTCCGGCTTGCACGAGGTCGAGGCGAGCTTGGCGACGAACTTGCTCGTCGCGACGCCGACTGAGCAGCTGATTCCCTGCTGCCCGCGGATCCTGGCCCGGATCAGCTCGCCGATCTGCGCCGGGCCGGCCGCCAGCCGGCGCAGCGCGCCGGACACATCGAGGAAGGCCTCGTCGAGCGCGAGCGGCTCCACCTCCGGGGTGATCGCCCGGAAGACCGCCATGACCTCCCTGGACACCGCCGCGTACAGCCCGTGCCTGGGCGGGATGAGCACCGCCTGCGGGCACAGCCTGCGGGCCCGGCTCATCGGCATCGCGGACCGCACCCCGAAGGCCCGGGCCGGGTAGGTCGCCGACAGCACCACGCTGCGGCCGCCCGGGGAACCCACGATGACCGGCTGGCCCGCCAGCTCGGGGCGGTCCCTGATCTCGACGCTGGCGTAGAAGGCGTCCATGTCCACGTGCAGGATGTGACAGCCGGCATCGTCGCCGGCCAGCTCCGCCCTGGCCCGGGGTGCCCGGTCGCCGGTCACTGGCGCCTCCTCGCGGCGTCGGCACGCAACTGCGAATCTAGCCGGGGGCACCGACATTCCGGCAGGCTCAGGCGGGTCGCTCCGGCAGGCTCAGGCCAGTCGCTCCGGCAGGCTCGGGCCAGTCGCTCCGGCGGCTCAGCCGTCCGCCGTCGGCCTGAGCTCAAGCAGGCGCGCGAGCAGCCCGTTGACGAACGCAGGCGAGGCGTCGGTGGACAGCTCACGGGCGAGCAGCACGGCCTCGCTGATCGCCACGCCGTCGGGCACGCCGGGGTTCCAGAACAGCTCGTAAACGCCGATCCGGAGGATGTTCCTGTCCACCGCGGGCATCCGGTCCAGGGTCCAGCCACGGGAGTTGGCGGCGAGCAGCTCGTCGATCTCGCCCTGGTGCTCTTGCACGCCGCGGACCAGCTCAACCGCGTACTCGGGCACCGGCGGGCTGGCCGCGGCGGTCCGCTCGGCGAGCAGGCCGAGCACCGGCTCGCCCCTGATCTCGGCCTCGAACAGGATGTCGAGTGCCCGTTTCCGTGCCTTACCGCGTGCCGACATGGTCGCCGTCCGGTTGCCGCTTGGACTCAGCTCCGGGGGTCACGCCCGGCCGAGGTAATCGCCGCTTCTGGTGTCGACCCTGATCTTCTCGCCGGTCGTGATGAACAGCGGGACCTGGATCTGCGCGCCGGTCTGCAGCGTGGCCGGCTTGGTGCCGCCGGTGGAGCGGTCGCCCTGCACGCCCGGGTCGGTCTGGCTGACCGTCAGCTCCACCGACGCGGGCAGGTCCACGTACAGCGGCACCCCGTCGTTGAACGCCACCGTCGCGGTCTGCTCTTCCAGCAGGTAGTCCGCGGCGCCGCCGACCGTGGCCGCCGGGATCCTCGGCTGGTCGTAGTCCTGCACGTCCATGAACACGAAGTCCTCGCCCTCGCGGTAGAGGTACTGCATCTCCCGCTTGTCGACGTTGGCCACCTCGACCTTGACGCCGGCATTGAAGGTCCGGTCCACCACCTTGCCGGTGAGCACGTTCTTCAGCCTGGTGCGCACGAAGGCGCCGCCCTTGCCCGGCTTCACGTGCTGGAAATCCACCACGCCCCAGAGCTGGCCGTCCAGGTTGAGCGTCATGCCGTTCTTCAGGTCGTTCGTCGTGGCCAAGTCTGTCGTGTCTCCTGCGTGGGGGCGGTAGTCGGGCCGGGCGGGCGCCGCGCGCTAGAGGACGAGCAATTCCCTGGTTACCGTGGTGAGCAGCTCGCCCGGGATCGCGCCATTACCGGTGAAGGCGCGCACCACGAGGGTGTCCTCGATCCTGACACCGCCCCGGCCAGGCAGGTAGATACCGGGCTCGACGGTGACGGGAACTCCGGCCGCAAGTCTACCCGTCCTTCCCGACGCGATTATCGGTGCCTCGTGGATCTCCAGGCCGACGCCGTGACCGGTGCCGTGCCCGAAATGACCGCCGTGCCCGGCCGCGCTGATCAGGTCCCTGGACGCGGCGTCGACATCGGCCACGTCAGCGCCGGCCGCGGCCGCGGCGAGGCCGGCCCGCTGCGCGGCGGCAACCAGGTCGTAGATCTCCCGCTGCCACCCGGCAGGCTCGCCGACCGCGACGGTCCTCGTCATGTCCGCGTGGTAGCCCGCATACCGGGCGCCGCAGTCGACCGTGACGAGATCCCCGGCGCGCAGCGGGCGGCCGGCCGGCACGTGATGCGGGGTGTCGCCGTTCGGCCCGCTGGCCACGATGGTGTCGAAGGCCGGCTTCTCCGCGCCGCGGTCGGTCATCTCGCGCTCGAGCGCGATCGCCAGCTCGCGCTCGGTGCGGCCGGGCCGGATCTCGGCGAGCACCGCCTCGAAAGACTCCGAGGTGATCTGGCAGGCGCGGGCCAGCAGCGCGACCTCGGCCGGGTCCTTGACCATCCGCAGGTCCTCGACCGCCCGGCCGAGCGGGATCAGGGTCAGGCCGCCGGCATCGATCAGCGCCTGGTGCCGCTCGACCGTCATCTCCTGCGCCTCGAAGCCGACCACCGCCAGCCCGGCGGCAGCCGCGCTTGCGGCCAGCGCCGACTCGGTGAACCGGTCGATGACCAGCTCGAGGTCCGGGCAGTCGCGCCGGGCGGCAGGCTCGTAACGGGAGTCCGTGCCCAGCACCGCTGGCCCGCTGACCGGCAGCAGCAGCGCGGCGTTCGAGCTGGCCAGCCCGGTCAGGTAACGGACGTTGACGCCGCTGGTGATCAGCGCGGCGTCCGCGCCGATGGCGGCAGCCTGCTGCTGGATGCGCGCCCGGCGGGCAGCGTGAATGTCGGGCATGCTCACGACTGTACGGCGCGTGCCCGGCCCGCCAGCGGGATGCCCGCAATCATGATCATGCACTGAAGATCAAGATCGCTTATTAACGGGAACTTCAGCGGCGGATGTTTATTCGCCGCTGAGCGGGCAGGCTGCCGAGCGGTCAGCCACCCCGGCTGCACGGAGGTGAACATGACGGTCCCGTCGGTCCGCGAAATCGCGGCAGCGCCAGCAGCGGAGCTCGCGCACTACGACGACGGCGAGCTGCTCAGCCTCGTCCGCTCGCTGCCGCTCGGTGACCAGCGGCGCAGCGCTGCATGCGAAATGCTCGTTACGCGCTACCAGCCGCTGGTCCGGTCCTGCGCGCGGAAATACTGGAACGGCCCGGAATCGGCGGACGAGCTGATGCAGGTCGGCTACGTCGGGCTGATGAAGGCGATCAACAAGTTCGATCCCGAGGTCGGCGGGAGCCTGGCCGCTTACGCCTTCCCGAGCATCAGCGGCGAGCTGAAGCGGCACTTCCGTGACCGCTGCTGGCAGGTGCACGTGAAGCGGTCCGCCCAGGAGCTGGTGCTGGAGATGCGCAAGGCGGCCAGGGAACTCACCCAGCAGCTCGGCCGTGCCCCCGCCGACGCCGAGCTTGCCGCGCAGCTGCGAGGTCAGCGTCGAGGAACTGCTGGACGCCAGGCGCGCCGACCTCGGCTTCCACGCCTGGTCGCTGGACGCGCCGATGGCCGGCGACGACGACGCGGCCAGCCTCGCCGAGCTGCTCGGCGAGGAGGACGGCCACGTGGAGCACACGCTCGACATGGCGGCGGTGTCCGCGCACTGGAACGAGCTGCCCGAGCGGCAGCAGCGTATCCTGCTGATGCGGTTCTACGGGAACATGACCCAGGCCGAGATCGGCGGCACGCTCGGCATCTCGCAGATGCATGTGTCGCGCCTGCTGAGCCAGTCGCTCAGCTACCTGCGTGATTGCCTGCTCGGGCCAGAACACCGGCGAGCACCGGAGCAGCCGCTATCGACGGTTGGAGAATCATGAAAATCGCGACTGCCCTGACGCTGCTCGCGGTCGGCGCCATCCTCGCCTTCGCCGTGCGGGCCAATCCGCCGGGCCTGAACATCCACACCGTGGGCTGGGTCGTCATGCTGACCGGCGTTGCCGGGATGGCGCTTCCCGGCCAGGCGTCGGGCTGGCTGCGCAGGCGGATCGTGGTGCGGAGGGGCCCGGTGGGGCCGGTGGGGCAGGCCTGGGCGGCCGGCCAGGCCGGGCTGGCTGGCGGCGACATCGACGACGCCGGTTACCCGCCTTACGTCCTGCATGACCCGGCCGCGCTGGCCTCGGCGATCCTGCAGGACGCGGAGCTGGCCGGGAACGACGGCGACGAGCCGCCGGCGGCGGCTCCAGCGGCGCCCAGGCTGGCAGCCGTCAAGCTCGGCGATGAAGCGCGAGGCCGGCCCGTCCGGCACGCTGGACGACCTGCTGACGGGCCGGACTTCGGAAGGCCAGTCCTGGCGTCGCCGGCTAGCCGGGCGCGTCGCCGCTAGCCGGGGCCGCGCCGATGCGCACGGCGAGCATGGTCATGTCATCGCGCAGGTCGTTCAGGCTGAACTCGACGACCAGCGACTGCATGGCCGGGATGATCTCGGCCGGCGGCCGCCCGGCCAGCGCGGCGAGCTCGTCGGTAAGCCGGTCTTCGAAGTAGGCCATCTGCGGGCTGCGGGCCTCGGTGACGCCGTCGGTGAACAGGAACAGCAGGTCGCCCTCGCCGAGCTCGATCTCGTGCGCGCCTGGCTCCGCGTCCGGGAAGAGGCCGAGCGGCATGCCGCCGCCCGGCAGGATCCGCACCCGCCCGTCCGGCCGGACCAGTGCCGGACCGGGGTGCCCGGCGCTGGCCAGCGCGACCTTGAGCCCGGCCTGCCAGCGGAAGTGCAAGGCGCAGGCGGTGACGAACCGCCCGTCGTATTCTTCCGCGAGCATGAGCTCGTTAGCCTGCCGTAGCACCTCGGCCGGATCGGCATTCCAGTGCGCGAGCACCCGGATCGCATGCCGCGCGGCGGCGGTCACCGCCGCGGCTTCCTCGCCCTTCCCGCAGACGTCGCCGATCGTCATCCCCCAGCCGCCCGGGACCCGGTAGACGTCGTAGAAGTCGCCGCCCACGTCGAGTCCCTCGGTGGCGGCCACGTAGGCGGCGGCGATCTCGACGCCGGGAACCTCGGGCAGTTCCCGCGGCAGCAGGCTCGCCTGCAGCGAGTCGGCGATCTCGGTGCGCCGCCGGAACATCCGGTCCACCCTGATCGCCAGCGCCAGCTGCTCCCCGAGCTCCTCGACCAGGCCAAGGTCGGCGATCTCGAAAGACCGCTCGGTCGCCTGCCGGGCCAGCGTCAGCACGCCGTAGACCTGCTCGCCGTCGGTCAGCGGCACGCAGAGCACGGAGCTCGCACCCAGCTGCATGAGCAGCGGGACGCCGCCTGGGCCGGGCCCGAGCAGGCCGGCGTCCTCGGCGTGCGCGAGCAGCATCGAGCTGCCTGACTCATGTACCTGCCGCGGCGCCGAGCCCGGCTGCGGGTCGACGGCCGTGACCGCGCGGGCAAGCTGCTCGGACTCCCGGTCCAGCCGGCCCCATCACGACCTGCCTGCGCAGCCGCTGCCGGCGCTCCACGTCGACGATGACCCAGGCGGCGAGCTCGCCGGCCAGCAGGCGGGCGCACCGCTGCAAGGTCACTGACTCGCTGAACGTGGCGTTCTCGAGCAGCAGCCTGGTCGCGGCGGTCACCAGGTCAAGCCGGTGCGCCATCGCCTCGACCGTCCGCGCCGCGGTCCCTGCCGACGTCCCGGTGCCTGCTGACGTCCCGGCAGCGTCGGCTCCTGCGGGCGCGGCAGATCCTGGCTGCGCGCCGTGAACTGGGCTGGCCGCCACGATCAGCAGCCCGGGCTCGGCGGGAAGGTCGACGAGGCTGAGCGCGAGCACTGACTGCAGCACTCCGTCGGCGCCGAGCAGCGAGCACTCGACCTGGCGCGGCCTGCCGGTCCGCACGACCGCGGCGAACTGGGAAAGCACCGCTGCCCGCGACGGCAGCGGCACGAAGGTGGTGAACAGCTTCCCGGTCGCGTATCCGGCACCCGAGCCGATCAGGCCACTGGCTCGCCGGTTGGCCCGGCGGATTGTCCCGTCCCGGTTGAGCAGGAAAAGCGGGACTGGCGCCTCGGCGAACACCGCCCGCAGCAGCCGGCGTTCCACATCGGAGCCATCAGCCCCGGCCGCCCGCGCCGCGCCTGCCCCGGAGCCAGCCTGCAGCCCGGCCGCGGTGTCGATGGCCCCGTCCAGTTCCGCGAGCGCGGCCTCGAGCAGTTGCGGCAGCTGCGCGCCAGGCAGCGCCGCGGACTGCCGGAGCGCGCCCGAGCGTTCCCGCAGCTTGGCGATGTCCTGATCCGGCCCGCTGTCGCCGGCATGCTGCATATCTGTGGTCCCATCTGCGCGGGATGCTCGGCGCCCGCGCCCGTTGCCGGGAGCATCCGCCGCGGACCAGTGAGCGCGCCAGGCTAGCACCGCCCCGCGATCTTCCATGCGGGCCAGCATCCACGCTAGCCCTGCCCAGGATTCCGTGCGTCATTCCCCGGGCCCAGCACCGCCCCAGCCCGGCCGGTCCCCCCGCCCAGCACCGCCCCAGCCCTGCCGGGGCGCCGAGGGCTGCCCCGGGCCAGCACCGCGCCCGCCCTGCCGGTCCCCCGGGCCAGCACCGCGGCCGCGGCTGGCAATTTTGGATGGATTTGCTACCCCGGGGTTTACCCGCGGCCGCGGTAGGACATAATGGCCTTCAGTAACGGTGCCTACGACGCAGGCACTCCCCCACGCCGCCACGGCGTGGTCGCGGAGCATGCCTGTATGGAGCCTCTCGCTTGTGCGGCGGCCCGTCGTTGCCCAAGCTTCCCGTATCTCCTCCGTGATCTTCGGTGTTATCGCCGTGGCGCTCACGAAGGAGAGAGCGTCATGCAGATCGCACTCGTCGCCGAGCAGGCCAGCCAGCCCCCCGCAGCCCGCGGCGCGTCGGCAGCCGACACCGGCAATCAGGCTCGCGGCCTTTCCGCCCTGGCCCGCACACTTGGCGAGCTCGGGCATCAGGTGACCATCTACATGCGGAAAGACGCGCAGAGCCTCCCGGCCAGGGCTCAGCTAGCCGCTGGCGTGACGGTCGAGCACCTGCCCGCCGGGCCAGCCACCCGGCTGCCGGCCGACAAGGTGCTTCAGCACATGGCCGCCTTCAGCGGCCAGCTCGCGCAGCGCTGGCACCGGGACACGCCGGATATCGTGCACTCGCACTTCTGGACCGGCGGCCTGGCTGCGCTGGCGGCAACCCGCGACGTCCGGGTACCCGTCGTGCAGACCTTCCACTCGCTCGGCACCGCCGAGCGGCGGCACGGCACGCTCGCGGCCGGCTCCGAGGCCAGGCTGCGGCTGGAGGCCCTGATCGGCCGCAGCGTCAGCGCCGTGCTGGCAAGCTCATCGAGCGAGCTGGCCGAGCTTGCCCGGCTCGGCGTGCCGCGGACGTCCATCAGGGTGGTCCCGTACGGCGTCGATACCGGCGAGTTCCTGCCCGACGGCCCGGTGGCGAGGCGCAGTAGCCGGCCGAGGCTGCTCGCGGTCGCACCGCTCACCGAGCGTTCCCGGCTGGACGTGATCGTGCGCGCGATCGCCGACGTGCCCCGCTGCGAACTCGTCGTCGCCGGCGGACCGCCCCGCGCGCAGCTGAGCCAGGACCCGGTCTACCGCAGCCTGGTCCGGCTGGCCCGCCAGCTCCGGGTTGCCGACCGGGTCGTCTTCGTCGGCCAGGTCAGCCGGGCCCGGATGCCAGCGCTGCTCCGCTCGGCGGACCTGCTCGTGCACACCGCGCTTTACGAGCCGTTCGGCATGGTCCCGCTCGAGGCGATGGCGTGCGGTACGCCGGTGATGGCCGCCGCGGGCGGCAGTCACCAGGACGCGATCGTGGACGGGACTACCGGCGTGCTGGTCAATCCCGGACAGCCTGCCGCGCTCGCCCGGCGGGTACGCCAGCTGCTCGCCAGCCCCATGCTGCTGCAGGGATACGGGATCGCGGCCGCCGACCGGGCCCGCTCCCGCTACTCCTGGGACCGCATCGGCCGGGAGACCCTGGCGGTCTACGAGCGGTCGCTGCAGCGGGATCAGCTGCCTGCCGCCGCCTGATCACCTGCTCCCGGGCGCCCGGCGGACTCTGGTCCCTGGGCGCCCGTGGGCTGTCGTCCTGGTCGCTGGCGGGCTATGGTCTCTGGGAGCCCGGAGGCTTCGGGCCGCTGACCGACCGGTGCGCCTTGATGATCGTCCGGGCGACCTCGGTCACCTTTATGTGCCTGGTCTGGGATGTCTGCCGCATCCGGTCGAAGGCCTCCTGGGCAGTGCAGCCGAGCGCGTGCATCAAGATGCCCTTGGCCTGGTCCACGAGGGTCCGCGACTCGGCCGACTCGCGCAGCTGCAGCGCCGCCCGCTGCGAGTCGCCGTAGATGGACGCGTTCCCCATCGTCGCGCCGCCGAACGCGACGAGCAGCTCGGCGAGCGCCACCCGCTCCGGATCCAGCGACCGCGGCCGCGCCCCGAACAGCGACAGCGTCATGGTCATCGGGCCGAGCGGGTGGACAAGGGTGATCGAGCACCGGACGCCGCGGGACAGCGCGGCGCTCGCGTACTCGGGCCATCTGCTCTCGGCAAGGCTGTCCGCGGACGTCACGGTCTCGCCGGTGGCGAGCGCTTCCGCCCACGGCCCGGTGCGGCCGGGCCAGGCAAGCTCGAAGAGCTCGGCCAGGTCCGGGTGGGTAGCCGCCATCTCGGCCGGCTCGCCGTCACGCCACAGCGCCGAGGTGGCTCCCGAGCATGCGGGCACCTGCCTCGCCGCGATGGCCGCCAGCCGGTGCAGCGACCTGATGTCCGACGCGTCCGCGATGCTGAGCAGCTCTGCGGCCTCGCGAGCTAGCTCCTGGGTGACGTTCTGGTCAAGCACCGCCACCTCCGTCGCATGGAAGCAGGACGAACGCAGCCATTTTTAACACACCACGTCCCGGAATGCGACATTGCCGCCAGCCTCGCGCGCTGTCCGGCCGGGCACGGCGCGCCGCGCCGCCCGCGGTCAGGTCCCTGCCGCCCCGCTTGCCCGGCGGCCGGTCATCCAGCCAGGTCACGGATCTGCTCGATCAGATTGACACGATCGGCGTGGGTACCGGCCAGCGGAGTGACGTTCAGCGTCGTGACACCGGATTCGCGCATGGCAGCGACTCGTTCCGCTACCAGCGACCGCGGCCCGATCAGCGATGTCCCGGCCAGCAGCGAGGCCGGCACGAGCGCGGCCGCCTCGTCCTTGCGGCCGGCCAGGTAGGCCTCCTGGATCGCCGCCGCCTCGCTCTCGTAGCCGAACCGCACCGCCAGGTCATAGTAGAAGTTGCGGCCCCTGGCGCCCATTCCGCCGATGTAAAGCGCGAGCATCGGCCAGGCCGAGCTCGCGGTAGCCGGTCACGTCCTCGCCGATGGCGAGGCCAGCCTGCGCGACCACGTCGAGCGGCCCGATGGCCGGATCGCGCCTGGCCGCGCCGGCGGCGAGCGGAGCGCCCCAGACCGAGGCGGCCTTCTCCGGGAAGTAGAAGATCGGCTCCCAGCCCTCGGCCAGCTCGGCGGCCAGCTCGACGTTCTTCGGCCCGAGCGCGGCGACCACGATCGGGATGCGCTCCCGGACCGGATGATTGATCAGCTTGAGGGCCTTGCCGAGGCCAGTGCCCTGATCCGGCGGCAGCGGGATCGTGTAGTACCGCCCGGCGTACTGCAGCCGGTCGCGCCGCCACACGCTGCGGCAGATCTCGATGATCTCCCGGGTACGGCCGACCGGCGAGTCGTAGGGCACGCCATGCCAGCCCTCGATCACCTGCGGCCCGGATGCCCCGATGCCGAGCACGAACCGGCCGCCGGACACGTAGTCAAGCCCGGCCGCCGTCATCGCGGTGAGCGTCGGCGTCCTGCTGTACAGCTGCAGGATTCCGGACGCGATCTGCAGCCGGTCGGTCTTCGCGGCGATGAAGCCGAGCTGGCTGACCGCGTCATAGCTGTACGCCTCGGGGACGAAGACGATGTCGAGCCCGGCCTTCTCGTAGTCGGCGAGCTCAGTCACTGTCTCGGCGAATCCGCCCGCGTAGTTCAGGGACATCCCGATGCGCATTCCCGCATGCCTTTCGCTGTCGGAGCGCCGCCAGGTCACGGCCGGGCACATGCCCAGCGTAGGGGCGCGCGGGCCGGCCAGCCAGCCCGCCAGCCCGGCCCCTGGCTGATGGTTCTAACCGCCGCGGGCGCGCGGTCCGACGGGCGGCGAGCCAGATCAAGCGCGGCGGCGGCCCGGCCGGCTCAGCCCCCGCGGACGCGCGGTTCGACGAGGCCGGCGAGCTAGATCAGCGCGGCGACGGCGCGCAGCGCGAGCTGGTACGACAAGATGCCGAACCCGGCCACCGTGCCGTCGGCCACGCCAGCGACGACTGAGTTGTGCCGGAAAGACTCCCGCGCTGCCGGGTTGGACAGGTGCACCTCGACCAGTGGCGCGGTGCGCATCGCGAGTGCGTCCCTGAGCGCGTAGGAGTAGTGGGTGAACGCGGCCGGGTTCAGCACCACCGGTGTCCTCGCGTCCGCGGCCGCATGCACCCAGCTGACCAGTTCTGCCTCGTCGTCGGTCTGCCTGACCTGCACATCCAGCCCGAGGTCCCGGCCTGCCTGCTGGCAGGCCGCGGCCAGGTCGTCAAACGACGCCGCGCCGTATACCTCCGGCTCGCGGGATCCGAGCCGGCCGAGATTCGGCCCGTTCAGCACCAGGACTTGCCTCATCGGCCGCACACCTCCGCGTATGCCTGCTCAAGAAGTTCCTCCGGCGGGTCGTCGAGTATGCCCGGCCGGGCCAGCCCGTCGAGAACCACCATCCGCAGCCGCGCGCCGCGGGTCTTCTTGTCGACCGCCATCGAGTCCCGCAGCGCTGGCCATGCCCCGGCCCGGTAGCTGACCGGCAGACCGACCGCGGCGAGGATCCGGCGGTGCCGCTCCGCCGTCGCGTCATCCAGCCTGCCAGCAAGCCTGGCGACGGCGGCGGCGTAGACCATGCCTATGGACACTGCCTCGCCGTGCCGGATCCGGTAGTGCTCGGCCCGCTCGATCGCGTGCCCGAGCGTATGGCCGTAGTTCAGCACCTCCCGCGGGCCGGCCTCGCGCAGGTCAGCCGACACGACGGCCGCCTTCATCCGCACCGCCCGCTCGACCAGCTCGCGCTCGCTCCGGCCGGACGGCGCCGCCGCGCCTTCCGGATCCGCCTCGACCAGGCCGAGTATCACCGGGTCGGCGATGAATCCGGCCTTGATCACCTCGGCCAGCCCGCTGCGGTACTCGACGGCCGGCAGCGTTGCCAGCGCGGCCAGGTCGGCGAGCACCCCGGCCGGCGGGTGAAACGCGCCGACCAGGTTCTTGCCCGCCGGGATGTTCACGGCCGTCTTCCCGCCGACCGCGGCGTCGACGATACCGAGCAGGGTCGTCGGCATCAGGATGTGCCGGACACCGCGCAGCCAGCATGCGGCGGCGAATCCGGCCAGGTCGGTGACCGCCCCGCCGCCGATTCCCAGCACTACGTCACAGCGGGTGAACCGGCGCGCGGCCAGCCGCGACCACAGTCCGGCAGCCACCTCGATATCCTTGGCTGCCTCGCCGTCCGGAACCGGCTCGGCGGCAGCGATGTAGCCAGCGTCCGCCAGCAGCTGGCAGGCGGGCCTGGCGATCTCGGCGAGGCCGCTGGCGTGCACCACGACCACGGTGCGGGCGTCCTTGCCGACCAGCTCAGGCAGCTCGCCGAGCACGCCGGTGCCGAGGATCACCTGATACGGCCGCTCGCCGCCGACCGGAATACGGGTCACGCTCACTGGCTGGCATCCGCCCGGTCAAGCTGGCGGGCAATCTCGTCTGCTACCTCGGCCGGCGACCGGCTGTCGGTGCCGACGGTGCGCCAGGCGAGGCCGGCGTAGACCGGCAGCCGCTGCTCGAGCAGCGCCTTCAGCTGTGCCCTCGGGTTGCCGAGCAGCAGCGGCCTGGCACTGTTCAGGCCGACCCGTTTTGCCGCCGCGGCGAACCCGGTCTCCAGGTAGACCACCCGCTGGCCGGCCAGCAGCCGCTGGGTGCCGGCATCGAGCACGGCGCCGCCGCCGAGTCCGAGCACGCCAGGATGGGTCGCGACGGCCCGGCCCACCGCCTCGCGTTCGAGCGCACGGAAGGCCGGCTCGCCGTCGTCGATGAAGATGTCCCCGACCGGCTTGCCCGCTGTTTCCTCGACCATGTTGTCGGTGTCCAGGAACGCGACGCCGAGCAGACCGGCGAGCAGCGGGCCCGCCGTCGACTTGCCCGCGCCCGGCGGGCCGATCAGGATCGCGGCCGGCCCGTTCACCGGCGCACCGTCCTCGCGCTGGTCAGCTCGGAGGACTCAGTCATGAGATCACCAGTGATTCCAGGTAGCCGCGCAGGTTACGCGTTGTCTCGGCGGCCGAGTCGCCGCCGAATTTCTCGATCGCCGCGGCCGCGAGCACCAGCGCAGCCATCGCCTCGGCGACCACGCCGGCCGCCGGTACCGCGGTCACGTCGCTGCGCTGGTTGATCGCCTTCGCTGGCTCTCCGGTGCGCACGTCCACGGTGGCCAGCGCCCTGGGCACGGTGGAGATGGGCTTCATCGCGGCACGCAGCCTGATCACCTCGCCGGTGCTCATGCCGCCCTCGATCCCGCCCGCCCGGTTCGTCCGCCTGCGGATCCCGCCCTGTCCGCCGTCGATCTCATCGTGCGCGGCGGATCCGCGCCGCCGCGCGGTGGCGAAGCCGTCGCCGATCTCGACGCCCTTGATGGCGTGGATGCTCATCAGCGCCGCGGCGAGCCTGCCGTCCAGCCGCCGGTCCCAGTGCGCGTAGCTGCCAAGTCCGGGCGGCAGGCCGTAGCAGAGGACCTCGACGACGCCGCCGAGCGTATCGCCGTCCTTGCGGGCCGCGTCGATCTCGGCCTGCATCGCCGCGCTGGCCGCGGGATCCAGGCAGCGTACCGGGTCGGCGTCCACCCGGGCGCCGTCTCGCGGGCCGGGCAGGACTCCGTCCGGGGCGCTGACCAGGCCGATGGACACCACGTGGCTGACGATCTGGATGCCGATGACCTGCTGCAGGAAGCGGCGGGCAACCTCGCCGAGCGCGACCCGCGCCGCGGTCTCCCGCGCGCTGGCCCGCTCAAGCACCGGCCTGGCGTCGTCATGGCCGTACTTCTGCATGCCCGCCAGGTCGGCGTGACCGGGACGGGGCCTGGTCAGCGGCGCGGCGCGGGCAAGCTCGGCGAGCTCGGCCGGGTCGGCCGGGTCCGGCGACATCACCACGTCCCACCTGGGCCACTCGGTATTCGCCACCCGGATAGCGACCGGGCTGCCGAGCGTGACGCCATGCCGCACGCCGCCGGTGATCTCGGCCGCATCCTGCTCGAACTTCATCCGGGCACCGCGGCCGTATCCGGCCCGCCGCCGGGCCAGCGCCGCGGCGATGTCGGGGGTGCCGATCCGCACGCCGGCCGGCATCCCCTCGCAGATCGCGACGAGCGCCCGGCCATGCGATTCTCCCGCGGTGAGCCAGCGCAGCATGAAGGAGATCCTCCCACGCGGCCCCCGCCACCCGGCGCAGCGCCCGCAGCCGCCCGCCCCCGGCAGGAGCGCAGCCCGCCCGCCCCCGGCAGGAGCGCAGCCCGCCCCCGGCAGGAGCGCAGCCCGCCCGCCCCCGGCAGGAGCGCAGCCCGCCCGCCCCCGGCAGGTGGTGGATCGCGCGATCGCGCACCTCCCAAGGTGTGCGATCGCGCGATCCACCACGTTCGGCGAATAGGCCGCCGACATGCTTCTGGGTCAGATGAGACGCAGGCGCCGGATGTGACTCGAAATTGCCTGGCGGCGGCCGGGGCTGGCTCGCGGGCTCTGGCCGGGCGGGGCGTTCCCGTTAAAAATCAGCTGTGATTACCCTTGCGGCGGGCTGATCACAACCTGGATTCCCCTGCGCAGCCTGGTGCTCAGCCTGGCCATGATGGCTGTCGCGGCTGCCCGGGCCAGCTCGGCGGCGGCCTGCTGGTGACCCGGCGAGATGACTAGCTGCACGGTCAGGTCGCCGTCGGCGCCGCCGGGCAGCAGCCTGGCGGCGGCGATCCCCTGCTGCCCGGCGATCGCACTGCTCACCTCGGCGAGCACGTCCGGATCGGCATGCGGAAGCGGAACTGGCTGGCCGCTGGCGAGCGCAGCAAGCCGGGCGCCGTCGATCGCCACCGGGACCGGTCCGGCGATGTCGAGGACCACGGCGCTGGCGTCGGCGACCGCGCTCTGCCACACCCGGCCCGCGTCGACCGGTACCGGGCGGGCGGCCGGCTGCCACCTGACCAGCGCGGCAAGGCAGGTGAACGCCGGCACCGCCGGGCGGCCATCGTGCCCGACCAGCGTCGGGATGCTCATCTCGCTGGCCTTCTCCGCGCCGCCGTGCGGGGCCGCGGGACCAGGCTCAGCGGCGGCTGGATCGTCCGCCGGGGCGGCGACGACGGGGACAAGCAGCCGGACGCCGGCCAGCGCGGTCAGCGCGGCATGCTCGCTGCCCGCGCCGGACGCGAAGGCGGCGAGCGCAGCGGCCGCTTCC
The DNA here is from genome assembly GCA_963709075.1 of uncultured Actinomycetes bacterium. Taxonomy (GTDB): domain Bacteria; phylum Actinomycetota; class Actinomycetes; order Streptosporangiales; family Streptosporangiaceae; genus Palsa-506. Next base: position 191,115 of record CAVPUY010000010.1, read on the forward strand.
GGATCGGGCGATCCGTCGTCGGCAGCGAAGCGGCTATCGCCACTGCTCAGTCCGGGCACTGGCCTACTGTAGTTCCGCTGGCGCCGCGGCCGGGCAGGCAGCGCCGGCACCCGGCCCGCGTCCCGCGGTGCGCAGCCCGGCGAGTATGCCCAGCGCTGGCCATGCCAGCGGCCGGCCGCTGCGGCAGGCCCGTTTGGGCTGGCCAGTAAGCCGAAGCAGTTGAGGACGTATTTCCCGATATGAGACTCTCTTGGGACTGCATCGGAGTCTGCCCCAGGGGAGCGCGTGCGCGAGGTCGAGCCAGGATCCAGGCCCATTCAGCCGGGTACGCTGATGCAGAAGGCGATCCCGCCGCGGCTGGTGGAGCCTTATCTGACTGGCCGGCGCTCGGTGATCGCCGGATTCGTCTACCGGGTACAGGACAGCTCATTCGATGACCCAGCCGAGATCTACGAAGCGCTTGACCTCCGATATGACGGCTCTGGCTTCACGCCGGATCTCACGGAGGTGTACCTGCTGCGGTGGAGCGCGGTCGCCGTCGGGCACTACCAGATTCCCTACTCACCGGAAAACGGCGGCGACTGGCGCGGCAAGCCGCCGTTCACCGGAACTGGCTTCACGTCATCGCGGGCGCGCCGGGTCGCCGAGTTCTTCACCGATCCGATCCCGGTCCCGGTGGGAGCCGAGATGTACCGCATCACCCCGGGCGCAGAAGAATTCATCGCCAGGTTCGACGGCCAGGTGTGGCTGCGCCCGTCCGGAGGGATCTGAGGCATGCGTTACCGGCTGATGGCGACCTACCAGGGCGTCCCCTACGAGGCCGGCATCGGGCCGACCGGCGGCGATGTCGTCCTGTTCGCCGCCTGCCCGCCCCCTGAGGACCTCGGCTTCGAGCCGGCCACCGGGCACTGGCGCAAGCAGTTGCGGGTGCCGGAAGTCCAGGCGCTCTGGGAATCCAGGCCGATGGGCAGGTACCGGGGCCAGCGCTGCCTGGTGCTCGACGATCTCGGCGACCGGCTGCACATCGCGTACCTGGGACATGACGCCTACCAGGCGCAACAACTCGGCTACTGGCAGGTTGACCGCGGCGTGTTCGAGCTGGTCACGCCGCGGGACGAGGTGACGGAAGTCACCGAGGAGCGCTTCGACTACCCGGAGCAGCCTGCCGGGCAGGCGGCGGCTCCGACCGGTAGCTACGACCCGGCTGCCGCTGACTCTGGCCCGGTTACCGCGGACCTGGGCCCGGTTACCGCGGACCTGGGCCCGGTTACCGCTGATCTGGCCCTGGCTACCGCGGCTACGGCTGACCTGGGCCCGCGCAGCGCAAACCTGGGGCCGCTCACCGCCGATTACGAGCCTGCCACGGCTGACTACGGTGCACCCGCGGTCGATTACGGACCAGGCACTTCCGGATCAGGCGTCCGTAACCAGGCAGGCCTGACGCCTGCCCCGGCCCCGCCAGGCAGCAGGCCGCCTTCATCGCCCGGCGGCCGGCTCGAATCGCCAGGCCAGCCATCCGCTGCGTCCCCGGCGCTGCCGCCGCCCGGCTTCATGGTAAGCACGCCAGCCAGCGAGCCCCCGTTGCCGCTGGAGGCGGCGGCGCTGCGAGCGGCCTCCGCGGCTGCGCTACCGAGGCAGAACCGGCTGTCCCCGGATTCCCGGCTGCCGCCGGACCTGCTGGCGGCACCACGGGCCACGGCGATCGCAGCTGACCGGCCGGCCCCGGCCCGCGGCGACGCAGCGCCGCGCCGCCGCAGATCCGCCCGGTCCCGGATGGCCACCCAGGGAATCTTCATCGAGCTCGCGACGCTGGCGGCGATCCCGGCGGCCGCGTACGCGGTCGGCGAGGAAGTCGACGGCGCGCTCTGCCTGATCGAGACGCCGACCGGGTACGAGGTATTCAGCGCCGCGGGCGGGGCCAGGCACGAAGTACGGGTATTCGAGGACGAAGAGTCCGCCTATTTCTACCTCTTTGGCGTGCTCGCCGCTGAAGCGGTCCGCACCGGGCTGCTCATCCCGCACCGGTAAACCGCAGTATCGGCTAATTCGTGGCCGGCGGAACGAATCAGGCCGGCCGGTAACACCCAGCCCGGTGTGGGCTAAAGCCGCCGCATTCTGCCCGCAGCCTGCGGATTCCCGGCATGAGACTGTCCAGGCCGGCTTCTTTACCGTAGAGTTTCCGGTAATTCACGGTCTTAGCGACGCAAATCCTGCGGCAGTCACGCAATTACCGTTTACTTGCCAGTCCGGCTTACCTGGGCGCGCCACCGGGAATGAATTCGGCAGAGCGTTCGCGCGACCGAATTCAGGGGACCGGATATGCGACCTACCACGCGCACTGCGGCGGTGGCCCGGCCACCGGGACCGGCAGCGTGCCGTGCATAGGCGCAAGCGCAGCAAGACGTCCTGGCTGAACGCCGTCGCGCTCTGCCTGATAGCTGCCGGGGTGGTGATGGCATTCGCCGGGCGGCACGTGCTGCGGTGGGCGCCGCCGCCGAGCCCGGCGGCTTCGGCCGCGGCAGGCAGCGGGCAGCACGGCCAGGGCAGCGGTGCGGGCAGCGGGCAGCGCGGCCGGGGCAGCGGGCAGCCTGCTGAGCGGGCCGGTGCCAGCCGCCGCGGCCTGGCCGGGCAGCCGGGGCGGCCGCCGGACTTGGGCCGGCTGCCCACGCTCCCGGCCGCCGGGTCGGGGCCGGGACACTCGCGCCGGGCCGGTGCCGGGCTGGCGCGGCGCGCTCGTTCCGCGGCTAGCTGATCTCTTCGCCGAGCCAGCCGCGCACGGCGGCGTCATGCTGACCGAGCATCGGCGGCGCGGCGTGCTCACGCGGGGCCGCGCCGTCAAAGCGCAGCGAGGGCCCGGGCAGCTCGATCCGGCCGAGCACCGGGTGATCGACCGAGATGACCAGCCCCTGGGACCGGGTCTGGTCCCAGTCATAGACCTCGTCGATTGCCCGGATCGACCCCGCCGGCACGCCCGACTGCCTGAGCAGGTCAAGCCAGTGCGCACGGCCGGCCCGCGCCAGCCCGAGCTCGATCGCCGCAGTCAGCTCATCTCGCCGCGTGATCCGCAGGTGGTTCTCGGCAAACCGGGGGTCCGCCGGGTCGATTCCGACGACCGGGGCGAACCGCCGCCACAGCCCCTCGTTGGCGACGGCCACCTGGATCATGCCGTCCGCGCACCTGAAGGCCCCGTACGGAGCGATCGACGGATGGTGGTTCCCGGTTGCGGCAGGCACTTCCCCGGCCACGGTCCAGCGGGTGCCCTGGAAAGCATGTGCGCCGACGATGGACGCCAGCAGGGAAGTGCGGACAACCCCGCCGCGCCCGGTGGCCGCCCGCTCATGCAGGGCGGCCACGATGCCGAGCGCCGCGTTCACGCCGGCCAGCACGTCCGCGACGGACAGCCCGGCCTTGACCGGGTGGCCTGGATCCGGGCCGGTGACGCTCATCAGCCCCGCCTCGCCCTGCACGATCTGGTCGTAACCCGGGCGTGCCCCCTCCGGCCCGTCGTGGCCGAATCCGGTGATGGAGCCGATGACCAGCCGGGGGTTAAGCTCGTGCAGCCGCTGGCAGGAGAAGCCGAGCCGGTCGAGCACGCCCGGCCGGAAGTTTTCCGCAAGCACGTCGGACCTGGCCACCAGCCGCCGCAGCAGGTCCTTGCCTGCCGCGCTGGCCAGGTCGCACGTCACCGACTCCTTGTTCCTGTTGCAGGACAGGAAGTAAGTGCTGTCCCGATGCTCGCCATCGCCGCCAGGCAGGGGGGCGGTCGCGAACGGCGGTCCCCACTGCCTCGACTCGTCGCCGGTGCCGGGCTGCTCGATCTTTATCACCCGCGCGCCGAGGTCGCCGAGCAGCATCGTCGCGTGCGGGCCAGCGAGTGCCCTGGTCAGGTCGAGCACGACGATTCCGTGCAGCGGTCCTGGCATGCTGAATCCTCCTTGCGGCGACGGGCGCTGCCGCGGCAGTCGCCTGCTGTCTGGCCGGCCAGTGTCAGCTCGCGAGCCGCTGCCCGGCGGGTTCCCTGCTGCCGACTCTAGGCAACCGGCTTGCGCGGGCAAGATGATGCACCGCAGCGCCCGGCATTGCTCCGCAGCCGGTTGCCCCCGACCTGCCGGAACGCACCGTATTGGGGCAACTTCGCCCGCGCGCCGGCCTGGGGAAGTTATCGTGCACTTGCTGGCGGGGCTGACGGTCCCCCGCTCCCCAAGCAGCCCCGCCGGCATTTATGGCGGGGGCGCTATCGGATCGCGGGCCGCCCGGCTAGCAAAATAGGCACCATGGAAAAGCCGACCTCGACACCGCTGACTGGTGCGCAGTACGAGATCCACGCTGGTGACTATCGTGCGACTGTTACCGAGCTCGGCGCTGGCCTGCGCCAATTTACGTATCGCGACCAGCAGGTCAGCTCGGAATACGCACCCGACGAACTACCGCCGGCCGCCGCAGGCCAGTTGCTCGCGCCTTGGCCGAACCGGATCGACGGGGGGCGCTACCAATTCGCCGGAGTGGACTGCCAGCTGGACCTGAGCGAGCCAGCCCAGGGCAACGCGATACACGGGCTGACCCGATGGGCAGGCTGGCAGGCCGAACGCCACGACGGCAGCCGGATCCGGCTCAGGCACGTGCTGTACGGGCGGTCCGGCTACCCATTCTGCCTGGACCTTGCCGCCGAGTACCGGCTGACTGCGTACGACGGGCTGCAGGTGACATCACGGCACGGAATGTCGGCACCAGGACGGCCCCGTACGGCACCGGCTGTCATCCGTACCTGACCGCCGGGACGCCCGACATCGACGACTGCGAGCTCGAGCTGCCGGCCGCGCAGTGGCTCCCGCCGGGCCCTCGCGGCATTCCGGCGGCCGGGCCCAGGGACGTCACCGGCACGGAGTATGACTTCCGGGCCGCCCGGCCGGTCGGCGGCGTCCGCCTCGACCATGCGTTCACCGGCCTGGCCAGGGATGCTGACGGCCGGGCCTGGGCCAGGCTCGGCGCTGCCGGGCGGCAGGTCTCGTTCTGGGCCGGCCAGGGCTACCAGTGGCTGCAGGTATTCACCGGCGACCCGCTGGACCCGCCGCACCGCAGGCGCGCGCTGGCGATCGAGCCGATGACCTGCCCGCCGAACGCATTCGTGACCGGCCACGACCTGATCAGCCTGGAACCGGGCAGCACCGTCCAGCACGCCTGGGGCATCGGCGTGCATCAGGCCTGATGCCCGGGCGCTGCCTGGGCTGGTGCCTCGGGCTCTGCCTGGGCTGCCGCCTCGGGCTCTGCCTGGGCTGCCGCCTCGGTCCGGCCGGCGATCCGCGCGAGGTCCGCAGGGGTATCGACATCGTCGGCGCTGCCGGTGTCGCCGCACTCGACCGGCGTCACCAGCTCCGGGTGCGCGCGCAGGAACGGCCGCGCGCCGGTATCGCCGACAGCGAGCGCGGTGACCGCTGGCCAGTGCTCGCGGGCGATCAGGACCGGGTTGCGCTGCACGCCGTCATAGGCCGCGACCGCGACGCCGGCGCCTGCCCGGTACGCCGCGATGAGCCGCCGCACCGCGGCCGGGCTGACAAGCGGCTGGTCGACCAGGGCGATCACGGCCGCGCCGCAGTCGTCGGGCACCGTGGCCAGCCCAGCGGCCAGCGACGAGCCCATGCCAGTGCGCCAGTCCGGGTTGTGCACGATCAGCACGCCGGGCAGGTCGACGGCCACGGCGCCGGTGACGATCACGACGGGCTGCGCCCCGCCGTCCCGCAGCAGCGTGATTCCCCGGCGGGCCAGCGGCTCCCCGCCGAGCTCGACGGTGGCCTTCGGCTGGCCGAGACGGCTCCCGGCGCCCGCAGCGAGCAGGACCCCGGCGACGCGGTGCTCCACGATCATCAAGGTTACGGCCCCGGCGCCGAATTGCTGACCAGCGGCGGCCAGCCCCGGTACCGGGAATCTGGGGAACCCCGCACGGAATCTGGGGATTCGCTCCCGATCCCCGGCGCGGGCCTGCCACCTCATGGTCGCGGTGACAGCGCTTGCTGGCCGGCCACGCTAGCCGTGATGGATGCGGCCGGTGGTACCGGTCAGCGGCATCCCGGTGCCGCCCCAGCGCAGCTGGATGAGCTCGGCTGCGATCGCCACCGCGGTCTCCTCCGGCGTCCTCGCGCCGAGATCGAGGCCGATCGGCGAGCGCAGCCGGGCTAGCTCAGCCTCGGTGAGGCCGACCTCGCGCAGCCGGGCCAGCCGGTCCTCGTGCGTCCGGCGGCTGCCCATCGCGCCGATATAGGCGGCGGGGGTGCGGAGCGCGACCTCGAGCAGCGGAACGTCGAACTTGGGATCGTGCGTGAGCACGCAGATGACCGTACGCTCATCCACCGTGATGCCGGACAGGTAGCGGTGCGGCCAGTCGGTCACCACCTCGTCCGCTTCCGGGAACCGCGCGGCGGTCGCGAAGACCGGCCGGGCATCGCAGACCGTAACGCGGTAGCCGAGGAACTTGCCTGCCCTGGCCACGGCGGCGGCGAAGTCAATCGCGCCGAACACGAGCATCCGCGGCGGCGGGGCGAACGACTGCACGAAGACGCCGAGCTCGTCCCTACGCCGTTCCCCGTCCGGGCCGTAGCGGCGCACGGCGGTGACGCCCTGCGCCAGCATGCCGCGTGCGTCGTCGTCAACCGCCTGGTCCAGCCGGTCGCCGGCGCCGAGCGTGCCCGGCTCCGGCGGCCTCGCGGGATCGTCAGCCGGCCAGATGACCCTCCTGGCGCCGACCTTGCCTGGGCCATCGATCACCGTGGCCACGGCGACCGGCTGATCCGCCCGGACGGCCGCGGCCACTCGGCCGAGCTCAGCGAAGTGCTCGCGATCGACCGGCTGCACGAAGATGTCGATGATGCCGCCGCAGGTCAGCCCGACGGCGAACGCGTCATCGTCGCTGATTCCATAGGTCTGCAGCACCGGCTGCCCGCTCGCGGCGACCTCGCGGGCGAGCTCATAGACGGCACCTTCCACGCAGCCGCCTGAGACGCTGCCGACGACCTCGCCGCCGCCGGAAACGGCGAGCGCCGCCCCCGGCTCCCTGGGAGCACTGCTGAACGTGCGCACAACCGTGGCCAGCCCGAACGTGTCACCCGCCGTCCACCACTTCAGGACCGGATCCAGGATGTCTCGCACGCAGGTCACCTCGGGTCGTATACATCGCGTTTTCCCAGACTACGTTGCTGATCATCAGATCAGCTCGCGGCCCGCGGGCCGAAGACCCGACGGCGGATGTTAAAGAAGGCGATCAGTGCGGCCGCGAGGTAGAGCACGTAGACGCAGGCCTGCAGGACGGTCGGGCTCTGCGCGTAGCCGAAGAAGCTATGCGCGATGTCACCGAGCGCGGTGTCCTCGTTAAGAATATTTCCGGTATGCCATAGCGGGTGAGTTGCCACCGGCAGCCAGCCGAGTTCCTGCAGATTCTGCACCGCATCAACGAGGAGGCCGGCGGCAAAGATCATCAGCAGCGCGCCGACGATCGTGAAGAACCGGCCGAGGTTCAGCCGGTGGCCAAGCCGGTAGATGACGAATGCGATGGCCAGCGCGATGGCCAGCCCGATGGCTGCCCCGAGCCCGAGTGTGGCGCTGCTCTGCGTCGTGGAGAAGGCGATGGCCAGCGTGAAGACGACGGTCTCCAGGCCCTCGCGGCCCACGGCCTGGAAGGCGACCAGCGCCAGGCCGGTGCGCGCGCCGCGGCTGATCGCGGCATCGGCCCGCGCGCGCAGCTCCGCCGACATGCCGCGAGCGTGCGAGCGCATCCAGAAAGTCATATAGGTGAGCACGGCCGCGGCCAGCAGGTAGGTGCCGGTTTCGAAGATCGTCTGCGCACGTGACCCGTCGTAGGAGCGAATGGTCAGGTAGGCAATCACGCCGCCCGCGGCGGCCAGAACGAGCGCCGCCGCCACGCCAAGGAATACCTCGCGGAAGTACCGCCGCTGACCGCTGCGATTCAGGTACGCGAGCAGGATCGCGATAATCATGCTTGCCTCGACGCCCTCGCGAAGGAAGATCACAAGAGTGGCAAGCATGAGCGGTCCCCCCGGGTTCGGCGAGCTAGTTAGGGTAGCCTAACCTACCTACTGATGCTGCCGTCAACCGGCTCGGCGGATGAGCGCAGCGACCGCAACACCAGCGCAGTGTCCAGCGCCGCCACCACCGCGTCCCAGCCCTTGTCCTCGCTGCTGCCGTCGAGCCCGCACCTGGCCAGCGCCTGCTCCCGGGTGTCGCAGGTGAGCACGCCGTTGCCGACCGGGGTGCCGGCGTCGAGGGCGACCCGGGCGAGCCCGTAGGTGACCGAGTCGCAGACGTAGTCGAAATGCGGCGTGCCGCCGCGGATCACCGCGCCCAGGCAGGCCACCGCGTCGTGCCGGGCGGCCAGCTCGGCCGCCACCACCGGCAGCTCGACCGCGCCGGGAACCCGGACCACGACCCGGGCTGCCGCGCCGCATGCGGCCGCCGCCGCGACAGCCCGGTCCAGCAGGGTGTCGGTGATCTCCGCATGCCACCGGGTGGCGACGATGGCCAGGCTGAGCCCGGCGGCATCCACCACCTGCCCGGCCGGCCTGCCCTGTCCGCTCATCGGGTCGCGGCGGGAGCGGGCCGTACTGGCGTGCCGGGATCGCCGCTCGGGGCCGGCCGATCCCCGTTCGGCGCGAGATGACCGCCGCCGGGCACCGGATGATCCCCGGCCGGCCGCTGGCCGCCGTCCGGCGCGAGCTGGTCCAGCCCGGGCAGCGGCAGGTCCTCGGCACTGACGGGAAGATCGTCGATCTGGTGGCCGAGCCGGTCCCGCTTGGCCATCAGGTAGCGCAGGTTGTCCGGCGTCGGGCTGGCGGGCAGCGACACCCGGCCGGCCACCTCGATGCCGAAGCCGGACAGCCCGCGGACCTTCGCCGGATTGTTCGTCAGCAGCCTGGGTGAGCGAACTCCCAGGTCAGCGAGCATCTGTGCCCCGGTGCTGTACTCCCGCGCGTCGGCAGGGAGGCCGAGCTCCAGGTTGGCGTCGACGGTATCCGCCCCGCCGTCCTGCAGGTTGTAGGCACGCAGCTTGCTGAGCAGCCCGATGCCGCGGCCCTCATGGCCGCGCAGGTACAGCACTATGCCGCGGCCCTCCGCGGCGATCACCGCCATCGCGGCCCTGAGCTGGTCGCCGCAGTCGCAGCGCTGCGAGCCGAAGACGTCCCCGGTCAGGCATTCGGAGTGCATCCGGACCAGGATGCCGGGCTGGCCGGGCGGGCCTGCCGCACCGGGCGCGGCGTCGGCAGCCGCGCCGCCGGGCAAGGCGTCGGCAGCCGCGCCGCCGGGCAAGCCGATGTCGCCGAGCAGCAGGGCGAGATGCTCAGTCCCGTCAACGGAGTTCAGGTAGCCGAGCGCGCGCCACTCGCCGAACTCGTTCGGCAGCCTGGTTTCGACCACCCGCTTCACCACCTGCTCGGAGTGCCTGCGGTACTCGACAAGCTGGGCGATGGAGATCAGGGCGAGGCCATGCTCGTCGGCGAACGCGCGCAGCTGCGGCAGCCTGGCCATCGTCCCGTCGTCGTTGAAGATTTCCGCAACCACGCCCGCCGGCGTCAGGCCGGCCATCCTGGCCAGGTCAACCGCAGCCTCGGTATGGCCGGGCCGCTTGAGCACGCCGCACTCGGCGTAGCGAAGCGGGAAGACGTGCCCGGGGCGGACGATCTCGTAGGGCTCGGTGGCGGAGTCCACCAGCGTCCTGATGGTCCTGGCCCGGTCGGCCGCCGAGATCCCGGTGCTGATCCCGTCCCGCGCGTCCACGCTGATGGTGAAGGCAGTTCCCATGTGCTCCTGGTTATCGCTGGTCATCGGCGGCAGCTGGAGCCGGTCGAGGTCGCTGCCGACCATCGGCACGCAGATCAGCCCGCGGGCGTACCTGATGGTGAACGCCAGCAGCGCGGGCGTGGCCTTCGCCGCCGCGAAGACGATGTCGCCCTCGTTCTCCCTGCTCGCGTCGTCGACCACGACGACGGCGCGGCCGGCCGCGATGTCCGCGATGGCGCGCTGGACGTCGTCCAGCCTGCTGCCCGGGTTCGCCGCGGGGGTCATGACCGGGCCCCGGTGCCGAGCAGCTTCTCGACGTACTTAGCGATCATGTCGACCTCCAGGTTCACCGTCTCGCCCGGCTGCTTGCGGCCAAGCGTGGTCCGCTGCAGGGTTTCCGGTATCAGGCTGACCTCGAACCATCCAGGCTGGTCAGGGTCACCCTGCTGGTCAGCGCCACCGCTGCAGGTGGCCGACACGGTCAGGCTGATGCCGTCTACGGCGACTGAGCCTTTCTGGATTATGTAACGCGGTAGCCCTGGGGGCATGCCGATGCGGACGACCTCCCAGCGCGGGGCCGGTGTGCGCCCGATGATCATGCCGGTGCCGTCGACATGGCCCTGGACCAGGTGCCCGCCAAGCCGCCCGTCCAGCCGCATCGGCCGCTCCAGGTTGACGACCGCGCCGGGAGCGAGGGCACCGAGCCCGGACCTGCTGAGGGTCTCCCCCATCACGTCCGCGGTGAACGTGTCTGCGGACCGCGCGGTGACCGTGAGGCAGACGCCGTTCACCGCGATCGAGTCACCGCGCGCGCCGTCAGCCGTCACCAGCGGGCCGCGTACGGTGAGCCGGGCGGCGTCACCGAGTTTCTCCAGCGCGACGACCTCGCCGAGTTCTTCCACGATTCCGGTGAACACCACGTCCTCCTCGGAGCTGCCCGTTCGGCCGCAGGCTCCGGGGACGCGCAAAATGCGCAGGCACGACTAGCCGGCCCGGATCAGGGCCGTGCCGTGCGCGTGCATCCTCCCATCCGGACTTTCACCGTCGGTCCCGGAATTCCACCGGATCAGCCGGCCGATGGCCTCGGCCGGGTCGCGGACTTTCACCGCCGGCTCGGAGTTACACCGACCCCGGAGCACGCGTTACTTCATAACCAGTCTGCCATATCGGCTATTCCGGCCCGCCGCCAGCGGGGCCGCCTGGGTGGTCAGCCCTGGGTCAGCTGGTCGCCCGGCTGCGGCGGGCCACCGTGTCGATGGTCACGGCTGCGAGCAGCACGATCGCGGTGATGATGTTCGTGGCCGCAGCGGTCAACCCGATCAGCGCGAGGCCGTTGGCGATGGTGGCGACGACCAGGCCGCCAAGCACAGCGTGCAGCATCCTGCCCCGGCCGCCGAAAAGGTTGGTGCCGCCGATGACGGCCGCCGCCACAGCGAACAGCACGTACTGGCCGCCGTTAAGGGTCGTGCCGATCGAGTTGAGCTGAGACGCGAGCAGGATTCCGCCGATGCCGACGGTCAGCCCGCACAGCGTGAAGGCAAGCGTCCTGATCATGATCAGGTTGACGCCGGCCCGCCTGGCCGCCTCCGCGTTGCCGCCGATCGCGTAGATATAGCGGCCGAAGCGGGTCCGCCCGGTCAGGACCGTGTACAGCATCACGATGATGCTGAATGGTTTGGTCATGTAGTCATCCGCGCCCATGTTCAGCGCCGTCACCTTGTCCCGTTCGCCGCCTCGGGCTGAGACCACGATGATCGCCACGGCCGAGCGCTCGCGGATCTGGCGGCAGAGCTCGAAGCCGTCCACCTCAGGCAGCATCAGGTCAAGCAGCACGATGTCCGGCGACTCCGTCTCCAGGAGCTGCAGCGCGCGGATGCCATCGGTCGACACGACGGTGTCGTAGCCGCGCACGGACAGGTTGGACCGGATCAGGTCGACGATGTTGAGGTCGTCCTCCACGACCAGCGCGCGGGTACTCGCCGAGCCACTAGGCACCTGAGCTGGCCTCGCCCCGCACCGCGGCCAGCTGGCCGGGGCCTGCTGCCGCCATCGCGGTACCCGGGGACGCGGCCAGCTGGCTGCCGTCCCTGTCGCGGGCGCTTGCCGGGTCGCCCGCGGCATCCCCTTCGGGCCTTCCCGGCAGCTCAGTGGGCAGCCACAGGCAGAACTTCGTGCCCACGGGCGGCCGCTCCAGCTCCATCCGGCCGCCGTGCGCCCGCACGATCCCGTGCGCGACCGACAGCCCGAGCCCGGCGCCGGCCGTCGGTGACCGGCGCCGGCGCAGCGGCTCGAACGGAGCCGCGGCAAGGTCGTCGGGCATTCCGGAACCGTCATCGGCAACGGTGATCGCCACCCCGGCCGGCCCGGCCCCCATCGCGCCGATCAGCACCTGGGTGCCGGGCGGATTGTGACCGATCGCGTTGTCGAGCAGGTTGACGAAGACCTGCTCGAGACGATCATGGTCGGCCCAGACCACGGGCAGGCCGGGACCGAATTCCACCTCGACGGCGTGCGCTGCCTCCGGCGGCAGGCAGGCGATCGCCGCCTCCACCACCAGGGGGATGTCACACCAGTCATGCTGGAGACGGAGAACCCCTGACTCGATGGCGGAGAAGTCGAGCAGGTCGTCGACCAGCCGGCCAAGCCGGGCCGATTCCGCTGCGATGCGGGCCAGGAACCGCTGCTGCGAGTCACCGTCCCAGGTGACGTCCGGCTGCATCAGGCTGGAGGCGTAGCCCCTGATCGCGGTGAGCGGGGTGCGAAGCTCGTGGCTGAGCCGGGAAAGGAAGCCGCGCTGAAGCTCCTGTGACCGGCGCAGCGCCGCGGCCTCCTGGTGCGCGAGCCCGGCTTCCTCGCGCTCAAGCGCCAGCCGCAGCGAATGCCCGGCGTCCTCGATGAGCGCGGTGGCGTCCTCGCTGAGCTGCCTGCCGCGCCAGCTTGCCAGCAGCGCGGCGGGCCCGGCCGGGGCAGCGAATGTCACGGCGAGGAATCGCTCGCCGCCAGCGACCGCCAAGCTGGGTCGCGATGCCGTCGCGGCGGGTTCCCGCGATGACCTGCTGTCCGGTGCTGAGCAAGGACTGCGGGGCATCATCGGCGCCGCGGCGCGCTCCGGCCTTCCCGGCGAACGCACGGCACCGGGGTTCCTCGTCGCTACCCTGGCTCAGCAGCACCACCTCATCGGCCTGCAGGCCCCGGCGCAGCGACTGCAGCGCAATGACGAGGCCGTCGGCGACCGGAATCGGGCCTGCCAGGGTCTCGAGCATCTCCCTGATCGTCTCAAGCACCCGGTTGCGTGCGGTCACCTCGTCGAGCAGCCGGTCGCGCTCGATCGCGCTCGCCGCGTACCCGGCATAAAGCGTGACCAGGTCGAGCTGGTCACGCGGCGGAGGGCCGGTGACCGCCCGGAACACCGTGATGATGGCCGCCAGCCCGCCCGGCCCCAGCACCGGAACCGACCATGAGCTCGCCACGTTGGCGGCCCTGGCCAGGTCGCTGAACGGCGCCCACGCGCCGCCAGGCTGGGCGGTGTCCTGTACGACCGCTCGCTCCGTGCTGGCGGCCAGCCCAACCGGGCCGCCAGCCGCTCCCGTTGGCAGCCGGGACCATGCGGAGAGCAGCGCGGGCGGGACACCCAGGGATGCCGCGCAGGCCAGCGCATTGCCCTGGAGCAGGTGAATGCAGAGCCGCTCGCTGCCGAGCGCGGCACCGAGCGCGGAGAGGATCAGCGAGAGGCTCGATGACGGATCGGCGGACACCAGCCGGTCCACCAGCCCGTGCAACCTGGTGAGCTGGCGGCGGGCAGATGAATCAACCTGCTGGCCGGAGAGCAGGGCGACCACGTCGTCCGGGTGCGCTCCGGCCGGATCCACCTCGGCTACCACCCGGCCGTGCCTGAGCACGACGATGCGGTCGGCCAGCCGGAACATCTGGTCGATGTCGTGGCAGGCGAGGAGGATCGCGGTGCCCTGATCCCGCAATACCGTGATCAGTTCCTCTACCTGCTTGGATGCCCGGACGCCGAGCGACGCGGATGGCTCATCGAGCAGCAGCAGCCGGGGCTTGCGTGCCATCGCCCTGGCCACCGCAAGCAGCTGGCGCTGGCCGCCGGACAGCGTCCTGGCGCCGCGGGTGGTGTCATCGAGCGGGATGCCGAGATCGTCGAGCAGCGCGGCGGCGGCGTGAAAGCGGGTATCGGACAGCAGATGACGGCGGCGCTCCCGGCCGAGCAGCAGATTCGACGCGACATCCAGGTTGTCGCAGAGCGCCAGGTCCTGCCAGACGACGGCAACGCCCTGCCGCGCGACGGAGTGCGGCTCGGCGACCACCGGCCTGCCGGACAGCAGGATCCGCCCGCTTGTCGGCGCTATGTCGCCGGAGATGCAGCGCACCAGCGTGGTCTTGCCCACGCCGTTCTCGCCAGCCAGCGCCACCAGCTCGCCGGGCTGGACCGCGAGGTCGACGCCGTCCAGCGCGCGCAACGCGCCGAACTGGACCGCGACGCTGGATACAGAAAGCAGCGGCCACGGCGGGTCCGGGCGAGCGTCCTGGGCAGCGGCGGTCATCTGCACATTGTGTCCGGATTCGGGGGCATGTCACCACTCAGGAGTCCGCGCGGCCTGCCACCTCGGCTATCCGGCGGGCGAGGAAGTCGCGCTCGGCGGCGTTGTCGGCTAGTTCCAGGGCCGCCTGGTAGGCCTGCGCAGCCTCGGCGCCGCGGCCGAGCCGCCGGAGCAGGTCCGCCTTGGCCGCAGGAAGATAGCGGTAGCCGGCCAGCCGCCCGTCCTGCTCAAGCACGGCCATCTCGGCAAGCCCGCTTTCCGGCCCGTCCACCATCGCCCGGACGACTGCGCGGTTGAGCGCGACCACCGGCGAGGCCCAGGCCAGCAGCAGCAAATCGTAGAGCTTGAGCAGCTGCGGCCAGTCAGTCTGGCCGTAACTCGGCGCCTCGGCGTGCAGCGCGGCTATCGCCGCCTGCAGCGCGAACCGGCCCGGGCGGCCGCCGCGCAGTGCGCCGGCCACCAGCGCGGTCCCCTCGCCGATTGCCTCGCGGTCCCACTGAGTGCGGTCCTGCTCCTCGAGCAGGAGCAGCCGCCCTGCCGCGTCAGCCCTGGTCGCCCGCCGCGCGTCGGTCAGCAGCAGCAGCGCCAGCAGCCCGCGCACCTCACGCTCGTCCGGCATCAGCGTCCGGATCATCCGGGTCAGCGCGATGGCCCGGTCCACGAGGTCGGCGCGGACGAGGTTCTCGCCGCCGGGGGCCGTGTGGCCGGTGGTATAGAGCAGGTGCACGACGGTCAGCACGGCATCAAGCCGGTCCGGCAATTCCGCGGCGCCCGGCACCCGGTAGGCGATCCGGGCAGCTGAGATCTTCTTCTTGGCGCGGGTCACCCTGGCGGCCATCGTCGGCTCGGAGACCAGGAACGCCTGGGCGATCTCCCCGGTCGTCAGGCCGCAGACCAGCCGCAGGGTCAGGGCGACCTGCGCTTCCCTGGCCAGCGCGGGATGGCAGCAGGTGAAGACGAGCCGCAGCCGGTCGTCGGGAATCACGTCTTCCTCCTGCTGCCCGCCGGCGGCGGCGCCGGGCGGGCTGGCTGGCACGCCGCCAGCCAGCGGCGGATCCGGCTCGATCAGCAGCGGCAGCTTCGCCCGCAGCGTCCGGTCGCGGCGCAGCGCGTCGAGTGCCCGCCGCCGGGCGGTGGTCGTCAGCCAGGCCCCCGGGTTACGCGGGACCCCCTGGCGCGACCAGGCATCCAGGGCGGCCACGTAGGCGTCCTGTACGCATTCCTCGGCCAGATCGATGTCGCGGGCGACGCGCGCCGTCGCGGCGAGCACAAAGGCCCACTCGCGACGGTGCGCGTCGGCAACGGCGGCGCTGGCCTGGGCCACGCTGGCCCCGGCTGGATGGCCGGGGTTCTGCTGAACGCCCGGGCCGGGCCGGGCCGGGGCGGCACCGGCCAGATCGCGGGCGTCCGGCTGGACGCCCGCGCCGGGCCTGGCCGCGGTTCCGCCACTGCGGCCGGCCGCGGGGCCATGCGGCGTGTCGCCGCCGCCCGCCGCCAAGCTCACCCGCCGGAGGTGTCCATGACCGGGCGCACCTCGACGCCGCCGTACGGCGCCGGGCAGAGCTTGGCGATCGCCAGGGCGTGGTCGAGGTCCCTGGCCTCGATCAGGTAGAAGCCGCCGAGTGCTTCCTTGGTTTCGGCGAACGGGCCGTCGGTGACCACATCGCCGCGGACGGACGTGGCTGTGGCGGTGGGCTGCAGCGCGTTGCCGCCGATAAGCTTTCCGCCCAGCTCGCCCACCTGCCCGGCGAAGCGGTTATGTGCATCCATCGCCGTCTGCCACACCTCGGGCGCGGCGTCCACGTATGAAGCCTCGTTCTCGTAAATCAGGATCACGTACTCGCTCATGCCGGTCTCCTTCGCAGTCTCTTGGTCTCCGGGCCGGTACTGCCTGCTCCGGTCCCGGTATTTCTACGACGAACGGATCTGCCGGGATCGACAAGCCCCAGCAAGATTCTCGCCGATCCTGCCGCCAGCCCGGCCACGGCCCGCCGCCGCCAGCCGCTGATGGCAGGAAAGGTGGGGAGAACGTCATTGCAGACAGAGCAGCCGGCGACGACGATGGGGCCATGCCCGCCCGCATCGTCCTGATCACCGCCTTCGACGGCGTGCAGAGCCTCGATATCACCGGGCCGCTTGAGGTGTTCACCGGCGCCAGCCGTTACCAGGCCGGCCACGGGGCCGACGGCCCGGCCTATCAGGTCCGGGTCGCGAGCCTCGGCGGCGTCCCGGTCCGCACCTCCAGCGAGCTCACCCTGGTCCCTGACACCGACCTGCGGGCCGCGGCAGGCGCGCACACGCTCGTGGTTCCCGGCGGACAGGGAACCCGTAGCCCGGCACCGGAGCTCATCAGCTGGATACGGCGGCATGCGGCGGGTTTGGCTCGTATCACATCTGTTTGTACCGGCGCTTTCCTGCTCGCAGAAGCTGGCCTGCTGGCAGGCCGGCGGGTGACGACGCACTGGTCGGCCAGCGACGCGCTGGCGCGCCGGTTCCCCGACGTGTCCGTCGACCCGGAGCCGATTTACATCAGGGACGGCAACATCGCGACCTCGGCCGGGGTCACGGCCGGCATCGACCTCTCGCTGGCGCTCGTCGAGGAGGACCTCGGCCGGGCGGCGGCGCTCGCCGTAGCCAGGCAACTGGTCGTATTCCTGCGGCGGCCGGGCAGCCAGGCACAGTTCAGCGCGCAGCTGCAGGCACAAGTCGCGCAGCGCCGGCCGCTCCGCGAGGTGCAGCAGTGGATCACCGAGCGGCCGGCCGCTGACCTGTCGGTGGACAGCCTCGCCAGCAGGGCCGGGCTGTCCCCCCGGCAGTTCGCCCGGACGTTCGCCGCGGAGACCGGCGTGACGCCCGGCCAGTACGTCGGCAAAGTCCGGCTCGAGGCAGCCAGGCGGCTGCTCGAGGACACCGGCGAGGGGATCGAGCAGGTGGCCCGCCGCTGCGGCTACGGGACCGCTGAGGCCATGCGGCGCGCCTTCGTCCGCTCGCTTGGCGTCTCCCCGGCCGGCTACCGGCACCGATTCTGACCTGCCTGACCCTGACCCCGTGCTGATACCTGCGACCGCTACCGGAAGGAAGCTTCGTGCAGATCGTCATCCTGCTCTATGACCGGTTCACCGCGCTCGACGCCGTCGGGCCCTATGAGGTGCTTTCCCGGCTGCCAGGGGCGGCCGTGGTCTTCGCCGCCGAGCAGCCGGGCATGGTGCGCGCCGACACCGGGATGCTCGGGCTGCGGGCCGACGCCGCGCTCGGCGACGTGCCGCACCCGGACATCGTGCTCGTCCCCGGCGGCCCCGGTCAGGAGGACCAGATGGGCGGCGGGGCGGTGCACGACTGGCTGCGGGCGGCGGACGCCGCGAGCAGCTGGACGACCTCGGTGTGCACCGGGTCGCTGATCCTGGCCGCCGCCGGGCTGCTGGCCGGGCGCCGGGCCACCTCGCACTGGCTGGCGCTAGAGGAGCTGCGCGCCCTCGGCGCGACGCCGGTCAGCGAGCGGGTCGTGATCGACGGGAAGTTCGTCACGGCGGCCGGAGTCTCCGCGGGGATAGACATGGCGCTCAGCCTGGCTGGCCGGATCGGCGGCGCCGGGCTGGCCCAGGCCATCCAGCTGGGCATCGAGTACGACCCGCAGCCGCCGTACTCGGCAGGCTCGCCCGGCAAAGCGCCAGCTGACCTGGTCGCCAGCATGCGCGCCCGCAGCGGGCGGGCAGCGGCCCGCGGTTAGCGCATGCAACCGTTGGCCGTGGTGGATAAGCTCTGGCTCGGCCGGCGTCGCTCCCGGCGGCGCCCCGGCGGCGCGCCGGCCAGCTCGCGCAGGGACCGGACGACTGCAGCCGGGTCGTCGGCCTGGTAGACGGCCGAGCCCGCCACGAATACGTCCGCCCCGGCCTCGGCGCACCGCCCGATCGTCTCCTCGCTCACCCCGCCGTCCACCTGCAGCCAGACCGGCGTCCCGTGGCCGGCGATGAGCGCGCGGGCCCGGCGGATCTTGGGCAGCACCAGGTCAAGGAACCGCTGGCCGCCGAACCCCGGCTCGACCGTCATCAGCAGCAGCATGTCGACCTCGGGCAGCAGGTCGGCGTACGGCTCGACGGGCGTCGCCGGGTTGATCGCCAGCCCGGCCCGCGAGCGGGCGGCCCTGATCTCCCGCAGCGTCTTGACCGGCGCGCTGGCCGCCTCCGCGTGGATCGTCACGTTCCCGGCGCCCGCCTCGGCGTAGCCGAGCGCCCACCGGTCCGGGTCGTCGATCATCAGGTGGCAGTCGACCGGCAGGCCGGTGTGCTTCAGCAGCGCCTCGACGACCGGCAGCCCGAGCGTGAGGTTCGGCACGAAATGACCGTCCATGACGTCTACGTGCACCCAGTCGGCGACGTCAGCCACGGCAGCGACCTCGTCAGCAAGCCTGGCGAAGTCGGCGGCGAGAATGCTGGGCGCCATCTGCATCGTCATCTCGGCAGCCAGTCTAGGACCCGCGTGCCAGACTGGCTGCGCCGCAGGCGCCGCCGCGGCGCGGTGCGGCCGGCAGGCGACGCTGCGCGGCACGGTGGCCGGTCCTGCACGGGCCGGTGCGGCACGGTGGCCGGTGCGGCGCGGTGGCCGGTGCAGCGCGGTGGCGGGTGCAGCGCGGTGGCGGGTGCAGCGCGGCACGGTGCCGGCGCCGTGGCGGCGGCCGGTGCCGTGCGCGGCAGGAGAAAATGTCGCAGCCCCGGGTTAGCGTTCGATCCGGTATTCGAATCCCCGACCGGCAAGGAGGCCGTGCGTTGACTCCTGAGGCACCAAGCAGGCTGCTGGACCGCGTTCGCAAGCTGCTGGCGAAGGCCGAAGACGAGAGCGCGACACCGCCGGAGGCGCAGGCCCTGACGGCCAAGGCCGCGGAGCTGATGGCGAAGTACGGGATCGACCGGGCGCTGCTCGCCGCCGACCGGCCGGAGACCGACCAGCCCGACAACCGCATCCTGGACATCGATAACCCGTGGGCGCGGGTGAAGGCGCACCTGCTGTGCGGGCTCGGGTCGGCGCTGCGCTGCCAGTGCATCGTGCTGACCGGGACGAGGCCAGGCACCAGGATCCACATGTTCGGCTACGCGTCGGACCTCGAGCGGGCGGACCTGCTCTACACCTCGGTGCTCGTGCAGATGTGGCACGGCCTGGTCGGCGCGCAGGTTCCCGCCTGGAGCAGCAGCCCGCGTGCCTGGCGGCGCAGCTGGCTGCTCGGCTTCGCGACAGCCGTCATCTCCCGGGTCCGCGCCGCCGAGCACGCGGCCACCTCCGAGGCAACCGCGCCGGCCGCGGCGTCGGGCTCGCGTACCGCGCTGGTCCTCGCCGACCGCTCGCAGGTGATCAGGCAGCAACGTGCAGCAGGCGTATCCGGTGACCCGCACCGCCCGGGTCACCTACAGCGGCAGCGGGTACGGGGCCGGCTACGCCGAGGGCCAGCGCGCCGACATCGGCACGAGCCGGGTTTCCGGCGGCCGGGGGCGCTCGCTGACCAGCACCGCCAGGTAGCCGACAGCCGGGTCCGCACGCTCATCAGCGCCCAGTAGCTCAGCTACGCGGAAATGCGCAGGCCCAGGTTTGGACGCAGCTCCTGCACTGGCCGCCGCCCGAGTCCAGGAATGCCGTGGCGTGCACCGGGCCCAGGCCCGGCGCGGACTCCTCCGCTGGCCCGCGATCAGGAATGCCCTGGCGTACGCCGGGCCCAGGCCGGCGCGACTCCTCCGCTGGCCCGCGATCAGGAATACCGTGTCGAAAATTGCTGGTCAGCCGCACGGAGTGGGCATCCGTGATGACGTCCCGCTTGTACAGAGCGATATTGGCGCTAAGGCCCTCGGGTTGGCCGACGACGGTAACCAGCGCAGGCTTCGCGGCATGCGCGAGATGCATGTGCGTGCGCATTCCAGATCGGCCGGCAATTGGACCAGGCAGGCGACTTGCCGCGTGCTTCCCGGCAGCACCCTGTCCGCTACGTGCCCGATTGGCCTATTGCGTATGCGATTGGCGGGTTCTGGCGGAACTGGAATGGCGTTCCGCCTGGTGGATGGGGCTGAGGTGTCGCCCTGGCGACACCAGACCCCCATCCACCAGGCGGAACGCTCCTCGCACGCGCCATGCGCACCACAGGAGCCGCGCGCACCACAAATTACCCGGATCCGGCCATCCAGCGGCGTCCGTCGGCCTGTTGCATGCACCGACGACAGCGAGTTGGGGGCAGATGCCGGAGTTCCGGCCGCTGGAGGATCACTGTGCCGAGCCAGCGCGGCGGAAGAGGGCGAGGAAAATGGCGTCGGTGCCGTGCCGGTGCGGCCAGAACTGCGCATACGGGCCGTCGGGGCCCGGGCAGCGGAGGCCGGGTACCTCGGGGAGCAGCGCGGGCGCGTCGAGCACCTCGACGTCGTTCCTGGCGGCGAGCACGGCTGCCACAATCTCGCGGGTCTCGGCGAGATGCGGCGAGCAGGTCGAGTAGGCGACCACGCCGCCTGGCCGGGCCGAGTCAAGAGCCGCGGCGAGCAGGCCGCATTGCAGGTCATGGAGCTCGGCTATGTCCGCAGGCGTGCGGCGCCAGCGTGCCTCGGGCCGGCGGCGGAGCGCGCCGAGTCCTGAGCAGGGAACGTCGGCAAGCACCCGATCGAACGCGCCTTGCCGCCAGGCGGGCACGGTGCCGTCGGCTACTACCACGCCGGCCCGGCCGGACCTGGCCGTGGCGGCCCGGACAAGCCCGGCCCGGTGCACGCGCACATCGGCTGCGACCAAGAAGGCATCCCGGCTGGCCGCGATCCCGGCCAGCAGCCGCGCTTTGCCGCCCGGCCCGGCAGAAAGGTCGAGCCAGCGGCCTTCCGCGCCGGAAGAACCCGTGCCGGAAGGATCCGCACCGGGCGAACCCGCGTCGCCTGCATAGTTGCCGCTGGAACTGATTTCGCGCGCATCCTTGTCGCGCAATTCAGCGCGGGTTAGCGCCAGCGCCACGAGCTGGCTCGCCTCGTCCTGCACGGACGCGCGATTCTGGGCAATCGCCGTGATGTCCGCCGGGTTTCCCTCGGCGAGGTACACCCCGAAGGGGGACCAGCGGGCAGGCTCGTTGTCACCGGCGATCAGGTCCGCGGTGCCGGCCAGGCCCGGGATCGCGCAGAGCGTCACTCGCGGGCGGATGCCGTCGGCGGCGAGGGTGGCCTCGGCCTCGGCCAGGTCGCCCCCGGGATCTCACCGAGCGCATCGAGCAGCGCGGACACTATCCAGCGAGGATGGCTGTACCTGATGGCCAGGTACCCAATCGGATCATCCGCGCGGCGCGGCGCGGCGATCTCGATCCAGGCTGCCAGGTCGCGCGTCGCCACCTTGCGGAGTATCGCGTTGACGAATCCGGCCGGCCGCTGCCCGGCCACGTCCCTGGCCAGGTCCACGGAGGTGGCAACGGCCGCGTGCGCGCGGATCCGGGTGGCAAGGAGCTGGTGCACGCCGAGGCGGAGCACCTGCCGGATCGGCGGGTCGATCTGATCGAGGGGACGGTCGCTGCAGACGGCCAGGATTGCATCGTAGGTTCCCTGGCCGCGCAGCGTCCCGTAGGCGAGCTCGGTGGCCAGCGCCGCATCCCGCCCGGCGAGCCCGCGTTCCCTGAGCACGGACGGCAGCATCAGGTTCGCGTACGCGTCCCGGTCCGCTACCGCCCTGAGCACATCAAGGGCAGCTGACCTGGCCGGGTCGGCGCGGGAGCCTGACGTGGGCCGGGAGCGGCCGGGTCGGGATGGCGAGCCTCGCCCGGCCGGCGTCGCCGGCTAGCCAGCGAGTGCGGCTTAGCCGGTCCGCCTGGATTGGCCGACGAGCCTGGGCTGGCCGGCGAGGCGGAAGTGACCTTCGAGCCTGGTCCTGCCTTCGGGCCGGGCTTGCTGGACGTGCCGGGCCGGCCCGGCTGGCCGGGCCGGCCGGACGAGTCAGGACTGCGGGACCGCCGGGTCATGTCAGCCGGGCCCCGGCTGGCGACAGCCCGCGCAGGCCCCTGGCCCAGTCAGCGGCCGGCATCCGCCGTTTGCCGTCCGGCTGGACGTCACCGAGCTGCACCGGCCGGGAGCCGGTGCCGACGATTGCCCGGGAACGGTCCAGGCGCAGCTCGCCCGGGCTGAGCCTGACGCCATCGTCATCGGCATCGTCGCTGGCCAGCGGCCCGACCCTGAGCCTGACCCCGGCCAGCTCCGTCCAGGCCCCTGGCTGCGGGGTGCAGGCGCGGATCAGCCGGCCGATCGCGATCGCAGGCCGGCTCCAGTCGATCCGCGCATCCGCCGACGTGACCTTGGGCGCGAGGCTGATCCCGTCCGGCGGCTGCGGCCGTGCCGTGAGCTCGCCTGACTCGATCCCGTCCATGGTCGCGACCAGCAGGCCAGCCCCCGAAACGGCGAGCCTGGCCAGCAGGTCGCCTGCGGTGTCGGAGGGCAGTACCGGCTCGGTGAGCACGCCGAATACCGGGCCGGCGTCAAGCTCGGGAACCAGCCGAAACGTGGTCGCCCCGGTTATGTCGTCGCCGTGCATGATGGCGTGCTGCACCGGCGCAGCACCCCGCCAGCAGGGCAGCAGGGAGAAGTGCAGGTTGACCCAGCCGTGCCGGGGGATGTCCAGCGCGGCCTGCGGGATGAGCGCGCCGTAGGCGGTCACCGCGCAGCAGTCCGGCCCGATCTCGCGCAGCCGTTCCAGGAAGCCGGGATCGCGCGGCCTGGGGGGCCTGAGCACCTCGACACCGGCCGACTGCGCCCGCCGCGCAACCGGGCTCTGGGCCATCCGCAGGCCGCGTCCTGCGGGCGCGTCCGGCCGCGTCAGCACGGCGGCCACCTCATGACCCGAGTTGAGCAGCGCCTCAAGTGAAGGCACGGCCGTATCGGGGGTGCCCGCGAAGACGAGGCGCATTCTGCTACAGCGCCTTGCCGTGCATAGGGTGCGGCGACGCCTTCACGGTCGGCACCGGCTCACCCCACCACTCGGCGGCTCGGATCTCCTTCATGGCCAGCTTGCGCTGCGCGGGGTCGAGCCGGTCGATGAACAGCACTCCGTCGAGGTGGTCGGTCTCGTGCTGCACGCAGCGGGCAAGGTGCCCGGTGCCTTCCAGGGTGACCGGCTCGCCGTGCATGTTGAAGCCCGCTGCCACCACGCCAAGCGCCCGCTGGGTGGGAAAGGCCAGGCCAGGGAATGACAGGCAGCCCTCGTCGTCCGTCTCCTGCTCGGCGGACAGTTCGAGGGTCGGGTTGATCAGGTGACCGACGACGTCATCCACGTAGTAGGTGAAGACCCGCAGCCCCACGCCGATCTGCGGCGCGGCCAGGCCGACGCCAGGCGCGTCCAGCATCGTCTCGGTGAGATCCTTGACCAGCCTGCGCAGCTCGGCGTCGAAGTCTCGCACCGGCTCGGCGGGCGTACGCAGGACCGGGTCGCCGAACAGGCGGATCGGCTTGATGCTCAACGGACTTCCCTTTCCTGAAATCAGCCATTAATCGCTGGCCGTTCAGTCTATGAAGGCTGGCCACCTGGGCCGGCCGAAGGCGACCTGGCCTTGAATGCTGCCTTACGGGCGGCCCTGGCGACGGTCGGATCCGGATGATGATCGCTGAGCGCGGTCAGCAGGTCGGTCACGGCGGGATGGTCGACCCGCCAGAGGCCGGCCACGATTTCCGCCTGCGCGTCCGGCGGCAGGTCAGGCAGCAGCTCGGCGACCACGTCCCGCGGATCTGCTTCCTCGAGCAACCCGGCACCCAGGTCGACGAGCAGCCAGGTCCGGTCCTCCGGTCCCAGGTCAGCCTGCTCGCCGTGCTCGTGCAGCCAGACAGCCGCGTGCGCGCGCAGTACCGGCTCGGCCAGCGCGGACCGGACGGCCGGAACGGCGTCGACGCCGATCCGGTCAAGCACGGCGAACGCGGCACCGCGCAGCCCCGGCGATCCCCGGCCGGCCGCCTGGATCAGCTCGGCAGCCGCCTTGGCAGCGGTCCGCGCCGCCAGCCAGGCTGCGATCTCTGCCTCGCCGTCCTCGGCGTCGCAGCTGGCCAGGGTGGCCAGCAGCCCCGGCGCGCCGTCCCGGCCGCCGCCACCGAGGACAGGCACGTGCCAGCCCTGGGACCGGAGCCTCCGGTGGACGCCCCAGACACCGAGCGGTGACAGGGCGACCGTCAGGCCGCCCGCTGACTCGTCGGTGCCGAGTTCCACCACGCCCAGGTCGGCCAGCGCCTCCAGCGCCCAGGACAGCGCTGCCGCCTCGTCGTGACCGGCGGCGGGCTCCGGTTCGCCTGGCTTGCGCGCCGTACCCGCAGCGGCCGCGTAGGCGTCGAACAGGCCCTCCATCCGGACCGGCCCGCCGACCGTGTAGAGCGCGGTCGCGAGCCCGTCGAGGTCCTCCGCGCCGAGCATGACTTCAAGCGCGCCGTGCCAGGCGGCGAGCACCTGGTCCGAATCGCCGGAAGCGAGCACGTCGGCGCGCCCGGCGGACGGGGTGGCCGGGTCGCCGGGCTGGGCAATCATCCCGGTCGCCCCGGCAACCCGCCAGGCCGCTTCTACCTCGCTGGCGGCCAGCTCCAGGTCCGCCGCGGCCGCGGCAGCCGCAGCCGGGTGCAGCGCGTTGCCGGCCCGGAACCCATGGCGCCCCTGGGACCAGCGGGCCAGGTCGCGGGCAGCGCGCAGCAGCGGCGCGACACGGGCAGCTGCCGCAAGCTCCTCTCGCGGCGCCAGGCGCACGGGGGGGAGCCGCGGAATGTCGTCACGCCTGCCCTGCGCTGTTCCGCTGTCCCGGGCGGGCCCGCGCGCACCCGTACCGGGGTGCGGCTGGCCGACACTCGCGGTCGGGGTCCTTCGTGAGGTGGCCACCAAGCAACCCTACGGCCTTTGGCGGCCTAGTCAGATCAGCTCGGCCGGGTCGAGCTGCAACCGCACGACACCGGCTTCCTTTTGTGCGGTGCGGACCGCCAGGGCCGCCCGCAACACGGCAGCGAGCGCCAGGCCGCCGGACCTCGGCACCCGGACCAGTGCCCGGACCTGCCCGCCGCCGGCCCCGGCAGGCGTCCCGGTGCTGGTCCCGGGGCTGGCGTCCCGGCCAGGAGCCGGATCGCCAGCTACCGGGACCGGCCCGAGAACGTCCGCCCCTGGCGGCAGCGGCGCGGCGCTGAGGACCTCCCGGACCGCTGACGCGGGTCCGGTCAGCGCCGCCATCCGAACAGCAGGCGGGAACCGGAGCGTGGTCCGCTCGGCCAGCTCCCGCTCCGCGTGCGTGACCGGGTCCCAGCGGATCAATGCCTGCACCACAGAGAGCCCCGAATCGGCGACGACGATCACCTTGCCGCCGTCAGAGGCGGGCTTGACCAGGGCTGACGCGTTCATCCACCGGCGCAGGGCCTCCTCGGCGGCACGCAGGCTCGGCCGACCGAGCAGCGCCCAGCCGTCGAGCAGCACCGCCGCTGCGTAACCGCCCTCTGCTCGCGGCTCCGCGCCCGGCGTCGCGACGACGACCGCCGCCGCAGCTGACACTTCGGTGATGACTTCTGCCCGGCCGGAGGTCCGCACCGGGACCGAGGGAAAGGCGCGGCCGAGTTCCTCCGCGGTCCGGCCGGCCCCGGTGACCAGCGCGCGGAGCCCGGTGTGCCCGCAGGCCGGGCATACCGGGCTGGCGGCGGGTACGGCGCACCAGCGGCAGACCGCCGCGGACCGCGGCGCCGGCAGCGCGAGCGGGCCGCCGCAGGCGGCGCACCGGGCGCGCGCGTGGCACCGCTCGCAAGCTGCGGCGACGACGTAGCCGCGGCGCGGAACCTGGAATAGCACCGGCCCGCCAGCCAGGGCATCCCGGACGGTACGCAGCGCCAGGCCGGGCATCCGGGCCGAGCGCGCCGCCGGATCCCGCGCAAGCTCGGCGTCGCCTGCTGCCGCGGTGATCAGCGGGGCACGGCCACGCACCGCGACCCGGTCACCGGCCAGCCCGCGGGCCCAGCCGGCGGCGATCAGCTGGGTGGCTTCGGCCGTCCTGGCGAAACCGCCGATCAGCGCGGCCGCGCCGCCCCGGTGCGCCCGGATGCCGAGCACCTCCCTGGCATGCGGATACGGCGCGCGCGGCTCAGCGTGCAGGTCATCGCCATCGTCCCAGAGCACCACCAGGCCGAGGCGGGTCACCGGCGCGAACATCGCGGACCTGGTGCCCGCCACGATGAGCGTCTCGCCGCGGAGCACCGCGAGCCAGCGCCGGTAGCGCTCCGCCGGGCCGAGGCCGGCCGACAGGCTGACGTGCGCGCGCGGGCCGATCAGCGCGGTAAGCGCGGCGCCGACACTGTCCAGGTCACGGCCGTCGGGAACGACGATCAGCGCGCCACGGCCGGCCGCCGCCGCGGTCGCCGCGGCCACCGCGATCTTGCCGGGCCAGTCCTGGCCGGGCAGGGCAGACCAGATGGCGCGCGGCGCCCGGCCGTCGGCGAGCGCGGCGAGGAACGCAGGTCCGGCCGGGTACCTGGCCCAGGAACCTGGGCCAGGGCGGGCCGGGCGCTGCGGCTCGCCGCGATCCACCGGCACGCCGTCACCGGCGGGCCGCGGAGCCTGGCCTGCTGGCGGCGGCGAGGCCGGGCACTGGCTGTCCCGGCCTGCCGCCTCGGCGCGGGCGTGCCTGGGCGGGACAGCCAGCCGCAGCACGTCGGCCAGGGTTCCGCCGTAGCGGTCAGCGACTGCCCTGGCCAGGCCGGCGATCTCGGCGGTCAGGACCGGCTCAGGCGATACGACCCGGTCCAGGAAAGCCAGGGTGCCTGCGTGCTCGCTGACCTCGGCCCGAGCCAGCAGATAACCGCTGGTCAGCCGCCCGGCGAATCGTACCCGGACCCGGCAGCCTGGTACCGCGGCCAGCGCCAGCCGCTCCGGGACCAGGTAGTCGAAGGGCCGGTCGAGATGCGCCAGCGGCACGTCGACAACCACCCGCGCCACCGGCCGGGCGCCCGCGGCAACCTGGGCCGGGCGCGGCCGCGCCCTGGCCCGAGCCGCCGCGCTGCGCCCCGCTGGACTTGCCACGGCTCCGTCCTACCAGACAGGTCAGGCAGCCGGGTGCGGCCTGACCGGCCCAAGCCAGACCACCGGCCCGGCCGGACCACCGGCCCGGCCGGATCACCGGCCCGGCCGGGACCACCGCCCAAGCCGGACCACCGGCCCACCGGGCCTGCATGGCCCGGGTATCCATGGTGGTGGATCGCGCGATCGCACACCTTGGATGGTGCGCTATCGCGCGATCCACCACGTTCGGGTGCGGCCCGGTGGGCGCCAGGCCCGACGGACCCGCGGCTCGAGGGCGCGCCAGGCCCGCGGCCGGAAGGGCTCGCGGACCCGCGGCCGGAAGGGGCTCGCGGACCCGCGGCCGGAAGGGCTTGCGGACCCGGGGCGCCGGCTCGGGCCGCGCAGCGCCTTCCGCTCACGGCGCCGCGCGGCGCTGCTACAGGCCGGCTGCTGCGCGCAGGGCGTCCGTCCGGTCGGTCCGCTCCCAGGAGAAGTCCGGCTCCTCCCGGCCGAAATGGCCGTAGGCGGCAGTCTGCGAGTAGATCGGGCGGAGCAGGTCCAGGTCCCTGATGATCGCCGCCGGGCGGAGATCGAAGACCTCAAGTACCGCGTCCTGGATGCGCTCCGCCGGTACCTGCTCGGTGCCGAAGCACTCGACGAAGACACCGACCGGCTTGGCCTTGCCGATCGCGTATCCGACCTGGGTCTCGCACCGGTCGGCCAGGCCGGCCGCGACGACGTTCTTGGCGACCCAGCGCATGGCGTAGGCGGCGCTGCGGTCCACCTTGGAGGGATCCTTGCCGGAGAACGCGCCGCCGCCATGCCTGGCCATGCCGCCGTAAGTGTCAATGATGATCTTGCGGCCAGTGAGTCCGGCGTCGCCCATCGGCCCGCCGACCTCGAACCTCCCGGTCGGGTTGACCAGCAGCCGGTAACGGGTGGTGTCAAGCTCGAGGCCGGCCAGCACCGGCCCGACGACGTGGTCGCGGATGTCCGGCGCCAGCAGCTCGTTCAGGTCGATGGACGGGGCGTGCTGGGTGGAGATCACCACGGTGTCCAGGCGGACCGGCTCCGAGCCCGGAGTACTCGATCGTCACCTGGGTCTTGCCGTCCGGCCGGATGTACGGCACGGCGCCGTTACGCCGGGCCGCCGCCAACTGCCGGGACAGCCGGTGCGCCAGCATGATCGGGAGCGGCATCAGCTCCGGGGTCTCCCGGCAGGCGTAACCGAACATCATGCCCTGGTCGCCGGCGCCCTGGCGGTCGAGTTCATCCGCGCCCTCGCCTTCCCGGTGCTCAAACGCATCGCGGATACCGCGGGCGATGTCGGGCGACTGCGACCCGATGGACACCGAGACGCCGCAGGAGGCGCCGTCGAATCCCTTCGCCGACGAGTCGTAGCCGATATCCAGGATCTTCTCCCTGATGATCTCCGGGATATCGACGTAAACATCTGTGGTCACTTCCCCGGCGACATGGACCTGGCCGGTAGTGATCATCGTCTCCACGGCAACGCGGCTGCGCGGGTCGCCCTTGAGCATGCCATCCAGAATGGCGTCGCTGATCTGGTCGGCCATCTTGTCCGGATGGCCCTCCGTAACAGATTCAGAGGTAAAAAGACGACCGGCCACCTGACTCCCTTTTCGCTTGGGAACGAGACTATGCGGGGACGATGCTTCGCTGGAGTGTATCCGTATTGTCCAGCAACCGCCGGGTCAGCCGCCGGGTCAGCCGCCCGGTCCTCCGGCTGGCCGGCCAGCGCGGCGGCCACCAAGTCCCAGATCACGTCGGCCAGGGCCTCCTTCGGGCCACGGGGGACGTCGGTCTGGCCGCCGTCGGCGGCAAGCACCACGGCGGCGTTGTCGCTGACCCCGAATCCGACGCCCCGGCCGACTTTGTTGACAACGAGCAGATCGCACCCTTTTGCCGCGATTTTCGCGCGCCCATTCGCGAGAAGATCACCGGTCTCGGCGCCGAACCCGACGATCACCTGGCCCGGGTGCAGCCGGTCAGCGGACAGCTCCCGGAGGATATCTGGATTCTCTGCCAGCCTGATCGGCTCCGGCGCAGCCCCGGTCTTCTTGAGCTTTGCCTCGCTCCTGGCCGCTGGCCGGTAATCGGCCACGGCGGCGGCCATGACGACAGCGTCGGCGTCGCGCGCGGCGTCGCGGACGGCGTCACGGAGCTCCGCGGCGGACGTCACGTGCCGGACGCGCGCCCCGGCCGGATCGTCAAGCTCCACGTTGGCTGCCACCAGCGCGACCTTCGCGCCACGGGCGACCGCAGTGCGCGCCAGCGCGTAACCCTGCCGGCCCGATGACCAGTTGCCGATGAACCGGACCGGGTCGAGTTCCTCCCTGGTGCCGCCGGCCGACACCACGACCTGGCGCCCGGCCAGGTCGGCGGCGAGCCCGGCCGCGCCGCGGGCCAGTACCCTGACCGCGGCCTGCAGCAGCTCAGCGGGCTCCGGCAGCCGCCCTGGCCCGGAGTCGCTGCCGGTGAGGCGGCCGGACGCCGGCTCAAGGACCAGCGCGCCGCGGCCGCGCAACGCCGCCACGTTGGCCTGGGTAGCCGGGTGCTCCCACATCTCGGTGTGCATGGCCGGCGCGAAGATGACCGGGCAGCGAGCGGTGAGCAGCACCGCGGTCAGCAGGTCAGCGGACGTCCCGGCCGCCGCGCGGGCCATCAGGTCGGCGCTGGCCGGCGCGACAAGCACGAGATCGGCGTCCTGGCCGATCCGGACGTGCGGCACATCATGGACGTCATCCCAGGCGCTCGCGGTGACCGGATGGCCGGAAAGGGCCGCCCAGGTCGCGGCGCCGACGAAGCGCAGCGCATCAGGGGTCGGGACGACCCGGACGTCGTAACCAGACTCGGTGAGCCGCCGCAGCAGCTCACATGACTTGTAAGCCGCGATACCGGCGCTGACCCCGAGAACGATGCCCATGTCAGGGATTACCCGGCCTGCGGCCGGGCCGGGCCGCTGGGCCTGGCCCGGTCAGGAGGCCGTGGGCTCGGCCGGCTCCGCGGTCAGCAGCCGCTCGCTGATCTCGCGCAGCGCGATCGACAGCGGCTTCTCCTGTACGCGCGTCTCGACGAGCGGGCCGACGTACTCGAGCAGGCCCTCGCCGAGCTGTGCATAGTAGGCGTTGATCTGCCTTGCCCGCTTCGAGGCCATGATGACCAGGCCGTACTTGCTGTCGACGACATCGAGCAGATCGTCGATCGGCGGGTTGATGATGCCTTCCGGGGCGGGAGTTCCAGCCACGTTGCGCCTTCCGTGTTCGGTACCGCGGCTAGGACCGCGTCAGCGGGCCCAGTCGGGCCTCGGTCAAGGCTACCAGCTGGCGGCAGACGTCCTCGACCGACGTGTTGACGAGCGTGATGTCGAATTCGCTGCCTGCGGCGAGCTCCACCCGGGCGGCAGCGAGCCGCTGCCTGATCACCTCTGGCGGCTCGGTGTCCCGCCCGGAGAGGCGGCGGACGAGCTCGTCCCAGGACGGCGGCGCCAGGAAGACCAGCAGCGCGCCAGGAACGGCCGCGCGTACCTGCCGGGCGCCCGCCAGGTCGATCTCGAGCAGCACCGGCACGCCGGCCGCGAGCTTCTGCTCGACCGGAGCACGCGGCGTGCCGTACCGGTGCCCGGCGAAGCGAGCCCATTCGAGCAGCTCGCCGCGCTCGGTCATGCCGTCGAACTCGCGCTCGCTGACAAAGTGGTACTCGCGCCCGTCGATCTCGCCCGGCCGCGGTGCCCGGGTGGTAACCGACACCGAGAGCCAGACCTGCGGAGATGCTCGCCGCAGGCTGGCAACGACCGTGCTCTTGCCGACGCCGGACGGCCCGGAGAGCACGGTAAGCCGGGCAGGGACGCCAGCCGGGGCCGCGCTGCCCCCGGTCTCGGTGCGGCTCACCAGCAGCTCCACATAACGAGCCTAGCAGGGACAGGGGCGCCAGCCCTGGCCGCGCCCGGTGCGCGTCAGCCGACGGACCGGCCGCGGGCCGTC
Source organism: uncultured Actinomycetes bacterium (assembly GCA_963709075.1). Taxonomy (GTDB): domain Bacteria; phylum Actinomycetota; class Actinomycetes; order Streptosporangiales; family Streptosporangiaceae; genus Palsa-506. Next base: position 222,445 of record CAVPUY010000010.1, read on the forward strand.
GTCCCCGCCCCGCTCCCCGGCTCCCTGACCTTAGTCAGATATCACCGCCGAACTCGTTCTCGAGTGCGGTGCGCTGGTTGGCGCCGAGACCGCGGACGCGCCGCGACTCTGCGATGCCGAGCCGTTCCATGATCTGCCTGGCGCGTACCTTGCCGACACCTGGCATGGACTCGAGCAGTGCCGACACCTTCATCTTGCCGACGACATCATCGGTCTGGCCCTCCTTGAGGACCTGGGGCAGGGTGGTCGAACCGTGCTTGAGCCGGTTCTTGACCTCGGCACGCTCCTTGCGTGCCTTGGCAGCCTTCTCCAGGGCTGCGTTCCGCTGCTCGGGGGTGAGTGGAGGAAGAGCCACGCGTGGTCACCTCGGGTTTCGTATCGAAAAAGTCGCTCCGCGAGGGGAAACTAGCGAGTTAAGCCCGTCACGGCAATGCAAACCCCCGTTTGTCATGCCACAATTTATCCGATACTACCCTGCGCACACGAGTCGATACTAAAGGTAGTCAAGCCATTATCACATGTCACTGCTGTCATGCTGGCTGACGCGGAGATCTGGACCGATAAATGGTCCGCGGGCTAGCCAGCGGCCGCCAGCCGCCGGAGCGAGGCCCCGATCGCGGCCGCTGCCGCGCCCGGAATCCGGCGCGCTGGTGATCGGCCGGCCGATCACCAGCAGGTCGGCTCCGGCGCCTAGCGCCTGCTCCGGCGTCGCGACTCTGGCCTGGTCCTGGACGTCCAGCCGGCCGCGCGGATTCCCGGCGTGATCAACGTGATGTCCGGGCCTACCTCGGCCCGGACGTCGGCCACCTCGCGCGGCGAGCAGACCAGTCCGGTGGCCCCGGCGGCGACCGAGAGGACGGCCAGGCGGCGCACGGCTTCACGGGTCGGGCCGGTCATCCCGATCCTGGCCAGGTCGTCGTCACCGAGCGAGGTGAGCACGGTGACCGCGGCGATCGAAGTCTCCGGCGCGGCCGCCACGGCGGCACGGATGACGGCGGGGCCGGCTACGGCGTGCACGGTGAGGATTCCCGGCCGCAGCCGTGCCACCGCCCTGGCCGCACCCGCCACCGTGGCCGGGATGTCATGCAGCTTCAGGTCGAGGAACACCTGCACTCCGCTGGCACCCCGGATCGAGGCGACCGCGTCCGGCCCGTACCGCAGGTACAGCTCGAGGCCGACCTTGACCGTGCTGACGTAGGGGGTGACCATGCCCGCCCAGCGCGCGGCCGTTTCCAGGTCAGGCGCGTCGAGCGCGACGGCGATCGGTGCCCGGTAGCTCACTGAATCCCCTTTGCTGGGCGTTCCCGGCGGGCCACCGCCCGCTCGCAGCGGCCCGGCCGCCTTCCCGCCCGGTCACTGCAGGTTCCTGGCCAGCCTGCGCCCCGTTGCCGCCTGCGGCTCGTGGGCCAGCCCGATCACCTCACCCAGCCGGTCGATCCCGCGCCTGGCCAGCTCGTCGTCGAGCTCACGCAAGATCCGGGCGCAGGCCGAGGGGTCATGGAAGATCGCCGTGCCGACGGCGACCATCCTGGCCCCGGCCAGGATCAGCTCAAGCGCGTCTTTACCCGTCCGCACCCCGCCCATGCCAATGATGGGCACATCGGGCAGCGCCTCGCGGACCTGCCAGACGCAGCGGACCGCGACCGGCCGGATGGCCAGCCCGGACAGGCCGCCGGTGATCCCGGCCAGCGCCGGGCGCATGGTCTCGGTGTCGATGGCCATGCCGAGCATGGTGTTGATCATCGAGAGCCCGTCCGCGCCCGCTGCCACGCAGGCCCTGGCGACCGTGACGATGTCCGTGACGTCGGGTGACAGCTTCGCGAACACCGGGATGTCGTACCGCGCGCGGCCCCGGACGGCCTCGATCACCGCCGCTGACGCGCCGGGGTCACAGGCGAACACCTGACCACGGTGCTCGACGTTCGGGCAGGAGATGTTGACCTCGATCGCGGTCACTCCGGCCGCGTCGGAGAGCCGGGTGGCGAGCTCGGCGTACTCCTGCACCGTGCCGCCCGCGATCGAGACCACCGCCCGCGCGCCGCGGGACAGCAGCCACGGCAGGTCCCGCTGCAGGAACCCGTCGATGCCCGGGCCCTGCAGGCCGATCGAGTTGAGCATGCCGCTCGGCGTCTCGGCCATCCGCGGAGTCGGCCGGCCCGCGCGCGGTGCTAGCTGCACCGACTTGGTGACGACCGCGCCGATCTTGGAGACATCGAAGAACTGGGCCAGCTCGCGGCCGGATCCCGCGCAGCCCGATGCGGTCAGCACCGGGTTGGGCAGCTCGACGTGACCGAGCCTGGTACGCAGGTCAGTGGCCATGGTCGGCCCTCTCCGCCGGGCTGCCGCGCGGCAGGCGGCCGGGCCTTGGCTCCCAGCCGGGCGCGCCGAGAGCGTCGAAGGGGATCGTGCCCACGTCGTCCCAGCGGACCTGCTCGCCGCGGAACACCGGGCCGTCCACGCACGACCGGACCATCCGGGTGATGCCGTCGGTGCCGATGACCGGCAGCACGCAGGTCATGCACACCCCGATCCCGCACGCCATCGCCTCTTCGACGGCGGCCTGCACCGGCAGGTCGTAGCGGCGGGCAAGCAGCGTGACCTGCCGCAGCATCGGCATCGGCCCGCAGGCATAGATCACGTCCGTCCGCCCGTCGTGGATCATCTGGCCGAGCATGTCGGTGACGATCCCGCGCGAGCCTAGGGATCCGTCCTCGGTGGTGATCGTGGCGATCCGGCCGGTCCGGCGGGCCGTCAGCGCGCCGAAGACGCGGTCCCCGCTGGCCGCGCCGAGCAGGAAATCGACCGTGCAGCCGCGGTCGCGGAGCTGGCCGGCCAGCGCGAACAGCGGCGCGCTGCCGTAGCCGCCGCCGACAAGCAGGCAGCTGACCCGGTCCCGCGGCACCGGGAACGGCCGGCCGAGCGGCCCGGTGATGTCGAGCACGTCCCTGGCCCGCCGCTCGGCGAGCCAGCGCGTGCCCGGCCCGTTCGCGGCGAAGATGAACTCCACCGTGCCGCCGTGATCCGGGCGGACATCGTGGATGGAGAACGCCCGGCGCAGCAGCATCGCGGTGTCCGGGCCGCCGACGGCTACCGCGACGAACTGCCCGGGCCGGAAGCGCGCGGCGATGCCGGGCGCGACCACGGTCATCGCGTGATAGGCGTCGACCCGCCGCAGGGTGAGCACCGTGCCCCGGACCTGCAGCGGGCCGGCATCGGCCGCGCCGTCCCTGGGCGTCACGTGCCGTCTCCGCCGGCCGCGGCTGCCGCCTGGACGGCGGCCCGGGCCAGCGCGGCCGTCTGAGCCGCTCCGGCCTCGCGCAGCCGCGCCGCATGTTCCTGCAGGGACCGCACTCCCACCTCGCCCCGGGTAATCGCCTCTATGCCCTGCACGGCCGCCGCCAGGCCCTGCACGGTCGTCACGCACGGGATGCCGCGCCGGACGGCGGCGGTCCGGATCTCGTAGCCGTCCAGCCGCGGCCCGGACTGGCCGGGACTGCCGAACGGCGTGTTGACGATGAGGTCCACCTGGCCAGCCATGATCCGTTCCACGATGGTCGGCTCACCGTCCGGGCCGCGGCCGTCGCCGTGCTTACGGACGATCGTGGCACGGACGCCGTTGCGGCGCAGAATCTCCCCGGTTCCCCGCGTTGCCCAGATCTCGAAGCCCAGGTCAGCGAGTCGCTTCACGGGAAACACCATGGATCGCTTGTCCTTGCTCGCGACCGAGACGAACGCCCGGCCGCGTACTGGCAGCGACCCGTAGGCAGCAGCCTGGGACTTGGCGTACGCGGTGCCGAATACCTCGTCGATGCCCATCACCTCGCCGGTGGACCGCATCTCAGGGCCGAGCACGGTGTCCACGCCCTTGCCCTCGGCGTCCCGGAACCGGCCGAACGGGAGCACCGCCTCCTTGACCGCGATCGGCGCGTCAAGCGGCAGCGTGCCGCCATCGCCGGCGGCCGGGAGCATGCCCTCGGCCCGCAGTTCCGGCACCTTCGCGCCGAGCATGATCCGGGCCGCGGCCTTGGCCAGCGGCACCGCGGTCGCCTTGGACACGAACGGCACCGTGCGGGACGCCCGCGGGTTGGCCTCGAGCACGTAGAGCACGCCGGCCGCCAGCGCGTACTGGACGTTCAGCAGCCCCAGGACGCCGACCCCGCTGGCGATCGCCGCGGTCGACTCGCGGATCAGGTCGACGTACTCATGGCCGAGGGTGATCGGCGGCAGCGCGCAGGCCGAGTCGCCGGAGTGGATCCCGGCCTCCTCGATGTGCTCCATCACGCCGCCGAGGTACAGCTCCGTCCCGTCATAGAGGGCGTCGACGTCGATCTCGATCGCGTCGTCGAGGAACCGGTCGATCAGCACCGGATGCTCGGGGCCCGCCTGGGTGGCTCGCCGCACGTACGACGCCAGCATCTCGTCCTCGTAGACGATCTCCATGCCGCGCCCGCCAAGCACGTAGGACGGCCGGACGAGGACCGGGTAGCCGAGCTCGCCGGCCACGGCGTGGGCCTCCTCGTCCGACCTGGCGGTACCGTGCCGCGGCGCGGGCAGCCCGGCCGCCGCGAGCACCGCGCCGAACTCGCCGCGGTCCTCGGCCAGGTGGATCGCCTCCGGTGAGGTGCCGACGACCGGCACGCCCGCGGCGGCCAGCGCCCTGGCCAGGCCGAGCGGGGTCTGGCCGCCGAGCTGCACGATCACGCCGGCCACCGGGCCGCTGGCCTGCTCGGCGTGCACGACCTCAAGCACGTCCTCAAGGGTCAGCGGCTCGAAGTACAGCCGGCCGGAAGTGTCGTAGTCGGTTGATACGGTCTCCGGGTTGCAGTTGACCATCACGGTCTCGTAGCCGGCCGCGGACAGCGCGAAGGAGGCGTGCACGCAGGCGTAGTCGAACTCGATGCCCTGGCCGATCCGGTTCGGCCCGCTGCCCAGGATGATCACCTTGGGCCGGTCGCCGGGCGGTACCTCGGTCTCGTCGTCGTAGGTCGAGTACAGGTACGGCGTCTGCGCGGCGAACTCGGCCGCGCAGGTATCGACCATGTGGAACACCGGCCGGATGCCGAGCTCGTGCCGGAGCCGGCGGACGCTTTCCTCGGTCGTCCCGCGGAGCTGGGCGATCTGCGCGTCGGAGAACCCGGCGGCCTTCGCCTCCCGGAGGCTGGCCGCTGACAGCTCGCCGGCCTGCCCGGGCGGCTGGCCGCTGACCATCCGTTTCGAATGGTCTTCAATGCCCTTGACCTGATCGATGAACCAGGGATCGATGCCGGTGGCCGCGACGACCTCGGCCACGCTGGCGCCGGCCCGGATCGCCTGGTGCACCGTCGTAAGCCGGCCGTCATGCGCCGTGCCGCAGCGGGCCAGCAGGCTGGCCTTGTCGCCCGGCGGCGCGGCCCAGCTGAACGGCGCCCCCGGATGCTCAAGCGAGCGCAGCGCCTTCTGCAGCGCCTCGGCGAAGCTGCGGCCGATCGCCATCGCCTCGCCGACCGACTTCATGTGCGTGGTCAGCGCCGGATCCGCGCCGGGGAACTTCTCGAAGGCGAACCTCGGCACCTTGACCACGACGTAGTCGAGCGCGGGCTCGAAGCTGGCCGGCGTCTCGCCGGTGATGTCGTTGCGGATCTCGTCCAGCGTGTAGCCGATCGCGAGCCGCGCGGCGATCTTGGCGATCGGGAAGCCGGTCGCCTTCGAGGCGAGGGCCGACGACCGGGACACCCGCGGGTTCATCTCGATCACGACGAGCCGGCCTGTCTGCGGGTGCACGGCGAACTGGATGTTGCAGCCGCCGGTGTCCACCCCGACCGCGCGCAGCACGTCGATCGCCGTGTCGCGCATCTGCTGGTACTCGCGGTCGGTCAGGGTCATGGCCGGCGCGACCGTGACCGAGTCGCCGGTGTGCACGCCCATCGGGTCGATGTTCTCGATCGAGCAGACCACGACCACGTTGTCGGCCCGGTCCCGCATCAGCTCGAGCTCGAATTCCTTCCAGCCGGTGATCGACTCCTCGAGCAGCACCTCGGTGACCGGGCTGGCATCCAGCCCGGCACCGGCGATCCGGCGCAGGTCAGCCGGGCTGCCGGCGATGCCGGAGCCGGACCCGCCGAGCGTGAACGACGGCCGGACGACGACCGGGTAGCCGAGCTGTTCGGCGGCGCTGGCACATTCGTCCAGCGAGTGGCAGATCCGGCTGGCCGGTACCGCGGCGCCGAGCCCGGTGACGATCTCCTTGAACCGGCTCCGGTCCTCGCCCGCCTGGATGGTCGCGATGTCGGCGCCGATCAGTTCGACCTGGTAGCGGGCGAGGATGCCGGCGGCGTGCAGGTCGACGGCCGCGTTCAGCGCGGTCTGGCCGCCGAGCGTCGGCAGGATCGCGTCCGGGCGCTCCTTGGCGATTACCTTCTCCAGCACGTCAAGCGTGATCGGCTCGACATAGGTGGCGTCGGCGAACTCCGGATCCGTCATGATCGTCGCCGGGTTCGAGTTGACCAGGCTGACCCGCAGCCCCTCCTGCCGCAGCACCCGGCATGCCTGCGTGCCTGAGTAGTCAAACTCGCAAGCCTGGCCGATGACGATCGGACCGGACCCGATCACCAGGACCGACTTCAGGTCAGCGCGCCGCGGCATCTGGCCCGCCCCCGCCCGCACTCCCGGCCGCAGGCGCCGCCGGAGGCGTCACCGGGCACGCTCCATCAGGTCGCAGAAGTCGCCGAACAGCCCGGCCGCGTCGTGCGGGCCCGGGGCTGCCTCGGGGTGGAACTGCACGCTGAAGGCGGGCGCGGAGAGCAGCCGCAGGCCCTCGACCACGCCATCGTTCAGGTTGACATGGCTGATCACCGCCGGCCCGAACGCAGTCTCGAATGGCTGCCGCAGACCAGGGCCCGCTGCTGCCGCGGCCAGGCCGGCCGGATCCTGGTCCGGCGGCTGGCCCGGGCCAGGCAGCGCGACGGCGAACCCGTGATTGTGGCTGGTGATCTGCACCCGCCCGGTGCGCAGGTCCTTGACCGGCTGGTTCACGCCCCGGTGGCCGAACCGCAGCTTGTACGTGCCGAGGCCGAGCGCCCGGCCGAGTATCTGGCTGCCCAGGCAGATGCCGAATACCGGCAGGCCGGCGGCAAGCACGCCGCGCATCGCGTCGACCGCGTAGCCGGCCGCCGCCGGGTCGCCAGGGCCGTTCGAGAAGAACGCCCCGTCCGGGCTGGCCGCCAGGATGTCCGCGGCCGTGCTCGCGGCGGGAAGCACGCGCACCCGGCAGCCGAGCCGCGCAAGCTGCCGGGGCGTCGCGGTCTTGATGCCCAGGTCGACGGCGGCCACCAGGAACCTGGCCGGGACGCCGGCCGGCGGCTCGATCGTGTACGCCTGCGCCGTGGAAACCTGGCGGGCCAGGTCGGCCCCGGTCATCGGCGGGCTGGCCAGGACCCGGCCGAGCAGTTCCGCCGGGTCGGGCTGGCCGACGGCGATCGCGGCCCGCATGGCGCCGCGCTCGCGCAGGTGCCGGGTCAGGGCGCGGGTGCCGCTGATCGCGATGCCGGTCACGTCCTGCGCCCTGAGCTCGTCCTCCAGGGTGCGCACCGACCGCCAGCTGGAGGCGATCGGTGACGGCTCGCGGAGCACGTAGCCGCTGACCCAGATCCGCCCGGACTCCGGGTCCTCGTCGTTGACGCCGGTGTTGCCGATGTGCGGCGCGGTCATCGCCACGATCTGGCGGCAGTAGGACGGGTCGGTCAGGGTTTCCTGGTAGCCGGTCATGCCGGTGTTGAACACCATCTCGCCGAAAGTCTCGCCGTCGGCGCCGAACGCGGCGCCGCGGAAGGTCCGGCCGTCCTCCAGGACCAGGATCGCCGGGCGGTCGGCTGGCGCCGGGCGGCCGGCTGGCGCCGGGCGGTCGGCTGGCGCCGCGCGGGCGGTCACCGGGCCAGCTTCCCGTCGAGCACGGTCGGGCTGCCCCGCAGGAACGTGGCCAGCACGCGGCCGGGCAGCTGCATCCCGGCGAACGGGCTGTTGCGGCTCTTGGACGCGTGCGCGGCCGGGTCGACGGCGTCCATCGCCGCCGGGTCGTAGAGCACGAGGTTGGCCGGGGAGCCCGCCGCCAGCGGGTGCCCGTGCCCGGCCAGCCGGCCGATCGCCGCCGGGCGGCCCGACATCCGGTCCGCGACCCCGGCCCAGTCGAGCAGGCCGGTGCCGACCATGGCCTCGTGCACCACGCGCAGCGCGGTCTCCAGCCCGGTCATCCCGAAGGCGGCAGCCCCCCACTCGGTTTCCTTGTCCTCCAGCGGGTGCGGCGCGTGATCGGTGGCGACGCAGTCGATCGTGCCGTCGGCCAGCCCGGCCCGCAGCGCGTCGACGTCGGCGGCCGTCCGCAGCGGCGGGTTGACCTTGAAAACCGGGTCGTAGCTGGCGGCGAGCTCGTCGGTCAGCAGCAGGTGGTGCGGCGTCACCTCGGCCGTCACCTGCCAGCCCTTGGACTTGGCCCAGCGGATGATCTCCACCGAGCCCGCGGTGGAAACGTGGCATACGTGCAGCGCGGATCCGACGTGCGCGGCCAGCAGGCAGTCGCGGGCGATCACGGCCTCCTCGGCCACCGCGGGCCAGCCGGCCAGGCCGAGCAGGCCGGACACCTCGCCCTCGTTCATCTGCGCGCCCTCGGTCAGCCTGGGCTCCTGGGCGTGCTGCGCGATCACGCCGCCGAATGCCTTGACGTACTCAAGCGCCCGGCGCATCAGCACGGCGTCGGACACGCACCGGCCGTCGTCGGAGAAGACCCTGACCCGGGCGGCGGAGTCGGCCATCGCGCCGAGCTCGGCAAGCCGGCTGCCGGCGATCCCGGCGGTGACTGCGCCGACCGGCTGCACGTCGCACCGGCCCGCCTGGCGGCCGAGCCGCCAGACCTGCTCGGCGACCCCGGCCGTGTCGGTCACCGGCTCGGTGTTTGCCATCGCGTGCACCGCCGTGAACCCGCCGAGAGCAGCGGCGGCGGTGCCGGTGGCGACGGTCTCCGCGTCCTCCCGGCCCGGCTCCCTGAGGTGCGTATGCAGGTCGACGAGACCGGGGAGGGCGATCAGGCCGGCCGAGTCGATGACGTTTCCGCTGGCCCGGCCGGCCGCGGCGGCCGGGCCGATCTCGGCGATCACGCCGCCGGCCACCAGGATGTCGGCGGGGTCGCCGCCGAGCGGCCTGGCCCCGCGGATCAGCCAGGTCTGCTCGCTCATGACTGTCCCTCCGCTCCGCCAAGCAGCAGGTAGAGCACGGCCATCCGCACGCTCACCCCGTTGGCGACCTGCTCCACGATCGTCGACCTGGCCGAGTCCGCCACCTCGGCCGCGATCTCCACCCCGCGGTTCATCGGGCCGGGGTGCATCACCACGGCGTGCCCGGGCAGCATGGCCATCCTGGCCGCATCAAGGCCGTACCTGCGGCTGTACTCGCGCACGCTGGGGAAGTAAGCGGCGGTCATCCGCTCCTGCTGCACCCGCAGCATCATCACCACGTCGCTCTTGGGCAGCGCGCCGTCCAGGTCGTAGCTGACCGAGCACGGCCAGGCGCCGACGGCCACCGGCAGCAGCGTCGGCGGCCCGACCAGCGTCACCTCCGCGCCGAGGGTGCTGAGCAGCAGGACATTGGACCTGGCCACCCGGCTGTGCAGGACGTCGCCGACGATGGCGACCCGGAGCCCGTCCAGCCTGCCGAGCCTGCGCCGCATCGTGAACGCGTCGAGCAGCGCCTGGGTCGGGTGCTCGTGGCTGCCGTCGCCGGCGTTCACCACGCTGCCCTTGACCCAGCCGGCCAGCCGGTACGGCGCGCCGGAAGCGCTGTGCCTGATCACCACCGCGTCGGCGCCCATCGCCTCAAGCGTCATGGCGGTGTCCTTCAGGCTCTCCCCCTTGGCCACGCTCGAGCCCTTGGCCGAGAAGTTGATCACGTCGGCGGAGAGCCGCTTGGCGGCCGCCTCGAACGAGATCCGGGTCCGCGTCGAGTCCTCGAAGAAGAGGTTGACCACGGTCCGGCCGCGCAGCGTGGGCAGCTTCTTGATCGGCCGGGCGGCCATCTGGGCAAGCTCGTCGGCGGTATCCAGGATCAGCAGGGCTTCGGCCCTGGTCAGGTCACCGGCCGAGATCAGGTGGCGGTTCACCGGCTGGCTCCTTCGCTCTCCCCGAGGAGCACCGCGTCCTCGCCGTCCACCTCGGTCAGCAGCACGCGCACGACCTCGCGCTGGGAGGTGGGCAGGTTCTTGCCGACGTAGTCAGGCCGGATCGGAAGCTCGCGGTGCCCCCGGTCAACCAGGACCGCGAGCTGGACCGCACGCGGGCGGCCGAGGTCACCGAGCGCGTCAAGGGCCGCCCGCACGGTGCGGCCGGAGTACAGCACGTCGTCGACGAGGACGACGATCCTGCCGTCGATTCCGCCGGCCGGCACCGCGGTGTGGCCGAGCGCCCGGGCCGGGCGGAGCCGCAGGTCATCCCGGTACATGGTGATGTCAAGCGAGCCGACGGGAACCTTGCTGCCCTCGACCTGCGCCATCCGCCCGGCCAGCCGGTGCGCGAGCGGCACGCCGCGGGTCGGAATCCCCAGCAGCACGACATCGCCCGCGCCACTGGTGCGCTCGAGGATCTCGTGCGCTATGCGGGAGAGCGCCCGGCCGATCTCGGCGGACTCGAATACGGACCTGCGGGGCCCGGCCCCGTGACTGCCCGCCGCCTCCTGGCCGCCGGCCCGCTGGCGGCCGGCCCCGGTGCCGCTGGGCGGGGCGGTTACGCCCGGCCGGTGATCGCCGTCTTCCTGGTGAGCAGCATGCATGGTTAAGGACCTCCTTTCCCGCCTCTCTGGACGGGCCTTAAAGGACGTCGAACGCGACCACCGTATCAGCCCGGGCGCAGCCGGGATCGCAGGCGCGCCAGGCCGCCGCCGAGGCCGGGCTGCCGGGCGCGGCGGGGCCAGCGCAGCCGGCGGCAGGCCCGGCGGGCGGGCATTGTCCGAGCACGCTCCGTGGGGTCTCACGTCCAGAGTGGCGAAAGTGATTATTGTCACATCATGTCCGGAAAATAGCGGGCTCGCGATACTGCGCAGACCCTGTCCGGCCTGCCAGAACCTGATCCCAGCCCTGGTATGGCCGGCCTTTCCTGGCCTGCGGGCGGCCGGCCGGGAAAGTTGGCGAGTCAAGTCGTCAAGGGTAAGTTCGACCGCTTTTTGCCATTCGGCTTGACCTTGTCGCCCTCGCGGCCTACCGTCACTGAGCGTAACCATCCCACTGATCGGACGACCTGGCCGGGGGGCCGAGGAAAATGCCATCTGAGTACGCGAAGACCCTGGGCGCGCGGCTGCGCGCCATCCGAACACAGCAGGGCCTCTCTCTGCACGGCGTCGAGGAGAAGTCTCGCGGCCGGTGGAAGGCCGTCGTCGTAGGTTCCTACGAGCGCGGCGACCGCTCGGTGACCGTGCAGAAACTTGCCGAACTTGCCGAATTCTACGGAGTCCCCGTGTCCGAGCTGCTGCCCGGCGATGTGCTGCCTGCCCTTCTTGCGCCCTCCCCCAAGCTCGTGATCGATCTCGAGCGGATGAGCCAGCTGCCGAAGGACAAGTCGGGCCCGCTTGCCCGCTACGTGGCCACCATCCAGAGCCAGCGTGGTGACTACAACGGCCGGGTCCTGTCGATTCGCCAGGAAGACCTGCGCTCACTCGCGGTCATCTACGACAAGTCGCCGGCCGACCTGACCGAGGAACTGATCAGCTGGGGAATCCTCGACTCTGACGCTCGCGGGGCCATCGACACCTTCTGACCCGCAGCCGGCCCTGGCCGCTCCGGATGGCCTACCCAGCCGTCCGGAGCGGCAGCAAGGCCTGGCCGGGAACTCCGAGCGTGCGCTCGGCCAGCGACAGGAAAGTCTCCGCATCGCGCAGCAGGTCATCAGCCTCGTGGAGGGTTACAGCGCACGGCAGTCCGGCCTCGGCCGCGGCCCGCTTGCCGGCCCCGGCGGCGAAGAACGCGGCCCACTCGGAGAGCGCGGGCTCCACCCGCGGCAACAGTTCCCAGACGCTCTGCGGCCTCTTCCGCCGCCCAGACGCAGATGGCTCGGCCCTGGCCGCGACCACCGCCGCGGCCGCCCGCAGCGCCGCCAGGTGCGCGGCCACGTAACGGCCGCCCGCCGACCCTTCGTCCTCGGCGCCCGCTAGTCCCTGCCTGGCCGACGCGAGCAGCGCGAGCGCCGACGGCGCCACCCTGCATCGTGGCCGGTCAGGATGCACCTGCGAGACCGAGTTCATGACCATTCCTCCTCTTCCGTGCGAGCCTGCGCCGGGCGGGCCGCTTCCCCGCGTCCCGCCCGGCTTGGCCCACCGGCCGGCCTCGGGGGCAGGGCTGCCGGTGGCTTCGCTCAGGCATATTCGAACATAAATTCGTCTGGCCGTCCAGCTCTTTGGATCTGCGTTCGAAGTTACAAGGAGGGTCCGACAATATGGCTGCGCGCGGCACGTGCCGGGTGGCATACGCTGGCCGCCGTGCGCAACGAGACCGCGCTTCAGCTGATTGACCGGGTGAGCTTCCTGGCCGAGCTCGATGCGCTCATCGATGTCTACGACCTGGCCATGCAGCCGCCGCCCGAGCAACTGGCGGGGCGGCGCCCGATCATGCGGCAGCATGCCAGCAACCCGGCGTTCCGCGCGGTCATCGCGACGGCCGGCGGCTCAGGCCCGGCCGTCAGCCTCTCCCCGGCCGGCCGCGAGCCCGGCGACGGCAGCGGCGGCAGCGGCGGCGGACCCGGGCGCCAGGTCATCGCCTTCAGCTACGGGTTCACCGGGGCACCCGGGCAGTGGTGGCACGACGTGGTGCGGGCCGGCCTGACGGTGGCCAGCGGCACCAGGGCCGCGGCCGCCTGGCTGGCCGACTCCTTCGAGATCGCCGAGGTGCACGTGCGCCCGGACTTCCAGCGGCGCGGCATCGGCCGGGCGATGCTGCTCAGCCTCACCGCTGGCTGCCCGCAGCGGACCGCGCTGCTTTCCACGATGGACGCGCCATCCCCGGCCCGCCGCCTCTACCGCAGCCTGGGCTTCGCTGAGCTACTGACCGGGTTCAGCTTCCCCGGCAACGGGCCGCCCTACATCGTGATGGGCGCGGCCCTGCCGCTGCGGACCTGACCACCCGGCCGCCCGGCCGCCCGGCCAGCTCCGCCGAGGCCGAGCCGCTGATAGATCTCGCGGGTGGCCCTGGAGCCGTTGAGCGTGTAGAAGTGCAGGCCAGGAACGCCCTCGGCGATCAGCCGCGCGGACATCCCGGTCGCGTAGTCGACGCCGATCTCCCGCACGGCGGCCTTGTCGTCCGCCCGGGACCGCAGCCGCCCCGCCAGTTCCGGCGGGAACTTCGCCCCGGAAAGCAGGACTGCCCGCTCGATCATCGGCACGCTGATGATCGGCATAATCCCGGCGATGATCGGCACGTCGCAGCCGAGCGCGGCCACCCGGTCCCGCATCCGCAGGTAGTCGTCCGGGTAGAAGAACATCTGAGTGATCGCGAAGTCGGCGCCGGCCCGGCACTTGCGCACGAAGTTGGCGGTGTCGTCCGCCAGGCTGGTCCGCCGCGGGTGACCTTCGGGGAAGGCGGCCACGCCGACGCAGAAGTCACCGGATGACTTGATCAGCCGGACGAGTTCATCCGCGTACCTCAGGCCGTCCGGATGCGGCGCCCAGTCGCCGTCCGGGGCACCGGGCGGGTCACCGCGCAGGGCCAGCACGTTACGCACGCCGACTGCCGCATAGGACCCGATGACGTGCCGCAGCTCGGCGACCGAGTGGTTGACCGCGGTGAAATGGCCGACCGGGGTCAGCGTCGTCTCCGCCGCGATCCGGCCGGTCACCCGCACTGTCCGGTCCCGGGTCGAGCCGCCTGCCCCGTACGTCACCGACACGAAGGTGGGCTGGAGCGGCTCGAGCTGGCGGACCGACAGCCAGAGCCTGCGTTCCTCGGCGGCCGTCTTCGGCGGCATGAACTCGAACGAGAACGACCGCTCGCCGGCGGCAAGCAGCTCGCGGATGGACGGTGCCTGCGGCAGCCGCGGCTGTAACATCCCCCCAGGCTAGCGGTCTGCCAGCGGCGCAGGCTCGCCGGACGCCGGGCACCGGGCCACGGCCACGGCCACGGTCGCGGTGATGATGAGCAGCCCGGCGGCCGATGCCAGGCCGCGCCGGGCTACGCTCGCGGCAATGACGACAGGCGACGCGGACCTTGGCCAGATCAGGGATCAGGTCGGGCGCGTGCTTGCCGGGTTCCTCGACCGGCAGGCGGAACTGCTGGCCGGGATCGACGGCGGCCTGGCGCCCGTGCTCGACGCGGCAGCCGAGCTGCTGGCCGGCGGCAAACGGCTGCGGCCCGCGTTCTGCTACTGGGGATGGCGCGCGGCCGGCGGCGCCGGGCTCGGCGACGATCGCGGCGGCCGCATCCTGACCGCCGCCGCCGCGCTTGAGCTGCTGCACGCGAGCGCGCTCGTGCATGACGACGTGATCGACGGCAGCGAGACCCGACGCGGCCGGCCCGCCGTGCACCGTAGCTTCGCGGCCCGGCACGCGGCCGGGCAATGGCGCGGCTCCGCCGGGTCCTTCGGGGCCGGCGCGGCGATCCTGGCCGGCGACCTGCTGCTGGCGTGGACCGGCGAGCTGCTGCGGGCCAGCGGGCTGCCGGCCGCGGCGCTCGGGCGCGGCCAGCCGGTTCTTGACGCGATGCGCACCGAGCTGATCGCCGGGCAGTACCTGGATCTGCTCGGCCAGGCCACGGGCACAGGAACGGTCGAAAGCGCGCTGCGGGTGGTGGCGTACAAGTCGGCCAAGTACACGGTCGAGCGGCCACTACAGCTCGGCGCCGCGCTGGCCGCCGCGCCAGCCGGAACGCCCGGCGACGCAGCTGACGAAGTATTTTTTACGGATCCTTCGATGGCTGCTGCCTGCACGAGCTACGGAATCCCGCTCGGCGTGGCCTTCCAGCTCCGGGACGACGTGCTCGGCGTCTTCGGCGACCCGGCCAAGACCGGCAAGCCGGTTACCGGCGACCTGCGCGAGGGAAAGCGGACGGTGCTCGTGGCCATCGCGATGAGCCGGGCGGATGCGGCTCAGGCGAGCGTCCTGGACCGGCTGCTCGGCGATCCACGGCTCGGCGACGCCGGCGCGGCCGAGATCCGCGCCGTGCTCACCGAGACAGGCGCGGTGGCGGAATGCGAGCGGCTGATCCGCGGCCGCGTGCAGCAGGCACTCGCCGCGCTGGCCGGCGCGCCGTTCACCGCTCCGGCCAAGGCGGCGCTCGCCGAGCTGGCTGCCGCTGCTACCGAGCGATCCGGCTGATCAGCGGCGCGAGCTGGCAGCTGGCGGGCGAGCGCTGCCGCTGGCTAGCTGCTGGCGGTCCGGAGCCTGGCGGCGAGCACGGCGGCTGCGGCCGCCGGGTCGGCGGCCTCGGTGATGGCCCGGACGACGACTGCGCGGCTCGCACCGGCTGTCAGGACCTCGCCGAGGTTCGCCGCGCTGATTCCGCCAATGGCGAACCAGGGCACCGGCGCGGCGAGCGCCGCCGCGTACCTGACCAGGCCGAGACCTGGGGCGGGGCGGCCTGGCTTGGTCGGGGTCGGCCAGACCGGCCCGGTGCAGAAGTAGTCAACGTCCGGTGCCGCGGCCGCCTCGGCGGCCTGGTCGGCGGAATGCGTGGACAGCCCGATCAGCGTCCCCGGCCAGACGATCTGCCGGGCAATCCTGACCGGCAGGTCATCCTGGCCGAGATGCAGCACGTCGGCACCGACCGCGCGGGCGATGTCCGCCCGGTCGTTCACCGCGAGCAGCGCGCCATGCCGGTCGCAGGCCGCGCGGAACACCTCGAGGAAGGCCATCTCCTGCGCGGCCTCGAGGCCCTTCTGCCGGAGCTGGACCACGTCCACCCCGCCGCTCAGCGCGGCATCGAGGAACCCGGCCAGGTCGCCGCGGCGCTGCCTCGCGTCGGTGCAGAGATAAAGCCGCGCGGCGGCCAGCCGGGCCCGCAGGTCACCGCTCAGAACGCGAGCGCCTGCGCCCGGCGGTTCACCTCGGTCCGGCGGTGCTCGCTGATCGCCTGGATCGGCGTGCCGGGCAGCGACTCGTCGGCCGTGAACAGCCAGCGCAGCGCGTCCGCCTCGTCGAATCCGCAGTCAAAGAGCAACGTCAGCGTGCCGTGCAGGCCCCGGATGACCTGGTTGCCATCGAGGAATGCCGCGGGCACGCCGAGCTTGCCGTCGGGCCGCTGCACCGCAAGCAGCTTGCGGTCGCGGAGCATCTGCCTGACCCGGCTGACGGACAAGCCGAGCCGGGCTGCAGTTTCAGGAAGGGTGAGCCAGTCGCCGATCATGCTGTCGGCCAGGGGGTCGATCTGCGCCACATCCACAAACTTCCCACACCGGAGCCGACTCCAAACACGGGCAACGCCGGGCACACCGGATTCACCCGTCCCGGCGCGCCGGCCGCCCGCCGGGCGCCCGGCCCGGCGCTGCCCGGCTCAGCGCAGCACGGCATCCCGCACGGCAACGGCCGGATCCGCGATCCTGGCCGCGTCGACGGGCAGCCCGGCGGCGATCACCCGGCGGCCTTGCTGCAGGTCTCTTGGCAGTCCCACCGTCAGCAGCGCCGCCAGCCTGCCAGCCGAAAGCCAGCAGGCCGTGAACTTATCCCCGGCCGGGTCGCCGCGCCAGACCAGCCGGTCGGCGCCGCCGTGGTATCCGGCATACTGCACCATCCGGCCAAACTGCTCCGACCAGAAATAAGGGACAGGGTCGTAGACCTCGCTGCCGCCCAGCAGGTTCGCCGCCAGCACGCCGGGCGCACGCAGCGCGATGTCCCAGTGCTCGAAACGCAGCCGCCGCCGGTACCGCAACGACCAGAACGCGGCGCAGTCGCCGGCCGCGAAGACGCCAGGCGCCGACGCGCGCAGCCGCTCATCGGCCGCTACGCCGTTGTCCAGCGCGATGCCCGAGCCGTCCAGCCAGCGCACCTGCGGCCGGACTCCGACAGCGGTCAGCACCTCGTCCGCGGCCAGCCACTCGCCGCCGGCCAGCATGAGCCCGCCCGGCTGCACCGATGAGACCAGCTCACCCAGCCGCAGGCTGACCCCGGCGGCGGCGTACCAGGCTGATGTCCGTGAGCCTGCCTCGGGGCCGAGTGCGGCAGCCAGCGGCGCCTGGCCGGCTTCCACCACGGTGACGAGGCAGCCCCTGGCGGCGGCCACGGTGGCCACCTCAGCGCCGATCCAGCCTGCTCCCACGATCGCGAGCCGCAGCCCCGGCCTGAGCACCGCGCGCAGGCTCAGCGCATCGTCCAGCGTCCGGAGCAGCCGCTGCGGGCCCGGGCCGGGCAGCGGCACCGGGACTGCCCCGGTAGCCAGCACCAGGCGGTCATAGGCGTACTCGCCGCTCCCGGTACGCAGCACCCCGTCGGCGAGGCTGGTGGCCGGCTCGTCCAGCCGCACTTCCGCGCCGAGCGCCCCGAGGTCATCCCGGAGCGTGCTGTCATCCGCCTCGCCGGCCAGCACGCCCTTGGAAAGCGGTGGCCGGTCATAAGGCGGCCGGGCCTCGGCGCCGACCAGCGTCACCGCGCCCGCGTACCCCCTGGCCCGCAATTCCTCCAGCGTACGCAGGCCCGCCAGGCCGGCACCGACAATCACGACTCGCTCGATCCGCACGATCACCTAGGCTAGGAGCAGCGCGCGGGAGTCCGGTGCTGACCGGACTGAGAGGGCGGCTGGAAGCCGCCGACCGCAGGAACCTGATCCGGGTCATGCCGGCGAAGGGAGCGGACATGAGCACCTCAGCCAGCGGTGACGTGCTGGTCATCGGCGCCGGCGTGATCGGGCTTAGCATCGCCTGGCGGGCCGCGCAGCGCGGCCTGCGGGTGATCGCCGCCGATCCGGCACCCGGCGGCGGCGCATCGCACGCCGCCGCCGGGATGATCACGCCGATCTCGGAGGCGGCGTATGCCGAACGGGAATTGTTCCGGCTCGGCCGTGAATCGCAGCGGCGCTACCCGGCTTTCGCTGCCGAGCTCACCAAGCTGACAGGAAAGCCGACCGGCTACCGCCAGGCCGGCACGCTGCAGGTCGCTTACGACGCTGATGACCTCGCCGTGCTCGGCGAATACCAGGCGCTGCAGGAATCCTTCGGGGTCCCGGCGCACCGCCTCACCGCGCGCGAGTGCCGGCGGGCGGAGCCCATGCTCGACCCTGCGGTGCGCGGCGGGCTGCTGGCCGCCGACGACGCATCGGTCGATCCACGGCTGCTGACCGGTGCCCTGCTCGCGGCGGCCGAGCTGGCCGGCGCCGAGATCATCAGGCAGCCGGCCACCGAGATCCGCACCGCCGGCGACGGCCAGGCGGCCGGGGCGCAGCTCGCCGACGGCACGCAGATCCTGGCGCCGCTCGTGGTGCTCGCGGCCGGCTGGAATTCGGGTTCGATCGCGGGCCTGCCGGCCAGCGCCGTGCCGCCGGTGCGGCCGGTCAAGGGCCAGATACTGCGGCTGCGGCCAGGGCGCGGCGCGCGGCGGCGCCGACCTGCCGCCCGGCCTGCTCGCCAGGACGGTACGCGGCATTGTGCACGGCTCCTCGGTCTACCTCGTGCCCAGGGAGAGCGGTGAGCTCGTCATCGGTGCTACCCAGGAGGATCTCGGCTCCGACACCCGGGTGACCGCCGGCGGCGTCTGGGAGCTGCTCAGGGACGCCCGGACGATCGTCCCCGGGATCACCGAGCTCGAGCTCGCGGAAGCCGCGGCGGGGCTGCGGCCTGGCACCCCGGACAACGCGCCGGTGCTCGGCCCGTCCGCGCTGCCCGGGCTGGTGCTTGCCACCGGCCATTTCCGGGCCGGGGTCCTGCTTGCCCCGGTGACGGCGGATGTCATCACGGAGTTCCTGGTCACCCGGCAGCTGCCGGACCTGGCGGCTGCCTTCACGCCGCTGCGCTTCTGCCGCCCGGCTCCTGGCCCGCCCCCGCGCGGCGGGCCAGGGGCAGCGCGGGAAGCGCGGCCGGGCAGGCAGGACACGGCGGACGAAGGCGCGAGGTTATGAAGGCGATCATCAACGGCACGGCGCACGAACTGGCCGCGGATGCCACCGTCGGCGATGCCGTCCGGGCAGTGACGGCATCGGCCAGCGGGATCGCGGCGGCCGTCAACGGCGAGGTGCTGCGCCGGGCCGACTGGGAAGCGACGCCGCTGGCCGACGGTGACCAGGTCGAAGTGATCACCGCGGCGCAAGGGGGCTGACCATGCCCGAGAACCGGTGCGGACCCCGCGCTGCGCGGCGGCTGACCATCCCCGATAGCCCGTGCGCACCCGCCGCCGCGCGGCGGGTGACCATGGAAAATCCGTTCTTGATGACGACGGCGCCGGGAGGCTGACCGATGGACGACCCATTCGTGATCGCCGGCGAGGCGATGACCTCCAGGCTCATCATGGGCACCGGCGGCGCGCCGAGCCTGGACGTGCTCGACCGGGCGCTCGCCGCCTCAGGCACCGAGCTCACCACGGTTGCGATGCGCCGGGTTGATCCCGCCGCCGCCGGGTCGGTACTTGACGTCCTGGCCGCGCGCGGCGTCCGGGTGCTGCCGAACACCGCGGGCTGCTTCACCGCCGCCGAGGCTGTGCGCACCGCCCGGCTAGCGCGGGAGGCACTTGGCACCGACTGGGTGAAACTCGAGGTCATCGCCGACGAGCGCACGCTGCTGCCCGACCCGGTCGAGCTGCTCGACGCGGCTGACCTGCTGGTTGCCGACGGATTCACGGTGCTGCCCTACACCAGCGATGACCCGGTGCTCGCCCGGCGGCTTGAGCAGGCGGGCTGCGCGGCCGTGATGCCGCTCGGCGCCCCGATCGGATCCGGGCTGGGGATCAGGAATCCGCACAACATCGAGCTGATCGTGGCGGCGGCCACTGTCCCCGTGGTGCTTGACGCGGGCATCGGCACGGCCAGCGACGCCGCGATCGCGATGGAACTCGGCTGCGACGGGGTGCTGCTGGCGACGTCGGTCACGCGGGCTCGCGATCCTGAGCTGATGGCCGAGGCCATGCGGGCGGCTGTCACCGCCGGGCGGCTCGCGTTCCTGGCCGGCCGGGTGCCGCGGCGACGGTATGCCACCGCCTCGTCACCGCCGCGCGCCGGGTGATCCGGCAGCGCCGTTACCTGGGCGGGGACGAGACGGCCCCCATAGACTTCTCGTGATGGATACGACCCTGGCGCGGCTGAAAGTCGGGCAGCTGCTCGACGGACGATACCGGGTGGACTCCCGGATCGCGCGCGGCGGGATGGCCACCGTCTACCTCGGGACCGACACCCGGCTTGACCGCACCGTGGCCCTCAAGATCGCTCACCCGGAGCTGGCCCATGACGCTGACTTCGTCCGGCGGTTCATCGACGAGGCCAGGTCGGTGGCCAGGCTGTCCAGCCCGAACGTCGTCGCCGTCTATGACCAGGGTGCCGAGGGGGACATCCTCTTCCTGGCGATGGAATACGTGCCCGGGCGTACGCTGCGCGAGCTGCTGACCGAGCGCGGCAGGCTCAGCCCGCGCGAGGCGCTCGACATCATCGAGGGAGTCCTCACCGGGCTGGCGGCCGCGCACGCGGCCGGGATCGTGCACCGCGACGTGAAGCCGGAGAACGTGCTGATCACCGCCGGGCACGCGGTCAAGGTGGCGGATTTCGGGCTGGCCAGGGCGGCGGCCAGGGCCGGCCACACCAAGACAGGGACGATCATCGGGACCGCCGCCTACCTGGCGCCAGAGCAGGTGTCACGTAGCGCTTCCGATCCGCGCACCGACGTTTACGCGTCCGGCGTGATGCTGTTCGAGCTGCTCACCGGGGCGCAGCCGCATACCGCCGAGACGCCGCTGGCGGTCGCCTACAAGCATGTCAACGAGGTCGTCCCGGCGCCATCCAGCGTCACGCCCGGGCTGCCGCCTGCCCTTGACGCGCTGGTTGCGCTGGCCACCAGCCGGAATCCGGACCTGCGCCCGGCAGACGCCGGCCAGTTCCTGCAGGCGATCGCGGAAGTGCGGCGCGGGCTGCCGCTCGCCGGGCCGCACGCGGCCAGCCCGGGCGGCGGGCTCGAACCAGGATTCCCGCCCGCGCTGCCGGCCGCCGGGCTGTCTGCGCCGGGCAACCCCGTGCCCGGCCTGCCGGCGGCCGGGCTGACCTGGCCGGGCTGGCCCGCCGCCGGCCAGCCCGCAATGCCAGCGCAGAACCAGGGCGGCGGCCGGGCCCGGCGGGGAACTCAGGGACCAGCCGGGCCGGCGGCACCAGACGTCTCGGCTCCGCCGGTTCCGCCGGCCAGGCCCGGCCGGGCCCGGTGCCCTGGCCTCGCCCGCCGGGCCGGCCTGGCCGGCCCCCTCGTGGCCAGACTCCTCGTGGCCGGACTCCTCGTGGCCAGGCACGTCATGGCCGGACACCGCCGAGCTGCCAGGCCTGCAGTCGCTGCCCGGCCCGGCTGATCACTCAACAGCGACGTCAGGCCCGGGCAGCCAGGCGCCGCCCGCCCGCCCGGTGTTTCCCGGCGCCCCGGCAGCGCCCGGCAGCCAGCCATTCCCCGGCCCGCCCGCCCTGACCAGCACCCGGTCAGATCCCGGCGCCCCGCCTGACTCCGGCAGCCAGCTCCCCGGCACCCTGTCCGGCCCCGGCAGCCAGCCCCCCGGCACCCCGCCCGGCCCCGGCAGCCAGCCATTCCCAGGCCCGGCAACCCTGGCGGGCGGCTGGCCGGAACCGGGCCAGTCGGCCGGGCAGGCAGCCCTTCCCGGTGCGACGGACCCGGATGGCCGGTCACCGGCCGGCCCCTCGACACTGCCCGGCGCGGCCGGCCAGGGCGGCGAGTCGTTCCCCTGGCTGCAGTCACCATCGACGCCGGGTCACCCGGGCGACTCGGCAGTTCCGTCGATGTCGTCCCTGCCCGGGCCAGCCGCCGCGGGCACCGCCGCGCCGCCGGGCACGGCCGGCCGCAACGAGCGGAGGCACGGCAGGCGCGGACGGGACCGGCCCGTGGAGATCCTGCCAGCGGTGCCAGCCGGGCGGCTGGCTGAACCAGACAACGGCATGAACCACACGCTCGTCGTCGCCGGTGCCGCGCTTATCCCCGATGCCGATGACCAGCCGCTCACCGGCCGCGTGCACAGCCCGGCTGGCTATAGCCGTCGCCGGGAACCCGGGCTGCAGCGGTGGCTATTCAGCCGCAGGCTTGCCTACCTGTCCCTCGCGGTCGCGGTCGTGCTGGTCCTGGGACTGATGGCCTGGTGGGTAACCGATGGCCAGTTCGTGACGGTCCCCCGGGTGGGAACCATGACCAAGGCCACCGCACGGACCGAGTTGCAGAACCTGGGCTTCAAGGTCAGGACCGGCCGCGGCGTGCACAGCAACGCCATCCCGCGAGGCGAGGTCATCCGCACCGAACCCGCGATCGGCGCGCGTGCCCATCGCGGCAGCCTGGTCACGCTCGTCCCGTCGCTGGGCCCGGTCCGGGTCCGGGTCCCTTCGGTAACCGGCCTGAAGCTTGCCGACGCGGAGGCAGCGCTCAGGCGGGCGGGCCTGTCGCCGGGCAAGGTGACAAGCGCGCCGTCCCTGACGATCCCGCTCGGCGTCGTGATCAGCACCAAACCCGTCGCCGGGCTTTCCTGGCCGCAGACCAAGCCAGTGGCGATCGTGCAGAGCGACGGCATACCGCTGCCCGACCTGGTCGGCCAGCAGCAGTCCGCCGCCCAGCAGCAGGCACAGCAGGACGGGTTCCAGCTGAACCCGCAGCAGGATAAGAACAGCGACCAGCCAGCCGGGACGATCACCGGGCAGTCGCCCAGGCCCGGCACGCCCATCACCGCCGGCGAGGTCGTTACCATCCAGGTCTCCGCGGGACCGCAGCTTGTCAGCATCCCCAGCGTGCGGGGGCAGAACGTGGGCCAGGCGATCGCTGCGCTGACGTCGGCCGGTTTCCATGTCTCCGTCGACCACGTGGGTCCGGGGCACCGGGTGTTCGCCTACAACCCGACCGGGCAGGCGCCGAAGGGCAGCACGATCACGATCTTCGTCGGTTTCGGCGGCCTCCCGTAGCCCGGCGCCCCGCGGCAGCCCGGCAGCCAGCGGCAGCCCGCCAGCCCGCGGCAGCCCGGCGGCCTCCGGTAGCCGGGGAGCCTCCCGCGGCCCGGCGGCCCATCGGCGCACACGTGCCGCTGACCGGCGGCCTGGCGGCCGGCGCACTGAGGTACCTGGCCGCGGTCGGGGCCGAGGCGATGCAGGTCTTCGCGGCCAACCCGCGGGGCTGGACGCCCAAGCCGGGCGATCCCGAACAGGATGCAATCCTGCGGGCAGCGACCGACCAGGCCGGGATCCCGGTGTTCGTGCACGCCCCGTACCTGATCAATCTCGGCTCGCCGGACCAGCGGGTCAGGGAACTGTCGGCCGGCGCGCTGCGGCACTCCGTTGCCCGGGGAGCGCGGATCGGGGCCAGCGGCGTCGTCGTGCACACTGGATCCGCCGTCGGCGCCGACCGCGAAACGGCATTGTGCCAGGTCAGGGAAACCCTGCTGCCGTTGCTCGACGAAATCGGTGACGATGCTCCGGACCTGCTGCTCGAGCCGATGGCCGGGCAGCGTCAGATGCTGTGCTCGGTGATAGCCGACCTCGGGCCTTACCTCGATGCCCTGGACCGCCATCCGCGGGCGAAGGTATGCCTGGATACCTGCCACCTGTCCGCGGCCGGCTACGACCTCGCCGCGCCGGGCGGGGTGCCGCGGATGCTCGCCGAGGTCGAGACGGTGGCCGGCCCAGGGCGGCTGCGGCTGCTGCACGCGAACGACTCGAAAGACGGCTGCGGAGCACGCAGGGACCGTCACGAGAACGTCGGAGCCGGGCAGCTCGGGACGGTCCCGTTCGGTTGCCTGCTGCGTCATCCGGCCACGGCGGGCGTGCCGTTCATCGTCGAGACCCCAGGCGGCCGGGACGGCCACGCGAAGGATGTCGCGACGCTCCGCGGGCTGCGGGACGGGGACACCGGCAAGGTGCGCAATCCCGCAATCCACCACCACCCAAGGTGAGCGATCGCGCGATCCACCACCTTGGCGCGCCGCACCAGAACCGCGGAACCACTGGACGGCAGCTGACGGAGCTGGCGAGGCTGGCCGGGCGCCGGGCCGGGCTAGCTCACAGCGGCGGTCCTTCGCCTGGCCGCTCCTGATAGGAGTACCGCTGCTCGCGCCACGGGTCGGCGGTGTTGTGATAGCCCCTTTCCTCCCAGAATCCGCGCCTGTCCCTGGTCAGGTACTCCACGGCCCTGACCCACTTGACGCTCTTCCAGCCGTACAGGCCGGGCACGACCAGCCGGACCGGGTAGCCGTGCTCTGGGGTGAGCTCGGCTCCGTTGCAGCCGGTGGCGAGCATCGTCTCATCGGCCGCGAAGTCGGCGATGCGCACGTTGGCGCTGTACCCGAAGTCGGCCCACACCATGACATGGGTGACCGTCGGCGCCGGCGGCATTGCCTGGAGTATCGCGGCCGCGGGCACGCCTTCCCAGGCGATGCCCGGGATGCTGAACTTGGTCACGCAGTGGAAGTCCGCGATCACCTGGCGGCGCGGCAGCGACGCGAACTCCGGCCATCCCCACCGCTGCTCGTGCCCGCTCTCGGTGGCTCCGACCACCCGGAGATCCCAGCTGTCCGGCCTGAAGGCGGGCACCCGGCCGTAGTGCAGGACTGGCCAGCTCGCCGGGACGTACTGGCCGGGCGGCAGCCGGCCGGGGGCCAGCCTGGGCGGCGCGGCGGCCGGAGCAGGCGCCCCGGCCGGAGCAGGCGCCCCGGCCGGAGCAGGCGCCCCGGCTGGAGCAGGCGCCCCGGCTGGAGCAGGCACTCCGGCCGGACGGGGCCGACGGCGCGCTGGGCCGCCCGCAGAATGACCCGCGTCGACGGCGCGTGCACCTGTCCTCGGCTGCCTCATCCGGCTGACCTGCTCCTTCCCGCGCTGACGCCCTCGGCGGCGCGACGTCCCGGCTCTCGACCCAGCAAGTGGGGCTATCTTGCCACCTCCTGTTTCCAGCCGATCCTGCGCCCGTCACCATGCGGCAGCGGACCGTGCGCTAAGCTTGCGCCCGTGCTTCATCAGTACTGGTTCTTTTATGGCTACCGGCCCGGCTTTCGGACGGTCGCCCGCCAGATGCTGCACTGACGCGAGCGACGTAAGGAGAGCCCCGGGCCGGCAGGCCCGGGGCTTTCGTCATTATCGGAGACGGGAGCAATGAGATGGTCGTCGTGATGGCCCCTGAGGCCACGCAGGAAGACGTAGACACGATCGTGGACCTGGTTCACACGGCGGGCGGGGAAGCGTTCGTGAGCCGGGGGGTTTCCCGGACGATCATCGGCCTGGTCGGGGATATCGACCAGTTCGGCGCGCTGAACCTGCGCAGCAGGGGCGGGGTCGGCGACGTAGTGCGGATCTCCGTCCCGTACAAGCTGGTCAGCAGGGAGCATCACCGGAGCAGGTCGGTGATCACCGTCGGCGGCGTTGCCATCGGGCCGGAAACGGTGACGGTCATCGCCGGGCCGTGCACGGTAGAGACCCCCGAGCAGACCCTGGCGTCGGCCCTGATGGCGAAGGCGGCTGGCGCGTCGATGCTGCGCGGCGGCGCGTTCAAGCCGCGCACGTCGCCGTACGCGTTCCAGGGCCTTGGCGAGGCCGGGCTGCGCATCCTGGCCGAGGTGCGTGCCGAGACCGGGCTGCCGGTGGTCACCGAGGTCATCGACCCGGCCAGCGTTGACCTGGTTTGCTCCTACGCCGACATGCTCCAGGTCGGTACCCGCAGCATGCAGAACTTCACGCTGCTGCAGGCGGTCGGGTCGGCCGGGAAGCCGGTGCTGCTGAAGCGCGGGATGAACGCCACCATCGAGGAGTGGCTGATGGCAGCCGAGTACATCGCCCAGCGCGGCAACCTTGACATCGTGCTGTGCGAGCGCGGGATCCGGACCTTCGAGACGGCGACCCGCAACACGCTGGACATCAGCGCAGTACCGGTCGCGCAGCGCCTCTCGCACCTGCCGGTGATCGTGGATCCGTCGCATTCCGGCGGGCGGCGGGACCTGGTCTTGCCGCTGAGCAGGGCCGCGATCGCGGTCGGCGCGGACGGGATCATCGTGGATGTGCACCCGGAGCCCGCCGCCGCGATGTGCGACGGCGACCAGGCCCTGGTGGACTCCGACATCCGCGAACTGGCAGCGGCGATGTCCGCGCTGCCGCACCTGATGGGCCGCACGCTGAGCCCGGCACCCCAGCCGATGGCCGTCGGGTGATGCCCGGGTGCGTCAGAGCGCGGATACCGCCGGGATCACCTCGGCGCCGATGACCTCCAGCGGCGTGACGTCCCAGACGTTCACCACCTGGCCGATGGCGGCCTGGAAGCCGAGCCCGGCGAGATTGCCGAGCTGGTCGACGACCTCGGCTGCCTTCTCCCCCTTCGCGCCGACATCGAAGATGAAGTAGCAGGTCTTGAGGATCTCGTCGTAGTCGCGCCCCTCCGCGTCACAGTGCGCCCGCAGCACGTCGAGCTTGCGGGCCAGGTCAGGACCGGGGAACAAGTTGCACCCCTGGGCATAGCGGGCCACGAACCGCAGCGTCTTACGCTCGCCGGATCCGCCGATCATGATCGGCGGGTGCGGTGCGGAGAGTGCCCTCGGATAGCTCAGCGGCCGCTCCAGCTGGTAGTGCGCGCCCCGGTACGGGGACTCGTCGCCGCGCCACATCTGCAGGCAGATCTGCAGCGTCTCCTCCAGCCGCTCGAACCGCTCGGCCACCGGCGGGAACGGGATGCCCAGGCCCCTGGACTCCTCCTCGTTCCAGGCGGCGCCGATGCCGAGCCAGGCCCGGCCGCCGGACAGCACGTCAAGGGTGCTGACGATCTTGGCCAGGATTCCCGGGTGCCGGTAGACGGCACCGGTCACGAGCGTGATCAGCTTTGCCCGCGACGTCAGGCCGGCCAGGTAGCCGAGCGTGGTGTAGGCCTCGAGCATGTCGTGCTCCGGCGGGCCGACGCCGCCGATCTGGAAGAAGTGATCCATCACCGCGATGAACTCGAACCCGGCATCGTCGGCGGCCGTGGCGACGGTCGCCAGGTCGGCGCCGAGCCGGGCGGCGCCCGGTCCGGTGAAGTCGGGGATCTGCAGGCCGATTTTCACGTTGCTACCTCCGCAAGCGAGCTTGTCACCTTCAGCATGGCCGGTGACCGGCGCAGGGCCGGCGACCGGGCGGGGGGTTCCCGTAAATAAAAGAAAATTCAGTGCCGGTCCGGGGTGTGTTCCTGCGCGGCGGCGGCCAGCTCCTCGGCCAGGTCGTCGGCGTCAAGGCGCGCCTCGATCCGGCGGAGGTCCTCGATCCTGGCCCGGGTTTCCACCTGGCGCGGCGTGAGCAGGCTGCAGCAGTCCTGGTCGGGCAGCTCGGAGATGCCGAGCGTCCTGATGCGCCGCGCCTCCGCCATGATCTCCGTCTTGTCCAGGCCGATCAATGGCCGCAGGATCGGCAGGCCGACGGCGTCATCCAGGGCGGTGATGTTGGTCAGCGTCTGGCTGCTGACCTGGCCCAGCGAGTCGCCGGTGACCAGCGCGGCCGCGCGGTACCGCCGGGCCATCGCCTCGCCGGTCTTCAGCATCAGCCGGCGCTGCGCCATGATCTGCAGGCGGCCGGCGCCGGACGAGGCGAGCCGCTGCTGCGCCTTGCCGAACGCGACGACGAACAACCGGGATCCGCCCTGGAACTTGTCCAGCTCGCGCACCAGCCCGTACGCCTTGTACACCGACTCGGGGCCGGTCAGCGGCATGCCGGAGAAGTGCAGGTAGGTGCAGCGCAGCCCGCGGCGCATCATCCGGTAGGCGGCCACCGGGGAGTCGATGCCGCCGGACATCAGCACCAGCCCGCGGCCGCTCATGCTCACCGGCAGGCCGCCCTGGCCGGGCTTGCCGTGGGTGAAGACGAAGACCTCGGACTGATCGACCTCCACGAAGACCGTCGTGTCCGGCCGGGTCAGGTTCACCGGATAGCCGTATTCCTGCTGGATCCGGGCGCCGATCAGCCGGACGAGCTGGGCGGACGTGACCGGGAACCGCTTGTCGCGGCGCCTGGCCCGGACGGCGAACGCGCCCGGCCAGGCCGGCCATGAGGTGCACAGCCGCGCTGATCGCCGCCTCGGGATCCTTGGCTACCCGGACGGCGCGGCAGACCCGGACGATGCCCATCACGGTGCTCATCCGGTCGGCAATGAGGTCCACTGCCGCTTCCGCGGCCATCGGCTCGGCGAGCCCGCTGGCAGCTTCGGCCGGCGCCCGGCTGGCCGGGATCCCGGCCGCCCGCCGGCGATGGTCAGCACGATCACGCCGTCCCGCTGCCAGAGCCGGAGCGGGATGCCGAGGTCGGCTACCGCGTGCCTGATGTTTTCATGCAAGAGCCGCTCGAACCGCTGCCTGTTCTTGCCCTTGAGCACGATTTCGCCCAGCTTGAGCAGCACGCACGGCTCGGCGGCGGCCAGCGCCGACTGCGGCGTGACGTGATCAGCTAGGGGCAAGACCGGCATTCCCCTAGTCTGCCAGCTAGCCGGGCCCGGGAGGCTCGGTGTAGCAAGCTCTATCCTGGCGGCCACGGCCGGCCGGGAGCAGCGCGCCGGGCTGGCGGGCTCAGCCGAACAGCACCTCGGTCTCCTCATACCGCTCGGCCGGCACGGTCTTCAGCTCGCTGGTCGCGTCGGCCAGCGGCACGCGGACGATCTCGGCGCCGCGCAGCGCTACCATCACGCCGAAATCGCCGTCGTGCACGGCGCCGATTGCCTGCAGGCCGAAGCGGGTGGCCAGCACCCGGTCGAACGCGGTCGGCGTACCGCCGCGCTGGACGTGCCCGAGTACCGTGCAGCGAGCCTCCTTGCCGGTGCGCTTCTCGATCTCGTCCGCGAGCATCTGGCCGATGCCGCGACGGGCTAGCTGCACGTGGCCGAACGCATCAAGTTCCTGCTCGCCCGCCGCCGCGTCACCCGCGACGGGCTTGGCGCCCTCGGCCACCACGACGATCGGGGCGTACCGCGTCTGGAACCGGTGCTCCACGTACGCGCAGACCTTCTCGATGTCGAACTGCCGCTCCGGGATCAGGATGA
The DNA here is from genome assembly GCA_963709075.1 of uncultured Actinomycetes bacterium. Classification (GTDB taxonomy): domain Bacteria; phylum Actinomycetota; class Actinomycetes; order Streptosporangiales; family Streptosporangiaceae; genus Palsa-506. The sequence continues at coordinate 251,565 of CAVPUY010000010.1, forward strand.
CGTTGGCGCCGCCGGCCATCCCGGCGTGCAGCGCGATCCAGCCGGCGTGCCGGCCCATGACCTCGACGATCAGCGCCCGATGATGGCTCTCCGCCGTGGTGTGCAGCCGGTCGATGGCCTCCATCGCGATGTTCACGGCGGTGTCGAACCCGAACGTGTAGTCGGTCGCGTTGAGGTCGTTGTCGATCGTCTTGGGCACCCCGATGACCTTGACGCCCTCCTCGTGCAGCCGGGTCGCGACCCCGAGGGTGTCCTCGCCGCCGATGGCGATCAGCGCATCGACGCCCAGGCTTTCCAGGTTGGCGGAGATCCGCTGCACGCCGGAGACGCCGCCGCTGGCGGCGCTGTCGGCAAGCGGATTCGTCCGCGATGAGCCGAGGATAGTACCGCCGCGCGGCAGGATGCCGCGGACGGCCTGCACGTCAAGCGGGACCGTGTCGCCGTCAAGCGGGCCGCGCCAGCCGTCGCGGAAGCCGATGAACTCATAGCCGAACTCGGTAACCCCCCGCCGGACGATAGCGCGGATTACTGCGTTCAGGCCGGGGCAGTCGCCTCCGCCGGTGAGGACTCCGACTCGCATGGTGCTCCCTTTCGTGTTCTCTCGCCCGCCACACTAGTCCCCATGACTGTCCTCGCGATTGATGCGGGAACGACTGGCGTCACCGCGCTGATCGTCACCGCTGACGGCACCGTGGCAAGCCGCGGGTACGCAGAATTCCGGCAATATTATCCCGAGCCAGGATGGGTCGAGCACCTGCCGGAGAGCATCTGGCAGGCGACGCTCTCGGCCTGCGGCCAGGCGCTGGCCAGGGCCGGGCCGGAAACCGGGCCGGTTGCCTGCGTCGGCGTGACCAACCAGCGGGAGACTGCCGTGCTGTGGGACCGGGCCACGCTCGCGGCACCGCGGCGCGCGATCGTCTGGCAGGACCGCAGGACCTCGGGCATCTGCGCCAGGCTGCGCGAACTCGGTCACGAGGAGCGGGTCGCTGCGCTGACCGGGCTCCGCCTCGACCCTTACTTCACCGCCACCAAGCTGACCTGGCTGGCAGAGAACGACCCGGCGACCTGGGCCGGGGTGCTGGACCGGTCGGTCGTCGTCGGCACCGTGGACTCTTACCTGATCGCCCGGCTTACCGGCGGGCGCCGGCACGTCACCGACGCCTCGAATGCGTCCCGCACCCTGCTTTTCGATATCGAGGCCGGGCAATGGTCGGCGGAGCTCTGCGACCTGTTCGCCGTGCCGCCGCACGCGCTGCCCGAGGTAGTCCCTTCGTCGGGCGTCGCCGGGCACACCGACCCGGCCGCGTTTCACGGTCTGTCGCTGCCGGTGGCCGGCCTGGCCGGCGACCAGCAGGCGGCACTATTCGGCCAGGCATGCTTCGCGCCGGGGGACACTAAATGCACGTACGGCACCGGCTCGTTCGTGCTGTCCGCAACCGGCCACTCCATCGTCCGGTCAGCCGGCGGGCTGCTGACCACGGTGGCGTGGATGGACTCCGACGGCGCGCTCAGCTACGCGCTTGAGGGTTCGGTGTTCGTGACCGGGGCGGCCGTTCAGTGGCTGCGAGACGGGCTCGGCCTGCTCGACAACGCGGCGCAGAGCGAGGCACTGGCGCGGACCGTGCCCGACTCCGGCGGCGTGGTGTTCGTTCCCGCGCTGACCGGGCTCGGCGCCCCGGACTGGGACCCGGAGGCGCGCGGGGCGATGTTCGGCCTGACCAGGGGGACGACGCGGGCGCACCTGGTCCGGGCGACGCTGGAGGCGATCGCCTTCGAGGTCCGGGACGTGGCCGACCTGATGGCCGCGGAGGTCGGGCTCGGCTCGGCTTCCGTCGAAGCCGGGCTCGGCTCGGCTCTCCGGGTCGACGGCGGCGCGAGCGCCAACGACCTGCTGATGCAGCTCCAGGCTGACCAGCTGCAGGTTCCGGTGGAGCGGCCAGTGGTGGCGGAGACGACGGCACTTGGCGCCGCGTTCCTGGCCGGCCTCGGCACCGGGATCTGGTCATCGCCCGCGGAGCTGGCCGCCAGCTGGCAGCTTGACCGGCGCTTCGCCCCCGGCGCCAGGGACGAGGACGCCCACGCGCGCTGGCGATCCGCGGTCGAGCGCACCAAGGGCTGGGCTAGGTAGCCCAGCCGGCTGCCGTCACGGGCGGACGGCCGGCCGCCGTCACGGGAGCGGTGGCGGCGTCCTGATCCCGGCCGGCTTGGCGCGCGCGTTCGCCAGCGCCGCCTTGATCGCCCCCGTGACCATGGCCGGCTCGAACCTGATCTGCCGCGGGGTGAAGTGCAGCACCACGATGCCGTGCGCACCCATCCTGGCGTGCCGGCGCATGGTACGTTCCCAGTCCGCGGGCGAGAGGTGCCACTCGCGCGAGTCCACCTCGGCCGCGAGCCCGGCGTCAGGCCACCAGGCGTCCGGCACGGCCAGCAGCATCTCGCCGCTGAAAAGCCGGGCATTGAACATCGGCAACGGAAGCCTGGCCCGGATCAGCAGGGCACGGAAATCTGCCTCGGCAGCGGATCTGACTCCCTCAGTGACCTCGGCTGCGCTAACCGAAGTAACGCCGACCCGCGGACCGAGCCGTTCGTGAGCTCGTCCACCAGTTGCTCAACCGTGCAGCGATTACGCTGTACCGCGCTAGCGACGATGGCCCGGACGGCAGGCAGGGCCGGCAGGCCGCGCGCCGCGTCGGCTACCGCCCTGGCCGGCCCGGCGAAGCTCACGCAGCCGCTGAGATACGCCGCCGGGAGCCTGGTCGTCCGTTGGATCCGGACGAAATCGATGTCCTCACGGTTTCTCGCAGCGGGCACAAGCACGTCAACGACTCGGGTACTCGGGCCGGGCAGACCGAGGCGGCGCAGCGCCGCGGCCGCGGTGATCACGCTCCCCGGCCCGCCGTAGAGCAATGCGGCCATGTCACGCTGGTCGGCGGTCGCGCTGCCGGTCGTGGCCAGGTACATGCCGGGCAGGATCCGCTGCCATGGGCCCCCGGCCCGGATTCGGTGCCGCAGAGTGCTCTTGGTCAGGCCGGACGCTAATGCCTGATCCCGCGAGATGACGCCGTACTGCCCGGCGAGAGCCCGCCTCAGCGTCGCCGCGTCGAATTCTCTCCGGTCAGTCACGCCTGCAGGGTGGCAGCAGGCACCGACATCCTCGCCGTCGAACCCCGCCGTGAATGGGGATGTGGTGTCGCCAGGGCGACACCACATCCCCATTCACCAGAACGGAATGCCCGCAGTTAGTCCGGCGCGGTTACCTCGTCAGGCTCGGCCGCCCGGCCGGTGGACGCGCAGCCGGGCGGGTCCCGTCACCGGTGCCGTCCGCGTGCCCGGCGCTGGCACCATCGGCCGCGCCAGCGCCGTCCGGACTAGCACCGTCCGCCCCAGCGCCCTTCGTGCCAGCGCCCTTCGTGCCAGCGCTATCGGTGCCAGCGCTATCCGTGCCAGCGCCATCGGCCTGGTCCGGGGCAGCGCCGTTCTCACCGGCCCGGCCGCGGACCCGGCCGACGACCGGCAGCCGTGTCTTCGACCGCTGCGCGTACTTGTCCACGTATTCCTGGCCGGAGAGCTTCATGATCGCGTACATGATCTCGTCGGTCATCGCCCTGAGCACGATCCGGTCCTCTTCCAGACCGTAGTAGCGGGAGAAGTCCAGCGGCTTGCCGAACCGCACCCCGGGGCGTATGCCAGCCGCGGCCTGAGCTTTCCCGGCGGCTGGAACTCGAACGTGCCCACCATCGCGCACGGGATGACCGGCGCCCTGGCCTCCAGCGCCAGCCTGGCCACCCCGGTCTTGCCCCGGTAGAGCCTGCCGTCCGGGGTCCGCGTGCCCTCGGGGTAGATGCCGAGCACGTGACCGTTCGCCAGCACCCGCAGGCCGGTGCGCAGCGCCCGCTCGCTCGCCGCGCCGCCGGACCGGTCCACCGGGATCTGGCCGACGCCGGTGAAGAAGGCCCGGCTGAACATGCCTTTGAGGCCGCGGCCGGTGAAGTACTCGGACTTCGCGAGAAAGACGACCTTGCGCGGGATCGGCAGCGGCGCGAAGAAATGATCGGAGAACGACAGGTGGTTGCTGGCGATGATCGCCGGCCCCTCCCGGGGGACGTTCTGCGTGCCGTCCGCCCACGGGCGGAACACCACCCGCAGGATCGGCCCGAGTATCGCCTTAACCAGCCAGTAGAACACGCTCACATGGTCGCACGTCGCGGCGCCAATGGGGACGGTGCGAGCGGAGCGGCGCGTGATGGCCCAGGCCCAGCCGAGAGCCGCGAGTTGCCGGCGCGCCATGGGTTACGGCGCGGCGGGAGCGCGTGCGACGATCGAGTTGACGCAGTATCGCCCGGAGAGGACCTCCTGCCCATGCCAGTGTTGCCCGGCGCCGAGCCGTTCAGCCACGCCGGGACCAGCACCGGCGTGCTGCTCTGCCACGGTTTCACTGGCAGCCCTCATTCGCTGCGTGCCGTGGGCGCAGTACCTGGCCGATGCGGGCCTGAGCGTCTCGCTGCCCCGGCTGCCTGGTCACGGCACGATCTGGCAGGAGATGGCCAGGACCCGCTGGGAAGACTGGTACGCAGAGGTCAACCGCGCCTTCGAGGAACTGCGCGGCGGCTCCGACCAGATCTTCGTGATGGGCCTGTCGATGGGCGGCTGCCTGGCGCTGCGGCTGGCCGAGGTGCACGGCCCCGCGATCAGCGGGCTGGTGCTGGTGAACCCGTCGGTGACCGCCGACACGAGGCTGTTCGCCCTCGCTCCCGTGCTGAAGCTGATCGTGCCGTCGCTCAAGGGCATCGCCAGCGACATCAAGAAGGAAGGCGTCACCGAGCTCGGTTACGACCGGGTACCGGTGCGGGCGGCGGCCACCCTGCCCGGGCTGTGGCGGATTACCAGGGACCGGCCTCGGGGACATCACGCAGCCGGTGCTCGTCTATCACAGCACCGAGGATCATGTGGTCGGCCCGGCCAGCATCAGCCTGCTGCGGGCAGGCGCTGCCGCCGCAGCAGCTCACCGTGCGAGAGTGCGAAAACAGCTTTCACGTCGCAACTCTGGACAACGACGCCCAGGCCATCTTCACTGGCAGCCTGGAGTTCATCCGGATGCACAGCCGAGCGGGGAAGGAATAGGGGGTTGGCAGAGCGGGAACGCGCGGAGGACATGAGCGGCGAGGACGCGGCCTGGCGTGACCTTGTCGCGCGGTTCGACGAGCCCGGCCGCGCCGGACGGCACGGCTCCGCCGTGGCCGGAGCGCGAGGACCTGCCAGGATGCGGGCAGCCAGCCAGCCGCCGCCGGCGGCGGCACCGGTGCCGATGCCGATGCCGGAACCGGCGCCGGTACCGAAGCTGGCCGCCAGGCGGCCGCGGGCGAAGGCGAGGGCGAAGACGCCGGCGCAGCCGACGGCTCCGGTACGGCCGGCGGATCTGGCGCAGCCGACGGCTCCGGTACGGCCGGAAGCACGGGCGCCGCGGCGAGCACGGGCGCTGCCAGGAGCAGAGCCCGGGCGAAGGGGCTGGTGAAGGCGCCGGCGCGGCACCGGCCGTCAGCCTGGATCCGGGCGCTGCCGATGGCGGCGACGACGGCGATGCGCCCGCGGCAGGCCAGCCGGGGCCCTCAGCTCTCGGCCAGCCCGGGCCGTCAGCCGCCGGCCAGGCAGGCTCGGCAGAGCGGGCGATCCCGGATCGGGCCCGGGTCATCAAGCCCGCGATCCCGGCCGGGCTGCCCGCGGCCGGCGACGAGGACGGACGAGCACTTCGTCCCGCCCCCGGCACCGCCGCTTCCCGCGCTTGACCCGGTAGCCAAGGGGGCCTGGGCTGGCCTCTTCGGCGGGCCGGCCTACCTGCTTGTGGCGACATCGGCGGGCTGGGCGCTGCCCGGCTGGGCAACGTTCGGCGCCGTTGCTGCATTCGTCGGCGGTTTCGCCGTCCTCGTCATCCGGATGGGCGACAAGCCGTCCCGCGGCTCGGGACCCGACGGCGGCGCGGTCCTTTAGCGGCACCCGCACTCCCCGGGCCGGCCAGCAGCGCCCGGCCAGGCTGACCGGGCGGCCACCGGGATGCGGCAGCCGCCAGGGTCTTGCTGAAGACCGATTTTTAACGGGAGGCGCGGGGCCAGCCGGGCGGGCTGCGGAAGGCCTTCCCGGCTAACCCCTGCGGGCCAGATCCGCCGCCCCGACCAGCCCGGCGTCCGGGCCAAGCTCGGCGAGCCTGATCTCGGCGAGCGGGCGGTATGTCCCGCCGGTGAGGGCGCTCTTGAACGCCGCCCGCGCGGGCCCGACCAGCAGGTCGCCGGCCTCGGACACGCCGCCGCCGATCACGAAGCAGCCGGGATCGAGAATCGCGGCCAGGTCGGCCAGCCCGTGGCCCAGCCAGCCGCCGACGATGTCGAAGCAGCGCAGCGCCCCCGGATCACCCTCGCGGGCCGCCCGCGTGATCGCGGGCCCGGTGATCCCCTCCGGTACGCCGCCGCCAAGCTGCAGCAGCCGGGCGGCTCCGCCTCGTGCCCGCGCCGCGAACTCGCGCGCCTCGGCGACCAGCGCGTTCCCGCTCGCGTACTGTTCCCAGCAGCCGCGGTTGCCGCAGCCGCACAGCCGCCCGTCGGGCACCACCCGGTAGTGCCCTGGCTCGCCGCCGACTCCCCACCTGCCGCGGTAGAGCTCGCCGTTGACGACGATCCCCGCGCCGATGCCGGTGCCGACCGTGACGAGCACGACGTGCTCGTGCCCGCGGGCAGCGCCGAAAATGGTCTCCGCCCAGGCGGTGGCGTTCGCGTCGTTCTCGACGATCACCGGGAGCCCGACCCGGTCCTCGACCTTCTTCTTGACCGGCTCGTCCCGCCAGGCGAGGTTCGGCGCGAACAGCACGGTGGCCCTGGCCTCATCGACAAAGCCGGCCGCGCCCAGGCCGACGGCCTCGGCCTGGTAGTGCCGGAGCAGTTCAAGCACGGCCTCGCCGATCACATCTGCCGTCTGCTCCGGGCTCGCCGCAGGGGTCGACCGCTTCAGCTTCGCGACGATCCTGCCCTGCTCATCGACTACGCCAGCGGCGACTTTCGTGCCCCCGACGTCAACCCCGATCGTCAGGGCCACGGACCTGCCTTTCCTGGCTCTCTCCCATCCCTGCTGGCTTTTCCTGGCCGGGCGACGCCGGGCCGGCGTCCGCCGCCGCAGGCCCGTCCGCAGCAGCCGGCCCGGCGTCCGCCGCTACAGGCCCGTCCGCAGCAGCCGGCCCGGCGTCCACCGGGGCGGGCTCGTCCGCAGCAGCCGGCCCGGCGTCCACCGGGGCGGGCTCATCGTCGGCATCGGCAGGCGGCACGTCCGTCACGGCCGTCAGGACCCGGATGCGCACGGCACCCGGCGACGCCGGGCCGGCCTTATCGGCCGGCCCGCCGGAGTCCGTCCCGGCTGGCGGCGCGCCGGGACCGGGCTTGGCCGAGAGCACCGTCTCGAACGCGTCTACCGCATCCTGGACCACCGTGGCAAAGAGGTCCCCGGCGCTGGACAGATGTGCGCCCAGGCCGGGGCCCGAGTCCTTGAACTTGCGGGCGGCCCGGCACAGCGGGCACCATTCGCACTCCGGCGGCTCCCCGCCCGGCTCCTCGTTCGTTGCGCTTTCCCAGACGTCGCCGGCGCCGGCGTCACCGTAGCCGAACGTCTTGCGGATGTTGCCGCGTACGTCCCGGCTGAAGCTGCGGGCGCCGGATTTCATCAGCCAGCGCTGGAAGTCGCCGATCGGGTCGTTGCCCCGCTGCCGCGATTCCTGGCTCACGTCGCGCCTCCCCCGTTCTCGGCCCGTGTTCTGAGGCCTTTCAGGGCGGTGTCTATGATCATCTTCTCTGCTCTCCGTTTGAGCATCCCGATCATCGGGATCCGGAGCCCGATAGTGAGGTCGTAGGTGACCTCGGTGCCGCTGCCCCGGTCGGCGAGCAGGTAGCCGCCGGACAGCTCGGAGATCATCGACCCGGGCTCGGCCGGATCGATGTCCCACCTGACCTGCGCGTCGCCGTCCCACTTGTAGCGGAGCACGAACCTGTCCTTGATTATCCCGGCATCCAGCGTGAAACGCACCCTGCGCGCCCGCCCGTCGTCGGCCTGCTCGACTATCTCGGTGGCGCGCACTCCGTCTGCCCATTCCGGGTAGGCGGCGAAGTCAGCGATGACGGCCATCACGGACGCCCTCGGCACCCCGACGGCGATGCTCGATGTAGTACTGTCCGCCATGCTCGGAGCGTACCGCCAGACCGGCGCTGCCCGACCAGAACGCACCGCCGCGGCGCTATCGGGCTGGCCCGTGCGGCCAGTCCAGGACGTACGGCCTTCCGGTAGCCCGGAAATGGCCGACGTTGATGCACTCGGTCCGGCCGATCCGCAGGCGGCCTGCCAGCGGCTGGTGCACGTGGCCGAACAGCAGGTACCGCGGCTGAGTCTGCCGGACGGCGTCAAGCAGCGCTTCGCTGCCACGTTCCATCCGCCGCGCTACCGTGTCGAAGAGCAACTCCGGGATGGCCGGCGGGATGTGCGCGCACAGCACGTCGACCGCGCCGACGGCCGCCACCTTCGCCGCGTAGGCCTCGTCGTCGAGCTCGTTGGGCGTCCGGTACCGCGTGCGCAGCCCGCCGCCGACGAAGCCGAACGACCAGCCGCCGAGCTCGGTCCGCTCGCCGTCAAGCACATGCTGGCCGGGCCGCAGGTGCGCGGCCCACATGCCCGGGATGTCGACGTTGCCGTAGGTCAGGTAGCAGGGCGTCGGCATGGCCGCGAACAGCTCCGCATACTGCCGCGATGCCGCCGCCTCGAGATGCCAGGCCGGCTCGCCGTCCAGCCCGGCCCACAGCCGGGCCGACATCGCCCTGGCCGCGTCGAATCGCTGCGCCGTCCGCAGCGCGATGAACTCCCTGGCGGCCTCCGCGCCGAACAGGTCAGCGAAGATGCCCCGCCGGTGATCGGCGTAGTCGATGAAGAGCAGCAGGTCGCCCGAGGCAGATCAGCGCGTCGGCGCCGCGGCGGCCGCGGCCAGCCCATCGGTCCTGCCGTGCACGTCGCTGACCACGTGAACCCGCACGATCACCAGCCTAGGTGCAGCGACCTGACGGGCTGGTGCCGCGGCGGCGGCCGGGCTGGAGCCCGCGCCAGCGTCCCGTGCCCGCCCTGGGCCGGCCGCATCCGGCACGGTACCGTCCAGGGAGACCCGCAGAACGCGGCAGCCTGCCGAGGAGAACCATTGCGCGCCTACAGTGCTCCCGCCCTGGCGGACGTGCCGGAATCGGCCAGCCTCACCGACGTCGTCTTCACCCGCGGCGATAAGGAGCCGGCCGCCGTCATGCTGCGCAAGCGGGCAGGCTCCGGGCACTGGCAGGACGTGACCGCGAGCACGTTCCGGGACGAGGTGGCCGCGCTGGCCCGGGGAATCATCGGCGCCGGCATCGAGCCGGGCGACCGGGTCGCCCTGCTGTCCCGTACGCGTTATGAGTGGACGCTGATCGACTACGCGATCTGGGCGGCGGGCGCGGTCACCGTACCGGTCTACGAGACCTCGTCGGCCGACCAGGTCGAGTGGATACTCGGCAATTCGGCCGCGCGTGCCGTATTCGCCGAGACGGCTGACCACGCCGGGGTCATCAGCGGCTTCCAGGACAGGCTCCCTGACCTGGACCGCGGCATCTTCCAGATTGGCGACCTCGGCGCGCTGACGGCAGGCGGCGCGCGGGTGACCGACGACGAGCTGCGGCGGCGCCGGACCCGGCGGGGCGCCGCCGACACCGCGACGATCATCTACACGTCCGGCACGACCGGCCGGCCGAAGGGATGCGAGCTCACGCACGGCAACTTGCTCGCCGACGTGCGCAACGCCGTCGCGGGACCGCTCTGCGAGGTCTTCGAGATGGTCGGCAGCTCGACCATGCTCTTCCTGCCCCTCGCGCACTCCTTCGCCAGGGTGATCCAGGTCGGCTGCCTGGAGGCAGGAGTCGTCCTGGGCCACTGGCCGGACGCGAGCACGCTGGCCCAGGGATTGCCGGAGTTCCAGCCCACCTTCCTGCTCGCCGTGCCGCGGGTATTCGAGAAGGTGTACAACAGCGCGCAGCAGCAAGCGGCGGCGAGCCGGGCCAAGAGCATGATCTTCAGCGCGGCGGCGGAGACGGCCGTCGCCTGGAGCAGGTCCGCAGGCCATGACGCCGCGGCCAACGGCTCGGCGCGCAACGGCCGCCGGCTGCGGCTGCGGCACGCGCTCTTCGACCGGCTCGTTTACTCGAAGCTGCGCGCGGCGGTCGGCGGCAAGGTGCAGTACGCGGTCTCCGGCGGCGCGCCGCTCGGCGACCGGCTCGGCCACTTCTTCCGCGGCGCGGGCATGACGGTGCTCGAGGGCTACGGGCTCACCGAGACGTCGGCGGCCGCCACCGTGAACAAGCCGACCCGCAACAAGATCGGGACCGTCGGCATGCCGCTGCCCGGCGTCAGCGTCCGGATCGCCGACGACGGCGAGATCCTGGTGAGCGGGCCGAACGTCTTCGCCGGCTACTGGCGTGACCCGGAGGCGACCGCCGGCGTGCTTGACGAGGCCGGCTGGCTGCATACCGGGGACATCGGCGATCTCGATGACGAGGGCTTCCTGCGGGTCACCGGCAGGAAGAAGGAGCTGATCGTCACCGCCGGCGGCAAGAACGTGGCGCCGGCCGTGCTCGAGGACAGGCTCCGCGCGCACCCGCTGGTCAGCCACTGCATGGTGGTCGGCGACGGCCGCCCTTACATCGCCTGCCTGGTGACCATCGACCCGGACGCGCTCGGCTTCTGGAAAGAGCGGCACGGCAGGCCGGCCAGCGCGTCTCTCGCCGGAACTCGCCGACGACCCGGAGCTCGTCGCGGAGATCCAGGCGGCCGTGGACGATGCCAACAAGGCGGTCTCCAGGGCCGAGGCGATCCGGCGGTTCAGGATCCTCCGCTCGGACTTCACCGAGCAGACCGGGCATCTCACCCCGTCGCTGAAGGTCCGCAGAACCGTGGTGGCTGGCGATTTCTCCGCCGACATCGACGCCCTGTACCGCTAGCCCGGCCGAGTCAGCCGGCCAGGATCCGCTGCAGCCGCCGCGCGACGAGTTCCCAGCGCCATTCCCTGTCCACCCAGGCCATGCCCCTTCTCCCCCATCGCCGCGGCGGCCGCCGGGTCGCCAAGCAGCTGGGTCAGCCGGCCGGCCACCGCCGTCACGTCGCCGCCCGGCACGACGTAGCCCGACTCGCCGGGCCGCGATGGCGTCCGGCGCGCCGCCGGAGTCGCCGCCGATGACCGGCAGGCCGGCCGCGGACGCCTCCAGGTAGACAATGCCGAGCCCTTCGACGTCAAGGCCGTGCCGCCGGGTACGGCACGGCATCGCGAACATGTCAGCGGCGTCGTAGTAGGCGGGCAGCTCAGCCCACGAGACCGGCCCGGCGAAGATGACCGAGTCCGTCACCCCGAGCCGCCGGGCCAGCCGGCCGAGCTCGGCCCGGTAGGGACCGTCGCCGACCAGCAGCAGCACCGGGCCTGCCCGCGCTGCCTGGCTGCGGCCAGGACCTGCGGCCACGCGCGGAGCAGGGTGTCCTGGCCCTTGCGCGGCACCATCCGCGAGACGCAGAGCACGACGGGCGGCCGGCCAGCCCCAGCCGGCGCCGCATCGCGGCGCCGCCGGCCCCGGGCCGGAAGGCCGTCGTGTCCACTCCCGGCGCCAGCCGGACCATCCGCCCGGCGGCCTGCGGGGAGAGTGCCCTGGCGAGCCGCGCCCGGAAGTACTCGCCGAGGTAGGTCATGACGTCGACCTGATCGCCGATCCTGCGCAGCAGGGACCGGGCACCGGGCAGCGCGGCCCAGCCCGCCTCATGTCCGTGGGTGATCGCCACGATCCGCCGGGCACCCGCCCGGCGCAGCGCGGGCGCGAGCAGCCCGAGCGGCGCCGCGGCGCCGAACAGCACGGTGTCGCAGCCATGCTCGGCCAGGATTCCGGCCGCCCGGCGGGCAACAGCAGGCACCGGCAGCATCAGCGAGCCCGGGTGCCGGATTACCGGGAAAGGCTGCCGTGCGTCGAACTCGGCGGCGCCGTCCCAGGCGGGCGCGTAGACCGTCACCTGGCCGGCCGGCAGCCTGCTGGCGAGCGCGTGCACGAACGACTGAATGCCGCCGCGGCGCGGCGGGAAGTCGTTGGTGACGATCAAGACATTCGGCATCGCGCTCCCGTGCCGGTGATCCTAGCGGCCGGGTGGCACGGTTGCCCCGGCCGCGCCGGCCACGGGCGGCCCGGGGAGCCAGTCGCTGGCTCCCCGGACCGCCGGTGTCTCGCCGTCCGGGAGCGGCGCCGCCTCGGGCCGCAGCAAGGAGCACGGCCGGAGGCGCCCTGGGTCAGGGCCGGACGACGCCGTCCAGGCTGTGACTGATACCAGCCGCTCAGCGCGACCTTCTCGACAAAGGCGCCGGTGTGCGGCGCATCGATCAGCATGCCGCCGCCGACGTAGATCCCGACATGCCCGGCGCCGTTGAAGACGAGGATGTCACCGGGCTGCATCTGGGATTCCGGCACGTGCGGCAGCGAGTCCCACTGCTCGAAGCTGGTCCGCGGGATCGACACCCCGGCGGCGGCCCAGGAGGCCATGGTCAGCCCCGAGCAGTCGAAGGAGTCCGGCCCGGATGCGCCGAACACGTAAGGCTTGCCGAGCTGCGCGTAGGCGAACGCGACAGCCTTGTCCGCCTGCGTGCCGGTCGGGCCCTTGTAGTGAGTCGTGCCGCCACCGCCGCCGCCGGTGCCGCCGCCGGCGCTGCCGCCGGGGCCGACGCCCTGCTGCTGCGCCGGGGTCAGCTGCGCGAGCAGCGCCTGCTGCTGCCCGATCAGCTTCTGATTTGCCTTCTTCTGGCTGGCGAGGTTGTTGCGCAGCGCGACGATGGCGGTCTTGGCGCGCTTAGCGGCCTGCTGCGCGCCTTCGAGCTGGCGGGCCGCCGAGATGAACTGGCTCATCTCGGCGCTGTTGTCCGAGGACAATTCGAGCAGGATCGATGACTGGTCGAGGATCTGCTGCGCGTCGCCGGAGGTCAGCATCGCCGCCACCGACGTCATGTTGCCGTTCTCATACGCCTGCGCGGCGATCCTGGCGATCTCCGTGCGCATTGACCGGAACCGCTTGAGGTACCTGGCTGCCTCGCTGTTCACCAGCTTCAGCCGCTGGTTGGCCGAGGCCAGCTCCTGCTGGACCTGGTTGTAGCGCTGGTCGAGCTTCTCGGCCTTGGTGTTCAGCTGGCGGAGCTTTGCCTGCACCTGGCTGACCGTCGGCTGGGATGCCGCGCCGGCCAGGCCGGCGGCCGAGATGACCACGCCGACCGTGAGTATCCCGGCTGTCGTGACCGCTGCGCAGCGTCTCAGGGTGGTGCTAACGAATGGTCGCGTACCCACTTATGTGACACGCTCCTTCTCCCACTGACCGCCTACCGGGTGAGCTGACGGGTTCGGGCTGTGGAAGGACGCCCTACGGCCAGACCCGGACGAGGCCCCTGGCCGATTCACCCCTGGAGATGCCCGGGCAGCGAGCCCGGCGATCATCCGGTGGTTCCCCGGTTTCCCGTGCTTGCGCACCGCGCCTGCGCGGAAACTCGGCGGCGGGCCGATCGCCGTCGCCGACCTGGCGACTGCTGAGCGATGCGGCTCGGAGCCTGACACTAGTGAAGATCAGCCGGCAGATTCAACCGAAACGCTCACTCTCGCCCGCCTTCTTGACCAACGCAAGAGAATAACGAACCCGTAACACGAGGCACTTTCGCTGGCCGGTCGAGAGCCGCGCGGCCGGAATGGCAGCGCGGGCCGGGTAAACCGCCAGCCGCCCCCGGAGCAGGCCGGCCGTGCCCCGCTGATAGTCAGTGCCGCTACTATGCCGCGGCCGGGCCCAGATCGCGGCGGCGCGCCTTGGCCGGACTGTCAGTGGCCCGTCCTACGGTGAACATGTGACTGCAGAGAAGGTGCTGCGCCCTGCCGCCGGGCCGATCCTGCCGCCTGGCGCGCTGGCCGGGACGGCCGGAACGGCAGCCTTGCCGCCCGGTGTGCTTGCCGCGTCCGCCGGGATGGCCGTGCCGCCCGGCGAGCCGGCCCTAGCGCCCGGCGGGCCTGCCCGGCCGGCTGAGCCTGCCGGGCTCAGCCACCCGCTGGCCGGGCTCCGCCAGCCGCTCACCGACCTCGAGTTCGCCATCGTCGATGTCGAGACCACCGGCTGGCTGCCCGACCAGGCGAGCATCACCGAGATCGGCGCGGTCCGGGTCAGCGGCGGCCAGGTGCGCTCCGAGTTCTGCGCGCTGGTCAACCCGGGCCGCCCGATCCCGGCTGACATCACCGCGCTGACCGGGATCACCGACGCGATGGTCGCGCGGGCGCCGGCGATCGGCGCCGCGCTGCCCCGGTTCCTCGCGTTCGCCCAGGGCTGCGTCCTGACCGCGCACAATGCCGCATTCGACATCGGTTTCCTCACCGCGGCCAGCGCGGCATCCGGCCTGGCCTGGCCGGCGTTTCCGGTGCTTGACACCGTGACGCTCGCCCGCCTCGTGCTCGGCGCGGGAGAAGTACCCGACTGCAAGCTCCGGACGCTCGCGGACTTCTTCGGGGCGCAGACGCTGCCGTGCCACCGGGCGCTGCCTGACGCCAAGGCAACCGCCGAGATACTGCAGGCACTGCTGCGCAGGCTCACCGCAGCGGGAGTGCGGACGCTGGCCGAGCTCAGCGCCGCCTAGCAGCCCGCGCCGCCTGGCCCGGCACCGGCCCGGGATGACACAGCGCGAGGCAGGCCGGCGAGACGGGGTGCGGCTGCCTGGCAGGCGGTACGCTACGGCCACAGCCGGGGGCGCCTGCGCCCGGGACGGCCGAGGAGGCGCAAGTGGTCACCGCAATCGTTCTGGTGAAGGCCGACGTGGCGCGCATTCCCGAGACGGCCGAGACAATTGCCCAGATTCCCGAGGTCAGCGAGGTTTACTCGGTGACCGGTGAGTTCGATCTCGTGGCGATGGTCCGGGTCCGCGGGCACGAGGAACTCGGCGACGTCATTCCCGGCCGCCTGAACAAAGTGCCCGGCGTGACCCATACCGAGACCCACATCGCGTTTCGCACGTATTCGCGGCACGACCTCGAGGCGGCATTCGCCCTCGGCTATTCCGAATCAGACTAAGAGCCGCCGGCGATGGCCGGGCTGCTGAACCACATCGGGCTCGCGAACCGCATCGGGCCGGCCAGAACGGGCAGGCGGCCGCGCCGCTGTCAGCCGCCGGGCTGCGCCAGCCGCTGGCTGGCCTGCGCCCAGCGGTCGAGCAGCGCCGCGGCCGCCCCGGAATCGACCGCCTCGGCTGCCCTGGCGTAGCCGTCTGCCAGCGCGCCGGGCAGCCGTCCGGGATCGGGCACGCCCGCCTCGGCAGCAAGCGCGGCAGCCCCGTTCAGGAGCACGGTGTCACGCACTGGCCCCTGCTGGCCGGCCAGCACCGCACGAGCCGCCGCCGCATTGTGCGCCGCGTCCCCGCCGCGCAGGTCGGCCGGAGCCGACCGGCCGACGCCAAGGACCGCCGGGTCGAACTCCGTCTGGCTCACGGTGCCGCCGTTTACCACCCAGACCGCCGACGTGGTGGTCGTAGTCAGCTCGTCCAGGCCGTCCGCGCCGTGGAAGACCAGCGCCGAGTTGCCCCGGCCGGCCAGCACGCCGGCGATCACCGGCCCCATCCGCGGGTCGGCGACGCCTACCGCGAGCGAGTCCGGCCTGGCCGGGTTCGCCACCGGCCCAAGGAAGTTGAAAACGGTCGGGACGCCAAGCTCGCGGCGCGGCACCGCGGTATGCCGCAGCGCGGGGTGATAGAGCGGCGCGAACAGGAATGCGATCCCGGTCTCGGCCACTAGCTGCTCGGTTGCCGATGGCGGCAGGCTGATCACCACGCCGAGCGCCTCGAGCACGTCCGCCGCGCCGCACGCCGAGGATGCCGCGCGGTTGCCGTGCTTCGCCATCCGGGCGCCGGCCGCCGCGGCGACGATCGTGCCCATCGTGGAAATGTTGACCGTGTGCGCGCCGTCCCCGCCGGTGCCGACCAGGTCCGTCAGCGGGCCGGGGACGTGCAATGGCGTCGCATGGTCGAGCATCGCCTGCGCCAGGCCGCCGAGTTCGCCTGCCGTCTCGCCCTTCATCCGCAGCGCGATGCCGAAGCCCGCGATCTGGGCGGGCGTCGCCGCGCCCTCCATGATCTCGTTCATCGCCCACGCGGTCTCGTCGGCGGTCAGCGTCTCGCCCCTGACCAGGGCGCCGATCAGCGACGGCCAGGCGGTACGGGAATCCATTTGGCCCCCTCAGGGTCCGGGACAGGGTCAGGCGCGCGGCTCGGGCCGGCGACGCGGCTCAGGCAGTGCTCACCGCGGTCCCGGCCGCCCGCTGGCGCATCAGCCCGGCCAGCGCCTGGGCCAGCGCCTTCGGGTCGATCGGGTGACTGACTACGGCGTCGGCGCGTGACCAGGTGGCCAGCCAGCCGTCGTCGGGGCGGCCGATGATCAGCAGCACCGGCGGACAGTCATAGACCTCGTCCTTGGCCTGGCGGCAGACGCCCATGCCGCCGGCCGGCTGTGCCTCTCCGTCCAGCACCATCACCTCCGCCCCGCCCCGGTCAAGCAGCCGGATCAGCGCAGCTTGGGTGGCAACCTCGATCACCTCGGCTTCCGGCACGTCAGGAGCGCGGCGGCGGCCGATGGAAAGCCGGATCCGGCTGCGCACGTCCGCGTCATGGCTGTAAACAACGACCTTCATGGAACTGGATGCTACCGACCCGGGGGGTCGCGCGACGTCCGCCTACGTGGTGTCGTAATAATGGCCATCGTGGCGACAGCAACAACCGAGGTAGCCTCCCGGACGCCGTCCAGCAGGCCGAGCCTGGTCAGCGTGGGCACCATCGTCTGGCTGTCCTCCGAACTGATGTTCTTCGCGGCCCTGTTTGCCATGTACTTCACGATCCGCTCGGTGGACAAGGGCCTCGGTCAACCGTGGCCTGGCGCGCACCTCGACCTGCGGCTCGCCACGGTGAACACGACCGTGCTGCTGCTGTCCAGCGTGACCTGCCAGCTCGGCGTGTTCGCCGTCGAGCGCGGCCAGGTCAGGCGCACCGGCTCAATCTTCAACATGGCCCGCTGGGGGCTGCGTGAATGGTACGTGCTCACGTTCTTCATGGGCCTGTACTTCGTCTCCGGCCAGGGCTATGAGTACCTCGCCCTGATCAAGGACGGGCTGACCCTCTCCTCCAGCAATTACGGGTCGGTGTTCTACATCCCCACCGGGTTCCACGGCCTGCACGTCGCCGGCGGCCTGGTCGCTTTCATGTTCCTGCTCGGCCGGACGTTCGCGGCCAAGCGCCTCACCCATGAGATACAGGTCAGCGCGATCGTCGTGTCTTACTACTGGCACTTCGTCGATGTCGTGTGGATCGGGCTGTTCACCACCATCTACCTGATCCACTAACCGGAAACCGAGGACCGCAGTGCGCTGGATCACCGCGAGGCGAAGGCACCCCGCTGCGGGCTACGCCGTCGTCCTGCTGATGCTCGTCGCGATCGGCATTGCCTATGCGGCGATCACCGGGTCCGGCAGCCCGGCTTCCGCGTCCGGGCCGGCTGCTGCCAACCAGCGGCAGATCGCCGACGGCCAGAACCTGTTCGCGCATGACTGCGCGAGCTGCCACGGCCTTGAGGCACAGGGCATACCGAAAATCGCGCCGAGCCTGATCGGGGTCGGCGCCGCGGCCGTGGACTTCCAGGTCAGCACCGGCCGGATGCCCGCGAAGGAGCCCGGCGCGGAGAACCCGCGCAAGCATCCGGAGCTCACCGTGGACCAGACCCACGCGGTGGCCGCGTACATTGCCTCGCTGGCCGGCGGCCCGGCGATCCCGTCCGCGGAGGAGGTCGCCCCCTCCGCGGGAAACGTGGCGGTCGGCCAGCGGCTGTTCATCGCCAACTGCGCGCAGTGCCACAATTTCGTCGGCGCCGGCGGCGCGCTGACCTACGGCAAGTACGCGCCCGCGCTGACCGAGGCCACGCCGACCCAGATGTACGAGGCCATGCTGACCGGCCCCGAGGCCATGCCGGTGTTCAACAACACCACCCTTACCCCGCAGAACAAGCGCGACATCATCGCCTACGTCTCCGAGAAGCGAGCGGAGACGAACCCCGGAGGCTTCAGCCTGGGCCGGATCGGCCCCGTCACCGAGGGCCTGGTGGCATTCCTCGGCATGCTGTTCTTCATGGTGCTGGCAGCGATGTGGCTTACCGCGAAGCACGGGAAGATCGAAGCGCATGACTGACACCAACGGCCCCGGCGAGCGGCCGGCCGGCGAGACGGATGAAATGCCGGCCGGCCCGCACCGGGTAATCGGCACCCCGCCGCCCGCCGAGGCAAGGACCATGCTCGGCCCGGACGAGCCGCCGGACCGCGGCGTCGCTCAGCGGGAGCTGCCGGCCGATCCGCCCGACCTGGCCAAGGCCAAGACCGCGGAACGCGTCGTGGCAACGTGCTTCATCGTCGCGATGCTGGCTGGCATCGCCTTCATCGCCTTCTACATCGGCTTCGGGGTTCACACGCTGGACGCGGTGATGCGCTCCAACCTCGCGCTCGGCACCTCCATGGCCATTGCCTTCCTCGGGCTTGCTTTCGGCGCGACGATCTGGGTCCGCAGCCTGATGCCGGATGTGGAGCTCACGGAGGCGCGCAAGCCGCTCGCCTCGTCCCCCGAGGACCGGGCTGCATTCGCCAAGACTTTCGAAGATGGCGCAGAGGCCAGCCAGTTCGTCAAGCGGCCGATGCTGCGGCGTACCCTGATCGCGGCCACGCTGCCGATCGCGGTGGCACCCATCGTGCTGCTCCGCGACATGGGCCCGCTGCCCGGCACCAGCCTGCGGCACACGGTCTGGAAAAAGGGCACCCGGCTGATGGAATATGTCACCAACACGCCGGTCAGGGCCAGTGACTTCAGCTCACCCGGCGGCATGATCACGGTGATCCCGGAGGGATACGCCAACGACGACGACGCCCTCGCCCAGGCCGCCACGATCATCATCAAGTTCCGGCCGGAACAGCTTCTGCATCCCACCGTGCTGAACTGGACGGTGAACGGCATCGTCGCCTACTCGAAGATCTGCACCCACCTCGGCTGCCCGGCATCGCTGTACGAGCAGACAACGCACCACATCCTCTGCCCGTGCCACCAGTCAACCTTCGATGCGACGCGCGGCGCCGCAGTCATCTTCGGGCCGGCCGCCAGGCCACTGCCACAACTGCCGATCACCACGAACGCCGAGGGCTTCCTGGTGGCACAGAGCGATTTCCACGAGCCGGTAGGACCCAGCTTCTGGGAGCGGGGATAAGCAATGAGTACTAACAAGGTGCTCGGGGGCGTCGGGGGGTTCCTGGACGACAGGTTCCACGGCGCCAAGGGCGCCAGGACGCTGCTCAAGAAGATCTTCCCCGACCACTGGACGTTCCTGCTCGGCGAGATCGCCCTGTATTCATTCATCATCCTGCTGCTCACCGGCGTATTCCTGACGTTCTGGTTCCAGCCGAGCATGACCGGCGTCATCTACCACGGCGCGTACAAGCCGCTGGACGGCGTCAAGATGAGCCAGGCCTACGCATCGACGCTGCAGATCAGCTTCGACGTCCGCGGCGGGCTGCTGATGCGGCAGATCCACCATTGGGCGGCCGACCTGTTCATGGCCGCGATCTTCGCGCACATGCTCCGGATCTTCTTCACCGGCGCCTACCGCAAGCCGCGCGAGGTCAACTGGCTGATCGGGATCACCCTGCTGACGCTCGGGCTGCTCGAGGGCCTGTTCGGCTACTCACTCCCCGATGACCTGCTGTCCGGTGCCGGGCTGCGGATCACCGAGGGCGTCATGCAGTCGATCCCGGTCGTCGGGACCTATCTGGCGTTCTTCCTGTTCGGCGGGCCGTTCCCCGGGCACGAAATCATCCCCAGGCTGTACATCCTGCATGTGCTGCTGATCCCCGGCCTGATCCTGGCCCTGATCACGGCGCACCTGTTCATCATGTTCCACCAGAAGCACACCCAGATGCCGGGCAAGGGGCGCACCAACGCGAACGTGGTCGGCGCGCCGATGTACCCGTACTTCATGGCCAAGACCGGCGCGTTCTTCTTCTTCACGTTCGCCGCGCTGGCGCTGGCTTCGACCTTCGCGCAGATCAACCCGGTCTGGCTGTACGGCCCGTACACGCCGGTGGCGATGTCGGCTGGCTCGCAGCCCGACTTCTACATGGGCATGCTGGAGGGCGCGCTCCGGGTGATGGTGCCCTGGGAGTGGAACGTCTTCGGGCACACCTTCAGCTTCAACGTCTTCGTGCCCGCGCTGCTGCCGCTCGGCGTGATCTTCACCGCCGCAGCCTTGTGGCCGTTCATCGAGCAATGGGTGACCGGTGACAGGCGGGAGCACCACGTCAACGACCGGCCGCGCAACGCGCCCACCCGGACCGCCATCGGGATAGCCGTGATCACGTTCTACGGCGTGCTGTGGCTGGAAGGGGCCAACGACCTGCTCGCTGAGCACCTGGATATCGCGCTCTACACCACGACCCGCATCGCCCAGGTCGCGATGTTCGCCGGGCCGGTGATCGCCTACATCCTGACCAAACGGATCTGCCTGGGGCTGCAGCGCAAGGACAAGCACATGCTCGAGCACGGCGTCGAGACCGGGATCATCCGGCAGCTGCCGAGTGGCGAGTTCATCGAGGTCACGCGTCCTGTCTCGGACGAGGAGCGCGCCGTGCTGGCGTCCAGGACACCGCCGCCGCCCAGCCTGCCCGCGCCCGATTCAGCGGACGAGAACGGGATCCCGGCGCCGCAGAGCCGGGGGACGCTCGGCAAGGTGCGTACCCGGCTGAACACCGTGCTGAACGAGAGCATCGAGCTGACCGCCGGCAACGGGCACGCTGATGGCCATGGCAACGGGCACGGTGATGGCCATGGCGACGGGCACGGCGGCGGCTCGGTGATGGCCATGGCGACGGGCACGGCGACGACGGGGAACGCGACACCTCCCCGGCACGGCTGGGCAGCCTGGCTCGCCACGACGGCGACGACGATGGCGCCGCCGGCCCGGGCACCTAGTACCAGGGGCACCGTTCCCAGGCGCCGTCCCAGGCGCCGTTCCCAGGCGCCGGGCAGAACCGGCTCAGCCCGGCCGGTACCGGGGCGATAGCGAGGACGGCGGCCGGAACCCGGGCGCGCTGACGGCGGGTGGCTCCCGGCCGGGTGGCCCCGGCGGCTCGGCAGCGGCGCGGTCAGTGCGCGTAGTGGCCGCGGTAGTACTCGAAGACGAAGCCGATAGTGCTGAAGACCACGAACAGCATCCCGATCAGGAACATCCACCAGCCGATCGCCACGCCCATGGCGGCGAAGGCAGCGGAGATACCGAGGAAAAGCGGCCACCAGCTGTGCGGGCTGAAGAAGCCGATCTCGCCGGTTCCCTGCGAGATCTCACCGCTGAGGTCGTCCTCCGGCCGCTTCGGCAGCCGGCGGCCGGTGAACAGGACGTAGAAGCCGGTGAGGAACGCGAGCGCGACGGACAGGGCCAGGGCGGTGGTGCCGGTCGGGTCGTGGGAGAAATGCCAGTAGAAGAGATCCGTGACGCCGAAGAAAATCGCGCAGCCCAGGAAAAGGTAGCCCTCGACCCTCATGAACAAACCCCTGCCGTCAGTTGAGGACGCCGGGAGCCAGCCATTTCGCCGCGCCGCCTATCCGCCGCCGCCCCGCGGCCAGCGGGGCTGGCGGTCATTCCGGCGCCCCGATGGACTGGCGATGCTCAATAGCGCGGTCCCGGCCCGTTCTGATATGCGGGTAATGCAGGTCAAAAGCGGGCCGCTCCGACCTGATCCGCGGTATCGATGTGAAGTTGTGCCGCGGCGGCGGGCAGGACGTGGCCCATTCCAGCGAGTTCGCGAAACCCCACGGGTCGTCCGCGGTGACCCGCTCGCCGTGCTTGTGCGTTTTGTAGATGTTGTACAGGAATATGAAGGTGGAAGCGCCCAGTATGAACGACCCGATCGTTGAGATCTGGTTCAGCGTGGTGACATTCCCGGGCAGGTCCGGGTAGTTCGCGATTCGTCGCGGCATGCCTTCGACGCCCGCCCAGTGCTGCACGAGGAACGTCATGTTGAAGCCGATGAAGACGGCCCAGAAATGCCATTTCCCCAGCGTGTTGTCGAGCATCTTGCCGGTGAACTTCGGCCACCAGAAGTAGAAGCCGCCGAACATGCAGAACACGACGGTTCCGAACAGCACGTAATGGAAGTGCGCGACCACGAAGTACGAGTCGCTGACCGCGAAATCCAGCGGCGGCGACGCCAGGATGACCCCGGTCAGGCCGCCGAAGAGGAACACGATCATGAAACCGAGGATGAACAGCATCGCCGGCTCGAACGTCAGCTGGCCCCGCCAGATCGTGCCCAGCCAGTTGAAGAACTTCACCCCGGTCGGCACGGCGATCAGGAAGGTCATGAAGGAGAAGAACGGCAGCAGCACAGCCCCGGTGGTGAACATGTGATGGGCCCATACGGTCAGCGACAGCCCGGCGATCGCGATGGTGGCGCCGACCAGGCCCTTGTACCCGAAGAGCGGCTTGCGGCTGAAGACCGGCAGGATCTCGGTGGCGATTCCGAAGAACGGAATCGCCACGATATAGACCTCCGGATGGCCGAAGAACCAGAACAGGTGCTGCCACAAGATCGCGCCGCCGCTGTTCGCGCTGAACACCTGCGCGCCGAGCTTGCGGTCGATCTCGAGCACCAGCAGCGCGGCGGCGAGCACCGGGAACGCCAGCAGCACCAGCATGCTGGTCAGCAGGATGTTCCAGGTGAACATCGGCATCCGGAACATGGTCATGCCCGGGGCGCGCATGCAGATGATCGTGGTGACGAAGTTGACGCCGCTGAGGATCGTGCCGAGCCCGGACAGCGTCAGGCCCATGATCCACATGTCGCCGCCGATCCCGGGCGAGTACAGCGAGCTGGTCAGCGGCGAGTACGCGTACCAGCCGAACGCGGCAGCGCCGCCCGGGGTGATGAAGCTCAGCAGCAGGATCAGGCCGCCGAACGCGAACATGTAGTAGCTGAGCAGGTTGAGCCGCGGGAACGCCACGTCCGGCGCGCCGATCTGCAACGGCATGATCTCGTTCGCGAAGCCGACGAACAGCGGAGTGGCGAACAGCAGCAGCATGATCGTGCCGTGCATGGTGAAGAGCTCGTTGTACTGCTCGTCGGAGACCAGGTGGTTGTCCGGGCCGAACAGCTGGGCGCGCATGATCAGCGCCATCAGCCCGCCCACCATGAAGAAGAAGAACGAGGTGATCAGGTACAGGTGGCCGATGATCTTGTGGTCGGTAGACGACAGCCAGTCGGCGAGCAACGAGCCCTTGCGGTAGCCGGCCGGCGCCGCGCCTGCTGCCTCGCCCGGCACCGGGCTCGCGCCGGGGGCCGGCGGGTTGATCGTGCTCATTGAGCACCCCCAGATGCCTTCTGCAGCGCCTGCTGCGTAGTAATCCACTGCCGGAACTGCTGCGGCGTCACGATCTTCAGGGTGAACAGCATGCGGCTGTGATAGACGCCGCAAAGCTCGCTGCAGCGGCCGGTGAAGGTTCCCGTCCTGGTCGGCGTCACCTCGAAATGGTTGGGATGGTCGGGCAGGACGTCGCGCTTGAACTCGAACGGCACCACCCAGAACGCGTGGATCACGTCCGTCGAGTACAGGTTGAACCGGACCGTCTCGTTGGTCGGAATCTCAAGCACCGGCAGCCTGCCCGGCCACATGGCCCCGAGCTCGGTGACTTTCGTGCTGGTGCCCGTCACGTTGTACTGGGGGTACTGGAACTCCCAGCTCCACTGGAATCCGGTCACGTTCACGACCACGTTCGGATTCGGCGTCAGCTTGTCGATGAAGTTCTCGTCCCTGGCGGTGAAGTAGAAAAGCACTCCGACCATGATGAAAGGCACGACCGTGTAGAGGAACTCGATCGGCAGGTTGTACCTGACCTGGTGCGGCACCCGGTCGGAACGCTTGCGGTAGAAGACTATCGCCCAGATGATCAGCCCCCACACGATGATGCCGACTGCCCAGGCCGCGATCCACGAGCCCTGCCACAGCGTCAGCGTCACCTTGCCCTGCCTGGTGACAGGCACCACGAAGCCCATGCGGGTGAACGCGGTCGACTTACACCCGGTCGTGACCGCGACCAGAATGACCGCCAGCACCGCGCGCGGCGCCCACTGCCGGAAGCGGCCAGCGCCGCCCGGACGGCGCCGCACGCCGGGGCGCGGCTGCGCCGGATCGTGGGCCATCACCTGGCCCGGCGAGCGGCCTCGCGTGCCGTCGGGCCTCTCGGCGCCATCTCGGCGTGGCGCGCTGCGGTTGGGACTCACAGATTGCCTTCCCAGCGGATGACTCCCGGCTCCACTGGCCGGTCATTGCTCGTCCTACAGCTTGTCGTGGAAAACAGTACCGCGCAGCGTTCCGGCGGCCGGGAGGGGCCGGCCCTTGGTGTGTCTCGGGCCAGCCAATGAGCACGCTTACTCACGGCGACCCCTGGGTATCGCTACGGTGATACCCGATAGGAACAGTGTCAGGAAATTCCCGGCTGTCCGCAGCCGGCCGCTGGCCAGGCGGCGGCCTGCCGGGCGGCTGGGCCGCCTGGCAGCATGGCCGCGGGGTACCGTGGCGGCGCTGGCCAGGCTGGCGCCCGAGCGATCCGACGTGGAGGTGACCGCGTGACCTCACCAACGCCGCCCGCGGGCGCGCCCGCGTCGGCGCCGGCCCTGACAATCGACGCACTCGGCCGGAAATGCCCGATCCCGATCATCATGCTGGCCGAGCGCATCAGGGAAGTGCCGGTCGGGCAGGTCGTCGCTGTGCTCGCCGACGATCCCGCCGCCAGGACCGACGTTCCTGCCTGGTGCGCGATCAAGTCCCACGAATTCGTCGCGGCGATCGACCTGCCCAGCGGCTGGGCATTCCTGATCAGGCGCAGCTACTGACGCCCCGGGCGCATGGTTACTGACCGCGCGGGCCGCCGTCAGCCGGCCCGAACCGGCCGGCGAACCTGGGATCAGACTCCCACCACGGCCGCGGTGCCGCGGCCTGCCCGGCCGGCGCCGTCGGCTGCCCGGCCGGCGCCGCAGGCTGGCCGTCCGGCGGTGCCACGGGCTGCCCGGCCGGGCTGATGCTGAGGCCGGCCGGCGGCGCCGCGGCGTCCCTCGCGTCAAGCTCCGCATCGACCACCGCCGCCTCGGCCTCGTCCTCCCTGATCATCTGGATCAGCTGGGCGGCGAGAAACGGCAATCCGACGATGTCGCCGAGTATCCACAACGTGCCGCCGCCCAGTACCTGATCGGTCCGCAGGCCGGGCCCCCACGGGCGGGCGAGCGCACGATAGTACGCCCCGGCGATGAGGCTGTTGTCCGCGATCACGGCGAGGCCGAGGACCGCGTCCCCGACAACCTCTGCTGCGGTAACCCACAGCGTCACGAGATACGGGTATGCCTTCGGCACCGGGTCGACCCGGAGCAGCGTCCAGAAGAACACGAATCCCGGCGCGACAAGCGCCAGGTAGGTCAGGTACCTGACCAGGTCACTGTGGAAGCCTGCCGCATACCACGGCGAGAAGTACAGCAGGAATGGCGTGATCACCAGCACCAGCGTGGTGATCACCGGGAACGTGAGAACCCTGGCCGGGCGGCTGCGGATGCCCGCCTCGATCCTCGGCCCGGCCCGTGGCAGCGCGGCTACGGCCAGTGACAGCGGACGGCCGAGGGCCAGGAAGAGCGGCACCACCAGCAGCAGCACGATGGTCTGTGCCGCCCGGATGTAGAAAAGCACGCCCTGGTAGACGCCGAGGAAGGACATGGTGGCCAGCACGGCGAAGCCGAGCCCGAGCCCGCAGAACGCGACGGTACGCCCGGCCGGCCAGCCGCCCGCCGCCCGGGCCCGCCGCGCCGCGGCCAGGTACAGGCCGCCGAGCAGCAGCACAAGGGCGAGCGCCCACGGATCGAGCGTCCACTCGGTCAGCGCGCGCAGCGGCGTCAGTTCCGGCGGCCCGGCGTAGGCGGCGCCGGCGGTAACGGGCATGCCTGTCACGGTACCGGCCTGGCCCAGCCTCAGGAGCAGGGCAGCGTCAGGAGTAGTGCCTGGCGACATCCATCGCGGCCTGCGGGCCGTAGGCGGCGGCGAGCCGCTCGGCAAGCTGCCCTGGCTTCAGCTCGTACTCCTGGGTGCCCACCGTCTCCAGCGCGTGCACGGCGATCATGTTGCCGAGCTGCGCCGCCCGTTCCAGCGACAGCCCCCAGGCGATCGCGGCGAGGAAGCCGGCCCGGAACGCGTCGCCGGCGCCGGTCGGCTCCTGCGGGACGACTCCCGGTACCGGCGGTACTACAACCGGGGGCTCGCCGATCCGGTCGACCCGCGCCCCCGCCCCGCCCAGCGTGGTCACCCTGGTCCCCACGTGCGCGCAGATCTCGCCGCCGGTCCAGCCGGTCTTGCGCTCGGTCATGGTGGCCTCGTACTCGTTGCAGAACAGGTACGCGGCGCCGTCCACCAGATCCCGGACCTCCTCGCCGCCCAGCCTGGCCAGCTGCCAGGACGTGTCGGTGGCGAACGGTATCCCGTGCTTGCGGCACTGCGCGGTGAAGGAGATCATCGCCTCGGGATCGCTTGCGCCGATCAGCACCAGGTCGAAGCCGCCGGCCCGGCCGGCCACCGAGGACAGGTCGATCTCCTTGTCCTCGCTCATCGCGCCCGGATAGAACGAGGCGATCTGGTTCATGTCCAGGTCCGTGGTGCCCACGAAGCGCGCCGTGTGATGCAGCGCCGACTCGTGCACGCCGGCGGTGTCGACGCCGTGCCCCTCCAGCCAGCCGCGATACTCGGCGAAGTCCGTCCCGGTGGTGCCGACGAGCAGCGGGCGCAGGCCGAGGCAGCCGAGGCCGAAGGCGATGTTGGCGGCCACCCCGCCGCGCCTGATCACGAGCTTGTCGACGAGGAAGGACAGCGCGACCTTGTCGAGCTTGTCCGGCATGAGCTGCTCGACGAACCGGCCGGGGAAAGTCATGAGGTGATCGGTAGCGATCGACCCTGTCACGGCTATGCGCACGGCGAATTCGCCCTTCTTAGCGGCCGGCATCGGGGGGCACACAGTACCGCGCGGGGTGCTCACGAAGGCGGCCGGGCCGGCCAGCGCCAGTCCGGCGCCGGCCGCGCGGCCGGCTAGCTCAGTGGAAGGAGTCGCCGCAGGCGCAGGAGCCGGTCGCGTTCGGGTTGTCGATCGTGAAGCCCTGCTTCTCGATCGTGTCCACGAAGTCGATCGTGGCGCCGCTCAGGTACGGCGCGCTCATCTTGTCGGTGACGACCTGCACGCCGCTGAAGTCGCTGACCACGTCGCCGTCGATCTGCCGCTCGTCAAAGTAAAGCTGGTAGCGCAGGCCAGAGCAGCCGCCCGGCTGCACGGCAATGCGCAGCCTCAGGTCATCGCGGCCCTCCTGGGCGAGCAGGTTGCCCACCTTCACCGCGGCCACATCCGTGAGCTTTATGCCCTGCGTCGTGGTCTCGTCCTGAACAGTCATCTCAGTTAGCTCCTGTTTCCGACGGGCCGCCGTCGTCCCGGCGCTGCCTGCTGTGCAACCACAACGATATGCCCTCCGCCGCCATTCCCGGTCCCGGCCGGGCCGGCTGGCATTCCCGCCAGCACGGCCGCGGGCACCGGACCGCAGGTCAGCCGCGGCCAGCGGCCTGCGGCCCGGCCGGTCACAGGCCTGGGGCACCCCATACGGGGAACCACCGGCCGAGGTCGGGCTCGACCTTCAGGTCATCACCAAGCGCGCCCCGCACCTGCAGCTCGAGTGCGCTGTCCCTGCGCTCCCCGCCGAGCGGCGCGAACGGGTAGAACGTGCCGCGCTTGTACAGGTACACGAGCCCCACCCGGCGCCCGGCGGGGTTGCGGAAGCCTACAAGCGTGCAGAGCAGCAGCGGGCCGAACCCGCCCTGCTCCAGCGACGAGTTGACCGCGTGCAGGTCGGTGACCAGCCCTTCGGCGTCATCGGCGGTGTGGTGGCAGACCAGCCAGGTGAAGCCGTAGGAGTCGGTGGACACTTCCACGGGCAGCTTGCCTGAGCCCATGTCGAGCAGTTCCCTGACGTCCTTCTCGATGTCGCTGAACGCCCGGCCCTCGGCCGCCCGGAAGCACACGGAGCCCGATCCCGTCGGCTGCAGGTCCATGGCTGCCTGCAGGGTGACCGCGGCCGAGGGCAGCCCGAACAGCGCGTCCAGCTTCGGTGCCACCGGCTTGGTCCGGCCGAGGATCGTGTCAAGGAACCCCACCTGTGGAACCTCCGGGGCATCGGGCGGCCCGCCGGGGACGGCGGGCCGGGATGGCTAGCTGCTCAGCTGCTTGGAAACCTTCGCCAGCTCCGCCAGCCGCCGCTCAAGCGACGGGTGGGTGGAGAACAGCGAGGACAGGGTCACCTGGCCACGCCCCTTCGAGAACGCCGGGGCGAAGTAGAAGGCGTTCAGCGGCTCGGCCGCCCGCAGGTCCCTGGTGGGAATCCTGGCCATGTCGCCTGTCACCTTCTGCAGGGCGCTGGCGAGCGATGACGGCTTGCCGGTCAGCAGCGCGCCGGAGCGGTCAGCGGACAGCTCGCGGTACCGGGACAGCAGCCGGATCAGCAGGAAGCTGATCGCGTAGACCACCATGCCGACCAGCATGACGACCAGGATGACCGGCAGCGCCCCCTGGTTGTTGTTGTTGTTCCGCCCTCTGCCGCCGCCGCCGAAGAGCTCTGAGTAGAACGCAAACCGCACGAGCAGCGCAGCGACGATGCCGAGGAACGACGCGACGGTCATCACCGCGACGTCCTTGTGCGCCACATGTGACATCTCGTGCGCGAGCACGCCCTCGAGCTCGTCCGGGTCGAGCCTGTCCAGCAGGCCCTGCGTTGCGCACAACACCGCGACCTTGCTGCTGCGCCCGGTCGCGAAGGCGTTCGGCATCTGGGTCGGCGCGATGGCCACCCGCGGCTTCGGCATGTCGGCGAGCGCGCACAGCCGGTCGACCGTGCCGTGCAGCCTGGCGGCCGCCGCCGAGTCGTCCGGGCTGACCAGGCGCGCGCCGGACGCCCTGAGCGCAATCTTGTCTGACCAGTAGTAGGAAACGAACGCGCTGCCGATCCCGATCAGCGCCGCGATGACGATGAGCCCGCCGCTGCTGCTGCCGGAACTGCCGCGCTGGTTGTAGGTCAGGAGGAAGAACAGGGCTAGGACAAAGGCGACGAAGACCAGGCCGAGCAGGAACATCGTCACGCCCATCCGCGCGATGAGCCCTCGGTCAGTCGCATAGCGGGTCCGCGCCATCGCGGAGCCTCCGTTTCGGTTCCGGCTGCGCTGTGCCAGCCGCCTGATGCCATTACACCCCACCGGCGGCACCACCACGCACATTCCCTGGGCCGCCGCGCGCCCGGCACAGCGGACCGGGCGGCCGGCCCGGTATCCGCCGGCATCCTGGCAACGGCCAGCAGCCCGCGAACGTTCCCGCCGCCGGGGGGACAATCGGCCGGCCAGCAGCTCAGGATCGCAACGTGGTGGATCGCGCGATCGCGCACCTTCGAAGGTGTGCGATCGCGCGATCCACCACCTCTGGTGCGCGCCCGCAGGCCGCCTCAGCCCGGGAGACCGCCCCGCCGCCGGCCGCGCCCGCAGGCCGCCTCAGCCCGGGATCAGCCCGTCGTCGGTGAGCAGCTTGCGCACCTCCGCCATGGTGGCGCCTTCCTGCGGCAGGATCAGCTCGGACGGCGCGAGCGTGGCATCCTCGACCGGACGGCCGACAGCGCGGACCCGGGCCAGCAGGCCCGCAAGCGCCGCGGCGAATGCTGCCTCGTCGTTGCGGTCGGCCGCGGCCTCAAGCTGCGAGTCCAGCGCGTTCAGCTCAGCCACCACTGAGTCGTCGACCTCTAGCTGACCTTCGCCCAGGATGCGGACGATCACTGCCCCTCACCCGCTTGCTGATCGGCGGGCTGCACCGCCGTCGCGGGTGCCTGCTCGGCATCGACCGGCTTCGGGGCGGTCGCCGGCGTCGCCGATCCCTCGAGCTCGCGCGGCGCGCTGCCCTGGGCCAGCTCGGCCTTCATCCTGGCCAGCTCACTGTCCACGTCATGACTGGCGCCCATCCGGTCGAGCTCGGCCTGGATGTCGTCGCGCGGCCCGGAGACCACGTCGTCAAGCGCGCCAGAGGCCATCAGCTCGTCGATGGCGCCGGCCCTGGCCTTCATCTGCTCGGTCTTGTCCTCGGCGCGCTGGATCGCCATGCCGACATCGCCCATCTCCTCGGAGATGCCGGTGAAAGCCTCGTTGATCCTGGTCTGCGCTTCCGCCGCGGTGTACGTGGCCTTGATGGTCTCCTTCTTGGTGCGGAAGGCATCGACCTTGGCCTGCAGCCGCTGCGAGGCAGCCGTCAGCTTCTCCTCTTCGCCCTGCAGCGAGGTGTACTGGGTCTGCAGGTCGGTCAGCTGGCTCTGGACGCCTGACTTGCGCGACAGCGCCTCCCGGGCGAGGTCCTCGCGGCCGGCCGAGAGCGCGTCCCTGGCCTGCTTGTCAAGCTTTCCTGACGACTGCTCGAGCTGATTCATCTGCAGCTCGACCCGCTTGCGGGAAGTCGCCACGTCGGCAACCCCGCGGCGGACCTTCTGCAGCAGCTCGAGCTGCGTCTGGTAGGAGTAATCAAGGGTTTCCCGAGGGTCTTCCATCTTGTCCAGGGCCTTGTTGGCCTTGGCCCTGAAGATCATCGAAACCCGTTTCATCACGCTCATAGGCGCGACCATCCCCTCATCATGTTTACCGCTGCGCTGCAGCGCGGCGGGGCCGCGAAACCGGCTTGCTGCACTACTGCGGACGTTGCCGCCGGTGGTCTGGCTCCCAGCCTACGCGTGGCGCAAGCAAGCGTCACCAGAGAAGGTACGCGCCCGGCCCGGCCGGGCCGTCCCCGCCCGGGCGCCGGCCCGCCCCCGCCCGGCGCCGGCCCGCCCCCGCCCGCGGCCGGCCAGCCCTCGCCCGCTGTGCGCCAGCCACCCGCCCGCCGCCGGATCCGTGATATGTCCTTGCGGGCCCCGATTTCCGCGAATGCGGGCCTAGCGGCCTGGTCGCCCTGTCCCGGTAAGCTGAACGCGTGTTCCGACGACGCAGTGCCGACCCCGCAGGCAGCCCCGGGCAGCGACCTGCCGCCACACCGAAAAAGGGCCCGTCCGGCGAGTCAGGCGGAGTCCAGCTCGACGGCGCCGCGAGCAGCGCCAACGGTGCCGTCAACGGCACAGCCAACGGGTCAGCGAGCGGGCCGGACCGGGCCGGCGTGACCGCGGGCAAGGGCAGGCCGACCCCGAAGCGCAGCGAGGCTGAGCGGCGCCGCCGCCAGCCCTACTCCGCTCCGGCCGACCGCAAGGCCGCGGTGCAGCAGACCCGCGGCCGGGACCGGGAGGCTCGGACCAAGAAATACGCGGCGATGCGGCGCGGCGAGGAATGGGCGCTGGCGCCCAAGGACCGCGGCCCGGTCCGGGCGCTGGCCCGTGACTACGTGGACTCGCGGCGCCGGATCAGCGAGTACTACATGTACGGCCTCGGCGTGCTTGTGGTCCTGCTGTTCCTGCCCGCGACCCGGCTGATCGTCGACTACCTGGTGCTCGGCGTCGTGCTCGTCATGCTCGCCGAGGGATCTTTCCTCGGCCGCCAGATCGTCAAGCTGGCCGGTCAGCGGTTCCCCGGCGAGCCTGTCAAGGGCGTCAAGGTCTACGCGGCATTGCGGGCCATGCAGATCCGCAGGCTCCGGATGCCCGCGCCCAGGGTCAAGCCCGGCGACACGATCTGAGCCCGGCCGGCACCGCCAGGGCCCCCGGCCGCCGCCGCCCAGGCCGGCCTTAGGGTCGTCGGCATGGAACATCGTCATCTGGGCCGGAGCGGCCTGAAAATCAGCGAAATCGCTTACGGCAACTGGCTTACCCACGGCTCGCAGGTCGAGGAGGATGCCGCGAAGGCATGCGTGGCGGCGGCGCTCGACGAGGGAGTCACCACCTTCGACACCGCGGACGTCTACGCTGGCACGGCGGCCGAGGCGGTCATGGGCCGGGCGCTGCACGGCATCCGGCGCGAGTCCGTCGAGATCTTCACCAAGGTCTACTGGCCTACCGGGCCCGGCGTTAACGACCGCGGCCTGTCCCGCAAGCACATCATCGAGTCCGCGAACGCGTCGCTCCGCCGGCTGCAGACCGATTACGTCGATCTCTACCAGGCGCACCGGTTCGACTACGAGACACCGCTGGAGGAAACCCTCCGCGCCTTCGATGACCTGGTCCGGCAGGGCAAGGTGCTCTACGTGGGCGTCTCCGAGTGGCGGGCCGAGCAGATCGCCGACGCGCTGCGGATCGCCGCCGAGATGGGCTTCGACCGGATCGTCTCCAACCAGCCGCAGTACAACATGATCTGGCGGGTCATCGAGGCCGAGGTCGTGCCGCTCTGCGAGAAGGAAGGCATCGGCCAGGTGGTCTGGTCGCCGATCGCCCAGGGCGCGCTGACCGGGAAGTACCTGCCCGGCGGCGAGCTGCCAGCGGGTTCCCGCGCGAACGACCCGACCGGATCCAATTTCATCAGGAACTACCTCACCGAGCCGATCCTCAGCCGGGTACAGCAGCTCAAGCCGGTGGCCGGCGACGCGGGCCTGTCGCTGGCGCAGCTGGCCATCGCCTGGACGCTGCAGAACCCGAACGTGGCGGCGGCCATTGTGGGCGCCACCAGGCCGGAGCAGGTGCGGGAGAACGTCAAGGCGGCGGGCGTGCAGCTCAGCCAGGAGGTAATGCGGCGGATTGACGACGCAGTCGGCCCGGAGGTCGTGACCGACCCGGCGATGACGGCGAGCCCGCGGTCAAGGCCATGAAGCTCAGTTATTAACGGGGCCGGCCGGGCCGGTGCGGCCGGCCGAGGCTAGCCCGCCGGATGCAGGCTCATCGGGCCGTATTCCGGCGTGCCGTCGTCGAGCAGGGTGACCTGGTCGACGCCGGCCTCGAGCAGGCTGCGCCAGTTCTCGCCGAGCCAGCTCTCCGCGTCCCCCTGGCTGCCGAAGGTCTCCTTCGGCAGCCCGCGGGCCGGCAGCACGGTGCCGTCCTGCTTCTCCAGCTGCCAGGTCCACGTCATCTCGTACCCGCCTTCGTCGGTGACTGCGGCTAGCGAGACTAGCCGAGACCCGGGCGGCCCGCGCGTCAGCGACCCGGGCGTTGACCCGGCGCGGCGCCCGTGCTGGACTGCTGCACCTGATGGACGTTCAGCTGATCGGCACCGGCGGCCCGGACGGCTGGCCCAGGCCTGGCTGCCGCTGTGCCTGCTGCGCGCGCGGCCGGGCCGCCGGGCGCAGCCGGTCGCCAGCTGCGGTCGCGGTGGACGGCGCGCTGCAGATCGCGGCCGGCCAGCCGCCGCGGCGGACCGGGCCCGCCGGCCGCCCGCACGTCGTGCGGCAATTGCCGGGCGGGTGGGACATCACCGGGCCGGACGGCGGCAGGCTGCTGCTGGCCGGCCAGCAGGGCGCGGTACCCGAGCCGGAGGCCGGCGCCCGGCCCTATGACTATGCCCTGCTCGACCTGGCCGCCCGGCCCTTCCAGCTCGGCAGCCTGCGGCAGCGCGGCCTGGTGCGGGCCGGCACCACGGTCGCGGCGTTGCACCTCGACGACAGGATCTGCGCCGAGCAGGAGCTCGCCCGCCGCTGCCTGCTGTGGGGGGTGATCCTGCCGGACGACGGCGACCGCCTCGGCCTGCCCGGGCCGGCGCCGGCCCGGCCGGCCCGCACCCTCGTGCTCGGCGGGGCCAGGTCCGGCAAGTCCGGCGAGGCCGAGCTCCGGCTGGCCGGCGAGCCCGACGTGACCTACCTGGCCACCGGCCCGGCACCGGACGGCGCGGCCGATCCGGACTGGGCCGCGCGGATAGCGGCGCACCGGGCGCGCAGGCCCGCTGGCTGGATCACGGCTGAGGGTGCCGATGCTGCGGGGCAAATCCGTAATAAAAATTCTGGCGCTTTCCTGGTGGACAGCATCGGCATGTGGCTGGCCGGAGTGCTGGCCGCGTCCGGCGCCTGGGACCAGGCACCGGACGCGGCGGCCGGCCAGGCCGCCGGGTCAGCCGAGGCGGCGAAGCGTACCGAAGCGGCCGTGGACGACCTGGTCGGGGCCTGGCGGCAGGCCACGGCGCGCATCGTGGCGGTCAGCGAGGAGGCAGGCTCGGGGGTGGTCCCGCCGACCAGGGCCGGGCGGCTGTTCCGGGACAGGCTCGGGCAGCTGAACCAGCGCCTCGCGGCCGAGTCGGAGGAGGTCGTGCTCGTCGTAGCGGGGCGAATCCTTACCGTCGCGACATGACGGGAAAACCCGCTGATCACGGATTCGGAGAGCGAACGGCACGAGACGGACCCGCGGAACTGTTAAGTTCTATCCGCTAGCCCCTGAGCCTGGCGCCTACCAGCGTGGCGCGCGGGCCCAGCCCCGGTAACCAAGGTGGTGGCGACATGACACGCGTTGTCGTCGTTGGCGATCTCATGACGGACACGGTCGCGCACGCGGCATTGCCGCTGGCCAAAGGCAGCGACACGCCCGCCACCGTAACCATGCACGGGGGCGGTTCCGGCGCGAACATCGCTGCCTGGCTGGCTGTCGACGGGGCCGAGGTGGCGTTCGTCGGGCGACGCGGCGCGGACATCGCCGGCCGCAACAGGGACATGGAGCTGATGGGGTACGGGGTCGACGCCCGGCTGGTGATGGACCCGGAACGGCAGACCGGCACGTGCGTCGTGATGGTGACGCACAAGGGCGACCACACCATGCTGTCCGATCCCGGCGCGAACTCCGCGCTGTCCCCCGATGACCTGCCCAAGGACCTGTTCACGCCGGGCAGCCATCTGCATATCTCTGGCTACACGCTGCTGAACGAGGGTTCCAGGGACGCCGCGCTCGCCGCGTTCAGCCATGCCCAGCGGGCCGGGATGACCGTCTCGGTCGACGGCGCGTCAGCCGCTCCGCTTGAGCGGGCCGGGGCCGAGCCGTTCCTGCAGCTGTCCAACGGGGCCACGCTTCTCTTCGTGAACGGTGACCAGGCCATGGTGATCACCGGCCGGGACGATCCCGAGCAGGCCGCCCGGGTGCTGAACGCGTGGTACCCGCAGGTCGTGCTTAAGCTCGGCGCTGACGGCGCGCTGTTCTACGCCAACGGCCGGCCGGATCCGTTCCGGGTGCCTGGCCCGCCGATCGAGCGGATAGTGGACGGCACCGGCGCTGGGGACGCGTTCTGCGCCGGGTTCCTGCCGCCTTGGCTGGACAAGAAGCCGCCGGGCGAGGCGCTGGCCAGCGGATGCCGGCTGGCGGCCAGGGCGCTCAGCATGGTCGGCGCCCGGCCCGCGCTCTAGCCGCGGCCGGCCGGATCAGCGGGCCCGGGCTCCGTGCGAGCGGCGCACCAGGGCGCCAAGCCCGCCTGGCCGCGGCTTGACCACAGCGGCCGGGGTGGCCTGCCGTACCCGGTCGGCGCAGGCCGGCGCCTTATGCGCCCAGCCCCACCAGTTTTCCTGCACGACGAATTCGTCGTAAGCGGGATTCGGCCGTATCAGCAAGTCGAATATGGCCCGCAGGTGCGGCTCCGCGAACTCCGACTCAGAGAGCTTCTCGACGTCAATCTCATAATGCCGTTTCTGGTCCGGCGCATGATCCTTGTAGTTCCAGCCGAGGTCATCGAGTAGCAGCCAGCCGTCTGGGCGCAGCAGCCGTTCGGCCACTATCACGGTAATACCGTCGGTGCTCCAGTTCTTCGCGCCATCGAGAAAGATGAAATCGTATTTTGGCTGCACCGATCCGCTGTCGTCCATGCATGATTCCAGCTCCTGCTTGAGGAACCACGCGTAGGTGGAGAAATTCCTGTCCAGCGTGACGTACTTGCTGAGGCCCGCATTGTCAAGCACTTCCTGCGGCGCCGGGTTAGCCCAATTCCACCGGGTCGAGTCAACACTCGTAAGGTGCCCAGTGCCATTCTCGTCAAGCGCCGACGCCATGAACACGGCCGATCCGCCCCGCGCCGTACCGAGTTCAAGCAGCACCTCGGGCCGGTACTTCCTTATATGCCCGTACAACAACCTGGCGCGGCGGGGCGGTATATGCGGACCGGGTATGCCGGCCACTATCTGCACCGCGTCGTCGAAGTTCACCGTATGATCGTATGGCTTGATCAAGAATGCCCGCAACCGGACGCCGAGTCATGCCACTTATTTGCCCGCCCGATGCATCGACCATACCTGCCGTTTACCGTGGTTGAGTATCTCGGCCGGCTCTTCGGGCTGGACGGCCGGGTGGCCGTGGTCACCGGCGGCAGCTCGGGCATCGGCCAGGCGATGGGCGCGGCGCTGGCAGCGGCCGGGGCGCGGGTGGTGCTCATCGCGCGCGGTGCCGACGCGCTGGCCGCCGCGGCCGCCCGGATCAGCGCGGCCGGCGGCGCGGCGAGCTGGGTCAGCGCGGACCTCGGCGACCCGGCTGAGCTGGCCCGCGGCGCCGGGGAAGCGGCCGTTCCATTCGGCGAGCCGGACATCCTGGTGTGCGCGGCCGCGGTCAACCTGCGGCCGCCGATGGAAGCGCTGACCAGCGCGGAGTGGGACCAGACGATGGCGGTCAACCTGACCGCGCCGTTCCTGCTCGGCCAGCGGTTCGGGCCGGGAATGGCGGCGCGCGGCTGGGGCCGGATCATCAATATCGCGTCACAGCAGGCCATCCGGGCGTTCGGCAACAGCGGCGGGTACGGTGCGGCCAAGGGCGGGCTGGTGTCGCTGACCCGATCTCAGTCCGAGGCCTGGGCGCGCCGCGGCGTGTGCTGCAACGCGATCTCGCCCGGATTCGTGGCCACGCCGATGACCAGGGCAGTTGCCAGCGACCCGGCCAGGTCGGCCGCGCTCGCCGCGCGCACCATGGTCGGCCGCAACGGCGAGCCTGCCGACTTCGAGGGCATCGCCGTGTTCCTCGCCAGC
This sequence comes from uncultured Actinomycetes bacterium, assembly GCA_963709075.1. Classification (GTDB taxonomy): domain Bacteria; phylum Actinomycetota; class Actinomycetes; order Streptosporangiales; family Streptosporangiaceae; genus Palsa-506. Next base: position 288,629 of record CAVPUY010000010.1, read on the forward strand.
CAGGCAAGCGACTACGTCACCGGCCAGCTCATCTGCGTGGACGGCGGGTTCTCAGCGACCTGATTCGGATATCTGGGCGATTCCTCGGCCTGAGCGGCCCCGGTTACCCGGCCCGGCCTGGCCGGGACGGCACAATGGCGGTCATGGCCAGACGCACCACGACAACTCCCCCGCCGCCCGACGACTTCGAGGAAAACATCGTCGACATCGATGTCACCGAGGAGATGCGGGGCAGCTACCTCGAGTACGCCTACTCGGTCATCTACCAGCGGGCGCTCCCGGACGCCAAGGACGGCCTGAAGCCGGTGCAGCGCCGGATCCTGTACCAGATGAACGAGATGGGCCTGCGGCCGGACCGCGCGCACGTCAAGTGCGCCCGCGTCGTCGGCGACGTGATGGGCAGGCTGCACCCGCACGGCGACAGCGCGATCTACGACGCGCTGGTCCGGATGGCGCAGCCGTGGGCGATGCGGCTGCCGCTGATCGACGGGCACGGCAACTTCGGCTCGCTCGGCGGCGACGACTCGGCCGCCGCGTACCGCTACACCGAGGCCCGGCTGGCCGCCGCGGCCATGGAGCTGGTCGCCTCGATCGACGAGGACACCGTCGATTTCCAGCCGAACTACGACGGCCAGGACGCCGAGCCGCAGGTACTGCCGGCCGCGTTCCCGAACCTGCTGGTGAACGGGGCGGCAGGGATCGCGGTCGGGATGGCCACCAACATGGCCCCGCACAACCTCGGCGAGGTCATCGCCGCCGCGCGGCACCTGATCGCGCACCCGGACGCCGACCTCGAGACGCTGATGCGCTTCGTGCCCGGCCCTGACCTGCCCACCGGCGGGAAGATCGTCGGCCTGGAGGGGATCAGGGACGCCTACCAGACCGGCCGCGGCATCTTCCGCACCCGGGCGGCCGCCAGGATCGAGAAGATCACCCCGCGCCGGACCGGGATCGTGGTCACCGAGCTGCCCTACGGCGTCGGCCCGGAGAAGGTGGTGGCCAGGATCAAGGACCTGGTCCAGGCGAAGAAGCTGGCCGGGATCGCCGACCTGAAGGACCTCACCGACCGGCACCGCGGCCTGCACCTGGTAATCGAGGTCCGCAGCGGCTTCGTGCCCGAGGCGGTGCTCGACGAGCTGTACCGGCTGACCCCGATGGAAGAGACGTTCGGCATCAACAACGTGGCGCTGGTGGACGGGCAGCCCCGGGTGCTCGGGCTGCGCGAGCTGCTGCAGATCTACGTCGACCACCGGATCGAGGTTGTCCGGCGCCGCACCACGTTCCGGCGGGCCAAGCGCGAGGCCCGGATGCACCTGGTAGACGGCCTGCTCATCGCGCTGCTCAACATCGACGAGGTCATCGGGGTGATCCGCACCAGTGACGACGCGGCCGCGGCCAAGGAACGGCTGATGTCGGTGTTCGACCTGTCGGAGATCCAGGCGCAGTACATCCTGGACACCCCGCTGCGCCGGCTGACCCGCTACGACCGGCTGGAGCTCGAGCGCGAGCGTGACACCCTGCAGGCCGAGATCGCCGAGCTCACCGCGATCCTCGACTCGGAGCGCGCGCTGCGCGAGCTGGTGTCCGCCGAGCTGGCCAGCGTCAGCGAGCGGTTCGCCACACCGCGCCGCACGGTGCTGCTCGAGGGCAGCGGCGCCGCGCGGACCGCTGCGGCCGTGCCGCTCGAAGTCGCCGATGACCCGTGCATCGTGCTGCTGTCCTCTGCTGGCCTGCTGGCCCGCACCGCCGGGCCGCCTGGGCCGCCCGGCACGGATCCGGGCGCCGGCGACCCTGGCGGGGCCGGCGGCATCGGCCGGGGCCGCGGAGCCGGCCCGCGGGCGGCGCATGACGCGATCATCTCGGCGGTGCCGTGCACGGCGCGCGGGACGATCGGCGTGGTCACGTCCCTGGGCCGGCTGATCAGGCTGGGCGTGCTCGAACTGCCGGCCCTGCCGCCCAGTGCCCACTCCCCCGGGCTGGCCGGCGGCGCGCCGGTAGGCGAGTTCGTCGGCACCGAGCCCGGCGAGACCGTGGCCGGAATCGTCGCCGCCGACGGCGGCGGCGCCGGCCTGGCGCTCGGCACGGCCGGCGGCGTGGTCAAGCGGGTCGCGCCTGATTACCCGCAGAACGCCGCCGACTTCGAGGTCATCTCGCTGAAAGGCGGCGACCGGGTGGTCGGCGCCGTCCAGCTGGCCAGCGAGGACCAGGACCTGGTCTTCATCACCTCGGACGCCCAGCTGCTCCGGTTCGGGGCCGGGTCGGTGCGGCCGCAGGGCCGGGCGGCCGGCGGGATGGCGGGCATCCGGCTGTCTCCGCGCGCCTCGGTCATCTGGTTCGGCGCCGTCGACCCGGCTGGCGCTGACCAGGCCGGCGACGCTGACCAGGCCGGCGACGCTGACCAGGCCGTCGGCGCCGGCCGGGCCGGCGACCCGGTGGTGGTCACGGTGGCCGGGAGCGCGGGCGCGCTGCCGGGCACGACGGCCGCGACCGTCAAGGTCTCCGGGTACGGCGAGTACCCGCCGAAGGGACGGGCTACCGGCGGCGTCCGCTGCCACCGGTTCCTGAAGGGCGAGGATGCGCTGGTGATCGCCTGGGCCGGGCCCGGTCCTGCCCGGGCCGCGACCGACGCCGGGACGCCGGTGGACCTGCCGCCGGCCGAAGGCCGCAGGGACGGCTCCGGCGAGCGCGTGCGGGCGCCGCTGGCCGCCGTGGGCGGGGCCGCGCCGCCCGGCTGACCGATCCGGCTGGCCGGCGCCCGGCCTGGGGCGGCCACGGCTGGAGGGCTGCTACCGCTGGGGGGCCTCCAGCGGCCGTGGCTTCGGCCCGGCGGCGGCTAGAGAGCGCGCCAGACCCGCCAGAGGGCGGCCGGGTCGCTCAGCGGATCACCGTGGACGAGCGTGAAGTGGGCCGGGCCGCCGACTGTGAGCCTGCCCGCGTGCGGGTCGCCAAGCACGTCGCCGCCGCGCCAGGTGGCCGACCCGAGTGCCGCCCAGGGCTCTAGCCCGGCACGGACCAGGCTCTCGACCTCCCAGGCGAGGTGCCCGGCGCGGACCGATCCGCCGCCGAAGTCGCTGCCTGCCGCGATCGGCACGCCGACCGCGTGCGCGGCCCGGACGCTTGCCTCGGCCACCTCGAGCCGCTCGGCGATGCGCCGCCTGCCGTCCTGCCCGGTAAAGCGCTCCAGGATGGTGGTCGTGGCGAAACCCTGCCACGAATGCAGGACGGAGAGCGTGGACACGACGGTTACCTGGTTGGCCGCGAGCATCCGGGCGATGTCCGCGTCGATCGTGAACCCGTGCTCAAGCGTGTCGACGGCCGCCTCGGCCGCGAGCCGGCAATTGGCCAGGCCAGTCCCGTGCGCGGCGACAGTGGCGCCGCGTTCGTGCACCGCCTCGACGACCCGCCGTACCTCGTCAGCGGACCAGGGGGCAATGTCGGCGTCCGGTCCGTCCAGGTACAGCTTGATCAGGTCGGCGCCATCGTCGAGCTGGCCGAGCGAGGCCGCCAGCAGCGCGTCGGCGTCCCTGACTTCGACGGACAGGCCAGGCGGCAGCGAGCCGCCCCTGGTCACCCAGGTGCCTGCCGCCCGCACGTAGGGATAGCCGGCCTTGCCCTGCCACTGATCGCGCAAGGACAGCGCGAGGGCGCGTTCGCGCCCGTCCGGAGTGTCCGCGCGGCGCGGCGAGCCGACGTCACGGACCCAGCGGACGCCTGCCGCGAGCAGGGCGGCGGCGTTGCGCTCGGCCGCGTCGATCAGGCTGGCCGTCTCATCGGCGCCGCGCGCGACCCAGTGCGCGCCGCCCTGCAGCGTCAGGTGGCTGTGGCAGTCGACGAAGGACGGGACGATCGTCGCGCCGCTCGCGTCGATGATCCTCGCGCCCGCCCTGGCTTCGGCCGGCGCCTCGCCGTCGAAAATGCCCGCTACCAGCCCGCCGCGGTCAGCACGCTGACCGGGGTACGCAGCACCGGGCTCAGCCCGTCGGCGAGCGCGGCGCCTTCGAACAGCTCTGCCTGGGTCACCGGCCGTCCTCAGGCGTCGATGCGCGCCGGGTCGAGTTCAGCGGCGCCGCCGACGATGAAGTCACGGCGCGGCGCGACCTCGCTGCCCATCAGCAGGTCGAAGATGGCCGTCGCGGCGTCGGCGTCCTCGATCCTGATCCGCCGCAGCGTGCGGTGCCGCGGATCCATGGTGGTCTCCGCCAGCTGCGCCGCATCCATCTCGCCGAGGCCCTTGTACCGCTGCGGCGGTTCCTTCCACCGCTGCCCGCGCCGCTCAAGCTCAAGCAGGCTGCGGTGCAGCTCGGAGTCGGAGTAGGTGTACTTGTACTTCTGCTGCCCCTTGCGCGGGCTGACCAGCTCGATCCGGTGCAGCGGCGGCACCGCGGCGAACACCCGGCCGGCCGCCACCATCGGCCGCAGGTACCGGTGGAACAAGGTGAGCAGCAGGGTCCGGATGTGCGCGCCGTCAACATCGGCGTCGGCCATGAAGATCACGCGCTGGTACCTGGCCGCGTCCAGGTCGAAGGCATTGCCCGAGCCGGCCCCGATCACCTGGATGATCGCCGCGCACTCGGCGTTTTTGAGCATGTCGGTGAGCGACGCCTTCTGCACGTTGAGGATCTTGCCGCGGATCGGGAGCAGCGCCTGGAATTCCGAGTCCCTGGCCACCTTGGCCGTGCCGAGCGCGGAGTCGCCCTCGACGATGAACAGCTCGCTGCGGTCGTCAGCCGACCGGCAGTCCACCAGCTTGGCCGGCAGCGCCGAGCTCGCCAGGGCCGACTTCCTGCGCTGGTTCTCGCGGTGCTCGCGGGCGGCGATGCGCGTCTTCGCGGCGGCGGCGACCTTGTCGAGCAGGGCCTTGGCCTGCTGCTTGCTGCCCCGGCCGCGCGCTTCGAAGAAGGCCCGCAGCTCGCCGGCCACGACCTGGGCGACGATCCGGGACGCGGCGGGCGTGCCGAGGATCTCCTTGGTCTGCCCCTCGAACTGCGGCTCAGGCAGCCGCACCGCGATCACGGCGGTCAGACCCTCGAGCACGTCCTCCTTGGTGACCGCCTCGTCGCCGTTCTTCAGCAGCCTGGCCGCGCGCAGCTGCTCGTTGAGCGTGCGGACCAGCGCGCGGTCGAATCCGGCGACGTGCGTGCCGCCCTTGGGGGTGGCAATCACGTTGACGAATGACCTGGTCACGCTGTCGTAGCCAGTGCCCCAGCGGAGCGCCACGTCGACGCCGAGCTCGCGCTCCACCTCGGTCGGGGTGAGGTGCCCCTGGTCATCGAGCACCGGCACGGTCTCGGTGAACTGCCCTGCCCCGACCAGCCGCACTACCTCGGTGACGGGGTCGCCGGGCGCGAGATGGGCGCAGAACTCGCTGATCCCGCCGGCGAACCGGAACTGTGCTTCCTGCGGCCCGGCGGTACCGCGCGCGGTACCTGCCGTTACGTCGCCGGAATCGTCGTCGTGCTCCGCATCGGGCACCACCCGCAGGACGGAATCCGGGTGGCCCGGTTTCCCGTGACCCGGGCTGGCGTGGCCCTCGGCCGGCGGCCGGGCGCCGGCCAGCGGCCGGCCGCGGCGCGCTCGTCGCGGATCCGGATGGTGAGCCCGGGTACCAGGTATGCGGTCTGCCTGGCCCGCTGGGCGAGGGACTCGAAGCTCCACTGCGCGTCCCGCACGAAGACCTGGCGGTCCGGCCAGAACCTGATCCTGGTGCCGGCCAGCGTCTTCGCCACCCGGCGCACCCGCTGCAGTCCCTGGCCGGGCGCGAACGCGGCGTCCGGGCCTCGCCCGCTGAACTCGCCGGCCACGCCGCGGTGGAAGCTCGCCGCCCACTCGTGCCCGTTCCTGTCCACCTGCACGTCCAGCCGGCCAGACAGCGCGTTTACCACCGAGGCGCCGACGCCGTGCAGGCCGCCAGAGGCGGTATACGAGCCACCGCCGAACTTGCCGCCTGCGTGCAGCCTGGTCATCACGAGCTCGACGCCGGTCAGCCCGGTCTTCGGCTCCACGTCGACCGGAATGCCGCGGCCGTTGTCCCGCACCTCGGCCGAATGGTCGGCGTGCAGCACCACCTCGATGTCGGTGCAGTGCCCGGCCAGCGCCTCGTCCACGGCGTTGTCGACGATCTCCCAGAGACAGTGCAGGAGCCCGCGGCCATCGGTGGAGCCGATGTACATCCCCGGCCGCTTACGGACGGCCTCGAGCCCTTCCAGCACCGTCAGATGGCGCGCGGTGTAGCCATCGGAGGCGGCGGCTGACTGCGCTGGCGCAGAGCTGAGGACGGTCACGAATCTTCTCCTGACACGGCACGCCGGGCGGCATGCGCTGGATGGGTCTGAGGGCAGACTAGCGGCATGTACTGTCAGGTCAGCGGCACCACGCCGCCGACATACCCGACGACCTGGGACAACATACGCGCTACAGTGAACTGGCAGGGATCAGGCCGGGAGGAAGAAAGGCTGTTCGCTCGTGGCGTATTGCTGGCCGGCATGGGAAGTTCCGTAGTCGGCCGCGTGTTGTGATGCGGTAGTAGTCAAGCGTTGGACGGCCCGCCGGCCAGTAGGCTCGGAGGGTCCAGGCGAAGGAGGCGACATGACCGGAGCTATGGCCCCAACAAAGCCGCTCAACGCCCTCGACGTGTGTGACCGGTGTGGTGCGCAGGCATACGTCCGCGTCGTGCTCGCCGGGTCGGGGGAGCTGCTGTTCTGCGCGCATCACAACCGTCAGCACGCTGACGCGCTCGCCAAGATCGCGATCGAGATCCAGGACGAGACCGATCGGCTGAAGCAGGCCCCCGGAGCGGCCACGCCGCCTGCCCGGTGAGGACGATCCGGCTGCTGGCCGGATCATAAGCAGCGCAGCAGCGCGCCTGTCCACGGACAGGCGCGTTTCCATTTCCGCGGCCGACCTGCCGCCCAGCGCCGACGCACCCCAGCCGCCCCCTCCCCGGCACGGCGCACCCGCCCCCCGGCCCGGCGCGACACGGGCCGGCCGACCCCGGCCCCCGGCCCGGCACGGCCCGCCCCCGGCCCGGCGCGACGCACCCCGCCCACGGCCCGGCGCCCCCCGCCCCCCGGCCCGGCGCGACACGGCCCGCCCCCCGGGCCGCGCGACGCACCCCGCCCCCCGGCCCGGCCTGACACGGCCCGCCCCCCGGCCACCCCGGCGCTAGCTCCTGAGGCTGCAAGGTGGTGGATCGCGTGATCGCACACCTTGGGTGGTGCGTGATCACGCGATCCACCACGTTCGGGCAGGGCCGGGCTGAGTCGGGATGAGCTGAAATGAGCTTGACTGGCCTGATGAACTGCGCTGAACCAGCCTGCTGATGGCTGTGGTGGCTATGCTGCGGTCGGCCGCGCTTCGATCGGCAATCTTGGCCGGGCGCCGCCCACCCGCAGCGCGTCCCGGATGGTTGCCGCCACCTTGGCAGGCTCGTTCCTGATCTGCGCCGGCGTGAAATGCAGCACCAGGGGATGCCGCTGGCGGTCATCCTGGCATGTCGTTCGATGGTTCGCCGCCAGTGCGCAGGCGAAAGATGCCACTCACGCGAGTCCACCTCGGCAGCCACCCCTGCCTCCGGCCACCAGCAGTCAGGCATCGCCAGGAAGTCGGCTTCGAGATAGAGGCGGGGATTGAAGATGGGCATCGGCAGCCTGGCCCGCTTGATCAGGTCGTGCAGGTCGCCCTCGGTGGTGGACCTGACGCCGACCGCCACCTCGGCCAGGGCCAGTCTCAGCCGCGCCGAGCCCTGAACTGGCCCGTTACCGAGCTCCCGGTCGAGGCAGCCGATGGAGCAGAGCCCGTTCTGCACCGCATCGGCGACGATGGCGCGGACGTCGCGGAGGCTGGTGAGCTGCCGCGCTGTATCCGCGACGGCCCGGTCCACCTGGGTAAAGGAGACTAGCCCGCGGTCGCCGCACACCCACTTGGGCATCCGAGTCGTATAGCAGATCCGCACGAAACCAGCGTCCTTGCGGCGCCGCCCGCTTGGCACGAGCACGTCGATCATTCCGTCTCCCGGGGCCCGGAGGCCATGCCGCCGGAGTGCCGCGGGGCCGGTCAGAACGCTGCCCGGACCGGCATAGAGTAACGCGGCAATCTCCTTCTGCGCCGCATCCGGGCTGCCGGTCACCGCCAGGTAGACACCGGGAAGCAGCCGCTGCCACGGACCGCCTACGCGAATCCTGTACTCGAGTGCCCGCTGGGTCATCCCGCAGTCGGCAGCCTGGCGGCGCGCGATGACGTGATGCTGTGCGCGCAGGGTTGCGTCGAGGGCAGTGCCATCAAGCTTCTTCGAGCGCGTCATACCTCGCAGGGTGCCAGCCCGGTACGACAAATGGCGCCGCCTGCTCAGGCTTCCCCCGGCCGCTTGCTCAGGTTTCCCGAGCCGCCTGCTCAGGTTTCCCGAGCCGCCTGCTCAGGTTTCCCGAGCCGCCTGCTCAGGTGTCCCGAGCCGCATGCTCAGGTGTCTCCGGCCACCTGCCACCCCGTCGGCCTGGGTGGTGGATCGCGCGATCGCACACCTTGGGTGGTGCGCGATCGCGCGATCCACCACGTTCGGGCGGGGCCGGGCAGAGCCTGGATCCGGCGCGGAAGCGAATCCAGACCGGGGACCGTGCGGCAGACTCGGCTTGTTCGCCTCGGCGGATCCGCTCAGCCGCAATCAGCTGCCGTCAGGCCCGGCTCGCCCAGCTGCTGTGCGGCCCGGCTGACCGGAGCCGGGCCGAACTGCAGCTTCTGGCGAGATCAGTCGAGGTAGTCGCGGAGGACCTGGGACCGGGATGGGTGGCGGAGCTTCGACATGGTCTTCGACTCGATCTGGCGGATCCGCTCCCGGGTCACGCCATAGACCTTGCCGATCTCATCCAGCGTCTTCGGCTGCCCGTCGGTGAGGCCGAACCGCATCGAGACGACTCCTGCCTCACGCTCGGACAGGGTGTCGAGCACCGAGTGCAGCTGCTCCTGCAGCAGCGTGAAGCTGACCGCCTCGCCCGGCTGGATCGCCTCGGAGTCCTCGATCAGGTCGCCGAACTCGCTGTCGCCGTCCTCGCCGAGCGGCGTGTGCAGGGAGATGGGCTCGCGCCCGTACTTCTGCACCTCGATGACCTTCTCCGGGGTCATGTCGAGCTCGGCGGCTAGTTCCTCCGGGGTCGGCTCCCGGCCCAGGTCCTGCAGCATCTGCCGCTGCACCCGGGCCAGCTTGTTGATGACCTCCACCATGTGCACAGGAATGCGGATCGTGCGGGCCTGGTCGGCCATTGCCCGCGTGATCGCCTGCCGGATCCACCAGGTGGCGTAGGTCGAGAACTTGTAGCCCTTGGTGTAGTCGAACTTCTCCACCGCGCGGATCAGGCCGAGGTTCCCTTCCTGGATCAGGTCAAGGAACAGCATCCCGCGGCCGGTGTACCGCTTGGCCAGCGACACCACCAGCCGCAGGTTCGCCTCCAGCAGGTGGTTCTTCGCCCGCCTGCCGTCGTCGGCTATCCACTCAAGGTCACCGCGCGCGTCTGGCCGCAGCGTACCCCGGCCCTCGGCGAGCTTCTCCTCGGCGAACAGGCCGGCCTCGATCCGCTTCGCCAGCTCGACCTCCTGCTCCGCGTTGAGCAGCGGTACCTTGCCGATCTGCTTCAGGTAATCCTTCACCGGGTCAGCTGTGGCGCCCGCTGCCGCTACCTGTGCCGCAGGGAGGTCCTCGTCGTCGTCGCCGTAGACGAAAGCCTCGTCCTCGCCCTCCTCGCCGGCCTTCGCAGCGACGGGAGCGGCAGCGGCTGCGGGCTCGGCGGACGCCTGCCCCTTGGCCGACGCGGCCGGGCCGGCCACGGCTTCCGCCGGGTCATCGGCATCCGCGGCATCGGCGTCCGCGTCAGCATCGGCCTGGGCAGGCTCGGCATCGACTTCAAGCCCGGCGGCGGGGTCATCATCCTCGTCGAGATCGGCCAGGTCCGCTAGATCGACCTCGACGTCGACTTCCAGGTCTGCGACGGACGCAAGATCGGCGACGTCGAAGTCGGCCTCCACGTCGACCTCGGCTTCGACATCAAGCTCGAGGTCATCCACCGGGCCTGCGGACCCTGCGCCGCCGTCCCTGCCAGCTGAGCCGGCCTCCGGGCTGGCGTCGCCGCCCTGGCCGGCCGCGGACGGACCGCCTGAACGCTCCTGGACCGCCGTGCCGGACCGGCCGGACGTGCCGGGCTGGGCGGCCCGGCGTGCCGCCTTCCGGCTGCGCCTGGTGTCGCGCCCGCGGTCCTGCTGGTCGGCCGTCACTGCGGCGCCACCCTGTTCTGCTGCTCCGTCGTCGGCTGCCGCCGCTGCGCGACCCGGTGAATTCGCTGGCCGGGCAGCATCAGCGTGCGTGGCGGAACCTTCGGACGCGGAAGCGCGTTGATTCTTAGCAGATGCATCACCTTCCACCAGCGCCACCGCTGCGTCAGCCGAGCCGCGTCGCTGGGACGTCTGCGCGGACGACCGCCCGTTCTGGGCGGACGTCTCTGGCTGCCTCCGCGCTGCGGAGCCTGCAGCGCTTGCCACCGCAGTCACCCCTTCCTTCGCTGGCTGGCGGCCCACCGTAGTGCGCTCGACCTATGGCTGACCGGACTCGCAAGCGACACGGACACCCTCTCCTGCGTGCGTATGGCGGGGAATGGACCCTACCGCGCGGGTCTCGCTGCTTGGACGATGCCAGGCACCGGACTCATTCCACACGGTGCAGCGGCCCGGGCTGGCTGATCTCCTGTCCCCACCTTAGGCGGAGTCGGGAGGTAGGTCGTACAACCCCGACTTCCTGCCGGGCAGGGGCCTGCCGCCGGGCGGGCCGGTGCCGGACCATGATTCCCGCATTGTTCACGCCTTACCCCTCCTAGCGGGCGTCGCGGTGGCCGGCTTCCTGGCCGGCACCACCCCGTCGCGCCTCGGCATGTGCAGCACCAGGACGGTCACGTCGTCGTCCTGCTCATAGCCAGTGAGCATCCGCTCAACGAGGTAGTCAAGCAGCCTGGCAGGATCCTCAACCACTTCAGCTGGCGCCTGCGCAGCCACCGCCACCAGTTCATCCAGACCGGAGTCGAGGCCGCGCCTTCGGTTCTCCACAAGTCCATCGGAATAAAGCACCGCAGTGTTGCCTGGCGGCAGCCGGAAAGCATACTGCTGCCGCGGGCTGGCCCAGCCTAGCGGCGTTCCCGCCTCCGTCGTATCCAGCCGCGGCGGGGCATCGCCTGACAGCAGCAGCGGTGGCAGGTGACCTGCATTACCAGCCATACCGTCGCCGGTCTCGGGGTCCACGACGAGATACGCGACCGTGGTCACCTGCTCCTCGAGTTCGGTCGCGACGAAGAGCCGGTCGAGACCAGCCAGTACGGCGGCAGGCCGCGGGTCAGTCAGTGCAAGGGCGCGCAGCGCATTGCGGACCCGGCCCATGCCGGCCGCGGCGGTCAGGCCCTTGCCCATCACATCCCCGGCGGCCACCGCCAGCTTGCCGTCCGGCAGCCGGAAGGCGTCGTACCAGTCGCCGCCGATCTCCATGTTCCTGGTGACCGGCAGGTAGCTGGCCTCAAGCACGATGCCGGGCACGGTCGGCAGCCGGTCGGGAAGGAGGCTCCGCTGCAGCGTCTCCGCCGTGGTGTGCTCGCGCTCGAACAGCGAGGCGCGCTCCATCGCGAGCGCGCACTGGCCGGCCAGCGCCTCGAGGAACACCCGTTCCTCTTCGGTGATCTGCCGTGGCCTGGTGAAAGAGAACCGCAGTGCTCCCAGTGGCGCCCCGGCCGCGATCAGCGGCAGCCCGACCCAGGCGCGCTCGTCGCTGTGCTGCAAGAACAGGTCGACGTTGGTCACGCCCTCGAACTGCCTGCGCATGCTTTCCGGGCTCTCCACGAGCAACGGCCGCCGGGCCAGGATGGCAGCCGTCATCACGCTTGGCGTGTCCAGCGGAATGTCGCCGCTCGGCGCCCCTGGGCCGTCCGGCATGCCGCCAGGGGTAACTGTCCGCAGCCGGAGCCGCTCGGGGTCAAGCAACGCGACGACAGAGCGGTCCGCGCCGATCGCTGAGCGCCCGACCTCGGTGATCACCTCGACGACCTGCTCGACGGTCAGCGCCTCGGCCAGCATGGACGTGGCCTGCTGCAGCCGCGCCGTGCGCAGCGCAGCGGCCGAGAGCTGCTCGGTCAGCCGGCCCCGCATCTCCTCGGCCTCGCGCTGGCCGGTGACATCGGTGCTCGCGCCGACCCATTCGACGATCTTGCCATCTCGCTCGATCGGGACCGCGCGGACGTCATAGTGGCGGTAGGAGCCGGTCTTCGTCCGCACCCGGTAGCGGCTGTCGAACACCTTCCCGGTCTGTACGCAGTCTCGCCAGTCCCGCTCCACCCGCTCGCGGTCTTCCGGGTGAATGGCATCGAGCCACCCGTTGCCCTGATACTCCTCCGCGCTCTGGCCGGTGATCCAGCGCCATTCGGGAGAATCCTCGGCGATCTCGCCGGTCGGCGTGGTTACCCAGACGACCTGGGCGCCGGCCTGGACCAGCGACCGATAACGCTCCTCGCTCCGCCGGACCGCCTCCTCGGAGTTCTGCCGGTCGGTGATGTCGACGGCTATCAGGGCCACTCCGGTGATATCGCCGTCCGGGTCGTGGGACGGGAACCAGGAGAAGGCCCAGTGCCGCACCTGCTGGCCGACCGTAGTGTCCGCACCGGCCCTGCCCCGCTGCGGCCTGACTGCCGCCTGCGCATCGCCGTCGGCAGCGTCGGCAACGCCGGCCGGCGGCTCCGGCGGGATCACCGGGAAGGTAATGGACTGGTCGGACTCGAACATCGGCTGGTCTTCCGCAAGCACGTGCCGGATCGCGGACTCCGCCCGCTCGGAAAGCTGCCGGGGCCATACTTGCGAGGGCAGGCGGCCGATATGGTCCGCCTGGTCGGCGCCGTGCCAGCGGGCCAGGGTCTGGTTCACCCGGCGGAAACGCAGGTCAGCACCGAAGAAGGCAAAGCCGATCGGCGCCTCGCGCAGCAGCGTAGCGAGCAGCGCCGAATCTGAGACGTCCATTCCGGACACGCGTGGCCTCGGCACCGAAGTATCGGTGCTCACCGCGAGCACCCCGGTGCCGAGCGTGCACGTGCCATGAACGGCTCCTTCCTGCTCACTGCGGACACAAGAAGGCTAGCGGCAACAACGAGCACAAGAAGGCTACCGGCAACAACTACGTGCCGCCATCGGCGGCGGACAACGCGCGACGGCACGTGCCGGGCGGCAGGCCGACAGCCTGCCCGCGCCCCCGCCACCGTAGCCGCAGCCGCGGCGCTAGCCCTGGCGGTGCCGACGGCAACGCCCTGACCTGGCCGAACGCTGCTGCACCTGGCGGCCGACCGGGATCGTGGCAGCTGGCACGGCCATCCGGGGCATATCGCATCGCGCCGTGTCAGGACAGCTACCGGACTAGTCCGTTTATGGCACGATGGGGCGGAGTCACGCCCCATCCACCCCGATCGGCGACGGGCACATCACGGATGCAGAGAGCAGAGCACGCGTCAGCCTGGGCAGTTCGCCACGGCCAGCGCGCCAGGGCAGCCGGGCAGCACCCTCCGGCCACGGCATGCGACGGGTACCAGACCCCGGCGCTGGACAGTCATGATCACCCTGACTTGCGTGCGGAACCGGTCGCGGGCCGGATCGGCCGCCGGAATCTGCTGCGCTCTCGCAGAAACGGCCGGCGCGCCGCAGTCAGGCGTGGCATCACGCATCGTGAATCTGAAAAGCTGTCCGGGTGAGCCCGCAGAGCCGTCGTAAGCCGCCGTCCGGCGGTGCCGGTAATTCGGGTCATTCAGGTCCACCCGGACCGCGGCCGGGATGGCCGGGCATTCCCGCTCCGCCGCCTAATGCGCTCTTCGCCGAGATGCTGCGGGCCGCAAGGGAACTGCTGGCCGTGCGCAGCCCGCTGGACGCCGAGCTGATGGTGAGCGAGATGCTGGGCACCTGGTGGGGCCAGCAGCCCGGGCGGGCTGGCGCGAAGCCAGCCCGGCGACGGCAGGCCGACGTCGAGGAGCTCGTCGGCGAGGGGCTGGTCGCCTATGCCGCCCAGCAGGGCAGCCCTGCGGCGCTGGCGCTGCTGTCTGGCATTGCCTGCCTAGGTACTCCGCGGCAGGCATCGCGGGCCGAGCAGGCAGCGCTTGCGCTGATGGAGCGCGGCGTCGCCAGGCCAGGCTGGGCGGAGCACGTCGGCGCGGTGGCTGCTGCGGACTGCTACGTCAACTCTGACGCCTTCGGCGACCGGGACGAGGTCGTCTGCGTGTTCAGCTACGCCGGGGAAGAGCCGCACGCGCTCGTGGTCATCGTCGACTACAACGCGGGCGGCATGGCCAGGGACGGCTGGGTCACCTCCCAGGTTGGGAAGCTGCTTGAACTCTGCAGGGAGACTGCTGGCCAGTCGGCCACCAGCGGATCCGGCAGCCGGTCGGCTGGCGGTTCAGCAGCCGGCGGCGGACCGGGGCCGGCGGCTCGGTCGGCCTGGTCGGCAGCCCGGCGTCCGATCGGGCCGGGCACCCCAGCTTCACGTCGCTGGAGCCGCCGCTCGCCCGGCGGCTGCTCGAATCCGCGCTCGCGGTGACCGATGCCGCGACTGACCCGCCGGTAAGCCCGTCGTTCCCGTCGTATCACGCGTTCATCAGGGCCAGGGTGCGGACCCTCCCGCCAGCCCGGGGCGCCGTCCCGTGGCCGCCTGGCGGCAGCGGCGGCGGCGTCGCCGCCCGGCGGCAGGCATGGCGGAAGGACCTCCGGGCGATGCTCGTCGCCGAGTTTCTCGCCTCGGACGAGGCCGAGGATCTCTCTGATCGGTCAGCGGCAAGCCGGTGCGCTGATCACATCGTCGACTACGGGTGTGACCGGGACTTCGGCCGCCCGCTGCGGGTCAGCCCGGCGAAGGCGGAAACGTTCCTGCTCGACTGGCTACCCCGCCGGGTAGTGCTCTCGCCCGCCGAGCAGCATGCCATGCCGCATGTGCTCGCCGCCTGGGTCCGCTGGGCGGGGTCCAGGACCGGACTTGACGACAAGTCGATCGGCGCAGCTCTTGACGCGGTCTTCGACTCGATGGGCACGTTCACCCGGGTCTACCACGACCCGGCCGCGTTCGGCCTCGAGGCAGGCCTCGTCGCGCGGCTGCTGCCGGACTCCGACCTGGAGGCGCTGCCTCGCCGGGCGTTCGCCTTCCCTGTGCTGATGGGCCACTACCGCGGCACCGACCTCGGCGCCCTCGATCCGGCCAGGCCCGCCGACCGCAGGACGCTGCTTGCCGCCGATCATGATGACCCGTCGGCGGGACGGGGCGACGACGCGCACATCGACCGGCACCTGGCCGTCGCCGACCGGCTCTGGCGCGGCGATCCGCCCGAGTTGTGGGAGGCCGCGCAGCGCCTGCTTGACCTCGGTGAGGATCGGCACTCCGTGCTGCATACGCTGATCGACGTAATCGCGGCGGCCGGGCATGACGAGGACGACATCGCGACCGCGCTCGCCGAGCTGCCCCCGGAGGAGGCTGGATGACCACCCGGTCCCCGTCATCGGCGGACCGCGGCTGGGAATTCTGGATCGACCGGGGTGGCACGTTCACCGACATAGTTGCGCGCCGGCCGGATGACACGCTCGCCGTCCACAAGCTGCTGTCCGAAGACCCGGGCCGGTACGCCGATCCCGCCGTCGCGGGCATCAGGCAGCTGCTCGGCGTGGCCGCAGGCGCCCGCATTCCAGCCGAACAGATCTCCGTGGTCCGCCTCGGCACCACAGTCGCGACCAATGCCCTGCTGGAACGCAAGGGCGAGCCGACTGTCCTTGTCATCACCCGCGGGTTCGCGGACGCGCTGCGGATCGCCTACCAGGACCGGCCACGGATCTTCGACCGGCAGATCGTCCGCCCGGAGATGGTGTACTCGCGGGTGATCGAGGCCACTGAGCGGATCGGGGCCGACGGCGACGTCGTCACCGCCCTGGACGAGGATGCCGTGACGGCCGGCCTCCTGGCCGCTTATGACGAGGGTCTCCGGTCGGTGGCGGTGGTGTGCATGCACGGCTACCGGTATCCGGCACACGAGGCCAGGATCGGCGAAATCGCCAGCCAGGCCGGGTTCACGCAGGTGTCACTGTCACATGCGACGAGCCAGCTGATGAAGCTGGTATCCCGTGGCGACACCACGCTGGTGGACGCCTACCTCTCCCCTATCCTGGCCCGCTACGTGGATCAGGTCGCCACCGAGCTTGACGGCGTCCGGCTGCAGTTCATGCAGTCCAGCGGCGGCCTCACCGACGCTCACCTGTTCCGGGGCAAGGACTCCATCCTGTCCGGGCCCGCTGGCGGCATCGTCGGCATGGCCCGCACGGCGCAGGCAGCGGGCTTCGCCAAGGTGATCGGGTTCGACATGGGCGGCACCTCGACCGATGTTTCCCATTACGCGGGCGAGTTCGAGCGGCAGTACGAGACGCAGGTCGCCGGGGTGCGGATGCGGGCGCCAATGCTGAGCATCCACACGGTCGCCGCTGGCGGCGGGTCAGTCCTGCACTTCGACGGCAGCCGGTACCGGGTCGGCCCGGACTCGGCCGGAGCGGATCCCGGCCCGGCGGCCTACCGCCGCGGCGGCCCGCTCACGGTCACTGACGCCAACATCATGCTCGGCCGGATCCAGCCGGCGCACTTCCCGAGCGTGTTCGGCGGAAGCGGTGACATGCCCCTGGACGCCGGGATCGTGCGGGAGCAGTTCGCCGCGCTGGCGAGGCGGATCGGGGCGGTGACCGGCAGCCCATCGGTCTCTCCGGGATCCGCGGAGCCGGCCGGCCGGGCCAGCGTGTCCCCCGCGCCTGAGCAGGTCGCCGCCGGCTTCCTGGAGATCGCTGTGGCGAACATGGCGAACGCGATCAAGAAGATCTCGGTGCAGCGCGGCTATGACGTGACCGAGTACGTGCTGGCGACGTTCGGCGGGGCAGGCGGCCAGCATGCCTGCGCGGTGGCTGACGCGCTCGGCGTCACCCGGGTGCTCATTCACCCGCTGGCCGGGGTGCTGTCTGCTTACGGTATGGGGCTGGCGGACGTGACGGCCATGCGCGAGACCGCGGTGGAGGCACCGCTCACTGCCCGGCTGCTCCAGGAACTGGACCGGGTGGCCGGCGGCCTGGAAGCCGACGCGCTCGCCGAGCTGGCTCAGCAGGGAATCGGGCCCGGCCGCTCCCGGCCGGCCCGCCGGGCTCACCTGCGATATGACGGCACCGACACCGCGCTGGCGGTCCCGCTCGGCGGTGTGGCCGAGATGGTCGCCAGCTTCGAGCGGGCATACCGGCAGCATTTCTCGTTCCTCATGCGCGGCAAGACGATCCTCGTGGAGGCGGTGTCGGTCGAGCTCATCGCCGCGTCCGCGGTGCCAGCCGGGCAGCCGCTAGCCGGGCAGCCGCCAGCCGGGCAGCCGCCGGGCGGCGCGGGAGCCACCGTGGCGATGTACGTCGCGGGCGCTATGGCGGACGTGCCGCTGGTCCGCCGCCGGGACCTGCGGCCTGGCCAGCGGGTGGACGGGCCGGCGCTGATCGCGGAGGACTTCGCGACAACGGTGGCCGAGCCGGGCTGGCGAGCGGAGCTGACCGGGCTCGGCGACCTGCTGCTGACCCGCGTGGCGGCGCGGCCGGACCGGCGACTCGCCGGTACCACGGTAGATCCGGTGATGCTAGAGATCTTCAACAACCTGTTCATGTCGGTGGCCGAGCAGATGGGGGTGCGGCTGCGCAGTACCGCGCACTCGGTCAACATCAAGGAGCGGCTGGACTTCTCCTGTGCCATCTTCGACGCCACCGGGGGCCTCATCGCCAACGCCCCGCACATTCCCGTGCACCTGGGCTCGATGGGTGAGAGCATCAAGATCGTCGCGAGGCGTAATGCGGGCCGGATGCGGCCCGGTGACGTCTACGTGCTCAACGATCCCTACCACGGCGGGACGCATCTGCCGGATATCACCGTGGTCACCCCGGTGTTCGATGACGACGGCCGCGAGATTCTCTTCTACGTGGCATCCCGCGGCCATCACGCGGAGGTCGGGGGCATCACGCCGGGCTCGATGCCCGCGTTCAGCACCCGCATCGAGGATGAAGGGGTGCTCATCGACAACTGGCTGCTTGTGCGGGCCGGGGTGCTGCGGGAAGCCCAGACACTGGACTTGCTCCGCTCCGCTCCCTACCCGTCCCGCAACCCGGCAGTGAACCTGGCCGACCTGCGGGCGCAGATCGCCGCCAACGAGAAGGGAGTGCAGGAACTCCGCCGGATGGTCGCGCACTTCGGGCTGGAGGTGGTGCAGGCCTACATGGGGCACGTCCAGGACAACGCCGAGGAAGCGGTGCGCCGCGTCATCACCGCGCTGAGCGATGGCGAGTATGTCTACACGCTCGACAACGGTGCGGTAATCCGGGTCGCCGTCCGGGTTAATCGCGGGGCCCGCTCCGCGGAGGTCGATTTCACCGGTACCTCGGCGCAGCTGCCCGGCAACTTCAACGCGCCTTCGTCAGTGGCCATGGCGGCAGTGCTGTACGTGTTCCGCACCCTGGTGAACGATGACATCCCGCTCAACTCCGGCTGCCTCAAGCCGGTTCGCGTGATCATCCCGTCCGGGTGCATGCTCGCGCCGGGCTACCCGGCGGCGGTGGCGGCCGGCAACGTGGAGACCTCGCAGGCGATCACCGGGGCGCTGTACGCGGCACTGGGGGTGATGGCGGAGGGCTCAGGCACGATGAACAACGTCACCATCGGCAACGACCGCCACCAGTATTACGAGACGGTAGCCAGCGGATCGGGCGCTGGGCCGGGCTTCGCCGGTACTGATGTGGTGCAGACCCATATGACCAACTCCCGGCTCACCGATCCCGAGGTGCTGGAATGGCGTTATCCGGTCCGGCTGGAGCGGTACGCGATCCGGCACGGCAGCGGCGGGGCAGGACGCTGGCCAGGCGGCGCCGGCGGCCGTCGCGAGCTCCGCTTCCTTGAGCCGATGACCGTCACCACGCTGAGCGGCCACCGCCGCATCCCGCCCTACGGCATGGCGGGAGGGAAACCGGGCGCGCTCGGGCGGCACTGGGTCGAGCATGCCGATGGCACACTCGCCCCGATGCGCGGATGCGATTCCGTGGCCGTGGACGCCGGGGACATGT
This sequence comes from uncultured Actinomycetes bacterium, assembly GCA_963709075.1. Classification (GTDB taxonomy): domain Bacteria; phylum Actinomycetota; class Actinomycetes; order Streptosporangiales; family Streptosporangiaceae; genus Palsa-506. The sequence goes on from CAVPUY010000010.1 coordinate 307,775, forward strand.
TCGTGATCGAAACGCCGGGCGGCGGCGGATACGGGTCGCCGGCTGAGTAACGGCCGGTCACCGGGCTGCTCACCGCGAGCGCTCGACGGAAGGGAACTGGCGCCGGCGGCTCAGCTCAGTCGCTCACTTCCTGGTAGGCGGCGGCCAGGTCGGCGGCGGCCACCGTGGTCAGGTCCGCGGCGCTCGCTGCATCGCCCAGGTGGGCTACCCGGAGGTCCCTGGCAGCGCAGGCGCGCTCGAACAGCGACCTGGCGAACCTGCCGTTGCCCAGCTCGTCGATGCGCCCCTCGGCACAGGCCCGGCTGAAGATCTGGTCGAGCACGGGCAGCGCGTCGTCGGCGAAGCTGTCCCCCGCCTGCTGCGCGATCACCTCGGCGATCCTGACAAGTTCGGTCGGTGAGTAGCTGGGGAAGCCGATCCGCACGCTGAACCGCGACGCCAGGCCGGGGTTGCTGCGCAGGAACCGGTCCATGTCCGGCGTGTACCCGGCCAGCACGATCACCAGCCGGTCGCGGTCATCCTCGGCCCGCTTGAGCAGGGTCTGTACCGCCTCCGAGCCGAACGCGTCACCGCCCGAATAGCCGTCGTTGTACAGCGAGTAGGCCTCGTCGATGAACAGCACGGCACCGAGCGCGGAATCCACCAGCTTGTTCGTCTTGATGGCGGTAGAGCCCAGGTGCTCGCCGACCAGGTCGGCGCGGTGCGCCTCGACCACGCTGGGGCGGACAAGCAGCCCGAGCGCGGCGAAGATCCGGCCCAGGATGCGGGCGACCGTGGTCTTCCCCGTGCCCGGCGGCCCGGTGAAGACGAAATGCCTGGCCGGCGGCTGGCTGGCCAGGCCCTGCCGGTCGCGGAGCCGGGCCACCTTCAGCTGGGCGGTGATCTCGTGCACCTGGCGCTTGACCGGCTCCAGGCCGATCAGCGCGTCCAGCTCGGCCAGCGCGCTCTCCAGCGAGGGCGTCTCGCTGTAGCCGCGGAACCTGCTGGTCAGTTCGGTGAACGCGCGCTCGAGATCGGCCCCCCGGATAGTCACGAGGTCGGCGGAGGAGGGTTCGTCCTGCGTGCCCATCACCCGCACGTCCCTCGCCTGGCCCGCTTTCTCCAGCAGGCTGCGGACGAACCGGCCATTACCGAGATCGTCCGCCAGCCTGCGCCGGCCCACATCCTCGAACATCCGCCAGAGCACCGGCCGCGCGTCGGGATCCAGCAGCTCGCCGCGGCGCTCCAGCGCGGCGTCGGCCAGCGCGAGCAGTTCGGCGGGCTGGTAGCCGGGAAACTTGACCCTGATCGCGAACCTGGAGGTCAGGCCGGGGTTCGTGGTGAGGAAGCTCTCCATCTGCTTCTCATAGCCAGCCAGGATGATGATCAGGTCGTCCCGGTCATCCTCGGCGCGCTTGAGCAGCGTCTGGACGGCCTCGTTGCCGAACCGGTCACCCTGCCCGTCGCCCTCGTTGACCAGGCTGTACGCCTCGTCGATGAACAGCACCCCGCCCAGCGCCGAGTCGATCAGCTCGTTCGTCTTGATGGCGGTCGCGCCCAGGTACTCCCCGACCAGGTCAGCGCGGTGTGCCTCCACCACGGCGGGCGTCTCGAGCAGCCCGAACGCGTAGAAGATCTTCGCGATGATCCTGGCCACGGCAGTCTTCCCGGTGCCCGGCGGGCCGAGGAAGACAAAATGCTGCATCGGCTTCTCGGCCCCGAACCCAGCCAGTGCTCGCCTGCGGGCAGCTTCGATTGACGCGGCGATCGAGCGGACCTGGTCCTTGACCGCGGTCAGCCCGATCATGGCGTCGAGCTCGGCCATGGCCTCGTCGACCGTGATCTCCGGCGCCTGGTCGGCGGCCGGCCGGTCGCGCGCGCCGGGTGGCGGCTGGCTACGGGAGCCGTCAGCGGGATGGCCGGCCCGGACCAGGTCACCGGCCAGCGCCACCCGGCTGTCCGTGGCCGGCGGCCCCGCGGTGCGGCCATCCCGCGGCGGCCTGGTGGCCGGCCAGGCGTGCGGCGCGGCGAGCGCGCCGCCGCGGGCCTGCTGGCGGCCGAGCCCCCTGGCGTCCTGCAGCGACCTGGTCAGCCGCCAGCCGAGCACCACGAAGGCAAGCAGCCAGGCGAGCGCGGGCCCGATCAGCGGCTCGTTGGTGGCGATATGCCAGGCGAGTATGCCGACCGGCAGCGCCCAGAGCAGCGTCCACGCGACCGTGCGGCATGGCACGAACCAGCGGCCGATGGATCCGGCATGTGCCGCCGCCACCACCGCGAACGGCAGCACAAGCAGCCCGACAAGCCAGGGTTGCTGGCCGCCGGACAGGCCGGTGATTATGGCCACGCCCCATACGGCCACTGACAGCGAGGCCACCACCCCACGGCGGCCCGAGAACACGGCAAAGGGGGCATAGGCCAGCGCGGCAACCAGCACGACCGACAGCACGACGGGGAAGAAGATGACGAGAACGCCGATCAGAACGATCTTGACGACGGGCGGAGCGGCTGACAGCATTCGGCGAATGCGGGCAATCCCGTCCTGCGCCGTCCGCCAGCCGGGCAGGGACGGGGACCCCTCTGATGGCCGCATCTCGCTCCCTCGCACTGAGACCTGTATAGCGCATCACCGACTGCATACGAAGGCGCACATTCAGATAACCGCAGAGAAATTGGCTTCGCAGGCCTGGTCCGGGGCCAACCTGAGCCACCGGAATGCCGCCATTACGCGGGGCCCGGACCGCCGCCCGGCGCCCCGGCATCGGGCGCGGGCTGCGCCGGACCGGGCCCGGCGCTGGTCTCGGGCCGCCGAGGAAACCCAGGAGTGAACATGGACAGGATCCAGGCGCTGCTGCTCATCCCGGGCGCCGGCGAGCCAGTCGCCGATGGCGTGGTTGTGCTCGACGGCCCGCGGATCAGCTACGCGGGGCCCGCGGCGGGCGCGCCGGACACCCAAGGTGCCGACGTGCACGAAGCGGCGGTCGTCATGCCCGGCATGTGGGATTGTCACGGCCATTTTCTCGGCTCCCGTGTCTTTGACCTGGGGAAAATGCCGCTGGAGCCGCTGGCGCTTCGCGCCGTGCGCAGCGCGCGGGACCTGCGGGCGGCCCTCGATGCCGGAATCACCTCGGTGCGCGAGGTCGGCGGCCTAGGCGTTGACCTGGCCCGGGTGGTCGGCGAGGGGGTGCTGGACGGCCCGGCCATCTACGCCGCCGGCGCGATCCTGAGCACCACCGGCGGCCATGCCGACCTGCACTCCTACCCGCTGCCATGGATGGAGGACTTCGCTCTGCGGGACGGCGTGCTGCGGCTTGCCGACGGCCTGGACGGCTGCATGCGCGCGGTCAGGGAGCAGTTGCGGCGTAACGCCAAGGTGATCAAGATCTGCGCGTCCGGCGGCGTGCTGTCCGAGGTCGACCATCCGATCCACCAGCAGTTCACGAACCCGGAACTGCGCGCGATCGTCGAGGTAGCAGGGCTAGCCGAGCGGGTGGTCGCCGCGCACTGCCACGGCAAGCCGGGAATCATCGCCGCGCTCGAAGCCGGCGCACGGACCATCGAGCACGGTACCTACCTCGACGAGGAGTGCTGCGACGCGATGCGGGAGACCGGTGCCATCCTGGTGCCCACCCGGACGATCATCGAGGACATCCTGGCCAACCTGCACGTCCGTGCCGGAGTACGCCGCCACCAAACTCGTCGCCATTGCCGACGTGCATGCCCAGGCGGTGGCCATGGCGCTGGAGCGCGGCGTCACCATCGCGATGGGCACGGACATCGGCCTCACCGGCAGCGACCTGCCCAACTCGTGGGGCAAGAACGGTGCCGAGCTAACGCATCTCGTCACGCTTGGCATGACGCCGCTGCAGGCGATCGAGGCAGCTACCGCCACCGCGCCGCTGACCCTGGGGCCGCAGGCGCCGCGCAGCGGCCGCCTTGCGGCTGGTTACGACGCTGACGTGATCACGCTCGCCGCCGATCCGGTCGCCGACATCGCCGTGCTGGCGGATCCCGCTCAGGTGACCGGGGTCTGGGCAGCTGGCCGCCAGGTCAAGGGCGCACCGCCGGCCGGGTAGCCGGCGCGGCCAGGCCGGGCCGCCTGGCACGGCCCCGGAGCAGAGCCTGCACCCGTACCCGGACCCGAACCCGGACCACTCGAACCCGCAGCCCCAGCCTTGTCGTTTCACCGCGTATTTCTGTGTCGAGATACGGCTAATCGGTCGTCATTTCCCGGCATGCCCCGGCCGGCTTTCGACCCGCTGTTACGCGGGCAATCAGAATAGCGATGTATTACGCAGTCCTCGGTTGTGCTCTACTGCGCATTTGCGGGGGCCTACCCAGCTGGTCTCCGGGCCAGCTGCTTTGTTCTCTTGCTTAGCTGGAAACTGGCTGTCCTGAAAGGGGACCCGATGATTCGCGCAAGCAGAATACGGCAGCGGCTCGCCGCGGTGGCGGCGGCCGGGGTTGCCGCCGGCGGTGTCGCCTCGCTGGCGGCGCCAGCGCTGGCCTCGGCCGCTCCGGCGGCGAGCGGCCGGGCGCAGGCGGTAACGGCGGCTGCCGCCGCGCATGTCTACCGGACGCAGGCCACCGGCCTGCGCGTCCGCGCTCGCGCCACCACCAAATCCCGCGTGCTCGGCGTGCTCGGCAAGGCCGGCAGCAAGGTCACGGTGAACTGTTACGTGCTCGGCCAGCCAATCGTCGGCGACAGCGTCTGGTACCGCATCATCAAGCCCAAGACCGGCTACGTCGCCGGGTTCTACCTGAACACGGGCGGTGACCCGGCGGCCGGCGTGCCGCGCTGCTTCTACCGGACGAAGGTGACCGGGCTGGCGGTCCGCAAGGCCCCGACCACGAAGTCGCGACGTCTCGGCGTGCTGGGGAAGGCGCGGCAGCAAGGTCACGGTGCGCTGCTACGCGCTCGGCCAGCCAATCGTCGGCGACACCGTCTGGTACCGCATCATCAAGCCCAAGACCGGCTACGTAGCCGGGTTCTACCTGAACACGGGCCGCGACCCGGCCGCCGGCATCGTCCGCTGCTGACCGGCTGCGCGAATGCGAGGTGGCCAGGGCGCATCCCGCGCCCTGGCCAGCTCGAGTGCTGGACAGCTCGATCTAAAGCGCTGGCCAGCCCTACCTAAAGCCCTGGCCAGCTCAATCCCGAACACCGGCAATCGCAGGCCCCGTTACCGGCCTATCACAAATGAGTGTGCAGCGGTCGGCGGCGCGTTCGACAGCGACCCGGCAACCGGCTTGATGCCGATTGCGCACCGCGCCGCGGATGTGAGATTATTCCCGTGATCGTGATCTATCGGCAGGAGGTGAGACCCATGTACGCAGTATCCGTAATGGGTACTCCCCTGCAGGGCACGATCGCACGACTGAGGTAGTCGCAATTGGGAGCGCCCGACAGGCAATCCGCGAAAGGCGACTCCCATGAACACAACACCTTCTTCGACTCCGCGCATCAGCTCGACGACCACTTCCGATGGCATCGCGGTGACGCGGACGCCACGGCACGGGAATTGGCCGATGCCCGACCAGCAGGTCGACGCCACAAGACAGGCGGGCAACTCAAACAAGCGAGCCTTGGTTCTGGCCGGCGGCGGAGCGGCAGGCAATGCGTGGGAGCTCGGTCTCATCGCCGGCCTGTCCGATGCCGGGGTTGATGTAACCGAGGCCGATCTCATCATCGGGACGTCGGCAGGATCGACGGTGGCTGCCCAGATCACCAGCGGGACACGGCCGACCGAACTGTATGCTGCCATCCTCGCCGAGGTGCCTCAGCCACAGGCTGGTGACGCCGGATCGGACCGGGGACGCGCCCCTTTCTCGGGGCCGACCTACATGGAGTGGTCGAACGGAATCATCGGTTCTGCTGAGGATGCGTCCGACATGCGCTGCAGGATGGGCGCCGCAGCGCTCGAAATGGATGATTCCGACGGCTCTAGCCAGACGCGCTGGCGCGACATCGTCGCGGCTCGGCTTCCCAGCCAGCACTGGCCGCAACAGCCTGTGCTTATCGCGGCTGTCGAAGCGCATACCGGGAAACCGGTCGTGTTCGACTGCCACAGCGGAATCGATCTGGTGGACGCCGTCGCCGCCAGCACCAGCAACGGCTTCGGTCCCTTTCCTCCCTACCGGATCGGCGAGAACCGATACATCAACGGCGGCTATCGACGCAGTGAGAACGCCGACCTGGCAGCTGGATACGGGCGGGTGCTGGTGCTGTCACCGTTCGGCGGCAGGTCGCGGATGCCGCTGGAGTGGGGCATGGATCTCGCAACCCAAGTCGACGAACTGCGCGCCGGGGGCAGCAGGGTCGAGACCGTCTTTCCGGATGGCGGCGCGGGTGACGTGTTCGACGCCAACGCGGCGGATCCGTCAACGCGTCTGCAGGCCGCGCGAGGAGGCTACGACCAAGGCCGAGCCCTCGCGGAGCTGCTCGCCGAAATCTGGCGGTGACGCCCGAAACCAGTCGGCTCGGTAAGCAATGACGGCACCTGCTCATGCCGCCGTTCCTGCCGGATCCGGCTATCCGGGAGCTGAAAGCACCACCCGGATGCCGTAGTTCACGTATCCGGCCCGGTCGAAGGCCGCCGCCATCGGCAGGTTGGCGCAGTCGGTTTCGGCCGTGATCCGCCGGACGCCGGTGCCGGCATGGTGGCGGGTGATGCTTGCGAGCAGGTCATCGACGTACCCGCGGCCCCGCGACTCGGGCACCACGCCGAGGTACCCGACGTTCGGGCCGCCCTCGTTGGCGGACGGGATGGCCAGCCCGGCCAGGCTGCCGTCAGCGTGGTAGGCCAGCCGCCACCAGTCCCGCTCGCCGGGCATGGTGCGGTAGATCTCCAGTTCCGCTCTGGCCTGCCGGTCGACGCCTACCGATGCCACGCCTTTCCTCGTGGTGGCGTCCAGGCTGCCTTCGGCCACCCGCCGGAAGGCGGCAAGGAATACCTCGTCGTCCGGCTCGGCGCGCAGAGTCAGCCGGCCGGACGGCTCGGGCACCCCGGCGGCGGGCGTCCATTCGTACCGGAACCGCTCAAGCTCATCGGTCAGCCCGGCCAGGCTGGCCGCGGCACGCCGCCAGCCGAGCGCAGCTGCCACGGCAGGCATCTCGCGCCATCCGGTCGGCAGCCCAAGGTAGTACTGGGGGATCTCGGCGGTGCCCCGCGAGCGGAACGCGCGGTGCGCGGTCGCCAGCAGTTCGGCGGCGAGTCCGGCGCGGTCGGTTACCGAGTCGCTCACCAAGACGCAGTCGAGCGCACGCGGAAGCTCGCCGCCGGGGAAACTCCACCAGACGGCCCGGGCAAGGATCTGGTCGCCTTCCTCGGCGATCCAGGTGCGGTCGGGACGGTAGCTGCCCGCGGCCAGGCGCTCGCGGTAGCTGTCCGGCGTCACCCAACTGATGGGGTCGTCGGTGGTGCAGGCAAGGACGCGGCCGAGATCTGCCTCGGCGGTGGATCGGAACAACATGCTGCCTCCGGAAACTGTGGCGGAGGCGCGGCCCGGCTGCGTCAGCGGGCAGGCCCGTGACGGCCAGGAAGCGCCGGAGAACTGGAACTCATCTCGGTGCCCCCTTTCCGGCAGCGGGCAATTTCAGCAGTTCCTGCCGCGGGCTGCTCCGCGGCGCCGGCCCGGCGTGCCTTGCCGATCGTAAAGGCTGCGGCTAGACGGGTCAAAGCCGCTGCCCTGGCCACCTCGCCGACTGCGGGACCAGCACTGTCAGGGGCAGGCAGTAGTAATGGGACATGACCACACCTTCATTCGATGACCTGCTGCCGCTGCTCGAGGACCGGTCGGCTGCGCTACGCGCCGCCGCGGCCGGCCCGCCCGTGTCGGCCCGCGTGCCGGCCTGCCCTGACTGGTCGCTGCATGACCTGGTCGCTCACCTTGGCGAGGTCCAGCGGTTCTGGGCGGTCGTGGTGGCCGCCGGTCCCGCCGCCGGGCCGCCGGACGACGATGCGGTGCCCGGGCGCACGCCGGAGGGCGATCTGCTCAGCTGGTCAGCCGATTCAACTGCAGCGCTGATCGGCGCGCTGCGCTCGGCCGGCCCCGACCGCGGCTGCTGGACGTGGTGGACCGCGTCAAGCGCTCCAGCGACCTCGGGCGCCGTGGCCCGGCATCAGGTGCAGGAGGCAGCCGTGCACGCGCGCGACGCGCAGGAGGCTGCCGGTAACGCCGAGCCGATCCCGGCGGCGATCGCAGCCGACAGCGTGGACGAGTTCCTTGCCGTCAGCCTCGGCTCGTCCGGGACATGGCCGCACCAGCCCGCGCGAATTGCCCTGCGAGCTAGCGACGGGCCCAGGTGGCTGGTCGACCTTGGCGAGAAGGGCGCCACGGTGGTGCCAGCGGACGCCGTGCCGGCTGGCTCGCCGGATCCTGCGATGTCGCTGACCGGAGCCGCCAGCGACCTGCTGCTCGTCCTTTACGGCCGGGTCAGCCCGGATGCCGTCCAGGTGACCGGGGAGCGGAGCCTGCTCCGCCAGCTGGCCGACTGGGTCCCGCGCGACTGACACCGCCTCCGCGCGAGCGGCTGCCCGCCGTGGCCCCGGGTACCGGATTGACTGCCGTGGTTCGCGTCAGCCATCGTTGACTTCGTGCCCGCCGCAACGAGCGTTCGCCGCCCGCAGCCGTCCGACGAGCAGGCGTTCGTGACGGCGGTGCGCCAGAACAGAGACCTGCACTCGCCCTGGATAGAACCGCCGGACACGCATGCCCGCTACGCCAGGTACCTGGAGCGGATCAGCAGGCCCGAGCATGCCGGATTTCTCGTCATAGACCAGGCTGATGGCGGTCTCGTCGGCTTCATCAACATCAACGAGATCGTGCTGGGAGCTTTCGCATCGGCCTACCTTGGGTACGCGGCGTTTGCCGGCAAAGCCGGCCGCGGCCTGATGAGCGATGGCCTCGCTCAGGTGATCGGCATCGCCTTCGGCGTGATGGGCCTGCACCGGCTGGAAGCCAACATCCAGCCATCCAACAAGCCATCCATCTCGCTCGTCACCAGGCTGGGCTTCCGGCACGAGGGTTTCTCGCCCCGGTACCTGCGGGTAGCCGGCGCCTGGCGTGATCATGAGCGCTTCGCGATGACCGCCGAGGAATGGGCCACCCTGTCAGCGGCAGAAAGCTGGCCCGCGGACCGCCGCGCAGGACCTGCCCGCGGCCGCCCGTAAGGCTAGTGCCTCGTCCAGGAACGTTGCTCGTGCAATTGATCTCTAGCTGAGCGCTTGTCAGGCTGCTTTCGAGGGAGCGCTCAGATCGGGTTCATTCGTTTCGCGCGACCTCGGGTCCGGTGATGCGCTGCCAGCAGCGGGAAGGTGGCCGCGATAATACCGAGGGACACCACTATCCCGCCCGCGGTGAGCAGGTAGTACGCGGCACCGGGCGCCACCATCGGGTACTGCTGCTCCTCGGAGGCGAACATGGCGGCACCGGCGAATCCGGTGCCGATCGCGACGGCGGCGACGGCGAGCAGCGGGACGGCGCCTTCCAGCGCGACGACATGGCGCAGCATGGCCAGCCGGGCGCCGGTGAGCCGCAGCAGGCTGAACGGCCGCTTGCGGTCCGCGAGCCCGGCCGCGATGCCCGCGGCGAGCGTGCAGCCGGCGATCGGCAGGCTGACGAGTATCACGGTGTTCGCGAGTTGCTGGTAGTCGCTGTCGGCGGAATTGTCCTGCGCGATGACGTCGCCGAGGGTGGACAGCGTGCTGACGGCGGGGTAGGCGCGTGCGTTCTCCAGCACCGTCCTGGCCTGCTCGACCGCCTGCGTGCTGCCGTCCGTCCCCACGTTGATGGCGTCCACGCCCAGGGTGTCCAGCCGCGAGGCCGGGACGTTCGCGGCCGGCCAGGTGATCGCGGTGGCGTCCGTGCCGAACAGGCGACCATTGAACCCGGCTGCCGGGAACGCCGCCGTCGCCGCCCCGGCCGGGCAGTGGCCAAGGGCGGGAACAGTCGCGAGCTGCGCGCACGAGACCACGCCTGCCGGGCCGCCGAGGCCGTGAAATGTCCCGCGGATGGTCAGCCCCGGGTCCGCGCGGACCACGAGCACCCCCTGGACGCCGGGAATCCCGCTCAGCCGTGCCGTCAGCGGCGCGGCGGGCGCGGCCGGGCCCGGGCCCGCCGCGCCCGCACGCATTCCCGGCGCCCCGGGGCCGGGGTTGCCGGCCCCCTGGCTCACCTGGTCGGTCAGCACGTTCGCCTCGGCGGCGCTGCCGAACCGGGTGAGGTCCTTGGCGTTCTGCGTGCCGATCGCCACCACGGCCACGGTGGTGATGAACAGCGCCAGCACCAGGCCGCTGACGGCGCGGAAGGCGGCCCTCGGGTCGTCGGCGAGGCGGCAGGCGGCGAGCAGCGTGCCGGGACGGCTGGTCCACCGGGCCATGACCCTCGCCGCGGCCATGGTGAGCCACGGGCCCGCGATGAACAGGCCGACGATGATGAGCGCGAAGCTGGACAGGAACGCCTGGACCTGCCCGCCGGCGGAGGCCGGGTGGCCGTGGATGGTCCAGAAGCCGAGCTCGGCCAGGCCGGCCAGCAGCGGCACCACCCGCCAGGCGCGCGGCGGCTTCGGCGTCGCCCGCCGGGCGACGCCGAGCGGGGAGATGTGCACCCGGCGCAGCGCCAGCCGGGCCGCCACCGCGGCGAAGACGGGCACGCCGATCGCGACCGCGAGGATGTCCCGCAGGCTGAGCGTCAGCTCGGCGGGGAAGAACGGCTGGCCGATGAACGGGATGCCCGCGACCGGGATGCGCAGCAGGAAGAAGATCCCGAACCCGGCGGCCACCCCCAGGATCCCGGCCGCCGTCGATTCGGTGGCGGCGAGCAGGGAGACCTGCCTGCGGGTCGCGCCGGCCAGGCGCATCGCCGCGAACCGTTCCTCGCGGCGGGCGGCCGACAGCCGGGTCGCGGTGGCGATGAAGATCAGCACCGGGGCCAGGATGGCCAGCGCCACGACGGACAGGATGAGGTCGATGGCGCTCGCCCCGCCTCCCGGGTCGGGCGGGGCGTAGGTCAGGCCCTTGGGGTTGGCCTCCGTCCGGCTGACGGGCCAGCCCAGCTACCGTCGTGGAGATCGACGTCACCTGCACGCTGTTCGGGGTGTGCGCCAGCTGCGCCGGGGTGCGCCCGATGATGATGACCAGCGAGTCCGGTGACGGCAGCGCGGCGTCGCCGATCGTGCCGGCCAGGTGGCCGGGGTAGCGGCCGGCCAGCTGGTTCGCCGGGGTGCTGCGCAGCAGCGCGGCGAGCGCGGGCGAGGCGTAGTACTGGCCGGGTGCCGGGTCCCGGGGGATGCCCGGCGGCACCGGGGACGAGGTGCCGGTGGCGGCCACGTCGAAGCGGCTGATCGTCTGGCCGTTGAAGATGTCGCTGCCGGGGTGCCACCACAGCGGGGCGACGCCCGTGGCCGGGCCCGGGGGCACGGACGCGGTGCCGGTCCAGAACCAGGCGTGGCGGTTGTTCCAGGTGGTGACCGCGTTGGTCGCGGCCACGGCGGTCAGCAGCAGGCCGACCCCGAGGCCGACCGCGACGGCCAGGACGACCAGCCGGGTGATCGCCTCGCGGCCGCCGCTGATCACCAGGCGGAGCCCGAGGGGGATCACGGCCTGGCCCCGGTGAGCGTGCTGACCTTGCCGTCGCGGACGATGACCTCGCGGTCGGCGTAGGCGGCGACCCGGGCGTCGTGGGTGACCAGGATGACGGTGGTGCCGTGCTCGCGGGCGGCGGCGGTGAGCAGGTCCATCACCAGCTCGCCCGACACCGAGTCCAGCGACCCGGTCGGCTCGTCGGCGAACAGCACCTCCGGGCCGGCGACCAGGCCGCGGGCCAGCGCGACGCGCTGCGCCTGCCCGCCGGACAGCTCCCCGGACCTGCGGTGCTCAAGCCCGTCAAGGCCGAGCGTGCCGAACCACTTCCTGGCCGCCGTCATCGCCGGGCCGCGGCGGGTGCCGGACAGCAGCAAGGGCAGGGCGACGTTCTGTTCCGCGGTCAGCTCGGGGACCAGCTGGCCGGACTGGAACACGAACCCGAACCGGTCCCGGCGCAGCGCGCTGCGCCGGTCGTCGCTCAGGGTGTCCAGCCGCTGCCCGCCGAACCAGACCTCGCCCTGCTCGGGGACCAGGATGCCCGCCAGGCAGTGCAGCAAGGTGGACTTGCCCGATCCGCTCGGCCCCATGACCGCGACGATCTCGCCCCGGCGGACCGTCAGCGAGGCACCGCGCAGCGCCGGCGTGCTGCCGAACGACTTCACCAGGTCCCGCGCCTCGATGATCTTCCCGCCCCGGGGTGCCGCGGCGGCGGGGAGGTCCGCGGTCACTGGCGCACCGCCCGTGCGAGCAGGTCCAGCCGGGCCGCAGTGTGGTCGATCCATCGCAGGTCAGCCTCCAGTCGGTAGAGCGCGTGGTCGGCGAGCAGCACGCCGAGCGGATCGGAGTCCCGCTTGAGTTCGGTGAGCTCGCGCATCCGCTGCAGGTGCGCCGCCCGCTGGGCGTCCAGGTAGCCGACGGCCGGCGGCCGAGCATCAGGGCGAGCACCACCTTGGCGAACAGCTCGCTGTGCAGGTCCGGCTCCGGCGGGGCCGGCTCGGCCAGCCACCGCTCCACGTCGGCGACGCCCGCCTCGGTGATGACGTACCGCCGGCGTTCAGGCCCGGCCCCCTGCTCGACCGGCCCGGCGACCGCCTTCCCGTCCCTGGCTAGCCGGGACAGGGTCGCGTACACCTGGCTGTAGCGCAGCGGCCTGCCCCGGCCGAAGTACGCGTCGTAGTCCCGTTTCAGGTCGTATCCGTGGCTTGGCCCCCGCTCAAGCAGGCCAAGCAGTGCCAGCGGAACACTCACAACCGAGAGAATACTCCAAGAGTATTCTCTTGGAAAGTAGTTAGTCTGCCGGAATCCGGTTCCTGGGGGTGCGATCCGGCCGCGCTGGCTGCAGAGCCGCTCCCCGTTGCCGTCCCCGGGTCTGGTCATCTGCGGGCTGAGGGCGGGGTTAGCGCGCGGTGAGCGTGAAAGCGCGGAGGCTGTGTGCTTTGGCAGTTGCAGCGCTCTACCAGGCCGCAGCTGTCAGATCCGGCGTAGCACGGCGACCACTTTGCCAAGGATCCTCGGCTCGTCGCGCAAGATCGGGCGTAGGCGATTAATGCCGGGGCCTGCGGGCGACCACCAGCACGAGCTTCCCGCGCACGTGACCGTCCTCGTTGACACGGTGCGCCTCCGCGATCTCGGTGAGCGGGAAGATCTGCGCGACCGGGAGCGAGAAGCGCCCGGACTCGATCAGCTCGCCGATCTCGGCGAGAGCGTGGACCGCGCGGCCAGCGTCCCCGCTGCTGAACGTCACCCCGTGCTCCTGCGCGCCACCGAAGTCGGCGATCGTCGCGACGCGGCACGGGCCGCCCGCGAGCTCGATGAGCTCGGGCAGGACGCCGCTCCCGGCGACGTCGAGCGCGGCGTCAACGCCGTCAGGCGCGAGCGCGCGAACCCGCCCGGCGAGGCCCTCGCCGTAGGCAACGGGCTCGGCCCCCAGCGAGCGAAGGTACTCGTGGTTTGCCGGACTGGCGGTGCCGGTCACGCGCGCGCCGCGCACCACGGCGAGCTGAACCGCGGCGCTGCCGACGCTCCCGGAGGCGCCGTTGATGAGCAGCGTGCTGCCGCTCCCGACGCCGAGCTGGCCGAGTGCGCGGGTGGCCGTCTCGATGGCGGCCGGCAGCGCAGCCGCGCCGGGGAAGTCAAGCGACGGCGGGATCGGCGCATAGTTAGGACAGCACCGCCAGCTCGGCCTGGGCCGCCCCCTCGGCGGAGAATCCGAACACCCGATCACCGACGGCCACGTCCGCAACGCCCTCGCCGAGCTCGTCGACGACGCCCGCCGCCTCGTGGCCCATGGTCTGCGGGAGCTCCCCGTCCAGCAGGCCCTCGCGCTTCTTCCAGTCGCTCGGGTTGACTCCGGCCGCGCGCACCGCAATCCGGACCTGGCCCGGACCGGATGCGGATCGGGGAGATCCGCTATCTCAAGGACCTCCGCGCCCCCGAACTGGCTGAAACGGACTGCCCTCAACATTCGCTCCGATCCCGACCCCGGGGTGTCGCGGTTGCTGCGCGCAGCCAGCCTGCCAGCCTCGCGTGCCGGGCCCGAGCTCAGCGCCACGCGCGGGCAGGGCTGTCCGGCCGCTCCTCGCCCCGCGGCCCGCCGCCGTCGTCCTGTCCGCGGCACACCTGGACCCGCATCTGCATCTAGGAGACACGCTCTAGCTACAGCCGCTGGTAGAGCCGCAGCCCTCGCAGACGTAGCAGCTGCCGGCCGGCCGCATCTTCGTGCCGCAGGTCAGGCACAGCGGAGCGTCAGCCACGCGGCCCTGCTGCGACTCGATCAGCTCGGTCGAGCTGTGCGGCTGCGCCGGGCTGGCGTCGCCCGGCCGCTGCGCCGGAGCCTGCTCCGCGTGATGCTGGGCATGCTCCACCGGCACGGACTGGGCCATCTCCACCGGGTCGGCCTCATCCGCCACGATCGCGGGCTCCTCCCCGTCCAGCACCGCGGTGCGCTCGGACGCCGACAGGATGCTCAGGTCCGCGCGCTGGTCGTAAGGCAGGTGATCGAGCGCCAGGCGGCGGAAGATGTAGTCGATCACCGAGCTGGCAATCCGGATGTCCGGGTCGTCGGTGATGCCGGCCGGCTCGAACCTCATGTTGGTGAACTTGGCGACGTAGGACTCCAGCGGGATGCCGTACTGCAGGCCCACGGAGATCGCCACCGAGAAGGCGTCCATGACGCCGGCCAGCGTGGAGCCCTGCTTGCCCAGCTTGAGGAAGACCTCGCCGACGCCGTCGTCCGGATACTCCGACGCGGTCATGTAGCCCTCCGCGCCGGCCACCGAGAACCGGGTGACCGTGGCCGACCGCTTCTTCGGCAGCCGCTGGCGCACCGGCCGGACCTCATGCGGGGCGGCCGCAGGCTGCGCCGCCTCAGCCGGCTGCCGCTTCGAGACCGACAGCGGCTGGCCGACCTTGCAGTTGTCCCGGTAGATAGCGAGCGCCTTCAGGCCGAGCTTCCAGCCATCGAAGTAGACCTTCTCGATATCCTCGATTGTGGCGGTTTCTGGCAAGTTGACGGTTTTCGAAATGGCGCCGCTCAAGGCCGGCTGGACGGCGGCCATCATCCGGACGTGACCCATCGGGCTGATCGCCCGCTCGCCCATCGCACAGTCGAAGACGTCGTAGTGCTCCCGCCGCAGCCCGGGCGCGTCCACTACGTGCCCGTGCTCGGCGATGTACTCGATAATCGCCTCGGCCTGTTCCGGCTGGTAGCCCAGATTCTTCAGGGCACGGGGCACCGTCTGGTTGACGATCTGCATGGAGCCGCCGCCGACCAGCTTCTTGAACTTCACTAGCGCCAGGTCCGGTTCGACGCCCGTTGTGTCACAATCCATCATAAGACCGATTGTTCCGGTTGGCGCCAATAGACTGGCTTGGGCATTTCTGTACCCATTTGTCTGGCCCAGGGCCAGGCAGTCCTGCCAGGCGTGGTTGGCCGCGGTGAGGATCGCGTCGTCAATGCCGCCAAGCGGCCGGATCCTGGCACTGGCCTCGGCGTGCTTGGCCATCACTCGCTTGTGCGCTGTCTCGTTCCGCGCGTAGCCGTCGTAGGGCCCCACGACCTTGGCGAGCTCGGCCGAGCGGCGGTAGGCGGTACCGGTCATCAGCGAGGTGATGGCGCCGGCGATGGCCCGCCCGTCGTCCGAGTCATAGGCGTGCCCGGTCGCCATCAGGAGCGCGCCGAGGTTGGCGTAGCCGATGCCGAGCTGCCGGTAGGCCCGGGTGGTGGCGGTTATCTTCTCGGTCGGGAAGTCCGCGAAGCAGATCGAGATGTCCATCGCGGTGATGATCAGCTCGGTGATCGCCTGGAACCGCTCGACATCGAATGTGTCGTCCTGGCGCAGGAACTTCAGCAGGTTGATGCTGGCCAGGTTGCAGGACGAGTTGTCCAGGTGGACGTACTCGGAACACGGGTTACTTGCGGTGATCCGGCCGGATTCCGGGCAGGTGTGCCAGTCGTTAATGGTCCCGTCGTACTGAATGCCCGGGTCGGCGCATTCCCAGGCCGCCTTGGCCATCTTGCGGAACAGGGTCCTGGCGTCGACGGTCGCCAGCGCCTCACCGGTCTGGCGGGCGGCCAGGTCGAAGGGCTTGCCGTCCTCGACTGCCCGCATGAACTCGTCGGAGACCCGTACCGAGTTGTTGGCGTTCTGGTACTGGACGCTCGTGATGTCCTTCCCACCGAGATCCATGTCGAAGCCGCCGTCGCGGAGGACGCGGATCTTGTCCTCCTCGCGTGCCTTGGTCTCGATGAACTCCTCGACATCGGGATGGTCGACGTCGAGCACGACCATCTTCGCGGCGCGCCGGGTGGCGCCGCCGGACTTGATCGTCCCCGCCGACGCATCGGCACCGCGCATGAACGAGACCGGCCCGCTGGCTGTCCCGCCGGAAGACAGCAGTTCCTTGCTCGACCGGATCCTGGACAGGTTGACTCCGGCCCCGGAGCCGCCCTTGAAGATCAGGCCCTCTTCCCGGTACCACTCCAGGATCGAGTCCATCGTGTCGTCGACGGCCAGGATGAAGCAGTTGTGCACCCTGATGTTGCCGGCCAGGTACTCACCGCTCTCGGTCTGGATGTCATAGACCTCCATCTCGCCGAGCCGCTCGACCTTGCTGATCTCGGCCAGCTGGCGGTCCGAGCCGCCGACCTCGGGATTCACGTGCAGCAGGAAGTCGCCGGGGCGGACGAAACCGGCCACGGTGAACTCGCCGATGACAAGGTCCTGCGCCCGCCAGACAAGGTGATCCGGGGTGACATCCAGGGTTGCGCCAGCCCTGGTGTGCAGCCGGAGCACTTCCTTGACGCCGTTGGCCTTCGTCGCGACGATGCGGGTCGTGCCGTGGGCATCGTGCACCTTCGTCCCGACCGCGTCATCCTCGACGAGCCTGCCGATCGGAACCAGCCCCGCTGCGGTGCTGACCAGCGCATCGTAGGGCTGGCACGCGGAAACCTGCTGCGGCGACGAGGTCCCGACGTTGAACCAGACCGGAGAGTTGAAGCTGAAGACCTGGTGAATCAGGGCGTACGCGAGCTCGTGCTCGAAGATCTCGGCATCCTTGCCCGAGGTGAAGTAGCCGTGCTCGCGGCCCGCCGTCACGTATACGCCCACTACCCGGTCCACGAGCTGCTTCAGGCTGTGCTCGCGCTGCGGCGTGCCGACCGCGCCGCGGAAGTACTTGGTGGTCACGATGTTGGCGGCGTTGACCGACCAGAAGTCAGGGAACTCCACGCCGCGCTGCTCGAAGTTGACCGACCCGTCCCGCCAGTTCGTCATGACGACGTCGCGGCGCTCCCAGGTCACCTCGTCGTAGGGATGGACGCCCGCGCGAGTGTGGACGCGGCGCATCGTGAGTCCCTTGCGGGCACCCTTGCCGCTGTGGCGCGCTGACCCGCTCGCCGTCTCGGTCATGTCCTCCCCCTTCAGGGATCCCCGTGGATCCGTTGCGGGCCTGCCAGGCCCTGTCCCGTTGGCTTGCCATTTGCGCCCGGTGTCACCGGGCGGATGTGCGCTCTTCCTGCTTCCGCTGCGCGGCCCGGCGGGGAGCAGATCCGGCCCGGCCGGGTCGGGCTCGGCCGCGTCGGCCGGCGCAGTTCCTCCTGCTCGATCTCGCCGCGCCCGTTCACGTGCCCGGACCGGAGGGTGGCGATCTCTGCCTCAAAGTCAGCCAGCGACTCAAAGCCCCGGTAGACGGACGCGAACCGCAGGTACGCGACCTCATCAAGCTCGCGAAGCGGGCCAAGGATAGCGAGACCGACCTCGTGCGAGGGCACCTCAGCGCAGCCACGCGCTCTGATCGTGTCTTCGACCCGCTGGGCCAGGATCGCCAGCTGGTCCTCGCTCACCGGCCTGCCCTGGCATGCCCTGCGCACGCCGCGGGTGATCTTGTCCCGGCCGAAGGGCTCGGTAACGCCGCTGCGCTTGCCGACCATCAGGATCACGGTCTCCTGAGTGGTGAACCGGCGACCGCACGCCGGGCAGGACCGGCGGCGGCGGATCGCGGCGCCATCGTCAGCCGTGCGGCTGTCGATGACCCTGCTGTCCGGGTGCTTGCAGTACGGGCAATACATGCGATCACACCTCCCCGGCAGCGACGAAAACGACTCCTCACGAACACAACCTGTAGAAAAACTACAGCCGTGTAACTACTAGATATTGTGGTCTCAGTCGCCGCCAGACGCAAGCGAACTCGCGCTACTTAATGAAGTTGCTGGTAGATCAAGGCCCTGGCGGCCAACCTCGGCGTGTCGCCGGGATCCCCCATCGCCCGGCGCTCGCCAGTCAGCCCCTCGGCACCCATAGCAACTCGCCTGCCTCGATCATCGGGCTGCTGAGCGCGTTGACATCGATAATCTGCTGTACGACGATCCGCGGGTCGGCTGCGGGCTCAGCCCGGCGGGCAAGAGACCACAAGGTCTGGCCCGGCTGCACGACCACCTGCGACAGGCCCCGATGAGCAGTCACCGGACCGGCCCCGTGGCTAGCGGCCTGCGCGCCGCCGGAGGCGCTCAGCACGAGCAACATCGCTGTGACGAGGGTCGTGATGGCCGTACCGCGAGGGCCGCCAGCACCGCGCGGCCCCGCCTGGTCAGCCGCAGCCCGGCTGCGTGACCGGGCTCCGGTCTCCCCGGCCCGGCCACCCTGCGCTGCCCGCAGCGCAGATCATCTCCTGGCCGCCGGCGGCGCACCTGGCCGCCCCCGCGCAGGCCAGCACCGCGCAGGCCAGCACCGCCCAGGCCGCGCAGCGGCGTGCCCAGGCTGCTGCCGTCCAGCGACATGGTGTCCATGCCAGCACCGCCCAGGCCAGCACCGCCCAGGCCAGCACCGCCCAGGCCAGCACCGCGCAGATCGGCGCCGCGTAGATCGGCGCCGCGTACACTGCCGCCGGCACGCGGGCGCGCACGGTCACCGACCGCACCTCCCGCCCGCGCACCTGCCGCGAGCGGATCCCGTCCCCCGGCGGCTCGCCCGTCCGGAGCTCGCTGACCCGCAACTCACTGACCCGAACCGCGCGGATGTGCAGTTCGCGGGCGCCCGCGCTGTCCCGGGCCGCGCCGAAGTGCGCGCGCTGCCCGAACGCCGCTTCGTCGCGCCAGGCGCCGTAGAGCGCCCGCCAGCAGTCCAGGGCCGCGCCGCTGACCTGGGCCGTAGCACGCTGATCCCGGCGGGGACGGCATCCATCTCGTCCTTCTCCGCCACGCTCAGCATGCTCATCGGAACCTCCCTCAGGCGAACGACAGTTCGATCGTACTTCTGTTCTATCGTAATCTCGTTCGATCGAACGAAGATACGGTACAGTCTTATCGCACGGGTACGACATTTTCCGGAACCGTCGAACAGATGTTTGAGATCCGGGGCCGCAAGCGCTAGCGTCGGCCCTAACCGCAATCTCCGAGCCGGAGGCCCGATGATGAGCAGCAGCAACGAGGAAGGGACTGCGCGGCAGGCCTCGACTGCGGACGGCAGCGACCCTGAACCCGTCGCCAGGCCCAAAGGCAGGCCAGGGAGAAAACCGAAGGGCGCCGTCCCAGCGATCGTCGCCGAACTGCCCGAGCGCCCGGATCCTGGCCATGTGCTCACCTGGCGCCAGCGCAAGGTGCTCCAGGTAATCCGCGAGTCAGTGCAGCGCCGCGGCTATCCGCCGTCCATGCGCGAGATCGGCGAGGCCGTCGGGCTGACGAGCACTTCCAGCGTCTCGTACCAGCTGTCCACGCTGCAGAGCAAGGGTTACCTGCGCCGCGACGCAGGGCGGCCGCGCACGGTGGAGGTGCGGCTGCCCGGGCATCCGGCGGTCCGGCCGGAGCCGGACGCCGACGACGAGTCGCAGATGGACATCGCCTCGCAGGAAGCTGCCTACGTGCCGCTCGTCGGCCGGATCGCGGCAGGCGGCCCGATCCTCGCCGAGGAGTCAATCGAGGACATCTTCCCGCTGCCCAGGCAGATCGTCGGCGAGGGAACCCTGTTCCTGCTCAAGGTCGTCGGCGACTCGATGATTCACGCCGCGATCGCTGACGGTGACTGGGTCGTCGTCCGCCAGCAGCCAGTCGCGGAGAACGGTGACATCGTCGCCGCGATGATCGACGGCGAGGCGACGGTCAAGACGTTCAAGCGGTCGGACGGCCACGTCTGGCTGATGCCGCACAACCCCATTTACGCGCCGATCCCAGGCGACGACGCTGCCATTCTCGGCAAGGTCGTCGCCGTGCTGCGCCGGGTCTGAGCCAGCTCCGGCGGCCTCGCCGGCGGTCTGAGCCGTTCCGGCGGCCTGAGCCGTTCCGGCGGCCTGAGCCGTTCCGGCGGCCTGAGCCGTTCCGGCGGCCGGCCGTCGCAGCCGTTCCGGCGGCCTGAGCCGTTCCGGCGGCCTGAGCCGTTCCGGCGGCCTGAGCCCTGAATGACCGACCACTGCCCCTGGGGGCGCCGGCCGCGAATCCGGCGCCGGTCCCGCCGCCAGCTCGAGCACGTCATCGATGCCGAGCGCTCAGCCTGGCATTCTCCGGAGGTTTGCACCTCGGTCACGACACCCGGAGGCAGCCAGGACGGGCACCGAATCAAGCAGCCCGGACCCGGCAAGTACCGGCACCACTCCGCCGCCTCCGCGCGGGTCCGCCGGGCCCTGCACTATGGAGACAGTGCCGCCCAGGGTGGAAACCGCCACCCGCGGCGCCACCCCGGCCGTCATCCGGGAACGACGTTCACCAGCTTGGGCGGCCGTACGATCACCATGCGCACCTCGCGCCCGGCCAGCGAGCGGCTGACCCCTGGTGCGCCGAGCGCCAGCGTCCGCAGCTCGTCCTCGCCGATCCCCGGCGGCACCTGCAGCCGGTCGCGAACCTTGCCGCTCACCTGCACCACGCATGTGACCAAGTCCTGGACGAGCAGCTCGGGGTCAGCGGCCGGCCAGCTTGCCATCGCCACCGACGGCTGGTGCCCGAGCAGTTCCCAGCACTCCTCCGCGGTATACGGGGCGAACAGCGAAAGCAACACGGTCAGCGTCTCTGCCGCCTCGCGCACGGCAGGGTCGGCCGCGCCCGGCCCGGAGTCGATGGTCCGCCGCGCCGCGCTCGCCAGCTCCATCAGCCGGGCCACTGCCACGTTCAGTCTTGCGGCCTCGACCAGCCTGGTGACCTCGTCGATGGTGCGGTGGGTAACCTTGCGCAGCTCAAGATCACCAGTCCCGGCCTGCTGCCCGGCACTGGCAGCACCAGCTTCAGCCGCCAGCCGGGAAGCACGACCGAGAAATTTAACGGAGGCCTCGGGGTTCATGTCGGCCCAGTCGATGTCATCTTCCGGCGGGCTCGCGAAGATCATCGTCAGCCGGATGGCGTCCACGCCATGCGCGGCCAGCTGCTCGCCGAGATCGACCCCGTTACCGAGCGACTTCGACATCGACTTGCCGTGATTGATCACCTGGCCCTGGTTCAGCAGCCGGGTGAACGGCTCGGTGAAGTCGACCATTCCCATGTCGTGCAGGAACTTGACGAAGAAACGGCTGTACAGCAGGTGCAGGATCGCGTGCTCCACGCCGCCCACGTACAGATCAACCGGCGCCCACCGGCGCACCGCATCGACCTCGAACGGCCCGTGTTCGTAATGCGGCGAGCAGTACCGCAGGAAGTACCAGGATGAGTCGACGAACGTGTCCATCGTGTCGGTGTCGCGCTTGGCGGGCCCGCCGCACTTCGGGCACTCGGTGTTCACCCAGTCGGTGGCCGCAGCCAGCGGCGAGATCCCCTTCGGGGCCAGGTCCTGCCCGCGAAGGTCAGGCAGCACGACCGGCAGCTGCTCGTCCGGCACCGGCACCTCGCCGCACCCGGCGCAGTACACGATCGGAATAGGCGCTCCCCAGAACCGCTGGCGGGAGACCAGCCAGTCGCGCAGCCGGTAGCTGACCGCGGCGCGGCCGAGGCCGCGGTCAGCCAGGATCCTGGTGATCGCAGCGATCGCGGCGGACTTGGCCAGCCCGTTGATCGGGCCGGAGTTAACCAGCGTGCCTTCGCCGGGGGTGGGCACTCCGGTCTCCGCCGGATCTGGCAGGCCGGTGTCGACGACGACCCGCACGGGCAGCCCGAATTTCCTGGCGAAGTCCAGGTCCCGCTGGTCATGCGCGGGCACTGCCATGATGGCGCCGGTGCCGTAATCGGGCAGCACGTAGTCGGCCGCCCACACCGGAATCCGGTCCCCGTTCACCGGGTTGACCGCGTAACGGCCGAGGAAGACGCCGGTCTTCTCCCGGTCGGTGGCCTGCCGCTCGATGTCGGTGAGCTTGCGCACGTCGGCCAGGTAGGCGTCAAGGGCTGCCCGGTGCTCCGGCGTACACAGTTCGCTGGCCAGCGGGGAGTCGGCGGCCACCACGAAGAACGTGGCGCCGTATAGCGTGTCGGGCCGCGTGGTGAACACGGCGACCGGCTCATCACGGCCCTCGATGGCGAACCTGACCTCGGCACCGTCGCTCCGGCCGATCCAGTTGCGCTGCATCAGCAGGACCCGGTCAGGCCAGCGTCCGTCCAGTGGCGCCATGTCCGCGAGCAGCCGGTCAGCGTACTCGGTGATCTTGAAGTACCACTGGGTAAGCGCCCGCCTGACCACCTCGGATCCGCAGCGCTCGCACTTTCCGGCGATCACCTGCTCGTTGGCGAGCACGGTCTGGTCAACCGGGCACCAGTTGACGTAGCCCTCCTTGCGGTAGGCCAGGCCGCGCTCGTGCAGCCGCAGGAAGAGCCACTGAGTCCACCGGTAGTACTCCGGGTCGCAGGTATGCAGCCGGCGCGACCAGTCGAAGGACACCGCGAACCTGCGGAACGAGGCCGCCTGCGTCTCGATGTTCGCGTATGTCCAGTCAGCCGGGTGGGTGTTGTTCCTGATCGCCGCGTTCTCGGCGGGCAAGCCGAACGAGTCCCAGCCGATGGGGTGCAGCACGTTGTGGCCGCGGTGAAAGTAGTACCGGGCGATCGCGTCCGCGATGGCGTATGCCTCGGCATGGCCCATGTGCAGGTCACCCGAGGGGTAAGGGAACATGTCCAGCAGGTAGGTGCGTGGCCGGTCGTCCGCCGGGTCGTCGCTGGCCCGGAACAGGTCCAGTGCTGCCCAGCGGGCCTGCCACTTCTCCTGGATCGCGCGCGGATCGTACTGCTGTGTCCGCTCCGCGCTGTCGGCGGCTGTCATGATTCCTCGCGATTTGATCGGTCCGGCTGGTTCCCGGATGCCGCCCTGGCCGGGGGCTTTGTCTCCCCGCAGCCGGCCCGCCCCATTGTTCCGCAAACAAAATGCCCCTCGGTAACGAGGGGCAGCCGCGCCAGCGACGGGTCGGTCGGCGCGGCTAAGTAAGGAGCACCAGGCTAGGGAGCATGCTGCCAGGGTAGCGCACGCCGCCGGCGAGATAGGCGACTAACTTTCGCCCGGTTAGCCCGGCCGTGCTGAACCGATGACCGGAGGCGCCTTGCGGGCAAGCCGACAGTCGAATACTTGTTTGAACCATAGCCTATGCTTGGCGCATGACGATCGCGTTCCAGGGCTCGCTGCTTGACCTCTCCGACCAGGTCGCCCCTGGTTCGCTGGGCTCGTCGGTGCGCCGGACGCAGCTCGCCCGGGGTGCCTGGATCGACCTGCGGCCAGGCTGGGTGACCGGGGCAGACGCGCTGCTTGGCCGGCTGGCTGCCGCCGTGCCCTGGCGGGCAGAGAAACGGCAGATGTATGACCGGGTGGTGGATGTCCCCCGGCTGGCCTGTTTCTACGGAGCGGGCCAGGCGCTGCCCGATCCGGTGCTCGGCGAGTTCCGGCAGGCGCTGAACGCGCACTACGCGGCCGAGCTTGGCGAGCCGTTCTTGACGGCCGGCTTGTGCTATTACCGGGACGGGAGGGACAGCGTCGCCTGGCATGGCGACACGATCGGGCGCGGCGCGCGCACGGACACGATGGTCGCGATCGTTTCGATCGGGACGCCCCGCGGGCTGCTGCTCCGCCCGCGGGGTGGCGGCCCCACCCTCCGGCACGACATCGGTCATGGCGACTTGCTGGTGATGGGCGGTAGCTGCCAGCGCACCTGGGAGCATGCCATCCCGAAGACTGCACGCCCGGCCGGGCCGCGGATCAGCATCCAGTTCCGGCCACGCGGAGTCCGCTGACCAGCACGGCATCGCGGGCGCTTGGCGGGCGGCAATTTGCTAAGGCTGGACTTATCAGTTTAGTCTTAGCATGTGAGCCAGAACCCAGACGTCAACGAGGTAGCCGGAGCGCTGCAGGTCAGCATCGGACTGCTCCGGCGACAGCTGCGCCAGGCACAGGCCGCAGGCGAGCTCACGCTGCCCGAGACCTCGGCCCTCGCGCGCCTGGACCGCGGCGGCCCGGCCACGCCGAGCGCGCTGGCCAAGCTTGAGCAGATCAGCCCGCAGTCGATGGGGGCAACGCTGGGCGCGCTCGAGGCGTGCGGTCTTGTCGAGCGCCGTCCCGACCCCGAGGACGGCAGGCGGGCCGTGATGTCGCTGACCGAAGCCGGCCGGGAGATGCTGCGCAACCGCCGCAACGCGCGAACGCAGCAGCTGGCCAAGGCCCTGTCGACCGGGTTCACGCCCGCGGAACTCCGGCGGCTGCTTGCGGCCGCGCCGCTGATCGAGCGACTTGCGCAGAGCATCTGATGCCGGCCGGGCAGCACCGAGAGGGCGGCCCGACGGCCAGCCGCAGAACGGCGGAGACGGACGACCGCTACAAGTGGGTAGCCCTGTCGAACACGACCGCAGCCGTGTTCATGTCGCAACTCGACGGGTCCATCGTCATCATCGCGCTGCCGGCGATCTTCCGGGGCATCCACCTGGATCCGCTGGCGCCGGGCAACATCGCATACCTGCTGTGGATGATCATGGGGTACCGGCTCGTTCAGGCTGTCCTGGTCGTCACCGTCGGCCGCCTCGGCGACATGTTCGGCCGGGTCCGGATCTACAACGGCGGGTTCGCGGTGTTCACCGTCGCCTCGGTCCTGCTGTCCTTCGATCCGTTCGAAGGTGCCCGTGGAGCGCTCTGGCTGATCGGCTGGCGGGTGCTCCAGGCCGTCGGGGGGTCGATGCTCCAGGCGAACTCGGCGGCCATCTTGACCGATGCGTTTCCTGCCGATCAGCGTGGTTTCGCGCTTGGCACCAACCAGGTCGCCGGCTTGGCCGGAATGTTCATCGGCCTGGTCGCCGGAGGGCTGCTGGCCGCCCTGGACTGGCGGGCGGTGTTCTGGGTCAACGTGCCGGTCGGCATCTTCGGAACGCTGTGGGCCTACCGCAAGCTGCGAGACACCGGCTACCGGGGAGGCGGTCACATCGACTGGTGGGGCAACATCACCTTTGCCGTCGGCCTGAGCGCGGTCTTGATCGGCGTCACCTACGGCATCCAGCCGTACCTGCAGCACGCCATGGGGTGGACGAACCCGGCGGTCTTCGGCCTGCTCTCCGGCGGCGCCCTGCTGCTGGCCGCGTTCATCATGATCGAGACCAGAGTCGCCGCGCCGATGATCCAGCTCAGCCTGTTCCGCATCCGGGCCTTCACCGCCGGCAACGTGGCGGGCTTTGCCGTGTCCATCGCCCGGGGCGGCTTGCAGTTCATGCTCATCATCTGGCTGCAGGGGATCTGGCTGCCGCTGCACGGCTACAACTACAGCGAGACGCCGCTGTGGTGCGGCATCTTCCTGCTGCCCCTCACGGCCGGCTTCCTCGTCTCCGGTCCGGTGGCAGGAACTCTGTCCGATCGCTTCGGCACCCGGGGCATAGCCAGCGCCGGCATGCTCGTGTTCGGCAGCAGCTTCATCGGCCTGATGCTGCTGCCCGTCGACTTCCCGTACTGGGCTTTCGCGCTGCTCATCGCCGCGAACGGAATCGGCACCGGCATGTTCGCCGCCCCCAACTCCTCCTCGATCATGAGCAGCGTCCCGGCGAGCCAGCGCGGCGTGGCTTCAGGAATGCGCTCGACGTTCCAGAACACCGGCACGGCGCTGTCGATCGGGGTGTTCTTCTCGCTCATGATCGCGGGGCTGGCGAGCAGCCTGCCGAAAACGCTGACCAGCGGCCTGCAGCAGCACGGCGTGCCGCACGGCATCGCGCATCAGGTCGGCACCCTGCCGCCGGTGTCATCGCTGTTCGCGGCAGTTCTCGGGGTGAACCCGCTGAAGCACCTGCTGGCGGCGAGCCGTGCGCTGTCCTCGCTCCCGGCTGCGGCTCAGCAGAACATCACCGGCAGGCAATTCTTCCCTCATCTGATTTCCGGGCCGTTCCACCAGGGCCTGGTCGTGGTGTTCGCCGTAGCCGCCGGCCTGTCGGTGCTGGCCGGCGTCGCGTCGCTGCTGCGCGGAGGCCGCTATGTCTCCCCAGCGGAACTGGACGAATCACCGCCGTCCGCTGGAAAGCATCCTCATCGGCACCCGCTACGGCGGTAAGCATGGCGATTGGTCGAGAAATGCCGGCCCGTGTCCGCCACTGGCGGAAACGGGCCAGCGGCATCCCGCGCGAGGGCCAGGCGGAGTCAGGCGGCCAGGGCGGCGACCGCGGCGGCCGCGGCGGTGCCGATGACCGCATTGACGGCGGCCTCGGCCGACGGCGGCTGGCGGGCCTGGGTGAACACGGCGGCGGCATAGGCCCGGCCGTCCGGGTAGCTGATGACGCCGATCTCGTTCCGGACGATGCCCAGCAGGCTGCCGCTCTTTGCGGCCACGCGGGCCGGCCGGGGGAAGGCAGCGGCAAGCCGATGGCGGGTCAGTTGCTGGCTCATCAGCTGGCGGACCCGCTCGCAGGCCGGCGGGGGGCCTGCCTGGCCAGACCAGATCAGGCGAAGCAGGGCTGCCATGTCCCGCGGCGTGGTCCGGGTGGCCAGGCTCGGGGTCAAGGCGGCGGCCGCATGCACTCGCCGGTCTACCTCATCGATCTCGGGCTGCGGGTGCGACCGCGACGACCAGGCTGTCAGCTCCGCCCAGCTGGCGAAGCCCGCGTCCCGGCCGATGGAGTTGATCATCGTCTCCAGGTCGGTGGCGACGACCGTGCCGGCCAGCCCGAGGCGCGCCGAGCTTGCGTTCACCGCGTCGATGCCGACCCGGCGCAACAGGACGTCGGTCGCTGGGTTATCGCTGATCGTCAGCATCGCGACGACCAGGTCACCGAGCGAGACCTCGACGTCGTCGCGGTACAGCGAGAACCCTACTGGTCCCGGCGTGCGAGACGCTGCCGGGAGACAGATCCGTTCCGCCGGGTCAAGCAGTCCCTCGGCGAACTGCGTCTCGGCCGCCAGGGCGACCGTCACCTTGATTACCGATGCCGCGACAACCTGCTGGTCAGCGCGGACAGCGACCTCGCTGATGCCGTTTAGCGGCTGGACGCAGAGCTGGCCGTCGCAGCCTGCCCGCTCGAACAGCGCCTCGATCGTTGAGTCCACGGCACTAGCCTGCCAGGCCGCCCGCCGCCCGCCCGCCACCAGGCGGCCGCCGCCTGGCTGGCCAGGCTATTTGCTTGGCTAATCGCTATCTGCCGATTTTGCCTGGCAATCTCGGTAATCAATTCCCTGGGCCGGTCATC
This sequence comes from uncultured Actinomycetes bacterium, assembly GCA_963709075.1. Classification (GTDB taxonomy): domain Bacteria; phylum Actinomycetota; class Actinomycetes; order Streptosporangiales; family Streptosporangiaceae; genus Palsa-506. The sequence continues at coordinate 335,369 of CAVPUY010000010.1, forward strand.
AGGCCCAAATGACGCGTCCTTGATTCCACCTTGACCGAACCGCCCGTCGCCAATAATGTCATCTCCGCCACTCCTGCCTTAGAGCTCGCAGCCACGGGGGAAGGCCGGCGATTGCGCTGGCCCGGGTCAGGCTGCGGAGCCGAGGCTGGACAGGCAACGGGGATATTCAGGCAGGGTTTCGGGGGAACAATGAAAGTTCGGCGGGCAGTAATCGCATGCGTCCAAGGACGATATGCGCGGCTATGCCAGGAGAATTGCGGCCAGGGCGCGCCGTTAGCTGGCGCAGCCGGGCTGAGCGCACGGCAAGCGGATGTGCGGCCGGCCAGCGCACTGCCGTACGGCCAGCCGCCAGGCCGCACGGCAGGCCAGGGCATTGGCTGCGGGCGCGCTGCTCGCAGGGTCCTGCCGTGGCTGACGTGGCCGGCACCGCGGTGAGCGGCCAGTCCGTCGCCATTGTCGGGCTCGCCTGCCGGTTCCCCGATGCTGACGATCCGCCGGCGCTGCTTGACCTGGTCCTGACCGGGCGCCGCGCGTTCCGCCGGCTGCCGCCGTGCAGGCTCGAGATAGCCGAGTACTACAGCCCCGATCCGACGACTCCGGACGCGACTTACAGCACGCGGGCCGCACTGATCGAAGGCTGGCAGTTCAACCGAGCCGCCTTCGGCGTGTCCGCGGCGGATTACGCGAGCGCCGACCCGGCGCACTGGCTCGCCCTGGAGACGGTCGCCCGCGCGCTCGCCGCGGCCGGATTCCCCAGCGGGCGGGGACTGGCCAAGAACCGGGTCGGCGTCGTGATCGGCAACACCCTGACCGGAGACATCTCCCGGGCCGCGGCGCTGCGGCTGCGCTGGCCCTACGTCCGGCGGGTGCTGGCCGACTCGATGATCGCGTCCGGGCTGTCCAGGGAGCAGGGCATGCCGGTGCTGCGGCAGGCGGCGGCACGGTACCTCGCGCCGTTTCCGGAGGTGACCGGCGCCACCCTGGCCGGCAGCATCCCGGCGTCGATCGCGGCCAGGATCTGCGGTTATTTCGGCTTCCGGGGCGGCGGCCACGCGGTCGACGGCGCTGCATCCTCGTCACTGCTGGCGGTGACGTCCGCCTGCGCCGCGCTAGCCGCCGGCGACCTTGACGTCGCGCTGGCGGGCGGAGTCGACCTGAGCATGGACCCGCTTGAACTTGTCGGGCTCGCCAAGAGAGGCGTGCTGGCCGCCGCGGATGTACGGGTCTACGACGAGAACCCGACCGGGTTCCTGCCCGGGGAGGGCTGCGGCGTGGTCGTCTTGATGCGAGCCGCCGACGCGCGCGCGGCCGACCTGCCGGTATACGCGGAAATCGCGGGCTGGGGCATGTCATCGAACGGCCAGCCGGGCCTGGCCGCACCGGACCACGGCAGCCAGCTGCTCGCGCTGCGCCGGGCCTACCAGCAGGCTGGCATCGATCCCGCTGACGTCCAGCTGTTCGAAGGCCACGGGGCGGCGACCGCAGCCGGCGATCTCGCCGAGCTAACGGCACTCGCCGAGCTGCGGCGGGGCGCACGGCAGGCAGCCGTGCTTGGCTCGATTACCGCCAACATCGGTCATGCCAAGGCCGCCGCTGGTGCCGCCGGACTGATCAAGACCGTGCTCGCGATGAGCAGTGACGTCCGGCCGGGTACCACCGGAGTGGGCAAGCCGCATCCGCTGCTCCGCGGTAAGCACGCCGGGCTGCAGTTGCCCGGCGAGGCGGCGCCCTGGCCGGAGGGGCCGAGGATCGCCGCGGTCAGCGCGATGGACCCGGCCGGGGCCAACGTTCACGTCGTACTCAGCAGCGAACCGGTTCAGGCGTCCCGGCATGATCGCAGTTTCCGGGTCCGGCCGTGGGCGCGGCGCGGGCCAGACAGCGCCATTCCCGCCGATCCGGCGAAGCCCTCGCGGCCGGCCAGGGCCGCAACCCGGGCCTTTGCCTACCTGCTGCATGCCCATGACCGGGCCGGGCTGGCTGCCAGCCTGGCCAGGATCGCGGACATCGCGCCCTGGCTGTCTGACGCGGAATTGCATGACCTCGCCTGCCAGCTGACACGTGATGCCCGGGGCCAGGGACCGGTCCGTGCCGCCATCGTGGCCAGCAGGCAAGAGCAGCTCGGCAGGCTGGCCAGGGAAGCGATCGCGCTGCTGCCGGATCTTGCCGCCGGACGGCTGGCCATCCGGCCGGGAATCGTCGCAGCGGACGGCGCGAGCGGCCGGGTTACCTTGCTACTGTCCGGCGGCGGCAGTGCCGCGGCCGGGGCCGGGCCGGCCAGCCCGGCCGGGAAGCTGGCGCCGGGCACGCAGCGATCGCGGCCGGATACCAGGCCAGCATGACAGCGGGCGAGCACGGCAGCAGCGCGGGCCAGCTGGCCGACACCGCGGGCCGGCTAACCGGCGGCAGCGCGGGCCGACCGGACGACGGCGCCGTCGCGGGCCCACCGCACAGCACCGGCGCGGCCGGCCACCACCATGGCAGCGCCATCCAGGCCCGCTGCCCGGCGGCGCGGCCAGCGGCGGTACGGCCGGCGGGGCCCCGCCAGCGCCGGAGTCGCAGTTGCTCGCCTGGCCCGCCCTTGGCTGGCTTGACCGGCTCGGCGTTCGTGCCGGCGCCGCGGTTGGCTGCGGTCTCGGCGAGATCGCCGGCCTTGCCTGGGCAGGCTGCCTGACCGAAGCCCAGGCGACCAGGCTCGCTGCGCGCTGCAGTGAGATCCTGGCCGGGCCGGACAACACCGCCGCAGCCTTGGCCGGGCGGTCGGCGCAGCTGCGCGCGCTGCTGACGCAGTTCGTCTTCGCCGGTCCGCAGCGGCGGCTGATTTCCGCCGTTACCGGGCGCGTGCTGACCTCGGCCAGCGACGTTGTCGAGGCGCTGTGCGCCCAGCTTGACGCGAAGGACCGGGTGTACGAGGCGCTCGGCGGCGGCGCCGCGGACGCCGACCTGCTTGTCGAGACAGGCCCCGGGCAGTCGCTATGCGCGGCCGCGGCCAGGTACTGCGACGTCCCGGCGGTCAGCCTGGCCAGCGCGGCAGGTGATCTGGCGGGCGGCGGAGCGGGAGCCGGTGACGGGCGCGCCGCGGCGCGGGCCGCCGCCGCGCTGTTCGCGGCGGGCGCGCTCGGCATGCCCAGGGCACTGTATGCCGGAGAGCCCGCGCGGCCGATCGACATCTGGCGGGAGCGGATCTTCATCGCCAGCCCCTGCCAGGCTCAGCCGGCGCCGGAGCCGGCCTGGCAGCAGTCCCTGCCGCCAGGGAGGCCGGCCAGGCGCCGTCGGCGGTGCGCACCCCTGCCACCCGGTCAGACACCGGGCTTGACCCGGCCGGGGCGCTGCACCAGGCCCGGCGGGCGCCGCGGGACCTGCGGGAGCCTGCGGCGCAGCAGGCCGCAGCGGCGCCGGGGACCGGGCCGGCACCGGCCGCGAAGACCGGGCACGCGCCTGAGTCCGGCGCGCGGACCGAGTCCGACGGGCGGCCTGAGGCAGGCCCGCAGGGCGGGTCCGACGGGCGGCCTGAGCCAGGCCCGCAGGGCGGGGCCGACGGGCCGGCTGAAACCGCAACACGGCCGGCGACCAGCCCGGCCGCCGGACCGGCACCGCAATCCCCGGCAGCACCGGCCGCGACAACCAAGACCACGCCAGAAACCGACCCAGTGCCCGGGTCCGACGGGCCGGCGAAACCGCAACACGGCCGGCGACCAGCCCGGCCGCCGGACCGGCACCGCAATCCCCGGCAGCACCGGCCGCGACGACCGAGACCACGCCGGGCGCTGGCGCACGGACCGAGCCAGGTTCACGATCCGGGACCGGCCCGCGGTCCGAGGGCGGCACGCAGCCCGGGCCGGCGCCGCTGCCCGAGTCCGCGAGGGTAGCTGAGTTCGCGAGGCTCGCTGAGTCGGCGAGGCTGGCCGGGCCGGCGCTGCTGTCTGAGTCCGCGAGGCAGGCTGCGTCCGCGAGGCAGGCTGCGTCCGCGAGGCAGGCTGAGTCCGTGAGGCAGCCCGGATCCACGTGGGCAGCTGAGCCGGCAAGGCTTCCAGGGCCCGGCCACCTGCAGGAGAACAGGGCGCGGAATGATGCGGCGCCGCGAGCACCCTCGCTCGCGCCGCGGGCAGCCTCGCCGGCGCCGCGGGCAGCCTCGCTCGCGCCGCGGGCAGCCTCGCTCGCGCCGCAGGCCCGGCTGGCCGGCGGCGCCGTACAGGCACCGCAGGACGATGATCCGGTGACCGGGATCGGGCCGTGGACCCGCTGCTTCGCCGAGCAGCTGCAGCCGCCGAGCGGGTTCGTTGCCGGCGGGGACAACCAGCCGTGGCGGGTCGCAGTTGCCGCTGACCATCCGTTAAAAAATGTTGTCAATGAACTTTTCCCTGACGAGCCGGGCGCCGGGCGCACTCTTGCCGTTGTCGGTGACCCGGACGACCCGGACGCCTGCGCCTCGGCACTGAGCGCCGCCGCGGACGCGATCCGCACCGGCCAGCTGCTCGTGATCAGCCACGGGGCGGGCTTCACCGGCTTCTGGGCGAGCCTGCATGCCGAGCATCCGGCGCTGGGCATCACCCTGCTGCGGGTGCCGCCGAGCGGCCGACGGGCTGCGGGCCGCGCGGCGGCATGCCGCCACCGTGCCCGGCGAGTTCCGTGAGCTGTCCATCGACGCCGCTGGCCGGCGGCGCGTGCCGGTCATGGTGCCGGTGGCGGTGCCGGGGGGCGGCGCGTTCCCGCTGGGACCCGATGACGTCGTCCTGGTCAGCCGCGGCACGCAGGGCGCCGGGCTGGCGCTCGCCCAGGTGCTCGCCTGCTGCGGGTCGCCGGTCGCCGTGGTCGGCCGGGCCGGCCCGGAGGAGGACCCCGCCATGATGCGCGGCCTCGAGCAGCTTCGCTCGGCCGGCGCGCGGATCAGCCTATGAGGTCATCGACATAGCCAACCCGGCGGACATGGCCGCGGCGATGCAGCGGATCGAACGCAGGCTCGGCCCGGTGACGGCGATCGGGCACGCGGCCAGGGCCAGCCGGCCGCGGCCGGTCGCCGAGCTGACCGAGGCCGAGGTCCGCGCGCATGCCGCCGCCGAGACGGCCGGCCTACAGGACCTCGTGAGCAGCATCAAGGACCGGCCGGCTGCGGCTGATCGTCACCTTCGGCTCGGTCATCGCGCGCTACGGGATGGCCGGCCAGAGCTTGCTCGCGCTCGCCAGCGGGTCGCTCGCCGAGCAGGCGCATGCGCCTGTCGGACGCGATCAGCGGATGCCGGGCCGTGCACGTGGACTGGCCCGGCTGGGCCGGGACCGGCTTCGGCGAGCGCGCCGACCTGGCCGCGGAACCGGCCAGGGCCGAGGATCCTGCCCATCCCGATCCGGCATGGCTCGCGGCTGCTGCTCAAGATGCTGGCCACGCCCGGACTTCCGGCCCGGGTCGCCGTGCACGGCCGGGCCGGCGTCCCGGCACCGCGGGCAGTGGCCGCAAGCGGGCCGTCGCCAGGCACGCGGCATCCGGCCGGTTCGCTGAGATCACCCGGGTGCATTACCCGGGCGTCGAGCTGGTCTGCGACGCCAGGCTGTCGCTGCGCTCCGACCCGTACCTGGCCGAGTACCGGATCGACGGAATCCCGGTACTGCCCGCCGCCATGGCCCTGGAGGCGATGGCGCAGGCGGCGTCGGTGCTGGCGGGCCGGCCGGTCCGCCAGGCGTCCGGCGTCTCGATGCTCGCGCCGGTCGTCGTCCCGGCCGGCCAGCCGGAGGGCCTGGCCGTGATCAGGGTCTGCGCGCTGCGCGACGGCGACACCGTGCGCACCGCGATCCGGTGCGCCGACAGCGGCTTCGTGATTGATCACTTCCGGGCGACGTTCGGCTGCCTGCCGGACGAGGCCCCGGCTACCGGGCTGCCCGCCGCGCCGGGCGAGCACGCGCCGGGCGCGGCCGCTCCCGGTGCCGCCGGGCACGATGAGGCTGGCGCTCCCGAGGCTGGCGCCCGCGATGACCCGGCCACCCACGTGGGGAGCGCGGGAATCATAGATGGCACGGAGCTTTACGGGCCGATCTGCTTCCAGTCCGGCAGGTTCCGGCGGGTGGCGTTCCTGCCCGAGGTGACGCCGCGGTCCTGCCGGGCGCTGCTGCGCGGCGGGGATGACCAGCCGTGGTTCGGCCCGGCTGCGGCCGGCGATCAGGCGGGCACGCCGTTTGTCCTCGGCAGCCCGGGGCTGAACGACGCGACGATGCACGTGCTGCAGGCCTGCGTCCCGCACCGGCGGCTGCTTCCGGCCGGCTGCGACACCGTGACGTTCAGCGGCAGGGAAACGGGCGGGGCGGTGGAGATCCGCGCCGTCGCGGCCGGGCCCGCCGCCGGGGCTCCCGCCGAGACTCCCGCGGGGGCTCCCGGGAGGGCTGGGGCACCGGGCGCCCCGGCTGGGGCACCGGCCGCCGCGGCTGGGGCACCGGCCGCCGCGGCTGGGGCACAGGCTGAGGCGCCCCCGAGGGCGGCGCCGCCGTCCCCGCAGCCTGTGCCGCAGCCGCGGCCGGCCGGCCTGCCCGCGGCCCAGTCGCTGGCGGTGCCCGCCGAGTACCGCTGGGACGTGGACGCGGTCGACGCCGCCGGGAACCTGCTCGTCAGCTGGCGAGGGCTGCGGCTGCAGGACGCCGGGCCGCTGCCCAGGGCCGGCGCCTGGCCGGCCCCGCTGCTGTCGGTCTACCTGGAGCGCAGCGCCGCGGAACTCGGCCTGGGCGGCGGCATCCGGGTCAGCGTCCAGTGCGGCGAGGCCACCACGCCGGGTGCGGTGCAGGCTCCGGCGGGACAGCGGCCGTCCGGGGCGCTGCCTGTACCAGTCCCGGCCGGGGCGCTGCCTGTACCAGTGCCGGCCGGGGCGCTGCCTGTACCAGTCCCGGCCGGAGGGCGGGCAGGACCAGACCCGGCCGCGGCGCTGGCGGGACCGGCACGGGCCGGGGACGGCGGCTACCTGGCGGGCCTCGCCCTGGCCGTGACCGGCGACCGTGCAGTGGGCAGCTGGCATGCCGCAGATCCGGCGCAGGCCGGCCCGCCGCCTGACCCCCGGCTGGCCGGCCTGCGGACGGAACTGGCGCGGCGGTTCGGCGAGCCACGCGCGACGCTGAACGCGCGGCTGCGGGCCATCGCCGCCTGCCTGCCGCCCCCTGACCCGCGGGCACCGCACCTCGATCGCCGGCGGCACGGCCGGCGAGCGCTGGGTGCTGCTGCGGGCCGGCGAAACCGTCATCGCCTGCACCGTGGTTGCGGTCAGCGGCGTGCCGCTGCCGGTCGCGATAGCGATCGGAGCCGGCCGCGCGGCCGCCGGCTGGCAGGCGGCCGCCCGGACGTCCCGGCACCGGCCCGCGCCATGGAGCGATCGCATGAATGCGCGCTTTGACGGCGCCCGCGGCCAGCAGATCCGCGCGTCCGCCGGGCGGGGCGGCCTGACGAGCCGGGCCACCGAGCTCACCAGCCGGGCCGCGGGCCTGACGAGCCGGGCCGGAGGCACGGCACCATCGGGCACGCTCGGGCCAGGCTGCCTGGCGGCGCGGTATGCAAATATGGGGACAGCGGAGTCCCAGCCGGAAGGCAGTCGCCCGTGACCACACCGAGCCGAACGCCAGCCTTCGCCGGCATCGACCCGTCCAGCTCCGACTTCTGGGGCCGCCCCGGCACGGCGGCACGCCGACTTCGCCCGGCTGCGCTCGCTCGACGCGCCGCAGTTCTTTGCCGAGCCGGACTCCCCGTTCGCCGATCCGGGCGGCGGCTACTACGCGCTGGTCCGGCACGCGGACGTGGCGGAGGCGAGCCGGAACCCCGAGGTGTTCTGCTCCGGCCGGGGCGCCACCAGCGTCGAGGATCTCCCGGTCGAGTTCAACGAGTACTTCGGCTCGATGATCAACATGGACGACCCGCGGCACGCCAGGCTGCGCCGGATCGTGTCCCGGGCGTTCACCCCGAGAATGATCAAGCGGTTCGAGGCTGACGTACAGCGCAGCGCCGGCGTCATCGTGGATGACCTGCTGGCGAGCGGTCCCGGCGACTTCGTCGAGCAGGTGGCCGCGAGGCTGCCGCTGAAGATCATCTGCGACATGATGGGCATCGGCGGCGAGCATTACGACATGGTGCTGCGGGACACCAACATCATCTTGTCCGGCTCGGATCCCGAGTTCATCAGCGAGGACATGGATGAGGCCATCACCCAGATCCTCGGCGCCGGACAGGAGCTCGCTGCACTCGTCACCGACCTGGCCGCGCACCGCCAGGACCGGCCCGCCGACGACCTGACCACGGCGCTGGCTACAGCCAACATCGACGGCGAGCAGCTGACCCCGGCCGAGCTCGCGTCGTTTTTCATCCTGCTCGTGGTGGCAGGCAACGAGACCACCCGGAACGCGATATCGCACTCGCTGACGCTGCTGACCGAGTTCCCTGACCAGCGCGCGCTGCTGCTCGGCGACCTGGACGGCCGGATCGGCGGCGCCGTGGAGGAAATCGTCAGGTACGTCTCGCCGGTCATCTTCATGCGCCGCACGCTGACCCGCGATTACACGATGAACGGTCATGCCTTCCTGGCGGGCGACAAGGCTGTGCTGTTCTACTTGTCGGCTAACCGTGACGAGGCGGTCTTTGCCGACCCGGGCAGGTTCGACATCAGCCGGTCGCCGAACCCGCACGTCGGCTTCGGCGCCGCCGGCCCGCATTTCTGCCTGGGCGCGCACCTGGCCCGCCGGGAGATCACGGCCATCTTGCGCGAGCTGCTGCAGCGGGTGCCGGACATCCGGGCCGCCGCGGAGCCGGACCGGCTGCTGTCGAGTTTCATCAACGGCATCAAGCATCTGCCGTTTGAATTCGGCCTTTAACGGATCCTCCGGGGTTACCGCCGGAGGCGGCCTGATGGCTTCGGTTAGCCATGCCGGAATAGCCCAGCCGAGCAATCTTGTAACTAGCTGTAATCGATACAGCACAGCGTGTATAACTGGAGTCCCACGAGGCGCTCTGGGCACGGTGAGCCGGTCCCAGGGGGGGCGCCACGGGGCATCGGGGGAACCGCAAGTCGCGGAGGGGGACCCTCGTCGGGGCCTGCTGGCCCGGGCGGGGGGCGGCCGACTGCGCGTGTCCGTGCAGTCAACGCCGGGCTGGCGCCAGCCGCCGTACGAGGGTCGCGGCAAAGCGGAGGGGGACCTTCGTCCGGCGGGTGGCGCCACCCGGGGGCGTGGCGCCACTCGCGGGCGAAGGTCGCTCAGTCAGCGAGCGCGCTGATCTGGCTGGCCAGGCCGAAGTCGGCCGTGGTCAGGCCGCCAGCCGAGTGCGTGGACAGGGTAAGAGTCACCTTGTTCCACTGGATCGAGATGTCCGGATGGTGGCCCGCAGCCTCGGCGAGGTATGCCACCGCCCCGGTGAACAGCATCGCGTCGCGGAAGTCCTCGCGTGTCACGGTGCGGGTGATGCTGGCGCCCTCGTGGGTCCAGCCTGGTGCGGTACGCAGCTGAGCCGCGATCTCGTCCTCGTTGAGCAGTTCCATGCATCTCGAATATCACGCCGGGGCCACTCCCGGTAGGCTGACCCGCACCGGACGCGCCCCGGCAAAGAACGCCGGGCCACCATCGCGGCGGCGCGCCGGCTGCGTTCGGCGCCAACGTCCGGCCCGGCCCCCTGGAGTGCCGCAGATGACCGATCCCGAAGCCACCCGGCCGAGACGGACACCGCTGACCGCCGTACACGAGCGGCTCGGCGCGACGCTGACCGACTTCGCCGGCTGGCTGATGCCGCTGCGGTACGGGAGCGAGCTGGCCGAGCACCGGGCGGTACGGTCTGCGGCCCGCCTTTTCGACCTGTCGCACATGGGCGAGATCACCGTGACCGGCCCGGACGCGGCGGCGGCGCTCGACTACGCGCTAGTCGGCAACCTCTCCGCGCTCGCGCCTGGCCGGGCCAGGTACACCATGATCTGCGCGCCGGATGGCGGGGTGCTCGACGACCTGATCGTCTACCGGCTAGGCGGCGAGGAGTTCCTCGTGGTCGCCAATGCCGCCAATGCCGCCGTCGTGCACGAGGAACTGCGGCAGCGGGCCGGCCGCCGGTCAGCGGCCGTCACCGACCGGACCGCCGACTACGCCCTGATCGCCGTCCAGGGACCGCGCGCCGCCGCCATCCTCGGTCCGCTCACCAGCGTCGAGCTGGCCGGGATCAGGTACTACACGGGGCACGCCGCCGATGTGGCCGGCCACCCGGTGCTGCTCGCCAGGACCGGCTACACCGGCGAGGACGGGTTCGAGATCTTCGCCCGGCCGGATGACGCCGAGCGGCTGTGGGCCGCGCTGACCGAGGCGGGGCCGGCGCGCTGGTCCCGGCCGGACTCGCCGCCCGCGATACGCTCCGGCTCGAAGCAGCCATGCCGCTGTACGGCAACGAGCTCGGTCGCGACGTGACCCCGTTCGACGCCGGGCTCGGGCGCGTGGTGAAGCTCGACAAGCCCGGCGACTTCGTGGGTCGCGCGGCGCTCGCCGAGCGGGCGCAGGCCACGGCGCGCCGCACCCTGGCCGGGCTGGCCGGGGAATCACGGCGGGTGCCGCGGCACGGGTACCGCGTGCTGTGGGACGGCCAGGCGTGCGGGACCGTCACGAGCGGAGCGCCGTCGCCGACGCTCGGCAAGCCGATCGCCATGGCCTACCTCGACCCGGAGGTGGCCGCGCAGGCGGAGCGCGACGCCGGCGGCGGCCGGCTCGCGGTGGATATCAGGGGCAGCGCCGAGCCGGCCGTCCTGGTGCCGCTGCCGTTCTACCGCCGGCCTGCCTGACCCGGGCAGCCGGCCAGTTTTCCCAGATGAGAGGCCAGCATGACCGTTCCACCAGGACTCCATTACACCCCTGAGCACGAATGGGTGGCGATTGACGGCCCGACCGCGTCGATCGGCATCACCGATTTCGCGCAGCGCTCGCTCGGCGATGTCGTTTACGTCTCGCTGCCGTCGCTGGGCACGGCGGTGACGGCTGGCGAGCCGTGCGGCGAGGTCGAGTCCACCAAGTCGGTCAGCGACATCTACTCGCCGGTGGACGGGGAGGTGACCGAGGTCAACGAGGAGATCAACGACGACCCGGGACTGGTCAACGCCGACCCGTATGGGGCAGGCTGGCTGTTCAGGGTCCGGCTGGCCGCGGCTGACGGCCAGCTGCCCGCTGGCTTGCTCTCCCCCGCCGACTACGCGGAGCTGACGGAAGACACCGGCTGATGACGCCTGCGGCAGCAGCCGACCTGCGGCGCTACAACGCCGCGACCGCGCATCTCGAGCCACCCTTCGCCGTGCTCGACCTGGCGGCGATGCGGGCCAATGCCGAGTCCATGGCCCGGCGGGCGGCCGGCAAGCCGATCAGGGTCGCCAGCAAGTCGGTGCGGTGCCGCGCGGTGCTCCGCCGGGTGCTGGCGATGGACGGGTTCCGCGGGATCATGGCCTATACGCTGCCCGAGGCGCTCTGGCTCGCCGGGCCGGGCTTCAGCGACGACATCCTGGTCGCCTACCCCACCGTGGACGCCGGCGCGCTCGGCCAGCTGGCCGGCGATGCAGCGGCAGCGGCGGCGATCACCGTGATGGTCGACTGCCCCGAGCACCTCGACCTGATCGAGAAGGCGATCGCGGGCACCGCCGGGCCCAGCCCGGTCCGGGTCTGCATCGATATCGACACATCGTTCATCACGCTTGGCGGCCGGCTCCGGGTGGGCGCGCGCCGCTCACCGGTCCGCACGCCTGCCAATGCGGCCGCCCTGGCCAGGGACGTCACCGGCAGGCCAGGGCTCAGGCTGGCCGGGCTGATGGCGTACGAGGGACAAATCGCCGGGGTCGGCGACAACCCGTCCGGGCGGCCGCTGCGGCGCCGGGCGATCCGGTACATGCAGCGCAAGTCCGGCGCGGAGCTGGCCAGCCGGCGGGCTGCCATCGCGGCCGCAGTCCGCGCGGTGGCACCGCTGGAGTTCGTCAACGGCGGCGGCACCGGATCGGTCGAGAAGACCACGGCCGAGGCGGCGATCACCGAGATCGGCGCCGGGTCCGGGCTCTACCACCCCGGGCTCTTCGACAGCTACCGCGGCTTCTCCGGGCAGCCTGCCGCGCTGTTCGCGCTGCCGGTGGTGCGCCGGCCGGGCCCCGGCGTGGTCACCGCCCTCGGCGGCGGCTATCTCGCGTCCGGTGCCGCAGACGCCGCGCGGCTGCCGCGGCCGTTCCGGCCGGCCGGGCTCCGGCTGGACAAGGACGAGGGCGCGGGCGAGGTGCAGACCCCGCTGCTCGGCCGCGCCGCCGACGGCCTGCGGATCGGCGACCGGGTCTGGCTCAGGCATGCCAAGGCAGGCGAGCTGTGCGAGCGGTTCGGTGAACTGCACCTGATCGACGGTGACGCGGTCACCGAGACCGTGCCGACGTACCGGGGCGAGGGCAAGGCATTCCTCTGACCGGCTGCAGCTCCTGCGGATAACCGAGAGCGGTTCGTCGTGCGCGTACTTACGTGCACAAACCGAACCGCTAGCGGGCTCGTCTTCGCTGTTGGCGGCGGCAGTGACTATTTCCGGCGGCCGAACATCCGGTAGACGGTCAGGCTGAGCGCGGCCAGCCCGACCGCGGCGGCGGCAAGCCGCACCTCCGGGCGGGCGGCCTGCTCCTCCAGCCGGGCGCGCAGCCTGCGCACGTTGTTCCCCGGGCTGACCCGGTCCGCGAGCGTATCGATGGTGCGCGCCAGGTTCTGGCGGGTGCGCTCGATCTGCGCTACGACCTCGTCCGGATCGTCGGGTGCAGTCACTGCGCCGGCGCCTTGCACCGCCACCGCGCCGTCCGAATCAGCCATCGCCCGTGTCCCTCCTTCGCCATGTCTTCCAGGCACCACAGCGTTCCGCATAGTGTCCCAGGCCGCTGCCGGAGACGCGCCGCCGGGCTGGCCTGGCGCTGCCCAGGCCACAATGGCAGATCTGCGGCCGGCCAGGGCATCAGGTTCATCGAGTCAAGCACCCGCCTGGTCAGGGCATCAGGTTCATCGAGTCAAGCACCCGCCGGCCTAGCTCGCGGTCGCCGTCGATGCCGATGTCGTCGAGCACGTCACTGCGCCCGCCCACCAGCGCCGCGAAGCTCGGAACGGGAATCGCCAGGCTGACCGTAGGGTCGCGGAGCTCGTCCGTGATCCGGCCGCGGCCGCCGGCCACCTCGACCGCTACCGGGTCCCGCCCGCCGATGCGGAAGACAACCCTGGACCCGTCCGGCGCGGCAGCCCGCTTGCCGACGATGTAGGGCAAGAAGCGGGTGAAATAGCCAACTGCCTCGTCAGCGGCCGGGCCGTCCGAATGCCCGGGGCGACCGACAGCGCGGCGGATGTCCTGCTCGTGGCTCCAGCTGTCCATCACCCGCAGGGTGAGCAGGTCCGCCACCGTGCCCGGCCCGGCGGCGGTCACGGTCTGCGCGGCGAGCTCCGGCCCGGTCAGCTGACGCAGCTGCGCCAGCCGCTCGGCGGTTACCTGGCGGAACTCCTCGAGCACGGCGGCACCGGACTTCGGGCGGCGCACGTCGATACCGACCTCGTTGGCCCGGCCAAGCTCGTTCCGCACGTGCGGGAGCGGACCTGGCTCATGCTGCGGAGCGGGCCGGCCGAGTGCGCGCGCCTCGAAGTCCACCAGATGCGAGACCTGGTCCTTGACGGTCCACCCCGGGCAGCCGGTCGGCAGCTCCCACGCGCCGTCCGGCAGGCCAGAGCACAGCCGGTCGATCGATGCCCAGATAGTGGCCAGGTTCTCGACCGAGGTGCTCATTGCGCTCTCCTCCGAACGGGTTGCAACCCTATGGCTGTGACTATCACAGGGTTGGGTGCCGATGAATGCCGCATTCATCGGGTTTCCCGGCAGCGCCGGCAACCGGCAGCGCCGGCAACCCGGGAGCGACGGAGCGACCCGCCCGGGCAGCGACCCGCCCGGGCAGCGACCCGCCGGGGCAGCGACCCGCCCGGGCAGCGACCCGCCGGGGCAGCGACCCGCCGGGCGGCGGCTGTCCGCGGCGGCGGCTGTCCGCGGCGGCGGCTACCGTGGGCCGGTGCGGATTGCGACCTGGAACGTGAACTCGATCAAGCAGCGGCGGCCGCGGCTGCTGCCGTGGCTGGACCAGCGGCAGCCAGATGTCGCCTGCCTGCAGGAGACCAAGCTCGCCGACGACGCGTTCGCCGGGCTGCTCGGCGAGGAGCTTGCGGGCCGCGGTTATGCGGTCGCCCAGCACGGCGAGGCGCGGTGGAACGGGGTGGCGATCCTGTCCAGGGTGGGACTGGACGACGTCGCGGCCGGGCTGGCCGGCGCGCCTGGCTTCCCTGCCCCGGAGGCGCGCGCGGTATCCGCGACCTGCGGCGGGATCCGGGTGCACAGCGTGTACGTGCCGAACGGGCGGGCGCCTGGCTCCGAGCATTACCGCTACAAGCTCAGCTGGCTGGCCGCGCTGCAAGAGGTGGTCGCGGCCGGGACGGAGGCAGCGATCGTATGCGGGGACATGAACATCGCGCCGGCCGACGACGACGTGTTCGACCCTGCTGCCTACGAGGGCCAGACCCACGTCACGCCCGCCGAGCGGGCGGCACTGGCGCAGCTGCAGGCGCTCGGCCTGCGCGATGTCGTACGGGACCGCTGGCCGGGCGAGCGGATATTCACCTACTGGGACTACCGGGCCGGGATGTTCCACCGGGACCTGGGGATGCGGATCGACCTGGTGCTGGCCACTGCCCCGGTAGCCGGCCGGGTGCGGGCAGCATGGGTAGACCGGCTTGCCCGCAAGGGCGCCACGCCGAGCGACCATGCCCCGGTGATCGTCGACCTGGATGCGGCGCCGGACGGGGACATCGGGCCGGTCGTGCCGCCGTCATCCGCGCCCGCGGTCAAGGCCGGCTCGGTCAAGCTGCCTCAGTCACGCTGAGAAGGGCGGCGCCCCGCAGGTCGTCAGGGACCGGCGTCGGCGAGCTCGGCGATGACCATGGCGTGGCACGGCTCCGGCGCGCACCAGCAGCCGAGCCTGCGCCCGCGCAGCCCCGGGAGCAGCGCCAGCAGGTCGGCGCGTGCCAGCAGATACTCGCGGTACCTGGCCATGACTTCCTCGCGGCTGCCGTCCGGCCCGGGACGGAAGGGACTGGCCAGCGGGGAGGCGGGCAGCTGCCAGCCGCCGCGGTGCATCGCCCGCCCGACGTAGACCACGTCAGCGAAGCCCGGATCGTCGCGATGGCCCTTGAGGTTGACGACGGTGGTGGCGCTCACGCCGTTATCCTCCCCGTTCCGGCTCGACGGCCAAGTATCCTCCGGGTTCCGGTTCGCGGAGCAAGCGTTACGACAGGGTCGGTGGCCGCGCCTGCGGGACGCACGGCGGCGCGAGGAGGCTCAGCCCTGGCCGGCTTCGCGGGCGGCGCTCTCCAGCCGGCTCCGGTAGTTCTGCCACCATGCCTCGTCGCCTGTTGCCATGTTGTCGTTGGCGTGCCGCAGCCCCGCTGCGCCGTCGATGAGTTCCCTGACGATATCGGCCTGCCCGGCGTGCCGGTCGGTCTCGGCGATCATGTGCACCAGGATCCGGTGCAGCGTCACCTCGCCTTGCTCGCCAGGCCACCATGGCACACGGCCGGTCGCGTCCAGCGCCAGCGCCCCGATGGTCGCGTCCGAGTGCGCCCACGCCCGGTGATAAAGGCCGACGATCTGCTCGCGCGACTCACCGGCGGCTGCCCACATGTCCGCGTTGGGCTCGGCGTCGTCCTCCAGCCAGGGCAGCGGCTCGTCGGACGGCCGGCCGAAGGTCTCGCCGAAGTACCCAAGCTCAACGCTGGCCAGGTGCTTGACCAGCCCCAGCAGGTTGGTGCCTGTCGGCGTCAGCGGGCGGCGGACGTCGTATTCCGAGAGCCCGTCCAGCTTCCACAGCACTGCCTCGCGGCCAGCCTGCAGGTAACGGTGCAGGTCCGCTTTCGGATCCGATCCGGTCATGCCGGCCAGTCTGCCACCCGGCACCGACAGCCCGGCCGGCCGGCAACCGGCAAACCGGGCGCGCGGCAACCAGCAACCCGGGCGCCGGCCGGTAACTGGCGGCCCGGGCCCGGGCGGTAACTGGCGGCCCGGGCGCCTAGACCCGGCGGAAGCCCCAGTTCAGCAGCCTCCTGGCGGCGGTGAAGAACGAGGCGGAATCGCTCTCTGCGCCGGCGTGCAGGACCACGCCGATCAGCGCGCGGCCGCCGCGGCGTGCCTCGAACAAGAAGCAGTCGCCCGCGGCATTGGTGTCGCCTGTCTTGATCCCGACGATGCCGCGATAGGACTGCAGCAGGCCGTCAGTCGTGTACCACATGTAAGGGTGGTGCCGGGCAGTAGCGGCCAGGTGATAAGTGCGCTGGGCGACGATGCGCCGGAAAAGCGGATTGCGCATCGCGATGGCGCCAAGCCGGGTGAGGTCAGCAGGCGTGGAGTAGGTGGAGTGCTCGGTCGGGTACGGCATCCCGTCGAAGCTGGTGAAGTAGGTCGATGTGAGGCCCATCGACCTCGCCATCGCGTTCATCCTGAGCAGGAACGCGGGACGGCCGGGACCGTAGGCGGCGGCCAGCAGGTAAGCGGCATCGCAGCCGGACGGAAGCAGCATCGCCTCGAGCAGCTGGCGTGCGGTCAGCACGTCGCCGACGATCAGGCCGGCGGTGCTCGCGCCGTTCCTGCGGGCATACCTGACGGCGCTCCTGGTGACCGTGATTTCCCGGCTCAGGCCGCCAGCCTGGAGCACGACCAGCGCGGTCATCACCTTGGTGATGCTGCCCATCGGCCGCGGCACGTTGACGTCCTTGCCCCACAGCCGGGCGCCGGTGCGGGCATTGACCAGGTCCGCGCCCCGCACGGTCACCCGCGGCGGTACCGCATGCCGTGCCGGGGCGGAATGCCGTGCCGGGGCGGCATGCGGTGGCGGGGCGGCATGCGGTGCCGGGGCGGCTGCCGCTGACGGGCCCGGAGCCGGCACCATGGCGGCAGCAGGCCCAGCGGCGAGAACGGCCGCCGCGATCACGGCGACAAGGCAGGCCAGCGACCTGGCCCGCCGCCAGCTGCGCGAAATAACCTGCCAGGCCCGCACAACTCGATCTAACCAGTGCGAGAAAGCCGCCGTAAACCAGTAACCGGAATCAGCGCATCACCAGGCGCAGCACGTCATTCCCGCACCAATTCCGCCCGGCCGTCCGGCGGCCGGCCGAAATTGACGCGCGTGCGCTCCGCACGGCTGACTAGCCTGATGGCCACGGTGACGCAGGGAGGCTGGGGTGGAACAGGCCGCCATGGACCGCATCGAGCGCGAGATCGACCGCGAGGTGAAGGCGCGCTTCCCGGCCGGCGCGGTGCGGCGGGTGACGCTGCTGCAAGCGGGCGACGACCCGGCGATCGGGCCAGGGGAGCTACTGGTCCGGGTATTCATCGAGACTGCAGCCGGCCCGGCCGACTACCGGCGGTCGCTGGATGCGTGGGCGCTTGCCCACGAGGCGAGGATGCGGCGGCTGCGGCGCGAGCTGTCACTGCGGCTTCCCGAGGCCAGGCTGCTTGAGTTCACCGTCGGCGACGCCGGCGATCCCGGTGCTCCGCCCAGGATCACGGTGCCAGACGACCCCGCGCTGACAGCAGAGCCAGTGCCGCCCCGCGAGCTTGTGGGAACCGCTCTCGCGGTGCTGCGCGCGGGTTACGTGTTTCCTGACCGCGCCGAGCAGGCCGCCGCGGCGATCGAGGCGCGGCTCGCGGCCGGCGAGTACGACGACCTGGATGAGGCCGTGCTCGCCGACCGGCTCACCAGCCAGCTGGATGAGATCTGCGCGGACAAGCACCTGCGGGTACGGACGATGCCGCCCCGGCCGGCCAGGCCCGGGCCAGCGGAGCCGGCCGGCCCGGGACCAGCTGAGCCAGCGCGCCCCGGGCCAGCCGCCCCCAGGCCGGGACGGCCAGCGCGGGACCGGCCGCTCAACTACGGGATCTACCGCGCTGAGCGGCTGGCGGGCAACGTCGGCTACCTGGATCTGCGCGGGGTGGCCGACCCGCAGCACGCCGGGCCGGTCATCGCCGCGGCTATGGAGCTGATCGCCGGCACGTATGCGCTGATCATCGACCTGCGCCGGAACCACGGCGGCTCCCCGGACGGGGTGGTCTTCTGGTGCAGCTACCTGTTCCCCGGCGCCGATACCCACCTCAACGACATCTTCGACGCGGGCACCGGGGAGACCAGGCAGTTCTGGAGCCTGGCCTACGTGCCGGGCGCGCGCTACCTGGACCGGCCGGTCTACCTGCTGACCAGCCACGAGACGTTCTCCGGCGGCGAGGACTTCGGCTACACCCTGCAGGCGCAAGGGCGCGCCGAGGTGATCGGGGAGACCACCGGCGGCGGCGCGCACCCGACCAGGATGGTGCCGATCTCATCGACGATGGCGATCTCCGTGCCGTTCGCGCGGTCGGTGAACCCGGTCACCGGAACAAACTGGCAGGGCACCGGCGTCGTGCCGGACATCGCCGTGCCGGCCGACGAGGCCTACGACGTCGCGTACGGCCGGGCGCTGCGGCACGTGCTGTCGATCACCGCGCCGCCGCCGGTGGTGCACGAGGCCAGCGCCGCCCTGGCCGCGCTGCCGGGGTCCGGCTAGCCCTGCTCGGCGCGGACCCCGGCCTCGACCTTGTCGCCGAGGTTCTTGTCCACGTTGCGCCAGTACTGGAAGGCGCGCTGCAGGACCGGCTCGGACACCGCCTTCAGCAGATGGCCGACGATGTTGCTGACCAGCCGCTCGCGTGCCGCGTCGTCCATGACCTGGCGGACCATCGTGCCCGCCTGGCCCCAGTCGTCGTCCTGCTCACGCAGGGTGTAGGCGGTCCGCACCAGGTCACCGTCGGAGTGCCAGCTGGCCGGCTGGTAGCGCTCGGTGTCGGCCTGCGGGCCGCCCTTGGAGTTCGGCGCGTATACCGGGTCCGACACGTTGACCATGCGCATCGCGCCGTCCTTGCTATAGCTGTGCACCGGCGCCTGCGGCCTGTTCACCGGGATCTGCTTGTAGTTCACGCCGAGCCGGGCGCGGTGCGCGTCGGCGTAGGAGAACCCGCGCGCCAGCAGCATCTTGTCCGGGCTCAGCGCGATCCCGGGCACGAGGTTGCTGGGCTCGAACGCGGCCTGCTCCATCTCGGTGTGGTAGTCGGTCAGGTTGCGGTCCAGGGTCAGCCGGCCGACCTCGATCAGCGGGTAGTCGGCGTGCGGCCACACCTTGGTCAGGTCGAACGGGTTGAACCGGTAGGTCTTGGCCTCATCGAACGGCATGATCTGCATCCGCAGCGTCCAGCTCGGGTGGTCGCCGCGCCTGATCGCCTCGTACAGGTCGCGCTGGTGGTAGTCGCCGTCGGCGGAAGCCAGCTGGTCGGCCTCGGCCTGGGTGAGGAACTCGACGCCCTGATCGGTCTTGAAGTGGTACTTCACCCAGAACCGCTCGCCCGCCGCGTTGATCCACAGGTACGTGTGCGAGCTGTAGCCGTTCATCTGCCGCCAGGATCGCGGGATGCCGCGGTCACCCATCAGCCAGGTCACCTGGTGCGCTGACTCCGGGGACAGCGTCCAGAAGTCCCACTGCATGTCGTGATCGCGCAGGTTGTTGTCCGCGCGGCGCTTCTGCGAGCGGATGAAGTGCTGGAACTTCAGCGGGTCACGCACGAAGAACACCGGGGTGTTGTTCCCGACCATGTCGTAGTTGCCCTCGGACGTGTAGAACTTCAGCGCGAAGCCGCGCGGATCCCGCCAGGTGTCGGGGCTGCCCCGCTCGCCTGCCACCGTCGAGAACCGGATCAGCGTGCCCGTGCGGGTGCCCGGCTGGAACACCGCGGCCTTGGTGTAGGCGCTGACATCGCCGGTCACCTGGAAGTGGCCGAACGCGCCGCCGCCCTTGGCATGCGGCTGCCGCTCCGGTATGCGCTCGCGGTTGAAGTTCGCCATCTGCTCGATCAGGTAGTGATCGTGCAGCAGGATGGGGCCGTCCGGGCCCACGGTGAGCGAATGCTCATCGCTCTCAACACCGATACCGGCATCGGTCGTCGTAGCCTCGGGCTGGTTCTGTGTCACGGATATCTCCTTGTCGTAATGCGCTCCGCCCGCGGAGCCTTCCGTCGCCTTGCCGGAGGGGCACATACCCCAGAACACCACCTCAGCCTCATCGGCAGCGAAAAACCGCCGGAGCTGCCGGATGAGCCAGGTCTGGCCGGCTGCTGGCTCACTGCGGTCAGCGGGGCCGAGGCACACGACGTCGGGCAAGGCTGTCCGGCGAAAATCCCGTTAAAGAGAATATTTTTTAACGGGATTGCCAGCAGCCCATCGGCTAGCTATCCGGGCTGCCTTCCCGCCCTGGCTCCGCCGGATCCATCTGACCGGGGCCGGGCTTCCTGGTCAGACGTGAGCGAGTACGCGGTCAAGCGGCCGGGGAACCCGGGTGAGATCAAGCGCGCCCACGAGCAGGCGCGCGTACCGGCTCTTCCGGCCGGATCTGGTCCCCATGAACCGGTGCAGCTGCCGGTGCGGGCTCTGCTGACGCTGGGCGGGCTGCTGCTGGAAGATGCGGAATGACCGGATCTCGCCCTGGGCCTCGATGACCTGCTCGACCGAGTCGGCGCCGATGGCGCGGATCAGCTCATCCTCGAGGTCGGCAGTGCACACATAGAAACCGAGCGCTTCCAGTTCCGCGCGGGACAAGCCGGAGCCGAGGCCGGCCCGCTGCAGAGCACGCCGGACGTAGCCTTCCTCGGCCACGTCACACAGCCCGGCCAGCCTGACGCCAAGCCCGCGGGGGCCGAGCAGCTCCACGAAGCGGCCGATGTTCGTCGCGCCCCCCATCCGCACGATGGAGATGCCCTCAGCACCGAGCATCCGGCCGCGCCGCTCGGCCAGCGCTTCGAGCGCGGCCTGGTCGCTCATCCCCTCGACGAGCACGACCGCCCGCGACTTGGCGGCTGCGGCCAGATCGAGGTTCATGACACATGCATTCCATCAGCTCGCGCGGCCCGGCCGCCGGATGCCGCCACCGGCACCCGGCCTGGTGGCCCCGGCATCGGTGGCTGGCTCAGGAGAACCAGCGGCGCTGCGAGGCGGCGTAGTCATCGAGCCGCCAGGCCATCGCTGACCTGGGTCTTATCGCGTAGATTACATCGAAGTCAGGATCGGAGTCTGGCAGGTACTTGCGGTCCTGCGGGCTGGAATACTTCGCGGCCAGCGCCGTGACCACGGCCGGAATCCCGGCAGGCACGCCGAGGTCCGCGGCGATACCGCGCACGATGAGAACGTCCTCGCCGCTCTCCAGGTGCACAACGACACGCGGGTCGGCAGCAAGGTTGCGGGCCTTGACGGTGCTCCGCTCGCTGTACAGGTACAGCGTCTCGCCGGTCACCACGCCCCAGACCGGTGCCGCGTGCGGGGCGCCGCCTGGCGTCGTCGTGCCCAGCCAGTAGTTGCGCGCCGCCGACAGCCGAGCGGACACCTCGGCCCACGTCATCGTGCCGCCTTGCATGCCTAGATGATCGCACCGTGGCGCCCGTGGCTGCCCGCGGCCCGCGGGATCCGGGCCTGCGCCAGCCAGGCCGGTACCTGCGCATGCCTTCCTCGAGAGGAATGTATTGACAATCATGTCTCGAGAGAATACTCTCGAGACATGACTCTCAAGGACGACGGGCCGGAGCAGGCCAGCGCCGGATCAGGACAGGCTGATGCCGCGCGGCAGGGAGCTGCCGCCGATTCCCTGGCCGGGGAGCTACGGCAGGTCACTGACGCCAGGACGATGCGAGCCCTGGCCCACCCCGTGCGGATCGCCCTCCTGGAGATGCTGAGCCTGGCGGGCGCGATGACGGCGACGGAGGTCGGCGAGCGCATCGGCGAATCGCCGACGACATGCTCGTTTCACCTCCGGCAGCTGGCCAAATACGGCTTCGTCGAGGAGGCAGGCGGCGGCAAGGGCCGGGCCAGGCCCTGGCGGATGTCCTCAATCGGGGTGCGCCTCGCCGGTGCCCATGATGACCCGGAGACCCAGCTTGCGGCCGGCGCCCTGGTCCGGATGATCCGTGACCGCCAGCTAGAGCGGTACCGGACGTGGCAGGAGACCAAGACGAGCTACCCGCGGCCATGGCAAGAAGCCGCCGACGACAGCGAGTTCTTGCTCTTCATGACGGCCGAGGAACTCAAGCAGTTCAGCGATGAGCTCGATGACCTGCTCCTGTCCCGGTACCGGGAGAGGATCACCGACCCGTCCCTGCGCCCCGCCGGAGCACTGCCCGTCGAGGTGCTCCTGATGTCCTACCCGATCAGCCCTCCCGGCGACCAGTAACTGCCAGGTACCAGCCTGCCGGCCGCGAACCCCGCCGCCGCCACGAACCAGAAAGGAACCCCCTGATGAATCCCGCGATCACCGGCGCCATGGCCGATGAGCACGTCCTCGATCTGCGCCGCCAGGCCGCCCGGCGTCAGGCCGCCGCCCGGCACCGGCAGCCGCGGCCAGGCGGCCGCGCCAGCCGACGTCCGCGCCTGCGCAGCCACCTGGGCTTCGCACTGGTCGAAGCAGGCTGCTACCTGCTGTCCGGCGTCCGGCTTGCGTCCCGCGACTAACCAGACCTCAGCAGCCAGCCGGCCGGGGTGCCCACGGGCACCCCGGCCCGCGCATTCCCTGGCCGGCCCGGGCGGACCCGGCACCCCGGGCGGCGCCCCCGGCCTGCCGCCGCAGGGCCGCCGGCGCCCACGGGCCGGCGCCCCCGGCCGGCGCCGCAGGGACGGCCGGGAAGCGGGAGCGCGCTGGCCCGGCAGCCTTATGACAGGGACGCCAGGGACGCCTCATCCGTCGGCTCGGCGGACGGCCGGCCTGGCTAAGGGCCAGTCGTCCCGAGCGCCGCTGTGATCTGCTGGATGGCGGCCGCCTCGGCCGGGCTCACGCTCTGCCCATCCTCTCGGTGGGCGGCCGCGACCTTGCTCGCGAGGGCCACGATGAAATGCCGGTAGCCATCGAGCTCCTCGGTCGTGGCCTTGGTTTCGACCAGTGCCGCCGCATCGCGGAGGTGCTGAAGCCCGTGATCTCTGAGTTCTTCGGCTGAGCGGTACCTAGTGTGGTCCATTTTGGGCTTCGCCGACACGATCTCGTCGAGGAGCTCACTTTCACCGTGCTGGGCGCGCGCCTCGGTGTATGCCTTGGACATCGCGATCGACTCGCGGAACATGCCGCCGCGGGCCGCGGTGACGACAATCGTCCCGGCGACCGGCGGGCCCTCGAGCACTGTCTTCCATTCTTCAGGCGAGAAAGCAGCCTTCGTCGTCATTCCATGCTCCTGTCCTCATGGGCGGAGAATACGGACTGCATACTGGCGCGAAGCGACGCACGACAGCAACTGTCCCCGGCCGGAATCCGCCCGACACCCGCTCAGGGCGACGCATCTGGAAACCCCGCGGCGCCTGCCCGTCCTGGGCGCGCGGCGGCCCGGCGTCCTGGGCGCGAGGCGGCCCGGCGTCCTGGGCGCGCGGCGGCCCGGCGTCCTGGGCGTGTGGTGTGCGACACCCGGCTACCCGGTGGCACAAGCCCGTCTTGACCGTTTCGCGTCCCGTTAGCCTAATGCCCGAATCCGGCGTGCCGGAATGCCGTTCCGCCTGATGGATGTGGCTGCGGTGTCGCCAGGGCGACACTCAATCCCCATTCACCCGGCGGAACGCTCGGGCGGTCCCCGGCGCGGGCGCGCCGGGGACCGCCGTTGCTAACTCAGGTGCCGCCCGTCAGCCGGAGCTGGCCAGGTCATGCGCCTTGTGCAGCAGTGCGCCGCAGCCAAGGATCTGGCCGCCGACGCCATGCACCGGGACGTCGCCGAAGGCAGCAGCCTCAAGTTCGCCCTTGATCTGCCCCGCCAGCGCATCCCTGGCGACATCGAGTTTCCGCAGTGCCTGATCGGCCTGCAGGTACGTCGCGTCACCAGCGCTCGAGCTCTCGATCGCGCTCGTCGCGGCCATCAGCGTGTCCGTGCCGAAGATGCCGACGCTTGAGTTGAGCTGCTTGTAGCACGCCCCAAGCGCTGCCACCCCGGAGGCACGCAGTGCCCGGTTCGGGCTGGCGAGAATCTGCGTGATCACCCGGCCGTCGTGCTCGTAGTCGTCCCTGAGTCCGGTCAGGTACATGATCGTCGGCCGGATGTCGGTCTCATCAAGCCAGGTGCCCCTCGTGCCAGCGTCCGGGACGGTGACCTGGCCGCTGTTCGGGCCCGCCGAGCTTGGGCCGTCGGCGGGCGGGGAGCCGTCCAGGCCGCGGTGCAGCACGCCGGGCCCGGCGAACGCCGCGTAGTTGGTGTCGATCTCGGCCGCGTAGTCACCATGGTCCCAGGCGAAGCTGGTGTTCTGGGTGACGCACGGGCCGCCGCAGTTCGCGCTGCCCGGGGTGAGGAAGTAATCCGGCCTGGCGAACATGGCCAGCGTCGGGGTACGAGCCGGGTCGGCGTTCACCATATGCAGAATGGCTTCCTCGGTGGGATCCGCGAGATAGTTGGTGATCGGCTGGGTAGTGCCGGTGTAGGGATTGCTCGCGGTGAGCCCGGCGACGTCGTGCTCGAAGGTCCGGACCGTCGCTCCGTCTGGGCCGGGCTGGCCGGGAAGGTAGAACTCCGGCGCGGTGTCCGACTCCATCGTGAACGGTGTGGTGTTGTTCTTCTCCGTCGCGAGCAGGCCGGTCATGTTGCCGTCCAGCTCGCCGAACGACCCGGCCGGGTAGGTACACGGGATCGTCACGCCGTTGCAGTTGGCCGGCGTGGGCTGGATCGCCCGGCCGACATTCGCGCCTGCCTCGTGGTCGCCCTCGTCTGAGCTGAGGATGAACAGGGTGTTCTTCGAGGTGATCCCGTCCGCGGCCAGCCGCTTGAAGAACGCCCCGAAGGCCCGGTTGTAGTACTGCGCCTGGGCCGCGTAGCACGCCGTGCCGCTGCCGAGTGCGGCCGGCGCGCTGTTGCACGCGGACAGGCCGGCGATGTGCTCGTTGCCGTGGATATCGGAGATGTACCCGTTGACCACGGGAACGCCGGACTCCAGCATGTCGGCCATGTAGGCGAGCGACTGCGAGGCGTTGATGCTGCCGAAGCCGGGGAAGCCCGGGTGGTTAGTGAGGAACGCGCCGTCGATCTCGTTGCCGTTCAGGTCGACCAGGTGGCCGGCCGCGTTGGTCACCTGGAAGCCGTTGCGGGCCACGTTCGGGGTGCCGGCGCCGAGCTGCGGCGCGACGTACCGGTGGCCGAACAGCGCCTGGAAGCCGTTGTAGCCACCGGGCTCCTGGGGCAGCAGGTCGGCAACGGCCGTGGGGGACGGCGTCGTCTCGCCGAACTTCACTGCCTGGGCCTTCGCGCAGAACGCGTTGCCCTTGGCGCAGTGCACGCCGATCCCGACGTAGTCGGCCACCTCGGGATCCTTGAAGGAATCCGGGTCGGCGGCGAGCTGCTTCGCCTCCGGCGAGTTCGGGCCGAACACCTTGGGGATGTCCACGGCGGCGTTCTCAAGCTCCTGGTTGGCGGTGGCGACCTCGCCGACGCTGCAGCCGGCCCTGGTGAAGGGAACCCACGGGGCCGGCGTGACCGTGTCCGGTGCCGGGGCCGGGCTGGTCGTGGCGGGCGGCGTCGCCGAGTAGACCATGGACGGGTTGGTGTCATGTCCCGCGTTCGGGTGCGCCGCCGTGTCGAAGATCGGGTCGGTCCAGTAGGCAAATGACTCGGCCGGGTCGGTGCTCCCGTCGGAGTTGTAGGCCTGGTAGCTGTTGGCAATCGGCATGCCCTGCCGGTCGCCGTACAGGCCGGTGGCGGTGGTCAGCAGGTCATCGGCGGTGTGCGCGATCAGCGGCGTGTGGTTGTTGGACAGGAACGTGCCATTGTCTTTGAAGAAGTTCAGCAGGTTCGGCATCATCTGCAGGTCGGAAGGGACGTTCGGGTTGTCCCGGAAGAAGTGCACGTTGTCGAACCCGATCTGGACTACGTGCTTGACGCCGTGGCCAAGGTGGCACGCGGACTGACCATGATGCTGGGCGTCCGTGGCGCGGCCGGCCGACGCCATTGCTGGCGAGGTGACTCCGATCAGGCAGAGCGCGCTGACGAGCGTCCCGCACCCGGTGACGGCGGCGGCCCTGGTCATGAGCCGCCTTTTCCGGCCACGTTGCTGCTGGTGCATCCGATCCTCCTCTTCCTGCCGACTTCCCGGCCACTCTGCCGGGCATTCCAGCCGGTTACGCTAAGGGACTGGACCAAACTCGCGCGCGACGGAGAGGCAGCGCTGAAACCAATCCTTGCCCTTCCGTCGCGCCTTTCAGCCTGACCGCCGGCCAGCCGGATCGCAATGCCTAATCAGGGACTTGCGGAGATCATCCGCGGGGCCCGCGTCCGCGGCGGGCCGGACGCCAGCGGCTAGGATCCGAGCGTGGCGGTAGAGGCGATCATCTTCGACTGGGGGGGTACGCTCACGCCCTGGCATAGCGTCGATCACGAGGCGCTATGGCAGGCGGTCTGCACTGGTCATTTCCCGGCCGGCCGGGACGCCGACGCCGCGGTCGCCATCCTCGCCGCCGAGCAGGACATGTGGCTACTGTCCGAGCGCGAGCACCGGAGCTCCACTATCAGCCAGGTATTCGAGCGGGCCGGGATCACGCCGACAGACGAGTTGCTGGCCAGCTACACCCGCGCATGGGAGCCGCACACCTTCACCGACCCCGAGGCCATCGACGTGCTCACCGGTCTCCGCGAGCGCGGGATCAGGATCGGCGTGCTGTCGAACACGCTGTGGCCGCGGAGCTGGCACGAGGAGGTGTTCCGCCGGGACGGGCTGCTCGGCCTGATCGATGGCGCCGTCTACAGCAGCGAGATCGACTGGGCGAAGCCGCATCCGGAGGCATTCCGGGCGGCGATGGCGGCCGTTGGCGTCGGCGACCCGGCGGCCTGCGTCTTCGTCGGCGACCGGCCATATGACGACGTCCACGGGGCGAAGAGCGCCGGCATGCGGGCGGTCCTGATCCCGCACAGTGACGTCCCCGCGTACGAGGACGCCAGGCCTGACGCGGTCATCGAGCGGCTTTCCGAGCTGCCGCCGCTGATCGAGAGCTGGTAGCCGGCCGGGCTGGCGGCAGCGGCCGGAAGACGGAGAGCGTCACCGCGAGCGTGACCGGCACCCGATCAGGAAGCTGCCCGATGCGCGCGGAGAGCGCCGCAGGCTCCGCGTGCCAGGCACTCGGCCCCATCGCGGCTAGCGCGGCTACGCCGCGGTGATCGAGCGAGGGCCGCACCCGGTGCTCCCGCCGGCCGGCCAGCTCGAAGCCGGGTCCCAGCGTCGTTGTCAGCCGCTCATCTTTCCGCTGGCCGACGGCCAGCAGGCCGAGTGGCCGGATCAGCTCGGCAAGATGATCAGGCTGCGGCGTGACCACGATCAGCCGGCCTGCCGGGTCAAGGATGCGACGCAGTTCAGCGCCGTTGCGCGGGGCGAACACGTTCAGCACCACCGCGGCGGCCGCGCCGGCAACCGGCAGCCGGAGCCACGCGTCGCAGGTGACGGCCCCGATCCGCGGATGGGCACGGGCCGCCCTGCGCACGGCGAACCTCGAGATGTCCAGGGCCAGCCCGGCGCGTCCCGGCATCCGGTCAAGGACGGCCGACAGGTAGTAACCGGTCCCCGCGCCCACGTCGGCGACGCAGCCCGGCGGCGCCCCGGAGCGCGTCACGTCCGCCGCCTGGGCCAGCGCGCCGGCCAGGCCCGCGAAATGACCCGCCGCCAGGAAGTCGTCGCGAGCCCGGACCATCGCCGCCGTGTCGCCCCGGCCGCCCTTGGCCTCGGCCGGCAGCAGGCTGACATAGCCCTGCCGGGCGATGTCGAATGCGTGCCCGTTGTGGCAGCGCAGGCAGCCGCCGTCACGCGCCAGGCCGGATCCGCAGTACGGGCAGGCCAGATACCGGATCACGTCATCGAGCATGCCGCCATTGTCGCCTGCCGCCCGGCTGCCGCATGCGGCTGCATTACGGCCGGGCGGCAGGCCCGCTGGCCTGCCTGCCTGGTCAGCAGGCCGGGCAGCATGCGCTATCGGCCCGTTGACAATGTGGTGGATCGCGTGATCGCACACCTTCCAAGGTGTGCGATCACGCGATCCACCACGTTCCTTTCACGTTCTGGAAGCGATCAAGCACCTTCCCGGCGCGATCAGCCACGTTCCGGTCGGGGCAGGGCGGTTCCAGCCAGCCGGACGTGTGACTGCTGGTGCTGGTGGGGCCAGTGGGCCCGGTGGGGCCGGTGCTGGTGGGGCCGGTGGGATTCGAACCCACACTTGCAGGATCCTAAATCCTGTGCCTCTGCCGTTGGACTACGACCCCTTGCCGGAAAACCGGCCCTTGACCGGAACACGGCCTGCGCTGCATGCCTGCCCGCTCGCCCGGCCGGGCAGGCGGGACGGCCGGGCACGCGGGCTAGCTAACGCTACCCGAGGCTAGACGCCCAGGTCCTTGCGCAGCCTCGCGACATGACCGGTTGCCTTCACGCCGTAATACGCGTTCTCGATCCGGCCGTCCGCCCCGACTACGAAGGTGGACCTGATCACGCCGACACTCTTCTTCCCGTACATCATCTTCTCGCCGTACGCGCCGTACGCTTTCAGCACCGCACGGTCCGGGTCGGAAAGCAGCGGGAAGGTCAGCCCCTCTTTCTCGGCGAACCTGGCCAGCTTGGCCGGCGCATCAGGGGAAATGCCGAGCACGGTGAATCCGGCGTCGGACAGGTCGCTGCGACTGTCCCGGAAGTCACAGGCCTGCTTGGTGCAGCCTGGGGTCATCGCGGCCGGGTAAAAATAGATGATCACCCGCTGGCCGCGCAGCGAGGAGAGGCTGACCTCGCCGCCGCCTGAGTCCGGCAGGGTGAAGTCCGGCGCCAGATCGCCCGGCGCGAGCCGATCGTCAGTCACTCGTGCTCCCTTCCGCCACTGTGCTTGCCCTACCGTACCGGCATCACGCGGCGCGTTGCGGCCCCGTGCCGCACCACCTAGCATGTGCCCGTGCTTCCCGGACCCCGACATATCGCGATCAAGAACTCGGCCCGCCGCCCGCTGCGGCTGCTGGCCGGTCCCGCCCTGGTCAGCGGAGCGGCCCTGGTCCTGCTCGCCGGATGCGGCAGTAGCGGCGGCAGCGGCAGCTCCGGAGCGCCCGCGGCCAAGCAGCAGCTGTCCGCCGGGCAGGCCGTCAGCCTCGCGGCCAGCCAGGCCCGGCGGGTGAGCTCCTACGCGCTCTCGCTGCACACCACGAGCACGGGCGTTGCCGCCGAGAACACCTCGGGCACCATGCAGATCAGGATGAAGCCGAGCTTGCTTGGCGAGGTCAGGCTGAACGTCTCCCTAGCCGGGCACGCGCTGCCGCTAGAGGAGATCGTGACCCCGGGGGCGCTCTACCTCAAGCTGGGGATGCTCAGCGGCATTACCGGCAAGCCGTGGATCAAGATTTCCGACGCCGGGCTGAAGCACGGCAGCGGCGCCACTATCGGCCAGCTCCTGCAGGGGATAGAGAACGCCAACCCGCTGGCCCAGACGACGATGCTGACCGCTTCGAAGGACCTGCGCAAAGTCGGCACGCAGGTGATCAACGGCGTGCAGACGACTCACTACACCGGCTCCTATCCCATCGCGGCCGCGGCCGCCAGGGTCCCGGCCGCGCTGCGCCCGCTGACCGGCCCGATCCTGAAGTCGATCGGCATCAAGACAGTGCACTTCGACGTCTGGATCGACGGCCAGCACCAGGTACGCAAGATCACCACTACCGAGGCGGGCTCGAGCACCAGGATCACCTCGACCATCCTGATCACGGCGATCAACCAGCCGGTAAGGTTCCAGCTGCCGCCGCCCAGCCAGGTGGCCGCCGCCCCGTCCGGCCTTGGCTCGCTCGGCAGCCTCAGCTAGCCGCCGAGCAGGGCCGCTATTACCGGGGCAAGCGCGCGCAGGGCCCGGCCGCGATGGCTGATGGCGTCCTTGGCCTCGGCTGTCATCTCGGCCGTGGTCAGCTCGGAGCGGTCCGGGACGAAGATCGGGTCGTAGCCGAAGCCGTTCTCGCCGCGCGGCTGCCGGATCACCCGGCCATGCACGGTGCCCTCGCTGACATGCTGCCGGCCCGATGGCAGCACAAGCGCCGCCGCGCAAGCGAAATGAGCCCCGCGCCGCTCGTCCGGCACGTCGGTCAGCTGGTCGAGCAGCAGGCGCAGGTTGGCTAGGTCATCCCCGTGCTTGCCGGACCAGCGGGCCGAGAGCACGCCAGGCATCCCGTTTAGCGCGTCTACGCAGAAACCCGAATCGTCGGCAACTGCTGGCAGCCCGGTGAACTGAGCGACCGCCTCTGCTTTTAATAGCGCGTTCGCGGCGAAGGTGGCGCCAGTCTCGGCGACGTCGGGCGCGCCGGGAAACTCACCGAGACTGACCAGCTCCGCTGCCACCCGGCCGCCGGCCAGGATCCGCTCCAGCTCGGTGACCTTGTGCGGGTTCAGCGTGGCGAGCACCAGCCTGGCCGTCATCTGGCCAGCGCCTCCGCTTGCAGGCCGGTCAGCTCCGCGCAGCCGGCCACGGCCAGGCCGAGCAGCTGGTCGAGCATCTCGCGGCCGAACGGCTCGCGCTCGGCCGTGCCCTGGATCTCCACGAAGCTGCCGTCGCCGGTGCAGACAACGTTCATGTCCGTCTGCGCCGCCGAGTCCTCCTCGTAGCAGAGGTCAAGCCTCGGCTGGCCGTCGACGATGCCGACGCTGATCGCCGACACCGAGGCGACGAGCGGGTCGCCCTTGCACCGGTTGCGCCCGCGCAGCCAGGCGACCGCGTCGGCTAGCGCGACGTACCCGCCGGTGATCGCGGCAGTCCGGGTGCCGCCGTCTGCCTGCAGCACGTCGCAGTCGACGACGATCGTGTTGTCGCCGAGCGCCTTGGGGTCAACGCACGCCCGCAGCGACCGGCCGACCAGGCGGGAGATTTCCTGCGTGCGGCCGCCGGGGCGGCCCTTCACCGACTCCCGGTCGCTGCGGGTGTTCGTGGCTCTCGGCAGCATGGCGTACTCGCCGGTTACCCAGCCGAGCCCGCTGCCGCGCCGCCAGCGCGGCAGGTCCTCGGTGACGCTGGCGGCACAGAGCACCCGGGTCCGGCCGAACTCGACGAGCACGGAACCTTCCGCGTGATCAAGCCAGCTCCTGGTCATCCGTACTTCGCGGAGCTGATCGGGTCGCCGTCCGTCGGGTCTGGGCATGCGGATCAGCCTAGCGGCCGGAGCGGGCAGCCGGGCGCGGGAACGCGCTGTCAGCACGCCGCGCGGACCCGGGCGCCGGTCTCGATCCACTGGTACATCACGCGGATTCCTTCGGCGAGCGGGATGCCCGCGCTCCAGCCGAGGTCGCGCTTGGCCCGGTCCACCGCGATCGCGCTGCGCCGCAGCTCGCCGGGACGGACGTCAAGGAACTCCGGGTCCGCGGGACGGCCGGCCACCTCGCCGACCATCGCGGCCAGCTCGAGCACGCTGACCTCGGTACCGGTGCCGATGTTCCAGGTACCTGGCCGGCCATGGCCGGCGGCG
The DNA here is from genome assembly GCA_963709075.1 of uncultured Actinomycetes bacterium. GTDB lineage: Bacteria > Actinomycetota > Actinomycetes > Streptosporangiales > Streptosporangiaceae > Palsa-506. Next base: position 366,903 of record CAVPUY010000010.1, read on the forward strand.
GCGAGGAATGCCGCGACCGTATCGCCGACGTACACGTAGTCGCGGGTCTGCGTGCCGTCCCCGTAGATGACCGGCCGCTCGCCCGCCAGCGCCCGGGCGCAGAAGATCGTGATCACCCCGCACTCGCCGGCCGGATCCTGCCGCGGGCCGTAGACGTTGGCCAGCCGCAGCACCGAGTGCCGGGTGCCGTGCAGCCGGTTGTAGAGGCCGACGTACTGCTCCGCGCAGTACTTGGCGATGCCGTACGGCGACTCGGGCAGCGGCAGCACGTCCTCCAGCGAGGGAATCGGCGCATCCCGGCCGTACAGCGCGCCGCCGCTTGAGCAGAACAGCACCCGGGCGCCGACGCCCCGCGCCGCTTCCAGCACATTCACGGTTCCCACCACGTTGGACTGCGCGTCGGCGGCCGGCGCCGCGACCGATGCGGTGACGCTGATCTGGGCGGCAAGGTGGCAGATCAGCTCGGGCCTGGCCGCGCCGACGACTTCCGCCAGCTGCCCGGCGTCGATGACGCTCAGCTTGTGCAGCGCGGCATGCCCGTTCACCCGGGCCGACTGGCCGGCCGACAGGTCGTCGATCACGGTTACCTCATCGCCCCTGGCGACAAGCGCGTCGGTCAGATGTGAGCCGATGAAGCCGGCGCCGCCGGTGACAAGTACGCGCATGGCAGCCGAGTGTATGTTGCCCACTGCCGAGCGGGCCGCACAGCGCTCCGGGCGGGCCGCGAGGGCTCCGGGCGGGCGATCAGCGTGCCGGGTTCGCGGCCGCGGGCCCGCCCAGGTCGAAGACCCGGCCGGAGGCGGCGAGGGATACCGTCCCGCTGAAGGCGCCCGCGGCCTCCGCCAGCGAGGCGCCCCGGTCGTTCCACGCGACAAGGTGGGTGAGCACGAGCTCGCCCACCGCCGCCCGCTCCGCGTGCTGGCCAGCCTGCCGTCCGGTCAGGTGCAGGTCCGGCGGATTGGCGGCGCCGGCCGCTGCTGGCAGGTCGGCCAGGGATGCTTCGCAGAGCAGCAGGTCAGCGCCATGGGCAAGCCGGACAAGCGCCGGTGACTCGCCGGTGTCGGCGGAATAGGCGAGCGCCAGGCCGCCGTGGGAGATGCGGAAGGCGAAGGTCTCGACCGGATGGTTCACGTGATCAACCGTGACGTCGAACGGGCCGATCCGGCGGGTTCCCGGCGTCAGCGTCAGGAAGGAGAACGCAGGTGACATCCCCCGCGCGATGCTGCGGCCCTGCGCGCCGGCCAGCCGGTCCTCGGTGCCGGCCGGCCCGTAGACACTGATCCTCGGCTTGGGGCCGTCCGGGGCGTATGTCCGCGCCACCCAGTAGGAGGCCAGGTCCAGGCAATGATCGCCGTGCAGGTGGCTCAGGCAGATCGCGTCGATCTCGAACAGGCCGGCATGCCGCTGCAGTACGCCGAGCGCGCCGTTTCCGAGGTCAATCAGCAGCCGGAAGCCGTCGGCCTCCACCAGGTAGCAGGAAGCCGGGCTGTCGGGACCGGGAAAGCTGCCAGCGCATCCGATGACGGTCAGCCGCATGGTCACCCATGCTAGGCGGGCGGTGACCGCTAGGCCGCAGCGGCAGCCGGCCTGGCACCGCAAGACTCTTTCCGCTCATCTACCAATGTGGCCGGGAACGCGACATTATCCATCCAAGGCGCGCGGCTCCGATCAGCTGGAGCGGGCGCGGTACCAGGCCCTTTACGGAGTCGCGATGGCGGATCAGGTGATCGGCGAGCAGGACGCGCTGTCCCGCGCGCTTGCCGAGCCGACCGTGCACGTGCGCGGCCGCTGGATCACCGGCCTCAGCCTGGCCAGCCTCGGGATGTGGATGGCCTCGCTCACCCCGCTGCAGGTGCTGATCCCGATCCAGCTGCAGGACATCACGCCGCGGCACAAGATCGTCGCCCTGGCAGTGGTGTCCGGGCTCGGCGCCATCGCCTCCGGCCTTGCCACCCCGCTGGCCGGCGCGCTCTCCGACCGGACGACCCATGGCTTCCCGGTTGGCAGGCTGCGCGGCAGGCGGCATCGCTGGACGCTGGGCATGTCCCTGCTCGCGGCGGCCTCGCTCGCCGTGCTCGCCCGGCAGGCGACCGTGGCCGGCGTGGCCATCCTGTGGGTCCTCTTCAGCGCCTTCCAGAACGGCGAATACGCCAGCCTGAGTGCCGCCATCCCCGATCACGTGCCGGTCCGGCAGCGCGCGACCGTGGCCGGCTGGGTAGGGATGCCGCAGGCACTCGGCCTGGTCGTGGGCTCGCTGCTGGTGATTGACGTCTTCACGAAGCTGATCGCAGGCTACGACGCGCTGGCGGTCCTCCTCGTGGTGCTTACCTTGCCGTTCGTGCTGCTGACACCGGACTATCCGCTGGACCCCGCCGACCGCCCGGATTTCTCCTGGGCGCAGGTGGCCCGGTCGTACTGGCTGAGCCCACGCCAGTATCCCGACTTCGCCTGGGCGTGGGTCACGCGTTTCCTCGCCTCGCTCGCCATCGCCATGGGGACCCTGTACCTGCTCTATTTCCTCCGCGACGCGGTGCACTATGCCCGGCTGTTCCCTGGGCAGACAGCCCAGGACGGGCTGCTGATCCTGATCGTGATCTATACCGTCTGCGTGGTCGTCACCGCGATTGTGGGCGGGGTCATCTCGGACCGGATCGGCAAGCGGAAGATGATCGTCACCATCTCCGGTTCGCTGATGGGCGTAGCCGCCCTGCTGCTGACGTTCGTGGAAACCTGGCAGGCGGCGCTTGGCGCGGCCGTCCTGTTCGGCGCGGGCTTCGGCGCGTATCTCGCCGTCGACCAGGCCCTCGTCACCCAGGTGCTGCCCGCGGCGACAGACCGGGCCAAGGACCTCGGCATCATCAATATCGCCATCGTCTGCCCGTCCGCGATCGGCGCCCTGCTCGCGGCGCCGCTGGTGTCCCTCGGCGGTTACCCGACCCTGTTCGCCGCGACGGCGGTCGTGGCGGCGGCGGGCTCGATCCTCGTCTGGAAGATCAAGAGCGTCCCCTAAGCCTGCCGCTTGCCCATTTATACAGTTTGGCATAATTTCGCCATAAACAGTGGCCATGCTGACGCGCGAAGCTATCCGGAAGTTCACATGATTGGCCAAATAAAATAGTTCTCATTACATGTTGTCTCTTAGTCTGAATTGCAACTAGCCTGTCCACGAGGCTCACGGGCAGGGGCATGCGCTGGGAGGGGCGCGATAGTAGGTATCAGTAGCGTGCTGATGGCTTTGCCAGCTGCGTGCTGTTCTTGCTGCGGGGCTTGCGGTTACGCGTTGAGCATTATTACCGGGGACGTCGCCGTCTGACGATGCGCTCTCGGGCAGCCTGACATTCGTCGCCGCTGACTGGTCAACGAGTCAGGTGGGGGGAATGCATGGGCAGCATAGTGCGATTCGAGATCTCGCCCGGACATGACGTCCTCATCGAGACCGAATCCGCAGATGAGGGCCTGGTGCCCGCAGGCCGCGGTGACGACGGAATCGTGCAGGCCGCTAGCCGCTTCGCGGCGAACCTCGATGGAATCCGCGATGCGGTGGCGAAGGCCATGGAAACATTCGAGGAACGGCTGCATCCCGACGAGATCAGGGTGTCTTTCGGCATCAGCCTGACCGCTGAAGCTGGCGCCGTGATTGCCAAGACCTCGCTGGCGGGTGCCCTTGGCATGGAGCTGACGTGGCACAGATCGGGAAAGCAGGAATGATGCCCCCCAGCCCGGCGCCATGGCGGCTGCTCGTGCGCAGCGATGCGGGCAGAGTGCTCGGCGCCGGATTACTCATATCGCGGGGACAGGCCCTCACCTGTGATCATGTCGTCCAGAAGAGCCGACCGGGCAGTTGCTGGGTGCAATTCGGCGGCACCGCTGCAGGAAAATCGAGAGCCCATCCAACGGACCTTCCCGCGGCCGCCCGGGCCGACGTGGCGGTCCTGAGTCTGCAGGAGCCTGCCCGCGGAATTGCTCCTGCTCTGCCCGGGCCCGCCGAGCCACCACCGGTAGGCACCCTCCTGTCGGCATTCGGCTTCCCGGAAACGGGCAGCGATTCAGCTGATGCGGCCGGCATATGGGTGCCAGTCCTGGTGGATGGGTACGACATGGCGGCTGCGCAGATTCAGCTGACGAGCCGCAGCCCGCACGGCTTACCGGTCAAGGTCGGGTTCAGCGGCGGCCCCGTGATCGATCCGCAGAGCACGCAGGTCGTCGGCATGATCGCCAGCGCATGGGCTGCACAGCGGATTGCAATGATGATCCCGATCCGCACGATCGCTGCTTGCAGCCCGGAACTTCGCGCCATCCTGCTGCCCCGCATCCTCGCCGACCAGGAGTTCGGGCGAGGCATCGCAGCGCTGGCTGCGCGAAATTACGCATCGGCGCTGGCGGATTTTCGGCTGGTGTGCTCACGGCATCCAGAGAACCCGGACGCCTGGTACTACGTCGCGCTTTCCGCACTGAAAGGGCAACGACCGCGAGCACATACCACCGCCTACATCGATGAGATTTCACGACTGCTCGAAAATGCCGCTGCACTGGCACCGGACGAGCCCCATGTACTGGCCTTGAGGGGCCTCCTGCAAGAGGATCACTACCGCGCCAGGGGCATCTCCGGAGGCGCGCCGTCCCAGCAGGAACTGCGCACCGCCTGCTCCTCAGTGAGCTCCGAGCATGCGGCGGAAATGTGCCGCAACATCCCAGCACCGGAGACTATTACCTGGCAAGAACTAGATCGGAGGGGAAGAGATTGAGATATCCGGACCAAGACAGACTGGCGCTGACACCGCGGCAGGTAAGCGTGCGCCGCTACTTCACGCCGATTCCCAGATTTCCATTCCGTAGCATAATAGGCCCGGCTATAGCCGTCCTGATCGGCTTGGGCCTGCTGGGCGCCGGTGCCGTCGGCGCAGTCATCGGCTTAGTCCTGATAGCTGGCGGCGCACTCAGGGGAGGCCCCCGGATCCATCGGTACCTGCAGGGGCGCGCCCGCGCCGAGCCCAAGCCATCCGAGAATGAGCTAGACAAATGGCTCGCCGAGGGCATCGATCCGATTTACCAGACTGGCTTCCGCCGCCTGGACATCGTACCGAGTGATTTGGTCGACAAGGATGCGCCACCGCTGGTCGTCATCGGATTCCCGGATCAGCTGCCCGATTTCCTGCGGCCGGCCGGAGGGCGATCCGATCCCCGCAGGCCTCGGTTCCGGCTAGCACGCGGCCGCGACGGCAGGATTAGGGCTACGCACTACGACATTCTGGTGATCTACATGACCACCTGGCACTTGTGCACATATCAGTGCGTACTGGAGATGGAAACTGGCCACGTTATCTCAGACCGGACGCGCGAATTCCATTATCGTGACGTGGTCTCGGTAGCCACCGAGAGCGAACGGCTAAAGATACAAATTCCGATTAATGTCACCGGGTACACCCCGGAGCCTGCCGCACAGAATGGTAATAGCGGTCCGGGAGCAAATCACAAGGACGAGGAGGCGTTCGAGTTCACAACCTCACAATGGTTCCGGCTGCGGGTATCCTCTGACGAAATCTCGGTTCTCGTCGCCCTGTTTGATATCAAGGCATACGACGAAGGAACCGACATCGATCTCGCCCTTCGCCGGATTCGCGGGCGGCTTCGCGACTACACGCGGCTACGCGAGGAAGGCGAGGGGGCATTCGACGATCTGCACGCCCGTCGGCCGCTCCGGGAAATCTAGGACTGCCCGCCGGAGCGCCGGGCCGCTGTCCGCGGCGGATAGCGCCGGACCGCTATCCGCCGCGGCCGACCCTGGCGATCTGGCGGCTCTGCGCGACCAGCCGCCCGGCAGCGTCCCAGACCTCGGCCTCCTCGTCGAACCAGCCGCCGCCGACGTGCCGGCCCCGCGCCGCGACCTTAAGCACCCCCGGTGCGGGCACCGCGCGCATGTGCCAGGTCAGCTCGACAGTCGGCGCCCAGCCGGACGCGCCGAGGCCGAACACCACCGGCGGCATGCCGTCTACCGCGAGCGAGAGCAGGTACGCATCCGGATCCCTGTCCTCGCGCAGCCGGAAGTACCCGCGCATCTCGGGGATTCCGGCCGGCTTGCCGTGCCGCCACCCTGTCGTCGCCGGGTCGAGCCGCATCTCCACCTGCCCGGCATAACCGATTGTCCCGTCCGGACCGACCGCCCCCGGCCACGGCCCGAGGTCGACGCAGTCCTCGATCGGCGGCAGCACCGGCGGCGCGCCCGTCCAGCTCAGGTCCGCCGCCTGCCCGTTCCCGGCGGCCGCATTCGGCACCGTGCCGGTGGTGACGATCAGCTCGAGCGCCGGCTTGCCGTCCTGGATCAGGCTGGCCCGCGCCGTCGCGGCCGTCCCGCCCTCCTTCAGCCAGGTCACGTCGACGTGGGCAGCGGCCAGCTGCGGGACGCGGAGGAAATGCGCGCTGGTGGCCACCGGGTGCGGATGCGGTGACGTATCCAGCACGCAGCGCAGCACGGTGGCCATCAGCACGCCGCCATTGACCGCACCGGGAGTACCGCCGCCTGGCGGCACGAGCGCGAAACGCTCGTCGGCCCTGACCTCGTACCGGCCAGGGCCAGTCCGCCGGATCGCGGTCGCCTCATCGAAGATCGTCATGTCCGCCCTGCCCGCCGCCTTCCAGCCACCGCCGTCAGGCCCACAGCTGGCCTTCCAGCCTGTCCTCGGCTTCCGCGAGCGTTCCGGTGTAGGCGCCGGTGGACAGGTACTTCCAGCCTCCGTCGGCGATGATCAGCGCGATGTCGGCCCGCTCCCCCGCCGCCTGCGCCCGCCCGGCCACAGCCAGCGCCGCGTGCAGCGCGCAGCCGGACGAGATCCCGGCGAAGATTCCCTCGTGATCGAGCAGCTCGCGGGTGCGGCGCAAGGCGTCGGACGAGGACACCGAGACCCTGGACGTCAGCACGGACTCGTCGTAGAGCTCAGGCACGAAGCCCTCGTCCATGTTGCGCAGCCCGTAGACCAGCTCGCCGTATCGCGGCTCAGCCGCCACGATCGCCACGCCGGGCACCCGCTCGCGCAGGAACCGCCCCACTCCCATGATCGTCCCGGACGTGCCGAGGCCAGCGATGAAGTGGGTGATCCCCGGCAGGTCGGCGAGCAACTCGGGCCCGGTGCCCTCGTAGTGCGCCCGGACGTTCGCCTCGTTGCCGTACTGGTACAGCATCACCCAGTCCGGGTTCTCCGCGGCCAGCCGCCTGGCGACCCGGACGGCCTCGTTGGACCCGCCCGCGGCAGGCGAGGAGATGACCGACGCGCCGTACATCTCGAGCAGCTGCCTGCGTTCCGCTGAGGTGTTCTCCGGCATCACGCAGATCAGCCGGTAGCCGCGCAGCCGTGCCACCATGGCCAGCGAGATCCCGGTATTGCCCGAGGTCGGCTCCAGGATCGTCGCGCCGGCCGCGAGCCTGCCCTTCCTTCTCCGCCGCCTCGACCATGTAGAGCGCCGCCCGGTCCTTCACCGATCCGGTCGGATTCCGTTCCTCGAGCTTGGCCCACAGCCGCACGTCGGGGCCAGGCGACAGCGCGGGCAGGCCGACCAGCGGGGTGCGGCCGACCGAGTCGAGCAGCGAGTCGTAACGCATCGGGTTCCGCCTGGGCCTCAGCGCATCCCGCCGGCCACAGCGGGCAGCACGGTGACCGTGTCGCCGTCCTTGACCGGTGCGCTCAGCCCGCCGAGGAAGCGCACGTCCTCGTCATTCAGGTAGACATTGACGAAACGGCGCAGCCCGGAGTCATCTACCAGCCGCTCCTGCAGCCCGCCGTGGCGCGACTCCAGGTCAGCGAGCAGCTCGGCCAGCGTGCCGCCGGAGCCCTGGACGGACTTGGCCCCGCCGGTGTAGTTGCGCAGGATCGTCGGGATGCGGACCTCGATGGCCATGAATAACGCTCCAGGGTGTGCTGTCGCGGCAGGCTGCTTCCTTGCGTCCCAACCGGGCGGGCCCCAGGATCATTCCGCCGCCTGGCGGCCGCCCCGCCGTGGCCGCCGCCCCCGCCGCCGCGTCCGGCATGACGCGCACTTCCTCCTCGGTCACCGCCCCGTCGGCGATCCGGTACGAGCGGAACTCCGCCGTATCCGGCTCCCGGGTGGATACCAGCACATAATGCGCCCCCGGCTCGCTCGCGTAGGCGATGTCGGTGCGGGACGGGTACGCCTCGGTCGCCGTGTGCGAGTGGTAGATGACGACCGGCTCCTCGTCCCGGTCATCCATCTCGCGCCACACGCTGAGCTGCTCCATCGAGTCGAACCGGTAGAAGGTCGGTGACCGCTCTGCGTTCGCCATCGGGATGAACCTGACCGGCCGGTCGCTTCCGGCAGGCCCGGCGATCACCCCGCACGCCTCGTCCGGGTGGTCGGCCCGCGCGTGCGCGAGGATCTGCGCCTGCAGCGTCTGGCTGATCGTCAGCATGGATGCGAGGGTAACCCGGCGCGGCCGTGGGTCACGACAGCGCATCCACCAGGCTCTCCTGGAGGTACGCCAGCCAGTGGTAGACCCACACATAGGCAGAACGCGGATCGCCGGGGTCGATATCTTCGCTCTGCTCATCGAAGTCGTCGGTAACCCCAAGGCGTACTCCGAGGGCGAGCCTGACATCGTTCAGCGCGCGCAGCCATGCCTGCGCATCAGCTTCGGTCAGCCGTACCCGGCCGCCTCTGGCCGGCAGCGTATCAAGAACGGTCCTGGCCGCCGCGACCTTGCCGTCCCGAAGTCCCTGCTCGGTGTACCGGCGGAACTCGCCGGACGCCTCCGGGTCCTCGGCATAGCCGTCAGGCAGCAGCCGGGCCAGCACGGGGTCATCCGGCAGCTCGGTGCTGTCGCTCAGCCCGAGTTCGGCCGCCAGATCGTCCGCATCGCCGGACGGCTCGTCGCCGCCGACAAGCACCGCGATCTGGCCGACGAGGTCGCGGACGATTCTCGCGTGCGGCGCGGCGAACCGGGCGGTTACGCCGCCCGAGGTAGCACGGAACCGGGCCACCTCGCCTCCGCAAACTCAGCTGCATCCCCGCTCTCGGGCATGTCAGGGTGACCGGCATCACGGGCCTCTTCGTCCCGGCCGGTCACGAATCGTGGCTCACCGTTGCCCACAGGCCGTAGCCGTGCAGGATCTCGGCGTCCCGCTCCATCGCCTCGCGGGCGCCGGCCGACACGACGGCCTTGCCCTTGTGATGGACATCCAGCATGAGCTTCTCGGCCTTCGGCTTCGGGTACCCGAACACGGTCTGGAACACGTAGGTCACGTACTTCATCAGGTTGACCGGGTCATTCCATACGATCGTGACCCATGGCATGTCCGGGATCGCCGTCTCGTCGGTCTCCGGCCGCTTAACTTCGGCGGGCGCCAGGCTCATTGGCTGTTCACCTCCCTGCCCAGTCTCCCAGTCTTGCAGCACGCGCGCGTCCCAGTCACGCCCGGCTCGGCTCACCGGCGCCGGCTCACCCCGAGCGCCCGGCTCACCCCGAGCGCCCGGCTCACCCCGAGAGCCCGGAGCGCCCGGAGCGCCCCGGCTGGCCCCGGCCCGGCAGGCACGCGCGGCCAGGTCCGTAGGCTTCCCCCGTGACAGCAGACAGAGCCGACGGAACGGGCCTGCTCACTGACCACTACGAGCTGACCATGCTGCGGGCCGCCCTGGGCAGCGGCGCCGCCGCGCGGCGGTCGGTCTTCGAGGTCTTCGCCCGGCACCTGCCAAGCGGCCGGCGGTACGGCGTGGTCGCCGGGACCGGGCGGCTGCTCGAGGCAATCGAGCGGTTCCGGTTCGGGCCGGACGAGATCGGCTTCCTGCGCGGTAGCGGGATCGCGGACGACGCCACGCTGCGATACCTGCAGTCCTATCGGTTCGCGGGCGATATCTGGGGATACGCGGAGGGCGACTGTTATTTCCCCGGCTCGCCGATCCTGGTCGTGGAAGGCACCTTCGCCGAGGCATGCGTGCTTGAGACGCTGGCGCTGTCGGTGCTCAACCACGACTGCGCGATCGCCTCGGCCGCATCCCGGATGGTCACCGCCGCCGACGGCAGGCCGCTGATCGAGATGGGCTCCCGCCGCACCCACGAGCTTGCCGCCGTCGCCAGCGCCAGGGCCGCTTACATCGCTGGCTTCGCCACCACGTCCAACCTGCGGGCGGGGCACGACTACGGCGTCCCGACCAGCGGAACAAGCGCCCATTCGTTCACGCTGGTGCATGACAGCGAGCGGCAGGCGTTCACCGCGCAGGTCGAGTCGCTCGGCCGGGGCACCACCCTGCTCGTCGACACCTATGACGTGGCCGAGGCGGTGCGCGCCGCGGTGGCCGTGGCCGGTCCCGCGCTCGGCGCTGTCCGGATCGACAGCGGCGACCTGCCGGTAATCGCCCGCCAGGTGCGCTCGCTGCTGGACTCGCTCGGCGCGGGGCAGACCAGGATCGTGCTGACCGGCGACCTGGACGAGTACTCGATCGCGGCGCTTGCCGCTACCCCCGTGGACGGCTACGGGGTGGGAACATCTCTGGTCACCGGCTCCGGCGTACCGACGGCGGCGCTGGTGTACAAGCTGGTGGCCCGGGCTGCCGGCACCGGCGCCGCGGCCGAGCTGCGGCCGGTGGCCAAGCGCTCGGTCGGCAAGCCAGGCCGCGGCGGGCGCAAGTGGGCGGCCCGCGAGCGCGACCGCGGGGTAGCCATCGCCGAGCGCATCACCGACCGGCAGGCCGGCCGCGATGACGCCCGCCCGCTGCTCCGCCAGCTGGTGCGCGGCGGCGAGATCGTCGGCGCCGAGCCGCTGGCGGCCACCAGGTCCAGGCACGCCGAAGCGCTGGCGGAACTGCCGGCGCACGCGCTCCGGCTATCCCGCGGCTACCCGGCCATCCCGACGATCTTCGAGCCGGACGGCGAGTAGCGCCACCAGGATCAGTCGTCGCCCTCGGGCAGCGACTCGTAGATCTTCTTGCACTCCGGGCAGACAGGGAAGCGCTTCGGATCCCTGGTCGGCACCCAGACCTTGCCGCAGAGCGCAACCACCGGGGAGCCGCTGACCGCGCTGTCGACGATCTTGTCCTTCTGCACGTAGTGCGCGAACCGCTCGTGATCGCCGTCACCGTGCGAGAGGTCCGGGCGGGTGCCGGTGTCCTGGCGGGTATCGGTTTCGGGAAGGATCTCTGTGCTCACGTTCACGGAGTCTACGCCGCCGCGCTGGCAGCCAGGATCAACCGCCGCCCCGGCCAGCCGCCGCCCAGTCACCACCGCACGCTCTGCTGCGGCTAGTTGAGCGCTGGATCGTCCGGATAGGTGGCCATCATGGCCAGCTCGCCGCCCTGCCGCCGCAGGACGGCCTGCCACAGCCGGTCCGGTTCCGTGACGAAGGCATCAGCCGGATCGCCGGCCAGCACGTACCAGGCACCCTCGTCGATCTCGGCAGCCAGCTGGCCGGGCCCCCAGCCGGCGTAGCCGGCGAATACCCGGAACTCGCAGACGCCGCCAGCCAGCAGCTCCGGCGGCGCCTCCAGGTCCACGAGCCCGACCCTGGACATGACCGATGACCCATCCAGCGACCGCCAGCCAAGCGGCTCATCCTCACCGTGGGCCAGCGCCAGCGCGAGTGCGCTGTTCGGCGAAACCGGGCCGCCCTTGAACAGCACGGAAGGGCCGGTCACCAGCTCGGTCCAGGGCTCGAGCACCTGCACCACCGGGATCTCGGTTGGCCGGTTGAGCACGACGCCGAGGGTGCCTTCGGCCGGCTCGTCCTCGACGATCAGGATCACCGTGCGCCGGAAGTTCGGATCGCCGAGCAGCGGCGTCGCGACGAGCAGCCTGCCGCCGAGGGCATCATCCGCCATGGATTAATCATGCGGCAGCAGGCCGGCCCGCAGGCAGCCCCCCGGGCCACTCGGTAGCACGTACCCTTCAAGTGTGTCCGACGAAGGAGCCGAGAGATCCAGCAACGGAACGGCTGCCGTGCTTGCCGACGTGCCCCAGATCGATGTCACCAGGCTGCGGGTGGCGATCGCCCGGGTGTCGCGCCGGCTGCGCAGGCACGAGCTCGCCGGGCTCACTCCGACCCAGCTCGCGGCGCTGGCTACCGTCGAGTCAGCGGGACCGCTGCGGCTCGGCGACCTTGCCGCCGCCGAGCGGATCGCGCCATCGACGCTGACCAGGATGGTTACCGCGCTTGAGGATCTCGGCTACGTCGAGCGGTGCGCGGTCCCCGGCGATGCCAGGGCAAGCACCCTGGCCATCACATCGACCGGGCACGCAGCGCTTGAGCGCATCAGGCAGGAAACCACGGTCGTGCTCGCGGACAGCCTGCGGACCCTGCCGCCTGACCAGCTCGCCGCGCTCGCCGCAGCGCTGCCCGCGCTTGAGCAGCTGGCCAGCGCCGGGCCCGGCTGACTCAGCACAGCGGGCTCGGCGCAGCAGGCCGGGCAGCTAGCCCGGCAGCTAACTCAGAACAGCAGGCCGGACAGCTTGGCCCGCGCCTTCGCGACCCTCGGATCCCTGGGCGGGAACACGTCGAACAGGCTGACCAGGTGCACCCTGGCGCGATCACGATCGTCTCCCGAGGTCCGGCGGACGACGCCGAGCAGGCGGTCGAACCCTTCCTCGATCCGTCCCGTGGCCAGGTCGATGTCGGCCACCCGGCACTGTGCGTCGACGTCATCCGGGTTCTCGGCCGCGTCCCGCCGAGCCTTGGCCTGGTCATACGAGTTCACCCGCCGGATCAGGTCGACCTGCGCCAGCCCGAGCGTGGCGACCGGGTGCCCGGGGGTGGCCGCGAGCACCTTCTCGAATGCGCCGGCCGCGCCGTCCAGGTCGCCGCGTTCCATCGCCTGCTGCGCCTCGGCGAACGCCGGGTCCGCCATCGGGTCAGGCCCCGGGCCGCCGGGACCGCTCATCGGGCCCGCGCCCGGCGGGTACGGGCGGCCTTGCCCGGCCGCCGCCTGGCCCGCCGCGCCGGTGGCGCCCTGCGGCCCGGCCGCGCTGCCGTCCTGGCCGGCCCCGGCGGCCCCGCCTGCCAGCCCGAGCTGCTGCGCCGCCGCCAGCACGTGGCTGACCCAGTCGCGTACCTGTGCCTCGGGCAGCGCGCCGAGGAATCCGTCCAGCACCTGGCCGCCGACTACCGCCACGACCATCGGGATGCTCTGCACCTGGAGCGCAGCCCGGAGCTGCGGGTTGGCGTCGATGTCCACCTTGGCGAGCAACCAGTCGCCGTCCGCCTCGGCGGCGAGCTTCTCAAGCACCGGCCCTAGCTGCTTGCACGGTCCGCACCACTCGGCCCACAAGTCCATGATCACGGGCACGTTGCGGGACCGGTCGAGGACGTCGGCGTTGAACGTCTCGTCGGTTACCTCGATCACGTGCCCGGCTGGCGCGCCCGACTCACCGCCGGCGCCTGGCGTCCTGGTTGTCTTCTCCCGGCGCTGCGCGGCGGCCTGCCGCGCCCCCAGGTCAACGGCTCCATGGAGCGAGAAGTCCCGCGGCTGCTGCATGACTCCATCCTGCCGTATCGCCCGCACTGCCCGGGCACCGCCGCCCGGTCAGAATGCCGGTGCCTCGAAGTAGCCGCCCCACTCCGCGCGCAGCGCCCCGCAGATCTCGCCGAGCGTCGCCTCGGCACGGGCGGCGTCAAGCATCGCCGGGATCATGTTCGCGCCGGACCGCGCCGCCGCCAGCATTCCCTCGATGGCGGCATCCGCAGCGGCCTGGTCACGGCCGGACCGGCGGGCAGCCAGCTCGCTGACCTGGTCCCGCTCCACCTCATGGCTGACCCGCATGATCTCCACCGGCTTCTCGACGGTCTCGGTGAGGCAGTTCACGCCGACGACCCGCTTCTCGCCCTTCTCCAGCTTCTGCTGGTAGCTGAACGAGGCCTCGGCGATCTCCGCCATGAACCAGCCGTCCTCGATCCCGCGCAGGATCCCGCCGGTCATCGAGCCGTCCGGGCTCATTGCGCGGATCCTGGCGAAGGTCTCCTCCGCCTCGGCCTCCAGCCGGTCGGTGAGCGCCTCGACGTACCACGAGCCACCCAGCGGATCCGCGACGCTGGCGACCCCGGTTTCCTCCATGATCACTTGCTGGGTGCGCAGCGCGATCTCCGCCGCCTTCTCGCTCGGCAGCGCCAGTACCTCGTCCAGGGCATTGGTATGCAGCGAGTTGGTGCCGCCGAGCACCGCGGCCAGCGCCTCGATCGCGGTCCTGACCACGTTGTTGTCCGGCTGCTGCGCGGTCAGCGAGACCCCGGCCGTCTGAGTATGGAACCGCAGCCACTGGGCCCGCTCGGTGCGCGCGCCGTAGACGTCGCGCATCCACCGCGCCCAGATCCGGCGGGCGGCGCGGAACTTGGCGATCTCCTCGAAGAAGTCGATGTGCGCGTCGAAGAAGAACGAAAGCCCCGGCGCGAACGTCTCCACGTCAAGGCCCCGGGACAAGCCGAGCTCCACGTAGCCGAAGCCGTCCGCCAGCGTGTAAGCGAGCTCCTGCGCGGCCGTCGACCCAGCCTCCCTGATGTGATAGCCGGACACCGACAGCGGCTTGTAGTCGGGGACGTTGCGGACGCAGTACTCCATCAGGTCGCCGATCAGCCGCAGGTGCGGCTGGGGCGGGAACAGCCACTCCTTCTGGGCGATGTACTCCTTGAAGATGTCCGTCTGCAGCGTGCCGTTCAGCGCGCCGATGCTGGCACCCTGGCGTTCGGCCGCGGCGAGGTACATGCAGAACACCGGGACGGCCGGGCCGCTGATCGTCATCGACGTCGTGACATCGGCCAGCGGAATGCCGCCGAACAGCACGTCCATGTCCGCGGCCGAGTCGATCGCCACCCCGCAGTGCCCCACCTCGCCGAGCGCGTGCGGGTCATCGGAGTCCCGGCCCATCAGCGTCGGCATGTCGAACGCGACAGACAGGCCGCCACCGCCGCCGCGCAGCAGCATCTTGTACCGCTCGTTGGTCGCCGTGGCGTTGCCGAAGCCGGAGAACTGCCGGATCGTCCATGCCCGGCCCCGGTAGCCCGCCGGGTAAAGACCGCGGGTAAACGGGAACTCCCCGGGCCATCCGATCCGCTCGAAGCCGGGCACGACGGCGCCGGGCGCCGGCCCGTACGCGGGTTCGACCTCGAGCCCGGACAGCGTGCTGAAATCGGCGTCGCGCTTGCGCGCGGCGTCGTACCGGCGCTGCCACCGCTGCATGCCTTCGCGCGCCTCGTCCGCTATGCCGTGCGAATCCATGACATTCCTCCGCGGGCCCCACGCCAACTTAGTAGGACGTCCTACTATCCGGCATCAGTCTATGCCGTCGCCGCGGCGGGGAAGGGCGGCGCCGCCGCGGGAAGGGGCGGCGCAGCGGGAAGCAGCGGGAAGGGCGCCGTCGCGCAGAAAGGACGGCGGCTGGGCAACCGCCGGCCGCCGTGCGCCGTCTCAGTGAGTACCCGGGCGCTACGCGGCCCGGGCGACCTCGTCCGTGACCCGCGGAATGTGTGGTACAACGTATGCGATATTGCGCAGGCGGCGTGGAAAGGGCAGCGCTCCTCGGGGACGCCGCGTCGGCGCTAGGACCGTGGGTAGCGCCGCCGGATCCGGCGACGAGGCGAGGGAGCTCCGTGGCCAGGCTCCGCACGGCCGACCGCGCTGCGGCCGAGGACCTCTTCAATGCCAGCTACCCGAGGCTGGCCAGGCTGGGTCCGCAGGCTGGTCGATGACGACGAAACCGCGCATGAGATCGCCTCGGAGGCATTCACCAGGCTGCTGGCCCGCTGGTCCGGCCTGGACAGCCCGCATAGTTACCTTTACATGATCGCCACGAACCTGGTCAGGGATCACTGGCGGAAGACCGGCCGGGAGCGCCGCGCCATCCGCACCCTGATCGCGGCCGCACCGCCGGACCCGGCCTGCCATCCGGTGCAGGACGTTGACGTCCGGGCGCTCATCGAGGCACTTCCGCCCCGGCTGCGCAGTGCGTTCCTGCTGCATTACTACGCGGGGTTCGGTGTCCGCGAGGTGGCGGCGATGCTCGGCCGGCCGGAGGGAACGATCAAGGCGGACCTGCATCACGCCCGGGCCAGGCTGAAGGCCGCGGTGGGGAACGCCGGTGAGTAACCACCGCGACGAGATCGACTCATGGCTGGACGCCGACGTCCAGCCGCTGCCGCCGCCGCCGGGAACCTTCGAGCGGGTCAGCGGGCGGGCGCGGCGGCGCAAGGCCGGCCGGGCCATCGCCTCGGCCGCCGGGGCAGCCGTGCTCGTCACGGGGCTCGCGCTAACCCCGCGGGTAGCCGGGTCCATGCTCGGTCACCAGGCTCCACGCCGTCCCGGCGATGCGATCGCCGCCCCCACGCTCGCGCGGCCATCGCCAAGCACGCGCCGCGGCGGCCACGGCAACCCGGCGTCACGCTCGGCTACGCCCATCCTGACGCCGCTGCCGGGTTCGTCGCTCTCCCCCGGCGGGTCCGGCCAGCCGGTACCGGCTGCCTTCCGGCCAAGCTCGGTCACGTTCGTCGGCACCCATACCGGCGCGGTCATCGGCCAGGCCGGGACGCCGGGCAAGTGCGGCCCGCCGGAGGCCGCGGCCTGCACTTCGCTGGCGGGCACCTCCGACTACGGCCAGACCTGGTATGGGGTCAGCGCTCCGGTGACCGGCGCACCGGCAGGCTCGACCGGCGTCAGCGGGCTCCGCTTCCTCGATACCCGCACCGGCTGGGCGTTCGGGCCGCAGCTGTGGGTCACCCACGACGGCGGCGCGACCTGGACCCAGGAGCCAACTCACGGCCTGCGGGTCACCAGCCTGGAGACGGCCGGCGACCGGGCCTTCGCGCTCTTCGCCAGCTGCGCGGGCAATGGGACCGACTTCGCTGCGCAGTGCGACAGCTACCGGCTCTACTCCTCTGGCGCGGCCAGCGACCGCTGGCAGCGGGTACCTGGCGAGGCCGGCGACCTCCGGGCGGCCGCGAGCAGGGCGGGCCAGGTGGCCGCAGCGAGCCTGGTGCTTGCGGCCGGCCCGGTCACCGATCCGGCGGCCGGAACCGGCTACCTGCTTGCGCCTTCGGGCGCCGTGCTCAGCGGCTCGCTGGCCGGCGGGCCCTGGACGGTGGCCGGCCAAGCCCCGTGCCAGTCTGCCGTTGCCCCGCAGGCTGGCCAGGCCAGCCAGCACGATGCTCACCGCCGGCTCGAACGAGCTCTTCGTGGCGTGCACAAGCGCGCTGCCGGCGGGCGGCCGGCAGTACCTCAAGACGATCTTCGCCTCGGCTGACGGCGGGCAGACCTGGCAGCCGAGGGGGACGGTGCACGGCCCCGGGGTCGGGACGTCACTCGCGGCGGCGCAGGGTGATCTGGTCGTGCTCGCCACCACCACGTGCATCGATGTCTCGGCCGACGGCGGCGTGAACTGGACCCAGGCGTATGGCAGCCCGCCCGGCGCGGCCGCCGGACGCGGCGGCTTCTCCTACGTCGGCATGACCGACCAGGAGCACGGCGTCGCCGTGCCCGCGGACGCCAGCCTGCATGAGGTGTTCATCACTTCCGACGGCGGCGGCAGCTGGCAGCCATCGTCCATCACCAGCGGCTGACCCGCCACCTCCGCCCAGTCAGCGCCCAGCGCCCACAGCCAGCCCCAGCACCCCAGCCCCCCAGCACGCCGCCCCCAGCCAGCCCAGCGGCCCCAGCAACTTGCACCTCCAAGATCGTTCCCCGGTTCCCCGGTTCCTCGGAAGGTGGTGGATCGCGCGATCGCGCACCTTTGAAGGTGCGCGATCGCGCGATCCACCACCATGCACGAATGGGAACTGCGGCCGTCAGCTGTCCGGGCCGGACCCGGCGCCGGACTGCGGCCCAGTGAAGTCGCCGGCCGCTACCCGGAGTTCGCGGAGCAGGCCGAATATCTCGTCAAGTTCTGCCGCTGCGTAGCCGCCTACTCCGAACTCCGCGGCCATCAGGTCCTTAGTGGCGCGCTCGACCAGCCCGCGGCCCTCCGGGGTGATCTCGGCCAGCGTGCCCCGTCCGTCGGCCGGGTTCGGCCGACGGACGACCAGGCCCTGCCGCTCAAGCCGGTGAACGATATTGGTGACGCTGGTCGGATGCACCATCAGCCGCTGCCCGATCAGCCGCATCGGCAGCGCTCCGGCCCGGCTGAAGCTGATCAGGACGAGCGCCTCATACCGCGCGAACGTTAGCCCGTGCGGCCGCAGCCTGCCGTCAAGCTCGGCCAGCAGGATCTGCTGCGCCCGCATGACTGAGGTCGCCGCAGCCATCGCCCGCGAGTCGCCGAACCTGCGCTCCCAGATCTCCGCTGCGCGCATGATCGGGTCGAACGGCAGGTCCAGCGGCTTACGCACAGCCATACCGTACCGCCGCCGGATCGCGCGGCCCGGCTGCTGCTTCCGTCCAGTGACTCAGCGTAAACAACCTCCCCACAGCAAGTCACGACCGGGTTACACTGCGGACCGGGACGGTGGCCGATGAATCGGGGGACGACAGGAGTGCCCGGTCACGCTCTGGCAGCGGTTACTCCCGTGCTCGCAGCCGGCGTGGGCGTGCGGCACGGCCGGGGTTGGGTGCTCCGGGCTGCCAGTTTCCGCATCGAGGCCGGGCAGGCAGGCCGCGCTGCGGCCGGCGTCGCGGTCAGCAGCAATGCGGAGGGAACAGTGGTCATCGACCTGCTGGCCGGCCGGGCCCGCCCGGCCCACGGCGAGCTTCGCGTGCTTGGCGAGGACATGACCACAGCCGCGGGCCGCGCGGCAGTGCATTCCAGGGCCGGGGTAGCCCGCAGGACCGTGAAGCCGCAGCCTGCTGTCCGGATTCGCGGGCTGGTCGACCACGCCGCCAGGCTCACTAAGCGGACCGGCAGCGATCGCGAGCTGCTTTCGGCCGCGATCATCGACCGGCTCGCGCTCGCCCCGTGGGCGGAGGTGCCGCTGCGCACCGCGCCGGAGGTGATCTGCAGGCGGGCGCGGCTGGCCGCGGCGGCAGTGCACCAGCCAGAGCTGCTGCTGCTCGACGGCCTGCTTGACGGCCTCACCGCCAGGGATACCGCTGCGCTCGCCGACGCCATCCGGGACCTGGGCCGGGATACCGCAATTGTCGCAACCGGATCCGACACCGGCGCGCTCAAGCTGGTCTGCGACGACATGTTGACGCTCGCCTACGGGATTATCGTCCGGGCCTAGCACAGTGTCTTGTCGGCTTATCCGCCTGGCCCGGGCAGGCATGCGGGCCGCGATTCAGGGCGCACGGGCCGGGTCGTTCCGGAGCTGCGCGTCGTCCTGCAACGTGGTGGATCGCGCGATCGCGCACCTTGGATGGTGTGCGATCGCGCGATCCACCACCTTCGGACACCCGGGCGGCCCAGCCCCACGCTGCCCGCCCGCAACTGCCGCAGGCTCCCGCCCGGCCCAGCCCCACGCTGCCCGCCCGCAACTGCCGCAGGCTCCCGCCCGGCCAGCCCCACGCTGCCCCTGGCCGCGCAACTGCCCGGCAGGCTCCGCCTGGGCCCAGCCCCGCGCTGCCCGCCCTGCCCAGCTGCGGGGCTGCCGTAGGCTGCTGAGGATGGATTGGAGCCTGCTCGGCTGCGGCTGGTCCGGACACGCGACCTATGCGCCGGCGGAACCCGAGCTCAGGGAACTCCTGAGCGTCCCGGCGGACAGCGGGCCGGCCTGGCGTTGCCTGCGCTGCGGTACTTTCGTGCCCGGCGAGCCCGCCGGGTCAGGGCCGGCCGCCGAGGCACCGCAGCCCCGCCGCGGCAAGGACCTGCGCAGCGCCCTGATCCTGCGTGCCTTCGCCATCGAGCGCTTTCTCCGCGCGCTGGTCTTCGCCGTGCTGGCCTATGGCGTATGGCAGTACAGGCAATCACGGCTGACGATCGAGGAGGCGTTCGATCGCAAGCTCCCGATCGTCCGCACACTGTTCCGTGAGCTGGGCCTCAACATCGATCATTCCAAGCTCGTCGGACTGGTCCAGCGCGCCTTCACGCTAAGCCCGCGTGTCCTCGGCTATTTCGTGATCGGCCTGGCCGCATACGCGGCAGTCGAGGTGGTCGAGGGGGTCGGCCTCTGGCTCGGCAAGCGCTGGGGCGAGTACTTCGCCATGGTGGTCACGTCGGTGTTCCTGCCGTACGAGATCTACGACCTGACCGCGAAGGTCACCGTGACGCGGGTGCTGTTCTTCGCGATCAACCTGGCCCTGGTGCTGTACCTGGTGATCTCGAAGCGGCTGTTCGGGGTGCGCGGGGGCAAGCGCGCCTACGAGGCCCGGGTGAAGAGCGAGTCGATTCTGCAGATCGCGATAGACGCGGCGGCGGCCGGGCGCACCGGGCCAGATCAGCCCGCCGGGACAAGTCAAGCTGGCGGAACAGTCCAGCCAGCGGAGCCAGCTCAGACAGCCCGGCCAGCCGAGACAGCCGAGTCAGCCCAGACAGCCCGGCCAGCCAAGCCAGCCGAGACAGCCGAGACAGCCGCCGACTGAGCCTGCGCGGACGGTCGAAGCGGGTGCCACCCGCATGGCACGCGCCGAGCAGGACTCCGATCCCGGCGCAGCACCGGGCGCTAGCCGCTGACGAGCTCGTCGGCGGCCGAGTACGGGATCGATCTCGCCGACGGCGACCCGGCCTGCCAGCTCATCGAGCCTGGAGTCCCCCGGCAGCCCGCCCATCCGCTCACGCAGCACCGCGACGGCGATCGCCGTCACCTCCTGCCTGGCCCTGGCCCTGCGCCTGGCGGCCAGCTCGGACGACTTGCCGAGCCACGACCAGTGCGCTTTGAGCCGGGTCATCAGGTCATCGATGCCATCGCCGTAGGCAGCCACGGTGCTGACGATCGGCGGCTTCCACTGGCCCTTCGGCCAGTTCCCCATCGACAGCATGGTGCGCAGGTCACGGACGGACTCCTGGGCGCCGGGCCGGTCGGACTTGTTCACCACAAAGATGTCGGCGATCTCCAGGATGCCGGCCTTCGCCGCCTGGATGGAGTCGCCCATCCCCGGCGCGACGATGACCAGCGTCGAGTCGGCCAGCGAGGCGATCTCGAGCTCTGCCTGGCCGACGCCGACGGTCTCGATCAGGACAACGTCGAAGCCGACCGCATCCAGGATCCTGAGCGCCTGCGGGGTTGCCAGGGACAGCCCGCCAAGATGCCCGCGGCTGGCCATCGACCTGATGAAGATCCCCTCGTCGGTCGCGTGGTGCTGCATCCGCACCCGGTCGCCAAGCAGCGCGCCGCCGCTGAACGGGGACGTCGGATCGACAGCGAGGACGCCGATCTGCTGCCCGGCTGCCCGGTAGGCGGCGGCCAGGGCGGCGGTCAGCGTCGACTTCCCGACGCCCGGAGAGCCGGTGAGGCCGATTACCCGCGCTGTCCCGGTGAGCGGCGCGATCGCCTTCATGACCGTGCGCAGCTCCGGTGACCGGTTTTCCACCAGCGAGATCAGCCTGGCTAGCGCCCGTGCGTCGCCCGCCTGGGCGCTGGCCACGAGCGCCTCCGGATCAGCGGGAGCGCGCGGCCGCCGGCCGCCGGCCGCCGGGCCGGAGTCAGCCACGGCCTTGCACTGGTACTTCGAGCAGCAGCGCATCACCCTGGCCGCCGCCGCCGCAGAGCGCCGCCACGCCAAGCCCGCCGCCCCGGCGGCGCAGTTCGTTGACCAGGTGCAGCGCAAGCCGTGCTCCGGACGCGCCGATCGGGTGGCCGATCGCGATGGCGCCGCCGTTGACGTTGACCCGGTCAATGCCGACGTCAAGGTCCCGCATGGACTGGATGGCGACGGCGGCGAACGCCTCGTTGATCTCGATCAGGTCCAGGTCCCGCACCGGGCGCCCGGCTTTGCCGAGCGCGTGCCGGATCGCGCCGGACGGCTGGGAGTGCAGTGAGTTGTCCGGGCCTGCGATGTTGCCGTGCGCGCCGATCGTGGCTAGCACGGGCAGCCCGCTGGCGGCAGCAGCCTCGGCGGAGGCGACTACGACCGCGCAGGCGCCATCGGAGATCTGCGACGCCGATCCCGCCGTGATCGTGCCGTCCACCCCGAATGCCGGGCGGAGCCTGCTCAGCGAGTCGGCCGTGACGTCCGCGCGGACGCCCTCGTCGGTGTCGAAGATCACCGGGTCGCCGCGGCGCTGCGGTACAGGGATGGCGATGATCTCCTCGACCAGCAGCCCGTTCTTGATCGCCGCCACGGCCCGCTGATGCGACAAGGCAGCGAATTCGTCCTGGTCCGCGCGGCTAATGCCCAGGCTGGCGTTATGCCGCTCGGTGGACTCGCCCATCGACAAATGATCGAACGCGTCGGTCAGGCCGTCATGCGCCATCGCGTCGATCAGCTCGGCGGAACCGAACCGGTAGCCGCGGCGGGACCCTGGCAGCAGGTGCGGGGCGCCCGACATCGACTCCATGCCGCCAGCCACGACGATCTCGAACTCGCCGGCCCTGATCAGCTGCGCGGCCAGCGCGATGGCAGCAAGCCCGGACAGGCAGACCTTGTTGACCGTGATGGACGGGACCGTCATCGGGATGCCGCCGGCCAGGGCCGCCTGCCGGGACGGGATCTGCCCGGCCCCGGCTTGCAGTACCTGGCCCATGATCACGTAATCCACATGGTCGCCAGCCAGGCCGGCCCGGCCGAGCGCGGCCTTGATCGCGATGCCGCCCAGCTCCACCGCAGTGAAATCGCTGAGCGAGCCGAGCAAGCGCCCGAAGGCCGTTCTGGCCCCGCCGACAATGACAGCTTCCCGCATGCCTGAAACGATACCCATGACATGTGCAGCCACCGGAAGGAGAGCACGGTGCTGACTCGCATCGATCACGTCGGAATCGCGTGCCGGAACCTGGCGGACAAGATCGCGTTCTACGAGTCTGTCTTCGGGCTCCGGCTGGTGAGCGAGGAAGTCCACGAGGAGCAAGGCGTCCGGGAGGCAATGCTCCAGGTAACCGGCACGCCCGCGGGGATGTCCTGCGTACAGCTGCTCGAGCCGCTCGGGCCGGATACGCCGGTCGGGAAGTTTCTCGCCCGGCGCGGCGAAGGAATCCACCACATCGGCTATGGCGTGACGGATATCACCGCGGCGCTTGAGTCCATCGGCGCTTCCGGCGTCCGGCTGCTTGACGCACGGCCGCGGCATGGCTCCATGGGCGCGTCGATAGCCTTCCTGCATCCTGCAGACATCGGCGGCGTGCTCACCGAGCTAGTGCAGGCGGCGGAACGCTGAGCATGGCGTTGCGGAGGAGTGCGTGCCCACCGTGATTTACCTGCCCGGACCGCCTAGGACCCGACAAATAGCAGGGATTTAACGGACAAAATGATCCCATACGACCAGGAACGCGGATCTACATCGTGAGCGAACGCGAACAGGCCGCCAAGCGCTCAGCAGAGCGGTACGCTGCCAGGCACCGGGCGAGCTTCCTCCCGTGCCAGCCCGGGCTGGCGGCTCATGGGTGCTGGCAGCCTGGACAAGTAGCGAGGTACTTCAGTCCGGCCGGCGTAATCTTCCCGTCTACCCAGGATTAGGCGACATGCAGCCCGATATTGACGCTCAGCTCAGCAATTTCTTCGAGGAAACCCCGCAGCGCGACTTTGCCAGGGTCATGCGCGGCTATGACCCGCACCAGGTCAACGAGCACCTGAAGCAGATCGACAGCGAGCTGCGTCAGCATCGCGATCAGGTGCAGGCGCTGCACAGGGAGCTAGCTGACGCTCATCGCCAGATTCAGGAGCAGGAGCGGCCGACTTATTCTGGGCTCGGGTCGCGCATTGAGCAGCTGCTCCGGCTGGCTGAGGAGCAGCAGAACGAGATCCTGCACGAGGCGAGGTCCGCGGCCAGCGAATTCAACGCGAAGGCCAAGGTCGAGGCAGCCGAGGTCCGTGCGGCAGCCGAGAACGAGGCCGCCGAGCTGCGCGCCAATGCCAAGCGGGAGACCGACGACCTGCGGTCATCCGCCGAGCGTGAAGCCGATGCGATCAGGACGAGCGCCCGGCGCGAGGCGGACGAGCTGACCTCTACCACTGAGCGGGATGCGGCCAAGCTGCGCGCGACGGCCGATCATGAGGTTGCCGAGAAGCGCGCGGCCATCGAGCGTGACATCGCCAAGCTCCGCACCACCACGGAGCGCGAGGTCGCGCAGATGAAGGCGTCGTCGAAGCGCGAGCGGGACGAGATCCTCACCACCTCCAAGCGCCAGGCCGACGAGATGCGCAGCCAGGCACAGCGGATCCTGGAGGAGAGCGAGGCGCAGCGGGCGCAGGCCGAGGCCGAGTTCGATATCCAGCTCGCCTCGCGGCGCGAGGAGGCCGAGCGGCAGGAAGCCGAGCGGCTCTCCGCTGCGCAGGCGGCGACGCAGAAGCTTGTCTCCGAGGCCGAGCAGCGCGCGGCGACGGCCGAGCAGCGGGCCGCCAAGGCCAGCACGCAGGCCGAGCAGGCCCGCCGGGATGCCGACCAGCACGCCCTGCAGCTGGTCACCAACGCGAAGAAGAACGCCGACCAGATAGTCGCGCAGGCGAAGGCGCAGGCGGATCAGCTGCTGGCCGACACCAAGGCCGAGGCCGAGCGGCACCGGTCAAGCGCACAGCGGCACGTGGACGACCTGAACAAGCAGAAGGAAAGCGTCGCCGCACACCTGGCGCAGATCAGCCAGCTGCTCGGAACCCAGATGTCAGGACTCGGCGCCGCTATCCAGCCGGCGCCGGCTGCGCCCGCAGTACCGGCCGCGCCGACCAAGGCGGTTACCGCCGCGCCGGCCAACGGCGGCTCGCAGGCGGCCCCGGCGCAAGCGCCCAGGCAGAGCGGCCCGCCCGGGCAGGCTGCCGGCAGCCAGGCTCCGGCCGGCCAGGGCGGCGGCAGGTCCGGCGGCGCCCCGGCGGCGAAGCAGTCGGTCAGCGCCAAGTCGGCGAAGTCCGGCGACAGCGAAGACTGGTGGACGGAGTAGCAGCGCCACGGCATGACCCGTCGCACCGCGGCGTGACCCGCCGCACCGCGTGACCGCCGCGACTCGTAACAAGCGCCCGGTTCCCGGCCACGGGACCGGGCGCTTGCATTCGGCGGGCTAGACGCCGATTGTCTGGCCGCCGTCCACGACGAGAACCTGGCCGGTCATGTAGGAGGACGCTGCACTGGCCAGGAAGACGGCCGGGCCCGCCATCTCGTCGGCCCGGCCCCAGCGGTGCATCGGCACCGACGCCACGGTGGCCGGACCGGAAACCGGGTCATCCCATAGCTGACGGTTGAGGTCGGTCGCTGTCCAGCCCGGGCACAGGGCATTGACCCGGACTCCGGTAGTGCCCCACTCGACCGCCAGGGATTTCGTCAGCGAGACAAGCCCGGCCTTGGCCGCACCGTAGGGCGAAAGCAGCGGCGACCCGGTCATTCCGGCCACCGAGGCGACGTTGATGACCGAGCCCTCGCCGCGCTCCACCAAGTGCCCGCCGATCGCATGACAGACGTAGACGGCGGAGTCGAGGTTGAGCCGCATCAGCTTGTCCCAGCCGGAAAGCCGCAGGTCGAGGAAGGCCGCCATGAAGTTCGAGCCGCCAGCGTTATTCACCACCACATCCACGTGCCCGAGCTGCTCGATCGCGCTGCCGACGGCAGCACTGACGGCCTCCTGGCTGGTGACATCCGTCGCGATGACGAACGCCTTGCGGCCAAGTGCGCCGATGTCCGCCGCAGTCTCGGCAAGTCCCTGCTCGCTGCGCGCGACGAGGGCAACATCGGCGCCGGCCCCGGCCAAGGCGATCGCGATCGACCGGCCGATCCCGCGGGATGCGCCGGTGACGAACGCGTTCTTGCCTGTCAGGTCGAAGAGGCTCACGCTCAGTCCTTCCATTCGGTGGGCAGCGGCCAGGCGCCGGGATTGACTCGCCGCACGATCTCATTCAGCACGATACGGACATAAGTCTCTCCCACCCAGAGATGCTTTGCCCGGTCTACCGCGACGACTTCTGCCTGCGGAACCCGGGCGAACCTGGCCCTGGCCGCATCCGGCCTGAGGTAGTCGTCAAGCTCAGGTACCAGTGCGACCAGCGGGCGGCCAGACGCCGCCCAGGCATCCAGGTCGGTGTCCACCGCCCGGTGCAGCGCCGGCGACAGCAGGATCGCCCCCTCCACCGCCGGGTCGTTGCCCCATCTCAGCGCCAGCTCGGTGCCGAACGACCAGCCGAGCAGCCAGCGCCGCGGCAGCCCGGCGGCGACACAGTAACTGATGGCAGCGGCGACATCATGCCGCTCGTCCTCGCCCTCACCGAACTCGCCATGGCTCGTCCCGTGATCCGAGGAGGTGCCGCGGGTGTTAAACCTGAGCACGGCAAGGTCCGCGAGCGCCGGCAGCCGGAATGCCGCCTTGCGTAGCACGTGGCTGTCCATCATCCCGCCCTGAGTCGGCAGCGGGTGCAGGCAGATCAGCGTGGCGGCAGCCGGGCGGCCCAGTGGCACAGCCAGCTCGCCGACCAGGCTCAGCCCATCCTCGGTACGCAGCGTGATCGGCTGCCGGTCGGCTGGCAGCACGGTGCCCGGCCTTATCTCAGTCACCTGCAACGCCTCTTCCGCGAGTCCGGCGGCCGTAGCCGGGTGGTGGCCGGCGCGGCCTGCGCTGCCAGCACGGATTGTGCCAGTGCCGCCGCTCGTCCGCGCCGCGGGCATCGGCCGGCCACACCACCACGTGCGCGGTCCCCGGCACGATCTCCTGGTCGCAGCCGGGGCACCGGTACACCTTGGTGGCGGCGGCACCGGGCACCTGCCGTATCACCCAGTCCCCGTCCGGCCACGCCTCGGTCTGCTCGGGGCCGAGCCGGACCGGGTCCTGGTCCGGATCGCGGCCAGCGCCGGCGGCCGCCGGGCTGGCACCGCGCCTGGCTCCGCCGCGCGGCTTGCGCGGCAGCTCGGCGGGCAGGCGACGGGCCTTACGCGGGCTCACGGCCGTCACTGTAAGGCATCCAGCCGATGCTCATGATCACGGGCAGCTTGCCGGGCGGAGGGCGGGAAGGGCGGGACGGCAGTCACCTTAGCGCCCGCTGACTCGGTCAGCGGGCGAGGCTCCCGGTTTCGGCGGCGCCGTCGGTGATCAGCGAGATCGCGGTGGGACCGGCGCCTCAGCCCTCGGTTCCTGGCTACTGCCGGTTGCCCCTGATCGTGTTACCGCGCCCCCGGTTCACGATGCCGCGCCCGGTGTTGCGCAGCGGCCGCCCGATCCGGTCAAGGCCGATGTAATTATTGATCACCCTGTTACCGCGGGTGCCGGCGCGCAGCGTCACCCCGTTGCCGGTATTGCCGCTGACCAGGTTGGCTGGCCTCGACGTCGAGTCGCCGATGGAATTCCGGTACGCGGTGCCGGCCAGCAGGATTCCGCCCTGCTGGTTGGCCAGCGCCTTCAGGCCGGCCAGCTTGGTGCCGATAAAGCTGCTGAACACCCGGTTGTCGTGCGCATTCCCGGTGATCGCGAGGCCGTAGCCCGCGTTGCCGGAAAGCGTATCCTGCGGGATTACCGAATGCCGGGACCCGCCGACTATGTTGCGGTGCGCGTTACCGTCAATCCGGACACCATCGCCGCCGTTGGGCAGTGCGGAGCCGCCGTTGGTCGTCAGGCCGACGATATCTGGGTCGATCGTCATCCCGGATGCGTGGCCGGCCAGCTCAATACCGTTGTTCGCGTTCCCGGAGAACACGTTCGTGCGGGCCAGGTTGTCGCCGCCGGCGGAGGTGACGAGCAGGCCGTCATTGCCATTCGGAGCGGCGCCCTTGAAGGCCAGCAGTCCGCCGAAGGTGTTGAACGTGATGAATTTACGCGCCATGCCGGCTACCGTTATGCCGTTCCGGCCGTTGCCGGCCGACACGTTCCCGAGCGGGATCACGCCGCCTACCCGAGTATTGAACGAGAAGCCGTCGACCCGGATGCCGTCCAGCCGGTTCCGCACGATAGCCGTGTTGTTGGCGCCGATGCCGAAGAAGTTTCCCTGTACAACTGTGTCATTAGAATTCGTGACCCGAAGGCCATTACCGCGGTTTCCGCTGAGCACATTGTAGTAAACGAACGGGTTGTTCACGAATTTGCAGCCGATCAGCGAGTTGTGGCCGGCCCGGCGGATTCTGACGCCGCTGTCGCCATTGCCGATCCTCGCGTCACCGTCGGCTGTCGTGCCGATGAAGTTCCCGTTCAGGACATTGTGCCGGGAGCCGCCGTCGATCAGTACGCCGTCGCGGGCGTTGCCGGAGATCAGGTTGCCGAGCGGCGGCACCACGAAGACCGGTGTCACCTTGCCCTTGTCCCCGGTCGGATTGTTGGCCTGGCCGGTAGCGGGGTCGACGAAGTCGGTGCCGCCGATCTCGTTGCCGTCTGACCGGCCGGTGATCAGCAGGCCGTCGCCGCCGTTGGCGATGGCCCGCTGGCCGGCCGCGTTCGTCCCGATGCGGTTTGCTACCACTGTATTATGCGGCGACCCGGACAATACGACGCCGTTTTCCCTGTTCCCGGAGATCACATTGGACACCACGCCGACGGCGCCTGACCTATTGGTCCCGATCCGATTTCTCGCCGATGCCGCCGAGACGTATATGCCGTCGCCGCCGTTACCGAACGCGGCCCCGGCCAGGTTCAGGCCGATATAGTCGTCGTTGACCGTGATTGAGTCGGCTCTCAACGTCACGCCATTCTTGCTGGCGCCGTCCACGGCGATGCCGAGCAGTCGCGAGCCGGCCGAGCCATGCGTGAATCGCAGGCCACCGCGAGAGTTGCAGTTTATTTCCACCACCGGCGGGCCGCCGCTGGCGTAGCCAGGCGCCGTCCTCGCGTCAACCGACACCATCCTGGAAATGGCGGGCAGCCGGCTGGCGAGGGTGATGATCCCGCTGACAGCGAAGCTGATAACCGTGGACGTGCCGGGCGGGCCCGCATCAGCGTTCCTGATCGCAGCCCGGAGCGAGCCTGCGCCAGAGTTGCCGAGGTTCGTCACGACGGCAGACCGCGAGGATGCCGCGCTGAGGCCGGACATTGCCGGGGCCGGCGGCCTGGCCCCGGCGGCCGCGGTCGCGGCCGCGCTCCCCGATGCGCATACGGAAATGCAGGCGGCGCTGGCAATTCGGAGCAGGATGCTCGACACGGAATTATCCAATCTTTTGCCACGGCGGACCGGCACAGCGCCGGCGAGGGCTCGGGAATTGCCACGATCGCGGCTTAACCCGTAATTCGATTCGGCCAGCTTCCGGACACCAAGCAGTATGCGCCGCAACCTGGAGCGGCGGCCACTGATTCACGCCTTAAAAGACCGGCTGCCATTGACCGGCCCGGGCAATTCCGGCGCATATGGATATTTGGCACTGCGGCGCATGCGTTACCGGGACTTTGGCCGTCAGGCCGGCCTCGCCATCGCAGGCCCGCGACGGAGGGCACCTGGCCTGCCGCCTCCGGATACCGGCCGGGAGGCCTGCCGGCCTCCTTGCATACAGTGGCAGGACTCCTCCCGCACGCAATCGAAGGGATGTACATGCCCGTGGGTCACACGGCCACGCAGCAGGCCGGTTCCGGCGGCCTGACAGCGACTGAGCACCGCCTGGATAACGGCTTGCGCCTGGTGCTCTCCGAGGACCACCTGACTCCGGTCGCGGCGGTCTGTCTCTGGTATGACGTCGGGTCCCGGTATGAGGTCAAGGGCCGAACCGGCCTGGCACACCTCTTCGAGCACCTGATGTTCCAGGGCTCGGCGCAGGTCAAGGGAAACGGCCATTTCGAGCTGGTCCAGGGCGCCGGCGGCTCCCTCAACGGGACGACGAGCTTCGAGAGCACCAAGTACTTCGAGACCATGCCCGCGCACCAGCTGGAACTTGCACTCTGGCTGGAAGCAGACCGGATGGGCTCGCTGCTCGCCGCGCTCGACGAGGAATCCATGGAGAACCAGCGTGACGTGGTCAAGAACGAGCGCAGGCAGCGCTATGACAACGTGCCCTACGGCACCGCGTTCGAGCGGATGGCCGCTCTGGTCTATCCCGCGGGCCACCCGTACCATCACACGCCCATCGGCTCAATGGCTGACCTGGACGCGGCGACGCTGGACGACGCGCGGGCGTTCTTCCGCACGAACTACGCGCCGAATAACGCGGTCCTCGCTGTGGTCGGCGACATCGATCCGGAGCAGACGCGTCGATGGGTGCAGAAGTACTTCGGTTCCGTCCCGTCTTATGACGGCAAGCTGCCGCCGCGCGACGGCACGCTTCCCGACCTGATCGGCAAGGAGCTGCGCGAGGAGCTCAGGGAAAATGTCCCGGCGCGCGCGCTGATGGCCGGGTACCGGCTGCCGCAGGACGGCACGCGTGAATGTGACGCGGCCGACCTGGCGCTCACCGTCCTCGGCGAAGGCATGTCGTCCCGGCTGTACAACCGGCTGGTGCGGCGCGACCGGACCGCCGTCGCCGCCAGCTTCGGGCTGCTGCGGCTCGCTGGCGCGCCCTCGCTTGGCTGGCTGGACGTGAAGGCGTCCGGGGGCGCCGGGATCCCGCAGATCGAGGCTGCCGTCGACGAGGAGCTTGCGAGGCTCGGCGCCGAGGCGCCGGCCGCCGATGAGCTGGAGCGAGCGCAGGCCCAGCTGGAACGCGAATGGCTCGACCGGCTCGGTACGGTCGCCGGCCGGGCCGACGAGCTGTGCCGGTACGCGGTGCTGTTCGGCAACCCGCAGCTAGCGTTCACTGCGATCAGCCGTATCCTCGACGTCACTGCCGAGGAGGTCCGGGCGGTCGCGGCCGCGCGGCTGCGCCCTGATAACCGTGCGGTGCTGGTGTACGAGCCGGTGACCTCCGAAGACACGGCCGGCGCGGCAGCCGGCCAGCCCGGCGCAGCCGGCCTGCCCGGCGCAGCCGGCGTCAGCGGCGACGACCAGGAAGGAGCCGGGCGGTGACCGATGCCGCCGTGACCATGGACTTCCACCCGCAGCCGGCCGCCGGGCAGGCGAAGCCCTGGGCGTTCCCCGCGCCCGGGCGCGGCACGCTCGGCAACGGCCTGACGGTGCTGCGCTGTCACCGGCCCGGGCAGCAGGTGGCCGCCGTGCAGATCTGCCTGGACGCGCCGCTCGACGCCGAGCCGGACGGGCTCGACGGGATTGCGGCGATCATGGTACGTGCGCTGTTCCAGGGCGCAGGCAAGCACACCGCCGAGCAGTTCGCCGCCGAGCTTGAGCGCTGCGGCGCGACGGCCGACTCGGGCGCCGATTATTCCGGCGCGCGCGTCTCGCTCGAGGTTCCCGTCTCCCGTTTGCCCAGGGCGCTCGGGCTGCTCGCCGAGGCGCTGCATGCGCCCGCGTTCGCTGACACAGAGGTCGGGCGGCTGGTGCGCAACCGGCTGGACAGGATTCCGCACGAGATGGCCAACCCCGGCCGGCGCGCGGCCAAGCAGCTGGCGCAGGAGCTGTTCCCGGCCTCCGCGCGTATGTCCCGGCCGCGCCGGGGTACCGAGGACACCGTCGCGCGGATCGACGCGGCCGGCGTGCGCGCGTTCTACCAGGCTCATGTGCGGCCCGCCACGGCGACCGCGGTCATCGTCGGCGACTTTGCCGGTGTCGACCTGGACGCGGTGCTCACGGACACGCTCGGCGGATGGACCGGCGGCAGCGCCGAGCCGCTGCGGTTGCCGCCGGTGACCGCCGATGACACCGGCCGGGTGGTGATCGTGGACCGGCCCGGTGCCGTCCAGACGCAGCTGCTGATCGGGCGGGTCGGCCCGGACCGGCACGACCGGGTATGGCCGGCGCTCGTGCTCGGCACGTACTGCCTGGGCGGGACGCTCACGTCCCGGCTGGACCGGGTGCTGCGCGAGGAGAAGGGCTACACCTACGGAGTTCGGGCCTTCGAGCAGGTGCTGAGGTCGCCGGCGCCGCACGCCGCGTCCGGCGCCACCGGCGCGTCGGTGCTCGCCATCAGCGGTTCCGTGGACACGGCATCCACCGGCCCGGCACTGGATGACCTGAGGACGGTTCTGCGCACGCTGGCCGCGGAAGGGCTGACCGATAAGGAGCGTGACATGGCCGTGCAGAACCTGGTGGGCGTCGCGCCGCTTCAGTACGAGACGGCGGCGGCGGTCGCCGGCACGCTCGCGGATCAGGTGGAGCAGCATCTGCCGGACGACTACCAGGCGCAGTTGTATGCGCGGCTGGCCGAGACGGGCACCGTCGAGGCAACGGCCGCGGTGGTCGCGGCGTTCCCGGAGAACCGCCTGGTCACGATCCTGGTCGGCGACGCTGCCCAGATCAGGGACTCAGTGCGAGCCGCTGGGACCGGCGAGGTCAGGGTAGTCACCGGCTGACCCGCCAGGCCGTCGCCGCGGGCGGTCCGCCTGATCACTACTGTTAGCTCTCGTGCGCATCGTCATCGCCCGGTGCAGCGTGGACTACGCGGGCCGCCTCACCGCTCACCTGCCGCTGGCCCTGCGGCTGCTGATCGTCAAGGCCGACGGGTCTGTCCTCGTGCACTCAGACGGCGGCTCGTACAAGCCGCTGAACTGGATGCCGCCGCCCTGCAAGCTGGCCGAGGAGCCGGGCCGGTGGGTCGTGACCGGCAAGTCCGGCGAGACGCTCACCATCGAGCTCACGGAGATTCTCAGCGACTCCTCTTTCGAGCTCGGGACCGATCCCGGCCTGGTCAAGGACGGAGTCGAATCGCATCTGCAGGAGCTGCTCGCGGCGCAGATGCACGTGCTCGGCGAGGGCTGGCGGCTGGTCCGCCGCGAGTACCCCACCCCGATCGGGCCGGTCGACCTGATGTGCCGTGATGCCGCTGGCGGCTGCGTGGCGATCGAGATCAAACGGCGCGGCGAGATCGACGGCGTGGAGCAGCTCACCCGCTACCTCGAGCTGCTCAACCGGGACCCGCTGCTCGCCCCGGTCCAGGGCATCTTCGCCGCGCAGGAGATCAAGCCCCAGGCCAGGGTGCTCGCCGAGGACCGGGGCATCCGCTGCCTCGTCCTGGACTACGACACGATGCGCGGTGCCGACGACGGCGCGCTGCGCCTGTTCTGATTGTCGTCGTGCTGCGGGCGGACGCCAGCGCGCCGCCGGACGAGCCGACCGGCCGAAGCCGGGAGCTGGCAATCGTCCGGCGGATCGCCCGGCTCAGCGGAAATCGTCGGCGTGGTCGATAGCCCACTGGCCGAACGTGCGGGCAGGAGCCCCGGTGAGTTCCTGCACGGTGGTGGTGAGTATTTCCGGCTTCCTGACGAATTCCGCCCACGTGCTCAGCGCGGAGTCAGCGAACGCGGCATCGCCGAACTCGGCCACCAGCTGCTGCCGTGCAGCCTCCGCTGGCAGTTCCTGCCAGCGCAACGGGCGGCCGATCGCCGCGCCGATCGCCTGCACCTGCTCGGCCTGGGTCAGCCTGGACGGCCCGGTCAGCACGTAGCGAGCACCGGCATGCCCGGCTTCGGTCAGCGCTAGGCGCGCGACCGCGGCGATGTCCCGCTCATGGATCAGCGACCTGGCCGCCGCGCCGTACGGCCAGCGCACCACGTCGCCCGCCCGGATCTGATCCGCCCAGATCAGCGTGTTGGCCGCGAAGCCAGCCGGCCGCAGGAACGTCCACTCCGCCGCGGACGCCTCGATCAGCTGCTCCACCGTGGCCCAGAACGAGCCCGGCTGGCCGTCCGCGGCCTGCGCGGACAGGTACACGATGCGGGGCACCTGCCGGGCGACCGCCTTCACCAGGCCGGGGGCGAGATCCGCCGCCGCGGCCGGTGAGGTGAACGGCCAGAGCAGGAACACGGCGTCGATGCCGGCCAGATGCGGCTCAACCGAGCCGGGATCGGCCAGGTCCGCGCGCACCACATCGCCGGCCGGCGGCAGCCCGGCGGCAGCCGGATCGCGGGCCACGGCACGGACCGCTGCTCCGGTCGCGGTCAGCTGCGATACGAGCTGCCTGCCTACCTTCCCGGTCGCGCCGGTAACCAAGATCACGTCCTTCTCCTCACGTCGTCGCAGTCCCGTCCCCGGCATCGCGCAGCCAGCCGCGCCGGGCAAGCCAGGCCCGCAGGCCGCGGGCGGCGGCTCATCAGACGCTAAAACTTCAACCGGAGTTTAAGTCAACGGCGATCTTCCAGCAGGTGCGCGTTGACGGCACGGGCGGCCCGGGCGAGCCCGGGAATCTCGATCACGCTCACACCGGCGGCGCGCAGCCTGGCGGTCCCGCCGCCCGCGACGAACACCGGCGGCTCTAGCCAGGCAATGACCACCCGGCGGACGCCGGCCGAGATGATCAGCTCCGCGCAGGTGCGCGGCCTGGACGCGCGGGCGGCGCACGGCTCGAGCGAGCTGTACAAGGTGGCGCCGGCCAGCCTGGGAGCTGCGCTGGCCGGCCAGCTCGCGCCCGCGCGCGGAGCCGGGCCGGCTTGCCGCCGGGCGTCGCGGCGCTGGTCAGCGCGACCTCCTCGGCGTGGTCGCGCGGATCCCGCTGACGGGAGAAGCCGGTCGCGATGACACCGCCGTCCGCGGCAACCAGGATCGCGCCGACGGAGAAGGCGGTCGCGTGCCGGCGGGCAATGCCTGGACAGCTCGATGGCGCCGGCCAGCCAGCGGAGGTCAGCTCCGGCATCACCGGGCACGCCTCCTGTATCGGCGGGCCCGCCGTCCGGCCCGGTGCCTGTCATCGGCCTGCTCCTGTTCCCGATCGCCGCTGAGCTGTAGCTACCCAACGGTATCTTCCGTGCCTGGCCCGGTGATTTACTTGGCATGCGGTGGCCTGAATTGCTGGACTTGACGACGGTGAGGGCAATGGCAACGACGACCTGGACGCATGGCCCGGCTAAGTCCGTGCAGACGTTCGACACGCTGAATCCCGCCACTTCTGAAGTCATCGCCACTTTCCCGGTCTGCGGCGAGCACGAGATACAGGTGGCTGTTGACGCTGCCAGGAAGGCGGCGGCCTGGTGGGCGGGCCTGCCGGCGAAAGACCGGCGGAATCCGGCTGCTTGCCTGGAAGTCGCACATCACCAGGTACATCGGCAGGCTTGCCGAACTCGTGCATACCGAGACCGGCAAGCCGCTGGCCGACGCCCAGCTGGAGATCCTGCTGGCGATCGTGCACATCGACTGGGCCGCCAAGAACGCGCATAAAGTGCTGCGCCCGCGGCGGGTCCGCAGCGGCATCGTCGCGATCAACCAGGCCTCGACCCTTGAATACCAGCCGCTTGGCGTGGTGGGTGTCATCGGCCCGTGGAATTACCCGGTGTTCACCCCGATGGGGTCGATCGCGTATGCGCTCGCGGCCGGGAACGCGGTCGTGTTCAAGCCGAGCGAGTTCACCCCTGCCGTCGGCGGCTGGCTGGTCAGCTCATTCGCCGAGGTGGTGCCCGAGCATCCGGTGCTGCAGCTGATCACCGGCGCCGGGGCCACCGGTGACATCCTGGCCAGGAGCAACGTCAACAAGATCGCGTTCACCGGC
This sequence comes from uncultured Actinomycetes bacterium, assembly GCA_963709075.1. Classification (GTDB taxonomy): domain Bacteria; phylum Actinomycetota; class Actinomycetes; order Streptosporangiales; family Streptosporangiaceae; genus Palsa-506. The sequence continues at coordinate 402,244 of CAVPUY010000010.1, forward strand.
TCGGCGGGCACGGCCAGGAAGGTAATGGCCGCTTGCGCGCAGAACCTCACCCCGATGGTCGCCGAGTGCGGCGGAAAGGATGCCTTCATCGTCGGCGACGACGCGGACCTCGACGCCGCGGCCGATGCCGCCGCCTGGGGAGCCCTGTCCAATGCGGGCCAGACCTGCGTCGGGGTGGAACGGGTTTACGTCGCCGAGGATGTCTACCACACGTTCCTGGAGAAGCTTACGGAACGGGTGGCCGGGGTCCGTCCCGGCGAGGACCGCGAAGCCGACTACGGGCCGATGACGATGCCGGACCAGGTCGAGGTCATCGAGAAGCACATCGCCGACGCGCTTGCCCGCGGCGGCCGCCCGGTCGTCGGCGGCATGGCGAGCGTCCGGAGGCCGTTCGTCGGCCCGGTCGTCCTGGCCGACGTGCCGGAGGAGAGCCGCGCGGTAACCGACGAGACATTCGGGCCCACGGTCACGGTGACGAAGGTGGCCGACCTGGCCGAGGGTGTCCGGCTGGCGAACGGCGGCCGGTACGGCCTCGGCGCGACCGTGTTCTCCGGGAACAAGAAGAAGGCGATGGCAGCGGCCAGGGCGCTGCGCAGCGGCATGACGGCGATCAACGCGGTCATCGCGTACGCCAGCGTCCCCGCGCTGCCGTTCGGCGGCTCAGGCGACTCCGGCTTCGGCCGGATCCACGGCGCGGACGGGCTGCGGGAGTTCTCCCGGCCGAAAGCCATCACCCGGCAGCGGATGAAGCCGATGGTCAACCTGACCACGTTCGGCCGCACCGACGAGGACATGAAGAAGATCCTCGGCCTGGTGACCATCCTGCACGGCAAGCGCTACAAGAAATAGCCCCGGGGGCCCGTGATCCCCGAAACTGGCATGGCAGGCCCGGGGGCATCTTCAAGATCAAGAACTCACAACCGATTATTAACGGGCAGCGCAGCCCCGGTGCGGCGCGTTAGTAACAAGGTCTTCGGTACTTTCTCCGGGCACCGCGTCGCCCGGCGGGCCAGGCCGCGCGGCCGGTGTCGGGCCGGTGCTCAGCTAACTGCGGCGGGCAGGGCCAGGTCGGCTGGCTCCACGGCGGCCAGCGGGGCCCGGCCGCTGATCAGGTCGGCCGCCCGCTCGGCGATCGCGATCGTCGGCGCGTTGGTGTTGCCCCTCGGAACCGCGGGCATCACGGAGGCGTCCACTACCCGCAGTCCGTCGACGCCGCGGACCCGGAGTTGGGTGTCCACCACGCTAGTGAGCCTGCTGGCCGCCAGCCGGGAGTCACCGCCCATCGCGCAGGTGCCGACCGGGTGGTAGATCGTGGTGAGGTCGCGCCGGACGAATTCCCGCAGCTCAGACTCGGTAGACACGTCCGGACCTGGTGCCAGCTCGTCCTTGCAGATCTTGGCCAGCGGCCCGGTCATGGCGAGTTCCCTGGCCAGCCGGATGCCGCGGACCAGCGGGTCAATGTCGGCCCCGTCGCGAGAGGTAGGCAGGATCGATCGCGGGCTTGTGCCTGGGATCGGCGCTGCGCAGCCAGATCCGGCCGCGGCTGCCGACGGCTACCAGGGTGATCAGCAGGGACATCGCACGGATCGACGGGTCTGCCAGGCCGAAGTTCTGGTACGGCGTGGGCAGCACGTGCCATTGCAGGTCAGGCGCCGGCAGCGAGGGGTCGGTGCGGCTGAAACCGCCGGACTCGGCCACGTTGGTGGTCAGCGGCCCCGAGTGCATCATGCGCCAGCGGGCCAGGTTCTTCGGGCCGGCCTTCTCCCACAGCCCGGTCAGCTTCGGCGTATGCCACATCGCGGTCACGATGGGGTGATCGGACAGGTTCGCGCCCACGCCCGGGCTGTCGGCGATCACGCCGATGCCCCGCTCGGCCAGGTGATCGGCGGGCCCGATGCCTGACAGCATGAGAAGCTGCGGGCTGCCGATCGCGCCCGCGGCGAGAATGACCTCGCTCTCGGCCCTGGCGGTCTCCTCGGTGCCGCGCAGCAGGTAACGCACGCCGACAGCACGGCCGCCCTCGATCGCCACCCCGGTCACCAGGGCGTCGGTCTGGATCGTGAGGTTGGGCCGGCCGGCCGCAGGATGCAGGAACGCGTCGGCGGCCGACCAGCGGCGGCCGTTGCGCTGAGTGACCTGGTAGAACCCGGCGCCATCCTGCCGCGGGCCGTTGAAATCGTCGTTGGCCTCCATGCCCCACTGCCTGGCCGCGTCGACGAATGCCGTCGTCATGACTGACTTGTACTTCGGATCCTGCACGGACAGCGGGCCGGCGGCACCGTGATAGGCCGAGGCGCCGCGCGAGTTGCCCTCGGAGCGGAGGAAGTAAGGGAGCAGGTCGGCGTAGCCCCAGCCCTCGCAGCCGTACTCGTCCCGCCAGGTGTCGTAGTCGTACCTGCTGCCCCGGATATAGATCATCGCGTTGATCGATGACGACCCGCCCAGGGTCCGGCCGCGGGGCCAGTAGATGGCACGGCCGGCCGCGCGCTCCTGCGGCACAGTCTGGTAGTCCCAGTCATAGGTGCTCTTGAAGAGCAGGTTGAGCGCAGCAGGGATATGTATCTCGTCGGCATCATCCGGCGGCCCGGCCTCGAGCAGCAGTACCTGCGTGGACGGGTTCTCGGTAAGGCGCGCCGCGAGGACGCAGCCGGCGCTGCCCGCGCCAACGATGACATAGTCGTACACGGCCACCTCCCGAACACAGTTCGGACTTCCAGGGCTACCCTACTCGCCAGCCGCCCCCGGCCACCGGCCGGAGAAACGACAAGATTCCGGGCCAGGGCAGCGCCTCTCTGGGTGCGGGCAGCGCTGGCCGCCGGGCTGGGATAGCGCAGCCGGGACGGCAGCGGGCGTGCGGGCAGGGCCGCGATAGCGGAGCCGGGACGTGCGGGCAGGGCCGCGATAGCGGAGCCGGGACGTGCGGGCAGGGCCGCGATAGCGGAGCCGGGACGGCAGCGGGCGGAGCCGGGACGGCGCAGGCCGGGGCGGCTGAGGTAGTGCCGGCGGGGAGGGCTGGGGTACCCAGCGCTCCCCGCCGGCCGCAGAGCGGATCCCGCGCGGTCCTGGCCGGCGGTGCCGTCAGGCTGCTCCCGCCGCGGGAGCGAGCCCTCCGCCCTGGTCAGGCCACTCCACGAGCCAGGCGGGCCCCCGAGAACCACCTGGACGCCCATGCGAGCGGCCCGCGGGCCGCTTGCTGCCAGCCCGCCCCAGGCCCCTTTCGGCCTGGTCAGAGTAACGAGTTGGATGACCGAAACCTGCAAGAAATCAAGGACGGTCACTCACAGTCACTGATTACTCTTCGTACTCATACGATGTCACATCGTTAGCAGAATGTGAATACCCAGGTCAGAAGAGTATTACTAAATCCGGCATCGGAGTCCGGGCAGGCCGACGGCGTCAGAAACGATGCGGACTGCCACATTTCGGCTATCTGGCGATCGGCCAGAACGCGTCCCTCACCTCGGCCCCGTGCGGCCCGCTACGGTGGTCCCATGGCACGTGACAGAAGCGAGAAACCGGTGGTGCTGTCCCGGATTTACACCCGTACCGGCGACGACGGTACAACCGGGCTCGGCGACGCCAGCCGCGCGGCCAAGACCGACCCGCGGCTCGCCGCCTACGCCGATGTCGACGAGGCCAACTCCGCGATCGGGGTCGCGGTCACCATGGGCGGGCTGCCCGGCGACATCACCGCGCTGCTAGTCCGCATCCAGAATGAGCTGTTCGACGTCGGCGCGGACCTGTGCACGCCGGTGGCCGACGAACCCGCCTACCCGCCGATGCGAATCGACGACAGCTACGTGACCGCGCTTGAGCGGGAATGCGACGCCAGGAACGAGGGACTGCCGGTGCTGCGCAGCTTCGTGCTGCCTGGTGGCACGGCTGGCGCGGCACTGCTGCACACGGCCCGGACGATCGTCCGCAGGGCCGAGCGGAGCACCTGGGCCGCCATCGCCGCGCACGGCGACGCCGTGCACCCGTTGCCCGCGCGATATCTGAACAGGCTGTCCGACCTGCTGTTCATCCTGGCCCGGCGGGCCAACGAGCCGGCCGGCGACCTGCTCTGGAAGCCCGGCGGGGAGCGCTAGCCGACGGCCGCGGCCAGGTCCGGCTGTCAGCGCGGGCTGCCGCCGCGGCCGGGCGGGGCCGATTCCAGCCACGACAGGAAGCCGGTCAGCGCAGCCTCGCTCATCGCCAGTTCCACCGGCCGCCGTGCTCTGCCGCCGTGGCACTCCACCACCACCATGCCCTGGCCCAGGCTGGCTGTCTCCCAGGCGTCAGCGGGCCGCCTGGACTCGACGCTGAGCGACGCGCCGGGCGAAGACCGCGCGCGGTCTCAGCAGCACGCCGAAAGCGTCATACCAGCGCAGTTCGGCAGGCTGGTAGGCGGCCAGGCCGAGCCGCCAGCCCTGGTCGGGACCCCGGCCGCAGGCCGCATTCCACGGTCCCGCCGCCGCGCTCAAGCAGCACCCGGCGGATCGCGATGCCCGCAGCGGCCAGCACGGCGAGCGCGAGCAGGGCGGCGAGAATCCAGACCGCGCCGAGTTCCAGCGCCGCTGCCACCCAGCCCTCCGAGCCGGCCTCGTCAGGCCCGGTCGCTGGCGGCCCTGAGCAGCGCTCGGAAGTATCGGACTCCGTGGTCTCCTCGCCGCCTGGCCCGGCAGCCTCCTCGGCGGATGTCGAGCGCGGCCTGCGCGCCTGCCCGGTCCACTTCGCTGCCGAGCTGCGCCTGCCGGGCCAGGATGGACACCCGGTCGTCCGCCACGGCGAGGAAGCCACCGTCCACCGCGGCGCGCAGCTCCCCGCGATCGCGTCGCTCGTCCGGCAGGATCCGCACCAGGCTGCCCTCGGCCAGGATCCCGAGCACCGGCGTATGGCCGGTCAGGATGCCGATATCCCCGTCCAGCGTCTTGGCGATGACCCGCTGGGCATCGCCGGCCCAGATCTCTCCCTCGGGCGTGACCAGCTCTACGTGCAGCGTCACGGTGCTACCTCGCGTGACTCTGTCACGACGGGCAGCTCGCGCGGCACCGGTCACGACGCCGACCTCCCGCGACTTCGTCACGACCGCTCCAGCTCCTTGGCCTTCTTCTCGACGTCCTCGATCCCGCCGCACATGAAGAACGCCTGCTCGGGAAGGTGGTCGTACTTGCCCTCGGAGAGCGCCTTGAACGAGGAGATGGTCTCTTCCAGCGGGACGGTCACCCCGGGCTGGCCGGTGAACTGCTCGGCCACGTACATCGGGTGGGACAGGAAGCGCTCGATCCGCCGCGCGCGCTGCACGGTGACCTTGTCCTCCTCGGACAGCTCGTCGATGCCGAGGATGGCGATGATGTCCTGCAGCTCCTTGTACCGCTGCAGGATCCGCTGCACCTCGCGGGCGACGTCGTAGTGTTCCTGGCCGACGTAGGCGGGGTCCAGGATCCGCGAGGTGGAGTCGAGCGGGTCGACCGCCGGGAAGATGCCCTTCTGGGTGATCTCGCGGGAGAGCACGGTCCGTCGCGTCGAGGTGCGCGAACGTGGTGTGCGGCGCCGGGTCGGTGATGTCGTCGGCGGGCACGTAGATGGCCTGCATCGAGGTGATCGAGTGGCCGCGGGTGGAGGTGATCCGCTCCTGCAGCTGGCCCATCTCGTCGGCCAGGGTGGGCTGGTAGCCCACGGCCGACGGCATCCGGCCGAGCAGGGTGGAGACCTCGGAGCCGGCCTGGGTGAACCGGAAGATGTTGTCGATGAACAGCAGCACGTCCTGGGCTTGCACGTCGCGGAAGTACTCCGCCATGGTCAGCGCGGCCAGCCCGACCCGGAGCCGGGTGCCCGGCGGCTCGTCCATCTGGCCGAAGACCAGCGCGGTGTCCTTGATGACGCCGGACTCGGTCATCTCGATGAACAGGTCGTTGCCCTCGCGGGTGCGCTCCCCCACCCCGGCGAAGACGGACACGCCGGCGGTCTTGGCGACCCGGGTGATCATCTCCTGGATCAGCACGGTCTTGCCCACGCCGGCGCCGCCGAACAGGCCGATCTTGCCGCCCTTGACGTAGGGGGTGAGCAGGTCGAGCACCTTGATCCCGGTCTCCAGGATCTCGGTCCTGGCCTCCAGCTGGTCGAACGGCGGCGGGTCCCGGTGGATCCCCCACCGCTCGGTGATCTTCAGCGACGCGAGTCGGCACGTCCAGGGTCTCGCCGAGGACGTTGAACACGTGGCCCTTGGTGACGTCGCCGACCGGCACCGTGATCGAGCTGCCGGTGTCGGCCACCGTCGCGCCGCGGACCAGGCCGTCGGTGGGCTGCATCGAGATCGTGCGGATCACGTTGTCGCCGATGTCCTGGGCGACTTCCAGGGTCAGCGTCCTGGTCTTGTCGCCCAGCGTGATGTCCACATGCAGGGCGTTGTAGATGTCGGGAATCTCCTCGGCCGGGAACTCCACGTCGACGACGGGGCCGATGACCCGCACTACGCGGCCGGTGCCAGCGCTGGTGGCATCCCCGCCGCCAGCGGCTGCGGGTTTTCTACGGTTGCGGTCATGGTGTTGCTCACTTACTCCCTGCGATCGTCTCGGCCAGCGCGTTGGCGCCCCCGACGATCTCGCTGATTTCCTGGGTGATCTCTGCCTGCCGTGCCTTGTTCGCCTCGCGGGTGAGCTGGTCAAGCAGATCATTGGCGTTGTCCGTCGCCGACTTCATCGCCCGCCGCCTGGCCGCGATCTCGGCGGCCGCGGATTCGAGCAGGGCATGGAAGATCCGGCTTTCCACGTACCACGGCAGCAGCGCGTCAAGCACGACCTCAGGTGACGGCTCGAATTCGTAGATCGGCACCGGCTTGTCGGGCGGCTCGGTGGTCTCCTCGATCTCCAGCGGCAGCATCCGGCGGATGACCGGCTGCTGGGTCAGCATGGAGACGAACTCCGTGTAGACGACGTGAATCTCGTCCACGCCGCCCTCGTCGGCAGGCCTGCTGAACGCGTCGAGCAGGGTCCTGGTGATCTCGCTGGCATTGCGCTGCGCGGGAACCTCAGAGAACCCGCTCCACTCGTCCGCCATCTCGCGCTGCCGGAACCGGTGCCAGCTGATGCCCTTGCGCCCGGAGACGTACGGCACCACCTCGAGCCCGCGGTCCTCCAGCAGGCGCGCGCAGGCCCTGGGCCTCGCGCAGCACGCTGGTGTTGAAGCCGCCGCAGAAACCGCGGTCGCTGGTCAGGATCAGCACCGCGGCCCGGGTCGCGTGCTCGCGGCTCGTTGGTCAGCGGATGGTCGATCTGGCCGGACCGGCTCACCACGGCCTCGATGGCCCGGACGAGCTCGCGGGCGTAGGCGCGCGGCCTCGCGGACCCGCTGCTGCGCCTCGGACGACCCGGGACGACGCGATCAGCTCCTGGGCACGGGTGATCTTGGCGGTGGACTGGACCGTCCGGATCCGCCGCCGGACCAGGCGAAGCTGGGCTCCCATGCCGTGCCTTCCGCTCTACTTCTTCTTCTGCTCGGCCGGCGTGAACGCGCTTGGCGTGACTTCTCCTGGCCGACCTCGGTTTCGTCGACGCGGCTCCGCCGGATCCTCGTCGACCGACCAGCATCTCCCCGGCACTCGTCTCGAATCCGCGGCGGAACTCCTCGATCGCGTCCTTGAGCGCGGTGACGGTGTCATCGGACAGCTCGCCGGTCTCCCTGATCGCGTCCAGGATCCCGGGCCTGTCCCGGCGGAGATGATCGAGGAACTCGCCCTCGAAGCGGCGGATGTCCTCGAGCGGCACGTCGTCAAGCAGCCCGGAGGTGCCGGCCCAGACCACCACCACCTGCTGCTCCACTGGCGAGCGGGCTGAACTGCGGCTGCTTGAGCAGCTCGACCAGGCGGCCGCCGCGGTCAAGCTGGGCGCGGGAGACCGCGTCGAGGTCGGAGGCGAACGAGGCGAACGCCTCCAGGTCACGGTACTGGGAGAGGGCCAGCTTCAGTCCGCCTGCCACCTTCTTCATCGCCTTGATCTGGGCGTCGCCGCCGACCCTGGACACCGACTGGCCGACGTTGATCGCCGGGCGGACGCCGGAGTTGAACAGGTCAGTCTCCAGGAAGATCTGCCCGTCGGTGATCGAGATGACGTTCGTCGGGATGTAGGCGGAGATGTCGTTCGCCTTCGTCTCCACGATCGGCAGCCCGGTCAGCGAGCCGCCGCCGAGCTCGTCGGAGAGCTTGGCGCAGCGCTCGAGCAGCCGCGAGTGCAGGTAGAAGACGTCGCCCGGGTAGGCCTCGCGGCCCGGCGGGCGGCGCAGCAGCAGCGAGACCGCGCGGTAGGCCTCGGCCTGCTTGGTCAGGTCGTCGAAGATGATCAGCACGTGCTGGCCGGCGTACATCCAGTGCTGGCCGATCGCCGAGCCGGTGTACGGGGCGATGTACTTGTAGCCGGCCGGGTCAGACGCCGGGGCCGCCACGATCGAGGTGTACTCCAGCGCGCCCGCGTCCTCGAGTGACTGCCGGATCTGGGCGATGGTCGAGCCCTTCTGGCCGATCGCGACGTAGACGCACTTGACCTGCCTGGCCGGGTCGCCGGACTCCCAGTTGCCCTTCTGGTTGATGATCGTGTCGATCGCGATCGCGGTCTTGCCGGTCTGCCGGTCGCCGATGATCAGCTCGCGCTGGCCGCGGCCGATCGGGGTCATCGCGTCAATGGCCTTGATCCCGGTCTGCAGCGGCTCGCTGACCTTCTGCCGCTGCACCACGGACGGTGCCTGCACCTCAAGGGCGCGCAGCTCGGTGCCCTCGATCGGGCCCTTGCCGTCCAGCGGCTCGCCAAGCGGGCCGACCACCCGGCCGAGGAAGCCGTCGCCGACCGGGACGGACAGCACCTCGCCGGTGCGGCGGACCTGCTGGCCCTCATCGATCTTGGCGAAGTCGCCGAGGATGACCACGCCGATCTCGCGCACGTCGAGATTCAGCGCAAGGCCGCGGGTGCCGTCCTCGAACTCGAGCAGCTCGTTCGCCATGGCCGAGGGCAGCCCCTCGACCCTGGCGATGCCGTCGCCGCATTCCGCGACGGTGCCGACCTCCTCGGCGGAGGCGGCGTCCGGCTCGTAGGCCCGGACGAAATCGGCCAGCGCGTCCCGGATTTCATCGGGCCGGATTGTCAGCTCCGCCATTGTCCTCGTATCTCTCTCGTCTCGATCATCTGGTCTGTCGGCATCCCCGTGACATGCACCGGCAGCGGCCCGTGCTCAGGAGGCCAGCTTGCGCCGGAGCGATGCCAGCCGGGTCGCGGTGCTGCCGTCTATGAGCTGGTCAGCGATCCGGACCGACATCCCGCCGATGACCTCCGGGTCGAGCACGATATTGAGGTGGACACTGTGGCCGTAAGCGGCAGCGAGCGCCGCGGCCAGCCTGCGGCGCTGACCCTCGCTGAGCTCGGCCGCCACGTGCACCTCAGCGACCAGCCGCTCGCGCCGCCGCGCCGCCAGGCCCGCGTATTCGTCCAGGCTCTTGTTCAGGCTACGTCCCCGCGGATGGAAAGCCGCCTCGGCGATCAGGCGCAGCGCGGGCGGCGTGACCTTGCCGGCCAGCAGCGCGTCAAGCAGCCGCCGCTTGCGCTCAGGCTGCGACGAACGGGCTGGACAGCGCGACTCGCAGGTCTGGCTGCGAGTCGACGATCCGGCCGAACCTGAACAGCTCGTCCTCAAGCTCGTCCAGCGTGCCCTCGTGATCCGCGCCCTCAGCGACCGCGAGCACGGCGAGCTGCTCGGCGGCGTCGGCCAGGTCGCCGGCCGCCGACCAGTGGCTCCGGGCGAGGCCGGCCAGCACCTCCAGCGTCGCCGCCGAGACCTTCCCGCCGAACACGGCCTCGGCCAGCCCAGCCTTGGCATCCGCCGGGCGGGACGGGTCGGACAGCACGCGGCGCAGGCCAGCCTCGCTGTCGAGCACGCCGACCACGGCGAAGAGCTCATCGCCGAGCTGCGCGGCATTCGCGCCGTCGGCCAGCGGCCGCAGCAGCCGCTCCGTGGCCTCGGCGAGCGATGCCCGGCTGGCGCCTCTCACGAGGGCGCCCGGCCCCGGCCGCGTTCCCTGACTCGCTCATCAAGCTCCGCAAGGAACCGGTCGACGGTCCGGCGCTGCCGTGGCCTCGTCTTCCAGGGACTCGCCGACGACCCGGCCGGCCAGCTCCACCGCGAGCGTTCCGATCTCGGCCCGCAGCGCGGTGATCGCCTGCTGCCGGTCGGCATCGAGCTGGGCATGCGCCGCCTCGACGATGCGCTGCCGCTCGGCCTCGCCTTCAGCGCGCAGCTCCGCCTTGATCTGGGCGCCCTGCTCCTTGGCCTCCTCGCGGAGCCGCGAGGCCTCGTGCCGGGCATCGGCGAGCTGCGCGCGGTACTGATCCAGCGTCCGCTTCGCCTCTTCCTGCGCCTCCTCCGCGCGGTGCAGGCCGCCCTCGATAGCGTCGGTGCGCTCGGCCAGGGCCTTGGTGATCCTCGGCAGCAGGACCCGGCCGAGGAGACCGAAGACGATCAAGAACGCGACCGCACCGATGATCAGCTCGGTCAGGTCGGGGACCAGGGGATTCTGCTGCGCCTGCGCCAGGTACATCATGGCGGCTACCTCTCCGGCCTGGGCCTCACTTAATGAAGAATGGGACCGCGATGCCGATCAGCGCTAGTGCCTCGGTCAGCGCGAATCCGATCCACATGTACGTGGTGATCAGGCCCGTTGCCTCGGGCTGGCGGGCCATCCCCTCGATGGCGTGGCCGAAGACCAGGCCGATGCCGATGCCCGGGCCGATCGCTGCCAGACCGTAGACGAGCGCGCCCAGATTTATGATGTGCAGGGACGGCGTCGTAGCCGCTAGGACGATAGCCGAGTGATGCATGTGTCGGTTCCTTGCTTTCCGGTCGGCGGCTCTTCCCGCCGGGCGTCTGGTTGATTCGGTTCAGGGTCGAGTCGGTTCAGTGCGATGACTCCATCGCGTCCGCGAAGTAGAACGCGGTCAGCGTGGCGAAGATGAATGCCTGCAGTGCCTGGATCAGCACCTCGAGCCCGGTCAGAATGATCGTCATGAGGAACGAGGTCGCCGCGAAGAGCAGGCCGACCGAGAGGCTGAACAGGTACCAGGAGGCCAGCGCGAACACCAGCAGCAGCAGGTGGCCGGCCAGCATGTTGGCGAACAGCCGGATCGTGAGCGTGAACGGCCGCACGATGAGGTTCGACAGCAGCTCGATCGGGCTCAGCAACGGCAAGATCCACCACGGCGCGCCCGCCGGGACCGCCATGTTCTTGAAGTAGCCGATCGGCCCCTGGTACTTGATGCCGAGCGTGATGTAGGTGATCCAGACCATCAGGGTCAGCGCCAGCGGGAACGCGATCTTAGATGTCGCGGGGAACTCCACAAGCGGGATGATCCCCATGATGTTCATGACCCAGACGAAGAAGAACAGCGCGGCTATGAACGGCAGGAAGCGGTCGCCCTTCTTGCCGAGCTGCGGTCGCAGTATCTGGTCCCGGACGAACAGCACGCCGAGCTCGGCGACGTTCTGCGCACCGCGGGGAATAAGCTTCGGCTTCGAGAAAGCGAACCCGAAGAACCCCACGACGATGCCGGCGCAGACCAGCGCGAGCAGCATCGGCTTGGTGAAGTGGAAGCCCCCGATGGAGAAGATCGGCTTGAAGAAGAACGCGTTGATGGCCGGCGCGGGGTAGCCGCACCCGCTGAAGATATGGCATCCGCTGGCTGTCGTGATCGCCCTGAAGTTACTCACGGTGTGCTCCTCCGGCGGCAGCCCGGTAGCCCGCTCCGGCGGATGGACGACCCTGGCGCCCGGGCGGTGGCCTCTGGGGCCGGCTGCCGCAGCGCGATCAGGGCCGTCCGTACCGGAAGATGACTAGCGCGAGAGCCAGGCCGAGGCCGAAGAGCAGGCCGACAGGGAAAAGCACGGCGATCCCGGTCCACCGGCCGATCAGCCAGCCGACCCCGCCGTAGAAGATCATCCCCCCGATCAGGTAGCTGGTGACGGTCCAGCCGGCGCCTGCCTTGGGCGTGCCAGGCGGATTGTTCTTGTCCTTCGGACCGGCGCCGTTGCTGCTCATGAGAGGCCTGCCGGGGCCCGAAACCGCCCGCCGCACCCTTGCGCGTGGGCCGCGATACGCCGTCCAGCTGCTGAGTGTGCCCCACGGGTCACCGTTCTCCGTCCGGCTCGACATACAGGATCTTAAGCCGGAGCGACCAGGTGACCTGCGATGCGCTCCAGGTCAGGATGCAGACGATCGCGGTCAGCCCGAAGAGCCTGGGGTTGAAGGCCGTCGAATCGCTGAACCGGGAGACGAAGATCAGCAGCAGCAGGATCTTCACCAGGTATGTGGCCATCGCCGTTATCATCATGGCCTGCGGGCTCACCCTCGCTGCCGCTCCCACCGCGATCACGCTGATGGCAAAGAACGCGGCCACGATGGCGACGCCAAGTAGTGCCCCGAGCGTCCCTTTGCCGCCGCCGATGGCAGTGCTCAGCGCAACCATGACCGCCGCCACGGCAGCTGTCACGACAGCTGACCTGCGGAGGATCCGGGCATAGTTCGCCAGCATCTAGAAGGCTCCGGGGGACTCGACGGAGAATTTCCTGACCTGCGGAGATGACCGGCTGATTACCTCAGCATCCAGGTGCCACCAGGCAATCGCGCCGCGACAACGACGCGGCTCCGCTGCCAGGTGAGCGAAAGGTATCACGAGTAACTCACTCATCTTCCAGCGGGTGCTCGTGAAAGATATCACAAGCTCCCAGACGATGGGCTCAGGGGGTCACCTATCGTGACGAACATCGCCCATTGCTTACAAACGGCAAGAAAACGTGCGCGCCTGCTGCCACGGCGGTGGTTCCGGCCGAGTGCCCGCGTGTGCCGCCGGGCGGGCACGTCTCGTGTCGGGTCCTACCCGCGTCCGCGCAATGTACTCCCTGGCCCGTTTTGCTCAGCGCGAACGGCCAGCATGCTCTCCCGCGGCGAGCGGCGCCAGCGGCTCACCGCCGGGCTGCGGGCTCGCCCGCTTGGCCTTCTGCCCTGGCCCCCGCCGGTCCCACCACCGCAGCCGCGGCATCGACATCAGCAGCAACGTGAGCACCGCGGCCACGGTCGCCACCGCTAGCACGAAGAGCTGCGTATTGGCGATCGACAGCCAGACCACCGCGCCGGAGAACAGCGTCGCCCACAGGTACATGATCAGCACGCTGGACCGGTGCGAGTGGCCGATGTCAAGCAGCCGGTGATGCAGGTGCTTGCGGTCCGGCGCGAACGGCGACTTGCCTGCCCTGGTCCGGCGGACGACGGCGAGCAGCATGTCCGCGTAGGGGATGACGAGGATGGCGGCTGGCAGCAGCAGCGGCAGGATCTCCGGGAACCGGTTCGGGGTGCCGACCCGGTAGGCCGCCCGGTTCGTCAGGCTCTGGTAGTCGAGCGAGGCGATGCTCGAGATCGGCGCGTAGGCGAGCAGCAGGCCGAGCAGCATCGCGCCGGTGTCGCCCATGAAGATCCTGGCCGGATAGAAGTTGTGCGGCACGAACCCGATGCAGATGCCGGCCAGCACCGCGGAGGCCAGCGCCGGGCCGGTCTGTTCGCCCAGGCCAAGCCGCTTGGTGAGGGTGTAGTAGTAGAGGAAGAAGGCCGTCGCGCCGATCCCGACGATCCCGGCCGCGAGGCCGTCAAGCCCGTCGATGAAGTTGACCGCGTTGATGGTAGCCACCACGACCAGGATGGTCAGCGCCGTCGCCTGGTCCTGGGTGAAGATCAGGGTACCGCCGCCGGGCAGCGGCAGCCAGCTCACCTGGGCGCCGCTCCAGACCACGACGGCGCCCGCCGCCACCTGGCCGGCCAGCTTGCTTGCCGGGTTCAGGCCCCACCGGTCGTCGACGAAGCCCACCACGACGATGAGCCCGCCGGCCAGCAGCAGGCCGGACGCGACCCGGCTGCCGGCGAACACCGTGCGCAGCGGCTCGACCTGAGCGGCCACCAGCAGGCCGGCCACCAGGCCGCCGTACATGGCCAGCCCGCCGAGCAGCGGGACCGGCTCGATGTGCACGTCCCTGTCCCGGCCGGCGTGCATGGCGCCGACCGCCATCGCCCCGCGGCGCACCAGCGGGGTGAGCAAATAGGTGACAGCAGCCGTGATCAGCACCGTAAGCAGGTACTCGCGCACGGCATTCACCAGTTCCAGGCGAGTGTGACGAGCATTACGGCAACTGTAGAACACCTCGCGGGCTCCTGGGCCTGGCCTGGCGAGCCGCGAGCCGAGTCGCTAGTAGGGCGCGGCATCCTCGTCGGGGGCAATGTTGGCCACCTCGCGCAACTTCTCCACCGGCACCGCGCCCTTGCGCAGCAGCCGCGGCAGGCCCCCGGTCAGGTCCACGATCGTGGACGAGACCGGCCCGGCGCACTCGCCGCCGTCCAGGTAGACGGCAACCGCCTCGCCGAGCTGCTCCTCGGCCTCGGCCACCGTCGTCGCGGACAGCGAGCCGGTCCGGTTGGCGCTGCTCACCGCGAGCGGCCCGGTTTCCTTCAGCAGCTCAAGGGCGACCGGGTGCAGCGGCATCCGGACGGCGACGGTACCCCGGGTGTCACCGAGGTCCCAGTGCAGCGTCGGGGTCGCATGACAGACCAGGGTCAGGGCGCCTGGCCAGAATTCGTCGATGAGGTCTTTCCCGTACGGCCCGAGGTCGTCGATGAGGGCGGTACCAGCCCGGACCGAGCCGACCAGGACCGGCGGCGGCATGCTCCGGCCCCGGCCCTTGGCGGCAAGCAGGGTGGTCACCGCGACCGGGCTGAAGGCATCGGCGCCAACACCGTAGACCGTGTCCGTCGGCAGCACGATCAGCTCGTCCTGGCGGACGGCGGCGACGGCCTCGGCGATCCCGGCCGCGCGCTCCGACGCGTCGGCGCAGTCAAACCGTCGGCTCATGGCCGCCCATCCTGCCACGGATACCGGCGGGAGCCTGATCCGGCCCCGCGCCGCAGCCAGCCCCGCGCCGCAGCCAGCCCCGGCCGCAGCCGTCCCCGGGCCGCAGCCAGCCCCGCGCCGCAGTCAGCCCCGGGCCGCGGTCAGGCCCGCGCCGCCGTGACGAACCGGTCGCGGCCGGCCAGGTCCTTGTGATTGCGGGTCTCCCGCCAGCCCCGTTCCTCGGGGAACAGCCAGTAGACCGCGCTGCCCTGCTGCGCCCCATGCTCGATGGCGACCAGTCCCCTGGGCCGCAGCAGCGCACCGGCGACCGCCTCGATGGCCCGGACCGCGTCGAGCCCGTCGGCGCCGCCCCACAGCGCGGTCGCCGGGTCGTACTCGCCTACCTCGGGCGGCACCCACGCGCCCACCGGGATGTACGGCGGGTTGCTGATCACCAGGTCCGCCAGCCCAGCATGATCACTGAGCGCGTTCCGGAAGTCGCCGGCCTGCAGGACCACCCTGCCCGCGGTATGCGGAGCAGCCGCCGCGCACCTGGCGATGTTCCGCGCCGCCCACTGCCGGGCTAGCGGGTCGGCCTCCACCGCGTGCACCCGGGCCCGCGGCACTTCCTGCGCGATGGCCAGCGCGATGGCGCCGGAGCCGGTGCCGAGGTCGGCGACCAGGGGCTCGGCGACGTCCATTTCCCTGAGCCTGTCGATCGCCCAGCCGGTCATCACCTCGGTCTCCTGGCGCGGCACGAAGACGCCGGGCCCTACCTCGAGATCCAGGTACCTGAAGTATGCGTGCCCGGTGATGTGCTGCAGCGGCTCACGAGCCTCCCGCCTGGCGACCTCGTCCCAGAACCGCGGGTCGAACGAGGCGTCAGGGACTGTCGGCAGCGCGCCGCGGGCCACGTCGTGCACGCAGGCGGCGATCAGCTCGGCGTCAGTGCGCGGCGACTCGACGCCGGCTTCGGCGAGCCGGGCGGTCGCGACGGCGATCTCGTCGAGCAGCAGGCTCATCGGGGCCGGATCGGCGCGATCGGGCCCGGGGGGTCAGGCCGCATCGCTGCCCGCCATCTTCTCCGCGCGGTCCGCCGCGGCAAGCGCGCTGATCACTGCGTCCAGGTCGCCGTCGATGACCTGGTCAAGGTTGTAGGCCTTGAAGCCGACGCGGTGATCGGAGATCCGGTTCTCCGGGAAGTTGTAGGTTCGGACCCGCTGCGAGCGGTCCACCGTGCGGACCTGGCTGCGCCGGTCGGCAGCCGCCTGGGCGTCGGCTTCCTCCTGCGCCTGGGCCAGCAGCCTGGCCCGGAGGATGCGCAGCGCCTGCTCCTTGTTCTGCAGCTGGCTCTTCTCGTTCTGGCAGGACACCACGATCCCGGTCGGCAGGTGCGTGATCCGCACGGCGGAGTCCGTGGTGTTGACGCTCTGGCCGCCGGGACCGGACGAGCGGAACACGTCGACCCGCAGGTCATTGGGGTCGATGGTGACCTCGACCGGGTCCGCTTCCGGCATCACGAGCACGCCGGCCGCCGAGGTGTGGATGCGGCCCTGCGACTCGGTGACCGGCACCCGCTGCACCCGGTGCACGCCGCCCTCGTATTTCAGCCGCGCCCACGCGCCGTCGCCGGCCGGGCCGTGGCGTCCGGCCTTGACCGCGACCGTGACGTCCTTGTACCCGCCGAGCCCGGTCACCGTCGCGTCCAGGATCTCGGTCTTCCAGCCCTGCCGCTCGGCGTAGCGCAGGTACATCCGCAGCAGGTCGCCGGCGAACAGGGCGGATTCCTCCCCGCCCTCGCCGGCCTTCACCTCCAGGATGACGTCCTTCGCGTCGTTGCCGTCCCGCGGCACGAGCAGCTGCTGCAGCCGCTCCGCCAGCTTGGCCCGGCGGCGGCCGAGCTGCTCGGCCTCGGCGGCGAAGGAGTCGTCCTCGGCCGCCAGCTCAACCGCGGCCGCCTCGTCGCCCGCTGTCTGCTCCTACTCCTGGTAGGCATGCACGATCGAGCTGAGCTCGCCGTAGCGCCTGCCGACCGCCCTGGCCCGCTCGGCGTCGGCGTGGATCGCCGGATCAGAGAGCTCGCGCTCCAGCGCAGCATGCTCGCTGGCAAGCTCCGCAAGGCGCTCGAACACCGCGTACCTCCCAGCTGCCTCGCCCAGCGCCCGGCCAGCGAGGCTGGCCGGGCCGCACTGAGCGGGCTCAGCGTGATAGCGGTCCGGTTCTTGCACGCTACCGCCGGCAGAACCGAACCACTCTTTAAACCGGCCGGGACGGGCCGGACAGGCCGGGGCCGGAAGCGCTACTTGGCAGCCTTGCCGTCGGCCGGCTTCTTGCCGAAGCGCCGCTCGAACCTGGCGACCCGGCCGCCGGTGTCCAGGATCTTCTGCTTGCCCGTGTAGAACGGGTGGCAGTTCGAGCAGATGTCGGCGTGGATCACGCCGTTCTTCGCCGTGCTCCTGGTGGTGAAGGTGCTCCCGCAGGTGCAGGTCACCGTCGTCACCACGTAATCGGGGTGAATATTAGGCTTCACTTCAGACTCCTGGTTCTGGCGGTCGCCGGGTCGCCGCGGCAGCTTCGCTGCCGGGCGTGAACCGGTACCGCGCTATCTAGGTTTACCAGTGTGCCAGGTGCTGCAACGCAGCCGCCCGGCCGCCGATTCCCTGGGCCTAACGGTTCTCGGTGGTCGTCTTCTGCACGTGCAGCAGGAACTCGGCGTTGCTCTTCGTCTCCCGCATCCGCTCCATCAGCACTTCAAGCGCCTGCTGCGGCTCGAGCGCGTGCAGCACCCGGCGCAGCTGCCAGACGATCTTGAGTTCATCCGGCGTCATCAGCAGCTCTTCCTTGCGGGTGCTGGACGCGTCCACGTCGACCGCCGGGAAGATCCGCTTGTCGGCCAGCTCGCGGCGCAGCCGCAGCTCCATGTTGCCGGTGCCCTTGAACTCCTCGAAGATGACCTCGTCGGCGCGGGAGCCGGTCTCGATCAGGGCCGTGGCCAGGATCGTGATCGAGCCGCCGTGCTCGATGTTGCGGGCCGCGCCGAAGAACCGCTTCGGCGGGTAGAGCGCCGTCGAGTCGACGCCACCGGACATGATCCGGCCGCTGGCGGGCGCGGACAGGTTGTAGGCACGGCCGAGCCGGGTGATCGAGTCGAGCAGCACGACCACGTCGTGGCCCATCTCGGCCAGCCGCTTGGCCCGCTCGATGGCGAGCTCGGCGACCGTGGTGTGATCCTCGGACGGCCGGTCGAAGGTCGAGTAGATCACCTCGCCCTTGACCGAGCGCTGCATGTCGGTGACTTCCTCCGGCCGCTCGTCCACCAGGACGACCATGAGGTGGCACTCCGGGTTGTTCTTGGTGATCGCGTTCGCGATGGACTGCATGATCATCGTCTTGCCCGCCTTGGACGGCGACACGATCAGGCCGCGCTGGCCTTTGCCGATCGGGGCGATGAGGTCGATGATCCGCGTGGTCATGATGGTCGGGTCGGTCTCCAGCCGCAGCCGCTCCTGCGGGTAGAGCGGGACCAGCTTGGAGAACTCGGGCCGCAGCTTGGACTGCTCCGGGTCCAGGCCGTTGATCTTGTCAAGCCGGACAAGCGCGTTGAACTTCTCCCGGCGCTCGCCTTCCTTCGGCTGCCGGACCGCGCCCTCGATGACGTCACCCTTGCGCAGGCCGTACTTGCGCACCTGGGACAGCGAGACGTAGACGTCGTTGGAGCCGGGCAGGTAGCCGGTGGTGCGGACGAACGCGTAGTTGTCCAGCACGTCCAGGATGCCTGCGATCGGGACGAGCACGTCGTCCTCGGCGATCACCGGCTCGGCCTCGCTGCCGCGCTCGCGGCGCCGGTTGTTGTTGTTATTGCGGTTGCGGAACCGGTCCCGGTTCCGGCGGCCGCCCTGGCCGTCCCGGTCGTCGCCGCGGTCATCGCGGCCGTCCCCGCCCTGGTTGTTCCTCGAGCCCTGATCCCGGCGCTGGTTGTCCCGGCCCTGGTTGTCCCGGCCCTGGTTATCACGGGCCTGGCTGTCCCGGGCCTGGCTGTCAGCGGCCTGGTCACGGTGCTGATCCTGGCCGTCGGTTGCCGACCTGGCCTGGTCATCGCGCCTGCCGTTGCCGCGCCGGCGCCGGTCACCGCGCTGGCCGTCACCACCGCGGTCGTCAGCGCCGCGCTGGTCCCCGCCGCGCTGATCCCCGCCGCGCTGGCCGACCGGTGCGCCGCCGTCAGACTGGCTGGGCTGGCCGCCGCCCTGGCTGGGCTGGCCGATCTGCCCGGCTCGGCGGCGCCGTGGCCGTCAGTCACCGGGCCGCTTACCGCCGGGTAGCGCACGCTGACCGAGGACTGTGCCGAGGGCGGCGCCGTCGGCTGCGTCCCGCCGATCCCGCCGGCCCCCGCCGTGCCCCCGGGCCCGCCAGCGGAGGTTGTGCTGCCCAGTCCGGGCTGCGTCGAAGTCTGTCTTTCCATGGTGTCCTGCTCAGGCTGGCGGGGCGCGCCGGCTCCCGCGGGCGCACTCCGCTGGAATGAATGGTCACCCGCTGCGGCGCCGTCCAGACCGCCGTCCGCAGTCCGGCCGCCGGCATTCGCGGCCCCGGCGTCCGCGGAACCCGCGGTCCCGCCGCCCTGCCGCTGCTGAATCGCCGCGATCAACTCGCCCTTGCGCATCCGGCCGGTGCCGGTCATGCCGAGCGACTGCGCGAGCCGCTGCAGTTCCGGCAGCAGCTTCCCGCCGAGCCCTTCGGCCCGGCGGCGTGCCGGAGCCGCCGCAGCCTCACCGGCGCCGCCGGCCTGGCCGTCCCCGTCCGGCCAGGAGCGCGCGGCGCCCGCTGGCTCGGGGGAAGCCCCGGCCGGTCCCGTCCCGCCCCGCGCCGATGCAGGCGCCGGGAACAAGGCGGGTGACTCCTCGGGCGTACCCGTGGTGCCGGTGAAAACTTCGGTGGTGTCGCTCACGAGGGGTCCTTCCCAAGGCGCGGGCGCCGACTGCGCTGGCGGCCGGTATATCCGCTGTCGCGGCCCGGCTGATCGGCCGGGCCAGTTCCTGCACTTACTGCCATCCCCGTGTTTCCTTGCACACGGTTCCCGCCCGGAGGCGCCTTCCGGCGCCTGCGGCCAGCACGAGGCCAGGAGGGCTCCACGTTGACCCGCGTTCGTTCCACTCCTGGCAGGCGCGGAAGTCAAGCGATGAGTGAATTCCTCTGGGAACAGCTGGCTGCGGCCGGCTATAACGCCGGGCCAGCAGCAAGCGGGCGAGCACCTGTCCCCGTGGCGGGGCATCTAGTGCAGCACCCAGCTTAACACCAAGAGCGCCCAAGGCATTCCTCAGAGCTGTCCGTGACTAGCGGGAGAGGCCGACCGGACATCCGCGGACGACCCGGCGAGACCGGGCTGTCGGCGTCCAGGGGGCTTACATGACGTGCAATACCCGTTTCGCTGGCTATTAAATCACCACGCCGCGGCAGGACTCACCCCGGCGGCCCGGCGGCCTCACAGCCGGGCCGGCGCGCGCACCCCGAGCAGCCCAAGGCCCGCGGCCAGCGCGGACCGCGCGGCATCAGCCAGCCACAGCCTGGCACTGGCGGTGGCCGCGTCGCGCGGCGCGGCGAGCCCGCCGGACGGCAGCGCCGGGCAGTCCTCCCTGACGTCGAGATACGCCCCGGCGAGTTCTTCGAGATACCGGGTCAGCTCGTGCGGCCGGCCGCGGCGGGCGGCGCCGGCGACACGTTCGGGGAGCCAGGAGATGGTGGCAAGCAGCGCCCGTTCAGCCTGGCAGGCGAGCGACCGCGGCCGGAACGCGGCCGGATCGCTTCGGCGCAGGCCGAGCCCGGCGGCACGGCGCTGGGTTCCGGACGCGTCCGCATGCGCAAAACTGACGGCATAAAAGGGATTCCCGAAAATATTCTTAACGGATTGCCTGGCGTCGATCGCCGCCGCGTGGCCGGCCGGGATCCGGGCCAGTGCGTACCTGACGGCATCGGGGCCGGCGAAGTCGATGGCCGAGCCCGCCGGGCCGCGGCTCGGCTGGCCGCCGGCCGCCGGCCGTACCTCCCGTTTCAAATCGGGGTTGATGAAGACGTCCGCCCCGGCGGCCTGAGCCAGCCGGCCGGCCGCCGCCGCGGTGAACTGCCGGTGCGCCTGCGCCCAGGTTGCGGCCGTGGCCAGATCCGGCTCCGGGGGCGCGCTGACGTGCTGGCCGCTGAGGGCGTCGCTGCGGGCGCAGGCCGGCCCGGCCAGGCTGACCCGGACAGCCAGGCCGGCCAGCGCGTCGGGGGTGACGGTGACGGTCAGGTAGCCGGCCCCGGTGACGGCCGTCTCGCTGATCCAGCCGGGCCCGCGCAGCCCGGCGGCGAGCAGGCCCGCGATCTGGCCGGCGCCGCGGCCGGAGCAGGCGGCCAGCCGGAAGGGCAGCGAAGACGAATAGCAGCCGGGCGCCGCGCCCGGCGGCGGCCGCCAGGTGCCTGCCGCGCTGATCGCGCCAGCGGATTGCGGCAGCTGGCCGGCGGTGGCCGCGGCGGTGATCACGCGGGCCAGCTCAGCGCCGATGTCGCCGGGAAGCACCAGCCAGGCGGGTACGGCGTCCGCCGCAGGACGGCGTCAGTCGAAGGCACTGTGCGGCGCGCCGGCCAGCTCGCGCACCACGCGGATCATCTCCGCCGGGTCGAATGGCTTGGTCAGGTACGCGTCAACGCCGATCTCCCGGCCCCTGGACCGGTCGTCCTCCTGCGCCCGTGCCGTGATCAGGACTACCTTGATCCCGCTCGTCAGCGGGTTCTTGCGCAGCGCAGTGGCGGTCACCCAGCCGTCCAGCCGCGGCATCATGACGTCCAGCGTGATGACGTCCGGGCTGGCGTCGGTAACCTTGTCCAGGCAGTCCTTGCCGTCGACGGCCGTCGCGACGTCGAACCCCTCCAGGGTGAGGTTCACGGCGATGAGCTGCCGGATGACCTCGTCATCATCGACAACCAGCACCCGGCCAAGTCCCTGCGTCACCCGCGCGAGGCTACCCGGTTGACGATCGCGATGCGGGCTAGATCGGTGCCGTGTCCGGGACACTTCAGGGCTGATAGCCTTGCACCGGCCCTGCGGCGCGCCGTCACCGGCGCAGCACGCGAGCCCCCATAGCTCAGGGGATAGAGCAACGGCCTCCGGAGCCGTGTGCGCAGGTTCGAATCCTGCTGGGGGCGCTAAATCGAACAAAACTTCTGATCAGCTGAATTTCGTGCACCCCGCTGACCTGCGCCTTCGCAACCAAGAAGCCGACTCCGCTCCCCATACGCCCCCCACCCGGCTAGCGGTCATGACGCCGCCGCAGGTCAGAGCACGGCAACAACAACGGCCCGCAGGACCGTATCCCACACCCGGAATCGCCGCCCAGCTCCTGCCAGCCGGCAACTCCGCAGCCGCCGGCGCAACCGGCCACCGCGCCCGATGAACCGCCGGCTGAGTCAGGACTCGTCGTGGCGTGCCGGGCCAGGGATGATCCGTGGTGGTGAGCGTTCTCGCGAGCCGGGCCGACGAGCGCGGTGCGCGGTGTGCCTCAGCAGGTCACGTCGGCGGTGGTGAACCGGGCCCAGGCGATCAAGCCGGAGAACAGCAGGTACATTCCGAAGGACAGCAGGCCGCGCAGCAGGGTTCCGGTGTCGATCGGGACGCGGAGCAGGGCATCGAAGGAGTTCCACCAGTTCGTGGGCAGGTAGGGATGGATCGCGGCGAACTGGGGCACGTTGTCAGCTACCTCACTGGTCACCACCAGGACCGTCAGCGTTGCGATGGCGCCGATCGCGTGCTCGGTGAGGGTGGAGATCGCCATGCCGATCGCGCCGAGCGTTGACATCGCGGCGGCCACGTACAGCGCGACGAAAAGCAGCCGGACGATTCCCCCGGCCAGCGACACGGTGGTTCCCGACAGCAGCGTCACCGGCCCGATAGGGAACAGGGCGGCGCCGGTGACCAGGGCCACCGCGGTCACGCTGAACGTGACCGCGAGCGCGAACATCACGATCACGGCGTACTTCACGGTGAGGACGCGGACTCGCCCGGCCGGGACCGCTAGCAGGTAGCGCAGCGTGCCGTGGCTGGCTTCTCCGGCGATCGAGTCCCCGGCGGCCACCGCCATGGCCAGCGGCATCACGAGGACGAGCAGCAGGGTCAGCGCGATGAAGCCGAGGAAGATCCCGTTTCCGGCGAGCTGGCCGATGAACGCGACGCCGTCTGGCCCTCCGGTGTTGCCCGGCTGTATCGCGAGGCGCAGGCCCACGCCGATGACGACGGGAAAGACGGCGACCACGGCCAGTAGCGCCTGGTTCCGCCGGCGGCCGAAGACAAGCCGCAGCTCCGAGCGGAAGAACCGAAGCCACGCCCGAATGTGGCCAGGGCTACGCTGGCCAGCTACCGCCCGCGTGCCTGCGGGGCCGGTCCCGGCCGCGGCCGGCCAGGTTGCAAACGCCCCGGCTGCTGGTCCTGGCGCGGATGAACCGGCCAGTGAAGACTCAGTCATTGATGTCGAACCCCTCTCCGGTGAGTTCCATGAAAAGCTCCTCCAGGCTCGGCGCGACGACGCCGAGTCCGCGGACCCCGATCCCTGCTGCGGCGAGTTCCGCGCAGATCCGCTCCGGCTGCTGTCCTTCGAGCTGCGCGGATACCTCGTTGCCGGCTATCAGCGAGCCGGTCAGCTGCAGCCGCCGGAGCACTTCCGCTGCCCTTGCTGGCTCGGCGGTCTCCACCCGGATGCGGGTGGCTCGGGTCCGGCGCAGTTCGGTGAGCGGGCCCTGGAAGACCAGCCGGCCGGAGCGCATGACACCGACATGCGAGCACACCTGTTCGACCTCGCTGAGAAGGTGCGAGGACACGAACACGGTGATCCCGCTGGCGGCGATCCTGCGGATGAGGCCCCTGACCTCGCGGGTGCCCTGCGGATCGAGCCCGTTCGTCGGCTCGTCGAGCACGATCAGTTCCCGTGGCCGCAGCAGGCTGGCGGCGATGGCGAGCCGCTGCTTCATGCCGAGTGAGTAGTGGCGGTACCGCTTGCGGGCGGCAGCCAGCAGGCCCACCCGGTCAAGTGCCTCGGCGATCCGCGCCGCGGCGGTTCGCGGGTCGGCTGTCCGGTCGGCGGCGTCGCAGCGGGCGAGGTTGTCCTGGCCGGTCAGGAAGGGATAGAAACCGGGGCCTTCGACGAGGGAGCCGACGCGCGGCAGGGCCCGGATCGCGCCTGCCGGCATCGGCAGGCCCAGCAGCTCCGCGCTGCCGCTGGTCGGGAAGGCTAGCCCCAGCAGCATCCTGATTGTGGTCGTCTTCCCGGAGCCGTTCGGCCCGAGGAAGCCGTACACGCATCCGCGCGGGACGGCCAGGTCGATGTGGTCGACAGCCACCTGGCCGCCGCGGAACCGTTTGGTGAGGCCGCTACTCGCCACTGCCAGCGCGGGCAGCCCCGCGGGCGCGGTGGTGGCGACGGCCGTCAGGCCCACGGTCCCCTGCGACTGCGGCAGGATGGCGCCGGTCACTTTGACCGCCCCGCAGAGGCCGAGTGGTGCCAGAGGGTCGGCGGCGCGTGGCCCGCCTGTGCGGCGGCCCGGTAGAGGACATCCGGCGTGACGGCCCCGAAAAAGACCCGGCCGTTGCTGGTGACCAGCATCGAGATCAGGGGCGTCCGCAGCAGCCGCCCGCTCCCCCAGGAGCCGCTGACCTGCTTTGCCGAGTGCAGCACGGCGTTGAAGATCACGTCGGTGCCGATGCCGAGCGCTGCCCCGCCCGAGCCGCGGGGCGCCTGGCCAACCGATGCGCTCGAATGGCCGAACAGGCCGGACGCCGGGCAGGCCGCCTTGGCGGACGGTCCGCTGCCGGCCAGCGAGGACAGCGCCGTCTCGGGCAGGTCAACGACGGCCAGCCAGCCGTTGCCGATCACGCCGGAGCTGGTTGTGACGTCGCCGCCGAATGCCTTGCCGGCGGCCTTGCCCGGCGACCCGGTGGGTTCCTGCACGACCGCCGCCCCGGCAGGGGGCCGGAACGCGAAATTCGCCGCGGCCGGCTTGCCGAACAATATTGAGGTGAAACCGATCTGGAGAGCCGGGCTGGTCGCGCCTCTCGCGAACACCTGCACCCGCAACGGCACGTGGTGCCGTGCGTCGATGGCGATGCGCACCTGGCCGATCAGGGAACTGGGGCTCTTCGGCATGAGCACCAGCTGGTAGGCGGCCTCACCCGCGACCGTCACGTTGCTGTCGACGCTGAGCGTCGTGGTGCGGGCAGCCTTGGTGAGCGCCTGGCCAGCGGCCTGCTGCGGCATCAGCGGCAGGGACGGGCCCGGGGAGGTCTTCGTGCCGGGCGGAAGCGCCAGGTGGGTCACCAGGTTGGCCGAGCTCCCCCACAGCCACAGGTTGCTTCCGTTCCGTATCACATCGCTCTCGCTCATGCTCTGTGGCAGCGCGAGCCGGTAATGGGACGGATCCGTATACCAGACGTTGATCGTGTGCGAGCCTGCGAGCATCGACGGCAGGGAGATGGTGCCCACTACCGAAGGCAGCGCGGGCATCCCCAGCGACGCCGTCTCCACTACCGTGCCGGCCAGCGGCGGCGGGGTCTTTCTGGCCGCCTCGGCGATCAGCTGTGCGGCCGTGCGGGGCGGCAGCGGCGGGGCGGCCGCGGCGGCGGAGACCATGGACCCGGCCAGCAGCCCGCCGGCCGCCGCCACGATCCCGGCGGGAACTGCCCACCTGGCCCTGCGGGGCAGATTCGCTAGCTTTTTCATGACACTTCGCCTGTCCTTTCCTCGCCTTGGGTTACTTGCTCTCGCATCACGGGTCGTGCAGCCCTTCTCAGTAGGCGGATGCCGCTTCAAGGTCTATGCCGTGGCCGGTCTCAGCACGGTGCCAGCGGCTGAAACCTGCCTGAGACCTGCGGCCTGGCATCCTTGAAGGCAGGCCAACTCGCCGCGGAAAGGAACATGCGCCGTCATGAGGGTGCTGGTGGTGGAAGATTTCGAGCCCATGGCCCGGGCGATTGGGACCGGGCTGCGGCGGGAGGGCATGGCGGTCGATGTTGTCCACGACGGGAACGATGCACTCAGCCATCTGGCCCTCAGCCGCTATGACGTCGTGGTGCTGGACCGGGACCTGCCGGGGGTGCATGGCGACGAGATCTGCCGGCGACTGGCGGCCGGGCGGTCACCGAGCCGGATCCTGATGCTGACCGCGGCCGGCGGCCTGAGGGAACGGGTAGAAGGCCTCGACCTGGGCGCCGACGACTACCTGGCCAAGCCCTTCGACTTCCCCGAACTGACGGCCCGCGTCCGCGCCCTTGGCCGTCGTGCCGCCGTGCCGCTGCCCCCGACGCTTGAGTGCGGTGCCATAAGACTCGACCCCAGCAGCCGGGTCGCATCCCGGGCCGGACAGCGGCTGATCCTCAGCGCCAAGGAGTTCGCCGTCCTGGAATACCTGCTCGCGTCGGCGGGCCGGGTGGTGTCCGCCGAGGAATTGCTGGAACGGGTCTGGGACGAAGCGGCCGACCCCTTCACCACCGCGGTCAAGCAGACAATTTTCCGGCTCCGGGCCAAGCTCGGTGACCCGCCCGTCATCCACACCGTCCGTGAGGGCGGGTACCGGATCGGAGAGATGTGATGCCCGGTCTCCGCACGGCGGCGTCGGCGCTCGGCATCCCGCGGTTGATGGCGGTGCTCCGGATCCCCCGGCTGACGCTGCGGTCACAGCTCACCCTGCTCTACGCCGGCTTCTTCCTCGCCGCAGCCATCGCCGCCCTCGCCATCCCGATCTTCACGATCCGGACATCGTTCCCGGAGGGGGCTACCGCATCCACCATCGCCCTGGTGAATGCCAGCGTCCGCGACCAGATCATCCGCGCGGCTGTCACTCTCACAGCGCTAGTTGCGGTGTCACTCCCGGTCGGGTGGCTGATCGCCGGCCGGTTCCTGCGGCCCCTGCGCACCATTTCCGCGACCGCCCGGGATATCTCGGCCAGCAACCTGAACCGGCGCCTGGACCCAGGCGCCCGCGATAACGAGTTCGCCGAACTCGGGGAAACGCTCAACGGCCTGTTCGGACGGCTTGAGGCATCGTTTGAATCGCAGCGGCGATTCGTCGCCAACGCCTCCCACGAACTGCGGACCCCGCTCAGCGCCGGGCGGGCTCTGCTCCAGGTCGCGCTCACTGATCCAGACCCGACCGTGGAATCATTCCGCGCAACGAGCGAGGACCTGCTGGCACTAGGCGATCAGCAGGAGCGCCTCATCAAAGCCTTGCTTACGCTCGCGTCCAGCGAGCGCGGAGTTGCACGGTGGGAACTCTTCGATCTCGCCGAAATCGTCGGCAAGGTAATCCTGGACCGCCAGCACGACGCCAAGCGCCGCAACATCCGCATCGTCGCCGCGCTCAGCGCGGCCCCGGCAACAGGTGACCCAAGCCTGGCAGAAAGCCTGGCAGTGAACCTGGTGGACAACGCCATCCGGCACAACCTGGCTGGCGGGCACGTGCAGATCTCCACCACGACAACTGACAGCCGGGCGGTCGTATCGGTCAGCAACACTGGGCAATTGATCCCTCCCGACCAGATCGACCGCCTTTTCCAGCCGTTCCAGCGACTCGGCAGCGAGCGAATCCAAAACGCCCGCGGATACGGACTCGGCCTCGCCATCGTCCGCGCCATCGCCGGCGCACACAGCGCCACACTCACCGCCAACGCCCGCCCCGAAGGCGGCCTCCACATCGAGGTCAGCTTCCCTCGGCAAGCCCAGCCAGCACCACTCCCAGACCCCTCCGCCGCCCGCCGCGCGTAAACCCAGTGGGGTCATCAAGAAGTGTCACGGTAAAGGCGGCATAACAACTATTACGGACACCTCCCAGCAGCCCCGATCGCCGTCACGCGGCGCCAGTAACCACCAGAACAACCCAGTTCGGTGTGGTACCACCCAGCATGGGCCGGTGACCCAAAGCGCCACGCATATAGGCCGGCAGTCTGTCTGGGCGTATCTGCACCGTACAGATCAAGTGCCCTGCCGCGATCACCGTGCCGCCGCCAGCTGGCAACCCTTTATGAAGGCACCCGGCCCGGAACCTGCCGACGGCCCGCCATCGGCCCTGCACACCGCCGGCAGCACCGCCCTTCACCCGCCCGCGCCGGCTGCCGTCTCGCCCCGCGGGTTCGCCCGACAGGGCGCCCCCCATACGCTCCCCACCGTGACGGGCCGTGGCATGTATTGCCAGGTAGCAGCCTCAAACAGGATTGCCCTCCGGAGCCGTGTGCGCAGGTTCGAATAATGCTGGGGGCGCCCAGAGATGACCAGCATCAATAGCCGTCTGACCAGCTGAAACAGCCACTCCCTCGGCTCCTGCGGTTGGCCATCGGCTGCCAGGATGCGACATGAACCGCCTTCCCGTGACGCCCTCCACCCCCTATATGCCCCCAGAAGATCATGTTCCGGTCTGATCGTGACCAGCCTGCGCATGGGCGTGCCCGCGCCGGGCGGGCGTCCCCAACGCAGGGCCCGGTGGCGGGCGCGCCGCGGTGCCGCGCAGCGGCGCCGCCTTGATCTAGCTAGTACGGCCCAACTCGGCAACGGATCGCGTTCGACAATTCCGTGGTCGAAAATCGCGTTCGAAATCGGTGTTCGCTCACGCTCGGACGAGGCTGAGCACCTCGATGCGAACTCCCGGCGGCGAGGTCGTTCGCGGTCATTGAACCAAGCCAGCGGGCTGCTAGAAGGCCTTCGGAGCCGCTGGCGGTCCGGACGTTGCTGTACTCCGCTGCTGTACGCTCCAGGTCCGACTGGTGAGGTGGCGCGGCCTCAGCTTCCGCTTTCAGGCCGGGCATATGCCAAGTTGGCATGGATCCTGCGAGCTTGGTGCGCTGTCACGGCTCGCGGCTGCTGACAGGTGGTCGCTGCTGTTGCTGTCAAGCGTTACAGCAGTGCAAAGCCTGCTTGCTAACGCAGTTCCCCGGCCACATGCTGGAACGGCGCCGGCTTGACCTCAATGCTTCCGCTGAAAGGATATTCCAGCAAGAGGCTCAGCACCAAAATTGTGCTAATCACGGCGACCACTGCTGCAACCATGAAATAGCGCAGCCGGGCGTTCTTAATCTCGAACAACAGGCAGAACGCGATTGTCACAACGCTTGTCAGGATGACAGCAAGCCACATGGGTGCCGGTATCTGCGGGCCGCTGAGCTCCAGACGCCTCTGCCGCTCCCTTCCGGCTGCATCCACCTGGGCCAGCATGTTGCCGAGGACTTCCTGCTGAGCTGGGCCGCGTACGCGCAGACCCTGAACGGCGGTTATCAGTCGGTCGAAATCCATCTGTGCCGCTGGGCTATCCTCCCCCTGGGCCATCGCCTGCCACTCATTGGTGGTAACGGATTTCGCATACGGCCACCGCCAGAGCGTGCGGGCCGCCGCCGGAAACGCCATAGACCGAGAACCGCCCGATGCCCAGATGGTGAGCGATGGCGGCAACATCACCGGCAGCATCGGCCACAGCCCGGCCGCGGTGCCGGTCCGAGCCGCCGTAGCCGGGCCGGTCGTAGCTGATCACCCGGGCGCCGGTCGAGCGGACAAGCTCATCGTCCGGGTGACGGTCCAGACGGCAGCCTGGCGTTCCGTGCAGCGCAAACACCGGCTGCCCGCCCGGGTCACCCCACTCGGCAAAGGCAAGCGTGCGGCCATCAGCAGCCTCGGCGACCTGATAGGAGCTGTCCATGGCGGCGATCCTAACCAGAGCCCTGAAATGCCGCACAAGGCCACGTCCGACCCTCTGACCGGAAAATGGGGACCCCGGCAGGCGCGCGGCAGCGAACCTTGGCCGGTTCCGGGCGGTCGGGTCCGGGCGGGCGTTGTGCGTGTCAGGCTGCCTGGGCGACTGTGACGGTGCAGCCGAACGCTTCGAGTTGGCGGATGTGGTCGCGTGCCTTGCGCTGAGTATCGATGTGACTGGCGTGGTAGCCGGAGCCGAGTTCGCAGAACCGGGTGGCGGGGTCGGACAGCAGGTGCCAGATGATGACGAGGATGGAGCGGGCGACGGCGACCAGGGCCTTGAGCTTGCCGATGCGCTTGACGAGCCGCCGGTACCGCCCGCCCAGGAACGTGTCGGTCCTGGCGGCCGGGGCAGCGGCCTCACCGAGGAGGCCCTTGAGGTAAGTGTTGCCCTTGCCGGTCTTGCCAGAGCGGCTCGTCGCCCCGGACTGGATGGTGCGCGGGCTGAGCTTCGCCCAGGACGCCAGGTGCCCGGCGGTGGGGAACCGGGTCATGTCCAGGCCTAGCTCGGCGAGAATGACCTGTGCGCGCGGCCTGGGAGATGCCGGGGGGAATCTCGTCCAGCGGCCCGGCTGGCCTTCATCCTGCCGCGGGCCAGGTCCGCGAGCACCCGAGGGCTGCGCTCGCCGGCGATCAACGCCTCGATCATGTCGCGTACCGACTTGGTGGTCATCGTGCTGGCCACCGCCGAGACCTTAATAAGGGCGTCTTCCAGCAGCTTCTCCAGCCGGGACCAGTGCCGGCTCCGCTCCTGGGTCAGGTCCGTGCGCAGCCGGGTGTAGTCCCGCAGTTCGCGGATCGGTGCCGGAGGGACGAAAGACGGCCGCAGCAAGCCGCGCTCATCCCGCGTATATCCCGTGGTTGCTGTCAGCCGTTGCCGGGAGAGCGGGGCGTCCGATGGTTTGCGCGGCCCTCGACCCCGTTGCTGAGGAGGATGTGGGCGGCCGGACCGGGACGCTCGTGCGCAGGAGCGGTACGGTGAAAGGGGTGGAGCTTATGGTCAAGTTCTGGCGGCGGAGAGTGCAGCCAGGCCCGGCGCATGCCCAGCCAGCGGTCCCGGCAGACCTTGTCGTCTGGGCGGGGGAAGTGGATGTGTCGCGGCTGTCGGACAGGACCTTCCAGGACGCTGAAGACTACCTAAAGGGGTACCGGCACATGAACCCGGACCTCAGCCAGCAAATGGGCTGGCGCCTGATCGCGGCCGTCGAGACCCAGCTAACTCCCTCGCCGCCAGCCGACGCCCAGCCGTTGGATGTTCTCGCGACAGTCGTTGCGCTGCGGCGCAAGCAGCTCGGGATTGACTGATCGTCGCCGTCGGCTCTCGCCTGACAGGAAATGCCGCTCCAGCGCGGCGATCATGTCGCACCGCGATATTGACGACCGTCAGGTCGAGCAGTGTCATGAAATCCTGATAACACGACTGGCCCGCGGCACCTTGCAGGGGATGACCCGCGTCCGGGCCATCCCCGGATCTGAGCCAGCCGGTTCTTTTAGCCTCCGCTGTCCTCGACGGCGGCGCGGTACGCGACGGTCACTCGGGGACAGCCGTTGGCGAGTTCGCGGCACGTTCCTTGGCCTGGCTGATGGCCCAGGCGGCGTTGATCAGCCCGATATGGCTGAACGCCTGCGGGAAGTTGCCGATCATCTCGCCGCTGCCCGGGTCGACTTCCTCGGCCAGCAGGCCCACGTCGTTGATGGCCGCTATGGCGCGCTCGAAGGTCGCGGTGGCCTGGTCCACCTCCCCGGCCAGCGCCTGCACGTGCGCCAGCCAGAACGTGCAGAGCAGGAAGGTTCCTTCCTCGCCCGGCAGGCCGTCGTGAGCCAGGTAGCGATACACCAGGCCGCGCTCATCGGTCAGCCGGGCGGCCGTCGCGTCGATGGTCGCCTTGATCCGCGGGTCATCTCCGGGCAGGAAGCCGGTGGTCGCCAGCATCAGGCTGGATGCGTCAAGATCCTCGCTGCCGAAGGCCTGGGTAAAGGCACCGGCCTGGTCATTCCAGCCGCGCTCAAGGATGGCCGCACGGATCTCATCGCGGGCTCCGGCCCACGCCTCAGCGCGGTCTCCCGCACCAAGCTGCGGGGCGAGGGCGATCGCCCGGTCGAGCGCTATCCAGCACATGAGCTTGGAATACAGGAAATCCCGTGGCTCGCCCCGGATTTCCCAGATGCCCTGGTCTTTCTCGTTCCACCGGCTGGCGGCCGTGTCCGCTGCGGCGGCCAGGAACTGCTGCGTGATCGGGTCGAGCTCGCCGAGCTGCTCGGACAGCCGTTGCGCGGCGCCGAGCAGCTCGCCATACACGTCAAGCTGGCGCTGGTTCCATGCCCCGTTGCCGACCCGCACGGGACGGCTGGCCCGCCAGCCGGCCAGGTGCGGCAGCTCACGCTCGGAAAGGTCGTGCTCGCCGCCGACCCCGAACATGATCTGCA
>CAVPUY010000011.1:0-255642 GCA_963709075.1 uncultured Actinomycetes bacterium
GATTTGATTCCCTATGGAGGCTCCTGTGTCAAGGCCGCGGACGAGGAAGCCGCAGATTTCTTAGCGGCTGGGGGTGATCACCTGACGGGCTGTCCGGGCTGCTCTTCCGGCTTGTCACGGGACGGGACGGGAATGGTTTCCATCGGGATCGCTGTCGGGCTCCCGGATGCATGGGGCACCGTGTTCGCCGGCCCGGCGGCTAGTGGCGCGTTACGATATCCGGATGCGGGAGTGCGCGGAATGCGGCCAGCGGCTGCCCCGCGCGATCCCCGGCCCTGGCCGGCCGCTGGCTTATTGCTCTCCGGCGTGCCGGCAGCGTGCTTACCGCCGTCGCGGCGGCCGGGCATCAGGCACGAGCGGTGCAGAACGCCGGCGGCGGGCGGGCCAGGTCCCGCCGGCAGGCTGAGTTCCGGCGGCATCCGGGCATGCCGGTGGCCGCCCCGGCGGCTGCCCGCCGGGCGGCAGTGTTGCGGGGGCCCGGTGTCTGGTCACGGGCCTGGCGTCCTGGCCGCGGCGGGCCGCGGTCCGCCGGGCAGCGTCAGCCTGAAGGTTCCCGGAGCGGAGGGTTCTGCTCAGCCGGTACCGGGTGTGAACGAGGTCCTCGATGAGCCAGAACACGGCGCTGCGCGGCTGGAAGTGGGCCGGGTAGGCGGTCTGGGCCAGGTCATCGAGGATCTCATCGGCGGCGTGCAGCAGCCATTGCGCGATGGTCTCGGCGTGATCGAGGAGCTGGTGCAGGTCCTCGGCCTGGCCGGGATCCAGGACGATGGCAGGCTCGGGCATGTTCGTGATCCTTTTCGTGGCGGTATGCGGGCAGGGCGGCATGCCCGCGCGGCGGCTGCCGTGCGCGGGATGAGGAGTGATGCCGCGGCCGGCTGCCCGGCAGGCAGGGACTGGCGGGCCGGACTGGCGGGGGGGCGTTGTGTCAGGTGGCGGGCTTGACGTCCTGGCGCTGGCGCCGCGACGATCGGGGACGGGGAGGGTCGCCTCGCCGGTGCGGCCCGGTTGAGGCCGCCTGAGGGGCCTTCCCCGCCAGCTTGCGGCTGCGGCGGCGCTTGCGGACCTCCTCCGGGACGGTCCACTGCTCGGCGATGATCTTCTTCGCCTGCGCCGGGGTGACCGGGTGGCCGTTGTTGTCGCAGATCACGTACGGGGTGCCGCGGTTCATCGTTGCCCAGGCCCGCTCGGCGAGGTGGCTGGCGACAACGCAGGAAGCCTTCAGGTGAGTGGCGCCGCGCTCGGTCATCTGCTGGTGGTAGATCTTCGCGAGCTGCGGGTCCTGCTTGCGGCCGGTGTCCGCGGCGCGGACGAACGCCGAGCGCAGCAGCGACGGCCCGGCCTTGCTCATCGGCTGGCCCTTGCGGTCGGTCTCCCCGGTCTCGCTGGCCCGCGGCGTCAGCCCCACATACGACTTGAACCGGGCGCCGTCCCGGAACCGGCCCGGCCGGCCCATGGCGGCGACCAGGACCGGGGCGCTGATCTCGGCGAACCCGGGCAGCGACCGGGCCAGCTGCCCGGGATCGGCCTGAAGGTAGTGCCGTTCGCGGGCGGCGGCGTGCACGGCGAGCTCGGCCTGGATGGCTTTCAGCAGCCGGACCTCGGTGGCGACCTCGGCGGCCAGCTCCTCAAACGGCACGGCCGGGTGATCCCCGTAGAGCTCGATGGCAGATGCCGCGGCGGCCAGCCACTGCCCGGCCCGCTCCTGGCCCTGCTGCTTGTTCGGACGTCGTGGTGATCAGCCTGGTCAGCTCCGCTTCGCCGGCGGCCAGCAGCGCGCGCGGGTCGGCATAACGCTCCGAGCACCGCCAGGTCGGCCTTGCCGAGGTCGCCGGTCAGCGGGGTCATCGGCAGCAGCTGCCGGACCAGGTCCTTGATCCGGACCTTGTGCTCGCTTGCCGCCCGGGTCAGCCGGGCGCACGCCCGGACCCGCCGGTCCAGCGCAGCAGCCGCCGGGCCGGGCAGCTCCAGCTGCTGCAGGCCGCGCGGGTCGGCCAGCGGCAGCCGTGCCAGCGTCTCGGCGTCGATCCCGTTCGATTTCGCGTGCCGGCGCAGGAACCGGCGCAGGTCCGCGGCCTTCGCCGAGGACACCCGGAACACCGCGTGGCCCCGGCGGGCGAAGAACACCGCGACCGGCATCCACGCCGGGCCGGTCGGCTCGAACACCACCTCCAGCCGCGTGCCTTCCGCCGCACCGTCCAGCGCGGCCCGCTCCACCGCTGTCAGTGATGCCACCGTCGGCACGCACGACGAACGGCACACCACCTGCCCGTCAGCCTCCAGTACCCGCACCGAGTGCCGCGAGGCGATCCCCAGGTCAATCCCGACCAGGCGCCGCGGCACCGGCCGCCCATCTTCCTGCTCCACCAGCCACCACCTATCTGCATCGTCCGGACTCATCAGTTCCGGCGGCACAGCAGGCAGCAACACGATCGGCCACGGTCCCAGGGTGCAAGAGCCCGGCAACGGCTCCCACTCATGTGCTGCAACCGGGCCAGGCCCATCAGCCGGGCTGGCCCACTTCCCTGATGCGGGTCATCCGTGGCCAGGCCAGCAGTGGCAATCAAATCCGCGAGGCCCGGGGGACAAAGCACCGGCCTCAGAACCAAAATCGTCGCCACCTACCGGACCAGCCGGGGATGCTCATGCAACCCTGGAACCCCGCGCTGATCAAGCGCCGGAGTTCCTTACATGAACCCGCGACCTCTGGTTTGGATCGGCACCTTGCCGACCACCACCGAACGTTGCGGGATGCAGCCGGATCCTGCGTGTTGATGAGGAGGATTCCTCGCTGACGGTTCCGACTGTACCCGTGGGACTCCTGACTCTTCCGGCTGTTCTTGGAGGGTTGATGGAGGGCGATCGAATCTCGCGACCGGGCACTCGGGTTCGCTCAGTCCCCGTCGGACTCTTCACTGATCGTTGCGTCCGCCGCGTCGAACAGCGTCTCGAGCGATCGCTTCCAATCGGGCAGATCGCGCGAGAGCGTCAGCCAGGTGAGCTCGCGGTTGATCTCGTCATACAGATGGATCAGGAAGTTCCGGTTCGCGACCGCGAGCGCCCAATCGACGCCGTCTGGCGCGAGCACGTCGAGCCCGGACAATCGGTTCGCGGCCTCGCCGAGCTTCATCATCAGGGAGTCGCCGGCTTCCTGCAGCAGGCCGTCGGCCAGGTAGGCCGTCTTGCCTCGCTCAACGATCTCGTCGACACGATTGAGCCATCCGTTGATGTGGATGAGTTCCTTGGCCGTCTTGCGCTCCATCAAAGAAGCACCGCATCACGTCGGATGTCGTCATCGATTTTTGGCTTCAAGCCGCCGTAGTCGATCAGGTCGACCTCACGTCCGAGGACCTCCTCAATCATCTGCTTGAACTGCAGAAGCCCGAACGACGACGTACCTGGCGGCGACTCGACGATCAGGTCGATGTCAGAGTCCGCGCGTGCTTGCCGACGACCGACGGAACCGAAGACCGCGAGCCGCGTGTAGCCACGCTCCTCGGCTAGCGCCTTGAGGACGGGGGCCGCCGCATCGAGGAGCAGTTGCGGGTGAACTTCCGCGAGGTCTCTCGCGAATTTGAGCTGCTGACTCACAGCAGGCTGGGTGATCCCTACGGCGGCTGCGATCTGACGTTGCGACATCCCGGTCGCGACCATCGCCCGCAGGGCGAGAACGCGTCGCAGACGAGCGACATCCTCCTCGCGACGCGCATCGCGGTACTCCATCACCAACGTCATAAGGCTACCTTATCAGCGCCTCGCGGTCGTCGCCAAGGCGTGTGATCAGAAGACAGCGCTGAGCATGGCGTCACGCGGTCGGACCCGCAGACGGGCGCGGACGGGCCTGGTGCGATCGAGCCCGGGTCCCGGAGGCAGGTGAAGACCCGTCGCCAAGGTGCTGCACACCGCCGCCCATGACGCTTCAAGAGGTCCTAGCAACTCGACCAGTCAGCGCGGCATGCCAAGTTGCCGACGCCCATGAGCGGAAGGGGAACGGGCTACTTGATTGCGACGGCACTGAGCGGCGATCCGGACGCGCCGGTGAGCGGCAGCGGTGGCGCAGCGAACATGAACTCGTAGACACCGTCAGCCGCGCAATGCTCAGCTAGCGCGTCCAGATCGAAAATCTCCCCGAAAGCAAGCCCCATGTGCACCAGCGCGACGACGTGCAGCGGCTGGAAGAAGTCAATCTCGTTCGGCCGGACTTCGTTGCCCCACGTGTCAGTGACGACGGCCGCGACTTCGTTCTCGTACAGCCACGGCACGGTGTACAACGACAGGCCAGGTGACGCTCCGCCCGCATAGTCGCCCCAACGGCCGCGCCGCGCACCGAGGAAGCCGGTCCGGACAATGACTGCGTCACCCGAGCGAACAGCGACGTTCTGGGCTGCCGCGACCGCTTCGAGCTCGTCCACCGTGATCGCGTGGCCGGGTTCGAGGGCGTCCACCTTCGCCCAGCGGGCCACGTCGAGGAGCACCCCGCGCATCACGTGCCGGGTGGTGCCGTGCTCGATTCCGTTGCGAGCGGCACCGGCACTACTCACCTCGGCGGCGCTGTACCCGTTGTACATCCGACCCTCGAAGAACACGTGTGAGAGCGAATCCCACTGAGTTCCGGCCTGGGTCGGCAGGATGACGACGTCGTCGGAGTACCCGACCCCCCTGGCCGGTCCGTAAGGTCCGAGGACGTCTTGGGCACCGCCGAGATGGTCGGTGCCGGTCGCGGTCACCATGAGCTGGGGATTCTGACGGAGCCCGCCCACCTGGCAGCCGTGGGCGTCGTAGGGCAGGCTCATCGAGATCACCTCGCCCGTGCGCACGAGGGCTGCTGCAGAGCGGACCTGGTCGGGCCCCACGAAGTTCAGTGCCCCCAGCTGATCGTCCTCGCCCCACCTACCCCAGTTGCTGTACTTCTCGATGTACTCCCGTACGACGGTGGGCACCACATCGGATGCTGTCTGCTCGGTCATGTCCGGCGTCCTCGAGCTTCCGACGCGACTAGGCGTCGACGCCCGGGATGACGACCGGGACGACAGAGGTGGACGACCGCCCCAGCGCGTTGCCGGCGTGGATGAACCAGTTGGCGTACTCGACAGCAAGGTGCCGTCGGTGGCTCTCGATGAACTCCTCCGGCACTGCGGACGGGAAGTAGATCGCCAGTGAGGCGTCGAACCCGGTCTCGGTGTCGCGGAACTGGTGGAGGGCGTGGCCGAACGGGGTGCCGTCAGGCAACGCGAGGTTGGCCACCATCCGGTGCGGGTAGTCGGCCGCGGGCTCCTCGACCGCCTGCGACTCGTCGACGAAGGTGATGTGGGTGTCCGAGATGAGGTGCCCGAGGTTCTCGACGACCCGCACGCGGCCACCCTCGGAGCTGGTGAAGGCGAAGTGCTCGGGATGGGACGCGAACAGTCTCGGCTCGTCGGCGTCGGCCATGATCTTCTGGGCGTACTGCAAGAACTCCGTGGCCGTGAGGCCCTGGACGCTCAGGTGGGTGCGGGCCGGCTGGACCGTGCCGTCGGATGCGGCGACCCATTGCGCCAGGATCTCGTTCGATGCCTCGAGGTCCTGCTTGAACAGCTCGAGGATCCGCTCCTTGCCGAGCGCAGACTTCAGCTTCGCGAGCGCCCGCCGTGCGAAGTAGAGCTCCCAGTCGTCTACGGTGCCCGGCGATGTCGGTCCGGAGACGAGTCTGACGTCAACTGCGGTCGTCGTGGTGGGCATGATGTTGAACTCCTTGCTGTCGCTTTGCGGATGTCCGGTTCAGAAGCCGGTGCTGAGCGGAACCGGGGTGGGCCCTGCTGTCACTCGCTGGACCGTTGTTCCAAGGACCTCGATCGTGAGCGACACTTCGTCGCCGGGCTGGAGCCAGCCCGGAAACACGGCTGGACTCGACACGTAGTGCTCGAAGAGACATCCGGTGGGGACCGTCCCTGAACCGATGACGTCGCCTGGTCGCAGCTCGGTGCCTCGCGAGGTGTAAGCGATCATGTCTGCGAAGTCCCAGTCGATGCTGTCCCAGCGGCCTGCGCTGATCTGACGACCGTTCACAGATGCCGTCATCCCCAGCGCGAAGCCTTTGCCGGAGCGAAAGGCCTCGATCTCGTCGGGCGTGACCAGAGTTGGGCCGAGCGTGAGGGCGCCGTCCTTGCTCTTGGCGGGCCCGGCGCCCAACGGAAGCTCTCGAACCTGAAGGTCGCGTGCGCTCCAATCGCACAGGATCGTGTACCCGGCGATGTGCTCCTCGGCGCGGTTGTGCGGGATGTCGCGACCGGCCTTGCCGATCACGGCCGCAACCTCGAGCTCGAAGTCGAACTGTGTCGAGCCGGGTGAGATCGGGACATCGTCGTAGGGCCCGATCACCGCAGGGTTGGTGAAGTAGAAGGCCGGGACTTGTTCATACCGCTCATCGATGGTCAGTCCGACTGGCGCCGCGCAGTTGCGCAGGTGCTCGAGGAAGCCGAGGCAGTCGCGGACCGACGGGGGCTGCAATGGGGCCATCACCTCGACAGCCTCAAGCGCGACGGCATGGTCCGGGACCCTGATCAAGCCGCTGACGTGCGCATCCAGCTCGTCGTCTGCTCGCAGCAGATCGAGCAAGGTCGTGCCGGGCTCCAGCCCGTGCACGACGCCGTCTGTGTCGAGCGTCCCGACGCGTTGGATCCCCTGGTGCCTGTAGGTCAGTAGGCGCATCGGTGGTCGCTTCCGTGGAGGCCCTCGGTGTGTGTCATCGCAGCGATCGCCTCCATGTCAGCCAGGTTAACGCAGTTCCTCTTGCATCAAGGTAGATGACGATGGCCGTTAACGCAATAGCCCTGGCAACAGTTTTCGCAGTAGGTCTTGCGTTAAGAGGTGGGGCGACCTAGGGTCCTCCGAAACGCGGGCCTTCCGCCCCTAGTCCAGGGAGACGACATTGAGCGAGACCGCCGCCCTGGTGTTCGCGAACGTGAGCAAGACCTTCAACGGCGTCACGGTGCTGGACGAGGTATCGCTGACCGTGCGCGCAGGTACCGTGCATGGCCTCATCGGTCACAACGGTTCCGGTAAGTCGACACTCATCAAGGTCTTGGCAGGCTTCCACCAACCTGATGAGCCAACAGTCGGGGCGGCGTTCGGCAACCCGCTTGATCTGGGAAGCCACCGATCAGCCCATGCTGCCGGGCTTCGGTTCGTCCACCAGGATCTTGGTCTGGTCGATCGGCTGAACACCGTCGACAACCTCGCACTCGGCACCGGTTACCCGACTCGAGGCGGCATCACCATCGATTGGTCCGAAGCCTGCGCCCGGTCCCGATCTGTGATCAGCTCGCTCGGGTTCACCTTCGACGTCCGGCGACTGTCGGCGAGCTGAGCGCTGCACAGCGCACCGGAGTTGCCATCGCTCGTGCCTTGCAGGAATGGTCGGGCAGGCGGGCCGTGGTCGTTCTGGACGAGCCAACGGCCGCGATGCCCGCGCATGAAGCGGCGATCTTGTTCGAAGCAGTTCGCCGCCTCAGCTCACAGGGCCTCGGGGTGCTGCACGTCACCCACCACCTCAACGAGGTCCTCGACCTCGCTGATGACGTCACAGTCCTCCGCAATGGCCGAGTCATCGAGTCCCGACGGGCCGACGGATTGTCACACCGGGAACTTGTCAGACTCATCGTCGGTGAAACGCACGGCTCGAACGCAGTCAACGGGACCGACCGAACCTCCGAGCCGGGACCAGTGGTCCTCGAGGCCGAGCAGCTCGGGCCGGCGTACTTGCCGACTTCGACCTGTGCCTGCGCGCCGGGGAGATCGTCGGAGTGTTGACGGCTCGGGGCGCGAGTCGGTCGCCCCCGCGCTGAGCGGCAACCTCAGTCGTAGCGGCAGGCTCGAGGTGTTGGCCGCGCCATTCCGGCGGGGCGGCCCAGAGAATCGATACGCGCGGGTGTGGGCTACGTGCCGGCCGACCGGCTCCGCAACGGCGTCATACCTGCCCTGGACGTCTCATCAAATCTGACTCTCGCCGACCTCGTCTCGGTCCGCCGCTTCGGTCTCCTCAACGCACGAGCGGAGGCCGCTGACTCCCAGATCTGGATGAACAACGTCGCAGTCGACAAGTCCAAGGCGAGGGCGCCGATCCTGACACTCAGCGGAGGAAATCAGCAGAAGGTAATGGTCGGGCGGTGGCTACGTCGCCAACTGCGGTCCTGCTTCTCGACGAGCCGACGCAGGGAGTCGATGTCGGCGCCAGCGCCCTCATCTATGCCCTCGTGCGCCGCGCGGCCGGCTCGGGGTGTGGCGTCATCGTCTGCTCCTCCGACACAGAGGAGCTCGCCAGCCTCTGCGACCGGGTCATCGTGGTGGCGCACGGACAACAAGTAGGCGAGCTGACCGGAGCCGACCTCAACGTCGAAGCGATCGACACGCTCGCTCTCTCACAGAAACCCGGTGCCCCGGCATGAGTGCGACTGAACTGACCACCCAGACGACCAAGACCGTCGCTCCACAACCGCACAAACGATTCGGGGGAAGTCATGCCTACAGCGGCGTCTACCTCCTGGTGGCGTTGGTGCTCTTCTTCAGCTGGCGGCTGCCAGGGCTCTTCTTCACCGAAGTAACCGTCCGGACCGAACTTTCGTCCGTGGCCATCACTGGCATCTTGGCTATCGGTGTGCTGGTGCCAATGGCCGCGGGCATGTTCGACCTGTCATTCGCCTCCGTGGCTGGCTTGTCCATAATGCTCACCGTGTGGCTCTCCCAGGAGACCAACTACCCCGAAGCCGTCTTGGCGTTGTGCGCGATCAGTGCAGCCGTGCTCTGCGGCCTCGTCAATGCATATCTGATCGCCGTTCTGCAGCTCGAGAGCCTGGTGGTGACCCTAGGTACATCCTCGGTCGTGCTCGGCGTGACCGAGTTCGTCACCAAAGGCGCTCAGCTCTACGGTCGCTTCACCCCAGGTTTTCTTGAGTTCGGTCGTGACGGCTTCGGGCCGGTGCCGTATCTGATCGTTCTCCTTGCGGTCCTGGCGCTCCTGGCGTGGGTCTGGTTGGAGCAAACTCCTTCTGGCCGCTACGCACTTGCTGTCGGGAGCAATCCCGTGGCCAGTCGGCTCGCCGGAATCGACGTTCGCCGTGTCAGGTTCATGACCTTGGTCGTATCAGCGGCGGTTGCCGGGCTGGCCGGCGTATGCCTGGCTGCCCAGGTCGGTATCGGGTCAACCGTCACCGGACCGGGATACCTCCTGCCCACCATCGCTGCCGTCTTCTTCGGCGCTACGCAGGTCCAGACCCGCGTCAACGTTGTCGGCACGGTCCTCGCGCTGCTGGTGATCGGCACCGGGATCAAGGGCCTGCAACTGTCTGGTGCTGAGGCGTGGGTGACCCACTTCTTCAACGGATCCGTCCTGCTCGCGGCCGTGAGCACCACTACCTGACGAAGCCGCAGAGCCACCACAGGGCGCTGACTGTCGACGCCGACGCATACCTCACAACGGCGAAGTCGCCACCTACAAAGGGAGAACCACATGAAGCACCTTCGATCGGCATGCCTGGTGACGATTGCCGCAATAGGAGCCCTGCTCGTTGCAGGCTGCGGCTCTCGTGACCCCCAGGCTTCAGCTGGCACCGGGAAGCAGGCTTCTGGCCAAGCGCTGTCTGCATCTCTCCAGCAGCCAACGTCACTGTCCGTCACCGAACCCGTCAAGGGCCACATCCCCACGGGGAAGACGGTCGCCCTCCTCTTCAGTGGCACCGATCAGGCTGCGGTGATACGCGACGGCATCAAGGCCGCCGCCGCAGTGCTCGGATGGAAGCTCGCGGTATTCACATTCGACCCCGCGGACCCCCCCTCCCTGATGTCCGCGGCGACCTCCGCCATCGCTTCGGGCCCTGCCGCGATCCTCGGGGGCCCGTTGAGCGCAGCACAGATTCAGCCCATGGCGCAGGCAGCAAAGGCGGCCGCGATCCCCGTGGTCACCTTCCGGTCCTCGGCTTCGCCGATGGACGGCGTCTACCCGACGTATACCAACGAGACGCAGACCAGCTACATGGCGGAGCTGATCGCGGACCAGTTGCTCAACGACGCTGCCTCGGCTGACGCCAAGGCGCACGTGCTTCAGCTCACCGTGCCGGAGTTCGCGGAGGCCATGGGCGTTGTCGACAACGCAGTCGGCCAGAAGCTCAAGCAGTGCGACGGCTGCACCCACGAACTACTGAGCATCCCTTTGGAGATGTGTTCGCCGGCAAGGGAGTCGGAGCAGTCATCAGTGACCTGCAGAAGCATCCCGACATCAACTACGTGGTCGCCGACGCGGCTCAGCTCGCGATCGGCCTGGACTCCGCTCTCCAGCAAGCCGGTCGAACGGACGTCAAGATCTTCGGTGCACTTCCGAGCGCCGCGCAACTGGAGTCACTCGCCGGCGGCGCCGCCGGCGCATGGGTCACCGACCCGATCGGCGTCGC
The DNA here is from genome assembly GCA_963709075.1 of uncultured Actinomycetes bacterium. Classification (GTDB taxonomy): domain Bacteria; phylum Actinomycetota; class Actinomycetes; order Streptosporangiales; family Streptosporangiaceae; genus Palsa-506. The sequence goes on from CAVPUY010000011.1 coordinate 10,419, forward strand.
GGGTTGGGCCATGGTCGATGAGGTGGCGCGACTGCTGACCGGCGACACCACCAATCCATGGAAAGACGCCACGCTCGCCTACGTCATCACCAAAGACAACGTGACGGGCGTCGACACGAAAGACCCCGAGTTCCCGAAGGGTTACCAGGACGCTTTCAAGAAGATGTGGGGCATCAACTAGACGAACCTGCTCAGGGCGGGTGTCGGCACAATCCGGCGCTCGCCCTGGCAGCGCCACCGTGACATCTAGTCAAAGGACGCATCCGTGGTCGTGAAGTCAGCGCCTCTGCGCGGCGACAGCGTCCCGGCCGAAGGCGGGGAAACGACGTCGCGGCCAAGCCCCGTCGTGACGGGTTGACCCGCAGTAGGGGCGTCTTCGTCCTTGGACGATGGCCACTCCCCTGCCTCGGAAAACTGGATGTCCCGCAAGCGACTCGACGCCATCGGCGCCGGACTCGATGAGGCGCTAGTCACCAGGGGCCGTCGGGGTCGACGTCACCGCACGCGGCAAGTTTCTGGTCCGACGGTTAAGCGATCGCAGTCGTACGCAGGAGTTCCTGCGTGAGGAAGTCGGGGCTTGCCACCCTTCGATCGCCCGCGCTATCTACTCGGCACCCGAGCAAAGTGGGTGAACTGGGCCAACGCCGCGAAATCGTCGACTGCGTCCGGGGCGGCGACATCAACCAGAGCATGGCCCTGGATGAGCCGCTTGACCGGCAGCTCGAGCCGTTTCCCGGTCCGCGTGTGCGGCAGCGCGGAAACGGCGATGACATCGTCGGGGACGTGGCGTGGGGACGCGCCTTCAGCGATTGCTTTGGTGATCCGGCCGGTGAGAGCGCCATCGAGCTCCTCGCCCTCGAGGAGGACGACGAACAGCGCCAGCCAATATCCGCCATCGGCAAGTTCTGCGCCGATGACCAGTGAGTCGCGAACCTCTGGCAACTCGTCGACGATGCGGTAGATGTCAGCGCTGCCCAACCTCACGCCGTGTCTGTTGAGAGTGACATCCGAGCGTCCTGACACGATGACGCTCCCGCGATCCGTGACCGTCATGAGATCGCCGTGCCGCCAAACGCCGGGATACGTCGAGAAGTAGGCGTCCCGGTAACGGCTGCCGTCAGGGTCGTTCCAGAAGGACACGGGCATCGACGGCATCGGGCGCGTGACCACGAGCTCGCCGACCTGGTTGAACACGGGCTGCCCGTCACCGTCCCACGCTGCAAGCGCGACACCTAGGCTCGGCGCCGAGATCTCGCCCGGCCACACCGGGGTCGTGGGCGCACTCCCCGCAAAGGCTGAGGCTATGTCGGTTCCACCCGAAGTCGAGGCGAGCTGGACACCGGGTCCGATGTGGTCGCGGACCCAGTGGTAGGCAGGCGCGAGAAGGGGTGCGCCGGTCGATCCGAGGGTGCGAAGAACGCGGAGGTCGAAGTCCGCCCCTTGGGGCCAGGTTCGCCTTCGCACATGCAGCGAGGTACCCGGGACTCACACCCATGACGGTCACCTGATGCTGCGCGGCGATCTGCCAGAGGCGGGCGGTCTCTGGGTATGACGGACTGCCGCCGTACAGAACGATCTGAGCGCCGGTGAGGAGACCCGAGACGACGACGTTCCACATCATCCAGTTGGTCGTGGTGTACCAGAACAATGCGTCATCTGGACCGAGGTCGAGGTGGAGGCCCAACAGCTTGCAGTGCTCGAGAACCACTCCCCCATGGCCGTGGACGATTCCCTTGGGCAGGCCGGTCGTGCCCGAGGAGAACAGGACCCAGAGAGGCGCGTCGAACGCGACCCGATCGAATTGAGGGTCAGCCGGAGTGGCGAGCGTTTGATCCCAGGTGACCGTTCGCTCGCCACCGGCTGTTGCCGCAGCAGGAAGGCCGGAAGGCACGTGGACCGTCGTGCGAAGGGAGGGCAGTGCTCGCTCGAGCTTCGCCACCTCGTCCCGCCTGTCATGCCAGGTGCCGTTCCAGGCATATCCATCGGCGGCGAACAGGACGACGGGTTCTAGTTGAGCGAACCGGTCGGCAGCGCCGGCGGCCGAGTAGTCCTGGGCACAGCAGGACCACACCGCACCAACCGAAGCGGTTGCTAGGAAGGCGATCAGGGCAGGCACGCTGTTCGGCAGATACCCGACGACACGAACCCCCGGCTGCACGCCTGACGTTCGCAACCATTGAGCCAGCGCTGCGACCTGGTCGCCTAGCTGGGACCAGGTGAGGGTGCTCGTGAACCCGTCCTCGGCAACGCTCGTGACTGCGACGTGGTCAGCCATGACCGGATCGTCCGCATGACGCAGGACATGTTCGGCGTAGTTCAGTCGCGCTCCCGGGAACCAGGAGGCACCGGGCATCGCTTCCTCTGCCAGGACCGCGCTGGGCCGACCGTCGGCCCGCACGTCGAAGAACTTCCAGACGGCATCCCAGAAGCCCTCGAGGTCCTCGACCGACCACGCCCACAGCTCCGCGTAGCTGGCAAACGATCGGCCGGTCTCGGAACTCACCCGAGCAGCAAAACGCTCGATGGCCAGACCCTCGGCTGCCGTCGCGTCAGGGATCCAGATCGGGGCGCACTCCGCCGTCGAAAATCCAGCCATCACAGCCTCCGCAGCCGCTAACGGACATCTGTCTTCGTTGGGCGACGGTAGTCGATGCTCGTGATCTAATGCAACTGCGCCTGCATTACGCGTTGAGGCTAGCGCGGCCCGCCAGACCGCTGATCACCAGATCGGCGAGCTGTTCTGCGAATTCTTCGTTCAGCGGCGCGTGGCTCAGCAGGTAGCGGAAGTGCAGCGGCGCCACCAGCAGCTCGATAGCGAGGGCGGGGTCGGCGCACTCGGCAACGTCCCCACGCTCAATCGCGCGTCTAATGATGGAACTCGCCAGCTCGAATCGCTTGTCGAAGAATGCCGTGCATGCGTCGACGATTGCAGGGTCATCGGTCGCTACCGCGAACGCATGATCCAGGGCACGCCCTAAGGGCGAGGAAAGCAGCTCAACGATGCTTGAGGCGAACCGGATCAGATCATCGCGAAGCGAGCCCGTGTCCGGGATCGGGAGGACCTCCTCGCCTGCCGCCATGAGCGCGTCGATCATCAGGCGCTCGCGACTGATCCAGCCGCGATAGATGGATGTCTCGTGGACGCCGGCCCTAGTCGCAACCTCTGCGATCGAAAATCGCTCCACACCGTCATCAACGAGGACCGCCAACGCCGCAGCGAGCACAGAGCTTCGCACTCGAGCCGAACGACCGCCCGGGCGTCGACGCACTTCGCTCAAAGAGTCAGTCACCCAACGATGGTAACGCTATTCGAGTTGCATTTTCGCGCAGGTGCTACCGGTCACGCTGTTCGCTGCCTGGGACATCGCTACCGGTCAGGTGATCGCCCCGTTGAACCGCGACACCGTCACCAGGAGTTCCTAGCGGTTCGTTGGCCTGATTCGCGGACCAGCCGACTTCCGCCCAGCGGTCACCACCTCCAGTCGCACCCGCTCACCACGTCTGAAGTACGCCGTGATACCTGACGAGGTCTACGTCGTGCTGCTCCGGTATCTCGACGGAAGAACTCACGGTTCACTATTTGCGACAAGCTCGGGTAGGCCAGTCTCCCGAACTGAAGTCGGGAAGTCGATCAGGACCATTGGCGAACGGGCCGGGCTCGCCTATCGAGTCACCCCCCCCAGTTGCTTGACTACGCGCTTCCGACCATCGCCCTACAACGCGGATTCAGCTTTCGCAGCGTCATCAACGCGGCCGGGGTTCCCGACCACAGGCAAGCTCAACGGTGGGCTGGCCCTGTCAGCCTCAGCAGTGAGGACAACCCTTCGGTCCGGCTTGCCCGACTGATCCTCAGCGACCCCCGGTGTCACGAGACGTACCTCATGCACGTCGAAGCGCTTCGCTACGACTCGGACCTTCCGGATGCATTCGTTGTCATGACGGCCGGGGCGATCCTGGATTCTCTGCACTAGTCAATTCTGTTAGCCAGAGCTGAGGGCGGCCGAGGAGTAGGACGGCTGTCGAACGGGCAGGCGGAACCGCCTCGCGGGAGGACCGATGCGTGCACGTCTTCAGTTGGTGGTCCTTGCTTGATCGAGTGCCGGCGCGATCACTGCGAATGCTTCGTCGACGATGGTGGACAGGTGTTCGGTGCCGTTGCCGTCAGTCCAGCGTCGAAACGCTGTCTGGAACGCGGTGAGCGCGACCCCGGCGGTGAGAGTGGGGCGGAGATCGGCGCGCGGGTCGAGGCCGCTGCGCTCGGCGAGGATGTCGGCGATATCGGCCTGCCAGCGCGTCAGCCGCTCGAGGAAACGCCCCAGTACCGCTGGAGTGTCGAGCATCAACTTGCTCAGGTGTAGCGTCTCGTCGGGCCGATCGACGCTCAACTGGACGAACGGCGTCAGCGCGTGCCGGAGCGCAACCGCGGACGGTTCGCCGACGGGCCGGGACTGGAGCTCGGCGCACAGTTGGGCACCCGCGTTGGCGAGGAAGTGGACGACGACGTCGTCCTTGGACTGGAAGTAGCGGAAGAACGTCCGGCGCGACACTCCGGCGGCAGCGACGATCTGATCGACGGTGGTCTCTTCGTAGCCGCGCCTCGCCAGCATCTTGACCGCGGCCTCCGCCAGCTCGTCACGCACAAACTGGCGTTTCCGCGCGGCCAGCCTCGCTGCCGGGGTCGTCTCCGTATCAACCACGCCTCAACCATACACCGTGCCATTGAAGTCACACGTGGCCATGCTTGACACGCAGTGCCACCCGAGGCATCCTGGGCCTATGGTTAAGAGCAAGTGGACGGCCGACCGGATCCCGGACCTGGCCGGAAGGACCTTTGTCGTCACCGGGCCACTTCTTCGAGGACTTGGAGATCTACCGCGATGCGAGCGGTGATCTATCGCCGGTACGGCGACCCGTCGGTACTGACCGTCGAGGACGTGCCCGAGCCGCACGCCGGTCCCGGAGAGGTCCGGATCCGGGTCGCGGCTGCCAGTGTGAACCCGATCGACACGAAGCTCCGGGCGGGCTACCTGCAGCAGATGATGCCGCTGGAGTTCCCGAAGATCCCGGGCCGGGACGCGGCCGGAGTGGTGGACGAGGTCGGTGACGGGGTGAGCGGCGTCGCCGTCGGGGACCGGGTGTTCGGCAACTCGAGCATCGGCACCACGGCTGAGTACGTCGTGCTCTACGAGTGGGCCCCGGTTCCGGACGAGTGGACGATGGAACAGGCGGCAGCCGTCGGCGTCGCCGCCGAGACGGCGGTCCGGGTCCTGAGCCAGCTCGGTGTCGGTGACGGCAACACCCTCCTGGTCGAGGGTGCCTCCGGCGGAGTCGGCAGCACCGTGGTCCAGTTGGCGCTCGCCCGCGGGGCCACGGTGATCGGCACTGCCAGCGAAGCCAACCACGAGTACCTGCGCGCGCTCGGCGCCACACCGACCACCTATGGCCCCGGTCTCGCCGACCGCGTGCGCGCACTCGCCCCCGCGGGCGTCGACGCCGTGCTCGACGTCGCCGGCGCCGCTCCTGCCCGACCTCGTCAAGATCGCACCGGATCCCGGCGACGTCGTCACGATCGCCGACCCCACTGCCCACGAGTACGGTGCCCGGCTCTCGACCGCGCCCGACCATGCCACGCCGGAGACGCTCGTAGAGGCCGCGGCCCTGGGCGCTTCCGGAGCCTATGTCCCGCACGTCGAAGTCACCTACCCGCTGGACCAGATCGGCGCGGCCCACGCCCGCGCCGAGTCCGGCCACGCCCGCGGAAAGCTCGTCATCACTTTCTGACCAGCCTTCTCCGCGTCCCGTCCACCGTTTCAACTCGCCACCATCAACCTGCTCGCCAGAAAGGGCCTTTCATGCCAACCATCGCCATCGTCGGAGCCGGCCAAGGTCTCGGCCTGTCCATCGCCAAGGTGTTCGGCCGCAACGGCTTCTCCGTCGCCCTCGTGGCACGGAACCAGGAGAAGCTGGACGTCCTCGCCGGAGAACTCGGCGACGCCGGGATCGACGCCGCCGGATTCACCGCCGACGTCACCGACCGGCCGTCCCTGACCGCCGCATTCGCCCGCATCAAGGAGCGCTTCGGCCGCGTCGACGTACTGGAGTACTCCCCCGCGCCAAAGATGGCGACCGAGACCATGATCGCTGCGCTGGACGCGACCGTGGACAACCTCCAGCCTGAGCTGGACTACTACCTGTACGGCGGTCTCACCGCCGCACAGCAGGTGCTGCCCGACATGATCGCCAACGACGCCGGCACACTCCTGTTCACCACTGGCGGATCCTCGCTCGAACCACTCGCCGGGCCGCCCGAGTTCGGCAACATCGCCGTCGCCACCGCCGCATTGCGGGCCTGGGTCCTGAAACTCAACCAGATGCTCACCGGCACAGGCGTGTACGCCGCGCACGTACCGATCTTCGCCTGGATCGGCTCCGGCGGGCCGGAGACCCAGGCCGACACCATCGCCCAGACCTACTGGGACATCTACACCAAACGCGACGGCGCAGAGCATCCCTACCGCGCCCAGTGACACCACCTGAACATGACATGACAGACAGCAAGTGGACTGCGGACAGCATTCCCGATCTGACCGGCCGCACCATCGTCGTCACCGGCGCGAACAGCGGCCTCGGCCTGGCCACCACGAGGGAACTCGCCCGGCACGGCGCACACGTCGTGCTAGCGGTCCGCGACGAAACCAAAGGACGCCGGGCTGTCGCCGAGATCAGCACTGCGCAGCCCGGCGCTCGGCTGGAGCTACGTCGCCTGGACCTGGCAGACCTCGACTCGGTCACAGCGTTCGCCGCCGGCATGCAGGACAGCGCGCTACAGGTGGACGTTCTGATCAACAACGCCGGTGTGATGGGGCCGCCCCACACACGGAACCGGGATGGGCAGGAACTGCAGTTCGCCAGTAACCATCTCGGCCACTTCGCCTTGACCGGCCTCCTGCTGGACCAACTACAGACGAGACACGACCCGCGCGTCGTGACCGTCACCTCGGACCTGCACCGCGGTGCCCGGATCAACTTCGATGACCTCACCGGCGTCCGGACGTACGCGCCGATGCGGTTCTACCGCCAGTCGAAGTTCGCCAACGTCGTCTTCGCACTGGAACTCGACCGGCGGCTGCGTGCCGCCCGCAGTCCGGTACGCAGCCTGCTCGCCCATCCTGGGTTCTCGGCCACGAACCTGCAGACGACCGGCCCGACCGGACTGCTGCGGACCTTCGTCACGCTCGCCCGCGGGCTCCTGGCCCAGGACGCGGCGATGGGCGCCTTGCCCCATCTGTACGCAGCCACCGCGCCGACCGTCGAGGGCGGACAGTTCTTCGGCCCCGACGGCCGGCAGGAGCGGCGCGGATACCCCACGACGGTCCGCCCGGACCCCGCCGCCGCCGACCCGGACATCGCACAGCGGCTGTGGCAACTCTCGGAGGACCTGACCGGCGTGTTCTATCCAACCGCGAACTAGCGGAGAAGCACCTCTATGAACTTTGCGTGGCACATGAGCTCGACGACGTCGTCCCCGAGGACAGGAAGGACGGCAAGCTCAACCGCTACATCGACGGGCTGTACAGGCACAAGAAGATCAGCCAACGAACGATGACCCGTCTGAGTGGCCCAGGGGTGGACCGAAACAACGCTGCGCACGGCGCGCTCGACCTTCTGGAACCGGACAGCGGAACCAACATGCTTCGGCGCGTCCGTGAGTTCGTGGCCAGGCATCCGATCCCACCATCCCAGCCGTGATGACCGAATCCGTCCGACATGACGCCATCAGAACGCGCTATGCCACCGCGAATGCTCTGAGCCGATTCGAAAGACACGAGCCGTAGCGGTTGGAGTTGTTGCCTTCGGGGTCAATGTGAACCGGTCCGCTTCTTCACGAGGATCACGTCCCGTCCGACCAGAGCTTCCTTCGCACTAGCGGGCTCGAGGACGTCGTAGTCGAGGTTTCACGAGTGCCGCTCAGGTGACCGTCGAAGGCCCCGCTCTCCAAAGTCATCAAGCTTCGGCGCCTCGGGTGAACTTCGCACCATCAGCCTGAGCCGGCCGACCATGCCGCACCGCGGCCGCAGGCCAGCCTCATAGCGCTGCCGAGGAAGCTCCCACCTCCACGTCGATCAATCACTGTCGAAGACGTAACTGTCTTCTCGGCAATCTGTCGCCATGATCGACGCAGAAGATCTAATTGGAGGTGCAGTCATGAGAGTGACCGTCGATGGTTCGCGATCCTGGGCGAGGAGGGAACCCTGCTCGGACGAGAAAGCGGTCCGGCGAATCCGCACGGCGAAGACCGAGCGCCCCGGCCAGAGCGTCCCGCTGCGGTGCCGGAAGAGACCTGAGCCCGCCCAAAAACGGCAGCAAGAGCTGATGCAGCGCCGCGAAACCAAACTCGGTCTCCGACTCGATCCCCAGCAAGCGGACGACTTCGAAGTCCCCGCCCGACTCGACCGCGTAGTCAAGGAGCGTGGTCTTGCCGGTACCCGGCTCGCCGTGAAGCACCAGGGCGGCGCTGCGGCCCCGCCGCGCCGCCTCAAGGACGCGGTCGATCTGACCGCGCTCCAGCTCACGATCTAGCAGCAAAGTATTGGTCGGTGCGAGCGCCGCAGCCGCCGGAACGCCTGCGTCTGCCCGCTCCCCGCCGGGCACAGTGGGTTCACCCGGAAGATGCGCGCCGGTCTCCATACACACCCGCCCATAGTCGGCCCTCTCAACCGTACGCCAGTGACAGTTCCGGCGCGCTTCCCAAGATCGCTTCGGTATTCTCCACGGCTGTGACAGGCAAGCCTGGGCGGTACCGGGCCTACGCTGAACCGCCCGGCCGCAGAGCGTCTCAGAAGCGGGGCGGCCCCCGTTGCACTGAATTCGGGCGACGCAACTATGCGACGCGATCCGTCCATGCGCCGCACCGACATGGCAGCCGCTGGACATGTCTGGCACTTGGTCCGCGCCCAGCGCAGGGGCTGGCGCGGACCGCAGCACGAGATCAGTGCCGCCCATGATCACCCCGAACCGGCAGATATGCACCCAGATGATGGTGCATTTTGACCGCGCTGTTCGCAATTCATAATCGCTCGGGCGCGCCATCGGGTGAGGAAACGGGTTTCGTGGCGCCGTCATTGTCGTGACCTGGTGTAACCGTCACAGTCGTCTTACCGTGGAATTCTCGTCATCCGCTGGGGCCTGACCGGCCCAGCCTCCGGGTCTCAGCCCGATCCCGGAGGTGCCCGATGGCTACCACGATCCCATCTACTGCCCTGATGCCTGCTGCGCCGGTGTTCAGCAACACCGAGCGGCTCGCGTTAGCCGGTTTCCTGGCCGGTTACAGCGGCCTTACCCGTGAAGCGTACGGACTGGACCTGCGCCAGTTCGCCAGCTGGTGCCACCAGCATCATCTGCGCCTGTTCAGCGTCCGCCGCGCCGACATTGAGTGCATCGCCCGCGACCTCGAGGCCCACGGCCGCGCCCGGGCCACCATCACCCGGCGGCTGTGCACGGTAGCGGGGTTCTACCGGTACGCCGTCGAGGAGGAACTGCTGGATCATTCCCCGGCAGTGCATGTCCGCCGGCCGCGCCTGGACTACGAGTCGCGCGCAACCGGCCTGGACCGCAATGAGATCGGCGCACTGCTGGTCGCCGCCGGGCCCGGCCCGGCCGCCGGGCATGCCCTGATCTCCCTGCTGGCCATCAACGGCCTGCGAGTCTCCGAGGCCGCCGGCGCGAACATCGAGGCCCTCGGCGTCGAGCGCGGCCACCGGACCCCGGTCATCACCCGCAAAGGCGGCAAGGTCGACACCATCCCGCTCGCGCCGCGGACCGCGCGGGCCATCGACCTGGCCATCGGCGAGCGCTGCGAAGGACCGGTCTTCCTCACCGTGAACGGGCATCGTCTGGACCGGCACGGCGCCGGGCGGATCGTCCGCCGCGTAGCCCGCCGCGCCGGGATCACCAAGCCGGCCGGGCCGCACACGCTCCGGCACGCATTCATCACCGCCGCGCTCGACGCCGGCGTACCGCTGCGGGACGTACAGGAGGCCGCCTCGCACGCCGACCCGCGGACCACCATGCGCCACGACCGTGCCCGGGCGTCGCTCGACCGGCACGCCACCTACATAGTCGCCGCCTACATTGCCGGCGCCGCCCGATAGGACAGCCGGGAAGCCGCCGCCCGGCCGCCGGACGCCGGCCGGGCGACGGCACAGGCGCAGATCACCGGGAGCGATCCCGGAAGGTCACTCGCGAACCGCCGATCGGCGCGGCCAATGTAGATCTGGCTATGCCGCCCGCGACAGTGCCTATCGGGTTGATCTGTGCTGGGCACGCTGATGCCGTCGGAAGTGCTGGGCGCCGGCCTGCGCCCAGCCTATGGTGGGTACGCCCGTGAATCGGCTCCGGATGTTCTGGGGTGTCTCCTCAGCGATCTTGGCGATCATTCCGGTGAGCGGCGGACGTATGATGTTTGCGCTGCCCGGTTGTGGAGGCCGGTGGCTTTCTGGCCGGTGCGGTTGGCAGGAAATCGACGGGAAGCCAGAGCTTGTGGCCACGCAGACGCTGAATAACCTGCCCGCGCAGGTGTCGAGCTTTATCGGCCGGGATGCGGAGTTGGCCGAGGTGCGCCGTCTGGTGGGAGGCTGGCGGCTGGTGACGCTGACCGGCACCGGCGGGGCGGGCAAGACCCGGCTTGCCGTGCAGGTGGCGGCTGGGCTGGCCGATGGCGCCGGGGACGGGGTGTGGTTTGCTGACCTGGCCCCGCTGACCGACCCGGACATGGTGGCGGTGGCGGTGGCTGATGTGCTGGGCGTGCGGCAGGAGCCCGGCCGCCCGGTGCTGGACACGCTGGTGGGCGCGGTGGGCGGGCAGAGCCTGCTGGTACTGCTGGACAACTGCGAGCACGTGATCGGGCCCTGCGCCAAGCTGGCCGACGCGCTGTTGCGGGGTTGTCCGAACCTGGCACTGCTGGCGACCAGCCGGGAGCCGCTGGGGATCGACGGGGAGCGGGTGTACCGGGTGCCGTCGCTGCGCACCCCGGCCGACGGCGACGACCCTGGGGCGATCCGGGCCAGCGAGGCGGTGCGGCTGTTCACCGACCGCGCCGCCGCGCAGGGGGTGCCGCTGGCCGGGGACGAGCCCTCCGCGCAGGTGGCCGGGCGGATCTGCCGGCGGCTCGATGGCATCCCGCTGGCCATCGAGCTGGCCGCGGCCCGGCTGCGGGTGATGCCCGCGGCCGAACTGGACGCCCGCCTCGATGAGCGGTTCGCGCTGCTGACCGGCGGATCGCGCGCGGCACTGCCGCGGCAGCAGACGCTACGGGCCATGGTCGATTGGTCCTGGGAGCTGCTGACCAGCCCGGAGCGGGTGGTGCTGGCCTGGCTGTCGGTGTTCGCCGGGGGGTTCGGCCTGGCTGCCGCCGAGGCGGTCGCCGCAGACCCGGACGTGCCCGCGGGCGAGGTCGCCGGGCATCTGGGTGCGCTGGTGGACAAGAGCCTGGTCCAGTTCGACGACGCCGGGGCCGGCCCGGGCCGGTACCGGCTGCTGGAAACCGTCCGGCGGTACGCGGCCGGGCAGTTGGACGCGCAGGGCCCGGCGGTAGCCGACACTGCCCGGACCGTCCACCGCGACTACTACCTGGCCCTGGCCGAGGCGGCCGCCCCCCAGCTGATAGCGCACGATCAGATGCAGTGGATGGACCGCCTGGATGCCGAGCTGGGCAACCTGCGGGCCGCGATCGCCTTCAGCCTGACCCAGCCCGACCCCGACCCGGGCCTGCGGCTGGCCGCCTCCCTTCTGGTGTTCTGGTCGGCTCGCGGGCACGCCGCCGAAGCGGCAGACGCGCTGCGCGCGCTGCTTGACGTGCCGGGCGCCCAGAGGGCGACGCTGGCGCGCGCCCGGGCGCTGGCCGCGGCGGCCACCCTCGCCGAGCGGGCGGGCAGCTACGCCGCCGCCGAGGGCTACTGCCAGGAGGCGCTCGCCATTGCCGCCCCGGCCGGGGAGGACTACCTGGTCGCCGACCTGCTGCATCAGCGAGCCTGGATCCTGCTTCACCAAGGGAAGCCCGGCGACGCGCTGCCGCTCATCGAGCAGGGCCAGGACCTGGCCCGCCGCCTCGGGGACCCCCACCTGGCCGCCCGCCTGCATTCCGCCAGGGCATACGCCACCAACTTTCAGGGGGACCATGCGGGTGCGGCCCGCGACTACCTCCGGTCGCTGCAGCTCTACCGCCAAACCGGTGACCAGCGCGCGGTGGGCCAGTTGCTCGCCAACCTCGGCAACGCCGAGCTGTCGGCGGGCGACCTGGAGGCCGCTCGCCGCCACCTGGCCGAGGCGCTTAACATCGCCCGCGCGCTCAACAACCGCTACGGCATCCCCTTCGCGGCTTCCAACTTTGGCCTGGCTGAGTACCTGTGCAACTCGCTGGGCGCCGCCGAGGCTCTGTTCGCGGAAACACTCGAGGTGGCCATGCGCACGGGGGTGAAGCGGCACATCGCCTATGCGCTGATCGGCGTGGCCCTGACCAGCCGCGGCCGGGCCGATCCGGGCTGGTCCGCCCGGCTGCACGGCGCGGCCGACCAGACCTTCGCGGATCTGGGCACGGCCATCGAGCCGCTGGAAGGTCGGCTGGCCGACCTTGACCGCCAGCGGCTGCGCATCGCGATGGGCGCCGACGCCTTCGAGGACGAATACGCCGCAGGCCGCACCCTCGACCCGGCCCAGGTGCTCACCGCGCTCGGCGCTAAGGACGCAGCGGCCGGGCAGCCGCGGATGGCGGTACCAGGTGAGGCCGCGATAGCGCTGACGCCCCGGGAGCTCGACGTGCTCAAGCTCGTCGCGCAGGGACTGAGCAACCAGGAGATCGCCCAGCGGCTTTTCCTGAGCGAGCACACGGTCCACCGGCACCTGGCCAACATCCTGCGCAAGCTCAACCTGTCCTCCCGGGCGGCGGCCGCAGCCTGGGGCGTGCGGACCGGGCTGGTCTGAGCCTGGCCCGTTCGGGCCATCTGCCGCGCCCACACAAGGTTGGCCCTAACGGGCGAAGCGACAGCCGGCCGGCCGGCCGCATCCTCGGTACCAATGGCTACTAGGCCAACACGAAGAAGACCGCTATGCACCACACCATCTCGTACTACCTAGCGCAGGCCCGCATGGCCGACCTGCGCCACGATGCCCGGCGTGCCGCCCGGGCCCGCGCCGGGCGGCGGACGCGGCCAGAGCATTGCGAGCACTCCGGGCCCAGGCTGCACGGCTTGGACCGCGGGTGCCGGCTCTGCTGGGCGCCTGCAGCTCCTGACGCGCACCCGCCGATCTCGGCAGGCCCGCGCACCGGCCCTGCCCCTGGGCGAAAGGATCTCCCATGTCAGCCGCAGTTCGCACGGCCGTTTCTGAGCCGATGGCCCAAAGGGCCAGCCTGCTGTCTCGGCCAGCCTTGCTGGCCAGCGTCCGGGGCCATGCCGGGCTCCGGGCGGTGCAGGTCAGCCCACCCCGATTGCGCACCGCGAATGGCCACCACCGGGATGGGCGCAGTGCCAGCTGGGTTGAGCTGTTCTTCGACCTGGTGTTCGCCGGGGCGGTCGGCCAGCTGGCCGGCGCCCTCCAAGACCATCCTGCCCTGGGCGAGCTGGCCCGGTTCGCGGTGCTGTTCACCCCGATCTGGTGGCTGTGGGTGATGTTCACGTTCTACGCCGACCGGCACGAGTCCGGGGACATCGCACACCGCGGGGCGTTCCTGACCGCGCTGCTGCTGTGCGTCGCGCTGGGGGCCAGCGCCCCGCGCGCGCTGTCCGGCGACACTACGGGTTTCGTTATCGCCTTCTGCTGCCTGCGCGGGCTGCAGCTGGCCCTGTATGCCCGGGCCCGCCACTATCTGCCCGCTACCAGGGCCTTGTATGGCCGCTATCTGGCGTTCTTCGGCGCGGGCGGGATCTTGTGGCTGGCCTCGCTCGCGGTGGGCGGCCCGCTGCGGTATGCGTTCTGGGCCGCTGCGCTGCTCGCCGACGCGGCCGGGGCCCTGGCGATGCTGGCGCCCGGCCGCTGGGTCCCGATCAACCCCTCCCACCTGGCCGACCGGTTCCAGCTGTTCGTGCTGATCGTGCTCGGCGAGTCGGTCGCCCGGCTGATCAGCGCCGCCGCCCTGCGGCCCTGGAGCCTCCCGCTCGCCGTTGTGCTCGCCGCGGCGCTGCTGACGCTCGCCGCGCTGTGGTGGGCGTGGCTGACCGCCGCAGACTGCCAGGCCCTCGGCGGGCCCAGGTCCATCGCCCGCTTCACCGTGGCCAACCTGCCCATCGTGGCGGGCATCGCCGCGGCCAGCGCCGGGCTGCACATCGCGATCCTGGCCGCCCACGGCGGCGGCACCATCGGCGACGGGCCCCGGGCGGCGCTTTACGGGGGCGTTAGTGTCTACCTGCTGGCCAGCGCCGCGCTCCCCTCCCGCAGCATGACCGCGGGGGTCCGGGCATGGCGGCTAGCAACCGCCCTGGCCGCCCTGGGCTTGGTCTTCATGGGCGCCATCATGGCGCCGGTCTTCCTGGTGCCCGCCCTCACAGTCGTCCTGGTTCTGGGCCTGGCCGCCGAGGCCCGCCACCACTCACCACGCCCCGCCCCGGGCGCGGCGCGGCAGCCGAGATCAATACCAGCTACCCGCCGGGACTGCACCGGCCACGCCTGAGGGAGCAACCATGCCCACTGTCCTAGTATGCCCGGCCGCACCGACGGTCACCCGCGCCAGTCCCGGCTGGGGCCACGCCCCGAAAGCTCAAACGCTGGCGTCGGTGTGGCAGGCGACGTCGGGCACCGAGATCGGCGACGAGCTGCTCGACTGGCCCCCGGATGTGTTCGCGCTGACCGAGGTGATCCTGCAGCGCTCCCAGGCGTACCGCTTCGCCTTGTCCCCGCCCGCCGGCTTGACCTGGCCACCCGCCAGCTTTCCGGACTGGCCTGGCGCGGTCGCCGGTGCGGCCCGGCGGTGGAGCTCCTGGGCCGCGGACCGGAACCAAGCGCTCCCGGGCCTGCTGGCCCGCGAGTGGGCGGTCCTGCGCGACCGGGCCGGGAGCCCGCTCAACGATCTCACCCAGGCTCGCGACTGGCGGTTGTGTGAGGCGCTGCTGACCCTGCACGCGATCGCGGACGAAGCGTGCGCCGGGCTGGGCGTCGCTGCCCTGGACGCCTCTAGCGCCGACGGTCTGCTCTACCGGGCTCGTGGCCGGGAGTTGCTGGCCAGGACGGGCTCCCTGGCCCGCATCCCGGCGCACCTGATCCGGGTGCTGCCCAAGGTCCGCACGCCCACCGCCGGCAGCTCGGTGCGCGCGCTGTCCCGCAATGCCTGCGTGCTCGGTCCCGGCGTCGAAGCCCGGTGGCACCAAGCGCCCGCCCGCGACCTGGGCACCCAGCCATCCGGCGAGCGGGTGAACTACCTGCTCCTGCCGTGGCCGCTGCGGATACGAGCCTCAGACTTCCGGCCGGTCCTGGGGCCGCTGCAGCGGCTGGCCAACGACCCCTTCGGCTTCTTCGAGTTCGCGCCCTCCGAACGGCTCGATCTGGACCTGGTGGACCGGATGCTTGCCACGGCCCGGGACAGGGCCAGCGCCGTCGATGTCGTCGTCCTGCCAGAAAGCGCCGTCGAGGACACCGAGATCGAGGACCTGGAGACGCTCCTGGACCGTCACGGAGTGACCGGCCTGATCACCGGGATCCGGGAGCGCCCGGCACAGCCTGGGCAATTCCCGCACAACTGGGTGCACATCGGCGTGTCTACCGGCGGCCAGTGGATGCATGTCCGCCAAAGCAAGCACCACCGGTGGTCCCTGGATGACACCCAGATCCGCCAATATCACCTGGGCGGCGCGTTGCATCCGCACACCCGCTGGTGGGAGGCGATCGAGGTACCGCCCAGATCAGTCCAGTTCGTCGAGTTCGGCGATGGGGTCACGCTCGCCTCACTAGTGTGCGAGGACCTCGCCCAGACCGACGACGTGGCCCATGTCATCCGCTCCGTCGGCCCGATGATCGTCGTGACCCCCCTGCTCGACGGCCCCCAGCTCAACTTCCGGTGGGCCGCCCGGTACGCCAGCGTCCTGGCCGACGACCCCGGCTCAGCCGTGCTGACGCTGACCTCTTTCGGCATGGCGCACCGCTCCGCACTGCCCGGGCAAAACCCCTCGCCCGTGGTCGCCCTGTGGAAGAGCCCCGGCCAGCAGACACGCGAGATCTCGCTGGAACCCGGCGCACAAGGCATCCTGCTCTCAGCGAGCATCGTCCCGGCGACCCGGCGCAGCTTCGATGGCCGCCCGCCCGGCGCCACCGGCAGACAATTCTCCGACGTGAGCATCCAGCAGGTCCGGGCCGCCAGCACCGGCACCAGGTCACAGCACTCACCACCGGGCACACCGCCCCAGGCCACGCTGGCCCCCGAGGAGCTTACGATCCTGGCCTCTTGGGAACAGGCCGCGGCCGAGGCACTAGCATTCGCGCCCGAACGCCTCGCGGCGGTGACCGCCGACGCACAGGCAGGCGCCCCGTGGCGAGCCGAACTCAGGATCCGCCAACCCTCCCCGCCGCTGCAACACAGCATCAGCGGCATATTTCACGCCGTTTACCCAGGCACCGTGGCGAGCAGTGACCCGCGGGCGCTCGTCGCCACCACCGGCACCGAGATCTCCCACCCAGGACCACGACGGCCTCGCGCGGGCACCGGCGTTCAACCGGGACGCCCCGTAGCCACCACCAGCGACGACAGTAGCGCGCGGGTCCGGATAGTTGACGGCAACAGGGTGATCCAGTAAATGGACAGCCGCCTGACCCGAAATTCTACCCAGCAACAATCGCGTCGCTTTGCCAGGACGAGCGATACCGGAAGACGCGAGCCACCTTGCGTAACAATCCGCTATCCACACGCGCATAAAGGATGATCTGCTCTCACCCAGTGCCAATAACCTACTAACCACTAGGCATTCCTATTCGGCGATCTGGCAGCGCTGATAACTTCCCAGCCAAGCGCTGGAGCGAATTGCGCTCGCGCCGGAGTCATGCAGGTCTATGCATTGTTCGGCATTCTTATACGCACTCGGAGACGCACTGCTTTCGGCATGAGCGCAAACGGGCCATGCCCTCAGCCCGGGGCCATCTTCGTCAGGGGGAGCGTCGACTTGCGATTCGGTGCGAAGTCTCTCTGCGTCTTAAAGGCACGCGGCGTGAGTTCTCCGATGACTGATCTTAATTCGCGTGGAGCGCAAACTCGGCGTCACGCCTCGCTGAGTACTTCTGGGCTGGGCTGGCGCTGGCAGGTTTCTTCGCACTGGCTCATGATCTGGCTGAGGCGGCGGGTTACTCCTGGGGTCCAGCGGTCGTGCCAGTCTGCGGCGTCTTTCGGGGCTGGGCGGCTGGTGAGGTAGGCGCGGGTCCAGAGCTGGTAAAGCCAGGTCAGTTCCCACGTAGCTTCGGGGTGATTCGGCCAGCAGGGCCTGATCTGGCCGGCGAGGTAGCCGGGGTACTGGGTGCGGAGGACGGTTTCGACCCAGTCGGACAGTTCGCTGAGGCGCTCGATGCGCTGCTGGCCGGTCATGGTGAGCCAGAACCACTCACCCGGCGAGGGCTCGTCATCGTCGCCGAGGATGGCGAGGATCTGCTCGACCTGGTGCCGAAGCTCGGCGATGCCGTCCAGCACGTCGCGTGTTCTTGCTGCGTGCTGGTGAGGTCGTCGACATTGGTGGCGAGGGTCTCGATGCGGCGGCGCAGTCCGTCTACCCGGACGGCGAGGGCGGCGACGGCGGGTGATTGGTCGCGACGGCGCGGGTCACCGTCGAGCGGGTGTACGCCGTACATCACCGCCAGCGCGGCGTGCGGGACCTGCAGCCGCAGCACCGCCAGCGTGACCAGCACCCGGTCGGTGAACACCAGCTCGTGGCGGCGCCCGGCGCCTTCCGCGCGGCGGCGCTCCTGGCCGCGGCGCCGGTGCAGGTCAGACTCCCGGCGCGCCATCCACGGGCCGGCCAGCTCGGCCGCCACCTGGCCCAGGTGATGACGGGAGATCCCGGTGAAGGCACAATGACTCAAGGCCGCACGAGCCCATGATCGCTTAGACACCGATTCATGATCTTGTGCGGCCGTCTGCCATCCCGGGACCGACGCGCCGAGATGATCACATCTCGTACCGGATCAACCAACTGCGCACCACGTCGTAAGGGTCACTGTAGGGGTGCTTTTAGGGCCACATTGCTGCCGGGCTGACCTGCCGGAACACGAGAACAGCGAAAACCATGCACCTGCCCGGCCTGATCATGCCGTTTGCTGTCGGCCACAGGCAAGGATCGAACCACGCCAACCGGGCAGTCCTGGCTCTCGCGCCAAGAGCCGGATCCTGCGAGACAAGCGCTTCTATCACCTCTGCGCGGGGGGCCTGAGTTAGCTCAGCAGGCGGACCTTGCGAGCGTCAGCCTTGAGGCGGACGGGCAGGGCCTGGTCAGGCGCGGGTGGATCCTTTTCTGCGGCGGAACTCGTTGCCTGGTTGGTTCGTGTCTGTGGCCGCGGGGCGACGGAATTCTATTGCCTTGCCCGGTTGTCTGGATTGTCCCGCCTCGCTAGCGTTCTGATGTGGCCGGGAACGGCCCGGCCAGTCCCAGGGGAGGGGAACTCATGGGGGGACATCGGCGTGTTTTTTCCGGTCTCGTTCTAGCGGGCACTCTTATCACTGGCGCCATGGCGCTGGCCCCGGCTGCCTCCGCGGCCGCCACGCATCACCGGGCCTTCGTTTGTTCCGGTACGCCTAAAGCGCCCGGCGTGCTCACCGGGACGCACAGATCCGATGTCGTGATCAAAGGTGCCTGCGAGGTCAACGCCGGCCGCGCGTTCGTCCGCGGCGACCTCACGCTCCGCCGCGGCGCGGTCCTGCTCGCCGCCTTCGGGCTCAATGACCGGACCGGGAAGGGCTCGTCTGCCCTGACCGTGGCGGGCGATCTGCGCGTCCACAAAGGCGCCGCCATGATCCTGGGCTGCGATCCAAGCAGCTTCCCGTGCCTGGATGACCCGAACCAGAACAAGCCGACGCTTTCCAGTCACGACCGGGTCTTCGGGGACGTGATCTCAACGAAGCCGCTCGGGGTCATCGTGCACAACGTCAGCGTCCGCGGAAACGTGCGGCAGTGGCGCGGCGGCGGGGGCGTGAACTGCAACCCGTCCGGTATCTTCACGCAATTCCAGAGCCCCGTCTACAGCACCTACGAGGACAGCTCGGTAGGCGGCGACATCCGCGTGTCCGGGGTCAGGTCCTGCTGGATGGGCCTCATCCGGCTGCACGTGCGCAATGACGTGTTCGTCCGGAACAACAAGCTCGCGGACCCCGACGCCATCGAGATCAACGACAATCACATCGCGGGTGACCTGACCTGCAACCGCAACAGCATGGTGTGGGACAGCGCTGACATCAGCGAGAACCTGTTCCCGCGCCAGCCGCAGCCCAACACGGTGGGCGGCAAGCGGCACGGCCAGTGCGTGCTGAACAGCCCGACCTCCAAGCACGACCCCCCAGGTCCCGGCCCCTTCTAACCAAGACCGCCGCAGGCCCGGAGACGGGCAGGCGGGGGCAGGCCACGCAGCACGCCTCCGCCCGCCCGTTCAGACCGCAAACCCTGGGCACGTCCATACTGCGCCGCGCCCCACTCCCGGCAGTGACCGATCCGGGCTGCCCCGCCCTGGCCTGCCGGGCGGACGATAGACCTGTCAGACGACCTGGCCGCGAGTAACCAATACCTACCTCACCTCGGGGAGACGCACGGTGCCGGGCCGCGGCCGGGTCTAGCCACCGGCCTGGCCAGCACCACGCCCGCCGTGACCAAGCGCCGGTCCGCCAGCCTGCCGCAGGCCGGGCCGCCCATCTCGCCGCGGCCGGCCCTTGCCAGCACGCAGATGCCGCTGGCTGGTGCTAGCACCAAAGTCAGCCAGTGACCGCCGCTGGTCCGGCAGCGAACTAGCCCCACCGCCCGAGCGCATCGCCCGGATGGCCGGGAGCGTCGCCACCTTGAGTGACAGCAACTGCGATACCTGCATGCCCGCAGAAACGCCGAACGCTAATAGGGCGCGAGCCTTGCACATGCTTAGCTGCTGGGTGGGGTGCGCAGATCAGCCAGTTCTGCACGATCCCCAGCTCTGATCGACCGTACATCAACTGGACCAGTCGGCCCGGCAAAAGGGATGGTCTTTCAGGCGTTAGCGTCACTGTCGGCGCCGGGCGGCCGGGACAGCCATTGCGCGTAGGAGCTGGATTCATCCGGGCCGGGTTCCACCCCACCGGGCAGGGCTTGGGCGAACACGAGCGCGGCGGTGGCCTGGAGTGTGCTGCGCAGCAGGCTGGCGGGGCCGGTCGCCTCGAAGCCTAGGGTCCACCAGTCCTGGCCGTTCGCGTGGACCTCGGTGAGTTCCACCTCGCACCGCGGCTGGCCCGGCCCCGGGGTACGCGCCACGATCGGCCCGCTGACCGGTGAGAATCGGCTGATGCGCCGCCTCTTGCGTACCGGCCGCCAGCCGGCCGGGTCACCGCTGTTCTGGCTGGGTGGGCTGAAGGGAAAGGACCACTTCTGCCAGGACTCCATGCGTCCGCGGGCGCGGCCCGCCACCGTGAGGATTCCCGGGCTGCCGCGGTAGGCCTTCACCTCGAGCGCCCGGCCCCCGCGGATTTTCACCGGCAGCCCGCGCAACGGCGGATCCAGGAGGTAGGTGTCCTGGCGTGACTCCGTCTCGGCCGGGAACCGCCCGAACCATCGGGCCACCGCACTCTCCAGCTGGCCCGGGAAGATCCAGCGCACCTCCAGGCTGCGGACTCCTGCGGTGACCGGGTTCTCAGGCGGTTCAGCCGTCATCGTCACCTGCTCCTGAAACTGGCCGGCGGCCGGCTCCGTGCACTGCCGCATGCACCTTTGTCGGGCCACCCGGGTGCTGCGCGGGCCCTATGGCCAGCCAGGCTGGGCGTGGCAGGAAAACGCGGATCGGGCGCACCATCGGCTCACCTACGCTCTCACGATTCCACCTCGCCCAGCCCGGAGCGGCATCCTCCCACGGGGTGAAAGGGCAAGGCCAGGCCCATCACCGGTCGAGGAGGCCGAGGTCTCGTGACCGCCAGACCGCCTGGCTGTGTCGTCATGGTCGGCTCCTCACGCCAGATTGATGGATTTGTCGATCACTCTTGTAATCAATCATCAGTCATGATTATCATCGTGTCAAGCGCTGGCCCGGCGGGGTGAGGCACCCCGGGAACCCGGCAGCGACGCAAGCGAAAGGAACTGTCATGCTCAAGTCACTCAGCACGTCCCTGATAGCGCGCGGCATCCTGGCCGTGGTCGTCGGGATCATCGCGCTGGCCTGGCCCTCGGTCACCGTGCTGGCGCTGGTCATCTTGTTCGCCGTGTACGCGTTCATCGCCGCCGGGCTGCAGGCCGCGCGGGCGTTCAGCAGCCGCAACGCCGGCCCGGTCATCGGGCACCTGCTGCTCGGCCTGGCCGACCTGGCCGCCGGGGCGGTCGCGCTGGCCTGGCCGGGGCCCACCGCGCTGGTCCTGGTGCTGATCGTGGGCGTATGGGCGATCACCGCCGGCCTGGTGGAGTTCTCCGCCGCCTTCCTGTCCGGCGAGCCGGCCGGGACCCGGGCGACGCTCATCCTGGGCGGGCTGGTCACCATCGCGTTCGGCGTGGTGCTGTGCGCCCGCCCCGGCATCGGCGCGATCACCCTCGCGCTGCTGTTCGGCCTGTTCAACCTGATCGCCGGGATCTTGATGCTCGCGCAGGGCATCGAGCTGCGCCGCACCGAGAAGACCCTGCACCCGGCACACTCCCCCCATGAAGAAAAGAACCCGGCCTGAACCGGGCCAAGCCGCTCGCCGGCCTGGTTCAGCGTCACTGAACCGGTGCCGGCGTGCGGTCCGGCGGCCGAGCTGGCCGGGGGAGGAGGTCTTGAAATGCTTCCGTTCTCAGACGGCATCCCCGCACGGCGGTTCCCGATCGTCAATCGCGCGTTGCTGGTCGTGGCCAGGCGGGAGAGTGCCGCACTCGGGCGCCGGATGCGGGTACAGTACAGTCTTGTCATAAATCATCAGCAGTGATAGCAAATTCACTAAGATGGATGCTGAGCAACGACCGGCATGCGGCGGCCGCGGCCGGGCTAGGACCAGCCAGCGTGGCCGTTAAGGTGCTAGGTGGACAGCAGGAGGAGGAGTGATGGCAGAGGCGGTACCGGCAGCTGGCGCGCCGAGGGTGTCGCGGCTGGACCGGCGTAAGGCCCGGACCCGGCAGGCCCTCATCGATGCCGCGGTGCGGCTGATCGCCGAGGGCCGCGGGGACCGGGCGAGCATCGCCGAGATCACCGAGGAGGCCGACATCGGCTTCGGGTCGTTCTACAACCACTTCGACAGCAAGGAGCAGCTGTTCCAGACCGCCTCGGAGGAGGTGCTGGAACGCTGGGGGCAGATGATCGACCGCGCCAGCGCCGGCATCACCGACCCGGCGGAGCTGTTCGCCGTCGGCACGCGGATCACCGGGCGGCTGGGCTGGACCCACCCCGACATCGCCGGGTTCCTCGCCGGCGCCGGCCTGGACGTCCTGGACATCCCCATCGGCCTGGCGCCACGAGCCCTGCGCGACATCGAGGCCGGGAAGGCCGCAGGCCGCTTCACTGTTCCCGATGCCGAGATCGCGCTCAGCGCCGCGGCCGGCGGCATGCTCGGGCTCTTCCGGATGCGCCAGCGGCACCCGGAACGAGTCACGGAGACCACCGTCGACCAGCTCGCCGAAGCCGATCTGCGCATGCTCGGCGTCCCCGCCAACGAAGCCGCCCGCCTCGCCGCCCTCCCCCTCCCGGACACCAGCACGTGGTAACACCCGCGACGATGCCGCCGACCGCGTTCCCCGTCAGCGACGCCGGGTGGCCGGGTCGCCGCGGGCGCGGAGATCGCAGGCCGGGGGCCACTAGGGGCGGAGAGCTACCGTGGCCCGGACCTGACGCCGGCGTCGTGATTCGTCCATGCCCCCGACACCCGCGATGAACGAGTCCAAGCGGGAGCTTTCCGGTACGGCTGGCGGCCTGCCGATCCGGCGCGCCGGCCAGTGCTGTTCGTCAACCCGGGGTCGGGTGACGGCAAGGCCGCGCGCGCAGGGCTCGCCGAGCGGGCGCGGGAAAAGGCGATCGAGGCCGTCATCCTCGCCCCGGGCCAGGACCTGGACGCGCTGGCCCGTGAAGCCGTGGCGGCCGGCGCAGACGCGCTCGGGATGGCCGGTGGCGACGGGTCGCTGGCGGTCGTGGCCGCAGCGGCGGCTGCGCACGGGATTCCATTTGTGTGCGTCCCGGCCGGGACGCGCAACCACTTCGCGCTCGACGTGGGCGTGGACCGGCACGATGTGATCGGCGCTCTCGACGCGTTCACCGACGGGGTCGAGCGGCAGATCGACATCGCGGCGGTCAATGGCCGAACATTCCTCAACAACGTCTCGCTCGGCATCTACGGTGAGGCGGTCCGCAGCCCGGCCTACCGCGATGCCAAGGTGCGCACGCTCCTGCAGACCGCGGCTGAGGTGATCGGCCCCAGCGCGGAGGCGCCGACGCTGCGCCTGGTCGACGACCTGGGCCGCGAGCACCGGGATCTCGCCCTCGTGCTCGTGTCCAACAACCCCTACGCCCTTGATCGCCCGCTGGCCCCCGGCACCCGCCCGGCGCTCGACAGCGGCCAGCTCGGGATCATCACCCTAGACGCACCCGGCGACAGCCCGCAGCCCCCGGGGCGAGCCTGGACCGCGCCGCACCTGGAGGTCAGCGCCCCAGCATCGGTGCACGCCGGGGTTGACGGCGAGGCGGTGGACCTCAGTCCGCCCCTACGGTTCGCCATCCGGCCAGCGGCGCTGCGCGTCCGGATCTCCTCCCGCCACCCGGGCGCCTCGCCATCAGCGCGCCTGCGCCTCCCAGGCCACCCACCCCGGTCTCAGCCTGGCGTTTAACCTCGAATGCCCGGCCAGGATCGGTGAAGGCGTACGTCGGTACGCCGAACACAGCCCCCGCCTGACGAACCCTCGCAGATTCCCGGCCAGCAGGATCACGATCACGCCAACGCCGATCCACACGGTCGCTGGCTGCATCGACGGGTACGCCGAGGTGATGGCCGCCACGCCAGAGGCAATCGAGACTGCGACGGTCATGACGTAATTGATTAGCAGGCCTGCGGCGGCCATCAGGCCAGGGAGGCGGCCCAGTTCCTCGCTCGCGACGATGCAGGACCCTCCGCCTTGCGGGTCGGAGGCCGTTCGCGCTGCCCGTGGTGACCGTTGGTGACCGCAGTTTCGGCCTGTTCTGGCACGGGCGTGGCATGCGGCGACGGGTCCCGCTCCGGCAGCTCAGTTCGCCAGTGTCGACGACGGGTAGTTGGGCTAGTAGCCACCAGTGACCGCTCGTCGCCGTATCACCCGCGCGGCGGGCCCGTTGATCAGCGACCCGATGGCGGCGCCGAGCAGGAGCATGATCGCCGTCGCGACCAGCGCGGCGGCCGCGATCGCATACCCCGCAGTGGACGCATCGCCCCACGCGCCGTCCTGGCGCGGCGCCAGGACGGGGATGCTGGCCAGCCACCGGCATACCAGGATGCCGACCAGCGCTATCAGCGCCGCGACCACCGCCGTCCCCGCGCCGCCAGACCACAGCTGTCTCGCGTCTACCGTGCGGCCCGAGGAGCTTCTGCACTCCGAGGGTGGTTCCTCTTGTCCAGACATCGCTCGGGCCGCCTTCTTTTTCCGGCTTTCCCGGCCTGACGGGGTGCAGGGTCTTATCGGTGCGGCGCAGCTCGATGCCCTGCGCGAGCATCCAGATCCCGGCGATCAGGTTGAACAGGCCGAACAGCGCGGTAAGGGACGTGCTGAGTGACTTGAGCATGACGGTTCCGCTTGCGTCGCTGCCCGGGGACCCGGGGTGCCTTGCCCCGCCGGGCCAGCTCTTGACACGATGATAATCATCACTGATGATTGATTACAAGAGTGATCGACAAATCCAGCAATCTGGCGTGAGGAGCCGATCATGACGACACAGCCCGCCGGCAGCGGAAGGCCGCGAGGCCGGCTAGCGCGCCTGTTCGAGGGCGCCGACCGGCGCCACGTCCCGCTGCGGGCCATCCTGGTCACGGTCGGGGTGGTCGTCGTTACCTACCTGGCCGGCAAGCTGATGTACCTGCTGCGGGACATCGTGCTGCTGATGCTCGTGGCGGGGTTCGCCGCGATGCTGCTCAGCCCGGCCGTGGCTAAAGTGCAGCGGCGGGTCCCGCGCCGGGGCCCCGCCGTGACGATCGTCACGCTCGTGGCCGCGCTGGTCTTCATCGGCCTGGCCGCGGCGTTCGGCGTGCCGCTGGTCAACGGGACCACCCACCTGGCGGACCGGCTGCCCAGCTACGTCGCCAGCGCGCAGCACGGCAGGGGCTGGATCGGCCACCTCGTGGCCAGGTACCACATCCAGAGCTGGGTCCAGCGGAACACGCCCAAGCTGGTCGGCTACGCCCAGTCGCTCAGCAAGCCGGCCCTGACCGTCGGCAAGGGCGCGATCTCGATAATCATCGAGCTGTTCACGCTCTTCGTCCTGGTCCTGCTCCTGCTGCTCGAGGGCCCGAAGATGTGGAACTGGACGCTCGGCCAGATGACCCCGGGCCACCAGGCCACGGTCACCCGGGTAGCGGCCGACGTCAGCCAGAAGGTCACCGGGTACATGTTCGGCAACCTGCTGACCTCGCTTAGCGCCGGGACGGTGGTGTTCGTCACGCTGCTGATCCTCGGCGTGCCGTTCCCGTTGCTGTGGGGCCTGTGGGTGGCCCTGGTGGACTTCCTGCCGATGATCGGCGGGGCCCTGGCCGGCATCCCCACCGTCCTGTTCGCGTTCATCGCCCGCGGCCTCACCGCCGGCATCGTCACCGCGGTCGTCTTCGCCGTCTATACCCAGATCGAGAACCACGTCCTGAACCCGGTGGTCATGAGCAAGACGGTGCGGATCAACCCGCTGCTCGTGTTCATCGCGGTGCTGGTCGGCGCCTCGACCGGCACACTGATCGGCGGCATATTCGGCGGTGTCGTCGCGGCACTGCTGGCCATCCCGACGGCTGGGGCGCTGCAGGTGCTGGTCAAGGAGGTCTGGCAGGCCACCGCCCCGGACCAATCTCATGAATCCTCGGCGCCTGCGGCTGAGCCAGTAGACCAGTACGGTAACCCTGTCGGCCAGCACCGACCCCCACCCGACCGCCCAGGCCAGCGACCTGAACTGACGACCTGTGTCGATCCGCCCTGCTACTGACACGGTAACTGGGTCCCCGGCGGGCGCGGAAGCGAACCTGGCCTAAGTGTGGCGGGTGCAAAGAGTCCCCATCCTGCCGCCTGCCCGGCGGGCGCTGGACGGCATCAAGGAGCCGAAGAAGTGCTTCGTGATCCGCGGCGGCGGGAGATGGAGAATCACTTCGAGTGCCTGTGGAGCCTGTTCCGGTCCATCCCGTCACTTGAGATCGAGGGCGCCAGCGGCTCTTGCCCTCGTAACGCTGGCGGCGGCGCGGTGGTTTCATGAGAGCTGGCCGGGTGATCACGCGGCTTATTCGCGTCACCATCCCGGGGTTGCCGGCTCCGCGGCAGGTGTTCCGGCGGAAAGGCGGGATCCGGTGACAAGCAGCTATGTACGCGTTACCGCGCTAGCTGGCCTGCTCGCCGAGGCCAGGGAGCTGTCGGTCAGGACGATGATTTTCGACGTGGAACCGCTGGTCGCGCCCTGGCACGGCAGCCAGGAATCAATTGACCAGGGCATCGCGCGCATCCTCGGCGGCGTCAGGACGGTCCCGTCGGTGCGCGTGGTCATCTTCGCGACCAACTCGGCTCGCCGCCCGTCCGCCGTCCCGGCCTGCGAAGGCATTCAGGTCAGGTACCTGGCATCCGCCGGGAAGCCGCTGCGGACCGCGCCGTACCACGACCTTCCCCGGCCGGGCGCCGTGACAGGTGATCAGCTCCCCACCGACGGGATACTCGCCTATCGGCTTGGGTATACGTTCCTGCACTACGCGCCGAAGCTGACCGGGGTTCCGCTCGGGCCCGGGCTGATGCATCGCTGGGGCGAGCTGGTGCGCCCGGTGTTGTTCCGGCGGTCGGCCACCGACCGGTGACTACGGTCACGGCGTGGCGGTATCGCGCGGCGCAGGACCGGGGCGCGGGCGCCAGCCGGACCGGGCGTCATCGCGGCCCGGGCGGACAAGGCTTGCCGTCCGGGCTGGTTCGCTCTCTTCCGGCTGGCCGGCAGCCGGAGTTCGGGGCTGCCAGGGCGACGCGAACGCTTACGTGGGCGATCGCCGGTAGTACCGAGAACGAAACTGCCGAATTCACATGAACACCGCAGGCTAGCCATCCAGTCCGGGACCGCTCGGCCTGGAGTGTGCTGGCGGCTGCCCGTGACGAGCTGAGCGGGATGCTGGTGCTGCGGAGGAAGCGGGCATCGGCAAGACGGCGCTGCTTGACGGGGGCCGGGCAGGCCGGCGACATGGAAGGCTTTGCCAAACTGGCCCGGGCCGAGCTGCTCGCTATCGGCGAGCGTGCCCGTAGGCGCGGCGCGGAGACCGAGCACTGCTCATCCCAGAAACGGGCCGCCGAGTCCCCGGACCCCGGCCGTTGAAGGCCAGGAGTCGGCCTGCCGCGAGCGCAGCCCCAGCACCGCCACAAGGATGTACGTCAACCAGTTGCCACTTCCCCCGCCGCCGGGGGATGGCCCGTATCTGCTGTCGTCTAGCATCTGGCCAGCCAACCTGGCGGGTTCTCCGGCGGGAAGCCCGACGCAGGCTCTCGTGGCATAGGCCTGGGCTATGCGGTGGAGCCGGCCTCGCCCGGCGTGGCGCGCCGAGGGATTGGCCGCCCGTAGCGGTGGCGGAACAGCAGGTAGGCCGACGGCCCCGCCAGGAGGGGGAGCCAGTAGGAGCCGATCCGGTAGGCCAGGATGGCCAGGACGGCGTAGCCGGGGCGGACGCCGGCCAGGATCAGCAGGCCGCTCAGGCTGGCCTCCACGATGCCCAGCCCGCCCGGGGTGAGCGGGAACAGCGCGACGATGCCGGCGGCGGCGTAGGCCAGCAGCACCAGCGAGGGCTGCGGGCTGGCTCCGGTGGCGCGCAGGGCGGCCAGCAGGCAGCCGTAGTCGAAGCCGAGGCGGCCGGCGGTCAGCACGGCCGCCTGCCGCCAGTTCTTGCCCAGCACCGCCCTGACCATGCCGCGTTCGGCCAGCAGCCGCTGGTCCAGGCCGGTCACCGGCTGCCGGTGCCCGCGGGTGACCCGGTTCCACAGGCTCTGCGCCACGCGCCCGAGTGTTGCCAGCGGCCAGTCAGTGCGCAGCACGATCACCCCGAAGATGGCATACAGGACGAACGCGGCGATCCCGAGCAGGGCGGTATGGACGAGCCCGCGGCTGACCGGCACCCCGGCCAGGATGGCGGGCAGCGCTAAGATGGGCAGCGCCAGCAGGCCGCCGACCTCGAGCAGCGAGAACGCGGTGAGGCCGCCGACGGCGGTGTCGGTGTCGAACCCCGCGGTGGTGAGCATCCTGAACTGGACGGCGGCGCCTGCCGCGCTGCCGCCGGGCAGGCTGCTGGTGACCGCGTTGCCGGCCAGCCCGGCGGTGACCACGGGGAACCAGTCCTTGGTGCGCAGCGCCAGCCGCTGCAAGGCGAAGTTGCAGGTGAAAGACACCAGCTCGGCAGCCAGGCAGACCGTGAACCAGACCGGGTTCAGCGTCGACAGCCGCGGCCAGGCTCCCAGCACCGCGATGAGCTTGGGCAGCACCAGGTAGAGGGCCGCGCCGGCCACCGCGACGGCCAGCGCCCGCATGACGACGGTTTTCCAAGTCAGCGGGCGCGCCTGCGCGGCGTCGATCGCGGCGGCCTTGGCCGCGACCGGACCGGACTTCCCGGCGTTGACGGGCTCCCCGGCGGGGTGCTGAGCATCCCTGCGAGCCGTCACGTCATACATCCTTCTCGGTAGCCGGAACTGGAAACCAACGGCCGCTTCTCTCTGGCAGGCTAGCGGTGACCCGAGGGGTGGCCAGAAGATGGATGTGCAGGTCGAGGTGGACATGGAGCGCCTCGTAGGCCACGACGGTTCCCAGGAGGTGCGCCATCACGCGGGTGGGTAGCCCCGGAGGTGGAGACGCGCTGATGGCGAGGCGCCCGGGTGGCGCGGGGAGATCCAGACCACAGCGCCACCGGCCGGATAGCGAACCGCAGCGGTGGGCTCCGGATAGCGAACCGCAGCGGTGGGCTGAGGTCTACCGCCTCGCCGTCCACCCCGGCGTGTCGGCGTCGTTGGCCGGCGGCACTGCACTGGTGTCGGTGTTTGGGCGGCGGTCAGGCCCTGGCGGAGGCTTAGATGCCTATCTGGGCTTGCACGCGCCCGGAGGCGACTGCGTCGGCCAGTGCCGCGTGGTCGCGTTCGTTCTGGTCGGCGTATGTCTCGCCGAAGTCCGCCACGGCCTGGTCGAACTTGTGTGATCCGCCGAGGTAGGCGGCGATCGCGATCCGGTCCCCGGTGCGGGCGTGGGCGCGGGCGAGTGTCCAGCCGCACAGGCGGCCGTAGCCGGTCATTGCCGCGGCGTTCATGCTTTCGATGCCAGCGGAGTATTTCCAGTCGCGTAGCTGGCGGAGGTAGTAGTAGCCGGCCGAACCGCGGCCGGGAAGGGGGGCCCGTTGCCAGCCGAGGAAGATGTCACTGACGGCTTGCATCAGATGCTGGCCGGTGACGACACGTTCGCCCTGGTTGTGGTAGTCGCTCTGGCCGGCGTAGCCGGCCAGCACCGAGCGCTGGGCCTGCTTGGCCTGCAGGAGCAGCGGCTCGAGGCCGTCGTCGGGTTCCATCAGCAAGATCCATGTCTCGGTGCCGACGCTGCCGACGCCGACGACCTTGCGCGCCACGCGGGTCAGAGTGAATCGCTCTGCCAGCCGGCGCTGATAGGCCGGCAGGGTCTGCGTGTACCCGGTGAAGAGGCGGCGAAGGAACCGGTAGACAGCGTCAACGTCGAGGTGCCCGGCCAGTTCTTCGATCGGGACGATCAGCGGCGGGTCGCTGATGATCTGGCGCCGCCCGTCCTTAACGGTCGTCAGCTTCGCCAGCGCCTGGGTGCTGTCGCGGGTGCGGGCCTTAGCCATCTGGGCCTTGGCCTGGCGCACCGCCTTCTTGGGCATGTCAGATTTGAGCCCGGCGACGGCGTCTTCGACGTCGAAGCGGGCGTACCAGACGTTCAGGATCGACATGGCGGCGAATTCCCGCATCGCGGTGCGGTAAGCCGCCGCGGCCGCCAGGCCGACCCGGCGCCGTTTCTTGGTGCCCAGACCGTTGTCGCGGCCTGCCACGGCCATGCTCGCCACCAGCCGCTTGACATCCCACTCGAACGGGCCGGGCAGCGTCTCGTCGAAGTCGTTCAGATCGAAGACCAGCCGCCGTTCCGGTGAGGCGAAGGCGCCGAAGTTCGACAGGTGAGCGTCACCGCACAACTGCACCCGCAGCCCGGAGGACCTCATGCCAGCCAGGTCGGCGGCCATCGGCAGCGCAGCACCCCGGTAGTAGGCGAACGGCGACACCAGCATCCGGCCGTGCCGCACCGGGACCAGCTCCGGCACCCGGGACTTGGCCTGGCCCAGTAGCAGCCCTACCGGGTCCCTGGACGCCGCGGCAGAAAAGTCCCGGTGGGATTCCAGCGGGGCCAGCTGGCGGGCTGCCTTGCCCGCCGCGACGCTTTGCTCACGAGCCGGATGCGCACCGGGGCCGGGTGTCTCGTCGCCGTCCGTGCCAGATAGGGCGGGCCTTGCGCTTGCCGCCACGTTCCGGACCCTAGCACCGGATCCCGCTGGCGGCGTCAGCCGGAGACCTGGAGGTTGTCGCGGACGTCGATGACCCCCCGGGCCATCAACGCGGCGCCGAGCACTGCGTCGTGTTCGGCCCACGTTCGGATATGGCCGGTCAGCGTGATGACGTTGTCTTTGGTGTCGGCCTTCACGTCGCTGCCGTCGGGGACCAGCGCCGAGCGGTCCAGCGCCTGCTGGACGTGCAAGTCGACGTCCACCGGGTCGATGCCGTAGCTGATTACGATGTCGTTCCAGACGTTGCGGCACCGGCCAGGCGGCCACGGCCGCCTCGGCGGCGGCGCGCTCGGTGCCGTAGGACACGGTGCCGGTCAGGGTGATGTTGCCGTCGCACCCTCCGCGACCAGCTCATCGGGCCCCATCTTGGCCGGAGTCCGCAGCCCTCGCATGGGACGCAAGCCGGCCGCCTGGACCCGCGTGGACCGCGACTACGAGACCCTCCGCATCAACATGCAGACCCTCTTCCACGATCTCGGCATCACGCCCGTCTCAGCAGCCGCATAGACAAACATTTGTCAATGGGAGGAATGCAAGTTTCTAGCCAGGCTCGACCCGCGGGCCACGGCCGGCGCTGGGTACCCGCCCCTCGCCGACGCCCCAGGCAGCTCCGTCGGGCAGCCGTGATCGCGACCGTACTGAGCTGACAGGCTCGTGGGCTACTGGCCCGCCGTCCTCGCAGGGCGGGGCAGCGCGGGCAGGCTGTCCCTCCTAGGGCCTGATCTGCCCGGCTCTGGCCACTAGCCACGTAGCCCCCAGGCCAGGAAGAATCCGCCGAGGTACGCGAAGAAGGCGACGCCGCCGCCGTTGGCGGAGGTGCCGAACAGCCCGAGGTTGGCATCGATGAGCTGGTAGAGGAACCACACCCTGCTCGCCAACGTCCCCGACGACGAGATGTACCGCCTCCTCGACCTCACCGGCCCGGAGCAGGCAGGCGAGGTCCGGCAATTCCTCGCCGAGCTCCCCGAGGTCGCTCCCGCCGGCTCGCCTTTAACCGCGGCGTCACGTTCGCAGACGCATTTGCCGTGGCCACGCCCCTGCTGGCAGCCGACGGCAGCCTGATCGCGGCGAGCAGTGAGCCACCGACGACCCCGCAGAAGCGGACAGTCTCGACGACCCCGGCGAGGAGCTCAAGAAGGCAATTGCCACTCCCGGCCCCCGGATACGGCCTCGGCCGCGCTGAACAAGCTGCCCAGCGAGCGGAGCCTCCGGCTTGGAACCCTGACCAGCCTGGCGGCAGCGGGCGTCTACCCGAACGTGGCACTCAAGGGCTGTAGATGGATCCGAGACGCCGTCTGGCTGGCCGGCCTAATTCTGGGTATGTGGGTGCCGTGCGAACGTGTCCGCGAGCGAGACGGCGCGAGCCGGTGCCGCTGGCCGTAAACTGGCACGGTTTGGGGCGGTCCGGCGGGGCCCGGCGCGCGGGTACGATCCGGCTAGGTGCGACCTGCGGGAGGTGTCGGCGGTGAAGGCGGCGGTGATCGATTCGCTGGCGGCGGCCCCGCGGTTCGCCGATTTTGCCGAGCCTGCCGCCGCCGGTGGGGAAACCCTGGTCGAGGTCACCGCCGCTGGTCTGCACCCTATCGTGCGGATGCTGGCCAGCGGGGAGCACTATGGCAGCCAGGGCACGCTGCCGATGATCCCCGGTATCGATGGCACGGGCCGTGCCCCGGACGGTACCCGGGTGTATTTCGGTGGTCTCCGCCCCCCGTACGGGTCCATGGCCCAGCGCGCGGCGGCTGGGGTCGTGATGCCGCTGCCTGACGGCCTGGACGAGGTGACCGCCGCGGCGATCGTCAACCCGGGAGTGGGTGCCTGGCTGGCGCTGACCCGGCGGGCCGCGCTGCAGCCCGGGGAAACCGTGCTGGTGCTGGGCGCCACCGGTGTGTCTGGGCGCATCGCCGTGGCGCTGGCCGCGCGGATGGGCGCTGGCCGGGTGATCGCTGCAGGCCGCAACCGGGCCGTCTTGGACCAGTTGCCCGCGACGGTCAACGTCGCGCTCGGCGGGCCCGACGACGCAGCCGCCCTCGCCGAGGCGGCCGGCCAGGACGGGATCCACGTCATCGTCGACTACCTGTGGGGCCAGCCCACCGAGGCGGCCATCGCGGCGATCACCCGGCGGGGCCTGGCCCATGCCGCGCCGCGGGTCCGCCTGGTGGAGGTCGGGCAGATGGCTGCCCCGGTCATCGCCTTGCCCGCCGACGTGCTGCGCAGCTCCGGGCTGGAAATCCTCGGCAGCGGCCCGGGCACCATCCCCCTCACTGACATCGTCGGCGCGATACCGCAGGTCATGGCCATCGCCGCCACCGGGGACCTGCCGATCGACATCGACGAGGTGCCCCTCGCCGAGGTCGAGGCGGCCTGGCAGCGCGGCGGCGGCCGGCGGATCGTCCTGCGGCCCTGACCACAGGCCGGCCGATGTTGCGCATGGCCCGCCCATAGGTCCCATCGATATTGGCCAGCGCGGGAGACCCGCGATGCGGACCTCCTTGACCCGCAGGTTCGCGGCGACGTCCTGGTAGCGGTCCTGCCGCGACAAGGCGGCCTGGGCTTCGGCCGAGCCGGAGCGCAGCTTCTCCCCGATGATGTAGTGCTGGTCCCCGGACCGCAGGTAGCGGCGGTTGTCCGCGGAAGTGAAGCCGCGGTCACCGACCCACACGACTCGGGACAGGGTCCAGTCCCGCATGTCGTTTTGACCTGGCGGAACAGCGCCGAGTCGACGGTGCTGCCCGGCCAGCACCAGACGCGGACCGGGATGCCGTCGCGGGTGACGGCCATCCCGATCACGACCTGCGGCAGGTCGTCGCGGTGGTCCTTGGACTTGCCGTGGGCCCGGAACGGCGTGGGCTTGCCCCCGGCCGCCTTCTGCGCGTAATCAGTGACGTTGCCGTTCTTTGTCCCGGGGCACCGGCTCGTCCTCGCCGTCCAGCTCGAAGTAGGTGCTGGTGGTGCCAGAGAACAGCAGGCTCACCTCCCAGGTTGAGCAGATCCGCGACCTGGTGAAAGATCTCCTGCTCCACCGCATCCTTGACCTGGTGCAGCCAGTCCATCGCCCGGTAGCACGCGTCATCTGTGATCGGGCGCCGGCGGTGGCTCAACGCCAGCCCGGCGAACTCGCCCGGGCGATCCGGGTGCCGGACGGCAAGGTCGAGGGCCTGAGCCCGAAATAGAAGCACGGTTCGGCCCGCCGGGTCCGCGGCATCCGACGTGAGAACCATCCGCGAACGACTTGCAGGCACTTGCGATCCTCATTGTGAAGCTTCTTCGGTGCTGTTGATGGAGGGACTGGGACATGGCAGACGATGTGCCTGTGAGCCGGGAGGACGGTCCGGGGACGCGCGGGACCGCGCAGGGGACGGATGCTGTGAGCGGGGCAACGGCCCAGCAGATCGACCGGGCGGCGCTGGGGGCGGCGTTCCCGCGCACGCACCACATACTCCTGCTTGAGTTCGGGGACCGTAAGGACTTCGATGACCCGCGCAAGGAGCGGCGGCGGCTGTTCTCGGAGTTGCTGGGCACCTTCGCGCTGGTCCTGGCGGCCGCGGGCGGGGGGCTTTTGCACGCGAAAGGGCAGATCAGCCTGTCCGCGGCGGTCGTGGCCCCGGGCCTGATGGTGATGGCGATCATCTTGTTCATGGGCGCGGTCTCCGGCGCGCACCTGAACCCGGCCGTGTCGCTGGCGTTCGCGCTGCGCGGCGACTTCCCGTGGAAGCGCGTCCCGGGCTACATCGTCACCCAGCTCGTCGGCGCGACCCTGGCCTGCCTGTTCTTGCGCTGGGTGTTCGGGAACGTCGAGCATCTGGGGGCGACGCTGCCGGGCCCGGGGTACCAGGACTGGCAGGCTCTGCTGATGGAGATAGTGCTGACCGCGCTCCTGGTGAGCGTGATCTTGGGCACCGCATCGGCGGCGCAAAACGTCGGCGCGATCGCCGCGCTCGGCGTCGGCGGCTACATTGCCCTGGCCGGCCTGTGGGCCGCACCGGTCAGCGGCGTGTCGATGAACCCGGCCCGTTCCTTCGGCCCCGCCCTGGCCAGCGGCTACTGGACCAGCTACTGGGTGTACCTCGCCGGGCCGCTGGCCGGCGCGCTGATCGCCGTCGGCTGCGCGTTCGTGCTGCGCGGCGGCGGCGGCGACGCCATCTCGCGGGCGGCCGGCTCCGGCGTGCTGGACGAGGGGGCCCTGACCGCCAAGGCCAAACTGTCCCAGGACATCGACCAAGGCAAGGCCGTCCCCCCGGGCATCACCGGCACCGATACTCAGCAGAGTGGCCAATGACCGGCGCCGCGCTCACGAACTGGAAGCCTGGCCAAACAGGCCGTCGCTGACTCCCTCACATACCAAAACCCCGGTCTCGCCCTGGCCGCCCGTCGCATCGCCGCGCAGGGTCAGCACATCGAGCGCGATCGGCAGGTAGCTCCCCGCGCCCGGATCCAGCTGATAAGCCCGAACGCCAGCTGCCCGTTTGCGCATGCCGGAATGTAACGCAAGCCTGGGGTGCTCGTCGGGCATGAGCCAGGATGCGGCGATCGCGTCGCGGCCGCGATACAGGGTGGCATGCGGCGGCATCGCGAACGTGGCGTCCTCAACCAGCATGGCAAGGATCGCGTCGACATCTCCGGTCTCGAATGCATCGGTGAAGCAGCCCACGAGATCGCGGATTCGAGCATCGCCGAAGGAACGCAGGGTTGCCGCAGCCAGCTCTCATCAGACGTTGACCTTGCCATGCCGGTAAAGACGCGTTGCTGCGGTGAGCGTGATCGGCCGCTCTTCCCCGAACGTACCGTCAGCTACCGGGGCCACCGTGAGGACAAATCCTCCCTGCCCGAGACGGATTGTCCTGACCACCATCGTGCCGCCCGCGGCAGGGTAGGCAATCACGTCGCCCACAGCGAGATCACCAGGCAGGACCTCAACTACCACAAGCCGTGACGCTACCGCCATCACGGGTGGCTGTCACCAGGCGACGAACAGGCCAGCAACACCCATCTTGTTGAAGATGAGAACTTCATTAGCCGCGGCAGTGATCTTGCTACGGATCAGGCGGCCGTGCCCGTCACGTGCCCGAGCAGATGGTCAGCCGCGGACCTTCACGGCCGCTCGCGGAAAGTCGGGCGGGCATGGCGACGTGGGGTGACCCCCGTCGTGCTGATCGCTGATAACGACCTAATAAGGATGAGGTCGATGGTTCAGGTAAACCCACGCCCCACCCAGCGAACAAGCAGGCCTACGCCATTCCCTGCCGGGTGGCTGTTCGCTCTGCTTGTCTTGTCAACCGCGCGAGCGCTGGAAGCGTCCCGGGCGTCGGGCACCGCACGGGACGGCGCCGTCACCTGAGTCGTCCGGCACGCGCTAGCTCATGACAGCGCATCCTCGACGGGTGCGGGGGTTGACGGGCGTTGGCACGCGATGGAACGTTGGTTGCGAAATCGGCCGGGTCACCTGACCGCGGAAAGGCTGATCGCAGCGTCCACAGTAAGGAGTTCGCCATGACCATATCCGAGCAGGTTGATGCGCTGCAGGCGAAGGTGGCTAATCTCAAGAGTTCGCTGGAGGCCGCCCGGCACGAGACGAACGAGCAGATCAAGGCGCGCATGGCCGAAGCCAAGGCCAAGGCCGACGCCGCGCCGGAAGCCGCCCGCGACCAGGCGGACCAGGCGGCCGACCGCGCCCAAGGACAGTGGAAGGCGCTCAAGACCGACGCTTCGGCCAGGATGCAGGAGCTGCAAGGACGCATCGACCGCAAACGTGACCAGCATGATGTGAAGGCGGCCGAGCTAGACGCCGAAGCGGCGGAGGATGACGCGGCCGACGCGCTGGACTACGCGGACTGGGTCATCGATCAGGCAGAGCTGGCGGTGCTCGATGCCGCCGATGCCCGCGCATGGGCCAACGCCCGAGCCGCAGCGTCGCCGGGCGGCTGAGCACCGGGCCGCCGTCGGCGTCGATACAGATCGCGGCCCATCGCGGGCCGCCGAGGCGCACCGCGGTAGTACAGCAACGAGCCGATCATTTCATCTGACATGCAGCCATGGCAGGATGGCGTAAAGCTGGCTGATCGTGTCGGCGTAGCGGACCTGCTTCGCCTTGGCCACCAGGTCGTCGAGCACCGCGATCTCCGCTTGCAGCTCATCGGCTGTACGGGCGGCGGTGGCCAGACGATGGTGGTCCGGACTCGTCGATCGAGAACCCGGCCTATTTGCTCACGGGGCCTGGATATCCACGTTCTGAAAGCGTCGCCGCCGGTCGCGACCACCACGCCGGTGCCTGACCCGGCCCGCACCACGGTGCCCATCAGCGCGCAGCAGCTCAGCTCGGCCAGCGGCGTCCCGGCGGCGACCGGCTCGGCGGACTTCTCGGCCGGCAGGGACTCGCCGGTCAGCACCGACTCGTCGCACTCGAGCCCCGCCACGGCCAGCAGCCGCAGGTCGGCGGGGACCACCTGGCCGAGCTGCAGGTCCACCACGTCGCCGGGCACCAGCTCGGTCACGTCCACCGTGCGCGGGTGCCCGTCGCGCAGCGCCACGCAGCTATGCCGGACGCTCGAATGCAGCGCCTCGGCGGTCTTCGCCGCCTTGTACTCGTTGACGAACCCCAGGCCGACCGAGGCGGCCAGGATCACGCCGATGATCACCGCGTCGCTGGCCTGGCCGAGGAACGCGGACGCCAGCGCGGTCACCGCCAGCAGGATCAGCAGCGGGGACCGCAGCTGGCTGGCCAGCACCGGACCGCGCATGCACCCGGTGCGAGCGCACCGCGTTCGGGCCCGCCACCCGCAGCCGCCGCGCCGCCTCGTCCTCCGGCAGGCCTGGCGTTCCGCTGCCCAGCCGGGCCAGGACATCATCGGCTCGCAGCGCGGCGGCCTCCGCCGCCGTCACCGGTGACGGGACGACGGCGCCTTCCTCGCGGCTAGGGACGGCAACGGCCATGGTCACCTCGCTTCATCGGCTTCTCGATGCTCTAGCCCCAGCGCGCTGTTCCGGTAGGGCCTAAGGTCACGGCCCTCCGGACCGTCCCGGCTCGCGCTGGGCTGCCTTCCTCCCGACCAGCCGTGACGCCGGAGAATCCGGCCCGGCAGGCGGACTTGACGATTACTCAATCATGACTGATACTTGATCACAAGACTGAGTTTTCCTGACGAAAGGTCAGGCGCGAAGGAGTCGATCGTGATGAAACAGGACACGCAGACACAGGTCCAGGGGGCCCGGAACCGGTCCGGGACCCGCATCGCTCAATGCACAGCGAGACCGGGGCGCGGCCCGGGGAGCACCCGGGCCGGTCGGGCAATCCCCTGGTCAAGGCGGCCGGGCTGGCCTGGCTGGAGTTCGAGAAGCCGGACCTGGACCGCGCCGAGCGGTTCTACGCCGACTTCGGCTTCACCGTGGCGGACCGTACCCCGGAGACGCTGCTGCTGCGCGGCCGGTGGGCGGCTGCCGCGTGCCTGGTGGTGCGCCGCGGCCCGCATGCCCGTTTCGTCGGGCCTGCCTTCCAGGCGGCCGCCCGCGATGACCTCGACCGGCTGGCCCGCGGCACCGGCGGGACGGTCACCGCGCACTGGGGCGGCCACGGCGTGCTGCTGCGCGACCCCAGCGGGTACCCGGTGCGCGTGGTCCACGGCGTCCCGGAACTGGCCGCGCTGCCCGAACGCGCCCCGCTGCCCATGAACTTCGGGGACTTCGGGGTCCGGGCCGGTGCGGGCCAACGCGACCCAGCGGCCAGCCCGGCGGGCGGCGGAGATCCAGCGGCTGGGGCACGTGGTGCTGGGCACCACCCGGTTCCGCGCGGCCCTGGACTGGTACCTGGACACGCTCGGGCTGATCGTGTCCGATTTCCTGTACCTGGACGGGCAGCGCGACCGCGGCCCGGTGATGGCGTTCATCCGCTGCGACCTGGGCAGCGTCCCCTCAGACCATCACACCCTGGCCATGGCGCTGATGCCGCAGACCGGCTACCTGCACTCGGCTTACCAGGTCGCCGACATCGACGAGGTCGCCGCCAGCGGGGAGTACCTGCGCGAGCGCGGCTACCGGCACGCGTGGGGCCTGGGCCGGCACATCCAGGGCAGCCAGATCTTCGACTACTGGCGCGACCCGGACAAGACCATGTTCGAGCACTACACCGACGGCGACATGTTCGACTGCCACGATGGAGCCCGGCTGGGCCCCGATGTCGGTCAGCGGCCTGGCCCAGTGGGGCCCGAAGGCGACGGCGGAGTTCACCGGCACCAAGGATCCGCGCGTGGTCGTGGCGGCGATCAAGGCCCTGCGGGACAAGGGCAACGAGATCGACCTGCACGCGCTGCGCGGCCTGATCAAGGCGATGGGCTCATGAGCACCAGCCTGGCCCGCACCGCGGACGGCTGGTGGGCCGTGACGCCGGCCGGGCTGGTCCGGCTCGGCCTGCCCGCTACCACCACGGCCGGGCTGCTGGCCGACCGGGCGGCGCTGGCGGCCGCCATCGAGGCCGCGCACGCCGCCGGCGCTCAGGACGCGGTTTCCGCGGGATCGCTGGACCTGCTCAGCCCGGTGACCGCCCCGGCCCGGGTGGTCGCGCAGGCGGTGAACTACCGGTCCCACGCGACCGACTCCGGATTCGACCCGGACACGGTCCCGGCGGCGTTCTTCCGCAAGGCCTCGCACTCCATCACCGGCCCGGCCGGGGACATCATCCGCCCCGACGGGGTCGGGTTCCTGGACTACGAGGTCGAGCTCGGCCTGGTCATCGGCGCGGACATGCCGGTGGGCACCACGGTGACCGAGGCGAACCTGGCCCGCTATGTCGCGGCCCTGGTGGTCGCCGATGACGTCAGCGCCCGGCAGGTCCAGCTGGTCAAGACCCAGTTCTACGAGTCCAAGTCCTACCCCACCTTCACCCCCGTCGGACCGTGGCTGACCCTGGTCGACGCGGCCGACCTGGCCCGGCTGGGCTCGCTGCGGCTGACCCTGCGGTGAACGGCGAGGTCCGCCAGGACAGCACCACCGCGGACATGATCGTCCGGCCGGCGCAGGCGCTGACCCTGCTGTCCCGGTTCCAGCCGATGGCCCCGGGCGACCTGCTGCTGACCGGCACGCCCGGCGGCACCGCGCTGAAGGCACCGGCCAAGATCGCCGGGCTGGTCGCCGGGCTGCTGCCGCCCGCCACCCGGTGGAAGCTGTTCTTCAAGCGGCAGGCGGCCAACCCCCGCTACCTGCACGACGGCGACGTCATCACCGCGACGATCGCCTCCCCCGACGGCCGGCTCGACCTCGGCACCCAGCACAACACCATCATCGGGAAGACGCCATGACCACGAAAGAAATCCTGCCGCTGCCGGACTCGACCTACCAGCTGCTGCTCGACGCCGCCCGCGCCTGGCCGGACGGCATCGCCACCCAGTGGATCCCGGACCCGGCCGATCACACCCGCTGCCTGGCCTGGACCTACGCCGAGCTGGCGGGCACGGTGACGCGGATCGCCAACGCGCTGACCGCCCTGGGGGTGCGGCGCGGCGACGCGGTGACGCTGGCCAGCGTCAACACCTCGATGCTGTACGCGGCCACGCTGGCCGCGCAGGCCGTCGGGATCGCCGCCCCGGTCAACCCCGCGCTGTCCGGCGAGCGGATCACCGAGCTGGTCCGCCGGACCGGATCCCGGGTCCTGGTCGCGGCCGGGCCGGAGCTGGACCCGCAGCTGTGGCCGCGGCTGCTCGAGGTGGCCCGCCAGGCCGGGATGACCGCCGTCCTGGCCCTGCGGCCCGACGGCGCCCGCGGCGCCCACGGCGTCCCGGCCGCCCTCGACGGTAACGCCACGGCCGGCGGTGCGCCGGACGGCCGCCCGCTGACCGTGGCCTACCTGGACGAGGTGATCGCCGGGCAGCCCGGGGATCACCTGGCCGGCGCGGACCTGCCCAAGGCGGGGGATCTGGCCGCGTTCGTGCACACCGGGGGGACCACCGGCGCCCCGAAGGTCGCCGCGCACACCCACGCCAACCAGCTGGCCTGCGGCCACGGGATCGCCTTGTGCAGCGGCCTGGCGGCCGGGGAGGCGATGCTGGGCGGGCTGCCGCTGTTCCACGTCAACGCCCTGATCGTCACCGGCATCGCCCCGATGTTCAGCGGCGCCCGGGTGGTGTGGCCCGGCCCGGCCGGCTACCGCGACAAGGCCCTGTACGCCCGGTTCTGGAAGATCATCGAGCACTACCAGATCGCGGCGATGTCGGCCGTCCCCACCGTCTACGGCACCCTGGCGCAGGTCCCGGTCAACGCCGACATCAGCTCGCTGCGCATGCCGATCGTGGGCGCGGCCCCGCTGCCCGCCTCGGTGCGCGAGGACTTCGCCGCGCACACCGGGCGGCACCTGCTGGAAGGCTACGGGCTCACCGAGGCGACCTGCGCCACCACCTGGACCAGGCCGGGCGAGGAACGGCCCGGATCGGTCGGCCGCGTCCTGCCCGGCCAGCAGATCAAGGCCGTCCGGATCGGCGACGGGTCCTGGGCCGACTGCGGCCCCGGCCAGACCGGGGTGCTGGTCATCGGCGGGCCCGCCGTGTTCGCCGGGTACGTCACCGACCCCGCTCTCGGCGGCCCCCGGGTCAGCCGGGACGGCATCGTGCAAGACGGCTGGCTGGACACCGGCGACCTGGGCCAGGTGGACGCCGGCGGCTTCGTGTACCTGACCGGGCGGGCCAAGGACCTGATCATCCGCGGCGGCCACAACATCGATCCCCGGGTGATCGAGGACGCGCTGCTGGCCCACCCCGCCGTCCGCGCCGCGGCGGCCGTGGGCCGCCCCGACCGGCACTCCGGCGAGGTCCCGGTGGCCTACGTCGTCCCGGCCGGCCCCGGGCAGTTCGACGAGACCGAGCTGCTGGCGTGGGCTGACACCGCCATCGGCGAGGCCGCGGCCCGGCCCAAGCGCATCTACCCGGTCGACGCCATCCCGGTCACCGCGGTGGGCAAGCAGTTCAAGCCCGCGCTGGCCGCCGACGCCGCCGTCCGCGTCATGACCGATGCGCTGGCCGCGGCGGGCCTGGCCAACGCCCAGGTCACCGCCGCGCACGAAGACGGACGGCTGGTCCTCACCGTGACCGGCGCCGACCCGGACCGCGTGCGCGACGCGGTCGCCGGATTCGCCCTGACCGTCCGCTGCGGGCCGACGACGGCCCCCGGATCGCCGTGAAATGACCCGCAGAAGGGACCATGACCATGAACGACCACTATCCCGCGGCCCAGGAACCTGTCATCGTCGTCGGCGCCGGCCCGGTCGGCTGCACCGCGGCCCTCCTGCTCGCCGACTTCGGCATTCCCGTCACCCTGCTGGAACGCTACCTGCAACCTCACCCGCTGCCCCGGGCGGTGCACCTGGACGACGAGGTCGCCCGGACCCTGGACCGGATCGGCGTCAGCGAGGGATTCCTGGCCCGGTCCCGGCCCGGCAGCGGACTGCGCCTGCTGGACGCCGAGCATCGCGTGATGGCCGAGTTCCACCGGGACCACCAGCCCAGCCAGCACGGCTTCCCGCAGGCGAACATGTTCCACCAGCCCGACCTGGAAGAGGTGCTGCTCGCCCGGGTCGAGGCGCATCCGCTGATCGACTTCCGCCGCGGCGCCGAGGTGATCGGGCTGGATGATGACGATGCCCCCGGCCCGCTCACCGCGGCCCCGGTCCGGGTGCACGCCCGCATCGCCGGGGACTCGCAGACATTCACCGGGCGGGTCGTGCTGGGCTGCGACGGCGCCAACAGCACGATCCGGGAGCTGGCCGGGATCACCATGGAGGACCTGGGCTTCACCGAGCGCTGGCTCGTGGTCGACATCCAGGTCGAGGACGGCCTGGATGTCTGGGACGGGGTGGAGCAGATCTGCGACCCGGCCCGGGCCGCCACCTTCATGCAGGTCACCGGCGACCGGTACCGCTGGGAGTTCCGGCTGTTCGACGGCGAGGACGAAGCCGGCCTGATCACCCCGGCCGCCCTCGGCCGGCTGCTGCAGCCCTGGACCGGGCGCAGCGACCTGGCGGGCCTGGAGATCATCCGCAGCGCCAGCTACACCTTCCGCGCCCGGCTTGCGTCCCGCTTCCAGGCCGGGCGGGTTTTCCTGCTGGGGGATGCCGCCCATCTCACCCCGCCGTTCATCGGCCAGGGCCTGGCGGCCGGGCTGCGGGACGCCGACAACCTGGCCTGGAAACTCGCGCACGTGCTCACCGGCCGGGCCGGGGCGGGCCTGCTGGCCAGCTACGAGACCGAACGCCGCCCGCACGCCAAGGCGCTGATCAAAAAGGCCGTCCGGGTCGGCTGGACGATGACCGGGGGCCAGGACCGGGCCGCCGCCGTCCGCCGGATCGCCCTGGCCGCCGCCGTCCGCAGCGACCGCATCTGCGAGTTCATGGGCTCCACGGCCACCCCGCGGCTCAAGGCCGGCGCGCTGCAGCAACCCCCGCGGCGCCTTCTGCCGTCCGGCATTCCCCCCGCGCTGCGGGTCGGCGGCCTGATCCCCAACCCGCTGGTGTCCACCGGTGACGCCCAGCCCGTCCGGCTGGACACGATCCTGGCCGGACGCACCGCCGTGCTGACCGCGCGGCGCCCCGACGCCGGACTGGCGGATTTCTGCCGCCGGCACGGCCTGGTCCTGGCGCGGATCAGCCGCACATCCGGTACTGGCACGCCCCCAGGACCGGGCGCCCAGCGTGACGCCGGCTGGATCGACGTCCGTCTCGCCGGCGACGCAGCGCCCGCGGGCCTTCGCGCCCTGGCAGCCGACCCGGCGCTGACCGTCCTCGTCCGCCCGGACCGCGTCGTGGCGGCGGTAGGGACCCGGTCCCGGCTGCCGCGCCTGCCCTGGTACATCCCGGCCGCCGCCGGGCCGGAGCGCCCGGCCACGGCGCCCCCGGCCGCTCATCCCGGATCCGCCTCTCCCGTCACGACTACCCCTTAGGAAGTTCCCATGTTCGTCACCATCTCGCTGCTGCTGGCCGCGGCCTGCCTGCTCCCCGCGGCCGGCAAGCTGGCCATCGCGCTCACGGGCTGATCAGCCCGCTGGGAAGCATCACGGTCGGTTTGGGCCAAAAGAAGATCTTTTATCAG
Source organism: uncultured Actinomycetes bacterium (assembly GCA_963709075.1). GTDB lineage: Bacteria > Actinomycetota > Actinomycetes > Streptosporangiales > Streptosporangiaceae > Palsa-506. The sequence continues at coordinate 54,339 of CAVPUY010000011.1, forward strand.
AACGAGCCGTGGTGGTTGAGTCCGTATTCATGAACTGAAGGAGGAGGCCATGAGCGCCGAAACGATCGGATCTGCCGCGGCAGACGCCGTCGCGGCACCGTTGGACCTGCTGCTCACCGACGCGGCGCTCGGCGTGCTGAACCGGGTGAACCCGGGCGGCTCCGGGCTGCGGCTGGCGGCGGCGCTGGCCGCCCGGCCCGGGCTGGTCGCCGGGAGGACGCGGAACCTGCTCGGGGAGCTGGCGCGTATCGCCGCGGGCACCTCGCAGATCGAGCCGTCCCGGCGGGACAGGCGGTTCACCGACCCCGGATGGGCCGGGAACCCGCTGCTCCGCCGGGTGCTGCAGGGCTACCTGGCGGCCGCCCAGACCGCGGAGGGCCTGGCGCAGGACGCGGACCTGGACTGGGCTGACAGGGAACGGGCCGGTTTCGTGCTGGCCAGCGTGATCGACGCGCTGGCGCCGAGCAACAACCCGGTGCTCAACCCGGCGGCGGCGAAGGCGGCAATCGACACCGGTGGCGGCAGCGTCGTGGCGGGCCTGCGGCACTTCGCCGCCGACATGACGAGTCCGCCGCGGATACCGTCGATGGTGGAGCCGGACGCGTTCCAGGTCGGGGCGGATCTCGCGGTCACGCCCGGGGCGGTGGTGCTGCGGACCGAGGTGTTCGAGCTGATCCAGTACCGCCCGGCCACGCCCGCGGTCCGGCAGGTCCCGCTGCTGATCGTGCCGCCGACGATTAACAAGTTCTACGTGACCGACCTGGCCCCCGGCCGCAGCCTGGCCGAGTACCTGGTCGGCAGCGGCTTGCAGGTGTTCGTGATGTCCTGGCGCAACCCGGACTCCAGCCACGCCACGTGGGACTTCGGCACCTACGGGCAGGCGGTGCTTGATGCCATGGACGCGGCCGCGCGGATCACGGGCAGCGAGCAGACCGCGGTCACCGGGGTCTGCTCGGGCGGCATCATCGCCGCGATGGTGGCCTCACACCTGGCGCACACCGGCCGGCAGGACCAGATCGCCGCGCTCACGCTGATGGTCACCGTGCTGGACCAGTCGCGGGCCGGCCTGGGCAGCGCCGTCATCAACGAGCGGAACGTACGGCTGGCCGCGGCCGCATCCGCCGCCCGGGGCTACCTCGACGGGCGGTCGCTGGCCGAGGTGTTCGCCTGGCTGCGCCCGAATGACCTGATCTGGAATTACTGGGTCAACAACTACCTGCTCGGCCGCACGCCGCCGCCGTTCGACATCCTGTCCTGGAACGCGGACACCACCCGGATGACCGCGGGCCTGCACCGCGACTTCCTCGAGATGGGCGTCACAAACGCGCTGACCCGGCCCGGCGGGGCGACTATGCTCGGCTCGCCGGTGGACCTGTCCGCCATCGACCGCGACAGCTACCTGGTCGCCGGGATCACCGACCACATCTGCCCGTGGCAGAGCTGCTACCGTTCCACCGGCCTGCTAGGCGGGAACAAGCGGTTCGTGCTGTCGACCAGCGGGCACATCGCCGCGATGGTGAACCCGCCCGGCAACGCCAAGGCCAGGTACCAGGTCGCCAAGGACTGCCCGGAAGACCCGGCCGGATGGCTGCGGCGGGCCGAGACCTGCCACGGGTCCTGGTGGCCGGACCACGCGGCCTGGCTGGCCGAGCGGTGCGGGAAGGAAACGACCGCTCCCGCCGAGCTGGGCGGCGGCGGGCTGGCGCCGATCTGCGACGCGCCCGGGACGTACGTCCATGACCGCTGATCCCGGCCGCCGCGGGTCGGCTTGGGGCAGGCGCCACCGGGGCGTCCTGCGGCAAGTGCTTCCGGCCCGGTTGCGCCACGTCGGCCCGGCCGAACGGATCCAGATGCTGACCGTGGGCGGCCGGGTGCTCCGGGTTGCCACCCGGGACGGGAACCCGGGCCGGCCGCCGCTGCTGCTCTGCAACGGGATCGGCGGCCGCCTGGAGCTGTTCCAGCCGTTCGTCGACGCGCTAGATCCGCGGCGGGGCGTCATCCGGTTCGAGATGCCCGGCATCGGCGAGTCCCCGGCGCCGGTCGTGCCCTACCACCTGGCTGCGCTGGCGCCGCTGCTGACCGGGCTGCTCGACCAGCTCGGCGTCGCGCGGGCCGACGTGCTCGGCGTCTCCTGGGGCGGCGGGCTCGCGCAGCAGTTCGCGCTGACCCGGCCAGACCGGGTGCACCGGCTGGTACTGGTCGCCACCGGGCCGGGCGCGCTCATGGTGCCCGGGCACCCGAAAGTGCTGCTGCGGATGCTCACACCGCAGCGTCACCGCGACCCGGGGCACGCGGTGGGCATCGCAGGCGAGCTGTACGGCGGCAGCCTACGGGAGGATCCGGCCCTGGCCCGCGAGCTGCTGCACTCCACGGCACGTCACGGCCCGCGCCGGGGCTACTACTACCAGCTGCTGTCCGGCATCGGCTGGACCAGCATTCCCTGGCTGGGAAAGCTCCGGCCGCCCACGCTGATCCTGGCGGGCGACGACGACCCGATCATCCCGCTGGTCAACGCGCGGATCATGCACCGGCTGATCCCGCACAGCCAGCTTCACGTCTATCACGGCGGCCACCTCGAGCTCGGCGCCGGCGCAGAGCGGCTGGCGCCGGTCGTGGAGGCGTTCCTTGATACCGATATCACCCCCGAGGGGAGCCGACAATGACAGAGCCGACGAGCACGCATCTCGGGGAGGCGCTCGGGACGGACTTCTTCTCCGTCCGCGAGCAGTTCACCGACGAGCAGTGGTCACACTTCATCACCGTCCGGAAGTTCGTCGACGAGGAGGTCGTGCCGGTCATCGGCGGGTACTGGGAACGCGCGGAGATCTGCTGGCCGCTGGTCCGGCGGCTGCCCGAGCTGGACATCGTCGGCGAGGACATCAAAGGATACGGCTGCGCCGGAATGAGCCCGATGGCATGCGGGCTAGTCACGATGGAACTGCACCGCGGCGACGGCAGCCTCGGCGTCGTCCTCGGCGTGCACGCGGGACTGGCCATGCTGTCGATCGCGATGTGCGGCTCGGAGGAGCAGAAGGCCCGCTGGCTGCCTGACATGGCCCGGATGGACAAGCTAGGGGCCTTCGCGCTGACCGAACCGGAGCACGGCTCGGACTCGGTCGCCCTGGAAACCTCGGCCCGCCCGGACGGCGACGGCTGGGTGCTGAACGGCGCCAAGCGGTGGATCGGCCTGGGCACCGTCGCCGACCTGATCGTCGTCTGGGCCCGCAACACGCAAGACGGCCAGGTCAACGCGTTCGTCGTGGATAAGGGAACACCGGGGTACCAGGCTCGGGTCATCGAGGGGAAGGTGTCGCTGCGCTCGGTGTGGCAGGCCGACATCACCCTGGACAACGTGCGGGTCCCGGCCGGGAACCGGCTGCCCGGGGCCCGTTCGTTCAAGGACACCAGCCGGGTGCTGGCCACCACCCGGAGCACCTGCGCGTGGGGGGCGCTGGGCCACGCCACCTCGGTCTATGAGACAGCGCTGCGGTACTCGCTCGAGCGGCGGCAGTTCGGCAAGCCACTGGCCAGCTTCCAGATCATCCAGCAGCGGCTGGTGACGATGCTCGCCGACCTGACCGCGATGCAGCTGTACTGCCTGCAGATCGGGCGGCTGGCCGAGGCGGGACGGCTGACCCCCACCGTGGCCGGGCTGGCCAAGATGCACAACACCCGCAAGGCCCGCGCGATCGCCGCCGACGCGCGCGACATGCTCGGCGGCAACGGGATCCTGCTCGACTACCAGGTCATGCGGCACATGACCGACCTGGAAGCGATCCACACCTTCGAGGGCACCGAGACCATGCAGACCCTGATCGTCGGCCGCGACATCACCGGCATCGCCGCCTTCGCGTAGCAATGCTGACCTGCTGCCCGCGCTGGGCGCCTCCGCCAGAGCCCGGGCGAAGGCGGCGAAGTCGCCGTCGGTGAGCTGGTCCAGGGTCTGCCGTGGTCAGGCAGAGCCAGGGCCAGCGCGGTCGCAAGAGCAACCCCGTGCCGTTTCTTGGTGGCGGTCATCACGGCACCTCTCCCGCCAAGCCCCTCGGCTCAGCGTGATCGGGCCGGAAACACCTGTGCGTCCCCGGGCCGGGCTCTGGATCACGTCTCTCGGCAGTGGTCACGAGCCGTCGGCGTGGTGGAACGCATCGCGCAGACCGAGCTCGTGCAGAGGTGGTGGGAGCGGCGGGCGTGCGCCGGTAGTGAGTGTCCGGGACTGGCCGCCGCGGATCAGCCTGCCGATTAGCCCGGTGTCCTCAGCGAAGACCGATCCGATCAGGGGCATCGAATCCACGCAGTCCAGCCTCTCGACCGGCTTGCCCCGGGCTCAGGCGCTCGGCGCTTGCGCCAGTTGTCCGGCTGCCGCCTTCGTCTTCGCGGGCCGAATGTGGCTATGGGCGCCGCGCGTCGCTCGCCTCGTCGATCACGACTCGGTTCTCGTATGTCCTGGTCTGATCTCAACCGAAATGCGAAGTCGTCGCATCATTCAGATTGCGTGTAATCGGCGCAGTGCCGGTTCGTGTTGCATCGCCATAGCGGCCTCAGTGCCGTTCCTACGTGCAAGGTGGCGTGATCACCGAGCAGATGCTGTCGGCTCACGACTGGTACAGCTCGTTCGCGGCGCTGGGCGGGGCATCGGACAAGGTGCCGACCGACCGCCCGATGGACAGCATCGACGCCTCCGGGTTCCTGCTCGGCGAGAGCGAGAGTACCAGCCGGGAGAACATCCTGTTCTTCGGGCCCGACGGTTCGTGCGGAATCCCTCGAAGACTTCCTGGCCGCGGCGAGCATCGGTGCAGGTTCTTCGCGGCCCGGCCTGCGGGATCACCCCGGTAAAGGGTGAGGCTGGCGACTTCCGCCCGGTGCAGTGTGGATCGTATAGACAACGTGATGATGATAGGTGAGAACTGCATGAGAATGCTGTGCGGCGGAGAGCCGCAGGACGGCGCAGACGCAGGTTGCCCGCGCTTCGGCAGGATCAGCCTGCGCATCCTCCGCATACTGCGCAAGGCGCCTTGACCATCCCGGTACCCGGCGAGGACCGTTCAACTGCTGAGTACTGATGCAGCACCATGGAGGCGTTCGCTGCCGATCCTCCACGCTGTGTGCCGCGCTGCGGCGTTCAGTCTCGCCAACAGATGGCCAACAGACGATCAATGGCATGATCACCACGTCGGGTGATCATGCCATCTACCTGGGACTACTGGTCGGGGTGGCCGGATTTGAACCGGCGGCCTCTTCGTCCCGAACGAAGCGCGCTGCCAAGCTGCGCCACACCCCGGCGACCGCCCGTGCAGTCTAGCTGATTCGCGGAACCAGCGTGAGCAGCGTGGCTTCCGGGCGGCAGCAGAACCTGACCGGCGCCCACGGCGAGGTGCCAAGGCCAGCAGAAACGTGCAGCCACGGGCGTCTGTCGCCGATGCCGGGAGCCGAGTCATCCTGGCTGGCCAGGCCGCCCGGCATGGCTGGATGCCGGTGCAGCCCGCGCGCCCTGGCCCGGTCGATGCCGCAGTTCGTCACCAGCGTCCCGAGCAGCGGCAGGCAGACCTGGCCGCCGTGGGTGTGACCAGCGAGCAGCAGGTCAAAGCCGTCGGCGGCGAACCGGTCGAGTACCTCGGGCTCAGGCGAGTGCAGCATCCCGATGTGCACGTCGGCAGCCGGATCGGCGGGCCCGGCGATCTCGTCATACCGGTCGCGGTTAATATGCGAATCGTGTACCCCGGCCACCTCGATGTCGATGTCCGCTGCCTTGATCCGGCCCCGCCGGTTATTCGCGTCCAGCCAGCCGGCCGCCGCCATCCCCGCGCCGAGTTCTGCGAACGGCAGGTCGGTCTCGTCACGGCTGTGGTCGAGCGCGCTGGTCCGCCACAGGTAGCGAGCCGGGTTCTTGGGGACCGGGGAATATAGGTCATTGGACCCGAAGACAAAGGCGCCGGGACGGTCAAGCAGCGGCCCGAGCGCCTCAAGAAATGGCTGAACGGACTGGCGGTGCGCGATCGAGTCGCCCGTGTTCACGACGAAGTCCGGCTCGAGAGAGTCAAGAGACCTGATCCAGGACATCAGCCGGTGCCGTCCTGGGGTCAGGTGGGCGTCGGAGATGTGCAGCAGCCGGAGCGGCGGTGATCCTGCCGGGAGCACGGGTACGTCGTAGCGACGCAGGATGAACCAGTTGCGCTCGACGATGGCGGCGTACGCAAACACGGCACCGCCGACTGCCGCGGCGGTCCCGGCTAGGCCTCGAGGTCGCATCCATTCATGGTGCCATGCGGTCCGGGGTGACCTGGCCCGGTGGGCCGGGGAGCCGGGCAGCCGACCGCCGGGCGGCAGGATAGGGGGATGACCGGACTCAAGGCGCGGCTCCGGGGCGATCTCACCGCGGCGATGAAGGCCCGCGACGAGGTACGCACCCGAACCCTGCGCATGGTGCTGACATCGGTGGCCAACGAAGAGGTCGCCGGCCAGACCGCCCGCGACCTGACCGACGACGACGTGCTCCGGATCATTGCCAGGGAGGCCAAGAAGCGGCGTGAGGCAGCCACGGCGTTCGACGCTGCGGGACGGCCCGGCCAGGCCGCCGCCGAGCGCGCCGAGGGCGACGTGCTCAGCGATTACCTGCCTGCCCAGCTTTCCGACGAGGAACTCGCCGCGGTCGTCGCCCGGGTGATCGCCGAAATCGGCGCGTCCGGGCCCGGAAGCGATGGGCCAGGTCATGAAAGCGGTCACGCCGGTGGTGGCGGGCCGCGCCGAGGGCGGCCGGGTGGCGGCCGAAGTTCGCCGCCGGCTCGCGCGCTGATCGCGGTACCCGGCCGCCGCGAACGGCTGCCGGGTACCAGCGGCCGAGGTCAGTGACCGCCGCCTCCGCCGTTACCCCCGCCTCCGCCGTTGCCGCCGCCGGGGCCGCCGCCTCCGCCGCCGCCTCCGCCGCCGCCTCCGCCTCCGCCGCCTCCGCCGCCTCCGCCAGGACCAGGGGCGGGCTTCGGCGGCTTGGGCGGCTTGGGCGACGAGACCCCGGTGCCCGCCGAGTAGAACGGGCTGCTGGGCGGTACCGCGACGAAGTTGGCGATCGACTTGCCCAGGTCGGCATGCTCGAAGGTGTACTGCCAGATCTGCCCGGCGTTGGCGCCGAACACGTCTCCCGGGCAGTCCAGGCCGCCGGAGGACGAGCGGAAGCAGGACGCCTGGCCTTCCATCGGATGGGTGACTGGGTCGCCGGGGTAGAACATCGAGACGTAGCCGACGAGCCGCGGCGTGTAACCGGCGAACGCGGCGTACTGGAAGTTGTTCGCCGTCCCGGTCTTGCCGGCCTGCGGAATGGTGACGCCGTTCCTGACTACCTGGTCCGGCGCGCCGGTGCCGGAGGACATCACGCCCTGCAGGATGTGGGTCGCCGCGTCAGCGACAGCGGTCGAGAGCACCCGGTGGCAGCCGGCCGACTTGACCGGGAGATGCTGGCCGGACCTGGTCACGATCTTGCCCACCGCGATCGGCGCACAGTAGATGCCGCGGGACGCGACGGTGGCGTAGGCCGCGGCCATCGTCATCGGCGAGACGTTGAGCGCGCCGAGCGTGAACGAGGGGATGTCGTCGGCCGGGTACTGGTAGCCGGGACTGCCGCGCTTCCCCACGCCCTTGAACAGGGATTTGCCGTCGGCGCGGTGGTCGCCCAGGCTGGCCGCCGTCCGGACGACGCTGCACAGCCCGACCTTGAGTTCCAGCTGGGCGTAGAACACGTTGATCGAGCCGGTGGTCCCGTTGTAGAGCGTGAACGTGCCCTTGCCGTTGCCCTCGGCGTTGTTGACCAGGAAGGGCCCGGTCTGCCGGCCGTGGCAGTCGGTGTAGCCGGTGATGGTCGGACGGCGACACGATCTTCATGTTGAAGCCGAACGGTATCCCCTTCTTGAGCGCGGTCAGCAGGGTGAAGATCTTGGACGAAGAACCGGTCTGCACGCCGACGCCGCCGTTGTATCTGCTGTCCACCGCGTAGTCGATGTGCCCGCTGGAGCCGTACGGGCGGTCGACCGCGATTGCCCGTACCTTGCCGGTGCCCGGCTGGATCAGCACCTCCGCCGCGGCGTTGCCGGCCGGGTTGAACGGCGACGGCGGGGGCGGGACCATGTAACTCACCGCGTGCTGGGCGGCATGCTGGTCCTGCGGGTTCATCGTGGTGTAAATCTTCAGGCCGCCCTTGTCGTTCAGCTGGGTCCACGCCTGGTGATACGCGGGGTCGTTCTGCATGACGGAAATCACGTAGTCGCAGAAGTACGCGGCGTGCTTGGCCGACCGGCTGGTGCAGCCGCTCTGCAGCGCGTGGAAGGACGGATGCAGGCCGAGCGGGGCGTGCGCCGCGGCCTGCGCCTCGTTCTGGGTGATGTAATGCTGCTGCGCCATCTTCGCAAGCACTTCGTTGCGCCGGCTGATCGCGTTGCCCGGGAACTGCAGCGGGTTGTACTGGCTCGGGTTTTCTACCATGCCAGCCAGCAGCGCCGCCTCGGGCAGTGTCAGTTTCCTGGCCGTGGTGTGGAAGTAGCGCTCCGCCGCCAGCTGGATGCCGATCGCATGGTTGTTGAAGTAGGCGGCGTTGAGATACGCGGCAAGCAACTGGTTCTTGGTCAGCTCGTGCTCGACCTTGATGGCAATCCGCAGCTCGCGGATCTTCCTCGCCGTCGTGTCCTGCTGGGCGGCCAGCTTTCCGGCCTTGGTCGTCGACGTCAGGATCAGGGCATTCTTCACGTACTGCTGCGCGATCGATGAGCCGCCCTGGACGGGGTTGTGCTCGAGGTTGTTGACCAGCGCGCGGACGGTGCCCTTGAAGTCCAGCGCGCCATGCTCGTAGAACCTGGCATCCTCGATCGCCACGATCGCATTCCGCATGACCGGCGCGATCTGGCCGAAACTAACCGGCACGCGGTCGATGTTGTCCGGGTAGTAGTAAGCGATCAGGTGACCGTGCCGGTCGAGAATCTCCGAGCGGACCGGCAGCTGCCCGAGGTCTTTCACGGCGAGGTTGTTGAACTTGTTCGCCGCATCGCGGGTCAGGATCCCGATGCCGCCCACGGCGGGCAGCGCGAGTGCCGCGAAGAGCAGGCCGGCCACCGCCGCCATGACGAAAACCCGGCCAGCGGCGCTTATCCGGGAACGGCTATCTGATGTGAGCACGGGAATCAGGGTACGCTGGCCGCCGCCGCGCCCCGGCCACGATGGCGAATCCGCAGCTCGGGCGGGTCTGGCCGGCCGGACCCGGACGCTGACCGCGGGCGTGACTAGTCACGTCTGCTCGTATAGCCCATGCGGACTATCCCCGAAATGGGCCCGACAGGGTCTAGCGCTGAGGCCCGGACTTCCGTAAGTTACATTTTCGCAACCATGAGACCGGAGCCTGGCGCCGTGCCATCGGCTCTACCTGCCAGTGAACGCCGTCCGGCGTGACGACCCCTATGCGGGCGTGACGATCAGGAGGAGTTGGGGCCAAATGTGGATCACGGACTGGACCGCCCGCGCCGCGTGCAAGGGAACGGACCCTGACGAGCTCTTCGTTCAGGGGGCGGCGCAGAACCGGGCCAAGCTGATCTGCCGCGGCTGCCCCGTCCGGACCGAGTGCCTCGCTGACGCACTTGATAACCGGATTGAATTCGGTGTGTGGGGCGGCATGACCGAGCGCGAGCGTCGCGCTCTGCTCCGTCGTCGCCCGGATGTTATTTCCTGGCGCGACCTGCTGGAGAACGCGCGCAACCAGTACGAGCGCACCGGCGACGAGCTCGTCGCCAGCTGACAACCTGGCCGGCGGCCGAGTTACCCGGCGCCGAAGCTTTCCCCGATAGCCGCGAGCCCGGCCAGGTCATGGACGTCCTCGGCCTCGGCAGGCACCTCTGCCACCGGAACCAGCGGATGGGCGGCGGTAAAGCTCTCAGCGAGGCGACGCTCGGCGGCGACTAGCTGCATCCGCTCCGCGTGCAACCTGAGCGCCGCGATGGCCAGCGGATACAGTGGCCTGCCGGAAGGCAGCCCGGCGTTTCCCTGCTCGTCCCGGGCGGCGGCACCGCCCTTGTCGTCCGCGCTGTCCTGGCCGTCTGCGGGCTGCAGGCCCTCGGCTGCCGCCAGGCTGCGGGCGGCAGACAGCCGTGCGGCGGGCGAGCGGTGCACCCGGTTGAGGATGAGGCCGGCCAGCGGCATTCCCTCGACTGCCAGCCGCTCCACGAAATACGACGCCTCCCGCAGCGCGTCTTGCTCGGGTGCGGCAATCACCAGGAAGGACGTGCCCGGTGCGCGCAGGAGCTGATACGTGTACTCGGCGCGTTCCCTGAAGCCGCCAAACATCGTGTCGAGCGCGGTGACGAATGTCTGCGCGTCCCTGAGCACCTGGGCGCCGAGTATCTTCGTCAGCGCCCCGGTCACCACGCCGAACCCGGCGTTCAGTACCCGCAGGTAAGCTCGCCCGCCCACCTTCGCCGGCGCGGTGAGCAGCCGGAGTCAGCCGGCCGTCGAGGAACCTGCCGAGGCGCTGCGGCGCGTCAAGGAAATCCAGCGCGGACCGGCTAGGCGGGGTGTCTACGACGATCAGGTCCCAGTCCTCGGCCCGGCGCAGCTGCCCGAGCTTCTCCATCGCCATGTACTCCTGAGTGCCGGAGAAGCCGGAGGACAGCGATTGGTAGAAGGGATTCGCCAGGATCTGGGCGGCCCGGTCCGGATCGGAATGGGCCTCCACGATCTCGTCGAAGGTCCGCTTCATGTCGAGCATCATGGCGTGCAGGCTTCCCGCACCGTTAGTCTGGTTTTGCGATGTTCTGTCGGTTTCGTGCGGCCGGCTAGCCGCTCCGACTCCGGGAACCAGCCGGGGGGTGTTATCCAGCGAAGACAGGCCCATCGACTGGGCGAGCCTGCGCGCCGGGTCGACCGTGAGCACGACGACATGGCGGCCGCGCTCGGCCGCCCGCAGCCCTACCGCGGCGGCCACGGTGGTCTTCCCGACACCGCCGGATCCGCAGCAGACGATGATCCGCGTCCGGCGATCGTCGATCAGCCGGTCGACATCCAGCGGCGGCGGCACAGGCCTGGCCATCAGGCTGCTCCCTGGTCCCGCAGGGCGGCCGCTATCCGGTACAGCCCGGCCAGGTCCATCCCGTCGGTGATCATCGGCAGGTCGTACCTGGGCTGGCCGGGCGCGGCCAGCCGACGCCGCTGGGCGCGCTGCCCGGTGACCGTCTTGGCGTGCTCCACCAGCTCGGTCGCCAGCGCCGAGGCGAGCTGGCCGCTGTCATCGAGACCGGCCGCCTTCAGGCCGAGAGCCAGCTCGTCCGCATCGATTCCCCCGCTCGCCGCGGTACGCAGCTGGCCAGGCGACATGGCCAGCGGATGCACCATGTTGATCATGATGCCGCCGGGCTGCAGGCCGCCATTGCCGAGGCCGGCCAGCTCGGCGATGCCGTCCAGGGTCTCCTGCACCGGCATCTCCTCAAGCACGGTGACAAAGTGCACGGCAGTTTCCGGCGAGCTGATCACCTTCTGCACCGTGTCAGCGTGACCACGGACCGGGCCGACCCGGGCGAGACCGGATACTTCGGCTGTCACGTTAAGAAACCTGCCGATCCGCCCGGTCGGCGGCGCGTCCATGACGACAGCGTCGTAGACGTGCTTTCCGCCTTTCCGCCGCCGGGTCGCCTCGGCGGCCTTCCCGGTCAGCAGCACGTCGCGCAGCCCGGGCGCGATCGTCGTGGCGAAGTCCACGACGCCGAGCCTGGTGAGCGCCCGGCCCGCGTGCCGCAGGTTGTAAAACATCTCGAGATATTCGAGCAGCGCCGCCTCCGGATCGGCGGCCAGCGCGTACACGTCGCCGCCCGGCCGGCTAGCGGTAGCCGGGGCGATCGCGACCTTGCGCTCCTCGTAAGGGAGCGGCGGGCAGTCGAACACCTGCGCAATGCCTTGCCGTCCCTCGACCTCGATGAGCAGCACCCGCCTGCCACCCGAGGCGAGCGCAAGGGCTAGCGCGGCGGCGACCGTCGTCTTGCCGGTTCCGCCCTTGCCCGTGACGACGTGCAATCGCACGCCCTCCCAGTCTGTGTCACGCGCGCTCACGCCATGGAGGTTATCCGCGCTGGCGCACTGGGTCGCCGCGCCCCGCCAGCACCCCCGGGTATCACTAGGCTGGTAACTGGAATCGGCGTGCAGCCGGGGAAGAGGTGTTCGCGGTGGTCGAGGTTCTTGTAGTCATCCTGGTAGTCCTCGTGGTGGCGGGTCTCGTCGCGACCGGCCGTGCTATGCGCGTGGTGCAGCAGTACGAGCAGGGCATCGTCTTCAGGTTCGGCAAGGTGCTGCCGGGAACGCGCGGACCCGGGCTGCACGTGATCAGGCCGATCGGCGACAAGATGCAAAAGGTAAACATGCAGATCATCGCCATGGCTGTCCCCGCGCAGGAGGGCATTACCAGAGACAATGTCAGCGTCCGGGTCGATGCGGTGGTTTATTTCCGTGTCGTCGACCCGATCAAGGCGACCGTTAACGTGCAGAACTACATGTTCGCCGTCTCCCAGCAGGCGCAGACTTCGCTCCGCTCGATCATCGGCCAGTCGGAGATGGACCAGCTGCTGGCCGAGCGGGCAACGGTCAACAAGGAGCTCCGCCGGATCATCGACGAGCCGACCGAAGGGCCGTGGGGCATCCGGGTGGAGCGCGTGGAGATCAAGGACGTGAGCCTGCCAGAGCAGATGAAGCGGTCGATGTCGAGGCAGGCCGAAGCGGAGCGGGAGCGCCGGGCGCGGATCATCACGGCCGACGGCGAGTATCAGGCGTCCAAGCGGCTCGCCGCGGCAGCCAACGTGATGGCCCGCGATCCGGCCGCGCTGCAGCTACGACTGCTGCAGACGGTGGTCGAGGTCGCCGCGGAAAAGAACAGCACGCTGGTCATGCCGGTGCCGGTCGAGCTGCTGAGGTTCTTCGACAAGTTCACGCCCCCGGCGCCTGGCAGCGAGAAGTCGGCCGCGGAATCGGCATCGATGGCAGATTTCGGCGACCTGGCGGTGGCCGAGGCGGAAGCCGGGGCGGAACTCGGCGGCCCGCCCGCGGCGCCACTCGAGATACCCGACATCCCCCCGATCCCGGAGATCGCCGCCGATCCCGGTGATGCCCTGCCAGTGGTCGGGGATGTCGCGCCCGCCGATTTCGCGCCTGCCGATGCCGGCGGCGCGTCGCCGGCTCCCAGCGAGTCCGTGCCGGTGCCGGGAACTGCCGCCCGCCAGCGGAGGACGCCGGCCGCCCAGCGCCGGACCACCAGCGGCCAGCGGCGAACCACGAACAGCCGGCGTAAGCCTGCGGCCAGCCCCGGCTCCGGCGCTGTCCCCGCTGTCCCCGCTCCCGTCCCCGCCCCCGCTCCCGTCCTCGATTCCGGCCCCTCCAGCCCCGATTCCGGCCCCTCCAGCCCCGATTCCGGCCCCGCTGCCACCGGCACCGGCACCGGCACCGGAGCTGGCCCGGCCGGCCCTAATTCAGGCCCTGCCCCGGGCCAGAACCCGGGCCCGGGTCCGGAACCGGACACCGATCCTGGCCCGTTCCAGAACCCGGACGCATAACAGCCCGGAATCAGGGCGCACAACAGGCCACGCCCCGATCCTGCCCGGCCGGTCCCGCTAGAGTCGGATCATGCAGAAGTGGGAGTACGCAACGGTGCCGCTGCTCGTCCATGCGACCAAGCAGATCCTGGACAACTGGGGCGACGACGGATGGGAGCTTGTCGCCGTCGTGCCTGGCCCCAACCCTGAGCAGCTCGTCGCCTACCTGAAGAGGGGCAAGCAGTGACTGCGGCAACGGACGGCGGGACGGGCGAGAGCTCCCCCGAGGCACGGCTGGCCGCACTCGGCCTCACCCTGCCGAAGGTGACCGTCCCGCTGGCGGCCTACGTGCCGGCCGTGCGCACAGGGAACTGGGTGTATACCGCCGGCCAGCTGCCGTTCGTGGACGGGGCGCTGCCCGCGACCGGAAAAGTCGGCGCCGACGTTGATACCGCGGAAGCAAGCGCGCTCGCGCGGATCTGCGCGCTCAACGCGCTCGCCGCTGTTGCCTCGGTGACTGGCGGGCTGTCGGCAGTGCGGCGGATAGTCAAGGTGACCGGATTCGTTGCCAGCGCCCCGGATTTCACCATGCAGGCGCAAGTGGTGAATGGCGCGAGCGAGCTGCTTATCGAGGTTTTCGGCGAGGCCGGCAAGCATGCCCGCAGCGCGGTCGGCATGGCCGTGCTGCCGCTCGACACCCCGGTCGAGGTCGAGCTGATCGCAGAGGTCGGGAGCTGCAGGCCGGGGATCGGGCGCCGCAGCCGCAGGAGGCCGTCGTGGAAGGGCCCGAACCGGACGCCGGGATCCGGCTGCCGCGGATGCTGGCCGGCCGGGCCGCCGACGTGCTGGCCGGGAAAGTACCGCCGGCCGCGACCAGGGATGCCGCGACCGTGATGCTGCTGCGGCCGGGGGATGCCGGTCCCGAGGTCTACATGCTGCGCCGCAAGGCATCGATGGCCTTCGCTCCCGGGGCATTCGTCTTTCCCGGCGGCTCGGTCGATCCCAGGGACGGCGACGAGGAGATCGCCTGGGCTGGCCCCGTCGCCGCCGAATGGGGCCGGATATTTGACGCACCCGGCCACCTGGCCAGGGCGCTGGTGTGCGCGGCGGTGCGGGAGACCTTCGAGGAATCCGGGGTACTCCTGGCCGGGCCGTCGGCCGCGACGGTAGTGGCCGATACCAGGGGCGACGACTGGGAAGCTGACCGGCATGCGCTGCTCGACCGGTCGCTCTCGCTCGCCGAGCTGCTGCGGCGGCGTCGCCTCGTGCTCCGCGCGGACCTGCTCCGGCCGTGGTCGCGGTGGGTCACTCCGGTCGTCGAGGAGCGCAGGTTTGACGCCAGGTTCTTCGCTGCCGCGCTGCCGCGCGGCCAGCGGACCAGGGACGTGGGCGGCGAGGCCGCGCAGGTCGCCTGGATCAGGCCGGCCGACGCGCTTGCGGCAGGCCGCAAGAAGGAGATCGTGCTGTGGTTGCCCACCGCGGTTACCCTCGGCGAGCTGGCGGAATGCGGCAGCGTGGCCGCGGCGCTTGGCACGCCCCGGCAGGTCACGCCCGTGCTGCCGGAGGTAACCGTCAGGGAGGGCACGGCCTGGATCAGGGTTCCCGGCAAGCAGGGGCACCGACTGTGACTGAGTTTCCGCGGTGACCGGCCAGCTCCCTGGTGACCCGCCGCGCGGCCGAAGGACTCGACGGATCGGGGACAGCGCGGGCACGGTGCGTGCTGGCGCCGAACCCGTCATTGATGACGCTCGACGGGACGAACACCTGGCTGATCGCCGAGCCGGGCTCGCCCGCCGCGGTCGTGGTAGATCCGGGCCCGGACGACGAAGGGCACCTGCGCCGGGTACGCGCGCTTGCCGCGGCCGCCGGGCGCCGGGTAGCCCGGATCCTGCTGACCCACGGGCATCGTGATCATTCAGCCGGCGCGCGGCGGCTGGCCGAGCTGACCGGCGCGTCGGTGCAGGCGCTGGATCCCGCGCACCGGCTCGGTGCCGAAGGGCTCAGCGCGGGTGACGTGATCACGGCGGCCGGATGCGAGATCCGCGTCATCGCCACCCCCGGCCATACCGCCGACTCGGTGTCGCTGCTGCTGCCCGCTGACGGCGCTGTGCTCACCGGGGACACGGTGCTCGGCCGCGGCACGACCATGATCTCCCGTGACGGCAGCCTGGCCGACTACCTGGGGTCGCTGGACCGGCTGCGCGCGCTGGCCGAGCTCCGCCGGGCTGGCTGTCCTGCTACCCGGTCACGGGCCGCTGGTGGATGACCCGGCAGCGAAGCTCGACTTCTACATCGCCCACCGGGCGGAACGGCTCGCCGAGGTCGAGGCCGCTCTCGCGGCCGGTGACCGCACCCCCGCCGATATCGTGGCCCGGGTGTACGCGGCCGTGGACCGCGGCCTCTGGCCGTTCGCCGAGTGGTCAGTCCGGGCCCAGCTGGCCTACCTCAGGGAGCGCGGGCTGGCGCCGCCGGAGCCGGGCGGCGGGTCAGCGTGATCGCTTGCGCAGCCGCTCTGGCTCGATAAGCAGAACGGACTTCGCGGCCAGCTGCAGCCAGCCGCGGGCGGCGAAGTCGGCAAGCGCCTTGTTGACTGTCTCCCGCGAGGCGCCGACCAGCTGCGCCAGCTCCTCCTGGGTGAGGTCATGGTTGACCTGCAGCCCGTCCTCCTGCACCGTGCCGAACCGGTCCGCCAGGTCCAGCAGGGCCTTGGCCACCCGGCCAGGCACGTCGGTGAAGACCAGATCGGCCATGACGTCATTGGCCCGGCGGAGCCGCTGGGCAAGCGCCTGCAGCAGGTGCAGGGCCACGTCAGGGCGGCCGTTCAGCCAGCTGCGCAGATCGTCGTGCGCGAGCGCGGCGAGGCGGCTATCGGTGACCGCGGTCGCGCTCGCGGTACGCGGCCGCGGGTCGAAGAGCGAAAGCTCCCCGAACATCTCACCTGGTCCGAGCACGCTCAGCAGGTTCTCCCTGCCGTCCGCCGCGGCCCTGGTCAGCTTGATCTTGCCATCAGGTATCACGTAAAGCTGATTGCCCGAGGCGCCCTCGTCGAACAGCCGCTCGGCCCGGGCCAGCTCCACGACGGTGACGCCGGCCTGCAGCGCGGCCGCGCTGTCGTCATCGAGCGCATCGAACAGCGGCGCCCGCCTGAGCACGTCATCCGCGTGATCCACGGGTGCCTCCTCGCCTGCGCTCACTGCTCCACACACCCAGTGTCGCCTATTTGTGACCAGGGAACATCAGTGGCTGTCTCCGCTGACCCGGAGCCTGCGCCCGGCATGCCTCGATTTCGGTCTCGGCATCGGCGCGGCCGACCCAGGTGGCCGTCTCCACTTCCTTGCCGGGTTCCAGTGCCTTGTAAACCTCGAAGAAGTGCTGGATCTCCAGGCGGTCGAACTCGGACACGTGCTCGATGTCCCGCAGGTGAGCCATCCGCGGATCGGTGCCGGCCACGCAGAGCACCTTGTCGTCGGCCCCCTTCTCGTCCCGCATCCGGAACATGCCGATCGCCCGGCAGTGGATCACGCAGCCAGGAAAAGTCGGCTCGTCCAGGATCACCAGCGCGTCAAGCGGATCTCCGTCGTCCGCGAGGGTGTCCTCGATGAATCCGTAGTCAGCGGGATACCGAGTCGAGGTGAACAGCATCCGGTCCAGCCTGATGCGTCCGGTTTCATGATCCATTTCGTATTTATTCCGCTGGCCTTTCGGGATCTCGATGACCACATCGAATTCCACGATTCCGCTCCCTGCACCCGTAGATGATTGACTCCGTTGCCAGGATCAGCATCTCGCGAGGGGAGAGGTCGGTGACGACGCCTGGCTCCGGCGCGTGGCACTGCTGACCCTCGCGCTGCTGATCGTCACCACCATGGCGGCCGGCGCCGCGGTCGCGCATCTGCTGCCTGCCCGCCTCGCCCGCTGGCAGATACCGCGGGTTGCCGGGCATCGGCTGGCCGCGGCCGGCCAGGTGCTGCCCGCGGCAGGCGGCGCGCCGGCCGATGCGGTGACGCCCGGCGGGCTGACCACCCAGCTGGCTGGCACGCTCGGCCTGCCCGCCCTCGGCCCGCACATCGCCGCGGTCGTGGCCAGCCTGTCAACAGGCCAGGTGCTGTTCGCCAGGAACGGCAGCTCGCCGTCCGCGCCGGCGTCGACCGCCAAGCTGGCGACGGCGGTGGCCGCGCTGCACGTGCTCGGCCCGGGCGCCAGGTTCAGCACGCGCGGTAGTGGCCGCCCGCGGGCGCATCGTCCTGGTCGGCGGCGGCGATCCGACGCTCGCCGCGGGCCAGCCGCCTGCGGCGGACTACCCGCAGCCGGCGACGCTCGCGGCGCTGGCCGCGCGGACGGCACGCGCACTGCACGCCGCGCACCGGCACACGGTGCGGCTCGGCTACGACGCCATCGCTGTACACCGGCCCGCTGCTCGCGCCGTCGTGGCCGCCGAGCTACCTGGCCACCGGCAATGTCAGCCCGATCACCTCGCTCGAGGTCGACCAGGGCAGGCTGACCGCTGCCGGGGCGCCGCAGGACGCCGATGACCCGGGGAATTTCCGGCCGCGCTCGCTCACCCCCGCCGCTGACGCCGCCCGCGCCTTCGGCGCCCAGCTTGCCGCCCGCGGGATCCGGGTGCGCGAGCCGGCGCGGCCCGCCGCGGCGCCGTCGGGCGGCCGTGCCATCGCCAGGGTCGCCTCGCCGCCGCTGGCGCAGATCGTGCAGTGGATGCTGATCGAGAGCAACAACGTGATCGCGGAGAACCTGGCCAGGCAGGTGGCGATCGCCGCAGGCCGCCCCGCCAGCTTCACCGGCGCCGCGGCGGCGGTGGCGGCAGCCGGCCAGCGGCTTGGTGTCCGCGGCATCCATCTGGTTGACGGCAGCGGGCTGTCGCCCGAGGACCGGATCACCCCGCGGGCCCTGGTCCAGCTGATCACGCTGGCGGCGCGCCAGGATGACCCCGGCCTGCGGCCGGCCATCACCGGGCTGCCGGTGGCTGGCTTCTCCGGGACGCTTGCCCCGGGCGGCAGCGTCTTCGGCGCGCCCGGGCCTGCCGCGCTCGGCGTGGTGCGGGCCAAGACCGGCAACCTGAACCGGGTGGCTGCGCTGGCCGGGGTGGCGTACGCCAGGAATGGCCAGCTGCTGGCCTTCGCGTTCATGGCGGACCACGTCCCGAAGAACGGACTGGGCCAGGCAGGCGGCGCGATCGACAAGCTCGCCACCGAACTCGCCGGCTGCGGCTGCCGCTGACCTGCTGAGCCTGCTGCCGGAAGGCCGCCGCCCGGCGCCTGAGCCGAACGCCCGCCCGGGCACGTACGGTGGAGGGGTGAGCAGCGCACAGATGATCGACTGGGATGTGGCCACCTCTACCGGCGTCCGCTGGGCCAGGCCCGGCCCGCAGGTCAGCCGGGCCGAGGCCAGGAAGGTCGTGGCCGAGCTGCGCCAGCTGGCGGCGCGCCGTGCAGGAGCCGGTGCGCGAGGTCACCGGGCTGGCCGGCCCGGCTGACGGCGGCGGCGTCGCCGTGGTGGACCGGCCCGGCTGGATCCGGGCCAACGTCGACGGGTTCCGCGTCGTCCTCGACCCGCTGGTGGAGCACCTGAAGGAGCGGGCGCCCGCGCCGCAGGGATCGGTGATCACCGCGGTCGGCTCGCGGGTCACCGGCATGCAGGCCGGGCTCATCCTCGCCTACCTGGCCGGCCGGGTGCTCGGCCAGTACGAGCTGTTCCTGCCGCCCGACCCGGACCTGCCGGAAAGCACTGCCCCGGCCGGACGGCTGACGCTGGTCGCGCCGAACATCGTGATGGTCGAGCGGGAGCTCGGCGTCGACCCGCATGATTTCAGGCGCTGGGTCTGCCTGCACGAGGAGACCCACCGGACGCAATTCACCTCGGTCCGCTGGCTGCGCCCGTACGTGCAGCAGCAGATGACGGAGTTCCTGCTGGCCTCGGACCTGGATCCGGCGTCGATCCTGGAGCGGCTGCGCTCGGCAGCGGACGCGGTGGCCGGCGCGGTCCGCGGCGGTGACGGCGAGAGCCTGATCGAGGCGATCCAGAATCCGCGGCAGCGGCAGATCCTGGAGCGGCTGACCGCGGTGATGACGCTGGTGGAGGGACACGGCGACTACGTCATGGACGCGGTCGGCCCGGCCGTGGTGCCGTCGGTCGCCGAGATCAGGGCGCGATTCAGCGCGCGGCGCGGCAGCGCGGGCCGGCTGGAGCAGGCAATCCGCCGGATCCTCGGCATCGACCTGAAGATGAAGCAGTACGAGCAGGGAGCGAAGTTCGTCCGCGCCGTCGTGGATCAGGCGGGCATGGCCACCTTTAACAAGGTGTGGGAATCGCCGGAGTCCCTCCCGTCCAGGGCCGAGATCGCCAGCCCCCTCAGCTGGCTTGAGCGGGTGGACGGCAGCAGCACGGCCGCGGGCTGACACCAGCGGCCATGGGCCCCCATCCGGCAGTCGCGCAGGTGCGGCTCGGCGTCCGGCAGGCCCTGGCGGGCCCGCGGCCCGGCGCGCCGGCCGGGCGCCCGGCCGGCGGCCGCAGCCCGGTGATCTCGTGCTGGTGGCCTGCTCCGGCGGCGCCGATTCACTGGCGCTGGCGGCGGCGCTGGCGTTCGAGGCTCCCCGCCTCGGCCTGCGCTGCGGCGGGATCACCGTCGACCACGGCCTGCAGGCAGGCTCGGCGGACCAGGCAGCCCGGGTGATGACGACGCTGGCGGCCATGGGCCTCGATCCGGTGCAGAGCGTCCGGGTGAGCCCGGCCGGGCCAGGCGGCCCGGAGGCAGCCGCCCGGGCCGCGCGGTACGCCGCGCTTGACGATGCGGCCGCCCGCCTGGCCGCGGCCGCGGTGCTGCTCGGTCACACGCTGGACGACCAGGCCGAGACCGTGCTGCTCGGGCTGGCCCGCGGGTCGGGTGCCAGGTCGCTGGCCGGGATGCCCGTCCGGCAGGGGCGTTACCTGCGGCCGCTGCTCGGCATCCGCCGGGCTCAGACCAGCGCAGCCTGCGCGGCCGTCGGGCTGGAGCCATGGGCGGACCCGCACAACTGTGATCCCGCGTACGCCCGGGCGCGGGTCAGGCACCAGGCGTTGCCCGCCCTGGCCGCCGCGCTCGGCCCTGGCGTCGCCGAGGCGCTCGCCCGCACCGCCTGCCAGTTGCGGGACGACGCTGACGTGCTTGACGCGCTGGCCCAGGCCGAGTCGGCGCGGCTGCGCGGCCGGGACGGGGCGCTCGATGCGGACGGCCTCGCCGGGCTGCCTGCCGCGATCAGGACCCGGGTGCTGCACGCTGCCGCCACCGCGGCTGGCTGCCCCGCCGGGGCGCTGACCGCGCGCCATGTGGCCGTGCTTGACGCGCTGGTTACCCAGTGGCACGGCCAGCGCTGGGCGGACCTGCCCGGCGGCGTCCGCGGCCAGCGGAGGTGTGGCAAGCTGATCTTCACCGCGGGGCTGCATGCACCGGAGCCGGACGGCGCGCAGAACGCGGAGAACGCGGAGGGCGCGGGTGGACGCGAAGGACATGGGCGCCGACCTTGAGGACGTGCTGATCACCCCCGAGCGGCTGCAGGCCCGGGTACGGGAACTGGCAGCGCAGGTCGACGCCGATTACGCCGGCCGCGAGCTGCTGCTTGTCGGGGTGCTGAAGGGCGCCGTCATGGTGATGGCCGACCTGGCGCGGGCCATGCACCTGCCGGTGCAGATGGACTGGATGGCGGTGTCGTCCTACGGCTCGGGCACCAAGTCATCCGGGGTGGTCCGGATACTCAAGGACCTCGACTCGGACATCACCGGCCGGCACGTGCTGGTCGTCGAGGACATCGTCGACTCCGGGCTGACCCTGTCCTGGCTGGTCGGCAACCTGCGGTCGCGTGCGCCCGCGTCCCTGCAGGTCCTGTGTCATGCTCCGCAAGCCGGCCGCGCTGCAGATGGACGTGGAGGTCGGCTACGCAGGGTTTGATATCGACAACGCGTTCGTCGATCGGCTACGGCCTCGACTATGCCGAGCGGTACCGCAACCTCCCGTTCATCGGGACGCTCGCACCGCACGTCTACGGCGGGGAACACTTCCCGCGATGAAATACGTTTAGTGGGGAGAGGCCTGCCCGGGGCGACGGCGACGCGCATCGGACGGCGCCTCTTGCGTACCGGCGACGGCCGGTCCGGTGTACCTTCAAATATCCCTGCGCATCAGCCGGGAAGACAAGGAAGCCGCGCGTGGTCACTGGGACGCATGGCACTCCCGCCGGGGGTCGGCGGGAAATCACGCTCGTCAGGAGGGACCGGCCCCGAAGCAGCGGGGTCGTTCGTCGATGGATCTGAAGCGCTACTTCCGCGGGCCGTTCGTCGCCCTTCTCGTCGTCGTGATGCTGTTCTTCTTCGTGTACAAGTACGCGAGCTCGGGCACGAACTTCAAGCAGGCCAATACCTCCCAGGTCATCTCACTGATCGAAGCTGGCCAGGTCAAGTCGGCACTGCTGATCGATAACCAGCAGACCATTCAGGTCACCCCGCTGCACGGGCAGCCGCTGCAGGCGAGCTGGGTCGGCAACCAGGGGACCGAAATCGCCAGCCTGCTGCAGAAGCAGGTCTCGCTGCACAAGCTGCCGCAGGGATACAACGTCCAGGTGCCGAAGGGCAGCTCGCTGCTGACCCTGATCGTCGGCTGGCTGCCGTTCCTGCTCGTCATCCTGATCTTCCTGTTCCTGCTGAACCAGATGCAGGGCGGCGGCTCCCGGGTGATGAACTTCGGCAAGTCCAAGGCCAAGCTGGTCAGCAAGGACACGCCGAAAACCACCTTCGCCGACATAGCGGGCGCGGACGAGGCCATCGAGGAACTGCAGGAGATCAAGGAATTCCTGCAGAGCCCGGGCAAGTTCCAGGCCATCGGCGCAAAGATCCCGAAGGGCGTGCTGCTCTACGGTCCGCCGGGCACCGGCAAGACGCTGCTTGCGCGCGCCGTGGCCGGCGAGGCCGGGGTGCCGTTCTACTCGATCTCCGGGTCTGACTTCGTCGAGATGTTCGTCGGCGTCGGCGCCTCCAGGGTGCGCGACCTGTTCGAGCAGGCGAAGGCGAACGCGCCGGCGATCGTCTTCGTGGACGAGATCGACGCCGTCGGCAGGCACCGCGGCGCGGGCTTCGGCGGCGGTCATGACGAGCGCGAGCAGACGCTGAACCAGCTGCTCGTCGAGCTGGATGGCTTCGACACCAAGGGCGGCGTGATCGTCATCGCGGCCACGAACCGGCCGGACATCCTGGACCCCGCGCTGCTTCGCCCTGGCCGGTTCGACCGGCAGATAGTGGTCGCGCAGCCGGACCTGGTGGGACGCAAGGGCATCCTGCGGGTGCACGCGCGCGGCAAGCCGATGGGGCCAGACGTGGACCTGGACATGATCGCGCGGCGTACGCCGGGATTCACCGGAGCCGACCTGGCCAACGTGATCAACGAGGGCGCGCTGCTGACCGCGCGCGGGAACATGACCCAGATCGCGATGGCCTCGCTCGAGGAGGCGATCGACCGGGTCACCGCCGGGCCCAAGCGCAAGAGCGTGCTGCTTTCCGAGAAGGAACGGAAGATCATCGCCTACCACGAAGGCGGTCATGCGCTGGTCGGGCACGCGCTGGCGAACGCCGATCCGGTGCACAAGATCACGATCATCCCGCGCGGCCGGGCGCTCGGCTACACCGCTTCGGCGCCCACCGAGGACAAGTTCCTGGTCAGCCGGGCCGAGATGATGGACCAGCTGGCCATGCTGCTCGGCGGCAGGACCGCGGAGGAGCTGGTGTTCCACGAGCCCACCACCGGCGCTGCCAACGACATCGAGAAGGCGAGCTCGATCGCCCGCGGGATGATTACCGAGTACGGCATGAGCGAGCGGCTCGGCGCCAGGAAGTTCGGCACCGGGGACGGCGAGCCCTTCCTTGGCCGGGAGATGTCGCACAGCAGGGACTACTCCGAGGAGATCGCCTCCGCCATCGACGACGAGGTGCGCAGGCTGATCGAATCAGCGCATGACGAGGCCTGGGAGATCCTGGTCCAGTACCGGGATGTGCTCGACAACCTGGTGCTGCAGCTGATGGAGCACGAAACCCTCTCCCGGGACAAGGTGCTCGAGATCTTCAGCCCGGTGCGCAAGCGCGCGACCCGGGGCTCGTACACCGGCTACGGCAAGCGGCTGCCGTCCGACCGGCCGCCGGTGCTGACGCCCAAGGAGCTGGCCCTTACCAGCGCGGACGGCAACGCGCTGCCTTCGGCCGGCAACGGGCAGGCACCCGGATCCGGCACCGACGGGTCATCGGCAATCGGCCCGGGCGCCATCGGGCCGGGAACCATCGGCCCGATGGGCCCGGGCGCGCCGACGTCACCGCATGAGCCAGGCGATGGCCCGCGCGGCGGGGCCCATTGAGCGGCGGGGTCGACCTCCCGCGCATCGAGCGCGCGGTACGGGAGATCCTGCTGGCGATCGGCGAGGACCCGGAGCGGGATGGCCTGCGCGACACCCCGGCCCGGGTCGCGCGCGCCTATGCGGAACAGTTCTCCGGTCTCGGGCAGCGCCCGGAGAGCGTGCTGACCACGGTCTTCGACGCCGGCCACGACGAGATGGTGCTGGTCAGGGATATCGAGGTGTATGCCACCTGCGAGCATCATCTGACCCCGTTCTTCGGCGTCGCGCACGTCGGCTACATCCCGAACGAGAAGGGGCAGCTCACCGGGCTCTCCAAGCTGGCCAGGCTGGTGGACCTCTATGCCCGGCGGCCGCAGGTCCAGGAACGCATGACCAGCCAGATCGCGGACGGCCTGATGAGGGTGCTGGAGCCGAGCGGCGTGATCGTCGTGATCGAGGCCGAGCACCTCTGCATGGCCATGCGGGGAGTACGCAAGCCCGGCGCGAAGACCGTCACATCGGCGGTCCGCGGCAGCTTCAGGGACAACGAGAGCACGCGGTCGGAAGCGATGAGCCTGCTCGTCGGCCGCCGGGCGGGCTGACCCGTTCCCGGCTTATCCGTTCCCGGCTTATCCGTTCCCCGCCGCCGGGAACGGGCCTCAGCTGGCATTGCGGTGTTTGGCCGCGCCGGAACCCGGCGATGACTACGCTGATGCCCCGTGATCAGGGGCTTGACCAACTTGTCCGAGATGACTGAACGCAGCGGGCCAGGCCCGGCCGCGCCCGCGTCCGTCGGCGGAGCGCGGCCAGCCGCCGCTCGGCAGTTCGCGGCGCGTCCGCCGGACCGCCGGCATCAGCGGCGGTGGGTGCCGGTCGCGGCCGGCTGGCTGGCGCTGCTGATCGGCCTGGCCGATGTCATCCAGGGCGCGGTGCCTGGGCTGTACGCCCACTACCCGCTGCACCGGATCGGCGACCTGGCGCCCGGCACGCTGACCAACCTGACCCGTACCGCCGACGTGATCACCGGCCTGCTGCTGCTGATGCTGTCGCACGGGCTGCGCAGGCGGAAGCGCCGGGCCTGCCGGGCGGTGATCCTGTTGCTCGGCGCAAGCGTCGTGATCCACCTGGTGCACTACCCGCACATCGGCCGGGCCGTGGTGACGGCCGCGCTGCTCGCCGTCCTGGTCTGGTACCGGCGCGAGTTCTACGCGGTCGGTGATCCGCGCACCAGGTGGCGGGCGCTTGCCGTGCTCGGCGGGCTGATACTAGCCGACATCGCGATCGGGCTCAGCTTCATCACGCTGACCAGGGGACTCAAGTCCGATTACCCGTTTGTCCAGCGAGCCCAGTCCGTCATCTACGAGCTGCTCGGGTTCTCCGGCCCGGTCCAGTTCGGGCCCGAGGGCCATGGCGACCTCTTCGGCCTGCTGACCAGCGCGCTCGGCCTCTTCACGCTGATCGCCACCGCCTATATGTTCCTCCGGCCCGCCGAGCCCGCCGGGCGGCTGAGCACCAAGGACGCGGCCAGGATCAGGGACCTGCTCGACCGGTACGGGGAGCAGGACTCGCTTGGCTACTTCACCCTCCGCGATGACAAGAGCATCGTCTGGTCACCGACCGGCAAATCGTGCATCGGTTACCGGGTGCTGTCCGGGGTAATGCTGGCCGCCGGGGATCCGATCGGCGATCCGGAGGCGTGGCCGGGCGCCATCCATGCTTTTCTCGATGAGGCGGCCCGGCACGCCTGGGTCCCTGCCGTGGTCGGCTGCGGCGAGCTCGGCGCGGAGATCTGGTGCCGCGAAGGCGACCTGACCGCGCTCGAGCTCGGCGATGAGGCGATCGTCGACGTGGCCGGCTTCTCGCTGCAGGGCCGGGCCATGCGCAACGTCCGGCAGATGGTGACCAGGGTCTGCAAGCAGGGCTATGTCGCCGAGTTCCACCGCACCGGTGACCTGACCCGCGATCAGATCGACAACCTGATCAGGCAGGCAGATTCCTGGCGCGGCAGCCCGACCGAGCGGGGCTTCTCGATGGCGCTCGGCCGGGTCGGCGCCGCCGGTGACGAACGGTGCGTGATCGCGACGGCCACCGAGAACGGCGTGCTGCGGGCGATCCTGCATTTCGTGCCGTGGGGATCCGACGGGCTGTCGCTAGACCTGATGCGCCGCGACCGGGCGGCGCAGCCCGGCCTGAACGACTTCCTGATCGTCGAGACGATCAAGCACGCGCCAGAATTCGGGGTCAAGCGCATCTCGCTGAACTTCGCCGCCTTCCGGTCCGCCCTCGAGCGCGGCGAGCGGATCGGCGCCGGGCCGGTCATCCGTGCCTGGCGCCGGATCCTGCTGTTCATGTCCCGGTGGTTCCAGATCGAGTCGCTGTACAAGTTCAACGCCAAGTTCTGCCCCGACTGGGTACCCAGGTTCATGGTCTTCCCGAGCACCAGGGATACCCCGCGGATCGGCCTGGCGGCGCTCGAGGCGGAGGCCTTCCTGGTCTGGCCGAGCGTGGAGATACGGCGGCTGGCACGCAAGCTCGGCGTGCGGCGGCCGGGCCGGCCGCGCAGCGGCGGGCCGCGGTCACGGCCGGCCGCCTAGCCCGTGGATTGGCCGGCGGTGCCCGGGCTGCCCGCCCCGGGCAGGTGCCTGGTGATGGGCGTGGTCAACGTGACCCCGGACTCCTTCTCTGACGGCGGCGAGTACCTGGCGCCCGGCGCGGCGATCTCCCGCGGCCTGCAGCTCGCCGCCGAAGGCGCGGACATCATCGACGTCGGCGGCGAATCGACCAGGCCGGGAGCGGACCGGGTAACGGCCGCCGAGGAGCTGCGCCGGGTCGGCCCGGTCGTCTCCGAGCTTGCCGCCGCCGGGCTGACGGTCAGCATCGACACGATGCGCGCCGCGGTGGCGGAACTGGCGCTCGGTGCCGGGGCGAAGCTGGTGAACGACGTCAGCGGCGGCCTCGCCGATCCCGGCATGTACCGGACGGTCGGCGCGGCCGGCGTGGCATACGTCGTGATGCACTGGCGCGGGCACAGCCGCGGTATGCAGGAGCGGGCCCGCTACGGTGACGTGGTGCGGGAGGTCGGCGGTGAGTTGCGCGAGCGCGTGGACGCGGCAGCCGGCCAGGGCGTCGACCCGTCGCTCATCGTGCTCGACCCGGGGATTGGCTTCGCCAAGCTCGCCGAGCACAACTGGGCGCTGCTGACCCGGCTGCCGGAAATCGCCAGGCTCGGCGGCAGCGGGCCGCCGTTCCCTGTCCTCGTCGGCGCATCAAGGAAGAGCTTCATCGGCCGCCTGCTCGCCGCTGATGACGGCACGCCGCGGCCGTTCGCCGGCGCCGACGACGCGACGATCGCGCTGACCGCGCTGGCTGCCGCGGCCGGCGCCTGGTGCGTGCGGGTACATGCCGTCACCGGCAATGCAGACGCGGTCCGGGTGGCCGCGCGCTGGCGGGCGGCCGGCCCGGCGGAGGCGAGCCCCGGTGACCATGGACCGGATTGCGCTGCGCGGCCTGCGGGCCCGCGGCCGGCACGGCGTCTTCGGCCACGAGCGCCGCGACGGGCAGGAGTTCGTCATCGACGCTGTGCTCTGGACCGATACCAGGGCCGCCGCCGCGGCCGACGAACTGGCCGCCACCGTCGACTACGGCTCGCTGGCCGACCGGCTGGTCGCCATCGTGGCCGGCCAGCCGGTCCGGCTGATCGAGACGCTGGCCAGCCGCCTGGCGGCCGCATGCCTGGCCGACCGCGGCGTCGCGGAGGTGGAGATCACGGTGCACAAGCCGCAGGCCCCGCTCCCGCACCCGTTCGACGATGTGGCCGTGACGATCCGCCGGAGCCGCCGGTGACCCGGCTCACCGGGCAGCAGCCGCCGGTCCGCGTGGTGCTCGGGCTCGGCAGCAACCTCGGTGACCGGCTGGCGAACCTGCAGGCCGCGGTGGACGCGCTGTGCCGCGGGCCGGGGCTCGGCTTCGTTGCGGTGTCCCCGGTGTATGAGACCGCCCCAGTGGGCGGGCCCAGCCAGCCGGACTTCCTGAACGCCGTGCTGCTCGCCGCGGCCGCGCTGCCGGCCAGCGCCGTGCTCGACCGCGCCCACGCCGCGGAGGCAGCCAGCCACCGGGTCCGCGGCGCGCGCTGGGGGCCGCGCACCCTGGATATCGACATCATCAGCTACGACGACGTGACCAGCGATGACCCGGCGCTTACGCTGCCGCACCCGCGGGCGCACGAGCGGTCCTTCGTGCTCGTGCCGTGGCATGACGTGGAACCAGGTGCCAGGATCCCCGGCCGCGGGCCGGTCGCCGGCCTGGTGGCCGCCGGGCCCGCCGACGGCCTGCGCCGGGTGCCCGCCCGGCTGCGGCCGCCGCCATGACCGGGCACTGCCCGCCACCGCGCCCGGCGGTGCGCTGGTGACCCCGATCAGGCCATGGCCGCTGGCCGTCCTGGCCGTCTGCTGCGCCGCGCTCGGCTGGCTGGTGATCCGGCTGACCTACGCGTCCTTCCCGCCGCTGCCATGGACCGCCGTGCCCGCCCTGCTGCTGCTCGCGGTGGCCGACGCGTGGAGCGGGCGGAACGTGCGCGCGCGGATCGAGGCCAGGCCGGGCGCGAAGCCGCTGGTGCCGATCGCCGTGGCCAGGCTGGCCGTGCTGGCGAAGGCCAGCGCCCTGGTCGCGGCGATCTTCGGCGGGCTTTCCGTCGGCTTTGTCAGCTACCTGGGCGGGCTGCTGGACAAGCCCGCGCCACGGACGGACGCGATCACGGCGGCCAGCACGCTGTTCGCCGCGCTCGTCCTGACCGCGGCGGCGCTCTACCTCGAACGCTGCTGCCGGGCACCCGACCCGCCGGACGACCCCGACGAGGAGTAGCCAGCTGACCGCGGTGGCCGGCCCTGGCCGCGGATATGCTGATCCTCGCCGTCCGGTACCGGCGAGGACTGGAACGAGATGACCAATGACAACCCGCGCGGCCCGGCCGCGCCCGCAGGTGATCCCGCGCCGCATCCGGCGCGGCTCGGCGTCGGCGTCATCGGCGCCGGCCGGGTAGGCAGCGTCCTGGCCGCCGCGCTCGGCCGGGCCGGGCACCGCGTGGTCGCCGTCGCGGCGGTCTCCGACGCGTCCGTCCTGCGGATCCGCAGGAACCTGCCCGGCGTGCCGGTACTGCCGCCTGACCAGGTGCTCGCCGGGGCCGACCTGGTGCTGCTGACCGTGCCCGATGACGTGCTGCCCGGCCTGGTCGCCGGGCTGGCGTCGGCCGGCCCGCCGATGCAGGGCCGCCTGGTCGCGCACGCCAGCGGCCGGCACGGCCTGGCCGTGCTCGAGCCTGCTACCCGCCGCGGCGCGCTGCCGCTCGCGCTGCATCCGGTGATGACCTTCACCGGCAGGCCGGACGACATCGACAAGCTGGCCGGGATCTGCTTCGGGGTAACAGCGCCTGAGCCGCTCAGGCCGGCGGCCGAGGCGCTGGTGGTAGAGATGGGCGGGGAACCCGTGTTCATCGCCGAGGAACGCAGGGGGCTCTACCACGCGGCGCTGGCGAGTTCCGCCAATCACCTGGTGACCTTGGTCGTCCAGGCAGCGGACCTGCTGCGGCAGGCCGGAGTGGCCAATACCGGCCGGATGCTCGGGCCGCTGCTGTCCGCCGCGCTCGACAACGCGCTCCGGCTCGGCGACGCGGCGCTGACCGGACCGGTGGCCCGCGGCGACGCCGACACCGTTGCCAGCCACATCCAGGCGCTGCGGGCCGCGTCACCAGAGGGCGTCGCTGCCTACATCGCGCTGGCCAGGCTCACCGCGGACCGGGCCCTGGCGGCCGGGTCACTCGCCACCGCGGACGCGCAGCGCCTGCTTGACGTGCTCGCCGGGACCTCGCGGTGATTCCCGTGCTGGCCAGGACCAGGGCCGGGCTCGCTGCGGCGCGCGGCGGCCTGGCCGGGCCGGTGGTGCTCGTCCCGACCATGGGCGCGCTGCACGACGGCCACCGGGCACTCCTGCGCCGCGCCAGGCAGATATCGAGCCGAAACGGGAACATCGTGGTTTCTGTCTTCGTCAACCCGCTGCAGTTCGGGCCGGGCGAGGATTTCGGCCGCTATCCGCGGGCCATGGACCGGGACCTGGCCGTCTGCGCGGAAGAGGGGGTAGCCGTCGTCTTCGCGCCGGATCGCGACGAGGTCTATCCGGCCGAGCCCATGGTCACCGTGGATCCCGGGCCGATGGGCCGGCTGCTCGAGGGAAAGTCGAGGCCGGGGTTCTTCAGCGGCGTGCTGACCGTGGTGCTCAAGCTATTCCAGCTGGTACAGCCCGACGTGGCCGTGTTCGGCGAGAAGGACGCGCAGCAGCTCGCCCTGGTCCGGCGGATGACCGCCGACCTTGACCTCGGGGTCGAGATCGCGGCGGTGCCCACCTTCCGGGAACCGGCTGGCCTGGCCGTATCAAGCCGGAACGGCTACCTCTCCGGCCCGCAGCGGGCGACGGCGCTCGCGCTTTCCCGCGCGCTGGCGGCGGGCCGGGAGCACGCGCAGGCCTGCCCGGCCAAGGTGCTGGCGGCCGCGCAGGAGGTGCTGGCCGGCGCCGCCGTGGCTGACCCGCCGCTGCGGGCCGATTACCTGGCGCTGGTCGATCCGGGCACGTTCGGCGCGGCCGCCGACGGCTACCGTGGCCCGGCCATCCTGCTGGTGGCCGGCACGGTCGGCTCGACCAGGCTGATCGATAACGTGCCGCTGCTGATCGGCGGCCCGGATGGGGTGAGGTCACCGTGCTGCTGACAATCGACGTGGGCAACACCAACACCGTGCTCGGCATCTTCGACGGCGATGAGGTCACCGAGCACTGGCGCATCGCCACCGTCCCGGACCGGACGGCGGACGAGCTCGCCGTCCTCATGCAGGGCCTGCTCGCGCAGAGCACCCGGCTCAAGGAGCCAGCTGTGACCGGCATCGCGCTGTGCTCCACGGTGCCGTCCGTTCTGCATGAGATGCGGGAGATGTTCAGCCGGTACTACGCCGACCTGCCCGCCGTCATCGTGGAGCCCGGCGTGAAGACCGGCGTGCCGGTGCGGATGGACAATCCCAAGGAAGTCGGCAGTGACCGGATCATGAATGCCGCCGCCGCCGCGCATCTTTACGGCGGCCCGGCCGTCGTCGTCGACTTCGGCACGTCGACCAACTTCGACGCGGTCGGCGAGCGGGGCGAATTCGTCGGCGGCGCGCTCGCGCCGGGCATCGAGATCTCGGTCGACGCGCTCTCCCGGCGCGCCGCGCAACTGCTCAAGGTGGAGCTGACCCGGCCGAACCGGGTCATCGGCAGAAACACGGTCGAGGCGCTGCAGTCCGGGATCATCTTCGGCTTCGCCGGGCAGATCGAGGGCATCGCGGGGCGGATGGCCAGGGAGCTCGTTCCCGGCGATCCCGACTCGGTCACGATCATCGCCACCGGCGGTCTCGCGCCGCTTGTCATCGACGAGGTCGGGCTGATCGACGCGTACGAGCCGTGGCTGACGCTGATCGGCCTCCGGCTGACGTTCGAGCGCAACACCGCTGACGGCTAGTAATCTCGGGCAGATGACAGCGGATCAGGCCGCCCGGAGCGAGCCGGCTGAGCGGACCAGCGACCTGCCGGAGCAGATGCGGGTGCGGCTGGCGAAGCTGGACGCGATCCGCGCGGCCGGCGGTGACCCCTACCCGGTCGGCTTCCCGCGCACCGCGGCCATCGCCGAGGTACGGGAACGGTTCGGCGGCCTGCAGCCGGGCGCGGCGACGGGCGAGCGGGCCGGCATCGCCGGCCGGGTGATGCTGTCCCGCACCAGCGGCAAGCTGTGCTTCGCCACGATCAGGGACGGCACCGGCGACCTGCAGGCGATGATCTCGCTTGACCGGGTTGGCGAGGAGGCGCTGGCCGCCTGGAAGCGGGACGTGGACCTCGGGGACCAGGTCGGGGTGGCCGGCGAGGTCATTTCCTCCCGCCGCGGTGAGCTCTCGGTGCTCGCCGACTCGTTCGCGGTCACCGCCAAGGCGCTCAGGCCGCTGCCGGACAAGCACGCGGGCCTGGCGGATCCGGGTTCGCGGGTACGGCAGCGCTATCTGGACCTGATCGTCAACCCCGAAGCGCGGCGGATGGCCGAGCTGCGCGGCACCGTCACCAGGTCGCTGCGCGAGGAACTGCACCGGCGCGGCTTCCTCGAGGCTGAGACGCCGGTGCTGCAGGTACTGCACGGCGGCGCCAACGCCCGGCCATTCGTCACCCACAGCAATGCCTACGATATGGATCTGTACCTGCGGATCGCGCTTGAGCTCTACCTCAAGCGGCTGATCGTCGGCGGCATCGAGAAGGTCTACGAGATCGGCCGGATCTTCCGCAACGAGGGCGCAGACAGCACGCACAATCCCGAGTTCACCATGCTGGAGCTGTACGAGGCCTACGGCGATTACGATTCGATGGCGACGCTGACCAGGGAGCTGATCCAGGCTGCGGCGCGGGACGCGCTCGGCGGCACGGTACTGCGCAGGCCGGATGGCTCCGAGCATGACATCGGCGGGGAGTGGCAGCACAAGACGGTGCACGGGGCGGTGTCCGAGGCGCTCGGCGAGGAGGTCACGCCGGATACCGGCGAGGAACGGCTGCGCCAGCTCGCCGCCGGCGCCGATGTCCACGTCGAGCCCGGCTGGAATCGCGGCCAGGTGCTGCTGGAGATGTACGAGCACCTGGCCGAGCGCCGGACCGTGGCGCCGACGTTCTACCGGGATTTCCCTGTCGAGGTGGCCCCGCTCACCCGGGCGCACCGCGATGATCCCAGGCTCGCGGAGAAATGGGACCTGGTGGCGTTCGGAACCGAGATCGGGACTGCCTACTCGGAGCTCGTCGACCCGGTGGAGCAG
Organism: uncultured Actinomycetes bacterium; assembly: GCA_963709075.1. Lineage (GTDB taxonomy): Bacteria > Actinomycetota > Actinomycetes > Streptosporangiales > Streptosporangiaceae > Palsa-506. The sequence goes on from CAVPUY010000011.1 coordinate 87,102, forward strand.
CGGGCCCGCTTCACCGCGCAGTCGCTGCTCGCGGCGGGCGGCGACGCCGAGGCCATGCAGCTGGACGAGGACTTCCTCCGGGCACTCGAGCACGGCATGCCGCCGACCGGCGGGATGGGCATGGGCATCGACCGGCTGCTGATCATGCTCACCGGCGCAAGCGTCCGCGAGACGATCCTGTTTCCGCTCGTCCGGCCAGAATAAGGCGAGGCGGGCGGGAACCGGGTCAGCCGACGATCCGCACGGCCCCCACGTAATCGCTCCAGAAGATCGGCTGGATCTGCACGTCCTCCCCGGTCTGCGGCGCGTCCAGCATGAGACCGTCTCCGACGTACAAGCCGACGTGGCTGATGTCGGGGAAGAAGAACACCAGGTCTCCCGGCTGCAGCTGGCTGCGCGAGACATGCACGCCCGCATTCCACTGCAGTCCGGTGAAATGCGGCAGGCTGATCCCGACCTGGGCATAGGCCCACATGACGAGGCCGGAGCAATCGAAATCGTTAGGCCCGCTGCCGCCCCAGACATAAGGGTCACCGCGCTTCGTCAGCGCCCACCGAAGTGCCTGCAGGCCAATCGAGTGGCCATCAGGAATCTTGATGTCCGGGTACTTGCCGGTCCGCTTGAATTCGTCCATCGCGCGGGCGAAGGCCGCGCTGTTCAGCACGTTCTCACGGCGCTGAATCGCGTGCACCTTGGTGTTCATCTGGGCGGCGAGCACGGCGGCCTTGCGGGCCTCCTGCTGCGCGGTCAGCCGGGCCCGCTCGGCGGCGGCCTCGGCCGACGCCAGGTCGGTCACCTTGTCGCCGTTCTCCTGCTGGATCTGGAGCATGATCGACGCCCGGTTGGCGAATGCCTGCGGGTCGCTGCTCTGCAGCAGCTGCAGCGCCGGGTCGAAGCTGCCGGTCATGTACCCCTGGGCGGCAATCTGGCCGACTGCGGCCTGGCCGGCGCTGAGCTGCCTGGCGTCCCGGCTGGCGGTCTCCGTGGCGATCCTGGCCTCGGTCTTCGCCTGGGTGAGCTGGATCTTCAGCCCGTCGTACTGCTCGCTGAGGCTGTCGATCTGGTTGGCCAGCTTGGTGGCCCTGGCCAGCAGCGCCTTGAGGCTGGCCGGCGTGCTGGCCGGGGCCGCGGCCGCGGTAACGGCAGGCAGCGCCAGGCTCGCCAGCGTCGCGGCCCCGGCCAGCATCGCAATGCGGCCCAATGCCCGGCGTGATCTGCCGACCGGCGAGCGCTCCACGCGGAGTCTCCTATTCTCCTCGGCCGCCTACCGGGTTAGCTGACGGGTTCGGGCCGGAGCAGCCCTACGGCGGGCCGTGACCGCGAACGGCCACGGCCGCCGATTCACCCCGGGGATCGTGGGTCCCCGGCTCCCCGGAACGCAGTCGCGCGCCAGGAACTCGGCGGGTCGTGTCAGCCGCCCCCGAAGGGGGCGGCTGACAGCGGGGTAACAGCGTTGGAGACTAATCGAAGCAAGACCTGCCGCGAACCAAAACGACAGAAGTTTTAGACTTTGCCGCAGGGTCGGCTGTTACAGGTTTTACCCCGCTGCTGGTAACGGCTGTGCTGTTATCCTCCGCGGTCCGCAGGCGGCATTAGGGAAAGCCGGGTCTGCGCAGGTCACGATGCAAGCAACCAGGTCTCGCCCGGCTATGTGATCTGCATGTGATTCGCGGTGTACCGGGCCGCAGCGCGGCCGTCCGATGCCACTACGTAATTGCTTCGTAACACGGCGTCGTGCCCGGGTGAATTGCCCTCGCGGTTTGACCAGCTGTGTGCCGGGGGCACGTCAGAACCTGAACCGGCCGCAGGAGGAATCGTTGTGCAAGCTGTAACCGTGCGAGACCGGGCCGCTGGTGCCGCCGGGCTCACGCTATCCGACATCCCGCACCCCCGCGCGGCCGAAAACGACGTGATCGTGCGCGTCTACGCGGCCGGGTTCACCCCGGGAGAGCTGGACTGGCCGGGCACGTGGACCGATCGGGCCGGCCGCGACCGGACCCCGAGCGTGCCCGGACACGAGCTGTCGGGTGTTGTCAGCGAGCTGGGCTACGGCACCACCGGCTTGACCGTGGGCCAGCGGGTGTTCGGGCTGGCCGACTGGACCCGCGACGGGGCGCTGGCTGAGTACACGGCGGTGGAGGCCCGCAACCTCGCCCCGCTCCCGGCGGACATCGGCTACACCGTGGCCGCCGCCGTGCCCATCTCCGGGCTGACCGCCTGGCAGGGCCTCTTCGACCACGCCGGGCTAAGGACCGGCCAGACCGTCCTGATCCACGGCGCCGCGGGCGGCGTCGGGTCCATGGCGGTGCAACTCGCGCACGAGCTGGGCGCCCGCGTAATCGGCACCGGTCGCGCCGCGGACCGGGAGGCCGCCCTCGGCCTGGGCGCGGACGTATTCGTAGACCTGCAGGCCGGCCTGCTGGAGGAAATCGGCGAGGTCGACGCGGTGTTCGATGTCATCGGGGCGAGGTCCTCGAACGCACGGCCTCGCTGGTGCGCGCCGGCGGAACGCTGGTCACGATCATCGGCCTGCCGAAGGTGCGGCCCGCCGGCGGCCGGGCGATCTTCTTTGTCGTCGAGCCGGACCGGCTCCGGCTGGCGGACCTCGCCGAGCGGGTGCGGTCCGGGCGGCTGCAGCCGATCATCGGGGCCGTACGGCCGCTGGCCGAGGCACCGTCCGCGTTCACGCCCGGCCGCCGGATGCCCGGCAAGACGATCATCCGCGTCACGGAAGGCGAATAACGGAAGGCGGGTACCTGATCGGCCGGCTGACCGGTCCCGGGCGAGCGACCTGTATCAGAGCAGCCGGAGTTGCCTGGCTGCGGGCCGGCCGGGCCTGGCCGGCGGCCGGCGGTCGAGCGCTGCCGGATCAATGGCGGCCAGGAACGGCGAAGGGCCTGCGACCGTGGCGGCGCCATGCCTGCTGCGCCGGGTGGCACAGCTCAGGAACAGCCGGGCCCGCGCCCTGGTCATGCCGACGAAAAGCAGCCGCCGCTCTTCGTCAAGGTCCGCTCGGCCGGAACGTGCCGCGCCGGGCACCCACAGCGGGAGCAGGCCCTGCTCGCAGCCGGCCACGAAGACAGCGCCGAACTCCAGGCCCTTGGCTGCGTGCAGGGTCGCCAGCGTGACGGCGCCCGCCCGCGGATCCAGGGCGTCGGCCACCGCGCCGAGCGCTATCTCGGTCAGGAACAGCTCGAGGTCGCTGCCGCACCGGCGGGCCAGCGGGAGCAGCACCTGGCCCGCTGACCGGACGTCTACGGCCCGGCCGCCAGGATTGATGGCCGCCAGCCTGCGCACAGCGGCGCGGAGCCTGGCGGCCACCGCCGGCTCGCAGTCGCCGCCTTCGCTGGCCTCGGGGTAGCTGTCGCCTCCGGCGCTCACCAGGCGCATCTCCCTGACGATCTCGGCGACGCCCGCCCTGCGGTCAAGCAGGTCGTGCGAGCTCTTCTGGAATGGCAGCCCGGCTCGCGCCAGCGCCCGGCCCAGCGGGCCGGCCTGCGCGTCGGTCCGGTACAGCACGGCCACATCGGACAGGGCGATGTCCTTCTGGCCGTATCCGTCCGCGAGCCCGCTGTCCAGCGAGTGGAAGGACGACCCGCCAAGCAGCCGGTCGATGGCCGCGGCGATCCACGCCGCCTCGGCGCCCTCGTCGGCCGCCTCGTGGAAGAGGACGGGGGCGCCATCCGGCGCCGCGGCCTCGAGGCGGCGATCAGGCACGAGCGTCGCCGGGGCTATCGCCTGCAGCGCGGCGGTGACGATGGCGCGGCTGGCGCGGTAGCTCCTGGTCAGCTGCCGGGTGGTGGCGCCGGGAAAGTCGGCCGCGAAACGCAGGAAGAAGCCCACGTCCGCGCCGCGGAAGCCGTAGATGGCCTGATCCGGATCCCCGATGGCGGTAAGCCCCCGGCCGTCGCCCGCCAGCAGCCGCAGCAGGTCGTACTGCGCAGCGTCGATGTCCTGGTATTCGTCCACGCTGATCAGCGGCCACCGCTCGCGCAGCCGCCGGCCAGCGCTTGATCAGCGCGCAGCATCGCTACGGGCAGCTCGATGAGGCCATCGAAGTCGACCAGATTGCCAGCCAGCAGTGCCTTGACGAGCAGCTCCCGCTGCGCGGGGTCGGCTGCTGCGGCGGTGAGCAGCCGCCTGCCGTCCCGCTGGGACCCGGCTAGTTCCGCCGCGGCCGCGAGCCGGGCGGCATCGTCAGCGACACCGAACCGGGCCGCCAGCCCAGCCTGCTGGTAGTGCTCCCGCAGGATCATCAGGCCAAGACCGTGGAAGGTGGTGACGGCAGCCTGGCCGGCCCGGCCATGGCGGCCTCCGCCGGGGCTACCACCGCCAGCCGCTCCCGCAACTCCCGTGCTGCCCGCCGGGTGAAGGTGATCGCGAGGCACGACTCAGGAGCGGCGCCGCGCTCGGCGATCTGGTCGGCGATCCGGTGGGCCAGCGTCCGGGTCTTGCCGGTGCCTGGTCCCGCGATGATCATCAGCGGGCTGGCCGCCAGCATCGCCGCCCGCTGGTCCGGATCAAGGTCAGGATCACCGTTACTCGTCGCCGGCCGGCCGGCCGGCGCACCGGCCGTTGCCGGCTGCCGGACAGGACGCGCCGGCCGCGGCCTGCCGGGAGCCGGCCGCGGCAGGTCAAAGAGCGGAGCCGACCGGTCGAGTTCGCCGGGACCGAAAAGGCGCACCGTGCCGTATTCACCGTCATACCCGGCTTCCCGCCGCACCTCGCCGCGGCGCAGCCGGGCTACGGCCTCGGCCAGCAGGCTGCCGCCTGCCCGGCTGAGATCACCAAGCCGCACGTCGCTGAGGATGCCCAGCTCAGGGCCGAAAGCGGCAACAAGCCGGCGAACCTCCGCCCCGACTTTCTTGCTCTTCGCGCCGGTGGCCAGGATTTCGCCAACGACCTGCGGCAGCTGCACCAGATTGGTGAATCGGGCGGCGCCAGGCGGCCGATAGCCAGCCGGCCGGTCGGCAAGCTCCGCGACCCTGTGCAGCACGCCGACGGTCACTTGCCTGCCGCACTCCGGGCACTTCCCGGCACGGGATCTGGTCTGGGCGGGCTCGAGCCGCACGCCGCACTTCCGGTGGCCGTCCAGGTGGTACTTGCCCTCCTCTGGATAGAACTCGACGGTGCCAATCAGCCCGTCTCCGGTGCGCAGCGCGCCGGCCATCGCGAAATAATCAAGGCGGGTGCCGAACGTGGTCGCCTCGCGGCCGAGCATCGGCGGTGAATGCGCGTCCGAGTTGCTCATCAGCTGATAGGCATCGAGCCCGGAGCACATCCAGTTCATCGGCGGATCCGAGGAGAGTCCGGTCTCGATCGCGAAGATTTCTCCGGCCAGATCGGCGTAGCAGTCCGCGACCGAATCGAAGCCCGATTTGGAACCGAGCACCGCGAACCATGGCGTCCAAACGTGAGCAGGCACGAGATAGCAGCCTGGCCCGCCGTCAAGGGTGATCTCAAGCAGATGACGCGAGTCGAGTCCGAGGATCGGACGGCCGTCCGATGCCAGATTCCCGATCTTCGAAAGCGCGGCTGTGATGCGATCAGCCGCCCCGAACGTTGGCGCGTACAGAAGATGATGAACCTTCCTGGTCCGATCACCGCCCCGGTAGATCGTGGAGATCTCTGCCGACAACATGAACCGGACCTGCTGACGGCAGCCCGGCGGGGAGGTTCGCTGCACCCGGTCCGCGATCTCCGGGTGCAGCCGGAAAAGGCCCGGCTCGGCGGGAATTAACTTTTCCTTCAGCTCTTCCGCCCAGGCAGGGTGGGTGAAATCGCCGGTGCCCACAACTGTGATGCCCTTGCGCAGGGCCCACCACGCAAGGTGCTCTATGTCGCAGTCCCTACTGCAGGCCCGGGAGAACCTGGAGTGGATGTGCAGGTCGGCATGGAACAAGCTGTCGCTGTCCGCTCTGAAGGAAACGCTGCCCGGCACTGGGCCAGGTCCGATATTGCCAGACCGGCCGGGTGCGTATGCGCAGTTCCGCGTGCTACCCGGCGCGACCGCGCCGAGGCGGATGCGTGACAATGCGAGGAGAGCTTTCGCCTGCCGCAGCGGAGCGCCGCTGCGGCAGCCGTCAGCCGGCCTGGAGGCAGGAGGATACTGTGCTCAGCGACCTGGCAGTACTCACTCCTCCGCTTGTTGTCTGCGCGGCTTTGCTGATCGCCATCTGGGCGTTCCTGCGGCATGAGATGGGTACCCACCCGCGAGCCGGCGATGAGCCGCCGTCTTCCGATATTTCGGCCAACGACCAGATCTCCGATCCTGGAATCGGTGAGCGTGCTGTGTCGCCCGATGCCGGGGTGGCCAATGACGAGCAAGGCTGAAACTAGCCGACCGGTTGCCGGCCTCGGCAGTAGCATGTCCCGGCAGTAGAGTCGGGACATCGCGGGCATTGTCAAGCGCGTCCCGGGATGCTGATTACGGAGAGTTACTGCGACCTTCCGGAATGCCGTCATTCTCGTACTAGGCGCAACTCGCAGCGTGAATCGCGGTATCGTGAATTGTCAGACGCAACGGTTCTGGTATATGTTTGGCAAACCTAAAATGCTGGCTGCAGCGGAAGGGCTGGATCTCATGGCACGTAAGATTACGACGACGGTCGTCTGCGACCTTCCCCACGATGGCGAGGTCGTCAGTAAGGAGACAGTTTCGTTCTCCTTTGAGGGAACTGCGTACGAGATCGACGTGTGTACCGCGCATGCCAAGGAACTGCATGACAAGTTCAGCGCATACACCGGTCACGCGCGGCGCGCCGGTACCGGCGGCCGGCGGCGCCGGGCCCGCACCGGCCCTGGCCGCGAGCGGAGTGCTGAGATCAGGGCCTGGGCCCGGCAGCGCGGCCACAAGGTAAGCGAGCGCGGCCGCATCCCGGCGACGATCATCCAGGAGTACGACGCCGCTCACTAACGGCGCTGGGGAGCGGGCGGGTGCGACCGGCGCCCGTGACCCGGCCTGTTGATCGCTCGCAGCGCAGTTTCCAGTCAGCGGCGCGCCGCGCGCCAGGTGCGCGCGGCGCGCCGCTGACTGATCCCCCGCGGCGTTCGCTCGGGGCGTACCTGGGAACACCTCACCGGGTGCCCTAGGTTGGATGGGGTGAACGCCCTGCGCCCGGGGAAAGATTTAGCTGTGCGACCTATCGCATGAGTAACGTCGCACGGGTAACGTCGTCCGGCGCGCGGGCTAGCATGCGGAAGGACGGGGCAAACGCAGATTGCCTCCCCGACCGCTCTGTGAGGGAGCGACGAGATGTTCGAGAGGTTCACCGACCGGGCGCGGCGGGTTGTGGTCCTGGCTCAGGAAGAGGCCAGGATGCTCAACCATAACTACATCGGCACCGAGCACATCCTGCTCGGCCTCATTCATGAGGGCGAGGGCGTGGCGGCCAAGGCGCTTGAGTCGCTCGGGATCAGCCTGGAGGCCGTGCGCCAGCAGGTGGAGGAGATCATCGGGCAGGGCCAGCAGGCCCCGTCCGGGCACATCCCGTTCACCCCGCGGGCCAAGAAGGTCCTTGAGCTCTCGCTGCGCGAGGCGCTGCAGCTCGGCCATAACTACATCGGCACCGAGCACATCCTGCTCGGGCTGATCCGCGAGGGCGAGGGCGTGGCCGCGCAGGTGCTGGTCAAGCTCGGCGCTGACCTGAACCGGGTCCGCCAGCAGGTGATCCAGCTGCTGCACGGCTACCAGGGCAAGGAGCCGGCCGCGGCCGGCGCGCCATCCGAGACCGCGCCGTCCACCTCGCTGGTGCTTGACCAGTTCGGCCGGAACCTGACCGCTGGCGCGCGCGAGGGCAAGCTCGATCCGGTGATCGGCCGGGAGAAGGAAATCGAGCGGGTCATGCAGGTGCTGTCCCGGCGCACCAAGAACAACCCCGTGCTGGTCGGCGAGCCCGGCGTCGGGAAGACCGCTGTCGTCGAGGGACTGGCCCAGAAGATCGTCAAGGGCGAGGTGCCGGAAACCCTCAAGGAGAAGCAGCTCTACACCCTGGATCTCGGCGCGCTGGTGGCCGGGCTCCAGGTACCGGGGCGACTTCGAGGAGCGGCTGAAGAAGGTACTCAAGGAGATCAGGACCCGCGGGGACATCATCCTGTTCATCGACGAGCTGCACACGCTGGTAGGCGCCGGCGCCGCCGAGGGCGCGATCGACGCCGCCTCGATCCTGAAGCCGATGCTGGCCCGCGGCGAGCTGCAGACGATCGGCGCGACCACGCTTGACGAGTACCGCAAGCACCTGGAGAAGGACGCGGCGCTCGAGCGCAGGTTCCAGCCGATCCAGGTGGCCGAGCCGACCATCTCGCATACCATCGAGATCCTCAAGGGCCTGCGTGATCGCTATGAGGCGCATCACCGGGTGTCGATCACCGATGACGCGCTGGTCGCTGCCGCCCAGCTCGCCGACCGTTACATCAGTGACCGCTTCCTGCCGGACAAGGCGATCGACCTGATCGACGAGGCAGGCTCCCGGATGCGGATCAGGCGCATGACCGCGCCGCCGGACCTGCGTGAGTACGACGAGAAGATCGCTGACGTGCGGCGGGAGAAGGAGTCGGCCATCGACTCCCAGGACTTCGAGAAGGCAGCAGCGCTGCGCGACACGGAGAAGCAGCTGATCGCCAAGAAGGATGCCAGGGAGAAGGAGTGGAAGGCCGGCGACATGGACTTGCCGGCCGAGGTGAACGAGGAGCTGATCGCAGAGGTCCTCGCCACCGCCACCGGGATCCCGGTCTTCAAGCTCACCGAGGAGGAGTCCCAGCGGCTGCTGCGGATGGAGGATGAGCTGCACAAGCGGGTGATCGGACAGAACGTCGCGATCAAGTCGCTGTCCCAGGCCATCAGGCGGACCAGGGCGGGGCTGAAGGACCCGAAGCGGCCCGGCGGCTCGTTCATCTTCGCCGGCCCGTCCGGGGTCGGCAAGACCGAGCTGTCCAAGACGCTGGCCGAGTTCCTGTTCGGCGACGAGGACTCGCTGATCCAGCTCGACATGAGCGAGTACATGGAGAAGCACACGGTCTCCCGGCTGTTCGGCTCGCCGCCCGGCTACGTCGGTTACGAGGAAGGCGGCCAGCTGACCGAGAAGGTCCGGCGCAAGCCGTTCTCCGTGGTGCTGTTCGACGAGATCGAGAAGGCCCACCCGGATATCTTCAACTCGCTGCTGCAGATCCTCGAGGACGGGCGCCTCACCGACGCGCAGGGCCGGGTGGTCGACTTCAAGAACACCGTCATCATCATGACCACCAACCTGGGTACCAGGGACATCTCCAAGGGCGTCTCGGTCGGCTTCGGCACGGCAAACGAGTCCCGCGGGTCCTATGACCGGATGAAGAACAAGGTCAACGAGGAGCTGAAGCAGCACTTCCGGCCGGAGTTCCTGAACCGCGTCGATGACACGATCGTCTTCCACCAGCTCAGCCAGGAAGAGATCGTCACCATCGTCGACCTGATGATCGCCAAGGTCGACGAGCGGCTGAAGGACCGCGACATGGGCCTGGAGCTGCGCCCGGCAGCGAAGGCGCTGCTGGCCGAGCGCGGCTACGACCCGGTGCTCGGCGCGCGGCCGCTACGCCGCACGATCCAGCGGGAGATCGAGGACAACCTGTCCGAGAAGATCCTCTTCGGCGAGCTCAAGGCCGGCCAGATCGTGATGGTCGACGTCGAGGGCACCGGGCCGGAGGCGCAGTTTAGCTTCAAGGGCGTGGCCAAGCCCGAGGCCGTGCCGGACGCGCCGCCCGCGGTGGTCAAGAGCAAGGCGGCCGCGGCTGGCACCGACGCGCTGCGCAACGCCGAGTAAACACGCGACCCGCCAGGATTCACCCGGGCAGCGCGAACCGGCCGCCCGGCAGCGGCTCGGCGAGGCCGTCAGCCACTAGGCCGTCCAGGGCACGGGCCCGCTGCTGGTGATCAGGCCAGGCCGCCTCGAGCTGGGCTGCCCGGATCGGGCCGCCTGCCTCGCGCAGCACCGCGAGCAGGCTGCCCCGGCAATGCCGGTCGCTGCCTGCATAGCGCGGGGCGGCCGGCGACCTGGTGCCCGGCGGGCTCCCGGCCAGCCGCCAGGAGCAGCCGGGCGCCAGCGGGCAGCCGGCGCATCGGGGCCGCGTGGCGGTGCAGACCAGGGCGCCGAGTTCCATCACGGCAACCGACCAGCGCGCCGCTTCCTGCCGCCCGGCGGGCAGCAGCGACTCGGCGAGCCTCGTCTCGGCGGCCGATGTGCTGCGGGACGGGAATTCCTGCCCCCGCACCACCCGGGCAAGCACCCTGCGCACGTTCGTGTCGAGGACCGCGTGCCGCTGCGCGAAGGCGAAACTGGCGACCGCGGCGGCTGTATAGGAGCCGACGCCGGGCAGGGCTGCGAGCGCGGCGAGGGCGGAAGGAACCTGGCCGGCGTGGTCCTCGGTGATAACCCGGGCGGCGGCATGCAGCCGGAGCGCACGGCGCGGGTAGCCGAGCCGGCCCCATTGCCGTACCGCCTCGCCCGGCGCGCACAGCGCAAGCGCCCGCGGGGTCGGCCAGCGGTCCAGCCACGCCTGGTAGGCGGGCAGCACGCGCGCCACTGGCGTCTGCTGCAGCATGATCTCGCTGACCAGGATTGCCCAGGGCGAGGCGTCGGGCTGCCGCCACGGTAGTTCCCGCGCATGCGATGCATACCAGCTCAGCACCGGCGCCAGATACCCGTTCTCCATGACTGACACGATCCTGGCACAGCCACCAGACCTGGCGGATCCTGGCATCCGGCGCAAGTCCGCGACCTGCGGTAATGCACTGGTAAGGGCCGGCGGGTCGGCGGCTGGCCCCGGCCGGGCTCTTGCATACTCAAGGCATGGGGGATCTTACTTTCCGTTACAAAAAAAAAGAAGAGAGGGTGGCCGCTACCTATTGGCGGCGGCGATTCTTCGCGCTGGTCGTCGGCCTTGCGATCTTCGCGGTGCTGGCCTGGTCGGTCTCGGGGGCGATCGGCGGGCCAGGGGCCATCAGGCCGGCCGCCAACGAGATCACCGGCCACCAGCATCACCACGCCGGGAAAGGCCCGCTGTCAGGAAGGCCGCGGCCTGCCACCGCAGCGCACCAGTCCACCGGGCCGTCGCAGCCGTCCGGCTCGTCCGGCTCGGCCGGGAAGAGCCCGGGCCGGCATCACCAGCGAGCCGCCGGCCCGCATCCGGCCCGCACGGCCAGGCGGCCGCCGCGGAAGGCGCGCACGGGGCAGAAACGGCCCGCCCGGCCGGCCCGGCATGGCCGCGGCCGCGCGCACGGCAGACCGCGAGCCTGCGCCCGGCGCAGTGTCGTGATCAGCCTGTTCGCCAGCCAGGTCAGCTACCCGGCGCACGCCAGGCCGGTGTTCGACCTGGACGTGGTCTCCACCGAGGGCAAGACCTGCACGTTCAACGTGGGTGCCAGGTACCTGGCGCTGGTGATCAAGGCGGGCAGGAACCGGGTATGGAGCTCGGCCGACTGCCTGCAGGGCAGGAAGTCGCTCTTCACCGACCTGGTCAAGGGGGTGCCGACGGCGCTGTCGATTTCCTGGGACCGCCGGACGTCCGCGCCTGGCTGCAAGCTCGGGTCCTCGCCGGTGCCTACCGGGATGTACGTGGCCACCGCGGTCAGCGGGACGCTCACCAGCAACAAGGAGATCTTCCGGCTCCGGTGATCAGGAGCTATCCGTACCGCTCGAGTATCGATGACTCGGCGAGCCGGGAGAGCCCCTCGCGGATGCCCCGCGCGTGGGACTCGCCGATGCCGGTCACCTGCTGCAGATCCTCGACGCTCGCCGCCAGGAGCTTCTGCAGCCCGTCGAAATGCTCGACCAGCCGGTCGACCGCCGGCCGCGGCAGCCGCGGGACCTTGGCCAGCAGCCGGTACCCGTGCGGGCTGACCGGATGGTCCAGCGCGTCCGGGTCGCCGAATCCGAGCGTGGCGGCCACCTTGGCGACATCAAGCAGCTCGTCGGGGGACAGCTGGCCCAGGCCGGTCAGCACGGCACCCATCGCGAGCTGGCGGCCGCCGCCGCCGCCGGCGGTCATGTAGTCGAGCACCAGCAGCTCGCGCTCGGTCTCAGTGCCCGCCACCAGCTCGTCGAGCTGCAGGGCGAGCAGCCTGCCGCCGGTGCCCAGTTCCACCATGTAGCCCTCGATCTCGCCGGCGATACGGCGGACCATCTCCAGGCGCTGCGCCACGGCCGTGACGTCCCGGACCGTCGCGAGATCCTCGATCTCGAGAGCGGAGAGGGCGCCGGAGACCTCGTCCAGCCGGAGCCGGTATCTCTCCAGCGTCCCCAGGGCCTGATTGGCATGCGACAAGATGGCGACGGAGTCCTCGAGCACGTGCCTGGTGCCGTCGATGAACAGCCCGATCGTCCGCATCGACTTGCTCACGGCGACGACCGGATGGCCGGTTTGCCGCGCAACTCGCTCAGCGGTGCGGTGCCGGGTTCCTGCCTCGTCCGTCGGCAGCGCGGGATCAGGCATCAAGTGCACGGCGGCTCGCACGATGTTGTCCGCCGCGGCGTCGAGGACAATGGCGCCGTCCATTTTTGCCAGCTCGCGCAGGCGGGTCGCCGAGAACGAGACCTTGAGCTCGAATCCGCCCGAGCACAGGTCCTCGACAACCTGGTCGTATCCGAGCACGATCAGCGCGCCGGTATTTCCTCGCAAGATCCGCTCCAGGCCCTCCCGCAGGGCCGTCCCCGGCGCAAGCGCCGTGAGGGCTGCCCGGCGGCGCTCGTCTCGGCCCTTGCTCGCTGCAGGCACGGAACCCCCGGGGATGAGGGACTAATGGACTATGGCACTCTATCGGCGACTCGGCGTGCGGTGGCCCAGGCTAGCCCAGGGCCACGGCGAGCGCCTCCCGGATATCCCCGGCCTCCCTGACGTCGGCCAGCATGCCGCCGCCCGGCCGGGCCTGGCCGGCTCCGTCGGCGGCCCGGCCGCCCCGTCCCCCGGCAGCCCGCCTGAGCCGCGCGGCACGATCGCGGTGCGAAAGCCCATCCGCTCAGCCTCGGCCAGCCGGCGCTGTATCCCGGGGACCCGGCGGATCTCGCCGGCCAGGCCGACCTCGCCGATCGCGACCAGCTGAGGAGGCACGCTCAGATCCGCCGTGGCGCTCGCTACCGCCAGCGCGACGGACAGGTCCACGGACGGCTCGGTGAGCCTGACTCCGCCGACGGTCGCGGCGTAGACATCCTGCTTGCCGATGGGTACTCCGGCCCGCCGCTGCAGGACGGCGAGCACCATGCCCACCCGCGAGGGGTCGAGGCCGGAGGTCACCCGCCTGGCCAGGTCCGCGGTGGATGCGCAGACCAGCGTCTGCACCTCGGCGACAAGCGGCCGGCGGCCCTCAAGCGCCACCGTTACGCAGGTGCCTGGCACCGGGTCGCGTGCCTGGGAAAGGAACAGCCCGCTCGGATCGGCCAGCCCGATCAGGCCGTACTCGCCCAGCTCGAAACAGCCGATCTCGTCAGTGGGGCCGAACCTGTTCTTCAGCGCGCGCACCATCCGCAGCTGCGAGTGCCGGTCGCCGTCGAAATGCAGGACGACGTCGACCAGATGCTCAAGCGCACGCGGCCCGGCTATCGAGCCGTCCTTGGTCACGTGCCCGACGAGCACGGTGGTCAGCATCTGCTGCTTCGCCACCTCCATCAGCGCGGCGGTCACCTCGCGGATCTGGGTAACGCCCCCCGGCGTGCCGTCGACGCCGGCCGCGTTGATGGTCTGCACCGAGTCGACGATCAGCAGGCCAGGACGGACCGCTTCGACATGTCCGAGCACAGCGGACAGGTCTGTCTCCGCGGCCAGGTAGAGCTGCTTGCTGACCGCACCGACCCGGTCCGCGCGAAGCCGCACCTGCGCTGCTGACTCCTCGCCGGTGACGTAAAGCACCGGGCCGGCCTCGGCGGCCAGCGCGCCGGCCTCGAGCAGCAAGGTGGACTTGCCGACGCCTGGCTCCCCGGCGAGCAGCACGACGGCACCCGGCACCAGGCCGCCGCCGAGCACCCGGTCAAGCTCGTCCATGCCGGTCGGCCGCGCGCTGGCGCTGCTTGCATCCACATCGGTGATCGGGATAGCGGCCGCCGAGCCGGGAAAGATCGCCTGCCCGGTCCGGGCCGGCGAGCGCAGGCCGGCCCGGGCCTGGGCCGGGACGCGCGCCTCGGTGACCGTGCCCCAGCCTTGGCACTCGCCGCACCGGCCCGCCCATTTCATGCTCCGCCAGCCGCATTCCGAGCACTGGTAGAGCACGGCGGCAGCTGATTTTCCCATGGCTGGCACAGTAGTGGCCGCCGCCGACAATCCCGCGCTCCCTGCGGGCGCGGGCGCGGCCCTGGCCGGCATAGGCTGGCAGGCGCGGATATCGCAGGCTAGAGATGATCAGGACCGTAGGGGAGACGCCTTGGGCCGCATTGCACCGGCTTCGGGTGCGCTCGTGGCACTGTCCAGTGCCTCGGTTTTCCCCGAGCGGACACCGGACGCCTTCGAGGCGGCGGCCAGGCTCGGCTATGACGGCGTCGAGGTCATGGTGTCGCTTGACCTGATCAGCCAGGATGTGGACGTCCTGCGCAGGCTGTCGGACTATCACCAGGTTCCCGTCCTTGCGGTGCACGCGCCGTGCCTGCTCATTACCCAGCGGGTCTGGGGCCGGGAGCCGTGGGGGAAGCTGAACCGGGCCAGGGAGGCGGCCGAGAAGCTGGGCGCGCGGGTCGTCGTGCTGCATCCGCCATTCCGCTGGCAACGCGAGTACGCGCGGGACTTCGAGGCCGGGCTGGCCAGCATGAGCGAGGAAACCGACGTGATCTTCGCCGTGGAGAACCTGTACCCGCTCCGCGCGCGCGGAGCCGAGGTGGCTGCCTACGCCCCGCACTGGAATCCAGTCGAGCTCGACTGCCGTCATGTGACGCTGGACCTGTCGCACACCGCCGTGTCGGGATCCGATGCCCTGGTGATGGCCGCTGAACTCGGCCCCAGGCTGGCGCACGTGCACATGGCCGACGGCAACAAGCCCGGCCTGCCCGACGAGCACCTGGTGCCTGGCCGCGGCGGCCAGCCGTGCGCCGAGTTGCTGCACCAGCTCAGGGCAAACCAGTACGCCGGGGTGGTGGTGCTTGAGGTGAACACGCGGCGCGCGCTGGCCAGCGATGCGCGGCAGGCAGACCTGGCCGAGGCACTCGCGTTCACCCGGCACCATCTTGGCCAGTACGGCCCGCTGGCGCCGGCTACGCCTCAAGGATCAGGGTCACAGGACCGTCATTGACCAGCATGACCTTCATGTCCGCGCCGAATACGCCTGTCTGCACCTCCGCGCCGAGGCCGCGCAGCGCGTCGGCGAACGCGTCGACGAGCGGCTCGGCGACCGGCCTCGGCGCTGCCGCCTGCCACGTCGGCCGCCTTCCCCTGGCCGTCTCCGCGTAGAGCGTGAACTGGCTGATGACCAGCAGCGGCGCTCCCGTTTCCGCGCAGGACCGCTCGCCTTGCAGGATGCGGAGATGGTAAATCTTGCGGGCAAGCGCTGTGGCTGCCGCTGGCGTGTCGGCGTGCGTCACTCCGACAAGCACGACCAGGCCGGGCCTGGCCAGCGAGCCGACGATCGCCCCGGCAACCTCGACGCTCGCGGTACTTGCCCGCTGGACCACAGCTCGCACGAGAAGGCATTCTTCCATGCGTGCCCTGGTGAAGCCGCAGTACAGCCCTGTTTCCTGACCTGGCCTTCTTATTAAGAACGCTTGCTAAATCTAGGCGGAGGCTAGCACTTGGCCCGCCAATCTTCCGCACAAGCATGCCGTCTCCCAGCCGTTCAACGGCACAGCGCTGTCTGACCCGGCTGGCCGTAGTCGAACTCCTCCTGGGTAATCCCCGGCCTTTGCCTGCCGGGCTGCGGAGGCGGCGAGCATGGTCGGCTCGGCGACGTGCGGTGCCCTTGCGCGTGCTCGCATGCGGGCCTTTCTGCCAGCGGCGACAGGCACGGTGGGACCTGTGCCGCATGGGGAAGATGCGGGAGGTCCTCCCCTGGCCGGGGCAGGGAAGCTGCGTCCGATGTCCGCAGCCTGCCCGGCCAGGTGCCTCCTGACATCCGCACCGGGGCGAGGATACGGTAAGCGGCAGGGCAGGGGGCATAGTCAATGAGATCAGCATGGGCGGCGGCCCTGGCCTTGGTGGCGCTAGCGGTAGTGACTGCCGTCACCTGGCCGTTCCCGGCAGGCCCGGGTCCGCTATGCGGTCAGACGCCAGCGGCGGCGCCGGCCGTGCGGCACGTCATCATCGTGATGCTGGAGAACCGTGCCTACGGCCAGGTGGCGGGCAGCCCGGCTGCTCCGTACGAAACGCGGCTCGCCCGCGCGTGCGGCAACGCCACCGAGGCGTTCGGCGCGACGCATGGCAGCGCTTCGAACTACCTGGCCGGCTCCGGCGGGCAATACCCGTCCTCCTCTTTGCACGGCTGCAACTATCCTGCCTGCGCCAGCAATGAGAACAATCTCTACCAGCAGCTTGACGGCGCCGGGCTGACCTGGAAGGCGTACGAGGAATCCATGCCATCGGCATGTGACAAATCCAGCGCGTGGCCGTACAAGATCGGCCATAATCCGGCGATCTTCTACACCGGGATCAGCGCCGCGGAATGCCGCGCCGATGATGTTCCCGTGGCCAGTATGACCGCCAGGTCCGGGATGTTCTATGACGACCTGCAGAACGGCACCCTCCCATCGGTCGCCTGGGTGACCCCGGACAGAAATAACGACGGGGAAAAACGCTGTGGGAGATCATGCGCCCTGAGATCTGCGGATACGTGGCTGCGAGGATTCCTCACGCTGGTCACGGAGACCCCGGCCTACCAGAACGGCTCCATCCTCGTCCTGGTGACTTACGACGAAGGCAGAGGACGGGACAACGAGTTCGGCGAGAACTGCGCCAATGAGACAGCGGACCTGGCCGGGTCGCAGCCAAGCTGCCATGTGCCGCTCCTCGTGATCTGGCAGTACGCGAAACCTGGCAGCAACAGCACCTTCTTTACCCTCTACTCGATCACCCGGACCGTCGAGGACATGTTCGGCCTGCCCTGCCTGGCGCATGCCTGCGACCCCGCGACCGCCAGCCTGGCGGGCAGCGGGTTCGGACTCTGATGCCGTTGAGTAGCTGTTTCGCGCGATGTAAATGCGTCCAGCCCAACCAGGCAGACGCTGCCCGGCGTCGGCCAAGGCCGTCATGGAGCGCGCCGGGACCCCCCTGAGCGCCGTGTCGGTGGCCTCGGCGCCCGGCAGCGCGAGCAGTTCCTGGCGGAGTTCACCGGCCAGCGAGGCCCCGCCGATGGCGCGGATGTGCTCCTCGTCCGGAGGGTGCGGAACTGCGCTTCGGGCCTGTATGTCACAGGCGGTTGATCTTCGCTGACCCGGTGTTGTAACCCAGGTTCCGGCGCTGCGCGTCAACTACGGCATCAGGCGTCAGCCTGGCAGTCAATCGGAAGGGGGGGCCATATGAAACTGGTCCGGAGAATCCTCGTCGGCGGCTCGGCCGCTGCGCTGAGCGCGGGGCTGGTACTGGGCGGCACGGCCGCCGCCAGCGCGAGCACGCACGCCGTGGTGGGGTACGCGCCGAACGCCACGGTCATCAACCTGGCCCCGGCGCGGGCCGCCGCCGCGCCGCACATCAAGCACGGCAAGATCGCCGGGATCATGTTCCCGACGACCAGGAAGCTGCACAAGACGGCGGCGGCCGGCTGTACCGAGCCGGACTGCAACCTGCTGTACAACGGCGGGCCGGTCCAGCACAGCCCGCACGTCTACCTGCTGTTCTGGGGCCCGAATTGGAGCAGCGAGGGGGCGTCGGCCACCTACTTGGAGCAGCTGTTCCAGGGGCTCGGCGTCCAGCCGCAGGACTCCTGGTCGACCACCAGCGACCAGTACACCGACGGCACCGGGCACCCGTCGTTCAGCGGCTCGGTGTACGAGGGCGCGTTCTCGGACACCAGCACGCCGCCGACCGGGGTGGGCCAGAGCCAGCTCGCGGCGGAGGCGGACGCGTTCGCCTCCACGCAGGGCATCACCGACCTGGCCGACGCCCAGATCGTGATCGCCACCCAGTCGGGCACCTGCCCGCAGGGGTTCTACGCGCCGACCTGCAACGGCGGCACCGGCAACTACTGCGCCTGGCACAGCAACAGCAACGAGCCCTACACCAACCTGCCCTACCTGCTGGACGCGGGCACGGGCTGCGGCGAGAACTTCGTCAACTCGGGCTCGGCCGGGACCAACGACGGCTGGTCGATCGTCGGCGGCCACGAGTACGCCGAGACGATCACCGACCCGTACCCGGACTCGGGCTGGTTCGACGGTAACGACACCGTGTCGGGCGGCGAGATCGGCGACAAGTGCGCGTGGGGTGGCAGTCTGTGGGGGGACACCGACCCGATCGGCAACGTCACCCTGTCCAGCGGCACCTTCGCCATGCAGTCCCTGTGGAGCAACGCCAAGGCCGGCTGCGTGATGTCCACCCCGCAGACCTCGGGCGACACGGTCACGGTCACCAGCCCCGGCAACCGCAAGAACGTCGCCGGCGGTAAGTACAGCCTGGCGATCAAGGGCACCTCCAGCGGCGGCTTTGTGCTCAACTGGAGCGCCACCGGGCTGCCGGCGGGCATGACGATCAACTCCGGCACCGGGGTGATCGGCGGCAAGTTCTCCACGGCGGCGACCTACACCACCAAGGTCACGGCCACTGACACCACGGGCGCGTCGGGCACGGCGACGTTCACCTGGACGGTGAGCGCCGCGACCGGTACGGCGATCAAAGGCTACAACTCGATGTGCCTTGACGATGCGGGCACATGGGAGACGGTCGGCAATCGCGTGGACCTGTACACCTGCAGCAGCACCGCCGCGCAGAAGTGGTCGTACTCCAGCAGCGAGCTGCACGTCTTCGGGCTGTGCCTGTCCGACACCGGCGGTACCGGTTCCAAGGTGAGCATCACCAACTGCAAGGGCGTGTCGACCGAGACGTGGACGCACCCGAGCAACGGGGAGTACGTGCTGAAGTCCAACGGGCTGTGCCTCACCGACCCCGGCAGCAGCAAGACCGCCGGGACCGTGCAGGTGATCCAGGCCTGCAAGGACACCGCCAATCAGAAGTGGTCGGGCACCTGACCAGCTAGCACCACACTGGCAGCGGAAGGCCGGCGCAGCACCCGCTACGCCGGCCTTCCGACTGCTCAGAGCGCTTGGTCGGCGATGCTGCGGGCGGACAGGCTTGACCCTCCGTTCGCGGGGGTGACGCCCTTCCAGCTGACTACGCCGCGCGAGGCGACATAGCGGCGCAGCTTGTGAACACCCTGGCAATAGCTGCGGATCGTCCCGTTGGACTTGCGCTCGGAGCGGCTCCTGAGCGGCACGCTCAGCATAGACTGCTGGTGCGGATTTCACGTTCATGTTGTGCCTCCCGGGCCTGTGTCCCAAGGTCAGGCACGTTCGGAAAGGCATTCTTCCGTTCATGACGCCAGACAGCACCAGCGGGTGCGCCGCCGGGCAACTGTCCGTTCCCGCCTCGCTCTCCCGGCATGGGTCCTGCCATGCCCGCTGACCGGGCCGGCACGCTCATTACCGTCGCGCCGACCGGGGCTGAGTCGGACAAGGCCTCGGTGCCCGCGCTGCCGGTGACCCTTGATGAACTGGTCACGACCGCGAAGGAGTGCAGGGCAGCCGGCGCCGCGATGATCCACGTGCACATCAGGGACGAACACGCGCGGCCGACACTTGATCTCGGCAGGCTGACCGACACGGTCCAGGCGCTGCGCGAGAGCACGGACCTGATCATCCAGCTGTCTACCGGCGGAGCGGTCACCGACGGCTTCGGCCAGCGGCTAGCCGTCCTGGACGCTGGCCCGGACGCGTGCTCGCTGACTTGCGGCACGGTGAACTTCGGCGACGAGGTGTTCGCCAACCCGTGGCCGTTCATCCGCGAGCTCTACTCCCGGACCAGGGAACTAGCGGTAGTGCCGGAATTCGAGCTGTTCGACATGGGCCAGGTGGCCACGCTGCACCGGCTGCTGGATGATCTTGGCGCACCGCATGGCGGGCATGTGCACTGTGACCTGGTGATGGGGGTGCCAGGCGGGATGCCTGGCAGCGCCGCGCAGCTTGTCCAGGCGGTGGCAGCGCTGCCCCCGGGCGCGACCTGGTCGGCCACCGGGATCGGCAGGACATCGGTACCCGTCATCTTCGCCGCTCTGGCGGCAGGCGGGCACCTGCGGGTCGGCATGGAGGACACGATCTCGTTTGCGCGTGGCCGGCCGGTGACAGGCAACGCCGAGCTTGTCGAGCGCGCGGCCGTACTCGCGGGA
The DNA here is from genome assembly GCA_963709075.1 of uncultured Actinomycetes bacterium. Lineage (GTDB taxonomy): Bacteria > Actinomycetota > Actinomycetes > Streptosporangiales > Streptosporangiaceae > Palsa-506. Next base: position 107,413 of record CAVPUY010000011.1, read on the forward strand.
ATGGCGCAGCGGCCCGCGATGACACCAGATCAGGCTCGCGACATGCTGGGCATGTCTGACGGCCGCTGAGAGCCGTGGCTCACACTTGGGGCATGGACGGAAATGCCTGCACGGCGGCAACGCCCCCGGTTCGGTCAAGTGAGCTGCTTGGTTTCCCTCCCGGTGCCCGGTTGCTCATCGTCAACTGCGACGACTTCGGGATGTACGAGGCGATCAATGCCGCAGTGGTCGACTCGATCGAGCAGGGGATCGCCAGTTCATGCAGCCTGATGGTGCCGTGTCCCTCGGCACCGCACGCCATCCGGCTGCTTCGCCAGCGGTCGCAGATCCCGTTCGGGATCCACCTCACCCTGGTCTGCGACACGACCCATTACCGGTGGGGGCCGGTGGCCGCGAAGGCAAGAGTGCCCTCGCTGCTTGACGACGCGGGCGAACTGTTCACGCCCACGACCGCCGGGCGCTGCGAGCTTCTCGCCCGGGCCCGCCTCGACGAAATCGAGATCGAGTTCCGCGCACAGATCAACGCGGTCGCCGGCGCCGGGCTCGCGCCGACTCATCTGGACTTCCACTGCCTAGCCGACGGCGGACGCGACGACATCCTCGACCTGACCGTGGCGCTGGCCGCGGAGTACGGTCTGGCCGTGCGCGTCTGGCTCGAGCCAGGACGGCGGAGGATGCGACGGCGGGGCCTGCCGGTCATCGACAACGAATTCCTCGACAGCTTCTCCGTCGACATCGACGATAAGCCGGCCCGTTACGCCCAGTTGCTGTGCGACCTGCCGGCCGGCCTCAGCGAGTGGGCGGTGCATCCCAGCGTCGGCAGCGAGGATTCGCAGGCGATCGACAACGGCTGGCGCATCCGCCGGACCGACTACGAGTTCCTGACATCACCGCAGGCCCGCCAGCTTGTCCAGCAGGAGGGCATCGTCGTGATCGACTACAGGACCATCCAGCGTGCCTGGTCCCGGTCCGGCCCATCCCGGTCATCCCGGTCATCCCGCTGATCCAGCGCCGTGCGGCTTCTTCCGTAGGTGCCTGCCTGGGCCCGCATCCGGATCAATCCGCAGGCGACGCGGCTCCCGCCGTCTGACTCCTAACGTGGCCGATGGCGGAGGAGGTGCCAGTCATGGTCCTGATCATCGCAGCGATCGAGGCCTGGGTAAGGCGCAGGCGTGCGTAGCAGTCACTTCAGGCGGCTAGGCGGCGGTTCAGCTTGCCGGTGCCCTGATCCGCAGCCGGTTGCCGTCAGGGTCGCGAAGCTCGATCTCACACCCGTATGGAGGTTCACCAGCGGGCAGGCCGAACTCGGCCACAACGGCGTCGATGTCACCGGCTACCAGGTGGACCAGGGAGTCTGGCCGGGCGTCACCTTGGTGCTCGGAGAGGTACAGCCGCGCGCGGCCGCACGCGATCGACACGAACGCGGGCATGCCGGGCTCGAAGCGGTGCTCCCATTCCCTGGTGAAACCCAAGCGCTGATACCAGGTGACCGCTGCGGCGGCGTTGGCGACGCGAAGGACGGGGATGACTTCCTCAACCATGTGGGCATGGTCTCGCCTATGTGCGGCATTGACCAGATCCGCGCCTTAGATCGCGTTCGGCGCCCGGCCTGCGTCCGCGGGTGGTGAGCGTGGCCAGCGCCTGCGTGCGGTCGGCCTGCGGCCCGCGCTTTTGTCCGCCCCTGGCCCCGGCCCTAGGTGGGGTAGGGGGGTGGGGTGGTGGTTGTGGTGCGGCCGCTGGGGGTGGTCCAGGTCAGGGTGCCGGGCTGGGGCTGGCTCAGGTGCCAGCCGGGTGCCTGCTTGGCCTGGTGGTGGCGGCGGCAGAGCGGGGCCAGGTTGCATTCGCAGGTGCGGCCGCCGTGGTCGTGGGGCAGGGTGTGGTCGTCGTCGCAGCGCGCGGCGGGGCGGCGGCAGCCGGGGTGGGCGCAGGTGCGGTGCCGGGTTTTGATCAGCTGGCGGAGCAGGGGGGCGGGCTGGTAGCCGGGGGTCTGCCGGGCGTGGCTGCAGGTGCCGGTTTCCAGCCAGTGGATCGTGATCCCGGCGAGCCACCGCCCGATCCCGGTCCCGGCCGGGCCTGGTTCGCCGGACGGCCCGGTGCTGCCGGGCGGCCCGGTCCGGCCGGGCGGGCCGGTGCTGCCGGGCGGCCCGGTGCTGCCGGGCGGGCTGGTGCTGCCGGGCGGGCCTGGTTCGCCGGGCGGCCCGGCGGGTGGTGGTTCGGGTGGTGCGGGGGGTGGTCCGGCGCGGGGCGGGGCGCAGCCGTGTCCGATGGCGGTGCCGTCGGGGGCGGTGATGGTGGCGCACCATTGGCTGGCGGGGGTGGCGGCGATGCGGGTGGCGAGGTCGCGGCTGGTGCCGGGGTCGAGCGGGCCGTATCCGGGTGCCTCGCCGGGCTGGCTGGCCAGGCCGAGCCAGGTCGTCAGGGGCAGGGTGAGGTTGACCGACCCGTTCAGCCCGGGCCCGGCGGGCGGCCAGCCGCCGGGCCCGCCGCCGGGCCTGCCGGCGGGTGCGCCGGGGCTGCGCAGGCCCGGTTCCGGGCCGCGGCCCGGGGCGCCGGGTCCCGCCGCCGCCGGTGCCGTCGTCCGGGCCGTCGCCGTCGTCCTCGCCGTCGCCGGGGTGGTCGTCACCGGGCTGGCCCGGGTCGTCCTGGCCGCGTCCGCCGTCATCGCTGTCGCCGGGGCCGTCCTCGCCGTCACCCGGCTGGCCGCCGCCGCCGGGGCTGCCGGGGCGGTTGTGGTCGTCGTTCTTGCGACCTGCGGTCCCGTCCGGGCTCCCGCCGCCGGGGCCGTCCTGGCCGCTGTTGCCGTTGCCGGCGGCGGGGTGATCGTCCTGGGTGCCGGGCAGGAGGGTCCACAGGGGGCGGCCGGAGAGCAGGGCGGTGAACACGGCGGCGCGCAGGAACTCCAGGGTGCCGCCGGCGCCGGCTTTTCTCAGCGCCCGCGCCTGGGCGTCGATGTTGCGGTCCGCGGCCAGCACGTCCGCGGGCGGCAGGTCCCGCCCGGCCAGCGCCCAGGTCCCGCCCGGCTCGGCCCAGGACTGCACCCGGGCGTCCCGCTCCGCCTTCGCCCGCCGCCGCCGCGCCGCGTCCGGGTCATGCGCCAGCACCAGCCGCCGCAGCAGGCTGCCCAGCTCCCCGGTCGTCATCGACGCCGCATCACCGATCGTGACCGCGGCGATCGCCGCCGCCGGCACGTCCGCCAGCGCGGCCAGTTCCCGGGCGTAAACCCCGGCCCGCGGCAGGTCGACCCGGCCCGCGGCCAGCGCGGCCAGCACCGCCGGCAGCCGGGTCACCCCGGCGGCCAGGGACACTAGCTTGTCCCCGGCCCGGCAGGTCAAGGTCAGCGCGATCGCGACCTCATCACCCACGTGCTCGGCCTGCCGCCGGTCCCCGGTCGCCGCCGCGTAAGCCTGCCGGCGGCCGTTCAGGCCGGCGACGGCGGCCAGCTCGATGCTGGCCGCCCGGGACGCCAGCCGCCTAGCGGCGCACAGCACCCCGACCAGCTCATCATCGGACAGCCCCGGCAGGCCATCAGCGATCGCGTCATCGGCGAACCCGGCCAGGGCAGGGCCGGGCTCCATCACATCCAGCGGCCCGCCGGCCGCCCAACCGCGCGCGCCCGGCTCCCGGTCCCGGTGAGTGAACCCGGCCCCGATCACCTCCCGCACCCCGCCCGCCGGCTGACGCGCGGCCAGGAACTCATCAGCGACCGGGGACGCCACCTGAGCCAGCCACGCCTCAGCGCCCTCCGGCGGGCCGCAGTCCGGGTCGAAGAACGCCTCGACGTCAAACGGCTCACCATCGACATCCACGAACACCGCAGAACCACCGGCCGGGCCAGCGGGGCCAGCGGACGAGGCAGGCGGCCCGGCAGCGGCGGCGGCCGCGGGGCCGGCGGGTTCTTCTGGCATCGGCCCTCCTCCCGCTCATCGCTGCTGGCCCTACCTTCTTCGACCAAGCTATCGATAGCCTCTGACAGAATGGCTCCTGTTCTGGGTCATCCCGGAAAAATGTTCACCGAACTTCCGGCCTGCTCGCGTACCGCCGGAAACATAGCCGCGCCGCTTCCGGAACGCGCCAATGCGGCCGCGTCACTAGAGCACTGGGCAATATCCGGGACCGGTCAGGCTGCCCGCTGCCGGCGGCTGTAAGCCTGGCTGTTCTGCCGTAACTACTGCATGCAGTAGTTACGGCATCGATCCTAATGGCATGCAGTGCCGGGGCCGGCAATGGCCACGGCGGGCAGTGCCCGGACCGGCGTGCCCGCAGCTGGGAGTGCCGAAGCTGGAATGCCCAAGGACGGCAGTGATGCCGGGCCTGACAGGCAACGCGATCGCAGGCGGTCGCGGGCCATCGGTGCTGTGCAGTCGCCGGGCAGCTTGCTCGGCCTGACTTGATTGCCTGGCGGTCGCGAGGAGTTTGCAAGCGGAACCGCCGGTGGCGAGACTGGGAGAATGAGCCCCGTAACCGTTAGCTCGATAGGAAGCTTCGTTCGCGAGCAGCGTGAGCAAGCCAGGATCTCGATCCGCCAGCTCGCCCAGATCGCGGGCGTGTCCAATCCGTATCTGAGCCAGATCGAGCGAGGCCTGCGCAAGCCGAGCGCGGACGTGCTGCAGCAAATCGCGAAGGGGCTGCGGATCTCGGCTGAAGCCCTGTACGTCCAGGCCGGAGTCCTGGAAGACCGGCCAGTCGGAGTTAGCGTCCGCAGCGTCGTACTTGACGATCCCGACCTGACCGAGCGGCAGAAGCAGATGCTGATCGAGCTCTACGACTCGTTCCGTAAGGAGGCGATGCTGGCCGCGGCTGCGGAGGATGCCGAGCCTGCGGAGGATGCCGAGCCTGCGGAGGATGCCGAGGCTGATGACGCAGCCGAGACCGCCGCTGCGGCGAAGCATTCCGCGGATGCTGAGCTTGCCCCGGGATCGTCGGCTGAGCACATGGTTTCGAGCCCGGCCGCCAGCCGATAGCCTGACACCGTGATTTTCAGTAATCCGAGCGCGTACTCAGCGCTCACGTGGCTCTTCGAGGTGCTGGCCATCGCCGCATTCATCGTCGAGGCGTTTGCGTTTATCGATGCCCTCCGGCGGCCATCCCAGGCGTTCGTGGCGGCAAGCAAGCAAACCAAGCCACTCTGGCTGGTCATTCTTGGCGTCGCTACCGCGATCGGCCTTGGCACCGCCGCAAGTACCGGCTTCGCGGCCATCGGCATCTTGTCCGTGGCGGCGTTTGTCGCGGCAGCGGTCTATCTCACCGATGTCCGGCCCCGGGTGAAGGGTTTCAATGGCGGCTCAACGCGCCAGGGCCCGTACGGCCCCTGGTAGATCCCGTACGGCCCCCTGGTAGATCCCGTACGGCCCCTGGTAAATCCCGTACGGGCACTGGCAGTCTCGTACTGCCCTGGTAAGTAACGAGAACATGGCCCGGCCAGCGCCTGGGTCGGCAGGCCGGCTCAGCTTGCCTGGTCCGGCCTTGCACTAGGCTCATTGCCCGTGAGCGAGACCCAGTGGCGAACGCACCGGCTTGAGCTGGCTGACCAGACTCTGCGCGAATGGGATGCCGTCGTCCTCGCGGCGTCGCCGGACGGGATCGTGCTCGACCGGTCCGCGTTCTATCCCGGTGGCGGCGGCCAGCCGCCGGACCAGGGCGTCTTGCTGTGGGGCGGCGTACAGACGGGCATCGCGGGCGCGCGCAAGGGTGACGATCTCTACCTGATCCCGGCGGAAGGCGACCCGATCCCGCCGCCGGGCACCGCGGTGCGCGGCGCCGTGGCGGACGAGCGCCGGACCGCGCTGATGCGTACGCATTCGGGGCTGCATGTGCTTTGCGGCGTCGTGTTCAGGGACTTCGGCTCGCTGGTAACCGGCGGGAACATGGAGCCCTACACCGCCAGGATGGACTTCGATCTCCCCCAGGTCCCGCCTGGGTTCAAGGAGACAGTCGAGTCGGCTTGCAACAAGGAGATCGCCGCCGGCCGCCGTATTGACGTACGGGTGCTGCCGCGGGCCGAGGCGTTCGCCATCCCCGACATCATCCGCACCGCGACCAACCTCGTCCCGGCTGACGTGCCCGAGGTCCGCATCATCGACATCGTCGGGCTCGACCAGCAAGCCGACGGCGGCACGCACGTGGCCACGACCAGCCAGATCGGACGGATCGAGGTCGTCAAGATCGAGAACAAGGGCAAAGGCTTCCGCCGCCTGCGGATCCGCATCGCGGACTGACCCCTTCTCCGGTGGCTGGCCGCCCGGCCAGCGCCTGCGGCTGGCCGGATGCTACTGCGTTCAGAAAGAAGTGAGCAGGAGCGCGGCCGGGACCGCGACAAGCAAGCCGGCCGCGGCACAGACGAGCGCGAGGGCCGGCGCCGAGAGCCCGGGCGCCCGCCGCAGCAGCCGGGCAACGCGGACCGCGACCTCACCGCCGCCATCAGCCGCCATGTCGTCATCGGTCACGCCGTTGCCATCAGCCGCCATGCCGTCATCGGTCACGCCGCCCTCATCTCGCGCCATGTCGCCATCGGTCACCCCGCCGCCATCTCGCGCCATGTCGCCATCAGCGACCACGCCGCTGCCGTCCCGGCCATCGGCCGGTCCGGCGCCGCCAGCCGCGGCCAGCGCACCGGACGGCACCGGCGAACCCGCGGCGCCGACCCGGATCAGCGCCGTCGCCAGTTCCCTGGCCGGGCGATGCCGCAGCGCGTGGTCGTCGGCCAGCATCTCGACCAGCAGCGCTACCGCGCTCTCGGCCCGGCGGGCGACCGCCGACCAGCGGAACGCCCGGAGCAGCGCGGTGAATGGCAGCAGCACGAGATCGTGCCGTTCCCGCAGGTGAGCCCGTTCGTGCGCGAGCACGGCGGCTAGCTCGGCCTGGTCAAGCAGCTCGAGCGTGCCCGCGCTGATCACGATCCGGGACCGCAGGCCGGGCACGCAGTAGGCGGCCGCTGCCGGATGATCAACCACCAGCGCGCCGGGTACCTTGGGGTCGCCGTGCGCCAGCAGCGTCAGCAGGTCCCGGTGCCGCCGGCGGGCCCGCAGCACTGCGGCGAACGCAGCCAGCAGCACCCAGCACAGCAGCGCCAGCAGCACGAGCGCGGCGCAAACGGACGCCAGCCGCAGGTCGGTGAGCAGGCCAGCCGGCCGCGGCCGGAGTTCCGTGCCGCGCATCATCCCGGCCGCGACCGCCAGCGCTGCCCTGATCACCCCAGGATGCCCAGCGCCGGCCGGCCCCGGCGCTGACCCGGTGCCAAGCGCGCCAAATCCGGCGAGCGCCCCTACCGCCGCGAGACCCCAGCCCAGGCCGAGCGCCTGCCAGAGCAGGATCGCGGCAGCCGGCGACCGGCCAGGCCAGCTAGCCGCGGCGAGCGCGGAAGCGGCCGGAACGCTGCCGGCCGCGACCGCGGCGAGGATCAGGACTTCGGGGGACACCAGAGGTCAGTCCCCAGCGGCGACTTCTGCGGAATCTGCCGCGCCGCCCGGATCCATGCCAGCCGGCTCCAGCCGGTCGGGCAGATCAGGCCGCCCGGCCGGCCCTGGCCGCCCCACCGCCGGCCCTGGCCGCCCCGCCGCCCCTGGCCGCCGCGCCGATCCTGGCCGTCCCGCCGATCCCGGCCGGTCCAGCGCCTCAAGCGCGCGGCGCAGCGCCCGGGCCTCCGCGCCCGACACGCTGCGGACGAAGCGGGCCAGCGCCGCCTGCCGGTCACCAGTCTGGTCAAGCGCGTTCAGCATGAGCTCGGTGACGTACGCTTCCCGGCTCTCCGCCGCGCGGTAACGCCACGCCCGGCCGTCCCGCCCGCGCCGCGCGAAGCCCTTCTTGGCGAGCCGGTCAAGCACCGTCATCACCGTGGTGTGCGCCAGGTCCCGCTCGGTCAGCTGCCCGCTGACCTGCCGGACCGTCAGCGGCTCGGGAGATTCCCAGAGCACGTCCATGATGGCGCGTTCAAGTTCGCCGAGCCGGTTCACGGCGCCACTTTACCTGCGCGTCCCGGCATTGAGTAGGCCCAGGCAAGCCGGCAGGGCCAGGCAAGTCGGGCAGGGCCAGGCAAGTCGGCAGGCCCGGGCCGGCCGGGCAGCTAGGCTCCCTGGATGAAGCTCACGATCGTCCGCGGTGACATCACCGAGCAGCGGGTCGACGCGATCGTCAACGCCGCCAACTCCGCGCTGCTCGGCGGCGGCGGCGTGGACGGCGCCATTCACCGCCGGGGTGGCCCGGCGATCCTTGCGGCCTGCCGCGAGCTGCGCGCCGGGCCGTACCGCGACGGGCTGCCGGCCGGCCAGGCGGTGGCGACGACGGCCGGTGATCTGCCCGCCCGGTGGGTGATCCATACGGTCGGCCCCGTCTACTCTCCGGCGCAGGACCGCTCGGCGGCGCTGGCATCGTGTTATGCCGAGTCACTCCGGATCGCCAGGCAACTCGGCGCCAGGACGGTGGCGTTCCCGGCGATTTCGACCGGCGCCTTTGGCTGGCCAGCCGCCGGCGCCGCACGGATCGCCGTCGCCGCCGTGCGGCAGCAGGAACTGGCGCTCGACGAGGCCCGGTTCGTCCTGTTCAGTGACGAACTGCAGGCCGCCTTCACCGCGGCGCTCCTGTCGCCGCCCGGCCGGTAGCCTGGACAGGCGCCAGCAGGACAAGCCGAGGAGGACAACGGTGTCCGAAAGCTCCCCGCGGTTCCGCTCGATCCTGGACCGGTTCGCGCCCTACCAGCCGGGACGAAGCCCGGCCGGGCCGGACGGCAGGTCGTTCAAGCTCTCGTCCAACGAGTCCCCTTACGGCCCGCTGCCCTCGGTCGTCGAGGCCATCGCCGTCGCGGCCGGGCAGGTCAACCGGTACCCGGACAACGGCGCGCTTGAGCTGACCGAGGCGATCGCCAGCAGGTTCGGCGTGCCCGCCGCGCACGTGGCGGTCGGCTGCGGGTCGGTCGGGGTGACCGGGCAGCTGCTCGAGGCGACCGGCGAGCCGGGCGCGGAGATCATCTACGCCTGGCGCTCGTTCGAGGCCTATCCGCTCCTTGTCGACCTGGCCGGGGCCGTCTCGGTGCGGGTCCCGCTCAGCGACGCGGCGCACGACCTGGCCGCGATGGCGGACGCGGTCACCGCCCAGACCAGGATGATCTTCGTCTGCAACCCGAACAACCCGACCGGCACGGTCGTGCGCCGCGCGGCGCTTGAGGCGTTCCTTGACCGGGTGCCGGCCAGCTGCCTGGTGATACTCGACGAGGCCTACCGGGAGTACGTCAGGGACAGCGACGTGCCGGACGGGATCAGCCTGTACCGCGACCGGCCCAACGTCGCCGTGCTCCGCACGTTCTCCAAGGCGTACGGGCTGGCCGGCCTGCGGGTCGGCTTCATGGTGGCCGCCGAGCCGGTGGCCGCCGCTGCCCGCAAGACGATGCTGCCGTTCACCGTGAACGCCGTCGCGCAGGCCGCCGCGATCGCCTCGCTGGACGCCGAGGGCGAACTGCTGGGCCGGGTGGACGCCGTGGTGAAGGAGCGCGACCGGGTCCGCGGCGAGCTGCTGGCGCAGGGCTGGACGGTGCCGCCGACCGAGGCCAACTTCGTCTGGCTGCCGCTCGGCGATGACACTGCCGGCTTTGCCGCTGCCTGCGAGCGCAAGGGGATCAGCATCCGGCCGTTCGGCACCGAAGGCGCGCGGATTTCCGTCGGCGACGAAGAGGCCAATGACTTGTTGCTTGCCGTCGCGCGCGACTACCCGCGGCGGCACTAGCTGATTTCAGATTTTTAACGGATCCTTCGGGCCGGCTCGGCGGCATCCTGGGCTGATCCTGCCCGCGAGGATGTCGCTTACGCTGGCCCGGTGAAGGTCTACGTGATCCACGAGAACCCCGGGTGGTACCCGCCGCTGGCGGCCGCGTTCGACGCCGCGGGCGTGCCGCACGAGCAGTGGCTGGCCGGCGACGGGGTGCTCGATCTCGGCGCGGTGCCGCCGGACGGGGTGTTCTGGTCCCGGATGAGCGCGTCGGCGCACACCCGGGGGCACCCGCACGCGAAGGACCTGACCCGCGGCATGCTCTGCTGGCTGGAGTCGCACGGCCGCCGGGTGGTGAACGGACGCCGGGTGCTCGAGCTCGAGATGAGCAAGGCGGATCAGCTGACCGCGCTGCGCGCGGCGGGCTTCGACGTGCCGCAGACGGTCGCCGTGGCCGGGCTGGCCGAGCTGCCCGCGGCGGCAAGGAAGCTGCCTGTCCCGTTCATCAGCAAGCACAACCAGGGCGGCAAGGGCCTCGGCGTCCGGCTTTTCTCCAGCCACCACGAGTTTGACGAGTACCTGTCCTCGCCCGGCTACCAGGCACCGGCCGACGGCGTCACGCTGCTGCAGGAGTACCTGCGCGCCGCCCGGCCGTTTATAACCCGGGTAGAGCTGGTGGGGGGCGAGTTTATCTACGCGCTCACGGCCGACACCGCCCGCGGCGGTTTTCAGCTGTGTCCGGCCGACGCCTGCGCGATCGGCCAGCCGCCCGGCGCCGGCCTGTTCGCGCTGCGGGCCGGCTTCGACCACCCGGTCATCGGGCGGTACCTGGATTTCGCCAGTGACCAGGGCATCGAGATAGCCGGGTTCGAGTTCATCGAGACCGAAGACGGCCGGCTGGTCACCTACGACGTGAACACCACCACCAATTACAACGCCGGCATCGAGGCCGCCGCGCCCCGCCCGGCACTGCCTGCCGTGGCCGGTTTCCTCGGCGGCCTGCTGGCCAGCGAGAAGGAAAGAGGGAAGTCCTGATGCGGTTCGGATACTGGATGCCGATTTTCGGCGGCTGGCTGCGCAATGTCCGGGACGAGAGCATGTCCATCGGCTGGCCGTACATCAGGGACCTGGCGGTCGAGAGCGAGCAGCACGGCTTCGAGCTGAGCCTGATCGCCGAGCTGAACCTGAACGACATCAAGGGCCACCGGGCGCCGTCGCTTGACTGCTGGACGGTCGCGCCAGCGATCGCCGCGGTCACCGAGCGGCTCGAGCTGATGCTCGCCGTCCGGCCCAGCTACCACTCGCCGGCGCTGACCGCCAAGGCGCTGTCCACGCTGGACGTGATCGCACCGGGCAGGCTGTCGCTGAACGTGGTGTCGTCCTGGTGGAAGGACGAGGCCGCGCAGTACGGCGTCCCCTTCGACGTGCATGACGCCCGGTACGCGCGCACCCAGGAGTGGCTGGACGTGGTGGCCAGGCTGCTGCGCGAGGACACCGTGACGCATGACGGCCCGCTGTACCAGCTCGACGGCGCGATCCTGGAGCCGAAGCCGGCCAGGCTGCCGGGCGTCTACATGGGCGGCGAGTCACCGAAGGCGAAGGACGTCATCGCCGCGCAGGCGGACGCCTACGTGATGCACGGCGACGCGCCGGACGTCATCGCGGCCAAGGTCGCCGACCTGAACTCCCGCCGGTCCGCGGCCGGCCGGCCGCCGCTGATGTTCGGCGTCTCCGGCTACGTGATCTGCCGCGACACCGAGGCGCAGGCCCGGGCTGAGCTCGACCGGATACTCGACGTCCGCTCCTCGCCGGAGGCCTACGCCTCCTACCAGGACTTCGTCGAGGGCTCGCAGCTGGAGTCGCAGGTCTCGGTGGCGGAGTACAGCGTCTCCAACCGCGGCCTGCGCAGCGGGCTGATCGGCACCCCGGACCAGATCATCGACCGGATCCGGGCCTATGAGCAGGCAGGCGTGGGCCTCATGCTGCTGCAGTTCTCTCCCCAGCGCGAGGAGATGGCCAGGTTCGGCAGATCGGTGATCAGCCGCTACGCCGGCTAGCCGCCGGGCCGGCTGGCCCGCTACTCCTGGTCCAGTTTCTCTACGACCAGCCGGTAGAACTGGCGCGGCCGGCCGGGCTGCGGCGTCCGGACCGGCGGCAGCGGCCAGGCGAGGCCCTCCTCGGCCAGCGTATGCAGCAGCCTCCTGGCCGTCCTTGGCGTCACGGACAGCAGCCGGCTCGCGGTCTCCGCGTCCACCGCGAGCGCGTCCGGGCCGGGCGGCAGCTTGTCCGCGAGCCTGGCCAGGGTCTCAATCCCGCGCAGCCTGCCCCCTGGCCGGCTGGCTGGCGCGGCGCGGGCACCAGGGCGTGACCGCCGGCGTCCAGCGCGAAGCGCCGGCCGCCCGCTCCGGTCACCGCCGCGACCAGCACGGCCCTGGCATGCGCCTCGGCCTCCTGCGCGGTGCGGCCGAGGCCGACGCCTGCCTCGATGCCGACGCCGAGCTCGGCGCGGGCCCGCTCGATGAACGGCGGTGCCCTGAATCCGCCGGTGGCGGCCGCCATCGAGCCGCGGGTTGCCGTGATCAGGAAGCCGTACTCGCCGATCGGGCTCACCGTCGCCTGGATCTGCTGCGCCTCCTGGACCAGGAACCGGTTCACGGTCAGCCGCAGCTCTTCCCGCGACTGGCGCGGGACGCCGCGCCTGGCCGCGGCGTCCCGTAAGGTCGGCACCTCGACGACGGCCACCGCGAGCTGCGCGTCCTCGAGCCTGCTGCACCAGCCGAGCAGGGCCGCGGTGCGCAGCGCGGTGCGGACCGCGGCCGGGGTCGGCTGCAGCGCGAATGCCGGTACCCGCGCGGCGGCCAGCTTGGCCGCCACCGACGGCAGGCAGGTGAAGGCCACCGACGTCTGGCCGCGGCGCCACAGCCGCTCGTGAAACGCCGCAAGCGCCGCCGCGCTCACCGGATGTGCCTGCACGTGCACGTCACTGGCCGGCAGGCCGATCTCGCCGAATGCCTCCTCGACCTCGTCGCGGTCGAGCACATCGACGCTTGCCCTGGCCAGGTCGGGCTGCCGCTCGGCCAGGCAGGCCCGCAGCAGGGCCGCGTAGAGGGCGCTGCCGCCAATCGGGACGCAGGTGGCCGGCCTGGTCAGCACGCCAGCCCGCTGTGCGTACTCCTGCGGCACCCGGCTGGCGAACAGGCAGACGTCGATGCCGGCGCCGAGCCGCACTACCTTGTCCGGCGCCTCCTGCTCGTCCCGGTACGCGGCAGCCACCAGCCGGCTGGCGGGCAGCGGCCCGTAGCCGGCCTGCCCCGGCAGCCCGGCCGCGGCCGGCCCGGACAGCATGATCCTCTCTACCAGGTCGTAAGGCCCGATGATGCCGATTATCAGCTCGCCGGACTCCTGCCCGGTGCTGGTCACCGGGAATCACGCCTGGCGGCTGCGATCCTGCCTGCGACTCGCGCCATATCCCGTCCCCACCCTCCGCGGCTGACGCCGCGAGATTTCCCGACCTCTCATTTCGTAGCCCATCGGGAGGATCTCTGAAAGAGGTAATTATCGGGGTGCGCCAGTGACAAGCGCTATCGATCACCGGTGAATCGCCGGCCGAAAGGCCGGAAACCCGCCAATGCCGGGAAGATAACGCCAGGCACCGGGACTTTAGCCGATGGTCTCCTCGGTAATGTCCGCGCCGAGCGTGGTCAGCCTGGCAGCAACCGACGAGTGCCCGCGGTCGATAAGGTAGCCCGGCGACACGATGGTCTCTCCCTCGGCGGCCAGCCCGGCGAGCACCAGCGCCATCCCGGTGCGCAGGTCGTGCGCGACGACCTCGGTCCCCTTGAGCACCGAAGGGCCGTGCACGAGCACCACGCTGCCGTCCACCTCGACTTTCGCGCCGAGTTTGTTGAGCTCGCCGACCAGCGTGTAACGCCCGTCGAAAATGGTTTCCCTGATGTAGCTCGTGCCGTCCGCGAGGCAGCTCAGTGCCATGATCGGCGACTGCAGATCGGTGGCGAAGCCCGGGTAAGGCGAGGTGATCACGTTGATCGGGCGCAGCTGCCGGTCCCGGCGAACCTGCAGGATGGCGCCCTGCGTGGCGAACTCCACGCCCATCTGCTCCAGCTTCCAGCGGACCACGCCGAAATGCTCGAGCGACGCCCCGACCAGGCTCAGCTCGCCGCCGGTGATGGCGGCGGCCATGGCGAAGACGCCGGCGTCGATCCGGTCCGGCATCACCGTGTGCTCGACCGCCGCAAGCTCGCTGACCCCGCGGACCGTCACGAACCCGGTGCCGCCGCCGGTGATGTGGGCGCCCATCTTGGTGAGGAACGCGATGACGTCGAGCACCTCGGGCTCGAGCGCCGCGTTGTCGATCACCGTGGTACCCGGCGCCAGCGACGCCGCCATGATCAGGTTCTCGGTGCCGGTATGCGATGGCGTGTCCAGGTAGAGGTGGGCGCCGCGCAGCCGGTCGGCCTTGATCCGGATCTGGCTTTCGCCCTCGTCGACCGTCGCGCCGAGCCGGGCGAAGCCGCGGTAGTGGAAGTCCAGGTTGCGGCTGCCCAGGTTGCAGCCGCCGATGCCCTCGATGACGGCCTCGCCGAGGCGGTGCAGCAGCGCGGGGACGAACAGCACCGACGCGCGGAACCTGCGGGTGATCTCAGCCGGCAGCACCGGGCTGGTGAGCTCGGAGGCGTCGACCACCAGCGTCCGCTCCGCCTCGTGGAACTTGACGACCGCGCCGACCGCCTGGGCGAGCTCCACCGCCCGGCGGACGTCCTCGATCGCCGGGACGTTCCGCAGCACGGTGCGGCCCTTGGCGGCGAGCAGCGAGGCCGCGATCATCTTCAGGGCGGCGTTTTTGGCGCCCTGCACGAAGACCGTGCCCTGCAGCTGGTTGCCTCCTCGCACGCGGTAGCGAGTCTCCGGGCCGGTGGTCATCGGGGTAGGGCTCCTGTCAGTCGGGTGCGGGCGCCTGGCCTGGGGCTGGACGCGGGTGCCTGGTCCGTGGCCAGGCACACGGCAGGCTGCCCGGTCGAGCGGACAGCCTGGTGCATGTGTCGTCCAGTATTCCACCGCCCCCAGGTTTCCGGACCATCCCCGCGCTGTTACGTAACGTAGCCGCTTGGCTCGATGCCGTCACGTACCCGGCCCGGCCAGTCGTCATTCCCACCGTAGACCGGTGAGGCGCTCGTATGCCTCGACGTAGCGCTTGCGGGTCCGGTCCACCACTTCGGCAGGCAGCGGCGGGGGCGGCAGCGGCCCGGCGCGGTCCCAGCCGGACTCCGGCGAAGTCAGCCAGTCGCGGACGTACTGCTTGTCGAAAGACGGCTGGCTCCGGCCCGGCGCCCACTGATCGGCCGGCCAGAACCTGGAGGAATCCGAGGTCAGGACCTCGTCGGCGAGCAGCAGCGTGCCATCGGCGGCGAAGCCGAGCTCGATCTTGGTGTCCGCCACGATGATGCCCCGAGCGGCCGCGACCTCGGCCCCCCGCCGGTAGACCGCCAGGGTGATCCGCTCAAGCTCGGCGGCCAGGCCGGCCCCGACCCGTTCCGTAAGTTCGGCCGCTCCGATGTTGACGTCGTGCTCGCCGCGCGGCGCCTTCGTGGCCGGGGTGAACACCGGCCCGGGCAGCCGGGAGCCGTCGGTGAGCCCGGCCGGGAGTGAGATTTCGCACACTTTGCCCGTCCGCCGGTAGTCGGCGAGCCCCGAGCCGGCCAGGTAGCCGCGGGCGACGCATTCCACCGGCACCATGGTCAGCCGCCGGCATGCCATCGCCCGTCCCTCGAACTCCGCCGGGATCGAGTCCCGCACCAGGGGAGCGGGCGCCAGGTGATTGGGCACCACGTCGGCGAGCTGGCCGAACCACCACAGGGACAGCTGGGTGAGGATCTTGCCCTTGTCCGGGATCGGCGTGTCGAGCACGTGGTCGAAGGCGGACATGCGGTCGGTGGCGACCATGATCAGCAGGCCGTCGGGGGTCTCGTAGAGTTCCCTGACCTTGCCGGAGTACAGGTGCTTCAGCGCCGGGCCGGTCATGACAGCCGGCCGAGCCGGTCGAAGACCGGGCCCAGCCTGGCCACGTACCGCTCCGGGCGGCAGGCCTCGTCCAGCCGGGCCTCGTCCAGCGGCTGGCCGCGCTCGGCCGCGTGCTTGCGCAGCGTCTCGCGGAACTGCGTGCCGTGTTCCCAGCAGTCCATCGCGGCGGCCTGGACCAGCGCATAGGCGTCTTCCCTTGACATGCCGGCGGCGACGAGGTCGAGCAGCACCGCCGAGGTGTAGATCAGGCCCCGGGTCTGCTCCAGGTTGGCGCGCATCCGGGCCGCGTCCACCACCAGGCCGGTGACCAGCCCGGTGGTCTCGGCGAGCAGGTAGTCGGTGACGATGGCCGCGTCGGGCAGCGCTACCCGCTCGGCCGACGAATGGGATATATCACGCTCGTGCCAGAGCGGCATCCCTTCCAGCACGGGGGTGACCTGAGCGCGCACGATCCTGGCCAGGCCGCAGATCCGCTCCGACCGGACCGGGTTCCGCTTGTGCGGCATCGCCGATGAGCCCTTCTGGCCCGTCCCGAACGCCTCGGCGACCTCGGCCACCTCGGTCCGCTGGCCGTGCCTGACCTCCAGCGCGACCGCCTCGCAGACGGTCGAGATCAGCGCGAGCACGCTGACCCACTCGGCGATGCCGTCGCGGAACACCACCTGCGTCGCCACGTCGGGCGGCCGCAGCCCGAGCTCGGCCATCACCTCGGTCTCGATCGCCGGGTCGATGTTGGAGTAGGTGCCGACCGGGCCGGACAGCTTGCCGACGGCGACCGCCTCCCTGGCCCTGGCCAGCCGCTGGGTGCCGCGGTGCATGGCGAACGCGAAGTCCGCGACCCGGTGACCCCAGACGTCCGGCTCGGCGTGGATCCCGTGCGTCCGGCCGGCCCGCAGGGTGGCCCGGTGCGCGAGCGCGTGCTCGCGCAGCGCGGCGGTGAGCACGGCGCACCGGGCCGCCAGCAGGTCGGTGGCCTCGGTGAGCTGCAGGGCGAGCGCGGTGTCGAGCAGGTCGGACGAGGTCATCCCGAAATGCACGTAGGCCGCGGCGGCGCGCGGCGAAGTGTTGTCTGCCCACGCCGACAGGAAGGCGATCACGTCGTGCCCGGTGACGGCTTCAAGCTCGGCGACCGCCTGCGGCGTCGGTGGCGCGGCGGCCCGCACCGGCGCGACACTGTCCGCCGGGACGGTGCCTGCCCTGGCGTGCGCCTCGAGCACCAGGGTCTCTATCCGGCACCACAGCTCGTACTTGCGCTCATCGCTCCAGACATGGCCCATCGCGGGCAGGGTGTAGCGCTCGATCATGCTGCCTATCCTGCCGTAGCGTCGGCGCTACCCGGCTGCGGCGGTCCCTGGCAGGTCACGGTCGGGTGGCTGGACCGCTGCTCCGCGACGATCATCGCGGCGAGGATCGCGGTGAGCAGCGCCAGCTGGGCAGGCAGGCCGGCCGACAGCCCGGCTCCGACGGTAGCGGCGGACGCTACGGCGGCGGCCATCCGGAGCCTGGCCCGGCCGATTCCCAGCCGCCGCCGGAAGGCGATGTCGCCGGCCAGCAGCGCCGCGGTTCCCGCCGCCAGCGCGATCGCGGCGGACGCCGGGACGGCCGACGGCGGCGCCGCGGTGCGGGCGATCGACTGCTCGATCCCGGCCGCGACAGCGACGATGCCGAGCAGCAGCGGTGTATGGGCGTAGAAGTAACCAGCCAGGATGAGCCCGGTGCGCTGGCCGCTGTCCGCGCCGGTGAGCGCCCGCTCGGCCCGCTCGTCCTCGTTTCCGCCGAACAGCGTCCACCACAGCGCGGCGGACAGGGCGAGACCGAGCAGCGACACGGCGACAAGCCCGGCGGTCATTCCGCCGGCCCGGTTGGCCAGCCCGGCGGCGCCGATCCCGACCGCGGCGCCGGACTCGCCGAGCGCGACGATGACCAGGGCGGTATGCCGTTCCACTATGTGCGCGGGCCGCAGGCCGAACAGCCCGCGCGGGTGCACGATCAGCGGCGAGCCGAGCTGGATCACGACGGCCAGGATCCACAGCGCGTAGGCGGCGGGCCGGTGCCCCCCGGCGGGCCTGGACACGATCCCGGCGGCGGTGACCAGCAGCGCCGAGGCGATGCTGAACGGGGCGATCCGCACGATGTTCCTGTTCACCCGGAAATACAGCGTGGCGTGCACGCCGACGACCACCAGGTAGCCAAGGCCGAGCGCCACCCCGTTGGAGCTGAAGCCCGCCGGTATCGCCAGCCCGACGACGAGCAGGCCGGCCATGCCGACAAGCAGCAGCAGCCGCTCGGCGCTGCCGGTCGGCGGCCGGGCATTGGTCAGCCAGGCGTAGCCGGCGTACATCCACCAGATCAGGGCGAAGATCAGCAGCACCTGCGCCAGCGCCTGGAGCGATGCGTGATCGGCGAGCAGCGCGGTGAGCTGGGTCAGGGTGAAGGCGAAGACCAGGTCGAAGAACAGCTCGATGGTGGTGACCCGCAGCTGCGGCCCGGTGTCGCCATCGGGCGCGGCGGCATCGTCAGGCCCGTCCGCCTCGGCGGATGTCAAGGCCCTCGTTCCGCCGCGATGTCGGTCCGGTACCAGCCGCCGCGCATCCTGACCCGGCCCGCTGCCCGGTAGGCGGCCGCGCGCGCGCTGGCCAGGTCCTGGCCGGTGCCTACCACGTTGAGCACCCGCCCGCCGCTCGACCTCAGCTGGCCGGCCCCGTTCGCCGAGGTTCCCGCGTGCAGCACATAGGCGCCAGGCTCCCGTTCCGCATCTTCGAGGCCATCGATCCGGTCGCCACTGGCGGGCCTGGCCGGATAGCCCTCCGCCGCGATCACCACGGTCACCGCCGCGCCGGGAGCCCAGGCCAGCGGCCCCGCGCCGGGCAGGCTGCCGTTCGCCGCCGCATCGAGCAGCCCGGCCAGCGGCGTGACCAGCCGGTCCAGGATCACCTGGGTCTCCGGGTCGCCGAACCTGGCGTTGAACTCCACCACCCGGATCCCGCCCCTGGTCAGGCAGAGCCCGGCGTACAGCAGCCCGTGATACGGCATGCCGCGCCGGCCAAGCTCGGCCAGCGCGGGCTTGATGACCGTGGCGAGCACCTCGTCGGCCAGCCCAGGCGGCGCCCACGGCAGCGGGGCATAGGCGCCCATCCCGCCGGTGTTCGGGCCCGCGTCTCCGTCGTGCGCGCGCTTGTAGTCCTGCGCGGGCAGCAGCGGCACCGCCGTGGCCCCGTCGGCCAGCGCGAAGACGGAAACCTCTGGCCCGTCAAGGAACTCCTCGATGACCACCTTGCCGCAGCCGGCCGCGTGCCTGGCCGCCTCGCCCCGGTCTGCGGTGACGACCACGCCCTTGCCGCCCGCGAGCCCGTCCGCCTTGACCACGTACGGCGGCCCGAACGCGTCCAGGGCCTGGCCGGCCTCGCTGTCGGTGCCGCAGGTGCGCGCGGCCGCGGTCGGGATGCCCGGCCGCCACCATGATCTCCTTGGCGAAGGACTTCGATCCCTCGATCATGGCCGCGCGCTGGCCGGGCCCGAAGCAGCCGATGCCGGCCGCCCTGACCGCGTCCGCAGCGCCGGCGACCAGCGGCACCTCGGGGCCGATGACCACCAGGTCCGCGGCTATCCGGGTGGCCAGCGAGGCAATGCCGCCCGGGTCGGCAACGGCGACGTCATGAACGTGCGCGATCCGGGCGATGCCAGGATTGCCCGGTGCGGCGTGCAGTTCCGCCACGTCGCCGTCACGGGCAAGTGCCCGGCAGAGGGCATGCTCACGGCCGCCGGAGCCGACCACCAAGACCCGCACCCGGCCGAGCCTACCTGGGCAGCCGCGCCCACCCTACCTCGACTGGGAGCAGCTCTGCTGACCGGCGACTCCGGGCCCGGACTGGCCGCCCCGGCTGATCAGATCAGCGGGCGCAGCTGCAGGGTCTGGTCACGGCGCGCCCCCACGCCCACCGCGGCGACCGGGGCGCCGATCTGCTGCTCGATTGCCCGGACGTAAGCCTGGGCATTACGCGGGAGATCGCTGAATTTCTTCGCCGCGGAGATGTCCTCCCACCAGCCGTCCAGGTACTCGTAGACCGGGACGGCGTGATGGAAGTCGGTCTGCGTCACCGGGATCTCGTCATGCCGGGTGCCGGCCACGTCGTAGGCCACGCAGACCGGGACCTTCTCCAGGCCGGAAAGCACATCCAGCTTGGTGAGGAAGTAATCGGTGATCCCGTTGACCCTGGTCGCGTACCTGGCGATGACGGCGTCGAACCAGCCGGTCCGGCGTTCCCGGCCGGTCGTCACCCCGTACTCGCCGCCCGTCTTGCGCAGCCATTCGCCCTGCGGGCCGGTCAGCTCGGTCGGGAACGGGCCGGCCCCGACCCGCGTCGTGTACGCCTTCACGATGCCGATCACCTTGGTGATCCTGGTCGGGCCGATGCCGGACCCGGCGCAGGCGCCACCCGCAGTGGGCGAGGACGACGTGACGAACGGGTAAGTGCCGTGATCGACATCGAGCAGGGTCGCCTGGGCGCCCTCGAGCAGCACGACCCGCTTGTCGTCCAGCGCCTTGTTCAGGATCAGCCCGGTATCGGCCAGATGCGGCCGCAGCCGCTCGCCATAGCCGAGATACTCGGCTGACACCGCGGCCCCGTCGATCCCGCGGCGGTTGTACACCTTGGTGAGCACCTGGTTCTTCTCCCGCAGCACGAGCTCGAGCTTCTGGCCGAGTATCCCCGGGTCGAAGAGATCCTGCGCGCGGATGCCCATCCGCGCCACCTTGTCGCTGTAGGCGGGCCCGATGCCGCGCCCGGTGGTGCCGATCCTGGCCTTGCCGAGGAACCGTTCTGTCACCCGGTCGAGCGCCCGGTGGTGCGGCATGATCAGGTGCGCGCTGGCCGAGATCAGCAGCCGCTCGCAGGACACCCCGCGGGCCCGCAGCCCGTCGATCTCCTCGATCAGCACGCCCGGGTCGATGACCACGCCGTTGCCGATGACCGGTATCACGTCCGGCGACAGCACACCGCTGGGCAGCAGGTGCAGCGCGTAGCTCTCGTCGCCGATGACGACCGTGTGCCCGGCGTTGTTGCCGCCCTGATACCGGACGACGTAATCAACGCTGTCGCCGAGCAGGTCGGTCGCCTTGCCCTTGCCCTCGTCACCCCACTGGGCGCCTACGATCACAATGGCCGGCATACTCACCAGCCCCTTCCAGCCGCCGCGGGCGGGCGGCCCCTGACCTGACGCGGAAGCCCCTGGCCGCACGGTCCGGGCGTGCTGCTGGTGCGGCAGGGGCTCTTGCGTTCCGAGGCTACCCGTACCGGCGGACCGCTGCTGACCTGGGATCAGCCAGCCTCAAGTGCCGCGGCGGCGGCGGGGCTGCTTTCCCGCAGGAAGCCGGCGCAGCGCTCAGCCTCGTCGTCCTCGCCGATTGCCGCCGCCGCGCAGCCGAGCATGTGCAGCGCTCGCAGGAAGCCGCGGTTCGGCTCATGCTCCCAGGGAATCGGGCCATATCCCGTCCAGCCGGCCCGGCGCAGCTGGTCAAGGCCGCGGTGGTAGCCGGTCCTCGCGTAGGCGTAAGCGGCGACCGGGTCATCGCGCGCCAGGGCAAGCTCCGCCAGCGCCGCCCAGGCCTCGCAGGACGCGGGGAACCGGGCCGCGACGCTGGCCGGGCCGGCCGCGTCCCGCAGCGCCGCGCTGGCCTCCGCATCGCCGGGCAGGTAGGTGGCAGGCGGGCCGCCGAGCAGATTCTCATATGTCATGGCAGCCATCCTGCCGCCTGCCACTGGGCCGGCCGGCCAGCGGGGGCGGCGCAGTCCGGCGCAGGGCAGGCAAGATCCTGAGCTAGGCCAGCCAGCGGCCGCCCGCCAGGTGGCGCGGCCGCCGGGCTGGCTGCCGGTCAGGTCAGCTGCTTGCCCGCGGACAGCAGGTCCTCGCAGGCGCGCACGATGCGTGCCGTCATGCCCTCCTCGCCCGCCTTACCCCAGCTCCGCGGATCGTAGAGCCTTCTTGCTGCCGACGTCGCCGTCGACCTTGAGTACGCCGTCGTAGTGGGCGAACATGTGGCCGGCGACGGGCCGGGTGAACGCGTACTGGGTGTCGGTGTCCACGTTCATCTTGACCACGCCGTAGGAGATCGCCTCCCGGATGTCCGCCAGGTCGGAGCCCGACCCGCCGTGGAAGACGAGGTTGAACGGCTTGTCCCGGCCGTACTTCCGGCCGACCGCGTCCTGGATGTCGGCCAGCACCTGCGGCCGGAGCTTGACGTGCCCTGGCTTGTAGACGCCATGCACGTTGCCGAATGTCGCGGCGAGTATGTACCGGCCCCGCTCGCCGAGGCCAAGCGCCTCGGCGGTCGCGAGCGCATCGTCCGGGGTGCTGTACAGCTTCTCGTTGATCTCGCCGACGACGCCGTCTTCCTCGCCGCCGACGACGCCGATCTCCAGCTCCATGACGATGTGCGCTTTCGCGCAGTCAGCTAGCAGCTCGGCGGCGATCTGCAGGTTCTCGGTCAGCGGCACGGCTGAGCCGTCCCACATGTGCGACTGGAAGAGCGGCTCCTCGCCGCGCGCCACCCGCTCCTGGGAGATCCGGACAAGCGGGCGGACGAAGCCGTCCAGCTTGTCCTTCGGGCAGTGGTCGGTGTGCAGCGCGATATGGACCGGATACCGGTCCGCCACCCCGGCGGCGAACTGGGCCAGCGCGACCGAGCCGGTCACCATGTCCTTGACCGCGGCGCCGGAAAGGTATTCGGCGCCACCGGTGGACACCTGGACGATCCCGTCGCTCCCGGCCTCGGCGAAGCCGCGGAGCGCGGCGTTGAGCGTCTGGCTCGACGTTACGTTGATGGCCGGGTAGGCGAAGCCTTGCTCCTTTGCCCGGTCGAGCATCTGTGCGTATATCTCGGGGGTGGCGATAGGCATGACAGTTACTCCCCTGTTGTCGTCCTGGCTTTTCCTAGTATCCCCCCGGCCGGGACCGGATGCGTGCCGCCAGCCGCCCGGTTACCGGCGCTAATGGCCCCGGAGCAGGCCGGCCGGGCTAGTCTCGCTGCATGGGACGTCATGATGCCGATCCCAGGGAACGCCTTCGGTACGTGATCGTCGCGGTAGTCGTGATAGCGGTGATCGTCCTTCTTCTTGTGGGGATCTCCGCAGGGCATGACCTGGCCAGACACTAGCTCAGCCTGGCGTCAGGTCGGCCAGCTCGTAGGCGGCGCGGTAAGCCAGCCCCCGGCCGGTGACGTGCTCGCGTGCGCCGCGGTCCACGATGACCGCGACGCCTACCACCTCGGCTCCGGCCTCGCGGAGCGCGTCTACCGCAGTGAGCACCGAATTGCCGGTCGTCGACGTGTCCTCGACCGCGAGCACGCGGCGGCCGGCTACCTCTGGCCCCTCGATCCGGCGTTGCAGGCCGTGCGCCTTCTCCGCCTTGCGCACTACGAAGGCGTCCAGGATCCTGCCGCCTGCGGCCGCGGCATGCATCATGGCCGTCGCCACCGGATCGGCGCCGAGGGTCAGGCCGCCGGCGGCGTCATAGCACAAGTCGGCGGTGACCTCGAGCATGACCCGGCCGGCCAGCGGCGCGGCCCGGCCGGCCAGCAGGATGCGGCGCAGGTCGACATACCAGCTCGCCCGCTGGCCGGACGACAAGATGACGTCGCCGGGCACGACCGCCTGGCTCCTGATCAAGGCGAGCAGGTCAGCATGGTCCGTCACGGAATCCGACCCTATCCGGCAGCGCCAGGGCCGGCCCGGCGGCGCCCTGGCCGGTGGGCAAACTGCCCTCCCTGGCCCGCTTTGCGGCGGGTCACCGGACGGGCGCTGGTGGTACGTCCCTGATCCGCGCTATATGTCACGGCAATAGCCAGGCGCTGGTAACGTCTCGCGTCGAGGGAAGGACGGTTTTCGCGTGGATCGTTGCGCGCTGTTCGTGGACGCGGGCTATGTGCTCGCCGATGGCGCAATGGCCGTCCACGGCACTCGCCACCGAGATTCTGTTTCCTGGGACTACGCCGGCTTGCTCAAGTTCCTGTCCGGGCTTTCGCGGGATCGCAGCGGCCTGCCGGTGCTGCGGTGCTACTGGTACGAGGCGACGGTCGAGGGACGGCGGACAACCGAGCACGATACCCTGGCCGACCTGCCCGGGCTCAAGCTCAGGCTCGGCCGGATGCGGCCAGGCCGCCGCGAGGGCGTCGAGACCGAGATGCACCGTGACCTGACGACCCTGGGCCGGAACGGCGCGATCAGCGACGCCATTCTCGTCAGCGGCGATGAAGACCTCGCCGAGGTCGTCGCGGAAGTGCAGGATCTCGGGATACGGGTAATTCTGGTGCACGTCACGGTGGACGGGAACTGGACCACCTCCCGGCTGCTGCGGCAGGAATGCGATGACATTCTGGAGATCGGCAGCGCGCATCTGCGCCCGTTCGTTGACCTGGTCGCTGGTGCCGAGCCCGCGCGCCGGGATGAGGAATACCCGGCGGGCGCCTACCAGGGAAGGTCCCTGGCGAACGGCCACGGATCGGTGCTTGGCGCGGTGACCCGCCATGGGCTGCCTGCCGCCGCGCTGCCCGCCGCTCCGCCGATCTACACCGCCCCGGTCGTCGCCGACTACCAGCGCGGCGTCCAGCCGCAGCCGGCAGCCGGGCCGGCTGAGCAGGAGGAGCAGGTGCCCGCGCGAAGCGAGCAGGGTGACCTGCCGGGCCGGCCAGGCGAAGCTCAGCCCGCCGGAGCCCAGCCCGCCGGAGCCCAGCCCGCCGGAGCCCAGCCCGCCGGAGCTCAGCCGGGCGGCTCCCAGCCGGGCGGCTCCCAGCCTGGCGGAGCCCAAGCCGGAGCCCAGCCCGCCGGAAGCCAGCAGGGTCAGGCACTGCCGGGTAAGGCTGGCGGAACCCAGGATCAGCCCGCCAGCACCCCGGGGCAGGCTGGCAGCGTCCAGCAAAGCCAGCCCGGGCTGCACGCACAGCCCGGTGCCGAAACGCAAGGTGAGCCTGGACTGCACGGGCCGCCGGGCGCCGAGGCGCAAGGTGAGCCTGGACTGCACGGGCAGACCGGGAGCGGGCCGCAGAGCCAGCCCCGCGGGACATCGCGGCCCGGCGCTCACGGCGCCCGGGCCTACCCGCCGGATCCGTTCCTTGACCGGCTGCCCGCCCCGGCGGCAGACGGCGCGCCGCGGCAGCAGCCGGGCCCGGGCCGGACACAGCGCCATGGCCTGGGCGGCGCCCGGCATTACCCGCCGCCGGAGCCGTACCCGCCCGTGGCGCAGTACCCGGTACCGGGCCAGTACCCGGCACCGGAGCAGTACCCGCCCGCTGGCAGCGGCCAGTACGGAGCCGCTGAGCAGCCGCCGCCGCACGGCCAGCACGCCGGCCCGCCCAGCCCGTCGTCCGGCGTTCCGCAGGGCGGGCCTTACAGCGGTCCGCAGCCCGCGGCCACGCAGGCACCGGTGCCGCCGCCGGTGGCCGTCTCGCTCGCCGACGCGGTGCAGGCGGCGCATGCCGAGGGCGTCGGGTTCGGCGAGGCGGTGGCGCGGGACGCGCCTGCCCTCTGGCTCGAGGCCGTGCTCGCGCGCAAGCCGCGGATGCCGTCCGACCTGGAGGCCAGGCTGCTGCAGGGCTCGGGGCTGCCGATCGACTCGCTGCTGCATGACGAGGTCAGGCACGCGCTCAGGCGCGGGTTCTGGGATGCGCTTGAGCGCTCGCGGCGATAAAAGCCGGACTCCGCCGCAGGATCGGCACCCGGCCTGGCGCCGATCGGAAGCTGGGCGCTGATAGCCGGGATAGCGAAGCCGTGCGCCGGGAAACTCGTTACCGAAACTGTGCGTTGAAAGCCCTGTCCGGGTGGGTACGTTCTGTATCGTGCCTGTTTTGAGCCGCGAGGAATTTGACGCAATAGAGTTCGATGCTGCCTTTAGCGGCGATCATGAAGCCGCCGCGCAGCGGATGAGCAGGCTTGCCGTCACCGGCACGCAAAGCCCGTCCATGCCAAGGTCAGAGGCCTTCCTCCGGGCCGGCGAGCAATGGCTGCTCGCCGATGATCCCGCCGCGGCGGCAAGCGGATTCCGGCTGGCGCTGGCCGACGGCGGGCCGGTATTCGTGGATCCGCGAGTTCCGCTCACCAGGGCGCTCTTCCTGCTCGGCAAATCAGCCGAGGCGCATGCGCTGATCGCCGAGCTGAAGGAGGAAGGGCGGCGCGACCCGCGTGCCTGCGATCTCGTCGCCGAAGTCCTGGTCGAGCGTTCCGATTTGAGCGGCGCCCTGGACTGGGCAACGGCCGGCGTAGAGCTATGCCTGCAGCGCGAGGAAGGCCGTGCCCGGCGGTCCGGACTGCGGTCAGTGGACGCCGGCCCCGGCGATGACGACCGGACCGAGCTGCGGATGCTGCTGAGCCTGCGGTACCGGATCCGCAATGACCTCGGGCTGCCGGAGGATGACTACGACCGGCTGCTTGACGAGCCGCCCTCCGGTGCCGCCGGGGATCCCTCAGCCGACGGGGAGCCGGCCGGCCGGCCGCCGCGTACGGTCAGCGAATCCGACTCCGGGTCAAGGTCAACGAGGACCACGTCGCCGTCGCCGATATCGCCGGACAGCAGGCCGCGGGCCAGCTGATCCCCGATCGCCGACTGGATGAGCCTGCGCAGCGGCCGGGCGCCGTAGACCGGGTCAAAGCCGGTGACCGCCAGCCATTCGCGGGCGGCGGGCGTCACCGTGAGCGTCAGCCTGCGGTCGGCCAGGCGCCGGGCCAGCCTGGCTACCTGCAGGTCGACGATCTCGGTGAGTTCCTCGGTGGACAGCGCGTCGAACAGGATGACGTCGTCAAGCCGGTTCAGGAACTCCGGCTTGAACGTCGCACGGACCACCGACATGACCGCTTCCCGCTTAGCCGGATCGTCAAGCGCGGGATCGGCGATGTGCTGCGAGCCGAGATTAGAGGTGAGGATCAGGATGGTGTTGCGGAAATCGACGGTGCGGCCCTGCCCGTCGGTGAGCCTGCCGTCATCCAGCACTTGCAGCAGGACGTCGAAGACTTCCTGGTGCGCCTTTTCCACCTCGTCGAGCAGCACGACGCAGTACGGCCGCCGCCGGACTGCCTCGGTGAGCTGGCCGCCTTCCTCGTATCCCACGTAGCCAGGCGGCGCGCCGACGAGCCGGGCGACTGAATGCCGCTCCGAGTACTCGCTCATGTCGATCCGGTTCATTGCGCGCTCGTCATCGAAGAGGAAATCGGCCAGCGCCTTGGCGAGCTCGGTCTTCCCGACCCCGGTGGGCCCGAGGAACAGGAATGACCCGGATGGGCGGTCAGGATCGGAGATGCCGGCCCGCGACCTGCGGACCGCGTCGGAAACCGCCTGCACGGCTCTTGACTGGCCGACGATCCGCCTGCCGAGCTCGGATTCCATCCTGAGCAGCTTGCCAGTCTCGCCCTCGAGCAGGCGCCCGGCCGGGATGCCGGTCCAGGCTGAGACCACGTCAGCGACGTCGTCCGGGCCGACCTCTTCCTTGACCATGGGCCTGGCGTCGGGCGCAGGCTGGCCGCCCGGCCCGGACCCGCCAGCTGCCCCCGGCCGGCCGACGGCGTCGGTCTCGGCGGCCGCCTGCGCTGACGCCTCGGCGATCTCCCGCTCCAGCGCCGGGATCTCCCCGTACATGAGCCGCGACGCGGCCTCGAAATCGGCGTCCCGCTGGGCCCGGTCGGCCTGGCCCTTAAGGTCATCTAGCCGCTTCTTCAGCTCGCCGACCTTGTTAAGCCCGGCCTTCTCCCGTTCCCAGCGGGCGACGAGCGCGGTCAGCTGCTCCTGGCGGTCGGCAAGGTCGGCCCGCAGCCGCTCCAGCCGCTCCTTGCTGGCCGGGTCGGCTTCCCTGGCCAGGGCGAGTTCCTCCATCCGCATCCGGTCCACGGACCGCTGCAGCTCGTCGACTTCGAGCGGCCGGGAATCAATCTCCATCCGCAGCTGGGACGCGGCCTCGTCGATCAGGTCGATTGCCTTGTCCGGCAGGTATCTCGCCGTGATGTAGCGGTCCGACAGCGTCGCGGCGGCCACCAGCGCGGCATCCGAGATCTGTACCTTGTGGTGCGCCTCGTACCTGCCGCGGAGGCCGCGCAGGATCGCGATCGTGTCCTCCACCGAGGGCTCCCCGACGAAGACCTGCTGGAAGCGGCGCTCCAGGGCCGGATCCTTCTCGATCCGCTCGCGGTACTCGTCCAGCGTGGTCGCGCCGACCATGCGCAGCTCGCCGCGGGCCAGCATCGGCTTGAGCATGTTGCCGGCGTCCATCGCGCCCTCTGCGGCGCCGGCCCCGACCACGGTATGCAGCTCGTCGACGAACGTGACGACCTCGCCGTCGCTCTGCTTTATCTCGTTCAGTACGGCCTTGAGCCGCTCCTCGAATTCGCCGCGGTACTTGGCCCCGGCCACCATCGCGCTCAGGTCGAGCGCCACGATCCGCTTTCCGCGCAGTGACTCGGGCACGTCGCCAGCCACGATCCGCTGGGCCAGGCCCTCCACCACCGCCGTCTTGCCCACTCCCGGCTCGCCGATCAGCACCGGGTTGTTCTTGGTGCGCCGGGTGAGCACCTGGATCACCCGCCGGATCTCCGCGTCCCGGCCGATCACCGGGTCGAGCTGGCCGTCCCTGGCCCGGCGGGTCAGGTCGATGCCGTACTTCTCCAGCGCCTGGTAGGTGCCCTCCGGATCCTGCGTTGTCACCCGGGCGCTGCCGCGCACCTGCTGGAAGGCGCTGAGCAGCTCGTCCGGGCCCGCCCCCGCCTCGCGCAGCAGCGTGGCGGCCTGGCCGCCGTAGGCGGCCAGGCCGACCAGCAGGTGCTCGGTCGAGACGTACTCGTCCGACATCTCCCTGGCCTGCTTGGCCGCGGTGGCCAGCGTGGCCAGCAGCTGGCGCGAGGTCTCCGGCGCGCCGACCGTCGTCCCGGCCGCGCTCGGCAGCCGGGAAAGCAGTTCCTCCGCCCGCTTGAGCACGGTAGCCGGGTCAGCCCCGACGGCGCGCAGCAGCGGGGCCGCCGTGCCGCCGCTCTGCTCGACCAGGGCAGCGAGCAGATGCAGCCCGTCAACGTTCGGGTTCCCGGCCGCGGCGGCCCGCTTGACCGCCTCGGACAGCGCCTCCTGGCTCTTGCGAGTCAGCTTGTCATCCATCGCCAGCATCCCTCCGGATATCGCTGCGTGCCGCGCTGGGCGCCGTCCCGCCGCGCTTCGTGCTGTCATCCGGTCCGGTACCAGTGCCGGTGCCGGCTGCGGCGGCGGGGGCCGAAGGAGCCGGCGGCGGCCGCCCGGGCTGCGCCGGGCGGGCCGCCCCGCCGCCCGCCGGGCGGACCGGCACGAGCGCGCCGCCGCTGCCGGAGTTCCTGAGCAGGCCGGCCAGCCGGGCGGCGACGGCGCGGGTGGACTCAAGCTCCGCGCGCAGCCGGGCGATCTCGGCCTGGACCTCGGCTAGCCGCAGCCGGCTGCGCCTGCTCTCGTCTTCCAGCGCCAGGATCCGCTTGATGCCGGAAAGGTTGATGCCCTCCTCCTGGGAGAGGCGCTGGACCTCCCGCAGCACGAGGATGTCGCGCAGCGAGTAACGGCGGCCGCGGCCCGCCGCCCGGCCGGGGGAGACCAGGCCCATCCGGTCGTAGGCGCGCAGCGTCTGCGGGTGCAGCCCGGAGAGCTGGGCGGCGACGGAGATGACATAGACCGGCGAATCGTCGGATAGCTCGAACTCGTTGATCATGTCATTCCCCGCACCAGTCTCAGCTGGCCTTCGCCCGGCGCAGCAGGTCTTCCCTCGGGTCGGTGTCCCCGGCTGCCTTCCTGAAGGTCTCCAGGGCCTCGCGCTCCTCGTCGTTCAGGTGCTTGGGCACCTGAACGTCCACGGTGACCAGCAGGTCGCCCACGGTGCCGTCCGGGCGGCGGACGCCCTTGCCGCGGACCCGGAAGGTGCGCCCGTTCGGGGTCCCGGCCGGGATCCGGAGGTTAACCGGCATCGCGCGATGAGCCGGAACCTTGATCTCCGCGCCGAGCGCTGCCTCGGAGAACGTAACCGGCACGGTGAGCGTCAGGTTGTGCCCCGACCGGCCGAACACCGGATGCGGGGTCACGTGCACCTTCACGTACAGGTCGCCGGCCGGGCCGCCGCGCTCGCCGGGGGCGCCCTTGCCCTTGAGCTTGATCCGCTGGCCGTCGCCGACGCCGGCCGGGATGCGGGCCTGGATGGTCCTGGTGCTCATCGCGCGGCCGCTGCCCGAGCACACCGGGCACGGATCGTCGACGACCAGGCCGCGGCCCCGGCAGGTCCGGCACGGCTCGGAGAAGGCGAAGTTGCCCAGGTTCTTGCTGGCCTGCCCGCTGCCCTCGCAGGTGGGGCAGACCCTCGGCACCGTTCCCGCCTTCGCCCCGGTGCCCATGCACGTCTTGCACGGGCCCTCGCCGGCCAGCCGCAGCGACACGGTGACGCCGTCGATCGCGTCGCTGAAGGTCAGCGACGTCTCGGTCTCGATGTCCGCGCCGCGCCGCGGCCTCGCCTGGTGTGCCGGTGCGGCCGCCGAAGACGCCGCCGAGCAGGTCACCGAGACGCCCGCCAGTGCTTCCCGGCTGGCCGCCGAACAGGTCACCGAGATCGAACCCGCCGAACCCGCCCTGGCCGCCGGCCTGGCCTGGCATCCGCACCCCGCCGCTGCCGAACAGCGACCTGGCCTCGTCGTACTCCTTGCGCCGCTTCTCGTCGGACAGCACGTTATACGCCTCGGAGATCTCCTTGAAGCGCTCTTCCGATGCCGGGTTGCCCTTGTTGGCGTCCGGGTGGTACTTGCGGGCGAGCTTGCGGTACGACTTCTTGATCTCGTCCGGAGAAGCGTCCTTGGCGACGGAAAGGACCTTGTAGTAGTCCTTCTCGAGGAAGTCCTTGGTGCTCATCGGCCACTCCTCGTCCGGTCAGTCAGGATCATTCGCGCGCGGGGCACCGCCATCGGCAATGGACTCGCCGGCCGCGTCCGGGTCCAGGCCGGCCTCGGGCGCCTGCCCGGCGCTCGCGTCCGCGGCATCCTGATCGCCGGACTCGGCCTGGCCGCCGGGTTCATCCAGATCACCGGGCTCGGCCACGGCCACCCGGGCCGGGCGCAGGATCCTGTCCCCGATCTTGTAACCGGGCTGCAGGATCATCACGCAGGTCGGCTCGGTCACGTCCGCCGAGTATGAGTGCATCAGCGCCTCGTGCAGGTTCGGGTCGAACGGGTCGCCGCTCTCCCCGTAGCTGGTCAGGCCAAGCTTGGCCGCGGCCGACTCAAGCGACTCGGCTACCGACTTGAAGCCGCCCGCCAGCTCCTCGTGCTCCCTGGCCCGGCCGATGTCGTCAAGGATCGGCAGCAGCGCCGCCAGCACGTTGGCCAGCGCCTGCTCCCGGACCGCGACCCGGTCGCGCTCAACCCGCTTGCGGTAGTTCGCGTACTCCGCCTGCAGCCGCTGCAGGTCGGCGGTCCGCTCGGCGAGCCGCGCCAGCGCGGTCGCCGCGTCCCCGCCCGGCCCGTCGCCGGGCGGCGCCGGGCTGGCCGGCGAGCCGGGCTGGCCGCCCCGCTGGTCGTCGCCGTCGGCCGGGCCGGGCGCGGCGGCGGAAACGCCGCCTGGCTTCGACGCGGCATGCCTGCCGGGCCCGGCGTCGCCTGGCGCCCCGCGGAGCGGCGAGCCAGCACCGTGCGGCGAGCCGGGCCGGGCCGCGCCGGAGCGGCCCGGCTCACGGACCTGTCCCGTCTACCGGGTCGATGCGCCGCCGGTCCCGGATCACCGGCCCGGTGCCTCCTCCTCTTCTGGTGACCTCATCAGGCGGCGCCACCCTCGCGCTCACCCGGCTTCTCCTCGTCGACGATCTCCGCCTCGACGACGTCGTCATCGGCCTGCGCCGGGTGCTCGCCGTCCGGCTCGCCGGGCTGGGCATCGGCAGCCTGCTGCTGCGACTGGGCGTAGATGGCCGTGCCCATCTTCTGGCTGACCTGGGCGGCGTTCTCGCTGGCCGATCCTGATCGCCTCGGTGTCGGTGCCCTCGAGCGCCTTCTTCAGCTCGGCGATCGACGCCTCCACCTCGGACTTGATGTCGTCCGGGACCTTCTCGGCGTTCTCCGCCAGGAACTTCTCCGTCGTGTAGGCGAGGGTCTCCGCGCGGTTGCGGACCTCGGCCTCCTCGCGGCGCTTGCGGTCCTCCTCGGCGTACTTCTCGGCGTCCGCCATCATCCGCTCGATGTCGTCCTTGCCCAGCGCCGAACCGCCGGAGATCGTGACGGACTGCTGCTTGCCGGTGCCCAGGTCCTTGGCCGACACGTTGACGATGCCGTTCGCGTCGATGTCGAAGGTGACCTCGATCTGCGGGATGCCGCGCGGCGCCGGCGCGATGCCGGCCAGCTCGAACATGCCGAGCTTCTTGTTGTACGCGGCGATCTCCCGCTCGCCCTGGAACACCTGGATCTGCACGGACGGCTGGTTGTCGTCAGCGGTGGTGAAGATCTCCGAGCGCTTGGTCGGGATCGTGGTGTTGCGCTCGATCAGCTTGGTGAAGATCCCGCCCTTGGTCTCGATGCCCAGCGACAGCGGGGTCACGTCCAGCAGCAGGACGTCCTTGACCTCGCCCTTGAGCACGCCGGCCTGCAGGCTCGCGCCGACCGCGACGACCTCGTCCGGGTTGACGCCCTTGTTCGGCTCCTTGCCGCCGGTCAGCTCCTTGACCAGGTCGACCACGGCGGGCATCCGGGTGGATCCGCCGACCAGCACCACGTGGTGGATCTTGTCCAGGCTGACCCCGGCGTCCTTGATCACCTGCTGGAACGGCGACTTGCAGCGGTCAAGCAGATCCGACGTCATCTTCTGGAACTCGGCCCGGCTCAGCTTGGTGTCCAGGTGCAGCGGGCCCTGCTCGGAATGGGTGATGTAGGGCAGGTTGATCTGCGACTCGGTGGAGCTGGACAGCTCGATCTTGGCCTTCTCCGCGGTCTCCCGCAGCCGCTGCAGCGCCATCTTGTCCTTGGACAGGTCAGTGCCGTAGCTGTTCTTGAAGTCCTTGACCAGCCAGTCCACGATCCGCTGATCCCAGTCGTCGCCGCCCAGGTGGTTGTCGCCGCTGGTGGCCTTGACCTCGACGACGCCCTCGCCGACCTCGAGCAGCGAGACGTCGAAGGTGCCGCCGCCCAGGTCGAAGACCAGGATGGTGGCCTCGGTGTCCTTGTCCAGATGGTAGGCAAGCGCCGCTGATGTGGGCTCGTTGATGATCCGCAGCACGTTCAGGCCCGCGATGGTGCCGGCCTCTTTGGTCGCCTGGCGCTGCGCGTCGTTGAAGTACGCGGGAACGGTGATCACCGCGTCGGTGATGGTCTCGCCAAGGTAAGCCTCTGCGTCCCGCTTCAGCTTCTGCAGGATGAACGCGCTGATCTGCTGGGCGGAGAACTTCTTGCCGTCGATGGCGACCGACCAGTCGGTGCCCATCTGCCGCTTGACCGACCGGATCGTCCGGTCGACGTTGGTCACTGCCTGCCGCTTGGCCACCTCGCCGACGAGCACCTCGCCGTTCTTCGCGAATGCCACCACCGACGGCGTGGTCCGCGAGCCTTCCGCGTTGGCGATAACCGCTGGCTCGCCGCCTTCCAGAACGGCGACGACAGAGTTGGTGGTACCAAGGTCGATGCCTACCGCACGTGCCATGAGTTAGTCCTTGCGTGTGATCGTGAACCCGAAGATTGAGCCTTGACGACGCAAGTTTGCCATCTGGCGATGCTCAAGTCAAATGAGTTGAGTCGATGGCGCTCAGCTATGCAGCGATCGCTGCCCTCGGCTTCCCTTAAGCCGCTGACCTGCGGATATGCACTGGCCGCTAGGCGGTCCTGCGAGCCCGTCCAGGTGCCGGCCGCAGCCCGGCTGCCAGCCGCAGCACGAACCGGTCCGGGGCACCGGCCAGGACGCCGCCAGCCGGGTCGTCGTCGCCGTCGCGCCGGACCAGGTCGGCGTCCGGCCGCAGGATGTCCCTGACAACCAGGGCGGACAGCAGAGCGACGGTACCGAACCTGGCCAGCAGGGCGGTGAAGTAGAGCCCGGTGCCGATGCCGCCCGGCCGCCCGGCCCGGCCACGATCGTGATCAGGTAGGCCCAGATGCGCGAAGAAGTAGCCGATCTCGGCCGCCTGCCAGAGCGCGTAGGACGCCAGCCGCGGTCTGGCCAGCACCACGAGCGGCGCGAGCCAGATCACGTACTGCGGCGACCAGACCTTGTTGAAGAGCAGGAATGCCGCGATGACAAGGAAGCACAGCTGCGGCAGCCTGGGCCGCCGCGGCGCGCCGAGCGCCAGCAGCCCGATCGCCGCGCAGGCGAGCCCGAATCCGATCACGCGACAGGGCGTTGATGGCGCCGAGCGGAAGGCTGCCGAGCACGGGCCAGTGCTCGGTCTGGAAGAAGTACCAGATCGAACCCCAGTCGGCGCCCCTGGCCGCGTTGAACCGGTAGAAGGTGGCCCAGCCCGCTGGCGCGACGATGGCGACGGGCAGGTTGACGGCGAGCCACGCCGCGGCCGCGGACCCGGCGGTCACCCAGAAAGCCCGCATCCGGCCCGCCCGCAGGCAGAGCAGGAGCAGCGGGCCGAGCAGGAACACCGGGTAGAACTTGGTGGCCACGGCCAGGCCGAGCAGGAGGCCGGCCGCCGCGCAGCGCCGGCCCGCCCAGGCCGCCAGGCCCAGCGTTGCCAGGCTCATCGCGATCAGGTCCCAGTTGATGAAGGCGGCCAGGATCACCGCGGGCGACAGCGCCACCAGCAGGGCGGTCCATCGCCGGGCCGGGCCTGCCAGGTATGCCGTCGCGAGCACGGCCGCCACGGCGAAGATCACCAGCAGCCCCGCGGTCACGTCGAAGAACTCCCGGCCCCGGATGGCGGCATCGCTGATCGGCCGGACGACCCAGGCGGCGGCCTGCATGGCCGCGCCGATGAGCACCGGGTACTCGACCGGATGACCGAGGTAGGGGACCTTGCCCGCGGCGAGCTGCTCGGTGAAGTACAGCGGGTAGATATCGGTGTAGCAGTGCGCCTGGAACTGCCCGATGCCGGTATTCCACGCCCCGGCGCGGCAGGCTGCCTTGCTCAGGAAGGCGAGGGCGCCGCCCGCCAGCCCGGCCGTCAGCAGCACCGTGACCGAGCCAGCCAGCATCGTCAGCGGGCTCGGCGTCGCGGGCTCCGCCCGCATCTCCCCCCCGGGTCTGCCCGGCCGGGCCATGTCACGCTCCGTCATCAGCTGCCAGCCCCTGCGATCCGCCGGGGCTGATGGTCAGTGCCCCCGGTCAGGCTAGCGGGCCAGGGCCACCGCGACGGGCCGCAATCGGCCGGGCCAGGCGTACGCTTGCACCGGCGCAGGGCCGGGACCTGTGCACCGGCCAGGCGCCGACCGACCTGACGCCGGGTGAGGAGATCCTTGTGGCGCTGCGCATCATCTTCGGCCTCGTCATTACGGTTGCGGCGCTCGCGATCGCCGGCCGCCGGCTGTGGTGGCTCGATCGGCTCGCGATGGCCGGGCAGCCTGCCCCCGAGCGGGTGCAGGCGCTGCGGGAGCACCCTGGCCGCGGGGCCGGCACGCAGGTCACTGAGGTATTCGGGCAGCGCAAGCTGCTGAAGTGGTCGGTTCCCGGCGTCGCGCATTTCCTCACGTTCTGGGGCTTCGTCATCCTGATCCTGACGATCATCGAGGCCTACGGGGACCTGTTCAGCAAGACCTTCGCCATCCCGCTGATCGGCCACTGGGCGGTGATCGGCTTCCTCGAGGATCTTTTCGCGGTGGCCGTGCTGGTCGGCATCGTCACGTTCGCGGTGATCCGGCTGCGCAGCGATCCGGCGCGGGAAGGCCGCAAGTCCCGCTTCGCCGGGTCGCACACTGGCGCCGCCTGGCTCGTTCTGCTCATGATTTTCCTGGTGATCGCTACGCTGCTGGTGTACCGCGGCGCGCAGATCAACACCGGGGACTTCCCCTATCCGCACGGCGCGTTCGCGTCGCAGCTGGTCGGCCACTGGCTGCGCCCGCTCGGTCACGGGGTGAACAGCGGGCTGGAGACGGCCGGCCTGCTCGCTCAGCTCGCCGTCATCCTGGGCTTCCTGGTCTTCGTCACCTACTCCAAGCACCTGCACATCTTCCTCGCGCCGCTGAACGTGCTGTTCTCCCGGCGGCCGGACGGGCTGCGGGCACTGCAGCCGATGCGCTCCGGCGGCAAGGTGCTCGACTTCGAGGAAGCCGACCCGGACACCGACGTCTTCGGCCTCGGCAAGATCGAGGACCTCAGCTGGAAGGGCATGCTCGACCTGGCCACCTGCACCGAGTGCGGCCGCTGCCAGTCACAGTGCCCGGCCTGGGCGACCGGCAAGCCGCTGTCACCGAAGATGCTGATCCTGAACCTGCGCGACCACGCGTTCGCCAAGGCGCCGTACCTGCTGGCCGGCTCCGACGAGGAGCGCGAGCACGTCGCCGCGGCGGTTAAGGCCGAAGTTGACCGGCCGCTCGTCGGGGACTCGGCGGCCAATGGCGTGATCGACCCGGACGTGCTCTGGTCCTGCACCAACTGCGGGGCCTGCGTCGAGGAATGCCCGGTCGACATCGAGCACATCGACCACATCACCGGCATGCGCAGGCACCAGGTGCTGATCGAGTCGGCGTTTCCCGCCGAGGCGTCGACGATGCTGAAGAACCTGGAGAACAAGGGAGATCCGTGGGGGATGGGCGGGTCGAAGCGGACCGACTGGATCGCCGAGCTCGACTTCGACGTCCCGGTGCTCGACGGCCCGATCGGCGCCGACGTGGAGTACCTGTTCTGGGTCGGCTGCGCGGGGGCGCTGGAGGACCGGGCGAAGAAGACCACCAAGGCGATCGCCGGGCTGCTGCATACGGCGGGGGTGAACTTCGCTGTGCTCGGGCCGGCCGAGACGTGCACCGGCGACCCGGCCCGGCGGATGGGCAACGAGTTCGTGTTCAGCATGCTGGCGCAGCAGAACGTCGAGACGCTGAACGAGGCGGGCGCCCGCAAGATCGTGGCCAGCTGCCCGCACTGCTTCAACACGATCGCCAACGAGTACCCGCAGCTTGGCGGCAACTACGAGGTCATGCACCATACCCAGCTGCTGGCCCGGCTGGTGGCCGAAGGGAAGCTCACCCCGGTCACCCCGGTGGACGAGAAGATCACCTACCACGACCCGTGCTTCCTCGGCAGGCACAACAAGGTCTACACCGCCCCGCGGGAGATCATGGAGCAGGTGCCCGGGGTCCGGGCGCAGGAGATGCACCGGTGCAAGGAGCGCGGGTTCTGCTGCGGCGCCGGCGGCGCCCGGATGTGGATGGAAGAGCGGATCGGCAAGCGGATCAACACCGAGCGGATCGACGAGGCGCTCGGCACGGACCCGGACACGATCTCCACCGGGTGCCCGTACTGCATGGTCATGCTGGGCGACGCGATCAGCGCCAAGAAGAGCTCAGGCGAGGCGAAGGAGTCGCTGGAGGTGGTCGACGTGGCCCAGCTGCTCGCGCGCTCGGTGCGCCCCGCTGGCCCGGCGCCTGCTGTTGACGCCGGCCCGGCCGGGACGGGCGGCACAGCTGGTCCCGGTGATGCGGCTGGTCCCGGTGATGCGGCTGGTCCGCGGTGATGCGGCTGGTCCCGGTGATGCGGCTGGCCAGGGCGCGCCCTGAGCGGCGGCAGCTGATGGATTCCCGCCGGGCCGAGTCGTTCAGTGACGGCGTCTTTGCTGTCGCGATCACCATCCTGGTGTTCAACCTGCTGCCGATCGGCGCCAGCGTCCTCTCGTCAAGGCAGCTGACGCATGAGCTTTCCCGTGCCTGGCCGCAGTACGCGGCGTACGCGATCAGCTTCCTGACCATCGGGATCATGTGGCTGAACCATCACACGCTGCTCTCCCATGTCACCCGGGTGGACCGGCCGCTGCTCGCGATCAACCTCTTCCTGCTGATGGGCGTGGTAGCGATACCCTTCCCGACCGCGCTCATCGCCGAGCACCTGGTCGGCAAGTCCGCGGCTGGCGGGCCAGTCGCCGCGGTCGTATACGGCATCACGATGGTCGCGATCTCGGTCGGCTACTCCGGGATGTGGCTGTACCTGGAGGCGCACCGGGAGCGCCTCGGCGCATCGGCCCGGATGCGCTCGCCCGCCGCGGCGAGCGTGCGGTTCACCGTCGGCCTGGCCGGCTACGTGGTCGCGACGCTGCTCGCAGCGTTCGTCTCGGCGACGGTGGCGCTCGCGTTGTACGGCGTGATCGCCGTCTACTACCTTTTCGACCACCTGCCGGACCCTTCAGGCGAACGGCAGGGCATGGCCGGCGATGGCCCAGCCGCGATCGACTCCTTCTAATCTCACGGAGCGGTACTGACGCGGTGGCAAGGAATCGGATACTAGGGCATGTTCCGGGTGGGCAGCCAGATCCGGACCCGGGTACCGCGGCCCGGCCACGACTCCAGCGCCGCCTGGCCGCCGTGCGCGCGAGCGATGGCCTGCACGATGGACAGGCCAAGCCCGCTGCCGGCGCCGCCGTCCCCGCTGGCGGCCTGATCGGCCTCGCTGCCGCCAGCGCGCTCCGCGGCGCGGTGGAACCGGTCGAAGGCGCGGCTGGCGTCCGCACCGGACATGCCAGGGCCGGCGTCGGCCACCTCGATCAGCACCCCGCCGTTCACCTCGCCGAGCCGGACCGCCACCGGGGTGTCCGGCGGCGTATGCGCCCGGACATTGCCGAGCAGGTTCGCGAGTACCTGCCGGATTCGCGGCTCGTCCACGACCGCGACCAGCCGCGGCGGCGCCTCGGCCCGGACCGGCCGTCCCGGCTGTACCGCGATCGCGTCGGCGACGGCGTCGCGCACCACGCCCGCAAGGTCAGTCTCGGTCAGGTCGAGCGAGGAGGTCCGGTCCAGCCTGGCCAGCTCGAGCAGCTCGGCGACGAGCGTGCTCATCCGCTGTGCCTCCTGCTCGATCCTGCGCATGGCGCTGGGCAGCTGATCCGGGCCGAGCGCGCCCTGCCGGTAAAGCTCGGCGTAGCCGCTGATCGTGGTCAGCGGCGTCCGGAGCTCGTGGGACGCGTCCGCGGCGAACTCGCGTACCTTCTGCTCCGAGCGCAGCCGCGCGCCGAAGGCCTGCTGAATCCGGTCCAGCATGGTGTTGATCGCCGATCCCAGCCTGCCCACCTCGGTCCGGTCGCCTGCCTCCGGCATCCGCGCGGTCAGGTCGCCCCGCGAGGTGATCTCGTTAGCCGTGCTCGCCATCTGGTCAAGCGGCTCGAGCCCCCGGCCGATCAGCCACTCGCCGCCGATCGCTAGCAGCGCGATCAGCGCGCCGCCGGTGATCAGCTCGGCGATGACGAACGCACGGACCTGTCCGGTCACGTCGCTGACCGGCCGCGCGACCACGAGGACCGCGAGGGCGAAGCCGTGCCGCGCGGTGGCGTCCGGGACCAGGATCCGGCGCGCCGCCGCGCGGAACAGCACGCCATTCCCCTCGATCTCGAAGAGCGTGCGGCCCAGGTGGGCCGCGATCTCGAGACGGCTCATCCCGGCCACGGCGGCGGCGAGCGCGCGTGTCTGCGCCGTGTTGCCGGTAACCCGCTTGACCAGGCCGGCCGACGGCATTTTCAGCACCGCCGCGTAGCCGCCGGTGTTGATCTTCAGCTGAGCCGGGCGCCTGGTGGCCGCGGCCGCCAGGCTCGCATTGAAGTTGCCGCTCAGCCGCTTGTTCAAGACGATGGTGCCGACCACTCCCATGACCAGCAGGAACATAGTGGTCACGCCGATCAGCAGGACGAGCATGCGGGCGCGCAGCGACAGCCGATTCTGGCGGCTCATCCCCGCATGCCGGGCTGGCGGCCGTCGTCCGGGCGCAGGCTGTATCCGACCCCGCGCTGGGTATGGATCAGCGGCGGCCCGAGCGGGTCGAGCTTGCGGCGCAGATAGCTGACGTAGGTCTCGACGATCTGGGACTCGCCCGCGTAGTCCCAGCCCCAGACGTTCTCCAGCAGCTGCGCCCGGGTGAGAACCCGGCCCTGATGCCGCATCAGGTAGGCAAGCAGCCGGAACTCGGTCGGCGACAGCTCGACCGGGGTGCCGCCCCGGCGGACTGTCCAGCGTGCCTCGTCCAGCTCCAGGTCACCGGCCCGCAGCTGGCCGGCGTCGGCGGCCTGGTCCGGTGCCGCGGTCCGGGATGCGCGCCTGAGCACGGCGCGGACCCTGGCCACCAGTGCCTCCACCGAGAAGGGCTTGGTGACGTAGTCGTCGCCGCCGATCGCCAGGCCGGTGACCGTGTCGGACGACGTGTCCCTGGCGGTGAGGAAGATCACCGGCACTTCGTTGCCGGCGGCGCGCAGCCGGCGGCAGACCTCGAAGCCGTCCATATCCGGCAGCACCACGTCGAGCACGATCAGGTCGGGCTGACCGGCCTCGGCCTGCCGGAGCGCATCAGCGCCGTTGACCGCGGTGCTCACCGAGCAGCCGTGGAACTTCAGCGCGACCTGGACGAGCTCACGGATGTTCGGCTCGTCGTCCACGACGAGCACCCGGGGGATACGGTCGTCAGCTGGCATGGGGCACCGGGCTCATTTGTCGCCTAACGGGTCGCCGTCGCCGCGGTCAGCAGCCGCGACGGCGGAGTGCCTGACGAGGCTACCCCGGTCAGGAGCCGGCCGGGGAGTTCGCCGGCGCTGCGGCGGCTGCGGGCCGGATCACTGCCAGCCGGATGTCATGCGCGCCGCTGACTACCTGGCCGGCCACGAACACCGGCTCGCCGCCGGCCAGCGCGCTGCGACTGGTCCTGGCGCCGTCGCGGCGGACCACCGTGCGGCCGGTCAGGTTCCAGGTCTCGGTAGTGCCGTCCGCCGCGCGAACGACCAGCGAGCTGCCGCTGTCGGACGCCACGATGCCGCGCTCATAGCCGATGGTCCGGATGCCCGATCTGGTCCGGAAGGTGAACTGCCCGTACATGCCGCCGAGCAGCCTGAGGCCGATCCTGCGCCGGATAACACGTCGGCAGTGCCGCCGGACAGCTCGTGCGGCGTGCTGCCGCCCGATGGCCCGCAGCCGCCGGATCACCAGTGCGCAGCGGCGTGCTGCCGGGTACCCGGCCGGGCCGGCCGCGGCCGCCTGCGCAGTGGCTGCCTGGGCAGTGCCAGCTTGCCCGGAGCCGGCCGAGCCGAGCACGGCGCTGAGCACGGCAGCCTGCCCCGCCGGGCCCGCAGGTGCCGCCGAATTCGCCGGGCTCGCCGGGGAACTGGTGTTGCCCGCCAGCGCCACGCCGCCAAGCACGCCGACGGCCAGCAGGATCGCTCCGGCGCCCAGAAACCAGCGGGTGCCGGCCCGCCTGCCGCCGTCCGGGCTCTGATCATTGGCTGGGGGTTGGTGGTAGGTGTTCATGACCGCAACGATGCCGCCGGGGGCTGGGACATCAGCCAGCGATTCCTGGGAGCTGGCTGAGAACAGCCGGGCAGTTCGCTGCCTACATGCGGTCCGGCACCGGGATACCGAGCAGGCCCAGCCCGGTCACCAGCACCCGCAGGGTAACTGCCGACAGCGCGAGCCGGCTCTGCCGGATGGCCGGGTCGGGTGCCTGCAGTACCGGGCACTCCTCGTAGAACGTGGTGAAAGCACTGGCGGTATCGAACAGGAAACCGGCCAGCTTGTGTGGCTCGGCTGCCGCCGCGACGGCGCGCACCGCCGCGCCGAATCCGAGCAGCTGGAGCGAGAGCGCGCGCTCGGCGCCCGCGGTGACCAGGACCGGCCCGGTGGCGTCGGCCGGCTCCAGGCCGGCCCGGTGGAAGATCGAGCGGATCCGGGCCGTGGCGTACTGCAGGTAGGGGCCGGTATTGCCGGTCAGCCCGAGCATCCGGTCGAAGTCCAGCATGTAGCTGGAGTCCCTGGCGACGGACAGGTCGCCATACTTGAGCGCGCCGATGCCGACTGCCTCCGCGATCCTGGCCCGCTGCCCGGGGTCGTCGTAGCGGTCCCTGATGACCTCCCCGGCACGTTCGACCGCTTCATCGATCAGCGTGATGAGCTTGACTTGCCTGCCCGACCTGCTCCGGAACCTCTTGCCGTCAGTCCCGGTCACCATGCCGATCGACGCGTGCTCGGCGCTGACCTCGCCGGTCAGGAAGCCGGCCTGGCGGGCGACAGCGAACACCATCGACAGATGCAGCGCCTGCTCTGACCCCACCACGTAGAGCAGGCGGTTCGCCTTCAGGTCCCGGATGCGGTACCGGATCGCGGCAATGTCAGTGGTGCCGTAGCCGTAGCCGCCATCGCTCTTGCGCAGGATCAGCGGCAGCGGCTTGCCGTCCCGGCCGGTGAAGCCGGGCGGGAACGCGCAGAGCGCGCCGTCGCTGATCACGGCCACGCCAGATTCCTGCAGCTCGTCGCAGACGCCGGCGAGCATCGGGTTGTAGAAGCTCTCGGGCGCCAGGTCCGCGTCGGTGAGCGTGACGCCGAGCCTGGCGTAAATCGTGTTGTAGTACTGCTTCGTGCCGCTGACCAGCAGCTCCCACAGGCGCAGCGTCTCCGCGTCGCCGCCCTGGAGGGCGACGACCCGGCGCCTGGACCGCGCGGCGAAGGCGGGATCGGCGTCGAACTTTGCCTTAGCTGCCTGGTAGAAGGCATTGATCTCGCCGGCCGCCAGCTGCTCGTGGGCGGCGGGCTCACCGATATCAAGCAGGTGCTCGAGCAGCATGCCGAACTGGGTGCCCCAGTCCCCGAGGTGATTCGCCCTGATCACCTCGTGGCCGAGATACTCAAGCACCCGTACGATCGCGTCGCCGACGACGGTGGTGCGCAGGTGCCCGACGTGCATTTCCTTGGCGACATTCGGCGATGAGTAGTCAACGACGACCCGCTGCGCCTGGTCCGCGCCGCCGACGCCGAGCCGCGGGTCATCGAGCAGGCCGGACGCCTGTCCGGCGATCCAGTCATTGCTCAGCGTGAGGTTGATGAACCCCGGGCCGCTGACCTCGACGTTCCCGAGTACCGGAGTTGCGGCCAGCTGGCTGGCCAGCTCGGCGGCGACCGCACGGGGCGGCCGGCCGACGCGCTTGCCCAGGGACAGCGCGACGTTCGCCTGGAAGTCAGCGAACTGCGATGGCCGGATCAGCGGGTCAGTGCCGGCGTACTCGGCGCCAGCCGCCGCGCTCAGCGCATCGCTGACCAGGCGTGCGAGAACCTCCTCGGGATCGGCCATACCTTAAGCCTATCGGGCTGCTTCAGGGCCGGCGCAGGAAGTGACCGCCGCGGGCTGGGCCGAGCCGTTCCCGGATCTTCTCGGTGATCTCACCGCCCGCCAGGCTCGCGGCGAGCGCGCAAGCCGCGGCGATGGCGCGGGCCTTGGCCGCCCCGTGCGCGATCACGACGGTCCCCTCCAGCCCGAGCAGGGCCGCGCCGCCGTAGCTCTCCGGATCCAGCCGCTCGGCGAGCTCACGCAGGCCGCGGCGCTGCAGCAGGGCACCGACCCTGGCCGCCGGTGAGCTGCCGAGCGCAGCGCGCAGCTGGGCGGCCGCGAAGGCCGCCGCGCCTTCCAGCGTCTTCAGCGCGACATTGCCGGTGAATCCGTCGGTCACGATCACGTCCAGCTGGCCGGCCAGCAGGTCACCGCCTTCGACATTCCCGGTGAAGCCGATGGGCAGCCCGCCATGCGGCGGGTCCGCGTCCAGCAGCTCATGTGCCCGCCGGGCCAGCTTGTTTCCCTTGCCCGGCTCGGAGCCGATGGTCAGCAGGCCCACCCTGGGCTCCTCGATGCCGTAGGCGGCCTGCAGATAAGCGACGCCGAGCTGGGCGAACTGGACCAGCATCTCCGGCTTAGGGTCGGCGATCGCGCCGGCGTCGAGCAGCAGGGTCGGCCCGGGCACGGTCGGGAGCACGACGGCAAGGGCGGGCCGCAGGACACCGGGCACCGGCCGGAGCCGCAGCCGCGCGGTGGCGACGATCCCGCCGGTCGAGCCGGCTGAAACCACCGCCGCGGCCTGGCCGCGGCGGACCAGCTGGCAGGCGACCGCGATGCTCGACCGGGGCCGTCGCCAGCTGGCGAGCGCCCCCTCATCCATCGAGAGCGATTCGTCGGCCGCGACGATCGGGATGTCCGCGAGCGCGTCGTGCCCGGCGAGCAGCGGGCGCAGCGGGCCGGGGCGGCCGGTCAGGACCACGGGTATCGCGCTGTCCCTGAGGGCGCTGACGGCTCCGGCGACGATCTCAGCCGGCCCGTGATCGCCGCCCATCGCGTCAACCGCGATCACCGCGAGCGGCGGTCCGCCAGCCGTCCTGCCGCTCACCGGGGCAGCGGCCCGCGCCGGGCGATTCAGGGTGCCACCATCGGTGCGCTCATGCTCATGCCGCGGTCCCGCATGCGATAAGCCTCTCACTGCCGGGGGCTGCCGCCGGCTACCGGTGTCCGTGCTCCGGCTGTGACCCCTGATAGGTGAAAAACGCGCCTGGGCGGGGTATATCGCGGTTGACTGGCGGGA
Organism: uncultured Actinomycetes bacterium; assembly: GCA_963709075.1. Taxonomy (GTDB): domain Bacteria; phylum Actinomycetota; class Actinomycetes; order Streptosporangiales; family Streptosporangiaceae; genus Palsa-506. Next base: position 151,595 of record CAVPUY010000011.1, read on the forward strand.
CATCACGCGCCAGCACCCGGGCCGGGAGCGGCCGTGCCGAGGACCTGGAGCACTCTGCTGAGTGTTCTCCAATCGTGACCTTTTTTGTATGTCGCGGGCTGCCCGCCGGGCGGGCAGCTGCGTCTCAGGGATGACCGGCAACCGGCGGCGGGTGACTGCCGCCGGGCCGGAGACTCGCGGCATGGCATTCGGGCCGCCGCCGCGACCGACCGGAGGGAGATGCGTGACCGGGATTCAGCACACAGTGCCCGACAGTCCGCTGGCGGGCCGCCGTTTCCGCGCGTACACGGCGAAACACCTGGACGCGCTCACGGCACGAGCCGGGCTCGACGCGGGCCAGCGGCTGGCAGCCCAGGCCGTCGCCACCGTCCTGCCGTTCCGGACGAATGCGTACGTGCTCGACGAGCTGATCGACTGGACCGCGGCGCCGGACGACCCTATTTACCGGCTGGTCTTCCCGCAGGCGGACATGCTCCCCGCGGCGGACGTGAGCGCGATCGCCGGCCTGCTGGCGCGCGGCGCACCGGACCGAGAGGTCCACGCCGCCGCGCACCAGGTGCGGATGCGGCTCAACCCGCATCCCGCCGGGCAGCTGGCACTCAATATCCCCGACCTGGCCGACGGGCCGGTTCCCGGAATCCAGCACAAGTACCCGGAGACCGTCCTGGTGTTCCCCAAGCAGGGGCAGACGTGTCACGCGTACTGCACCTACTGCTTCCGCTGGGCTCAGTTCGTCGACGAGCCCAGCCTCAAGATGGCCACCGCCGACGTCGACAGGGTGGTCGCCTATCTCCGGGCGCACACCGAAGTCACCAGCGTCCTGATCACCGGCGGTGACCCGATGATCATGGGCGCGCCTGTCCTGCGCCGATACGTCGAGCCGCTGCTCGACCCGCGGCTCGGCCACATCGAGTCAATCCGGATCGGAACCAAGTCCCTGGCCTACTGGCCGCAGCGGTTCATCAGCGATCCTGATGCCGACGACACGCTGCGGCTCTTCGAAGAGGTGGCGGAAAGCGGCCGGACGCTGGCCTTCATGGCGCATTTCTCCCACCCGCGCGAGCTCGAGCCGGAAGCCGTGGCCGCGGCGGTGCGCAGGATCAGGGCGACCGGGGCCGTGATCAGGACGCAGGCACCGCTGATCCGGTCGATCAACGACGAGCCGGCGATCTGGTCCGGCATGTGGCGGGCGCAGGCCCGGATGGGGATGATCCCCTACTACATGTTCGTCGAGCGGGACACCGGGCCGCAGGACTACTTCGCGGTTCCGCTCGCCCGTGCCTGCGAGGTCTTCGGTGACGCTTACCGCAGCGTCTCCGGCCTGTGCCGGACGGTACGCGGCCCATCCATGTCAGCGACGCCAGGAAAGGTGTGCGTGGACGGCGTCGTGGAACTGGCCGGCCAGAAGGTATTCGCCTTGCACCTGATCCAGGCGCGTGATCCCGAGCTTGTCGGCAAGCCGTTCTACGCCCGGTTCGATCCGGCCGCGGTCTGGCTGTCCGACCTGGAGCCTGCCTTCGCCGCGAGGTTCCCGTTCGAATCCGCCTCCGATGAGCTGCGCGGCCTGGTTGGCCCGCCGATGCTGGTCCCGGTGAGCTAAGGGCTCCCTGCTTTACCCCCGCTACGGGCACGGCCCGCCAGGATCTCGCCTGGCGGGCCGCGCCCGTTCCGCGCCCGGGACGAGCGCGCGCAGCGGTCAGGCCGTCGCGCGCTCCGGCTTGTCCACCGCCGCCGCTGCCTGGCCAGGCCCGGCCGACTTCCCGCGTCCCTTGATCGCGAAGCAGCTCGCGGCGCCGACCAGCAGCAAGGCGACCGGCAGCACCATGGTCGTGCGCATGGCCTGCACATAGCCGAAGGTGAAGACGTCATGGCCGATTCTGCCGACCTCAGCGGCCAGGCTGGCCGGCAGGCCGTGCTGCTTGCTGATGCCGCCGTTCTGGCCGGCCCCGACCTGGATGCCGTTCCTCGCCGAGCCGCGGATCTGGGTGACGAACTGGCTGCGTACCTGCGCAGGCAGCGCGGCAGAACGGGCCGCGGCCTGGCTGGTCATCGAGGAGATCAGCCTGTTCTGCAGGAGCGCGCCGACCGCGGCGGTGCCGATCACCAGGCCGACCTGCCGGACCGTGTTCAGCACGCCGGAAGCGGCTCCGGCCATCCGCGGGTCGACGTTCCGCATGGCCACAGTGATCAGCGGCGCGAACGTGCAGCCCATGCCGATCCCGGCCACGATCAGGGGCAGCAGGAAGCTCTGCCAGCTGGAATCGGGGCGCGCGATCAGCGCCATCCAGCCCATCCCGACCGCGAACAGGGTAAGGCCGGACATCAGGATGAACTTGCCGCCGATCTTGTCGGTCATCCGTCCGGCCACGGGAGCGACGAACATCGAGATGAGCGAGGCGGGAGCCATGGCCAGGCCGGCTTTCAGCGCGGAGAAGCCGAGCACTGACTGCAGGTAGATGGTGAACGGCAGGAAGATTCCCATCATGCCGACGGCCAGCACGCCGGACACCCAGTTCACCACGGCATAGTTACGGTCGCGGAACAGCGCGAACGGCACGAGCGGCTCGCGGTTCTGGGTCAGCCACTGGTCAGCCAGGAAGGCAGCGAGCAGCACGACCCCGGCGCCGAGTATGAGCGGGATGCTGACGAAGGAATTGATCTGCCCCCAGTCGTACCGCTGCCCTTCGACCAGTCCGTAGCAGATCGCCAGCAGCGCGGCGCTGGCCAGCAGCACGCCGGGGATGTCGATCCGGTGCCTGCGGCCAAGCCGCAGGTCGGGGATGATGACGGGGGTGATCAGCAGTACCGCCACGCCGATCGGCAGGTTGACGTAGAAGATCCAGCGCCAGTCGAACGCGGTCACGAGCAGCCCGCCGAGCGTCGGCCCGGCGATGGTGGCCACTCCGGCCACCGCCCCCCAGATGCCGAACGCGGCACCGCGCCGTTCCGGCGGGAACGTATTCGTGATGATCGTCAGGGTCTGCGGCATGAGCATCGCGGCGCCCAGGCCCTGCACGGCGCGGAAGCCGATCAGCCAGCCCGGGCTCTGGGCAAGTCCGCACGCCGCCGAGGCCGCGGTGAACACGGCGATGCCGCCCATGAACATGATCCTGGGCCCGATCAGGTCGCCGAGCCTGCCCGCCGTGATGACCAGGACCGCCAGCACCAGGGCGTAAGCGTTGATCACCCAGAGAACATCGTCCAGTGACGCATGCAGTCTACGTGATCATGTTCGGGATCGCGATGTTCACGATCGTCAGGTCAAGCAGGGTCATGAAGAACCCGAGCGAGACGACCAGCAGGATCATCCACGGGTTCCCGCGGTACTTCCGCACGTTCTTCCCTCCTCACCCGGCCGGGGCCGCGCGACGCCGCGAAGGCGCGCATCCCCGGCCGGCGGATGCCAGGGTCAGCAGCGGCCCTGTTGGATGCATTCCCCTGAGACTAGGCCCGGGTACTGACAGAATTCCGGCCCGAACCCGGCCAGGTCCGCCCGGGCGGCCGCCAAGTATGCTCCGGCGCATGGAACTGAACGCAACTGCGGCGATCGTGTCCGGCGGCGCCAGCGGCCTGGGCGAGGCCACCGCGCGCGGACTAGCCGCCGCTGGTTGCGCCGTCCTCGTCGCCGACCTGAACGAAGAGCAGGGCACGGCGGTCGCCAAGGCGACCGGCGGGCGCTTCGTGCGCACCGACGTCAGCGACGAAAGCTCGGTGCAGGCTGCCGTCGATGCCGCAGGAACGCTAGGGCCGCCGCTGCGGGTCGCGGTGAGCTGCGCCGGGATCGGCTGGGCGGCCCGGACCGTGGGCCGCGACGGCACGCCGCACGACCTGGCGGCCTATCGCAAGGTGATCGATGTCAACCTGATCGGCACCTTCAACCTGATGCGGATCGCCGCTGCCGCGATCGCCAGGACCGATGCGGCGGACGGCGACGGGCTGCGCGGCGTGATCATCAACACCTCGTCGGTCGCTGGCATCGAGGGCCAGACCGGCCAGGTTGCCTACTCGGCGTCCAAGGGCGGCATCATCGGCATGACCGTGCCCGCCGCCAGGGATCTCGCGGCCATCGGCGTGCGGGTGAACACCATCTGCCCCGGCATCATCGATACCCCGATTTACGGATCCGGCCCGGCCAGTGCCGAATTCAAGGCCAGGCTGGCCGCGCCGGTCATCTTCCCCAAGCGGATGGGCACGGCCGCCGAGTTCGCCGCCTGGTCCTGTCGCTGATCGAGAACGACTACATGAACGCCGAGGTCATCCGCTTCGACGGCGGCATCAGGTTCCAGCCCAAGTGAGCGGGGCCACGGCGCGCCCGGCGGTGCGGCAGTAATGGCGGAAGCGGTCCTGGTCACGGTGGACGACGGCATCGCTGTCGTCACGATCAACCGCCCGGAGGCACGCAATGCCGTCAACGGCGAGGTCGCCCGCGGCATCGCCAGCGCCACCGACGAGCTTGACGCCCGCAGCGACGTCCGCGTCCTGATCCTCACCGGCGCGGGCGGGAGCTTCTGCGCCGGCATGGACCTGAAGGGTTTCCTGGCCGGCGACGTTCCCGTCGTCGCTGGCCGCGGCTTCGGCGGGATCACCGAGCGGCCGCCCGCCAAGCCGGTCATCGCCGCTGTCGAGGGCTATGCGCTGGCGGGCGGCTTCGAGCTCGTGCTGGCCTGCGACCTGATCGTCGCGAGCGAGGAGGCGAAGTTCGGGCTGCCCGAGGTGACCCGGGGGCTGGTGGCCGGCGCCGGCGGGCTGCTCAGGCTGCCCAGGCGCGTCCCCTATCACCTGGCGATGGAGATCGCGCTGACCGGCGAGCATTTCCCGGCCGCCCGGCTGCGCGACGCCGGCCTGGTCAACCGCCTGGTGCCGGCCGGCGAGGCGCTGGCCGCCGCGCGCGAACTTGCCGCCCGCGCCGCCCGCGGCGCCCCGCTGGCGCTGGCCGCCAGCAAGCGCGTCATCGTGGAATCGGCGGACTGGGACAGCGCCGAGGCTTTCGCCCGGCAGGGCGAAATCACCGGCCCGGTGTTCACCTCCGGCGACGCGATGGAGGGAGCGGCCGCCTTCGCCGAGAAGCGGGCTCCCGCCTGGCGTGGCGAGTAGGCGATAGCGGGCCGGCCAGCCGGCGAGCGGTACCGGAGAAACGGCTCTGCGCCCGTAGCCGGGCCGCGGCTGTGTAGGGTGATCCGCACTGCGCCGGATCTCCTAGGATTTCGGGGACGCCCGGCTGGCCTGCCACCTGGGGAAGTGGGGAGATGCGAAGATGACAGTGCCGCAGATCAGCGTTGTCGTGCCGTTCTACGACATCGAGGATCTGCTCGGCGACTGCCTGCAGTCCATCGCCGCGCAGACGTTCACCGACCTGGAAGTCATCATGGTCGATGACGGGTCGACCGACGGCAGTGCCGGCGATCGCCGCAGCGGCATGGCCGCCGCCGATCCGCAGGTTCCGGCTGATCAGGGTGCCCAACGGCGGCCCCGGATACGCCCGCAACCGGGGCGTCGAGCAGGCCAGCGGCGAGTTCCTCGCGTTCGTCGACGCCGATGACATGCTGCCCAGCCATGCTTACGAGAAGCTGCATGACACGCTGGTGCAGTCGGGCTCGGATTTCGTTTCCGGCAACGTGCTGCGGATCGGCCCGTCCGGCACCCATCAGTCGGCGCTGCACTCCAAGGCGATCAAGGGCCGCCGCATCGGCACGCACGTCAGCAAGACGCCGCAGCTGCTCTACGACATATCGGTATGGAACAAGCTGTTCAGGAAGTCGTTCTGGGACCGGGCCGGCCTGACCTATCCCGGAAGGCATGGTCTGGGAAGACCTGCAGATCATGACCAGGGCGCACGTGCTCGCCAAGGCCGTGGACGTGATCCCGGATCCGATCTACTACTGGCGCGAGCGGGGCAAGGGCGCGCTGTCGATTACCCAGTCCCGCACGGACATCAGCAACTTCCGGGACCGGATCACGGCGCTGCTCGCCATCGACCGCTTCCTGGCGGAGAACGCCTCGGCGAAGCTGCTCCGCCAGCATCAGCGCAAGGCGCTCGTCAACGACCTCTGGCTCTACGTCTGCGACCTCTACCGGACCAGCGACAGCTACCGCGCCGAGTTCGTCGAGCTGGCAGGCCAGTACCTGGACCAGGTCGACAAGCGCGTGCTCGGCAAGCTCCCGTCGACTCACAAGCTGGCGTTCTACCTGGTCAGGCAGCGCGCGCTGGACCGGCTCATCGAGTTCAACCAGTGGCAGGTCGAGCAGCCGGTCAGGACCATCCCGGTGCTCAGGAAGCACGGCAGGCTCCGTGCCGACCTGCCGTTCCTCGGCGACCGCTCGGCAGGCGTCCCGATCCGGGTCTACCGGCCGTACTGGCGCGAGCTTGACCCGTTCGTCCGGGTCGAGGGCCTCGGCTGGCGCGGCAACCGGCTGGTGATCACCGGCTGCGCCTACGTGCCGTCGATCGACATCACCAAGCGCAGGCACACGTCCAAGATCGTGGTCTTGCGCCCGCGCAGCCGGCGCCGGCCGCCGGTCGTGCTGCCGGCCCGGTCGTTCCGGCATCCGGACGCCACCGCGTGGTCGCGTCAGGAGCGATACTCCTACGACTGGGCCGGGTTCGAGTGCGAGATCAGCCCCCGCTGGTTCCGGGCAGGCAGCCGGTGGCTGACCGGTGACTGGGACGCGTACATCCTGGTCCGCGGCGCGGGGCGTGTGGCGGCCCGCCCGGGTGCACACGCCGGTGGTCGGCCCGGCCGAGCGTCCCGAGTACCTGGAGGTGGCACCGGGCATGCGGTTCGGAGCGCATTGGGTCGGCCGCCAGCTGCATGTCGGCGTGATCAGGACGCCGGCCGTGCTGCGCGGCTGCGAGCTGGCCGACGGCCAGCTCACCATCGACGTGGACATGAACCCGGCCGGGCTCGGCCAGGCCGCCGAGCTCGTGCTGGCCTGGTCCAAGGGCGCGGCCACCAGGCGGTTCCCGGCGTCCATCGAGCGGTCCGACGGCGAGCCGCCCGGCTGCGGGCCGTGGTCGCCGTCAGCCGGGCTGACCGCCATGGCGCCGAAGGTCGCCGCCGAGCAGGCCGCGGCCGTGAGGCTGCCGTGCCCGCCGAGCCGCGTCGCCGCGCGGCCGCCCCGGCCGCCCGGCCCAGGCCAGCGGCCGGCGAGCTCGGTCCAGTGGGACCTCTACGTCCAGCCGGCCGGCCAGCGGCGGCTGGCCGTGGCCTTCCCGGCCGGGCTGGCCGAGTTCAGGTACCCGAGCGGCGACCGGGAGCTGGCCGTCGAGCGGACCCATGACCGGCAACGCGGCCGTCGTGCAGGGCGGCCTGCGGCCGGTGATCGACGAGGACACCTGGAGCGCGGAGGGGCGGCTGACGCTGCGGGGCAGCTACCCGGCGCCCGAGGACGGCAGGTACGAGGCGGTGCTGCGCCGCCGCGGCTCCACCGACCGGCACGTGGTTGCAATGGCGCGGGACGGCGAGCGGTTCTCGATCAGCATCGACGTCGCCAGGATGCCGTCCTTCGGCCGGCTGCTGCCGCTGCGGGACGGCCGGTGGGACATCTTCGTCCGGCGGGCGGGCGCGCGCCGACGGCGAACTCGTCAGCCCGGTCTACGACCACGCCAGGCTGGCGGACGTGACCGGCGACAAGGTCAGCATCCGGCCGAAGGACTACCGGTTCACGACGGCCGGCTATGACGCGCCGCTGGTCGTGGCCAAGCCGATGCTCAAGCTGACCGAGACCGGCCGCTTCCAGCGGAAGATGCTGCGCAGCGCCTACTACCCGCTGCAGCAGCGGCTGCCGATCAGGGACGCGGTCTTCTTCATCAGCTGGAAGGGCAAGCAGTGCGGCGACAACCCGCTCGGCATCGCCGCCGAACTGCGGCGGCGCGGCGACGACCGGGAGCACATCTGGGCCGTCAACGACTGGTCGGTGGCCGCCCCGGACAACGCCCGCGTGGTGCTGCGCGGCACCGAGGACTACTACGAGGCGCTGGCCCGCTCGCGGTACGTCATCGCCAACGACGACATGGAGGCGGCCTTCAGCAAGCGGGACGGCCAGGTCTACGTGCAGACCTGGCACGGCACGCCGCTGAAGAAGATCGGCTTCGACGTCGAGCGGCCGCAGTTCATCAGCGGGACCAGCTACTTCGACCAGCTCGCGGGCGATGTCGCCAAATGGGACCTGCTGCTGTCGCCGAACCCGTTCAGCACCCAGATCATGCGCCGCGCGTTCCGGTACGACGGCGAGATCCTGGACTCCGGGTACCCGCGCAACGACGTGCTGCTCAGCGGCGATGCCGCCCGCGTGGCGGCCGCGCGTGCGGCAGCGGCTCGGCCTGCCGGACGGCAAGCGGGTCGTGCTCTACGCGCCGACCTGGCGGGACAACCAGTACTACGCATCCGGCCGGTACCGGTTCGACTTCCGGCTCGATCTGGAGCGTGCCTGGCAGCAGCTGGGGGACGATCACGTCGTGCTGTTCCGCGGCCATCACCACATGGCCGACGACGTCCCGGCGGGCAGCAGGCCCGGCTTCGCCTTCAACGTCACCGGCTACCCGGACATCTCAGAGCTGTTCCTGGTCAGCGACGTGCTGGTGACCGACTACTCATCGGTGATGTTCGACTTCGCGCGCGACCGGCCGGCCCATGCTGTTCTTCACCTACGACCTGGAGCAGTACCGCGACAACCTGCGCGGGTTCTACTTCGACTTCGAGGCGGAGGCGCCCGGGCCGCTGCTCGCGACATCAGACGAAGTGATCGCCGCGATCGGGAACATTGACTCGGTGGCCGAGCAGCACCGCGGCGCATACCGGAAGTTCACCGAGAAGTTCTGCCCGCTCGACGACGGCAAGGCCGGGATCCAGGGCCTGCGACCGGATCTTCGGCGGCTAGCCGGCCACGGGGTCAGCCAGCCGGGGTCAGCCAGCCGGACCAGGGCTGGCCGCCAGGGGGATCAGCCCGCCCGGTGCGGAGCTGGCGTCGAGAAGCCGGTCAGCGCGGCCAGCCCGCGTCTGGGCGCGTAGGCGGCGAGCTTCTGCCGGAGCTTGCCGCGGCCGCGGTGCAGCCGGGACATCACGGTGCCGATCGGCGTGCCCATGATCTCCGCGATCTCCCGGTACGGGTAGCCCTCGATGTCGGCGAGGTAGACAGCCACCTTGAACTCCTCGGGCAGATCACGCAGCGCACCGCAGGATCTCCGAGTCGGCCAGCCGGTCCAGTGCCTCGGACTCGGCCGAGCGGGCCGGCGCGGCCAGCGGATCGGTGCCGACCTGCCAGTCCTCGTGAAAGTCGGCGCCGAGCGCCTGCAGCGGCTCGCGCCGCTTCTTCCGGTAGCTGTTGATGAAGGTGTTCGCCAGGATCCGGTGCAGCCAGGCGCGCAGGTTCGTGCCCGGCATGAACTGGTGGAACGCGGCGTAAGCCTTGGCGGAGGTCTCCTGGACGAGATCCTCGGCATCGGACGGGTTCCTGGTCATCCGGAGCGCAGCCGGGTACAGCTGGCCCAGGAAGGGCACAACGTCCTGCTCGAAACGCGTATCCTGATCCGGGGCCTGTTCGCTCGGGCTCATCGTCGCTCCGCTCTTCGTTAACCTGTCACTCATATAGACGCAGCGGAGCGCTGTCCGGACGCGTGCTGCACGCAACATTTGCGGCTACGGGACGCTGTCGCTCTCCTTACAGGTTAGTTTCCCCCTGCCTTCGTTACCATCGCCGCCCCGGCTTGGCCAGGCTGACCCGGCTCCCGCTCCTGGTGCTGGCCGGGTTCTTACCCCGCTCCGGCCCGCAAACGCGACTGCCGATCAGATCCAGCCGTGGTACCACATCCGGGACAGCCAGGAGGTGTAGGGGATGACCTTGGCGGCCAGCACCGGGTACAGGTAGTAGAAGTTCGCCAGCACCGCGATCAGGTAGACGCCGGTGATGGTCGCGCCCGCCGCCCGGCGGGCCGGCGCCGGAATGGGCGTAGCCGATGAGCAGCCCCAGGCAGAGCGTGATCGAGATCACCAGGAACGGGTCGAAGACCACCGCGTAGAAGTAGAACATCGTCCGGTGGTCGTGCCAGGCGAACCAGAACCATGGCAGCCAGCCGCCTGCTACGCCGGCCAGCACCGCCCCGGCCCGCCAGTCCCGCCTGGCCAGCCACCAGACGAGGCAGACAGCAAGCGCGAGGATCGACGCCCACCAGATCGCCGGGGTGCCGATCGGCCAGCACTTCCTGTGAGCAGTTCTTCACGCCGCAGCCGGCCGGGGTCGGCTCCGGGTAGTAGAAGGAGACGGGCCTGGCTCATCACCAGCCACGTCCACGGCCAGGACTGGTACGGGTGGTGCGTGGTCAGAGTGACGCCGAACTGCCACATCGCCTTGTTGTACTGGTACAGCGAGTCAAGGGCGGACAGCACCGGCGTGTGGTTACCGTGCTGCGCCGCCCAGTTCCTGTCGTAGCCGGAGCTGGAGGCAAGCCAGCCGCTCCAGGATGCGATATAGGCGGCGGCCGGCACCAGCCCGAAGGAGACCGGCAGCCAGGTTGCGTCGCGCAGCAGCGCGCCGCGCCATGGCCGGGCGTAGCCGGCTGCCCGGCGGGCACCGATGTCCCAGGCGACGGTCATGCAGCCGAACACCGGGATGTACCAGATCCCGTTCCACTTGGACGCGCAGGCAAGGCCAAGGCACAGCCCGGCCGCCACGCGCCACCAGCGGATGCCGAGCCACGGCCCGCCGTCGCCGGCCCGCCCTCGGCCGCCGCGTCGGCCAGCCGCGCACGGGACCGATCGCGGTCGATCACCAGGCAGCCGAACGCCGCGAGCACCCAGAACATCACGATGATGTCGAGCAGCGCGGTCCGGCTCATCACGAACTCGAGCCCGTCAAGCGCGAGCAGCAGCCCGGCCACGCAGCCGAGCAGCGTGGACCTGGTCATCCGGCGCGCGATCCGGGCGGTCATCAAGATGGCCAGCGAGCCAAGCACCGCGACCGAGAACCGCCAGCCGAACGGGGTCAGGCCGAACAGCCACTCGCCTACCGCGATGAGCACCTTCCCGAACGGCGGATGCACGACGAACTCGCCGCCGGAGGACAGGATGTGCGTGGACGTGCCGCTGGCGAGCAGCGCGTCGGCGTTCTTGACATGGTTGATCTCGACGCCGTGCCGCAGGATGCCGTAGGCGTCGCCGACGTAGTACGTCTCGTCGAAGACGACCGCATGCGGCACGCTCAGCCGGTTGAAGCGCAGGAACGCGCCGAAGGCGGTAACCAGCAGCGGGCCAAGCCAGCCCCAGAGCGCGCTGCCCGGTATCGGCGGCGCGAGCCGGTCGGCCAGCGCGGACGCCTGATCATCTCGCTCCTGGGCAACCGGCACGGCTTCGTATGCCCTCATCGAGTGCCATCGTAGGCGCGCCGGGCGTTACCGTGTGCGGCGGAGGGAAAGGCGGCATGGACAGCAGCGAGGACGACGGCAGCACGGGAACCCTGCTGGTCGCCGCCGCCCCCATCGGCCGGCCGGACGACGCGTCGCCCAGGCTGGCGGCGGCACTCAGCGCGGCGCGGATCATCGCGGCCGAGGACACCTGGCGGCTGCGCAGGCTCGCCGCCGCGCTCGGCGCCGAGCTGACCGCCAGGATCGTCTCGTACTACGACTTCGGCGACGTGGAGACCAGGCGGGCCGCCGGGCTGCTCGCCGACCTGCGCGCCGGGCACGACGTGCTGCTTGTCACGGACGCCGGGATGCCAGGCGTCAGCGACCCCGGTTACCGCGTGATCGCGGCGGCCGCGGCGGAGGGCATCCGGGTAAGCGTGCTGCCCGGGCCGTCCGCCGTCACTGCGGCGCTCGCGGTCTCCGGGCTGCCTACCGACCGGTTCTGCTTCGAGGGGTTCCCGGCCAGGAAGGCGGGAGAGCGTGCCCGCAGGTTCGCCGAGCTTGCGGCCGAGCGCCGGACGCTGATCTTCTTCGAGAGCGGCCGGCGGCTGGCCGTCACCCTGGCCGGGCTGGCTGGTGCTTTCGGCGCGGACCGGCGCGCCGTGGTCTGCCGGGAGCTGACCAAGACGCACGAGGAGATCCGCCGCGGCACCCTGGCCGACCTGGCTAGCTGGGCTGGCCAGCGCGCGCTCGGCGAGATCACGCTCGTGGTGGCTGGCGCCCCGGCCCGCCCGGCCGCGGCGGCAGGGCCCGCGGCCGCGGCCGAGGCCGAGGCCGCGGCCGCGGGCGCGGTAGCTGACGTGGCCGCCAGGGTCCGGTCCGGCCTGCGGCGGAACGCCGCGATCACCGCGGTGGCCAGGGAGCGCGGGCTGGACCGGGGCAAGCTCTACGACGAGGTGGCCAGGCGCAGGAAGGCCGCAGGCCGCAGCGGGCGGCAAGGCCAGCAGCCGTCACGCTAGCGGGCCGCGCCCGTCCCGGTGGCCCTAGGCTGGTGGCCATGTCGCCGACGACCCGCCACATCCTGGCCGCGCCAGCCTGGCCGTACGCCAACGGCCCTCGCCACATCGGGCATGTTTCCGGCTTCGGGCTGCCCTGTGACATGTTCAGCAGGTACCAGCGGATGGCAGGCAACAAGGTGCTGATGGTCAGCGGCACCGATGAGCACGGCACCCCGATCCAGGTCCAGGCCGACGCCGAGGGCTGACCGCGCGGGAGCTCGCCGACCGCTACAACCGCGTCATCGTCGATGACCTGGCCGGCCTGGACATGTCCTACGACCTGTTCACCCGGACCACGACGCGGAATCACTACGCGGTGACCCAGGAGATCTTCACCGGGCTGTACCAGAACGGCTACATCTTCGCCAGGAACGCGATGGGCGCGATCTCGCCGTCCACCGGCCGGACGCTGCCGGACCGCTACATCGAGGGCACCTGCCCGATCTGCGGTTACGACAGCGCCCGCGGCGACCAGTGCGACAACTGCGGCAACCAGCTGGATCCGGCCGATCTCATCAACCCGCGCTCGAAGATCAACGGCGAGGTCGCCGGTCTTCGTGGAGACCGAGCACTTCTTCCTCGACCTGCCCGCGTTCGCTGACGTGCTCGGGAGCTGGCTGCAGAGCAAGAGCGGCCAGTGGCGGCCGAACGTGCTGAAGTTCTCCCTGAACCTGCTCGGCGACCTGCAGCCGAGGGCGATCACCAGGGACCTCGACTGGGGCGTGCCGGTCCCGCTGGACGGCTGGCGGGACCGGCCGGACAAGCGGATCTACGTCTGGTTCGACGCGGTCATCGGCTACCTGTCGGCGTCGATGGAATGGGCCAGGCGGTCTGGCGAACCGGACGCCTGGCGGGCCTGGTGGCAGTCCGCCGGATGCCGAGTCCTATTACTTCATGGGCAAGGACAACATCGTCTTCCACGCGGAGATCTGGCCGGCCATGCTGCTCGGTTACAGCGGCCGCGGCGCCAAGGGCGGCAAGCCCGGCGCGCTCGGCGCGCTGAACCTGCCGACCGAAGTGGTGTCCAGCGAGTACCTGACGATGGAGGGACGGAAGTTCTCCTCGTCCAGGTCCGTCGTCATCTACGTGCGGGACTTCCTGGCCAGGTACGACGTCGACGCCCTGCGGTACTACGTCGCTGTGGCCGGCCCGGAGAACCAGGATACCGATTTCACCTGGAGCGAGTTCGTCCGGCGCAACAACGACGAATTGCTGGCGAACTGGGGCAACCTGGTCAACCGCTGCGTCTCGTTCGCGGCGAGGAACATCGGGGCGGTCCCGGCAGCCGGCCAGCTGACAGATGCCGACCGGGCAATACTCCGGCACTCGCAGGGCGCGTTTCAAAATGTTGGTGAATCACTTTCCCGGTCGAGATTCAAGGCCGCCATCACAGAGACCATGCGGACGCTCGCTGAGGCGAACAAGTACCTCTCCGACCAGGCGCCATGGAAGCTGCGCGAGTCCGATCCCGAGCGGATGCGGACCATCTGCCACGTCGCGCTGCAGCTCGTCGACGACGGCAAGACGCTGCTGACCCCGTTCCTGCCGGAATCGTCGCAGCGCGTCTACGAGATGCTCGGCGGCGCCGGGACCTGGTCGGGGAGGCCACGGGTGGAGGAGGTGTCGGAGGACGGCGGGCAGCAGTATCCCGTCATTACCGGCGACTACCAGACCGCTGCCCGCTGGCAGCGCGCGCCGATCCGGCCGGGCACGCCGCTTGAGCCGCCGAAGCCGCTGTTCACCAAGCTCGACCCGTCGGTCGCCGACGAGGAACTGGCCAGGCTGGAGCAGGCGTGAGCCAGGCCGCCGCCGCGCCGCTTCCCGAGCCGCTGCCGGCCGAGGCGTTCGACAGTCACTGCCACCTGGACATGATCGAGCGCCCGGCCGGGCAGGTCGTGGCGGACGCCGTCGCCGTCGGCATCACCCGGATGATCACAGTCGGCTGCGACCTGCCCTCGTCACGGTGGGCGGCCGCCTGCGCGGCCGAGCACGAGCCCGTCTACGCGGCGGTCGCCATCCACCCGAACGAGACGGCCGCCGCCGCGGCACAGCCAGGCGGCGCGGCGGCGGTGCTGGCCGAGGTCGCCGCGCTGGCGGCGCTACCGGAGGTGCGCGCCGTCGGCGAGACCGGGCTCGACTACTACCGTGACTGGTCTGATCCCGCGGTGCAGCGGGACTGGTTCCGCAGGCATATCGCGATCGCCAAGCAGGTGGCCAAGCCGCTGATGATCCATGACCGGGAGGCACACGAGGACGTGCTCCGGCTGCTCGACGAGGAAGGCGCGCCTGAGCAGGTCGTCTTCCACTGTTTCTCCGGCGACGCCGCGATGGCGAAGCGGTGCGCGGCGGCGGGCTATGTGATGAGCTTTGCCGGGAACGTGACCTTCGCCAATGCCCAGCCGCTGCGCGATGCCGCCGCAGCAGCGCCTGCCGAGCTGATCCTGGTCGAGACCGATGCGCCGTTCCTCACCCCGGTGCCGCACCGCGGCAAGCCGAACGCGCCCGCCATGGTCGCGTACACGCTGCGCTGCATCGCTGAGGTGAAGCAGGTTGACGTGGCCAGGCTGGGCGCGATCGTCGCCGCGACCGGCGAGCGCGTCTTCGGCCCCTGGCAGGCCTAGCCGTGCCGGGCGCGGGCCTGCTCGGGCCCGCCGACATCAGGGAGATGGCCGCCGGCTCGGGATCCGGCCGGCCAAGCGGCTGGGCCAGAACTTCGTCACCGACGCGGGCACGGTCCGGCGGATCACGGCGCTGGCGCGGCTCGCGCCGGACGACGTCGTGCTCGAGGTCGGCCCGGGGTTCGGCTCGCTGACGCTGCCGCTGCTCGCCGCCGCCCGGCAGGTGGTCGCGGTCGAGCTCGACCCGCTGCTCGCCGCGGAGCTGCCGCGGACCGTCGCGGCGCGGGCCCCCGGGCTGGCCGGCCGGCTTCGCGTGCTGGCCGCGCGACGCGGCGCGGGTGCGGGAGCTGCCCGGGGACCCGCCCACCGCGCTGGTAGCCAACCTGCCGTACAACGCGGCGGTCCCGGTGGTGCTGCACCTGCTCGCTACGGTGCCGTCGCTGCGCCGCGGGCTTGTGATGGTCCAGGCTGAGGTGGCCGACCGGATGAGCGCGCCGCCCGGCAGCAGGACATACGGCGTTCCTTCGGTCAAGCTTGCCTGGTATGCCGACGTGCGCCGGGCCGGGTCGGTGCCCAGGAGCGTGTTCTGGCCGGTTCCGAGGGTCGACTCCGGGCTTGTCGCGTTCACGCGGCACGCGGACTTCGCTGGCCGGCCGGCCGGCCAGCCCGCAACCGAAGAAGTGTTCGCCCTGGTAGACGCGGCCTTCGCGCAGCGGCGCAAGACACTTCGCGCCGCGCTGGCTTCCTGGGCGGGCTCGGCGGCCGAGGCCGAGCGGGTGATCAGGGCGGCGGGGGTCGATCCGGCGCTGCGCGGGGAGTCGCTCGGGGTAGCCGAATTCGCCCGGATTGCACGGGCCAGGCGGGCTCCCGGTTAGCCGGTCAGCCGGGCGGCTGACCAGGGCACAGCGCCGTTCGCTGGGCAGCCCGCTGGCCGCGTACGATCGTCTAATCGTGACCCCTGTGACCGTCCGGGTGCCCGCGAAGGTGAACCTCCAGCTCGCCGTCGGGCCGCTGCGTGCCGACGGATACCACGAGCTGGTGACGGTATTTCACGCCGTCTCGCTGTTCGACGAGGTGACGGTACGGCCAGCCGACCGGACCACCGTCCGGGTGACCGGCGAGGACGCGGCCGTGGTGCCGGCCGGGCGGGCGAACCTGGCCGTGCGGGCCGCGGTGGCGCTCGCGAAGGCCGCCCGGCCGGCCGGCCGCGGTACCCCGGCGGGCCAAGGGCGCGCGGCCAGCCGGGCGGTGGCGATCGAGATCCGCAAGCGCATCCCGGTGTCCGCGGGGCTGGCCGGCGGCAGCGCCGACGCCGCAGCGACGCTGGTCGCCTGTAATGAGCTCTGGCAGGCTGGCCTGTCCAGCGCGGAACTGGCCGTGGTGGCGGCGGGCGTCGGCAGCGACGTCGCTTTCGCCCTGCTCGGCGGGACCGCTGTCGGCCTTGGCCGCGGCGAGCAGCTCACCATTGCGCTGGCTGCGGGCACGTACCACTGGGTGCTCGCCTTCGCCGCAGGCGGGCTGTCGACGGCTGAGGTCTACGCGGCGTATGACCGGCTCCACGCGGCCCGGGCCGGGGCCGATGGGGGCGGCCGGGCCGGGGCCGATGGGGGCGGCCGGGCCGGGGCCGATGGGGGCGGCCGGGCCCGGGCCGACGCGGCCGCCGTTGGCCGGGCTGACGGGGCGAGCGTTGGCCGGGCGGATGACGCCGGCCGCCGCGGCGGTGCTGGCCGTGCATCCTCGGCCAGCGGCCTGGCCAGCACAGGCCGGGTGACCGGGCCGCGCAGCGTGGCCAGGCCGCACGGCGACGTCGCCGCGCTGGCCGCCAGCCAGGCTTCCCCGCCGCGGCTGAGCACCGAGCTGATGGCCGCGCTGCGGTCGGCCGATCCGGCTGCGGTGGGCCCGCTGCTGGCCAACGACCTGCAGCCGGCCGCGCTGTCACTGCGCCCCGGGCTCCGCCGCGCCCTGTCAGCAGGCCGCGACCTCGGAGCCATCGGCGCAATGGTTTCTGGCTCCGGGCCGACCTGCGCTTTTCTCGCCGCCGACGCCGGGCACGCGCGGGAGCTCGCGGTCTCGCTGGCCGGCGCCGGGGTGTGCCGGGCGGTGGCCCGGGTGCACGGGCCGGCCCAGGGCGCGGCCATCGTCGCCAGCCCGGAGCAGGCGTGAACCTGGTCAACCTGGAGGCCGCAGGCAAGGCATTCGGTCCCCGGGTGCTGCTTGACGAAGTCTCGCTCGGTGTCGGCGCCGGGGACCGGATCGGCGTCGTCGGGCGCAACGGCGCAGGGAAGACCACCCTGCTTGCGGCGCTGGCCGGCGCCGCCGTGCTGGACACCGGCCGGGTCACCCGCACCAGCGGGCTGCGGCTCGGCTACCTGCCGCAGAGCGAGGAGCTCGCCGGCCGCGTCGGGGATCTCGTCTTCGGCGCGCTCCCCGAGCATGCCTGGGCAGCCGACCCGCGGACGCGCGGGATCGCTGGCGCGCTGCTCGGCGGCGTGTGCCTTGATGCGCTGGCCGAGCGGCTCTCCGGCGGCGAGCGCCGCCGGGCAGGCCTGGCGGCGGTCCTCTGCCAGCCGCATGACCTGCTGCTGCTCGACGAGCCGACCAACCACCTGGACATCGAGGCGATCGACTGGCTAGCCGGCTACCTGCGCGGGCCGGGCCAGGCGTTCGTCGTGGTCACGCACGACCGCTGGTTCCTCGACGCGGTCTGCGAGCGCACCTGGGAGGTCGCGGACGGGAAGGTCAGCTCGTACGAGGGCGGCTATTCCGCCTACGTGCTGGCCAGAGCCGAGCGGGCCAGGCTCGCCGACGCGGCCGACCGGCGGCGGCGCAGCCTGCTGCGCAAGGAACTCGCCTGGCTCCGGCGCGGGCCGCCGGCCCGGACGAGCAAGCCGAAGTTCCGGATCGACGCGGCCACCGCGCTGATCGACGGCGAGCCGTCGCCGCGCGACCGGGTTGAGCTGACCAGGCTGGCCGCCGGCAGGCTCGGCAAGACCGTGCTCGAAGTCGCAGACGTCACCGTCCAGGCCGGGCACCGGACGCTGCTCGACCACGTCACCTGGCAGGTCGGTCCCGGCGACCGGGTGGGCGTGGTGGGGATCAACGGGAGCGGGAAGACGACGCTGCTGCGGCTGCTCGCCGGCACGCTGCATCCGGCGGCACCGCCGGCGTCCGGTCAGCCCGCGGCGCCGTCGTCCGGTCAGCCCGCGGAGCCGTCGTCCGGTCAGCCCGCGGAGCCGGCCGCTGGCCTGACCGTCCGGGGCCGGGTGGTCCGCGGCAAGACCGTCCGGATCGGCTGCCTGACCCAGGAGGCGGCCGCGCTCGATCCCGCGCTACGGGTGCTTGAGGCGGCCGAGCAGGTGCGCCGCAGCGTGCAGATCGGCAAGGGCGAAGTGTCCGCCAGCCAGCTGCTCGAGCGGCTGGGCCTGGGCGGTGACAAGCAGTGGGCGCCGGTCGGGGAGCTATCCGGCGGCGAGCGCAGGAGACTGCAGCTGCTGATGCTGCTGATGGCCGAGCCGAACGTGCTGCTGTTCGACGAGCCGACCAACGACCTGGATATCGAGACGCTGACCGAGCTTGAGGACCTGCTGGACAGCTGGCCCGGGTCGCTCGTGGTCGTCAGCCACGACCGTTACTTCCTGGAGCGGGTCACCGATCACGTGCTTGCGCTGACCGGCGGTCAGCTTGCCTACCTGGGCGGCGGCATCGCCGAGTACCTGGAACTGCGCGAGCGCGAGCGAGCCGCGGAGTCAGCAGCGGCGCGCCAGGAGCCCGCCCGGGCACCGTCGGCAGCGGCCAGGCAGCGTGCCGGGCAGAAGGAGCTCACCAGGCTGGAGCGCCAGCTCGCGACGGTATCCAGGCAGGAGACGGAACTCACCGCCGCGCTGGCGGCCAGCGCGAGCGACTATTCCGCGCTGATCGACCTCGGGGCGCAGCTGCGCGCCGTCCAGGCCGAGAAGGCCAGCCTCGAAGAACGCTGGCTTGAGCTGGCCGAGGAGCTCGCGGGCTGACCGGGTGCGGGCGCCCGCCGCGCAGGTCCGCCGCCGTCATCAGCCGGCGGAATCCGGCATCGGCCGCCTCAGCCGCGTCGAACGGCGCCAGCAGCACCCGCAGCAGCCCGGCAAGCTGCTGCTGCTCCGCGGCGCTCAGCCCGGTCAGCAGCTTCCGCTCGCGGCGCAGCAGATCGGCCAGGGCAGCATCGGCTACCTCCCGGCCGCGCGCGGTCAGCGTGACGAGCACGCCGCGCTTGTCCTGCGGATCCCGGTGGCGGCGGACAAGCCCGGCCGCAGCCAGCCGGTCGATCCTGTTCGTCATGGTGCCCGAGGTGACCAGGGTGGCGCGGAGCAGCGCGCCCGGGCTCAGCTGGTAGGGCGGGCCCTGCCGGCGCAGCGCGGACAGCACATCGAATTCCCATGTCTCGAGCTGATGCGCCGCGAATGCCGCCCTGCGGGCCCGGTCAAGATGCCTGGCCAGGCGCGATACCCGGCTCAGCACCTGAAGAGGCCGGACGTCCAGGTCGGGCCGCTCGGCCCGCCAGCCTGCCACCAGGCCGTCCACCTCATCCTGCACCGGCGGGCTGAGCGCGCCGTCGCGCCGCTCGGTCATGACCGGCAGCATATCTCTTGACATCAAGAATTCGCTCTAGTACACCGGATACGAATATCTTGACGTCAAGGCACCTGGAGGACGCGATGTGGGATCCGGGCCAGTACCAGAAGTTCGCGGGCGAACGCTCCCGGCCGTTCTTCGAGTTGCTCGAGCGAGTCGGCGCAGCGAATCCTGGCCTGGTCGCTGACCTGGGCTGCGGGCCGGGCGACCTTACCGCGGCGCTGGCAAGCCGGTGGCCGGAGGCAGAGGTCATCGGCGTGGACAACTCGCCGGAGATGATCCGGGCGGCCGAGAAGCTGGCGGGGACGCCCGGGTTGCTCAGCTTCGTGCTCGCGGACCTGCGCGACTGGCGGCCGGCCCGGCCGCCCGGCGTCATCATCTCCAACGCCGTGCTGCAATGGATCCCCGATCACCTGGCGCTGCTTGGCCGGTGGCCGGGCCTGCTTGCGCCCGGCGGCTGGCTGGCGTTCCAGGTGCCCGGCAACTTCGATCAGCCGAGTCACGAGATCCTCAGGGAACTGGCTAGCTCGCGCCGGTGGCGCCCGCTGCTTGCTGGCGTGCAGCTGAACCGGCAGTCGGCCCAGCCTGCCGAGTACCTCGACCTGCTCGCCAGGGCCGGCTGCGAGGTCGACGCGTGGGAGACCACCTACCTGCATGTCCTGCACGGAACCGATCCGGTCCTTGACTGGTACCGGGGATCCGGCCTGCGGCCGGTGCTGGCGGCGCTCGATGATGTCGCGGCGCAGGACTTCCTCGCGGAATACGGCGCCAGGGCGCGGGAGGCCTATCCGGCCGCGCCGTACGGCACGATCCTGCCGTTCCGGCGGGTATTCGCCGTCGCGAAGCGCCGCTAGCGGCCCGCTGCCTGCCGCGGTCGGGCTACTGGCTCTCGGCCGTTAACTTCTTGATGACCTCGGCGGAGATCTGCGGCTTCGGGTCGAGCCTGGAGAGCCCGTTCCAGGCCATGTTGACCAGATGCGCAGCGACCTCTTCCAGCTTGGGCTTGCGCGCGTCCAGCCACCACTGGCCGGTGAAGGCGACCATGCCGACCAGCATCTGGGCGTACATCGGAGCGTGCTTGGGGTCGTATCCCCTCGCCTTGAGCACGTCGGCGAGTATGTACTCGACCTGGCTGGCGATGTCGCTGATCAGGCTGGCGAAGGTGCCAGATCCTGAGCCAGGCGGGGAATCGCGGACCAGGATGCGGAACCCGTCCGTGTTCTCCTCGATGTACCTGAGCAGGGCAATCGCCGCGGCCTCGAACTTCTCCCTGGTGTCCTCGCCCTCAAGCAGCCTGGTCGCCATGGTCAGGAAGCGGTCCACCTCCCGGTCCACGACGACCGCGTACAGCCCTTCCTTCCCGCCGAAGTGCTCGTAGACCACCGGCTTGGACACGCCAGCCTGGGCGGCGATCTCCTCGATGGAGGTGCCGTCCAGGCCGCGCTCGGCGAACAGCCTGCGGCCGATGTCGAGCAGTTGCTGCCTGCGTTCCTGGCCGGTCATTCTTTTCCGGTTGTGCCCAGCGGGCTGGCTTGTCACTGTTCCATCATGTCGACCCGGCGGCCGGTCAGCCAACCGCGTTAGTCGCCTTGGCCTGGCGGCGGGTGGTCATCGAGCCCAGCTGCCTGGCGCTGCCGGTCTGCTTGGCGGACAGCCGGGCCTCGTCCGGCCAGCGGACGTCGTAGACCCAGCCAAGCTTCTCGGCCAGCCAGATGCCGCGCGCCGCGATGTCGATCTGGCCCTTGAGCACGCCATGCCTGGCGCAGGTGGGATCGGCGTGGTGCAGGTTGTGCCAGGACTCGCCGAAAGACAGGATCGCCAGCCAGGAGACATTCCTTGACTTGTCCCTGACCTCGAACTCCTCCTTGCCGAAGGTGTGGCAGATCGAGTTGATCGACCAGGTGACGTGGTGCAGGAACGCGATCCGCACGAGGCTGGCCCAGAAGAACGCGGTGACTGCGCCCTGCCAGGACATCGACCACAGGCCGCCGATCAGGGCCGGGGACAGCAGGGACGCCGTCACCAGCCACGGGAACCAGCGGGAGATCCTGGCGACGTCGGAGTCGGCCAGCCAGTCGGGGCAGAACTTCTCCGGTGACGTGACTTCCCCGTCGAACAGCCAGCCGATGTGCGCGAAGGCCAGGCCCTTGGTGAGCGCCTTCCAGTCGTTCCCGAAGCGCCACGGCGAGTGCGGGTCGCCTTCCTTGTCGCTGAACTTGTGGTGCCTGCGGTGATCGGCCACCCAGGTGATCACCGGCCCCTCGATCGCGAGTGACCCGGCGATGGCGAGCGCGATCTTGAAGCCGCGGACTGCCTTGAACGACCCGTGGGTGAAGTAGCGGTGCAGGCCCATGCTGATGCCGAGCCCGGAGATCAGGTAGAAGGCGATGGCGATCACGACGTCGTGCCAGCCCAGGCCCCAGCCCCAGGCCACCGGAACGGCGGCCACCAGGGCCAGGAACGGCACGGCGACGAACATGGCGACGAGCGCCCGCTCGAAGTTGCTGCTCGGCTCGGGCTCGATGTCCGGGCGGGGGCCCGGCACGGTTACCTGCGGGGTGCGCAGGTCGTCGCGTCGCGTCGTGACGCGCTCGGTGGTCGCGGTCATTGGCATTCCTCGCTCGGCTGGATGTCAGCGGACAGATGGCGAGCGGCTTCGCATACACCATGGTCAAGGGCCAATGCAAATACGCTTACGTAACCGTAGGCTACGATACCGTAGGTTGCGCAAGGGTTCTGACGCAAACTTTGCCTGACTGTCGGCAGGATCACACTCGCCGGACAGCCAGCTGCACCCGCCCGTGACCGCCGGCGGCCCTCTACAGGCAGTAAGCAGCGGAAAGCCGGCGAATCCGCGCGCTGACGGCAGGGCACCCGCGGCCGGCCCGCAGGGCAGCCGACAGCGATCACATTTAGTCCGGCGCCTGGATTCGAACCAGGTTGCATGGTTCCGGCGCCTGGATTCGAACCAGGACAAACAGGATTCAAAGTCCTGTGGGCTGCCAATTACCCTACGCCGGACAGCAGTCGCAGCTGGATTTGCCGGACAGGTCGCGGAACTACGATACCGACCCGGCGGCGCTTCGTCCCGGCTGCGGTCACCGGCTGCAGTCAGTGCCAGGCGCCTCCGCTGCGCTGGCGCCGGAATGCGCCATCAGCCTGGCGATTCCTGGCTGCGGCTCCGCTGGCCATGACGGCAGCGGCCCATCCCTCGATCTGCCCGTACAGGTCCGCGCTGCTGCGCACATCGACGCGGAGGCATCCGTGATAGTCCTGGCCGGTGTTCTTGCGGGCGGTAGCGGGATTGTGTTTCTTGAGCGTCGCCTTCCTGAACTGCGACGGCGCGGCTCCCGTCGCTGCCAGCCAGAACCTCTCAGCGGCTTCGACGTCAGCATTCTGATGGATGTAGACCCGGAAGATGAGCGCGCCGCGGTTGATCCCTGCGACGTCAAGGAAACGCAGGAAGAAGCGGATCAGCGCGGCATCGCTGTTGATGAAGGCAACCCGGTCGCCGCGCCGGTGCGGCTTGTTCTTCGAGCCCTCGCACCAGTAGGCGACAGCTCCGGCGATCAGGATCTCCCGTTCGCTCAGCACGCCCGCCTGCGCGACCGCGGCGAGCCTGACGGCGTCCCGGTGTTGTGCGCGAGCGGGGCGTTCGGTCGCCCAGTACCTGCGCACCGCCTCGGCATGACGGCGGCGGCATTCCTCGTAGCTCAGCCGGGCCGGGCGGGGCAGGTCCCTTACCCAGAGCGAGACCGAGCTCTTGGACACGCCGAGCTCGGCGGCGATCTGCTGGTAATCGCGGCCGAGCCGGCGGAGTTCCCTGGCGGCTTCCCGCAGCCCGTCCTTGGCGTTCGGGCGCAGCGTCCAATCCGGCGGTGGCTCGCCGCGCAGCGCCTCGGTCAGCGTCGCGTTGCTGCCGATGGCCAGCAGCTGCTTGATTTCCCTTCGCGACTTGCCCGCGCGGCGCAGCGCGATCGCCTGCTCCCGTAACCTTGCGAAACCTGTATTTGTGACCATATTCGAATAGTAATTCGAGCTACCGACGAAATGCTGTGCGCAATGTGCAGCGCAGCCGCGCCGCCTGGGCAGCGCCGGCCGCGGCCGCCGGGCGGCGCCGGCCACGGCCGCCGGGCGGCGCCGGGCGCCCGGCGGCGTCATTGCCCGTACCGGGAATTGCCGCCGTGCCTGGCGGTATCCTGCGGGAGTCCGGAACGTGAACCGGCGGGGGAGCCTGCTGCCCTGTGCCTGCACTGATCTTGTGCCTGCACCAACACAGACACCAGTGAAGAGGAGCCGAGTGAGCGCGAGCGGTCCGGCCGCCGTCATCATCCTTGCAGCGGGTGAGGGCACGCGGATGAAGACCCGTACCCCTAAGGTCCTGCACGTGGTCTGCGGCAGGACCATGCTCGGCCACGTCCTGGCGACCGCGCGCGAGCTCTCGCCGAAGCGCGTGGTGGTCGTCACCGGGCAGGCCGGCGGTCAGGTGGCCGAGGAACTCGCCGAGCATGCGCCGGACGCCGCCGTGGTGATCCAGGAGCGCAGGGGCGGCACCGGGCACGCGGTACGGACGGTGATCGAGTCGGTCGGCATGATTCACGGCACGATCGTCGTCACCTACGCGGACACCCCGCTGCTGCGTTCCCAGACGCTCGCCGAACTCGTCGCCGTGCATGAGGCCGGCGATGCCGCGGTCACCGTGCTCACCGCGGTGGTGGATGACCCGGCCGGCTACGGCAGGATCGTCCGCGATTCCGCTGGCGGCTTCGCCGGGATCGTGGAGGACTCGGACGCTACCGCCGCGGAGCGGGCGATCACCGAGATCAACTCAGGGGTCTACGCGTTCGCCGGCGACCTGCTCGCCGACGTGGTCAAGCGAGTGCCCACCGACAACGCCAAGGGCGAGGAGTACCTCACCGATGCCGTGGGCATCCTGCGCGGCGACGGCTACGCGGTGGCCTCAGCGGCGTGTCCTGATCCTGACGAGGTACTGGGCGTGAACGATCAGGCGCAGCTCGCCTGGGCCAGGCGGGTACTGAACGAGCGCGTGCTCGGCCGGTGGATGCGGGCCGGGGTGACCATCCACGATCCCGCGTCCACCTGGATCGACGTCGGCGTGCGGCTGGAAGCCGGACACCGAGATCGGGCCAGGCACGCAGCTGGAGGGCGGCACTGTCATCGCCGCTGGGGCCAGGATCGGGCCTGGCTGCCTGCTCCGTGACACCACGGTCGCGGCCGGGGCCACGGTCGTCCAGTCGGTCTGCGAATCCGCCGTGGTCGGCCCGGGTACCAGCGTCGGGCCTTTCGCGCACCTGGTGCCAGGCACCACACTGGCAGGGGCGGAGCGGGCAGGCTCGCCGCCAGATGAGGGAGCGCGGGACGAGTGACGGGCATCACGGCCACTGGCGAGAAGAAGCTGCTGCTCTTCTCCGGCCGGGCATTCCCAGGCCTGAGCAGCGATATCGCCGGCTGCCTGGGCATCGAGCCGACGCCGACCAGGCTTTACGACTTCGCGAACGGCGAGATCTTCGTCCGGTTCCTGGAGTCGGTCCGCGGCTGTGATGCATTCGTGCTGCAGAGCCACACCGCGCCGATCAACCAGTGGATCATGGAGCAGCTGATCATGGTGGACGCCCTCAAGCGGGCGTCGGCGAAGCGGATCACGGTGGTCGCCCCGTTCTTCGGCTACGCGCGCCAGGACAAGAAGAGCCGCGGCCGGGAGCCGATCTCGGCCCGGCTGATGGCCGACCTGTTCGCCACCGCAGGCGCGGACCGGCTGATGGCCGTCGACCTGCACACCGCGCAGATCCAGGGGTTCTTCGACGGGCCGGTGGACCACCTCTTCGCGCTCCCGATCCTGGCCTCCTACATCGAGGACCGGCTGGACCTGTCCGAGGTCACCGTCGTGGCGCCGGACGCCGGGCGGGTCAGGGTCTGCGAGCGGTGGACCGACCGGCTCAGCTGCCCGCTGGCGATCATCCACAAGCGCCGCGATACCGACGTGGCCAACAAGGTCAAGATCCTCGAGGTGGTCGGCGAGGTGGCCGGCCGGACCTGCATCCTGGTCGACGACATGATCGACACCGGGGCGACGATCGTGAACGCGGCCGAGCTGCTGTTCGAGCAGGGCGCTGCCCAGGTCATCGTGACGGCGACGCACGGGGTGCTGTCCGGTTCCGCGGTTGACGGCCTGAAGAACTCCAGGATCAGCGAGGTCATCATCACCAACACGCTGCCGATCCCGGAGGAAAAGCGGTTCGACAAGCTCACCGTGCTGTCCATCGCGCCGCTGATCGCGCGGGCGATCAACGAGGTGTTCAGCGACGGATCGGTGACCAGCCTGTTCGACGGGCAGAGCTGAGCAGCGCGCGGGACCGCGGACCGGGGGTACCGTTGCCCGGGGAGTGCCCGGGCCGGGGACACCGCCTGGCCCGGGCACCGCGGGCCGGGGACACCGCGCGGCGCCGGCGAAGGCTGCGGCCGCGTCCGGCTGAGGTGATGGCGACGCGCGGGCGCCGCAGTCGGCTAGACTGCGCAGGAATTTTTCTTATCGCTGAGGAGTCCCACCGTGCCCGAGGTACGTATCGCCGCCGAGCCGCGCGACCAGTTCGGCAAGGGCGCCGCCCGCCAGGTCCGGCGCCAGGGCCGGGTGCCCGCCGTGCTGTACGGCCACGGTACCGAAACCCGGCACGTCAGCCTGCCCGGCCACGACGTGCTGCTGGCGCTGCGCACGCCGAACGTGCTGATCCGGCTGGAGGGACTGCCCGGCGGCAACGAGCTTGCGCTGCCGAAGGCCGTGCAGCGGGACCCGATCAGGGGCTCCGTCGAGCACGTGGACCTGATCCTGGTTCGCGCACGGCGAGAAGGTGACCGTCGACGTGCCCGTGCAGGTGACCGGCGAGGTCGCCCCGGACGGCCTGCTCGACCAGCAGCTTGTGCAGATCGCGGTCGAGGCGGAGGCGACCAATATCCCGACCGGGATCGAGGTCGGACGTCGAGGGCATGGCGATCGGCGCATCGGTGCACGCCGGCGACCTGTCGCTGCCCGCGGGCGCGACGCTGGCCGTCGACCCGGAGCTGCTGGTGCTGCACGTCATCGCGGCCCCGACGGCCGAGCAGATGGAGGCCGACCTCGGCATCGAGGCCGAGGAGGCCGCCGCGCCGGCCGAGGGCGAGCCTGCCCCGGTGCCGGACGGCGAGCCCGAGGCCGCTGCCGAGGAGGCTGGCTGACCTGGCGACCCCGCTGGCGGGCCCGCGGACCAGGGCCGGCCAGCGGCGAGCCCTGCCCCCGGGATGAGCGGATGGCGGACGAGCGCTGGCTGATCGCGGGGCTGGGCAACCCCGGTGCCCGGTACGCGGGCAACCGGCACAACGCCGGGTTCATGGTGGCCGACCTGCTGGCCGCCCGGATCGGCGCGCGCTTCAAGCGGGACCGCCTCGGGCGCGGCGGTGACCGTCGGCCGGCTGGCCGGGCACCCTGTCACGCTCGGCAAGCCGCTGTCGTTCATGAACCTGGCCGGCGCCGGTCGCCGCGCTGCGGAGCTTCTACAAGATCCCGCCGGAGCGCGTGATCGTCGTGCACGACGAGCTCGACATCCCGTTCGGCGCGATCAGGCTGAAGCTCGGCGGCGGGGACAACGGCCACAACGGGCTACGGTCGGTTACCGCCGCGCTGGGCACGCGGGACTACTACCGGGTCCGGGTCGGCATCGGCCGCCCTCCTGGCCGGATGGACCCGGCCGCGTTCGTGCTGCGTGACTTCTCCGCCGCCGAGCGCAAAGACCTGCCTGGGCTGATCGACCGGGGCGGGGATGCCGTCGAGGCGCTGCTCAGCCGCGGCCTGGCTGCCGCGCAGAACGAATTTCACCCTGATCTTTCACCGGTGAAATAACGCCGCATCGCCGGCGGCTTCGGGAGTTTCGCATGGTCAGGGCACTGCGGCCGTCGTCGATGGTCGATGTGACTCTCCGTAATCTGTCCTATGATGCTCAGATCGCAGGGGAAAGCAGGTCAACCGTCGCATTTGGCTAGGCGTCTTCCCTGTGTATGGCGGGGTGAACGTGCGGCAACGTCGCCGTCCCGGCGGCGGGGAAGGGTCGGGTGCGAGAGTGTCAGGTCAGTCAGCCGTCACGGGGGGCCGGCGGGCTGACAAAGTGCTCGCCCGCCTGGCGGCGAAGAACCCGGCGGAGTGGACGAGCGGCTACCTGCGCCAGGCCATCACCGCGGATGCGCTCTGCGCGCTGGCCAGCGGCTTGCTGGCACTCAAGCTGCGGTTCGACGGGGACGGCAGTCAGCCGAGCAGTTACCTGGCGTTCAGCCTGGGCCTGCCGCTGATCTGGCTCTGCATCGTGGCCCTGACCGGCGGGTACGACTCCCGTTTCATCGGCGTCGGCACGGACGAGTTCCGCCGGGTACTGAATGCCGGGCTGACGCTGACGGCCATGGTGGCGATCGCGGCCTACGCGACAAAGACGGGCATCGCCCGCGGTTACGTGGTCATCGCGCTGCCCTGCCTCACCATTTCCGACCTGCTCGCCAGATTCGCGCTGCGCAAGCGGCTGCACCGGCTGCGCACGCTGGGCAGCTGCATGCGCCGGGTGGTGGCCGTCGGCCACACGCCAGTGGTCGCCGACCTGGCCACCGAATTGCGCCGGGAGACCTATCACGGGCTGTCCGTCGTCGCCGGCTGCGTGGCCGGCCCGGAGGGCGACTCCGAGGTCAACGGGATCCCGCTCGTCGGTGGCCTGCGCAATGTCGCCAGCGTGGTGCAGCGGTACGAGGCCGACACCGTCGCCGTGCTCGCCTGCCCGGAGATGAGCGGCGTACGGCTGCGAGAGCTCGCCTGGGAGCTGGAGAAGACCGGCACCGACCTCTGCGTCGCCCCGGCCCTGCTGGACGTCGCCGGGCCGCGTACGACGATCAGGCCGGTGGCCGGGCTGCCGCTGCTGCACGTGGATCATCCGGAGTTCACCGGCGCCAAGCAGGTCATCAAGGATGCCTTCGACAAGGTCGTCGGGTTCTCTGCGCTGCTGCTGCTGACGCCGGTATTCATCGCCGTGGCGCTGGCCATCAGGCTCTCGGACGGCGGCCCTGCGCTGTTCCGGCAGACCAGGGTGGGCAAGGACGGGCACGCCTTCACCGTGTACAAGTTCCGCACGATGGTGCTTGACGCCGAGGACCGCAAGGCACAGCTCGCGGTCAGCAACGAGAAAGACGGCGTGCTCTTCAAGATCCGCAACGATCCGCGGATCACGTCCGTCGGCGCCAGGCTCCGCCGCTGGTCGGTGGACGAGCTGCCGCAGCTGATCAACGTGGTGCGCGGGGACATGTCGCTGGTCGGCCCCCGGCCGGCGCTGCCGGACGAGGCGGCCAGGTACGGTGACTACGTCCGGCGGCGGCTGGTCGTCAAGCCGGGGCTCACCGGGCTGTGGCAGGTCAACGGCCGGTCAGATCTGTCCTGGGAGGAATCAGTCCGGCTCGATCTGCGCTACGTAGAGAACTGGTCGATGGTTCTCGACCTGCAGATCTTGTGGAAGACGACCTCTGCGGTATGGCGCGGGTCCGGGGCATACTAGGCCCCGGCGCGTCAAAACCACTGGATGGAGCCCTGCTTGATGATGTCCGATGACGACCGCCTTGCCCATGACCTAGCGGCCGAGGCAGGGCGGCGCCTGCTCGAGCTGCGCTCGTCGGGCGGTGACCCGGATATCCTGCGGAAGGCGGGCGACCGGCAGTCGCACGAGTTCCTCGCCGCCGAGCTGGCCAGGCTGCGGCCGGCCGACGCGGTGCTGTCCGAGGAGGGCAGCGACAACGCCGCCAGGCTGTCAGCCAGCCGGGTCTGGATCGTGGATCCGCTGGACGGCACCAGGGAGTTCGGCGAGGCAGGCCGGACCGACTGGGCCGTGCACGTGGCGCTGTGGGAGCTCGGCGAGCTGACCGCGGGCGCGGTCGCGCTGCCTGCCCAGGGCAAGGTCCTCAGTACCGCGGAGCTGCCGGGTACCGCGGCCGGCCCGTCACCGGGCCAGGGGCAGGGCCAGGCCGGGTCCGGCGCCGGCGCGGCCAGCGCCGGTCCCGGCGACCGCGGCCGGCCGGAGCTGCCGGGTAACTCCGTTTCGTAATAAGCAGGACCAGGCCGCCTGCGTTCGTCAAGCTGCTGGCCAGCGAGGTCGGTGCTAACCTGGTGCCGCTCGGCTCGGCCGGCGCCAAGGCCGCCGCGGTGATCTGCGGGGACGCCGATGCCTACATCCACAGCGGCGGGCAGTACGAGTGGGACTCGGCCGCGCCGGTCGCGGTAGCGCGGGCGGCCGGGCTGCACGCCTCCCGGATTGACGGCTCGAAGCTCGCGTATAACCAAGAGCACCCCTCGCTGCCCGATATCCTGATCTGCCTGGCCCCGCTGGCCGGCCCGCTGCTCGGAGCGATCAGCTCCGCCGCGGGTGCCAGCGAGTAGGCCCGCACCGCCAGCGCAACTCAGCCTGTTCCCTATAGCCGGAGTATTTTCCTGATGGCAGCGACGCGTTCCGACTACCTGCTCTCCCAGCTCGACGTCCTCGAGGCCGAGTCCATCCACGTGATGCGCGAGGTCGCGGCCGAGTTCGAGCGGCCGGTGCTGCTGTTCTCCGGCGGCAAGGACTCGATCGTCATGCTCGCTCTCGCCGAGCGGGCATTCGCGCCGGCCCGCATCCCGTTCCCGGTCATGCACATCGATACCGGGCACAACTTCGCTGAGGTTCTCGATTTCCGCGACCGCAGGGTCGAGCGAGCTCGGCGTCCGGCTGATAGTCGCATCCGTGCAGGAGTCAATCGACGCGGGGAAGGTGGTCGAGGAGTCCGGCCGCTGGGCGAGCCGCAACCGGCTGCAGACCACGAGCCTGCTTGACGGGATCGCCGAGCACCGGTTCGACGCCGTGTTCGGCGGCGCCCGGCGGGACGAGGAGAAGGCCAGGGCCAAGGAGCGCGTCTTCTCCTTCCGTGACGAGTTCGGCCAGTGGGATCCGAAGAACCAGCGGCCCGAGCTGTGGAACATCTACAACACCCGGATCCACCGCGGCGAGCACATCCGGGTGTTCCCGCTCTCCAACTGGACCGAGCTCGACGTGTGGCACTACATCGACCAGGGAGAACCTGGAGATTCCCGCCATCTACTACGCGCACCAGCGGGCCGTGTTCGAGCGCGACGGCATTCTGCTTGCCGATAATCCCTTCGTCACCAGGGCCGACGACGAGCCGGTATTCGAGGCGAGCGTCCGCTACCGCACCGTCGGCGACATGACCTGCACTGGTGCCGTGGCGTCTACCGCGGTCACCATCGGCGACGTGATAGCGGAGATCGGCGCGACCAGGATCACCGAGCGCGGCCAGACCCGCGCGGATGACCGGGCCAGCGAGGCAGCGATGGAAGACCGCAAGCGGGAGGGGTACTTCTGATGACGACGCAGAGCGGCACTGGCGCCGGGCAGGCCGAGGCGGACCGGCGCTCCGCGTCGGACCGGCACGCCGAGGCCGACCGGCACGCCGAGGCCGACCGGCATATGGACATTCTCCGGCTGGCCACGGCAGGCTCGGTGGACGACGGCAAGAGCACGCTGATCGGGCGGCTGCTCTATGACTCCAAGTCGATCTTCGAGGATCAGCTCGCCGCGGTGGAGCGCACCAGCCGGGAGCGGGGCGAGGAGTACACCAACCTTGCCCTGCTGACCGACGGCCTGCGGGCCGAGCGGGAGCAGGGCATCACGATCGACGTCGCGTACCGCTATTTCGCCACGCCGCGGCGCAAGTTCATCATCGCGGACACGCCCGGCCATGTTCAGTACACCAGGAACATGGTCACCGGCGCTTCCACCGCGGACCTCGCGGTGGTGCTCGTCGACGCGCGCAACGGGCTGACCGAGCAGAGCAGGCGGCATGCCTTCCTGGCCACGCTGCTCCGGGTGCCGCACCTGGTGCTCGCGGTGAACAAGATGGACCTGGTCGGCTACGACGTCGCCGTCTTCGAGCAGATCGCCGAGGAATTCACTGCCTTTGCCGCGAAGCTCGAGATCGGCGACCTCACCTTCATCCCGATCTCCGCGCTGCACGGCGACAACGTGGTGCAGCGTTCGGCGAGCATGCCGTGGTACGACGGGCCGTCGCTGCTGCATCATCTGGAGCACGTGCACATCGCCTCGGACCGGAACCTGATTGACGTCCGGTTCCCGGTGCAGTACGTCATCCGCCCGCACCAGGCCACCGACCCGGAGCTGCATGACTACCGCGGTTACGCCGGCCAGGTGGCCGGCGGGGTGCTCAAGCCCGGTGACGAGATCATGCACCTGCCATCGGGCCTGACCACCACGATCGACCGCATCGACACCGCGGCCGGGCCGGCCGCCGAGGCCTACCCGCCGATGTCGGTAACCCTGCTGCTTGCCGATGACCTTGATGTCTCTCGCGGTGACATGTTCTGCCGTCCGCACAACCAGCCGCCGGCAGCGCAGGACATCGAGGCGATGGTCTGCTGGATGAGCGATGTAAGGCCGTTGAGCGCGGGCAGCCGGCTGATCGTCAAGCACACCACCCGCACGGTGAAGGCCATCGTGCGTGACCTGCAATACCGGCTCGACGTTAATACCCTGCACCGGGACGAGCAGGCCAGCAATCTCGGGCTCAACGAGATCGGCCGGGTAACGCTGCGGACAACGCAGCCGCTGTTCTGTGATCCTTATGCCCGGAACCGGATGACCGGCGGCCTGATCCTCATCGACGAGGCAACGAGCGCCACGGTTGGTGCCGCGATGATTACTGACGCTGGATGAGTCAGGCAGCACTGCCGGTGACGGCGGAATTCCGGAATACCGGGCCCGCGCGGGAAATCCCAGAACCTCGTTGATAAATCCCGGTATGAGATTGCAGAGCGCCCTATACTTTCCGGCCAAGGGACATGTGACTGGCAGCTGAGTTTGCTGCCGGGAACCCCCGCCCCGCTCGCCTCGGCGAGCGAGTCCCTACTCCGTTGGGTCAGCCGCTGGCTGACGCCTGCCTATGGTGCCGGACGAGGGTGGCAATGAAGTGGTTGACGGGCAAAGCCGGGTGGCCGGCCGCCGGGGTTTTTCTGGTCGTGGCCGGGATTGCGGCCGTATCCGCGGCCGGGCCGGCTTCGGCCGGCCCGGCGACCGGCTGGCCTGGATATCTCGATGGGGTCAGTCATTCGTCCTACAATTCAGCCGATACGGCGATCACGCCCGGCAACGTCGCGGCGCTGGTGAAGAAGTGGCACTGGCGGGGTGACCCGGCGACGATGCCAGGCCAGCCGGGGCCGGCCCTGTACTCCAGCCCGACCATCGCCGACGGGGCGGTGTACATCGGTGCCAACAACGGCTACTTCTACAAGCTGAACGAAGTCACCGGTGCGGTGCTCGGCAAGGTCTTCATCGGCTATCAGCCCACCCTGACCTGCGCGGCCCGCGGGTTCATCTCGACCGCGACGGTTGCCCCAGATCCGGCCACCGGCCAGGACACGGTGTACGTCGCCGCCGCGGACGGTTATCTCTATGCGCTCAGCGCCAGCGACCTGTCGGTGAACTGGCGTTCGGTGATCGATATACCATCATCGACGGTCAGCGACTACTTCGACTGGTCATCGCCCGCGGTCGCGAACGGCAAGATCTACGTCGGCAGTGCTTCGCATTGCGATAAGCCGCTGACCCGCGGCGACGTGGTCGGCTACGACCAGGCCACGGGCGCCGAGTTCGCCAGGTTCTTCACCGTGCCCAGCGGCTTCCTCGGCGGCGGCGTGTGGTCAAGCCCGGCCGTGGACAGCGATGGCAACGTGTACGTGACCACCGGCAGCCAGCCGAAGAACACGACGAACCGTTACGATTCGGTCTCGATCGTCAAGCTCGACGGCAGCACCCTGCAGCCACTCGGCGTATTCACCGTGCCCAACTCGCAGCTCGGCGGAGACGGTGACTTCGGCGGATCGCCGACGATCTTCGGCCCGTACGTGGGCGCCTGCGACAAGAACGGCATCTACTACGTGCTGAACCGCAGCACGATGCAGCTCGCCTGGGAAGATCAGATCGGCGCCAAGTCGTCGTCCGCCAGCCCGGCGCAGTGTTCCGCGGCGGCCAGCTATGACGGCAGCAACCTGTACATGGTCGGGGACGCGACCACCATCAACGGCGTGTCCTACCGCGGATCGATACGGGCGATCGACCCGAACACCGGCGCATTCCGCTGGCAGACCGGCCTGCCGAACTCCGCACTCGGCAGTCCCACCATGAACGGCGGCGGCGTCATCGCCGTTGGCACGTACGATTCCTCTGCCACCCCTAACGCCGTCTACCTGGTCAATTCGACGACAGGAAAGATCATCAGGACTCTCACCACGGGCGGATCCACCTTTGCCCAGAGCGTCTTCGCTGACGGGGATATCTTCACGGCCAACGTCGGCCTGGGCATGAACGTATACGGGCTGCCTTAGCCAGCTGCCGGGGCGCCCGGCCGCCAACGCCCAACGGACCGCTTATATCGGCGTATTTCCAGCAAATAGCTACCGGAATCAGTCCGGAGCGCGATGGATCTTCGTATTGCCGGCGGGTTGCGGCAACATGTCCGGAGAGTCAGTTAACAGTGTATATTGGATCTTGCTACTAAATGTATTTGGGCAACTACGTTAAGTAATT
Source organism: uncultured Actinomycetes bacterium (assembly GCA_963709075.1). Lineage (GTDB taxonomy): Bacteria > Actinomycetota > Actinomycetes > Streptosporangiales > Streptosporangiaceae > Palsa-506. The sequence continues at coordinate 185,874 of CAVPUY010000011.1, forward strand.
ATTTAGGCTGAAGATGGCAGTCTGGCGCTGATATGGCATAATTACGGAATTCGACTACGGGAGTAGCGCGCAATTTCAAGCTGGGGGTGTTCGGTGCAGGTAGGCGGTATACATCTATTGAGCAGGGCGGGCGTGATCGCGGCGGCGGTCGCGCTGGGCGTGGTAACGGCTGCGGCGCCGTCCATGGCGGCGTCCGGACAGCCGGCCGCGTCGCCCGTCGGGGAAGTGTCGCCGACGCCGGCGTCCGGGACGCCGGCCTTGGTCGGCGATGGCTCGGTCGACATAGTGCGGCAGCTTGTCCAGTGCGGCGGGACCATGTACGCGGTGGGCACGTTCACCACGATCAAGAAGGGGAGCACCACCTATACCCGGGACAACATCTTCAGCTTCAGCGCGACCGCGCCTTACACGGTTACCGCGTGGAACCCGGGCGTCAACGGCGTGGTGAACACCATCGCCTTCAGCGGCGGCAACTGCGCCGACGCCTACATCGGCGGGAAGTTCACCTCAGTGGACGGCACCACCGTGAAGAACATCGCGGAGATCGACACCAGCACGGGCGCCGTGGTCACGGGCTTCGGGCACAGCGCATCTGGCCAGGTCGAGACGCTGCTCGGCTACAACGGCCACATCCTGGCGGGCGGTTACTACACGACGATCAACAACAGCAGTGCCAACCCGTACATGACGAGCCTGAACGCGACCACCGGCAAGGATGACGGCTTCATCCACCTGAGCATCTCCGGTCAGTACGTCTCAACCGGCGCGACCAGGGTCTACAACCAGCAGCTCAGCCACGGCGGGACCCTGGACCTGGTGGAGGGCGACTTCACCTCGGTCGGCGGCCAGCAGCGGGAGCAGATCTTCATGCTCGACCTCAGCGGGCCGACCGCGGCGGTGACCGGCTGGACCTCGCCGGAGTTCGACGGCAGCCAGTCGCAGAGCACGTCCGCGTACCAGTGCGTGCCGAACGAGGCGTTCTACCTGCAGGCAGCGGCCTGGTCGCCGAGTGACTCGGAGATCTACGTCGCTACCACTGGCTACCACGCGAACGGCTTCGGGACCGGCTCCTCGCCGCGTGTCGGGCTGTGCGACTCGGCGGCGGCCTTCCCGGCCACCCAGACGTCGGTGGGGCACACGTGGATCAACTACACCGGCTGTGACTCGGTGTTCTCGGTCGCGGCGGACAACACCAACGTCTACGTCGGCGGGCATGAGCGGTGGACCGAGAACCCGAACGGCTGCGACTTCGCCGGTCCGGGCGCCATCGCCGAGCCCGGCATGGAGGGCCTCTCGCCGAGCACCGGCCTGATCACCTCCAACCCGCCGGTCTACACCAGAGGGCGCGGCGACGGCGCGGACGACATGATCATCACCAGTGCTGGCCTCTGGATCGCCAGTGACAACGCGCAGAACACCGACAGCTGTGGTGGGGTCCATGGCCACTCCGGTATCTGCTTCCTTCCCTACTAGCAGTCCGCTGGCTGCCCAGGTGGACGGATCCGCGAGGCCGCGGATCCTCTACCTGGGCGGCCTCGGCCGTAGTGGCAGCACCCTGATCGAGCGACTGCTCAGCGAGCTGCCGGGCGTCTGCGCGGCCGGCGAGGTCGTGCACATGTGGCAGCGCGGCGTCGTGGAAGGCGAGCTCTGCGGGTGCGGCGAGCCGTTCGGCGAGTGCCCGTTCTGGCAGCTGGTCGGCAAGTCGGCCTTCGGCGGCTGGGACCGGGTCGACGTCGACCGGGTCGCGGCCCTGCAGGGCGCGGTCGACCGGACCAGGTTCGTGCCGCTGCTTGCAGCGCCGGCGATGCGGAAAGGATTCCGGCAGGCGCTGGACGAGTACACCTCGTACTACCTGCGGATCTACGCGGCCATCGCGGCGGCAAGCGACTGCTCCTTCATCGTCGACTCGAGCAAGCATGCGTCGCTGGCCTTCTGCCTGAGCCGGTGCCCGGACATCGACCTGCGGGTCGTGCATGTCGTGCGGGACAGCCGCGCCGTCGCCTATTCCTGGACAAAGCGGGTCAACCGGCCGGACGCGGCGGCAGCGAGCTACATGACCAGGTACTCGCCCGCCGGGTCGGCTACCCAGTGGAATGTCCAGAACGGCGCCATGCACCTGCTGGCCCGCACCGGCGCGCCGATCCTGCGGGTGCGGTACGAGGACGCCGCGCGGGCTCCGGAGGCGACGCTCCGGGACATCGCGGGCTTCGCCGGGCTTGCCGTCGGCGGCACGGCCCTGCGGTTCCTCGGCGGCGCGGGCACCGACCGCTGGGCCGAGCTCCGCGCCGCGCATACCGCGTCCGGCAACCCGATGCGCTTCACCACCGGCCGGATCCCGATCCGGCCGGACGAGCAGTGGCGCACCGCGATGCCCACGGGGCAGCGGCGCATGGTCACGGCGCTGACCATGCCGCTGCTCGCGCACTACGGCTACGCCCGGCCGGCCGGATGACCGACTGGCCCGCCGTGGGTGTGGTCCTGCCGACGTGGAACCGGCCAGCCCAGCTGCGCGTCGCCCTGGCGGCGGTGCTCGCCCAGGACTATCCGGGTCAGCTGCGGGCCATTGTCGTGCATGACCGCAGCGACCCTGATCAGAGCCTGGCCGACGGCAGCAGGGTCCGGGTAGTGCGCAACAGCCGCACGCCGGGCCTGGCCGGCGCCCGCAACACCGGCGTGCTCGAGCTGTCGACCGATCTGGTCGCCTTCTGCGATGACGATGACGAGTGGCTGCCCGGCAAGCTGCGCAGCCAGGTGGAGGCCCTGGCGGCCCGGCCGGAAGCCGAGTTCGCGAGCTGCGGGATCATCGTGGATTTCGCCGGCCATTCCAGCCCGAGGCTGGTCGGCCGGGACGAGGTGACCCACCAGGACCTGCTGCGGTCGCGGATGGCGATGGTGCACTCATCGACGTTCCTGGTCCGCAGGGCCGCCCTGGTCAACGATATCGGGCTGATCGACGAGGAGATTCCTGGCAGCCATAACGAGGACTGGGATCTCGTGCTGCGCGCCACCCGCCGTCACCCGATCGTCTACGTGGACCGGCCGCTGGCCCGGATCGCCTGGGGCGACGGTTCGCATTTCTCCCGGCAGTGGGAGACCAAGGCCGAGGCGCTGCGGTGGATGCTGGACCAGCATCCTGACATTGCCGGCTGCCGGCCCGGCGCGGCCATGGTCTATGGCCAGCTGGCGTTCGCCTATGCTTGCCTAGGCCGACGCTCGGACTCCTGGAAGTGGATGGGCCGGGCGCTGCGCAGCAACTGGCACGAACGCCGGGTGCCGTTCGCACTCGTCGTGGCCACCGGGCTGGTGCCGGGCGAGACCGTGCTGCGCCGGCTGCACGCCCGGGGGCACGGGATCTGACCTTGGCCAGACGTTCACAAGCAGCACGGCCTGACCCCGCCAGGGGCAGGTCCGGTGCGCGGCAGTTTCCAGCGATCCTGGCCAGCGCGGTCGCTGTGCTGGTCGCGCTGGTGCTGGCAGGCTGCTCCGGCAGCGCCGGCGGCTCCGCCGCCGCTCCTGGCGGCTCGGCCGGGAGCCAGGGCAGCGGGCACCACCCGGCACCGCAGCCCTCGACGACGGTCAATCCGCGCACTGCGCCCGTCCCGCCGGCGCACGGTGCCTACTTCGGCGCATGGGTGAAGCCCGTCACCTACACCCAGCCCGACCGCATCGCCGCGGTCGACACGCTGCAGCGGCAGATCGGCCGCAAGTTCGACATCGTGCACACCTACGTCCGGTGGCTCGAGCCGTTCCCGACCAGCAGCGACCTGGCATTCATGCGCCAGGGCAGCACGCTCCTGCTGTCCTGGGGCGGCGTTGACCCCCGTGCGATCGTGGCCGGGACCTATGACAGCTGGATCCGGCAGCGGGCCCGTGCCATCAAGGCCACCAGAAAACGGATTTTTCTCGAGTGGCTCTGGGAGATGGACCGGCCCAACCTCCGCGCCGAGGTGCATTCGCCAGCCGACTTCATCGCGGCCTGGAAGCATATCCGGGCCATCTTCGCCCAGCAGCACGTCCGCAATGTCGCCTGGGTGTGGTGCCCGACCGCCAAGGGCTTCGCCTCCGGGGACGCTGCCGCCTTCTACCCGGGCAATAAGCAGGTCGACTGGGTCTGCGCCGACGTCTATCCGGGCCCAGGCGGGTATCGCTCCTTCGCCAGCACGGCACAGCCGTTCCTCGACTGGGCCGCGCGCCATCCCAAGCCGGTCATGATCGGCGAGTACGGGGTACCGCAGAGTTACAGCCCGGCGCAGCGCGCCCAGTGGCTCAGCGGCGCAGCGCAGACCGTCCGGCAGGATCCGCAGATCAAGGCGCTGGTCTATTTCGACGGCGATCCAGCCGGGCGGCTGCCCGACGGCCGGTACTCACTGACGAACGACCTGAACGCGATCCAGGCGTTCCGCTCTATCGGCAGGCAGCCCTACTTCAACCCGCTCGGCAGGCCATTACGCGGGTGACTGCGCCGCTCAGCGGTAGCCGAGCCGGGTCAGCGGTAGCCGAGCCGGGTCAGCAGCTGCCCTGCCTCCTGCTCGACCTGGCCGGCCTGCTCCGCGGTGAGGGCAGACTGCCACCGGCCCACCGAGCCAGGCTTCGCCTCGGCCAGCCCTGCGGCCACGGCCTGATGCCCGGCCGGCGAGGCGCCGAGGAAGTCCGCGAGCAGCCGCGCCGTGCCCGCTGGATCGCGGACGACCGACTCGTACCTGACCTCGATGCTGCGATCCGCCGGCAAGCTGGCCAGCCCGCGCAGCGCAGCCTCGGTGAACCGCCGCCAGCACCAGGCCGATCGCACGATGTCAGGGACGGCGACGAATTCCGCCCGGCGGTCCTGCTCAACCCACCAGCGCGGATACGGGCCCCACAGCTGCCCGCCACGGCCGCGCCTGCCAGCGCCGGCCGACGCAGCCGACAACCATGGCTGCTCGGCATGCGAGACGGCGACATCACGTCCGTCCCGGACGATGTGCACGAACTTGACGCCGGGCAGGGCCGTCGCGAGGAACGGGACCACGAAGCTGTTCTCCGGGTTCTTCTCGCTGAAGCGGCGGCCGCCGTCGAGCGCCGCGAGCAGCAGCGCGGAGTAGGAGAGCCGGAAGACAGCGGCTGCCCGTCGCTCGCCCCATGACCCGTCATAAACGCACCGGGCCGCGGCCTTGGTGAGCCTCGGCTCGAAATGGTAGGAGATCTCGGGCATCCGCCCGATGCAGCCCGCCAGGAATGTCGTCCCCGATCTCGGCGCGCCAATCACCAGGACCGGGCGGTGCAGCCGCGGGTCAAGCGCGTGCACGGAAGGCCGCTTGCGCAGCGCCGGATCCTGCCGGCGGTCGCGCAGGTCGGATGCGATGCCAGCCAGGCCGAGCCGGAGCATCCGCGGCAGCGTCAGCTCGGGGGATGGCGACGGAAACGAGTCGGCGGCGGAAGCGGCGGAATTCGTCATCACGGGCCTCGTCACCGCCGCCAGCTCGGTTCCCAGCCGAGCCATTTGGCCAGCCGCTCGTCGTAGGGCCGGAAATGGTCGTCAAGCTCGGCCCGCAACTCGTCCGGCATGGGCGAGCGCGGCCGCGCGTTGTGCCGCTCGAAGGCTGGGTCACCCAGCTTCGGCAGGTCGAGGAACTCAAGCACGGCCTGGTAGGCCGGCTCGGGCGCGGTGAAGAAGTCGCTGCTGTCCACGACGTGAATCCGGTCCCGGCCGAACAGCCCTTCCAGCCGCTCAAGCTGCTCGACGTACTGGCCGCGAGCCCGGTATGCCTGGTGCTGGTGGCTAAGGCTGACGTAAGCCGGGTCTGCCATGATCCGCTCCACCTCGCCCGCCAGCCGGCTCGGCTCCAGCTCAAGTGCCCGCGGGAAAGGCTCGGTCTCGTAGCCGCGCGCAAGCTCGTGGGCATGCGCGGAATAGGCCCGCTCGACCGGGTCACGCAGCAGTACGAGCAGCTTCACCCCCGGCAGGTCGCGGGCGATCCGCCCGGCGGCCAGCGGGTGGAACATGTAGTACGGGCTGGACTCGAAGGTGACAGGGCCGGCACGCCGGGCAGGTCACGGGTGGCCCGCCGGGCCCGGGCCCGCAGCGGAAAATGGGCCTGATACCAGCCGGGCCCGCGGGCGTAATCGGTGTCGAAGTAATGCACGCCCTTGTGCCAGACCGCCTTGGCCACGGCCGGGTGCTGGCTGAGCGTGCGGTACATGGAGGTCGTGCCGGACCGCTGCGCGCCGACAATCAGGAAGGCGGGGAGCATCCTGGCCCGGTAGGTGAGCCGCCCGGCCGTGACCGAGAACCCGTGCGCCGCCCGTTTGACCGATGGCGAGAAGGTTGAGCCGTCAGCCATGTGCGCGTGCCTCCGAGTCTGTCTGTGAGCTGCCAGCGATTCATCGCCGCGCCACCGCGTCGGTGATCGCCGGGATAAGCCAGGCCCCCGCCTGGCCGAGCTTCGCCCCGGCCTTGTCCTGCCGGTCGGTAAGGTACCTGGTGGCCAGGTCAGCTAGGTACAGGATAGCTGTCAGCCGGGCTTCAGCCGGATCGGCCCCGAACGGCGCGAGCAGCTGCGGTGCGCGGTCGACGCAACCGGACGCGGCTGTCCTGGGCTCGCCGCGGGCTGGCACGACCTCGGTCTGCAGCCAGTAATGCAGGGCATCGAAGCCCGCCGGCACATCCCGGGTGAAGCGCTCCCAGTCCCAGACCAGCAGCCCGCGGTCGGTACTCGCCATGTTCCACGGGGTCCAGTCGCCATGCCAGGCGCCGAAGGCGAGCGGCATGCCGCCCGAGTCGGCCGCCAGCGTGTCAAGCGCCCGGGCCAGGGCATCATGATCAGCGCCGGGGTCGGCCGCCGCCAGCCTGCTGGTGAGCCGTCGCCAGTAGCTGCCGCCGGACAGCGGTGCCTGCTGCAGCCCGTCGACGCTGGCGATCTCGCTCATCGCCGCCGTGAGCCTGTTGCCACGGGACCGGCCGGCGGCGCAGCCATACCGGGAGCGTGCCCAGGACCAGGACGTCAAGGCCGCGCCACTGACCGTAGTGCAGGACCCCGGGTATCGTCAGCCCAGCCAGCCTGGCGCGGCCGAGCCGGGCCAGCGCGTCACGTTCGGCCCGGACGAGCTCGCGGGTGAGCGGGTTGACGCCGATCTTGGCGAAGCCGGCCGGCTGGCCCCGCGGGGTGAGCAGCTGGAGTACTGGCTTGCGGTTCGCGCGCGCCTCGCCCAGATGCATGCTGACCAGGACATCGCGGCCGAGCGCTTCGGTGAGATACGACTCGATGGTGTCGGTGCCCGGCGGTGCGTGTACCCGGACCCGGCCGCGCAGCACGGCCCCGCCGAGCCCGGTGGCCAGGGCGAGCGACAGCGCCCTGGTCGCCAGCCGGGTGGTCCTTGCTCCCGGCTCGCCGTAGCGGCGCACCGCGGCCGCGGCGGGCCTGGCCGCGGGCGGGACAAGCAGCCGGGGCCGGCTGCAGCCCCGGGAGCACGATGAACTCGGTATGCGCAGGGTCAGCCGCGGCCCTCCGGCCTGGTGCTGCCCGGCTGACGGTGACGGTGGCCGGCGGCGGCCACAGCAGGCCGGATATCTCGCGCAGGTAGCTGCCCCGGTCCTGGCTGGCCGGGACCGCTGCGGTCCGTGACGATGCGGGATTCACTGCTCGGGCCCCGGAACCCGGGAGCCGAACTGCGGCTCGGCCAGCAGCCTGCCGAACGCCCTGACGGCCCTGGCGTGCGAGCTCATCGAGTACGCATAAGGGCGGCCGTTGCTGTCGGTGCCGTCGCCGCTGAAGTAGCTCATGGCCTTGATCTGCGGATCTTGCCTGGGCAGCCGGCCCGCCGCGGCTAGCCAGGCGGGCCACCGGGCCGGGTTGCCGCCGACGCCGAACTCGCCGATGATGACCGGCTTGGGATGGTGCGAAGCCCAGGTCAGGAAGGACTCGGCCGTAGTGCTCAGCGGTACCGACGGCGACGGCGAGTAGGCATCGGCGCATACCCAGTCGACTTCCTTGTTCCCCGGGTAAAAGGCCGGTGCGCGGCCGACCGTGAATCCGTAAGCAGTGGGGCACCAGACCCAGCTGGCATTCGTGGCGCCCACGGCGGTGAAGATGGCCCTGATGTGGTCCCAAGCGGCGATGTAGTCGGCCGGGGAATGCATCGCCCACTGCAGGTTCGGCCGGTCCATCTCGTGCCGGAATTCCAGCAGGATCGGGCGGTGCAGGCGTTTCACTGCCTCCGCCCGCTGCCGGATCAGCGTGTCATAACCGCCCGCGATGATGGTCTTGGTATCCGGCGTCCCGCCCCAGGTGAGCAGCAGCGCCTTGCGGCTGCGGGCGAAGTGCCGGTCAGCCGCCGACGGGAACGGCGAGTCCCACGGGTGGTAGACGTGCACCAGGCCGAGCGGGTGTCCAAGTTGCTGCTCGAAGCCGCGGACCGCGTCGATCTGCCCTTGCGAGGTGTAGCTCGCGGGCTGGACGTAGGCGCCGAGGTAGGCGCCGGACGCGGGCACCAGGGGATCGGCCGCCCAGCGCTCGCCGCGGCCGTCCGTAGTGCCCCCGCGCGCTCCGCTGCCCGCCGTGGCCGCCGAGCCCGGCCGCGGCCCGCGGCCGCGGCCCGTTCTGGCCCGCCGCATCCGCGTGCCACGCCGACGCTACTGCCGCTGCGGCCGTCGCCAGGCCGGCGACCGCCGCCACCACCGCCAGCGCAAGCCTCGAACTCGCGATCTGCCTGGTCCGCTGGCGGGTGACCTTGCGCCGCGTGCCGCTGTAAGCCCCGCGCGTCACCCCGGGCGGCCGACGATCGGCTCTCGCGCCGCGTCAGTGGCCACGCCGTGCAGACCTGGGCCGCCCGGCCCGCCGGCCCGGCTATCGGTATAGCGGACGGCGATGACGAACACCAGGAGCAGCAGGCTGCCGTAGATCCAGCCGCTGAGGATATCGGTGAACCAGTGCAGCGTCAGGTAGCCGCGGCTGTATCCCTCGGCGAAAGCCAGCACGGCCACGGCACCGGCTGCCCAGATGCCGGCCCGGCGCTGGCGGCTGAACTCGTACCAGAGCAGGAAGGCGATCAGCCCGTAGAAGAGGATAATGCGGTCGCAGCCGCCGGACGGGAAGGTGCCGTGCGGGCTGCCAGGCGGCCCTGGGCGCTCGAAGGTGTGCCGGATGTAGAGCGTGGTGAAGTGGTCGACCACGATCGCTGCGCCCAGTGCCAGCGGCGGCAGCCACCGGTTCCGGCGCCAGGTCACCGCAAGGCAGACCGCGGCAGCCACCGCGGCGCCCCAGGTTGTCCAGGTGTCACCGATCTTGGTGAGCCGGTTCTGCACCGCCGCCCAGGAGTGCATCCGGTGCACGACGGTCCAGTGCTCAATGGGCTTGTCGATAGTCGGCCCGCCATGCACCACGAGCAGCCCGAGCAGCGCCATCAGGCCATAGACCAGCAAGGCACCCGCGACCACGAGGAGGAGGAATCTCGCCGCGCTCCCGAAAGCAGGCGGCAGGCCGGATGTGCGGTCCGTGGTGCGCCCTGCCGATGGCGTGCCATGCCGGCTGGCCCGCCCGGCCGGCGACGAGGTGACCGGGCCTGATCCTGCGGGCGCGGCCGGCGCGGCGCGCCTGGCGAGCAGCGCCGTGACAGCCAGAATCACGGCGATTCCGGCTGCCCAGAGCAGGACAAGCAAGATCTTGGTCACGTTCGGTCCCCGTCCTCAGCTATTCCCGTAGCTTACCGCCTGACTATTGTGATGACGGATGATACCGGAGATATCGGCGCAGGCGGGAACGCTTCGCGGCGGACCGGGCGGTGCTGTCAATGATTCCGCCGATTTCACCGCCAGAGTGCCTCACCGGCCCCCTGCGTCGCGATTCCTGGTATTCCGGTCGATAAATGACAGGCCGGGCATATAGGCCAGCGCCAGCGGGTGCCGGAATCGCCACAGCCCGGCAAGCAGCAGTATGGTGCCGGCCGCCACTGCCGCTGCCGCGAAGACAAGGCCGTCTCCCGCTACGGCCCGCACGGCGAGCGGCACCGCGGCGAAGCTCGCCGTCGTCAGCGCGCAGGCAATGAAGGTGCCCCGGCCGAACGGGTGCAGCCGCACTACGGCCGCCACCTGAGCGAGCGGGGTCAGGTTGGTGATCACGATCGCCACCGCCCAGCCGATCGCCGCGCCGAGGATCCCGTACCGGGGAATGAGGTACAGGTCGAGGCTGACGTTGATGACGACGGCCATCAGCCCGTTGGCGAGACTCCAGCTGCTGCGGCCGGTGGTGTTGAGCACCATGTCCACCTGGCCGCACGCGGTGGCGAGGAGCATCGTCAGCCCGAGGACCACCATCACGCTGTCTCCGGCGCGGTAAGAATGACCGAAGACGGCCAGCAGCTCCGGTCCGTAGATCACCGCGAGCAGGTACAGCGGCCAGTTCAGGATCACGAGCCAGGCGGTGGTCGCCTGATAGACGATGTTCGCCCCGCGCCGGTCGCCGACCGTGAACATTTCGGTGAACCTGGGCTGCGCCGCCATGCTGATGGCCGCGTTGCCGAGCTGGCCGACCACGAGGAACCGGGTCGCGGCGGTGTAAATGGCCGCCTCGGCCGGGCCCGATCATGATCGCTACCAGCACGATGTCGATCCGCTGGATGGTGATCTGGGCGAGGGTGGCCAGCCCGCGAGGTGCGGTGAAGCGCCAGAAACCGCGCGGGCTCGCATTCGCCAGCCGCCTGTTGTCCATCCTTGACCCGGCCCGCGGCTCAGCTCCGGTGCGCTCGGTCGCCGCCCGGCCGGGGGATTCGTTCCCGGCGCCGGCCGGCGCCGGTTCCGCGCGCGCTGCGGCTGCCTGGCCGTTGGCCGCAGGTCCGCTGCCAGCCTGGCCCCCGGCGGCCGTCCCGGTGAGCATGGCCAGCGTCACCCGCCGCCGCGGCGGCCGCCTGCGGCGGATGCGCCGGAACCAGAGCCAGGCGGCCACCGCGGCGGGAATATAGGGCACGGCCCACAACGGCGCCAGCAATGCCGCGCTGCCCGCTGCCGCGGCAGCGGTCACCGCCAGGCACTGGATCATGGACCGGCCGATCCTGTCCACCATGACCGTGGGGTGCATATCGCGATAGCCCCGGCTGGCACCGAGGAACGTGTCAAGCAGGGTCGCGAACGGCAGCGCTAGCGCCAGCGCCCTGAGAGCGTTCGCCACCGCGCTTGGCGTGGCCCCGTTGTGGCCGAGATGACCGTCAAGCAGGATGTGTGACAGCGGGCCGGCGAAGACCAGCATGAGCACGGTGGCCAGCACCGAAGCGATGATGACCGGGATGACCGCGGCGCGCAGGATCCCGGGGATCTTTGCTTCCTCGCCCAGCGAGCGGAGCCGCGCGATGAAGTACACCGCGCCGGTAAAGGCGCCCAGGCTGGCTACCGCCTCGATGATCAGGAACAGCGAGGTGGCGGCGAAGAACGCGCCGGCCACCGGCCTGCTGAACTGCCTCGTCACGATCAAGGTCACGCCAAGGGTCGCGACCGCGGAGATAGCCGCGCCTGCCAGGTTGAGCGTCCCGCCGCGCGCGACCTCCGCTAGCCCGGCCCCCTTGCGCCCGGTCGCTGCCGCCCGGCCCGGCGGCGCATTGCCCGTTGCCGCCTGGCCTGGTGCCGCCTGGTCCGTTGCCGCCTCGGCCGCGCGTGCTGCGCGGTCAGGCGCCGCGTAGTCGTCGGGCACTGCGCGGTCAAGGATCATGGGGAGCGGCATGGTGAGGTCCGTTGCCGAATGATCGGGGTCGCCACGGCTAGGGCCCGGGTCGCCAGTGCCCGGGTCGTGAGGGCGAGCGCCGCCAGTGCCCGGGTCGTCAGGGCGAGCGCCGCCAGTGCCCGGGTCGTCAGGACGAGGGTCGCCATTGCGAGGATCTTCCTGGCCTGGGTCTTCCTGGCCTGGGTCTTCCTGGCCTGGGTCTTCCTGGCCTGGGTCTTCCTGGTCCGCATCGTAGCCCGGCCCGGCATGCCCATGGTCGGCCCAGGCCGGCTCGGCTGGCCCGCGGCCGGCTCCCGGACCAGGCTCCGGCCCGTTCCGCACCACGTCCTGGCCGGCCTGCTGCCGCGCGGTCAGGCCCGGCCGCGCCCGCGCCTGCCTCGCGGAAGGCCGTGCCATTACGCAGGCAGCCCGGCCGGGTCGGCCAGGCCTTCCGGCGCGTCCGCCGGCTGGCCGGCCTGCAGCTGGCGGGCCAGGTCATTGCGCCAGAGCAGCGCGTAGGCGAGCATGGTGAAGCCGAGCGGGGCGATCACGGCGACATAGGTGAACATGTAGACGAAAGACAGCAGCAGGATCAGTACGCCGGCCATCCCGTACGGGCTGGTATCTCGCCAGTACCGCCAGCACCCGAACGCGAAGAAGGCCAGGTACAGCGCGGCGCCCACGATGCCATTGCAGATCAGCAGCAGCCAGAGCTGGCCGTTGCCGCCGACCGGGGTCTCGCCGCAGCTCCCGCAGTTGGCTGTCGGCCCGATCGCGATCGAGCTCGGGCTGCCGACCTCCTGCCTGGTGTCGCCGTACCCAAGGACCGGCGATGCCAGCGCGTCTTTCATGGCCACCGCGGACAGGGTGGCGCGCAGGTCGTTGCTCTTGCCGTTCTGCAGCCGCTGGCTGATGACGCCATGCAGCGGAGTGGCCAGCACCGCCACTCCGACGATGGCGATGCCGGCCAGGATCGCCGTCAGCAAGCCAAGCTTGCCGCGGGCGGCCATCCGGACCGCCAGGTAGCAAGCCGCCAGCCCGACCCCGATCCACACGCCCCGGTTCAGCGAGTACACGAGCGGCACCAGCGCGATCACCATCGCGCTGCCGCTGATCAGCCGCTGCCTGCGCGTCCCGGCCATCCACCAGGCCACGATCAGCCAGGGCAGCAGGATCGTCAGGCTGTTGCCCCAGGCATTGGTGTAATCGAACGGTGCCTTCGGCCGCCCCTGCCCGCCGGCCGTCCCGAAGACGTTCTGCACCTGTGCCAGGCCAGGGTGCATGGAGGCCTGGATCTGCACGTTGGTCTGCAGGCTGTGCGGGATCAGCAGCAAGGTGGGCGAGCTGAACTGGAAGTTCGGTGCGAGCACCCCGCCGATACCGCCGCCGATGGCGTAGAGCGCGACCAGCCCGAGCAGCCAGGCGAGCTTACGGCGCGGCAGTTCGCGCTCGGTCAGGTTCCCGGCGTATAGCAGCAGCACGGTCACGCCGGCATAGCTGGCCGCCCTGATCGCGAACGAGATCACCCGGTGGCTGATCGAGCTGTCTACGGTCCCCGGTGCGGTCAGCAACAGCATCGGGATCCCGGCCAGCACCCAGATCATGAACAGCAGCCAGATGCCGAAGCCCGGCGGCACCCGGATCTTGCGGCTGCCGGTCCTGCGCCAGGCCAGCATCCTGGCCGCCATCGGCACCGCCAGGATGATCCACATGAAGTCGGCCACGCCGAGCGCCCACCACAGCGGGTAGCCCGCCAGCAGCGCAGTTATCGGCCAGCTGGGATGGCTGGCTAGCCAGCGCCGCACCGGGCGCCGCCTGGCATCCCGGCGCCCGCGGGCGCCGGGATGGGCCGCCCGGCCGGTGCCTTCGGGACCGGACGCCTGGCCCGGCCCGGTAGTCCCAGGCCGGGTAGTCACCGGCGGCCGGGTAGTCACCGGCGGCCTGGTAGCCGGCCGCGCCGTCGCGGTCACCGGCGGCCTGGTAGCCGGCCGCGCCGTCGCCCCGGCGGATCGGCTGCAGCCGCGCCGTCATGGCCGTGTCCGGGCTGTGACGGCTGCTGCCGCATGGCGCCCTGGCGCAGGCTCCAGCCCAGCCTGCATAATCAGTTGCCCCCGGCGGCCTTCTCCGCGGGATCCTCCGGCCCTGGCCGTGGCCCCTTCTCCACTGCTGACGGCACGGTTACCCGCGGCAGCGGCCAGGTCTCGCCTGCGCCGCGGGCGCCCGCCGTGGCCGTGGCTGCCGCGGTACCGGACCGCTGCGGCTGGCCCTGGCCGGGCAGCACCCGCGGCCGCGGCTCGGCGGCGGCTGGCCGTGGCTTAGCCTGCTGGCCCGGCCCTGACCGCGGCTTGGCCTGCGGCGCGCGCGGCTCCGGCCTTGCCTTCGCGGTCCGCCCGGCCGCCTTGGACCTGCCGCGGATCGAGGGCAGCACCGCCGCGCCGAGCACCGCGGTCCGCATCCGGTCCAGCCGCCGGATGCTGTCAGCCGCCTCGGTCTGCCTGGTCGCCGATACCTCGATCACCACCAGGGACGCGTCGGCGAACTCGGCCAGGCTGAAGGTGTCGGCGCCCTCGCCGGTCGCCTGCGCCTCGATGACGACATACCGCGCGTCCCGCTGCAGCTCGGCGACGATCCGCCTGGTCGCATCGTGTTGCATGTGATTAAGCGCCGCCATGGTGTCCACGCCCGGAGTGATTACCCGGAGCCGCGCCACCTCGGCCGGGCGCCGGGCGACCTCGCTGACCGTGGCCGTGCCGGCCAGCACCTCGGCGAGCCCGCGGCCGTCGCCGACCCCGAGCAGCTGCGCCGTCACCCCGTCCCGCAGGTCGGCGCAGACCAGGATCACCTCGGACCGGGTCCTGGCCAGGGTGGCGGCAAGATTGGCCGCGACCACGCTGCCGCTCTGGCCGGCCGAGGTCCCGGCCACCAGGATGACGTGATTCCCGTCACCAAGCCCGGCCGCGACAGCCTGCGCCAGGTCGGTGAATGCCCGGCCGGTCCTTGACCGCGGCGACACGATCGTCGCCTGCTGGCTGAGCCGCTTCTGCGGGAGGCTGAAAAGCACCGGCAGGTCAAGGAAGCGCTCGACGTCCCTGGCCGAATGAATCCGGTCGTCGCGGCGGTCCACGGCGAACGCCAGCACGACGCCGATCAGCAGGCCGACCAGCAGGCCGCTCGGGATGTAGAGCAGCGGCTTGGGGTTGCTCGGCGCCTGCGGCACCGCGGCCGGGCTGTAGATGGTGCCCGGGTTGGTGTTGACCGAGGCACTGAGCGCGGAGATGCTCGTCCGGAGCTTGCCAAGCTCGCTGACCTTGAGCGCTAGTTCTGGCTTCAGGATCGCCAGCTCCGTTGAGCTCGCCGGCAGGCCCTTGATCTTGCTCTTCAGCTTGATGGCCTGGGTCTGCAGCGGCTTCGCGGTGGCCTCCAGCTGCGCCCTCTCGTTCGCGATCTTGTCAAAGGCGGCCGTCTGCCGGACGGTCAGGTATGCCCGGGCGAACGCCTGGGCGCACGCCTGCGCGCCGTCCGCTGACGGGGCCGTGCAGCTGATGTTGAGAAACGAGGTGTTCGCCGGCACGGCCACGCTGACCTGCTTGGTGAGCTGCCCGGCGGTCCGCGTGCTGTGCAGGTACTTTCCCGCCTGCGCGGCAACCGTGGTGGACTGGACGACTTGCGCCTCGTTGTCCATGTTGACGGTGGGGCCGGTGGCAGTCCTGCTGCCCGCCACGTTGTTGACGTTGGCGGCATTGGGCACGACCTGCACGCTCGAGGTTGCCGTGTAGCTCTTGGGCGTCACGGCGACATAGGCGGCCGCCGCCAGGGTGCCAAGGCACACCATGCCGAACACTATCCACCAGCGGCGCCGCAGGATGCCGACGTAGTCGGACACCTCGAATGAATCCGACCTTGGCGAGATGGCCATTCTGCAGTACTCCTCACGCTGCGCCCCAGCCCCCAGTGCGCGAGACGGCCGACGGCCGCGACTGGTAGACGGATAGTCAAGTTAGATAAGAGCATAGGTCGCCTGCAGTGAAAGCGAACCCGTTCGACCCCCCTCAGAGCCTGATCTAGCTTATTACATCTCGGTATCTCCCTATTCGATTGCGGCCAACCGGTCCGAGCGCCCTGGCCTGTCCGGTATTGTGGTTCTTTTCACGGAGAACGCGGTCGTTGAGTCAGATCGCAGCAGTGGCCGCGAGGCACTTCGTGGCCTGGTAGCCGCGCCGCAGCAGCATGTATCATCGGCCGCTACCCCGCCTATCCGTGTGGGGGCGAGCGCTTGACCAGCAAGGTTACGAGCGCCGAGAGGACACCTGGGGAAGGAATCCGGCGAGATCGTGGAACGCATACTTGTGACTGGCGGGGCAGGATTTATCGGTTCGCACCTGGTTGACTTCCTGCTGGACTCCGGCGCGAGCGTGCTGGTCGTCGATAACTTCGCCCTCGGCAGGCGCGAGCACCTGGCCCGGGCCGCCGCCACCGGGCGGCTGACCGTGCTCGAGGCCGACATCCGGAGCGAGGCCGACCTCCGCCCGGTGGCTGACTTCGGCCCCGATGCCGTCTTCCACATGGCCGCCCTGCACTTCATCCCCTACTGCAATGCCCATCCGCAGGAGGCGCTCGACGTCAACGTGCTCGGCCTGGACGCCGTGATCAGGGCAGTCCGGCAGGCGCCGCTGCAGAGCTTCGTCTTCCCGTCCAGCGGCGCGATCTACGGCTTCGGCGACGAGCGCTGGCCGGAGACGGCGCCGCCCAGGCCGGACGAGATCTACGGCATCTCGAAGTGGATGGGCGAGCAGATCATGGCCCGGTTCCATGACGACAGGCCGGATGTCCGCGCGGTCGTGGCCCGGCTGTTCAACACCTACGGCCCCAGGGAGACCAACCCGCACGTGCTGCCCGCCGTCATGGCGGCCATGCGGGCGGGCCAGGTGATCCGACTGGGGAATCTCTGGCCGCAGCGCGATCTCATTTTCGTCACCGACACGGCAAAGGCCGTCGCGGCGACGGCTGCCGGGGACGGCTTCGACGTCTTCAACGTCGGAACGGGCGTCGGCACCACCATTGCCGACGTGCTGGCCGCCATTGAGGCAATTCGCGGCGAGCCGCTCGACGTGCGGGAGGAGCCGGAACGCAGGCGTGCCGACGACGGGCACCTCATCGCCGATCCGGCCCGGCTGAAGGCGGCCACCGGCTGGCGGCCCGAATATGACCTCAAGGCTGGTCTCCGCGAGCTGCTGGCATCGGAGGGGCTGTTGTGAGGGCCACCGAGGATCCGGCGGCCAACGGCCGGCCAGCCGGCCGCCAGGGCGCCAGCATCCACGGCGCTACCGGCCAGCGCGCCAACGGCCAGGCGCCGGAAGCCCATCAGGCGGGCGGCCAGGCCGCCGCCCTGCGGCCGGACCGGGAAGGTTCCGGTGCCGGGGCGAGCGCGCCCGGGCTGCCGCAGGCCCTGTCGAAGGAACTCGGCGAAGGTTACCGGGCGGGGAAGCGCGACTTCCTCGGCATCGGCCTGTCCTGCATATCGGACGCGGACTTCGTCGGGGCGGTGCGGGAAGCCGTCCGGACCCGCTCGCGGCTGACCGTCTCGTTCATCAATCCGGACTACGTCGTCCGCGGGCACCGGACCCCTGGCCTGGTGGCCAAGATGAACGGGTTCGACGTGGTGCTCCCGGACGGCTGGGGAATCGTGCTCGGCGGCCGCGCGCTCGGCCTGCCCGTCCCGGACCGGCAGGGCAACGATGACATCTGCCCGAAGGTCTTCGAGCTGTCCGCCAGTGACGGTTTCGCCAACTTCCTGTTCGGCTGCGGCGAGGGCATCCCGGAGCAGGCCGCGGAGAACCTCGTCGCCGCGTTCCCCGGACTGCCCATTGCCGGGACGCTGCACGGCTTCTGGGACGTAGCGCGGGGCCACCCGGGACGCTATGACGAGGCCGACGTCGAGATGATGGTCAAGACCATCAACGCCGCCCAGCCTGACATCCTGCACGTCTCGATCCCGACGCCGATGCAGCAGGACTGGGTCTGGGAGGTGGCCGGCCTGCTGGACGTGCCGGTGATCATTACTGGCGGCAGCTACCTGGATCACCTGGCCGAGCGGGTCTACTGGTATCCGAGGTGGATAAACCGGATGCGGCTGGGCTGGGCCTACCGGCTGTTCCGGGAGCCGCGGCGGCTCTGGAAGCGCTACTCGGTCGATCTCGTGACCTACGGCCGGATGATCCTCAGGCACCGGCCCGGCCAGGGCCGCCGGGCTGCGCGCTAAGCACCAGGAGGGCCTCTTCCCGGCCGGCGCTGCTATCCGTACCCCGGCGCGCCAGGGAGCCGCGCCACTGAGCTGTGCCAGGCTGGGCGGATGACCCGCGCGAAGCTCGACAAGCGCCCCGGCGAGGTCGCCGCGATGTTCGACCTGGTCGCTGAGCGCTACGACCTGCTCAATGATGTGCTGTCGCTCGGCCAGGACCGGCGCTGGCGCCAGGTGGTGGCCAGAGCGGTCGGCGCCGCCGCCGGGGACCTGGTGCTCGATCTCGCCGCGGGCACCGGAACCTCGTCCCGGGCCTTCACCGGGGCCGGCGCGCGCTGCGTCGCCTGCGACTTCTCGCTCGGCATGCTGCAGGTGGGAGCGCGCAGGCCGGCGCTCGGTCGCGTTCGCGGCCGGCGACGCGCTGGCGCTGCCGTTCCTTGCTGGTTCCTTCGATGCGGTGACGATCTCCTTCGGCCTGCGGAATCTCGCCGATCCCGGCGCCGGGCTCGCCGAACTGCTCCGGGTCACCAAGCCGGGCGGCAGGCTCGTCGTCTGCGAGTTCGGGCATCTCCCCTGGCCGGCCGCGGACGCGGCGTACGAGCGCTATCTGGCCACCGTGCTGCCGGCCGTCGCCCGGCGGCTGTCCGGGAATCCCGCCGCTTATGAGTACCTGGCCGAGTCGATCGCCGGCTGGCCGGCCCAGCCGGAACTCGCCCGGCGGATCGGCGCGGCCGGCTGGTCGGCCGTGGGCTGGCGGAACCTGACGATGGGGGTAGTCGCCCTGCATACCGCGCGGAAGCCGGCCTGAGCGCGGCGGCGGCAAGCGCAGGCTGCGGCCGGAGGGCCGACTCGGGGCCGCCGGCGGAGTAGGTATTAGACTGCGTGCTTAAGCACTTGTGAAGCTGTTCACAAGATAGTCAGGACGGGTCAGTGACCGAGCAAGTACCCCTCGCTGACGCTCCGGACATGGCATCGCGTGACATCAGTTCGGCCAGCGAGCCTGTGCGCGCGCGCCGTGCCGCGAGCGGCGGCAGTTCCGCCAGGGACGGCGAGTCAGCCGACGTCATCGTCGTCGGCGCGGGCCCGGCGGGCTCAGCGGTGGCCTATTACCTGGCGACCTCCGGGCTGGATGTGCTGGTGCTGGAGAAGACCAGGTTTCCCAGGGAGAAGGTCTGCGGCGACGGCCTCACCCCGCGGGCGGTCAAGGCACTGGCCGCGATGGGCGTGCCGATCGATGAGGCTGGCGGCTGGCCGCGGAACAAGGGCCTGCGGATCATCGGCGGCGGCGGCCGGATCGAGGTGCCGTGGCCGGACCTGTCCAGCTACCCCGGCTTCGGGATGGTGCGGACCCGGCTCGACTTCGACGAGATCCTCGCCAGGCACGCGGAGAAGGCGGGCGCCCGGCTGCTTGAGGGCGTGAACGTCACCGGCCCGTTGCTCGACGACCGGACCGGCCGGATCATCGGCGTCACGGCCAGGGATGCTCACCCGGAGGACGCTGCGCGCGGGTCAGTGACCGGAAAATCAAAAGCTCCAGATGATAAACGGATATATCGTGGCAGGCTCGTCGTGGCCGCTGACGGCAACTCGTCGCGACTGTCCGTTTCGCTGGGGTTGGAACGCCGGGACGACCGGCCGATCGGCGTCGCGGTGCGCACCTACTACACCAGCCCGCGGCACGATGACGACTATCTGGAGGCATGGCTGGACCTCTGGGACGGCAGCTCGCTGCTGCCCGGCTACGGCTGGATCTTCGGCATGGGCGACGGAACGAGCAACGTCGGCCTCGGACTGCTGAACACGAGCGCGGCGTTCGGCCACATCGACTACCGCGAGCTGCTGCGCCGCTGGCTTGCCGCCATGCCTGCCGAGTGGGGCCTGCGCGAGGAGAACAGGACCGCGCCGGTCCGCGGCGCGGCGCTGCCGATGGGCTTCAACCGGACCCCGCATTACACCAGGGGGCTGCTGCTGGCCGGCGACGCGGGCGGGATGATCAACCCGTTCAACGGCGAGGGCATTGCGTACGCGCTGGAATCCGGCGAGATCGCCGCCCGGGTCATCGCCCAGGCGCTTGCCCGGCCGACGGCGGCGAGCGCGGAGACCGCGCTGCGCGGCTACCCGGCGGCCCTGCAGGATGCCTACGGCGGCTACTACACGCTGGCCCGCACATTCGTCCGGCTGATCGGCCACCCCGGGTTCATGAAGTTCGCGACCAGGCACGGCGTGAAGCGCCCGGCTGTCATGCGGCTCACCATGAAGCTGCTGGGAAACCTGACCGAGACCCGCGGCGGTGACGCGGTCGACCGGCTGATCAACGCAGTGTCTAAGATGACGCCGGCGGCCTAGCCGCACGAGACGGTGCTGCCAGGGACGATTGTTCCGGCAGCAGGCTGAAGGAGGTGATGAGGACGATGAGCTTGAGCTTGTACGTCCCCATCCTGGTGCTCGCGGCGCTGGCCGCCGTCTTCGCCGTCTTCTCGCTCGTGATGGGCGCGCTGGCGGGCCCCAAGCGGTGGAACCGGGCCAAGCTCGAGGCGTACGAGTGCGGCATCGAGCCGACCAGGCAGCCAAGCGCCATCAGGTTCCCCGTCAAGTACTACCTGACGGCGATGCTCTTCATCGTCTTCGACATCGAGATCATCTTCCTGTACCCGTGGGCGGTCGCGTTCGACCGGCTCGGGGTGTTCGGGCTGATCGAGATGGTGACCTTCATCGCCGCGGTTCTCGTCGCGTACGCCTACGTCTGGCGGCGCGGCGGTCTGGAGTGGGACTAGCCATGGGCCTGGAAGAGAAGCTGCCGAGCGGGATCCTGCTCACCACGGTCGAGAAGGTTGCCGGGTACGCGCGCAAGAGCTCGGTCTGGCCGGCCACCTTCGGGCTGGCCTGCTGCGCGATGGAGCTGATCTCCACCGGCGGCCCCCGGCACGACCTGGCCAGGTTCGGGATGGAGCGGGCGTCGAACACGCCGCGGCAGGCCGACCTGATGATCGTGGCCGGCCGGGTCAGCCAGAAGATGGCGCCGGTGCTCCGGCAGATCTATGACCAGATGGCCGAGCCTAAGTGGGTCATCTCGATGGGCGTCTGCGCGTCAAGCGGCGGCATGTTCAACAACTACGCGATCGTGCAGGGCGTCGACCATATCGTCCCGGTGGATATCTACCTGCCCGGCTGCCCGCCGCGCCCGGAAATGCTGCTCGACTCGATACTCAAGCTGCACGACAAGATCCAGAACATGAAGCTCGGCGTGCACAGGGAGCGCCAGGTCGAGCAGCTCGAGCAGGCCAGGCTCCGGCGGCTGCCGCTGGCCGCGGGGCTTGGCCAGCCGGACGACGCGCAGCCCGGAGGACGCCGGTGAGCGACGAGACGCCGGCCGACCCGAAGCCGAATCCGCCGGACGAGGCGGCGCTGGCAGGCCGCGAGCGGCTGTCCGAGCAGGTCGCGCGGACCGGCATGTTCGGCACCGAGACGACAGGGGACACGTCCGGCTACGGCGGGCTGATAGTCCGCAGGCCGCCTGCGCTGTCCACCCCGCGGCCCTATGGCTCGTACTTCGATGACCTGGCTGACGCCCTCGGCCGCAGCCTCGAGGCGGCTGGCCTGCAGTTCGACGAGGCGATCGAGCGCGTGGTGGCCGACCGCGGTGAGCTCACGTTCGAGGTCACCCCGGCGCACCTGACGACGGTGGCGGCCCGGCTGCGGGACGACCCCGCGCTCGCCTTCGAGCTGTGCACCGGGGTATCCGGCGTGCACTACCCCGCCGACCGCGGCCGTGAGCTGCATGCCGTCTACCACCTGGTATCGCTCACCCACAACCGGCGGCTGCGGCTTGAGGCCGCCGCGGCGGACGCCGACCCGCACCTGCCGACTATGGTGCGGGTGTACCCGACCTGCGACTGGCACGAGCGGGAGACCTGGGATTTCTTCGGGATCATCTTCGACGGCCATCCGGCGCTGACCAGGATCGAGATGCCCGACGACTGGAAGGGCCACCCGCAGCGGAAGGACTACCCGCTGGGCGGCATCCCGGTCGAGTACCGCGGCGCCACGGTGCCGCCACCGGACGAGCGAAGGGCGTACGAATGACCTCGCGCGCAGATGCCGAGGCGGAAGGCCGCGTCTACAACGTGGGCGGCCAGGACTGGGACGAGGTCGTCGCCGCCGCCGACGCGTCCGGGGACAGGACAGGCGAGGAACGCCTGGTCGTCAACATGGGCCCGCAGCACCCTTCCACGCACGGGGTGCTCCGGCTGATCCTGACGCTGGACGGCGAGACGGTGACGGAGCTCCGCCCGGTCGTCGGCTACCTGCACACCGGTATCGAGAAGAACATGGAGGTCCGCACCTGGACGCAGGGCGTCACGTTCTGCACCCGGATGGACTATCTCGCGCCGCTGTTCAACGAGACCGCCTTCTGCCTGGCCACCGAGAAGCTGCTCGGCATCACCGACGCCGTCCCGGCGCGCGCCTCGGTCATCCGGGTGCTGATGATGGAGCTGAACCGGATCTCCTCGCACCTGATGGGAATCGCGACGTTCGGCCTCGAGCTCGGCGCCACCACGGTCCTGCTGAACGGGCTCCGCGAGCGGGAGAAGGTACTCGACCTGTTCGAGCTGATCACCGGTCTGCGGATGAATCACGCCTACATCCGGCCGGGCGGGGTGTCCCAGGACCTGCCGTCCGGCGCCATCGAGAAGATCAGGGAATTCGTCGGCGTGATGCCCGGGCTGCTCGGCGATATGCGCAAGCTGCTCGACGCCAACCCGGTCTACCTGGCCAGGACGAAGGACATCGCCTACCTCGACCTGGCCGGCTGCATGACGCTCGGCGTGACCGGGCCGGTGCTCCGGTCCACCGGGCTGCCCTGGGACTTGCGGAGATCCCAGCCGTACTGCGGGTACGAGACCTACGACTTCGACGTGCCGGTACAGCACACCTGCGACGCCTATGGCCGCTACCTGGTCCGGATGGACGAGATGGATCAGTCCCTGCGGATCATCGAGCAGTGCGCGGACCGGCTGGCCGCCCGCCGGCCTGCCGATGACCGGGTCATGATCGCTGACGCCAAGATCGGCTGGCCCGCGCAGCTGGCCCTCGGCCCGGACGGGCTCGGCAACTCGCCCGATCACATCAAGCACATCATGGGCCAGTCCATGGAGGCGCTGATCCATCACTTCAAGCTGGTCACCGAGGGCTTCCGGGTGCCGGCCGGCCAGGTCTACGCGGCGATAGAGTCACCCAGGGGCGAGCTGGGCTGCCACGCGGTCAGCGACGGCGGCACCCGGCCGTACCGCATTCACTTCCGGGATCCGTCGTTCGCCAACCTGCAGGCGCTGCCCGCGATGTGCGAGGGCGGCATGCTCGCCGACGTCATCTCAGCGATAGCTACCACCGACCCGGTGATGGGAGGGGTGGACCGGTAATGGCGCTCAGCGACGAACAGCGCGCCAGGCTGGCGGTGGATGCCGCCGAGATCATCGGCCGTTATCCGCGATCCCGGTCGGCGCTGCTGCCATTGCTGCACCTGGTGCAGGCCGAGGAAGGTTACGTCTCGGACGACGGCGTCGAGTTCTGCGCCGGCCAGCTCGACCTGACCGAGGCCGAGGTGACCGCGGTCGTGAGCTTCTACACCATGTTCAAGCGGCGGCCGGTCGGCGAGTACCACGTCGGCGTCTGCACGAACGCGCTGTGCGCGGTCATGGGGGGCGACGCCATCTTCGCCGACCTGCAGCGGCACCTCGGCATCGGCAACGACGAGACGACGCCCGACGGCAAGGTCACGATCGAGCACGTGGAATGCAACGCCGCCTGCGACTACGCACCGGTGATGATGGTCAACTGGGAGTTTTTCGACGACATGACACCGCAGCGTGCCCGGGACCTGGTCGACGGGCTCCGGGCGGGCGAGGACATCGCGCCGTCCCGGGGGGCGCCGCGGCTGTGCAACTGGCGGCAGGCGTCCCGCATCCTGGCCGGCTTCCCTGATGACCAGGCCACCGGCGGCCACACGGCCGGCCACGCCAGCCTGGCCGGGCTGCGGATCGCGAAAGAGCATGGCTGGGCGCCAGATGGAGGGCCGTCATGACCTCAGTGCTCACGCCCGAGCTGACTGCCCGGTGGGACGAGCCAGACTCGTTCACTATCGACGCGTACCGCCGCGACGGCGGATACCGGGCGCTGCCGAAGGCGCTCGGGATGGACCCGGACGAGCTCGTCCAGATGACGAAGGACTCCGGGCTGCGCGGGCGCGGCGGTGCGGGCTTCCCCACCGGCATGAAATGGGGATTCATCCCGCAGGGCGACGGGAAGCCGCACTACCTGGTGCTGAACGCGGACGAATCCGAGCCGGGCGCATGCAAGGACGTCCCGACCATGCTCGCCAACCCGCAGGCCCTGATCGAGGGAATCATCATCGCCTGTTACGCGATCAGGGCCGACAAGGCGTTCATCTACGTGCGCGGCGAGGTGCTGCACGTGATCAGGCGGCTGCATCATGCGGTCGCCGAGGCCTGCGCTGCCGGCTACCTGGGCAGCGACATACTCGGCTCCGGATTTGACCTGGATATCGTGGTGCACGCCGGCGCCGGCGCGTACATCTGCGGCGAGGAGACCGCCCTGCTCGACTCGCTCGAGGGGTTCCGCGGCCAGCCCAGGCTGAAGCCGCCGTTTCCGGCGATCGCTGGCCTTTACGCCTGCCCGACAGTGGTCAACAATGTCGAGTCGATCGCCAGCATTCCGTACATCATCAGCAACGGCGCCAGCGACTTCGCGGCGTTCGGAACCGAGAAATCCAAGGGCTTCGGGATCTTCTCGCTCTCCGGTCACGTCACCACGCCCGGTCAGTACGAGGCACCGCTCGGCACCACGCTCCGCGAGCTGCTCGACCTGTCCGGCGGCATCCGGGCCGGGCACGCGCTGAAGTTCTGGACCCCAGGCGGGTCATCCACGCCGCTGTTCACCGCCGAGCACCTTGACGTGCCGCTGGATTACGAGTCGGTGGCCGCCGCCGGATCCATGCTCGGCACCCGGTCGCTGCAGATTTTCGACGACAGCACCTGCGTGCTCCGCGTGGTGCTGCGCTGGACCGAGTTCTACCGGCATGAGTCCTGCGGCAAGTGCACGCCGTGCCGGGAGGGCACCTACTGGCTGGTGCAGGTACTCGAGCAGCTCGAGCGCGGCGAGGGCAGCGAGGCAGACCTGGAGAAGCTGCTCGACATCTGCGACAACATAGTTGGCCGCGCGTTCTGCGCGCTCGGCGACGCCGCGGCCATGCCGGTCATCTCGTCGATCAAGCAGTTCAGGGACGAGTACATCGAGCACCAGACCCGTGGCGGCTGCCCGTTCGATCCGGCCGAATCCACCCTGTTCGTCCGGGAGCTTGCATGACCATCCAGGCGAATGCGGACACGCCGGGAGCGCTGGCCAGGCCGGCCGACGGCGTTACCGTCACCATTGACGGCTTCGAGATCACCGTGCCGAAGGGCACCCTGGTGATCCGCGCCGCCGAGCTGCTCGGCATCCAGATCCCCCGGTTCTGCGACCACCCGCTGCTCGATCCGGTCGGCGCGTGCCGGCAGTGTCTCGTGCACATCGAGGGGCAGCCCAAGCCCCCGGCGTCCTGCACCACCGCCTGCACCGACGGCATGGTCGTCCGCACCCAGCTGACCTCGGAGGTCGCGGAGAAGGCGCAGCGCGGCGTGATGGAGATGCTGCTCGTCAACCACCCGCTGGACTGCCCGATGTGCGACAAGGGCGGCGAGTGCCCGCTGCAGAACCAGGCGATGTCCTCCGGCCGGGGCGAGACCAGGTTCACCGGCATCAAGCGCGACTTCGCCAAGCCGGTGCCGCTGTCCGCCCAGGTGCTGCTCGACCGGGAACGCTGCGTGCAGTGCGCCCGCTGTACCAGGTTCGCCGACCAGGTAGCCGGGGATCCGCTGATCGAGCTGCTCGACCGGGGGCCAAGCGAGCAGGTCGGCATCGCCGACGGCGTGCCGTTCGACTCGTACTTTTCCGGCAACACGGTGCAGATCTGCCCGGTCGGCGCGCTGACCGGCGCTTCCTACCGGTTCCGGGCCAGGCCCTACGACCTGGTGTCGACGCCGAGCGTCTGCGAGCACTGCGCGGCCGGCTGCCGGCAGCGCACCGACCATCGCCGCGGCGCGGTCACCCGCCGGCTGGCCGGCAACGACCCGCTGGTGAACGAGGAATGGAACTGCGACAAGGGCCGCTGGGCATTCACCTATGCCACCCAGCCCGACCGCCTGGCCACCCCGCTGGTCCGCAACTCCGACGGGGTGCTCGAGGCGGCTTCCTGGCCGGCCGCGGTCGCTGCCGCGGCCAGCGGCCTGCAGGCCGCCCGCGGCCGGGCAGGCGTGCTGACCGGAGGGCGCCTCACCATGGAGGACGCCTACGCCTACGCGAAGTTCGCCAGGCTGGCGCTGGGCAGCAACGACATCGACCTGCGGGCCCGCCCGCATTCGGCCGAGGAGGCCCAGTTCCTGGCCGCCGAGGTGGCCGGCCGCGGGATCAGCGTGAGTTACGCCGACCTGGAGCGCGCCCCGGCCGTGCTGCTGGCCGGGTTCGAGCCGGAAGACGAGTCACCGATCGTGTTCCTGCGGCTCCGCAAGGCGGTACGCAGGCGCGGGCTCGCCATCTACTCGCTCGCCGCGCTGGCCAGTCCCGGCCTCGGCGGGCTGTCCGGCGTGCTGCTGCCGACCGTGCCGGGTGCCGAGGCCGAGGCGCTCACCGATCTGGCGGCTGACTTCGCCGCCGCCGGCTCCGGCGGCGGCCCTGACCCGGCCGGGCCGGACTCCGGCACGGCCGGCGCAGGCAGGGCCGGCGACGTTGCCGGGTCAGCCCGCGCTGCCGCTGCCGCCCTGCGCTTCGAGGGCGCGATCATCCTGGCCGGCGAGCGGCTGGCCGAGGTGCCCGGCGCGCTGTCCGCCGCGGCGCGACTGGCCGAGGTCACCGGCGCCAGGCTGGCCTGGGTACCGCGCCGGGCCGGTGAGCGCGGCGCGATCGAGGCCGGCGCGCTGCCCGGCCTGCTGCCCGGCGGCCGCCAGGTCACCGACCCGGCCGCGCGCGCCGAGGTGGCCAGGGCCTGGGGGGTGGGCTCACTGCCCGCCGAGCCCGGGCGGGACACCGCGCAGATCCTCGCCGCCGCGGCGGCAGGCGAGATCGATGCCCTGGTCGTCGCCGGCGTCGACCCCGCTGACCTGCCCGACCCGGCCGCGGCGCTCGATGCCATGGCGGCCACCGGATTCATCGTCAGCCTGGAGCTGCGGGCCAGCG
The DNA here is from genome assembly GCA_963709075.1 of uncultured Actinomycetes bacterium. Classification (GTDB taxonomy): domain Bacteria; phylum Actinomycetota; class Actinomycetes; order Streptosporangiales; family Streptosporangiaceae; genus Palsa-506. The sequence goes on from CAVPUY010000011.1 coordinate 213,063, forward strand.
CGGTCACCGACCGGGCCGACGTCGTGCTGCCGGTAGCCGCGGTCGCCGAGAAGGCCGGGACCTTCCTGAACTGGGAGGGCAGGCCCGGCTCGTTCGGCCCGGCCCTCCAGGTCCCAGCCGTCCAGTCCGACCTGCAGGTACTCGGCGAGATCGCCGACGAGATGGACATCCATCTCGGGCTGCCGTCCGCCGCTGCGGCCCGCGCCGAGCTCGCGGCGCTCGCGCCGGCCGCAGCCGCGGCCGGCCCGCAGTCCGGCCAGGCGCAGCCCGGGCCTGCCGTGCCCCAGGCGGCGGTGAGCGGGCAGATCAGCCAGCTGGGCCGTAGCCACCCCGGCCCGGGCGCCGCGATACTCGCCAGCTGGCATCAGCTGCTTGACGCCGGCCGGCTCCAGGACGGCGAGCCCAACCTGGCCGGAACAGCGCGCGCCGCGGTCGCGGTCATGTCCGCGGTGACCGCGGCTGAGGCCGGCACGGCCGATGGCGATAAGGTCACCGTGGCCACTGTCCGCGGTGCGGTCACCGTTCCTGTTCGGACCGCGGACATGCCCGACCGGGTCGTCTGGCTGCCCGCCAACTCGGCCGGCTGCGCGGTGCGCAGCGAGCTCGGCGCGGGCCACGGCAGCCTGGTGACGGTGAGGAGGGCGGAATGACGGCCATGACGTCCGCGGCGCAGCCGCGCGCGATCGCCGCGGCCGATCCCACGCTGTCCAGCTTCGGCCACGACCCCTGGTGGCTGATCGCGCTCAAGGTGCTGGTCATCTTCGCGTTCCTGATGATCACAACGCTGCTGACGATCTGGGCCGAGCGGCGGGTGATCGGCCGGATGCAGTCCCGCCCCGGGCCGAACCGGGCCGGGAAGTTCGGCCTGCTGCAGTCCCTGATGGACGGCCTCAAGCTGCCGCTCAAGGAAGACATCGTCCCGCGCGGCGTGGACAAGCTGCTGTTCGTGATCGCGCCCGCCATCGCGCTGATCCCCGCCTTCATCAGCTTCGCGATCATCCCGTTCGGGCCGATCGTCTCGATCTTCCACCACCACACCCCGCTGCAGCTCGCCGACCTGCCGGTCGCCGTGCTGCTCGTGCTCGCGATGAGCTCGATGGCCGTGTACGGCATCGTGCTGGCCGGCTGGGCGTCCGCGTCGCCGTACTCGCTGCTCGGCGCCCTCCGCTCGTCGGCCCAGGTGATCAGCTACGAGATCGCGATGGGGCTGGCCTTCGTCCCGGTGTTCCTCTACGCGCACTCGCTGTCGACCACCGCCATCGTCCAGCAGCAGGCGAACGGCGCCCCGCTGCACGTTGGCGGGGTGATCCTGCACTACCCGTCCTGGTTCTCCGTGCTCCTGCTGCCGTCCTTCGTGCTCTACCTGATCACGATGGTCGGCGAGACCAACCGGCTGCCGTTCGACCTGCCCGAGGGCGAGGGCGAACTGGTCGGCGGCTTCCACACTGAGTACAGCTCGCTCAAGTTCGCGCTGTTTTACCTGGCCGAGTACATCAACATGATCACGGTGTCCGGGCTGGCCGCGACGCTGTTCCTCGGCGGCTGGCGGGCACCGTGGCCGATTACCGTATGGTCCGGCGCCAACAGCGGCTGGTGGCCGCTGCTGTGGTTCCTCGGCAAGATCGTGCTGCTGCTCTTCTTCTTCATCTGGCTCCGCGGCTCGCTGCCCAGGATCCGCTACGACCAGCTGATGAAGCTGGGCTGGAAGGTGCTGATCCCCAGCGCGCTGGCCTGGACGCTGATCGTGGCGACCATGCGGGTGTGGCGCCAGCACGGCGGCAGCATCGCGGTCTACCTGGTGGCCGGCGCGATCGTGGTGGCGCTGATAGCGCTCCTGCTGGCCGGGGAGGTCGCCGCGGCGCGGGCGGAGCGGGCCAGCGCGGCCGAGGACGCGGCCGACGCGGCGGCCGCCCGGCCAGACGGCGGGACCGGTGCCTTCCCGGTGCCGCCGATGGACCTGCCGCACTACCGCGGCGTCGGCGTGACGGTAGGCACGTCAGCCGAGCCTGCCGCCGTCGCCCCCGGCAGCGCCGGCCCGGCCACCGTGGCCGACACAGCGAAGGAGGTCACCGGTGCTTGACTTCCTCAACCCGATCAAGGGCTTCGGCGTCACCTTCCGGCAGATGTTCCAGAAGGTCGACACCGTTTACTATCCCGAGGAGAAAAAGCCCACCGCGCCCAGGTTCCACGGGCGGCATCAGCTCAACCGCTGGCCGGACGGCCTGGAGAAGTGCATCGGCTGCGAGCTCTGTGCCTGGGCCTGCCCCGCCGACGCCATCTTCGTCGAAGGCGCCGACAACACCGAGGACGGCCGGTACTCCCCGGGGGAACGGTACGGCCGGGTCTACCAGATCAACTACCTGCGCTGCATACTCTGCGGCCTGTGCGTCGAGGCGTGCCCGACCCGGGCGCTGACCATGACGAACGAATACGAGCTCGCGGATGACAGCAGGGAGAGCCTGATCTGGACCAAGGAGCAGCTTGTCGTGCCGCTGCTGCCGGGGATGGAGGCCCCGCCGCACCCGATGCGGCTCGGCGACACCGAGGTGGACTACTACAAGCTCGGCGGCTCCGGGGCGGCCGGAGCCGACCAGCCTGCTGACGAGGACGCCGGCGGAGCGGACCAGTGAATCACCCCGTGCTGCTCGCCGCCGGAGCCGCGGCAACCACCCAGGAATTCACGTTCTGGGTGCTCGCGATCGTCTCCGTCGCCGCTGCCCTCGGCCTCGTCCTGGCCAGGAAGGCCGTGCACTGCGCGGTGCTGCTCGCGGTCGTGATGCTTTCGCTGGCCATCTTGTACGCGATGCAGGGAGCGCCGTTCCTCGCCTTCGTCCAGGTGATCGTCTACACCGGCGCGGTGCTGATGATCTTCCTGTTCGTGCTGATGATCGTCGGCGTGACCTCGGCGGACTCGGTCACGGAGACCATCAAGGGCCAGCGGCTGGCGGCCGGCATCGCCGGGATCGGGCTGCTGGTGCTGCTGAGCCTCATCGTCGGGCAGGCGGTCATCGGCCCGGCCGCGGCGACCGGCTCGAATTTCGGTTCGACGAACATCAGCGGCATCGCTGCCCTCATCTTCACCAAGTACGTTTTCCCGTTCGAGGTGACGAGCGCCCTGCTGATCACCGCGGCGCTCGGCGCGATGGTGCTCGCGCACCGGGAGCGGACCAGCCCGAAGCCGACCCAGCGGGACCTGTCCGTCCGCCGCACGTCCGGCGGCCGCCCGGCCCCGCTGCCCGGGCCAGGCACCTACGCGCGGCACAACGCCGTCGACATGCCGGCCCTGCTGCCCGACGGCAGCCACGCCCAGCTGTCGGTCGCCGCGACCGTGACCGGCAGCACCGGGCCGGCCTCCGTGACCGGCAGCGCCGAGCCTGCCGCCGTGCTGGCCGGCCGCGCCGAACCGGGCCAGGCCGGGCCGGACGCGGCGGCCGGGCCGGGACGCGGGCGAGGCACCGCCGCCCGGCGGCAAGCCAGCGGACGCCAGCGACGAGGAGGAGCGGTGGTAAGCCCCGCGCACTACGTGGCGCTGGCGGTGATCCTGTTCGTGATCGGCGCGGTGGGCGTGCTGGTCCGGCGGAACGCCATCGTCATCTTCATGTGCGTCGAGCTGATGCTGAACGCGGTGAACCTCGCGTTCGTCGCCTTCGCCCGGATGCACGGGAACCTGGACGGCCAGGTCATCGCCTTCTTCGTCATGGTGGTCGCCGCCGCCGAGGTAGTCGTCGGGCTGGCGATCCTGACGTCGATCTTCCGTACTCGCAGGTCAGCGTCCGTTGACGACGCGAACCTGCTGAAATATTGACCCGAGGGCTCCGGGCCGTCGGGGCCGTGGGGCTGTCCTCCCGGAGGGCGCTGCGTCCCGCCGGGCCAGCGTTGCAGAGGGGCTAGCCAGTGACAGGCTCAGTTGCGGGCGGGCACGCGCCGCCGGCGGCGGTGTTCACGACCCTGCCTGCGGTCGGCGTCCAGCACGCCGCGTGGCTGCTGCTGGCGTTCCCGCTGGCAGGTGCCGCGATCCTGCTGCTCGGCGGCAAGCGCACGAACGCCTGGGGGCACCTGCTCGGCGTCGCCATGCCGGTCGCCGCCTTCGGCTACGGCATGTTCGCTTTCATCGCCATGCTCGGCTACCCGGCGGCCAGCGCAGCCGCGACATGACCCTGTTCACCTGGATCGACGTCGGCCGGTTCCACGTGACCATCGGCCTGCTGCTGGATCCGCTGTCGATCTGCTTCGTGCTGCTGATCACCGGCGTCGGCTCGCTGATCCATATCTTCGCGGTCGGCTACATGGCCGGGGATCCTGAGCGGCGCCGGTTCTTCGGCTACATGAACCTGTTCCTCGCCGCGATGCTGCTGCTGGTGCTGGCCGACAACTACCTCGGCCTTTACGCGGGCTGGGAGGGCGTCGGCCTCGCCTCATACCTGCTCATCGGGTTCTGGCAGTACAAGCGCACCGCCGCGACGGCAGCCAAGAAGGCCTTCATCGCGAACCGGGTCGGCGACGCCGGGCTGTCCCTGGCGATCATGCTGATGTTCGCGACGTTCGGCACGGTGTCCTTCGCCGGCGTCTTCGACGCGGCGGGCAGCGCTGGCCAGGGCACGCTGACGGCGCTCGGGCTGCTGCTGCTGCTCGGGGCCTGCGGCAAGTCCGCGCAGCTTCCGCTCCAGTCCTGGCTGCTCGACGCGATGGAGGGCCCGACCCCGGTGTCGGCCCTGATCCACGCCGCGACCATGGTCACCGCGGGCGTCTACCTGATCGTCCGGTCCAGCCCGATCTTCAACCTGTCCCAGGACGCCCGGCTGGCAGTCACCGTCGTCGGCGCAGCCACGCTGCTTTTCGGCGCGATCATCGGCTGCGCCAAGGACGACATCAAGAAGGCGCTGGCCGGATCCACCATGAGCCAGATCGGCTACATGATGCTCGCGGCCGGCCTCGGGCTGGCCGGCTACGCGTTCGCGATCGCCCAGCTACTGGCGCACGGCTTCTTCAAGGCCGGCCTCTTCCTCGGCGCCGGCTCGGTCAAGCACGAGATGAACGACGAGGTGGACATGCGCCGCTTCGGCGGCCTGCGCAAGATCATGCCGATCACCGCCGTGACGTTCTTCTTCGGCTACCTCGCGATCATCGGCATCCCGCCGTTCTCCGGCTTCTTCACCAAGGACAGCATCATCGACGCGGCCTTCGGCAAGGGCGGCACCTCCGGGTTCATCCTGGGCTGCGCCGCGGTGCTCGGCGCCGGCATCACCGCCTTCTACATGTCGCGGGTGATGTTCATGACCTTCGTCGGCGAGCGCCGGTGGGAACCGGACGCCCATCCGCACGAGGCGCCGGCCGGTGATGACGGCCCCGATGGTCGTGCTTGCGGTCGGCTCGATCGGGGCCGGGCGCATTCCTGATCGTGAACGACCGGCTGGCTTATTTCCTCGCGCCCGTCCCCGGCATCGGGAAGCCAGCCGCCTTCCACGGTCTGGTCAGCGTGCCCGGGCTCGTCCACGCTCGCGCTGGTGCTGATCGGGATCGCGATCGCGTGGGCCAGGTACGGGCGGCAGGAGATCCCGGTCACCGCGCCGGCCGGCGGCTGGTCACCGTCGCGGCGCGCAAGGACCTGTACGGCGACGCGATCAACGAGTCCGCACTGATGCGGCCGGGGCAGTGGCTGACCAGGCTGTCGGTGTACTTCGACAACCGCGGCGTGGACGGGCTCGTCAATACGCTGGCCGCCACGATGGGCGGCACCTCGGGCAGGCTGCGCAGGCTGCAGACCGGATTCGTGCGCTCCTATGCGCTGTCGATGTTCGTCGGCGCGGTGCTGCTCCTCGGCGCGCTCCTGCTGGTGAAGATCTAGACCTGGTGAGGCTACGGATCCCATGAGCTCATTTCCCTGGCTGACCGTCGCCGGCGCGATTCCGCTGGCCGGCGCGGTGGTGGTGGCCGCCGTACCGGGCACGACCACGGCCGGCGCGGCCGCCCGGAGCGCGCGCGACAATCTCGTCAAGCGGCTGGCGCTGGCGTTCTCGCTGGCCGCCCTCGGGGTCATGATCGCGATGGCGCTGCGGTTCTCGCCGAACGGCCCCGACTTCCAGTTCAACCAGAGCGTCCGGTGGATACCGCAGTTCGGCGTGCGCTACGCGGTCGGCGTGGACGGCATCGCGCTTGTCCTCATCCTGATGACCGTGGTGCTGATGCCGGTCGTGATCCTGGCGTCGTGGAACGACGCCGAGGGCGTCGGCCAGCCCGGCCGGCGAGCAGCCGCCGCGGCGCAGCGTGAAGACCTACTTCGCGCTGCTGCTCGTGCTCGAGACCATGATGATCGGCGTCTTCGCGGCCACCGACGTCTTCCTGTTCTATGTCTTCTTCGAGGCCATGCTGGTCCCGATGTACTTCATGATCGGCAGCTACGGCGTCGGCCAGCGGCAGTACGCGGCGGTCAAGTTCCTGCTCTACAGCCTGCTCGGCGGGCTGCTGATGCTGGTCGCGGTGATCGCGCTGTACGTCTACTCGACCCGCGGCGGGCATCCCGGCACGTTCGCTTTCAGCGCGCTCACCCACCTCGCGCCTCAGCCCGGTAACGCAGCGCTGGCTGTTCCTCGGCTTCTTCGTCGCCTTCGCGATCAAGGCGCCGCTCTGGCCGTTCCACACCTGGCTGCCGGACGCCGCCACCGCCGCGCAGCCGGGCGCGGCCGTGCTGCTCGTCGGCGTGCTCGACAAGGTCGGCACGTTCGGCATGATCCGGTACTGCCTGGAGCTCTTCCCCTCGGCGTCGCACTACTTCACGCCGCTGGTCATCGCGCTCGCGGTGATCGGGGTGCTGTACGGCGCGATCGTGGCGATCGGCCAGGCGGACCTGAAGCGGCTGATCGCCTACACCTCGGTGTCCCACTTCGGCCTGATCGCGCTCGGCATCTTCGCGATGACCAGCCAGGGCCAGACCGGCGCGACGCTCTACATGGTGAATCACGGGTTCGCCACCGGCGCGCTGTTCCTGATCGCCGGATTCATGATCGCGCGGCGGCGCTCGTCGCTGATCGCCGACTACGGCGGCGTGCAGAAGGTGGCGCCGGTGCTGGCCGGGCTGTTCCTGATCGCCGGCCTGGCCGGGCTGGCGCTGCCCGGGCTTTCCACGTTCGTCAGCGAGTTCCTCGTCCTGGTGGGCACGTTCACCCGGTACGAGGCGGCAGCCATCCTGGCCACCGTGGGGATCATCCTCGCTGCGGTCTACATCCTGTGGATGTACCAGCGCACGATGACCGGGCCGGCCGGCGACAACGTGGCCGGCATGCCGGATCTGCGGCCGCGCGAACTGTGGGCGGTCGGCCCGCTGATCGCGCTGGTCATCGTGCTCGGCGTGTACCCCAAGCCGGTCATCGACGTGATCAACCCGGCGGTGCACCACACCCTCGTCCAGGTTCATTCCACCGATCCGGTTCCGCCGCACCCAGCCACCGCGGTCCAGCAGAAGGGAGGCGCCCGGTGACCGGGATCCTCGCCGCGGCCGCCCCGCCGATCGGCGCGCCGCATCTCGAGTACTTCCAGCTGTCGCCGATGCTGCTGGTCTTCGGCGTGGCCGTGGCCGGGGTGCTGGTCGAGGCGTTCGCGCCGAGGCCGCTGCGGCGCGGCATCCACCTGGTGCTGACGCTCGGCGGACTGGCCGCCGCGTTCGTGCTGACCATCGTGGTGGCCTCGTCGAAGTCAGTGTTCGGCAACGGCGCCGCGGGTCACGTCGCCGCGGTCGGCGCGGTCGGCATCGACCTGCCGACGCTGTTCATCCAGGGCACGATCCTCGTGCTCGCGTTCATCAGCGTGCTGCTGATCGCCGAGTCCTCGCACGACGTGAGCCCGTTCGCCGCGCAGGCAGCGGCGGTCCCCGGCAGCGCCGAGGAACGGGAGGGGCTGCTGGCCGGCATCACCCACACGGAGGTCTACCCGCTGACGCTGTTCGCGATCGGCGGCATGCTGCTGTTCCCGGCATCCAACGACCTGCTCACCATGTTCGTCGCGCTTGAAGTGCTCTCGCTGCCGCTCTACCTGCTGTGCGGCATCGCCCGCCGCCGTCGCCTGCTCTCCCAGGAGGCGGCGATGAAGTACTTCCTGCTCGGCGCGTACTCGTCGGCCTTCTTCCTGTTCGGCATCGCGATGCTGTACGGCTTCGCCGGCTCGGTCCGGCTGTCCGCCATCGCGGCGGCCGCCTCGTCCGACACGAGCAGCGCGACCCTGCTGTACGCGGGCATGGCGCTGCTCGGCCTCGGCCTGCTCTTCAAGATCGGCGCGGTGCCGTTCCAGGCCTGGAAGCCGGACGTGTACCAGGGCGCTCCCACCCCGGTGACCGCGCTGATGGCGTCCTGCACCCTGGTCGCCGCGTTCGGCGCGCTGTTCCGGATCTTCTATGTCGCGTTCGGCCAGCTGTCCTGGAACTGGCGGCCGGTGATGTGGGGCATGGCGATCCTCACCATGGCCGTCGGCTCGATCGTCGCGGTGACCCAGACCGACGTGAAGCGGCTGCTCGCTTACTCCTCGATCGCGCAGGCCGGGTACGTGCTCACCGGGCTGGTCGCGGTGAGCCAGGCCGGGCTGTCCGGCAGCCTGTTCTACCTGGCCGCCTACGGCGTAGCTGTGATCGGCGCCTTCGCCGTGGTGACGCTGGTCCGGGACCAGACCGGCGAGGCGGCGCACCTGTCCAGCTGGGCCGGCCTCGGCCGCCGCTCGCCGCTGGTTGCCGGGGCGTTCGCCTTCTTCCTGATCGCCTTCGCCGGCATTCCGCTGACTAGTGGCTTTACCGGGAAGTTCGCGGTGTTCCAGGCGGCGATCGCCGGCGGTGCGATGCCGCTGGTGATCGTTGGCGTGCTCAGCAGCGCGATCCTGGCGTTCCCCTACGTCCGCGTCATCGTGCTGATGTTCTTCAGCGACCCGGCGCCGGACGGCCCGGCGGTGGTCAGGCCCAGCTTGTTCACCAGCGCCGCGGTAGGCCTCGGCGTGCTGGCGACCCTGGCGCTCGGGGTCGTTCCCGCAGCCGCTGCTGAGCCTGGCCAATCATGCCGCCAGCCACCTCTTCGTCCGCTAAGCACTGCTGATGGTGTCCGGCGGGCGGAACGCGGGAATGTCCCTGGTTACCTTGCCGTGGAAGTATCTTGGGCGCGGCTTGGTAATTGCCGCGCCGACGGGGCCGTCCGCGGGCGGCACTGGCGGACCGATGAGGGAGCCCGATTGATCACCGTTGTCCCGGTGGAACTCACCGACGCGGCGCTGGCGGCCGAGGTCAGTGATGGCCTCGCCATGGTCGAGGAGGGCATGCGCGAGGCCGCGCGGGCGCAGGAGGCCCTGCTGACCGAGGCTTCCGGCTACCTCATGGACGCCGGCGGCAAGCGATTCCGCGCCACCCTGGTGCTGCTGGCAGCGCAGTTCGGCAACGCCAAGGATGAGCGGATCGTGCCGGCCGCGGTCGCGATCGAGCTCACCCACCTCGCCACGCTGTGCCACGACGACGTGCAGGATGAGGCCGCCGTGCGGCGCGGCCACCCCAGCGCGAACTCGCGCTGGGACAACACCGTGGCCATCCTGACCGGCGATTTCCTCTTTGCCCGGGCCTCGGCGATCCTCGCCGAGCTCGGTGCGGATGCCATCAGGATCCAGGCGGCAACCTTTGCTCAGCTGGTGAACGGCCAGATCGCCGAGACCGTCGGGGTGCAGCCAGGGCAGGATCCGCTGGACCACTACATGAAGGTGATCACCGACAAGACGGCATCGCTGATCGCGACCGCCGGCCGGTTCGGCGTCATGTTCTCCGGCGCCCCGGACCAGGTCGCCGCGCGGATCGCCACCGCCTGCGGCGCGTTCGGCGTGGCCTGGCAGCTCGCCGACGACATCCTCGACGTTGCCAGCGAGTCAGCGGAGTCGGGCAAGACGCCGGGCACCGACCTGCGTGAGGGCGTGCTCACGCTGCCGATGCTGCACGCCCTGCGGTCCGCGGGCCCGGGCGATGCCCGGCTCGTCGAGCTGCTCGGCAGCGGCGAGCTGAACGACCCAGCCCTGCACGCGGAGGCGCTCGCGCTGCTCCGCGAGCATCCGGCGATGGACATGGCCAGGGCGGACCTGCGGCACTGGGCCGAGCTAGCCCGCAGCGAGATACTGGCGCTGCCCGACGTCCCGGCGCGCGCCGCCTTCGAGGCGCTCTGTGCCTTCGTCGTCGAGCGCACCGGCTGAACCGCCTGTGCGCTACTGCCAGTGCCCGTCCGCCGAACCGCCCGTGCGCTGCTGCCAGTGCGCGCCGGCCTGCGCAGCGGACCGGCGCAGGCCAGCCCGTGATCACGGAGCCGCGATATCATTTGTGCGATGAGAACCTCCGGGCGCACTGCGAACGACGGGGATGTGCCTGCAGCCGGCCTCCGCCCGGGGACGGCCGGGCTGGCCGCGCCCGGTCCGGCCGGAATGCCCGACGAGGGCCAGCAGCGGCCGAGGAACAGCGATTTCGTGCAGTCCCTCGACCGGGGTCTCGCGGTCATCCGCTCCTTCGGCCCGGACCGGGAACGGCTGAGCCTCAGCGAGGTCGCCCGGGCCACCGGCCTGACCAGGGCCGCCGCCCGCCGGTTCCTGCTGACCCTGGTGAAGCTCGGCTACGTGCGCAGCGACGGCCGGGAGTTCTCGCTGCGGCCGCGGGTGCTCGAGCTCGGCTACGCCTACCTTTCCGGGCTGGCCCTGCCGGATGTCGCCGCGCCGCATCTGGAGGAACTCGTCGCGCACCTGCACGAGTCCTCATCGATCTCGGTGCTTGACGGCCACCACGTGGTCTACGTCGTGCGGGTGCCGACGAAACGGATCATGACGGTGGCGATCTCGGTCGGCACCAGGTTCCCCGCCTACGCCACCTCCATGGGCCGCGTCCTGCTCGCCGCGCTGAGCCCGGATGAGCTCGACCGTTACCTCGCGGAGGCAACCTTCGAGCCGCTGACCGCCCGCACCGTCACCGACCCTGGCAAGCTGCGGGAGATCATCGGTGACGTGGCGCGGCAGGGTTACGCGATCGTGGACCAGGAACTGGAGGAGGGCCTGCGGGCGGTGGCCGCCCCGATCCGCGGCGCAGCGGATGTCGGGACTGCCGCCATCAACGTTTCCGCGCATGCCGCCAGGGTGAGCATGGCCTCGCTGCGCGGCGACATCCTGCCGGCGCTGCTCGACACGGCCAAGGCAATCGAGGCCGACCTGCAAGCCCAGGCCCCCGCCCAGCCCTAGCCCCGCCCGCCTGCGTCCCGCCCGCCTGCGCCCGGCCTCAGCCCGCGCCCGGCCCGCGCTGCGCCCGGGCCTCAGCCCCCCGCGCCCGCCCGCCTGCGCCCGACCTCAGCCCGCCGGCCCCCCCGCCCAGCTCGGACCCACCCAGCTCGGACCCGCCCCGCCGGCACGCGGGGGCCGGGTGCCGGCTGGCCGGGTGCCGGCCCCGGCCCCGCCCCGGCCCCGGCTCTCGCGCCCCGGCCAACCCGATGAATGTGACGGTCATGGGCACCGGACCCGGTGGTTGTGACATTCATCGGGTTACCGTGGTGCGGCCGGCGGCCTCGGCCGCCCCGCCCGCCCGGCCCGCGGGCCCCCTGCCCAGCGCCGGCCCCGCCCGCCCGCTCAGCCCGCCGGCCCCCGCCCAGCGCCCGCCCAGCTCGCCCCTGACCCGCCTGCGCCCGGCCCCGGCCCCGGCCCCGGCTCTCGCGCCCCGGCCAACCCGATGAATGTGACGGTCATGGGCACCGGACCCGGTGGTTGTGACATTCATCGGGTTACGGTGGTGCGGCCGGCGCCCCGCCGGCCCAGCCCGCCTGGCCCTGGCCCAGCGCCGGCCCGACCCGCCCGCTCAGCCCGCCGGCCCCCGCTCAGCCTGGCCCAGCCCGCCCCGGCCCCGGCTCTCGCGCCCCGGCCAACCCGATGAATGTGACGGTCATGGGCACCGGACCCGGTGGTTGTGACATTCATCGGGTTACGGTGGTGCGGCCGGGGGCCCGGCACCGGGTGCGGCCGAGCGGGGGCTGCGGGGGTGGCTGGGTGCGGGGCTGGCGGAACTGGCTGCGGGGGGTGGCTGGGTGCGGGGCTGGCGGAATTGGCTGGCGGAACTGGCTGTTGGATGGGGCGCTGCGGGCATCCGGGTTGGCTGTCCGCACGCGCGGTCCCGCCGCCCGCCGGCCTGCGTGCGGCGGGTAAGGCTGGTCTGCGGTGGTTCTGGCGAGTGGTTGACAGTCGCGGAGAACGCGTGATTAAGTTCTACATTGCGTATAGTCGTACGCTAAGCGAACATCTTGCAGGGCCTCCGGTTCCGGCCAGTCGGCGTGAAGCGAAGCCTTTCGCGGCCCGGCACGACGGATCCCGGGCTCGCGGGCGCTGACTTCAGAGGAGACGGAATGGACCGTCAGGGACCGGACGACAGGATGCTGCGTGATCAGCCGATCGCGCGGCGTTCTTTGCTGAAGGGCGTGGGCGCGGGCACGCTGGCGGTGGGCGCCGGCGGGTTCCTGAGCGCGTGCAGTTCCGGCATCAAGGGCGCCGGCGGGCCGGCCAAGACCGGCACGATCACGATCGGGTTCATCACCCCGTTGACCGGGCAGCTGGCCGGTTTCGCCTCCGGTGACCAGTACGTGCTGAGCCAGATCAGGAGCACCTCGGCGTATCAGAAGGGGTTCAAGTCCGGCGGCAAGACCTACAAGGTCAACATCGTGGTGCAGGACAGCCAGTCGGATCCGAACCGGGCCTCGGCCGTGGCCCGGCAGCTGATCCTGCAGGACAAGGTCGACATGATCCTGACCACCTCGACACCGGAGACCACCAACCCGGTCGCCGGGGCGTGCGAGAAGCTCGGCACGCCGTGCCTGTCGACGGTGTGCCCGTGGGAGTCCTGGTACGCGGGCCTCGGCGGCAACCCGGTGAAGCCGACTACGACCTTCAAGTACTGCACCTTGTTCTTCTTCGGGCTCAAGCAGTTCCAGGGCACCTTCGTGCCGATATGGAACCGGATCCACACCAACAAGGTCGTGGCCTGCATGTACCCGAACGACTCAGACGGCAACGCGTTCCGCGGCGGCTTCGAGCCGCTGATCACGGCATCCGGCTACAAGGTCGTCGACGGCGGCGCCTACCAGGACGGCACCACCGATTTCAGCTCCATGATCAGCAAGTTCAAGAGCAAGCACTGCGAGGTGTTCAGCAACGCGCCGCTGCCGCCTGACTTCAACACCTTCTGGAAGCAGGCATCCCAGCAGGGCTTCAAGCCGCGGATCGCGACCGTGGCCAAGGTGCTGCTCTTCCCCGCCGACACCGTGGCGCTCGGCCCGCTGGTGAACAACGTCGCCACCGACTCGTGGTGGGGCCCGTACATGCCGTACGCGTCCTCGCTGACCGGCGAGACCGCGAGCGCGCTTGCCGCCGGGTACACCTCGTCCACCGGCAAGCAGTGGGTCCAGTCGATCGGCTCCACCTACGCCTTGTTCGAGGTGGCTAAGGAGGCGTTCTCCTCGGTCAGCGATCCGCACAACAAGGCTGAGGTGGCCGAGCGCGCTGCACAAGGTGAACTACACCGGAATGTGCGGCGCGATCAACTTCGCCGGCCGGCCCGGCGCCCGGCGTCGGCATCATCCCGCCGATCGGCGTCCAGTGGAAGAAGTCGACGGGCAAGTTCCCGTTCGAGATGCAGGTCGTGGACAACTCGCTGAACAAGAACGTGAAGATCCAGGCAAAGCTCGAGCCGACGAATGCCTGATGCCGCGGGGACGGCCCTGCTGGAGCTCGACGGCGTATCGAAGAGCTTCGGCAGGGTCGTCGTCGCGGACAACCTGTCGCTCACCGTCGGCTCCGGCGACATCGTCGGGATCGTGGGGCCGAACGGTGCGGGGAAGACCAGCCTGTTCGGCCTCATCGCCGGCGACCTGGCGCCGTCGGCCGGCGAGATCAGGTTCGGCGGAGCCCAGGTCACCCGGATGGAACAGGCCGCCAGGTGCCGGCTCGGGATCGGGCGGACCTTCCAGGTGCCACGGCCGTTCGGCGATATGACCGTCTTCGAGAACGTGCTCGTCGCGGTCCAGCAGGGCGCCGGGCTGCGGCGGCGGGCAAGCTACGCGGCCGCGGCCGACGTACTTGAGCGGACCGGGCTCGGCGCCGAAGCGAACCTCCCGGCCGAGCGGCTCGGCCTGCTGCAGCGCAAGCGACTCGAGCTGGCCCGGGCGCTGGCGTCGGGGCCGCGGCTGCTGCTGCTTGACGAGGTGGCCGGCGGCCTGACCGACCCGGAGGTGGCGCAGCTGGTCGAGATCGTCAGGTCGATCCGCGCCGAGGGCATCGCAGTGATCTGGATCGAGCATGTCGTGCGCGCGCTGACAGCGGCGGTGGAGCGGCTGGTATGCCTGGCGGCAGGCACCTTCATCGGGGACGGCAGGCCCGCCGAGGTGCTGGCCAACCCGGCGGTCCGGGAGGTATTCCTCGGCACCGAGGTAACCACATCGCTTACCGGCCCGGCAGCGGGCGAGTCCGGCGTGGAGGGCCAGTGACCGAGGGCGCCGCCCTGCTTGAAGTGCGCGACCTCACCGTGCACCACGGCCAGCTGCGGGCATTGTCCGGCGTCAGCCTGAGCGTCTTCCCCGGTGACGTGTACGCGATGATCGGCGCGAACGGCGCGGGCAAGTCGACGCTGCTGCGCGCGATCGCCGGCCTGCATCAGCCGACGTCCGGGTCGATCCTGCTCGACGGTGCCGACATGGCGCGGCTGCGCCCGGAGCGCCGGGTAGCCAGCGGAATCGTAATGGTCCCGGAAGGCCGGCGGCTGTTCCCGTCGCTGACTGTCGAAGAGAACCTGCTGGTCGGCCAGTCGCAGGCGCGGCCGGGCCGGTGGCAGATCGAGCGCATCTACGAGCTGTTCGGCTGGATGCGGGACCGGCGCGGCCAGCGCGCGGCGCAGCTGTCCGGCGGCGAGCAGCAGGCGGTGGCGATCGGCCGCGCGCTGGTGGCCAACCCGCGGGTGCTGCTGCTGGACGAGCTTTCGCTCGGGCTGGCGCCGGTGGTAGTCCGCCGGATCTACGAGACGCTGCCGGAGCTGCTGGCCGCGGGCGTCACCGTGCTGCTGGTAGAGCAGGACGTGAGCCAGGCGCTGCGGGTCGCCTCGCGCATCCACTGCCTGCTGGAGGGCCGGACGACGCTGCAGGGGCCGCCGGCCGAGCTGAGCCCGGAACGCATCGAAGCCGCATACTTCGGGCTGGCCAGCGCGAACGGCAACGAGCCCGGATCCGAGGGCGGGAAGACATGAGCTGGGTCAACGCGGTCATCCAGGGAATCCTGATCGGCGGCCTCTACGCCCTGTTCGCCTGCGGGCTCTCGCTGATGTTCGGCGTGATGAAGGTCATCAACCTGGCGCACGGCGACCTCGCGGTGGTCGCCGCTTACGTGGCGCTCGGCGTGATCGCGATCACGCACGTCCCGGCGGTCTGGTCGTTCCTGCTGGTCGTGCCGATCTTCGCCGGGCTCGGGTACGTCCTGCAGCGCACGCTGATCCAGGCGGCGCTGAATCGCAGCGTGCTGACCACGCTGCTGGTCACCTTCGGCCTGTCGGTGGTGATCGAGAACGGCCTGCTCCAGTTCACCTCGGCCGACAGCCACTCGCTGAACATCGGCTCGCTGGTCTCCGACTCGTTCAGCATCGGCTCCCAGATCTCCATCGCCTACCTGCTGCTCGTGATCTTCATCGTGGCGGTGGCCGTGCTGCTCGGCCTGCAGTATTTCCTGTCGTCGTCCAAGCAGGGCAGGCTGATCAGGGCAGTCGCCGACGACCCGGAGGCGGCGCAGCTGTCCGGCGCCGACTACCGGCACGTGTTCGGCATCGCCGCCGCGATCGCGTTCGGCACGGTCGCGCTGGCGGGTCTTGCGTTCGGCATGTACTCGTCCTTCGACCCGACGATCGGCACCGATCAGCTGCTGCTCTTCGCGTTCGAGGCGGTGGTGATCGGCGGGCTCGGCTCGCTGTGGGGCACGCTGGCCGGCGGGATCCTGCTTGGCGTCGCGCAGCAGATCGGCGCGCAGCTGAACGCCGCCGACCAGATCCTCGCCGGGCAGCTGGTCTTCCTGGTCATCCTGGTGGTAATGCCCCGCGGCCTGACCGGCCGGAGGGCCGCGGCATGAGCGCCACCGAGCAGCGCGCGGCGCAGCCGGGCCGCGCGGCCCCGGGCGGTCAGATCCGGGTAACCCGGTCCAGGCGGTCGGCCCTCTGGGCCGGGATCGGCGCTGTGGTAGTCGTCGTGATCCTCGCCTACCTGCCCTATATCGTGCTGTCCGGCACGACGGACCTGCTGGTCAACGTCTTCATCCTGATGACGATGGCGAGCATGTGGAACCTGCTGGCCGGGTACGCCGGGCTGGTCTCGGTGGGGCAGCAGGCGTTCATCGGGCTCGGCTCCTATTTCGTGCTCATTCTCGCGAACCACGGCACGAACCCGTTCGTGGCGCTGCCGGTGGCCGCGGCGGGCTGCGGTGTCGTCGGCCTGCCCATCTGGCGGCTGGTCTCCCGGCTGCGCAGCGGCTATTTCGCGATCACGACCTGGGTGATCGCCTCGGTGTGCGAGCTGATCATCGTCCGGTTCCCGTCGCTCGGCGGCGGCACCGGCGCGCCGCTGCCCGGGTTCGCCAACCTGGATCCGACGCTGCTGACCGCGTACACCTACTGGATCGCGCTGGCCGTCACCGTGGTCGTGATCGCGTCCATCTACATCATCCTGCGCAGCCCGCTCGGGCTGGTGCTCACGGCGGTGCGTGACGACGAGACCGGCGCGCGCAGCATCGGCGCGCGGGTGTCCCGCGCGCAGCGGTCCGTCTTCGTGGTCGCCGCGGCCGGCTGCGGCGCCGCCGGGGCGCTGCTGATCATCAGCCAGCTCAGCGTCGAGCCGACCGCGGCCTTCAGCGTGCAGTGGTCCGCAGAGATGATCTTCGTGACGATCATCGGCGGCATCGGCACGATCGAGGGCCCGATCCTCGGCACGATCATCTTCTTCGTGCTGCAGCAGACCCTGGCCAGCTACGGGACGTGGTACTTCATCATCCTCGGGCTGCTCGCCATGACCGTCGCGATCTGGGCACCGCGCGGGCTGTGGGGCCTGGCCGCCGACCGGCTGCACATCCGGCTGTTCCCGGTCGGGTACTGGCTCTGGCCGGCCGGACTGCCGGGCCGGCCTGCCGGGTGGTTCGGCCTGCCGCTGCCGCGCCGCCGGCCCCGTCCGGAACCAGGCAGCGCTGGCGGCCAGGAAAATCCGGCCGGGTCCGGGTCCGTCCCCGGCGCACGGCCTGCGGACCCGGACAGTCCTGGCCGCCAGCGGGGCTGAGGCCTGCCGCACGGGAATGCCGGACCGGGGAGTTCCCGTTACAAACCGTGCGGCATCAGCTTCGCGGCGATCGCGCTCCGCGCGTTGGCCGGCCTGCCGAAAACGGCGGGCACAAGCCGTTCCGCCAGTTCCCCGCAGCGACGGGGGCGACCCGGAGGAGGCAACGGTGGGAGTATTCGGTTTTCACAAGACGCGCATGATCACGGCCGACGAGGCGCTGCCCGGCCGGACATCGCCGATGCCAGTGCCAGCGCGGCACGCAGTGCTCGATGCCCCGCTGCAGCCGCCGTACCCGGCCGGCGCCGAGATCGCCGAGTTCGCGCTCGGCTGCTTCTGGGGCGCCGAGCGGATGTTCTGGCAGACCCCGGGCGTGCTCACGACCGCGGTCGGCTACGAGGGCGGGTTCACCCCGAACCCGACGTATGAGGAGGTCTGCAGCGGGCAGACCGGGCACGCCGAGGCAGTCCGCGTCGTGTTCGATCCGGCGAAGATCAGCTACTCAGACCTGCTGCGGATCTTCTGGGAGGCGCACGACCCGACCCAGGGCATGCGGCAGGGCAATGACCGGGGCTCCCAGTACCGGTCGGCGATCTTCTACGCGACGCCGGCTCAGGAGTCGGCCGCGCGCGACTCGCTGGCCGCTTACCAGAAGCGGCTGACCGATGCCGGGTTCGGCGAGATCACCACGGAGATTTCCCCGGCGGGCGAGTTCTACTTCGCCGAGGACTACCACCAGCAGTACCTTTCGGACAGCAAAAACCCGCTACGGGTACTGCCCGGACCACGGCACCGGTGTGTCCTGCCCGATCGGGGTGGTGAAGGCCAGCGGCCCCGTTGCGCCGATCCGCGCTGAGAGCTGATCCTGGACCGCCGCTCGGTGCCTGGGCTGACGTTCTAGTCGAGGAGCTCGAGGAACTCGCCGGGTGCCAGGCCCGCCTGACGGAGGAATAGAGGCGAGGGTGCCGCGCTTGACGGTGCCGTGCGGCGGGAGCGCGGGGCTCAGGCGGCGGGCAGCCTGATCTGGCTCAACGCACGGATGCGCGGCTCCTGAGGCGCCCCCGATCCGCGCATATCCCGCGAAGCTGCCGGCCAGCCGCTTGTACCCTCACAGGGCGAGTAAACGCGGCGGGCAGTAGGGGGCCATGTTTCGGCTATGGCAGTATTCGCGATGTGGAGCGCACCGCGAGCGCGATCAACGGCTTTCTTTCGGTCGATGGCCGAGCGCGGTGATCTGACCGTGCTGCACGAACCGTTCTGCAATCTGAAGGACTACGGCGAGACTGATGTTGGCGGGCGGATGTTCGATTCGGCCGCCCGGCTGCTCGCCTGGCTACGTAGCGAGGCGCACGACCGGGACGTGTTCTTCAAGGACACGATGGACCACCAGCACGATGAGGTCTTGGCCGACCGGCCGTTTCTGGCCGAAGCCCGTCATGCGTTCCTCATTCGGCGTCCTGAGGAAATTGCTGCGTCCTATTACGCCCTGTTCCCTCCGATGACCATCAACGCGATCGGGATGGAGCGACTGTGCGAGATGCAGGCCGCCATCAGCGGTGCTGGCGGGAATCCGCCTATTGTCATTGACTCGGATGACCTCGTGGCCCGGCAGGCTGCGACGATGGCTGCGTACTGCACGGCCGTCGGGCTGCCCTTTCGTTCGCGAGCGCTTACCTGGGAGCGAGGTGAACAGGCCGAGTGGCAGCGGTCCGCTCGCTGGCACACGGACGCCAGCAGCAGTTCCGGTTTCGAGCGGCGCGAACGGACATACCGGTACACCGTCGAGAACTCTGCGAAGCTCGCCCGGTACGCCGCCCATCACCGGCCCTTTTACGAGCAGCTTTATGCACAGCGGATGAACGTTACGCCTTGGGAATAGATGAGCGTCAGGCGCCGCCCTGAGCCAGTGACCGGCCGGCTGGCTGGGTTCCGCACCCGACGAGCACGACCGTGTCCTGTCGTCGAATAGCGTTGCGCGCCATGACCGACTTCATTTCCCTCCCCTTCTACGACCTGCTCCAGGACAACGGGCACGTGCCGGAGATCCGCAAGAAGCTGCCCCCGCTGCTGGCCGGAGTCCGGCGGAGCATCCTGGAGATCGGCGCGGGAACCGGTCTGATCACCACGTCACTGGCCGACTGGACGCCGGCTGAGATCTTCGCGCTGGAACCGTCGGCCGGTATGCGCGCAGTGCTGCTGTCCCGGCTGAGTTCGCGCCGGGAGCTGCTGAAGCGCGTGACCGTGCTCCCTTGCGATGCGCTGAGCGTGGGCCTGGACGAGCCGGCCGAGGCCGTGGTCATGATCAACGTGATGTATGCCCTGGAGCCGGACTATCGCAACCGGCTCTGGCCGGTGCTGGCGGCTCAGCTGGCACCCGCCGGCCTGCTGGTCTTCACCTGGCGCGCTGGTGGTCCGCCGGCGCCCCGTCCGCTCCAGGAGCTGGATTCGCGTCAGGTGGGCCGGCATACCTACACGGTTCTGTCGGAGATTCTTGAGTCGGATGAGGAGGCGTTCCGCGCTCGCTACCTGTACCGGGTCACCGAGGGTGCGAAGGTCATCAGCGAAGAGGAGATCATCGGTTACGCCTACCGCCCCGCATGGGACGTGATCCAGCGTGAGCTGACCAGTGCGGGTTTCGCTCAGGCTGAAGGCGCTGAACGCCTCCTCGCCTGGCGGCTCGCCTAAGGTCAGCAGCTCAGCGGGTCCCGCTCGTCCTCGTCCTTCCTCGTGCCCCGGGCGGCTCCCGCGGCCTGCGCCTGCCCGTCCGTCAGCTCGATGGTGCCTGGAGGAATGCGGTGAATGCCGGGAGGGCGGCCGGGTGATCTCCAGCGCTCAAGCCGCCCACGGCCTGCTCGGCGACGGCATCCGCTTCTCGTCCCCGGGGCTCGCGAGGCCCGGGGCATTGTTACCTGGTGTCCGGGCCGCCGCCATCGCCGGGCAGCGGCTGGGCAAGCTGCGCCGCGCGGCTGGCCCGGCGCGCTCTCCGGCGGCTGACATCGATGATCACCACCGCCGCCATCACGGCTGCCTCGATGACGACCGTGTGTCTCAGGTAAGGCCAGTTCACCGGCTGGAGCATCGAGCTGAGCCCCAGGTCAAATGTTCCGAACCGGATGACCGCAGGCCCGTGCGGGCCGCCGGGCCGGATCCCGTGCGGCAGCGCGACGCCACGATGCGGCCTGCCGCCGGCCGGACCGCCGGGCCCAGCCCCCGGCTGAAAGCCGGGTACCAGCTCCTGCCTCGGCCCTTGCTGGCTGCTGACCAGGGTGCTTGCGGCGAAGTGGCTCCAGGCCAGCCCGAGGACGACCACCACGGCTACGACCAGGCAAGCCGCGACCAGGTGCCGGAGGAATCTCACCCGGGCCGCCCGGCCGAGCGCCTCGTCAGCAGCCTGTGCCCGACCCTGACGATCCACCTCCAGCGCAGGGCCACGTGCACCGGGACCAGGCCAAGCGTCACTTCCGCCGTGAGGACGTGCAGCCTGCTCCAGAAAGGCCCAGTCAGGATCTCGAAGCCGAGGTATGGCAGCGCAACCCTGGAAATCAGGATGCCGGACGCCACGCACAGGGTCATGGCCAGCAGCAGCGCCAGGTTGACCAGCCAGATGACCTTGTCATGGCCGCGCGGGCGCAGCACTTTCCTTGTCTCGCGGATGACCCAGTCCCAGTGCAGCGTGAGGTGGATCAGCAAGGCCAGCCCGAGCCCGATGCCCAGCCACTCGTGGATCGCGATCCCGGTGAAGCCGTAGCTGTAGGCAAGCGTGTAGCCGAGCAGGAGGACCGCGTCGAACCAGAAGTCCAGCCGCGTGCGCGCCGCGATCCTGCGCCTGCGGCCGGCCGCAGAGGTCGGGCCGGCCGTGGGGATCACCGAGGGACCGCTCATCGCGGGCAGCCTGCTCGGCGCAGTGCCGGTCCTCGCCTGTCACGCAGCATGTCCCATCCAAACTAGGCGCTCAGCCAAACCCAGCCAGGCGGCGGCCGGCCAGGCCAGGTCATTCAGCCCGCGCAGGCTGGAGTTATCCAGGTCTATGATCAGCGACGGGGCTCAGCGGATCGTGCGAAGACCGTGTGGACTGAATGTGACTCCACGAGGTCCCGGCAACTGTTTCGGCAGCCGGGCGGCCGGCAGCCTGTCGCGCGGGCCGCGCCCGAACGGGTACTGTCCGGACGCCCCTGTTCAGATCTGCGCATGTAGCTCAGTACGCAATTCATGACTACCGTACTCAGTCGCGCTTTCGTAGTAGAGGCGCAGCCGGCCATGCGGCATCGCGACGGCTGAAACGTAACGCAGCGCGCCACCGCCGAAAGGGCTCAACGCCGGCCCGGCGATCGGAATGTACCGGGATCCGTCCCACTTTGCGATTCCGGTTTGTTCTTCGTAGTTCTGCGCTGCCGACGCGCGGCCGTCGAAATAGGCATGCTCACCGACAACTGCCGTTATCCGGGTGCCACGGCCATACCAGGTGCCCGGCTCCGGCACCATGACGGGCGCACAGTTGCACGCGACTACGCTGGTCATCTGGTCGGCATTCTCGTCACCCTCGGTCAGCGGATGCCGCGTTGCCCATATGCGCAGGCCCCGACCACGAACGAGCACCGGGTCCTTGATGGCGAAGGCAGCGCTGCCCGGAAAGATAGTCTGCCGAGTGCGGGCACTGAAATCGCGCGGGCCGTCCGCGTGAAGTCTCTCGATCCGCCAGTGCTTAGAATTGAACGTGGCACAGCTGAGGTATAGGAACCATTCACCGTCAGGCGTCACGTCCAGAGCCGGGCGTTCCAATGACTCCGCGTCCATCTCGGCCCTGTCGATGGCACACAAAGTATCGAAATGGATGCCATCGTCAATGGGGGAGCGGGTCACGTAAACGCGGTTGCCCCGGCCATGGTCGATCGGGTGCCTGTCACGATAGGCAAGATAGATATAGTCGCGGTGAACGAGGGCACTGGCAGCACCGATCCAGTTGCCGGTTCCGTGCGCAACGGGCAACACCAGTTGACTGTTCTCCCACCGGGGCAACATGGCTCAGCTTCCCTTGCGGGCCTCCCACTCCTGGTGACGCGCGGCTGTCCTGGCTCGATCGAGGGGCGTCATGCTCCCGCGGTCGCTGTCGTGACCGCTCTGCGCCCGGTGAGGTGACGGGCCCGGGCAGCCTTGCGGGCTTCGCAGAGATTCAGGTCGTCGCCCGGCCTGCCGTCCGGCTTCCCGCCGACCGCCTGGCCGCGCTGCGCCGGCCGCGGCGGCGGTTGCCCGCGGGAGCGCTTCTGGTGCCGTGAGTCGAGCGCCTGGGCCCCTGCTGCCAGCAAGGCCATGAAATAGAACGGCACGAAGATGGCCAGCGCGGCACCGTCAGTCAAGTAGTCGGCTACCGCCAGCGTGGCCAGTGCAATTCCCGCGCATATGCCCGACTTGGCGGCCGTGCTCATCGGGGGCCGGGGCCGCGCCCGGGCCGGCCTGCGCGGCGGCGGGGCGGCGGTCAGCCCGGCAGGGATGTCGGCGGTGAGCGCGGCCAGTTCCGCATAGGTCCGTGACGCGAACGTCTGGCCCACCCGCAGGTCAAACTCGTCCTTGGTCAAGCGGCCCTGCACGAACGCGGCCTTGAGCATGCCGATCACGTGCTCGCGGTCGGCGTGGGACGCCCGCAGGTGGCCACTGCCCGCCGCTGCTGCTGCCTCGTGGTTTCCCAGCCCTGCCGTCACCGGCGCCTCCCCGTGAGCGCAATTGCATGGAAAGCGTAACGCGGGCCGCCCTCCGGTAGCCATTCTCGCAGCTGCCGAGGCCGACGCCGCCGACGCCGCCGAGGCCGACGCTGCCGAGGCCGACGCTGACGCCGCCCGGTACGTCCTGGCCACGTAGGCTGGCAAGCCTGGTCGCGAGTTCGCGCCCAGCTGGCAGGCACCCGACAGGAGCGGCATGGACGGCATCCGGTTACGGCCCGGCCGGCCCTTGCTGACCGAGTCCGCCCGTTCCCTGGCTGGCACGCTGCTGGCCTGCTGCGCGGTCCTCGTCGCCCTGCTCGGCGTGCTCTTCGCACACCAGGCCACGGCGGACTGGTTCGATCATGCCGCCGATGCTCCGGTCATCAGCCTGCTCGGCGGCCACCAGGGTCTCACGCTGTGGCTTGCCGTTCCTGGTTCGCTGATTCCGGCGGTCGCGGCGAGCGTGGCCATCGTCGTAGCCTGCCTGCTGGCCGGCCGGCTTAACGGCGCCGTGCTGGCCGCGGCCGCCGTTCCGGCTGCCGTCGGGCTGGACGAAATCCTGCTCAAGCACCTGATCCACCGCACCTACCTGGGCGTGCTCAGCTATCCGAGCGGGCACACCACAGCCGTGTTCGCGCTGGCCGCGACGGTCACGGTGCTACTCCTGCCCGCGCCGCGCCCGGCCAGGGCAGCGGCGCTGCGCGCATCGATCCCGGCGGCAGCGTGCGTGCTGGGAGTCGTCGTCGCTGCCGCCGTCATCGGCCTGCGATGGCACTACCTCACTGATACCGTGGCGGGCGCCGCCGTCGGCATCGGAACAGTCTGCGGGCTCGCGCTCATCCTGGACCGGCCGGCCACGAGGCGGTTGCTGGCCCGGGCCACCGGCCAGCGGGCCGGCCCGACGGCTCGCGCCGGAGGAGCCCAAGCCCTGGACCAGGCCCGGCCCGCGTCATGACGGCGGACGGATGACCAGCAGGGCCGGGCACTCATCCGGCTCTGGGCGGGATACTTTCACCGGCGAGCATGGCGTTCTGGGCGAGTACGGACAGCCAGTGGTTCATGCGCTCGGCGTTGGTGATGTCCTGCCAGTGCCGGAACAGGCCGGCCGCGTCACCGAGCGGCAGCCTGCCTTCCACCTGATGGATCTCGATGGTGAACGACACGCGGTCCGGGCCGCAGGCGTCCGCCGCGGCGGCCACGATCGCCGCCAGCCCGGCCGGCCCGTACATCATGGGCAGTGACTGCCGGCCATTGTGGCTGAACGGGACCGGCAGCCGCATCAGGAAGGTGAAGTGGTCGGGCAGGCCGCTGACCAGGGGATGTCCGTCATGCAGGTGGAAGTGCAGGTGCTTGCCGAGCTGCCCGATGGAGAACGTCATGTCGAGCACGTCCTGCACCGCGCCCGCAACGGCGTGCTGCACGTCCGTTACCAGGCTGGGCAGGCGCTCATCGTCGGGGGTGAGGCTGCGCAGGCTGAGATCCGGGTGATCGCGGGCGAACCTGGCTGAGGCCTGCCGGATCCCGACGTGGCCCACGTCGATGCAGCAGCTGATCCGGTCGGTTTCCTTGAGCTGCTCGGCGACCTCGATGAACCAGCCAGGCTCGAGGCCGGCCGCATATTCGAGAAACAGCTGAGGCGCGCCCGGCGAGCGGGCGAGCCGCGTGTCGAGTTCCTGCAAGGCCGTGACCAGGCTGGCAGTCTGTTCGCCCATGTCACGGTGGTCGTGCACGACCATGCCGGACAGGCGGCCGGCAAACCGGACGGCGAACTCCTCGACTACGCCACGGTCGCGTTCCCGCAGCATATCCAGCCCGCGGCCGAGGTGGACCGTGGGCAGCCGCGGATGCGGCGGCACGTACCGGAGCAAGTGGCTGAGCTGGTCCGGCGTGTCTGCGTACGCCTCTGCCGCGAGGCCTGCCTGGGCGAAGCGGAGGCCGGCGAGCTTCAGCAGCGCGCTGTCGCCGGCGATGCGCTGCTGGAACAGGGCGTGAATCGGCGGCAGGCCCGCAGCGCCGTCGGCGCCCGGCCAGCCGGGGCTCAGGGCCGGCTCCTCGGCGTCGCCGTGGGGCTGAAGTTGCAGCTCAGCTGATTCCTTGCGCGGCACCTGCGTTCCCGTCTGGTTGCCGGTCGCTGTCGTCTCACTGTAGTCCCCAGGGCGGCAGTGCGGCCGGCAGCCAGATCCGGCTCTGGATGTATCACCGCGCGCGCTGCATGCTCTTCACTGTGAGCGGATTTAACCGGAAGAAACCCCACCCGGGCGGCGCCTCGCGCCAGCCGCCGGGTGGCGATAGCGGCCGGGTGGCCGTTGGGGGAAGCCATGGAAAGGGTTGTGGGCAAAGAGCAGTTCTGCGACATCTTCAAGGGCCAGGCGGTGGTGGTGACGGACCTGCCCGCAGGGGACGGCAAGGATCTGGCGGAAAGGGCCAATGAGGCAGCGGGCCGCGGCGACGCGTCGCTGCGCACGAAGGCCGAGTATTCCGCCCTGTTCGGCCTCCTGCTCGGGGAAACCGGAGCAGGCCCGCAGCCCGCGGGGCTGGTGCTGCTCGATGACACCGGGCAGCCGACCGCCGCCGGGCGCGCGGTCACGGAGTACGTCAGAGCAGCTCAGGGCAAAGCCGAGTTCTTCGAGACGGACATGTACATGATCCAAACCGAGGGCTTTCCGCATGAGCACGCGGTCCTGCAACGCCCGTTAGCTGCGCCAGATGGCGCCCGGCTCGGACTGTGGCGGACCGATCCGGAGGACGGCCGGCCGATCCCGCCGCCCGGCGATGAGGGCGTTCTGCTGAGCACGCCGACCTTCACGCTGATGAACAGCGGCAACAAGACGCTGTACGCGCCGAAGGCATCGTGGAAGGTAAGTTTCAAGACGGCTGGAGGCGGCGGCCCGTTCGCCGGAATGACCCGCATCAATCTCAAGTCGATGTACAACGATCCTGCCCAGATGCGTGAGGCGATCGCGTGGCACCTGTTCGGCCAGGCCGGCCTCGCCGCGCCGCGGCACACCTACGCCAAGCTGGCCTTCGATGCCAGCTACCGGGGCCTCTTCTCCGTCATCGAGCAGGTCGACAAGAGGTTCCTGAAGGATCACTTCGGTAAGAACGACCGCGGCAACCTGTACAAGGCCTACTGCGGCGACGTCGGCTGCGCGACACTCGAGCACCGCACCGGGCCTGATGGTGACGACAGCGGCCGTCAGTACTTCAGGCCGAAGAGCAAGAAGCGCACATACCAGCTCAAGACCAACGAGGACGACCCCGCCGCCAACACCTACGACGACCTCGCCCGCTTCATCGCGACGATCAACGGGACCGGGCTGGCCGGCGGCGACAAGCGGTTCGACACCGATGCCTTCCGTGCGTCGGTGGACGCCATCATGAACGCACGCGCCTTCCTGCGCTGGGCGGCCGTCAACCTGCTGCTCGGCAGCTGGGACAACTACTTCGCGACGCCGTCCAATTACTACCTCTACAACTCCGGGCACAAGGGCGCGGAAGACGACTTCGCCGGCTCACCCTACTTCACGTTCATACCGTGGGACTACGACAACTGCCTGGGGATTGACTACTTCGGCACCCAGTGGCAATACACCGACATTCTCGATTGGCCGAGTAACACCAGGAATTACTCGTCCGGCCGCGGTACGTCACGCATCCCGCTGGTGCAGAACCTGCTGCGCAACCATGATTACCGGCAGTACTACCTGGACTACCTGGAACACCTGATCGATACGGAGTTCAACCCAGAGTCCGTCGGCGCCCGCATCGGGGCCGAGGGCGCAGGCGGCCTGTGGGACCGTGTCCGCCAGGCGGCTTACCTGGAATCCGGCACGCCTTACGGCCCGACCTTCACCGGGCGGCAGTTCAGCAACGACGAGGTCTATTCCAGCGGGTGCCGCCAGTACGAGCTGCGCCGCGGGAACGAGAAGGCAGAGGGAATCGTCCACTACGTGCGCATGCGGCGGGACAGCGCCAGGCGGCAGCTTGCGGACCTGCGAAAGACGATGCCCCGGGCCGGCACGGCATTCCCCGATGAGCTGGAAACGCTGCCGCGGCAGCCGTGAGCTGACCGCGCCCGTTAACCGCATGCAGGAGACCGACAATGAGCACAGTGCAACCGCTGACCAGGCAGCTGGAACTGCTGATGGAAGCGAAGATCAGCGACCTGCTTGGCGACCGGCTGGATCCCAGGCTCGAGGCGAGCGGCGTCCTCGCCAAGGACGGCGCCTTCTACGTCATATTCGACAACATGCCCGACATCGCGCGCATCGAGGCCGGGCTCTACGACGCCAGGAACTGCCTCATCGAGCAGCGCCGCGGCCACCACGAAGGCTTCGAGGACATCGCCTACGACCGCAGCGTAGATCGTTTCTACGTGCTGATCGAGTCGCTGCCTCGCGGTGCCGGGCATTTCATGGCCAAGGTGCAGGAGTACGACGGAAGCCTTCGCTATCAGTCGGCGGCATGGCTGGACTTTCCGCTCGACCGGCCCAACAAGGGCCTGGAGGGCCTGACGTGCGTGCACCGCAACGGGCGAAGCTACCTGCTCGGGCTCTGCGAAGGGAACAAGTGCGAAGGAGGCGCCAAGGGCCGCATCCCCGGCGGCGGGCGGATACAGGTCTTCCGCCGCGGCCAGCGGCACTGGGATCACGTGGCCACGATCCGGCTGCCGAAGACGCTGTTGTTCGAGGATTACAGCGGCATTTCCGTGGACGGCGAGCGGATCGTCGTTGTCTCCCAGGTGACCTCGGCGCTATGGACCGGCAGGCTCGCGCCGTCGAGCTGGGACGTCACGGACGAGGGCAGCACCCACGTGTTCCCGCGGGACGCCCTTGGCGAGATCATCTACGGCAACGTCGAGGGAGTGTCATGGATCGGGCCCGATCAGGTCGTGGTCGTCTCGGACAAGGCGAAGCGGGAGCAGGGCAAGAAGCTGCGGGCCAAGGATCAGTCAATCCACATCTTCCGGATCCCGGAATGACCGAAGACTCCGGACGTCTCCCGGCGGCGTTCTTCGCCGGGACAGGACGCATGTTCCGGTAGGTTCCTGACGGTATCGACAGCGGCCTGGTTACCGCCGGCGGCCGAAGGCGAAGTAGCAGAGTGGCGCGCCGCCGAAGGAGTTGATCAGCACGACGGCCACGGCCCAGAGCCACTTCGGGCCGCGGATCTCGTTCGCTGGCCGGCGCTTGATGTCGACGAGCGCGGCCGCCTTGAGGCCGGCTTCGGCAACTGCCGCGGCGACGATTAGCCCGCGGCTGCGCTGGCTCAGATCGCTCCACTGTTTTCTGGCCGCCATCAGATCCTCCGCTCGCCCCGCGGATGCCGCAGCGGCATCCGCGGCGGTGTGTGTCCGCGCGGACTGACCTTACCCCGCAGCCTGCGGGCCGCGGCGCGGGGCGATTAGTTCACTTTCTGTTCATTTCCGCGTCAGTAGCACGTTGACCAATGGAGGTACTTTCGTCACGAAAGCTAGCGGGCGGGAGCGGGCTAGCGAGGCAAAGGGGACGTGAGTGACCGACACCCAATCCAGCAACCTGATCACCGCGCTCGATGACGCATCGTTGAGCAAGTTCCACTTCCGCGCCGTGCTGGTGTCCGGCATGGGCTTCTTCACCGACGCGTACGACCTGTTCGTGATCGGGATCGCCTCGACGCTGATCACGCTGCAGTGGGATCTCAGCGCCGACAAGCTGGCGCTGCTGAACTCCACCATGCTGGGTGCCGCCTTCCTCGGCGCCTTCTTGTTCGGGCGGATCGCCGACGTTGTCGGCCGCAAGCGGGTCTACTGGCTGGTGGCGGTCATCATGGTCGTGGCCGCGCTGGGCGCAGCGTTCTCCCCGACCTACTGGGTCCTGATCGGCTTCCGGTTCCTGCTCGGGCTCGGCGTCGGCGGCGACTACCCGGTCAGCGCCGTGATGACGACCGAGTACGCCAACCGCAATGACCGGGGCAGGCTGGTCGGGCTGGTTTTCTCGACCCAGGCACTTGGCCTTGTGGTCGGGCCGCTCATCGCGCTCGCGCTGCTCGGCTCGGGAGTCGGCAACGACATGGCCTGGCGGATCCTGCTGGGGCTTGGCGCGATCCCGGCGGCCGCGGTGGTTTACCTGCGCCTTCGGATGCCAGAATCGCCGCGCTACCTGGTGCAGATGCAGGACCGCGCGGCCGAGGCCGAGAACGAGATGTCCAAGTTCACCGGCGGCACGGTGCAGGCCAGCACCGGCGGCGGCGTGCGGCGCCGGATCGGGCTGCGCACGTTCCTTACCAGCCGCAGCTTCCTGGTGATGCTGGCGGGCACGGCCGGATGCTGGTTCCTGCTCGACTACGCGTACTACGGCAACACCATCTCCACCCCGCAGATCATCGAGCTGATCTCGCCGAACTCGTCCACCATGCGGACGATCGCGATCCAGCTGGCCATCTTCGTGGTCGCGGCGGTACCCGGTTATATCCTCGCGATCGCCCGGATGGACCGGATCGGGCACCGCAAGCTGCAACTGGGCGGCTTCGTGATGATGGGACTCTGCTTCGCGGTCCTCGCGCTGGTACCGGGCATGACCACGGCCGTGCTGCCGTTCCTGGCGGTCTACGGGATCAGCTACTTCTTCACCGAGTTCGGGCCGAACATGACGACGTTCGTGCTCCCCGGCGAGCTGTACCCGGTCTCGGTGCGGGCCACCGGCCACGGGATCTCGGCCGGCGTCGGCAAGCTCGGGGCGTTCGTCGGGGTGTTCCTGTTCCCGGTGCTGAAGGACAACCTGGGCCTGCGCGGCACGCTGCTGCTCACCGCCGGGGTGTCGGCACTCGGCGCGCTGCTGACGCTGGTGCTGCCCGAGCCGGCCGGGCGCAGCCTGGAGGACATCTCCGGGCACCACGACGTGGTCGGCGCGGCCGAGCCGGTACTCGCGGACCGGAACCCGCCCACCGCGGTGGCCGAGGCCTGAGGTCAGGCCATGACGGCGAACAGCACGTAGCCGTAGCTGATGCTGGTCGCGGCCGGGTGCCTGGCCAGCCAGGAGTCGGCGACCCGGGCGGGGAACTCGATGCGCAGGACCGCCTCGAGATCGGCCCGTCTGCCGAAGGCCCAGCCGGAGTGCACCTCGCGGCGGATCGCGCCACGATCACGCCACCAGGCGTCGGTGCTGTCGGCCTTCTTCCGCGCCCCCTCGGCGGAGGACGCGTCGAGTAGCGTGGCGAACTCGCCCCACCGGTAGTCGTTGTCGACCACCACAAGGGCACCGCCCGGCCGCAGCACCCGCAGCACCTCGGTGAGGCCAGCGTCGCCGGCCGGCGGGAAGAAGTAGGCGAACCTGGCGTGCACCACGTCGACAGAGGCAGCAGGCAGGCCGAGGTGCTCGGCCGAGCCGGCGGCGACCTGCACCCCGGACAGCGCGGCGGTCCTGGCTTCGGCCCTGGCGCGCAGCGCCGGATCCGGCTCGATGCCGATGACCCGGCCGGCTTCGCCGGCGTACTCGGTGAGCCAGAATCCGGTCCCGCAGCCGAGATCGACGATGGTCCGGCCAGCCCACGGCGCGAGCCGGCGCATTGCATTTATAACGTGGCCAGCCCCGGCCAGTGCCCTGTTCTCGATTTCGTAGACGCCGGGGCTATTGCCGATGTTCGGCGCGAACCGCCAGTCAGGAAACGCCCGGCGCGCCTCGCTTGCCGCCAGTGCTGCAGGCGGCCGGTCACGGGCGGTCGTCCGGGTGGCGTCATCGGCGGTCACCCGTCCAATCCTGGCAGAGGGCCGAACCGGCCGGACGGCCCGGCCGGACGGCCCGGCCTACTGGCCTGGCCGCCCGCACGGGCGGGCCGGGCAGCGTGACCGTCGTCCCCTCCGGCTGGTCGCCGAGATGCGCCCAGATCCTGTTCAGCTCGTACTGGTAGTACAGGGCCTGCAGGCCGAAGACGAACGCGCCGATAATGCCGAGCACCCCATTGCAGCTGCGCTCCATCCCGGCGGCTTCCTGCATCTGGGCAATCCGCTCGCCGGTCCGGTAAATAGAGACGAACGGCGGGACGATAATGAGCACGCCGATCGTCACCGCGAGCACCGAGAGCACCGGGCTGACTTCTATCCGGGGATCGAAGTCGCGGGCCTCGCGATTGATCTTGTACCACCAGACGAGGTGGTAGATGCCCAGCGTGATGATTGGCCAGATCAGCCACACGAGGAAGATGTTCCTGGTCTTGCCGGTGCGTCCGGTCATGTTGTCCCCTTGTGCGCGGACCGGCCGGCCGCCTGACTGGCGCCGGTCCGGCGAGCACTTCGTCCGGCTGAATAGCTGCCCGGATTGGCGCTGGCGGCAAACCTGCCAGGCCGTGTCATCGTTTTCCGGCCCGGTGATAGCCGAGAATATCAGGACAATGCGCCGCCGCGGCCCGCCCCGCGCCGGAATCGGGCCACGCCGTCCGCGGTGCCGGGTGCGGCGAGCGTGGCCATCCCGTGGCGGAACTCATTGGCCATCGCAGCTCCCGTTTCAAATCCGGAACTTTCTAGCGCGGATAGCCGGTCATTGCGCAGGCATGCCTGCGGGAACGCGGATATTTCGCGGGCAAGCTGCTCTGCGGCCGCGCGGCAGCCGCCGTTGGGCACCACCCGGCTGACCAGGCCAAGCTGGGCCGCCTCGGCGGCGGGCACGGCGCGCCCGGTCAGGATCAGGTCAAGCGCCCGGCCGAGCCCGACCAGCTGCGGCAGCCGGACGGTGCCGCCGTCGATCAGCGGGACGCCCCAGCGCCGGCAGAATACGCCGAGGATGGCGTCCTCGTCGGCGACCCGCAGGTCACACCAGAGCGCCAGCTCCAGGCCGCCGGCCACGGCGAACCCGGAGATGGCCGCGATGACCGGCTTGGACAGCCGCAGCCTGGTAGGGCCCATCGGGCCGTCGCCGTCCGGCTCGACCCGGTTGCCGTCCGGGCCGCCCATCGCCTTGAGGTCGGCGCCGGCGCAGAACGTACCGCCCGCGCCGTACAGCACGGCCACGTGCGCGCCCGGGTCGGCGTCAAAGGCGCGGAAGGCATCGGCCAGCGCCGCGGCCGTCGGCCCGTCGACCGCGTTGCGGCGCTCCGGCCGGTCCAGGATGACGGTGGTGACCGGCCCGTCGCGGGCCACCCGGACGGCCATCGGCGCCGCCATGCCTGCCGCCGCCATGCCTGCCGCCGCCATGCCTGCCGTGGCCGGCCTGCCAGCTGACCTGCCAGGTGTCACCGCCGGCCAGCAGGGCGGTGAGATCACCGTGGCCCTTGCGCTGCCGCTCGGTCTCGATCTGGTTCGCCATCAGGTCGTCGTAGGAGGGCCTGGGCGCCTGCCGGAAGATCCCGATCGGGGAATGCGCGAAGTCCGCCGTGTCCAGGCGGGACAGCGCGAACGCATAGGACGGGTCGGGCGCGTGCTTGTCGTGCACGAGCAGCGAAGAGCTGTCCGGCCCGGCGGGCACGGCCTCCAGCGAGCCGTACGGGCTGAACCGCAGCCCCTGGTCCCGGCCGGCCCCGAACCGCACCGGCTCGCCGTGCTCCAGCCTGATCAGCCGGTCGTCCCTGGAGGCGGCGTCGGTGACCGGCGCGAACGCGTCATCGTTGAAGATCGGGCAGTTCTGGTAGATCTCGATGAACGCGGCGCCGCGGTGATCGGCAGCCGCCCGCAGCACGCCGGTGAGGTGCTTGCGGTCCGAGTCGATCGTCCTGGCGACGAAGCTCGCCTCGGCGCCGAGCGCCAGCGAGATCGGGTTGAACGGGGTGTCCAGCGAGCCGAACGGAGTCGACTTGGTGACCTTGCCCTGCTCCGATGTCGGCGAGTACTGGCCCTTGGTCAGGCCGTAGATCCGGTTGTTGAACAGCAGGATCTTGATGTTGACGTTGCGGCGCAGGGCATGAATCAGGTGGTTACCGCCGATCGAGAGGGCATCCCCGTCGCCGGTGATCACCCAGACCGACAGGTCAGGGCGGGAGGCGGCAAGCCCGGTGGCGATGGCAGGCGCCCGGCCGTGAATCGAGTGCATGCCGTAGCTGTTCACGTAATAGGGCAGCCGGGACGAGCAGCCGATGCCGGAGACGATGACCAGGTTCTCCCTTGGCACCTCGAGCTCCGGCAGGAACGCCTGGAACGCAGCCAGGATCGCGTAGTCACCGCAGCCCGGGCACCAGCGGACCTCCTGGTCAGACTTGAATTCCTTCGTCGACTGCCGCTCGGTTGCCTTCGGCACCAGGGTCAGCGAGACCGGCCGGTGCGCGTCGCTCGGGTCGGCGCCGTCGGCCGGGCCGCCGCGCTGCTCAGACATTCTTGATCACTTCCTGGATGACGCCTGCCAGCTCGGCCGCGCGGAACGGGAGCCCGCGTACCTGGTTGTAGGTGATCACGTCGACGAGGAACCGCCCGCGCAGCACGAGCGCCAGCTGGCCGAGGTTGATCTCCGGGATGAGCACCTTGTCGTAGGCGCGCAGCACCTCGCCGAGGTTGGCAGGGAACGGGGACAGATGCCGTAGGTGCGCCTGGGCGACCGAGCCGCCCGCCAGCCGGACCCGGCGGATCGCGGCGCCGATCGAGCCGAAGGTGGAGCCCCAGCCGAGGACGAGCACCCTGGCGTCGCCATCGGGGTCATCGACTTCCAGCGGGGCGACGTCGGCCGAGATCCCGTCGATCTTCGCCTGGCGGAGCCTGACCATCCGGTCGTGGTTGTCCGGGTCGTAGGAAATCGTCCCGGTCACGTCGGCCTTCTCGATCCCGCCGATCCGGTGCTCCAGGCCGGGCATGCCCGGGATGGCCCACGGCCGGGCGAGGGTGCGCGGGTCGCGCTGGAATGGCAGGAACTCGACCTTGCCCTCGGCGTCGCGCCAGTCGCCCGGGCTGGCGAAGGAGAAATCGTCCCGCAGCCTCGGCAGGTCGGTGACCTGCGGGATCCGCCACGGCTCCGAGCCGTTCGCCAGGTAGCCGTCGGACAGGATGATCACCGGCGTGCGGTACTTGACCGCGATCCTGACGGCCTCGATGGCGATGTCGAAGCAGTCCGACGGCGTGGCCGGGGCCACCACCGCCACCGGCGACTCGCCGTTCCGGCCGTACAGGGCCATCAGCAGGTCGGCCTGCTCGGTCTTGGTGGGCATCCCGGTTGACGGGCCGGCCCGCTGGATATCGCAGACGATCAGCGGCAGCTCGACGGACACCGCGAGACCGATCGTCTCGGCCTTGAGGCACATGCCGGGACCGGACGTGGTGGTGACGCCGAGCGCGCCGCCGAAGGCCGCGCCGAGCGCCGCCCCCACGCCGCCGATCTCGTCCTCGGCCTGGAAGGTCCGGACGCCGAACCGCTTGTGCTTGGCCAGCTCGTGCAGGATGTCAGAGGCCGGGGTGATCGGGTAAGAGCCGAGGAACAGCGGCAGCCCGGACCGCCTCGAGGCGGCCACGAGGCCGAGCGAGAGGGCTCCGTTGCCGGTGATGTTGCGGTAGGTGCCTGGCGCCAGGGTGGCCGGCTTGACCTCGTACTGGACCGAGAATGCCTCGGTGTTCTCGCCGTAATTCCAGCCGGCCCGGAAGGCAGCCTTGTTCGCCTGCATGATCTGCGGCTTGGTCGCGAACTTGGACTCGAGGAACTTCATCGTGCCGTCGGTCGTCCGGTTGTACAGCCAGGACAGCAGGCCGAGCGCGAACATGTTCTTGGCCCGCTCGGCGTCCTTCCTTGACACTTCGAAGCCTTCAAGCGCCTTGACCGTGACCGACGTGATCGGCAGCGCGTGCAGCTGGTAGGCGGACAGCGACCCGTCCTCGAGCGGGTTCTCGGCGTAGCCGACCTTGGCCAGGTTCCGCTTCGTGAACTCGTCGGTATTGGCGATGATGTCCGCGCCCCTCGGCAGGTCGCCGATATTGGCCTTGAGCGCCGCCGGGTTCATCGCGACGAGCACGTCCGGGGCGTCGCCCGGAGTCAGGATGTCGTGGTCGGCGAAATGGAGCTGGAAGCTCGACACCCCGGGCAGGGTGCCGGCCGGCGCGCGGATCTCGGCGGGGAAGTTCGGCAGGGTGGACAGGTCGTTGCCGAACGACGCCGTCTCCTGGGTGAACCGGTCACCGGCGAGCTGCATGCCGTCGCCCGAGTCCCCGGCGAACCTGATGATGACACGATCACGTTGCTGGACCTGCTTGGTCACAGTGGGAGGACCTCCTCCACGCGCCGCGGCCGGGCTACCTGACACGGTGACGGCGTGCGTCCTTTCAGTACCGGCCCCGCGGCCGGGGGCGTGAAGTTAGGGCTTACATCCTATCTACAACGCATTGTTGGCGACCTGATTCCTACGGCTCCCGGGCGGCTGTGCTGTGCTCGCTGCCCGCCAATCTGTCAGCTTGCCTGCCCAGGGGCTAACATACCGCGATTCTATGACAGAACCCTGCTTAAGCATGTTCTCTCTGTAATAAGACGCAGCTCAGGGCGTGGCGGTTCACCGGCTCCCGGGAGCGGTGTGGCGGGCGGGGTGGCAGCGCGCCGCAGCCGGGCAGAATGTGTTGTGACCGCCGGTTTCTGTTTTGTCCGACTCCAGGTATGCTCACTTAGAGTGCTAGCTCGATTGCAATATGAAGCGCCATCGAGGAGGGGCCCCGGACGGATGCACGACAATCCAGCGAAAGATGCGGCGGCCAGTGCCATCACGGCACAGCGGTCGCCTGGTTCCCGAGGTTCGCCGGCTGGCTCGCGGGCAACACCGGCGGGCGGGTCGGCTGCGGGGCCATCAGCCGAGTCGCCCACGAGGCCGGCGCGTTCGGGGTCGGGCGTCGGGGCCGGGCGGCTTCGGGGTCGCGGGCTGGCCAGGTACCACGGCAGGGATCCGAGTCGCGGCGGGCCAGCGTGCGTGAGGCGCTGGACACAGCCATGACCGGCGCCGTGCTCTCCAGCCGCGACCGGCAGTTCCTGACCAGGCTGGTCAAATGGGACAAGCGGAACGCGGCATCCGTGGTCTCCCTGCTATGGCGGGCCCGGCTGGCTGGCCGGGCCGAGGCTGCGCTCACCGGACGGCAGCTTGAGATCGTGCTCGGCGCGCTCACCGCCGCGGCTGCTTACCATGAGTCCGGCGCCGGCTCCGTCGGCTGCTGGGATTGCGAGAACTTCCCGGGTGGGCGGTGCGCTGAGCACGCCAAGGAACTGGACCTGGCCCGTGCCTGCACAGAACTCGCGTCGGTACTCGCCGCGGGCAACGGTACGAACGCCGGCCTCCCGGAGCCCAGCGACATCGCCGGCTACCGCCAGTACAGCACGGTGGCCTCATAGCACCAGCAGGACCGGGCGGGGTGGCGTCTCGGCGAGGCCGCGCCCCGGGGTGGCCAGCGGGTTCCGGCCGACTCGCGGGCCTGGGATGGCCAGCGGGTTCCGGCTGGCTCAAGGGCCGGGGGTGGCGAGCCGACGCCGGTTAGCTCGCGGGGCCTGGGTGGCGGGCCGGTGCCGGTTTGCTGGCGGGATGGGATCAGCCTGCGGCCGCGGTCCGCCCTTGCGTCGTTAGCGGTAGTTGACGAACTGCAGGGCGAAGTCGAATTCCTTGCCCTTGAGCAGGCTGATTACCTGCTGGAGATCGTCCTTCTTCTTGGCCGAGACGCGCAGTTCCTCGCCCTGGACCTGGGCCCTGACGCCCTTCGGCCCCTCGTCCCTGATGATCTTCGAGATCTTGCGCGCGTTGTCCTGCGAGATGCCCTCCTTGAGGGCGACCGCCAGCCGGTACTCCTTGCCGGAAGCCCTTGGCTCGGCCGGGTCGAGGACCTTCAGCGAGACCGACCGCCGGACCAGTTTGTCCCTGAAGACGTCGAGTACGGCGCTGGCGCGTTCCTCACTGTTGGCCGCTATTTCCACGGCGTGGTCGCCGGACCAGGAGATGGATGCGCCGACGCCGCGAAAATCGAAGCGGGTGCCGACCTCCTTGGCTGCCTGGTTCAGCGCGTTGTCGACTTCCTGGCGGTTGATTTTCGACACGATGTCGAAGGAAGATTCCGAGGCCACGTGCTCCAGGTTAGCGGTGTGGCGGATGGCCAGCGCGGCGGAAGCGCCGACCGGACGGGTCGTGTCGTCGTTTCCTGGCTGGTGGCTGGTGGCTGGTGGCTGGTGGCTGGTGGCTGGTGGCCGGCCCGCGGCCGGTGGCCGCGGCTGGCCCGGGGCCCCATGGCCGGGATGGGGTGCTGGGCGCAGGCGGGCAGTGGCCGAGGGGCTGCCGGGGCCCGGGTCGGCGGCTGGTGGCCGATGGGCGGGCGGGGCTGGAGTCATGATCTCGTGATTTCGTGGTTGATCTACGGTCCAGCGGCGTTCCGGTTCGTTAACCACATGGCGGTGATTACCGGGCGAGGAACAAGCGTCGCTTGCCGGACCGCTTCAGCCGGGCGCCCGGCGTGGTTCCGCCCGGAGTGCCAGCCAGGGTGATTGTGTCGGGTTCCGCGTGCCATGCCCGGTGCTGTGTCCGCTATCCTTCACTGTGCCGTCTGGCTCACGGCGGCGCATGGCAGGTTGCCCGAGCGGCCAAAGGGAGCGGTCTGTAAAACCGTCGGCTTAGCCTACGTTGGTTCGAACCCAACACCTGCCACCATGTAAAACCGCAGTTCAGAGCTAGTGTCTGCTTCGTTTCCCACACTAAGCAGGAAGAGGTCCGGGCAACTCGGGTGTCTTCGCCGGGTTGCGCAGTTTCTGCAGGTCAGCCGACCGGACTGACGAGCGCGCCGGCGCGAGATGGCCGCGCCACGGAGAATACGCGGAGAAGTTTGCTGGCCCTGGATGCGCTACCGCAGGTGTGGGGGGTGCGGCGGCCGCAACGGCGGCGGTCCGTCGGCCGCTGGCCGGGACCCGCGAGCCCGGGTGCCGCTAGTCATCAGGGAAGACAACCTGGTTACGGAAGGTGACGATTTGCTCGGAGGCGGGTGTCGTGGTTTCGCGCCGAACGCCGAATCGGCGCTCAAGGATTGTCAGCGTGTAAGCGTTGCTTACGGCGCCCATAACATCCATTCTGCTGCGCACACTCCCGCCCCGAGAGCTTGCTGGCGAAGGCGTCGGTGCATCTGGCCTCGGCCCCGGCGCTGCCGACGGTCGAACAATTGGTCGGTGTCCTTATCCAGGGCAGCCGATCAGGCGCCGGACTGCACGGCCGGTTCTGGGACGAAGAGGTTGCCGGGGTCCTTCGGGGATATCGGCAGGGCATAGTGAGCGCGGACCGTAGGGGAAACGGTCACGACCCAGTACCTGGACACGTTGACTTTAAACACCTTTTCGAG
Organism: uncultured Actinomycetes bacterium; assembly: GCA_963709075.1. Taxonomy (GTDB): domain Bacteria; phylum Actinomycetota; class Actinomycetes; order Streptosporangiales; family Streptosporangiaceae; genus Palsa-506. Next base: position 251,300 of record CAVPUY010000011.1, read on the forward strand.
ACTCGCTCGGTGGCGGCCGCACATGCCCTATCGCCGCCGGTCGTCATGTTATTAATCGTTCGATTCCCGACAGCTACAGGCCCAGGTCAGTCAATTTGCGTGCCGTGTTGTCGTAGCTAACGCTGACGAGTGGCCGACCGTCCAGGCTGGACGCGACCCCTCGACCTGGGTTGGTATGGCTCTTGAAGGTGCGCATGTGCTCGCCAGTGAGCGGGTCCCACAGCCACGCAGTATTGTCGCCACTGGCGGTGGCGAGCAGGCGCCGGTCCGGCTGAACGCCACCCCGCATACTGGGCCCCGGGCTACGCGGTGGCCCATCGCATTCCAGTATGGACTCGGCTATGCTCGACATGTGGACCTAGTGCTGGCACACGAATACATCCCGGGCGGCGTTGCCGTCATAAGCTTGACGGGTGAGGTAGATGTGTACACCGCAGCCAAGGCAAGAGAAAGCTTCATAGACGCTGTGAATTCCGGCCACTACTTCCTGGTTCTTGACATGAGGCGCACGGAGTTCCTCGATTCAACCGGGCTTGGTGTGATCACCGGTGCACTCAAGAGATGCCGCGCTCACGACGGGACCGCGGCGATCGTCGTAGGAAGCCTCAGAATCCTGAAGATATTTCGGATTACCGGGCTATATAATGTCTTCCGGCTCTTTAATGATGTGACGGCTGCAATCGAAGGCTTGTCCTCCGGAGATTCCAACCGGACTGATCCACCGGATCCGCATGAATACAAGCCACCGAAGGTTTCGATTGATCTAAGAATTTATACGGCCGATTTCGACGAGAATCTACGCCTGCGAAGCAGCTTGTTCGCCGTTCTCAAAGAATTCGCAATTGAGCCCAGCTTTCTGTTGCCTGATGACAACGGCGACGATATCCGCGAGGCTGTGCTGGCCCTGTCCGCGCCAGTCTCCTGCGATGAGCAGGTCCAGACAGTGTGCGATACCATAGAACGGCACATCAATACGGTGCCCGCCCCCGACGTAATGGGCGACGGTGCCATTAGGGAGCTCGCAGCAACCTTGAAGACAGCCCACCGTGCGACTATCATGCTACGCTCAGCTCTGATCGCCTACGCAGACAGCGAGATCGTCACCAGGATATTCGATCACAGTGAACTTTCGGATTTCCTCGAGGACCACAACTTCCGCGACTCCAAGGCAATAGTCAGTGCCCTCAAGTCGATCCATGCACGCTGAATCTAATAGGAGGCTAAGAGCCGCTCTTGAGAGCGGGCGACTGCTCGGCGAGTGCGACCTGGCGAATCTGGAACTGACCGAAGTTCCGTCCGAAGTCGTCCGGATGCCCAACCTGCGGGTGCTGTCCCTGCAGGGCAACAGGATCACCGAAATCCCGTCCGCTATCGCCAATCTCAGCGCTTTGCGGGTGCTAGCACTTGATGACAATCAGATAGCCAGTCTCCCGGCCAATATCGGGAATCTCGCCTGCTTGGAGCGTCTCACGCTGAGCGGGAACCTACTGACTGCGCTGCCATCCGAAATTGGCAAGCTCTGCAGCCTTGAATCACTGACCGTCAGCCGCAATCGGCTGATGAGCCTGCCGCCGGAGGTCGGTCGACTCTCGAACCTCGAGACGCTTGCCGCAAGCAGTAATCAGCTCCGTGGCCTGCCAGCCGAGATCAGCGGACTGCGAAACCTGCAAGTATTGTCCCTGACTAACAACAAGCTGACCCGCCTACCGCCCTACATTGCCAGCATGCTGCGCGCCGGACTGGTCCTCGGAATCGAAGGCAACCCATTTGCCGGCCCGGTCATCGAGCTCTACGAACGTGCCCCGTCGGTGCTCGCCGCGTACTTGGAAAGCCTGACTAGCGCTGTCCCGCGATATGAGGCGAAAATGCTGCTCGTCGGTGCGGGGAATGTCGGTAAGACATCGCTGCTCACAGCGCTTCGTGGCGGACGCTTCCTTGCCGGGCGCGAGACGACGCACGGCATCGAAGTTCACCCCGTCGCGTTGCATCACCCGTCTGCCGGCCGGGACATGACCGTGTTCGCGTGGGACTTCGGCGGCCAAGAGATCTACCGTGCGACGCACCAGTTGTTCTTCACCAGGAACGCCCTTTACCTCATCGTCTGGAATCCCCGGGAGGGGCCGGAACAAGCCGAGGTGGCTGGCTGGCTTCGCCGTATCCGGCAGCGGATAAACACCAACGGCCGGGTTTTCATCGTAGCGACGCATTGCGCGGGCGAACGGCATCCTGACCTGGATTATTCAACCCTTGCGGCGGAATTCCCAGCGCTGCTTGCCGGTAGCTTCGATACCGACAGCAGTACCGGTGACGGCATCGGCGAGCTGGGCCACGCGGTGGCGGCGGAACTCAGTCGACTTCCGCAGGTAGGCCAGGTTGTCAGCCCTCACTGGATTGCCGCGCGTGAGGAGATTCTCGGTTTCGCCGATACTGAACCGCAAATTTCCTTCGAGAAGTTTGAGTCCGTCTGCCGTCGGCATGGACTGGGCGCCGATCAGGCGATCGCGCTGGCCGAGACGCTGCACCTTAACGGACAGGTCATCTATCACAGCGACGATGAGACATTCGATGGCTTCGTCGTCCTCAATCCCGAATGGCTGACTAAGGCGATCAGCTATGTACTTGAGGATGAGGTTACCCGGCAGGCAGGCGGCGTCCTCGACCATACCCGGCTGCGGCAGATCTGGGGGAAGCGAGCCAATGGCGTCGTCTACCCTGCACGCTACCATCCGTACTTCCTGCGGCTCATGGAGAAGTATGACGTGTCCTACCGACTCGCAGATGAGGACGACCGCAGCCTCGTCGCGCACCTGGTACCACATGAACGCCCGACGCTCCCGTGGAACTCGGCGCCGGCGATCCCTCCAGGTGTCAGACGAATCGGAATGGTCTGCCGACTGAGCGAACCAGTACCGGGGCTGATCGCCTGGCTAACGGTACGTCACCATGATGCCGCCACCGGGAAGCACTGGCGCAACGGCGTCTTCCTCCGCCACCCGATTGAGGTCTACGCGTCCGAGGCACTCCTTGAGCTGCGGACGCCGACTGAGCTCATAGTTGACGTGCGTGCTCCGTCACCTGATTTCTTCTTCAGCGTGCTCCGTTACAGCATCGAGGGCCTCATCACTCGCCGGTGGCCTGGCGTAAGCTACGAGCTTCTTATCCGGTGCCCTACGGTCACCGACGCCGACCTCTGCTGTCCCGGAATGATCCCGATGCAAGACCTACTGGTCTACCGTGAGGAAGGCGAGACACGCTTCCTGTGCGCCAAGTGCCGAACCCGGCACGATATCTCGGTCCTGCTGACTGGCTTCGCTCAGCCTGCCGTATCGCTGCAAACCGAGCTAGATCGCCTGCACGCGCAGTTCCGTGCCGACATCGCGAGCGTCGGGGCACAGGTAAGCGACCTGCAAGCCACTGCCGCAGATACCGCGCACGTTATCCGGCAACTCCTGCGAGCGGTAAGCACCGAGGTAACCGACTGCCCGCGACTGTTTACCCTGGCCCGCGGTCCCCAGACCAGAGGTACCCGACGCCTGAGGGCCGATCTCGATCATTTCCGTCTCGTCTTGTGGTGTGAGCATCCCGGCTACTGGCATCCGTGGCCAGCTGCGGCCTACTCGGTCGACCAGCCCAAGGAATGGGCCGCCAAAATCGCGCCCTACGCGGCCCTCGTCTTCCGGGCGTTGCAGCTCACAGTCCCAGTCGCCACAGGCATTGTAGGCGTTGCGCTGACGGCGGCCCAGTCATCGAAGGTACAGGCAGAACTTAAACTGATGGCGACGATCATCAGTGAACTGCCCTCCAACGAACCCGGACATCTGTTAAGCCCTCCCCCCACATCAGACGGCAGCGAGATGACGGTGGCCCAGGGCGCAGCCTGGCGTGCGCTGCGAGCCTTGCTCTTGTCCGTCGACCCAGCACGCTCCTTCGGAGACCTGCGCCGTGTTCAGTCGCCAGCAGGCGAGTTCCTCTGGGTCTGCCCGGAGCATCATGCCGCATACGACCCAGGACTGCCTTCCATTCCCGTCACCATTACGGGGAATGCCGACCCGGCCGTGAGCTTGGATCCACCGGCTGATTCTCGACGGTGAGTTTCCGGTCACTCGGCTTAAATCGACCGATTTTCGACAGGTGCGTGGCCGAGCTCGCCGCCAAAGGAGCGCCAAAACAAAGCGCGGAACAGGACTGCGCGGAGGCTTTCGCCACAAGCTACATGTACCAAAGGCCAACTGCCCACTAACACACAAAAGCGTTGCCGACGCAAGGATCGACCCCAGTGGCTGCGGGAGCGCTACCAGGACTGGGACCGCGGCCGGTTCACCGGGGAGAGCCAGGGCGATTGT
>CAVPUY010000012.1:0-119776 GCA_963709075.1 uncultured Actinomycetes bacterium
TCCAGGTTGTTCGGGTCGGCGGCGGCCTTCGGCAGCACCTTCAGGAACTGCTGGAAGGTCACGCCGGGATCGAGCCGGACGAAGATCGGCTCGCCCTGCCGCTCCCGGGTCACGGTCGAGACGATCCGCACCCCGCCGGACTGCAGCGCCCCGCCGACCGTGATCTTCTTGCCGTTCATCTTCACCCTGATCTTCGGCAGCGCCGCGTGCGCCGACTGTGCGGCATGAGCCGTCCGGGCGGCCGGGCCGGTCGCGGCGGCCAGTGACATCCCGGCCGGGACGGCCAGCGTGGCACCCGCGGCGATGACCGCGACGGCGCCGGTGAGAGAGACAATCCGTTTCATTTCCGCTCCCTAGGGCTAGAGGCTGGGTGCTGGCGGCCTGCCTGTCCCCCGAAGGCCGGGTGACCTGGCCAGCCATACGGCGACCGTAAGCCGGGCGCGCGCGGCCCGGCGAGGATGGTGGCTGGCGAATCGGTGTGTGCTAGCACCACTGCCGCTGCACAAGGCTGCTCACTGGCGGACCGGCGGCGGCGCACCGAGACTGGGTGGATGCAGCAGCATTCCGGCGCCCGGGGAGTCGGCCCGATCGATGTCTTCCTCGCCGACGACAACCTGATCGTCCGCGAGGGCGTGCGCGCGCTGATCGAGCGGCACCCGGACCTGCGGGTGGTCGGGGTGGCCGCCGACTACGACGAGGTCGTCGCCGGTGCCGCGGCGACGCTGCCGCAGGTGCTCGTCACCGACGTCCGGATGCCGCCCGCGTTTCACCGCGAGGGCATCGACGCGGCGAAGGAGGTGCGCAAGCGCCACCCGGGCACCGGCGTCGTGGTGCTCTCCCAGTACGACGACCCGGAGTACGCGATCGCGCTGCTCGCCGAGGGCTCGGCCGGCTACGGCTACCTGCTCAAGGACCGCGTCGCCGAGGGCAACCAGCTGGTCGACGCGATCCGGGCGGTCGCGTCCGGCGGCACGGCGCTCGACCCGGCGATCGTCGAGGCGCTGGTCCGGCCGGTCATCTCGCCGGGCGGGCTGCTGCCCGCCGAGGAAGAGCTGCTGGGCATGGTGGCCGAGGGCAAGCCCATCAAGGCCATCGCGGTGGCCAGGAAGGTACCGCCCGAGGCGATCGCCGACGAGATCGAAGCGGTCTTCGTCAAGCTGGCCGGCGGCGTGTCGGCCGGCGAGCAGGGCGCGCTGAACCGGCTCCGGCTGCTGCACCAGGCCATCGTCGACCGCGAGGAGCAGGGCGAGACGCTGTCCAGGCTGCTGCCTGGCGGGCTGGCCGAGAAGCTCCGGCGGGAGACCCGCAGCATCGGCGAGACCGAGCGCGTCGAGGTAACCGTCCTGATGAGCGACATCAGGTCCTACTCGACGATCGCGGAGCACGCCGACCCTGGCCAGCTGGCCGGGCAGCTGAACACCCACCGCGCGGCGATGAACCAGGCCATACTCGGCGAGGAAGGAACGGTCATGCAGTTCGTCGGGGACGCGGTGATGGCGGTGTTCGGTGCGCCGTTCCCGCAGCCCGATCACGCTGACCGCGCCGTCGCGGCGGCGGCGGCCATGCACGCACTGCAGCAGGGCATCAACGACCAGTGGGCGGCTGGCCGGGATGCCCGCCTTCGGGCTCGGCATCGGGCTGTCCACCGGCGCGGCCGTGGCCGCGCTACTCGGCTCGGCCGAGCGGCTCGAGTACACGCTGGTCGGCGATACCGTCAACCTCTCCCAGCGACTGCAGCAGCTGGCAGCGGCGGGCGAGACAGTGCTGTCCGAGGCCACCTGCAAGGCGCTGGCCGTGCCGGCCAGCGCGGTCGAACTGCCCGCGCAGCTGGTCAAGGGCCGGGACACGCCGATAATCGCTTACAAGATAATGCAGTCTGCCGCGGGTTCCGGCCAGGTGCGTCCTGGCGGCCCACGCGACGCAGCGACAAGGACGGGGACGGGGACACCATGAGCGAGAGCCAGGCTGTGCTGACGGTCAGCGGCGTGCGTAAGACATTCGAGGCAGAGAACGCCCCGGTCCGGGCCCTCCGCGGGGTCGACCTGACCGTGGATCAGGGCGAGTTCGTTGCGCTGATGGGGCCGTCCGGCTGCGGCAAGTCGACGCTGCTGAACCTCGTGGCCGGGCTGGACACCGCCGACGAGGGAACGATCATGGTGGCCGACGAGCAGGTCACCGGGCGCAGCGAGGACGACCTTGCCCGGCTGCGCCGGCGGCACATCGGCATCATCTTCCAGTTCTTCAACCTGCTGGAGGGCATGACGGTACTGGAGAACGTCGCCCTGCCCGCCGTCATCGCCGGCCGTAAGCGCCGGATGGCCGAGACCAGGGCCCGTGACCTGCTCGACCTGCTCGGCATCGGCGACAAGGCAAGCGCAGTCCCCGGCGTGCTTTCCGGCGGCCAGCGCCAGCGGCTCGCGATCGCCCGGGCGCTGGCGAACGAGCCGACGCTGCTGCTCGCCGACGAGCCGACCGGCGCGCTCGACTCCGACGGCGGCCAGGAAGTCATCGAGCTGCTGAGCCGGCTGCACGGCGACGGTCAGACCATCGTCCTGGTCACCCACGATGCTCAGGTAGCAGCGGCCGCCCAGCGCATCGTGCGCATGCTGGACGGGCGCATCGCGCCGTCGGCCGCAGGAGGCGAGCCGGGGCTCGACGAGAGCATCCCGGCCACGGCGCGGTGATCGTTAACCGAACCGCCACGCGAGTGGCGTGGTACCGGTTCCGGATCACGTTCCGCCGCCGCCTGGGCGGCTACCTCGCTCTCGCCGCCATGATCGGCCTGCTGGGCGGCGTGGCGATGGCGTCGCTGGTGGCCGCCCGCCGCACCGACTCGTCGTACCCGAAGTTCCTGGCCGATACGAATCCCTCCGACCTGATCGTGCAGCCGAACGGGGGCTCGGGCAGCTACCAGGACGCTGTCCATTTCGTCGCGCAGATTGGCCGGCTCCCGCACGTGAAGCAGATGGAGACGGCCACATCGGTCCAGGCCGCGACCATCACGCCGCGCGGTGGGATCGGCACCGTGCTCCAGTCCCAGGTGCAGCTCATCGCCAGCCCCGACGGAATGTTCTCCGACCAGGACCGGGTCACGATCACGGCGGGCCGGGCGGTCAACCCGGCGCACCCGGACGAGGTCGTAGCCAGCACGCGGGCTGCCGCCGAGCTGGGCCTGCACGTGGGATCGAGCCTCCCGGTCGGAGTCTGGTCGAGTAGCCAGAAAAAGATCACCCCGTTCTACCGGAAACTCGACCTGACCGTAGTCGGGATTGGCGTGTTCAACACCCAGGTCCTGCAGGACGACATCGACTCCGGCCGGACCGGCTTCCTGCTCGGTGCGCCTGCCCTGGCCAGGGAATTCGGCAACTGCTGCACTTCGGACGCTTACATCGGCCTGCAGCTGACTGGCGGAAGCGGCGAGGACACGACCGTCGCGCGGGAATACGAGGAGCTGGAGAACACCAGCCCCTTCTACGCGAAAGCCGGCAGTCAGATCCTCCAGGTCCTGCAGGTCTACGACACCTCGGACATCGAGGCGCAGGCGCAGCGGGCGATCCGTCCCGAGGCCATCGCGCTGGGCGTGTTCGGGGTGATCGCCGGGCTCGCCGGGCTGCTGATCGGCGTCCAGTCGATCTCCCGGCAGCTGCGGTCCGGTTCCGGTGACACCCAGGTCCTGCGCGGGCTCGGCGCCGGCCCCGCGGCGACCACCGCCGACGGGCTGCCGGGAATCATCTGCGCCGTCGCTGCCGGATCGGTGCTGGCCGTAGCTGTGACCGTCGGCCTGTCCCCGCTGACCTTGTTCGGGCCGGTGCGGGTCGCTGAGCCATCGGCCGGGGTCTACCTGGACGCGGCCGTGCTTGGGCTTGGCGCGCTTGTCCTGTTCGCCGTCCTCGGCGCGGTGGCTGTCGTCATCGGCTACCGCCTGGCGCCGCACCGGGTGGCCGCCCGCGGGCAGGCGAGCCGGCGCGGGTCGGGCGCGGTCCGCGCGGCGCTGGCGGCCGGCCTGCCGACGCCGGTGGTGGCAGGCACGCGGTTCGCCCTGGAGCCCGGGCACGGCCGGACCGCGGTGCCGGTGCGATCGGTCATCACCGGGGCGGTGCTGGCCATCGGCGTGGTCACGGCCACGCTCACCTTCGGTGCCAGCCTCAATACGCTGGTCTCGCACCCGGCCCTCTACGGCTGGAACTTCAACTACGCGATGTACTCGACCGACGGCTGGGGGCCATTTCCCCCGCAGATTTCCCAGCTGCTGAACCATGACCGCTCGGTCCAGGCCGCCACCGGCGTGTACTTCTTGACCGTCCAGCTCGACAGCCAGCATCAGACGGTCCCGGCCATCCTGTCCCCGGTTCACCCGGCTGTGGGCCCCCGGATCCTGCGCGGCCACGGGCTCGACTCCCCCGGCCAGATCGTGCTCGGCCCGGCCACGCTGGCCCAGTTGCATAAGCGGGTCGGCGACACCGTGCGGATCTACCTGGGCAACGTCATCCGCGGCACCAGGCTGCAGATCGTGGGGACGGCCGCGCTGCCGACGATCGGCGACACCCTCGGCGTGCACGCATCGCTGGGCACCGGGGCGCTCTTCGCCACCACGGTCGTGCCCGCGCCGGTTTTCACCAGAGAGTACGGCCAGGAAAACGGCCCCAACGCCATCTTCGTGCGGCTGCGGCCCGGCACCAGCCAGCTGGCCGGCCGGCGGTCGCTGCAGAAGATCGCCGATGAGTACAACCAGCTCGCGCACTCGCCGCGGCTCCTCGCGCACTCTGGCCCCTCGGCACTGCAGATTCAGGCCAGCGTGCTGCCGACTCAGCGTCCGGCGGAGATCGTCAATTACCGGACGATGGGCACGCTGCCCGCGATCCTGTCCGGCGGGCTCGCCGCCGGGGCGGTCGCCGCGCTCGGGCTCACCCTGGTCACCTCGGTGCGCCGGCGCCGCCGTGACTTCGCGTTGCTGAAAACGCTCGGCCTCACCCGCCGCCAGCTCGCGGCGGCCATCGCCTGGCAGTCGACGATCATCATCGCCATCGGGCTGATCGCCGGCGTGCCGCTGGGAATCGCGGCCGGCCGCTGGCTCTGGCTGCTGTTCGCCGACGAGCTGTCGGCGGTGCCCGATACGGTCATCCCGGCCGCCTCGATCGCGCTGGCGGCCCTGGCCGCGCTGATCCTGGCCAATCTCGTCGCGGCCCTCCCCGGCCGGTCTGCCGCCCGCACCCGGGCGGCACTGGTGCTGAGGTCGGAGTGACGCCGATGCGCATCAGGGAGCCAGCATGAACGGGCCGGTGCTGCGGGTGGCGTGGTACCGGTTCCGGGCCACCTTCGGCCGGCGCTGGACCGGCTACCTTGCCCTGGCCCTGCTCATCGGCCTGGTCGGCGGGATAGCGATGGGGTCAGTGGTGGCCGCCCGCCGCACCTATGCCTCCTATCCGAAGTTCCTAGCCAGCACCAACCCCTCGGATCTCGTCGTCCAGCCGTTCACCAGGCCGGCCTACTCGGCCGGCTTCGTCCGCCAGCTCATCGCACTGCCGCACGTGCTCGGAGCAGCGGTCGCGGTGCCCTTCACCGCGGCAACCCTGACACCACGCGGGCAACCGGGCACCATCCTGCTCGCGCATGTGCAACTGGAGGCCAGCCTCGCCAGTCCCCATGGCCTCTACTCCGGCCAGGACCGGGTGACGATCGTGCGCGGGCGGAGCGCCAATCCGGCGCGGCCGGACGAGGTGGTGGCCAGCCCGGATGCTGCCGCCCTGCTGCACCTGCACGTGGGGTCGCGGCTACCGGTCGGCTTGATCAACCCAGCCCAGAACGGCATCCGCGGCAACCAGCGCGTGGAACTCACGGTCGTCGGGATCGGGGTGTTCAACACCCAGGTGCTGCAGGACGGTATCGACTCCGGCCGGACCGGCTTCCTGCTCGGCACGCCCGCCCTCGCCCGGGAGTTCGCCTCCTGCTGTGCCAGCGGCATGACCGTCGGCCTGCGCCTGGACGACGGCAGCCGGTACGACACGGTCGTCGGCAAGGAGTACCAGCATCTGGTGGCCACCAGCAGCTACATCCAGAGCGGCGAGCTCTATGTCTACATCACCTCGGCCATCGAGGCCGAGGCCCAGCGCGCGATCCGCCCGGAGGCCATCGCCCTCGCGGTGTTCGGGCTGATCGCCGGGCTCGCCGCGCTGATCATCGCAACGCAGTCCCTGTCCCGGCAGATCCGGGCAGGCGCGGATGACGCCGAGGTGCTGCGGGCGCTCGGCGCCGGGCCCGTGGCGATCATGGCCGACGGGCTGCCTGGCATCGTCGCCGCGGTCGCACTCGGATCGCTGCTCGCTGTTGCCACCGCTATCAGCTTGTCACCGTTTTCGCTGTTCGGGCCGGTACGCGAGGTAACACCCGGGCGCGGGATCTACCTCGACCCGACGGTCCTGGGGCTGGGGGCACTGGGGCTGGTTCTCGTCCTAGGCGGCACCGCGACAGTGATCGCCTACCGGCAGGCGCCGCACCGCGTCGCCGCCCGCGGCCAAGGCAGCGACCGGAGGCCAGCGCCGGTCCGGGCGATGCTCTCCGCCCGGCTGCCCGCCCCCGGTGTGGAGGGCGTGCGCCTTGCCCTGGAGCCCGGCCGCGGGCGTACCGCCGTACCGACCCGCTCGGTCATCGCCGGCGCGGTGCTGGCCATGACCGTGGTCACCGCCGCTCTCACCTTCGGTGCCAGCCTGACCGCCCTGGTCTCGAATCCGGCGCTGTACGGGTGGAACTTCAACTATGCCTTCTACGCTGTCCAGGGCTGGGGTGCCGTGCCTGCCAGGTGGGCAGGCCCGCTGCTGGCCAGCGACCCGCTGGTGGCCGCCACCACCGGGGTCTCCTTCGCGACCGTCCAGGTCGACGGCCAGACGGTCCCGGCCATGATTGCCCCCACCCGCCCGGCGGTAGCCCCCCATGTCCTGTCCGGTCACGGCCTCGACGGCAGTCACCAGGTCGTGCTCGGACCGGCCACCCTGGCCCAGCTGCATAAGCGGGTCGGTGACACCGTGATGCTGTCCAGCGGCGATTTCCATGTCCGGCTGCAGATCGCGGGCACGGCCACCATGCCGGCGATCGGCGGCGTGCTGAGCATCCATTCCTCGATGAGCACCGGGGCGCTGTTCTCCTCGGCGCTTCTCCCGTCGAAGGCCAACGACGTGTTCGGCCCGCGCCTTTCCGGTCCGAACGCCATCCTCGTGCGGCTGCGGCCCGGCACCAGCCAGGCGGCCGGCCTGCGGTCGCTGCAGGCCATCGACACCAGGCTCAGGCAGATGCTGAACTCGCCGCGGGTGCTGGCAGCGAGCGGCGGTTCCTCGATCGCGGACACCGTGGATCTCCTGCCGGCCCAGCGGCCTGCCGAGATCGTGAACTACCGGTCGATGGGCGCGATGCCCGCCATCCTGGCCGGCGGCCTGGCGGCCGGGGCGGTGGCCGCTCTCGGTCTCACGCTTGTCGCCTCCGTACGCCGCCGGAGGCGCGACTTCGCGCTGCTGAAGACGCTCGGCTTCACCCGCCGCCAGATAGCGGCGGCCGTGGCCTGGCAGTCGACAGTCGTCGCCGTGGCCGGCCTGGTGCTCGGCGTGCCGCTTGGCGTCGCGGCGGGCCGCTGGCTGTGGGTGCTTTTCGCCCACCAGCTCTCCGCCGTCCCCGACCCCGTCATCCCGGCCGCCTCGATCGCGCTGACCGCCGCGGCCGCCCTGATCCTGGCCAACCTGGTCGCCGCCATCCCCGGCCGGACGGCAGCCCGCACCCGTGCCGCGCTGGTGCTGAGGTCGGAATGACGCCGATGCGGATCAGGAGGCCGGCATGAACGGGCCGGTGCTGCGGGTGACGTGGTACCGGTTCCGGGCAACGTTCCGCCGCCGCTGGGGCGGCTACCTTACCCTGGCCCTGCTGATCGGCCTGGTCGGCGGCGTCGCAATGGGATCGATGATCGCGGCCCGCCGCACCGATTCCTCCTACCCGGACTTCCTGGCCAGCACCAACCCCTCCGACCTCATCGTGCAGCCGACCACGACGCCGTCCTACGCGCCGGCGTTCCTCGACGGGCAGCTTGCCCGGCTGCCGCACGTCAGCCACGTCGAGACCGCCGAGGGATTCAACGCGGCCACCCTCACGCGCCGCGGCGGGATCGCCACGTTCCTGATCACCCAGGTAGAGCTCGTCGCCAGCCTGGACGGCCTCTACTCCGATCAGGACCGCCTGACGATCGTGCGCGGCCACCGGACCAATCCTGCGCGGGCCGACCAGGTAGTCGCGACCACCCAGGCGGCATCGGTGCTCGGCCTGCACGTGGGATCGCACCTCTCGGTTGGCGTGCTGCCCAACGCAGCGAGAAGCCACTCCACCTTCCGCAAGCTCCGGCTGACCGTGGTCGGGCTAGGCGTGCTCAACACCCAGATCGTCCAGGACGATATCGACAGCGACCGGACCGGATTCCTGATCGGAACGCCCGCCCTGGCCCGGGAGATCGTGCCCTGCTGCGCAGCGTATGAGTATGTGGGCCTGCAGCTGGCCGGAGGCAGCAGCGCCGATGCCACGGTCGAGCAGGAGTACGATAATCTGCTCAATACCAGCCACTACACCCGATCAGGTAAAGGCCCAGGCTCGCTGCTCCAGGTTTACGTCAGCTCGGCGATCGAGGCGCAGGCGCAGCGGGCGATCCGCCCGGAAGCCATTGCCCTCGGCGTCTTCGGGCTCATCGCCGGGCTCGCCGCGCTGCTCATCGGCACGCAGTCGATCTCCCGGCAGCTTCGCGCGGGCGCCGAGGACACCGCGGTGCTGCGGGCGCTCGGCGCCAACCCGGCGGCCACTGCGGCCGACGGCCTGCCCGGCGTCCTGACCGCCGTATTCGCCGGATCGCTGCTCGCGGTGGCCGTTGCCGTCGGGCTGTCCCCGCTGACCTTGTTCGGGCCTGCGCACGCAGTGCAGCCGATGTCGGGGATCTACCTGGACTGGACCGTGCTCGGGCTAGGCGCGCTCGCCCTGGCCGCGGTCCTCGGCGGGGTGGCCGGCGTGATCGGCTTCCGGCAGGCGCCACACCGCGCTGTCACCCGGATCGCGGCGGGGCGCGCGCCCGGCGCTGTGCGGGCTGGCCTGGCCGCCGGGCTGCCGGTCCCGGCAGTCGCCGGGCTGCGGTTCGCCCTGGAGCCGGGCCGGGGGCGCACTGCGGTGCCCGTGCGGTCGGTCATCGCCGCCTCGATGCTGGCGGTCCTCGTCGTTATCGCGACACTGACCTTCGGGGCCAGCCTCGGCACCCTCATCTCGCATCCGGCCCTGTACGGGTGGAACTTCAGCTATGCGTTGTACTCCACCGACGGCTACGGGGCGTTCGCGCCCAGATTGATCGGCCCGCGATTGCGTGACGACCGGCTGATTGCCGCGACCGCCGGGGTCTACTTCGCCACCGCGCAAGTCGCCGGCCAGACCGTCCCGGTCATCAGCGCACCGGCCAACGCCGCCGTGGCCCCGCCGGTCCTGCATGGTCACGGGCTGCAGGGTCCCGGCCAGATCGTGCTCGGCCCCGCGACGCTGGCCCAGCTGCACAAGCAGATCGGTGACACTGTCCGGGTATCGGAGGGACGGATAGTGGCCCCGCGCTCGCTGCGGATCGTCGGCACGGCCGCGCTGCCGGCCATCGGCACCGTCCTGGGCGTGCACGCATCCATGGGCACCGGCGCGGTTATCGACACCTCGGTAGTCAATACGACAGCGCTGACCGCGGGCTTCGGCGCCTTCGCTGGGCCGAACGCCGTCTTGATCCGGCTGCGGCCCGGCGTCAGCCAGTCTGCCGGGCTGCGATCCTTGCAGCAGATCGCCGGTGCGTACCGCCAGCTCATGCACTCGCCGAAAGTCCTGGCCGCGAGCGACGGCGCCTCCCAGATAGTCGACGTGAATCTGCTGGCGGCGCAGCGCCCAGCGGAGATCGTGAACTACAAGTCGATGGGTGCGATGCCGGAGGTGCTGGCCGGCGGGCTGGCCGCCGGTGCGGTCGCCGCACTCGGGCTCACGCTGAATGCCTCGATCCGGCGCAGGCGGCGCGACTTCGCCCTGCTGAAGACCATCGGGTTCACCCGGTCGCAGCTCGCAGGCGCCGTCGCCTGGCAGGCCACTGTGACCGCCGCGATCGGGCTGCTGATCGGCATTCCGCTGGGCATCGCGGCCGGCCGCTGGCTATGGCTGGCGTTCGCCGGCCAGCTGGCAGCCGTCCCCGACCCAGTGGTCCCGGTTGGCTCGATCGCCCTGGCCGGGCTGGCCGCGCTGCTGCTCGCCAACCTGATCGCCGCGTTTCCCGCCAGGCGCGCCGCGCGGACGCCTGCGGCTGCCATTCTGCGAGCGGAGTGACGATGGATACCGGAGTGACGATGCAGACCATCCTCGACGATCAGGCGGCCGGGAACCCGCCGCCGGGCGGCAGCACCGCGCGCCGCGTCCTGGCCGGAATGCTGCTGCCAGCTGTCACTGCCGCGATCGCGGCGGCCGGGCTCCGGGTCAGCGTACCCGGCGGGCTGCCTGCCACGGCGGCCGTCGCCTTCGGCCTTGTGCTGGCCGGCGCATTGTCCGGCGCCGTCCTCGCCCGCGCGCCGCAGCGGGTGGCGCTATGGCAGGTGGCATTCGGCTCGCTCGCGGCGTCGGTCGCGCTCACTGCCGCGCGGATCGGCGACGAAGTCCCGCACCACCAGGCTGCGCGTTCCGTCGCCACGCTGGCCGTGCCATTCGTCATCGCGATCTCGGTCCACCTGCTGCTCGCGCTGCCCGATGGCCGGCTGGGCGGACGAGGCAGGCGGGTGGGCGCGGGCCTGGCATATGCCGCCGCCGCGGGCGCAGGCCTGGTGCTGGTGATCGCTGGCCGGCCGTTCCCGGCCGCGGCCGCGGCGCTGGCCTGGCCGCTGGCCGCGGCATGTGCCCTCCCGGCGGTGCGGCTCCGCTACCTGGCCGCAGGCGGACGCGACAAGCAGCGGCTGCAGTGGATGGCCGTCGGCGCCATGCTGGCTGCTGATGCGGCGCTGGTGGTCCTGGTCCTGCATGTGCTCGTCGGGTGGCCAGGACAGGTTGCCGCCGTGGCGGTAGGCTGCGCGATCTTCCTACCGCTGGGCATGATGGCCGGGGAACTGCGCGGGCTCGGGCCGTACGGCGGGCGCGTCCTGGTGCAGGTGCTGTCGATAGCGGGGTTCACCGTGGTGGTCTCGGCCATCTACCTCGTGATCGTGTTCGGCATCGGGACCGCGCCCACCGACTCGGTGGACCGTGAGATCCTGGGGCTTTCGATGCTGGCGGCCGCGGTGGCAGCGATCGGGTACCTGCCGGCCAGGGACCGGCTGGCCGCCTCGGCCACACGTTTCGTCTACGGGGCCAAGGAGGCGCCTGACGAGACGCTGCGTACCTTCGGCAGCCGCCTGACCCGCGCCATTCCCATGGACGAGCTGCTCCTGCAGCTGGCCGAGTCGCTGCGCAAGACCATGGGACTGACCCGGGCCGAGGTCTACACCGGGACCGGTGACGTGCTGGAGCGGGCAGCCGCGGTTCCCGATACCGGGCCCCGCTCGATAATGATCACTGCCAGGGAGCGCCCGGTGGTGACCAGGGCCGGCGTCTGCGGCAACGCCTGGGCATCGGTCTGGCTGCCGGCCTTGCTTGACGGGCGCGGGCAGGGCCAGCTCCGGGTGGCGCCGGCCAGCCACGGCGGGGACCTGCTCGGGCTCATCGTGGTAGAGCGGCCAGCCAGCAGCGACGCCTTCTCCGAAGACGACGACCGGGTGCTAACCGAGCTGGCCAGGCAGGTCGCCCTCGCGATCCATAACGCCAGGCTCGACACGGCACTGCAGACCACCCTGGACGAGCTCCGCCGGCAGGCCGACGAGCTGCGCCGGTCACGGGCCCGCATCGTCGCGAGCGGCGACGCCGAGCGCCGGCGGGTGGAGCGCAACCTGCACGACGGCGCGCAGCAGCACCTAGTGGCGATGGCGGTCAACCTGCGGCTGGCGCGTGACATCATCACCGATGATCCCCCGGCGGCGGTCGAGATGCTCGACCAGCTGGCCGAGGACGTGAAAGGCACCATCAAGGAGTTGCGCGAGCTGGCGCACGGCATTTACCCGCCGCTGCTGGCGGACAGCGGGCTCGGCGAGGCGCTGCGGGCGGCCGCCAACCGGAGCCCGCCGGGAGCCGAGGTGATCAGCGAAGGCATCGGCCGGTACTCGCCTGACATCGAGGCCGCCGTCTACTTCTGCTGCCTGGAGGCACTGCAGAACGCCGCCAAGCACGCCCCGGGCGCCCGGGTGAAGATCCGGATCTGGGCAGAGTCCGGCGGGCTGCTGTTCACGGTCAGCGACGACGGCCCCGGGTTCGAGGCCGGCCGCGCCGAAAGCGGCCACGGTTTCGTGAACATGGCTGACCGGCTCGGCGCGATCGGCGGCACGGTCCGCTGGCAGTCGGCGCCGGGCCGGGGAGCCCAGGTGCGCGGTTCGATACCGCTGGTCTGACGGGGGTGCGCCGCCCGCGATGGCGGTCAGGGGGAGACGAAAGAGCCAGAGTTCCTGCGCTCCCACAGCTGGCGCAGCGTGTCCGCGCCCAGCTGCTCCTTGTTGAAGTAGGCGCTCGCGCCGCTGGCGGCAGCAGCCGGGGGCAGGTCACCGATGTCGTAGGTGGAGCACAAGATGACGACGACATCCGGATGGGCATCGACGATCCGGCGGGTGGCCTCGATCCCGTTCATCTCCGGCATGTTGATGTCCATCAGGACAAGCGCCGGGTGCAGGTTGTCGACAAGCTCGATGGCTTCTTGCCCGCTGGACGCCTCGCCGGCCAGCTCGAACCCCTCCAGCCTGCGCAGGACGGCCTTGGCGGCGATGCGGAATGGTGCCTGATCATCCACGACCAGGACGGAGTGCGGGGCCGTCACAGTGCCAGCTTCGCACGGAGTGCCGCCGCAGCCGAGGGTGGTGCCATCCTCGGCGCGGTGTTGGCAGCATCCCCTCGGAGACCGGGTAGCGGCAAGCTAAAGAGTACCCATCGGCCGGGAGCGAGGTCAGCCGTTGGCCGGCTCGCTGAGGAACAGCAGGACGGCCTTGACGCGGCGGTTGACGTCCTTCTCCTCGGACAGCCCGAGCTTGGCGAAGATTGAGTTGGTGTGCTTCTCGACCGCGCGCTCGGTGACGGAAAGCGCGGCGGCGATCGCCGCGTTGCTCTTGCCCTGCGCCATCTCGGCCAGGATCTGCGACTCGCGCGCGGTCAGCGACGACAGCGGCGACGTGCGGCGCTGCGAGCGCGCTCGTACCAGCTCGTCCACCACCCGCGGGTCGATCACCGACCCGCCGGTTGCCACGGTCCGGATGGCGCGGGCAAGCTCGTCCACGCTGGCTACCTGCTCCTTGAGCAGGTAGGCGCGGCCGGCCGAGCCGTGTTCGAGCAGCGCGACCGCATAGCCGGGCGCGGTGTACTGGCTGAGGACCACGACGCCGACCTGCGGCCGGTGCTCGCGGAGCCAGGCTGCAGCCTGGATGCCCTCGTTGGTGCCCGTGGGCGGCATCCGGATATCGGTGATCACCACGTCGGGATCATTCGCGGTCACGACGGCGAGCAGTTCCGGCAGATCGGACGCTACCCCGACGAGCTCGAAGTCGTCGCTGGCGGCCAGCAGCCGGGAGATGCCCTCCCGCAGGAGGACGTTGTCCTCCGCCAGCGCGACCCTGATCATTGCCATCCAAGCGCCACCTAGAGTTATCCCATCGCGCCGCGATCGTAGCGTGCTGTGGCGCGATCCGGCAGGAATCGCCCGGCATATCTGCAGATCCGGGCCATCGGAGGCGGGTATCGCGGCTCCGGTGGTGCTGGCCTCCCGGCTAATGTGGTGGGGCCATTCCTGCGGACGGCCGGGTATGCCGCGAAGATAGCTGGCATGGCGAGCAGATGCCTGGCGTGGCGAGCAGAGCTGTGCTGTGCGGCGACGAAAATGGTCCGCGATGAGCACGGTCGTTTACTGGTGGCGGGTGGCCGCCGCGCGTTCCTGGCGGGCCGCGCTGGTCACCGCGCTGGTCGGCGGGCTGCTTGGCGCCGTGGCGCTGGGCGCGGTGGCAGGCGCGCGGCGGACCGCCACCGCCTACGGCCGCTACCTGGCATCAATTGACGCGAGCGATGCCTTCGTCAACGTCCCCGGCAGGGTGCCCGGCGTCCCGCTATCGCGCCCGATCACGCTGATCTCGCGGCTGCCCGGCGTCACCGCGAGCGCGGCCTACGTCGGGATGGACGCCTCGCCTGTTTTCCGCGGCAAGGCCGACGACGCCTTCCAGATCAATGACCTGATCGGCAGCTACGCCGGCCCGGCTTTCACCGGCGCGTACCTCGGCCAGGACCGGATGACCGTGCTCGCGGGCAGGTTGCCCCGGCCCGGCGCGACCACGGAGATCGCGCTCACCCCGCTGATAGCAGCGAAATTCGGCGTCGGCGTCGGCGGCCGGGTGACCTACCTGTTCAGCAACGCGGGGAACCCAGGGGTACCAGCCGCCCGCCCGATCCGGCGGACCTTCCTCGTCACCGCCATCGTGGCCGTTCCGCCGGTCCTCGTCGACCAGTCGGACGCGGTCAATGCCGCCGTGCTGCCGCCCGGCGCCACCAGGCAGTTGCTGGCGTACTACCAATACGCATGGGTGGGCGTTCGGCTCGACCACGGGACGGCGGGGATACCTGCCCTGCAGCGCCATCTCGCCTTGCTTGCCCGCACCCTGGAGAACGAGATCTTCCTGAAGGCTCACCTGAGGCTGCCCGGCCTGGCGTTCAACATCAGGAACCTGGCGATCGTCCGCGGCCAGGTCCAGCAGGCGATCCTGCCGCAGGCAGTAGCACTCGCCATCTTCGGCGGGATCGCCGCGCTGGCCATGCTCGTGCTGGCCGGGCAGGGCCTGGCACAGCTGGTCAGCAGGTCAGCGGCGGACATCGCTGCCGTCCGTGCGCTCGGCGCCACCCGGGCCCAGGCAGCGGTCGCCGCCAGCCTTCCGGGCGGCATCGCCGTTGCCGGTGCTGTGATCATCGCTGTCGCCGGGGCGGTAGCCGTCTCCCCGCTGGCGCCGGTCGGCCCGGTCCGGCTGTTCGACCCGGCACGCGGAGTACGGGCGGACGGCCTCGTGCTCGGCGCAGGGTCGGCCCTGCTGGCCGCGGCCCTGCTCGGTCTCCTGGCCCTGATGGCGGCCCGTGCGACCCGCCCGCCAGCAGGCCCCGGCGAGGGCCGGCCGTCAATGATCGCGCGGGCGGCTGCCGCGGCTGGCCTGCCGGCCGCCGCGGTAGTGGGCAGCCGCAACGCGCTTGAGCGGGGATCCGGCCTGCGGGCCGTCCCGGTGCGGGCCGCGCTGCTCGGCTCCGCGGCGGCGGTGACCGCGGTCACGATCGCCGTCGTCTTCGGGACGAGCCTGACCGGCCTGATCAGCCACCCGGTGCGATACGGCTGGAACTGGAACGTCCTGATCCAGGCCGAGGGCGGCTACGGCAACTGGCGGCCTGGCGCCATGAGCGGGCTGATCGACGGCCAGCCGGCCGTGGCCGGCTGGTCCGACTTCGCATTCAGCCAGCTTCCGTTCGGCGGCTCCACGGTGGTTCCGGTGCTCGGCGTGCAGCACATCGCCGGTTCCGTCGAGCCGCCTACCACCAGCGGCCAGCCGTTCTCCGGCAACAACCAGATCGAGCTTGGCGCGGTGACCATGCGGCAGCTCGGCAAGCACATCGGGGACACCGTGATGGTCGGCAGCAAGAGATATCAGCGGCCGTTCACGATTGTGGGCACGGTGACGCTGCCCTCGTTCGGCCTCGCCCTGGCCGACCACGTCTCGCTTGGACGCGGCGCGATGATGTCCGAGCAGGCGCTGCTGGCGGTACAGGGCCTCAGCCCGAAGGAGTCGACGGCACCGGACCAGCCCTCGCAGGCTGCGCCGTCGGCCGTGGCCATCGACCTGGTCCCCGGCACGAGCGCCGCGCAGCGGGCGCGGCTGGTCCGCCACATCACCTCAGCCAACCCGGACGGAGCACCTGGCGGGACCTATCAGCTGACCCACTACCAGGCCGCAGCAATCGACAACGCGGCCCAGATGGGCGGGCAGCCATTGACGCTGGCGCTGAGCCTGACAGCGGCGGCCGTGCTGTCGCTAGCGCTCACCGTGCTGACCTCAGTGCGCAGGCGGCGCCGTGAGCTGGCCCTGCTGAAGACCCTGGGCATGACCAGGCGGCAGGTCAGGGCCATCGTGGCCTGGCAGACCACGCTGACGCTCGCGGTTGCCGTTGTCGTCGGCGTGCCGCTCGGCATCGCGGTCGGCCGCTGGGCCTGGACGAGCTTCGCCAACTCACTCGGCGTCGCGCCAGTCACCGTCGTCTCAGCGTCCGGGATCGCCCTGGGCTTCGCTGCGCTGCTGGTGACAGGAAACCTGCTGGCGGCCATTCCGGCAGCAGTGGCGGCAGGCACGCCGCCCGCTGCCGCCCTGCGGACCGAGTGAGCGGGCCGAGTGAGCGGGCCGACCAGGCAACGGCTGCTCCGGCAGGCCGGGGAGCTGGCGCGACCGGTCCATGGCGGCAGTGATGCTGGCCTCTCCCCCTGCGGGGTGCGGGCACTCCTGCCATCAGGGACCGCCCGTGCGGACAATATGGGAATGATGCCCGGCACGACGCTCAGGCCAGGGCGGTGGCGCGGACAGTGAGAGTCGCCTGCTACGTGTGGCGCGTGACCGGCGGCCGCTCATGGCGCGCGATCCTGGCGGTCGCGCTCATCGGCGGGCTGCTTGGCGGCGTCGCGCTTGGCGCGCTCGCGGCCGCCCGCCGCACGTCCACCGCGTACGCCCGCTACCTGCACGCGAGCAACGCCAGCGACGCGTTCGTCAACGTGCCGGGCCTGCTGCCGGACATGCCTGCGCTGCGGCCCGCCCAGCGGATCGCCGCGCTGCCCGCGGTCACGTCGGCGGCCACCTACGTCGGCCTCTACTGCGAGCCGGTCATCGGTGGCCGGATCCGGACGTCCTTCCTCACCAACGGCCTGGACGGCAGCCTGGACGGTGAGTACTTCCGGCAGGACAAGCTGACGGTGCTGGCTGGCCGGCTGCCGCCGGCCAGCTCGACCAGCCAGATCGTGCTCAGCCCGCTGATCGCCAGGTTTTTCAAGGTCGGGGTGGGCGGCACGGTGACGTACGAGTTCAGCACCCGGTTCGGCCCTACCGGCGCCCCGCGCGGCCCCCGGCCGCTGACCCGGTCTTTCCGGGTCGCGGCCATCGCGGAGGTGCCGCCGGTCCTCGTCGACCAGGCCGACACGGGACAGGGCGCGATCGTTCCGCCCGGGGTCACCCGGCAGCTGCTGCGGTACTACCAGTACTCCTGGGTCGGCGTGCGGCTGGCCGGCGGGGTCTCCGGCATTCCCGCCCTGCAGGGCCAGCTGGCCGGGCTGGCCGCCAAGCTGGAGCGGGTGATCAGCCAGGCGAGCCATCATCCGGCGCCTAATCTGACCTTCAACGTCGGCCTCGGCGATATCATCCGCCGCCAGGTGCGGCAGGCGATCATGCCGCAGGTGGTCGCGCTGACCATCTTCGGCGGCATCGCCGCGCTGGCCCTGCTGGCGCTGGCCGGCCAGGGCCTGACCCAGCTGCTGGCCAGGTCCGCGGCGGTCATCCCGGCGATGCGGGCGATCGGCGCTACCCGGGCACAGGCGGCGCTCGCCGTGGCGCTGCCGGGAGCGGCCGCGGTGGCCGGCGGCCTGATCCTTGCCGTGGCCGGCGCCGTGGCGGTCTCCCCGCTGGCGCCGGTCGGCGCGGTACGCCGGTACGACCCGGCCCGGGGATTCCAGGCCGACGGCCTCGTCCTGGGCGCCGGGGCCGCGATAGCGGCGGTGCTGCTGCTCGGGCTGCTGGCCGTGGCGGCCCGGCGGGCGATCCGCCCGGCAGGCAGCGCCGCCCGGCGGTCATCGGCCATCGCGCAGGCGGCCGCGTCGGCCGGGCTGCCGGCCGCCGCGGTGGTGGGCAGCCGGAACGCGCTGGAGCCGCAGTCCCGGCAGTCCGTCCCGGCCTGGGTCACCCTGCTCGGGTCGGTGGCCGCGGTAACGGCCGTGGTCGCCACCGCCGTCTTCGGGGCCAGCCTGACCAGCCTGATCACCCACCCGGCGCAGTACGGCTGGAACTGGGACGTGCTGCTCCAGGCCGAGTCCGGCTACGGGAACTTCGCGCGCGGCCATCTGGGCAAGCTGGTCGGCAGCCAGCGGGCCGTGGCGGGCTGGTCCACCTTCGGGTTCAGCCAGCTCCCGGTTGGCGGCCGGATCACCCCGGTGCTCGGCCTGAAGCAGCAGCGAGGATCAGTGGCACCGCCCACCACCAGCGGGCAGCCGCTGACCGCCAGCGGGCAGATCGAGCTGGGCACGCTGACCATGCGCGAGCTCGGCCGCAAGGTCGGGGATACCATCACCGTCGGCATCCCCGGGCACCAGCGCCCGTTCGTCATCTCCGGCACGGTCACGCTGCCGTCGTTCGGCGTGGGCGGCGCCGAGCATGTCTCGCTGGGCCACGGCGCGATGCTGTCGGAAGATGACCTGATCCGGGCCGAGGGCGGGCAGCCGGGCAACGTACAGCCAGGGTCGGCGTTCGCGACGACCCTCCCGTCGGCCATCGCCATCGACCTGGTCCCTGGCATCACCGGCGCGCAGCGGGCGGCCCTGATCCACAGCATCACCGCCGCCAACCCGGACGGCACCGTCGGCGGGACCTATCAGCTCCACCGGGTCCTTGCCGCCACCATGGTCAACGCGTCCGGGATGGGCAGCCAGCCGCTGGCGCTGGCCGTCGGCCTGGCGGCGGCAGCCGTGCTGTCACTGGCCCTCACCGTGCTGGCCTCGGTGCGCCGGCGGCGCAGCGAGCTGGCGCTGCTCAAGACGCTGGGGATGACCAGGAGGCAGCTCAGGCTGATCGTTGCCTGGCAGACCAGCGTCATCCTGGTCATAGCGAGCCTGGTCGGCGTACCGGTCGGTATCGCCGCCGGGCGCTGGGCCTGGGCCGCCTTTGCCGGCGCGCTGGGCGTTGTCCCGGCTACGGTGGTCCCGGCGCCGGCCCTGGCCATCGGCTTCTGCTGCCTGCTGGCGGCAGGGAACCTGCTGGCCGCGGCACCGGCGACCCTCGCTGCCCGGGTCCCTGCCGCTGCCACGCTGCGGGCCGGCTAGCGACTGCCAGGTGCCCTGGTGACGTGCAGCGGCTGGTTCCGCGGATGGGGGTACTGGCATGCCTGGGTGCTGTGGTGCAAGCCGTCCTGCCCGGAGCCGGCAGCTGGCGGACAATGGCTGGCAGGGCGGCAGGAACAGGCTCGGGAAGTAACTACCTGGCGGTGCGGCAGTGAGCAGAGCGCTTTACTGGTGGCGGACCACGGCACGGCGGTCCTGGCGGCAGGCGCTGCTGCTGGCACTGGTCGGCGGCCTGCTTGGCGCGGTTGCGCTGGGCGCCGTCGCGGGGGCACGGCGGACGGCCACGGCCTACGGCCGTTACCTCACGTCGATCAGGGCCAGCGACGCGGCCGTGAACGTGCCAGGCAGGTTGCCGGCCGAGCCGGTGCTCCGGCCGATCAGGCTCATCGAAATGCAGCCCGGCATCCTGTCCAGCGGGACCTACCTCGGCCTGAACGCCAGGCCCGTCATCCATGGCCGCGTCGACCGGTCCGCTACCGCCCCGCCGCTGAACGGCAGCCTGGACGGTGAGTACTTCCGGCAGGACCGGATGACGGTGCTGGCCGGGCGGCTCCCGCCGCGGTCATCGCGCACCGAGATCGTGCTGACCCCGGGGGTGGCCCGCGTGTTCGGCACCGGGGTGGGAGGCCGGGTTAGCTACGCATTCCAGCGCTTCGGCGCGGGCGGCCCCGCCGGGCCGGTCGTCCGCAGGGCCTACCGGGTGGCAGCGATCGTGGAACTGCCGCCGGTGCTGGTGGATTCCACCGACCGCGCCGAGTTCGGCATCCTGCCGCCAGGCGCGACCCGTCAGGCGCTGCCGTATTACGGCTACGCGTGGGTCGCGGTGCGGCTGGCCGGCGGCACCGCCGGGATCTCGCCGCTGCAGCATGAGCTGGCCAGGCTGGCCGCCCGGATGGTTCAGCGGGAGCGCCGGGTCACCGGCGACAAACACGCGGGCCTGTCGTTTTACATCCAGCGCTACGACACCGTCCGCGCCCAGGTCCGGCAGTCGATCCGGCCGCAGGTAACCGCGCTGGCCATCTTCGGAGCCATCGCCTTCCTCGCCATGCTGGTGCTCGTCGGGCAGGGGTTCACCCAGCTGATCAGCAGGTCCGAGCCGGACGCCGCAGTGCTCCGGATGCTTGGCGCGACCCGGGCCCAGATGGCCGCGGCGGCCGCCCTGCCCGGGCTGCTTACGGTGACGGGCGGCGGCGTTCTCGCGGTGGCCGGGGCAGTCGCGCTGTCCCCGCTGGCTCCCGTCGGGCCGGTGCGCAGCTTCGACCCGGCCCGGGGCGTGCAGGCCGACATCCTGGTGCTGGGCACCGGCGCCGCAGTGGCGGCGGTCCTGCTGCTCGGCCTCCTGGCGGCACTGGCCTGGCGGTCCGCCCGGCGGCGCACGGGAGCGGCGGCGGGCGGCCGTCCGTCCGGCATCGCCCGGGCGGCCGCCCGGGCCGGGCTGCCGCCCGCGGCGGTCATCGGCAGCCGGAACGCCGTCGAACCGGGGGCCGGCGAACGCGCGGTACCAGTCCGGTCCGCGATCGCGGGCTCCATCGCGGCGTTGACCTGCGTGATCACCGCTGTGGTATTCGGCGCGAGCCTGACCGGGCTGATCTCGCATCCGGCCCGGTACGGCTGGAACTGGGACATCGTGCTCCAGTCACAGGCTGGTTTCAGCCCGTTCATTCCCGGCAAGATGAGCAGGCTGATCAGCGGCCAGCCAGCGGTGGCCGGCTGGTCCGAGCTGGCCTTCGCCCAGCTGCCCATTGACCGGCGCATCTTCCCGGTGATGGGCATCCAGCGCCACCTTGACCCCGTCCAGCCGCCCACCATCAGCGGCTCTCCGGCCGGCAGCGGCGGCCAGATCGAACTCGGGGAAACGACGCTGCGGGAACTCGGCAAGAAGATCGGCGACACCGTGCTGCTCGGCACCGGGCCGCACGCACGCCGCCTGACCATCACCGGGACCGTCGCGTTGCCTTCCTTCGGCCTTTCCACCGGGGATCATGTCTCGCTCGGCCGCGGGGCGATGCTGCCAGAAAGCACGCTGCTGGCCGTCGAGGGCAAGCGCCGGCCCGCTGACCCCCGCCGTAGACGAGTCGCTGGACCTGCCCAGCTCGGTGGCCATCGACCTGGTTCCCGGCACCACAGCGGCGCAGCGCGCCCGGCTGATCCGGCGGATCGTATCCGGCCGTCCGGACGGCATGCCCGGCGGCACGTATGAGGTGCACACCGCGGTGGCCTCGTCGGTCAGCAATGCCGCGCAGATGGGTGATCAGCCGCTGGCGCTCGCGATCGGCCTGGCCGCCGCGGCAGTGGCGTCGCTGGCCCTGACCGTGCTGAGCTCAGTCCGGCGACGCCGCAGGGAACTCGCGCTGCTGAAGGCCCTGGGCATGACCCGCCGCCAGGTCTGGGGAATCATCGCATGGCAGACGACGCTGACGCTGCTGATCGCCGTCGTCGTCGGGCTGCCGCTGGGCATCGCCGCCGGGCGCTGGACCTGGCACGCTTTCGCTGGCTCGATCGGGGCGGTCCCGGTCACCGAGATCCCGCTGCCGACGCTCATCCTCGGCCTGGCCGCCCTGACGGTGGCCGTCAATCTGCTCACTGCCGTCCCCGCCGCCATCGCGGCGCGCACCCGGACAGCGGCATCCCTGCGAGCTCTCTAGGCCCAGCCGGGCAGGCGGCGCGGCCTGCCGGGCCAGGTGACAAGGCCTGCCGGGCCAGGTGACGAGGCCTGCCGGGCCAGGTGACGAGGCCTGCCGGGCTAGGTGACGCGGCCTGCCGGGCCGGCCCCGGGCGGCGGGGTGCCGGGTGCTCCACCACGGCCACTACCCGGCTTGCCATGAAACGGGCCGTCCGCACCGCCGTGCCGCCCCTGGTCAGCTCGCTCACCTCGACGAGGCCGCGACGGACCACCACCTCGACCCGGCGGCCGGCCCTGGCGGCCCGCACCTCGTACGTCCTCGTCTCGCCGCCAGTGTCGACGACGATCTCGACCCAGTCGCCCTTCACCGGCAGCCGCCGGCCGGCCGGGCAGCGCGCTGAATGCAGGCCATGCCCAGTTCGTACCCGGCAGATGATCTGGTGACGCCGCCGCGGGCCGGGCAGTTCAGCGGCCGGGCCCGCGGCTGGGAGCATTACTCCAGGCAAAGAGAACTCGCCCTGGCCGGGCTTGCGCCCCGCCAGGGCGAGTCTTGATGAGCCGGTCCCCCGTATCATCTTTGGGTCCCCCAGGAGAATGATCGCAGCTACCGTATCGAGCCTGATCACCGGGGGTGCCCTAGCCGATCAGGTGGTGCCGGCGCCGGGCCGCCCGGGCCCGGATTCTGAGCCTGGCTTCGTCATGGCGCAGGCAGCCAGACGGCACCGGACGACGCCGGCAGCCGGTTCCTGCTCCAATGAGGGCATGGATCTGGAAGAGCAGATGCGGTTCATCGGCGAGGCAGGCCGGCTCAAGGCAGTGCTGCGGCAGACCCCGCTCACCGAGCCCGCCAGGCGGGAGAACTCGGCTGAGCACTCATGGCACCTCGCGGTGATGGCGCTCGTGCTGGCGGATCACGCCCCGCCGGGCACCGACCTGCCGCCGGGTGATCGCCATGCTCCTCGTGCATGACCTGGTGGAGATCGACGCTGGCGACCTTTTCCTTTACGCAGCCGCCGCGCAGCATGCCCGGCAGGAGGAAGCCGAGCGGGCGGCGGCTGACCGGATCTTTGCCCTGCTGCCGGGCGGCCAGGCGGAGCGGATCCGCGCGCTCTGGGATGAGTTCGAGGAGCGCAGGACGCCAGAAGCCAGGTTCGCGCGGGCACTGGACAGGCTGCAGCCGATGCTGGCCAACGTCCTGGCGGGCGGCGGAACCTGGGCCGAGCACGGGATCACTGTCGATCAGGTGCTCGCCAAGGTGGCGCTGATCGAGGATGGTTCCGCGGCGCTTGGCGGCTACGCCAGGGCGCTTGTGCAGCGGGCGGCCGCGGCCGGCCTGCTCGGCCAGCCGGGCGGACCCGCGGATTCCGGCGCCGCGCCGCGATGACGGCCAGGCGGTAGCTCTGCGGCGGCGCGGGTACGACCATGCCCGTGAGCCCACTCCGGCCGAGGATGTTCGCCCGGCGCGAGAACGCCGACTCCGCCGCGCCGGCATTCCGCATGCGGGCCGCCGAGCGGCTTGAGCACATGCGTTCCCTGGACGGCGCCGCCAGCGCGATCACGGATCTGCTGCGCCGCGGGCTGGCCGACCGCGAGCGGGCCGACGTCCTGCACGGAGTGCCGCTCGGCCAGCCTGCGCATCCCGCGCTGACCGGGCTGCCACTCGGCTTCTGGACGTCGGCGACGGTGCTCGACTTCGTCCCCGGCTCCGAGCGCGCCGCCCGCACGCTCATCGCGCTCGGCCTGGCCACCGCCGTCCCGACGGCCGCGACCGGCTGGGCGGACTGGTCAGCCCTGCACACGGAGCAGCAGCGGGTGGGCCTGGCGCACGCCGCGTCCGGGGCCTGCGCGTCGGCGCTTTTTACCGCGTCCCTGCTGGCCAGGGGCGCAGGGCGGACAGCAGCAGGGCGGGCGCTCTCGATCGGCGGGCTGGCGGCGGTGACGGCCGGCGGCTTCCTTGGCCGGCATCTGGCCTACCCGCTCGGCGCCGGCGCCAGCCACGCCGAGCCGGTCGCCCACCTCGCGCCGCTCGGCTGGCACGACCTGTGCATGGTCAGTAACCTGCCCGATGGCCGCGCGGTCCGACGCCGGCTCGGATACCTCGCGCTGGTGGTGATCAGGGAAGGCAACGAGGTGAGCGCGCTGGCGGATCAGTGTGCCCATCTCGGCGGACCGCTGCATCAGGGCCGACTGGAAGCTGGCGACGGCGGCTCATGCATCATCTGCCCGTGGCACGGCAGCGCGTTCCGGGTTGCCGACGGCTCCGTGGCGCACGGGCCAGCCACCGCACGGCAGCCGGCGTTCGAGGTCAGGGTCAGCGACGCCGGGGTGGTCCAGGTGCGGCCAGCCAAACCGCGCAGTCACCCGGGCTAACCGCCGCCCGCCCGCTCTAGCCCGAATCTGCCGCCCCGGCCCCGGATCCGCCGCCCCCGGCCTGGGTCCAAGGTGGTGGATCGCGCGATCGCGCACCTTCAAGGGTGCGCGATCGCGCGATCCACCACGTTCCGCAGGGTCGGCTGGTCAGAAGAAGATCAGCTTCACCGCGGAGATCACGCCCGATGATGACGATGAAGATCCGCAGCGCGAGCGGCGGCAGCCGCCGACCCACCCGCGCGCCGAGCAGGCCGCCGGCCGTCGATCCCACCGCGATCAGCAGCACGACGACCCAGTTGACGTGCGCGAAAAAGATGAAGACCAGCGCGGCCGTGGCGTTCACTATCGCCACGAGCACGTTCTTGGCGCCGTTGACACGCTGCAGGTCATCGTCAAGGAAGCTGCCGAGCAGGCCGATGACCAGGACGCCCTGGGCCGCGCCGAAGTAGCCGCCGTAAGCGCCGGATACGAGCACCCCGGCGGCCAGCACCGGGCTGCCCTCGGCGTTCCTGGGCTCCCCGCCGGGCGGCCATCCAGGCATTCAGCCGCGGCTGGACGATCACGAGCACGCAGGCGATCAGGATGAGCACCGGGACGATCAGCGTGAACGCGCTGGCCGGCAGCGAGAGCAGCAGGATCGCGCCGGCCAGCGACCCGGCCGCGGCGAACGCACCGAGCCTGATCAGCCGTCCGCGCTGCCCGGCCAGCTCACGCCGGTAGCCGTAGGCGCCGCTCAGGTTGCCGGATACCAGCCCGACATTGTTGGACACGTTGGCGATGACCGCCGGAAAGCCGAACGCGAGCAGCGTCGGGAACGTGATCAGCGATCCCGAGCCGACAACCGCGTTGATCCCGCCCGCCGCGACCGCGGCCGCGAAGATCGCGAGCGCCTCAGCAGCGCCCACGGGATCCTCGCATAGTCATGATCGTAGGGCAGCCGGGCCGCGTCCCGGCCAGCGCCCAGGTCAGGGGAACTGGGCGGCGCGGGCGGTCCAGCGGACGCCGACCTGCTCGACCAGCAGCGGCAGCCCGAAGCACCTGGACAGCGTGCCGCGCGGTGAAGACGTCCTGCACCTGGCCCGCCGCGAGCACGGTCCCTTGCCGCAGCAGCAGCGCGTGGGTGAAACCTGGCGGAACTTCCTCGACGTGGTGGGTCACCATTACCATCAGCGGTGCCTTGGGGTCACGGGCCAGCGCCGCGATCCGCCGCAGCAAGTCCTCGCGGCCGCCGAGATCCAGCCCGGCGGCCGGCTCATCGAGCAGCAGCAGTTCCGGATCCGGCATCAGCGACCTGGCAATCTGGACGCGCTTGCGCTCGCCCTCGGAGAGCGTCGCGAACCTCCGCCTGATCAGGTGCGCGCAGCCAAGCGCGTCGAGCAGCTCCACCGCCCGGGTCACGTCGCCGGACTCATAGTCCTCGGTGTACCGGCCGAGGATGCCGTACGAGGCGGTCAGCACGAGGTCGATGACCTTCTCGGCCGGAGGCACGCGGTCGGCCAGCGCCGCGCTGGCCAGCCCGATCCTGGTCCGCAGGTCAAAGATGTCGGCCTCGGTCACGTCCTCGCCGAGGACCTCCGCCGTGCCCTCGGTCGGGGGCAGCAGCGCGGCGGCGACCTGGAGCAGGGTGGTCTTGCCTGCCCCGTTCGGGCCGATGACGACCCAGCTCTCGTCGCTGTGGACGGTCCAGTCGACGTCGCGCAGCAGCATGGACTTCTCGCGCCGGACGCCTACCCCGCGCAGCCGCAGCACCTCGTCCGACATGCGCCTCCTCCCTGTCCCTGCCGCATCTTCAGCTCGAACCTACGGCATCCGGCGCGGCGAAGCGCGCGGCTCCCGGTACCGTTAAGCACGATGTCCGGGCCGCAGATCACTCTCCTGATCACGCTGACCGGCCGGGACCGGCCGGGAGTCACGTCACGCCTGTTCTCTGTGCTGGCCGCGCACGAGCTGAGCGTCATCGACATCGAGCAGGTCGTGATCCGCGGGCGCCTCGTGCTCGGCGTCCTGCTGGCCAGCGCCGGGCCGCCCGACCTGACCGCCATTCACCGCCAGGTGGCCGCCGTCGCCGCGGACCTCGGCCTGGAGGCCGAGATCACCACGGGCTCGGGCGAGCCGGCCCGGCGGCGGGGCAGCCTGCACGTCACGGTGCTCGGCGACACGCTGGCACCCGCGGCCATCGCGGCCATCGCCGGCCGGATCGCGGCAAGCGGCGCCAACATCGACCGGATCGGCAGGCTCGCGCACCGGCCGGTGACCTGCATCGAATTCGAGGTATCCGGTGCCGACCCGGACGCGCTGCGGGCTGCCCTGGCCCGCGAGTCGCTCGATCAGCGGGCGGACGTGGCCGTGCAGCGCGGCGGCCTGCACCGGCGCGCGATGCGGCTGATCGTGATGGATGTCGATTCAACGCTGATCAGCGGCGAGGCAATCGACCTGCTCGCGGCGCGGGCCGGCTGCGCAGCGAAGGTCACCGCGCTGACCGAGGCGGCGATGCGCGGCGAGCTGGACTTCGCGGCGTCGCTGCGCGAGCGGGTCGCGCTGCTGGCTGGCCTGGAGCTGGCCGCCGTCGATGCCGTCCGCGCTGAGCTGCGGCTGGCCCCGGGAGCGCGCACGCTGATCCGGACGCTGAAGCGGCTCGGCTACCGGTGCGGGATCGTCAGCGGCGGCTTCACCCAGTTCACCGACGGGCTGGCCGCCGAACTCGGGCATCGACTACGCGGCCGCCAACACGCTGGAGATCGCCGACGGCAGGCTCACCGGCCGGGTGACCGGCCCGGTCATCGACCGCGGCCGGGAAGGAACTCGCGCTGCGTCGATTCGCCGCGGAGGCGGGCACCCCGCTCAGCCAGACCGTGGCGGTCGGCGACGGCGCCAACGACCTCGACATGATCGCCGCGGCCGGCCTCGGGATCGCCTTCAACGCCAAGCCCGCCGTCCGGGACGCGGCCGACGCCTCGGTGAGCGTCCCGCACCTGGACGTGATCTTGTATCTGCTCGGCATCTCCCGGGACGACGTCGAAGCCGCGGACGCGGCGACGCGGCAGGTGCCAGCCGACGCTGCATCCGCGCACCGCCGCATCCGCGTCGGCCGCCGCCGCCCGCTCGCGCCGCTGAATCCTGGCCCCGCAACCCGGTCAATGTCCAACCACGGGTCAGTGCCTGAACGCCATTCACGGGTTCGGCGCGCGGGCTGCGGCGCGGCCAGGGCCGCGGCTCGCATGGGCTGCGGCTGGGCGCTAGGGCGGGGCGGGGTCCAGAGCGCGATCAGGCCGCTGACCTCGTCGAGGCCGGGCCAGGGCACCGTTACGCCGATCACCGCAATCGCGGCCGCCGGGAAGTCCGGCCGCGTGCCCGAGCAGGCCGGTCGCCAGGTCCTGGGCAGCCGGGTTATGCCCGACGTACATCAGGGTCCCGACATCCGGCGGGCTTCCCTGATGATCTCCAGCAGCTCGGCCGAGCCGGCCTCGTAGAGCCGCGGGTCCTCGCGCACCGTAACGGCCGGTCTCCAGCCCGGCAGCGATCTGCTGCCAGGTCTGCCGGGCCCGCCGCGCGGTCGAGCACAGCACCAGGTCGGGGAGCATGCCGCCTGCGCAGCCAGGCACCGGCGGCGGCCGCGTCGCGCCGCCCGCGCGGGTTCAGGGCCCGCTCCGCATCCGGGCCGCCGGGCAGCTCGCCTGCCTTGGCGTGCCGCATCACGATCAGTCGCCGGGTGGCGTCCATGGCACTATCGTGCGCCATCGAGAGCCTGGCCGCTGGCCGGCGCGCGCTGACTTCCGGTCAGCCGTGCCGCGGGCCGGTACCCGCTGACGCGGTCCTGCCTGTCCTCGCCGGCGCGACGTCGTGCCTTCCTGACCCGCGACCGCGCCGCCTGTCTCGACCGCGGCCGGCGAGCCGCCGGAAACGCCAGGCCGCGGCGGTCCCGCCCGGGCCCGACTGCCGCAATGCTGGTCGACCGGCGCTTGGAGACGACGACGGCGCCCACCACGATGGCGACCGCGACGATGGCGACGCCGGTGCGCAGCGCCGGGGTTGTGGCTGTACTTCACGACGCTGGTCGCGATCAGCAGCGAGACCAGGTTCATCACCTTGATCAGCGGGTTGATCGCCGGGCCCGCGGTGTCCTTGAACGGGTCGCCGACGGTGTCGCCGATGATCGTGGCCTCGTGCGCGTCCGAGCCCTTGCCGCCGTAGTGGCCGTCCTCGACCAGCTTCTTGGCGTTGTCCCAGGCGCCGCCGGAGTTGGCCAGGAACACCGCCATCAGCGCGCCGGCCGCGATCGCGCCGGCCAGGAACGAGCCGAGCGGCGCGTAGCCGAACGCGAAGCCGACCGCGATCGGGGTCAGCACGGCCAGCAGGCCCGGCGTGGCCAGCTCGCGCAGCGAGTCCTTGGTGCAGATGTCCACGACCCGGCCGTACTCGGGCTTCTCGGTGTAGTCCATGATCCCGGGGTGGTTGCGGAACTGCTCGCGTACCTCGTAGACCACCCGCCCGGCCGCCCGGCCGACCGCCATGATCGCCAGGCCGGAGAAGTAGAACACCACCGCCGCGCCGATCATGACGCCGACCAGGACGTTCGGCTTGTCGACCGACAGGCTGAAGGTGCCGGCCAGGGGGCCGAGCGCGGTCTCGCACCGTGCTGCGGAACGCGCCGAACAGCGCGGTCGCGGCGAGCACCGCGGTCGCGATCGCGATGCCCTTGGTGATCGCCTTGGTGGTGTTGCCGACCGCGTCCAGCTTGGTCAGCACCTGCGCGCCGTCGCCGTCCACGTCGCCGGACATCTCGGCGATGCCCTGCGCGTTGTCGGAGACCGGGCCGAAGGTGTCCATCGACACGATGACGCCGACCGTGGTCAGCAGCCCGGTCCCGGCCAGCGCCACGGCGAACAGCGCGATCGTCGCGTTGCCGGTGCCGAGCAGGAACGCGCCGTAGACGGCCGCGCCGATCAGCAGCGCCGAGTACACGGCCGACTCCAGGCCGACCGCGATGCCGGACAGGATCACGGTGGCCGCTCCGGTCAGCGAGCTCTCGGCGATCTCCTTGACCGGGCGGCGGTTGGTCTCGGTGAAGTAGCCGGTCAGCAGCTGGATGGCGCTGGCCAGCACGAGGCCGATGAGGACGGCGCCGATGGCCAGCAGCCGCGGGCTGCCGCCGTGCGCAAGGATCCGCGAGGCTGCCGGGTCCGGTCACGCCCTTCAGCTCGCTGAACTTGGCCGGCAGGTAGACGAACGCGGCGACGACCACCAGCACCAGCGAGATGATCGCGGAGATGAAGAAGCCCGCGGTTGATGGCGGTCATGCCGCTGCGGTCGCCCTTGCGCGGGGCGACCACGAAGATGCCGACCACCGCAGTGATCACGCCGCACATCGGGACGATCAGCGGGAAGACCAGGCCCTGCGAGCCGAACGCCTTCACGCCCAGGATCAGCGCGGCGACCAGCATGACCGCGTAGGACTCGAACAGGTCCGCGGCCATCCCGGCGCAGTCGCCGACGTTGTCGCCCACGTTGTCGGCGATCGTCGCGGCGTTCCGCGGGTCGTCCTCCGGGATGCCCTGCTCGACCTTGCCGACCAGGTCGGCGCCGACGTCCGCGGCCTTGGTGAAGATGCCGCCGCCGACCCGCATGAACATCGCCAGCAGCGCGGCGCCGAAGCCGAAGCCCTCCAGCACGCTGGGCGCGTTCGCCTTGTAGAGGATCACCACGATCGCGGCGCCGAACAGGCCGAGGCCGACGGTGAACATGCCGGCCACGCCGCCGGTGCGGAACGCGATCCGCATGGCCGGGCGCTCGCCGTCGAACCCGGCGCGCGCGGCCGCCGCCACCCGGACGTTGCCGCGCACCGCCAGCGACATCCCGGTGAACCCGGTGAGCGCCGAGAAGAACGCCCCGACCAGGAAGAACACGCTGCGGCCCCACCGGACGGACGCGTCGTCCGCGGGCAGCAGCAGCAGCACGAAGAAGATCAGCACGACGAAGACGCTGAGCGTCCGGAACTGGCGCCGGAGATAGGCGGCGGCGCCCTCCTGCACGGCGAGCGCGATCTCCTGCATCTTCTCGGTGCCCTGGCTGGCCGCCAGCACCTGCCTGACCAGCACACCGGCCACGCCCAGCGCGAGCAGCGCGATCACGGCCACCACGACGACCCAGGTCAGGTTGCTGCCGGTCACGCTGGGCGCAGCCACCCGCCAGGGCGAGGTTTAGCCTTGACATCTGTCCTCCTTGACAGGGAAACACGCTACGCGCGACGCTGCTGCTCAGTGCAGTGTCGTGGCATCCGGGCGGGGACGCGTCATCGCACAACCGCGAGGAGTGCCACCGCCGGCAGTGCCGGGAGTCTACGCAGGCAGGTCACTGGATGGTAATGCGGCCCCTGCGTTGGGCGCGAAGTCACGCATGCCCGAAGTGATCCGGCATGGCGGCCCGGCCGGCGTCTCAAGCGTCCCGGCGAGACGTCCGTCAATGCTGCAGGCCGGGCGCGGGCCAGCTCATCCTGATGCTGACTCCCCCTGCGGTCTCGCTGATCTGGACCTCGTCGGCGAGGCCCGGCGATCACCGCGAGGCCGAGGCCGTGGTCCGGCCGCGGCCGGCTGCCCGGCCTGCCGCCAGCCGCATCCTCAGCAGCACCGCCCGCGGCGGCGGCGCCGACGCGATTCCCGCCGCCGGGCTCGCGGCGGCCGGCGCCGGCGTCGGCGTCGCGATCATCGACGGCACGCACCGTCCCGCCCGCGGCGCCGGTGTCGGTGACCTCGACCTCGAACCTCCCGGCGGAATCGGTGAGCGCGATCCTGACCGGCTCGGCCGGGCAGTGCTTGCGGTGCGCCTCCACCGCCCGCGAGCATGCCTCGCCGACCGCGAGCCTGACCTCGTCGAGCAGCGCCTCGTCGACACCGCTGCGCCTGGCCACCGCGGTGGCGACAAGCCGGGCCGTGCGCACGTGCGCAGGCAGGGGCGTGAAGCTGACTTCAACCGTGGGCATCTCGGGGCATGCGCCGTTGCTACTTCTCGGCTTTTCTGGCCGTGATGGCCTCGTCCACGGTGTCGTGGATGCCGAAGACCTTGGTCAGGCCGGTGATCCGGAAGATCTTCAGGATCCGCTCCTGCGTGCAGACCAGGTCGAGCGAGCCGTCGTGCGCGCGGACCCGCTTCAGCCCGCCGACCAGGACGCCCAGCCCGGTCGAGTCCAGGAACTCGACCTTCTCCATGTTCACCACGAGCTGGTAGAAGCCGTTGTTCACTAGCTCGATGAGGAGTTCACGCAGTCGCGGCGCGGTGTAGACGTCGATCTCGCCTTCTACGTCGACGACCTCTATCCCGTCCTTGCTGTGGTGATCAAGCTTCAGATCCACAAAATCCTCCAGCGCCATGCGGCCATCGTGTGCAGCGTCGCGGCCCGGCTGAATCCCGGGCTTCCAGGGGCAGTCTTGCTCCCGACGCGAATTCAATCACGCTCTGAGGTCATGTCTATACCAGATCACGCTTCGAGGCACCTTGCCTCCGGATGACACACTGAAACCCGATGCCAGCGCTGACGCCGCTCGTCCCCGGCGAGCAACCGGGCCGCCGGCTGCCCGCAAGCCGAGCGGCCGGCCAGGCTGCCCGGGACGCGGCCGGGGCGGCCGCAGCATGTCCCGGACCAGGACAGACATGTCCACGGGTAGCGACGATAGTGTCCCGGCGCCCGACTGCTCCGCCAGGGCGCGCGGTCCGGGCGGCTGACGCATGTCGAGCGCATCCCGGCCCGGGCGGGGCGCACGGCGGGCTGGCCCGACTGGGTCCCGGCCGAGCTGGCGGCGGCGTTCGCCGCGGCCGGGGTGCCGGCGCCGTGGGCGCACCAGGCCGCCGCCGCGCGAGCACGCCCGGGCCGGCCGGAACGTGATCATCTCGACGCCGGCGGCGTCCGGAAAGTCGCGTCGGCTACCTGCTGCCCGCGCTGGCCGGCGGTGCTGGCCGGCGGGACCGCCCTGTACATCGCGCCGACCAGGGCGCTGGCCGCGGATCAGCTGCGGGCTGGTGCGGTCCCTCGGGCATGCCGGGCGTGCGCGCGGCCGTCGTCGACGGGGACACCCCGGCCGCCGACCGGACCTGGGCCCGGTCGCACGCCAGCTACCTGCTCACCACGCCGGACATGCTGCACCACATGCTGCTGCCGAGGCATGCCTGGTGGGACGGGTTCCTCCGGCGGCTGCAGTACGTGGTCGTCGATGAGTGCCACGGGTACCGCGGCGTCTTCGGCTCGCACGTGGCGCACGTGCTGCGGCGGCTGCGGCGGGTCGCGGCTCACCGACGGCCACGGGGCGGCCGGGCGGACCACGGCCCCGGCTGGCGGCACCGGCCCGGTGTTCATCCTGGCGTCGGCGACGATCAGCGAGCCCGGCCGGTGCGCGAAGCTGCTCACCGGGCTGGACGCCGAGGAAGTCACCGAGGACAGCGCGCCGCACGGCCCGTTTACCTTCGCCTCTGGGAACCGCCGCTGACCGCACTGCGGGGCGAGGCTGGCGCGCCGGTGCGGCGTACCGCGACCGCGGAGGCCGCCGGGCTGCTCGCTGACCTGGTGATCGAAGACGTCCCTGCGCTCGCCTTCGTCCGGTCCCGGCGCGGCGCCGAGGCGGTGGCGCTCGGGGCCAGGCGGGCGCTGGCCGAGGCCGGCGCCGCCAGGCACGCGCAGCGGGTCGCCGCCTACCGCTCCGGTTACCTGCCCGAGGACCGGCGGGAGCTCGAGGCGGCGCTGCGGGCGGGCCGGATAACCGGCCTGGCAACCACAACCGCGCTGGAACTCG
This sequence comes from uncultured Actinomycetes bacterium, assembly GCA_963709075.1. Lineage (GTDB taxonomy): Bacteria > Actinomycetota > Actinomycetes > Streptosporangiales > Streptosporangiaceae > Palsa-506. Next base: position 32,969 of record CAVPUY010000012.1, read on the forward strand.
GCGTCAACATCAGCGGGCTGGACGCGGTGCTGATCGCGGGCTGGCCGGGCACCAGGGCCGCGCTCTGGCAGCAGGCCGGGCGGGCCGGGCGGGACGGGCGGGAGGCCATCGCGGTCCTGATCGCCCGTGACGATCCGCTGGATACCTACCTGGTGCATCACCCGGAGGCGATCCTGCGCCGCGCCGGTCGAGGCGACCGTGCTCGATCCCGGCAACCCGTACGTGCTGGCGCCGCATCTGTGCGCCGCTGCCGCCGAGCTGCCGCTGACGGACGCTGACATCGAGCTGTTCGGCCCGGCAGCCGCCGCGGTCGCGGACCGGCTGACCAGGGACGGAATGCTGCGGCCGCGGGGACCGCTGGCGGTACTGGACGCGGCAGGGCCGGGCCGCGTCGACCGGCCTGCGCGGCACCGGCGGCCTGCCCGTGCGGATCGTAGAGGAGCCGACCGGCCGGCTGGTCGGGACGGTGGACGAGCCGTCCGCGCACGTGCTCGCCCACACGGGCGCGGTCTACCCGCATCAGGGCGAGATCTACCTGGTTTCCAGGCTTGACCTGGCGGACGGCGTGGCGCTGGTGCAGGCCGGCGATCCGGGCTATGCCACCTCGGCGCGCGAGCAGACCAGCATCGAGGTCGCCAGCGAGCTGGACCGCGCCTGCTGGGGCCGGGCCCAGGTGCACTTCGGCGACGTGCGAGGTGACCCGGCAGGTAACCTCCTACGTCCGCCGCCTGCTGGACACCGGGCAGCCAGCCGGGCGAGACGCCGCTTGACCTGCCGCCGCGCACGCTGCGGACCAGGGCCGTCTGGTGGACGATCGGGCCCCGGCCAGCGGGCCGGCCTGGCCCGCGGCGGGGTCGACCTGGCCGGCGCCGCGCATGCCGCCGAGCACGCGTCGATCGGGCTGCTGCCGCTTGTCGCCTGCCTGCGACCGCTGGGACGTCGGCGGCGTCTCGGCTGACCTGCACCCGGCTACCGGGCGGCTGACCGTCTTCGTCTACGACGGGCATGACGGCGGCGCGGGATTCGCCGAGCGCGGGTTCCCGGCGGCCGGAGACTGGCTCCGCGCCACCGCGCAGGCCATCGAGTCGTGCGAGTGCAGCGGCCGGCTGCCCGTCCTGCATCCAGTCACCCAAGTGCGGGAACGGCAACGAGCCGCTGTCCAAGCGGGGAGCAGTCAGGCTACTCAAGTGCCTGCTAGGCGGCCGGACCGCCGTCTCGCCGCCACCACGGCGGTGACGGCGAGACGGCGCGAAGATGAGGCGACCCCCGCCGGGGGGGAGAGCGGGGGTCGCCGAACGGTCCGGCTCCGGGGGGGCAGAGCCGGGTCCGTCACCCAGGAAAGCCTATGCGGAATGAGCCAAAGTTACCAGCCGGTTAGGACGGAAGTGTCTCGGTCCTTGCGATCCGATCTCCTCTATGCTGCCGGACTGCGGGCATATCCGTCGAGAGTGAAAGCTGATCCATTGCAGCTTTCTTTGATCCGGCCAAGACGATCACCTGGCGTTCCAGCGCGCTTGCATTCGGCCCGCCGTTATACTCCCCGCCGGATCAGCCCCGGCGATGCGATCAGCGGCGCATTCGGCCTGCCGGGGCTCTGGATGCCGGGCCGGTCATGGGCGGATGGAGCCGAGTCCGCACCAAGGCCAGGAGTTCTCCGGTGGCTGGCGCGGCGGGCCGGACCCGGGAGCGCGGGTTCCGGTGCCTGGACGAGCCCGTCCTGCCCGGCGGCACGCCGAGGCACCGGTGCCCGCCCGCGGCTGCTCCGCGCTCAACGGCGATTCGATCACGGATCGGCCGCTGCCCCGGCCCGCGGCATCCACCGTTGCTGAACCCCGCCCGCTAGCTGCCCGCGGGCCGCCGGGCATCCTGGCTGGCCAGCGCTCGGTCCGGCCGCGCCCGGCTGCTGTCAACGGCCGGCCTGCTGCTCGCCGCTACCTGCGCTGACCGGCCCGACGCGGCAGAACTAGCCAGCTCATGGCATGTGAGGAGGTGAATCAATCGAGATCACGAATTGGTCTCGCTACGGGCTTTCCAACCGGCCGGATCCGTCGTACAAAGGTCTTACGGACTAGAAGCGTCCGGGCACGGCAACCGGAGTACCCACGCGCGACCAGCCGCGGGAGGCGTGCCGAGGCAGGCGAGTCTGGCAGGACGGTGCGCTGGCGACGGAGCGCCGAGGGACAGCCCGCCCGGCAAAATAGAGGTGCACGCTTGGTAACTCCGGAGTGACGTGTCAGGCGACGGCGCCCCGTAACGGGGCGCCGTTTGCCGTTCGCTGGCTCTCACCGCTTCCCCCGTCCTGCTCTCACCGGGTCCCCGGCGTGCTCTCACGGGTCCCCGGCGTGCTCTCACCGGGTCCCCGCCGTGCTCCCGCCGGGGTTCCCGCCAGGTCCACTCCGCGCCCGCGGACGACACGCCGCGGTCTTCTGAGGGCTCCGGCCACCGGTCGCGACAGCGGATGGGGAAGACTTGACCCCGACAGCACGAGAGGGGAGAGCGCCGATGGCCGACTCCGCAGTCCGGCAGCCGGTGGACAGTGCGAACGATCAGTCTCTTGGCGCCCTGGTGTCGCTGGCCGTGAAGGACGTTACCCAGCTGCTCAGGTACGAAATCGACCTGGCCAAGCTTGAGCTGAAGGCGGACGTCCGCAGGCTCGGCTTCGGCGGGGCGCTGCTGGGCATCGCCGCCTTCGTCGCCTGCCTCGTGCTCATGCTGGTCAGCTTCGCATTCGCCTACGGCCTGGTTGCGCTTGGTATCTATGCATGGGCTGCCTTCTTGATCGTGGCCGGGACCTACGTCCTGCTTGCCGCGCTCGCCGTGCTCATCGGCGTGATCAAGTTCCGCGGCATCAGCGGCCTGAAGAAGACGCGGCTGACGGTTCAGGATGACCTGTCCGTGATCCGGCGCAGCGGCGCCGCCGCCGCTACCCCGGCGGCCGGCCGGCTCCGCGGCCGGGACTTCCGCTGCGGCCAGCACGTCAGCTGGAGCGGAGTGACCCCGTGCCTTCGCGGAGCGACGAGCCGATCTATATCGACGGCCCCTGGTCGCACCGGACCGTCAGCGCCAACGGGACCCGCTTTCACGTCGCGGAGAGCGGCGACGGGCCGCTGGTCCTGCTCCTGCACGGATTCCCCCAGTTCTGGTGGACCTGGCGCGAGCAGCTGATCTCGCTGAGCGCGGCCGGGTACCGCGCCGTCGCGGCTGACCTGCGCGGCTACGGCGGCAGCGACAAGCCGCCGCGAGGTTACGACCTGGTCACCGCGGCATCAGACGCGGCCGGCCTGGTCCGGTCGCTCGGCGAGGCGAACGCCGTGGTCGTCGGCCACGACTGGGGCGGCCTGATCGCCTGGACCATGGGGACCTACTTCCGCAAGGTCGTCCGGCGGCTCGCCGTCGTCTCGGTGCCGCATCCGCTGCTGCTCCGCGGCGCGGTGCTTTCCGATCCGCTCGGCCAGGGCAGAAGCAGCGGGTACGCACTGGGATTCCAGCTTCCGTTACTACCGGAGCGCCAGCTCGTGCGCCATGACGCACAGCGGGTCGGCCGCCTGCTCCGTTCCTGGTCTGGCCCGGGGTGGCCGGATCCGCAGACCGAACGCCGTTACCGGGCGGCGATGTGCCTGCCGTCCGTTGCCCACTCCGCGCTTGAGTATCACCGCTGGTTCGTCCGGTCCAGGCTGCGGCCGGACGGCGTACGGTACGCGCGCAGCATGCGGGCACCGATTCAGGCACCGACCCTGCACATGCACGGGGCCCTGGACAGCTGCGTCCTGCCGGGTACCGCACGCGGCTCGGGCAAGCACGTCGACGGACCGTACCGGTGGCGGCTGCTTGACGGGGCCGGGCACTTCCCGCACGAGGAACTGCCCGCCCGCTTCGACGCCGAGCTTCGCTCGTGGCTGGCCGACCCGGAGCCCGAACGGTGACATGGCCGGCGCCGGGCCGGGACCGGGACGCGGCCGGGCGGCCGCGCAACGCCCGGCCGCGGGACGAGCTTGGCCGGCCGCTGAGCCGCGACGCTGCCGGCCAGCAGCCGATCGCCGACGAGACCGCGCTGCCTCCGGCCAGCGCGCTCGCGCTCGCGCAGCAGCTGATCGACGCTGGCCGGCCGTTTCGCGCCCACGAGGTACTCGAGGCATCGTGGAAGGCCGCGCCTGAGGCCGAGCGCAGGCTATGGCAGGGCCTGGCTCAGCTAGCGGTGGGTCTGACGCATGCGCAGCGCGGCAACGCCCGCGGCGCGGTCGCCCTGCTGCGCCGCGGCGCGGCCGGCGTAGCCGGTTACGCGGCGGGCAGCCCGCACGGGATCGACGCGGCGGGAATCGCCAGATCTGCGGTCCGATTGGCGGACCTGATCGAGCGAGACGGACTCGACGCCATTCCGGCTGACGGAATTCTTCTCCGGTTTGCGCCGCCAGGCGACCTAAATTCCGTTAGTGGTTAACATTTAGCCGCCAGGGACCGGACGAATCCACTGTCCATGTGACAGCTATCCGCCAGCCGTAGCGCTGAACGCATGGGTTTGGCTTAGCGGGCTCCGGCCTCTTACTCGTCGCAGGCCCCGGTGGATACCGTCGCGGTTGCCGTCTTGCCCGCGCGGACGTCGGGTGCTACCTCTGCGGCCGTCAGGGCGTAGCCGGTGTCCTTGGCGGAGACTGCCGCGGCGAACACGACGCCGTAGACCCGGCCGCTCCTGGCGAGCAGCGGACCTCCTGAGTTGCCGGGCTTGACTACTGCCCGGATCGAGTAGATCTCCCTGGTCACGGTGGTGGTCTGATAGATGTCCGGGCTGCTGGCCGACTCGCTGCCGCCGATCCGGGCGGCCACTGTGTTGAACGAGCCGTTCAGCGGGTATCCGGCCACGATCGCGCTCGCGCCGCGCGGCGGCCGGCCCGGCAAAGTGCAGGGCAGGAGCGGCCAGCCCCGGGACGTACAGGATCGCGATGTCGCGCTCCGGGTCGTAGAGCACGACCCGGGACTGGATCGCGGTGCCATGCTCAGTACTACCTCCGGTCCCGTCCTTCCGGCGCCGGGGATCCCTTCGGTGACGCCGGCCACGACGTGTGCGTTAGTGATGACGCGGTCACGGGCGAAGACGAAGCCGGATCCCTCGATCCGGCGCGAGCAGGTCGGCGCGGTTCCCCTGACCTTGACGATGCTGCGCTTGGCCCGGGGCAGCCAGCTGGCCGAAAGGACACGATTGTCCGGCGGCGGCACCGACAGCGCGCCTTCCGCGCCGAGCGCGCCGAAGACCTGGGCGTACGGCCCGCGGGCGAGCAGCCGGCGGAAATCGGAGAACATCACGCTCGCCGCCGGCGGCATGACCCGGTCCACCCCGCGGAGCACCACGGAATCGTTGACCTGCCGCGAGATCAGCGGGAAGGGCGCGTACGCCACCGCCGAGGCGATCAGCCAGGCGATGAGCAGCACCGAGATGATGCTGACGGCCGAGCCGCCGATCGCGTCAAGCACCGTGGCCGGCCGCCAGGTCACCCGCGAGCGCATCGCCACGCCGACGCCGGACGCGAGCAACTGGCCGATCATGGCGGCTACGAAGACGACGATGATGGCCACCAGCGCCTGCTGTGCCACCCCGGTGACCAGTGACGTCGCGATACGCGGGCCGAACACCGCGCCGATCGCGCCGCCGCCGATGAACCCCGCGAAGCTCAGCACGCCGATGATGAAGCCCTGGCGGTATCCGGCAACGGCGAAGGCGACCACCAGCACGATCAGGATCAGGTCCAGCAAGTCACCCGGCACGTGCCCAACCGTATAGCGCCGTAGCGGCTGGCCGGACCTCGCTTCGGACACCCAGGCGGCAGACCGGCGGCCGGCGAATGACCACCCGCAACCGCGGGCGCCGCTGCCGTCAGGAAACAGGGCCAGGGCCGCCGCCGGCGGCCATCAGCGCCTCGGCCGGCAAGTCCTCGGCCCGGCCGGCATCCCACGGAACCTCCCAGCCGCCCAGCGCGAGCAGCCGGTCCACCAGCATCGCCGTGAAGCCCCAGACCAGCATCCCGGCGACCCGGAAGGCCGGGCTGGCCCCGCCGGACGGCAGCCTGATGCTGAGCCGGTGCGCAGGATCGGCGAGATCGGCGACGGCGACCCTGGCTACGGCGGACACCTCCACCAGGTCGCCGGGCTCGACCGGGGCGGGCCGGTGCCACCAGGCAAGCACCGGGGTGACCGTGAACCCGCTCCGCCAGATGAACATCTTCGGCAGCACGGCGAGAACCCGGACACCGGAAGGGTCCACCCGGGCTTCCTCGGCCGCCTCACGCAAGGCCGCCTGCACCGGACCCGCATCGGACTCGTCGATCGCGCCGCCGGGAAAGGCAGGCTGCCCCGCATGCTGTCGCAGCCGCTGGCCGCGCTGGACAAGCAGCAGGTCAGGTCCTTTCGCGCCGAGCCCGAAGAGGATCAGCACTGCCGCCGGGCGGCCTCCTGGCCTAGGTTGCAGGGCCGGGGGCACCTGCATGCTCGCGGCCGCCCCGGCCAGCGCCGTGAGCCAGCCGGGAACACCGGATTCTCGGCTGGCGTCCGTCATGAGAACGGCCCAGGCCGCACGAGCTTGCGAGCGGTCTTCTCATCGGTGGGCCCGGTGCCGAACGATGGGCAGAGCGCGGCCAGCGGGCAGGCCCCGCAGGCCGGCCTGCGGGCATGGCAGATCCGGCGGCCATGCCAGATCAGCCGATGGGACAGCAGGGTCCACTCCCGGCGCGGGAACAGCGATCCCACCTCATGCTCGATCTTGACCGGGTCGTCCTGTACGGTCCAGCCGAACCGGCGGCTCAGCCGGGCAAAGTGGGTGTCGACGGTAATTCCCGGCACACCGAACGCGTCACCGAGAACGACGTTCGCCGTCTTCCTGCCCACCCCGGGCAAGGTGACCAGATCGCGCAGCCGGCCAGGCACCTCGCCGCCGAACCGGTCGCACAGGGCCTGGCCGAGCCCGATGATGCTGGTCGTCTTCGCGCGGAAGAACCCGGTGGACTGGATGATCTTCTCCACCTCGGCGCGATCGGCGGCCGCATAGTCGGCGGCGGTGCGGTAACGGGCGAAGAGTACCGGCGTGACCATGTTGACCCGCTTGTCGGTGCACTGCGCGGACAGGATCGTCGCGACGAGCAGCTCAAGCGGGCTGGTGAAATCGAGCTCGGTGTGCGCGTCCGGGTAGCAGATGGCGAGTTCGCGGTTGATCCGCCTGGCCCGCCTGACCAGGGCCGTCCTTGACGGGGCGTCAGCTACCACGGGCCTAGCCTATTGACCGTCCTCAGCTGCCTGCACGTGCACTGCGCAGAGCCCCGGCCGGAACGGCATGGCGGCAGCCGCGCGGCCGGCCGCTGAGGCCGCCGCGCCGCCAGCCGCAGCGGCCGGCCGCGCGGTGCCCGGATGGACATGGCGGCCGAGTACGACGATCGCCACCGACCGCGCGCCTGCCAGCCGCAAGGCTGCACACGCCGACTGCGCGCTGGCGCCCGTGGTCCAGGTGTCGTCGAGCAGCAGCACGTCCGCGCCGTCAAGAGGCGCCGCCCTGAATCGGTCCGCGTCGAGTTCCCTGGTCCCGGGCTCGTCACGTAACCGCAGGTCAAGCGCCGCCGGCGGGAGCGCGAGACAAGGCGCGGCCAGGGCCTGCAGCGGGTGCGGGTGGCGCCGCCGCCCGCGTCCGCTCGGCACCACCGACAGGTGCGTCGGCCTGGCCATCCCGGCGGCGCGCCAGACACACCTGCCATGGTCGCGCAGGAAGACGACGAGCAGCGCCCGGATGGCTGCCCTGGCCGCTGCGGCACCGGGCCTGGCGGACTTGTAGAGCCAGAGATTCCTGGCGTGCTCGCTGCCTTTCACCGCGTAACAGATCGGCACCACCGCGTCGGCAAGCAGCCCGGGCAGCGTCTCCGCATGCAGCCCGCACGGGTAGCAGCGGGCATTCCCGGCCGGGACCGGGATCCGGCAGGCGGCGCAGAGGCCGCCGCCAGCCGGGGGCGGCGCGCTGAGCCGCGGGGCCAGCCTGCGGACCGAGCTGGCGAGGAAATCCCATCCGGCCGGCGACCCGCACCCGGCGCTGCGGGTCGCATCGCCGGCCGCCGCGTCCATGGCCGCCACGCTACGACCGTCCACTGACGATCGGGCAGGCATGAATCCGGCAGCCGGGGTACTCGTTACCAGGCGGGAGATAAGCTGGCTGACGGCCTGCGAGCGATGCTCCGCCACGCTCGTCGGGGCGGCGCCGGGCCAGCAGGCACCCGCAGCCAGCGGGCCGGCCAGCAGCAAACTAAGACATGTCCGGGACTGCGCCAGCTCGCGGGCCCGGCCGGCAGCGATCCACTATCGGGATGACCGCCATGCGAACGCCTTGGACAGCACCCGGGACGCCGGGTGACGCTGCGCGCGGCACCTCGCCGGCGGATGCTTCCGGCGGAGACGATTCCGGCGCTTCGGCCGCAGCACCGCAGCCGGCCGGGCCGCTGCCTTCCGGGGCAGCGCAGCCGGCCGGGCGACAGCCTTCCGGGGCAGCGCAGCCGGCCGGGCGGCCGGCAGCAGTGCGCATCCGGGCAGGCCCGGCCGGCGGCACGCCGGAATCCGCCGGCCGCCTTAGCGGCTGGCTCGCCGCCGCCCGGGCGATGCCACGGCACTGGCACGCGGCGCTGCGGCGGCACTGGCCCGGCGCCCTGCGGCGGCACTGGCTGGCGGCCGCCTTGCTGCTCGCCGGGCTGGTCCTGCGGCTGCTCACCCAGCTCGCCTACCGGCCGGCCCTGCTCTACATCGACACGGTCAAGTACCTCTACAACGCCTGGCCGGGTACCGACCCGGTTGGCTACAAGGTTCCGCTCAAGTTCATCCTGTTCTTCGGCGACCTTTCTACCGTGGCCGCGGTCCAGCACCTGCTCGGCCTGGCGATGGCGGGCGTCCTCTACCTGGTCCTGCTGCGCCGCGGCTGCCTCCGCTGGCTGGCGGCGCTGGCCATCGCGCCGGTCCTGCTTGATGCCTATCAGCTCCAGATGGAGCAGATGATCATGCCGGACGTGTGGTTCGAGGCGCTGATCGTCGCCGGGCTTGCTGTGCTGCTCTGGCGGCCACGGCCGGGCCTGCGCGCCGTGCTCGCCGCCGGGGTGATCCTCGGCGCATCCGCCACGCTCCGGCAGGTCGGCGAGATCCTGCTGCTGCCCGCTGCCGCCTTCGTGCTCATCGCGGCCGGCGGCTGGCGGGTGCGGGCCGGTCACGCCGCCGCGCTGTGCGCCGCGTTCGCGCTGCCGATCCTGGCCTACAGCAGCATCTCGCTGGCGCAGAACGGGAACTTCCGGCTCTCCCACTCCGGCACCAGCGAGCTGTACGGGCGGCTGGCTGCGGACGCCGACTGCGCGACGCTGAAGCTTCCTGCGGCCGAGCGGGCGCTGTGCCCGACGCCGAGCCAGCGCGCGCTCGGCGCGGACGGCCTGGAGCACAGCTCTGCGTCGCCGCTGAAGTCCTACGTCCCCCCGGCCGGGCTGGCGCGCGGCCAGGCCATCTCCGACTTCAACCACCAGGTGCTGCGGCAGCAGCCGCTCCGGATCATCGACGGGGTCGGCCAGGACGCGGCGAAGCTGTTCACGCTTACCCGGTTCACCAGCCCCGGGGATACGCCGATCTCCCGCTGGCAGTTCCAGGACCGCTACCCGACCTTCGGCGCCACCATCGGCGTCAACCGCCAGCATGTCCTCGTGCTCGGCGTGCAGCTGACCGCCAACGGCGGGATCAACAACCTGCGCCCGCTGCCCGCATCGGCGGGCGGCAAGGCGGCGGTCAGCCTGCCGCTGGCCAGGTTCCTGCGCGGCTATCAGCTGGACGGCGGCTTCACCCCTGGCCCGCTGTTCGCCATCGCGGCACTGGCCGGGCTGCTCGGGTCGGCAAGCCTCGTCCGCCGCCGCCGGGACCGCCCGGCCGCCGGCGCGCGGCGGCCGGCCGACGGCCCTGGCCTGCTTCCTGTTCTGGACCGCGGCAGTCGCCGTGCTCATCGTCTCCGACCTGTTCGAGTTCTCCTGGCGCTACCAGCTGCCGGCCCTGATCACGCTGCCGCCAGCCGGCGCGCTCGGGATCACCATCATCCTCAGCAGCATCAGGCGCCGCCGCAGCACCGCGCGCGCTGACGGCGAGCGCGGTCAGGTGCCACAGCTGGCCGCGCCCGCGAGGTGATCCCCGCGCTGCGGCGGCCGCGGCCGGCCGCGGCGCGCCGGGCGGGCAGGCGGCCGCAGGCGCTACGGCCCGGCGAACTCCGGGTCACGCTGCGGCGGCACTGGCTCGCGGCGGCCCTGCTGCTGGCCGGGCTGGCCTTGCGGGCGGCGGCCCAGGTCGCCTACCGGCCCGCGTTGTTCTACATCGACTCGACCAGGTACCTGTACCATTCCGGCGGCAGCGACCCGGTCGGATACCGGCTGCCACTCAAGATCATATTGATCATTAGCAGCATTAACGGGATCGTCGTGGCGCAGCACCTGCTCGGCCTGATGATCGCCGTGGCACTGTACTGGATCCTGTTGCGGCGCGGCTGCCCGCGCTGGCTCGCTGCGCTCGCCATCGCACCAGTCCTGCTTGATGCCTACCAGCTGCAGATCGAGCAGACCATCATGCCGGACGTGTGGTTCGAGGCGCTGATCGTCGCCGGGCTGGTGGTGCTGCTCTGGCCGCAGCCACGGCCAGGCTGGCTGGCCGTGCTCGCGGCCGGCCTCGTGCTCGGCTCATCAGCCACGGTCCGCCAGGTAGGCGAGATCCTGCTGCTGCCCGCGCTCGGCTACCTGATGCTGACCGCGGGAAGCTGGCGGCGCCGGGCCGGGCAGGCGGCCGTATTGTGCGCCGCCTTCGCCATCCCGATCCTCGGATACAGCAGCCTGTCCTACGCCCTCACCGGGCATTTCTGGCTCTCGCATTCGGGCGCGACCAGCACCTACGGGCGGATGGCTGCAGCCGCTGACTGCACCGCGCTGCGGCTGCCCGCCGACGAGCTGAAGCTGTGCCCGACGCCGGCGCAGCAGGCGGCCGGGCCGGACCAGCTTGAGCACAGCCCGCGCTCGCCGCTGCGGCCTTACTACGCGGACCTGCCGCCTGGCCAGGCATCCCGGCTGGTGGCGGGGTTCAACCGCGAGGTGCTGGCGCAGCAGCCGCTGAACGTGGCGCGCGCGGTCGGCCGGGACGCGCTGAAGCTGTTCGCGCTGACCAGGAACACCAGTCCCGGCGACACGCCGATCTCCCGCTGGCAGTTCCAGGACCGGTACCCGACCTACTGGCCGCATGCCTCCCGGCAGGTCATCGTCACGGCGGGCCGGAACTTCGGCGGCGGCGGGCCGGCCGTGGCCCGCCCGGTGGCCGCGGCCCTGCGCGGCTATCAGCTCGGCGGCGGCTACACGCCGGGCCCGCTCTTTGCCGTCGCCGCGCTGGCCGGGCTGATCGGCTCGGCCAGCCTGGCCAGGCGCCGCAGGGTAGCCCGGCCGGTCCAGGACGGCCAGGCCGGCGGCGGCCTCAGCAGCGGCACCCTGGCCGGGCGGCAGGCGGCCACCGCCTGCTTCCTGTTCTTCACCACCGCCGTCGCCCTTCTGATTACCTCGGATCTCTTCGAGTTCTCCTGGCGCTACCAGCTGCCTGCCCTGGTCACGCTCCCGCCGGCAGGCGCGCTCGGGATCGCGGTCATGCTCAGCGCCGCCGGAGCCCGCCGCGCGGTCAGGACCAGCCGCGCCGCCGGAACAGGATGAACAGCCCGGCGGCCGCGGCCAGCTCGGAGCCGATTCCGAGCGCCAGGAAGGTCGGCAGGCCGCCGAGCCTGGCGACCATCCAGCCGAAGTTCTGGCCGAAGAACCCGGTGAGGAACGTCAGCGGCAGGAAGATCGTGGCGATGACCGTGAGCTGCTTCATCACCTCGTTGAGCCGGTTGGACACTATTGACAGGTAGGCGTCCATCGCGTTGCTGAGCAGGTCACGGTAGCTGTCGACAAGGTCGCTGATCCGGATCAGGTGGTCATACAGGTCCCTGAGGTACGGCTCGCCCTCCGGCGTCATGCCCGGCAGGCTGGTGACCCCGGAGACCAGCGACGCCATGGTGTCGCGCTCCGGCGTCACCAGCTTCCGCAGGCCGACGAGCCATTTCTGCATATCGAACAGCCGGGAGAGCTGCTCGTTGCCTGGCCTGGCGAAGATCTGCTGCTGGAGCGCGTCGATCCGGTCGTCGAAATCCGACAGCGCCGGGAAGAAGCTGTCGACCAGGGCGTCCAGGACATGATGCAGCAGGATCAGCCTGACCGGCAGTTCCCGCCCGGCGGCGGCACGCCGGGTGAGCTCGCTGCCCTCGCGACCCAGGTTTGCCCGCAGTTCGTCCAGGACCGTACACGGGTCCCGCCGCACGGTGATCAGGAAGCGCTCGGAGATGAAGCCATGGATCTCGACCAGTGACTCGCCCGCACCCTGCGCCCCGTAGCTAACGAGATAGGAGATGTCGCCGAAGTCCTCCAGCTTGGGCCGCTGGCCGAACTCCTCGACGCCTTTGAGCGCGAGCGGATGGATTCCGAATACCTCGCGCAGCAGGGTCAGGTCGTCGGCGCCGGGCTGGTACAGATCCAGCCAGAGCAGCTTGTTGTCGCGCAGCAGGCGCTCCACCGCCGGGCGGTCGGCGCTGACGGCCGCGCCGTCGACGCTGACGAGATACCGGTTCACCCGGCTCATCGTGTCAAACCTCGCGGCCCGGCAGGCCCGCTATCCGGGCACCAGGGAAGGTGCTGGATCCGCGGATCGCCCACCTCCCGAGGTGCGCGATCGCGCAATCCACCACCCTGCGGGCCCGCCGTGCCGCCGGCCCCGGCAGGCCTGGCGGCCGGCCGCTGAGCGGGTCAGCCAGGACGGGGAGCGCGAGCGGCACCGGCCAGCGTGGCGGCCGCGCGGGCAGCCGGGCTGGCTGCGGCCATTGCGGGCCAGGCCGGCCGGGGCTGGCTCGTTAATGCCAATGGTCTTAACCGGGCTGGCGGTCTCAGGCGGCGCGCTGGCCAGGGCGGCTGGCGCCGCGGTTCGCGATCAGGTCGCTGACGCCGCTCACCGTCTCGCCGAGGCCGCCGCGGGCTGCCCGCCGGACCATCGTCTCGGCGATGACCACCGCCTCCGCTGCCAGCTTGCGTACCTCGGGCGATGTCCTGATCGCATGCCAGGACTTGCGGAGCCGGTCAAGGCCCTCTCGGCCTTCCTGGCTGCCGGTAAGGTAACCGGCCACGAATCCGATGATCGCTTCCATTTTCCTGCCTCACTCGTCGGGTTGATTGAGTGAACGCCATCGGGCCCGCGGCCTACATCTCGCGGATGTCCAGGTAGCGCTTAATGTCGGGCAGCGACTGGACGAGCATCGCGAGCACGGCCGCGATTACCGCCGCCTTGATCAGTCTCGAGATCATCTGCTTTCCTCCTCCGACCGTGGTAGGTCATGGTCCCGGCGCGCTCAGCCGGGTGTCTGTGGCGCCTCGGCCGGGCTGACCGGCTCGACTTCGTCGGGCGAGAAGTACAGGAACCGGCCATGGTTGCGCTGCAGCTCGGCCGCGGGATCGTCGTCCGGGCTGACGGCCAGGTGCACCTCGCCGTCGACGTCATGCAGGACTGCCTGCACGGTCGCCTCGCGGCCGGCCAGGAACAGGTCCTGGGCATCGGCCCGGCGGGCACCCGGCCGCATGCGGACCCGGCTGCCCCTGGCGACGCGGACGCCGGCCACGACGACGTGATCGGTGCCCGGCGATACCGAGCTGTCCGCGCCCGGATCCCACCACGGGACTGACGGCCGGCCGGTGATCTCCCCGGACGGTTCGGGCACCGACAGCTCAGGCACGGGCAGCTCAGGCACCGGTAGCTCGGGCGGGGTTACGAAGCTGGGCACCAGGTCGGCGGCCTGCGCGGCCGCCTGGCCGCCTGCAGCCGCGGACGCCGACGGGCGGCCAGGCCGGCCGCAGGTAGCGGATGGCCCCGTGCATCCGCTCCAGCATCTCCGGCGGCAGGTCGTCCAGCCGGTCCATCAGCTCGGCCGCAAGCGGATCGGTGGCGCGGGCCTGGCGCTTCTCCGAGTCGGTCAGCGCAAGCGTGCGCAGGGTCAGGATCTCGTCGATCTCAGTGGCGTCGAACAGGTCGCCGGCGCTTTCCGCGGCGATCTCCGGATGGTCATAGAGGATCACCGGCGAAGACAGCATGAGGTCGGTGCAGTCGCCCGGCCCGGCGAGCACCGGCCAGGTCCCGACGTTGACGCAGGCGCTGACCTCGGCGGCAGCCCACTCCGGCGGGTCGGTCATGGAAAGGAACGTGCCGCCGGGCACGCCGATCAGCGTGTGCTCGGCGATGAAGGCATGCCGCAGGCCATCGTCCCGGCCGCGCAGCGGCGCCGCGGGCGTGGTGCGGTTCTGCACCCCGATCCGCAGCCGCAGTGCCTGGTAGGGCCCGGCGACGCGGTCGGCGTGCACGGTGATCGTCCCGTCCAGGCCGGCCCACTGGCGGACCAGGCGGCCGGCCTTCCTGCCTGTCGAGTCGGTGAGCTCCTCGGCCGACTCGCCCGCGCCGGTGTGGAACTCGATGTTCCTGTCCTCGCCGAGCAGGGTCGCGACGCAGACCGTCACGTGCTGCTCCCGCTCGGCCGCCTCGTCCCACTCGGTGAACTCGGCTCCGTCCACGTAAAGGGTGTCCACCTTGTGCAGCTCGCCGGTATCCGGCGACACCCCGTGCACGGTCCGGTGCTGCAACTGCAGGAACCGGACCAGGATCCGCACCTCGGCGTCATCAGGGCATTCGAGCAGGCACTCGGTCTGGCTCGCGGACGGCTCGCAGTCATCGATCCCGCCGTAGGCGGGCGGCATCAGCACGCCGAACTGGAACCTGACCTGGTTCTTCTGCGCTGACCGGTGATACGGGTACAGCAGGTAGCCCTCGTAGAGGATGGCGTCGGCCACCTTGCGGGCGTGGCCCAGATGGGCGGTATCGAGTCTCATGCCTGCCCCTCGCCGCGCTCCGCGCTACCGGCGGTCTCCGCGGCCCCGGCGGTCTCGGCGGCCCCGGCGGTCTCCGCGGCCCCGGCGGCCGCCCCGGCCCCGGCCAGCAGCGCGCGGAGCGTGGCATCCCAAGTCGGGAGCGCCTTCCGTGTCTTGAACTGCAGCAGTTCGTCCAGCGTCTGCCTGGTCATCTTGATCCACGCGCTGTTCGGGAAGTGCGCGTCGATCGCCTCGCGCCAGATGCTGACCGGCATCCGGTAGCTGGCTTCCTTGCTCCACGGCACCTGCTGTGCCTGCAGCCGGCCGTCGGCCATCCCGAAAACGGTGCCGCTGAACAGCAGCAGCAGCGGCACCTCGTCGCCGTCCAGGCCGGCGAAATACCTGGTAGACCCGATCTCCAGGTCATAGCTGAGCATGACAGGCAGGTCGACATCGATGCTGCCGGTGAAGCGCGGGACCATGATCGCCACGTTGGTGAACTGCATCGGCCGGAGGGTCTCGGCCCAGCGCTGCGTCTCGCCGAAGAGATCGTTCAGCCGCTCTGCCTCGGCGGCCGAGTAACGGCGCCGGCTCGGCTCGATCCTGATCTGGCAGCGCAGCGCGATTGCCTCCACCCGCTGCCCGCTGATCTCGCTGATCCGCAGCGAGAACGACATCGAGGGAGACACCGCGTAGCGGTCGGCCCGGGCACCGAGGCAGTCGAAGGCGAGTTCGGCCATCGTCAGGGTTTCCCGCTGACGGCCCGCGAGCGCGACCGGACCTGGCCGAGGAAGTCGGCGATGCTCTGCCGTGCCTCGGCGCCGCCGTCGAACCCGCGCCAGTGCAGGCGCATCCGGCCGGCCAGCTCGTAGCAGGCGTCGATCGGCACCAGGAAGTACTCGACCCCCGAATCCGTCCGGCAGATCAGGATCGCCTCGACGTCCGCATCGGCGGCGTTGAGCAGCGGGTGCGCCGCGGTCAGCCGGTCCCAGGCCTGCAGGTTGAGCGTGCTCTCGGTGGCGCCGGCCGGGCTTGGGTAGAACGCGCTGACCTCGGCGCGCTGCGAGCTGCGGAGGAAGAAGGCCAGCCCGACCGGGATCTCGAACTCGTCCCACTCGGCCACGGACAGCTGCCTGGCCGGGTCGTGCAGGTACCGGTCGGGAACTGCGCGGTACCTGCCGCGGCCTGCCTGCGGGTGGGTGAAGAGCAGGTAGCAGGCCCGGCAGGCGCAGCTGAGCGTCGACTGCTCAAGATCCGCGACATGGCCGTGCTCGGCCGGGACCTCGGTCGAGCACAGCTCGCACTTCTCCTGCGGCGGGGCGCCGCCCTGGGGCGGGCCCGGCGGCGCCCCGCGCGGCGCGGCAGAGGTCCCGGTGGCGGCGCCCGCGGCGGCCGTGGTGGCCGGCCCGGGCGGCCCTGGCTGGGCACCCGGGACGAACCGGCGCAGCCCGACGTTGCCGGTCATGTGCGGACCGCCTGCGGCAACGCCACCCGGACGCCCTGGCTGTCGGCGAGCAGCGGCAGCGGGTCGAGATGCGCGGCCGGGTCGTCCAGGCCCTTCCCGGCCAGCCGCACGTCGTACCTCGCGCCGCAGCCGGGGCAGGTCAGCAGCTCGCGCGCCAGCGTCCCGTCGGCCAGCGACGAGCCGCAGGCGGCGCAGGCATCGCGGTACGCGTACAGCGTCCCGCGGACCGAGCAGACCAGGACGGAGGTTCCGTCAGCCGAGGCAGTGACCGGGCGGGAACTCGGCGGCCCGATGTCCGGCAGGGTGACCCAGCCGACTTCGCCTCCTCCGTTGATCCCGCCGCTCCCCTCCATTGCGGCGGCATCGCTGCCTCGTCCCGTTCCCGGCGGCCGTTGACCGATCTGCAGCAGCTTCGGGCCAGGCGGCTCGGTCATGCCCGATACCACGACCTGGGTCACCTCAGGCGCTGCCTCCTCCACCGCGCCCTGGATCGCTAGCTGGACGGTCACGGTGGAGGACGGGCAGCCGTTGCAGCTGCCCTCCAGCTGCAGTCGCGCGACGCCGTCGGTGACGCCGAGGTACTGCACGCCGCCCGCGTGCGAGCCCAGGTACGGCCGGACCCGGTCGAGCGCGCGCTGGATGCGCGCGTCGACGTCAAGCGGATGCAGGCCGTGCAGCAGCAGCAGGCTCTCGACCAGCGGGTCCTCGGTGAGCCTGGCGAGCGCCGCCGGGCCGGCCTCGCCGCTGTCCGCGAGCACGGCCACGATCCGGCCGAGGCCGTCGCCGTACAGGCCGACCAGCAGCCCGACGAGCTCCTCGGCGGTCGCCGCGACCTCGGCGCCTGAGTTCGCCCGCAGTGCGCCGAGCAGTTCCTCGACCCGTGTCCCGGCCTGCTGAACCCCGGTCATCCGTCTCGCCTCCGTCTGCCGGCGGTCCGCTGCGGCCGCCCGGTGCCAGCTGCCGGGCGGGGGAAATGCCCTGCGGCGGCCCTTGCCCCGGGGGAGAGCCAGGGCCGCCGCGGGGACGTCAGGTCGCCAGCGTCACCGTCATCGGCGAGTGCACCTTGTCCAGCACCTTGCCGTTGCCGAGCGACATGTGCACGCCGCACGGCAGGCACGGGTCGTAGCTGCGGACGGCCCGCATGATGTCGATGCCCTTGAACCGCTCCGGCGGGTTCTCCTCGAAGATCGGCGTGTTCTGCACCGCGTCCTCGTACGGCCCCGGCGTCCCGAAGCTGTCCCGCACGCTGGCGTTCCACGGGGTCGGCGGGTACGGGTGGTAGTTCGCGATCTTCCCGCCGCGGATCACCATGTGGTGCGAAAGTACGCCGCGCACTGCCTCGGTGAAGCCGACGCTGAACGCCTCGTCCGGCACACTGAACGGTTCCCAGGTCTTGGTGCGCCCGGCCCGGATCTCGGCCAGCGCCTGCTCCACGAAGTGCAGCGCGGCCGCGGCGCAGTAGGCCTGGAAATAGGTGCGGGCGCGGTCCCGCTCGATCGCGTTGGACAGCGGGCGGCCCTCCTTGTCATAAGGGACCTTCCACTCGAACGTGACCTCGGGCCTGCTCATCGTGCGGGGCAGGTTGATCAGCACGCTGTGCCCGGTCGACTTGATGTTGCCGAAGTCGACCAGGCCGCCCTGCGCGGTCGCCCACAGCCGGGCGATCGGCCCGCCGCCGGTGTCGGCGGCGAGGTGGTCGGTGCCGTCGAACCAGCGCGGCGACATGACCCAGCTGTACTTGTCCTCGAAATTGCGCTTGCCCGGCCGTGGGATCGTGTGCTGGTTCCACGGGTGCCGCCGGTCCACCGGGTTGCCGAGGGCGTCCCTGGTGACGAACATCTCCTGGTCTTCCCAGTCCTCGTAGTACGAGCTGCCGAGCAGGATCCGGATGCCGAGGTTGATCTCCACCAGGTCGTTGGTGAGCAGCTGCCCGTCCCTGATGACGCCGGGGCTGACGAACATCTTCCTGCCCCAGTCGGTCATGTTCTCGTACTTGAAGTCGCAGTGCTCCGGGTCGTTCAGGCTGCCCCAGCAGACCATGTCCGCGCGGCGCCTGCCGACTTCCTCGTACCCGGGCAGCGCGGCGTAGAAGAAGTCGAAGAGATCGTCGTGCATCGGCACGACGCGCTTCATGAACTCGACGTAGCGCATCAGCCGGGTGAGGTAGTCGGTGAACAGCTGGACGGTCGCCGTCGTCCCCACGCCGCCCGGGTAGAGGGTGGAGGGGTGCACGTGCCGCCCCTCCATCAGGCAGAACATCTCCCTGGTGGACCGGCTGACCTGGAGCGCCTCCCGGTAGAACTCGCCTTCCAGCGGGTTCAGCGAGCGCATGATGTCGCCGATGTACTTGTAGCCGTGCTCGGCGGCGTGCGGGGACTCGGTGCGGTTGGCTAGCTCGAGCACGCCGGGGTTGGTCTCGGAGACCATCCGCTCGCAGAAGTCGACCCCGACCAGGTTCTCCTGGAAGATGTTGTGGTCGAACATGTACTCGGCGGCCTCGCCAAGGTTGATGATCCACTCCGCGAGGTGCGGCGGCCGCACTCCGTAGGCCATGTTCTGGTTATAGACCGAGCAGGTCGCGTGGTTGTCCCCGCAGATGCCGCAGATCCGGCTGGTGATGAAGTGCGCGTCCCGCGGGTCCTTGCCCTTCATGAAGATGCTGTAGCCGCGGAAGATCGACGAGGTGCTGTGGCACTCGACGACCCGCTTCTGCTTGAAGTCGATCTTGGTGTAGATCCCCAGGCTGCCCACGATCCGCGTGATCGGGTCCCAGTTCATCTCCACTACGCCGGCGTCATCGACCGTCGTCATCGCTCATCCCTCTCCCTGTTCCTGGGCGCTGCGGCTGGACCGAAGCCGGCGCCGGTCGATGTCACCAGGTCTTCTTGTAGCCAGTGAGCAGATCGTCGCCCTTCACCCGCCACTTGGGCTCGTCGTCAAGGGTCCTCGCGGTGAAGCCGCGGAGGGTCTTGATGACCGTCCCGTAGAGGCTGCTCGCGGTCGTCGAGACCCTCGAGCCCGGCGGCTCGTCCATGAACGGCATGAACTTGTCCGGGAAGCCCGGCATCGTGCAGGCGATGCAGATCCCGCCGACGTTCGGGCAGCCGCCGACCCCGTTGATCCAGCCGCGCTTCGGCACGTTGCACTTGACCACCGGGCCCCAGCAGCCGAGCTTGACCAGGCACTTGGGCGAGCCGTACTCGGCGGCGAAGTCGCCCTGCTCGTAGTAGCCGGCCCGGTCGCAGCCCTCATGCACGGTGGCGCCGAACAGCCAGGTAGGCCGCAGCGCCTCGTCAAGCGGGATCATCGGTGCCTGGCCGGCCACCTGGTAGAGCAGGTACAGGATGGTCTCCGACAGGTTGTCCGGGTGCGTCGGGCAGCCGGGGACGCAGACGATCGGCAGGCCCGCCTTCGACCGCCAGTCCCAGCCCAGGTAGTCGGGCACGCCCATCGCGCCGGTCGGGTTCCCGGCCATCGCGTGGATGCCGCCGTAGGTGGCGCAGGTCCCGGCGGCCAGGATCGCTGTCGCCTTCGGCGCCAGCCGGTCCAGCCACTCATTGGTGGTCATCGGCTGGCCGGTCGCGGGATTGTTGCCGAAGCCGCACCAGTAGCCTTCCTCCTTGATGGCCTCGTTCGGGATCGATCCCTCGACCACCAGCACAAAGGGGTCGAGCTCACCGCGGTCGGCCTTGTGCCACCACTCGATGAAGTTGTCGGCGCCCTGCTCCGGGCCGCACTCGAAGTCGATCAGCGGCCAGTGCACGGCGACCTTGGGCAGGCCGGGCAGCGCGCCAAGCGCGATCTCCTCGATGCTCGGCTGGGTGGCAGCGGTGAGGGCCACAGAATCACCGTCGCAGCCGAGCCCGCCGTTCATCCAGAGGATGTGGACCACGGGCTCCGCCGCGGCGTCAGCCTGCGGGGTGTCGGTTGGCTGTGTGTCAGTGGCCATGCCGAGGCCACCTCCTCGCTTCTGGGTCGGCTGGATACCGGATGCGCCTGGTGTCCTGACAGCGGCGTGCCCGCGCTGGCGGCCTGAGCGCTGCGCTGCGGCGGCACCCGGCACTGCGGCCGCGTGCCGCGCTGCCGCGGCGGCTGGCTGGCCCGCGGCGGGCAGCATTCGCCGCCCGATGGCCCGCGGCCTCAGTGAATCGCGCGGCTGCTGCAGAGCAGATGGGCACGCACCTCGCCTTAGTGATGCGCAGACGACGTCATGCTAGACCTGCCATGCAGCGGGTTCAAGACACATGGGACAGTTTGCAGGACACAACTGTCTGCATGACCGTTCAGGATGACGCATGTGTCCGTGCCGGTATGACCCGCTATGCCGGAAGGCCAATGACTTGGTCACCCGATGAGGGTTCCTGTTTCATCTTGTTGCACGTACCCTGGCTTGTGCCCAGTCGCGTTGTACTGGGATTTGTCTAAGGGAGAGACCGGTGGCGCAGCCCCTGAACGGTCCTGGGGGGACTCGATCGAGGTCGTGCCGGTCGTCGTGCTCTCGCAGATCTTCCCAGCCCGGCCGTCGTCCATCCCGGATATCAGGGACTTCGTCCGCCGGTGCCTGGCCGAGTCGCCGCTGACCGAGGAGGGCACCCGCGAGGTCGGTGAGACAGTCTTCCGCGCACTGCTCGATGCGGCAGGCCCGACCGGGTGCATCCAGGTGGCGTTCCGCATCTTCCCTGAGCACGTCGAGGTCGACGTGCTGCACTCGGAGTCGCCGATCGCCGGGCCATTCCCGCAGGCACCGTCCGGCGCGGCCGCACCAGGCGCCGCGCCGCCCGGCCGTTCCGGGGTCTACCCGACGGCCGGGGCCGGGGTCGGCGAGGCCGGCCGGGTCAGCCGCCGGGCTGGCGGCCGGCCGACGCCGGATCACCAGGGACGGGGCAGGCTGACTCGGGCGGCCAGGCCGGGCGGCGGCCTGGCCGCCGCTGGCGTGCCCGGCTCCGGTGCAGGCCAGAGCGGATCCGCTGGCACGGAGCCCGGCCCGCTGGAATCCGTCCCGCTGGGCCTGCCCGGGCATCCGGCGACCTTCGCCGAGTGGATGTCCAGCGCGCTGCGCCGTGAGGGGCTTACCCAGGAGGCCGCGGCCCGCCAGCTCGGCGTGTCGGTGAAGACCGTCAGCCGCTGGGTGGGTGGCGCCACCGAGCCGCGGATGCGCGACCTGCGGCGGATCCAGGAAGTATTCGGCGAGGTACCGCTGCCTTAGCCAGATGCCCGCCCAGCCGGAGGTCCGCCCGTGTCACCCGTGCCGCCCGGATCGGCAAATAGCCAAACCTGTCTGTCCAGACCACTGGACGCCCCCCCACATGTGTCCTACGGTGCTGCCATGGCGGTTCAAGCAGGGCGCCACCGATTCAGCACGGATCGTGATCGGATCGTCCTACGGACATCCCGTGACGGAATGGCTGCCCAGGCTGGTCATGACCTGACCATTGAAGTCACCCGGTGGTCAGGAGAGCTAACCGTCGGCGACGACCATTCCCCCACCGCCCTTGAGGCGCGCATCGACATGGGCGCCCTGATCGTCCGCGAGGGAACCGGTGGCCTCAAGCCGCTCACCGACCGGGACCGGCGGGAGATCGGCGCGACGGCGCGCAAGCTGCTCGAATCCGACCGCAACCCGGAGGCGCTGTTCACCGGGACGAAGTTCGAGCCGGATGCCCGCGGCGGCGGCATCGTCAGCGGGACCTTCACGCTGCGCGGCGTCGAGCGCCCGCTTCAGCTGAAGGTAAGCCCGGCCGGCCAGGACCGCTACCAGGTCACCGGCTCGGTGCTGCAGTCGGCGTACGGGATCAAGCCGTATTCCGCGTTCTTCGGGGCACTGAAGGTGAGCGACCGGGTCGGCATCGAAGCCGACATCGACCTGTCGGAGGCCGCGGAGGATCCGGCATGACGCCCGCAGGCGAACCGCCTCCGGGTAGCCGGGCGGCGGAGCTGGCCGGGCCGGGCCCGGCATCTGCTGCTGTCTGCGCCGACGCGGCTTCACCGGACGCTGGCTCACCGGAAGACCAGGCCGGCGTCGCCAGCCTGTTCGAGCGGCGGGCCGCGCCGATGCGCGACTTCGCCGACCAGGCAGCCGCCGTGGCCGCCGCCTGCCACGACATGGCGATCCGCTTCCACCAGGGCGGCAAGCTGGTGGTCTTCGGTACGGGCGGGTCGAGCACCGACGCGCAGCACGTGGCCGTGGAATTCGTGCATCCGGTCATCGTGGGCAAGCGCGCGCTGCCAGCCATCTCGCTGACGTCCGATGTCGCCACGGTGACCGGGATCGCGGCGCGGGAGGGCATGGCCGGGATATTCGCGCACCAGCTCCGGTACCTGGCCGAGCCCGCTGACATCGCCCTGGGGATCTCCGCCGACGGGAACTGCGCTGGCGTCCTGGCCGGGCTGGTCACCGCGCGGGATCTCGGGATGCTGACGATCGGCCTGGTCGGCGGGAATGGCGGCACGATCGGGGCCAGCCCGGCCGTGGATCACGTGCTTGCCGCCAGGTCGGACGACCCAAGGATCGTCAAGGAAGTGCAGGTAACGGCGTATCACGTGCTCTGGGAGCTCGTGCACGTCTTCTTCGAGCAGCCCGGCATCCTCGCCCCTGGGGTGGTCGCATGACCGCCGGCCGGAACGGTCCTGGCCGGGACGGTCCCGGCCGGGGCGGTCCCGGCCGCCAGGCCGCGGTTCCGGAATGCCACGACGAGGTGTGCATCACCTGTTCGGACACCGCCGTGGCCGTGACCGTCACGGCGCTGCTCGCCGATGACCTGGCCGTAGTGGACACCGAAGCGGGGCCGGAAGAGGTCAGTATCGCGCTGGTGACGGCCGGGGTCGGCGACACGATCCTGGTGCATGCCGGCGAGGCCATCGCCGTGGTGGGAGGCGGGCCGGCATGACGCGGCAGGAGAACGAGGCTGGCCAGGGCACGGTCGAGTCGCTATACCCGTTCCTCTACGCGAGCACCAGCGACCTGCCCGCGGTGCTCGAGGAGGTGCGCAGGTCCACGGTCGCGAAGGCGGCCGAGATCATGGAGCTGCGCCGGCTGATCAGCGAGCGCGACGGCGCCAGGCTGGCTGCCTGCGCGCAGCAGGCGGCCCGCAGGTTCGCGGCCGGCGGGCGGCTGTTCGCCTTCGGCAACGGCGGCAGCGCCACGGACGCCCAGCAGGTGGCCTCGCTGTACCTGCACCCGGGCGGCGACGCCACGCCGCTGGCCGCGTACAACCTGGCTGGTGATACCGCCGTCCTGACCGCGCTGAGCAATGACATCGGCGTCGAGGTCGTCTTCTCCCGGCAGATCGCGGCGTTCGGCCGCCAAGATGACATCGCGGTCGGCCTCTCGACCAGCGGCAACTCGGCGAACCTGCTGCGCGCCTTCGACGAGGCGAGCAGGCGCGGGCTGATGACCATCGGCTTCTCCGGCTACGAGGGCGGCAAGATGGCCGAGCTGGACACCATCGACTACCTGTTCGTCGCCCCGTCATCGTCGGTGCACCGGATCCAGGAAGCGCAGACCACCGTCTACGACATCTTGTGGGAGCTCACAGTCGCCGCGCTCGACCGGCAGCGGGTGCGGCGATGACGAGCCGCATGCTGGTCGCCGGGGTCGGCAATATCTTCCTTGGCGACGACGGATTCGGGGTCGAGGTCGCGCGCAGGCTGGCCACCGAGGACCTGCCCGATTGGGTCAGGGTCGCTGACTACGGGATCAGCGGCATGCACCTCGCCTACGACCTGGCCAACGGATACGAGACAACGATCCTGATCGACGCCACCGCCCGCGGCGACGATCCCGGCACGGTCTACGTGATCGAGCTTGACCACAGCAAGAATCCCGGCGCGCAGGCGGACTCGGCGGGAAGCAGCCAGCTCTTCGACGCGCACGGCATGCAGCCCGATGTGGTGTTCGGCGTCCTCGACATGCTCGGCGCCGACGCGGGCAAGGTGCTGCTCGTCGGCTGCGAGCCGGCCAGCATCGACTACGGCATCGGGCTAAGCGCGCCGGTGACCGCAGCGGTCGGCGAGGCCGTGCGGGTTGTCAAGGGCCTGATCGACGCTGCTGACGGGCCAGCCGGCCAGCACCCCGCCAGCGGCGGCCAGCACCCGGTCAGCGGCGGCCAGCACCCGGTCAGCGGCGGCCAGCGCCCCGCCAGCGGCAGCCAGCGCCCGGTCAGTGACGGTTCTCGATGAGCCACGGGAGGATGGACATATGTGTCTCGGCATACCCGGTGAGGTGATCGAGTTCGTCTCCGATCAGCCCGACCTGGCGAAAGTCGACGTGAGCGGCGTCCGGCGGATCATCAACATCGGCCTGCTCGCTGACAATCCGCCCAAGCCCGGCGAGTGGGTGCTCATCCACGTCGGCTTCGCCCTCTCGAAGATCGACGAGGACGAGGCCGCCGCGGCGCTTGAGTTCCTGGAGGGAATCGGGCAGGCCTACGAGGACGAACTCGCGGCCCTGCAGGAATCGATGATCGAGTAGGTGAGCGCAGATGAAATTCGTCGATGAGTTCCGCAACGCCGACCAGGCTCATGCGCTTTCCGCCAAGATCGCGGCGCTGTGCGAGCCTGGGCGCCATTACAAGTTCATGGAAGTCTGCGGCGGCCATACCCACACGATCTACAAGCACGGGCTCGAGGACTACCTGCCCGAGTCGGTCGAGCTTGTGCACGGCCCTGGCTGCCCGGTCTGCGTCATCCCGATGGGCCGGGTCGATGACGCCATGCACCTGGCCTCGGATCCGGACGTGATCATGACGTCGTTCGGCGACATGATGCGGGTGCCGGGCAGCAAGGGCTCGTTCTTCGACGCCAAGGCCCAGGGCACCGACATCCGGATGGTGTACTCGCCGCTTGACTCGCTCAAGATCGCCAGGAAGAACCCGGACCGGCGGGTCGTGTTCATGGCGATCGGCTTCGAGACCACCGCCCCGTCAACCGCGATGACGGTGCTGCGCGCCGCCGCCGAGGGGCTGGATAACTTCTCGGTCTTCTGCAACCACGTCACGATCGTCCCGGCCATCAAGGCGATACTGGACTCCCCCGACCTGCGGCTCGACGGCTTCCTCGGCCCCGGTCACGTCTCCACGGTGATCGGCTGCCGGCCGTACGAGTTCATCGCTCGGGACTACGGCAAGCCGGTGGTCGTGGCCGGCTTCGAGCCACTGGACATCCTGCAGTCCATCTACATGCTGATGCTGCAGCTGTCCGAGGGCCGGTCCGCGGTGGAGAACCAGTACACCCGGGTGGTGCCGTGGGACGGCAACGTCGTGGCGCTGAAGGCCATCGGGCAGACCATGGAGCTGCGCCCGTACTTCGAGTGGCGCGGCCTGGGCTTCATCTCGCACTCGGCGCTGCGGATGCGCGCCGAGTACGCCCGGTTCGACGCCGAGCTGCTGTTCGACGTTCCCGGGGTGCGGGTGGCCGACCCCAAGGCGTGCCAGTGCGGCGAGGTGCTGAAGGGCGTGCTCAAGCCGTGGGAGTGCAAGGTGTTCGGCACCGCCTGCACGCCGGAGACGCCGATCGGCACCTGCATGGTGTCCCCCGAGGGCGCCTGCGCCGCCTATTACAACTTCGGGCGGCTGAGCCGCCAGCGGGTGAAGGAAGTGAGCAGGTCATGACAGCCGGCGAGACCCATAGCTCGGGCTGGGTCGCCGAGGCGCTGCGCGAGCACGACGAGCTCTCCCGGCAGGCGGAGGCGATGCCCAACCCGCACGACGGGCGCACCGGCACCAAGGGCTCGCCGCAGCCGCTGCCGGGGACGGTCCGCGAGGAGCAGGTGCTTGAGCGCATCGACCGCGCGCGGCGCAGCCGCCCGCGGGTCAAGGAACAGCGGATCACCATGTCGCACGGGGCAGGCGGGAAGGCGACCAGGACCCTGGTGGAGGCGATCTTCCTTGACGCGTTCAGCAACCCGCTGCTCGAGCCGCTGGAGGACGCCGCTCAGCTGCACTTCAACGGCTCGAGGGTCGCGCTCACTACCGACTCTTACGTCGTCTCGCCGCTGTTCTTCCCCGGCGGGAACATCGGCGACCTGGCCGTCAACGGGACGGTGAACGACCTCTCGGTGGCCGGCGCCGTCCCGCTCTACCTCTCGGCCGGCTTCATCCTCGAGGAGGGCTTCGGGGTCGACGACCTGCGCCGGATAGTCACGGCCATGCACGACGCGGCTGCGGTGGCCGGCGTCCAGGTCGTCACCGGCGACACCAAGGTGGTGGAGAAGGGCAAGGCCGACGGCTGCTACATCAACACGGCCGGGATCGGCATCATCGAGCACGCCAGGACCCTTGGCGTGGCTCACGCCAGGCCGGGTGACGCGGTGATCGTGTCCGGGCCGATCGGCGACCACGGCATCACGATCATGCTGGCCCGCGGCGAGCTCGACATCGAGGCAGACGTCAGGTCGGACACGGCCCCGCTGAACGGCCTGGTCGCCGATCTGCTCGCCGCCACCCCGGGAGTGCGCGCGATGCGGGACGCGACCCGCGGCGGCGTGGCGACCATCCTGAACGAGGTCGCCACCGACGCCGGGGTCTGCGTGGTCGTCAGCGAGGACAGCATCCCGGTCCGGCCAGAGGTGCGCGGTGCCTCTGAGCTGCTCGGCATCGACCCCATGTACGTGGCCTGCGAGGGCCGTCTCGTCGCCGTCGTCGACGGCGCCGAGGCCGAGAGCGCGCTGGCCGCGATGCGCGCGCATCCGCTGGGCGCCGATGCCGCGATCATCGGGCACGTCGCCGATGACCCGGCCGGCATCGTCCTGCTCAAGACCGCCTTCGGCGGGACCCGCATCGTCGACCTGCTGGTCGGCGACCCGCTGCCGCGCATCTGCTGAGCATAAGGAGAGCAGAACCGTGCATGAGCTGGCGATTACCGAAGGCGTCATCGACGCCGTCACCGGGCGCCTTCCCGGCGCCCGGATCACCTGCGTGCGGCTGGAAATCGGCGCGCTGTCCGGAGTGGTGGCCGACTCTGTCCGGTTCTGCTTCGACCTGGTCACCGAGGGCACCGACCTGCAAGGGGCCCGGCTGGAGATCACCGAGCCGCCCGGCAGCTGCAAGTGCCGGGTGTGCGGCAGCGAGTTCGAGCCGGACGGCCCGGTGATCCTCTGCCCCTGCGGCAGCGCGGACATCGCGGTGCTCACCGGGCAGGATCTCAAGATCACATCGGTCATGGTGGCCTGACATGTGCGGGACATGCGGGTGCTCGAGCGGCGCCGTGCTGCAGCTGCTCCAGGCCGGTCACGGGCGCCGTCAAGCAGACGGCCTGGCAGCGGGCCACGGCCACGACCATGGCCACGCGCACGGCGAGGAGCCAGCAGAAGATCATGGTCATCCCCCATGACCCTGGCCAGGACGACGACGGCCACATCCACCTCCAGGGCCCGGCGCCCGGCGACCGCACGGTCATCCTGCAGCAGAAGGTACTGGCCAAGAACGACGAGCTGGCCCAGCGCAACCGCGACTGGCTGCGCAGCCGCGGCGTGCTCGCCGTCAACCTGATGAGCTCGCCGGGTGCTGGCAAGACGACATTGCTCGAACGCACAGCGCGGGAGCTGGCCGGGAAGCTCACGCTCTCGGTCATCGAGGGTGATCAGGAGACCGCGATGGACGGCCGGCGCATCCAGGCGGCGGGCGCGGCCGTGGTGCAGATCAACACCGGCGCCGGCTGCCACCTCGACGCCGCCATGGTGGCCGAGGGGCTGCGCGCGCTCGACCCGCCGAGCGGGTCCATCGTGGTAATCGAGAACGTCGGCAACCTCGTCTGCCCCGCGCTGTTCGACCTGGGCGAGCAGGCGAAGGTGGTGATTTCCTCGGTCACCGAGGGAGCCGACAAGCCGGTCAAGTACCCGAACATGTTCCGCCAGGCGGACCTGGTGCTCGTCAACAAGGTCGACTTGCTGCCCTACGTGGACTTCGACACCAAGAGCCATGCTGCTGACCTGCGGAGAGTCAGCCCTACGGCGCTGATGCTGCAGCTGTCGGCGACCACCGGCCAGGGCGTGCAGGGCTGGTACGACTGGCTGCGCCGCCGCACCCCCGCGCCGCACGAGTAGCCGGCGCCCCGCACACCGCCCGCGGCCCAACCCGATGAAGGTGACTTCCATGGGCACCTGACCCTGTCGTTGTCACATTCACGGGGTTCCCGGCTGACCGGCGCGGTCCCTGGCCGCCCGCACGCCGCCCGCGGCCCAACCCGATGAAGGTGACTTCCATGGGCACCTGACCCTGTCGTTGTCACATTCACGGGGTTCCCGGCTAACCGGCGCGGTCCCTGGCCGCGGCGACGGCGGCCTGGCCGAGGCTGATCCCGCCGTCGTTACACGGCACCCGGGAGTGCACGAGGACGCGGAAGCCGCGGCCTTCGAGCCTGCCGACCGTCCGGTCGAGCAGCAGCAGGTTCTGGAACACCCCGCCGGACAGCGCCACCGTGGCCAGCCCGCAGCGATCCCGCAGCGCCGCGCAGGCGGCCTCGATGACCGCGGCGACGCCGTTGTGGAACCGGGCCGAGATGACGCCAGGATCGACCCCGGCCGCCAGGTCGTCGGCGACGGCCCTGATCAGGTCGGCGCCGCTGACCCGCAGCGGCCCGCCCTGGCCCATCCCGCCCTGGCCCATCCCGCCCTGGCCGGTCTCGCTCCGGCCGGTCTCGCTCCGGCCGGTCCCGGCCAGGTCGATCCTGGCCGGGTACGCGCCGGGCTCCGCCGGGTCGGCTAGCTGCTCAAGCTCGACGGCGGCCTGGCCCTCGTAGTTGATCAGATCCCGGACGCCGAGGATCGCGGCGGCAGCGTCGAAGAGCCTGCCGGCGCTGGAGGTGACCGGCGAGTTGAGGCGGCGCCTGGCCATCGATATCACGTTGTCCCAGCGCCGCTCGTTCCGGCGGGCCACGGCCAGCCCGCCGGGCAGCCCGCCCGGGTAGGCGGCGTCGAGATAAGCGGCGGCCATCCGCCACGGCTGCCTGATCGCCGCCGCGGCGCCGGGCATCGGCACGCCGGCCAGGTGCCCGGCCCGCTCGAATCCGGCCAGGTCAGCGACCAGGAACTCGCCGCCCCAGATCGTGCCGTCGGTCCCGTAGCCGGTGCCGTCGAAGGCGACCCCGATGACCGGGCCCTGCTCGCCGTTGTCGGCCAGGCAGGACGCGATGTGCGCGTGGTGATGCTGGACGCCGGCCAGCTGCACGCCCTCGAGCTCGGCCGCGTACTTCGTCGACAGGTACTCCGGATGCAGGTCGTAGGCGACTACCTGCGGGCTGATCTCGAAGAGCCGCCGGAAGTGCTCGATGCCCTCGGTGAACGATCGCAGCGTCTCGAAGTTCTCCAGGTCGCCGATGTGCTGGGAGAGGAATGCCCGGTCGTCCTTGGCCAGGCAGAAGGTGTTCTTCAGCTCGGCCCCGCAGGCCAGCACCGGCCGCCGCAGCCGGAAGCCCAGCTGGACCGGCTCCGGCACGTAACCGCGGGACCGGCGGATCAGCGCCGCCTGGCCGCGGAATGCCCGGACCACGGAGTCATCTGTCCTGACATGGATCGCGCGGTCGTGCGTGAGGAACGCGTCCGCGATGCCGCCGAGCCTGGCCACCGCGTCATCGTCCGCGTAGACGATCGGCTCGTCCGAGGAGTTGCCGCTGGTCAGCACGATCGGGCAGGCGGCCTGCCGGATCAGCAGCTGGTGCAGCGGCGTATAGGGCAGCATCACCCCGAGCTGCCGGTTAGCCGGGGCGACGGCCGCGGCGACCCTGCCAGCGCCAGCCCGGCCAGCGCCAGCCCTGCCACCGCCGGCCCGGCAGCACCGGCCCCGGCCCCGGCCCCGGCGGCCCGCCGCGGCAGTAGCACGATCGGCCGCGCGGCGCTGGTCAGCAGCGCCTCGGCGGCCTCGTCCACCTCGCAGAGCTCGCGGGCAGCCGCGACGCCGGCAACCATGATCGCGAACGGCTTGTCTTCCCGGTGCTTGCGGTCCCGCAGCGCGGCGGCGGCGCTCTCGCTGCGGGCGTCCACCGCCAGGTGGTAACCGCCGAGGCCCTTGATGGCGAGCACCTGGCCCTGCCGCAGCAAGGCGGCCGTTGCCGCGAGCGGCTCGCCGGGCAGCGGCGTGCCGGCCGCGTCGTGCAGGCGCAGCCGCGGGCCGCAGGCCGGGCAGCAGACCGGCTGCGCGTGGAACCGGCGGTCGGCCGGGTCGTTGTACTCCGCCGCGCACGGCGCGCACATCGCGAAGCCAGCCATCGTCGTCAGTGCCCGGTCGTAGGGCACGTCCCGGACGATGGTGAACCTCGGCCCGCAGTTCGTGCAGTTGATAAAGGGGTAGCCGAAGCGGCGGTCCGCAGGGTCCGCGAGTTCCCGCAGGCAGTCATCGCAGGCGGTGGTGTCAGCGGACACGAGCGTGCTGCGCCGCCCGGCTGACTCGCTCGGCGCGATGGTGAACCCGGACATCCCGTTTATGCTGAGGTTTCTTGTGGTTACCCGCTCGATCCTGGCCAGCGGCGGCGCGTCGCTGCGCAGCGAGAGCAGGAACTCGCTGACCGCCGCCGGAGGGCCTTCGACCTCAGCGAACACGCCGCCCACGTCGTTGCCTACCCGCCCGGCCAGGCCGAGCCTGGTGGCCAGCGAGTACACGAACGGGCGGAAGCCGACGCCCTGGACGATTCCCTCGACCCGGACGAGCGTCCTGACGCGCTGGTTCACCCTCCTAGTGTGACCGGGCGCCGGGCCCGCCGCTCGCCAGGCCGGCAACCGGCTGCAGTCCGGGCTCATCGCCCGTGCCGCGCGGCCGGCATGGCACGATGGGCACGGGACACCCCGGTGATCACGGACCGTAGCGTGCCTGATGCAGGGCTGGAGGGCGTAGCCGGGATGGACCAAGCCGCCGAGGTCACTGCCTTCTGGTCGGAACTCGGGCTGGCTGGACTCATCGATGTGCACACGCACTTCATGCCGGACAACGTCATGCGGAAGGTCTGGGCATATTTCGACAACGTCGGCCCGGCCCGCGGACAGCACTGGCCGATCGCCTACCGGCAGCCGGAGGACGAGCGGCTCGCGCTGCTCCGCGCGTTCGGCGTCCGCCGGTTCACCGCCCTGAACTACCCGCACAAGCCGGGGATGGCCGCCTGGCTCAACGACTGGTCCAGGGATTTCGCCGCCCGCACCCCGGATGCCGTGCACAGCGCGACCTTCTTCGCCGAGCCCGGCGCGGCCGGCTACGTCGCCGCGGCACTGGCGGACGGCGCGCGGATATTCAAGGCCCACGTGCAGGTCGGCGACTACGACCCGCGCGCCGAGGTGCTCGACCCGGTATGGGGCCTGCTGGCCGAGGCGGCGGTGCCCGTGGTGGTGCACTGCGGGTCCGGCCCGTTTCCCGGCCGGTACACCGGCCCCGGGCCGATCACCGAGGTCATCAAGCGGCATCCGCGGCTGACCATGATCATCGCGCACTTCGGGACGCCGGAGTACGGCGAGTTCCTCGATCTGGCCGAGCGCCACCGCGGCGTCTACCTGGACACCACCATGGCCTTCACCGACTACCTGGAACGCGCCACGCCGTTCCCGGCCGGCCAGCTGCCGCGGCTGGCCGGCCTCGGCGACAAGATCCTGCTGGGCAGCGACTTCCCCAACATTCCGCATCCCTACCTGCATCAGCTGCAGGCGCTGGCGCGGCTCGGGCTCGGCGCGCCGTGGCTGCGGGCGGTCTGCCACGACAACGCGGCCGCGCTGCTGAGCCGGTGAAGCCCCGGCGGGCCGGCCGGCTCGCTGATAGCCGGGCCGGCGCTACCTCAGTCCAGCGAAAAGATCATTTTCTGGAACGGGAACTCCGGTGGAGTCACTGGCCCGGATGAACGTCTCGTAACCGAAGACCCGCGCCACCACGTCGGGCGGGATCTTGGAGAACCATGACTCCTCGATCTGGCTGGCATGCGCCCGCAGCGCGTCGCCCTTGCGGTCAAGCACCGGCCGGATATCGACCGTCGTGGTAATACGCCGCTCGGCCTCATCCATCATGCGCTGCATCTCCGGATCCATGTCGCTGAAGTCGGGCACGTCGACGCCCTCGGCCCGCAGCGCCTCCCACACCTCCTGCCAGCCGCTGCGCCGCATCGCCGTCAGGTAGAGCTTCGCCGGGATGCCGGTGGACCGCACTGCCGCCACGGCGGCGCGGCTGGCGTGCAGGTGATCAGGATGCTGGTAGCCGCCGTTGTCGTCGTAGGTGACAACGACCTGCGGCCGGTAGCGGTCGATCAGC
This sequence comes from uncultured Actinomycetes bacterium, assembly GCA_963709075.1. Lineage (GTDB taxonomy): Bacteria > Actinomycetota > Actinomycetes > Streptosporangiales > Streptosporangiaceae > Palsa-506. Next base: position 65,593 of record CAVPUY010000012.1, read on the forward strand.
CCGGCGATGCGGTCAGCCACGGTGGCCAGCGGCACGTTGCTGAAGACATCCGGCCGGTCCTTGTAGTCCCATTCCGGCATCCCCGAGTCGTGGTAGCCGAGCACCTCGAGGTCGCTGACGCCAAGGTGCTCGCAGGCCACTTCGAGCTCGGCGAGCCTGATTTTCGCTACCGAGTCCGTGTCGTGGCCGTCCTCGCCCGGCTTGAGCTGTCCCGGCGCGTCGCCGAACTCACCGTTCGTGCAGGTCACGACCACTGTCCGGATGCCTTCTGCCGAGTACTTGGCCAGCACGCCGCCGGTGCTTGATGATTCGTCGTCCGGGTGTGCGTGCACCGCCATCAGGGTGAGTTTCTCCGCCATGGCACAAGCCTGCCCGATAAGGTGCCATGCCCGCGCCACCGGGCCAGCCGCCGCGGCCAGCCCGCAGCCGAGTCCGGCGCGCAGCCCGCCCGTCCCGCACCGAATCCCCCCGCGCAGCCGAATCTCCCCGCGCCGCCCGCCCACCGCCGAACGTGGTGGATCGCGCGATCGCGCACCATGGGAGGTGTGCGATCGCGCGATCCACCACCTTGATGAACCGCGCCTCCGGAGGAGGTGATGTCATGGAACCGAGGACTGGCGGGCCGGGACCGGGATGGCCGCGCGGGCTGCGGCCGGCCGAGTAAGGACGGGAGCAACACGGTGAACCGAAGCCCGTCAGGCGGTCTCCGCCAGCTGACTGAGCTGCCGATCTGGGTCGCGCCGATGGCCGGCGGGCCGTCGGCCCCTGGGCTCGTGATCGCGGCCGCCCGGTCCGGTGCCCTCGGCTTCCTGGCCGGCGGGTACAAGACGGCCGATGCCATGCACGCCGAGATAACCGCGGTCCGGTCAGCGGGGGTGACGGCGTTCGGCGTCAACGTGTTCGTGCCAGGCGCGCCCGCCAGCGACCGGGCCGCGGTGTCGGCCTACGTCGAGTCGCTGCGAGACGACGCCCGCCGGGTCGGCGCTGAGCCCGGCAGTCCCAGCTGGGACGACGACCACTGGGCGGACAAGGTCGGCGTGCTGCTGGCCAGCTTGCCGCCGGTGGTCAGCTTCACCTTCGGGTGCCCCGCCGCCGGGCTGATCCGGGACCTGCAGGACGGCGGAACCCTGGTCGTCGTCACGGTGACCGACCGGCACGAGGCAGCAAGCGCGGCGGGTGCGGGCGCCGACGCGCTGTGCGTTCAGGGTCCGGAGGCGGGCGCGCACCGGGGAACGTTCGCCAATCTCCCGGCCGCGGCCGCGGACCGGCCAGCGGGACCCGGCCAGCGGCCGGGCTCCGGCGGACAGCGTGGCCGGGCAGCCGACGGCCAGGATCCAGCGCTGCTGGCGCTGATCGCCGAGGTGGCCGGCGCGACCGACCTGCCGCTGGTCGCCGCCGGGGGCATCGCGGACGCGCGCGGGGTCGCCGCTGCCCTGTCGGCCGGGGCGGTCGCCGTGCAGGCGGGCACCGCCTTCCTGCGCTGCCCGGAGAGCGGCGCGCATCCGCTGCACAAGGCCGCGCTGGCCGACCCGCGGTACGCCGGCACGCAGGTAACCAGGGCATTCAGCGGCCGGCCTGCCCGGGCCCTGGTGAACGGGTTCGTGACCGAGCACGCGGGCGCCCCCGCGGCCTATCCGGAGATCAACAACGCCACCCGGCCGCTTCGCGCCGCCGCGGCGGCCAGCGCGGACCCGGACCGGATGAGCCTCTACGCCGGAACGGGCTACCGCGCCGCCGCGGACCGCCCGGCAGCGGAGATCATCAAGCAGCTAGCCGCTGGGCACGCACTGAGATGACCAGCCGCCAGGACGAGCTGAGCCGCGCGCGCGAACTGCTGACCGCCGAGCGCGCTGCCGGCGGCCGCCGCGATCTCGGCGCTGGCCCGCGACTTCGACGGCATCATCGACGGCGCCTACGCGGTGGCCACCGATGATGAGCATGACCCGGAGGGCGCGACGATCGCGTTCGAGCGCGCGCAGGTAGCTGCCCTGCTGGAACGGGCCCGCGGCAGGCTTGCCGATGTCGAACTCGCGCTTGCCCGGATCGCGGACGGCAGTTACGGCAGCTGCCAGCGCTGCGGCCTGCCGATCTCAGCGGGGCGGCTGGCCGCCCGCCCGGCCGCCAGGACCTGCATTCGCTGCGCGGCAGCACCCGGCTGACCAAGGCGAGCCCGGCGAATGGGCGCGTCCGCGGTCATGACGCCCCGGGCGTCAAGGCGGCCAGGAAGGCCGGCTGCGCGATGTAGCCAGCGCGGCTCTGGCCGCAGCACCCGGCGGCGCCTTCGCGGCAGTCGCGAGGGCGCCACCGGCATGATCGTCACGCCATCCGGTCCAGGACCTGCCGGACCAGGCTCATCGGCGTATGCGGATGCAGGAACGCGAGCCTGGCCACCGTCTCGCCTTCCCAGGCCGACGGCGGCAGGAACGCCACCTGGTCGCTGAGCAGCTGGTCCGCCCATTGCGCGTACTGCGCAGGACTCCAGCCGCGGCGGCGGAACAGCACCACCGACAGATCGGGCTCGCGGATCAGCTCCAGGTAGTCCCGCCCGCGGATGTCCGCCGCGGTTTCCCTGGCCAGGCCGATCGCCGCCTCGATGGCCGCCGTGTACGCGGCGACGCCGTGCACGGCCAGCGAGAACCACAGCGGCATTCCCCGGGCGCGCCTGGTCAGGTGGTACGCGTAATCGGCCGGGTTCCACTCGGTCGGGTTCTCGTGGATCACGTCCAGGTAGGACGCGTCCTGCTTGTGCACCGACCGGGCGAGCGGCGGATTCCGGTAGATCAGCCCCGCGCAGTCGAACGGGGCGAACAGCCACTTGTGCGGGTCGACGATGAGCGAGTCGGCGTGCTCGATGCCGTCATAGGCCTGCCGGACGCTCGGCGCGAACAATCCGGCCCCGCCGTAGGCGCCGTCCACGTGGAACCACAGGCCGTGTGCCTTCGCGACCGCGGCGATGCCGGCCAGGTCGTCGACAATGCCGGCGTTCGTGGTGCCGGCGGTCGCCGCGACCGCGGCGACCGAGGACGGGTCGCCGTCGGCCTCGAGCGCGGCCCGGAGCGCGGCACCGGTGACCCGGTGATCATCGGTGTGCACGGTCAGCGCGTCCATCTCCAGTATCCGGAGCGTGCTGATCACCGAGGAATGGGCATCCGCGCCGACAGCCACCCGCCAGCGCCTGCCCGCCGCCGCGGGGCCGGCCTTGCGCTTGGCCACCTCGCGGGCCACCACCAGAGCCGACAGGTTGCCGGCCGAGCCGCCGGCGACGAAGCAGCCGCCGGCCGATGCGGGCAGCCCGGCCCGGTCGGCGATCAGCCGGAGCACCTGGTTCTCGGCCTGGATGGCGCCCGCCGCCTCCAGCCAGGAAGTGCCCTGGATGGACGCGCAGGAGATGAGCATGTCGAACAGCAGCGCCGCCTTGGTCGGGGCGGCCGGGATGAAGCCGAGGAACCGCGGGCTGTCCGCCGAGATCACCGACGGCGCGAGGATGTCCGCGTAAACCTCGAGCACCTTGTCCGGGTCGTTGCCATCGGCGGTCAGCATCCCCTGCAGCGCCGCGTCGAGTACGGCCGGATCCCGCGGGGCGCCGTCCAGCGGCACCGGATCGAGCCGCAGCCGCTCCTCCGCATAGGCGAGGACGGACCGGATCATCTGCTCAGTCGTTGCATTCACGGTGTGCATGGGGCGAAACCTAGACGTGCGCCGGCGCCGAGGCAATGCGACCAGCCGGCCGGGCTGGTCCGTATGCGCCTGGCCGGGCCGGCCACCGCAGGCGGCCGGCGGCCGGACCCCCGCTGATGACTTTCCAGACCGGCATAAACGGGAGCTTCGTGCGCCAGCCATACCGGTCAGCGGGAGACGAGCTTCACATCAATGACACAACGTCATCACACGGACTGCGTTTTGGCGGGGTTGGCTACTCTCAGTGATAAATTAGCGGCGTTGTCAGGGGGCAAATTGATAACCGGGGGGACTCAGGACTCGGTCCAGCCCGCCGGGCCAGGCCCGCGCGGGCAGCCGGGCGGTCCGGACCTGCAGGTGGTGACGCTTTACCGGCCGGACACGGTCATCCTCGCGGTCAGCGGCGACCTTGACGTGGCGAGCGCGCCGGTGCTCCGCGCCCATATCGGCTTCGCGCTCGGCCGCCAGCCGCCGCCTCGTCCTCGATCTGGCCGGGCTGAGATTCTGTGACGCCTCCGGCCTCTCTGTTTTCGCCATGGCGCAGAACGCGGCGACACGGGAAGGCGCCTCGCTGGCGCTAGCCGCCGTGCCGCGGCTGGTGACCAGGCTGCTGCGGATGACCGGCATGAACCGGATCCTGGACGTCTACCCGTCGGTGCCAGCCGCGACGGCGTAACTGCCCGGCGGCGCTGATCAGCGGCCCCGCAGCGGGACGGTCCCGCATCGGACGCGGCCAGTTCAGGTCCAGAGTGAATCCAGCGCAGCGTCGACGGTCGCGGCGAGCGCTGCGACTCGCGGCATGGCCGGCCCGGCCGGCGCCGCCTCGGTGACCTCGCACTGCGCGAGGGCCTCGGCGTCGAGGAACCTGGTCAGCGGCGCGTAGCTGTGCCGGTCGTCCCTGGCCATCCGGTGGTGATGCATCCGCAGCGGCGCGTAGAGGTAGAGCTGATCGCGGGCGCGGGTGACGGCGACATAGAACAGGCGCCGCTCCTCAGCCAGCCCGGCCGGCGTGCCGAGCGCCATGTCACTCGGCACCGCGCCGTCCACCAGCTGCGGCAGGTGCACGACCGGCCATTCCAGGCCCTTGGCCGAGTGCATCGTGGAGATGACCAGGTAGTCGTCGTCGAGCCGTGGCGCGCCTGCCATGTCGCCGGCCGACGCGGGCGGATCGAGCGCGATCTCGACCAGCGCATCATGCAGCGACGGCCTGCTGGCGGCCGCGTCGGCCAGCCGCTCCAGGTCGGCGATGCGGATGGCAGCATCCGGGTAGCGGGCGCGGACCGGGTCGAGCATGGCCGCGAGGACGGCGCCGGCCCGGTCAGCGGCCCGCTCGGTCGCCGCGGCCGCGGCCAGCCCGGCGACCGTCGCGGCGACGGCGGGCCGGGATCGCTGCGGCACGGCCGCCAGCGCCTCGGGCCAGCGGCGTAGCGGTGCCGGATCTGCCAGCCGCAGGGCGTCGATCACGCGCCGTGCATGCACCGGCCCGATGCCCTCATGCAGGCGGAGCAGCCGGAACCAGGCGAGGTCGTCAGCCGGGTTGGCTACCACCCGGGCCGCCGCGAGGAAATCCTTGACGTGTGCAGCCTCGGTGAACTTCAGGCCGCCGTATTTCACGAACGGGATGCCGCGGGCCGACAGCTCGATTTCCAGCACATCGCTGTGGTGCGCGGCCCGGACCAGCACGGCCTGGTCGCGCAGGTCCAGCCCGGACTCGTGTGCGGCAAGCACCCGGGCACAGATCTCCCGGGCCTGGGTCGCCTCGTCGTGGCAGCGCACCAGCACCGGGGACTGCCCGGCGCCGCGGTCCGCGGTGAGCGCAAGCTCAAGGCCGTCGGATTGCGGCCGGACCGCGTTCGCCAGCCGCAGCACCGCGCTCTTGGAGCGATAGTTCCTGGTCAGCCGGATCACGTCGAGGCTGTCATAGGTATCGGCAAGCGCCCGGAGGTGCGCCGGGTCAGCGCCGCGGAACCCGTAGACGGCCTGGGCGTCGTCGCCGACGCAGGTCAGGCCGCGGCCGTCCGGCGCGAGCAGCCGCACGATGTCCGCCTGCACGGCGTTGACGTCCTGGTACTCGTCGACGAGCACCGCGTCGAACAGGCCGCGCAGGACCGGCCCGGCTGCCGGATCGGCCAGTGCCGCATGCCAGAGCAGCAGCAGGTCATCGAAGTCGACGAGGCCGTGACGGCGCTTGTGCGCCACGTAGTCGCGGAACAGCCCGGAGAGCTGGGCGGTGAAGTCGGCGCACCAGGGGAAGCTGCCTCGCACAACATCGGCAACCGTCGTGTGGGTGTTCACGCACCGGGTGTAGATGTCGGCGCAGACGGCCGCCCGCGGAGCACGCCGCCTGGTGCCGACCAGGTCATGTTCTGCCCGCAGCGTGTCCAGCACGTCCGAGACGTCGGCCGGGTCGATCACGCTGAACTCCGGCGGAAGCGAGAACGACTCAGCGTGCTCGCGGATGATCCGGTGCGCGATGGCGTGAAAGGTGCCGCCGCAGATCCGCTCGTCCGCGGTCACTGCCCGGGGCGCGACCCGGGCGAGTATGTCATCGGCGGCCCGGCGGGTAAACGTCAGCAGCAGAATCCGGCCAGCCTGCACACCCTGGGACCGCAGCCAGGCAGCCCGCGCGACCAGGGTCCCGGTCTTGCCGGTCCCGGCGCCGGCCAGCACAAGCAGCGGGCCGTCCTGGTGCGTCGCGGCGCGGCGCTGCTCATCGTTCAGTTTTTCGAGCCAGCTCGCCGCTTCGAACATGGACACGAATGTAGCCATCCCCGGCCAAGCCGGCCAGTTCCCCCGCCGGACGGGCCGGGCCCGGAGCCGGCGGGCGCTACTGCTCCAGGCGGGGCGGCAGCCCGAAGGCGGCGAAGATTTCCGGGTACAGGAAGTTGTGCACCGCGCTGACCCGGCCGCCGGCGGTCTCGATCACCTGCAGGGCGAACGGCTCCCATCGGCCCGGCCCGGCCGGCCGGTAGCTGCCGAACGCCGCTGTCCCGTTGGCCTTCGTCGCCACCAGCCGGGAGCCGCGGCAGCCGCAGCCCTGGCCAAGCAGCCAGCTGGCCACCTCGGCCGGACCGCACAGCCACAGCGGGTGCGGTGGCATCGAGAACGTGGCGTCCTCGCGCAGCAGCGAGACGAAGGCATCGACGTCGTAACGCTCGAACGCGTCCACGTACCGGGCGAGCAGTTCCTGCTGCCCGGCGTCCAGGGCATCCTGGCCGCCGTCGTCGATGCTGACGCCGGCCGCGGTGAGCGTCGCCCTGGCCCGCTGCAGCGCGCTGTTGACCGAGACGACGGTGGTGTCCAGCAACTCGGCCACCTCGCTTGCCTGCCAGCGCAGCACCTCGCGCAGGATCAGGATGGCCCGCTGGCGGGGCGGCAGGTGCTGCAGCGCGGCCACGAAGGCGAGCCGGATCGAGTCGCGGTAGGCCGCCAGCTCGCCAGGGTCGCTGGCGGCCGGGCCGGCGGCCGAGTCGGGGACGGGCAGGATCCAGGAGGTCTCCGGCAGGGCATCAGGGATCACCGCTGCCGCCGTCGACGATGGCCCCAGGTCCATCGGCCTGGCCCGGCGCTGTGGCCCCTGGATCATGTCGAGGCACACGTTGGTGGCGATGCGGTAGAGCCACGACCGGAGCGACGCCCGGCCCTCGAAGCCGTCGATGCCGCGCCAGGCCCGGACCATCGTCTCCTGTACGGCGTCCTCGGCCTCGAAGCCAGAGCCGAGCATCCGGTAAGAGTAGGCGGTGAGCTCCCGGCGGTAGGCCTCGAGCTCGAAGTCGAGGTCGACCGTGCGGGACCCGGCGGCGGTGGTATCGCGATAAGTAGTCACTGGCGTCCAGGGTACCGGGAGGGTCTGACAGCCGGCCCTGAGCGGCAGGTTCCGGCGGCGAGGCCCGGGGTTCCGGCCGGCCTCATGCCGCGCGCCTGAGCCTGACCGTGACGCGGCGTACCGACCGGCCGAGGGTGACCGTGCCGCTGTGCGGGCGGATCTTTCCGGCCGACGCGCTCGCGATGTTCCCGGCGAACGCGGGCAGCTGGAGCAGTATCTTGCCCGCGGGCTTCCCGCTGGTGACCCGCAGGGTGACTGACCCGCCGGTGCCGGTGATGGTGAGGCTGATCCGGTGACCGTCGGTGGTCGGGAAGTTGGTTACCCGGATCGGCTTGCCGCTGCTGAGCCAGCTGGCCGGGACACCGCGCCCGACGATCAGCGCGCCGCTGGAACGCTGGGCGGCGAGCGAGTCAAGCAGCACCTTGTTGGCGTTGGCTATCCCCCAGGCGTGCGGAGCCGACCCGTTCCCGCTGGCCGGGTGGCGGCCGGCCCAGGGCGAGCCGGAGTTGGGGAAGTCGGAGCTCTCCCACCAGGAGAACGGCCCGCTCTGGTCGTTGGCGATCATGAACTCGTAGCTGGCGATGCCCTGGCTGCGGTAGTCCTTCGACGCGAGCCCCCAGCTGCCGTAGCCGGCGTTGTAGGTGGTCGAGAAGTAGTCGGTGGGGTAGCCGCCGAAGGTGTCAGCGGGCAGCTTGCCGGCCAGCCGCCCGAAGCCGTACCGGTAGGTGGCATCGATCAGCCGGACTCCTGGCCCGGTGACCCGCGCGCCGAACAGCTGCCCGTCCCACGCCCAGCGCCCGAACAGGAACGGCGCCGCCCAGTTGGCGTCCTCGGCGTTGGCGCACCGGTTGCTCGTGTTCGGCTCGACCATCGAGCAGGGCAGGTAACGGAGATGGCCGGCCGCGATGGTCTTGCCGAGCCGCGCGTTGGTCGCCGCCAGCAGGCTGTCGTACTGCCGGAGCGACCAGGCGGCCTGGGACTTGCTGTGTACCTGCAGGGCGAGCCAGTGGTAGGCGGCCAGCCCCATCAGCGCCTCGTAGTTGTCGATCGTCCAGTAGCCGTTGGCGTCGATGTCGTTGGTCTTCTCCATGATCCCGCCGGGGCCGGTGCGCTGGGCCGCGATCTTGTGAGCGGTGCCGGAGATGCTCGGCTGGCTGGCGCCCTTAGGCCCCTCCTTGGCGAAATGTGACTTGACGAAGGCCAGGTCCCCCGTCTTCATCAGGTAGATCGCCCACGGCCAGGCGTAGGTCCAGCGCCCGTCGGCGTACTGGCTCTGCGCGCCGACCACGGCCCTGGCGCGGTTGAGCAGCGCATGCGCGTGGCTGAAGTCGCCCTGGGTGAACAGGCTGGCCAGGATGCCGATGACGTCATGGCTGAACTCCGCGTCGTAGCCGTTCTCGCCGGTGGTGAGCCGGTTGCCGTCGCGGATGATCTGCGTGTTGATGAACCCTGCCCGGTAGGCGTCGGTGAGCTGCCGGTCCGGCAGGGTCAGCCCGGCCACCTTGGCGAGCTGCGCCCGCCAGAATCGCTTCATGTGGGTGAAGTGGGCCTTGAACCCGCCGGCCGAGGCCAGCGCGGCGGCGGACGGGAACTTGAACTTGCGGCCGAACCGGTCGGCGGCCACCACGTAGTCATGATCGGACGTGCCGCCGGGCTTGACGGTGTCGGCGGCATGGCCGAGCGGGATCAGGCCGGACGATGCCTGCGGGCTGATCGTCACCGGATGGCCGGTCGGGTTGTGCACCGCGACCCGGCTGTAGACCGCGACGATCGAGTGGCCGCCGGCGGTGACCTTGTCGCCGAAGTTGGTGATCGAGATGTCGGCGCCGTCACGGGAGAACGAGGTGATCAGGGCGGGCAGGTAGCCGTCCGCGTCATGCCACCGGGTGCGGCTGTCGTCGTAGATGCCGTAGCCGTAGGTCGCGTTCTTGCCATCGCGGACGTAGAAGCTGCCGCCGAGGCAGGCCACGACGCCGTCCTTGTCGCCGGCCCAGCCGATCAGCCCGGCGTCGCCGAAGGTCCCGGCGATGGTGCCGTTGCCGCCCGGCGCGCAGAAGTACGGCGCGGCCGTCGTGCGCCGGGCCGCTTCGCTCCGGGCCGGAGCGACGGACCGGACCAGCACCGCGCTCCGGACCAGCGCAGCCTGCCTGGCCGTCGCCGTGCCGACGGCCGCAGCCGGCTGCAGGCCGATCGCCACGGCCCCAAATGCCGCCGTGGAAGCGACAATGGCCGGCCACGGCCGCATGTGCCTTCTGGTCTTCCCGTGCATCGGCGCTCCTCAGCTCGCTGGCAGCTCGCAGCTACCACGAGGAGCGGGCGGTAAACACCCGCGGCCGCTCGGCTCCGCGCTCCGGCCCCGAAGGGCGGCCCCGATGAAGGTGGTGGATCGCGCGATCGCACACCTTCAGATGTGGTGGATCGCGCGATCCACCACCTTGCCGGGCGGCTCGCGGGCAGGCCGAGCGGCGGATGGGCCTAGGCCGGGCAGTCCCGGACGGGGGCGGTTCCTAGGTCTGGGTCGGGTCGATGAAGACGTGCGGCGTGATGGACATCCGGTCGCTGAGCCGCTGGTCGATGTCCCCGGCGATGTCCTCGGCCCGGTCGGCGCTGATGTCATCGCTGAAGGCGACCCGGGCGGCGATTATCACGCTCTCCGGGCCCAGGTGCATCGTGCGCAGTTCGACGACGTCGTCGATCCCGGGGGTGGACTCGATCTCTTCCGCGATCATCCGCTGCTCGTCGGGGTCGATGGCATGCCCGATCAGCCCGTCCCTGCTGTCCTTGCCGAGCCGGTAGGCCACCACGACAAGCAGCAGCCCGATGGCTATCGAGGCGCTGCCGTCCCAGACGGCCGAGCCGGTGATCGCCTCGAGGCTGACGCCGGCGGCGGCAAGCACGAGCCCCGCGAGGGCCGCGGTGTCCTCGAAGAGCGCCGCCTTGACCGTCGTGTCCGGGCTCCGCCTGACGTGATCGAACAGCTGCCGCCTGTGCTGCCGTGCCTCCCCGCTCATCTGGCGCGCGGCCCGGGTCAGCGACGTTCCCTCGGCGACGAAGGAGACGGCCAGCACCACGTAGGCGATCGCGATACTGCCGCTGCGCTCTCCCCTGGTGATGGCGAGCACGCCGTCGAAGATCGAGAAACCCGCGCCGGCGACGAAGATGCCGACGGCGGCGAGCAGCGACCAGAAGTACCGTTCCTGGCCGTACCCGAACGGGTGCTCCGCGTCGGCGGGCCGCGAGCCAGTCCGCAGCGAGGTCAGCAGGAAGACCTGGTTCACCGTGTCGGCGACCGAGTGGGCTGACTCGGCTAGCATCGCGCTTGAGCCGGTGATCAGCCCGGCAGCCAGCTTGCACAGGGCTATCACCAGGTTGGCCGCTCCGGCGGTCAGCACCGTGCGCAGGGTCGACTTGTTCACGCCGGCGCCTTACCCAGGCTGGTTCGCACGATGCGGCGGCCGGGGCCGGGCCTGATTATTGATCTTGACGGAAACCATCGCGGCGTCCTCGCGGTTGCCAGGCTGATACCGGAACCGAGACGATGTCGCTGCCCTACCAGCGCGGCGAGGTGCATCAGTGAATCCGATCCCCGAGCCTGATGACCTGGTCACCAGGCTCGACACGCTTGTCGAGCCGGCCGATGAGCCGGAGAACGCGGTGCTGACAGACGACACCCGGCTGGTGCGGTGGGCCGGCCCGGTGTTCGCGCTGTTCTCAGTGATCTTGCTGCCCTGGACCGCGTATATCGCCGTCTCGCTGCCTGCCCGCCAGCTGTCCGCGAACTACGACGTCGCGTGGGCCGGCTTCGACGTCATGCTGCTCGGCGCGCTCGCGACGACCGCGTACTTCGCGCTGCGCCGGTCCCGGTACCTGTCCACCGCCGCCACCGCGACCGCCACCCTGCTGGTGGTCGATTCGTGGTTCGACGTCATGACCACGCCGGCCCATCAGCGCCTCCCATCAATCTTGCTCGCGATCGCCGTCGAGCTGCCGCTGGCCGCGGTCTGCCTCTGGCTCAGCCACCACACCCAGCAGCTCGCCGAGCACAGGATCGTGCTGCTGCAGCGGCGACACGGGCGCGGCGGCGAAGCTGACCGGAGAACCGCACAGCGGACAGGTTGACCCAGATCCGGATCGCAAACATGCGGTCCTGGCAGGCACACATCCCGGCCTGCGGCCGGATCCAGGGCTTGCGGTCGCCGGGCCTGCGCTACCGTGAGCCCCCGGTCAGGCAGCGGATGAGCAGCTGGCCTTTCTGCACGGTGATCACCAGGTGGCTGGTCCGGCCGGCCACCTCGCCGTCGAGCTGCCAGGGCTGCGGGCGGTCGAGGTCGATGCGCAGCTCGCGGAAGGTGATCCTGGCCACCCGCCTGGTGCCTGCCCGGCGGAGCAGGACGTGCACGGCGAGCGCGAGCCAGTTAGCCAGCCCCCGCGCGGTGAGCACGACGGCGTCAAGCAGCCCGTCATCGGGCTCAGCGTCCGGCAGCAGCGGCACGCCGCCCTGCAGCCAGCCGACGTTGCCGGCGATGATCCCGCTGGCCCGGCGGCGCAGCAGCGGGCCGCCGTCGGCGCGCAGCCGCGCGCGCATCGGCCGGTCCCGCAGGTGCCGCAGTGCCGAAACTGCGTAGGCGGCCCAGCCCAGCCGCTTCTTGAGCTGCTCGCTCGCGCCGTCCAGCATCTTCGCGTCCAGGCCGACTCCGGCCATCACGACAAACGGCCTGCCGTTGGCACTGCCCACGTCGAGCCGCCGGTCCTGGCCGGCGAGCGCGACGACGAGCGCGTCGTCAAGGTCAAGCGGGAGTCCCAGGTTGCGGGCAAGGAGATTCCCGGTCCCGAGCGGGAGGATCGCGAGCGGGATCCCGCTGCCGGCCAGGCCTTCCGCGCAGGCGGTGACCGTGCCGTCGCCGCCGCAGGCGAGCACCACGTCGACCTGCTCGGTCACGGCCGCCGCGGCCATGCCCTGGCCCGGATCATCCACCGTGGTCTCCAGCCACAGCGGCTCGGCCCAGCCGCGGGCGGACATCGCCGCGCGGACCGCGGCGGCGAACTTTTCCTTGTCGCCGTATTTCGTGGGATTGGCCACCACCGCCGCGCGGCTCATCGGCACCGGGCTGACGGCATGCCGGGAGCATACCGGCGTATCGCGCCATGTGGTGGATCGCGCGATCGCACACCGTGGAAGGTGCGCGATCGCGCGATCCACCGCCTTAGCCATGAGCCTGGCCAGGCCAGCCACGTGCGCTGTCGCCGGATTCAGCACTGCGGGCAGTTCCGCCGAGGTGCGCGTTCTCGAAATCAGCCACCGGGACGGGCTTATCGGCCCGCGGCCGGCCGCAGTTCCGGCGCGAGGGCAGCGGCCCCGGCTGGCCACGTTATAAATGATCTTGTGTTTCCCTTGCCATAACGGGTACTTCGCTGGCTGGCCGGCCAGAGACTGGCCGGGCCAGCCCATCTCTTCCTGGGAGCGCCGCCGTATGCCTGCCAAGCCGAGGCAGCAGTACCGCCCGCGGGCGGCGACCTACCGAGTCCAGCTACACGCCGGCTTCACCTTCGACGATGCCGCCGCCGTCGCCGGGTATCTCGCCGACCTGGGCGTCAGCCACCTGTACTGCTCGCCGTACCTGCAGGCCGCGCCCGGCAGCAAGCACGGATACGACGTGGTCGATCACAGCCGGCTTAATGTCGAGCTCGGCGGCGCCGGGAGGCACGGCCGGCTGGTGCGGCGGCTGGCCGAGGCGGGCCTCGGCCAGGTGCTCGACATCGTTCCCAACCACATGGCGCTGGCCGGGCGGGCCAACGCCTGGTGGTGGGACGTGCTGGAGAACGGCCCGTCGAGCACCTATGCGCGCTATTTCGACATCGACTGGGACCCGCCGGAGACCAAGCTGGCCGCCACCGTGCTGATGCCGGTCCTCGGCGACCAGTACGGCCGGGTGCTCGAGGCGGGCGAGCTGACTGTCGAGCGCACGGGCGGATCGTTCACCGTCCGCTACTACGAGAATGCGGCGCCGTTGTCGCCGAGGACGCTGGACGGCCTGCTGGCCCGGGCGGCGGCGCGGGCCGGCTCCGGCCAGCTGGCTGACCTGGCCGCCGCCTTCGGCAGGCTGCCGCTTGCCACCCGCACCGACGCTGCCGCGGTGGCCGAGCGGCACCGCGACAAGGAGCTGCTGCGCGTCCGGCTGGCCGCGCTCTGCGAGGCCCTGCCCGGCGCCGCCGCGGCGATTGACGCCGAGATCAAGGCGCTGAACCGCGACCCGGATGCCCTGGATGAGCTGCTCAGGCAGCAGAACTACCGGCTCGCCTACTGGCGCACGGCCGCCGAGGAGCTGTCCTACCGCCGGTTCTTCGACATCCAGTCGCTCGCCGGGCTGCGGGTCGAGGACGACACCGTCTTCACCGAGACGCACCGGCTCATCCTCGGGCTGGTCACCGACGGGACCGCGGACGGGCTGCGGGTTGACCACGTGGACGGGCTGGCCGACCCGGAGGGCTACCTGGAACGGCTGCGTGCGGCCACCGGGGGCGCGTACGTGGTGGTAGAGAAGATCCTGGCGGCGGGCGAGGAACTGCCGGCGACGTGGGCAGCCGCCGGGACGACCGGTTATGACTTCCTTAACCAGGTCAGCAGGCTGTTCGTGGACCCGGACAACGAGGCGGCGGTCAAGGCCGGCTACGTCCGGTTCACCGCCGAGGACGCGGCATACGCCGAGGTCGTGCACGCGGCCAAGCTGCAGATCATGCACGACGACCTTGCCGCCGAGGTGGAGCGCCTGACCGGGCTGCTCGCCGACGTCTGCGAGAACCACCGCCGCCAGCGCGATCACACCCGCCGGGACCTGCGCGACGCGCTGCGCGAGGTGATCGCCGCGTTCGGGGTCTACCGGATCTACCCGCGGCCCGGGCAGCCCGCCAGCCCGGCCGACCGGGCGCACGTGGCCGCGGCGGTGGCAACGGTCCGCGGTCGCAGGCCGGACATCGACGACGAGCTTGTGGGGTTCATCGGCGAGCTGCTGACCGGGATGCGTCCCGGCGCGGCCGAGACCGAGTTCGCGGTCCGGTTCGGCCAGCTGAGCGCGCCGGTGATGGCCAAGGGGGTGGAGGACACCGCGTTCTACCGGTATCAGCCGCTGGCCTCGCTGAACGAGGTCGGCGGCGACCCTGGCCTGGCCGAGGCCGGCCGCCTCGGCGATCCGGTGGCTGACTTTCACCAGGCGATGGCGCACACGGCGCGGCACTGGCCGGAGACGATGCTGACCCTCTCCACGCACGACACGAAGCGAAGCGGCGACGTCCGGGCCCGGATCAGCGTGCTCGCCGAGCTGCCGGCGGCATGGGAGCACGCCGTCGTCCGCTGGGCGGACCGCAACGAGCGGCACAAGCAAGGCGGCTGGCCGGACCGGAACGCCGAGTACCTGCTCTACCAGACGCTGGTCGGTGCCTGGCCGATCGACGCGGCCCGGGCCGGCGCCTTCATGACCAAGGCGGCCAGGGAGGCCAAGGTGCATACCTCCTGGACCGAGCCGCAGGCCGGCTACGACGAGGCGCTCGGCGCGTTCGTCGCCGCGGTCCTTGCCGATCCCGGCTTCGTTGCCGATCTTGAGGCGTTCCTGGCCGAGCACCGCATCGTCGAGCTTGGCCGGGTCAGCTCGCTGGCCCAGACCGCGCTGCTGCTGACCTGCCCCGGCGTTCCCGACCTCTACCAGGGCACCGAGGTGTGGGACCGGTCGCTGGTGGACCCGGACAACCGCAGGCCGGTTGACTACGCGGCCCGCCGCGCGCTGCTCACTGCGCTGCACGGCGCGGGACCGGAGGCTGCGCTTGACCGCGTCGACGAGGGCGGGCCGAAGCTCTGGCTGATTCACCGGGTGCTGCGGCACCGGCGCCGCTGGCCCGGCGCCTACGGCCCGGCCTCGGGCTACCGGCCGCTCCCGGTGGCCGGCCGCAAGGCGGGGCAGCTAGTGGCCTTCGCCCGGACCGGCGGGCTGGCCGTCGTGGTGCCCCGGCAGGTCAACGGCCTGGCGGCGGGCTGGGCCGACACCACGGTGACGCTCCCGGACGGCACCTGGACGGACGTGCTGACCGGCACCGAGATCCGCGGCGAGACCAGCGTGACCGGCCTGCTCCGCCGTTTCCCGGTCGCGGTGCTGGGCAGCGAGGCCTGGTCAGCGGCAGCCGGGGAAGCCGGGCCCGCCGGGGAGGGGGAGGCGTGATGCACGAGTTCCGGGTCTGGGCGCCGGGCGCCGGCCGGGCCGACGTGGTGCTCGGCACGCGGCGGCTGGCGCTCGCGGCGGCCGGGCACGGCTGGTGGGCCCGCCGCGTCGCAGACGCCGGGCCTGGCAGCGACTACATGTTCAGCCTGGACGGCGGCCCGCCGCGGCCCGACCCGCGCTCGGCCAGCCAGCCGGAAGGGGTACACGGCCCGTCACGGGTGGTCGACCAGGCCGCTTTCGGCTGGTCCGACGGGGGCTGGCGGGGCCTGCCGCTGACCGGGTCGGTGCTGTAGGAGTGCCACATCGGCACCTTCTCCGCCGCCGGGACCTTCGACGGCGCGATCGAGCACCTGGACTACCTGGCAGGCCTGGGCGTCGACGCCATCGAGCTGATGCCGGTGGCCGAGTTCCCCGGCAGCCGGGGCTGGGGCTACGACGGCACCTGCCTGTTCGCCCCGCATCACGATTACGGCGGGCCGGACGGGCTCAGGCGGCTGGTCGACGCCGCGCACGGCCGGGGGCTTGGCGTAATCATGGACGTCGTCTACAACCACCTCGGCCCGGACGGGAACTACCTGCCGGAATTCGGCCCGTACTTCTCGGCGCGGCACCGGACGAACTGGGGCCCGGCGGTCAATTTCGACGGGCCGGGCAGCGACCAGGTCCGCCGCTTCGTCATCGACAACGCGCTGATGTGGCTGCGCGACTACCACTGCGATGGCCTGCGGCTGGACGCCGTGCATGCCATCGTGGACGATTCCGCGATCCACATCCTGGAGGAGCTGGCCGCCGAGACCGCCGCGCTCGCCGCGCACTGCGGCCGGGCGCTCTTCCTCGTCGCCGAGAGCGACAGGAACGACCCTCGCTACGTCCGCAGCCAGATGGCCGGCGGTTACGGCCTGGACGCATCCTGGGCTGACGAATGGCATCACGCGCTGCACTCCGTCCTGACCGGAGAAAGAATCGGGTATTACGAAGATTTCGGACCGCTCCCGCTGCTCGCTAAGGCACTGCGGCAGGCGTGGGTCTACGACGGCTGCTTCTCGCCGCACCGCCAGCGGGTACACGGCCGGCCCCGGCCGGCCTGACCGGCGGCCAGTTCGTGGTGAGCACCCAGAACCACGACCAGGTCGGCAACCGCGCCGCCGGCGAGCGGACCGCCGCCCTGGTCAGCGACGGAAGGCTCCGGGTGGCCGCCGCGCTGCTGCTCACCACGCCGTTCGTGCCGATGCTGTTCCAGGGCGAGGAGTGGGGGGCCAGCACCCCGTTCCAGTACTTCACCAGCCATTCCGATCCGGCGCTCGGGCGGGCGGTCAGCGACGGGCGCCGGCAGGAGTTCGCCGCCTTCGGCTGGGATCCCGCCGACGTGCCCGATCCGCAGGATCCGGCGACGTTCCGGCGATCCAGGCTAGACTGGGCCGAGCCGGGGCGTGAGCCGCACGCCGGCCTGCTGGCCTGGCACAGGGAGCTGATCGCACTGCGCCGGCGGGTCCCGGCGCTGACTGACCCCCGGCTGGACCGGGTCACGGCCGACTGCGACGCCGAGGCCGGCTGGCTGCTCGTCCGGCGCGGCCCGGTTACCGTGGCCGCGAACCTCGGGGCCGGCAGCTGGACCTGCCCGGCAGAGCCACCGGCGGAGGTGCTCGCGGCGTCCGATCCCGGGGTGAAACTGGCCCCCGGCGGCATCATCCTGCCGCCGGATAGTGCCGTGATCATGGCAGATGCAATGCCTTCGTGACTTATCCGGTGCACCATGGCTAGTGCGGCAGGAAGCCTCGGGGGGCGCTACCGGGCCAGCTGGCCGCCACCTACCCAGCTACGAAAGGATGTAGCAGCTCATGGATGAGGCCATCGAGACCTGGCCGGGTCGGCCCTATCCGCTGGGCGCCGCCTACGACGGCGGCGGCACCAATTTCTCGCTGTTCTCCGAGGCCGCCGCGGGAGTCGAGCTCTGCCTGTTCGACGACGACGGCAGCGAGCAGCGGATAGTCCTGGACGAGAGTCGACGCCTCGTGCTGGCATGCCTACCTGCCGTCGGTGGCGCCCGGGCAGCGGTACGGCTACCGGGTACACGGGCCCTGGGCGCCGGAGCACGGCCACCGGTGCAACCCGGCCAAGCTGCTCATCGATCCGTACGCCAAGGCCATCGAGGGCCAGGTCGACTGGAATCAGGCCTGCTTCCCGTACACCTTCGGCGACGAGAACTCGCGCAACGACGACGACAGCGCTGCCTACGTGCCCAAGTCGGTCGTGCACAACCCGTACTTCGACTGGGGCAACGACCGGCCCCCTGACATCCAGCTGAACGAGTCGGTCATCTACGAGATGCACGTCAAGGGCTTCACCAAACGGCACCCGGAGATCCCGGAGGCGCAGCGCGGCACCTACGCCGGCCTGGCGCACCCGGCCGCCGTCGAGTACCTCACCGGGCTCGGCATCACGGCGGTGGAGCTGCTGCCCGTGCACCAGTTCGTGCACGACGCGCACCTGGTCGAGCGCGGGCTGCGGAACTACTGGGGCTACAACTCGATCGGCTTCCTCGCGCCGCACAACGAGTACGCGGCCGGCGGCCAGCGGGGCGAGCAGGTCGCCGAGTTCAAGGCGATGGTCCGGGCGCTGCACGAGGCCGGGATCGAGGTGATTCTCGACGTCGTCTACAACCACACCGCGGAGGGCAACCACCTCGGCCCGGTGCTGTCGATGAAAGGCATCGACAACGCCGCCTACTACCGGCTGGTGCCCGAAGATCCGCCGGTTCTACTACGACACCACCGGAACCGGGAACAGCCTGAACGTCCGGCATCCGCACACCCTGCAGCTGATCATGGACTCGCTGCGTTACTGGGTGACCGATATGCACGTCGACGGGTTCCGCTTCGACCTGGCCGCCAGCCTGGCCCGCCAGTTCCACGAGGTCGACCGGCTGTCGGCGTTCTTCGACCTGATCCAGCAGGATCCGGTCGTCTCGCAGGTCAAGCTCATCGCCGAGCCATGGGACATCGGCGAGGGCGGCTACCAGGTGGGCAACTTCCCGGCGCTGTGGTCGGAGTGGAACGGCCGGTACCGCGACACGGTGCGCGACTTCTGGCGCGGCGAGCCTGCCACGCTCGGCGAGTTCGCCTCCCGGCTGACCGGCAGCTCGGATCTCTACCAGGCCGACGCCCGGCATCCGGGGGCCAGCGTCAACTTCGTCACCGCGCACGACGGTTTCACGCTGCGCGACCTGGTCTCTTACAACGAGAAGCACAACGAGGCCAACGGCGAGGACGGCAAGGACGGGGAGAGCCACAACCGGTCCTGGAACTGCGGCGCCGAGGGCGACACCGATGACCCCCGGGTGCTCGAGCTGCGGCACCGGCAGCAGCGCAACTTCCTGGCCACCCTGCTGCTCTCCCAGGGGGTCACGATGCTGCTCGGCGGGGACGAGGCGGGGCGCACCCAGCACGGCAACAACAACGCCTACTGCCAGGACAACGAGATCTCCTGGTACGACTGGGACAGCATCGACGACGACCTGCTTGAGTTCACCCGCCGCCTGATCACGCTGCGGCGCGAGCACCCGGTGCTACGGCGGCGGCGCTGGTTCCAGGGGCTGCCGATCCGCGGGTCGGTGGACCTCGGCTGGTTCAAGCCGGACGGTACCGAGATGGGCGACGACGACTGGGACGCGGGGTTCGCCAGCTCGGTCGGCCTGTTCCTGAACGGAGAGGCGATCACCGACCGCGACCGCAGGGGCCAGCGGGTCACCGACGATTCCTTCCTGCTGCTATTCCACCCGCACCACGAGCCGCTCGACTGGACACTGCCCAAGCAGTGGGGCGACTGGTGGGATGTCGTGCTCGACACGTTCGGCCCCGGGCGGGAGGGCGATGCCTTCGCGAGCTCGGCGACGCTGCCGGTCGCCGGACGGTCGGTGGTGGTGCTGCAGCGCCGCGCCGAGTCCGGGAAGGCGTGACGGCGGGCCGGGCGGACAGGGGCGCTGCCGGGAGAGCGGGCCGCCGCCGGGAGAGCGGGCCGCCGCCGGGAGAGCGGGCCGCCGCCGGGAGAGCGGGCCGCCGCCGGAGGGCGGGCCGCTGGGCGCGGGTGCCGGAACGTCGCTGAATCGCTCGATTAGCATTACCAGACATGATCGTGGTGTTCGTCGAGCCGTTCTTTCCCGCTAACCAGCGCCAGTTCGCCCGCGCCCTCGCCGAGGCCGGCGCGACGGTGATCGGCGTCGGCGAGTATCCGGCCGGCGCGCTTGATGATCAGCTCAGGGGCTGGCTGCAACGTTATGAGCAGGTGTCCTCGGTCACCGACACCGAGGCGATGACGGCCGCGGTCCGCCATGTGCAGGACAGCGTGTGGGTCGACAGGATCGAGGCGACGGTCGAGGCGCACACGCTGCCGACAGCCCAGGTCCGCGAGGCCGCCGCGATCCCCGGCACGTCGGTGCGGACGGCCTGGCTATGCCGGGACAAGCCGTCGATGAAGCAGGCACTGCGCGAGGCAGGCGTGCCGACTGCCGCATCGGCCGCGGTCAGCAGCGCGGCCGAGGCGCGCGCGTTCGCCGAACGCGCAGGCTACCCGCTGATACTCAAGCCGCGCAGCGGCGCCGGCGCGGCCGACACGATGCGGGCCGACGACGCCGCAGGCCTGGAGCACGCGCTTGGAGTCTTCGGCGGGCACGGCGCCGAGTCGATCGCGATGGAGGAGTTCATCGAGGGTCACGAGGGCTTCTACGACACCATCACGGTCGACGGGAAAGTGGCCATCGACTTCGCCTCGCACTATTACCCGAACGTGCTCGAGGCGATGCGGACCCGGTGGATCTCGCCGCAGTTCATCGCCACCAACCGGATCGACGCCGCGGCCGGAGTACGCCGAGCTGCGGGAGATGGGCCGGCGGGTGAACGCCGCCCTGGGGATCGGGACGTCGGCGACGCACATGGAGTGGTTCTTCGGCCGCAACGGGCTGAAGTTCTCCGAGATCGGCTGCCGTCCGCCCGGCGTCGGCGCCTGGGACCTGTACGCGGCCGGCAACGAGATCGACATCTACCGCGAGTGGGCGGAGGCCATCGTGAGCGGCCAGGTACGCTCGGCCCCCTCTCGCCGCTATGCCAGCGGGATGGTCGCGCTGCGCCCCGACCATGACGGCCGCATCACCGGTTACAGCGGGGTCGCCGAACTCGAGCAGCGCTTCGGCGAGTGGGTCATCGACTCGCACCTGCCGCCGGAGGGAACAGCGACCCAGCCGGTGGCGGCCGGGTACATGGCCAACGCGTACGTGCGGATGCGCCACCCGGACTACGACACGCTGCGCGGGATGCTCGACACCGTCGGAGCCACGTTGCACGTCTACGCCTCGTGAGGGTGATCCTGCTCGGCCCGCAGCGCAGGCCGACGGTCGACTCGGTGGCGGCATCCCTGCGGCTGGCCGGGCCCTTCGCCACCATCACCGCCGGCTGGCAGGAGCGCGAGCCAGCGGACGGCGAGCTGAGCGCCCGGCTCGGCGGCAATGACGTCAACCTCTCGCTCTACCGGCGATGGCTTGACGTGCAGGAGCGGGATCCGGACTTCGCCGCGGCCGACCGGCGGCTTCGCGGCGTCCTGGCTGAGGTACAGGGCAGCTACCTGCTCCGGCTGGACTACGCGCTGCGGGCGGTCTACGCGGTGCAGCGCCGTAACGGGGATCCGCAGCTCAGGGATATCGCCGTGGCCGAGGCCATCGCCGCTGTCCGCGTTCTTGACGCGGCCCACCTGCACCGGGTGGACCAGATCAGCGGGGATTTCTACCAGGCCTGGCAGCCGCACGGCCGGCCGGTGATCGCGGCGCACCGGGACGAGGTCAGCGCGCTGCTCGGCGACGCGGCCGCGCTGGTACTGGCCGGCGGGCACGTCGGCGTGCTGGCCGGCGTGCTGCACCTGTTCAACGTCGCCGCCGGCGCTGCGCTCGCCGGTGATCGCCTGGTCGGCCGGGGCGATGGCGCTGACCGACCGGATCGTGCTCTTCCACGACAAGGCGCCGCAGGGAGCCGGTCACGCGGAGGTCTACGGCGGAGGCCTGTCCGTGCTGCGCGACCTGGTGCTGCTGCCGCATCCCAGGGCCAGGCTGCTGCTCGACGATGCGCCGCGAATGGCCGTCTTCGCCCGGAGGTTCTCCCCGGCCCGCTGTATCCTGCTGGAAACCGGCACCCGTATCGACATTGACGGCGACGGCGGGATTCCGCCCGGCATCCGGATGCTTGCCGCGGACGGCCGAGTGACCGCCCTGGAGGCAGCCTGACCAGCGTGAGCGGCCCGGCAGTCAGCCGCAAGCTCGCTATTACCAGGCTCCGGGATCGCCGGCCGCAGGACCCGGCGATCATCGACCGGTTCCTGGCCAGGCACGACGTGCCCATCGTGGAGGGTGCCCGGTGCACGTTCCTCTACCGTGGCGAGGCCGACCAGGTCTGCCTCGTGCACCGGGTCGTCGGGCTGCCGGAGCGCATCCCGCTGCGCCGGCTGCACCGGACCGACCTGTGGTACGTGGTACTTGAGCTGCCGGCCGGCTCGCGCATCGAGTACCAGCTTGAGGTGACCGACGGCGGGCGGCAGGAGCGGATCAACGACCCGCTGAACTCGCGGGTCGCGCATAGCCCGGTCGGCAGTTCCTCGGTCTGCCACGCCAGCGGATACGAGGTCCCCGAGTGGGCCAGGCCGGATCCGGAGGCCCGCCGTGGCTCGCTGATCGACATCAAGGTGCCGAGCCGGGCACTGCGCCGGGACACGGCGGTGACCCTCTACCTGCCTGCCCGGATGCTCCCTAGTTCCCGGTATCCGCTGCTCGTGGTGCACGACGGAAGTGACTACCTGCAGTACGCGTCGGCAGCCACGGTGCTCGACAACCTGATCCACCGGCTTGACGTGGCCGAGACCATCGTGGCGTTCAGCTCACCCGGCGAGCGGCTGATTGAGTACGCCAACTCGGCCGGGCACGCCCGGTACCTGACCGCCGAGCTCGTGCCGCAGCTGGAGGCGGACTTTCCGCTGGCGGGCACGCCGTCCGGCCGGTGCCTGATGGGGGCGAGCTTCGGCGCGGTGGCGGCACTGTCCACCGCGTACCGTTACCCGCGGGTGTACGGCTCGCTGCTGCTGCAGTCCGGCTCGTTCGTGTTCACCGATATCGGTCACGATCACGGCGGCGGGCCGGCCTTCGAGCCGGTGGTGAAGTTCGTCAACCGCTACCGTGCGGCGCCGCGCAGGGTCGCGGACCGGGTGTTCGTCAGCTGCGGCGTGTACGAGCCGCTGATCGTGCGCAACCGGTCCATGGTGCCGACGTTCGAGGCGGCCGGGATGGATGTTCGTTATGTGGAGGCCAGGGACGGGCACAGCTGGGAGAACTGGCGTGACCGGCTGCAGGAGGGGTTGTCATGGATATTTCCCGGTCCGCAGAAATTCGTCTACGAGTGACCTGGTAATGGCGCGGTGATGGCGGTCGAGCGGTGGTACTCCAGCCGGCTGCAGCGTGAGATCACGGTGGCCCGGTGGGGAACCTACGGCCGGCCGGTGCTTGTCTTCCCGTCAGCCGGCGGCGACGCCCTGGAGATAGAGCGCAATGGCCTGGTCGGCGCCTGCGGCCAGCTGCTCGCCGAGGGCCGGGTCAAGCTGTACTCGGTGGACAGCGTGGCCGGGCAGGCGATGATCAACAGGGACGGCACGGTGGAGCACCGGCTGTGGCTGCTCAACCAGTTCCATGAGTGCATCCGGTGGGAGGTCGTCCCGGCGATCCATGCGGACCTGGGCGGTCAGGCGATGGACGTCATCGCCGGCGGGGCATCGATCGGGGCGTTCAACTCGGTAGCCGTGCTGTGCCGGTACCCGGACGTGTTCTCCGCGGCGATCGGCATGAGCGGCAGTTACCTGGTGGAGCACTTCTACGGCGAGGCGTGGACGCAGGACCTGTACTACTCTTCGCCGCTGCAGTTCGTGCCGGGGCTGGACGGCCCGCACCTCGACCGGCTCAGGCAGCGGTTCGCGATCCTCGCCTCCGGGGCCGGCCGGTGGGAGGACGTCGGCGAGTCGTGGCGGATGGCCTTGGTGCTCGGCGGGAAGGGAATCCCCAACCGGGTGGACGACTGGGGACCGGACTGGGAGCACGACTGGCCGACCTGGCGGGCGATGCTGCCGCAATACCTGGCCGAGCTGGCCTGACAACGACCGGGAGGCGCTGTGGATTCGGTGGATGGCGAGATCCGGCACCTGGTGGGCCTGCTGCTCGGCACCGAGGATGACTGGCCGCGAGCGTTCGAGCACCTGCTGGCCAGCGTCGGCCCGGTCGCTGACGAGACGGGCCGGCCGCACGTGTTCGGCACCGAGCGGCTGACGATCGAGCCATTCTCGCTCCGGTCGAAGCCGCGTACCGACCTCGTCGTGGACCGGCTGGCGTACTGGTATTACCACCCGCGGGAATGGCTGAAGAAGATCTCGCTGATGGACAACGTGTACCTGCTGAATTCCCCGTTCACGTTCCAGTCGATGGAGAAGCACGCGGCGTACTGCGCGATGATGCGGCTGGGCATGAAGGTGCCGGAGACGGTGCTTGTGCCCTACAAGAACCCGCCGGGCCATGACAAGTACACCTCCACCGCGCAGCGCTACAACAAGCCGTTCGATCTCGACGCGATCGCCGCGCAGATCGGGTACCCGCTGTACATGAAGCCGTACGACGGCGGCGGCTGGCGCGGCGTCTCGCGGATCCGCAATCCCGATGAGCTGCACCGGGCGTATAACGAGTCCGGCGAGATGCTGATGCACCTGCAGGCCGCGGTCGAGAACTACGACGTGTTCGCCCGCGCGTTGTCCATCGGCGCCGAGACGATGGTGATGCGGTTCGATCCCGGCGCGCCGATGCACAGCAGGTACCAGGTGGACCACTCGTTCCTGACGCCAGAGGCCGGCGCCGAGGTGGTGTCGATCTCGAAGATAATCAATGCGTTCTTCCGGTGGGAGTTCAACTCCTGCGAGGTACTGGTCAAGGGCAGCGAGATCTACCCGATCGACTACGCCAACGCCTGCCCGGACGTCGCGTTGACCTCGCTGCACTACTACTTCCCGTGGGCAATGCAGGCGATGGTGAAGTGGGTGGTGTTCTGCCTGGTCACCGGGCGGCGACCGCGGCTCGACCTGGATACGCGGGCATACTTCGACATCGGTGACTGCGGTGACCTGTCTTATCCGGAGAAGCTGGCCGGCTACCGGAAGCTCGCCGACGCGTATTTCTCGGTCGACGATTACCGGGAGTTCTGCGAGTCGCGGCTGCCGGATCTCGGCCAGCGGCTGCTCGCCTGGGTGCGCGGGCCTGCCTTTGACGCGCTGCTTGTGGAAACGGTCAGGTCCACGTATCCGGTGCATGAGCAGGACCGGTTCATCGCCCACTTCCGCGGCCTGGTCTCACTCTGGACCCAGGACGAGGCAGGACGCCAGCGGAACTGACCGAAGCGGCAACGGCGGTACCGGGCTACTCGCTCGGGTGGGCGATGTCGACGGGGGGCAGGTCCTGCACGTCCTGCTTGGAGATGTTGAGCCGGATACCGTCTTCGACATTGGTCACGGCAGTGATCGGGATAGCCACTTCCTTGCGGCCCCACAGGTGTCCTTCCTGCAGCAGGACGTGGGTCACGTGGTGGTCGGCGGGGTCGATGACGAGGCCCTGGACCCGGCCGATGTCGCCGTCGGTAGCGTGCACGGGCTCACCGTGGCGCACTTCCACCTCGCCAAGCGGGACCTTGTCGTAGGTGACAGTCTGCGAGACGCCTGCCATTTCGGCGCCCATCCCGCCGGCCATGCCGGGACCGCCGGCCAGGCCGTAGTAAGGCCAGGAGACCACCTGCTCGGGTCCTTGGGCCGCGTAACCACTGCTTCCTGGTATGAACTGGGTCTCCTCGGCGGAGTCGAGCTGCTCGAAGTCCGCCATCGTGCAGCTGAGCCTGATCCTGCCCGCCGTAGCGTCGACAAGGTCGAGCGGCACAAGCCGGCCGAGCCCTAGCCGGTGCTTTGGCTCGACCACGAGGTGGGTGACGGCGCGGGCGACCGGGTCGACGACCACGCGCCGCACCTGGCCGCAATCTCCGTCGCTGCAGCTGACCTCGGCCCCGATGGTGAACTCTTCTGCCGCTGGCATACCGTTACCCTTCCCGAATCCCGGACCGCTGGCACCGATTTTGCCAGCACAAGAGCCCGCGAACTTCGCGGCGCGCCAAGGCGCGCCAGCCCGCGCCGGGACCTTAGGCTCTGGCTTCGCGGTTCGGCCTGCGTCACGCTGGGCGCAGCGGCAACACAAGGAAGGCGGCTCAGATGAAGTGGTTGATCCTGGCGGTACTGGCGGCCGTTGGCATAGCCGTGCTCGCGGGCCAGAACGACATCCGTCGCTACCTGAAGATCAAGCGCATGTGACGGGCGGCGGCAGCGCCAGCGATGGCCGGCCCTGGTGGCGCGGCCCTGGTGCGGCGGCCCTGGTGGCGGCCGGCCCTAGCGGTGCCCGCCGGGCTCTGCTGCGGTCGAGATCCTTTATGCGCTGAGGCCGCGACGATCACCACTGAGCGGGGTGGATGAATGCAGCGGCCGGCTGGCCGAGCCATTGTGTGATGCGCATCGCGAGATCCATGTCCGCGAAGCGAGCCGTGCGCAGATTAGTCAGCCGGCTCGGCGTGCAGTTGAGTTCGTGCGCCAACTCTGCCCACGTTAGATCGCGCGCACGGCGTTCCTCGTTGAGCGCTGCGTGTGTCTGCTCCAAGTTCCATCGAAGCCGGCTGCCTGTTCCTGTCTCCGGCAATGCCACATCGCCCACGTCGACCACCGGGCCGGTCAGGAAGTCCTCCGGCGCACGGCGGAGCCACCGCAACATGAACAGCGCATACTGGCACGAGGTTGCCCCTCGCTTTGGCAGTCTCAAGATCGCTCCCCCGCACAGCGGATGATCCCCTCGCTGCGCGTTGAGTTCTGCCGACTGCTGCCACAGTTCGTCCGCGAGGCCGCGCCAGTTCAGCCCACGGTCACGACGTTGGGCGTCGAGCGCGCTGAAGAGCTCGCCGCAGTCGAAAACCGGCAGAGCTCGCACTTGGGTGAGGATACCCGGGAGCAAGCCTTCAGGGCCAGCTGAGTTGCGTCCTGCAAAGTAGTGTGTCGACCGGGCCTGGTGACGGGCGCGGCGTGAGAGCACTTATCCACAGTCTCTGAGTTATCGCGCGCGGCGCGTTCCCGCGTCATCGTCGAGCCGTCCGAACGCTGCCGCTTTGTCCGCGCACCGAGCTGTCGCGGGGGCGCTGTTTACGATCGGGGCAGGCGGAGTAGAACTGCTTGTTAGGTGCCGGATCTACGGACGTCGCGGCCAGGCTGAGGAAAGAGCGTGAAATGACACAACCAGACAGGCCGGCCGTATTTGTTCATGGCCTATGGCTGCATGCCAGCTCGTGGGGTCCGTGGCTCGAGCTGTTCCAGGAGGCGGGCTACGCACCGACAGCACCGGGCTGGCCAGGGGACTCGGACACGGTTGAGCAGGCTCGCCGGGACCCTAGCCAGGTGGCAGGCAAGGGCATCGACGATGTGGTCGGCCACTACGCCCGGATCATCCGCGGGCTTGAGACCCCTCCGGTCGTCATCGGTCATTCCTTCGGCGGCCTCATCGCGCAGCGGCTGCTCGGCCAGGATCTTGCCGCTGCCGCAGTGGCGATCGACGCCGCGCCCATCAAGGGCGTACTCAACCTGCCCGTTTCAGCGCTGAAAGTCGCCTCGATCGCGCTGCGCAAGCCAGCCAGCCGCAACCTGGCGATATCGCTCACCACGGAACAGTTCCGGTATGGCTTCGGGAACGCCCTATCCGAGCAGGAGTCAGCTGAGCTGTATGACCGCTGGACAGTGCCCTCGCCGGGCAAGCCCCTGTTCGAAGCCGCCCTGGCGAACTTCACCCCGCGGTCGCCGGCGAAGGTGAATACCGGAAACAAGACCCGCGGGCCGCTGCTGCTCACGGCCGGGGGCAACGATCACACCGTACCGGCGGCCATCACGACGTCGACCCGCAAGCTGTACCACAAGTCACCGGCCATCACCGACTTCATCGAGTTCCCCGATCGCGGCCACTCACTCACAATCGACCACGGCTGGCGCGAGGTCGCTCAGGCTACGCTGGACTGGCTCAGCCAACGGTCATTCTGATCGGCGGCAGCCCAGCCGGGACACTTCCCGTGTCTTGTGCGTTTCTCGCTCGCGAGAGTTGCCTGCCCGCGACCGGCACCCGGGGCTACGGAGAGGTCACGCTTCCGTTGGGATATCGGGAGACTGTCGGCTCGCCAGCAAGCCGCTGCCCGGAGCCCACGGTCTGGGGACGCGGCCGGCGAGGTCACGCCATGCATCATCACCACGCCGCCCCGGCGAGCTGGCCATCGATAACCATCACCATGTGCGTATCCAGCGCCGCAAACAACGCGAGCAGCCTCGCGGTGAACTTCTTGCCCTTCCTGGGTTGGGCACCGGTCAACACGCCGATCCAGTTTGGCAGCAGGCCGAAGGCCCCCTGTGCATCCTGGTACGGGCGTGAAATCCTGAAGATGTGGGTCAGCCGACTGTTCCGGCGGCGCCAGGCCAGAGCATGGCGCCGCCGTCGAAAAGATACGCGGCCTTCATGTCATACAGCCACAGTGGTAGCGCGGGCATCGCGCCTGCACTGCAACACGGACTGCGCGCGCTGGGCAGGTCATGGTTTCGGGCCCCGGACCTGGCGATCTTCCGAGACAACACCGGGTTGGCGGCGACACCGGCGCTGTGGCCGACCATCGAGCGAGCCCTGGCCGACTCTCGCTGGCTGATCCTCCTCGCGTCACCCGAATCAGCCGCCTCGCCCTGGGTCGCCAAGGAGGTGCAGTGGTGGTTGCGGCACCGTTCCCCGCATGAGATCCTGCTCGTCCTGACCGGTGGCAGCATCGTCTGGGATCCGGCGCTTGGCGACTTTGACGCTGCGGGCACGACGGCCATCCCCAAGGAGTTGCTGGGGGCCTTCGACGCTGAGCCATTGTGGGTTGACCTGTCCTGGGCTCGCACGAACGAGCGGCTGTCCTTGCGCCACTCCACCTTCCGGGAATGCGTGGCCAAGCTCGCCGCCCCCATCCGCGGCGTCAGCCAGGAGTCGCTCCTCGACGAGGATGTGCGGCAACAGCACCGGATGGTGCGGCTGCGTAATCTCGCTGCGACTGTCCTGTGCGTGCTGACCGTTGTCGCGGCCGTCTCGGCGCTCGTCGCCGTAGGGCAGCGCGACCTGGCCCGCCGCCAGCGGGACATCGCGGTGTCCCGCCAGTTCGCCGCGGAGTCCGCCACCATCGCCACCACGCAGCCGGATCTCGCCCTGCTGCTCGCCGCCGAAGGCGTCCGGCATCGGTCGACCACCGAGGCGTGGGCCGCGCTGCAGTCCGCGCTGAGCACCCCCATGCATCCCTCGTGGCGGCTGCCCGGGCCTACCGGCATCGTCTCCGATGTCGCGTTCAGCCCGAACGGCCGGCTCGTGGCGAGCAGCGGGGAGCGCGGCGAGGTCTGGGTTTGGCGAGCCGCCGATGGGGCCCGCGCGATCGGCCCGCTGCCGAACGGCCCCGGAACCGTCTACTCCGTAGCCTTCAACCGTGATAGCTCGCTAGTCGCCTCCGGTGGGGAGGGCGGGACCGTCCGGGTGTGGCAGGTGTCCGATGGACGGCCTGCCTTCGCGCCCGCGCCCGTGAGTTCGCCGGTGAACGCGGTCGCGTTCAGCCCGGTCGCGGACCTGCTGGCGGCCGGCGACGGCGACGGGAACATCCGGGTGTGGGACACCAGGACCGGCCGCCTGACCGCCTCCGCACTGGACGACCGGGCAGGCGTCACGACGCTGACGTTCACCAGAGACGGCGGCGAGCTCATCGCCGGGAGCTTCAGCGGGAAGGTCCGCCGGTGGCGTACCACCGACCTGAAGCCCGTCGGGCATACCCTGCGCGTCGGTCCGGCCACGCTGGCCACTGGCGTGCAGTCGCTGGCGGTCAACAGCAGCGGCGACCTGCTAGCCACCGTGGACGCCGCCAACGTCGTGCGACTCTGGGACCTGCCGAGCGGACGCCGCCACCAACCCGCGCGTATCGAGGCGCCCAGAGTCAACGCGGTCGCGTTCGCCCCGGACGGCAAGACGATCGCCACGGCCGGCTGGAAGGACGCCCAGCTGTGGGACACCGCCACCGGGCGCGCGGTCGGCGTGCCGTTCACCGGCTCGACGGACTACCTGCTGGCCCTTGCCTTCAGCCCAGACGGCCGCCGCCTCGTCACCGGCGGCGCGGATCACGTTCCTCGTATCTTCGACGTCGCCGTCCGGCAGCCGGTCGGCCACGCGGTGGTGGACACCGGGTACATGTACGACTTCGCCGTAGCGCCCACCGGCCGCACGCTCGCAGTCGGGGCGTCGGGCCAGGTGAGCGTGCGCGACCGGTCAACGGGCAAGCTCCTCGCCGGTCCCTGGCCGACGGTCGGGGGTAACAGCGTCGCATACTCGCCGGACGGCTCCCTCGTGGCCTTCGGCGACAGCCGCGGCGCGGTACGGCTGCGGCCGGTGGCCGCTACCGGCGGGGCGGCACGCGACCTGAACACCGGGTTCGACGTCTACGCCATCACCTTCTCCCCCGACGGCAGGACGCTCTACGCTGCGGGGTTCGACGACGTGGTCCACTCCTGGGACGTGGCCACCGGAAGACCGTATCCCGACCTGAAGTCCCCCGATGACAAGGGGTTTTCCGACCTCGCCGTGGACCCGGCCGGCCGGTACCTGGCCGGCGCTACCTTCGACGGGCCGCTGGAGCTGTGGCAGCTGCCCGGTGGCCGGCTGGTCTCCTCGCTGTCGCGGGCCGGAGACAAGGCGGCCTCCACGGCGGTCGCGTTTGCCCCGGACGGGCGTCACCTGGCGCAGGGCACCAGCAAAGGCGCGGTACGCGTATGGGACGTGCGATCCGGGGCCGTGACCTGTGTCCTTGCGGGCCACAAGAGCTGGGTGGAGTCTGCCGCGTTCAACCCGACCGGATCCCTGCTCGCGACCGGGTCAGACGACGGCAGCGTACGGCTCTGGGATCCGGCCGCCTGCGCGCCGGTAGGCGCGCCGATGCTGGGCTTCGGCGACTCCATCGTGAGCCTTGCGTTCGCGCCGGACGGCCGGGAACTACTCGTCGGCAGCCGAGACGGCGTGGTGCGCGGCGTGGCGGTGCCGGACCGGTGGCTGCGCCAGGCGTGCGAGTTGGCCAGGCGCAACCTGTCCCGCTCCGAGTGGGCCCAGTATGCGGTCGGGGCGTACCGCCGCACCTGCCCGCAGTGGCCGGCGGCGACCAAATAGCCGGGGCTGGTCTTCACGCCGTCCGGCTGCCAGCGTTTCCGCTGGTCATGGGTGGAGCCGCCTATCGGAATCGAACCGATGACCTATTCATTACGAGTGAATCGCTCTGCCGACTGAGCTAAGGCGGCGAGCCGCCCCGAGGGACGGCAGCGCAAGGAGTCTACCGGTCGGCGGCCGACTCTTGCCCGGGCATGTACTTGGCCTCGTAGGCCTGGCGCGACCCGCACACGCTGGCCCGCGGGCATGCGCAGCGGCTGCCGTCCTCGGACAGCCTGACGACGACCTTGTCCGCCGGGACGCTGTGGCCGACCACGGTGCCCGGCCCGTCAGGTGTCTCGACGCTGGCGCCCAGCCTCGGCGCCTTCTTCTGGAAATCCTGGTAGAGCGGATGCTCGTACTTCAGGCAGCACATGAGCCGGCCGCAGGCGCGGGCGATCCGCAGCGGGTTCACCGGCAGCTGCTGATCCTTGGCCATCCGTACCGACACCGGCTCGAAGTCTTTCAGGAACGTCGAGCAGCAGGTGTCACGCCCGCACGGGCCGATCCCGCCCTGCAGCCTGGCCTCGTCGCGCGGTCCGATCTGGCGCAGCTCTACCCGGACGCGGAGCCGCCCGGCGAGGTCGCGTACCAGGGCACGGAAGTCGACCCGGTGCGGCGCGCTGAAGTAGACCGTCAGCACGTTGCCGGCGTCCACGTAATCGACAGCGATAACCTTCATCGGCAGGCCGTGCTCGCGGACGAGCCGCCGGGCGGCCACTCGTCCCTCGGCACGCTTGGCCCGGTTCTCCTCGTCCCTGGACAGGTGCGCTTCGGTGGCAAGTCCGGCGCACACGGGGAGCCCGCCAATCTCCTCGCTGACCCACTGCGGGGCCCAGATGCACTCGGCGACCTCAGGGCCGGCGTCCGTGGGTACGAGCACCTTGGTCCCGACCGACGGCGTGTACTCCCCTGGGTCCAGGTAATACAGCCGGCCATGCCGCTGGAAGCTCACCGCCATCATCATGCCCACGGCCCCACATTACGGGCAGGTCACGATCACCGCTGCACCGGGCGCTGGCTCGGCAACGGATCAAGCTCCGGCCGCTCCCCGGTACAACCCGCTCGAGCTGGAGTTAAGCGGGTTCTATGCCGTTGAATGTCATGTTCAACGGGTTGCCCGGCCTGGCAAGACCGCCCAGCGAGTCACCCGCCCGGGCAAGCCGGCGGCTAGCCAGCGGCTAGGGCCAGGGTCATCTCCTCCATCGCGAGCAGCGGCGCCACGTTGGCGGCCAGTCGCTCCCGGCAGGCCATGATCGCCTCAAGCTTCCTCACCGTGGCCTCCGGCGTGGACGTCGCGGCGATCCGGTCCAGGTCGGCTCGCTGGCCGTCGTTGGCGAGCTCGA
Source organism: uncultured Actinomycetes bacterium (assembly GCA_963709075.1). GTDB lineage: Bacteria > Actinomycetota > Actinomycetes > Streptosporangiales > Streptosporangiaceae > Palsa-506. The sequence goes on from CAVPUY010000012.1 coordinate 98,029, forward strand.
CGTCAGCGCCGAACTGGATGACCAGCACGTCCCGGTAGAACCCGGCCAGGTCGAGCAGCGCGAGGTCGTGGGAGTCACGCTTGAGCCTGGTGTTACGCGATTTCTGCCGGTCCTCAAGCTCCTTCAGTGCGCCGGCGCCGCCGCGGATCGCGGTCGCCACTCCCTTACCGGTAGACCCCTCGCCGAACGCCTTGCGCAGGGCCTCCCGCTCAGGAACGTCAAGCTCCTCGGTAACCGCAGCGGCTTCGGCGTCGGCTGCCTTCACCAGCGCCGCCGCCGCGGCGAGCGCCGGCCCGAGGCCGTCGACGCGAGTCGGCACGCTGAGCACGGCGGCGCGGCGCTCGGCGGCCGCCGGGTCGGTGGCCAGCCGCCGCGCGCGGCCGATGTGACCCTGTGCCGCCCGCGCGGCGGCCAGCGCACGCCCGGCATCCACGCCCTCGCCGACCAGGACATCGGTGACGGCCGCCGTCGGCGGGATCCGCAGCGTGATCAGCCGGCACCGGGACCTGATCGTGGTCGGCAGGTCCGCGGCCGACGGCGCGCAGAGCAGCCAGATCGTCCGCGGCGCCGGCTCCTCGATGGCCTTAAGCAGGGCGTTCGCTGCCTGCTCGGTCGCCCGGTCGGCATCCTCGAAGAGCACCACCCGCCAGCGCCCGTAGACCGGCGTGGTGGCGGCCCGCAGCACCAGGTCCCTGGTCTGCTTAACCCCGTAGGACAGCCCGTCCGGCCGGACGAGCAGCAGGTCCGCGTGACTGCCCGCGGCCACCTGGCGGCAGGAAGGGCACTCGCCGCAGCCGCGGGCGTCGCAGAGCACCGCGGCAGCGAACGCCCGGGCGGCGAGCGAGCGGCCGGAGCCCGGCGGCCCGGTGAACAGCCACGCGTGCGTGATCGCGCCGGCCCGGCCGCTGCGGCCGACGCAAGCTGGGCGACCACCGCTTCCTGGCCGGCCAGCGCGGCAAACACCGCCGCCGCCGAGTCACCCGGCCGCCGAGTCCCTGGGCCCGGCCAGCCGCATCGAATCCGCCGGCATCGAGTCCTCCGCCATCGGCACGGCCCGTCAGTCCCGGATCGCCGGGAAGCTGCCCGGTGATCTCCTCGGCGGCCAGCGGCACCGGGTCCGGCAGCATCTCCCGAACCCGCTCCTGGATGGTCGCGGCTGAGGTCAGCCGCGGGCCGGGTCGCGTCGAGGACCAGGTAGCGGTCCGGGCTCGGCCTCGGCGGCCAGCGTGAGGAAGCCCCGCCGGACGCGGTCGTGGAAATCGGCCGGCTCGGCCTCCAGCCGGTCCGCCGACCGCGCCCTGCGGCGCAGCCCGGCGGACGGCGGCAGGTCGAGCACGATCGTGAGATCGGGCCGCAGGCCGCCGGTCGCCCATTCGTTCAGGCTGGCTATCTCGTCGACCGGCAGCAGCCGGCCAGCGCCCTGGTAGGCGAGCGAGGAATCGACGTACCGGTCGGTGACCACGATCGCCCCGCGGTCCAGCGCCGGGGCGATGACGGTGGCGACGTGCTCGGCCCGGTCAGCCGCGTACATCAGCGTCTCGGCCCGGTCGGACAGGCCGGTGTGCGCAGTGTCGAGCAGCAGAGCGCGCAGCCGCATCCCGACCTTGGTCGCGCCCGGCTCGTGCGTCGCGACGACGTCGAATCCCTGATCGCGCAGCCAGATCGCGAGCAGCCTGGCCTGGGTGGACTTGCCGGCGCCCTCGCCGCCCTCGAGCGCGAGCAGCAGGCCGCGCCGCGCAGCCGGGGCCGAGGCCGGGCCGCTCCCGTTGGCGTGCCCGCGGCACCGGCCGGAACTCCTCGCCGCGGAACACCGCGGACAGGTCGTCAAGCAGCGGCACGCCCCGGCGGTCGTCCATCTGCCGGTAGGAGACGACGCCGAGCACGACGGCGACCACGGCGGCCAGCAGCAGTACCACGTTGTCGCCGATGCCGCCGTAGCCGAGCCGGCCGATCCGGACGAAGTCGGCGCCGGTCAGGCCGTGCACCGCGGCCGTGATCCCGGCGGCCAGCGAGGGCGCGATGGCGATCACGGCGAACAGGATCACCCTGATCGCCGATTGCAGGAAGGCGAAGGTGCGGCCGCGGGTGTCGTCGTCGACCTCGAGGCCCACGATGGTGTAGCCGGTTACGTAGGCGATGCCGGCGCACGCGCCGAGCGCGACCACCAGGACGATGGCCACGACCAGGTTCGGGATGAGCCCGATCAGCGCAAGCGGCACCGCGGCGAACGCGATGGACACGCCGAAAAGCCGACGCCGGCTGAAGCCCCGCAGGATGCGCAGGCCGAGGAACATGCCCGCGGCCAGCCCGAGGAAGATTCCGGAGAAGACCACGCCCCAGCCCGCGTTGCCGCCGTGCAGGGTATTCCGTACGTAGGCCGGGCCGAGACCGACGACGACGCCGCCGGCCGCGAACGCGCCGACCATGCCGAACACGATCCCGCGGACCACCCGGGTCCTGCCCAGGAACTGCCAGCCTTCCCAGATGGCCTTGGCCACCGACGGCGCTGAGATCTGCCCGCGGGCCTGGCGCCTGGGAATCTCCCTGAGCAGGAAGATGGTGACGGCGGATACCACGAAGGTGGCGGCGTTGAAGTAGAGGGCCAGGTTGACCGGATTGGTGGTGAAATACTGTGAAAGCGAGGCGAGCGCCCTGGTGACCAGGGCGAGCACGGCGAAAAGCAGCCCGGCTATGGGCGCCGTGCCGTAGGTGGTCAGCAGGCTCAGCTGGTTGGCCTGCTCCAGCTTGTCGGGCGGCACCAGGTTCGGCACCGAGGCGTCCTTGGCCGGCGTCCAGAACAGCGATGCGCTGGAGGCCAGGAACTGCACCACGTATATCCAGGTCAGCTCGTCGACTAGGTGCAGCCTCAGGTTCACCGGAATGGACAGGTAGAGCACGGCTCGCACGACGTCGCCGACGATCATGTTCATCCGGCGGTCGAACCGGTCGGCCACGGCGCCCGCCAGCGGCCCGAGCACGAGCGCGGGGAGCAGCGAGGTCAGCCACACGGCGCCGACCGCGGCATTCTGCTGCACGAACCCGTGTCCGATGGTCAGCTCGCCGGCCAGCGCGGTGAGCGCCAGCAGGCTCAGCCAGTCCCCCAGGCTGGACAGCGAAAGCGCTATCCAGAGACGCCGGAACGGCCGGATGGACAGCACGCCGTTCCGATCGCCCAAAGGGGATCTAAAGTTCACTGCGCCAGGGTATCGGCAGATCGCTGCACGGACACGGCGCTACTGCCGGTAAGTCCGCGGCCGAAAGAAGCAGCCGCTAGGCGTTCTTGCCGCGGGCCGCGCTGCCGCCGCCGCGCGCCGGGCCGCCGCCGCCGCGGGCCGGGCTGCTACCGCCCCGCGCGGGCGCGGACCGGGAACTGGCCTTGCCGCCGCGGGCAGCGGCCGGTGCCGGCCGCCTTGCGGCGCGGGGCCGACGGCCCCGCCGCCCGGCGCTCGGCCAGTAGCTCGGCCGCGCGCTGCAGCGTCACCGATTCCACCAGATCGCCCTTGCGCAACGAAGCATTCGTCTCGCCGTCGGTGGCGTACGGGCCCCAGCGGCCCTCCTTGAGCACGATCGGCTTGCCGTTTGCCGGGTCCGCGCCGAGCTCGCGCAGGGGCGGCGCGGCGGCGGCCCTGGCCGCGCGGCCGCGCGGCTTCGGCTGGGCGAACAGATCCTTGGCCTCGGCCAGCGTGACGGTGAACATCTGCTCCTCGCTGTCCAGCGAGCGGCTGTCCGTGCCTTTCTTTACGTACGGCCCGTAACGCCCGTTCTGCACCGTGACCGGCTCGCCATCCAGCTCGCCGAGCGTGCGGGGCAAGGTCAGCAGCCTCAGCGCGTCGTCCAGCGTTACGGTGTCCAGGTCCATGGACTTGAGCAGTGATGCCGTCCTCGGCTTGGCCGAGGCCTGCGCGTCCTCGCCGAGGACCTCGGTCACGTACGGGCCGAACCGGCCCGCCTTGGCCACCACGGCGCGCCCGGTGGCCGGGTCGGTGCCGAGCTGGACGTCCCCGCTGGGCTGCGCCAGCAGCTCGGCCGCCAGCTCGGCAGTCAGCTCGTCCGGCGCGGTGCCCTCCGGGATGTTGGCCCGCTGGCCGTCCCGCTCCAGGTAAGGGCCGTACCTGCCGACCCGGGCCACGATGTCGGTGCCGGCCAGCGGGAACGAGCTGACGGCCCGGGCGTCGATGTCGCCCAGGTCGCTGACCATCTCCTTGAGCCCTTCCTCCCTGGGCTCGGTCCCGCTGCCGTCGGTGCCGAAGTAGAACCTGCGCAGCCACGGCACCCTGCGCCGCCTCGCCCCTGGCGATGTCATCGAGGGCGTCTTCCATCCGGGCGGTGAAGTCGTAGTCGACCAGGTGCGCGAAATGCTGCTCAAGCAGCGTGACCACGGCGAACGCGATGAACGAGGGGACGAGCGCGGTGCCCTTCTTGAACACGTAGCCGCGGTCAAGGATCGTGCCGATGATCGACGCATAGGTGGACGGCCTGCCGATCTCCCTGTCCTCCAGCTCCTTGATCAGGGATGCCTCGGTGTAGCGGGCCGGCGGCCTGGTCGCGTGCTCGGCCGGGGCCAGGCTGACCGCGTTGAGCGGGTCGGCCTCGGCCAGCGGCGGCAGCCTGCGCTGGTTGTCGTCAAGCTCGGCGTCCGGGTCGTCGGAGCCCTCGACGTATGCCTTCAGGAACCCGTAGAAGCCGATCACCTTGCCGGACGCGCCGAACTCGGTCCTCGCCCCGGTCCACCGACCCGGCGCGGTGCGCGAGTCCGCATCCGCCCGCGCCGTGCCGGTCACCCGCACCGACACGGACTCGCCGGTGGCGTCCTTCATCTGCGAGGCGACCGTACGCTTCCAGACCAGCTCGTACAGCCGGAACTCGTCGCCGGAAAGCCCGGTCCTGGCGGGCGTGCGGAAGCTGTCGCCGGCCGGCCTGATCGCCTCGTGCGCCTCCTGCGCGCTCTTCACCTTGCTGGTGTAGACGCGCGGCGCGTCCGGCACGTACTCGGCGCCGTACAGCTCGCGGGCCTGCGCCCGGGCCGCTGTGATCGCGGTCTGGGACAGCGTGACCGAGTCTGTCCGCATATAGGTGATATGGCCGTTCTCGTACAGCCGCTGCGCGATCTGCATCGCGTACTTGGCGGAGAAGCCCAGCTTGCGGGACGCCTCCTGCTGCAGCGTCGTGGTCCGGAACGGCGCGTACGGCGACCTGCGGTACGGCTTGCGCTCGACCGAGCCGACGCTGAACTCAGCGCCGTCCAGCCGGTCGGCCAGTGCGGCGGCGGCGGCGCCGTCCAGGTGCAGGAGGTCAGCGGACTTCAGCTCGCCGGTAGAGCCGAAGTCGCGGCCCTGCGCTACCCGCTTGCCGTCGACGGCGACCAGCGCGGCCGGGAACACGGACCAGGTCCTCCCGCTGCGCCGGGGCGAACTCGGCCTCCAGGTCCCAGTAGCTGGGAGCCGCGGAACGCGATCCGCTCGCGCTCCCGGTCGACCACCAGCCGGACGGCCACCGACTGCACCCGGCCTGCCGACAGCCGCGGCATGACCTTCTTCCACAGCACCGGCGAGACCTCGTACCCGTACAGCCGGTCGAGCACCCGCCGGGTCTGGTACGCGTCGACCAGGCCGTTGTCCATCTCCCGCGGGCTGGCGACGGCCTGCGCGATCGCCTCCGGGGTGATCTCGTGGAACACCATCCGCCTGGCCGGGATCTTGGGCTTGAGCTCCTCCAGCAGGTGCCAGGCGATGGCCTCGCCCTCGCGGTCCTCATCAGTGGCCAGCAGCAGTTCGTCGGCATCCTTGAGCAGCGACTTCAGCTTCGCGACCTGCTGCTTCTTATCGGCGTTGACGACATAGAGCGGCTCGAAGTCGGCATCCACGTTGACGCCGAGCCGGGCCCACGGCTCGCCGCGGTACCTGGCGGGTATCTCGGCCGCCTTGTCCGGCATATCGCGGATGTGCCCGATGCTGGACTCGACCACGTATCCCTTGCCGAGGTACGCCGGCGATGGTGCGCGCCTTCGCCGGCGACTCGACGATGACGAGCCGCTTCAGGCCGTCGCTGGCGGAACCGCCAGCCTTGGCGCCTTTCGCGGCCGATCCCGTTCTTGCTGCCACGCTCTTCACCCTCACATCCCGCGGACGCCCTGGAGGCTACCGCAGGAAATCAGCAGGCGGCCCGCCGACTGGCCACTCTGCCGTCGCGGCGCCATCGTCGCGACCCGTCGTCGCGGCACTACGGCCGGGACTGGCCGCGGCTGGCAGGCCGCCGTTCGCGTCCGTGTCCCAGTACTTTCAACTCGCCGCGGCATCCTGAGTGTTCCCTGCGGCAAAGCTGTCCTTTTTCCCAACGCCGGTTGAACTGCCGGGCCGACCGCGCAGAATGAGGGTGATGGCGGAGTACTCCTACCTTGTCCTCTACCTGCCGCGCGGAACGCCGAGGGACGTCGCGCGGCGGATCCTCACGGATCACGCCGAGTACGGCGACTGGGAACTGGCCCGGATGCTGCTGAATCCCGACGGCAGCAGAAAGGCTACCCTGCGCCGGCAGATCATCAGGCCAGCGTGCACACTGCGCTGACCCGGACGGCGGGCCGGCTGAGTTCGCGGTGATCAGTCGCGCCCGCCGCCGGGCATCGCGGCGCCCGTCACGGCCCGGCCCGGCAGCAGTCCGGTCATCCGGCCCGCGAGGCCAGCTGCGGTGCCGCGTGCCTGGGCAGCACCCGGCGCACCTCGGCCCGTGGCCGGCCGGTCCTGGCCCAGCGCGGCGGGCTGCGGTGCGCGCCGGCCGCGGCGGCGCGTTCCTGGCGGCTGGCCGGCCGCTGCCGGGCGGACGCCGGCCGCGCTGCGCAGCAGGGCCCGCCGCCCGGGCAGGGCCCGCCACGGGCGCCGCGGGCTGGCGGCCAGGAGGAAGCATGCCCCGGACAGCAGCGCGCCGAAGGCGAAGCCGTCCAGCCCGTCCGCCCGGACTGCGGCGGGCATGCCGACGGCAAGGCCAGGCACCAGCGCGGCTCTGCGGGCTGCCCAGATGGCCAGGATGTTCATGATCTGCTCCTCGTCATTACCGCGGCGATGTCTCTGTTTATTAACGGGTAGTTACCTGACCAGTGCGCTACGTGCTCGCATATGGGCACCGTGGCCCGCGCGGCGCCATTCGGGCTGACGTCGCTGCGGGGCCTATCTGGGTGCGGGCTAGCCGGCTATCCGGGCCGGGAGGCCGGCGCCGTATGGCACCGGCTCAATCCTGCGGGGACCGACTCCACACCGTGCGTAACAATATCACTACTCATTGTATGCAAGCAGCATTATGCCGAACTATCCTGCGGTCGCCGCTTACGGCCTGGCCGCATGCTCCGCCGCAGCCGCTGACCTGCGGCGGAGCGTCAGCAGCTGTCCAGGAAGCGATCAAGCACGCGGACGCCGAAGCGCAGCGCCGCGACCGGTACTCGCTCGTCGATGCCGTGGAACATGCCGGAGAAGTCCAGCTCGGCCGGAAGCTGCAGCGGGGTGAAGCCGAAGCACCGGATGCCGAGCCGGCTGAAGGATTTCGCGTCCGTGCCGCCGGACAGGCAGTACGGCACGATCCGGGCGTCAGCGTCCTCGGCCAGCAGCGCCGCGGTCATGGCGGTGCAGAGGTCGCCGTCGAAGGTGGTCTCCAGCGCGACGTCGTGATGGATGAACTCGCGCCTGACGCCGGCCCCGAGCAGCCCGTCGATCTCGGCGAAGAACTCCTCCTCGTGGCCGGGCAGGAACCGGCCGTCCAGGTCCGCGGCCGCGGTCTGCGGGACGACGTTGACCTTGTAGCCCGCCGACAGCACGGTCGGGTTGACGGTGTTGGTCAGCGTGGCGCCGACCATCCGGGTGATCGGGCCGAGCTTGGCGAGTACCTCGTCAGCTGCGTCCGGGGTGAACTCGATGCCGAGCGCCGCGGCGGCTTCGGCCAGGAAGGCAGTGACCGACGGGGTCAGCCGGACCGGCCAAGCGATGGCGGCCGATCCTGGCGACGGTCTCGGCGATCTCGGTGACCGCGTTGTCCGGCTGCAGCATCGACCCGTGCCCGGCGGTGCCGCGGGCGGTCAGCCGCATCCAGGCCATGCCCTTCTCGGCGGTCTGGATCGGGTAGATGCGGCGGCCACCGACGGTGGCGCTGAAGCCGCCGACCTCGCCGATCGCCTCGGTGACCCCCTCGAAGAGGTCCGGGTGGTTGTCCACCAGCCAGCTGGCGCCGTACGTGCCGCCAGCCTCCTCGTCAGCCAGGAATGCGAGCACCACGTCGCGCGGCGGCCTGCGGCCCTCCCGCAGGCGCTGCCGCACGACCGCGAGGATCATCGCGTCCATGTCTTTCATGTCCACCGCGCCGCGGCCCCAGATGCAGCTCGTCCTGCAGCTCGCCGGAGAACGGGTGCACCTGCCAGTCGGCGGCGTCCGCCGGGACGACATCGAGGTGCCCGTGAATGAGCAGGGCAGGCCTGGCCGGGTCGGTGCCGCTGATCCTGGCCACCACGCTGGCCCGGCCGGGATGAGATTCCTTCAGCACGGGGTCGAGCCCGGCATCGGCGAGCAGGGCCGCGACCCGTTCCGCGGCCTGTCGCTCGCCCGGGCCGGAGTGATCACCGCGGTTCGTCGTGTCGATCCTGATCAGGTCACTGCACAGAGCGGCAACCTCATCCTGCGCTGTCGCCTCGCCGGAGGCAGGAGTGTCAGTCACCTGGCCATCGTCGCACCAGGCTGCGATTCAGCTGCGGCGGGGCGGCCCGGGCTGCCGCCACGCGCCAGACGGCCGGGGTCACTCGTTCACCTTCGCCCGGACCGGCCAGATTTGCTATCGTGAGGCGGCCAGCGAGGCTACAGACTGCTTAGCCGAGGGCTGGCTACGTCCGGGTGGCGGAATAGGCAGACGCGCTAGCTTGAGGTGCTAGTGCCCCAAAAGGGCATGGGGGTTCAAGTCCCCCCTCGGACACATAGGGGTTCAAGTCCCCAGGGACACAGACTCTGGGGACCGTCCACCGGGGATCCGGCCCAAGAGCGCTGCAGATCCTGGCATCGGAGCCACGGTGACTCCGGTCAGCCATTCCCGACCGCGCACGGTTCGGGCGCGCGCTGGAACCGGCCGCCAGTGGACCAGCTCTCTCCGTCTTGGCTTTGAGGCCCGGCCGGAATGGCGGGCCCACCAAGATGCCCGTCTTCAGCCGGTTGGTTCCCAGCGCAGCCCGTCGTTGTCCTCGCAGATGATTGACTTGCCGTCTCCCGCGATGCCGGTCGTCCCCTGATCGGAGTCACGGCAGTACTCGCCAGGCTCGTAGCAGGTGTCCTCGTCGCTGAGGGGATAGCAGCCGGCCGGTGAAGACGCAGGCGGCGACGCTGCGGGTGGCGAAGGGGCAGCGGGCGCAGCCGGCGGGTGGGCCAGCTTCAGGCGCAGCGTCAGTGCCGTCCCAGACCTGATGAAAGTCCCGGGAGCAGGGCTGATCCGCACGATGCGCCACCTGTGGGCGGCATTGGCTGAGGCATTCATGATGTTGCGCCCGCTCGGCGCGTAGGCAGCGCCCAAGTTGAAGCACCTAAGGTCGCTCGCGCTCGCCCGGGCGAGCGTCTGACCGATGGCGCGCCTCGGCACGGGCCGCGGCCATGGCTTCTTGCCGCAGAGATCTGAGGTCCGCGCCGACCTGTCAGAGGCATGGGTGGCAACCACCTGCTGCGGCGCGCTGGAGGCGGCTGGATGGCTGCCGAAGACTTCTCCCCACGCCCAACTGATCCCACCGATTACCAGGAACACAATGAACACCAGACATCCGCATCCCTGGGCCGTGCTACCGCTCTTGCGCTGGGCCATGGGGATTCGACGTCTGGGCAGCCTGAATGGTTGGCAGCCTGTGATCACTGCGAATTCAGCCGGCTGCCGCTGGCATCTGCCCGGGCCGCCCGCCAACTGCCGGACCTTGAGCCAGCTAGCACCTAGCAGCTGACTGCGCTGGTGAAGACCCGGCTGAGGCGGATGCAGTACCGGCCCGGCCTCCTCGACGGCTTGCTTAATATCCCCAGGGGGTCAGCGGCACCTCCCCGAAGATGCCTCTGACCAGTCTCGGACTTACGCGCCGTGCCTAGCAGCGGCAGTAAGAAGCAACCCTCCTCCGAGGCCGTTTGCATGGCCACGGTAGCGAGCACAAAGGAGATCTTGTGGTGAGAGCTCTTCTAACGATCTTCAATAGCTGGTGAGGTTGGCCAGCGATCGTTTCAGGTTCGGCCAGACCGCTCCGGCTGGGTTCAGCTCGGAGGCATACGGCGGGAGCTGGCAGGCCGTCAGCTGTGAGCGCGCGGCGATCAGCTAGCCCGCTGCTCTTTGTGGTGGGGTCATGCCCCCCGTTGACTTCTCGCTGGCGGGGTCGGCGGAGCCGGTGGTGAGAGTTTTCTCGGCGGTGTCGACGACGCCGAGGTCGGCGCGGATGTGCAGTTCGGCCGCGGTGATGAGCAGCGACTCGACGGCATCGGTGGTGGTGGTGGTGGTGGTGGTGCTGCGCGCGTCGGCCAGGGCGTGCAGTTGCCGCAGCAGGTGTGTGCGCTGCCGGCTGAGCACGGCGGGCAGCGTCGCCGGGTCACCGGAGCGGACGGCGGCCATGATTTTGAGGAAGAAGTCGTCGCGGTAGCCGCGGGCGGGGATGGCTGGCTCGTTGAGCCAGCGGTCGAGTTCGGCGCAGGCAGGCCGGGGTCAGGCGGTGGATGACGCGGTCGGGCTTGACCTGCTGCGGCTGGCGCTGGGAGTCGATCAGGCCGTCGCGGGAGAGCCGGTCGAGGATCTGGTAGAGGTGGCCGATGTTCAGCCCGCCCCACTGGTCGCCGACGGCCTGATCGAAGCTGGTTTTCAGCTCGTAGCCGTGGGCGGGCTTGGCCGACAGCAGGGCCAGTACCGCGTGCTGGAGGGGCATGCGCCTTACCTTGCCGCTAGGTAACGATGTGACGTTGATTCTTGCCTAGTCGCTAGGTAAGGAGTGAGCATAGTCCCAGTCCCTGGTGAGCGCCAGCCCCCGGGAAGGCACGAGCACGTGAGGGATGTGGTGATGGGCAGGCTCGCCTGGTCGCAGGTGCGGTTCCGCCCTGCCCGCACGCTGGCGCTGGTTATCGGGGTGCTGGTGGCGGCGGCCGCGTTCACCGTGCTCACCGCGGCGTCGCGGACCGCGCAGCTGCGCACGACCGGCACGGTGTCGGCGAACTTCGCGCCCGCCTACGACATCCTGGTCCGGCCGAAGGGAGCCAGGACCGCGCAGGAGAACCAGACCGGCACGGTGCAGCCGGACTTCCTGTCGGGCATCTACGGCGGGATCACGATGGCGCAATACCACCAGATCCAGCAGATCCCGGGGGTCCAGGTCGCCGCGCCGATAGCGATGGTCGGCTACGCGCAGCTCGAGGCCGCCGTGTGGGAGCCGGTGCCCGCCGCCACGCTGGCCGGGTCCCGCCGCCAGCTGTTCCGGATCTCCACCACCTGGGTCAGCGACAACGGCGCCAGCCGCGTCACGCAGCCGCCGTCCTACCTGTACGTGACGCCGGGACGAGTCACGGGGAACCTGAGGGGCAGACCCAGCACCGACGGCACCGGCCGGGGATGCGTGCTGGGGGACGGCAGCCCCCTGCCACCGGGAACGTACCCGTTCGGCACGGCCGCGCAGTCCTACGCATCGTGCTGGTCCCGGGTGAACCACGACGGCCTACCGCCGTCGCCGGGCGCGGGAAACGGCGGCACCGAGGCTGGCTACTGGATCAACTGGAATATCCCGGTGCTGATCGCGGCTATCGACCCGGCCGCCGAGGCGGAACTGGACGGGCTGAACAAGGCGCTCGTCTCCGGCAGGTACCTGACGGAGAACGAGAGCGGCCGCGGCCCGATATTGCCGGTCCTGGCCTCCTCCGCCAGTGGCATGAGCGAGTACGCGCAGACCACCTTGCAGCAGTTGGCGGCACCGTCTGTGATGCCTGACATGAACGCCGGCTGGGCGATCGCGCAGGCCTCGGCCCCCGGCCGCACGGTGGCCACCGTGCACACCACCGCCCAGCAGGCCTACAGCGCCGTGCTCAAGGGGCTCGGGCCGACCGAGACACTACAGGGCACCTACACTGGCACTCCCGTCGCCGGCTACTGGTCGGTCGGCCCGGTGGACTACCGGCGCACCAGGTCCGGGGCGCTGGTACCGCGTCAGGTGGTCAACCGCCCGTCGGTCTGGGCCACCGGCAACAGCGTGGCTCCGGTTGCCATGGACGACGAGGACAGCCAGTACCGGACGGTGACCTCGCACGCGAAGGCGAGCGCGCCGACCACGCAGTTTGCCGTGATCAACGTCGCCGGCGTGTTTGACCCGGCCAGGATCAGGTCGTTTTCCCCGTTGTCGCGGGTGCCGCTCGGCGATTACCAGCCGGTGGCGGCGGCGCCGGCGACCGCGGCCAGCCGCCGGGCGCTGCACGGGAGTGACCTGCTGCCCAGCCAGAACCTGGGCGGCCTGGTCAGCCAGCCGGTGAACCTGATCACCACCTTGTCGGCGCTGCCGATGCTGGAGAACAGCCTGGTCTACCGCGGCGTGCCGGCCGCTGACCCGATCAGCGTGATCCGGGTCAAGGCCGCGGGCGTCACCGGGCCGGGTGCGCTGTCGCGTGAGCGGATCAACGCGGTCGCGCAGCAGATCGCCCAGCGCACCGGCCTGGACGTAGACGTCGTGGCCGGCTCCTCGCCGTCGCCGGTGACCATCGACCTGCCCGCGGGCAGGTTCGGGCAGCCGCCGCTGACCCTGTCCGAGAACTGGGTGAAAAAGGGCGTGGCGGTGGCGATCCTGAACGCGGTGGACAAGACGAGCGTGGTGCTGTTCACCCTGATCCTGGTGGTGTGCGTGCTGTTCGTCGGCAACGCCGCCACCGCCGCGGTGCGCAGCCGGCGGCGCGAGCTGGGGGTGCTCGCCGCAGTCGGCTGGCGCCGGTCGCGGCTGTTCGCCACCGCGCTGGGCGAGCTGGCCGGGATCGGGCTCGCCGCCGGGTTGCTGGCCGCAGCCATCGCGGTACCAATCTCTGCCGCCCTCGGCCTGGACGTCTCACCCACGCGGGCCCTGCTGGCAGTGCCCGTCGCGATGGCGGTGGCCGGCGTGGCCGGCCTGGTGCCGGCCTGGCTGGCTGCCCGGGCCGACCCGGTCAGCTCGGTCCGGCCGCCGGTACTCGCGGCCGGCCGCTTGCACCAGCCCCGCGGCATCACCTCACTCGCCGCGCTTAACGTGGCCCGCACCCCCGGCCGCAGCCTGATCGGGGTGGCCAGCCTGGCCGTCGGCATCGCCGCGCTGACGATGCTGGCCGCGGTCACCGTCGCCTTCCGCGGCGTGGTCGTCGGATCGCTGCTCGGCAACGCCGTCGCCGTGCAGGTCAGGGGCGTCGATTACATCGCGGCCGGGGCAACCGTCGCACTCGGCGTGCTAGCCGTCGCCGACGTGGTGTTCCTGAACATCCGAGAGCGGGCGGCTGAGCTGGCCACCATGCGCAGCTTCGGCTGGCACGACACCACGCTGGCCCGGCTGGTAATCACCGAGGGCACGATCATCGGGGTGGTCGGCTCGCTGGCCGGCGCCGGGCTCGGGCTCGGGGCCGCGGCCTGGTTTACCGGGCAGCTGCCCGCCCGGCTGCTGGCCATCGCGGCCGCCGCCGTCGCGGCCGGGATCCTCATCACCGCCGCGGCCACGCTGCTGCCCGCCGCGCTACTGCGCCGCCTGCCCACCGCCCACCTGCTCGCCGAGGAGTAACCAACATGACCGCCACCAGCCCCGCCAGCGGCACGCTTGAGCTGCGCAGCGTGTGCAAACGCTACGGCACCGGCACCGGCGGGCAGGTCACCGCCGCCAACGATGTCACGTTCACCATCGAGGCGGGCGCGTTCGTCGCGCTGACCGGCGCCTCAGGCTCGGGCAAGTCCACGTTGCTGCACATGATCGGCGCGATCGAACGGCCCGACTCGGGCACCATCATCAGGAACGGCACCGAGGTCACCGCGCTGCGCGGCGCCGCCCTGGCCGACTACCGGCGCACCGTCGGCTTCGTGTTCCAGCGCTACAATCTGCTGCACGGCCTGACAGTCCTGGACAACGTGATCGCGCCGGTCCTGCCGTATCGCACCGGCTGGGACAAACGCCAGCGGGCCCGGGATCTGCTGACAGCCGTCGGCCTGGCCGGACGGGAACGCTCCCTGCCCTCCCGGATGTCCGGCGGCGAGCAGCAGCGCATCGCCATCGCCCGCGCCCTGATCAACACCCCCGCGCTGCTGCTGGCCGACGAGCCCACCGGCAACCTCGACTCCGCCAACGCCGCCGGCATCCTCGACCTGCTCGCCCGGCTGCGCGTCGAGCACCACATCACGATCCTGCTCGCCTCCCACGACCCGCAGATCGCCGCCCGAGCCGAACGGCTGATCCGGCTCCGCGACGGCGCCGTCGTCGACGACATCCAGCTCACCGCAGACCGCCCGGTGGAAGACCTCATCCGGCGCATCAGCCAGCTCGGCTGACCAAAGCACCGGCCGGCAACCTGGTGACCGGCGGACGCCGGCGACCAGGACCGCGGGTGCGACGGCCAGAGCGAAGCAGGCTCCAGGGACCGCAAAGTCGCCTGGCGCGGCACAACCTATTTCGCTGAGATCACCTCATTGGATGACTTCTCCTTTTCTTTGGTCGTGAGCGCGACGATTAGTGCGGGGAATCTGGAAGCACCTCGGCAACGAGTGACGGGAACTATCGCCGACCCGGCTCGGCTGGGTACAGCGAGGTTGTCACCATCAGCTCAAGATTGCCGTCGCCCACCAACGCGAAGCCGCGGTAGCAGCGGCAGTGAGAAGCAACCCTCATACGAAGCCGTTTGCATGGCCACGGTAGCGAGCACATACCGCTGATTTAGTACGCGTCAAGGCTGGGCCGACCCGCAGTAATTTCCGTTCGCAGAAAGGCCAGTTCTGCACCCGTAACGGTCAGCGGGTTCCGGCGGGGGGCTGTCGGCGCTGCCGGTAGGCGGCGGCGCGTGCTTTGCCGCCGCAGGCGTTGCTGGAACACCAGCGGCGGCGGCCGGGGCGGCTGAGGTCCAGGAACAGCAGGCCGCACTCGGGGCTGGCGCACTCGCGCAGCCGCCGGGCGCTGGCGGTGGTGAACAGGCCGATGGCATCACGGGCCACCGCGCTCAGAGCGCTGGCCGCCGGATCCGGCGGTGCCGTGGCCAGCAGCACCGCGCCCTGGTCCATGCGCGGGACCGGCGGTGGCGCCGACGCCGCCTGGTTGATGATCTCCTCGTCAGCGCCGGCCGGTGGCTGTCCGCCGAGGAGCGCCTTGGCGGTGCGGTAGACCGCTTCGCGCACTGCCCGCGCTTCAGCCAGGTCCGGTCCGGTCACCGGGACGGGAAGGCTCGTCACGGAGGCCTCGGCATACCAGCGGGCGAGGTGGCCGGGGGTGAGCAGCCGTTCGAAGCCGCGGCGCCACCGCTCGCCGACGGTCGCGCAGAACGCCAGGCTCAACCGCCCGGACCGGAAGATGAACCGCAATTCCTCCGCCGACGGCTCACTGTCAGGGATTGCCAGAAGCCTCACGTCACGAGTATAACTAGTGACGTGAGGCCCGAATCACGGCGGATCCAGGAGTTCCTGCTGGACCACGGAGCCGACCAGCTGCCCCACCCCGGTGGAACCCTGTATGGGCATCTGGTCCGCGTCGCCGCGTTGCTCGCGGAATGGGGAGCCGGCGAGGAGCTGCAGGTGGCCGGACTGTGCCATGCCTGCTACGGCACGGCCGGTTTCCCTCACCCGCTGCTCGGGCCAGACGAGCGCCCCGTCCTCAGCGCGATCGCCGGCGCCCGGGCGGAGTCACTGGTCTACCTATACGGCAGCTGTGACCGGGCGGCTGTGTACCCAGCCCTCACGGAGCCCGGACAGGGTCCTTCCGGGACCGGTTCACCGGCCGCACGCACACGCCGCCAGAGCCGGCTATCCGCGCCTTCACCGAGCTGACTGCCGCTAACGAACTCGATGTGATCCGGCACAGCCCGGCTATGGCCGCCCGGCATGGCGCGGCGCTACGGCAGTTCTTCGCCGGCACCAGGCAGCGGCTCACCGGTGCTGCCTGGCAGGCCTGGAGCCAGCAGCCCGGCACTGACCGTAGCGGGCGGATCGAGCATGGAGAGCAGATGTCACCTGTCGCCCTCACCCGCCTGGACCACCTAGTCCTGACCGTCACCGACCTGGATCAGACTGCTGGCTTCTACCAGCGGGTGCTGGGCATGCGCCCGGTCATCTTCGGCGCCGGGCGCCGCGCCCTGGAATTCGGCACTAGCAAGATCAACCTGCATCAGGCCGGGCAGGAGATCATCCCGCACGCCGCCCGGCCCACGCGGGGCAGCGCGGACCTGTGCCTGATCACCACGAGTCCACCCGGGGAAGTCCTCGCCCATCTCGATGCCGAAAACGTGCCGGTCGAGGACGGCCCGGCACCGCGCACCGGCGCCCGAGGCCCGATCACCAGCATCTACATCCGCGACCCCGACGGAAACCTCATCGAGATCGCCAGCTACGCCGCAGGGCAGGCCAGCTAGACCATGGCCCGGATCGACTACAACGATGCCGTGGCCGAGGCATTCCATGCCTCCCGCGAGCTCCCGCCAGGCGCCCTGAGCGAATGGCGCGCCGCGATTGCCCGACACCTGGCCCCCCGTCCCGGCATGCGGCTGCTCGACCTGGGCGCTGGCACCGGCAGCTGGGCCGCCACCCTGGCCGGCTGGTACGGCATAAGCGTCGTAGCTGTCGAGCCCTCCGCAGCCATGCGTGCCCGCTCCCGCTGGCCGGCCATGATCGCAGGGCATGCCACCGGGCTGCCGCTCGCCTCCGCGACCATGGACGGTGCCTGGCTATCCACCGTCATCCATCACCTGCCCGACCTTCCCGCCGCTTCCCGCGAGCTTCACCGGGTACTCCGCCCCGCCGCCCCCGTGCTCATCCGCAGCGCGTTCCCGGGCCGTCACCACGGCATCGGGCTGTTCCGCTACTGGCCTGAGGCCGCCGCAGCCCTGGACACCTTCCCCAGCGTCACCAGTGTGCGCACGGCATTCGCCGCAGCAGGCTTCAGCTACGTGACCCTGCAACCGGTCCGCCAGGTGACCGCCCCCTCACTCGCCGCCATAGCCGCCACCGCGCAGCGTGAAGCGCACACCCCGCTCATGCTCATCACCGACGATGCCTACCAAGCAGGCCTGGCCAGGCTCCGCGCTGCCGCCGCGACCCAGCCAGGCCCGGTCATCGATACCCTCGACCTGCTCGTCCTGCGAGCCGGCTCGGGCATCGGGACGACCCGGACCGGGATAGCCCCCAAGCAGTCCGACGTACCCAGTCGTCGTCCGCCTGATCCACATGTCCGCCCCCAGCTGTCATGACCGGCCCTAGATAGCGAACTCGGCCGACAAGACTTGCGCGTAGGCAAATGGTTCAAGTCCACCCTCGGACACGTCATGATCATGACCTGACCTGTGGGTACGCCATAGGCACGGCTTAGACGTGCCCGGCTAGAGGTGGGCCAGATCCTGTATTGGACGGGGCACAGGTGGGCGGTGGCTGGCGGCTGTTGCAGGCCTGGTTGTCGTCACGGCTCTCATCGGCGCTGGCTGCCAAGGAAGCAGCGGAGGTGGTCGGCGATGGCTTCGGTGTCGGTGGCTGCGCCGTGGATGTAGGTGGAGGCGCGGGTGCGAAGCACCGGCATGCCGAGAACGTAGAGTCCGGGGGCGCTGGTGATCACGCCCCCGTGGTGGTCCAGGTGGCCGGCGTTGTTACGCGCTCCGGGGATCTCAAGCCAGGAGTGGTCGGGCCGGAAGCCGGTCGCCCATAGCACGGTTCTGATTTCCCGGCTGGTCAGGTCGAGCTCGAGCGGTGCCTGGACTTTGACATGGGTGGGTGCGAAGCGGTGGGGTGGCGGGAGTTCGTCGTCGATCCCTGTCGCCGTGGCCCATTCATCGGCCCGGCTCAGGAAACGGTTCATTTTCAGGTCGGCGAGGGAGCAAATGTTGGGCAGCGATCCTGAGAACTGGGCCAGGCCGTGCGTGATGCGGCCGAGGCGACCCGCGATGCGGACTCCCCGTGCCGCGAGCCGGTTGAGGTCGCTGATCGAGGTCTGGGAGGTTCCGGTGAGCTGTGGCGATGGCAGGTGGCGGGCGCGAGTGAGGTCGTCGATCTCGTCATAACGTTCGGCTAGCAGGCCCGTTGCTTCCAGCCACCAGAAGATGTCGCGGCTGCGGTAGGTGCGGGGCAGCCGGACGTGCTCGCCGACGGCGATGGTCACGGGGTGTCCGGACTGGTGGATCTCCTCGGCGAGCTGGACGCCGGTGGCTGATGCGCCGACTACGAGGACTCCGCCGTCGGGGAGCTGGCCGGGATCGCGATAGGTGAGCGGCGTGAGCGTCATCATCGACGAAGGGATTGCGTCGGCGATGCGGGGTATCGCCGGCAGGTTGCATGCCCCGGTCGCCAGTACCACTGCCCGGGCGCAGAGGACATCGTCGTTGGTCCGGATCTCGAAGCCCTCTGAAGCCGAGCGCACGGCCTGGACAGTCGTGCCGGTGCGCACCGGCGCGGCGACGAGGCGGGCGTACCGAGTCAGGGTGGCGACGACGTCGGCGAGCGGCATGAAGCCGTCGGGGTCGTCGCCGGCGTAGTCGTGCCCTGGAAGGCGTGTCAGCCAGTTCGGGGTGAGCAGGCGGAGGCTCGGCCAGCGCTGGGTGCGCCACGAGTTCGCCACCTCACCGCGCTCGAGTACGACATGCTCGATCGAGCGCTCGGTGAGGCGGCGGCTCATGGCGAGGCTGGCGTGCCCGGCACCGACGATCACGGCCGTGGTGTGCGTCATGCAGGGGTCCAGGATGCTGGTCAGGCCAGCTCGACGAGCACGTTCGTCGGATTGGTCACGATGTCGAAGACTGCTGAGCGCTTCTGTGACTGAGCGATTAGTGCCTGGAGGTCGTCACGGGACGCGTCGGCGTCGATGCTGAACCGGACGGTGACGCCTTCGAAGCCGTTGCGGGCCTCAGGGTCGGCGCCGAGGATGCCGAGGATGTTCATGTCGCCTTCGATCGTGCCGGTGACCGACCGGAGCTGGATCCCGCGGAACTGGGCGACCGAGGCGATGCCTGCGGTCAGGCAGCCGACGAGGCCAACCAGGACGTACTCGACCGGCGTGGCGCCGTTGTCGTCGGAGGCGAAGCACTCGGGGTGGTCGACGTCGAACTCGTAGGTGGTGCGGTGCTGTTGCTCTGCGCCGAGGCCGGAGAAGCCGGTGACAGTGGACCGGCTGTGGGTGCCGTTGCGCCAGGTGCAGCTGGCCCGCCAGGTGAACTGCGCGTGTTCCGGCGCGGCGGACAGCGCTTCCCGCGCCCCGAGCAGGGCTTGGACGTTTACTCCATTGTCGATCGGGCTGTCGGTGATGGTCATCGTTGTCTCCTTGATGTCGAGGGAACGGGCTGGCTTATCTCTGACGCCGGCTGGCGCCGAGCACTACGGGGAGTGAAACGAGGCCGCGCAACACCAGGCCGTCGCCATGCGCCCAGGCGAGGGCGTCACGATCGACGGCGAGCCGCAGTCGTGGGTGGCGGTCGAGCAAGACCTCGAATGCCACTCGGGCTTCGAGCCGGGCCAGAGGCGCGCCCAGGCAGTAATGGAACCCGTGGCCGAAGCCGAGGTTCGGCGTCTTGCTGCGGCCTATGTCGAATGCGTCGGGCGCCGGGAAGCGATAAGGATCCCGGTTAGCCGAGCCAAGGCAGACCAGCACCTGCTCGCGGCCGGGGACCTCGACGCCGTCGAGACTCACCGGCTCGGTTGTCATGCGGAACGTGGCATGGGGGACAGGGGCAGTGAACCGGATGAGCTCTTCGATCGCAGCGGGAAGCTGCCCGAGATCGGAAAGCAGCGCTTCGAGCTGGCCGGGGTGATCGAGCAGGGCTACCACGCCATTGCCGATGAGGCTGGCCGTGGTGTCGTGACCAGCAACCACGAGCTGGAACAAGCTCGACAGAAGCTCTTGCGTGGTGAGCGCGTCGTCTTCGGCGGCGACCAGCACGCTGACCAGATCGTCGGCCGGGCTATTGCGCTTGGCATCGACCAGTTCGCGCAGGTAGGCAACGATGCCGTCCGAGGCCTCGACCGCCTCTGGGGGCGGATCGCCGGCCCACCCGGTCAGGAGCACCTGGAACCAGGCGTGCAGCCGCGCGCGGTCGGCTGCCGGGATTCCGAGCAGTTCGCCGATCACCCGGAAAGGCAGCGGGTGCGCGTAGCCCTCGACCAGGTCAACGGTCGCATCAGGGCCAGCGGTTTCCAGGTCGTCGAGGAGTTTGTCGGCGATTGCCCGGATGGCCGGCTCCAGTGCGGCGATCCGGGAGGGAACGAAGGCACGGGACACGAGCCGCCGCAGCCGGGTGTGGTCGGGCGGGTCGACGTTAAGCATGTGCCGGGAGAACTCCGGTCCGGGCAGGCCTTCAGCGACGACGTCGCCACTGTCTTGCAAGGCCGCGAGCATGTCCTTGGAGATGCGCGGGTCGGCCAGTGCCTGCCGGGCCGCATCGTAGCCGAGCACGATCCAGGCGGGGTGACCGTCGGCCAGGCGCGCCCTCTGGACCGGGCACCTGGCTCGGGCTTCGGCGAAGTGATCGAACGGGTCGTCGCGGATCGCCGGCTCCCAGCCACCCCAGGTGGCCAGGGTGTCAGCCATTGTCGGCCTCCGGCCGGTAGCCCGTGCAGAGGAGGTCCAGCCGGGCGATGCGCGCCGCCGGCGGCGGCGTCGGCGTAGGCCTGCTGCTCGACGGTGAACCAGGCGTTACCGAGCCGCTCTGCTCTCAGCCGGAGCCGCCAGTGCAGATGCAGGCGGCCAGCGACGTCACCGACAGTCGCCTCGACGAGCTCGAAGTCCTCGGTGTCCCCGAACCAGCGAGCGAACTGGCCGGCGATCACGT
This sequence comes from uncultured Actinomycetes bacterium, assembly GCA_963709075.1. Taxonomy (GTDB): domain Bacteria; phylum Actinomycetota; class Actinomycetes; order Streptosporangiales; family Streptosporangiaceae; genus Palsa-506. The sequence continues at coordinate 118,989 of CAVPUY010000012.1, forward strand.
CGGCGCCGGTCCACTCCTTGAAGCCTCGGGGCAGCAAGGCGCGGAGTACGGAGTCGGCGCTCAGCGCGTCATCGAGCCGGTTGAAGTCCTGAGCAGCGAGGCCCTCCAGGAACGCACCCGCGACAGCGAACTGGGGTACCTCGTGAGACGCGCTGTGGTTCTGTGCTGCTGTGGTCATGGATCCGTTCTACGGATCCATTGGCGGGAGCGAATCGGGTAACTGCCCGATCTTTTCGTCAGGTTCCGGGCTCGCCGACTGCCCCGATGAGGCCGTGGCGCATGGCGAACAGGGCAGCCTCAGTCCGGGTCTTCACTCCCAGCTTGGCGTAGATGTGCTCGAGGTGCGTGGATACTGTCTTGCGGCTGACGTGCAGCTCGGCGGCGATCTGGGGGTTGGACCGTCCCTGGCCCAGCCGTATGAGCACCTCGGCCTCGCGCGCCGTCAGCCCGGCCGGCAAGCCTGCCCGGCGGCGGGGCCGGTGGCCCGCGGCCTTGAGTACCGCCTGGACTGCATCGCCGTCGAGCGGCCTGCCGTACCTCGTCGCGCAACGTGTGTTCAGCGTCAATGGCGCCGAACGCCGGGCGGTGCGGGCGGGGCTGGCGCAGGGCGTTGTAGACGTCCGCCGCGCCCAGGATCCGGGCTGGCAGCGAGATCGCGTCCGCCCGCAGGCCGTGCGGGTATCCCGAACCATCCAGCCGCTCATGGTGCAATGCCGCGCAGTGCCCGACTGAGGCCAGTATCGGCGTGCGGGCCAGCATCCGCGCGGTCAGGTACGGGTGGGTCCGGG
>CAVPUY010000013.1:0-10242 GCA_963709075.1 uncultured Actinomycetes bacterium
CCTGGCCCGGGGGCTGGTCCTGGTCTGCGCGCCTGCCGGATACGGCAAGACGGTCGCCCTGGCGGACTGGGCCCGCCGTGGCAAGCATCCGGCCGGGTGGCTGTCCCTGGACGCGGGGGATAACGACCCGGCCCGGTTCTGGCGGCACACGGTAGCCGCCCTGGACCAAGCGCGCCCCGGCATCGGCGACAGGGTGGCGCCGCTACTCGGCCCGCCCGCGCCGTCGTCGTTCGAGGGCCTGGTCACGGCCCTGATCAACGAGCTGGCCACCCAGCCAGCCGCGGATGAGGCGCTCCTGGTCCTCGACGATTACCACGTGATCGGCTCCCCGCCGGTGCACGAATCGCTCGGGTTCTTGCTGCAGCACCGGCCGGCCGGGCTCGGCATGGTGCTGGCCAGCCGCAGTGACCCGCCGCTGGCACTGGCCCGGCTGCGGGCCCTCGGCCAGCTGGCTGAGGTGCGTGCCGCCGAGCTGCGGTTCACGCCGGGCGAGGCGGCTGCGCTGCTTCAGCAGGTGGCGGCCGGGTCCGGCGTCGCCCTGCCCGCCGCGGCCGCGGCGGCGCTGGCCGAAACGACCGAAGGGTGGGCGGCGGGACTGCAGCTAGCCGGCCTGTCGCTGCGCGGGCAGCACGACGTGGCCGCCTTCGTGGCGGCGTTCACCGGCAGCCACCGCTACGTGCTGGACTACCTGGCCGGGGAGGTACTCGAGCGGCAAAGCGCGCAGGTGCGCACGTTCCTGCTGGAGACATCGGTGCTCGAGCGCCTGTCCGGCCCGCTGTGTGACGCGGTGACCGGCCGCGCCGGCAGCCAGGCGCTGCTGGAGCAGGTCGAGCGGGCGGGACTGTTCCTGGTGCCGCTGGATGAGGTGCGCGTCTGGTGGCGCTACCACCACCTGTTCGCCGACCTGCTCCGCGCCCGCCTGCAGCAAGACCAGCCCGGGCGGGCGGCGCAGCTGCACCATAACGCGGCCGCTTGGTACGAGCAGCGCAGGCTGGCCGATGAGGCGATCGTGCACGCGGTCGCCGCAGGAGAGCCGACCTGGGCCGCCGGGCTGGTAGAGCAGCATTTCGACGCGGTCTTCTATCTCCGCGGCGAAGGTGCGACGATTCAGCGCTGGATCTCGGCGCTGCCCGGTGAGCTGGCCCGGTCCCGGCCCCGGCTGCTGCTGGCGCAGTCTTTCCTGGCGTCCTACCGGGGCCGGCTGGAGGCGGTGGGGCCGCTGCTCAATGCGGCCGAGCGAGCGTCCCCAGGCTGGGCCGACGAGCCATTTGAGCCTACTGTCGGCCGGGCTCGCAGCTTGATGGTGAACGTACCCGCGCTGATTGCGCTGCAACGGAGCTATCTCGGCCAGCTTCGCGGTGACGCCGAGGCCACGGTCGCATTCGCTTCCCTGGCGATGGCCGAGCTCGGTGGGGACGAGGGGCTGCTGGGGCTGATCGCGCGGTGGAATCTGGCGGCCGGCGAGAGGCTGCGCGGGCGGCTCGCGGAGGCCGAGCGCGTATTCGTGTCCAGCACCGCCGGGTGGCGGGCGACCGGCCAGCACACCGTGACCTCATGGAGCACGTATCACCTGGCTCAGGTCCAGAGGGCCCAGGGCCGCCTGGATGCGGCCGTCCAGACCTGCCTGCAGGCGCTGGAAACCGCCGCCGAACCCGGCCATGCTCCCCTGGCCGCGGCCGGCCCTGCGCATGTGTGCCTGGCCGAGGTGGCCTACCAGCGAAACGAGCTCGACACAGCGCTCCGCCACGTCACCGACGGCATCGTGCTATGCCGTCAGTTCGTCTACACGGCGCCGCTGGCTGCCGGCCTGGCCACGCTGGCGCGGATCCGCCAGGCCACCGGCGATCCGGCCGGCGCGCTGGAGGCGGTCGACCAGGCCGGGCAGGCGTCGCCGAGCCCGGCCGGCTTGCTGAACCCCGTCCCCGCGCTGCGCGCGCAGCTGCTGCTGGCTCAGGGCGACCTGCACCAGGCCGTCCGCTTCACTCAGGACCAAGGCGCCGATCCGGCCGACGACGCTGATTATCCGCACGAACCCGAGCAGCTGCTCCTGGCCCGGGTGCTGCTGGCCCAGGACCAGCCCGGCCGGGCGCTGTCCCTGCTTGACCGGTTGCACGCGGCGGCAGCGGCCCAGGACCGGGCCGGCAGCCTCATCGAGATCGGCGCGCTGCGGGCGCTGGCGCTGGCGGCCAGCGACGAGGAAGCAAGCGCGGTCACCGTCCTGGCCGGGACGCTCCTGCTGGCCTGCACGCAGGGCTACGTCCGGGTCTTCGCCGACGAGGGGGCGCCGATGGCTGCGCTGCTCGGCCGGCTCGTCGCGGCCCAACGGGCCGGCCAGGCGGCCGCGGACATCCCGCTTGGCTACCTGGCCCGGCTGCAGCGCGCCTTCCGCGCCGGGCCGACCGCGCCAGGACCAGGCCGGGACACCGCCGCGGCGCCCGGCATCGTCGATCCGCTGACCAGCCGCGAACTGGAGGTCCTGACCATGCTGGCGGCGGGCCGGTCGAACCAGTCCATCGCCGGCGAGCTCGTCGTCACCCTGGACACGGTAAAAAAGCATGTCAGCCACGTCCTGGATAAGCTCGGCGCGGCCAACCGCACCGAGGCCGTCGCCCGCGCCCGTGAGCTGAGCCTGATCCGCTGACCGGCACTCGGCCCGTCGCAAGCCGGCCAGGCCGCACCTTGGTGCCGCTGCCGCCGCGGAAGATTCCACCTGGCATGTCCACTTTCGGGTGACGCCTGGCCCGCCGGAACTTCTTAGCGTGCGGAGGACGAAACACGCACCGACAGGAGGACCAGAATGCTCACGGTCAGGCCGCGCCGGAATCTAAGGACCGGCCGGGGCCAGATCTTAGGCGTTTGCCCGACGCGCGCCGCCCTGCCTTACCGCGATCCTCGATGATACGGGGCGGGAGCTCACGACCCACCTGGAGGACCGGTCAGCAAGGCTCGCGCGATCGCCGGCGGGATCTGGACGGCCCGGACTTCAGCAAGACACACCGAGGAAGAGACATGGTAAGCAACAAACACGCATATGCGGCCGACACCGCGGTCCGCCGTGCGGCAGACGGCGAAGGCAGGCCGGCCTACACAGGCCGGGGCCCGTTCGCCTGGCTCGGACGGGCCGTGGTCCGCCACCCGTGGCGGGTGATAGCGCTGTGGGTCATCGCCGCGGTCGCGGTGATCGCCACCTCGCCTGGCCTGCCGACCACGGCCAGCGAAAGCAGCTTCCTGCCGGGCAGTTACGAGTCGATCCGGGCCGCGAACCTGCAGGACCAGGCGTTTCCGCAGGCAGGCCACGTGACCAGCGCCGCGGCCGTCATCGTGTTCGCCCGCGCCGAGGGCGGCCGGCTGACCGGCGCCGACTCGGCGAGGATCGCCGCGATCGCCAGGTCGCTAGGCAGCAGGCACATTCCCAACATCACGGGCATCACGGCCGGTGCCCCGTCGCCGAACCGCCTGGTGCAGACGGCGCTGGTCGCCATGCCCGACAGCGTCGTCAACGGCTCGAGCACGGCGGGCGGCGACGCGGTCAAGGTGCTGCGGGCGGACATCAAGCCGCTGATGGCCGGGACCGGGCTGACCGAGGGCGTCACCGGGTCGGCGGCCCAGCAACTCGACAGCCAGCAGTCCAGCAACCGGGCCCAGCAGATCGTCCTGCTCGCCACGCTCGCGCTGATCCTGGTGCTGCTGCTGGTGATCTTCCGCAGCCCGGTCATCGCGCTGCTGCCGCTGGTCGTGATCGCGCTGGTCTCCCAGGTCGCGACCGGCCTGATCAGCGACGTCAACAAGGCGCTGCACCTCAACGCCGACAGCTCGATCTCCACCATCCTCATCGTCGTGCTGTTCGGCATCGGCACCGACTACATCTTGTTCCTGATGTTCCGCTACCGGGAGCGGCTGCGGGCCGGCGAGGACGCCAAGCAGGCGATGGTCAGCGCCGTCACCCGGGTCGGCGAGGTGATCGCCTCGGCGGCCGGGGTGGTCATCGCCGCGTTCCTGGCGCTGCTGCTGTCCACGCTGAGCGTGCTGCGGTCGATGGGCCCGGCGCTGGCGATCGCGGTCGCGGTCACGCTGATCGCCGGGCTGACGCTGATCCCGGCGGTGGCATCGCTGCTCGGCCCGCGGGTGTTCTGGCCGTCCAAGTCGTGGCGGCGGGAGCCGAAGGCCGCCCGGTTCACCGCCATCGGCCGCGCCCTCGGGCGCCTGGCCGGCGTCTTCGCGGCCGTCTCCGGGCTGGTGCTCATCGCCCTGACCATCGGCGCGTTCGGGTACAAGCCGACCTTCGACCTGTCCTCGGCGGGCATCCCGGCCAGCGCCGAATCGCACACCGCGCTGCGTACCCTGGAGAAGGGGCTGCCGCCGGGCGCGACCGACCCGACCGACGTGCTCCTGCACGCCACCGCCGGCCGGCCGCTGCCCGCCGCGGACCTGGCCGCCTACGGCGCCAAGCTGAAGACCCTGCCCGGCGTCGGCGCGGTGGCGGCACCCAAGCTGAGCGCGGACCGGGCGACCGCTGACTACACGGTGACGCTCTCGTATGACCCGCAGTCCACGGCCGCGGTGAACGCGATGAAGAACACGCTGGTGCCAGAGGCCCACGCGGCCGCGCCTGCGGGCACGTATGCGCTGGTCGGCGGCACGACGTCGGTATTCGCCGACATCCAGCGCGCGGTCAACCACGACTACGCGGTGGTGTTCCCGGCCGCGGCGGTCATCATCTTGCTCATCCTGGGGCTGCTGCTGCGCAGCGTGGTCGCGCCATGGTACCTGATGGCCTCGGTCGGGCTCGGGTTCGGCGCCACCCTGGGGGCCAGCGTGCTGGTGTTCCAGCACCTGCGCGGCCAGGCCGGGCTGGTGTTCCTGCTGCCGGTATACATGTACCTGTTCGTGGTGGCGCTGGGCACCGACTACAACATCTTGATGATCGCGCGGCTGCGCGAGCAGGCGAAGGAGGGCATGGACCCGCGGCAGGCCGCCGCCAGCGCGCTCCGGCACGCCGGGCCGGCCATCGGCGCGGCCGGGCTGATCCTGGCGGGCACGTTCGCCTCGCTGACCCTGGCCGGGAACACCATCTTGTCCCAGATCGGGTTCGCCGTGTCCTGCGGTATCGCGCTGGCCGCGTTCGTGATGGCCATGTTCTTCTCGCCCAGCCTGACCGCGCTCATCGGGCGCCGCGCCTGGTGGCCGAGTCACGCGGACAAGCCCCGGACGCCGTCCGCGGCCAAGACCCGCCAGGCCGTGCGGTGAACCCGTCTCGCCCGTGCCGGTGAGACTGGGCGAAGCACCACCGTCCGTTCGGACTAAAGACCTTGGACCGAACGGACGGTGGTCAGTCCAGCGGCTGCCTCGCGATGACCTCCGGCTCGCGGCCGGCCAGCAGCCAGCCGCCGGCCGCGGCGACCAGCGGCAGCCCGGCCAGCAGGATCAGCACGTCACTCAGTGGCACGTCGCCGACCATGGCGGACAGGCTGCTGTGCGCCCACGCCAGCACGGCGACCACCGCGCTGGCCATGCCGAGGACCGCGCCGAGCAGGCCCAGGGCGGCGGCGGTGGCCGCGGTGATCATCCGCCGCGTCCCGGCCCCGGCGCCGGCCGCGGTGAGCGTGCGCAGGTCCCGCGCGGTCTCGCTGCGGATCAGGCCGACGGACGCGGCCAGCACGCCGAACGCGATGACGATACCGAGCGCGGTGGCGCCGTCGGCGAACTCGCCGAGACTCGGCGCATCGGACCTGGTCTCGACCGTCACCTGGTAGGCATGGTGAGGATGTCGGTGCCCGGGCTGATCTGGCTGGCCTTGATGCCGTACGCGGCGAGCAGTTGCGGGGTGGCGACGTACACGGAGCCGTTGAAGTGGTCGTGCGGGCCCGGCGTGCCCGCCTGGTACAGGCTGACGTCGGTCGTCTCCAGCGGCAGCACGTAGTGGGCGTGCAGGCCAGACGCATAGTTGTCCACTTGCCGCGCATGCCTCGTGCAGCAGCCGCATCACCTCGTCCGCGTTCACCGAGTCCAGGGCGCCGGACGGCTCGTCGGCCAGCAGCAGGCGGCGGTCCCCCACCACCGCGCGGGCGATGGCGACCCGCTGCCGCTCGCCGCCGGACAGCTGATCGGGGAACCGGCCGGCCCGGTCAGCCACGCCGAGCGCCTCCAGCGCGGCCCGCCCGGCCGCGCGCGCCTTCGGCACCGCGACGCCGTCCAGTTCCAGCGGCAAGGCGGCGTTCTCGATGGCGGTCAGCCCGGGCAGCAGATTGAAATCCTGGAACACGTACCCGATCACCCGGCGCCGCAGCCGGGCCTTGCGGCCCCGCGGCATCCCCGCCAGCGCCATGCCGCAGACCAGCACGTCCCCGCTGGTGGGTTCCTCCAGGCTCCCGGCGATGGTCAGCAGCGTGGACTTGCCCGACCCGCTGGGCCCCATCACCGCCACCATCTCACCGGCCTGCACGGACAGGTCCACCCCGGTAAGCGCGTGCACCCTGGCCTGCTCCTGACCGTAGGTCTTGGACACGCCGCGCAGCTGCAGCACGCTCATCGCCGCGCCGCCGCCTTCCCTGGCGCCTTCCCCGCCCGGTACCGGCCGGCTCACCGCCGTGCCCCCAGCCGGCGAAGCTGCGGAACCGGAGCAGAGACGGGGACGGCCCGGGAAGGCTCGGCAGCGGCCCGCTTGAGCCTCGTATCGGCGGCATCCAGCCACCGGGTCGCCGCATCCAGCCGGAACAACTCGGCATCCACCACCAGCGCCAGGCTCAGATCATCCCGGGCCTCGCCCTCTTTCAGCCTCGTCCACTGCTGCATCAGCTCGACCAGGTACAGGCGGTGCGCCTGGATCACCTCATGCGCGTCGGTACCGGGCACCCGCACGGCCACCAGCACCTTCATCACCAGTTCGTCGCGGGGCGGGGAGGTCAGGTCCGGCGGCGTGCGCAGCCAGGCGGCCAGCGCCTCCTCGCCGCGGGGCGTGATCCGGAACCGCTTCTGCGGGCCGTCTGGCCCGCTACCGTCGGATTCAGCCAGCCCGTCACGTTCCAGCCGGCCCAGGGTCTTGTACACCTGACCCACGTTCAGCGGCCACACCTCACCGCTCCCGGCCTCGAATTCCTCCCGCAGCTGCAGCCCGTACTTGGGTCCTTCGGCTAGCAGCGCCAGGAGGAAGTGCGGGATGCTCATGCCATCACTATGCCAAGCATCATGTCGAGCATAATACTCGGCATACTAACCTCGGGCAACGCTCTAGGGTTCCATGCCCGCCGGAGCAGCCGGCATCATCGCCCTGCGCCGCTGCAGGTCCCGGGCCGGGCGCGTGCATCACCGGTCGCTGCTGTTACGGCGCGGGTGAGTGCGGGCCGTTATCCGCGCTGTGGCGGCTGCCGCCGTGATGGCAGCGGCTCGTGATGCGCAGGGGTCCTCACCGCGCGGGTCCTTTCCGGCACGATGTCGCGTTGATGCTGCTGGGCCGGCATTGATGGTCCATCGTTGTCGTTTGCCGGGCGGTGGCGGGGCGGCCGGGGTCCGCGGGGAGCGTGAGTGGCGGGGCGCGTGAGACGGGCAGGGTGCGTGAGGCGGGCGGGGCACACCGTACGGCGGCGAGCGCTGGGTGTTGCGGCCGTCAGGGACCAGCCGCCGCTGCACCGGTTGACGGTGGTCGCCTAAGGCAGGATCTCGATGTAGCCGTCCGTTCCGTGCACGCGGATCCGCTGCCCATCGGGGATCAGCCGGGTGGCGTCTACCACACCGACGACGGCCGGCAGGCCGTACTCCCGTGCGATCACCGCGCCATGGGTCATCAGGCCCCCGACCTCCGTCACCAGGCCCGTGATCGCGACGAACAGGGGCGACCAGCTGGGGTCCGTATGAGCCGTGACCAGGATGTCGCCCGGTTCGAGATCGGCCTCTGCCATGTCCAGGATGACGCGGGCCCGCCCTTCGACGGTCCCGGCAGAAACCGGCAGGCCGACCAGCGCGCCGGCTGGCAGATCGTCGCGTCGGTACGCTCCGGCCACGGCCTCGCCATCCGACGTGAGCACCCGGGGTGGCGTGAGCGCTCGATATGACCTGAACGCCTCCTTGCGCCGACGGATGAGCTCGTCATCTCCCTGGTTCATATGCACGACGTCGTGAAGTTCGGCGAACCTCAGGAAGAAGATGTCTTCCTTCTCACCAAGCACGCCGGCCCGCACCAGGCGCTCGGCCTCGTCCAGCAAGGCCTGCTTGTACACGAAGTAGCGACTGACCATGCCGTACTTCGGATACTCCCGGTACCCGATGAACGTCCGGACGCGATCAGATCATCCGTTTGGTTTCCTCGGCCTTCCGCTCCCCGTCCGGCAGGGCCCGCAAGCGCTCCAGCACGTCCTGTTCCTTCGCCCGTGCCTCCTGCCGCCCTTGCTCGAAGCGCCGCGCGCCGGCGCCCGGCTCGAAGTTCTTGATGTTGCCGAGGATCACGGGCACGAGCGTGGAGGGGCGCTCGCTCCAACGCGGCCGCGTGATATCGATCTCGCCGACGCAGCGCATGCCGTACTTTTCGAGCCACGCCTCGATGGCGTCTCGCGCTTCCCGCCCGCCCGAGAGCTTGGTCATCTCGTCCAGGAAACCCTCGTCCTCGACGTGGTGCAGAAACGCCACCACGTCCGGATGCGGGCGGATCACGTCCGCGACGTCCAAGAGCGCCAGCCCCATCTCCGATGTGACGTTATGGGGAACGGACTGCGTGAGCGTGTCAGCCGCGTTCTTCTCGCCGAGCCACGCCTGCAGCTGATCGTTGAGCCACCACGCGGCCTCCATCGCCGACATGAACACCTGATGGCTCTGCGGATCGAACAGGATCCGCTTCAGCTCCTGGATGTCCGCCTGGATGAAGTCGAGCAGCGCCTCTCCGGACTTCGTCCGGATATCGCGTTCGGAGGCGGCGATTGATGCCTGGCTGCGCCCGATCAGCTCGGTGACGATGGCCGGATCGGTCTCGATCGGAGCTGGCACGCCGCCAGACAGCGGCCCGGGCGGGCCCTCGTCAGGGAGCGGCCGGATGAAGCCGTCGCGCTCGAGGATGGTCTGCAGCGCGTCCCCGGTCAGCGGATCGGATCTCCCCAGGGCCTCCAGGAGGCCGTCGCGGCTCGCCGGCGAGGCCAGCCTCTGGGTGACGTCGACGAACAGGCGGCCGCCCGCCTCGGCCATGGGCGCGGGGGTCGTCATCTGCCAGAAGGACAGCCCGAGGGGCTTCATGGGGTCGGTCATCATCTGCTGATGACCGACGGAGACGTAGACGTGGTTGGCCCGGTCACCGGACTCGGGGATGGGGAATAGCGTGGTGATCGGCCGGCTCTGGACGACCTGGAAGCCATCATCGACCAGGCACCATTCGATGTCCTGGGGGCGGCCGAAGTGCGCTTCGATCCGCCGGCCGAGCCGCGCGAGCCGCACGACCTGCGCATCCGTCAACGCCGGCTGGTCCTGCCGCTGCGGGTCGATCGCCTGTTCCTGCGTCCCGCCAGCCGGCGAGGCGTGGATCGCAAGCTGTTTGGCGGCGATCGCCTTGGCGACGACCTCGCCGTCGCGCACCTTGAAGACATCCGGGTTCACCAGGCCGGCGACCAGGGCCTCACCGAGGCCGAAGCTGGCCTCCACGGAGGCGACCTTCCGGTTGCCCGTGACGGGGTCGGCCGTGAACAGGATGCCGGCCGCATCCGGGAAGACCATCTGCTGCACGACCACGGCCATGTGGACCGTCCGGTGGTCGAAGCCGTTCCGCAGGCGATAGGTCACGGCCCGCTCGGTGAACAGGGAGGCCCAGCACCGGCTGACATGCTTGAGGATCGCAGCCGACCCCACGACGTTCAGGTACGTGTCCTGCTGGCCCGCGAACGAGGCCGTCGGCAAGTCCTCCGCCGTCGCGCTGGATCGCACGGCGTAGGCAGCTTGCTCGCCGAGCCGGGCGATCGAGCGGGTGATCGCCACCGCCAGATCGTCAGGGATGGCGATGCCTTCGAGGGTTCGGCGGATCTCCGCGCTGAGCGCGCGGATCGCCTCCCGGTCGTCCGGGTCCGGGCGCGACAGCCGGTCGAGCTGATCGTCGATCCAGGGCACTGTTGTCATGATCCGCCGGAAGGCGTCCGTCGTCACGCAGAAGCCGGCCGGCACGTGAATGCCTTCGATCCGCGAAAGCTCCCCCAGGTGCGCGCCCTTGCCGCCAACGAGCGCGACCTGCGTCTTGTCGATCTCTTCGAGACCCAGCACGTAGCGCTCGATCAT
>CAVPUY010000014.1:0-1184544 GCA_963709075.1 uncultured Actinomycetes bacterium
CAAGCCGTCAGCGCGGCCGATATGAACCCCGCCCGCCACAGCCAGATGAATAGTTGAAGTGCCCCCGAGTTCCCGGACAGGGAGATCAATAAGATCTCCCCTGAAAGGGGACGGCGGAAATGGCGAAAGGAAAGTATTACACTCCGGAATTCAAGGAACAGGCCGTGAAGATGGCGGTCGGCCTGGACTGCACCTACGACCTGCTCCACGCCTTATAGGGCCAGTGCTTCCGGCTGGACGCCCATCCTGACCGGTCGCGGTCAGCATGGCCGCGCCGCGGACAGATATGACTGCGGCCGGATCGAGGCCCGTCCCGCACGGGACGCGTCGCCGCACCGGACTGCCTCACGCACATATGCCACCACGTCCACGCGGCCGACCAGTGCGACCTACACCTGGCGCTGCCGCAGACCAATGACCACAGCACCGTGCCCGGCCCTGTCATAGCATCGAGTCTCCTGCCGACAGCCGCAAAGATCTGCCGCAGATCAGTCTCACAATGCTCGTGACCAGGCGATACAATTCCAGGCCGCTAAACTTCGCCGCGAATTCGCCAGGAATAGCGAGCAACAGAAGATCCTGTTAGGCGCGCCTCCAACGAGCCAGATCGAAGAGGGCGTTTCCGTGCATAACGAAGCCTCTTTGTGTCAAGAGCCTTTCCGGTTTTTCTTCGGAGCTGGTGCCGGACGGGTGCGTGCGTGTCCGGCCGGGCGTCGTAGGGTGGTGGCGGGCTCGGGAGTGGCTTGGCCGAAGAGCCGGTTTCCGGGGTGTGAGCCGGCCGCGCTGGCGACAGAGTCGTTCCCCGGTTGCCCTCCCGGGCCCCTGGTCCTGGCGCTGCGGCGGCCCGGCGGGCGTCGGCCTGCAGGCGGGCGTAGATGGCGTCGCTGACCCGCCGTTTGAGGCAGCGGAGGGCTTCTTTGGGGGTCTTGCCCTCGGCGAGCTTGCGGTCGTAGTAGGCCCGGCCGTCGCTGTGGCGGTGGCGGATCTGGGTGACCGCGGCCATGTGGATGGCGTGGTTGAGGCGGCGGTTCCCGCGCCGGGACAGCCGGTAGATCTTCCGGTTCCCCGACGACACCTCGATGGGCGCGGTGCCGTTGTAGGCGGCGAAGTGGTCCCGGCTGGGGAAGCGGGACACGTCGGCGACGTAGCCGATCATGGTGGCGGCGATGACCGGGCCGACGCCGAAGATCCCGGTGAGCGTGGTGCCTGATGCCCGGACCGCCAGCGCCAGCTTCTTCTTGGTGTCGCGCATCTGGGCATCGATCCGGCGCAGGTCATCGAGGAACTCGGCGGCGAGCTCGCAGCGGGCCAGCGCAACGGCACCGGACGGCTCGATCGCCTCCAGGACATGAGCGGCCTTACCTGCGGTGATCTCCTTGGAGATGCCGCCGGGGACCAGCTCGCAGAGCACGGCGTGCAGCCGGCAGGCGACCTGGTTCCGCGTGCCCGGCCCAGGTCACGGTGGCGCTTGGACCACAGCTTGAGCACGGCCGCGTGGTTCTCGGCTGCCACCGGCCGCGGGGCCGCCGAGCGCAGCGCCGCGATCGCGACCGAGCGGGCGTCGTTGGGGTCGTTCTTGTTACTCGCCCCGGTCGCCAGCAGCCGCACCCGGGCGCCCAGCTTGGGCTGCACATCGAGCACCAGCTCGCCCGCGGCCACCAGCTGCTGGGCCAGCAGGTAGCCCAGGCCGCCGGCGCCCTCGACTGCCCAGGTCCGTTCCGGCCAGGGCGCGGCCCACGCCACCAGCCGCTCGGCCTGGGCCGCCGAGGCGCGCACCCGCAGCTCGCCCAGCGGCTCCTCGGCCGCGCCGATCGCCACCGCCGTGTGCGAGGCCTTGTGCGGATCAACACCGATCATCACTGCTGCCATCAGCCCGCTCCTTCGTCATCATCTGGGGGAAGGACCGTGGCGGGCATGCCTGATTCCGGATCGGCGTCGCGCCTCTTACGAGCCACGCCACGGCGAGACCCGACAGGCTGGCACCTCGTTATTAAGCCAGACCGCGAACGGCCGGCAGGCGGTTCGGGAGCCAGCCCCTCGGACCTCTGAACGCTACGACCAAGCCGCAACGCCTACGCCGATTTTCCAATCAGGCGGTTTCGTGGACAATTTCGAGGTCACCGCAGTGAGATGAGCTTGGATGCCATGTGGCCAGGCGGAGTTCCGGCCCTCCGCCTGGCCGACCTGGCCTGCCAGGCGGAGTCGCTGCTGGTCCTATATGCCGGGGCCTACCGGGCTGCTCCGGCGATGAACGCCGAGACTATGTAAGTGGCGTGCCGGTCCAGCGAGGTGCGTGCCCGGTCATACCTCATCGTGGTTCGAGGATCAGCGTGAGAAGCGGCCTCCTGCACATCCCTCAGCGGCACCCCCGCGTCGAGCGCGGCGGTGATAAATGCGTGCCTCAGCGTATGGGGTCCGACCGGCTTGGCAATGCCTGCCCGGCGGGCCACCCGGCGCACGATCCGCCCGGCCCCGTGCCGGTCCAGGTGCTGCCCGTGGGCATCCAGGAACACCGGGCCCTCGCAGCGCTCCCCGATAGCCAGGTCTACCGCCCGCGCGGTCCGCAGCGCGAGCGGGATCACGACGTGCTGGCCGCCCTTGCGGACGATCGCCAGGGTCCGGTGCCCGCGTTCCAGGCCCAGTGCCTCGATGTTCGCGCCGGTGGCTTCCGAGACCCGCAGCCCGTTCAAGGCGAGCAGGGAGATCAGGGCGTGCTCGGCGGCCGGGCCGAGCCCGGCGGCAATCAGCAGGCCGCCCATCTCGTTGCGGTCCAGGCCGGTGGCGTGCGACTCATAGTCCAGGCGGGGACGGCGGACGTGCGCGGCGGGCGAGTGATCCAGCAGCTCCTCCTCGACGGCGTATTTGTAGAACCCGGCGACGGTGCACAGCCGGCGGGTGACGGTGGCCCTGGCCCGGCCGGCGGCTTCCAGGTCCCGGCCGAAGCACTCGATGTCGGCGCGGCGGGCCTGGAATAACCGCAATGAGTGCGCGGCGCACCAGGCCGCGAACTGGCGCAGGTCCAGTGCGTATGCCTCGCGGGTCAGCCCGCTATAGCCAGCCAGGAACCCTGCTAAGGACAGTCGTTCGGGATCGCTGAGCACTGGCCCGGCGGTCACAAGGGCAGTGGTTGGGGGTGGTCATCGGGTACCACCCTGGGTCGGGCTGAGGCCCGGGAGGCTGGGCCAGCCGCGCCCCAGCTATAGATAAGACATCCACAGGAAGACTCCCGAACGGTGGCGCCAGGTGACCACGTACCGGCCCGGTCGCTGCGGCATCCTCACCGGGAGCGCTCCCGAGCGCCGACTCGGGGCGCGTAACGGCTCGGTAGGCGCGCAGGGGCGGCCGCGCGCTGATCTCCCAGTTCTGGCGTTTCGGCGAGCCGGGTGATCGGCCTGGCGTGGTGCGGGTCGGCCCTGCCGGGCGGTTGGCCGCGGGCAGGGGTGAGCCGGGCCGGTGACGTCTTCTGGCCCGCTGGCTGGTGCCCGGCCTTGACTTTCTTGCCATCGTTCCGGGCCTCGCGAAAAGAGGTGATCGTGGGTACGGGCTATGACGAATCTGGAATGCGGCTGCTTGCGGCAACCTTCTGCGGGGCCCGGGGATCTTATTGGCATGGGTCGCCCGGCACGCCATGAGGCCGTGGCGCTGCTGTATGAGCGCCATTACGCCGAGCTTGTGCGGCTGGCCTTCGCACTGACTAATGACTGGGCCCTGGCTGAGGAACTCGCCCAGGAGGCGTTCGTCCGCGTATGGCACAGCTGGGCCAACGTCCGCGATCCGTGGTCGGCACCGGCTTACCTGCGCACCACTGTGGTCAATCTCGCGCGCAGGAGCCTGCGCCGCAGGTCGCTGGAGCGCCGGGCCTGGCGCTGGCGCGGCGCCGGTGACCTGCGGGCAGCTGATCCGGGCGAAACCGTCGACGTGCTGCGCGCGCTAGCGTGCTTGCCCGCGGGCAAGCGCGCCTGCGTCGTGCTGCGCTTCTACCTGGACTTGTCCGAGGCCGACACAGCGGCAGCGCTGGGGGTGTCGGTGGGCACTGTCAAGAGCCAGACCGCCAAGGCCCTGCGGCGGCTGCAGCGGCTGCTCGCCGACCCCGGAACAATCCCGGCGCCTCAGCCAGAGCACGATCAAGGCGGTGCTTAATGGAACATGATCAGATCGCCATGCGCCTGCGGCTGGCCCTGGAGCGGGAGGCCGCCAAGCACGAGCTATCTCCTGGCGCGTGGCCGCAGATCGAGCGGCGGCTTGTCCGGCAAACGTGGCGGCGGAGCGGGATCGCGGCGGTCTGCGTCGCGGTTATCGCTGCCGCGGCCATCGCGACACCCTACCTGTGGCATGCGATTCCGGGTCCCGCTGCCCGCCATCCGCGGCCACAGCCCGCGCCGCCACTCGCCGTCATCAGCCGCACCCACCTGAGCCACGGGGGAACCTTCCCCGCGGCCGGTTACGGGGCCATCTGGGTCACCGGCGAGGGCGTGATCTACCGGGTCGACCCGGCGACCGCCAAGATCGTGGCCACCATCACCGTCCCGGGCATCGGCATCAAGCAGAGCCACATCGCCACAGGCGCCGGCGCGGTGCGGGTGACCGGCCGCGACCGCAGCCGGTCCGGCGTCTACCGGATCGATCCGCGGCGCAATCGCGTCACATCCTTCATCCGCCTCCCGCCCACTCCGGTCGTTGTCACGGTCGCCTACGACCGGGTCTGGGTGGATGAGCCCAGAGCGGGCCCGGCCGTGGTGTTCCGCATCGACCCACGGACCAACCGCATCAGCGGGCGGCCCATCCGGGTCGGCACCGGCGGCGGCTGGATGGTGGCTGGCTTCGGTGCGCTGTGGGTCACCAACGGCGACAGCAGCGGGTCGGTGAGCCGCATCAACCCGGCGACCGGCACCGTGACCCGCACCCTGGTGAACATCCCGGACGTCACCGCCGCCGGCGCTGGTTCGCTATGGGGGACGGGCAACTACGGCGGGGTCCACCGCGTGGATCCCGCGACTGGCAGGGTGACCGCAACCATCCGCTCGCTGAAGAACGCCGTACGTGTCACCTTCTGGGCAGGCTCGGCCTGGGTATCGGCAGAAACCGCCCGGCACGCTCATCCGTGTCGACCCCGCGTCGAACCGGATCATCGGCGCGGCGATCCCGGCCGGGACATCGCCCATCTACATCACTGGCGCCCCGAATGGGCTGTGGGTGGTCGACTTCACCGCCGGGGACCTCCTGCACCTCGCCCCCACTTCTGGCCGTTAAGTAACGCACAGCCAGGACACGGCTAGCCCTCTGCGACCGATCAACCTATCTGCATGCCCTACGCAGGCTCCGACGACATGCGTGAAATCGCGCAGAGCGGCGGATCGGCAGGCGTTATCCCTGACCTTCGTCTGGCTCAGCGTAAGGCTGAAGATCAAGTAGCCGAGGCCGAGATCCTGACTGGCTGGTATGACCACAGCGCCGGAGGCCATCGTGGATCGCTGGATGAAGTGTGCCCGGTGCAGCGAACGGCGATCCGGCCACGTCGCGTCCGACCTAGCGCTGCCAGCGGGAGTGACTGCTTCTTGTAAGTGATCTGATCGGCGGTGATCCGCAGGAACTGATACGGCGCAATCTGGAACTTCTGCGCCTTGGCCTGGCGCGGGTCCTGGTCGGGTTTCGGATTGCTAAGGATCCCCATCTTGTCCTCCTCTGTATGCCTCCAGTCTATTCTGCAGATTACAGGGGAGAATTCATGCGGAGAGATACGAGCCAAGATCCATTACGGGATAGGAATCTCAGATCTCAGGTGGAATAAATGGCCCGTCCTCACGGCAAGAACTATTTCGACGCCCGGCGGTTCGGCGGCCGACCCACGAATCAACGTCGTCCGGCTGCACTGCGTTCGCTGACGGCTCCAAGGCGGGTCCGCACAGCGCCTGCCAGTAAGGGTGAACGCACGGCCACATCGGCGACCTGTCGTCCCCAGGCGCCCGTGGGAGATCATGGCGCGTCAGATCAGCCTGATCCGCACCCTCAACTGATGAACACCGAAGGACCACTGACCGCGCCGAACTGGACTGCGCGCCCGCGAGCGAACACGTTCCGTGACGAGCCAGCCGCCGCAGCCGGTGGATCTTCAGCAGTTACTGGCGCGACCTCACCGACCGGACCCTCCGGGTCCTGGCGGGTCCTGGCGACGCCCGGTCGGCGGCATGTGAGTAAACCGCTGGACGTGATCGTCGCCTTTCATTGCTGGCTACGATCGCGGATATGGCCGATTATCAGGGCGATGTGCTGTGGGACCGGTTCGTCACTGTGATGCTCGGGGCTGGCCCGGCGCAGGAGCGCGGCTCTCGCTATGGCGATAAGCCCGCGTTGTTCGCGGGACACCGCGAGATCGCTCATCTGGAGGCACCGGGCGTGATCGATTTGCGGATCACGGGGGTGGGGTGGTCGCGAGTCAGCGCGGATTTCGGTGCTGATCCAGCCGTCCGGCGTGATCCTTCGCGGCGCGACTGGATCGAGCTTCATCTGCAGTCGGCTGCTGATCTCGACCGGGTCCGCCGGCTACTGACCGTGGCGATGGCAGCGAACGAGTGAGCTCTACGATCTGTTCGCCGAACAGAGCCATACGATCGGCGGCATTATGTGGGTGACCTTCGGTCACCTGTGCCCTCCGGGCCACATAATGCTTGATCATGGAGGTGATCGAGGCACAGTGCTCTTGATCTTGGCGCCTCGCGATCACCTCCATATCACCAGAAGCGGATGGCGTAGGGCGCTGGTCTGCGCTGCAGCACGCCCTCGGTGGCGGGTTGTCCGGAGGGCCGGAAGGCCGGCAGAATCGATGGCGTGAGCGTGCAACTGAACCACACCATAGTCTCGTGTCACGACCAGCAGCGGTCAGCGGCGTTCCTAACAGGGATCCTTGGCTTGGCGCCGGCTACCCGTTTCGGCCACTTTCTCGTGGTAGCGACCGGCAATGATGTCTCGCTGGATTTCGCGGAGACAAGCGGGGAAATCGCGTCCCAGCATTACGCGTTTCTCGTCGGCGAGGAAGAGTTCGACGCCACCTTTGGCCGCATCCGCGAAAAGGAGCTGCCGTACTGGGCAGATCCTGGCAAGAACCAGCGCGGTACGGTCAACCACCGCGACGGTGGCCGGGGCCTGTACTTCGAAGACCCCGATGGCCACCTGCTCGAGATCATCACCCGGCCGTACGGCAGCGGCAGTTAGCCCGTGCGCCGCCGGGCCGGTGCAGCCCTGGCGGATGGCTCCAGACACCCGGTCGGCAGCATTTAGACACACGAGCCAGCGCGCGAAGAGCGGCAAGTAGTGCGTTTCTAGGCGCGGGCAGGACGGCATGGGCATACCCGCCGCTGTGGTGCGGGTGCGATCATGTGCTGGTGCCGGACAACGCCCCTTTCCTGGCCCGAAGTCGCCGCGCGCCTGGCGGCGGCGCGTAACTACTGGCTGTGCACCACGACGTTCTCAGGCGCCCCGCACGCCGCCCCGGTGGGGAGTGGTGACCGGCCACACCCTGTACCTGTACAGCGAGGGCTGCACCGTAAAGGCACGCAATCTTGCCGCCGACCCGCGGGTGGTAGTGCACCTGGAAAGCGGCGAGGACGTGGTCATCGTGCGGGGCACAGCCGAGGACCTGGGAGCTCCGGTCGGCGTGCCTGAGGTGGTGGCGGCCCTGTCGGCGAAATACACCGGCGAGGGTGACCGGCAGTATCTGCCGGACGCCGACCCCGATTTCGACGTGGTCTATGCCATCAGGCCGCAGTCGGCGATGATGTGGCGCCTGGCCGACTATGAGTCCTCACAGCGCCGCTGGACTTCATGAGCACTCAGGGCCGACCCCGGCACGATCGCCCGCCATACGGCATAGTAAGGATGGGCTGGCGGGCTGTGTCCCGGGATGATTGGGAACGCTCGACCTAACTGCATCCCACGGACCTGCTGCCGCTTGAAGAGTTCCGGCTATCAGGACCGGCTGTCGTGCGGCTGGCGCGCTTTCCGGATGGTGACAATCCTGCGTTTGCGCAAAGACTCGAGCCATTCCTGCCCGCTGAGCAGTCGCGTGGTCTTGCCCGACCTGACCTCGCCCGCCGCGGCAACTGCCATCGCGACGCTGGCAGCGGTCATATCATCAGGTGCCTCATACACGACGATCACGTCATACTCGCCAAACGGAAAGCCCGCCACCACGATCGTGGCTCCCAGCTCCTCCAGGGCCGGCCGGATCACTTCCACCGGGTCTTGCGGCTCCTTAAGCTGATCCGCCATTGACTTGGCGGTATAGGAGGCCTGGTACATGTAGAGCGGCATCGAGCTTCCCCTTAGGCGGGCACAGGCGAACAGATCACCAGCCAGTCCCCGTGACTCGCGGCGGCTTCTGCCGACGGGTGCACGACAACGGACTGAAGACCACGGCGGTCCAAAGATCGTAGACCCGGCCACCCGAGTACACCAGCCTCCGCCTCGCCGACCAGCCCTCAAACATGCCAGAGCCCTGGGACCCGGCTAGCTGGCTAGACTCCGGCCGATGCTGATGCCGGGGGGAGTGTGCGCGGTCGGCGGCAGAAGCGGATGGCCGGAGACGTCTTCCGGCATGCCAGTAAGTCACTCGCCGACAAAAACGCAGAATGGCCCTCACTACATTGCCGAGCGGCATGGTCGTTGAGATCTCATGATCGGCTACCTGGCGTAGCAAAGGCTCGATGTTCCTGGTGTCGCTGAGCACGCGGCCGAGGTCACCTGGTGTCTTGCCATAAGGGTTGCTGGTCCTGCCGGCCAGTCGCTGCATCATGGTCTGGACTGGGGCGCTCAGCAGGATGATGCGGTCGAACTGCGGATGGAACCGGGCCTGGTTCTCCTCGCAGCCGGCCACGAACAACACGTCAGCGTCCTCGGTGGCCAGGAGGATGGCGATGGCATCTTCCCGCCACCTTTGACGGCCATCGGGCAGTTGCTCGCACCACCCGTCGTCAGTGTCGATGGCCTTATACCCGAGGTCGGCCAGTGCGCGGATGACGCTCGACTTGCCGGTTCCTGACATCCCGGTCAGCAGGACCCGCTTCATGCTCAGCAGCCTACGATCGGGCGCTGGCCGGTCAGGTGACCGCAACGTGCTGGAGCTCCGGACGAACACAGCGGCATGTGAGTGCAGGTCTCGTACGGCGTGCCGTGGGCGCTTCGGCGACGGCTGATGCGCGTGTCGGCTCCACAGATGTTGCTGATGCCCGAGACTATAGGCATGCAAGGTCCGGACTTCTGGCTTGAGTACGAGGCAAAATCGCCGTGGGGGCCCGAATCGAAGCAGCGGCTCAACCTGGAGTTAGTGGAGTCTCTCCGAGTCGAGCCCCTGCCCGAGACGAGCGACGTAGCGGCTGCAGAAAATCTTCTTGACCTCATCTGGGACGAGCTGCAAGCCTTCGGCACTGGTGGCGGCAATTCATGCGACGACAAAGAAATCGCTGCGGCCATCCGGACACTCGAAGGCGTCACGAGGCGGCTTGGAAGCCCCGGTAATACGAGGTGTCCTCCTACAGACCCCTCGCCGTGCCGGAGCTTCGCCGTGCTCTGATTGTGCCATTGCCGGTGGCCGCCTGGTGCCGGACGGGCGGCTGATATCCGCGGCTCGCGGATGATCTGGCGGGCGGGCGGCTCGCTGCCCTCGGCCCGGTCCCGGCTCCGGCGATCTGCCGTGACCTGCTGGAACTGCTCGCCGGGGTGACGCGACGGGCGGCCGGGCCAGGGGCGGGATCATCCGGTGGCGGCGGTGCTGGCGCTGGCCGCCGCGGCGGTGGTCGCCGGGTCCCGGTCGTTCACCGCGATCGCCGGGTGGGCCGCTGATGTGCCCGCTGGCGTGCTGGAAGAGCTGTACCGGCGGTGCGGGGCCGCGCGGCCGGATGCCGGGCCGCCGTCGAAAGCCACGATCTGGCGGGTCGTCACCGGGGCTGACGCCGCCGCTTTGGACGCGGTGACCGGCTCGTGGCTGATGGCAGCGGGCCAGCGCCGCCGGGGAGCCTGGCCGGCCCTGGTCACAGCGGGGATGACGAGGTGCCGCTGATCCCGGTCCGGGTGGACGGCAAGACCGTCCGCGGCGCCAAGAACGCTGACGGCAGCCAGGTCCACCTGCTGGCTGCCCTCGCCGGCGAGCAGGGCGTCGTCGCAGCGCAGACCGAGGTCGGCGCCAAGACGAACGAAATCCCGATGATCATCCCGCTGCTCGACGGCCTGGACCTGGACGGGGCTGTGGTCACGGCCGATGCTCTCCATACGCAGCGCGCCACCGCGGACTACCTGCACGGGCGCGGCGCGGACTTCGCGTTCCCGGTCAAGGACAACCAGCCCGGACTGTTCGACGCCCTCGACGCCCTGCCCTGGCGCGACGTCCCGGTCACCCACGCCGCCACCGACCGCGGCCACGGCCGGATCACCACCCGCACCATCCAGGTCCTGCGACGCACCGGATGAACCTGCCATTCCCGCACGTCAGCCAGGTCTACCTGATCGAGCGGCACGTCACGGCCCTGGACGGCACGCCGTTGTCGGAAGTCGCCGCGCTCGGCGTCACCAGCCTGGCCGCCAGCCCGCGCCGGCCCGGAGCCATCGCCGGGCCTCGTCCGCGGCCAGTGGGCCATCGAGTCCCTGCACTGGCTCCGCGACACCCTCTACCGCGAAGACAACTCCACCGTCCGCACCCGCTCAGGACCCAGGGCCATGGCCGCGCTCAGGAACCTGGCCATCGGAGCTCTGCACCTGGCCGGACGGCACGACACCACCGAAGCCACCCGCTGGGCCAGGGTGCCCATCCAGTTGCCTTTCCAGAACTTCACGAAGTTCCGAACCTACTGGCTCCGCAATGATGGTTACGGCTCCTGGCAAGCGCGCCGGGACTTGCTCGAAGCCATCTTCGAGCCGACTCGCAAGGAGCTATCGACCCTGGAGAGTCGCCTGGCCGGGCCAAAGATCAAGGAAGAAACAATCAGCGGACTACGGAATCCGGCCGCTATCAGGGAGCACCTTGCCCGCCTCCAGCGCGTCGCACAGTCCGACCCTCCCCTGGCTATCGGCACCGCGAAGGAATTGATCGAGAGCACTGCAAAGACAGTGCTGCAGGAGCGAGGCCTGGCAGTCAACGACAGGGATGATTTGCCGGCCCTGGTAAAGCAAGCGCAGGAAGCGGTCGGGCTGCATCCGTCCTCGGCCCGGCCCGGGCCGGACGGCACCGATGCGGTCAAGCGAATCCTTGGAGGGCTGACAAACATCGCAGCCGGGATCGGCGAGCTGCGCAACCGTGGATACGGCACCGGGCACGGCCCCCGGGCGCACGGGTCGGCCTACGCTCGCGACACGCCCGGCTGGCCGTCAATGCCGCCATGACGTGGTGCAGCGTGATGCTCGACACGCTCGGTGATCCCGAAGTACCATGGCACGCCGAGAGCCAGGCCGAGGACCAGTAGTTCGGGCAGAGGTAGCGAAGGAGGCACTCGCCGATCCCTGAGTAAAGCTGCCTGCGTGTCCGCGCAGGCTGACTCCCGGTGCGGACGAGGGTGGGTATGACCCGCATGAGCCCACCCGCAGAGCGGCAGATGAGGGCACCGCACGATCCTGGACTGGCTATCTTTAACGGAGTTGGATTGGCAATGCCGGGTCGGCGGGTCGGGTGACCTCCAGATTCAGCTGCGCTTTTCAGTGGGGCGATGGGATTGCACTGAGGAACACCTCGAAAGCCTCAGGGCCAACATGGGGATTGCCAGCAAAAGGATACTGCATATCCTTGATCAGAATAAGGTTGATCGTGATCAAAGCTGTGATCGCCATCACCATCCCGATATGCACAGCCCTGCTCTTCAGCCCGAAGAGAAGGCAGAACGCAATCACTATGAAAGCCCCGACGATCAGCGCCACCCAGATGGGCTCCGGTACCTCCTCGGTCATCGCATCCAGCCGGTCCCTCCGCGCTGCGGTCAAGCCGTTTACGCTCACTACTGCCTGCTCATAGAGGACCTGCTGCTGGCTGGTGCGGGGTGAGAACCGGAACACGCCGGCGCGGATCTGAGTCAGCAGGTCCTGCGCGACGGGGCTGCTCTTCCCCTCATTCATCAGAGGCCATTCCCTGTCTATGACAGTATGCGCATATTTCAGGGTCAGGTCCTCGATGGCTGGTCCTTGAGGCGCAGGAAGGCTGCGCGCTATCCAGTAGACGTTGGACAGCTGGTCAGCTTCGGTGTAGGTCGTGGCGTGCGCGCTGCTGAGGGTCTCCCACCCCACGATGACCACGAAGGCCAGCAGCACGGCGTACAGGACCGCAACCCCCGCGAAGATGAACCCCGCGACCTCGGTGTGCTCCTGCCGCTTCTCATGCGCCCAGTACCGGTGAACGAGATAGACACTCAACCCCGAACCAAGCAGTGCCCCAAGGAAAATCCAGAGGTTTGGCAGGTTCATCGCGTCCCCCAAGGACTGCCGAAAGCCTGGCGATCAGCCAAGGGCATGCTAGCCGTGACAGCCAGCTGCCGCTCCTGGCCAGTCCGCCTCCTTGCTGGTCTCCCGATAGGCCGCACCCCTCCGGAGCGGTCTCCCCGCGACTGGTCGTACCCGTCCACGGCGCAGCTATCTTATCCTGGCCTGACTGATCCACTCACGACGATAAATCCCACCCGGAGACTGACCGGAAACTGGTTCAGAACATTGAGACGGTCCGGGCCAGCCCCGGTCCGGACCATCGAGTCCCCCAGCATCGACCAGCCCGTGCAACGCTAATCCTGCAATGGATCGATGGGAAAGGCGAGCTAAAGGTAGTGGATCGTGTCTCGCTGCACCCGCAGGGCAGCTACCGTGCCGCTGGCCAAACTCGACGTCTGCAAATAACGCTCATGCCGAATCGAGTGCAAGAGGCGCACTAAATTCGGCATGACCGCGCATTGCCCAGGGTGTCAAGTGACGCTGGAGAGCGTGGATCAAGGAGCGCTCGGCTATGGGTGCTGCCGGCCGTCGGCGAGTGCGGTGCCAGCCGATCTGGTCCCGGTGGCGATTGGTCGCGTCTGCAATGTTGTCCGTGCCATCCCGGAAGCCATACCCGGTCGGAGCCATCGCCGGCCGCGGGGGGCCTGCTGGATGGCCTTGCCGACTGGGTCGTGCGAGGCTGTGTGCGGCGCTGATCATCCGGATATTAGCCTTGCTAACGAGATCGCGGGGAGCCAAACGGGGAGCCAATGACCACAGGCACCCGGCCATGCCAGGCCATGTCCAGCCACGGTCATGGCTGGTGGATGCCGCACTGGGCCACGCCCAGCCATGTCCGGCGACCGTACCGGCCTGCCTCCTAAGCAGTAGGCCGCAGGTTCGAGTCCTGCTCGGGCCGCCAGGTCAGAGAATAAATTTCGAATTTGTATGCTGCATGCGGGAGCCATGCGGGGAGCCAAACGCCAGGCGCTGCCGCCTTGGCTCGGGCACTTCCGACGCTACGAAGGAAGGCGAGATCCAGGCCAGGCCGGCGCCAGGATCTCGCCGGGACCGGGCGGTCCCAGGGCGGCCGGTTATCCCGGGTCATCGTTGGCTGGTGGGGGAATCGCCTGGTACCGGTGGGTGGCCAGGCGCCGCGAGGTGGAATGCCACGCGGGCGGCGGGAATGCGTTCCTGCTCGCGGGCCAGCAGTGCCAGTGCGCGGACATCGGCCACGGTCGGGCGGTTCAGGTCCACGGCGCGTGGCCATAGCCGGGCATAGCGGACGGCTGCGACCTCGGCCGCGTACACCAGCGCCTGGCCGATCTGGTAGAGCAGCGCGAACATCCCTGCCACGGTGGCGAAGCTGCCATAGACGGGCCCGGCCTTGGCAACTAGCCGGGCCAGCAACGGTGGCCCGAGACTGAGGATCATCGTCACCACTGCCGCGCCCAGGAGGGCGGCTGGCCACAGGGCCCGGACTGGTGCGGGCCGCACGAGCAGCAACCTGGCGGCCAGCAGCAACACCCCGAAGACGACCAGCGCCGACCCGCCCGCCGCCGCCGCCCGTTGCACCCCGGGCTGGCCGGCCAGCCCGGTGGCCACCACGGTAAGAGCACCGACCGCCAGGCCCCCCAGTAGCAGCGTCACCAGCATTACCAGCACCCGGGCATAGCGCGCGACGAAACCGGCCCGAAAGCGGTGCGGAACTGCGGCGACATGGTTCAGCGTCTGGTAGACGGAGAACACCACACCAGTTCCGGAAAACAGCAAACCGATCAGGCCAGGCAATGAGTGGAATTGCCGAGGTCGGCAAGGTGGCCAGCGAATGCTCGACCGTGGACCGCAGCGCCTGCGGAACCACCGCGGCGATGAGCCGCTCACGCAGGTCCGGATGACCGGCCCTTCAAGCTCATAGGCACAGCCTGCCCGGCACCGTCCGGCCGGTCATCACTTCCGGAATGGGCAGCCTGCCCGGCCACTGTCAGGGACAGCATGTG
Organism: uncultured Actinomycetes bacterium; assembly: GCA_963709075.1. Taxonomy (GTDB): domain Bacteria; phylum Actinomycetota; class Actinomycetes; order Streptosporangiales; family Streptosporangiaceae; genus Palsa-506. The sequence goes on from CAVPUY010000014.1 coordinate 14,433, forward strand.
AGTCGCTAGCATGGCCGGCCATGACCTGCCCATCCACGGCGGCGGCGCTCAGGGCAGAGGTGGCCCTTGGTCTTCGTAGCCGCAGCAAACCCTCCGGCCGGCGGCGCGCCCAGCCGGTGGCGCCGGGCCCACCCCGGACGCCAGGCTGTCTTGCCCCATGATCTCGGTTAAATCGTGGTGGTGGCCGAAGCGGCCGGCCCGGGTTCCCAGGGCCTGGACCGCTGGGCTCTTGGCGGCCCTTGGAGCAGCGCTGTTCGGCGTTGCAGCGCTCTTGCTCAAGGCAGGAGCGGTCACCTGGGATGTGAGCCTGTTCCGGACTCTCAACGAGGTCCCGCCGGCCGCTGCAGCGGTACTGACGCCGCTCTCACGTTTGTTCCTGCCGGCGGGCATCATCGCCGTCGTCGTGCTCGCCGTCGGCTACGTCGTGGCCAGAAACCGGAGCGCCCTGCCCGTGGCCACCGCAGCGGTGGCCGCCGGCACCGCATGGGCGCTGGCGCACGTCGCGAAGGCCATAACCGACCGCCCCCGGCCCTACGAGGCGATCGCCGGCGCGGTGCTGCGCCAGCAGCCTGCGCACGGCACGAGCTTTCCCTCCAGCCACACCGCCGTCACCCTGGCGGTCGCCATAGCGCTCGTGCCGTTCCTGACCCGGCCGCTCGCCACGGCGGGGATCACATACGCCGTCCTGGTGGGCTGGTCCCGGGTGTATCTGGGGGTCCACTATCCACTCGACGTCCTGGGCGCAGCGGGCATCGGCATGGCGGCGGGAGGCGTGACCTTGCTGGCCCTCGGGCTGCTGCTCCGTGCGGGGCGGCCAGCAAACACCCCGAACGCCGCTCAGGGCCCGGGCCCGTCGGCCGGCCCGGAGCTCCACGATAAAACGTAAGGACAACGCAATCGCCCCACAGGTTCACCCCCCGGGCACTACCACGCTGACGATAGGTCACCAGACCTTCAATTCAGCCTTCGCGGGATCAGTCGCACGCCCGGCAGTGAACGCCGAGAACTCTCCCGTCTGCGCGCGGCCATCAACCGCAAAAGGGGCACGCATCCGCCACGCGGAATCGGCCAGGGAGTGCCGCAGCAGCCGATAACCGTCAGCCCGTCGATCACCGCGGATCCTGCACACCTCGAGGACGCGAGTGGTCATGCGAGTAACCGCATAAGCATCCACGCATGCGATAGCGCTATTCGGCTATGACCGAGCTTCGACCTGGGAGGTGGGGGCCATACGGACCAGCATAAGGACAGCCTGTCGCCTTCTTGGCTGGCGGATGCCGCCACAGACAAGCGATCTGCCTGCATCGCTGCCGATGCCGGGCGTCTGCGCAGGCGTGCAGACCGGATAGGGGGCCGACGGGAGGACGGCCATTTGCCGCGCCGCGCCAGCGCCCCAGTCAGCACCCGTGCTGTGAACGTTAGCGGCGCTAATGAGATCCCGGGGAGCCAAACGGGGAGCCAACGACCACAGGCATCAGGCGGCACCCCCAGCCGTCCAGCGATTATCGCCGCAGGTGAACGGCACATCCAGCCATGTCCAGCGCCGTCCAGCCACGTCCGGATAGCGCCTCCTAAGCAGTAGGCCGCAGGTTCGAGTCCTGCTCGGGGCGCAGATAGTGCAGTTTAAAGTACTTTTTTCGAAATCAACTTCAGCACGAGGATTTACTGCCCGCGAGCAGTCACTCCTTCGCAAGGTATCGCGGCGCGGGCCGCGTCGGCCCAGGTAGCCCGATGTGGCTGGATGCGGCTCAGCACCGGTCGCAAAATCGGACGTATGTTCTTGCTCCGGTCCCCCGGGGAGCCAAGCGGGGAGCCAAGCAGATGAGCAGAAACCGGCAGCGCCTGCAGCTCCGCCGGGGCCGGGCAGCGCGCCGCGCGGATGCGGCTCGTCTGGAGTGGCTACGGGACAGTCCCGCGGGGGACGACCCATAGCGCTGGCTGTCCGGTGATCTTGGCGATCAGGTCGTAGTCACTGTCGTAATGCAGCACGGTGACTTGTTCTCGCTCGGCGACGGCGGCGATCAGCAGATCGGGAAATCCGACTGCCCGGATCTGCCCGTCGCGCCAGAGCGCGGCCTGGACATCGAGCGCGCGGCGCCAGTCCTCATCGTGGGTAGCGAGCCATTCATAGCCGGTGTCGCGGTCGGCGCGCAATTCATCGAACTCCGCGCTGGTCCTGGTGGCCCAGCCGAGCTCGAACTCGATGACGCCGCAGGTGGCTACCAGCCCGGCCTCTATCAGCGGGCACAGCACTAAGGCCACAGGTTCGTGCCGCAGGCGCGCCAGCGCGCTGGTGTCCGCCAGGTGGCTGGCTACCGCTGCCATGCGGAGCGCATCACCTGCTCGTCCTCAAGATCAGGCAGGCCACCGGAGGCCAGACGCTGCAGATCCCTGCGCCGGGCTGCCAGCGCGGCAACCGCGCGCAGGGCAGCATTGACGGTGTCCTTCTTGGTCTCGGTGTGCAGCGCCCGCTGGGCAGCGGCGAGGTACTCCTCGTCGACATCGATAAGCGTCTTCGTCATCTCCACTGCCCTCCTCCCTGGAGGATATCTCACTAGCGCCTCACGGGATATACGCTGGCCGTGATGCGCGCAGCGGCGACGCCGCTCCGGCGCGCCGCGATGATGATCGTTGCCGCAAGCTCGACGGCATGCTCAGCCTAATGACCGACAACCGGCAACCCCCTCGGCCGTCTGGTTCCTGGATCGTCCCTAATTTGGCGCGCACTATGCGGCAAAAGCGCGCATTCACGTCCAGCGCTGGCGATGCATAAACATACGGCCTGGCCGCCTGCCTGCTCGGCTGTGGTCGGAATTGCCAACCGTGCGGAGAGCTCTTGATAACCGTGCGCCGAGCCGCCTTACCTGTATCGGGTGATGACGCAAGGTGATTCGGCCTGGGCATTGCGGGCCCGCGAGGTGCTCTGTTTGGGCGTGGCTAAATCGGCTCCCTGTCCCTGATAGCTGCCGCCCGGTCGTGGATCATTGCCAGGCGGCAGGGCAGGGAGCCGTGGTGCGGGGTGTGGTCAGCGGCTCAGGTTGGGAGGCCTTTCTGTGCGGGTGACCAGCCGTGGCGGCCGGGGGGGCCGGGGGGTGGAGCAGCCAGCCTTACCTAGGTCCGCGGGGCTTTGGGTACTGCCCCGGCGACATGATGATTGATTGGGTGTCCCCGGCTTGCGGGGATGCGGCCGCTCAGTCTAATCAGGCCGCCCGCCAGGCCCTTGGTGGCCGGGCCGGCGGCGGCTGACAGCGGCTCGCGGGAGCTGGCCGCGGGTGGTTCCCCATCGGGTGAAGTGCGGCTGCGGCGTTCCTGCCCGGGGCCGGCGCGCCAGGAGGGCTGGTGACCATGAGCAACGGGTAGCGGGGGCGTTCAGGCGGCGGTGAGCGCGTCGTCGCCGAGTTCGGTCAGGATGTGGCAGGCCTGCCGGACGATCTTGCGGGCCTCGGACAAGGCGGCCCGCTTACTGTTCTTGCGGTCCTTGACAGCCGCGTAGTAGGCGTGGTCGGGGGCCGAAGCGCGGGCGTGGGTCTTGCCGGCCTCATAGACCGCCCAGCGCAGCACCGGCGGTCCCTGCCGGGACAGGCGCCCGGGCGGGCCCTTGCGGTCCGAAGACCAGACGGTGATGTCCAGCCCGGTGAACCGGACCGCCTTGCGGGAGGAGGAGAACCGGCCTTCCCCGGCCAGCCAGCAGGTCAGCGCCAGCGCGGTGACCGGCCCGGCTCCATACAGCCGCGCGGCCAGCACCTTCGCGCCGGTCAGATGCCGGGCGGCACCGCGCAGCTGCGTGCGCAGCACCTCCATCCGGGCCTCGGTGGCGGCGAGCATGTCCAGGGCGGTGGCGACCTGCAGCTGCCCGGCCGGCGACAGGTGCGCGGCGGCGGCCGCGCGCAGCCCGGCCAGGCCCTGCTCGGTGCGCAGCGCGCCCTCGCCCAGCGCCGGGGCGCCCTGGTGGAAGAACACCGCACAGCTGCGCCTGGGCGGTGTGCTCGCGGCGCAGGTCGTGGTAGGTCTCCAGCAGCGCCCGGCACTCCAGGATCTGCGCCGGCGGGACCCAGCACTCCGGCAGCCGGCCCTCGGCCAGCAGCCGGCGCAGGTGCGCGGAGTCGGTTTTGTCGGTCTTGGCGTGCCGCTTGCGGCCGCGCGCAGCGGCGGTGTCGGCCGGCTCGCCCACATGCGCGGCGACCCCGGCCGCGGCCAGTTCTTCGGCGACATACCGCCACCCGGTGCACCCCTCCATGGCGAACGCGACGTCGTCGCGGCCGGCGAACCGTGCCAGCCAGGCCCGCAGGTGCACCCGGTCAGCCGGGGCGACCTGGCCGCGCTTTACCTCCCCGGTCACGGTGCCGGGATAGTCGAAGGTCAGCTGCTTCCGGTGGATATCCAGCCCGCCTACGATGGGCATCGGGACCTCCTCAAGCTCCGAGGGGGCGCACGCCCCCATGCGAAATGCCTACGCGGTCAAGCGTGACCCGCGTCTGAGCTGGGGAGGTCTCCAGCACCCGGCCAGCGACCTCAGCCCGGCCCGATGCATGTCATCTAATAGATCTGGCGCCGAGTCCTGGTCGGCCTGACTGACGGTTATGCCCGCGCCGAACCGATTGTTCTGGCGGCGATCGGTGCCGAAGCCGGACAGCCGTCCCCGAATCTGTCCGTGGTGCCAGTATTTCGCGACCATGGCCGTCAGCGGTCGTGGGCAACCCGCGGCGGTGACGCGGCGCACGCCCGGCGCCACCGCCAACAGGCTGGCAGCCAATCTGGTGGATAGCCCGGCATGACGGCCCATGCGCGCCGACCCGCCCAATGCGTGCCAGCGCGCTGGAATCGGCACGGCGGTATGGCGCGGTGGCCTCACTCAGCGGGCCGGTGTCTCTGAACGTCTTGCGGTAAGTGCTCACCCGCATAGCGGAGTTGAGATGTCAGCCTGCTCAGAGTGCCTGGGGAGCTACCTGCTGTGGATGTCGTGCTACCACGGCGGCTGTCCGGCTGGCTGCCTTCCTTGCCGATTCAAAGGGTCCAGCTCAGACTTGGCGAAAGGGGGTCGAGTTGACGCTTTTCAGGTTGGTGCTGCGGGCGGGGCGGGAATGCCTGCGAGGGAGCTGGGGGTTGTCCAGTGGAGCTGCTTGAGCGGTCGTCGTTCCTGGACGCGCTGGCCGGGTATGCGGCCGAGGCCAGGCACGGTAGCGGCCGGCTTGTGCTGGTGTCGGGTGAGTCGGGTATCGGCAAGACTGCGCTGGTAGAGGCGTTCCAGGCGCAGCTGCACGGGGCGCGCTGGCTGTGGGGGGCATGCGATGGGCTGCTGACGCCGCGGCCGCTTGGCCCGCTGTTTGATATCGCCGTGCAGGCGGGCGGCCAGCTTTTGCAGCTGTGCGGCCAGGGTGCTGCGCGGGACGAGTTGTTCGGGGCGTTTCTTGCCGAGCTTGATTCGTCGGCGGCTCTGACTGTCGTGGTGATCGAGGACGTGCATTGGGCGGACGAGGCGACGATCGATCTGCTGAGGTTCGCTGGACGGCGGCTGGGCCGGATGAAGGCGCTGGTCCTGGTCACCTACCGGGACGACGAGCTTGGCGACGATCGGCTGCGGCTGCTGCTCGGTGACCTGGCGACCCAGCGGGCTACCCGGCGGATGGGTTTGCCGCCGCTATCTGATGATGCCGTCCGGGCGCTGGCCGGGCAGCGAGACGTGGACGCCGCTGAGCTGTGCCGGGTGACCGGTGGCAACCCGTTTCTTGTGTGCGAGGCCATCGAGGCAGGTTGGCCTGCGGTCCCGCCGACGGTACGCGACGTGGTGGGCGCCCGCCTGGCCCGTTCGAATGCTCCGGTCCGCGAGGCCTTGCAGGCTGCTGCCGTCATCGGAACCAGTTTTGACCGGGAGTTGCTCGCCTCGGTTCTGGACGGATCAGCAGCACTGCTGGATAACTGCCTGAGGACTGGCCTTCTGACGGCCGACGCGAGCGCTGTGCGGTTCCGGCATGAGCTGGTCCGTCTGGCGGTGGAGGAAGCGATCGGGCCGCATCGCAAGGGTGAGCTGCACGCACGGGTGCTGGCGGTGCTTGAGGACGTTGGCAAGGCCGACCCTGCCGTGCTGGCCCACCACGCTGAAGGTGCTGGCGACGTTGCTGCCATCCGGCGGTATGCCCTGGGCGCGGCCCGCCGGTCGGCGGCATTGGGCGCCCACCGCGAGGCCGCCGCGCAGTACCAGCGGGCTCTGCGTTACGCCGACACTGCTGACCAGCCGGGCCTGGCTGGATTGCAGGAAGGACTCGCGGCCGAATACTCACTGCTGGACCGGCTGGAGGACAGCGAGGCAGCGCTGCGCGCCGCGCTGCAGCACCGGCGCGAGCTGAGCGACCACATGCGCGTGGGCGAGGATCTGAGCATGCTGTCTGACCTGCTGTGGCGGCAGTGCCGTGGCGAAGAGAGTGCGCGGGCCGCCGAGGAGTCCCTTGGGGTTTTGCGGTCGCTGCCGCCCGGCCCGGAGCTGGCGGTGGCCCATGTCAGTGTGGCCAGCAGCATGTGGGCCGTGGGACGGCAAGCTGAGGCCCTCGATGGGGTAGCCCAGGCGCTCGAACTCGGCAAGCGACTGGGCCGGAATGATGTCGTGAGCTTGGCCCTGACCATGAGGGGGGTGTTCCTCGTGGACTGTGGCCAGGATGGGGTCGGCTCGATCGAGCAGGCTCTGCGGCTAGCGCTTGAGGCCCAGATGGAGCAGCAGGCGAGCGACGCATACGTGTGCCTGCAGGACTGCTGCGTCAACTTGCAGCGGCTGGAGGAGGCCCAGCGCTATTACAGCGCTGGCATGGCATTGTGCGAGCGACGCGAGCTGCGCGCGGCCGGGCGGTGTATGCGAGGCGCGCAAGCGGATACATTGCTGCTGCTCGGGCGCTGGGACGAGGCTGCGGATATCTGCACCGAGCTGCTCGCCATCCCGGGCGTCTCGCCGGCGAATCAGCTCTATCCGCTGCGGATCCTGGGCACCATCCGCGGCCGTCGCGGCGAACCAGGTGACGCTGAGCTGCTCGACCGGGCGGCCGCGCTGGCCGCGGGGATCGTCTCGCCGCAATGGCTCGCGCAAGTTCGGGCGGTGCGGGCGGAGCTGCTGTGGGTGTCGGGCCAGCCGGATCTCGCCCGCCAGGAGGCAAGGGAGGCCTACGAGCAGGCACTCGGCCAGGCCGATCCGTGGAAGCTCGGGTCGCTGGGGATCTGGCTGTGGCGGCTCGGGGCCGGGGTGGACCTGCCAGGCCGGCCTGCCGGAACCTTATGCGCTGGAGATCGCCGGCGACTGGCAAGGTGGCGCCGCCGCCTGGGAACGGCTCGGCCGGACTTACGACGCTGCCCTGACGCGGATCGTTTCCTCGCAAGACGATGCCGTACTCCGGGCAGCCCTCGCCGTTCTGGACGACCTCGGCGCACGGGCGACCGCTGCCGCGGCCAGGCGGCGGATGAAAGAACTCGGAATGACCTCGATCCCCCGCGGGCCCCGCGCGGCCACCCGGGCCGCCCCGGCCGGGCTCACCGCCCGCGAGCAGGAGGTCCTCGCGCTGCTGTCGCAGGGCCTGCCCGACCGGGAGATCTCCCGGCGGCTGTTCATCTCCGAACGGACCGTGCACCACCACGTCTCCTCGGTCCTGTCCAAGATCGGTGTCTCGTCCCGGACGGCCGCGGCCCGCGAAGCCGCCCGGCTAGGCGTCGCGCCCTGACCGCAGCTGGGCGCCGGGCCGCCACGGCTGGGTGCCGGGCTCTGAGCACAGGCGCGCGCCGAATCGCAACCTAGGCAGTCCCCGGGCCCAATCTGGGCACCTGATGGCGCCAAGCCGGGCATTTTCCCCGATGAACCCGCTGAGGCGGCCGTCTTACGGTCGTTGCACACCTCCAACGACTGGGGAAAGGAGGCGGCCGGTGCTTTTCATGGACGTTCACGACATCGCCGGCGGCGTGGCGATGGACGACGTCGCCAAGGCACATCTCGCCGATCTGCAAACGCAGGCCGCGCACGACGTGCGGTACCTGAGGTACTGGGTCGACGAAGAACACGGGCGGGTTTTCTGCCTGGTCGAGGCGCCGTCGCCAGACGCCGCTGCCGATGTCCACCGGCAGGCCCACGGTCTGGTCGCCGACCACATCTACCAGGTCCAGGAAGGGTCTTAGGGACTGACCATGGCCAACCGGCCCCGACCCAATGCCCACCACCAAGGATCACGCGCCCCACGCTGGCCGCTGACCCACCGCAACCCCCGATGACAGGAGATCGTCATGAACCCCATCCGCCACCTCCGCCGTCTCGCCGCCGCCCTGGCCAGTGCCCTGGCGGCTACCGCCGTGGCCACCGCGGCACTCGTCCTGCCGGTTGCCGCCCAGGCCGCCAGCGCGACCGCGATGGCCTACCACCATCCGGTGGCGGCCACCCATCACCGGCACCCGGTAGCGATCGCCCGCCATGCCACGAGGAAGTTCCACTCACTCGCCACGGCCAAGAAGGCTGGCTACGCCCGGTTCAAGGACAAGAACGGGATCGCCTGCATCGCGATGCCGCCCATGGGCGCCATGGGCGTCCACTATGTCAACGGCAAACTCGTGGGCACCCCGGCAGTGCGGCTCAGGCATCCCGAGGCGCTGGTCTATGCACCCAGGCACGGGCACCTGCGGCTGGCCGCCCTTGAATACCTCGTGCTGAAGAGCACCTGGGACAAGGCGCACGGCAAGAACGCACCCCGTCCGCGGCGGTACGGGCACCGGTTCAACATCACCCATGCGCCCAACCGCTACGGGCTGCCGACGTTCTACTCGCTGCACGCCTGGATCTGGAAGCACAACCCGGCCGGCATGTTCGCCATGTGGAACCCCGCCGTCCATTGCCCCATGTAGGCACCCGACCGGCGCGAACGGGGCTGCCGAGCTGGCTACGGCCCGGTCGTGACGCTGGCCCCGCGACATCAGACGGCTGATGTCGCGGGGCCCAGGGCAGAAGCCCGCCGCCACCGGCGCCGAGCATGACGCATATGACGGCCCGGCTAGTGAAGGTGGCCAGGGTCGCCGCATCGCGGCCGTGCAGTCCGGAATGAACCAGCAGGTGACTGCTGCGAACTGGTCCCGCGAGATGCGCCAGGGATGCACCCGTATTGGAGGGAGGAAGCATGAGCAGTATCGCGGCCTGGGCTGGCGACCGCGACTCGGCGGGACTACGCCGGTGGCTGCAGATCGGGCTGGGCGTCGTCTGGGTGCTCGACGCGGCACTGCAATACCAGCCCTACATGTTCAGCCGGGGCTTCGTCACCAACATCGTCGATCCGGCCAGCAGCGGCAACCCTGCGGCGATCGCGAACTCGGTCACCGGGGCCGGCCACATCCTGCTGCACGCTGTCGCGCTGTTCAACGCCGCATTCGCCACCATCCAGCTGGCCATCGGGCTCGGGCTGCTGTGGCGGCCTACGGTGAAGGCCGCGCTCGCCGGCACGATCGCCTGGGGCCTGGCGGTGTGGCTGCTCGGAGAGGGCCTCGGCGGAATCCTGACCGGCAGCGCCAGCCCGCTGACCGGGGCTCCCGGCGCCGCGGTCCTGTATGTGCTGCTGGCTGTCCTGATCTGGCCGCGGCACGCGCCCTGGGAAGGCCTGACCGCGCAGGGCCGGATCGCTGCCGCCGGCCCGGCCGCGAGCGTAGCCGCTGCCAGCCGACTTGGGCCGCGGTGGCCGCGGCTATCCTGGCTGCTCCTGTGGGGAAGCTCCGCCTATTTCCTGCTGCAGGCACAGGTCCGCGCGCCCGGCCACCTCAGCTCGACCATAGCGGGGATGGCAGGCGGCGAGCCCGGCTGGCTGGCATCGATCGACCGGAGCGTTGCCAATACGGTGGGCTCCAGCGGCGGTGTCGTCTCGGTCGTGCTGGCGATCACGTTCCTGCTCGTCGGCCTGGCAGTGTCCATCCCGGCAGCGACCCGCCCCGCCCTGATCCTGGCCATCATGAGCGCGGCGGCCATCTGGGTGCTGACCGAGAACCTGGGCGGCATCTTCACCGGCACGGGCACTGACCCGAACACCGGACCCCTGCTGATCCTGCTGGCCGCCGCATACTGGCCGCTCGCGCCACAGCGGCGGGAAACGCCTGAAACCCCGCCCGTGAGCGCGGCCACCGGCCAGCCGGCGACATCGACGTCAGCCAGCCAATAGGACCGCCACAGCTCAACTTCACAACCCGCTCCGCCTCCCCGCGCATCACCGTCGGCTACGCGCTGTCTGTCGACGGCGGGCGAGCGGTTCTTGCTCAAAGACGTGCGCAGCAGCGAGCTGATCGAGGCCGTCAGGACCGTGGCCGCAGGCCAGGCCCTGCTCTCACCACGATCACCGGTCGGCTCATCGAGCGGTTCGTCCAAGCCGGCCCCGCCGCCGGCCACCGGCAGCCGTGGCCGCGCTGACAGCGCGCGAGCGCGAGGTGCTGCCGTACATCGCCGAGATCGCTGGCCACCTGGACTTCGACCCCAGCCCTGGCACGGTGAGCACGAGGTCCTCGTTTCGCCGCCGAGCTGACCGACGCCGCACCGCAGTTGCTGGGCAGAGCAGGCCACGGCACCTGGCCGCCACCGGCCTGGCCCTGGCCGCCGCGATGCTCGCCGCCGGCTGCAGGAGCGCAGCACACGCATCACGAGGATCGGCGGCCCGCGCTGCGCCGCCCGCGCTGCCATCCCTGGATACGTCCATGGTCACCGCGGCCGGCACGTGGGCGGTCGCGATGATGGAGGGCTCCGCGGCTCAGTACAACAACTTCTGGCAGCTGTTCACCCGCCCGGCCCGGAGCACCCGCTGGAAGCTGGTCACCCCGCCCCGGGACCCCAGCAACGGCGGCCTGATCCTGGCCGACGCAGGCGGGCACTCACTGATCACCGGCTTCCGGCCCAGCCAGGACCTCACCTACACGCCGCTCACCCAAACCCGCGACGGCGGCCAGGCACGGTCTTCCGCCAGCCCGCTCAACGCGGCCCTCGCCAACGTCCCCGACGCCCTGGCCGCGGCACCCTGGACCGGGCGCCTGCTCGCCCTCCTCAGCGACGGCACGGCCATGCTGGCCGCACCCGGCTACACCAGCTGGAGCCTCGCCAGCCAGCGGTCCCTTGCCGCCACCCTCCGTAAGGCAATGCAGGCTGCAGACCTTCACCGCGGCGCGTTCACCCGTCGGGACGCCCCTGCTGGGCGGCACCTGCGCCCACCCCGCAACGGCCGGCATCTTCGCCCTCAGGAACAGGAGCTGGCAAGCCGCAGGGCCCGCGCTGCCCAGGCAACGGCCCGCCACGACATCACGGTGCTCCGGCTGACCAGGACAGCCAGCGGTATCGTGACGCTGCTGGCGGCAGGCACTGGGGCAGGCGCCAACCTGCTCGCCGCATGGTCGGCCGACAACGGCAGCCGCTGGGCCCTGTCCCCCCGCTCAGGCTCAACCGCGCCCGCACTGACCTCGACGTCGTTCGGGCCCGGCGGCACAGCCGCGATAGTGCTGAACGGAAAGCGCGGACAGGCCCACCACCGGCCAGGGCGCCGCTGCCCCGCCACCCGGCACGCAACCCTGGCCCCAGAACCCGCAGGCGGCGGATTCACACCACAAAGCTGGCCGTCTGGCACCTCGCTGCAGGCTCCCCTGTCTGGGACACCGTCCCGATCCAGTTCGGCTCATCGAGCTGACGCCGGCGAACGTCACCACACCCCGGCCTGGCTATGGGGCACGGCAGGCGCCGCCCGGCTGCCACCCAAATCAGGATGATCTGTACGCGATCAGCTGTCCGCAAGGTCCACCCGATGCCCGCAAATAGTCGGCAGGGAGCGTTGATGACTCGTCGGCCGGAATGCTGACGCGACGTGTTCTGGCGCTGGATGCACCGGGAGATCAAGACAAGCGTGCAAACCTATGCGTTGCTCGGCACGGCTATGCGCCGGCGGAGACACACTACTTTCGGCATGACCGGACGTTCATCCCGAGGTGGGTGCTGCATAGACCAGCCTGTCGCACAAAGCCCGCGCGGAGGAGCGGGTTGGGGGGCTTGGAACGCAGGTACGGGGCGTCAGGTGGCGGTGTCGGGCGTTTCTTAAGTCCTGGCTGCCGGAGAGGTGCCCCTTGATCGTTACCTTTCGACGCGGTACCGGTGCAGCTTGCGCAGATTGTGCGCGGCGCAGGCGAGTAGCCATTCGCTTTCGCATGCGATCAGGCCGCGCCGGGACATCGTGGTCAGCTCCTGGCAGGTCTTGAGTTGCCCGAACACGGGTTCCACCGTGCGGGCCCGCAGCTTGTAGTCCTCCCGACCGCGGTGATGTCGCAGGCGCCGGGTCGCGCGGGCGGTGGCCGGATACTCGTCAAGGTGCCTGGTCCTTCGGGGAGCGCGGCCGTGGTGCCGGCCCGGGTCCTTGCCCGGGTCCTTGGCCAGCGGCGCGAGGAGCCGCAGGCTATCGGCATCGGCGCGGGCGAAGTTCTCCTCACTGACGTAGCCGGAGTCGGCGAGCACGGTGCGCAGCTTCGGGCTGATCCCGGCCTCGGTGAGCTGCTCGCGGCAGGTGCCCGGGAGAGGGTGGAGCAGGGTGCGGTCAACCGGGTGCCAGGACAGCATCGCGCCTACGATGACCTGGTCCGCGGTGACCACGATCTGGCCGTTGTACCCGGCCACGTAGCCTTTCTGGTTGCGCATCACCCGCACGTCCGGGTCGGTGGTATTCGCCCGCGGCTCGGTACCGGCGCGGTTCGCGCGCGGTGGCTCACCGGCCGGGCGGCGGCCTCGCCGTTGCCCGGCCGCGGCGGCAGCGTCCCAGGCTTCCTGCTTCGCTCGCTGCGCGTCGCGGCGGGCCTGGTCCTCGGCCGCCAGCCGGTTCCGTGCCCGGGCCAGCCGCTCCCGCCGCTCAGCCCGGCGAGCCAGCGTCCGCGGGGTCGCCGGCGGCGGGCTGCTGCCTTGCCCGGCGTCTTCGGCGGCGTCGGTTCTGGCCGCCTCGGCAAGAACCTTCTCGATCTGCGGCAGCGTCCGATTCGCCTTCTGCGCGGCGTTGCCGGCCAGCTTCGTCCCATCCAGGCTGAGCGTTCCCAGCGACACCATGCCCTCAGCGGCCAGCAGCCGCAGCACCTGACTGAACAGCCCGCCCAGCGCATCCTCGTGCCTCGCCCGGAACCGGGCGATGGTCGCGTGATCGGGGTACAGCCCGCCGGCGATCACCCGGCAGGCCACATCTCGCACGCACCGCTTCCCGTCACCCGGCTGGACCGCTCGCCCTGGCAGTACCCGTACAGCAGCAGCGCGACCATCATCTCCGGATCGAACGCCGCCCGCCCGTGCCCATCGGCCCGGTACCGGCGGCGGAACCCGCCCAGGTCCAGGGTCGCCACCGCGTCCAGCACGACGAACACCAGATCGTCCTCAGGCAGCCATTCGCGCTTGTCCAACGGCATCAGCGACGGCTGATCACGCTGCGGGCAAAGGAAATTCTGCGGCATAAATCATGATCCCAGGCGCCGGGCCTGCCCTCACGGAGGCACGCCGTTTGTGCGACAGGCTGAGTTATGCACGCAGGGATGCTTGACGAGGGCCATCTCATCTGCGGAGGAGGCTCCTGGCTGCGGAGGGCCGCCGTCGGCGCTTGACGATTCGGATAGATTGCAGATATATTCAGGTTATGCGAAGCGCCGCACCGGCGTTGCTGCCCGTGTTCCGATCGAAGCTGCAAGCCGACATCCTGGCCGCGCTGCTGCTCAACCCTGAGCGGGAGTACAGCCTGACAGATCTAGCCCGGCGCTTCGATGCGCCGCTCAGCACAGTCCACTACGAGGTAAAGCGCCTGACCGAGGCGCGATTGCTGCGCCGTCGCAGCGCCGGGCGATCCACGATGGTCCAGGCAGACTCAGGCAACCGTCTTGTCGAGCCGCTGGCGGAGCTGCTGTTCCTTTCCTGGGGGCCCATGCAGGTAGTGGCAGATGAATTCGCCGAAGTGGATGGCGCGGAGCGGGTCCTGATCTTTGGCTCGTGGGCAGCCCGTTATCTCCAATGGCCCGGCCCGCCACCTCATGACCTGGATGTCCTCGTGGTCGGGCGCCCTACGCGAGAGTCGGTCTACGACGCGGCTGACCATGCCCAGCAGCGACTGGGGATGCCTGTCAATCCCGTGATCCGGACGGGAGATGCATGGCGCAACGCGACCGACCCTCTAGTCCAGCAGATTCAGTCTGATCCTTTCGTAACGATCCTCATGCCAGACGACGCAACCGGTGAGACTCCAGCAGCGGTGAAGGCAACCGATGGCTAGATGGCAGATAGGCGAGGCCGAGGTGGAGCAGCTCATCCGCCGGAGGGAGCTGGAACACGTGACTGGGGCGGCAGCCGACGGTGCCCCGCTGCTCACCCAGGCACGAAAGACGGCAGCCACAGCTGGGGGCCTGGTTCAGGCCGACGCCTACAGCGCGTACGTCTTGGCCTACGATGCCGCGCGGTTCGCCTGTGTTGCATTGCTGGCGCAGCAGGGCATGCGTGCCACCACTAACGGTGGTCACTATGCCGTGGAACGCGCGGTCAGGGCCCAGTTCGGCGCGGGTTTCCGGCCATTCGCTGATCTGAGGCGCCGACGGAACGAGCTGGAATATCCTCGTCTGCCCGCAGACACCGCCACGGCTGAGGAAGCTCAGCACGCTGTCGAAGTCGCCGAACGCCTGATCAGCGCAGCGGATGCTCTGCTCGATCGGCTCGCTTTCTTCGCTCAGCCAGGAAACACTGAACCATAGCGATCGACCCAGAAAGAGGCGGGATCCAGCGCGTCCGACCGCAGACCCCAAGCCATGAACGGACCTATCTCAGCGGCCATAAGGTCAATCGCCCCCACGACGGGTAAGCATGCACAGACGGCAATAACTATGCGATCCGAGTGCGGTCCTACTTTCGGCATGACCGGTCGACTCGAAAAGCGCCGGTAGGCCACGTCCCCCTATCCCGTTAGGGACTCAGAGCGATCTTCGGCGCGGCGATCGACGACAGGCGGCTTGAACGGGGGCTGTACCGAACGGTGCTGAGTCGAAGTATCTCCCGGCTGCTGCTGCCCCGGAGCTCTCGCGGCTGGGCATCGGGCTCACCGTCATCGGTCGCTCCCCGGGTCGCCATGGCGAGGGGTAACGAGTTTCAGGCTGGCGCTTGTGCTCGCTGGAGGTTAGCGGCGCTAACAAAGCCGGGGAGCCAAACGGGGAGCCAAACACCACAGCCACCAGGCCATGCCAGGCCACGTCCAGCCACGGCCATGGCTGGTGAATGGCATGCCGGGCCACGTCTAGCCATGTCCAGCGACCGTACTGACCTGCCTCCTAAGCAGTAGGCTGCAGGTTCGAGTCCTGCTCGGGGCGCGGTCTCGCCCGTCAGCCGTTCCGAAGGGTGAGCGGGTTGAAAGAGCCCGAGACGCCGCTGTACCCGGCTGCCCAGACAATCGCGGCGCCAGGGCTGGCGGATACCGACGTCAGCTGGCTGGCGCTGCCCACATTGGGGCTGGGCACGGTCGTCCAGCTGGTGCCGTCCCAGTGCAGGGTGAGGGTCTGCGGCCCGGCGGTGTACCCCACGGCCCATACGTCGGAGGGGGAGCGGGAGGTGATCCCGGTGAGCGTGCCGGCTGCGGGGCTGGGCGTAATGGTCCACGCGGTGCCGTTCCAGTGCGCGATGAGCGCACCGGACGGGCTGTTGCCGACCGCCCACACGTTGGCCGGGCTTATCGCGTCAGCCGATGTGAAGACGGCGCCGGTGACCTGAGGCATCGTGACGAGGTTCCAGGCGGTGCCATCCCAGTGCACTGAGTACGGGTCCCATATGTTGCCGTAGACGGTTTGCAGGTAGGTCCCGACGATCCACACGTTGCTGGCCGAGGTGGCGGAGATCGCGTTCATCGTGTTCTGGGCGAACGTGTCCCCGTTGGGCTCAGGGAACGGCGGCTGGTCCGCAGGCCGGTTCCATGCGGTGCCGTTCCACTGCTCTTCCAGCCCGTGTGCTGAGCCTTGGTTGCCGATCGCATACGCGTCCGTGGAACTGATATCGGCCACGCCGACTAGGGCGGTGCCCGGGTTGAGAGCCAGCGGGTCCGGGACGTTCGTCCAGGTCGAGCCGTCCCAGTGGACCGTCAATGGGCCGAAGTAACCGGGGTGCTTGACTTGGTTGATGGTCCCGACCGCCCACGCGTCGGCCGCGCTGCTCGAGCTCACCCAGCCCAGGTGGACGCCGTTGGTGGCCGGGAAGCTCGGCGGGGTCGCCTGCGACCACGCCGTCCCGTTCCAGTGATCGATGAGTGGCAGCGAGGGCACTTTGCTTGTTTGCTGGCCCACGCTTCCGACCGCCCAGGCATCAGTGTCGGTGCGGGCGGCGATGCCGTTTATGTAGGCGTCCTGCCCGGTCGGCGGGGGCGGGGCGACGGTCCAGCCGGCGGCCGCGAGCGCCGGTCCGGCTCCGAGTAAGACTGCGGCGAGCGCCGCGGTTCCGGCAGTGAGCGTCGAGCGAAGCACCGAATTCCCCCTTGGGTCAGCCGTGCCAGTACTTTCTGCAATAACAACGTTTGCCGCGGCGGAACGGTTCAGCGAATCGGCACGTCAAGGGACCACACTTCACCGCGCGGGCAGGCGCTGGACCGCCCCGGTGATCTTGGACGCTCTGTTGCCGCTGCGCAGGCCGCGCGTGTCGATGCAGGTAGCTCTTCCGCCTGGGAAGGGGGGAGGCGTTGCGGGGACAAGGGGGCTGTTGCCAGAATCGGCGCGTGCTGAATATTGGACTAGTGGCTCTGGGAGTCAGCGACGTTCGGCGTGCGGCGGAGTTCTGGTGCGAAGCGCTGGGCTACGAGCTGCGCGAGGACGGGTTCGGCGGGTGGGCGACGGTGCTCGTGCCTCCCGGCGGTGCCGGCACAAAGATCGCGCTGCAGCGCAGCCAGAGCAAGCCGCAGGAGCACCCGCGCCTGCACATAGACCTGCACGTAGCCGATGCGGCCGAGCAGGCTGCTGAAGTGGCGCGCCTGGTGTCCCTGGGAGCTGAGCGGGCTGACTGGGACAGCTATCCGGACGACCCGGACTTCGTCGTGCTGGCAGATCCTGACGGCAACCGTTTCTGTATCGTCGACCTCGGCCATGAGCACGGCTGAATGAGCCAGCAAGCGAGACGTCAGGCAGCCCCCGAGCCTCCCGGTGCAGAACGCTAACGCCCATCACTTCGTGCGACACAACCTCCCACCAGCGGCATGACCGGCGGAAGTTCGGGGCACCCGCTTCAGGAAGAAGGGCGCAGTACTTCGATGTGACACTGCGGGCCGGTGGCTCCTGCCAGCCGCTTGTCACCGGTAAGCAGGCTCACCTTCAGCACTTCGGCGAGCGCGACGTAGGCCGCATCGTAGATCGTGAGGTTGTCGCGAAGTTCCCAGCAGCGGGCAAGCAGGGGGCGGTGCGGGGCCCGCCGCAGGGGCATCGCGGCCAGGTCGGCAAGCGCCAGGGACGCGCGGCGGGCATCGATCAGGCCGGCCCGCATCTGCCGCCGGAGGACTGAGGTGACTTCAAGGTCGAGCAGTTCGGGCGCCGCCAGGTGCTCGCCGCGCAGCCGGGCGCGGGCATGGTCGCCGTCCTGGCCGTCGTCAGCGACGGCGACAGCCAGGACGCTGGCGTCAACGACGATCACGGTCGGAGCGGACCGCTGCCACCGCGGCCTTCAGCGGCACCGAGCCGCCGGCGCGGCCGCCGGCCAGGTCGAGGACTTCGTCAAGGGTCGGCTCGCTGGCCTCCTGGATCAGCCGGGCCCGCAGGTACTCCTGCAGCGACTGGTGCGCGGCGGCCGCGCGCTGGCGCAAGACAGCATGGGTCTGCTCCGGGACATCCTTGATCTGCACACTCGGCATAGCGCCATTATGGCGTGATTGGCGCCAAACCACAACCGATCGCTCTCATCCGCCGCGGTACGGGCCGGGGCCCGCGGTCTTGACAATGCCCTGCACAGATGGCCGTCATTAGGGCATGTCCTGCTGGCATCCGGATATCCCGGGCATCGCTGCGGCCGGGACGGGCTGCGGCATGACCGGCGTGGGACAGCGCCCGGCGACCGCCGCCGACAGCGAGTTCTGCTTCTGCTTGCACAAGGCCGCCATGGGCGGCTACATCACCGCGATCTGGGGATGGGACGAGCAGCGCCAGCGCGAGTTCCACGCCCGCGGGTTCGACCCGGGCCGCTGGCAGATCATCACCGCCGGCGGGACGGACATCGGCATGCTGCATGTCGAATACCGTCCGGGCGAGATCTACCTCTCCCGGATCGAGATCCACCCCGGCCATCAAGGCCGCGGCATCGGCACCCGGCTGATCAGCGCGCTCATCGATCAGGCCAGGCGGAAGGGCCAGCACCTTGTCCTGGACGTGCTCACTGTCAATATCCGCGCCAGGGCGCTCTACCGGCGGCTCGGCATGACGGAGGTGGCCAGGCACGGCCCGGGCAACATCAAGATCACCATGCGGTCCGCCCGAGCGCCCCGGGAAGACCCGCACGTCACATGACTCACGGGTCCGCAAGGCGCTCCGAACAGATAGTCGCGCACCAGCAGCGGCTGGTGACCGGATGTCCAGCTGGCAGGCCGGAATCGCCGGGGCCTACATTCGGTTACCTCATGCATGGCTACTGGGCACCAGATCACGATCACCCCGGCCGATGTGCACATTGAGGTCGCTCTTGGCGGTCAGAAGCTGGCCGTCTCGGACCGGGCCGTCCTGCTCACCGAGACTGGGATGCCGGCCCGTTACTACATTCCTCGCGAGGATGTGCGCACCGAGCTGCTGCGGCCGGCGGCTCGCGAGACGACCTGCCCATTCAAAGGCCAGGCGTCGTACTGGTCGGTGCAGGTCGGCGACGAGATCCATCAGGATCTCGTCTGGAGCTACCAGGCCCCGATCCCTGAAGCCGAAGGGATCGCGGGCCTGATGTGCTTCTACAACGAGCGCGTCGAGCTGAGCATCGGACAGGCAGGGCGGCAGGCTTCATCCTCGCGATAGCCCCGGGCGGCGCTCTGTGCAGCGTGACCGGACCGAATACTCATAGGGTCATGAGAATGCGTTCTGCGGGCGCTGTGGCTGCTGGCAGGTGCGGATTACTCCGGGAGCGGCGCGGCGCAGTGCTCAGCATGAATTAAAGAAATTCTCCTGCGTGCTCAATCGCCGGCGTCCGCGTGGATTGCGCGGAGTCTATCGCCGGTCCGGCCCGCCTGGCCGGTGCAGGAATGAAGCATTGGGGCGTAGGGTCAGCGCGTCAGGCTGCAACCGCTGGCCAGGCGACACCGAGGGGGAACCATGCCGACCGTCATCGCCCACCACGATGTGAAGGACAAGGATCACTGGCTTGCCTCGCCGCGGCGCGAAGAGGTATTCGGGCCGCTCGGGGTGACCAGCATCCGGACGTTCGCCGACCCGCAGAACCCGGCCCGGGTGGCGGTGCTCATGGACGTGGCCGACATGGATGCCGTCATGGCCGCGATGCAGACCGAGGCGATGGCCGAGGCGATGGCGTATGACGGCGTGCTGCCCGAGACCCTGGTGATCCTCGTCGAGGCATAGTTCCCGCTCCCGGCACGAAGGGCTGACGCCGCCCAGGGTGTCAGCGGGCTGGGCATGCGGCCATGCGCTGCAGGTGCCTGCGCGCCCGGGGTTCTATGGCCTCGCCGGTGGAGTATCAGGCCGTCGGGTCCGGCATCCATCATTGGCTGGTGTGGCTCCGGTAGCCGCTGCTGCCCGCCCAGCGCTATACACGAGCCCGGCGCGAGCCGCGCACGGGCCACAATGTAGGCGCTTCCGAGGCAAGCCCCGGTGGTGAAGGCCAATGGAACCCGCCGCACCGGGCCCAACATTCGCCCAGGTCACACGCATCCGTCACGGGCCGGCCCTAGCTGCACTTCCGCGGATCGCGGCAAGTAGTGCGTTCGTGTCGTCTCCGGTTTGCGTCCCTGGCCGTGGCTGGCGGTGATGATGAGAAGGTGATCGCTTCACCCGCTGCGCGCTCGACGGAAAGCGCCATCCTGGTTCCCGTGCCGGAGGCCGAGCCAGTCGTGGGCGGGCGCCGGTGATCGCATGGCCGGGGCGGCAAACGGGGAAAGCACTGGCGCATGCGACGGCACGCCCCACCGTTTGCCGGCACGGATCCGCGATCACGGAGCGGTGATCGAGATGGCCGCGGCCGCCGTGGCATCAGTGCGTGCGTTCGAGTGCGAGTTCGCCCGGGTCTGCTGGTTCGGCGAGGACGTCGTCTGGCTGGCACCTGAGCCAGCCGGGCCGTTCCTGGCCCTGACCAGCGTGGTTCATGCCGCGTTTCCGCAGTTCCCGCCGTTCGGAGGTGCGTATGCCGATGTCGTGCCGCACCTGACCGTCGGTAACCGGCCCGGCGGCGGTTCTGGCGCGCTGCGCGCGGCCGAGGCCGAGGTGATGCCAGAGCTGCCGGTCCGGACGCAAGTCAGGCATGCCTGGCTGATGACCGGTACTCAGGCCCCGGCCAGCTGGCGCGTCGCGGCCGAGTTGCCACTGGGGACATGGCGGCCCGCTGCCTCGGTCAGTAGAGCGCCTCGATAGGTGCGACCGTCACCAGATCCTTCACAGCATGGGCGAGTTGCCGATCGAGGGTGATCAACGCGTCGGCGTGAAGCTGGGTCAGAGCGACATACTCGGCGTCAAATGTGTCAGGCCACCCGAGCAGGCCAGCGGCCTTCCATGCGACGTTCTGAAGCACGCGGTCTCCGAGCAGCCGGATCCGCAGGCCCCGCACGTAGTCAAGGTGTCGTTCGGCATCCTTCCTAGTCATCTCACCACGGCGTGCTGCCTGGTAGAGAAGCGACAGCAGTTGCGAGCGAAGAAGGGCCGGAGCCAGGATCTGGTGTTCGTCGCGAATCACGGCCTCGTCGCGAGCGAGTCGAATGGCGACGTCCGGACCGATCACGTACCGGGTCATGGAAGATCAGTGCCCCTCAGCTGCTGTCCACGCGAGCGCCTGCCCACAGTACGGGGATGTAGAGCCCGCGCTCGCGGAGGCATGATCGTGCGTCCGGATGAGCAAGTCGGTCTCTGCGCTGGGAATGGTGCGGAACGGGAGCAGGAAGTTCAGGAGGAGAACAGCCGCGTGGAGGCGTACAGAGTCGGGTCGTAGGCGGGGAAGTCGACCGCAAGCGAGGTCAGGAAAGCTCACGGCGCAGGAGCCAGCGGGGTTTGCCGCCGCGTCGTCCGGCGGTCTGGCAGACGCGGCTGAATCCGTGCGCCTCGAACAGCGAGACGGTGCCCACGTAACCGCTGGCCTGGTCGACGCGCTCGCTGCCAGGGTCGACCGGGTAGCCTTCCAGCGCGGCCGCGCCCATCGCATCCGCATGCCCGACCGCGCCCTCCAGCAACTCGTGCATAAGGCCGCGGCGCCGGAACCCCGGCCGCACCACGAAGCACACCACCGACCATGCACCCTCGTCCTGGACGTGCGGGATCGTCCGGGAGCTGACCAGGGCGCGGTAGGTGGACTTCGGCGCGACCGAGCACCAGCCGGCCGTCTTGCCATCGACGTATGCCAGCACCCCCGGGCCCGGTTCGCTGGCGCACAGCGTGCGCATGTGCGCGATACGGCCGGGCATGCCGAGGCTGGAATTGCGGTACGCCATGCAGACGCATCCGCCTGCGCCCGGCTTGCGCGGCACCATCAATGACGCGAAGTCATCCCATCGCCCGGTCGCTGGCAGGACCTGGACTCCCATGTGCCGAGGATAGGCGCTTAGCGAGCGGCGTTGCTCCGGGGTAGAGCCGGATGGGTCATTGAGCAATCTCCTTCTCTTGGTTGGACCGGCCTGTTTTGCACGAGGAGCAGCCGGACGACGGTGGCGTCGATGAGGATGCTGGCGGCCAGGCCGACCGAGAGCTGCTCGATGCGACAGTGACGGCATGGGCCTGCCTCACAGACCCCGTTCAGCATGGGCGTCCAGCGCGAGCTCGGCGCGGATGGTGGCGGCGACGACGTCGGCGGTGACGCGCAGCGGCCGGGTGTCGCGGGCGGTCCGGCTGAGCACGATCGCGCCCTCGAAGGCGGCCAGGATGTAGGTCGCCAGCTGGGCGGCGCGGTCAGCGGCGCCGGCCTGGGTGAGGAAGGTGGCTGTGGCCTGCTGCCAGGAGGTGAAAACCGCATCGCAGGCGTGCCGGAGTGGTTCGCTAGTGCTGGCGGCTTCGAGCGCGACGGTGGCGATCGGGCAGCCGTCGGCGAAGCCGGACTTCTCCAGAGCGTCGACGCTGAGATGGAAGAAGTCGTGGATGCTTTGCGCCGGGTCGTTGCCGGACCGGGCGTAGACCAGGTCAAACAGTTTCAGGTATCGCTGGCCGGAGTGGACTATCGCCTCAGCGCCGAGTTCCTCCTTGCCGCCAGGAAAGAAGTGATACAGCGATCCCCACGGAGCCTGGCCGGCGGCGGTGATCTGCTTGAGGCCGGTCCCCGCGTACCCCTGCTGCCGGAAGAGCTGGGCGCTGGCCTCCAGCAGCCGGGTGCGGGTGTCACGGATCCTGGCCATAAAGAGAGCCTAGCCCTTGCAGTCTCTAGATTGATCTATTTAGTATCACGATCAATCTAGACATCGGAGGCCGGATCATGACCGCAAGTCACGACCGCAAGGCCGTTTCCCCTGATGACAGGCTGACGGTCATGAGAGGCCGGCAGCAGGCGGACATTCGGCAGCCTGCAGGAGTTCACCGCGGCCAAAGGCGAGATGCTGGGGCACAGCGACTGGCACGAAATCACCCAGGACCAGGTCAACGCCTTCGCCGACATCACGGGCGACCACCAGTGGATCCACGTCGACCTGGAGCACGCGGCCAGCGGGCCGTTCGGCACTACTATCGCGCATGGCTACCTGACAGTCTCGCTGCTGCCGGTCCTGATGACGGAGGCTTTCCGGGTCGAGAACCTGACCATGGGCATCAACTACGGGATGGACCGGCTTCGCTTCCCCGCCCCGGTGCCGACGGGCTCGAAGATCCGGGCCGAGGCGACGCTGACCGACATCAGGCAGACGCCGCTCGGCTGGCTCGCCAGTATCCGGATGCGGATACAAATCGAGGGACAGAAGAAGGCAGCGTGCATCGCCGACACACTTTCGCTCTACGTCGGCTGAGTCATACCGCTCGAGCATCGGTACCTATTGCCTTCATCTGCGCGCTTGCCGACGATCCGCAGGATGCCGCATTCACCACTGGCGTCATCGACAAGATCCTGGCCAGCACATAGCGACGGCACTCCGCCGGCAGCCAGGACGCGCCCCAGACACGCTGCCAGCTCTCGATCCTGGCCATCCCGCCGCGCACAGCGGCAGCGGCGGCCGCGCCCGGCAGGTTCGCCGGGCACATCGGTGGTAGGTGGGCGGCGCCGGGATTCGGGTCAGTTGTCGTGGAGTGCGGCGCCGGTGCTACGCATTCTCAGCCACAGGAACAGCAGGATCAACGGCACGGCGAGACCGCCTATGCCGTAGATGAGGAACGCGGCGAAGCCATGCATGCGTCCGACTAGCCAGGCGAAGTTCTGGCCGAAGAAGCCGGTGACGAAGGTCAGCGGCAGGAAGACCGTGGCCAGGATCGTGAGCTGCTCGATGGTGGCGTTCTGCCGGACGCTGACCTTCGTTTGCTCGACCGAGATCACCGCCATGTTGGCCTCCAGCACCGTGCCGAGCAGGTCACGCTGCGCGGCGACCTCCTCGTTGACCAGGAGCAGGTGATCATGGACATCGCGCAGGTACGGCAGCAGCTCCGAGTCCGCGGTGGCGCGCTCGACCGTGCCAACCACGCTGAGCAGCGGGTGGACGGCACGGTAGAAGTCGGTGGCCTCGCGGCGCAGCGAGTAGATCCGTTCGGTCGGCGCGACGGCACCGGAGAATACGGTGGCCTCGATCTGGTCGATGTCGCGTTCGAGCCCGGCCACGACGGGCGCGTACCCGTCCACCACCTGATCCAGGATCGCCCAAAGAGCTGATGCGCTGCCCGTGGCCAGCAGTTCCGGCCGCTGCTCCAGGCGCTGCCTTGCGCCGCGCAGCTCGCTCGCCACGCCCTGCCGCACGGTGATCACGAAAGCCGGCGCGAGGAACACGCTGATCTCACCAAACTCGACTTCTTCGGCCTCGTCGTCGTACCGCGCGGTACGCAAGATCACCAGCCGTACGTCCTGCTCGTAGCTTTCGACCTTCGGCCGCATATGAAAATTCTGCGCGTCCTCGACCGCCAGCTCGTGCAGCCCGAAGGTGTTCTGCACCTGGGCCAGCTCCTCCGCGCCCGGCTCGAACAGTCCCAGCCACACGAAGCCGCCCTGCCCGCACCGGGCAGCCGCGTCCTCCAGCGACACCGCCCCTTCGCCTTGCCGACGGCCGTCCTGATAGTGAGCACAATCAATGATCATCTTGGGGACCCCCTTGTCGGGCAATCGGGGCATGCATTCGCTATACAGCATGACGGAATCCCGCGATCTTCATGAAGATCGCACTTACGGATGGCGCACGGGGGAGGCAGAAACGGATGCGCCATCACACATCAAGATGACCAGGCCGAAACCGTCCCTGACCGCCCGCGCGCGGGCCCTGACAGCCTTCGGCGCAGCCAGGTCACCGTCAGCTGGCCGGCCGGGAGTGAAGTTCAAGATCGCCGGCTGGACCTGTCGATTTGCGGCGGTCCCGTCCGTCGGACTTAGTGTCAGGTCCATATTCCGGTCGCAGACGCCGGCCGGCGAGCCGCGAGGAGAATTCGATGGCGAAGTTCGTGTATGTCTACATCGGCGGTCAGATGGCAGAGACGCCGGCGGCGCAGGAGCAGGCGATGCAGGCCTGGGGGGCATGGTTCGGCACGCTCGGCGACTCGGTCGCTGACATGGGCAACCCGTTCGGAAACTCCGCGACGGTAAGTTCGGGCGGTGTCGCCGACGGGGGCAAGTCGGCCGCGGGCGGCTACTCGATCGTGTCGGCCGGCTCGCTGAGTGATGCGACGGCGATGGCGAAGGGCTGCCCAGTGCTGGCCAGCGGCGGGTCCGTCGAGATCTATGAGGCCATCCCGATGTAGCGGTACCGGCGCGGGCCGCGGGGGCGGCCCGCCCCGCCGCGGCCCGGGGCGGGGCGGGCTGGTCTTGCTGCCTGGCGCTCGGCAATCCATCTCGCCGGTGGTTACCAGCGGCCGGGTCAGGATGGTGGCCGGGATCTGCAGGCTGTCCTACACTCCCTGCGATGGGGCTCATCCAAACGCTGGAGTATGAAGTTCCAGAACCAAACGCTGCGCAGCGGGCGATGTGGCAGGTTTCTTCGTCGCGTCCAGGTGCGTGGTTGTTCGCGAAGTCAGCGCATCATATCGATAGGTTTCTCCTCCGGTTAAGCGGAGGCCAGATGACGCTGCCGAGAATCGTGGCGGGCATTCCTGTCATAACCATTGTCACGACCGGTGCACGTACAGGTCAGCACCACACTACGCCATTGCTTGGCGTTCCCGTCGGGGACGATCTTGCTATCATCGGGACTCGCTTTGGGCAACGAGGTACCCCAGGCTGGTACTACAACATCCGGGTCAGCCCAGCTGTCGAAGTTGCCTACCGAGGAAAGAGCGTCACGGCTACAGCTCGTGAGGCTGGGGGACAGGAATGGAAAGATATTTGGGAGCGGGCCCGGAAGATCTATACTGGCTATGAAGTATATGCCCGGCGGATCCAGGACAGGCAAATCCACATCATGATTCTCAGCATGCAAGCTGGCGCAACACATAGGTCCTGAACGACTTACCGGCAGGCAGCGCGTACCCAGTGTTAACGAGTCGAAGATCGCTAAGCCCTGCGCGCCATGGCCACTGAGCTGCCAGAATGGGTTGCAGCCCCGGCGAGAAAGCCGACGGTTTTGCAGGCCACCGCTGTTGTGGCTAGTGCACGTATCTGCGGGACTGGTCCGCGTCCGGTTCGGACGGGCTCCTTTTTCAACTATTTGCGCAGTGGCCTGAAGCCCGCGCGAACTTCTTCGGAAAAGAGTTGTGGCTGTAGAGCGTGATGTTGTCCAGGACGTCGTCTCAGGTCAGGTCGCCTGCGGGATGTCCGTGGCTCGTGTGCCCGAGCACGACGGAGGTGATCGGTGCCGCCGGCTGGCCCCAGCCGTCACCGTGGTCAAGGAGCCAGGCTGCCAGGCCGACGGGTGAGTCCGCCAGTCCGTACAGCGTTTGCGGCCGCGTCCCCATCATGCTGGCGTAGGCGCGTCGCCTCGTATACAAGGTGGTCAGCTGCTCGTACGCGCGTCTTTCGTCGGCTGAGAGACCGGATGGCGGCGGGTCGCCGCACTGGAGCGCCCTGGCCACGTCGCGCGGGACCGTGCCGGGGAAGTTGACGTGAATGCCGAGCAACTCCGGAGGTGCCTGTTGGGCCATCACGTTCGTGACAGCCCCGCCCCAGTCACCGCCTTGGGACACAAATTGCGTGTATCCCAGGCGCTTCATCAGCACTACCCAGGCACGTGCTATGCGGGCGGGGTCCCAGCCGGTAGCGGCCGGCTTGCCCGAGAACCCGTAGCCCGGCATTGACGGAATCACCAGATGGAAAGCGTCCGATGCGCTCGCGCCGTGTGCCGTGGGATTGGCGAGCGGATCGATAATCTTGAGCTGCTCGATGACCGAGCCAGGCCACCCGTGCGTGACGATAAGCGGCAACGCATTGTCATGGTCTGAGCGAACGTGAATGAAATGAATGTCGAGCCCGTCGATCTCGGTCATGAACTGCGGCAGGGCGTTTAGTTTCCCTCGCACTTGCGCCAATTGTAATCCGCGGCCCAATAGCGTGCGAGTTCCTGAATCATCGCGAGAGGCACGCCTTGCGAATCATCCGTGACCGTTTCACGTTCGGGCCACTTTGCCGCGTTTATGCGCCTGCGGAGTTCGGTTAAGCTCTGCTTCCGGAACGTTCACATGAAACGGATGAACAGCGGTCTTATCACTGCCCGTATGCTGTGCGCCTTCGGTCATAGCTCGGGACCTCCTGCTAGCCGGTGATGGCCTGCGGGCGAGCGGCAATGCCACTCAGCCTAAGTTGATCATGGTTTCAAGGGTGTGTCGCTTCGTGATGTTCTGGCTGGTGGCCGGCATGATCGCGGCTTATGGCAGACAATGGCGTGGTGAGTGCGGGCGGGCGGCTGACGGACTGGGTGTCGCTGGGGGTGCTGGCCGCGTTCGTGCCGCGGGATCCGGTCGATGACGCGGTCGCGGCGGCGGGGAAGCAGGCGCGGCGGTCGGACGGGAAGCTCCCGCCGCACGTGATGGTGTACCTGGTGATGGCGCTGGCGCTGTTCGCTGACGATGACTATGAGGAAGTCGCGGCCCGGCTGACCGAGACGCTGACGGCGTGGGGCTGCTGGGACGATTCGTGGAGCGTGCCGGGCTCGGGCGGGATCACCCAGGCCCGCCAGCGGCTGGGATATGAGCCCATGAAGGAGCTGTTCTCGCAGGTGGCGGCCCCGGTGGCGGAGGAGCTGACCGCGGGGCGTTCCTCGGGCCCGTGGCGGCTGATGGCCGTGGACGGGTTCGAGTGGGATGCCCCCGATACGCCGGAGAATGCGGCCGCGTTCGGGTTCGCCGGCGCCGGGGCTGGTGACGCGGGCCGGCCGGCGTTCCCGAAGGTGCGGGTGGTCACGGTCAGCGAGTGCGCTTCTCACGTGGTCGCGGATGCGGCGATGGGCGGGGTGGCGGGCAAGGGCGCCGGGGAGCAGTCGCTGGCCCGCAAGCTCTATCCGCGGCTGGAAGAAGACTGGCTGCTGATCGCAGATCGCAATTTCTTTAACTGGGCGGACTGGTGCACGGCGGCGGATTCTGGCGCGGCGCTGCTGTGGCGGGTCAAGGCCGATCTCACGCTGCCGGTGCTGGACATGCTGCCCGACGGGTCGTATTCCTCGGTGCTGATGAACCCGAAGATCCGCGGCAAGGCCCGCCAGCAGCTCATCGATGCCGCCCGCGCCGGGGAAGACCTAGACGAAGACCAGGCCCGCTACGTCCGGGTGGTCGAGTACCAGGTTCCCGACCGCGACGGCGACGGGAAAGGCGAGGTGATCGCGCTGGTCACCACGATCACTCAGATGACGGCGGCCCCGGCCCCCCTGCTGGCGGAGGCCTACCATCAAAGGTGGGAGCATGAGACCGGGAACGCCCAGCTCAAGACGCACCTGCGCGGCCCCGGGCGGGTGCTGCGGTCCAAGAGCCCCGACATGGTCCGCCAGGAGATCTACGGGTATTTACTGACCCACTACGCCATCTCCGCCCTGATCTGCAAGGCCGCCACCGAGGCAGGCATTGACCCGGACCGGGTCAAGTTCAAGCGCACCGTCCGCATCGTCCGCCGCCGGGCCGCCGACCCGGCGGCCTTTCCCCCCTGAGCACCAAGAACGAACCCTCGCCACGGTCGTGGCCGACATCGCAAGGGAAAAGCGCCTCAACCCGAAGCGCCGTCACCGGACCTACCCCAGGGTGGTTAAGCGAGCCCGCCACAACTCCTACCGGGTCAAACGGCCCGGCGACCACGGCACCAGCCACCCCGGACCGGCCACGATCAGCCTGGTCAACCACCGCCGGCTCACACTCGCAGCGTGATCATCTCATGCTGGTGGCACCGCCTCCGGCCCTGCCGCCAGGTGCGGCGAATCCCAGTACCCAGGCGGCCCGGGTCATCATGTGTCCATGACCGACTTCCTGGCTGGCTATGTCATTCCCCCTGGCGCGGGCATCGCGGGCGATCCGGGCCTGAAAGCGTCGCAGCGCTCCACAGGCGGAGCCCTGAGCGTCTTTGAGACCACGATCGAAGGCCGGCCCGCCGCTGCACGTCCATGACCGGGAAGATGAGTGCTTCTATGTGCTGGGCGGCGAACTATCCATCCGCTGCGGCGGCGACACCTTCGACGCCCCAGCAGGCAGCTTCGTGTTCCTGCCCCACGGCCGCCCGCACCGGTTCTGGGCCAAGGACCAGCCCGCCAGGCTGCTCCTGATCACCATCCCAGGCGGCATCGAAGACTACTTCCACCAGATCAACAACGCCGCAACCGACCAAGAACGCGACCGGATTGGTGAGCACTACCGCATACGCGTCGTACCTGAATGAGCCCGGCCGTAACAGCCACCCGCCACCCTGCCCTCCCGGCAGCCGCCACCCAATCCCGCCACGGTCCAGCCGCGAACCCGACCAGCCCGGCCACCGCCATGATCAACTTAGGCTGAGTGGCATTGGGGCGAGCGGCCACAGCGCGCCCTTCTGCGCGTTTCCGGCCGGGTCTGCGGGACGAGGACCTGGGCGCGAGACCGCTGCTGAACTGCGATCACCTCGGCGCGGTGCTCGGGGACGGCAAAGGCCGCGACGACAACGCACATTCAGATGCTCTCCCGGTATGGGGCCAGAAACGCGGTCAGCGTGGCCAGTATCTCCTGGGGAGCCTCCTCGAGACAGTAGTGGCCGCAGCCGGGAATGACCACCCTCTGCACATCGTCCGCGGCGAGGCCCATCGTGTTCGCGGCCTCCGCTATGCGGTCGATGCGGCAGTCGGCCATCGCGAGGCCTCAGGCCTGGGAGCGGCGCTGGTCACGCTGGCGCTGAGCTTCGCCGCGCAGAACGCCGTCACTGCACTGCGGATAACCGGCGCGCGGCCGCTGACCGGTGGCCAGCAGCCGGACCCAGCACGGTTACCCGCCCCGGCTCTGCGCACGATCGGATCCATGCCCGCAGGCAGGAACGACGGCAAGAGCGCCGGGAAGCTCGGGGCTTTGGGTGACCGATACGGCAGCGGCTCAGCTGTGTCCGGCGCGAAATGCAGTCTTGTGACAGATTCGCCAAGCGCGCCAAGAACATACCGTCGCTGTGTAGGCCACGGCATGTCCCAGCCAAAGGAGAGCCATGAAGATCGACGGATCGGTGGCCCTGGTCACCGGGGCCAACCGCGGACTCGGCCGGGTCTTCGCCCGGGAACTGGTCGGCCGAGGCGCGGCCAAGGTCTACGGAGCGGCGCGTCATGCGGACGCCGTGACCGAGCCCGGCGTTACCCCCGTGAGCCTGGACATTACCGATCCCGCCCGCGTCGCCCAGGTCGCGCAGCAGTGCGCGGACGTCAGCCTGCTCGTGAACAACGCCGGGGTGCTGAAGTACAGCACGTTCATCGACGCGCCGAGCCTGGACGCCGCCCGGACCGAGATGGAGACCAACTACTTCGGCACGCTGAGCATGTGCCGCGCCTTCGCGCCGGTCCTCGGGGGCAACGGCGGCGGTGCGATCATCAACATGCTCTCGGTCAGCAGCTTCTACTCCGACCCGTTCGCCGCCTCTTACGGCGCCTCGAAGGCGGCGGCGTGGTCGCTGACCAACGGCGTCCGCCTCGAACTGCACCACCAGGGCACCCTCGTGGTCGCCGTGCACGCCAGCTTCATCGACACCGACATGGCCGCGTTGACCAACGAGCCCAAGGACAGCCCCGAGTCGGTCGCCCAGCAGACCTTCGACGCCGTCAAGGCCGGCCAGGTCGAGGTGCTCGCCGACGAGCGGACCCGGACCATCAAGGCAGAGCTGTCTCGCGACCAGGACCTGATCTACCCGCCGGTCCAGGAGTTCTGGGACGCCGCGGTGAAGGGCACCCCATGAGCGCCCGGCGGGTGACGATCCGCTGCGCGCATATCCGAGGGCAACCTCGGCGTGGATGCGCTCGCCGCGCCGGCAGGGTCGCAAAGCACCTGGGGAAAGGAGATTCACGGGATCGGGCCGCCGCCGAGGCCGATGTCGTGACCAAGCTCAGCGGCAGGACAATGCTGTTTCGCGGAGTGCTGCACGGGACTGAATCGCCCGGAGGGTGCTGACCAGTAACGTGCTCTGTGGTTAACCGGTTCGCTGAAGTGAGGACACGGCATGCCAGCTGACACCATGAATCCGGCGACAGCGGTTACCTGGGGACCGTTCATTCAGGCCGCTTACGATCAGTTCGCCAGCGATCCCGGTCAGAGTAATCCGGCCGCGATCAAGCACATGCCCGCTGGCTACACGCTGGTGCGCACGATCCAGATGTCCGACTTCTTCGGTCCCGGGCAGTCACGGGCGTTCTACGGTTTCGTCGCCGTGGGCGGCGATCCGAGGACCGCGGTGGTTGCGTTACGCGGCACGGCCACGGCCACCGAATGGTGGGATGACTTGCACTGGGATCTGGTGCCGTTCGCCCAGGTTCCCGACGGCGGAAAGGTCGCCGATGGCTTCGCCGGTATCTACAACACGTTCGGCACTATGACTCCGGGCCAGCAAGAGAGCACGCGGGCATCAAGCTCTTTTGCCGCCGACGTCGCGCACGCGGTCGCCGGCGGTTTCGCCGCCAGTCTTGATCCTGCGCTGCCGACGGTGGTGTGCGGTCACAGCCTGGGAG
Organism: uncultured Actinomycetes bacterium; assembly: GCA_963709075.1. GTDB lineage: Bacteria > Actinomycetota > Actinomycetes > Streptosporangiales > Streptosporangiaceae > Palsa-506. The sequence goes on from CAVPUY010000014.1 coordinate 45,803, forward strand.
GTGCGCTGGCGACGCTTCTGGTCGCGGACTTGACCGCGAACACGCCGCTGAAACCGCAGGCATGGACATTCGCCTCACCACGGGTGGGAGACGCGGCCTTCGCCGCGCGCTACGGCGGTCTGAGCACTGTGTCGTGGCGGATCTACAACCAGGTCGACGTCGTCCCGTACTTCCCGGTCGATGCCGCGGATAACTACCAGCCCGTCACCGCCGGGTATGCGATCAACTCCCTGGGGAAAGCGCGCTGGAGCCTGGGCTGCGCACATGCGCTGAACACCTACCTGCACGTGCTGTCGGCGGCCACGGTGCCGCTGAACCCGGGCTGCAAGCTAGCGGTCTAGCAACCAGCCAAGGCAGTCGGCTGCGCCATGAGCGGCGGCCCCCGGCACTGCCATCACGGCCAGCCGGCCCGGCATGCACCGATATGCCGCCAGCATGAGTCGCGCAGGTCAGCCGGGGTCACTGACGGCACGCCAGGGGCGCTGGTGCGAGATCGAAGGCCGCTGGGCCGAACTCTCCTCCTGCCTCGCCCGGGCCCCGGGGCCGGGCCAGCCAGCAAGGCGGCGTTCTTCTGCGGGCATTAGCGGGATCTCGTACTCCAGAGTGCCGAACTCGCGATGGACAAGATCGGCATTTGTGGTGCCCAGGAGCCCGAGGACGGCCTCGTTGTCGGCCGAGACCACTGCGATGAAACGGCGGATGCCTTCCTTTCTGGCATGGTCCGACAGCTGGGCCAGCAACTCAGTGCCAAGCCCCCGGCCTTGCCAGTCGTCGACGATCGTGACGGCGATGTCAGCGGCCTGCGGGTCTTCGGCGCTCCGGAAGTAACGGGCGATGCCCATGCCCTGGCCTTCGGGGTGACTCAATGCGCCGAGCGCCTCATGGTCGTGGTGGTCGATGTCGGTGAGGTAGCACAACTCCGCCGGGGACAGTTCCTTCTTTGGCGTTAGGAACCGCATTTGGCGGGACTTGGTACCGAGCCGGGCAAATCCGTCGGCCAGCAACGGGGCGTCAGCGCTCTGAACCTGGCGTATCAGCACTGCTGATCCGTCGCGTAGCAGCACCCGCTTGCCCTCGGCCCCGGGCCGCGGCAACCTCGTGATGCCACTGCGGCCAGGCTGCAACCAGGCAGGGAGACGCCCGGTGAACCCGCGGTGCGCGTCCAGGTACTTCGTCATGCCAATTCCTCGCAGTCTCTGAAAGGGATGACATGAGCCTCGATCAGAACAGCTTGCGATTCATCGGTCAGATGCCCTAATCGACAGGTGACCGCCGGGCATCCCATTACTCACCGGCCTGACCGGGGCGGCCCGCTCTGCTCGTGCCGCTGTGCGGGATCAGCGGCGAGGTAGGCGAGGACGGCGAGCACGCGGCGATTGTCGTCATCGGAGGGCTGCAGGCCCAGCCTGATAAAGATGGAGGCGGTGTGCTTGGAAACGGCCCGCTCGGTGATCACTAGCCGCTGCGCGATGGCAGCGTTCGAGCGGCCCTCGGCCATCAGGCCGAGCACGTCCCGCTCGCGTGGGCTTAGCGCGCCCAGGGCGACGTTGCCCGAGTTGCGGTCCAGCAGCCGGGCGATCACCTCCGGGTCCATCGCCGTACCGCCGCCCGCAACCCGGCGGACCGCGTCGGCGAACTGCGCGCCGTCAAGAACCCGGTCCTTGAGCAGGTAGCCGATCCCGCCGGTGCTGTCGGCCAGCAGCTCGCGGGCGTACAGCTGCTCGACGTACTGGGACAGCACGAGCACCGGCAAGCCGGGTACCTGCCTGCGCGCGGCCAGGGCGGCCTGCAGCCCCTCGTCGGTGAACGTGGGCGGCAGCCGCACGTCGACGATGGCCACATCCGGCTTGTCCGCGGTGACCGACGCGAGCAGCTCAGCACCATTGTCGACCGCGGCGGTGATCTGCATGCCGTGCGCTTCCAGCAGCCGGGTCAGCCCGTCCCTCAGCAGGAAGAGGTCTTCGGCGATGACAACACGCACGGGATCTCCATGGTCACGATGGTGGGTCCGCCCGGCGGGCTGGAGACCGCAAGTACTCCGTCGAACGCGGCGAGCCGACGCTCGATTCCGGCCAGCCCGGTGCCCTGCGCCGGGTCCGCGCCACCGGTCCCGTTGTCGCCGACGGCGACGCGCAGCATCCCGTTCTCGTGCCGCAGGTCAATCCACGCCTGGCTTGAGTGCGCATGCTTGGACACGTTTGCCAGCAGCTCACTGACCGCGAAGTAGGCGGCGGACTCCACCGGCGCGGGCAGGCGTCCGGCCAGCTCGCTGCCGAAGTCCACCCGCAGCGGCATGTCCAGGACGAGCGCGCGGGCCGCCTCGGACAGGCCGCGATCGGCCAGCACGGGCGGGTGGATGCCCCGAATCAGCCCGCGCAGCTCGGTCAGTGCCCTGACTGAGGACTGGCGAGCCTCGGCCAGCAGCGCCCGGGCCGCGGCGGGGTTGTCGATCACGAGATGGTCGGCGGCGTCCAGGGTCATCCCCATCGCGACCAGCCGGGCCTGCGCCCCGTCGTGCAAGTCCCGTTCGATCCGGCGCAGCTCGGCGGCTCCGGTGTCGATGGTCTCGGCCCGGGTCTGAGCCAGGTGACGGACTCGCAGCGCCAGCTCGCCCTGCCCGGCTGGCGCCAGCATCGACCGGGCCAGCAGCCCATAGCGGTGCAGCAGCCGCGGGGTCGCCCAAGCCGCCAGGGGCAGGATCCAGCTCACCCAGGGGCTGACGACCACCCAGGCCACGTCACGCCAGGTCGCCGGGTCACGCAGCAGCCACCGCAGCCTTCCCGGTATGCCGATCTTCTTGCCATCGCCAGGCGGCAGCAGGTACGGGACGGCCACCGGGACGCCGCACCACCAGTCCGCCAGCCCCCGGGTCAGATTCGCCAGCGGCCGCAGGATCACGCTGATGCCCGGGATCAGCAAGAGCCCGAAACCGAACCCCGAGAGATAGCCCTTCCTGCTAGTGAAGTAGGTATCCACGGCCTGGCCAATCGCGAGCGGCAGGGCGAGCAGCAGGCCCGCATCGATGAGCGACAGCACCCACAGGGCCAGCCCACGAGCCCAACCAGTGATAGCCGCGCCAGGGCGGGCCCAGAGTGGCCCGGGAGCCCGGGTAGTCATTTCGCCGCCCATGCCAGTTCCCCTCTGCGCGTTCAATCTTCCTCAGTATGCCGGGCAGAAGAAGGCCCGCACAGTGCAGCTGAACCCCGGCCTGGGGTGTATCTAGGTACACCTTCACAATGCCGGTCAGCCCCATACCGTTGCCCACGGGGAAGCGATAGACAACCAGGGAGCATGTCCTGCCCGGGTCGGCACTCGTTCTTGGTCCGTCCACCCAGCGAAACCGAAATGAGGCCATGAAATGAGGAACTCTCGCAAGCTTGCACCAATGGCCGCAGTGATCGTACTGGCTACGGCGGTGCGAGGGATTGTTACGGCGGTGGCACCCGCCCACCGTGACGTGGTGGAGATCCGTTACACCGAGACCGCGTGAACCGGCCCCGATGAGATCCAGCAAGGACGAGCCTGCCTCCCTCGTGGGTCACGATGAAACAGTGGCCGACCACAGTCGTGCCTCCGCGCGTGCACGCTCGCGGTGGACGGTCCATCTGGCCCTGCTGATCACGATCATTGTGGCATTGCTGCCGCTGCTCCTGTTCGGCGTCAGCCCCAGGGTGACGGTTCACGTCGTCATCGCCTGCGTGTTCTTTGGCCTGGTTATCGTCCACCTCGCGCAGCGCCGGCACATGCTCAGAAGGCTGATCGCCCAGCTGGGCCTGGCCGGTTCCCGGATGAAGGGAAGGCAGCTGGCCGTCTCCGACGCGATCTTTGCGCTCCTCGCCGCAAACGTCCTGGCCTCGGGCATCTATGACCTCGCCACAGGACAAAACACCCGCATCCCGTTGCCCGGCATCCATCTCTTCATCGGATGGCACGCTCTTTCGAGCGTGCTCTTCCTCGGCTACCTCATCACACACGTCATTCGCCGCCGGAGGCGACTACGACGGTCGCGGATCCGCTGAACCCAGGGACGGTCATCGATCGCGGTGTTGAGAGTGGCCCTCAGTAGCCGGTATGCCTTGGCCATGGTGATCGTGCGCGGATAGACCCGGCCGACTCGTCGATACTTGTCTGATGACCCATCAGTACCGCCGAGTGGACGATGTGCCCCTTTCGGGTGGGCGCATGACCAGCGGGATCGTGCGCCGCGGTGACCGGCTGCTGCGTCCGATGGGTCCGTGGTCACCCGCCGTGCACGAGTATCTGCGCCATCTGGTGGCGGCCGGGTTCGAGGGCTCGCCGCGGGTGCTGGGCATCGAGGATAACCGGGAGGTGCTCAGCTATATCGACGGGGACGTCGCGGTGGACCCACAGTGGCGGCCCGGGCATGGGGCACCGGCTCCCCCCGTATGCCCGCACCGAGCTCGCCCTGCGCGGCGCAGCGGACCTGCTGCGCAAGCTGCACTCGGCGGCTACCGGCTTCCACCCCGCCATCACCAGCTACCGCTTCCGCCCGCATCCACCCCGGGCCGGGGAGATCATCTCTCACGGCGATCTCGGCCCGTGGAATACCGTCTACCGCGACGGGATACCGGTAGCGTTCATCGACTGGGACAGCGCCCAGGCCGTCGATCCGCTGGTCGATCTCGCCGATGCGGCCTGGGCCTTCTTGCCTCTCGCGCCACCCGGGCAGCTGGTGGAAACGGGATTCGGCCAGCTCCCTGACCTGCCCGCTCGGCTGCGCTTGTTCGTGGACGCCTACGGCCTAACCGACCGCAAGGCGATCTTGCCAGCACTGGTGCGCAGCAAACTGGCCGGGGTAGCAGGCCGGCCAGTTAACGCCGTTGATGCCGCCTTGCTGCGCTGGCTCCAGAGCATCTCGACGGACTTGGCTCGCGCACTGTGACTCACAGCAAGTGCCAACGACGGCAGGCTTCAGGCGACATCCAGCCTCGTCCAGCGATTGGCGCCGCCGGTCGCGCGGTGCACGACGGGCAAGCTGGTCTTGCTGTCCTGACGAGGTCAGCTGAACGGTAGCGGGGTGCCGCCCGGATTCATGGCGGCGGCTGGCACGCGGTGGTTGGCGACGAACAGCTCTCCTGGGTCCACCGCCAGCCGGACGGCCTGCAACCGTCGCCACACCTCGTCGTCATAGCTGGCCCGGACGTCCACTGGTTGCTCGGCAAAGTTGAGATAGTGGCCGCAGCCCCACGGCGACAGCGCTTGTACCGCCCGCCGCGCGTCGGCCTGCCCCCCGGCGGCCATCTCGGCGCTCATCGCGATCGCGACCGCGAAGAAGACGAACTCGCCGGCCAGCTTGGGCATGGCGCCCGCGTCCGGGTGTGGCCGGCCCAGCGCACCACCGAGCTGCCGGAGCTCGGCGACCAGCAGCGAACTTCCCGAGCCAGGGCCAGCAGCCGTCAGCAAGGCGTCCACCGCAGCCGACGGCAGCCCGGAAAGCATCAGGCTGTCGGACACCGACGGTGTCGGCCCCTCCGGATCCATGTGCAGCCGCGCCAGCGACACCGGCGGCACCCGACTGAAGGTGTCCATCTCAGGGCGCAGCTCACGAAGCGGGGCGAGGATAAGCTCCGCATCGTCGCTGTCTGCGAGCACGGCGCCGTCAATCACCGCGAACTGGCCGCCCCGGAATGGTTCCGGGATCGTTGGGAGAGGGGGAAGCTGCAGGATGCGGAACGAAGTGGTGACCGAGTCCGGCGCGGTTTCCGCCCACTCCGCCCAGCGCCGCAGCACCCGCTCCGCGTGTGTCCAATCCCACGCGAGCAGGCCCGCGTACGGAGTTCCCACCTCGTGCAGCGCGAACTCCATCGCGGTCACGACGCCGAAATTTCCGCCGACGCCACGCAGCGCCCAGAACAGATCCCGCTCCGTGCTCGCGTCCGCGCGTACCAGCGTCCCGTCGGCGGTCACCAGCTCTACCGCGCTGACGCTGTTGGCTTGGAGCCCCAGTGCCCGGGCGTACCAGCCAGTGCCGCCCCCGAGCGAGTAACCGACGATGCCGACATCGGGCGATGAGCCGTGCAGCACGGCAAGCTGGTACGGGGCGCTGGCCTCGACCGCTTCCAGCCACAGCGCGCCGGCCTGCGCCCGGGCCCAGCGGGTAGCTGGGTTCACGGCGACCCCGGTCATCGCTGAGGTTCGCAGCAGCAAGGTGTCCTCAAGCGGGCCCAGCGGGCCAGGATTGTGTCCTGTCCCCTGAGGTGCGACGCGCAGGCCGGCGTGGGCCGCGGCGGCCACGATGGCAGCCGTCTCACTCGCATCCGTGGGCAGGGCGACGGCCGCCGGCCGTTGATCCACCGCCACGTTCCACGGCGTCCTGGCCGCTTCGTAACCATCTTCCCCCGGCAGGTGCACGGTGCCGTCGAAGCGCTCGCTCAGCGCCGATAGCTCGCCGGGATCAGGCTGCGCAGATCCCGGTCCTGCTGGCCTGATTGGCATGGATACCCCCCCGGTCAGGCGGGCCGGCGCCGCCCCCCGGCACCGGAACCCGCGGTTCCCGAGCTGTCCCGAAGCCAAGGCCCCGGTCTGGCAGAAGTTAGCAGATGATTTGCCGGATTTAAAACCTGATGTCCGGATCAACCTGGGCTAATGCCGGGGAGGGCCCCCAGGCAACAAGGCACTTGGATCAACGAGATCGCCGGGCTGAACGCCCCGTCGTCCTGGCTCCGCCACCGGCTCACCGGCTTCGCAGAAGTCCGCAGCCAGGAGATAAACCGGGGTCGTCGATGAGTTCGCAGAAGTGATCACATTCACGAGGTGCCGTCCTCGTAGTCCCGTGCGCGCCGAGGGGTCGCTGGAGGGCAGGCCTTTCCATGTGCGCGGCGGAATTGATGGGCTGATGTCAGGAGATGCGGCGGCGCCGGATCCACCAGAAGCAGACCGCGGCGAGGACGGCGGCGAGGGCGAGGAAGATCGCTGTCTCAGACCACTGGAAGGTCCAGTAGCGGCTTGCGGGCTGGTAGGTCACCAGCTGCCGGAGGTGAAGCCTGGTGATTGAGGCGTAGCACGCCCGAACGGAGCCCGAGGTACAGGCCTTGGTTGCCGGACCGGTGAAGACGTGGCCGCTTGCGGTGAGGCTTTGATTGGACAGGACCCAGGCGCCTGGGAGGTTCACTGTTGCGGTCACGGTCATCTGGCTGCCCCCGATGGATACCTGGTCGACGTTGGCCGGATTGAGTGCCGACATCACGCTCACCGGCGACATGAGGTGCGGCCGTACCCACAGCGACATAGTGACCAGCGCGCCGACGAAGACGGCGAGGGTGGCGGCCATGGCGGGTACCGTGCGGCGGATGAGCATCCCGGCGGTGACGCCGAGCACGAAGGCGAACGCGGCATACCCGATCGGAGTGATCCCACGGGCGCCGAACAGCAGCGGCGCGAAGCGGTTCATGCCGCCAGTCCCGTTTCGGCCTGCGGGGAGTCCGTAGGCCCGGTCCATCGGGCTCGCCCACCAGCCGATCATGAGGCTGAGCAGCCCGGCGGTGGCCACCGCCGCCAGACCGATGAGGCCGAGCTTGACCGCAAGCCAGCGGCTGCGGGTGACGCTCTGGTTCCAGGCCAGCCGGAACGTGCCCGCCTCGACCTCGCGGGTGACCAGCGGCGCTCCCCAGAAGATCCCGATAATGGCGGGGACCGCATACAGGAGCACAATGCCGCCGTAGTACAGGACGCTATAGGCGGGGCTCGCCTTCGCCTGGGCCAGGAAGCTCGTGCTCATTGTTCCGCAGTCGCCGTGTGCCTGGCACGTGGCGACTCCGGTGGTGTCATACAGATGGGCAAGGTGCAGGCCAGTGACCGTCAGGGCGATCGCAACTGCAATCAGCGCGGCGGACGCTACCCAAGCTTGTGCGCGGAACTGACGCCATGTCAGCCAGATCATTTCTGTACCTCCAACGCAGGCGCGCCATCAGGCATGGCAGCGTGGCTCATGTACGCCAGGACAAGGTCTTCCAGGCCGATCTCCTCAACCGACCAGCCAGGATCGTCGATCGGGTTGTCGGTGCGGATTAGCAACGTGGACTGCCGGTCAGTGTGACTGACCGAGATGACCTGCCACTCGGCGGGCAAGGTCGCGGGCTCACGTCGCGCGCCGGTCAGCAACCGGTGCGTACTGAGCAGCTCCTCGACCTCCCCGGCAACCCGCACCCGGGAGCGGACGAGCACGATCAGGTAGTCGCAGACCCGCTCCAGGTCGGCCATCAGGTGGGAGGAGAACACGACGCTGACCTGCTCTCCGGCAGTGAACTCCATCAGGCTTCGCAGGAACTCGCGCCGAGCCAGCGGGTCGAGGCTGGCTACCGGCTCATCCAGGATCAACAGCTCAGGCCGTTTGGCCATGGCCATGGTCAGGGCCAGCTGGGCTCGCTCGCCGCCCGAAAGCTTCCCCGCGCGCTGACCGGGATTGAGGCCGAGCCGCTCGATCCGGCTACTGGCCAGGTCAGCATCCCAGCCCGGATTCATATGGGCGCCTAGGCGGATGTGATCCGCCACCGACAACGCGGCGTAGGTGGGCGTGTCCTGGGCAACAAAGCCGACCCGCGCCAGCTGCGCCGGACTGCTGGCTGGGGAGCCGCCAAGGACCTCGACGGTCCCCGTCGTCGGCGCCAGCAGGCCGGTGGCCAAGTGCAGCAGGGTTGTCTTCCCGGCCCCGTTTGGGCCGACCAGCCCGACGACACGTCCGGCAGGAACGCTCAGCGTGCAGTCGGTCAGCGCCCAGCGCTCCCGGTACCGCTTGCCGAGTCCCCGTGACTCCAAAACGGCGGTCATAGCACTGCCTCCTTCGCCACGGACCGGAAGGTGTCCCGGTACAGCGCCTCGATGCTCTCGTCGTCCAGTCCGGCCTGGCGGGCCTTGGCTAGCCAGCGCTCAAGGTCACGGCGCAGGGGCCCATGCGCGGCCAGTGATCCATCGCCGAGCGTCGCGGTTACGAACGTCCCGACTCCCGGCCGAGCCGCCGCCAGCCCTTCGTACTCCAGCTCCCGGTAGGCCTTGAGCACCGTGTTCGGGTTGATCGCCAGCGTCGCCACCACGTCCTTGACCGTGGGGAGCTGGTCGTCCACGCTCAGCGTGCCGAGCCGAAGTGCCTGCCGCACCTGCTGAATGATCTGCAGGTACGGCGCGACGCCCGAGCTGGCATCCAGGTGAAACTCGATCACCACGCCTCGATTCATCTAGTTACCTAGCACAATAGCATGCCAGCAAGCTGGCATGTAAAAATGGAATCGCCGGGTGCTTCCTGGCCCGCTAACGGCGGCGTGGAGAGCGCCGTATGGGCGTGCCCATGCGTCCGCAAGCACGCGCTGACTCGCGGCAGAAGGCCGCTGCCAGCGCTCGCGCTTCAGCCGACCTGTCCTGGGTACCTTGAACTCATGGCGCGTCCGAGGCTGCCTGATTCAGCCCTGGTCCGCATTGGGCTCGAAGTCTCCGAGGCTGACGCCGCGGGGATTGACGAGGTGCTGGCGCGGCCTGAGTTCGCCGGGTGGACCCGCTCTGAATGGTGCAGGGAAATCATCCGGACGGCCCTGCGGTACTACGTAGGGGACCCCTGCGCACCTGATCCGCGCTCGGTCCGCGCCTCGGAGCTGCCCGCTGCCTCTCAGCCCGCAGCACCCAGCCAGCTACCCGCGGCGACGGCTGCTCGTCCGCCAATCCCTGCCGCAGGCGTGCCCAGCCCGGCCGGCCCACCCGGCACCAGCGAGCCCGCGCCTGCTGCACGCGAGGCACTGGCCCAGCCTGAGTGCCCGCACCCAGCCGACGCGCGGGACTACGAAACCGGTACCTGCGCCGCGTGCGGAGCCATCCTCTGGGACTGAGCCAGGGCAGTGCGCGCCCTGGCCAGGTGTCCGCCAGCACAATTGATCACTGGCGAAACGCCGTCCTGCGGCTATGGAATAGTTTGGCGGTATTAGTCCAGGGCAGGCTACGAGCCCACTGTGTGGGGGAGCTTGCCGTTGGCTCCGAGCTTGTAGGCGATGATCAGCGCCTGGCCCGATAGCGGCACGGCTGCTCCGGTGATGACGTAGTCGCCGTCGATGGTGACGGGGGCGTTCGAGCCGGCGGACAGAGGCGTGGCCAGCAGGATGGCGCCGGTAGCGGCGTTGAACGCGTACAGATGACCGTTATAGGTGGTGGTGAACACGACGTTGTTGGTGACCGCAGCGGCGCCGTAGGGCGACGAGGGCAGCTTGTCGTCCCATTCGGTCGTCCCGGTGTCCTGGCTGACCGCGACCATCTCGCCGGTTGCCTTGGGGATAGTGGCTTCGAATGCCTTGGTGCTTTCCGTCACGCCGTTGACCGAGAGCGGCACGCCGAGGTTGTTGACGGCGGCGAACACCGTCGATCCGTTGGTCGCCAGCTGGGATTCGATGCCGCCGAACACGCCGGGCTCGAGGCTGAACTTCGCGGGCAGCGGAATGGGCGAGGTGGGGGTGGCGTTTTCGGTGAGCAGCCCGGCGTTGGCGGGTCCGCTGTGCACGCCGACCGGGAGCTTCCACAGCAGCTTGCCGGTTTTCGCGCTGAGCTCGATCAGGATGCCGGCCTTGCCGCCGTCGATCACCACCTGCTGCCCGTGCACGGTCGTCAGCACCGGCGAGTTCTGCAGGTCCCAGTCGAACAGGTCGTGCGGGGTGAGCTGGTAGTACCACAGCAGCTTGCCCTGGGGGGAGATCTTGACGACCGAGTCGGTGTACAGGTCCGGGCCCGGGCGGCTGGTACCCCACGGGTAGCCCTTAGGCCACCCGCTCTGGCCGATCGGGCCGGGGTTCGCGATGCCGATGTAGAGGTTGCCGTGGCGGTCGAATGACGGCGGATCCCACAGGCCGCCGCCGGAGTTGATGCCCGGGTTCCCCCAGAGGTTCTGCACCTCGTCCCAAGACCATTCCGGCGCGCCAGTGGCGGCGTTAAGCGCCCACAGGGTCGCCTTGGCGCCGCCGAGATACTCGCCCTTGTTCGGGTTGACCGGGACTGTCGACACGTACACGGTGCCGTGGTTGTAGCCGGGGGCCATGTCGATGCCCTCGCGGTCATTGCCGATCAGGGTCCGGCTCCACAGCTGCCGGCCGGTGGCCGCCGAGAGGGCGACCGCGGCGCTGTCCGTCGCCGCGTACACGGTTCCGCCGACGACATTGACGCCGTCGGGGCCGCCGTTCAGTGAGTTGTAGTTGTGTGTCCACAAAACCTTGCCGGTGGCGAGCCTGATCGCCATCACGTTCGACTCTTGATCCTGGGTGTACACCACGCCATTCGCCACGACCGGCGTCGTCGCGTAGCCATCCGCCAAGCCAGCGGCTCGGGTTGAACCCGTCGACTCGACCGGCACGCACCACGCCACTCCCAGCGTCGACACGTTCGAACTGGTGATCGCGCTGGCGACGTCCCGCGTGTTCTGCAGGTTGCCGCCCGGCAGCGTCCAGGCCGTTGCGGCCGCCGGATTGGCCGAGCCGCCCGGCGCGCTACTCGCGTTGCCCGTGGCCGCGTGCCTGGCGAAGCAGCTCGCCGTACTCGAGTTGCCCTTGCTGCTTCCGCAGCCGCCGACCGCTAGGCCCGCGGCGACTAGCACGGTCACGCCGGCAACTCCGGTCCGCTTGGCTGAACCCCTCATCTGACTCATCTCCCACGCCGCCAGAAGCCGGCCGGGGGCGTGGCTCTCCGCTGCGTGTTTCTCCGTCATGACGCCTGCGGCCGCGCCAGGTGATAAGTCACGTGCGGCTGCAGTGGATGGCCGTCCGGCACCCTAGGATGATCGAACCTGGCGACCTCGGTCAGTCCCAGGCGGCGCATGACGGCCTGGGATGGCTCGTTGAGCACGGCGGTCATGGACCAGATCTCGTTCAGGCCGGCACCGTCGAAAGCCACCCCGAGCGCAGCCCTGGCTGCCTCCGTCGCATAACCGTGATGCCAGGCGTTTCTGGCAAGCCGCCAGCCGACCTCAACGCCGCCGGCGCCCGGCACGTCGCCGGGCATCGGGTTGAGCCCGGTGAAGCCGATGAACTCGCCGGTCGCGAAGACCTCCAGCGCCCACAGCCCGTATCCCAGCTGGCCGAACCGCTCTTCGATGCGATCGGCAAACGCGTCGCTGGCAGCCCGGTCCAGCGTTTCGGGAAAGAACAGCATCGTCTCGGGGTCCGCGTTGAGAACGGCAAACGGCTCGCGGTCGGAGGCGAGCCAGCGCCGCATCAGCAGCCTGTCCGTCGCGATGGTGTCGAACCGGGCCGGCTCACTCATCTGCGCCCTCCCGGCATCGCGGAACATAGCCAGTCCAGGATGGAGCCGCCCTGCGAATTCCGTCAAATGGGTATTATTTACCGGAGAACTCAGCACTGCATGAATCGGGCGGTCAGTAACAATAGCCGCAGTGCGCCATTGCCAGTGCCGCGCATTGTTTCATGGTCCAGCCGCACGCAGCGAATGCCGCGATCCTCGGCCAGCACTCGTGCCGGCCCGGCGGCTACCGGGTGATCTACCGCATCGATGACCAGCACCGCCGCTCGACGTCCTGGCCATCGAACACCGCTCCGGCAGCTACAGGCCGCGGCAATCCTGAAAGCGCTGTGCGGCTATGAGCGAGCGGTCGAGTCGGTCCTATCAGGGCCAGGAGCGGCTGGTCAGAACCAGCCTGTAGCCGTCCGGGTCGGCGATCGTGACACCTCCGTGATCCCAGTAGGGATTGCGGGCGGGGACCCGGGTGCCGCCGGCATCGGCCAGGCGGCGGACGACGCCCGCGTCGACCTCGCCGTTGAGGTAAAGCACCAGCAGGTCTTCCTCGGTCGGCATGGCTGGCGTCTCACCGCCCGGATCGCTGACGAGCTCGAGATGCCATGCGGCATCGGGCCATCCGACCATCAGCAGCTCATGTCCGCCTTCTGCGGAGGAGCCGATCCGGAGCAGAACGTCGAGTCCCAGGCCGTCGACCCAGAACCGCTCGGACGCCTGCAGGTCGTGGCTTGGGCGCGCGATACGCAGGTGACTTCCCGGTGGAGGTTTCATTTTTCGATCATCGCTGACGTCGGACCGCCCGGTCTGCAGGGCGTTCCCGTCACTGACATACCTGCCGGTCCTGCCGCCGCCGCGCGGCTCAGTCCCTGACCCGGCTGCGGGACAAGCACGCCGGGCCCTTGCGCGTGGTTGGCGCGTCAATGCCGGGTGGCGGTGAGGATTGATATGGATCCGGTCTGGAAGAGACTTGTCACGTAGACGGTGCGGGTGCGCGGGTTGATGGCGACGCCGAGTGGCTGTGAGCTGACCGGCTGCTCGCGGGAGGCCGTACGGCAGCCGCTGGTCACTTCGGCGTTGCAGCGTGCTGCATCCAGGATGGTTACCTGCGCGCTGGAGATGTCGGTGATGTAGAGGTTGCCGGTGCGGGCGTCCAGGGCGGCGAGCAGCGGCGAGATGCCGGCCGCGACGACGGGGAAGCGGCCGCGGCAGCCGGTGGTGCGGGTGCCGTTGCAGGTCGCGGTGTTAATGACGGACACCGTGCCGGGTGAGTCGCCATCGGCGTTGTTGACGACGTAGACGGTGTGCGTGCGGTCGTCGACGGCAGCCCCGAAGGGGCCGAGGCCGACTTTCGCGGTCGCGGCGAGGTGGCTGCAGCCGGTGTGGTCGGTGCCATTGCAGGTCGCCCCGTTGATTACCGCGACCGTGTGGCCGGTGAAGCCCGAACCTGCGTTCGGCCCGTAGATGGTGTCGGTCGCGGCGCTGACTGCCAGCGCGAACGTGCTCTCTCCCACCTTGACCACGGCCGGGGACTGGCCGCAGCCGGAGGCAACTTCCGCGTTGCAGGTGGCGGCGTTGACGACCGCGACCCGATTGGCGTTGGCACCGTAGGAGACGTACATGGTCTGGGTGGCGATGTTAATGGCCGGGGCGTTCGGGGACCGGCCGACCTTGACAGTCGGCGGGTGACTTGCGCAGCCGGTGGTGTTTCCGGCGTTGCAGGTGGCGGTGTTTATCACCGAGACGGTGTCGGAGAACGGGTCGGAGGCGTAGAGCGTATGGGTAGCTTCATCGATCGTCCCGACGTTGGCCTGCGGGTGTGCCATCGGGATCTGCGCGACCGGGGCGCAGCCGGCCAGCTGGCGAGCGTGGCAGGTCGCGCCGTTGATCACGTCGATCACTGGCTGGCTGAGGTTACCGCCGTAGATGGTGTTCGTGGCCGGGTCGGCGGACAGCAGGAACTCGCCGACGCGGGCGGCGGGTGCCGGGCGGCGACAGCCGGCGGTGCTGGTGGCGTTGCAGCGGCCGATGCTGGCCACCGACAAGACATTGGCACCGCCCACGTTGACCACGTACGCGGAGCCGGTGCGGGAGATCAGCGTGAACGCGTTCGGGAACGAGTTGAACCCCGGACCGCGAGTTGGCGTGGCCCGCAGGCTCGGCGGGATCGCCCGGCAGCCGGATGTCACCGTCCCGTTGCAGGTCCTGGTGTTGATCGCGGATAGCGTGTCGTCGCTCTGATTGACCGTGAACACGGTGTGCAGCCCGGGGTCGGCCGCCACGAACTGGGGGTTCGCACCGGTGGTAACGGTCGGCGTGCGGTGGCAGCCCGAGGCGGTTCTGGCGTTGCAGCGGGCGCCGTTGATGACCGAGACTGTCCCGTCGTTGTTGTTGGCGACGTAGACGGTGTCGCTGGCCTGGTCAACCGCGACCCACCAGGCGCCGCTTCCTACCTTGACGGTACGCGGCGCCCGGCCGCAGCCAGTTCCGGTGTGCCCGTTGCAGGTGGCCCCGTTGATCACCGACACGGTGTCGCCGTTGCCTTGGGCGCCGCTGTTCGCCGTGTAGACGGTGTCGGTCGCGGTGTCCACATCGAGGGCCTGAGCGCCTGCCTTGACCTTCACTGTCCTGACCGGCCGCCCGCATCCCCGGGTCGTCACCGCGTTGCACCTGGCCGTGCCGATCACGAAGACATTGCCGTTCGGGCTCACCACGTACAGCGTGCGCGTCGCCGGGTTGACTGCCGCGGCGACCGGGAACTTCCCGACCCTGACCGTCGCGGCCGGCCGGCCGCAGCCCGGCCGTCGCCCGGGCGTTGCACCGGGCGCCGTTGAGCACCGAGACCGTGTTGCTGGTGCCGTTGACCACGTAGACGGTGTCGGTCCGCTTGTCAATGACGGCCGCGAGCGGGCCGGTGCCAACCCTGGCCCTGGCTACCACCCGGCAACCCGATTTCACCTTCGCATTGCACTTCGCGGCGCTGATCACGTCAACGACATGGCCAGCCGGCCCAGGAGCACAGAAGCTGGCGCGGCACTGGACCGGTACGTAGACGGTGTCCGTCCTCGGGTTAGCGGCCGGGACGCCCGGGCTGCCGCCAAGCACGACTGACCCGCCCGAGCGGCCCGGCCTGGCCTGGCCCGCGCTGCCGAGAAGCGCCAGCGCCGCCTGCCCGGCCCGGCCCGGCCCGGCCTGCCCCGGCCGCAGAGCTCCGAACCGCGCTGCCGACGCCGGGCGCGGCACGACAGAGCCAGGCGCCGCAGCAGAGCCAGACGCCGCTGCACCGCCCGGCACAGCCAGGCAAGCCGCCAGGCAGCCGGTCACCGCCAGCACCGCAATCACACGGGGACCTGGCAGCCGCCGGGCTAGCCGGGACCAGCGGTTCCCGGCGTTGCGAGCCTCTATTCGCCTAGATGCGCTGGCAGCACCGCCGCTTACCGATTTGCGACTGGGCATGGTGGACCCCCAAGGCCGTCGGACGCCGTTACCGGGAGTCTTAGTCCCGGGACCTCACAGAAAGCTCACATGGCTGCTGGGAGCACCGCTGTCAGTGCTATCCGCCGGTGCCTGGGCGTGCTTGACTGTGCTCGGGAGTGGGGAAGTGATCGATTATCGCCTTCTGGGGCCGCTGGAAGTCACGGTCAACGGGCATGCCGTTGACGTTGGCGGCCTGAAGCAGCGGGCCTTACTGGCGATCCTGCTGCTCCACGCAAACCAGCCGGTTCATCGTGATGTGCTCATTGACCAGCTATGGGCTGAGCACCCTCCTGCGGGCGCCGGACATGCCGTTGAGGTGTACATCTGGCGGCTGCGCAAGGCACTGGAGCCGGCAGCGGGCAGTCAGGGCGTGCTGACCCGGCCGGGCGCCTACCTCCTGCGGGCCGCGGAGGAGCAGGTTGATGTGGCGCGGTTCGAGCGGCTGGCCGAAGCCGGGCGGCGCGCCCTGGTGGCAGAGGATCCTGGCCGCGCCGCGGCTGATCTTGGCGAGGCTCTGGCCCTGTGGCGGGGGCCGCTGCTCGCCGATTTCAGGTCTGAGCCGTTCGCGCAGGCCGAGATCGCCCGGCTGGAGGAACTGCGGGCGGGGGTAGTTGAAGATCGGATCGAGGCGGATCTCGCGCTCGGACGTCACGCTTCTGTCGTCAGCGAGCTGGAGGCGCTCGTTGCCGTGCAGACTCTGCGCGAGCGGCTACACCAGCAGTTGATGATCGCGTTGTACCGCTGCGGGCGGCAGGCAGATGCCCTGGCCGTCTACCAGAAGGCGCGGCGGATGCTGGTGGCGGATCTCGGGATCGAACCAGGCGAGCCGCTGCGGCGGCTGGAGCGCGCGATCCTGGAGCAGGATCCCTCGCTGGAGCCGCCGCCGAGTCCCAGACCTAGTCAGGCTTCGGGCCTGGTTGACGGGACCAGGCTCAGGCATCCGGCTGGCCCGGCTGGTCAAGCGGTCGACCCGGCAGCGGAGCGAGGCAGTCCTCGGCGGTCGGCCTGGATCGGAGGGAAGCGGCTGCTCGCTGTCGCGTTGGCGTTGGCGGTGACGATTGCGCTGCTCGTGGTCCTGGCTGGCCGCGGGCGGGTCCACCTGGCCGCGGGCCCGAATACCGTCGGCGTGATCGATGGCGGGCAGGCAGGCCTCAGCGCTGTCCTGACCAGAGTCGGGCGGCCGAATGGGATCGTCGCCGGAGCCGGAGCCGTCTGGATCACCGATAGTGCGGATGACCTCCTGCTCAGGGTCGACTCGGCTCGGCAGGTCATCGACCGGATTCCGGTCGGCCGCGGACCAGCCGGCGTCACGGTCGCTGACGGCGAGGTCTGGGTCGCCAACCAGCTCGACGGCACCCTGTCCGAGGTCAATCCGGGCGCCGGAACGCAAGTCGCGGTGATCACGGTCGGGATCGGCCCGAGCGCGATCGCGTCCGGGTACGGATCTGTCTGGGTCGCCAACGTGACCAGCGATACGCTGTCCCGGGTCGACGCAGCCACCGGCGCGGTGGTGTCGACCATTCACCTGGACAGCGCTCCGACCGGCATCGCGGTCGGCGCAGGTGCGGTGTGGGTTACCAGCCAGGAAACCGGCGAGCTGCTGCGCGTCGACCCAGGTGACGATCGGCCGTCACAGGCGATAGCGATCGGGCATGGACCGGACGGCCTGGCCGTCGGCGCGGGCAGCATCTGGGCCGCTGACGCCGGCGGCGCAGTCACGCGCTTCGACCCGCGGACCAATAAGGTGCAGACGATAAGAGTGGGCGGGGCGCCGGCCGGAGTCGCGTACGCCAACGGCGCGGTCTGGGTCGCGAACAGCACCAGCGGGACCGTGTCCAGGATCGATCCAGCGACTGGCGCGACGCAGCTCGTCCATCTCGGCAACGAGCCGACCGATCTCGCCGCCGCTGGCAAGCAAGTATGGGCAACGGTGCTTCCGTCGCTCGCGAGTCACCGCCACGGCACGCTCACCGTCATCGCACAGCAGCCACCGGATCATCCCTTGCTGCCGACTGATCCCGCGGTCGCGTATTACACCCAGACGTGGCAGATGCTGGGCATCACCAACGACGGGCTCGTCGGGTACCGCCGGGTCGGCGGCCTAGCCGGCGATGAGCTCGTTCCCGACCTCGCGACCGCGCTGCCCACGCCGACAGACGGCGGCAGGACCTACACGTTCCATCTCCGCGCCGGCATCAGGTACTCAACCGGGGCACTGGTCAGGCCGCAGGACTTCCGGCAGGCAATCGAGCGTGTCTTCGTGATCGACAAGCGGCAGGATCCCGCTATTCCGCCCTTCTACGCCGGGATCGCCGGTGCGGCCCAGTGCGAACGTCGGCCAGGCCCGTGCAACCTTGCCCGCGGGATCGTCGCTGACGCAGCCACCAATACGGTCACCTTCCACCTCACCGCGCCCGATCCCGAGTTCCTCTACAAGCTGGCGTTCTCATGGGCGTACGCAGTCCCACGGGGCACACCCGACCACATGATCAGCGCCGCGCAGCTACCAGCCACCGGTCCGTACATGACAAGGTCGCTAGTACCGGGGCACACCTGGATTCTGGTCAGGAATCCGCGGTTCCGCGAGTGGTCACAGCAGGCGCAGCCCGACGGCTACCCGGACCGGATCGTCCTCCGGCTTGACGTCGGGGCCGGCCAGGCGGTCGCCGACGCCGAGCACGGCAGGGCCGACGTCCTGCTGGCCCCGCCGCGAGACAGCATCGGCCAGCTTGCGACGCATTACACGAGCCAGCTGCACAGCGGCCCGCTCGCAGCAACTATCGGGCTCGTGCTGAATACCCGCGTTGCGCCGTTCGACAAGCTTGCCGCGCGCAGGGCTGTCAACTATGCGATCGACAGGACCATGATTATCGCGCTCAACGGCGGGCCGCTGACCGCACAGCCAAGCTGCCAGATCCTGCCGCCGACCATCCCTGGCTACCGCCCGCACTGCCCGTACACGATCCGGCCAGACCCGGGTGGCAGCTGGACCGCGCCCAATCTAGCGCGGGCGCAGCGGCTCGTCCGGGCTTCCGGCACGCGGGGCAACCGCGTAACGCTCCTGGATAGCAACCAAGGCACCGGGTTCCCGTCGCCGGCGACCGGCCGTTACGTCGTATCGGTCCTCAATCAGCTGGGATACCGGGCATCGCTACGTTTGATTAGTCCTGATGCGTACTTCAACGTGCTGGCCAACTCCCGCGACCGGCCGCAGGTCGGCTTTTTCTCCTGGTATCAGGACTACCCGGCGCCAGCTGACTTCATCGATCCGCTCCTCACCTGCGCTTCGTTCCTGCCGGGCAATCCGAATAACCTCAACGATGCGGAGTTCTGCGATCCGCGGATCGATGGCCAGGCTCAACGGGCGCTCACGCTCGAGCCAGCCAATCCGTCGGCGGCCGCAGGCCGCTGGGCTGCTATCGACAGGGAACTCGTCGATCAGGCTCCGTGGGTGCCGCTGTACAACCCGCGCGACCTGACTGTTCTGTCCGCACGGGTGGGCAACTACCAATTCAACCCGTACTTTGACCTGCTCGTCGACCAACTCTGGGTCCGTTAGCCGCAGGTAGGGCGAATCGCGATGCCGGCTGATCATGGCTCGCGATCTTGAGGCGGCCCAGGACTGCGGCCTGGCGGCGGGCAGCGCCGCTAAGCGGACCGGGCGGCCAGCTGTATGTCCTGTCGCTCCGTCGCTGGCGCGCCGCTCTGACCACTGTCAGCCGGCCTCGCCGAGCGCGCAGTCCAGCGTTCGGTGCATCCCCGAGTGTCCAGGCAATACCAGCGGACGTCGGCGCAGGCGCTGGTCCCGTCGGCCACCATTTGGCCGGCAGGCAAGCGGATGCCACACATCCAGCAAGACTCGACGGCGGCTGGCCCTGCCAGGGCAAGAGTCCAACGCTCGTGATCAACCATGATCAGCTCCCCTCCAGGGCCGACTGGCGCGAACCTGGTTCCCCGGTGCGTGTGCGTCATCATGACGCTTTCCTGCCTGCAAAGCGCCCAGGCTCACCATCCGAGGCCTCGAATCCCCCACGGTCCTACCGCCGAATCACAGTCCGATAAACAAACGGCAACCGTTCGGCTTATATATGAGCCATTTCGGCGTGGCCTGTGGACATTTTCAGTTTCGCTCCATGCGGAGCGGCGCAGGTAGTGTTCTCGCAGGTAACTGCCCTTCCAAAGGCGCAGCCAGCCGGGAATCCCCACCGTTATCCCCACGTTGCGCACAGATTCACTGCGCCTTTGCACAAGTAATCCACAGGCTTGCGCACAGGCAGGCCCTAGCCTGCCGAGAGGCTAACCGCGCATCACTGGCGTTGCCCGCCGGGCCGGGCACATGTCATCGAGCGGCCTGCCTGAACAGGGCGTGGGCGCCTAGCCGGGCCCGCCCGCCAGATCCTGATCCCGGACTGCCGCCTTCACCGGCTCAGCCGTGACCGCGCCGGTGTTCACCGCCACCCTGGTTGCGGGCCGGCCGACAGGCGCAGGCGCTGCCTTGCTTATGTCGTCCGGAAGCTGCCGTCTGCCGGGTCCTGCCCGCCGTCCGCACCGCCGAGCCGGTAATAGATCAGCGTCACCACGAGGGCGAGGAACGGGGCGATAAGGGTTCCCGACAAGACGGTGCTCAGGCCGGTTCGCCACAGCACCGGCAAAGCCGAGAAGACGAGCCCGAGCAGGATGTCCACGACGATCAAGATCAAGAACGCCAGCACCAGCGTGCCGAACACATGCCATCCATGGCCCCGGACAAGCTGATGGCTACGCCCGAACGATGCCAGCGCTCCCGACCGCTCGATGATGATGACGGGCACGATTACGGCCCAGATGGTGATGAGGAAGAGGCCTGGCACTATGAACAGGATGAGCCCGACCGTGATCGCGATGCCGGCCAGGATCGACGCTCCGGCGACCGGCCAGAGATAGGGACTGGCCGCGGACACGGTCTCGCCGAAAGACAGGTCCGCGCGGCCGTCCCGCACGTCCTGCACCGCCTTGACCAGCGCCGCCTGCAGTAGGAACGCCGCGAAGAACTCCACGATGGAGCCAAGCAGCGCCCCGAAGATCCCGGCTAGCGAGAGAAGCCCGGCCACGATCGCGGCAACCAGGTAGATCACAAAGGCGATCACGAGAAGATGCGCGGCGTGTGCCTTGTAGAGCTTCCACGCCTCGCCGAGCACACCAGAAAGCGGATTCATGGCGGTGATCGTACCGGTAACAGAACCCGCAAAACGGTCACGACATGCACTGAGTCCCAGCGCGCCCCGCCAACCCAGCCGCGAGTCTGCGTTCGCCGCGGGTCCTGCGCCTGCCGGCTACCGCGTCCAGCCTCATCTCTCCCGGGCGTCGGCGGGATTAGTCTGGCCCGCTCCAGTGCGAGCGGAGCAATCCTTAGCTGCCGGGATACCGCGCCTGCAACTTGCGCAGTGTTGCCTCGATACCCGTGGCGTTCCGCTCCGGGTAACCGAGCAGCTCCAGTGCCCTTGCATAGATCGGGCTGACCTGGCTGTAGTCGAAGGTCTCCATCACCCGGGTCGAGTCTCCTGACGACGGCGTGAGTTCCCACCGCCAGCGGTGGCCCAGCGGGTGGCGCCATTCCACGATGTGCCCGTCGGCGAAATCGGTGACCCGGCTGGTGATCCGGTAAGGCACGCCGTACAGCTGCATCTTCACCGAGAACTGTGCGCCTTGCGTGAGCCGGCACGGTCCGCTGACGGTACCAGTCACCGTGCCGGAGCCATCGAGCTCACCGTGGCGATGCGGGTCTGCCACCAGGTCGAAAAGCTCACCGGCCGGAGCGTGCACCTCGGCGGCCCGGCTGACCCTACGGTGACCGGTCTCGACAGCAGTGACGGCCATGATCTGAGGCTACCCAAGGGCGCCTGCCGGAGCGGCGGCGAGCGGCGTGGCGCCGTCCGCCTTCCGGCAGGCCGCCGAGCTCGACATCTCGGGTCTCCGTACTTAACAGGGATGCGGCTGGTGGGTCCCGGCTCCTGGCATGGCCTGTGCGCGCGGTTGACAGCTACGGGGCACTGGCTACTTCCTGTGACCGCTGCCGTCGGCGGCGCTGCCGGGCTTGGTGGGTGCACCCGCTTGCGGATCGCATCTTCGCGGTCGATGCTGGCGCACCGGTTCTGCTGCTTTCTTCTGCGCGGCTGTTTCTCTGTGACCGTTCCGCATTCTCCGGGGAATTCCTCCCGTGACGCCGCAGGACACGTGGGGGGCCAGCCGCATATCCACAGATTCGGCTGTAAATTACTTAATCCGCTGGCTTCGGCCTACTGGCCCTGGCCGTCGTTTCTCAGATAGGCCAGGACGGCGAGAACCCGGCGGTTGGTGTCGTCGGTCTGCGGCAGGCGCAGCTTGAACAGGATGTTCCCGACGTGCTTGCCGACGGCCGCGTCGGAGACGACGAGCTGCCGGGCGATCGCGGCGTTCGAGTGACCCTCGGCCAAGAGGGCGAGGACCTCGCGTTCGCGTGCGGACAGCGCCGACAGCGGGTCACGGCGGCGCCGCACCAGCTGGCTGATGACCTGCGGGTCGACCACGGTCCCGCCGACGGCCACGCGGCGCAGCGCGGCCACGAACTCCTTGACGTCGGCGACCCGGTCCTTGAGCAGGTAGCCGACGCCCCGGCCGTCGCCGGAGTCGAGCAGGTCGGCGGCGTAGCCGTGCTGGACGTACTGGCTGAGCACGACCACCGCGAGCCCGGGGTCGGCGCGGCGCAGTTCGACGGCGGCGCGCAGCCCCTCGTCGGTGAAGGTCGGCGGCATCCGGATGTCGGTGATCACCAGGTCCGGCGCGTGCTCGGCGACGGCGGCCTTGAGGCCCTCGGCGTCACCGGTTACGGCGGCGATCTGGAAGCCGAATCGTTCGAGCAGGCCGGCGAGCCCTTCGCGGAGCAGGACCGCGTCCTCGGCCAGGACCACCCGTATTGCGTCCGGCTCTAGCTGCATGGGAGTTCCGCACGCAGCAATGTCGGGCCGCCGGGCGGGCTGGACAGCAGCATCCGCCCGTCGGCCACGGCGACGCGGTCGGCCAGGCCGGTCAGGCCGGTGCCGCGGGTCGGGTCGGCGCCGCCATGGCCGTTGTCGCTGATCTCGACCACCAGCAGGTCATCATCCCGGCGGGCGATGATCGTCGCGCTGGTGGCGCCGCTGTGCTTGGCGATGTTGGTGAGCGCCTCGGCCGCGATGAAGTAGGCGGTGTTCTCCACACGGCCCGGCAGCCGCCCGGCCAGCGGCGCGTCAGCGGTCACCGGGACCGGGCAGGAGTCGGCCAGCTCGCCGAGGGCGGCGGGCAGCCCGAGGTCGGTCAGGACCTGCGGCTGGATGCCGTGGATCAGCTCACGCAGCTCGGCCATCAGCTGCTTGGCCTGATCGTGCGCGGCGGCGACGGCCCCGGCGGCCGGCGAATCGGCGGGCAGGTCGAGCTGGGCCAGGCCGAGCTGCATGGTGAGGCTGACCAGCTTCTGCTGCGCGCCGTCGTGCAGGTCACGTTCGATCCGGCGGCGCTCGGCCTCGAACGCGTCGGCCAGCCGGGCACGCGAGCGGGTCACCTCGGTCAGCTTGGCGCGCATCTGCTCGTCCGGACCGGCCAGCAGCGCGCGCGCCGTGGCCTCGTCCGCGCCCGCGACTAGCGTCACGAGGTAGCCGGACAGCGGTAGCAGCACCAGTCCGGCGATCACATACGGCAAGGCCTGCGGCACGGTGGCAAAGTGGCCGAACCCCAGCGCCACCGGGGCGCTGCCCGGCTGCTGCGCAAGGACCAGGAACGGGCTGGCGATGAACGCCACGGCCATGGGCGCGGCGAGCAGCGCGGCGACCGACAGGACGGGCACGACGGTGGCCAGCAGGCACACGTAGCCGGTCTGCCGCCACGGCTCCGGGTCTGCGTAGCGGGCCCGCAGCCACGGCACCGCCCCGCCGGGCGCCGTCTTCTGGCAGCCCTCGGAGCCGGGCGGCCGGGTGTCCGCTATGCGCAGCCGTCTGCGGGCCAGGGACGTCACCGGTACCGCGATCAACGGCCCGGCCGCGGCGATAAGCGCGGCCCCGAGCAAGACCAACAGCACGATCACGCCGACCTGATAGCCGCCCGCCGTGAGTACCAGCCAGGGCACCACCGGGATCGTCAGCAACGCCGCGGCTATGATCGCCACCGGCAAGGTGGCGAGCAGGTAACTCGCGGACCGCCACGGCCAGCTGCTGATCAGCAGCCGCCGCCAGGCAACCGCCTCCAGCGCGGTCTGCGGGGCACTGGTGCGCATGCTTGTCACCGTAGCCGTACCCTGGCGGAACACGCGGTCACGCTGTGTGTAGTTACCGGGTATGCCTAGCCCTACCCGGATTCCGGCTACTAGGCGTAGTGACGCTCCGCCGGCCTGGTGGTTACCTCGGCGAGCGTGAGACCACACCGGATACCTGCGCTTGTCCTGGCGGCTGCCGCGGCATCACTTGGCCTGGCTGCCTGCGCCAGCTCGGGCAGCACTACTCATGGCCAGCGTGCGTTCAGCTTCGGCGGCACCCGCCTGGTGATTGACGACTCCTCGTCCGATCTCCAGGTGGTGCCCGGGAACGGCCCCGGCATCGAGGCGCAGCGGTGGCTGAGCGGGACGGCAGCCAGGCTGGGCCACTCCTCGTGGACGCTCACCGGTGGCACGCTGCGGCTCAGCATCGACTGTTCCGGGCTGGTGTTCAGCTGCGGCTCCAGGTTCGAGGTGGCCGTGCCGCCTGGGGTGGCGGTCACCGTTAACTCGGGGTCAGGCACCGATACCGTCTCCGGCCTGTCGGGTCCGGTCACCGTCAACGGCAACCAGGGTGACGTCCATGTCAGCGGCGTGTCCGGCCCGCTGCGGGTCAGCACCGGCTCGGGCAGCATCACCGCTACGGCGATCCGATCCTCCGCCGTGCAGATGACGACCGACCAGGGGCGCGCGGACGTCTCTTTCGTGGCTGCGCCGCAGTCGGTCACCATCAGGTGCTCGGTCGGTAACGCGACGGTCAGGGTGCCGACGGCGGGGCACCGCTACCACGTCCTGGTCAGCAGCGGCACCGGTAACGCCTCTTCGACGGTGCCCGACGACCGGCAAGCCGGCAGCGTCGTGCGGGTGTCATCCGGCAACGGCGACGCGACAGTGCTTCCCGCCTCATAAAGGCCGCGGATAGGCGCGGCCCAGGAAAACACGCCAGACAACCGCAGGGAAGGCCAGCGACACGATGACACTGGAACTATTCAGCAGCACCCGGACGCGGATCCGGCCGCAGGTAGCGGCGTTCACCGCGCTGTGCGGTGCGGCGATTATGATCGGGAGCCTCCTGACCTGGGTGAGCGCGCACGGCGCACGTCCTGCGCTGGGGATGGATCACACGTCGTTCCGGCAGATGCTGGTCTATTCGTTCGCGGACGTGACCTCGTTCTGGGAATCGGTTTCTTTCGCGGTCCTCGTCCTGGGTGTGCTGATGGTGATCGGCGCGCTGACCGGCGTGCGGACGCTGGCCGTGCTCGCCGGATTGCTCGCGCTCGCCGCTGCCGGGATGTGGATTGGGCTGGTCGTGCATCACTTCAACACCCCGGGCCTGCCGAACTTGCACTACCTCAACCCGGCGAACCTGCCCTGGGCAGACCTGCGCGAAGGCGCCTGGCTGACGATCACCGGCGCGGTGCTCGGGCTGGTGAGCGCGTTCTGGCTGCGCCGTCGACTGGCCGGCCAGCCGGATTCACGAAAGGCATGAGCAGATGCTTGAGTTCTTGAATGTCGCCAAGGTTTACCGGGGTGGGGTGCGAGGCGTTGACGGGGTGACGATGCGGCTCGGGCTGGGGCTGGTCGCCTTGCTCGGCCCGAACGGTGCCGGGAAATCGTCGCTGATGCGGATCGCCGCGACGGTGACCCGGCCGACCAGCGGGCGAGTGCTGTTCGACGGCACGGACGCCGTGGCGAGGCCGGACCTGCTCCGCCGCAATCTCGGCTACCTTCCGCAGGACTTCGGGGTCTACCCGCATCTGTCCGCCCGCGAGTTCCTGTCTTACCTGGCCGCAGTCAAGGGCATGCCGGCCAGGACCGCGCGGACCCGGATCGGCGAGCTGCTGGAGCTGACCGGCCTGGCCGGGGCGGGCAGGCGGCCGCTGGGCAAGTACTCCGGCGGGATGCTGCGCCGGGTCGGGATCGCCCAGGCGCTGCTGTCCGACCCGAAGGTGCTCATCGTCGACGAGCCCACCGCGGGCCTGGACCCCGAGCAGCGGGTGCTGTTCCGCAACCTGCTAGCCGACCTGGCCGGCGACCGTGCGGTCCTGCTGTCCACGCACATCGTCTCCGACGTCGAGTCGGTGGCATCCGACATCGCGGTCATGGCCCACGGCACGATCGTGCTGCGCGGCAGCCCGCAGGACCTGCTGCGGCAGGCCGAAGGCTGGGTCTGGGAAATGACAGTCCCGCAAGACGCGCTCGCCCTGCTGCGGGAACGCCACCTGATCAGCCGGATGATCCGCACCGGTACCGGGGTCCGCATCCGCCTGCTCGCCCCGGCAGCCCCGGACGCTGGCGCGGTGCCGGTACGGCCGGACCTGGAAGACGCCTACCTCACCGTCATCCACCGTTCGCCCGGCCCGGCCCTCGGGGCGGCCACGGAAGCACGCCAGTGAGCGCGCGGATCCTGGGGGCGCTGGCGGTCGCCGACTTCCGGGAACGCACGCGCCGCCCCGCCTACCTGGTCACGCTGGCCGCAGCGATCGTCCTCGGCTATCTCGCGCTGCCGCCGGCCTCTCCCTGTACGTGATCATGAACGCGGGCGGTTACCGGGGCACCTACAACACCGCCTACGCCGGCACAGCCACGGCGCTGGCCGGCGGGCTGTGGCTCATGCTCGCCGGGTTCTACGTCGTGCGCGGCACCATCGACCGCGACCAGCGCACTGGCGTCGGCCAGATCCTCGCCGCCACGCCACTGCGCAACACCGGATACCTGGCCGGGAAGTTCCTCAGCAACCTCCTGGTGCTGGCGTCGATGGCAGGCGTCCTGGCGGTCACCGCGCTGGCCATTCAGCTGGCGCGCGGCGAGTCCAGGGCCATCGGCCTAGGCGCACTGCTGCTGCCGTTTGCGCTTTTCACGCTCCCCGTCCTGACGGTGACCGCCGCCGCGGCAGTGCTGTTCGACGCGCTCCCCGTGCTGCGCGGCGGCCTGGGCAACATCGCCTGGTTCTTCGTCTGGATGATCTGCGTCATCGCCGGGAGCGGTGCGCCGCTAGGCGGGATGGGCACCATCACGGCGTCAATGCGCACCGCCATGGCGGCCCAGCACCTGCCGCCCGCCGGGCAATTCAGCGTGGGATTCACCAAAGTCGACCTTCCCCTGCGCACCTTCACCTGGCACGGCCTGGAACCATCCGGCGGGCTCATCACCAGCCGGATAGTACTGATCATGGTGGCAGCCGTCCTGGCGGCCGTGCCGGCGATCTGGTTCGGCCGGTTCGACCCCGCCCGCAACCGCCGGCACCGGGGAGGTGGACCTGCGCCCGGCGGCGAGATCCTGGGCGCTCCCGCGCCCGCCACCGGGCAGGCGGCCCGCCCGACGCCGGCTCCGGCCTACAAGCCCTTGCCACCGGCCGGGACGCGGCCAGTCCTGGCCGCCGGGCGCCTGCTGGCAGGCGAAGCACGCATCCTGGTGCAAGGAACACCGCGCTGGTGGTGGCTGGTCGCCGCCGCGATCAACGCCGCCGGCCTCGCCGTCCCCGCCGGCATCGTCAAGCCGGCCGGCGCCAGCACCGCTCTGCTGCTGGCCGCGGCCTGGATCTGGCCCGCCCTGATCTGGTCCCGGCTGGGCACCCAGCGCCACGAGAACGGGCTCGACACCCTGCTCGGCGCCTACCCCGGCGCCTACCGCCAGGTGGCAGCCGAATGGGCAGCCGGGCTCCTGCTCACCGCCGTAACCGGGCTCGGTCCCCTGCTCCGGATGGCCGCGTCAGGTGACGGCCCGGCCGTGGCCGCCTGGATAGCAGGCGCCCTGTTCATCCCGGCCCTCGCGCTCATGCTCGGCACCGCCAGCCGCACCCACCGCATGTTCCAGGCCCTCTACGTCATCTTGTGGTACGCGGCGGTCAACCAGGTCAAGGCCGCCAACTACATGGGAACCGTCCTGGTCAACGGCCACCCGGCCGGACCCTCACCGCTCCTGTTCGCCGGGGCCGCGATCACGATGCTCACGGTCACGTTCATCATCCGCGCGGCACAACACGCCACCCGGTGACCATCACGTGCGAACGCAGAGGAGCCCTGACGGGAAGCGACACACCCGAACTCCCCACTACCACCCCATTCGCGCGATTCTCAGGTGGGTTCAGCCCAAGCACCGTCCGGGATTCTGCGAGCGCCGGACGGCGCGCAACTCGCGCCCGGGCTGCGTGCCATGGTACGCGGCGGCGACCACGCTGCTGGGGCTGCCCGGGCTGGTGGTGACGGCCGTGACCGAGACCGGGGACGGCTGGACGGTCGTGGATGTGGTCACCGGGCCGGAGGAGGAGCAGGTACGCCGGTGCCCGGGGTGCGGCACCGCGGCGGCCAAGGTCAAGGACCGGGTCACCACCGCGCCGCGGGACGTGCGCGTTGGGGACCGGCAGGTCCTGCTGCGATGGCACAAGACCTGCTGGTTCTGCTGCAACCAGGACTGCGACCGGAAGACCTTCACCGAGTCGCTGCCGGCCGTGCCCGCCCGCGCCCGGCTGACCGCCCGGCTGCGCACCCGCCTGGGCGAATGCGTCGGCGATGACCTGATGCCGGCCGCCGTGGCAGCGCGGCGTTACGGAGTCTCCGATCGCACAGCAGCCCGCGCATTCACCTCATACGCCAGCGGCCAGCTCGCTGACCTGGACGCCGGTCAGGAGCCCGTGCAGGCTGCCGGGATCGACGAGTTCCGCCGCGGTGCCCCGGCCAGCGCGGCCGCCCCGGACACCGGCAAGATCACCCAGACCCGGTCTGAGTGGCTCACCCACCTCGTGGACCTGGGAGGCGGCGGCAGCCTCGGCTTGGCCGAGGGCCGTACCGCCGAAGCGGAGAAAGACCTGCTGACCGGGCACGCTGGGCGGCTGCGCTACCTGGCCATGGACCTATCGGGCACCTACCGGTCCGGCGCCCCTGACGGGGTCACCCTCGTCGCCGACGCGTTCCACCTGGTCAAGCTCGCGAACAGGAAAATAGACGAGGCGTTCCGGCGGCTGGGCTACCGCACCGAACATCCGCACGAGGCCCTCGGCCTGCCCCGCCCGCTGCACTACATGCTCCGCTACAACATCGACAACCTCGCCCCCGCGCATCTGGAAACGATCATCGGCGTGCTCGACGGCGACGCCGACGGCCAGCAGATCGCCGCCGTCTGGATCGCCAAGGAGCACCTGCGCGACCTGCTCACCCTGCGCGCTACCAGGACGCACGTCACCCCGGCCCCCAGCGCGGTCCGCGACAAGCTCGCCAGCTTCTACCTGTGGTGCGCAGACCATCACGACATTCCCGAGATAAAGACCCTCGCCGCCACCATAGACAAATGGCAGCAGCCCGTCATTGACGCCGTCCTCACGGGCTATTCGAATGCGAAAGCCGAAGCGCACAACCGCACCGCGAAACTGGTCGCCAGGAATGCCCGCGGATTTGCCAACCCCGCCAACCAGGCCAGGCGGGTCCGCATGGCCACCACCCGCGCCGCACGCCAAGCCCGGCAGTGCCGCCGACGGCAGCGGTCACAGGAAGTAGCCAGAGCACCGTAGCTGTCAACCGCGCGCACAGGCCATGCCAGGAGCCGGGACCCACCAGCCGCATCCCTGTTAAGTACGGAGACCCGACATCTCCGGGTGCCTGCGCACCGAGCAGTCACCCGATCACGCTAGCCGACCCTGCAGGTTCCGCCGGGCCAGGTTGATTCCGCAACCAGCTCGCAACCGGCTGGCAAATGGCGCGGCTACCTTCGCCTCAGATCCTGGATGCATGGGCAACACCGGGAGTTCGAGATGACTAGGTGCGGCGGGTGCGCTGGGCGGTTCCGGCGGCGGAAAATGTTCCGGGGCGTTATTTATGACCTTTCCTGGTGCGGGCACAGGATCAGCCATTCCGTTTACTTTTGCGGGGACTGCACATGATCAGGGCTGACAGCAATAGCAGTCTGGCCTGCGGATTGACACCCCGGTGGGCGTACTTAACCGATGATGTGTCCTTGCTGCACCGTCGGCGCGCACTCGAACCCGTTTGCGCTGGCGCGGGAGTCCTCGATTCGTACCCGGCCGGCTGTCCGGCGCTGTTGCGGCGTGGCCGGCCAGGTCTTCAGCCAGGAGATCCTTTCGTTCTTGCGCGACCTGGACACCCCAGAGATTCGCGGTTACGACCGCCAGCGCGGCTACCGCGTCTCTACGAGCAAGGCGATCGAGATCGCGACAGCGGATCCTGCCTGGCAGCGCGTGGTAACGGCAGCCCGGCCAGCGACCACCGCAGCCGGCCAATGTCCCTCCGGCCATGGTTCACCGCGGGCAAACTTTCCATCACGGCCAGGTGGTCGGCCCCGGCAGTCTGGCGAGCCTGCCATCGGC
The DNA here is from genome assembly GCA_963709075.1 of uncultured Actinomycetes bacterium. GTDB lineage: Bacteria > Actinomycetota > Actinomycetes > Streptosporangiales > Streptosporangiaceae > Palsa-506. The sequence continues at coordinate 76,069 of CAVPUY010000014.1, forward strand.
CGCCGGTGGCTCCCAGACTGGCCCATTCTGGTTTGGCTGGCTTGAGAGTAGTGGCATGGTTGCTGGCCGTTTCGTAGCAGGGATTCATGTCTCCTCGAAGAGCCCGCTTACCGACGAGGTTTGACCGCGCCGTTACCGCTGAGCCCGGGTGAAGGAAACGTGGCCCGCACTGGTGGCCAGTTCGATCTGGTCTCCCAGCGCCCATTCGGCGACGCGGGATACGACCGCGGCGGGCACGGCCTCGGCGAAGCCGGGCGCTGGCGCAATGTCGTAGGTGGCGTGGGCATCGTGCGCCAGGACGACGCCGAAGCCCCGCTCGATGGCGGTGCGAGCCGTGGCACTGACACACATCTCTGACAGCACGCCGGCGATCGCCAGCCGGCTGATCCGGTGCCTGATGAGTACACGGCCAAGATCGGTACCCTGGAATCCGTCGTCGCTGGTCTTGCGGATGACCGGCTCGCCCGGCTCTGGCGGCAGGTGGAGCACCCAGCCCGGCTGCCCAGGTTCGTCGGCGGTCCCAGGCCGCCCGTCGTTCTGCAGGTGAACGACGAGGCTGTCGCCCTGTCTAGCCTCCGCCAGCAAACCCAGGACGCAGTCCAGCAGCCGCGCCGCGCCGGGTACAGCCGCATCCCCGGCCACGAAGGCCGCCTGCATATCCACAACGACCAGAGCCTGCACGGCAGCTAGCGCCACATCGCCATCCTGCGGGTATCCGGTCACTGGCCAGTGACCTTGCGCCAGTTGGCGGCCGATGGCTCGGCCCGCCCGGCCGGGCCCCGGCCGAAGACCCGGAGGATGTTGCCGGTGATCCGCCGGACGATGTCATCCGCGCAGTGACCTCGCGCGCAGCCGCTATGGTCGTGCAGCAGGGCCGGAATCCAGTTGTTGGTTCCGGTGTCCAGCACCCCGGCCCCGGATTTCTGGTCGGTGTAATAGCTCATGTCTGAGTAGAAGGGACCCAGGTCGGTCTGGCCCAGCCTGGCCGCGATCGGGGAGTGGCTGAGTATCTGGACGTTGGCCGGATCCATGGGCCGGTAGAAATGGTCCACGTCAGAGGCGATGACCCCGGCCACCACGGACCCGTTATGCAGGCCGGTCCCTCGGAAGACCCACCCGGACGCGTCGGCGACCACCAGGCCGGCGTGCAGGCCTGGCTCGAGGAATCCGGCATACGACTCGCCGACGAAGTCGTCTTCCGGCCAGCTGGCCGGCGGCGACCCCCAGGTGTTCCCGGTGACCTGCAGCGGGTTGCCCCGCCCGTTCAGCGGGTCGGCCTGCGAATCCCGGTAATCGACGACTTCGCGGCCGGCCCCCAGCGGCGAGGCCCGCACCCGGATGTGCCGCAGGATGGGGCTCGCGGCGAAGAAGACGATGTTGACGCCGGCGTCGCGCGCGGTGACCGCGGCGCGCCGCTCGCTCAGCGACCAGCACTCGTCATGGCCGAGCGAGAGCAGTACCCGATGCCGCCGCAGGTATCCCGGGTGCTGGTCAACAGCCAGATCCGTCGCGTAGGTGACATCGAGGCCGTGCTCCTCGGCGAGCCGGACCAAGGGGTATTCCAGGGCCAGGAAGTTCCCGGACCCGTGCTCGGCAGCGTAGGGCCGGTCAAAGGAAACCACCCGGGCCCGGGAGCACCACGGATAGACACCAGCCGGGCAGGTGCCCAGCCCAGCGTAGAAGTCGTATCCGCCATAGGGGTTCCACGCCTGCCAGGTGAAGACGTCATTCTTGATCACATAGGTGGCCGTGCTTGCCGGGTCCCACACGGTAAGCGGCACATAGCTCTGCTGCCGCCCGCTGCCCACCAGCTTTATCAGGTAGTCACCCTGGACGAACGCGGACGTCACAGTAAAGCTGACCGACGGCGACCAGTTGTCGCAGGACACCATGTTGATCGCCGCCGTGACCGGGCAGCGCGGCTGGACCTTGCCGGATATCTGGGCCGATTCCCACACCAGCCGGGCACCCCGGCCCCGGTAATAGCCCATCCGGAATGCCTCGGCCCGGAACCTGGGGGCTCTTGTCGAGACGTAAAGGGTTACCCGCTGCCCGCGCCGGGCGTAAACCTGGTTGGCGAACCCCTCGATGCTGCCGCGTGCGTGCCGGATCCGCCACGCCGTGGTGCCCGGCCGCCTGTTCTCCGCGATCACCCACCGGGCCTCGACGCCATCGGGCCGGCGAAGGTCGACCGGCCGCTTACCGCGGCGCGACTGCGGCGGCTGCCGCGGGTGCCATGGCTGGCCGTTTTTCCCGCACCCACCGCGGCGACGCCGAGCCCGACCCCGATCGCCAGCACGGCCAAGGCAGCGGCCGTGACTACGCTGGCCATCGTTACTCGGCGCGCCATGCGGCCCTCCTGGCAAAGCCTTTGAAATCAAGAGGTTACGCGCGTGCCGCCGCCGCAGGCCGCGATCAGCCTTCCGGCGCGCCGCCCGGGGCCGTTCGCCCAGTGCGACATGCTTGATCAGGCTGCACGGCGTAGTCCGCGCGGCGGCGGCACCCCCTGTTCCGGGCCGGCCCGCGTTATCGTTATGCGACCTGCGCCGCCCCGCCCAGCCGGTAGTCATGCACCCCGGGCACCGTGCGCCACGCTGATGTCGAAGTCACGCCGGTCGGCGGCGGAGCCGGCATCGCCTTGCATGCCCGCCACTGGTTCTGTCTCGCGGGACATCGGCATGCCTGCCGGGGAATTGCCAATAACGCGAATATAGTTCGCGCCTGAATCAGCTCAGCAGGCGCGCCACAGCGAAATCGTCGGTGCCTGTCTGCTGGCCGGCGACAACGATCCGGCCGTTCGGCTGGAGCGCGACCGCGTTGCCGAACGTGGCGACGCCGAAGTCGACGGTCGCCTTCCCGGCGGCGCCGAATGTGGTGTCCAGGGATCCGCTGGCGTTGATGCGCGCGACCGCGACAACCTCGTCGGCCTGCGTGTAGCCGGCGACGACGATCTTGCCGTCCGGCTGCAGCACCGCGCCGTTGGCGAGGTCTTCGAGCGGACCGAAGTCGATGGCCGTCGTGCCATTGCCGTTGAACGTGGTGTCGAGCGAGCCGTTCGGATGCAGGCGCATGACGGTCATCATCTCGCTGCCGTCCGGGTTGCCGGCGACGACGATCTTGTGGTCCGGCTGCACCAGCACGGCGTTCGCGCTGCCGCCCCCTGGCAGCGTCAGGCGGCCGTCGCCGTCGAAATCCGGGTCGAGCGTGCCGCTCGTCCGCAGCCGCGCGACCACGGCGCCGGCTGCCGACGACCGGCCGGCCACCAGGATCCGCGCGTTGGCCTGGCGCGCCATCGCGAGGCCGAAGTCGTCGCCGCCGAAGTCCACCGGCGTCTTGCCGCCGGTGCCGAATGCCGGGTCCAGCGCGCCGTTCGCGTTCAGCCGCGCGACCTGGATGTCCCCGCCCTCTGGCCCGGAGAAGCCGGCCAGCAGAAGCTTGCCGTCCGGCAGCACGAGCACGGCCATGGCGCGGCTGAGCGGGCCCCAGGCGAAGGTCTTCTTGCCGTCGCCGGAGAACGTCGTGTCGAGCGAGCCATCCGGGTGCAGGCGCGCGATGGCGACCCGCAGGTCCGAGTCTCCCGCGAGCACGATCTTGCCGTCCGGCTGCAGCGCCGCGCCGTAGGCGGACTCGTCGGCGCCGCCGAAGTCGATCACGCGCTTCCCGCCCGATCCGAACGTGGTGTCGAGCGCGCCGTTAGTGCGCAGGCGCGCGACGCAGAAGGAGTTCGCGGCAGCGCCGCCGCCGGCGACGACGATCTTCCCGTTGGGCTGCACAAGCACGGCGCGCGCCACGTCGGTACCGCCGAAGTTGATCGTCTTCTTCCCGTCGCCGGAGAAGCTCGTATCTAGATCACCGGGGCTGGCCATGCGCCGACCATACCGCCGTGCGGACTGGTGCTAGCTCGCCTCGACGAGCCTGGCGAGATTTGCCAGTGCCATCCGCGTGCCCGTCTCATTGTCGGCGGCGGGCACCTTATCGGGAATTCCTTCGTGCGCGACGAGGACATCGGTACCGCCGCCGGCTGCTTCAGTGAGCGTGGTGGTCATCGTCATCTGGCCGCGGAGTCCGGGATCGGCTGTCTCGAACTCGAACACTTCGACCACTTGCTCGTTCGGCACGAGCTTCACGAAGTGGCCGTGATAGGTATCGGTGCGCGGTGCTGACTTGCCATCTCCGGCCGGCGCATCGTACGTGAGCGAGATCCGGAACGAGCCGCCTTCGCGGGCATCGAACTCATGCACGCGGCTGCTCATGCCGGCCGGCACCCGCCATCTCGCTATCGCGCCCGCATCGAGAAGCGCCCGGTAGACAGCCGGCCGCTGGGCGCTCACGTGACGAGAGACCCGGGTCGAATACACCCGGCCAGTCTACGGATGGGGTGCCTGGACGCTCAGCCAGCCGGCACGGCACGGGGCCCTGCCTGCTCCGTCCGCCCTGGCCTGGGGCGGCCCGGCAGGGCCTAGCTGGCGGTCGTTCTGGGCAGGCCGTCGGCAGCATGGACGGGGTAGATCTGGCCGGCCGTCGGCCGCGTGGACGGGTAGAGTCTTGCCGGTGGACGGCATCCATGACCTGGGCGGCATGCAGGGCTTCGGGCCGGTGCGTCATTTCCCGGCGGAGCCCGCCTTTCACTACCGGTGGGAGGCGGTGACCCGGGCGCTCATGGCGGTCGTCGCCGGAGCGGTCGAGGCCAGCGGGGGCGAGTTCCGGCACTCGATCGAGCGGATGGATCCTGGCCACTATCTGACGTCAAGCTATTACGAGCACTGGCTGACCGCGGCGGCCACCCTGGCTGTCGAGCACGGGCTGGTAACCCGTTCAGAGCTTGAGGCGCGCGCTGGCGGGCGGTTCCCGCTGAGCGGCCCGGTGCTCGCGCCGCCCGTCGCCGTCGCCGGCCCCGATGTCAGCGTGCCGCGCTTCGGGGCCGGCGACCGCGTCCGGGTGCGCGAGTGGCATCCCCCCGGCCATACCCGGTGTCCTCGGTATGTCCGGGGCAAGGCCGGGACGGTGGTGCGGGTGGATGGCACCCATTCGGTGCCTGATATCGAGGCGCACGGCGCCGCCCGCCGCCGCGAGCCGACCTATTCGGTCCGGTTCGACGCCGCTGACCTGTGGCAGGACGGCCAGCGCGGCGTGTCGGTGCACGTCGACCTGTGGGACAGCTACCTGGAGCGATCGTGAGCCTGGATGGCCACCACCCGGCTGCCGTGTCGCCGGTCGAGCAGCGCGTCGCAGCGCTCGAGGCCCTGCTGACCGAGCGCGGGCTGGTGCCCGAGGGCTTCATCGATGAGGTCACCCGCCAGTACGAGTCGGAGATCGGCCCGATGAACGGGGCGAAGGTCGTCGCCCGGGCCTGGGCCGACCCTGGGTACAAGCAGCGCCTGCTGGCCGAGGGCACCGCCGCGATCGCCGAGCTTGGCTTCGGCGGCGCGGAGGGTGACCACATGGTGGTCGTGGAGAATACCGCGGCCGTCCACAATGTCGTCGTCTGCACGCTGTGCTCCTGCTATCCGTGGCCGACGCTCGGGCTGCCCCCGGCATGGTACAAGGACCCCCCGTACCGGGCCCGGATGGTCCGCGAGCCCCGGGCGCTGCTGGCCGAGATGGGCTGCCTGCTGCCTGATGATGCCGAGATCCGGGTATGGGACTCCTCCGCCGAGGTTCGCTACCTCGTCCTGCCCGAGCGCCCGCCGGAAACGAAGGGGATGACGGAGGCGGAGCTTGCCGCCCTGGTCACCCGGGATTCGATGATCGGCGTGGCTCGTCTGTGAGCGGGCAGCCGGGCCTGCTTGAGCTGGACCTGCCTCGCCGGAACGGCGAGCTGGCCTTCGACGCACCCTGGCAGGGCAGGGTATTCGCGCTCGCGGCCGCTGTCGTCGAGCACGCGTTCGGCGGCGACAGGGAACCGTTCAGGCAACAGCTCATCAAGGCCATCGCGGCCGAGCCCGGCCGCCCTTACTGGGAGAGCTGGACAGCAGCGCTGGAGGTGGTGGTGGAGGCGCTGCCGCCGGCCTGCCGCGCCGGGGGAGAGCAGATCTAGCGATCCCGGCGGCGCCGCCCTGTCCGCGGCGGAAAACACATGCTGGCGCCGGTGGCCAGGGGTCTCGTGATCAGCCGGGCTGGCCTGCGGGCGGGTACGGGGCGGCCGGCGCTGGCACGGCAGCCTCGCGGGTAAGGCCCGCTAGCAGGCTCGCCGCGGCGGCCTGGAAGCGGGCGATGTCGCCGTAGGGCCGCGCGACGAGCATGGCCCCTTCGAGGCCGCTGACGATCATCCGCGCGGTATCACGCGCGGATCCGCTGAACTGGAGGCTGCCTTCCTCCCGGCCTTGGTCCAGGACGTGCTCCAGCCAGGTCTCGTTCTGGTCGAAGAACCGGATCACGGCGTCCTGCATCGGGGCCGGGAGGGTCTGGTACTCGGCCGCCAGCATGCCGCACAGGCACATCCGCCGGTCGCGCAGCACCTCAAGGTACAGCCCCGCGTAGCCGTCGAGCGCGGCTGGCGCATCCGTGACGGTGGTCTCGACGGCCGCCAGCGCCTCAGCGAAGCGAGCCGCATAGCGCGCGAGCAGCGCCTCGCCGAGTTCCGCCTTGCCCGCGAAATGGTAGTGCAGGGCCGGTTTGGTGATCTTCAGTTCGGCGGCGACGTCGGCGTAGCTGAAGCCGTTGAACCCGCGGACCTGGACCAGCCGCTCGGCAACATCGAGGATCCGCGATGCGGTGCCGGAATTACCGCGCTCACCTGTGGCCATGATCGGTGTCTGTCCTTCCGCCGTTCCCCTTGACGCCTGACCTATCAGTAGGTAAGTATTTGACCTACCAGTAGGTAAGAGTACTTTACCTCGCTGTGACCGCGACCAGGGGAGGCCCGTGATGGACAAGACCGAGCACCGGAGCTTCGAGGAACCGGATGAGACCCGTGAGTTCCCGCATGGGCGCGCCGAGATCCTCAGGATCGGCGGCGGCGAGGTCGGTCGGCTCGTCTTCGAGCCGGGGTGGCGCTGGTCGAACGACGTGCGGCCGATCGCGGGCACGGCGAGCTGCGAGGCGCCGCATTTCCAGTATCACGTCAGCGGCAGGCTGGCGATCCAGATGGATGACGGCACCGAGTTCACCGCCGTCCCGGGCGACATCACCGCGCTGCCCAGCGGCCACGACGCCTGGGTGGTCGGCAGCGAGCCGGTAGTGACCGTCGACTGGTTCGGCGCCGGCAGCTACGCTAAGTAGCCAGTCAGGCGCCCGGACGAAGATCCGCCGCGCAGCCGAGGCGGCACTGAACCCACACTTCAACCCGTTTTCGGGAGGCTCATCGTGTCTACCGTCGCCGACTGGCACGCTCGGGCGCTCGACGCCACCGGCCGGATCGTCGAGGCGATTCCGGCTGACCGCTGGCAGCGAGCAACTCCGTGCCCGGACTGGGATGTGCGGGCACTGGTCAACCACCTGGTGTCGGGAAACCTGTGGGCGGCCGAGCTCGGCACCGGCCGGACGATCGAGGAGGTCGGCCACCGGCTCGACGGCGACTGCCTTGGCGCTGACCCGCCCGCGGCCTATGCGGCTTCAGCCCAGGCTGCCTCCGATGCTTTCGGCCGGCCCGGGGCGCTGGAGGCGCCGTGCGCGGTGTCGTACGGGCCGGTCCCCGGTTCGGTTTACGCAGGCCACCGCTTCATCGACGTCCTGATCCATGGCTGGGACCTGGCTACTGCCAGCGGGCAGGACGCGACACTCGATGATGACCTTGTCGAGGCCTGCAGGCAGATCACTGAACCGCAGGCAGAGATGCTGCGGGCCAGCGGCGTCTTCGCCGAGGGCGTGCCTGTCCCGCCGGACGCGAGTGCCCAGACGCGGCTTCTTGCGATGCTCGGCCGGAGAGGCTGAGCTCCGGTGGGCCTGCAGCCGGCTCGGCTCGGCGGAAGGGATCACGTGGCAACTACCGAGCAGGTATCCGAGCTGCTTGCCCGGGCGTCCTCGCGTACCGAGCTACGGCCCGGTGACGCCCGCGCGGGCGCCTTGTACGAGCGGGTCGTGATCGACGGCGAGCGGTATTTCGTGAAGCGCCTCAGCCCCGCGTCGGACTGGATCATGCGTGTCACCGGGGATCATGTGCACCGCCCTTACCTGGCATGGCAGTCCGGGGTGATCGGCCGGTCGCCCGCCTGCATCGACCACACGTTGGTGGCGATGCAGGTCAGCGGCACGGGCGAGGAGGCCGTCCTGACGATGGTGATGCGCGATGTCGGCTCCTTCCTGGTGCCCGAGGGCGACGCCGTCGTGCCGCTGGACCAGCACGCCGGCTTCGTCGAGCACATGGCCGCTCTCGGCGTGGCGTTCTGGGGCTGGGAAGACGACATCGGGCTGACCACGATGGAGCAGCGGGTGCGGTTCTTCGCGCCGGACAACATCGCGGCCGAGCTGCTGGCCGCCGAGGTGCCCCCGCCGATCGCGGCCGCCGAGGCGGGATGGCTGGCCCTGCCCGGGCGGTCGCCGGTGCTGTCGCGCCTTGCCCGCCTCCTGCATGACCAGCCCGGACTTGTCACCGGGCCGCTGGGCGCCACGCCGCGAACGTTCCTGCACGGCGACTGGAAGATGGGCAACCTCGGGACGCACCCGGACGGGCGCACCATCCTGCTCGACTGGGCATACCCGGGCTCCGGCCCGGCGTGCTGGGAATTGTGCTGGTACCTGGCGCTCAACCGGGCCCGGCTGCCGGAGTCCAAGGAGATGGTCATAGACCGGTTCCGCGTCGCGCTCGAGGCGGCGCGGAGTCGCCACCGGCTCGCTGGTGGGACGCCCAGCTCGACCTCTGCCTGATCGCCATCATGGCCGCCTTCGGCTGGGAGAAGGCACTCGGCGACGACGACGAGCTTTGGTGGTGGGAGAGCCGGGTCGCCGAGGCGGCCGCGCGCCAGCGCATCGCGGTCCCGGCGGCCGGGTGAAACCCAGCCATTACGCCGGCGCCGCCGGCGATGGGCACTCGGCGCTACGCTGGTGTACGGTCCGATAGCCGCCGAGCTCGTGGCCATGAGTCCCCGTCCGCTCGCCGGGCTGACGGTGCTTGACGCTGGCGCCGGCACCGGAGCGGTCAGCTCCGTGCTGGCGGCCCTGGGAGCCCGGCCGGTCGCGGCGGACTCGTCATTCGACATGCTGGCGTGGAATGCCAGCGCCAGGCCGCCCGCTGTCGTCGCCGACATCCGTGCGCTGCCGATCCGGGCCGGTTCAGCTGACGGCGCGGTCGCGGCGTTCGTGCTCAACCACCTCGCCGAACCGGCGGCCGGATTCGCTGAGCTGATCCGCGTCACCCGCCCAGGCGCCGCCGTGCTCGCCGCGGTGTTCAGCAACGTGAGCCGGAGCCAGGCACGGGACCAGGTCGACGCGGTCGCTCAGGACGCGGGCTGGCAGGTCCCGGACTGGTATGCCGACCTCAAGGCAACCGCTTTCCCTGTCATCGGCACCGCCGCGGCCATGGGCGCCGCGGCCCGCGCGGCCGGGCTGGCCGAAATCGTGGTGCAGGAACGGCCCGTCGACGTGGGCGTCACCCGGCCCGAGCAGCTGGTCAGCTACCGGCTGGGCCATCCCGCCTTCACCAGCTGGCTCGACCGTATCGGCCCGCGCCGGGCCGGCGAACTCGCCAGTTATGCCGCCGATGCGATCCGCCCGATAATGCAGCCCTACCGGCCCGTCGTCGTGTTCCTTGCCGCCGCCAGGCCGGCCTGACGAGACAGGCAGAACCCGGTGCCCGCAGCGCCGCGGGTCACAATTAGCGTGACTATGGGTAGTTATGGCTGGTTGGCGGGCAGGGCGGGCCGTTACTATCAGGCCGCATGGCAACACCCACCTCCAGCGGCGTGAAGTTCGAGATCGAGGTCTGGTACGACCAGGCAAGCCGCACCATCACCTTCTCCAGTGATGACCGTGATCTCGGGCCCAATGCGATGATCGGCAGCTTCAGGCCGGGGTCGGCGGCCGAGAACAGGGCGAGGGAGCTGCTGGCCCGGTACGGCAAGCTTCCCGGCGGCGCGACCTGACGGCGCGGGTGAGCTGTGACCGGCGGCCGCCGGACGCACCATGCCGACGCTGATCGTCGGCCGTGCCATTACCGGGATAGCGCTTCCGGGTAGGCCAGCCTGCCTGGCCGTCACCCGGCGAGGAACTGCCGGCCTGGCCGAGCAGGCCGCGCACGGTGGCAGCCCGGCCGTGAGCGGGTAGTTTCTGGCATGTGACCACGGCGATTGCGCAGTTCATGCGAGAGCTGGAGCGGGTGTGGGACGGGCACCTGGAGGCATTGCTCGGGCAGCGGGACCTGGACGCTACGCTCGCCCGGCTGGCGGCTGAGCCGTCAGTCCGGCACATTCCCGCGATGACCGGCGCCGCCGGGCGCCAGGCCGTAGAGCGATACTACGGCGAGGAATTCCTCCCGTACCTGCCCGGTGATCTTGTCCTCAGCAGGATCTCCCGAACCGTGGACCGGTTCCGGCTGGTCGACGAGGCGACCGTTTCCTTCACCCACGACCGGGAGCTGCCCTGGCTGCTGCCCGGCGTCGGCCCCACGTACCGGCGGGCCGAGGTGCTGGCCATCGCGGTCGTCAGCTTTCAGCGCGGGCTGATCTGCTCCCAGCGGATCCTCTGGGACCAGGCCACGCTCACCGCCCAGCTTGGCGTTCCTGGTCTCGTCACGTCAGGACCTGGCCGGGCATGGGCCGGGGTCGGTACGTTCTGAGGATGGCAGCCGATGAGCCGGGAGCAGCGGCGGAGCGGAAGGGTTCTCTCGTCTTCGCCGGCGTCATCGGCGGCATGGCCGGGGCCGCGCTGGCGGGGCATCGGGGCGCACGGGCGGCCGGCCTGGGCGCGGTCGCCGGAGCGGCCGGGCTTGCGGTGTCCGAGGCGCTGGCCCGGGCGCGGCAGCGTCCCGGCGAGATCCCGCCGCTGTGGCAGCGGATCGCCACCAGCGCCGCTCTCGTCGCGCCGCTCGGCTGGGCGGCCGGGCGCGTGACTCGCGCCGGGCCGGTCGCGGTGGGAGCCGCGACCGGGACGCTCGGCGGCCTGCTCGGGATCCGCCCGCAGAAGGTGCTGCTCGGGCCCCTGTTCGGGGCCGCGGTGGGCCGGGCGCTCGCGGTCGCGGCGGCGCCCGGTGCCGCCGTCGGTGGTCGCCAGCCGCCACGATGCGGGTTACCGGGTGGCGTCCGCGCTGGTCTTCCGGGACGCGCAGGTGACCCTGCTCGCGGAGCGCGTCCGGGCGGAGGATCTGCCGTTCGTCGTGCCGCGGGAAGCCCGGTCCCGGTACGTCGGCACCGGCTACGTCCGCGAGCTGGCCGCGGTGCTGGGCGGCCGCTACGTCGCCGACGCGCCGGACGTCGGCATCGTCGCCTCGGTGGACGAGCTGGCCGGCCCGCAGTTCGACCCGGCGGCCATTGACCCGCGGGTCCGCGAGTTCTATGAGCACACAACCCGGTTCACCCTCGACATCGTTCCGCAGTGGCGGCTGTGGGTGCGCCCGGGCTACCTGCTCTACCGGACCGTGGTCGCGCGCCCGCTTGGGCAGGCGAACGTGCCGATGAACCAGCGCGAGACGCAGCGGGGCATCCGCAGCCGGATCGACACGATCACCCCGGCCGACGCCAGCGTCGTGGCGATCAGGGGCTGGATCCGGTCGTTCGCCGATACCGACGAGCCGATCTATGTCGGCATCTACACCACCTACCGCCGTGGCGGCCGGGGGTACGTGAGCGTCGGCTTCCCGCTGCCGCAGGCCAGCTTCACCGCGACGCTGCTGCCGCGTGCCCGGCCTGGCGGCGGCCTGGTGCTGACCAGCCGCAGCGACCTGGACCAGCCCGGCCACTATCTCGCCTACATCGACCCGGCCAGCCGGGAGCTCACCGCGGCGGCGGTCCGTGGCTTCGCCGAACAGCTCGACGTCTACGTGCAGGATGGCGAGCTGCGAGCCGAGCACGCCTTCTCCGTGTTCGGGCTGCCCTTCCTCGTCCTGCATTACCGGATGCACCGCAAACCCGCGGCGCCCGCGGCCTGACAAATTCTCCGGGCCACCTCCTGCCGCAGAAATCGATCGTATGTTTGGCTACAGGCCATGGAGCAGAGAAGGCGCTCGACGTTCCCTGGCTTCCCTGAGCAATGCCGCCTCGGCCACCCCTGGAGGCCAGGTACGGTGGCCATCGACTGGCGGCCGTGCGACTGCCGGGCGGCGAGCGCGGCCCGCGGCGGCCATCTCGAGGTCAGCTGCGGCGCTCCCGGCTGCAGCGAGCGCTGGCAGCGACCGCTGCATCAGCCCCTCGGCATGCTGGGCCACCACCGGCCCGGGCACTAGCAGGACCGCCGGGCAGGCAGCATGACCGCGGCACCGGGCCCGCTCGTCAGGGAGTCGCCGAGCCGGTGGCCGACGGAGTTGGCGTGGCCACGGAAGGCGATGTCGTCGGAACGCCAGTCGGGCTTGGCGATGCGCTCCGGCGCGGCGTCGTCGTGGGGCGCGGCGTCGTGGTCGGGGACGGCGTCGGGGTCGGGGACGGCGATTTCGCTGGCGTGGTCCGCGTGGTCGGCGTCGGCCTGGCGGCCGGCGATGACGGCGCGGCGGGCGAGGTGGTCTGCTGGTCGCTGGTGCTTGTTGGCTGCGGGGGCTTGACCAGCGCGTAGGTCACCAGGGTGAGCAGGAAGATGCCGATCAGGATCCAGGTCGAGGTGCGCACTCGCCGCACCCGCCGCACCTGCCGCACCTGCCGCATCAGCCGCATCAGCCGCTGCTCCCGGTCGGCTCGGCGGTGTCCAGGCCGGTCGGCAGGTTGATGCCTTCGCGCCGGAGCCCGGCGGCGATCCTGGCCCGCAGCATCCGCCCGACGTCGAACTGCTTGCCGGGCAGCGTCCTGGCGACCAGCCGGACCTGGAAGTGGTCGACGTCGATGCTCTGCACGCCCATGACGGCCGGCGGGTCGAGCAGCAGCTCGCGCAGGTCCGGCTCCTCGTACGCCCGATCCCCGATCTGCCTGAGCAGGTCACTCACCCGGTAGACATCCACGGCGGCCGGCACCGGCACGTCCACCACGGCCCGCGCCCAGTCGCGGGAGAGGTTGGTCACCTGGGTGATCTGGCCGTTGGGAGTGATGACCACCTCGCCGTCCGCTGTGCGCACGGTGGTCACCCGCAGCGTGACGTCCTCGACGGTCCCGACCGCTGGGTCGGGGATGCTCGGCACGGAAAGGCGGATGAGGTCCCCGAAGCCGTACTGCCGCTCGGTGATGATGAAGAAGCCGGCCAGGATGTCCTGCACGATGCGCTGCGCGCCGAATCCCAGCGCCACCGCCACCACCGCGGCCGGGGCGACCAGGCTCGTTATCGGGATGCCGAGGCGCTCAGCGACCGCCACCGCGGTCGCCGCGTAGATGACGACCAGGGTGGCCCAGGTGATCACCTGGGCCAGCGCGTGCCGGTGCTTTGCCGCCTCCGAGCGGACCAGCGCGTCTGTTTCCCGCGCGTTGGCGTCGATCCGGTCCGTGATCTTCGCGCCCAGCCAGGTCGCCAGCCGGGTCAGCAGGATCGCGCCGGTCAAGAGCAGCACGATCTCCAGGCCCCGGCCGCGGGCCCACACGTCGATATCCGTCAGCGTCGAGGCACGGCCGCTCGCCCGGATGTCGATAGGCGCCACCCGGCCGCGCGCCCACATATCGATAGCTGTCAGCGGCATCACACCGAAAACATAGCCGTCCGCCATCGCGCGCCCGCACCCGATGACCACACCCGGGGCGTGCCCGGGTCCGGAAGCGCGGCTCAGCTCGCCGCCGCGCGGTCCTCGATCAGGCCGTAGGTGATCGCCTCATCGACGGTGAAAAAGCGTCCCCGGCTGGCGTCGGCGCGGATATCGTCCACCTGGTGGCCGGTGGTCTCGGCGATCCGCATCCACAGCTCGCCGAGCATGGCCCGGGCCTGCTGTTCCTGCCCGGCGATCGCGGTCACCGCTCCGTCGTAGCTCATCCTCGGCTCGGCCAGCGCGAAAACCGCGCTCGGGTACGCATGCCGGTGAGTGCACGCGGCGAGCACGCCGAGCGCCGGCCCGCTGATCCGGCCGGCCGCATAGGCCTGGACCGGGACACGCAGGGTGTCAAGGACGCCAATGACGGCCAGAGCCGCGGACAGCTCGGCGTCCAGGCCCTGCAGCTCGAGCCGGATCGGCCCATCACCCTCGGCGTCAAGGGTCAGCAGCTGGGCGCACAGCCGGCTGGCTGCCTCGCCGTCGAGGCTGCCGTGCGCCATCACGATGCGCCGCTCGAAGAGCCGCTCATACACCCGCCCAGGCCACTGTCCGGGATCGGTCCACACCCGCACGGGCGTGACGGCCGGATACTGGGGCGGCGCCGGGCCAGGCCTTTCCGGCGGGAACGGCCTTTCCGGCGGGAACGGCCTTTCCGGCGGGAGCAGCGGCTCCGGCGGGAAGGAGCCAGCCGGCATCGGCGTCACCGGGTTCCCTCCCGGGGAGGCACATCCGGCAGCCTGCCGCCCAGCTGCCAGGTGATCTCGCTGCCGACGGCCGCGGCGTACCGCTCGAGGGTCGAGGCGCGCATATCCGCCTCTCCTGCCTCGATCCTGGCGACCGCAGACTGCGAGGTACCCATCCTGGCCGCAACCTCGGTCTGGGACAGCCCGGCCGACTGGCGCTGCCCGGCCAGGTCGGCGACGAGGCTGCGGCGCTGCCTGGTCATCCGCCGTAGCGCCATCTCACGGAATCCGGGCAGCAACGGCAGGTCACCGGATCCGGCCCGATCGTCATTCATATCACTAACGATATCTCAAAAATGTGATCTCTCCAGCAAGATATCACCGGCAGGCCGCGGGCCAGATCACCCGGCCGTCGCGGCTCTTCTGGCCACGGCACGGGACGTCCCGAGCGGCTCTGCTGGCCACGCCACGGGACAACCGGGCAGGCCGCCACCTCAATCTGGCGCTCGGGTTGCGCGCGCCAGGGCCGGACCGGGCGGCCGGCGGCCTGATGCCCACGGCGGCGAGCGCGGGGCCGGCTGGCGGGGCGCCGGCACATCCGGCGGTGCCTGCCTGAGTCTGGGCCGGGCTTATGCTCGTGCCGCGGCGGCGCGTCCGGCTGGGTGGGACGCTCGAGCACCCAGTGCTCGTGCCGCGGCGGCGTGTCCGGCTGGGCGGAACGCCGCGAGCACCCCAGACCGAGCGGAACGAGCACCCCAGGCCGAGCGGAACGAGCGGAACGAGCGTTGCATGACCGTGCCGGGCACCGCAGCCATCCCTGACCGGGCCCGTGTCATCGTCATCGGCGGGGGCATCATCGGGACTTCGGTCGCCTACCACCTTGCCCACCTCGGGATTCCCGACGTGCTGCTGCTCGAGCGCGACCGGCTGACATCCGGCACGACCTGGCACGCGGCCGGGCTGATGGCCACCTTCGGCTCGACCTCGCAGACCTCGACCGAGCTGCGGATGTACACCAGGGACCTGTACTCCCGGCTGGAGGCAGAGACCGGGCTCGCGACCGGCCTGAAGCAGGTCGGGCTGATCGAGCTGGCCATCGAGCCGGGGCGGCTGGAGGAGTACCGGCGGGTTGCGGCCTTCAACCGGCTGTGCGGCGTGGAGGTGCACGAGATCTCGCCGCGCGAGGTCGCCGAGTTGTTCCCGCTGGCGCGGGCCGATGACGTGCTGGCCGGCTTCTATATCCCGGCCGATGGCCGGGTTAACCCGGTCGACGTGACGATGTCGCTGGCCAGGGGCGCCAGGATGCGAGGCGCGCGGATCATCGAGGGCGCGGCAGTGACCGGTTTCCTGGCCCGCCGCGGCGCGGTGACCGGCGTGCGCACATCGCGCGGCGACATCGAGGCCGAGTACGTGGTCAACTGCGCCGGGATGTGGGCCCGGCAGCTTGGCGAGCTGGCCGGGGTGAACGTCCCGCTGCAGGCCGCCGAGCATTACTACCTGCTGACCGAGCCGATCGATGGGGTTGATGGCGGCTGGCCGGTGCTGGAGGATCCGGCCAGCTACGGCTATTACCGGGAAGAGGGCGGCGGCCTGATGCTCGGCTTGTTCGAGCCGGTCTGCGCGCCGTGGAAGGTCGGCGGGCGTCCCCGCGGATTTCTCCTTCGGCGAGCTGCCCCCGGACTGGGACCGGATGGCTCCCTACCTGGAGCGCGCCATGTCCAGGGTCCCGGTGTCGGCGCAGGCCGGGATCAAGAAGTTCTTCTGCGGGCCGGAGAGCTTTACCCCGGACCTGCAGCCGATCGTCGGCGAGGCGCCTGAGCTGAAGAACTATTTCGTGGCCGCCGGCCTGAACTCGATCGGGATACTGACCGGCGGCGGAATCGGCCGGGTGGTCGCGCAGTGGATCGCCGACGGCCGGCCGGACGTCGACGTGACGGCGATGAACATCGACCGGCTGCACCGCTACCAGGCCAACCCCGAGTACCGGGCGACTCGCACGGTGGAGTCGCTTGGCCTGGTGTACGCGACCCACTACCCGGGCCGGTCAATGCGGACCGCGCGCGGCGCGCATGGTGTCGCCGATTCACCACCGGCTGGCGGCGCAGCGAGCGTACTTCAAGGACGTCAGCGGGTGGGAGGGCGCCGACTGGTACGCGCCAGATGGCGCCGAGCCGAAGGCCGGCCAGCTGTCCTGGGGGCGGCAGGACTGGTTCGGCTACTGGGCGGCCGAGCATCACGCCGCGCGCACCGGCGTGATCTTGATGGACATGGCCTTCATGGCCAAGTTCGACGTGCAGGGCCGCGATGCCGGCCGAATGCTGGAGCGGATCTCCGCCAACCAGGTGGACGGCGAGCCCGGCCGGATTACCTACACCCAGTGGCTCAACCCCGGCGGAAGGCTGGAAGCCGATCTCACGGTGACCAAGCTCGGCGACGACCGGTTCTGGGTGGTCGCCTCGGACACCGCGCACCGGCACGTGGAAACCTGGATGCGCCGCCACTTCGGCGATGCGCACGCCTTCGTCACCGACGTGACGTCGGGGTACGCGCAGATCAACATCCAGGGTCCGCGATCGCGGGAACTGCTGGCGTCGGTCACCGCCGCGGACATGTCCGACGAGGCGTTCCCTTTCCGCGCGGCCGCCGAGATCGATATCGGGTTCGCCCGGGTGCTGTGCATCCGGATCACCTACCTGGGCGAGCTCGGCTACGAGCTGTACGTCCCGGCCGGGCAGGCGGTGCACGTCTACGACCGGCTGGCCGAGGCCGGGCGCGCGGTGGACCTGCGGCACGCCGGGCTGAAGGCACTGAGCAGCCTGCGGATGGAGAAGGGCTACCGCGACTACGGCCACGACATCGACAACACCGACACGGTGCTTGAGGCGGGACTCGGCTTCGCGGTCGCGCTGGACAAGCCGGGCGGCTTCATCGGCCGCGATGCCGTGCTCGCCCAGAAGGCGCGCGGGCCGCTCACCCGGCGGCTGGTGCAGGTACTGGTGACCGATCCCGAGCCGCTGATGTTCCACGCCGAGGTGGTCCGCAGGAACGGCGTGCCCGCCGGGTACATCCGGTCCGCGTCCTACGGGTTCACGCTGGGCGGCGCGGTCGGGCTGGCGATGATCGACGCTGACGAGCCCATCGACCTGGCCTACCTGGATTCCGCCGAATGGACGGTTCAGATCGGGACCTCGGGCTACCCGGCGGTCACGTCACTGCGCCCGATGTATGACCCGGGGAACAAGCGGATCAAGATGTGAGCCGCAACGCTGCGGGCCCAGCTAGCCGGGGCCGACCAGGGCCTGAGTTCCCGTTTCACATTCTGGTTGTCTGTCCGGCCCGGCCCGGCGCCCCGCTGCGCCAATGACCTGACGGTCAGCGGGACTGCGTAGACTCCCGGTACGGGTGGCGGGCGCGGGGGGGATGCAGTGCGAGCCGATGCTGACTCCGTCGCCCGTTCGCTAGCTTCCGAGGTCAGGATCTCGATCGGCGCGGGCGGGTCCCTGCGGCCGATGATGTGGATGTTCCTGGCGATACTGCTGACTTTCCTGCTCACCAGGACCGTGACCAGGCTGATCCGGTCAGGCAGCGGCGGCGGCGTCGGACTTGGCAACGTCAGGATCGGCGGCCAGCACATTCATCACCAGGTCTTCGGCATACTGATCATCATCGGCGCCGGAATCGTGCTGGTCTCCGCGACGCCGCACGGAGCAGGCCTCGACATCGCGGCCGCCGTCTTCGGGATAGGGGTCGCCCTCACCATCGACGAATTCGCGCTCTGGCTGCACCTGGAAGACGTCTACTGGACCAGCGAGGGGCGCAAATCGGTCGACGCGATCTTCTGCGTCCTGGCGGTAACCGGAGCGCTCATCGGCGGAGCCGATCTGCTGTCCGGCCGCGTCGGCACGGCGAAATGGTGGTCATCGGTCGCCATCATCGCCGTCAACCTGGTGCTCTGCGTGATATGCATGCTCAAGGGCAAGGTCACGACCGGCATCGTCGGCATCGTCATCGGTGTCGTCGCGCTCGTCGGCGCGATCCGGCTGGCCAAGCCGGGTTCCTGGTGGGCGGCGCATCACTATGCCAGCCGGCCCAGGCGGGCCGAGCGCGCCGGGCGCCGCTACGACCAGCGTTACGAGGACCGGTGGAATCGCTTGCGGGATCTCGTGGGCGGCGCGCCCTCCGAGGAAAGGCCGGGCTGACGGCGGCCGGCCGCGGCACCGGCGCGGCAGTCTGAACCGGCGGAGCGGCTGGCCATTGCGGCTTCGCGGCTCTGCGGCTTCGCGGCTCTTTGGCTTCCCGGCTTCCGGCTTCGCGGCTTCGCGGCTAGCGGAGCGGGGGGATCTCGGCCTCGATGAGGTGCGGCCCCGGCTCCGCCAGCGCCTGCCTGAGCTGCCGGGCGAACTCCGCCGCCGTGCTCGCCCGGCAGGCCGGGACGCCCATGCCCGCCGCCATCGCGGTGAAATCGAGGCTGGGCCCGGACAGGTCGAGCAGGCTCCTGGCCGCCTCGCCGGACGCGACCGCGCCGACGCGATCAAGCTCCATGCCGAGGATCGCGTATGCCCGGTTGCTGAAGATGATCGTGGTGATGTCGAGCCCTTCCCGGGCATGGGTCCACAGCGCGGAGATCGTGTACATGGCGCTGCCGTCTGCTTCGAGCGCCAGGACGCTGCGCCCCGGGCTGGCCAGCGCAGCGCCGGTGGCCAGCGGCAGTCCCTGGCCGATCGCGCCGCCGGTCAGGGTGAGCCAGTCGTGCGGCGGGCAGCCCGCGGTGGCCCCGGGCAGCCACAAGCCGGCGGTGTTGGCCTCGTCGGAAACGATCGCCCCGGCTGGCAGCAGGGCCCCGATCACGGCTGCCGCCGACTCCGCGGTCAGGTTCCCGCCGGGGATGGCCGGCCGCTCCGGCGGCCTGGGGATGGGCTTGGCGCCCGGAGCGACCAGATCGGCCAGCGCGGCGAGCGCGCCGCAAACGTCATCGCCGGCGCTCGCGAGCAGATGCACCTGGCAGCCCTCGGGCACCAGCCAGCTTGGCTTGCCCGGGTAGGCGAAGAAGGAGACCGGGGCGCGTGCCCCGGCCAGGATGAGATGGCGGACGTCGCCGAGTTGCGCGACCGCGAACTCGGCCAGGTAGGCCAGCCGCTCGATCGCGGGCAGGCCGGCGCCGCGCTCGTGCCTGGCCGGAAAGGTCTCGCCCAGCATGCGCGCGCCGGCCGCCTGGGCGACGCGGCTTGCCGCCTCGAGCCCCGGCTGCCGCATGCCCTCGCCGCCCAGCAGCAGCACGCATGGCTCACCGCCGCGCAGCACGGCCGCGGCAGACTCGATCACATCGGCGGGAACGGGCGCCCGGGCCGGCGCCGGCCGCTCAGGCACCGGCTCCGCGCCCTCGGACCAGGACACGTCCGCGGGCAGGATGAGCGTTGCCACCCCGCCGGGCGGCGTCATCGCCGCCGCCACCGCCTCGGCCGCGCTCGCGGCCACGTCGGCGCTGCGGGCCGGCCGCCGGATCCAGGCCGACACCGAGCCGGCCAGGGCATCGATGTCCGATTCCAGCGGCGCATCGAATTGCTTGTGGTAGGTGGCGTGGTCGCCGACCACGGCCAGCAGCGGCGTGCCCGCGCGCCGGGCGTTGTGCAGGTTGGCCAGGCCGTTCGCCAGGCCCGGCCCCAGGTGCAGCAACGCTGCCGCCGGCCGGCCAGTCATCCGGCCGTAGCCGTCCGCGGCGCCGGTCGCGGCTCCCTCGAACAGGCACAGTACCGCGCGCATCTCCGGTACGGCGTCAAGCGCCGCGACGAAATGCATCTCCGAGGTACCCGGATTGCTGAAGCACACGTTCACGCCGCAGCCAGTCAGCGTGCGGATGAGAGCCTGCGCGCCGTTCATGCCTTACTCCCGAAGGTCGCGGTAACCCGTGCTAACGCACCAGGCGGCGGTAGGCATGGCCGCGGCTGACGACCTCGAACCCGGCCGTCAGGTACGTCGCGGCCGGCGCCGGGTAGCCGGGCGTGGGGCCGGTGTTGATGAAGACCCGATTCCCGCCCAGCGCCGCGACCTGCGCCGCCACCTGCATGCACATCGCGGTCGCGAGCCCCATCCGGCGGTGCTCAGGCAGCACGCCGAGCGGCTCGATCTCCGCGCAGCGGGCCGCCGGGTCCCACCAGGCGATGCAGCAGCCAGCCAGCGACCCGTCCGGCGCCTCGGCGACCAGGTCCCGGCCCTGGTCGTACAGCCAGGTACGGCGCACCTGCTCGTAGTGGGCCGCCGTGAACCTGCTGGTCGCCTCCGGCGATGCGGCCGGCGGAACCTCGCCCGGCCAGGGCAGCGTGGCCGGCCGCCACGCGGCGCGGTGCGCCGCAACACGCGCGCCGAGCTCGCCGTCACGCACGGCCCGGACCTGGTAGCCGGGCGGGAGCACGGCGGCCGCCGCGGCCACGTCGCGGAACATCCCGGTGACCGGCCCGGCTTCAGGCTGCCGGACGAAGCCGGCCGCGGTGACCGCCGAGCGGACGACCTCATCACCGTCAAACACGGCGACCGCCAGCTCCTGCGTGCCCGCGGCCTGCAGGGCCCACTCGATCAGCGCCCGGGCTGCCTCCGGGCGGGCCGGATCAACCTGCAGCACCAGCTCACCGGGCGCCAGGCCTGCCCATCCCGCCAGGCCGTCCCGGCCCGCCAGGCCATCCTGGCCGGCCAGGACAGTCGCGGGCGGCAGTTGCGAGATCGCCGCCTCCCAGCCAAGCCCGCCGGCATGCCGGCCGCGCGGCCACAGGCGGCTCGCGAGCTGCTGCATCGCCGTCGTATCCGCCGGGCCGTCCCACGGCCGCACTCTCATCGCTCACCCCGAAACCGGATCGTCCCCGACACAGTCCCGCGCATACCTGGCGCGGGAGGAGTTCACGAACCTGCGCTGGCTTCCTCGACCGTGAGCTCCGCTGCCGGGTCGGCGTCAAGGCGCTCAGCCGGGAGCGGCAGCCCGCTGCGCACCGAGCGCCCGTATGTGCCGTCGTCCAGCCGCCGCAGCGCACGGTCGAGCGCGGCCAGCCGATCGCGCAAGCTGGCCGCGACGGCATCGTCGATGCCCTGGGCCGTCAGCGGCTGGGCCGGATCGGCGATGTCACCGGTCTCGTTCTCGGCTTCGCGATCCTGCTGGCCTGCCGACTCAGCCTCCTTGAGCAGGCCCGTCACCTCGGCATGCTCGGCACGCAGCCGCGACCGCGCCGCGTCTTCATCCATCTGGCCTCCACGTGCTCACCGATTCCTGACCTGCCGGCAATCCTGGCAGCCGGCGGCTGCACAGCCAACTTCAGGAGCCCGGCCGGCCGGAAACGCTGGCCGGCCCCCTCGCCAGCGTGCTCACCAAGATCAGCCGAAACGGATGGTCAGCGGCCAGTCCCGCCCGGCAGCGGGCCGGCCCAGCCCCGGGCCTGCCGCCCGGCCCGGACCGGGCTTCTCCGGCCCGCCGCCGGCCGCGCGGCGGCTGCTTTACGGTGCGGGCCGGGACTGACACCCTTGACGAGTGACGCCGGCGATGACCGTCGGGCACCTGCTGTTCGCCGCCGCCGCGACCGGCTACATCCTGGCCGGCATCGCCTTCGAGGAACGTGACCTGAAGCGCTCGCTCGGCGAGACCTACAGTTCTTATATGGCCCGCGTACCCGCGCTGATCCCCGCACTAAGGCCCAGGTCCCATGGCTGAGCCAGTCCGGGTCGGCATGTTTCCGCCGTTCAGCCTGCTCGACTGGGACCAGGCGGCCGCCAGGGCGTTCCTGGCGCAGGTCGACGAGGCAGGCATCGATCATGTCTGCTGCGGGGATCATGTGAGCTTCATCGTCGGCATCGGGTTCGACGGGCTCCTGCAGGCCACGGCGCTGACGCTGCTGCACCCCAGCTTGCGCGTCTACTGCGGCCTTTACCTGCTGCCGCTGCGCCATCCCGTGCTGGTGGCCCGCCAGCTCGCGGACATCGAGCGGCTCGCCCCCGGGCGGCTCATCTTCGGCGTCGGGGTGGGCGGCGAGGATCGCCACGAAGTGTCGATCTGCGGGGTGGACCCGGCGACCAGGGGGCAGCGGATGAACGAGTGCCTCACCATCTTGCGCCAGCTGCTGACCGGTAGCGCGGTCACCTTCCATGGCACGTTCTTCGACCTCGACGAGGCGGTGATCGCCCCGCCGGCCGCGGCGATTCCGATCACCGTCGGCGGCCGCTCGGACGCGGCGATCAGGCGGGCGGGCCGGCTCGGTGACGGCTGGCTCGGCATCTGGAACTCGCCCCGGCGGTTCGCCGCCGCGGTCGAGATAGCGGCGCAGGAGGCGGCCCGCGCGGGGCGGCCGGATCCGCCCGCCCGGCACGCCATGCAGGTGTGGTGCGGGCTTGCGGACTCGAAAGAGGCGGCCCGCGCCTGCCTGGCGCCGGCCATGCAGGCCTTCTACCAGCTCCCGTTCGAGCGCTTCGAGCGTTACTGCCCCTACGGCACCGCCGCCGACGTCGCCGAGTTCCTCGCGCCGTATGCCGAGGCCGGCTGCACGGAATTCAACCTCATCCCGCAGTCGCCCGGCCACGACCTGGCCATCGCCGGCACGGCCGCCGTGCGGAACCTGCTGACCCGGGTGTGACCGGTACCCTCGTCAGCTGCCCGGCGGCGCGGTGGCCAGCGGGCGCCCGCGGCCGGATCGCCGTAGCCGGCCGAGGCCGGCGCCGGTGTTCCCGTTAATGATGAAGGTCCTTCCCGCCCTGCCGCGCGGATCCTCCCGCAATCAGCGCAGTGCGGCCGGCGGCGTGCCCAGAAGAGCGCATGACCGCTGTCGCCCTCGGGGACGAACCCCTGCTCGGTGACCTCAAGGCCGGCCTGCTCAAGCCAGCCGCGGTAAGCTCCGGCGTCTGCCTGGCTCCACCACATGGTGGCCTGCCCGCCCAGCCAGTTCTCCTCGGCGCCGGTCCAGGCGCGCTGGCCGGCGACGGCCAGCAGCCACCCCCGCGGGCGGAGCCAGCCGCCGACGCGCCGGAGCAGGCCGGGCTGCTCGTCCAGCGGGATGTGGATGAGCGAGTACAGGCAGACGACAGCGTCGAAGGACGCGGGCCGGAATCCGGCCGTGGTCACGTCCGCCCGGATGAACGTCCCGGCCGGAACGAGCCGGCGCGCTCGCTCGATCTGCACGTCGCTGATGTCGATCCCGGTCACCTGGTGCCCGGCCGCGGCCAGCGAGCGCGCGACGGGCACGCCGCAGCCGCAGCCGACATCGAGCACCGACGCGCCGGCCGGCAGCCGGTCCTGCAGCCCGGCCAGCCACGCGGCGTACCTGCCGGGCTCGGCGTCGTCGCTGCGGTAGCGATACGAGATGGCGTCGTAGCCCCGCCGGACCAGCTCGTGCTCCGCGTCTGCCGCCACCCGCAGCAGCCTAGGCGATGGCGGCATCGCCGTGCTCCGGGCCGCCGGCCGTGCTCCGGGGCCGCCGGCCGTGCTCCGGGCCGCCGGCCGTGCTCCGGGGCCGCCGGCCGTGCTCCGGGGCCGCCGCCCCGGCGGCGAGGGTGGTGGATCGCGCGATCGCACACCTTCGAAGGTGTGCGATCGCGCGATCCACCACCTTGAATCCCGGCCGGGCTGGACAGCGAATCCCGGCCGGGCTGGGCAGCGAATTCCGGCCGGGCTGGGCAGCGAATTCCGGCCGCGCGGAGCAGCGGGCGCTTGGTTAACGACCGCCCGGCTGGGTACCGGCTCGGCTATGCCTCCCGTCAGCACCGTGCTGCTCGCCGGCCGGTACCAGCTCACTGACAAGATCGCCGCGGGCGGCTTCGGCGAGGTGTGGCGGGGGACCGATGTCGTGCTGGCCCGCCCGGTGGCGATCAAGCTGCTGCTGGCCGGATACGCCCAGCACGCGGAGACGCTGGCCAGGTTCCGGGCCGAGGCCAGGCACGCGGGGGCGCTGTCCCATCCGGGCATCGCGCATGTCTACGACTACTGCGAGCCTGACCCCCCGCACCCGCCGTTCCTGGTGATGGAACTCATTGACGGGCCCTCGCTGGCCCAGGTGCTGGCCGGCGGCCGGATGAGCCGGCCCGGGTGATGGACATCGTCGCCCAGACGGCGGCCGGCCTGCACGCCGCGCACCTGGCGGGGCTGGTGCACCGCGATGTGAAGCCAGGCAACCTGCTGCTCGGCCCCGGCGGCATCGTGAAGATCACCGACTTCGGCATCTCGCACGCGGCCGGATCGGCCCCCATCACCAGCGCGGGAATGCTGGTCGGAACCCCGGGCTACCTTGCGCCAGAACGCGTCGGCGGGGCCACGGCAACTCCGGCCAGCGATCTGTACGCCCTGGGCATTGTGGCTTACGAGTGCCTGGCAGGCGCAGCGCCGTTCGACGGGGTCGGGGTGGAGGTCGCGCTGGCGCACCGGGACCGCCCGCTGCCTGAGTTGCCGGCCACGGTGCCAGCCGACGTCGCGGCGCTGGTCATTGAGCTCACGGCCAAGCAGCCGGCGGCCGGCCGGGGAGTGCGGGCGAAGTCGCCCGCCGGGCCGCCGGGCTGCGTGACCGCCTGGCCGCCGGCCACGGCGCTCAGGATGGCCTGCCGGGCAGCCCCGCTACTGCGGCGGATAAGCGCACGCTGGGCCTGGCGCCGGTGCCGGTGCGCAGCCCGGCCGGCGGCTGGCCCAGGCAGCCCGGCGGCGAGCGGGACGCCCCGGCCGGCGGCTGGCGCGGCCAGGGCATCGCGCTGGCCGCGGCCGCGGCTGTGGCCGTGGCCGTGGCCGCGGCCGTCGTGCTCGCCTTGATACTGACCAGCGTGACCGGCCCGGCGGCACCGCCTCCGGCAGCAGTGCCATCGGCGACGTCGCGGTCCTCCTCGCCGACCGCGCAGCTGACAGAGGTGCACGCCAGCTCGCTCATCGGGCAGCCGGTCAGTGCCGTGGCCGGGCTGCGCAAGCTTGGCCTCGTGGTCCGCGTGCGCTGGCGGCCGAGTGACCGGCAGCCCCCCGGGATGGTCCTTGCCGTGCGGCCGGGCGGCCAGGTCGCGGCCGGGAGCCGGGTGCTGGTCACCGGAGCCCTTCAGCCCAGCGGCGGCAGCGGCAAGTCACACGGTCACGGGAAGGGCAACGGCAAGCCCGGTCCCCCCGGAAAAGGCAAGGCCACCGGAAAAGGCAAGGCCCCAGGTAAGCCCGGTCATGGCTCCGGCCACGGCTCCGGCAACGGCGCCGGTGAGCCTGGCGGCCCCGGTCAGGGCACGAGCGATGGCCAGGGCAACGGGAACGGCCAGGATAACGGGAACGGCCAGGGCAACGGGAACGGCCAGGGCAGCGGGAACGGCCAGGGCAGCGACTGATCGTTCCGGGATGCCAGGCCCGGCTCCATCAGGGCGCGGCGCCGGGGTGGTTCAGCCGGGCCCGCAATCTGGCCGCGCCGATCAGCAGCCGGTCCTCAGGGATCGCGCCGGCCGTGCTCGCCGCCAGCGGGAAAGGCGCGCCCGGGCTGGGGTCATCGAGAAAGCGCGGCACCAGGTGGGTATGCAGATGGGGGAGCGAGTTGCCCAGCGTCTCGTAGTTCATCTTCAGCGGCTGGTACACGCCGATCAGCGCGCGGGCGACGGTCAGCACCTCGGCCCAGTAACCGGCTGCCTCGCCGTCGGCGAGCTCCGTCGGCTCGGTGACGTGGCGCCCCCGCCAGATGACCACCGTGTAGCCCGGCTGGACATCCGCGCGCTGCAGGTAAGCGTCGGAGTACTGGCCCGCGTGAATCCGAACGCCGTATGCATCGGACTCAATCCGGCCCTGCTCGCACATCGGGCAGCCGACGCCCCGGATAAGGTCGTCCCAGTTGCCGGGCCATTCGCTCATCCCGCAGCCTCCATCCTTCCGTGATCATGAAAAGCACGGGCCTCGGCCGCCGCACCGGCATCGGCCGCGCCGACGTTGGCCGCGGCGGCTATTTCCGGCGTCCGGCGGCATTGCATCATCTTCGGGGCACTCTAGACTCGGTGTCGGGACGGGCGGAGCTGACCAGCTACCGGTACGGGGGCGGAATGACTCAGTCAATGGTGCAGCCAGCCTTAGGCATGGATCTGGACATCCAGGCGATCGAGCGCCAGCTGCTGGCCAGCCAGGACAGCAACGAGCTGCTGGTGCAGGGCACGGCCGGTGCAGGCAAATCGACATTGCTGCTGCACCTGGCCGGGTGCTGGCAGGAGGCTGGCCTCGTCGATGAGGTCTTCCTGTTCAGCTATGCGGACCGGGCCTGGACCAGCAGGCAGATCATCCGCGAGATCCAGAAGGTGCTGCTCGACCGGGCCGAGCAGGCCAGCGCGGAAACCATGCCGGCAGCCGCCCAGCTCGAGCAGATCGCCCAGCCGCTGCGCACGACCAGGCACCTGCTGATCCTGGACGGTGCCGAGTCGATCACAGCCGACCCGTCGGCCGTCCCGCATGCGCTGAGCGAGGCGGAGCGGCAGGAGCTCAAGACCCTGCTGGCCCGGCTGCGCGGCGGCCGCACCCTGGTGCTCATCGGCTCCCGCGAGCGTGCGGCCTGGCTGGCTGACGGCGACGCGGGGCCCGGCATCTACCCGCTGGCCGGCCTCGACCCGCAAGCCGTCGAAGCTCTGGTCGAGCGCATCCTGAGCGGCCACGACGAACCCGGCCCTGCGGTGCGCAGCTCGCTGCTCCTGCTCGCTCCGTTCACCGCGGTCATCCACACCGGCCCGATGCTGGACCGCTACACGGAGCTTCTTCAGCAGGATGAGGCGGTCAGGGCCGTCGGCCCGGTAGACCTCGCTGCCGCACTCGGCCAGGCCGTCGACGCGGGCATCGCGGCCCCGCATCCGGAGTTCGGCTACCTGATCCAGGTCCAGCCGGCGCTTTCCGGCTTCCTCCGCCGCCGCCTGCGCGACCAGCCAGCCCTTCGCAGCGCCGCCGACCAGGCGCATTACCAGATCTACAGCGAGCTCGGCGCAAAGCTCAACGGAATGCTGATCTCTCCTGACAGCCCGCAGCAGCGAGCGGCCGGCCATGCCGCAACCCGAGCCGAGTACGCGAACCTGGCCGCCGCCCTGGCGCACGGCCTGCGCACCGGCCAGCCGATCCTGGCTGTCGCCGAGCCGCTTGCCGACTACCTGGCTCAAGCCCAGCTGCACGACGGCCGCCGGATGCTACTCGACGAAGCGATTGCCGCCTGCCCTCAGCGCGACGGCGGAACAGGCCGAAGCGAGCTCGTGACGCTCCACGACCTGGCCGGCCGCACCGCCGTTGACCAGCATCGCCTGGACGACGCCAGGAAACAGTTCGAGGCCGTGCTGCGGCTGGCCGGCGATCGCGACAACCTGGACCGCGCCACCGGCGCTCATCATCAGCTCGGCCTGATCGCCCAGCACCAGCGGCGATACGGGCAGGCCGAAGCCAGCTATCACCGGGCCCTCAGCATCAAGCTGCAGCTCGGCGATCAGCTCGGCGCCGCGGATACCTACCATCAGCTCGGCATTCTGGCTCAGGACCGGCGGCGGTACGCCGAAGCCGAGGCCAGCTACCAGAGCGCGCTCAGCGCCTTTCTTGAGCATGGTGATCAGTGCGGCGTCGCGGATACCTACTATCAGCTCGGCATTCTGGCTCAGGACCGGCGGCAGTACGCCGAAGCGGAGGCCAGCTACCGGAAGGCCCGTGCCATCTTCCTTGAGCACGATGATCAGCGCGGCGCCGCGGATACCTACCACCAGCTCGGCACAGTCGCCCAGGCCCAGGGGCGGTACGCCGAAGCGGAAGGCAGCTACCGGAAGGCCCGCGCCATCTTCCTGGACGCTGGTGACCAGCGCGGCGCCGCCGACGCCTGCCATCAGCTCGGCCTGCTCGCCCAGGCCCAGGGACGGTACGCCGAAGCGGAAGCCAGCTACCGCACAGCCCTCGACATCAAGCTGGAATGCGGCGACCAGCACAGCGCCGCTCTCACCTACCACCAGCTCGGCATGCTGGCCGGCGAGCAGCTGCAGTACGCCCATGCCGAAGCCAGCTACCATCAGGCCCTCGAGATCTTCGTTGAGTCCGGGGACCAGGACAGCGCCGCGAACACCCACCACCAGATCGGCATCGTCGCCAGGCAGCAGCAGCGGTACGCCCAGGCCGAGGCCAGCTACCGCAAGGCCCTGCATATTCGCCGCGACTCCGATCCTCGAGCAGCGTCGAGCACGGCCAAGCAGCTCGGCATCGTCCTGGCCAGGATCGGCCGGCACGGCGAGGCGGCCCGCGTTCGCTTGTACGCGGCAACGACGTGGCACCGGGAAACCGGAGGGTGGTCTCCGGAGCACCTGCAATGGCTCAACCGGCAACGGGGCCGCATCGAGCCGGACGAATTCGCGGCTCTGCTGGCGGAAGAGGTTCCCGCCGATCTCGCGCAGGAACTCACCGCGGCCATCGAGGCCGCCGGGGAGCCGCAGCACGCCGCGGACTGCTAAGCCGGGCGGCGGCCAGCACCGACCGCTTCATGCCCGTGGAGACCCCAGGGCGCCATGCAATACCGATTATTACCCGGAGCACCCAGGCCAGCTGGCCTGCGCAACGACACGGCCAGCCAGGTCAACGAGACGGCAGGCCGGATTCGGAAGGAACGCCCGGACTGCGCTCATTCTGTGGTTATGCGACACGCGTTACAAGGTCGTGACAGGATGACGTTCGCAGGCGGGAGACCATGGCGACGCAAGGCCTTCGCTGAGGAATATTCTGCGCTGCCTTCCCCGCGGATCGCACCGTTGGCAGAGCCTGGGATTGCTCCGCGCACAAAGTCCGCAGGTCAGGTTTCGACTGTTATCGCAACACTCAGCTTCACCTAGCAATGAGGAGGCAGGCAGATGCGCAAGGCAATCGTTACATTAGTCGCCGGACTACCACTCCTTTTCTCGCTCGCGCCGATTACGGCCGCTGGCGCGTCAGCCAGTTCGGCTAGCTCGGCATGCGTGACTTCCGACCTGCATGGCAATTGCGGGCCGTACTCCGCATCGAATATAATCCTGTCTGATGGTTACAACACATACGTCAGCAACAACGGCTGGGCCTGCGGTACCCCGGGCTCGTGTGGCCGTCAGACCCTGACGGCCCATAGTGCAGGCAGCTGGTCTGTTGCTAGCCAGCAAGCGGCTGGGAATACCGCCGTTCTTACCTACCCGGATGTCATGCAAATCTTTACGAACGCCAAAGACGTAGATCCGCAAGTTTCTCACTTCGGGCATGTCTATTCTCGTTCAGCTGAATCCATGCCAGCCGTTCGGGGCCTCGATGCTGAGGCCGGATACGATATCTGGCTAAGTGGCACGAAGGGCCCTGATGAAATCATGGTCTGGGTCGACGAGGTCGGCAGGGGTACCGGCGGTGCCCGTCAAATCGGCAAGGCCACAATCTTTAATCAACTGTTCAATGTATTGGAATATGGCCATGGCGAGATTATCTTCTCGCTCGCCCACAACGAGCAGGCTGGCACGGTTCACATTCTCCTCGACGCTGCTCTCGCTCCGCGGCACGGTTACCTCTCGGCCGTATCGCGCATTTGCCGGCTACGACTTCGCTGGGAGATCGGCTCTACCTTCGGCTACTTCATTTCTTTCGTCATACCAGTACGGTATTCGCTTCGTCTGGGCTGGCCGGCCACCCGTGCGCCCGGTTACCGCCACCATGCTCGCGACGGCGCTAGCCATCGTGCTGGCGGCTGGGAAGTTTCTATTCCACGGGAGGCACATGGCGGTGGCCGACATCGTGCTGCAGGCGTCCGGGGCTTTGCTCGGGGCATTGCTGGCCTCGCGATTGGCACAGCGCCAGCCAGGCGGCGGCGCTGCTAGCAGCTCCGTTGCAGGATCAGCGCCTTGATGGTCGATCCCCATTCGTAGGCGATCGCGTAAGGCAGCTGGGACGGCGGCAGCGGAGCGTTGACCAGGTAAATGTTTCCGCTGAAACAGCGCCCTATCCGCAGCCGGGCGACGGTGTCCTGCGGGGCCGTGGCTACTACGGCGATCGAGTGCCAGCGGTACCGCTTCGCGAACTGGCCGATGTACCGCGCCTCGCCGCGTGTCGTTGCCGGGTCAGGGTTGAAGCAGATCACCTTGACTCCCGGTATCTGCGCTCCGCAGCCGCTGTAGCCATGACTTGAGTACGGCGTGCCACGGGAGATCACGAGCATCGGCGCCTGATGCGCGCGGGCCAGTTTCAGTGCGGTGTCAAGGCGGTCGCCCTGCCCGTCCAGCATGATGATCGCGTCGACGCGTCCGGACATGCCCTGCTGCGGCCAGACGAACAAGCGGGCCGTGGTCACGCCGAGCCCGGCAAGTACCACCAGCAGCGCGATCAGGATGTATCGCGGGCGGCCGAGCGGGCGGCGCGGCCGTGGCCGCCGCGCGCTCGCTTCGCGGAGCATGCGGACCGCGCTTATGTCAGCTGCCCAACGTCGCGGCAGCGAGTGGCGCAGGAACGGGACCATAACAGCTCCGATATAGCCGCGATCGCCTGCAACCAGCACCCTCATCGGCGGACCTCCAGATCTCCCAGTTGAGTCGGACGGGCCAGTGCGGACATCCATCCGCAATCGGCCATACGGGCAGACCGCCCCGCATTCAGAAGAGCCGCTACGGCTTTGCCCTGATACATCCGGGCGCCCAGGAGTCTCCGCGGCCTGACCGTCAGTAACTCAATGCAGTCCATTTATCACCGTACGTCGACAGTTGCTTAATTCCTGCTGACATCCGGGTTATGGCAGTGCTTTGTCGTATCACGCTCACCCCCGCAGCGCTCCTATGCATGCAGGTGCCCTGCGCGAGAAGCGATTGAGGTGACCAGATGAAGCTTGCAGTGGTCGGTCTTGGCTACGTGGGCACGGTCACGGCAGCATGCATGGCCGCCAATGGCCATGACGTCTGGGGGGTCGACGTTGACGCCGCCAAGGTCGATGAGATCCGGGCCGGCCGCAGCCCGGTGGCTGAGCCGGGCCTTGACTCGCTCGTCGGGCAGGTAGTGGCCGACGGGACGCTGCATGCGACGGTGTCCTGCGCCGATGCTCTCGGCGGGGCTGAAGCGTCGCTGGTGTGCGTCGGCACGCCGTCGACGGCGCGCGGCGGCACCGACCTGTCCTTCATCTTGCGCGCCGTCGATGACATCGTGGCGGCGCTGCGGGCGAGGGCGCCCGCCACTGGCCGGCACACAGTGATCATCCGGAGCACCGTCCCGCCGGGAACGGTCGGGGACGTGGTGCTCCCGGCGCTCACCGACGGGCTGGCCGGGACCGGGATCACCGCCGGCGCGGCGATGTGCCCGGAATTCCTCCGGGAAGGCTCCGGGATCGCTGACTTCTTCGCGTCGCCCTTCGTCGTCGCCGGAACCTCGGATCCCGCAGGTGGCCGAGACGGTCACCGGCGTATTCGGCTTCCTCGGCCAGCCGGTGCAGGTCGTCGACGTCCGCACCGCCGAGGCGCTCAAGTACGCGTGCAACGCGTTCCACGCCACCAAGGTGTCCTTCGCCAACGAGGTGTCCCGGCTGTTCCGGCTGCTCGGCGTCGACTCCCGCGAGGTCATGTCGCTGTTCTGCGAGGACCGGGTGCTGAATATCTCGCCGAGCTACCTGAGCCCCGGCTTCGCCTTCGGCGGCTCCTGCCTGCCCAAGGACCTGCGGTCGCTGCTGCACCTGGCCCGGATGAACAGCGCGGACCTGCCGCTGCTCGCCGGGACGCTGGCCACGAACGAGCTGGTGATCAGCGAGGTCGTGGACCGCGTTGTCGCCAGCGGAGCGCGCTCCGTCGCGCTGCTCGGCCTGAGCTTCAAGATGAATACCGATGACCTGCGGGAGAGCCCGAAAGTGGAACTGGCCGAGCGGTTCATCGGCAAGGGTCTCAGCGTCCGGATCTATGACCCGGTCGTCAACCCGGCCCGCCTGGTGGGCGCCAACCTCCGCCAGGTCGAGTCGAAGCTGCCGCACCTCGGGCGGCTGCTCGCACAGGAGCCCGCCGAGGCACTGTGCGGAGCCGACATCGCGATCGTCTCGTCGAATGACCGGGCCGTCCTTGACGCGCTGCTGATGAGCCCGCCGCGCCAGCTGATCGACCTCAGCGGCCGGCTGGGCAGCGAGGTCGAATCGCTTCCTGGCTACGAGGGGGTGGGCTGGTGACCCGCATCCTGATCATCGTCCAGAACCTTCCTGTTCCTTTCGACCGGCGGGTGTGGCTGGAGTGCAAGGCGCTCGTTTCAGTCGGCCATCAGGTCACCGTCGTCTGCCCGAAAGGCGACGGTGACCCGGCGTACCAGGTCATCGACGGGGTGGAGCTGTACAAGTACAAGCCTTACGCGCCAGGCGGCAGCAAGGTCGGATTCATCAACGAGTACGCGTACTCGTTCGTCGCGACGGCATGGCTGACGCTCAAGGCACGGCGGTCCGGGCGGTTCGGCGTGCTGCAGGCCTGCAACCCGCCGGATATCTTCTGGCCGATAGCGCTGTTCCTGCGCGCGACTCGACCGCACCCGGTTCGTCTTCGACCACCACGACCTGTGTCCGGAACTTTATGCGTCCCGTTTCCCGCAGTGGCCCGAAGCTGCCATATAAGGCGCTGCGGGCCATGGAGCTGATGACGCACCGGAGCGCGAATCATGTGATCTCCACCAACGACTCCTACCGGAACGTCGCCGTACGGCGGAGCGGCAAGGCGGCCGCGGACGTCACGGTCGTCCGCACTGGCCCCGACCCGCAGCAGTTGCGGCGCGGTCCGGCATGCCCCGAGCTGCGCCGGGGCCGCCGCTATCTGGCCGCGTACATCGGCGTGATGGGGCCGCAGGACGGCGTCGACATCGTCGTGCGGGCCGCCGACATCGTGGTGCACAAGCTCGGCCGCGAGGACATCGCCTTCACGCTGATCGGCTCGGGGGACTGCTTCGACGACCTGGTGGCGCTGCGTGACGAGCTGGACCTGGCCGGCTACGTGGAGTTCACCGGGCGGGCGCCGGACGAACTCGTCGGCCGCATCCTCTCGACTGCGGATGTTGGCCTGTCGCCAGACCCCAAGAATCCGCTCAACGACAAGTCAACGATGAACAAGTCGATGGAATACATGGCCTTCGAGCTTCCCGCGGTCGCGTTCGACCTGCGCGAGACCCGGGTTTCGGCCGGCGACGCCGCCGTCTACGTGCCGCCCAATGACGTGCACGACTACGCCGACGCGATCGTGGCACTGCTGGACGACGAGCCGAAGCGGGCCCGGATGGGGAAGCTCGGCCGCGCCCGGGTCGAGCACGAGCTGGCCTGGAGCCACCAGCAGCGCGCCTATCTCGATGTCTACCGGGAGATGGTCACCGGCACCAGGGTCCTTGACCCGAAGGGGGCCTGAGGTGTGCGGGATCGCCGGGTGTTACCAGCAGCCGGACGGCCAGAAGCTGGTTGACGTCATGAGCGACCGGATCGCGCACCGCGGGCCGGACTCAACCGGGACCTGGTGCCATGAGGATGACCGGGTGGCGGTGCAGCTCGGCTTCCGGCGGCTCTCCATCATCGACCTGTCCGCCGCGGCCGACCAGCCGCTGTCCAAGCACGGCCTGACGATCGTCTACAACGGCGAGCTGTACAACTACAAGGCGCTGCGGGCGGAACTGACCAGCCGCGGGGTCCGGTTCGGCACCGGATCGGACACCGAGGTCGTGCTCGAGGCATGGCGATGCTGGGGGCCAGATGCGCTCCGCCGGTTCCGCGGCATGTTCGCGTTCGCGCTGGTCGACGAGCGAACCGGCGAGCTCGTGCTGGCGCGTGACCCGCTGGGCATCAAGCCGCTGTACTACCTTCGCCGGGACGCGGGCGTGGTCTTCGCCTCGGAGCTGAAGGCGCTGGTAACCGCGGTGGGCTCGGAGCTGCGGATGGAGCCGGGCGCCCTGGTCGCGTCGATGCTCTATTACTGGCTGCCCGAGCAGCGGTGCGCCATCGACGGGGTGCAGAAGCTGCCGGGCGGCTCGTGGGCGCGCTGCCGCCCGGACGGCACCTTCTCGGTGCAGCACTACTGGCGTCCGGCGGAGGTGGCGGCGCGGGCTGCGGCCGGGCCGCCTGCTGACCTCGGCCAGGTGATCGAGGAGTCGGTCACCGCGCACCTGGTCTCCGACGTGCCGGTGTCGAGCTTCCTGTCCGGCGGCCTGGACTCGAGCATCGTCACCGTGCTGGCCCATCGGGCCGAGCCGGGGATTGACGCC
Source organism: uncultured Actinomycetes bacterium (assembly GCA_963709075.1). GTDB lineage: Bacteria > Actinomycetota > Actinomycetes > Streptosporangiales > Streptosporangiaceae > Palsa-506. The sequence continues at coordinate 110,660 of CAVPUY010000014.1, forward strand.
TACACGATCGCCTTCCGCCCGGAGGACCAGCGGCTGGAGGCCATGCCCGACGACGCCGTCTACGCCCGGAAGGTCGCGGCGCGCTACGGCATCGACCTGCACGAGATCGAGATCTCACCGGACATCGTCGGCATGCTGCCCCGGATCGTCGACATGCTGGACGAGCCGATCGGCGATGCGGCGGCGATCAACACGTTCCTGATGTGCGAGGCGGCCCGCGAGCGCGGCATCAAGGTGATCCTCTCCGGGATGGGCGCCGACGAGCTGTTCGGCGGCTACCGCAAGCACCTCGCCTGCCTGATGGCCGGCCGGTACGCCGCGCTGCCGGCCGGCCTGCGCGCTCCGGTGCGGTCCGCCGTGCAGCACCTCCCGGTCAGCGTGCACGGCCGCGGCCTGCGCTACGCGCGCTGGGCGAAGCGCTTCCTTACCTTCGCCGAGCTGCCCGAGGAACCGCGGTTCCGGCGCAGCTACACGCTGTATGACCCAGCCGAGCTTGCCGCCCTGGTCAGCCCGGACCTGGCCGGCTACGTAGGCCAGGTGGTCGACGAGCACCGCGACGTCTACACCGACAACGCACTGCAGGACGAGGTCAACCGCATGTGCCTCGCGGACGTGCGGATGTTCCTGCCGGGGCTCAATCTCGCCTATACGGACCGGGCGAGCATGGCGGCGTCCGTCGAGGTGCGGGTCCCGTTCGTCGACCCGGTCGTCGCGGAGGCGGCGTTCTCGATCCCGGGCAGCGCGAAGATCCGGCGGCGGCAGGGCAAGGTCGCGCTCAAGCAGGCCGCGGAAAGCTGGCTGCCGCGCGAGATCGTGCACCGGCCCAAGGCGTCCTTCAGCGCCCCGCTGCGGGCCTGGGTGCGCGGCGACCTGCAGGAGATCATCCGCGATGTGCTCGTCGGCGGCGAGCTGGTGGGCACCGGGATGATCCGCGGGGACGCACTGGCGCGCCTCATCCAGGACGAGTACGCCGGCCGCGAGGACCGGTCCAAGCAGATATGGCAGCTGCTGACGCTGGAGCTGTGGTACCGCAACGCCCGGTCGATGGGCGTTGCGGCGTAATGACGTCGGCACCCGCCGCGCAGGCCAGCCGCAAAGTCGACCAGAGGACGAGATGAAGCAGATAGCACAGAACTACAAATCCGGGGAGCTCAGCGTCCTCGACGTGCCCGGCTCCGGTGTGCCGCCCCGGCGGCGTCCTCGTCCAGTCGCTGTTCTCGCTGATCTCGACCGGCACCGAGATGATGAAGCTGACCGAGGCCAAGATGTCGATGGTCGGCAAGGCGCGGGCGCGGCCCGACCAGGCACGCAAGGTCATCGAGTCGGTGGCGCAGCAGGGCGCGGTCACCACCTACAAGAAGGTCATGAACCGGCTCGACTCCTACACGCCGCTCGGCTACTCGCTCTGCGGCGTCGTGATCGAGGCAGGCCGCGGCGCCGATGAGTTCCGGGCCGGCCAGCTCGTCGCCGCGGCCGGCAACGAGTACGCGCTGCACGCCGAGTACAACTGGATTCCGGTCAACTTGTGCGTGCCGGTCCCGCGGGACGTCCTGCCCGAGCATGCCGCATTCGCCACCGTCGGGGCGATCGCCATGCACGGGGTGCGGCGCGCCGAGGTCCAGCTCGGCGATACCGCTTGCGTCATCGGCCTCGGCCTCGTCGGCCAGCTCGTGGTCCGGCTGCTGCTCGCGTCCGGGGTCCGGGTTATCGGGCTGGACGTCGTCGAGGACCGCTGCCGGCAGGCCGAGAAGGCCGGCGCGATCCTGTGCGCCGGGCCCGAGGGCGAGGGGCTGGCGGCCGCCGAGCAGGCACTGGCCGAGATCTCGGCCGGACGCGGGGCCGACCATGTCTTCCTGGCGGCGGGCGGCTCGTCCAACGGGCCGGTCATCACCGCCGCGAAGCTGGCCAGGGACCGCGCTCGCGTCATCGACATCGGCAAGACCCGCCTTGACCTGCCGTGGAACGCCTACTACGACAAGGAACTCGACGTCCGCTTCTCCAGGTCGTACGGGCCAGGCCGCTATGACGACCGCTATGAGCTTGACGGCATCGACTACCCGGCGGGCTACGTCCGCTGGACCGAGCGGCGCAACCTGGAGTGCTTCCTCGATCTCATCGCCCGCAAGGAGATCGAGGTGGAATCGCTGGTCTCCGGGATCTTCCCGATGGAGCAGGCGACCACCGTCTACGCCGACCTGGCGGCAGGCTCGCTGAACCCGGTGGGAGTCCTGCTCAAGTATCCCGAGCGCGCGGCGGACGGCGAGCACCCGGCTCGCGCGGCGAGCCGGGTGCTGTCCGCCGGGCGGGCGGCCGCCGCTCCCCGTGCGGCCCGCGACGGGCAGCTCTCGATCGGGTTCATCGGCGCCGGAAACTACGCGTCATCGATGCTGCTGCCGCACCTGGCCAAGCTCGAGACAGCCAACCTGGCCCACGTGGCGACCACCCGGTCGTTGTCAGCGGTCAATGCCCAGCGCCGGTTCGGTTTCACGACCGCCTCGACCAGCGCGGATGCCGTGCTCGAAGACAAGTCGCTGGACGCGATATTCATCGTGACGCGCCATCACACGCACGCCGACATGGTCTGCCGGGCGCTTGAGACCGGGAAGGCCGTGTTCGTCGAGAAGCCGCTCGCGCTCACCCGCGAGGACCTGCAGCGGATCATGGACGTTGTCATGAGCACGGGCAACGACCGGCTGATGGTGGGGTTCAACCGCCGCTTCGCGCCGCTGCTCGTGCAGCTGCGAGTCGCGGTTCGGCCAGCCGGGCAGCAGCTCGGTGATCCGTTACCTGGTCAACGCGGGACAGCTGGACGCCGACAGCTGGTACCTCAACGAGGAACTGGAAGGGTCGCGGTTCGCCGGCGAAGGCGGCCACTTCATCGACACGCTCAGCTGGTGGACGGACAGCCATCCCGAGGAGGTCTACGCCGTGGCCGGCCCGGAGGCTGGCGAGCTGCAGGCCACCGTGCGGTTCGAGAACGGCTCAACCGGCACCATCAGCTACCTCACCTCCGGCAATCCCCGCTATCAGAAGGAAACCCTGGACGCCGCGGCCGGCGGCCGCAGCGCCAGGCTCGACAACTTCCAGAAAGCGGCGGTCTGGGTCGGCCGCCGGCGCAGCACGATGCAGTCGCGCGGCGGCCAGGACAAAGGCCAGCGTCATGAGGTAGCGCAGTTCGTCGAGGCGTGCCGGGCCGGCGCGCCGATGCCCATCCCGCTGGAGTCCCTGGTGGCCACCACCAAGGCGACGATCGCGGCGGGGGAGAGCCTGTCGAGCGGTCGCCCGGAGCGGGTGTGAGCGCACTGCCCGGATCGAAGCTCGGCTGGTACGCCCGCCGGGCGGCCAGGATGTCACCCGCCGAGGTGACCTGGCGTGCCCGCGACCAGGCAGTCCAGCTGGCGTGGTCGGGCCGGCAGGTGCGCCGCGAGCAGCTTTCCTTGCCCGCCTCGCCGCTCGTGCCCGGCTCGCCGCAGCTGGCTGCGCAGCCCCAGGCGGGCGCGCGCAGGTTCACCGCCATCCTGCCGCCTGATGCCGCCGAGCGCGTGCCCGGGGATGCCAGGGCGGCCGTGCTGGCGGCCGCTGACCAGCTCATGCGGGGCGAGTGGGAGGTGCTCGGGGTCCGCAGGACCGACCTGGTAGAGCCCGACTGGTTCAGCGACCCGGTGACCGGCCGCCGGTCTCCCGCGGACCGTTACGCGTTCCGGATCAACCATCGCTCGGAGGCGCAGACCGGCAACGTCAAGCAGGTCTGGGAGATCTCCCGGCTGCAGCACCTGACGCTGCTGGCAACCGCCTGGTACCTCACCAGGGACGACCGGTACGCGCGCCGGGTGGCAGACCAGCTGCGCTCGTGGTGCCGGGCGAACCCGTTCCTCTCCGGCGTGCACTGGACGAGCGGCATCGAGATCGGCATCCGGCTGATCAGCCTGGCCTGGATCCGGCGCCTGCTGGACGACTGGCCTGGTGTCGCCGGCCTGTTCGAGCAGGACGAGCTGGCGGTTCGGCAGATCCGCTGGCATCAGCAGTACCTCGCCGCGTTCCGGAGCCGGGGCTCGTCCGCCAACAACCACGTCATCGCCGAGGCGGCCGGGCAGCTCGTGGCCAGCTGCGCCTTCCCGTGGTTCGCGCGAGAGCGGCCGCTGGCGGCGGAAGTCCGCTCGCCTGCTCGAGCGCGAACTGGACCGCAACACGTTCCCGTCCGGCATCGGCCGCGAGCTCGCCACCGGATTACCAGTGCTTCAACGCGGAACTCGGGCTGCTCGCGGCCGTCGAGGCCGACGCGGCAGGTCATCCGCTGGACCCGGCGGCCTGGCAGCGGCTGTGCGCGATGGTCGACAGCGCCGCGGCGCTGCTCGACGAGCGGCTGCGGCCACCCCGGCAGGGTGACTCCGACGAGGGCTGCGCGCTGCTGCTCGACGCCCCGGCGCGGAGCCGCTGGTCCTCCTTGCTGGCACTCGGCGATGCGCTCGTCGGCCGGGCCGGCTGGTGGCCGCGCGCAGCTCCGGACGCGGCCAGCTCGATCATCGGCGCGCTGGCCGGCCAGGCCCGCAAGATACCGGGCAGGCCCGGGCAGCGGCCGTGGCAGTTCGCTGACGCCGGCACGACCCTGCTGCGCACGACCGGGCAGCAGGACCCGGAGATCTGGTGCCGGTGCGACGGCGGCCCGCACGGATTCCTCAGCATCGCCGCGCATGCCCACGCCGACGCCCTGTCGGTGGAGGTCCGCTACGGCGGCGTCGACATCCTCGCCGATCCGGGCACGTACTGTTATCACGGCGAGCCCGCGTGGCGCTCGTACTTCCGCTCGACGATCGCGCACAATACCGTCGAGCTCGACGGCCAGAGCCAGTCCAGCGAAGGCGGCCCGTTCCTCTGGCTGCGTCATGCGGACGCGCGGGAGATCGACGTCAGGGACGACGGCGGCGTGGCCGAGTGGACCGCGGAGCACGACGGCTACCGGTCGCTCGATCCGCCGGCCAGGCACCGCCGGTCGGTCCGGCTGGACCGTGCGGCGCGCAGCATCGACATCATCGACGAGATCGACGGCGACGGTCATGACGTCCGGCTGGCATTTCACCTGGGCCCCGACGTGCAGGCCGAACTCGACGGGGCAGGCGCGGTGCTGCGCTGGCCCGGCGCGGCCACGCCCGGGGCGGCCCGGCTGGAACTGCCGGCCAGCTGCGGTGGAGCCTGCACCGCGGTGAGACGGACCCGATCCTCGGCTGGTACTCCGGCGGCCTCGGGCGCCGCGTTCCCGCCGTCACGCTGCTTGGCTGCGGACGCTCAGAGTCAGGCGAGCCGCTGAGCACGCGGCTGGACTTTGCCGACATCGGCATTTCGCCAGAATCTGCCTATACCCGGTCAGCCGTATCATTGGGCTCAGCCGAAGCCCTGGCGCGAAATGCTCCGGGAATTCGAGCGGAGGCCAAATGAGCGAGCAGGCGCTGGACCTGCGCAGGTCCCTGCAGATCGTGCGACGGCACAAGATCATCGTCGGCGTCGTTCGCCGCGCTTGGCCTGCTCGCTGGTGCCGGGTACACAGTGCTCAACCCGCCGATGCTCGCGAGCCAGTGCGCTCGTCGTGCTACCGACCACCACGCACAACATCCTCGACCCAGGTCATTATCGCGAGCAGCGACAAGGTACTACCGGGCGCCCTGCATCACATCCGGCCTGCCATGTCGCTGCAAACCCTGCGCAGCCGTGTTCAGGCCAAGAGCCTGACCGCCAATATCATCTCGATCGGCGCCCAGGGCAAGACCGCAGCCCAGGCAGAGGGCACGGCGAACGCTGTCGCCAACAGCTTCGTCGCCTACCTCAGCAGCAAGAACAGCGCCGCCGGGCAGGTGCAGGCGCGGCTGCTTGAGTCGGCCACGAACGCCACCGGAACGTCGCTGCCCGTGCGCCTGCTCGTTAACGGCGGGCTCGGTGCCCTGCTGGGGGCGCTGATCGGAGCCATCGGCGCGCTAGCGCTCTGGCCGCGGCGACCGGCGGCTGCGGGAGCGCGACGAGATAGCAGATGCCATCGGGGTGCCCGTGCTGGCATCGATCCCCGTCGAGCACCCAACCGATGCCGGTGGCTGGGCCAGGCTGCTCGAGGATTACGAGCCAGGCGTCGTCCATGCGTGGAGCATGCGCAAGGCCCTGCACCATCTGGCTCTGACTGACTACCGGGGAGGCAGCGGTGGCGCTCTGTCGCCGTGCTGTCGCTTTCATCAGATCTCAAGGCCCTCGCGCTAGGTCCTCAGCTGGCGGTCTTCGCCGCTTCCCTGGGCATCCCCACGGCACTCGTCATCGGTCCCCAGCAGGACGCGAATGCCACGGCCACGCTGTCCGCGGCGTGCAAGGCAACCTCGCCCACGGCATCAGGGCGCTCGAGCCTGCTGCGGGTCGCCGTCGGCGACACGCGAGGCCAGCCGGCAGCCAGGCGCTGGGCTGACCGTCGTCGTCGCCGTCGTAGACGGCCGGGCGCCGCGGCTCGCGGGCCTGATGAGCACAAGCGCGACGGTGCTGGGGGTCTCGGCGGGCGCGGCTACCGCCGAGCAACTCGCCCGCGTCGCGGTCGCCGCCGCCGGCGAAGGCCGCGAGATCGCCGGGATCATCGTGGCGGACCCAGACTCGACCGACCACACGACCGGCCGTCTTCCGCAGCTGGCACGGCCGGCGCACCGGCGACCGCCGACGCGCCTGACCGGCACGACGACCGGAGACCAGACGGTGAACGAGCGGAGACCAGACAGCGGCGCTATCCCTGAGTCAAGAGCGAAGACGCGCCCGGGCGCTTCTGGGATTTCGGCGAACTTCAGCACCGACGAGGATCGCTCAGCTGCCGATCTCGCCAGCGGCCTTACCAGCCTGGGATTCATCCGGGCGGCGCTGCGGCGTAGTGCGAGGCTCTGGTGCGCCACCGCGGTGGTCGGGCTGCTGGCCGGCTTCGGCGTCTTCATGGCGCTCCCCCCTGCCTACCAGGCCTCGACGTCGGTCCTGCTCGCGAACAACCCGTTCGAGAATGCCGGCGATGCGGCACTGAGACGACCAGGCCATTGCGCAGAGCCGCACGGTGGCCGGCTGCGGCGCTCCAGAAGCTAGGCCTGCGGCAGAGAGCGCGGCCAGTTTCGTCGGAGACTACACGGTTACCATCGTCACCAACCGGGTGCTTCTCATCACCGTCAAGGCGACATCAAGCGACGCTGCTGTCAGCGAGGCGAACGCCCTGGCAAGGCGTTCCTCACGTTCCAGGCACAGTCAGCTGCAGACCCAGGAGCGGCTCGTCAACGCCGCGCTCCAGCAGCAGGTCACCCTGGCGCAGCAACGTATCAGCTCGATCAGCAACCAGATCAGCCAGCTGTCGGCCCAGCCTGCCTCACCCGCGCAGCACGCCAAGCTCCGCAGCCTGGTGAACCAGCGCAGCCGGGATGCCAGCGCGCTGACCGCGCTCAAGCAGGCCACGCTGGCTAACCAGGCGACTACGCGGATAAACACCACGAAGGTAATTCAAGGTAGCCAGGTACTCGACCCGGCCGCGCCGCGTCGGGCACTCCACGCAAGAAATACCTGGTGATCTATGCGGGTACCGGGCTCATCGCGGGCCTGGCGCTCGGCATGTTCATCGTCGTCGTCCGGGCGCTCGTATCGGACCGGCTACGCCGGCGTGACGACGTCGCGCGCGCTCTCGGCGCTCCCGTCAAGCTCAGCGTCGGCAAGGTGCGGCAGAGCCGCTGGCGGCCAGGTCCGCGCGGGCTGGCCGCCGCTCGGCGCCCCGAGGTCAGGCGCATCGTCGCGTACCTGGGACGGGTCGCGCAACTGGGCAGCACCGGGCCAGCCAGCTCGCCAGGAATCGCCACCCTGGCTGTCGTTCCAGTCGACGAGCCGCAGGTCGCGGCTCTGGCCCTGGTGTCACTGGCTGTTTCCGCTGCGCAGCAGGGCCTGCGGGTCGTCGTGGCGGACCTGTGCGACGGCTCGCCTGCCGCGACTACTGCTGCGGATCACCGAGTCCCGGCGTCCACCCGGTGCGGGTTGATCGCGTAGCAACTGATCGTGGCGATCCCTGATCGTGACGACGTGGTACCGGCCGGCCCGCTCGGATCGCGCCTCGCCGGGGGCCCGCGCGCTGCCTTTGCCGGGGAAGTGGGCGCGGCCGCTGCCGAGGCGGACCTGCTGCTCACGCTGGCGACCCTCGAACCCTCGGTCGGTGCCGAGCACCTGGCTGGATGGGCGCGCGGCGCCGTCGCCGTAGTGACCGCCGGGCGGTCATCGGCAGCACGAGTCCATGCCGTCGGCGAGATGATCCGGCTCGCCGGAACGGAGCTCATCTCCGCCGTGCTCGTCGGGGCGGACAAGGCCGACGAGAGCCTCGGCGTGCCGGACCTGCCTGGCCAGCAGGCTTCGGTCGGGCCGGGTCCAGGTTCATGAGCCGATGACTGCGTCCGCCGCCGTTCTCCGCCTCCGGCGGGTGCTGCCGCCGGCTGAAGCTGCGCAGGATCGCGAGCGCTGGGCCCACCGCAGGGTCGGCATCGCCTGGGGCCTGCTGTTCCTGAACGCGCTGACCTTCTACCCCGGGGTTGCGTTCGTGCCATATCCCGTCGATAGTCGGCAAGGGCATCACGCAGGGCTCCCTGGCCGCGGCATTCCTGGTGGCGCTGGCCGTGAACCGGCGCGGTATCGTGCGCCCGAACGTGTTTCTCTGCCTGGTGAGCCTGCTCGTCGTCGAGGCGCTCATCACGAGCCTGCAACCGCAGCACTTCGGTACCGTGTACCGGACCTTCCGGCTCGCCGGGTTCGTTGCCACGCTCTGGCTGCTGACGCCGTGGTGGGGCCGGCGCGACCTGCTGCTCGTCCGCTGCCATCTGACCGTGCTCTTGGCGCTGCTCGGCTCGGTGCTCCTGGGCCTGATAGTGGCCCCCGGGCATGCCCTCGCTCGCTGGCAGGCTCACTGGTGCGGTCTGGCCGATGCTGCCCACGGAGGTCGCGCACTACGCTGCGGTCACGATCGGGCTGGTGGTCGTGCTCTGGCTCTGCGGTCACCTGCGCGGCCGGGTCACCTTGCTCGTCGTTGTCGTGGCGGGAGCTATCCTGCTCCTCACGCACACGAGGACCGCCCTGGTCGCAACGGTGGCGGGCATCCTGGTTGCCGGCCTGAGCCTGATCGTGGCCAAGGCGCGGGTGCGCAAGTTGTTCGCCGCTGCGAGCGTCGTGGCGGTCGATCGGGATCCTGACGCTGTCCGGCGTCATCACCACGTGGCTGGCGCGCGGCGAGGGCACGCAGGAACTGACCAACCTGACCGGCCGGACCACGGTCTGGTCTGCCCTGGTCAGCCTGCCGCGCGACAAATTTCAGGTGTTCTTCGGCTTCGGCCTGTCGAACAAGTCATTCAACGGCCTCCCCATCGACAGCAACTGGCTCGCGTCCTATTACGACCAGGGGCTTTTCGGGGTGACAGTCTGCGCGACGATCCTGATCTTCCTGCTCGTGCTGGCCTACTTCCAGCCCCGCGGCGTCCAGCGCGCGCTTGCCCTTTTCCTCATTACGTACTGCCTGCTTGCGTCGTTCACCGAAGTGGGTTTCACCGACGTCTCGCCGTACCTCCTCGAGGTCACGCTGGCCGCGTCACTGCTCGTGCCCTCGGTGGCGGGCAGGGAACCGCCATGAGGACCGTGCCGGTCCACGGACCGCCGCCGCGCTGCCTGTCAGGGAGACCGGATCAAGCCGCCGCCCGCGACGGCGAGCCTGCGCGTGACCTTCGGGCACAAGATCATATCGCGCCCATCACGAAGAGGTCACGCCCAGCTTGTATCAGGGCCGGGTGGTGGCGGATCCTCTGTGAAGGGGTGGTGTGGCCGCCCCAGTCCGGCCGAGGTCTGGGGGTAGCGATGAAAGTCCTGGCTGCAGGTGATCACGCCCACACCTGTGCCGCTCTAGTTCCATTCATGCATGCGGCTGGGCACCTGGACGGCCGGCCGCCCGGATGCCTGGCGTGATCGTCACCGCTCCGGGCAGTACTCATGGCGGCTGAAGCGAGCGCCGAGGTAGGGACGGCGCTGGGGAAGTCACGGATAGCCGTTTTCTGGCGGCTGCAGGCCCACCGCGTCCGCCGCCTTGGCTGGGGCGTCGCGGACCAGGCCGTATCCAGCCTGACCAACGCCGCGGTGAGCATCTACGTGGCCCGCACGCTAGGGGCGGTGCAGTTCGGCGCCTTCAGCCTCGCCTACGTGACCTACTCGTTCGCGCTCAACGCGTCACGTGGCCTGGCCACCGACCCGCTGATGGTCAGGTTCAGCGGCGCTGAACTCCCAGCCTGGCGGCGTGCCGTCGCAAGCTGCACCGGCACCGCCGCGACCGTAGGCCTGGTGACCGGTGCCTGTGTGCTCGCGGCGGCCGCGTTCCTGAGCGGCACGACCAGGGTTGCCTTTATCGCCCTCGGACTGACGCTGCCTGGACTCTTGTTGCAGGACAGCTGGCGATATTCTTTCTTCGCGCTCGGGCGCGGCCACCAGGCATTCCTCAATGACATGGTCTGGGCAACGGTGCTCGTTCCTGCACTGCTGCTACTGCACAGCACTGGTCACGCTGACGTGTTCTGGTTCGTCTTGGCGTGGGGTGCCGCGGCGGCTGTCGGCGCGGCCGTCGGGCCGCTGCAGGCCCGCGTCGTCCCCCGGCTGTCGGGCGCAAGGGGATGGATATCCCGGAATCGTGATCTGGGCCCCCGCTATCTCGCGGAGAACACTTCCAACAGCGCCTCGGTCCAGCTGCGGACATACGGCATCGGCGTCATTCTGGGCCTGGCCGCCGTCGGATACGTGCAGGCCGCCAGCACTCTGATGGGCCCGTTCCTGGTCATCTTCTTCGGGATGTCCCTGGTCACGGTGCCGGAGGCGGCCCGGGTCCTGCGCGACTCGCCACGGCACCTGCCGCTCTTCTGCCTGCTGGTTGCCGGCGGGCTTGCCCTGCTGGGGCTCGCATGGGGAGTCGTACTGCTTGTGGCGCTGCCGAGAGGGCTTGGTCACCTGGCTGCTTGGCTCGATCTGGCGGCCGGCCTACCCGCTGGTGCTGCCGCTGACGCTGTCCGTCATAGGCTCGTGCGTCATCGCCGGCGCTGCCGCGGGCCTGCACGCCTTGGGGGCGGCCCACCGCAGCCTGCGCGCGATGATCGTCACGTCTGTCGCTTATCTCGCCCTTGGCCTGGCCGGGGCTGCTGCCGACGGAGCCTTCGGGACGGTGCGCGGCGCCGCGGTCGCGGCCTGGTTCGGCGCACTGCTGTGGTGGTGGGAACTGCGCGCAGCGCTGCTGGCGCCCGGCAAGGTACCTGCACCCAGCCCGTCCGGATCCCGCCGCCAGGTCGCGCGCCATCGCGGTTCCGCTAGGTCCGCCGGGATTCGCGCTCGCCGGCCGTTGGACACGCGGCCGCGCAGGCAGCCGGGCACGCCGCCCTCCTGGCAGCCGGGCACGCGGCCTCTCCAGCAGCCGGGCACGCCGCCGCCCTGGCAACTAGGCCCCCGCCCCCCCTGGCAATTCAGCCTGCGCATCCCCCGGCAGGTAAGGCTGCGGCGGCGGCGGGTGGACATGCGGCCACGCCGGCAGCTGGATCCGCGGTACTTCCGGCTCCCGGACTATCCGCAGCCGCCGCCGCAACTGCTCGACGCGCGGCTCCGCCGGCGCTCCAGCTACCCGCAGCCGCCGCATGCCCTGCGGCCCCATGAAAGCGAAGACGCATGAGTGCCGGCGGACCGCCATCGCACAAGATCTCACGCAGTAACAGGCGTCGTAAGAACCCGCCAGGCAACAGGCGCTTGCTGGGTTTGGTAGTCGCTAGCTGCCTTGTGCTAGTGCCCGCGCTTGTCGGCGTCCATCTGCTGTTCCCACGGCCCTGCTGCTGGCGGTTATTCCGTCGCCGGCAAGCCCACGCCAGTCTGTGACCAGCCAGTTCTTCGCTCACCATATAGCTACCACGCCGCGGCAGGCGCTTACCGGAGCGGCTCGGCCGGGCTGCCAACCTATGGCCGGCCAGGCTCGGACTTCCCAGACGATACCGCCGGAGTAGTCCTGCCGGCCGGCGCAAGAATTATGCCTCCTACCAGCTCAAACCGGACACCGTCTATTATTTGCTGCCGGGGACACACGTAGGCAGTTTCGAACCGGATACCAACGATGCCTTTGTCGGCGGGCGCTCCGGTGGCACGCCTGCCGTTCTTTCCGGAAATTACTCTGTCGGCGGCCAGGCGATCGACTCGAATGCTACTAACGGGAATCAGCCCGGCGTGACGATCGAGTACCTAACCATTGAAAAGTTTCAGCCAGCCACCAATGCCGCCGCAATCAACCAGGAGGCCAATACCGACTGGACCATCCAGTACAACACGATTACCCGCAACGTACCCGGTGCCGGGGTGATCGCCGGAGCCAACAACATTCTTAAAGACAACTGCATGAGCTTGAACGGCCAGTACGGCTTCCAGTCCACAGATACCGACGGCTTCGGCAAGGACTCACTAACAGGCGGCCCGTACAACGTGACTGTCGAAGGCAACGAGATCAGCTATAACGACACCTGTGACTTCGCGGGCGTGCTGAACAACTCTGCGATCGGCTGGTCGGATCACAACCCGGTGCCGCCACAGTACCGGAACTCGCACTGCGGCAAAGTCGTTCCCGATGGCGATCAGGGCGGATTCAAGCTCTGGCAGACGAATGGCGTGACTATCAAGGGCAATTACATCCACAACAACTGGGGCCCGGGCGGCTGGGCCGACACGGACAACGCGAATACCACCTGTACTGGCAACACGATCACGGATAACGAGGGCCAGGCGATAATCGAGGAGATCTCCTACAATTTCTCGATTACGAACAACTACCTGGCACGCAACGACTGGACTGACGGGTTGAACAACTCAGGTTTCCCGACCGCCGCCATCTACATCAGCGAGAGCGGCAGCGACACCACCTTCGGCGGCGTGCCTGCCTGCGCGGAGGCCGCCTGCTGCCGACCAGGGATCATATCCCACGCAGTCTGTCATCAGCCGGAACACCCTGGTCGACAATGGCGGCAGCATTTTTCTCTGGCAGAACTCTAACCGCTATTGTGCGGACGGATCCGACGGTGCCTGCACGCTGGTCGGCGGTGGGTCCGCCGGGCCGTTCACGCCCGTCCAGCGTGCGGTGCCAACCTTCCTCCGCCAACATCAACACCACCACCTACGTCGGCAACAAGACCGGCTCTCCGGCGAAGGACTGGTGGGACGGCTGCTGTGGCGAGACCGAGAACGTGCGGATCACCGGCAACGTGATTGACTTCAACCCGGCTCATATTGCGCATTGCAACCAAGCTGTTTGGCCAGATTGCGGCGCTGGTGGCATCTTCAGCGACTATGGCTCGCCGCCACAGACAAGACACCCGGGCTGGGTCATTCCGCCCAGCTGATGTTCTTCCAGCACAACACTGGTCAAAGAACACCTACCACGGCCCGTCGACCTTCTACGCCTGGAACCAAGGTAACGGCGACAACCCAGTTAGCTGGGCGGACTGGACCGGAAGAATTCGAGCGGCGACAAGTGCAGCTCACCCGGCGAACGGCTGAGCGGATACTGCACGGGCCCGTTTGGCCAGGATGCCGGCAGTACCTACAACAGCGCGCCGCCCGCTGCCCCTCCCTCGGCCCATACGGCGACCACCTCACCGCCAGGCTAGCGGTTCAGCGAGCGTGACCGTCTCGCGGAGAGCCGGTGCTGGGTGGCGTTACAAAGCACGTCACGGCCTGTCGGGCCGGATGTTTCCAGGAGATCGAGTCGGCGTCGTCGCCGTGCGGCCCTTGGGGTCCGGGCGGACGACGCGCCGCTGGTGCCTTCCGGTCAGCTTTGGCCCGGGCCACATGTGAACCAGGATCGCTACATAGGCGTCTTACCTCCCGTGGGGGTGTGTTATCTCCCGCAGGGGACCAATGTCTGGGCCCGTGCGAGGGAAAGCGATGAAGGCTCCGGCGCTGCGTATCGTCCTCGGATGGCTCGCCATCCCCGGCTGGGTTGCTGAGTTCCTCGGGGCTGTAGCTGCGCCATTCGGGATCATGGCTTTCGCGTTAGCGGCCGACCTGGCAGGCACCCTTCGGAGATGGACAACTGGGTCCAGGCCCCGCTCTGGTCCTATGCCCGGGCATCGTCTTAGCGCTGCCCAGCTGACAGGGAGGCACCATTGGACAGGCAATCCCCGACTCGTCGGCAGCATTCGGGCGACACGGCTCTGATCCCGGCGGGACGGACGCGAAGGCCCAAGCGGGCGCTGAGCCGGAGGAAGATCTTCGCGCGGGCGGTCGGAGTGGCTGCGGTCGGCGCTGCGGGGGGATCGGTGCTGACGGAGGCTACTGCCTCCCCGGCGAAGGCTGCCGGGCGCACCGTTGTGGCCGGGCAGTCCACGATCGTCGAGCAGGGGGCGGTGGCGCCCGCTGTCGTCACGCTCACCGACGCCGCGACGATCGCCGTCGATGCCTCGCTGGGCAACGACTTCCGGGTGACCATCGCGGCGAACCGCACCATGGGCAACCCGTCCAACCCGGCGGACGGGCAGAAGATCACCTTCCAGGTCACCCAGGGCGCCGCCGGGTCGTCCACGATCACCTGGGGCAGTGGCTACGAGTTCTCTGCTGGCCTGCCGCAGCCCACCCTCAGCACCACGGCGGGCCAGACTGACCTGCTCGGCTTCATCTACAACGCGGCCAAGGGCAAATGGCTGCTGGCCGCGTTCGTGAACGGGTTCAGCCACGACGGCAGACGCCCAGCCGCACGGGCACCTACCGGCTGTTCCCGTCCGCGAGCGGGCCGTCCAGCCCGGTTTCCTATACCGGGCCGTTCCTGGCCGGCGTGGTGTTCGAGGTCACCACGGGCGGCACTGGTTCGACGGCTACTGGTGGTGGGTGTGCCCGTCCGGGCAGTCCACGTCGGCGCAGAAGTTCGCGCTGTGGGCCGTGTACAGCCACGGGATCGGGGCGCTGATCCCGGCGGCCACGGTTACTCGGGCCCGCTGACCGCCGGGCAGTGGAACTACGTGCCGCTGGCCACGCCGGTGCCGCTGGCGATCGGCGCCTGCTATAACGCCTGCACGGGGTTCAGCTGGTAGCTTCCCCGCACTAATAACCAGTTCGGCTCCGGTGATCCGTACAGCGCCGGGATCGTCAGCGGGCCGCTGTCCGCGTTCTCCGACCAGTCCGGGTCGCTGCCCGCGCCTTTTAGCATGCCTCAGGGGGTGTTCAGCGTCGCCGGGACCGATCCCACGGTGAACATGCCCGTCGTACGGGTCCAACTCGGCGAACTTCTGGATGGACGTCCAGGTCGACACCAATCCGCCGGCCGGCACGTCCTACCGGCTGTGGCCGAACTACCCGGTCCTGCCGGGCGCCGTCTGCCACTGACACCGACCGGCTACACCCTGGCGACCGAGTTCCAGCTGTCGCAGTCCTGCACGCTGGACAAGATCTGGTTTTACTCCGCAGCCGGGCGCGGCAGTGCTGCCGACCAGGTGCGCGATCTGGAATGTGGGCACGCAGACCGTGGTCTCCGGCACCGATAACACCTCGCCGTCATGGTCGGGCGCGGCCGGGTCCGGCTGGGTGTCGTGCACATACAGCGGCGTTACGCTGCCCGCCGGGGACTACAAGGTGGCGGTGTTCTACGGTGGCGGGTCGAGGTGGTACAGGTCACGACCAACTACTGGGGCACCGGCGGCCCTGGCGCCAGCGGGATCACCGCCGGCCCGGTCACCGCGCCCGGCTTGTCCGCCGCCGCGAGCCCCGGCCAGGGCACCTACAACCCGGGCTCCTGGGCTTACCCACTGAGTTACGGAAGCGGCAGCAACGGCGAGAATTTCTGGGTTGACGTCGAGGTCACGCCCGCCTGAGTCAGCATGCGGCCGCTGCGCCAGCTAGCCCGCCGCGGTAACTGGCCTCGAACGCGGCCAGCCCGACGTACTTCGTGCTCCGGTGTCAGTAGGCACCATCAGCGAAAGGACTGCCACGATGCGCCTTACGAAGGGTCTGCTGGCTGGCTTGGTCGCCGCCGGTCTCGTCGGTTGCAGTAGCTCAGCGGGCGGGCCTTCTGCCACCGCTTCGTCGCCAGCCGCCCCTGCCACGACCAAGCCCGCGGCAGGACAAGGCAGCCATGCCAGGACCAAGTCCTCGGCAGGACATGCCACCCATGCCAGGGCCAAGTCGTCGGCAGCGGCAGGCCGGCAATGCCGGGGGCCGAGA
Organism: uncultured Actinomycetes bacterium; assembly: GCA_963709075.1. Lineage (GTDB taxonomy): Bacteria > Actinomycetota > Actinomycetes > Streptosporangiales > Streptosporangiaceae > Palsa-506. The sequence goes on from CAVPUY010000014.1 coordinate 126,890, forward strand.
CGCGGGCCGGGGCTCGCGCGGCTGCGGCGCAGTTCTACGGCCTGTACTTTGCCAGCCAGTACGCGGCTTCCTGGGACCTGCTGACCCCTGCGGCGAAGCACCAGGTCCCGAGAGGAGTCTGGGTAAATGTGCATGACGGCTGCCCGTCGGCCAGCGCCGGGAAGGCCAGGGTCATCAAGTTCGTGACCGTCTTCGGCAACGCGGCGATCGTCACCGCGAAGGTCTCCGGAGGTCCGTCGAGGTCCGGCAAAGGCCGAAAGCGTGTTCAACTACGCTAACGGCCGCTGGGGGTACTCACCCAGCGACCTGAGCATCTACCACCACGGTTCCGTTGCTGCCGACATCGCCGCCGCGAAGGCAGCTGGCTTCTGCCCCAGCTGGAAGGGCTTTTAGAGTCGTGGTGTGACGTGTGAACCGGGTAGATCGGATAGGCGTCTTATCTCCGGGAGGGCTCCATTGGACAGGCAATTCCCGGCTCGTCGTCGAGCGCCGGGTTCACGCGACGCAGGCTCTGGTCCCGGCCGGGACGCAGGCCTTGATCCTGGCCGGACGGACGCGAGGGGGCCGGAACGGGCGCCGAGCCGGAGGAAGATCTTCAAGGGCGCCGTCGGTGTCGCTGCGGCCGGGGCGGCCGGGGGGTCAGTGCTGACCGCGGCCACGTCGTCCCCGGCGCTGGCCGCCGGGCGTACCGTCCTTGCCGGGCAGGCCACGACCGTCGAGCAGGGGGCGGTGGCGCCTGCTGTCGTCATGCTCACCGATGCGGCGACGATCGCTGTGGATGCCTCCCTCGGCAACGATTTCCGCGTGACCATCGGCGGGAACCGCACGATGGGCAGCCCGTCCAATCCGGTGGACGGACAGGAGATGATCTTTCAGGTCACCCAGGGCGCTGGCGGGTCTGCCGTGATCACCTGGGACAGCGGTTACGAGTTCTCCGCTGGCCTGCCGCAGCCCACCCTCAGCACCACGGCAGGGCAGACTGACCTGCTCGGCTTCATCTACAACGCGGCCAAGGGCAAGTGGCTGCTCGCCGCGTTCTTGAACGGGTTCAATTGATGACCACTTACCGGCTGTTCCCTTCTGCCAGCGGGCCGTCCAGCCCAGTTTCCTACGGTGGGTCGTTCGACGCCGGCATCGTGTTCGAGGTCACCACCGGCGGGGTCTGGTTCGAGGGCTACTGGTGGTGGGTGTGCCCGTCGGGGCAGTCCACGTCGCCGCAGACGTTCGCGCTCTGGCAGATATACCTAGGAGACACCGCTTCGATCGTCAGCGCCGCCACGGTCACGTCGGGCACCCTGACAGCCGGGCAGTGGAACTATGTTCCGCTTGCGACGCCACTTAACCTGAGCATTGGCGGAGGCGCTAACTTCGCCCACGCGGATGCTGGCGGTGCCGCGATCTACCTTGCCTGCACCGCTTTTACCGGCGGCTTCCCTGATACCAATAATCAGTTCGGCTCCGGCGATCCGTACAGTGGCGGAATCACGAACGGGCCGCTGACGGCGTTCAGCGACACCTCAGGGTCGCTGGCGGCGCCCTTCTTCACTGCCCAGGGCACCTTCGGCACGAGCGGCAATGTCACGAGCGTGCCCCCGCTCGAGGGCTCGTCTTCGTCTAACTTCTGGATGGATGTCCAGGTCAGTGATACCGCGCCGGACGCCTACAGCGGCTCCTACCGGATCTGGCCGAACTTCCCGACCATCCCTGGCACGGCCAGCAACGACACCGGGCAGCAGACCACGGGTACCGAGTTCTGGCTGTCCATGCCCTGCGCGCTGGACAATATCTGGTTGTGGAGCCCGCCTGGGGCTACCGCGCTGCCGTCCCGGTGCGGGATATTCAGCGTCGCCACGCAAGCCGAGGTCGCTGGCACCGACAATAGTTCGCCGTCCTGGTCGGGGGCGGCCGGGTCCGGCTGGGTGAACTGCTCCTACTCGGGCGTCGTGCTGCCTGCCGGGAAATACAAGACCTGCGTTTACTCGGGCAGCGGCCAGAAGTTCTACCAGGAAGACGTGGATTACTTCGGCTCCGGCCCTGGCGCTGTCAACATCGTTAACGGCCCGCTGACATGTCCTAGCAACTCGAATGCGGCGTCGCCCGGGAACTCCACTTACCAGGACGGTCCCTTCTCCTACCCCGACACGTTCGACAATAAGGACGACGGCGAGAACCGCTGGGTGGATGTCGAGGTTACTCCCGTATCCGGGTCAGCACCCCCGCCCGTCAACTCCGGCGCGTTCCTGGCGTTCTTTCCCTAATACACGGAGCCTGTTTCCGGGCTCAGGCCATCCGGCGTGGTCAGGGTCTGCCTGAGTTCGTCCAGCCACGGGACAGTCCCGCTCGCGCCGCCACCGGGGCGGGGTTCATGCCGCCACCGCCGTCAGCCTGCGCGGCACGCCGTGCTCCGCCTGGCGGACGAGTGCCATGTACGCGTCCTCCAGGCTGGCCCGGCCATGCGCCTAGACCGGCGCGGCTCAGTTAGCCGCGCCCGGCATGCCCCGGGAGGTGATATCAGGGAGACAGGTTAATACTGTCCTGATGCAATGCGGCCAAGGCTATGGGGACCCAGCCGCTGTCCCAGCGATGAGCCATGGACTGTGGCGTCTCCGTCGAGTGAGCTATGCCTTCTGAAGTCAGCAGCGAATCGTAATCCGAAACATCGTTCTGGTACAGGGAGTATCCGCCTATCCAGATCCGGTTGTTACTCAGGAACGGTCCTTTGCGGGCGTCCACGAAGGCAGTCGTCAGCCGGTAGTTGGCCTGGAAGTTCGCATCGGTACCGTAGCCAGCCGCGGAATCACCGTACTGGTCATACGACGAAATGTCCGCCGGGAAGTCCCAGGACGCTGCCAGCGTGAAGATGCCGGGATGCTTCAGGATGAGATCCTGTCCCCCGATGCCGGACTTCGAGAACCCAATCAGCCAGTTCTGCTCGTTGCCGGTAGTGGACAGGTTCTTCTGCACCCAGGGCACCAGCTCCTGGGTCATGAAGGTCTCATACTGGACGGCCGGGTCGGTCGGGGCTGTCCGCGTACCAGGGATCGATCCCGAACGAGGGCTCGATGATCGTCAGGTTGTACTGGTCCTGCGCGTCGAGCGCCGCGCAGGGTCTCCAGCCCGTCCCCGAACTGGTCACCCAGTCCCGGCTCGACCGGGAGCACGAAGAGGAAGTTGTGCGGCACACCGGGGGCCGGGTTCGTCGGATGCAGGACCCGCAGCACCTGGGGGCCGTCTGAGTTGTTGGCCGAGATGACGTCGTAGGACGCGATCCCGTTCGCATCGGTGCTCAGGTAGTGAACCTCGAATCCGGCGGTGCCGCCTGACCAGTTGTCGGCCTGCCCGGTGCCGGAGGCCATGATGCCCGGCGCGCCGCCGGACAGGCTGGTGTCACCGACTGCTATCGCGCTCGACGCCGTTCTCCATGAAGGCGATCGTGGAGCCGACCACCATCAGCTTCAGCTGGGTCCCGGCCGCCAGCGGCCCGCAGCTGTAGGTGCTGCCGAGCTGGGTCCAGTTGCCGGCGCTGCGCTTGAACAGCATCAGCACGGGGCTGCCGTTGTTCCAGTAGTAGGCGCCGACGTAGGCGTTCTGCCCGCCGTTCTGGGCCCGTACCGCCGGCCCGATCCACTGGCTGCCGGTGAGCTGCGTCGAGGTGACCTCGACCTGGGAGTACTGGTCGCTGGAATAGGTCTCGGCGGTCCGGATGTCACCGGAGATCCCGGACCCGGCTGTTCCGGCCACTGCCTGGGAGGTGATCGCCAGGCCGCCGTCGCTGATGTCGGTCCAGTTCGGGCCGAGGCTGCCGTTGGCCCGGTTGAAGTTATCCGAGCCTGCCGTGGTGCCGCCGCTGTTCGTGCAGGTGACGGCCACGTTGGTGACGTTGGCGGAGGCGATGGTGCCGGAGCCGTTGGACACGGTGCAGGTCTGGCCGGAGGGTTGGTCTTCACCGTGACGTTGTAGGCGGCGCCGCTGGCCAGCGCGGTGGCGAAGGTGAACGGGCCGTTGGCGCTGACGCTGAGGTTGTCACCGCCGTTGTCCTGCAGCACCACCGTGCCGGTCAGCCCGGAAACGGTGCCGCCGACCGAGTAGGTGGCGCGCGGCGTTGCCCGCCTGACCAGTTGTCGGCCTGGCCGGTGCCGTAGGCCATGATGCCCGGCGCGCCGCCGGTCAGGCTGGTGTCGGTGGCTGATATCCGCTGGACGCCGTTCTGCAGGAAGGAGATCGTGGAACCGGTGGCCGTCAGCTGCAGCTGGGTTCCCGCGGCGAGCGGGCCGCTGTTGTAGGTGCTGCCGAGCTGGGTCCAGCTGCCGGCGCTGCGCTTGAACAGCATCAGCTCGGGGCTGCCGTTGTTCCAGTAGTAGATGCCGACGTAGGCGTTCTGGCCGCCGTTCTGGGCCCGGACCATCGGCCCGATCCACTGGCCGCCGGTGAGCTGCGTCGAGGTGACCTCGACCTGGGAGTACTGGTCACTGGTATAAGGTCTCGGCGGTCCGGATGTCACCGGAGTTCCCGGACCCGGCGGCGTGCCGGCCACCGCCTGGGAGGTGATCGCCAGGCCGCCGTCGCTGATGTCGGTCCAGTTCGGGCCGAGGCTGCCGTTGGCCCGGTTGAAATTATCCGAGCCGCTGCGTCGCGGTATTAGCCGTGCAGGAGACGGCGACGTTGGTGACGTTGGCGGAGGCGATGGTGCCGGAGCCGTTGGAGATGGTGCAGGTCTGGCCGGTAGGGTTGGTCTGCACGGTGACGTTGTAGGCGGCGCCGCTGGCCAGGGCGGTGGCGAAGGTGAACGGGCCGTTGGCGCTGACGCTGAGGTTGTCACCGCCGTTGTCCTGCAGCACCACCGTGCCGGTCAGCCCGGAAACGGTGCCGCCGACCGAATAGGTGGTCCCGCCGCCGCCTCCGCCGCCGCCTGAGCCCGCGGCGTTCCCGCCTGACCAGTTGTCGACCTGGCCGGTGCCGTAGGCCATGATGCCCGGCGCGCCGCCGGTGATGCTGGTGTCGGTGGCTGATATCCGCTGGACGCCGTTCTGCAGGAAGGAGATCGTGGAGCCGGTGGCCGTCAGCTGCAGCTGGGTCCCGCGGCGAGCGGGCCGCAGTTGTAGGTGCTGCCGAGCTGGGTCCAGTTGCCGCCGCTCCGCTTGAACAGCATCAGCTCGGGGCTGCCGTTGTTCCAGTAGTAGATGCCGACGTAGGCGGTCTTGCCGCTGTTCTGGGCCCGGACCATCGGCCCGATCCACTGGCCGCCGGTGAGCTGCGTCGAGGTGACCTCGACCTGGGAGTACTGGTCACTGGTGAACGTCTCGGCATTCCAGATGTCACCGGAGTTCCCGGACCCGGCGGCTGTGCCGGCCACCGCCTGGGAGGTGATCGCCAGGCCGCCGTCGCTGATGTCGGTCCAGTTCGGGCCGAGGCTGCCGTTGGCCCGGTTGAAATTATCCGAGCCGCTGCGTCGCTGTATTAGCCGTGCAGGTGACGGCGATGTTGGTGACGTTGGCGGAGGCGATGGTGCCGGAGCCGTTGGAGATGGTGCAGGTCTGGCCGGTGGGGTTGGTCTTCACGGTGACGTTGTAGGCGGCGCCGCCGGCCAGCGCGGTGGCGAAGGTGAACGGGCCGTTGGCGCTGACGCTGAGGTTGTCACCGCCGTTGTCCTGCAGCACCACCGTGCCGGTCAGCCCGGAAACGGTGCCGCCGACCGAGTAGGTGGCGCTGTTCGTGCAGGTGAGGGCGATGTTGGTGATGTTGGCGGAGCCGATGGTGCCGGAGCCGCTGGAGATGGTGCAGGTCTGCCCGGAGGGGTTGGTCTGGACGGTGGCGTTGTAGGCGGCGCCGCCGGCCAGGGCAGTGGCGAAGGTGAACGGGCCGTTGGCGCTGATGCTGAGGTTGTCACCGCCGTTGTCCTGCAGCACGACCGTGCCGGTCAGCCCGGAAACGCTGCCCCCGACCGAATAAGTGGTCCCGCCGCCGCCTCCGCCGCCGCCTGAGCCCGCGACATTGCCGCCTGACCAGTTGTCGGCCTGGCCGGTGCCGTAGGCCATGATGCCCGGTGCGCCGCCGGTGATGCTGGTGTCGGTGGCTGATACCCGCTGGACGCCGTTCTCCAGGAAGGAGATCGCGGAGCCGGTGGCCGTCAGCTGCAGCTGGGTTCCCGCGGCGAGCGGGCCGCAGTTGTAGGCGCTGCCGAGCTGGGTCCAGTTGCCGGCGCTCCGCTTGAACAGCATCAGCACGGGGCTGCCGTTGTTCCAGTAGTAGATGCCGACGTAGGCGGTCTTGCCGCTGCTCTGGGCCCGGACCATCGGCCCGATCCACTGGCCGCCGGTGAGCTGCGTCGAGGTGACCTCGACCTGGGAGTACTGGTCACTGGTAAACGTCCCGGCATTCCAGATGTCACCGGAGTTCCCGGACCCGGCGGCTGTGCCGGCCACCGCCTGGGAGGTGATCGCCAGGCCGCCGTCGGCTGATGTCGGTCCAGTTCGGGCCGAGGCTGCCGTTGGCCCGGTTGAAGTTATCCGAGCCGCTGGTGGCGGTATTTGCCGTGCAGGTGACGGCGATGTTGGTGATGTTGGCGGAGCCGATGGTGCCGGAGCCGTTGGAGATGGTGCAGGTCTGGCCGGAGGGGTTGGTCTGGACGGTGACGTTGTAGGCGGCGCCGCCGGCCAGGGCAGTGGCGAAGGTGAACGGGCCGTTGGCGCTGACGCTGAGGTTGTCACCGCCGTTGTCCTGCAGCACGACCGTGCCGGTCAGCCCGGAAACGCTGCCGCCGACCGAGTAGGTGGCGCTGTTCGTGCAGGTGAGGGCGATGTTGGTGATGTTGGCGGAGGCTATGGTGCCGGAGCCGTTGGAGATGGTGCAGGTCTGGCCGGAGGGGTTGGTCTGGACGGTGGCGTTGTAGGCGGCGCCGCCGGCCAGGGCAGTGGCGAAGGTGAACGGGCCGTTGGCGCTGACGCTGAGGTTGTCACCGCCGTTGTCCTGCAGCACGACCGTGCCGGTCAGCCCGGAAACGGTGCCCGCCGACCGAGTAGGTGGCACCGACATCCCCGCCGGACCAGTTGTCGACCTGCCCGGTGCCGTAGGCCATGATGCCCGGCGCGCCGCCGGTGATGCTGGTGTCGGTGGCTGATACCCGCTGAACGCCGTTCTCCAGGAAGGAGATCGTGGAGCCGGTGGCCGTCAGCTGCAGCTGGGTTCCCGCGGCGAGCGGCGCCGCAGTGATAGGTGCTGCCGAGCTGGGTCCAGTTGCCGCCGTTCCGCTTGAACAGCATCAGGACCTGGCTGCCGTTGTTCCAGTAGTAGATGCCGACGTAAGCGGTCTGCCCGCCGCTCTGGGCCCGGACTACCGACCCGATCCACTGGCCGCCGGTGAGCTGCGTCGAGGTGACCTCGACCTGGGAGTACTGGTTACCGGTGAACGTCCCGGCATTCCAGATGTCACCGGAGTTCGCGGAGGCGGCGGTCCCGGCCGCGGCCTGGGACGAGATCGCCAGCCCGCCCTCGCTGATGTCGGTCCAGTTCGCGCCCAGGCTGCCGTTGGCCCGGTTGAAGTTATCCGAGGCAGTTGCGGCGAGGGCGCTTTGCGCGAATGCAAGTGGGGGAACGAGAAAAGCGCAGAGGATCAGCAGTCTTAGCAGCCAAGAGGCTTTAGATCGCGAATTCAGTACGGCAGTACTCATCATGTCGTCGTCCAAACCCCCCCGGGGGCGTGCCCACCTACCGCGCCTACGCGTTCGCTCTCGTCCCCGTGCCTGCCTCGGATTGATGCCGTCGTTATTAGGTGCGCGGGCTAACCGCCTGCTCCAGTGCGTGCCTGAGACCGCGACGTCATCGGCGTTCCATCACGGCAGTGCCACGGCACGTCAAACTTACGGAGAAGCACGCCCCCCATGGGTCCACCCCTTTCACCCAGGTCACGCTTTTCCCGCAACTAAGTAAACCACGGACCCATCGCCGCAGGTAGGCTATTTACCACATTGCCGGTCACGATTTTGCTGGCTCCCATACCTGGGCTGGTGCGCCTGTCGTTGGCCCGGCAAACCTGTTACCTCAGCCGCGTATGCGCTGGTCACCACGCACGCGACTGGTGGCAGCCATTGCGGGTCACCAGCCAGCGCCCATTCTCATCCCGCTGTTCGGCGAACGCCGTGATAAGGCATCCACTCGGACCGCAGCGCCCCAGCCAGCAACCGCCAGGACCTCTCGCACAATCTCATCGGCCAGCGGCCCGGTTCTTCTTCCGGCAGTCCCGCGAGCACCGCCATGAGAACGGGTGCAGCAGAACCATGACGCCGACCGCGAAATACGGTAACTTCGGGTTAGAGCTTGCTTCGCTCGCGTGCGGAACAGATGAAGAAGTAATCGACGGCTAGTTTTTGGCTGATAATCGGGATGTTGACGCTTACATGCATGTTTGCTGCTTTAACAAATTTCCGGTCAGGCTGGCTATGCTTCCAGTTGTGAGAGGCCGGGAAGAATCTTTCCACCGTGAAGTAGCGCGCCAGGTCCTGCCGGAAGTCATCGAAAGACTGAACATTGCTGAAGGCTGCGTAAATCTGCTTCTTGCGATGACTGAAATTCGTATATGTAACTATGAACTTGCCGCCTTCATTCAGCAGCTGCGCTATCTCACGAGAATTTCTGCGACTGAGACTCGCCGAGGTACTCGAAAAAGCCTTGTGCAATCACGAGATCGAATCGCTTATCACCGAATTCGATCGGAGACTTCAAGCAAGTCGGCTTCGATGAGATTCGGCGCCGGGTCATGTATGGCTATATCGATACCGTAGTACTCTATGTTGGCCGGCAGCAGGCGCATCATTGCGGCTGGCCCGCAGCCGACATCGAGGAGCGTGCAGTTCCTGCCCCGGGTAAGCTTGTTTATAACTGCGCTGATTTTTCCAGGCGATACCAGGGCTGACCGAATTTGAGGTTTTCTTTGCCCCAGAAGTCTCTCTTATAATACCGCGCTTCACGCTGCCGCCGGCTCCGGGAATCGTGCCTTTACCGCTGGCCGGGTCATTCATAGCTATCGCTCCTTGGGCAAGCTTGATTAGACCGCGGGCTCGTGCACGGTCCGGCGCATACGCTGGCTCGGCCGGCGGGAACAGCATGGCGGACAACTCGGCGAACAGGTCGTCGAGGAGCCGCGCTTTCGCCGCATTGCGCTCCATCATCTTTTGCCGCAGCTCCGCCGAACGGTTCTCCAGTTCCGTGAACAGCTTTATAAGCTCGCTCGATGTCCAGCGTGCTGACGGACTGGCAGAACTCGGCCAGCCCCATCTCCGCCATCAGGACATCATGCTTCGGCGAGTAGCCGATCGATATGGTGGGCTTGGAGAGCTTGAGCGCGCACAGGATGTTGTGATATCGGATCGCGACTACGCTGCTGGCCGGCTGCAGCACCCGCATGACGTCGGCATAAGATGAAACGGCCGCGGGCGACGACAATTGACGGGTCGAGATCTGGCCGGCTATGCCCGCAGGTCGGCCAGGATCTCCTGCACCACATTGTCATCAGAGCCGTTCGTATCCCCCACGATCAGCAGGACCCTGCGGCCGCTGTCGACGAGCCACCGGACAAAGCGCTTCATGCCGTCGACATAGCGCGCGTAAATCTCTTCAGCCTGCTTGCGGTCATCGTTGGTGCCGTAATACGCCATGACGCCGACAGCGACGGTCTGCTCGTCAACCGCGTCGCAGGGCGGCGCCGGCAGCGCGAACGCCAGGTCGGGATAGACATGGTCCCGGCTGATGTCGAGCCCTCGCTTGCGCATCGCCTCGCGGGCGCCCGCGTCACGATAGGACCGGTAGAAGGCGAGCCGGGCTGCGGAGTTGAACAGCCATCTCGTCAGCGGCTGGTTGACGGCGCCTGCCCCGACGCTGACCATGGCGACTTTCGTTCCGAACATCCTCCCGGACGCGCAGAGGAGGAACAATGCATACGGAAATCCACGCGGGATCATGGGCAGGCTCGCCTCGAGGATGCCCGCACCGGGCACGATGACCACGTCATGACTGCGGACCCAGGACGCCGTCCTGACCACGTCGACGCCCTTTCCCAGTACCTTGAGCGTGGTCGCGTCACCCCGGATGCCTGGCGCCTGAACTTCTGGTGCCAGAACAGGAAGACGGCCTCGATGCCATACCTGCTCCGCACCATATCCGGTCCTGTGCACATGGCGTCCACGATGGCGTCCAGGATGGTCAGCCCGGAGGATAGCCGAGCACGGCCTCCATGGAGGCATCATTGCCGATATTGCCGGCGCCGACCTTGCCGAAGATGCCGACCCTGGGCGTGGCGGATCTGCGCCCTCCTGGCGCTGCGTCCGCTCACCTTCACGAAGGCCTCCTTTGCGGCCCGGCCACGACCGCGTCGACCGAGATGCCAGTCGGCGGCGCAGCTGAGGCCGGCTCCGCGGTCCGCAGCCCGCGCCGCGACAGTACCGGCCGGCCACCGGGACGGTCCGGCTGGCCGCCCACCGCGCCAGCAGCCGGTAGCACGCTTGCCGGTCTGCCGGCGACAGCGGGGCGCGCCGGATCGCCGCGACATATGCCCAGAAGTATTCGCCATATAGCCGGGCTGCCGGATGCCTCAGCCGGTTCGCGCGCCGAGGGTCCAGATTGGCGCACCGGGCCCGCACGGTCGAGCGGGCCCCGCCCTGCCCAGCGTGCTGACGCCGGAAGTACAGCCAGTCGGGGACCATGTAGAACGGGCCGTGCAAGGCGATCTCGGCGGTGAAGGTCCGGTCGGCGAAGTGGTAGCTGTCGTGCAGTGCTATCCGGCGCAGGACGTCCGTCCTGATCACGCCGCCTTCATCGTCGCCCCAGCCGTCGAAGAGCATGCTCCGAAACCGCTCAGGCGCCCGCGCGAGCGGCCGTGTTAACCGGGTAGTCGACCAGATTCCGTTACCGCGCCCGAGTCGTCGATTACTGCTGACCAGGAATGCGCGAGTACCACGTCCGGATGCTCGTCAAGCGCATCAATGCAGAGCCTGAGCAGGTCGCGGGCGTAGAGATCATCATGCGACGCCGACTTGAACAGCTCGCCCCTGGCCTGCCTAGTCACGAAGTTGTGGTTCGGGGCGCAGCCGATGTTGCGCGGCTGGCGGATGTAGCGGATCCGGGAGTCCTGTTTCTCGTAGCGGCGGCAGATATCGGCGGTGCCGTCCGTCGAGGCGTTGTCCGAAATGATCAGCTCGAAGTTCTCGTAGCTCTGGCCAAGCAGGGCATCGAGCGACTCGGCCAGGAAGTTCTCGCCGTTATAAACCGGAAGCCCGATACTCAGCCGGGGAACCGCGCTCATTCTCCGCCGACTTCGTGCCCGGCTGCGCGCAGGGACGGGGCGAGAACGGCTCCGATGCAGCCACGATCGCCCGCAAGGAGATCCTCATCGCTAGCCCCTCAGATTCCGGAGACGAGTTGGACCGGGCGGCCAGACGGCCACCCGCAACACAGGACCCGCGACGATCCGGTCCTGATACAACTGGGGCAGACTTTCATGGCCGACCCGCAACCGGATTTCCCGCAGGCCGGCTGGCATTAGCCTGCCGCTGGGTCTGGGTGGACTCCTGCGGGGACCGTCCGCTCTCCCCGCGTCGTCGAGGCCAGCCGCCGTCCGAGCCTAATCATCGGCTGCTCAACCAGTCGGCACAGGATCTCGGCGCCGATCAGCGACACGGCCACGATGAGCACGAAGTGAACGAGCTCGTGCGGGACGGAGGTTGACCCAGGCGCTACTACCTTGTCGACGACGCCTTTCCCGATCCGGTGAATCAGGTACAGGGCGTAGGACCGGGTACCGATGTATACCGCTACCCGGTTGCTCAGCAGGCCAGAGAGCCATCCCGGGCCGATGAGCATCGGGAAGAACAGCAGCGCGGTCAGGGCCGCGAAGACGATGTGCACGTCCGACCCGTTCTCGAATCCGATGTCCCACACGATCATCGCGGCGATCAGCACCAGGGCAACGGGCGTATTCGCCAGTCGGCGGGCCTGCCGGAAGAGCTTGGGCTCGTCGCAGCACGATGGCCACTACGCAGCCAAGCAGGATCGGTGTGTAGATCGCGAAGTAGCGGGTGGGGCCCCAGAGACTCGCCGCTGCCGTCAGCGCCGCAAGGCCGGCTGCCATGATCAGCCGGTGCCGTCGGAGTAGCGGTATGGCGAATGCTAACGGCCACAGCAGGTAGTACTTCTCCTCGATCGCAAGTGACCAGGTCTGCCCGAAGACGCCGGCTCCGTGCGGTGCCAGATCGTTCTGGTAGGTCGCATACCAGGGCATCGAATGCCACAGGGATGAGGAACCCGCCTGCAGGTGCAAGATGCCGATGAGGATGATGTAGCCGACCAGCGTCACGTAGTAGAGCGGCAGGATTCGGAAGGCTCGGCGGATGTAGAACGCCTTTATCCGGGCGTGCCCGCGCCGTTCTTCCTCGCGCAGCAGGAGCGTCGTGATCAAGTAACCGGAGATTACGAAGAAGATCGTTACTCCGACGGCTCCATGGAGCCTTGAATACATCGGATCTGTGGTGTGTGCAGTTATGACCAGCAGGATCGAGACTGCCCTGAGCCCGTCGAGCGGGGCGAAATAACGACGTCCGAGATATTCGTCATGCGAGACGGGATCAGCGCGGCGGTGCGCCCCACTCCGCGCTCCGCTCCGCGAGGATGGCTGCTCCGGGCTACGCTCCCTGGCTGTGCCGCTCGTCTGTGTCATCGACAACGCCGCCAGCGGCAAAGGGTGATCGTAACGGCCCCGGTGCGGCCACGACCGTCCGGAACGAGGACCCTCATCGCCAGCCTCCTCAGCATTCGGAGACGAGTTGGACCGGTCGGCTTAACGACCGCTCACAACATAGGAACCGCGATGGAGCTGTCCTGATACATCAGACCCGAATCCGCGAGTGGCGCACCGAGTTGATCCGCGAGGGCTGCTGCCGATCTTCGTAACCGCGGGCCGGCTTGCCGCCCGGCACCGGCGGATGCAGGGTCAAGCCCAGATATCACTGAGCACGTTGAGAACTACACGCGTGCCGAGCCGGTCCAGCTTTACCGGCAGTTCCTGCATGTCCCGCAGGCTTTCGCGCACGGCGCGCTGCCGCTCCATCGGGCAGATGACGAGCAGGAACCCCCCGCCGCCTGCGCCCGTCAGCTTGACCCCCGTCGCCCCGGCGTCGAGCGCCTGGACACCGCCAGGTCGATCTGATCGTTCGACACTCCGGATGCTAGCTTCCGCTTGGCCTCCCAGCTCTCGCGCAACGCGGGCCCGATGGCGTCCGCGTCACCGCTGCGCAGCCGCTCGACGGCAAAGCCAGCGAGATCGCGCAGCAGGTCAAGCTGAGGCCGGGTAGCTTCGACATTGGCGTTCTGCTCAGCCAGAATCGAGTCCGCACTCCGGGTGACGCCCGTGTAGAAGAGCATGATCTGCTGCTGCAGCGCCCGGCGCTCGGCCGCCGGGAGGCCAAGTTCCTCGGCTACCACCTCATCGCCTGGCCCGAAGCGGATGTCACGGATCCCGCCGAGCGCGGCTATGTACTGATCCTGCTTGCCGATGGGCTTTCCGCAGCGTTCGATCTCGATCGTGCATGCCCGCTCGGCAAGTTCCACCGCCGACATCTGCCGTCCCTGGTACGCGAACAATGCGTGCAGCAGCCCGACGGTTACGGCCGAGGAGGACCCGAGGCCGGAGCCCGCGGACGGGATGTCGGCGAGCGTGGTGATCTCGACCCCGTTCGCCACGCCGGTCATCTGCATGGCCTCCCGGACAAGCTCGTGCTCAAGGTCCTCGACGCGGGAGACGATCTCCTTCTTGGAGTAATTGACGTAAATGTCATCGTCGAAGCGCTGCTTCACGATGACGTAGATGTACTTGTCCAGCGCGCAGTTGAGTACCCGGCCGCCATGCTCCAGGTAGTAGCCGGGCAGGTCGGTCCCGCCGCCGAGCAGGCCGATACGCAGAGGTGTCTGGGTGATGATCATCGCAGGGCCCGTAGCGGGCCATTCCTCCCGGGCTCGCCGGTAAGCGTCGGCGGTGCCGACGTCGCGGAAGTACCCATCGACCAGCACTGCCCGGGACCGGCCGACCAGCCGTGGCAGCAGGTCATAGCCGATATCAAGAGGCGGCCTGCCATCGATCTCGTCGAGCACGGCCGGCTGGAAAGCGTACATGCCTGCGTTGGTCAAGTCGGAAACCGGCTCGCTCGGCTTCTCCGTGAACCCGATGACCGTGCCCGCGCGCGTCGAGTTCCACAACGCCCCCGGCCGATGGTCGCTCGGAGTGGAACACCGTCCAGGTCGCGATCGCGCCGTGTTCCCGGTGCGCGTGGACGAGCGAGCGCAAGTCGAAATCCGTGAGGTTGTCGGCGTAACACGCCAGGAAGAACTCTTCACCCTCGACCCATGGCCGGTTCGCGATGAGCGTGCCGGCGCTGCCGAGCAGTTCCGGCTCGAAGTAGCTGCGGACCACAGGCGGCCCGCAGCGCGCGGCAAGATAGCTGCTTACCACGTCGGGCAGATGGTGCAGGTTGACGAGTACCTCATCGACGCCCGCCCGGTCGAATGCGTCGAGCCAGATGCCGAGCAGGGGACGGCCGTCGATGGGCAGCATGCACTTGGGGGTGGTATCCGTGAGCGGCCGCAGCCGGCTGCCGACCCCGGCGGCGAGCAGGAAGGCTTTCACACCCCTGCCTTCCGGACCACCCCGAGAGTTCGCATCCGCGCATTGGCCTCGGCCAGCACTCCGTCGAGACCGTCCATGCCCTTGAGCCAGGCGGCATACGCCGCCACCGACTCGACCGGAGTTTGCCGCGGTTCCCACCCCAGTCCCCGCAGCGCGCTGATGTCCGAGAGGATGTGGCGCGTGTCACCGAACCGGTACTCGCCGGTCACCACGCCCGGCTGGTCGGCACCGTAGTGACGCATGACGATGTCAGCGAACTCCCGGGTGGTGACCGCCTTGCCGCCCCCGACGTTGAAGACTCGCCCGGCGGCGCGGTCATCCTCGAGCACCAGCACGTTAGCGTCGACTACGTCATCGATGTTGACGTAGTCACGGATCGCCCCGCCATCCTCGTAAAGGATCGGCGGTATGCCCTGCAGGTAACTCAGGCAGAAAATCCGGCACGCACCCGAGTACGCGTTGTAAACCGACTGCCGCGGGCCCTGGACGATGCTGTAGCGGAGGGCGACGGTCGGGATGCCGTACCGGCGGCCCAGGTTGACGGCGACCATCTCCTCGCCAAGCTTCGACATGCCGTACGCGTTCTGCGGATTCGAGATCCGCTCGGGCGTCGCCTGCATCTCCAGCGGGCCGCCGCACACCGGGCAGGGGATATCCCACTGACCCGCGGCTACGGCTTTCTCCGGGCGCATGCCCGGCGTCTGCTCGCCGTCGGCCGGGCACCGGTAAAGCCCTTCCCCCATCGCGGATTGCGACGACGCCACCACGACGCGGGCAAGGTCGAGGCGCTCGGCGACGATGATCTCGTATATCAGGGCCGTCGAGACCACGTTCACATCGGAGAATCGCGAGAAGTCGGGCAGGTAGTCCTGGTAGGCGGCGAAGTGGTAGACGGCGTCCACCCGGCGCAGCAGGTTCGTGATGAGATCGCGGTTGCGGGTGTCACCTTCGTAGAAGTCGACGTCGGGTGGCAGGTACGCGGGCCGTCCGCCCCGGTGGACCGGCCGGGTCAGCGCGTCAAGCACGACGACTTCGTGCCCGAGTGCCAGGAGCCGGTCGCAGGTGTGCGATCCGATGAATCCCGCGCCCCCGGTGACGAGGATCTTCATTTCTGCCTCCTGTGCCGCCGCTCGGCGGCTTCGCGATAGACGTCCAGGGTCGATGCGGCTGTCGCCCCCCAGGTGAACTGGCTAGCCCGCCGGAGCCCCCGGTCGCGCAGACGATCTCGCCCAGGCCCCGCCGCCTCGACGATGGCCCGGGCAATGGACGCCGGCTCCTTGGGGTCGGCCAGGACAGCGGCCCCGCCCGCGGTCTCCGGCATGGCGCTGGTGTCCGAGGTCACGACTGGGCATCCGGAGGCCATGGCCTCGAGGATCGGCAGCCCGAAAGTCTCGTTGAGTGACGGGTATACGAACGCGTCGGCCGCCTGGTAGAAACGGACGGTTTCCTCCAGCGGGACTCCCCCGACGAAGACCACATCTGCCGATATGCCGAGCTCGGCCGCGAGTGAGCGCAGCTGGGCGACGTACTTCTCGTCCCGGCCCGGGCCGACGATCGCCAGCTGGCGGTCCGGGAGCTCACGCCGCGCCAGCGCCCACGCCCGCAGCAGCCCGTCACAGTTCTTGTACGGCCACAGCGACGAGACGAAAAGCACGAACGGCTTAGTGACGCCGTACGATGCGACCTGCGCGCGGGCCGCGCTGGCATCGCCCGGCCTGAAGAGGTCGTGGTCGACCGCCTCGTAGATCAGCTTGAGCTTGCGCGCGTCGACATCCAGGTACTGATTGATCTCTGCGCGCAGGCTCTCCGAGTTGATGATGATCGCCTCCGCGGCGCGCGCGGTGCGCGGATAGTTCAGCCGGCGGTATGCGCGGGGCAGCGGCCCGATTGCCTCCGGCGCGGTGAAGGCATGCATCGTCTTCATATGGATGACGAGCGACCACGCGATGTTCACTAGCGGTGCCATCAGCGTATTGAAAACGTCGATGTGACTGAGCGGCAGCCGCAGCGGCGAGTAGAGGTGCTCAGACAGCGTGCGGGGCGTGCGCCGTTCGTTCGACCACGGATAGGTGATGTAATAGACGTTCGGCCCGTAGCCCTGGTGCAGATGCCGTGATTTCGGGCTGACCAGCAGGTGCAGCTGCTCGTCGAATTCGAGCCGCTTCGCCATTTCCGGAATCACCCGTGTCCAGAACCAGTGAGCGCCGGACGGGTTCTCGGGGTCGTCTGTCAAGAGATTAATCGCGACGCGCATGCGCACCTGCCGGATTCGTTCCACAAGCATCGGGTGGCTGTTTCGCGCCATGTCCCGGGCTTTGAGCGGCTGTCATGATTCAGAACACAGTCGATGAGATGGCTTCCGCGGTCATTCGCGACTGCCGGATGTACTGAGCTAGCGCATGCATGATGGCCTGGTGCAGGTCCTCGATGACGCCGTAGTTCGTGCAGTCGACATGAATGGCAACCTCGGCCAGACTCCTGGCATCCCCCCCGCCGAAACCGGTAAGCGCGATCGTGCGGAGGCCGTACTCGCGGGCCCACTTGAGCGCGCGCACAATGTTCGGCGAGCGGCCCGATGACGAGACGGCAATGAGGACGTCACCGGGCCCCGCCTGCGACTGAAGCTGGTACGCGAAGACGTTCTCATACCCCAGGTCATTGGCGATCGCCGAGAGCAGCTCGATATTGGCGGTCAGGCTCACGACGCGGGGGGCCAGGTCGGTTGCCGTCCGGACACCCTTCACGTGATCGCATTGCATGTGGTTCGCGATCGAGGCCGAGCCGCCGTTGCCGCACGAGAACACCGCGGCGCCGCGTGTGTAGGCATCGATGAGGACCGCCGCCGCGCGATCGAGAGCCGCGGGTTCGACCGAGCGCATGGCCCGGGCAGTCTCTTCCGCATATCCGCTGAAGAAGGACGCGGCGCTCGGGTACGGCACGGCCGGGAATTTCGTCAGGGTGCCGTCGGCCGGCGGCGCGAGGACCTCAAGATCCTGGACGGAGCTCATACGGCGATGCGCTCCAGGATGAACGACGCGGCGGTAGCGAGGTCCGGGAGCGACCAGATTCCCGGGCGATCGCAGCCGTCAGGCTCCCAGGTAGATCGCGGATGCTCCGACCGCCTCCGCGAGGCCGACATCCTCAGGCCGATCGCCCACCACCCACGACGCGGCTAGGTCAATGTTGAGCGCGGCCTTCGCCGCCATCGCCATGCCCGGCCCCGGCTTGCGGCCCTCGCTCGGGCGGGCGAAGGCCTCGATGACTCCCGCGGGGTGATACGGGCAGAACAGAAACAAGTCGATGTGCGCCCCCCGCTCGGCCAGCCGCTCGGCGATGTACTTGTGCACCCGGGTGACGTCGTCGATCCCGTACAGGCCGCGCGCGACTCCGGCCTGGTTTGTCAACACGGCGACCGGGATCTCGGCCCGGTTGAAAGCGGCGATCGCCTCCGGTGACCCGGCGATGAACTCGACGCGGTCGACAGAGCCGACGTATCCGTGGTCGACGATGATCGTGCCGTCGCGATCGAGCAGGATTCCGGGCCGCGGACCCGAGTTCCGTGCGCCGATCCCGCACTGGCCGCTGGGCAGCGCGTTCATGTGAACGTCGGACGTGCCTGCTCCTGTCCCGGCACCGGCAGAGCCGGGGTCGGCCACTGCCACCTTCATCGCCCCACCTCACTTGGCTCACTAGCGCAGGAGACCCGCGGCCCGTGTGTGCATATGAGCGCCGAGCGGGTGGCCGTGATACGAAGAACGCCTGCTCAGCTGTGAACCGGGCAGTAATGAATCACAACTTCGACGTACAGTGATAATTCGGTTGCGACATGTCACCGGCCAGCCTGTGCGCAAGACCCGCGAGAGTCCCTGCGCACGGGCTGGCCGGGTCGGGGAAGACGGCTTCAGACGGATTCCGTGGCGCGTTCTGCCGTAGCCGCGTTGAACACGAGCATCGCGTCGGCGGGCGGCGCCCCGAACAGCTTGACGACGGTCTGCTCGTCGAACGCGCTGCCGTCCGCGACATTATGGAAATCCCGTATCGCCGTCCCTGTGCACTGGACGTCGACCAGCGGCGCGCCCCGGCCCGCCAGCAGGTCCCTGGCATCGACAGTGCGGAAGTCGACGCTGTACCGGGCCCGCCCGGATGTGTTGGGGATCGAGGTATGCAGCTGGGCGCCGGAGAACAGCAGCACCGCTCCCGGGGCAGGGAGCACCACGAGGTCGTGGGCGGGCTTGTGGTCCACCGCGCCCGGCCGGGCCTGCAGTTCCTTCGTAACCTGCTTCGCGGTGGTGAGCCGCCCGGCGTTGTTCTCGTAGTAGTCGAAGCTGCCCGAGCTGTTCGGTACCTGCCTGGTCGAAGCTCTGCAGGTCGAAGCTCATGGAGTTGTCCTCGCGGACGGGGAAGACCGGGAGCCACCAGTTGAGCTGCTGGGCAGGCGCGCTGTACCAGACGTCGCGATGCCACGGGAAGGCAAACGCCACGCCGGTGGTGAGGTGCCCGACCGGGAAGGAGGTACGCGGCTTCGGCAGATCGTAGTGCGTGAACTCGGCGGGCAGCCCGGTCTCGGTGATGATGTCGCGGACCAGGTTCTTTGACCGGTCGGCGTGAATGTACCTGGGCTTCCAGGCGCCCAGCATCTTGGCCATTTCCGCCGGGTCGAAGTGCTCGTGCGCATGCTCAGGGTCATACGGCCTGAAGAGCTCGGTGAGCTGGTCCCGGGTGTACTCGACGAAGTCGGCGACTGCCCGGAGCCGGGTCAGTACTACCAGGTTTCCGTCATAGAGAGCCTGCCGCAGTGCGTCGGCAGGCAATCTGGGTCGACGAATACGGTCATGATGTTTCCTCGCTTCCGAGGTGATGCCAGGCCCCTCGAGCTGGCGGCGGGCAGGATTACCGATTTCGCGCAGGTGAACGCCTCGGCGTAGGGCGCCCGGCATTCCATGCCGCGCAGCCGGGCCAGTCCGAGGAAGACCTCGTCGTCCCACCAGTCGCGGCCGTGCTGGGACGGGTAGCACTTGTGCAGCAGCTCTACCTTCTGCCGCGCCATCTCGGCGGACAGCGGAACATACATCGACGGCCGGCCGAGATCACCGTCCCATTTCGGGATCTCGTACCCGAGGTAAAGCTGGTCGCGGAAGACCGTCGGCACGATCTCGCCGATGGTCCGGTGGTCCTGGTGCATGTCGTCGGCCGCAGGGCGCGACGATGAGGTCGGGCGACACCGATCGGGCTACTTCCTCGAGTGCGTCCTTCACCTCGCCCCAGGCCGCCGGAAACCTGCCTTCGGGCAGGTCGCGCAGCTCGACGGTGAGATCCGCGCCTGGCAGGAAGGCTGCCGCGGCCGCGCGCGCCTCCAGCTGGCGCTCCGCGCTGCCGGTCAGCACCAGGTAGTGCGCCCGCAGCCCGGGCTGGCTCGCGGCGAGGCTGAGCAGTGTCCCGCCGGCGCCGATCTCGATGTCGTCAGGATGCGCGCCGATGGCGAGCACCGAGAGCGGCGTGTCCGCGGGATCCTGCAGATGCAACGGCAGCATCATCTGGTCACCGTGGCGCTGACGCCGGCACCGGCGGGGTGTGGCCGGACCGCTCCGTATTCCAGATCATCCAGGGGCAGTGTCCCCGGTGGTACATCTCGTCCAGCTGCGCGCGTTCCTTCACGGTGTCAGCGGGCGACCAGTAACCCTTGTAGGGATAGGCGACGACGCGCCCCTGCGGGACCAGCCGCCGCATGATGGCGTCCTCGACCAGGTCCTCGCCCTCGTTGAGGTAGTCGAAGATCTCCGGCCTGAGCAGGAAGTAGCCGCCGTTCTCCCACTGCCGCAGGTCCCGCATCGGCGTCACCTGGGTGATGATCCCGTTATCGGCGATATCGACCACGTGGTGCGAGGACTGCGGCGGCACCGCGAGCAGGCTGGCCACCGCGCCGCTGGCCTCGAACCGCTCGATCATGTCCGGCAACTGGGCGTTCGTGAGGACGTCGGCGTAGTTGGCCATGAACATCGGCTCGCCGTCGACGAAGCGGCGGACCCGGCGCAGCCGCTCGCCGATCGGGGAGTTCAGGCCGGTATCGACGAACGTGATCCGCCAGTCGGAGATGTCGGTGCTGAACAGCTTCACCTCGCGGGCGCCGTTCTCCAGCACGAAGTCGTTCGACCCGGTCTCGTCATAGTTCAGGAAGAAATCCTTGACCGCGGAGGCGCCGTAGCCAAGGCAGAGCACGAAATCGGTGTGCCCGAAATGCGCGTAGTAGCGCATCACATGCCAGAGCAGCGGACGGTCCCCGACCATCGCCATCGGCTTGGGGCCGCTGGTGACGCCATCGCGCATCCGCATCCCGAGGCCACCGCAGAACAGCACGACCTTCACGACTGACACCTCATTCAGATCACCTCAAGCGCGGGGATCGGGAAGACCAGCCGGCCGCCCCACGACCGGACGTAGTCGAGCTGCCGGCTGATCTCCTCCTTGAGGTTCCAGGGCAGCACGAGCACGTAGTCGGGCTTGGTCTCGGCCAGCCGCTCCGGCGCATAGATCGGGATATGCGTGCCGGGCAGGAACTTTCCCTGCTTCACCGGGCTCCGGTCGACCGTGTACGCCAGCAGGTCCGCCCGGATGCCGCAGTGGTTCAGCAGCGTGTTCCCCTTGCCGGGCGCCCCGTAGCCGGCCACCGAGCGGCCTTCTCTCGCCGCGGTGAGCAGGAACTCCAGCAGGTCGCTCTTGATCTGCAGCACCTCGCCGGCGAAGCCCTCGTGCCCGGCCACGGTGTGCAGCCCGGCGGACTCCTCCTCGTCGAGCACCGCCTTTACCCGCGCCGTCGGCTCGCCGGCGCTGTCCTCGGGCCGGGCGTATACCCGCAGCGAGCCGCCGTGCGTGCCGAGCTCGTCCACGTCAACCACCCGCAGCCCGGCAGTGGCCAGCGCACGCGAGGAGGTCAGCAGCGACAGGTAAGAGAAATGCTCGTGGTAGATCGTGTCGTACTGCCGCCGCTCGATCAGCCGGAGCAGATGCGGGAACTCCAGCGTCACCAGCCCGGTGTCCTTGACCAGCGCGCGCAGGCCGGCGGCGAAGCCGCGGATGTCAGGCACATGGGCGAAGACGTTGTTCGCGGCGACCAGGTCTGCCCGCCCGTGCCGCTGCCCGATCTGCTGGCCGGTCTCCGGCCCGAGGAACTCGACCTCGGTGCGGATGCCGCGGGACCGGGCGGCCTCGGCCACGTTGGCGGCGGGCTCGACGCCGAGCACCGGGATGCCCGCTGGCCGCAAAGTGCTGCAGCAGGTACCCGTCGTTGCTTGCCACCTCGGTGACCAGGCTGTCGGCGGTGAGGCCGAGCCGGCCGATCATCGCCTCGGCGTACCGCTTCGCGTGCGCCACCCACGAGTCGGAGTACGAGGAGAAGTACGCGTAGTCGGAAAAAATATGCTCACCCGACACATAGGCGGGGAGCTGCACGAGCAGGCAGGAACTGCACAGCCGGACATGCAGCGGATAGAAGACCTCAGCCTCGTCAAGCTGCTCCGCGGCGACGTAGCTCTCGCACAGCGGGGACATCCCCAGATCGACGAACGTGTGCGTCAGGCTGCTGCCGCACAGGCGGCACGGGTGCGACAAGGACGTAACCCCCTAGGCTGACTCGCCAGAGCGGTGAGCTGATGAGAATATGAGCGTCGGCCGAGGGCCGGTGATACAACGAGCAGGAGGAGATTGCCGTGGATGAGCCTGCCTGCCGGGCATGCCGTGGCCGGGCCGGCGACCTGGTGCTTGACCTGGGCGAGCAGCCGGCCTGCGACTATTTCCCGCGGTGCGATGATCCTGGCCCCGATCCCGAGTACCCGCTGCAGATGTGGCTGTGCGCCGCCTGCGGCCTGGCTCAGCTGGTCGCCGACCCGACAGTGCCCGAGGAGCCGAGGGGCGCGGAGCCGGCCGCGCTCGTCGCAGCAGGCGGCCGATGCCGTGCGGCGGGTCGCCGCAGCGGGACTGCTGCCGGCCTGGCCGCCGGGTGGCCGAGTACGGCAGCCCGCACGGCGGCTCCTGGCTCGGGCTGCTGGCCGGCCGCGGCCTCGGGCCGGCGCGGCGACGGCGAGTCAGCCGACGTGGTACTCGACTGCTTCGGCCTGATGCACGCCGCGGACCAGTCGGCAGCCATCGCCGAGCGGGCAGCCAGGGTGGCGGCCGGCGGCGTGCTGCTGCTGCAGTACCACTCGCTGGACGCGATCATCCGCTGCGGGCAGTGGAACGCGCTGCGGCACGGGCATTATGCCTACTACTCGACGACCGCGCTGGCCGCCATGCTGGCCGCGGCCGGCTTCAGCCCGCGGACGGCGTGGCAATTCGAGCTCTACGGCGGCACCGTGCTGCTCGCCGCCGGCCGGGACTGCGACGCGTCAGCCCAGCCGGACGGCCTGCCGGCCGGGCCAGACGGTGCGGTCCGGTCGCTGCTCGCGGAAGATGCCCGGGCCGGTGTCCGGGACCCGGCCGTGCTCGGCGGCCTGGAGCGCAGCGCGCACGCCAGGGCCAGCGGACTCCGCGACTGGCTCGCCGCCCAGCGGTCCGCCGGGAGCACCGTGCTCGGCTACGGCGCCGCGTCGCGAGCGGTGGCCCTGCTGCGCCGGGCGGGCGTGGATCGCACGCTGCTTGCCTGCGGTGGCCGATGCCTCGCCAGCCAAGCAGGGCCTGCGGATGCCGGGGACGGACGTCCCCGTCGTCAGCCCGGCTCAGCTCGCCGAACGCCGCCCGGCCGCCGTCGTGCTGTTCCTGCCGGACCTGCTGACCGAGGTCCGCGCGGCGTTCCCCGAGGTCGAGGCCGCGGGCGGCCGATGGGTGGACGCCGACACGCTCGGCGACAGCTACTCAGGCAGCGGCAGCTCAGGCGACGGCAGCTTCGGAGGACTGCAGCAGCACGCGTAGCCTTGCCAGGCATCGTGCCCGGGTGGGGCCGATGCTGCCGATCGGCAGCCCGAGCTCGACGGATATCTCGGCGTACGAGACCGGCGGGATCCGACATCAGCATCTCGAGCAGCCGCTGCCACCGCCACGGCAGCCGGGACATGGCCTCCCGGACGGCCTGGGCGCGCTCGTCGGCGAGCAGCCGCTCGTCGACCGCAGGGCCGTCGGCCACGTCGTCTTTCAGCGCGACGTCATCCTGGACGAGCACGACCTTCTTGCGCGCCGCCAGGCTGCGCAGGCACTCGTTGCGTGCGGTGGTCGCCAGCCAGGATCCCACCCGCGCCGGGTACTCGAGGCGGTGGATGTGCTCGAGCAGGCGCAGCCAGGTTGCCTGGGCGACGTCGTTGGCGTCGCTCTCCACCAGCTTGAAGTCGCGGGTCATCGCCCAGATGAGCCGCTCGTACTGGTCAACCAGCCGCTCCCAGGCCCATCGGTCACCGTCAGCGGCGCGTCGCACCAGTCCGGCGATGTCCGTTCCGCTAGCATTCTGCACAGGTACGGTCGTGACCGCGGCAGGCTCTGCCCGGCGTATATGGTCGTCCGCCCGGGTGACAGGTCTCCCGGGCAGTTTCAGCGCGACGCAGGCATCTGCATAGCGGCCGACATCAACCAATAGGCCAGTCACGCAACGTCCCCCCATAGGCTCCCCAACGCGGTGCGTCGGCCGTCCCCGACGCACCGTGGCCCTCCGCCAAGCTCGGACCAGCGCCGATATCTACAGAAATGACGCCTAGCCCAGTCAACTGGTTCACGTGTCGCAACCGGGAATCTACCGGCCATGCCCGACTGCGGACATATAGCCCAAATGAATTCATTCGGACCATTGTTTGAACACACGGGGCGCGTGTTTCCGCTGTGGCGACGCCGCCCAGCACCCCGGGCAGCTCAGCCGCGCTCGGTGCCCGCCAGCCGGGCCAGCGCCCACGTCCGCAGGCCACCGGGAAGTTCAAAATTTGAAACGGATTGTGCCCGCTCAGTGACCTGGGTAAGAAGGCCGCCAAGCGCGATGGCCGGCCCGCCGGACGTCTGCCGGGCCAAGCCCCGCAGCGGTGGCGTCAAGGCCGCGGGGCGCCGCTGCGCGGGCCAGGGTCGGCTTGCCTGCCGGAGCCCGGTCCGGATCGGGCCTGCCGCGGCCCCGGGCAGGCTCTGCCTGGAGCCTGCCCGGGGCCTGCGCCGGCGAGTGCCCGCCGGGCGTTGCCTGTCCGGTTACGAGCGCGCGAAGTCGCGCGCCAGCCTGGCGAGGTTGGGCGTGCCGAGGCCGGACGCCGGGTTGAAGATGTGGCCCGGCGTGCCGGTGTAGAACAGGTTGGTGTTGCCCGCGCTCGGCGTGGACAGCGGATGGAACGGCGACTGCGGGAGCGCGGCCCACCGGTAGATGGACGGATTCCAGAAGCCGACCCGGTGGCCGACCGCCTGGTCGATGACCGCGGTCGATCCGTTCAGCTGCGGCGCCACGAAGCTGGTGCCGCCCCAGCCGACCTCCAGCGGGTTCCCCTGTGAATCCGGTGAAGTACTCCTCGTAGCCGGTGAACGGGTCGGCGTCGGTCGAGACAGTCAGGGACAGCCCGGCCGAAGCCGGTGCCGGTGTGCACCGACGGATGGGCGTTGAAGGTCCACGCCGTCGGAAGTGACACGTCCCCGAACGGCTTCGGATCGGTCGGCGTCAGGTACTCCGCGTCGCTGAACTGGTGAATGCCGGGCGTCAGCTGCTGGTAGAGCGGCATCGGGACGTCCGGCGCTGAAGCCGCCGCCGCCCGCCTGCCGCCTCGGCGAACGCGAACTGGGCCTCGGACTTGAAGCCAGCGAACGACTTGAAGTGCGGCCACAGCCAGTCCCAGCCCCAGGCGCGCTGCGCCGGGATGTGCGCCGAGTCGGTCTTGGTCAGCGGGATCGTGCCGGCGCAGCGTGGTGCCGCCCGCGGTGGTCGCCCACGCGCTGTCGCCCGGGGTTGTCGACCGCGAGGTTCGTGGTGCCGAGCTCGTCGGAGTCGTCGTACGCGCCGGCGTCGCCGGCCGTGACGAAGGTGCTCTGTCCCTGCGCGCCCATCTCCAGGAACGCCTCGTCGAACGCGATCTCGTAGGCCGGGTCCTCCTGGCCGGCCGCCACCGCGGTGTCGATCACGGTCTCCGCCTCGCCCCAGCTGGTGGAGACGGTGTCGGCCACGTTCTGGCTGGCCGCGTCGTAGAACGCGTCGAGGAAGCCGGGGTCGGTGTTCGGCGCCTGGTAGACGACGACCTTCGCGCCCGGCGCCAGCGCGCCGGACTGCTCCACGTCCAGTGTCGTCTCGCCGGACCCGGACGCGTCGCTGACCTTCCCGGACGCCGCCGTCCACGTTGATCAGCCTGATCTTGTCCGGCCGCGTCTTGATGTGCAGCACGTGCCGCCAGAAGAACGTGGCGTCCGACGGGCTTCATGCTGGCCAGCGTGACGATCCCGATTGTCTGCCCGGCGCCGGTGAAGCCCTGCCCGGTATAGCGGGCCGAGGTTGTACTGCCTGGCGAAGTCGGCGGGGGTCAGGTTGCCGGTCTGCACGGCGGCGGGCCTGGCGTCCTTGGCGAGCGCGGGCTCGTGCACGGCGCTGCTGCTGGCCACCGGGTAGTTGGTGAGGCCGAGGATGGCCAGCACGAAATGGGCGAGGTTGCGCGGCAGCAGCGGCTGGTCCGTGCTGCCGTGGATGATCATCGCGGGCCGGCCGGGCTGGCCGTTGCGGCCCTTGCCGCCGGGCAGCCGGAAGTTGTGCTGCTGGACGGAGAGGGCCTTGTCGAACTCGCCCGCGGTGCCGGTCGCCGTGACGTCCAGGCCGTCGCGGTACGCCTTGGTATGGATCTTGAACTGGCCGAGATAACTCTCCAGCGCGGAGACGTGCGCCGGAATCTGGCCGAAGGCACGGGCGAACTGGCTGACCGACAGCGGGCCGAACGGCATGCTGTGCGCGACGTCGGCCTTGAGCAGGGCGACATGGCGGGCCTTCAGGATGAAGGAGACAGTCTCCTTGGTGCCGGGAGGGGTCTTGCCGAAGACTGGGTCGCCGGACAGCGCCGCGGCTCCGATCCCTTGCTGCACCGCAACCTTCGCGTTCGGATGCGGGCGGGTGGTGGCCGAGCTAGCGGGCCCGGCCGCCAAGAACAGGAGCAGAGTTCCGGCCGTTCCGGCGGCGAGCGCTGCGCCCGCCCGGCTCGGCCTGGCCCAGTCAAAGGGCTTCAATGGGGTCCTCCTCCGGTGCCGTGTCTCGGGAAGCGGCCCCGGAGACCAGAAAGTGACCGCGCTGCCGCCCCAGCCGCGGATGGGTGCCGCTGAGCCAGGAGAAAGAAGGCGACCGCGGCCACCGGGTGCAGGGGGGCCAGGTCAGCACGTTAGACCCAGAAACAGGTGAGCTAATGGGCTTTATGTAGCAAATGAATAACGTTCGGCTGATAGGCCGTCATGTCACAGTCTGTAACGAACGTCCCGCCAGCCCCGTCCGTCCGGACCTGGCCAGCTTCCGCTCCGCGACGCGTGCTCGGCTACCCGAACCTGCGCGCCAGCCGCCGGAACGTTCCGGGGAGCGCGCCGTGCAGCCAGGCAGGAAACCGCAGCCAGCGCGGGACGAACACCACGCCCCGGTCCTGCTCGACGGCGCTGATCAGCGCGCTTGCGACCCGCTGCGGCGGCAGCGGCGCTGGCCGCCGCCGGTCGTACGGGCGGCCGCGGCGCTCGAAGAACGGCGTGTCGATGACGCCGGGCACGATGACCGACACTCCCACGCCGCGTCCGGCCAGCTCGTCGGCCAGGCTCTCGGCGAAACAGCCGAGCCCGGCCTTGGCCGCGGAATAGGCGGCTTCCCCGCGGACCCCGGTCGCCCCGGCGATCGACGAGACGAAGACGACGTGCCCGTGCCCGCGGGCGACCATGCCGGGCACGAGCAGCCTGGTCAGCTGGATCGGCGCGGTGAGGTCGACGGCGATGAGGTCGGCCACCTGCTGCCCTGACATCTGCCCGATCGGCCCGGACCAGCCGACGCCGGCATTGTTCACCAGCAGGTCGACGCCGCCCGGCCCGGCCGCCTCGGCTGCCGCCTCGGCCAGCCTGGCCGGCCCGTCGGCGGCGGCGAGGTCGGCAGTGAGCGCAACCCCGCCGGTTTCCGCCGCGACGGCCTGCAGCCTGGCTGGATCCCGGCCGGCGATCAGCGGCCTGGCGCCGGCCGCGGCGAGCGCGCGCGCGGCGGCCGCGCCAATACCGGAAGATCCTCCGGTGACGAGTGCCACCGCGCCGTCGAGCCGCATGCCGCCTCACTCTGGCGCAGGCCGGCCACCCCGGCAACTCCGGCCACGCCGGCAACTGGCCCCGGCGCGGGGCCACAGCCGCGACTACCACCGCGACTGCCACAGCGGCGGTCGCCCCACGGCGCTGAGCGGGCCGAAGAGGCTGAGCGGGCCGAAGAGGCTGAGCGGGCCGAGCGGGCTGAGCGGGCCGAGCGGGCCGAGCGGGTCAGGCCGACCTGGTGGCCGCCGCGGCCGGAATCTCGCTCGGCGTCCAGGCCCGGACGATGTCACGCATCGAGAGCAGGCCGGCCACCTCGCCGCCGTCGATCACGATGAGATGCCGGAAATTCCCCCTGACCATGGCGTACGCGGCCTGCTCGAGTGTCCACTCGGGCGCGGCGACGACCAGGTCGTCAGTCCGGTGCTGGGCCACTTTCTCGGTGTCCGGATTCTGGCCGGCGCCGAGCGAGTCGAGGATGTCGCGCTCGGTCACGATGCCGATGCCGGAGTGCTCTGGATCGATCACGACTGCGGCGCCGACCCGGCGGGCCGACATCAGGCGGGACGCCTCGCGCAGGGTATGGGCGGGGCCAAGGGTCAGTACCACCGTGGTCATCCCGTCCCGCACCTTCATGATCGATCACTCCCTCCGGGGGGCCAGCATCGACATTCCCCGCCGCCAGCCGGTCACTCCGCCCGCCGGTCTCGCGTCGCGAGCCTGGCGCCGCCGGCCGAGCTTGTGAACTTGTGAATGTCTTCAGACAAGCATCGGCGATCGCGCCGCCGAGGGCAACCCTCAAACCCCCGTGGGGGTCACGAGGGCAACACTCAAGCCTCCGCGCGGGGGCCGCGAGCTGGTCGAGTACCTGGCCGTGCAGCAGCCCGTTGGTGCAGACGGCGCTGCCGCCATCCGGCGTCGCCTTGCCGGTCAGGTCGGTGAAGATGCCGCCCGCCTCCTCGACGATCACCTGCAGCGCGGCCAGATCCCAGAGCGAGACCTCCGGCTCGGCCGAGATGTCGACCGCGCCCTCGGCTACCAGGACGTGCGACCAGAAATCGCCGTAAGCGCGGGTCCGCCACACCGACCGCGCCAGGCTGAGGAAACCTTCCTGGCGGCCGCTGTCCCCCCAGCTGGACACGTCAGAAAAGGAGAACGAGGCATCCTCCAGCTTGGATACCTCGGAAACCCGGCACCGGGTCGCCTTGGTCAGCCCGCGGCCGGTCCAGGTGCCGCTGCCGCGGGCGGCCCACCAGCGGCGGCTGAGCGCGGGCGCGGAGACGACGCCGACCACGACCTCGTCCTCATCCATCAGCCCGATCAGCGTCGCCCAGACCGGCACGCCGCGGACGTAGTTCTTGGTGGCGTCGATCGGGTCGATCACCCAGCACCGCGCGCCTGAGCCGGTCCGGCCGAACTCCTCGCCGAGCATCGCGTCCCGCGGCCGGGCCCGGCGCAGCACGTTCCGCAGCGATTCCTCCGCGGCGTGGTCCGCGTCGGTCACCGGGGTCAGGTCGGGCTTGGTCTGCACCCGCAGGTCGACAGCACGGAACCGCCGCGCGGTGATGTCGTCCGCCGCGTCGGCGAGCACGTGCGCGAAACGCAGGTCATCGTCATAGCCCGCCATGCCGCGAAACGGTACAGCCTCGCGGGGTCCCGGGGCCATGCCGGCGGCCGGCCGCCTTGGCCAGGCGGCGGCATACCCGCACCAACCGGACGGCACGCGGCCAGCCGGCGCGCTATGGCCGGGCGGTCACCCGGACGTGATGGGTTCCTGTAGCTCGGTGACCCACTGGTCCTGGTCGTCAGGGCATTCGAGGTAAAGCTCGCGGGCGTATCCCGGCGGAGCGGTAGCCGTTGGCGTCTATCCACCGGGCCAGCGTCTGGATGGTGGCCATGACGTCGTCCATGGACCCGCGGTGCACGATCGTGGCCGCCTGCTCGATCTCGGGCAGGTCCGCGACCTGGAAGTCGTGGCCGCTGCCAGGATCGGCGCTGACCGGCAGGGTGGCGTGCACCAGTACCCCGTCACCGTCCGGGGCGTCCTCGTAGTAGGCGATCGCCGGGCCGCTGGGGGCCAGCCCCGCCCGGCCGAGCCGGCCGCCAAGCTCCGCGTACAGCGGCTGGATGACCGGACCGATGGACGCAGGCTCAAGGCTCGCCGCGGTCGCGGTGAGCTGCGCGACCCGGACCGCCGGGATCCGCTTGACCTGGATGTCTTCGGCTGGCATGGCGCCCTCCGTCTCGATGATCTGGAGCCTCGCCTCGACCTGCGCCAGCCGGGACGTGTCGGCAGCGATCCGGGACTGCAGCTCGGCCTGGCGCAGCCGCAGCATCCCGCGAAGCTGCTCGGCGCTGACCTGCTTGTCCAGCATGTGCGCGTACCTGTTCGAGGGTGAAGCCGAGGTCTTTCAGCGCAATGATGCGGTTGAGCCGCGCGAGCTGGCTGGCCGCGTAGAACCGGTAGCCGCTGGCCGGGTCGACCCGGGCCGGGCGGAGCAGCCCGGTCGCGTCGTAATGGCGCAGCATGCGCACCGACACCTGGCCGTGCCTGGCGAAGTCTCCGATGGTGAACATGACGCCTCCAACTCGACAGCCTCACACGGTGTCAGGGTCAAGCCGCCACCCCAGCGAGCCCTGGCCGGATAGCTCCATGCCGCTCAAAATGGCGTTCTACGGCATGGAACCCGTAGAACGCCGTTTCGAACGGGTTGAGTTCTGCCGGCCACGTCACCGGTAGGCGGCGATGCCGAGCTTGACCGCGATGGCCAGGCCGGCCAGGCCGATGATGGTGCGCAGCACCGGCCCGGGAATCCGGCGGACGATGGCCGGGCCGGTCAAGCCGCCGATCAGGAAGCCGGCCGCGAGCGGCGGCACGAACGCCCACCGCACCGTGCCGAACACGGCGAAGCCGATCGCCGCGACCGCGTTCGCCGCCGAGGACACCACGTTCTTCAGCGCGTTGGTCCTGGCCAGCGACTGGTCGAAGAGGGCAGCAAGGACGGCGACCATCATGATCCCGCCGGCCGCGCCGAAATACCCGACATAGACCGCGACGCCGAACACCGCAGCCAGCAGCAGCCGGCCGCCCCGTCCGCCGCGGTCCTGCCCGGCCGGCAGCGGAGCCTGCCGCTGTAGTACCGGCTGCAGCAGGAGCACCACGGACGAGCCGGCGATCAGCGCGGGCGCGACGAGCTCGAACGCGCCGGGCGGCGTCAGCAGCAGCAGCGCCGCCCCGGCCGCGCCGCCGAGCGCCGTCAGGATGCCGATCCGGAGCGCCCGGCGGCCCTGGCCGGCCAGTTCCGGCCGGGAGCCGGCCGCCGCGCCAGGGCCGGTGAACACCAGCGCGACCGTGTTGGTCATGTTCGCGGTGAGCGGCGGCAGCCCGAGCGCGAGCAGCACCGGGTAGGAAACCAGCGAGGCGAGGCTGGCGACGACGCTGACCAGGCCCGCGAGCACGCCCGCCCCGAGCAGCGTCGCGGCCTCGGCGACGGTCACCAGCCGGCCTGATCGCGCCAGGCGGCGCCGCCGTCAGCCCGGCCGGCCGGCATTCCGGCCCGGCTCGCTGCCCGTGCCCGGCTCGCCGCCGGTGCCCGGCTCGCTACCCATGCCGGGCTCGCCGCCCATGCTCGGCTCGCCGCTCAGGTCAGCCGCGTCCTGCTGGCTCGGCTCGCCCGCCCGGTCCGGCTCCGCGTCCCCGGCGGGATCGCCGCCCTCCCGGCTTCGCAGCAGCCTGCGCAGCGAGTCGAGCCTGCCGCGCAGCGCCCCGCCGTCGTCCTGCGCGTCGACCCATTCGTCCAGGGCGCAGTCGGCCTCCAGGTGACTGCAGCCGCGCGGGCACCGCTCGATGCCCGGCGGCCAGGTCAGGAAACGCGCGCACGACCCGGTCCGGCGCGATGAGCCCGAGGCCGAAGCTGCGCAGCCCGGGCGTGTCGATGATCCAGCCGCCGCCGGGCAGCCGGAACGCCACCACCGACGACGAGGTGTGCCTGCCCCGCCCGGTTACCGGGCTGACCGTCCCTACCGCCCGCTCGGCCGCCGGTATCAGCGCGTTGACCAGGGTTGACTTGCCGACCCCCGAGTGCCCGACGAACACGCTGGCCCGGCCGGCCAGCTCCGCGCGCAGGTCACCGGGTACCACCTCGGCGCCCGGCCCGCGGCCGGTGACCACATGCCGCAGCCCGAGCGGCGCGTAGCCGGCCAGGATCTCGTCCGGCGGCGCCAGGTCGGCCTTGGTCAGGCAGAGCAGCGGATCGAGGCCGGCGTCGTAGGCGGCAACAAGGAACCGGTCGATCAGCCGGGTCCGCGGCGGCGGGTCCGCCAGCGCGCAGACGATCACCAGCTGCTCGGCATTGGCGACGATCACCCGTTCTACCGGGTCGGTGTCGTCCGCCGAACGGCGCAGCACCGACTTCCGCGGCAGGACGCTCACCACCCGCGCCAGCGCCCCGGGCGCGCCGGACGTGTCGCCGGCCAGCCGGACCAGATCCCCGACGACCACCCGCCGGTGACCAAGCTCGCGCGCGCCCATCGCGGTGACTGCCCGGTCCCCGACGAAGCACCGGTACCTGCCCCGGTCGACCGCGGCGACGAATGCCTCGGCCGCGTCCTCGTGCGCGGGCCGGCGCCGGGTCCTCGGCCGCGAGCCCTTGCCCGGCCGGACCCGCACGTCGTCCTCGTCCAGGCCGGCGTAGCCGATCCGCCGGCTCAGGGCGCCCGCCCAAGCATCGCCGCCCACGCGCTGGTGAAGTCGGGGAACGTCTTGCCGACGGTGGCGGCATTGGCCACCCGGAGGCCGCCGGTGGCGAGCCCGAGCACGGCCGCGGCCATCACCAGCCGGTGGTCGTCATGGCTGGCGAACACGACGCCGTCGCCGCGCAGCGGCCTCGGCCGGACCTCCAGGCCGTCCGCGCGCTCGGTGACATCACCGCCGAGCGCGCCGATCTCGCGGGCCAGCGCCGCCAGCCGGTCACACTCCTGGGCCCGCTGATGCCCGATCCCGGTGAACACCGACGGCCCGCTGGCCAGCGCGGCCACCGCGGTCAGCACCGGCGTGAGCTCGCTGACATCGCGCAGGTCCGCCGTCACGCCGCGGATCTCGCCGGGCCCGGTCACCTGCATGCCGCCGGCTGTCGCGGTGCACACGGCGCCCATCGCGGTGAGCACGGCCAGGATCTGCTCGGCCGGCTGCGTGGTCCGGGCCGGCCACCCGGCCACGGTAACGGTGCCTGCCGTCACCAGCGCCGCGGCAAGGAAGGCCCCGGCATTAGAAAGATCGGGCTCGACCGGCACCGTTCCCGGCGCCAGCGCGCCAGGGTGAACTCGCCATAGATTATTAACGGGGCCGGCGGCGCCAGTCCGGCCCCGCTGCAGGCTTCCGGATTCGACGTCGGCACCCGCTTCGCGGAGCATCTGCACGGTCATCGCCAGATGCGGCGCCGACGGCATCGGCGGGCCGTCATGCCGGATCTCGGCGCCCTTGTCGAACCGCGCGGCCGCCAGCAGCAGGCCGGACACCAGCTGGGACGACGCGGACGCGTCCAGCGTGACGGTTCCGCCGCGGACGGCGCCGCGGCCGCGGACGGTGAACGGGATCGCGCCGCGGCCGTCGTCGTCGATCGTCGCGCCGAGCTCGCGCAGCGCCGCCAGCAGCGGGCCTACCGGGCGTGCGGATGCCCGGTCGTCACCGCGGAAGCGCACGTCCGCGGTCGTCAGCGCGGCGGCCGGCGGCACGAACCGCAGCACGGTGCCGGCGTTCCCGACATCCACCGTCACCCGGCGCCGGGCGCCGCCGCCGGCCCGGCCCGCGTGCGCTGGCCTAGCGCCGCCCGGTGCGAGGCCCGCAGCCGTTCGCGCGCCGCGCGCCGCCGGTGTCACCAGCCAGCACGGCACCGGTCGCGAGCCGCCGTTGTCATTGGCGGCGACGTCATTGGCGGCGACCTCCGTGCCGAGTGCGCGCACGGCCGCCGCCATCAGCTCGGTATCCCGGGCGCGCAGCGGATTGCGGATCGTGGTCGGGCCGTCCGCGAGCGCGGCGAGCACCAGGGCCCGGTTGGTCATCGATTTTGATCCGGGCAGCCGTACCAGCGCGCGGACCGGGCCGCTCGCGGCGGGCGCCAGCCAGTCGCCCGCCCGCGCGGCGCCGGCCTGCTCGCTGCCTTGCTCAGCGCCCCTCTCCATGGTGTGAGCGTACTGGCTGCGCGGGCGGCTGGCCCGCGGCGGATTTCCCGCCGTTGCGCAGACTGGTCGGGCTGGCAAGGTTTGGCAAACCCGGATGTTGGCTATGAACTGCCTCAATCTGTGCTTCCCCGAGTCTGCTATGTGGCTGTCAAGGTTGAGAACATGTGTGGTCGGTACGCGTCTGCGCGCAAGCGCATCGAGCTCCTTGAGGAGTTCGCTGTCGAACGCGACCGGGTTGCCGAGCCGCTGGAGCCGGACTACAACGTCGCCCCGACCAAGCCGGTCTATGCGGTGCTCACCCGCCGGCCGCGCGCCAGCGAGGCTGGCGGCGACGGCGACGGCGACCCGGCGGCCGGCCGGCGGCCCGCAGGGCGACGGCGGCAGGCCGGGCGGATGGCGAGGCGAGAGAGCTGCGCGTCGTCCGCTGGGGACTTGTCCCGTTCTGGGCCAAGGACCGGGCCATCGGCAGCCGCATGATCAACGCCCGGGCCGAGACCGTGGACGCCAAGCCGGCCTTCCGCGCCGCCTTCGCGCGCCGCCGGTGCCTGCTGCCCGCCGATGGCTACTACGAGTGGTACAAGCCGGGCGGCGACGCGAAGGCGGCCAAGCAGCCGTACTACATCCGCCGCGCGGACGGCGGGCCGCTCGCGTTCGCCGGCCTGTACGAGCTCTGGCGGGACCGGGGGGTGCCCGACGATCACCCGGACGCGTGGCTGTGGACAGCCACCATCATCACGACGAGCGCGCCGGACGAGCTCGGCCGGATCCACGACCGGATGCCGATGGTGATCAGCCCGGACGAATGGGCGGACTGGCTGGATCCCGGCAACAACGACACCGGCGACCTGCGCGGCCTGCTTGCCCCCGCCGCATCAGGCGAGCTGACCTCGTATCCCGTCTCGACGGCAGTCAACGCGGTGCGCAACAACGGGCCCCGGCTGATCGAGCCAGCCGAGCCTGAACCTGGCAGTCCTGACTCCGCCGGGCCCGGGCCTGGCCGGGGAGCGCACTACCCGGTCGCGGAGATTACCGGGCGCCGCGGCCAACGGGACCCCGGGGAAAAGTCCCGGCACGCTGTTCTGAGCCCGTTTGCAACCGGGCCGGGCAGCGGCCTCCTAATTGGCGTGCTGCCAGCCCAGTGCTGAGAGTAGGTGAGGATCAAATGGATACCGACGTCGCGCGCAAGCGCCTGGAGGAGATTCGCGACGAGCTCGACCGGTCGATATCGGTGCTTGACGGGATCCGGCCCGCGGCATCCCCAGGTGCCCGAGTACCCGCAGGATCCCGCTGACGCCGGCGCCAACCTCACCGAGACCCAGCGGTCCGCGGCGATGCTGACCGCGGCGCGGCAACAGCGCACCGAGGTGCTCAGCGCGCTGCAGCGGATCGAGCAGGGCACCTACGGGGTATGCGCCGACTGCGGGGCCAAGGTGCCGGAGGGGCGGATGGAGGCGCGGCCGGAAGCCGCCCGCTGCGTGGCCTGCCAGGGCAAGCGGGACCGGCTCCGGCGCTGAGCACGGTGCCGGAATGAAGCGCAATCATGACGCGTTGCACACCGCATGTCCCTAGCCGGGTGCAGACCACGCGACGCCAGTTGGCCGGCGGCTACCCTCGGGCCCGCCGGCCCTGGCAAGATATCCTCCGGCCTATACGGTCGGCATGCCGAGCCGGCCGTCGGTGCGAATCGCGGGGGAGGTGGGTCCGGTCACTGAGACACTCGAGCAGCGCAGCGAGCGTTTCGAGCGTGATGTCTTGCCATACCTGGATCAGCTGTACTCCGCGGGGATGCGGATGACCCGCAACGCGGCGGACGCAGAGGACCTGGTGCAGGAGACGTTCGCCAAGGCGTATGCCTCGTTCCACCAGTTCCAGCCGGGCACCAACCTGAAGGCCTGGCTGTTCCGCATCCTGACCAACACGTTCATCAATTCCTACCGGAAGAAGCAGCGCGAGCCGCAGCGCGCCGGTACCGAGGAGATCGAGGACTGGCAGCTGGCCAGGGCCGCTTCGCACACGTCCTCCGGGCTGAAGTCAGCCGAGGCGGAGGCGCTCGAGCGGCTGCCGGACTCCGACGTCAAGCAGGCGCTGCAGGCGCTGCCGGAAGAATTCATGATCGCGGTGTACCTGGCCGACGTCGAGGGATTCGCCTACAAGGAGATCGCCGACATCATGGGCACCCCGATCGGTACCGTGATGTCACGGTTGCACCGCGGCCGTCGGCAGTTGCGCGAGATGCTCCAGGACTATGCGGCCGACCGCGGCCTGGCCGCGGCGGCGGCAGCCAGTAACGGCGAGGCGTCACCGTCGGGCGAAGACCCGGGAAGGACGCGAGATGAGCTGCGGTAAGCCGCACGACGTGCCCTGTAGCGAGGTGCTCGCCCGCGTCTACAGCTACCTGGACGGCGAGATCGAGGACGCCGGGTGCGCCGAGATCCGCGAGCACCTGGTCGAGTGCGGGCCCTGCCTGCGTGAATACGGCCTCGAAGAGGCGGTCAAGCGGCTGGTACACAAGCATTGCGGTGCCGAGACGGTGCCGAGCGAGCTGCGCACCAAGGTCATGAGCCGGATCCAGGCCGTCCGGATCGAGCTCGAGGTCACCGAATTCCGCCCGGAATAACCCAGCAGCCTCGCCGGGGCCGGTTAGCGGCCGGGGCCTCCTTGCCGCAGCAGACGCTCTTCCCGTTGTATGCGCCCGCCCGGGCTCCGGCAAGCGCTAGCCTGCCGACGTTGCGCGCGCGCTTTCCGGCGTTGCGCGGGTGCTGGACCGGCCCCGATCTCTGATTACAATTAGTACTCGTTCGATTACTCATTGTGTACAATGCGCGGTAACCCCACCCAAATCCCGCCCCTGGCGTTACTCTAAGTACTTATCAGGCGACGCGCGGCTGACTATCTGCGCCAGCGCATGGTCGCCGCAGGGGCAGGGGGCGCCCGGGGAGCGGGCCGTCAGAGCGAATGCGAGGAGTCATGGGCAAAGTGTCCAGGGCCGCGTGGCTCTACATAGCCGCGGTGGTGATCGTGGCCGTTGCCCTTATCGCCCCGCTGCACCTCGGTGACCAGGGTGTCCGCTGGTGGGCCGAACTGTGGGTGCTGCGGCTGCTCTTCCTTATCTGTGACTCCACGCCGACGCCGCTGGGCTCCCGCCAGTCCGCGTGGTCGCCGAGTTCGTCGGCAACGCTCGCGGCCGTGGTGCTGCTCGGGCCGGCCGGCGCCGCCCTGGTGGGCGCCATCTCCGTGTTCAGCCTGCGCCGCCACCTGATCCTGGCCGAGCGGCTGTTCAACGGGGCCATGTACGCCGTATCCGGGTACGCGGCCGGGCGCGCCTACGTGGCACTTGGCGGGCCGGTGGGCCGCCTGATGCCGCCGGACAGCCCCCGGGTCATCTGGCCGTTCGCCGTTGCCGCCGCCGTGCACGTGGTCACCAACCAGGGGCTGCTCTGGGGAGCGCTCCAGCTGATCAGGCGGGACGGGCGGCCGGAGCGGGCCCGGGTGGAGTCCAGCCTGCCGCTGCTGCTGGCCTCGGACCTTGGCTACGCGGTGCTCGGCCTGCTGATCGCCGCGCTCTGGACGGTCACCTACGAGTTCGCCGCGGTGCTCGTGCTCGTCCCGCTGTTCGTCGCCAGGTGGGCGATGGGGCAGTTCGCCGAGCAGCAGCGGGCGTACTCGGCCACGATGGAAGCGCTCTGCCAGGCGGTCGAGACCAAGGACTTCTACACCCGGGGGCACAGCGAGCGGGTCTCCAGAGGCTCGGGCATGATCGCCAGGGAGATCGGCATGCGGCCGGACCGGGTGGATGCCATCAGGTACGCGGGCATGCTGCACGACGTCGGCAAGCTCGGCGTTCCCACCAAGGTGCTGCAGAAAGAAGGCCCGCTCAGCGAGGAGGAGTACGCGGCTATCCAGCTGCACCCGATGCGCGGCCTGGAGATCGTCAGGGAGATCGGCTTCCTGGACGAGGCGCTCACCGGCATCATGCATCACCACGAGCGGATCGACGGCAAGGGCTATCCGATGGGCCTCGCCGCTGACGAGATCCCCGAGTTCGCGCGGGTCATCGCGGTGGCTGACGCCTTCGACTCGATGACGTCGAACCGCTCCTACCGGCGGGCCCGCGGCGTCGACGAGGCGGTCAGCGAACTCCGCAAGGTATCGGGCAGCCAGTTCGACCCCGCCCTGGTCGACGCGTTCATCTCGGCGCTCGAGCGAGAAGGCTGGAAGCTGCCCGAGCCTGCCGCCGCCCCGCTTGACCACCAGACGCTGACCGTGCAGGACCACGACGACCCGACGGCGCCGCTGCGCGTGGTCGAGAGCCTGTGACGGGGAGCCGGCCGTGACCTCACAGCAGTCCGCCGAGCGCTGGTCGTCCTGGCAGGCGATGGACTCGGGGCGGCTGCTGCTGCTGGCCGCGGCCGGGATGCTGACGGTGGCCGCGATCGCGCACTCCGCCACCGTGAGCGTCATCTCGCCGCACGTCGCGGTGGCATTCGGCGTGCTCATCGCGCTCGGCGAGCTGCTCAGGCTCGCGCTGCCCGGCGGCCGGGAGTCAGCGCCCATCGCGATCGCAGGCGCGATGGCCTACGCGCTGCTGATGTACGTCAAGCAGCTGCCCCCGCACGGGACGATCGCGCCGGTCTCCCCGCTTCAGGTCATCGCGGTGACCGCGATCGCCATGACCGTCGGCGCGCTGCCGCACATGGCGGCAGGCCGGCCGGTCGGCCTGACCGGGATGGCGTCCCGGCTGGTCGCCGTGTCCTGCGTGGCCTTCGTCTTCCGCCCGCTGACCGGCATCAGCCTGATCGTCGACCGCTGGTGGCTCGCGGCCGTGGTGATGACGGTCCTGGTGATATTCGGCTGCCTTGTCGATGCGGTAATCGGGGCCCTGATCAGGGCAGACGACCTGGGCGCGCGATTCGGCGTCGCGCTCTGGGACGAGATGCGGGTGCAGTGGCCGCTCGGCGCGGCCGTCGGCGCGTCCGCGATCATCATCGTGTTCGCCGCCGAGACCATGGGGATCGCCGGGCTGGCCGTGTTCGTCGTGCCGTTGCTCGTCACCCAGCTGGCGTTCCGCCGGTACGCCGGGATCCGCTCGACGTACCTGCAGACCGTCCGCGCGCTGGCCCGGGTCACCGAGGTGGGCGGCTACGTGGAGGGCGGCCATTCCCGCCGGGTCAGCGTGCTCGCCGTGGCCGTCGGCAGGGAGCTCGGCATGTGCGAGCCTGATCTCCTTGACCTGGAGTACGCCGCGCTGATGCATGACATCGGGCAGCTCTCGCTGCGGGACCCGATTCCCGGCGGCGCCACCGTCCTGGTGTCACGCCCCGACCAGCAGCGCATCGCCGAGCTCGGCGCGGACGTGATCGCGAAGGCCGGGGTACTTGACCGGGTGGCTGAGCTGGTCCGCTGCCAGAGCCTGCCGGCCCGCGGCCAGCATCCGGAGCCGCCGGTCGGCAGCCGGATCATCCGCGCCGCGAACGCCTTCGACGACCTGGTCGGCGCATCGACCGACCGGGACCGCAGCGCGGCCGCGCTCGAGCGGCTCCGGCTGGACACCGCGTTCGAGTACGACGCCGGCGTGGTCGAGGCGCTGAGCGAGGTAGCGGCAGGCGCAGGTTCAGCCGCCGGTAAGGCGGCCACGCCAGCCGGGCCGGCAGGCTGGTCAAGCGCCCTGCCGCCGAGGCCGCTCGGGGCAGCGGCAGCAGGGCGGCCGGCCTGATCCGGCGCCCCGCTGCCGGGGCCGCTAGGCTGCCGGGATGCTCGAATCGGTGCTCGTCGCCAACCGCGGCGAGATCGCGCGTCGGGTGATCAGGACCGCCCGCCGGATGGGCATCCGGGCTATCGCGGTCTACTCCGAGGCCGACGCGGATCTGCCGTTCGTGCGCGAGGCCGACGAGGCGGTACTTATCGGCCCGGCCCCGCCTGCCGGTAGCTATCTCGACATCGACGCCGTGCTCGGCGCCGCCAGGCGGGCTGGCGCCAGCGCCATCCACCCGGGCTATGGCTTCCTGGCCGAGAACCCGTCCTTCGCGGCCCGGGCAATCGCCGATGGACTGATCTGGGTCGGCCCGCCGCCCGCGGCGATCGAGCTGGTGGGCGACAAGATCACTGCCAGGAACCTGATGGAGCAGGCCGGCCTGCCGGTTGCCGCGGGCAGCAAGGCGCCGGTCGCCGATGCGGCCGCGGCGGTGGCCGAGGCCGGGCGTCTCGGCTACCCGGTGATGGTCAAGGCCTCGGCGGGCGGTGGCGGTATCGGGATGAGCGCCGCCGCGAACGCCGGCGAGGTTCGCGCGGCGTTCGAGACCGCCAGTTCGCGGGCGCAGCGGTTCTTCGGCGACCCCGCCGTCCTGCTCGAGCGCTACATCGAGCGCGCGCGGCACGTCGAGGTCCAGATCCTGGGCCTGGCCGACGGGCGCGTCGTCGCGCTCGGCGAGCGGGACTGCTCCGCGCAGCGGCGGCACCAGAAGGTCGCCGAGGAAGCTCCATCGCCCGGGCTGACCGACGGCCTGCGCGATGCCATGCAGGCCGCGGCGGTGCTGGCCGGCCAGGCCGTCGGCTACCGCGGCGCCGGAACCATCGAGTGCCTGGTGGACACCGCGGCGCAGGAATTCGTATTCCTTGAGGTGAACGCGAGGATCCAGGTCGAGCATCCGGTCACCGAGCTGCTGACCGGGATCGACCTGGTGGAGCAGCAGTTCCTGATCGCCGCCGGGCTCCCGGTCAGCTTCGACCCGGCCGCCGTCGCGTTCCGCGGTCACGCCCTGGAGCTGCGGGTCTACGCCGAGGATCCGCGCCGGTTCCTGCCAAGCGCCGGGAAGATCATCAGCTGGGACGAGCCGTCCGGCCCCGGCATCAGGGTGGACGCCGGGTACGCGGCGGGCAATCAGGTGACCCCGTTCTACGATCCGCTGCTAGCGAAGCTGTGCGTGCACGGCGCCAGCCGGGATGAGGCACTGGCCCGGGCCGCCGGAGCGGTAGCCGGATTCGTGATCACCGGGCCGAAGACCAACCTTCCCTTCCTCGCCGACCTGCTGGCCAGCGCCGAGTTCGCCAGCGGCGCCTATGACACGTCCGTGATTGCCCGGCTGCGTCCCGGGACGGGCTGACAGCGACAATGATGGAGCCGGTGACCTTGGCGGCGGTGGCCAGCCGGGCGTGGAGCAAAGAGGGGTGCACGTGACCGAGATTCGCGCGGAGATGGTGGCGAACGTGTGGAAGGTCGTGGCCGCGGCGGGGGAGGCGGTGCACGAAGGCGACACCCTGGTCATCCTCGAGTCGATGAAAATGGAGATCCCCGTGCTCGCCGAGAGCGACGGGGTCCTGACCAGCCTGGCCGTGGCGGAGGGTGACGTCGTCCAGGAGGGCGATCTCATCGCCGTGATCGGATGAGCCCGGTGGACGCCACGCCGCTTGCCGTGGGCCTGAACGCCTCGGTCCGCGCCGTCGTCAGCGAGTCGGACACCGCGACCGGGCTGGGCAGCGGCGACGTGCCGGTGCTCGGCACGCCACGGCTGCTCGCCCTGGCCGAGGCCGCCGCGGTGGCGGCCGTCGCCGCGGAGCTCGCCGAGGGCGATACCACGGTCGGCACGTCGGTCTTGCTTGAACACAGGCGGGCCAGCCCGGTCGGCTCTGGCCTGGTGGTCGAGGCCGAGCTGACCGAGGTGGACGGCCGGCGGCTGGTGTTCAGCTTCATCGCGAGCCGCGAAGGAGCGTCCGGCCAGCCCGGCGACAGCGACGAGCACATACTCGGCGCCGGCACGCTGGAGCGGGTAGTCGTCTCCCGGGAGCGCTTCCTGGCCCGCGCCCACGCTCCCGCCCCATCCGCCCCGCCCCCGCCCGCCTCCGCCTCCGCCTAACCCCCGCCGCCCGGCCCCCGCCCGCCTCCGCCTAACCCCGCCCGCCCCGCCCGCCCGCCCCCACCCGGCCCAGGTTCCATGATCTTGGAGCGTTTTGAGGCAAGGAGCACCGAAAGCGCTCCAAGATCATGGAACGCCTCGGGTGCCGGCGGCGCCCGGTCAGATGCCGGTGGTCGAGCGCGGGTAGCTGATCTGCGGGTCGGTGGCGATGTTGACCAGGTAAGGCACGCCGGAGTCGAAAGCGCGGCGCAGCGCTGGCCCGATCCCGGCCGGGCTGGTGACGAGCTCGCCAGCCCCGCCAAGTGCCGCGACGAC
This sequence comes from uncultured Actinomycetes bacterium, assembly GCA_963709075.1. Lineage (GTDB taxonomy): Bacteria > Actinomycetota > Actinomycetes > Streptosporangiales > Streptosporangiaceae > Palsa-506. Next base: position 169,079 of record CAVPUY010000014.1, read on the forward strand.
CTGGTCGTACCGGCACTGCGGCTGCAGATCGGCCGCCACGTCGTAGCCGTAGAGCGCCTGCATGGGGTGCTTCTCCAGGCCCCAGATCCCGTTGTTGCCGCAGACCATCACGACCGGCAGCCGGTGCCGCACCAGGGTGTCGGCGTCCATCAGCGAGAACCCGGCCGCGCCATCCCCGAGCAGCAGCACCACCTGCGCCGCCGGGCGCGCGATCCGGGCGGCGATCGCGTACCCAAGGCCGGTGCCCAGGCAGCCATACGGGCCAGGGTCGAGCCAGCCACCCGGGCGCCGCGGCTCGACGTACTTGCCTGCGTACGAGACGAAATCGCCGCCATCGCCGATCACCACGGCGTCATCAGCGAGGATCTTCGCCAGCTCGCCGTACACCCGCATCGGGTGCACCGGGTCAGCGTCGCTGGCCAGCAGCGGCCCGTCGGCCGCGATGGCCTTGTCCCGCGCGGCCTGCAGCAGCGGCAGCCAGGAGCCGGCCCAGCGCGGGCGGCCGGAGCCTGCCGCCGCGGCCAGCCCGGTGCAGAACGCCGCGAGATCGCCGGCCGCGGCGGCGGCAAGCTCGCAGTGCGCGGCTAGCTGTGCTGGCGCGTCGGCCACGTGCACGACCTTGGCCTGCGGCGCGCCGTCCCGGCCGCCGAACGAGCCGTAGCCGAGCCGGAAGTCGAGCGGCGTGCCGACCACGATCACCAGGTCAGCCTGGCCGAAGGCGACCGACCTGGCGCGGGTGACGAGCAGCTCGTGACCGGCGGGCAGCACGCCGCGGCCCTGGCCGTTGGCGATCACCGGCAGCTGGAGTTCCTCCGCCGCGGCGCGCGCGGCGGTATCCGCCCGGTCCAGCCAGACGTCGGAGCCGAGGACGAGCACCGGGCGCTCGGCAGCGGCGAGCAGCCCGGCGATGGCGGCGACCGATTCGCCCGTGCCGCGATCGCCCGTGCCGCGATCGCCCGTGCCGCGATCGCCCGTGCCGCGATCGCCCGTGCCGCGATCGCCCGTGCCGCGATCGTCCGTGCCGCGATCGCCCGAACCGCGGCCGGAACTGGCCGGGCTGCCCTTGCCGGTATCACCGCCATCGCCGCGGCCGGCGGCCGCGCCAGCCAGCGGCCCGGCCGGGCCGAAGAGGGCCTCAAGCGCGATGTCGAGGAACACCGGACCCCGGTGCCTGGCGGCGGCCAGCCGGAATGCCTCGTCGACCGAGGCGCCGACGCCGGCCGCCTGGTGCTCCGTCCAGGCACGCTTGGTGACCGGCGCGACCAGCTGAGGATGGTCGATCTCCTGAAGGCTTCCTGCGCCCCACCGGTAGTCCGGTGCTCGGCCGGCCAGCACAACCATGGGAGACCCGTTAAAAAAAGCTGTTGTCAGGGCGCTGACTCCGTTGGTGACCCCGGGTCCGGCGGTGAGCACGGCAAGCCCGGGCGTGCGCTCCAGCCGGCCGGTTGCCTCCGCGGCGAACACGGCAGTCTGCTCGTGCCGGACGTCGACGATGCGCATCGGCGGATCCGCGGTGACCGCGCCATCGTAGATCGGGAAGACGTGCCCGCCGGACAAGGTGAACATCGTCGGCGGCACCGTGCCGGGACGCGGCAGCCACCGCGTGCGCGCCGCCATGCGGCTGAGGCTGGCCCGGTTCGCCTGGTCGCGCCCGCGCTGCCTCGCTCATGCGCGTGACGCTACCAGCCCGGTCACCGGGCCCCGCCGGTGCTCACGGCGCAGGCCTGCGCAGCCTGGTGACGATCTTGTAGCGGTCGCCGCGGTACCAGGACCTGGCCCACTCGACCGGCGAGCCGGACGCGTCGAAGCTGTGCCTGCTGACCAGCAGCAGCGGCAGCCCGACGTCGACGCCGAGCAGCCTGGCGTCTTCCGCGCCCGCCAGCACCGTCTCGATGGTTTCCTCGGCTTCGGCAAGCTCGACGCCGTACGCCGAGGTGAGCGTCTCGTAGAGGGAGGCGTTCTGCAGGTTCCTGCGCAGCCCGGGGAAGCGGCGCGCGGGCAGGTAGGAGATGTCGATCGACATCGGCTCGCCGTCCGCCAGCCGGAGCCTGTGCACCCGCAGCACCCTGCCCCCTGGCCGGATGCCGAGGTACCCGGCCAGCTGCGCCTCGGCCGCGACGTAGCCGGTGTCCAGGATCACGGTCGTGGGCTGCAGGCCATGCGCGCGCATGTCCTGCGTGTAGCCGGTGAGCTCGAGCACCTGGGCGACCTTGGGCTTGGCGACGAACGTGCCCTTGCCCTGCATGCGGAGCAGCCTGCCCTCGACCGCCAGTTCGGCCAGCGCCTGCCGGACCGTGGTGCGGGACGTGCCGAAGCGCTGGGCGAGCTCGCGCTCCGGCGGCACCGCGGTGCCCGGCGCCATCACCCCGGTCAGCTCAAGCAACTGCCGCTTCACGCCGTAGTACTTCGGCAGCCTGGGATCGGGGAACCCGAGCAGGGCGGCGGCTGGCAGGACCGGGGAGGCAGTCACGGTCGGGGTTCCTTCCCGCATGCGGGGCTACCCGGCCATGATGGCCCACCCTGGGCAGCCAGGAAACCCGCGGCGCGCAGGAATCACGGACGCGGCCGCGCTCCATGAGCACGGCAATCATCAGACTGGCGCCGAGGGCGAGTGCAGAGCGTGCTGGCGGAATGCCGCCGGCCTGGCCTGATGCGATGATGACCAGGTGCCTACGCTGACCGACCTCGCCCGCCGGCATGCGGATCTGACCGAGGCCGGCCTCGACTGGCTGCACGCGCTCGTCTCTGACTGGCAGCTGCTCGCCGACCTGTCGTTCGCCGACCTTGTGCTGTGGGCGCCGTTGCGGCACCGCGGCGGCTGGGTAGCGCTCGCGCAGATGCGCCCGACGACCGGGCCGACCGCGGTTCCTGATGATGTCGTCGGCTCGGTCCTGCCTGCCGGGCAGCGGCCCTTCCTTGATATCGCGCTGCAGGAGCGGCGCATCTGCCGGGAGGGCGACCCGGAATGGATGGATGGCGTGCCGGTCCGCCATGAGACCATCCCGGTCGCGAAGGACGGCGAGGTGATCGCCGTGGTCGAGCGGTCCACCAACCTGAGTTCGGCGCGCACGCCGAGCCGGATGGAGCTCACCTATCTGCGGGCAGCCGACGATCTGGCCCAGATGGTCGCCGCCGGGATGTTCCCGCGCCTCGGCGCGGCCCCGGCGCTGGTCAGGTCGCCCCGGGTCGGCGATGGCCTGCTGCGCCTCGGCAAGTCAGGGAAGGTCGCCTACGCCAGCCCGAACGCGCTGTCCGCGTACCGCAGGCTCGGCCTGACCGCCGACCTGGTGGGCGCGGAGCTTGGCCCGCTGACCGCCAGGCTCTGCGCCGGCTATGCGCCGCGCGACGACTCGCTGATGCTGACTGCCAGCGGCCGCGCGGCCAGGGAGGCAGAGGTGGAGGGCAACGGCTCGGTCGTCCAGCTGCGCGCGATCCCGCTCGTCGTCGGCGGGTCCAGGGCAGGCGCCCTGGTCCTGGTCAGGGACGTGACCGAGCTGCGGCACCGGGAACGCGAGCTGATCACCAAGGACGCGACGATCAGGGAGATTCATCACCGGGTCAAGAACAACCTGCAGACGGTGGCCGCGCTGCTGCGGCTGCAGGCCAGGCGGCTGCGGGCACCGGATGCGCGCGGCGCGCTGGAGGAGGCGGTGCGCCGGGTCGGCTCGATCGCGCTCGTCCACGAAACGCTTTCGCAGGCGCCGGAGGAGGCCGTCGACTTCGACGAGATCGCGGGCCGGGTGGCAATGATGGCGGGCGAGGTGTCAGCGGCCGAGGCGCGCGTCGCCCCGGTTCTTTCCGGGTCGTTCGGGCTGCTGCCCGGATCGGTAGCCACCCCGCTCGCGCTGGTACTCACCGAGCTTTTGCAGAACGCAGTCCAGCACGGCCTGTCCCGCCCGGCCCTGGGGATGCCCGCCGGGCTGATCGAGGTGACCGCCCGGCGGCGGGCGGACCGGCTTATCGTGACCGTGGCCGACAACGGCGCGGGGCTGCCCGAGGGATTCGACCTTGATACGTCCACCAGCCTCGGGCTGCAGATCGTCCGGACGCTCGTGGTGGCCGAACTCGGCGGCCGGCTGGAGATCACGCCGCGCGCGGCCGGGGGGACGTCAGTGCTCGTCGACCTGCCGGTGGAACCGCCCGGCACGGCGCAGCCGGCGAGCCAGCGAGCCGACGCGATGCGGGCGGCACGGCGCAGCGCGGGCGCGCGGCGCGGTCAGCAGGCGCGGTCAGGCGTGGGCCCGGGCCCTGATCCGGCTGGTCCGGCGCTTCAGCTCCCGGCGCTCGTCCTCGCTCAGCCCGCCCCAGACGCCGGCGTCCTGCCCGCTTTCCAGCGCCCATTGCAGGCACGGCTCAACGACCGGGCAGCTCTGGCAGACGAGCTTGGCCTCCTCGATCTGCACCAGGGCGGGCCCGGTATTCCCGATCGGGAAGAACAGCTCTGGGTCCTCGTGACGGCAGGCGGCGATGTGACGCCAGTCCATTGAGGTCCACTCCTCTGTGAGGACGAAGCCGTGGCCGGCGACCCGTTACCTCAATCGTGCTTGTGAAGGATTTCACGAGCTAGGCCGTGCGCCGAGGATTTTCTGCCTTTCCCCGAACTTGAAATGTCAGTGTGTATCAGAGCTCGCGCCCCGATCTCACTCCCGGAGCAAAGCTTTCGGACCACAACCATCAGGTCATGGCCCGAGGACACTGAGGCACGTGGCTGGCGTGCCGCCCCCAGGAGCGGTACAAGCCTCTCAAGCGAGCCGATCAACCGCAAGGGTCTTTGGCAAAGGTTCGGGGGGATTTCGGTGTCAGATCAGTCACATTTTACTGGCAGGAGTCGCGCCGCGGGCGGCAGCGCCGGCCTCGGGGCCGGATGCCGACATCGGCCAGCTTGGCCGGGCCCTTGGCTTTATCGGAATGCGCCGGCCGCGGTACCCGCTGGGCGGCCACTTGCGCATTTCACGCGATAACCCGGAGCGCACCGGGAACCGACCGGAAAGTCACGCACTCACGCTCGCCCACGTACTCGCCGTCGACCTGAAACGCGACCGGCCGGTCGGCCCGCAGCGTCACCTCGGCCGCGTCGTGCAGGCTGACGACGTGGCGTCCGCGGGGCGGCCGGCCACTGCCGCTCAGCATCTGCCGCAGCGTCCTGAACGTGCCGACGGTGCGCAGGCTGCGGAGAGCGAGGACATCAAGGCCCGTGTCGAACCCGGCCTGCGGGCTGGTGTGCACGGCCCGGCGTCCCACGTAGGTCCACGGCGACGTGTTGGAGACGATTCCGAGGAACAGCGGGCCGACCGGCGGCTGGCCGTCACTGTCCAGCGACAGCGCGGGATGGCGCCGGTCGGTGACCAGGTAGTACTGCCGGAGGGTCATCCGCATGTACAGCAGCGGGGTGGCCGGGAGGCCCTGCGCGCGCACGCCTTCCACGGCGCGTACCACCTCGGCGTCGAGCCCGAGGCCGGCGTTGGAAGTGAAGTAGCGCTCGCCGGCCAGGCCGAGGCCGATGCTCCGGCTGCGCCCAGCGGACAGGCCGCTGATGATCTGCCCGGCCGCGTCCACCGGGTCGGCCGGCAGCCCGAGCGCACGGGTGAAGACGTTGGCGCTGCCGCCAGGCAGCGCGGCCAGCGCCGGCCGCGCTGCCGCCGGGATCCCGCCGTGCTCGGCCCGGCCCGCCCTGACGATCCCGTTTACTACTTCATTGACCGTGCCGTCCCCGCCGAGCGTGAGCACCAGCCCGTGCCCGGCCGCGACGGCGGTACCCGCGAGTTTGGTCGCATGACCCCGGTACCGTGTTTCCATGACCGCCAGATCCACGGCGGACGCCAGCGCCCGCGTGATGACGTCCCGGCGAAGCGGCGTCGTCGACGTGGCCTGTGGGTTGACGATCAAGAGCGCGCGCACCGGCCCAGGGTAGCCATTCGCACGAGGAGTCATGAAGATGCAAAGTCCGCCGACGGTCCGGGCGGCCGCGGCTGTGCAGGCGGCCGAGGCTGCTGTCATCTGCGCGGCATCGGCGCTGGCTGCCGTTGATGCCGCGGCGGGAAAGTCCTATCAGGCCGGCAGCGGCATCGCGCTGACCCTGATCGGTTTCGGCACGGCCGCGGCGCTCGGGTTCGTGGCGGCCGGGCTCGCCCGGGCCAGGCGATGGAGCCGGACGCCTGCGCTGCTCACCCAGCTGTTTACCGGCATCGTCGGCATCTACCTGGTCGAGGGGCACCGGTACGACTGGGGGGTGCCGGTGCTCGTGCTCGCGGCGGCCGGGTTCGTCGCGCTGCTCGTCCCGCCGTCGCTGCGGGCTCTCACCAGCGGGCGCCCGGTGCCGCCTGCGGGCCCGCCGGACCCGGCCGGCTAGTCCTCGGTCGTCAGCCCCTCGCGCAGCTGGGTCAGCGTCCTGGCCAGCAGCCGGGACACGTGCATCTGCGAGATGCCAAGCTCGGTGGCGATCTGCGACTGCGTCATGTTGCCGAAGAAGCGCAGCAGCAGGATCTTCTTCTCCCTGGGCGGCAGCCGCTCGAGCAGGGGCTTGAGCGATTCCCGGTACTCGACGCCTTCCAGCGCGTCATCCAGCATGCCGAGCGACTCGGCGACAGCTGGCGCATCCTCGTCGCCGGAATCGGGGGCGTCGAGCGACACCGTGGAGTACGCGTTGGCGGATTCCAGGCCCTCGAGTACCTCCTCCTCGCTCATCTGCAGGTGCGCGGCGAGTTCGGCGACGGTCGGCGCGCGCCCCTCGCGCTGCGCGAGATCACCGATGGCCTTGGTCAGCGCCAGCTTGAGTTCCTGCAGCCGCCGCGGCACGCGGACAGCCCAGCCCTTGTCCCGGAAATGCCGCTTGATCTCGCCGACAATGGTCGGCGTGGCGTAGGTGGAGAACTCCACGCCGCGGTCCAGGTCGAACCGGTCGATCGACTTGATCAGCCCGATCGTGGCCACCTGCGTCAGGTCGTCGAGCCATTCGCCCCGGTTCCGGAATCTCCTGGCCAGGTACTCGACAAGCGGCAGGTGGATCTCGACAAGCTCGCCGCGGATCCGCAGCCGCTCGTCGTCTCCCGCGGGCAGCCCGGCCAGCTGCGCGAACAAGTCCCTGGCGTGCCCACGCTCGCGGACCGCGTGCACCTTCGAAGCGACCGACACTTCGTGGCCGGCGGCTCGCTCGCCGGCCAAGCCAGCGACGGCTTCGAGGTCCGCGTCCGGATCGGCATCCGGATCGGCATCCGCGTCGGGATCGAGGCCGGCCGCGTCCCGGAAGCTGAGCACCTCCGCCGACGGGGTGTCCGCGGCCGGCCCTTCTGCATCGACAGGCCTGGCCACCGGGAGGTCAAACTCCTCGGTCAGCCGCACCTCGATCTCTCCCGTCACACCGCCCCCGATGGCTCGCGGCTTTTCTGCAGCACGATCGTGAGCCTGTTGCCGGGCCCGACCAGCGCCTCGACGCTTCCGGCCAGGGCGCAGAGCACGGTCCAGGCGAAGGTGTCGCTGGCAGGCGCCCTGGCGGCCTGGCTAAGTACCGAGACCGAGATGGTCATCTGGTCCCGCCCGAGGGTGAAGGTGCATTCCAGCCCGGTTCCCGGGACCGCCTGGCCGAGCAGCATGGCGCACGCCTCGTCGACGGCAATACGCAGATCCTCGATCTCGTCCAGGGTGAAGTCCAGCCGCGCGGCCAGCCCGGCCGTCGCGGTGCGCAGCACAGAGAGGTACGCGCCTTCGGCGGGCATGCAGACCGTTACCTGGTCGCGCGTCTCGCGGCCGCCACCCGGCTGCGCGGGCACGCCGGCGTTGGGGCCGGTGACGCTTTCCCTGGCACGCGCCGTGGCGCTGGCGGCAGCCCTGGTTGCCGATGCGGTCGTCTCTTCGGTCACGTCTGCCCTCCCACGGCGCCGGCCAGCATCCTGCTGATGCGGGCCGACGACTCCTGCCTGCAACTTACCGTCAGCGGGCCGCTGCATTGACGCGCCGCGCGGCGCGACCGCGCCCGGCGGCAATGCCCGGCGCGGCCAGCCACCGCCGGGACGCCCGGCTCGCGGTCAGCGGCCCCGCGGCCAGCCTGACGGCGCGCGGCTTTGCGCCATCCGCATTGCCGTCGCCGTACGCCATGCTGTGCTCTCAAGGCTACGCAGTCAGGGGCCGCGCGGACACTGTCCGCGCGGCCCCTGACGGGCAAGCAGGATATCGGTTAGCGGCAGGGTCAGCCCTGCTTCGTCTCCCAGAAGATCTTCCCGATGTCGTCGATCTTGGCGAGCAGCTTGTCGGCCGTGGCCACGTCGGTGCTGCCCTTCGTGCCGCCGGCCCCGGCCAGCTTGGTGGCCTCGTTGAACATCTCGTTTAGCTGCGGGTACTTCTCGAAGTGCGGGGGCTTGAAGTAGTCGGTCCACAGCACCCACAGATGGTGCTTGACGAGCTCGGACCGCTCCTCCTTGATCTGCAGCGCCCGGGCGCGGAATTCCGGGTTCTCGTTCTGCTGGTACTTCTCGCAGATGGCGCGGACGGATTCGGCCTCGATCCTGGCCTGTGCCGGATCGTAGATGCCGCAGGGAAGGTCGCAGTGAGCGTGCGCGACGGCGCGCGGCTCGAGGAGACGTGCGAGCAACCTCATTGATCTCCTTCTCTCATGTCAGATCATGGGTACCGGAATTCCGACAGTACCCGGTGCGCGTCAGGCCAATCAGGGAGGGCTCGATGCAGTGGCCGCTATGGCGGGTCGCGGTGGCCGAGCGGTCGATGGAGCCTGCCCTGCAGCCGGGGGACTGGCTCCTGGTCTGGCGCGGGGTCCGGGCCGGGCGGCCGGTGCGGATCCGGCCCGGGCAGCTCGTGATAGCGCGCCATCCGGGGCGGCCGGGAATGCTGCTCGTCAAGCGCGCCGTCCGGCGCGAGCCGGCCGGCTGGTGGCTGGAGTCGGATAACGCCGGCGTGGGCGAGGTGGATAGCCGGACCTTTGGCGCGGTCCGGCTGGAGCTGTTCGAGGGCCGGGTACTGGCGCGCTACTGGCCGCTGCGCCGGGGCTAATGCCAGCTGGCTCTGCCCCCTCGGCTGTGGGGCAGAGCCAGCTCAAGGCCAGGCTAGCGGCGAGACTTAGTGGCGAGGCGCCTCAGGCAGCTCATCAGGCTCTCCTGCCTGTGCCCCGACGAGCCGCAGCATCTCTTCCCTCGGCAGCTTGACGGCCATGGCCCAGTAGTAGATGACCAGGCTGAACGCGGCGACGATCACTATGTCCCACCAGAACGGGATGTTGAAGGTGTTGGTCGGCGGCAGCGCCTTCGGCACCGAGGGAAGGGGGAACTGGCCCTGCCAGGAGATGACGCCCATGCCGAGCAGCCACACGGGCAGCCACACCGCCGACTTCCAGTCCAGCGGCGGCCGCTGGGGGTCGAACGCCATCGAGATGCCGATCAGGACGTACCCGATCACCAGCACGATGCCGAGCTTCCAGACCACTTCGAAGCCCGACCAGTAGATGAGCAGGTCGGCGACGACGAACGCGGCCGGGGCGAGGAACGCGGCGGCCGGCATGCGGTACGGCCGGTTCGCATCCGGCACCTGCCCGCGGAAGGCGCCTACGGAGAGCGGCGCGCCCGCGTACATCAGCACGCTCGCGCCGGTGATAATGCCTACCAGCGAGCGCCAGCTCGGGAACGGCAGCAGGAAGAGCAGCCCGAACAGGAACGCGAAGATCAGCCCGACCCACGGAATGCCGTTGGGGTTGGTCCTGCCGAAGAACTGCGGGGCGTACCGGTTCCTGGCTAGGCCATAGCTAACCCGCGAGGTTCCGGTCGTGTAGATGAGGCCGGTGCCGGACGGAGAGATGAACGCGTCGATCCGCAGCAGGGTCGCCAGCCAGGCGATCCCGGCCAGGGCCGCGACACCGGCGAACGGCCCGGCGATGATCTCGGGGTTGGTGATGTGCGTGAGCCCGTGGGGTATCTCGGCCACGGGCATCGCGCCGATGAACGCGACCTGCAGCATGGTGTAGATCACGGTGCCGATCAGGACCGAGATGATGATCGCCCGCGGCAGGTTGCGCCCCGGGTTCTTGATCTCGCCGGCCAGCTGGTCGGCTTGCTCGAAGCCGGAGTAGGCGAAGATGATGCCGGCCAGCGGGAGCGCCGCGAACAGGCCATGGATCCCGCCCGGCATGAAGCCTTGCTCCCCCGGAGGTGAAGTTGCTGGGGTGGAACTTGAACAGCAGCACGATGATGGTGAGGACCGGGATCGCGACCTTCCACCACGTGATGGTGCTGTTGACGTTGGCGAATATGCGCATGGCCAGGAAGTTGACAGCGGTGAAGATCGCCATCAGCACGACGGTCACCGCCAGGCCGGTCCCGGTGATCTTACCCGTGTCCGCGTTGAAGAGGCTGGGCCAGTAGTAGGAGGCGTACTGGATAAACGCATAGCACTCGATCGGCGCGATCGTGACCGCCTGCACATACGAGAAGAAGCCGAACCCGATGCCGGCGACGCTGCCGAACGCGAAGTGCGGGAACCTGGCCGTTCCGCCGGAGACCGGGTACATCGCGCCGAGCTCGGCGTGGCAGAGGGCCAGCACGATAACCACGACTCCGGCGATGACCCAGTCCAGGACCGCGGCCCCGCCTACCAGCAGCGCGGCGGTCAGCGGGGCGAACAGCCAGCCCGAGCCGATGATCGACGTCTCCGATGCCCAGGTGGCGCCGACCAGCCCCATCTCTCGTTTGAGGCCGACGTCTGCGGGTCTGGTGGCGGTAGCTACCGACTCAGCTGCCATGATCGAACCTTCTTTCCCGGTCCGCGTGCGTGGGCCATACGGCCCCGTAAGTAGGCTTCATGGTAATGATCGACATGGGGGTTGAGAAGAAGCCCGCCGGCGTCATTTCGGTAACGCAGCTGACCGCATGCGTCAGTAACCGGCCAGCGCTAAGGCAGTCTGCGCGAGCGAGATAGCCCTGTGATAGGAGGACTAGGCCGGCCAGTTATTTACCGAGGCCAAGCGGCCCTGCCAGTGCTGCCGCTAGCCTGCCGCGGTCGAGGCGGGACCGGCGGTGCCGGTCCGCTGCCTGGCCCGGAATGCGGTGACATTTGCCCTGCTCGCACAGTGATCGGAGCAATAGCGCCTGGACCGGTTGGTGCTGGCGTCGATGAAAACGCCGTGACATGAGGCCAGCGTGCAGATCCCGAGCCGGTCAGCGCCGAACTGGGTGACGATCATCGCGAGGCCGAAGACGGCTCCCGCGGCGTACCGGTCGGCAACCGAGCCGCCATCGCTCAGGTGCAGGTGCCAGCCCTGGTTGTCGTGCCCGGAGATGACCGGATGGACCGGATGGCGGATGAGCAGCGCGTTCAGCCGCTCGGCCGCGGCCTGCTCGTCGCCTTCCGCCGCGGCCATGAAGATCCCGGTCAGCTCGGCGCGAAGCTGGCGCAGCGCAGTCACGTCATTGTGCGAGATCTGGCCATGCAGATCAGAGCGGTCCGCCACCAGTGCGCGGAGCGCATCAGGATGGCTGAGCGAGTCATCGTGGCCTTCGCCGCGCTGGGCGGAGTTGACCAGGCGCACAGCTAGCTCAGCGTAGGAGGTGAGATCCACTCAGATCCTTCACCTGCTGGAGTATCTTGGGCCATTGCCCGCACCGCAGTATGACATACGAATCTACGGACAGTCCTGCCTTCCGCGGCGCCGTTATCATTCGGTGCCTTCTGGCACGTTTGCCGTCTCCAGGCTCGTCCGGTGCCTGCTGGCGCGCCCGGTGTCTCCCGGCTCACCCGGTGCCTCCGGCCGGTCCGGTGTCTTCCGGCGCGCTCAGTGTCTTCCGGCGCACTCGCTGCCGGGCGCCTCGCTCAGCTAAGGTCCACGCATGCTCGCTGTCACTGCCGCAAGTATCGACGCCGACGATCCGCTCGCTGGGCTGGCCATCGGTGAGCACGACGACCCCGCGCCGCCACCGGGCTGGACCACGGTCTCGGTCAAGGCCACCTCGCTCAATCATCACGACGTCTGGTCGCTGCGCGGCGTCGGACTGTCCGCGGACCGGCTCCCGATGGTCCTCGGCTGCGACGCGGCTGGCCTCGACGAGGATGGCAACGAGGTGGTCGTGCACGCCATCGTCGGGGACGCGGCCGCTGGCGGCGGTGACGAGACCCTGGATCCGTCCCGCTCGCTGCTCTCCGAACGATACGACGGAACGTTCGCCGAGCGAGTCGCCGTGCCGCGGCGCAACCTGGTACCTAAGCCCGCCCGCCTGTCGTTCGCGGAGGCTGCCTGCATGCCGACCGCGTACCTGACCGCCTACCGCATGCTGTTCGCCAAGGCCGGGCTGCAGCCAGGGGCGACCGTGCTGGTGCAGGGCGCCGGCGGCGGAGTCGCGACGGCACTGATCTTGCTCGGCCGGGCGGCCGGGTACCGGGTGTGGGCGACTAGCCGCAGCGAGGCCAAGCGTGAGCGTGCCCTGGAGCTAGGCGCGGACCAGGCGTTCCCGGCGGGCGCCCGGCTGCCGGAACGGGTGGACGCCGTGCTCGAGACCGTGGGCGAGGCCACCTGGGCGCACTCGCTGCGCGCGCTCAAGCCGGGCGGGACCATCGTGATCTCGGGAGCGACCAGCGGGTCGATGCCGCCCGCGGACCTATCCCGGGTCTTCTTCCTGCAGCTGTCCGTAGTCGGCTGCACGATGGGGACGCGGGATGAGCTCGGGCGGCTGCTGCGGTTCTGCGAGCAGACCGGCGTCCGCCCGCTGATCGACCGGACCATGCCGCTAGCCAGCGCAGCCGATGGCTTCGCCGCGATGATCTCCGGCGACGTGTTCGGCAAGGTCGTCTTCACGCTGTAGCCGCGGGCGGGTTACCCCGGATTGCGACGCCAGCCTGCCGCGCCGGGCCAGCCGCGCCGCGCCGGGCCAGCGGCGCCGTCCCGGGCCAGCGGCGCCGTCCCAGCCGCGCCGGGCCTGCCGTGCCGGGCCGGGCCTGCCGTGCCGGGCCGGGCCTGCCGCCGAAGCACGCCAGCCAGCCGGCGAATCGCGAACAGCGAGCGCGATCCCGCGCACCACCACCTCAGGCGGCCCCCAAAGATGCGCGATCGCGCGATCCGCCCACGTTGGCGGCCTCAGAAGGTATGCGGTCCACGCCTCAGGCGGCCTCAAAGCGTCCTTAGAAGGTGTGCGATCGCGCCATCCACCACCTCAGGCGGCCCTCAGAAGCGGCCTCAGAAGGTGTGCGATCACGCGATCCACCACCTCAGAAGGTGCGCGATCGCGCAATCCACCACGTTGGCACTAGCGGTGACCGCGGCAGCCTCATTACGACCGCCTCGCTCGGCTTCACTGGCCGAGACCGGGCCGCGCGCCGCGAGGGCCAAGGCGGCGCGAGACCGGGCGGGTCACGGCAGCCGTGCGGAGTGCCAGACCTGGCTACCTCGCTGCTGCGCAACCCGTTGAATGTGACGTTCACTGGCACCTGACCCGGTGGTTGCCACATCCACCGGGTTGCCGATCTCGGGCGGCGCCGCCCCGGGCGGTGCCGCCCCGGGCGGGGACGGGCCGCGCTAACCGTTGAATGTGACGTTCACTGGCACCTGACCCGATGGTTGCCACATCCACCGGGTTGCCGATCTCGGGCGGCGGAACCGGAGCGGGGCCGGGCGGGGGCTGGGCAGCGGCCGGGACAGCGGGCGGGGGTCCGGGCGGGGCCGGGACCGGGCGGGGCCGGGATCGTGGCGGCGGCCGGGATCGTGGCGGGGGCGAGGGTCAGGTGCCGCCGTCCTTGCCGCCTTCTTCGCCGGCCTCCTCTGGCGTTGCCGGCTTGCCGGGCCTTGCAGGCTCGCCGGCCCCTGCTGCCTCAGGAGACTCGCTGGCCCCTGCTTCCTCTGGAGCCGATGCTTCGGCTGCTGCTGGCTCGCCTGCTTCTCCGGAGTCGGCTTCGGCGCCGCCGAAGATCTCATCCTTGATCCTGGTCAGCGTCTCCTCCAGGATGACGCGCAGGCCGCTCACCGCGTCCGAGCCGACGGCCTCGGTATGCCAGGCTGCCGCCCGCAGTTCCTTGGCGAAGTCGAGCGCCATCCGCTCCAGGTCCCTGACCATGCCGAGGATCCAGCCTGCCGCCGACGGCGGCTTTCCCTGGCGTCCCAGCCTGGCTGCCGGGTCGGTCCAGCCGCGCCAGCCTGCCCGGCTGGCCCAGCCGGTCCAGCCGGGCCAGTCCTGGAAAGCTGGCCAGTCGCCTGGCTCCCGGCCGGCCCGGTCCCGGCCCGAGCCAGTCTTATCCCTGGCCCGGTCCCGGCCCGGACCAGTCGTCTCCGGCCCGTGCGCTGCTCCGGCCCCGGCGCCTGCTCCGGCTCCGGCCCCGGCGGCTCCGGTCCCCGGCCCGCTCCGGCCCCGGCTCGGCCCGGGCCCCGGCACCGGCCAGCCCTCGCCACTGCCAGCCTGCCGGGCCCGGGACTCGCCGTGCAGCTCGTCGCGCGCCTGCCTGGCGCTGTCGCGGACCTGCTCGCGGGCCAGCCTGGCCTGCTCCCTGGCGGTCTCCCTGGTCCGCTCCTTGCCGTCCCTTACCTCGCGTGATGCCCAGGTCAGTTCCTCGCGCAGGTTCCGCACGGTGTCGCGGACGTCCTCGGTGACCTCGCGGGCAATGTCCCGGACCGACTCGGTGATCTCCTCCTCGAGATCAGCCAGGTCGTCCAGCCTGGCCTGGATCTCCTGCCGGCCCTTGTCGGTGATCCGGTATATCTTCTTGCCCTCGACCTCGTCGTGCGTGACCAGGCCCTCTTCCTCCAGCCTGGCCAGCCGAGGGTAGATGGTGCCTGGGGATGGGGCGTAGACGCCCATGAACCGGTCCTGCAGCAGCCGGATGACCTCGTAGCCGTGCCTGGGTGCCTCGTCGAGCAGCTTGAGCAGGTAGAGGCGGAGCCGCCCGTGCCGGAAGACCGGGCTCATCAGGCATCACCCGCCGGGCGGCCCGGCGCGTCCTGCGGGCAGGGCGGCTGACCGCGCTGGAGCAGGGTGACCGGCGCGGAAAGGGTGGCGACGGACATCATGCCCGCGCCGGACCCGAGCGTTCCCGCCACGGTATTCGAGCCCGGGCTGCGGGCTGTCTGCAGGCCATCGAAGCCGGTCCGGACCCGGCCGGACGTGGACCGCAGGTCGACCTCGGCGCTGGCGTCGGCCGGCAGCCGGACGGCGACCTCGCCGGAGACCGTGGTGACCCGCAGGCCGCCGCCGGCGCGGAGATCCACGTCGGCGGTGACCTTGCCGCTGACCGTCTTGGCATCAAGATCCTGCACCGAGCCTCCAGCCAGCGTCAGGTCCCCGGAAACCGAGTTGAAGTTGACCCCGCCGTCCAGCCCGCGCGCCTCCAGGTCACCGGACACTGTCTTCGCGTCCACCTTGCCGGTGACGCCATCCAGCGTGATGTCCCCGGAGACGCTCTTGACCGAAACATGGGCGGAGATTCCGGACACGATAGCGCTCGCGTTCACCACGCCGAGCTGGGTCGGGCAGCCGCGCGGCACGGTGACGGTGATGTCGGCGGAGTGCCGCTGCGGGCGCAGCCAGCCGAGCAGGCCATCCCAGGAGAGATCCTCGTAGGTAATGGTCAGCATCCCGGCCTCGTGACTGATCAGCAGCGGCTGGCCGGCCAGGCGTCGCGACATCGACGGCGGGCGCGCTGTCGGACGCGAGCACCGCCACGGTGCCGGAGATGATCCGCACTCGAAGGGCAGCCACGCCATCGAACTCGAGAGTCTTCGGGGCGTCGATGATCCAGCGCGGCATCTGTTTCCTTCCTCCCTGCCCGGCGGCATGGGCGCGCTGCCTGGCACTACTCCGCGGATGCTCTCGATACAGAAGATATATCGTGTCACCCCAAAGTCAAGATGTATCGCGACTAGGTCACGCCTGGCGGTGGCGGATCAGAAGCCGCCCGCGCCGCTGGCCAGCCGCGCCGGATGGTGCGCCCTCCTTCGCCGGGCCGCGACGGTCCAGCCTCCCTCGCCGGGCCAGGATGGCCCAGCCTCCTTCGCCGGGCCGCGATGGCCCAGCCGCCCTCGCCCGGACCAGGGATGGCCCAGCTGCCCTCGCCGGACCAGGATGGCCCAGCCTCCTCCTTCGCCGGGCCGGGGTGACCCAGCCTCTGGTCGGCACCACGGCGCGGAACCGCCCCGCGCTGCCTGGCCGGCGAGATCCCGTCCAGGCTCGTCTCGCCCGCGCCGCGCCGGACCGTCCAGCCCGTCGGGAACAGGGCCGTGCCCTACTCCTCGTCTTCGTCGAGGCGCGCCAGCCAGCTGGCTAGCCGGTCGACCGGCGCCTCGGACTCCGGGCTGATGTCCACGAACTCGCGCAGCCGTTCGGCCAGCCAGCCAAGCGTAACCTCGTCATTTCCGCGCCGGTCCGCGAGTTCCTCGATGCCGCGGTCGGTGAAGTACATCGGCTAGCTGTCCCTGCGCAGCGCGGCCTCGACCAGGCCGGCGTGCTCGGCCGCGTGCGCTTTGGCCGAGCCGCTGGCCTGCGCCGAGCTGGCCGGGATCGACGAACAGCCGGATCGGCCGGCGCAGCAGTTCGGGCAGCCGCAGAGCCATGTACGGCCAGCCGCCCATGTTGGCGGGCTCCTCCTGCACCCAGCGGACCTCGGCGGCGCCCGGGTAACGGGCAAGCTCAGCGAGCAGCTCGTCCGCCGGGAGCGGGTACAGCCGCTCCACCCGGACGATCGCCGTCTCGGCCAGCCCGTCGGCCTGCCGCTTCGCGGCCAGGTCGTAGTAGATCTTGCCAGCGCACAGCAGCACGGTCCGCACCGCGGCGTCGTCGCCGCCTTTCTGCTCGCCGAGCACGGGCCGGAAGGAACCGCCGGTGAAGGCCGCCACCGGCGAGGTCGCCGTCTTCAGCCGGAGCATCGACTTGGGGGTGAACACGATCAGCGGCTTGACCCGCGGCGACAGCGCCTGCCAGCGGAGCAGGTGGAAGTAGCTGGCTGGCGTGGTGGGCATCGCCACCGTCATGTTGTCCTGCGCGCAGAGCCCGAGGAAGCGCTCGATGCGCGCGGACGAGTGGTCGGGTCCCTGGCCCTCATAGCCGTGCGGCAGCAGCAGCACCACGCCGGAGCGCTGTCCCCACTTCTGCTCGCCCGAGCTGATGAATTCGTCCACGATCGTCTGTGCGCCATTGATGAAATCGCCGAACTGGGCCTCCCAGCAGACCAGCGCATCCGGCCTGGCGACGGAATAGCCGTACTCGAATCCCACCGCGGCAAACTCCGACAGCGGCGAGTCGTACGACGTGGAAGCGGACCGTCGCGGTGTTGAACTGCCGGAGCGGGGTGTACTCGGCCCCGGTGTTCCTGTCCACGAGGACGGCATGCCGCTGGCCGAAGGTGCCGCGGCGGCTGTCCTGCCCGACCAGCCGGACCGTATGGCCGTCGAGCAGCACGGAGCCGAACGCGAGCAGCTCGCCGGTAGCCCAGTCAATCGCATCGTGCTCGATCATCGTCGCCCGGCGCTGTAGCTGCGGCTGCAGCCGCGGGTGCGGGGTGAAGCCCTCGGGCATGTTGAGCTGGGTGTCGATGATGCGCTTGATGCTCTCCTCGGTGATCGCCGTCGGGGTCTGGTCGTGTCCCGCGGGCTGCCGGGTCTCCGGCTGCGGCCTGACGACCGCGCCTGGCGCTGCCGGGCTGCTGGCGGCCGCCTTGGTCTCGGTGAAGGCGCGCTCGAGCTCAAGCTGGTAGTCGCGGAGCGCCTGCTCCGCTTCCTCCATCGTGATGTCGCCGCGGCCGATCAGCGATTCGGTGTAAAGCTTGCGCGTCGACCGCTTCGCGTCGATCAGGTCGTACATCAGCGGCTGGGTGAACGACGGGTTGTCCGCCTCGTTGTGCCCCCGCCGCCGGTAGCAGATCATGTCGATGACGACATCCTTCTTGAACGCCTGCCGGTACTCGAACGCGAGCCTGCCGACCCGGACGACCGCTTCCGGGTCGTCGCCGTTGACGTGGAAGATGGGTGCCTGGATCATCCGGGCGACGTCCGTCGAGTACACGCTCGATCGGGAGTACTCGGGCGCCGTGGTGAACCCGACCTGGTTGTTCACGACGATGTGCACGGTGCCGCCGGTCCGGTAGCCGCGCAGCTGGGACAGCTCAAGCGTCTCGGTGACCACGCCCTGGCCGGCGAAGGCGGCGTCGCCGTGGATGAGCACGGCCAGCACGGTGAAGCCAGGCTCGCCCATGTCGATGACGTCCTGCTTGGCCCGGACGACTCCCTCCGCTACCGGGTCCACTGCTTCGAGGTGGCTCGGGTTCGCCACCAGCGATGTCTTGATGCTGCCGCCGTTGCTTGCCGCGTACACGCCGTCCGCGCCCAGGTGGTACTTCACGTCACCGGAGCCGTGCGCCGTGCTCGGATCCAGGTTCCCCTCGAACTCACCGAAGATCTGCGCGTAGGACTTGCCGACGATGTTGGCCAGCACGTTCAGCCTGCCGCGGTGCGCCATGGCGATGACGGCCTCGTCCATCTGCGCGCTGGCCGCCTCGGCAAGCACCTCGTCCAGCAGCGGGATCAGCGACTCGGCGCCTTCCAGGGAGAACCTGTGCTGGCCGACGAACTTCGTCTGCAGGAACTTCTCGAACGCCTCGGCGACGTTGAGCCTGGACAGGATGCGGATCTGCTCGTCATGGTCGGCCCGGCCATGCGGCCGCTCCACGCGCGCCTGCAGCCAGGCGCGCTCCTCCGGGTTCTGCATGTGCATGTACTCGACGCCGACGGTGCGGCAGTACGAGTCGCGCAGCACGCCGAGGATCTCCCGCAGCCGCATCCGCGGGCTGCCGCCGAAGCCGCCGGTGGCGAATTCCCGCTCGAGGTCCCAGAGCGTCAGGCCGTGCTGGTTGATGTCCAGGTCGGGATGCTTGCGCTGCTTGTACTCCAGCGGGTCGGTGTCCGCCATGAGATGACCGCGCACGCGGTAGGCGTGGATGAGCTCGTGCACCCGGGCTGCCTTGGACAGGTCGTCCTCGTGCCCGGCCGGGATGTCCCTGACCCAGCGGACCGGCTCATACGGGATCCGCAGCGCCTGGAAGACCTCGTCGTAGAAGCCGTCCTCGCCGAGCAGCAGCCGGTGGATAATGCGCAGGAAGTCGCCGGACTGCGCGCCCTGGATGATCCGGTGGTCGTAGGTGGAGGTCAGCGTGACCGTCTTGCTGATCGCCAGCCTGGCAATGGTCTCGTCGGACGCGCCCTGGTAGGCGGCCGGGTACTGCATCGCGCCGACGCCGACGATGCAGCCCTGCCCGGCCATCAGCCTGGGCACCGAGTGCTCGGTGCCGATGGTGCCCGGGTTGGTCAGGGTGATCGTGGTTCCGGCGAAGTCCTCGACGGTCAGCTTGCCGGTCCTGGCCTTGCGGACGACATCCTCGTATGCCATCCAGAACTGGCGGAAGTCCATGTTCTCCGCGGACTTGATGCTCGGTACGAGCAGCTGCCGGGATCCGTCGTCCTTCCTGGTATCGATCGCCAGGCCCAGGTTGATGTTCTCGGGATGGGCAAGCACCGGCTTGCCGTCGACTTCGGCGTAAGAGTCGTTCATCTCCGGCGCCGCGGCCAGCGCCCTGACCACCGCGTAGCCGATCAGGTGGGTGAACGAGACCTTCCCGCCGCGGCCACGGCTGAGGTGGTTGTTGATCACGATCCGGTTGTCGATAAGCAGCTTGGCCGGGATCGCGCGGATGCTGGTCGCGGTGGGGACGGCGAGGCTCGCGGTCATGTTCAGCGCGGCCCGGGCCGCGGCGCCGCGAAGGCGGACCTCCTGGGCGTCGGTCGGCGGGGCCGAGCGGCCGGAGCGGCCGGTGCGTGCGCCTTCGCTGGCGGGGCGGGCGGATCGGCCGGTACCCGGCCGCCCGGCCGGCCAGCGGGCGCGGCACCGGCCCGCGTCCCCGCGGTCATGGACCCAGCGGCTGCTGCCGGCGGGGCCGCCGAGCCCGGTGCTGCCGGCGGGGGCGCCGAGCTCGGTGCTGCCGGCGGGGCAGCGGAGCAGCCGGTGCTGACTGTCCTTGGGCCGCTGGTGCTGGCGCGGCCGCCGGCCTCGGCTGCGGGCTGGCGGCGGCGCTGGCGGGCCTGCCACGGCAGGCTGCGCAGGCTCGTGCTGCGGCGCCGCGGTCCTGGCCGACCACGGGGCTGCCTCGTCGGCCGACTGCGGTTCGTAGTCGGCGAAGAAGTTCCACCAGGCCTTGTCGACAGAGCCGGGGTCGGCCTGGTAGCGCTGGTAGAGCTCGTCTACCAGCCACTGATTCGGCCCGAAGTCGGTGCCCGCCGAATGACTGCGGGCCGACGGCGCTGTCCGTGCCTCACCGCCCGCGGCCGGCCCGGCCGGCGACGTCGATCCGGAACGGCCGTCTGCTTGCTCGCTGAGATCCGCGGATGCCCGCGGGGACTCCGAAGACACGGCGGACATCGCCCTCTTCCGTGGGTTATCGGCTCTGCTCTGCTGTGCACAGGTTACCCGCCGCCGCGGGCCGGAGCGGTGTCCATGGCAGCGCCGTCCCGGTAACCGGGGTCGGCCACGAAGGCTCGCCGGAACTGGCCGGGGAAGCTTGCCGGAACCGGCCGGAGAGCTTCGCCTTCCCGGGCCAAGCGGCTGGACGCCGGGCGCCGTCCTACTAGATCATGGCAAGCCCGGGGCAAGCGGTGCCTGGCGGCGTGGATAGTCGTATCTGGTCCCCGGTCAGCGACTTCACCACACAGAACCGGCCAGCGCCCAGTTTTGGTTTCCTGCGGCGGATTGTCCGGTAGACAGGATGGTCAGGTCAGCAGCGAAGCCAGCAACGCGAGGGGGAGCCGGTTGGGCTCGATAACGAGCGCACTCGCCAACCTCAGCGGCTGGGCGGCCTATGCCGTCGTGGCGGCGCTCGTGTTCGGCGAGACCGCCGTCTTCCTCGGCTTCGTGCTGCCTGGCGAGGCTGCCGTCGTGCTCGGCGGAGTGCTGGCTAGCCGCGGGCACGTCTCGATCGTCTGGCTCGTGATCATCGTGGTGCTTGCCGCGATCCTCGGCCCGCATCGTCGGGTACGAGATCGGGCGGCGGATGGGCGACCGGCTTTTCGCCGCCAGGGCGCTGCGCCGGATTCCCGGTGGCGTGGAGCGAGCCAGGTCCACGCTGCGGGCAAGGGGCGGCATGGGCGTCCTGATCGGCCGCTTCGTCGCCGTCCTGCGCGCGATAGTCCCGGCCGCCGCCGGGGCAGCCGAGGTCCCGTACCGGACGTTCCTCGTCTTCAACGTGATCGGCGGGATCATCTGGGGGGTCGGCTACTGCCTGCTCGGTTACCTGGCCGGGTCCGCCTACCTCGCCGTCGAGCGGAAGGTCGGCACCGGGCTCGCGATCGCTATCGCGGCGGTGGTCCTGGCCGCGGTCGGCGTGTGGGCGGTGCGCAGGCACCGCGGCGCCCGCCGCGGCTAGCACCCGGGGGCGGGCCCGCCGGAGATGACGAATCCCGCGATCGCACCCCAACAGGCGTGGTGGATCGCGTGATCGCGCACCTTCGCCAGGCCCGGCCGGCTACCCATGGTGATGCCGTCAGCCGCCGGCCGGGCCAGCCCGCGGAAGACGAATCATCGGTGCGGTGCAGCATTCCTCCTCTGGCCGGCAGGCTGGCCTGTCCGGCCCGGCGGCGCTGCCGTGCCGCTGTGCTTAGCTGAGCCCACGGGGAGGTGTCAGATGCGTGAGTTCGGCCAGCTTGAGAGCGCGATCATGGAGGTCATCTGGGCGGGGAACCGCCCGCAGGCCGTCCGTGACGTGCGCGAGCGAATGGCTTACGGGCGCCCGGTCGCCTACACGACCGTGATGACCGTGATGGGGATCCTGTACGGCAAGGGCGTGCTGCGCCGCGAGAAGCATGGCCGGGCCTGGCGGTACTGGCCCGTCGAGGCAAAGGAAGAGCATGACGCCAGGCTGATGGCCGAGGCACTGCGGTCCGGCGGGGACCACAGGCTGACCATCCGCCGGTTCCTCGAGCGGGTCAGCGACGACGAGCTTGCCAGCCTGCGGGACGCATTGTTCAGCACCGGATCACGCCGGGCCGCGTGCTGAGGCACCGGGCTTGAGCTATCCGTTATTGCCGAAAGTCCAGGACTTGCCGAATATGTCGTCGCGCCTGTGCTCCAGGCTCGGCAGCACGGCACGGACACTGGCGGTTACCCCGGGGTCGACCTCGCCGACGGCGATGCCCCGGCTGGGCCCGAGGTCGAGCCTGACCGTGCCCATCGGGTCGACCAGCATGCTGCGGCCGATCCCGGTCGGCGCGCCGGGCGCCGGGTCGGCCGGGTCGGGCACCTGGCCGGCCGCCGCCACCCAGACCGTGTTCTCGATCGCCCGGGCGCGGACCAGGGTGACCCAGTGCTCCTCCTTGAACAGCCCGGCGGCCCACGCGGCCGGCACCACGAGCAGCTGCGCGCCGCCGACCGCGAGCGCCCGCGCGAGTTCGGGAAACCGCACGTCGTAGCAGGTCAGCACGCCGATCCGGAGTCCGCCGAGGTCGAAGAGCACGGGCTCGTCGCCCGGCTCGACCAGCTCGGACTCGCGCTGCCCGAGCGCGTCATAAAGGTGGATCTTCCGGTACGCGGCGACCAGCCCGCCGTCGGCGTCATACGCGACCACGGTGTTGTACACGCGGCCGCCCGGCGCCGGCTCGAAGACACCCGCCACGATAGCGACCCCATCGCCGCGCGCGATCATGGAAAGGCCTTTATTAAACGGACCTTCGAGTGTTTCTGCCGCCGATCGAAGGTCGCTGCCGAACCTGGCCAGCGTTGCTTCCGGGAACACGGCGAGTCCGGCGCCGCGCGCGGCCGCGTCGGCCACCGCCGCCCTGACCCGGCCGAGGTTCACCGCGGGATCTCCGCTGATCGGCAGCTGGCACAGTGCAACCCGCATAGCCGCACTGTAATTCACCGCGGCGGCATCGAGCACGGCGCCGGCCGCCCGCCAGGCCGCGGCGGCTCAGTCGAAGGTCACGACCTGCCTGATCACCTCCGCCTGGCGGAGCGCGCCGATGGCGTCGTTCAGCTCGCCGAACGAGATCCGGCGGGTAATCAGGCCCTCGATGTCGAGGCGGCCTGCCCGCCACAGGCTGACGAACCTGGGTATGTCGCGTCCCAGGTCACAGCCACCGTAAAGCGAGCTGAGCAGGTTCTTGCCGTCGAAGAGCAGCTCCCACGCGCTGAACGGGACGCTGTCGTCCCTGGCGCCTGCGCCGACCACGATGACGTCGCCGCCGCGGCGGGCGAGCCGCCAGGCGGCCCGGATCGTGGCCGACCTGCCGACGACCTCGAAGGCGTAGTCGAACCCCTTACCGCCGGTCAGGTCCTTCCTGGCCTGCTCGGCATCGTCCGGCGTGACAACGTGCGTGGCGCCGAGCTGCAGGGCCCTGGCGTGCTTGCCGCGCATCGGGTCGACGGCCAGGATCGTGGCCGCCCCGGCGATCCTGGCACCCTGGATCGCGGCCAGGCCGACCCCGCCGCAGCCGACCACGGCGACCGACGAGCCAGGGATGACCTTCGCGGTGTTGATCACCGCGCCGACGCCGGTAGGTATACCGCAGCCGAGCAGGGCGGCGTAGTCGAACGGCACGTCGTCGTCGACGCCGATCACCGCCTGCCACGGCACGACCATCTCCTCCGCCCAGGTGCCGCAGCCGGCCATGCCGAATGCCGCGGTGCCGTCGCCAAGCCGGAAGCGCGGGACCTTGAACCCCTCGACCACGTAGGTCAGGCAGAGGAACGGGGTGCCGCGGCGGCATTCCCGCAGGCGCCGCAGGCAGGCGTCCAGGAGATCACCACGCGCTGGCCGGGTACCACCGAAGTCACCTGCTCGCCGACCTCGATCACCTCGCCCGCGCCCTCATGCCCGAGCACGGCCGGCATGCCGGACGGGATGACGCCGGTACAGCACGGAAAGGTCGGAGTGGCAGACTCCGGTGGCCCGCATCCTGACTTTGACCTCGCGGGGTCCCGGGCCGATGGTGACCACGTCGTCGCGCAGGTCGACGAGCGCCTCGGGTCCTGTTCCGTGCATGACTGCGGCTCGCACCGTGCTGATCTCCTCGCTGTTCGTCTCGGTGCCTACTCCGCCAGCCGGAGGGCAGCCTTCGGGCACGACCGCACCGCGAGCCGCACCGTCGCCTGCAGGCCGGCCGGCACGTCGCCGGCCAGGATATGCAGGCTGTCGTCATCGTCGAGCTCGAAGACCCCGGGTACCCAGGCCAGGCGCAGACGCCGTTGGCCTCGCAGGCGTCGCGGTCGACCTGGATCCGCATCGCCTGGCCTCCTCGCGCTTCCTTGCCCGCCGGCCCGCCGCCCGCCGGCCCCGACGCCCGCCGGCCGGCCGCCCGCCGGCCCGCCGCCCGCCGCCCGCCGCCCGCCGCCCGCCGCCCGCCGGCCCCCCCGAAGGTGGTGGATCGCGTGATCGCGCACCACCTAAGGTGCGCGATCACGCGATCCACCACCCTGGGCGTCGGCCAGTCGCGCCGTCCCCCGGAGTAGAGCATGACCCGGCTCGCCCCGGCAAGCCGGCAGGCGGAGACTGTCCGTCATGCCGAACACGCTGCCCGCGGGGATCCGGAAAGCCGCCGAGGCGGCCAGGGGGTTCATGCCTGCCGCCGAGGGCCTGGCGCTATTCGAGACCGCCGCCGCGTACGCGAAGGCCGGGCCGGTCGTCGAGATCGGGACTTACTGCGGCAAGTCCACGATCTACCTCGCCGCGGCGGCGCGGGCGGCGGGCCAGCTGGTCGTGACGGTCGACCATCACCATGGCTCAGAGGAGAACCAGCCGGGCTGGGAGTATCACGACCCCGAGCTCGTCGACCCGGTCACCGGCCGGCTCGATACGCTGCCGCACTTCAGGTCAACGCTGGCCGCCGCCGGGCTCGAGGAGCACGTGATCGCGGTGGTGGGCAGGTCCGCGGAGGTCGCCGGGCTATGGCGGGCGCCGGTCGGCATGCTGTTCATCGACGGCGGTCACACCGATGCGGCCGCCCAGGCCGACTACGAAGGCTGGGCGCCATGGATCGCGCCCGGCGGCGCACTGGCCATTCACGACGTGTTTCCGGATCCGGCGGACGGCGGGCAGCCGCCCTTCCGGGTCTACCTGCGCGCGCTGCGCTCCGGGGCGTTCACCGAGGTCCGCTGCGCTGGCTCGCTACGGGTGCTCGAGCGGACCGGGGAAGGTATCGGCTGAGGCACGTGCCCGGCCAGCCGACGCCGACTGCTGGCAGCCGCAGGCGGCGGCATCCGCGGGCCGGCTGACCGGCCACCGGCTTGCCGCGTTTCTAAAAATATGCCCACCGGCTGTCGCGCCGGACAGTGCGTCGGCGGCCAGGATGATCGCGGCGGCGGTCCAGCTTGTCTGCTCGGCCGGGAAATGTGCCTGGTTAACGTACTGCCAGCCGGTCCAGTACCCGCCCAGCGGGTCCCGCAGGTGCTGGACGTCCGCGAACAGGTCAGCTGCCCGGGACCGGTCGCCGACCGCGTCAAGCGAGAGCACAAGCTCGCAGGTCTCCGCGCCGGTCACCCACGGCTGGTCGCTGACGCAGCGGACGCCAAGGCCGGGCACGACGAAGGTATCCCAGCGGGCCGCCAGCAGGTCCTGTGCGGCGGTGTCGCGGACCGGGCCGCCGAGCACCGGGTAGTACCAGTCCATCGAGAAGCTGCTCTTGTCGGCGAACGCCGCCGGATGACAGGCGACGACGTGCCCGAGCCGGTCGGCGGCTAGTTCCCAGTCCGGCTGCGGCTCGGCTACGTACTCGGCGAGCGCGGTGGCGCAGCGCAGGCCCTGGTGCGCGCTCGCGGAGCCGGCCAGCAGCGCATAGCCGCCGACCGCGCCGGACGCGGTTCGCTCCCAGGCAAGCTCGCCGCGCGCGGTCTGCAGGCCGAGCACGTAGTCCGTCGCGCGGCGCACCGTCGGCCACATCGCCGCGGCGAACGCCTCGTCGCCGGTGACCAGCAACTCATGCCACACGCCGACGGCGGCGTAGGCGGCGTGGTTGCTCTCCCCGGCATGGTCGGTGACGATGCCGCCGGTGGTGGTCCGCGGCCAGGAGCCGTCCGGGCGCTGGGCGGCGCGCAGCCAGCCGTAGGCCCGCCGGGCGGCATCCCGCAGCCCGCACGCGCTGAGCGCCATCGCGCACTCGACGTGGTTCCAGGCGTCGACATGGCCGTCCGGCCAGCCGATCGCCCCGTCCCGCTGCTGGCTGGCGGCGATGCGCTGGCCGGTGGCCAGGATGTCGCCGGCGGTGAGGATGCCGGGAACCTCAGGCGGGCAGGTCGCGGCGCGGCCGGCGGCGGACAGGTCACGCGATGGCATGAGCCTGCCCTGGGGCCTGCGCATCCGCCTTCGCCGGGGCCGGCTGAGCCTTCCCTGCTGGCTCGCCCTTGACGGCGTAGACGACGAGGCTCTTGCCGATCAGCGGGTTGAGCGCGCGGTCGGCGAGCCTGGTGAGCGCCGGTTTCTTCATGATGTCCCAGACCAGCACGCGGTGGTATGCGCGGGCCAGCGGATGGTCATCATCGGTCACTCCGACGGCGCACTTGAGCCACCAGTACGGCGAGTGCAGCGCGTGCGCATGATGATGACCGCCCACCCGGAGGCCGGACCTGGCCAGCTTGGCTTCGAGCTCGGACCGGGTGAAGATCCGCACGTGGCCGCCTGGCACGTTGTGATAGTCGGCGGAAAGCCGCCAGCAGATCCGCTCCGGCAGCCAGCTCGGCACGGTGACGGCGGCCAGCCCGCCGGGCCGGAGCACCCTGGTGATCTCGTCCATCGCAGCCTGGTCGGCCGGGATGTGCTCGAGCACCTCGGCGGCTATCACCCGGTCGAAGCAGCCATCGGGGAACGGCATCGCGGTGGCGTTCCCGCCCACTGCCCGGGCTGACGCGCCGCCGGGTACCTCGCCCGCTTCGCTCATCGCGGCGAACATCGCGGACACCTGCCGCAGCTCGCCCTCGTCGGTGTCCAGCGCCACCACCCGCGCGCCGCGCCTGAGCGCCTCGAACGCATGCCGGCCGGCGCCGCAGCCGAGGTCAAGCACCCGGTCGCCCGGCCGGACCGGGAAACGTGCGAAGTTAACGGTGAGCAGGGCGCCGCTCCTTCCGCGCGCGGTAGTACTGGGCCACGATCGCGCGGGCCACGGCCGGCCAGGCGAAGCGCTCCTGCACCCGGTCCCAGGCGGCGGCGCCGAGCCGCTCGCGCTCGCCCGGAGAGTCGTGCAGCCGGCGCAAGCGCGGCGGCCAGTTCCTCCGGATCGCCGGGCGTGACCAGCATCGCGGCATCGCCGGTCACCTCCGGCAGCGCGCCGGTGCGGCTGGCCACCAGCGGCGTCCCTGACGCCATGTGCTCGACGGCGGGCAGCGAGAATCCCTCGTACAGCGAGGGCACCACGGCGATCTCGGCGCTGGCGGCCAGCTCGGCGAGCTCGAGGTCGGTGATGCCGGTGACGAACCGCACCCGGTCGCCGAGGGCGAGCTCGGCGACCAGCCGCTCGGTCGGGCCGCCGGCCGCGGGCCTGCCGACGACGATCAGGTGGACGTCCCGTTCTGTGCCGAGCTTGCCCACCGCTCGGAGCAGCGTGCCGATGCCCTTGACCGGCGAGTCGGCGCTGGCCACCGCCAGGATCCGGCCGGGCGCCCGCGGGCCCTTCCTGCGGGTGGAACAGCCGGGTGTCGACGCCGAGCGGGATCACGTGCACGCTGCCCGGGGGCACCAGGAAGTCGCGGCAGATATCGTCCTTGGATGACTCGGAGCCGGTCAGGATCGGGCCCACCCGGCGGGCGACCCGGCCCTGCATCCGGACGAACCCGTACCACCGGCGCTTGGACAGCCGGGCCAGGCCGGTCGCGGCCGCCAGCTCGATCCGCCGGTCCACGCTGATCGGGTGGTGGATGCTCGTCACCAGCGGCAGCCCGAGCCGGGCGATGCCGAGCATGCCATAGCCGAGCACCTGGTTGTCGTGCACGACATCGAAGTCGCCCGCGCGCTGCCGTAGCGCGCGCAGCGCCCGCAGGCTGAACGTGAGCGGCTCGGGGAAGGCGGCCGTCCACATCGCGGCGACCTCGAGGACGTCGATCAGTCGCGGTACTCGCGCAGCCGGGGCGTGCGGAACGGGTCGGGCTCCCGGTACAGGTCCAGGCTCGGCAGCGTGCGCAGCAGCGGCCCAGGCTCAAGTTCCGGGTAGGGCTGGCCGGAGAAAACCTCGACGTGATGCCCGAGCGCGGCCACCTCGCGGGAGACGTGACGCAGGTAAATGCCCTGGCCGCCGCAGTGCGGCTTGCTCCGGTAGGAGAGCATGGCGACGCGAAGCTGGCGATCCGTGGTGCTCACGCAGGTTGCGCCTCCTCATCCGCCGCTGGCCGCCGTGATCCCGGAGCGAGCCCGCGTGACCCCCTAGGCAGGGAACATTACCAGGGGGTACGTTGCGTCCCGCTGATCCCGGCCGAGCGCGCCGCCGGAGTCGCCGGGTGGGTAAGCTGCCGCGACGAGGCCCGGTTGGCTCGGGGCGACTAGCCGGCCCGGAAAGAGCGGAGATTCTGCTGACAAAGCGCGCGCTGATCACCGGGATTACCGGGCAGGACGGCTCGTATCTCGCCGAGCACCTGCATGCCCAGGGTTACGAGGTCTGGGGGCTGATCCGGGGCCAGGCGAACCCGCGGGTACGCAGCATCCGCCAGCTGGTCGGTGACGTCCGGCTGGTCCGCGGCGACCTGCTCGACCAGGGCAGCCTCATCTCGGCCGTCGAGCGGGTCCAGCCCGATGAGGTCTACAACCTGGCCGCGATCTCCTACGTGCCGATGTCCTGGCAGCAGGCCGAGCTCACCGGCGAGGTCACCGGGCTCGGCGTGCTGCGCGTGCTCGAGGCGATCCGGGTCTGCAGCGGGATCAGCGCATCCCGTAGCCCGACCCGTGGCCAGATCAGGTTCTACCAGGCTTCCTCGTCGGAGATGTTCGGCCTGGTGCGGGAGTCGCCGCAGACCGAGCGGACCTCGTTCCACCCGCGCAGCCCCTACGGGGTGGGCAAGACGTACGGGCACTTCCTGACCCAGAACTACCGGGAGTCCTACGGGATGTTCGCGGTGTCCGGGATTCTGTTCAATCACGAGTCGCCGCGCCGTGGCGCCGAGTTCGTCAGCCGCAAGGTCTCGCTCGGCGTGGCCAAGGTCAAGCTCGGCTACGAGCGCCAGCTGCGGCTGGGGAACCTGCACGCCAGGCGGGACTGGGGGTTCGCCGGCGACTACGTTCGCGCCATGCACCTGATGCTCGGGCAGGATGTGCCGGCCGACTACGTGGTCGGCACCGGGGTCACGCACGCGGTCGAGGAACTGGTGGAACTAGCCTTCCGGGTCGCCGGGCTCGACTGGCGCGACCACGTGGTGTGTGACGCCGCCTTCATCCGGCCCGCCGAGGTCGACCAGTTGTGCGCCGACCCGGCCAAGGCGCGGGACGAGCTCGGCTGGGAACCGAAGATCGGCTTCGAGGAACTTGTGGCCATGATGGTCGAGGCCGACCTGGAACTGCTCTCGGCCACCGGCGGCCAGGCCGAGGACTCGTTCGGCTCCGACTCCTGGTAGCCCGGACTCACGCTGCTGCTGTACCAGGGTCCGGCTCGCATCCGTCGCCGGCCCCGCCCGCGTCGGCCCTCGTCCGCCCCCGTCCGCCCGCCCCGCGCCGGCCTATCTGGCCCGCGTCGGCTCATCTGGCCCGCGCTGGCCCGTCCGCTCCGCGTCGGCCCCGTCCGCCCGCCCCGCGCCTGGCCCATCTGGCCGCGCAGACCCCATCTGCCCCGCTGGCCCCATCTGCCCCGTGAACCACTTCCTACGGCATTCCGCCTGATGGATGGGGAAACGGTGTCGCCAGGGCGACACTAGACCCCCATTCACCAGGCGGAACGCGATTCCGCGGGGTACAGATGCGGCGCTCAGGGCTGGTGGGACTGACGGGGTAGTGGGGTCGGCGCGCCGAGCGATCAGAGCGGAGGGCCGTGCTGCGGGCCGGTGTCGGAGGGCGGGACATCGCAGGAGCGGAGTGTCGCCGGGGTCGCCGGGGCGCGGTGTCGGAGGCGGGATGTCGCAGGGGCGGAGTGTCGCGCGGGTCGCCGGGGTCGCCGGGGTCGCCGGGGTCGCCGGGGTCGCCGCGTCAGGGGGTCGCGGAGGGCGGGACGTCGCAGCGGCGGAGTGTCGCGCGGGTCGCCGTGGTCGCCGGGTCACGGGGTCGCGGGTCAGGAGATTGTGGCGTGTACCAGGGTCCCGATCGCGTATGTGAGCCCGGTCGCGATGGCAGCGAGTGCCAGCTGGCGTACGGCTCCGCGCAGGAACGGGCGGTTGGTGATCCGCGAAACCAGGCCGCCGCCGACGAAGGCAGCAACTGCGGCGAGGGTCAGCGCAGCCGCAAGCGAGCCGAATCCGAACAGGTAGGGCAGCAGCGGGATCAGCGCGCCGATCGCGAATGTCACCAGCGAGGCGCCCGCGGCGGTCACCGGCGATGGCAGTTCCTGGTGATCAACCCCGAGCTCCTCGCGCACATGGACCCGGAGCGCTTCTTCCGGGTGCGCGGAGACCTGCCGCGCCACCCGGTCGGCCGTCTCGGCGTCTACCCCCCGCTGCCTGAACACCTCGGCGAGTTCCCGCCGCTCGGCATCGGGATAGTGCTCGAGCTCGAACCGTTCCTTGCTGACCTCCGCGTCGACCAGTTCATTCTGTGACGAAACGGACACGAACTCGCCGGTGGCCATCGAGAACGCGCCGGCCGCCAGGCCGGCCAGGCCGGTGAGGATCAGCGTGTTATGCGACCCGCCGCCGCCGCCGACCCCGGCGATCAGGGAAGCGTTGGTGACGAGCCCGTCCATCGCGCCGAACACCGCCGGGCGGAGCCAGCCGCCGGATACGTCCCGGTGCGTATGGTCGTGCCCATCGTCCGATGGCTGGCCGTCAGCAGGGCCCGGCGCGCCTGCCCCGTCCGGTCCCGGTGCGCTGGCCCCGTCCGGTCCCGGTGCGCTGGCCCCGTCCGGTCCCACCCTGTCTCCGTCCGGAACCCGCACCTGGTCCGCGCCTGAATCACGCGGGCTGCCCGGCACGTCGCCGCGCGCCTCGCTTGCAGGGCTCATTGGTCAGTGCCTCGGATTTCCGTGTCTGGCCCCCAGGTCGCCGAGAAGGGAGCGGGTGCGCCGTGCGCTAAGGCAACCGGCAACGAGCCGCCACCACCCATTATTCCCCTTCGGTACCCGCTGGCCAGCGGGGCTGCGGCCCGGCCCCTGGCCATGGTGCTGCGGCTATCCGCTCGATGTCCGCGCCGAACGGCCGGTCAGCGTCGATCGGCTCGACCAGGCCGGCCAGCCAGCCGAGCAGGTCACGGCAGCCGGCCGGGACCGGCCGGCCAGCCAGCGCGACAGCATGGGCGGCCGCGAGCAGCTCACAGGCGGTGACGACGCGCGCATGATGCAGGGCAGCACGCAGCGTCTCGGCGGCCTCCCAGCCGAACGACTGCACGTCCTCCTGGCCGCCGGAGGTCTCGATCAGGCCGACCGGGGTCGCCATCGCCAGCCGGCGCATCGCGTGCACCTCCCCGGCCGCGCGCTTGTGCACGGTCACCAGGCCGGTATCCGGCCCTGGTGTCCTGGCCAGCTGCGCAGGCAGGTCGGTGACCCGCGGGTCGAGCAGCCGGTGCAGCCGCGCGGTGGAGACCTCGGCCGCGTGCGCAATCGCCGCGGTGAGCTGATCGCAGTGCGCGGCGAGGTCGATCCCGTGAAAGCCGGCGGTGCCGACGAACCGGCCGTCCAGGAACGCGGGCGAGTCGGTGACGCCGGCCAGCGCGCGGCTGATCGCGGCGGTAAGCGCGTCGCCGGCCCTGCGTACCTGAGTGAGGACCGGGCCGGCCACCCGGAACGAGACCGGCGCCTGCAGCGCTCCGGCCGAGGCCGGCCGGTCACCGGCGAGCGCCCTGATTCGGCCGAGC
Organism: uncultured Actinomycetes bacterium; assembly: GCA_963709075.1. Lineage (GTDB taxonomy): Bacteria > Actinomycetota > Actinomycetes > Streptosporangiales > Streptosporangiaceae > Palsa-506. The sequence goes on from CAVPUY010000014.1 coordinate 200,990, forward strand.
ACGCCGGCCAGGATGTCGTCGCCGCGGGCGCAGGCCGCGGCGTACGGATCGCGGGACGCCCCGGCCGCGACGATGGACAGTCCCGCCGCCGCCTCCATCATGGCCGCTACCAGGCGTGCTTCCGCGGCCCGGCGGGCGGCAAGCGCCGTTGCGCCGGGCAGCCCGGCCAGCAGCGCGATTCCCTCCTTGGGGCCGAAGGCGAACTCGCCGAGCGCGCGGGAGGCCAGCGCTTCGGCGGCCGGCCTGACGCCGCCGCCTGCCCCGAGCACCTCGCCGATCCCGGCCAGCGGGCCGAACGCGTGCGCAAGCGGGATGATCTCGCCGGCACTGCCGACGCCGGTGCGCGGCACCGCCGGGACGATTCCCACATTCAGGAAGTCCGCCAGCCGCTGGCACAGCCGGCCGGATACGCCCGCGTCGCCGGCCAGAAACGTGCGCAGCCGGACCGCGAAGATCGCCCGCACGTCCGCGGCGCCGAGCCAGGGCGGCCCGCCCGTCGCCCTGGCCAGCATCAGGTTGCGCTGGTGCGCGAGCTGCTGCGAGCCGGTAAGGCGCACGCCGGACAGCGCGCCCATGCCGGTGTTCACGCCGTAGACGGGATCGCCGCCGCGCAGCACCGCGCGGGCAAGGTCGCAGCGCCGCTGCACATCGGCGAGCAGCTCAGGGCCGATCCGCAGCACCAGGCCGTCCGCCGTGGCGCACCGCTGTCTGGCGCACCGCTGTCTGGCGCACCGCGTCGCACTCGGCGCACCGCTGTCCGGCATACCGCGGCACGGCCGCTATAGCGCAGATCAGGCCGGCATCCAGGTCGGCCGGTTCGGTGATCGTCCGGATAGACATGATCAGCGGTAACGGATCATCGTGCCAGCATCGGTTTCCTCGGCGCGGTCCAGGATCAGCTGGCCCACGGCCACGTCAAGGATGGACAGTCCGCGATGCCACAGCAGGATCCGCTCGGCCGGGTGCTCCCGGCCGGGGCGGGCGCCCGTGACGACCTGGCCGAGCTCTGCGTGCAGCGACTCCGCGGTCAGCCGCCCGCTGTCGACGTGCGCGCGCAGCGCGCCGAATCTCCCGGACTGCGCCTCCCGCCAGTCGTCAACGACGACCTTGTCCATCACGTCAAGTAGGTCAAGCTCGACGGCGCTGATCGTGCCGTAGGGAACGACGAACGCGCCGGGCCGGACCGCGCTGGTGCGCAGCAGCGGGGCGGGCTCGGTCAGCCTGGACGCCTCGACCAGGATGTCCGCGCCGTCGAAGGCCTCCTCCGCCGTGGCGGTCACCCGGATCGGCGTGTCCGTGACAGCTGCCAGCTCGAGCGCGAATGACTCGCGGGATTCCGGCCGGCGGCTGGTCACCCGTATCTCATCCAAGTCGAACAGCTCGTCCAGCAGCAGTACGTTCCACCGGGCCGTTCCGCGCGCGCCGACGTGCCCGAGTATCCGCGAGTCGGGCCGCGCCAGGTACCTGGCGCCGACCGCGGTCATGGCCCCGGTCCGGCATGCGGTGATCATCGTCGCGTCCATGATCGACAGCGGGATACCGGCGACCGGGTCATAAAGCGTCAGCAGGCCGAGCTCGCTGGGCAGGCCGCGGGCGTAGTTAGCGACGAAGTCGCCGACCACCTTGATGCCGCTGACGCCAGGCGCGGGCGAGCACAGGTGCCCGCGCAGGACGTTGAAATGACCGGCGCCGCCACCGTCCGGGATCAGGTGCACGCGCGGCTCGAAGACGACCCGGCCCTCGCCGTGCGCCCGCACCGCGCGCTCGACCGCGCCGACGATGTCGGCGTTCGAGAGGCCGAGAGCGTCGATGTCAGGGCCAGACAGGAACCGGATCCACAGCCCCGCCGGTTCCGCCGCGGACGTCATGAGCCGACGGCGGCCGCCCCGGCCGCATGCACGGCGGGGGCGGCTACCGCAGCGGGCACCGCGCGCACGGCTGGTGCCGCAAGATTCGTCAGCTCTTGGTCGCCTTGTTCAGGAAAATGTGCCCGATCGCGGTCGGGTAGGTGCCGGTCACGTTCTTTGCCGAGGCCGACAGGTAGTTGTAGAAGTAGCCGAAGATGATGGGTGTCTGGTCCAGCAGCAGGGTCTCGATCTTTCCGGCGATGTTGCGCTGGCTGTTCAGGTCGACGGCGGCGATGTACTGCTTGACCAGGTTGTCGTACTGCGTGTTGCTGAAGTGAGCCGCGTTCCACGGGCCCGTGCCGGTCTTGGCGTTGGTGGTCTCGAGCGGCGCGGTGAGGAACACGTTCGGCACGCTGCGGTGCCCGTAGTCGACCAGGCTCATGGTGGCGTCCAGCCAGTCGGAGTTCCCGAACGTTGCCTTGCCGTAGTAGGCCGACGAGCTCTCCACCTTCAGCTTGATGGTCACCCCGATACTCTTCGCCGCCTGCGCCACGATCTGGGCATACTGCGGGATCTCGAGGAACTGCTCGGTGACCAGCTGCGTGCTGAAACCGGAAGAGTGCCCGGCGGCCGACATCAGCGACTTCGCCTTGGCCACGTTCAGCGCGCGCTGCGCGATGCTGGTGTTGGTCGAAGGGAAGACCGGCGCGAACGGGCTGTCGTTGCCGAGGTCGGCGTAGCCCTTGAACAGCGCCTGGACGATCGCCGGCCGGTTCAGCGTCAGCGCGATCGCCTGGCGCACCCTCGGGTCGGTGAACGGCGCCTTGTCACAGCGCATGGACAGCTCGCGGTGCGCGCTGGACTTCAGCTTGATGATGTTGTACGGGGCACCGGACGCGAGCAGCTGCTCGCCGCCGGATACCGCGAACTGCCCGATGACGTCGATGGTGCCGCCGGTCAGCGCGAGGATCGACGGCGTCTGGCTGTCGTAGAAGGTGAACTCGGTGGCCGCGGGCAGCGCCTTGGCGCCCCAGTACTGCTCGTTCCTGGTGAACGAGGCGCCCTGCTTTGGCGTGTAGCTCTTCAGCACGAACGGCCCGGTGCCGATGAACGTGCTCTGCCACTTGGCCGGGTCATAGCCGTTCGGCAGGATGATCATGTTGTAGTTGTCGGATGATGTCAGGTAGGGGAAGTTGCCGTTCGGGGCCTGAAGGTGGAACTCGACGGTGAACTGGTCGACCTTCTTGACGCCGGACGGGCTGAGCACGCCGCCGAAGGCGGACAGCGCGTTCGACCCCTTCTTCGGGTTGGTGTGCAGCTTGTAGGTGTACACGACGTCGTCGGCGGTCAGCGGCGCGCCGCCGTGGAACTTGACGCCCTGGCGGATCTTGAACGTCCAGACGTCAGCGCTGGAGTTGGGCGTCCAGCTCTCGGCCAGCACCGGACGCAGCATCAGGTGCTGGTCGGACAGGCAGAGGTACTCGCCGGTCTGCGCGAGCATGTCCAGGCCGCCCTGGTCGGCCACCGTCAGCGGGTCGATCGCGGCCGTCGGCACCACGATCCCGGCCTTGATGGTCGCGCCCGCGGCGCCCGCTGGCGCGCTGCTGCTTGCGCTGCTCGACGGTGCCGGGCTCGAGCTGCCGCACGCGGACAGCACCGCGCCGAGCACCGGGACCGATATCCCGACAACCGCGCCGCGCCTCAGGAAATCCCGGCGTGACAGCCGTCCGGCCACGAACTCGTCGATGACGTGGTTCTCGACCGCTCCGTGGCCCGCGCGCAAATGGTCGAGCCGACCGTGATCAACGTTCAATGGGATCCTCCCTCAGGACCGCGCCGAGCGGCGCGATTCGAAAAACCTATGCCCAGGGCCCGCGCTTGTCACGGCACCCGCCCGTTGCGCTGTAGGGTTTGCAGCTCGTCGATCGGAATGTGGCAGCTCATCAGGTGGCCGGGCGCGACCTCGACCAGCGGCGGCTCGGTCGACTCGCATACGCCGCTGGCCAGCCGCCGCGGGCAGCGCGTATGGAAGACGCAGCCTGACGGCGGGTCGGCCGCGGACGGTATCTCGCCCGATAGCCGGATCCGCTCGGTGTGCAGCCCGTCCAGGCTCGGCACCGCCGAAAGCAGGGCCTCGGTGTACGGGTGGTGCGGCCCGGCGAAGACCGTTTCGGCCGGCCCGAGCTCCATGATCCGGCCCAGGTAGAGCACCGCGATCCGGTCCGACAGGTAGCGCACGAGGCCGAGGTCGTGCGAGATGAACAGGTAGGTCACCTGCTCCTTGGCCTGCAGGTCCACCAGCAGGTTGAGTATCGCCGCCTGCACCGACACGTCAAGCGCGGACGTCGGCTCGTCACAGACCACGATCCTCGGCCCGCCGCCGAAGGCGCGCGCGATCGCCACCCGCTGCTTGAGCCCGCCGGATAGCTGGGTCGGGCGGAGGCTCAGGTGACGCTCCTCCATCCGCACCGATTTGACCAGGTCGGCGAGCCGCTCGCGCAGCCGGGCGCCAGACAGCCCGGCCAGCCTGGACAGCGGCCTGCTGATCAGGCGCCGGACTGTATGGCGGCGGTTGAGCGCCGAGTCAGGGTTCTGGAAGACGATCTGCAGCGCCTTCAGCTGCTCCCGCGGGCGACGGCGGGCATCGGGCGCAAGCTTCTTGTCCTCGAGCTCGACGGCCGAGCCCTCGTCCGCCGCGATGAGGCCGAGCAGCACTCGCGCCAGGGTCGTCTTGCCGCTGCCGGACTCGCCGACCAGCCCGAGCGTCTCGCCCTGTTCCAGGCTGAGGTTCACCCCGACCAGCGCCTTGACGGTTTCGCCGCCCTGGTTGAAGGTCTTCGACACGCTGTCCAGCCGCACTACCGGCATGGTGGCGTCGCGGTGCGAGGCCAGCTGCACATCAACGGGGGTGTTCCTGGGCAGTTCCGCCGTCTGCTCGTGCAGGTAGCAGCGCGAGCTGCGGGTCGCGCTGATCGGGAAGGCTGGCGGCGCAGCGGCCCGGCACTGCTCCTCGGCGATCGGGCAGCGCGGGGCGAAGATGCATCCGGTCAGGGTGTGACCGGGCGGCGGCAGGAAGCCGGGAATCGTGTCCAGCCGCCCGTGATCCTTCCGCTGGCCGCGCCGGGGTATGCAGCGCAGCAGGCCGACCGTGTACGGGTGCCGCGGCTGGTCGAACACCTCGCGGGCGGCGCCCTCCTCGATCAGTTCGCCGGCGTACAGCACGCCGACCCGGTCGCACATCTTGGCGATCACGGCGAGGTTGTGGCTGATGAAAAGTACCGAGGTGTCGAATTCGTCGCGCAGGCCCGCTACCAGGTCGAGGACCTCGGCCTCGACGGTCGCATCAAGCGCGGTCGTCGGCTCGTCGAGGATGAGCAGCGACGGCTCGGCGGCAAGCGCCATGGCGATGACGGCTCGCTGCGCCATCCCGCCGGAAAGCTGGTGCGGGTACCGCTCCATGACCCGGCCAGGGTCGGAGATCTGCACCTTGCGGAGCATGGCCTCGGTGCGCTCAAGCGCCGTTTTCCGGTCCAGGCCGGCGATCTCGTAGACCTCGGCGACCTGGCGGCCAACCCGGATCGACGGGTTCAGCGCCCGCCCTGGCTCCTGGTAGACCATCGACACGGTGCGGGCCCGCAGCTCGCGCAGCGCTGTCTCGCCCAGGGCCAGCGGATCGATCCCGTTGATGCTGATCGATCCTGCGCTCACCCGGCCGTTGCGCGGCAGGTACCTGGTGAGGGCGAGCGCCACCGTTGACTTGCCCGATCCCGACTCCCCGACGAGCCCGTAGGACTCGTTACGCCCGATCTGGAACGAGACGTCGCGCAGCGCAAGCCGGTCCTGCTCGCGTACCCGGTAGGTGACGTCCATGTGCTCGACCACGAGCGCCGGGCTCGTGCCGCCCGCCGCGCCCGGGGCGGGCGTCATATCGGCGACGGTCACGAGGCGAGCACTTGCTCGATGGAATCGGTGACCAGGTTGACCCCCACCACCAATGAGGCGATGGCGAGCGCCGCGAACAGCGTCTCCCACCAGTAGCCGGCCGGAAGCACTCCGTAATTGGCCGCGATATCTGCCCCCCAGTCGGGAGTTGGCGGCTGCACCCCGAAACCGAGGAACGACAGCCCTCGCGATGGTGAAAACGGCGTATCCGAGCCGCACCGTGAACTCGACCAGGATGGCAGGTACGACGTTCGGCAGGATCTCGACGAACATGATGTGCGGCGCCTTCTCGCCGAGCAGGCGAGCGGAGGACAGGTAGTCGAGCTGGCTCTCCACCAGGACTGCAGAACGGACGGTGCGCGCGATCAGCGGAGCGAACACGAACCCGATGACGACGGTGATCGTCACCGTGGACGGGCCGAGCGCGACGACGAACAAGAATGCAACGACTATGATCGGCAGCGCCAGCACCGCCTCTACGACACGGCTGACCAGCAAGTCGATAGCGCCGCCGAGATAGCCCATGACAAGGCCGAGCGCCGTGCCGAGCACGGTGCCGAGCAGGGTGGCAAGCAGGGCGATGACGAGGATGTCCCTGGCGCCGACGATGACCCGCGAAAGCACGTCGCGGCCGAGCTGGTCGGTTCCGAACCAGTGCGCCGAAGAAGGCGGGAAGTTGGTGGCCAGCAGCTGCTGGACGAAGGGATCGTGCGGGGCGATCGTGCGGCCAAACACTGCGCAGACGATCCAGAACAGCAAGATTACCGCGCCGGCGATAAACGTCGGCTTGCGCAGTATCAGCCGCCAGGCCGTCGACTGGCCACGCCGGGGCGCGTGCGCGACCACCACCTGAGCGGCCGGCGGCCCCGTAGCCCCGATCATTCGGTACTCCCGAGGCGCAGCCGCGGGTTGAGCAGCGTGTAAAGCACATCCGCGATGAGGGTGGCCACCATGTACACGATGCCGATGACGAGAACGCCGGCCTCGAGCATCGCGAAGTCCTTCGCCTGGGCTGCCTGGAAGATCAGCTTCCCGAGCCCCTGGTAGTTGAAGAGCGTCTCCACGATGATCAGCCCGCCGATCAGATACCCGGTCTGGGTGGCGACGACGGTGATCGTTGGGAGCAGCGAGTTGCGCAGAATGTGCCGCCGGATCACCACCGGCCGCCTGAGGCCCTTCAGCGTCGCTGTCCGCGCGTAATCGGACTCGAGCGCTTCGATCGTGCCGGCTCTGGCCATGCGGGCGATGTAGCCGAACAGGATCAGCACGAGCGGGATCGCGGGCAGGATCAGATGATCTAGCTGGGTGAGCGGTGACGCTCCCGCGCCAGCCGAGGCCGAGACCGGGAACCACTTGAGCTCGACACCGAAGATGATGATGAGAACGATTCCGGACACGAACTCGGGCACGGTCGTGGCCGACAGGCCGGTGACCGAGATGACCCGGTCGGTGCCCCGGCCGGCGTTGAGCGCCGCGACGACTCCGCCGATGATGCCGAGCGGCACGACGATTACGAACGCCAGTGCAGCCAGCTTCAGCGAGTTCACCAGGGCAGCCTGGATGAACGGCTCGACCGGGGTTCGGAACTGGTAAGACAGGCCCATGTCGCCACGCAGCAACCCGGTAATCCAGCTCCAGTACTGGGTGAGCAGGGGCCGGTCGACGCCGAGCTGGTGATCGAGGACCCGCACGGCGTCCGGGGCGGCCAGCGGGCCGAGAATCGCGCGGCCAGGATCTCCGGGCAATACCTGACAAGCGAAGAAGACGATGAGACTGAGCAGCCAGAGCGTGATGAGCGCAAGCCCTAGGCGCCGGAGAAGGTACGTGGTCACGCGACCCCTCCCTCGACTCCCTCGACGCCTTGGCCAAAACCCACCATACTGGTCGGAAACTCTGGCCGTGATCATTTAGTTTCCCGCGGGTGAACGCTGCATGCAGTCAACGATGCTAATTCACAACAGAAGCGTTCCCCGGCTGAGGCCAGGGAAGCAGGCGGCGCGCCGGGCCACGGCGCCGGTCACGACGTGGCGCCGCGCCGGTCACGGCGCGGCGCCGCCATGGGCCGGGCCATGGGCCGGGCCAGCGGCGCGGGGCCTGGGGCCTGGGGCCTGGGCAGGCCGTCCGCTGCCGTTACTCTCGTGGTCATGCGGGACGGCAGGCCGGTCACGTCGGGCGCCCTGGCAGCGGCGCGGTGAAAATCACCGCGATCCGGCTGGACCGGATGCGGTTGCCCCTCGACCCGCCGTTCCGCGCAGCCTGGGACCCGGTGCCGCGCCGTCACTTCGACGCAACCCTGGTCCGCGTCCATACCGACGTGGGCATCACCGGCTACGGCTCCGGTGACACTATGGACGGCTTCGCCGCCTACCAGGACCTGTTCCTTGGCCGGGATCCCCGGGAGATCGTTCATCACGTCGCGGTGATCGAGACGATCAGCTTTCACGCCGGCCGGTACTGGCCGCTGGAGGCGGCGCTCTGGGACATCATCGGCAAGGCAGCAGGTCAGCCGGTGTCTGCCCTGTTCGGCGGGGCATCCAAGCGCATTCCCGCTTACGCCTCGTTCGGCGAGACCAGGAGCCCGGACGAGCGGGCGGATGCGGCGGTGGCGGCAAAGGAGGCAGGCTTCCGCGCGGTGAAGATCCGCATCGGCCGGGAGGACGCGCGGCCGGCCTGGCGGCCGTGCATGCCGTCAGGCAGGCTGTCGGCGCTGACTTCGCGATCATGGTGGACCTCAATCAGTGGTGGCGGATGGCCGGCGACGTCTCAGCCGCGCTCGACGTAGCGGCGGTCCGCCGCCTCGCCGTCGAGCTGCGCGAGCTTGGCGTGCTGTGGCTGGAAGAGCCGCTGCCGGCCGCTGACCTTGACGGCATGCGGGTACTCAGGGAGCAGGTCGGCATCCGGGTGGGCGGCGGCGAGATGGCGCGCACCCCGGGGGAGCTGCTCGACGCGCTCGCAACGGGCGCGCTTGACGTCGTCCAGCCCGACGTCGTGCTCTCGGTCGGGTTGCTCAGGTCGCGGACCGTGGCCGAGGTTGCCCAGCTCCGCAACCGGTGGTTCACCCCGCATACCTGGACAAACGGGCTCGGCCTGCTGGCGAACCTGCACGTCGTCACCGGCGTCGGCGGCGGGCCGTACCTGGAGTTCCCCTATGACCCGCCCGGCTGGACCGAGCAGCGGCGGGACTTCTTCCTGGCCCGTCCGGTGCACATCGACGCCGACGGATACCTGAACGTGCCGGATACACCTGGCCTCGGCGCAGAGATCGACGAGGACGCTGCCGCCCGGTGGGCGCTGCCCTGACATAACCCGCCCAGCCGCCCGTGGGACCAGGCCGGACAGCCCGAGGACCAGGCCGGACAGCCCGAGGAGTAGCCATGCTCTCAGCCGTCGCCCACGCCGAGATCGCCATAACCCCGACGCCCAGGGCCTTCTTCGGCGCCGGCGCCATCAGCAAGCTGCCCGGCATCGTCCGCTGCACCGGCACCGGCACCGGCACCGGGACCGGCACCGGCACCGGCACCGGGACCGGCACCGGCACCGGCACCGGGACCGGGGCCGGGACCGGGACCGGCGGCCTGGCGGCAGTCGTCGTGACCGACCCCGGGCTGGCCGCGACTCCGGTCATCGCGGCGGTCACGGACGTGCTCATCGCGGCCGGCCTTCCGGTCAGCGTGTTCAGCGGGGTCCATTCCAACCCGACCACCGCTGATATCGCGGCGGGGGCCAGCGCCGTGGCGGAGGTCCAGGCGGCGGCAGGCAGCGCCGTGCTCGTGGCGGTCGGCGGCGGGTCGCCGATCGATGCGGCCAAGGGCATCGCGCTCGCCGCCGTCAACCCGCAGCGGGACCGGAGCCTGGACTACCGCGGCGAGTTCACCCGGCCCGCGCTGCCGATCGTCGCGCTCCCGACCACGGCGGGAACCGGCGCGGAGACGAACGCCTTCGGGGTGGTGACCGACACGGCGACGCGGCGGAAATTCTACCTGGGTCATGCCAGCACGATGCCGGCAGCCGCGATTCTCGACCCGGAGCTGAGCATCGGGCTGCCGGCTGCGGCTACCGCAGCTACCGGCATGGACGCCCTGACCCATGCGCTTGAGTCCTACCTGTCCATCCGCGCCAATCCCTGGTCGGACGGGATCGCGCTGCAGGCGATCCGGATGATCACCGCGAACCTGCCGCGGGCCTGCGCGGACGGCACGGATCTGGAAGCCAGGTCGCAGATGCTGCTGGCCGCGCACATGGCCGGAATCGGGATGGCATCCACCGGCCTCGGCATCTGCCATGCGATCGGCCATTCGCTTGGCGGGCGGTTCAACGTGCCGCACGGCGTGGCGCTCACCATGCTGCTGCCGCAGGTGCTCGGCTTTAATCTCCCGGCCTGCGAAGGGCGCTTCGAGGATATCGCCGTTGCCGCCGGCGTCGCCGCCAGCGGCCAGCCCGCGGGCCGGGACGCAGCCGCCGTCATCGACGGCATCACCAGCCTGCGCGACAAGCTCGGGATGGCACACACGCTGGCCGGGTTCGGGATCGCCACCGGGGACTTCGACCAGATCGCCGCGGATGCGCTGGACGACGAGGTGCTGGCCAACACCCCACGCCGCCCGTCTGCCGCCGACATCAGAGGCATCCTGCTGGCCCTGCCCTGACCGGCCGTGACCGGCTGTGACCGGCCCTGACCGGCCCTGTCGTGACCGGCCCTGTCGTGACCGGCCCTGTCGTGACCGGCCCTGTCGTGACCGGCCCTGACCGGCCCTGACCTGACCGGGCCCGCCCTCGCTCAGCCCTGACGCAGCCGGGCAGCGCGAGTGCGCTGGGCAGCAAGCGCGGTCAGGCTGAGGACAGCGACAGCCACGCCGTAGACGAGCGCGGTCGCGTGCAATCCGAAGGATGTGCTGGCCAGGCCGGCCAGCACCGCGGGCAGGCTGAAGGCCAGGTAGGCGATGAGGTAGGCAACCGCGAACAGCTCGCCGCGCTCGGCCGGGGCGGCCAGCCGGGCCAGCGTACCGAAGCAGGCGAGAGCGGATGCGCCGAAGCCGATCCCGGCGACGATGGTGCCGGCCCCGGCCAGCGTCACGTTGTGCGCCTCGACTCCGGCCAGGGTCAGCGCCATCCCCGCGGTCAGCAGGATGGCACCGACGGCCAGTATCCGGTCGGGCCGCCAGGCCCGCAGGGCGAACGCGGCCACCGCGCCCGTCCCGCACAGCAGAGTGACGACAAGGCCGCCGATGAGGTGGCTGCTGAGGCCGAACAGGCTCGCCGCGACCGACGGGCCGAGGGACAGGTAGAGGCCGCCGAGCGCCCAGCTGGCCACCAGGATCGGGACCAGCGCCAGGACGTCGGGGCGAAGCCGGGCCGGCACGCCGAGCCGCGGGGCAAGTGACGCCAGGCCACCGGGCCGCCGGGCCGAGGTCTCCGGCATGGCGGCCACCACCAGCGCGGCCAGGCCCATCCCGGCGAGCAGCAGCACGTAGACGAAGCGCGTGGGCGCGGGCGCGAACTGCACGAGTGCACCGCAGCCGAGTGCGCCGAGTGCCAGCCCGCCGATCGGCGCGATGCCGTTGACGACACCAGCGCGGCCCGGTGCGTGCGGCGGGTTCAGGTCCACCAGCGTGGCGCCGAGCGTTGTCAGGGCGGCGCCGGTGGCGAAGCCCTGCAGCACCCGGGCGAGAATAAGCGCCGGGACATCGCCGGCGGCGATGAATGCCGCAAGCGCTACCGCTTCAAGCGCGATCGCGGCCGCGAGCACCGGCCGTCGGCCGACGTGATCGGAAAGAGCACCCAGGACCAGCAGCGACACGATCAGCGCCAGCACGTACACGGCGAAGACGAGCGTGAGCGTCGTGCCGGAAAAGCCCCACTCCTGCTGGTAAACGACATACAGCGGCGACGGGGCGCTGGCCGCCGCGGCGAAGAGCACGAAGATCGCGGTGATGGTCGCGAAGGCGGCCGGCTGTGACAGGCGCCAGGTCTGGGCGCGCGGCACCCCGCGCCGCCCGGCCAGGTCCGCAGACGCAGACGCGGACGCGGACGCGGATGCGGATGCGGATGCGGCCGGGCCCTCGGTATCCGGGCAGCGGGCGGGGGCGGCAGACAAGGATGTCATCGGACTTTCTCTCGACGGAACTGACGGGCTCACGGGCTGACGGTACGGAACCTCTCTCGGGCGGAGCTGGCAGAGCTGGCGACGCTTTGAACAGACAAGTCTGTCTGCCGTAGTGACAATAGACAGACCTGTCTGTTATTGTCAAGGCATGTCAGTTCAGGCCCCAGCCCGGCTCTCGGCGCGCGACCGGCTGCTGGCCGCCGCCGACGAGCTGTTCTACGAGGGTGGCGTGCATTCCGTCGGCATCGACCGGGTGATCGAGCGGGCCGGGGTGGCCAAGGCAACCCTCTACGCCGTCTTCGGCAGCAAAGAGGAGCTCATCCGGGCCTATCTGACCGCCCGGCAGGTAGCCAGGCAGCAGCGCCTGGCGAGGGGCCTGGCCCGCTACGACAACCCGAGGGATCGCCTCCTCGGCGTGTTCGACGTGCTGGGCGAGTCGATCGCGCAGCCGGGATTCCGCGGCTGCGCTTTCGTCAATGCCAGCGCCGAGGCCAGCCCCGGCAGCGCGGCCGTCCAGGTGTCCGGCCAGTCCCGCGCCTGGCTGCGCGGACTGTTCGCGGAGCTTGCCCAGGCGGCGGGCGCCGCCGACCCGGATCGCCTGGCCCGGCAGCTGGAGCTGCTCTACGACGGAGCGAGCGTCGCCGGGAACATGGACCGCGACCCCGCCGCGGCCGCCGCCGCGCGCGAGGCGGCCGGCATTCTGCTGGACGCGGCAGCCGCCCGCTGACCCCGCCCGGCTTACTCGCGGCGCCGGTCAGCCGACCGCTGCCGCCCGGATCTCGGCAGCGAAGGCATCCGGTGCCTCAAGCGGCGAGAAATGACCGGCCGACGGCAGCACCCGGAGCCGGGCGTCGTCAAAGAACTCCGCGAGCCGGTCCGACCATCCGAGCGGGAACAGCGGATCGTGCTGCGGCCAGAGCACCCGCGCCGGTACCCGGATCCGGTCAGCCGGCGAAGGCGCCTGCTCGGCCAGCGACCGGGCGACCGTGCCGGAACTGGACCGGTACCACGCGATGGACGCGGTGAACGCGCCAGCCGGGGCATAGTGCCGCGCCAGCCGGTCGAGGTCCTCGGCCGGCAACTGGAACGAGGGCCCCGACCAGTGCGACCAGAAGTGCGCGAGGTACGCGCGCACGGCGCCGGGCTTCCCGTCGATGAGCCGATCAGCCACGGCGAGCTGGTGAAAGGACTGGTACCAGAACTCGCGCTGCGCGTCGGCGCCGAGCACCCGGGTGCCGATGCCGGGCAGCGGCGGGGCGAGGACCAGGCCGCGGAGCAGGTCAGGCCGGGCGGCGGCGACCTCTTGCGCGATGCGGCTGCCGATGTCGTAGCCCGCGAGCACGACGCCGCGCAGGCCGAGTTCATCGATCAGGGCGACGACGCTGCGGGCCTGGGCGGCGGCTGAGTAGGCGGCCGCCGGGTCGAGCGGGTGCTTGTCTGACTCGCCGAACCCGCGCAGGTCGGGAGCGACAACGTGCAGCCCGCCGAGCCGGGGAACCACCTGCCGGTAGTCAGTCCGGTCACCCGGCCAGCCGTGCAGCAGCAGCACGGGCGGCCCGTCGCCGGCCCGGTCATAGGCGAGCCGGAAGCCATCGGTCGCGTTGCTCACGGGCATCCGACGAGCGTAGCCGCTCCGGGCTCCCTGGCCGGCTGCCGCAGCGAACCTGCCGACAGCTGCCCCGGGACCACGCCGGGCGGCCTGACCAGAGATGATGAGGCGATGGCAGCGGCGCAGCCTGCCGCGGCCATGGCCGCACCGCGGCCAGCCGCTGCGACGTAGCACTGCGGCCAGCCGCGCATCCCGTCTCCGACCTGACGAGGAGCCAGCGTTGACAGCCTCGCATTCGCCCGGCCCGCATTCGCCCGGCCCGCAAGCACCGGCACCATCCGGCCCCCGCCCGGTCCGGGCGCCCCGCGGCACCAGCCTGTCCTGCCAGGGCTGGCCGCAGGAGGCGGCCATGCGGATGCTGATGAACAACCTCGACCCGGAGGTCGCCGAGCACCCGGACCAGCTCATCGTCTACGGCGGCTCCGGCCGGGCGGCCCGCAGCTGGGCGGCCTTCGACGGGATCGTCCGCTCGCTGCAGGGCCTGGAACAGGACGAGACGCTGCTCGTCCAGTCCGGCAAGCCCGTCGGCGTGTTCCGCACCCACGAATGGGCGCCGCGAGTGCTGATCGCCAACTCCAACCTGGTGCCGCAGTGGGCCACCTGGGAAGAGTTCCGGCGGCTCGAGTCGCTCGGGCTGACCATGTTCGGCCAGATGACGGCGGGGTCCTGGATCTACATCGGCACCCAGGGCATCCTGCAGGGCACCTACGAGACGTTCGCCGCGATCGCGGCCAAGCGGTACGGCGGCTCGCTGGCCGGCACGATCACGCTGACTGCCGGTCTTGGCGGGATGGGCGGCGCGCAGCCGCTCGCCGTCACGATGAACGGCGGCGTGGCGATCTGCATCGACTGCGACCCGCGCGCGATCGCCCGCCGGATCGAGCACGGCTACCTGGACGTCGCGGCCGACGACATCGCCGATGCGATCCGGCGCGCCACCGCCGCCAGGGACGCCGCCGAGCCGCTCTCCATCGGGCTGCTCGGCAACGCCGCCGACATCGTCCCTGAGCTTCTCGCGATCAGCGCCCCGGTTGACATCGTCACCGACCAGACGTCGGCGCACGACCCGCTGACCTACCTGCCCAGCGGCGTCGCGTTCGAGGACATGGGCGCGCTGCGCGCCGAGGACCCGGCCGGGTTCACCCGCCGGGCCAGGGAGTCGATGGCCGCGCACGTCGAGGCGATGGTCGGCTTCCTCGACCGCGGCGCCGAGGTGTTCGACTACGGCAACTCGATCAGGGGCGAGGCGGAACTGGCCGGCTACCAGCGGGCATTCGCCTTCCCCGGCTTCGTCCCCGCCTACATCAGGCCGCTGTTCTGCGAGGGCAGGGGCCCGTTCCGCTGGGCGGCGCTGTCCGGCGACCCGGCCGACATCGCCGCGACCGACCGGGCGATGCTCGACCTTTTCCCTGCCAACGAGGCGCTGGCCAGGTGGATCCGGATGGCCAGCCAGAAGGTGCACTTCCAGGGCCTGCCGGCCCGGATCTGCTGGCTCGGCTACGGCGAGCGGCACCTGGCCGGCCTGCGCTTCAACGAGCTGGTCGAGCGGGGTGACGTGCAGGCGCCGATCGTGCTCGGCCGTGATCACCTGGACTGCGGCTCGGTCGCGTCGCCGTACCGGGAGACCGAGTCGATGGCCGACGGCTCGGATGCGATCGCCGACTGGCCGCTGCTCAACGCGCTGGTCAACACCGCTTCCGGCGCCAGCTGGGTGAGCATCCATCACGGCGGCGGCGTCGGCATCGGCCGGTCGATCCACGCCGGCCAGGTGTGCGTGGCCGACGGCACCGCGCTCGCGGCGCAGAAACTGGAACGGGTGCTCACGAACGACCCGGGCATGGGCGTGATCAGGCACGCCGACGCCGGTTACGACGAGGCCACCCAGGTCGCTGTCGCGCGCGGCGTGCGGGTGCCGATGAATGAGGCCGGCCCCGAATAGTAGCCAACCGGTAACCGCGATAGCCTTCACGATGCGCGTACGGGGCATACCGGAATGTAGGCATACGTCTGCCCTGGAGGCGCAACGGGCGTTGCCGGGCAGGTGCCCGAGGGCGTGGACGCGACCCGGCCGTCGCCGGCCCGGTTATACGACTACTACCTGGGCGGCACGAGCAACTTCGATGTTGACCGGACAGCGGCCGACCGGCTGCGGCTGGTCATGCCCGAGCTCTCCGACATGGCCTGGGCGAACCGGGGCTTCCACCAGCGGGCCGCCCGCTGGATCGCCAGGCGCGGCGTGCGCCAGTTCATCGACATCGGCTCCGGGCTGCCCACCGCGGGCAACACCCACCAGGTGCTGGTCGAGGTCGCCCCGGCGGCCCGGGTGGTCTACGTCGACATCGACCCGATGGTCGCCGCGCAGGCCGGCGGGCTGCTCACCGACCAGCGCAGTACCCGGCTGATCACCGCCGACCTGCGCGACCCCGGCACCCTGCTGGCCCATCCCGACCTGCGGGCGCTGATCGACTTCGCCGAGCCGGCCTGCTGATGACGGCGGTGCTGCACTTCGTCGCCGACACCTCGGATCCATGGGGACTGGTCAAGCAGTACGTGACCGCGCTGGCGCCGGGCAGCTACCTGGCGCTGTCGCACGGTACCTACGAAAAGCTGCCGCCCGGCATGGTGCAGGCGGCGCGTGCGCTGTACGCCCGCGCGACCGAGCAGATCTACCCGCGGTCCATGGCCGAGCAGGAGCGTTTCTTCGCCGGGCTTGAGCTCGTCAAGCCCTACCAGGGGGCCGGCCAGGTGCTCTGCCACCTCGGCTTATGGGATGCGGAGGACCCGGCGACCGCGGACAGCGACGGGTCGCGGATCATGTATTGCGGGGTTGCCCGCCGCCCATGATGGGCCGGCCCGGCGGGCTGGACGATCTGGAAGGGGAGCGACGTGCCCTTCGCCGACCTCTGGGCATCACTGCTCCCTCTTGGCCGCTATCCGCCAACCGGCGGTTACCGGCGTTTCTCCTGGACCGAAGCGGACTCGGCCTGCCGCACATGGTTTAAGGACCATGCGCTGAAACGGGAACTCCGAGCCGACTGTGATCGCAACGGCAACCTGTGGGCATGGTGGGACTCGCCCGGATCTCCTGCCGGTGCCATCGCCACCGGCAGCCACCTGGACTCGGTGCCGGACGGCGGTGCCTTCGACGGCCCGCTCGGGATAGTGTCCGCCTTCGCCGCGATCGACCTGCTCCGGGCGCGCGGCTTCGTCCCGGCCAGGCCGATCGTCGTCGGCGCGTTTACCGAGGAGGAGGGCGGCAGGTTCGGCCTGGCCTGCCTGGGCAGCCGGCTGCTCACCGGCGCTGTCGCCCCGGACACGGCACGCGACCTGCGGGACGCCAGCGGGGTGAGCCTGGCGCAGGCGATGACGGCGGCCGGGCTCGACCCCGGCGGCATCGGCCCCGATGACGAACTCCTGGCCCGCCTCGGCGCCTTCGTCGAACTGCATGTCGAGCAGGGCAGCGCGCTGGCCGGCGCAGGCGCGGCGGTCGGGATCGCCGAGGCCATCTGGGCGCACGGCCGCTGGCGGCTTGACTTCACCGGCCGGGCCGATCACGCGGGCACCACCCGGCTCGAGGACCGGCGTGATCCGATGCTGCCGTTCGCCGCCACCGTGCTCTCCGCCAGGCAGGTCGCGGCCGAGCACGGCGGCCTGGCCACGTTCGGCAGGGTCATCGCCTCCCCGGGGGCAGTCAACGCGATCAGCTCGTCGGTGTCGGCCTGGCTGGACGCCAGGGCCCCGCAGGAGGCGGCGCTCGACTCGGTGCTGGCCGGGATCCGGCTCGCCGCCGAGCGCGAGGCGGGCAGGCACGGCGGGCGGTGCGACATCCGGCGCGAGTCGTTCACGCCGCGGGTGGACTTCGATCCGGGACTGCGGGACAGGCTGGCCGCCGCGCTTGCGGCCCGCGGCATCACGGCGCCCACGCTGCCTACCGGCGCCGGTCACGACGCCGGCATACTCGCTGCCCGGCTGCCGACCGCGATGCTGTTCGTCCGCAACCCGTCCGGTGTCTCGCACGCGCCGGCCGAGCACGCCGAGCCGGCCGACTGCGAGGCCGGCGTGCTGGCCCTGGCCGCCGTGCTCGAGGAACTGGCCAGCCGGTGACCGGCCGCCGGTGGCACGCCGAGCTGGCCTGGCTGCCCGGCCTCGGCGTCGTGCCTGACGTCCTGATCGAGGCGGCCGGCGACCGGTTCACCGCGGTCACTCCGGGGACGCCGCCGGCTGCCGCCCCGGCCGCGACCCGTCTCCCCGGCCTCACCCTGCCCGGCCTGGCGAACGCGCACTCGCACGCATTCCACCGCGCGCTGCGCGGGATCACCCAGGCGGGCGAGGGCACGTTCTGGACCTGGCGAGACCGGATGTACCAGCTGGCCGCCCGCCTGGACCCGGCCAGTTACCTGGCCCTGGCCAGGGCGGTCTACGCCGAGATGGCACTGGCCGGGATCACTTGCGTCGGCGAGTTCCACTACCTGCACCACGGCCAGGGCGGCACCCGGTATGCCGACCCGAACGAGCTGGGCAAGGCGCTCATCGCCGCGGCCGCCGAGGCAGGCATCCGGATCACGCTGCTCGACACCTGCTACCTGTCCGGCGGACTCGACTCCGGCGGCTCGCCGCTGCCGCTGGCCGTCCCGCAGCTGCGGTTCGGCGACGGCGACGCGGACGGCTGGGCGGCAAGGGCCGGGGCGCTCGGCGCCGACTCCCACGGCATGCTCGGCCCGCTGGCCAGGGTCGGCGCGGCCATCCATTCCGTCCGGGCGGTGCCGCCGGACCAGCTGCATCCGGTGGTCGCCTGGGCGCAGCACTACGGCGCGCCGCTGCACGCGCACTTGTCGGAGCAGACCGCGGAGAACCTGGCGTGCCTGGCCGCCTACCGGATGACGCCGGCCGAGGTGCTGTACGCCGCCGGGGCGCTCGGCCCGCGCACGACCGTGGTGCATGCGACGCACCTGGCCGGCCGGGACATCGGCCTGCTCGGCGGCAGCCGGGCCTGCGCCTGTTTCTGCCCGACGACCGAAGCCGACCTGGCCGACGGCATCGGGCCGGCCCGTGCGCTGGCGTCGGCCGGCTGCGAGCTGAGCCTGGGCACCGACAGCCAGGCCGTGATCGACCTTTTCGAGGAGGCCAGGCGAGTCGAGCTCGGCGAGCGGCTGGCCACCCAGCGGCGCGGCCATTTCACCGCCGCGGAGCTGGCCTGGGCGGCCAGCGCGGCCGGGCACGCCTGCCTGGGCTGGCCGGACGCGGGCGAAATCGTGCCGGGCGCGCTTGCCGACCTGGTGACCGTCGCGCTTGACGGCCCCCGGCTGGCCGGAACCGGGCCGGCCACCGCGCTGGAGTCCGTCATCTTCGCGGCGACCGCGGCCGACGTCCGTCATGTCGTGGTGAGCGGCAGCGACGTTGTGCGCGACGGCAGGCACCGGCTCGTCGAGGACGTCCCCGCGGCCCTGTCCGCGTCGATCCGCGCCGTCCTGGACTGACCGCCCGCCCGGCTCGCCCGGCTTGCCTGGTCAGCCGGCGGGCGGCGGCGGGCCGTCCGCGAACTCGCGGATCGACTCATCGGTCCAGCCGAGCCGGCCGTCCCTGAGCTCGCTGGCCAGCGACCGGACCCAGTCAAGCTCCGTGCGCAGCAGCGCGATGCGGTACTCGTCCTCGACAACGAAGACGCGCGGCAGGAAGCTCGCCGCGGCGGCCAGCCCGTCCGCCAGCCTGGCCAGCTCGCGTTCCAGGCTGACGGCCCGCGCCTCGAGCTGGGCGGCGGCGTCGGCAGGCTCAAGCAGGGGGAGGAACGCCAGCGCCGCGGGAAACTCGGGAAAGTCCCTGGCCGGCCGGGCCAGCATGTCGTGCATCCAGTCGAGCAGGGTCTGACGGCCGGCCGCAGTCAGCTGGTAGACGGTGCGCTCCGGCCAGTTCTCGTCCCGCTCGGTCTCCCGGACGGCGATCTGCCCGTCCCGCAGCAGGCGATCGATCGCCTGGTAGATGCTCGCCCGCTGGCGGATGTTGACCACCTGGTCCTTGCCCCGTTCCTTGATCAGCTGCTGCATCCGGTACGGGTGCATGGGGGCCTCGTAGAGCATGGCGAGGACGACGAGCGCGAGCGGCGAGCGCCGCGGCAGGGCTGCCATAGGAAGGAGCTTACTAGTCATAACTGTTAGACAGAATCTAACTAGTCATGTTATATCTAAACCATGACTACCTTGACTCGCACCCCAGCTAGCACAGGGCCGGCGTATCCGAGGCGGTGGGCGGCTGCCATCGTGATGATGACGGCCGCGCTGATGGACCTCATCGACGGCACTATCGTCAACGTCGCGCTCCCGACCATCCGGCGGGATCTGCACGCGAGCGGCACGGCACTCGAATGGGTGGTCGCGGCGTACCTGCTGGCCTTCGCCGCCACGCTCATCACGGCCGGCCGGATCGGCGACCTGTTCGGCCGCAAGCGGCTGTTCCTGGCCGGCGTCACCTCGTTCGGCCTGGCCAGCTTCGGCTGCGGCCTGGCCAGGAATCCCGGCGAGCTGATCGCCGGCCGGGCAATAGCGGGGATCGCGGCGGCGATCATGATCCCGCAGGTCCTGGCCACACTGCGCGAGGTCTTCACCGGCAAGGAACGCGGTGCCGCGTTCGGCATCTACGGCGCCATGGGCGGCATAGCCACCGCCGCGGGTCTGCTCCTCGGCGGCGCGCTGACCAGCGCGGACATCTTCGGCTTGGGCTGGCGGACGGTCTTCTTCGTCAACGTCCCCGTCGCGCTCGCGGCGGGCATCGCCGCGCTCCTTGTCGTCCCGGAGACCCGCGCTGCCAGCAGGCTCGGGCCGGACTTCGCCGGGTTCGGGCTGCTGGCGGCTGGCCTGCTCGCCATCGTCTACCCGCTGCTCGAGGGCCAGCCGCTCGGCTGGCCGGCCTGGTGCTTCGGCTGCCTGGCCGCCGGGATCCTGCTGGTCGGCGGCATCGTCGTGGTCGATCAGCGAAGGAAGCCAGGCCGGGTCGCGCCGCTGCTGCCGCTCGGCCTGTTCCGGGCTCCCGCGTTCTCCGCGGGCGCCGGAGTCCAGCTTGTCTTCGCCGCAGGCCTGCAGGGATTTTCCTTGATCCTCGCGCTGTGGCTGCAGTCCGGCCAGCACTACTCGCCGGTCAAGGCCGGCCTCACCACGGTCGCGTTCAGCGTCGGCGCCTTCATCACGGCGGGCCTCTCCGTCCCGCTGGCCGCCAGGCTCGGCCGCTGGATCCTGGTGGCCGGCGGCCTGCTGCTGGCGGCTGGGATGTACGGCGTGCTGCTCGCCGCGCAGCACGCGCGGCCCGACGTCAGTCCCTGGCAGCTCGCGCCCGGCCTGGTCGTGGCCGGCGCCGGGCTCGGCTTCCTGGTCGTCCCGCTGGCCAACGTCGTGCTCGCCGCCGTCCCTGGCGAGCTGGCGGGCGGCGCGTCCGGCGTCTTCAGCACGGCTCAGCAGGTCGGCGGGGCGGTCGGCGTCGCCGTGGCCGGCTCGGTGTTCTTCCCCCGGGCGGCCTCGGCCGGGCCTGACCGCGGCATTCGAGCTCGCCATGCCGCTGGCCATCGGCGCGTTCGCGGCCTGCGCCCTGCTGTCGCTGGTACTCCCGCGCACCGCGGTGCCCGACGCCTACGAATAAGAGCGATGCCGTCGCCGCCGATCCGGCCTGGCGGGTCCCAGCCAGCCAGGCCGGGATCCGGCGTCAGCCGGGCTCGCCGAGCAGGCCGGCCAGCGCCGGGATGAACTGGGCCGTGTTGTCCCAGTAGTTGTGTGCCTGCAGGCCGCCGCCCGAGCTGTCGGTGAGGTTGTCCACCTCCAGGTCAGTCACCGGCACGGCCACCTGCTGGCCGTTGGGGTCGACCGCCCAGATCAGCCCGGGGGTCTGGGCCGGCCTCGGCACCAGGTCATCACCGGAGCGCCAGGTCGCCAGCTGGTCGAGCGGATCAGCGACCGGATCCTTCGGATCCCAGACGTTCAGCCAGCTGCCAAGCTGGGCAATCGCGTAGGCGTCATTGCCCCAGGCGAACAGGTCGGCGTACTTGCGCAGCGGGCTGCCTGCCGTTACCAGCGCCTGCACCCGGCCTGTCCCGGACGGCCGGTACCGCCGCAGCACGTCGAAGCTCGCGACGGTGCCCTGGCTGTGCGAGTTGACCACCACGCCTGCCACGTCCGGCCGGGCCAGCAGCCGGCGCAGCACCTCGGTGATGAAGTCCCCGATCCGGCTGCGCAGGTCGTTGCGGCAGACGTAGCCGACGACGTCGTTCTCCAGGCACCTGATCGTGCCAAGCGCACCGTCGAGGCTCGGCTGACTGCCGGCGTGCGGATGCAGCAGCCTGGCGAAGTGCGACTGATGCGGATGCACATCCAGGTCGGCGCGCGGGTGCAGCGACGGGGATGGCGCAACGGCGGCGGCGCCTGCCGCTGAGTGCTCGTGCAGCGCCGCCCAGGCGTCACCGGCCACCAGCCTTATCGTGCCGGCCACCGAGGCATAGTGGCCGAGCACGAGGCTGGCCTCGGCCTCGACGCCGATGCCGGGCAGCCCGGGACCGACCCCTTCCAGCGACGTGTAGACAAGCGCGACATGCGCGACCGGCTTGTCGTCGGGTGCCAATGGCATATCGGTGACATCCAGGCTGCCATCGCCGCGCCAGCTGCCGAGCCGTTTCAGCCCCCATTCCCGGTTATGCGTGCCCGGCATGGCGCTCATCACGTAAACCGGGCCGTGTGCGGCCGCCGGACGCTGCGGATCGTCGCCGAGCCTGCCGTTCAGCACCACGGCGAGATTGGCATGCAGGGTGTCCGCGTAACCGGCATGGTGGTCGTCCGGCGGCTGCTGGAATCCGATGCCGTGAATGGTGAGAACGCACAATTTGGGGGTAATAGCCATTGCTTATTTGTCCTTCCGCTGGACTCATATATTGCCGGCCGGCGTCGCTGGTGTCCACAGCAGGGCAAGCCGGATATGGAACGATGCGCACGTGAGCCTCTTGATCACCAACATCGGCGAACTCGTCACGAACGCGCCGCGCGGCGCCGGCCAGCCCGCCGGTCCCGGCCCGTTCGCGTCCGTCGGCGCCGCGGCGCTGGTGCTCGACGCCGGGCAGGTGGCCTGGACCGGTCCGGCCGCGCGGGCGCCCGCAGCGGACGATGCCGTCGATGCGGCCGGCCGGGCCGTGCTCCCCGGGTTCGTCGACTCGCACGCGCACCTCGTCTTCGCCGGCGAGCGCGGCGCGGAGTTCGCGGCCCGGATGGCCGGGCTGCCCTATGCGGCCGGCGGCATCCGCTCGACGGTCACCGCGACCAGGGCCGCCACCGATGATCAGCTCGGCGCGAACCTGCGCAAGCTGGCCGCCGAGATGCTTGCCCAGGGCACGACCACGTTCGAGTGCAAGTCCGGTTACGGGCTCACCGTCCGTGACGAGGCGCGCAGCGTCGCGCTGGCGGCGGAGTTCACCCCGGAGGTGACCTACCTGGGCGCGCACGTGCTGCCGCCAGAGTTCGCCCGGGACCGTGGCGGCTACCTGGACCTGGTCTGCGGGGCGATGCTGGACGCCTGCGCCGCGCAGGCACGATGGGTGGACGTGTTCTGCGAGCGGGGCGCGTTCGGCCCGGACGAGGCTGCCGCCGTGCTCGCTGCCGGGACCGCGGCCGGGCTGCAGCCGCGAGTGCACGCCAACCAGCTGGGCCCTGGCCCCGGCGTGCAGCTTGCCGTCCGGTACGGCGCCGCGTCCGCTGATCACTGCACGTACCTCGACGATGCGGACGTCGACGCGCTGGCATCGTCGGCTACGGTCGCGACGCTGCTGCCGGGCGTCGAATTCTCCACCCGGCAGCCGTACCCGGACGCCCGGCGGCTGATCGGCGCTGGCGTCACGGTGGCGATTGCCTCCGACTGCAACCCGGGGTCCTGCTTCACCTCCAGCATGCCGCTATGCATCGCGCTCGCGGTGCGCGAGATGCGGATGACGACGCAGGAGGCGGTGTGGGCCGCCACCGCCGGTGGCGCCAGGGCGCTGCGCCGGACGGAGGTAGGCCATCTCGGCGCTGGCGCCCGGGCCGACCTGATCATGCTGGACGCGCCGTCGCATGCCTATCTCGCCTACCGGCCGGGCGTCCCGCTGATCGCGGCGGTCTGGCAGGGCGGGAACCGGGTCGCCTAGCGAACCGGCCTGCCGCGGCAGCGGGGCGGCGGGGCAGCGGGGCGGCCGGGGCAGCGGGGCGGCCGGGGCAGCGGCAGCAGGCCGGGCAGCGGCAGGCCGGGGTGGCAGCAGTAGCCGGGGCGGCAGCAGGCCGGGGCGGCAGCAGGCCGGGGCGGCAGCAGGCCGCGGCAGCGGGGCGGCCGGGGCAGCAGCAGGCCGGGCGGCAGCAGGCCGGGGCGGCTGGGGTAGGCACATGCCTACCGGGGGAGTGGGTGCGGGCCCATGGCGAGCGCGGCAGCCACGCGCCACGATGGATGCCAGCGGCGGACAGCCGCGGGCGACGCCGAAGGAGCCCCGGTATGGCGCAGTGGACGATCCTGGTGACGGCCTACATCGCCGGCTGCGTAGCCGTCGCGCTGCGGCGGGGGCGCGCATCGGGCCGGAATCCGAATCTCCTGCTCCGCGGTCTCGGCTGGGGGGTGTTCCTGATCCCGGTGGCGCTTACCGGGTTCGAGCTGTTCGGCCGCCAGGCGCCGGCCTTCATCGCGCTGCTGCTTGCCGGGATAGCGGTGGTCTTCGCACCCGGCCTGGCGGCAAGGGCGCTCCCGTTTGCCCTGTTTGCGCTGGGGCTATGGGGGTTCGTCATCGCGCTTCGCTACAACTACGGGTCGAACGTGGCGGTGCTGTACGGCATCGTGGCCGCCGGCGCCGGCTCGTGGCGCAGCCACCTGGTCCTGCCGGAGGCACTCGCGTTCGTGGCCATGGGCCTGTGGCTGCTTCCGCGCACCATGGACCGGCGGTCCCGGGTGGCCAGGGCGGTTCTCGGGCCGCCGCCGGGCGAGCCGGGTGCGCGGCCCGGGCCGCCGTGGGCATTGCTGCTGCTCCCGGTCGCCGGGCTCGCGGTCGAGCTGTTCGGCCCGAACTGGTTCTTCGGCGCGAGTCACTGGAGTGATATCCGCAGCGCGGCGGTGCTGCTGCTAATCGCGCTGGCCGCCGTCATCTTGATCCCGGCAGTGGCCGCGGACCTCGCCGTGGCCGCCCTGGTGGGCCTCGGGATCTACGGGACGGTGCTGGCCGTCCGCTGGCCGGCCATGTCAGGTCCGCGCTACCGGGACATGCTGTACGGCGCCGTCTATGTCACCAACCGCCCGCTTGCCGTGCTGGCCTGCGTGCAGGGACTGTTGCTGCTCGGCCTCGGCCTGTGGCTGGTGCCGCGGGCCCTGGACTCCCGCACCCTGGCGCTGCTCTGGCCCGCGCCGGCCCAGGACGCGGCGCTGGCGGGCCGGGTGCAGCAGCTGAAGCAGACCAGGGCCGACGCGGTGGACACCGCGGCGGCGGAGCTCAGGCGGGTGGAGCGCGACCTGCATGACGGGGCGCAGGCGCGCCTGGTCGCGCTCGGCATGAGCCTGCGCGCCGCCGAGCGGCTCATCCCGAGTGCACCGCAGGCGGCTTCGGCACTGGTAGCCGAGGCCATCCAGACCTCGTCGAAGGCGCTGATCGAGCTGCGCGACCTGGTCCGCGGCATCCACCCGCCGGTGCTAGCCGACCGCGGCCTCGGCGATGCCGTCCGGGCGCTGGCGCTGGACACCCCGATATACATCGAGATGGACATCGACCTGCCCGGACGACTCGATCCGCCAATCGAGTCTGCCTGCTACTTCGCCGTCGCCGAGGCGCTCGCCAACGCGGTCAAGCACTCCGGCGCGCGACGCGTGCAGATCCGGATGCAGCACGCCGGCGGCCTGCTGCGGATCGAGGTGACCGACGACGGGGCTGGCGGCGCTGATCCGCTGCGCGGCTCTGGCCTGCTCGGGCTGGAGCGCCGGCTGGGTACATTCGACGGCATCCTCGCGGTGAGCAGCCCGCCGGGGGGCCCGACCATGGTCGTCATCGAGGTGCCGTGCGCGTTGTCATCGCCGAAGATCTTTTCCTCCTGAGGGAGGGGCTCGCCCGGCTGCTCCAGGCGCACGGGCTTGAGGTCGCCGCCGCCGTGGACAACGGGCCCGAACTGCTGCGCGCGCTGCTCGAGCAGCGGCCGGACGTCGCCATCGTGGATGTCAGGCTGCCGCCGTCGTTCACCGACGAGGGCCTGCGGACCGCGCTCGAGGCCAGGCACCAGGCGCCAGGGCTGCCCATCCTGGTGCTGTCCCAGTACGTCGAGCAGCTCTACGCCCGCGAGTTGCTGGCCGACCAGGCCGGCGGTGTCGGCTACCTGCTGAAGGACCGGGTGTTCAACGACGACCATTTCGTCGAGGCGCTGCGCACGGTCGCCGGCGGCGGCACGGTCATCGATCCGGAGGTAATCTCCAAGCTGCTCGGCCGGCGTGCCAGGGATGAGCCGATGGCGTTGCTGTCGGCACGGGAACGTGAGGTGCTCGCGCTGATGGCCGAAGGGCGCTCGAACAGCGCGATCGCCCAGCGGCTGTTCGTATCGGAGAAGGCGGTCAGCAAGCACAGCACGAGCATCTTCGGCAAGCTCGGCCTCGCGCCTTCGGACGACGACAACCGCCGGGTGCTCGCCGTACTCGCCTACCTGAACGACTGACGCCCGCCCATGCGCGCCCCAGGCGCGCCACCTCCCCGGCTCAGACCGCGCCGCCTCCCCGGCTCAGACCGCGCCGCGCCGCCTCCCGGCCCGCGCCGCGCCGCCTCCCGGCCCGCGCCGCGCCGCCTTCCCGGCCCGCGCCGCCTCCCCGGCCCGCGCCGCGCCGCCGAAGGTGGTGGATCTCGCGATCGCACACCTCAGATGGTGTGCGATCGCGAGATCCACCACGTTGAGGCCGAGTGAGGCCGGCTGGTGAATGTGGCCGTGGGTGCTGATGTGGCCAGTAGGTTCGGTGGGGAGCGCGGCGGCTGGCTGGGTCTGCCCTGCCGGGCCGCGAGGGGCCCGCCAGTTACCCGCCTGCCAGTTATCCCGCCGCCCGCCAGCTACCCGCCGCCCGCCAGCTACCCGCCGCCCACCCGCCGCCAGCTACCGCCGCCTGCCAGTTACCCGCCGCCGGCCAGCCACGGCCACCTGCCAGTTACAGCCGGTTACGCGCCGACGGGCGGGTAGCGGCCGCGGAACCTGACCAGCGGCTGCCCGCCCGCCGCCACATACGGCACGGCGGTGACAGCCGCGATGACCAGCAGGTGATCCCCGGCCGGAACCCGCTGCCCGGCCGAGCACTCGATCGCGGCGAGCCCGCTCTCGGGGATCAGCGCCCCGGACAGCTCGCCGCGCCGGTGCGGTACGCCGTCCAGCATCAGCCGGGCACCAGGACGGCCGGGCGCGGCGAACCGGCCTGCCAGCATCCGCTGGGCGGCCGCCAGCAGGGTCACCGCGAACTTGTCTACCCGGCTGAGCAGTTCCGCCGGGTAGGAACCGGCGAGCAGCGAGACGAGCACCAGCGGCGGGTCGAGGGAAACCGGGCAGAACGCGCTGACGGTCGTGCCGATGTCATCCCGCCCGTCGGCCACGGTGACCAGGGTGACGCCCGATGCGAACGCCCCGAGCACCTCGCCGAGATCGCCGGTGACTGACCGGTGACCATCCGTTTCGTCACTCAAAAGTCCAGCTGCCAGGCAGCAGCAGCGGTCCGTGCGGGTCGAAACCCGCGCGGGCGGCAAGCTGCCACACCGGCCCCCAGCTCTCCGCAAGCAGCCCGGCCGCCAGCCCGGCGTGAGCGGCCGGGCGGCTGTCGCTCGATGCCGGCGAGCGTAGCCGGTCCAGCGGCCGCACCCTCGGGTAGACGCGGACCGGCGCGCCGGGCGGCAGGCCTACCCTGCTGCGGGCGAGGTCAGTGGCGGCGTCCAGCCCGCCGAGCTCATCGACAAGGCCGTTCGCCAGCGCGTCCGCGCCGGTCCAGACCCGGCCCCTGGCGAGCTCGTGTACCCGCTCGGCGGTCAGCCCGCGGCCAGTGGCCACTTTGCCGGTGAAGTCGGCGTAGATGTGATCGAGCCAGGTGTTGACCAGCGACCACTCGTCCTCGCTGAACGGGCGGCTGGTGGTGAACATCGCCGAGTGGGCGCCCTCTACCACGGAGTCGGTGGTCACCCCGGCCCGGCCGAGCAGCTCGGCGAGCACCGGCTTGCCGGACAGCACGCCGATCGAGCCGGTCACCGTGCCGGGCTGCGCCATGATCGCGTCGGCGGCCATCGAGATGAAGTAGCCGCCGGAGGCCGCGACGTCGCCCATCGACACCACGACGGGCTTGCCGGCCCCGCGTGCCCGCACCACCTCGCGCCAGATCGTGTCGGAGGCGACATACGAGCCGCCGGGGCTGTTCACCCGCAGCACGATCGCGCGCGCCCGGTCGTCGCTCACGGCGGCGCGCAGCGCGGCGGCGATCGTGTCCGAGCCCATCCCGCCGCCCGGCAGCGGCCCGCGCCCGCCACTGCGGCCGCGCCTGATCGGGCCGGTCGCGTAGATCAGCGCGACCGACTCCTGCCGCGGCGCCGGCAGCTTCCTGGCCCGCTCGGCAAGCACGCGCGAGCGCTGGTAGCGGCTGACGTACTGCAGGATGGCATCCGGCCCGGCCTGCTTCCTGACGTCTGCGTAGACCTCGTCCCGGTAGCCGAGCGCGTCCACCAGGCCGGCCTCAAGCGCCTGGCTGGCCAGGAACGGGCCCTGGTCGACAAGGGCCCTGGCCCGGGCGGGCTCGATCTTGCGGCGGTCGGCGATCGCGTCGGTCAGCTGCCCGATGACGGACGCGGCCAGCCGACCGGTGGCTTCCCTGGCGGGCTCGGTGAAGCCGCGCTCGGTGAACTGGTCGGCCGCGTTCTTGAACTCGTGCCGCTTCCCGACCTGGAATTCCACCCCGAGCCGGTCCAGCGTGCCGCGGTAGAACCGGCGCTCGACGGCGATCCCGGTCAGCCCGAGATCACCGGACGGCTGCAGGTAGATGGTGTCGAACGCGGTGGCCAGGTAGTACGGCACGTTGCCGGCCGAGAACTCGCCGAAGGTCTCCGCCCAGGCGACGGTCAGCTTGCCCGCCTCGCGGAACTCCCTGATCGCGGCCCGCAGTTCCTGCACCATGGCCAGGCCGATGCTCCGGCCGCCGACCTTGGCGACGAGCGCCCTGACCCGGCCGTCGTCGCGGGCCCGCCGCAGGCCGTCGAGCACATCGGCGAGCAGCAGCCTGCGGCGCGCGAGCACGGCCGCCGACAACGGGTCGGCCGGGCGTTCCTCGATGAGGCCGTCAGAAAGATCAAGTTCCAGGATAACCGGGGCAGTGCGTCGCCTGCGCAGTCTGGCGACCTGATCAGAAATCATCGATTCGACCATGCGGCCAGCTTAGGGCCGGCCCGGCCCGGCCCGGGCGCCCGGACGGCGGGTCGGCTATCGTCGGCCGCGATGGCAGATCGGGATGGTAACGGCTGGGTCAGGTGCGCCCAGGGGCACCGGCACTGGGGGCGGTTCGGCGCGGCCGGGCTGCTCGCCTACGTGCCGGGAAATGACGGCGAAGCCACCGTGCTGCTGCAGCGCCGGGGCTGGTGGAGTCATCACCCGGGCACCTGGGGGCCGCCGGGCGGGGCACGGGACAGCCACGAGTCCTGGGTTGCCGCCGCGCTGCGCGAGGCCGCCGAGGAGTGTGAGCTGCCCGCTGACCAGGTGGGCGTGACCGGCATCTTCCGCGACGATCATGGCGGCTGGGCCTACGCGACGGTGCTGGCCGACGCCGCGGAGCCATTCGCGGTGCGGAGCGCGAACGCGGAGACCGCGGAAGTCGGCTGGCTGCCCGATGGCGAGGTCGGGCAGCTAGAGCTGCATCCCGGGTTCGCCGCACAGTGGCCGGTGCTCCGCGCGGCGCTGTTCCCGCTGACGGTCATCGTGGACGCGGCAAACGTGATGGGCTCGCGGGCCGATGGCTGGTGGCGGGACCGGCCGGGCGCCGCGGCCCGACTGTACGGCGAGCTGGCCGCGCTGGCCGGCCGCGGGATCCCGGCACTGCCCGAGTCGATGGCGGCGCCGGCCCTGGATCGCTGGTTTCCGCGCTTCGAGCTTGTGCTGGAAGGCGCGGCGCGGGCGGCGCTGGCCACGCTGGCCCCAGCCGGGCGGGTCAGCGCGGTCGCGGCCAACGGGTCGGGCGATGACCTGATCGCCGAGCTGGCGGCGCGGCCAGGCGGCCGGCGCCTGGTGGTGACCGCGGACCGGGAACTGCGCTCCCGGTGTGTGGCCGCCGGGGCGTCGGTGACCGGCCCGCGCTGGCTGCTCGGGATGCTGTGACCGCCGGGGACGGCCGCGGCCAGTTCCCGCTCGGGGCAGCAGCGACGATCGCCGAGCTGGACGGCGACCCGCATCCGCTGCTGCGCCGGCTGCGCGAACACGAGCCGGTTTCCTGGCTGCCTGCCCTCGGCGGATGGCTGGTGACCCGGCACGATCTCGCGCTCCGGGTGATGCGCGACAGCGAGACGTTCACCGTCGATGACCCGCGGTTCTCGACCGCCCGGGTGGTCGGGCCGTCGATGCTCTCGCTGGACGGCGCCGAGCACCGGCGGCACCGTGATCCGTTCAGCCAGGCGTTCCGCGGCGCCGGGGCAACCGCCCGGCTTGAGGCGTTCGCTGCCGCCGAGGCCGCCCGGCTGGTCGCGGGGCTGCGGCCGGCCGGCCGGGCCGAGCTGCGCCGCGGCCTGGCCGGCCCGCTGGCGGTGGCCGTAGTCGCCGAGTTGCTTGGCCTCGCCGGGACCGATCCCGCCGTGATCCTGTCCTGGTACGACGCGATAGTCAGCGCGGTGACGGCGCTATCGGCGGACTCCGGCCGGGGCGCCGTGCCCGGCACCCGGTCCGCGGCCAGCGCCTGCCAGGCCGCCAGCGAGGCATTCGGCGAGCTACGGGCCAGCATCAGGGCCGCGATCGGGGCACCGCCCGGAGCGGCGACAGCGCCCGGCCGCGGCGGCATCAGCTCGCTGATCGCCGCCGTGGCCGGGGCCGGCGGCCTGACCGAGGATGAGGTGGTATCGAACGCGGCGGTGCTGATGTTCGGCGGGATCGAGACCACCGAGGGCATGATCTGCAACGCGATCTTGCACCTGCTCAGCCGCCCGGCCCAGCTCAGCGAGGTTATCGCCGACGCCGGCCTGCTGGCAGCCGCGATCGATGAGTCGCTGCGGCTTGAGCCGTCAGCGGCCGTGATCGACCGCTATGCCACGGCCGACGCGCTGCTCGGCGCGGCCAGGATCAAGCGCGGCGACCTGGTGATCGTCTCGATCGCGGCCGCGAACCGTGACCCGGCGGTCTTCGCCGATCCGGACCGGTTCGACGTCGGGCGGCGAAACGCACGGCAGAATTTCGGCTTCGCCCGCGGCTCGCATTTCTGCCCGGGCGCCGAGCTTGCCCGGCTGGAGACGAAGTCCGCGGTCCGGGCGCTGCTCGGCGGGCTGCCCGGGGTCCGGCTTGACGCCGGGCAGCCGAGCGCGCCGCGCGGCCTGGTGTTCCGCAAGCCCCCGTCGCTGCACGTCTGCTGGACGCCGCAGCCGGCCTGCCGTCAGGCGACCTGAACGGAGCGCTTGGCCAGGCCGAGCCAGTAGCCGGTGATGGTCGTGACCGGCGGCGCGGCGGCGTCCGTCGCGCCGAGCGTCACGAACAGCGGGGCGAAGTGCTCCGTGGTGGGGTGCGCATAGCGGGCTCCCGGCGCGCGCCGGAACCCGGCAAGCGCGTCGATGTCACCGCTGTCCAGCGCCTCGCCGGCCCACTGGTCGAACTCCGTCGACCAGCCGGGCGGCGCCGCATTGAAACGGAATTCCCGCAGGAACGGCAGCCCGTGAGTGAGGAACCCGCTGCCGATGATCAGCACCCCCTCGTCCCGCAGCGGCCGGAGCTTCGCGCCGATGCTCATCAGCCGGGCCGGATCCAGGGTCGGCATGGAGACCTGCAGCACGGGGATATCGGCGTCCGGGTACATCACGGTGAGCGGCACATAAGCGCCGTGGTCGAGTCCCCGGTCCGGCTGGTCGGCAACCGGCTCGGAGCCGGCCAGCAGGCCGCCGATCCTGGCCGCCAGGTCCGGGCTGCCTGGCGCCGGGTACCGGGCATGGTAGTAGCGCTCGGCAAAGCCGCCGAAGTCGTAGATCAGCGGCACGCCGTCCCTGGTCGCCCCGATCGTCAGCGGCGCGGCCTCCCAGTGCGCGGAGACCATCAAGATCGCCCTCGGCCGCGGCAGCGCGCGGGCCCAGCCTTCCAGCTGGGTCACCCAGAGCGGGTCGTCGACCAGCGGCGGCGCGCCGTGACCGAGGTAGATCGCCGGCATCCGGCCAGGCACGATGGCGGCTGCCGATATCTCGGTGACCTTCCCGGCCGCATCGAGCGGCACCGGCTCATGATCCGGCGCCTGCGCGTCGAGTTCCTCGTCCATCGCTGCCCCTAACCCGGAACCGTCACGACTCAGCGGCGAGCCAGAGCACGCCAAGTGGCGGCACGGCAAGCACCGCGGACGCCGGCCGGCCGTGCCACGGCGCGTCGACGGCCTCGACGGCTCCCATGTTGCCGACCCCGCTGCCGCCGTAGGCTTCCGCGTCGGTGTTGATCACCTCGCGCCACCGGCCGGCCCGCGGCAGCCCGATCCGGTAGCTGAGATGCGGCTCGCCGGAGAAGTTAGCCACGCAGGCGATCACCCCGGCGCCGTCCGCCGGGCCGGCGGCTGACTCGCCCGCGCCGGAGAACCGCAGGAACGACACCACGTTGCCGAGGTAGTCATTCGCGTCGATCCAGCTGAATCCGGCCGGCGAGAAGTCCTCGGCCCATAGCGCGGGCGCAGCCCGGTAGGCATCGTTCAAGTCGATGACGAGGCGCTGCACGCCTACCTCGCGCGGGCCATGCAGCGCTGCCCAGTCCATGCCAGTCTGCTCCGACCACTCGGCCGCCTGGCCGATCTCCGAGCCCATGAACACCAGTTGCTTGCCCGGATGCGCCCACATGTAGGCAAACAACGCCCGCAGGCCGGCGAACTTCCGCCATTCGTCGCCCGGCATCCTGCCGAGCAGCGAGCCCTTTGCCGTGCACGACTTCATCGTGCGACAGCGGCAGGATGAAGTTCTCCGTGTACGCGTACATCATCGAGAACGTCAGCTCGTTGTGGTGATAATGCCGGAACAGCGGGTCGTGCGACACGTAGGCGAGAGTGTCGTGCATCCACCCGAGGTTCCACTTCAGGCCGAACCCGAGCCCGCCCAGGTACACCGGCCTGGTCACCCCGGGCCACGCTGTCGACTCCTCCGCGATCATCAGGATGCCGGGATGCCGCCGGTAGCAGGTCGCGTTGACCTCGCGGAGCAGCTCGACCGCGTCCAGGTTCTCCCGGCCGCCGAGCGCGTTCGGGTACCACTCGCCGTCCTTCCGCGAGTAATCCAGGTAGAGCATCGAGGCGACGGCGTCCACCCGCAGCCCGTCGATGTGGAACTCCTCGAGCCAGTACACCGCGTTGGCGACCAGGAAATTGCGCACCTCGGTCCGGCCGTAGTCGAAGATCAGCGTGCCCCAGTCCGGGTGCTCGCCGCGGCGCGGGTCGGCATGCTCGTAAAGCGGCGTGCCGTCGAACCTGGCCAGCGCCCAGGTGTCGCGCGGGAAATGCGCGGGCACCCAGTCCACCAGCACGCCGATGCCGGCCTGATGCAGCCGGTCCACGAGCTCCCTGAACTCATCCGGCGTGCCGAACCGGGCCGACGGCGCGTAATACGACGTCACCTGGTATCCCCAGGACCCGCCGTACGGGTGCTCGGCCACCGGCAGGAACTCGACGTGGGTGAAGCCGAGCTCGGTGACGTAGTCGGTGAGCTGGTCGGCCAGCTGGGTATACGACAGCCCGGGACGCCACGAGCCCAGGTGCACCTCGTAGACGCTCATCGGCTGGCGCAGCGGGTCCCGCCCGTCCCTGGCGGCCATCCAGTCGCCGTCGCCCCACTGGTAGCGGGACTGGTACACCACCGACGCGGTTTCCGGCGGCCGCTCCGCAAGCTGCGCCATCGGGTCGGCCTTGCGGTGCCACGTGCCGTCCGGCCCGCAGATATCGAACTTGTACCTGGCGCCCTCGCCGGCCCCCGGCACGAACAGCTCCCACACGCCGGAGCTGCCGAGCGACCGCATCGGGTGCGCGTGCCCGTCCCAGAAATTGAAATCCCCGATTACCCGCACGCCGCGGGCGTTCGGCGCCCAGACAGCGAATGAGGTGCCGGTGACCGGATCAAAGGCATTTTTCCTAAACGGATTGTCCCCGCTTGCTCCGGTAGCACGGCCGGCTGCCGTCGGCGGCTGGGCCACGGCGGCCGCCGCCGGCGGCCGGTCAGGCGGTGCCGCAGCAGGGGGTGCCGTAGCAGGCGGTGCGGCAGCAGGGGGTGCCGTAGCAGGCGGTGCGGCAGCAGGGGGTGCGGCAGCAGGGGGTGCCGTAGCAGGCGGTGCGGCAGCAGGGGGTGCCGTAGCAGGCGGTGCGGCAGCAGGGGGTGCCGTAGCAGGCGGTGCCGTAGCAGGGGGTGCCGTAGCAGGCGGCGCCGCAGCGGCGGGGCCGGCCCCGGTCCGGCCTGCGTTATCCGGGTACTGGCGGATATGCGCGCCGAGCACCCGCCACAGCTCCTCGTGCCTGCCCTCGCCGATGAGGTGCAGGTCGATCTCGCCGAGCGTGGGCAGGTGCCGGTACGGGTCGTCGACAAGCAGCTCGCCCGCCCGGACCGGCGCGGCGTCGGCGTCGCCGCCTGGGCCGGCCGGCCTGGCCATCCCCGGCGCCCGGGTAAGTCACGGCGAGCCGGTAATCCGGGATCTCGGTGAGCGGCAGCGTCGCGGCGAACACGCCCTGATGCAGGTGCCCGGCGGGGAACCTGCGGCCGTCGGCGAGCACGACGGTCACCGACGTGGCCAGCGGCCGCAGCGCCCGGATGGCGATGCCGCCGGCCACCGGATGCGCGCCGAGGACGGAATGCGGGTCGTGGTGCAGGCCGGCCACGATCCGCTCGATCTCGCTGATGCTGACCCCGGCGATCGCGGCGGCCGGGGTGGCCCCGGCCGCCGCGGCGGGCGGACTGGCCCCGGTTGCCCCGGTGACGCTGTCGTTCGCGATGCCCATGGCTACATCCCCGCAATCGCGCTGAGGGGGATGGCCTGCCAAGATGGCCGGTGCCTGGCCTCGTAGGTCACTTCGTATACCGCCTTGTCGAGCATGAGGGCGCGCAGCAGCACGCCCTGGGCCCGCGGGTCGGTCCCGCTGACCTCCGCGTACCCCGCGCAGAACGCGGCGGAGTTCCTGGTCACCCAGTCCCTGGCCGCCGCGGACAGCCGTGCCTCGTCGGGGCGGCCGATCAGCTGATGGCGTGCCGCATAGTCGAACGACCGCAGCATGCCGGCCACGTCCTGCAGCGCGGGCGAGCGAGAGCGGCGCCGTTCAAGCGGGGCGGCGGGCTCGCCCTCGAAGTCGAGCGCCACCCAGCCGGCCTGGGTCCGCATCACCTGGCCGAGATGATAGTCCCCGTGCACCCGCTGGACCGGCAGCGGCTTGCCCAGGCTGGCCAGCCGCGCGTAGGCGGCCTCGACCGGGCCGGCCAGCCGGGCCAGCTCGGGCACTTCGGCGCAGGCCTCCTTGAGCTTGCTGGTCATCTGCGCGGCGAGCTCGGCAACCCCGGCTGGCTCGAGCATGCTGCTGCCGAAGGCGGTGGCCAGGCCGGCGTGCACGCTGGCGGTGGCCGCGCCGAGCCGGTGCGCCTCGCCGGCGAAGTCGCCGCCAGCGTCAGCCGCCCGGCTGGTTTCGTCGGCGGCGTACAGGTCACGCAGGCTGGTCTCGGCGAGTGACCATCCGTCGCAGGCGCCGCGCAGGTACTCGGACAAGATGGCAAGCAGCGCAGGCTCGCCGCCGTCCAGGCTGGCCTCGATCCAGCCGAACGGCCGGGCCACGTGCTCCGAGCCAAGGCTGGCCAGTGCGTGCGCCACCTCGAGGTCCGGATTCTGGCCGGGGAACACCCGGCGGAACACCTTGAGGATGGCGGACTCGCCGAAGACCAGGCTGGTGTTGCTCTGCTCGGCGGACAGCACGTAGACTGTCCGCGGTGTCGTCCAGGGGAGCGCCCTGGCTCGGCGACGAACCGCAGCGGGCCTGCGACCCGCCCGGCGGCGATGCCGCGCAGCAGCACCCGGGTCAGCTCGGGATCATGCAGCGCGTCGTAGGCGATCTTGCCGAGCCCGTCCGGCCCGATGACCGCATAGCTCAGCGCCTTCGGCACCTCCTCGCGGAGGCCAGCCAGGACCTGGTACCTGACCGTGTCACCGCCGCTGGCAACGCTGATGATCAGGTGCCGGAGCTCGGGATCGCCGCTGGCGAGCGGGGTGTCAGCGATGATCGCGAGATCGGCGGCGGTGCTGTCACCCGGATACCAGCGCTGGGCTGGCAGCCATGTGGCGAGTGAGTGCTCCAGTGTCATGATTGCGGGCATGTGTCCCTTCCCGTCGGCTGTAAACCACCGTACGGGCGGAACGGGCCGGGTGGGGTCACCGGGTGACGATCTGGCGCGTCGGGTTTGGCGGCCGGGCCTTCTAGTCGCCGCTGGCGCCAGCCTGGGCGGCCGGCCGCCTGGCCGCCGCCGCCCGGGCCGTGACCCGGCGCCGGGCGGTCGCAGCCCGGGCCGCGGGCCGCCCGCCGCAGTAGGACGGCGGATGGGCGCGGGCCGCCGCCCGGAATGACGAGAGCGCGGCCGGGCCGGCCGATGGAGGTCCCGACCACGAGCATCCCGGTCATGAAGGTGTGCACCTTGCAGTAGAACGGGTACGCGCCTGCCTGCTTCGGGGCGGTGAAGAACGCGGCATGACCCGGCGCGACCAGGCCGGTGTTGAATGCCTTGCTGAACTTGGCCGCCGGGCCGGCCGACAGGGTATGCGCGACCGGGTCCTCGTTCTTGACCTCGATCCGCTCGCCCGGCCGTACCTTCGGGGCTGCCGGGGAGAACTTGAAGTTCTTGATGATGACCGTGAGCACGGCTCCGGATCCGGCCGGCGGTGCGGTCTGGCCGGCCGACGGCGACCCGGCTGCGCTGCCGGCCCCGGCCACGGCGACGCCGAGCAGCACGAGCGCCACGGCGGCCAGCCCGGCCACGGCGCGGTCGGCCCGCTGCCGCTGGCCGGCGCTGAGCTGCTGCAGCCGGCCGGCCGCGGCGCCCAGGCCAGGCGCCTGGCGGCCGTCCCTGGCCTGCCCGGCCGGCACCGGGGCGACGGCCAGCAGGGCGAGCACGGCGAACGCCGCGATCTCGATCAGTCCGGCCGCGATGCCGGCCGTGGTGCGGACTTCGGTGAAGCCGAAGAGGCCGACCCAGATCGAGAGCAGATAGCCGGCCAGCGTCGCGGCGGCGAACCCGGCGCCGGCCGCGGCGGCCAGCGGGCCGCGGATCACCAGCACCGCCGCGGCGAGCGCGAATGCCGAGATGACCTGCAGCAGGAACAGCCAGCCGATGGTCGGGATCTGCCGGTACCCGGTCAGGTAGAGATCCAGGTGGATCGCGCCCGTGGCGACGAGCAGCGCCGCGCCGGCCAGCCGCAGGATGAGCTGCTGCCGCGCGGCGGCCGGGCCCGGCCCGGGAGGATTGTCCATGCCCATGTCACGCCCCTACCCGCGGCCCGGTTCAACCCGGTCAGGCAGCGGCGGGAGCTGGAACCAGTAGAAGCCGTGCCCCGGCAGCGTGAGCAGGTAGCTGAACTCGCCGATCGGCGGGAAAGTGACGCCGCCCATGCACTCGACCGGGGTGATTCCCTTGAACCTGCGCAAGTCGAGCTCCACCGGCTGCGGGAACCTGGACAGGTTGTTCACGCACAGGATCTGGTCGGCGCCCCCGGTGCCCGCGCCCGGCTCGGTGTACTCGCGGACGAACGCCAGCACGCTCGGGTTGGACGAGCCGAGCTCCTCGTACCTGCCGAGCCCGAAGACCGGGTGCCGTTTCCTGATCTCGATCATGCGCTTGGTCCAGTGCAGCAGCGACCCCGAGTTCTTCTGCTGCGCCTCCACGTTCAGCGCCTGGAAGCCGTAGTTAGGGTCCATCAGCAGCGGCAGGTAGAGCCGGGCCGGATCACACCCGGAGAATCCGGCATTCCGGTCCGGCGTCCACTGCATCGGCGTGCGCACGCCGTCCCGGTCACCGAGCCAGATGTTGTCGCCCATCCCGATCTCGTCCCCGTAGTAGAGAACCGGCGAGCCGGGCAGCGAAAGCAGCAGCGCGGTGAACAGCTGCAGCTGGTCACGGTTGTTGTCGAGCAGCGGGGCGAGCCTGCGCCGGATCCCGATGTTCGCCTTCATCCTCGGGTCCTTGGCGTACTCCGCGTACATGTAGTCGCGCTCGTCGTCGGCGACCATCTCCAGCGTCAGTTCGTCGTGATTGCGCAGGAAGATGCCCCACTGGCAGCCGGCCGGTATCGGCGGCGTCTGGGCCAGGATCTCCGAGATCGGGTAACGCTGCTCGCGCCGCACGGCCATGAAGATGCGCGGCATCAGCGGGAAGTGGAAGGCCATGTGGCACTCGTCGCCGCCGACGGCCGGATCGCCGAAGTACTCGACCACGTCGGCGGGCCACTGGTTCGCCTCGGCGAGCAGCACGCGGTCCGGGTAGAGCCGGTCGACCTCGGCCCGGACCCGGCGCAGGTACTCGTGCGTCTCCTTGAGGTTCTCGCAGTTCGTGCCCTCCCGCTCGTACAGGTACGGCACGGCATCCAGCCGGAAACCGTCGATGCCCAGGTCGAGCCAGAACCGCAGCACCTCGATCATGGACTCCTGCACGCGCGGGTTGTCGTAGTTCAGGTCGGGCTGGTGGGCGAAGAACCGGTGCCAGTAGTACTGCCCGCGCATCTGGTCGTAGGTCCAGTTGGAATGCTCGGTGTCCACGAAGATGACCCGCGCGTCGCGGTAGCACTCGTCGGTGTCCGACCACACGTAGAAATCGCCGTACGGGCCGTCCGGGTCGCTGCGCGACGCCTGGAACCACGGATGGTCTTCGCTGGTGTGGTTCATCACCAGGTCGGCGATGACCCGGATGCCGCGCTCGTGCGCCGCCTCGACCAGCTCGACAAAATCCCCGATAGTGCCGAAATCAGGCAATATCGATGTGAAATCCGCTATATCGTATCCGCCGTCCCGTAGCGGCGATGCGTAGATGGGCAGCAGCCAGAGGCAGTCGATCCCCAGCCACTGCAGGTAATCGAGCCTGGAGATGAGGCCGCGGATGTCCCCGGTGCCGTCGCCATTGGAATCGTGGTAGCCGCGCACCAGAACCTCGTAGAAAACCGCGCGCTTATACCATTCCGGGTCCCGTGGCTTATCGAAGGAGAACGAGTCGGGAACCGGCTCGTTCACGCGGCAGGGAATTCAGCCGTGGGTATGGGCGGCAGTCCCGGGCCGCCGGCCGGCGCCGGCTCAGGCTTTCTGGCCACTGCGTTCTCCTGCGCTGCTGCTAGATCTTGCCTGGTCTGCTAGCGGACTGACGGTGAAAATGTGCGCGGGCGCCACCGCCGGGTCCAGCCGTACATAGTTTGCCTGCCGCCATCGGTAGGACTCGCCGGAAAGCTCATCAGTGACATTGAACTCCGCACTTGCGTCCAGGCCAAGTGCAGCCATGTCGAGCCAGATAGTGGCCTCGCGCGGCTGGCGCCAGTCAGTATTAACGACGACAAGGACGACATCCCGGCCCGGCGGGCCGCCCGCGGTCCCGCCGGAGTTCTTGGAGAAACAGAGTAGCTCCGGCTGATCGGCTCCGTGGAAGCGGAGGTTGCGAAGCTGGTGCAGGGCAGGGTGGGACTTCCCTGATGCTGTTGAGCCGGGTCAGGAAAGGCGCGATGCTCACCGCCGTGGTCTGCGGGTCGGCCCAGTTCCGCGGCCGGTACTGGTACTTCTCCGAGTCCAGGTACTCCTCGCTGACCCCCGGCGCGGCGGGCAGGTTCTCGCAGAGCTCGTAACCGGAGTAGACACCCCAGGACGGGGAGAGCATGGCCGCGAGCACTGCCCGCGTCTTGAAAGCCGCGGTCCCGGCGTATTGCAGGTACTCGCTGAGGATGTCCGGCGTGTTGACGAAGAAATTCGGCCGCATGTAGGCCGCCGCAGGGCCGGCCAGCTCCTGCAGGTACTCGGCGATCTCGGCGGCGGAATTGCGCCAGGTGAAGTAGGTGTACGACTGGTGGAAGCCGATCTTGGCCAGTGCGTGCATCATGGCCGGCCGGGTGAAAGCCTCGGCCAGGAACAGCACGTCCGGGTCGGTCCTGGCGACCTCGGCGAGCAGCCGCTCCCAGAATGGCAGCGGCTTGGTGTGCGGATTATCCACCCGGAAGATCCTGATTCCGTGGCTCATCCAGTGCCGGAGCAGCCGCAGCGCCTCCGCGTAGATTCCGTCCGGGTCGTTGTCGAAGTTGAGCGGATAGATGTCCTGGTAGCGCTTCGGCGGGTTCTCGGCGTAGGCAATCGTGCCGTCGGCCCTGGTCGTGAACCACTCCGGATGCGAGTGCACCCACGGATGATCCGGCGAGGCCTGCAGGGCGAAATCGAGCGCGACCTCCATGCCGAGCTCGCCCGCCCGCTGGACGAAGGCGTCGAAGTCGGCCAGCGTGCCCAGGTCCGGGTGAATGGCGTCGTGCCCGCCGGCCGGCGAGCCGATGGCCCACGGCGAGCCAGGATCGCCGGGCCCGGCGTT
Source organism: uncultured Actinomycetes bacterium (assembly GCA_963709075.1). GTDB lineage: Bacteria > Actinomycetota > Actinomycetes > Streptosporangiales > Streptosporangiaceae > Palsa-506. The sequence continues at coordinate 241,225 of CAVPUY010000014.1, forward strand.
CAGCGTGTTGTTGGCGCCCTTGCGCGCGGTGGTCCCGATCGGGTGCACCGGCGGGAGGTAGACGACGTCAAAGCCCATCGCCGCGACCGCGTCCAGCCTGGCGGCCGCCGTGCGCAGCGTTCCCGGCTGCGGCGGGCCGCCGTCCTGCCCTTCGCGCGCACCCTCAGAGCGCGGGAAGAACTCGTACCAGGAGCTGTAGAGCGCGCGCTGCCGGTGCACCGTGACCGGGTACCAGGGGGACCGGGTCAGCAGGTCCCGCAGCGGGCGGGCGGCGAGCAGCGCGGTTACCTCCGGGCGCAGCGCGGCGGCCAGCCGGTCCGCTGCCGGGATGCCGGCATCGCACAGCGTCGCCGCCACCGCCGCGAGCTCGGCCCGCGCCTCCAGGGCTGGCTGCCGCCCGAGGCCGGCCGCCCGGCAGCCGGATCGCCATTGCCGGACGGCCTGATGTTCCGGGCCGCGCGGTCGAAAAGCAGCGCGCCCTGCGCCAGCGTGAGCTCGGTGTCCTGCCCGATCGGCACCTTGATGGCCGCATCGTGCCGCCAGCCGGCGATCGGGTCGCCCCATGCCTCCACCCGGAAGTGCCACAGCCCGGGGGATGTCACGGTGACCTCGGCGCCGTACCGGTCGGTGCCCGCGGCCAGCTCGCGCATGACGGCCAGCGGTCCCCTGTCGCCGCCCGGGCAGCGCAGCACCGCGGCGGTCCCGAGCATCTCGTGTCCCTCGCGGAACACCGTGGCGCTGACGTAGAACGATTCCCCGCTGACGGCCTTCGCGGGGCGCCGCCCGCAGTCAAGCACCGGCTGTACGTTGAGGATCGGAATGCGGCCTATCACCCTGCAACGCTACCCATTGGCGCCGCGGTTGCAAGCGTCCCGGTCACCGTCAGTCCCCGGTACGCATTAAGGTCGCCTAGCGTGAGAGCGATCCGCAGGTTCACGATCTACCCGGTGCTGCCAGAGCCACTCGCCCGCTGCGCGAGCTGATACTAAATCTGCGCTGGTCATGGCATCCGGACACACTTAATCTGTTTGCCGCGATTGACCCGGATGGGTGGCGGCGGGCCGGCCAGGACCCGGTGGCCCTGCTGGCCGAGGTGCCGCAGGAGCGGCTCGCCAGCCTGGCCGCCGACCGGCGGTTCCTGCGCAGGCTCAGCGACGCCACCGACGAGCTGCGGGAGTACATGTCCGGCCCGCACTGGTACCAGGCCAGCCCGGCGCTGGCGGACGCGCCGGCCGGGGTGGCTTACTTCTCCCCGGAGTACGGCATCACTGCCGCGCTCCCGCAGTACTCCGGCGGCCTGGGCATCCTCGCCGGGGATCACCTCAAGGCGAGCAGCGACCTCGGCGTGCCGCTGATCGGCGTTGGCCTGCTGTACCGGCACGGCTACTTCACCCAGTCGCTGTCCGAGCCCGGCTGGCAAGCCGAGCGCTACCCGGCCGGCGACCCGAACGGCCAGCCGCTCGCCCTGCTGCGCGACGAGCAGGGCGCCCCGCTCCAGGTCACGGTGCAGCTCGCGGGCGGCGTGACGCTCGCGGCGCAAGTCTGGCTGGCCCAGGTCGGCCGGGTCCCGCTGCTGCTGCTCGACTCCTACGTGGAGAGCAACGAGCCTGCCCTGCGCGAGGTCACCGACCGGCTGTACGGCGGCGGCAGCGACCACAGGCTCCGTCAGGAACTGCTGCTCGGGATCGGCGGCGTGCGGGCGGTCAGGGCGTTCTGCGCGATCACCGGGCACGCGCCGCCCGAGGTCTTCCACACCAACGAGGGCCATGCCGGCTTCCTCGGCCTTGAGCGGATCCGCGAGTACGTCCACCAGGGCCTGACCTTCGCCGAGGGGCTCGCCGCGTGCCGGGCGGGCACGGTGTTCACCACCCACACCCCGGTGTCGGCGGGCATCGACCGGTTCGCCAGGGAAATGATCGAGAGCCAGTTCGGCCGCGACATGGAGGATCCGGCGCTGCCCTGCCCGCGAGTGCTCGAGCTCGGCGCCGAGACCTGGCCAGGCGGCGACCCCGACGTGTTCAACATGGCCGTGATGGGGATGCGGCTGGCCCAGCGGGTCAACGGCGTGAGCCGGCTGCACGGGCAGGTCAGCAGGGAGATGTTCATCGGCCTCTGGCCGGGGTTCGATCCAGCCGAGGTGCCGATCGGCTCGGTGACGAATGGCGTGCACGTCCCGACCTGGGTCGCGGCCGAGGTCCTTGAGCTTGACGCCGGCCAGCCTGAGCCGGCTGGCCAGGTCGAGCGGGCCGGCCGGGCCACGCCGCAGCCGGCCAAGCTAGCCGAAGGCTCCCTCCCGGCGGAAATTCCTGCCTGGAACCGCATCGCGGCGGCGCCGCCGGCCCAGATCCTGCACATCCGCCGTATCCTGCGCGCCCGCCTGGTGGCCGAGGCGCGGCGGCGGCTGCGCGCCTCCTGGCGCCAGCGCGGGGCATCCGATGCCGAGCTGACCTGGATCGGCGGCGCGCTGGACGAGAACGTGCTGACGATCGGCTTCGCCCGGCGGGTGCCGTCCTACAAGCGGCTGACCCTGATGCTGAACGACCCGGCCAGGCTGACCGCCCTGCTGCTCGACCCGGACCGGCCGGTGCAGATAGTGATCGCCGGCAAGGCGCACCCGGCCGATGACAGCGGCAAGCTGCTCATCCAGCAGATGGTGCGGTTCACCGATGATCACCGGGTCCGGCACCGCATCGTCTTCCTGCCGGACTACGACATGGCGCTCGCCAGGGCGCTCGTGCAGGGCTGCGACGTCTGGCTGAACAACCCGCTGCGCCCGCTGGAGGCATGCGGTACCTCCGGCATGAAATCGGCGCTGAACGGCGGGCTGAACCTGTCGGTGCGGGACGGCTGGTGGGACGAGTGGTACGACGGGGCCAACGGCTGGGCGATCCCGTCCGCCGACGGGCTCGCTGACCCCGCGCGGCGGGACGAGGTCGAGGCCGCGGCCCTCTACGACCTGATCGACCAGTCCGTCGCGCCGCTTTTCTACGAGACCGACGACGGCGGCCCGCCGCGCCGGTGGCTGGAGATGGTGGCGCATACCCTGCGGACGCTGGGGCCCCGGGCAGAGGCCACCCGGATGGTGCGCGACTACGTCGAGGAGCTGTACCTGCCGGCCGCACGCTCGTCTCGGGCGGTGGCCGGCCTCGGCGCCGAGCAGCCCGACTTCAGCGGCGCCCGCGCGCTGGCTGCCTGGCGGGAGCGGGTGACCAGGGAATGGCACGCGATCCGGATCGAGCACGTGGAGGCGGAGGAAGGGGAGCAGCGGCCAGGCGCCAGGCTCGCGGTGCGGGCCACGGTCGCGCTGGGGCAGCTGACTCCCGAGGACATCGCGGTCCAGGTGGTTTACGGCCGGGCCGGGGACGAGGACGAGATCACCGATCCGTGCTACGCCGACCTCGCCCTTGAGGGGCTCCCTGGCGGCCAGCCGGCCGCCAGGTACGCCGGCGAGATAGAGCTTGGTGGTCCAGGCCCGTTCGGCTATACCGTCCGGGTGCTGCCGCGACACCGGCTGCTTGCCGACCCGGCCGAGCTCGGCCTGGTGGCCGTCCCGGCCGCACCGGCCGGGATGACGAACGGCGATCTTCGCTGACCCGGTGGCCGAAGGTGCCTGCCACCGGGGGGGCGACGAACGGCGATCTTCGCTGACCCGGTGGCCGAGGGTGCCTGCCACCGGGGGGGCGACGAACGGCGATCTTCGCTGACCTGGTGCCGGCCGCGCCCGCTGGGATGATGCGAACGGCGATCTCTCGCTGAGGTAGCCGTGGCGGTAGCTATCCGCCCCCGGCCATCCGCCATCAGCCCGGCCGGCCCCTTGTCAGCGCTGCGCCGATCCCTTGTCGGCCGCCCAAAACGGTCTTCGCTGACGCCTTGGTGACAGTCTGTGCGATATTAGTGCGATATAGGGTGAAAGCCGCGTCGCGGCGGGCGAGTAAACCTGCGGGGCGATCATGACGTCCTCATAACGAGGACATCAAGGGCGGGCACCGGAAATTTATCCCCGTGCCAGGCAGAACGCCTGCAAAAGCCAGGGGGGCATGACATCCTGTGATAGAGCGCTCTCGGTGAGTAACGCTGGAGATCAGCTACTTTCTGTTACTGGCCAACTACCCCCAAGCGTGAGAGGACCAGCCCCGTGAGAAGCAAGATCAAGCCGGAGAACCGCCTGCTCACCCCAGCCGAGGTCGCGGCGATGCTCCGGGTAGACCCGAAGACCGTGACGCGATGGGCGCGCGGCGGGAAGCTGTCGTCGATCCGCACGCCGGGCGGTCACCGCCGCTACAGCGAAAGCGAAGTGCGCGGCTTCCTGAACGGCTGGCAGCGGGTGTCGATGCCCCGCGCGTCCGGCGAGTGACCCGGGCCGGTGCCTGCCCCGGGTGATGCCGGGGCAGGCACCGCGGCGAGTCAGGGCAGGGCCGGGCGGGGAGGTCGGCCTTTCCCGGCGGATGAAGCTTCCGCCGCAACTCGCCAGCGCCGCCCCTGGCGGCCGGCCGAACCCGCTCAACGCCACGTCGAACGGGTCAGAACCCGTTCAGCGCCACGTCGAACGGGTCAGAACCGCTCAGCGCCACGTCGAGCGGGTCAGAACTCGCTCAGCGCCACGTCGAGCGGGTTGCTGCGACCGGCTGGCCGGTCGCCATGCCGGGGTACGGCATTGCGGCATCGCGGCGGTTGCCGTGCCGGGCGTCGTTCCGTGCCGGGCGCGGTCCTTGTGGCCTGACACGTCCGCGGCCTTACCCGCCGGATCGGCGGTTCGGCCCCGGGACCCTGGCTGTGCCTGAGCCGGCCTTGGCTGTGCCTGAGCCCCGGTCGTCCTGGCCTGGCAGCGTGATGCCGAGCGCGATGGCGATCGTGGCCAGCAGTTCGCGGGCCTGGTCGGTGCTCATTGCCCGGACGCGGCGGCGGATCGCGTCGCCAGTCTCAGCTGCCGGGGCGGCGGCCAGGACGGCCGCGGCGTCTGCCCGGCCGGCCCGTTCGAGCTGGGCAGGCGAGAGGCCGGCCACGGCCGCCATCCGGGCGAGTGTCGTGGCGGGCCCGCGGACGGGTGCGTAAACCCCGGCGCTGACGACCTGGTAGCCGCCGGTGATCTGGCGCCAGCGCCCCTCGCTGAGGCCGGCCCGGCGGGCCGCTTCCCGCGCGGACAACCCGGATTCGCGCAGCGCTGCGGTGATCAGCGCGCCCCACGGCGGCGCCGCTGGTCGGTTAGGCATGCCCTCACCTTCGCACAACTTCGCAACGCTGTCGTGGGCAATTCGGCAACGGTGCTCGTCCCGCAAGGAGGTTCTCTCCGGTGTTTATCCGGCCGACGACTCGCCATGCCGGCGATCAGCGGCGTTCTTGCCCTTCGCATTTCTTCGCACTACCTTGGCGCTCGGGAGACCGGGCGCTTGCGTCCCGGCCGCCGCCCGCGGCACAAGCGCCACGGGTCTTACCCGAGGGGGGTAACAGACATGGGAGTAATGCTTTCCCTTGACCGGCAGGCGCCTGCCCGGAGCCGTCGTCAGGGCCAGCACGCCCGCAGTAGCGAAGGCCGTACTGGCATGAATGCCCCGGCCGGCTTCCTGCGGCGGGACGCCGCTGGCTCGGGTCGGCAGCTGAGCCGGCTGGCGATGGCCGTACTGCCCGGCCGACGGCAGCCGCGGCCGGCCCGGCGGCCCGCCCGCCGCTCGCCGGAGCGGCCCGCCCGCCGCTCGCCGGAGCGGCCCGCTTGTGGCGTACCAGGAGGCGCCGGGCTCGCCACGTGGACCTGGCACTGACCGTTTCTGTGCCGTGCCTGCTTGGCCACTGCCAGGTCACCGGGGACGGTCCTGGCTGCCAGTCCGGCGCCTGTGCGCACGACTGCCATCGGCGTTAGCGCCGGCTGCTGAGCCGGGCGGCCGCGCCGCCGCGGCGGCGAACCGGCAGAATGCCTGCATGGGCCGGCCGGATGCCTGCCTGAGATCGTGACTCGGCATGGAGGTCAGGCATGGGTGAGTTCGTTCGGCTTGAGATCGACCACGCCGTGGCCGTGATCCGGCTCGACCGTCCGCCGATGAACGCGCTCAACGCACAGGTCCGGGAGGAGATCGCGGCCGCGGCCGCGCAGGTGACCGCCGATCAGTCCATCCGCGCGGCCGTGCTGTACGGCGGCGAGAAGGTGTTCGCCGCCGGGGCGGACATCAAGGAGATGGCCGAGGCGAGTTACAGCCGGATCGCCGTTGATGCCGGCCGGCTGCAGGACGCGTTCACCGCGGTGGCGAAGATCCCGAAGCCGGTGGTCGCCGCGATCACCGGGTACGCCCTTGGCGGCGGCCTTGAGTTCGCGCTGTGCGCCGACTTCAGGGTGGCCGGCGAGAGCGCCAGGCTGGGTCAGCCGGAGATCCTGCTCGGCGTCATCCCCGGCGCCGGCGGCACCCAGCGGCTGCCCCGCCTGGTCGGGCCATCCAGGGCCAAGGACATCGTGTACACCGGCCGGTTCGTCGGTGCGACGGAGGCACTCGCCATCGGCCTCGTGGACAAGGTAATCCCTGACGCGGATGTCCTGCAGGCCGCCCTGGACATGGTGCGGCGCTACGCAACCGGGCCTGCCGTGGCGTTGCGCGCCGCCAAGCAGGCCATCGACGAGGGCCTCGACGTCGATCTCGGCACCGGGCTGGAGATCGAGCGGCTGAACTTCGCCGGCTTGTTCGCCACTGAGGACCAGCGGACAGGAATGCGCAGTTTCATCGAGAATGGGCCAGGGAAGGCATCGTTCGCGGGCCGATGACACGCACCAGCCGAGCGGTACCGCAACGAAGGATGGGGCCAAAGTGATCGAGCCTGGCGACAGTCTCTCGCTGGACATGGTCACCGCGGCGCTCCGCGCGGACAGCGCCGACGTGGCCGTCTACGCGCGCGTGCTCACCGAGTCGCTCGGCGACGCGCTGCCGCCGGGGTGGGTGACGATCGACCGGGACCGGTCCGTGTCCGACCGGATGCGCGGCAGGCCCGGCCAGGTTTCCAAGATCACCGTAAGGATGGGCGAGCGCGTCATGACGCTCAGCGTGCAGCAAGGGGCGCCGGTGGCGGAGATCTGCCGCGAGGTCCGCGGGGTGGTGCTGTCCCGCCAGCCCGTTCCGGTCGGAGCCTGGGCGGAGGAGCTGGCCAAGGCGCTTGTCGCGCACGCGGAGGAGAATGCGCAGACAGCCCAGGCTCTGCGCCGGCTGGTAGCCGGAGACTAGGTCGCAGACCCGGCCGGAGCTGCCGCGATGCCGGCGCGCAGTTCGGGCTCGCCGTGCTTGCCCGGTGCGGGGCCGTCGCGGCCGGCCATCATCGGTGCCGGGAACGCCGCACCGGGCGATCGTTCCGGCCGCCAGGGCCGCCCGCGCTGCGTCGCGATCGACCGGGCTTCATCCTGCGCCGGGGTGGACAGCGAAATGCGCACGGAATCCGTAGGCTGGTGCGGTCATGACTGAGCAGGACCGGACGCCGGGCAGGTTCGGGCCCTACCGCGTGCTTGAGCGCATCGGCGAGGGCGGGATGGGCGTTGTCTACCTGGCCGCCGACGCCGAGCAGCGCCCGGTCGCGGTAAAGGTGCTGCGGCCTGCGGTGGCCGGCGACCCCAATGCGCGGCGCCGCCTGGCCCGCGAGGTCGAGACGATGCGGCGGGTGCGCAGCCCGTTCGTCGCCGAAGTCATCGACGCGGACGTGACCTGCGATCCGCCCTACATCGTCACCAGGTACGTAAAGGGCAGGACGCTCGAGCAGGTCGTCACCGAACATGGCCCGCTGCGCGGCCAGGAGCTGGCCACGGTGAGCCGCGGGCTCGCCGCCGCCCTTGCTGCCGTGCACGCGGCAGGCGTCGTGCACAGGGACCTGAAGCCCGGGAACGTCATGCTGGCCGGCGGCGAGCCGGTCGTGATCGATTTCGGCATCGCGCACACGCCTGACTCGACCAGGATCACCCAGACCGGGATGTTCATGGGCACGCCCGGCTACCTTGCTCCCGAGGTCATCGAGGGCAAGTACACCGGCCAGGCGTCGGACGTGCACTCCTGGGGGGCGACAGTGGCATTCGCTGCCACCGGCCGGCCGCCATTCGGTTCCGGCACCTTCGAGACGATCTTTTACCGGATCGTGCACGGGCAGCCTGACCTCAGCGGCTGCCCGCCGTCGCTGCTGCCCCTGTTGGCTGCCGCGCTGGCCAGGGATCCTGCCCGCAGGCCTGCTGCCGCCGAGCTGACCAACCAGGTGGCGGCGCTCGGCCCGGCCGCGCTGATCGGCGGGCCGGCCACGGTAACCGGGCCAGGTTCCGTGGCTGGCGCGGTGCGCGGTGCCGGGCAGGCCGGGTGGCCGCAGCTGGCTGGAGCTGCCGGGGCCGCTGGGCTCGCTGCCGGGGCCGCTGGGCTCGCTGGCGGCCTGCGCAATGGTGCCGCCGGTGCACCCGATGGTGCTCCTGCCGCCGGTCGGGCCGGGGGCAGCCAGCCGGCGGCCGGGGCCGTGCCGGGAACTGCGCGGCCAGGAACCGGCGGGCCAGGCAGCGGGATGCCCGGCGGCGCCGGGATACCAGGAACCGGGATACCGGGAACCGGTCTGCCGCGGAGCGGCTCGCCTGGCTCTCCCCGGCCGGCCGCATTCGCCGACTGGCCGCACGTCACCCAGCCGCTGGCCGTCGGCAACCCGGCCGGCCCTGCCGTCGGTGACTTGCTTCCTGCGGTGCAGTACGGTCCGCCGGGCGCCGGCCCGGCCGGGGCGCCCCCGTCCGGCAACGGCAAGATGGCCGCGGGCGACGGCTACCCGGAGGCGGCCGGGCAGGCCGTGCGCCGGCCTGCCCGGCGTCCTGCCCGCAGGCTGTTCGTCCTCGCCGCCGCGGCGACCGCCGTGAGCGCGAGCGTGATCCTGCCCATTGTCGGCACGCTCGCCGCGCTCGCCGTGATCATCTCGCTGCGCGCCGCCGATATGACCCAGGGCCGTCTTGCCCGACGACGGGCCGCGCGCGGCACCCGGTCAAGCGACTCGGCCGTGGCCGTGCTGACCTACCCGTTGATGCTGGCCTGGTCGATGATCACCGGCGTGCTGATAGCGCCGCTGGCCCTGGTGGCCGCCGGGATCGCGGCCGGCGCCACGATCGTCGCGGTGCCGGTAGACCCGTTCCCGCGCGCCATCGCCTATGCCGCCGGGGCGCTTGTTGCCTGCTACGGCCTGGGCCCGGGTTCGGCAGGCGCCAGGCGGCAGCTAGGAAAGCTCTTTGACGCGGCCGGCAGCTCGCCAACTACCGCGGTCGTAGCGCTCGTCGGCGCTTCCGCGCTTGCCGTGGCCAGCATGGTGGTGGCCGCCTCCCAGCCGGCCCTCTACTGGCCGCTGCATCATCTGGGCACGCCAGGCGGCAATCTGCACGCGCTGCGGATAGCGGCCCAGCACGCCAGGACCGCGATCGTCCGGCTGGCCGGCCGCGTGGCCGGCTGACCGCTGCTCGCCAGAGACAGTCGGCGCGCGGGCTTAGCTGGCCCGCCGGTCGTGCACCTCGGCGCCGATCGTCGCGTTGGCCGGCAGGTCTCCCGGGCCGGCTGCGGTGCCGGCGACGGCTCCGGCCGCCCGGTCGGCGGCAGCGGCCGGACGAGCCCGAGCGCGACCACCTCATTGGCCAGCCGGACCCGCCGGTTCGTGCCCTCGGGGATCCGGAATTTCTGGTACAGGCGCAGCAGGTGCTGCTTGACCGCGGCCTCTGTCACCACAAGGTCCGATGCGATCTCGCGGGCCGTGGCCGGCGCGACGAACGCCTCGTCCGATAGCGCAGGCCGGCAAAGCGACGTCAGCACGTCGAGTTCACGGCGGGTTAGCTCAGGCGCTGCCGACCGGCGAAGTTCCACCTCGGCGGCGAAGTCCTCGCGCGCGATCCCGCCCACCCGGCACCGCGCCGACCCGAAGGTGAGCACGTCGCCATCATCAAGCACCCGGCGGGCCACGAGCCGCCCGTTCACCCTGGTGCCATTCCTGGATAACCCGAGGTCAGTGACGTAGCAGTAGGGACCGCGGCGGACGATCTCGGCGTGCAGCCGGGACACGCTCGGGTCGCTCAGGCGGACATCGACAGCGCAGCCACGGCCGATGGTGGTGACATTCTCGCAGAGCGGTACGATCGCGCCGCTTTCTTCGATGCGGATGAATGGGTCCTCCATGACCCGTTCCTCCTGCCTGTCGGAGTAGCTACTGATGTCTTACGGTCCAGCTACCCCCATGGCGGGGGTTCCTACCGTGTTTGGCTCGACCGGTTCCGGGGATCGGGGATCATGACGGCCGAGCATGCCGCCAACGGAACCTAAGGGGCGTACGGGGCGACCAGGGCGGCGGTGGGGCTGCCGCGGAAGTACACTTCCGAGCGAGCCTCCAGGAGGAGCAAATGGCGGAAAAGCCGTCCAAGGGGCTGGCCGATGTCGTCGCCGCCTCTACCGCGCTAAGCGATATCGACGGCCTGGCGGGCCGCCTGTTCTACCGTGGTTACGACATTAACGACCTGGCCGGGGCCGCGACCTTCGAGGAGACCGCTTACCTCTTGCAGCGCGGAGAGCCGCCAAGCCGCGGCGAGCTGGCCGGCTACCGCGGCGAGATCGCCGCCGGGCGCACGCTCGGGAAGCTGGTGACCACGAGCCTCCTGGAGATCGCCCGCAGCCAGGAGCCGATGGAGGCGCTGCGCTCGCTGGTCTCGCTGGCCAGCGCCGACGACCCGGACAAGGACTCCAACGAGCCCGGGCCGAACACCCGCAAGGCCGCCAGGCTCATTGCGCAGCAGCCGGTCCTGGTGGCCGCATACGACGCCGCGCGGCGGGGCCGCGAAATCGTGCCCGCCCGATCCCGAGGCCAGCATGGCGGCCAACTTCCTGCTCCAGATCACCGGCACGCCGCCGTCCGACCGGGAAGCCGAGATACTCGACACCTGCCTGGTCTTGCACGCCGATCACACCATGAACGCGTCGACATTCGCCGCCCGGGTGTGCGCGGCGACGCTCTCCGACATGCACTCGGCGGTAGTCGCCGCGCTCGGGACCCTCAAGGGGCCGCTGCACGGCGGCGCTAATGAGCAGGTGATGCGGGGTCTCGAGGCGGTACGGAATAATGGCGGCGCAGATCCAGTCGGCGCGGCCGGGGCGCAGATCCTGGCCAGGCTCCGGCAGGGCGAGAAGATATCGGGCTTCGGCCACCGCGTCTACAAGGCCGAAGACCCGCGGGCTGCGCATCTGCGGGCGATGTCAGCGGAGCTTGGCGCCGGGTCCGGCGACGACACCTATTACCGCATGTCCAAGAAGATGGAGGAGGTTGTCTTCGCGGAGAAGGGCCTCTATCCGAACGTGGACTTCTACGCTGCCACTGTGTACCACTACCTGCGCATCCCCACGGACCTGTTCACCTCGGTCTTCTCGGTGAGCCGGATGGCCGGCTGGACCTCACACGTGATGGAACAGCACGCGGATAACCGGCTGATCCGGCCCGACAGCGAGTACATCGGTGAGCGGGATCTCACCTGGACGCCGCTGGACCAGCGGTGAGGCATGCGGCCAGCGGGGTGGTCCGGCTGACAGATCCGGCCAGGCGGGCGGGCAGGCCACGGCGGCATGCGCGGCCGGAATCCGGCACCGGCACCGGCACCGGGGAGCCTGAGCCGCGGCCGCCCGGGGTGCCCAGCCGGGCCGGGCCGGCCGAGGCCTGCCGGGCCTGCCGGGTCCGCCCAGGCGGCTCGACATGGCGGCAGGTCCGAGCAGTCGCCGCTGCCCGGTGCCGGGCCGTTTGGCGAGGGGCCGGCCACGCCCGCCAACCTCCCGGCGCCCGCGCCGGGCGCCGGGCCGCCGGGCACTGCCCGGCCAGCCGCAGCCCCGCCGGGCATCGCCCGGCCAGCCGCAGCCCCGCCGGCCGCAGCCCCGCCGGGCACCGCCCGGCCAGCCGCCACCCAGCCAGCCGCCGCTTCGGGGGCTGGCGCGCCGGGGGCTGGCGCGCCGCGGGCCGCCGCGCCGCGGGCTGGCGCGCCGCGGGGCGGGCGGCGCCGAGGCGCCCTGGCTAGCCGGCAACGGGCGGGCGCCGCCTACCTGATCGTGCTCTGCGGGGTAGCCCTGAGTTTGGCCTACATGTGGCGGGGCCCGCAGAATGTCAGGGGAGGCACGCTGGCCGTGGCTGGCATGCTCATCGCGGCGGCAGTGGCCAGGCTGGTCCTGCCGGAACGCCGTGCGGGAATGCTCGCCTCTCGGCGGCGGCTGGTTGACGTCGCGGCGTTTACCGTGCTTGGCGTCGCACTGCTGGCCGCTGGCCTGGTATTTCCCGCCCAGAATTGATGGGCCCCTGGCGCTACGCCGGTAGCCTCGCGGCCGGCCAGTTCGCCACCGCAACGACGCGGGCGTGAGGAAGGAAAGCGAAAGCATGTCGAAGATCAAGGTAGCCAACCCTGTCGTCGAACTCGATGGCGACGAGATGACCCGCATTATCTGGCATTTCATTAAGGATCAGCTGATCCTGCCCTACCTGGACATCGAGCTGAAGTACTACGACTTGTCCATCCAGCAGCGCGATGCCACCGATGACCAGGTGACAGTCGATTCCGCGAACGCGATCAAAAAGCACGGCGTCGGCGTCAAGTGCGCCACGATCACGCCGGATGAGGATCGGGTCAAGGAATTCGGGCTGAAGCAGATGTGGCGCTCGCCCAACGGCACGATCCGCAACATTCTCGGCGGGGTCGTCTTCCGCGAGCCCATCGTGATGTCCAGCATCCCGCGGTTCGTGCCCGGCTGGACCAAGCCGATCATCATCGGCCGCCATGCGCACGGTGACCAGTACAAGGCCACCGACTTCGTGGTCAGGGGCCCGGGCACCGTGAAGATCTCGTACCAGCCCGAGGATGGTGCTGCCGAAGCTATCGACCTGGAGGTCGCGCACTTCTCCGGCGGCGGGATCGCGATGGGGATGTACAACTTCGATGACTCGATCCGCGACTTCGCCCGCGCCACCATGCGCTATGCGCTTGATCGCGGTTACCCGCTGCACCTGTCGACCAAGAACACGATCCTGAAGGCCTATGACGGGCGGTTCAAGGATCTTTTCGCCGAGATCTTCGAGGCAGAGTTCAAGGCCGAGTTCGAGGCCGCTGGCATCACCTACGATCACCGCCTGATCGACGACATGGTTGCTCAGGTGATCAAGGGGGACGGCGGCCTGGTCTGGGCCTGCAAGAACTACGACGGGGACGTGGAGTCCGACATCGTCGCCCAGGGCTTCGGCTCGCTCGGCCTGATGACCAGCGTGCTGATGACCCCGGACGGCTCCACGGTCGAGGCCGAGGCGGCGCACGGCACCGTGACGAGGCACTACCGCCAGCATCAGCAGGGCAACCCGACCTCGACCAACCCGATCGCGTCGATCTTCGCCTGGACCAGGGGCCTGGCGCACCGCGGCAAGCTGGACGGCACGCCTGAGGTCACCGCGTTCGCCAACACGCTGGAGCAGGTGTGCATCGACACGGTGCTGAGCGGCAAGATGACCAAGGACCTGGCGCTGCTGGTGGGAACGGATGCGCCGTTCCTGACCACGCAGGAGTTCCTGTCCGCGCTGGACGACAACCTGCGCTCGGCCATGGCCGGGTCCTGACGAGCGACAGCTGACAACGAAGGAAGCAAAGGAGATCACGGCAGATGGCCCGCACCGGAAAGGTAACCGTCGTCGGGGCCGGTTTCTACGGCTCGACGACCGCTCAGCGGCTCGCCGAATACGACATATTCGATGAGGTAGTACTCACCGACATCGTGGACGGCAAGCCGGAAGGGCTTGCCCTCGACATCAATCAGTCACGGCCCATCCAGGGCTTCGAGACCAAGCTGACCGGGCAGACGACAGGCTCGGCAGGCGAAGGCTACGAGGCGATCGCCGGATTCCGGGATCGTGATCATCACGGCCGGCCTGCCGCGCAAGCCCGGGATGAGCCGGATGGACCTGATCGGGGTCAACGCGAAGATCGTCAGGAGCGTCGCCGAGCAGGTCGTCAAGCACGCGCCCGAGGCCGTGCTGATCGTGGTCTCCAACCCGCTTGATGAGATGACCGCGCTGGCGGCAAAGGTCTCCGGGTTCCCCCGGCACCGCGTGCTTGGCCAGGCAGGCATGCTGGACACGGCCAGGTTCAGTTATTTCGTCGCCGAGCGCCTCGGGGTGCCGGTCGGCTCCGTGCGCACGCTGACGCTCGGCTCGCACGGTGACACCATGGTGCCGGTCCCGTCCGCGTGCTCGGTAGCTGGCCGGCCGCTTGCCGATCTCCTCTCGGCCGAGGACATCGGTGCCCTTGTCGATCGGACCAGGGCCGGCGGGGCCGAGATCGTCGGCCTGCTCAAGACCGGGTCCGCCTACTACGCGCCGTCGGCGGCCGCGGCATTCATGGCACGGGCGGTGGCCGAGGACTCCGGCGCCGTGCTTCCGGTCTGCGCATGGGTGGATGGCCAGTACGGCATCTCCGGCGTCTACCTGGGCGTCGAGGCATCGGTCGGCAAGTCGGGCGTGCGGGAAGTGGTGGAGCGCGACCTGACCGAGGCCGAGCTCGCCGCCCTGCGCGAGGCCGCCGATGCGGTCCGGGCCAAGCAGGCCGACGTCGCCAGCCTCTGAGGCGCCAGTTTCAGATCCCGGGGATAGGTCGTCATGGTGATTCCCGGGATCATGAGTCCGGCGCCGCGGCGGGCCGGGCGTGGCCGCCAGCGGGCGCTGGCCGGAGCCGGGCAGCGGCCCGGCCGCAATCGCCCCGGTGGCTGCGATCAGACCGCGGCCAGCCGGCGCAGCGCCAGTTCGGCGTAGAGCGCTGCGCCGTCGCTGAGGACAGCGTCGTCGAAGACCGCATCGCGCGGAGTGGTTGAAGGCGGCTGTCGCCGGATCCGTGCCCTGCGGGCAGGCGCCCAGCATCACGAACGCGCCTGGCACCTGCTCGAGCACGAACGAGAAGTCCTCCGCGCCGGTCAGCGGGAACGGCTGGGTAAGGAACCGGCCGCTGCCGTATAGCTCCGCCACCGTCCGCTGCGCGAACGACGCCTCGTCGCCGTCGTTGACGGTCACCGGGTACCCGGTCGGAAACCCGGCAGTGGCGGTGAGGCCGTGACCGGCGGCGACCTCCTTGGCCAGGCGCACTGCGTACGCCATCGCCCGCGACCGGCTGTCGGCCGAGAAGGTCCGCAATGAGCCGAGCAGCTTCACCTCATCGGGAATCACGTTGTCTGTGGTGCCCGCGTGGAAGCTGCCGATCGTCAGGACTACCGGGTCGAAAACATCGAACTTCCTGGTCACCATCGTCTGCAGGGCGGTGACGATCTCGCAGGCGACAGGGATCGGGTCGGCGGCCCGATGCGGCTGGGAGGCATGCCCGCCATGCCCGCTAACGGTCATCTCGAACACGTCGGCCGCGGCCATCATCGGCCCCGGCTTCGTGCTGCAGACACCGCCGGGCAGCGTGGATGAGGCCACGTGCAGCGCGAAGGCGGCAACCGGGCGGTCGCCGGCCGCGTCGAGGACACCCTCGGAGATCATCTGCCGCGCACCGGCGTAGCCCTCCTCGCCCGGCTGGAACATGAAGATCACGTTCCCGGCGATTTCCTGCTGCCGCGCCGACAGCAGCCGGGCCGCTCCCGCGAGCATCGCGGTATGCAGGTCGTGTCCGCACGCGTGCATCGCGCCGTCGACCTGCGAGGAGTACGGCAGCCCGGTGTGCTCGGTCACCGGCAGGGCATCCATGTCGCCGCGCAGCAGGACCGTGGCGCCCGGCTTGCCGCCGCGCAGCACCGCGGTCACCGAGCTCAGCTCGCGTCCGCAGCTGACCTCGAGCGGCAGCCCGCCGAGCGCGGACAGCACCTTCTCCTGGGTCCTTGGCAGGTCCAGCCCGATCTCAGGCTCGCGGTGAATCGCCTGGCGCAGTTCGGCTAGCTCGCCGGAGATCGCCGCGGCGTCCTGGTGTACCTCAGCCGGCATCCGTTGCCCCCTTCGCAGATCCCATCCGATGAATCCGTTATGCCCCCAAGGATCGCATGATCGAAACCGTCTCAGGCAGCAGCATGCACCCCGCCGCGACCGGCCCGGCCGGGCGCGGCGCGTGGACACGGGCACCGGCCTGCCAGGTCTAGACTGTCCGGACAGCGCGCGGCCATGCCGATTGCCGAGGCCAGGGACTATCAGAAGTGAATGACATCGGCTGGGACATTCTCATTGTCCTGGCCATCGTTCTCATCGGCGGCTTCTTCGCCGCAGCCGAGATGGCACTCGTCTCGCTGCGCGACGGCCAGGTGCGCTCCCTGGCGCAGCGCGGCAAGCGCGGCCAGCGGGCCGCCAAGCTCGCGCAGGACCCCAACCGGTTCCTGTCCGCCGTCCAGATCGGCGTCACCCTGGCCACCTTGCTGTCTGGTGCCTTCGGCGCCGCGACGCTCGCCAGCAAGCTGGAGTCGACGCTCAAGCATCACCTGTCGCCGGGCGCCGCTTCGGTCGTCTCGGTCGCTGTGGTGACGCTCGCCATCTCCTTCTTCACCCTGGTACTCGGCGAGCTCGCGCCCAAGCGGATCGCGCTGCAGCGGGCCGAGCGGGTGTCGCTCGTCGCAGCGCCGCTGCTAGACCGGCTGGCGACGCTGGCCCGCCCCCTGGTCTGGCTGCTGTCGCGGTGCACGAACCTGGTGGTCCGCGTGCTCGGCGGTGACCCGAGCGCCGGCCGCGGGGTGATGACCGAGCAGGAGATTCGGGACCTGCTGGCCGGCAATCAGGCGCTGAGCCCGGACGAGCGGCACATCGTCAGCGAGGTTTTCGATGCCGGGAAACGGCAGATCCGCGAGGTGCTTGTGCCAAGGACGGAAGTCGACTTCCTGCCGGCCAGCATGTCCCTGCAGGAGGCGGCCAAGACAGCCGCGGCGGCGCCGTACTCCCGCTTCCCCGTCTACCAGGAGTCCTACGATGACGTCATCGGCTTCGTGCACGCCCGCGACCTGCTGGATCCCGCCGCCGACGGCACGCGCCTGGTCGGCGACGCAGTAAGGACGGTCAAGCTGCTGCCGACGACCAAGACCGTGCTGTCCGCCTTGTCGGAGATGCGGAAGGACCACGCGCACCTGGCGATCGTGGTGGATGAGTACGGCGGCACCGCCGGCATCGTGACGCTGGAGGATCTCGTCGAGGAGCTGATCGGCGACATCCAGGACGAGTACGACGTGGCCGAGGGGCCTTCCCGGCGGCTGCTCGGCGGCGAGCTCGAGGTGGACGGCCTGCTGAACCTGGACGAGTTCGCCGAGCAGACCGGCGTCGAGCTGCCGGAGGGCCCGTACGAGACGGTGGCCGGCTACGTCCTGGCCGCGCTCGGCCATGTGCCGGGCGATGGCGAGACCGTCGAGGTGGCCGGCCACAAGCTGATGGTCACCGAGATGGACGGCAGGCGCATCGCCCGGGTCAGGGTGGGCCAGCTGCCGCCGTCGCCGGCCGAGGCAGATCAGGTCCCGGGTCAGGCCAACTAGACTGGCTGGCTAGCTCCGGCCAGGCCGGACGGCCGATCTCCGGGAAGGCGGCACTGGTGCGCCCAGGTCACACCGACACCGAAGCCGAGGCAGGCACCGGGCAAGCCACCGGGCGAGGCACCGGAACCGACACGGTCCTTGTCGTCGACTTCGGGGCCCAGTACGCGCAGCTCATCGCGCGCCGGGTGCGCGAGTGCCAGGTGTACTCGGAGATCGTTCCCGGCACCAGCCCGGCCGCCGAGATGCTGGCCAGGAACCCCAAGGCGATCATCTTGTCCGGCGGCCCCGCGTCCGTCTACGCGCCCGGCGCCCCGCCCGCCCCGGCTGGCCTGCTCGATGCCGGGGTTCCCATCCTCGGGATCTGTTACGGTTTCCAGCTGATGATGGCCGGGCTCGGCGGCGTGGTGCAGCGCACCGGCGGCGGCGAGTACGGCGCGACGAGACTCACGATCCAGCCCGCGCCGCCACCAGCACCAGGCGTGTCAGCGGCGCCCGGCCAGGCAGCCGGCCCGGACCAGCCAGCCGGGCCGGGCGAGCCGGCCAGGCCCTGGCGCCCCGGGCGAGCGCCGGCCCTGGCGCCCCGGGGGGCGTCCTGCTCGGCGGCCTGCCCGCCAGCCAGCAGGTCTGGATGTCGCACGGCGATACTTGTGCCGCGCCGCCGCCCGGCTTCACCGTCACGGCAAGCACGGCAGGCACGCCGGTTGCCGCCGCCGAGCAGCCAGCCCGCGGACTGTACGGCGTGCAGTTCCATCCTGAGGTCCTGCATACCGAGCACGGCATGCAGGTGCTGCGCAAGTTTCTGGCCGCGTCGGGCTGCCGCCCTACCTGGACCATGCACAGCATCGTGGCCGAGCAGGTCGCCCGCATCAAGGATCAGGTCGGCGACGGCCGGGCGATCTGCGGCCTGTCCGGCGGGGTCGACTCCGCGGTTGCCGCCGCGCTCGTCCAGCGGGCGATCGGGCATCAGCTGACCTGCGTCTTCGTCGATCACGGGCTGCTGCGTCAAGGCGAGGCCGAGCAGGTGGAGAAGGATTTCGTGGCGGCTACCGGCGTCGATCTCAAGGTCGTGGACGCCGCCGACGATTTCATCACGGCACTCGCCGGCGTGATCGACCCGGAGGACAAGCGGAAGATCATCGGACGCGAGTTCATCCGCGCGTTCGAGCAGGCCGCCAGGGAGATCACCGGCGCGGCGGCCAGCGGCAGCCCGGCCGGCGGCGTCGCAGCGGTGGCGGCGCCGGCCGATGGTGGCAGCAACGGTGGCAGCGGCCAGGCCGGCCACCCCGCGCCGGTCGGCTTCCTGGTCCAGGGCACGCTCTACCCCGACGTGGTGGAATCCGGCGGCGGCACCGGCACGGCCAGCATCAAGTCGCACCACAACGTCGGCGGGCTGCCGGCCGACCTGGCGTTCGACCTGGTCGAGCCGCTGCGGGCGCTCTTCAAGGACGAGGTGCGCAAGGTCGGCACCGAGCTCGGCCTGCCGCCGGAGATCGTCTGGCGCCAGCCGTTCCCCGGCCCGGGCCTCGCTGTCCGGATCGTCGGCGAGGTGACGCGGGAGCGCCTGCGGATCGTCCGGGCTGCCGACGACATCGCCCGCGCCGAGCTGTCCAGGGCGGGCCTGGACCGGGTGATCTGGCAGTGCCCGGTGGTGCTGCTCGCCGACGTGCGGTCGGTCGGCGTCCAGGGCGACGGCCGCAGCTACGGCTATCCGGTCGTGCTGCGGCCGGTCACCAGCGAGGATGCCATGACCGCCGACTGGGCGCGGCTGCCGGACACGGTACTGGCCACGATCTCGACCAGGATCACCAACGAGGTACCGGAGATCAACCGCGTCGTGCTGGACATAACGAGCAAGCCGCCCGGCACCATCGAGTGGGAGTGACCAGGGCGGCTGCCCGGCAGAGCCCGGCCGGGCAGGCCCGCGTCAGGTTACCCGGCCAGGCTCGGCCGCAAGGCCCTCGTAAGAGCGGTCGGCGGCGATCCGCCGCACCGCGTCGAGCGCGTCCCAGACGTCGGCAAACCGGGTGGTGATCGGCGCGGGGCCGAGCCGCAGCCGGTCCGGCGTCCGGTAGTCGCCGATCACGCCGGCCCGGATCAGCGCCTGGCTGATCGGCCAGGCGTCCGGATGGCGCAGGCAGACGTGCGAGCCGCGGCGCGCCGCGTCCCGCGGCGAGGCGACCGCGAACCCGTGCGGGGCGAGCCATTCGTCGGCCAGCCCGATCAGCAGCTCGGTCAGCGCGACGCCTTTGGCCCGCAGCGCGCCGATGCCCGCCTCGCCGAGCAGCCGGACGCCTTCCTCGACCGCGGCGATGCCGGCGATCGGCGGCGTCCCGGTCAGGAACTGGCCGATCCCGGGCGCGGGGTCGTAGCCAGGCCCCATGGCGAACTGATCACGCTGCCCGAACCAGCCCCACACCGGCTGGCGCAGCCCCGCCTGCAGTTCACTGCGCACGTAAAGGAAGGCAGGCGCGCCGGGGCCGGCGTTGACGTACTTGTAGGTGCAGCCGACGGCCAGATCGGCCCCGGCCGCATCCAGTTCCACCGGCACCGCGCCGACCGAGTGGCACAAGTCCCACAGCATCAGCGCGCCGGCCTCGTGCACGATCCTGGTGATCGCCGTCATGTCCGCGAGCGCGCCGCTGCGGTAGGCCACGTGCGAGAGGCTGACCAGGGCGGTGCGCTCGTCGACGGCGGCCCGTACCGCGTCCTCGCTGATCCCCTCGTCCATGTCGGTGCTGATCAGGCGGAGGTCGCAGCCGCGCTGCCGGGCGATCCCCTCGAGCACGTACCGGTCGGTGGGGAAATTGTCATCGTCGGTGACGATGACAGGCCCGGCCTGGCCGCGCGTCCAGCGCCGCGCACGCCAGCTTGTACAAGTTGATCGTGGCGGAATCGCAGACGGCGACCTGGCCGGGTGCCGCCCCGATGAGGTGCCTGCCGACGAGATCCCCGGCCCGCCGGGGCAGCTCGATCCAGCTGCCCCAGGACCGGACCAGCCCGCCGCCCCATTCCCGCCTGACCACCTCGGCGATCCGGTCCGCGGTGGCGGCCGGCAGCGGGCCGAGCGAGTTCCCGTCCAGGTAGATCAGCGAATCGTCGTCGCGGACGAAACGGTCACGGAACCCGGCTAGCGGGTCCGCGGCGTCGAGTTCCCCGGCGTGCACGCGGCCAGTGCGGATCATCGCCACCAGCTCACCATAACCGAGAGCTCATCCGAACCCAGCTACGTGGTGGATCGCGCGATCGACCACATTCTGAGGTGTGCGATCGCGCGATCCACCACATTCGGCGGCACCGGGCAGCGCGCCCGGGAGGCGAAAACCAGTGGCCGGCGAGTTCCGGCGCCCGTACCTTTTGCCAGTGAGCACGTGCCGAAGCGCCGCCGGAACCAAGGCCGCAGAAAGCGACCGGCCGCACGGTGCCGGCCGGGCGGCAGCTAACAGCGGCGGACGTGATGGCTGACGTCCCCGCGGTCGTGCGCAACAAGGCGCTCGCGGCCGGCGACGCCCAGTGGCTGGATGATCTCCCGGAGCTCGTGGCTGCCCTGGAGCGGGACTGGTCGATCTCAGTCGGCCGTGCCTACGACGGCGGGACCGAGGCCTTCGTCGCCGACGTCACGCTCGAAGACGGCATGCCCGCGGTGCTGAAGCTGGTTATACCGCGGGACGGCGTGCCCGCCAGGGACGAGATCGCGGTGCTCCGCCTGGTGCACGGCGAGGGCTGCGCGCGGCTGCTGCGGGCCGACGAGGCGCGGAGCGCGCTGCTGCTCGAGCGGCTCGGCCGCTCGCTGTCCGAGCTCGGCCTGCCGATCCGGCAGCGGCACGAGATCCTCTGCACAGCGGCCGAGCAGGTGTGGCGCCCGGCGCCCGGCTGCGGCCTGCCGACCGGCGCGGAGAAAGGCCGGTGGCTGGCCGATTTCATCACCAGGACCTGGGTGGAGCTCGGCTGCCCGTGCTCGGAGCGGGCAGTGGACTACGCGCTCGGCTGCGCGGCCCGGCGCGTTGCTGCGCACGACGACGAACGCGCCGTCCTCGTGCATGGTGACGTGCACCAGTGGAACGCGCTCGAGGCGCGCGGCGGCGGCTTCAAGCTCGTCGACCCGGACGGCCTGCTGGCGGATGCCGAGTACGACATGGGCATCATCATGCGCGAGGACCCGCTGGAACTGCTGGCCGGCGACCCCCGTGAACGTGCCCGGTGGCTGGCCAGGCGCTGCGGCCTGGACGCGACCGCGATCTGGGAGTGGGGCGCCGTCGAGCGGATCTCGACGGGCCTGCTGTGCACGAAGGTCGACCTGCAGCCGGTCGGCCGCGAGATGCTCGCGGCCGCCGAGCACGTGGCCGCCGATCGCCTGGCCGGGGCGTGACGACCGGGTGGCGCTGACCCCGGAGCGGTGCCGCCGGGCCGCCCGGCGACCGGCCTCAGGCAATCCCGTTAAAAAATCTGCTTGGTCAGCTCGTGCTTGCCTCGAACCGGTCGACGAGCTCGCTGGCCAGCGCCAGGGATGAGGTGGCGGCCGGCGACGGGGCATTCCGGACATGCGTCGCGCCGGGCGTCTGCGAGATCACGAAGTCATCGAGCAGCCGGCCATCGCGGCCCACCGCCTGGGCCCGGACGCCGCTCGCCGCGCGCGGGTCGATCCTCATCGACTCCACCGCGGGAACGTACTGCGAGCAGGCCCGGACGAATGCCCGGCGGCTGGCGGCCATCCGCAGCTCGCTGATCCCGGTGCGCCAGAAGTCCTTCGCGACGATCCAGGTGCCGGGCCAGGTCAGCGTGCTCAGCAAGTCCTGCGGGCGGACAGCCCAGGCGTTATAGGCATCCCTGGCGCCGACCAGCATCGCGGTCGGGCCCAGCATGACGTGCCCGTCGATATGCCGGGTCACGTGGACGCCGAGGAAGGGCAGTTCCGGGTCAGGCACCGGATAGACCATGCCGCGCACCACCCGCGGCTGACCGGGCGCAAGCCGGAGATAGGCACCACGGAAGGGCACGATGCGGGGATCCGGCGAGGCCCCGGCCGAGACGGCGAGCCGGTCGGACCACAGCCCGGCGCAGACGATGGCGGAGGCCGCCAGGTACCAGCCGCCGGCGTGCGCGAGCACGGTCTGCCCGTGCTCCCGGCGGACCGCGCTGACCGTGCGGCCGAGCGCGAAGGCCACGCCGTCCGCGCGCAGTTCCCGCTCCAGCGCACGGGCGACCGCGCCGAAGTCGACGATGCCGGTGGCCGGCGAGTGCAGCGCGGCCAGGCCCCTGCACCCAGGCTCGATTTCGGCGATCTCGGCGGCGCCGACCCGGCGCAGCCCGGGCACGCCGTTCGCGTGGCCGCGCGCCTCAAGGTCGGCGAGGCGCGGGAGCTCGTCGTCCCGCAACGCGACGATCAGCTTGCCGCAGCGCTCGTACGGGATCGCGTTCGCATCGCAGAATTCGTACATCAGCCTGGCGCCCTCGACGCACAGCCGCGCCTTGAGCGAGCCGGGCTTGTAGTACACGCCGCTGTGGATCACGCCGGAGTTGTGGCCGGTCTGGTGATACCCCACCGAGGCCTGCTTGTCGATGACGATGAGCTTCGAGCCGGGCCGGCGGCGCAGGAACTCGCGCGCGACGGCGAGCCCGACGATCCCGGCGCCCAGCACGGCGAGGTCGTACTTCTCCGAGTCCACGCGCGCCTCCTGGGAAGGGCGGAGGGAATTAAGTCGCCGCCGCCGAGCAGGATGGCGGGCCTAGCTGCGCGCCCGGCGGCGCCGGACGCGGAGCCGCAGCACGATCGCGATCGCCACCACCAGGCCGGCCAGCACCGGGATCGCGCGCTTGAGCACGGGCAGGCCGGCCACGCTCAGCAGGTCGATGGCCTCCTCGCCGGGCGGCCTTGAGTCACCAAGATCCACGCGGCTGCCGGACCGCACGGCGCCCGGCCCGGAGTCGCCGTTGGCGGCGGCCCGGCTGGGCGCGAACCCATTGCCTGCCGCCGTGCCCGGGCCGGCCGCGCCCGCCGCTGACCCGCGGTCCGCGGAGCCGGTGACGGTACCGCCGGCCGCCGCCGTGCCTGCCGCGGCGCTGCCTGCCGCGGCGCTGCCTGCGGCAGCGGCCAGCGACAGCCCCCGCTCGGCGAGCTTCTGCCTGATCTCCACGACCGAGGCGGGGCCGATGTGGTCGATGGCCAGCAGTTGCTGCTCCGTGCGGGCGGCAAGCTCCCCGACCGTGTGGATGCCGTCGCGGCGCAGGCTGTTGTGCGAGCGCAGCGCCAGGTGCAGCTCCTCGACCGGCAGGGCAAGCTCATCGGCCGTTGCGGCGGCAGCGCGCGCGCCGGCCGCGTCGGCCGCGTCGGCCGCTCGGCCGCATCGGCCGCATCGGCCCGGGCCGCAGCCGCCTGTTCCGCGGTCGGCGGCGCCGTGTCCGCCGCGCCTGCCTCCGCCGGGGGCTGGCCGGCCTTGTCGGCGGTCAGCATGTCCGCGAGGTTGGCGGCGAAGATGCCGATCAGCTTGCCGCCGACCTCGGCCATCACGCCCCGGCCGAACTGCGCAGGCCGCCCGGTCA
The DNA here is from genome assembly GCA_963709075.1 of uncultured Actinomycetes bacterium. GTDB lineage: Bacteria > Actinomycetota > Actinomycetes > Streptosporangiales > Streptosporangiaceae > Palsa-506. The sequence goes on from CAVPUY010000014.1 coordinate 265,218, forward strand.
CGTTCAGCGTGGTGTGCACGATGACGTGCGTCTGGTCACCCTGGCCCTCGAGCATCGAGCGGACGGTCGCCGACGCGGTGCCGGCGCCGCGGGTCTCCTTGCCCGCTGCCTCCAGCGTGATGACGTGCGCGTGCGGGTCCCGCTCGGTGAAGCGGGCGGTGCCCGCGTACGTCATCGAGATCGGGCCGACCTTCACCTTGATCCGGCCCTTGATCTCGTCGCCGTCCACGGAGTCGAGGGAGGCGCCCGGCATGCAGGGCGCCACCCTCTCGACATCCAGCAGCACATCCCACGCCCGCTCCTCAGGGACCGGGACGGTGAAGGTGTGCTCTAGTTCCATTCTCAGACTCCTGCCGCTGCAGCCAGCGCCCTCCCTGTCAGTACGCGCGCCAGGTGACGTCGGTAGTCGGGCGCTCCATGCAGGTCGGCCGGCGGTTCCGTGCCCTCGTCCGCGCTGGCGGCAGCCGCTCGCAGCGCGTCGCGACTTGCCTGCGCTCCGGCTACGGCATTTTCGGCTGCGGTTGCCCGCACGGGTACCGGGCCCATATTGGTCAGCCCGATCCTAGCCTCGGCGACCGTGCCATTCGAGCGCCGGGCCAAAGCCGCCACGCCGACGGTCGCCCAGGACTGCGCGGTCCGGTGGAATTTTTCGTACCGGTAACCCCAGCCAGGGCCGAGCTTGGGAACCCGGATCCCGGTCAGGATCTCGTCCGGCTGCAGGCTCGTCGTCAGGTAGTCGACGAAGAAGTCCGGCGCGGCTATCTCGCGGTCGCCGCCCGGCCCGCTGGCCATCAGCGTGACCTCGAGCGCGACGGCCACGGCGGGCAGGTCGCCGGCCGGGTCGGCATGCGCGAGCGCGCCGCCCAGCGTGCCGCGATGCCGGACGGCAGGGTCAGCCACGGTGCCAGCCGCCTCCGCGAGCAGCCCGCAGTGCCCGGCCACCAGCGGGTCGTTGACCAGCTGGTAATGGGTGGTCCCGGCGCCGATCAGCAGTGCGTCGCCGGCGTCGGTCACGCCGCGCAGCTCAGCAAGACCGCCGACATCGACAAGCAGTTCCGGATAGGCCAGCCGGAGCCGCAGCAGCGGCAGCAGGCTCTGCCCGCCCGCGATGACCTTCGCGTCCTCGCCGCCGCCGGCCAGGGCCTGCACCGCGTCCGCTACCGAGCCGGGGCGGACATAGTCGAACTTCGCCGGGATCATGCCGCGCCTCCGGTCTGCTGTGCTTCGCCGCTATCCGCCGTGCTGCCGTCCGGGCTGTTGCCCTGGGTCCGGTTGCTCTGCCGGGCCGCGTGCTGCTGGGCGGCGCTGGCCTGGTCGCTGCCGCGGGCAGTCTGGATCGCTCGCCAGACGCGCTCTGGCGTGCACGGCATCGTGACGTCCCTGACGCCGAGCGGGCGCAGCGCGTCGACGATCGCGTTGACCACCGCGGGGGTGGAGGCAATCGTGCCAGCCTCGCCGACGCCCTTGACGCCCAGCCGGTTAGCGGCCGGGCTCTCGGTCCGGCTGGTGACGTAGGACGGCAGGTCGGCCGCGGACGGGACCAGGTAGTCGGCCAGCGTGGTGGTTACCAGGTTGCCCGCGTCGTCGTAGACCGCCTCCTCGTAGAGTGCCTGGGCGATGCCCTGAGCGAGGCCGCCGTGCACCTGGCCGTCCACGATCATCGGGTTGATCACCTTGCCGATGTCGTCCACCGCGACGTAGGCGCGGATCTTGACGAAGCCGGTCTCGGTGTCGACTTCCGTGGCGCACAGATGCGTGCCGTGCGGGAACGAGAAGTTGTCCGGGTCGTAGGTGGCGTCGGCGTCGATGGTCGGCTCGACGCCGTCCGGCAGGTCGTGCGCAAGGAAGGTGGCCAGGGCAACCTCCTGGATGGTCTTGGTTGCGCCGCTGCCCGCGGAGAACACGCCGCCTTCGAACGTGACCTGCTCGGGCGGTGCCTCGAGCATCCTGGACGCGATCGCCTTGGCCTTCTCGATGACCTTGTCACAGGCCGAGACCAGGGCCATGCCGCCGACGGCCAGTGACCGGGATCCGTAGGTGTCCATGCCCTTCGGCGAGACCTGCGTGTCACCGTGCAGCACCCGGATGTCCTCGAACGGCACGCCGAGCTGGTCGGCGACGATCTGGCTCCACGCGGTCTCGTGACCCTGGCCGTGCGCGCTTGAGCCGGTGACGACCTCGACCTTGCCGGTCGGCAGCATCCTGATCGACGCCTGCTCCCAGCCGCCGGCGCCGTACGCAAGCGAGCCGACGACACGGGACGGGGCGAGCCCGCACATCTCGGTGAAGGTGGAGATGCCGATGCCGAGCTGCACCGGGTCGCCGCTGGCCCGCCGCCGCTCCTGCTCCTGGCGGAGCGCATCGTAACCGAACAGCTCGCGGGCCTTGGCCGTCGCGGCCTCGTAGTTACCTGAGTCGTAGGTCAGGCCGCAGATCGTGGTGTACGGGAACTCCTCGTGCTTGATCCAGTTCCGCGCCCGCAGCTCCAGCGGCTCGATGCTGAGCTCGGCAGCGAGCTCGTCCATGATCCGCTCGATCGCGAAGGTCGCCTCCGGCCGGCCGGCGCCCCGGTAGGCGTCGGTCGGCATCTTGGTGGTGAAGATGCCGGTGCAGCGGAACGAGTAGGCGTCCATCTTGTAGATGGACGGGTACATGAAGGCGCCGAGCAGCGGGACGCCGGGCGCCACCAGCATCAGGTAGGCGCCCATGTCGGCGAGCAGGTCCACGGACAGGCCACGCACGTTGCCGTCGCTGTCGGCGGCGATCCTGATCCGCTGCCACTGATCCCGGCCGTGGTGCACGGTCATGTTGCCCTCGCTGCGCGACTCGGTCCACTTGACCGGCTTGCCGAGCTTGCGGCGCGATCAGGACAGCGAGCACTTCCTCGGCAGTGACCTGAAGTTTCGATCCGAATCCGCCGCCGACATCCGGTGCGATCACCCGGATGTTCTGCTCCGGGATTCCGAGCACCAGCGCGAGCATGACCCGCAGTACGTGCGGAATCTGGGTGGACGACCACAGCGTGAACTCACCGCCGACGCAGGAGCAGATCACGGCGCGGGGCTCCATCGCGCTCGGGATCAGCCGCTGCTGGCGGTAGTTGCGCTCAAGCACGACGGGCGCGTCACGGAAGGCTGCGTCAAGATCGCCGTTGGCGAAGACCCACTCGTAGCTCTTGTTACCAGCCTCGTGCACCTTCGGCGAGCCGTCGTCCAGCGCGGTGCGGATATCGAGCACCGGTTCCAGCGGCTCGTAGTCGATCTCGATGGCGGCCAGCGCGTCGGCGGCCGTGTACCGGTCCCTGGCGACGACGCACGCCACGGCCTCGCCGACGTAACGGACCTCATCGGTCGCCATCGGCGGGTGGGCCGGCATCACGATGTCCGGCGTGACCGGCCAGGCACAGGGCAGGCTGCCCTGCTCGGCGGCGAAGTCGGCACCGGAGAACGCCGCGATGACGCCAGGCTCGCTGCGGGCGGCGCTGACATCTACCGAGGTGATCCGGGCGTGCGCGTACGGGCTGCGCAGGAAAGCGATGTGCAGCATGCCGGGCAGCGTGATGTTGTCGGTCCAGTTGGTCTGGCCGGTGATCAGCCGGGCGTCTTCCTTGCGCAGGCGGCCCTGGCCGAGCTCGGCGGCCGGCGCCTCGGTCTGCGTGCTCATTCGCTGACTCCCGCCTCGGCAGCGCGCCGCACGGCGCGGACGATGTTCTCATAGCCGGTGCAGCGGCAGAGGTTGCCTTCCAGCCCGTCCCTGATCTCCTGGTCGCTCGGGTGCGGGTTCTCCTTGAGCAGGTCGGCTGCCGCCATGATCATGCCCGGCGTGCAGTACCCGCACTGCAGCGCGTGCTCCTCGTGGAAGGAACGCTGCAGCGGGTGCAGCTCGCCGTTCGCCATCCCCTCGATGGTCGTGATCTGCGCGCCGTCCGCCTGCACGGCAAGCACCGAGCAGCTCTTGACCGAGGTGCCGTCCATCAGCACGGTGCATGCGCCGCAGTTGGACGTATCGCATCCGATGGGCGTGCCGGTCTTGCCTACGACTTCCCTCAGGTAGTGGACGAGCAGCAGCCGGGGCTCGACGTGGTCTACGTAGCTCACCCCGTCGACAATGACGGTTATCTCTGCCATGCGCGGTTCTCCTCCTCGCGGAACGCCAGGTGCGCCTGATGCAAACCTAGGTGAGTGATTCCTGATTCAGGCCGGTCCGGCGTGTCGGCTTGATCATGCAATGAAGGGAGGGCATCCATGATCGGTTGTGACGCCGGACCTGGATACCTCTTGACGCACTGTACGTGGAGATCGACGACCACGTGATCCTTCTGGCCGGCGCGGACCGGGCCAGCCCAAGCGGCTGTCCGATGCGGAGCTGGTGTGCCTGGCGGTGGCGCAGGTGCTGCTGGGCGCCCGGTCGGAGCATCACTGGCTGAGGATGTGCTATGCCGGGCTGGGGCACTTGTTTCCCTACCTGCCGCATAAGCCCGGCTACCACAAGCGGCTGAAAGCCGCCGGGCCGCTGCTGGCCGCGGCGATGGATCATCTCGCCCGCCAGTCACCCTCGTGGCACGACAGGTCCGGCTGATCGATGCCACCCGGGTGCAGTGCGGCACTCCCGGGAGGCGGTCAGGCGCTCCGAGATGGCCGGGCTGGGCGGGCTACGGCTACTGCGAAGCGCATTCGCGCTGGTAACGGGGCTGAAGCTGTACCTGATCAGCACCCCGGACGGGATGCCGGTGGCCTGGTCGCCGGCCGCGCCGGCACCAGGACGCCCGCACTCCGGCCGGGCCAGGACGGCCCGGCGGCATCCGGGGCGGCCCGGGGTTACCTCAGTGGTAAATCCGGGTTCTGCCCCGATGCGGGCACCGGTCCTGGTGTGTGACGATCCTGGCATGATGCTCAGGTCGCGCAGGCGGCAGGGCCGCCGGACGCCGAGGCTCCGGGCCAGGAACCGGGCCAGGACGGACGGCCGCCCGGCCGAGCCGACGCGCCGGGTCCGCGCGGCGGCCCGGCGGCCCGGCCGGCGGATCCGCTACCTGCCGCCCCGGACGGCCGCAGGGACTGGACCGCGATTGCCGTGTACGGCGGGCTCGCGCTGGCGCTGTTCCTGCTGGCGTGGCTGGCGGGCCCGCTGCTCGGCTCGATCCCGTGGCCGGTGGTCGCGGCGGCGGTCGGCGCCCTGATCCTCTGGGACCAGGCCGATCCTGGGCTGCGCCGCCGCCTGGCGTCTTCCCCGCTTGCCCGGACCCGGCCGGCCAGGTACTGGCTGGCGCAGGACCGGCAGAACTGGGCTCGCGGGCTGTTCGGCGGCCTCCTGATGATCGGCGGGATCATCGGCTTCCTCGCCTCGCGCGGTCAGCTGAGCCGGCGAGGCACGGCCTGGCGGCGATGGCGGCGATCATCATCGGGCTGAGCGTGATCGCGGCGCCGTGGCTGCTGAACCTGCTGCGTGAACTTGACGCCGAGCGACGGCAGCGGATTCGCGCCGATGAGCGTGCCGAGCTTGCGGCGCACGTGCACGATTCCGTGCTGCACACGCTGACCCTCATCCAGCGCGGCGCAGACGACCCGCGTCAGGTCCGGCGGCTGGCCAGGTCGCAGGAGCGTCAGCTCCGCTCGTGGCTCCAGCACGGCGGGCCGGGCGGCGCGAAGGTAACCCTGGCCAGCGAGCTGGCCAGGGTGGCCGGTGAGGTGGAGGACTCCAGCGGCGTGCCGATCGAGGTCGTGTGCGTCGGCGACATGGAAATCGGCGAGCGGACCTCCGCCGCGATCCTGGCGGCCCGCGAGGCCCTGGTGAATGCCGCCAGGCATTCAGGCGCGCCGCAGATCGCGGTCTATGCGGAGGTTGAACCTGACCGGGTGACCATCTTCATCCGCGACCGCGGCCGCGGATTCGACCCGGGCTCGATCCCGGTCGGCAGGATGGGGATCAGGCAGAGCATCATCGGCAGGATGGAACGCTGCGGCGGGCAGGCGGCCGTGCGCGCGGCGCCCGGCACCGGGACCGAGGTCGAACTGCAGCTGGCCAGGAGATGACCGGGAATGGCTGACCAGGTGCGGGTGGTGATCGTCGATGACCACCAGATGTTCCGCAGCGGGGTGCGGACGGAGCTCGGTCCCGAGGTCGAGGTGGTCGGGCGAGGCCGGCGACGCGGTCGCCGCGGTGGCCGTGATCAGGGCGACCTTGCCCGATGTCGTGCTCCTTGACGTGCATCTTCCGCTCGGCGGCGGGGTGCAGGTGCTGCGGCAGGCGGCGGTGCCTGAGGTCAGGTACCTGGCCCTGTCGGTCTCTGACGCGGCCGAGGACGTGATCGCGGTGGTGCGCGGCGGCGCCCGCGGCTACGTCACGAAGGCAGTCTCCGGCGCGGAGCTGACCAGCGCGATCGTCCGGGTCGCCGCCGGCGACGCGGTCTTCTCGCCCAGGCTGGCCGGCTTCGTGCTTGATGCCTTTGCCGCCGGGGTGGTGCCGGGCGACGGCTCCGCGGGATGGCCGGCCACGGACGCCGGGCTTGATTCGCTGACCGACCGGGAGCGCGAGGTACTCCGGCTGATCGCGCGCGGCTACGCCTACAAGGAAATCGCCGGCGAGCTCGTCATCTCGGTCCGCACGGTGGAGAGCCACGTGTCCTCGGTGCTGCGCAAGCTGCAGCTGTCGAACCGCCGCGAGCTGTCCCGCTGGGCGACCGCCCGCCGGCTGGTCTGAGCCGCGCTCAGCCGGTGTCGAGGACCTGGAAGACCTCGGCCAGCCGCCCGTCCGGCAGGCCGCCCTGCGCTGCCGTCTGGCTGAGCCTGGCGCGGAGGAACTCCTCGAGCTTGTCCATGTGGCCGGTCTGGCTCGCGTGCGCGCGCAGCGCCGCGATCTTGCGCGGGAACGTCTCGGTCACGTCGACGTAGTGGTTCGGGGCCGGGCCGCCCTGGATCCACACTTCCCGCACCGTCCACGGCTCAAGGCCCTCGTCGGCGAGCAGGTCGGGGAACGCGAACTGGTTGCGCGCGTCCGGGTAGACGGCGTCAAGGGCGGCCGAGCCGACTGCGCGATGGTCGGGGTGGCCGATGCCGATGCGGAAGTAATTGCGCTCCGGCGACGGGCAGACCAGCCGGCCGGGCCGGATCTGCCTGATGACCCGGGCCAGGTCCTTGCGCAGCTGCAGGGAGGCTTCCACCCGGCCGTCCGGGTAGCCGAGGAAACGCAGGTCGTGCACGCCGACGTGCTTGGCCGCGGCGGTCTGCTCGGCATGCCGCAGCGTCACCATGTCGGCACGGGACACGCTCGGGTCCTGCCCGCCGGCGTCGCCGTCGGTGACGATGCAGTAGATGACTTCGATCCCGGCGTCGGTCCAGCGCGCGACCGTGCCGGCCGAGCCGAAGTCCACGTCGTCGGGATGGGCGGCGATCACCAGGATGCGGCCTACCGCAGAGTCGTCCAGCACGCTCCTGATCCTACGGGCAGCGGATGCGCCGCTAGCTGGCGGTCTCGGGCATCGGCGGCCGCGGTCGGCCGCATCGCCCGCTGGCGGCCGCGGCCGGCCGCATCGGCCGGGCCTGCGCCCTCGGCTGGCTGCGCCCTCGGCCGGGCTAGCGCTCGGCCGGCGTTGGCCTCGGCCGGGTAGCCGCTCGGCCGGGTGCCGCGGCCAGCGCCGGCGAGTCCTTGCCCTTGTTCCGCAGCGCGAGCGCCGCCGCCAGGCAGGCCAGCGGGACAGCGGGGATGACGTACCGGTAGGTGTACTCATGCTCGGCCACCGGCAGGATCATGACGATCGCGGCGGCGGCCCAGACGAGCGCGCCAGCGGCGGTGCGCCTGCGCGGGACGACGACGCCGGCCAGCCCGGTCAGCATGATCAGCCCGAACAGCGGGCCGGGCAGGTGGACATGGTCCTGGTACCGGGAGATCAGGCCCGCCCACGGTTCCTGCAGCCGGGTCCCGGTGTGCACGCCCAGGTACGGCCCGATCCCCGCGGTGGTCCCGAGGTACCCCTGCACCGCGGCGAGCATGTAGCGCCGGTTGGCAGCGTGAGATACACCGGGTCGGGCTGGTGCCGGGGAAATGCAGCTGGTCCGACCCGGTGAAGGCCCTGAGCGCCCCGCTGCCCACGACCTGGGCGTAGGCGAGCGGCTGGGCTTCGATGGCGCGGATCGCGAAGTCCCGCGCGCGGGCGTTGTTCGCCGCGGTGAACCCGGCCGTGTCCGGCACGATCCCGGCCGGGTGCGCCGCGCTGCCTGGCCCGTGCCTCCGCCACAGCCAGGCGCGGTGATCCCAGAGGTACTGCCGGGCAGCAGCCGGGCCGCCTCCGCGCGGGCTCGAGCGACCGCGGCTGCCTGCCCGGGCACAGGCTGCGCAGGTCGGCGGGCGGCTTGATGATGGCGCAGTTCGCGAACGACATCGTCCGCGACCACAGGAACAGCCCGTCGCTGTTGGTCAGCCCGACGTTGCCGGAGACGGCGGCGAACCAGGCGACGTACGCCGGCGACCGGCAGCAGCCCGGCGCCGAGCGCCGCCCCGGCCGCGCGCCAGCCGGACCGCCTGACCAGCAGGTAGCCGGCCAGCAGGAAGATCAGCGGCAGCGTGGTCGGGCGGACGATCGCCGAGGTGCCCATCAGCAGCGTCGCGGCGGCCGCCCGCGCCACCGACGGCGACTTGCGGATCAGCAGCACGGCGAAGCCGGAGACCATCAGGAACATGGCCAGGATGTCGGCCATGATCAGCTGCTCGATCAGCAGCTGAGCCGGGTCGAAAAGCACCGGCGACGGCGCGGCGGTGGCCAGCCAGGCGGCCGCCCCGCGGCGCCGCAGCACCGCGTAGATCATCACCGCGATGCCAGGCCCATCAGGTGCTGCAGCCCGGCCACCAGCAGGAGCGAGTGGAACGGCCGCAGCAGCCAGAAGAAGACCGCGTAGCCGCCCGGGTTGACCGGGTTGGGCTGAGGTGGGCGGCATCCCACAGGTAGTCGTAGGTGTCCAGCTTGAACAGGGCCGCGGGCGCGAACCCGGCCATGACGATCGCCCGCGGGACAACGGCCAGCCCGAGCGCGGTGGCGAACAGCCGGTGCCGGCCGGCCACCGCCGGGCAGGCCGGCCAGGCCGCCCCGCGCCCGCGCTGCGGTGCGCAGCCCGGCCTGCAGCAAGGCCTGCCGCCTGCTGGCTACCGCGGCGGGCGCGCCTGATCCGGCTTCGCCGGCCCGGCGTCCCGGTCTTCCTCCAGCGTCGACAAAGGCCAGTCCCCTCGATCCGGATCGCTGCGGCGCCGACACGAACATCATGGGCGCGACAGCTACCCGCACGAGGCGAAAACGCGGTTTTTCACCGCATCGATACGTGGTTTTCACCGAGCCATTCCGTAAGCGCGGAGGATCCGGCGGCCAGCGGGAGGCTCAGTCCAGCGACGACATCACGTGCTTGACCCGGGTGTAGTCCTCGAACCCGTACATGCGACAGGTCCTTGCCGTAGCCGGAGTTCTTGAAGCCGCCGTGCGGCATCTCCGCCACCAGCGGGATGTGCGTGTTGATCCACACGCAGCCGAAGTCCAGCCGCCTGGCCATCCGCATCGCCCGGCCGTGGTCGGACGTCCACACCGACGAGGCCAGCCCGTAGTCGGTGCCGTTGGCCCAGCGCAGCGCCTCGTCCTCGTCGCTGAACTGCTGCACGGTGATGACCGGGCCGAACACCTCGTTCTGCACGATCTCGTCGTCTTGCCGGAGCGCGTCCACCACGCTCGGCCTCGAAGAAGAACCCGCGGGACCCGGCCTGCTTGCCGCCGGTGACCACCCGGGCGTGATCCGGCAGCCGGCCGATGAACCCGGCTACCCGGTCCAGCTGGCTGGCGTTGTTCAGCGGGCCGAAGTCGGCGTCGAGCACGTCCGGGCCGCCCACCTTCTGGGCCTTGGCCTGCTCGGCCAGCGCGTCGACGAAATCGTCGTGCACCCGCGGCCCGGCCAGCACCCGGGTGGCCGCGGTGCAGTCCTGGCCCGGCGTTGAAGTACGCCGGCGATCGCGATCGCCTCGGCCGCCTTCGCCGGGTCGGCGTCGTCGAAGACGATGACCGGCGCCTTGCCGCCGAGTTCCAGGTGCACCCGCTTCAGCCCGGCCGCGGCCGCGGCGGCGACCTCCTTGCCGGCCCGCACGCTGCCGGTGATCGACACCATCTGCGGCACCGGGTGCGAGACCAGCGCACGGCCGGTGTCCCGGTCGCCGCAGATCACGTTGAACACGCCGGGCGGCAGGAACTCGGCCATCGTCTCGGCCATCAGCAGCGTGGACACCGGGGTGGTGTCCGACGGCTTGAGCACCATCGTGTTGCCCGCCGCGAGGGCCGGCGCCCACTTCCACACCGCCATCATCATCGGGTAGTTCCACGGGGTGACCGCGGCGCAGACGCCGACCGGCTCGCGCCGGATGAACGAGGTGAACCCGGACATGTACTCGCCGGCCGAGCGGCCCTCCAGCATCCGCGCCGCGCCGGCGAAGAACCGGATCTGGTCCACCATCGGCGGGATTTCCTCGGACCTGGTCAGCGCGATCGGCTTGCCGGTGTTCCGCGACTCGGCGGCGACGAACTCGTCGGCCCTGGCCTCGATCGCGTCGGCGATCCGCAGCAGGGCCAGGCTGCGCTCGCCGGGCGTGGCGTCCCGCCAGCCGTCGAACGCGTCGGCGGCGGACGAGAACGCCGCGTCGACCTCGGCATCACCGGAAACCGGGGCGGTGGCGAACACCTCGCCGGTGCTCGGGTTGATCAGCTCGGCTCGCTTGTCGAACGCCGTGTCGGTCCACTGCCCGCCGATAAAGTTGCGCAGTTCTTCCACCACGAGGCCTCCGTTTCGTAAATTTTCTTGTTTTTCCGTAGCCCGCGGGGACTGCAGCTGCCAGGCGCGTGCGGCTGCGCTCCTCGCACGCCCACGGCGATCCGTAGTCGGTGAGCAGGTCGAGGAACGGCTGCGGCGGGCAGCGCCTCCGGGCCGAGCACCCCGGCGCCGGACCAGGCGCCGGAGTCGATCAGCTCAAGCGCCACGACCGGGTTGACGGCGGTCTGCCAGACCACCGCCTGGGAGCCGTACTCGGCCATCGACCAGGCGTTGTCCACGACGTGGTGCAGGTAGACCTCGCGCGGGGCGCCGTCCTTGCCGGTGCCGGTGATCCAGGTGCCCGCGCAGGTCAGGCCGCTCATCTTGTCGCCGAGCGTGGCCGGGTCGGGCAGGCACGCGGCGACCACGTCGCGCGGCGACACGCTGACCCCGCCGGCCTGCACCGGCGATGTCGAGTCGAGCCCGAGCTTGTGCAGCGTCCGCAGCACGCCGATGAACTCGGCGCCGAGCCCGTACTTGAAGGTGACCCGCTGCGCCTGCACCCAGCGCGGGATCAGCAGCACCTCCTCGTGCTCGACGTTCACGCACTCCACCGGGCCGATGCCGGCCGGGAAGTCGAAGACCTCGGGCTCGCTGAACGGCTCGGTGGTGAACCAGCCGCGGTCGCGCTCCCAGATGACCGGCGGGTTGAGGCATTCCTCGATCGTGGTCCAGATGGAGAAGGTGGGGGCGAAGTCGTAGCCCGGCGACGACCAGGTTCGCGCCGTCCCGGACGCCGACCTCGTGGATATCGCTGAACATGGTGTCGGCGGCGTGCCGGGCGAAGATGTCGGAGAGCCCGGGCTCGACGCCGATGCCGACGAGCGCCAGCTTCCCGCGGTCCTCCCACTGCGGCGGCCAGCGCGAACTGCTCGTCGCCGAGCTTGACGCCGGTCTTGCTGTACGGCTCATCCGGGTGCGGGCGGGACAGCGACATCGGCCATGTCCAGGTAATGCGTGCCCGCCTGCAGCGCCGCCCGGAACAGCGGCATCACGAACCGCGGGTCGGTGGCGTTCATCAGCACGTCGCACGAGTGCTCGGCGAGCAGCGCAGCCACCTGCTGCTCGTCCCTGGCGTCGAGCTGCACGGCGCGGGCGCCGTCCGGGCCCGGCGGCCGCCGCGCTGCGCCCTGGCCAGGTCGTAGTCGGCGATGATGAGCTCGGCGAACTTGCGGCGGGCCGCGATCCGGGCGAATGCCGTGCCGACCCCGCCGGCGCCGACGAGAAGAATGCGCATGGTGGCGATCCTAGCCCGGATGCGGCTGGAGCCCACGGGACCAGTGGCGATGCAGAGCTGTTACAACTGAAATCGTTCCCAGAAACAATAATTCGTGCTAGAACCGTCGCACTGGGGTGCGGATAAATCGTGCCCGGGTGCCCGGATTGTCGCAGCTCCGATGCCGGCGCCGCCGCGATCCGCGTGCCTGACCCGGCGGATCCGGGTAACTGCCAGGAGGGGTGAGCATGGCGACCACCGAGCAAACCGGCGCGTCCATGGAGCAGCAGGTCGACAAGGGCCTCAAGTCGGGTGCGCTCGGGCTGGTCTCCACCACGATCATCGCCACCGCGTCGGTCGCGCCCGCCTACAGCATCGCGGCCACGCTGGTGTTCGTGGTCGGCGCCGTCGCCCTGCAGGCGCCCGCCGTGGCGGTGCTCGCGTTCGTGCCGATGCTGCTCTGCTCGATCGGCTACAGCGAGCTGAACAAGGCCGACCCGGACTGCGGCACCACGTTCACCTGGGCAACCCGGGCGTTCGGGCCGAAGACCGGCTGGGCCGGCGGCTGGGCGATCATCGTCGCCGACGTGCTGGTGATGGCCAGCCTGGCCCAGGTGGCCGGCCAGTACGGGTTCCTGCTGTTCAACGCCAAGGGCATCGGCTACGAACCCGACCAGCGGCTGGGTGCTGCTGGTCGGCGTGCTCTGGATCGTCGTGATGACCTACATCTGCTACCGCGGCATCGAGGTCTCGGCGAACTTCCAGAAGGTCGCTGCTCGGCATCGAGCTGGTGATGCTGCTCGTGCTGTCGGTCACCGCGCTGGTCAAGGTCGGCACCGGCAGCGCGCCGCCCGGTCACCTGCACCCCGAGCCTGTCCTGGTTCAACCCGTTCCACATCGCCAGCTTCAGCGCCTTCGTCCAGCGGCATCATCCTGATGGTCTTCATCTACTGGGGCTGGGACACCGCCGTCGCGGTCAACGAGGAGACCAAGGACAAGAACAAGACCCCGGGCCGGGCGGCGATCCTGTCCACCTTCATCCTGCTGGTCACCTACGCGCTGGTGATCCTCTCCATGCAGTCGTTCGCCGGCATCGGGACCACCGGCAACGGCCTGGGCAACGTGGCGAACGCCGGCGACGTGCTGTCGGTCCAGGGCAGCCTGGTCTTCGGCACGTCCGCGCTTCGGCTCGTTCCTCACCCACCTGCTGCTGCTGATGGTGCTGTCCTCGGCGGCCGCGTCCACCCAGACGACGATCCTGCCGACCGCGCGGACCACGCTGTCGATGGCGGTGTACAAGGCGATCCCGCCGCAGTTCGCGAAGATCCACCGGAAGTACCTGACCCCGACCGTGTCCACGATCGTGATGGGCGCCATCTCGATCGTGGTCTACGTGGCCTTCAACTACATGTCCAACGGCATCGGGATCATCGGCGACGCGGTGATCGCGATCGGCCTGTACATCGCGTTCTACTACGGGCTGACCGGCTTCGCCTGCGCCTGGTACTACCGGAGGAACCTGACCAGCAGCGCGCGCAACCTGTGGATGCAGGGCATCCTGCCGGTCGCCGGCGGCGTGATCCTGTTCTTCCTCGGCGGCTGGAGCGTCTGGCTGGACTACGACGTGGCCACCGCGAACGACTACACGATGTGGACGGTGCCGTTCATCCACTGGCAGATCGGCGGCGCGTTCGTGATCGCGGTCGATCGCCGGGATCGTCGGGGTGATCGGCTACATCTACTGCAAGATCGCCAACCCGGCGTTCTTCCGGAAGGAGACGCTGACCAGGGCGACGCCGACGCTCGTGCCGGACGAGTAGCCGACCGCAGGCCGCTGCCCGGCGGCCCGCGCCGGTTTCCGGTGCCCCGGCGTCGGTGCCAGCGCCTACGCTGGGGCAGGTGACCGCGACGGCAGTTGACACCCTCCTGGACGGGCTGAACCCGCAGCAGCGCGCTGCCGTCGTGCACGAGGGCAGCCCGCTGCTCATCGTGGCCGGCGCCGGATCCGGGAAGACCCGGGTGCTCACCCACCGGATCGCCTACCTGCTGGCCGCGCGGGAGGTCGCGCCCGCCCAGATCCTGGCGATCACCTTCACCAACAAGGCGGCGGGCGAGATGGCGGCCAGGGCCGCCGCGCTGACCGGCGCGCGGGCCCGGTCGATGTGGCTGATGACGTTCCACTCGGCCTGCGTCCGGATCCTGCGCCGGGAGGCCAGCCGGTTCGGCTACCCGTCCTCGTTCTCGATCTACGACCAGGCCGACTCCCGCCGGCTGATGGCCCTGGTCTGCCGCGAGCTCGAGCTGGACGCCAAGTACCACCCGCCGAAGGCGATGGTCGACCAGGTCTCCAACCTCAAGAACGAGCTGATCGACTACGAGTCGTTCGGGTCCCGCGCCTCCGGCTACCGGGAGAAGGCGCTGGCCGAGGCGTACTGCGGAGTACCAGCGCAGGCTGGTCGCGGCCGGCGCGATGGACTTCGATGACCTGATCATGGTCACGGTCAACCTGCTGCAGGCGTTCCCCGAGGTCGCCGCCGCGTACCGGCAGCAGGTTCCGGCACGTGCTGGTGGACGAGTACCAGGACACCAACCACGCGCAGTACGTCCTGGTCCGGGAGCTGGCCGGGCAGGGAAAACCGCAATTGCGCCGAAACGGGAACTCATCAGCCGGTGCCCCCGGGCGGGCCGGGCCGGCGGCGCGGCCGGCCGGGGATGCGCTGCCCGCCGGCCAGGCGCCGGCCGACGGGCCGGACGAGCTCCCGGACGCACCGGCCGAGCTGTGCGTGGTCGGTGACGCCGACCAGTCCATCTACGCCTTCCGCGGCGCGACGATCAGGAACATCGAGGAGTTCGAGCGCGACTTCGCCGGCGCCCGGGTCATCCTGCTCGAGCAGAACTACCGCTCCACCCAGAACATCCTGGCCGCGGCGAACGCGGTGGTCTCCCGCAACGCCAGCCGGATACCCAAGAACCTCTGGTCCGACCAGGGCGACGGCCCGCCGATCACCGGGTACGTCGCGGACAACGAGCACGACGAGGCCGCGTTCGTCGCCGAGGAGGTGGACCGGCTCGCCGACGCCGGCGACGCGACCCCGGGCGAGGTCGCGGTGTTCTACCGGACGAACGCGCAGTCCCGGGTCTTCGAGGAAGTCTTCATCCGGGCCGGGCTGCCGTACAAGGTGGTCGGCGGCGTCCGGTTCTACGAGCGGCGCGAGGTCCGCGACCTGCTCGGCTACCTGCGGCTGATCGCCAACCCGGCGGACGAGGTGTCGCTGCGCCGGGTGCTGAACGTGCCCCGCCGCGGGATCGGCGAGCGGGCCGAGGAGTACGTCGCCGCGCTGGCCAGCCGGGACCGGCTGACGTTCGCCGCCGCGCTGGCCCGGCCGCAGGACGTGCCCGGCCTGGCCGCCCGCTCGGCCCGGTCGATCGAGGCGTTCAACGAGCTGATCGGCGGCCTGCGCGACCTGGTGGCGGCAGGCGCCCCGGCCGCCGACGTCGCCGAGGCCGTCCTTGACCGGTCCGGCTACCTGGCCGAGCTGCAGGCATCCAAGCGACCTGCAGGACGCGAGCCGGATCGAGAACCTGAACGAGCTTGTGTCGGTCGCCCGCGAGTACGACGGCCAGCACCCGGATGGCTCGCTGCTCGAGTTCCTCGAGCAGGTGTCGCTGGTCGCCGACGCCGACCAGATCCCGGACGGCGAGGATCACGGCGGCCTGGTGACGCTGATGACCCTGCATACCGCCAAGGGGCTGGAGTTCCCCGTGGTGTTCCTCACCGGGCTGGAGGAGAACGTCTTCCCGCACGAGCGCTCGGTCGGCGACGAGCGGGAGCTTGAGGAGGAACGGCGGCTTGCCTACGTCGGGATTACCCGGGCGCAGCGGCGGCTGTACCTGACCCGGGCGATGACCCGGGCCTGGTGGGGCCGCCCGGCCTACCACAAGCAGTCCAGGTTCCTCTCCGAGGTGCCCGTCCGAGCTGATGGAATGGCGGCGGGACGAGTCGGCGGCCGCGCCGCCCGCGTCGGAGCGGCTGGCCCGGCGGCCGGGCGTCGAACGCGGCCGGCAACCGGCCGGTTCCCTCGCTGGTGCCGGGCGATCACGTGAACCACGACTCCTACGGGCTCGGCCGGGTGCTGTCGGTGGAGGGCCGCGGCGACGACCCGGAAGCCAAGATCGACTTCGGCGGCGACTACGGGATCAAGCACCTGGTCCTGCGCTACGCCCCCATCGAGAAGCTCTAGCGGCCGCGAGGCGGCCGGCCCGTGCCGGGGTTACGCTGCGGGTAGGAGGCAGGTCATGAGCAGCAGCATCCGCGTGGTCATCGCCAAGCCCGGCCTGGACGGCCATGATCGGGGCGCCAAGGTCGTCGCCAGGGCGCTCCGGGACGCCGGGGTGGAGGTCATCTACACCGGGCTGCACCAGACCCCGGAGCAGATCGTGGCCGCCGCGGTGCAGGAGGACGCCGACGCGATCGGGCTGTCGGTCCTCTCCGGCGCGCACATGACCCAGTTCACCCGGGTGCTTGAGCTGCTCAGGGAACAGGACGTCACCGATATCACGGTGTTCGGCGGCGGCATCATCCCGGAGGCCGACATCGCCGAGCTCAGCCAGCTTGGCGTGGCCAAGATTTTCACGCCGGGCGCCTCGACCTCCGAGATCATCGACTGGGTCCGGTCCGAGCTTGGCCGCGTCGAGCCGGTCAGCTAGCGGTTTCGCGGCACGGCCCAGTTCGGCTCGGCGGGCCATATCCCACTAGGCTTCCTGCGCAGACCACAGCAGACGCACGTGCAGCGCGCCGGTCACGCTGAGCGCCGGCCGGGCAGCGGACAAGGACGGACCCGAGTGGACCTGTTCGAGTACCAGGCAAAGGAACTCTTCGCGGAGTACGGGGTTCCGGTGCAGCGGGGCCGGGTCGCCGCGTCAGCCGAGGAAGCCCGCGAGATCGCGGCCGGCTTCGCCGCCGAGGGCACCCCCCTGGTGGTGGTGAAGGCGCAGGTGAAGGTCGGTGGCCGGGGCAAGGCGGGCGGCGTCAAGCTGGCCGACGGGACCGGCCGAGGCGGAGCAGAAGGCCGGCCAGATCCTCGGCATGGACATCAAGGGCCACACGGTGCACAACGTGCTGATCGCCCAGGCCAGCGACATCGCGCAGGAGTACTACCTCTCGTTCCTGCTGGACCGGGCGGCAAGGACCTTCGTCGCGATCTGCTCGGTACAGGGCGGCGTGGAGATCGAGGAGGTCGCGCACACCAACCCGGACGCGGTGGCCAGGATCCCGGTCGACCCGCTCACCGGCGTGGACGCGGCCAAGGCGGCCGAGATCGCCTCGGCCGGGCGGCTGCCGGCCGAGGCCGCCGAGCAGGCTGCGCTGCTGGCCGAGCGGCTCTGGGCGGTGTTCACCGACGAGGACGCGACGCTGGTCGAGGTCAACCCGATGGCGCTGACCGAGCAGGGTGACGTGCTCGCCGTCGACGGCAAGGTCAGCCTGGACGACAACGCCTCGTTCCGCCAGCAGCACGGCCGGTTCGCCGACCCGGGCGCCGCCGACCCGCTGGAGGCCAGGGCCAAGGCCAAGCACCTGAACTACGTGAAGCTCGACGGGCAGGTCGGCATCATCGGCAACGGCGCCGGCCTGGTGATGTCCACGCTGGATGTCGTCGCGTACGCGGGCGAGGCCTTCGGCGGGGTCCGCCCGGCCAACTTCCTCGACATCGGCGGCGGCGCGTCCGCCGAGGTGATGGCGGACGGCCTGGAGATCGTGCTGTCCGACCCGTCGGTCCGCAGCGTGCTTGTCAACGTATTCGGCGGGATCACCTCGTGCGACGCGGTCGCGAACGGGATCGTGTCGGCGATCGGAATGCTCGGCGCGCGGGGCGAGGAGGTCGGCCACCCGATCGTGGTCCGGCTGGACGGCAACAATGCCGCCGAGGGCAGGCGGATCCTGGCCGATGCGGGCATCGGCGTCGTCGAGCAGGTGGCGACCATGGACGACGCGGCGCGGCGTGCCGCCGAGCTGGCCGCAGCGGCCGCGACGGGAGCATGAGATGGCGATCTTCCTGACCGAGCAGAGCCGGGTCATCATCCAGGGCGTCACTGGTTCCGAGGGCCGCAGGCACGGCGCCAGGATGCTCGCGGCCGGCACGAACGTGGTCGGCGGGACCAACCCGCGAAAGGCGGGCCAGTCGATCGAGCTGTCCGGCAGCGAAGTGCCGGTGTTCGGCACCGTGGCCGACGCCATGGCCGCCACCGGTGCCGACGTGTCGGTGATGTTCGTGCCGCCGGCCGGCACCAAGGACGCGGTCATCGAGGCGGTCGACGCGCGGATGCCGCTGGTCATCGTGATCACCGAGGGCATCCCGGTGCACGACACGGCCGTGTTCTGGGCCTATGCGTGCGCCGCGGGGAATGCCACCAGGATCGTCGGCCCTAACTGCCCGGGGGTCGCGTCGCCGGGCAAGTCGAACGCGGGCATCATCCCGGCCGATATCACGACCGAAGGCCGGATCGGCCTGGTCTCCAAGTCGGGCACGCTGACCTACCAGATGATGTACGAGCTGCGCGACATCGGCTTCTCCACTGCCGTCGGGATCGGCGGCGACCCGGTGATCGGGACCACGCACATCGACTGCCTGCGCGCATTCGAGGAGGACCCGCAGACCGACGCGATCGTGATGATCGGCGAGATCGGCGGCGATGCCGAGGAACGCGCCGCCGCCTTCGTCGAGCGCCACGTCACCAAGCCGGTGGTCGCCTACGTGGCCGGCTTCACCGCCCCCGAGGGCAAGACGATGGGTCACGCCGGCGCCATCATCTCCGGATCCGCGGGCACCGCGCAGGCCAAGAAGGAAGCGCTGGAGAAGGTCGGCGTCCGCGTCGGCAAGACGCCAAGCGGGACGGCGGCCCTGGTCCGGGAGATCATGCAAGCCCGCTGACGGCGCCCGCCCCGGCTGCGCCCTGCGCCTTGGCCCCAGGCACCCGCTCGCCTGTCAGCCGCTCCCGCACGCCCTGGTCACCCTGTTCACCTCAGTCACTCCGCTGGCTTAAGTCGCTCCGCTGGCTTCAGTCGCTCCGCTAGTGGCGGACGATACCTGCTAAGCCCGCGCGAACAGCGCCTTCCGGCGCGCCTCCGTCCTCGCGGGCCCAGATCTTGCGAGGCTTGGGCATTGTGACTCGAGCTGTTGGCACCCCGTACCCGGGCGCAGCGCAGAATCGCGCAGCCGGGGCCGGGACCGCCGCCGCCGGGACCGCTGGAGCCGGGAGAGCCGGGCCGGCCAGGCCGGGGCCTACGCCGAGCCAGCGCGGCCGGCCAGCCCGGGTCGTCCGCTGGTCGTGACGGGTGCCATCGCCGCCGGGGCCGCGGCAGGCTCGGGCCTGGCGGTGCTGACCATGCTCGTGCTGGCCGGCTGGATCGCCGCACCGCACGCGGGACTCGGGCTGACCGGGGTGCTCCGTACCGCGGCGGCGCTCTGGCTGGTCGGCCATCACGTCGGCTTCACCCTGCACGGGGCTGGCCGGATCGGCATGCTCCCGCTCGGCCTGGTGCTGCTGCCAGGCGCGCTGCTCTGGCGAGCCGGGCGGTGGGTGGTCAGCAGCGGCGGCGTGGTCAGGCTCCGGCACGTCGGCTACGCCGCCCTGGCCCTGGCCGTGCCCTATGCACTGGTGGCCGGCGCGCTAGCCCTCGCCGCGGCGTCCCGGCTCGCCGCCCCGTCAGCGCTCCAGGCGGTGACCGCCGGGTTCCTGCTTGCGTTCACCGCGGGCGGGCTCGGCGGCGCCCGCGTGCTGGCGCCGTGGCGCCAGCTCACCGGGCTGCTCTCGGTTCGCTTCCGGTCGGTGATCCTCGGCAGCATCGGGGCGCTCGCCGTCCTGGTCACGGCCGGCGCCGTCCTGGCCGGGGCCTCGCTTGCCCTTCATCTCGGCAGCTTCAACGCTGCCAACCGCGCGCTCGCACCCGGCGTCGTCGGCGCGATCCTGCTGCTGCTCGCCCAGCTCGGCTACGTGCCGAACGCGATCATCTGGGCGATCTCCTTCATGCTCGGCCCGGGGTTCGCGTTCGGCGCAGGCACGGTCGTGGCTCCGACCGGGGCCGTCCTTGGCCAGTTGCCGGCCTTCCCGATGCTGGCCGCGCTGCCTGCCGGGGCGCACAGCGCCCTGCCCGGCTGGCTGTCCGTGGCTGTCCTCGCGGTTCCTTACCTGGCGGGCGCATTCGGCGGGCTGCTGATGGCCCGCACGGCCCCGACGTCACCGCTGGAGATCGCCCCGCTGTGGGGATTCGCCTCCGGCGCCGTGGCCGGCTGCGTTGTCGGCGCCCTCGCCGCATTCGCCGGCGGCCCGCTCGGTGACGGACGGCTGTCGGCGGTGGGCCCGTCCGGCTGGCAGGTAGCCGCGGTAGCCGTGCTGGAGGTCGGCATCTCTGCCGCCGTGACCGCGGGAGCTGCCAACTGGCTATCGCTCCGCCGGGTGACAGCGGCCCGGGCCGACGGCGTAACCCTTACCACCCCCGCAGGCGGCGGCGGTAGCGCGGCCGGCCTGAGCGGCCAGCCGGCCGGTCACCCGGCAGGTCAGCGAATCCAGCCGCGGCCCGGGCTGGTGAACGCCGCCGAGGATGCGGACGGCCACACGATTTACCTGGATCCGTGGGCGGGCGAAGGCGAGCATGGCCCGAGGCGCGGCACGGCGGGGGCCGACCACGGCCCGTCCGCCCTGCCGTAACCGCCTTGCCGTAACCGCCTTGCCGTAACCGCCCTGCCGTAACCGCCCTGCCGTAACCGCCCTGCCGTAACCGGCACTGGCGTGAGCGAGCCTGCCGTAACCGGTACTGCCCTGGGCCACGCCGGCCTCACGGGGGAGCTAGCGGGACGAGCGGATTCTGCTGGTCTCGGCGTTCAGCGACCGGGTCAGCTGGTTCCGGCAGTCCTGCTGTGCCGTCGGGGTGTTGGCCCCCGCCATGCATCGCGAATAGGCCGAGAGCTGCTTCCACAGCACGGTAAAGGTAATCAGCAGCAAGATGCTGAACAGGACGCCGATCCCGCCGAGGATGATCGCCGAGACAGCGCCGCGCGGTCGCCCGGTGCCGGTGCGGCGCGACCGTACGACGGTCGACACGCCGAGCCAGAGCGCTACCGCGCCAACGAAAAGCGAGAATGCCACCAGGTAGACGTACCGCTGCACAAGCCCGGTGCCGATCAGGTCAGAGACGCTGAGCAGGCCGAACATGGCCAGCAGCCCGAGGACGAGACCGGCGATGGCGCGCTGCTGCAGCGCAGGCGCAGGAGGCCGGCCGGGCCCGGGGCGGCCGCGCGGCGGCGTCCCATGCGGCGGCGTCCCGATCGGCGGGGTCCCGCGCTGCATCCCGCGCGGCGGCATCCCGCGTGGCGGCGCTTCCGGCGGCGTCCCGGCCGGCTGCTGCTCCGGTGGCGCTGGTCCCTGATCGGCCGGCTGCTCGGGAAAGCTCAGCGGCGGCCTCTGGTCGGCAGGCAGGACGAGCTCCTTTCCGGACGCAGCGATCGGTTGCTTGCTATTCCATCATCTCGCGCCGCCCGGCCGCTTCCGCCAGGCCCGCCCGGCCGGCTCCCGTCTTGTCCGCGCCCGCCGCCCGCCCCCGTGGTCCGCGCCCGCCGCCGGCCCCGTGGTCCGCGCCCGCCGCCGGCCCCGTGGTCCGCGGCTGCCGTCGGCCTTCCGCGCCGCCCGGCCCACACTGTCCGCGCCCGCCGTCGGCTCCGCCGCGGTCCGCGGCCCGGCTCCGACGTTATGGTGACCGGATGACCGCGCGGCTGATCGTGCTCGTCTCCGGCACAGGGACCAACCTGCAGGCACTGCTCGGCGCGTGCGCCGATGATGCCTACGGGGCCAGGGTGGTCGCCGTCGGTGCGGACCGCCACGGCATCGCCGGGCTGGCCAGGGCCGAACGGGCCGGGCTGCCGACCTTCGTGCACCGGGTCGGCGACTACCCGGCTCGCGCCGACTGGGATCGTGCACTGACTGAGTCCTGCGCGGCCTTCGAGCCGGACCTGGTCGTGCTCGCAGGCTTCATGAAACTGGTCGGCGGCGCGTTCCTGGCCAGGTTCACCGGCCGGGTGATCAACACCCATCCGGCGTTGCTACCGTCGTTCCCTGGCATGCACGGCGTGCGGGACGCGCTGGACTACGGCGTGAAGGTGACGGGATGCACGGTCTTCATGGTTGATGCTGGCATCGACACCGGCCCGGTGATCGCGCAGGCCGCGGTGCCGGTAACCGACGGCGACGATGAAGCATCCCTGCACGAGCGGATCAAGCTGGCCGAGCGCGAGCTGCTGACCGGCGCCGTGGGCCGGATGGCCCGCGACGGATGGACCATCGAGGGCAGGAAGCTGAGGTTCGGCCGTTGACCAGGGTAGCGATCAAGCGGGCGCTGATCAGCGTCTACGACAAGACCGGGCTCGCCGAGCTGGCCACGGCCGTGCACGAGGCAGGCGCCGAGATCGTCTCCACCGGCAGTACCGCGGCGGCGATCATGGCGGCCGGGTTGCCGGTGACCAGAGTCGAGGACGTGACGGGTTTCGCCGAGTGCCTGGACGGCCGGGTCAAGACGCTGCATCCCGCCGTCCATGCCGGGCTGCTCGCCGACGCCCGGCGGCCTGATCACCGGGCGCAGCTGGCGGAGCTCGGGATCGCGCCGTTCGAGCTGCTCGTGTCCAACCTGTACCCGTTCGAGCAGGCGGTCGCGGCCGGGTCGGCGCCGGACGAGTGCGTCGAGCAGATCGACATCGGCGGCCCGGCGATGACCCGGGCCGCAGCGAAGAACCACGCCAGCGTCGCCGTGGTGACCGACCCGTCGATGTACGGCGCGGTGGCAGAAGCCCTGCAAGCAGGCGGCTTCACCCTGGAGCAGCGCCGCCGCCTCGCGGCCCAGGCATACGCGCGCACGGCCGCCTACGATGTCGCGGTCGCTTCCTGGTTCGCGTCCGCATACGCGCCGGACGCGACCGCGCTTGATACCGGCTGGCCGGATGTCATCGGCTCGCTGTGGGCCCGCCGCGATGTGCTCCGCTACGGCGAGAACCCGCATCAGCGAGCTGCCCTTTACGTGTCCGGCGCCGGGCCGGGCATCGCGGACGCCGTGCAGGTGCACGGCAAGGCGATGTCCTACAACAACTACGTCGATGCGGACGCGGCACGCCGGGCCGTCTTCGGCTTCACCGAGCCGTGCGTGGCGATCATGAAGCACTCCAATCCCTGCGGGATCGCGACCGGGGCCGACCTGGCCGAGGCCCATCGCAAGGCACACAGCTGCGACCCGAGCTCGGCCTACGGCGGCGTGATCGCGGTCAACGGGGTGCTGACCGCAGCCGTCGCCCGGCAGGTCGCCGAGGTGTTCACCGAGGTCATCGTCGCTGTCGGCTTTGACACGGATGCGCTGGAAATCCTTACCGCCGCGAAGAACCTGCGGCTGCTTTGCTGCCCGCCACAGGAAGCCGCAGCCGGCCTGGAGTGGCGCCCGGTCAGCGGCGGGATGCTGCTGCAGTCCGCCGACCTCGCCGACGAGCCTGGCGACGACCCAGCGGGCTGGCAGCTGACGGCAGGCCCGGCAGCGGACGCCGCCACGCTGCGGGACCTGGCCTTCGCCTGGAAGGCCTGCCGCAGCGTGAAGTCGAACGCCATCCTGCTCGCTGCCGACTGCGCCTCGGTCGGCATCGGCATGGGCCAGGTCAACCGGGTGGACGCGGCGCGGCTGGCGGTCACCAGGGCCGGGGACCGGGCCCGCGGCTCGGCCGCGGCCAGCGACGCGTACTTCCCGTTCCCCGACGGCCTGCTCGTGCTCGCCGACGCGGGCGTGCAAGCAGTCGCCCAGCCGGGCGGCTCAATCCGGGATAGCCAGGTGATCGAGGCGGCGCAGGCCGTGGGGATCAGCATGTACTTCACCGGCGTGCGGCACTTCTTTCACTAGGTGCCGATGAATGTGACGTTCACCGGCACCTGAGCCCTTCGTTGTCACATTCATCGGCATGGGAACGGGGCCCGGCCCCACAACGCGCCGGCCACAACCCGGCCGGCGCTGGCCCGGCAGCTCCGCGGCTCACGCCAGGTGCCGATGAATGTGACGTTCATTGGCACCTGACCCCTTCGTTGTCACATTCATCGGCATGGGAACGGGCCGACGGCGCCAGCCGTCCCGGGCCGATGGGACAGGCAGCAGGCGAGCTGCGGCAGAATGGGCCGCGATGAGCGCACGAATCCTGGACGGCAAGGCGACCGCAGCCGCTATCCGCGAAGAGCTGACCCGCAGGGTCGCCGAGCTGGCCAGCCACGGCCGTGCGCCGGGGCTGGCCACCGTGCTGGTCGGCGACGATCCGGGCAGCCGCATCTACGTGAACGCCAAGCACCGGGACTGCGCCCAGGTCGGCATCGTCAGCATCCGCCGCGACCTGCCCGCCGACGCGAGCCAGCAGCAAGTCGAGGAAGTGATCGATCAGCTTAACGCCGATCCGGCGTGCACCGGCTACATCGTCCAGCTGCCGCTGCCGCCCGGCCTCGACGCCCGCGCCGTCCTGCACCGGATGGATCCGGCGAAGGACGCCGACGGCCTGCACCCGGTTAATCTCGGCCGGCTGGTGCTCGGCGAGCCAGGGCCGCTGCCGTGCACCCCGCACGGGATCGTGGTGCTGCTGCGCCGTTACGACGTGCCGATCGCGGGAGCGGAGGTGACGGTCGTCGGCCGCGGGATCACCGTCGGCCGCTCGCTCGGCCTGCTGCTGACCCGGCGCAGCGAGAATGCCACGGTGACGCTGTGCCACACCGGTACCAAGGATCTCGCCGCCCACACCAGGTCCGCCGACATCGTCGTGGTGGCCGCCGGACGGCCCGGCCTGCTGACCGCTGACATGATCCGGCCGGGCGCCGCCGTGCTGGACGTGGGCATCACCAGGACCGACGCCGGGCTGGTGGGCGACGTCAGTCCCGGCGTCGCCGAGGTGGCAGCCTATCTCGCCCCGATGCCCGGCGGGGTCGGCCCGATGACCAGGGCGATGCTGCTGGCCAACGTGGTGGAGGCCGCGGAGCTCGGCGCCTGACCGGCCGGACCGGGCCGCTGGCCCGGCTCGGCTCGGGTCTTGCCCATGTGGTGGATCGCGCGATCGCGCACCACCCAAGGTGTGCGATCGCGCGATCCACCACCTTCGGCCGGGGCGGAACCGCCGACCGCAGCCCGGCCGGGGCGGAACCGCCGACAGCGGCCCGGCCGGGGTGGAACCGCCGACAGCGGCCGGGCCGGGGCGGAAGCGCCGACAGCGGCCCGGCCGGGGCGGGCCGGTGGGCTGGCTGAACCGGACTGTGTTCTACCTGCGGGTAATATGACCGGGCGCGGACCGACGGGTACCCCGTGTGCGGGACGCTGGCCCTGTTTGACAGGCTTTACCTGCCGCTGCCCGGCGGGCCTGGCTGGCCGCACGGCGTGCGCTTGGCTGCGGCGCGAGCCCAGCCGGGCCGCAAGAGCTTGACAGAGCTTGACAGAGGGAGGTCGGCCGCCGGTCATGAACATCGTCGTCTGCGTGAAGCAGGTTCCCGATACGTGGTCCGAGCGCACGCTCAAGCCCGCTGATTCCACCCTGGACCGCGACGCAGCGGACGCGGTCATGAACGAGCTCGACGAGTACGCGATCGAGGAGGGCCTGCGCATCGCTGAGGCCAACGGCGGCGAGGTCACCATCTTCTCCATGGGGCCGCCGAAGGCAGCCGAGGCGATCCGCAAGGCGCTGTCGATGGGCGCCGACAAGGCGGTGCACCTGGTCGACGACGGGCTGCACGGCTCCGATGCGCTGCAGACGTCCG
Source organism: uncultured Actinomycetes bacterium (assembly GCA_963709075.1). Classification (GTDB taxonomy): domain Bacteria; phylum Actinomycetota; class Actinomycetes; order Streptosporangiales; family Streptosporangiaceae; genus Palsa-506. The sequence goes on from CAVPUY010000014.1 coordinate 291,066, forward strand.
AGGCGATCGCCGCCGTCCTCGGCCGGATCGGCTTCGACCTGGTCATCCTCGGGTCGGAGTCGACCGATGCCAGGATGGGCGTGCTCGCCGCGATGCTGGCCGAGCGGCTCGGCGTGCCGCAGCTTACGTTCGCCAGCAAGGTGGAGATCGACGGCCAGGCGATCCGGATCCACCGCCAGACCGACTACGGCTACGACAAGGTCGAGGCCAGCCTGCCGGCCGTGGTCAGCGTCGTCGAGAAGATCAACGAGCCGCGCTACCCCTCCTTCAAGGGGATCATGGCGGCGAAGAAGAAGCCGGTCGAGACGCTCAGCCTGGCCGACGCCGGGATCGACCCGGCGCACGTCGGCCTGGCCGCCAGCGCCACCGAGGTAGGAGCTTCGCCAGCCGGCCGCCGCGGCAGGCCGGCACGATCGTCAAGGACGAGGGCGACGGCGGCGCCAAGGCGGCCGAGTTCCTCGCCGCGCAGAAGTTCATCTGAGCGGCCGGACCGACGAGCTGCCGGACCGAGCCCATCGCCCGAGCCGAGTTCAGACCAGCCAGATCGAGCTGAGGCCCCAGCGGAAGGCTGCCACTCATGGCTGAGATCCTCGTTCTCGTCGAGCACTCCGGCGAGACCGTCAAGAAGGTCACCTGCGAGCTGCTGACGCTGGCCCGCCGGTTCGGCGAGCCCGCGGTGGTCTGGGCCGGCGACGGCGCCGAGGCAGGCCGGGAGCGGCTGGCCGAGTTCGGCGCGGCCAAGGTCTACGTCGCGGACGGCGCCGACTTCGACGACTACCTCGTCGCGCCGAAGGCCGAGCTGCTGGCCAGCCTGGTCGCCTCGAGCTCGCCCGCTGCGGTGCTGCTGGCGAGCACCGCGGAGGGCAGGGAGATCGCCGGCCGGCTCGCGGTCAAGACCGGCTCCGGGCTGATCACCGACGCGGTCGGCATCGGCGACGGCCTGGTCGCCGAGCAGTCGATCTTCGGCGGCGCGATCGTGGTGAAGTCCAGGGTCAAGACCGGCACGCCGATCATCACCGTGCGGCCGAACGCGATCACGCCGGAGCCGCGCCCGGCGCCGCCGAGATCGACGCCGGCGGCGTCGCGGTCAGCGACGCCGCGAAGGGCGCGCAGCGTCACCGAGCGCGTGGTCGAGGCCAAGCGGCGAGCGGCCCGAGCTCACCGAGGCGTCGATCGTGGTCTCCGGCGGCCGCGGCGTCGGCAACGGCGGAGAACTTCGCCCTGATCGAGAAGCTCGCCGACTCGCTCGGCGCGGCCGTCGGCGCGTCCCGCGCGGCCACCGACGCCGGCTGGTACCCGCACCAGAACCAGGTCGGCCAGACCGGCAAGACCGTCTCGCCGCAGCTCTACATCGCGGTCGGCATCTCCGGTGCCATCCAGCACCGGGCCGGCATGCAGACCTCGAAGACGATCATGGCGATCAACAAGGACCCCGAGGCGCCGATCTTCGAGCTCGCCGACTTCGGCGTCGTGGGCGACCTGTTCACGGTCGTGCCCCAGCTCGTCGACGGAGATACAGCAGCGCTCCGGCGGCTGAGCAGCGGGCCGCCCGGCGAGCCTGCCAAGGCTAGGCTGAGTCCGTCATGACATATCACGAGAACGCCGCCGGCCGCAGGTCAGGGCCGGACAGCGCCGTGTATCTCGATCATGCGGCGACCACGCCGATGCTGCCAGCAGGCCCTGGCCGTGATGACCGAGGAGCTGGCCCAGCTCGGCAACCCCTCCTCGCTGCACAACCAGGGCCGCCGGGCCCGCCGGGTGGTCGAGGAGTCCCGGGAGCAGATCGCCGAGGCCTACGGCGCGCGGCCGAGCGAGGTGGTGTTCACCAGCGGCGGCACCGAGGCGGACAACCTCGCCGTCAAGGGCCTGTTCTGGGCCGGCGGACGACGCGACGCCGGCGTTCCGCCGGGTGCTGGCCGCGTCGGCCGAGCACCACGCGGTGCTCGACTCGGTGAGCTGGCTGGCCGAGCACGAGGGCGCCGAGGCGTGCTGGCTGCCGGTCGACGCCGCCGGCGCGGTCAGCCCGGACGTCGCTGCGCGAGTGCATCGAGCGGGATCCCGGCCGCGTGGCGCTGGTCAGCGTGATGTGGGCGAACAACGAGGTCGGGACCGTGCAGCCGATCGCCGAGCTGGCCGCGGTCGCCCGCGAGCACGCGATCCCGCTGCACAGCGACGCCGTCCAGGCGGCCGGCCAGCTGCCGGTCAGCCTGGCCGCCAGCGGCGCCACCGCGCTGACGATCACCGGGCACAAGATCGGCGGCCCGGTCGGGGCCGGCGCGCTGCTGCTGGCCGGGGCACCGAGCCGGTGCCGGTCCTGCACGGCGGCGGCCAGGAGCGTGACGTCCGGTCCGGCACGCTGGACGCGCCGGCGATCAGGGCCTTCGCCACCGCCGTCGAGATATCGCGGCTGCGCCGGGACGGCGAGGCGAAGCGGCTGGCCGCGCTCAGGGACGACCTGATCGCCCAGGTGCTCGCCGCGGTGCCGGATGCGGTGCTGAACGGCGCCCCGCCCGGGCCCGGCCGGCTGCCGGGCAACGCGCATTTCTCGTTCCCCGGCTGCGAGGGCGACGCGCTGCTGATGCTGCTCGACGCGAAGGGCATCGCCTGCTCGACCGGCTCGGCCTGCACGGCGGGCGTGGCGCAGCCGAGCCACGTGCTGCTCGCGATGGGCGCGGACAACGCCCGGGCCCGCGGCTCGCTGCGGTTCTCGCTCGGGCACTCATCGGCCCAGCAGGACGTGGACGCCCTCGGCGCGGTGATCGGCGAGGTCGTGCAGCGCGCCCGCGCGCGCCAGCCGCCCGCTGACCCAACCGGCAGCGGCCCGCCGCGGGGCGATTACCCTCGTAGGCGATGAACCGACTGCGGGTGCTCGCCGCCATGTCCGGCGGCGTCGACTCGGCGGTGGCCGCCGCCAGGGCCGCCGACGCTGGCCATGACGTGACCGGCGTCCATCTCGCGCTGTCCATGAACCCGAGTTCCTACCGGACCGGCGCCCGCGGCTGCTGCACGCTGGAGGACGCGCGCGACGCCCGCCGGGCGGCGGACGTGATCGGCATCCCGTTCTACGTCTGGGACATGGCCGAGCGCTTCCACGACGAAGTGGTGCGGGACTTCGTCGACGAGTACGCGCGCGGGCAACACCCCGAACCCGTGCCTGCGCTGCAACGAGAAGATCAAGTTCGCCGCGGTGCTTGACCGCGCGGTGGCCCTCGGCTTCGACGCGGTGTGCACCGGCCACCACGCGCGGCTGACGCCGCCCGCCGCGCCCGGCGGCGCGCCCAGGCTCACCCGCAGCGTCGACGCGGGCAAGGACCAGTCGTACGTGCTGGCCGTGCTGACCGGCGAGCAGCTCAGCCGGGCCATGTTCCCGCTCGGCGGATCGACCAAGGACGAGGTGCGCAGCGAGGCCGCGGCCAGAGGGCTGGCGGTCGCCGACAAGCCGGACAGCCACGACGTGTGCTTCATCGCCGACGGGGACACCACGAAGTTCCTCCGCGGCCAGCTCGGCGCCGCCCCCGGCCAGATCGTCGACGAGGCAGGCACCGCCGTCGGCAGCCACGACGGCTCGTACGGATTCACCATCGGGCAGCGCAGGGGGCTGCGGATCGGCTACCCGGCGCCGGACGGCAGGCCCAGGTACGTGCTCGACATCGAGCCCGCGTCGCGGCACCGTGACCGTCGGCCCGGCCGAGTCTCTCGACGTCACCGAGATCGAGGCGGACCGCCCGGTGTGGACCGGCTGCGAGCGGCCGGCGGCGCCGCTGCACTGCCTGGTCCAGCTCCGCGCGCACGGCGCCGCCAGCCCGGCCACCGCCTGGCCGGACGGCACCGGCCTGCGGATCCGGCTGCACGGGCCTGCCCGCGGCATCGCCAGGGGGCAGGCAGCCGTGCTCTACGACGCGGACACGGTGCTCGGCTCCGCCACCATCACCGGCACCGACTGGGCACCTGCCGCCGCCCGCGCCTGACCCCGGCAGGTCCGCGGGGCTGACGCGGCGGTAGCTAGGCTTTGCGGGTGAGCCAAGACATGCAGCCCTACCCCTGGCCTGCCGGCAGCGCGACGGGCGTCGGCTCGATGCCGGGCACCGACCCGGCCGAGGCCGTCGCCGTCGTGCTCGGCGAGCTGCCCGGCTTCCCCTACCTGCCCGAGCTGCCCGGCCGCGGGCCCGGCGCGGACCTGACCGGGCGGACCGCCGCGCTGCTCGTCGGCCTGGCCGTGGAGACCACGGCCGGCGGCTGGAAGTTCACCGCCCGTCCCGGCCGCGACCAGCGAAGGGCCGCCGGGTTCCGGCAGCGCGACCTGGACGAGCTCGAGCAGGCGGCCGGCGGCCTGGACACCGCGCTGAAGGTCCAGGTATGCGGGCCGTGGACGATGGCCGCCACCATCGAGCTGTCCCGCAGCCAGAACCCGGCGCTGGCCGACCCGGGCGCGGTGGCCGACCTGGCCGAGTCGCTCGCCGAGGGCGTCGCTGCGCACGTCGCCGAGGTCAGGAAGCGGGTACCGGCCGCGCCCGTGCTGCTCCAGCTCGACGAGCCCGCGCTGCCGGCCGTGCTGGCCGGCCGCATCCCGACGGCCAGCGGGCTGAACCGGATCCCCGAGATCGACGCCACCGCCGCCGCCGCCGGACTGCGCACGGTACTCCAGGCATCGAAGGCCTTCGGCATCGTGCACTGCTGCGCCGGGGAGTTCCCGTTTCAGATAATCCGGGATTCCGGCGCCGGGGCCATCGGCCTGGACCTGAGCCTGCTCCGGCGGGAAGACGAGGACGGGCTGGCCGAGATGGCAGAAGCCGGCCTTGGCATCCTGGCCGGCGCCAGGAAGACAGCGCTGAAACGGGAACTCCCCGCAGCGCCGCCTGCCCCCCGCGATACCGCCGCCGCGGTGATCGAGCTATGGCAGCGGATCGGGCTGCCGAAGGGCACGCTGGCCGAGCAGGTGGTGATCACCCCGGCCTGCGGGCTGGCCGACGAGTCGCCGGCCGGGGCGCGGGCGGCGCTGGCCGGCTGCCGCGAGGCCGCGCGGATACTGCCCGAGCTGATCGAGGAGGGCCACCGGTGACGGAGCCAGCCGCCGCTGACGTAACCGCCAGGCACCGGCACGCCGAGCTCGCCGCGGACATCACCGAGCACAACTACCGCTATCACGTGCTCGACTCGCCGCTGGTCTCGGACGCCGAGTACGACACGCTGATGCGCGAACTGCGGGAGCTCGAGGAGCGCTACCCGGACCTGCGCACCCCGGAATCGCCGACTCAGAAGGTCGGCGGCGCGATCTCCACGGATTTCACGCCGGTGCAGCACCTGGAGCGGCTGCTCAGCCTGGACAACGCGTTCTCCGCCGGGGAGCTTGACGGCTGGGCGGCGCGGGCCGGGCTGGGCAGCGCGGCTTCGCTGGAAACCGTCGGCCCTTACCTGTGCGAGCTGAAGATCGACGGCCTGGCGATCGCCCTGGTCTACCAGGGCGGGCGGCTGGTCCGGGCCGCGACCAGGGGCGACGGGGTCACTGGCGAGGACGTGACGCCGAACGTCAAGACGATCGCCGCGGTCCCGGCCCGGCTGGCCGGCACCGGCTGGCCGGAGACCCTGGAGGTGCGGGGCGAGGTGTTCCTGCCGGTCGCCGCGTTCCACGAGCTGAACGAGCGGCTGACCAAGGCCGGCCGGGCCCCGTTCGCCAACCCGCGCAACTCCGCCGCCGGGTCGCTGCGGCAGAAGGACCCGCGGGTGACCGCGACCCGGCCGCTCGGCCTGATCGTGCACGGGCTGGCCGTGCCGGGCGGGGACACCGGCGGCAGCGGCATGCCGGCCCCGGACGCGGCCGGCCTTCCGGCCGCCGTCCCGGCCACCCAGTCCGGCTGGTACGAGCTGCTGCGCGGCTGGGGCCTGCCGGTCAGCGACCTGGTCCGGGTCGTGCCCGGGCTGGACGACGTGCGGGCCTACATCGAGTACTACCACGAGCACCGGCACGACCCGGCGTACGAGATCGACGGGGTGGTGGTCAAGCTCGACCGGCTGGCGGTGCAGCGCGCGCTCGGCTCGACCAGCCGGGCGCCGCGCTGGGCGATCGCCTTCAAGTACCCGCCGGAAGAGGTCACCACCCGGCTGCTCGACATCCGGGTGAACGTCGGCCGGACCGGCCGGGTGACCCCGTTCGCCGTGATGGAGCCGGTCAAGGTCAGCGGCTCCACGGTGGACCGGGCGACCCTGCACAACGCCGACGAGGTCGCCCGCAAGGGCGTCCTGATCGGCGACATGGTGGTGCTGCGCAAGGCAGGCGACGTGATCCCTGAGGTGGTCGGCCCGGTCGCCGACCTGCGCACCGGGACGGAGCGGGCGTTCGAGTTCCCTTCGCACTGCCCGGCCTGCGGTACCGCGCTGGCCAGGGAGCCGGACGAGGTCGACTGGCGGTGCCCGAACTCAAGGTCATGCCCGGCGCAGCTGCGCGAGCGGCTGTTCAGCCTGGCCGGCCGCGGCGCGCTGGACATCGAGGTGCTCGGTTACGAGGCCGTGGTCGCGCTGCTCGACTCCGGCCTGGTCGCCGACGAGGGCGACATCTTCACGCTGACCGCCGAGAAGCTGGCCAGCTGCCCGTTTTTCGTGGTCAAGCAGGGCACGCTGAGCGCGAACGCGGTCAAGCTGCTGCGCAACCTCGATGAGGCCAGGAGCCGGCCGCTGTGGCGGATCCTGGTCGCGCTGTCGATCAGGCACGTCGGGCCGACGGCGGCCCGCGCGCTCGCCGCCGAGTTCGGCTCGGTGGACGCGATCTCCGCGGCGGCCGCCGCGGAGCTGACCGCCGCCGATGACGTCGGCCCGACGATCGCCGCGTCGGTCATCGACTGGTTCGCCGTGGACTGGCACCGGGAGATCGTGGCGAAGTGGCGGACGCCGGCGTGCTGCTCTCGGATCCGGATTTTGCCGGTGGCTCCCGGGTTGCCCGGCCGCTGACCGGGGTGACGGTGGTCATCACCGGCACGCTTGCCGGTTTCAGCCGGACCGAGGCCGGCGAGGCGGTGCAGCATCTCGGCGGGAAAGTGGCAGGCTCGGTCTCGAAGAAAACCAGCTTCGTCGTGGCGGGGGAGAACCCCGGGTCCAAGCACGACAAGGCCGCCTCGCTCGGCGTGCCGATCCTGGACGAGGCTGGCCTGACCGTATTGCTGGAGCGGGGGCCGGATGCGGCTCGCGCGACGGCAACGGCGGATCCGGACGGCTCCGGCGGCGCCGACGGCGCCGGCGGGGCGGCTGATCACGGTGATGCTGCCGATGCGGCTGGTCCTATTTCGGCCAGCTGATCCGTCAGAAATCTGCAAAAAGATCTAGTCATGGCGCTCTGTGCCGAAAGGTTGTAACGGATCGTATGCAATTGGCTTCGGCAAGTACTGTTTTCGCCGTACGCTTCTCAATGAGCAGCAGGAGCATTCGCCTATCGCCGCGGTTGCCCAGCGCGTGAGGATGCCCATGAAGGACCCGAACGACACCAGGGACATTGGTCCGCGGCCCGGTTCGCCGCTCTGGATCCACATGACCGGGGTGACGGGCGCGGGCATCGTGGTACTCGCCTGGGCGGTGAGCCAGCTCGGCCTGGCCGGCCTGGCCAGCCTGACGCACGATCCGAGGTTCTGGGTGATCGCTGCGCTCGTCGTCGTGGGCGAGGTGCGGCCGATCGCGACGCCGGGCCGGTCCGGCCCGGACGCGCCCGTCGTCTCGCTCGCGTTCAGCTTCGCCGCGCTGCTCTTCTGGGGTTTTCCCGCCGCCGCGCTGCTGCGGGTGACGTCCACCGTTTTAGTGAGCGCGGCGAAGCGCCGGGCGCCGCACCGGATCGCGTTCAACGCGGCGCAGCTCACGCTGGGCCTCGGCGCCGCCGGGCTGGCACTCGCCGCGGCCGGGGTGCACCCGTCCCCCGGTGACCCGTGGCTGCCGGACGGCCGCGGGCTGCCCAGCGTGGCACTGGCCGCGATGGCCTACTTCGTGGTCAACTTCCTGCTGGTCGGCACCGCGGTGGCGCTGCACGCGCGGTCGCCGTACCTGCGCACGCTGCGCGCCAACCTGCCTTACCAGGCATTCGCCAACTTCGTGCTGCTGTCAGCGGCGCCGCTGATCGCCGTGGTGGTGAGCCGCTCGCCGATGCTCCTCGTGCTGTTCCTGCTGCCGCTGACCGCCGTCTACGTCAACGCCGAGATCTCCATGCAGCGAGAGCACCAGGCCCATCATGACGAGCTGACCGGGCTGTCCAACCGCAAGCTGCTGGTGCGCAAGACCGAGGAGGCGCTGGCCGAGGCGGCCAGGTCTGGCCGCGCGGTCGGCTTCCTGCTGCTGGACCTGGACCGGTTCAAGGAGGTCAACGACACCCTGGGGCACCCGGCGGGCGACCGGCTGCTCCGGCTGGTGGCGCACCGGCTGACGCACAGCGTCCGGCCCGGCGACATCGTGGCCCGGCTCGGCGGCGACGAGTTCGCCGTGCTGCTGCCGCCGGTCCGCGAGGTGAGCGCGGCCCGCGAGGTCGCCGCCCGGCTGCGCGCCGCCATCGCCGAGCCGATCCGCCTGGAGGGCATGTCGATCGAGATCGAGGCGAGCGTCGGGCTGTCGCTCTACCCGGACGACGCGACCGGGTTCGAGCTGCTGATGCAGCACGCCGACGTGGCGATGTACCTGGCGAAGGAACGCCGCACCGGGGTGGAGCGGTACGTCGCCGACTCCGACCGCAACTCCCCGGCGCGTCTCGCGCTGCTCGGCGACCTGCGCCGCGGCATCGACCGCGGCGAGCTTGAGCTGCAGTTCCAGCCGAAGGTCTTCCTGGCCGACCGCCGGATCGCCGGGATGGAGGCGCTGGTCCGCTGGCGGCATCCGGTCCGCGGCACGATGCGCCCGGACGAGTTCATCCCGCTGGTCGAGCACTCCTACCTGATGCACGACCTGACCGCGCGGGTGGTGGACATGGCCCTGGCCCAGGCCGCGCAGTGGCGGCGGGACGGGCTGCCCGTGCAGGTGTCGCTGAACGTCGCGGCCAGGGACCTGATCGACGCCGGGCTCGCCGAGACGATCTCCCGCGGGCTCGCCAGGACCGGCCTGCCGCCGGAGTCGATCCTGCTGGAGATCAACGAGCGGATGCTGACCAGCGAGCCGGCGCACGCGGCCGCCGCGGCGGATTGCCTGGCCGCGCTCGGCATCGAGCTCAGCCTCGATGACTTCGGGACCGGCTACTCCTCGCTGGTCCGGCTCAGGCAGCTGCCGGTCAGCGAGGTGAAGATCGACTCGTCGTTCACCGGCCGGGTGCTTGACTGCGTCGAGGACGAGGTGATCGTCAGGTCCATCGTGGACCTGGTGCACGCCCTCGGCTTCCGCTGCGTCGCCGAGGGCGTCGAGTCGGCCGAGGTGGCCGCCGTCCTGCAGGTGATGGGCTGCGACGCCGCTCAGGGCTGGTACTTCAGCAGGCCGCTGAGCGCCGCTTCGGCCACCGCGTGGCTGGCGGAGCGTGGCGTGCCCGGCAGCAGGCGGCCGGCCCGGTGACCGCAGGCGCCGCTGGGCCGGCCGACGGCCGCCCGCCGGTGGCCGCGGGCCAGGCGCCGGTGGCCGCGGGCACTGCTCCGTCGGCCGACGGCCACGGCCGGGCCGCCGTGACCGTTGGCCGACCGGTTGGCATCCCGCGGCCGAGCCCGCCCGCGCCGCGGCCGGGAACTACCGCGTCGCGGCCGGGGAGCCCCGCGTCGCGGCCGGGGACGCCGGCGCCCGGCCCCTGCGGATAAACGGCGTCGGCTGCGGGTCCGCCCGGCCCCTAGGATGGCGTCCATGTCAATTACCCGCGAGGAGGTCGCCCACCTGGCCCGGCTGTCGAGGCTGGCCCTCAGCGAGGACGAGCTCGACCATTTCGCCGGCCAGCTCGACGTGATCATCGCGGCGGTGGCCAGGGTCCAGGAGGTCGCCGCCGACGGAATCCCGCCGACGACGCACGCGGTGCCGGTGACCAACGTCTTCCGTGATGACACGATCGTGCCGCCGCTGGGCGCTGAGGTCGCGCTCAGCCAGGCGCCGTCGGCGCAGCAGGGCCGCTTCCGCGTGCCGCGCATCCTGGCGGAGGACTGATCATGAACGTCGAGCTGACTCGGATGACGGCGGCCGGGATCGCGGCGTCGGTGGCGGCCGGCCAGGTTTCCGCGGTGGAGGTCACCGCGGCGCACCTGGACCGGATCGCGGCCGTGGACGATCGCGTGCACGCCTTCCTGCACGTGGCGGCCGACGGCGCGCTGCGGGCCGCCCGCGCGGTCGACGACCGGCGCGCGGCCGGCCAGCCACTGGGGCCGCTGGCCGGGGTCCCGGTTGCGATCAAGGACGTCTTCACCACGGTTGACATGCCCACGACCTGCGGATCGGCCATCCTGGCTGGCTGGCAGCCGCCGTATGACGCGACCATCACCGGGCGGCTCAGGCGGGCCGGGATGATCATCCTCGGCAAGACCAACATGGACGAGTTCGCGATGGGCTCGTCCACCGAGAACTCGGCGTTCGGGCCGTCGCGCAATCCCTGGGATCTGCGCCGGGTGCCCGGCGGATCGTCCGGCGGCTCCGCCGCGGCGGTCGCCGCGTTCGAGGCACCGCTGGCCATCGGCACCGATACCGGCGGGTCGATCCGCCAGCCAGGGGCGGTCTGCGGCATCGTCGGGGTGAAGCCGACCTACGGCGGGTCCTCCAGATACGGGGTGGTGGCGTTCGCCTCCTCGCTGGACACGCCGGGGCCGCTGGCCCGCACGGTCCTCGATGCCGCGCTGCTGCACGAGGCCATGTCCGGGCACGACCCGTGCGACTCCACCTCGGTGGACGCCCCGGTGCCGCCGGTGGTGGCCGCCGCCCGGCAGGCGGACGTGGCCGGACTGCGGATCGGGGTGGTCAGCGAGCTTGGCGGCGAGGGTTACCAGCCCGGCGTCATGGCCAGGTTCACCGAGGCAGTCGAGCTGCTCGAATCGCTCGGCGCCAAGATCACCGAGGTCTCCTGCCCGCACTTCGGCTACGCGCTGCCCGCCTACTACCTGATCGCGCCGAGCGAGGCCTCGTCGAACCTGGCCCGCTTCGATGCGATGCGGTACGGCCTGCGGGTCGGCGACGACGGCACGAGGAGCGCCGAGGAGGTCATGTCGCTGACCCGGGCCGCCGGGTTCGGGGCCGAGGTCAAGCGCCGGATCATGCTGGGCACGTACGCGTTGTCCAGTGGCTACTACGACGCGTACTACGGCAAGGCCCAGCAGGTCCGCACCCTGATCACGCGGGACTTCGACGCGGCGTTCGAGCAGGTCGACGTGCTGGTATCGCCGTCCACTCCGACCACGGCGTTCCCGATCGGCGAGCGGGTCGACGACCCGATGGCGATGTACCTGGCCGACCTCTGCACGATCCCGTCCGACCTGGCGGGCAACGCGGCGATCTCGGTGCCGTGCGGCCTGGCGGCCGACGACGGCCTGCCGGTCGGGCTGCAGATCATGGCGCCGGTGCTGGCCGACGACCGGATGTACCGGGTCGGCGCCGCGGTGGAAGCCGCGCTCGGCCGGCGCCGCGGCCATCCGCTGCTGAACGAGGCGAACGGGCTCGGCGAGGCCAGCACCGGCGAGAGGGCGGAGTAATGACCGAGACGATGGCGGCTGTCCCGCAGCCAGGGACCGGGCGGCCAGCCCGCGCAGGCAGGGCCGAGCGGTGACCGAGACGATCATGGCAGTCCCCTATGACGAAGCCGTGGCCAGGTACGACCCGGTCATCGGGCTGGAGACGCACGTCGAGCTGGGCACGGTGACGAAGATGTTCTGCGGCTGCCCGGCCGGGTTCGGGGCCGAGCCCAACGCCGCGGTCTGCCCGGTCTGCCTCGGCCTGCCCGGCTCGCTGCCGGTGGCCAACCGGGCCGCGATCGACGCCACGATCAGGATCGGGCTCGCGCTGAACTGCTCGATCGCGTCCTGGTGCCGGTTCGCCAGGAAGAACTACTTCTATCCGGACATGCCCAAGGACTACCAGATATCCCAGTACGACGAGCCGCTGTGCACCGACGGCTGGCTGGACATCACGGTCGACGGCGCTGATTTCAGGATCGGCATCGAGCGGGTCCACCTGGAAGAGGACACCGGCAAGTCGATGCACGTCGGCGGGGCGACCGGCCGGATTCACGGCGCCGACTACTCGCTGGTCGACTACAACCGGGCGGGCATCCCGCTGGTGGAGGTGGTCACCAAGCCGGTGCCGGGCACCGGCGCGCTGGCCCCGGCGGTGGCCCGCGCCTACGTCACCGAGCTGCGCGAGATGCTCAGGGCGCTCCGGGTGTCCGACGTGCGGATGGAAGAGGGCTCGCTGCGCTGCGATGTCAACACCTCGCTGGCGCCCGCCGGGTCGGCCGAGTGGGGCACCCGCACCGAGACCAAGAACGTCAACTCGCTGCGCTCGGTCGAGCGGGCCGTCCGGTCCGAGATCGAGCGGCAGGCGGCCGTGCTCGACGCCGGCGGCCGGGTCGTGCAGGAGACCAGGCATTTCAACGAGCAGACCGGCCAGACCACACCCGGCCGGAGCAAGGAAGAGGCGCAGGACTACCGGTACTTCCCCGAGCCCGACCTCGTCCCGGTCGCCCCGTCGGCCGGCTGGGTGGAGCAGCTGCGGGCGACGCTGCCCGAGCTGCCGATGGCCCGCCGGGCCAGGCTGCAGGCGGAATGGGAGCTGTCCGACCTGGAGATGACCGCGCTCGGCAACGCAGACGCGCTCGACCTGGTGGCCGGAACCGTCGCCGCAGGCGCGGCGCCCGCCGATGCGCGCAAATGGTGGCTCGGCGAGCTGTCCAGGCACGCCAACGAATCGGGAACCGTGCTGGCCGCGCTGCCGGTGACGCCGGCCCAGGTGGCCAGGATCGCCGGGCTGGTGGCGTCCGGCGCGCTGAACGACCGGCTGGCCAGGCAGGTGCTCGAGGGCGTGCTGGCCGGCCAGGGCGACCCTGACCAGATCGTGGCCGCCCGCGGCCTCGCCGTGGTCAGCGACGACGCCACGCTGCTGGCCGCCGTCGACGCGGCCATCGAGGCGGATCCGGAAGCGGTGGCCAGCATCCGGGGCGGCAAGACCGCGGCGGCCGGCGCTCTCCTCGGGGCCGTGATGAAGGCGACCAAGGGCAAGGCCGACGCCACCCGAGTCCGCGAGCTGATCCTGCAGCGTCTCGCCCAGCCATAGCAGGGCCGCCCGCTCTCCGCCGCCGGCGAAGGTGATGGATCGCGCGATCGCACACCATCTGATGTGGTCGATCGCGCAATCCACCACGTTGGCGGTGCTTGATCGGGGCCGTTGGCGGTGCTTGATCGGGGCCGTTGGCGGTGCTTGATCGGGGGCGTTGGCGGGTGCCTTGATCGGGGGCGGTGACTGGCGCGGTTGGCCCCGTTAAAAATGTTGTTCTGGGTTGTATCCTGGGCTTATGACGGCATGGCTGTACTCGGAGATGATGCCCCGCTAGCGGGGCCATTGCGAGCTGCCAGGACGACGTCAGGCAACGAGGTCCCGTACCGGGGCCTCGATTTTTGCGTCGGAGCCCCTGTCCTCGAGGAGGTTCCGGTGAGCACCGAACGCGTTTACCTCAGCACCACGATTCCCTACGTCAACGCGCCGCCGCATCTCGGCTTCGCGCTTGAGCTCGTGCAGGCGGACGTGCTGGCCCGCCATTACCGGCTGGCCGGCCACGAGGTCAGGTTCCAGACCGGAACGGACGATAACTCGCTGAAGAGCGTGCTGGCCGCGGCGGCGGAGGGGATCAGCACCGGCGAGCTCGTCGACCGGAATGCCGCGGCCTTCGCGGCGCTGCGCGAGCCGCTGGCTCTGTCGTTCGACGACTTCATCCGCACCAGCAGCGATCCGCGGCACCGGCCCGGCGTTGCGGCGCTCTGGCGGGCCTGCCTGGCCAGCGGCGATCTGTACCAGAAGGACTACTCGGGGCTGTACTGCGTGGGCTGCGAGCAGTTCTACAAGCCGGCCGAGCTGCCCGGCGGGTTGTGCCCCGAGCACCGCACCCGGCCGCAGCAGGTGACCGAGGAAAACTGGTTCTTCCGGCTGTCCAGGTACGCCGGGCAGCTGGATGAGCTGATCAGCTCCGGGCAGCTGCGGATCGAGCCTGCCGCCCGCAGGAACGAGGTGCTCCGGTTCATCGCCGGCGGGCTTGAGGACTTCAGCGTGTCCCGGTCAACGGCCCGCGCCCGCGGCTGGGGCATCCCGGTGCCCGACGATCCCGGCCAGGTCATCTACGTCTGGTGGGACGCGCTCGGCAACTACGTCACCGCGCTTGGCTACGGCACCGGCGGCGAGCTCTACCCGCGCTGGTGGGACGGGGCTGGCCGCCGGATCCACCTGGCCGGGAAGGGCGTCGTCAGGTTCCACGCCGTGTACTGGCCGGCCATCTTGCTGTCCGCCGGGCTGCCGCTGCCGACGGACATCGGCGTGCACGACTACCTGACGATCGACGGGCGCAAGATCAGCAAGTCGGCGGCCGGCGGCGGTGCCAGCCTTGCCGACCCGGCCGCGCTGGCTGCGGAGTTCGGCACCGACGCGGTCCGCTGGTGGCTGCTGCGCGAGGTTCCCAGGGTCGGTGACGCCGACTTCACCGTGGCCCGGCTGGTCGCGCGGGCCAACGACGACCTCGCCAACGGCCTGGGCAACCTGGTCAGCCGGGTGACCTCGATGACGCACCGGTACCGGCATGGCCGGGTGCCGGCAGCGCCGGGAGCCGGACCCGGCGTCAGCGTCGGCCCGCTGCCCGGCGACGACGCTAGCCCGCTGCCCGGCGTCATCGCCGGCCTGCGGCCCGGCGATGAGGCCGGCCCGCTGCTCGATGCCTGCCGGAAGGTGCCGGACCTGGTCAGCGCCGCGCTGGCCGGCTACGACTTCCGGGCGGCGACCACCGCCATCTGGACTGTCGTTGACCAGGCAAATCGCTACGTCGAGCGGGCAGAGCCCTGGCGGCTGGCCGCCGCCGAGCGGGCAGGCGACGCTACCGCCGGCCTGGCAGCTGGACATCGCGCTCGGAGCCCTGCTTGCGGCCTGCCGGACGGTCGCGGCCGGGCTTGCGCCGTTCCTGCCCGGCCTCGCCGCGAGGATCGCCGAGGCTTGCGACGACTCCGCCGGCCTGCTGCCGGAGCCCAAGCCGCTGTTCGCCCGCTTGACCGCGGGGGTGCGGGACCCGGCCGGAACCCGGGGATTGGGTGGTTGATCGCTCAGGCCGGCGCGGTACCTTCGTTGCGGCCCGGCGTTTCCGCGGGAACGCGCTCAGCCCGGAAATTGCGAGGTGGCCTCGTGCGGATATGGGTGCCGACGGTGCAGGTGGCCGATGCGCTGACCGGAGTGCCCGGCGTGACGGTGGACATCGTCAACCCGGACGACGGGTTCAGCCCGGATGATGGCTTCAGCCCGGACGCGGGCCGGGCGGGCCGGCACCAGCTGCCCGCCAGCGCCGGCGAGGTCGAGTTCTACGTACCGCCGTTCTTTCCCCGGCCGCCGTCGATCGCCGCGATGCGCGAGATGCCGCGGCTCAAGGTCGTGCAGGCGCTGACCGCGGGTATCGACCTGCTCAGGCCGCACATCCCGGACGGAGCGGTGCTGTGCAACGCGCGCGGCGCGCACGACGCCGGCACCGCCGAGTGGGTGGTAGCCGCGATGCTCGCCTCGATCCGGCGGTTCCCTTACTTCGCCGCTGAGCAGGCGGCCGCGCGGTGGAGCTTCCTGTTCACCGACTGCCTGGCCGCCAAGACCGTGCTGATCGTCGGCTACGGCTCGATCGGCGCGGCGGTCGAGCGCCGGCTGAGCGGCTTTGACGTGGAGGTGCGCAGGGTGGCCCGGCGCGCGCGGGACGGCGTCAGCCCGATCGGCGAGCTTCCCGCGCTGCTGCCCGAGGCGGACGTGGTGGTCCTGCTCGCCCCGGTCACCGCCGCGACCATCGGCATGGTAGACGCGGCGTTCCTGCACCGGATGAAGGACGGTGCGCTGTTCGTCAACGCGGCGAGGGGCTCGCTGGTGGTCACCGACGACCTGTGCGAGGAACTGCGGACTGGCCGGCTGAACGCGGTACTCGACGTCACGCAGCCCGAGCCGCTCGGCCCAGAGCACCCCCTCTGGGCCATGCCGAACGTCTTCATCACGCCGCACGTGGCCGGCTCCACCCCGGCTTCCGGGCGTTCCGCGCTGAAGCTCGTCCGGGACCAAGTGCAACGATTTAGCGACGGTCAGCAGCTTCTCAATGTGATAACTGGCGAGTACTGAGGGATCCCTGGCGAGTTCTTGCTGGTCAGGAGCGGGTACCGGACGACCGGCCGTGACGGCAGTTGCTGGCGTTCCCAAAGTTGTCGCCCGGTGTAGGCCCTTCCTCAATCGAAGCGTGACCTCGGGCACGTAGAGTTAGTCCACATCGCTTAGTGCGAGACCGCGTCTAGTACGCCGGCGATCCCCGCTGCACATCGCGGTGCGGCGAATCCATGGTTCTGGCTGACTGCTGCCGTTGCGCTGCCTGCGCCGCGGCCGTACCGGCGCAGGACGCCAGCCCGGCAGGCCTACAGGGGCCGGCCGGGCTCGTTGGTAAGCCAGCTGGCTTACCGAGGCCGGCCGGGCTCGTTGGTAAGGCGGCGGACGCGGGCAAAGAGGAGGCTCAGTGCGCTTGGTTCAATCTGGCGATGCCCGATGAGCCTGGCCGTCCTGTCAGAAACAGCGGCCGGGGCGCTCCCGGCTGCGGCGGCAGCAACCATCCTGTGGCGTAGCGCGGACCGCCGGGCGGGCTCCGAACGCCTGGCCTACCGCTGGTTCGCCGTGGTAGCGGCCGCCTGGGGAGTAGGGCTCGTCGCCCAGCAGGCGCTCGCTGGCCCGCTCGGCGGGGCCGCCGTCCCGCTGACCTTTGGTGATCTTGTCGCGCTGCTCGCGCTGCCCGCGATGGTGGCCGGATTCGCCGCCCTGGCGGCAGCGAGTCGTGAGCCCGGCGGACTGCCTGCGGCGGATGCCCGGCCCGAGCCCGCCGGGATGCAGAGGCCTGCCGAGGCGGGCGGCACGACCGAGGTTCCCGGGGTTCCGGGGGGCCCCGGGATTGCCGTTCCGGCGGAGACGGCCAGCAGCCTGGCCGCGCTGTTGCCCCGCGACGCCGTAGCCCGGCTCGCCGATGGCTACATCCTGGCGGCGGCATTGTTCGTCATCGGCTGGATAACGCTGTTCGGATCGATCTACCACCAGTCCGGGGACAGCGCAGGCACTTTCGTGCTCGCCCTCGTGCACCCGCTGGCTGACCTGGCCGTGCTCGGCGTGACGCTGCAGTACGCGGTCCGCGCTGGCCGGCGCGCGATCGCGCCCTACCTCGCCCTGCTCGCCGTCACGGTGAGCGACGCCCTCTCGGTCGGCGCGAAAGTCAACGCCGCCACCCCGGGGATCTGGGCGCAGCTCACGCAACTCGCCGCGTTCTGCCTGCTTGCCGCGGCGCCGCTAGCCGGGAGCGGCCTGGCCTGGCTGCCGCGGCGGGGCCCGGTCCGCGGCGTGACCCTGCTCGCCCGCCGCAGTCATGCCCAGCGGGCGGGCCTGGCGACGCAGATCGCCGCGCTGGCCGCCGCGGCCGCCGCCGTGGTCATCATCGGGTGGGCACTGATCGGCAGTGCCGCCGCCGAGCCTGCCATCGCGGTTGCCGGGGGCCTCGCCGTGCTTGCCCTGGCCGCCAGAATCGCCGGGCTGCTGGTCAGCGATCGGGCCGCGTCCGGCACGGAGCAGGAGTCTGGGCGCCAGTTCCGCCAGCTTGCCGACCGGATTACCGACGCCGTCCTGCTCTGCGACCTCGACGGCACGGTCAGGTATGCCAGCCCGGCCGTCGCCGAGTTCGGCTATTCGCCGGAAAAGCTCGACGGGATGACGCTGGCCGAGCTGATTCATCCGGAGGACCTGCCGGGCGGGATCCAGTCGGTGCGGGCAGCGGCGAGCAAGATTCCCGTGCACCGGTTCCCCTGCCGGGTCAGGTCGGCCGACGGGACCTGGCGGCACGTCGAGGCGACGGTGTCACGCCGGGACGACCCGGGCTCGCCTGACCAGCTTCTCGTCACCGCGCGGGACGTCAGCGACCAGGTGGCGCTGCGTCGCCAGGTGACGCACCTGACTTTTCACGATGGCCTGACCGGGTTGCCGAATCGCGCGTATCTCGAGGAGCGGGCCAAGGATGTCCTCGGTGCCGTGACGGCTGGCGGGCCGGATGTGGTAACCGGCGCTATTTTCCTTGACCTGGACGGCTTCACCGGGGTCAACGACTCGGTCGGGCACGGCGCGGGCGACCTGCTGCTCGCCCAGGCCGCGCGCAGGCTCCGTGCCGAGGTCCCGCCGCACGAGACCGTGGCCCGCTGGGGCGGCGACGAGTTCGCCGTGCTGGTGGAGAACGCCGCAAGTGCCCAGGAGATCGTGGACATCGCGGAACGGCTGGGCGGGTCCATCGCCGCCACGGCTTTCCGCGTCGCCGACCGCGACGTCTCGCTGACCGCCAGCGCGGGCGTCGCGTTCGCAGAACCGGAATCCCCCGGCTACCTGCTGCGCAACGCGGATGTCGCGATGTCGCGGGCGAAGGAATCCGGCGGCGGACGGGTCGAGGTCTTCGCCGCGCACATGCACGCTGACGTTGTCCGCCGGCTGGAGCTGGCCAGCGACCTCCGGCAGGCGATCACCGAGGGAGACCTGCGGCTCGAATACCAGCCCGTGGTCGATCTCGGCACGACCGCCGTCACTGGCGTGGAAGCGCTAGTCCGCTGGTCACGGGCCGGCGAGGCCGTCCCGCCTGCGGAGTTCCTGGCCGTGGCGGAGGACTCCGGCCTGATCGTGCCGCTCGGCGACTGGGTGCTGCGCGAGGCATGCCAGCAGGCGGCCGCCTGGCGTGAGTCGGGCTGGGCGGTCGGCATGTCGGTCAACTTCTCGCTGCGGCAGGTGAGCGCGGGACGGTTCAGCGAGTCCGTGCTCGCGGTGCTCAAGGACACCGGCCTCGCGCCGGAGGCGCTCACCCTCGAGGTCACCGAGCGGGTGCTGACCGAGGGCGCCGGGCCGATGGTCGAGGGCCTGGCCGGGCTCCGCCGTCGCGGCATCAGGCTGGCCATCGACGACTTCGGCACCGGCCACGCGTCCCTTGCCTACCTGCGGCAGCTTCCGGTGGACATCATCAAGATCGATCCGTCGTTCGTGGCCGGCCTCGGCCACGATCCGACCCTGGCCATGCTCACCCGCACGATCGTCCGGGTCGGGCACGACCTGGGCATCGAAGTGGTGGCCGAGGGAATCGAGCGGCCGGAGCAGCTTGAGCTGCTGCGCGAGATGGGCTGCAGCCTCGGCCAGGGATACCTGGTGGCCCGGCCGATGACCGCGGCAGACGTCGAGGCGCTTGGCAAAATCGGGGCGCAGGCCGGGATCGCATCGCTCGCGGCTGACGTTCCTGCCAGGGACGAGATGGCTGCCGGGGGCGGGATGGCTGCCGGGGGCGGGATGGCTGCCGGGGGCGGAAATCCTGAGACCGCTGGGGATTCTGGTGCCGCATTGACGCCGTCGGCGCCCACGCATTCCTGATCGGGGAGGATCCGCGGGCGCGGGGACATGCCGCTCGGATCTTCCGCGATCGGGAACGGCTGGCCGGCTGAGTGCACGCGGGCCGCTGAGTTCGTGAAGGATTTCACAAGCTTCGCTAGGATGAACCTGCCGACCGGCGTTGTTAACCGATCCACTGTCAAGCCGATCGCGCCGCAGAGCCGACAGCCGCCATACGCGAGCCTGACCGCCGCCGTGGCGCTGAGCCCATCCGCCGCCGTAATGACCGGCCGCCGCCCTGGGGAGCCTAGTGTCCGCACCAATCGTCCTGGTCGCAGAAGAACTGTCTCCGGCCGGGATCGCCCAGCTCGAGTCCGCTTTCGACGTGCGGTACACGGACGGGGCTGACCGCGGCGCGCTGTTGCCCGCGCTTGCCGACGCCGACGCCGTGATCATCCGCAGTGCCACCAGGATCGACGCCGAGGCGCTGGCGCACGCGCCGCGGCTCAGGGTGGTCGCGCGAGCAGGGGTAGGCCTGGACAATGTCGACGTCGATGCCGCCACCAAGGCAGGCGTCATGGTGCTGAACGCGCCGAGCTCCAACATCGTCAGCGCCGCCGAGCATGCCGTCGCCCTGCTGCTTTCCGTCGCACGGAATGTGCCGCAGGCGGCGGCAGCACTGAAGGCGGGGGAGTGGAAGCGCTCGGCATACACCGGCACGGAACTGCAGGACAAGGTCGCGGGCATCCTCGGCCTCGGCAGGATCGGGGTACTCGTGGCCCAGCGCCTCGCCGCGTTCGGCATGCGGGTCATCGCCTACGACCCCTACGTGGCCGCGGCCAGGGCGGCACAGCTCGGCGTCCGGCTGGTCGGCCTGGACGAGCTGCTGGCCGACGCCGACTTCATCAGCGTGCATCTGCCGAAGAACGCCGAGACCATCGGGCTGATCGGGGACCGCGAACTGCGGATGGTCAAGCCGGAGGTGCGGATCGTGAACGCCGCGCGGGGCGGCATCGTGGACGAGGACGCGCTGGCCAGCGCGATCAAGGAGGGCCGGGTGGCCGGCGCCGGCCTCGACGTCTATGCCACCGAGCCGTGCACGGACAGCCCGCTGTTCGGGTTCGGCAACGTCGTGGCGACCCCGCATCTCGGGGCGAGCACGCACGAGGCCCAGGAGAAGGCGGGCACCCAGGTCGCGCGGTCGGTTCGGCTGGCGCTGGCCGGCGAGTTCGTGCCGGACGCGGTCAACGTTCAGGGCGGCGCGGTGGACGAGCAGATCAAGCCCGGGCTGCCGCTGGCGGAGATGCTGGGCAAGATCTTCACTGCGCTGGCCGGCGGGATCGCGGCCAGCCTCGAGCTTGAGGTCCGCGGCGAGATCGCCGCCCTGGACGTCAGCGTGCTGCAGCTGGCCGCGCTGAAGGGCGTCTTCAGCAACGTTGTCGAGGATCCGGTCACCTACGTCAACGCGCCGCTGCTGGCCAGCGAGCGCGGCGTCGAGGTCAGCCTGACGACGGACGAGGAGAGCCCGGACTGGCGCAACGTGATTACCCTGCGCGGCACACTGCCCGACGGGCAGGTCGTGTCGGTCAGCGGGACGCTGACCGGCAGGCGGCAGGTGCCGAAGCTGGTCGAGGTCAACGGCTTCGACATGGAGATCGCGCCGGCCGAGCACATGGTCTTCCTCACCTACGCCGACCGGCCCGGCATGGTCGGCATAGTCGGCCAGATTCTCGGCGACCAGCAGATCAACATCGCCGGCATGCACCTGTGCCGGAACAGCAGGGGCGGGCTCGCGCTCATCGTGCTGACCGTCGACTCACGGCTGCCGCCGGACATCCTGCCCGAGATCACCGGGGCCATCGGTGCCGTGGTCGGCCGGACGGTGGATCTCGACGAGACGGACGCCTGACGGCGCGGGCCGGCCGCCTGCGGCCAGGCGGCGGATCTTGCCAGCACGCCGTGCCTGACCAGTAAGGTACGCGCATGGCGGCAAGCACCATCAAGATCGCTGTAATCGGCGGCGACGGCATCGGCCCGGAGGTAGTCGCCGAGGCGGTCAAGGTCCTCAGGGCCGCGGCGACCAGCGTGACGATCGAGACCACCGGCTATGATCTCGGCTCGCAGCGATGGCACAGAACCGGGGAGATCCTGCCCGGCTCGGTGCTCAGCGAGCTGGCCGGGCATGACGCGATCCTGTTCGGCGCCGTCGGCGATCCGAGCGTGCCGAGCGGCGTGCTCGAGCGGGGCCTGGTGTTGCGGCTCCGGTTCGAGTTCGACCAGTACGTCAGCCTGCGGCCAGTCCGGCTCTACCCCGGGGTCGCCTCGCCGCTGGCCGGGCTGCGCGCCGAGTCGGTGGACATGCTGGTGGTCCGAGAAGGGACCGAGGGCCCGTACACCGACGCCGGCGGCATCATGCGGAAAGGAACGCCGGGCGAGGTCGCGACCCAGGAGAGCATCAATACCGCGTTCGGCGTAGGGCGGGTGGCCAGGTATGCGCTGCAGCGCGCCGCTGACCGCCGCAAGCACCTGACCCTGGTGCACAAGACGAACGTGCTTGCCTACGCCGGCGACCTGTGGCGGCGGACCGTGGACGGGCTCGCGGCCGAATACCCGGACGTGACCGCCGATTACTGCCACATGGACGCGGCGTCCATTTACTTCGTCACCGCCCCCGAGCGGTTTGACGTGATCGTGACCGACAACCTGTTCGGCGATATCCTCACCTCTCTGGGCGCCGCGGTGGCCGGCGGCATCGGGCTTGCCGCGAGCGCCAGCATCAACCCGGAGCGCACCTCGCCCAGCATGTTCGAGCCAGTGCACGGCAGCGCGCCGGATATCGCGGGCCGGCACAAGGCCGACCCGACGGCCGCGATCTTGTCGGCCGCGATGCTCTGCGATCACCTCGGGCTGACCGCCGAGAAGACCAGGATCGAGCAGGCTGTTGCGGACGATCTGGTGGAGCGGCAGGGCGCCTGGGCGGCGCGGTCAACCCCGGAAGTCGGTGACGATATCGCCGAGCGAGTGGCGGGGTAGCGCAAGATGGTAGGTGCGGGCACGACTGCATGACGTGCCCGCGGCGGGCCCGGCAACGGCGCCGTGCCCGCAGTGAGGAGGGACCGTCATGACCGCCAGCGCAGCCAGCGAAATCTCCTTCGCCATGCCGCCCGCCCGCCCGCTGCCAGCCGCCGAGCGGGCCAGGATCCTCGCCGAGCCTGGGTTCGGCAGGCACTTCACCGACCACATGATCACCATCCAGTGGGATGCCGGGCGCGGCTGGCACGACGGCCAGCTCGGGGCGTACGGCCCGATTTCGCTGGCTCCGGCCACGTCGGTGTTTCACTACGCACAGGAAATCTTCGAGGGGCTGAAGGCCTACCGGCAGCAGAGCGGGCCGATCGTGGCGTTCCGGCCGGATGCGAACGCCGCGAGGCTCAACCAGTCCGCGGTGCGGATGGCCATGCCGCAGCTTCCGGAGTCCGCGTTCATCCGTGCTCTCGACCTGCTCGTCACGCAGGACAGGGACTGGGTCCCTGTCACCGAGGGCCACAGCCTCTACCTGCGCCCTTTCATGATCGCCACCCATCCCGGCCTCGGCGTCAGCAGGCCGTCCGCGACGTACCTGTTCGCCGTGATCGCGTCCCCGGCCGGACCCTATTTCGCGGCCGGGCCAGTCTCGGTCTGGCTGGCGGAGAACTACACGCGCGCCGCGGCCGGCGGCACCGGCGCGGCCAAGACCGGCGGCAACTACGCGGCCGGGTTCGCCGCGCAGGCCGAAGCCCTGCACAACGGCTGCGACCAGGTGGTCTGGCTCGACGCCGCCGAGCACCGGTGGGTCGAGGAGATGGGCGGGATGAACCTGTTCTTCGTCTACGGCTCCGGCCGGCGGGCGCGGATCATGACTCCTGCGCTGACCGGCACGCTGCTGCCCGGCATTACCAGGGACACGCTGCTCACGCTGGCCCCGGAGCTGGGCATCCCGGCCGAGGAGGGCAGGATCTCGCTGGACCAGTGGCGCGCCGGGTGTGAGTCTGGCGAGATCACCGAGGTATTCGCATGCGGGACCGCGGCGGTCATTAGCCCGGTGGGGACGGTCAAGGGAGCCAGCACCTCCTGGACGGTGGCCGACGGGGCGGCCGGGCCGGTGACTGGCCTGCTGAAGGAGCAGCTGCTAGGGATCCAGTTCGGCACCCTGCCCGATCCGCACGGCTGGATCCACAAGATCGGGTAGCAGGGGCGGCTCAGTTGCCGGCCACGAGCCGCCGTCAGCCGCCGGGCCGGCCGCCGCTGACGGTCGCGCTGGCCCTGGTGCCGGGGGCGGACCGATCCGGCCGCTGCTGCGCGCGCCGCCAGCAGGCCTCCACCCGGGCGCCGCCGAGCGGCGACTCGCCGATCTTCCAGCGGCCGCCGGTGGAGCGCACGATCGAGTCGCCGATCGCAAGCCCGAGTCCCGCGCCGCCGCCATGCTGGGTCGCCCGGTGGAAGCGGTCGAAGAGCCGGGCCCGGTCCTCGGGCGGGATGCCGGGGCCGCTGTCCTCGACGACCAGGCTGACCCAGTTGCCCTGCCCCAGCGCGGAGATCCGCACCCGGCCGCCCGGCCCGGCGTGACGGCAGGCATTGTCCATCAGGACGCCCGCCAGCCGGTCAATCCAGTCCGGCGGAGCGCTGATCCAGGTCAGGCCCGGCTCAGCAGCGCCGGCGCCAGCATCACTGCCGTCAGCGGCAGTGGCGCCCGCGGTGATCTCGATCGACTCGGCACTGGCGACCGCCCCGAACCGCCCGGCGCACTCTTCGGCTATTACCCCGAGGTCGATCGGCTCATCGTCGGGCGGCGGCGGATTCGAGTCGAACCTGGCCAGCCAGAGCAGGTCCTCGACGATCGTGCGCAGGCGCTGGCTCTCACCCTGTATCCGGTTCAGCGCCGCACGGTACCCGGCCGTGTCGCGCGGGCTGCTCAGGGCAATGTTCGTCTCGGCGGTGATGACGGTCAGCGGGGTACGCAGCTCGTGCGAGGCATCGGCGGTGAACTCAAGCTGACGGCGGCGGGACTGCTCGACCGGGGCTAGCGCCCTCAGCCCGATGATCAGCGATCCGGCGAAGACCGCCAGCAGCAGGACCGGGGCCGCCAGCAACTCGCCGTCGACGAGGACACCCTGGAAATGGGTCTCCTCGGCCATGCTCTGGCCAGCCACGAGCCAGCCACCGGAAGCCTGCCGGGCGGCGGCAAGCCGGAACGCGTGCCGCCCGATCTGAGCGGTCACCGGCTGGCCGGTGGCCAGCCGGAGGCCGCCAGGCAGCGCCGGCGCGCTGGCACTGAGCGCGACCGTCCTGGCGCCGGGCCGCACCAGCCACAGGAACACCGGGACGCTGTCGACATCCTGGTCATCCGCGTCCCCGCCGGCCGACTCGGCCCGGCCGCCGGTCGCGTTCGCGCGGCGGCTGCCCTGCTGGCCAGGCGCGGCCGGGCCGGCCAGGCCGCCGGCCCGGCGGGCACCGTCGGCGAGGTGATCGGAGAGGCGGGCATCGACCTGGGCGACGAACCGGCCCGCGAGCAGCGCGTCAAGGGCGGCCACGCAGCCCGCGTAGACGATGCCGATCAGGACGGTAGCGGCCAGCGCGACGCGCACGGCGGACCCGACCTGCCGCGGCAGCTTCCAGAATGGCCGCCTAGTCACGGGCTACGATCCGGTATCCGACGCCGCGGACGGCCTCGACCCGCACCTGGCCGCCGGCCAGCTTGGACCGCAGCCTGGCGAGATGCACGTCGATGGTGTTCGAGCCCAGGGCGTCCGCCTCGTTGTCCCAGACGTGCAGCGCGATCGACCGGCGGGGCACCACCGCCGGGGAGCGGCGCACCAGCATCTCCAGGATGCCGTGCTCGATCGCGGTCAGCGAGGGCGAGCGGGAGCCGATCCTGACTTCCCGCGCGGCCGGATCCAGGACCAGGTCCCCGATCACGAGCTTGGGCGCCTGGACCGCGGCCGGCCGCCGCTGCAGCGCCCGCAGCCTGGCCAGCAGCTCGCCGAAGTCGAATGGCTTGATCAGGTAGTCGTCGGCGCCCTGGTCGAGCCCGGCCACCCGGTCGGCGGGCGCGTCCCTGGCGGTCAGCATCAGCACCGGCGTCGCCGAGCCGCGGCGGCGCATGTCGCGCAGGACCTCGAGGCCGGAGATGCCCGGCATCCGCCAGTCGAGCACCGCCACCGCATAGTCATACGCGCGAAGGAAAGCCAGCGCGGCCGTGCCGTCGGCGGCCGCGTCCACCGCGTAGCCGTTCTCCCGCAGGCCCCGCGCGAGTACCTCCCGCAGGCCCGGGTTGTCCTCAGCTACCAGCAATCTCATCGCGGGCTCAGCGTGACATCCTGCGCCAGAGCGGCCTGGGCACCAGCCGCATGGCGGTGGCCAGCACGGCAAGCGACGGCGGCACCCAGACGGTGCCTGTGTTCGCCGCCAGTGCCGCCGCCGTTGCCGCGCCGACCGCGGACGGCGTGGTGGCCAGCGGCGCCTGCGGCATGCCGTCGGTCATCCGGCCGGTCACGAACCCGGGCCGGACCAGCAGGACCCGCACGCCGGTACCATGCAGCGAGTCGGCCAGCCCGCGGGCGAAGGCATCCAGGCCGGCCTTGGCCGCCCCGTAGACGAAGTTGGCTTTCCGCGGCCGTACCGCGGCCACCGACGAGAGCACGACGATCGTGCCGTGGCCCTGCGCTCGCATCCGGCCCGCCACCGCAAGCAGCGTCGTGACGTGCCCGGTGAAATTGGTGTCGACGAGCACCCCCGCCTGGCGCGGGTCGCGTTCCAGCGTCTCCTGCGGCACCAGGATGCCGGCCGCAGAGATGACGAGGTCGACGTCGCCTGCGGCGAAGACCTGCTCGACCAGGGCCTCGTGCGCGTCGAGCGCGGTCGCGTCGTAGCTCACCGTCCGCACCTGATAGGGCAGCGCCTTGCCTGCCGCTGCCAGCCGCTGCTCGTCCCGGCCGGCCAGGATCACCTCGGTTTCCCTGCGCGCGCCGAGGGCGACCAGGATCTCGGTGCCGATCTCACTGGTCCCGCCGAGCAGCAGGACCCGGCTTGGCTGGCCAAGGGCGTCCAGCATGATGGGGGCTCCTTCCGGTACGGCCCGGCCGCTACAGCCCGGCTCCTAGGCCGGCCGCGAACATCAGCAGCCACGTCAGCTCGCAGCAGGCCATCACCGGATCCCGGGTGATCAGGTCCTCGACCGGCCTGCTCGCCGAGTCCGCGCTGAGCCTGCTGAACCGCAGCAGAGCCGCAGCCAGCGGCAGCGCGCTGGCCAGATGCCAGCCCCTGGTCCAGCTGCCCTGCTCGCCGGATGCCCACAGTACATAGGCAATGACCATCGCCACGATCAGGCACCGCTGGCCGAGCTGCAGCGACGCCGCCGTGTACCAGCGCATGGCCGGCCGGTGCGCGGCCGCATCCTGGCCGAGAACGGCCAGCTCCATGGACCGCTTGGAGACCGCCACCATCAGCGCTCCCAGGCTGCAGACCAGCAGGAACCAGCCCGATGGCGGCACCCTGGTGGCGGCGGCCCCGCCGAGCGCGCGGAGCACGAACCCGGAGGCGACGAGCAGCAGCTCGAGGACGGGGACGTGCTTGAGCCCGAGCGCGTAGGCCAGCGACGCAGCCAGGTAGCCGGCGATAACCGCCGACAGGCCGGGCTCGCCGATCCAGAAGCCGGCCGCCAGCGCGGCGGCCGCGCACGCCGCGGCCACCGCAAGCGCGTGCGCCGGCGGCAGCGTGCCGGCTGCCACCGGGCGGTTCCGCTTGACCGGATGCCCGCGGTCGCGCTCCGCGTCGAGCACGTCGTTGACGAAGTACACGGCGCTGGAGGCGGCGGTGAAGGCGACGGCCGCGACCAGCGCGTAGGCCAGGCCATAAGCCCGCCCTAGCGACGCGCCCGCCAGCGGTGCCGCGAAGACCAGCAGGTTCTTCGGCCACTGGCGGGGCCGTGCGGTCCGTACGACGGCAATCAGCCAGCCCGTGAGCGTTCGGTACCTCGCGGCAGTCACGCCGGCGGCGGTCGCCGCCGGCGGGGCCGGCAGTCCGGTCGTCATCGGGCGAGGACGGCGGTGAAGTCGCGACTGGAGATCGCGTAGAACCGGTCCGGCGGCTGCACCTGGTCAGGCAGCAGGTTGACCGGCGTGGGGTTCGCCGGGTGCAGGCCGGGGCGGTAGTACATGAACGACATCCAGTCCGGGTTGATGTCGAGCTGCATGGCCCGCACGCTTCCGGCCCGCTGCAGCAGGTCGGCGAGTTCCCGCACGTTCAGCGCCGGGCCGTAGACGAAGATGATCCGCCCGTCAGCGGTAATCCCGATTCCGGACCGCCAGACGAACTCCCCGCCGCCGAGGGTGGCGCCCCAGCTGCCCTGCACGTTCACGTCCACCGACGCCGGCACCTGGCCGTGGTTCACGATCAGCTTGAGATTCTGCCGCACCCCCCTGACCTGCGGGGTCATGTGCACGTTAGAGCCCCAGGTTCCGATAGCGACCCGCCCGTCCCGGTAGTAGACCATCGACGCGGCACCGCGCTGCAGCGTGCCCTTGTGCACGCCGTTGAGATAGAAGCCGCCGCCTGCCGAGGCGATCTTGAACCCGCCGTTGAACGTCGCCAGCAGCCGGGACCTCGATCCGGGGGGGATATCCGGCGGGGACTTCCAGTTGCCCGGGCCCGGGTCTTCGGCGCCCGGATGCAGCTGGAAGCGGACAAGCCGCTGGTCCATGGAGACGATGCCCTCGACGTAGGAGGTGTGCACGCTATCGGGGCGCAGGTACGTCCCGAATATGGCGGGGATGCCGTTGACGCTGCCAAGCACCCGCCAGGCGCCCTCGCCGGGCAGCGGATGGCTGGCCGGCGACTTGAGCCGGGCCGGGAACTTCGGCGCGAGCTGATGCCGCCCGTGCGCGGCCTTGGCCGCCGCCAGGTTTTCCTGCGGCAGTTGACCCGAGCCTGGCGCCGTCAGCGCGAACGACGGCTTGCCGCCGACCTTCGGCGGCTGATAGGCGATCCATTCGGCGAAAGTCACCAGCGGCCCGAGATAGTGATCACGAGCCCATTCGGCAACCCGCTCGGAAACCGTCCCGCCGCCGGGCGCGGTCAGCGCGTGACCCATCGACCAGGCGAACCAGCCGAAGAACACGACCACGACGGCGAGCGCGATCCGCGCGCCGCGCCGGTCGCGCAGCCGCCGCCGCGGCGGCTTGCCGCGCCGCCACCTGCGCCCTCCGCGCTGCGGGTCACCATTGCGCACGTCAGCCTGGTCGGCGCCCGGCCCGGACGTCGCAGATCTCGGCACGCGCTTGTCCTCCTTCTGGCCCCCGGAAAGCAGTCAGCACCGGCTGCGGGGCATATACGACAAACCCGGCAACGTGCGCCCCGCAGCCGGTGTACTCCACACAGGTGTACCCGCCAAAGATGAAGACACCATTACGCGGCGGCCGGAAATCTGCCGGTCAGCATGCAGTTAGCACCAAGTCCAGCCTAATCATCCGCTGATGAGCTTATGCCGCGGCGCGCCAGGCAGCGGAATGAGATCGCCGCGGACCAGCAGCGGCGGGCTGGCCGGCATCGTCTCCGGATACTTCAGCCCGCAGCCGGTGTTGAGCACCACGACCTCGTCGCTCTCGGCCAGCCAGCCGGCCTCGCGAAGCCGCCCGACGGCCGCGAAGCAGGCCGCTCCCTCCGGGCAGACCCAGGTCCCCTCAGCCAGCGCGACCTGCCGCTGGCTGGCCAGCAGGTCGGCATCGCTGACCGCAACGGCCGTGCCCCCGGTCGCGTAAAGCGCGTCGAGCACCAGGAAGCCGCCGAGCGGGCTCGGCACGGTGAGGCCGAAAGCAGCCGTCCTGGCGTCGTGCCAGGGAGTAGTCTCACGTTCGCCGTCGGTGAATGCGCGCACCACCGGGGCGCACCCGGCCGCCTGCACCGCGATCAGCCGCGGCATCGTCGCGCCGGTCCAGCCAAGCTCGGCTAGCTCGGCAAGCGCCTTGCGGATGCCGATGAGGCCGACTCCGCCGCCGGTGGGGCAAGCGATGACGTCCGGAGTCCGCCAGCCGAGCTGCTCGGCTATTTCCAGCCCGATCGTCTTCTTTCCCTCCAGCCGGTACGGCTCCTTGAGCGTCGAGACGTCCTGATAACCGGGCCGCTCCGCGGTGGCCGCGGCGACCAGCCGTCCCGCGTCGCTGATCAGGCCGTCCACCAGGTAGGTGTCGGTCCCGGCGGCAGCGCACTCGGACCGGGTGATGGCCGGCGCATCGACGGGCATCGCGACCAGGCACGGCAGCCCGGCCCTGGCGGCATAGCTCGCCCAGGCGGCCCCGGCGTTGCCGTTGGTCGGCATGGCCACGCCAGCGGCGCCGAGTTCGGCCGCCCGGGAGACTCCGACGGCGGCGCCGCGCGCCTTGAACGTGCCGGTCGGCAGCGGGCTCTCGTCCTTCATCAGCAGCCGCGGCAGGCCGAGGGCACGGCCTAGCCGCGGCATCGGCAGCAGCGGCGTCATGCCCTCGCCGAGACTCACCACGGCGCCGGGTGAGGACGCCGGCAGCAACTCGTGGTAGCGCCACAGGCCGGGCGGCCGGGTCGCGATCTGCCCGGGGCCGGCTATGGCCCCGGCCAGTTCCAGGTCATAACGGGCGAGCAGCGGCGCCCCGCAGGCGCAGGTGCCCTGGAGCCGGCTGGCGTCGTAGCCGCGCTGGCACCTGGAGCACTCCAGCCCGGCCAGCGCGGAGTAGGCCGATGGCACCGTTGTCAGTCTGCCGCGGCCGCGGCGATGACCCCGGCGACCTCATCAGCCCCGGCCGCTTCCGGCGCGGCGAACCGCCGCGCGTCCCGCTGCACGGCGGCGGTGATGATCCGCTCCCGGGTCAGCTGCATGCTGCCAACGTACACCGTACGTCGCCGGATCCTGCACCGGGCATTACCGTAGGCGGGATGGACGACAAGGAGATCCTCGGGCAGATTGATGAGCTGATCGAGACCGAGCACCGGTTGCGCGCCAAGCTGGCCGGCGGATCGCTGTCCGGCGCCGCGGAGCGCGAGCAGCTCCGGGCCGCCGAGGAAGCGCTCGACCAGTGCTGGGATCTGCTCCGGCAGCGGCGCGCACGGCGCGAGTTCGGGGAGAACCCGGACGAAGCGATCGTGCGCCCGGCCCCTGAGGTCGAGGGATACCAGCAATAGCGTCATGAGCGCCGGCCATCGCGTCGTCGGCGCCGGCCGCAGCGTCGCGAGCGCCAGCCGCCTGGCCCGGCGTCAGGCCGCCGCTGCGATCCGGAACGACCGGCGGAATTCGTGCGGCGTCACCTGGTTGATCCGGGTGAAGTGGGTGCGCAGCCGCTGGGCCGACCCGAACCCGCACCGGTCCGCGATCCGGTCGACGGTGTCGTCGGTGTTCTCCAGGAGCTCCTGCGCGCGGCGGACCCGCTCGGCGCACAGCCACTGCAAGGGCGTGGTCCCGGTGGTCTCCCTGAATCGCCGGGCGAAGGTGCGGGGGCTCATCAGGGCCCGCCGGGCAAGGTCATCCACCGTGATCGGCAGCTCCAGGTTTGCCCTGGCCCAGTCCAGGCAGGGGCCGAGGTTCGGCGACCCGGAGGCCGCCAGCGGCTGCTCGATGAACTGGGCCTGACCGCCTTCCCGGTGCGGCGGGATCACCAGGCGCCGGGCGAGCGCGTTCGCGATCCGGGTTCCGTGATCTTGCCGCACGATGTGCAGGCACAGGTCCAGCCCGGCCGAGGCGCCGGCGGAGGTGAGCAGCTGGCCGTCGTCGGTGTAGAGCACGTCAGGCGTGACCCGCACGGCCGGCCATCGCCTGCTGAGTTCGGCGGCGTTCATCCAGTGTGTCGTCGCCGGGCGGTTGTCGAGCAGCCCGGCGGCCGCGAGGGTGAAAGCCCCGGTGCAGATCGACGCGATCCTGGCACCCCGGTCGTATGCGGCGCGCAGCGCCGCGAGCAGCGCCGCGGGCGGGTCATCCTGGACATCGGCGCAGGCGGGAACGATCACGGTGTCCGCCTCGCGCAGCTCGGTTAGCCCGAAGGCACCGTCAAAGATCAGGCCCTCGGCAGTGCGGGCCGGCTCGTCCTGCGCAGCGCACAGCTGGACCTCGTACCACCACGGCGCGGGGAAGTCCTGCCTGGGCCCGAAGACCTCGCACGGGACAGCCAGCTCGAACATGGGCATGCCCGCGGTAACCGGGATGGCGACTCGGTGCATGGCAGAAATCTACCTCAAGTTGTCTATTCTGCCACTGTCGGCGGCCCATGGCGGCGGGTGAGGATGGCGGCATGACCCCGGCAACCGATGATGCGAACGGGACTGAAGCAGCTGCGGCCGCCGCCAGCCGCCCGATGCTGAGCTGGATAGCGCTGGGCATCGTCTACCTGGTGTGGGGATCGACCTACCTGGCGATCCGGGTCGGCGTCGGCCACCTGCCGCCGCTGCTCTTCGCCGGCGTCAGGTACGTGGTGGCCGGAGGGCTGCTGTACCCGATCGCCCTGCGCGCGGCGGCCGGCCGGGCAGCGGCCGCCCGCGGGTCAGCTGCCGGCCGCGGATCAGCTCCTGCCCGGGAATCGGCCGGCCGCGGGTCAGCTCCCGGCCGGGCAACGCCGGGCGCAAAGGCCTGGCTGTCCGGTGCGGTCGTCGGCACGCTGCTGCTGGCCGGCGGCAACGGCGGCGTGAC
Organism: uncultured Actinomycetes bacterium; assembly: GCA_963709075.1. Taxonomy (GTDB): domain Bacteria; phylum Actinomycetota; class Actinomycetes; order Streptosporangiales; family Streptosporangiaceae; genus Palsa-506. Next base: position 323,251 of record CAVPUY010000014.1, read on the forward strand.
CTTCGCGGAGCAGCGCTTGCCCTCGGGGCTGGCCGCGGTGCTCGTGGCTACGGTCCCGCTCTGGATGATCCTCTTCGCCTGGCCGGTGCAGCATCAGCGGGTTACCTGGAAAGCGGCGGCCGGCCTGACGGTAGGGCTTGCGGGCGTGGCGATCCTGGTCGGCGGCAGCGGCAGCGGCAGCGGCCGCATCCCGTGGCTGATCCTCGTGCTCGGGGCGGCGTCCGCCTGGGGGTTCGGGTCAGTGCTGAGCCACCGGCTGCCGCTGCCCGGCCACGCGCTGGTCGCTGCGGCGATCGAGATGCTGGCCGGCGGCGTAGTGCTGCTGGCGCTGGCGGCCGGCACCGGCGAGTTCGCCGCCGTCCGGTGGTCGTCGGTTCCCGCGACGTCCTGGATCGCCCTGGCCTACCTGATCGGCCCCGGCTCGATACTCGCCTTCACCGCCTATGGCTACGCCCTGTCCCGTCTTCCGGTCGCCACCGTCTCCACCTACGCCTACGTCAACCCGGTCGTCGCGGTGCTGGCCGGAATGCTCATCCTCGGCGAGCAGCTCAGCTGGCACGAGGCGGCGGGCACCGCGCTCGTGGTCGGCTCGGTCGTCATTATCCTGCGCCGGTCCGGCAGCGCGCCCCGGACCGCGGCCAGCGGTCGCAAGACCGGCCCGGCCGGCCCGGTTACCAGTACCGCCCGGCACCGCGGTCTGCCGTTGCGAAAATCCGGCATTAACGGGAACCCCGTGCTCACTCGTCCCGGCATAGGAACCCAGCCAGCGGTGCTCGACGCGGCCCGGCAACCCGATGAATGTGACAACGACCGGGTTCGGTGCCAATGAACGTCACATTCATCGGGTTGGCGGCGAGGCCGGGCAGGCCGCCTGGGACTGGCTGCGGGCGATGGCAGGCTGCGGGCGGAGGTGGCTGGCCCGGCCTGGGTAAGATCCGGCGGTTCGGTCAGTAGGCTCTTGCCGAGGAGAAGCCCGCAAGGACAATTCTGCCTACCGTGGAGAAAGACGTGCGTATCGCCAGATTCAGCCGCGACGATGAGGTCGCCTATGGCGTCGTCCAGGATGCATCGCCCGACGGCCTGGGCAGCGCCGTGCCCGGCCCCGCCAGCACGACGACCGGGCCCGGCGGCACAGCGGCCTGCCGGCGCGGCAGCACGCCGGGCCCGGACGGCGAAGGCCTGCTGATCGCCGAACTGCACGGGCATCCCTTCGGCGCCGGAACCGGCGGGGTGCGGTTCACCGGCGCCAGCTACCCGGTGCCGGAGGTGCGGCTGCTTGCGCCGGTGCTGCCGACCAAGGTGGTCGCGATCGGCAAGAACTACGCCGAGCACGCCCGCGAGATGGGCGGCGAGCCGCCGGCCGAGCCGGTTATCTTCCTCAAGCCGTCCACGGCGGTCACCGGCCCCGGCGACCCGGTGGCCAGGCCGGTCAAGCTGTCCGAGCGGATTGACTTCGAGGGCGAGCTGGCCGTGGTGATCGGCAGGCTGTGCCGGGACGTGCCAGCCGAGCGGGTGCCGGAGGTCATCTTCGGTTACACCTGCGCCAACGACATCACGGCGCGGGACCTGCAGGCCAGGGACGGGCAGTGGGCCAGGGCCAAGGGCTTCGACACGTTCTGCCCGCTCGGCCCGTGGATCGAGACCGACCTGGACCCGGCCGACCTGGAGCTGACCACCTCGGTGAACGGCGAGGTCAAGCAGCAGGCGCGGACGTCGCAGCTGCTGCACGACATTACCGAGCTGGTCTGCTACGTCACCGCGGTGATGACGCTGCTGCCCGGCGACGTGCTGCTGACCGGCACCCCGGCCGGGGTCGGGCCGCTGGCGCACGGCGACACCGTATCGGTGACCATCGAGGGCATCGGGACGCTCAGCAATAGAGTGGTCGACCGTGACTGAGCCGAGCATTACCGAGCTGGCCGCCGCTGAGCTGGTCGTGACTGAACAGGCCAAGGCGGAGCAGGCAGCGGCCGAGCAGGCCAGGGCCGAGCAGGCCAGGGCCGAGCAGGCCAGGGCCGAGCAGGTGAAGGCCGAGCAGGCTGGGGCCGGGGATCAGCCCATCCGGGTGCGCTTCGCGCCGTCGCCAAGCGGCGACCTGCACGTCGGCAACATCAGGACCGCGCTGTACGACTGGGCATTCGCGCGCCACACCGGCGGCGTGTTCGTGCTGCGGATAGAGGACACCGACAAGTCACGGGTAACCGACGAGTACGTGACCTCGGCGCTGGACACGCTGCGCTGGCTCGGCCTGGACTGGGACGAGGGGCCGGAGGCCGGCGGCGAGTACGGCCCGTACCAGCAGAGCCAGCGGCTGGCGCTGTACGCGGACTGGGCCGCCAAGTTCCTCGCCTCCGGGCACGCCTACCGCTGTTACTGCACGCCCGATGAGCTAGCCGAGCGGCGGGAGGCGTCCCGCGCGGCCTGCCGCCCGAGCGGCTACGACGGGCACTGCCGCGACCTGTCCCCCGATCAGATAGCCGGGTACGAGGCCGAAGGCAGGCGGCCGGTGCTGCGGATGCGGATGCCGGACGGCAGCACGACCTTCACCGACCTGGTCCGCGGCGAAGTCACCTTCGACCACGCGTTCGTCCCCGACTTCGTGCTGCAGCGCGCGGACGGCAGCCCGCTCTACCCGCTCGCTGTCGCCGTCGACGACGTGCTGATGAAGATCACGCACGTGGTCCGCGGCGAGGACCTGCTCTCCTCGACCCCGCGCCAGATCGCGGTCTACCGCGCGATGGGCGTCGCCGAGGCTGACTTCCCGCTGTTCGCGCACCTGCCGTACGTGCTCGGCCAGGACGGCCAGCGGCTTTCCAAGCGAAACGGGGTCGTCTCCGTCAACTGGTACCGGGACGAGGGATTCCTGCCCGAGGCGATGTGTAATTACCTTGCCCTGCTCGGCTGGTCGCCGGGGGAGAACAGGGAGTCGTTCACCCTGGCCGAGATGGCGGCCGAGTTCGATCTGGCCGGGGTCAACAGGAACCCGGCGCAGTTCGACGTGCGCAAGCTGGAGTCCATCAACGGCGACAAGATCCGGGCGCTGGACCTGGCCGACTTCACCGCCAGGATCATGCCGTTCCTGCAGCGCGCCGGGCTGGTCGCCGACCCGCCCACGGCAGCACAGGACCGGCTCGTCGCAGCGGCCGCGCCGCTGATCCAGACCCGGATCTCCCGGCTGGCGGAGGCAGCCGGGCTGCTCGGCTTCCTGCTGGTCAGCGACGCGGACTTCACGGTGGATGCCGACGATGCCGCAAAGACGCTGACACCTGAGTCCAGCCGGGTGCTGCAGGCCGCCGAGGCTGCCCTGGCCGACGCCGAGCCGTGGACCGCCGACGTGATCAGGGCTGCGCTCACGCACGCGCTGGTGGACGAGCTTGGCCTGAAGCCGCGCGCCGCGCTCGCGCCGGTTCGGGTCGCTGTCACCGGCCGCCGGGTTGCCCCGCCGCTGTATCAGTCCGTCGAGCTGCTCGGCCGGGACTGCACCCTCGGCCGGCTGTCCCGCGCGATGGGCCTGGCGGCAAGCGCGTCCTGACTGCTCACCGCGCCCGGCGCCCGGCAGTCGCCGCACGCCGTCGCCTGCCGGCCCGCCGGGCCGATCCGCCGGGCCGATCCGCCGGGCCGGCCGGTCAGCCGGCGAAGAGCCGGTCGCGCAGGTGCTCGAGCTGCCGCTCGGCGTGCGCTGGCGGCACCGCGTGCACCCCGAACGGGAACACGGCGATGTCCTTCGCCGAGGTGATCTCGTTGTACGCGGCGAACACGGTGGACGGCGGGCAGATCTCGTCCATCAGGCCGACGCTGAGCAGGCAGTCCGCGGTGATCCGGCGGGCCAGCAGCGCGCAGTCGATGTAGCGCAGCGTGTTCAGCGCGTCGGGTACCAGGTCGACGTGCTGGCCGAGGAACTCGGCGACCTCCGCGTACGGCATCTCGCCGGTCAGCGTGATGGCCCGGCTGATGTCGCACAGGAACGGGACATCGGAGTGGCAGACGGCCACCGCGCCGCGGAGCAGCGCCGCGGCGGCCAGCGCGAGCCCGCCGCCCTGGCTCATGCCGCTGACCGCGACCCGCCCGGCGTCGACCCCGTCCAGGCCCGCCGCGGTCTCGACGGCGAGCACGGCGTCGGCGTAGAGCCTGGTGTAGTAGTAGTCCTCTGGGCTGGCGATGCCGCGGGTCATCACCGCCGAGTACTCAGGCCCGGGCCCGGTGTCGCCGGTCGCGCCCACCGTCCACCGGCCGCCCTGCCCGCGGGTGTCCATCACGAACACCGCGAAGCCGGCCGCCGGGAGCAGCGCGTGGTCGGCCGGCAGCCCGCGGCCGCCGCCGTAGCCGATGAACTGCACGACGACCGGCAGCGGCTCGTCGCCTGCCCCGGGCGGCCGCAGGTACCAGGCCCGGATGCGGTCCCCGCCGGCACCGGAGAACTCCACGTCGTACGCCTGCATCGGGCCGTAAGCGCCGGGCCGGTACCTGGTTACCTGGGCGGGCCCGGCCGCCGTCCTGGCCCGGGCCAGCCGGTCCGCCCACCAGGCGTCCAGCCCGGCAGGCTCCTCGGCATGCGTCCGGTGCTCAATCAGCTGCTCCGGCGGCAGGTCGAACCACGGCATGATCCACGCTCCAGGCTCAGGCGGCTCCTGCTGCCGATCTTGCCGGATGCCCGGCCGGGCGCGCCACGGCCTTGGCCCCGGTAGTCATCGTCGTCGTAGCTTTCCAGGCCGCAGTCGGTGGCCTGCCGCTGGAAATCCCGGGCCGGGCGAGATCGTCACCCGGTGCGCTAGCGCCGGCCGCGGCGGCGGCGGATGATCTCGTTGGCTGCGCGGCGCTGCTTCGGCTATGCTGCACACGCGCGAGCGGGCGGCAGTTGCCCGGTCCGATGGGGTATGGGGTAATTGGCAGCCCGACGGGTTCTGGCCCCGTTAGTCTAGGTTCGAGTCCTGGTACCCCAGCTGCATCACGTCGAGCGGTGGGCGTCAGGACCTGGCGATCAGCCAGTCATAGGCAGCCGGGCCGTGCCGGGCCTCGATGGTCCAATGGTCGTCGTCCGCGGGGAAATTCGCCTCGACACCGGGGATCCGGTCGGCCAGCCACCGCCCGTGCGCGACCTGGACCGAGGCGTCTCGCTGCCCGTGCCAGAGCTGCACCGGCACCCGGATGGCGCCGAGATCGAAACCCCAGTCCTGCAGGAAGGCCGCCCAGTCGTCCCACCAGCCCTGGTCCCCGTTGCGCATGCCGTCACGCCAGCACAGCGCCAGGTGCTCGGCCATCTCCCGGCTGTGCGCGTCGGCCTCCGCCTTGTCGCCCCAGAGCCGCAGCCATCCGGCTGGCCCGGACATCGGCCCGAACTGCCCGGCCGCGTCCGCGCGGAAGTTCTCCCTGGCCTTCTGCCGGTCCTCGAAGAACAGCCGCACCTCGTCGCGGCCGCTGTCGCCCAGGCCGTCGAGGAAGTCGAGGCCAGGCTCGCCGTAAGGACCGAGCGACGCGAAGACGCACGCGGCGAAGACCAGGTCGGGCAGCAGAGCCGCGCACGCCAGCGCGGTCGGGCCGCCGCCGGAAACGCCCCAGACCGCCATCCTGGTGATCCCGAGCGCCGTGGCGATCGCCCTCGCGTCCGCCGCGCCGTCGGCGACCAGCCGGCCAGGCCGCGGCGTCGATCCGCCGTAGCCGGGCGGGTCGGCGCCGATCAGCCGCAGGCCCCGCAGAGCGGCCAGCCGGAGCGCGACGGGGGACAGCTGCCGGGAGCCCGGGCTGCCGGAGTACACCAGGACGGGCAGCCCGCCAGCCGGGCCGGCATCCTGCACCATGAGATTCCCGCCCCGGACCGGGATCGTGATGTCAGCGACATTAGGCACGTGCCGATGCTAACGGGACGTCGGCTGGCAGCAAGGGATGACCGGGGAGCGGGTTCCCCGGCCATCCCCGGCCAGCTGTCAGCCCGCTGCCCGTCAGAGGCGGCTGCGGGACCGGCCGCGCTCGACGCCGGTGACCCGCAGGATCAGCAGCAGCACGATTGCGCCGATGATGGAGCCGATGATCCCGGTCGTGTGGAACTTGTGGATCGCCAGCCGGTGGTACTGGAAGAGGTTCTCGATGAACCCGCCCAGGAAGGAGCCCACGATACCGAGAAGAATGGTGCCGATGAGCCCGATGGGGTCGCGGCCCGGGACAAGCAGCCGCGCGACGGCGCCGGCGATGAGGCCGACGATAATCAGAACGACAATGAATGTCACCATGGCGCGCTAGTTACCGCGCTTGGCGGAAAACATGCGGCGGTGCCGGTCACAGTTCGGTACCCGGCTGGCCTGGCCGATCGCAGCCTCGAGCCAGTGCCGGGTGACCGGGTGCGCGGCCGGCCCCGGCCAGCCGCCGTTTGGCGCGGCTCCGGTCCGGTACGCTAGCCTTAGTCCGCGCCGCGGTCGCTGACCGTTCGCGCACTGCCTGGCCCCGTCGTCTAGTGGCCCAGGACGCCGCCCTCTCAAGGCGGTAGCGCCGGTTCAAATCCGGTCGGGGCTACTGAAGTAGCAGGAAGGTCAAGGGCCTGATCGCCGGTACCGGCGATCAGGCCCTTGATCGTTTGACCGCACGATGACGGCAGGGACGGGCGGGTATACGGCGGCTGGACGCGAGATTGGACGGCACGCTTCGGTGCCGAAGCCCCGGCCCTGGCTGCGCTTACCTACGCCGGGCACTGCCTTCCCTGGCGGGCATCAGCACGGGTAACAAGTGCTGCGCGACGCGGACGCCGCCGCGTCAGCCACGGCCAGACGGCTCCAGGTCCGCCGGGGTCTTCGTCAGCAACTCCTAGCTAGGCAGGTGCCGATCGGGCCGGGCCAGGCGAAGGGTTGTGGTGATCGCTCCAGGTACCGGAGGCCTCGCCATGCCCAGGCCGACACGCCTACCGTGATCAGGCCGCATGCCGGACTACTCCAAGATCAGGATGAAAGGGCTCAGTATCGAAACCGGCGCTTTGGTAGCAGCGTTGGTCGTGACGCAGGACTCCGGCTAGCTAGGCGGAGCTCATACCGGTGCCGGAGGTCCTGATTCCTGCGGAGTAGACCAGTTCGAGCATGCCGGAGGGGAACACCATGCTCGACTCAAGGCGCAGGGGGCCAGGATGCGCGTCGCCTGTGAACAGCGGGACGCCCTCGCCCGCCGCGAAGGGCAGCACGTAGAACCGGTACTTATCGACTAGCCCGAGCGCGACCAGCGAACGGACGAACTGCGTGCCGCCGTGGGCGATGATCTCGCCGCCCGGCTCGCGCTTGAGCCTGGCGATCTCCTCGGCGGTGTCGCCGCTGGCGATGCGGGACTCCGGCCAGCTCGCCGTCTGCAGCGTCCGCGAGAACACGACTTTGGGGATGTCGTTCATCGGCGCGGCGTTCGGGTGATCGCTCTTTGGCCAGAAGTCCGCCATCGACAGGTAGCTGACCCGGCCCATGATGTGCGTGCCCGCGCCGGCCAGCCTGCGGACGAAGTGCTCCTCCTCCACAGGGTCCTCGATGTCGCCCATCACCTCGAACATCTCGGTTCCCTCGTCGCAGCTGAAACCGTCAAGCGACATCCAGGCATGTACGACTACGTCCCGCATCTCATCCTCCGCTTGCCCTCGGCTGCCGGTGCTCACGACCATGAGACTGCCGAACGGCCGCGGAATAATCGCGACTACAGATGTTCCGTCCGCCAGACCGCATCCCGCGGGGCACCGCCTGCTGATCCGCCGGCCCCTGAACCGCAACGCGATCTGTCGCTGTGGTACAGGGACGCCATACCACGATGTCCGGATCATCAAGATCTGGTATGAGCGCCCGCTATCGGATCGCCGACCGCCGGAGGCGCTTCCTCCGGCGCCAGACGTGCACGGCCAGGTAGACAACGAGGGCGAGCCCGGAGACGGCGTGCCACCTGCCGAAGGGCCGGGGGAGCGGCAGCTGTATCGGCACGCCGCGGCTCCAGTCCAGGACGCCTGACACGAGCACGTTCAGGGTGATGAAAAGGAGCAGGAGGTCCGAAACGGTGAGGCGGATCCTCCGTCCAGCGCCCGTCCGGGACCGGACGATCCGGGTGGCCATGCTAGCGAGGGTCCGGCGGCGCTGGGCCAGGTGCACGACCACCAGTCCGACGAAGACAAGGCCGACGTCGGTGTGGATGGCGATCCGCACGTGCAGCAGGTCCAATGTGCCGAGTGCGGCCGCTGCCGAGCACAGGAGACCGAGATGGACCGCCCAACGGGCAAGGGAGCGGCGCGCGGTCCGGCGGTCGGCCGGCCGCTTGAGCGACGCCCCGGCCAGGGGCTCGAGCGGTACGTCAGGCATCCGGCACCCGCTGGCGTCCGCGAGTGCGGCCAGCCGGGGGAGTCACGCCCCGCTCTTGGCATGCCTTTTGCGCCGTGTTCGGGGTGATCGCCAGGCGGGGCGCTTGCTCATCTCGCGCTGGTGGAAGGCGGAAAGAAGATCGCCGAGCTGGTGAAGGCCACGCCCGGCCAATACGCATTAGGCCGTCACGGGTTCTCCGCATGTCGGGCACCGGAATGGCCGTCGCCTCGCCATTGCGCGGGCAATCGCGAAGTAGACAACGGGAACCCCATTTGAGGAATCTCCCTGGTTGCCTCAACCGTTCCGTGAGCCGCACAGCGCGCGGTCCGGGTCTCAACATCCTTAGCCATCATGCCTCCCTTGCCGGGTCAGATTCCGCTGCTCAGCGGCCGAGCGGTAGCCAGCTGAACCGCCAAAGGGCGAATACGAGGCCCCCGGCACCCCATAACGCGACCACGATCAGGTCAGCGCCGGCAAAGCCAGCCCCGGTCGTGTGCGGGTTGTAGGCGGTCAGCAGTGCAGCGGCGAGGTGGCGGACTGGGAACACGTCTGCGACATCTACCAGCCAGTGTGGCAGCACCGAGGCGGCCACGAACACGCCGGAGATGAAGTAAAGCGGCAGCGTCGTCGCCTGGGTGACTGGCTGCGCCGAATCCTGGTTACGGATCACCGAGGCCAGGGCGAAACCCAGGCAGCAGAAGGCCAGCGCCCCGACGATAACGGCAACCACCAGGGCCGGGGCGGTACGGCCGGGGACAGTCGCCTTGTAGAGCAGCCACCCGATGGCCAGCAGCAGCGCAGTGATGCCTAGCGCGACGACGACGGAGGTCAGGGCTCGCCCGGCGATGATGGCAGCGGCTGGCACCGGCGTGGCCCGCCGCCGTTTCAGCGCGCCGGATTCGCGCTGCGCGGTCACCGAGATCACCAGGTTCACGAAGGCGGCGGAGATGATCCCGAGGGTGATGATGCCCGGGACGTAATAGACCGAGGTCTTGATCGTCCCGCCTGCGACCTTGACGGTGCTGCCATGAAACAGGGAGGCGAAGATCACCAGAAACAGCACCGGCAGTATCAGTGTGAAAAAGCGCGACTGGCGGTTGCGGAGAAACGCGCGCAGGTCGTACCGGAACTGGTGCAGGGAAAGCCGGGTCATCAGGCCGGGCCCTGGCCTTTCGGCGGCGCGTGCTGAACCAGCGTACGCGGTCATCGGCTGCCATCCGTCTTCGGGGCGGTGAGCGCCAGGTAGATGTCTTCGAGACTGGGCCGGCGCACGTCGAGGTCGGCTAAGTCGGCGCCGTTGGTTTCGGCCCACCGGATCAGCGGCCCAAGAACCGGGACGATGGAGCTGGCACGAAGCAGCATCCGGTTCTCGTCAGTGCTCGCCAAGGCACATCGAACCGGTTCGGGCAACTCGGCGGCCGTGGCGCCCGGCGGCAAGCTGAAGCGGATCTCGGCGGCCGCGTGCTGGCGCCCGGCGAGCGTGGCCGGAGTGCCTTCCGCCACGACCCGGCCTTCCGCGATCACGGCCACGCGATCGGCCAGGTTCTCAGCCTCGTCCATATAGTGCGTGGTGAGGAAGACCGTCACGCCAAGCTCGCGGAGCCCGGAGATCATCTCCCAGGCAGCCCGCCGGGCTGAAGGGTCGAAACCGGTTGTGGGCTCATCGAGGAATAACAGCTCCGGATCCCCGATCAGCGCCAGCGCCACGTCCAGGCGCCGGCGCTGACCGCCAGAGAGCCTGCTGGCGATGGAACCGGCCCGATCAGATAGCCCGACCAGATCTAACGTCTCCCCGACGTCTCTGGGGGCGGGGTAATAGCCCGCGTACATTTGCAGGCACTCGGCCGCTGTCAGGCCCTGCTCAGGCTCGGACTCCTGTAAGACCACCCCGATGCGGGCCCGCCACGAAGGCCCGCCATGCCCGGGATCTTGACCGAGGACCGTGGCCTCGCCTCCAGCGCGCCGACGGTAGCCCTCGAGGATCTCCACGGTGGTGGTCTTCCCTGCGCCGTTGGGCCCAAGGAACGCGAACACCTCTCCTCGCGTGACGTGCAGGTCTATGCCACGGACAGCCTCAAAAGGGCCATACCGCATCTGCAGGCCCGAGACGTCAATTACTGTCTCGTCACTGCCTCCGGAGTTGGCACCCATCCGATCCGGACTGCTTGTCATCGCCGCTGCCCGCCCAATGCCGACCTCCCAGATGCTCATATAAGCGACTAGTTCGGTCGAACTTCTAAAAATCCCAGCAACGAAATCAATAGCCGGAGAGTAGCCCCGACGAACCTGCCTGCATAGTCCCCTTGTCGTGGCTCAGGGTGCCCGCCGGCCGGCTTGACTCGCGCTGCGTTGCGCTGGCCGGCCGGGGCGCAGGGCGCCGGTGAACGATAGCCGGATAGCCGCCGCCGCGATCGCGCACGGCGTTCCGGCCGTGGCGCAGGACTCCGGCTAAGACGCCACGACCGATGTCCGGGTCATCAAGATCTGATGCAACCAGTCATCGGCCACATCCGGCCGTGGCATCGTTAAGACGCCGCCCGCCGCCATGCCGCGCATAGACGAAATAAGTGTCCTTACGGGACACCATGATGGCTGCCCTTGCGCGAATCAGGCCGTTTGTATAGCCTTCCGGCAGGCCCGGCTGCCCATTCTTGACCGGATTTCTCCGGCGTCGGCCTGGGCGCCCGTGGCCGGCGACGCGTATTGACATGCGTCGCGAGCATCAAGGGGGCGGAAGCAGATGTCACAGGACAGCAGCAGTAGCCTGACTGACGCAAAGAATATCCTGGCCTTTCTGGTAGCCGGCTTCGCCGGCGTGCTGAATGTAATCGGCATAAGATCTGCCGAGATCGGCGTGCTGCTGCGCAATGAGCCGGTCCGTATCTCTGTTGTGTCGGCCTTCCTGCTAGCCGGAGTAATCACGGCAGCGTTGAGCATTTTTGTCAAGAACGGATGCCATGCCATACCCGACCTGATGGCGTTGATCATCGTCGCCCTGACAGTATTAATGTTCTCCGTAGTAGTATGGATGATCCCGTCACCACTGCCTGGGCAGGCCACGGAACATGAAGTAAGCGGGATAGTGACCATAATCTCGATAGTGATCTCTGTGCTCTTGATTGGCATAGCCTGCTTCTGGCCGAAGGCCAGGGGCAGTAAATTGCGACGCAAGGTGCCAGAGTTGTTCACCCTGCAATGCCTATTGCTGGTAGTGGCCATCGTGTTCACCTCGGCGGCTGCGTACGGCGCGCTGCGGATGGAGACTATTAGCCAGGACGTCACGGTCGCGGAGATTGGTGACAGCCTGCAGGTCCACGGCCCGGAAGATACGCTTGTCATATCACTGTCCGCCTCCAAGCTATCCACTCAAGAATGGCTCGGAATAAACGTCATGGCGGTACCAAGGCCATGGCACATACGGTCAAGATGCCATGATTCCGCGGTACGGGCCTATAAGCGTCGGCATCGCCGCATCACTGAGGTTTCCTGCGCACAGGAGCCATGTTTTTATTTTGATAATGCACACACCAGGCATTGCACCGAGCTCTCCGAGGATGTCATACCGCCCGACTCCGTGGGGGCAGTCACGCGGACGATCGAAGTGCCTATCTCACCCAGCCACTTTCAGCACGTGCAGGTCACTGCCGTCACGTGCAGACCATCGCACAACGATCGCAAACCTAAGGGAACGTGCGCACCGATCGCCGGAGCGTCGTCGCGGCTCGATATAGCGATTCCCCGATGATCATGGAGCAGGCGAGAATGGTTTCGTATCTCCGCGGGAACGCCGGCCGGGTCCGCTGGGCCGGCTGCGGCTGGTCACGCCGGGTCAGGGATCAATGCCACTTAGCCTAGTTTGATCTTGTTTCTGGGCGTAAGGGCTGCTGCCTGCCGACGGGGCGGCATGATCGCGGGTCATGACGCACAATGGCGTGGTGGCCGCTGGTGGCCGTCTGACGGACTGGATCTCGCTCGGGGTGCTGGCCTCCTCGGTCCCCCGGGATGCCGTCGATGAGGCGGTCACGGCAGCGGGCAAGGCCGCGAAGCGCTCGGACGGGAAGCTGCCGCCGCATGTCATGGTGTATTTCGCGATGGCGATGGCGCTGTTCGCCGAGGAGGACTATGAGGAGGTCGCTGCCCGGCTGAGCGAGACCCTGGTCTCGTGGGGATGCTGGGACGACTCGTGGGGCGTGCCGACCTCGGGCGGGATCACCCAGGCCCGGCAGAGGCTGGGACCCGAGCCGCTCGAACTGCTTTATGACCGGGTCGCGGAGCCGGTCGCCGGGCTGCTGGCCCGCGGCGCGTTCCTGCGGGGCTGGCGGCTGATGGCCATCGACGGCTTCGAGCTGGACGTTCCCGATACTCCCGCCAACGCCGCCGCGTTCGGATACGCGTCCGGGGAGAGCAGCCGTTCAGCGTTCCCGAAGGTCCGGGTAGTGACCATCGGCGAGTGCTGTTCGCACGCGAAGATCGCCGCGCAGATGGGCCCCATCGGCGGGAAAGGCAGCAGCGAGCAGGCCCTGGCCCGCCGCCTGTTCCCCCGGCTGGAGGAGAACTGGCTGCTGATCGCTGACCGCGGCTTCTATAACTGGGCGGACTGGCAGGCCGCCGCCGCTACCGGCGCCGCGCTGTTGTGGCGGGTGAAATCGGACCTGAGGCTGCCGGTGCTGGAACTGCTGCCCGATGGTTCCTATACATCGATCGTGGTCAGGCCCGCCATCCACGACAAGGCCCGGAACAAGCTGATCGCCGCCGCCCGCGCTGGCGAGCACCTCGGCCCTGGCCAGGCCACGCGGGTGCGGGTCATCGAGTACGAGATCCCCGACCGCGACGGCAGCGGCGAGCTGATCGCCCTGATCACCACCATCACCGACCCCGCAGACGCCACCGCCCGCGAATTGGCCCTGGCCTACTGCCAGCGGTGGGAAGAGGAAACCGGTAACGACCAGCTCAAGACCTGCCTGCGCGGACCCGGGAAGGTACTGCGGTCCAAGAGCCCGGACATGGTCCGTCAGGAAATCTACGGCTACCTGCTCACCCATTACGCCATCTCGGCCCTGATCTGCCGGGCCGCCACCGAGGCTGACATCGACCCCGACCGGGTGAAATTCCTGCGCACCGTACGCATCATCCGCCGCCGGGCCGCAGGCCCGGCCTTTCCCCCCTGACCAGCAGGAACAGTTACTCGCCGCCGTCATGGCCGACATCACCAGCCCGCGCAACCTCAACCCCCTGCGGCGGCACCGCTCCTGCCCCCGCGTTGTCCGGCGGGCCCGCCATAACTCCTATCCGGTCAGGAAACCCCGCGACACCGGCACCCGCCACCACGGCCCGCCCACGATCCAGCTCGTCAACCTCCAGCCACACCCAGTCATGATCAACTTAAGCTAAGTGGCATTGGGTCAGGGATCGCCGCTCCTATCGCTCGCAGGCCATGGATGAGGGCGGCGCCGCCAGCGGGATCGATAGCGCGCCGAAGGCGGGCACCATGCGGCGGCCGGTCAGGTCGCAGGCGGCCTGCAGGCGCGCGGCCATGCGGCGAACCGGATGCGGGCGCTCCGCCGCAGGTCACAACCCGAATGGCGGCTACCAGGATCGCTATGGCTGTGGCCTGCTCACATGCCCATTAGGATCGCTGGTACGGCAGCAGCCATTCGGACTGTGACCTGCGGCAAGGGCATGGGTTCGCGGGTCGCCGGGGATGGTGTCAGCCTGATGGGATGAGCTTCTTTGACTCGATCCCGCCGTCGCCACTTGAGCCAGTCCGGCGGCACCACCTTCCCTGGACGCGCCCCGATGCCGTGATCCCCGGGTCAGTGCCGGCGGACGTGATGCTGATCCGCACCGAGCAGGTCGCCGTAGCGATCGGCAGCATCCGCGCCTACCCGACCGGGTTTGAATTCACCCTGCACACCCGCCTGCGCCACGAGGATGAGAGTGGGCACGGCGGGGCCGATCCACTCGAACCGCACGGGCCGTGGCGGGGGAGGCAGGTGCCCGGCGAGGTGCTGCGGCTGGGCCTCATGTACGCCGATGGACGCCGTACCGCGGCCGCTGCAGCGCGCCCGCTGGGCGGTGACGCCGCCGATCCCGGGCGGCTGGTCATGCTTGAAGGCGGGAGCAGCGGGAGTCCCCGCAGATGGGACGGCGAATTCTGGGTATACCCGCTGCCGCCAGAGGGGCCGGTGACCTTCGTAGCGTCCTGGCCCAAGTATGGGGTGATCGAGACCCGCGTGGAACTCGGCGGTGCGGCGATCCGCGAGGCCGCCGGGCGTGCGGTGACCTTGTGGCCCGAGGAGCCGGAGTCCACGCCCGGTGGAGCCTAGTACGGCAGCGGTTCGCTAGCTGACCAGGGCGGGTGGGTGCTGGTGCCCGGGTGTCGGTGCGGCGGCGTAGCAGGGCGGCGGTGACGGCGCAGATGGCCAGGGCGGCGGTGACGGCGCAGATGGCCAGGGCGGCGGTGACCAGCACGGTGTGGCGGGCGATGGCGGTGCCGAGCCGGACTTGGGACTGGCCGAGGCCGAAACAGTCTTTTCCAAATTCGAAAGTCTCTTCCACCGGCCATCGGAGCCAGGCAGCGCGGATCAGCTGGGCCATGCTCACGCGCTGGCCCTTCGGCACGAAACAGTAGTGAAATGCCAGCTCACCAGTGCCCAAGCGGCGGCGGACCAGCAGGTGATGCCCCGGCGCGGCGGTGCCCAGCAGCGCCCACGCATACCAGCGCTGCCCCGTGGCGCCAGGCCCGGCAGAGCGGACCTCCCAGCGGCCAGCCGGTGAGCAGGCGGCTGACCGCCTGGGCGCAAGCTCAGACCCAGGTCACAGCCCCAATGGAGGCTGCCGTACTAGGTCACGTGGCCACTGATCAGGCTGCCTACGGCGAAGGTGACTCCGACGGCGACAGCGCCGAGGGCGAGCTGGCGCAGGCCCGAGCGCAGCATCGGCCGGCCGGTGATCCGGCCGACGGCCATCCCGCCGGCGGCGAGCGCCGCTGCGGCGATGCCGAGGGAGGCGGCCAGGACGGGCAGGCCGGCCAGGTAGGGCAGCAGCGGCAGCAGCGCGCCGAGCGAGAACGCGGCCAGCGACGAGACGCCCGCCAGGACCGCGGAGGGGAGCCCGAACGGGTCAATGCCGAGTTCCTCGCGGGTATGCACGCGCAGCGCGGTGTCCGGATCCCGTGACACCGCGGCGGCCATCCTGGCCGCGGTGTCCGGGTCGGCGCCGTAGCCGCGGAATGTCTCGGCGAGTTCGGCCTGCTCGGCTGCGGGGAACCGGGCGTGCATCCGGCGCTCGACCGCGACCTCGGCCAGCACCAGCTCGTTCTGGTTGGTCACTGACAGGTACTCGCCGGTGCCCATCGAGAACGCCCCGGCCACCAGCGCGGCCACGCCGCTCAGCACCACAGTGCTGGCCGGCGCGCCGCCGCCGCCGAGCCCGGCGATCAGCGAGGCGTTGGTCACCAGCCCGTCCACCGCTCCGAACACCGTCGGCCGCAGCCAGCCGCCGGACACGTCACGATGCCGGTGCGACCAGCCGGCCGCGAGCGCCGCCGCGCCCACCTCACGGGTCGGCTCCCCCGTCTCCTCGCTCACGCTGCCGCATTATCCTCTTCCCTGCCTGGCCCGGCCCGGTCGTGTGCCGCCGGCCCAGCTCAAGAACCTGGCGGGTGCAGCGGCCGCGGCGTTGTTCGCGCAAGCGAGCCTGCGGGACGAGCCTGCAGTACTTCCTGCGCACGCACAGCCTCATCGGAGGCGCCTTCCTGGTCCCGCCGCCGGGCATCTCGCTGCCGGATGCCGCAGTCGTGGTGCTGGCCAGCGGCTGTAACCCCGGCCTGCTTGCCGGAATCTGCCAGCAGGCTCCCGGATCCTCCCCGGCGACCTTCCTGATGCTCGCCGGATACCCGGGTGTGTTCGCTTGACCTGCTGGTTTGCCGGTGGCACTATGGCCGCTCAGTTCGATCCGGGGGGGGTCACGAGCATGGCAACGTACGTTTCACTGATCAACTGGACTGAGCAGGGCATCAGGAATTTCCGCGATACGATTCAGCGCGCCGAGGATTTCTCCCGGCTGGTCGAGAGCGCCGGCGGCAACGTCCGCGAGCTGCTATGGACAGTCGGCGGGTACGACCTCGTCTGTGTCGCCGAGTTCCCCGACGAGGAAACGGGCGTGGCGGCGCTGCTGCAAGTCGGCTCGGCGGGGAGCATCCGCTCGAACACGATGCGTGCCTTCAACGCCGAGGAGATGGCCGGGATCATCCGCAGGACGGGCTGAGGCCGGCGACGCCGGGCAGCCGCCCGGCGCAGCCAGCCTGGCGAATCTGGATCAGCAGGTTTCTGTCCCAGACCAGCACGATGTCGGCACCGACGTGGTAGATCCGGGCGGGCTTGCCGAAGTGCGCCTCGATATCTGGGTGCCACGGATAGGGCGTCCGCGGGCCTGGCGGCTGGAGGACGACGAACGTCGCGTCGTGCGCTGCCGGGTCGTACCACGACGTTTTTCTTTCCCAGTCCCCCGGGCCGAGAACTCTGCCGTGGATCGGCACTACCCGGACACGGCCGCCGCTGTCGACGGTCGTGCTGGCCGCCTGCCAGTATCCGCTGAGCCCGTAATCGAGCCGGTGCGCGGCGAGCCACCCGGCAAGCTGCTGATTCTGCGCCTGCGCGGGCGGCCAGCTGACCTCCCGGCCCAGGCTCAGCAGCACGCCGATGCCCAGCACCGCCAGCGCGGCCGGCCACCGGGCCCTGGCCGGCCACCGGGCCCTGGCCGGCGACGCGACCCTGGCCGGCGACGCGGCCCTGGCTGGCCACGCGGCCCTGGCCAGCGGCCCGCCGAGCAGGCGGCCGGCCAGCGCCGCGCTGAACGGCAGCACGGCGGTGATCTCGCGGGTGTTATGAAGGCCCGCGGTCCGCGTGCCGAGCAGGTAGGCGGCCAGGATCACCACGATGGCCACCGCCAGGACCTGCGTGATCAGGTCGGTTTCGGCGGGCAGCCGCCGGATCGCCAGGCCGGCCGCCGCGGCGGCCAGCAGCAGGCCGGCGAGGTGCAGCAACGCGAGCACGCTGGCCAGCCCGATGCCGTGGCCGAGGAAGTTCGCGCCGAAGAGCAGCAGCAGGCCCTGGGCTGCCAGCAGGAGATGCCGCGGAATCGCCTCGTACGCGGCCAGGCCATGGCCCACCGGCCAGACGGTAAATCCGCCGTGCGCGGCGATCAGCGCAAGCACCGCCCTGGCGGCCAGCACCGCGAGCAGCCCCGCAGCGATGAGCGACAGCTCGAGCCAGCATGACCGCAGTGGCCGCCCCCGCCGGACCCTCGCCTGGAAGATCCGGATAACGCAGACGGCGGTCAGCGGGCCGACGGCGGTGATCACGGCGATGCTGTCGGCGATGGCCGCCCAGGCGAGCAGGCCGCCGGCCGCCACGGGCAGCCACCATCGTCGCGGCGCGCGGTCAAGGAGCAGCCACGCCAGCAGCACCGGGACCGCGGTGCCGACATGGTCCGGTCCCAGGAGCAGCACGTAGACCCCGTTGCCCAGCTGCGGGGCGAGCATGATGCCGGCCGCCATAAGCACCCGGGCAACGCCCTCCCGGCCCGTTGCGCCGCCCTTGGCGAGCCGCGCGGCGAGCAGCACGAGCAGCGTGTAGGTCATGGCGGCGCCGATGTGCACTACGTCCGGGCTTAGCCCGCGGATCAGCTCGATCAGCGCGTACTGCGGCAGCTCGGTCGTGTAGAAGGAGACATCCGACAAGGCCCAGCCGCGCAGCAGCGGGTTGCCGTGCAGCATGTCCCACGCCTGGAGCACGTTCGACGCGCCGTCGGAGTCGACCGGTGCGGTGCGAGACACATGCAGGTAGCAGATGAAGAGGACAGCCCCGGCCAGGACCCAGGCCGCCAGCGCCGCGACCCGCAGAGAACTCAGCCAGCCGGGCCAGCTCCCGCCCCGGCGACTCCCGGCCCGCTGGCTGGTACCGCCGGTCGGGTTATCCGCGATCGGGTTCCTGGCCGCGGCCGACCAGGCTCTGACCACCGAAATGACCCCCCGGCTAGACCGGCACGGCTCGCGGCTGTTCGTGCCCGGCTGAGGACGGGCTGGCGCGTCCGCAGAAACGTTAGCAAACCTCGGTGGCCGCGCAGGCCCGGCACCCGCGCCGCCCGCTGCGGACGCGGACCAGATCCGGCCGGATTGACCTGACCGCGCCCTCGCCGGGGAAGCCTGCGGTCGTCCGGATGTTCCGGGTTTGATTTAATGTCGCGGATGGTGACTCCTGGCAGCGCCGGCGGATGACCGCGGCGCTCGAGATCAAGCGGCCTCTCGGTAGCTCGGCGGTCACGGTCCCGCGAATCGCGCTCGGCTGCGGCAACTTCGGCGGGGTCGGCTCGGCGCCGGAGTTCTTCGGCCGTGGACTGACCCAGGACCAGGCGCTCAAGCTGATGGACGCGGCCTGGGAGTTCGGCATCACGCACTTCGACACCGCCGACGCCTACGGCGGCGGGCGCAGTGAGCAGGCGGTCGGCCGCTGGATCCGGTCGCGCGGCGTCTGCCCGCAGCTGACGACCAAGACATTCAACCCGATGCAGGCCGGGGCGGACCATGGCCTGCGGCCCGACCGGATCACCCGCCAGCTGCGCGCGAGCCTGGACCGGCTCGGGGTGGACCACGTCGACCTGTACCTCGCCCACGAGTTCGACCCCGACGTGCCGCTGCCGGAGTCGCTCGGCGCCTTCGATGCCGCCCAGGCCGCCGGCCTGATCAGCGCCTACGGGGTCAGCAACTTCGACGCAGGCCAGCTGGCCGCCGCGCTGACGGCAGGCGCGCCGCAGGCGATCCAGAACTGCTACTCGTTGCTGACCCGCCAGGACGAGCAGGGCCTGCTTGCGCTCTGCGGGCAGCGAGCGGTCGCCTACCTGGCGTTCAGCCCGCTCGCCGGCGGCTGGCTCACCGGCAAGTACCGCCGCGGCGAGCCGTTCCCGGCCGGCTCCCGGATGACCCAGCGGCCCGGGCCGTACCAGGAGTTCAGCACGGACCGGACGTTCGCCGCCCTCGGCCGGCTGCAGGCGATTTCCGCTGGCCGCGGCACCTCGATGGCCGGTCTCGCGCTCGCCTGGCTGCTGGCCGGCGACCGGGTGACCCAGATCGTGGTCGGCCCCGGCAGGCCGGAGCACCTGGCGCCGGTCGCCGAGGCGCTCGAGCATCCGCTCACCGACGCCGAGCGGGCCGCCGTCGAGAGCGTGTTCGGCTGATGCGCGTTCTCATCCTCGGCCACCGCGACGTGCACACCGCGCTCGCGCCGCAGGCGTGCGCCGAAGCGATGGCCGCCGCGCTGGTGAAGCAGGCCAGCGGCGAGTCCTACCTGCCGCTGCGGTCGGTGATGATGCCGCCGGAGGCGGCCGGCTTCATGGGGCTGATGCCAGCCTGGCGCGGCGGGCAGCACGGCAGGCCGGCCGCATTCGCGCTCAAGGCGGTCTGCATCATGCCCGGTAATCCAGCCCGCGGGCTGGACGCGCATCAGGGGCTCGTCACGCTGTTCGACGGCGAGAGCGGCGCGGCGACCGCGATTCTCGACGCCGCCGCGATCACCGAGATCCGCACCGCCGCTGTCACCGCGGTGGCGACCGGCGCGCTGGCCCGCCGCGACGCGAGCACGCTCGCGATACTCGGGGCCGGCACCCAGGCCCGGGCCCACCTGCCTGCCCTCGCCCGGGTACGCGAGTTCCGGCAGGTGCGCGTCTACGCGCCCACCGCGGCACATGCCCGCGCGCTGATCGAGCAGGCCGGCCGCATGGCCGCGGAACTGGCCGTCGCCCGCAGCGCCGAGGAAGCGGTCCGTGACGCCGATGTCGTCGTTACCGCGACGAGCTCACGTGAGCCGGTGCTCCGCCGCGACTGGCTGAAGCCCGGCGCCCACGTCAACGCGGTCGGCGCCAGCACCCCGCAGGCGCGCGAGATAGACACGGCCACGGTGGCCGCGAGCGCGCTGTTCTGCGACAGCCGCGAATCGCTGCGCAACGAGGCCGGCGAGTTCCGGCTCGCGATCCGAGAGGGCCTGATCGCCGGCCAGGGGCACGTCCGCGCCGAGCTCGGTGAGGTGCTCGCCGGAACCGCGCCGGGCCGCCGCGACGACGGCGAGCTGACCCTGTTCCGCTCGCTCGGGCTCGCCATCGAGGACCTCGCCGCGGCCGAGTGCGCGGTCAGCGAAGCGACGGCGCGCGGCCTGGGCACGGAGGTGGAGCTGTGATCGGGCTGGCGGCGATCGAAGCGGCCCGCGAGCGGATCAAGGGCGCCGCGATCCGGACGCCGCTGGTGCGCCTGCACGTCGAGGATGCCCCGGCCGAGATCTACCTCAAGCTGGAGAACCTCCAGCCGATCAACTCGTTCAAGATCCGTGGCGCGACCAACGCGATCATGCTCGCGCCCGCGAGCGAGCGGGCGAAAGGCCTGGTCACCGCCAGTGCCGGGAATATGGCCCAGGGAGTGGCGTGGGCTGCGCGCGAGCTCGGCGTTCCGGCCACGATCATCGTGCCTGACCACGCGCCCGAGGCGAAGCTGGCGGCGATCGAGCGCCTCGGCGGCCGGGTGCTGAAACTGCCCTACGACGACTGGTGGAACGTGATCATCACCGGCCAGGTGCCGGGGGTCGACGGGCTGTTCGTGCACCCGGTGCAGGACGCCGGGGTGATGGCCGGAAACGGGACGATCGGGCTGGAGATCCTCGACGACCTGCCCGACCCGGACGCGGTCGTGATCCCGTACGGCGGCGGCGGGCTGACCGTCGGCATCGGCACCGCGATCAGGGCGCTGCGGCCGGAAACGAAGATCTTCACCGCCGAGCCTGCCACCGGCGCCGCGCTGGTCGCCGCGGTTGCGGCCGGGCAGCCAGTCGACGTCGGCTACCAGCCCTCGTTCGTGGACGGATCCGGCAGCAGGCGGGTGCTTGACAGCATGTGGCCGCTCGTCCGGCCGCTGGTCGACTCCGCCCTGGCGATCGGCGTCGCCGAGGTCGCCGCCGCGGTGCGAACGCTCGCCGAGCGGGTCCGGGTGATCGCCGAGGGCGCGGGCGCGCTTGCCCCGGCCGCGGCGCTGACCGGCCGGGCCGGCCCGGGGAAGGTCGTGTGCGTCGTCTCCGGCGGAAACATCAACCTGACCAAGCTGGCCGAGATCCTTACCGGAGCCGCAAACTAGGACAGCCGGCCGCCGGCTAAGACCAGAAAGCACATGTGAAACGGGAACCCCGGCGGAGCTGTCCGTCCGGCGCGGCCCGTCCGCAGCCGGGGAACCGCGCCGCCCTGGCCCCGGCAGCTCCCGCCGCGGGCGCCGGCGGGCGTGCCCGATTGCGATCGAATCACAACTGTCAGCCAAATCCCCAAAACGCTTCCCTTGCGCTGATGTGCGGCGCAATGGTTTGCTCAGCAACGTTTTCGACCGCTGGGGAGGCGCCTTGGACTTCCGTGTCGTCCGCAGCGCCGAAGCACGCTGGCAGGGAACGGTGCCGGAAGGCGGCGGCCGGATCACCCTCGGCAGCGGCGCTTTCGACGGGCCGTACTCGCTGCGGGCCAGGGTCGAGGACGTCGAGCGCGCCACCAACCCGGAAGAGCTGCTCGGCGCCGCCGAGGCCGGCTGCTTCACGATGTCGCTCGCGAACCTGCTGGGCGAGGCGGGTCATCCCGCGAGGGATATCCGCACTACCGCGCGCGTGACGCTCGCGTCGGCCGGCCGCGGCTTCGACATCACCCGGATCGAGCTGACGACGGTCGGCGACGTTCCCGGCGTCGACGACGCGTTCTTCGCGGACCTGGCGCGGCAGGCGAAGGACTGCACGATCTCGCGTGCCCTGGCCGGCACCGAGATCACGCTTGAGGCGAGCCTGGCCAGTGCCTGAGCCGGCCAGGTCCGGCCCGGCCGCCGGGGTTGTCAGCCCATCTGCGTGCGCCGGATCACCTGACTCCAGCGCTTGACGTATCCAGGAAAACGGAGGCCCTATTCATGCGTAGAGGCGGAACCATCGCCGCGGTCGCGCTCGGCGCGCTGGTCGTGGCTGGCTGCGGCAGCAGCGGGACGAGCAGCGGCGGGAGCAGCCCGGCAGCGGTCAAGTCATGCGTCGCGGCGATCGGGATGGAGGGCCCGCTGACCGGCCCGGTGGCTGTTCTCGGCCAGGAGCAGCTGCACTTCGCCGAGCTCGCGGTCTCGATGGACAACAAGGCCAACAAGACGAAGATCACCATCACTCAGGGCGACACGCAGCTGCAGCCGTCGCAGGCCACCACGGTTACCCAGCAGCTCACCTCGAACTCGAAGATCGTGGCCGTGGTCGGCCCGGCGGGCAGCCAGGAAGTCGAGGCTGTCGGCCCGCTGATGACCAGGGCCGGGATGCCCTTCATCTCCGGGTCAGCAACTGCCGCTGCCCTGACCACCGGCAAGTACCCGACGTTCTTCCGGGTGGTGTCCAAGGACAGCGTGCAGGGACCGCAGGACGCCCACTACATCGTGAGCAACCTGCACCCGAAGGCGCTGATGATCGTCGACGACCAGGAGGCCTACTCGACCGGTCTGGTCGCGGCCATGCTGCCGGTCTTCAAGGCGGCCGGGATCAAGGTCGATCACGAGTCGGTGTCGCAGAAGGTAACCGACTTCTCCTCGCTGGTCAGCAAGGTCACGCCGGCCACGTCGGTGGTGGTGCTGCCGTGGCAGGTTGCGGCCAACGCGCAGCAGTTCGGCCGCGACCTGGCCCAGCAGCACAAGAAGGCCGTCATCTTCGGCACCGACGGCCTGTTCTCGCCGGGCACGTTCACGATCAACGGCTCGTATGTGTCCTCGTTCGGCCCGGACATCACCGGTATTCCGGCCGACGCGGCGATCGCCGCGGCCGCCAAGGCGAAGTACGGCTCCTTCGGCACGTTCGGGCCGCCGGTCTTCGCGGCGACGCACGTCATCGACGAGGCGATCGCCTCGGTCTGCAAGTCCGGCCAGACCCCGACCCGCAGCAACGTGCTGGCCGCGATCAAGAAGACGAGCGAGGCGACCACGATCCTGGGGCAGCCGATCTCCTTCGATTCGCACGGCGACCTGGTCCACGGCAAGTTCTTCCTGTTCAAGATCAACTCATCGGGTGCGTACAAGCTCATCCCAGGCTGATCAAGGCGCGCCGGGCGGCGCGCCTGCCCACCGGGGGCAGGCGCGCCGCCCGGCGCATGATCCTCGGGCAGGACTTCTGCGGATGGCGTTCTTCTTCCAGGAACTAGTGAACGGCGTCACCACCGGCGCGCTTTATGCGCTGGTGGCGCTCGGCTTCTCGATGGTCTACGGGGTGCTGAAGCTGCTCAACTTCGCGCACGGCGACTTGTACATGATCGGGGCGTACATCGGCTTCTTCGTGATCCAGTGGTTCGGCGGGCCCTCGGCGCTGACGATCCCGGTGCCGCTGCTGCTGCTGATCATGTTCGTGCTCGCCGCTGTCGTGGTCGGCGGCCTGGGAGTCGCGATCGAGCGGTTCGCCTACCGGCCGCTGCGGGACGCGCCGCGGATCGCCCCGCTGATCACCGCGATCGGCATCTCGTTCTTCCTGGAAAGCTCGGCGCTGCTGCTGTTCGGCGCGCAATACCGGGTCTACAACACGCCGGAGTTCATCTCGTTCTCGTCCGGGATCCAGATCGGGTCAGTCAGCATCGACTCGGTGCAGATACTGGTCCTGGTCCTTGGCCTGGCGCTCACGGCCGGCCTGCGGCAGCTGGTCCGCCGGACGAAGCTCGGCAAGCAGATGCGGGCGGTGGCCGCCGACCGGGAAGCGGCCGAGATGATGGGCATCAACGTGAACTTTACGATTGCGGCCACGTTCTTCCTCGGCTCGGCGCTCGCGGGCGTGGCCGGCGTGATGGGCGGGCTGCTGTTCAATCAGGTAACTTCCACGATCGGCTTCATCGTCGGCCTCAAGGCCTTCACCGCGGCCGTGGTCGGCGGGATCGGCTCGCTGCCCGGCGCGATGCTCGGCGGCCTGCTGATCGGCATCGCGGAGTCGTTCATCACCGGATACATCTCCTCGACGTACACCAACCTGCTGGTGTTCGCGCTGCTGATCACCGTGATGCTGGTACGGCCGAGCGGGCTGCTCGGCACGGCGCAGCTGCAGAAGGTATGAGGCCGTCGTGAGCACCGAGCCGCAGCCGCCCGCGCCAGCCGGACCGCAGGTCGGGGCCGACGAGTGGGCCGCCAGGCAGGCACACAGGCGTGAGCACCTGCCATCGGTGCTCGGCCGCGGGCAGCGCCTGCTCGAGCGGGTCGGCTGGTGGCCCTGGCTGCTCGTCGCCGGCCTCGCCGGGGCCGCGCTGCCGCTGATCGGCCTCGGCGGGTTCCAGCTCCAGGTGGGCATCGACTCCCTGGTGCTCGCGCTGCTCGCGCTCGGGCTGAACGTCGTGGTCGGGTGGACCGGGCTGCTCGATCTCGGTTACGTGGCGTTCTTCGGGTTCGGCGCCTACGGCTTCGCGCTGCTGTCCTCGAGTCAGCTCGGGATCCACCTGTGGGCGATCGCGTCGGTGCCGATCGTGATGGCCGCCGCCGCGATCCTGGGGCTGCTGGTCGGGCTGCCGTCCCGCCGGCTGATCGGCGACTACCTGGCGATCGTGACGTTGTTCTTCGGCGAGGCGTTCGTCGAGTTCACCAACAACGTGGCGCCGAGCAAGCTGGGCGGGCCGGACGGGATCGTCGGGATTGACCCGATCCGGTTCTTCGGCATCCAGCTCACGACCAACACGGGCTATTACTACCTGCTGCTGGTCGTGGTGCTGCTCACGATGAGCGCGATGCGGCTGCTCGAAGGATCGCGCACCGGCCGGGGCTGGCGGGCGGTCCGCGAGGATCCGCTGGCCGCGGCATCGATGACGATCCCGGTCAACTGGGTGAAGCTGATGGCATTCGCGCTCGGCGCCATGATCGCGGCGCTGGCCGGCTCGATCTTCGCGGCGCAGCAGATCAGCGTTTTCCCGCCGGACTTCGACACGCCGTACCTGATCCTGGTCTACGCCGCGCTGATCCTCGGCGGCGCGGGCAGCGTCGGCGGGGCGGTGGTGGGCGCGCTGGTGCTGAACATCACGCTGGACGGCGTCCTGCGCAGCCCCGCCGACGCCGGCTACGTCTTCTACGGCCTGATCCTGGTGACCTTGCTGGTCAAGATGCGGCCGTGGCGGAAACTGGCTGCGGTCGTGGCCGCGATCGCCGCGTTCGGGTTCGCCGCGCACGCGATCGCCGGGGCGATCTCGGCGAGCGCGGTGGCCGGCGGGCCGGGTTCCGGCGGCTGGATCGGTGATGCGCTGCGCGACTGGGTGATCGTCCCGGCCAATCCGCAAGTCCCGGGGAACTATGGTTTCGTCCTGCTGGTGTGCCTGCTGATCGCGCTCGTCCAGCTGCACGACCCGTGGCGAACCATCCTGCTGGTGCCGACCATCTACCTGGCATCGTTCGTGTGGGAAAGCCGGCTGGTCCTCGAGCCGGCGATCACCAGGCAGCTCATGATCGGCGCGATCCTGATCGTGATGATGAACGCCCGGCCGCAGGGGCTGCTCGGCACCCGGCGCGTTGAGGTCGTGTGAAGTGGGCGAACGCGAGCGGCTGACCGGGGCGGGCGGCAGCGCCGCGCCGCCAGCGGGCGGCACCGGAGGCCCCGCCGGGCCGGTGCTCGAACTCGACCACGTCTCGCTGTCGTTCGGCGGCCTGCGCGCGCTTTCCGACCTGGAGCTGAACGTCCGCGACGCCGAGGTGGTCAGCGTGATCGGGCCCAACGGGGCAGGCAAGACGACGGTCTTCAACGTGATCACCGGCATCTACCAGCCGAGTTCGGGGGACGTCAGGTTCGCGGGGCGGTCGATTGCCGGCCAGTCACCGCACAGCATCGCCCGGCTCGGGATCGCGCGCACGTTCCAGAGCCTCCGGCTGTTCCTGAACATGTCGGTGATCGAAAACGTGCTGGCCGCGACGTACGGCGGCACCAGGGCGACGCCGGCCGAATCGGTGCTCCGGCTGCCGCGAGCCCGGCGCGAGGAGCGGGCGGCGCGGGCGCTGGCCGAGGACATTCTGTCGTTCTTCGGCCAGCGGCTGGCCGGATACCGCTGGGATCAGCCCGCGTACTCGTTGTCGTACGCGAACCGCCGGCGGCTGGAGATCGCCCGGGCGCTCGCCACCAGGCCCAGGCTGCTGCTGCTCGATGAGCCAGCGGCCGGGATGAATCCCGCCGAGACGCACGAGGTCACCGAGCTGATCGGGCGGTTGCGCGCCGAGCGGGACCTGGCGATCCTGGTGATCGAGCACGACATGCACGTGGTCGAGGGCTGCTCCGACCGGGTGATCGCGCTCGATCACGGCGTCAAGATCGCCGAGGGGAGCTTCGATGAGGTCGCGGGTCATCCGGCTGTAGTGGAGGCCTACATGGGGCGCGATCCCGAGGCGCTGGCGGAGCCGGAATGAGCGCAGTGCTGCTGAGCCTCGAGGACGTCACCACCTATTACGGGCAGATGCGCATCCTGGAGGGAATCTCGCTGCAGGTCGCCGAGGGCGAGCTCGTCTGCCTGCTCGGCGGCAATGCCTCCGGCAAGTCGACAACGCTGAAGACGGTCCTCGGGATCGTGCGGCCGCGGGCGGGACGGGTGCTGCTGGCCGGCCAGGACGTGACGCACTGGCCGGTGCCGCGCCGGATCGCCAGCGGGGTCGCCATCGTGCCGGAGAACCGGCGGCTGTTCGCGGACATGACCGTGAGGGAGAACCTCGAGCTTGGCGCGGTGCTGCGCGGCCGCGAGACACTGGCCGACGACCTCGACCGAGTCCACGGGCTGTTCCCGCGGCTGGCCGAGCGCCAGCACCAGCTCGCGGGCACGCTGTCCGGCGGCGAGCAGCAGATGGTCGCGATGGGCCGCGCGCTGATGTCCCGGCCTAGCCTGCTGCTGATGGACGAGCCGTCGATGGGCCTTTCGCCCGCGCTCGTGCAGCAGAACTTCCGCATTATCAAGGAGATCCACGCCTCCGGCGTGGCCGTGCTGATGGTCGAGCAGAACGCGGCGATGGCGCTGTCGATCGCCGACCGCGGTTATGTCCTGTCGACCGGGGAAATCGTGCTCCAGGGGTCCGCGGCCGAGCTGCTGCTCAGCGAGGACCTGAAGCGTGCGTATCTGGGCAGATGAGCGATCGCCGGCGGCGTCATCCGGCCGCCGGGCATCCCGAGGGAGGGGCTGGCTGATGAATCCGCTGTACCACCTGGCTGGCCGGGCGGTTGACCGCGCGTTTGACCTGCCCGCGGCGGCTGTGCCCTATCTGGTGCGCCGCGATGTCGCGACGGCGATGGCCGACGGCGTCGTCCTGCTCGGTGACCATTACCGGCCCGCCGGGGATGACCGGCCGCTTCCCGTGGTGCTGATCCGCTCGCCTTACGGCCGGGCGGGCCTCGCGGCCATCTTGTTCGCCGCCCCGCTGGCCCGCCGGGGTTTCCAGGTGTTCATCCAGAGCACCCGCGGGACGTTCGGCTCCGGCGGCCAGTTCCGCCCGTTCCTGTCTGAGCGCGAGGACGGCCTGGCCACCGTGGCGTGGCTGCGCGATCAATCGTGGTGTGACGGGCAGATCTCGATGACCGGCGGCAGCTATCTCGGCCACACGCAGTGGGCCGTTGCGCCGTATGCGGACCCGCCGCTGCGGTCGGTATCGCTGCACGTCACGGCGGCGAAGATGTCCGCCGCCTTCTACGGTCACGGCGCGCCCGGCCTGCAGAACGCGCTGAGCTGGACCCGGCTCATCGGCAGGCAGGAGCGGGGCCGCCTGCAAGCCATCCCGAGCCCGCGCCAGCTGGCCAGGCTGAAGCGAGCCATGCGGAAGGTTCCGCTGCAGGCCGCCGACGTCGATGTGGCCGGCGCGCCGGTGCCCTTCTGGCGGGACTTCGTCGAGCATGCCCCGCCGGGCGACGCGTTCTGGGCGGCCGCCGATCATGACCGCGCCGACCTGACCCGGCTCCCGCCGGTCAGCATGGTGACCGGATGGTGGGACCTCTTCCTTCCCCTGCAGCTGCGTGACTACGCCGCGATCCGGGCGGCCGGCGTGACCGCGCGGATCACCATCGGGCCCTGGCTGCACGGCGAACCCGGCGAGCTGAAGGCCGCCACCCAGCAGGACATCGCCTGGCTGGACCACCATCTGCGCGGCGGGCCGCCGCCATCGGGCGCGCCGGTGCGGGTCTTCCTCCAGCAGGCAGGCCGCTGGCTCGACTTCGCGGAGTGGCCGCCGCCTGGCGCCACGGGCACGGCCTATTACCTGCGCGCGGCAGGCGGCCTGAGCCCGGACGCCGAGCCCGGTGCCGCCGAGCCTGGCTCGTTCGTCTACGACCCGGCCGACCCGACGCCGTCGGCGGGCGGGCCGATGCTGCAGCCGCCGGGCAAGCAGGTCAGCAACGCCGCGATCGAGGCCAGGCCGGACGTGCTGACTTACACCACCGATCCGCTTGCCGTCAGCCAGGACCTGGTGGGGCCCGTGCTTGCCCGCATCTTCGTGCGCACCGGCCGCCGGCACGCCGACCTCTTCGTCCGGGTCTGCGACGTCGACGCGAAGGGCGTGTCCCGTAACATCGTGGACGGCATCCGCCGGCTCTCGCCGCAGACGGTGCCGGCCGCCGACGTCCGGGTCGGGGACGACGGGATCCTGGCGGTGGACGTCGAGCTTTTCCCGACGGCCTACCGGGTCATGGCCGGGCACCGGATCCGCGTGCAGGTCAGCGGAGGGGCATTCCCGAGGTTCGCCCGCAACTTCGGAACGCCGGAACCCTTCGCCGCGGCCACCAGGGCGCTGCGATGCCGGTTCGAGATCTACCACGACTCCCGGCACCCGGCATATGTCCTGCTGCCGGTGCTGCCCGGTTGACGGCGGCGTCACTAGGCTGACAGCGGGCGCCCAGGCGCCGCGCCGAGCTGGGAGAAGTGGTCACCCGTGGACATGCCGATGCAGGCCCAGGACGTAGCCGTGGCTGGCGGCAGGTTGCGCGTGCTCTCCTGGGGCGCCGGGCCGCGGCCGGTGCTGGCCGTACACGGCATCACGGCTAACGCGACCTGCTGGCAGGCAGTGGCCAGGGCGCTGCCGGATGACTGCACGTTGTACGCCGTTGACCTGCGCGGCCGCGGGCACAGCGCCGAGTTGCCCGGCCCGTACGGCTTCGACCAGCATGGCAGCGATCTGCGTGCCGCGGTGCTCGCCCTCGGCCTGGACCTGCCGGTCCTGGTGGGCCACTCGCTGGGTGCCTACATCGCGCTGCTCGCCGCCGATGCCCACCCGGAGACCTTCGGCCGCCTCGTCCTGGTCGACGGCGGGCTGCCGCTGCCGGTTCCGGCGGGCGCCGACCTTGATGCGCTCTTGGCGGCCAGCCTCGGCCCGGCAATGGCCAGGCTGGCTGAGACGTACCCGACCCCGGAGGCTTACGTCCAGTTCTGGCAGGCGCACCCGGCACTCGCCGACGCCTGGACCGGCGATATCGAGGTGTACGCGCGCTACGACCTCACCGGCGAGCCCGGCAGGCTGCGCTCGCGGGTGGTGCCGGAATCAGCGCGCAGCGACAGCCGGGACCTGCTCACCTCGGGCGAGCGCATCGCCGCGGCCCTTGGCCGTCTCGGCCGCCCGACCCCGTTGCTGCGGGCACCGGCCGGCATGTTCGGCCAGCCACCCGGCGTGATCCCGGACGAGCTCGCCGCGTACTGGCAGGCCCAGGTGCCCGCGCTGGCCGTGGCGACCATCCCGGACACCAACCACTACACGATCTTGTTCAGCCCGGCGGGCGCCGCGGCCATCGCGGCGCAGCTCGCCGCGGCGGGCTCGCGGTAGCGTCCCCGGCCAGCAGGAACCGCTCCACGATCGCTGCCATCCGCTCGGGCTCCGAGACCAGGTCAAGGTGCCCGCCGTGGTAGATGCTCAGTTCGCTTCGCGGGATCAGCCGGTGCATGATCCGCGCGTTGGCCAGCGGGGTCAGCGGGTCGTCGTCGCCTGCGAGTATCAGCGTGGGCTGCCGCACAAGCGGCAGCAGCGGGAGGCTGGTCCAGCCGGCTGCGGCCAGCAACTGGTAGTAGTAGCCCTTGACCGGGCCGGAGCCTGTCGCCTGCAGTAGCTCGCTGCTGCGCGACCCGTCGGCGCGCATGCTGCCGCCGTAGATCTCACCGGCGATCGCGGCGGCGTGGTCCGGGTCGCGATGGCGTCGCGGGGTCAGCATGTGCCGCAGCACGCGAGGGTGACCGGGCACCATCAGCGCCCCGGTGGCCGTGGCCACCAGGACCAGGCGGCGGACCCGGGCCGGGGACCGGACGGCGAACTGCTGTGCGAGCCCGCCTCCCCAGGAGATGCCGAGCACGTCGGCCTGCTGGTAGCCGAGCTGGTCGAGCAGGCCGGTCAGCAACGGCGCCAGCGTCCACAGGTGGTAGGGGATGACCGGCGGGGGAGACCCGCCGATGCCCGGCATGTCGAACCGGACAACCTCCCGCCTGGGGTCGAGCGCGTCTACGAACGGCTGCAGCAGCTCAAGCCGGGCGCCGATGCCGTTGCAGAGCAGCAGCGGCGGCCACGGCGAGTCTCCGTGCCGGACGGCGACCCGCAGCACCCGGCCGGGGACCTCCATCGTCCTTATCTGCTCGCTGGCGGCGCCGCGGCGCCGCCAGCCCCTGGTCACGGCTCGCCACACGGCCGGCCGCTGGTCCTTCCCGGCGGCCTCGGCCTCGGGCTGGTCGGTGGTCACAGACCTATCCCCCCGGGTACGTCGCACAGCCAGCGCGGCCCGCCGCCGGGTCCTGGCCGGAGGCCGCCTCGCTTCACCGTACCTTCGGCCAGCCAGTACCGATCATCGGATCTCGCCCCGGTGTCCAGATCTTCGGCAACCGCAGCATCATGACCAATTCGCCGATCATGGAGAGCATTCCTGATAAGCGCCAGAATTATCTGCTGTGAGCAGAATTATCTGCTGTTGGCAGAATTAACCCGTCGTTAGCAGAATTTACCTGCCGTTGACATGGATCACGGCGTTCCCTGGGTAGCTTGAACCCGGTTGCGAAAAGCCTGCCGAGGAGCGCAGGGGAAGGGCGTCACCCCGGCAACGACCTGACTGAGGGATGAGGGATCATGAGCAAATTACCTACCGCCGCGTCGGCCGCACGCCCGCGAGCCCGCGAGGCTGAGCGGAAGCCGGCTTACCGTGAGCATGCCGGTTCCTACGGCGCGAGGACGGGCGCCTACCAGGGCTATCGCCGAGCGATCGTCGAGGCGCTCCCGGTCAGCCCAGGGCAGGTGGTGCTGGACGTGGGATGCGGGACGGGGCTGTGCTACGACCTGCTGCAGGAGAAAGTGGGGCCGCAGGGGGCTGTCGTCGGCATCGAGGAGTCCCCGGAGATGGCGGCGGTGGCGCGCGAGCGCGTCGCCGGTGAAGGCTGGCCTAACGTCACGGTCGTGCAGGCGCCGGCCGAGGACGCCGACCTCGCGGTAACCGCGGACGCCGCTTTGTTCTGTGCCGTCCATGACATCCTGCAGTCCCCGGACGCGCTGCGGAATGTCATCGGCAAACTGCGCCCCGGCGCATCAGTGGCGGCCGGCGGCGGCAAATGGACTTCGCCGATGATGGCGGCCGTGAACCTGCCGGTGACGATGATGCATGCTCCGTACATCAGGAGCTTCAAGGGATTCCGCCGGCCGTGGAGTTATCTCGAACGGCTGATCGAGGACGTGCATGTCCGCGAGCTAGCGCTCGGCACCGGGTACATCATGACCGGCCGCGCGCCGCTGACCCAGTCCTGACCGAAGCCGGCCAAGTCGCCGCGCCTAACGGGAAACCAGGACCGGTAAGAAGACCGGGTGGCAGCCATCGTCCGCCGTGATCGTGCCTGCGGGGGCGAGCGGCCGGACCGACCAGCGCAAGGTGCTCCGGTCGGCGACCAGCACATGCCGGTTGGGCAGCGGCGCCCAGCCGGGCTGGGGCCAGCCGGAACTAGCGATCACCACGGCATCGTCGGTGACCCGGTACGCCAGGTCGAAGTACGCGGCGATCTCGTCGGGCCGGCCAGCGAACCCGCGGCGGCGAAGCTCCGCCTCCGGCACCTTGGCCGGGTCGTGCCAGTTGATGGCGTAAAGCCGCTCCGGGGACAGCAAGACCGCGTTCAGGCTGTTGGGCGAGAACCGGCGGTCGATGTCCGCCGCCGTATCGGCGATCGCCGCAACCACGTCGCCGTCGTGCGCCGCCAGCCGCGACATGATCCCCAGGCAGTAGCGCTCGCTGTCGGTGCTGCCGGCTAGCTGCCGTTCCCAGCCCGGCGGGAGCATCTCGGGCAGCCGGTGCTGCGGGTGGATGGCGCCGTTGTGGGCCAGCACGTACGGCCCGTACCTGAACGGGTGCGAATTCTCGTCGTTGACGCTCAGCCCCGGGGTTGCCCACCGGAAATGCAGCAGGCCCAGGTCGCCGAGCGGCCGCCGGGCGAGCTTGTCGTACTCGGGCGCGCTTCCAGCGCACAGCGGTGACTTCCGGATCTGCGGCTGGCCGGCCTGGTACCAGGCCATCCCCCAGCCGTCGCTGTGCAGGGCTGACAGCGCGGTGAAGTCACGGAATTCCTGGCCCAGCAGGCGGGCGATCGGCATGTTGCCCCTGGAGCAGTAACCAAGCAGCCGGCACATGACGCCGCCCTACAGGAACTTTCCCATGCCGCCGGCGACGTCGATCGACGCCCCGGCGATGTAGCTCGCCCGGTCGCTCGCCAGGAAGGCGACCAGCCCGGCGACTTCGTCCGGCTGGCCGAACCGGCCGAGCGGCACCTCGTCGGCGGCGAGCTGCCGGAAGAATTCCTCAGCCGGAACGTCGGGGGCCCGGCGCCGGTGAATGTTTTCCCATTGCGGGGTCTCGACCAGCCCGATATTCACGCTGTTGACCAGGATCCCCTCGGTGCCCAGCTCCATCGACAGCGCCTTGGACAGGCTCAGGCACGAGGCCCGGTTCACCGATGAGGCCAGGAACGCCGGGTCCGGGTAGCGCGCGTACACCGCGTTGATGTTGATGACCCGGGCCGCGCCGCTCGGCGGAGGTGCGGCAGCGCGGCCCGGGTGCAGCGGATCTGGGAGAACAGCTTCACCTCGATGTCCGCGTGCCAGTCGTCGTCGGTCAGCGTGGCGAACCGGCCCGGCCGCGCGCCGCCGGCATTGTTCACCAGGATGTCCAGGCCGCCCAGCGCGGACGCGGCGGCCTCGATGAAAGCACCGACCTGATCCGGATCGGTGACGTCACACGGCATCGCCAGCACCGCGGCGGCGCCGGCCCCGGCCGCCTGCTTCGTCAGCTCCGCGGCCGCGGCCGCCAGCTCGCCGGGGTGCCGCGAGCAGATGGCGACGGCCGCGCCCTCGGCGGCAAGCTCGGCGGTGATCGCCTGGCCGAGGCCCTTGGATCCGCCGGTGACGATCGCCCGCCGGCCGGCCAGCCCGAGCTCCATCTAGACCCCGTCGGCCGGCTCACCCGGCGCGGCTTCGGCCGCGGCGGCCGCCTGCGCCTCGGCCAGCTTCAGCAGGCTTTGCCGCGGCGGGCAGAACACGTCGACTTCCAGGCAATGACTATCCGTGGTCCACGCCCCGTGCGGCACCCAGGCCGGTACGACCGCGACGTCGCCCTTGCGCATCGTCCGCACGTCCCCGTCCAGGTCGAACGTGAACTCCCCGTCCAGGATGATGACGATCTGCTCTTCCTCGTGGACGTGCCGCGGTGCCTGCGCGCCTGGCTCGAAGCTGACGAAATTCGTCATCGCCCGCTGCCCGAGAACCGGCCGGAACCCGAGCCCGGGCAGGAACTCCACCGGCGTCAGCGAGTCCACGTTCACGTACCGCCCTGGTCCGGCCGGGCTCGCCTGCGCCTCGGTGGTGAAATGGCTGGCGGCATCGCCGAGCTGCGCCGCGCCCGGCGCGCCGTCCCCGCCAGCAGCGCCGGCCGCCATCGCCGCGTCGCTCACTTTTCCTCCAGTGCGATCCGGAGGACCTCGCCGATCCGGCGGACGCCCTCGTCGATGAGATCGTCGGCGACCCGGCTGTACGCGAGCCGGATCTGCGTCACCCCGTCCTCGCCGGGTAGAACGGCCGCCCGGGCACGTACGCGACCTTCCGCGCCTGGCGGCGGCGGACAGGGCCACCGTGTCGACGCCGTCCGGCGCGGTGACCCAGACGTAGAAGCCGCCCTCCGGCGTGGTCCAGGTCGAGCCATCGGGCATGTGCGCGGCCAGCGCCGCGGTCGTCAGCGCGGCGCGCCGCGCGTACAGCTCCCGGGACCTGGCCAGCTGGCGCTCCAGCCCGCCGCAGCGACCGTACTCCTCGAGCATCCGCTGGCCGAGCGCGCCGGAGCACTGGTCGGAGTTCTGCTTGGCGATGACCAGCCGGCTGATGATCTCGCTGGGCCCGGCCGCCCAGCCCAGCCGCGAACCCGGGGGAGAAGATCTTGGAGAACGTGCCGGCCTGCAGCACGACGTCCGGCGCCAGCGACCACAGGCTCGGCGGCGCGGGCTGGCCGAACCCGAGCTCCCGGTAGGCAACGTCTTCCAGGATCAGGAACCCGTACCGGCGGGCCAGCGCGACCAGCTCCTGCCGGCGGTCGGCCGCCATCGACAGCCCGGTCGGGTTCTGGAAGTCCGGGATCGTGTAGAGGATCTTCGGCCGCAATCCGGCGGCCAGCAGGTCAGCGAGCAGGTCGACACGCATCCCGCCGTCGTCGACGGGCACGCCGCGCAGTCGGCCTCGTAGCCGCGGAACGCCATGATCCCGCCGAGGTAGGTCGGCGCCTCGACCACGACGACGTCGCCGGGGTCGACGTAGCTCTTGGCCAGCAGTTCCATGCAGTCGATGCCGCCGCTGGTGATCATCAGCTCGGCTGCGCTCGGCGCGCGGCCCTCCGTCGCCGCCAGCCGCCCGGAGACGTAGTCCCGCACGCTGGCCAGGCCCTCGGTCGCCGAGTACTGCAGCGCCACCCCGGCGTCCGCGGCGATCAGCCGGGCGGCGATCTCGGCCAGCAGGCCGGCCGGGAAGGTCGCCGGATCGGGGAACCCGCCGGAGAACGTGATGACGTCGGTCGCGCCTGCCAGCGCGAGGATGGCAGTGATCTCGCCGCCGCCCAGGGAGCGCGTGCGCCGGGCGAGGCGAGCACTCCAGTCGTGTTGCTCCAGGGCTGCGGTCATCGTCCGCTCCGTCTCTTGACAGCGGAACTTACAAATGTAAAAATCCCAGCACGTCAAATTTACATTGATAACGCCACGTTCTCAGCATAGCCCACATTACTAGGCAACACGATGGGTTACCTGGCAAATGGCAACTGTATCCGCACCGCTCGCCAAGCTGGCCGAGGTCTCCTCGCCGTCCACGCCCGAGGCCGAGGTGGACGACTTCGACCTGGCCCTGCTGCGCGCACTCGCCAGGGACGCGCGGCAGTCTCAGCGCGCCCTGGCCAGGAAGATCGAGATGTCGCCGCCCGCCGTCGCTGACCGGCTCGCCCGGCTGGAGCGCAACGGCGCGATCCGCGGCTACCGGGTCGACATCGACTGGGCGGCGCTCGGCTTCCCCGTCGTCGTGTACCTCGCGGTCACCGCCGGGCCGGGCATGGACCTGAGCGAGATCATCACCGCGATCCGGGCGCTGCCGGAGGCGGAGGACATGAGCGTGGTGACCGGCAGCCTGGACCTGCTGGTCCGGCTGCGGGTCCGGGACCACGCGCACCTGCGCGAGCTGCTGCTGGCCAAGATCTTCCAGATCAACGGCGTGCAGCGGACCGAGACGTTCCTGTCCCTCGCCGACGTGGAGCCGGAGAATTTCGCCGCCGGCATGCTGGACCAGATGAGCCGGCGCCGGGGCGAAAAGAAGACCTGATCGCGGCGCCGGGCGCCGGCCTGCCAGCGCCGGCCAGTAGTCCCGGGCAACGCGGACCGCACCGATCGGAGGCTAGCCAGGTGGGAAGCACAATCCCGAACGGCGACCGGCATGCCGTAAGCGGCGTAGGCCAGCACGGCTTCGTCGCCCGGCACAGCCTGTACAGCAGCGAGCAGGCCGCGGCCGCGGAAGCGGTCGCCGCCCGGATCCGCGAGCTTGACCTGCGCACCGTCCGGCTGGTCGTAGTCGACCAGCACGGCATGCCGCGCAGCAAGTCGCTGTCCCCCGATGTGGCGATCGCCGCGATGTCGAACGGCCTGGACTTCTCCGGCGCGATCTACAGCCTCGACACCGGCAACCAGGTGTTCGTGCCGGCCTTCGCGGCGGGCGGCGGTTTCGGCATCGACGAGTTCACCGGGTTCCCTGACGTGGTACTGGTGCCGGATGCGGCCACGTTCCAGATACTGCCGTGGGCCGACCGCACCGGCTGGATGCTCTGCGACGCGTACTTCTCCAGCGGCGCAGCCGATGCCGCTGGACGGCCGCGGGCTGATGCGCCGCGCGCTCGGCGACCTCGGCGACGCGGGCTTCGACTTCCTGGCCGGGATCGAGATCGAGTACTACATCGTCAGGCTCGACGCCGACCGGATCACGCCGGAGAACGCCGGGTTCACCCCGCCGCCGCCCGCGGTGAGCGTCTTCGAGCGCGGCTACCAGTACCTGTCCGAGGTGCGGCTGGACAGCGTGACCGGCACGCTCGAGGCGATCCGCGACGGGCTGGCCGCGGTCGGGCTGCCGCCCCGCTCGATGGAAGACGAGTGGGGCCCCGGGCAGATGGAGTTCAGCTTCAGCCCGATCGGCGGGCTGGCCGCGGCCGACGCGGTCGTGCTGTTCCGCTCGGCGGTCAAGCAGATGTGCCAGCGCCGCGGCCTGCTCGCCACGTTCATGTGCCGCCCGGCCTGCCGAACTTCTTCTCCTCCGGCTGGCACCTGCACGAGTCGCTGATCTCCCGGCGCGACGGGCGCAACGTGTTCGGCAGCGCGGACGCGACTCTGTCCGGCGGGGCGGCAGTTCGTGGCCGGGCTGCTCGAGCACGCGATGCCGATGACGGTGTTCGCCGCGCCCACGGTCAACGGCTACAAGCGGTACCGGCCGTACTCGTTCGCGCCGGACCGGGTGTGCTGGGCGGTGGAGAACCGCGGCGCGCTGATCCGGGTGCAGGGCGCGCCGGGTGACTCCAACAGCCACGTGGAGAACCGGATGGGCGAGCCTGCCGCCAACCCTACTTCTACATGGCGGCGAACATCGCCGCCGGGCTTGATGGCATCCGCCGCGAGCTGGACCCGCCGCCGCCGGTCGAGGCCGACCCTACGCGACGGAGGCCCGATGCTGCCGACCTCGCTCGCCGACGCGGTCAGCGCGCTGGACAAGGACGCCTTCTTCCGCGAGGCGTTCGGCGACACGCTGGTCGACTACCTGCTCCAGATGAAGCGCGCGGAACTGGCCAGGTACGACGCGGCCATCGCCGACAACCCGCCGCCCGAGGGGCAGGACGTCAGCGACTGGGAGATGCGCGAGTACTTCGAGTTCTACTGAACGCCGCCAGGCAACCGGCGCCGCCCGGCGCAGAGGATAAGGAGCCGCCGATGACCGTGCAGCACATCGTCTTGTTCAGCTTCCCCCGCGAGCTCAGCGCGTGACGAGGCCGCCGAGATGCGCGCGATGGTGGCGTCCTGGCCGCAGGGAGATCGGGCTGATGACCAGGTGCCGGTTCGGCACCGACCTCACCGGCGCGCGCACCCGCGGCTACGGCTACCTGCTGTACACCGAGTTCCCCGGCATCGACGCGCTGAATGAGTACCGGGCCCACCCGGTCCACCTGCGGTTCCTTGACTGGCTGGTCGAGCGCGACTGCACCCCGCTGGCCTTCGACTACCACCTGGACGGCCAGACCGTGCTGATGCCGGAATGAGCACCACCCGATGACCTTGCGAGACGCAGTCCCGCGGACCGGCCCTCCGGCCGGCCGCACGGCCAGCCGACTCCGCTGGCCGGAGTGAGAGGAACGGAAGTATGGCCAAGACCAGTCCCGACCTGATCCCCGGCGCCGGCAGCGGCCAGCTCGCGCACGGCACGCTGCGACTCTGGGACGCCATCGCGATCTCGGTGTCGGTGATCGCCCCCGGCATGGCGATGCTGCTGAACGTCACCGGCGTCGCCGCGGTCGCCGGGGGCTCCACGCCGCTGGCGTTCCTGCTCGGCGGCATCGCCTGCCTGGCGCTCGCGTTCGTGGTCATCGGCTTCACCCGCCGGATGGCCTCGGCCGGGTACGCCTACACCTACGCCAGCCGGAGCCTCGGCAAGGAGGCCGGCTTCATGGCCGGCTGGCTGTACTTCTTCGGCATGATCTGCTTCGTGCCGATGACGATGTCCGGGGTCGGCTACCTGGCCGCCGACCTGCTCGGGCTCAACCCCAAGCTGTGGATCCTGTTCTTCTTCATCGGCATGGCCCTGTTCCTGGTCCTGTCGGTGATCAGGATCAAGGTCACCACCCGGGTGCAGCTGATCGTCGGGATCGTCACCGTCGCCATCATCCTGATCGTCGACCTGGTGACCACCGCCAAGGGCGGCAGCCACGGGCAGGCGCTGTCGGCGTTCACCTTCGGCCACACCAACGCGGGCGGCTTCAACGGCGTCTTCTACGGCATCATCTTCGGCGTCACCTCCTACATCGGCTTCGAGACCGCGGCCGACTTCGGCGAGGAGACCGCCAACCCGCGGCGTTACATCCCGATCGCGGTCATCGTGGCGACGCTGTTCGCGGTCGTCCTCTACCTGTGGACCACCTACTCGATCACGATCGGCTTCGGGGTCAACAACGGCGTCAAGATGGGCGCCGACCCGGTCGCGCTGAAGACCACCGCGACCACGTTCGTCGGCTCCTGGCTCGGCACGCTGGCCGAGATCGGCGGCATGTGCGCCGCGTTCATCGTGTGCGTTGCCTGCGCCACCGCCGCCGCGCGCACCCTGTTCGCGATGGGCCGCGAGGGCGTGCTGCCCGCCGCCTTCGGCCGGACGCACCCGCAGTTCAAGACGCCGGTGACCGCGACGGTCACCGTCGCCGTGATCGCGACCCTGCTGGCGCTGCTGATCGGCTACCCGCTGTCGGACGCCGCTTTCGGCCAGCCGTTCAGCAACTACTACTTCTGGGCTACCACCGGCACGCTGGTGATCATCATCGTCTACATCATGCTGTGCATCGGCGGCATCGTGTTCTTCCGCCAGACCCGCGACAGCCGGAGCTGGAACCCGCTGGTGCACGTCGTCGTCCCGGTGATCGGCGCCATCGTGTTCGGCGCGGCCCTGTACGGGTCAGTGCACCCGACGCCGCCCGGCATCCTCAAGTGGACTCCGTACCTGGCGGCGGCCTGGCTGGTCATCGGCATCATCGTGCTGCTGTGGCTGCGGGCGCGGCGCCCGGACTCGGTGGCGCAGATCGGCTCGATCCTGGGCGAGGAAGGCGGGACTGACGCCGCGATACTGGACCGGTTGTCGCCGCCCGCCTGAGGACATGGCGGCAGCTGACCGCGAGCTGGCCCTGATCCGGCTGACCGCACATGACGTGCCGCCTTCGCTACCTGAGCTGAGGGATGATCTCCGCGGCCAGCCGCTCCGCGTGCTCGGCCTGCTCGAACAGCGGCGTGCACAGGATCAGTTCCGCGCCTGCCTCGGCGACCTCGCGCAGCTGGCCGGCGCAGCCCGCCGGCGGCCGGCGATGGCGGCGGCCTCGATGTCGGCCGACCGGCGCCCGTAGAGCCGCTCGAGCTCGGTGTTGATCCGCTTGCGCGCGCGGCCGGCGTCCTGGTCGATCGCGATGTAGACGCGCTTCGCGATGCGGAAGTCCGCGGCCGGCCGCCCCGATTCGCGTAGTGCCTGCCGCACGACCTGGACCTGGTCGGCGAACCTCGCGGTGGGCGATGAGCCCGCGCCGAAGAACCCGCTGCCGAGCCGCACGGCACGCCGCAGCGCGGCCGGCCCGTTCCCGCCGACCCAGACAGGCGGGAACGGCTTCTGGAACGGCTTGGGCTCCATCGCCGCATCCCGCAGCGGCCAGAACTCCCCGTCGAAGGTGACCAGGGACTCGGTCCACAGCGCCTTCATCAGCGCCAGCCCCTCGGTGAATTGCGCGACGTAACGGTCGGGTAGCACGCCGAAGGCGGCGAACTGCCGCCCCCGGCCGCCGGTGCCGATACCGATCTCGATCCGGCCGCGGCTGAGCTGGTCCAGCGTGCTCAGGCTCTTCGCCAGGTGCACCGGGCTGTGCAAGGTGGACACGAACACCGCGCAGCCAAGCCGGAGCCGCTTGGTGCACGCCGCCGCGTAGGTCATCGTCTCGACCGGCCCGAGCTGCGGGGCCTGCCCGAGCACCTGTTCCTGTGCCCACGCGCTGTCGAAACCGAGCTCCTCGGCACGGGTGAAGTAGGCACGGAACGCCGCCGGGTCGAACTCGCCATCGGCGTAGAACTGGGGAATCGAGATCGCGAACCGCATACGCCGCATCGTATCGGCGGCCCGGCGGGGTCCCCGCGGGCCCGGCCGGCCGCTAGGTGCGCTCGGCCAGCGTGAACTCGTCGTGCGAGCGGGTGGTGTACTCGCCGGCCGCGGTGCATTTAGTGGCCAAGGCGCACGAGGCCGCGCTCAGGCTGGCTGACCGGGACGGGCTGGGGGTGGCCTGGATCGCCCAGTTGCGGCCGTTCCAGTGCTCGGCCAGGGTCAGCTCGGCTCCGGAGCGGCTGGTGTACGACCCGGCCGCGGTGCAGCTAGCGGCCGCGGCGCAGGAGATCCCGCCCAGGCCGCTGTCCGGGGATCCGGCCGGGTCGGGGGTGGGCTGGACCGCCCACTTCCGGCCGTTCCAGTGCTCGGCCAGCGTCCGGAACACGGTCCCGGCGCTGTTGGAGTACGCGCCGGCCGCTGTGCAGCTGGTAGCCGAAGGGCAGGAGATCCCGCTCAGGCTGCTCTCCGGGGATCCGGCCGGGTCGGGGGTGGGCTGGATCGCCCAGGCGTGCCCGTTCCAGTGCTCGGCCAGGGTGAGCTCGGTTCCGGCCGGGCTAGCGGATGAGCCGGCCGCGGTGCAGCTAGCCGGCCCGGCGCAGGAGATCCCGCCCAGGCCGCTGTCCGGGGATTCCGGCCGGGTCGGGGGTGGGCTGGATCGCCCACTTCCGGCCGTTCCAGTGCTCCGCCAGCGTCACCGTGTCCGCTGCGCGGTTGACGTAAAGCCCGACGGCCGTGCAGCTGGTCGCCGATGTGCAGGAGACGCCGGTCAGGCTGGCGGAGCGGGACGGCTGGGGCGTCGGCTGGATCGCCCAGCCGTGCCCGTTCCAGTGCTCGGCCAGCGCGAGCAGATCGCCGGAACTGGCTGAGGTGGAGTACGACCCGACGGCCGTGCAGCTGGCCGCCGATGTGCAGGAGACGCCGGTCAGCCTGGCGGAGCGGGACGGCCCGGGTGTCGGTTGTATTGCCCAGCCGTGCCCGTTCCAGTGCTCGGCCAGCGTGAGCTCGTCGTTGGAGCTGTTGAAGTACGACCCGACCGCGGTGCAGCCTGCCGCCGAAGGGCACGACACGCCGCTCAGGCTGGCCGAGCGGGACGGGTTGGGGGTGGGCTGGACGGTCCATTTGGTGGCGGCGCTCGCGAGGCCGGGCGCACCACACCGCCACGACGACCGTCGCAGCCACGATCGCGAGACGCCGCATGATCCACTTCCCCTCAGCGCGCAGCAAAGCCGCTTTCGTCGAGCGCCCGCCCGGCACCTGGCGCGGACGCTGCAGTTACCGCCACGAGCCTAACCATCTTGTCAGTATTTGTCGGGAAAGCCTGCCAGCTGGGTGTCGCCGGTGGGCCGGATCGGCTGATGAGCCCGGCCCGGCCCATGCTGGTAGCCTGCCGATTCACCTAACCGGGAGTCGTTCGCTCATGACTGCCCCGCACGACGACGCATCGCCGGGCGCCGCCCGCGCCGCCGCGGCCGTCAGCCTCGAGGCTGACCTGATGGCAGCGGAACGCATGATCTTTTTTTCTGACGCGGTGGTCGCGATCGCGATCACGCTGCTTGCGTTCGGGCTCCCGCTCCCGCATGGTGCAACCAACAGCCAGGTGCTGCGGTCGCTGTGGGGGCATCGGGACGAGTACCTGGCCTTCCTGATCAGCTTCGTGGTGATCGGCAGCCACTGGTCCGCGCACCGCCAGCTGTTCCGGTATGTCATCAAGCTGAGCGGACGGCTCGCCACGCTGAATATGGCATGGCTGCTGATGATGATTGTCACGCCATTCGCGACCCGGGTGCTTTCCGGCAACGGCGGATTCGGCGTCCGCTTCACGCTCTACGCGCTGGTCCAGGTGATCGCCGGGCTTTGCTTCTTGCTGATGACTCGCGAGCTTGTCCGCCACGAGCTGCTGCGCGAGGGCACCCCGGAGTCGGCCACCGCCCGCGGCCGCCTGCCCACGCTGACCATGATGGCCTTGTTCCTCGTGTCGATCCCGATCGCCTTCTTCACCCAGTGGGCCTTCGCCTGCTGGGTCGCGATCCCGCTGGTGACCAGGGCGGCGCGGCGGCTCATCGCCCGCCGGGCTTAGCGGGCCGGTCAGCAGCGGCAGCCGGCTGCCTTAGTGCGGGGCGGCCTGCTCGCCCGACCTCCCGTTAATCAAAAGCTCTTGATCTTCTTTATCGCTGATTCCGCTGGTAGCGCGATGAGGCCTGCGCTACAGCTGGACGGTCATGCCGTCGTATGCGGCGGGCAGCACGGCGTCGGCGATCCTGCGCAGCATCGCGGCCGACATGTGGGTGAGCACCACCCGCCGCGCGCCGAGCTCATCGAGGTGCTCAAGCAGCGTCTGGTAGTCGAGGTGATAGCGGACTGGCCGGTCGAACGTATAGGCCTCGGCGGCGAACAGGTCCGCGTCCCGTGCCGCCCGGGCCAGGGCCGGGGTCCACTCGGTGTCGCCGGAGTAGCCGAAGGTCGCGCCGCCGAACTCGACCCGCAGGGCTAGCGGCGGGGCGCCGCAGGCGTGCTGCACTTCCCATCCGCGCACGGTCGCGGCGCCGAGCCGGGCCGGTGTCCCGTCGGTCGCAAGCTCGGTCACGTCCACCAGGAAGCGCCGCGGCGCCCGGCTCGAGCCAGGGAACAAGGCCTCCATCGCCTCGGCCAGCCGGGCCCGGATCCCCGGCGGCCCGGCAACGAGCAGCGGCGCGGACCGGCGGGTGAACTGGCCGTCCAGGATGAGGAACGGCAGCCCGCCGAAATGGTCGCCGTGCAGGTGGGTCACCGCCACCGCGCCGACCGCGTTCGGATCCAGCCCCTGGGCCTTCAGCGCTACCAGGCTGGTGGCGCCGCAGTCGACCAGCATCGCCTGCCCGCCGTCGGCCAGCCAGATACAGGTCTGGAAGCGCCCGCCGCTGCCGAACGCGTCGCCGCTGCCCGCGAACTGGACCCTCATCACCGCTGCTGACCCGGCGGG
Organism: uncultured Actinomycetes bacterium; assembly: GCA_963709075.1. Classification (GTDB taxonomy): domain Bacteria; phylum Actinomycetota; class Actinomycetes; order Streptosporangiales; family Streptosporangiaceae; genus Palsa-506. The sequence goes on from CAVPUY010000014.1 coordinate 366,923, forward strand.
GGTCCCTCGAAGGCCGTGACCAGCTTCTCGTGCAGGCCGGGGTCGGCGAGGACAAGGACATCGTCGCCCGGGCGCAGGCTGGTGCCGCCCTTGATGGGCACGAGCTGGCCGTCTCGCACGATGAAGCTGACCCAGGCGTCCCCGGGCAGGCCGGCCAGGTCGTCGATGGTGCGGCCGTCAGCGGGCGAGCCAGCCTTGATCGTTAGGCGGTGCACGCCGGCCGGCTCGTCTCGCAGCCGTACCCCGAGTGCCCATGGTTCCGGCTCGATGGCGCGCATCTGGACGCGGAGCAGCCGGGCGACGGCGGGCACCAGGCTGCCCTGCACGACGACAGAGAACATGACGACTACGGCGATGATGCCGTAGAGACGGGCAGCCTCGGGCACCCGGGCGACGAGCAGGAACCCGCCCAGCAAGATCGGCACGGCCCCCTTGAGCCCGGCGAAGAGCACGAAGTTCCGTTCGTTGCCGTCCAGCCGGGCGGGGATGAGGCAGAGCCCGACCAGGACAGGCCGGATGACGAACGCCAGCGCCGCGCCGAGCACGAGCCCGGGGATCCACACGTCGGACCTCGCGATGACGGCGAGATCGATGGTCAGGCCGAGGACGACGAACGCGACGATCTCGGCCAGGCTGGCGAGCGCGGCATGGAACCGCTCGATCTCCCGCTTGTACGGGGCGCGCCCGTCGCCAAGCACGATCCCGGCGGCGAAGACCGCGAGGAACCCCGACCCGTGCGCCAGGGTGGCGATGCCGTACAGCAGCAGCGCGCACGCCAGGGTCCGCAGCGGATACAGGCTCTCGCTGGGCAGCGGCACCCTGCGGGTGAACCACCGCAGGGCCAGGCCGCCAGCGGTGCCGACCGCCGCGCCGACGGCCATCTGCAGCCGCGAACTCGCCGCTGACCTGGCCGAGGGTGCCCGCGCCGAGACCGCCCGCGGCGATGAGGCTGGCCATCAGCGCGATCCCGACCGGGTCGTTCGCGCCCGACTCCCCTTCCAGGATGGTGTCGCTGCGGCCCTCGATCTCCCGCTGGCCGAGTACGGAGAACACCACCGCCGGATCGGTGGGCGCCACTGCCGTTGCCACCAGCAGGGACACGTACCAGGTCAGGCCGAAGGCGAAGTGGGCCGCCGCGCCGCCGGCCGCCACGGTCAGGAACGTGCCGACGACGCCGACGATGATGATCGGGCCGGCCGCGGACCGGAACCGGGCCCAGCCGATGTGCATGCCGCCGTCGAACAGGATGCAGACCAGGGCCACCGTTACCACGCGTACCACCGCGTACTCCGGCGGCGCGTGCAGGGCCGGGATGACCTTGACCGCGACGGCCGCGCCGACGAGGACGATGGCCGGCGACGGCAGCTTCAGCCGGTCGGTCAGGTGATTCGACAGCACGGCGACCAGCCCGACGGCAGCCGTCAGCAGCACTATCAGCGCAAACGGCTCAGTGTCGGTCATCAGGTGCGGGCTCCTGTCGGCCAGGCATGGCTAGAGCATTCCCCGACCAGGCTCCCCAGGCACCCCGGGTGTCCCTGGGCGTCATCATTTGCGCGGCGCCAGCGCGAACGTCGCGCAGCAGTGCCTCAACGCCGGGCTGCCCGACGAGATTCACGTGGACCTGGTGCCGGTGCTGCTCGGTGCCGGATCCGCTTCTTCGACAACCTCAACGGCGGGCCGGTCAAGCTAGCCGGGCCGGCCGTCGTCGACGGCGACGGCGTCACCCACCTGCGCTACCGCGTCCGCGAGCCGCCGCGGTGACGACCTCACTGACCAGCGTCCGGCTGCGGCAAGCGGGGCGAGCCGGCGATCCCGGGAACGGTCCCTGGCTGCGGCAAGCGGCGAGCCGGCGGATCCCGGGAACGGTCCCTGGCTGCGAACGCTTGTCCCCGGCTGGCCGCGCACCCTACACTCAAGGGCCATGAATAGGAGTTCAGGTACTGGCCTCATTGGATTCGGGTTCGTCCTGGTGGTGGTCGGGGCCATCTTGAGGTTCGCCTTCACGGTGCATACTTCCGGATTCAACATCCACAAGGCAGGCGACATTCTGCTGGTGGTGGGAATCATTCTTATCATCGTGAGCCTGGTCCTGATGGTAATGGGCAACCGGCGGCGGACCACGACCCGAACTGATGTCCGGGAAACTCCTGTCGGCCAGCAGCGGACCGAGCAGCGGGACGACTGGGGAACACCCTGACCGCTGGCTGGCAGGGGCGATATCGCTAAGCCAGGACGCGCCACCGCCAGCGAGCTGAGGTGACGCGGCGGAAGTGCCACGAAACCGGCCTGCGGAAACCGGCGGGCGCTTGCCGGTGCCTGCCGGTGCCTACCGGTGCCTGCGGGTGTCGGAAACCCCGGCCGGATTTGCTTTGCGCGCATATTCAGGCGCCTTAGAATGCGAAACGCCGCGGAGGCGGGCGACCGAGCCGCTGCTGGCGGCCCAGCCCGCTGATGACCGCCATGGAGTTCCTCGGCCTTCCCCACGAGCGGTTCGCCGACGACGACAACCGCATGATCCCTGATCGCCTGCGCATCCGCGACGGTGGACCTGCGCCCGGAACGGCGCTTGATCGCCTGCGCTGTACCAGCAGGGCACAACGACCGGACCGGTGACGAGGAGATGGCGGACGCGGTCCGGGCGTGCGGTGTACCCGGCACGGCTTTGCCATCTGCAGGCAACCTATGGCTTCCAGGTGGGGTGGCGATATTGACGAAAGCTTCGAGAAGCTGATCAATTTCGCGGATCACGGTCTCCGGGCTTCGCGGGATCACGGTCTCCGGGGCTTCGCGGGATCACGGTCTCCGGGGCTTCGCGGGATCACGGCGTCCGGGGCTTCGCGGGATCACGGCGTCCGCGGCCAGGCAGCCGCAGCTACGTAACCGATAGCGGGTCGGGTTGGCCTTCGGCTGACAGCGGAACAACGTCCCCGAGGCCAGGCATGCCGGGGCCCGGTTTTGCGTTGACGCCGGCGTGAAGGTCTAGCGTCGGTGCCGAGGAGAGTGAGCGATGCGGATCGGCGAGCTGGCACGGCAGGCTGGCGTGAGTACGCGGACACTGCGGCATTACGAAGAGCTAGGGCTGGTGATGCCCCGGCGGGCCTCGAACGGCTACCGGGACTACGCCAGCGAGGAACTGCGAGCGGTGGCGGAGATCCGCGCGCTGGCCGACCTCGGCTTCACGCTGGAGGAGACGCGCCCGTTCGTAGAGTGCCTGCGGGCAGGAAACTCGCTCGGCGGCAGCTGCCCGGACTCGATCACGGTGTACCGGCACAAGATCGGCGAGGTCGATCGGTATCTCGCCCGGCTGTCGCAGGTACGCGAGCAACTCCAGGCGCAGCTGGCGCAGGCGCTGGCTGTGCGTGTGCGGTCTGCGCCTGACCCGCAATGCGAGTTCTCCCGGCTCGCCTCGCTCGCTCAGCAATAGCCGGCTGCTCAGCAGTGGCCGGCTGCTCAGCAATGGCCGGCTGCTCAGCAATGGCCGGCTGCTCAGCAGTGGCCGGTCGCTCAGCGGCACTAGCCGGCCGCCCAGCGGCACTAGCCGGCCGCCCAGGCTAAAGCGCGCTGGCTGCAGCAAGTCAACGGGTCACGGCTAAGCCCGCCGGACCACCACGAATAGGCCAACTGGCCTGCCACGAAGGAGTTATCAGAATGTCTGCAGGAATCGCTAGCCAAACCGAGCCGGTCACCGCGGTGACGGACGCCGACTTCGCCGAGGTGGTACTCGGCTCGGACGTTCCGGTGCTGGTCGACTTCTGGGCGCAGTGGTGCGGGCCGTGCCTGATGATGGCGCCCGTACTGAAGCAGATCGCCGTTGAGCACGCAGGCCGGCTGCGCGTGGTCTCGCTGAATGCCGACGAGAACCCGGTCACGATGCTGCAGCGCGCCGTGCTTGCCATTCCCACACTGCAGCTGTACGCAGGCGGCGAACTGGTCACCCAGATCGTCGGTGCCCGCCCGAAGTCGGCGCTGATCCGCGAGCTCAGCAATCACCTGCCGGCCCTCGGCGCGGCCGTCGCGGGCTGATCTTGCCGGATATCGCCGTCGCGCCGTAAGGGATAACGGTCGCCCAGTCGTTGCCCGCCGACGCCATTGGCGATCTCCTCGAGTTGTGGCGGCGAGCCAGTCCCGGGCAGGCTCCTGTTCATGCGGAGCGGCGGCGAGCCAGTCCCGGGCCGGCTCCTGTTCATGCGGAGCGGCGGCGAGCCAGTCCCGGGCCGGCTCCTGTTCATGCGGAGTCGAAACGAGCCAGCCCCGGGCCGGCTCCTGTTCATGCGGAGCGGCGGCGAGCCAGTCCCGGCTGGTTACGGCCTCAGGCGTCGTACGTATCGGGGGTTTGGGTGTAGGTGCGTCCGGCTGGGGTGGTCCAGATGAAGGTGCCTGGCTCGGGCTGGGTGAGGTGCCAGCCGGGGCGCTGCTTGAGGCGATGGTGGGTCCGGCAGCCGGCGCCGAGATTGCAGTCGCAGGTCCGTCCGCCCTGGTCATGGGGAACGGTGTGATCGAGGTCGGCACGGTGGGCGGGCTGGCGGCATGCCGGGGACCGGCAGGTCTGGTCCCTGGCTGCGACAAATTCGCGGAGTCGTGGTGGTGGCCGGTAGGACGGGCTGGACCGGTGGTGCGTGCATCCGCGGGGGCTGGCGCCCGAGGGGCCGCCGGTGTCGCCGGGGCCGGCGAGGTCGCCGGGGCCGGCGTCGCCCTGGGCGATGGCCTGCCGGGCCGCTTCCAGCGCAGCGGCAAGCATGCCATCGAGACTGTCCGGATCAAGTCCGCGCTGATGCGACCCGGCTGGGTCTGCCAGGCTGGCGGGCATAACGAGCGTGACCAGGCTGACCAGGCCTGTCGTCGACGGTTGGCCGGTGGAGCGGGCGCGGCGGATACGGGCGACGGCGATGGCGTGCCCTGCGCCGTCGACGATGATTACTCTCCATTCGGTTCCGGGGTCGCTGGCCGCGAGGGAGGCGAGCTGGCGAGCTGTCTCCGGGGTGATCGGGCCGAGGCGGCTGAGCTGCCCGGGCTCGGCGATGATCCCGGCGAGAGTCCGCCAGGGGACGGTGAGGTGCAGCAGCCCGGTGCTGCCGGGCCCACGGGGAAGCCCAGCGAGTGCCCCCGTGCCGGACGGTGCCAGCCCGCCGGGAGCCGATCTGGGGATCGGGATGCCTGGCCAGGCCGGATCCCGTGCCCGGTGCTGCTCGCCGGCGCCCGGACCGTACGGTCCACCCGGCTCGGCCGGGCTATCGCGGCCGACGGTACAGATTGGCCCATCCGATTCATCCGAGGCACTGCAGTCATCTGAGGCATTCGGTACGCCTGTCGCACCCGGGACAGCGGGAACGGCCGGGACAGCCTGTTCGCCGGGGCCGCCATGCTCCCGCGGGTCAGCGGGCTCGCCGGAGCCGGCGGTCTCGCCACGGCCGCCTGGCTCTGCGGGCTTGGCGTGCTCGGGGTCACGCCAGCCACCGGGGTCGGCGGAGTCACGCGGGCCGGCGGGGTCGGCGGAGTCAGGCGGGCCGGCGGGGTTGGCGGAGTCAGGCGGGCCGGCGGGGTTGGCGGAGTCAGGCGGGCCGGCCCGGCCAGGGTCAGAGGGGCTGGCCTGGCCAGGGTCAGAGGGGCCGGCCGAGCCAGGGTCAGAGGGGCCGGCCGAGCCAGGGTCAGAGGGGCCGGCCGAGCCAGGATCGGGGTCGCCGGAGTCAGGGAGGTCGGCAGGGCTGGGGTCGTCAGGCGGACCGTCGCCTGGGTTGTCGGGGGGTGCGTCTTCGGCGGGGGGAATCAGGGGAAGGGTGCCAAGAAGCAGACCGAGGTAGACCTGGGCACGGAGCAGGTCGAGGCCACCAGTGGCGCCAGAGGATTTCATCGCCCGAGCCAGGGCGGTGATCCGGGCCATCGCTGCGGCCGCGTGCGCGCCCGGCAGGTTCTGGCCGGAGAGCGTGGCGGTGCCTTCCTCATCCCCGTACAAGCCGACTTTCGCCCGCCGCTCGGCGTCCGCCCGGCGGCGCTCCGCGGCGTCTGGGTCGACGCTGATCACAGCTCGGCGTAGCGCCGCGCGCAACTGCGCTGGCGTCTTATCCCCGGCGCCTGGCAGGACCTTGTCCTGGGCTGCTTTCGCGGCGCGGTCGTCGAGCACGCTGGTTGCCTCGGCGATCAGCCGGGCTCGCGTCAGATCGATCGTCCCTGCGGCCAGCGCCGTGCCGGTCCCGGCCAGCCGCCCCGCCAGCGTGACGGCCAGATCCGTCCAGCACGACGCGCCGTACTGCGACATTCGCAACGCGAGCGCGACCTCCGCGGCAGCCTCCTCCGGCACCGCGGCAGGCAGGCCGTCCCGCCGCACCGGGATGCGGGAGTTCCGGGCCGCTGCCTGTGTCGCCACCTCGGCGACCAGGGCCAGCTCAGTGGCCTGCGCCCACGCTGCCAGTCGCCGACACGCCGCCGCCGCTCCCGGCAGCGCGTAATCACTCATCTGCCCGGGCGCGAACAACCCGGCCCAGTAACCGAGCCCCGGACCTGGCGTCATGGCCTCAGCGGCTGCAGCAGCCACCTCCGCCACCGGCCACCGCGCCCCCGCAGCAGCGCGCGTTGACGAGACCGAGTCTTCGCCCAGGGGATCGCCAGCCGCCTCATCACCTTTCCTGGCCGTATCCAGGACGCCTTCTAGGTCGCCAAGATCTACGACTCCTGCCAGGCCGGGGACGCCATCGCCGCCCCGCGAGACTGGCAGGGCGCCGTCGGTACTGACCTGGCTAGAGATTGGCTCTGGCATTGCGTCCTCCCTTCGGCACGTCCCACGGTCTGCGCTTATAGAACACGTTAGCGTATGGTACTGACAATATGACTCGTAATGTGAACTCAGATTCGATAAATCTCAGAAATTCTTGCAAGTTACCGGCGCTGCCGGTTCACCGGGCAGCGCCACCGGCCAGGGCCGACCGGCCAGGGCCGACCGGCCAGGGCCGACCGGCCAGGGCCGACCGGCCAGGGCCGACCGGCCAGGCCAGTGTTCTGTCCACGGCCGGGACCAGATCCCTGTCCTAGCCGACCCACGCACCGCAGGCCTGCTCTGACCCTGCGCATCGCAGGCCGGTTCTGACCCTGCGAACGGCCGGCCGGTTCTGACCCTGCGCGGCACATACCAACGGTCAGCCCAGCGCATGCAAGATCAGACCTGCTCAGCTTTGCCGCACCGGCCATATCGCCCGACGCCCCCGGCACCTCCTGTCGGGCACGGTGACCTGGTGCGCCGGAAAGCCGGAATAGCTTCCGGCCCCACGGCGTTCCTCATCTGCGTCGGTGTGCTGTGTCCCCCGGGCCGCAACTACTGCCTTCGCGGAATACCGTCCGGCTGGAGCCGCGTCGCGCCACTCGCCGAGAGGCGACCGCACACCGGCACGGGCACGCCCTCGCCAGCGCAGCGACGCTGACGGGGGTGTTGTCATGTCCGGGCAAGAATCCGCCGGCCCGACGGCGGATGTCCTGATTCCGGCCCAGTGTCGCCCAGCCATCGCGCCTGGCGAGTCCCGGTCGGCCACCACGCCTGGCGAGTCCCGCCCGGCCGGCCACCGCGCCCGTCGAGTCCCTCCCGGCCGGCCACCACGCCCGGCGAGTCCCTCCCGGCCGGCCACCGCGCCCGTCGAGTCCCGCCCGGCCAGCCCAGCCCGGCACCGCGCCCGGCCACCGCGCCCGGCGAGTCCCGGCCAGTCCCGCCCGGCCAGCCCAGCCCGGCGCCGCGCTGGCCACCGCGCCCCCCCATCCGGCGAATGACACCCGGTCAGACTGGGCTGCCTGCCAACTATCCTCGCTTAGGGGTCCAGGCGGATGGGGAGCAGAAACCGGTGTCCAAGGCCAACAGAGGCAGGCAGCAAGCCCGAGTAAAGGTCGCCCAGATGCGGGCCGCGGAGGCGCGCCGCAGGCGGCGCCGGAACTGGCTTATCGGTATCGGCGCGGCAGTTGTGCTGGTAATCGCGGCCGTGGGCATCGGTCTGGCCGTCATCGGCGGCGGCAGCGCGGGCCCGAGCGCCGGGGGCGGCGGGACTCCGCAGCTCAAGCTGGCGTCGCTCAGCCCGCTTGGCGCGCTCAAGCCGGCCTCCGCCAGTGGTGCCGCCGGTCCCGAGGGCGGGGTCCCGATTCCCGCTGCCCCGCCGTTGGCTGGCACAGCGACCAAGGCGACGGGCAAGAATGTCGACGGGATCAGCTGCCAGGCAAGTGAGCAGACCATCTTCCATATCCACGCGCACCTGACCATTTACGTGCACGGATCGCCGCGTCAGGTCCCGGCCGGCATCGGGATTCCTGGCGCCAGGGCCCAGAGCACCCCGCAGGGCCCGTTTATCTCTACTGGCACGTGCTTTTACTGGCTGCACACCCATGCTGCCGACGGCATCATTCACATTGAGTCCCCGGTCCAGCGGACCTTCACCCTTGGTGACTTCTTCGACGAGTGGGGCCAGCCACTCGGTCCTGACCAGGTGGGTCCGGCCACTGGTCCGGTTGTCGCCATCTACAACGGCCGGCGCTACGAGGGCAACCCGCGTGACATTCCGCTGAACGCCCACGCCCAGATCCAGCTTGAGGTCGGCAAGCCGCTCGTCGCCCCGGAGACGATCACCTTCCCGCAGGGCCTTTAGCGGCTGCCCGCTCTGGCCGCCCGCTCTGGCCGCCCGCCCTGGCCGCCCGCCCTGGCCGCCCGCTCTGGCCGGCCGCTCTGGCCGCCCGCTCTGGCCGGCCGCTCTGGCCGCCCGCTCTGGCCGGCCGCCCTGGCCGCCCGCTCTGGCCGCAGCCGTGCCAGAGAGGCTTGACCTGTGGACGAGCAAGATAAGGCCCGGGGTGAGCTGAAGCCGGAACTGGCCATCAAGGCCCCGGTAGCGGTGTCTACCTGCACGCCCCCCGAGCCGGTGTTCGCCGAAGGACTGCCGGAATCCCTCGCCAGCCGGGCGACCAGGTTATCGTCGCCGGGAACGTCCGAATCGGGGCGAAAGTCCCTGCGCTAAGGGTCACGCGCCTCTGCGCGTCGCTAACCTGCGGGCGTCATTGTGAGAAATGGCGGAATCCCGGTCCCACTGATCCGGGATGGCCGCGAAACGAGAAGGTGAGAGGCCATGCGGACACTAGTGGTCTACGCGAGCAAGCATGGTGCCACCCGGGGCATTGCCGAGCGTATCGCCGATCGGCTTGGCGAGGCCGGGATACATGCGGAGGCACGCCAGGCGGCAGTGGCTGGCAACCTGGCAGGCTGGGACGCATTCGTCGTCGGCAGCGCGATCTACGCCGGGCGCTGGCAGAAGGAAGCCTCGCACTTCGTCCGGCGCAACCGGGCAATCCTGGCGAGCAAGCCGGTATGGCTCTTCAGCAGCGGCCCGCTCGGCAGCGAGACGGTCGATGCCAAGGGACGAGATGTGCGGGCCGCCGCTGAGCCGAGAGAGATTGCCGGGTTCAGGACGCTGGTCGGCGCGCGGGACCATCGTGTCTTCTTCGGCGCGCTCGATCCGACTCAGCTGGGCGCCGCCAGCCGCCTGATGAGGAAGACCTCGGCAGGCGCGGCACTCCTCCCCGAGGGCGATTTCCGCGACTGGGCCGAGATCGGGGCCTGGTCCGGCGACATCGCCAGGGAGCTGCGGCAGGCGCTCGCAACGCCGACGTCCCGCTGAGCCGTGCTTGCTCGCGTCGACGCGGCGCCGGGCCCACGCGCGGCAGGGCCGCTGGCCGCCAGCGGGACAGCGCAGCTTCGGCCGCCGCGGCCCGCTAGCCTTGGTATCCGCGCCTGCTCATTGCCCGCACCGGTCTCGCAGCTACTGGAGTGTCACGTCCTCATGTCCTGGCCCGGCCGCCCTCTCCTCGATCTACTCGGCCGCTACCGCAGCGAGGACGAGACCGAGGCAGCCGACGTCGCCCGGCTGCGCGCGCTCGCGGAAACCGCGGCCGACCCGTGGCTGCGCACTACCCCGCTGCACGCGACAGCGTCGGCGCTGGTCGTGCACCCGGGCAGCGGCCGGGTGCTGTTGCGCTGGCATCAGCGACAGCAGGCATGGCTGCAGGTCGGCGGGCACGCCGACCCGGGCGAGAGCGATCCGCTTGCCATCGCGTTGCGCGAAGCCGAAGAGGAAACGGGGCTCGCCGACCTGGTGCCGTGGCCGGACGCGCGGCTCAGGCAGGTCGTGATCGTCGACGTTCCGGCAGGCAACGGCGAGCCAGCGCACGAGCATGCGGACGTGCGTTTCGTCCTGGCTACCGAGAACCCGGGCGCGGCGCGGGCGGAGAACCCGGCCGCGCCGGTGCGCTGGCTGACCCCGGCAGGCCGCGTACGAGGCGACGTCCCAGGACAATCTCCGCGAGCTGGTATCCAGGACGGAGCAGCTGCTCGGAGGCTGACCCGGGATCTGCCAGCCTGCAACGAGCTGCCGGAGGACGTGAACCAGGTCAAGTGCATGAAAAACTTTGATTAACGGCCGTGCGAGCGCCCGTCGCCTCGGCCGAGGTAGTCGCGAGCACCGTCGGCCGGTAGCCGGGACGGTGGCGTTACGTCACCAGGCATGCCGGGCTGCCCGCTTCCGTTGCCGGTTCGCCGCGGCGGCGCCGCCGTCCGACAATGGGCCAGTGATTGACGTAGCACCTGACCGGTTCGAAGAGATGGTCGTCATGGCGCTGGATGACCTGCCTGAGGATCTCGGCAGGCTGATGCGCAACGTGGCCGTCACCGTCGAGCACGGCGCGGGGCCGCCCGGACTGCTCGGGCTCTACCAGGGCATCCCGCTGACCAGCCGCACCACCTATTACGCGGGCGTCCTCCCGGACCGGATCACCATCTACCGCCGCGCGATCTGCGCGGTCTGCCGTTCCGCGGAAGAAGTCGCTGATCAGGTGCGCCGGACCGTCGTCCACGAGGTTGCCCATCACTTCGGCATCGACGACGACCGGCTCCGCGAACTCGGCTGGTGAGGGCCCGGCCGGGCGGCCGCAGGCCGGCTAACTCGGTGCCGCGCCACCTGGTCTCCGGGGCGAACAGCCCGAAGACCGCCGCAAGCCCGAGCACAACCGCGGCCATTACGAACGCCGCGTTGTAAGAGACCGTGTCAACCAGGAACCCGGCCGCCACCGGGCCGGTGACCGTGCCGACGTCGCCGGCCATCTGGAACGATGCGACCACCGTCCCGCCCTTGTCGCCGATGATGTCGCCGATGACCGCGGCCGGCCCGACGTCAAGCAGGCCCGATCCCAGCCCGAAGGTGGCCAGCGCCGCCAGGTATCCGTAGAGCCCCGGCAGCAGCGCAAGCATCACCATCCCGCTGGCCGATACCAGGCAGCCGCCGAGAATCACCGGCCGCCGGCCAGCCGTGTCCGCCGCCCGGCCGGCCGGCAGCAGCGTCGCCGCGTTAACGACAGCGACGACGACGAAGCCGATGCCGGTCCAGACGGCCGACCGGTGCAGGACGTCACGGACGAACAGCGGGACGATCGCGCTGCGTACCCCGATGGCGGCGAAGCTGTCCGCCAGGTTCGCCGCCGTCGCGGCGCGGTACGCGCTGCTCCGCAGGGCGCTGGCAAGTTGGGCGAACCGCGGCGCCGTCCGCGCCGTCTTCCGGCTGGCCCGGGCCGGCGCGTCGCGCAGCGCGGCCGCGGCGATGACCGCGGGAACGAGGAGCAGGCCGCCGTAGATGAAGAACGGCGCCCGCAGGGACCACGCGGCGACCAGCCCGCCGATCGCCGGGCCGCTGATCCCGCCGATCAGGAACCCGCCGGAGTACAGGCCGCTGGCGCGGCCCCGCTGGTCGCTGGTCACGCTGCCGAGCAGCAACGTCTGGGCGCTGACGCTGAACATCGCCGAGCCAAGCCCGCCCACCCCGCGCAAGATGATGAGCTGCGTGAACGATTCGGAGAACCCGGCCAGAATGCTGCTCACCGCGACGATGGAGATGCCGGCCGACATCACGGGGTACTCGCCGAACCGGTCAACAAGCCGTCCGGATGGCAGCGCCCCGGCCACCCGCATCAGGGCGAACGCGCTGATCACGCTGACGGCGGCCGCCGTGCTCACCCCGAAATGGCGGGCGAACCCCGGGATGCCAGGGGCGACGATCCCGAACCCGAGCGCCACCGTGAACGAGACGCAGGTGAGGATCGCCACCTCGCGCGGCAGGCCACGAAACGGACCGCGGTGGGGGAGTTGCACGAAAGGCAGTCTGCCAGCCGCCCCGGCCGCGCCTCCGCGACGAAAGACCTGCGTCAGCGACAATACCCGGGACGAAGCGCCCATCCTCATTGCCGAGCGGAGCACCCCAGATGCGAACAGGACGGCCAGACCCCGGGTCCGGGCCGGGGCAGGCGGCCGGATCGAGTCAGGCGTCCGGGCCGGTGCAGGCGGCCGGATCGGAACAGGCGTCAGGGCCGGGGCAGCCGTCCGGGCCGGGGCAGGCGGCCGGGCCGGGGCAGGCGTCCGGGCCGGTGCAGGCGGCCGGATCGGGGCAGCCGTCCGGGCCGGAACAGGCGTCCGGGCCGGGGCAGGTGCAGGCAGCGCCAGCGTTCTCCCCCGATCCACGCGGCGGCCGCGTCTTCGCGGCCGCCGCTCGCATCGTCCGCAGCACCGACGTGACCCCGGCAGGCAGGCTGCGGTTCGACGCGCTCGCCAGGTACCTGCAGCAGGCGGCCGAAGACGATCTTGCTGAGGCCGGCTGGGCCGAGCCGTACGCCTGGCTGGTCCGCCGGGTTGCCATCGATGTTCGCGGCTACCCGGCCCACCGCGACCGGGTCACGCTGCGGACCTTCTGCTCGGCAGCCGGCCCGCGGTGGGCCGAGCGCACTACGACGCTCACCGGGCCAGGCGGCGATGACCTCATCCAGGCCAGAGCGGTGTGGGCGGCCGTCACGCTGACGGACGGGCGCCCGGCTCCGCTGGGCGAGATGTTCCACCGCCTGTACGGGGCCGCGACGCAGGGCCGTACCGTATCCGCGCGGCTCTCCCACCCGGGCCCGCCCGCGGACTCCGCCAGGAACTGGCCGCTGCGTGCCAGTGACTTCGACACGGCAGGACACGTCAACAACGCCATCCACTGGGCTGCCGTCGAGGACATCCTGGCCGCTCTCGACTGGCTACCGGGCACTGCCGAATTCGAGTACCACCGCCCGATCCTGCCCGGCGCCGGCCTGCGGATCGTCACCAGCCGGCAGCCAGGCCGGCTGTCCGTATGGCTGCTGAACGACGGCAGCCAGCGCCTAGCCTCCGCCCTGCTGCGCCGCTGACCGCCCCCGTGCGCCCGCCCGTCCGCCCGTGTCCCGCGCCCGTCCCCGTGCGCCCCGCCCGTCCCCGTGCGCCCCGCCCGTCCCCGTGCGCCCCGCCCGTCCCCCGTGTGCCCCCGCCCGTCCCCCATGCGCCCGCCCGTCCGCCCGTGTCCCGCGCCCGTCCCCGTGCGCCCGCGCCCGTCCCCGTGCGCCCCGCCGGTCCCCCGTGCCCCCCGCCCGTCCCCCGTGCCCCCCGCCCGTCCGCCCGTGTCCCGCGCCCGTGTCCTCGCGCTCGCGAAAGGTGGTGGATCGCGCGATCGCACACCTCTGAAGGTGTGCGATCGCGCGATCCACCACGTTGGTCCGGGCCGCGAGAACGGCCGGAACTGGGAGAACGGCCGGGACCGGGATCAGGGCCGCGGCCGCCGTGGCCGACACGCGAACCGCTCATCCCCTCGTCCGGTTACCTGGGCAATGGGCGGCGGTCCAGGACCTGGCGGGGGATGCTGGCCACGGTGACCGTCGCGGGCAGCAGCAGCTCGAACACGGAGCCCTTGCCGACCGTGCTGCGGACCCGGACCGAGCCGTGATGCGCCTCGGCGATCGCCTTCACCACCGCAAGCCCGAGGCCGAACCCGCCGATCTCCCTGCTCCGGCCTTTGTCGATCCGGGAGAACCGGCCGAAGATGCGCCCCAGGTCGGCAGCCGCGATGCCGGAGCCGGAGTCCGACACCGCCATGACGACCTTGTCGCCGACGGCCCGGGCGCTCAGCTCGATCCGGCCGTCGGCGTCGGTGTGATCGACCGCGTTCTCGATCAGCGCGTCCAGGGCGAGGGTGAGCCGGTCCTCGTCAGCGAGCACGGTTACCTCGGGCAGGCTGCCCAGCGACCAGCGCCTGGGCGTCTGGCTCCACCGGTGCAGCGTCTCCACCAGCAGCTCGGCGACGTCCACCGGCGCCGACCGGAGGAAGTCCGGGCCATCCGTGGACGCCAGCAGCAGCAGCCGGTTGGCCAGCCGGCGCATCCGCTGCAACTCGTCAACGGCCACCCTGGCGTCCTCGGCGATCGACTGGTCCGTCGCGGCGTGCTCGATCAGCTCGGCATGGCCGAGCGCGATCGTGATCGGCGTTCCGAGCTCGTGCGAGACGTCCTGCAGGAACTGGCGCTGCTGATCGAGCAGCAGCAGGTTGTGCTCCGAGATCCGCTTCATCTCGGCCATGGCCGCCTGCCGCCTGCGGGCATGCCAGACCATCACCACGAACATGATCGCGAGCAGCGGGACTTCGGCCAGGTACTCCCCGTCCTCCTGGCCGCGAAGTACCTGCCAGCCGATCAGTCCGCCGGTGGCCAGCGTGACGACCGTGACGGTCAGCACGGTGGAGCCGAGCCGCCACAGCCGGAACCCGTAGACCGCGGTCAGGCTGACCCAGATGATCAGGAACGGGATCGTCTGCCACGCCGGGAGCAGCCGCATGGCGAGCAGGTTCAGCCCGATGAACGCCACCCAGGCGATGTCCACCCAGTAGGCACGGGCCAGCGCCAGGGCACGCTCCCGCGGCATGCGTGCGCTCATGCTTCGAGCGCGGCGTCCAGGGTGATGTCGACGCCGGTCAGCGCCTTGCTTACCGGGCAGCCTTGTTTGGCGTTCTGGGCGGCGGCCGCGAAGGCGGCCGCGTCCAAGCCGTCGACCTCGCCGCGGACGGTGAGCTTTATGCCGGTCAGCCGGAAGCCCCCAGCCGGGTCCGGCCCGAGCGTGACGTCGGCCTGCACCTCAAGCGCCTGCGGCGTGCCGCCTGCTTGGCCGATCTCACCCGAGAGCGCCATCGCGTAGCAGGCCGAGTGCGCGGCCGCGATCAGTTCCTCCGGGCTGGTGAAGCCGCCGGCCTCATCGGCCGCGCGCTTGGGGAAGGACACCTCGTAGGTGCCGATCTTGGAGCTGGAGAGTTCGACCTGGCCGGAGCCGTCCTGCAGGGTGCCGTTCCATGCGGTGCGGGCGGTGCGAGTGGGCACGGGATACTCCTCACGGACGCGGATGAATCCGGATCAACGCTGCGAGCTACAACTATCACTGCCAAAGTAGCCTGCGGCACCGGCGACCCGCACTGGACCCGGCTCTATGCAATCGCGCCAGCCTATGGTGGCTATCTTCGCAGTCCGCGGGAGCAGGCGGGCGGACGGCGGTTACCGCTTGACCTGAAGGCAACTTGAAGGTGCAGGCTGGTGCCGATGAACGAGAAGGACAGGCTGGTGCCGATGAACGAGAAGGAACTGACCGGGTACCTGGACCGCATCGACATCGGACGTCCCGCCAAGGCCGACACGGCGGCGCTGCGTGCACTGCACCGGGCGCACCTGCTGGCGGTCCCGTTCGAGAACCTGAGCATTCACCTGGGCGAGCCCATCTCGCTGGAGCCCGCCGGCCTGACCGGCAAGATCGTGACCCGCCGCCGGGGCGGCTTCTGCTACGAGCTCAACGGGGCGTTCGCCCTGCTGCTCAGCGCGCTGGGCTTCGACGTCAGGCTGCTTGCGGCACGGGTGTTCGGGGACGACAGGCTCGGCCCGCCGTTTGATCACCTGGCGCTGCTTGTCCAGACGACCGACGGGGACGGGCCCTGGCTTGCCGACGTCGGATTCGGCAGTCACAGCGAGTTCCCGCTGTGCTTCGGCGAGCGGGGGCAGCAAGGCGATCCGGCCGGCAGCTTCCGGCTGGCCGAGGCCTGGCCGCCGGCCGGGCCCGTCGACCGGAGCGCGGCCGCAGATATCGACGTCATCAGGGACGGGCAGCCGCAGTACCGGCTCGAGCAGCGCGAGCGGGCGCTGGCTGACTTCGGGCCCACCTGCTGGTGGCAGCAGACCTCGCCGGAATCCCATTTCACCCGCACCACGATCTGCTCGCGGCTGACCGCAAGCGGCAGGATCTCGATCAGCGGCCGGACGCTGATCCGGACCGCGGGCGGGACCAGGACCGAGCAGGAGCTGCCGTCCGACGACGCTGTCCTGGCCGCCTACCGTGACCACTTCGGGATCGTCCTCGACCGGGTTCCGGTAGCGGCCGTCAGCGCCGCCTAGCCACGGGGCGCACGCCAATCGGCTTATGTATTGCGCTTTGCCTTACCCATTCCAAGCGTTTACCGCTACTGTCGGCCTGAAAGGGCTTGCGGCGCGCCCCCGGTCACTGCCGGAATGGGACGTGCCGCCGCCGAGGGGGAGGGGCGGAATGCCGTGAAGGCGCTAGGGATGGTTCTCTTAGTACTTGGTGCATTTGTCACGTTCGCCGTCGCGAGCAGCTACCACGCCTGGCGAGTCTTCGGGATCATCGTCATGATCGCCGGGCTGGTCGCATTCGCCGCAGGCAGCGTTCCTGCCGACTGAGATCGGGTAGGTCGCCGCCGCGGTGGCCGTTTCTTGTCGGGGCGGAAATGACGCTATTCAGGCAAATAGTGGTATCGGGACCAGCTTGTCCCGATATAGTCCGTAGCTAGAATCCGGCTGTCCTGAATGGCCGCGCGAGCCCGGCCGCAGCGTGATCCGGCCCGGCCGGCTGCACCTGGCCTGGGCGTGTCCCGAGCGAGCCGGGGCCGGCGTCCGGCCCGCCGCCGGGACCATCACCGGCCGGCTTCAGCAGCGAGCAGGGCTGCGGTTGACCTATTGTTCCGATGTGATCTCCGAAGACGAATGGCCCGAGGTGGCCATCCCCATGCCCCAGCCCACCCGCTCTGTCGTAGCCATCGCGCCGCCTGGGACGGAGCCAGGAACCTGGGCTGGAGCGCCCAGCGCCGCTCGCGCCAACGGGGACGTCTACCTCGCCTACCGGCTGCGGCGGCCAGTGGCGCATGGCCGGGGCTATGCGGTGGTGGTAGCACGCTCGGCCGACGGCGTGCACTTCGAGACGCTGCTGACCATCGGCAAGGCGGAGATGGACGCCGAGTCGCTGGAGCGCCCGGCGCTTGTGCACGCCCCGGACGGCAGCTGGCGGCTTTACGTGAGCTGCGCGACCGCAGGTACCAAGCACTGGCGCGTCGAGGTGATCGAGGCCGCTGGCCCGGACGCGTTCGACGCCCGGCGCAGGCGGGTGGTGCTGCCCGGGGACGCCAAGACGGCCGTCAAGGACCCGGTCATCGTGCACCATGACGGCGTCTGGCATCTGTGGGCGTCCACGCACCCGCTGACCGACCCGGACCAGACGGACCGGATGTCGACCGAGTACGCCTCCAGCGCCGACGGCCTGGACTGGACCTGGCACGGCACCGCGCTGAGCCCGAGGCCTGGTGAGTGGGACGCGCGCGGAGTACGGGTCAGTGCCGTCCGGCTCAACGGCGGTGAGATCGTCGCCTACTACGACGGCCGCGCCACCGCGGCGGAGAACTACGAGGAGCGAACCGGCCTGGCTACCGGCAGCGAGCCTGCGGCACTGACCGCGGTCAGCTCCGTTCCGCTGGCTGAGTCGCCGCATGGCGGCGGCCTGCGCTACCTGAGCATGATCGATCTTGGCCACGGGGATGAGCGCTGGTACTACGAGCTGACCCGGGCCGACGGCGCGCACGAGCTGCGCACCGAGCTGCGCTGACCGGACGGCCGCTCAGGCCGGGCCGGCTGGCTCAGGCCGCGCGCTGGCTGGCCGAGATCCAGGCCGCGCGCCGGCTGGCTCAGGACATGCGCGCTGGCTGCTCAGAAGGTGCGGGGCTGGCCGTTGCGGGCCTGGCGCTGGCCGGACGGGCGGGCGCCGACGAGGCCGCCGGAGTCGCCGCGGGGGGCTAGCCAGTCGGCGAAGCTTTCGCCGGTGATGTGCTCGAGCAGCCGGATGTCGGCCTCGAACCGTGGGATCAGGGCTTGCCGCTCGTCCCAGGTGAGCGGCTGGCGCGGCGGGGCGTCCTGCTGCAGGCGGCGTTCGAGCAGGCCCGTCATGGCCGCCTGGGTGCGGCCGGGCAGGACGGCGCTGGCGGTAGTGCCGATCCGCAGCGCCTGGGACAGCGCGCGGTGCCGCAGGGTCAGGTGCGGGTGGGCGGTGACGTTCTCCCGTGGTACCTCGGTGAGCACGCCCGTGGGTACCCGCAAGAACGCGCAGATCCGGTCGAGCACGCCGGCCGGGTGCTCGATCAGCGCGCGGTACCGGAACACCATGACCTGCTCGGCGGGAAACACGGTGTACAGGTGCTCCAGCTGCTCGCCGTACCGGCCGAGCGCGGTGTAGTGCCAGAAGTCCGCCCAGCCCGCGGCGATCCTGCGGTCCTCCTCGGCGCAGGCCCGGACCACGTCACCGATGGGATCCAGGCCCGCCGACCACAGGTGGGTCCAGTTCGAGTGCGCCCGCTCCACCGGGTCGCGCAGGATCACGATCAGCTTCGCGTCCGGGATCAGCGCCCGGATCCGCCGCTGCGCCGCCCGGTCATAGAGGTAGAACGGGGTGGACTCACCGCGCAGCACGCCCGCCGGGGCCTGGCCGAACAGCGCCTCGTAGTCCTCCCGCCGCCAGACGTGCTCCCGGTAGGTCGCCGCGTCCCCCGGGCCGCCCCGGGCAGGCGGCGGCCCGTCGGTCAAGAAGAACTTCGGCTCCTTGACCGACGACATGTACAGCGCCGGATGCCGGGCCAGCGCCGCGTGCAGCGCGGTAGTGCCCGCCTTCGGCGCGCCCGCAATGAAGAAGTCCGGCAGGGCCATCGAATCTCCTCGGTGGCGGTAGGCACGGGGAAATTACTACTATACCGGTTGGATTACTAGAATATCGTCGCTAGGCATGTCCCTCGGCGCACGACTTACCCGGCGCCCTGCCAGTAAACCCGGTCAGCGCCGGATAAACGCAGCCCAGTGGCGAAGGTCACAGCCCGCAGCTAGCGGCGGCGGGCGAGCCGGGCGGCGTCCAGCGGCGGGGCGGGCAGCGGATCGCCGTCGTACCCGTTCACCGTCCCGTACGCCCCGCCAGCCCAGCCGGCGGCCGCGGCCTGGAGCTCGGCCAGCGTCCTGGCCACGAAGTTCCACCACATCAGCAGCGGCTCGCCGAGCGGCACGCCGCCGAGCAGGAACAGCCTGCTGCCGGCCGGCCCGGCCATCGTCACGTGCTCACGCCCGGTGCCCAGGTAGAGCAACTGCCCGGTGCGCAGTGGCGTCCCCTCGACGTCAGCCGACCCGGCGGAGACGAAAACGACGTGCTCGTGCGACGGCGTGACCGGGATCCGGCCGGCCGCGGCATGCCCGGCGGCGCCCCGCCCCGGCACGATCTCCGCGCCGACGATCTCGGAGAACACAGTCGCCGGGGACTGCGCGCCGGGCAGCGAGCCGAGGAAGACGGTCACCTCGAATCCGCCGGCGCCGAACGCGGGCAGCTCGCCGTGGTGCTCGAACGCCGGCGCCACCTGCCGCCTCGCGTCCGGCAGTGCCACCCAGAGCTGGACGCCATGCAGCTGCGGGTCATGCTCGGCGGGCGACTCCTCCGCGTGCGCGATCCCGCTCCCGGCCGTCATCAGGTTCAGCTGGCCCGGCCTGATCATCTGCTCGCTGCCGAGGCTGTCCCTGTGCAGCACGTTGCCGGCGATCAGCCAGGTGACGGTCTGCAGGCCGATATGCGGGTGCGGCGGCACCTGCATGCCCGCCACCCCGTCCACCGACATCGGCCCGTAATGATCGACGAAGCACCACGCGCCGACGCTCCTGCGCTGCCGCAACGGCAGCAGCCGCCGCACGGTCATGCCGCCGACCTGCGCCTCTCGCGCACGGGTCAGGTCATCAGTATTTTTAACGGGCCGGCTGGCGATCTCAAGCTCGGCATCGACTGTGCTCATCGGGGTAATCTCCCTCCGGTTACCCAGCCGCGCGGCGAGCTGGTCCGTACAAATCCGACGATAGCCGGGGAGGCTGCCATGTCCACGGCTCACGAGATGCTGCACGACCTGACCGGCCAGGGCCGTCAGCTGCGGGAGAAGATCCCCGATGTCTACGCGGGCTACGCCAGGATGTCGGCCGCCGCGATGGCCGACGGCGGCGCGCTGCCTGCCCGGATGCGGGAGCTGATCGCGCTGGCCATCGGCGTGACCAGGGAGTGCGACGGGTGCATCGCGGCACATGCCCGCGGCGCCGCGCGGCAGGGCGCGAGCGAGCAGGAGGTGGCCGACGCGCTCGGGGTCGCGATCTTGATGAACGGCGGGCCCGGCACCGTCTGGGCGCCCCGGGCCTTCGCCGCGTTCAGGGAGTTCGCCGCCAGCCCCTAGATCGCTTCGACAACGTCAGTGCCGCGCGCTAGCGTCCTCCCCTGATGACATCGGCACCGGGTGACATCGGGAGGAGCCAGGCAGTGGAGTCCGTTACCAGGTTCGAGTCCGCGCTGACCATAACGCAGGGCGGGACGGAGGCAGCGCTCAAGTCAGCGGGCGCGGTGACCAGGGAGTTGCGAAAGGCCAAGGCAGCGGCGGCCGGCGGCCAGGTGCGGGAGCTGCGGCGCGCGCTCGACGCGGCGGTCACCCTGGCCCGCGAGCTGTCGGCTGCGGCTAGCGATGCGCGCGCCTCGTTCGACATCGACGAGACCGAGTATCTCGCGTCCGGCGACTACGCCAAGGAACTGCTCGCCGCCGCCGCCGAGCGCGGGGTGGCCATGTTCGAGGAGGACGAGCGGCTGCTCTGCTACCCGTCGCTGGTCCGGGTCGTGCCCACCGACTCGCTGATCGAGGTCGACCGGCGGCGCGAGCGGCGGCTGCGGCCGTCGGTCGTGGTCGGCCTGCTGGCCGCCGCGCAGCAGCGGCCACCGCGGTTCCGCGCCGAGCAGTTCCTGGAGAGCCTGGCCGCCGGCTACGAGCTGGTGATCGCCCGGGCCGGCAAGAACCCCGACGCGGTCGCCCGGCTGACCGACATCTGGTCGGCGCTGACCCTGCTGCCGGGCCAGGCCAAGGATTACACCCGCCCCGAGTTCTCCCGCGACCTGTACTTGCTTGACCAGAGCGGTGCCCGGCAGACCAGGGCGGGCCGGACGCTCCGCTGGCACGCGAGCAGCGGCACCCGGACAGCCGGGGTGCTGACCACGGTGGCCCGTACCGGGCAGCAGCAGCGGTACTGGGGCGTGTCGTTCACCACCGGGGCGCCGCGATGAACGGGCCTGGCCACGGCACGCAGCCGGGCGGCGTGCTGGGCGGCGGCGTACTGAAGGCGGATGACTACGCGGCATTCCTGGCCACCGAGTACCTGGCGGCCTATCTCCCGTCCGGCGGCGCCGCGGTCAAGGTGGCCGTCGTCGGCGACGGCGGTGCCGCGGACCGGCTGGAATCGGCGCTCGCCGCAGCCACCGCCGAGCACGGCGGGCTGTGCGTCAGCCTCTCCGCGGAGTCGACCAGGGTGCACATGGTGGACCAGATCTACTTCGCGGTGGCCCGCGCTGTCGACTGGCAGGCGCTGGCCGCCGGCCGGGTACGCGACGCGTACCTGCGGGCGGCCTTCCCGGTGCCGGATGGCATCGGGCTAACCGTGGCCGAGGTCGCCCGTCACCACGACGTCGACGTCCGCGAGCTTTACCGCAGCGTCCGGCGGCTGCTTGAGCGCAGCCTGCTGGGCGATCCGATGATCGCCGCGGAGATGAGCCGGGCGATCCTGCGGCTCGCGCAGGCGCAGCTCGGCGCCGGCGACGTCGACGTGGCCGAGCACGAGGCAGTGCTCAGCTGGCTGCACGGCGAGCTGCGCTCGATCAGCGCGCTCCGGTCTGCCCTCATCTACACGCGGATCGGCAGGCACAACGCACGGGAGATGATCACCTCGACGGCCGCGCTGCTGCTGGCGGCCGGTCACGGCGGGCTGGTCGTGTACCTCGACTACGCCAGGATCGCCGAGGCCCGCCAGCCGCCGGCCGAGGCGCGGAGCGGCTTCTACTACTCGAAGGCAGCGGCCCTGGACGCCTACGAGGTGCTGCGTCAGTTCATCGACGCTACCGACGAATTGCGCGGGGTGCTGGTGATCGCCGTCGTCCCGCCGCAGCTGATGACCGACGAGACGCGCGGCATGCCGGCGTACACGGCGCTGCAGCTACGCGTCGCCGACGAGGTAAGGGATCGGCGCCGGGCGAACCCGTTCGCCGCGCTCGTCCGGCTCGAGGTCCGGCTGGAGGCAGTGGCATGACCGCGGCGATGACCGAAGACCTGGTGGCACGCAGGCGCGCGGTGGAGGCGCTGCGCTCCGGAGTGCCCAGCTGGGATGCGGTCGCCGTACTCGGCTCGGGCCAGCCGGCGGCCGAGGACAGGTTCGCCGCGCTGCTTGACCGAGTACGCGAGGCCAGGCCGGCCCGCTGACCAGCCATCCGGGCTGCTGCTCGGCGGTGGTTTCGGCACCGGGAAGAGCCACCTGCTTACGCACCTCAGCCACCTGGCCATGTCATCGGAGTTCGTTGTCAGCACCGTGGTGATCAGCAAGGAGACGCCGCTGCATGACCCGGTGAAGACCTTCAGGGCGGCGATCGCCAGCGCGGTTGACCCGGTCCGTGCGCACGGCGTGCTGGCTGACTCCGCGGGCGACCTCGATCCCGACACGCCGCGGTACGCAGAGCTGAGCCGCTGGGTGAATTCCCCGGCGAGCGGACTTGACGAGCGCTTCGCCGCGACCTTGCTGTGCCACGAGCGGCTGCGCGGCGGCGAGGTACCAGGCAGCGATGAAACCATTGACGCGCTTGTGCGGTTCTGGGGTGGTGAGCCGCTGCGGATGCCCGACCTGCGCCGGGCGCTCAAGTCGGTTGGCGCGGCCGGGCTCTACAGCTTCAGCTCGATCAGCGCCAGGGAACTGGCCCGGCAGCGGTTCAGGTTCGTCGCCGGGCTGCTGCGGGCCGCGGGGCACGCGGGGTGGGTGATCCTCTTCGACGAGGCGGAGCTCATCGGCCGCTACTCGGTGCTGCAGCGTGGCCGTTCCTATGCCGAGCTGGCCCACTGGCTGGACGGCGATGCCGCCGACGCTGGCGTTCCGTTGGTGGCGGTCCTCGCGATGACCGATGACTTCGAGGCCGCCGTGCTGACCGGCAAGGACGACCATGGGCAGATCCCGGCGAAACTGCGCGCGAAGCAGTCGCCCGAGTGGGACGAGATCGCCGGCCTGGCCGAGACCGGGATGCGCCATATCGAGCATGACATGCTGCTCCTTGAGCCGCCTGACGACCAGGAACTCGACCGCGCATACGCCGTGCTGAAGCAATTGCACGCCGACGCCTTCGGCTGGTCGCCACCGGACGTGCACGGGCTGGAACGGCTCGGCGCCACCCGGATGCGGCAGTACGTGCGGGCGTGGATAAACGAATGGGACCTGATCCGGCTGGATCCGGAGTTCCGGCCGGACAGCGTCGCCGTCGACGTCGCCAGCGACTACCGCGAGGACGAGACCCTTGACGGCGGCTCCGGCAGCTAGCCGACCAGGGTCTTGACCGAGGCGGTCAGGCCGGCCAGCGCCTTCTTCGCGTCGGCAAAGTACATGCTGGTCTTCGGGTCGAAGTACAGCTCGTTCTCGATTCCGGCGTAACCGTGGCCCATCGACCGCTTGATCACGATGATGCTCTTGGACTGGTCCACGTCCAGGATGGGCATGCCCGAGATGGCCGTTCCGGCGCGCCGGGCGGCCGGGTTGGTGACGTCGTTGGCGCCGATCACCAGCGCCACGTCGGTCCTGCTGAACTCGGGGTTGATGTCCTCCATCTCCTTGAGCTGCGGATACGGCACGTTGGCCTCGGCCAGCAGCACGTTCATGTGCCCGGGCATCCGGCCGGCCACCGGGTGGATGGCGTAGCTGACATCGATCCCGCGCGACTCGAGCAGGTCGGCAAGCTCGGCGACGGCGTGCTGCGCCTGCGCCGCGGCCAGCCCGTAGCCGGGCACGATGATCACCTTGGACGCGTAGGCCAGCTGGATCGCCGCGTCGTCGGCCTCGATCGCCCGGACTCCGGCGCCGGCGCCTGGCAGCGCGGCCACAGCCGAGTCGCCGGTGCCGAACCCGCCGATGATGATGTTGGGGATCGACCGGTTCATCGCGTCGGCCATCAGCTTGGTGAGGATCCCGCCGGAAGCGCCGACCAGCGCGCCCGCGATGATCAGCGCCCAGTTGCCGATCACGAATCCGGCCATCGCGACTGCCGTGCCGGTGAACGCGTTCAGCAGCGAGATCACCACCGGCATGTCGGCGCCGCCGATCGGCAGCACCATCGCCACGCCGAACACGAGCGCCGCGAAGACCACGATCCACAGCGCGGCCAGGCTCGGCGTGGCGATCATGAAGCCGCCTGCCGCCAGCGCGATCGCCGCGATCGCCGCGTTGACGACGCGGGCGCCGGGGAAGACCACCGGCGCCGACGTGATGGTCCCCTGCAGCTTGCCGGCCGCGATGATCGACCCGGAGAACGTCACCGAGCCGATGATCACGTCGAGCAGCGTGGTGATCGTGGTCGCCTCGGCCACCCCGTGGACCGCTCCGGCCAGGTGAATGTAGTCATGGATCGCCACCAGCGCCGCTGCGCCGCCGCCGACCGCGTTGAACATGCTCACCAGCTGCGGCATCGCGGTCATCTGGACGGTGCGCGCCGCGTAGAGGCCCGCGCTCCCGCCGAGCAGCGCCCCGACGAGCATCACGGCCCAGCCGGTGGCGCTGATCACGCCCGCGTGCACGATCAGCGCCAGCGTCGTGGCGACGGCGATCACCATGCCCGCGGTGGAGAACTGGTTGCCGCGGCGGGCCGTGGCAACGTTGTTCATCAGGTGCAGGCCGAGTATGAAGCAGGACGCGGCCAGCACGTAGACCAGCTGGCTGACCCAGTTGAAGGTACTCATGACACTGACACCTGTCCGTCCGGGGACGGCCTGGACGGCCGGGGCGGCCTCGGCGCGCCGGGACGGCCGGGGCCGTCGGCCGCTTACGGAACATCTTCAGCATCCGGCCGGTGACCACGTACCCGCCGACGACGTTGGCGGCAGCGAACGCGGCGGCCACGAACGCGATCACGTAGCCGATCCAGCTGTTGGTGGCCGCCGCGATCAGCATGGCGCCGACCAGGATGATGCCGTGAATCGAGTTCGCGGCCGACATCAGCGGCGTATGCAGGGTGGCCGGGACCTTGCTGATCACCTCGAAGCCTATCCACAGGCTGAGCACGAAGATCACAAGGTCAGTCAGCAGGGCCGTCGACACGGGTGGTACCTCCAGCGGAATCGGCCTGGCCGGGCTCGGCTTGTCCGGGCTCGGCCAGAGCAGGATGGATAACGTGGCCGTCCCGGCTGACGACTACGCCCGCCTGCAGCTCGTCGGACAGATCAATAGCAAGCGCGCCGTCTTTCACCATGTACATCAGCAGGGCAGTGATGTTGCGCGCGTACATCGCCGAAGCGGCGGCCGCCATCGTCGAGGGCAGGTTGCCTGCGCCGACCACGGTGATGCCGTTCTCCGTGGTCACGGTCTCGCCGGGAACTGAGCCTGCGACGTTGCCGCCGAGCTCGCTCGCGGCCATGTCTACCACGACCGAGCCGGCCGTCATCGCCTTCAGCGCGTCGTCAGTGACCAGCACCGGCGGCCGCCGTCCGGGTACCTGCGCCGTGGTGATCACCACGTCGTGCCTGGCGATGTGCCCGGTCAGCTCGTCCTGCTGGGCCTGCCGCTCGTCCGCGGTGAGCGCCCTGGCGTAGCCGCCCTCACCGGCGGCCGGGCCGACCGCGGTCAGCTCGAGGAACGTCGCGCCGAGCGACTGCACCTCGGTCTTCGTCTCCGGCCGCACGTCATAGGCGGTCACCACGGCGCCGAGCCGCCGGGCGGTCCCGATTGCCTGCAGGCCGGCCACCCCGGTGCCGAGGATCAGCACCCTGGCCGGCCGCGCGGTGCCTGCCGCCGTGATCAGCAGCGGGAAGAACCGGCCGAACGTGGCCGCGGCGAGCACCGCGGCCTTATACGCCGGCGATGTTGGCCTGGGACGAGAGCGCGTCCATCGGCTGCGCCCTGGGCAGCGTCCGCGGGATCAGGTCGAGGCTGATCGCGGTTACGCCGGTCGCGGCCAGCCGCTCGGCGAGCGCCGGGTTGGCCAGCGGGGCCAGCATCCCGAGCAGCGCCTGGCCGGGCCGCAGCCGGGCGATCGCCTGCTCATCGGGCTGCCCGACCATCAAGATGACGTCGGCGGCCGCGGTCTCGGCAGCTGGCACGATGCTGGCCCCGGCCTCGGCGTACAGCCCGTCCGCCAGCCAGGCCCGGTCACCCGGCCCCGGATTCCACCAGAACCTCGAGACCGGCGGCGCACAGCTTGACCACGGCCTCGGGCACCAGGGCGACCCGGCGCTCATCAGGCACGGCCTCCTTGACGACAGCTACCTTCATGGACGCGTCCTCATGACTTCGGAACCTGGATATTTCAGGGGCGGCCAGACCAGGAATTCAGGGCCTGACCTTTTCGGAAATGACCAGGTCAGGCATGCGATCGGGCTGGCCGGATGCCTATTCACGGTACAGACCATACCGGGCCATGCCGACGGCCTGGTAGTGCCGTTGGTCCCAGCCGAACTAGTGCCGTTGGTCCCGCTGAGCCGGCCGCCCCGGCGCCTTTCCCTGCGGGGATTCCAGCCTGCCAGGCAGCGGTCTGCGGGCGGCTGGATGCTGGCCTGCTGGCCGCGGCCCATGGCCGCAGAAACCGGCAAGGTACCTTCGTAATCAGGGGCGAGCTGCGCGGAAGCGAGGACAGCGCGCCGAGGACGGCGCCGGGCGGCGCCTGGGAAGGCGCCGGCTTGCGGCGCCGGGAGGCACAGCCGGCCATGCAGCCTGTTACCGGGCGCGGCGTTGCCGGGCGGGGCGCGGTCCTGCGGACCCCCGGCCCGGCCCGGGGCGTGCTGGCCGGGTGGCAGGCGGACCCTGCCGCCGTCCTCAGTGACTCCCGCTACGCCGGCGCGGCGGTCCTCATCATGGCCGCCGAGTTCGCGGCAGGTGCCGCGCCAGCCGCCGGTGCTGCGGTCGCCGGGCGGGGCTTCGCGGCGGTGATCGCGCCGGAATTCAGCCAGGTCTTCTGCGCCGCCGTGACCAAAGGCGGCGTATTCCCGCTATTCCTGCCAATCGGTAAAGTCACCGAATTGCAGGATATAGTTGAAGCCGATCCCGCGGTACTCCTGACTGTTGACATCGGCAATCGCCGGGTGACGGCGGGAGATAATTTTTCGGCCGGGTTCGAGATCGCCGGGCATGCTGCGGGCGGCCCGCCGGGCGGCCGGTCAGGCGCCACGCCGCAAGCCCGCAGCGCTGGTACGGCAGTGCCAGCCGGCGGCAGTGACCACCCGCTCACGGTTGCCGAGTCTGCTCGGCTCGCTGACCGGATACGCGCCGTCCAGCTTCGCATGTCGTCCCTCGATATCCCCGCTGACGTGCGAGTTAACCTGCAGCGTCGACTCGTGGCCGTGTGTGACGCGATGAAGGCGCCGACGGCTGACCCGGCCCGCTGCGAACGCCGGCTGGCTTCGCTGACCGCCGAACTCAACCAGCTTGCCGCCGCGGCCGGACCCCGGAAATCGCCGGATTGAAATTCCTGACAAATCGTTCTTGGCACTGACTGTGCCACTGGCCGGCCGATCGCTGCAATCCCGCCGACACGCCGTTAATTACCTTGCCGGTGTTTGTGCAATGCCGCTGCATCGCCTAATTTCAGGCACGTCAGAGGTCGCGAGCCCGGCATCCCAGTCCGCGCGACCTCCCGTTGGGGGAACCCGCAGGAGTGACGAATGAACAAGCGTGACCTGATCGATGCGATTTCTGGCCGGATGGGAGACAAGAAAACCGCAACCGAGGCCGTGAACGCGGTACTCGACACCATCCAGTCGGCGGTCGCAAAGGGCGACAAGGTCGCCATCACCGGATTCGGCGTCTTCGAGAAGGCCGTCAGGCCGGCGCGCACCGCGCGCAACCCGGCCACCGGCGCGTCCATCAAGGTGCCCAAGTCCTCGGTCCCGAAGTTCCGCGCCGGGTCCGATTTCAAGGCGATCGTCAACGGCGACAAGAAGATCCCGGCAGGCAGGCGCTAGCCGGCGGCGGCGGGCGGCGCAGCCGCGCCGCCCGCCGCCCGTGCAGGTCAGCGGAGGCCGGGCTGCTTGCGCAGCGCCGTCTGCAGCAGCCGGTCGATGAGCTGGGGGAACGGCATGCCGGATGCCTCCCACATCTTCTGGAAGTACGACGCGGGAGACAGCCCGGGGATCGTGTTGATCTCGTTGATGATGATCTTGCCGTCCGTGGTGTAGAAGAAGTCCACCCTGGCCATGCCCTCGCAGGACACCGCGTCGAACGCCGCGGCGGCCAGCCGGCGGACCTGCTGCAGCGCCTTCGCCGGGATGGGCGCCGGGATGGCCATCCCGCTGGCCTGGTCCAGGTACTTCGCCTCGAAGTTCCAGAACTCCTCGCCGCCCTCGATCAGCAACTGGCCGGGCATGCTCGTGTCCGGCGGCCCGCCGCCCTGGCCCTGCAGTACCGAGCACTCCACCTCCACGCCGTCGATGGCGGCCTCGACCAGCACCTTCGGGTCGTAGCGCCGGGCCGTCTCGATCGCCTTGTGCAGCCCGGCCAGGTCGGTGGCCCTCGAGGTGCCGATGCTGGAGCCGCCCCTGGCCGGCTTCACGAACAGCGGCCAGCCGAGCTCGCCGATGGCATCGAGCACCCGCTTGCGCTCCGGGTGCGCAGGGCCGGCGTCCTGGCCGGCCAGCCCGGCGGCGGACCCGGACGGCCAGTCCCGCTCCCGGACGACCACGTGCGGCCCGACCGGCAGGCCGCGGGCCGTGAAGATCATCTTCATGTATTCCTTGTCCATGCTGACCGCGCTGGCCAGCACGCCCGCGCCCACGTAGCGGACGCCGGCCATCTCCAGCAGGCCCTGGATCGTCCCGTCCTCGCCGAACGGGCCATGCAGGATCGGCAGCACCACGTCGACCTCGCCGAGCAGGTGCGGGATCTGCCCGGGCGCCGCGGCGGACATGGCCCCGCCCGGCTGCGCGGCAGGCCGGGCGGCTGCCGCTGGCGTGACGGCTGGCCGCTGGCCGGGCTGCGCGTCGCCGGGCGTGGCCTGCCCCGGTGTCGCGTCCCGCGGCGTGGCCGGCGCTGACCACGGCACGACCTGCCCGCCAGGCTCGGCGACGGCCTCCACCGAGGGGAGTTCGCCGCCGGTGACGGCCAGCCGGGCCGGCTCGTCCGCGGCGAGCACCCAGTTGCCCGCGCGGGTGATGCCGACCGGGATGACCTCGTAGCGGTCCCGGTCGATGGCGGCGAGCATGTTACCGCCGCCCATGCAGGACACCGCGTGCTCCGGCCCCCGGCCGCCGAAGATGACCGCCACCCTGATCTTCCGCTGCACGTTCACGCTGCCTCCCTGTCACGCCCGGTCTGCCGCCGGCCTGCCGCGCTGCCCGGCCCGCCGTCGGCTCGCCGTGCCACCCGGCCTGCCGCGCTGCTCGGCCCGGCCCGGCCTCGAAGGTGGTGGATCGCGCTATCGCACACCATAGAAGGTGCGCGATCCGCGGATTCATCACCTTAGCCGGGCCGAGCCGGAACCTTAGCCGGGCCGAGCCGGAACCTCGGCCGGGCCGAGCGGGAACCTCGGCCGGGCCGAGCGGGCAGCTGGGTGCTGTTGCCGGTCACGCTGGCGGCACCGCGGACCGGTCAGCGCTGCCTGGCACGCTTGCCTCGGCGGCCCGTCACCACTGCCTTGCCGGATCAGACGCCATAGCGTTCCGGCTTCGCGCTGCGGCTGGCCAGCAGGACCGCTGCATCGCCGACCGCCAGCTGGCCGGAGATGACCGCCACCATGACCTCGGTGATCGGCATCTCCACGCCGTGCCTGCGGGCCAGCTCGAGCACCGACTGCGAGGACTTGACGCCCTCGGCGACCTGCCGGGTCGTGGCGATCACTTCCGCGATCGGCATGCCGCGGCCCAGGTTCTCGCCGAACGTGCGGTTACGTGACAACGGCGAGCTGCACGTGGCCACCAGGTCACCCATCCCGGCCAGGCCAGCGAACGTGTGCTGGTCCGCGCCGAGCGCCGCGCCTAGCCGCGCCGTCTCGGCCAGTCCGCGGGTGATCAGCATGGCCCTGGTGTTGTCGCCGAGGCCCATGCCGACCGAGATGCCGACGGCCAGCGCGATCACGTTCTTGACCGCGCCGCCAAGCTCGCAGCCGGTGACGTCAGGATTGGTGTACGGCCGGAAGTAGCCGGTATGACAGGCCTTCTGCAGCCGCTCCGCGGCGGGCTCGTCTGAGCAGGCCACGACGGTCGCGGCGGGCTGGCGGCCGGCGATCTCGCGGGCCAGGTTCGGCCCGGAGACGACCGCGATCTGACTGGCAGGCACGTCGGCGACCGCGGCGATGACCTGGCTCATCCGGTTGCAGCTGCCCAGCTCGATGCCCTTCATCAGGCTGACGAGCAGCGCCCCTGGCGGCAGCAGCGATGCCCAGCGTGCCAGGTTCTCCCGGAGCGACTGGGACGGCACGGCGAGGACCACGAGGTCGGCACCGGCCAGCGCCTCGGCGGGATCCGAGGTCGCCCGCAGCGCCTCGCTGAGGGTGATCCCCGGCAGGTAGTCGGGGTTCTGGTGGGTCGCGGCGATCGCGCCGGCCAGCTCCGGCCTGCGGCTCCACAAGATCGCTGGAGTGCCGGCGTCGCTGAGCACCTGGGCGAAGGTCGTCCCCCACGACCCGGCGCCCATGACGGCGGCTCTCACGGTGGCGGTGCCCCGGCCGAGCGCGAGTCGTCCGGACCATCCGTAATAAATGCTTCTTGTTCTTCTTGTTCTTCGGGACCAGCGGCCGGGCCGCCGGCCGCCTGTGCCCTGGCCAGCTCCTGCAGCTCCTGGCGTGCCCTGCGGCGGGCGATCGCCGGATGGTACGGCTCGGCCGGCGGCACGGCGCCGCGCAGCTCGCCGAGCAGGCGGGTGATGTCGGCCATGATGACCGCGGTAGCGGCGCGGAGGGTCTGGCTGGTCAGCGGCTGGTCAGCGAAGGCGGACAGGTCGACGGCCGGGCCGGCCAGGAGGTGCACCGTGCGGCGCGGCACCAGGTGCGGCTTGAAGCTCCCGTACGGCAGGATGTCCTGCGCGCCCCAGTGCGCTACCGGGACGACCGGCACCCCGGTGGACAGGGCGAGCCTGGCTGCCCCGGTCTTGGCCACCATCGGCCACCGGTCCGGGTCCCTCGTGACGGTCGCCTCCGGGTAGAACATCAGGCAGGCGCCCTTGCGCAGGCCGATCTCGGCATCCTTCAGCACGAGCGCGGCGTCGGCCTGGCCGCGGTGCACCGGCAGCTGGCCGAGCTCGCGCATGAGGTACCCGAGTCCCTTGACGTCGAACAGCGTCGATTTGGCCAGGAAGACCGGATAGCGGCCGGCCCGGTCGGCGAACAGGGACAGCGCGAGCACGTCCGCGTAAGACAGGTGGTTGGCGGCGAGGATCATCCCGCCGTCGGCCGGGAAGTGCTCGAGTCCGTGCCAGTCGAGCTTCATCAGCGTCGGGATCAGCGGCCGCAGGATGATCTTCGAGACACCCCGCCAGGCGCGGGAGTAGCTGCCGGCGGCGCGCTTGCTCATTTGATCAGTCTCCCGGTTAGCCCGGCGCCCTGTCGAGGCGGGAGCCGTGTCGTCTGCCGGACCGGCGTCCGGGCAGGATCAGACTCATGGCCCCGCAACCGCCGCTCCGCTGGTCACTGGTGATTCCCGTCAAGGTACTTGCCCGGGCGAAGTCCCGGCTCGCCAGCCTGGCCGGGCCGCGCCGGGGCGAGCTTGCGCTGGCCATGGCGGCGGACACGGTGGCATCGGCGCTGGCCTGCCCGGCGATCGGCGCCGTGATCGTGGTGACCGATGACGGCGCGGCGGGCGCCGAGCTTGGCGCGCTCGGCGCGCACATTGTCGCCGACGAGCCTGCCGCCGGGCTCAACCCCGCGCTCGTCTTCGGCGCGGCGTACGCCGGCGCCCGCTGGCCCGGCCGGGGCCGGGCGGGCCTCGCCGCCGACCTGCCCGCCCTCGACCCGGCCGAAATCGGCCGCGCGCTTGCGGCCGCGAGCGGGTGGGCCGAGGCGTTCGTGCCGGACGCGGCGGGCTCGGGCACGACGCTGTACACGGCGGGGCCCGCGGCGCGGTTCTGCCCGCGATTCGGTGCGGGGTCGGCCGGCCGGCACCGGGCCGGCGGCGCCGTCGAGCTTGACCTGCCCGGCCTGCGCGGGCTGCGGCGGGATGTGGACACGCCGGCCGACCTGCGCAGCGCCGCCGAACTCGGCCTCGGGCCGCGGACCGCCGTGCTGGCCGCGGAGCTGGCCCTGGGGCGGTGGCCGGCTAGGGCGGCAGCTGCCTGCGGCGACGGCCTGCCTGCGGCGGCGGCCTGACCTGCGGCGGCGGCCCGCCTGGGGGGTGGGCCGCTTAGAGCGGCGGCCGGCCTAGATGTGGACGATCGGGCAGGTCAGGGTACGGGTAATTCCGCTGACCGACTGAATCTGCGCGACCACGAGCTTGCCGAGATCATCTACGTTGTCGGCCTCGGCCCGGACGATGACGTCATAGGGGCCGGTGACGTCATCCGCCTGCGTGACGCCAGTGATCTGGCCGATGTGCACGGCAACGTCGGCGGCCTTGCCGACCTCTGTCTGAACGAGGATGTACGCGTGCACCATGCGGTCCTCCCGGGGCGCCAGTGTGATCGCCACGCTACCTTAGGTACTGGCTCGCCGGTCCCGCAAGGGGACCTCGCGGGCAACGGGCCCGGCTTCCCGCGGGCGGCGCGGAGTGCGTCGCGGCGGCGGCGCGGCGGGCAGCGGCAGCGGACTTTGCTTGGAGCTCACATCACCGTCGCGGACCTGGGCGAATTCGGCCTCATCGAGGCGATGAAGGCCCTGCTGCCGGTCGGCCGGGCGCAGGTTGTCGGCATCGGCGACGACGCCGCGGTGCTCAGGGCGCCCGATGCCCGGGTGGTGGCGACAATGGACCTGCTCGTCGAGGGGCGGCATTTCCGCCGTGACTGGTCTGCGGCGTTCGACGTCGGCGGCAAGGCGGCGGCGCAGAACCTGGCGGACATCGCGGCGATGGGCGCGGTGCCGACTGCCCTGCTGGTGGGCTTCGCGGCGCCCGGTGACCTGCCGGCCGAGTGGGCCAGGGACCTGGTCCGCGGCCTGGCGGCCGAATCCGGCCGGGCCGGCGCCTCGGTGGCAGGCGGGGACGTGAGCAGCGCCGACACGATCATGATCGCGGTCACCGCGCTCGGCGACCTGGCCGGCCGGGATCCGGTCACCAGGGCCGGGGCCAGGCCGGGGGACCAGGTGGCGGTGGCTGGCATCCCCGGCCGGTCGGCGGCCGGGCTCGCGCTGCTCACGGCCGGCCAGGCCGAGCCGGCCGCCCTGATCGCGGCGCACCGGCGGCCGCGGCCGCCGTACGACGCCGGGCCCCAGGCAGCGGTACTCGGTGCCACCTCGATGATCGACATCAGTGACGGGCTCGTGCAGGATCTCGGTCACGTGGCCGCGGCCAGCGGGGTGCGGATCGACATCGACACCGCGCGGCTGGCGCTCGATCCGCAGCTCCCGCAGGCGGCAGCGGCGCTGGCCGGCTCGGACTGGCTCGGCTGGGCGCTGACCGGCGGCGAGGATCACGCGCTGGCCGCCACCTTCCCGCGCGGGCATCCAGCTGCCCGCGGCGCTGGTCGGTTATCGGCGCTGTCGGCGCAGGCCATGGGGTGCGCGTCGACGGGCGCAGCCCGGCCGGTGTCCGGGCGGATGGGAGCATTTCCGCTGAACAGGCAGCAATTACTGCTGGCATCTGATCGACTACATTCTCAGGACTAGCTCGCAGGAAAGTTGCTTGGTATAACCCCCCGATGCCACGACACCGTAAAGGCGAGGCAGGGCCCTGGTATGCGCCAGGGCTTGGGCTTGCCCTGCGGACACGGCGTTCGGCCAGGTCAGCGTCAACGCCGGGTGACGGAGTCGGCAAGATCCGGCCGGCCGCAGGAGCTCATGGCGCAGCCCGCCCGGCAACATCCGGATTCACCCGGCTCACCCGGGCCGCCGGGCTCTCCAGGCCCTCCCGGCTCTCTGTGCCCGGCGGGATGGCCGGCCGTCGCCGCCCGCTGCCCCGGGCCCGGCCGTTCCGCCGCACGCTGCTGACGCCGTGGCTGTCGGCGGGCGCGGGCATCGTGGTCGCCGCCGGGCTCGCGCTCAGCGCGCCGCATGCGGAACTGACCTACAGCCCGGGCACCGACTGCTGGGTGCCCGCCTGCGGCAGCGCAGAGGCCGGGCACGTGCACGGCAAGCTGGCCGGCAACGGCCCGGGAATCGAGCTCAGCCCCGTCAGGAAGGTCCGCGGCCACCGTCCGGCCGGGGCCGCGGCCGGGGATGCGCCGGGCAAGGCCAGGGCGCTCACGCCGATGCCAGCGGCTCCGGTGCAGGCACGGCAGCCGGCATCCCGCCGCCGGGCACCCGTCGATGTGGGGTACCAGACCATCAGGCGCTGGCCAGCGGGGTTCTCCGCGCTGATCACCATCACCGGCCGGGCAGCGCTGGACAGCTGGCGGCTGGCGTTCAGGTACCCGGGCGTGCACATCGACTCGGTCACCGGGGCGAGATGGGTGGCACGCGACGACGGCGGCGTGGCGTCGGCCGTCCCCTGGCCCTGGGGACAGCCGGCCGGGGACCAGGCCAGGTTCCTGATCATCGCCAACGGCACGGCGGGGCAGCCGATCGCCTGCCGGTTCGACGGCGCCCGCTGCAGCTTCGGCGCGGCATCCGATGCCTCGCGCTGGCAGCCCGCCGGCCCGGGCTGAAACCGGGCTGGCCGCCCCGGTCGGCAAGGGGCGCAGCCCGCCGGGTAACGGGCGCAGGCCCGGCGGACTTACGCTGGGTGGATGCCGTCGACTCCGCCTTGCGTGCTCGCCGTGGCCGGCTCCGACTCCGGCGGGCGGCGCCGGCATCCAGGCCGACCTCAAGACGATGCTCGCGCTCGGCGTGCACGGGATGAGCGTGGTGTGCGCCGTCACCGCGCAGAACTCGGTCGGCGTCCAGGGCTACTGGGAAGTGCCGCCGGATGCGGTCCGGGCCCAGCTGGCCTCGGTACTGGGCGATATCGGCGTGCACGCGGTCAAGACCGGGATGCTCGCCTCGCCGGCCATCGTGCAGACCGTGGCCAGCATGCTGGCGGCCCAGCCGGCGCCGGTCGTGGTGGACCCGGTCGCGGTGTCGAAGCACGGCGACAGCCTGCTGTCGGCCGGGACCCTGGAGGCAATCAGGACCGAGCTGCTGCCGCTGGCGACGGTGCTGACCCCGAACCTGCTCGAGGCCGAGCTGCTGACCGGCACCGAGATCACTGACGAGGCCGGGATGCGGCGGGCCGCCGAGACGCTCAGCGCGCTCGGACCCCGCTGGATCCTGGTCAAGGGCGGGCACCTGCCCGGGAACCCGGTGGACCTGCTGTTCGACGGTTCGGACGCGATCCGGTTCCCCGGCCAGCCGCATCGCCAGCCTGCACACCCACGGCACCGGCTGCACGCTCGCATCAGCGATCGCGTCGTACCTGGCCATGGGCGTGCAGGTGCCAGCGGCGGTCGAAGCGGCCAAGGACTACGTGACCGGCGCGATCGGGGCAGGATTCCCGCTCGGGGCAGGAATCGGCCCGGTAGATCATGCCTGGCGGATTCGCCAGCCGGTCAGCGGGTGATCTTTCCGGCCTTGATGCACGACGTGCACACGTTGAGCCGCCGGGGAGTCCGGCCGACCATGGCGCGCACGCGCTGAATGTTCGGGTTCCAGCGGCGCGGGGTGCGGCGGTGCGAGTACGAGACGTTATTGCCGAAGCCCGGCCTCTTGCCGCAGACGTCGCAGACGGAAGCCACGGGATCGCTCCATTTGGGTGCGGTGAGATAGGTCGTCGTACCGGACGCTGCCGGAACGGTCGTCGAAGGATATCCGACGAACGCGGGTTCGCGCGAGCTGAGCCGGATCCGCCAGGGAAGCAGCACCGGGCTCGGCGGCCGGGCGGCTGACGGTGCCTGGTCCTATCGTTGGTGCATGGCGGCGCTTGAGGTGATGGACGGTGAGGCCGTCCGGCAATGGTGCCGGCTGGCCGCCGATGCGCTGACGCAGACCAGGGCGGCGATCGACGCGCTGAACGTTTTCCCGGTCCCGGATGCGGACACCGGGACGAACCTGCAGCTCACCCTGCTGTCGGCGGCAGATGCCGCGGAGGCCGTCCCGGCCGGGTCCGGGCACGGTGACGTCTGGCTGGCGGCGGCCCATGGCGCGCTGCTCGGCGCCTGCGGCAACTCCGGCGTCATCGTCAGCCAGCTGCTCCGCGGCCTCGCGGAGATCTGCGGCCCGGCGGCCCGGTGTGACGGCGAGGTGCTGGCCGGAGCGTTTGCGCACGCCGCCGCGGCGGCGCGGGCCGCGGTGCGCAGGCCGGTCGAGGGGACCGTGCTGACCGTCGCCGACGCTGCCGCGCTGGCGGCTGGCGGTGCCTCCGGGTCACTGGCCGCCGCCGTCGTCGCCGCCGCCGCTGGCGCCCGCGAGGCACTGGGCCGGACCAGGCAGCAGCTTGACGTGCTTGCCGCCAGCGGAGTCGTCGACGCCGGGGCTGCCGGGTACTGCGTCCTGCTTGATGCGCTGGCAGCGGCGGTTACCGGCCGCGTTCCCGATCTGTATGCGGTGCCTGCGGCCAGGCCGCCGGACGGCGCGCCAGCCATCGCACTGCCGCCAGCCACCGGATCCGGGTCTGCCGCTGCGCCTGCCGGAGCGGCGATGGCAGGCACGGCCTGGCCGGCCGCCGCGATGGGCCAGGCGGCCGGCTACGAGGTCACCTACCTGCTCGCTGCGCAGGCCGCAGCCGTCGACGGGCTGCGCGAGCGGCTCGACGCGCTTGGCGACTCGCTGGTGATCGTGGGCGGTGGCGACCTGTGGAACGTGCACGTGCATGTCGCCGACGCGGGCGCCGCGATCGAGGAGGGGCTGCGGGCCGGGCGCCCGCGCCGGATCACCGTCACGTTCCTCGGGGCGGCGCCGCAGGCAACCCGGCGGGTGGTGGCGGTCGCGGAGGGCGACGGGCTGGCGGCTCTGCTGCGCGGGGCTGGCGCGCTCGTCGTCCGCTACGACAGCGGCGACCGGCCGACCCCGCCTGCGCTGATCAGCGCGATCCGGCAGGCCGGAGAGCAGGTCATCGTAGTGCCGAACGGGCCACGAGTGGCCGCTGTCGCCGCGGCCGCCGCAGCCAGGCTCGGGGACGAGGGAGTCGAGGTGTCGGTGATTCCGGTCAGCTCAGCCGTGCAGGGGCTGGCCGCGGTCGCGGTGCACGACCCGCTGCGTGCCTTCGGCGCGGACGTGGCGGCGATGAGCGCCGCTGCGGCCGCGATGCGGCACGGCCGGGTGGCTGTGGCCGGGGCCGGCCGGGTGCTCGGGTATGCCGGGGAGGAGCTAGTCGTGACCGGAGACCGGCCGGGCGAGGTGGCAGTCGCGCTCGCCGAGCTGCTTGTCGCGGACGGCGCCGAGCTCGTCACCCTGGTCGAGGGCGGGGCCGAGAGTGCACGGGCCGGCCTGGCCGAGCTCGTGGCCAGCCGCCTGCGGGAGGCTAGGCCGGGGATCGAGACCGTCTGCTATGGCGGCGGCCCGGCGCGGCTGCCGCTCCTGATCGGAGTGGAGTGACCGGCGATGGCGAGCCTGCAGGATCCGCTCGGCCCGGTGGTCGGCGCGAAGGCGGCCAAGCGGCTGGCGGCCGCGCTCGACGTGGCGACCGTGGGCGAGTTGCTCCGGCACTATCCCCGCCGGTATGAGAACCGCGGCGAGCTGACCGATCTGGCCTCGCTGCGGGACGGCGAGAACGTGACTGTGCAGGCGGAGATCGCGTCAGTCACGGTGCGCAGGATGCGGAACAGGCCAGGCACGGTGCTTGAGGCGGTGGTGACCGACGGCCGCGGCCGGCTCGCGCTCACCTTCTTCGGCCGGGGGCGGCAGGACTGGCGCGAGAAGGTGCTCCAGCCGGGCGTGCGCGGCCTCTTCGCCGGCCAGGTCTCCACCTTCCAGGGCAAGCGCCAGCTCTCGCATCCGGAGTACGAGCTGCTTGGCAACGGTGCGGCGGTAGTCCGGGCGGCCGAGTACGCGGCCGAGCTGATCCCGGTCTATCCGGCAACCAAGGACATCACCTCCTGGCAGATCGCCGACTCGGTGCGGATGGCGCTCGACCTGCTCGACGTCGACGAAGACCCGCTGCCGCGCGTCATCCGCGACGAGCAGAAGCTCAGCGGCCTCGCCGATGCGCTGCGCGGCATCCACCGGCCGGCCGACCGCCGCGACGCAGAGCGGGCGAAAAGACGGCTGAAGTGGGACGAGGCGTTCGTGCTGCAGGTGATCCTGGCGCAGCGCAGGCTGGCGGCCATCGCGTTCTCGGCGACCCCGCGGGCGCGGCGGCCGGACGGGCTGCTCGCGGAGTTCGACGCCAGGCTGCCGTTTGAGCTGACCATCGGCCAGGAACTGGCCGGCGCGACGATCGCGGACGAGCTTGCCCTCGATCACCCGATGCACCGGCTGCTGCAAGGCGAGGTCGGCTCGGGCAAGACGGTGATCGCGGTCCGGGCCATGCTGCAGGTCGCCGACGGCGGCGGCCAGGCCGTGCTGCTCGCCCCCACCGAGGTGCTCGCGCAGCAGCACTACCGCTCGATCAGCGCGCTGCTCGGCCCGCTCGGCCAGGCCGGCCAGCTCGGCGGTGCGGAGCAGGCGACCAGGCTGGCGCTGCTGACCGGCTCGCTGGGCGCCGCCGCCCGGCGCAAGGCGCTGCTTGACGCCGCATCAGGGAGCGCCGGGATCGTGATCGGCACCCATGCGCTGCTCGAGGAGAACGTGCAATTCGCCGATCTCGGCCTGGTGGTGATCGACGAGCAGCACCGGTTCGGCGTGGAGCAGCGCGATGCGCTGCGCGACAAGGCCGGCGACGGCCGGCCGCACGTGCTGGTCATGACGGCCACGCCGATACCCCGCACGGTAGCCATGACGGTGTTCGGCGACCTGGAGGTTTCCACCCTGACCGAGCTGCCGGCCGGCCGGCAGGCGATCAGCACGCACGTGGTGCCTGCCGCCGAACGGCCCAGGTACCTGGAGCGGACCTGGGAGCGGGTCGCCGAGGAGGCGGCAAAGGGCAGGCAGGTCTACGTGGTCTGCCCGCGGATCGGCGGGGACGGCCCGGCCGGCGACGAGCCCGACGAGGACCTGGCTGGCCAGGCCCTGGCCAGGCGGCCGCCGCTGGCGGTGCTCGACCTCGCCGCTTCGCTCGAGCGCGGCCCGCTCGCCGGGGTGCGCCTTGCGGTGCTGCACGGCAGGCTCCCGCCGGATGAGAAGGACCGGGTGATGCTGGCCTTCGCCGGCGGCTCGGTCGACGTCCTGGTGACGACCACGGTCGTCGAGGTCGGGGTGGACGTGCCGAACGCGACCACAATGGTGATCATGGATGCCGACCGGTTCGGCGTGTCCCAGCTGCACCAGCTGCGCGGCCGGGTCGGCCGAGGCCGCCATGAGGGCCTGTGCCTGCTGGTGACGGAGGCGGAGGAGGGCAGCCCGTCGCGGCAGCGGCTGGACGCGGTGGCCGCGACGCTGGACGGGTTCAAGCTGTCCAGGCTCGACCTCGAGCAGCGCAGGGAAGGCGATGTGCTCGGCGCGGCCCAGGCCGGGCGCAAGTCGAGCCTCAAACTGCTGACCCTGCTGGCCGATGAGGAACTGATCGGCCAGGCCCGCCGGGCGGCGGCCGACCTGGTGGACGCCGACCCGGCGCTGTCCGGCCAGCCTGCGCTCGCCGCCGCGGTCCGCGCGCTGCTTGAACAGCAGCAGGCAGAATTCCTGGAGAAGGCCTGAGGCGGGCGGCCCGGTGCGGCGAGTAGCCCGATGACGCGCATCATCGCCGGGGCGGCAGGCGGCAGGCGGCTGGCGGTGCCGCCAGGCCAGGGCACCAGGCCCACCAGCGACCGGGCCCGGGAAGGGCTGTTCGGCACGGTGACGACCATCCGCGGCACGCTGCGCGGCGCGACGGTACTCGACCTGTACGCGGGCTCCGGCGCGGTCGGCCTTGAGGCGCTGTCCCGCGGCGCGGCGGACGTGCTGATGATCGAGGCGGACGGGCGGGCGATCCGGGTGATCCGCGAGAACATCGCCGCGGTCGGGCTGGCCGGCGCCCGCGTGCAGGCAGACCGGGTGGAGCGCGCACTGGCCCGCGGGCCCGGCCCGGCACGGCCGCGCGACGTCATCTTCGCCGACCCGCCCTACGCGGCCGCCGACGCGGACGTGTCAGCCATGCTCGCCGCGCTGCTCGCAAACGGCTGGCTGGCACCGTCGGCCTTGGTTGCGGTCGAACGCGCGACCAGGTCAGGGCGGCCAGGATGGCCCGCCGGGTACGCGGAGGACCGGGCCAGAAAATACGGCGAGGCGACTCTCTGGTACGGTCACGCCGCAGGCGAGGTGCCTGCCGGGGCGCCGCCGGAGGCGCCGTGACGAAGAGGCAGGAGCCTTTGGTGCGTCGCGTCGTCTGCCCGGGTTCATTCGACCCGGTTACCAACGGACATCTGGACATCATCAGCCGTGCCGCCTCGCTGCACGACGAGGTCGTCGTCGCGGTCGGGGCCAACCTTTCCAAGGACGGGCTGTTCTCGGTCGACGAGCGGCTCTCGATGCTGGGCGACGTGCTGTCCGGCTACCACAATGTCCGGCTTGGCAAGTTCGACGGCCTGCTGGTGGACTTCTGCCGGGCACATGACATCTCGGCGATCGTCAAGGGGCTCCGCGCGGTCAGCGACTTCGAGTACGAGATGACGATGGCGCAGATGAATTACAGCCTGGCCGGCATCGAGACGCTCTTCATGACCACGAACCCGCTGTACTCGTTCCTGCGGTCCAGCCTGGTCAGGGAAATCGCCAAGTACGGCGGCGACGTCAGCGGCCTGGTGCCCTCCGCAGTGCTCAGCCGCCTGGTCGCGCGCGCCCCGCGGCTGTGACGCCGCCCGGGCCGCCCGGCCCTGCCCGGCCGCCCCTGGCTGCCCCGGCCTGCCCCCGGCCGCCCGGTCCGCCCGGGCCGCCACTGGCCGCCACTGGCCAAGTTGGGTTTCGGGAGCGGCCCGGTAGGCTGGGCGCCCGACACCGACATACACCATGCCTTTATTTGCCATGCCATACGCCAGCAGGAAACACATCAAGCGCCTCGATCCCCGGGGGCCGCTTGTCTTTGACACGCGGACTCTCAGCACGGGCTCGGTGCGCACGGAGGACCGCGTGGTCCCGGCGCCGGCCGAGCTCGGCGTCGAGCTAGTCAGCATCCCCGCGGGCGCTGACCTGGAGCTGCACGTCCAGCTTGAGGGCGTGGCCGAGGGGACGCTCGTGACGGCAACGGCCAGCGCGCCGCTGGCCGGCGAGTGCGCCAGGTGCCTGGAGCCAGTGACGTCGGCGACCTGGGTCAGGCTGCAGGAGTTGTTCGCTTATGAGCCGCCGGAGTCGGAAACGGCCGCCGACGGCTACGTTCAGGACGGTGACCTGCTCGACCTTGAGCCTGCCCTTCGCGATGCGCTTGTACTTGAACTGCCGCTGGCGCCGCTATGCTCTGACGACTGCTCAGGGGCTTTGCATCGAGTGCGGCGTCAGGCTTGCAGACGCGGGTGCCGGACATGGCCATGCCCAGCCGGGCGCCGAGGCCCCAGACAGGTCCATCCCGGACGGGACCCCCGTGCCGGAGCTAAGGAAGGAGCGCTGAGGTGGCTGTCCCGAAGCGGAGAATGTCACGCAGCAACACCAGGTCCCGCCGCGCTCAGTGGAAGGCCACCGCGCCCGCGCTCGTGAGCTGCCCGCAGTGCCGTGAGCCCAAGCTGCCGCATACGGCGTGCCCCACCTGCGGCACGTACAACCGGCGTCAGGTGATCACTCCTTCCTGAGGGGCAGGAACTCGCTGGGCTTTTGGGGGCTGGCCGCGGCGGGAAGGAGGTCGGCGTGAGTGGCGCGTCGCGCGATGGTCAGGCTGCCGAATCTAACGGCGCGGACCTGCTAGGCGCCCTCGGGGTGCAGCTTCGCGCGGGAGATGCTGGAGCG
The DNA here is from genome assembly GCA_963709075.1 of uncultured Actinomycetes bacterium. Classification (GTDB taxonomy): domain Bacteria; phylum Actinomycetota; class Actinomycetes; order Streptosporangiales; family Streptosporangiaceae; genus Palsa-506. Next base: position 409,131 of record CAVPUY010000014.1, read on the forward strand.
TGCCCTGACGCATAGGTCCTTCGCCTACGAGAACGGCAACCTGCCCACCAACGAGCGGCTGGAATTCCTCGGCGACGCGGTGCTCGGCGTCATCGTCACCGACACGCTCTTCCGCGACTTTCCCGACCTGCCCGAGGGACAGCTGGCGAAGCTGCGCGCGGCCGTCGTCAACATGCGCGCGCTCGCGGGCGTGGCCCGCAGCCTCCGGCTGGGCGACTACATCTATCTCGGCAAGGGCGAGGAAGGCACCGGCGGCCGGGACAAGTCCTCGATCCTCGCTGACACGCTCGAGGCAGTGATCGGCGCCGTCTACATCGACCGTGGCCTGGCCGAGGCGGATGCCCTGGTGCACCGGCTGTTCGACCCGGTGATCGCCAGGTCCGCACGGCTCGGCGCCGGGCTTGACTGGAAAACGTCGCTGCAGGAGCTCACCGCGGCTGAGGTACTCGGCGTGCCCGAGTACCACGTGGAGGAAAGCGGCCCTGACCATCAGAAGTCGTTCCGGGCTTCGGTCCGGATCGGCGGCCGCACCTACGGTTCCGGCGAGGGCCGCTCGAAGAAGGAAGCCGAGCAGCAGGCCGCCGAGACGGCGTGGAACCTGATCAGCGAGGAATCCTTCACGCCCGCCAGACAGGACGATCAGGCTCGGCCGAACGGACCGGCCGGGCCGAACGGGCTGGCCGGGCCGGGCGGGCTGGCCGGGCCGGGCGGGCTGGCCGGGCCGGGCGGGCTGGCCGGGCCGGGCGGGCTGGCCGGGCCAGGAGGTCCGGCCGGGTCAGGCGGCGATGCCCAGCTGGATGGCGGCGCCCGGCCGAGCGGCGATGCGCGGCCGGAGGGCAGTGCGCGGCCGAGCGGCGATGCGCGGCCGGAGAGCGGTGCGCGGCCGGAGAGCCCGGCCCCGTCAGACGGCGATGCCGATGGCGACGGCGCCCGGCCACAGGACTAGCTGGTGCCCGAACTTCCCGAGGTCGAGATCGTCCGGCGCGGCCTGCAGCAGCATGTCGCCGGCCGCACCATCGAATCCGTGCGGCTGCTGCACCCGCGGGCCGTCCGGCGGCACCTGGCCGGACCTGACGACTTCGCTGCCGCGGTCACCGGCCGCGCGATCAGCGGCGCGCGCAGGCGCGGAAAGTACCTCTGGCTGCCGGTGGACGACGACGCGGTGCTCGCTCATCTCGGGATGAGCGGCCAGCTGACTGTCGGCGACCCGGACCGGCCGCTGTCCCCGCACGTCCGGGCCCGGTTCACGTTCCTTGACGGCGGCGCCGACTTGCGGTTCACCGACCAGCGAACGTTCGGCCACCTGGCCTTCGCGCCCGGCGGCGCGGAGCTGCCCGCGGCCATCTCGCATATCGCGCCTGACCCACTCGAGCCGGCTTTCGACCTGACGGCCGCTGGCCGTGCGGCTGCGCGCCCGCCGGACCGGGATCAAGCGGGCGCTGCTTGACCAGTCGCTGGTCAGCGGCATCGGGAACATTTACGCGGACGAGGCGCTCTGGCGCGCCAGGCTGCACTGGGCGCGGCCGTCGGAGACCATGACCCGCGGGCGAGATCAGCCGCCTGTTCGGTGCGGTGCAGGAGGTGTTCGCCGACGCGCTCGGGGCGGGCGGCACCTCATTCGACACCCTGTACGTGAACGTGAACGGGCAGAGCGGCTACTTCGAGCGGTCACTCGCCGTATACGGCAAGGCCGGCCAGCCCTGCCCCCGGTGCGGCACCCCGGTGCGGCGTGACCCGTTCATGAACCGGTCGTCGTTCAGCTGCCCGCGCTGCCAGCCCCGGCCGCGACGGGCCCGGTGGTGAGATGAGCGTCGATCAGCCCGGCGACGCCCGCCCAGACGATGACCTGGCCGGTGGCGATGAGCCAGACGGTGACCTGGCCGGCCACTGGCCGGCCACGATCTGCCCGGCCGCGCTGCACTGGCCGGTGGTGCTGCGCCGGACGGCGGTGCTGCGCCGGACGGCGGTGGTGCGCCGGACGGCGGTGGTGCGCCGGACGGCGGTGCTGCGCCGGACAGCGCAGGCGAAGCGCCGCGCCAGGCTCACCGCATGGCTGGCCGGCCACGTCCAGGGCGTCGGCCTCCGCTGGTGGATCCGGGCCCGGGCGGTGGAACTCGGCCTGGTCGGCTCGGCGGAAAACCTCGAGGACGGCAGGGTGAAGGTCGTCGCCGAGGGCACGGCAGCGCGCTGCCGCGAATTCTTCGCCCTGCTGGCGGGCCCAGGAACGCCGGGCCGGATCACCCGGGTAACCCAGCGCTGGGACAACCCGCGCGGTGGCATTACCGACTTCACCGAGCGGTGATGCAATCCCAGCCGGTGGCGTACCTCCAGGTCGGCCTTGTGACCTGCATGTTCTGTCAACTTGACCGGATACCCCGGCCGGTGGGACCATGGAGGCGTTACCTGCGCGTAATGCTGCGTGTCTTTACGCGATAACGCGTGCGCGCCCACTCTGGTCACTCAGTGTGGAGGACCTTTTACAATGGCGAAGGCTATACTCGGCCACGTCGGCGGCCCGGATCCGCGCATGATCTCTGAGATGCGCCGCCTTCAGCAGCGAGTGCGTGACCTGGAGGCTGCGCTTGTCAGGCTCCAGGAAGAAAACGATGCACTGGCGGCGGAAGTCGGCCAGGACCTGCTGATCCCGGTCCGCGAGCCCGCGCTCACCTAGACGAGCGCCCGCTGGCCACAAAGTACAGCGGGGATGCCAGGAGAACAGGCGTCCCCGCTGTACGTCTCGCGATCAATGGCGATCTTCTAGCGGCACCGTTCCTTCGATGGCACCGTTCCTTCGAGCGGCACCGTTCGGCCGGGTACCGTGCTGTCCGGATCTGGCCAGAACCGCGTTAAACCATGCTCGCATCGTCCGGCGCCAACCGCGCCGCGGCGGGTGCCGACGCTGGCTGGCCGGCCGCGAATCCCAGGAAACAAACGCCGTTCGCGGTATGGTGCGGGAAGGCTGGCCGGTTCCGGGCAGCCCTGGCGGGACGCACCACGCGGCGCGCAGGCACGGTCGAGCGCGACGGCAGCAGCCCGGCCGGGGACGACAGCTGCCCTGGTCACCGCGCTGGCAGGCGGCGGCTGAGGAGGGGAAAACCGGCGGGTGTACCTGAAAACCCTCACCTTGCGTGGGTTCAAGTCGTTCGCCTCGGCCACGTCGCTGCGCTTCGAGCCTGGGATCACCTGTGTCGTCGGCCCGAACGGATCGGGCAAGTCCAACGTCGTTGACGCGTTCTCCTGGGTGATGGGGGAGCAGGGCGTCAAGCCGCTGCGCGGCGGCAAGATGGAGGACGTCGTGTTCGCCGGCACCGCCGGCCGCCCGGCGCTCGGCCGCGCCGAGGTCACCCTCACCATCGACAACAGCGACGGCGCGCTGCCGATCGACTATGCCGAGGTCACGATCAGCCGGCTGCTGTTCCGGTCGGGCCAGAGCGAGTACGCGATCAACGGCGACCACTGCCGGCTGCTCGACGTCCAGGAACTGCTCTCCGACACCGGGCTCGGCCGCGAGATGCACGTCATCGTCGGCCAGGGCCAGCTGGACGAGGTGCTGAACGCGGGGCCGGACGCCCGCCGGGCACTGATCGAGGAGGCGGCCGGGGTGCTCAAGCACCGCAAGCGCAAGGAGAAGGCGCTCCGCAAGCTGGACGCCATGCAGGCCAACCTGACCAGGCTGGTCGACCTTACCGGCGAGCTCGGCCGCCGGCTCAAGCCGCTCGGCCGGCAGGCCGAGATCGCCCGCCGGGCCGCGGTCATCCAGGCTGACCTGCGCGACGCCCGGCTGCGGCTGCTCGCCGACGACTACGTCACCGTGGCGGCCGAGCTCGAGCGGGACGAGTCGGACGAGGCCGCGGCCGCGGCCCGGCGGGCGGTGCTGGAGCAGCGGACTCGCGCAGGCGCGCGCGCTTGAGGCCGAGCTTGACCTGGCCGAGCAGCAGCATGCGCCGCGGCTCGCGGCGGCCCAGCATGCCTGGTTCGCGCTCTCCGGCCTGGCCGAGCGGCTGCGCGGCGTGCACGGGCTGGCCGGCCGAACGGCACCGGCACCTGACCGCGCCGCCCGAGCCGCAGCGGCCCGGGCGGGATCCGGACGAGCTTGACCGGGAGGCGGCGGGCCTGCGCGAGCAGGAGGCGGCACTCGGCGAGCGGCTCGCCGCGGCCCGCGAGCGGCTTGCCGCCGCGTTGCAGGAGCGCACCGACGCCGAGGCCGGCCTGGTCGAGACCGACCGGCAGCTGGCCGCGGACGCCAGGTCCGCCGTTGCCCGCGCCGAGCAGCTCGCCCGGCTGCGCGGCCAGGTGGAGGCGGCGCGCGCCAAGGCGGCCGCCGCTGAAGACGAGGCAGGCCGCCTGGCCGAGGCGCTGGCCCAGGCCGAGTCCCGCGCCGAGCAGCCCAGGCAGCAGTACGGCGCAGGTACAGGATCTGGTGTCCGGCCGGGACGAGGGCCGGGCCGACCTGGCCGCGGCGCACGAGCGGGCGCAAGGCGGCGCTTGCCGAGGCGACCGCCAGGGTCACCGCGCGGCGCGCGGCCGAGCGCGCGGCCAGCGACCGGCGGGCGGCGCTGCGCGCACGTGCCGAGGCGCTGCAGGAGGCGGTAGCCCGCGGCGCGGACGCGTCCGGCGTGCTGCTGGCCGGGCGGGACAAGTTCAGCGGCGTGCTCGGCGCCTTCGCCGCGCTGCTGACCGTGGAAGACGGCGCCGCTGACGCGATCGCCGCTGCGCTCGGCGCCTCGGCCAGCCGCGATTGCGGTATCCGGGCTGGACGATGCGGTGTCGATCCTCGCCGCGCTGAAGACCGCGGATATCGGCCGGGCTGACCTGGTGATCGCCGCCGCCGGCCGCACGGGCAGCGGGCCGGGGCGGCCGCGCCCGGCCGCGGCAGCCGGGCCCGGCGTGCCCGTGCCGCCCGGCGTCCGGCGCGCCCTGGACCTGGTGAAGGCCCCCGGCGAGCTCGCCCTGGCAGTAGAGGAACTGCTGGCGGGCGTCGCCGTCGCCGCCGACCTGGAATCCGCGCTCGGCCTGCTGCGGGCGCATCCGCGGCTGCGGGTGGTGACCCTCGACGGCGATCTGATCGGCGCGCACTGGGCACGCGGCGGGTCGGCCGGGGCCCCAAGCCTGATCGGCATGCGCGCGGCCGCGCAGGAGGCCGCTGCGGCGCTGCGGGAGGCGGAGAGCAGCTGCCAGCGGGCCGAGCGGGATCTCGCGGACGCGGCCGACGAGGAGGACAGCGCCCGCCGGGCCGCCGCCGAGGCGCTGGCCGGGCTGCAGCAGGCGGATGCCGCCGCGGCGGAGATCTCCGGTCGGCTCGGCACGCTGGCCGGCGCGGCCAAGGCCGCCAGTGACGAGGTCGGCAGGCTGGCCGCCGGGATCACTGCGGCCGACCAGGCCAGGGAGCGTGACCAGGCCAGGCTGGCCGAGCTGGCGCATGCCCTGGCCGCGGCCGAAGCGGGCGCCGAGGCCGCCAGGGCCGCGGAGTCCGGCCGGCCGGCTTCCGGCGAGGAGGCCCGCGCGAACCGGGAAAGGCTCGCCGGGCTGGCGGTCGCCGCGCGGAACGCCGAGATGGACGCCCGGCTGGACGTCCGGACCATCGAGGAGCGGCTGCGGGCCATCACCGGGCGGGCTGACGCGCTGGCCGCCGCCGCCGTCGCCGAGCGCCAGGCCAGGCAGCGGGCCGAGGCCAGGCGCATCCGGCGCGAGCAGGAGGCGGCGCTGGCCGGCGCGGTGGCGGCTGGGGCAAGCTTCGCGCGTTTCCAGGATCGAGCAGTCGCGGTCGGTGGCCGACGCCGACCGGCAGGCCGCCGAGCAGGCCAGCAGAGGGCGCGGCGACCAGCTGAAGGCGGTCAGGGAGCAGATCAGGGAGCTGTCCGGCGAGCTCGACAAGGTGGTCGACAGCGCGCACGGCGCGGAGATCGCCAGGGCCTCCCGGCGGATGCGGCTCGAGCAGGTCGCCGCCCGCGCGGCTGACGAGTTCGCGGTTGACGCCGAGACGCTGACCGCCGAGTACGGCCCGGGCATCGGCATTCCGCAGGCCGACGAGTCCCAGCCGCCGCTGCCGTACGACCGGGCGGTCCAGGAGCGGCGGGCCCAGGCAGCCCAGCGCCTGCTCGACCAGCTCGGCAAGGTGAACCCGCTCGCGCTGGAGGAGTTCGCGGCGCTCGAAGAGCGGCATGCCTTCCTCGTCACCCAGCTCGAGGACCTCAAGAAGACCCGCCGCGACCTGCTGACCGTGATCAAGGAGGTCGACGACCGGGTGCAGCAGGTGTTCGCCGCTGCCTACGAGGACACCGCGCGGGAGTTCGAGCGCATCTTCAGCACGCTGTTCCCCGGCGGCGAGGGCAGGCTGGTGCTGACCGAGCCCGACGACATGCTCAGCACCGGCATCGACTTCGAGGCCAGGCCGCCGGGCAAGAAGGTGAAGCGGCTGTCGCTGCTGTCCGGCGGCGAACGGGCGCTGACCGCTATCGCCTTCCTCGTCGCCATCTTCAAGGCCCGGCCATCGCCGTTCTACGTGCTTGACGAGGTCGAGGCCGCGCTCGACGACTCGAACCTGCAGCGGCTGCTGCAGATCTTCGACGAACTGCGGGAGAGCTCGCAGCTGATCATCGTCACGCACCAGAAGCGGACCATGGAGGTCGCGGACTCGCTGTACGGCATCAGCATGCGCGGTGACGGGGTGTCTACCGTAGTCAGCCAGCGGCTGCGGGAGCGCGAGAGCGCCTGACCGCTGCATCCGCCCTCGCCCGGCGGTCCAAAGCTCTTTCCCGGGTGCGCCAGTCGCCCGCCAGGTAGTCCCCAGCCCCCGCGGGGTGCCTCCGGCCCTCCCCAGGTCGTCCCGGCCCCCGCCGGATGGTGGTGGATCGCGCGATCGCACACCTTCGATGGTGCGCGAACGCGCAATCCACCACGTGCGGCACGCCGCTGTAAGTCTGCCAGACTGGGGCCGTCATGGAATACCTGATCATTGTCATCGCCCTCGTTGTCGTGCTCGCCGCCGCCGGGATCTTCCTGCTGGTCCGCCCGCGCCGCAGTCGGGCTGCCCCCGGCACCGCCCGCGGAGCGGCCGGCCGGCCGGCCAGGCTGGCACCGCCACCCAGGACTCGGCCGGAGCGGCCACCGCCACGGCGCCGGCCGTGGAAACAGTGCCGGAGGCGCCTGCGGCGCCGGTCGAGCCCGCGCCGCCGCCGTCGGCCGGCCGGATGGTCCGGCTGCGCGGTCGGCTGGCCAGGTCACAGTCCGCGTTCGGCACCGTGCTGCTCGGCCTGCTCGCCCGCGACCGCCTCGACGACCAGACCTGGGAGGAGATCGAGGACACGCTGATCACGGCCGACATGGGTGTGACCCCGGCGCGTGAGCTCGTCGAGCACCTTCGCACCGAGGTGCGGGTCACCGGCAGCCGGGACGCCGCGGACGTCCGGCCCCTGCTCCGGGCGGAGCTGATCACGGCGGTCGACCCGGACCTGGATCGGTCGCTGCGCACCGCGCGGCACGGCACCGTCCCTGCGGTGCTGCTCGTGGTAGGCGTCAACGGCACCGGGAAGACCACCACCTGCGGCAAGCTCGCACGGGTGCTCGTCGGCGACGGGCGCACCGTGCTGCTCGGCGCGGCTGACACCTTCCGGGCCGCCGCCGTCGACCAGCTGGAGACCTGGGGGGCACGGGTCGGTGCCCGGACCGTCCGCTCTGACCGGGAGGGCGCCGACCCGGCCAGCGTGGCGTTCGAGGCGGTCAAGGAGGGCATCGAGCTGTCCGTTGACACCGTCATCGTGGACACGGCGGGCAGGCTGCACACCAAGACCGGGCTGATGGACGAGCTCGGCAAGATCAAGCGAGTGATCGAACGGCAGGCGACAGTGGACGAGGTGCTGCTCGTGCTCGACGCGACCACCGGGCAGAACGGCCTGCGCCAGGCCCGGGTCTTCGGCGAGGCGGTGAACGTCACCGGCATCGTGCTGACCAAGCTGGACGGCACGGCCAAGGGCGGCATCGTGATCGCCGTGCAGCGCGAGCTTGGCGTGCCGGTGAAGCTCGTCGGGCTCGGCGAGGGCCCCGACGACCTGGCGCCGTTCGAGCCCGAGACGTTCGTGGACGCCATTCTCGGCGACTAGCGGCCATCTCGCGGGCCGGCCCGGTGCCGCCGTCGAGACGATAACCTGGTGATGGCGAGCGCGGCTCTCAGGTGTGCCGTGCCGGCCAGGCGCGAGGCCGTGCGCAAGCCAGCCGTGATGATTCACGGCGCCTGGCGCCGCTGACCCCTGGCACCTGCACGAGAACGGCAGCCAATACGTGTTCGAGACTCTTTCCGACCGGCTCACCCAGGTCTTCTCCTCGCTGCGCGGGCACGGGCGGCTGTCGGCCGCCGATATCGATGCCACCTGCCGCGAGATCAGGATCGCGCTGCTCGAGGCGGATGTGGCGCTGCCGGTTGTCCGGACCTTCATCGCGCAGGTCAAGGAGCGCGCGTCGGGCGAAGAGGTTGCCGCGGCGCTGAACCCGGCGCAGCAGGTCATCAAGATCGTCAACGAGGAGCTCATCACCATCCTCGGCGGCGAGACCCGGCGGCTGCGGTTCGCCAAGGTGCCGCCGACCGTGATCATGCTGGCCGGCCTGCAAGGCTCCGGCAAGACCACGCTCGCGGCGAAGCTCGCGCTCTGGCTGCGTGAACAGGGCAATACCCCGCTGCTCGTTGCCGCTGACCTGCAGCGGCCCAACGCCGTGCAGCAGCTTCAGGTGCTTGGCGAGCGCGCCGCGGTGCCGGTGTTCGCCCCCTTCCCCGGCAATGGCGTGGGAGACCCGGTCGAGGCGGCACGCCAGTCACTGGACGAGGCCCGGCACCGCCTGCACAACATCGTGGTCATCGACACCGCGGGCCGCCTCGGCATTGACGAGGAGATGATGCGCCAGGCCGTCGGCATCAGGGACGCAGTCGATCCGGACGAGATCCTGTTCGTGGTCGATGCCATGATCGGCCAGGACGCGGTGATCACGGCGCAGGCATTCCTGGATGGCGTCGGCTACGACGGCGTGGTCCTCACCAAGCTGGATGGCGACGCGCGCGGCGGCGCGGCGCTGTCGATTGCCCAGCTCACCGGCCGCCCGGTGATGTTCGCCTCGTCCGGAGAGAAACTAGAGGACTTCGACCTCTTCCACCCCGACCGGATGGCGTCGCGGATCCTCGACCTCGGCGATGTGCTCACGCTGATCGAGCAGGCCGAGCGGACGTTCGACGAGGACCAGGCCACCGCCATGGCCGGGAAGCTGGCCTCCGGCGAGGGCTTCAGCCTGGAGGACTTCGTCGAGCAGCTCGCTATGGTGCGCAAGCTCGGTCCGATCGGAAACCTGCTCGGCATGCTTCCCGGCGCTGCGCAGAACCGCGAGGCGCTTAGCCAGGTCAGCGACAAGGACCTGGACCGCGCGGCGGCGATCGTGAACTCGATGACGCCCCAGGAGCGCCGCAATCCCAAGATTATTAACGGGTCGAGACGGGCCCGTGTCGCAGCCGGAAGCGGCGTCACGGTCGGCGAGGTCAACAACCTGATCGTGCGGTTTCTCGAGGGCCAGAAGATGATGCGCCAGATGATGGGCGGCGGGATGCCCGGCATGCCAGGGATACCTGGCATGCGGCGGGCGCAGAAGGGCACCAAGAAGGCGAAGAAGAAGCCGAAGGGCGGCCGTCCCGGTGGCGCTCCCGGCGGCAAGTCCGGCAGCAGGCCCGCAGGTGGGAAGCCGGACGGCCCCGGCGGCGCGCCGCCGGACGCCCTGCCGGGCGGCACTGGCGGTTATCCCGGCGCAGCGCCGGGCGGGCTGCCCGGGAGCATCCCCGGCGGGCTGCCTGGCAGCCTTCCCGGCGGCCACACGTTCCGGCTGCCCACCGGACCGCAGCACGGCGGGTCGGCCGGCCCGCCGCAGAACCTTCCGCCCGGGCTCCGCGGGCCGCTGCCAGGCCGTCGCGGCCGTCCTGGCAAAAAGGGCAGGTAGCAGGCCCGTACCCGATGCCAGCGGACATTCGCGCTCCCGCCGAACCGGTAATTACGCTGCAGCGGAGAGCGTCTGGCACAATGTGACCGCAACTGTCGGCACGGCGAGACCCTCTCTAGCTCGCCGCGCCGCACCCATCCAGGCTGCGCAGCCGGTCCCCACCCGGCGTACTCGCCGCCCGCACCCGAATCCGCTGGGAGAAGACCACAGCCGTGGCTGTCAAGATCAAGTTGAAGCGCCTGGGCAAGATCAGGGCGCCCTATTACAGGATCGTCGTCGCCGACGCTCGCACCAAGCGGGATGGCCGGGCGATCGAAGAGATCGGCAAATACCACCCGAAGGCCGAGCCGTCGTTCATCGAGGTCGACTCTGACCGGGCGCAGCACTGGCTGTCCGTCGGAGCGCAGCCCACTGACCCGGTCCGGAAGATCTTCGAGATCACCGGCGACTGGCAGAAGTTCAAGGGCCTGCCGGGAACGGAGGGGACGCTGCGGACGGCGGCCCCGAAGGAGGACAGGAAGGAAATCTTCGCCGCTGCGGTGCAGGAGACACTAGGCGACGCCGCCGCCAGCCCCAAGGGACGGGCGAAGGGCAAGGCCGGTGACACCGCAAAGGCGGAGCCCGCGGCGAAGTCCACGGCCAAGGCCGAGAAGCCGGCGAAGCAGGCAAAGGCAGCCGACCAGCCGGATAAGCCGAAGGTGACCGGCACGGCCAAGGCGGCCGATACGGTCAAGGCGGCCGACACGGCCAAGGCCGAATCGAAGGCGGACGCCGAGTCGGCCAAGGCAGCCGACGCCAAGGCCGCCGACGCCAAGGCCGCCGACGCCAAGGCCGCCGACACGGAGGCAGCGTCGAACGCCGGCACCACAGAGGCAGCGGACGCTGCTCCTGCCGCGAAGGCAGCCGATCCGGCTGAGGCAGGGCCTGGGGCCGACCCGGAGTCCTCGACCGGCGAAGCCGATGCCGCGGGTGCCGGGTCCGGCCCGGAGCAGGCCGACGGCGAGGAGAAGGCCGGCAGCGAGGCCGCTGAGCCGGAGATCGATGCCAATGCCGACGCGGCCGCGCAGGCCAGCGCAGACGCGAGCGCGGCGGGCTCAAGCGAGCCGGACAGCGAGGGCTGACGTGCTCGAGGAGGCCCTGGAGCACCTGGTCAAGGGCATCGTGGAATACCCGGACGACGTCCGGGTCGAGAGCCGCGGGCTGCGCCGGGGCCGGGCACTCGAAGTCCGCGTTCATCCGGAGGACCTCGGCAAGGTCATCGGCCGCGGCGGGCGGACCGCGAGGGCGCTCCGGACCGTCATCAACTCCCTGGCCGGTAACCTCTATGTCCGGGTCGACTTGCTGGATGTCGACGAGATCCGCTAGCCGGGCATGCAGCTAGTCGTCGGCCGGGTAGGCAGGCCGCACGGGATACGCGGTGAGGTGACCGTCCAGGTCCGCACCGATGATCCCGGCCGGAGGTTCGCGGCGGGCTCAGTCCTGGCGACCGAGCCCGCCGACGCCGGCCCGCTGACCGTGCTGTCGACCCGATGGCACTCGGGCCGGCTGCTGGTCACCTTCGCGGGCGCCACTGACCGGAGCCACGCTGAGAACCTCACCGGCACGCTCCTGGTGGTCGACTCGGCGGACGTGGGACCGCCGGAAGATCCCGATGAGTTCAACGATCATGACCTGATCGGGCTTGAGGTCTTCACCACCGCCGGGGAACTGGTCGGTACGGTCAGCGATGTGCTGCATCACGGCCAGGATCTGCTGGTGATGAAGTCCGGGCCGGAGTCGTCCGCGGACGTTCTCATCCCGTTCGTGACCGCGATCGTGCCCGAGGTTGACATCGCGGCCGGGCATCTGCTGATCGATCCACCGCCAGGACTGCTCGACCCTGGCTTGGTCCGCTCGGCCGGCCAGCCGGGCAGCCGCGAGCATGGCCGGACAGGCTAGCGGCCAGGCTCGGTGGCGACGCGAATGCTGCCGGGCAGGCCAGCGGCCGGGCTGACCGACTCGCCCTGTGGATGTGCGCACCGCTGGCGGCACCGGCCCGTCAATGCGCACACCCACGGGGCCGGCGGCGGTCAGGGCACCGGAGGAGGTCCAGATATGCGCATCGACATCATCACGATCTTCCCTGAGTACTTCGCGCCGCTCGGGGTCTCGCTGATCGGCAAGGCAGCGCAGCGCGGTGACATCACCTTCTGCGTGCACGACCTGCGGGACTGGGCCAGCGACGTGCATCACTCGGTGGATGACGCGCCCTACGGCGGCGGCCCCGGCATGGTGATGAAGCCGGCCCCGTGGGGCGAGGCGCTGGATGCCGTCGGGCAGGCCGCAGGCCCGGCCAGGCTGGTGGTGCCCAAGCCCGTCCGGTACTCCCTTCACCCAGCGGATGGCGGCTCGGTACGCGCGCGAACCGCGGCTGATTTTCGCCTGCGGCCGGTATGAGGGCATCGACGCCCGCGTCGTCGAGGATGCCCGCGCCCGGATGCCCGTCGATGAGGTGAGCATCGGCGATTATGTGCTGGCCGGAGGCGAGACCGCGGTGCTCGTGATGACCGAGGCCATCGCCCGGCTGCTGCCCGGGGTCATCGGCAACGCGCAGTCGGCCGCAGATGACTCGTTCGGCGGCGGCGGCGGCCCGATGGACGGGCTGATCGAGGGCCCGGTATACACCAGGCCGCGGATCTGGCGCGGGCGCGAGGTGCCGCCGGTGCTGCTGTCCGGGGATCACGCCGCGATCGCCAGGTGGCGCCGTGACTGCGCGCTGCGGGTAACCGCCGCCAACCGTCCCGACCTTGCCGCCCGGCTGGTGGCCGGGCAGGCCCCCGAGGCTGGCTCCGCCGCTCAAGGCGGAACCACGCCGCTCGACGCCCGGGACCGCAAGCTGCTCTCCGAGGCTGGCTTTCCGGTCAGTGGCGAAGATGTGGCACACTGAAAGCCGCCGCTCCGCATAGGCTGACTCAGCCGGGGCGTGCCTGAGGGCTTGCCGCCCTTACCGAAGAGACCGAAGCCGCGCTCTTGCAGGCGTGCGCGTGATGAACGACTGAGGAACCACAGCGATGCACACCGCCATAGCCGAGCTTGAGCAGGCGCAGATCCGTTCGGACATCCCGGAGTTCCGGCCCGGCGACACCCTCAGGGTGCATGTCCGGGTCGTTGAAGGCAGCCGGTCAAGGATCCAGGTGTTCCAGGGCGTCGTCATCCGCCGCCAGGGCGGCGGGGCGCGCGAGACCTTCACCGTCCGCAAGATCAGCTACAGCGTGGGGGTCGAGCGCACCTTCCCCGTGCACAGCCCGTCGCTCGACAGGATCGAGGTGGTCAGCCGTGGCCGGGTTCGCCGCGCCAAGCTGTACTACCTCCGCTCGCTTCGCGGCAAGGCGGCCAGGATCAGGGAACGTCGCGACGTACCGGCGCGCTAGGTGCCCGCGCAGCACTGTTCGGTGAATGGCGATAGCGCCGGGACCTGGCCGCGCCGACTTTCCGCGGCCCGCTGCGCTGGCATCGTTAGTGCCTGCTGGCCGGGTTAGGCTCGATCCGATGACGGACGATCAGAGCACCCATGACCGGGCCTTGACCGAGACGGGCCAGGGCGGCGAGCGAGCGGGCGCCAGCGCGGCGCCCGCGGCCGGCGATCCGGCCGCCACCGACCCGTCCGGGCCGGGCCAGCCCCTGCCGGGCGAGCCCGGGACGAGTCCAGAAGGCGGACCGGACGCACCCGTGCCTGGCAAGGACATCCCGCCAGGCGCTGAGCAGGAAGCAGGACCGGCCAAGCCGAAGAGCAAGTCGTTCTGGCGCGAGCTGCCGGTCCTGATCGTCATCGCACTGGTCATCGCCCTGCTGATCAAGAGCTTCGTCGTCCAGGCCTTCTACATACCGTCGCCCTCGATGGAGCAGACGCTCGACGTCGGCGACAAGGTACTGGTTAACAAGCTCGTCTATCATTTCCGCTCGATCCAGCCGGGCGACATCGTCGTCTTCAACGGCGCAGGCTCCTGGAACCCGCTGCCTGCGGCGACCAAGGCCAGCTCCGACCCGCTGGTACGGCTGTACGACGCGGCGCTGCTCCCGCTGTTCCGGTCGATCATCGGGCTGTTCGGCACCGCGCCGGGCCAGCAGGACTACATCAAGCGGGTGATCGGCGTGCCCGGTGACCGCGTCACCTGCTGCACCTCGGCCGGCCTCATCACGGTCAACGGCGTCCCGCTGCACGAGAAGTCCTACCTGTACCCGGGTAACCTGCCGTCGACGACGCACTTCAGCGTCAAGGTGCCGCCCGGGCGGCTGTGGGTGATGGGCGATCACCGCTTCGTGTCCTACGACTCACGCGGGCATATTGATTTCCCTGGCGGCGGGACGGTTCCGGAGAGCCAGGTAGTCGGCCGTGCCTTCATGATCGTCTGGCCGCCGAGCAGGTGGCGCATCCTGCCGATCCCGGCCACGTTCGGGCAGCCTGGCATCGACGGCGGAAAGGCAGCCGCAGCCGCCCCCGGAGCGGCCGGCCAGCCAGCTGCGCTGACACCGACGGCTCCGTTTCTGCCGGTTGAGCTCGGCTTCGCCGGGGCACTTCCGGTGACCTTCCTGCAGCGGCGGCTTCGGCGGCGGATGCGCGGGCGCCGGTGTCGCCGGGCGGCCCGGTGAGCTCATGCACGGTTCACAATGGCGGCATCCCGGCCTCACCCCGCGGCGCACCGCGGGGCTGACAGGGTACGAGCGCGTACTGGCGCGGGCCGGGCTCTCGCCGGTGGCTGGCATCGACGAGGCGGGCCGCGGCGCCTGCGCGGGACCGCTGGTGGTCGCCGCCGTCATCCTCGACCCGCGCAGGCTCAGCAGCCTGACCGAGGTGGCGGACTCCAAGGCGTTGTCGCCGGCCACCCGCGAGCTCGCCTACCAGCAGGTGCTTGGTTCGGCCATCGCATGGCACGCGGTCGTGATCCCGCCCACCGACATCGACCGGCTCGGCCTGCACGTCTGCAACCTGGCCGGGATGCGGCGAGCGCTGGCCGGGCTTTCCTGCCGGCCCGGCTACGTCCTCACCGACGGGTTCCCGGTGCGCGGCCTGGCCGTGCCCGCCCTGGCCATGTGGCAGGGCGACGAGGTGGCCGCCTGCGTCGCGGCTGCGTCCGTGGTGGCCAAGGTGACTAGGGACCGGATCATGACTGCCCTGGAAGAGCGTTACCCGGTGTACGGGTTTGCCGCGCACAAGGGCTACTCCACCCGGGTGCACATGAACGCGCTCGCCGCGCACGGGCCGTGCCCCGAGCACCGTTACTCCTTCGCCAACGTGATTGCGGCCGGGGCCGGACGGGCCGCGGTGCCAGCCGGAGCCGGCGATATCCAGGACCGCCCCGGCAACGTTTGCGCAGACAGCCTCGCTGATATCCGGGACGGCGGCCCGGACGATTTCCGCGAAGGCGGCCTGGACGGCCAGGCTCCGGAGTGGGCGGTCGCAGGGCAGCCGGGCGGATAGCCTCATGCCGCACGCGCGCTGCGGAGACGCGGCTAATGCTGGGGGAGAATGGACCTATGGTTGACCTCATCGCCGGCCGTGCTCCCGGGTACGGGCCGGTCAGGAGGGGAGAGCATGAGCGCTGAAGATCTCGAGAAGTATGAGACCGAGATGGAGCTTCAGCTCTACCGCGAGTACCGCGACGTCGTCGGATTGTTCACCCACGTGGTCGAGACCGAGCGGCGCTTCTACCTCACGAACCAGGTCGAGCTCAACGTCCGGACGGCCGACAACGGCGAAGTGTTCTTCGAGGTCGCCATGCAGGATGCCTGGGTGTGGGATATGTACCGGCCTGCGAGGTTCGTCAAGAATGTTCGGGTTGTTACCTTCAAGGACGTCAACATCGAGGAACTCGCCAAGAGCGACCTGCAGCTGCCTGAGGAGAAGGAGCAGGGCTTCTCCTAGGCGGCTCAGTCACCTATCGGCAAGATGCCGCGGCAGCAAAGCCCAGGGGCATCTAAGCCGGGGGCACTGACAGTCTGGCGTCTTCATCCCCCGCGGCAGGCCCCCGCCGCGGCCCGCCCACAGCCGTAAATGATCTTCAACACGGCACGTCCCAATCCGGCACCGTCGGTGCCGGAGGTGGTGTGAGTTGAATGCCAAGGATGTGCTGGGCAAGCAGGGCGAGCAGGTCGCCGCGGAGTACCTGCAACGGGCTGGCTTCCGGATACTCGACCGGAACTGGCGCTGCGCCGATGGCGAGATCGACATTGTGGCCGCCGATCGGCGGGCCCTGGTCGTCTGCGAGGTGAAGACCCGCTCGGGTGTCAGGTACGGCACGCCGTTAGAGGCCATCAGCAGGCAGAAGCGCAGCCGGCTTCGGCGGCTTGCGGTCCGCTGGATCGTCGCGCACGGGATCTTGTTTGACGAGATCCGCGTCGATGTCCTGGGCGTGCTGCGGTCCGAGACTGGTGAGTTCACCGTGGAGCATGTCCGGGGGGTGGGCTAGGGTGCCGCTGGCCAGGACGCACTCGATCGCGCTGGTGGGCGTCCAGGGACACCCGGTCGAGATTGAGGCGGACATCGAGAATGGCCTGGTCGGGCTGCTCCTGGTGGGCCTGCCCGATACCGCGCTCCGGGAAGCAAGGGACCGGATCCGGTCGGCGATCATCAACAGCAAGGAGGCATGGCCGCAGCGCCGGATCACGGTAGGCCTGTCGCCGGCCAGCCTGCCCAAGCGCGGCAGCAGCTTCGACGCAGGAATCGCGGTGGCAATCCTCGGCGCGGCCGGAGTGCTGCCCGCGGCGAGCCTGACCGGCCTGATGTTCATCGGCGAGCTGGGACTCGACGGCCGGCTGCGGCCGGTCCGGGGCGTCCTGCCCGCGGTGGCCGCCACGGTAGCCGCCGGATTCGGCACCGTAGTCGTGCCAGCGGACAACGCGCCGGAGGCGGCTCTGGTGCCGGGGATCCGGGTGCTCGCGGCGGCCAGCCTCGGCTCGCTGCTCGGCTGGCTGCGCGAAGGCTGCCCCGCGGAAGGCACCGAGGGCGCGACAATCTGGCAGGGCGGCTCGCTGCCGCTAGACGGCGTCGGCCCGGCGCGGCCGGATGCTCCCGGCCGCGACCTGGCTGAGCTGGTGGGACAGCCGACCGCACGGCGAGCCGCCGAGATCTGCGCGGCCGGCGGGCACCATCTGCTGCTGCTCGGGCCGCCGGGCGTGGGCAAGACGATGCTTGCTGAACGGCTTCCGACGATCCTGCCGCGACTCGAGCCCGCGGCAGCGCTTGAGGTAACGGCGATTCACTCGGTTGCCGGGACGCTGCCACCTGGCAGCCCGCTGCTGAGCCAGCCGCCGTTCTGCGCGCCGCACCACACCGCGACGAAGGCCGCGATTGTCGGTGGCGGCAGCGGGATCATCCGGCCCGGCGCCGCGTCACTGGCGCATCACGGCTGCCTTTTCCTCGACGAGGCGCCGGAATTCGCCAGGGACGTTCTCGATGCGCTGCGTCAGCCGCTGGAGTCTGGCGAAGTGGTAGTAGCCAGATCAGGCCTGACGGCGCGGTTCCCGGCCAGGTTCACGCTGCTGCTCGCGGCCAACCCGTGTCCGTGCGCCCGGTCGACCGGACCCGGCGTGCCGATGGGGTCAGCGGCGGCCAGGGCGGCGTGCAACTGCCCGCCTGCCGTCCGCCGCAGGTACCTGGCCAGGCTGTCCGGGCCGCTGCTCGACCGGGTGGACGTGAAGGTGGAGTTCCTGCCGGTCGGCCGGGCAGAGCTGCTCAGTGACCGGCAGTTCACCGAGCCCAGCGCGGTGGTGGCCAAGCGGGTGGAACTGGCCAGGCAGCGGACCGGGTTCCGGCTGCGCGGCACCCGCTGGCGGCTCAATGCCGAGATTCCCGGCAGCGAGTTACGGCGCAGCTACGCGCCAGCGCCCGGCGCGCTCGCCCCGCTGGAACGGGCGATGGACCTGGGCGAGATCAGCGCGCGCGGCGTCGACCGCGTCATCCGGCTGTCCTGGACCGTCGCGGACCTGGCCAATGTCGCCAGGCCGACGATCACGGAGGTCAGCTATGCGCTCGGGCTGTGGCTGGGGGCGGCGACATGACCGGCGTGAGCGAGGAGGAGCGGCTGGCCAGAGCGATGCTCAGCTATCTGGCCGACCCTGGAGACCCAGTGCTAGGCGCCCTGCTCCGGAGCTGCTCGGCTGCTGAGGTAGTCACGGCGCTGGTGACCGGGCAGCATTCGCTGGCCGATCAGGCCGGCCGCCAGGCGGCGGCCTCGGCCCGTGCCCTGCGGCGGTGGGCGGCTCGGCTCGGCCAGGCGCCGACGGCCGGCCGCCTGGCCGAGTGGTGCCAGCAGGGCATCCGGCTGATCTGCCCGGGCGATCATGAATGGCCGACCCAGCTGGCAGCGCTCGGTGACGCCAGCCCGCTCGCTTTCTGGCTGCGGGGCAATGCCGACCTCCGTTTCGCCTGCCTGCGCTCAATCTCCGTCGTCGGTTCCCGCGCCGCGACGGCTTACGGCTCGCATGTGGGCACCGAGATGGCGGCGGCGCTGGCCGAGCGAGGCTGGGCGGTCGTGTCCGGCGGCGCGTTCGGGATCGACAGCGCGGCGCATCGCGGCGCGCTCGCCGCGGACGGCGTCACGGTCGCCGTGCTGGCCAGCGGGCTCAGCTATGGCTACCCGAAAGGGCATGCTCAGCTCTTCGACGCCATCGCAGCGCAAGGCGTCCTGGTCAGCGAGATGTCGCCGGACCGCAGGCCGACGAGGCCGGGGTTCCTGGTCAGGAACCGGGTGATCGCCGCCCTGAGCCGCGGCACCGTGGTGGTCGAGGCGGCGCTGCGCAGCGGCGCGCTCAGCACTGCCGCCAGGGCCAGGGAGCTGCGCCGTCCGCTGATGGCCGTGCCAGGACCAGTGACATCGGAAATGTCGGCCGGCTGCCACGAGCTCATCAGGGAATGGGACGCCGTCCTGGTGACCGGCGCCCGCGATGTCCTTGAGCACGTCGCCCCGGTCGGCGAGGAACTTCCTGGCACGCGCATCGGCCCGGCGGTACCGCGTGACGACCTGGACCCGGTCACCCGCGCCGTGCTGGAGGCTGTCCCGGCGCGCGGCGGCGGCGGGCCAGCATCGATCGCGGTATCCGCCGGCGTCGACCTGGACACGGTGATCCGCTGCCTGGGGTCACTGGCCGCCGGCGGCTTCGTCGAGCGGTGTGACAAGGGCTGGCGTGCCAGGAAGGACCAGTGACGCGCAAGTGCGAGCCGTGCCTTGAGACGATGCCAGTTACAGCTCGGACAGTTCTGCAAGGAGATCAAGCGCCTGCTGGTAGAGCATCCCGGCGCGGGCGCAGATGCCGAACGAGCGGTTGCCGATCTGGTCGAGTGCCAGCCGCTCGCGCGGTTGGAGGGCGGTGGTGTGACACAGAATCGTGTTGACGGTCGCGGAGGCGCCGATGATGTCGGTGCGATAGAGCCTGCGGCCGGCGCAGATGGCAGTGATCTCGGCCGCGCACAGGGGTCGTACGTCTGCGCGCAATGGCAAGTCCCTAACTTGCAGCGGCATCGCTGGCCTCCTTGACCGCCGCAGCCGGGGCGGCGTCCGGCGAGTCGCCGGCCACGGCGTCGGCGGCTGGTCCAATGCCCGGGTGGCCGAGCTTGCCTAGCTGGCCGGCCGGCTTACCCGGCTGGCTGGCCGGCCAGGTCGGCTGACTAGCCGGCCAGGTCGGCTGACTAGCCTGCCTGCCCAGCTGGCCGAGCGCCAACTCGGGGGCAGCGCTGGATTCGGTCCGGCCGCGGAGCCACAGGCCGCCGATGATTCCGCCCAGGACCAGCAGTCCGCCCATTCCGCCAGTGCCCACCATGGCGACGGCGCTGCCCGGGCAGGCGCCGGAGATGCCGAATCCGGCGCCGAAGATGGCGGCGCCGTAGACGTGTCGGGGTCGCGCCGGATGATGCGGAAGCCGCAGCGGACCACCGAACTTCGTCGTCCCGGCGCGCCGGAGCAGGATCAGGCCGAGGGTCGAGACGACCATCGCGGAAGCGAAGACGGCGTACAAGTACCCGCTGCGCAGCAGCAGCGCCTGGTGAATGGTCGCATAGTTGCCGAACCCGCAGGAAGTTAGCAGGAACCCGAAGATCACCCCCACGGCAGCGGTGCTGATCCGGGAGCCGCGGTTCACAGCGCGCCGCCAGACAGGGCCTGCGCAGCGAAGGCCACGGCGACCGCTACGCCGAAGAACGTTCCCGTGGCGGCCAGGGAGTCCGGAGAGCCCGTCGGGCAGCCGGCGATGCCGTGCCCGGACGTGCAGCCGCCGGCCCAGCGCGCACCGTACCCGAGCGCCAGGCCGGCGACCGTTACCAGCGGCAGCAGGGCCACGGCGGGCAGAGTATGCGACAGCACCGGGTAACTGGTCAGCCTGGTGGCCGAGCTCAGCAGCCCGGCTGCGAGCGCGCCCGCGACCATCGCGATGAGGAACTCTGCCTGCCAGCGCTCAGCACGCCACTGCGCACCGCGCCAGTGCTTCGTGCACCCGAGCTCGATAGGTGTGACTATCGCCGCCAGCCACGCTCCGGAAACCCCGAGCCGGCGGTTAGCCAGCCCGTATAAGGCGACGACGCATAACCCCAAGCCAGGGCCGCCGAGCCACCACGGTACCTGGGCTGGCAGCAGCTTCAGCACCGTGATCTCCCCTCCTGCTGGCCGACGTTAACGCCGAGGCTAGGCAGGGCCGGGTGGCGCTGACAGTCGGGAGAATTCCCTAATCCGGTTAGAGCCGGCCGTAGCCGGTTCTCGTCCGTCGTGGCACGCAGCCAGCCGGCCAGCTGGCCAGCCGGCCGGTGCGGCCAGGCGGTGCAGATCTAGCCGGAGCTGACCAGCCCGTGCTCCAGCGCGAACAATGTCGCGCCTGCGCGGGTGGAGACGCCGGCCTTGGCGTACAGGCGCTGGATGTGGTGGTCGCAGGTCTTCGGGGAGATCCCCAGCCGGCGGGCGACCTGCTTGGTGGCCAGCCCGCGGGCGATGAGGCCGAGCACCTCGCATTCGCGCTCGGATAGCCCGGCGGGTCGGCGCACTGGCCGATTTGGCTGGCCGGCCGCGGTCAGCACGGCGTTGACTGCCTCCGGGGCAAGCCTGCCTGCCTCCGCTTCCCGGCCAAGCTCATCCGCCGCGGCGGTTGCTGTCAGAGCGGGCCGGTGCGCCCGCGGCTCCCGCATTGCGTGGTAGCAGTCCGCCGCTGCCAGCAGCCAGGCCGTACGCGGCAGGTCACCTGCGCGGCTGCCCCGGTGGTAGCCGGACCCGTCGCAGCGCTCGCCATGCGATCCGGCGAGGCGCGCCAGCGGGCGCAGCCCGGCAGCAGCGTCGAGTACCCGCTCGCTGTGATACGCGTGCAGCCGCACCTGCTCCTGCTCGTCGCGGGTCAGCGGGCCCGGCTTGGCCCACACGCTGACGGGTACCGCGACGCGGCCGATGTCGTGCACAAGCGCCGCCCGGCGGAGCAGCAGCACGTCCGGGGCAGGAAGTCCGGCAACCACGGCAGACTCTTCGGCGAGCTGGGCAACGCCGCGAGAGTGCCCCACCGTCCACATGCTTTTGAGGTCGGCGAAATCCGCGATCGCCGACAGGCACGCGTCGAGTCGTTCCTCGCTCACGATCGGCTGCGGGCCTGGCTCGGCGGCCATCGCGTCCGCCCAGATGGAAGGCTCGCCCAAGCCCTCATACGCGCGGTCACCGAGGGCGAGGCAGGCACTCGCAACCTGCGGGTCCAGCCCCGACCCGGCACGTTCGGCCAGCACGCGGCGGGCAAGCGCGGTGCCGCCGTGTTGCCAGGCCATGTCCGCGTCCTGCGCCACTTGCATCACCCGGACCGCCAGCGGGATCTGGGCGCCGCGCAGCTCTCCCGGCATGCCCTTGCCGTCCCAGCGTTCGTACAAGTGCCGCAGTGCCTGCTGAATCTGCTTGGAGAAGCCCATCCTTGCGCCAAGCAAACGAGCGACGTCGCAATGGCTGGCAGCCCACTTGCGGAACTCCGCCACGCCGCCAAACATCGACCTCGTCATCACTGCCGCCCGGGCCAGCGGCTTGCTCTCCGGGTGAGCGACCCGTGTCGCGGTGGCGACTAACTCCAGCCGGGACCCGAACTGCGCCGCCATCATCTGCGGCCGCGCCACCAGTTCGTCCCCGAAAAACCGTGCGTCGATCTCGCTCTCGGCCGTGCATCCGGCGAAATGCAGCACGCCGGTATAGAACACGGTCACCTGATCTGCTGCTGGCAGGCCGATTTCCTCGGCCGTACGGACGGCCAGCATCGCTGTCCGCATTCCATGCTCCAGCGGCTGACCCATCGCCAGGTCAGTAGCCAGCGACAACACCCCGGCGGCTTCGGCCAGCCGCAACGGGTGAGCGAGCGAGGTCATCCACACCAGTCCCGGGGAGCTCTCGCAGCTCAACTGGGCCGCGAGGACACGGTCTCAGCACATCGGCCATGACCCTGCTGATCAAGTATTACACCGCGAGGCCCAGCCGATCCGGTTCTTCCGAGCGGCCAGGCCGTCAGCGCTCAGCCTCGTCCTGGTTCCTCCGGGAGGCCGAACGCGGCGACCAGGGTGGGATCCAGGAACGACACGACCCGCGCGATGGCCGCGCCCTGGGCCGTTGCCGCGATGGTGAGCACCTGCACGCCGTGCGCGTGGTAGACACCATCGTGGTCAGGATGGTACATCGCGACGGCAGGCTGTCCGTTGCCCTCGGTAAGCGCCATCCGCCAGGGTCCGGGGCTGCCGCGGGCACGGGAAATGAGGAAGCGCGCGACCGCGTCCCGGCCGGCGAACCAGGTCAGGTGCGGCGGCATCTCCAGCTCGGCATCCTCGCGCAGCAGTCGCATGAGGGTGACCATGTCCGCCTTCTCCAGCGCAGCGACATACTGGTCGAGCAGAGCCCGCTGGTCCGCGTTACCAGGCTCGGTGATCTCGTGTTCGACCGGTGATGCCTGGTTCAGCTGCGCCCTGGCGCGCTGCAGCAGGCTATTGACCGCGGTCGTAGTCGTGCCGAGCAACTCGGCGACCTCGGCAGCCCGCCAGGCGAGCACGTCACGCAGGATCAGCACCGCGCGCTGCCGGGCAGGCAGGTATTGCAGAGCGGCAATGAACGCGAGCCGGATGCTTCCTCGCGACGCCACGATGTTCGCCGGGTCGCCAGGCTGGTAACCGATGAGCGCATCGGGTATCGGCTGCAGCCAGGGGATCTCGGGCCGCCGGACCAGGGCCACGTCCGGGTCGTCGCTCGGGCCGCCGAGGCCAGAAGGCAGCGGGCGCCGGCTGCGGCCCTCCAGGGCGGTCAGGCACGCGTTGGTCGCGATCCGGTACAGCCAGGTACGCAGTGAAGCTCGCCGCAGGTCGAACTCACCGTGCGCGCGCCACGCGCGCAGGAACGTCTCCTGCAGCAGGTCCTCCGCGTCGTGGACGGAACCGAGCATACGGTAGCAGTGCGCAAGCAACTCGCGCCGGAACGGACCGATCAGACGCGCGAACTCGTCGCCGTCCGTGAATTCCGCTGCCGTCGCCGTCATCGCGCTCCCGCTGATCGTCGCGTAATCGCCGTCCGCCCTAGCCGGCCGCGCCGGCTGCCCGCACGGGGGCTGCCGTGCGTGGCTGCCCCTGAGCGCCGGCTGAGCCGGGCAGGCCGGCGGCGCGTGCGCGCCATCTGTATATACCAACCCTCCGGCCAGAACTTATCGGCCGCAGGCCGATGACTTCCTGGTGACGGCCGGTAGGTACGAGTGAACGGCCGGAGCCGGCCGTCAGCCGACAGGAGGCCATCATGAGCAAGACAGTCATCGTGCGTTACCAGACGCGGCCGGAGGCCGCGGCGGAGAACCAGCGGCTGGCTGAGCAGGTGTACGCCGAGCTCGCCCGGGACGATCCCGGCGGCCTGCGGTACGCCACGTTCCTGCTGGCCGACGGCGTGACCTTCGTGCACGTTGCCGTGGTCGAAGGCGACGTTAACCCGCTGCAAAAAGTCGGCGCGTTCGCGGAGTTCCAGCGCGACATCGGCGACCGCTGCGCGGAGCCGCCCGCTGCGGCTGACGCGACCCTGGTCGGCTCCTACCGCTGGCCGACTGACTGATAGCCCGGCCGGCCAGCTCATCCCTGGCCGGCGGCAACCGCCGGCGGCCGGCGAACCCCTGGCCAGTTGGCGCACCTCCGTTGGCAACCGGCCAACTGCTGTCCGCGTGCCCTGCATGCCGCCGGACGACGGATGATTGACACTTAGGGGATGCAGGAGCCGCTGCCGGAACGTATCGCGCAGCGACTGGCCGCGTTCGACCAGCATCTCACCGCGGAGCGCGGCCTGTCAGCGCACACGGTCCGTGCCTACCTCGGCGACGTCAGGTCGCTACTCCAGTACGCCTGCCGGGATGACGGGATGACCGACCTGGCGGAGTTGGACCTCGGGTTGATCAGGGGCTGGCTTGCCGCCCAGCATGCGGCCGGGCAGGCCCGCAGCACGCTGGCCAGGAGGGCCGCCGCGGCACGGACGTTCACCGCTTTCGCGCTGGCGCGCGGCTGGCTGCCGGGCGATCCCGGGCCACAGCTCGGAACCCCGAAAGCCAGGCCGCACCTGCCGCAGGTGCTGGCCGCCGACCAGGTAGCCGCAGTCCTCGACGCGGCGGCTGCTGACCGGTCAGGACTCCATGATCTTGGAGTGTTTCGAGGGGACCAGCACTCAAAAGGCTCCACGATCACGGAACGAGAGCCGGCCGGCGGCGGCGATGCCGAAGACGGGCTGGATCCGGTAGCTGCCGCGCTCGACTGGCGCGACTCGGCGATCATGGAGCTGCTCTACGCATCCGCCCTCCGGGTCAGCGAGCTGTGCGGGATCGACATCGGCGACATCGACGACGACCGCAGGACCGTGCGTGTGCTCGGCAAGGGCAACAAGCAACGCACCGTCCCGGTGGGCGGGCCCGCCGCCCGCGCCGTCCGGCACTGGCAGCAGGCCTGGCCGCCCGCTGCTCGTTACCGGTCGCAGCGGGCGCGCGCTGTTCCTCGGCGCCAGGGGCGGCAGGCTGGATCCGCGCACCGCCCGCCGGGTCGTGCACGCCAGGATCGCCGCCGTCCCCGCCGCCCCCGACACCGGCCCGCATGGCCTGCGGCACTCCGCCGCCACCCACCTCCTGGAGGGTGGCGCCGACCTCAGGAGCGTGCAGGAGTTCCTGGGCCACGCATCGCTGGCGAGCACCCAGATCTACACGCACGTCTCCGCCGAGCGGCTGCTGGCCGCCTACCGGCAGGCGCATCCCAGGGCCTGACTACCCGCGGCCCGGCTTCGCGGTCCGGAGTGACCGGGGGGTAGGGGGATGTAGACTACGCACGGCCGGAGCAGTCCGTGCTCAGCAGGCACGCGCCGCGCCGGCAAATTCGCGCGTCCGCTCGCCGCCAGGGAAAGCAACGCAGGTTCCCCGGCGGAACGCACCTCACCGGTCCGCGGGATCAGCATCTCGCGGCGGGGGCGTACGGGCGCCAGGAACAACCGAGCCGCGCCTCCGCCCTGGGGCCAGGCGCACGACAGGAAAGGACACCGGCATGGCACCGGTCGTCACCATGCGGCAGCTGCTCGAGAGCGGCGTACATTTCGGTCATCAGACCCGGCGCTGGAACCCGAAGATGAAGCGCTTCATCTTCACCGAGCGCAACGGGATTTACATCATTGACCTCCAGCAATCGCTGGATTTCATCGACCGGGCATACGAGTTCATCAAGGAGACCGTCGCGCACGGCGGCTCAGTCCTTTACGTGGGCACCAAGAAGCAGGCCCAGGAGGCCATCGCCGAGCAGGCCCGGCGGGTCGGGATGCCGTTCGTCAACCAGCGCTGGCTGGGCGGCATGCTGACCAACTTCACGACCGTCTACAAGCGGCTGCAGCGGCTCAAGGAACTCGAGGAGATCGACTTCGACGATGTCGCAGGCTCCACCCTGACCAAGAAGGAACTGCTGCAGCTCAGGCGCGAGCACGACAAGCTGGAGCGGTCGCTCGGCGGTATCAGGGATATGGCCAGGGTGCCGAGCGCACTGTGGGTGGTCGACACGAAGAAGGAGCACATCGCGGTCAGCGAGGCGCGCAAGCTCGGCATCCCGGTGATCGCGATCCTGGACACGAACTGCGATCCGGACGAGGTCACCTACCCGATTCCCGGCAACGACGATGCGATCCGCAGCGTCGCGCTGCTCACCAGGGTCGTCGCGGACGCGGTCGCCGACGGGCTGATCGCCCGGGCCGGCGCCGCCAACGGCGAGGAGAAGCCTGCCGTCGCGGCTGACGGCCTGCTCGGCGCCGAGGAGCCGCTGCCCGAGTGGGAGCGGGCGCTGCTGGAGGGTGCGGGCGACGGTGCCGCGTCGAACGGCCACGGCGCAGCCAACGGCACGGCGCCGGCCAGCCCGGCCGCGGACGCTGGCCCGGCAACGGCAGGCAGCGCTAGCGCGCCGGAAAGCACACCGGCCGCCGCACCCGCCGAGCCCGGCCGCGCACCCGCCACCCCGGCCGCCGCGCCCGCCGAGCCGCCCGCCGCCACGGCCACGCCGACCGCCCCGGCCGAGACGACAGCGGCTGCGGCGGCGCCGGCCGAATCGGCAGCCTGCCCGACCGGGGAAGCCGCTGCCGACGACACCGTGCAGGCTGCGGACACCGCGCAGGCTGCGGACACCGCGCAGGCTGCCGGACACCGTGCAGGCTGCGGACACCGCGCAGGCTGCGGACACCGTGCAGGCTGAGTAAGGCGGCCGATGGAACGCCGGCCGAATCGGCCTGACCCCGGCGGCCGCCCGGCCAGGCGGCCCGCCGGACCGAGGGGCACGAGGCCACGGCCCGGTGCCAGCCGCGGCCCGGCCCGGTGCCAGCCGGCACCGGCCCCGTGCCAGCCGGCCCGGTGCAGCCCGGCCCGGCACCGGCCAGCCCGCGCCGGACGGGCTGCACCGCCCGGCCCGGCGCAGGCCGCCCGCAATGACAAGACGAAGCGAGAGATGAGGAAATGGCGAACTACAGCGCCGCTGACGTGAAGCGGCTGCGCGAGCAGACCGGCGCAGGCATGCTCGACTGCAAGAATGCCCTGGTGGGCGCAGGCGGCGACTTCGACGCGGCAGTGGAGACCCTGCGGCTCAAGGGTGCCAAGGATGTCAACAAGCGGGCCGGGCGCACGGCGGCGAACGGCCTGATCACCGCCGAACTCGACGGCACCAGCGCCGGCCTGCTCCTCGAGCTCAACTGCGAGACCGATTTCGTCGCCAAGACGGACAAGTTCCAGCAGGCGGCAGCCGACATCGCGAGGGCGGCGATGGCCGCGAAGGTCACCGACCGGGCCGCCCTGCTCGGCGTGGAAGTCGAGCCGGGCACGACGGTGCAGCAGGTCATCGATGATGCGGCCGCCGCGCTCAAGGAGAATCTCGCACTCGGCCGGTTCGCCCGGCTCGAGGGCGGCTATATCGCGAGCTACCTGCACCGCTCCGATCCGGCGCTGCCTCCGGTCCGTGGCGTCCTTGTGCAGCTTGACTCCGCCGACGAGCAGACCGGCAAGGACCTCGCGCAGCAGATCGCGGCGAGCATGCCCGCGTACCTCAGCCGCGACGACGTCCCGGCCGAGATCGTGGCGAAGGAGCGCAGGATCGCCGAGCAGATGACCCGCGACGAAGGCAAGCCCGAGCAGGCGATCCCAAAGATCGTCGAAGGCCGGGTGAACGCGTTCTTCAAGGACGTCGTGCTCGTCGAGCAGCCGTTCATCAAGGACCCCAAGAAGACGATCAAGCAGGTGCTTGCCGAGCGGAAAGTTACCGTGCGCAGCTTCGCGAGGTTCCAGATCGGCCAGGCTGGGTGAGCCCAGGACGAATAATGGCGACTCCGGGCCCGGCAGCCGTCATGAGCGGAGGGTGCGGCCCGTGCACGAAGGCATCACGCAAGAGGACGGCGACGCGGCCTTGAATCACGCGGCCGCCGCGACTCATCCGAGCTGGCACCGGGTGGTGCTGAAGTTGTCCGGCGAGGCGTTCGCCGGCGACGAGCCGCTCGGGATCTCCCCGGACGTGGTGGCCCATATCGCCAGGGAGATCACGGCGGCATGCAGGGAGAACATCCAGATCGCCGCCGTGGTCGGCGGCGGGAACATGTTCCGCGGCGCCACGCTGTCCGCGCGGGGCGGCATCGACCGCTCCCGCGCGGATTACATGGGCATGCTCGGCACCGTGATCAACTGCCTTGCCCTGCAGGACGTGCTGGAGAAGCTCGGCGTCGAGACCCGGGTGCAGACCGCGATCACCATGGGGCAGGTCGCCGAGCCGTACATTCCGCGCAAGGCGATCAGGCATCTGGAGAAGGGCCGGGTGGTCATCTTCGGCGCCGGGCTCGGCGCGCCGTTCTTCTCCACCGACACCTGTGCCGCGCAGCGGGCGCTGGAGATCGGCGCCCAGGCGGTGCTCAAGGGCACGCAGGTCGACGGGGTATACGACGCCGACCCGCGGCTGTCGCCCGATGCCGTCCGGTTCGACCGGCTGGACTACGGCGAGGTGCTGAGTCGCCAGCTTCGCGTCATGGACGCGACCGCGGTCAGCCTCTGCATGGACAACGATCTGCCGATCGTCGTCTTCGACCTGATGGGCGAGGGCAACGTGCTGCGCGCGGCGCGGGGCGAGAAGATCGGCACGCTGGTTAGCCGGTCTGACCGCTGATGGCGAGCACGACGATGACCGGCGCGACGATGACCGGTGCCGCGATCACCGGCCCCGGTGACGCCCGGCCCGCCGGGCACCGTGCCGCGATGCCGGGCATGGCGTGCCTGAGCGGCCTTCCCCGCCTGGCACCATGGAAGATGCCGGCGTCCGCGAGCGTGCGCCGGAACTATGAACGGACCTACAGGAGCCGCAGTGATTGACGACACCCTCCTCGAGGCCGAGGAGAAGATGGAAAAGGCGGTCGTGGTAGCCAAGGAGGAGTTCAGCGGCATCCGCACCGGCCGCGCGCACCCGGCGATGTTCAGCAAGATCACGGCCGAGTACTACGGCACGCAGACGGCGCTGAACCAGCTGGCCTCCTTTCACATGCCGGAACCGCGGATGGTGGTCATCCAGCCATTTGACAAGTCATCGATGGGCGCCATCGAGAAGGCGATCAGGAACAGCGACCTCGGAGTCAACCCGTCCAACGACGGCGCGATCATCCGGGTGAATTTCCCCGAGCTCTCCGAGGAGCGCAGGCGCGAGTACATCAAGATCGCGCGGCACAAGGCCGAGGAAAGCCGGGTATCCATCCGGAACATCCGCAGGCACGCCAAGGACTCGCTGGACAAGCTGGTCAAGGGCGGTGAGGCGGGCGAGGATGACGGCCGCCGGGCTGAACGGGAGCTCGACGATCTGACGCATACCTACATAACGCAGGTCGACGAGCTGCTCAAGCGCAAGGAAGCCGAGCTTCTCGAGGTCTAGCTTGCATCCACTGCGCCGCGCGCGCCGGTCATCGAGAGGCGGCCCGGTGAGCGAGGGCAAGGCAATCCGCACCGGCCGTAACCTGCCGGTCGCGGTGGCCGTCGGCGTGGCGCTTGGCGCTGCCGCCCTGCTGACCCTGTTTACCCTGAAGGCCACCTTCCTCGGCCTGGTCGCGATCGCCGGCGGGGTCGCCCTGCTGGAGCTGAGCCGGGCCTTCGAAGCGCGCCAGATCTCCCTGCCGCTGATCCCGATCGCGGCCGGCGGCGCGGCGATGCTGGGGCTGGCGTACTGGGTCAGCGAGCAGGCGGCGCTCGCTGCCTTCACCGGGACCGTCATCCTCCTGCTGGCCTGGCGGCTGCGCGGCGGCGCGGCGGGGTACCTGCGCGACCTCACGGCCGGCGTCTTCGCCCTCGCCTACCTGCCGCTGCTCGCGGTATTCATCCCGCTGATGCTGGCCAGGCCGGACGGGTCCCGGCGGACGCTCATCTTCGTCGTGATGGCAGTCTGCAGCGATGTCGGCGGCTACTTCGCCGGGATCCTGTTCGGCAGGCACCCGCTGGCCCCCAGCATCAGCCCGAAGAAGACCTGGGAGGGATTCGCCGGATCGGCGTTGTTCTGCGTAGTGGGCGGCGCAATCCTGCTGACCACCCTGCTGCACGGCAAGGTATGGCAGGGCATCGTCCTCGGGGCAGCGGCAGTAGCCGCGGCCACCCTCGGTGACCTGGCCGAGTCGATGATCAAGCGGGACCTGGACATCAAGGACATGGGCTCGGTGCTGCCCGGGCACGGCGGCGTGCTTGACCGGATCGACTCGCTGCTCGTGGTCTCGCCGGTGGTCTGGTTCCTGCTGACGGTCTTCATCCCGCGCAGCTACCACTAGCCCACGGCCGTCGCTAGCCGACCACCCAGCTGCGGCGCTGTGCGGCAAGCTGCGTCACCAGGCTCGCGGATCCGCGCTCCCGTGCCAGCAGCCGCTCCCGTTCGCTGATCGGAACCACCCACAGCCAGCGCACCGCGTCGCCGGCGAACGTGAAGCCGGACAGGTCGGGAGCCTCCGGGCCGAGCAGCGCGGTTGGCTCGTCGAGCAGCAGCACCGCCTCGTTCCCGCCGCTGAGCGGGAAGGTGGCGGGCTCGTGGTACCAGCGGAGACTGTGCCCTGGCCCGAACCAGGTCACGTCCCGCCACGGGTACTGGGCGAGCCAGAGGAAGATCCTGGCCGCTTCCGTGCTCGGCATCGTCGTCGCGATGGCGAGCTCGATCCTGGCCTCCGGACTGACGTCCGCCACCAGTTGCTCGATGACCGGCATCCGCTGGCTGCACATCCCGATGGTGGAAAGGACGGTGTAGTTCCGGTAACCGGTCGGCGGCCGTTCGGAGACCCCGACCTGCGGTTCCCTGCCGCCGCCCACGTCCCAGTACCTGGCGCCGGGGCCGAGCTTGCTGAGCAGGTGGCCGAGCACGGCCTGCTGGAAGCGAGCCCACGCCTCATGGTCCGCCCGCCAGCGCCAGAACCTGGCGGCCTGCTCCACCCGGGGGCCAAGGCCTTCCATCGCGTCATCAAGTGACCAGGCGAACGGCGTCTGGCCGACGGCGTCCCGGCAGTAGCCGGGCATGCCCTTGGACATGTCCGACCAGCCGGGGATCACGGCGAGCAGCTCGCCGTTCTCCAGGATCGCGACGCCGTCGCCTTCTTCCAGCCAGATCGCGCGCAGCCGGTCCGGCTCCGGCACCGGCCTGCCTTCCGGGTGCTTGACGTGCCCGGAAGGCATCGCTGGCGCCTGGCCGGAGTTCAGCCTGGTCAGATCGGTGGATCCGGGAGCCTGCCCATGATTGGCGATCCAGCTGGCCGCGATCGCCGAGGACTTGTCGTGCAGGTAGGCGGCGGTCGTCGATCCGTCATACTCGACCGCAACTCGCCTGCTTGCGTAGGGGCTCTCGCTCTCCAGCAGGATCCTGGGCCGTCCGGGCTGGGCGGCTATCCTGATGTCCCTGGGCCCTCTGCGCAAGGTTGGCATGGCAACGAAATCTACCGACTTGGCCGCAGGTCATATTTACCGGGCGCGGACATCGTTAAAGGTTTGCAATGGCCGATGCCCGAACGGCCGGCCGGAGCAGGCGGAAATGGGGTAATAGGTGCCGAGTGCAGCGCTTCCTGCGCCGGCCAGCGGGCCGCCGGCTGGCCCCGCGCCAGCCGGTGCCGCGCCTGGCCCGCGCCGGCCGGTCTGCTGCCGCCCGGCCTGGCTGGCGACCCGCCGGACGAGCCGGGCCGCGGCCGGCCCGCGCCGCCCAGGCACCTGGCCGATCTGGACCCGGCCGCCCGCCGTGCCGCCGCCGAGGAACTCGGCCAGCGCCGGTACCGTGCCGACCAGCTATCCCGGCACTATTTCGGCCGGCTGACCGATGACCCCGCCGACATGACCGACCTGCCAGCCGGAGTGCGCGCCGGCCTGGCCGTGGCGCTGCTGCCCAGGCTGCTGACGGCGGAGCGCGAGCTCGCCTGCGATCAGGGCATGACGAGGAAGACCCTGTGGCGCGCGCTCGACGGCGCCTACCTCGAGTCGGTGCTGATGCGCTATCCGGACCGGGTGACGATGTGCGTTTCGTCCCAGGCGGGCTGCGGGATGGCCTGCCCGTTCTGCGCGACCGGCCAGGCCGGCCTGACCAGGAACCTGTCCGCGGCCGAGATCGTGGCCCAGGTGGTGGCCGGCGCCAGGGCACTGGCCGCCGGCCAGGTTCCCGGCGGGCCAGGCCGGGTCTCCAACGTGGTGTTCATGGGCATGGGCGAGCCGCTGGCCAACTACGCACGAGTGCTCGCCGCCGTGCGCAGGCTCGTCGACCCGGTGCCCGACGGGCTCGGCATCTCCCAGCGCGGGATCACGGTGTCCACCGTCGGGCTCGTCCCGGCCATCGGCCGGCTGGCCGGCCGAGGGCCTGTCGGTGCGGCTGGCGGTATCCCTGCACGCTCCGGACGACGAGCTGCGGGATGAGCTCGTGCCGGTGAACAGGCGCTGGAAGGTGGCCGACGTACTGGCCGCTGCCTGGGCTTACGCCGCCGCGACCGGCCGCCGGGTCTCGATCGAGTACGCCCTGATCAAGGACATCAACGATCAGGCGTGGCGGGCCGACGCACTGGCCGGGCTGCTGGCCGGCCAGCTGGCGCACGTGAACCTGATCCCGCTCAACCCCACGCCAGGCTCCCGCTGGACGGCGTCGCGGCCGCGGGACATGCGCGAGTTCGAGGCGCGGCTGGCTGCCCGTGGCATTCCGGTGACCGTCCGGGATACCAGGGGAACGCAGATCGACGGCGCATGCGGCCAGCTCGCCGCGACCGGCCGGGCCGGCCGCCAGCCGGACAGCCGGAGCGCCGGCCAGCCGGACAGCCGGAGCGCCTGCGCAGCCGGACAGCCGGGCTGACGGCTAGCCAGGCCATGCCCCGCTGGCGAGCTGCCCTGCGCAGCCGGTCCCGCGCCGCCGTGGCCAGCCTGGTGCACCAGGCCTGGCAGGCAGTGCAGCAGTTCGCGATGATCACGGCCGACTCGCGCGCCGGGCGCCGGTTCGCTGCCTTCGGCCCCCGGTCGCTGATCGCGTTCCCGACCGGATCCGTCTACGGCGAGACCTGGATCGAGATCGGCGACGAGACGATGATCGCGGCGCAGGTCACGCTCTGCGCCGGGATGCTGCCCGGGCAGGACCTGGGAGCCAGCCCGGTGCTGCGGATCGGCGACCGGAGCGTGATCGGCCGCGGCAGCCATATCGTGGCGCACCACTCGATCCTGATCGGCGATGACGTCTTCACCGGCCCGTATGTCTACATTACCGACCAGAACCACGGTTACGAGGACCCGGAGACGCCGATCGGCCGCCAGTGGCCGCGTAATTCCGCTGTTTCTATCGGGTCCGGCAGCTGGCTCGGC
Source organism: uncultured Actinomycetes bacterium (assembly GCA_963709075.1). Classification (GTDB taxonomy): domain Bacteria; phylum Actinomycetota; class Actinomycetes; order Streptosporangiales; family Streptosporangiaceae; genus Palsa-506. The sequence goes on from CAVPUY010000014.1 coordinate 442,410, forward strand.
GCTGGCGTCGTGGTACTGCCCGGCGCCTGCATCGGCAAGAACGTCGTCGTCGCCGCGGGCTCGGTAGTCCGAGGCAAGATTCCCGGCCAGTGCGTGGTGGCCGGAGTTCCGGCCAGGATTGTCCGTGAATATGTCGCGGGCAGCGGCTGGTCACGGCCTGCGGCCAGGCCGGACTGAGCGCTTTGCCTGTGACGCCACCGCGAGTCTGCCACGATGGGCAGGGCCGCCTCCCACGCGGGCGGACGGGCACCTGCGATACCCGGCCGCCGGGCGGCCCGGGCCGCCACCGGGCCTGACCGAGCGACCGGCAGTCAAGAGGGCACGTGCAGGCACGGGATGATCTCGTCGCGACCGCGGCGTACCAGCCTGAACCCGCGGCAGCCGCGGCAGCGCGCCGCTTCGTCCGGGACACGCTGCGGACGTGGCAGGTAGCCGGCCGGTCGCCCGGGCAGGGCGAGCTCGTTGACGATGCCGTCCTGCTCACCAGCGAGCTGGTCACCAACGCGGTGGTGCACGCGGGAACGCCGGTGCAGGTAACCTGCCGGCTCGCCGCCGGGGCGGTCGAGGTCGTGGTGCTTGACCGCCACCCGGTCCAGCTGCTTCCCGATCCGCAGCAGGGCGAGATAACCGAGGCGGAGCGGACCAGCGGGCGCGGGCTCATGCTGCCATCGGAGCTCGCATCCTCCTGGGGGGTCACCTACGCGCGCACGGCAAAGGCGGTGTGGTTCCGGCTCGGCATCACCGCGCCCGATGGGGCCAGCGAGGCGGCTGACGGCGAGGCCGGCGAGACGACCGGGCAGACCGCCGCGGAGCGCGACCGCGTTGCCGAGCTGGCCAGCCGGCCTGCGGGCGGCGCCCCGGATCGGGCCGCCGGCCAGCCGGCCGGCCGGCGGCCAGGCAAGCCGCCCGGCCCGGCCCGGCGGGCAGGCACCGTCGGCATGCTGACCGCCGCAGGCACGGTCGGGCCGGCCAGCCGGTCAGCGGCCCGGGCAGGCCGGCCAGGGACCTGCTGCCCGCCGCCGAGCCGCCGGTCGTCGGCCTCCCGGTCTGGGCCCGCCGGAACCTCGGCAGGCTCGGCTACGAGGAACTGCTCAGCCATACGGTCGAGGCCGCCCGGGCCATGATGACGGCCGACGCCGCTTACCTGCTGGCCGTCGGCGACGACGGCGAGCTGAAGGTGCGCGCGGCGGCGGGCGCCGGGCCGGCCAGCGGGCCCGGGCTTGCGCAGCTTGCGGTGAGCTCGGCGACTGTCGCGGCCGGGCCGGCCAGGGCCCTGGCCGAGGCGGCGCTTTCGCTGGTGACGGTTCCGCTGCTGGCCGAGGGACGGGTGACCGGGGTGCTCGCCGTCGCCGCCGCCGAGAGCGGCAAGTTCCGCGAGCGCGATGCCGCCCGGCTGCAGGACCTGGCCGACCGGTCGGCGGCCACGCTGGAGCGGGCGAGGCTCGGCGAGCTTGAGCGGGCCAGGCTGGCCAGGGTCAGCTACCTGGGCGACGCCGGCGAGATGCTGGCCGGCCACCTTGACCAGGAGAAGATCGTGGCGCTCGCGGCCCAGCTTGTGGTTCCCCAGCTGGCCGACTGGTGCGCGGTGCTGCTGGCGGACGGCGACGGGTCGCCGCGGCCTGTCTACTTCTGCCACGCCGACGAGTCCCGCGCTGACGCGCTGGCCTGGCTGCTCGAGCACGCGCTCCCGGCGGACCTGGCCCGCGCGCCGCAGGCGGGCAACGACCACGGCCGCGGACGCGGGGCCGTCCAGCGCCTGCAGCTGGCGGTCGGGGACCCGGCCGCCGGGCCGCCCGGCGGGCCAGCAGGCGGCGGGCTGCCAGGCGGCGGGCCAGCAGGCGGCGAGCTGCCGGGCACGATCGCTCCGGCCGGTGCCGCGCAGCTGGCAGCCGACGGGGCCTGGTGCTTCCCGCTGGCCGGGACGGACGGCAGCCTCGGCATGCTCGCCATCGGCGGCGTAGCCGGCGGCCGGCTGTCCGCCGAGGTCACCGAGCTGGCCGAGGGCGTGGCCCGCCGCGTGGCGGTTGCCCTCGGCAACGCGCGGCAGGCGGCCAGGATGCAGTTCGCCAGCCCGCTGCCGCAGCCAGTGCCGCGGCCGGCCAGCCTGCCGCAGGTCCCCGGCGTCGAGCTCGCGGCGGCGCACGAGGGCCCAGGCGGGGCCGCCCTGGCCGGCCACGACTTCTACGACGTCTTCCCGGTGGGCCGGGACCGCTGGCGGTTCGTCGTCGCCGACGTCGGCGGCCGCGGCCCGGCCGCCGCCGCGATCGGCGGCCTGGCCAGGAATGCCCTGCGCATCCTGGCGCGCGAAGGGCACAGCGTCGCGACCGTGCTCGACCGGCTGAATGACCTCATCCTGGACGAGGGCGAGCAGGCCAAGTTCCTGACCCTGGTGCACGGCGAGATCACCCCGGCCGCATCGCCGGCCGCCGAGGTCCAGGTCTCGCTGGCCTGCGCCGGCCACCCGCAGCCGCTGCTGCTCAGGCACGCGGGCGGCAGGCCGGAGCCAGCCGCCGGCCGCAGCCCGCGGTCGGGGTGATCGACGGGCTGACCTTCAGCGCCCAGACGGTCGGTCTGACCTCCGGTGACCTGCTGCTCGCGGTGACCGACGGCGTGACCAGGCGGCGGCGCGGCTACCGGCTGCTTGACGACGACGACGGCCTGGCCGGGCTGCTCGCTCAGTGCCACGGCCTGACCGCGTCCGCCGCGGTGGCCAGGATCCAGCAGGCGGCCCGTGACTTCGGCGCCGCTCCGCTGGCCGACGACCTGGCGCTGCTGGCGCTACGGGCGTCCTAGCTGCGGGGTGAACTCCTCGCCGCGCAGCCCGCGGCCGACCAGGTCGACGGCGCGCGCGGTGGCGACAAGCCTGCTGCCCTCGGCGCGGTACGCGGCCAGCACCGCGTCGATTCCCTGCGGCGGCAGCACGTCGCCGAGTTCGGTCCTGGCGCTGCGGTATCCCTGCCTGGCGCCCTCCACGCAGGCGGCCAGATGATGCCTGGCGAGCACCGCGAGCGCGATCGGGTGCCGCCGCAGCACCCCGTGCACGCGGTAGTCAGGCGGGATCACGTCAAGCAGCCATGCCACCGCGGTCTCCTCGAAGCCCTCGCTCCCCGGCGGGTGCACGCCGGCCGGCCAGCCAGGCGGAAGATAAGCGGCCACGTATTCACAATACGCCGTGTCGAATGTCTGTTCTATCGTAATTCTCCGGGTCGGCCAGCGGGGGAAAATTCATTAGCCGAAACGGGAGGTCCGCCGCCAGTGCCGGGCCCGCCCTGATGCCCCTGGCGCTGCCCGGCCCGGGACCTCTCCGGAGGTCGTCCGAGGCGGCCGGCACCGTTCGGGCGGCAGGCCGGCCGTCTCTCCGGCCGGTCCAGCTCACGCGTGCCGGACTGACCCGCCGGACGGGACGAGCCGGGACGGGACCGCCGTGCCGCGGTAGCCGCGCCGGGCGCGGCGTGCCTGCTGGGCACGCCGCGCGACGGTGGCGGTCAGGTGCATTTCCCTGGCATGCTGGCTGGCGAGATCGTGCAGGATCGCCGGATGCATGGTTCCTCCTCGGCCGGTGGCCTGGGGCCGTGGTCTCGGCCCCGCACCTTCTACATTTGTGGTAAGGCGGGGCTGCCGCATTGGGTGGATGCCTTATCGTCCGGGCGGGCCGTTAGGCCCGGCTCAGCCGGCTGCCGGATTCTGGCGGACCGCCGGCCGGCTTCGGCGGCGTCTCGGCGGCAACAAGTGGTCAAGAACGAATAAACTAAGAGAGCCGCACTCTTGGCACCTTCCTTTCAGCTATCGGAGCCTCCTGTTATGCCTGCCCGCACAGCGCAGCTCGCCACCCGCGACGACCTGCGCAACGTCGCGATCGTCGCGCACGTCGACCACGGCAAGACCACGCTGGTTGACGCCATGCTGTGGCAGTCGGGCGCGTTCCGCGCGAACGCTCAGGTTGCCGACCGGGTGCTCGACTCCGGCGACCTGGAGCGGGAGAAGGGCATCACGATCCTGGCCAAGAACACCGCGGTCACGCACGGCGGGCTGACCATCAACATCGTCGACACCCCCGGTCACGCCGACTTCGGCGGCGAGGTCGAGCGCGGGCTGTCGATGGTGGACGGCGTGCTGCTGCTTGTCGACGCCAGCGAGGGACCGCTGCCGCAGACCAGGTTCGTGCTGCGCAAGACGCTGGAGGCGCGGCTGCCGGTGATCCTGGTGATCAACAAGGTAGACCGGCCGGACGCCAGGATCGCCGAGGTCGTCGACGCCTGCTACGAGCTCTTCATGGACCTGGATGCCAGCGAGGAGCAGATCGAGTTCCCGATCGTGTACTCATCGGCCCGGGCCGGCCGGGCGTCGCTGACCCGCCCGGCTGACGGCACGCTGCCGGACTCGCCGGACCTTGAGCCGCTGTTCACGGTGCTCCGTGAGACGGTCCCGGCGCCGTCCTTCGACCCGGCGGCGCCGCTGCGGGCGCATGTCACCAACCTGGATGCCTCGTCCTATCTCGGCCGGATCGCGCTGTGCCGCGTGTTCAGCGGCGAGATCGTCCGCGGCCAGCAGGCGGCCTGGTGCAAGCGGGACGGCTCGATCGAGCGGGTGAAGATCACCGAGCTGTTCCGCACCGAGGCGCTGGAGCGGGTCCCGGCGGCAAGCGCGTCGGCCGGGGACATCATCGCGGTGGCGGGCATCAGCGAGATCATGATCGGCGAGACTCTGGCCGACCCGGACGACCCGCAGCCGCTGCCGCTGATCACGGTGGACGAGCCGGCCATCTCGATGACCATCGGGGTGAACACCTCGCCCCTGGTAGGTCGTGACGGTGCTAGCCCGGGGGGGCAACCCCCCGGAACCCCCCGGGTAGCACCGAAGGTCACCGCCCGCCAGGTAAAGGACCGGCTGGACCGCGAACTGGTCGGCAACGTCTCGATCCAGGTGCTGCCGACCGGCCGGCCGGACACCTGGGAGGTGCAGGGCCGAGGCGAGCTTGCCCTGGCGGTGCTGGTCGAGACCATGCGCAGGGAAGGCTACGAGCTGACCGTCGGCCGCCCGACCGTCGTCACCCGCGAGGTGGACGGCAAGCTGCACGAGCCGGTCGAGCGGCTGACGGTTGACGTGCCCGAGGAGTACCTGGGCGCGGTTTCCTCGCTGCTCGCCATCCGCAAGGGCCGGATGGACAACATGACGAACCACGGGACCGGCTGGGTGCGGCTGGAGTTCACGGTGCCGGCCCGCGGGCTGATCGGGTTCCGTACCCAGTTCCTCACCGATACCCGAGGCACCGGGATCGCGCACCACGTGTTCGACGGCTACGAGCCGTGGTCCGGCCCGCTGCGGATGCGGCCCACCGGGTCGCTGGTCGCCGACCGGGCCGGCACCGCGACCCCGTACGCGATGTTCGCGCTGCAGGAGCGCGGCTCGCTGTTCGTCGCGCCGACTACCGAGGTCTACGAGGGGATGATCGTCGGCGAGAACTCGCGCTCCGACGACATGGACGTGAACATCACCAAGGAGCGCAAGCTCACCAACGTGCGGCAGTCCTCCGGCGAGGAGCTCGAGCGGCTGGTCCCGCCCCGGCAGCTCAGCCTCGAGCAGGCACTGGAGTTCTGCGCCCCGGACGAGTGCGCCGAGGTGACCCGGTCTACCGTCCGGCTGCGCAAGGTCGTGCTTGACGCCAAGGAGCGCGGCCGCCAGCGCGCCCGCCGGGCCCGCGGCGACGAGCCGGCCGCCAGTTCGTCATCGGGCAGGTAGCACGGGGCGGGCGCTCAGGATCGCTGCGACCGGTCGGCCGGACGGTTCCGCCCGGCGGCGCGGTCGCGGATGGCCGGTATCAGCGCGGCGGTCATCAGCATCCCGGTGATGGCGAAGGCCGCCGGATAGCCGGTGTAGATCACGAACATGCCGAACATGGCTGGACCGGCTCCGTACCCGCCGTCGTAGGCCAGGCTCCACAGGGCACTGGCCGCGGCGTAGTCGGAGCGTGGCGCGCGATCGATCATCACCGCGAAGGTCGCGTTCTCGCTGATCCCGAAGCCGATACCGAACAAGCAAAGTCCGGCCAGCATCGCTGCTGGCGTCGCCACCCAGAACAGCGTCATCATTCCGGCGGTGGCAGTAAGCAGCGCAGGCACCAGCAGCCGGGAGTGGCCGTGCCGGTCCCCGTAGCGGCCGGCCCACCAGCGGCTCACGGTCGATGCCGCGGCCTGGACGAGCAAACCGAGGGCGGCGGCGCCCGCGGATACGCCTCCCGCCAGCGGCACGAACGCGACGATCACGCCGGCCGGCACGGTGGTAGCCGCGAAGATCAGCGACGGCCGCAGCTGGCCGCCGGACCGCATGCTGGCCAGCAGCCCGGCCGGCTGCGCCAGCGCCGGGTCCGCTCGCTCCCGGCTCGCCGCCGGGGCAGCCAGCCACGGGACCGCTGCCAGCGGGGCCAGCGCGCTTGCGGCGGTGAGCGCAATGACCAGCGCGAAACCGGCGTTGTGCGCAAGCCAGACTCCCGAGGGCAGCGCGATGATCGCGGGCACGCTTTCGACGACTCCGGCTAGCCCGATCCCTTCGCCGCGCCGGTCCGCCGGCAGCACGGCGGCCACCAGAGCTCCGATCACCACGGTGTTGAGACCGAACCCGATGCCGCGGGCGATGCTCACCGCGACGATGGCGGCCACGCTGTGCGAGGCCAGCAACGCGAGCGTGGGCCCGCCAAGCAGCAGTGCCCCGGCGGCGAACACAATGCGGTAGCCGAAACGCCGCATCAGCCTGGTTGAGGCCAGCTCGGCCACCACCGTGGCCAGCATCAGCGAGCCGGTCACCAGGCCGGCTCCGAGGTGCCCGCGCCGCCAGCCGCTGCGTACATCGGCGTCACCGACAGCAGCAGGAAGAAGCTGATCAGTGCGCCGAAGGAGGCCATCAGCAGGAGCACAAAGCGGCTGCTGATAAGCCGGGCGCGCGGCGCCGGGGGGTTGCCTGATGGCCTGGCATGGATCGTCTGGGCCGGCTGCTCGGCCTGGGTCACAGTGCTCACAGCACTGACGGTAGGAGCCAACTGGGCTACTGGTAAGGTCCAATCCGATGGCTATTCAGTGGTCCGGTTTGGGGCCGGAACTGTTGCTGCAGCTCGATCGCGGCCGGCCACAGCCGCTGCGGTCGCAGCTCGAGGCCGGGCTGCGCGAAGCGATCAGGTCCGGCAGGCTGCGGGGCGGCGAACGGCTGCCGTCCTCCCGCGCGCTGGCGCGCGAGCTCGGCGTGTCCCGCGGCCTGGTGCAAGAGTGCTACCACCAGCTGCTGGCCGAGGGATACGTGACCAGCCAGATCGGCTCGGCCACCCGGGTTGCCGACGGTGCCCGGCCCGCCCCCGCCGCGTCCCGGCCTGAGCCGGTCTCGCCGCCGCGGCTCATCGCGGACTTCCGGTTCGCCGTACCGGACCTGGGGAGTTTCCCGCGGGACGACTGGGCGTGGGCGACCCGCGAGGCCTGCCGAAGTGTCCCCACGTCGGACCTCGACTACGGCGACCCGCGCGGCAGTGCCGTACTGCGCCAGGTTATCGCCGGGTACGCGCGGCGGGTACGTGCGGCGGCCGCCGACCACGACCGGATCGTCGTGTGCACCGGGTTCGCCCAGGGGCTCAACCTCGTGCTGCGGGCGCTCGCCCCGCTCGGTGTCCGGTGCGCCGCCCTCGAAGATCCGGGCCAAGGCGACCTGGCCACCAGCGGCAGTGCGCGGTCGGCTCGCGCGGCGGGGATGGACGTGGTGCCGGTACCCGTCGATGACCTCGGGCTGGACGTCTCCGCGCTGGCGGCGAGCGGCGCCAGGGTGGTGGTGGTAACGCCGGCCCATCAGGCGCCCACCGGTGTCGTGCTGGCGGCGAGGCGCCGGCACGCGCTGGTGGAGTGGGCGGCTCGCAACGACGGGTTCGTCGTCGAGGACGATTACGATTCTGAGTTCCGTTACGACCGGGAGCCGGTCGGCGTTCTGCAGGGGCTGGCGCCGGACCGGGTGTTCACCATCGGCACCGTGAGCAAGTCGCTGGCGCCCGCCGTCCGGCTCGGCTGGGTTCTGGTGCCGCCGCCGCTGGTCGAGGCCGTCGCGGCGGAGAAGGAACTGAGCGACCGCGGCTCGTCCGTCCTGGACCAGCTCGCCGTGGCCGCGCTGCTCGAGTCCGGCCGGTTTGACCGGCACCTGCGCCACATGCGCGCCGTGTACGCGGGCCGCCGCGGCGTGCTCATCGAGGCGCTCGGCAGGCATGCGCCCGAAGTGCGGCTGACCGGGCTGGCGGCCGGGTTCCACGCCGTTGCGCACCTGCCCGATTCGGCCGACGAGCAGCAGGTCGTAGCAGCAGCGCGGCAGCGGTCGGTTGGCCTGTACGGGATGAGCCCGGAGCGCGCGTCTGGCGCCGCTGTACCGCCGCAGCTCATACTCGGCTTCGGCAACGTCAGCGAGCGCGTGATCGAGCCAGGCATCGCTGCGGTCGCCGACCTGCTCCGCTGACGTAACGAGTTGATGGATCTTGTTGCGGTGCTCGATGCGGAGCCGTATAACGGTCTAGCCCATAATCAGCTCCTTCGAGGGGATTCAGATGAGGCGTGCGCTGGGAATTGGGATTTCCGCAGCTATGGTCGCAGCATCGCTAGCACTCGTTTCGAGCAGCGCCGTCTCGTCGGCCGCAACGTCGAAACCGGTGCCGCGGGCGAACGCGACGGTGAAGACCGGCGGGCCGCAGCACTGGTGCGGCACCAATGGCATCGAGTGCACCGAGCCCGCCCTGGACTGGGACGAGTTCGCCGGCTTCAACCAGGCCAGGAAGAACGGCGCGCACATCAACGGCTACATCGGTCACGACGAGCCGGCGACGCTGTTCTACTCGAACCAGCCAGGTTCGGGTAACAACGTCACCTACCAGATGGTGCTGCCGAAGGACCCGCCGACCAGGCCCAAGCAGGACGGCAGCGGCGGCACCGACAACTTCCAGCTGCATCCCACGTTCTGGCTCGGCATGGTGACATGTGCGACGACCAGGGCTCGCCCAACCCGGACGGCGCGGCGCTCACCGGCCACCCGACGATCCCGTGCAAGCCGGACAGCAACAGCAACATCTACGCGAGCACGAACCCGTCCAGCCCGCGCTACTTCGGCCTCGGCCCGGGCCAGGCCTACGAGGAGATGCAGTTCTACCCGCCGGGCTGGGCGCCGTGGCCGGCCGGCATCGGCTGCACCGCCAACCAGTGGTGCGCCGCGCTGAACATCGACACGTTCTCGGAAAACAGCAACACCGGGCAGTTCAACAACACCGCGTGCCTGAACACGCGTCGGCCCGGAACCGGTGAACTTCGCGTTCCTCACCAAGAACGGCGTGGCGACCGCACCGGCGAACCCGCTGCACCCCGAGCACTTCACGCCCGACCCGAAGCGCGACTTCCTGATGAACGCGGGGGACAAGCTCACGGTGCGGCTGTTCGACACCGCCAGCGGGCTGCGCGTGGTGATCAACGACCACACCACGCACACCAGCGGCTCGATGACGGCCAGCGAGGCCAACGGGTTCGGCAACGTGGTGTTCGACCCGAGCGCCACCAAGTGCACGGTGAACCCGTACAACTTCCACCCGGAGTTCAGCACCTCGACGCCGGCAGACCCGCAACTTCACCGCGGCGCACACCTACAACGTCGCGTTCTCCGACGAGATCGGGCACTTCGAGTACTGCGCCAAGGTCGGCACCGACCCGAACAGCACGTGCCTGAAGCCGCTCGGCGCGGACACGAACGACGCCGACACGGCCGGGCCTGACCCGACAGGCGACGACGACTTCTGCCTGCCAGCCGTCGGCTTCGCTGAAGGTGAAGATCGGCGGCTGCCTCGATATCGACGGCGACTTCGACGGCGTGTCCTACAACTTCACCTGGCCGGGCTCGATCAGCAACCCGACAGCGGACCGGCTGCTGAACCCGACGGTCGTTCCTGTTCACCAGCCCGACCGTCCAGGGCAAGAACTTCACGTCGATGGCGTTCGAGTCGGACATCTCGCGAGACGAGTCAGACGACACGTCGTTCCGGGTGGATACGCCGTGCCAGCGGCACATACTCAACCCGAGCGACCCGAGTCCCGGGCACGGGCTGCGTGAACCCGCCGCCGAACTCGGTCTTCTACCCCTTCTACAGCACCCGGCAGGTCGGCGGAACGTGCATGTGGCAGGAAGGCGGCCCTTACATCCCCGGTACCACCAACAAGTTCGGCGGAAGCGCGCACGCCGAGTACGGCCCGCTGCGGGCGATCTCTTACCCGACGAGCCCGTTCGGCACCATCACCAAGCGCTACAACGACTTCCGCAGGAACCTGGCCTCGCTGCCCTGCCCGGCGACGTGACCGCCGCCGCTGCCCGGATCGCTGCGGCCAGCAGCGACCTGAGCTCCGGGTACCAGGCACCGGGATAGCCGTTACCGCACCAGCAGGGCCTGCCGCGACAGCTAACTCGCGGCAGGCCCTGCCTGCGGTGCGTGCATTACTGTTTGGGCACACGCCAGGCGGCGCGGGGCAGGCGGCGCGGGGCAGGAGGCGCGGGTGGGCTGGACGATTTCGGCGGGACGCGCCGGGCGGGCCAGGGGCCCGCGGTGACCGGGCGGCTGACGCGGCGGCTTGGCGGGGCGGCCCGGCTGCGTGCGCTGCTCGACTCGGGCGAGCTGGTCGTCGCGCCGGGGGCGTTTGACGCGCTGTCGGCGCGGCTGGTGGAGGAGGCCGGGTTCCCGGCGGTGTACATGACGGGGTTCGGGACGTCGGCGGCGCTGATCGGGCGGCCGGACGTGGGGCTGCTCACGATGACCGAGATGGCCGGGAACGCCGGCCGGATCGCGGCGTGCGTAGACGTCCCGGTGATCGCTGATGCGGACACCGGCTACGGCAATCCGCTGAACGTGATCCGCACGGTCGGCGCCTTCGAGGCGGCCGGCGTCGCCGGGATCCATCTCGAGGACCAGGTGGCGCCGAAGAAGTGCGGGCACATGGAAGGCAAGCTGGTCATCCCGGCGCAGGAGATGGCGGCGAAGGTACGGGCGGCGGCCGAGGCTCGTACCCGGCCGGAGTTCGTGATCATCGCCAGGACCGATGCGCGGGCGGTGGAGGGCCTGGAGCGGGCCCTGGAGCGGGGGCGGCTGTACCGGGAGGCCGGGGCCGACGTGCTGTTCATCGAGGCCGTCGTGTCGGCGGCGGAAGCCGCAGAGGCCGCGCGGGCCTTTCCCGGCGTGCCCTTGCTCTTCAACTGGGCAGAAGGCGGCAAGACTCCGCCGATCAGCCTTGACCGGCTGAAAGAGCTTGGTTACCGGATCGTCATTTTCCCGATTAGCGCGCTGCTGGCGGCAACCGCGGCGATGCGCGAGATACTGCGGGAGATCGCGCGGGCCGGGACTCCGGCCGCGGTGCTAGGTGAGCTGCCGGGGTTCGGGGAGTTCACGGATTTCATCGGACTGCCCCAGGTACGCGAGGCTGAGCAGCGGTACGCCGCGCCCGGTTTCGCGTCGGGGCCGGAATCGGGAGGCAGCCATGGCGGCGACGTTTGAGCGGTCGAGCGTGACTGCGGAGCTGGCCAGAGCCATGATCGACGCGGCCGAGCGGAAGGCGGCGCAGATGGGCCATCCGTTCGTGATCGCCGTCGTCGATGACAGCGGCGTGCTGAAGGCGTTCAGCCGGATGGACGGCGCAGCGCTGCTGTCGGTCCAGATAGCCCAGGACAAGGCCTACACGGCGGCCGGATTCGGCCTGCCCACCGACGGGTGGCACGATTTCGTCAAGGACGACCCGCCGCTGGCCATGGGCGCGGCGCCCGGCATCGACCGGCTTGTCATCTTCGGCGGCGGGTACCCGATCAAGATCGGGGATGCCGTCGTCGGCGGTATCGGCGTCAGCGGCGGCCACTACAGCCAGGACATGGAAGTGGCCAAGGCCGGGCTGGCCGCCATCCCCTCCACCTGAGCGTCGCCTGCTCAGGCGGCTGCGGCCACCATCCAGGCGGGCGCGGGGGCGACCGCCCGGCCGTCCGGGAAAAGCTCCCCGGCATCGTCGAACAACACGACGCCGTTGCACAGCAGGCTCCAGCCTTGCTCGGGATGGCTGGCCACGGCCCGGGCGGCGAGGTGATCAGGTGCCAGCGAATCCGGGCACCGGGGCCGATGCCGGCAGATCTGGCCGGCCAGCGGGTCAGCTGACCTTGGCGGCGGTGCAAGCGGGCCGGTCATGGCTCCTCCACGATGATTCGGCGGCGCTGCTGCCGGGCCGGGAAACTCCAAGCCCGACTGGTGGCAGCAACGTTTCTCAGCGTGCCGTCGCGGCGCCCGCGGGACATCCGCCAGCTGGCCGATGTTGCCCGCCGGGCTGCCCCGGCTGCCGCCACTGCGCTCGGTGCCGGGATTACCGCGGCGGCGAGCCGAGCGGCGGGAGGTGAGGTAACGGCGAGGGCACGGGGCCGGTCACCACCGCAGCGGGCCGTGGTCGAGGTGCGGCAGCACATGCCTGGCGAACAGGTCGCCCTCGGCGGCATGCGGATAGCCGGACAGGATGAACGCCTCCATGCCGAGAGCGGCGTAGCCGCGCAGCTTCGCCAGCACCTGGCCGGGATCGCCGACGATGGCCGCCCCCGCGCCGGAACGCGCGCGGCCGATGCCGGTCCACAGGTTCGGCTCGGCGTAGCCGCCGTCGTCGGCGGTGTCCCGCAGCTCGTTCTGCCGCATGGTTCCGGCGGACGTGGTGTCCAGCGAACGCTGCCGGATCCGCTCGCCGGCGTCGTCATCAAGCCGGGAGATCAGCCGCCGGGCGGCGGCCTGTGCTTCTTGCCCGGTGGCGCGGACGATGACGTGCGCGCGGTAGCCGAACCGCAGCGACCGGCCGTAGCGGGCGGCGCGCGCTCGCATGTCGGCGACGACCGCCTCGACTCCCGCCATCGTGTCCGGCCACATCAGGTACACGTCCGCCGCCTGCGCGGCAACCTCGCGCGCCGCCTCGGAAAGGCCGCCGAAGTACAGCGGCGGGCAGCGGCCGGCGGCCGGGCGCAGCCGCGGCGGATCCACGGCCAGGTCGACGAACTCGCCATGGAAGTCGACCGGCCTGCCGTCCAGCAGGTCGCGCAGCACGCGCATGATCTCCAGGGTGCGGCGGTACCTGGGAGCGGACTCCAGCTTCTGCCCGGGCAGGCCGGAGGAGATGATGTTGATCGTGAGGCGGCCGCCGAGCATCTGGTCGATGGTCGCGAGCTGCCTGCCGAGCTGCGGCGGCCACATCTCGCCCATCCGTACCGCCACCAGCAGCTGCATCCGCCGCAGCAGCGGGGCGATGCCCGCAGCGAACGCCACCGAGTCGATTCCCATGGCATAGCCAGACGGCAGCAGCAGGCTGTCGTACCCGGCTTCCTCCGCGCCGAGCGCGATCCCCCGGCAGTGCTCCCAGCTGGACTGCAGCGCGCTGTCCGGCACGCCGAGGAACTCGTAATCGTCGTCGCACAGCGCCGCGAACCAGGACACCTCACAACCCATCTCGCCAGTATCTCCTCGCGGCCGGCCTTCCCGCGCGGCCAGCGGTGCTGTTGCCGACCGGCGGCTTTGATGGTGCGCTATCGACAGGGAGGCAGCTGACGAATCCCTGGAGGTTGCCATGCCGGAAGACACCGCGGGTGGAGCTTCTGCCCCAGGCCCGGGCCGGTACGGAGAGCCCACCGCTGGCGGGGGGACCAGCTTCCGCTGCGCGGCCTGCGCCGAAGCCGCCGCCGTCATCAGGCTGCTGCGGGCCGGCGAACCAGCGAACATGGGCCCGCGGCTGGGCGAGCAGCGGCAGCGCCGCGACGGGATCATCATCGATTACTGGCTGGGCAGCACCTGCTGGATGGCCACCGACCCGCAGACGTGGCGGCTGGTCAGTGACGTACTGGCCTCGCGCCGTCCCGATCCGGCAGCTTTGCACGCCATCAACTGGGAGTTCGCGCCCTTCTACTGCCGCGAGTGCGACGCCTGCTACTGCCGTGATGACTGGAACGGGATCCCGGTATGGGATGGCCCCTTCTACGACTACACCGAAGGCCAGTGCCCGGCCGGCCACCGCCAGATCATCGATGACTAAAGCTTGGCTTATACCCGGAATGAGATAGCCGGCGGCGGCATCGACTCGCCTGCCGGTTACGCTAAGCGAATGATCCGGGGGACCGTATGCGGCTGCTGCTGATCGGCGCGCCCGGCGCGGGCAAGGGCACTCAGGCCGGGCTGCTCGCCGCGCGATTCGGGATCACCCACATCTCCAGCGGCGACCTGCTGCGCCAGCACGTGCGAGACATGACCCCGCTCGGGCAGCTGGCCAAGTCCTACGTCGACAAGGGTGACCTGGTCCCAGACGGCCTGGTCATGGACATGCTGCGGAAGCCGGTAGTGGCAGCCGCCCAGTCCGGCGGCTATGTTCTCGACGGGTTCCCGCGGACCGTCGAGCAAGCCGAGGCGTCCTACGCCGTGGTACGGGCCCTCGGCGTCGAGGTGCAGGCCGCGGTTCACCTCGACGTCCGGCGAGATGAGCTCGTGCGGCGCCTGCTGGCCCGCGGCCGCGGCTCGGATGACACCAGGGAGGTCATCGATCATCGGTTGCAGGTCTACCTGGAGATGACGGTTCCCCTGCTCGAGTACTACGCGGGCCGGGAATGGATGTTCGTCGTCGATGCTGCCCGGCCGGCCGATGAGGTGCACGAGGACATCGTCGGCCGGATCGGCAAGCTGACTGCCTTCTCCCAGCCGACCTGACGCAATACCGGGTTGCCGGCACTGCGCGGACGGCCCCGGCACGCTGCTATGATCAAGTTAGGATATTGTTTTACCTGTAGGGATACCTCTGCCGAATGCGGCCTCGAAATCCAGCAGCTGCGGATTCTGGCATGTCGACGCGCGATCGCCTCTCCGTGGAAGCTGCCCGGCTGTTTGCGGAGCGCGGTTATCACGGCACGTCCATCAACGATCTAGCGGTTGCCCTGGGAATCCACAAGAGTTCCCTGTACGCGTACATCTCCAGCAAGGAAGACCTGCTCGCCGACATTGCGCTGACTGGCGCGGCCGCCTTTCATGCCGCACTGGACGGAGTGCCGACCGGCGCCGCACCCGGCGAAAGGCTCCAGCTTGCGCTGCGGGCACACCTTGGCGTGGTCGAGAGCCAGCTTGACGTCGCCACCGTATGGCTGCAGGAGTGGCGGTACCTGACCGGCGACGCCAGGACGAGGTTCGCCAAGGAACGGCACCGTTACGAGGAGCGTATTCGGCACCTCCTCGAAGCCGCCGTGGCGGCCGGTGATCTGCGCCGGGATCTCGACGTGACTTACTCGACTCTCGCGTTCCTGTCCGTCGCGAATTGGGCGTATACCTGGTTTACCGCCGATACCGACGTGGAGCAGGTGACCGCGAAATTCTTGTCGATCCTGCTCCGCGGAATCGGCGCCCAGAACGGGTCCGCCCGCTGACGCCGGCGGGTATCGGAATACGCCTGCGAGCTACTTCAGTACATAGGTTCCGGGTGCCGGATCCGCTGCCGGGAATAGCTCGCTGCCGACGGCAGCCGGCGCGGTCTTCTTCGTACCTGACCGCGTCGCCAGCCAGGCAACCCAGTCTTCCCACCAGGAACCTTCGTGCCGCTGCGCATCCGCCAGCCACTGGTCAGCATCGGGCGGCGTCTCCGGGTTGACGAAGTAACCGAGGCGAGGATGCCCGGGGTCGGCGACCACGGTCTGGATGTGGCCGCTCGAGCACAAGGCGAACCGGCTGTCGCCGGACAGCAACTGGGTAGTCCGGTAGCAGCCCTGCCACGGCGTGATGTGGTCGGTCAGCCCGGCGGCGACGTAGGTGTCGCACGTCACCCGCGACAGGTCGACCGGCACGCCGAGCACCTCCAGGGCGCCGGGACGCGCTAGCTGGTTGCCGGAGACGATGTCGAGCAGCTGATGGTGGAACTTGGCCGACAGCCTGGTGGTGTCGGCGTTCCACGCGAGAATGTCGAACGCCGGCGGCTTGCGGCCGAGCAGGTAGTTGTTCACCCAGTAGTTCCACACCAGGTCGTTGGGCCGCAACCAGGCGAAGACCTGGGCCATCTGCCAGCCCTCGATCACGCCCTTCCGGCCCGATGCCTGCCGGGCCAGCGCGAGTGTCGGCGCTGTCGCGAACAGCAGCATCTTCGCCTCGACGTCAAGATCGAGCAGGGTGACGACCATCGTCGCGGCGTGCACCCGGTCATCGGCAAGGGCCGCGAGGCGGGACAGCAAGATCCCGACCATCATCCCGCCGGCGCAGCCGCCCATCAGGTTGACGTCCGGGGAACCGGACACCTCGCGGACAACGTCGATGGCCTCGAGCATGGCCTCGGTATAAGTGTCCAGGCCCCAATCGCGCTGGGCCGGCGTCGGGTTCTTCCAGCTGATCCCGAACAGCTGGAAGCCGTGCTTGAGCGCGTACTCGTACATGCTGCGGCCAGGCGCGAGATCCAGCGCGTAGTACTTGTTCACCTGCGGCGGCACCACCAGCAGCGGACGCTCGTAGACCTGCTCGGTCTGCGGCGTGTACTGGATCAGCTCGAAGACCTCGGCGCGGTGAATGACCGCACCCGGCGTCACCGCGATGTTCTTGCCGACCGTGAACGGCTCGAGGTCGACCTGCGACGGCATGCCGTGGTTGTGCCGCACGTCGCCGGCCAGGTTAGCCGCGCCCTTGACCAGGCTGCCGCCGCCGGTGTCGATGGCGCGCTTCAGCGCCTCCGGGTTGATCAGCAGGGAGTTGGTAGGCGCCATCGCTTCACGTACCAGGCCGAGCATGAAGCGCACCCGCTCGGCGTTATGGTGGCTCAGGTCGAGGCTGTCGACGAAGTCGTCGACTTCGCCGCCGAAATGCAGGTAGGCCTGCATGACCGAGCGGAGCATGCGGTTATCGCTCCAGGCGGGATCGCGGAACCGCTTGTCCGCCTTCTCGGGTGCCAGATCCGACTTGCCGCTGCCGATCCGGGCAAGTTCCCCGGCGGTGCGCGGCAGGCTCTGCAGCAGCACCTGCGGCTGCCGGGCGAGCTGCCTGGCCAGCACCCGCAGGCCGCCCACGGCATCGCGCAGGCCGAAGCCGATGAACGAGGCCGGCCCGAGGATCGCGTCAGCTCCGCCAGCCAGGCGAGCCGCGCCGTCCGCGAGGTCGCCGGCCGGGGCCGAGGCCGGCCGGGCCTTGGCTGGCTCCGCCGCTGGGCGGGGCTTGGCGGGCCGGGCGGGCTTGGCGTCGGCCGCCGCTGGGCGGGGCTTGGCGGGCCGGGCGGCCTTGCCGTCGGCCGCGGCCGGGCGGGGCTTGGCGGGCCGGGCGGCCTTGCCGTCAGCTGCGGCCGGGCGGGGCTTGGCGGGCCGGGCGGCCTTGCCGTCAGCTGCGGCCGGGCGGGGCTTGGCGGGCCGGGCCTTGGCTGGCTCCGCCGCTGGGCGGGCTTTGGCGGGCCGGGCGGCCTTGCCGTCGGCCGCGGCCGGGCGGGGCTTGGCGGGCCGGGCGGCCTTGCCGTCAGCTGCGGCCGGGCGGGGCTTGGCGGGCCGGGCGGCCTTGCCGTCAGCTGCGGCCGGCTGGGCGTTGGCGGGCGCAGCCCGCCGCTGGCCGGCTGCGCCGGCGGGTGCCTGCGCCGTTCTGGGTGCGGATTGCTTCGTCGGCGGAGGTCATCATGACAACCTTTCCACGACCATGGCCATGCCCTGGCCGCCGCCCACGCACATGGTCTCCAGGCCGATCGTCTCGTCCCGGGTCCGCAGGCCGTTCAGCAGCGTGCTGAGGATCCGCACCCCGGTCATCCCGAACGGGTGGCCGAGCGCGATGGCGCCGCCGTGCGGGTTCAGCTTGTCACTGAACGGGTCGACCCCGATGCCCTCGGCGGACGGGATGACCTGAGCGGCGAACGCCTCGTTGATCTCGACGATGTCCACGTCGTCAATGGTCAGGCCAGCCCGCTTCAGCGCCTGCTGGCTGGACTCGATCGGGCCGAGGCCCATCAGCTCAGGTGCCAGCGAGCTGACCCCGGTCGAGACGATCCTGGCGATCGGCTGGATGCCCAGCTGCCTGGCCCGCGTGTCGGACATCACCACCGCGGCCGCGGCCCCGTCGTTGAGCGGGCAAGCGTTGCCCGCCGTCACCCGGCCGTCTTCGCGGAACACCGGCTTCAGGCCGGCCAGCCGTTCCATCGTGGTGTCCGGCCTTGGCCCGTCATCCTTGGTCATCGTCAGCCCGCTGGGCAGCGGGACGCCGATGATCTCACCGTCGAAGACCCCGTCCTTGCCCGCCCGGACCGCCCGGAGCTGGCTCTGCAGGGCGAACCGGTCCATCGCCTCGCGGCTGACGCCATGCTTGTCGGCCACGTTCTCGGCGGTCTCGCCCATGCTCATGTACGCATTCGGCAGGCCCTCGGGGTTGCCGGCGAACAGCCGCGGGTTGACCGTCTCCTGCTGGTCGCAGAACTTCCCGAGCGGCGACCGGGTGCTCGACTCCACGCCGACGCACATGAACGCGTCCCCCTCGCCGGCCTTGATGGCGTGGAAGGCCATCCGGGTTGCCTGCAGCGAGGAGGCGCAGTACCGGTTGACCGTCGTCCCCGGCGCGCCGATGCCGGACAGGATGCTGATAATCCGGCCCATGTTGTGCGCCTGCTCGCCGCCGGGCAGCGCGCAGCCGCAGATGACGTCGTCGATCTCGCCGCGGTCGAGCTGCGGTACCTGCTTGAGCACCTGGTCGACTACGTACGCGCCAAGATCATCCGGCCGCTGGTCGATCAGCGATCCCTTGAAGGCGCGGCCGATGGGCGTGCGCCCGATGGCCACGATTACTGCTTCTGACATTGCTAGCTCCCGCTCTCGACCACGTTCAACTCGCCTTCGGCATGGCGGGCACGCAGCAGTTTCTTGTCGTGTTTGCCGACGCTCGTGCGCGGCACCTCGTTGAGGAACGCCCACCGCTCGGGCAGCCACCACTTGACCACCCGGTCCGCCAGGTACGCCCGGAGTTCTTCCGCGCTGACCACGCTGCCCGGCGCGCTGACGATGCAGGCCAGCGGGCGCTCGCCCCACCGCTCGTCCGGCGCGGCGATCACCGCGGCCTCGCGGACGGCAGGATGAGCCACCAGGGCGGCCTCCAGGTCAAGAGACGAGATCCACTCGCCGCCCGACTTGATCACATCCTTGGCCCGGTCGCTGATCGTGATGTAGCCCGCGGCGTCAAGGCTGCCGACGTCGCCGGTGCGGAGCCAGCCGTCATGGAACTTGGCCGGCGCCGGGTCGAGGTAGTAGCTGGTAGTCACCCAGGGCCCGCGCAGCTCGATCTCGCCGACGCTGCTGCCGTCGCGCGGCAGCACCTTGCCGCTCTCGTCGACGACCCGGACCTCGACGCCGCCGAGCGGGCGTCCCGCAGTGGACCGGTACTCGATCGCGCGCTCCGCCTGGGCGTTCTTGGCCGGGAACGCCAGCGACGCGACGGGGCTCGTCTCGGTCAGCCCCCAGCCCTGCACGACCCGCACGCCGAACCGCTCCTGGTAGGCCTCGATCAGGCTGCGCGGCACGGCGGCCCCGCCGCACATCAGCAGCCGCAGCGAGGAAAGATCGACGGCCGCGTGGTCAAGGGCCAGTACGTCGAACCACACCGTCGGAACTGCCGCGGCGAACGTAACCTGCTCCGCCGCGATGAGCCTGGCCAGGTGGTCCGCCTGGATGAACCGGCTGGGCATGATCAGGTCGGCCCCGACCAGCCAGCCGGCGTAAGGCAGCCCCCAGGCGTTGCCGTGGAACATCGGTACCACCGGCAGCACGCGGTCGTACTGGCTGAGCCCGAGTGCCTCGCCCGAGCACAGGCCGAGCGAGTGCAGGAACGTCGAACGGTGGCTGTAGACGACGCCCTTGGGCAGGCCGGTGGTCCCGCTCGTGTAGCACATCGCCGCGGCCGCCGACTCCTCGATGTCCGGCCACGGATACCCAGGCTGCTCGGCTGCGAGCAGATCCTCGTAGTCGATCGCGCCAGGCAGCGCTGAGCGATCGCCGCTGCCGAACACGATCAGGTGCCGGACCGTCTTCAGCCCGGCGATGACCGGCGCCAGCGCCGCCGCGAGGCTGGCGTCGACGATCAGCACCTTGTCCTCGGCGTGGTTGACGATGTGGCCGATCTGCTCCGGGGCCAGCCGGATGTTGACGGTGTGCAGCACCGCGCCCATGCCCGGCACGGCGAAGTACGCCTCCTGGTGCTCCTGGGTGTTCCAGCAGAAGGTGCCGACCCGGTCGCCTTGCCGTACGCCGAGCCGCCGCAGCGCCGCGGCCAGCCGCTCGGCCCGCTCGGCCAGGTCGGCGAAGCTGATCTGGCGCGCTCCTTCGGCGTCGGCGGTGACCACCAGGCTGTCGGCGTAGTTGGCCCGCCCGTGCTCGAAGATGTGGCCGATCGTGAGCGGAAAGTCCGGCATCGTACTGCGCATGATCGTCTAGCCTCCTCCGACCTGGGTCTGCTGCCTGGTCCAGTGCGGGTCGCGCAAGTCGCGCTTGAGTATCTTGCCGGCCGCCGACTTGGGCAGCGGCTCAGTCCGCAGCTCGATCCGCTTGGGCACCTTGAATCTGGCGATCTTGGCGCGGCAGTGCGCGGTCAGCTCGTCGGTGGTCACGTCTACCCGGCAGACCACGACCGCGTACACCGCCTCGCCCCAGCGCTCGTCCGGAACGCCGAAGACCGCGACCTCGGCGACCGAGGGATGCGCGGAGAGCGCATTCTCGACCTCGGTCGAGTAGACGTTCTCGCCGCCGCTGACGATCATGTCCTTGGCCCGGTCGACCAGGAAGATGTACGACTCCTCGTCCCGGTAACCCATATCGCCGGTGCGGTACCAGCCGCCGGACAGCGCCTCCGCGGTCTCGTCCGGCTTGTGCCAGTACCCAGCCATCACGCTGGGACTCCGCACCACAAGCTCGCCCACCGCGCCGGGCGGTACCTCCGCCCCGGCCGCGTCCACCACCCGGACATCGACCCCGACCGCAGGCTGGCCGCACGAGCCCGCCCGCGGCGAGTCGAGGATCCGCTCCTCGTGCGGCAGCAGCGTGATGATCGGCGTCGCCTCGGTGGTGCCGTACACGTGCAGCAGCTCAGCGCCGGGGAAGGCCTGGCGGGTCCGCCTGAGCGTGGCGGCGGCGATAGGCGACGCGCCGTGGCTCAGGTACCGCAGCGTGCTGACATCCCGCGGCCGCGCGAGCTGGGCATCGGCGGCTGCGGCCAGCATCGTCGGCACGAGCAGCGTGTGCGTGACGCCCTCGCGCTCGATCAGGTCGAGCGCGAGATCGGGGCTGAAGCTCGGCATCAGCACGTGGGTACCGCCTGCCCACACCGTGGCGAGCACGCCGATCGTGCCGCCGGTGTGGAACATCGGCGACGCGATCAGCCAGCGGGTATCGGCGTCGAACGGCCAGGTGGCCATGAAGTGCAGCCCGCTGGAGACCAGGCTGCGGTGGGTATGCATGGCGCCCTTCGCCGCGCCCGTGGTGCCGGACGTGTAGAAAAGCACGGCCAGGTCATCCTCCGCGATCGGCGCGGTGAGCGGCTTCTCGTCGGCCGCCGAGATCATCTCCTCGTAGCCGTCGGGCATGCTCACCACGCGCTCGACCGCTCCGGCAGCCGGGTATTCACCGTCGGTGAAGAGCACCCGCACGCCGGCGTCGGCCAGGATCGCGTACTTCTCCGCGGCGGCCAGCCGCGAGTTGACCGGCACGAGGACGAAGCCCGCGGCCGGTACGCCAAGGAATAATTCCAGGTAGCGGTGGGAATTGAGGCCGATCACCCCGACCCGGTCGCCGGGTGCGAGGCCCAGCCCGGCCAGCGCGCCGGCCATCCGGCGGCATCGCGAGGCAAGTTCCGCATAAGTCAGGCGGCTGTCGCCGCTGACCACCGCGCAGGAGTCGGCGGCGATCTGCTGCGCCCGGTCGAGGGGCGCGGTGAACGTATACATTCAGGTTCGCCTCCAGGCACGAGGCCACGGTGGCTACGCGTCTCCGGCCGCCCTTTTCCGCTCTTGACCAGCCAATATCGGCTCCAGGGATGTACAGCACAGTAACGGTGCAACCAGGCCAATCATAACCGAACGTTCGGTTGGGTGTCAATGCGTACTATTTCTTGCATTACCCCCCGGGGGTGAGGTAAGATCAACCGACCGTTCGTTCTAGCCCGCTGGTCCGCGAGCCGGACGGTCGTGCCCTGCGTACCACAAGGGGTGCGCGTCTTGAAGGGCATCGTGAGGAGTACCGATGGCCGCCATTCCTGCCGCCGCAGCAGAAGTCCCCGTCATCCCGAAGGCCACCCACGAGCAGCTGCACATCAAGGGGCTCCGGGTGCATGCCCAGATCTGGGGGGAGGGCGAGCCGCTGCTGCTCTACTCCGGCATCTGGGGTGAGGTCGGCCTCTGGCAGAAACTGCTCCCGTACCTGCACGGGTTCCGCACGATCGCGTTCGACCCGCCCGGCATCGGCCGCACCCAGATGCCCAAGATCCCGTTGACCATGTGGGGGCTGGCGGACTTCGGCACTGCGGTACTCGACGAGCTCGGCGTGGCCAGCGCGCACGTGCTCGGCGCGTCGTTCGGCGGCGCGGTCGCGCAGCAGATGGCGGTCACTCACCCCGGCCGCATGCGCCGCCTGGTGCTGGTCTCGACCTCGTACGGCGGCTTCGCCGTGCCGGGCGACCTCACCGCGATGTGGCACTTCATGAACCCGGGTAGCTACCACCCGGTGCGGATTGAGCAGGTGGCCGGCGCCATGTTCGGCGGACGCCTGCGCACCGAGCCCGAGCTCGTGCGGGAAATGCACATCCGGCGGCCGAGGAATCTCTGGCAGGCCATGTACCGGATGGCGCCGCTGTTCGCCTGGACCAGCCTGCCGTGGCTGTGGACAATCCGGCAGCCGACCCTCATCGTGGCCGGCGACGACGACCCGGTCACCCCGCACGTGAACCACCGGCTGATGGCGGCGCTCATCCCGAAGGCGCAGCTGCATACCGTCCGGGGCGGCGGGCACCTCGCGCTGCTCGACAGTGCCGCCGAGGTCGGTCCGATCATCGCCGGTTTCCTGGCTGCCGACGACGGCGCGGCGCGCGCCGCCAGGGATCTGCGGGTAGCGGGCAACGGCCAGTCCTTATCGCCGCGCCACTCGCCTGCGAACGGCCGGTCGTCAGCCAACGGCCAGTCGTCACCGAACGGCCAGTCATCACCGAGCGGGTACCTGGCGCATCCGTAGTGATGGATCGCGCGATCGCGCACCTGCCATGGTGTGCGCTCGCGCGATCCACCACCTTCGGGGGGCCTGCCATGACGGGCCAGGCGGTCCGACGGGGCCGGTCGCCGGTCAGCCGTCGTAGTCCAGCACGACCTGCTCGCTGGTCGGGTGGCTCTGGCAGGTCAGCACGTACCCGCTGTTGATCTCGTCCTGCTCGAGCGCGTAATTCTGCGCCATCTCGACCGTGCCGTCGAGCAGCCTGGCCCGGCAGGTACCGCAGACCCCGGACTTGCAGGCATACGGCACGTCCTGGCGGACCCGCTGCGCGGCATCCAGGATCGGCTCGCCGCTGCGGGCGAGGTCGAACGTCGTCGCCCGGCCGTCCAGGGTGACGGTGACGGCGCTCCGGCCGCCAGCCCCGGCCGCGGCCTTGCCGTTGCTCGCCGGCGCGGCCGGCGGCAGCGCCCCGACGTGGAAAAGCTCCTGGTGGATGCGCTCGCCCGGCACGCCGCAGCCGGCCAGCGCCAGCTGGGCATCGCGCACCATGTCGAACGGCCCGCAGATGAACCACTCGTCCACGTCGGCGGGCGGCAGCAGCGTGTCGAGCAGCCGGGTCAGCCGCTGCCGGTCGATCCGGCCGGACAGCAGCCCGGCCTGCTGCTGCTCCCGGCTGAGGAAGTTCAGCAGGCAGAACCTTTCCGGGTAGCTGTTCTTCAGGTCCTGCAGTTCCTCGCCGAACATGATGGAGCTTGTCGTCCTGTTGCCGTACAGCAGGGTGACCTGGCTGCGCGGCTCGGCCTGCAGCGTGGTGGCGACCACCGAAAGTACGGGCGTGATGCCGCTGCCTGCGGCGATCGCCACGTAGTGCTTGGCGTTCGCCGGATCCAGCCGGGTGCAGAACCGGCCGGTGGGCGTCATCACGTCGAGCACGTCACCGGGCCGCAGCCGCTCCGCGGCGTAGCACGAGAAAGCGCCGTCGGGAAGCTGCTTCACGCCGATCCTGAGGCGCCCAGATGAGGCCGGCGAGCAGATCGAGTAGTTCCGCCGTACCCCGCTGCCGCCGAGGTCGCACTGGATCGTGACGTGCTGGCCCGGGGTGAACCGGTAGGCGTCGCGCAGCTCCTCCGGGACGTCGAAGGTGATGGCGACGCTGTCGTCGGTAAGCCGGTCGATCTCGGCGACGCGCAGCGGATGGAATACCGCGTGCCGCCGCTCGGTACCGGTCAAGGTGGCCATCAGATCGGCTTGAAGTGGTCGAACGGCTCCAGGCAGGCATTGCACGCGCGCAGCGCCTTGCATGCCGTGGAGCCGAACTGGTTGACCACCCGGGTGTCGGGCGAGCCGCACCGCGGGCATCGCACGGAGATGGTCACCGGGACCGGGCCGGAGCCGCGCTGACTGCGCGGTCCGGGCGGCGCGATGCCGTACTCCCGCAGCTTCCGCTTGCCCTCCTCGGTCATCCAGTCGGTGGTCCAGGCCGGCGACAGCACGGTCCGCACCTCGACCTGGTGCCAGCCACGGCGCGCGCAGGCGGCCATGATGTCGCGCGCGGATGGTCGTCCATCGCCGGGCAGCCCGAGTAGGTGGGCGTGATCGTGATCTGCACCCGCCCGTTGGCGTCGATCCGGACATCCCGGAGAACGCCGAGGTCGACGATCGAGAGCACCGGGATCTCGGGATCGGCCACCTCCGCGACCGCGTCGTGGATCGGCCCGAAGTCGGTCATCGTGGTCACCATTTCGCCCCCGGATGGGACCGTGCCAGGTGCTGCATCTCCGCTAATAGGTATCCAAGCCGCTCGGTGTGCAGGCCGCGGCGGCCGCCGCCTGGTGCGGTCCAGGTGTCGGGCTGGGTCAGCGTCGCCGCGCTCAGCACCCCGGTGACGTACTCGTGCCAGGCCGGGAACAGGGCCGGCGAGTCGACGGCTATCCCGTCGGCGGCCAGCGCCTGTTCCAGCGGATCGCTGTGGAACATCTCGGCGACGTACGGCCAGACCCGGTCAAGCCCGGCCTGCATCCGCCGGTGCGACTCGGCCGTGCCGTCGCCAAGCCGCAGCGTCCACTGCGCGGCATGGTCCCGGTGGTAGGCGACCTCCTTGACCGCCTTGGCCGCCACTCCGGCCAGCGTCTCGTCGCGTGAGTTCTGCAGGTCCTCGTACAGCTCCAGCTGATAGCTCGTGAACAGCAGCTGGCGCGCCGTGGTCTGGCCGAAATCGCCGTTGTCGAGCTCGACGATCTGCAGGTTGCTGAACTCGCGCTCGGCACGGAAGTAGGCCAGGTCGTCCTCGGTCCGGCCGCGGCCCTCGACCTGGCCGGCGTAACTGAGCAGCACCCTGGCCTGGCCGAGCAGGTCAAGCGCGATGTTGGCCATCGCGACGTCCTCCTCGAGCTCCGGCGCGGACGCGACCCACTCGCCCAGCCGCTGGGCCAGGATCAGCGCGTCATCGCCCAGCCGCAGCGCGTAGGCGGCGAGTGCGGCGTCCCCGGCCGGCCGGGCGCCCCCGGCCGACCGGGCGCCCCCGGCCGGCCGACTCTGCTGGCTGGCCGGACTCTGCTGCGGGCCGCGGGCCGCGGTGTCATAGGTGCTGCACCTCACTAGGGAGGTCATAGAAGGTCGGGTGCCGGTAGACCTTGTCGGCGGCGGGGTCGAAGAACGGGTCCTTCTCTTCCGGCGAGCTCGCGGTGATCGCGGCGGATGGCACCACCCAGATCGACACGCCTTCCTGCCGCCGGGTGTAGAGGTCGCGGGCGTTCCGCAGCGCCATCTCCGCGTCCGGAGCGTGCAGGCTGCCGACATGGGTGTGCGACAGGCCGCGACGGCCGCGGACGAAGACCTCCCACAGCGGCCAGCCGCGGCTCATGCCACTGCCTCCGCCTGGGCCGGGCCCTCGTCGCGCTGCTGCCGCTTCGCCGCGTACGCCAGCGCCGCGTCGCGCACCCAGCCGCCGTCGCTGTGCGCCCGGACGCGGTGCTCCATCCGCTGCCGGTTGCACGGCCCGTTGCCCTTGACGACGCGCCGGAACTCGGCCCAGTCGATGGCCCCGAAGTCGTAGTGGCCGCGCTCCTCGTTCCACCGCAGCTCCGGGTCCGGCAGCGTGAGGCCGAGCACGCCGGCCTGCGGCACGGTCATGTCGATGAATTTCTGCCGGAGCTCGTCGTTGGAGTGCCGCTTGATCCGCCACGCCATCGACTGCGCGGAGTGCGCGGACTCGTCGTCCGGCGGGCCGAACATCATCAGCGACGGCCACCACCAGCGGTCCACCGCGTCCTGGGCCATCTCCCGCTGCGCGGGCGTGCCGTGGCGCGAGCGTGTGCAAGATCTCGAACCCCTGCCGCTGGTGGAACGACTCCTCCTTGCAGATGCGGACCATCGCGCGGGCATACGGCCCGTACGAGCAGCGGCAAAGCGCTACCTGGTTGGTGATCGCCGCGCCGTCCACCAGCCAGCCGATCGCGCCGACGTCGGCCCAGGTCAGGCTCGGGTAGTTGAAGATGCTCGAGTACTTCTGGCCGCCTGAGTGCAGCAGGCCGAGCAGCTCGGACGCGGTCGGCGCCGAGCGTTTCGCGTCGCGCTGTACAGGTAGAGCCCGTGGCCGGCCTCGTCCTGCACCTTGGCGATCAGGATCGCCTTCCGGCGCAGGCTCGGCGCCCGGGTGATCCAGTTGCCTTCCGGCTGCATCCCGATGATCTCCGAGTGCGCGTGCTGCGCGATCTGCCGGACGAGCGTCTTCCGGTAAGCCTCCGGCATCCAGTCACGCGGCTCGATCCGCTGGTCGGCAGCGATCATCTGCTCGAAGCGCCGCTCCGGCCCCGGATCCGCCGCGGCGGCCGGCGCTCCGCCAGGCTCGCCGGGGCCCCGCTCTGAATCTACGTATGCGCGCATCCTGCCTCCGGCATAACCAACCGACCGTTCGGTTTAAGCATACCTCGGCGACGGGCCGCTGAGCCAGCCCGCGACGGCACATTCCAAGATCCAGGGGATTATTGCGTCACAATGCCGAAAACTCCCCCGGATCATGGAAGGCCTTCGGGCGCTCCCGGCGGCCCGTACCGCCGCCCTGACTCGCGCTCCGGCGGTTACTTGACCGACAGGTAGATGATGCTGGCGCCGCCGAACAGCACGCAGTAGATCGCGAACGGGGTCAGCGTGCGGGTCTGGAAGTACTTCACCAGGAACCGGACCGACACGTAGGCGCCGATCCCGGACAGCACGCTGCCGACCAGGATCTGGCCGTGGATGCCGTTGCCCAGGTGCCCGGTCAGGTCAGGGACCTTGAGCACGCCAGCGGCCAGGATGACCGGGGTGGCCAGCAGGAAGGCGAACCTCGCCGCATCCTCCCTGGACAGGCCGCTGAACATGCCGGCCACCATGGCCACGCCGTCCCGGCTGATCCCGGCGAGCAGCGCGAGAATCTGCGCCGAGCCGATGATCAGTGCCTGCAGGTAGCCGGCCGCGGCCAGCCGCTGGTCTGCCTGCTACGCCGCGGGCCACCTCCAGCTGCCGCACCGCCCGCTGGCCGGAGGCGTGACTCGCCGCGCCGCGCTCGGCCTGGCCTTCCGCGCGCTCCCGGGCCCTGGCCACTTCCTCGTCCGCCCGCAGCGACGCCCTGGTGCGGAATCTCTCTCCGGCGTACAGGATCACCCCGTTCACCACGAGGAAGATCGCCGCCCGGATCGGCTTGCCGAACAGCACCCGGAACTGGTGCTCGAACACCAGGCCGACCAGGCCGACCGGGATGGTCGCCAGGATGATCATCCAGGCCATCTTCTCGTCGGCCGTCTCGGCCCGGCGCTTCCTGATCGAGCTGAAGAAGCCCTTGATGATCCGGATCCAGTCCCGCCAGAAGTAGATCAGCAGCGCGATGGCCGTGGCGACGTGCAGCCCCACGATGAACGCCAGGTACGGCGACTCCGGGCTGGCGACGTTGAGGTCCGTGGCCCAGCTGCCGCCGATCAGGGCCGGGATCAGCACGTTGTGGCCGAGGCTGGAAACCGGGAACAGCTCGGTGACGCCCTGGATAAGGCCGACGACCGAGGCCTCCAGGTAGGTCAGGTGTGCGGTCATGTCAGCCTTTCGCGGTGGGGTCCTGGCCCTGCGCGCTGTCGCCTTGCCGGGGTCAGGACCTGCGCGCAGCATTCATCGTATTGACTGCGCCGGCCGGCCGCGCCCGGCCCGGAAATGTCCGTCCCCGGAATCAGCCGATGAAGATCCATTTGAAACGGGATGGTCAGCGGCCGGTCGGCACCGGCAGCGGACCATCCCGTTTCAGATAAAAAGCCAATTAGCCCTTTTTGCCATCAGCGGTGCCGGGCGCCCTGGTCCCCGCCACCGGGGTATCGCGGCGTGGCCGGCGGCTGATCTTGTCGCCCAGCCAGACCAGCGGGTCGTACTTGCGGCCGGCCACGCGCTCCTTCATCGGGATCAGCGCGTTGTCGGTGATCTTGATGTTCTCCGGGCAGACCTCGGTGCAGCACTTGGTGATGTTGCAGTAGCCGAGGCCGAAGTCGTCCTGGGCGATCTCCCGCCGGTCCGCGGTATCGGCCGGGTGCATCTCAAGCTCGGCGACCCGCATCAGGAACCTCGGCCCGGCGAAGGCCCGCTCGTTCTCCGGGTGATCACGGATCACGTGGCAGGTGTTCTGGCACAGGAAGCACTCAATGCACTTGCGGAACTCCTGGGACCGGTTCACGTCGACCTGCTGCATCCGGAACTCGCCGAGCCCGGTTGCCGGATCCGGGGTGAACGAGGGGATCTCGCGGGCCTTCGCGTAGTTGAACGACACGTCGGTGACCAGGTCCCGGATCACCGGGAAGGTCCGCATCGGGGTGATGACCAGGGTCTCGTCCGTTCCGAAGGTCGACATCCGGGTCATGCAGGCCAGCCGCGGCCGCCCGTTGATCTCCATCGAGCACGAGCCGCACTTGCCGGCCTTGCAGTTCCACCGGATCGCCAGGTCGCCCGCCTGCGTCGCCTGCAGCCGGTGCAGCACGTCCAGGACGACCTCGCCCTCGTTGACCTCGACCTGGTAGTCGGCCAGGGCGCCAGCGCCGAGATCGCCGCGCCAGACTCGCAGCGCTGCCTTGTAGCTCATCGGGACTCCTATTGCGCGGCGGGGGAGGTGGTATCGGCCGAGGACGCCGCATCGGCCGGGGGAATCGCGGCGGCCCCGGCCGCGGGCGGCAGTTCCTCGTCGGTCAGGTACTTCTTCAGCTCGTCGCGGTCGAACAGCGCGAGCAGGTCCGCGCGCATCGGGATCAGCGGCTGGTGCCGCAGCCCGGCCCGGTCGCCGGCCAGCGAGCAGACCAGGTTGACCTTGCGCCAGGCTGGCGACATCCCGGGGTAGTCCTCGCGGGTATGGCCGCCGCGGGATTCCTGCCGCTCGAGCGCGGCCTTGGCGATGCAGTCACAGACCAGCAGCATGTTGCGCAGGTCCAGGGCCAGGTGCCAGCCGGGATTGTAGGCCCGGCCCCCGGCCACGCTGACCTGGGCGGCGCGCTCGCGCAGTTTGTCCAGCTCGGCCAGCGCCGTCTTGATCTCCTCCTCCTGCCTGATGATGCCGACCAGGTCGTTCATGGTCTGCTGCAGGGCGGCGTGCACCTCGTACGGGTTCTCCCCGCCGGTGCGCTGCAGCGGCGCCAGCGCCTCGGTGACGGCCTCGGCTATCGCGGCCTCGCTGGGTTCCGGCCTGCTGCCCGCGGGCAGGCCGTCGACGTACTCAGCGGCGCCCGCTCCGGCCCGGCGGCCGAAGACGAGCAAGTCGGACAGCGAGTTGCCGCCGAGCCGGTTCGAGCCGTGCATGCCCCCGGAGGCCTCGCCGACCGCGAACAGCCCGGGCGCCAGGGCCGCCTGCGAGTCCGGGTCGACCTCGACGCCGCCCATCATGTAATGACAGGTCGGGCCGACCTCCATCGGCTCCTTGGTGATGTCGACGTCGGCGAGCTCCATGAACTGGTGGTACATCGACGGCAGCTTGCGCAGGATCTCCTCGGCCGGGCGCCGGGAGGCGATGTCGAGGAAGACGCCGCCGTGCGGCGAGCCGCGGCCGGCCTTGACCTCGCTGTTGATGGACCGCGCTACCTCGTCGCGTGGCAGCAGTTCCGGCGGCCGCCGGTTGTTGTCCGGGTCGGTATACCAGCGGTCGCCCTCTTCCTCGGTGTCCGCGTACTGGGCGCGGAAGACGTCGGGCACGTAGTCGAACATGAAGCGCTTGCCCTCGGAATTGCGCAGCACTCCGCCGTCACCGCGTACCGACTCGGTGACCAGCAGGCCCTTGACCGACAGCGGCCAGACCATCCCGGTCGGGTGGAACTGCACGAACTCCATGTTCAAGACGGTGGCGCCGGTCAGCAGCGCGAGCGCGTGCCCGTCGCCGGTGTACTCCCAGGAGTTGGACGTCACCTTGAACGACTTCCCGATGCCGCCGGTGGCCAGGATGACCGCCGGCGCCTCGAACAGGATGAAGTTGCCGGTCTCCCTGACGTAGCCGAACGCGCCGGCGATCCGCTCGCCGTCCTTGATCAGCCTGGTGATCGTGGTCTCGGCGAAGACCTTGATCATCGCCTCCGGGTCGCCGTGCTCGGCGGCGTCCTGCTGCTGCAGCGCGACGACCTTCTGCTGCAGCGTGCGGATCATCTCCAGGCCGGTCCGGTCGCCGACGTGGGCCAGCCTCGGGTACTCGTGGCCGCCGAAGTTCCGCTGGCTGATCTTGCCGTCCGGGGTGCGGTCGAAAACCGCGCCCCAGGCCTCGAGCTCCCAGACCCGGTCGGGAGCCTCCTTCGCGTGCAGTTCGGCCATCCGCCAGCTGTTCAGGAACTTGCCGCCGCGCATCGTGTCGCGGAAGTGCACCTGCCAGTTGTCCCGGGAGTTGACATTGCCCATGGCCGCGGCGGCGCCGCCCTCGGCCATCACGGTGTGCGCCTTGCCGAACAGCGACTTGGAGATGATCGCGGTCTTCTTCCCGGCCAGCCGTGCCTCGATCGCCGCCCGCAGCCCTGAGCCGCCGGCGCCGATTACCACGACGTCGTATCCGAGCCGCTCGATGTCAGTCATCTTCTGCCTGTTGCCGCACTGTCTCAGTTGAAGAACCGGACGTCGCTGATGGTCCCGCTGGCCACCAGCAGGATGTAGAGGTCGGTCAGCATCAGCGTGCCGAGCGTGGTCCACGCCAGCTGCATGTGCCGCGCGTTGAGCTTGGAGACCTGGGTCCATATCCAGTATCGGGCCGGGTGCTTCGAGAAATGCTTGAGCCGCCCGCCGGTGATATGCCTGCAGGAATGGCAGGACAGCGTGTACGCCCACAGCAGCACCACGTTGATGCCCATGATCAGGGTGCCGAGGCCGAACCCGAAACTGCCGTCCGGGCCGCGGAAGGCCTGCACCAGGTCGTAGGTGTTCAGCAACGAGATCAGGATCACCAGGTAGAAGAAGAACCGGTGCAGGTTCTGCATGATCAGCGGGAGCCTGGTCTCGCCGGAGTAGCTGGCATGCGGCTCGCGCACCGCGCACGCGGCCGGCGCGCGCCAGAACGCCCGGTAATACGCCTTGCGGTAGTAGTAGCAGGTGAGCCGGAAGCCGAGCACGAACGGCAGCGACACGATCGCGTACGGAATGATCGACGGCACGTCGCCGAACCACTGGCCGAGGCTGCTCGACCCGGGGGCGCACGCGCCGCTGACGCAGGGCGAGTAGAACGGCGTCAGGTAGTGGTACCGAGGTACCCAGTACCAGCGGCCGAGGAAGACGTGCACCGTCGCGTACGCCACCCAGATGGTCAGCGCCACGGCCGTGATGGCCGGCTCCCGCCACCAGGGATCCCGGCGCAGCGTCTTCTCGCTGATCTGCGCCCTGGTCTTGGCTGGCGCGTCCGTTGCCTGCGTCATTTGTCGACGTCTCCGCCCTGGAACTGTCTTGGGTCGCGCCGCGGTGCCGCATGCGTCTTCCCCCGGGCGCATGGCAGCGGTGCCGTCTGAACCCTATTCCAAAGGAATATCACCAAGCTGGCGCGGTGCGTGCTTACCGGGGTGTGACACTCGCTACACCGAGCGATTTTCGCAGGAAATCGACCTGCAGCAGCAGCAGGTTCTCGGCCACCTCCTGCTGCGTCGTCATGTGCGTTACCCCGGACAGCGGCAGCACGCTGTGCGGCCGCCCGGCCGCCAGCAGCGCCGAGGACAGCCGCAGCGAGTGCGCGACCACGACGTTGTCGTCCGCCAGCCCGTGGATGATCAGCAGCGGCCTGGTCAGCTTGTGCGCGTCGGCCAGCAGCGAACTGCGTTCGTAGGCCGCCGGGTCGTCGTCGGGCAGGCCGAGATAGCGCTCGGTGTAATGGGTGTCGTAGAGCCGCCAGTCGGCGGGCGGCGCCCCCGCGATCGCCGGCCTGGAACACGTCCGGCCGGCGCAGCACGGCCAGCGCGGAAAGGTAGCCGCCGAACGACCAGCCGCGCATCGCCACCCGGCCAAGGTCCAGGTCGGCGCACCGGGCGGCGGCGGCGTGCAGCGCCTCGACCTGGTCGGCGAGCGGCGGGCCGGCCAGGTCGCCGGCCACCGCCTTCTCCCAGGCAGGACCGCGGCCCGGGGTGCCCCGGCCGTCGGCCACGATCACCGCGAAGCCCTGCTCGGCCAGCCACTGCGCGGTCAGGAAAGCGTCCCGGCTGGCCTGCACCTCCTGCCCGTGCGGGCCGCCGTAGGGGTTCATCAGCACCGGCAGCCTGGCCGTGCCCGGCTGATGCCAGGACGGCAGCAGCAGCGCGGTCCTGATCGCGTGCTCCCCGGCCGGGAAGATGGACGGCGCCGGCACCGGCAGCAGCGGCGTCTCCGCAACCGAGGCGATCCTGGCGACCTGGATGTCGCGCCGCACCCGGACGTTGTCAGGTCCGGGCGGCTCCGGCCTGGCCTGGGTCTCGCGCAGCACGTGCACGGTGCCGCCGTCCTGATCCATCGACCTGCGCACCGCCACCGTGGTGCCGCCCGCCCGCCGCCCGGTGAGCGTGCCCGGGCCGCCGTCACCGACCGCGAGCCTGGCCAGGCCGCCGGCCCGTGTGTCCAGAGCCCGATCTCGGTCGGCTCCTCGTCCGACGCGGCGAACAGGACCGTGTCGCCGTCGACGCTCAGCACCTCCCTGACCTGGAGCCGTCGGGGGTCACCGGGGCGGCGCGCCCGGCGGTGAGGTCACCGGCCGCGGCCACGACCAGCCGCCGCGCGCCGCCGGTGTCGGCGGTCCAGACGATCCGGTCATCGGCCGTCCTGGCCGGCACGCCCGGGATGATGTCCAGCCAGTTCGGGTCGCTGTCCGCGCGCAGCACGGTCGTGCCGCCGGTCCGCCGGTCCGACCGTGAGCAGCCGCATCTCCCGCTGGTCTCGGGACTGCACCACGATGAGCGGCAGGTCGGCGGCCGGGCCGGAGCCTGCCCAGCAGGCGGTGACCAGGTATGGGAACGCGTCGCTGTCCCAGCCGACCGGCGTGTGCTGGCCGTTCAGCCCGGCCAGCACGAGCGAAACTTCGGCGTTGGGCGTGCCGGCGGCCGGATACCGCACCTCGGCGGCCGGCCGGGCCGGGTCCGACGGGTCGGCGATGTGCCAGCGCTGCACCGGGCTCTCGTCCACCCGCGCGACCAGCAGGGCGCTCGAGTCCGGGGCCCACCAGAAGCCGCGCATACGCCGCATCTCTTCGGCGGCGATAAATTCGGCAAGCCCGTACGAGACGCTCCCGCCCGGAGTCCCGCGTCCCCCCCCGACCTCTCCGGCCCGTCCCCAGCCGCCTCCGCGTCCCCAGGCCGTGTCCGCGTCCCCAGCATCAGGAGCGGCAATGGCACGATCTTCGCCGCTGTCCAGGCTGATCACCCGGAGGGCGCCAGCGCAGGCATAGGCGACGAGACGCCCGGCCGGGTCGGGCCTCGGGTCGGCCGCCGGGGCCCGCGCCGGAATCTCCCGGACCGCGCCGCTGGTCGTGCCGTCGGCCGCGGGAATCAGCAGGTCGGCCGCGTACACCCGCCCGGACAGCCCGAAGACAGCGAGCCGGAAGTCGTCGTCGCAGCTGAACGCCACGATGCCGGCCGCCTGCTCGCGCGAACGCTCCCGGCGCGCCTGCTCCTCCGGGTCCAGGTCGCTGCCGTCGGCGCTCGGCTCGCCGAGCTCGGCCGGGTCGGCGATCAGGTGCTCCTGGCCGGTGCCGACGTCAAGCAGCCAGAGGCAGGTGACGGGATCCGACCCGCCCTTCGATCGCAGGAAGACGACCCGGTTGCCGTCCGGCGAGATCTCGAAGGACCGCGGCGCGCCGAGCGTGAACCGCCGGGTCCTGGCGTACTGCCGCGGGAAGGTATCGGTCATGGCAGTAGATCTTGCCAGCCAGCCGTCCCGGCTGGCTGGCGAGACCGGCAGTGCGCCGCCGCCGGTCAGTTCGCCGGGCCGCCGCTAAGCTCGCCGGTATGAGCTCAACCGACGACGGCCGCAGGCTCCTGCTCGTCCATGCCCACCCGGACGACGAGTCGATCGGCACCGGCGCGACGATGGCGAAGTACGCGGCCGAGGGCGCCGGGGTGACGCTGGTCACCTGCACTCTGGGGGAGCTTGGCGAGATAATCCCGGCCGAGTTCGCGCACCTGGCCTGGGACGCCGATGGCGGCCTTGGCGAGCACAGGATCGGCGAGCTCGCCGCGGCCTGCGCGGCGCTCGGCGTGACCGATCACCGGTTCCTCGGCGGCGCCGGCCGGTGGCACGATTCCGGCATGATGGGCACCCCGTCCAACGACTGGGAAGGCAGCTTCTGGCTGGCCGACGTGGACGAGGCGGCCGCCGAGCTGCTGACCGTGATCCGGGAGGTGCGGCCGCAGGTGATGGTCAGCTACGACGACAACGGGTTCTACGGGCATCCCGATCACATCCAGGCGCACCGGGTGGCGTGGCGGGCCTTCGCGCTCGCGGATGGCCTGGTCAGCAAGTTCTACGCGACGACGGTGCCGAAGTCCGTGCTGGCCAGGTCGGTCGAGGTGATGCGCGGCAGCGAGGTCGGCCGGTCTCCGGGCGGCGGCCCTGACTTCGCGCAGGTCGAGTCCGCTGACGAATTCCCGTTCGGCGTGCCGGATGACGTGGTGACCACGGACATCGACGCCACCAAGTACCTGGCCGCCAAGGTCGAGGCGATGCGCGCGCACGCCACCCAGATTGCCGTCGACAGCCCGTTCTTCGCGCTGTCCGACAACGTGGGCCAGCGGGCGTTCGGCCGTGAGTACTACATCCTGCTGGCCGGCCCGCGCGGACCTGGGCACGGGCCACATGACTGGGAAGACGACCTCTTTGCCGGAATTGGCTAGCCTTCATTCCGTGCGGAACGCGACGCCGGGCGGCGGGGCGCTGGTCACCGGCGGCTGCTATGCGCTGCTGTTCGTCCTCGGCGCGCTCGAAGGCGTGATCGGCTGTTTCTTCTACGCCGGCACCGTCGGCCCGGTCCCGGCGGCCGCGCTCGCGTTCGCCGCGCTGATCCTCCTGACGGTCGTTCTGGCCGCCTGGGGAATGCAGACGCCGACCGGGGGACTTATGCCCGCTGTGGGATGGTTCGTCGCATCGTTCGTGCTGGCCATGGCCACGCCGGGAGGAAGCGTCGTGATCACGAATACCGCTGCGGGCAGGTGGCTCATCTATGCCGGCTCGGCTTGCGCGGCGGCCGGCGTGCTGGCGGGCTTCGCCGGGCTGTCGCGGTCCCGGCTGCCGTGGGCGGGCCGGTGACCGCGCCGGACGCCGGCGCCTTCCGCAGGTCGGCCGGCCGGATCCCCACCGCCATCATGGTGGTTACTACCAGCCTGCGGGGCACCGGGCACGCGATGACGGTGAGCGCGTTCAGCTCGGTGTCGCTGGATCCGCTGCTCGTGCTGTTCTGCGCGGAGAAGATTGCCCGCTTCCACGACGCGGTGCTCGAGGCCGGGATCTGGTCGGTATCCGTCCTCGACGAGGAGTCGGAGAAGACGGCGCGCTGGCTGGCCACGCGCGGCCGTCCGCTGGACGGCCAGCTTGACATGATCGCGCACCATCCGGGCCCGGTGACCGGCGCGCCGATCCTGGACGCGGCGCTGGCGGCGATCGAGTGCCGGACGACGGCGGTGCACGACGGCGGCGACCACAGCATCGTGGTCGGTGAGGTAGTCGGCGTGACCGAGCCGAGGGACGGCAGTCCGCTGATCTACTTCAGCGGCGGCTACCGCCGTCTCGCCCCGGGTTAGGTCCCGGCACCGCGCGCTGGCGGCCGGTGCTGACTCAGCGGACGATCTCCTCGACTCGGTCGATGGCCCAGTCGAGGTCAGCTTCGGTGATCACCAGCGGCGGGGCCAGCCGGATCGAGGTGCCGTGCGTGTCCTTGGCCAGCACGCCGAGCGCGGCCAGCCGCTCGCAGGCCTCGCGGCCTGACATCGTGGCGAACTCGACGCCTGCCCACAGGCCGCGCCCGCGTACCTCCCTGACGGCGTCCCGCGGCAGGCCGGACAGCCGGTCGTGCAGGTGCGCGCCGAGCTTGGCCGACCGCTCCTGGTATTCGCCGGTCGACAGCATCGCGATAACCTCGCGGGCCACGGCGCAGCCAAGCGGGTTGCCGCCGAACGTGGAGCCGTGCTGGCCCGGCTTGAACACGCCGAGCACGTCGCTTGACGACACCACGGCGGAGACCGGCACGATGCCGCCGCCGAGTGCCTTGCCCAGTATGTACATGTCGGGCACGACTTCGTCGTGCTCACACGCGAAGGTGGTCCCGGTCCGGCCAAGCCCGGACTGGATCTCGTCGGCGATCATCAGCGCGCCGTGCGCCGAGCAGAGCTCACGCACTCCGGCCAGGAAGCCGGGCGGCGGCAGCAGCACGCCTGCCTCGCCCTGGATCGGCTCGAACAGCACGGCAACCACGCGGTCATCCATGACCTCGGCCAGCGCCTCGAGGTCGCCGTAGGGCACCACAACAAACCCGGGCGTGAACGGGCCGTACGAGCCCCTGGCATCGTCGTCGGTGGAGAAGCTGATGATCGTCGTGGTCCGGCCGTGGAAGTTGCCGCCGAAGGCCACGATGACCGCCTCGTCGGCGGGCACGCCCTTGACCTCGTATCCCCACTTGCGGGCAGTCTTGATCGCCGTTTCCACCGCCTCGGCGCCGGTATTCATCGGCAGCACCATCTCCAGGCCGGCCAGTGCCGAGAGCTCCGCGCAGAACGGGCCGAACTGGTCGTGCTCGAACGCCCTGCTGACCAGCGTGACCCGGTCGAGCTGGCGCTTCGCGGCGGCGACCAGGCGCGGATGGCGGTGGCCGAAGTTGAGCGCGGAATAGGCGGCCAGCATGTCGAGGTAGCGCCGGCCCGCCACGTCGGTGACCCACGATCCCTCGGCCTCGGCGATCATCACGGGCAGCGGGTGATAGTTGTGCGCCCCGTGCAACTGCGCTTGCGCCCGCAGCTCGCGCGCTGTCCGCGCGCCTGCGTCCGGCGCCTGACCACCTGCCATGTCTTGCCTCCTCACGGTCTCAGCTCGAGCGTGCAGCATTTCGGGCCGCCGCCCGCCTTGCGGAACTCTGACATGTCGACCGGCACTGGCTCGAAGCCGCGGGCGGCGAGCTGCGCGGCCAGGCCGACCGCCTGCGCGGGCAGCACCACATGCCGGCCATCGCTCACCGCGTTCAGGCCAAGCACCTCGGCATCGGTGTCCTTCACCTCGATGAGCTCGCCGAACAGCGAGGCCAGCGCGGCCCGGCCCGCGTCATCGAACGCTGCCGGGTAATAGGCAGCCGTGTCGGCATCCAGCACGCAGAGCGCGGTGTCGAGATGATAGAACCGCGAATCGACCAGGCGGACGCTGACCACCCGCAGGCCGAAGATCTCGGCAATCTCCGCCGCTACGGCCATGTCGCTGCGAAACCCGTGCCCGGCGATGACGCAGTCTCCGGCGAAGATGATGTCGCCTTCGCCCTCGATAACGCAGCGCGGCGGTACCACGACCCGGTAGCCGCTGCGCCGGAACCAGTCGAGGTAAGCGGCGCTTTCCAGCTCCCGCTCCGGATACCGGAAGCGCGCCCCCAGTACCTTGCCGCCGATCACGGCGGCGCCGTTGGCGGCGAAGACCATGTCCGGCAGGCCGGGCTCGGGGCTGATCGTGCGCACCGCGTGGCCGAGGCTGGCATAGATATCGCGCAGGCAGCGCCATTGGGCCGCCGCCAGCGCGGCGTCAACCCCGATGGCCGGGTCCATCCACGGATTTATCGCATAAGTCACGGTGAAGTGGTCGGGCGGGCACATCAGGTAGCTCCTGGCGCGTGCCGTCCGGCCGCGCGCCGCAACCTGCGGTCGTCTCATGCGGCTCCCGTCAGCTGATGATCGAGCAACAAATCCAGCGTATGAGCCGGGTTGCACGCGAGGTCCACGTAGTTAGTGCGCGATGGCGGTGATCTGTTGCGTAGTCCGCAGCGATATCCGACAAACGTTGCGCCGTCATCATGCAGATGGCTCCGGCCGGCGTCTGCTGGCCCTGATCGCGTGGTGCTAGCCGCCTGCGCCGACCGTCCATGCCTGCCCGTCTGGCGTGTCGGCCACGGTAACCCCGATCGCGCCAAGCTCGTCCCTGAGCCGGTCGGCGGCCGGGAAATCCCTGGCCTCCCGTGCGGCCTGCCTGGCCCGTAGCTTCTCCGCCGCGCCGGGCGGCAGCGGCCTTGCCGCCGCCGGCCGGCCGATGTCCCTGGCCAGGTCCAGCCCGAGCAGCTGATCGACATGCGCGAAGGTCTCGAACTTCGACCCCGGCGGGATCTCGGCATCCTTCTCAAGGCCGCGCAGCGCGCGCAGGGCGGCCGGCGTGTCCAGGTCGTCGTCGAAGGCGCCGGTGATGTCGCCGGCATACTGCGCGCACATCGGCTTGCTCGGCGACCTGGCCCAGTCCGCGACCCGGTCCCGCCATCTGCGCAGCGTCTTGTCCGCGGCCGCCAGGGTGTCCCAGGTCAGGTTCAGCTGCTGCCGGTAGCGGTGCTCGAGCAGGGCCAGCCGGAGCGCGAGCGGATCGAGCCCGCGGCCGGTGATGTCGCTCAGCAGCACCACGTTGCCCGTCGACTTGGCCATCTTGCGGCCGTCGAAGAGCAGGTGCTCGCCGTGTACCCAGTGCCGGACCACCTCGTGTCCGGTCACCGAGTCGGACTGCGCCCGCTCGTCCTCGTGATGCGGGAACCGCAGGTCGATGCCGCCGGTGTGCACGTCGATCAGGTCGCCGAGATAGTGCAGCGACATGGCCGAGCATTCGGTGTGCCAGCCGGGGAAGCCGGTCCCCCAGGGGGCAGGCCAGGTCAGCTCGCGGTCCGGCGGCGCCGCCTTCCACAGTGCCCAGTCCGCGTGGAACCGCTTCTGCTCGGCCACCTCGCCGCCAGAGCGGTGCCCGGGCCGCAGGTCGCCGAGGCGGTTGCCGGACAGCTCGCCGTAGCCGGGGAACGAGCGTGCGTCGAAGTACACAGAACCGTCCGCGGCCGCGTAGGCGTGCCCGGTCTCGATCAGCTTCCCGATCAGGTCGATCATCAGGCCGATCGACTCGGATGCGCGCGGCCAGTGATCGGGCGGCCGGAGGTTCAGCGCGGAGCAGTCGCCGCGGAACGCCTCCTCGTGCCGCCTGGCCAGCTGGAGCACGGTGGTGCCGTCGGCTCGTGCCTGGGCCAGCATCTTGTCCTGGCCCGCCGGGTCGGACTCGGTGTCATCGACCAGGTGGCCCACATCGGTAATGTTCTGGCAGCTGACCGTCGTCAGCCGGTGCCGCTCGGCAGTCCGCCTGATCAGGTCAGACAGCAGGTAGGAGCGCAGGTTCCCGACGTGTGCGGTGCGGTAGACGGTAGGCCCGCAGGTGTACACGCGCAGCTCGCCGCGGCGGGCGGGCGTGACCGGCAGCACCTGCCTGGCCCGGGTGTCATACAGCCGGAACATGCGATCACGCTAGCCCAGCCAGCTCGGCCAGCCGCCCGACTGCGGCATCGATCCGCTCGTCGGTGGCGGTCAGCGCCACCCGGACGTGCCGCCGGCCGTCCGGGCCGTAGAACTCGCCGGGAGCGACCAGGATCCCGGCCCCGGCGAGCAACTCCACCGAGCCCCAGCAGTCATGTGCCGGATGGGCCGCCCACAGGTACAGGCCCGCCTCGGAATGGGTGACCGCCCAGCCAGCCGCCTCAAGCGCGGGCCGGAGCCTGGCCCGGCGCGCGGCGTACCTGGCCCGCTGGGCCTCGGCATGCTGGTCGTCGCCGAGCGCCGCCGTCATGGCCGCCTGGACCGGGGCGGGCAGCAGCAGCCCGGCGTGCTTGCGGATCTCAAGCAGTTCCCGGACGAGCGCCGGATCCCCGGTGACGAAGCCCGCCCGGTAGCCGGCCATGTTGGAGCGCTTGGACATCGAGTGCACGGCGAGCAGCCCCTGATGCGAGCCATCGCACGCGGCGGGATGCAGCACCGATACCGGCTCGGCATCCCAGCCGAACCCGAGATAGCACTCATCTGAGGCAATGACCGTGCCCCGTTCCCTGGCCCAGGCAACCACCTTGCGCAGGTGCTCGGCGGGCAGCACCTGCCCGGTCGGGTTGGACGGGGAGTTCAGCCAGGCCAGCGCCGCGTGCTCGGGACCGAGCTCGAGCGTCCCGGCAGCCGCCACCGGCTTGGCGCCGGCCAGCAGGGCGCCGACGTGATAGGTCGGATAGGCCAGCCGCGGATACATCACCAGGTCGCCGGGCCCGCAGCCGAGCATCGTCGCCAGTCCGGAGATTAGCTCCTTGGTCCCGATCACCGGCAGTACCGCGTCCGGATCCACGGTCACGCCATGGCAGCGCGCCAGCCACGCCGCTGCCGCCTCGCGCAGCGCCGGCGTGCCGGCGGCGGCCGGGTAGCCGGGCGAGTCCGAGGCTGCGCCGAGCGCCTCCCGCACGACCCGGGGAACGGGATCCACCGGGGTGCCGACGGACAAGTCGACGAGCCCCCCGCGGCGGGCCGCGGCCTTCGCCTTGGCCGGCTCAAGCGCCTCCCACGGAAACTGCGGCAGGCGCGCGGCGAGCGTCAGTGCTCAACCTCCTGCGGCGGCAGCGCGGCGACAAGCGGATGGTCCTTGTTGATCTTGCCGGTCTTGGCGGCGCCGCCAGGGGAGCCGAGATCCTCGAAGAACTCGACGTTCGCCTTGTAGAAGTCCTTCCACTGGTCCGGGACGTCGTCCTCGTAGAAGATCGCCTCAACCGGGCATACCGGCTCGCAGGCGCCGCAGTCAACGCACTCGTCCGGGTGGATATAGAGCATCCGCTCGCCCTCGTAGATGCAGTCGACGGGGCATTCCTCGATGCATCCCTTGTCGAGCACATCGACGCAAGGAAGCGCGATGATGTAGGTCACGTCGGAACTCCTCTTCAGTCCATGCGCTGGCAAGCCCACGAGAGGCTGGCCGGGCCTCAGTCTCAAGGCCACAGCCAAGTATCGCAATGTCCTGCCGGTACGTACGCCATCGGTCCCGGTCCCGCGCGAAGGCAATCTATCAGCCAACCCGGACGCTTCCGGCCGGCGTCGCCTGAAGTGCTCCGGGTCCAGCCGCTGGCGCCGCTGGCTGCGCGCCACTCGTAGCGGCCGTACCGCACCTCGCGGATCCGGTAGTGCGCGGCATGCGACACCAGCCAGGCGGCTATCGACCAGCACTCGGCCGGGTGCGCAGCGGCCACGGTCAGGTTCGGATCCCCGGACGTGCGCACCGGCAGCGGCCCGAACACCCGGGTCAGGCTCTGGCTGGCGGCGGTGAGGCGGGCCCGTCCCTTGGCCTTCCCGCCGTACCAGCACCAGACTGACCGCGGGGCATGCCCGGTGAACCCCTGGCTCATGCTGGCGGCCATCTGCTGGTACTGGATGTACGCGGAGCCGTCGGCGCTGCGCTGCACGGCCTGCGCCGCCTTGTAGACCGGGATCTGCCGGTACCGCGGCACCTGGGCGAGTGCCTGGAAGAACTTGGTCGTCGCGTAGACCGGGTCTTCCAGCTGGCGGGTGCTGCCCCAGCCTTCCGATGGCCGCTGCTGGAACACCCCGACCGAGTCCCGGTCGCCGAACCGCAGGTTCTGCAGCTTCGACTCCTGCAAGGCGGCGGCGTACGCGACGGTGACCGCGCGCGCGGGCAGCGCGTGCTGCCTGGCCACTCCGGCGATCGTCGCCGCGATGCCAGCCTGGCCGGGGTCCAGCTTGAATACCTGGCCGTGCGTCCGCACCTCGCACCCGCTGCTCGGCGCGAGCAGCGGCGCGACGTGCCGGAACGCGAAGTATGCGCCGCCGACGAGCAGGATGACGATCGCAAGGGCGATACCGGCGGACCTGCCGCGCCTGCTACTTGTTCCCGGCACAACAACAGAACGTACCCGCTGCCCGACAGCGGCTAGGCTCGCTCGCCATGAACGCCGCACCAGGCCAGCCCGCAGCCACATCAGCATCCATGCCCGGCTCCGCGCCAGACTCCGCGCCCGGCTCAGCGGCCAGCCCGGCGGCCGGATCGACGGCCACGGCGTCCGTGCCGCGGCTGCCAGGCGGCCGGCTCCGTGCCCGGATCGGCGGCCGGATCGCCGCTGGCTGACACGATCGACGAGCTCTGGAAGCAGCGCGGCACGCTCGGCCCGCAGGACGCCAGCGCCCGCTCGGCCGTTGTGGCCGCGGTCGACGCGATCGACGCCGGACGCGCGCGGGTGGCCTGGCCGGACCCGGCCACCGGCGAGATCGTCGTGGACGAGCGGGCCAGGCGCGCGATCCTGCTGGCTTTCCGGCTGCTGCCGATGGTCGCCTCACAGGTCGGCGACTTCCGCTACCACGACAGGGTGCCGCTCACCAGTCACCTTGACGGGGTGCGGGCGGTAGCGGGCTCGATCGTCCGCTGGGGCGCGTACGTCGCGCCAGGCGCGGTGCTGATGCCCTCGTTCGTCAACATCGGTGCCTACGTCGACAGCGGCACCATGGTGGACACCTGGGCGACCGTCGGCTCATGCGCGCAGATCGGGAAGAACGTGCACCTGTCCGGCGGCGTCGGCATCGGCGGCGTGCTCGAGCCGGCCGGCGCCGTTCCGGTGGTGATCGAAGACGATGCGTTCATCGGGTCGCGGTGCATGGTGGTGGAGGGTGCCAGGGTCCGGGCCGGCGCCGTGCTCGGCAGCGGCACGATCCTGACCAAGAGCGCGCACGTGATCGACGTCGAGACCGGCGAGGAGCTGCCCCGCGGCGAGGTCCCGGCCTGGTCGGTCTGCGTCGGCGGCACCAGGAGCAGGAAGTTCCCTGGCGGGGAGTTCGGCATGCCGTGCGTGCTCGTGCTCAAGCGCTTGCCGGCCGGCAGCGCGCACGACAAGGCGGCGCTCAACGACATACTCCGCGACCACGGCGTGAACGCCTGACCGTGCGGTTACCTGTCGAGCCGCCGGGCGCCGCGGCTTCAGCCCGCCCGCTGCCCGGGCTGCTCGTGACCCAGTTCCTGGCGGCTTCAGCTGCTGAACACTGGCGCGTTCGGCACCCGATATTGGCGCGTTCGGTACCCGAATATTGGCGCGTTCGGGATTAGGCAGAGCATGGACGTATCCAGCATTCGAGATGTATCGTGTCGCCATGGAGCAGCTTGCCCGGGATGACATCGCCGCTGCGGCGGCTGTGCACCGCGAACTAGGCCGCGACTAT
This sequence comes from uncultured Actinomycetes bacterium, assembly GCA_963709075.1. Taxonomy (GTDB): domain Bacteria; phylum Actinomycetota; class Actinomycetes; order Streptosporangiales; family Streptosporangiaceae; genus Palsa-506. The sequence goes on from CAVPUY010000014.1 coordinate 486,269, forward strand.
GACGACGCGGTCGCGGAGGGCCTGATCGAGCGGATCGGCGCCGAGATCGACAAGCGGGTGGACGCCAGGCTGGGGCAGCGCGGCGATGACCCCCCCGACCAGCGCGGTGCCCATCCGTCCCGGCGGGCAAGGTCGGGTTCCACGTCCGGCCCCGGCGTCGCGGGAATCATCCTTGCACTCGGGTCGATGGGAATCGGCCTCGGTGCTGCCGCCGCCGTGATCGCTGAGGATAGGGGCGGTACCGGGCTAGTCGCCCTGATCTGGATCGTCATCGCCATCATCAACGTCGCCTACTCCCGGCGGCGCTGAGGCCCGGCAGCCCGCTTCCCCCGGCCTTCTTCGCGGCCCGGCCTCCCTGGCCCGGCCTTCCCCGGGCTTTCGCGGCCCGGCCTTTCGCGGCCCGGCCTTCCTGGCCCGGCTTCCCCGGCCCGTCTCCCCGCGGCCCCGCTTCCCGGGTCGGCCTGTCGCGGCCTGGCTTCCCGCGGCCCGGCCTCCCTGGCCCGGCCTCCCTGGCCCGGCCTTCCCGTGGCCCGTCGGCCGCGTGCCCGTCGGCGCACCGCCCGTCCCCGCGGCTACCTTTGGGATCATGACCGCGCAATCCGAGTCACACCGTTACACGCGCCGCCAGGGCCCGGCCACGCTACGGGGCAAGGCAATTCCGAAGACCACCACCGACCAGCGCCTGCTGGACCGGCGCGGCCCGAGTGACTGGGTGCACACGGATCCATGGCGGGTGCTGCGGATCCAGGCAGAGTTCGTCGAGGGCTTCGGGCTGCTCGCCGAACTCGGTCCTGCGGTGTCGGTGTTCGGCTCAGCCCGGACTCCCCGCGGATCTACCGAATATGACCGGGCGCAGCAGATTGGCGCTGGGCTGGCCTCGGCGGGCTACGCGGTCATCACCGGCGGCGGTCCCGGGATCATGGAGGCAGCCAACCGCGGCGCCGTGAGTGCGAACGGCGTATCGGTCGGGCTTGGCATCGAGCTCCCGGTCGAGCAGGGCCTGAACGAGTACGTCGAGATCGGCCTTGAGTTCAGGTACTTCTTCGTGCGCAAGACCGTCTTCATCAAGTACTCACAGGCGTTCGTCGTGCTGCCGGGCGGGTTCGGCACCCTGGATGAGCTGTTCGAGGCGCTCACCCTAGTGCAGACCGGGAAGATCACTAAATTCCCGATCGTGCTTGTCGGCAGCGACCACTGGTCCGGGCTGCTGTCCTGGATCCGGGAGACACTGCTGACTAGCAGCAAGATCTCCGCCGCTGATCCTGAACTGCTCCGGATTGCCGATGACCCGGCGGAAGTTGTCCAGATCATCTTGGACGCGCATAAGTCGGGGGTAATTCCCGGGCTCGCCTAACCAGCCGGTTCGGCGCGGCTCAGCGCCCGGCGCCCGGCGCCCGGCGCCGCGAAAGGTGGTGGATCGCGCGATCGCACACCTCCCAAGGTGCGCGATCGCGCGATCCACCACGTTCGGGGGAAATTGGTCAGGGCAATCAGTGGGCCTGGAGATACCAGCGAGGTAAATGTTGCAAGCGAGTTCAGCTAGGCAGCCTTGCCGGCGGCTGCAGCTGCGGCAGCGGCGCCGGGCCGCAGCGGATTCGCGGCGAGATCGGCGCATCGGCCTGGTGAGCATCGCCGTATCGGCACGGGCCTGATCGCCGTCCGCGTATCGCTACAGGCCTGGCCGGCGTATCGGCATTGGCTGGCCTGGCCGGCGTATCGGCATGGGCTGGGCTGGTCGGCCCGGCGTATCGGCATGGGCTGGCCCGGCCGGCGTATCGGCATGGGCTGGCCTGGCCGGCGTATCGGCAGGGCTGGTCTGGCCGGCGTATCGGCATGGGCTGGTCTGCCCGGCGTATCGGCATGGGCTGGTCGGCCCGGTCAGCCGAGGCCGCGTACCGTCCGGGCGGGTATGCGGACACCACGGATGGATTCGGCCATGTCGAGCGCGCGCCGAACCTGCCGGGGATGCCAGGTACGGACAACCGTGGCGCCGAGCCAGGCGCAGATCGCCGCGACTGCCAGGGCGCCGGCGTCCGCCCCCGGTTTGTCCCGCAGGTCTACGAGCGTGGCGTAACCTGCCGCGGCTACCGCCGCCAGGCTGGCCGGCCCGGCGTAGACGAGCAGCCGGTCGGCCGGCAGCCCGGCGCTGCTCGCTGTCTCCTGGTCGGCGCAAGCCAGGATCGCCCCGGTGAGCCGCGCCAGCGCCGGATCGCGGGTAATGTCGGCCAGCTCGCTGGATGCGCAGACGCCGATGCCGGGATAACTGGCCCGGAAGGCCGCGATAGCGGCCGGGCTGGCCATGCCGAGTTCCACGAACGCAGCGCCCGCCCGAACGGCTGCCGCCGCCTCGGCAGAGCTGGCCGCGACCGCGAGCAGGGAAGTTCCGCCGGCTGGCAGCCGGTCCAGTGCTCCCGCCATGGCCTTGAGCATGGCACGATTTCCTTTGTGCCAGTGGTGCTGATAATCGTGGCCGCCGCGATAGTCGTCGGCGTGATCGTTGTCGCGCTCGGCCGCGGCGGCGAGCTGGCGAAGTCCACCGCTGACTTCGTTCCGTTTGATTCCGACGACGTCACCGCGACCGATGTGGCGTTGCTCCGGCCGCCATCGTCGCTGTGCGGGTATCACATCCCGGCCACGGATCAGGCCCTCAGCCAGATCGCGCAGACGATGACGGAGCGGGACGTCGAGATCGCGACCCTGCGGCGGCAGCTGGCGGAGCTGCGTTCGGTGGCGGACGCGAGCGAGGCGCGGACGCCACCGGCGTGGGCGGATCCCGGCGCTCCCGGGATTGCCGCCATCCCCGCAGCCGGGCTGCCTGGCGGTGCTGACCTGACTGGCGTGCCTAGCGGTGCTGATCTGGCTGGTGATGCCGATGGGCCTGATGATGCCAATGATGTCGGTATGCCCTATGGTGCGCGCGTGCTGTGCGCGGCGGGTTCCTGGCGATGCTGGTGTTCGCGGCGGCGTTGTTCCTGGCAGTGCCGGTGTTCCTGGCGGCGTTGTTCCTGGCAGTGCCGGTGTTCCTGGCGGCGGTGTTCCTGGCAGTGCCGGTGTTCCTGGCGGCGGTGTTCGCGGCGGCGTTGTTCCTGGCAGTGCTAGCGGTGTCGGCGTGCCTGGTGGCTCCTTGCCGTCTCGCCCGAGCGTGTGGCGCCGTGAACTAGCCGACCCGCAGCCAGCCCAGGGCCCATCAACGGCTCAGCGTCCGGAGCTGGCCCAGGACCCGTGGCCGCCGCAGTCCCCGTGGTCGGCCTGGGAACGACAACCCGGGCCGGGCACTGAGCCGCCCGCTGCAGCCGGCCAGGCGGAGGGGGATCCGGCCGTGGACACCGATCCTGGCACGCCAGGGGAGGGCTGGTGACCGAGCCAGGCCGCGGCGCGGAGGCTGGCCCGGACGGGCGCCTCCGCTGCCCCTGGGCCCTGAGCGCCGCCGACTACCTCCCCTACCACGACGACGAGTGGGGCAGGCCGGTCCGCGATGACACGTTGATGTTCGAGCGGCTATGCCTGGAGGGGTTTCAGTCCGGCCTGTCCTGGCTGACGATCTTGCGAAAGCGGGAAAACTTCCGGGCTGCTTTCCGCGGCTTCGACATGGCGGCAGTGGCTGCCTTCGGGCCCGCCGACGTGGCCAGGCTGCTGGCCGATCCTGGCATCGTAAGGAACAGGGCGAAGATCGAGGCGGCGATCAGGAACGCGAATGCCGCCTTGGCGCTGACCGACGGCCTCGCTGCGCTGATCTGGAGCTACGCGGACGCCGACCGCAAAGGGCCGGCCACCCTGTCCGACGTGCCTGCCTGGACTTCCGCATCCAAGGCGCTCTCGGCGCAGCTTAAACGGCACGGATTCGGGTTCGCCGGCCCCGTCACGGCCTATGCCACGATGCAGGCAAGCGGTGTCGTCAATGACCACCTCCAGGCCTGCGCATTCCGCAACAGCCCGGCTTCCTGACCATTCGCCACGGGTGGGTGTCGGCCACCGGAGTTAGCCGGGGCAATCGCGGCCGGCGCACGCCTTGCCAAGTATGTAAAGTACGCAGAACATGTCAGACTGTCATTAAATGTCTGGCTGAAGGCGTGCTGCCCCCGGCAGTTCAGGCGCCGACGGGCGAGCACCCGGGTTGGCCGCCGACGGCGGGTCCCGTGGGTCTAATGTCGCCTGAACCGGCGGCCGTGACGGGCGAGCCGGCCAATCCCACGGCTGACAAGCGGGCCCCGACGCCCTCGGTAAGCCATCTGCGGTTGCTCGATGGAGGCGAGATGACCAAGGTCGAGCAGGCTCCCCCTGGCGTTGAGGTAACCATGCCGGCGCCTGCTTGCTGGCGCGGCTATTATCCGGCCGGTTTGAGCGCTTCGTCGCCGGGCAGGAGCCTGAGCCGCCGGTTGGCGACGCCGAGCCCGGCGTCACCTTCGCGGGAAATGGGGCGCCGGGGACGCCAGCGCGGCGGACCCGGGCGGATCCCGGGTGCTGTGCGGCGGCCCGGCGGTGACCGCGGCGTTCGCTTCCTGGCCCGGCTACCTGGTCGCCATCCGAGCTGGAGGGCCAATGAGCCAGCCTGAACAGGCACCTGACGGGGTGGATCCGACGACGCCGAGCCCGGCCCGGATGTACGACTACATGCTGGCCGGCAGGCACAACTTCCAGGCCGACCGGGACGCGGTGGAGAGGTTCCGGGCGCAACTGCCCGACCTGGAGGACGCAGCCTGGGCGAACCGCGGTTTCCACCAGCGGGCGGCTCGCTGGATGGCGGCCGAGCGCGGCATCCGCCAGTTCATCGATATCGGCTCCGGGCTGCCCACCCAGGGCAATACGCACGATGTCGTGCAAGCGGTTAACCCGGCCGCCAGAGTCGTCTACGTAGATCACGACCCGATGGTGCTCGCCGCCGCCGACGGCCTGCTTGCTGCCGACGGCACCACCACAGTCATCCAGGCTGACCTGCGTGATCCCGCTAGCCTGCTGGGTCACCCGGCCCTGCTCGCCTTGATCGACTTCAGCGAGCCGGCCGGCCTGCTGATGACCGCGGTACTGCAGTTCATTGCCGACAGCTCGGATCCCTGGGGCCTGGTATCGCAATACACCAGCGCGCTCGCCCCGGAAAGCTACCTGGCGCTTTCGCATATCACCGGTGACGGGCTGCCGCCGGTGGCGACCCAGACCGGCATCGACGTCTACGCGAATGCCACCGAGCGCGCCTATCCGCGGCCGCTGGCCGCGATCGAGCGGTTCTTCGACGGCCTGGAGCTGGTGCCCCCCTATGCCGGGGCGGGACGAGTGGTCACGCACGTCGGGCTTTGGGGCGCCGAAGACCTGGCGGCGGCGGACAGCGACGGGTCGCGCGCGCTTTACTGCGGGCTGGCGCGGATCCCATGAGCTGCACTGAGCCTAATGCCGGGACCAGCCGGTCCCGGCGGGCCGCCCGGACGGCAAAGCCGACGATAGAAGCGCTGGGCATCGACGTCGCCGCCCAGTCCTGGCATCGGTCCGGCGCCGGCGACGGGTCCGTTGAAGTCGCCTTCGTCCGCGCTGGCGGCGGTGCTGGCAGTGCTGGCGCTGTCGGCTGTGCTGACGGTGGCGGTGCTGGCGGCCGCGGTGCTGGCGGCGGCGGTGCTGGCGGTGGCGGGGCCGGCAAGGCCGGCGAGGCCGCGGGCGCCGACTGGGTGCTGATCCGGGTGGCGGGCGATTCCGCAGGTCGGGTGCTCGTCTATGACATGAACGAGTGGGCGTGCTTCCTCGACGGCGCCAGGAATGGCGAATTCGACGACGCAGCCGACTAACCGTGATCACGGTGTCCATACCGTAACCGGCATGTGACCAGAAACGCTTGTACCACCAGACCGTTCATGCTATATGCAATCATTGATAACAAATTTTGTGAATCACAAGTTAAGTAGCGATATGGTGGAAGTGATGCCCTGTCAAGAGGGAGATCGCGGATGACCGATGATGCCTACGGCGCGACCATAGCCAAGCGTCGGCTTTCCAGGCGTCTCGCCGAGCTTCGGGTAGCGACTGGCTATACGGCCAACCACGTCTGCGACATCCTGAACTGGGGCCGGGGGAAGGTAGGGCGCTTCGAGGCGAATCAGTGGAAGCGCCCGGAGATGAGCGACATCCGCGACCTGATGCGCATCTACGACGCGCCGCCCGGCGTGCAAGAGGAACTCGAGGAGCTCGCAATCAGGGCACGCGCGCGGCCGTGGTGGCGCGACTACCCGGAGATTTTCGATAACGAGTTCCCCGGCTTCGAGAATGACGCCAGCCGCATCCGGGTGTTCATGCCGCTGATCCTGCCTGGCTTGCTGCAGACCCCTGCCTACGTGGAGTCGCTGATGCGAGCGGGCTCCCGGCCGCCTGCCTGGCGGGAACGGGCGCTGCAGACCAGGCTGCGGCGGCAGGAAATCCTCGACCGCACCGGCCCGCCCGCGCCGAAGCTGAGCGCCGTGATCACCGAGGCATCGCTGATGTACCGCTGGGGAACCCGCGCTGACCGGTACGAGCAAGTGATCCACCTGGCCGCCGTGGGCTGCCGGCCCAACGTCGAGCTCCGCATCCAGCGGTTCATCGACGGCCCGTACCCGGGCATGCATTCCATGATCAACATCTTTGGCTTCCCCGATGGGGAGCCGGACCTGGTCTATATGGAGACCGACTACGCAATCGAGGAGGTGAGCAGCGCGGAGTCCGTGAACACCTACGTCCAGGCCTTCGGCCGCGCCAGCGACGGAGCATTAGAGCCCGCCGACACCGCGGTCTTTCTCAGGCAACTTGCCGAACAACTGGAGTGAAGACAATGACCGATCTGTCTCAAGCCGCCTGGCGGAAAGCAAGCATGAGTTCGCAGAACGGAGGCTGCGTGGAGATCGCGGCCAATCTCCCCGGCGTCACCGCCCTCAGGGACAGCAAGCGCCCGGATGACGGTGCCCACGTCGTGCGGCGCGCCGCCTTCGCGGCGTTCCTGGCGGACCTGAAGGCTGGCCGATTCGATATCAGGGCCGGCTGAGCCGTCCGCATTGCGAACGCAGGAACCCCCCGGGATGCAGCCCGGGGGGTTCCGCTATTGCTGTGCCTGTCTCAAGGCCCCGCTGGCCACCAGACGGCAGCCGACGCGATTGCGACTGTACACGCGGCCCTTTGCTCGCTGCACAGGCCCACATGCGCGTCCTGGCGTGCGGGGAAGCCACATCTGCGACCCGGTGAGGCGCGGCGCCGGGGAGCGTTCAATCTGGCCATTTTCCTGGGAGCCCATTGCGAAGAGGGGCAAATGACTCATAATCTGTGCTTCACAGATACCTGAGTCGCGAAGGCGGAGGAGCATGTTACCGTCGCCCGCGGAGAGCGGGGAGGACCGGCCCGCTGGGCTTGGTCGGCCATCCGGTGATGGCGGACTGATGGCAGCGCCTGTGGCCGATGCCTTCGCAGTGGCGCCGCAGATTCCCGCGCAACTCAGCGTACGCTCCGGTGGCTGTTTCGCCAGGCCACTGCCGCTTGACGGCAGCTGCGCTGGCGCCGCTAGGCGCTTTTTCCGTGAGGCAGTGGCCGGCATGGGGATGCCGGGTGACCTGATTCACGACGGCGTCACTATGGCCAGCGAGCTCGCCGCCAACACGATGCACGCGCAGGACAACGTCGAGTTCGGCAGCAACCGGCTGCGCCCGGTGACCGGGTTTCCCGAGCTGTGGATCTACGCCCGCGGGGCCGGTGCCAGGTGCGAGCTCGTCTGCAAGGTGTTCGACTCGCAGCCGCGATGGCAAACCGGAGATCTCCCCGATCCCACCAAGCACGCGCTTGAGTCGGTGAACGGCCGCGGGCTCCAGGTGGTCAACGGCCTGTCCGCCGGGCAGTGGGGCTATCACCCGACCCGCGCGCGGCTGGGCAGCTGGAAAGTGCCGGGCAAGGTCGTCTGGTTCTCACTCCGGCTGCCGCCGTCCTGTGAGCAGGTCCGGTCCGCCCGCCAGCGGCTCAGCGGCGCCGAGGCGGTCAATGAGCTGGAGCAGATGCTGACTGACCGGGGGATCGGTGGCCGGCTGGTCCGGGTAGACGAGCCTGCGGCAGAGCTGGCCGTGCTATCCGTCAGCCGCGACCTGACGGTGTGGTGCCATGGTGGCACGGTCTCCTGGAAGAAGCCGGACGGCAGCTACGAGCGCCGCCTGCTCTCCGACTTGATCGATGTTGTCGAGCAGGTCATCTGCACGCACGAGGAACTTGAGGCCGTCGGCGCGGCGACCTGACGGGCTGGATGCGCCGGCCCGGACCTCGGCGGCTCTGCTGGCAGCGGCCCTGCTGGCAGCGGTTCAGCGGCCCTGGTAAACCGGCTGCTGCTTGTTGACGAAGGCATTCGTCGCTGCGCGGTGATCGGCGGTCCGGCCGAGTTCTGCCTGCAGCCGGGCCTCCATCTCCAGGGAGTCCGCCAGGTCGTGGGTGGCGGCGAAGATGAGGCTCCGTTTGATGGCCGCGTACGCGGCCGTCGGCCCGGCGGCCAGCCTGGCTGCCAGGTCACCGGACGCTCCGGCCAGTTCGCTGTCGGCTACGACTGAGCTGAACAGCCCGTAACTCAGCGCCTTGTCCGCGGTCAGCGGCTCGGCGAGCAGCAGCAGCTCAGCCGCCCGCGCAGCGCCGGTCAGCCGCTGCAGCGTCCAGGACGCGCCGGAGTCGGCCCCCAGCCCGACCCGCGCGAACGCCAACAGCACGCTGGCCCGGCGGGCGGCGATGCGGAAGTCGCAGGCGAATGCCAGCGAGGCGCCGGCCCCCGCCGCCACCCCGCCCACAGCCGCCACCACCGGCTTCGGCATGCCGGTAATCGTCATGATGATCGGGTTGTAATGCTGCCGCACGGTGTCGATCGACTCGGCGCCCGCTGCCAGCAGCCCGGCATGCTCCCGCAGATCCTGGCCCGCGCAGAAGGCCTGCCCCGCGCCGGCCAGGATCACCGCGCGGACGCTGCCGTCCGAGCCGCACTCGCGCAGCGCTGCCAGCAGCCCGTCCTTCATCTCGGCAGTCAGCGCGTTCCTGGCTTCCGGGCGGTTCAGCGTGATGGTGGCTACGGCGCCGTCGACCTCGCAGCGCACGGTGTCGGTCACAGCGGCCTCCTGCTTGAATCGTCCAGGCGGCCTGCACCACCCGGTCGCAGACAACAGTCCACGAACCGGGCAGCGGCAGGCAAGAGCCTGGCGGATTCTGCCTCAAAAAGCTCGGCCGCCTGCTGCCCGGGCCACCGTGGCGGCAGCAGCTCGGCAGGCAGCCCAGGATCCCTGAAGAGGAACTTCCGCCATTCGTGCACCAGCCTGCTCCGGGCGGCGAAGACCAGTTCGTCCGGGGTGTCCTGGCCGACCTCGCCGACCAGCCCGGCGGCCACGGCCAGCCACCGCTGGTAGCCGTGCGCCAGCCCGTCCAGGTCCCATACCCGGGCGAGCAGGCCGTGCGGGTCGCCGTCGTAGTCTGCCGTGAATCGCTCCGCCCGTACCCGCTCGGCCTCCAGCAGCGCCTCAAGCTCGACCGACGGGCGCGGGCTTACCCAGGTCGTCTCGTCGACCTGGGCATAGCCGAGGTAGCCGAGCGCGGCGCGGAGCCGGTCCTTGCGCGCCCGCTCGCGGACCCGGGCGACCACGATCACGTGCCAGCGGCCGTCCCAGTCGGGGGCGCCGTGGCGATAGATCCGCTCCGCTGCCTCGTCCAGCCGCTGAAGCGCACGTGGCGTCAGGGCGTATCCTGCGCCGTCTGCCAGCCGCACGGCCTCCAGCCAGCCCTGCCCGGCCATCCGCGACACGGCCGTGCGGACCGCGGGCGCGGTAATGCCAAGCGGGGCGAGCAGCCGGACCAGCGCCGCGACCGGCGCTCGCGACCCGCGGGACCGCAGGTGATCACCGTAGAGGTCAAAGAGAGCCGATCTCGCGTCCACGCGCACCAGTCTCGCCGCGGCGCCCGTTAGTCCACGATGGAACGCTGATCATTACCACGCGAGGCCGGAACTGAAGGATAATAGAGGTACTGATAGACGTGATTGTGGCTGGCAAGTCCCGCCAGGTACCGGGGCTCCGGTGCCGTAGGCCTCGGTGAGGTCACCTGCGGCCCCGTGGCAGGAAGGGGATGCAGGATGGCGGCGATGAAGCCGCGGACAGGTGATGGTCCGCTGGAGGTCACCAAGGAGGGACGCGGCATAGTAATGCGCGTTCCGCTAGAGGGTGGTGGGCGGCTCGTCGTGGAGCTGTCAGCCACCGAGGCCGCTGCGCTCGGGGAAGCGCTCAAGTCGGCTGTCGGCTGAGCCTTGCCGACCGACCTCCACGTCACCCTTCTCCCGGCGGCTGGCCCGCGTCTGCTCAGTGCTTACCTCGCTGCCGTGGCCGGCGGCGACGCCGATCCGCCCGATCTGATCGCGGTGCCGGTCCAGGCGGATGACCTGCAGCAGGATCGACCCGAGCTGGACCCTTTCCTGCCGGTCGGCTCCGCGGCGGTGATCGCCGCCGCCGACCTGACGGGCAAGGCGGGCGAGGTTGCAGAGGTCAGTCGTCCAGCTCGGCTCGCATGACAGCCAGGTGGCGTTTCTCGGCATCGGCGACGGATCGCCGCGCGCGCTGCGGCGGGCCGGGGCCGAACTCGGCCGCCGGGCGGTCGCGGCCAAGGCGGCACGCGGGAAGACCGTCCGCACGCCAGCGATCGCCGGCCTGTCGCCGGAGGCCGCGCAGGCATTCGTGCAGGGCATGCTGCTCGGCTCCTATGCATTCGCCTTGAAGTCCGGTCCCGATCGGGATCGTGGCGCTGAGGTAGGGCTGCTGACCGAGCAGCCTGACGATTACTCGGCCGCGGTGAGCCGCGCGATCACCATCGCGGGTGCCGTGGCGCTGGCGCGGGACCTCACCAACACGCCATCGGCACGCAAATCCCCGGCGTGGCTGGCCGACCAGGCCGCGCAGGTGGCCGGGCAGGCTGGTCTCGGGTCGCGGATCTGGGACGGAGAGTGAGCTGGCCGCGGCCGGCTTTGGCGGCATCCTGGCGGTCGGATCGGGATCGACGCGGCCGCCCAGGCTGATCGAGCTTAGCTACGAGCCGGACGGCTGGCAGCAGCATGTCGTGCTCGTCGGCAAGGGCATCACCTTCGACAGCGGCGGCCTCTCGCTTAAGCCGAACGACGGCATGAAGCTGATGAAGACCGACATGGCGGGCGGTGCAGCGGTGATCGCGGTCATGTCCGCGCTGGCCAGCCTCGGCGTCCGGGCCCGGGTGACCGGGCTGGTAGCGGCGGCGGAGAACATGCCGTCCGGCTCGGCCTACCGGCCAGGAGACGTTATTACGCAGTACGCCGGGCGCAGCGTCGAAGTGCTGAACACGGATGCCGAGGGGCGGCTCGTGCTGGCCGACGCGATCGCCTACGCCGACGCGGAGCTTGATCCGGACGTCGTGGTGGACATCGCGACCCTTACCGGCGCGGCCAGGATCGCGCTCGGGACTAGCATCGGCGCGCTGTACTCGACCGACGACGATGTTGCCGAAGGGCTGCTGGCGGCCGGCCGGGCCACCGGGGACGAGCTGTGGCGGATGCCGCTGCCCGAGGATTACCTGGACGCGCTCGACTCTCCGGTGGCCGACCTGGCGCACGTGGCCCGCAGCGGAACGGCCGGCGGATACGCCGGGTCGATCGCGGCTGCCCTGTTCCTGCGCGAATTCACCGGCGGCAGGCCGTGGGCCCACCTCGACGTTGCCGGAGCAGCGCGGGCGTCGTCCGATGACGGCGAGGTCACCAAGGGCGGCACGGGCTTCGGCACCAGGCTGCTGCTCAGCTGGCTCGGCGGGATCTGACCGCTGCCGGGCGGCCGGCTAGCGCACCAGGGCGTCCCCGCGCACCCGCACCCGGGCCGCCACCTCCGGCGGACCGCCCGGTGCAACCATCTCGCGAGGCTGGCGACCGCTACCTCCCGCGGGACCGGTAGCCGCCGTTACCGCTAGGGGCCCTGCTTGACCCCGGCGAGCAGGCCGCCGCCTACCGGCAGTAGCAGCGGCACCAGCCGCTCGTCAGCCTTGACTTGCTCGCACAATTCCCGCACCGCGGCGGTGTCCGGATCCGCCTGGGATTCCTCGCTGGCCCGCTCCCGCCAGAGGGCATCGGTGACCCGCTGATGCCAGAGGGCATTGTCGAAGACGGCGATGCCGCCCGGCCGCAGCAGCCGCAATGCCGCTATCAGGTACTCCGGGTACTCCTGCTTCTCCGCGTCGCAGAACACCATGTCGTAGGCGCCGTCCGCAAGGCGCGGGAGAACCTCGAGGGCCCGGCCGCCGATCAGCCGGTACCGGCTGGAGGCGAACCCCGCGTCCACGAACGCCTTGCGTGCCAGCCGCTGATGCTCAGGCTCGATATCTACGCTGGTCAGCACTCCGCCAGTGTGCATTCCGCGGAGCAGCCAGATGCCTGACGTGCCACAGCCGGTGCCGATCTCGACGACCGACCTCGCACCGATAGCGGCCGCGATGAAGCGCAGCGCAGCGCCGGTGGCCGGGCTGACCGGCACGGTTCCGCCGACCTCAGCGGCGCTCCTGCGGGCGGCGAGCAGCACGTCGTCCTCGGGGAGAAACTCCTCGACGTAGGTCAGGGTGTCCTGCTCGCTGGCGATGACGTCCTCCGTGAACGCTGGCTGGCTCTCCGTGCCGCAGCCTAGCGTTAGGTCAGCTGACACGGGAACCTGCCGGGCCTGTCCGGGCGTTATTACAGTCGCTGGCGCCGGCTGGCGGAAGTCACAGCGCGCTGCTGGTGTTGGGGCTTAGTAACAAGCTGGGAAGAGGGAACCGTGGACCGTGCTGGGCCCGTCGAGGTGGCTGAGGCTGACTGGACGCCGCCCACCTGGGAGCAGGTGGTCCGGGACCATTCCGCGCGCGTCTACCGCCTCGCCTACCGGCTGACCGGCAACTCCCACGATGCCGAGGACCTGACGCAGGAGGTCTTCGTGCGGGTCTTCCGCTCGCTGTCCAGCTACACGCCCGGCACGTTCGAGGGCTGGCTGCACCGGATCACTACCAACCTCTTCCTCGACATGGCCCGGCGCAAGCAGCGAATCCGGTTCGAGGGCCTAGCGGACGACACCGCAGCCAGGATCGGCGGCAGCGAGCCGACCCCGGCCGAGGCATTCGACGAGCGTCACCTTGACGATGACATCCAGGCTGCGCTCAAGGCGCTGGCTCCCGAATACCGGGCCGCGGTGATCCTCTGCGACATCGAGGGCCTGTCGTATGAGGAGATCGCCGCCACCCTCGGCGTCAAGCTCGGTACCGTTCGCAGCCGGATCCACCGGGGACGCGCGCAGCTCAGGGCGGCTCTTGAGCACCGCAGGCCGCGTCAGGCAACCCAGCAGCTGCCGCGGCCGCGAGCCCAGCCTGCATGCCCAGCTGCCGGAAGGCGGCCAGCCATGAGCCATCTCGGCCGCCGGCTTTCCGCGCTGATCGACGATGAGCTTGACCACGCGGACCGTGACCGGGTCCTCGTCCACCTGGCCAGGTGCGAGCCCTGCCGGGCCGAGGCCATCGCGCTGCGAATGCTGAAGCGGCGGATGAACGCGCTGGGCGGGGCCGCGGCGGACTCGGCGCTGACCCACCGGCTGATGGGCCTGGCAAGGTCCGGCGATCCGGGCGCTGACGGCCGCGCGATCTGGGAGCCAGCCTGGGCCTGGCCAGCGTCCGCGGCCGGGATCACGGCCCGCGAGCTGCGCCCTGGCCTGCTCACGCTGGCCGGCTGCTTTGCGCTGTTGCTGGTAAGCCTCGGCGCGGCAGCGTTCGCGGCCGGCGGTGGCGGCCCGCAGCCTGGCCCGCGGGTGACGCCCGCGGTTGACGTGTACATGATCCAGCACGAGATCATGACCGGCGTGGTGCCAGTATCGCGGCCCCGCGCGGTGCCGTCAGCCGAGCAAAGCGCCGCGCCGCACGAACCGTGAGCCCGATAGCGTCCCCGGCGCGGCGGATCACCGGGGCCGTGGTGCTGATCGGCCTGCTCGGCGCGGCGCTCGTGACGCTGGCCCTGATGGACGCCTCGGCTGGCCCGTCACTGGCCCGGCGGGCCGGGTCAGGCACCGGACCGGGCGGCGTCCCCCGGCCGGGCCGGGCTGGCGCCGCGAGCGCCCCTTCGCTCGGCGGCGCAGCCAGGCCCGCCGGCCAGCCGGCCAGCTCCAGGGCGGGCCTGCGGCTGCTGGCCGAGGCCGCCGACGGCCGGCGTGACCACGTCCTATCAGGGCGTCCAGATCGTCTCCTGGTGGGGGCCGACACGGCAGTACCACCGCGGTTGTGCACGTCTGGCACGAACGGGACCGCAGCATCCTGGCGCAGGTCACCGACGTGGGCTCGGTGCCGTCCGGCGCGTCAGCGCAGCTTCCGGCGGGCCAGCAGGACCCGGACGGGATACTCGGCCTGTCGAGTCAGCTGCTCAGCCTGATGCGCGTCAACTACCGGGTGGCGGTGGCGGGCCGCGGCCAGGCCGACGACCGGCCCGCGCAGATCGTCGAGCTGCGCAGGCCGGACGGCAGCCTGGCCGCCAGGTTCTGGCTGGATGCCGTGACGAAGCTGCCGCTGCGCCGCGAGATCTTCGGCTCCAGCGCGCGCATGATCAGCGAGGACGCGTTCATCGACGCTGCAGATCGGCGAGAGCGGGCTGCGCGGCATGCCGCCCGCGGCCGCCCGGCCATGGTCCGCCCGGCTGGACCCGGCACAGCTCGCCACGCTCAGGGCGCAGGGCTGGCCGCTGCCGGCCCAGCTGCCCGGCAGCCTGCGGCTCGTCGCGGCGCACCGGACCGCCACCACCGCGGGCGCCGTTGATCGATCTCGACTATTCCGACGGGCTGTCGCTGGTGTCGATCTTCCTGCAGCGCGGCCAGCTGTCCGGGGCGCTGCCCGGCTGGCGGGAAATCGCGCTCCGCGGCCGCGTCGTCTACTGCACCGACCCGGACCTGCGCAGCCTCGCCTGGTCCGCGCACGGATTCGTGTACACGGTGATCGCGGAGGCCCCGCCGACGACCGTCGATCAGGTCGTGGACACGCTGCCGCACGACTCAGGACCTGGCTTCTGGGGCCGGATCGCGCATGGGCTCCGGCGGCTCGCCTCGCATGGCCAACCCATTCCGCTGAGCAGGCCTATTGCTCCCGATCTGGGGGAGGAATGCGAGAAAGCGGGTGAGTTCCCAGCCGTTGGCGCCTGATCGGGGAGGCAGCTGATGTCCGCTGAGTCGTGGCACGCTGCCGGGCCTCCGGTGGAGTCAGCCGCGGCCGTAGCGGCAGCGCCACGGCCTCCGGTCGGCCGCCACCGTCCGGCTGGCAATGAGCCGCCGGAGCCGGCCGGCAATGAGCCGCCGGAGCCGGCTGGCAATGAGCCGCCGTCGCTGACCGGCAATGAGCTGGCCGCCTGCCGAGCCGCCGCCGCTGCCCGGCGACCTTCCGCCGGAGCCGCGCAGCCGTCCCAGCCCGGCCGCACGGCCTGGGCGGCCGCCGGCTGGCCCTCTACGCCCTGCTGCTCACCCTGGTGTCTGCCCTGGCCGGCGGGCTGATCGGCGGGTATGTATCGGCCAGGAACGGCGGGAACGGACCGGAGCCAGGGTTCAGCCTCGGCACCGTCCCGCCGGGGCTCACCAACCGGCGCGCCGGCCTCGGTGGCCGGCATCGCGGCAAGAGTCCTGCCGAGCGTGGTCATGATCAAGGTGGCCGGCGGGCAGGGCACCGGCTCCGGCTTCATCATCGGCGGCGGCTACGTCGTCACCGACAACCATGTCGTCACGCTGGACGGGCGGGTGCCGCACGCGTCGCTGCAGGTCGTATTCAACAACGGCCACGCCGTGCCAGCCATGGTGGTCGGCGCCGATCCGTTCTCGGACATCGCGGTGATCCGGCCGCGGGTAACCGGGCGGCTGCCGGCCCTGTCGCTCGGCAACTCGGCCGGCGTCGACGTCGGCGACCCGGTCGTCGCCTTCGGCTCGCCGCTGGGCCTGGCCGGGCACCGTCACCAGCGGAATCGTCAGCGCGCTGCACCGGCCCGTGCATCCGGGCGGGGCCCAGGGCACGGCCGCCGAGGCGTTCATCAACGCCATCCAGACAGATGCGCCGATCAACCCAGGTAACTCGGGCGGCCCGCTGGTGAACGGCCAGGCGCAGGTGATCGGGGTGAACGCGGCGATCGCGACGATCGGCAGTAACCCGCTGACCGGCCAGAGCGGCAGCATCGGCCTCGGCTTCGCGATCCCGGCCAACCAGGTACGGCTGATCGCGATGGAGCTCATCCGCACCGGCAAGGCCACCCACGCGGTGCTCGGGGTGCTGCTGGACAGCGGCTATACCGGGCACGGGGCCCGGATCCGTGCGCCGCCGCGCCGCGGCGCTGCCGCCGGTCACCCCGCGCGGCCCGGCGGCCCAGGCCGGCCTGCGGCCAGGTGACGTGATCGTAAGGTTCGGCGGCCAGCCGATCGCCAGCGTCGCCGCGCTGATTGATGCCATCCGGTCCAGGCAGCCAGGCACCCGGGTGACCGTCGTCTTCCGCCGCGCTGGGCAGCGTCACGTCGTCACGCTCACGCTCGGTTCGGCACCCTCCTGACCCTGGCCGCCGCGCGCAGCCGGGCCCAGGCCGGGCAGCCGCGACGGCCCGCACTCGGCTGGCAGTTCGTGGCCGGCGCCCGGAGCGTCTACATTGGTGCTGAGCGGCCTGCAGTCCTGTGTGCCGCGGGAGAGACGCTGGGGCGGTCCCTGTGTTCGATTTGTCCATCACCAAGCTGCTGGTGCTCGCGCGTCCTCGCCCTGCTGATCTTCGGCCCGGATCAGCTGCCCAAGATCGCAGCACAGCCGGCCGGGCACTGCGTGACCTGCGCCAGATCGCCGAGGGGGCCAAGGCCGACCTGCGGGAGGGCCTCGGGCCCGAGTTCGCGGACTTCGACATCAACGACCTCAACCCGCGTAACTTCGTCCGCAAGCACCTGCTCGAGGATCCGGAGGCCGAGGACGTGCCGGGCATCCGTGACTCCAGCCCGTACGACGCGGACGCCGACCCGTCGTCGCTCGACGCTGCTGCCCGGCGAGAGCCCGCCGTACGACGCCGAGGCCACCTGAGCCGCCCGGCTGCCACCTGGTCGGTATCGCGGCATGCTGACCGCCAGCCTGGCTCAGACCGGGGTGAGGCCGAGCCGGCCGCCCGGCGAGCCCGCGCGACTGGTTGGCCAGGCTGCTAGCGATCATGGTGAGCTGCTTGGCCGCGGCGGACTGCCGGGTCGCTGACGCACCAGCGGCACCCCGCTGTCCCCGCCCTCGCGCAGCCGCATGTCGATCGGGAACGTGGCCGAGCACGGGCACCTGGGTGCCCATGATCTTGGTCAGCGCGTCGGCGACGGCCTGGCCGCCGCCGGCGCCGAAGATGTCGATCCGCTCTCCGCAATGCGGGCACGGCAGGTAGGACATGTTCTCGATCACGCCGGCGACCTGCTGGTGCAGCTGCGGGGCCAGCGCCCCGGCCCGTTCGGCCACCTCGGCCGAGGCGAGCTGCGGGGTGGTCACGACGAGCAGTTCGGCGCCGGGTATCAGGTGGCCGACCGATATCGCCACGTCCCCGGTGCCCGGCGGCAGGTCCATCAGCAGCACGTCCAGGTCGCCCCAGTAGACGTCGGCGAGGAACTGCTCGAGCGCCCGGTGCAGGATCGGCCCGCGCCACGGCACCGGCTCGTTGCCCTTGGTGAACATCCCGACCGAGATGACCTTCACGCCGTGCGACGACGGCGGCATGATCATCTTCTCGACCTGGGTGGGCTTGCCGGTCACGCCGAGCATGCGCGGCACCGAGTGGCCGTACATGTCCGCGTCCAGCACCCCGACCTTCTGCCCGGCGGCGGCGAGCGCGGCGGCCAGGTTAACGGTCACCGAGGACTTCCCGACCCCGCCCTTCCCGCTGGCGACGGCGTAAACCCGGGTCAGCGAGGTTTCCTTGGCGAACGGGATCTCCCGCTCCGGGCGGCCGCCGCGGAGCTGGCTCTGCAGGCGCGCGGCGCTGCTCGTCGCTCATCACGTCAAGCTCGACGCGCACCGCCGGCCACCCCGGCCAGCTCGCCGACGCGCCGCGGTGACCAGCCTGGTGATGGTGTCGCGCATCGGGCAGCCGGACACGGTCAGCCAGACGTCGACCCGGACGGTCCCGTCGTCGCCGACCGCCACGTTCTTGACCATGCCGAGCTCGGTGATGGGGCGGTGGATTTCGGGGTCGTTGACCCCGGAGAGCGCCTGGGTCACCTGCTCGATGGTGGGCGGCGACGAAACGGCCGACGGGGATGCCATGTGCCCCATGCTACGAACCACCGAGACCCGCCGTCGAACCGCCGGCATACGATCGTGGGGCGCTGCCGGGGTGCCCGGCACCGCCGCGAGCAGAAACGGCTGCCCATGGAGCTTCAGCAGATCGGCCTCCGGCACCCGGCCGCTGAGCTGGTCAGGAACATCCAGCGCAACCGGACCGGGATTCCCCGGCGGATGTTCGTCGCCGAGGGCCTGTACGAGCACAACACCGTGCTGGCTGCCGGAGTCCGGCTGGACACGTTCCTGTGGTGCCCGGAGGCTGCCTACTCCGACGAGGCGGTGCAGCGCAGCGCCGAGCTGGCGGCCCGGGCGGGCCATGCCTACCAGATCTCGGCCAAGACGCTGCAGCGGCTGGCCGAGCGGCCGAGCCCGGACGGGCTGCTGTCAATCGCCCAGCTGCCGGACTGGAGCCCGGCGGAGATCAGGCTCGGTCCGAGCGCGCTCATCCTGGTCGCCGACGGCATCGAGATCCCCGGCAACCTCGGCACGCTGATCCGCACGCTGGACGCCTGCGCCGCGGACTGCCTGGTGCTGACTAACCGCCGGACCAGGCTGACCCACCCGAAGGTGCTCCGCGCCAGCCAGGGGATGAGCATCAGGGTCCCGGCGCTCGACTTCGACCAGGTGGCAGCGGCCGTGGCCTGGCTGACCGGCAGCGGCTGCACGGTCTACCTGGCCGATACCGACCAGAGCGTCAGCTACCGTGACGCCGACTACGGCGGCCGGACGGCCCTGGTGGTCGGCAGCGAGCGCTACGGCATCTCCCCGGCCTGGTACGAGGCAGGCTTCAGCCGGATCGGCATCCCCATGCTCGGCTCGGCGGACTCGCTGAACGTGGCGATCTCCGCCTCGGTGCTGCTCTACGAGGCCCGTGCCCGCAAGAACAACTGGTAGCGCCGCTCACGGCAGCACTCCCCAGGCGGCCAGCGCCTCGGTCAGGCCGCTCGTCAGCTGGCCAGCGGCGTCCATCCCGGCGATCTCCGCCGGGTCCGCCCAGCGCGCGTCGGCGGCATCGTCGCCGGCCGTGAGCTCGCCTCCGGTGACCACGGCGACGTAATCCCTGATGTCCACGACCGCGCCGGCCAGGCCGGGGCGCTGCACCACGCCGAGGAGCGGGCCGGCCAGCACGTCCAGCCCGGTTTCCTCCCTGACCTCCCGGATCAGCGCGGCCACGTCGGATTCACCGGGCTCGACCCGCCCGCCGGGAATCGACCATAGGCCCGCGCCAGGCTCGTGGCCCCGCTTGATCAGCAGCAGCCGGCCAGCCTCGTCCTTGACCACCGCTCCCACGCAGGGAATCCGTTGCCCGGCCACGCGCCTAGTATCGGGCCTGGCCCGGCCGCGCCAATCACGGGGGATTGACCGGCTTTCTTAATGGCTGCGATACGATCGCGCCGCAAGCGAATAAGCGGCTGGTCACGCAGGCCACGAGGCCGCACAGGCGAGCGGACGATGAGCACGTTTTCGACGTGCAGTCCGGCCGGAGATGACATGAGGCTATGCCAGGAGAAAAGGGGCGGCCCTCCTGGCGATCACTAACCCCGGGTTGACAGGAAGGGCAGGCTGGCATGGAAGCCCGCATAGACCAGGTGGTATCCGCGGTGAATACCTGGATCGTGGGTGACGACGAGGAAGTCATCGTGGTGGACCCCGGCACCGACGCGGATGCGGTGCTCGCCAAGGTAGGCGACCGGGAGGTGATCGCGGTGATCTGCACGCACGGACACGCCGGTCATGCCACCGCGGCGCTTGAGGTGGCCGAGCGGGACGAGGCACCCGTCGCGCTGCATCCCGCCGACCGGCTGTCCTGGCGCGAGGTGCACGGGAAGACCGACCCGGAGATCGAGATGGAGGACGGCGGCATCTTCGAGGTGGCCGGAGTCGCGCTCGAGGTGATCCACTCGCCCGGGCACAGCGCTGGCTCGGTCTGCCTGTACTGCGAGGATCTCGACGCGGTCATGTGCGGTGACGCGCTGGCCGCCGACGGCCTGGTCACCAGCGAGGACGGGTTCTCCAACTTCGCCGGCCAGCTCAGCTCGATCGGCGAGCACGTGCTCACCCTGCCGGCCAGAGACCAGGGTGCTGCCCGGGCACGGCACGGAGTTCACCGTCGCGACCGCGGAGAAGAGCTTCGACTCGTGGATCGCCGCCGGGCCGGGCGCGGCGTCAGCAGACGAGAGCTGAGCCCGGGTGGAGCAGCTCGGCTTCGAGGGAATGCCGCGGCGGCTTTACGCGTGCACGCCGACCCGGCTGAGCACCTGGCTGGACTGCCCGCGCCGGTACCGGATGAGCTACCTGGACCGGCCGCCGCCGCCGAAGGGGCCGCCCTGGGCGCATAACAGCTTCGGGGCCAGCGTGCACAACGCGCTGGCCGGGTGGTGGCGGCTGCCGCTCCGGGAGCGGACCGTGGCCGCGGCGGGCGGCCTGGTTGACCGCGGCTGGCTGACTGACGGCTTCGCCGACGCGATGCAGTCGGCCCAGTACCGGGCGCGGGCCAGGCAGCTTGTCCAGGACTACGTGGCTGGCCTTGATCCGGCGGCCGAGCCGGCCGGGGTGGAGCGGACGGTCGCCACCCGCACCGAGCTGATCGCGGTGTCCGGCCGGATCGACCGGCTGGATGCCCGGCCTGCGCTGGCCGGGGACGGTCCCGGCGAGCTGGTCGTGGTCGACTACAAGACCGGGCAGGCACCAGCTCACCGTCGACGACGCGCGGACCTCGCTGCCGCTTGCGCTTTACGCGCTGGCGGCCGGCCGGGTGCTGCGGCGCAGCTGCCGCCGGGTCGAGCTGCATCACCTGACGACCGGCCGGGTACTCGCCTGGGAGCACACCGAGCAGTCGCTGGACCGCCAGCTGCGCCGGGCCGAGGACATCGCCGGCGAGTGCGCCGAGGCGGACGAGCAGTACCGCCGCGGCCTGCCTGCCGATCGCCGGGACGAGGTCTTCCCGCCGCGGCCCGGCAGCTGGTGCGGCTGGTGCGACTACCGCGGCCAGTGCCCGGAGGGCATGGCGGCGGCCGGGCCCCGCCGGCCGTGGGACGGGCTGGCCGCCGAGCCGGCCCGACGCCGCCCGGCTGGCCCCGCCGCCGCCGGCCGATCCGCCGGAGCTCCAGCGGATCCGGCGCGCCGTGCCGCCAGCCCCGCCCGGCCCGCCGTGCCGCGGCGCCGCCCGGCCGCCGCGGAGCCGGGCCGGAACGTCGTCAGCCCAGCGAGCCCGCCGCAGGCGGCGCCGTGCCGGTGACCGGCGGGATTGCGGCGCCGCTGGCTGCCCTCGGCAGCGTTCCAGAACGAGGTCAGCGTGCTTGCCGTCGTCTCCGGCGCCTCGACCGCGGGGGAGTGCGCGGCCGCCGGGATGCAGACCCGCTGCGCGCCCAGCCGCCTGGCCATCCGGTCCTGCGCGGCCGGGCGTCCAGGCGTCGTCGTTCTCGCCGTACAGCACCAGGATCGGCGCGCTGCCAGGCTCGGCCAGCGCCGCCGTCTGGTCCGGGCAGGCGAGCAGGTACTTGCCCATCGCGACCAGGCCCTCGGCGGAGTTGCGCAGCATCCGCTCGCGCAGGAACGCGACGATCGGCGCGGGCACGCCCGTCGGCGATGGCCTGCGGCTCGAACCTGGACTCCCAGAGCTCGCGGATCCGCTCCGCGCGGCGGGCCTGGCCCGGTCCTCGTCAGCTCGGCGAGCATCGCCCGCAGCACGGTGGCCCGCTGCCCGCGCAGGCTGCCAGGCCCGGAGCCGAGCAGGGTGAGCGAGCTGATCCTGGCCGTCCCGGGCCAGCACCGCCTGCCGCGCGATCAGGCCGCCGAGGGAGTGGCCGAGCAGGTGCACGCCGCGGCCGTCCGGCCCGACCGCGGCGGCGATGCCGGCGATGTCGGCGGCGAGCGCGTCCGGCCGGTACGCCGCACGTGGTCGCTGGATCCCGGCGTCTCGTACTGCCCGCGCATGTCGATCGCGACCACCCGGCGGCCAGCCGCAGCGAGCGGCTGCAGCACGGTGAGGAAGTCTTCCTTGCTGCCGGTGTAGCCGGGAACCAGAAGCGCGGGCTGGCGCTCGCACACGCCGCTGCCGGGCATGGCCTCGAGGGCGGCGAATGCCCCACGGCCGGTCTGCGACACTGACCCGCCGGACCCGGTCAGGCAGATCGAGCGTCCTTGGCGTGCTCACGGGCTGCCAGCCTACCCAGCATGACTTGGCATAAATCGTTCACATGTTGGAGATTTGCTGTGGGCCTACTGTGCGTCGCCTTCGGCGACCCTGGGCTTCCGGCTGCGGTGACGGCGCCGTCGTCCGCCCGCCGGCGGCTGGCCGTGGCCGGCCGCCGCGGCGTCGGCATCCGGCCCGGCCGCGGTCACGGCGGCCGGCTGGCTGCCTGCCGCCGCGGCCTGGCCACCTGGCCGCCCTGGCCGGCTCCGACGGCCGCTCCGGACCTGGTCCGGCGCCTTATCCGCTGGCCGCGCTTGCCCGGCTCGCGGTCCCGGGTCGTCGCGCTGGCAGCACCGTTGCCGCGGGTACGTGCGCGCCGCCTGCGAGCGGATCCGGCCGGTCTCCCCGATGTCCTCAAGATCCTCGGCTTCGAGGCCGAGCCGGGCACGCTGGGCGCGCGGCAGGATGCCGCTTGGCGGTCGGCGGGATGTTCAGCGCCGTGAACAGGTGCTCGGACGTGGAGTACGTCTCCGCGGGCTCCGGCTTGCCGAGGCCGAGCGTCTCGTCGATGATCTTCCAGCGCTGCAGGTCACGCCAGTCCACGAAGGTGACCGCCACGCCGGTACGCCCGGCCCGGCCGGTCCGCCCGATGCGGTGCAGGTAGGCCATGTCGTCTTCGGGGCACTCGTAGTTCACCACGTGCGTGACGTCGTCGACGTCAAGCCCGCGGGCGGCCACGTCGGTGGCGACGAGCACGTCGACCTTGCCGCTGCGGAACGCCCGCATGGCCCGCTCGCGCTGGCCCTGGCCGAGGTCGCCGTGCACGGCCGCGGCGGCGAAGCCCCGGGTGGTGAGGGTGCCGGCCACCTGATCGCACGGACCGCTTGGTCCGGCAGAACACGATGGTGAGGCCGCGGCCCTCGGCCTGCAGCACCCGGACCAGCACCTCGATCTTGTCCATCTGATGCGCGCGGAACACGTGCTGCTCGGTGGTCGGCACGAGCGCCGTCGCGTCGTGCTGCTCGGCCCGCACATGAGTCGCCTGGCGCAGATGCCGCCGGGCCAGCGTGACAACTTCGCCGGGCATGGTGGCCGAGAACAGCATGGTCTGCCGCTGCGGTCGGCGTGAGCCGCAGGATGCGCTCCACGTCGGGCAGGAACCCGAGGTCGAGCATCTTGTCTGCCTCGTCCAGCACCAGCGCGCTGGCCTGGGACAGGTCCAGGTGCTTCTGCCGGGCCAGGTCGAGCAGGCGGCCAGGGGTGCCGACCACGATGTCGACGGTGGCCAGCGCCTCGATCTGCGGCTCGTAGGCGCGGCCGCCGTACAGCGTGACGACGTTGACGCCGCTGCGGGATCCGGCCAGTCGCAGGTCGTCGGCGACCTGGATGGCAAGTTCCCTGGTGGGGACCACGACCAGGGCGCGCGGCGCGGCGGGCGTGCGGCCGGCCGACTCGTCCAGCCGCTCGATCAGCGGGATGCCGAACGCCAGGGTCTTGCCCGTCCCGGTCCTGGCCTGGCCGATGATGTCCTGCCCGCTCAGCGCTATCGGCAGCGCCAGTTCCTGGATCGGGAAGGCGGTGACGATCCCGGCGGCTTCGAGCGCGTCGCAGATCGGGCCGGCCACCCCGAGCTCGCGGAAGGTCTTGTCGGCAACCGCGGATCGCGCGGGCCGCAGTTCGGCGACCGGGTAGTCGGTCCCGGCGTCAGGCATCACGGGCCGGTCTCGCGGCCGCTCTGCATGGTCTCGTGTAGTCAGGGCTTCCAGCCTCCATCAGTTGCCCGCGGGTCTCGTCGTCGCGCATCTTCGCGCAAGGCGCCTTTCGTCGCGGGCTAAGCAATCGACTCCCCCGGCAGGACAAAGCCCGTCCGTTCTCAGCGCGGCACTAGCCGCACGCCCGCGGAGAAGAAGTCCGGCGCGGCGCGGGTGCGCCCGTGGAGGTCCGGGTGCGCCGCCTCTGCGCTCTCGGCGATCGCCGCGCCTACATATCAGTGTCAACACGCCGGGGGCTTGCCGCATTCCTGCTGCGGATCAGTAGCACAGTCTAGCAAAGGTGCGGCCGCTCGCGCGGCCGTGGCGAGGCGCCGTTGTTACGCTGCGGTGGTGGCCGAGGCAAATCGCGGGCGACCTGGCCGGCGCGGACGGCGTCGTCGATCTGCTGGGCTTGCTCGCCTACGGCGTCGCTGGTGGCTTTCTTCCAGCTTTCCGATGATGCGGCGCTGGCCGCCTCCATCGACGACAAGGCGGCGCTGGCCGAGATGGCGGTCGCGGAATTCGGGCACTTCCGGCTGCTGCGCGACGCAGCTCGAGCGGTCCGGCGTCGAGCCTGCCGTGGCGATGCGGCCGTTCGTGGACGTGATCGACGCGTTCCACGCCCGCACCGCGCCGTCCGACTGGCTGGAGGGCCTGATCAAGGCATACGTCGGCGCCGGGATAGCGGCCGACTTCTACCGCACGGTGGCGGAGCTGCTGGACCCGCCGACGAAGGCGCTGGTGGTCGAAGTGCTGTCGGATACCGGGCACGCGGAGTTCGTGATCGCCAGGGTCCGCGCGGCGATCGAGGCCGACCCGAGGGTGGCCGGGCGGCTGGCGCTGTGGGCCCGGCGGCTGGTGGGCGAGGCGCTCGGCCAGGCGCAGCGGGTGGCCGCCGAGCGCGAGCCGCTGGCCCGGCTGCTGGCCGGCGGCACGGCCAGCCAGCTTGGCGAGATCGGCCGGATGTTCGCCAGGCTCACCGACGCGCACGCGCACCGGATGGCCGCCCTGGGCCTGGAGCAACTAGCTCCGGACCCGCACAAGCTCGTGAGCCAGCCCGAGCCCGTAGCCCGCCATGCGGCACCCGGCCCGCCAGCGGCCACCCGGTCCCTTAGCCAGCCGGAGCTCTTCGGCCCGCGCGAGCCGGCACCCGGCCCGCCAGCCGCAGACCGATCGCGGTTAGCGGAACCCGATCCGGCGCGAATCCGAGCCGCCGACCTCGATGTAAGCGATCTTGCTGGCCGGCACCAGCACCTTGCCGCCCTTCTCGTCCTGCAGGATGAAGATGCCGCCCTCGGCCTCCAGCGCGGCGGCCAGCGCTGCCTCGATGTCCTCCTGCGACGTGCTGGTCTCGATCATCAGCTCGCGCTGCACGGACTGCATTCCGATCCTGACTTCCACGGCACTCCTCTCGCCTCGTTCGAGGCTAACCCGGTGCCAGGCCGGGACGGGGCCGCCGCGGTGACGCAGGCTACGCCGCGAGCGAAACAGCGCACCCGGCGCTAGCCTACCGCAGGCCGCGGGCGTCAGCTAGCCGACAGCGGCCAGCCGCTGATCCCGCGCCAGGCCAGCCGCGCCAGCAACTGCTCGGCCGCGTCCTGCGGGATCGCCCGGTCGGTGCTCAGCCAGTACCTGGAGCTGACCTGCGCCATCCCGACCAGCGCCATGCCGAGCAGGTGCGCCTCGGCCTCGCCGAGCCCGGCGTCGTCGCGGATGAACTGGCTGACCATCGCGCGCGCACTCCTGCATGGTCCGGTCCAGCCGGTCGCGCACCGCGGGCTCGTTGCTCAGGTCCGACTCGAAGACCAGCCGGAACGCCTCGCCGCTGGTGCCGACGTAGTCGAAGAACGCGCGGAACGTGGCGGGCACCCGCAGTCGCGTTGTCGGTGGTGGAGGACAGCGCGTCCCGGACGATCGCGACCAGCTCGTCCGCGCTCTCGTCGAGCAGCGCCAGGTACAGGTCGAGCTTGCCGGGGAAATGCTGGTAAAGCACGGGCTTGCTGACCCCGGCCCGGTCGGCGATGTCGTCCATCGCCGCCGCGTGGTAACCCTGCGCGACGAAGATTTCCTGGGCGGCGCCGAGCAGCTGCCGGCGCCGCGCGGGCCTGCGGCAGCCGCGGGCTGGCCGGCCTGGCCTGCCGCGTTGCGCTCACGAGCGTCTCCGGTACGTCGTCGGCGCCCGGCGGGATTTCGCTGTCATCTTACGACTAGGTGCCGGCATGACCGGGCCGGTTACCGTCCGCTAGCGTCATGCGGGAAGCAGCAAGGCAACTTAACCGGCCCGGATCGAACGTATTTCCGAATCGTAAAATCCGGACAACACTGCAGGTATCAGCACCCGTTGCCGCGGGGTAGGGAGACGTCATGCGCAGCATGTGGAAGGGTGCGATTTCCTTCGGCCTGGTGATGATCCCGGTAAAGCTTTACACCGCGACCGAGCCGAAGGACATCGCGTTCCGGCAGGTCCACCGCGAAGACGGCGGCCGGATCCGGTTCCGCCGGGTCTGCTCGATCGACGGCACCGAGGTCCCCTACGAGGATGTCGCCAAGGGCTTCGAGCTGCCCTCCGGCGAGATGGTGGTGCTGACCGAGGACGACATGGCCGACCTGCCGCTGCCGACCACGCGGAGTATCGAGGTCCTGCATTTCACGCCCGAGGACCAGATCGATCCGATTCTTTTCTCCCGCAGCTATTTCATCGAACCGGAGAAGGCGGGCGCCCGGGCGTACGTGCTGCTGCGGGACGCGCTCGAGCGGTCTGGGAAAGTCGCCGTCGTCCAGGTGGCGCTGCGCCAGCGCGAGTCGCTGGCCGCGCTGCGCAGCCGGGACGGCGTGCTCGTGCTCGAGACGCTGCTCTGGCCGGACGAGGTGCGCCAGCCCGAGTTTCCGTTCCTTGACCAGGATCTCGACGTGCGCTCGCAGGAGCTGAAGATGGCGTCCTCGCTGATCGAGTCGATGACCGAGGAATTCGACCCGGATGCGCATCACGACAGCTACCGCGAGGCGCTGGCCGAGCTTGTCGCCGCCAAGGCCGAGGGCCGTGACGTGGTCCAGCCAGCCGACTCGGCCGAGCAGAGCGAGCCGGCCAGCCTGGCCGACGCGCTCAAGGCGAGCATCGCCGCCGCCAAGGGCGGCCGGCCAGGAGCAGCACGGCGAAGGGCAGCCCGGCCGGCTCGGCCAGGAGCAGCCGGGCTAAGGGCAGCTCGGCCCAGTCAAAAGAGCAGGCCAGCGAGGCGCAGGATGGCGGGCAGGAACGTCGGCCGCGGCGCCGGGCCAGTGCTTAAGGCGGCCAGCAAGTGACCGACCCGATCCCGGCCTGGCCGGGCGAGCTCGTCTCCCTGCCGGCCGGAAAGATCTACGTCCGCTCAGTGCTTGCTGATACTGACGTGCTAGCTGATACTGGCATGCCAACTGATACTGACGTGCCGGCTGGTACTGACGGGCCGGTTGGTACTGACGGGCTGGCTGGTACTGACGGGCGGCTGGTACTGCGGGCCAGCCGATGCGGCCGCCGTGCGGGCCGGGGACGGCCGAGCCTGCGGTCTTCGTGCACGGCCTTGGCGGGTCGGCCACGAACTGGACCGACCTGATGGACCTGCTCGCGAGCGGACCGCAGCCGGCGCCCGCGCTGGCCGGCGAAGCGGTTGACCTGCCTGGCTTCGGGTTCTCGCCGGCGCCGGCCGACGGCGACTACTCGATCGACGCCAAGGCCAGGGCGGTTATCGAGTTCATCGAGCAGCGCCGCCGCTGGCCGGTGCACCTGATCGGAAACTCGCTCGGCGGCTCCGTCGCCGTCCGGGTCGCCGGCCGCCGCGCCGATCTGGTCAAGACGCTGACGCTGATCTCGCCCGCGCTGCCTGACCTGCGGCCCCGGCTGATCCCGCTGCGGGTCTCGGTGGTCTGCGCTGCCCGGAGTGGGCGAGTGGGCGCTGCGCAGGCTCGACCGGCATCACCGCCGAGTCAAGGACCCTCGGCACCGTGCAGGAGGTCTACCGCGATCCCGGCCTGATGCACCCGCTGCGGTACGCCGAGGAGGCGGCCGAGGTCCGCCGCCGGGACGAGCTCGGCTATGTCCACCAGGTGATGATCGGCTCCGCCCGCGGGCTGGTGCACGAGTACCTCCGGCTCGGCCCGCTCTCGCTCTGGCGCGACGCCGCCAGGGTGACCGCGCCCACCCTGGTGCTGTACGGCAGCGACGACCGGCTGGTCAGGTCGGCCATGGCGGCCCGGGCAGCGCGCGCGTTCCGCTCCGCCCGGGTCGTCGTGCTGCCCAGGCTGGGCCATGTCGCGATGATGGAACGGCCGGATCTGGTGGCCAGCGAGATGCGCGGGCTGCTGGCCGGCCGCGAAGAAAGCGCCGGCCCGACGAAAAGGCTGGCCCAGCGAAAGAAAAGAGACAACCAGGATTTGAAACGGGAACGCCCCGCAGCATGCCGCCACGCAACCCGGCCCCGCAGGAGCCGGCTGAGCCGGGCGGCAGGCGCGCGCTGACCGGCAGCCCGCTACTGATCACCGCACCGCGGCTGGTCCCGGCCACGCCGGGTTCCGGCGTGCTCGAGCCTGGCTACCTGGCCATGGCGGGCGGCCGCGTCACCGAGGTCGGACCTGGCCAGCCGCCGCGCCAGCCCGACCTCGAGCTTGGCACCGGCGTGCTCGTGCCCGGCCTGGTAGATCTCCAGGTCAACGGTTATTTCGGCGAAGACCTCAGGACCGCGGGCGCGGCCGGCTGGGCGGCAGTCGCAGGCGGTCTGACGGCAACCGGGGCAACCTCGTTTATGCCAACTTTCATTACCTCGCCGCTGGCCGAGCTGACGCAGTCGCTGCGCTCGGCCGCGGTCATCGCGACGGGACTGCCCGCTGGCGGGGCACGCGTGCTCGGCGTGCACGTCGAAGGGCCGTTCATCGCGGCCAGCCGGGCCGGCGCGCACAACCCGGCCTGGATCATCCCGCCGTCAGCGGCCGCGATCGGCGAGCTGCTCGCGGCCGGCGCCGGGCTGGTCGCCCTGGTTACGCTGGCGCCCGAGGTGGCCGGCGGGATCGCCGCGGTCCGCCAGCTCACCGCAGCCGGCGTGCTGGTCAGCGTGGGGCACAGTGACGCGACCGCGGCGCAGGTGGCCGCGGCGGCCGGGGCGGGCGCGCGGATGGTCACCCACCTGTACAACGCGCAGCGGCCGATGCACCACCGCGAGCCGGGCGTGGTCGGCCAGGCGCTTGCCGATGCCCGGCTGACGAGTGGCCTGATCGCGGATCTGCGGCACGTGGCCGGGCAGCCGTGCGTGATCGCCTTCGCCGCGGCGCCGGGGCGGATCTGCCTGGTCACGGACGCGGCCGCGTGCGCGGGCATGCCGCCAGGGGCGTACCTGCTCGGCGGTGAGCCGATCGAGCTGCCGCCAGGGAACGGCGAGCCGCCGGTCCGCGCGGACGGCACGCTGGCCGGCTCGGCGCTGCGGATGGACGCCGCGGTGGCGAACATGACGGCGGCCGGCGTTGGCCTGACGGCCGCGGTCGCCGCGGCGAGCCGCGTCCCGGCCGACCTGATCGGCCGGCCGGAGCTTGGCCGGATCGCCCCCGGCGCGGCTGCCGACCTGGCCTGGCTCGGCGATGACCTGCGGGCGAAGGCCACCTGGGTGGCGGGTGAGAAGGTATTCGGATGACCAGCATGCGCACCGAGATCATGGAACAGCCTGCCGCGCTGCGCGCGACGATCGAGGCGCTGGTGCCCCGCGCCGCCGAGGCCGGGAAGCTCGCGCGCGACACCCGGCAGGTGCTCTTTATCGCCCGCGGCACGTCCGACAACGCCGCGGTTTACGGCACTTACCTGATCCAGGCGTACGCAGCACGGCTGGCGACGCTGGCCTCGCCGTCGATCGCGACCACCTACCGGAGCCGCCTGGACCTGTCCGGGGTGCTCGCGGTCGCGCTGTCCCAGTCGGGGCGGACCGACGAGATCGTCGAGACGCTGGCCTGGGCGGGCGACTGCGGCGCGCGCACGCTGGCGATCACCAACGCGGCGGGCTCGCCGCTCGCCGAGGTAGCCGATGTGGCGTTCGTCACCGAGGCGGGCGCCGAGCGCGCCGTGCCCGCCACCAAGACGTTCACCACCCAGCTGGCCGCCCAGGCGGTGCTCGCGATCGGCCTCGGCGCTGACCTGGACGCCGGGCTGCTGCGGCGGGTCCCGGACGAGATCGAGGCGCTGCTGGCCGGCCCGCTCGACCTGGACCCGGTCGTGGCTGAGCTGCAGGGCGTGCAGGGCGTGGTGGTGTCCGGCCGCGGCCTGGCCTACTCGGCCGCGCTCGAGCTCGCGCTGAAGCTCAAGGAGGCCTGCTACCTGCACGCGATGGGCTTGTCCTACGCCGACCTGCTGCACGGCCCGATCGCCGTGGTGGACGCCAGGACGCCGGCCATCGTGCTGGCCGCCGACGCCGGCCCGACCCTGGAGGGCACGGTGGATCTCGCCCGCCGGGTGTCCGGCGCCGGGGCGCGGGTGTACGCGATCGGCGGCGGCGCCCGGCTGGCGGCCGCGAGCAGCCGCGCGCTGCCCGGGCCCCGGCTGCCGGAATGGCTCGCCCCGATGGGGCTCATCGTGCCCGGGCAGCTGCTCACCGAGGCGCTGGCCCGCCGGCTCGGCATCGACCCGGACCGGCCGCGCGGGCTGAGCAAGATCACCCAGACAGGCTGACGGCCCCGGTGCCGCTGCGGGCTGCCGTCTTCGACCTGGACGGCACGATCGTGGACAGTGAGCCCCGCTCGCGCCAGGCGCTGCGGCGGCTGTTCGATGACTACCGCGTGCCCTATGACGAGGCACTGCTGCAGCGGTTCGTCGGCCGCCAGGGACCGGAGGTGTTCACCGAGCTCGATCACCTGTTCCCCGGCCATCATCCGGTCCGGCTGTCGGCCGAGGTGGCCGCGTACTTCCACGAGCCGGGCCAGCCGCCGCTCGCGGCGCTGCCCGGCGCCGCCGACCTGGCGGCCGAGATCCACCGGCAAGGTGATCCGCTGGCCCTGGTCACGTCGGCCGGCCGCAGTCATGCCGTGCCGACGCTGGCCGGGCTTGGCCTGCTCGGGTTGTTCGATGTCATCGTGGCCGGCGACGACGTGACCGTGGGCAAGCCGGACCCGGAAGGCTTCCGGCGGGCCTGCGACGAGGTCGGCGTCCCGCCGTCGCGCTGCGTGGCGTTCGAGGACTCGCCGGCCTGGCCGCGGCGCGGGCGGCCGGACTGTACTGCGTCGCGGTCACCACCACGCACTCGCGGGCCGAGCTTGTCGCCGCCGACCGGATCGTCGCCGACCTGACCGAGATCACCTGGCCCGTCGCGGAGTGACGCCCCGGCTGGCTCTATCCCGGGCCGGCCCTCCGACCTGGCCGCGAGATCACCTGGCCCGTCGCGGGATGACGCCCCGGCTGGCTCTATCCCGGCCGGCCCGTGCCCACGGCCGGCCGTGCCCACGGCCGTGCCCGGGCGGCCCGTGCTCCCGGGCGGCCCGTGCCCACGGCCTGCCCGTGCTCCCGGCCTGCCGTGCTCCCGGCCGCCCGTGCTCCCG
This sequence comes from uncultured Actinomycetes bacterium, assembly GCA_963709075.1. GTDB lineage: Bacteria > Actinomycetota > Actinomycetes > Streptosporangiales > Streptosporangiaceae > Palsa-506. The sequence goes on from CAVPUY010000014.1 coordinate 517,979, forward strand.
TGCTCCTGGCCGGCCCGTGCTCCCGGCCGGCCCGTGCTCCCGGCCGCCCGTGCTCCCGTGCTCCTGGCCGGCCCGTGCGCCTGGCCTGCCCGTGCTCCCGGCCGGTCTACGCAAGGTGATGGATCGCGCGCTCGCACACCTTCTAAGGTGTGCGAGCGCGCGATCCACCACGTTGGTCATGGCACCGGTCGGCCGATCCCTTGGCGATTCCGCCGAGCCAGCCTGGAGCCGGCCCGGCCTCAGGCGATTAGCGGTTCCTGCGGGATTTATGGTGTGCCTGGGGACTCTGATGCTCATTCCGCCTGATGGATGGGGGCTAGGTGTCGCCAGGGCAGCACCTAACCCCCATTCACCAGGCGGAACGCCGTTCCGAAACGCCCCGCGGCGGGGCCTCGGCCATGCCGCCTGGCTACAGCACCCTGTGCACCTTGTGCTGGGCCGCCTGCGCCCGCGGCCGGAGCACCATCAAGTCGACGTTGACGTGCGACGGCCGGGTGACTGCCCAGGCGACGGCGTCGGCGATGTCCTCGTCGGTCAGCGGCTCGGCCACGCCCGCGTAGACGGCGGCGGCCTTGTCCGCATCGCCGCCGAACCTGTTCACCGCGAACTCGGCGGTCTTGACCATGCCCGGCGCGATTTCTATCACCCGGACCGGCTGTCCGGACAGCTCCAGACGCAGCGTCCCGGCCAGCGCGTGCACCCCGTGCTTGGCGGCCACGTAGCCGCCGCCGCCTTCGTAGGCGACGAACCCGGCGGTCGAGGACATGAACACGACCGTGCCGTCGCCGCTGGCGATGAGCTTGGGCAGCAGGGCCTGCGTGACGTTCAGCGCGCCGAGCACGTTGACCTCATACATGGCCCGCCAGTCCGCGGTCGAGCCGTCGGCTATCTGGTCGCCGCCGACGGCGCCGCCCGCATTGGCGACCAGCACGTCGCAGCGGTCAACCGAATCGGCCAGCGCGTCGACCCCGGCCCGGTCGGTGACGTCGAGCTGGCAGGCCTGCGCCTCGCCGCCGGCTGCGCGGATCTGCGCGGCGACCGCCTCGACCCGGTCCGCGCGGCGGGCCGCCGCGATGACGTGAAACCCGGCACCCGCCAGCCGCAGCGCGGTAGCCGCCCCGATGCCGCTGCTGGCGCCTGTCACTACTGCTACCCGATGCATGCTGTGATTCTGCCAGCCGCCGCCGGACCGGCAGGGAGGCTGTCCCGCTCTTCCCGCCCGGGCCGGACCCGGAACCGGGTCGCCTACCATCGAGATCGTGCCTGAACACAGTGGCCCCGCCGCAGCTGCCGAGCCTGCCCGGCCTGCCGAGCCAGCCCGGCCTGCCCAGCCAGCCCGGCCTGCCGAGCCAGCCCGGCCTGCCGAGCTCGCCGAGTCCGCCGCGCAGGCCGGACGCCCGACGCTGCGCGGGGTCGTCACCGACTGGGGCGGCGTGCTGACGAACCCGATACTCGAGACGGTCAACGCGTGGATCGAGCTCGAGGGCATCGACCGTGACAGCTACGCGGCGGTGATGCGGCCGTGGGTGACCCAGGCCTACGAAACGGACGGCGCCGGGAACCCGATCCACGCGCTGGAACGCGGCGAATGCACGGACGAGGAGTTCGAGCAGCGGCTGGCCAGCCAGCTCACCCGGATCGATGGCGGACCCGTTCCTGCGGACGGCCTGCTGGCCAGGATGTTCGCCGCGACGCTGCCGGACCCGGCGATGCACGGTGCGCTGCGCGCCATCCGCCGTGCCGGTTTCCGTACCGCGCTGCTTTCCAACTCGTGGGGCGCCAACGACTATCCCAGGCACCTGTTCCCCGAGCTTTTCGATGTCGTGGTGATCTCCGCCGAGGCCGGCATGCGCAAGCCGGAGCCGCGGATCTTCCGGCACGTCACCGCGCTGCTCGGACTAGCGCCCGCCGAATGCGTCTTCATCGACGACATCGAGGCCAACGTGCTGGCCGCCGAGGCGGTCGGCATGCTCGGGCTGCACCACGACGGGCTGCGGTCGACAACGCAGCGGCTGTCCGAGCTGCTCGGGATTCCGCTGGACAGCCGGGAAGCCTGACGCCGCCGGCCCAGGTTGTTCTAGCGTTGGGCGCCGTGGCCGATTACCCGCATCCGTCCAGCCCGGGCCGCTCGGCGAATATGCGCGCCAACCGGCGCACCGACACCAAGCCCGAACTTGCGCTGCGCCGTGCGCTGCACGCCGCGGGCTACCGCTACCGGAAGGACTACCGGCTGGATCTCAACGGCGGGCGGCGGGTAAGGCCGGATATCGTGTTCACCGCGCGCCGGGTCGCGGTCTTCGTCGACGGCTGCTTCTGGCATTCCTGCCCGCAGCACGGCAGCAAGCCGGCCGTCAACGTCGGGTACTGGGACCCGAAACTCCGCAGGAACGTCGAGCGTGACCGTGCCGCCGATACCGCGCTGGCCGCCGCGGGCTGGGAAGTCGTCCGGATCTGGGAACACGAGCCGACCGGCGATGCCGTCGCCGCCGTGCTCGCCGCGCTGGCCCGCCGCCACCCCCGGCCGGCCGTTGTCCCGGCACCGTCGACGGCCGCAGTCCCGGTCCTGCCCGCCGCCGCCAGCCCAGACGCGCCGCCGCTTGGCCCCGCGCTGCCTCCGCCACTCCAGGCGCCAACCCCCCCAAAATCACCAGCTTGCCCATAGCAAACCCGATTTCCCGGCCGCGCGGCCCAAGGACTGGCACACTCGTGATCACCCTCTCCCAGGCCTTCTGGAGGGCCCGTGCGCGTCTACCTGCCCTGCACGCTGCCTGCCCTGGCAGCATTGCTGGCCAAAGCCGAAATCGGCCAGCCTCCGCTGCGAGGGTTCGCCGTCACGCCCGCATTGCGGGAGTCCTATGTCAGCGGCGACCTCGAAGAGCTTGAGTACGCCGCGATGATCCAGGCGGCCAGGGCATCGCTCCGGCTGCTGCTCGACGAGCCGGACGCGCCGCCCCGGCGGGTCGTGCTCGCGGTCGAGATCCCGGACGAGCGGATCATCAAGATCGCCGCGCCGGACGACCCGGCGGCGGTCGAGATCGACGGAGGAGTTCCCGTTAATCTCCTTGTTTCTGGTCATGTCGATGACGTCCGCGCTGCCGACGACATCAGGGCCGCGGTCGCCGCCCTGCCCAAGGCCGACGAGGGGGATGACGACGCGATGTTCACGGTAGACGGCGCTGAGGGGCACGAGCTCATGTGGTACGCCAGCCAGGAGCTTGCCTACCTGACCGGGTAAGGCGTTTTCGGGCGTTCGTGCGACGATGAATCCATGGATGCCGTCACCAATGTTCCGCCGCCAGTCAACGAGCCGATCAGGCAATACGCACCGGGCAGCCAGGACCGCGCGGTGCTGGAGGCCCGGGTCAAGGAGATGGCGGGCGAGCGGGCCGAGCTGACGATGACAGCGGGCGGCCGGCCGCGGATGGCGCGGCGGCGAGCGGGTCGAGGTCGTGCAGCCGCACAACCACCGGCATGTACTCGGCGACCTCGCCGCGGCCACCGACCAGGACGTATCCGCGGCGATCGATGCCGCCCGGCTGGCCGCGCCCGGCTGGCGGGCGCTGTCCTACGACGACCGGGCCGCGATCTTCCTCAAGGCGGCGGAACTGCTCGCCGGGCCGTGGCGGGCAACGATCAACGCGAGCACGATCCTCGGCCAGTCCAAGTCGGTTTACCAGGCGGAGATCGACGCGGCCTGCGAGCTGATCGACTTCTGGCGGTACAACGTGCACTACGGCAGGCGGCTGCTCGCCGAGCAGCCCGAGTCGTCCAGCGCCGCGTGGAACCGGCTGGAGTACCGCCCGCTAGAGGGCTTCGTGCTGGCCGTGACGCCGTTCAACTTCACCTCGATCGCCGGCAACCTGCCGACCGCGCCTGCCCTGATGGGCAACGTGGTGCTGTGGAAGCCGTCGCCCACCCAGCAGCTGTCGGCGCACTACCTGATGCGGCTGCTCGAGGCGGCCGGGCTGCCGCCCGGAGTGATCAACATGGTGACCGGCGACGGCCGTGCGGTGTCCGGCGTCGCGCTGGCGCACGAGGACCTGGCCGGCATCCACTTCACCGGATCGACCGGTACCTTCCAGCACCTGTGGCGCACGGTCGGGCAGAACATCGCCGGCTACCGCAGCTACCCGCGGCTGGTCGGGGAGACCGGCGGGAAAGACTTCGTGATCGCGCATCCGTCGGCCGATCCTGAAGTGCTGACCACCGCGCTGATCCGCGGCGCGTTCGAGTACCAGGGCCAGAAGTGCTCGGCGGCGTCCCGGGCCTACATCGCCAGGTCGGTCTGGGACCGGATGGGCGATGACTTCGTCCAGGTCGTCCGCTCGCTGGCGATGGGCGACGTGTCCGCCGACTTCTCCCTGTTCATGGGCGCGGTGATCGATGACCAGGGCGCTGGCGAAGCACGCCGACGCGCTGGCCAGGGCCAAGACGCGAGCCTCCGTCCGGGTGCTGGCCGGCGGCGAGATCGACGACTCTGACGGCTACTTCGTGCAGCCGACCGTGCTGGCATGCACGGATCCGGCGGACGAGGTGTTCACCACCGAGTACTTCGGCCCGATCCTCGGCGTGCACGTCTTCGACGACGCGGACTACGACCGCGTGGTCGCGCAGGCGGCGGACGTCTCGCCGTACGCGCTGACCGGCGTCGATCATCGCCCAGGACCGGACCGCGATCGCGGCGGCGACCGAGGCGCTCCGCTTCACCGCCGGGAACTTCTACATCAACGACAAGCCAACCGGCGCGGTCGTCGGCCAGCAGCCATTCGGCGGCGCGCGGGCCAGCGGCACGAACGACAAGGCGGGCTCGATTTTCAACCTGATCCGCTGGGTCAACGCCCGCACGATCAAGGAGCTGTTCGTGCCGCCGGTCGATTACCGTTATCCGCATATGGGGCAGTAGCTGGTCGTTCCGCATGCGCTCATCGGTGGCCAGGTCCAGTCCGGACGGTGCCGCCGACAGCCGTCAGGGTGCCGCCGCGCACACGCGGGTACTCAAGTGGCGGACGAGGCTATAGGTCAAAGGCGGCCGTTTGGGGTTGGTTCATCGTTGCTCGCCCGCGGTGATGACGGCGGTACGCTCTGGATTGCCCGACCGAGCCGGAGGCACTCATTCACTGCCTAGTTCTGTGGAATATCGACCTGACCCTCGTCGACGTCAGCAGGGTCACCAGAGACGCCTACGCGGATGCCTTCCGCCGGGTCACCGGCCGCCCGCTTGTCCAGCTGCCGCAGCTGGCTGGCCAGAGCGAGTCGGAGATCTTCTTCGAGGCGCTGGCCCGCAACGACGCGGCGCCGACCGTGCCTGCCGCGGTCGCGCCGACCGACGACGGCAGCGACGAGCTGCTCAGCCGCTTCATCGGCGAGCTGGCCGGGGCCTTCGGATCCCGCCGGGAGCTGCTGCCCATGCGCGGCCGGATCCTGCCCGGCGCCAGGGAGGCGGTACTGGCCGTGGCCGGCCTGCCCGGCGTGGTGCAGTCGGTGCTGACCGGCACCATCAGGCCGAACGCGGTGGAGAAACTGCGCGCGTTCGGGCTGGATGGCTTCTTCGACTTCGAGATCGGCGGCTACGGGTCGGAGATCTACCCGAAGGGCGCCCAGCTGATGATGTCAAGGAGCCGGGCGGCGGAGAAATACGGCGCGGCATTCGGCGCGGAATCGACCGTCTACATCGGGGATTCGACCAGGGACGTGAGGCGGCGGACCTGGGCGGCGCCCGGTCGGTCGCCATCGCCACCGGGCGGTCCACCGAGCATGACCTCCGCGCTGCCGGGGCCGGCCTGGTGCTGCCCGACCTGACCGACATCTCCGCGCTGACCCGGGCGATTCAGCTGCTGGCCATGCCGTCGGCGGGCTGACGAGACCGGCATGGCGCTGACGATCTACGGGGTCGTGGCCCTGACCTTCATGATGGCGATGTACGGGCTGGAACGGCGCGGTCCGGTGTTCGTCCTGCTCTTCGCGGTTGGCTGCGCGCTGGCCAGCAGCTACGGATTCCTCTCCGGGGCGTGGCCGTTCGGCGTGGTCGAGGCGCTCTGGGCGCTGGTCGCGCTCCGCCGCTACCAGCAGGCCGGCCAGCGCCAGGCGGCGCCGCCCGCCGAGCCCGGCCGCCCGCCCTGAGCCGGCGCTGCTGCGCTCAGGCTGGCCAGTGGGCCGAGTTCGGAGACCGCCGCCGCAGGTCATCCCTGATGTCGCGGCCGAGGCGGCGGGTCTCGTGCCGGTTCAGCGCCGCGCCGGCCATGGCGCCGGTGAGCAACGGGCCGAGCGACGTGGCACTCCGCCCGGCGCGGGCGAGCAGCCTGCGCTGCAGCCGGCGGCGCAGCGGCGATCCCACGGCCAGCACGATCCCGCCGGGGGCGAGCGCCACCCCGCGCCGGTTCGCCCAGGCGCCGACGTAGGCGGCCATCCGCTCCGGTGCCGAGCCTGGCGCCCGCATCCCGTAAACCTCGTGCAGCTCGGCGATCAGCTTGAGCTCGATTCCGACCAGGGCCAGCGTCTCGGCTGCGATCTCCACTGGCACCGCCGGGATGACCGGCAGCACCATGGACGCGCCGACCGCCGCGCCGACGCTGGCCGCGGCCCGGGACGCGCCGCGGATCAGCGCGTCGGCAAGTTCCTCGGGTGAGCAGCCGGGAAACTGCCGCCGCAGCGTCGCCTGGTCCCGCACCGGCAGCCGCGGCGCCATCGCGATCACCTGGTCGGCCATCCACCGGCTGGCTGAGCTGGCGCCGCGCCAGGTGACCTGCGCCGCCCGCGGCCCGCGGCGGCCGCGCCGGCTGGCCGGCGAGCAGCCGGCTCTAGCCCTGGCCGGTCGGCTGCCGGCTCTGCTGACACCTTCGACAAGGTCCGGCGACCCGCCGCGGTGCAGGCTCACGTCTCGGCTATCGCGCGCCGACTTCGGCCTGATCACTGGTTCCGTCTACCGGCTGAAGTCATGGCATACGCCTACCCGTCATGGCCGGGCGCTACCCAGACGGCTCGCACCGGGCCCCGCGTTGCGGCTGCACCAGCATGACGTCTCATGCTGGGCCTATGCCCATGGATGATCAGCGGACGCCGGCACCGGGCGCCGTGGCCGCGCTGGCCGGGCGTGACTACGGCGAGGTGCTCTGGGAGCCGACGCCGGAATCGATCGCCGCGGCCCGGGTCACCGGCTACGCCCGCTGGCTGGCGGCCAACCGCGGCCTGCACCTGGCCGGCCATGACCAGCTCTGGCAGTGGTCGGTGACCGACCCGGCCGCATTCTGGGAGTCGGTCTGGGACTACTTCGGGGTGCTCGGCGACCGGGGCAGCGGCCCGGCGCTGAGCGGCGGCACGATGCCCGGCGTGCGCTGGTTCGACGGCGCGACGACTCAACTACGCGCGCAACGCGCTGCGGACCGCCCGCGCACGAGCCTGGCCGGACCGCGGTGGTCTACCGCGGCGAGGACGGCAGCGGCGGGACGCTCAGCTACGGAGAGCTGGAGCGCGAGGTGGCCAGGGCAGCGGCCGGGCTGCGCGGGCTCGGCGTCACCGCGGGCGACCGCGTCGCCGGCTACCTGCCTAACGTCCCGGAGGCGCTGATCGCGATGCTGGCCAGCGCCAGCCTCGGCGCTATCTGGTCGTCGTGCTCGCCGGACTTCGGCGCGCCGAGCGTGATCGACCGGTTCGCGCAGATCTCGCCGAAGGTGCTGATCGCGGTCGGCGGCTACGCCTACGGCGGCAAGTCCTTCGACCGGCGGGCCGAGGTCGCTACCATCGCGGCCGCGCTGCCCGGTCTCGCCGCGGTGGTGCTGGCGCGGCAGCCTGGCCGGCGGAGCAGCCGCGGCCGGCCGGGCCTGGCCGCGCGCGGTGGCTCAGCTGGGACGATCTGCCCGGCGGCGGCAGCGACGGCACAAGCACCGGTGCCGGGCCAGCGACGGGCCCGCGCCGCTCGAGTTCACCGAGGTCCCGTTCGGCCATCCGCTGTGGGTGCTGTACTCCTCCGGCACGACCGGCCTGCCCAAGCCGATCGTGCACGGCCATGGCGGGATCGTGCTTGAGCACCTCAAGGTGCTTACCTTCCACCAGGACCTCGGCCCGGACGACGTCTTCTTCTGGTACACCACGACCGGCTGGATGATGTGGAACTACCTGGCCGGCGGCCTGCTCGCGGGCGCCACCGTGGTGCTCTACGACGGCAGCGCGACTCATCCGGACACCGGCGCGCTCTGGCGGCTGATCGCCGAGACCGGGGTGACCTACGCCGGCACCGGCGCGCCCTACCTGCTGGCCTGCGCCAAGGCCGGGCTGCGGCCCGCCGCCGAGGCACGACTTGTCCAGGCTCCGCGGCGTCGGATCCACCGGCTCGCCGCTGCCGCCCGAGGGTTTCCGCTGGGTCTACGCCGAGGTCGGCAGCGACCTGTTGCTCGGCTCATTCTCCGGCGGCACCGACGTGTGCACCGGGTTCGTCGGGCCGAGCCCGCTGCTGCCGGTCCGGGCCGGGGTGATCGCCGGCCGCTGCCTCGGCGCGAAGGTCGCCGCGTATGACGCGGCCGGGCAACCCCGTCACCGGCGAGGTGGGAGAGCTTGTGCTGACCGAGCCGATGCCGTCGATGCCGGTCGGCTTCTGGAACGATCCCGGCGGTGAGCGGTACGCCGCCAGCTACTTCGCCGAGTATCCGGGAGTGTGGCGGCACGGGGACTGGATCATGATCCTGCCGGACGGCGGCTGCGTCATCTACGGCCGCTCGGATGCCACCTTGAACCGGGGCGGCGTCCGGATGGGCACCAGCGAGTTCTACCGCGTCGTGGAGCGGCTGCCGGAGATCGCCGACAGCCTGGTGGTGGATACCGGCGGGCTCGGCCGCGACGGCCGGCTCATCCTGTACGTAACGGTGGCCGACGGCTGCGCCCTTGACGACGGCCTCACCGACCGGATCCGGTCGCAGCTGCGGGCCGCGCTGTCGCCGCGGCACGTCCCTGACGAGATCCATCAGGTACCGGGCATCCCCCGGACGCTGTCCGGCAAGAAGCTGGAGGTGCCGGTCAGGAAGATGCTGCAGGGCACCCCGCTGGCCGAGGCAGCCGACCCGGACGCACTGGCGAATCCGGAAGTACTGCCGTTCTTCGCGCCGAGGGAGCCGCAATGACCAGGCCAGCAAGCCCAGCCACGCCGGCCGGCCAGGCCGGCCGCCGCCCGGCCGCCGGTTCGGCGAGGAAGGCGGCCGGCTGACCTACGGCAGCTACCTCCGGCTGCCCGAGCTGCTCGCCCAGCAGGTGCCGCAGGCCGATCCGCCGGCCCATGACGAGCTGCTGTTCATCACCGTGCACCAGGCGTACGAGCTCTGGTTCCAGCAGCTGCTGCATGAGCTCGGCGCCGCCCGCGACGCGATGGCGGCGGACGAGACGTGGCGGGCCAGGCAGCTGCTGCGCCGTGCGCACGTCATCGAGCGCCTGCTGGTCAGCCAGATCGACGTGCTGGAGACGATGACGCCGCAGGACTTCCTGGAGTTCCGGGCGGTGCTCGCGCCGGCCAGCGGCTTCCAGTCGGTGCAGTTCCGCGAGCTCGAGTTCCTGTCCGGGGCGAAGGACGAGAGGTACGTCGCCAGGTTCCGTGCGCTGACCGATTCCGAGCGGAACCGGCTGGCCAGGCGGCTGGCCGAGCCGTCACTCTGGGATGCGTACCTCGGCCTGCTCGGCGCCCGCGGGCTGCCGGTCGGCGATGCCGACGAGGTACTGGCCTCGCTGGTCTCGATCGCCAGGGACCGGGCCGGCCATGACGATCTCTGGCAACTCGCCGAGGACCTGCTGACCCATGATGAGCTGGCCGGGCTCTGGCGGGCCAGGCACGTTCAGATGGTGGAGCGGCAGATCGGCACGAAATCCGGGACCGGCGGGTCCACCGGCGCGCCATACCTGCACAATCGAGTGCCGCTGCGCTATTACCCGCTGCTGTGGGAACTGCGAGATTGGTTGTAGCGGCCGGAGCGCCGCGGCGAACGGCCCGGCACACAAAGGAGTGGGACCGATGGCGGAGCACGCGGGTGACGACAAGCTTGCCTTGCTTGCCGCGGCGGCGCGGCTGATCCCCGGCAGTGCCGGGGTTGGCGACCTGCACGATTACCTGCAGGCCTACTACCGGCACGTCGCGGTCGAGGACCTGGCCGCGGCCGGGCCTGCCCGGATCGCGGCGGTGGCCGCCGAGCAGGCCAGCTTCGCCGCGCAGCCGGCCGCAAGGCCGGGCGCTGGTCCGGATCCGGCCCGCCGGGGAAGCGTCGCTTGAGCCGACCGGCGCGGTGCTCGACATCGTCACCGACGACATGCCGTTCCTCGTCGACTCCGTGACGATGGAACTGGCCAGGCACGGTCTGCGGGCGCGCCGGGTGGTGCACCCGCAGCTGCGTGTCCGCCGCGACGTCACCGGGACGCTGCTCGGCGTGCTCGGCGTGATCGACGGGACGCCGGCCGACCACGACGAGATCGTCGAGTCCTGGACGCACATCGAGATCGGCGTGCTTGCCGACGACGCCGAAGCCGCCCAGCTGACCAAGGACCTGCAGCGAGTGCTCGGCGACGTGCGGGTCGCGGTGGAGGATCACTCCAGAATGCGGGCCAGGGCCGTCCAGCTGGCCGAGGATCTCGCCATGTCCGGCGGATCGGCGCCGGGCACCGCGGCGCCGGGCACCGCGGCGGCCGAGGCCGCGGCGGCCGAGGCAGCCGCGGCGCCGGACGAGGCGCCGGCCGAGATCGAGGCGCTGCTCCGCTGGCTCGCCGACGGCCACTTCACCTTCCTCGGCTACCGCGAGTATGACCTCGCGGACGGGCCGGACGGGATGATGCTGCGCGCGGTGGCCGGCACCGGGCTCGGCATCCTGCGGCACGACCGGCAGGCATCAAGCTCGTTTGCCGCGCTGCCGCCTGAGGTAAGGGCCAGGGCCCAGGATCCGCAGCGGCTGATCCTGACCAAGGCCAACTCGCCGTCCACCGTGCACCGGCCCAGCTACCTGGACTACATCGCGCTGAAGCGGCTGGACGACGCCGGCCAGGTGACGGGCGAGTACCGGTTCCTCGGCCTGTACACCCACGTCGCCTACTCCGAGAGCATCACCCGCATCCCGGTGCTGCGGCGCAAGCTGGCCGGCGTGCTTCAGTCGCTCGGCCTGACCGCCGACAGCCATGACGGCAAGGATCTCGCCGAGTTCCTGGAGAACTACCCGCGGGAGGAGCTGTTCCAGATCTCCGTCCCCGAGCTCACCCCGATCGCGGCCGGGGTGCTCCGGCTGCGCGACCGCACCCAGACCCGGCTGTTCCTGCGCAAGGACATCTACGGCAGGTACATGTCCTGCCTCGTCTACCTGCCGAGGGACCGGTACACCACCAGGGTCCGGCTGCGCGCGCAGGAGATCCTGCTCAGGGCGCTGAACGGGATCTCGGTCGGCTACAGCGTGATGGTCGGCGAGGCATCCGTGGCCAGGCTGCACATCGTGGTCAGGGCCGCGCACGGCAGCATGCTGCCCGATGTGAACGAGGCCGAGCTGGAGAAGGAGCTCGCCGCGGTAGTCAGGTCCTGGGACGACGACCTGGCCGAGGCGGCCACCAGGTCGCTCGGCCCGCAGCGCGCCCGCGTACTGCTCGCCATGGCCGGCGACTCGATCCCGGATACCTACAAGACCGACGTCCCGGCCGCCGCTGCCGTCGGGGACCTCACCCGGGTCCTCGAGCTGCGCGAGTCGGGCGGCAATGTCGCGTTCGAGTTCTGGGAGTCGGTCAGCTTCATCGGCGGCGTGCCGGTTCAGCACGATCACGCGACCAGCGCGTCCGGGGCGAACCGGCGGGTCTGGCGGCTCACGATCTACCGGACCGGCTCCAGGATCACGCTCACCGACGTGCTCCCCAGGCTCCAGCACATGGGCGTCGACGTCGTCGACGAGCACCCGTACGAGTTCTCCGGGGGAAGCACCGCCGAGCCGTTCTGGATCTACGACTTCGGGCTGCGCCGCAGCGGCGCCGGCGACGCTCCCGGCGCCGGCGACCCGGCCGGATCCGGCCAGGCCGCGGCCGGCCAGGCCGCGACCGGACAGGACGCGGCCGGCCAGGCCGCCAGGTCCCGGGTTCCCGCCTCGCTCGACTCGGTGAAGGACCTGCTCGAAGGCGCCCTCGGCGCCCTGTGGCACGGCCAGATCGAGGATGACGGGTTCAACGCCCTCGTCCTGGACGCGCACCTCACCTGGCGGCAGGTGGTGGTGCTGCGCGCCTACGCCAGGTACCTGCGCCAGGCGGGCACCACGTTCAGCCAGTACTACGTCGAGCGGGTGCTGCGCGCGAACGTGACGGTGACCAGGCTGCTGGTGCGGCTGTTCGAGTCCAGGTTCGACCCGGACCGGCAGGCCGGCGAGTCCGAGCGGAGCGAGGCCATCGCCGAGGAGATCCGCGGCGAGCTCGACGATGTCGCCAGCCTCGACCAGGACCGCATCCTGCGCGCCTACTGGGGCCTGATCGAGGCGACGCTGCGGACCAACTACTTCCAGCAAAGCGCGGCCGCGGGCACCCCGCTGCCTTACTTCGTGGCCAAGCTCGACGCCGGCCGGGTGCCCGACCTGCCCGCTCCCCGGCCGAGGTTCGAGCTGTTCGTCTACTCGCCCAGGTTCGAGGGCGTGCACCTGCGGTTCGCCGACGTCGCCCGCGGCGGCCTCCGCTGGTCAGACCGCCCGGAGGACTTCAGGACCGAGGTACTCGGCCTGGCCACGGCGCAGGAGGTGAAGAACTCGGTCATCGTCCCGTCCGGCGCCAAGGGCGGCTTCGTCTGCAAGCAGCTGCCCGAGCCTGCCGACCGCGAGGCATACCTGGGCGAGGTGCTGACCTGCTACCGGATGTTCATCAGCGCGATGCTGGACGTCACCGACAACCTGGATGCCGGGCAGGTGCTGCCGCCGGTCCGCGTCGTCCGGCACGATGGCGACGACCCGTACCTGGTGGTGGCAGCGGACAAGGGCACGGCGACGTTCTCGGACACGGCCAACGAGATCGCCGCCACCTACGGGTTCTGGCTGGGCGACGCCTTCGCCTCCGGCGGCTCCGAGGGTTACGACCACAAGAAGATGGGCATCACCGCGCGCGGCGCCTGGGAGTCGGTCAAATTCCATTTCCAGACGCTCGGCATCGATACCGCGAGCACCGATTTCACCGTCGTCGGCATCGGCGACATGTCCGGCGACGTCTTCGGCAACGGCATGCTGCAGTCGGAGCACATCAAGCTGGTGGCTGCCTTCGACCACCGGCACGTGCTCGTCGACCCGGACCCGGATCCGGCGGCGACCTTCGCCGAGCGGAAACGGCTGTTCGCGCTGCCCAGGTCCTCCTGGACGGATTACGACACGGCACTGATCTCGCCCGGCGGCGGGGTCTGGCCGCGCAGCGCCAAGTCGATCCTGGTGCCGCCGGAAGCGCGGGCCGCGCTCGGCATCGATGACGACGTCACGGCCATGACGCCCGATCAGCTGATCTCGGCGATCTTGTCGGCGCCCGTCGACCTGCTCTGGAACGGCGGCATCGGCACCTACGTGAAGGCCAGCAACCAGTCGCACGCCGACGCGGGCGACCGGTCCAACGACGCGGTCAGGGTGAACGCGACCGAGCTGCGCGCCAGGGTCGTCGCCGAGGGCGGGAACCTGGGCCTGACCCAGGCCGCCCGGATCGAGTACGCGCTGGCCGGCGGCCTGGTGAACACCGACTTCATCGACAACTCGGCCGGCGTCGACACCTCCGACCACGAGGTCAACATCAAGATCCTGCTGGACCGGGTGGTGCGCAACGCCGAGCTGCAGGCCACCGAGCGGAACCGGCTGCTGCAGGAGATGACCGACGAGGTCGCCGCCCTGGTGCTGGCGCACAATTATCAGCAGAACCGGACTCTCGCCGCGTCCCGCGCGCAGGCCGCGCAGATGCTGCACGTGCATGCCAGGTACATCAGGAAGCTGGAACGTGACCGGCGCGTCCACCGCAGGATCGACGTGCTGCCCGGCGACCGGGAGATCAACGAGCGGCGGTCCGCCAGTACCGGCCTGACCACGCCGGAGTTCTCCGTGCTGCTCGCGCAGACCAAGATCGCCGCGGCGCAGGAGGTGCTCGCCTCCGACCTGCCCGACGACGCTTACCTCCGCCGGGTGCTCGTCGGCTACTTCCCGACCCCGCTGCGGGAGCGTTACTCAGAGCCGATGCGGGCCCACCGGCTGCATCGCGAGATCATCACGACCGAGGTCGTCAACGACATGGTGGACCGCTCGGGGATCACCTTCGCGTTCCGGCTGACCGAGGAGACCGGCGCCTCTGTCCCCGACATCACCCGGGCCTGGCTGGTGGCCAGGCATGTCTTCGGCATGCCCGGCTTCTGGGCGCAAGTCGAGGCGCTGGACGGCAAGGTCGACACGGCTACCCAGATCGCGATGGCGCTCGAGGGCCGCAAGCTGACCGAGCGGGCCACCCGCTGGCTGCTGCACAGCCGCCGGCCGCCGTTCGACATCTCCTCGACGATTCTCTTCTTCGCCGGCGGCGTGGCGACCGTAGCGGCCGGCCTGCCCAAGCTGCTGGCCGGCCGGGACCTGGCCGAGTTCGAGCAGCGCAGGAACAGCTTCACCGCCCGGCGGGTGCCCGCCGAACTCGCCCACTGGGTCTCGGCCATGGTCCCCGCCTACTCGGCCTTCGACATCGTGCAGGTCGCCGCGAGCACCGGCCGCGATATCGAGGAGGCCGCCGAGGTGTACTTCGACCTGGCCGACCGGCTGCAGATCAGCCGGCTGCGGGACCGGATCACCGCGCTGCCCCGGGCCGACCGGTGGAACACCATGGCGCGCGGCGCGCTGCGCGATGACCTGTACTCGGCGCATGCCGCCTTGGCCATGGACGTGCTGAAGGTCACCGGCCCTGGCAACCCGGAGGAACGGCTGGCCGCCTGGGCGAAGCGGAACGAGTCGGCGGCGCGCCGGGCGGCCCAGACGATGAGCGAGATCTGGGAGAGCGACGCGTTCACGGTGGCCACGCTGTCGGTGGCGGTACGCGCGATCCGGACCCTGGTGGCGGCCAGCAGCCTGCCCGAGTGACGGCCCGCGGCGCGGCGTGCGCCGGCCGGAAGCTGACAGTCGGCTGGCTGACGTAGGCTTTCCGCCATGGCAATCGACCCCGCCGGCGAAATCTCGGAGCTAACGGCGAAACTCGCCAGCGTGGAGGCAGTCCTCGATCCCGAAGCGATGCGGAAAGAGGCGGACGGCCTCCGCGTGCGAGCCGGCGACCCTGCGCTCTGGGACGACCAGGAGCAGGCGCAGGCGGTCACCCGGCGGCTGTCCTACCTCGACGGCGAGCTGGCCAGGCTGGAGGGCCTGGCCCGCAGGCTGGACGACACCGAGGCCGGGTTCGAGCTGGCCGAAAGCGAGAACGACGAGCCGACCAGGGTGGAGGCGGTACGCGAACTCGCCGCGCTGCGCCGGGAGATCGACCAGCTGGAGATCCGCACGCTGCTGTCCGGCGAGTACGACTCCCGCGAGGCGCTGATGACGATCAACGCGCAGGCGGGCGGGGCCGACGCGGCCGACTGGGCGGAAGGGCTGCGGCGCATCTACCTGCGCTGGGCCGAGCGGCACGGCTACGAGACCGAGGTCTACGACACGTCCTACGCGGAAGAGGCGGGGATCAAGTCGACGACGTTCGCCATCAAGGCCCCGTACGCCTACGGGACGCTGCGCGGCGAGCACGGCACGCACCGGATGGTCCGCATCTCCAAGTACGACAACCAGGGCCGCCGGCAGACGTCGTTCGCCGGGGTGGACGTGATCCCGGTCGTCCAGCAGGCCGACCACATCGAGGTTCCTGAGGACGAGATCCGGGTCGACGTGTTCCGGTCAAGCGGCCCCGGCGGCCAGGGCGTCAACACCACCGACTCCGCGGTCCGGATCACCCACCTGCCGACCGGGATCGTGGTGTCCTGCCAGAACGAGCGCAGCCAGATCCAGAACCGGGCCAGCGCCATGGCGGTGCTGCAGGCCAAGCTGCTCGAGCGCAAGCGGGCTGAGCAGCAGGCGAAGATGGCCGAACTGCGCGGCGATCACGCCGGAAGCTGGGGCACCCAGATCCGCAACTACGTGCTGCACCCGTACCAGAACATCAAGGACCTGCGGACCGGCGTGGAAACCGGGAATACCGCGGCGGTGATGGACGGCGAGATCGACGAGTTCATCGAGGCCGAGATCCGCTGGCTGCGCACCCAGGGCCTGTAGCGCGACCCGCGGCCGGCCAACGACAAGCACAACCCGCAGCCGAAACGGGAACCCCGCGGCCAGTACCTACGCGCCCCGGCTCGCCTGGCCGGCCGCGAGCCAACCCGGACCTGGTACGGGCTGCGGGGCTAGCTCAGTGCAGCTGCATGGCCAGCAGCAGCAGCAAGACGATCAGCGCCGCGGCGATGATCGGCAGCCGCAGTCCGCTGCTCGTATGGTGCACGTGCGCCCGGGCTGTCTGGCAGACCGGGCAGTGACCCTCTGCCACCGGCCCCGCGCACGCAGCGCAGATCAGGTGTTCGCAGCTCATCTGGGTCCCTCCGTCCCGGCGGCTACCCGGTCACTTCGCCGATGTTGGACGTTCCCGCCCAGTTTCCCCCCTACACTGGCCCAAGGCCAAACCGGGACGCCGTAGCGACCCGGCAGGGTCGTCCCGCATTTTCGTCGAGCGCCGTGTGATGGGCCTGTGATCCACTTCGACAACGTCACCAAGATGTACCCGAACCAGAGCCGTCCCGCCCTGGAGAACGTCAATCTTGACGTCGAAAAGGGCGAGTTCGTTTTCCTGGTCGGGCCGTCGGGGTCCGGCAAATCGACGTTCCTCCGGCTGGTGCTCAAGGAGGAGCGGCCCACCGATGGCCGGATACACGTGGCCGGAAAGGACCTTGCCCGGCTCACCAACTGGAAGGTGCCGCACCTGCGCCGCCGGATTGGCTGCGTGTTCCAGGATTTCCGGCTGCTGCCCAGCAAGAACGTCTACCAGAACATCGCGTTCGCGCTTGAGGTCATCGGCAAGCCGCGGCGGTTCATCCGCAAGGTCGTGCCGGAGGTGATCGACCTCGTCGGCCTGGAGGGCAAGCGGGACCGGATGCCCGACGAACTGTCCGGCGGCGAGCAGCAGCGGGTCGCGATGGCCCGCGCGTTCGTCAACCGGCCGATGATCCTGCTGGCCGACGAGCCGACCGGAAACATCGACCCGGCGACTTCGATCGGCATCATGAAGGTCCTTGACCGGATCAACAGAACCGGGACCACGGTCGTCATGGCTACGCACGACGCGGCGATCGTGGATTCCATGCGGAAGCGCGTTATCGAACTCGAATATGGCAAGGTCGTGCGCGACCAATCGCGCGGGGTCTACGGCCAGGCCTACTGACCGGCCCGACCAGGATTACCGAGGGATCTCACAAATGCGTGCGCAGTTTGTCTTCCATGAGGTATGGATCGGCCTGCGGCGAAATCTGACGATGACCATCGCCCTGGTCGTGGTCGTCGCCATCAGCCTGTCGCTGCTTGGCACCGGGCTGCTCTTCGTCAAGCAGGTCAACAACACCAGGACCTACTGGCAGGGCCGGGTTCAGCTGTCCATTTACCTGTGCACCAAGACCAGCGTCAGCCCGCAGTGCGCGCAGAACGGACCGGCGACGCCGAGCGAGATGGCGCAGATCGAGCAGGACCTGAAGAAGCTCCCGCAGGTCGTCAGCGTCCGGTACGAGTCCCAGGCCCAGGCGTACGACCGGTTCCGGCAGGAGTTCTCCCAGGATCCGTCGTTCGTCAGCTCGGTCAGCAAGGGTGACATCCCGAGTTCGTTCCAGGTGAAGCTCAAGAACACCCAGACGGACTTCCCGGTGGTGGCGGAGACGGTCACCGGCCGGGCCTGGCGTCGACCAGATCGTGGATGACTCCTCGATCCTGGACAAGTTCTACAAGCTGCTCAACGGCGCAAGGAACGCGGTCGTGATCATCGCGATCATCCTGATCATCGCCGCCATCCTGCTGGTCGCCAACACGATCCGGCTGTCTGCCTTCAACCGGCGCAGGGAGACCAGCATCATGCGGCTGGTCGGCGCGTCGAACTTCTATGTCCAGCTGCCCTTCCTCGTCGAGGGCGTGATCGCCGGCCTGTTCGGCTGGCTGGTCGCGGCCGGACTGCTGATCGCGGTGAAGTCGCTCTGGCTGGATACGCTGCAACAGTACTTCCCGTTCAACGTGCAGCTGAGCGCCACCGACCTGGTCGAGGTCATCATCCTCGCGATGATCATCGGCGTGCTGCTCTGCGGCGCAACGTCGTTCCTCACGCTCCGGCGCTACCTGCGGGTGTGACGCCAGAGCGGACAGGAGAATCGTGGCAGCGGAGCAGGGCACGAAGGTCATCGCCAGGAACCGGCGGGCCAGGCACGACTATCACATCGAGGACGTCTACGAAGCGGGCCTGGTGCTGACCGGCACCGAGGTGAAGTCGCTGCGAGCCGGGCCGGGCGTCGCTGGCCGACGGATTCGGCCAGATCAACGATCATGAGGCGTGGCTGTACGGCGTGCATATCCCGGAGTACACGCAAGGCACCTGGACCAACCATGAGCCGCGGCGGCCCCGTAAGCTGCTGATGCACCGGAAGGAGATCGACAAGCTAGCCAGCGCAACCGCCGAGCGCGGGTTGACGCTGGTGCCGCTGTCGTTGTACTTCAAGGACGGGAAGGCCAAGGTCGAGTTGGCTCTGGCCCGCGGCAAGCGGACCTACGACAAGCGCCATGACCTGGCGCAGCGGGACGCTGCCAGGGAGGTTGATCGTGCCCTGCGGCGGCGAAGGTAGCCGAGTGGCGGATAATGGCACGCATTCGTAGGCGCGGATCGCACGCCGCACTGCAGCGTGCTCCGATCCGGGGGCCACGCGCCAAGGGCGCGCAGGCCGCCGGGAACGGTGCTGCCGAAACCCAGGCCGAAGCGGCACCCGACGCCTGGGGCCCGCCTGCCGGGAACCTGCCCGCCGGGAACCTGCCCGCCGGGAACCTGCCCGCCGGGGACCCGCCCGCCGGGGACCCGCCCGCCGCCCAGCCGTCAGCGACCCGGTCCCCGGCCGCTCAGCCGTCCGCTGCCGAGCCCCCGGGTACGGCTGCGTCGCCCGCGGGCGAGGCTCCGGCGGGCGTCTTCCCGGCCGGTGCCGGCCGCACGGAAAGCCGGAACGGACAGCCGGCCGAGGAAGCCCAGCCTGGCACCCCGAGCCCGTCCGCATGGCCGGCCCAGGCTCGGCCCGGGACGAGACCGCAAGCGCCAGCGTCTGCGGCGGCCGGGCTGCCGTCAGCGGCGCGGCCAGCGCCAGGGCCGACAGCGGCCTGGCCGCCAGGGCCGCAGCGCCGAGAGGGCCGCCGGCGAGCCGCGCGGCAGGGCCCGCGGCCGGGACCTGCGGCGATCCGTCGGCCGGCCCCGCGGAGTTCCCCGCCGTCCCGGCCGTCCGCCTGGCCGCCTGCGGCCGCCAGGTCCGGGTCGGCCGGGCAGTCAGCCGGTCGGCGCGGCGGCCGGCCGCCGCCGTCATCGGAGCCCTGGCCAGCCACGGCGTCAGCAGCCATGGCTCCGCCACCAGGGAACGTTCCCGCGATAGCGCCAGACTCGCCATTCGCGGCGATCCGCGCGCGGCTGATCCCGGAGTCACCGGCACCGGATCAGCCGCATGCACGGCTTGGCCCGGCCCGGCCCGGGGCGCAGTCGCGTCCGCCGCCGACCCCGGTGGCCGCCAGGCCCGGCCCGGGCGTGCCGCGTCGGCCAGCCTGGCCACCGCGCGGCCTGCGCGGGCGGATCACGCCGAAGCGCGCCATCGCGATGGTCTGCGGCATCGCCTTGCTTGCCGTGGTGCTGGTCAGCGCCCAGTCGCCGGATCCGTCTGCGGAACCAGTCGTCCAGCAGTTCCTGCTCGCCTGGGAACAGGGCAATTACCCGGCTGCAGCCGCGCTCACCACTGGGGCGCCGAATACGGTGACGACCGAGCTGCGTACCGCATACCGGCAGCTTGATGCCGCCAGCCTGGTGCTCAGCATGCACCGGATCAGCCAGCACGGGGACAATGGCCAGGCGCAGTTCAACGCCACGATCGACCTCGGCCGCAGCGGCGCACCCTGGCAATACCAAGGGCACTTCGCCCTCCGGATGATCCACTCGACCTGGAAGGTCGTGTGGAGTCCCAGCGTCATCTATCCCGGCCTGCGAAGCGGGTACCGGCTGGCCGTCGTGACCAGCATGCCGAAACGAGCCGCGCTGCTCGATGCCAGCGGCCGGCCGCTGGCCAGGCGCACGCTGGTCTATGTGGTTGGCGTGCGCCCGGGCCGGCTGGCCAGGCCGCTACGGACGGCGGACAAGCTTGCCGACGCGACCGGCCTGGACGCCAACGAGGTATACGGGGACATTCTCTCGGCACCGTCAGCTCAGTTCTTCGAGCTTGCCCGGCTCCGGCCCGGCGAGTACCGGCGGCTGGCCGGCCAGCTACGCCGGGTGCCCGGGCTGATCGTCAAGAAGGAAAGGCTGCGGCTTTTCGACACCGACGCAAAGTCGGTGGCGGGCTCGGTCGGCACCGAGACAGCCCGGGTGCTGCGCGATGACGGGGTGCCGTACCGGCCGGGCGCCACCGTGGGCCTGTCCGGCCTTGAGCTTGCCTACCAGCGCTCCCTGGTCGGCACGCCGACTACCGAGGTGGTCGCGGAGAACGCCGCCGGGCGGCAGATGTCGGTGCTCAAGAGCTGGCGGGGGTCCACCGGCAAGCCGGTGCGGACCACTATCGACGCCGCCACCCAGGGCGCCGCCGATCGCGCCATCGGGCCGCTGCCCGGGTCCGCGGCAATCGTCGCCGTCCGCGCCTCCGATGGCAAGATCCTCGCCGTGGCCACGCACAAGGCGCACGGCATGCCAGCGGTCAACCCGCTGAACGGCCATTACCGGCCCGGCCAGGCCTTCACGATCGTCTCCACCGCGGCGCTGGTGGCAGCCGGCTTCAATGTCGGCACGCGAATACCCTGCATGCGCCAGAATCAGGTCGGCGGGCGGACCTTCGAGAACATCCCGCCGGAAACCGCACTGGGCGGGCAGCCGCCGTTCAGCAAGGATTTTGCCAGGGCATGCAGCACGGCATTCGCCGGCCTGTCCCTGCGGCTGCACCCGAGCAACCTGACATCGGCCGCAGCCAAGTTCGGCCTTGGCCAGCAGCTGGGACTGCCGCTGCGGGCCTTCTCCGGCTCGCTTGCCAGCCCGGCGGATGTCGGCCAGCTTGCGGCCGACTCGATCGGTGCGGGAACGGTACAGACCAGCCCGCTCGGCATGGCGCTTGCCGCCGCGGTGGTCAAGTCCGGTGCCTGGCACCGCCCGGCTCTGGTGACCAGCCCAAGCCCGGTGGATCCGAAGCTGTCGCCGCCGGCTGCGTTTACCCCGCAGGTGGTCGGGACGTTGCGCTCGCTGATGCGCGGGACGGTGACGTCGGGGGACGGCCGTCCCGCCAGCGCCCGCGGCCATGCGGTCTACGGGCAGGTCGGGAACGTCTCCCTCGGCCCGGGCCAGCAGGGCCTGCGCGCCAGCTGGTTCGTTGGCTATCGCGGGAACGTGGCGTTCGCCCTGGTGGAGCTAACCCGGTCGCCGCTTACGTCGGTGGCTCCGGCAGCCGGAGAATTCCTCCGGGAGCTACCGGCGAATTCGTGACGCCATCGTTACCTGCTTTTTGGTAACGAGGAGCAACCATCCAGCTTCGTTCTGACGTCTTCCTAAGTGACTGGGGTGCCGCTTGGGGGGTTGCGGCCCAGTCGCCGTGAGGAGAGCGGGCCTCATCTCGGGGGAGGCCCGGTTGTTCAGGACCGGCCCCGACCCTGCCGGTCGACCCCCGTGGGCGCCATCTTTCGGCCACCGCCAGCGCCCACGGGGGCTCTTCCTCCGCCAGGTAGATGCCCGATGGCCCGCTCGGGGGGGTAAGCCATCGGGCTTCTTCCTGTTTGCCCCGCCCCTGCATGCCGCACCTGCGGCCCGTTCCCGCCGCCTCCGCCCCTGCATGCCGCACCTGCGGCCCGTTCCCGCCGCCTCCGCCCCTGCATGCCGCACCTGCGGCCCGTTCCCGCCCTCCGCCTGCATGCCGCCCCTGCGGCCCGTTCCGCCGCCCCGCCCGTCCCCGCCTCCTCGCTGCCTGCATCCCGCACCCCGGCCACTCCCCGGCTGCCGGGCCTATCACGGTTGGTGACGATGCGCCGATCGGGTAACGTAGATCACGACGCGGAATCCGGCCCGGCCGGCCTGCGTTGGACAACTCAAGAGGGGGTGAACGGTTTCGACTTTGGTAGTCGATCCAGGGGAAGCGGGCCGAGGGTTGCGGATGCGACCTCGTAAATCCCGTGACCGCAAACACTAAGTGCCAACGCAAAGCGCACTCACCTCGCCCTCGCGGCCTGACCGCGAGTTAGGGGTTGTCAGCCCGGGAGAGCCTCCGGCCCGGTGTCTGGCATCAGCAAGGAGGATCCACCGTCTAGCCCGGCCGCGGGACTAGGCGGGACAACAAACAGTGGCTGAGCCCGTCGGCGACTTGCCTGCGTGAACGCCGGGGCTGAGAAAAGCTAGTGCAGGCTGCGCCCGGAGAAGCCCTGGTGAAGTACCGAAGGACGCGGGTTCGATTCCCGCCACCTCCACCCGACACGAAGCGGTGTCTGCCCCAGGCAGGCGCCGCTTCGGCATTCCATGGCCCCGGGCGCGCTGGCCCGGCTGCCAGCTGAGTCGGTGCCCCGGACCGCGCCGCGGCCCACCTTCATCCGCCCAGTCCGGCTCAGGCCCCGCCCGGCTCACGCCACCCCCCGCCGCCCCACAGGCCCTCGCCGTCCCGCGGGCTCCTGCCATCCCCCCGGGACTCTTGCCGTCCCGCGCGGCTCCGGCTGCCCGCGCGGGCTCCGGCTGCCCGCGTCGGCCCCCTGGTAGTTCCCGAAGGCAGCTCCGATGGTGGTGGATCGCGCGATCGCGCGCCTCCCAAGGTGTGCGATCGGGCGATCCACCACATTGCAGCACGGCTTGACCTGGTCGATGTGTTCACCGGACCGACGGGTTCACCTGACCAATTGCGCCGCCGAAGCGGCTCGCTGAGTCGCTGCCGGCCGGGGACACCTCGGTTGCAACCCGATGAATGTGACCATCACAGGGTTGGGTGCCGGTGATTGCCACATCCATCGGGTTGCTGGCCGCTCCCGGTAACCCGATGGATGTGACTCTCATCGGGTTGGGTGCCAGCGGATGTCACAATCATCGGGTGCCGGCCCGACGGCCGCCGGGCGGGCACACCGGGCGGGCGCCGGGCGGGAACACCCGGCGGGCGCTGGCCGGGAACACCCGGCGCGGGCCGGCCAAGCACGCATGACCGGCGGGCCGGCGGCGGGGATGACCGGCGACCATAACCAAGGAGGAATCTGACCGATGGTGTTCACCGACGCCGAGCTCGAGTACCTGCGATCGCAGCGCCTCGGGCGGCTGGCGACGCTCGCCCCCGACGGCGTCCTGCAGAACAGCCCGGTCGGCTTCGCCGTCGACGCCGAGGCAGGCGTGATCAATATCGGCGGGCGGGACCTGGGCAACACCCGCAAGTTCCACAACGTGGCCGCCAACGGCAAGGTCGCCTTCGTGGTCGACGACATCGTCTCGCTGGATCCGTGGACCGTCCGCTGCCTCGAGATCCGCGGCATCGGCGAGGCGCTTCGCGACCAGGCGCCAGCCAACCCGTACATGAGCGGCGAGCTCATCCGCATCCGTCCACGGCGCATCATCAGCTGGGGGATGGGCGCGGACGGCCAGCAGGGCTCGAAACGCAACGCGGACGCCTAAAAGATCTCTAACCGCGGGTGTTACAAACCCACTGACAACCCGGACGCTCAGGCGGCAATTGACGGCACTCTGGTAACATCCCACCAGCGATTGACTCCGCCGCCAACCCCGCTGCCGCGCTACGCTTCTTGGATCGTGCTCGGGGGGAGGGCCATTGATGGCAGGGCCGGGAGACGAGACAGCCGGGGGCGCACGAGGCCGTAGCCACCTGCGGGCGTCACACGCCGACCGCGAGCAGGCGATTGAGGTGCTCAAGGCCGCGTTCGTGCAGGGTCGGCTGACCAAGGGCGAGTTCGATGCGCGGGTGGGCCAGGGGTTCGCGTCGCGGACCTATGCGGAGCTGGCCGCGGTCACCGCCGACCTCCCCGCCGGGCCGGCCGTGGCCCAGCCGCGGACAGCTGCCCAGGCGGAGGGCTGGCTAACGATGAAACGGGCGGTCACGTGCGGCGCCTGCATGGTCATTGCGACAGTGATGGTGGCGGTGATTAGCTGGGTATTCGATTTCGGTCCTGTGTTCCTTGATTCCTTTTTCTTCTTCTTCGTGGCAACGGTGGCGGCCGGGACCATGATCAGCGCGGCTCGGGACAAGAACAAGCGCTGCCGTGGGCAACTGCCGCCGCGCTCAGCGCAGGCCGGCCAGGCACTTGAGGGCAAGCAGAGCAGCAGCCCCGGTGATGATCTGATCCTCTGCGAAGCCCGCAGGGGTACCCCGCGCCCGTCACCTGCCTGGGTATAGCGTCACCCTGCGCATCTGGCCCGCCGAGCCCAGCGCAAGCCCGTGTATCCAACAGCCGCCGTATAAGCAGGCTGTCATGGCCTGTAACTTCAACCGTTGAAGATCTATAGTCATCCGCGGTACCTGGCGATCAGGGAGAATCCGGCCCGCCGCCGCGTGCAGGATCCTCCGTGATCATGAAATCCGGAGCGGAGGCGGGACGATCCCCGGAACCGGCTGGAGTGATCAGCGCGGGGTGATTGTGAAGTCGCGGAAGGTGACCGAAAAGCCGTGGCCCTCGGGCGCCGCGCACATCGCCCCGGCGAGCGCCGGTCCTGGCGGCAGGTACACGAGGGCAGCGAGATCAGGTTCGGCAGCGTCCATCGCGTAGCGCACCTCGACCGAGTCGCCGCGCCTGGCCAGAAACAGCCCGAGCGCACCATGGCCCGCGGGCAGGCTGGCGACCGCCCAGCTTGAGTACTCATTGGTGACGACGGTAGACAGCCGCACCCGGCCGTCGAAGTACTCGACGCCGGTCTTGAGCCAGTGCCGCTCGTCGACCCGCACCATCGCCCCCGCCTGGTCGTACTGCTCGGCATAGGCACCGCTCACCCGCATCGACAGATCGAAGTCGGCGGCCAGCAGCTCGGCGTAGAGATGGCCGCTGTCCCGGACGTACCCGTAGCCGGTGGTCCGCCAGAAGTCGGTGCCCTGGCCGGCCGTCACGGTGAGCAGCCCGGGCTCCTGCGACCAGCGGGCTGGCTCGTTTAGCCACTGCATCCTGCCTGCCCTTCTGTCGTGCCATGATGCGGAACTTCCCTGGCGGGATTCCGGGATCTTGGTGAACCATCATTCAACCTGGCGCGCGGCGATTGCAGCGCGGACAATTGCGGCGCTGGTGCTCACCATGGTAAAACGAGCCGGATGATCGCAAATCCGGCGTCCGGCCGGTCCGCCGAGGCTGGCACGCCGCCTGCCGCGCAGGCCGCTGTCCGCGTCGCGGGCCTGCGGAAACACTACGGCGGGGTGCTCGCGCTCGGTGGCGTCGAGCTAACGGTCGGCCGGGGCGAGTTCTTTACTTTGCTTGGCCCGTCAGGATCAGGGAAAACGACGCTATTGCGCCTCATCGCGGGTTTTGAGCAGCCGGATGCAGGCCAGATCGAACTTGCCGGGCGAGTAGTGACCCGGCTGCCGCCGTACGCGCGCGACGTCAACACGGTATTCCAGGATTACGCATTGTTCCCGCATATGACCGTGGCCGAGAATATCGAGTACGCCCTGCGGGTCCGGCGCGTGCCCAGGGCGGAGCGGCGGGCAAAGGCGGGCCAGGCCCTGGAGATGGTCCGGCTTTCCGGCCTTGGCCAGCGCAAGCCCGCGCAGCTGTCCGGCGGCCAGCGCCAGCGCGTGGCGCTCGCCCGGGCGATCGTCAACGAGCCGCAGGTCCTGCTGCTCGACGAGCCACTCGGCGCACTTGACCTGAAGCTCCGGCAGGAAATGCAGCTCGAGCTGCAGCACGTGCAGCGCGAGGTCGGCATTACTTTCGTGTACGTCACGCATGACCAGGAAGAAGCGCTCTCGATGAGCGACCGGATCGCGATCCTGAATCATGGTCATATCGAGCAGGTCGGCGCGCCGATCGAAGTCTATGAGCGGCCGCGCACGGCATTCGTGGCGGGATTCGTCGGCATCTCCAACCTGATCGAGCGGGCGGGTCGTCAGATCACCGTCCGGCCGGAGAAAATCCGGCTGCTCGACGATGACGAGCAGGCGCCGGACGGCGCCAGGGTGGAGACCGGGCGGCTGAGCGACATCGTCTACGTCGGCGTGCTGACCAGGTACGTCATCGACCTCGACGCTGGCGGCGAGCTTGTCGTCGCCCGGCAGAACGAGGCGGCGCCGGCCTTGTCCGGCGACCGCAGGGGGGCGCAGGTCCGGATCGCCTGGCGCGATGATCAGGCGTTCACGGTGACCAGCGATCCCGAGCCCGACCCGGTTCAGCCGGGCCGGCGCCAGGGCAGCCAGGAACCGGAACCGGGGCAGCTCGGCACCGATCCTGGCCATAAGGAAAGGTAGGCAGCCATGACGGCTGGGATGCGGAATGTCTCGCGCACCGCGCGGAGTGCGCTCGTCCTGATAGCCACGGGCATCCTGGCGGCCGGCTGCGGCAGCGGCAGCGGCAGCGGGACATCCGGCGGAAGCAGCCAGGGCGGCGGCGCCGCGCCGGTGCCGACGACGGCCGGCCTGCCGGTGCCGAAGACAATCGGCAAGGGCGAGGGGACGCTGAACCTGATCGCCTGGGAAGGCTACCTGCAGCCGCAGTGGGTCAAGCCGTTCGAGAACCAGACCGGCTGCCAGGTGCACGCGACCTACGCAGGCACCTCGGACCAGATGGTGACGCTGATGAAGAACGGCGGCGGCGGCCAGTACGACATGGTCTCCTCTTCTGGCGACGCCGACCTGCGCATCATCTACGCCGGGGACGCCAGGCCGGTCAACATCAGCCTGATTCCGTCCTGGAAGGATTTCTTCCCGGCCTTCAAGTCGCCGGCCTTCAATACCGTCGACGGCGTGCACTACGGGGTATCCCTGCAGTGGGGCCCGAACGTGCTGATGTACAACAAGAAGTCCTTCCCGGTAGCGCCGACATCCTGGAACGTCATCTACAACCCCAAGTACAAGGGACAGGTGACAATCCCCGACAACCCGATCCAGATTGCCGACGCCGCGCTCTACCTCAAGACGCATGACCCGTCGCTGAAGATCACCGACCCCTACGAGCTGACCGAGAACCAGTTCCAGGCGTCGATAAAGCTGCTCGCGAACCAGCGCCCGCTGATCAAGAAGTACTGGGGACTGGCCTCGCAGGAGATATCTGAGTTCAAGAACGGCGACGCTACTGTCGGGGCGGGCTGGCCGTACCAGGTCAGCGCGCTGAAGGGGACGAACTTCCCGATTGGCGACGTGGTGCCCAAGGAGGGCGCCACCGGCTGGGCAGACACCTGGATGCTGGCCGCCAAGGCGCCGCACCCGAACTGCGCTTACCAGTGGATGCGCTACATCAGCACGCCGAAGGTGCAGGCGGAGCAGGCGGTCAGCTACGGCGAGACGCCGGACAACAAGCTCGCCTGCCCCATCATGAACAATCTGCAGAAGGGCTCGTGCGACCTGTACCACGCCAACGCGCCGCAGAGCTACTTTGACTCCATCTCGCTGTGGAAGACGCCGGTCGCGACGTGCGACAACGGCCAGCAGGACTGCGTGCCGTACTCGCAGTGGCAGCAGGCATGGACAACTCAGGTGACTCAGTAGCGTGGCTTCGCCGCGACCGGGCGACGGCAGCGGCGCGCAGTCCGCTGCCGCCGCGTCCGGCCACGCCGGGGCCTGGCCCCGGATATCGGCCGCGCTATGGCGCCGGCCATGGGCGCGGGCCACGCTGCTGCTCACGCCGGCGCTCGCCTGGTTCGTGCTGATCTACCTGGCCGCCCTTGTCGTGCTGCTGATCACCGCGTTCTGGCAGATCAACCCCTTCACCACCAACATCGAGCGGGTCTGGAATCTTGGCAACTTCACGCTGATCTTCGAGAATTCCGCCTACCGCGACATCGTGCTGCGCACAGTCGGCATGGCGGCCGGGGTGACCGTGACCGACGCGATCATCGCCTTCCCTTTCGCCTATTACATGGCCAGGCTGGCGAGCAACCGGACCCGCACGTTCCTGTTCGTAGCGATCCTGCTGCCGCTCTGGGCAAGCTACCTGGCGAAGGTGTACGCCTGGCTGCTGATCTTCACGCACGACGGGCTGCTCAACTGGTCACTCGGCAAGGCCGGCGTGGGCCCGGTGAACCTCATCTACACGAACTGGGCAGTGTTCATCGTCTTCTGCTACATCTGGCTGCCTTTCATGATCATTCCGGTCTACGCGGCGCTTGAGCGGATCCCGCCGTCGCAGATAGAGGCGTCCCAGGACCTCGGCGCCCGGACCTGGCGGACGCTGCGCCTGGTCATCCTGCCGCTCGCGCTGCCGGGCCTGGCCGCGGGCTCGATCTTCACCTTCTCGCTAACCCTCGGCGATTTCATCACGCCCATCCTGATCGGCGGAACAGGCTCGAACTTCATGGGCAACGTCATAGAGCAAAGCGTCGGGATCGCCAACAACGTGCCGTTCGCCGCAGCGATGGCGCTCATCCCGGTCGCGATCATGGCCATCTACCTGCTGGGCGCCAGGGCGCTCGGCGCATTCAAGGCGTTCTAGATGGAGTCCCGTGGCCTGCGCATCGCGCTGCGGATCTGGGTCGCAGCGGTCCTGCTGCTGTTGTTCGTCCCGATCGCCTTGATCCTGCTCTACGCCTTCGATCGCTCGAACGTCGAGAGCTGGCCGATTCCCGGCTTCACCCTGCGCTGGTTCTCCGTCGCCTGGCACGACCCGGACGTCCGCCAGTCCTTCCTGCTGTCGGTCAAGGTCGGCCTGGCCGCCACCGTGATCGCGATGGTGCTCGGCACGGCCGTGGCCTACGCGGTGCATAGCTTCCGGTTCTTCGGCCGCGAGGCGATCTCGTTCTTCCTCATCCTGCCGCTTGCGCTGCCCGGCATCATCACCGGGATCGCGCTGAGCTCGTTCTTCGCCTTCGACGGCATCGAGCTTTCCATCGTGACCATCGTGATCGGCCACGCGACCTTCTGCATCGTCGTGGTCTACAACAACATCATCGCCCGGCTGCGCCGGGTCCCTGGCTCGCTGGCCGAGGCGTCGATGGACCTGGGCGCGCGCGGCTGGCAGACCATGCGCTTCATCACCCTGCCGATGGTGGCCACCTCGCTGGTGTCCGGCGCCCTGCTCGCGTTCGCGCTGTCGTTCGACGAGATCATCGTCACGGTGTTCACCGCCGGGGCGCAGAACACCCTGCCGCTATGGATCTTCGGCGCGATCCGGCTCGGCCAGCAGCTGCCCGAGGTGAACGCGGTGGTATCGGTGGTCATCGTGGCAACGATCATCCCGGTCGCGCTGGCCGCCAGGCTCGCGGGCACCGGCTCGGTCACGCGGTCCGCCCGCGCCGCCCCGGTCGAGAAAGCGGGCGCCTGACCGGCTTAACGGCCACGCCCGGGCCAGTGCCGGAACACGAGAGCGCCCCGGTTCCGGACCGCTCGCGCTGGACAGCCGCCCGCGGCCTGCCTACTCTTGACTGTATGATCAGTCAGTCCAGGTATCCCCATGCGCCCATCGACAAGGCCGGGCTGGCAGCATCGCTGCAGCCATTCGGCGAGAGCAGGATGCTGCCGCGGGCCGCGTACGTGGACCCGGCGGTGTTCGCCTGGGAACAGCGGCACTTCTTCGGCGGAGGCTGGCTGTGCGCCGGGCACAGCTCGCAGGTCGCCAAGCCGGGCGACCAGCGTGCCGAGCAGGCCGGCACCGGCAGCGTGCTGCTGGTCCGCGGCGACGACGGCGTGCTGCGCGGCTTCGCCAACAGCTGCCGGCATCGCGGTCACGAGCTGCTCTCCTGCGGCGCCACCCAGCAGCGTAATGCGATCATCTGCCCGTATCACTCCTGGACCTATTCGCTTTCCGGCGGGCTGCGGGCCGCCGCCGGGTTCAAGGGCCGCCCGGGCTTCGACCCGGCGGCGTGGGGACTGGTCGAGCTGCCCGTCGAGGAATGGCACGGGCTGATCTTCGTCGATGGATCGGGAACCGCGCCGCCGCTCGCCGGCTCGCTGCGGAAGCTGGACGAGCTGATCGCGCCCTATGAGCCGGAACGGCTGGTGATCGCCGGGCGGCATGACTACGACTCCGCCGCCAACTGGAAGATCCTGACCGAGAACTATCACGAGTGCTACCACTGCCCGATGATCCACCCGGAGCTTTGCAAGGTGAGCCCGCCGAAGAGCGGCGAGAACTACGCGGCGGACGGCGCCTGGATCGGCGGCTGGATGGAGTTGCGGGACGGCATGGACACCATGTCGCTGGACGGCAGCAGCCTGGGCACGCCGCTGCGCGGCCTGGACGAAGTCGGCCTGCGCAGCGTGATCTACGTGAACGTGTTCCCGAACATCCTGCTCAGCCTGCACCCCGACTACGTGATGACGCACCGGCTGACGCCGGTTGCCGCGGACCGGACGAGGATCGAGTGCACCTGGGCATTCGCGCCCGAGGCACTGGACCGGCCCGGCTTCGACTCCGGCTACGCGGTCGAGTTCTGGGACATCACCAACCGGCAGGACTGGGGGGCCTGCGAGTCGGTGCAGCGCGGGCTGTCCTCTGCGCACGCCGTGCCCGGCCCGCTGTCCCTCGAGGAGGACGCGGTCTACCAGTTCGTCACGATGATCGCGCGCGGCTACCAGGGCGAGTCTGCCTGGAACCCGGCGGCGAAGGCCGGCGCCCCCAGCTAGCCGTCCCGGCGCGCCCGGCGGTGGCCCGGGCATGCACTGGCCGGCCGCGGTGTTAGAGCGTTACGCGGGCAGGCTAGCCACGCCCGGCCCGTTAATGCCCGATCCGAATCCCCCCGGCCGATGTCTGCGCCGGCGGCAGGGCCGCCGCCGGCCCCGGCAGCGAAGGAACCGCCTCGTGACCTTGCTCGACACTCCCGTCAACACCCTGGCCGGCCAGCCCGCATCGCTCGGCGTGCTGGCGGGCAAGACGCTCCTCGTCGTCAACGTCGCCTCGAAATGCGGGCTGACCCCGCAGTACGAGGGACTCGAGCGGCTGCAGGAGCGGTATGCAGACCGGCAGTTCTCCGTCGTCGGGTTCCCGTGCAACCAGTTCGGCGGCCAGGAGCCCGGCACGCGCGGCGGAGATCCAGGAGTTCTGCTCGACCAGCTACGGGGTGACCTTCCCGCTGTTCGAGAAGATCGACGTCAACGGGCCAGGGCGGCACCCGATCTACGCGGAGCTCACCGCGTACCCTGACGCGGCTGGCGAGGCCGGCGACATCCAGTGGAACTTCGAGAAGTTCCTGGTCAGCCACGACGGCAAGGTACTCGCCCGGTTCCGCCCGCAGACCGAGCCCGAGGCGCCCGGCGTGATCGAGGCGATCGAGGCGAGCCTGGCCTGATCCGGCCGCGGCAGCCGGCTGGCCCGGCCGCTAGACCAGCGCGCGCACGCCTCGCTTGGCCATCTGGTCGGCGATGATCGCGCGCTGGACCTCGCTTGTGCCCTCCCAGATCCGCTCGACCCGCAGCTCGCGGAAGAACCGCTCGGCGACGTTCTCGCGCATGTAGCCCCGGCCGCCGAACACCTGGACGGCCCGGTCGGCCACCCGCCCGGCCATCTCGGACGCGTACAGCTTGGCCATCGAGCACTGCCCGTGCTGCACCTTGACGTCGGCGCCTGCGTCCATCGCCCGCGCCGTCTCGTACGTCAGCGACCGGGCGGCGAACAGCTCGGTCAGGCTGTCCGCGAGCATGGCCTGAACCGCGCCGAGCTCGGCGATCGGCCGGCCCTGCACCCGCCGCGAGCCTGCGAAGGCCGTCATCTCGGTAACCAGCCGGTCAGCCGCGCCAAGGCAGCGCGCGGCGACCATCAGCCGCTCGAACCGGAACCACTCGTAGGCGAAGCTCATGCCGTCTCCCTCCGCGCCGACGAGATGGGCGGCGGGCACCCGGACATCACGGAACGCGACGATCGGGTGATGGTGACTGATCGTGTGGGTGTAGGCGGGGGTGCGCACCACGCTGACCCCGGGGCTGGGCAGGTCGACCAGGAACATGGCGTGCTCGCCGTCGTGCTCGCCGCCCGCCAGCTTGGCCTGGAAGAACGCGAAGCTCGCTGAGTTGTACGAGGTCACGTGCCACTTCTCGCCGTTCAGCAGGTACTCGTCGCCGTCCCGGCGGGCGGTCGCCTCGATCGCGTCCACGTCCGAGCCCGCGCCTTCCTCGGTGATCGCGTAGCACTCCTCGGCGTCACCGCGGATCGTCGGCAGCACGAACCGGTCCAGCTGGTACGGCGTCGCCACGGCGGGCAGCCAGGACGGGGGAGTGCCGACCACCCAGGCGAGCGCGTTCGTCACCCGGCCGACCTGCTCCTGCACGAGCACCTGCTGCAGGGACGAGAAGCCGCCGCCGCCGAGTTCGGCCGGCATGTTGGCGGCGTGCAGGCCGAGTTCCCTGGCCCGCTTGGCGTGGCCGGCCACGACGTCGGCGGGCAGCTCGCCGCCGTTCAGCTCGGCGGTGACCTCGAACGGGATCAGCTCGTCGGTGAACTCCCTGGCGCGCGCCTGGATCTGCAGGTCCGCATCGGACAGGCCGTACATGGCACTCCTTGTCGCCGGCCCCCGGCCGGAGCCTCGTCGCCCGGCCAGCCGCCGGAGTTCCGCCGTCTCTTGACTGAACGTTCAGTCTATGCCAGCATCGACGGCGTGCCAATGCCCTCAGCCTGGCCACCCGGATACCGCGGACGCCGTCGTCATCGGCGGCGGGACGGTCGGTTCGTGGTGCGCCTATTTCCTCCGCCGCAGCGGCCTTGACCGCGTCATCCTGGTCGAGAAGCGGACGCTCGGCGAAGGCGCGAGCAGCCGCGCGGCCGGCATCGTCCGCACCCAGGGCGGCACCCCGTGGGCCGTCCAGCTCGGCGAGTGGTCGCGCAAGTTCTACCTGAGCCAGCACGACGAGCTCGGCATCGACTCCGGCTTCACCCAGCAGGGCTACCTGCTGCCCTGCTTCACCGCGCGCGGACGTCGCCGCCGCCCGCGCCCGGATGGCCATGCAGAACGCCGAGGGCCTTTCTGTCCGCTGGCTGGAACCTGCCGAGCTCGACGCGGCCAACCCGGCGATGGCGCCGGGACTGACCCTTGGCGGCACGTTCTGCGCCGAGGACGGCTACCTGACCCCGCCGCGCAACGTCACCGCCTACGCAGTCGCGCTCGCGACCAGCGGCGTGCAGGTGCGCGAGCACGTCACCTTCACCGGGCTGCGCACCGCCGGAGACCATGTCACCGGGGTGCAGACAACCGCGGGCCCGATCGCGGCCCCGATCGTCGTCCTGACCGGCGGCCCTGAGCTGGCCGAGGTGGGCAAGCTCGCCGGGATCCGGGTTGCCGCGGGCGGCGTCCGGCACCAGGTCGCGGTGACCGAGCCGCACCCCGATCTCGCCGCCAGCCGGCTGCCGATGGTCTTCGACCTCTCCGCCGGGCTGTACTGGCGCCCCGAGGAAGGCGGCCTGCTGTTCGGCATGAGCAACCCGGCCGAGCCGCCCGGCGAGGCGAGCTGCATCGACGAGCCCTACCTGGCGCTGATCCGCGAGCGCCTTGCCGAGCTGGTCCCGGTCACCGCCGGACTCGGGTTGCGCAAGATCTGGGCGGCCACTATTGACTACACACCCGACCACCTCCCGATCATCGGCCCGGCCGCCAGTTCCAGTCAGATTTTTAACGGGAGCGTCGTCGCCAGTGCCGGCGGCGCCGGAATGATGTGGGGGCCGGCCGTGGCCAGGGCCGCCGCCGATGTCGCGCTGACCGGCCGGTCTGACGTGGTGGACACCGCGCAGCTCGGGCTTGACCGCTTCGACGCCGACGGCCGCAGCAAGCTGGCCACTGACCCGATCGCGCTGCCGTTCCCCGAGCAGGCACCGCAGGCCGGGCCGGACCCGCGGGCGCCGGGCAGGCTGACCATCTCCTGACGCATCAAGAAAGGGCATCATGACCGACACCTCCGCCGTAACGCCGTTCCTCGCCGACGCCGCCACCGCTGAGCTTGAGGACTGGGGGCCGCTGGAGGAGGCCACCGGCGAGCCGATGCAGACCTCCGGGTACACGCTCTGGCAGGACGGCGAGCAGGAGGTCGGCGTGTGGGAGTGCACCCCGGGCCCGTCCTACTGGAAGCTGGAGACCCACGAGTTCGTGCACATCGTGGCCGGCCGGATGACAGTGACCCCGGACGGCGGCGAGCCGCGCGACATCGGTCCTGGCCAGACGGCGGTCTTCGGGCGCGGCTGGGCAGGCACCTGGCAGATCCACGAGAAGATCCGCAAGGTCTACGTGATCTTCTAGCCCGGCCAGCGCCCTGGCCAGCCCCGGCGGCGCGCGGTCAGCATTAGCGGCGCGGGCACAGCCCGAACGGGCGGCACAGGTTTCGGGTGCTCGCGTTCCTCGCCTGGCCGAGGAAGTGCACGCGGAGCAGCTTCTCGGTCATCTTCAGCAGCGAGTAATGCGAGAAGTCGGTCGATGACACCTTGTGCCTGGTGTAGGGCGAGATCACGATGTCCGGCACGATGCAGTTCGCGGCGCTGGAGTTCAGGCAGCGCGCCCGGAGCTTGCCGCCGTTGCCCTCGTCCCAGGTGATGTCGATCACCAGGCGGCCCTTCCGGTAGTCCCGGCCGCCGGTGATGATCGGTATCCAGGTCGCCAGCCAGGCGTCGCCGTGGGCGGTCGGGTTGGCGCAGCCTTTGACGCCCGGCGGCAGCTTGTGCATGTCGTTGCACAAGCCGGGCGTGACCAGGCTGAACCTGGGCAGCTTGGCGGCCTTGACCGCGCGCAGCAGGGCGCCGGACGCGGTATTGCCGAGCGCGCGGTCGAACCGCTTGCAGTCACCGCGCACCGGCTCGGAACTGTAGAACACGGCCGGGTTGTGCCGGTTGACATAGAAGTGGCCGGTCGCCGGATTGCCGGCCTGCGCGACGCGATCACAGCGGTGCGGCATGAACTCCTGGTAGCTGCGCCAGGACGGGTCAACCTGGCTGAAGATGCTGCGCACCTTATAGCTGCGCAACCCGCCGTCGCCGTGCAGGCTGCCGCTGGTCGCGGCCAGGTAGTTGGGGAAGCTCGGGTGGGTGACCGCATGGTAGTCGGACGTGCTCCCGCAGTGCCTGATCAGCGTACGGCGGATGTACGCCGCCGACGGATCGCCTGGTATCTCGCCCTTGCGCTTGCCGTAGGACTGGTTCTCCATGAAGATCCACATGACCTTCTTGATCCGCGGCCTGCGGCCTGCCCGCGTTCCGCACAGCCGGGCCGCGCTGGCCGCGCTGGCCGCGCTGGACGGTGCCACGCCGGAGCCCGCGGTGCCGGCCCTCGCCCGGCCGGGACCCGACACCGGGGAGTGCGCCGCGGGCAGTCCCGCCGCCAGGGCGGCGGGCGCGGGCGACGTGACCCCGCCTGCGGCCGCGAGCAGCGCCGCGAGCGCCAGCGACCGGCCGATCCGCATGAGTACCTCCGGGAAGTCATCTCAGCGCATAAGGAACGTAGTGGATCCACCCCCGCCAAGTCGGCCGAACGCGCGGTCAGCCGGCCACGCTGCCAGCGGAAAACGCCAGCTTATGATCAGCAAAGTGTAGTTTGCCTGGCTGCCGCTTTGTTGCCCCGGCCATGTCGGGCTGAGCTGCACCACGCGAGAAGGGATTATCCAGACCTATGACGGCTAGCCGGGATGTCGTGATCGTCGGCGGCGGGCACAACGGCCTTGTCGCGGCCGCCTACCTGGCCCGCAGCGGACTGGACACGCTGGTCTGCGAGCGCCGCGGCGTGGTCGGCGGCGCGGCGGTCAGCGAGCACCCGTTCGGCCCGGACTACACGGTGACCTCGCTGTCTTACGTGGTGTCGCTGCTGCCCCCTGACCTGGTCCGTGATCTGCGGCTGGCCAGCCACGGCTATCACGTGTTCCCGCAGGGCCCGTACTTCGCGCCGCGCGCGGACGGCCGGTATCTGGCCCTGCCGCACGAGCCGGCCGCGCGCCGCGCCGAGATCGCCAAGTTCTCCGCCAGGGACGCGGCCGCCTACCGCGGCTACGAGGCGCACCTGGCCGGGATCGGCGCGATTCTCGGCCCGATGCTGGCCGAGATCCCGCCCCGGCTGGGCTCCCGGCGGCCGCCGGACCTGCTGCGGCAGGGGCTGCTGCTGCGGCACCTGCGCAAGCTGGACACTCGCGCCGCTGTCGATGTCACCAGGCTGCTGACCGGCAGCGTCGCCGACCTGGTTGAGCGCTATTTCGAGAGCGACGCGATGCGCGGCGTGCTTGCCGTTTCCGGCGTGATCGGGACCTGGGCCGGCCCACGGTCGCCCGGGACCGCTTACGTGCTGCTGCACCACCACGTCGGCAATACCGGCGGGCAGGCAGGCGCGTGGGGGTTTCCGCGTGGCGGCATGGGCGGCGTCAGCAGCGCGCTGGCCGCCGCCGCCCGCTCGTTCGGTGCCGAGATCCGTACCGGCGCCGAGGTGGCCAGGATCCGGACCAGGGCCGGACGGGCCACCGGCGTGACGCTGGCCAGCGGCGAGGACATTGACGCTGCCACCGTGATCACCACGGCGCATCCGCAGATCTCGTTCCTGCGGCTGCTCGACCCGGCGGCGCTGCCGGCCGGCTTCGTGGCCGACATCCGGGACTGGCAGACTCGCAGCGGAACCGTGAAGATCAACCTGGCGCTTGACCGGCTGCCGGTGTTCGCCAGCCATCCCGAGCCCGATCCGCGGCTGCACGGCGGCACGATCGTGCTGGCCGAGAGCCTCGACGATGTCGAGAACGCCTTCCAGGAGGCGGTCTCCGGCAAGCCGTCATCGGCGCCGTTCGCCGACATCTGCATTCCCAGCGTCTTCGACGACTCGCTCGCGCCGGCCGGCCAGCACGTGATGTCGATGTTCACCCAGTGGGTGCCGCACGGCTACGCGGACGCCACGGACGAGGCCGCGCTGGCGGCGTACGCGGACCGGGTGATCGCCAGGATGGATGCCGTCGCGCCCGGCTTCACCGAGTCGGTGCTGCACCGCCAGGTGATCGGCCCGGCTCAGATGCAGCAGGAGTACGGGCTGGTCGGCGGCAACATCTTCCACGGCGAGCTCAGCCTCGGGCAGATGTTCCACGGCAGGCCGGCGGCTGGCTATGCCGACCTGCGGACCCCGGTCCGCGGGCTCTATCAGGCCGGATCGGCAACCCACGGCGGCGGCGGGGTCACCGGGATCCCGGGCCGCAACGTGGTCCGCCAGGTGCTGGCCGACCGCCGGGCGGCCCGCTGGCGCCGCCGGGAACGAGCCCGCTGACCGCGCCGGAAGGCACCCGCCCCGCCCCGCCCCGCCCCGCCCCGCCGGCCTGGTCCGCTGAACCCGTTGATCAAGAAGTTCAACGGGTTCTATGCCGTTGAACTCCTTGATCAACGGGTTGTCCATCGGCGCCAGCGGGCCGCATGGTGGTCCGCTAGGTGCTGGGCGGCCGCCGGGCGGCCCGCTGGCGCCGCCGGGCGGCCCGCTGGCGCCGCCGGGAACGAGCCCGCTGACCGCGCCGGAAGGCCGCCCGCCCCGCCCCCCCGCCGGGGCGGGCTGATCTGCGGATAAGACCCCGCTCCTGGCCAGACCGCAGCGGAGCGCACGCCCCTGTAGCGCGCTCCGATCTGGCCAGGAGCGGGATTTCCCCCTACTCGCCGGACGCGCCGCTGATCGCCAGGACGCATTCGACGAGGGCTGTGCGGAGGCTTCTGGCGTCCTTGGCTGCGCGCTCCGCTGCGTCGACAAGGGTGTTGATCAGGAAGATGTCTGGCCAGGTAGTCCAGCCAGGAATATGGATGATCTTGAACAGCTGATCGAAGTCAGCGGTGTTGCCGAGATCGGCGAAGGCCGCGCTGAGCTCGTGCAGCCGCTTGTCGAGTTCCTCGGCCTGGCGGCCGGTGTCTTTGGCGTGCGGAGCAGGCATGTCCGGTCCTGGTGGCGGGATGAGGACTTTGCGGTCCTGACCCTTGTACAGAGGACATCATCCGGTTTGTGATACCTCAGCCAGCACAAAAATCGTTATCCGGCCCAGAGCTGACCGGGGCTCAGGTTGCTGGCGCCCCCGATGGCGCAGGGCGCGAAGGCCTGGCCGCCTGCGTACGTGCCGCTACGCGCCCGGGCTAGCGCTCGCCTGGCTGGGGCGAGATCCCCTCCGGCGCAGCCGGTGACTGGGTGCCCTCATGGCCGGCGGCTGCGGCTTTCTGTTCCTGCTGCAGCCCGCCGCGCAGGCCGAAGAGCGCCACCACCGCCGCCACCGCCATGATCACCGCCATCACGTACAAGACCGTGCGGGTGGAGTAGGCGAAGTCGACCCGGACGAAGTGCGGAATCGACGCGATGCTTCCGTGCCCGGACTGGGACTGGGACAGGCTGGCTGCCTCGTGCCCGGCAACGCCGCCCGGGACGCCCCTGGCGATCAGGGACGTGCTGAGCCGGGAGCGCATCTGCGAGACCAGGACCGTTCCCAGGATCGCCAGCCCCAGGCTGGCTGCGTAGTTCCGGACGGTCTGGGTGATGCCGGTGGCCTCGCCGTAGGAGAGCGTGGACGCCCGGTTGACGGCATCCGTGCTTGCCGGGCCGAGCATGAAGCCCATGCCCGCTCCGGCCAGGATGATGTACCACTGCTGCGAGCTGAAGCTGAGCTCGGTGACTTTCCCTGCCCACAGCCAGAAGCCCACGGCGGCAAGGGCACATCCGAGTACCACCGGCCGCTTTCCGCCGACCCGGTCCAGCATCCGCCCGCCGAGCTGCGCGGCGATGACGAAGCCGATGAAGAAGTACAGCAGGAAGAGCCCGGCCTGCGACGCCGTCTTGCCGAGCGCGATCTGCGCGTACTCGCTGGAGAAGAAGAACACCGGGACGAACACCAGCATGGCAATGCCGAGCACGATGTTCTCGACCGCGAACGCCCGGATGCGGAAAATGCGCATCTGGATGAGCGGTGACTGCGTGCGGATCTCGACGAAGTAGAACGCGACGAGGAGCGCGGCGCCCAGGGCGATGCAGGCTCCGGTGCCGGGATTGCCCCATCCCCAGATTGATGACTGCTGGAATCCGAAGACGCTCAGCCCCACGCCGGCCGCGATCAGGACCGCTCCCCGGTAGTCGATGCGGGCGCGCTGATGCTGCGTGACCGGCTTCGAGATCACGATCAGTACCAGGGCAATGACGGCGACCGGTATGTTCACCCAGAAGATGGCCCGCCAGGTCCACTGGGTGAGATACCCGCCAAGGACCGGGCCGATCGCGGTCAGCCCGCCGGCGATGCCGAAGAAGATCGCCAGCGCCCGGCCCCGTTCCCGGAGCGGGAACGTCTGGACCACGATCGCCAGTGCGGCCGGGAACATGAGCGCGCCGCCGGCTCCCTGGACGACCCGGAAGGTCACGATCCATGCCTCGGCCAGGCTCCCGGTCGGGGTGAGCCCGCACATCGCCGATGCTCCGGCGAACACGACGATGCCGACCGTGACCATCGTCCGGTGGCCGACGGTGTCGGCTAGCCGGCCGCCGAGGGCGAAGAGCGCGGCCAGCGATAGCAGGTAGGCATTGACGGCCCACTGCACGCCGGTGCTGCTCAGGCCGAGTTCCTTCTGGATCTCGGGCACGGCGATGGAGACGATGGTCTGGTCGATGAAGGTCATCGCGACGGCGAAGATCATCGCCGCCAGGATCAGGTTCCTCGACCGGCCGCCAACTGCGCTGCTCGCTGTCATCGTTGCCCCCGAACGAGTGGGTCGGCGCGCACCGAAGACAGCACTGTCATCGGCCGACGCCAGCAGCTTAAATACGACTGCCGATGATCGTCTAGCCGGCCAGGCCGCTCGTCGGCGGCTGCGCGCCGCAGCGTGCCCGCGGTCAGCCGCGCCGCCGTGCTATCGCCAGCGCGTCGACCGCGACTGCCCCGGCCGCGCCGCAGATCAGCGGGTTCACGTCCAGTGCCTCCAGCTCGTCGCCGAGTTCGGCGGCGAGCGCGGACAGCCCGGTGACCGCGCGGATCACGGCGCCGAGGTCCGCGGGCGGCGCCCCGCGGACTCCGGCCAGCAGGCGGCCGGCCCGCAGCCTGGCCAGCATCCGGCCGGCCTGCTGCTGGCTCACCGGCGGCAGCGCGACCACCCGGTCGGCCAGCAGCTCGACCAGGACGCCGCCTGCGCCCACGACGATGAGCGGGCCAAGGTCGGCGTCGCGGGCAATGCCGAGCGCCAGCTCCGGCCCGGCCGGAATGGTCTCGCAGACGAGCGCCCGCGGGCCGAGCCGGGCGGAGAGATCAAGGTAGGCGGTGGTCAGCTCGGCCGGGGAGCTGATGCCGAGCAGCACGCCGCCTGCGTCCGACTTGTGCGGGACCCCGGGCTCATCGGTCTTCAGCACGACCGGATAGCCGATTGCGCTCGCGGCGGCCAGCACGGCGTCGAGGCCCGCGGCAGGCCTGGCCCGCGCGGCGGCGATCCCGTACGCGCGGAGCAGGTCGAGCAGCGGCGCCCCGGCGGCCTGGCCCGCCGCCAGCAACGCGACGCCACGCGCCCGCCGCGCCTCGTCCGGCTCGGGGTGGCCAGCCGGCCGCCGGATGTGCTCCGGATGCGCGCTGCCCGGCTCCGGCGGCCGGCCCTGGCCTGGGTGACTGATGACCGGGGCGGCTGGGCTGGCCGGTATCGTCCGGGCGGCGTGGTCGAGCAGGTGCCGCAGCGCCAGCAGGCCGGTGCGCATGCCCTCCAGGACCGGGATCCCGGATCGGCGCAGTTCGCCGGCCACGTCCTGGTCGACGGCACTGGCGAAGTTGGCCAGCACGGTGACCGGCTTCGCGGTCCTGGCCGCCGCGTCCAGGACCGCGGCCGGGTAGGACCGGTCGCCGTCGAACTCGCGAACCAGGTCGACGGCCAGCGCGACCGCGGTGACGGCGGGATCGTCGGCCAGCGCCACGAGTGAGTCGGCGAGCTGCTGCTGCGCGTCGCGGCCGGTGCCCCACATGTCCAGCGGGTTGGCCGGCTGCATGCCTGGATCGAGCAGCCCGGCAAGCCTGGCCAGCGTCGGCTCGCCGATCGATGCGTACGGCACGCCGATCTGGTCGGCGAGGTCCGCCGCGTGGGCGCGCTCCAGCCCCGAATCGTGCACCGTCGCGATCCCGGACTGCCGGCCGCCGGCCGCAGCGGTCGCTGGCTCGCCCCCGAGGCCCGGCCTAACGTGGTGGATCGCGCGATCGCACACCTCCGGAGGTGTGCGATCGCGCGATCCACCACCATGGGCGACGGGGCTGGCCGGGGTGGTGGGGGTGGTGGGGCTGGCAGGGGTGATGGGGCTGCCAGGGATGGTAGGGCTGGCCGGGATGGTAGGGGCGGTGGGGCTGGGAGAGGTGGTGGGGATGATGGGGCTGGCCGGGATGGTAGGGGCGGTGGGGCTGGGAGAGGTGGTAGGGATGGTGGGGCTGGGAGAGGTGGTGGGGGTGGTGGGGCTGGCCGGGGTGGTGGGGCTGGGCGGGAGCTGGGCGCGGCGGCCGATGGCGAAGAGCTCCAGCGTGTCGGTCAGCTCGGCCAGGTCGCCGGCGCGGTGCACGCCGTAGGCACCGGCCAGCGCTTCCCAGCCGCCGTCCCTGGCCGCAAGCGCGCCGGAGTGAGCCGCCACCATCGCCTGGCCGCTGGCCGAGCTGCCGACCGTGAGCAGCACGACCGGGATATCCCTGGCGGCCGCGCTGGCCAGCACCGCGCGCAGCCGGGCAGGCTCGCGCATCGCCTCGAGGACGAGCGCGATAACCCGGGTTTCCGGCAGGGCGAGCGCGTACTCCAGGTAGGCAGCGGCGGTGGTGACTAGTTCCTGCCCGGAAGAGACCGCCAGGGTGAACCCGATCGCCCGGCCGCTGCGCAGCATCGCGGAGAACACCGAGCCGGAGTGCGTGACCAGCGCCACCGGGCCGGCCGGGAGCTGGCCGGGCTCGACGTAGCCGATCGCGCGCAGGCCGCGGGCCACGTTGACGAACCCCATGCAGCCGGCCCCGCACAGCTGCATGCCCGCCCCGGCGGCGATCGCGGCCAGCCGGTCGCGCAGCAGCAGGCCGGCCGGAGCCGCGCCGGGCTGCTCGTGCGCGTTCCCGAAGATCACCGCCGCGGCGCTGCGGCAGCGGGCCGCCAGGCTGAGCTGCTGCTCGAGCGCCGCGTCGGGGACGCCGAGCAGCACGAGGTCAGCCGGCCCGGGCAGGTCGGCGAGCGAGGGGTAACAGGCTCGCTCGCCGATCTGCCGGTACCGGGGATTGACCAGGTAGATGTCCGGCCCGGACGGGCTGCGGCCGACCTCGCCGATCATGCGCTGGCCGAAGCTACCTGGCCGCGGCGATGCTCCGACCAGCGCCACGCTGCGCGCTTCGAGCATCGCGTGCAGCGCGGGCCGCGCCGTGACCGGAGCCGGCCTGACCATCCGTTTCGTAATCTGGTCTTGTTCCTCGATGGTCATGACCGCCGGGTTAGCCTGCGCACCTGACCGGCCCGGCGGCTGGCCTTCTTGTCCGCGATCGCGGCCCTGGCTGCCTGCCAGCCGGGGATGCCGCAGACGCCGCCGCCGGCGTGGGTGGCCGAGCTGCCGTAGTACAGGCCGCTGACCGGGGTGCGGTAGTCGGCGAAGCCGGGCGCCGGCCGCATGTGGAACAGCTGCTCGAGCGACAGCTCGCCGTGGAAGATGTTGCCGCCGATCAGGCCGTACTCGTGCTCCATCTGGTATGGCCCGACGATGTCCCTGTGCAGGATCGATGACTTGAAATTCGGCGCGAGCTCGTTGTAGCAGTCGATCATCCGGTCGGCGTAGGCGGCCAGTTCCTCGGTGTGCGGCTCGGTGTTCCAGTCGGCCGGGACCCACTGGGAGAACAGCGACATGATGTGGTAGCCCTCGGGGACGAGGCTCTTGTCGAACGCCGTCGGGATCACGCCGTCGCTGAACGGCCGCACCGCGGGCCGGCCCTCGCGGGCGTCCTGGAACGCGCGCTCGATGTACTCGACCGTGGGCGCCATCTCGACCGAGCCGGTGTGATGCTCCTGCAGGTGCGTCCCCGGGTCGGCGGTGAAGTCCGGCAGCTCGCCGAGGGCCAGGTTGATCTTCACGACGCCGCTGCGGGTCTTCCAGTGCTTGATGTCCGTGACGAAGTCGGCCGGCAGGTTCTCGGCGCCGACGTGCTCGAGGAACGCGGTGCGCGGGTGCAGGGTGGAAACC
Source organism: uncultured Actinomycetes bacterium (assembly GCA_963709075.1). Classification (GTDB taxonomy): domain Bacteria; phylum Actinomycetota; class Actinomycetes; order Streptosporangiales; family Streptosporangiaceae; genus Palsa-506. The sequence goes on from CAVPUY010000014.1 coordinate 561,383, forward strand.
ACTACCGACGCGCGGATCTCGTCGCCGTTGTCCAGCACCACGCCGGCCGCCTTGCCGTCGGCGATGAGCAGCCGGGACACCCTGGCATTGGTGCGGATCTCGGCGCCGAAGCCGCGGGCCGCGGCCTCGATCGCCGAGGACACCCCGCCCATGCCGCCTTCCTGGAAACCCCAGTTCCCGAGGTGCCCGTCGCCGACGTCGCCGATGGAGTGGTGGGCCATCACGTAGGCGGTGCCTGGCTCGCACGGCCCGGCCCAGGTGCCGATCACGCCGTTGACCGCCAGGGCGCCTTTCACCTGCGGCGACTCGAACCAGTCGTCGAGCAGGTCGGCGATGCTCATGGTCATCAGCCGGGTCACGTCGGCGACCGTCCTGACATCGAGGCCCTTGTGCCGCCAGGCGAGCCTGAGGGTGCCGGCCAGGTCACGCGGCTTGCGCGAGCCGATGGCCGGCGGCACGGTCAGCAGCAGCGGGCCGAGCACCTCGGCGAGCCCCTCCAGCCAGGCATCCCAGCGCGGCATGGCGTCGGCGTCCTTCTTGGACCACTTGGAGACTTCCTCGTGGTTGCGCTTGGCGTCGTCGGCATACAGCTTGATTGACCCGCCGTCGGCGAAAGCCTGGTAGTACGGTCCCATCGGGTAGATCTGGTAGCCGTGCCGGGCGAGATCGAGATCCTTGATGATCGTCGGCGGCATCAGGCTCATCACATAGGAGAGCCGGGTGACCTTGAACTCGGGCGCTTCCGGCCACGGTGCTTCGGTGGTCGCGGCGCCGCCGGTCTTGTGCCGTCCCTCGAGCACGAGCGTCCGCGCGCCCGAGCGGGCCAGGTACGCGGCAGCAACTAGTCCGTTATGCCCTCCGCCCACGACGATCGCGTCGTATGTTGCGGCCATGAGTCCGCCTTCCTTCCAGGTGCGGCCACGAGCCCGCAAGATGAGTTGACTGAATGTTCAGTCTAAAAAACATGCTACCGTGACGACAAGAGGCGGAGAGGATTGCCGCGATGACAGACCAGGTGCGTGCGGCTGTCGGGGCGCAGCGGGTTGCGGCCCAGGAGGTCGCAGAGCCCCAGGGAACCGCCGACCTGCGCCGGGAGCAGATGCTCCGGGCCGCGCTCGAGGTCATCTCCGAGCGCGGCTACCCCGATACCAGGATCGCCGACGTCGCCGAGCGGATCGGGATCAGCCCGGCGCTGGTCATCTACTACTTCAAGACCAAGGACCAGCTGCTGACCGAGGCGATCAGGTACTCCGAGGACACCTGGTACGCCGACGGGCAGCGGCGGATGTCGGCGCTGCCGACGGCGGCCGCCCGGCTCGAGGAGATCGTGGCGATGAGCTGTCTCCCCGAGGACGACCCTGAGCCGCACAGCTCATGGCTGCTCTGGCTGGACTTCTGGGCGCAGGCGGCCAGGAACCCGGAGGTCGCCAGCGTCCGGCAGAAGTCCGATGAGCGCTGGCGGGAGATGATCAGCTCGCTCGTGCTGGCCGGCCAGGAGGCCGGCGAGTTCGCGCCGGTGGACCCGGCCGAGTTCGCGATCTGCCTGTCCGCGCTGCTGGACGGGTTTGCCATCCAGATCGCGCTGGCCGATCCGGTGGTTGACCCGGCGGCTGCTTTCGAGCTAAGCATGCATTTTGTCGCAAACCAGCTGGGGTTCGAGTGGAGCCCGGGCCGGGGGAGGCGCGGCGCCGACCGCAAGCCCGATCCGAAGGGAAGGTAGCCGAGGTGCCCGGTGGCAAGATTGAGCTGGTCTCACTGACGAAGCGCTTCGCAGAGGTCGCGGTCGATGACATCGACCTGACGATTTCCAGCGGCGAGTTCTTCTCGCTGCTCGGCCCGTCCGGCTGCGGCAAGACCACCACGCTCCGGCTGATCGCCGGCTTCGAGCAGCCGACCGCGGGCCGGATCCTGCTGGACGACCTGGACGTCTCCGCGATCCCGCCGCACAAGCGCAACGTCAACACGGTGTTCCAGAGCTATGCGCTGTTCCCGTTCCTGACCGTCTTCGACAACGTGGCCTTCGGCCTCCGCGGCCGGCGGCTGGACAAGGACGAGCTGACAAGCAGGGTTTACGAGTCGCTCGAACTGGTCAAACTCCGCTCGTTCGAGAAGCGGCGGCCCGGCCAGCTGTCCGGTGGCCAGCAGCAGCGGGTGGCGCTGGCCAGGGCGCTCGTGCTCAAGCCCGCGGTGCTGCTGCTCGACGAGCCGCTCGGCGCGCTCGACGCCAAGCTGCGCCGGTCGCTGAAGGTCGAGCTGAAGGCGCTGCAGGAGCAGGTCGGCATCACCTTCCTGTACGTCACGCACGACCAGGAAGAGGCGCTGACCATGTCCGACCGGCTGGCGGTCATGCGCGATGGCAAGATCGTCCAGATCGGCGTCCCGCACGAGGTGTACGAGGAGCCGGCCGACACGTACGTGGCCGACTTCCTCGGCGTCTCCAACCTGATGGAAGTCGACGTGGTCGAGCGCGGACCCGGCGAGCGCTGCCAGGTGAAGCTGGGCGACTCGGTGCTGCAGGTGGAGCACGGCGGGGCCGGCGCGGTCGGCGCGGCCGGCCGCTCGCACGCGGTGATCAGGCCGGAGCGGGTAAGGGTCGAGGAATACGGATCGCAGGGGCCGAACCGCGTTCCGGCCATGGTCGAGCGGCTGGTGTACCTCGGCTCCGCCACCCAGGTCATCCTGCGGCTGGCGCCCGGGGCGGAACTCCAGGTGCTGCTGCAGAACGACGGCAGCAGGGAGGAACTGGCCCAGGGCACGCCGGTGCACGCGTTCCTGGCTCCGGACGCGCTGCGGGTGCTCGTCGATTCTGGCAGCGCCGACGAGGCCGCCGACGCGCTGAAGGTGAGCTGACCGAGCAGTTCCGCCGACGCGCTGAAGGTGAGCTGACCGGCGGCCGGCCCGGCGGCGGACCGGTCAGCCGTGCCGGAGGATCACGCCGCCGGCCGGCACCCAGCCCTTGGCCACGGTGTCGGTGAAGTAGCCGCCCACCGCCCAGGCGGAGCTTGTGCCCGGGATATCCGCTATGCCGTTGATCTCCAGCGACCGGCCCGGGTGGCCGGGAGCGGCCTGGGCGACCTGCCGCCGCGGCGCGAAGGAGGCAATCGCCGGCGCCGGGTCGAGGTAGCTCTGGTCGGCCAGCCGGACGTGCTGCGTTACCGCCCAGAGGCCGGCCCCGCCGATGGCGGCAGGGCCGATGCTGACGTCGCTGCGGCTGGTCACCCGGCTCCATTTCCTGCCGTTCCAGTGCAGGACGAACGAGCGGAGATGCTGGAATCCGCCGGTATAGGTCGTGCCGGTGACCCAGACGCTGCGCCGGGACTGCGCCAGCACCTGGCCGAGCGCGGTGCTCTGCGTCGCGGTGTCGGCGGGGATCAGGCTGCCGGTCGGGACGGTGCGCCAGGAGCGCCCGTTCCAGCGCTCGACGCCGCCCACGTAGGCTCCCCGGCTGGTGAGCCGCTCGCCGATCGCCCATTCGTCGCTGGCGGAGACCCGGCTGACGTCGACCGCCGTCAGCGGCATCTTCGGCCGGGTCCACGCGCGGCCGTTGTAATGCCAGGTCCCGGCGGCCTGCGGGCCGATGCCGCCGAACATCCAGACGTCACCGCGGCCGAACGCCTTGCCGGTGATCGAGAATGCCTCGCCCGGCCATTCCCTGAGCACCTGCCAGGCCTTGCCGTCGAAGCGCGCCACCGCGGCCGGGTGCCCGCTGATGAACGCCCAGACATTGCTGGCCGAGGATGCAGAAAGGCCGCTGACCTGGGCAAGGCTGATCTTGCTTACCGAGGCGGGCAGGCTCGCCCTGGTCCACGCCTGCCCGTTCCAGTGCAGCAGCAGCGGGTGCGTGCCCGGAGTGCCTGCCAGCCCGCCCGCCCAGGCGTCGGCAGGCCCGACGGCGGCCACCGAAGTCAGCGAGTCAGGGTTGCCGTGGCCGTTGCCGTTGCCGTCGCCGTTGCCGCTCGCGATGCGCCAGCCGGACGGCTGCGGCGACTGGGCGGCGTGGGTAGCATGCGCGTGGCGTGTGGCCGGCCCGGCCTGCGCGGCGCGAGCGACGGCAGGAGTCAATCCGGCAGCCAATGCGGCAATTCCGCAGCAGCCTGCGGTTATTACTACATTGCGCCGCACCATAATGCTGCTCCTTAGCCTAGGATGCCTGCGCCACCGGGAAAACTGGCGATCAGCACCGGGCCTTAACCTTATCGTGATACTGGCCCGATCGGAGCCGAACTAGCTGCTTAAGCCCGGCGCGGCGAACGGTAAATCGGTGATAACCGCGGCGGCGGAGAATGATAGTGATTTAACCTGAACCCGGTCAAGATCCGGTACTACAATAGCGCCGGAAATTAGCCGGAGAATGGTTGCCCGCAGCCGCGGCCTGGGGCCTGCGGGTCAGGCGCCGGCGCCTGCGGCCTGCGGGTCAGGCGCCGGCGATCGTGGCCAGTGCCTGCTTGCCGTCGACACGCTCGCCGCGGGTCATCCACCGGTAGCCCAGGTAGCCCAGGCCGGCCGCCACGAAGGATATTACGAGCATGATCGTGGCCAGCGCGTTCAGCGCGGGGCCGCCGTTGCCGCCGTGCTGGGTCGAGTAGATGATCACCGACATCGGCTGGGTGCCGGACGTGGAGGACAGCAGGTCGACGATCACGAAGTCGTCGATCACGCCGGAGAACACCAGGATCGCGCTGGCGAAGATGGCCGGGGTCAGCAGCGGCATCAGCACCCGCCGCATCGTCTGGAACTGGGTGCAGCCCAGGTCCGCGGCGGCCTCCTCGTACTGCCTGCCGATCGTGACCAGCCGGGCCTGCACGATGATCGCGGGCCAGCTGACGTTCCAGGTGACGAGGCCGAGCACCTCGGCCCAGGTGCCGAGGGACACGATGGACGAGAACATGGTCGTGAAGACGAAGAACATCGCCACGCCGAAGATCAGCTCGGGCACGACGAACGACAGGATCATGACGTAGTTGAACGTCACCGACGTGCGGCTGCGCCACCGGTTGATGCCAAGCGCGAAGGCCACGCCGAGCGGCACGCAGATCAGGGTGGTGAGGAACGACAGCCGCAGGGTCTGGATGACCGCGCTGTGCAGCTGGGGATTGTGCAGCACGGAGTTCACCGGGTCGGTGAAGTACCACCGCCAGGAGAAGCCCTGCCAGGTGGCCTGCGACTTGCCCTTGTTGAACGAGAAGAGGATCGCTATCGCGATCGGCGCCAGTGACCAGATCAGGTAGAGCCAGGTGAATCCCTCGAGGAACCAGGGGTGCCGCCACGGGTTGCGCCACGGCCGGGACGGGACGGTCGCCGCGCGGTCCGCCGTGCGCGCGGGGCTGGCGGCGGCCGGGGTGGCGCTGGTGGCGGTCACGCTGCCTCCCTGGATGACCGGTTGGTGGCGACCACGTAGTAGACCATCGGGATCAGGAGCACGAGCAGGACCAGCAGGGACAGGACAGCTCCCTGGCCTTCCAGCCCCGGCGTCCCGAGCTGGCCCTGGATCAGGTTGCCGATCATCGAGGTGCCGGGCGCGCCGGACAGCAGCTGGTTGGTGAAATAGTCGCCGACCATCGGCAGCACCGTGATGAGCATCCCGGTCAGGATCGGCTGCCTGGACAGCGGGAGCGTCACCCGCAGGAACGTGCGCACCCGGCCGAGGCCAAGGTCACGGCCGGCCTCGATCAGCGACGGGTCGAGCCGGTCCAGGCCCGCGTAGAGCACCAGGATCAGGTACGGGATGTAGCCGTAGACGAGGCCGAGAATGACGGTGAACGAGTGCCCGCCGAGCCAGTTCACCGGCTGGCTGATCAGGTGCAGGTCCAGCAGGGCCTTGTTCACGTATCCGTCGGTCTGCAGCAGGTCGATCCAGGCAAGCATGCGCATCATGTAGCTGATCCAGAACGGGGCGATCAGCAGGACGAGGAACAGGCCCTTGCGGCGGCCGGCGAAGCGGGCTGACGAAATACGCGGCCGGGTACGCGATCAGCAGGGACAGGATCGAGGCAGCAGCGACGTAGACGACCGTCCTGACCGCGATCGGCCCGGCGAATGCGGTGGCGCCGAAAAGGTCGTGCCACACGTTGAGCAGGTTCGCCGAGCTCCAGTGCAGCGGGTTGTACACCGCGATCGGCGACTCGAACAGCGGGTTCAGCTGCCCCATCGCGATGGCGAGAACCGCGTAGAACGGGACGATGAACAGCAGCGTGAGCCAGATGATCCCGGGCAAGGCGAGCACGACCCAGAACAGCCTGGCCGGCTGTGCTTCTGACCCCTTGCGCCCCTTGCGCGGCTTGTCCGGGTGAACTTCCTGCGGGAGGGTGTGCACGCTAGATCCCGTTGCTCGCTACCAGCCAGGCCTGCTGCCAGAGCGCGTCCGCGTCCACCGGCAGCTGGAGCTCACCGACTCCGCGCCGGAAGTAGGACGGCAGCACAACCGTGGACATCAGGCTGGGCGGCAGGATCTTCTCCTTCACCAGGCGCTGCGGCGTCACCTCGTTCAGCGGCTGCATGTACCCGTTGTAGCTGATGTTCTCCAGCACGTTCGGCAGGTCGAGCAGGTAGTTCAGGAACAGGTGCGCCAGCACCGGGTTGGTGGCCGAGCGCAGCACCGTGTTCGTGTCGTTGGCCACCGGGCCCTTGCCGTCAGTGGGGAACCAGTAACCGACGACCTCGACCGGGGTCCCCTTCGGCATGTAGCCGGCCGCTGCCGCCATATCACCGGACCAGGCGTGGTGGATCCAGGTCTGGCCGTCAGGTACCTCGGTGTAGTCGTTGTTGTCGATCCGCACGTTCACCTGGCTGACCAGGTCCTGCAGGGTCTGCCGGGAGAGATCGATCTGGTCGCGGCTTGGTGGTGTTCAGGTTGAAGATCCCGTTCTTCATCAGCCCGAGGCTGATGCCCTCCCGGTAGTCGTCCAGGATCGCGACCTTGCCCTGGTACTTCGGCTGCCAGGGCATCGCCCACGCGTTCCGCATGGCGTAGGGATTCTCGTGCACGAAATCCTTCCGCCAGGCCATGCCGGTCGTGTAGATCGTGTACGGCACGGTGTACTGCCAGCCGCGGTCGTAGAAGGGATGCTGGAAGTCCGGCCAGGCCTGCGCGATGTTCGGGATGTAGCTGTGGTTCAGCGGCTGGATGAGCTTGGACTCGACCAGCTGGCCCAGCACATCGACGGTGACGCCCATGAAGACGTCGAAGGTCAGCTTCTTGTCGTTGCGCAGCTTGGAGATCGCCTCGTTCATCGTGTTGAACGTGGTCAGCTGCACCTTGCAGTTGTACTTCTTGGCGAAGTGGTTGAGGCATGCCTGGTTGACGTACGCGACCCAGTTGAAAATCTGCAGGGTGGCGCCGCGCTCAGGAGGCAGGCCGCTGGCGATCGGCTTGTTGCCGGCGGTCGTCCAGGTGACCGGATTGTGCGGCCGGGGCAGCGGCACGGTATTGCCGCCAGCCAGCGCAGGCGCGCAGGCTTGCAGCAGCGGGCCGAGTCCGCCCATCGCCAGCCCGGCGCCGGCCGTGCGGGCCAGGAAACTGCGCCGGGACAGGCCGTTACGGCGCGGGGCGCCGTGGCCCTGCCAGCCCTCGCGAGGGTGCATGCTGCCCGCCCTTCCCCCGGCAATCCTGTTTGAACGTTCCGTCAGCCTGAAAGTCCTACCGACAGGACTACTACCGGGGCGTGTGCCGACGCAAGGTCTTCCCGGTAACAGGTCAGACTACGTCTTCCGGGTATCAGGTCAGACTATCTCCGCATTGCCGTAGCGAACGTAGCAAAGTTACCGATGAACCGGTCGATGTCCGCCTCATCGTGCTGCACCGAGATAAGCCACTGCTCGATCTTCCCCCACGGCGGCAGGAAGACGCCGCCGTTGTGCTGGAAGAGCCAGTGCGCATGGCTGTAGGAATCCTCGATGTCCAGGAAGCTGCGGAAGTCGCGCACCGGCTCGCTGGTGAAGACGACGCAGCCCTTCGCGCCGACGGCGACGACCTGGGCGTCCAGCCCGGCCCGCTCGATCTCGTGCTGCAGCCCGGCGACCGCGCGCTCCCGCAGGGCATCGATCCGCTGATAAGCCTCTGCCGTCGCCACCTCGCAGAGCATCGCCCGGCAGGCGGCCATGGCCAGGGGGTTCCCGTTAAAAGTCCCTACCATCTCGTATCCGCCGTCGGTCACGTGCGCCATCACCTCAGCGGAGCCGCCGACGGCGGCGACCGCGATGCCGCCGCCGATCGCCTTCGCCAGGCAGATGACGTCAGGCAGCACGCCGGTCAGGCCGGTAGCGCCGCCCGGCCCGGCGGTGAGGCCGGTCTTGACCTCGTCGAAGATGAGGTAGCCGCCGCGGGAGTTGAGCAGTTCCTTGAGTCCGGCCAGGTAGCCGGGCTCGGGCAGGATGATCCCGGCGTTCATCATGATCGGCTCGATGATCATCCCGGCGATCTGGCCGGGGTACTCGTCCAGCAGGCGCTCGACGGCGGGCAGGTCGTTGAAGCCGGCGACGAGCGTCAGGTCCGTGATCGCCCGTGGGATGCCGGTGCTTGACGGGACCTGGGCCGGCCAGGCCGGCCCAGCCTCGTCCGGCTCGGGGCACACCGATACCTGCACCGAGTCGTGGTGCCCGTGGTAGCAGCCCTCGACCTTGATGATCAGGTCCCGGCCGGTGATCGCGCGGATCAGGTGGATGGCGTCCATGGTCGCCTCGGTGCCTGAGTTGGCGAATCGCCACTGCGGCAGGCCGAACCGGCGGGACAACTGCTCGGCGACGAGGATCGCGTTGTGCGTGGGCTGGGCGAAATGGGTGCCGAGCCCGACCTGGCTGCGGACGGCATCGACGATGGCCGGGTGGCCGTGCCCGGCGAGTGACGCGCCGTAGCCGCCGTGCAGGTCGACGTACTCGTTCCCGTCCACGTCGTAGATCTTCGAGCCCTCGCCGTGGCTGAGCCAGACTGGCTGCGGGCGGGTGATCTGCCAGCTGGACGTGACCCCGCCGGCCAGCGCGTGACCGGCCCGGGCGGCCATCCGGCGGGACTCTGGCTGGCGGCGGGCGAAGATCTCCTCTTGCTGGGCGATGATGCCGGGAAGGTCGGGCTTGGCCGGTGTCGGCGGGGCGGCTCGCAACCCTGTCGGGGCGGCCTGCTGGGTGGTCATTGCGTACTCCTGACGCGATTGACTGAATGTTCAGTTTAAATCGCGGCGGGTGCGGCTGGCAAGGAACGGGCCGCTGTCGGCTATTTGGCAATTCTCCTGATCTGCGTCCGATGCACGTCCTACCCTGGGCCTGCGGCCAGGGCTGTGGCCTGGGCCGCGGCCAGGGCCGCGGCCAGGGCCGCGGCCCAGGGCCGCGGCCGGGAAGAGAGGACTGCGTGACCCGCCTGCTCATCGCCATCGTCATCGGCGCCGCGCTCGCCGTCGGCGGCAGCCTGCTGACCGCCAGCTACCTGGCCGGGGCCACCAGCAACACCCCGGCCAACGCCCCGCTTTACAACTACGGCACGGGCTGACCGATGCGCCGCGCTGTCGGTCTGGTCGCCGCCGGGCTCGGCGCGTTCCTGCTGGTCTCCGGGCTGTTGCTGCGCTTCTACGTGGCGGCCCAGGTCGTGAAGTTTCCGCTGAACGAGTATCAGGTCACCGCGCTCAGCGGCCGGAACGTGACCTATTTCAGCCCCAGCCTGCTGACCGACGTGACGGGCGTCAACATGCGGGTGACCAGGACGATCGAGGGCGATGTCGCGGCCGGCACGTCAGCTCGCGCGGTGTGGGCGCTGTTCAGCTACAGCTACGACGCGACGCACCGGGTGGCCTACCAGGCGCTGACCCAGCGATCGGCGTTCGACCGCCGCACCGGCGCGCTGATCAGCTGCTGCGGCGCGGCCGTCGGCGGCTTCACCGGGCGGCAGAGCGGCCTGGCTTTCACCTGGCCGATCGGCACCAGGCAGCAGTCCTACCAGGTATTCGACACGACGCTGCTCAAGCCCATGCTGGCTCGGTTCGCCGGCCAGGCCACCATCGACGGGCTGCGCGCCGACCGGTTCGTCGAGCGGGTCCCGGCGCAGAAATTCAGCACCCAGAAGCTGCCGGGCTCGCTCGTCGGCCTGCACGGCCAGCCGACGGTGACGCTGGCCGAGTATTACCAGGCGATTAACACCTACTGGGTGGATCCGGTGACGGGCGCCGTGGTGGACATCAACGAGAACCAGAAGATCACGCTGCGGGACGGCAGCGGCGTCCAGCGGCTCGTGCTCTTCCAGGGCGACCTGCCGATGACCAGTCAGAGCGTCCTGAGCTCCGTCCGCGCGCAGCGCAGCAAGCGGGCCGGGATCGAGGCGATCACCCGGACCGTCCCGCTCGGGCTCGGGCTCGGCGGCGCGGTGTTCCTCGCGGTCGGCGCCTGGCTCGCGCTGTGGCGCCGGACGCCGGGCGGCGCCCCGGCCGAGCCTGAGTACGCGATGGCGGAGCCCGCGCCGTAGCCGAACGGCCCGCGCCGCGCTGGCTGGGTCGGCCGGCCCTGCTGGCTGGGTCGCGCTGGCTGGGTCGGACGGCCCTGCTGGCTGCGCCCGCTGGCTGCGCCCGCTGGCTGCGCCGCGCTGGCTGCTCCGGACGGCCCTTGCCGGCCAGTTTGCGGCATGCTCTACTTCGGTCTGGGCGGCAGGGAGGTTCGCGATGGGCTCGCTCGGGTTCTGGCGCCGCGCGCAGCAGAATCCCGGCTGGACCGCGGTGATCGAGCCGGACGGCAGCCGTCACGCCGCCGGTGACCTGCTGGCCAGGGTCAACCAGATCACCCACGGGCTGCGCGCACGCGGCCTGCGGCCTGGCGACGGCATCGCCGCGGTCCTGCCGAACGGGACCGCGCCGCTCGAGCTCTACCTGGCCGCGCTGCAGTCAGGCTGGTACTTCACGCCGATCAACTGGCACTTCACCGCCCCGGAGACTGCCTACATCGTCCGCGACTGCGAGGCCACGGCCTTCTTCGTGCACGAACGGTATGCCGAGCCGGCGCCGGGCCGCCGACCGGGCCGGGCTCCCGGCGACCGCGCGCTTCTGCTACGGCGAGATACCCGGGTTCACGCCGGCTGCCGAGCTGCGGGCCGGCCAGCCCGCGAGCATGCCCGGTGAGCGCACGGCAGGCAGCACGATGCACTACACCTCGGGCACCAGCGGCAGGCCGAAGGGGGTACGCCGGGCGCTTTCCGGCCTGGATCCCGACGATGCCGCGGAACTCACGTCGGTGCTGCTGCAGTTCTTCGGGATCACCGCCGGCCCGCAGAACGTGCATCTCATCACGTCCCCTAACTACCACACGGCGGTCACCGTCTTCGGCGGCGGCGCCCTGCATCTCGGGCACACGCTGGTCTGCATGGATGCCTGGGACGCGGAACAGGCGCTCGCGCTCGTCGAGCGCCACCGGGTGACCAGCACGCACATGGTGCCCACCCAGTTCAAGCGGATGCTGTCGCTGCCGCCGGCCATCCGCAGCCGCTATGACCTGTCATCGATGCGATGGCTGATTCACGCCGCCGCGCCGTGCCCGGTACGGATCAAGCAGGCGATGCTGGAGTGGTGGGGCCCGCGGTTGTACGAGTACTACGCGGCCACCGAGGGCGGCGGCACCATCGCCACCCCGCAGGACTGGCTGGCCCGGCCAGGCACGGTCGGCACGGCCTGGCCGGTCAGCGAGATTATGATCGCCGACGAAGCGGGCCACGAATGCCCGCCCGGCGTTCCCGGCACGGTCTACATGAAGATGGGCGAGCACCAGTTCGCCTACTCCGGCGACCCGGAGAAGACCGCGGCCAGCAGGCTGCGCGACTACTTCACCGTGGGCGACATCGGCTATGTCGACGACGACGGCTTCCTGTTCCTCTGCGACCGGAAGTCCGACATGATCATTTCGGGCGGCGTGAACATCTACCCGGCCGAGGTAGAGGCCGAGATCATCGTGCATCCCAAGGTCGCCGACGTCGCGGTGTTCGGCATCCCGGACGACAAGTGGGGCGAGCAGGTCAAGGCGGTCGTGCAGCCAGCCGACCGGACGGCGGCGGCCGGGCCTGAGCTCGCGGCGGAGCTCCTGGCCTCCCTGGACGGCCGGCTGGCCAGGATGAAATGGCCGAAGACGATCGATTTCATTGCCGAGATGCCCAGAGACCCGAGCGGGAAGCTGCTGCGACGACGGCTGCGTAATCCGTACTGGGAGACCAGCGGCGACGCGGTCTGACTCGCCTGGTCGGCCTGATCGGCCTGACTCGCCCGGTTGGCCTGCCTAGCCTGGTTGGCCTGACTCGCCCGGTCGGGCTGACCGGGCTGACTCACCTGGTTCGCCGGGCTTCAGGCGGCCGGGCCGGCCGGGCAGTCCGGACTCGCGGCCCGCCGCAGCACGTCGAGCAGCCGCTGCGTGGCGGGCGGATCGGGCGGCTCACCGTAGGTCATCGCGAACACATGCCGGCGCGCGCCGGCCATCGGCGCCGCGGCGATGCCCGGGTGGCGGGCCGAGCGCACGGCCAGGTCGGGCAGCGTGGCGACCCCGAGCCCGGCGGCGACCAGCGCCTGCACGGCGATGTAGTCGTCTGTGGTGAACGCGATCTTGGGGGTGAAGCCAGCGAGCGCGCACTCGCGGAGCAGGTACCCGCGGCAACGCTCGCAGCCGGCGATCCACCGTCGGCCGGAATAGGCGGCCAGGTCAGCGGTGCCGGCCTCGGCCGCCGAGGTGACCAGGTGCACCGGCTCGTCGAGCAGCAGCGTGGCGCGTGCCCCGCCGCCGCCGTCGCCGTTGTCGCCGCTGTCGCCGCCGCCGTAGCGGGGCGGACCCGGGTCGGCGGTCTCCCGGTAGTGCCGGAAGACCAGGGCAACGTCTACGTAGCCGGCCCGGAGCATGCGCAGCGCCGCTGGCGGCTCGGCCTCCGTCAGCGCCACGTCCATCCCGGGTCTCCCGGCCTCCAGGCAGGCCACGGCGGCCGGCACGATCGCGGCCAGTGCCGAGGGGAACGCGGCCAGCCGTACCCGGTCCTGGCGCAGCCCGACGTGCGCGGCAAGCTCGTTCTCTGCCGCGTCGAGCCGCCCGAGTATCTCCGCCGCGCGCTCGGCCAACAGCCAGCCGGCGTCGGTCAGCCTGACCCCGCGCCCGGCCCGCTGCAGCAGCCTCGCGCCGGTCTCGGCTTCCAGCCGCGCAATGTGGTGGCTGACGGACGGCTGCGCGTAGTTCAGCGCCCGCGCGGCCGCGGTCACCGAGCCGTGCCTGGCCACGGCGACGAGCACCCGGAGCCTCGTCACGTCCAGCATGCCGAGAATTATAGATCGCCTTGATCTTTCACGGCATCGAAGGACAGGCAGCCTATCCGGAGCAGCCTGAAGCGCGAACTCTCCATGATCTTGGAGCTTTTTAAGTGCTCGCCGCCTTAAAACGCTCCAAGATCAAGGAACGTCATCAGCGCCCCGACGGCTGGCGGGGCTGGCACGGCTGGCGGGGCTGGCACGGCTGGCGGGGCTGGCGGGGCTGGCGGGGCTGGCGAGGCTGGCCGCAGCTGGCGGGGCTGGCCCTCGTTGGCTGGCCAGCGCGCTCCTGGCTAGCCCTCGTCCGGGAGGCGGCGGCCTTCAAGCAGCGGTGCCTCCGGGCGCCGCCCGCCGCCCCCGGCCGCCTCCTGGCGTCGCCAGGCGATGCCGGACAGCACCTCGAGCACTACCCGGTTGGCCAGGAACGCGGTGATCTCCGCGTGGTCGTACGGCGGCGCCACCTCGACCACGTCGATCCCGGCCAGCGGCAGTTCCATCGCGATCCGCCGCACCGCGTCGAGCAGCTGGCGGCCGGTGAGGCCGCCGGGCTCCGGCGTTCCGGTCCCGGGCGCCATTCCCGGATCGACGACATCAACATCCACCGACAGGAACACGCCGTCGCATTCGTCGGTGGCGATGGCGAATGCCTCGGTCAGGCACTCGTCCAGGCCACGGGCCACCACCTCGGTCATCTCGTAGCTGCGCATACCGCGGCCGGCCATCCAGCCCAGCGTCTCCGGTTCCGGCCAGTAGCCGCGCAGCCCGATCTGCAGGAACCGGTCACCCCGCACCGCGCCGGACTCGATCAGCCTGCGCATCGGCGTGCCGTGCCCGTACAGCGAGCCGAACTGGGTGTTCCCGGTGTCGGCATGCGCGTCGAAATGGATCACCGACAGCCGCCCCCAGCCGACATGCCTGGCCACGCCGGTCGCGTCCGGGAACGCCACGGTGTGATCGCCGCCGAGGATCACCGGGATCGCGCCGCCGTGGCAGGCCCGGTGCACGGCCGCTTCCAGCCGGCGCAGCGACACCTCGGTATCGCCGGACGGCATCTCCACGTCGCCCGCGTCGGCCACCCGGAGCTCCTGCAGCGGGTCGACGCCGAGCGCGAGATGCGGCCGGGATCCGTCGTGCGGCAGGTAGTCGGTGAAGCGGATCGCCTGCGGGCCGAACCTGGCCCCGGGCCGGTGCGACGTCCCGCCGTCGAACGGCGCTCCGATGATCATGATGTCGGTCCCTGCCCAGGACGCCGGATCCGCGAGATTCGCCGCCGGCACTCCGAGGAACGTCGCGTCAGGTCCGTAAAGCCCGCCGATCCGCGTCATGTGATCCTCCCGGAGACTGAGCGTAGCGTCCGGCCCGTCAGCACTACTCCATGGCGTTGGCAGCAGTCCTGGCCGGCCTGGCCGGGGGCTCGTCCCCGTGCCTTGAGGCATCGGGCAGGATCCGGGCCAGCGGCCGGGGCAGCCACCAGTTCGCCTTCCCGAGCAATTCCATCGCGGCGGGCACCAGCACAAGCCGGACGATGGTGGCGTCGATCAGCACGGCCACCGCCAGGCCGAGGCCGACCTGCTTGACCGACGCGTTGGCGCCGAGCACGACGGTAAGGAACACCACGATCATGATCGCCGCCGCTGCCGAGATCACTCGCGCGGTGCTGGCCAGCCCGCGGGCAACCGACCCGCTGTTGTCGCCGGTGGCGTCGTAGGCCTCGCGGATCCGGGAGAGCAGGAACACCTCGTAGTCCATCGACAGCCCGAACAAGATGACGAACAGGAATACCGGCACCCAGGTCGTTACCGGCATCCGCTCCGGGAACCCGAACAGCTGCCTGCCCAAGCCGTCCTGGGTGACCAGGGTAAGCACGCCGAACGCGGCCGAGAGCGACAGCAGGTTCATGACCGCGGCCTTGACCGCGATCGTGACCGAGCGGAACATCACGAGCAGCAGCAGCATGGACAGCAGCACGACCACGGCGACCAGCCACCACAGCCGCTTGCCGATCAGGTTCGCGAAGCTGACGTTGGCCGCGTTCGGCCCGGTGACGTAGGCGCGGATGCCCGTCCCGCGTGTCGCGGCGGGCAGCACGGCGCCGCTGATCCGGTTCACCAGCGCGTCGGTTGCGCTGTCCTGCTCGCCGGTCGCCGGGTAGGCGATCAGCATCGCGGCCTGGTGATCCCGGCTGATGATGACCGGCGTCACGCTGGCCACGCCCGGCGTGCCGCGCACGGCCGAGGCCAGCCCCGGCAGGGCGGTGCCGGCGCCGCCGGCCGGCAGCTTCGCCGCGATGATCAGCGGCGCGTCGAACCCGGGGCCGAATCCGCGGGCCATCGTGGCGTAGCTCGCGTAGCCCATGCTGCCGCGCGCCTGCGCTGACTCGTCAGGGAAGCTCAGCTTCATGCCAACGGCAGGCGCAGCAAGCGCGAGGATTGCTGCCGTCGAGACCGCAGCGGCGATCACCGGGTGCCGTTGGATCATCGCAGCCCATCGCGCCGCTGCAGGTTCCGATGGATAACGGGAACTCGCCCGCCGGTGCCCGCGGGCGAGCGGCAGCCGCATCCGGGAGGGCCGCGCGAGCCGGGTTCCGGTCAGCCCGAGCAGCGCGGGCACCAGGGTAAGGGCGCCGAGCACCATCACGGCGACCGTGGCGGCTGCGGCGACCGCGACGCCGGTCAGGAACGGCTGGCCGAGCACAAGCAGCCCGAGTATGCCGATCACTACGGTGGTGCCGGCGGTCAGCACCGACCGCCCCGCCGTCCGCATCGCGGTGCCGACGGCGTCCTCCGGCGGCTGGGCCGGGTGCGGCGCCTGTCCCGGCAGCGTGCGGCCCTGGTCGCCGCCCGCGGCCTCGCGGAACCGGGTGACGATGAACAGCGCGTAGTCCACGCCGACGCCCAGCCCGATGATCGTGGCGACGATGGGGGAGAACGACGGTGCCGGGACGATGTGCCCGAGCAGCGCGATCACCGAAAGCCCGGCGCCGATGCCGAGGATCGCCGTGATCAGCGGCAGGCCCATCGCGAGCAGCGACCCGAAGGCGATGAGCAAGACGATCCCGGCCGCGATGATGCCTGCGCCCTGGCTCGGGCCGCCGTACGGCGTCTCGGCCAGGTCGATCACGTCGCCGCCGATGCTGAACCTGGTGCCATCCGCCGACGCTGACCTGGCGTCGGAGATCAGGGCCAGCGCCTCGCTGTCCGGGATGGCGGACGGCTGCACGCCGAACTGGATCGTCGAGAACGCGATATGCCCGTCGGCGGAGATCTGGCCGGGCACCCGGTAGGGGCTGGTCACCGAGGTGACGCCGGGCTCCCGCGCGAACCGGCCGAGCGCGCTGGCGACCTGCGCCCGGACGGCCGGCGACCTGACCGCACCGGATGACTGGATGGCCAGCGTCAGGGAATCACCGGACTGGCGGTGAAAGTGCTGGTTCAGCAGCGCCTGGCCGGGATCGGAACTGGTGAAGTTGTCGTCGGCCGCGGCGCCGAACCTGGTCCACAGCGTGATCAGGCAGGCGACGCCGAGGAGCCAGGTAAGCAAGGTCAGGCGACGGTGCCGGTAGCAGGCGCGGCCGATTCCGCCGAGCATGCCGTCCCGGCGGCCCGCCGGGGGCTGGTGCGACATCGTGCTCTCCTACGAGCCGGAAGAGTGGGTCGCTTCCGATCCTGGTGATCGCGCGCGGCCGCGGCGTCGTACCGAGGGAGGCAATGCGGCGGGCGGGTACTCCCGGTGGCGTACTCAGCCTGGAGTACGCGCCGCCGGCCGGCCGTCGGGCACGGCGCCGCGGCCGGCCCGGGAAGCCCGCCGCCCGGAACCGCCGAGGCGGCCGGCCGGGCCGGTCAGCCAGAGCGCCGCCTGCAGGATGAGCGCCGCGAGCGCCCAGCCGGCCACGACATCGGTGACCCAGTGATAGTTGCGCCAGACCAGGGCGGCGCCGACGGCCAGGCACCACGCAGGCAGCGCTATCAGCAGGGCGCGGCGGCCGGCGGCGGGCAGTTGCGGCGCGAGTAGCAGCGCGGCGAGGACGTAGCACACGGTCGCCGTGGTGGTGTGCCCGGAGGGGAAGGAGCCCAGGTCACCGGGGTGCATCCGGAGCTGCCCGGGCGCCAGCCGGCCGATCAGGATCTTCGCCGGGATGACGGTAGCCACCAGCAGGATCACGGCGACCGCCGCGGTGAGCAGCGGGCGCAGGCTGTGCCGCCAGACGCAGACGGCAACCGCGACGAGCAGCAGCACGAGAGTGCCGGCGAGCGGGGTGGCAAGATCGATGACCAGCGTGGCCGGCCCGAACTTGCCGCCGCCAAGCCAGTGCCAGGCCGGCGAGTGCGACCGCGGCTGGACCGCTGCCCAGACCTGTTTGTCCATGCTCACCAGCGGGCCGTTTGCCAGCACGTTGATCGTCAGGACGGCCAGCACCGCTGCCGGGATGCCGGGCAGCACCCACCACGACCGCCAGCGCGGCGGGCGGCGCGGGCCCGCGGCCGGGGTTCGGGCGTCATCCATAGGGGACCAGGTTACCGGCGTGATCCCGATGGCCGGCTCTGAGTGACGCATTGGTAACTAATGGCGGCATAGCCGGTCTTGACCGCTGGCCTGCCCCGCTACGGCGACGGCAAGGTGCATGAGTCCGGGGCGGCAGCCGGAGACCCTGCCGGGCGCTGGTTCCCGGTTCCAGCGCTGACCGGCCAGGGCAGAACTATGCCAACCATTTCGCCGGCGAAAGGCAGGGATCATGAGCACTTCCGAATTTCCCGCGGCTGGGCAACCGCCTGCCGTGGCTTCGGCTGCCCGCCCAAGGAACGGCATGGGAGTGGCTGCGCTCGTGGTCGGCGTGGCCAGCCTGGTGGCCGCGCTGTCCTTCGTGCTGTTCCCGCTCGGCTTCATCGGCGCTCTTGTCGCGATCTTCCTCGGCATCATCGCCGCAACCGGGAGCCGCAGGAAGGGAGCCACGAACGGCGGCCAGGCCGCTGCCGGGATCGTCTGCGGGGTGCTGGCGCTGGTCATCGCCGTAGTGTTCGGCGTGCGCGTCGGGACGCTGGTAGCTGACAATACGAGCGTCTTCACCAGGTTCGACAACTGCATCGCCCACGCCAGCAATCGCGCCGTGGTCTCGAACTGCATCGCCCGCCTGTCGACGGACATCAAGCCATAGCGCGCCGAATTACGCTGGCGTCATGGCTGCATCGCTGACGGGCGAGGAACTGGCGGGCGCATTTGCCCGGGACGGAGTGGTGTGCGTCCGGGGGGTGCTGGATCCCGGAGAGCTCGCCACCGCGGCCCGGGCGATCGAGATCGTGCTGGCCAGCCCGAGCCCGCTCGCCCAGGTGGCCAGCGGAGCCGGCGACCCGGGATCGTTCTTCGAGGATTTCTGCCGGTGGCGCGAGGTGCCCGAGATCGAGGAACTGGCCCGGTACTCCAGGGTGCCGCAGATCGCCGCCACGCTGATGTCGGCCCCGCAGGTCCGGCTGTATCACGATCACGTCCTGGTGAAGGAGGGCGGCACCAGGCAGCGCACGCCCTGGCACCAGGACCAGCCGTACTACAACGTCGACGGCCTGGGCGTGAGCGCGTGGCTCCCGGTGGACCCGGTGCCGGAGTCCGGCTGCCTCGAGCTGCTGGCGGGCTCGCACCGCGGCCCGTGGCTGATGCCGCGCACGTTCCTCGCGGGGGAGGCCAGGTGGTTCCCGGCGGGCAGCCTGGCCGAGCTGCCGGATATCGAGGCGGACCGGCAGGCGTTCGATATCCGCCGGTTCGAGCTGCAGCCCGGCGATGCGATCTTCTTCGACTTCCTGACCGTGCACGGTGCGCCCGGCTTTCCCTACCCGGGCAGGCGGCGGGTGCTATCGCTGCGTTACCTGTCGGCGGCCGCCCGGCACGCGCCGCGGACCTGGCGGACTTCCCCGCCGTTCGACGGCCTGGCCGACGAACTGCAGGCCGGGGCGGACATGAACCACCCGCTCTTCCCCGTCGTCTGGCCGCCCTCCGGCTAGGTCCGCCGCGTGCCGGAGTACCAGGGCCCGCACCGTGGCCGAGCCCGGCGGGGCGTCCGAGCCCGGCGGGGGCGTCCGAGCCCGGCGGGGGCGTCCGAGCCCTGCGGGCGTCGGAGCCCGGCGGCCGTCGGCCAGGCGGCCGTCGGCCAGGCTGATCAGTGGTTTAACATTCCGTCCGGTCGGAGCAGGACGGACGTTAACCACTGTCTGCGGTGAGCTGCCCTGCGGGCGCTACCGGTAACGGAAGCCGTCGAAGAAGCGGCGGAACACGCCGCCCTCGACCGGCAGCGGCGCGGTCGGCACCGGGGCGGCCGCGCGCTGCGTGGCCACCGGCTTGTCGTAGTCCGTCCGCGCGATGGCATCGATGACCTGCTGCTCGCTGAAGTCCTCGGAGCCCTCGATCTTCGGCACGAAGCCGACGAGCATCCCGTCCCGCATGACCTGCGCCTCAAGGCCGGCGGTCCCGTCCGTGTCCCAGTCGGCCTCGCGGCCGCCCGGCAGCGAAACCCGCACCCCGTACTGGCCTACGCCGACTCTCGCCAGGTGCCCGTTGATGCCCCGCTCGCGCAGCGCGTCGACCACCCGGCGGGCCCGATTCTCGTCCATGTCCAGAAAATATCGTGCCCGGACCGCTGCCCAAGCCCGCCCAGTCCCGCCCGCCCAGCCAGCCCAGCTCCTGGGCCCGCCCAGTCCCGCCCGCCCAGCCAGCCCAGCTCCTGGGCCCGCCCAGTCCCGCCCGCCCAGCCAGCCCCGCCCAGCTCCCCGGCCCGCTGCCCTAGCTCCAGTTGGCAACCCGGTGATCATGGAGTTCAACGGCATCTAACCCGTTCGACTTCATGATCACCGGGTTAGCACGGCGCCGTCCGGGCTACGAACGGCTGCCTGGGCTGGCTAGGCCGTGCTCGTAGGCGAACACCACGAGCTGCGCCCGGTCCCGCGCGCCGACCTTGTGCATCGCCCGGCTGACATGCGTTTTCGCTGTCAGCGGGCTGACCACGAGCCGTTCGGCGATCTCGTCGTTCGACAGGCCGGACGCGACCAGCGATACGATCTCGCGCTCGCGCTCGGTGAGCGCGCCGACGGCCGCTGCCTTTGCCGCTGGCCGGGCGGGTTCGGCCTCGGCGGCGGACCCGGTGGCCGCCGTGAACGCGCCGATGAGCGCGCGCGTCACCTGTGGCGCTATCAGCGCGTCGCCGCCGGCGACAACCCGTACCGCCTGCAGCAGCTCCGCGGGCTCGAGGTCCTTCAGCAGGAAGCCGCTGGCTCCGGCGCGCAGGGCGCCGAACACGCTCTCGTCGTCGTCGAAGGTGGTCAGCACCACGACCCGGACCGAGGCAAGCTGCGGAATCCGAGGTGATCCGCCTGGTCGCGGTGAGCCCGTCGACCTCGGGCATCCGCAAGTCCATCAGCACTACGTCGGGCCGGAGCTCGCGGGCGAGGGCCACCGCGAGACCGCCGTTCTGGGCCTCCCCGACGATGGTCACGTCCGGCGCGGTCTCCAGCAGCATCCGGAATCCCGCGCGCAGCAAGGCCTGGTCATCCGCCAGCAGTACCCGGATCATCCGGGCGGCCCGGCGGCGGCTTGCGCGGCAGCCGGCTGAGTCGCGCTCACGCCGGTGGCTGACGGAATGGGCAGCCTGGCCGCCACCTCGAATCCGCCGCCATCTCGTGGTCCGGCCGACAGCTCGCCACCGATCGAGGCGGCCCGCTCGGACATTCCGTGCAGGCCGTGCCCGCCGCCACTGTCGTGGCCGGACCCGCCGTGCGGGCCGGGCCCGCCACTGTCCTGGCCGGGCCCGCCGCTGTCCTGGCCGGGCCCGGCGGGCCCGCCGGACCCGGCGGCGCCGTCGTTCGCCGCAGTGCCGATCCCGTCGTCTGACACCCGGATGGCCAGCGCGGCATCCGAGTACCGCAGGTGCACGGCCGCCCGGGCATCCGGGCCGGCATGCCGCAGCACGTTGGTCAGCGACTCCTGCAGGATCCGGTAGGCCGCATGATCGACCGCCGGCGGCAGCGGCAGCCGGCTTCCCTCGACGGTCACCGTGACTTCGGCCCCGGCAGCCCGCACGGCGGCAGTCAGCGCGTCCAGCCGGTCCAGCCCGGCCGTCCTGGTGCTGTCGGCGTCCACGTCGATGTCGCCGCCCCGCAGCTGGCCCAGCGTGGCCCGCATGTCGGCGAGCGCGCTCTTGCTGGTCTCCCTGATCGCGATCAGCGCATCACGCACCCGGCCGCCGGCGCCGCCAGCCGGGTCATCAGCCAGCACGTGCAACGCCGAGCCAGCCTGCACGGTGATCGTGGCCATGCTGTGCGCGACCGTGTCATGCAGGTCGCGGGCGATCCGCAGCCGTTCTTCCGCTACCCGCCTGGCCGCCTCGGATTCCCGCTCCTCAGCCGCCAGCCGGAGCCGGTCAGCGGTCTCGGCTGCCAGCGCCCGCCTGCTGCGGACCACTTCGCCGAGCATGATCGCGAGCGCGAGGACCACGACCGAGGGCAGGAACTCGCCGACGAGCGCAACCAGGCCCGGATGGCTGGTGGCGCCCACGACGAACAATCCGATCGTCATGTAGACGGCCGGGATGACGATCGCCACGGCCAGGTAGCCGGCCAGCGCGGCGTCATAGAGCGGCAGCGAGAGCAGCGGCGCGGGCGAGATGTTCCGGCGGATCCCGACGCTGTAGTAGATCAGCAGCAGCACGCTGCAGGCGATCAGCACCTGCAGCGGCCACCTGCTCCGCCAGAGCAACGGGATCACCAGGATCGCGCCGTAGACATAGGCCAGCGTGTTCAGCGGCTGGGCACCCGCGCCACCGCTGCCGGTGGCCACGTTCAGCTCCACCACGACCGCCACGATCACGGCGGCGCCGGCGTCCGCCGGGCGGATCCGGAGCGCATCGCGGAGTCTTCCCACGCCGTCACCGTATGCGACCAGCCGGGCTGGCGGGAATGGCCTGCAGCGAGGCAGCCGCGCCCGCCGGAATGGCCGGCCCGCGCGGCCCGCGGTGGCAGGATGCGGTGATGGCCTTCGACGAGCTTGACGAGCGGATCGTGGTGGCCCTCGTCGACAACGCCAGGGCTACCTACGCGGAGATCGGCGCGGGCATCGGGCTGTCCGCGCCGGCCGTCAAGCGGCGGGTGGACCGGCTGCGCGCGTCCGGTGCCATCACCGGATTCTCGGCCCGGGTGGATCCGTCCGCGATGGGCTGGACCACCGAGGCTTACGTCGAGCTGTTCTGCCGTGGCCGTACCTCGCCTGCGGGCATCGCGGCGGCGGTCGGCAAGTACCCCGAGGTGATCGCCGCCGCGACGATCACCGGGGAGGCGGACGCGCTGCTGCACATCAGGGCCGCCGACGTGCGCCATTTCGAGCGGGTGGTGGAGCGGATCGGCGCCGAGCCGTTCGTCGTGCGGACGCGCAGCGTGATCGTGCTGTCCCGGCTGGTGGACCGTCCCGATGTGCTGCCGCCCGGCGCGCCCGGGTAAGCCGCCGCGCATGGATTTCGTCAGGAATCCGGCCCGGAGCGTCCAGATGTTGTTAGTACCGGCCTGGCTGGCTTGCCTTGCGGGTTGACTCTGCCATAACAGCATCTCGCGCCGGGATCGCGCCGGGATCGCGCCGAGCAGTAACCGGGGACAGGACGCACTGCCGATGGCTCGCTACAGCAGCAGGGACAGCATCGCGGTCGCGGCCGCGGTGGCCGCGCCGCTGCTCGCCGCGCTGGTCCTGATCCCGTTCCGCGCGAGCTGGTCGAACACGAACGTCGCTCTGCTGCTCGTGGTGGTCGTGGTCGCCGTTGCCGCCATCGGGAACCGGGTAGCAGGAGCGCTGGCGGCAGTATCGGCCGCGGCATGGTTCGACTTCTTCTTCACCCGCCCCTATGAGCGGTTCGCGATCAGCAAGTCAGCGGATGTCACCACCGCGGTCCTGCTGCTGCTGGTGGGCCTGGCGGTGTCGCAGCTTGCCGCGCGGGCCAGGGAGCTGCGGGTGATCACCATCACCGACGCCGGCTATCTCGCGCAGATCCACGAGTCCGCCGAGCTGACCCAGACGGCCAGATCACCCGATGCGGTCGTCGATCTCGTAAGGAAGCAGCTCACCGACCTGCTGGACCTGGAACAGTGCCGGTTCGAATACGGGTCGCTGCTCGGTCATCCACCCCGGCTGGAGCCAGACGGCACCGTGCAGGCCGGCCACCATCGCGTGGACGTGGAGGAGTTCGGGCTGCCGGACGCGGAAATCGAGTTGCGCACCTTCAGCAACGGCCAGTTCTGCGGGCGGTTCATGCTCAAGCCGAAACCCGGCTCGAAGCCGCCCCTGCAGGCACGTCTCGTCGCCGTGACCCTCGCCGGCCAGGCCGGGCGCGCAATCGGGATCGGTGGCGCCAGGTCCGGCGGCGGCTGACCAGCTGGCCCGGAGGTTCCGGCGCGTTTTGGCCGGGCGTCAGTCCGCCGAGCTGCTCGCGGCGCGTTCGGGTCCGGAGAATCTGGAGTCAGCCGTGAGCACGGCCTCGTACCGGCGCCGGACATCATCCCGGTCCGCTGCCTCGGGCACCGAGCGCTCACTGGCCCGCAGGATCATGGCGGCCTGGTCAAGCAGTACCCGGCGCTGTGCGGCGCCTGACGTCTCGTACATGATCTTCGTCAGCGCCTCGAGCTGGCGGATCATCACCGCGGGCATGCCCAGGCTGGCCTGGCGGATCTTCTCGAACGCCCGCTGCACCAGGCGTTCATGGCTCGGCTCGGCCGTGATGACCCGGATGAACCCGCGGCTGTCCCGGTGCACCCGCGCCGGATGCCACTGATCGGTGATCTTGCAGAGGATGTCACCAAGCCAGTCAACGCAGGTCATCGCGGTGAAGGTGTCATTGACGGCAGTCGACAGCGCACGGATGGCGATCTCCACGAGCTGGTCGATGCCGAAAGAGACGTCCTGGGTGAGCGTCCGGTAAGGCCCCGTGATGTGCGCGCGGCCGAGCGCTTCGCTCACCCGCCCCGCAGCCTCCGGCGGCCACACCGCGGCGAACGGGTGTCCTTCGACGAGGAAATGCCCAGGCCGGTAGTGCAAGGCGATGACCGCGTCCGCCTCGGCGGCGAACTGCACGAGGTTCCGGTGCTGGATGAACTGCAGATAGCCGCTCGCCGGAGCACGCACCACCCCGCCGCCGCTGTCCATCCGGACCGTCAGCTCCGCCGACGAGGGGCCGCTCTCCTTGTCGCCCGCCAGGCCAAGCCGGCTGTCCGGGCCGCCCTGCACCTCAATCGCCACGGACAGGTCGCGCGCGATGCTCGCGATCACCTGCGGCAGCTGAATCGAGGTCGCGGTGTGATGGATGAAGTAGATCAGCACGCCCAGGTCCGCGACCATCAGCGCGAGCGTGACCGTGACGCCGATGTGCGGCACGAAGTCCCCGCGGGGTCCCGGGCCGATCGAGACCAGGACAAGCACGGCGTACACGAACGTCGCCACGAAGGTCCCGAGCGTCAGCTGGGTGCCGCGGTCACGGATGAAGTTCCGCAGCATCCGCGGCCCGAACTGGGTGGACGCGAGGGTGAGGGTCACCAGGATGATCGAGAACACCACGCCGACGACCGTGATGACGGCGGCGGCGATCGCGGTGAGGATCTGCCGGGCGGCATCGGCGGTGCCACTGATCACCCAGGACGGGAGGCCGAAGTCGCCGTGGTAGGCGGCACGGTCAAGGAGCAGCGTGCCAGCGAAGAGCGCGATGGCCGCAATGACCTCGATCCCCGGGACCAGCCAGAGGTTGGTGCGCAGCGACTCGGCGCGCCAGTGGGCGCCAAGTGCCGGGGACCAGCGACCGCGATTCATAATGAGCCCCTGCGCTCGAGCGCTGCCGACCAGGCTTCCCGGCCCACCTGGCCCGACTCTATCGTGCCGCTACCGGGAGTCACCGGTACCAGCTTTGCCCATGCCAGTTCCTCGGTGATCAGGCCGGGCGGCGGCCGAACCGGGCTCGCGCGTTCTCATGGTGTCTGAGCCGTTTAACGCGGATCTGGCTGACCGGGAGATGTTCCCAGCCCGATCCGTTAAAGTCCTCAGCATGTCCGAGCGAGAGCCCGAAATCTCCGCGAGCACGACCGATACCTCCGCGAGCACCGCCGAGTTCCGCAGGTTCGCCGCGGAGGCGACCGAGACGGCGCCGCCCTGGTCGATGCGCGCGTCCGGCGGCCGGGTGGCCCTGCTGGCCGTCGCCGTCATCGTCGTCGCGGTCATCCTCGGCATCGTGGCGGTCAACGTCATCAAGATGTAGCCCGCTGGGCCCGGCCGCCCTGCTGGGCCCGGCCGCCCCGGCGCCGTGCCTGGCTCGCCGGCACCGCCGCGCCCGGGCCGCCCGGCACGCGCGGCGCAGCCGCGCGCTTTGTCCCCCGAATACAGCGAGCCATGCGCAGAACGATGCTCCGCCCGTGCTTGTATGACCGGTCATGACCACCGCTAGCGGCGAGGCCGGGGACTCGCAGGCCACCGCGGACTCCGAAGAAAAGCACCGGCTCACCGCGCTCGAGGGACTGGCGGCGCTGTCCCTCGACGCGCTGTCCTCGGTGGCGTACGGTCCCGAGGCGATCGTCATCGTGCTGGCCGCGGCCGGGACGGCTGGACTGGCCTACACGCTGCCGGTCACCGTGGCGATCGTTGTGCTGCTCAGCGTGCTCGTCATCTCCTACCGGCAGGTGATCGAGGCATTCCCGGCCGGCGGCGGCGCCTACGCGGTGGCCGGCCGGCACCTGGGCAGGCAGCCCAGCCTGATCGCCGCCGCGTCGCTGATCGTCGACTACGTGCTGAACGCCGCCGTCGGCGTATCGGCCGGCGTGGAGGCGCTGACCTCGGCGTTCCCCAGTCTCTATCCCGACCGGGTGGTGATCTGCCTGGTCGTGCTCGGCCTGATCACCGCGGCCAACCTGTGGGGGGTCGCCGACTCGGCCCGGCTGTTTATCGTGCCCACGGTCATCTTCATCGTGGCGATCGCCGCCGTTATCGTCGGCGGACTGGTCCGGGCGCACCCGGTGGTCCCGGTCGATCATGGCCTGTCGCAGGCGACCCAGATGGTCGGCCTGCTGCTGCTGCTCCGGGCGTTCGCGTCCGGCTGCTCCGCACTGACCGGGGTGGAGGCGATCGCGAACGCCGTCCCGTCGTTCCGGCAGCCGCGGGTCCGGCGGGCGCAGCACACCGAGATGTGGCTGGGCATCCTGCTCGGCGGCATGCTGCTCGGCCTGGCGGTGCTGATCCGCAAGTTCCACGTGGGCCCGTCGCCGTCGGAAACGGTGCTGGCCGAGCTGACCGCGGCGTCGCTCGGCCACAACATAGCGTTCTACGCGGTCCAGCTGATCACCACCGTGCTGCTCGCGCTCGCCGCGAACACGTCCTTCGGCGGCCTGCCGGTGCTCGCATCCCTGCTGGCCAGGGACAACTTCCTGCCGCACCTGTTCTCGCTGCGCGCGGACCGGCAGGTGCACCGCTACGGCGTGGGCGTGCTCGCGGTCGCGGCCGCCATCCTGCTCGTCGTCTCGCGCGGCGACACCCAGGCGCTGGTCCCGCTGTTTGCCATCGGGGTGTTCGTCGGGTTCACCCTGTCCCAGGCCGGCATGGTCAGGCACTGGCGCGAGCAGCGCGGCGACGGCTGGGCCGGCCGCGCCGCCATCAACGGCCTTGGCGCCGTGCTCACCGCGGTCGCGCTCGCGATCGAGCTGATCAGCAAGTTCACCGAGGGCGCCTGGCTGGTGGTGATCGTGGTCCCGCTGCTCGTGCTGATGTTCAGCCGGGTGCGCGCGACCTACGACCGGATCGGCACGCAGCTGCAGATCGGGCAGGCGCCAGCGCAGCCGCGCAAGCTCACTTCCCTCGTCGTGGTGCCGGTCGGCGGGATGTCACGGCTCACCGTGGAGGCGATCTCGGCGGCGCTCTCGCTCGGCGACGAGGTGGTCGCGGTGACCGTCTGCTACGCCGATCCCGAGGATACCGAGGCGGATGTCCGCTTCCGCGACATGTGGTCTTCCTGGCACCCGGACGTGCCGCTGATCACGCTGCGCACCGCGCACCGCGCGCTTTCCCCGCCGGTCGTCGACTACCTGCGGACGATCGAGCAGGTGGATCCGGACCGCAGGCTCGTGGTGCTGATTCCCGAGGTGCAGCCCGCCAGGCCGTGGCAGCGGATCCTGCACAACCAGCGCGGTTTCGTGCTCGACCGGGCGATCCAGCGCGGCACCGACAACGTGGTCATCTGCCGGCTCCATTTCAAGCTGTCGACGATGTCCGCGCCCCCCGGCCCGCACTAACCGTCGAAACCGGGCTCGCCTGCCGGACTCGGGCGATCGCCGGAACCTGGTCGGCGGAGCACCAGCCGGACACCGGACACCAGGGCGACAGCCGCGCCAGCCGCGATCGGAATCCGGGATTCCAGCTGCGGCGCATGCGCAGATGCGAGCAATGAGCCGACAAAGACGACGTAGGCGGCAATAACCAGGATGCCGATCTCCCGCCATATCCCCCGGTCGCGGTAGGCAAACGCCAGCACCACCGCCGTCAGCCCGATGTACCACGCGGCGATCAGCATCGTCTGGCCCGACGGCCGGCCCAGGCCGATCACTGCCGCCGGGATGAGCAGGCCGATGGCGATGTTGATGTTGTTGCTGTTCAGAGCAGTGCTCAAGGTCGCGGCCCCGCGGCCGCGAACTGCCAGGTAGACGGCGGCGACCGCGTTGGGCAGGCTGGTCACCGCCGCGAGCACGAGCCCGCCTACCACGATCTCCGGTATCACGAAGCGGTTCCCGAGCGCCGCCGCGGCCCGCTCCATCGTCGCGCTGGCGGCGACGACCACGAGCAGCGATACGCCGGCCACAACTGCATCTCGCCATCGTCCACGGGCAGGCCGGATCGCGTCTTCGAGCTCCACTTCCTCTTCGGCCACCGCCGACCGGAGCCAGGCGATCCACGACGGGGGAAGCCGAAGGCGGGCAAGACCCTGATCGGAAGCACCAAGGACAACGGCGTACAGCGCAAGGACGACGAGCGCGAGCACACAGCCTGCGGCCGCCGGCAAGAAGCCGAGCACCACCGCAAGACACACACCTGCCATGCAGAGCGCGACGGCACCGCCGAGGATCACGACCTTGCGGTGCAGCCTGATCCGCCCGGCAACCACGGCGCCAAGGCCAAGAAGAGCGGCCAGATTGAAGACATTAGACCCGATCACGACACCGGCCCCAAGCCGCTGCTCATGGCCGATCATCGCGGTAACGGCCGCCGTGACCTCGGGCGCGTCTGCGGCCAGGGCAGCAACGATGCCGAGCAATGCCTCAGACAGGCCCAGGCGCTCGCCGACCCGCTCAAGCCGGGTGACCAGGATCCAGCTTGTTGCCAGGCTGACCAGCGCCGCGGCCAGGAACATCGGCACTGCGATCGCGACCGACATCCCGGTCAGTCCTCCCAGCACGGTCCAGCGCTGCGCATTCGCGAATCACGAAGATCGTGCCGACCAGACTTCCCGGCTCACCTGATCACGAGCATAAACCCGTCCGGGCTGACCGCCTAGAGCCCGGCCCGCCAACCCCACGCCTGCCGTCCCGCCGCCCCCGCCGGGCCCTCTCCAACCCGGTGATCACGGCGTTCAACGGGTTCTATGCCGTTGAACTCCGTGATCACCGGGTTGGCTGGCGCGGGGGGCGCTGGCTGGCGCGGGGGGCGCCGGCTGGCGCGGGAGGCGCCGGGTTGGCTGGCGCGGGAGGCGCCGGCCGGCTGGGCTCGGCGGCTAGAAGCGGCCGCCGAGCTCCTTCCAGGGGCCCCACCTCCCGCCCCGGAAGCTGCTGTACGCCATCCGCAGGCCGGCATCCAGGACGCCGGCCGCGGGCACGCCGCCGGCGCTGATCCACGCCGCCGGGCTGCCCAGCATCCTGACCCCGGGGATAACGCCGCCGACCGGCGCCCAGGCCGACCAGCCAGCGGCGGCGGAAGGCCCCTGCTGGCCAATGACCCCCAGCTCGCCGCTGGTCAGCTGGGCGAACACCCTGACCCGGCCGTCGGCCCACCGGATTGCCGCCGGGCTGCGGCGGATCCGCGCCGAGCCGCCGGCCAGCGGCTTGCCCCAGGTCCAGCGGCCGCTGACCGGATCCTGCCAGGCCCAGTCGAGGCCGTGCGCGGTGGTGCTGGCGAAGATCTCGGCCTGCCCGGCGCCGTCGGAAACGACCGCGGGGTCTGCGGTCAGCCCGGCCGGGCTCGATCCGACCGGGTGCCAGCCCCGCCACGAGCCGCCGCGCCAGCTGTCCACCGCCGCGGTCCCGGCCGTCGTCACGCAGAAGACGGACAGCCTGCCGGCGGAGGCGGCGAACGGCGCCGGCGAGCTCGCGCAGCTGCCGCCGATGCTCCGCCACGGCTTCCACCGGTGGTTGGCGTTCGGCGCCCGCTGCCAGGTGGTGCTCACCGCGCCGCCGGACAGGGTGACGAAGACCTCGATCTTGCCGTCCGGGCGCCGGATCGCTGCCGGGTCGCCGGTCATCGAGCCGGGCGTGCTGCTCCGCGCCGCCGGGCCGCCCCACCGCCAGCCGCCCGGCGCGCCGGGCCGCTGCCAGGCATGCACCACCCGGCCCGCTGCGGTCCTGGCGAACACGGTCAGGCTGCCGTTGGCGTCCGCGGTCACTGCCGGGTTGCCGGCCAGGGCGGCCGGCGACTCGCCCACGGGCTGCACGCCTGACCACACCGGGCGGCCGACCGGGTGCTGGTAGTCGTGCAGCAGGGTGTCGCCTGCCGACCTGGCGAACCACTCGGCCGACTTGCTGACGTTGCTGCCCACGGCGATCCGGAAGCCGCCGCGGCCCGGCCCGCCGGCCGCGCCGCCGCCGAGGAGGGTGTCCAGCTGGTCGTTGTCGATGTTGATGGCCGCGCCGCCCCAGCTCTCGTTGTGGCCGCCCTGGTACTGATGGATCCGCTGGTGGTCGATCCACATCGCGGACGGCATGTACGAGCTCGTGGTGGTGGCCTTGCCGTCCCAGTCCGCGTAGTGGATCACGTCCGGCTCGGTCATCGTCTTGCTTGCGCTGATCAGGTCGCCGATGTTGGAGAACGACTCGTAGACGGCGGCGGTGTACTTCAGCGCGTGCAGTTCGCTGTCCCAGCTGCTCAGGAACGTGACCACCTGCGAGCCGCAGCCCGCGTACGCCTCCATGTCGTAGATGATCGGCGTGCCGTGCGGGATGCCGAGGCTGCGCGCCTGATTCACCGCGTCGATCGCGGCGGCCTTGCCTTCCGCCGCGGCCCTCTTCGGGTTGATCAGGGCGTCGCCGCCCGCCAGCACGCAGGTCGCCTGCAGGCCGGCGTAGAGCGGGAAGTAGTGCCAGCCAGCCTGCTGGATCTGCCGGATCCACCCGGCGGTGAGGTTGGGCTGCGCGCAGGCCCGGTTGACGCCGCCGATGTAGATGCCGACGGCCCGGTAGGGCGAGGCCAGCCAGTCGGTCATCACGCTGGCCGCCGGCGCGCCGCAGGTGTCGAACCCGCCGCCATCGTAGAGCCCCTGGGCCCGCGCGGTGGCCGGCCGCCGCCGTCGGCCGGGCCAGCGCGGCGGCTTCGCCTCGCTGGCCGCCGTGCCGTGCTCTGGCGGCCGCGCTGAGCCGGATGCTGGCCTGAATCCGCCGGGCCAGTGCCCGGTCGCCGCTGTCCGGAATGCTGACCGCCACGCCAGCCGCGGGCAGGACATCGACAAGCGCAGGATTTGAAACGGGAACTCCCCGGTCAGCCGGCGCGGGCTGGCCGGCGATCGTCGTGGCGGCCGCAGCCTGCCTGGCCTCCGGGCTGGCCGGGTCGGCTCGGCGGATCC
Organism: uncultured Actinomycetes bacterium; assembly: GCA_963709075.1. GTDB lineage: Bacteria > Actinomycetota > Actinomycetes > Streptosporangiales > Streptosporangiaceae > Palsa-506. The sequence continues at coordinate 592,433 of CAVPUY010000014.1, forward strand.
AGGCCGCCTCGGCCCGCCCCACCCCGGCCGCCGGGCAGTGCGGGTCCGGCCCCGGCGTGCCGAGATAGACCGCGTGGATGTCCAGCCGGGGGCAGGCGCGCGGGTGCCGGGACAGGTTCAGGACCTTCCAGGCTCGCGGGACCCGGAGGCTCACCCCGTCGAAGGTTACTGTGCGCCATCGGCTCGCCGTTGCGGCCTGGGCCAGCGCAGGCAGGCCCAGTTACGAAGGAACTTAGGAGAATTGCCAGGACAATGGTAGTTCTTCGAAATCCCATACACCCATAGTCACGTATCGAACGATTACATGGGGTGACTTTGCGTTAACAATTCAGAGTTGCCGGTTGACTCTGCGTTAATAATCCTAAACGGCAGCTTCTTCTGGTCCCGGCTGGTAGCGGTAGCCCATCCCGGGCTCGGTGATCAGCCAGCGCGGCCGGGCCGGGATCCGGTTCCAGCTTCCGCCGCAGCTGGGCCATGTAGAGCCGGAGGTTGCCGGCCGCCTCGGTGTAGCCGGGCCCCCACACCTCGGTCAGCAGCTGCCGCTGGCTGAGCAGCTTGCCGGGATGCCGGAGCAGCACCGTCAGCAGGTGCCACTCGGTCGGGGTCAGCCGGATGTCCTGGCCAGGCGTCCGCACCCGGGCCCGGCGGCCTGGTGACCCGCTTGGCCGCGAGGTCCACCGTCAGGTCGCCGAGGCGGATCCGCGGCAGCTCGCCGTCGGCCGCCACCCGGCGGCCGACGGCCCGGATCCGGGCCAGCAGTTCCTCCATCCCGAACGGCTTGGTGACATAATCGTCGGCGCCGGCGTCCAGCGCCTCCACCTTGTCCATGCTGTCGGCGCGGCCGGACAGCACGATGATCGGCGCGGTGGTCCAGCCGCGCAGCCCCTCGATAACCTCGACGCCGTCCAGGTCAGGCAGGCCGAGGTCGAGTATGACGACATCCGGCGGGTGCCTTGCCGCCTCGGCCAGCGCCTGCTCGCCGTTCGCCGCGACGGAGACGTCGTAATGCCGGACCCGCAGGTTGATCCGCAGCGCTCGGAGTATCTGCGGCTCGTCGTCGACGACAAGGACGCGGGTCATCCCGGCACCGAGTCAGACACATCCGGTGTCCCATGGGGCCCGGATGTCACATGCGCATCAGCTACCTCTTGCACCCCGTATCCCTCTTGATCACCTGGCGTGCCAGACATCCCTGCCGTGCCCGGCTGCCCGCCGGCCGCCTGCACCGCGGGCAGTGACAGCGTCATGGTCAGGCCGCCGCCGGGCGTCTCTTCCGGCTCCAGGGTGCCGCCCATGGCCTCGGTCAGTCCCCGGGCGATCGCGAGGCCGAGCCCGACGCCGGTGGTGTTGTCGGTATCGCCGAGCCGCTGGAACGGCCGGAACACCCGGTCCCGGTGCGCGGCCGGGATGCCGGGGCCGCGGTCGACCACGCGCAGCTCGACCCGGTCGGCCAGCGCGCTGGCGCTGAGCAGCGGCGGCACGCCAGCGGGGGAGTACCGCAGCGCGTTGCTTGTCAGGTTCGCGATGACCCGCTCCAGGATCGCCGGGTCGACTTGCACCTCGGGCAGCGACGCGGGCACGTCCACCACCACGGCCCGGCTGTCCGGGCCGAGGTCGTCAAGCGACCGGGCGACGATCTCGTCCAGGCCGGCCGGGCGCGGGAAGACCGACATCGCGCCGGCCTGCAGCCTGCTCATGTCCAGCAGGTTGTCGACCAGGTGGGTGAGCCGGTCCAGCGACTCATCAGCGGTGGCCAGCAGCTCGTCGTGGTCTTCCGCGCCCCATTCCACGTCATCCGAGCGCAGGCTGGTGATGGCGGCCTTCGCCGAGGCGAGCGGGGTGCGCAGGTCGTGGCTGACCGCGGCGAGCAGCGCGGTCCGCATCCGGTCGGCCGCCGCGATCGGCCGGGCGGCCTCGGCCTCGGCGGTCAGCCGCTGCTGCTCGAGCGCGGCGGCCGCATAGGCGGCGAAGGCGCCGAGCACCCGGCGGTCGGTGGCAGGCAGCGGACGGCCGCGCAGCGCCAGCGTAAGGGTGTCGGCCACCGCGACGTCGACGTCCGCCTCCTCCGGCCTGGCCAGCGCCGGCGCGCCGGAACACCCACCGCGCTCCACTCCGCCGCCGGGCGGCGCGGGCCGCTGGCCGGCTGCTGGCGCCCGCTCAAGCAGGGTCACCGATTGCATGCCGAAAGCTTCCCGCACCCGGTCGAGCACCGCGGCCAGGGCCTGCTGGCCGCGCAGGATGCTGCCGGCCGTGGTGACGAGCAGTTCCGATTCGGCCGCGGCCCTCGCGGCCTGCTTGCTGCGCCGGGCGGCGTCGTCGACGACCGAGCTGACCACCAGCCCGACCGCGACGAATACGCCGAGCGCCAGCACGTTGTTGGTCTCGGCGATGGTGAACTTGTGCAGCGGCGGGAGTGAAGTAGAAGTTGAGCAGCAGCGAGCCGGCCACCGCCTCGAGTACCGCGGGGACGAACCCGCCGACGAGCGCGACGGCGATCACGGCGACCAGGAAGGCCAGCACGTCGGTGGTCAGGTTGAGCTCGTTCCTGAGGCTGGCGAGGAAGAGGGTGAGCAGCGGCGCCAGGACGACGGCCAGGGCGTAGCCGGCCAGCCTGCGCTGCAACGGGATCCCGCCGTGCGCCCTCGGCAGGCCGCGGCCGCGGCCCATCTGCGCGTGGGTCACGATGTGCACGTCGATATCGCCTGAGTCACGGATGGTTCGCGCGCTGACGCCAGGGCCGGTGAGCAGCGCGGACAGCCAGTTGCGGCGGCTGACGCCGAGCACAAGCTGGGTCGCGTTCTCGGCCCGGGCGAAGGTCAGCAGGGTCTGCGGCACGTTCTCGCCGACGACCTGGTGGTAGCTGCCGCCCAGCGACTCGGCCAGCCTGCGCTGGCTGGCGAGCGCGGCCGGGTCGGCGCCGGTCAGCCCGTCGGACCTGGTCACGTGCACGGCCAGCAGGTCGCCGCCGGTGGACCTGGCGGCGATCCTGGCCGCCCGGCGGATCAGCGTCTCGCCCTCCGGGCCGCCGGTCAGCGCGACGACCACCCGCTCCCTGGCTTCCCAGGTGCCGTGGATGTCGTGCGCAGCGCGGTACCGCTGCAGGCCCTCGTCGACCTTGTCGGCCAGCCACAGCAGCGCCAGCTCGCGCAGCGCGGCCAGGTTGCCGGACCGGAAGTAGTGGGTGAGCGCGGCGTCGATCTTCTCCGCCGAGTAGATGTTCCCGTGCGCCATCCGGCGCCGCAGCGCCTCCGGGGTCATGTCGACGAGCTCGACCTGGTCGGCCGCGCGGACCATGGCGTCAGGGACGGTTTCCCGCTGCGGCACGCCGGTGATCTTCTCGACGACGTCGTTGAGCGATTCCAGGTGCTGGATGTTGACCGTGGAGATCACGTCGATGCCGGCCTCGAGCAGTTCCTCGACGTCCTGCCAGCGCTTCTCGTTCCGCGATCCGGGCACGTTGGAATGCGCGAACTCGTCGACAAGCGCGATCTCCGGCGCCCGGGCGAGCACGGCGTCCACGTCCATCTCCTCGAAGGTGGTGCCGCGGTAGGAAAGCTTCGCTGCGCGGAATGATCTCCAGGCCGTCGAGCAGTGCGGCGGTGTGCTCCCGGCCGTGCGTTTCCACGAACGCCACCACGATGTCGGCGCCGCGCTCCTGCCGCCGGTGGCCCTCGCAGAGCATGGCGTAGGTCTTGCCGACCCCGGCGGCGGAGCCGAGGTAGATCCGCAGCTGGCCCGCGGCCCTCCCGGCTGTCGCCGAGCTCATCGCTGGTGCTCATCACGTTCCTATCGGCGTGCTGCTGTCATCTTCGGACGATAGGCCATGGCCGGCGGCCGGAGCGCGGCCGCGTTCGCGAGCAGCACCCCGGCTGCACTGGCCGGCCGACGTGGCCGCGCTGCAGCGGGCCCGGCCATACTGGCGGCCTACGCGGCCACACTGGCCGGTCACCGCGGCCACACACTGGCCGGCCACCGCACGGCTGCTCTTGCCAGTGACAATTAGTGACCCTATGCTTTCGTTTGATTACGTACAGCGACGGCCGGTGCATTGTCACCTCCCGCCTGCTGAGCGGGGTTCAGCCCGCCGCGCGCGGCGCGGCGGTTGCCAATGACCGCAAGGAAAACGGGGAGACTGCCGGTGAAACGGATCATGAGAAAGACTGCCACGGCCGCTGGCGCGCTGACGCTGGCCGGCGGCCTCGTCGCGGCGACCGCGCTGCCGGCCGCGGCCGAGGACACGCCGCAGACCGTCGCCGTCGCGGCCGTGTCGTTCGGGGTGATCAACCAGTTCCCGCTGGCCGTGGCCGAGTATCCCGATGGCAGTTCGCCGGTGACGCGGAGGTTCGTCCAGATCCGCAGCCTGCTCACCACCGGCCCGGCCGCCGACACGGCCGGGGTTAACGGGGCGTTGTCGATAGTCACGCACGTGGCGGCGACCCAGCTCGGCCACATGAACCTGACCGCCACCGCGGTGGCGGCGGGCTGCCGCACCAATGTCGACGACAGCGGCCCGATCAGGGTCGGCAACGGCTCGATCAGGGTCCGCAATGGTCCGCCCCTGCCGACGGGCATAACGCGCATCTTCGGGGGGAAGATCGACGGCTACGCCGGCCGATCATCGCTGCCGGCCCGCCCGGCGCCGAACACCCGGTTCGCGGCGCCCGGCGGCATCGTCCTGACGCTCAACAAGCAGGTCATCCGCAAGGACGGGGAGCTGACCGTGGACGCCGTCTACGCATCCCTGCTCGGCGGCGCGCAGAAACTGGTGATCGGCCACGTCGGCTGCACGCCGCCGCCGCCGGTGTAGCTGAGAGCGGGCGGGCCGGCCAGGGCCCGCCCGCTCCCGCGCTGCGCTCGGCGTCATCTGCCTACCGGGTAGCGCTGGTCCAGCGCGATGTTCAGGGTGAGCACCGTTACCCGCGGCTCGCCGAGGAACCCGAGCACCCGGCCCTTGGTGTACTGGCTGACCAGGGCCCTGATCGCGGCCGGGCTGACGTGCCTGGCCGCCGCCACCCGGTCCACCTGGATGGCGGCGTTCTGCGGCGAGATGTAGGGGTCCAGGCCCGACGCCGACGTGGTCACCGCGTCCGGCGGGATCTGTGCCACGCTGACGTGGTCGAACTTCGCGATCTGCTGCTGCCGCTGCTTGATGTCCTGGACCAGGACCGGGTTGTTCGGGCCCAGGTTGGACGCGCCGGAGAACAGCGGGTCGCAGCCGTAGTCGGTCTTGACGTCGGGGTTGGCCGCGGTCGACGGCCGGGGCTGGAAGTACTGCGGCAGCGGGTTGCCTTTGGCGTCGGTGAACTCCTGGCAGAGCAGGCTGGAGCCGACCACCCGTCCGTGATAGCTGACCAGCGAGCCGTTGGCCTGGTTGTGGAAGGCGACCTGGGCGATGCCGAACATCACCACCGGGTAGATGATCCCGCAGATCACCGTGAAGATGAGCAGGCCGCGCAGCGCAGCGATGAGCTGCCGGGCCGTGCTGGGAAGACGATTCATGTCTGATCAGCCGCCGAATCCTGGAATGAACTGGATGATGAGGTCGATGGCCCAGATCCCGACGAACGGGATGATCAGCCCGCCGACGCCGTAGACCCACAGGTTCCTGCGGAGCAGCGACTGGGCCGAGGCCGGCCGGTACCGGACGCCGCGCAGCGCCAGCGGGATCAGCGCGACGATGATCAGCGCGTTGAAGATGATCGCCGAGGCGATCGCCGACTGCGGGCTGTGCAGGTGCAGGATGTTGAGCTTGCCCAGGCCGGGGATCACGCCCTCGAACATGGCCGGGATGATGGCGAAGTACTTCGCCACGTCGTTGGTGATGGAGAAGGTGGTCAGCGCGCCGCGGGTGATCAGTAGCTGCTTGCCGATCTCCACGATCTCGATGAGCTTGGTCGGGTTGGAGTCCAGGTCCACCATGTTCCCGGCCTCCTTGGCGGCCGAGGTCCCGGTGTTCATGGCCACGCCGACGTCGGCCTGGGCGAGCGCCGGGGCGTCGTTGGTGCCGTCCCCGGTCATCGCGACCAGCTTGCCGCCTTCCTGCTCCTTCTTGATCAGCGCCATCTTGTCTTCCGGCGTTGCCTCGGCGAGGAAGTCGTCCACGCCGGATTCGTCGGCGATGGCCTTGGCGGTCAGCGGGTTGTCGCCGGTGATCATGACGGTGCGGATGCCCATCTTGCGCATTTCGGCGAACCGCTCGGAGATGCCTTCCTTGACGATGTCCTTGAGATGGATGACGCCGAGCGCCCGCGCCGTGCCGTTGTTCCGCTCGGCCACCACGAGCGGCGTGCCGCCGGCCGAGGAGATCGCGTCCACCATCGGGCCGAGCTCGCCTGCCGGGGAGCCGCCGTGCTCCTGGATCCACTGCATGACCGCGGCCGATGCGCCCTTGCGGACCTGCCGGCCGTCGGCCAGGTCGATGCCGCTCATCCGGGTCTGCGCGGTGAACTCCACGAACTCGGCGCCGGGCAGCTCGCCCTCGTGCCGCTCGCGCAGGCCATACTCCGCCTTCGCCAGCACCACGATCGAGCGGCCTTCCGGCGTGTAGTCGGCCATGCTGGACAGCTGCGCGGCGTCGGCAAGCTCGGCCGCGGGCACGCCGTTCACCGGCAGGAACTCCGACGCCTGCCGGTTGCCGATCGTGATGGTCCCGGTCTTGTCCAGCAGCAGCGTGTTCACGTCGCCGGCCGCCTCGACCGCACGGCCGGACATGGCCAGCACGTTGCGCTGCACCAGCCTGTCCATGCCGGCGATGCCGATCGCGGACAGCAGCGCGCCGATCGTGGTCGGGATCAGCGCGACCAGCAGCGCGACCAGGATGACCAGTGTCTGCGGCGCCCCGGAGTAGAAGGCCATCGGCTGCAGCGTGATCACCGCGAGCATGAAGATGACGGTCAGCGCGGCGAGCAGGATGTTCAGCGCGATCTCGTTCGGCGTCTTCTGCCGCTTCGCGCCCTCGACCAGCGCGATCATCCGGTCGATGAAGGTCTCGCCGGGCTTGGACGTGATCTGCACCACGATCCGGTCGGATAGCACCCGGGTGCCGCCGGTGACCGCGGACCGGTCGCCGCCGGACTCGCGGATGACCGGGGCCGACTCGCCGGTGATCGCCGACTCGTCCACCGAGGCCACTCCCTCGACGACATCGCCGTCGCCGGGGATGGTCTCGCCGGCCTCGACCACCACGTGGTCGCCGAGGGTGAGCTGGGTACCGGGAATGTCCTCGACCCGGATCTGGGCCTGGCCCGGCGACCAGCCGATCAGGCGGCGCGCCACGGTCTCCCGCTTGGTCCGGCGCAGCGTCTCGGCCTGCGCCTTGCCGCGGCCTTCGGCCACGGCCTCGGCCAGGTTGGCGAACACTACCGTCAGCCACAGCCAGACCACGATCGTCCAGTTGAAGATCGACGGGCTGGTGATCGCCGTGTAGGTGGTCAGCGCGGCGCCGACCTCGACCACGAACATGACCGGGTTGTGCAGCTGGACCCGCGGGTCCAGCTTCGCCAGCGCGTCGGGGGTGGACTTCCACAGCATCTTGGGGTCGAGCAGGCCGCCGCCGATCCGGTTCGGTGCACTACCGGCCGGCTGCCTGCCCTTGCCGGCCGGTGGTTTCTGGTGTCGTTGTCACAGACATCAGTGCAGTCCTTCAGCGAACGGGCCCAGCGCGAGCGCGGGGAAGTAAGTCAGGCCGACGAGGACGAGGATGACGCCGACGAGCATGCCCGACGAACAGCGGCTTGTGGGTCTCCAGCGTGCCGGCGCTGGCCGGCACGGGTTGCTGTCTGGCCAGCGATCCGGCCAGGCCGAGCGCGAATATCTCCGGCGCGAACCTGCCGAGCAGCATCACGATGCCGCCGACCGTGTTGTACCAGGTCGTGTTCGTGGTCAGCCCGGCGAAGGCGGAGCCGTTGTTGTTCGCCATCGAGGTGAACGCGTACATGATCTCGGTCAGCCCGTGCGGGCCGGGATTGAGTATCGATGCCTGCGGCGTCTTCAGCCCGATGGACAGCCCGGCGGCGGTCAGGATGAGCACCGGCAGCGTCAGGAAGTACAGCGCCGCGTACTTCATCTCGGTCGGCCGGATCTTCTTGCCGATGTACTCCGGCGTCCGGCCGACCATCAGGCCCGGCGACGAACACGGTGACGATGGCCAGCACCAGGATGCCGTAGAGTCCCGGCGCCGACGCCGCCGGGAGCGATCTCGCCGAGCGCGATGTCGAACAGCGCGATGCCGCCGCCGAACGGGGTGAACGAGTCGTGGAACGAGTTCACCGAGCCGGTCGACGTGACCGTCGTCGACGCCGCGAACAGCGACGGAGCCCGGGTGTGCCGAAGGCGACGTTCTTGCCTTCCATCGCGCCGTGCGCCAGCTGCGGGGCGATCCCGGCGTGCTGCGCCTCGAAGAAGCTGATCCCGCCGACGGCCGCCAGCCAGATGAGTCAGTCATGACCGCGAGCAGCGCGTAGCCCTGCCGGTTGTCCTTGACCATCTTGCCGAAGGTCCGCGGCAGGCAGAACGCGGTCAGCAGCAGCAGGAAGATCTCGAACCAGTTCGTGAACGGGTTCGGGTTCTCGAACGGGTGCGCGGAGTTGGCGTTGAAGAAGCCGCCGCCGTTGTTCCCCGCGTCCTTGATGACCTCCTGCGAGGCCACCGGCCCGCCGACGATCGTCTGGTGCGCGCCGGACAGGGTGGTGACGGTGTGGTAGCTGCTGAAGTTGTCGATCGCGCCGGCTGCCACCAGGATCAGCCCGCCGACGATGGCCAGCGGGATCAGGTACCGGATCGTGATCCGGGTCACGTCCACCCAGAAGTTCCCGAGCTTGTCGGTCCTGGACCGGATGAACCCGCGGACCATCGCGATCGCGACCACGATGCCGACGGCGGCGGACAGGAAGTTCTGCACCGCCAGGCCGGCCATCTGCACCAGGTAGCCCATCGTGGACTCGCCGGAGTAGTTCTGCCAGTTGGTGTTGGTCACGAACGAGGCGGCGGTGTTCCAGGCCAGCGCGGGCGGCACGTTGGCCATCCCGAGCGACAGCAGCAGGTAGTGCTGCAGCCGCTCGAGTGCGTACAGGAACAGAACGCTGACCAGCGAGAACGCCAGCATGCTGCGCAGGTAGGCTGACCACTTCTGGTCGGCCTTCGGGTCGACGCCGATCAGCTTGTACAGCCTGCGCTCGACCCGCCAGTCCTTGTCCGTGGTGAAGATGTGGGCCATGTAGTCGCCGACCGGCTTGTAGCAGACGGCGAGGGCCAGCACGAGCAGGCCGACTTGCAGCCAGCCCGCAAGGGCGCTATTCATCAGAACCTCTCAGGCAGGACGAGGGCCACGAACAGGTAGACGGTCAGCAAGATCGCCGGCGATCAGGCCGATCAGGTTCTCAGCGCTCAAAGCGCTCAACCCCCTTCACCAGCAGGAAGAGCGCGACGAACACGAGGATCGTCAGCCCGATGTAGATGACGTCGGACACGGAAGCCCTCCTAGGCGTCGCATGCGTATGACGTCAGGTAACCCCCGGAACCGGGCGATTCTGCCGGCCCTTACGCGACCCATGCAGGCCGGTCATGATCCCTAACAGAACCCATGCGGCGCGGGCCTGCCGCGCTGTCCGGCCGCCAGCGGCGGCCGCGTTTCCGCGGCAGTGCTAGCCCGGGGGGGACGCCCCCCGGAACCCCCCGAGCGCGTTTCCGCGGCAGTGCAAGGCCGTGCTCATAGGGTCCGTTTCAGCCGGTTCAGGTACTCAGTCAGCCGGGCAGCGTGAGGTCCAGCCCGAGCCAGTGAGCCAGGTCCCTGATCTCGCTATCGACCGCGGCGGTCATGGCCGCGTCGAACGGCACGTCCTGGTGGACCGCGCCGGCCCGCAGCACCCCGGCTTTGCGGTCGGCGGTGGCGTCGAGCTTCCCCACCAGCCGGTCGCCGTACAGGATCGGCAGCGCGAAGTACCCCCAGCGGCGCTTGGCAACGGGCTTGTACATCTCCAGCTGGTAGTCGAACTCAAAGAGCTCGACCATGCGCTTACGGTCGTGTATCAGCCGGTCGAAGGGGGACAGCAGTGCCGCACGCCCCGAGAACGGCTGGCCAAGCAGGGAAGGATCGACTCGCCACGTGCCCTTGACCCCGGCCACCACGGCGGGCTCGCCCGCCTCGGCCACGTCGGCCGGCTCGACCGGGCATTCCGGGCCTCGGGCGCGGGCGATGCCCAGCGCCCGCAGCCGCCGCTCGTTGCGGATGCGCAGCGCCTCATCCCGGGGGATAACCGGGTCATCCGGGTAGATCCGGGTCGCCAGGTCCCACAGCCGGTGGCTGCCCCGCCGCCCGGCGATCGCGACCTCGCCGCGCAGCACCATGAGCTCAAGCAGCTGCGTGACGTTGCGGTTGTTGGTCCACCCGGTCGACTGCCACGGCACCACGGCGGTGTCAGGAAGATCGCGCGACGGCAGCGGCCCCGAGCAGCCGAGCCGGTCGAGGATGTCCAGGCGGCACGCGTCGTTGGCCCGCACCCAGTCGCGGCGGGACGCCCGCCAGCCGGGCAGCTCCCCGGGCTCGGCCCGGGCCCAGGCGGCCATGTCCGCGCGGTAGAGCGCCAGGTCTTCGCTGGGCCGGATCATCGCCCGCAGTTCGAGCAGCGCCCGGTCCGCAAGCGCGGTATCGAGCTCGGCCGGCGAGTATGACGACCCGAGGCGGCTCCAGGCCACCAGATCGGCGCTCGGCGCGATCGCGGCGACCGGATCGATCTGCAGCAGGGTCAGCTGGCGCACCACGTCAAGCAGCCCGGCCGGGCGCAGCCGATCCAGCAGCTGCGCGCGCACGGCAATGCGGCGCGCGTCGAGGCGGGAAAGCTCGTGCACGGTCACGACTCGAGGTTATGGGACGGGTCCGACAAGAAGCCGCCGCCCGACCGGAGCCAGCTGAGCGGGTCAGGCACCAGCCGCCCGGAGCGACGCCTCAGGCGCCGGCCGTCCGGCAGCTTCCGCAGCTTCCAGCCACGCCGCCATGAACCGTGCGTTTCAAAGTTGCGTTCGCGGCGGCCGATGAATTCGCCGCCTGGCGGCAGTCGTAACAGTCGGTGCTGCGTGTGGCAGCCCGCTGGACATAAGCGGAGGCCTCGTCTTGCCTGGGATTCTGTCAGCGCGGGACTGTATCGTCATTGGCGTCCGGGCCAACCGGAAGGGAGTCTCGATGAGCGGTGTAAGGGTCCTGGTGGGCACGCGCAAGGGCGCGTTCGTGCTGACGGCAGACGCGAAGCGCGACCAGTGGGAAGTAAGTGGCCCGCATTTCGGCGGGTGGGAGATCTATCACGTCAAGGGATCGCCGGCCGATCCGGCCCGGCTGTACGCGTCACAGTCCAGCGGCTGGTTCGGGCAGCAGATCCAGCGCTCCGACGACGGCGGCCAGACGTGGCAGTCGGCAGGCAACGAGTTCAGCTACGACGGCGTACCGGGCACGCACCAGTGGTACGACGGCACGCCGCACCCGTGGGAGTTCGCTCGCGTCTGGCACCTGGAGCCTTCGCTGGACGACCCGGACACGGTCTATGCCGGGGTAGAGGACGCCGCCATGTTCCGCTCGGTCGACGGCGGCAAGGAGTGGCAGGAACTCGCCGGGCTGCGCGAACACGGATCAGGGCCGTCCTGGCAGCCGGGCGCCGGCGGGATGTGCCTGCACACGATCCTGCTCGACCCGAGCCATCCCGGGCGGATGTTCGCCGCCATCTCGGCCGCCGGAGTGTTCCGCACCGACGACGCGGGCAAGTCGTGGCGGCCGGTCAACCACGGCCTGCAGTCCGAGGGCATCCCGGACCCGGACGCCGAGGTCGGCCACTGCGTGCACAACCTCGCCATGCATCCGGCCCGCCCGGAAGTGCTGTACATGCAGAAGCACTGGGACGTCATGCGCAGCGACGACGCCGGCGGGTCCTGGCACGAGGTCAGCGGCAACCTGCCGAGCGACTTCGGCTTCCCGATCGACGTCCACCCGCACGAGCCGGACACCATCTACGTCGTTCCGATCAAGAGCGACTCCGAGCACTACCCGCCGGACGGGCGGCTGCGCGTGTACCGGAGCCGGACCGGCGGCGACGAGTGGGAGGCCCTCACCGACGGGCTCCCGCAGCGCGATTGCTACGTGAACGTGCTGCGCGACGCGATGGCCGTCGACTCGCTCGACTCCTGCGGCGTTTACTTCGGCACCACCGGCGGGCAGGTGTACGCATCGCCCGACGCCGGGGACAGCTGGGCGCCGATCGTGCGGGATCTTCCTGCCGTGCTGTCCGTCGAGGTGCAGACGCTGCCGTGATACGGGTCGTTCTTCCTGCTCACCTGCGGACGCTCGCCCGGCTCGATGGCGAGGTGGAGCTGTCCGTCGACGGTGACGTCACGCAGTGCTCGGTGCTCGATGCGCTGGAAGCGCGTTATCCCGAGCTGCGCGGGACGATCCGCGACCAGGCCACCGGCCAGCGCCGGGCCTTCGTCCGGTTCTTCGCCTGCGAGCAGGACCTGTCCCACCAGCCGCCGGATGCTCCGCTTCCCGCCCCCGTCGTGGCGGGAGCGGAGCCGTTCCTGGTCGTCGGGGCCATGGCCGGCGGCTGATATCTGGTCAGCGGAGCCCTTCCGGCGTATCGGGACCATCGACTGGAGATCGTGGCCTGACGTCGCCCGGCTGCAGCGCCGGCGAGTTAGTGCGCCTTGACGAAGGCGGTGACGAGCTTGGCGGCGGCCACCGCCTCCGCCCGGGTCGGCCCGGCCGGCGGCGGCGCACTCCCGGCCCGGATCGCCTTCGCCAGCGCGATGATCCCCGCCCGCTGCCCGGCGCGGGGCCCTGGGCCCGGGCAGGTGTGGCCACCCCACGCCGCGCCGCCCATGACGTGCGTGCCGTAGCCCTTGCCCGTCGTGCTGTTGGTGACCCGGAGGGGGAAGCCGGCGAACCGGGACAGGACCTCGACGAGCTGGGCGGAGGCGGTGATCTGCGCGTCGGTCAGCGGGTTCTCCGTGTCGCCGTTGTCGGCGTGCTCGATGGAGTACCAGGCAAGATTGCCGGCAACCTGCGCCCACGCGATCCAGCCCTTGCCGATCGGCCCGAACTGAAAGATGTTCCCCTGCTGGTCGATGCCGAAATGCGCGCTGACCGCCCGGCTGGGGTCCCCGCCGGGGCCGGATTGTTGAACAGCGCGATCGTGCCGGGCAGGTTGCCGACCATGGTGTGCATCACCACGCCCTGCATCGCCCCGGACCCAAAGGAGCCGTTGTTTGTCGGGAATGGCGTGTTGTAGCTGATCTTCGCCGGCCCGGTGATGCGACCGTCAGCGGCGACGGCGAGACGTCCTGGCGTGGTCATTATGCGCCTCCTGAACTAGCGCGATTGTCAGATGCCCGACATGGCTGGCATTCTCCAGGTCGGTGCTGCCTGACGTGCGCGGGCGCCGGTCTTTACAGCTGCGGCGCTAATGACCATCATCCACAATTCATTGACTCGCGGAAATAATTCACTCGGCCATTATTTACTTACCTCAGGAAGATGGCTTTTGCTGGTACCGGAAAAGATTACTTAGTGTCTGTTATTGCGATTTCAGCGTGACTTCCTTGCCGCATTTCTGGCCCCGGCCCGCGCCGCGCTGGCGATTTATGCCTAGTCGTTGGCGGCAGAGAGGACCGGTAGGTGTCTTCCTGGCGGACCGCTAGCTGGCAACGGATCCACAGGTGATGTTGATCGCCGTCGCGGTGATGCTGCGAGCCTGGTCGGAGGCGGCGAAGGCAGCTACGTGGCCCACGTCTGCCAGGGTGGCGGCTCGCCCGAGCATGGTCCGCCCGGTGATGCTGTCGACGATCCCCTGACGGCCGCCGAAGTCCCCGGGCAGGGTCTCGGGTATCCCGCCCGTCTGCAGGGTGACGACGCGGATGCCGGATGGCCCGAGTTCGCACGCGAGCGCGCGCCGCAGCGATTCCAGCGCGCCGAAAGCGACCTGCAGCCCGCCCACCCGGGGCACCGGATCCCCGTAGCCGCCGAACATCAGGATCACCCCTGATCGCTGCCTGGCCATGTGGCGGGCCGCCGCCCGCGCGGTCAGGAATGTCGTCCGCACAGCGGTCACGATCGGCCGCTCGAAGTCAGCCAGGGACATCCCGGCGAGCGGCGTTCCCTGTACGTCGCCATGGGAGATGAGGTTGACGGAGATGTCAAGGCTGCCCGCCGCCGCTGCCACCGCGTCGGCATGCTCGTCGACCGCATTCTCGTCCAGCGCGTCGACGACCGCCGTCTCGGCTACTGCCTCAGCCGTCGGTCCGGTCCCGGCGGAGGACCGGATCTCCTTGGCGAGCGCTTCCAGCGGTGCGCGCGTCCGACCGGCGAGGTGTACCCGTGCCCCTTCGCGAGCGAAGGCACGAGCCACTGCGCCACCGACCGAGCCGCCAGCTCCGTAGATCACGGCGTTCTTGCCGTCGAGCAGCATCAGCTCGTCCTCCCTGCGCCGTGGCGCGTCGTCAGTCAGCTGGCCTGCAGCTTGGCGAGCAGTTCCGTCAGGCGCTCGCCGGAGTCCCGGACGCCTCTTTCCATGTCGGATGCGATCATCCAGTCGCGGTCTTCGACCGACTGGAAGCTCGACACCGAGCGCGCCAGTGTGCGGCCGCGCCGGTCCTCGAAGGTATAGGTATCCAGCGAGACGTGACCCGCGGCGCCCTCGAACTCGAAGGTTTGCACGATGGCATCCGGTGACGGGTTGCCGTGGAATACCCCGTGGAAGCCGTACTCGTTGCCGTCCGCGTCCGTGGCGACATACCGCCACTTGCCGCCGTCGCGGACATCGAACTCCTCGATCTTCATGGTGAGGTCGCGCGGGCCGAGCCACAGAGGCAGCAGTTCCGGGTCGGTGTAGGCGCGGAACACCAGGTCCCGCGGCGCGTCGAACTCCCGGCTGATGATGATTTGCGGAATGCCGGGCTCGGCGGTGATCTGCGTCTTACCCATCGCTGGTTCCTTTCGCTCGGACCGCCGTGCCGCGGCCGGGGTCGTCCTGCTGGTCGCCTTGCAGCGCGGCGAGGAGTTCGTCCAGCCGCTCGTGGCTCTCGTCCCAGAACCGCTGGTACCGGGCCAGCCAGGTGGTCACGTCGCGCAGCGGCTCGGCGTCCAGGTGGCTGAGCCGGGCTGTCGCCCGGCGGGTGCGGGAGATGAGCCCGGCATGCTCGAGCACCTTGAGGTGCCGGGAGATCGCCGGCTGCGACACGCTGAACGGCGCGGCGAGCTCGGCGACGGTCGCGTCTCCCTCGGTCAGCCGGGTCAGGATCGCCCGCCGGATCGGATCCGCGAGCGCCCCGAACACCAGGCTGAGCCGGTCAGGCACCATTCATAACCACCTTATTTCAGAATGATTTAGTTAAATATGTTGCCCGTACAGCCCCCGTGTCAAGCGAATCCTGTAACTCGCACCAGGGCCCGGGCGGGTGGTGACGGGTGTCAGCCTCTCCCCGCGGTGGCTCCGACCAGGTGATTGCTCGGAATCGGCCAAACGCGTCCCCCATGCCGAGAGGCCAGCGCTTCTTCCAGGCACAGGAGACGCAAGGCGGCGATAGGGACGCGGAGAACTGTGTCATGCGGCCGCAACACGTCCTGAGATTACATTTCGTAGCGTCGCGTTACTCTCGGTGTCCGGAGGGTATACGCTATCCGGCGTCTGCAGGGGGACAGGGGGAACTCATGATGCCGTGGATGCGGCGGTGCAGGCTGGTTCAGCGACTTGCCATGGTGGGCCTGGGGGGTGCCGCCTTGGCGCTCGCCAGTTCCGGCCTGGCTCTCGCGGCGCAGGGTTATGGGCCGCCTCCGCCGCCTCCGCCGCCGGTTCCTGGTGGCTATTTTCGTGTCGTTACCAGCGTGACGATAGGTCCCTCGGGAGGGACCATCGGGCCGGTCAGAGTCGACGGCGTCCTGGTTACGCTCCGGGTGCCAAGGGGAGCTTTCCCGATCCCGGTGCAGATCACGCTCACCGCACCGGATGTCAGGGAAATCGGAAACGCCGGTTTCCGGCACGAACGAGCCTTCAGCGGCGTGGGTGTTCTCATCCAGGTGGACGGGCAGACCTACACGGGCCACTTCGGCAAGCCACTGCACCTCATCCTGAAATCGCACAGGATCAATGCCGGGGATCTTTTCGTGGTCTGGAATGGCACCCGTTTCGTGCGCGTGCCACTCGACGCCGATCATGGGCACACGGACGTCATCATCTTCGGCAGCGAGCACGAACAGGACTTCGCGGTGCTGAGGCATGTCAGCGGACGTCGGCGGGTGCATTTCACTGCGGCCGGCAACCATCAGGTGGGTGTGGAAATCCTCGCACGGGCTTTCTTCGCGCCGGCCGGATCGCCTGCACCCGGCCTCGGCGTGCTGGCGACCGGGTGGCTGCAGGCGGTTCCTTAAACGCAACCCCGAACTGCGGCCGGTGGCCGCACACGCAAACTCCGGTAAATGAGCAACAAGGGGAAGGAAGCATGCCATGACGGGTGCGGCACGCCGCACGGCGGTGGTCATAGGAGTCATGTCGGTGGCACTCATGCTTGCTGCCTGCAGCGGGAGCGGCACTCCGAGTTTAAAGACCTCGGCGAGGATCATGCCGGAGCGCGTTGTCCGCGCGCCGAAGCGCATCCTGGCTGCGACTGTGCCCCAGTCGAACGGGATCATCTGGGCGCTCGCTGGCGGGCATAGCACTGGGTTGTTTGAAATGGACTCCTCTAGCGGGCAGGTTTCGGGCAGCGTTTCGGTCAGCGGTGCCGCGCGCTCGCTGGCTGAATCGTCGACGGGTGTGCTCGGCGTCGCGATGGGGACCAACCGCGCTGGGGCGCTCGAATTGCTGGACGGCCGCACCACGAAGGTCATCCGGACCGTGGCCCTTCCCGCGCCGGCCCGCGATGTTGTAGTGGGAAGTGACGGCACTACCTTCTATGTCCTGACCGGCTGGGCAAACTCGGCCAGCGTGACGATCGTGAATTCGCAGAACGGCCGGAAAAGGGGAACGATCCCGGTGCCGACCGACACGGTTTCCATCGTGCCCGATGTTCAGCAGGCCCTGCTCTACGTTCTGGAGCGAGACGGAAACGTCAGCGAGATCTCAATCTCTGACGGCAAGGTTATGGCGAGATTCAGCGCCGGGCATGATCCTGGCCTGTCCCTTGCCCTGAGCCCGGACGGCAGCCAGCTGTACGTGCTGAAGGGCACCGATGCCGTGGCCAACATCGCGGTCGTAGATGTCGCCACCGAAAGCGTGCGCCGCGTCCTGCCGGCACCGAGTCATTGTGTGGAGGTGCTGGTCTCCGCTAGCGGGAGTCAACTTTTCGAAGTGGTGGGGACGGCAGGCTATGGCAACATTCAGGTTTTCGCGGTCTAGCGCCGTCCAGACCACGAGGTGATAAGGCACACCGGTGGACGGCACCGGGTCACGGCCAGCCGGCTGGCTGATGCCTTCATCACGCCGCCTGCCGTCTGGCCTGACACCGGCGGCGCGGTGGCCACCCTCGATCGTGCCAGGCAACCAGCGACAGGTGCCGCCGACGGTGACGGGACGGCGTGGCCCGGTCGTGCGCTGCGGACGCTGGCCGGCGTCTTCCTCGTCACCTGGTCGTTCCGGCTGTCCGGGTATCTCACCTTTGCCTCGTGGCTAGCCATCCCGGTGGTCCTGCTCGGGCTACTCGGGCTGCTTGCCATCGTCGCGGCCTGGCTCCCCGACTCGGTGCTCGGGAGCAGGCGCCAGCAGCAGATTGGCTGGGCCGTGCTACTCGCGGTGCTGGTCGCCCTGGTCCTGTGGAGCTACTTCCAGGTCTTCATCGCTCCCGATTACGGCACCGACGAGATCGCCTTCGACCAGTACGCTGCGCAGCTGGCCCTGCATGGCATAAATCCGTACCTGCACTCCATGGCCCCCGCCTTCCCGCTGTTCCACGTATCCCCGAACGGCTACACCTTTCAGCTGAACGGCAATCCGGTCACCACGCTGTCCTACCCTGCACTGTCCTTCGAGGCCTACCTGCCACTACTCGCGCTCGGTATCACCACCCAGGCAGCCGTCTGGGCCGAGGTCGCCGCCTGGGCGCTGGGCGCCGTGGTCCTGTACGCCGTGCTGCCGCGCGAGCTGGCGCCGCTGGCGGCAGTGGTGGTCAGCCTGGACGTGTACATCGGCTATGCGGTCGGCGGGATCACCGACTTCCTGTTCGTGCCACTGCTGGTGGGCGCCGCCGTGCGATGGGACCGGTTCGCCGACACCCGCGGCCCGGCGGCCTGGCGGGGGCCTATTCTCATGGGACTCGCGATGGCGGTGAAGCAGACGCCGTGGCTGGTGGTCCCGTTCGTCGTGGCTGGCATCGTGCTGGAGTCCCGGCGTGCGCATGGCCGGAACCAGGCGGTCCGCGATGGCCTGAGGTACCTCGGCATCGCGGCGGCAGCCTTCCTCGTGCCGAACCTGCCCTACCTGCTCTCCGCGCCATCGGCGTGGCTGCGCGGGGTTCTCACGCCGTTTTCGTCCCAGTCCGTCCCGGCGGGCCAGGGTCTGATCAGCCTCAGCCTGTCGCTCCCCGTAGGCGGCGGATCGCTGCGCGCCTACACCATCGCCGCGGTGGTCGTCTTCGCCGCGATTTTCGCCTGTTATCTGGCCACCTACCCGGCGCTCAAGCCCGCCGCCTTCCTCCTCCCGTCGATCGTCCTGTTCTTTGCCACCCGCTCGTTTGGCAGCTACCTGGTGATGCTGATCCCGGCGGCGATCGCAGCTGCGGCTACTACCCGGCGCCCGCCGGTCTCAGCCTGCTGGCAGCGCTGGCGATGGGTGGTCCTCGGTGGCATCGGGGCTAGCGCCGTGGCGGTCGTCGCCGCGCTCACCAGCGCAAGCCCGCTGATGATCTCGATCCGGTCAGTTCGCACGACCGGCCAGCTGGCCACGGTGCAGCGGCTGACCTTGGCCGTCACCAACGTCACCGGACGCAGCGTGCGGCCCGCCTTCACCGTCGAGGACGGCATGTCCATGACCGCCTTCTGGCGCCGTGCACACGGCCCTGCCGTGCTCGGGCCGCATCAGCGAGCCAGTTACACGATCGAGGCCCCCAGCTATTTCGCCATGCCGTCGATCAGCAACGGTTTCCAGGTCCTCGCCTTCTCACGTGGCCCCGCGTCGGTCAGCCGAACCGACGCCTACCTGGCCAGTTCGTGGCGGGCGGTTCTCCGGCCGGCGACCATCGACCACCTCGTCGCCAGAGGACAGCAGATCACCGTGCGTGCTGAGATCGTGAACCACCTCGACGAGCCGATGCGAGTGGCCAACGTGCCCGTTTACCTCGGCCAGGTGATCTACGACCAGCGCGGGCTTCAGTTCAGCCAGGCCGTCATCAGTCAGGGCCTGCCCGGACAGACGCCAATCCAGGCGCTCACGAACGCAGCGGGCGTGGCGACCTTCACGATCCATTCGCCGGTCGGCAGTAGCGACCCCGTCTACTTCGAGGCAAACCTGGTGAACCCAACGTCCTCCTACCCCTACGGCTACTCGCCGATCCTCGCCGTGAGGTTCCGCTATGACCAGGACGACCACGACGGCCGACCCCGCCGCGCCCCAGACGCAGCCCTCTATCGACGGCCCGTTGCTGCGCGTGCGGCGCATCGGTTATGTCGTGCTGGGCGTCCAACTGGCCGGATTCCTGGTCTGGAGCGCGATTCTCTACCACAGGTTCGCGCTGACATGGGACTTCGCCGCCTATCACCAGGCGTGGTACCTGATCGCGCACGGGGACCTCGATCCCTACAGCACCGTAGAGAGCATTCCGTTCTGGCGGAACGACAGCGAGTTTGGGATATGGGTGCTCGCCCCGATCTACTGGCTCTGGCCGCATGACGTGCTTCTGCTCTGGCTGCAGGACATCGGTATCGCGGGAGCGGAAGCGGTGGCGTTCACCTGGATGTGCCAGGTGGCGAGAGAACGCTGCCGGGAGCGGGATGCGGCCTGGCTTGCCGGCGTGGGCCTAGTGTTGCTCGTCGCCAACCCGTGGATCTGGTGGGCGGTCTCCTTCGACGTCCACACAGAACCGTTCGCCATTCCCTTTGCTGTCCTGCTGGCGCGAGACCTTTCCAACGGTAGACGCCGAGCATGGGCCTGGGTGGCGCCGATCCTGGTCTCCGGCGCCCCAAGTGCCACCTATGTCGTCGGTATCGGGTTGGGCGGGGTGCTGGCCGACCGTCGTTCCCGCCTGACTGGCGCCGCAATGGTGCTGGTCGGTGCTGGATATTCGCTGCTCATCGTGGCCATTCACGGCGACGTTGGGGTTCCGCTCGTATACCACTACGGTTACCTGGTCCCCGGTAGCTACCACTCCAAGCTTACTTTCGCTGGCCTGGCTATCGGGGTTGCCACCCACCCGGCCCGGATGCTGCAGACGCTGTGGACGAAGCGGACCGATATGGTAGCTAACCTCGCACCGGCCGGCTTCTTGGGGCTAGGCTCGGTGATCCTGCTGCCCCTCATCCTTGTAGTCCTGCTCGCGAATAACCTCAGCCGCGGGTTCCTGTTCGCCGAACCGCTGTTTCAGTCCCTGCCGATTTATGTGCTGCTGCCGATCGGCACAGTGACTGTCCTCGGTTGGCTTGCCCGACGCAGCCGCAGGACGGCCATGATCGTCACCGTCCTCATCCTTGCCCAGGCGCTTGGGTGGGCGGCGGTATGGGGGCCGCGCACGCCCGGGCAGTGGTTGCGGGTCTCCGCTCCGGCCGCGGCCGCGCTGGCCGGCATCGAGGCGCGGGTCCCGCACTCCGCGGAAGTGATCGTTTCTCAGGGGATGGTGGGGCCTTTCAGCGGCAGGATCAATGTGAGACGGGTGCTAGGACGCGGAGCAATCCCGGTCACCAGCGGCGAGAACTGGTTCGTCATCGCGCCATTGGTGGGCATCGAAATCCAGAGCACAGCAAGCGCGATGGCGCTCATCGGCGAACTGGCAGGCCCGTTGCACGCCACGCTGATCACGCACGCGAACGGGGTATGGCTATTCCGCTGGCACCCGCCGGCCGGGGTGCACGCGATCACCGTGCCAGGTGAGTCGACGCCCGTCCCTGCGTGGGCCGCACCGATCACCCCCGGCCTGGTTGGCAGGCCCGTCATGACCGGGCCAGAAGGTACCTGGCATATGACGGCGGCCGGTCGCAAGGGCTATGCGGCCGATGGAATGGCCTGGCAAGACCCCTCCGGCCGGTACCAGGCCCTGGTCAGCCTGTCCGCGACCGGGCCAGTGAACATCGAGGTCTGGAATGACACCGGCAACGTACTGCTCGCCAGGCGGAGCGTCCCGGCCACGACCGGAGTCGAGTCGATTGCCCTGCCGGTAGATGCCACCACGCCCTACCGTGCCAGGGCCTATTCAGGGTGGGGCCCGTTCCGGGCGGATTTCGCGGTACCGCCGCCGGGCGAACGTCTAGAGATCCGGGTGTGGTCTCCAGGCAACGGGACAGTAAACGTCTATGGTGCCCGGCTCACCCCAGTGGGTGGCGGCGGGGCCGTACTTAGCCAGGCGCACTGAGATTCCTGGCACCGTTCGGCTCTTCCTGAACATTCTAGCCAGGCCAGTAAGTTCTAAGATATATGCCAATCAGCCCATTTCTTGATGTGCGAATTATTGCAGGAATTAATCTGTTTGGCGAGCCCTGATAATACATGTCCTGATTGGAGATGATGGCAAAGTTGCCGCGCTTGTCAGATAACTGTTGTTAAGACGTTGATGGCGAGCTATTTATTTAGACAGGATTTGTGTTTGAACGTTAAGCGTAGCCCACACTGGGGATAAGCTTTTTGGGTGCGTCCGCAAACGGGGGAGCGGAGAGACTCTTCATGATGCCTTCGGCTCGTCAGGCAGAGCGTAGAAGTCTGAGTGACGGCGGTGGTCGCTCTCGCATTGGCATCCTCGTGGTTGCCTACAATGCCGAGTCAACCCTGCGTGCGACGCTGGACCGAGTCCCGGTGGGCTTCCGGGAGCGGATCGCGGAGGTGATCGTGCTCGACGACGCGAGCCACGACGACACCTTCGCCCACGGTAAAGCCTGGGCCGAGCGACCTGACACTCCGCGGACCTTGGTAGTGCGACATACCAAGAATCTCGGATATGGCGGTAATCAGAAGGCGGCATACAAGCTGGCGCTGGAGCGCGGGCTCGACATCGTGGTGCTCCTGCACGGGGATGGCCAGTACGCGCCGGAGTTGCTTCCGGAGATGGTGGCCCCGTTGGAGCGGGGCGAATGCGATGCTGTGATGGGTTCTCGCATGATGGACGGGGGAGCTGCGCGCCGCGGCGGGATGCCGTTCTACAAGCTGGTCGGCAACCGAATCCTCACTCATGTCGAGAATGCGCTGCTCGGTACTGAGCTGACCGAGTTCCATTCTGGGTACCGGGCCTACAGCACTAAGGCACTGCTGGACATTCCGTTCGAGTACAATACCGACGATTTCGACTTCGATACGCAAATTATCGTTCAGCTTCTACATTCCGGGAAGCGGATCCTGGAAATTCCGATTCCTACCTATTACGGCGATGAGATCTGCTACGTCAACGGTATGCGCTACGCCAAGGATGTGGTCAAGGACGTACTCGAGTACCGGCTGGTGTCTATGGGATTCGGGACCTCGGAATGGGTTCCAAAGCCACAGGACTATGCCTTCAAAGAAGGTGACGGATCCTCGCACGCGGTAATCCTGGGAAAGCTGGCCGGCCTGCCGGGCTCCCGCATTCTCGACCTAGGCTGTTCCGGCGGCCTCTTCGCGGCCCACGCCCGGGCCGCAGGTCACGAGGTGACCGGCGTGGACCACCTGGAAATCCCGGGCGTGCGCGAACGCACCGACCACTTCGTCAAGGCCAGCCTCGAAGAGGGCATCCCGGATGAGGTGGGTAAGGGTTTCGACATCATTGTCGCCGCAGACGTCATCGAGCACCTGTCGCGCCCCGGCGAGATACTGCGCGAGATGCACAAAGTACTGCGGCCAGGCGGCCAGCTGCTGCTCTCCGTTCCGAACTTCGCGCACTGGTATCCCCGGGCGAGGACTGTTACTGGCCTGTTCGGGTACGACCGCCGGGGCATCCTGGACGAGACTCATCTGCGTTTCTTCACCCGCGCGACCCTGCGTCGACTGGTCCGCGCCAGCGGATTCGACATCCTGGAGGAGCAGGCGACTGGACTGCCGCTTCCGGCCATCTCCGAGGCGGATGGCCGGAAACTCCGGACTCTTCGCAAGATCGACAAGCAATTGGTCCGCATCCGGCCGACTCTGTTTGGCTACCAGTACATCCTGACGCTGACCCCGCACGCGAAGGACACGGTCCATGCCGAAGTCGTCTGACGCAGGTAGCCACCTTCGTCGGATTACGCACGGAGCCACGCTCTCGACGACCGCGGCCACGCAGCCGCTGGAACGCCAAGGGACGGGGTGTCTGAATCATGAAGAAGCACCGAGGAGGCATCGCTTGTCTGTAGCAACTACGGCGCTGCTGCTGTTCGCTGTAACCGCCGCCGCTGTCGGCCAGGTAATGCTCAAACACGGCATGCAGATCGCGTTAAGTCGTGCGGCCCAGTCCGGCAGCTCGCTCGCAGTCGGCGCGGCTACCTCGCCGTGGGTGCTGCTCGGACTGGTGGTTTTCGGCATCTCGGCGATGGCCTGGCTCGTCACGCTGTCCCGGGTGCCGCTGAGCGTCGCCTATCCATTCAACGCCCTCGGTTATATCGGAATCCTGGCCATGAGCATCCTCGTCCTGCACGAACGCGCCAACTTTTTGACCTGGGCGGGCTCGCTCATGGTCGTGTCAGGGCTGATCGTCGTCGTCTTGGCGCGGCCATAGTAGGTCGCATGCCAGGTTTGCGGACCACGCCCCGGTCCCCACATCCCAGGGCATGCGCTGCGCCGCTGACCTTTTGCCTACGCGCACGCGCCCTGCGTGCAACCCTGTCGCTTCGCCAGCGCTCTACCGGAAAGCAGGCCAAAGCCGCCGCGCACTGTGAAGGCCCGGCCATCGAGCGACTGCGAACGTATGGCCTACAGCGCTTGCGACTGGAGCAGCCGGCTACCGGCAGGTCGGCCGATCCGAGCCCGAGTCGGCCGATCAGGGCACGGTCAGCCCGGCCAGGTCGCGGACGCCGAGCTCGTCGGCCCTGGCCAGCATCTCGGCCGGGTCGGCGTAGACGCGGTAGGCGCCGGCCCGCTCGAGTTCTTCGCGGCCGTACCCGCCCGACATCAGCCCGATGCCGATCGCCCCGGCCCGCCGTGCCGCCAGCAGGTCCCAGACACTGTCGCCGACCACCATCGCGTCCCGCGCATTCACGCCGAGCTGGGCTGCTGCGGCAAGAAACAGGTCCGGGTCGGGCTTGGCGCGCCGCACTAGGTCGCGGGTCACCATGAAGGTGTCCGCTGGCAGCCTGAGCATCGGCAGCGCGAGCCGAGCCGTTGCCATCCGGCCGCTTGTCGCTATCATCCACGGCACCTTCCGGGCGGTGAGTGCCCCGAGCAGGTCAGCCGCACCGGGCAGCGGCCGCACGGAGTCTGCCTGCTTCGTATACTCCGCCGCATGCGCTTCCTGCAGCATCTCGATGTCCGCTGCGGACAGCGAAATGCCGGTTTCGCGCATCAGGGCGGACACGAACAGGCCGCCGCTCATCCCGATCCGCCGGTGAATCCGCCACACCGAGAGATCGATGTCCAGCCGCGACAGCGCGTGCCGCCAGGCGATCACGTGCTGGTACACGCTGTCGATCAGCGTGCCGTCAAGGTCGAAGAGAAACGTCGGCGCGGGCGGTTCAGGGTAGCTCGCTGGAGCAGTCATGGGACCAGTCTGCCCAATCGGTGGGTCTCTTGTTTCGCCTGAAACATGCGGGCTGCACAAGCACGTGTTGCCGAGCTATGCCGACACGTCGGCCCTAAGCACCAAGGTTCTGTGACTGAGCAACGATTCCTGGCCTGGACCGCTGCGACCAGGCGGTTTCAGCGCGGCTGGGCACGTGATACGTGCCAGGCGGGATGGTCTGGCAGCTGAGTCTTCCTGGGGTCCGCCTGCCGATGACAGCATGGCTGGCATGAACGTACGGCGGCTCGCGGCGATCGACATGTACGGCGCCCGGGGCACGACGCGCCGCCGCCGGATCATCTTGGCGGAGTTCGTCGCCGCAGCGGTTGTCTCGGTGGCGTTCGGCAGCTGGCTCGCGGCATCCGCCTCCGGTCCCGGCGGTCGCGTGCTCGGGATCTGGATGATCGGCGCTGGCCTTAATTACGCTCCGCTGGCCGCGTATGCGATCGCGCTGAGCCGGCCCGGCGCACTCAGCGCTGAGCTGGCCGGCGTGGACAAAGGCCGGGAGCTGCGCCGCTACAGCATCCTCCAGCTATGGATCTTCGTGCCCCTTTCGCTCGTCGTCCTCGCCGTGCACAGCGCAGTTATCCGGCGTGCATAGAGCCGCAGATACACGGCACTCGCGCGGTGACGCGGCCGGACGGCGCACGCGGAGCGGCGTCACCGCCCGCCCGACCGGGCAGCAAGGACACCGGCAAGCGCAACGCAAGCGCAGCATCGTCTTCAACGCCTCGGGCCGGCCAGGGATGGCGATCCACGATCGAAGGGCGACGCCAAGCCGATGCCCAGGTGCCGAACCTCACGCAAAGTCACAGCCGCGAGTTCTCACAACAGATTTTTAACGGGAACTCCCCGCCTGGTGCCCGGCCGGTAGCACTGGTCACGCTCCCGGCCTGGCAAAATAGACGGTATGGCCGGAAATCGGGGGGACAGCGGCTTTCGCTCGTTCGCGGCGCTCGGTGACAGCTTCACCGAAGGGCTGCATGACCTGCGCGCGGACGGCAGCCTGCGCGGCTGGGCCGATCGCTTCGCGGAGCGGGCCGCCGAGGTCACGCCCGGCTTCCGCTACGCGAACCTGGCCGTCCGCGGCAAGGTGGTCCGCGAGGTCGCCGATGAGCAGGTGCCCCGCGCCATCGAGATGCGCCCGGACCTGGTCAGCGTGGCCGCGGGCGGCAACGACCTGCTGCGGCCCCGCGCCGACCCGGACGCGCTCGCCCTGGCCTTCGACGACATCGTGGCGCGGCTCTGCGAGGCCGGCTGCCAGGTGATCGTCGTCGCCGGGTTCGATCCCGGCGCGTTCCCGCTGATCAGGCTGATCCGCGGCAAGGCCGCCGTGTACAACATGCACCTGCGCACGATCGCCGCCCGGCGCCGGTGCCACCTGCTGGACCTGTGGGCGATGAGCGTGCTGACCGACCCGCGGGAGTGGAGCCAGGACCGGCTGCACCTGGCATCCGACGGCCACCGCCGGGTCGCGCTGCGGGCCTGCGAGGTGATGGGGCTGCCGGTGGACGCGGACTGGCGTGACCCACTGCCGCCGATGGAGCGTCCCGGCGCCTGGCCGGCCAGGTCGGCCGCCTGGCTCGCTGCCCGCCGGGTGGACGCGCAGTGGGCACGGGAACACGCCGCGCCCTGGGTGAGCAGGCGGCTGCGCGGCGTTTCTTCCGGCGACGGCACGACTGCCAAGCGGCTCGAGCTAGAGCCGCTGCACGCCAGTTGCCCAACCCGCTGAGTCCCCGCGCCGCCAACGTGCCGAATCCGCGGCCGGACGCCGCAATCCCAACGTGGTGGATTGCGCGATCGCGCAATCCACCACAATGCCGCGCTGGGGACCGACCGCCAGGAGCCGACTGCCAGCAATCCGGACACAACGCGTAGCCGGGCCTGATTCCGGCAGTCCGCTGCGGGTAACATTGAAGGCGACGGGGTAAACGGATAATTTTCCCGAGACGTATGCGCTGGAATGGCACATTCTCAGCCGATGTAATTCTTGGCCCTAAATTGGCTGATTACCGGCAATGCGGACGGTGAACTCACGGGGCAGGTGGACTGCGGCATCATGGGGGAATCTCGGCCTAGCTCAGCGGGACTGGCGGCAGCGGCCGATCATCCGCCCGAGTCGCCGGTCGACCTAGTGGAATTCGCCGTCGGCCAGGTGCTGCGGGACGACGCCGACGTCGGCGCGCTGCCAGCGATCCTGGGCGCACTCACCAATCTCTTCGGCTGCCGCACCGCAGTTGCATTCCAGCAGGATCCGGGCGAGGAACTGGTCCTGCTCGCCGCCCACCCGCACGAGGCGGCTGCCGATCAGGACCTGCTCGGCCAGCTCAGCACCCTGTCCGCGGCGCACGCTGACCTAGCTGCCACGGGCGGGTACTTCGAGGCTGCGCTGATGTGTAGCGGGCAGCCGCTAAGCGCCAGGCTGGCGTACGCGGCCCCGGACGATGGGCGATGCCTGTGCGCGGTCGCGCTGGTCGGCGAGCCGGCCCGGTTCGGCATGGAGTGCCGGGCCGCCACACGCGGTATCGCCGCAATCGTGGCCGCCCAGATCCGGCACGCCAACGACGCCGCTGAGCTGGCCGAGCGCCAGAACCGCATGCTCGCGATCGTCGAGGGGTCGCCGGTTGCGATCGTCGTCGCCAGCTCTGACCGGCGGCTGGTGGCATTCAACAAGGCGGCAGAGCAGCTCAGCGGCTGGCGGCGCGACGAGGCGCTGGGACGGGGAATGGCTGAGGTTCTCATCCCGGAGCGCGACCGGCCAGGGTTCATGGCGAGCACCAGCATGTACCTGGCGTCCGGCGACAGGGAAGCATTCGGCGGCAATAAGCGCCTGTCTATTACCCGCGCTGATGGCACGGAACGCAGAGTCGACCTGACCCGCGTCCCGCTGACGGTCGACGGCGAGGTTTACTTCTGCGGCTTCCTGCGTGACATTAGCGAGCTCGAGCGGGCCAATGAGGCTCTGCAAGAGAGTGAGAACCGGTTCCGGCTGCTGTCACAGCTCGCCCCGGTGGGCATCGTCCAGACAGACGTGGACGGAATGTACACCTTCGCCAACGTCCGCTGGTGCGAGCTGACCGGGATCACCATGGCACGAGCGATCGGCTCCGTCTGGCCTGCCGGTATCCATCCTGAAGACGTCGAGCGGCTGACGGGGGAATGGGAGCAGGCGACCGCGGCCGGCCGGGAACTGAGTACCGACTGCCGCCTCCAGCCGGCTGGCGACAGCCAGCTCTGGGTGCATCTTTCCGTCGTTCCCATCCTGGGCCAGGACGGGCAGCCGAGCGGTTTCCTCGGCGCGGCCACTGACATCTCGGACCGCAAGCGGGCCGAGGCGGAGCGGGAAAGACTGCTGAGCGCGGAGCGGGACGCCCGGCGCAGCCTCGCCGACCAGACCGGGCGGCTGAACAGCCTGCTCGCCGCCGCCATCCCCGGCATCCTGGTCTCCGACGAGAACGGCAGCATCACCCAGATCAACGCGAGCTTCTGCGGCCTGTTTGGCATCAGCGAGCCAATCGAGCAGCTCGTCGGCACCTCGGCGGCGGATATCGTGCTCCGGATCAAGGACGAGTTCGCTGACCCGGCCAGCTTCGTCCATCGCACCGGCGCCGCCTTCGCCGCCCGCCGGCCAGTGAGCGGCGAGCAGATCGAGAGCGCGGACGGCCGCACCTTCGAATGTGACTACTGGCCGGTCCTCGTCAACGACGAATACCGCGGCGATCTGTGGCTGGTCTGGGACATCTCGGAGCGCAAAGCGCTCTACGACCAACGTGAGCGGCTGCTCGCCGCTGAGCTAGGAGCCCGCGAGGCGGCCGAGCACGCTCAGGCCACGCTCGCCGAGCAGAACGCCAGGCTGCAGGCGCTTGACGAGGCCAAGACGCAGTTCATCTCCACCATGTCGCACGAGCTCCGCACGCCGCTGACCTCGATCATGTCGTTCACCGAGCTGATCATGGACGATGAGCAGGAACTGACCCCCGACACCGTCAGCTCGCTGGAGGTCATACACAGGAACGCAAACCGGCTGCTCCACCTGGTGGCCGAACTGCTCCTGCTCAGCCGCCTGGAGCAGGGCGTCCTTCCGCTCGACCTCGCGGCAGTCTCGGTGCCGGACCTGGTCGGGGAGGCGGTCCGCTCCGCGTCGGCAAGCGCGGCCGAGCGGGGCATCACGCTGGGTGTCGACGCCGGAGCCGGGCCGTCCCTGCAGGCCGACCCGGAGCGGCTCGGGCAGGTGCTCGACAACCTGCTTTTCAACGCGATCAAGTACACCGCCGAGGGCGGCAGTGTCCGGGTCAAGGCCACCCACGATGACCAGCGATGGCGAATTGACGTGGCGGATAACGGGATCGGCATCCCGGCAGCGGAGCTCCCGCAGCTCTTCGACCGGTTCGTCCGCGCCTCCAACGCACGCAAGGCCGGCCTGCCGGGCACCGGCCTCGGCCTGGCGGTCGTCAAGGCGATCACCGAGCTGCACGGCGGCAGCACCGAGGTGCGCAGCGTCGTAGACCAGGGCAGTACGTTCAGCGTTTTCCTGCCGATAAGGCAGTAAAGACGCTTAATAGCGGCGGCAAGCCAGTGTGAACGCCTAGCCCAGATGGCGCTGATTGGTGCTGCCCTGCGCCGGGTAGTAACGTCAGTGATCGGAAACGGGGAAATTACCTGGCGCGTATTTCGCTAAAATGCGGATATTCCACCAAGGTTGGTCAACGACGGGAATATGCGCTTTCTAGAACTGCGTGCCGCGAAAGACCGGGGCAGGTGAAATTGCGGCGTCATGGGGGCATCTGGAGCTAGCCCGGCAGCGGGCCGGGCAGCAACTGCCGTCCGCCTGGACGTCGAGCCTGCCGAAATCGGGCAGCTGGCAGCCTTGCCCGTCGAACTCATGGAATTCGCCGCCGGGCAGGTGCTGCGAGCCGATGCGGATGTCGGCGCGCTGCCCGTGATTCTCGGCGGCCTGGTCGGCCTCTTCGGCTGCCGGGCCGCGCTTGCGCTGCAGCACGGTCCGAATGAGGAACCAGTCGTCCTGGCCGCCCACCCGCAGCGGGCGGCCGCTGATCATGGCGCTGCTTGCGCAGCTCAGCGCACTGTCCGCGGCACACGGCGACCTCGCCGCCAACGGCGGGTACGTCGAGGCGGCGACGGCGTCGCGGGCAGCCGGCCAGCGTCCGGCTGGCCTATGCGGCGCCGGACGGCGGGCGGTGCCTGTGCGCGGTTGCCCTGATCGGGGATCCGGTCCGGTTCGCCGCGGAGTGCCGGGCCACCACGCGGGGCATCGCCGCGATCGTGGCAGCCCAGGTCCGGCACGCCAGCGACGCCGCTGAGCTGGCCGAACGCCAGGCCCGCACGCTGGCGATCTTGGAGGGATCACCGGACGCGATCGTCGCGGCCGACTCCGGCCTGCGGCTGGTGGCGTTCAACAAGGCGGCGGAGGAGCTCACCGGCTGGAGGCGCGATGAGGTGCTGGGAAAGGACATGCCGGAAGTCCTCATCCCGGAGCGCGACCGCGCCGAGGTGATGGAAGGCACCAGGACCTATCTGGAGTCCGGCGACCGGGGCAAGTTCGTCGGCCAGCTGCGCATGCCGGTGCTCCGCGCCGATGGCACGGAGCGGATGGTGGAGCTGACTCCGGTCCCGCTCACGGTCGGCGGCGAGGTTTACTTCTGCGGCTTCATGCGTGACATCACCGAGCTGGAGCGGGCCAACGCGGCCCTGCAGGAGAGCGAGACCCGGTTCCGGCTGCTGTCGCAGCTGGCCCCGGTCGGCATCGTCCAGACGGACCTGAACGGGATGTACACCTTCGCCAACGTCCGCTGGTGCGAGCTGACCGGGATGACCATGGCGCGGGCCATCGGCGCCGAGCTGGCCTGCCGGCATCCATCCCGGCGACGTCGACCGGCTGCTCCAGGAATGGGAGCAGGCGGCGGCGGCCGGCCGGGAGCTGAGCACCGACTGCCGCTCCAGCCGGCCGGCGACGCCGAGGTCTGGGTGCATCTTTCCGTCATTCCCATCCTGGGCCAGGACGGGTAGCCGAGCGGTTTCCTCGGCGCGATCACCGACATCTCCGGGCGCAAGCGAGGCCGAGGCGGAAAGGGAACGGCTGCTCGAGCGCGGAACGGGACGCCCGGCGCAGTCTCGCCGACCAGACCGGGCGGCTGAACAGCCTGATCGCCGCGGCCATCCCCGGCATCCTGGTCTCCGACGAGCACGGCAGCATCACCCAGATCAACGCCAGCTTCTGCGGCATGTTCGGCATCGGCGAGCCAATCGAGCAGCTCATCGGCACGTCGGCGGCGGGCATCGTGCTCCGGATCAAGGACACGTTCGCCGACCCCGCCGACTTCGTCCGCCGCACCGGCACCGCCTTCACCGCCCGCGAGCCGGTGGACGGCGAGCAGATCGACTGCGCGGACGGCCGTACCTTCGAGTGCGACTACTGGCCGGTCCTGGTCGACGGCGACTACCGCGGCGACTTGTGGCTGGCCTGGGACATGTCCGAGCGGAAGGCGCTCGCCGACCAGCGCGAGCGGCTGCTGGCGGCCGAGCTTGCCGCCCGCGAGGCGGCCGAGCAGTCGCAGGCCAGGCTCGCCGAGCAGAACGTCCGGCTGCAGGAGCTTGACGAGGCCAAGACGCAGTTCATCTCCACCATGTCGCACGAGCTCCGCACGCCGCTGACCTCGATCATCTCGTTCACCGAGCTGATCATGGACGATGGGCAGGAGCTCAGCAAGGACACCATGGCCTCGCTGTCCGTCATCCAGCGCAACGCTGAGCGGCTGCTCCAGCTGGTCAGCGACCTGCTGCTGCTCAGCCGCCTTGAGCACGGAGTCATCCCGCTCGACCTTGCGCCCGTCACGGTGCCCGACGTGGTCGGTGATGCGGTCCGCAGCGCGTCGGCCACCGCGGCCGAGCGTGGCATCACCGTCCAGGTGACCGCGGCGGCCGGGCCGACGGTGCAAGGCGACCGGCTGCGGCTGCAGCAGGTGCTTGACAACCTGCTTTCGAACGCGATCAAGTACTCCGCCGAGGGCGGTAAGGTCCGGGTCGAGGCCAGCAGCGACGGTCAGCGGTGGCGGATCGACGTGGCCGATAACGGCATCGGCATCCCGGCAGCGGAGCTTCCGCAGCTCTTCGACCGGTTCGTCCGCGCCTCCAACGCGCGCAAGGCCGGCCTGCCGGGCACCGGCCTCGGGTTGTCCATCGTCAAGGCGATCACCGAACTGCATGGCGGCAGCGCCGAGGTGCGCAGCGCCGTGGGGCACGGCACCACATTCAGCGTCTACCTGCCGGTACGCAGATGAGCACGCAGGTTCTCTGTATCGAGGACGACGAGGACATCGCGCGGGCCATCGGCACGGTCTTGCGCCGTGCCGGGTTCGACGTCATCGGTGCCGCTGACGGCAAAGACGGCCTGCGCGCCTTCCACGCGGAGCGGCCGGATGTCGTGCTGCTCGATATCGGGCTGCCCACGCTGGACGGCTGGACGGTGCTCGAGCGGATCCGCGACCTGAGCGACGTTCCGGTGATCATGCTCACTGCGCATGGCCTCGAGGCCGACAAGGTCCGCGGCCTGCAGCTCGGCGCCGACGATTACCTCACCAAGCCGTTCGGCAATGCCGAGCTCGTCGCCCGCGTCCAGGCGCTGCTGCGGCGGAGCCGCCCGGAAAGGCCGGAAGCCGAGGTCTACGCCGACGCCCTGCTCGAGCTGAACTACAGCGCCCGTGAGCTCCGCATCGGCGACGAGCTGATTGCGCTGACGCCGAGTGAGTTCCGGCTGCTTGCTGCCCTGGTCCGGCACGCCGGGCAGACGCTCTCGCCGGACCAGCTGCTCGAGCAGGCCTGGAACGACCCGCTCGGGGTCGGGCCGGACCGGGTGAAGTTCGCGGTCATGCGGCTGCGCCGCAAGCTCGGCCAGGGCGAGAGCGCCGGGCCGCCGATCGAGGCAGTGCGGGGCTTCGGCTACCGCTACGTCGCGCCGCCGGCCGGCTGGCTGGCGAAACAGGTTCCTGGCCAGCTGGCGCCCGGCCAGCCCGGTACCGGCCGTCCGGCCACCCCGGGCGGCGGCGGGCAAGCCAGCCGCGGCCAACGGGAATCGCCGCAACAGAGGGAGCGGACGAGCATGACGGCAATCGATCCGGCATCGGCCGCGGCGGATCCTCCTGGTGGAGGACGATCCGGAGGCAGCCGAGCTTCGTTACCCAGGTGCTGGCCGGCCGGAATGGATACCAGGTGGTGCACACGGCCGATCCGGCCGAGGCGCTGACGCTCGCGGGTTCGCAGTCCTGGGATCTGGTCCTGACGGACGTGGAGATGCCCGGCATGACCGGGATCGAGCTGCTCGAGTCGATCCGGCGAGGCTGATCCCTACCTTCCGGTCGCGGTCATCACGGCCTACGCGACGGTTGACATCGCCGTCAGCGCGCTGCGCTTCCGGGCGGATGACTTCCGGGAGAAGCCAGTGCGGCCGGACGACCTGGTCACGATGGTCGCCGAGCTGGTCGCCAAGGGCCGGGCATCCCGCGCGGCCAGGCGCGAGGCCGTGCTGGCCATCGGCGCGCACCCGGACGACGTGGAGATCGGCGCGAGCGGTGCCCTGTTCGCGCACCGTGAGATGGGCCATGCCGTGGCGATCCTGACCCTGTGCCGCGGCGCCCGCGGCGGCACGGAGTCCACCCGGGCGGGGGAGTCGGAGCAGGCGGCGCAGATCATCGGGGCCCGGCTGTACCTGGAGGACCTGGAGGACACCAGGATCAGCGAGGCGGACCCGACGATAAGGATCATCAGCCGGGTCATCGGCGAGGTGCGGCCCACCGTGATCTACACGCACTCGATTCACGACGTGCACCAGGATCACCGCAACACGCACCGGGCCGCGATGGTGGCTGCCCGGGAGGTCGGCCGGGTCTTCTGCTTTCAGTCGCCGTCGGCGACGACCGAGTTCCGGCCCAGCCGGTTCGTCACGATTGACCAGTACCTCGACGCCAAGCTGCAGGCGATCGACGCCTTCGGCTCGCAGACGGAGGTGCGAGCGTACCTGGAGCCTGACCTGATCGAGTCGACGGCCAGGTACTGGTCCCGGTTCGCCGAGGGGCGCTACGCGGAGGCATTCGAGGTGGTCCGCGACGGGGGCGCGGTGGCGGCCAGCCACGGTGCCGGTCCGGCGCAGATGGCGTCGCCGCCGCTGCACGCCGAGTCGGCCGCGGTGCCCCGGCAGTCCTTGCCGCAGACCCCGGCGGCCCGGGACAGCATTTCTGGCGGTACTCATGACGCGGCTTGACCGCATCAGCGACCCATGGCCCGGCCTGGCATGGGCCTGGCGCGCGGCCTGCGCGGCGGCCGCCGGGCCACCGGCATGACCTGGTTAAGCCGAGGATTCCGCTCGCCCTGGCCGGGCCAGCCTGAGCAGCGGCAGCCTGGCCGTCGGCTGCGCTGACCGGCACCAGCGGCAGCTCGCTGAGCTGGCCCCGGGTGGCCGCTACCACGCCCCTGGCCACTTCCGGCCAGCCAAACTCGGCGCAGCCGACTGCGATCAGCGCCTCGCGAGCCTGCCGCCAGGCATTCGGCGCGTTCTCGGTGAACGATAGCCAGCGTGCCAGCTTGCCGGCGATCTCCGGCACGGCGCCGGTTCCCAGCTGGAATGACAGTTGAGAGCGCAGGACCTGGCGAAGTGCGGGCGCCAGTACCGCGGTAACCTCGGCGAGCCCCGAGTGCGCTGCGGAAAGCGGAATCGATCCGCAGCATGCGGCTTCCGCGAGGACCATGCCGAATGCCTCAGGGAATGTGCTCGGGACGACCACCGATACCGAAGCGCACATCAACTCGGAGACGTCGTCGTGCTCGATCCGCCCGGTGAAATGAACACGCTGCATGGCAGCACGCTGCGGAATTCAGGTAGCGCTCTCGCTCGGTGCCGGTGAGCCCGTCGAAAAACGCGGCCAGGAAGTGCAGTTCGCCCGGCGGCCCGCCCTCCAGTTCCCGCCCGCGGCTGGCGATAGCCCGCGCGGCCGCCAGGTCGCCGTCGCCTAGCGTGCGGGTGAGCTCGAGCAGCGCGGGGCGGTAGGCGCCGAAGCCGGCGATCATCAGGCGGGCGCGCGGGGCGCGCGCGACGACCAGCGGCCACGCCGCGATCAGCAGGTCGACGCCCTTGGAGACGATGAGCTTCCCGACATAGCTGACAAGCTGATCCTGGGTCGGGTCGGCGGCCCGGAGCGCCTGCCCGGCGTCGGGTTCCCCGCCCCAGCCGGGCGGGTCCGCCTCCAGGCGTTTCGCCAGCGCATCCAGCCCCTCCCTGGCCGCTGCCGGCGGGCGCGGGCGGAACCGCCGGACATCGACGCCTGGCGGCAGGAGCCGGGTGCGAGCGGGCAGGTCCGGCATGCCGACGACCTCCCACAGGCTCTCCGCGGTATGCCGCGACCCGACGAGCACCGCTGCCGCGGTCCGCCAGGCCTTCCCTGGCGTACCGGCCGAATCGCGCGACGTTGGGCCGGACGGTGTACTCAAGCGCCGAGCCGTGGATCTTGACGGCATAGGGAATCCGGCTGGCCAGCGCGCGGGCCAGGATCACCGGGCCCATCACGAGGTGGTTCGCCAGCGCCGCGTCCGGCCTGGCCGCGGCGACGACGTCGCGGACCGCGGCGGCGTTGGCGGCGATGTAGCGCTCGATCTCGCTGTCGGTCAGGTCCGGGAAGGTGCGCGCGTCGAAGCCCGGATAGCGGTCGGCCACGTAGAGCGGCAGGATGCCGCCGATGTCCGGGAGGTAGGCCGTGCAGCGGACCGGCTTGCGCACGACCTCGACCGCCAGCCGACCGTCGCGCCAGCGGCCGACGGCGTCCACGAAGCCGGATTCCGCCGCGTGCCCGTCCTGGCAGAACAGATGCACCTCGTGGCCGAGTTTCACCAGCCAGCGAGCCAGCTCCGTGTTGTAGATATTGCTGCCGGTGCCTCGCAGGAGGTAGCCATGGAATACCAGAATCCGCAAGTGCATCGCCCCCCGACGAATGCCCCGTCAGCTTGGCCGCTGTCGGCCGTCCCCCGGCTAACGGGGAGATATCCAGAAAATATCCGGATTTATAACTTACGCCAGTATTAATAACCGGCTAAATAAATTCATCATAGCAGTTGTATACCCAATGCCGGATAAGCACCTGATTTACTTTTCCAGGCTGAATTCGGCGCAGTATGCAGCACTGGTTCCGGCCGCTGAAACTGCGGCGTCCTCAGCCGAGGAACAGCATGCGGACCAAGATGACGAGAGCCACCAGGGCGAGCGCAAGCAGCGCCTTGACGGCAAGGCCCTTCTCGTAGGAGAGGGCGGTGTCGATCTCGTCATCGAACGACGGGGCCGTCAGCGCCGCGCCAGGGAACGCCTGGCCTCGGCTGGCCGGCGCCAGGGCGGCCGTCTTGTCAGCGGACTCAGGTGCCGGCGGTTCAGCAACCCGGGCAGCGGGCGGCTGGCGCGGCGGGTCCGGCTGGGCGGTCATGCGGTCGCCGCCACTTTGCCGGTCTTCTCGGTCTTCTCCCAGTGCCGGTCGGCACCGCGGAATTCCTGGACGTAAGCGGCCGTGGCGATCGCGCAGAGCAGCGGCCCGTAGCCGCCGATGTAGATCAGGACCGGGCTGAGCAGCCGGCTGAGCCGGTGCGACTCGGCAACCTTCGCCAGGTAGGCGACGCCCATGCAGCCGGCCAGCCAGATGTAGATGAACAGGACCCAGCCGCGGGTCCAGTCCGTGGTCGCGGAGATGCCGCTGACAGTAAGAAGCTGGTGATAGACCCAGCCAAGCGGCCCGGGCAGGACGGCGGTGGCGATGATCAGCACGTTGACGGCACCGGGGAACAGGACGGCCTGGCGCCAGCTGCGCTTCCCGACGGCCGGGTCGATGAGCAGCGCGAACGACGTGATAAAGACGTACGTGATCACGTTGATCAGCCACAGCGCCCGGAAGGTCGTCCAGGCGAGCGGGAAGTCGATGAAATAGAGCGCGACCAGCGATGCCGAGATGCTGACCATCAGGGCCGGCAGCAGCAGCAGGCAGAACCAGAGCAGCCCGAAGCTGATGCTGCCGAGCCTGCACGCGGCCTGATGCCGGAACCAGACATGCCGGAACATCCCGGTGACCTGGATATTTCCCCGGGCCCAGCGCAGCCGCTGATGCCATAGCCCGTCGATGCTGCCGGGCTCCTCGGCCCACACGGTCGCGTGCGGCTCGAAGATCGCCGCCCGGCCGGCCAGCTGCGTCTTGAACGTCGTTACCGTGTCCTCGGCGAGCGTGGTCGTGTCGATCCGGCCGCCGACGGCCTCGATGTTCGCCCGCGAGTGCAGCTGCGCGCCGCCCGCCAGGCAGGCGATCACGCCGAGCACGTCCTGGCTGCGGCGGCCCGCGGCCTGGGCGGTGATGTACTCGTAGCCGATGAACCTGGTCAGGTAGTTCCCCGGCTGGCTGCCCTCCTTGATGTAGGCCGTGACCGAGCCGACCCCGGGATCGGCCAGGTGGCGGGTCATCTTGCGCAGCGCGCTCGGCACGTATACGACATCCGCGTCCATGATCAGGACTGCCTGCATCCAGCCGTCGGCGAGGATCACGGTGAGGCCGTGGTTCAGCGCCGCTGCCTTGCCTTCACCGCCGTTGTCGCGGCGCAGCGGGATGATGGTCCCCGGATACTCGGCGGCCTTTGCCTGCAGGACCTCCGGCGTGGCATCGGTGCTCGCGTCGTCCACGACGAAGATCCGCAGTGACTCCCGCGGGTACTCGAGCTGCATGAGGCGGTCGATCGACGTCCCGATGACCGCGTGCTCGTTCCAGGCCGGGATCAGGATGGCGGTGCGCGGAAAAAACGGCTGGCATTCCCGGTAGTGCGACCGGCGGAAGTGCAGCGCGACGAGCAGGAACTGGTAGCTGGCGACCAGCAGCGGGACGGCGCCGGCCAGCACGAGCGCAACCAGCAGCCATTTGCCTGCGAGCAGGAGCTGGGTCATGCCGGCATCGCGACCTTGCCGGTCTTCTCGGTCTTGTCCCAGGTCATCTCGGCGCCCCTGAGTTCCTTCAGGTAGGAGGCGAACGTGCAGGCGCACAGCAGCGGCCCGTAGCCCGCGATGTAGATGAACACCGGCGAGAGCAGCCGCCCGAACCGGTGCGGCTCGATGATCTTGCCGGCCAACGCGACCAGCATGCAGAGCGCGAGCCAGGCGTAGGCGAACAAGACCAGGCCGCGCCGTTCGGTGCCGGTCAGCGTGAGGCCGGCCATCGGCAGCAGCTGGTAGAAGATCATCCGCAGCAGCCGGGGGAAGCAGGCGGCGATGATGATGGCCACCGAGACCACGCCGGGGAACAGGATGCCTTCCAGCCAGGCACGGCGGCCAGTCTGCCAGTCGATCATGAGCACGAACGACGTGATGAACACATAGGTCAGCGCGTTGATGATCCACAGCACGTGGAAGGTGACCCAGGCCATCGGGAAGTCCGCGAAGTACAGGGTGACCAGGGACGCGGAGGCAAGGATCATGAAGAGCGGGAGCAGGAACAGGCAGAACCAGAACACCGAGAAGCTGACGCTGCCCAGCCGGTGGACCCGGCTCGGCCGGCACCAGACCCGGGCGAACTGGGTGGTGACCTGGACATTGCCGCGTGCCCAGCGCAGCCGCTGTTTCCACAGGCCGCTGATGTCGCCCGGTTCCTCGGCCCAGACCCGCGCGTGCGGCTCGAAGATCACGCGGTTGCCGGCCAGCTGGGTCTTGAACGTGGTGAACGTGTCCTCGGCCAGCGACGAGGTGTCGATCCGGTTGCCGATCGCCGCGAGGTTGGCCCGCGAGTGCAGTTGCGCGCCGCCGGCCAGGCACGCGACGGCGCCGAGCACGTTCTGGCTCCGGCGGGCGGCGGCCTGCGCGGTGATGTACTCGAAGCCGATGAACCGGGTGAGGTAATTGCCCGGGCGGCTGCCCTCCTTGATGTAGGCGGTGACCGCGCCGACCTTCGGGTCGGCGAGGTGGCGGGTCATCATGCGCAGCGAGTCGGGCTCGTAGATCACGTCGGCGTCCATGATGAGCACCGCCTGCATCCAGTCGTCGTCGAGGATGATCCGCAGGCCGTGGTTGAGCGTATGCGCCTTGCCCTCGCCGCCCTTCGCCCGCCGCAGGTGGAAGACCTGCCCGGGATGCTCGGCGGCCTTGGCCTGGATCACGTCGGGCGTGTCGTCGGTGCTGGCGTCGTCGACCACGTAGACGCGCAGGGCTTCCGGCGGGAAGTTGAGCTGCATGAGGCGGTCGATCGAGGCGCCGATGACCATGGCCTCGTTCCAGGCGGGCACCAGGATGGCGGTGCGCGGGAAGTACGGCGCGCACTGCGGGTAGTGGTTCCGGCGGAAATGGAACGCGACGAGCAGGAACTGGTAGGCCGCCGCGATCAGCGGCACCGCGCCGACCATGACGAAGACCACCAGCAGCCACTTGCCGACGGTCAGCACCTGGGGCATCACGGCACCAGGTCAGCGAAGGCGCTTTCGGCGGTGCGCCGGACCGAGGCGTAGACCCCGATGTCGCGGCAGTCGTGGCTGTCGGTGCTCGCCACCAGCCGGACGCCTGCCGCCGCGAACGCCCGGACGGTCCTGGCCGACGGGCAGGACCACTTCTCGTTGATCTCCAGCTGCGCGCCGACGATGCAGGCCTGCCGCGCGAGATGGCTGATCGCCTGGTCAGGGACGTCAGACTCGTCGATTCCCAGCTTGGGCAGCACGCTGAACAGGTGCGCAAGCTGGGGCTGCCCGGCCACCTTCAGGGCGTTGGCCGTCGCCTCGATGAGGCAGCCGATGGCCTCGTCCGCGGTGGTCTCGCCGCTCGCTATCGCGTCGCGTACCTGCTGCGGATGGACCGGACCGAGGTCACCGGGGAACTGATGATCGGCGATCAGGACCAGGTCAGCGCCGTCGGCGCCGTCCGGCAGGTCCAGGTCCCCGGCCCGGTTGAGGATCTTGGCTTCCACCCCGGACAGCAGTTCGAGTCCGGGCACCGGCCGCAGCGCGTCCACCCGGACGAGGAACTCCGGCACCCATTTCGTCTCGCGGCGGACGTGGTCGGCCAGGCAGAGCGTGTGCAGCCCGCGCGCGCGCGCGGCGGCGACGTTCTCGGCCAGGGTGCTCACCGCGTCGTCGGAGAACGTCGAGTGGACGTGGTAGTCCTCATCCAGCCGGGGGCCGGTGCCGTTCATGTCGCGAGCTTCTGGACTTCGCTCAGCTCGACGAAGCGCTCCTCGAGGTAGCGGACCATGGCAATCTCGCGGAAGTCGGCATGCTCGGGCAGCGCAAGGCCGCGAAGCGAGTCCAGCGCCATCCTGGGCATGTCCACGCCGCTTGCCATCGTCAGCGGCATCGCCCCGGGGAACCGCGGGTTCACCTCAAGTAGCGCCGGGCGGCCGTCCCGGTCCCGGCGGCACTGGACGTTCGCGACGTAGGTGAGGCCGGTGGCGGCGGCCACGGCCGCGCCGAACTGCTCGAGTTCGGCGTCGTGGATCGTCCGGCCGGCCACCGAGACACCCGAATCCACCCTGGTGCGATCCCGCGGCACGGCGGCGACCACGTGCCCCCCGGCATCGGCGAGCACGTCGATCGAGTACTCGTCGCCGGGCAGGTATTCCTGGATGATGAAATCGGCGGAGGTATCCATCGCGGCCAGCGCCTGGCCGGATTTCACCACCGAGATGTCCCTGGACCCGCTGCCGGTCCGCGGTTTCACGACGACGGGGTAGGTCCAGGAGCCGAGATCGGGCGGAACGTCGAAGCATTCGGTCCTTGGCACCCGGACATGCCCGGCGCAGCGCCGCGCCAGCGCGAGCTTGTCCAGCGTGACGTCAAGCGCCGGGCCGGGCGCGAGCAGCAACTGGACCCCGGCCTGGGCGAAGTCGCCGCTGGCCTCGTTGAGCGGCCGCAACTCGGCATCGACCGTCGGGATGACGATGTTCACTCCCATCGCCACGCAGCGGGCGAGCAGGGCCGCGGTGAAGCCGGGGTCGAGGCCGGCCGGGATCAGCGTCCGCGCGTCCGGCGGCACCAGGTAGAGCCCGGCAGCCCAGGGGTCCATGTCAGCGGCGATGACCTCCACCGTCGGGTCGCGCCGGAGGGATTTCATGACCGAGACCGCGGCGGGCCCGCCGACGCCGGTGACCAGGACCCGGACGGGCCGCAGCGCCGAATCCGGGGGATTACGCTCCGGCATGCTGTCCCGCCATCCCCGCGAGCATCCGCTTCGACGGCCCGCCGCGATCGCTGCTGGTCATTGTGATCAAACCCCAGTCGCCCCCGAGTCCGGACATCCGCTCGTTTGTAGCAATGAGTTACATCACAATCACGATACGTGATTCCTGGGTGCGAAGCCACCCGGTGCGCCCGAGCCGGGTCACGACCCGGGGAACCGGCTTGACATCGTGAAGAAGTCGCGCGACCAGTATGACGCGAAGTACCGGCCCGTTCCGCCGATCATGTCGGGCAGCAGCGCCTTGCCGTTCGCCGCCGACGCGGCCCCCGCAGGGCTGCGCGGATCGTACGTGGCGTAGTCCACCCAGTCCGTGTTGATGTCGAGTTCCATGGCGCGCACGGCGCCCGCCCGGACGAGCAGGTCCGCGAGCGTCGTGATGTTGAGCCCCGGGCCGCCGACGTAGACCAGCGCGCCGTTCTTGGTGATGCCCACCCCGGACCGCCAGACGTAGACCGAGTTGCCGAGCGTGAACCCCCATTTGGTGGTGTCGTTGGGGTTGAGCCCGGGAACGGCCTTGCCGTGGTCAACCAGCAGGGCGAGGTTCTGCCGCACCGAGACCACGTCCGGGCCCATTCTCGCGTCCCGGCCCCAGTCGGCGATCTTGGCCGAGCCGTTGCGGTAGATGACGAACGACGCAGCGCCCTTCCGCAGCGGCGCGACCGTCTTGCCGTCGGTGTAGTAGCCGCCCTCCGCGTTCTGCATGAGGAAGCCGGCGTTGAACGCGGCGACCACGCTCCGCGCGCTGGTCTTGCCGATCGGGGCGGTGTGCGGATACGGCCCGCCGCCCGGGATGGTGCTGCCCGAATAGAGCGTTGCCCGCAGCAGCTTGGGGTCCATCCAGGCCACGCCGGCCACCAGCGAAGTGTGCACGCCATCCGGCCGGACCCAGGTCGTGTAGACGGCGGGAATCCCGCGGACCAGCCGCCCGGCCGGGCGCCAGACTCCTTCGCCGGCCAGCTCGTGCTTCGCTGGGGACGTCATCCTGGCCGGGCGGCGCAGGTGCGCGGGCGCCTGCGCGGATCCCGGCTGCCCGCCCGGCTGGCCGGAAGAGCCAAGACCGGGGATGGACCCCTTGGCCGGAGTGCCGCCCACCGGCGGCGGATGAGCGGAGTACCACGCGTTCTCGGCCCAGTTGACAATCGGGCTCGCGCCGTGATCGCGGGCCCACTCGGCGAACCGCGCGCCCGCCGAGTTGCCGAGGCTCGGGTTGGTCAGCGCACTGCCCAGCGACACCCAGGCCGGGGTGAGGAGGATGGCGACGGCGACGAAGGCAGTAAGGAACGGATGGCGGCCGACGATGGTCCGCCGGGCCTTCCTGATGGCCCGCCGGCCGGCCTTGCGCTCGGCGTGGCGTGCCCGGAAGGCGCGGATGACGTCGAGCAGCTGCGGATCGGAGTCGGCCGGAAGCATCCACCGCGGCTGAGCCCGG
The DNA here is from genome assembly GCA_963709075.1 of uncultured Actinomycetes bacterium. Lineage (GTDB taxonomy): Bacteria > Actinomycetota > Actinomycetes > Streptosporangiales > Streptosporangiaceae > Palsa-506. The sequence goes on from CAVPUY010000014.1 coordinate 634,921, forward strand.
CGGTACTCATCGGATTCCGGCTGCGCCGATCCTGGCCATCCGGAACCCGGCCGGTCCTGGCCCGGCGGCCGATCCTGGCCCGGCGGCCGGTCCTGACCCGGTGATTGCCCTGATTCCCTGAGCCGGGACCCGCTCCGGCCATGCTGGCTATGCGTCACGTCCGCCTGCTCCGTAACTCGTAGCTGTTGTGATCAGCACGGCAGCGGGGACTGGCCACCCGTTGACGTAGCGCATCTTTCCGGAGGCTACCCGGAAATCATTAAGCCCCGATGACGACGCGCCTGACCTGGCGTTCGCTCGCCGCCACCGCAGGGCCCGAGGTCCGCCAGGATGTCGGCGATCCGGCCGAGCGCCGCGCCGATCCACGGCAGCGACACCGGATCGCAGACCTCGAGCGCGGTCTCCCGCTGCCGCTGCGAGTCGCCATAGAGCAGCCCGGTGGCCACCCGGACCCGCAGCGCGCTCTCGTTCTCGCCGAACGCGCTGGCCGGCAGCACGCCTGCTCCGTATTCATCAAGCAGGTGGCCGGCCAGGCCGGCCCCGGTGGTCACGCCGGGCCTGCTGCGCAGGTGCTCGCGCCAGGGCCCGAAGTCCGGATAGACGTAGAACGCAGCCTCCGGCGGCGGCGCGAGCAGTCCGGCGGCGGCAAAGACGCCGGCCACCGCGCGCGCGACCGTGGCGTGCAGCGACCGGCTCCGAGCAATCCGTTTCAAAATATCGGGAGGCTCGCTGAACGCATAAGTTGCTGCCTGCTGGATCGGCGCGGCCGGCGCGGACCATATTTCGCTGGCGACGGCCAGCAGCCGGTCGCGCAGCGCGGTGCCGGCCGGGCCGTCCGGCAGCCGCGCCACCCCGATCCGCCAGCCGCCAAGCGCCAGGCTCTTGCTGAGCGCGGTCGTCACCACCGTGCGGTGCGGCGCGACGGCCGCGGGGCTGAGCACCGGGGCGGCCGGGTCGTGCACCAGGTCGCGGTAGATCTCGTCCGAGATGATGATCAGGTCGTGCCGCTCGGCCACCTCGCAGAGCGCGCGCACCGTTTCCGGCCTGGCCAGGGTGCCGGTCGGGTTGTCGGGCAGGGTGAGGATCACCGAGCGGATCGGCTGGCCCGCCTGCCGCGCCGCCTGGACGGCCAGGTCCAGCCGGCCGGGGTCGCAGATCCCGCCTTCGCCGGGCGGCGCCGGCACGAAATGGGCCCGGCCGCCGGTCAGGCCGGCCTGCGCCGCGTAGCTCACCCAGCTGGGCATCGGCAGCGCGACGTCCGCTCCGATCGCCAGCTGCAGGCCGAAGATCAGCGGCTTGCTGCCGGGCCCGCAGACAACGGCGTCCGCGCTGGTCGGCAGGGTGCGGCGGGCCCAGTAGCCGGCCGCGGCCTCGCGCAGCGCGGGCAGCCCGGCTACCGGGCCGTAGCCGCCCCGCCCGGCCGCCGCCGCCAGCTCGGCGCGGAGCGCCGGGAGCACCGGCAGCCCGGCCTCGCCGAAAGCGAGCGGCAGCACGGCCTGCCCGCGGCGGCGGCGCTCGGCGATCGCCTCGTTCGCGGCCAGGGTCGCCGAGACGGTGGCCGGGATGGAGTTCGTCGAAGCGCCAGAGGTAGCTGATGCGCTGGTGGCTGCAGTGCTGTCAGCTGGCAATGAGGTGGTCGAGATGGGCGTGGGTTTAGCGGTCAGCGGCGGGTGTGCCGCTGTCCCGGCGTACGGCATGCTGGCTCAGCTCCTGGCTGCGGCGCGGGGAAGGCGTGAATGCGTCGGTGGGCGGTTGAGTGCGCGGATGGATACGGATGTGCCGACAGCGACCTGTTCGTCACAATCAGTGCCCTCACTACCCTGTATGTCACCGAGGGTTAGCGCAAGAAGCTATTTCGCATGTAGAGCGTAAGCTAAACTTATGCTTGACTCGCACCGCCTGCGGCTGCTGAAGGAATTCGCCGAGCGCGGCACGATCGTGGCGGCGGCGACAGCCCTCGGCTACACGGCGTCCGCGGTCTCCCAGCAACTCGCGAGCCTGGAGCGGGAGGCCGGGGTAGCGCTGCTTGACCGGAGCGCCCGGGCGGCTGAGCTCACCGACGCCGGCCGGCGGCTGGCCGGATACGCCGAGCGGATCCTGGCCCTGATCGAGGAGGCAGAGGCCGACCTGTCCGCGCCCGAGCCGTCCGGGCTGGTGACGATCGCGGCCTTCCCGACCGCCGCCGTGGCCTTCGCCCCGGCGCTCACCCGCAGCGTGCGGGCCTACCCCGGCCTCAAGCTGCTGATCAGGCAGAGCCCGCAACGCGAGGGGCTGCGCCAGGTCAGGACCGGCGAGGCCGACGTGGCGCTGGTCGACGACTGGTCCGGCCGGCTGGCCGCGGGCGATGACGGGGCGCTGCGGTTCTACCTGCTGATTCATGATCCGCTTGTGCTCGTGGTTCCCCGCCGTCATCCGGCCGCCGACCACTCGGTCCCGGTTGACCTGCGCTGGCTGCGCGACGAGGCCTGGCTCGCCGGGCCGGCCGGGGAGCCGTCGAGGCAGGCCGTCGACCAGCTGCTCGCCGGGGTCGGCGGCGCGGCGCCGGTGCCGTGGGAGTTCGAGGGACTCGGCACCATCCTCAGCCTGGTGGCCAGGGGAATCGGGATCGCGGCGCTGCCCCGGCTGGCGCTGGCCGCGGGGGAGGGCCGGGTCGTCGTACGGGAACTGCCCGGCGCCGGGCTCGACCGCGACATCTACGCCGTGGCCAGGGCATCAAGCGTGCACCGGCCGTCGGTGGCAGCCATCCTGGCCGCCGTGCATTCGGCCGCCGCGCACCTGGCCGCACGCCGCCCGGCCTGAGCCGGGGGCGCGCTGGCCGGCCTGAGCCGCGGGCACCTGGCCGGCCAGAGCAGGGGGCACGCTGGCCGGCCGGAGCCGGAGCCGGGGGCCGGCGCGGGCGGTGCGGGTCAGGGCAGCGTCAGCGTGCTGCCGGTCAGCTCCTGGTAGTCGGCGGCGAGCTGAGCCTGGTCGACGCCCTGCTCGAATGCCGCCGTGCCCAGGTGCTCCGGCCAGATGGCGACCCAGGACTCCTCGACCAGCGGCTGGCCCTGGACGACGCCGCTCCAGAAGGAGGTGGCGAACTCGGTCTCCTGGGCCCAGGTGATGAACCTGATGTCGGTCGCGTAGCCGCCGCCGAGGATCGCGTGACCACCCTCCACCTGCGAGCCCGCCACGTCCGTCCAGGCCTTGCCCGCGGCGAACTCCTGCTGGTTCGCCGCGAGCACGTTGATCCCCAGCCACAGCCCGCCGAAGATCGCCAGGGCGGCCTTGACCTCGGCCATCTGGGTGTGGTCGACCTTGGCGAACGCGACTGCCTTGACGCCGTCGGGGCCGCCGGTCGACTGCAGGTACTCCAGGCCGGTCTGGATGTCCATGCCCTGGTCGGCGCTGCTGCCCGGCCCGTTCGTGCTCTGGGTGCCGTTCGGGTCGAAGTCCGGATTCTGCGTCTGGTAGAACTGCCAGACCTGCGCCTGGGTCGGGTAGTACTCGGTGGCCAGCTTCGCGGTGACCAGACGGCGCATGTTCGCCCAGGTGACCGCGTTGCAGTCGCCCACGGCGTCGTTGCCGAGCATTTGCCAGTTGGACAGGCTCGCGAGATAGTCCTCTTCCGCCGGGTAGGTAGGAACTCCGTCGGCCCCTCGCTGCAGGAAACTCCCGAGCCGCAGCGCGGGCGCGTTCTTCGGTGGCCGGCGGCCATACTTGTACGGCATCGTGTGCCCTCCCTTGTCTGTCCCTGTCCGGAAAGCGTTGGCCGCGGAGCCCGGCAGCCGAGCCGGGTCTGGCCCCCTGCAGAGAAAGAGCGCCCAAGCGCGCCCCTGATACGTGCCGCGAAGACATTTTCCGGCCAGCTCCCCGCGCTGGTGTCGGCCAGCCAGGCATTCCATGATCTTGGAGCGTTTTAAGTGCTAGCCGCCTGAAAAGGCTCCAAGATCATGGAACTGACCCAGGCCAGGCGGGCCGCGCACCCGGTATCGGCCGAGTTTTCCACAGCAGAACCATCGGCAGGCGCCAGGTCGGCGGCAGTTGTCCACAGGGAACGAACTCGGGAGTGCCGCGCAAGGCCGCGATGACGCACGCTGAGCGGCATGCAGTATCTCCCGGCGGATCTCCAGGAGCTTGCTGACTTCCAGCGCGGAATGATCACCTGCCGCCAGGTACTCCAGACGGGCCTGAGCCGGGATGCGATCCAGGCGAAGCTGGACGGCGGCCGCTGGCAGCGCATCCACCGCGGCGTGTTTGCCGTCTTCAGCGGCGAGCCTGGCCGGGCTGCGCTGCTGTGGGCGGCGGTGTTGCGGGCGGGCCCGGAGGCCGTCCTCAGCCACTACACGGCGGCAGAACTACACGGCCTGGCCCGAAGGCCGTGGCCGTCGCCGTCGTCGTGGCCGTCGTCGTCGTCGCCGTCGCAGTGGCCGTCGCCGTCGCCGTCGCAGCTCATTCACGTCACCGTGCCGCTGCGTCGTCGGCCCATGCCGATACCTGGCGTCGTCATCCATCGCTCGGGGCGGATCCCCCAGGCGCGCCATCCCGCCCAGTCGCCGCCCCGTACTCGGGTCGAGGAGACCGTGCTCGATCTGGCCGATGTGGCGCGGACGTTTGACGATGCCCTGGGCTGGCTGTCCGCTGCCTGCGGCGGGCGGCTGACCACGCCGCGGCTGGTTCATGACGCGATGGCGGGCCGAACCCGGTTACGGTTCCGCGAGGGGCTGCTGCTTGCGCTCGCCGACACCGCCGATGGCGTGCACGCGGTCCTTGAGTACCGTTACCTGCGCGATGTCGAGCGCTGCCATGGGCTGCCACGAGCCGAGCGGCAGTTCCGCGTCGTCCGCGGCAGCCGCACCGAGTACTGGGATGTCCTTTACCGGAAGTACCTGGTGGCGGTGGAGACTGACGGCAGGCTGGCGCACCCGGCCGAGGCGCGGTGGGCCGACGTCCGGCGGGACAACGCAGCTGCGGCCGATGGGGTCATCACGCTGCGATACAACTGGTCGGACGTCACCAGGCGGCCATGCCGCGTCGCCGCCGAAGTCGGTGCCGTGCTGTCGCGGCGAGGCTGGCCTGGTCCGCTGCGCCCGTGCGGCCCGGGCTGCGCTCTCCTTCGCCCGGCCTAGCCGCAGCCGGCCGCGCCTGGCAGGCCGCGCCAGGCCGGCCGCGCCGGGCCGGCCGCGCCGGGGCCGGCCGCGGCCCTAGATGTGCCGCGGCCCTAGATGTGGCGGGCGAGCAGGGTCAGGTCGGCCGCGGACAGCCGGTCGCTGGCGGTCTTGGCCTGATGCCAGTACGGGTAGATCAGCGGCGGCTCGCTGGCCTCGTCCAGCCGCTGCCGTTCTTCCGCCGTCAGCACCAGGTCGGCCGCGGCGAGGTTGTCCGCGAGCTGGTCACCCGTCTTCGCGCCGATCACGAGCGACGTCACGGCGGGCCTGCCGAGCAGGTAGGCCAGCGCCATCTGCGCCGCCGAGACGCCGCGTGCGTCGCCGATGCTCACCAGTGCCTCGATAATCCGGTAGAGCGCGCCCTCGTCGCGGACCGGCGGCTCGTTCCAGTCGGTGAGCTGCCGGGCGCCGGCAGGCGGCTGCCGCCCGCGGCGGTACTTGCCGGACAGCAGCCCGCCGGCCAGCGGGCTCCAGACCAGCACGCCGAGGCCCTGGTCCACGGCGGCCGGGATCAGCTCGTACTCCGCCTCGCGGGCCTGCAGCGAGTAGTAGATCTGCTGGCTGACGAACCTCGGCAGGCCGAGCCTGTCCGCGGTGCCGAGTGCCTTCATCAGCTGCCAGCCCGCATAGTTGGACGCTCCCACGTGGCGGACCTTGCCCGAGCGGACCAGCAGGTCGAGCGCCTCCAGGGTCTCCTCGAGCGGCGTGCTCCCGTCCCACTCGTGCACCTGGTACAGGTCGATGTGATCGGTGTCCAGCCGCCGCAGGCTCGCCTCGCACCCGGTGATGACGTGATGGCGCGACAGGCCAGCGTCGTTGGGCCCGTCGCCCATCGGCATGCGTACCTTGGTGGCGACAAGCACATCGTCCCGGCAGTCCTTCAGCACCTGCCCGAGGATCTCCTCGGCCAGGCCGCCCGAGTACACGTCCGCGGTGTCGAACAGGTTCACCCCGGCGGCCAGGCACTGGTCCACCTGGCGTCGCGCCTCGTCCACCCCGGTGGAATCCGACGTCGGCGAAGCCGCCGCGACCGCCGAAAGTCATGGTGCCCATGGACAGGACGGAGACCCGCAGGCCAGAACGGCCCAGCGCACGATATTCCATCATCTGACCCTATCGATCGCCAGCCTGACGAGCATCGCGGCTACTCGCCGGCGGTCGCGACCTCACGCCACCGCGCTGGCCGGCGTTTACCTGATGTGACAGTGAAACCCTTCGAGCAGATCGTGGACGAGCACGGGCCGGCGGTCCTGCGGGTCTGCCGGGCGATGCTGACTCCGGCCGACGCGGACGACGCGTGGTCGGAGACGTTCCTGGCGGCGCTGCGGGCTTACCCGCGGCTCCGGCCGGGCAGCAACGTCCGGGCCTGGCTGGTGACGATCGCGCACCGCAAGGCGATCGACCGGCACCGCGCCATCGCGCGCGAGCCAGTCCCGGCCGCGACGGTGCCCGACCGGCCAGCGAGCTACGGCATCCCCGGCATCCCCGCCGGGCCAGACGGCGCGCTGCGCGCGGCGCTGCGGGCGCTGCCGCCCAAGCAGCGGGGCGCCGTTGCCTATCACTACCTCGCCGACCTGCCCTATCACGAGGTCGGCAAGCTCCTGGGCACCAGCGAGGCCGCCGCGCGGCGCAGCGCAGCCGACGGCATCGCCGCCCTCCGTAACAACTATCAGGCCTACCAGCAGGAGGCAGCACAATGATGATCACCGAGCCCGGCGCCAGCTTCCTCTCCCCGCTGGCCGCCGTGGACGAGCAGTCCTACCGCACGCTCCGTGCCCGGCTCGCCGGCGAGGCGGCACGTGACGGCATACTCGACGTCGCCTACCGCACCATCGACACGCCAGTCGGCGAGCTGCTGCTCGCCGCGACCGAGCGCGGCCTGGTCCGGGTCGCCTACCCCGCACAGGACCACGATGCCGTGCTGTCCGCGCTGGCCGGCCAGGTCAGCCCGCGAGTGCTGCGCGCGCCGGCCCGGCTGGATGCCGTGGCCCGCCAGCTCGACGAGTATTTCGCCCGGTCCAGGCAATCGTTCGGGCTGAACCTCGACCTGCAGCTTGCGCACGGGTTTCGCCGGGTCGTCCTGGAGCACCTCACCCAGATCGGCTACGGGAGCACCGCAAGCTACGGCGCGGTGGCGTCGGCGTCGGGCAGTCCCGCGGCGGTACGCGCGGTCGGCACCGCCTGCGCTCGGAACCCGCTGCCGATCGTCATCCCGTGTCACCGGGTGGTCCGGGGCGACGGCTCCATCGGCCAGTACGCCGGCGGCGCCGAGGCCAAGCGGGCCCTGCTGGAACTGGAGGCAGCAGCATGATCACGGAAATAAACACCGCCGTCGCGCCGTCCGGGCGGGTGGACGCGCTCGGCTGGGAGCAGCTGGCGGCCGGCCTGAACGAGCTTGGCTGCGCGCTGACCGAGCCGGTGCTCTCGCCGGCCGAGTGCGCCGAGATAGCCGCGCTGTATACCGACGACAGCTTGTTCCGCTCGACGATCGACATGGCGCCGCGCCGGTTCGGCAGCGGCCAGTACCGCTACTTCGCCGACCCGGTCCCGGCGCCGGTCGCCGCGCTGCGCGCCGCGTTCTGGCCGCGCCTGCTGCCGGTCGCCAGGGACTGGGCCGCCAAGCTCGGCCTGGCCCCGTGGCCGGACGACTTCGCGGCCTGGCTCGGCGACTGCCACGCGGCCGGCCAGCAGCGGCCGACACCGCTGCTGCTCAGCTACGGGCCCGGCGACTGGAACGCGCTGCATCAGGACATGTACGGCGAGCTGTACTTCCCGCTGCAGGTCGTGATCGGCCTGGACGCGCCGGGAACCGATCACGTCGGCGGGGAGTTCCTGCTGGTGGAGCAGCGGCCGCGGGCCCAGTCCCGGGGCACGGTGAGCACGCTGGGCCAGGGCCAGGCGCTGATCTTCACGACCAGCGTGCGGCCGGTGCCTTCGCCGCGCGGCTTCGCTGCCTCGCCGGTGCGGCACGGCGTCAGCGTGGTCCGCTCCGGCCGCCGCCGAACCCTGGGCCTGGTATTGCACGATGCCAGCTGACCGGCCGGCCAGCTGAAGCCGCCAGCCCCTGGACGGTGCCGGCGGGGGGCCGGCACCGGCCGGAGGCTGGCGTGATCACCACAGTGCCGTGCCCGGGCAGCGAAACCGGTTCGCCGCCGGTAGCAGCCCGGGTGCAGGCCGCCCGCCCCGGCGCCTGCCCCGGCCGGCGGCGCTCCGGCCGGCGGCAGTCCGGTCAGGCGTCCCGCTCGATCGGGCAGCTCATGCACCGCGGGCCGCCCCGGCCGCGGCCAAGCTCGCTGCCGCGCACGGTGATCACGTCGATGCCGTTCTCCCGCAGGTAGCTGTTCGTGGTGACGTTCCGCTCGTAGGCGACGACCACCCCAGGCTCGACCGCCAGCACGTTGCAGCCGTCGTCCCACTGCTCCCGCTGCGCCGAGTGCACATCCTGCGTCGCCGTCAGCACGGTGATCCTGGCCAGGCCGAGTGCCGCGGCGATCGCGGCGTGCATGTCCTCCGGCGGGTGATCGGTTACCTTGAGCTCCCGCGGCCCGCTGCCCGGCTCGACGGTGTACGACGGCAGCATGCCCATCCCGGCGTACTTGATGAACACCCCGTAATCAGCCATCGTCAGCACCGTGTCCAGGTGCATGAACGCACGGCGCTTCGGCATGTCGACCGCCACCAGGCAGTCCGCGGCGCCGGCCGAGAACAGCCGGTGCGCGAGCATCTCGATCGCCATCGGGGTGGTCCGCTCGCTCATCGCGACGAGGACCGCGCCATTGCCGAGAACCAGGACGTCGCCGCCCTCGATCGAAGCCGGGGCGCCGTCGGCGCCGTGGTACCAGAACCTGAAGCCGCCGGGCGCGAACATCGGGTGCCACTGGTACATCGCCTCGTCGCTGACCGTCTCCCGCATCCGGGCCTGCATGCGCATGGTGTTGACGGACACCCCGCCGTAGATCCAGCAGGAGGTGTCGCGCTGGTACAGCAGGTTCGGCAGCGGGGCGAGCACGAACCCGTCCGGGTCGAGCGAGTGGAACGCGATGCTTTTCGGCTCCGGGATCATGTCCAGGATCTCGCGCTTGGTGATCCCGCCGATCAGGAACGTGGTGAGGCTGGCCGCGTCGAGCCCCTCCATCGCGGCGCGCAGCGAGTCGACCGCCAGCGGCCCGTGCCATCGCGGGTCGAACACCCGGTCAAGCACGTACTGCCGGGCCGCTGGGAGCTGCATGGTCTCGGCGAGCAGTTCGGCGTAATAGTGCACCTGGACGCCACGCTCGCGTAGCGCGCCGGCGAACGCGTCATGCTCGGTCTGTGCCTCGGCGACCCACAGCACGTCGTCGAAGAGCAGGTCGGCGGCATTGTCCGGGGTAAGCCGCTTGAGCTCGAGGCCAGGGCGGTGCAAGATGACCTGCCGCAGGCGGCCGACCTCGGAGCCGACATGGAACATGTGCACTCCCCCGTTTGCGCGTTGCTGCTTGCAGTCAGTTATTTCATGCTGGCGGTTATGCTGCCGCCGTGGATCTAGATCTATCCCAGGACGCCGGCGCAGCTGACCGCCAGCCTGGTCGACATCGAGTCGGTCAGCGGCGCGGAGAAACCCCTGGCTGACGCCATCGAGGCCGCTCTCCGCCGGCTGCCGCACCTGACCGTGCACAGGGACGGTGCCGCGCTGGTCGCGCGGACCGGCCTCGGGCGGCCACAGCGGGTGATCCTGGCTGGCCATATCGACACGGTTCCGGTTGCGGCGAATCTTCCTTCATATTTGAAACGGGAACTCCTTTACGGCTGTGGTACGGCCGACATGAAGTCAGGAGTGGCAGTCCAGCTACGTCTCGCGGCGTCGGTGCCTGCCCCGTCCATGGATGTGACGTACGTCTTTTACGACTGCGAGGAAGTCGAGGCCGAGCGCAACGGCATGCTGCGCATCAGCCGCAATAGTCCCGGCCTGCTGGCCGGTGATTTCGCCGTACTGCTCGAGCCGACCAGCGGGGTCGTCGAGGGCGGCTGCCAGGGCACCATGCGGGCCGAGGTCAGGGCGAAGGGAAAGCGCGCCCACAGCGCGCGGTCCTGGCGGGGCAGCAACGCCATCCACGCCGCCGCGGACATTCTCGGGGTGCTGCGCGGCTACCAGCCGCGGCAGCCTGGGGTTGACGGGCTGACCTATCACGAAGGGCTTAACGCGGTCAGGGTGCGCGGCGGGGTGGCCAACAACGTGATCCCGGACGAGTGCGTGGTGACGGTGAACTACCGGTTCGCGCCGGACCGCTCGGCCGGGCAGGCGGAAGCGCATCTGCGCGAGGTCTTCGACGGCTGGGGTGTCACGATCACGGACGTGGCCGGCGGCGCCAGGCCGGGCCTGGCCGACCCGGTGGCGATCGCGTTCGTCCAGGCGATCGGCGGCACCCCGCGCGCCAAGCTGGGCTGGACGGACGTGGCGAGGTTTGCCGCGGTCGGCGTCCCCGCGGTCAATTGCGGGCCCGGCAACCCCGAGGTCGCGCACACCGCCGACGAGCACGTCGCGGTCAGCGAGATCCTCGAGACCGAGGCCCGGATGCGAGCGTGGCTCACCGCCTGACGAAGCCCGCGATCGGGGGGCGAGACGGCGTTGCCGCCGCCTTCGCCCCCGAGCCGGGACGTCCTGCCGTCTTCCGGCCTACTCCGGCGGGTGCGCGGTGAGCGTCAGGTCGGCCGTGTGCTTGTGGCCGGCCGGGTCCACCCAGACGACCGTGATCCGCTGGCCTGGGCGGAACTGCTCCATCGTGCTGGTCAGCGAGCTTGGCGAGGTGACCGGCTGCCCGTTCACCGAGATGATGACGTCCCCGCCTGCCAGCCCGCCGGTTGCCGAGGCCGTGTTGCACAGCACGCCGTCCACCAGCGCGCCCGTCTTGACCGGCGCGATCTTCCGCGGAATGCCCATGTTCTGGTCGGTGGTCAGGCAGCCCGGCCGGCCGCCACTGGGGGGGAACCCGCCATCCTGCTGCGACTGCAGTGCGCGCTGCCGCGCCGGGTTGGTGGCGGTCGCGGCGTTCTGCCCGGGCACCAGGACGCCAAGGAACCCGCCAAGCCCGATCTTGATGGTCCCGCTGCCCCGCCCGGACGAGATCTGCCGCGCGATCGCCAGCGCCTTGTTGGCCGGGATCGCGAAGCCGACATTCTGCCCGCCGCCGAAGGTCCCGGTTTCCGCGGCGGTGTTCATGCCGATCACCTGGCCGTTGACGTTCGCCAGCGGGCCGCCTGAGTCGCCGGGCACGATCTGCGCGTTGGTCTGCAGCATCCCGTGCAGCGTCTCCTTGCCGCTCGCGCTGCCCTCGTCGCTGGCGTTGATGGTCTGATTCAGGCCGGTAATCGAGCCGGTGACGGCGGGCGCGCCGCCCTGGCCGTCGGCGTTGCCAAGCGCGACGACCGTGTTACCGAGCTTGACCGTGGATGAGTTCCCGAGTGGCACTGTCCGCAGCCCGGACGCGTTCTTCAGCTTGATGACCGCGATGTCGTCGGACCGGTCGTAGCCCACCACGGAGGCGCTGTAGCGCCGGCCCGACGCGACGACCGATGCGGTCAGCCCGGTGCTGCCGTCGATCACGTGGTTGTTGGTCAGGACCAGGCCGGTCGAGCTGATCACCATCCCGGTGGCCTCGGCGGTCCCGCCGGTGTACTTGAGCTGGCTCGTGATGTCGACAAGGCCGGGCTCGACCTTCCGGACGATCGCCTGCTCGCTCGAGCTGCTCAGCCCGGCGCCGCCTTGCGCCTGGCTGCCACCGGAACCGGGCTGCAGACCGGTTCCGTGCTGGCTGGCGACGGGGTTGCTTGGCTTGCCGTTGTTGACCGCCAGCACTGCCCCGGCGCCGACGCCGGCCGCGAGCGCGGCCACCACCACGTAGGTCACCAGGGTCCGCCCCCGGCCGCGGCGCGGGCCGGCGGGCCTTGCTGGATGTAGTCGGGCGGTGGCGGAGCGCCGTAACCGCCGTAGCCGCCTGCCGCGCCGTAACCCCCGGCCTGGCCGTAACCGCCAGGCGGCCCGTACCCGCCGGCCTGCCCGTAACCGCCAGGCGGCCCGTACCCGCCGGCCTGCCCGTAAACCGCCGAGGCTGCCCGTACCCGCCGGCCTGTCCGTATCCGCCGGGCTGGCCCTGTGCTTCAGCCTGGCTGAAGCTACCCGGCTGGGTGTAGCCGGGCTGGGTGTAGCCCGGCTGGGTGTAGCCCGGCTGCGGGTAGCCGCCGGGCTGGCCGTATTGCCCTGGCTGCCCCTGCGCTGCTGGCTGACCGTGGCTGTCGGCCTGTCCGTGCGAACCCGGCTGGGCGTCTCCGCCCGGCTGGGCGTCTCCGCCCGGCTGGCCCTGCCAGCTGGCCTGGTCGGATCCGCGGGCAGCGGGTAGGCGACCGGCGCGCAGGCTCCCGGCCGTCTCCGGCTGACCGCGGCCCGTCTCCGGCTGGCCGCGACTGAGCATCGTTGCCATCTGCCGCCGCACCCGGGTCGGTACCGCTGCCGCTTTGATCTTCCTGCATCTCCACCACCTCTGGCCCCGGCCCTCAGCGTACGTTCCGTCTGGCGTCGAACACCGCCCGGCCGGCGCGCATTGCCCTCCGCTTACCCACGTCGTTCCAAGTAAGCATCAGTGGCCTGGAGGTTAGCTGAATGCTCCCTGTGGATTCTCTACGCCGTTCGCTGACGAGGCTAATCGAAGCCCCTGACTTGCGAGAACGTCCAACAGCGCCAACTGCCCGACTCGCCGCGCTAACTGCCCGACTCGCCGGGCCGGCTGCCTGACCCGCTCGCCGCCTGACCGCCGGCTGCCTGACCCGCCGGCTGCCTGACGCGCCGGCTGCCTGACGCGCCGACTCGCCGCGCCAACTGCCCGACTCGCCGCGCCAACTGCCCGACTCGCCCGGCTGCCCGACGCGCCGGCTGCCTGACCCGCTCGCCGCCTGGCCCCCCCGCCGCCTGACCCGCCGGCCTCCTCCGAGCCGCCTAGGTCAAATTCTGGTCACAGACTGGCACTATGCGAAGAAGCGATATATCTTGACTCTGGAGTGCCCGTCCGCGACCCAGGGAGTGACGATGTCGGCACCAACGCGCAAGGACGAGCCCGGCCTGACCCGGCGCGACGAGATGGCAGTCTCCGGAGCCGCGATGTCCGAGGCCCCGTGGACCGCGGCTGGCGCGGCAGGCGCTGTCGTAACCGGCGGCGACTTGGTCCTGCACCTGATGAGCGGGCATCTCGGCCTGGCTGGCTCGCTGTCGGCCGGGGCCGTGGCCTTCTTCGCCGTGGCGGCGGGCGGGGCCGCGCTGAGCTCCCGCTCGGGGAAGGCAATGCGCTGGGCCCGGCAGAATCCGTGGCGGTTCGCCGTCCTGCCGGGCGTCGCCTGCGCGATGGTCGTCTTCGTGCTGTCCGTGGTGCTCGGCAGCAGCGGCATGATCGGCGGCGTTTTCACCTCGTTCTGGCATGGCGCACTCGCCTACGGGCTCACCGGCGCCGCTGCCTCGATTGGCGGAAGTCGCAGGCGAAAGGCCTGATCAGGCACCGCCGCACCGGGGGACCGCGCGCAGCCGCGCGGTCCCCTGACGCGCTAGACGGTCGCCCACTCGGTTACGAAACGGCAGTCGGCGAGCTGGCACTCCAGCCGTAATGGCCCGGCGCCGGGCCTCGGCAGCGAGAAGCAGCCGACTTCATCAGCCTCCGTCGTGGCCTGCGGGCCTGCGGTGGTCACCAGGGTGATCTCGGCAGGCTGCGGCGGTATCAGCTGGCCGACGATCCCGGCGTCGTCAATCTCGACCTCCACGCGCGTCCGTTCGCCGTGGAAGACCAGCGTTTGCGGCCCGCCTGGCCCGCCGCCGCGGAGCTGCATCGGGGCGAGCCCCCCGCTGCCGCTGCCGCGGCCGGCCGCCTGGCCGTAGTCGGCCACCAGGGTGAGCAGCTCGATCTCGGCATCGGCGATCCGCCAGGTGAATGCGGCCTGGGCGGTCTGGATGACGTTCTCGTCAACCGGCTCTTCCTGCAGCGCGACGCGCAGCTCAGCTAGCAGTTCGTCGTCGTCGTCAATCCACTTCGGCGAGCTCACGCTGGTCATCTCCCTTCCCCCGGCCGGCACCAGGGCCAGCCGTCAGGTAGGCCCGCAACGCTGCGGTTTCCCGCAACCGGGCGAGACAGCGCTGGAGGGTCGGGCCGATACTCCCGATCGGCATCCCAAGCAGCTCGCTGATCTCCTGATAGGGCTTCGGCGGGTCAGCCGCACGGAGCCGGAGCAGCCACTGGTCCCGCGCGGACAGCTCGGCAATGCCGTCGCGCAGCACCTGGTGCAGCTCGGCACGCAGTATATCGGCATCAGGATCGGCGGCCGGGCTGCTGCCGCATGGCCCCGTCGGCCTGCGGATCGACCGGCAGCACCCGCCGGGCCTGACGGGTCATGATGCCGGCATTCACGCTGCGTAGTCGTCACCAGCCAGCCCGGTAGCGCCTCCGGCTCGCGCAGGTTCGCCAGGTGCTCGACGAGCCGCAGCCAGACCGTCTGGCTGACGTCCTGCGCGTCCGCTGCGGTCAGCTGATAGCTCCGCGCCACGGCCATCACGAGCGGAGCGTAACGGTGCACAAGCGCGCTCCACGCCTCGGTGCTCCCGTCAGCGCTGGCCCGCACTAACCGGCTGACATCGGAAGAATCCGCCATGTGCACCATCCTCCTACCCAACGGCGGATCCGGCGCGGCGGAATGCTGGCGTTTCCGCCTGAATATACAGAGTACGGCTGCGCGGCCGTGATACATGAGCGGGCAGGCGGGCATGCTCAGACGCCCGGCAGTATCTTGATCGCGCTACCGAAGTCCGGCACGGCCGCCGGCCGCGAGCAGCCTGCGCAGCGTGCCGCCGAGCGGTTCGCTGCCGTCATGCAGCCGGGCGAGGGCGCCGGTGAGCTGCGGCGCCGCGAAGGAAGTGCCGCTCCATATCGCCCACGAGTCCGGTCCGAAGTCGTGCGGAACCTGGTCGGCCAGCGGGGATTCCCTGCCCTCGACGAAGGTCGAGTGCAGGCCCTGGCCGATCGTCGAGCAGGTGACCCAGAAGCCGCGGGTGGACCACTGCGCTGGCTGCATGTCGGATGCGAGCGCGGCGACGGACACCACCCGGCGGAACGCGGCGGGCCAGCAGGGGGTCGTGTCGGCATAGTTCCCGGCCGCCGCAACGATCAGCACCTCGCGGTCCTGTTCCCGTTCCAGCTCGCTGATCACGTCAAGCGCCGCCCGGATGGCGATCGGCGGGACATTGTCCTGGGTCTGGCAGCCAAGAGACAGATTGAGGATCTGGGCGCCGTCCTTGACCGCCTGGATCATCTCGCAGGCGACCTGAATCTCCGGGGCGATGCCGTCGCTGCCGATGGCGCGGTAGACCTTGATCTCCGCGTCCGGCGCGACGTGCTGGACGATCCCGGCGACGAAGGTGCCGTGCCCGGCATCGAAATCGAGGTAGCCGTCCCCCGCGGGCAGCGGCAGGCTGTCCAGCGGGTCCACGTTGCCATCGCGCGGTATGTCGCGAAGCCAGCCGTCCGCGCGCGGCTCGGCGGCGATGCCGGTGTCGATGATCGCTACCTTGGCCCGCCCTGCCGGGGCGGAAGCGGGCTGGTACTGGCCGCCCGACGGGGCCGGCAGCGGCCCGCCTATCGCCTTGCCGATCGGAGCCGTCGGGGTGACGTTGCTGAGCGACGCGGTGAATCCCCGCCGCCGCAGCACCCTGGCCAGGTTGGACAGGTCCCGCGCGCCCATCGCCGTGTCGTCCGTATGGGTGAGCCGGAGGATCCGGCCGCTGAGCTCGGCGCACTCCACCTCGGTTGCCTGCATGCCCAGCACGTCAAGGTAGTCCCTGGCGGCCCGGGCACCGCCGCGGCCGGCCCGGCCCTCGTATGACTCGGCCGTGATCAGCAGCTCGCCGCGCACGAGCAGCGTGTCGAAGCCTGATTCGACCGGCAGGAAGTCGAACTGGGCGACTGCGGCGGCCGGGCTGCGGTCGGCGCCCGCCACCGCCGTCCCGGCCGCCCGCCGCTGCTGCAGCAACCTGAGCCGCTCGTGCCGCATTGACGGATCGTGGCGGCGCTGTGCCAGCTCGGTTACCTGGCGGTGCACTCCGGCCGCCAGCTCGCCAGCCGAATCATGATCGGGAAGCCCCGCGAAGTCACCCTCGAACGGATTACCAGTGTTTTCCTCGTCAAACGGCACCGATTTCACCGATCCTTTTCCTATGACGTTAACCGTGTGCGGACATTGTCCGCTTGGTCCAGTCTGCGGCGGGATCGCCGGTTGACTGGGACAGAGGCCCAGGGCGATCTTTTGATACGTGCGCGGCGGGCTTACGACGATGTCGCGGCCGACCCCGAGCGGTACCGCCCGGTCGCCGCTGAGCTCGTTGCCGAGGCCAGGCGGACCCGTCAGCCCGAGGCGCTTGCGCTGGCCCTGCGGGCGCTGGCCTGGGCCGAGCGCGGCCGGCTTGATGACCGGGCGGCAATCCGGCTGCTCGACGAGGCCTGCCGGGTCGCGCGGCGGCACCACCTCGACGACACCCTCGGCAAGCTGCTGATGAGCCACGCCGCCGTCAGCCTGGAACTCGGCCGGATATCAGCCGCCCGCCGCGACCTGTACAGTGCCGCGGTCCTGGTCAGCCGGACGCGAAGCACGGAACTCGACTTCCACCAGGCCGTGCTGCTGCACAACATCGGCGAGCTAGCCGAGGCCCAGGCCATTTACCACCGCGTACTCTCCGACCCCCGGGCCGACCCGCGGCACGCAGTGACGAGCGCGAACAACCTGGCGCTGATCGAATCCCAGCAGGGCCGGTACGCGCAGGCGCTGCGCCGCCTGGACGAGGCGCTGCCCGCCGCCGCGGAGATTGGCCCGGCGGTTGTCGCGCTGGTGGCGCAGAGCCGCGCGTGGGTCACGGTCCAGTCCGGGCAGTTCGCCGAGAGCCTCGGCCTGTTCGATGCGGCGGCGCAGGCGTACCAGGCAGCTGGCCTGCCGCTCGGCGAGCACTACATCGAGTACGCGGACGCCCTGATCGAGCTGCGGCTGCTGCCCGAGGCCGCCGACGCCGCCCGTCGCGCCGTGGCCGAGTTCTCCGCCGCCGGGATCGCGCTGATGGCGGCCGAAGCCCAGCTGCGCGTCGCCAGGCTCGCGCTGCTGGCAGGCGACGCAGCCGAGGCCATCGCAGCCTCCCTGGCCGCGGCGGACACCTTCCGGCGGCAGACCCGGGCGGCCTGGCGAGCCCGCGCGCTCCTGGTGGCGGCGGAGGCCCGGCTGATGGCGGGCACCGCCACCCTGGCTGACCTCTCCGCGGCCCGCGAGGCGGCCAAGACGCTTGCGGCGCTGGACGCGACGCCGGCTGCGGTAGAAGGCTTCCTGGTGACCGGCCGGCTGGCCGCGTCACTCGACCACCGCGGCCAGGCGATCGCGGCGCTGACCACGGCGGGCTCGCTGGCCCGCGGAGCGCCGGTCCTGGTCAGGCTCCGTGGCCGGGTCTCGTCGGCGCTCGCGGCCAGCCTGCGGCACGACGATCCTGCGGCCCTGGCCGAATGCCGCCGCGGCCTCAGCGACCTGGCCCGCCATCGCCGCAGCCTGCCCTCGGTAGAACTCCGCGCGCTTGCCTCCGGCCACGGCGCCGAACTGGGTCACATCGGCCTGGACATCGTCGTCAGGACCGGCTCGCCGGGGGGCGTGCTCAACTGGATGGAGCGGAGCCGGGCCGCTGCCCTGCTGGCCGTCGAGCCGCCGGAGTTCGACGAGATCAGGGCAGACTTGACCGCCCTGCGCGCGGTTCATGCCGAGCTCGGGGACGACACCGGGCGGGATACCCGGCCGGGTGCCGCGGCCAGCGTGCGCGCTCAGCGGATCGCCTCCGAGCAGGCGGTCATCGAAGACCGGATCCGGCGGGCCACCTGGCGGGCCAGGTCCCTGGCCGGCGCGCCGGCCGGCCCAGTCACCGCCGGCGCCCTGCGTGACCTGCTGGCCGGGCGGACGCTCGTCGCTTATGGCCTGGTGGGCGCCGATCTGATCGCCGTGGTGATCGGGCCAGGCGGCGGCAGGATCGTCGCGCTCGGCCAGATCGGTCAAGCCCGCGAGCAGCTGCGCGCATTCCTGTTCGCCCTGCGCCGCCTGGCCAGGTCCCAGTCGCCGGCCGATCTTGCCGCCGCCCGGGCCAGCGCTGACCTGAGAATCCGCAGGCTGACCGAGCTTCTGCTGGCTCCGCTGCGGCTGATCGCCGATACCGAGCTTGTCGTCATTCCCGCGCCGGACCTGCATGGCGTCCCGTGGCAGGCCCTGCACAGCGGGCCGGTGGGCCTGGCGCCATCGGCCACCTTCTGGGCCCGCTCCGCGGTGGCCGCGCAGGCCCGTGCGAGCTCCGCTGACGAAGCGGCCGCGGCGGCCGCCGGGGGAGTCGTCCTGGTCGCCGGCCCTGGCCTGCCCGGGGCAGTTGCCGAGGTCGAGTCGCTGGCGGCCATCCATCCCTCGGCCGTGCGCATCATGCCGCCCGCAAGCACCGCCGAGCGGGTGGCCGCCGCCCTGGGCGGCGCCAGCCTTGCCCACCTCGCCTGCCACGGAGCCCTGCGGGTAGACAACCCGATGTTCTCCTCGCTGCTGCTCAGCGACGGGCCGCTGACCGTGCAGGAGCTCTACGCCCGGGGGCTCGCGCCGCACCGGCTGATCCTTGCGGCCTGCGAGTCAGGCGCCCAGGTCAGCTACGCGGGCGACGAGGTGCTCGGCTTCGTCAGCGCGCTGCTGGCCCGCGGCACCGCCGGCATCCTCGCCAGCACTGCGGTCGTCCCCGATGTCGAGGCCACCGGGCTGATGACCGCCGTGCACCGCCAGCTGGCCCGCGGCGCCACCCTGGCCACCGCACTGCACCAGGCCAGGGAATCACAGGACACCGACGATCCGGGCAGCTACGTCAACTGGTGCACCTTCAGCGCGCACGGGGCCGCGTGACGCGGCCAGGCTCGCCCAAAGCTCATCTTTAACGAGCCCGCCCCGCAGCATGCAGGCGGCAGCGGTCGCCCGTGGCACCAGTCCGTGTCACGGCGCTGATTCCAGGTGGTGGATCGCGTGATTCGCCGCCGCCGAAGGTGCGCGATCGCGCAATCCACCACCTTGGTGGCGGTGCCCGAGCAGCGTGCGCGGCCGCTTCGACATCCAGCCGGCGCCAGCTGGCGGCACCAGTCTGGATCCAGCGGGCCGCTGGCCTCAACCTGAATCGTAACCTCGTCCCGAAACGTTGCTACCATAACCGGGCCAGGCCGAGCCTGCCGTGGCCACCGCCCGGCCGGACGGGCCCTGGCGCTGGCGCATGCCAGAACAGCAGAAGGAGATCGCCGCATGGGCACGCTCGTGTCGTATCAGGCGCAGGATTCCGTCGCCACGATCAGGATGGACGACGGCAAGGCGAATGTGCTGTCGGCGCAGATGCTCGCCGAGCTCGGCGCCGCACTCGACCGCGCCGAGGCGGACCGGGCGGTGGTCGTGCTGACCGGCAGGCCGGGGATGTTGTCGGCCGGCTTTGACCTGGCGGTGCTCAAGGCCGGCGGGGCGCCGTCACTCGCCATGGTGCAGGCGGGCTTCAGGCTGGCGATCCGGCTCCTCTCGTTCCCGGCGCCGGTGCTGATTGCCTGCACCGGTCACGCGATCGCGATGGGCTCGTTCCTGCTGCTGTCCGGCGATTACCGGGTCGGCGCTGACGGTCCCTACAAGATCGCGATGAACGAGGTGGCCATGGGCATCCCGATGCCACGGGTGGCGATCGAGATCTGCCGGCAGCGGCTGGCGCCGGCGCACCTCACCAGGGCAGTCATGCTCGCCGAGGTGTACATGCCCGGCGACGCCGTGGCCGCCGGCCTCCTTGACCGGGTAGTGCCGGCCGCCGAGCTTCCCGGCGCGGCCAGCGCCGCCGCCGGCCTGGCCGGGCTTGACCTGGCCGCTCATGCGGCCACCAAGCTGCGCGCCAGGGACCAGGCACTGTCGGCGATCCGATCCGCCTTCGAGGTTGATGACCTCGCGCTCAGGTCACCTGGCTGAGCACGGCGGATGCCGAGAGCGAAGCAGCGAACACCGGAGCTGCGAGGTCATGTCCTGACCGTCGCGGTTGAAATGCTGTCCGCCGACGGCGTCGCCGGGTTCACCACCAGGAAGGTTGCCGAGCAGGCCAGGACGTCGACCCCCGCGGTCTACGAGCTTTTCGGCGACAAGGCCGGGCTCGTCAGGGAAGTGTTCTTCGAGGGCTTCCGGCTGCTGGGCAGGCGCCTGGCCAGGCTGCCGGAGTCCGGCGACCCGCGGGCCGACCTGGTCAGCGTGATCGAGGTCCTCCGCGACTTCGTCCGCGCCAACCCGGTACTGGCCGAAGTAATGTTCTCCCGGCCGTTCGCCGGCTTCGATCCTGGGCCAGCCGACCTCAGCGCGGGCAGCGCGGTCCGGGAATTCATCGTGCGGCGGGTCAGCCGCTGCACCGCGGCCGGCAGGCTAACCGGTGACGACACCGACATCGCGCACGTCCTGGTAGCGCTCGCGCAAGGGCTCGCGGCGCAGGAGACGGCCGGCTGGCTCGGCACGTCAAGCGCATCCGTGGACCGGCGGTGGGACCTGGCCGTCCGCGCCGTGCTCGACGGCCTGAGCCCTGAACCCGCCCGGCCCGCCTGAGTCGCGGCGGGCCGGACCGTCAGTGCCCGGCTCTACGCTGACGCTGTGCATGCAGCGGATGGCGGGGATGGCCGGCCGGAAGAACGGTACGAGGACCTGGTCGATGAGCTCCTCGGCACCGACGGGGTCACCCCGCCGGGCGGCGGTGGCGGCTTCGGCCGGTCGGCTCTCCGCTTCCAGGGCAAGATCTTCGCGATGCTGGTCCGTGGCCGGCTGGTGCTGAAGCTGCCCAGGCGGCGGGTCGACGAACTCGTCGAGGCAGGCGATGGTGTCCGCTTCGACGCGAACAAGGGCACACCGATGAAGGAATGGCTCAGCCTCGACCCGGAATCGGGCCTGGCATGGCCGTCGCTGGCCCGCGAGGCACTGGACTTCGCCCGCGGCTCCGGGCGCTGACGCGCCGCGCTGACGCGCCGCGCCGCCAGCCCCGCCCCGCCACGACGAGCCGGCCAGGCCGGCCGGCCGGCCCGGCGGCCCGGGCGGCCGGCCGGCCCGGCGGCCCGGCGGCCCGGCCAGATGCTGGCCCGCCGCACCGGACTGAATTACCCGCGTGTACGGATTTTCCCCATCTAGCCGGACAATAATGCCAGCGCGATGCTGGCCGGCGAGTATTGCCGTGTCTTTATCGGCTACTCAAGCAACTCCGGACAGTTCAAGCGGTTACCCTCCTATGGCTGCTCATTCCCGCATGCTGGTGCGGAGTGGCGCCTGGCCGGTCGCCAGTTTGCTAGGAAAAGCAGTTATTGAGCGGTTCGAAGCTTCGGTCCAGATTGGGGGTATTCGGGTTGTCTAGCGATTTGCTCGTCATCGGCCTCGGATATGTTGGCCTGCCACTGGCCAGGGAAGCGGCCTTATCCGGGCTCCGGGTCGTTGGCTATGACCTGAACCACGAACTAGTGGCCGGGCTGAACTCCGGCCGTTCGCATGTCGGTGACGTTTCCGGCGCAAGCATCGCGAAGATGCTGGCGAAGGGCTTCCTGGCCACTTCTGACGAGGCCGATCTCGGTGACCAGGAGACGGTCGTTATCTGCGTCCCGACACCGCTGTCCGCGGACAGCGCGCCCGACCTGACCGCAGTGCGGGCAGCGGCCGAGATGACGGCGCGGCTGCTCCGGCCGGAAATGCTCGTCGTGCTGGAGTCCACCACATATCCGGGCACCACGGACGAGGTGGTAAGGCCATTGCTGGAGAAAGCGTCCGGCCTCACCGCGGGAGTGGACTTCTCGCTGGCTTTCTCGCCCGAGCGGATCGACCCGGGCAACCCGGACTACGGAATCCGCAATACTCCCAAGGTGGTGGGCGGCCAGACCCCGTCCTGCACGGACGCAGCCGCGCGCTTTTACGGCAAGTTGTGCGATCAGGTGATCCGGGCCAAGTCGGCGCGTGAAGCCGAGATGGCCAAGCTCCTGGAAAACACCTACCGGCACGTGAATATCGGTCTGGTCAATGAGATGGCCGTCTTCTGCCACGAGCTCGGCATCGACCTCTGGGACGCCATCAGATGCGCCGCCACCAAGCCGTTCGGCTTTCACACCTTCTATCCGGGGCCCGGCGTCGGCGGGCACTGTATTCCGATCGATCCGAATTACCTGGGCTATAAGGTCCGCACGCTCGGCTACCCGTTCAGGTTCGTCGAGCTCGCCCAGGAGATCAACAGCCGGATGCCTGCTTACGTCGTCGACCGAGCCGCGGAGCTGCTCAACGGCGACTCCAAGTCACTCAAGGGTGCCCAGGTCCTGCTGCTCGGGGTCACCTACAAGCGGGACGTCGCCGACCAGCGCGAGTCGCCAGCGAAGGTGATCGCCCGCAAGCTCCGATCCCGCGGCGTCGACCTGGCATATCACGACCCGTACGTGCCGGCTTGGTCGGTCGGCGGCAAGCCGGTCCGGCGGACGGCCGACCTGGCTGCCGAGGCCGCCGCCGCGGACCTGGTCATCTTGCTCCAGGATCACACCGCCTACGACCTGGACCTGATCTCCCGCACCGCCCGGCGGCTGCTCGATACCCGCGGGCGCATCGCCGGGCGGCAGGTCGCGAGTCTCTGAGCAGGCATGCTCTAGTGCAGGCCGTGCTCGCCAGCGGGCCGACCCGCAGCCCCCGCCGCTCGCACTCGTCGAGCAGCATCGGCAGCGCGCCGAGCGCCGCCTGCGCCGAGCCGGGCGGCGAGGTGCAGTCGGAGTCGTGCAGCAGCACGGTGCCGCCGCCGCGCCAGGTTCCTGGTCAGCGTCGCGTAAACCGACTCCGGCGTCGCCCCGCGCGACCATTCCCGGCCCCAGCTGCTCCACAGCACCGGGGTCAGGCCGAGCTGCCGCGCGGCGACCAGCGCGCCGCCGGTCAGCACCCCGTACGGCGGCCGGTACAGCCGGGGCACCGTGCCGGTCGCCGCGGCGATCGCGTCCGCCGCCCGCGCGATGTCATCGCGGGCTGCCCGCGGCCCGCGCAGGGTCAGGTAGCGGTGCTCCCAGCCGTGCACGCCGATCTCGTGGCCGGCCTGCGCGATCTCGGCGGCAAGCTGCGGCGCCCGCGCCACCATGGGCCCGAGCAGGAAGAACGTGGCCCGTACCGGCCGCCCGCCCAGCACCTCGAGGAAACTCGGCGTCGACCTCGGGGTCGGGGCCGTCGTCAAAGGTCAGCGCCACGTGGTCGGCCGTTCCGCGGCCGGCCAGCCGCGGGAAAAGCGCCCTGCGGACCGGCCCGAAAGCGGTGACGCCGGGGCCGCCGTGCGCGACAGCCAGCGCGGCGGCCACGCCCGCGGCCACGCGGCCCGCGTACCGGGCCGCCTGGACGTTCCGGCCGGCCGGGTCCGCCATCACTGTCCGCCCATCGCTAGTCTTGCCGGATGGCCACGCCGCGTAGCGGGCTGCCGGGCGCGAGGGCACGCTCGGCATCGGGCGCGTCGCGACGCGCCAGGCACGCGCAAAACCGCGAGACGCGGCCGGCCTGTTCCTGGGATCATGTCATGCCCGGGACCGCGCCGGGCAGGCCCGGGCCGGGCACATCGGCAGGACAGCAGATCAGGCGTATCGGACCAGGGACGACAGCAACAGGGACGACAACAAGGGGTGCCGGTTTGGGAGTGCAAGCAGCACGTATCGTCTTTCCGCCGGCCGACCGGGCCGAGATCGCCGAGGCCATCACCGGCATCCTGACCACCGGCGCGCTCACCCTCGGGCCGTACACCAGGCAGTTCGAGGCCGCCTTCGCCGAAGCGCACGACGCGCCGCATGCGATCGCCGTCGCCAGCGGCACGGCGGCGCTGGAGATCTCGCTGCGCGCCGTCGGCGTCGACGGCCGGGACGTGATCGTCCCGGCCAACACGTTCTACGCGACTGCCGCCGCCATCCTGCGGGCGGGCGGCCGCCCGGTGTTCGCCGACATCGACGCGGCGACCTTCGCGCTCAGCCCGGACACCATCACCGCGGCGCTCACCCCGCAGACCGCCGCCGTGGTGCTCGTGCACATCGCCGGGCTGATCTCGCCGCACGCCGACGAGATCAAGTCGCTCTGCGAGCAGCGCGGGATCACCCTGGTCGAGGACGCCGCGCACGCGCACGGCGCCACCTTCGACGGCAAGTTCGCCGGGGCATTCGGCGCGGCGGCGGCGTTCTCGTTCTACCCGACCAAGGTGGTGACGAGCGGCGAGGGCGGGATGATCGTCACCCCGTCCGGCGATCTCGCCGACGAGGCCAGGATCTACCGCGACCAGGGCAAGGGCGCGTTCTCGGCGAATCATCACGTCCGGCTCGGCTACGCCTGGCGGCTCAGCGAGGCCAATGCCGTGACCGGCCTGGTGCACCTGCGCCGGATGAGCGAGTTCATCACCCGCCGCCGCGAGGTCGCGGCCCGCTACGACAAGGCGCTGGCCAGCCTGGACGGGCTCGAGCCGCTCAGCGAGCCGGCCGGCTGCCGGGGCAACATCTACAAGTACATCGTGCTGCTGCCGGCCGGCGCCGACCGCGCCGCGTTCAAGCAGGAACTGGCGGCCAGGCACGAGGTCCGGCTGGCCGGCGAGGTGTACGACATGCCGCTGCACCACCAGCCGGTGCTCGCCGAGTACGCCGGGGGCGCGCTGCCGGTCGCCGAGGACATGTGCCGCCGGCACGTCTGCCTGCCGGTGCACTCGGACATGCGGGACGACGAGGTCGACCAGGTACTTACCGCCGTCGCGGCCGTCTACGAGGCGCTCCCCGGCGCCTGAAACGACCAGGACGCGACCAGGCCGAGAAGGAGCGAGCATGCGCGTGGCGGTGACCGGAGGATGCGGTTTCATCGGCTCTCACGTAGTGGATCACCTGCTGGCGGCCGGGCACGACGTGCGGGTGATCGACACGTCGTCGCGCTGGCTCAACCCGGCGGCCGAGCACCATGCCGCCGACCTGTTCGATGACGCCGCGATGGATGCCGCCCTCACCGGGCAGGACGCGGTCTTCCACCTCGCCGCGGTCGCCGACGTCAACGATGTCGACGCGGATCCGGTCGGCGCCGTCCGGCTGAATGTGGAGGGCACCGCCAGGGTGCTGCAGGCCGCCCGCCGCCAGGACTGCGGGCGGGTCATCCTGGCCAGCACGGTCTGGGTATACGGCGCGACGGCGGGCAACGGCGAGCGGGCCGAGAACGCGCTCGGTCGACCTGAGCAGCGCGGGCCACGTCTACGTCTCGACCAAGCTCGCCGCCGAGATGCTCATGCACAGCTACCGGCAGATGTACGGGCAGCAGTTCACGATCCTGCGCTACGGCATCCCGTACGGGCCCAGGATGCGGGACGCGCTCGTCGTCGCCAAGTTCGTCCAGCTGGCGCTGGACGGAAAGCCGATCACGATCGCCGGCACCGGCGACCAGCAGCGGCACTACGTCTACGTCGAGGACCTCGCGGACGCGCACGTGCGGGCGCTCGGCCCGGCCGCGGCCGACCGGACGCTGGCGCTGGAGGGCGGCACGCCGGTGTCCGTCCGGGAGATCGCCGACACGGTATGCAGCCTGGTCGGCGAGACCACGATCGAGCACGTGCCCGCCCGCAATGCTGACTACAGCGGCGTCAGCGTGTCCAACACGCTGGCCAAGGAACTGCTGGACTGGTCGCCGGTGACCTCCTTCGCCGACGGCGTGCAGCGGTACCTCGACTGGCTCAGGTCGCGGCCAGCATGAGCACTGCCGCCGGGCGGCCATGAAGAACGGGCCGTCCTGCTGTCCGGCTCACTCGGCATGGGGCACGACGTGCTCGCCGAGGCCTGCACCACGTCGCTGACCGAGGCTGGCTGGTCGGCGGACACCCTCGACGCGATGCGGCTGCTCGGCAAGGGCGGCGGGTCGGCCGGCGAGGCGGTCTTCCGGTCCATGCTGGCGGTGCCCGGCATGTACGACGCGTTCCACTTCGCGGCGCTGCGTACCGGCAGCAGGCTGGCCATGCTGGCCGACGCGGCCGCCAGGCGGCAGGTGGTGCCGCGGCTGCGCGCCTACCTCGACGCGCACCCGGCCGACCTGGCGATCTCGGTCTTCGCCACCGGCGCGTCCGCGATGAGCAGGCTGGCCACCAGTTACCCGGGCATGAAGCACATGGTCTTCTGCACCGACGTGACGCCGCACCGGCTGTGGGTGCACGAGAACGTGGACCTGTACCTGGTCACCGCCGCCGCGGCCGAGCCCGCGGTGCGCAGGTTCCAGCCGGACGCCCAGGTGATGGTCGTGCCTGCGGTGGTGCGGACGGCGTTCTACCACCCGCCGCCGCCGGCGGCGGCCAGGGCCAGCGCTCGGCCTGCCCGAGCACGGGCCGCTGCGTGCTGCTGATGTCGGGTGCCTGGGGCCTCGGCCCGGTCGCGGAGGCGGCCGAGGCGCTCGGCGACGCGGGCGTGCACGTGCTCGCGGTGGCCGGGCGCAACGCGAAGCTGGAGGCCAGGCTCCGGGCCGCTGCCCGGCGGCAGCCGAGGGTGCACCCGTTCGGCTATACCGACCGCATCCCCGAGCTGATGGCGGCCGCTGACCTGGTCGTGACGAGTTCCGGCGATACCTGCGCCGAGGCCCGCACGGTCGGCCGTCCACTGCTGCTGCTCGACGTCGTCCAGGGGCACGGCCGGGACAACCTGCAGCACGAGCTCGAGCTTGGCGACGCCGGCGTGACCTCGCCGCGCCCCGCGGAAGTCACCCGCAATGCCCTGGCCGCGCTCGACCAGGTGAAGCCGCCCCCGCCCGGCCCGGCGCGGCAACTGGCCAGCTGGCAGCACGCCTTCACGGCAGCCCTGGAGAAAATAGGTATTTAACGGGAACCCCCCCGCCAGCCCCGCCCCGCCCCCGCATCACTCTCCCCGCCAGCCACCCCCCCCCGCCCCGCCCCCGCATCACTCTCCCCGCCAGCCACCGCCCCGCCCCCGTGCTCCCCCAACCCGAACCCCCGCCGAACTCCCGGCCCCCGCCAAACCCACCGCCGGTTCCGCCAAACCCCCCGGCCCCACCAAACCCACCCCCGGCCCCACCAAACCCGCCCCCGGTCCGCCAAACCTGCCCCCGGTCCGCCGAACCCACCCGCCGGACCCGGTGATCATGATGTTCAACGGCATCTAACCCGTTGAACATCATGATCACCGGGTTGCCGGGAGCCCGCCTCACCCGATGGCTGTGACGTTCATGGGGTTGCCGGGGCGCCGCGCAGCGTCGGTCAGGGCCTGGCGGCCAGCGGTAGCCCGTTGTCTGGCCGCGCCGCAGCATCCGGTCCACGGTCGCGCTGACGCTGCCGTCGCGGGCGATCAGGCGCCTGAACACCAGCACCACCGCCGGATAGCACCAGAAGTCGCCGCACACCCACAAGATCGCCGCGCCGATCTGCTGATCGGCGAACGGCGGCAAGGTGACGCCGGGGATGTGGTTGTAGACCGGGTACCAGGAACTCGCCGCGAAGATGCTCATCGACATCGCCAGGAACCACATCACCACGTTCGTCCCGGCCAGCGCGGCTATCTGCGCCCCGGGCTGCATCTTGATCCGGACCGGCGGCGACGGGATGAACTGCAGCCAGAACAGCACCCCGGTCGCGAACAGGCTGCCGTGCATCAGCCAGATATGCACGGCCTGGTTGCGGTAGGCCAGGTCGTACAGCGCGGGCACGTGCCAGGCGATCATCACGACGTTGAACATGATCACCGCGGTCCATGGCCGGGCCAGGAACCGGCCGCCCGCCCGTAGCGGGCCGGACCAGCGATCCCGCGCGGCCGACCGGGTGGCCCGCTGCCCCAGGCGGCCGGGCAGCGCGTCGAGCAGCGGCTGCCAGGGCGCCCCGGCGACGATCAGCGACGGGGCGGCGAAGCTGAGCAGCAGGTGCTGGACCATGTGCACGTAGAAGTAGCTGTCGGACCAGTAGTCGACCGGCGACTCGACGGTGATCAGCAGCACGCCCAGCCCGCTGTAGAAGAAGAGCGAGCGCAGCCGGCGCTGCCGGGTGCGGTCCGGCCGGGACCGGCGGGCCAGGTTGCGCAGCCCGATCTCATGCAGCGCGGCGACCAGGATCGCGACGATCAGGAACGGATCGTAAGACCAGTGCCGGAGGAGGTAGCTCATGACCCGCCCCGGGGGGACTCGGCGCGGCTGGCAGCAGACTCGATGTCACATCGAGCCGGCCAGGCGCGGCCCGATGTCACAACGAGCAGGCTCGCTGCCGTTTGGTGCGAGGCTGGTGGGGCGGCCGGGTTGCCCGGGAGCCGGCCGCGCGGCTGGTGGCTCATCGCTAGCCGGACGATCCGTAGGGGACCGGGACCTTCATCGTCTGCGTCCTGATCCAGCTGCTGGCATGGGCGGCGGCCCCGGTGGCGAGGCGCCAGGTGGTGAGGATGCTTCCGCTCGGGGCCAGCGCGCCGATCTGCCTGCCGGGGCCGAGTGCGAGCGCGGCGGCATGCCGGGGCAGCGCGGGCAGTGACTGCCAGGATCCACGGTCGACGACGTAATCGGCCCGGCCGGTGCTGAGGATGATCCCGGCTGCGCTGGTCAGCCCAGTGCTGGCCATCGTCCGGCTCGGGGCGCTTCGCTCGGCGGCGGCGGTGCCGGCCGCGGTCGACACTATCCGGGCGCCGCCAAGCGGCAGCGGTGCGGACAGCACCCAGCGGCCGCGCGGACTAGCCCATCCGGCAACGACGCTGACCGCTCCGCCCGGGGCGGTCGCGGCCAGCAGGGCAGTGGAGCTGCGCCGGTAAGCGGCGAGCCGCAGCACGCTGACCCGGCGGCCGGCCAGCCCGGCGGGCAAGGCGGGGCCGGCCGGATGCCAGCTGCCGCCCGCATAGGCGAAGATCCCCGCGACGCCAGCGTGCGCGCACGAGCCGGCCAGCAGCGGCGCTCCGGCCGCGGTGAAGCCCGCCGCGGTGAGGCCGGTTAGCCCGCAGGAGCGCCCGGCCGGGGTGGCTGCCAGCGACGCCAGGCTGGTCAGCCGGGTCCAGCCGGATCCGCCCGGCGCAGCGAGCTCGGCCATCCCCCGGCTGGTCAACGCGATCAGCTTGCCGCCTGGCCCGGCCGCAAGCGCGGACGGGACGCTGGCCAGGCCGGCCGGCAGCAGGCCCGGCGTCCAGCGGGCGCCGCCGTCACGCGTGCTGGCCAGCGGCGAGAACGTCAGGTCCTGGCTGGGGTTGAAGCCGGCCACGAGGGTGAGGCCGCCTGGCGAGGCGGCGACCAGCCCGCCATTGGCGGCCACTCCGGGCGGCGTCGCCAGCGCCCAGTGCGCCGCGCCGGCGGGCCGGGCCAGCAGCTGCCAGAAGTTGTCATGCCGCGCGCTTGAGCCGCCCATCTCCACGACGGCCCAGCTCGGCCCGCCGGGAACGGCCAGCGAGGTGGCGAGCGGCGGCGCCGCGGCGCTGACCGCGGCGGGCGCGGGGCCGGCCGCCGGCCTGCTGCCGCACCCGGCCAGCAGGAGGCCAGCCAGCGCCATGGCGGCGAGCACGGTTACCCGCGGGACCGCCCGGCCAGGGCAGTACCGCGCCGTCACGGCTGCGTGCGTCACGATGACTGCATCGCCTTGACGGCGGCTGCGGACAGCTCAGCCGCGAACGAGGACTTGGACGCCGAGGTCCCTGGTCCCGGATCGAAGTTCAGCTCGGTCCGGGTGCGCCCGGCCGCGTCAATCACGTAGGCGACGTCACTGTGCAGCACCATCCCGCCGGCCGGTACTACCTGCGCGGAGAAGTAGTAGTCGTGCCAGACGCGCCGGAGCGCAGGCAGCGGCCCGCTCAGGAACTTCCAGTTCGGCACGTGGGTCAGGCCTTCTTGCTGGTCGAACGCGCGGGTGTAGGCAGTCGTGTGGTACACCGGGTTCGCGGCAACCGCGACAAGCTCGACGCCGCGGCGGCTCGCCCCGAGCAGCTGGTCGGCCTCGCGGAACTCCTGGGCGATCAGCGGGCAGTCCGAGGTGCACACCGGATCGAGGAAGGTCAGCAGCACGACCTTCCCGCGCAGCCCGGCCAGCGATACCGGCCGTCCGTCCTGGTCGGTCAGCCGGAAGCCGGGGGCCTGGAAGTTCAGCGCCGCTTCGGACCCGTCGATCGCGCGCGCGATGACCGGGTCGGCCGTGCGGTTCGCGGCCGCGGCTGCCAGCGGGAACGCTCCGATGATGGTTACTCCGAGCGCCCAGGCCGCGGCGATGGTCCTGGCATCCGCCGCGCCGAACGCGCTGACGAGCCGCCCGGGCGCCAGACGCCCGCGCCAGCCCGGGGCCGGCGCCGTCCGGCCGGCTGCTGCCCGCCGGATCCCGGGCCGGCGGGCTCGGCATCTGCTGATCCCGGCGCTGCTGGGCGGGCTGGCTCCGGGCCGGCGGGCTCGGCATCCGCTGACTCCGGCCCTGCTGCGACGGCGGGCTCGGCATCTGCCGACCTTGGCGCTGGGCGGGCTGGCTGCGGGCAGGCGGACCCCGAAGGCACTGTCACTCCAGTAGCTGCGGCCACGCCAGCCCCAGTAGGAACATCGGCCGCCTGGGTCTCTGCTGCCTCGGGGGCCACACGGGCCTGGGTGTTTTCCGTTTCAGAAATAATGGCCGGTGCCGGTGCGACGGCCAGGTATCCGGCTACCAGCAGGAGCGCCATCGGGATCATGCTGTTCGGGTCGGTGCCGAGCCCGCCGAAGATCCC
The DNA here is from genome assembly GCA_963709075.1 of uncultured Actinomycetes bacterium. GTDB lineage: Bacteria > Actinomycetota > Actinomycetes > Streptosporangiales > Streptosporangiaceae > Palsa-506. Next base: position 665,813 of record CAVPUY010000014.1, read on the forward strand.
CAGATCCTCGACGAGGACCCAGTCGGCCAGGCACAGCAGCACCGCCGCGATGACGGCCACGCGGATCAGCAGCAGGCGGCCGCCTGCCGCGGCCCGGCTGCCGCCGGCGCTCGGCCGGACAGCCCGGCGTCGCTTTCCGGCAGCGCCGCGCCGATCAGCAGCGCCGCGCCGATCAGGGCCAGCGCGACCACCGCGAACATGTTGACGGCGAACCCGTGCGCGGCGGTCAGCGAGCCGAACCCGCGTATCCAGCCAGCCAGGAAGCCCGGCTGCGGGGTCTGCGTCATCGACCCGATCATGCCGGTCAGCGTCCCAGGCCCGCCCCGCAGCCGGCCCTGCCAGAAGCCGCGGCCTGGCCACGCCTGGAGGATCGCCATCCCGGCGAAGAACAGCCCGAGCACGGCCAGCATCGCGCGGCCCAGCCAGGGCGCCCGCCAGTAGCGCCATGGCAGGGCGATCAGGGCGCCCGCGGCGCAGTAGAAGGCTGCCGCGCCCGGCGCGCCGAAGAGCCAGGTCAGCCCGGGGGCGAAGATTCCGCCGAACGACTCGCCGAACACCCAGACGGTCAGCCCCCAGGCCACCGCGGCCAGCCCGGCCAGCTGAGACCAACGGCCGCGCCTGGCCGCGAGCAGCCAGCAGCCGATGCCCGCCTGGATCCAGACCGCCGCGGCGGCAGCCTGCACCGGATGGTAGGACCATGCTGTGCCGGCCCAGTTGACCAAGTGCTGCACCCAGCCCGGCGAGCTCGCCGCCCCGGGCCGGATGACCTGCGATGGCAGCCCGACCACCATCGACGGCTGGGCCTGCAACAGGCCGTCGAAGAGCCAGAGCAGGCCGAAGCCGACGCGCAGCAGCATCCGCCACGACGGCTCAGCCGGGGCGGCGGCCCGCCGGGCGCCGTCGCCCTGGCCGCCGCCGCCCGGCCGCCACTCCCGGACGCTGATCCAGCCGAGCGCGAGCACGCCGAAGACGAGCAGCACGATCAGTCCCTGGTGCAGCAGGGCCGACCGGAACGCCGCGACAAGCACGGTGTTACGCAGGTCCAGTCCGGACTGCATCCCAGGCATCGGGGGTTGCTCCTCGGGTACGGCCGGCCGTCAGCCGGGCAGTCTGGGCGGCGCCGCGTGCGCGGACAATGCGCTGCTTGCCGACTCGATCACGGAGTCAATGGCCGAGCGCCTGGCATCGAGCTCGGCCCGCGCCTGGCGCAGCCTAGCGGCCGCCCGGGCCTGCGCCTGCGGGCTGCGGGCGGTAAGCACGGCAGCCACGTCCGACTGCACCTGCTGCGCGTCCGGGGCGGCCCAGGCCACCAGGCCGCTGACCACCCGGGTAAGCCGGAAGCTGGCTAGCGACTCAGTCACCTGGTACTGGGTCAGGTCGTCGAGCAGCTCGTTGTTGGCCGGCGAGCAGTTGGCCGCACCGTCCGTGGCGATCTTGACCGCGGTCGGGGTGTCATGGCTCGTGCCGGACTGGATCGCGCGCAGCGCGGTCAGCGACTCGCCGACCCCGCCGGCGCATGACTCGATGTCGGCGTTCATGTCACGGACGAAGCCACGCAGGTCGGCGGCCCGCTGGCCGGCTGACGGCCGGTGCGCGAGCCCGACAAGCGCGCCGATCACGAGCAGCACGATCCCGGCGGCAAGCAGTGACCGCGGGGTGCGCCGAGTCGGCCACCGGGTGTGCCGGATCGGGACGTATGGCGGATTGGCCCTGGCCGGCGAGTCGACCATGTCAGCCTCCGCCGCTGCCGGGCGACGGCTGGCCCGGGTGGTGGTCCATCAGGGCTACCCCCTCGCTGAGCTGCTTCGCGGTTATCGCGCCGATGACCCGCTTGACGATCCGGTGCTCGGCATTGAGGAAGAACGTCTGGGGGAGCCCGAACACCCCGTAGGACGTCGTCGTCGATGCCGGGAACGGGTCGGCGGCCACCGGGTAGCGGACGCCCGCCGAGCGGACGAACCGGATGGCGGGCCCGTTCTGGTCATTGGAGTCGACTCCGATGATCGTCACCCGGCCCTTCGACTGACGGTAGAACCTGGCTAGCGTCGGCGTCTCATGCTTGCAGGGAGGACACCAGGAAGCGAAGAAATTGATGATGACCGGCCGGCCGGCGAATGCCGCCAGCGTGACGCGCTGACCCGGATGGCCGAGCGCCGGCAGGGAGAAGCTTCTGGCCGCGGGCTGCGGGTGCGGCCCAGCGCGGCTTCCGGTCAGGCCGCCGATCAGCGAGGCGATCGCCAGCGCCACGGTCGACAGCAGCACCGAGATAGTGGCGATCTTCGCTGGCCCGCTCGTGCTGCGCAGCCGGAACAGACCCGGCGGCTGGCCAGCGGCGGGCGCTGGCCGGCCTGCCCGCTGGCCGGCCGCCTCGGCTGGCTGGCCGCTCGCGGCGGCAGGCTGTTCGTGCGCGGCGGCAGGCCGTTCGTTCGCGGTGGCTGGCTGGCCGTCCGCCGCGACGTCCTGGCGGCTGGGAGCCGCTGGCTGGTCGGTCATCGCGGCTGCCCGGCCTGCGCGGGCAGGTGCAGGCCGACCGTGGGGTCGCTCGCGGCCGTCATCGCGGGGAGCATGAGTTCGAACCTACTGCCCGCCCCCGGGACGCTGCGCACCCGGACCTCGCCGCGGTGCCAGCGGGCGATGGAGCCGGCCTGCCGGCCTGCCGGGCCGCGTCGCAGCCGGGGTGCCGCGATCAGGTCAGGAAGCGGCCAGCTGATAGCCCTCACCACGCACCGTCTTGATCAGCTCGAACCCGAGCTTGTTGCGGAGCCGCCGCACGCAGACGTCGACGACGTTCGAGCCCGGGTCGAATTCGATTCCCCATACCGAGGCCAGCAGCTGGCCCTTGGGCACGGACCGGCCCGGATGCTCGATCAGCTCCCTGAGCAGCAGGAATTCCAGCCGGGTCAGCGGCACCGGGCCAGTGCCGATATTCGCCTGCAACCGTCCCACGTCGAGCTCGAGCAGGCCTGCCCTGATCACCTCGCCGGTCTGATGGCCATCGGCCCGGAGCCGGGCACGTACCCTGGCCAGCAGCTCGGCCAGCGAGAACGGCTTCGTCAGGTAATCCTGCGCGCCAAGCTCAAGGCAGGCCACCTTGGTAGCGACGTCCTCCAGGCAGGACAGCACGAGAACCGCCTGCTCCGGCTGCCGGCGCATGATCTCGGTCAGCACCACCCGGCCGTCCATGTCCGGCATGATCAGGTCGAGCACGACCAGGCCGTAGCCGCCGACCGCCAGCCGGGCCAGGGCGCCGGCGCCGTCGCTGGCGAAATCGATTGCGTAACCCGCAGCGGACAGCGCGCGGCTGACGAATTCACGGATTCTCGGCTCGTCGTCCACCAGCAGGATGCGTGCTGCGGCCGAGCGGCAGGCCGGCTGATCTCGGATCATCGCGGGCACTTCACTTCGCATAGGGCCACGTCAGCGGGGTGTGGCAACCGAATATGCTACTCGGCGCGCGGTGTGCGCTCAGCAGAGGATGTACTCCATCCAGGCGTCCCAGGTCAAGGGCGGTAACTTCGTGCAAGCCATTGCATAGCGCCCGGCCGGCCCAGAGCCGCCGCCCGGACTAGGCAATATCACTTATCGCAATAGTTTAATTACTGAGAGCAATGGATATGGTTCCCGTCAGCCTCAGAGCGAGGCCGCCGGACGCAGCGGGCCAGACCATGACAATTTCGTCATTCACGGTCCATCCCGTTGCCGGTTACCTGCCGTGATCGCCAAGATCGGAAACGTCCAAAGGCTTATCGTCAGCGGCTGCGCGGCACGCGCGGCCGATGCATGATGCTCGCCCGCGAAAGAGCGAGGTGGTGGCTGGTGTCTCTGCCGGTCCGTATCACGACCCTGGCGGTGGCTTTCCTCGCCGTCGTCGGTGTTGGGGTGTTCATCGTCATTCACTACCTGCTGGCCGGCCCGCCGGTGGAGGACTTCGCCACCGGCGTGACCGCCAACACGGGCGCGCAGGTCAACGTGGTCATGCAGGAAGATCCGCAGAATACGGTGAGTTCCAAGCCGGACTGGGTCTCCTACTTCATCCAGAATCCGCAGACCCACGCATGGGTGCACACCACGCTGTTCACCGTCCCGGCCGGATCGAAGATCAACATGACCATCCTCGGCTACGACGGCTGCACACCACTGCGGAACCCGTTCTGGAGCAAGGTCACCGGCACCGTCGGCAACGTCGCCCGGGTGAACGGCAAGCCGGTCAGCGTCATCAACTCATGGTCCGGCTGCAACGTGGGGCACACGTTCTCGATCCCGGCGCTCAACCTCAACGTGCCGATGGCCTCGCCGCCGCTGACCGCCAGCCTGTGCGGCACGTCACCGTGCACGTCGGGACCGCACACCGTGATGACCTTCAGCTTCCTCACGCCGCGCCAGCCGGGCACCTTCTTCTGGCAGTGCCGGGTGCCCTGCGGAGGCGGCTTCCTTGACGGCTTCGGCGGCCCTATGCAGACGATCGGATTCATGACCGGCAACATGCAGGTGGTGGCCTGATGTCCGCGGCGACAGACACCCCGGCACCGCCGGCGGCGCCCGCCGGGCCGAGCCACGGCCGGCGGATCTTCCTGATCTGGCTGCCGGCGGCGGTGATCGCTGACCTCCTCATCTGGTTCGTCTGGGGCCCGCACCTGCCGCCCGGCGTGATGGCATCCGCTGCCTCGGTCCAGCAGTTCACCATCAAGGTGCTGGCCGTGATGGCCGCCCCGGTGATGATCTTCGTGCTCGTCTATTTCGGCTACGCCCTGATCGTCTGGCGGCAGCGGGAAGGCGACGAGGAGGACGGGCCGCCGCTGCACGGCAACACCCGGGTGCAGGCCATCTGGATCACCGCCACCACGGTCATCGTGCTGTCCCTGTTCGTCTTCGGCACCGTAGTCCTGATCACGTCAAACGGGGCGGGCGGCGGCGAGGGGCCACAGCCGATCTGGCGGCCAGGCGGCGTCCCGCTGCAGGTGCAGGTGATCGGCCAGCAGTGGAAGTTCACCTACCGTTATCCGCAATTCGGCGGGTTCGAGACCACCGAGCTCGTGCTGCCGGCCGGTCAGTGGGTGCAGTTCAACGTGACCTCGATCGACGTGATCCACAGTTTCTGGGCTTACCAGCTCGGGGTGAAGGCCGACGCCAACCCCGGCGTGAACAACGTCGCCTACACCAAGCCGGATCACACCGGCAGGGTCGTCGTCCGCTGCGCGGAGCTGTGCGGGCTCTGGCACGGCGCCATGCGCAACGACGGCGCGGTCGTGTCGGTGGCGGCGTTCCGTGCCTGGGCCACCGCGAGCCGGATACGGCTCGCCTCCGTGACCAGGATCCTGCCGCCGTATTCCACGACCTACGACCCGACGGTGGTCCCGCAGATCAACAAGGCCATGGCCAAGGCCGGGATCGCCGGGGCGAATGGCTACTACTACCCGCCGCAGGACCCCGCGCAGCCCTGAGCGAGCCCAGTCCTGGCACTGCCCGCGCAGTCCGCCCGCATCGATGAAGAGGTGACCGGATGGCCTTCGATACACAGCCGGAGACGGCGCAAGCGCCCGGCGGCCGGGAACCTGGCGCCGGGCGCCCGGTGCGGCCGTGGTGGCTGCGCCCGGCGATCCACACGGCCATCGTCGGGGCCGTGGTCGGCTATGTCGTCGGCCACTGGCTCGGCAACTTCCTTGGCAGCAACTACCAGCAGCTTCCGCTGTCGGACTCCAGCGACTTCCCGATTGTGCTCGGCTACCTGCTCGCTGTCGTGGGCTGGCTGGCCGGGCTCGGCGTCTTTAACGACCCGCTGCGGCAAATGGCCGGGCGGCCGGTCGGCAGCGGCGCGGACGTCGAGGCATCCTCGGGCCTGGCCAGGTACTTCAGGTACTCGCTTGACCACAAGGTGGTCGGGATCCAGTACCTGGTCGGCATGATCATTTACTTCTGCACGGCCGGGCTCTTCGCGATGGCGATCCGGGCCGAGCTGCTGTCACCGACGCATCACATCTTCAGCTCAAGCACCTATGCGGAGATCGTCGGCGAGCACGGCACGATGATGATGATGCTGATGACATCGGTCATCCTCGGGCCGTTCGGCAATTTCCTTGTGCCGATCATGATCGGCGCCAAGCGGGTGGCGTTCCCGAGGATCGAGGCACTGTCGTTCTGGCTCACCCCGGCCGCTTTCCTGATCCTCTTCTCCGGCCTGCTGCTCGGCGGGTTCCATTTCGGCTGGACCGGCTACGCCCCGCTGTCGATCCAGGACGGTCCTGGCGCCGACTCCTACGCGATCGCGTTCGGGCTGATGGGCGTCTCCGTCATCCTCGCCGGGTTCAACATCATCGTCACCGTCATCTGCTACCGGGCGCCCGGGATGCGCTGGAGCAGGCTGCCGATGTTCGTCTGGTCGATGCTGGCGACCTCCGTGCTGATGGTGCTCGCCGCCCCGGTACTTGTCGGCGGGATGTACATGATCGTGACCGACCGGACGGTGCAGACCGCGTTCTTCGCCGACCAGCTTGGCGGCAGCAGCTACCTGTACCAGAACCTGTTCTGGTTCTTCGGCCACCCCGAGGTGTACATCCTGGCGCTGCCCGGCTTCGGCATCGTCTCGGAGATCATCCCGGTGTTCTGCCGGAAGCCGCTGTTCGGCTACAAGACCGCCGCCGCGGGAATGATCGGCGTGACGGTACTCAGCTTCTTCGTCTGGCAGCACCACCTGTTCGTCAGCGGGATCAACCCGGACATGCGGCCGCTGTTCATGCTCACCACCGAGCTCATCTCGATCCCGACCGGGTTCATCTACCTGGTCGCGATGGGCACCTTCTGGAAGGCGAAGATCAGGTTCACCGTGCCGATGCTGTTCGCGCTCGGCATGTACTTCAACTTCCTGATCGGCGGCATCTCCGGGGTGTTCCTGTCCGACGTGCCGGCCGACGTCACCGAGCACGGCAGCTTCTTCGTGATGGCGCACTTCCACTACACGATCATGGGCGGGCTGATCTTCGCGTTCATGGCCGGCATCTACTACTGGCTGCCGAAGATGATGGGGATCAAGCTCAACCAGACGCTCGGGAAGATCCATTTCTGGACGATGTTCATCTTCTTCAACTCCACCTTCCTGCCGCTGTTCGCGGTCGGGCTGGCCGGCCAGCCCCGCCGGGTGTTCGAGTACGCGCGGAACCTGCAGACGGTCAATGACTGGGTGTCGATCTCGGCGTTCCTGCTCGGCGGCTCGATCCTGATCTTCGTCATCAACTTCGTCTGGTCGACCGTGATCGTCCGCGAGCGCGAGGTAAGCAACCCGTGGCAGTCGCGCGGGCTGGAATGGCAGGTGCCGTCCCCGCCGCCGCCCGGTAACTTCGCGCAGGTGCCCGTCGTACTGTCCGGGCCGTACGAGTACGGCAAACCGGGCGCGCCGCCGGTGGCCGACCTGCACCCGCCGGCCGGAGTGGTGAGCGCCGCGTACACGGACGCGCAGACTGCCGGAGCGGAGGCATAGCCATGGCGCAGACATCAGCGCAGCCGCCGGCCGGGCTGAGCCCGGAGGCCGAGGAAGCAGGCTTTTACCACGAGGCGGCGCTGAACGCGTGCGTGGACCGGCGCCAGGCTGGGCGTCGGCGCGCTATCGTTCGGCTTCGGCGCGTTCATCTTCGCTTACTTCTACCTGCGGTCGCTCAACTCGCACGATCGCTGGTACCCGTCCACCCTGACCGGGCCGCATGTCTGGGCCGGGACCCTGATCATGGGCCTGATCGTGGCTCAGCGCCTTGGTGCAGACGCTTGCGCTGCAGCGCATCAAGGCAGGCCACAAGGCAGCCTGGCAGGCCGGTGCCCTGGTCGCGCTGGTGCTCGGCCTCGGCGCGGTCGGCCTGCAGATCTGGGAGCTGCTGAACCTGCCGTTCTTCCCCGGCGCGGCCGGCTTCGCCAGCGTCTTCACCGGCTTCTACCCGGTCTTCCTGGTGGTCGCGCTGCTGGTGCTGGTCTGGCTGGAGATGCTGATCATGCGCTGCAGGCCGATACCGGAGATCTCCTTCGTGGAGCAGCCGCCCACGTACATCGAGGCGTTCGCCGTGCAGCGCTTCCAGGCGGCGCTCAGCGCGTTCACCCTGGTCTGGAACTACCTGGCCGTGGTCGCGGTCGTCGCCTGGGTGCTGTTCTACCTGGTCCACTAGTACCGCACCGTCGGCAGCAGGCGCAGGAATCAGATGACCAGGCAACTTATCCACAGCGGGAGGCCGGAATGCCGGGATCGATCCTCGCGGAAGTGACGTCGGACAACACGGCAAGCGGGGCCATCCTGACCGCCGTCTTTCCTGTCCTCATCTTCATCGTCGTCGCCGCGATCTTGTACATGCGGTTCAGCCGGCCACACCGCAGGGTCCCGGCGCGCGCGGCCGTGGCGCCGGGCACCGTCAGCCATGAAGTGCCCGACCCGGACACCGCACGGGCAGCCGCGGTGGCGGCGGGACTGCCGACGGCAGCGGGCGGCGGGGCGGCCGAGGGCGCCATCGAGCCTGCTGGCGGGCCACGGAAGGCGGCCGCCGAGGCCGCCGCGGCGGCGAAAGAGTCGGTCGCCGATGCCGCCACGGCGGCGAAGGAGGCAGCGGCCGGGGCCACCGGCGCGGCAGCGGAATCAGCCGCGGAGGCCGGCGGCGCGGCACGGGAGTCGGCCGCGAAGGCTGCCGGGGCGGCACGGGAGTCAGCCGCCGATGACGGGCCGAGTAACGTATCTGGCCGGGACGCCAACCCGGCGCAAGCCGGAAGCGCCGACCAGGACGAGCCCGGGCCGGGCCAGGCGGCCCGGGACAAGGCTGCGCAGGACGACGCCGCGCAGGACGAAGCTTGGCGGACGGCACGGAGGACGGCGAGTGACACAAGCGACGAGCGCGCTGCCCGGGCACGGGTCTGCGCAGCTAGGCGTGCCGGTCGGCGGGCGGCGCCCCGCCCGGCTGGTCGCCAGGTCGCTTTTCCTGCTCACCAAGCCACGGATCATCGAGCTGCTGCTGGTCACCACCGTGCCGACGATGCTGCTCGCCAAGCGCGGCCTGCCGTCGCCGTTGCTGCTCGCGGCCACGCTGCTCGGCGGTGCGCTCGCGGCGGCCAGCGCCAACACCCTGAACTGCTACCTGGACCGCGATATCGACGCGGTGATGAAGCGCACCTCACGCCGCCCGCTGGTGGCCAAGGGGACGAAGGCGGCGATCAAGCCCGGCGAGGCGCTCGCCTCCGGGATCGTGCTCGGCGCGCTGTCCACGGTGCTGCTCGGGCTGCTGGTCAACTGGCTCGCCGCGGCGCTGGCCGACGGCGCCATCTTGTTCTACGTCTTCGTCTACACCCTCGGGCTCAAGCGCCGGACCGCGTCCAACATCGTGATCGGCGGCGCGGCCGGCTGCTTCCCGGTACTGGTCGGCTGGGCCGCCGTCACCGGCACGGTCAGCCTGCCCGCTGTCGTGCTGTTCGCCGTGATCTTCCTCTGGACGCCGCCGCACTTCTGGGCGCTGGCGATGAAGTTCCGCGACGACTACGCCGCGGCCAGCGTGCCGATGCTGCCGGTGGTAGCGACGCCGGCCACGGTGGCAAGGAAGATCCTGGTCTACTCCTACGTGATGGTCGCGGCCACGCTCGCGCTCGTCCCGGACGCCGGCTGGCTCTACGGCGGCTGCGCTGCGGTGCTCGGCGTCTGGTTCCTGCGTGAGGCGCACCGGCTCCGCGGCCGGATCAGCGGCGGCGAGGCGCCGGCCCCGATGCGGCTGTTCCACCTGTCGATTGCCTACCTGACCCTGCTGTTCACCGCGATCGCCGTGACCGCGGTGCTGCCGGTCGGGCACTGGTAGCCGCCTTTGTACCGCGATGGCCAGCCCATTCCTGGCCTATCGAGCCGGACCGCCAGCCATGCCGCTGCGGGCGGCCGCCGGACGCACACAAGGCGGGGCGCATTGCCAGCCAAACTCTTCGCCGCCGCTGTCTTGCGCCTCGCCTGTCCGGGCATGGTCGCAGCATGAGCCGGCTCACTCCGCCGTCGCGACGCGCCTTCCTCGGCATCGGCGCCGCCGCGGTGGTCGGCGGCGCGGCGGCCGCCGCCAGGATCGCCGACTCCGGCCAGCCAGCAGAACACCCGGATGCCGCGGCGCGGCGGGAAGGCTCCCGGCAGCCCGGCCAGCCGGGAACTGCGGCGCGGCGGAAGACCGCCGTCAGCGAGAACGACCTGCCCGGCGACCGGCACTGGCAGATCCGGCACCTCGGTGCCCGGCATGAGATCGAGGGATACACCGGCCGGGACAGCGTGCTGCCGGGCGAGAGCGTCCCGCTGCACGTGTCGACGACCGCGGCCGGGTACCGCGTGGTGGCGTTCCGGATGGGCTGGTACCGCGGCGACCGGGCCCGCCGGGTGTGGCAGTCAGGCCCGGAGCGCGGCCACCGGCAGCACAGGCCCGTCCGGGACCACCGGACCAACACGGTCCGGGCCGGCTGGGAGCCGTCGCTGACCGATGCCGACCGATGACTGGCCGGACGGCTCTTACCTGCTCCGCCTGGACGCGGACTCCGGTGCCCAGCGGTTCGTCCCGCTGACCATCCGGTCGGCCGATACCGCCGGCAAGATCGTGATCAAGAACGCGGTAGCGACGTGGCAGGCCTACAACGGGTGGGGTGGCTACGACCTGTACAACGGCCCGGGCGGCATCGACGACTACGACAACCGCGCGCTGGCGGTGAGCCTCGACCGGCCGGCCGACGGCGACGGCGCGCCGCTGTTCGAGGTGTACGAGCGGAAGGTGATCGAGCTTGCCGAGCGGATGCGCCTGCCGCTGGCGTACGTGACCAGCATGGACATCGCCGCCCGGCCGCACCTGCTGGACGGGGCGAGCGCGCTGGTCTCGCTCGGGCACGACGAGTACTGGTGCCCGGCGGAGCGCGCGCACGTGACCGCGGCCAGGGATGCCGGCGTGAACCTGGCTTTCCTCGGCGCGAACGCGATGTTCCGGCGGACCAGGCTCGCCCCGACCGCCCTCGGCCCCGACCGGCTGGTGATCTGCTACAAGACCAGCTACCTGCAGGACCCGATGTACGGCAAGCACAACGCGCTGGTCACCAGCGACTGGCGGGAGCCGCCGCATCCTGACCCCGAGTCGTCGCTGACCGGCACTTTGTACGAGTCCAATCCGACCACCGCGGACTTCGTCGTGGTCAGCCCGGACGCCTGGCTATTCCGCGGCACCGGGGTGCGGAAAGGATCACGGTTCCGCGGGCTGGTCGGCGCCGAGTACGACCGGGTCAACCCCGGCTATCCCGTCGAGCGGCCCATCCAGGTCCTGTCCCACTCCCGGCTGACCTGCCGCGGCATCCGCAGCTTCGCCGACTCGGCGTACTACACCCACCACGGCGGGGCGGGCGTCTTCAACGCTGGCACCATGCGCTGGGTGGAGTCGTTCGGCGGCCCCAACAACTTCGGCATCAATGCCGCCTGCGGTGCCTTCACCAGGCAGGTCACGGCGAACGTGCTGCGGGCCTTCGCCGACGGCCCGGCGGCCGCCGCGTATCCCGCGCACGACAACCTGACCAAGATCAGCGAATGGCCCGGCGACCCCATCGCCGCCCAGCACGACCTCTGGTGAGCGGCGGCCGGACACGGCCTGCGACCCGCCCGCGGCGGCAGTAAAATTTCCGCAAAAAAGATGTATATCGCGCTCTGCTGCGGGTAACTGGCGCGGTGGCGCGCTGGGCCCATCCCCCCGGGCCTGGCGTGCCATGGCGCACCGGGCCCATCCTCCGTCCCCCCGGGCCCGGCGCGCCGGGGCGCACCGGGCCCATCCCCGTCCCCGGTCCGGCGCGCCAGGCGCGTCGGGCCACCCCCAGGCCCGACGCGCGCGGGTTGCGCCAGGCCCGGCCTCCCGGGCCTGGCGCCGCCGCATCGGCGCGCCGCATGGTCGCCGCCGGCCAATCGCCCGCCCTGGTAACGCGCGTAATACGGGCCTGGCGTGCCTGATGGTCCCCGCGAAGCCTGCTCCGGCAGCCTGAAGCCTGCTCCGGCAGCCTGAAGCCTGCTCCGGCAGCCTGAAGCCTGCTCCGGCAGCCTGAAGCCTGCTCCGGCAGCTGAAGCCTGCTCCGGCAGCCTGAAGCCTGCTCCGGCAGCCCCTGAAGCCTGCTCCGCAGCCCCGAAGCCTGCTCCCGATGGTGGTGGATCGCGCGATCGCGCACCACCCAAGGTGTGCGGTCGCGCGATCCACCACCTTGGCGAACCGGGTAGCCGCGGTTGCGGCGGCCGGGCGGGCCGGCCGGGCGGGGCCGCGCGGGCGGATCGCGGGGCTGGGCGGCAGGGATCGCGGGCGGATCGCGGGGCTGGGCGGCAGGGATCGCGGGCGGATCGCGGCGGAGTTGGGCTGCGGGATCGCGGGCGGATCGCGGCGGGGCCGGGCGGGACACAACCGCAGTACGCTGTAAATGGCCAAATTCATCACCGACCGAGGTGGCTCATCATGAATCAGGCGCCTAGGTTCACCCGCCGGGCACGGTGGGCGGTCCCGTCCGGTGCCGTCGCGGCCGTCGGCGTCATCGTGGCCGGGTCCGTGCTGACCAGTGCCCAGGCCGCGCCATCCCTGCAGCCGCGCACGCCCGCTCAGCTCATCGCGGCGATTGCCGCCAACGAGTCGGCGCCGGCGGCGCTGAGCGGCACCATCGTGTCCAACGCCGCGCTCGGGCTGCCTGATCTTCCTGGCATCGGCAACCCGACGTCCATCACCTCGCTGCTGACCGGCTCGCACACCATCAACATCTGGTACGCCAGGCCCGGCCAGCTCAGGCTGGCCCTGCCGGTGCAGCTCGGCGAGACCGACCTGCGGGTGAACGGACGCCAGGTCTGGCTCTGGGACAGCCAGCGGAACACCGCGACCCACATCCTGCCGCCGGTCGCCCCGCTGGCCGGCCAGCCGGCCGGGCTGCCGCCGGGGACGAAGTGGTCGTCCGGCAAGCCGCACTCGGCGGCCTCGTTCTCTTCGCCCTGCCCCAGCCGGGCCTCGAGCGCGTCGGCCTCGTCCAGCATGGCCTACTCGAGCACCCTCACGATCAGTTCGCCGACACCACAGCAGGTGGCGAGGCAGCTGCTCGCCGCGGTCGGCCCGACGACCACGGTCGGCGTGCAGAGCAACGTCATGATCGCCGGACGGGCCGCCTACCAGCTCACGCTCGCGCCGAAGAACCCGGGCTCGCTGGTCGGCCGGGTCACCATCGCGGTCGACGGCAGCCGGTATATCCCGCTGCGCGTGCAGGTCTTCGCCCGCGGCGCGGCCAGCCCGGCGTTCCAGCTCGGCTACACCTCGATCTCGTTCGGCCGCCCGGCCGCGTCCAACTTCACGTTCACGCCGCCGCCTGGCGCCAAGGTGCGGACCGCCCGGCCCGCGCCCGGCCTGCTGGCCGGCTTCCCGCTCGGTGCCATGTCCGGGATCAACGGCGGCGGGTTCGCCGGCCCGCCGCGGCATCTGATCATCCGCCATGGCAAGATCGTCGGGCCCAGCGGCGCCCGCCGGACCGCCGTCAGGCTGCTGCCGGTCAAGCGCGTCATCAGGGTCGTGCCGCTGCCGAAGGGCAGCCTCACCATGAACCCGCTCCGGGCAGCCAAGGGCACCCGGATCGCACTGCCCGGCGCACCTGTCCAAGAGCCAGCGGCAGCACATGCTGAAGATGCTCAAGATGAACGTCGCACGCGCCAGGCGGCTGCATCCCGGCGCCGGCTGGCACGGGCCCGGCTGGTACGCATACGCGCCGGGAACTGGCGCGACGTTCCGGCCCAGCGTGAACGCGCCGAGGGTGATCGGCAGCGGCTGGACGGCTGTCGGCGTCTTCCCCGCCGCGAACCTGGGCGGCCTGGCCAGGCCAGCGGCGGCGAGGCCGGCGCGCTGCTCCGGTCGGCCACGGCGGTGCACGGCTCGTGGGGGAGCGGCAGGCTGCTGCGCACCAGCCTGCTCTCGGTGCTGATCACCAGCAACGGCAAGGCGCTGGTCGGCGCCGTGACGCCGTCCGTGCTTTACGCCGCCGCGGCACAGGCGAAGTGACCTCAGCCTCGCGTGCGGCCGGCCAGCGGGACGAGATCAGCTTCGGCGACGTCGACGCCCGGCCGCCGGCCCCGCCGACTGGCGGGCAGCCACCGGGCAGCGCCGGGCCGGCGATCACCACCAGCGGGCTGACCAAGCGCTTCCGCGGCGGCCAGCTCGCGGTGGACGGCGTCGGCCTGGCCGTGCCGCACGGGTCCGTCTACGGCTTCCTCGGCCCGAACGGGTCGGGCAAGACCACCACGATCCGGATGCTGCTCGGCCTGATCCATCCGACCAGCGGCAGCCACGAACTGCTCGGCACGGCGATGCCCGCTGGCACGAACAGGGTGCTGTCCCGGGTCGGCTCGCTGGTCGAGGGCCCGGCCTTCTACTCCCAGCTATCCGGCCGGGCCAACCTGGCCAGGTGCGATGCCGCCGACCGGACCGCCGACCCGCGAACCGCCGGCGAGCGGATTGCCACCGCGCTTGACCGGGTCGGCCTGCTCAGCGCGGCGAGAAAGCACTACCGCGCCTACTCGCTCGGCATGAAGCAACGGCTGGCGATCGCGGCCGGCCTGCTCAGGCCGCGCGAGCTGCTGATCCTGGACGAGCCGACCAACGGCCTGGACCCGCAGGGCACCCGCGAGGTACGCGGCCTGATCAGGGACATCGCCGCCGAGGGCACTACGGTCTTCGTCTCCTCGCACCTGCTCGCCGAGGTAGAGCAGATCTGCTCGCACGTCGGCGTGATGCGGACAGGAAAGCTGGTGTTCCAGGGCACCCTGGACGAGCTGCGCAGCCGCGGCACCGCGCGGATCCTGGTCCGCACGACCCGGCCGGCCGAGGCCGCCGAGGTGCTGGCGAAACTCGGGCTGCCCGATGTGCAGGCCGGCCAGCACGAGGTCAGCGCGCAGCTCGGCGACCAGTTGCCGGAAGAGATCTGCGCCCGGCTGGTGCATTCCGGCGTCCCGGTCGCCGGGCTCGCCACGCCGCGGCCCAGCCTGGAGGACCTGTTCGTCGAGCTCACCGGCGAGGGTTTCCATGTCGACGGCTGAGTTGACGAGCACCGGGCCTGACCCGGGGGCCAGGGCGGCTGGCGTTGCCCGGCCCGTTTATCACTGGTTTCGGTTCCTTCGCTCTGAGCTCAGCCTTATCTTCCTGCGGTGGCGGAACCTGGCCCTGCTTGCCGTGCTGGCCGCGATCCCGGTACTGATCGGGGTGGCGCTCAAGCTCTCCACGCACGGCGGCGTGGGCGGCGGCGGGCCTGCGTTCATCGCGCAGGTGGCAGGCAACGGCGTGTTCCTCGCGCTGACCTCGCTGACCGTGCTGCTCACCCTCGTGCTGCCGCTCTCCGTCGCCGTGGTCGCCGGGGACTCGGTGGCCGGCGAGGCCAGTCACGGGACGCTGCGCTACCTGCTCACGATCCCGGCCGGGCGGACCAGGCTGCTCGGGATCAAGTACGCCGCGCTTGTCATCTTCTGCGTGGCCGCGTGCGCGGTGGTGACCGTGGCCGCGCTGATCATCGGCGCGGCGCTGTTCCCGGTCGGGCCGGTCACGCTGCTGTCCGGCACCAGCATCTCGCTCGCGGCCGGCCTGGCGCGGCTGGCGTTCGTCGCCCTGTACGTGGCGGCCGCGATGGCGGCGCTGGCCGCGATCGGGCTGGCGATCTCGACGTTCACCGAGCACCCGATCGGCGCGATCGCCGCCATCATGGTGCTCGCGCTGGCCAGCGAGGTATCCGACAGCGTGCCGCAGTTCGCCGTGGTGCACCCGTACCTGCCGACGCACTGGTGGCTGTCCTTCGACGCGCTGCTCAGGTCGCCGATCGCGTGGCCGGACCTGACGCACGGGCTGACGTCGTTCGGCATCTACGTGATCATCTTCTGGGCCATCGCCTGGGCCAGGTTCACCTCGGCTGACGTCACCAGCTGAACCTGCGCCTGCCCAAATGGTTTGACCGGCGGGCGGCGGCCAGCCTACGGTCAGGCGGGTATGAGCACGGGGCACCGGTTAGAGCCCGCGGCCGAGCCCGGGCAGGCCAGGCTGAGCACCAGCCGGATGCTGCGGCTGTCCGCGTCAGCGTTTGTCGTGCTGGCCGCCGAGCCGTCGTTCGTGCTGATCGACACCGCGGTGGTCGGGCACCTCGGGCCGCTGCCGCTCGGCGCGCTCGGCATCGGCGGCACCCTGCTCTCGCTGGTCGCGATGATCGG
Organism: uncultured Actinomycetes bacterium; assembly: GCA_963709075.1. Taxonomy (GTDB): domain Bacteria; phylum Actinomycetota; class Actinomycetes; order Streptosporangiales; family Streptosporangiaceae; genus Palsa-506. The sequence continues at coordinate 682,020 of CAVPUY010000014.1, forward strand.
CGGGTTCCTTGACTACGGCACGACCGGCCGGTCCGCGCGCTGGTTCGGGGCCGGCCAGCGGGACCGGGCGATCGAGGAGGGGACCACCGCCTCGGTGCTTGCGCTGGTGCTCGGCGGCGTGGCGGTGGCCGGCGGCGAGCTGTTCGCCGGGCCGCTGCTGCGGCTGCTGGCCGGCGGCAACGAGCAGCTGGCCAGCGCAGCGGAGTCCTGGTTCCGCATCGCCGTGCTCGGCGTGCCCGGGATCCTGCTGGTGCTGGCGGGCAACGGCTGGATGCGCGGCGTGCAGGACACCCGCCGCCCGGTCCGGATCGTGCTGATCGCGAACGCGCTGTCGGCGGTCGCATCGCCGATCCTGGTCTACCCGGTCGGCCTCGGGCTGGCCGGGTCCGCGGTGGCCAACGTCAGCGCCCAGGCGATCGGCGGCTTCCTGTTCCTGCGGGCGGCGCACGCCGAGCGCCGCCGGTGGCGGCCGCGGTGGCCGGTGCTGCGCGCCCAGCTGGGGGTGGGCAGGGAACTGCTGCTGCGGGAGGCAGGCTTCCAGGCGTCGTTCCTCACCGCGGCGGCGGTCGCCGCGCGGATGGGCACCGCCCAGGTCGCCGCCCACCAGATCGGGCTCGAGCTCTGGGAGTTCAGCGCGCTGCTGCTCGACTCATTCGCGATCGCCGCGCAGTCGCTGGTCGGGGCCGCGCTCGGCGGCGGGGACGCGGGCCAGGCCACGCCGCACCGCCTGGCAGGTGGCGCGGTACGGGCTGGCCGCCGGGATCGTCTTCAGCGTGGTGCTGGCGGCGGGCTGGTTCGTGATCCCGGCCGCGTTCACCTCGTCGGCCGCGGTGCAGCACCAGGCGCACCTGCTGTGGCCGTGGTTCATCGGCCTGCAGCCGGCCGCCGGAGTGGTGTTCGCCCTGGACGGCGTTCTGATCGGGGCGGGCGATGTCGGCTTCCTGCGTACCGTGACGCTGGTCGCCGGAGTGGGCGTCTTCGTCCCGATCACGCTGGCCGCGCTGCACTTCCACTGGGGCATCGGCGGGGTGTGGGCCGGGCTGGCCGGGTTCATCGGCGCCAGGCTGATCGGGATGCTCGTCCGCACCGCCCGCGGCCGCTGGGCCGTGACCGGGGTGGCGGCGCAGGACGCCTGACGGTGCCGGCTCCGTCAGGGCCGCCCGGCCGTGGCCGTCAGGGCCGGCCCGGGCCTGCCGTCAGGCGGGCCTGGCGGGCGCGGGGACGGCGCCAGGCAGCGGCTGGCCTTCCGACCGCAGCGCGCTCCAGCCGAGGCGTCCGGTGACACCTTCGAGCTGCGCTCCGATCGTGACGCCATGCTCGGCGATGGTGAAGCTGGTCAGCGTCATCTCGTGCTTGCTGTTCCGCATCTTGACGACGTTGAGAGCGCGGCCTATCTGGGACTCCTGCTCGATGTAGCGCAGGTCGATGACATTGTCGAACAAGAACATCAGCCCGTCCAGCGTCTGGGTGGAAGTCCGTTGGCGACCGTTTCGCTGGTGACAAGCGATGCGCTGCCCGCCGCCCGGATGAGCCCGACCAGGCTGCGCATGAAGGCGGGGAAACGTTCCGATTCGCGGGCCGCGGAGACCAGTTCGGCCATGCTGTCCAGGACGACGCGGCTGACCTTGTGCTCCGCGAGTTCGGCGCGTACGGCACCGGCCAGGACGTCCAGGTCGAGTGCGCCCATCGGCACGTACGAGATCGTGAGCTGCCCGCCGGCCTGGGCCGCCTCGAGGTCCCAGCCGAAGGCGGCCGCCATGCCGGTGAGCTGTCTCGGGGTGTCCTGGAACGTGACGTAGAGGCAATGCTCCCCTTGCTCCAGGGCCTGGGCGATCCAGCGCAGCCCGAAGATGGTCTTGCCGACGCCGGAAGGTCCGGTGACGAGGGTGGCGTCAGTTGCCTTGATCCCGCCGCCCATCAGCTCGTCCAGGCCGGCGATCCCGGTGCGGGCCCAGCCGCCGGATACTACCGTCACCTCTGCCGGGATGAGGGTTTCGATGCGCGGGAAGACCTCGATGCCGGCCGGGCCGATGCGGAAGGTATGTTTGCCCGGCCGCTGGCTACTCCCGCGCACCTTCGTGACCCGTAGCGACCGCCGGTCGACCGGCTCGCGAGCCTGATATTCAAGCTGGATGATGCCGTCCGCCAGCGAGAACTCGATGCCGCTGCCCAGTTCCGCTGGCGTGTACTCGCCGACTAGCAGTAGCACCGTGTCGGTGTGGGCGATGCGGCTGGTCAGGTCGTAGAGCGCGATGCGCAACTCGCGCTCGTCGGCGAAGTCGCGCAGCATCTTGCTGCTGTCGATCACCACGATCGCGGGCTCATCCTCCAGCGTTTTCCTGACGATCTCCGCAACCAGAGGCTCAAGCCCGTCCTCGTTCCTGGGCTGCAGGAAGCTGCCCAGGTGGACGTACTCGACTGTGCTGCCCAGGGCGCCCGGCTCGAAGAAGCTGAACGGCTCCAGGTGCCTGACGAGCTTGGTATGCGGCTCGGACACGGTCGTGTAGTACACGGCCTTGTGCGCCGCGCTGGCGTTGGCGAAGCAGATCTGCTGCGCGAGGATCGTCTTGCCGGTGCCGGGAGCCCCGGCCAGGACCACGACAGCCCCGTGCTCCAGGCCGCCGTTGAGCACCAGGTCCAGTCCCGGGATGCCGGTAGCCATCAGTTTCAACGTGTCACGTCCTCTTTTCAGCAGGGCATCCACCTCGGCGACGAGCTGCCGCAGCGAGGATGACTTGTTGACGACCACGTCAGCGTTACCCGCGCGGTCTGGGTCGCCGGTCGATGCCAGGATCGGGATGCCCGCGGTGGCCGGGTCGCCGTGCAGCCGCCGGATGAGCTCAACGCCATCCATGACCGGCATCATCATGTCGGTGACCACCAGGTCCGGGTGCGACTCGCGGACGATGGCCAGCGCAGCGGATCCGTCGGCGGCATCGGTCACTTCATGTCCGGCGCGCTCGAAGAGCCGCCGGAGCAGGAACCGCTCGTCCGGTTCGTCGTCGACCACCAGAATCCTGGCCATCCGCTATGGCCCGCCCTTCGCTCCAGATACTTAGAGTAATTGATCATACACTCACAGTTACCTGAATGGCAGGTGCGGATGGCCGGGTCAGGGCTCCAGGCCGACGGGATCGGCGGGTCAGGGCTGCAGGCCGACGGGATCGGCGGGTCAGGGCTGCAGGCCGGCGGTCAGGATTTCAGGCCGGGGAAGTCGTCCTCCCAGAATTCGGTCACGCCGCGCGGGTCGCTCCGGTCGTCCTGGCCGGCGGCCGGGTGCCTGTCCTGCTCCAGGCCGCGCAGCTCGACCCGGCGGATCTTGCCGGAGATCGTCTTAGGCAGCTCAGCGAACTCCAGCCGCCGGATCCGCTGGTACGGCGCCAGCCGGTCCCTGGCATAGGCGAGGATCGCGAAGGCCGTGTCCGCGGACGGGTCGAAGCCCGCCGCCAGCACCACATACGCCTTCGGCACCGAGAGCCGGAGCGGATCAGGGGACGGCACCACCGCTGCCTCAGCCACCGCCTCGTGCTCGATCAGCACGCTCTCCAGCTCGAACGGCGAGATCCGGTAGTCCGAGGCCTTGAACAGGTCGTCCGTCCGGCCGATATAGGTGATGTAGCCGTCGGCGTCCCGGGCGGCGACATCGCCGGTGTGGTAGTACCCGCCGCTCATCGCGTCCGCCGCGCGCTCCGCGTCACCGAGGTAGCCGGTCATCAGGCCGAGCGGCCGCCGGGCCAGGTCAAGGCAGATCTCGCCCTCCTCGCCTGGGGTCGCCGGTCACCGGGTCGATGAGCGTTATCTCGTAGCCGGGCAGCGGCCTGCCCATGGAGCCGAGCCGGACCGGCTGGCCGGGCGAGTTGCCGATCTGCGCGGTGGTCTCGGTCTGCCCGTAGCCGTCCCGGATCGTGATGTTCCAGGCCCGGCGGACCTGCTCGATGATCTCCGGGTTGAGCGGCTCGCCCGCGCCGACGCACTCGCGCAGGCTGCGCACGTCGGCGCTGGCCAGGTCGGCCTGCACCAGCATCCGCCAGACGGTCGGCGGCGCGCACAGCGACGTCACCCCGCAGGCCGGGATGGCGTCCATCAGCGTGGCGGCGGAGAACCGCTCGTGCCCGAGGATGAGCGAGGTCGCGCCGGCGATCCACGGCGCGAAGACGTTGCTCCAGGCGTGCTTCGCCCAGCCGGGGGAGGAGATGTTCAGGTGCACGTCGCCCGGCTGCAGCCCGATCCAGTACATGGTCGACAGATGACCGGCCGGGTACGACGCGTGCGTGTGCTCGACCAGCTTCGGCTGCGAGGTGGTGCCCGAGGTGAAGTAGAGCAGCAGCGGGTCGGCAGCCATCGTCGGGCCGTCCGGCGCGAACTCATCCGACAGCCCGGAACGCATCGGCGTAGCGGCGCCAGCCATCGGCCGGCGGCGCGGCATCGCCGACGGCGATCCGCGTCCAGTTTCCCGGCAGCCCGCGGAACTTCTCCGTCAGCGCAGACTCGGTGATGACATGCCGGACATCCCCGCGCGCGATCCGGTCAGCGAGGTCCTCCGGGCCGAGCAGCGTCGAGGCCGGGATGATGACCGAGCCGAGCTTCATCGCCGCGAGGATGACCTCCCACAGCGGCGCGATGTTGCCGAGCATCAGCAGCAGCCGGTCGCCCCGGCTGACGCCGAGCCCGCGCAGCCAGTTCGCCACCTGGTTCGACCTGGCGGAAAGCCCGGCATAGCTGAGCCTGGTGTCGCTCGTCTCGGTGACGACGCGCAGCGCGCCCGCGTCCGGGTGCTCGGCGGCGATGACGTCGAACCAGTCGAGCGCCCAGTTGAACTCGTCAAGCCGCGGCCAGGCGAACTGGCTCTTCGCCGCCTCGTAGTCCTGGCGATGGCGTAGCAGCAGGTCGCGGGCTGCCCGATAGGCGCCGGTGCCGCCGTTTTGTTCGGTCATAAACCCATCGTGGCACTACCGGAGCCGGTACGGGAGGAACCCAGCGCCCGCCCTCCCGTGATCCCGGGGATTTCTGCGTCGCAGCGACTGCTCACTCTGCCCGGAGCAGCTGGCCCGGATGTGATCGCGCGGCCATCAGCGCCGGGACCGTGGCAAGTACATTGGCGGCGCCGAGCACTGCGGCCACCAGCACCGCCAGCAGCGGGGCTGTCGTGTTAATACCACCGGCCGGGGCAGTCCCGCTGAGCTGCCACCGACGCCGGCATCAGGGCTCGGTTGCACGATCACCGCGGCCGGCGCGATAGCGTCGGCGACGTGCCCCCCGGCCGTGCCTCCCAGCGCTCCGCCGACGCCCGCGTCCCTGCGGGCCAGGCGGATCACGCCGCCGCGCAACGTGCCGCGGTGCCCGATGTGGCCGGCCTGCTCGCCGTCGCGGTCGCCGACATCGGCGGCGCCGAGCGGCCGGGGCAGGTCACGATGGCGGCGGCCGTCCAGCGTGCCATCGAGACCGGCGAGCACCTGGCGGTCCAGGCCGGAACGGGCACCGGGAAGTCGCTGGCCTACCTCGTCCCGGCGGCCAGGCACGCGGTGCTGCAGGATGCCACCGTGGTCGTGTCCACCGCCACGATCGCGCTGCAGCGCCAGCTCATCGACCGTGACCTGCCCAGGCTGGCCGCCGCGCTTGAGCCGGCCCTCGGCCGGGAGCCGGTCTTCGCGATACTCAAGGGCCGCCGCAATTACCTGTGCCTGCAGCGCACCGGGTCGGGCGCGCCCGAGGATCCGGCCGAGATGCTCTTCGATCCTCGCACGGCGTCGGCGACCGGGCGGCAGGTGGAGCGGCTGCACGAGTGGGCGGCGACGACCACGACCGGCGACCGCGACGAGCTGGTGCCCGGCGTCAGCGAGCAGGCCTGGCGGCAGGTCGCGGTCACAGCCCGGGAGTGCATCGGCGCCCAGCGCTGCCCGCACGGCTCGCGCTGCTTCGCCGAGCTGGCGCGTGACGAGGCCTGCCGGGCGGACATCGTCGTCACCAACCATGCCCTGCTCGCGATCGACGCCCTGGAGGACTTCGCCGTACTGCCCGAGCACGACGTCGTGATCATCGACGAGGCACACGACCTGGTTGACCGGGTCACCGCCGTCGGCTCGGCGGAGCTGTCCGGGCCCGCCGTGGAGGCCGCAGCGCGGCGCTGCGGGCGCATGATCGAGGACAACATGACGGCCAGGCTGCGCGAGGCGGGGACGGCAGCCGAACGGGTACTCGACGAGATCAGCTACGGGCGGATCGACGTGCTTGCCGAGCCGCTCGCCGTGGCGCTCGCCGCGGTCCGGGATGCTGCCCACGGCTGTGCAGCGGATCTGCGCGCCAGCGCCAAGCAGAACCAAGAAGATTTGAAACGGATTGCCGCGGGCCGGTCCGCGCTCGCCGCCCTTGATGAGCTGCATGGCGCGGCCGACCGGATCCTCCACGCGTTCGGCCCTGATATCGCCAGCCGGCCGGACGTGGTGTGGATGGACCGGCCGTCGGCCGGGGAGTCATCCCGCCCGCCGACGCTCCGGGTCGCCCCGCTGGAGGTCGGCGGCCTGCTGGCGGAGCGGCTGTTCAGCCGCCACACGGTCACGCTCACGTCCGCGACGCTGGCGCTCGGCGGTTCCTTCGAGCCGATGGCCCGGCAGTGGGGCCTGCCGCGGGCCGGAACGCCGGACCCGGGCGAGGCGGCCCGCGGCCCTCGGGCCGCGCCAGGCGGCCCGCTGGGCGCGGCCGCCTGGCCCGGCCGACCTGCCGGACGAGGACGGCGCACCCCGGGATGAGCCAGAGCCGCACTCGCTGGCCTGGTCCGGGATCGACGTCGGCTCGCCGTTCGACCACCCGCGCAGCGGCATACTCTACGTCGCGCGGCACCTGCCGCCGCCCGGCCGGGACGGGCTGGCCGAGGCCTACCTGACCGAGCTGCAAGAGCTCATCGTGGCGGCCGGCGGCCGCACCCTCGGGCTGTTCTCCTCCATGCGCGCCGCCCGCCAGGCCGCCGGCGAGCTGCGCGGCCGGATCGAGTTCCCGCTGCTCTGCCAGGGCGATGACCCGACGTCGCAGCTGGTCACGAAGTTCGCGGCGGACGAGGCTACGTGCCTGTTCGGCACCCTGTCGCTGTGGCAGGGCGTCGACGTGCCAGGCCCGTCGCTGCAGCTGGTCGTCATCGACCGGATCCCGTTTCCCCGGCCCGACGATCCGCTGGCGTCGGCCCGCCAGCGAGCGGTGGCTGCCCGCGGCGGCAACGGGTTCATGACCGTGGCCGCCGCGCAGGCCGCGCTGCTGCTGGCGCAGGGAACCGGGCGGCTGCTGCGCACGATGAGTGACCGGGGAGTGGTGGCGATCCTCGATCCGCGGCTGGTCACGGCGAGGTACGGCGGATTCCTGCGCGAGTCGCTGCCGCCGTTCTGGACCACGACCGATCCGGCGGTCGTCCGCGGCGCGCTGCGCCGCCTGGCCGGGGCGAGGATCACCCCGGCGGAAACCTGATGTCGTTTTTCCGCCAGCGCGCGCCATTCCGGGCCCAGTCCGGGCCCATTCCGGGCCCAGCCCGGTCCGGACCTGTCCCGGACTTCTCCTGCCGGAGGTGGTGGATCGCGCGATCGCACACCTGCAGAGGTGCGCGATCGCGCGATCCACCACGTTGCCGGCCGCCGTCGGCCGACCGCGGCCGGCCTGGCCGCGGTTTAGAGCACGTCGTGGCCGGGGCGGTTCTCGGCCGGCAGCGGCCGGCGCTCGGCCGGGATCGAGCCGAGGCGGCCTGCCTGGTAGTCCTCGAATGCCTTGACGAGCTCGTCCCTGGTGTTCATCACGAACGGGCCGTACGCGGCAACCGGCTCCCTGATCGGCTGGCCGCCGAGGATGAGGATGTCTAGGCCGGCGCTTGGCCCGTCCGGCCGCCGGTCCGCCCCGACGGTGATGACGTCGCCGTTGCCGAACACGGCCAGCTGGCCCATCCTGACCGGCCGCTGCTGCGCCCCGACTGTGCCGGATCCGGCGAGCACGTAGCCAAGCGCGTTGAAGTCCGGGCGCCACGGCAGCCGCAGCTGAGCGCCGGGCTCAAGGGTGGCGTGCAGCAGGGTGATCGGCGTATGCGTGACGCCGGGACCCTGGTGGCCTGCGACATCGCCGGCGATGACCCGGACAAGCGCGCCGCCGTCCGGCGAGCTCAGCAGCGCGACCTGGCCGGCCCGGATGTCCTGGTACCGCGGGCTGGTCATCTTCATCCTGGCGGGCAGGTTGACCCAGAGCTGGAAGCCATGGAACAGCCCGCCGCTCATGACCATGTCCTCGGGCGGCTCCTCGATGTGCAGGATGCCGCCGCCCGCGGTCATCCACTGGGTGTCACCATTGGTGATCATGCCGCCGCCGCCGTTGGAGTCCTGGTGGCGGAAGGTCCCGTCGATCATGTAGGTGACGGTCTCGAAGCCCCGGTGCGGATGCCAGGACGTGCCCTTCGGCTCGCCTGGCGCGTACTCGACCTCACCCATCTGGTCCATGTGGATGAACGGGTCGAGAGCCCGCATCTCTATCCCGGCGAAGGCGCGGCGCACCGGGAAGCCCTCGCCCTCATAGGCCGACGGCGCCGTGGTCACGGCCAGCACGGGCCGGTCGGCCGCGACGGCCGGATCGGGCTCCTGGATACGGGGCAGCACAAGGGTGTCATTGACGGTGACCGCTGGCATTAGGCCCTCCTTCGGAAAAGCATCGCGCACGCCTGCCCGGCCGGAACAGGCGGGGCACGACCTGCACCCAGGTGAACAGTAATTGAACTCGCAACATTCCTGTCGTAATGCGCCGCCCGGCTCCGATGAGTTCCGCCGGTCAGTTCGGGCTGTAGGGCGAGTACCTCAGGTCCGGGGCCGGCGTGGAGGTGAGCGATCGCAGCATCGTGGTCTCCCGGGACAGCATCGACCGCTCGGCCGTCAGCCGGGCCGCCGCATCAGGCTCGGCGAGCAGTGCCTGCTTGTCGCTGAGGTCGATGATCATGGACACGGCTACGAGGTAGGAGAGCAGGACCGGATCGTCTGGCAGGTCCGGGATGCTCAGCTCAGTCGCGCCGCGGCTGGCTAGCGCGCTGAGATAGCTGCGGAAGGCGTCCTGCACGGCTGCTGCCGCCTGCTCCGCGGAGCGCTCGTCGCCAGCTTCCTCGGGCAGCAGGTCCACCTCGGCTCGCAGGTAGGGCCCGGAGTCGTCAAGGTCAGCCAGCCGGAATCGCTGCGTGCCTGCCGTCACCAGGTCGAACCGGCCGTCGCCGCGCTCAGTGACCTGACGCAGCGTCGCGGTGCAGCCGACCTGGTAAAGCGCGGAGATGCCGTCTATGCCGGTCTCGCGGCCCTTGCGGATCGCGACAACGCCGAAACGGCGCGGCTCGGGCTCCGCCAGCAGGTCGTGCACAAGCTGCCGGTACCGGTCCTCGAAAATGTGCAGCGGCAAAAGCAAACCGGGGAAGAGCACGGTGCCCAGCGGGAAAAGCGGCAGCGACTCGCTCATGTCCCGACACTATGCGATGCCCAGTTCAGTGCCGGGCCCGGCGATAGTGCCCGGCCAGCACGTCGTCGCCGAAGTCGCTGCGGGGGCGGCGCAGCACGGTGTGCACGTGGTTGCCGTCGCTGCTGGTGTTGTCATACTCGATCAGCAGGTCGTCACCCTGCACTCGGTAGTAGTGCCGCTGGCCAGGGGTCATCGGGCCTTCCCAGGCAAAGAACAGGTCGCCGCCGGCCAGCCGGGCCGCCTCGCGGTCAGCCAGGCCGTCGGTGAGCCGGCTCAGGTAGAGCGCGACAAGCTGGCCAAGCAGCGCACGGGGGGCCGGCCCGAGCCGGGCCGCGGCGATGCCGGCCGGCTCGATGTGCTCAGCCGCGCGGGGCCTCGTCCCGGTGCGGATGTCAGGAGGCGCCTGGCCGGAAACCACGGCGACAGCCCGCCCGGCCGGGCCAACCTCGGCAAGGAGCGCGCGGGCCAGGTCCTCCTCCGGCGCCAGCGGCCGGGACACCGGATGGCCGGCGTGGCTAACCCGGGCCGGGTTCGCGCCGAGGAACACCGGGGCCGGGGATATCTCGTCGCCGAGCACTGTCATCGTCACCGAGACGTGGTGGCCTTCGAACCGCCACGACCACGGTTCGTCGCCGGCCGGGTCACCGAAGACAGCAACCCAGTAGTCGTTGCTGTGCCGCCCCTGCCGCCAGCCCTCACGCCGGTCGAGGACCTCCTCGAGTGCGATGACGGCCATTGCCTGCGCGTAGGCATGCTCGCTGAGCGCCGTGGCCAGCAGACGGTGGGCAGCCTTGCGGCCGGCCCGGTCCATGTCCGCGATGCAGGCGCCAGGGCGGGGTTCCGGGCGGTATTCCAGCCACCGCCGCGCGGCGTCGTCGGCGAACGGCCGTGCCGCGAGCGCACGCTGCTGGCCGTCAAGCGCGGTCAGCAGGCTGGTCGCGGCCGACCGCATCTGGCCCGGCAGGGAATCGTCAGCCATGCCCCCGGTATAGCAGCCATGGCAGTGATGACATAGCGCTGATGACATAGCTCTGATGACCTAGAGTACATGCACTGGCACGTTGGGTAGTTGGACATCGGCGGGCAAGCACCGGGGGAGCGCAGATTAGTGCACGCAAGAACAGCAAAGGCTGCGGTGAGTGCCGTCACGGCGGCCATGACAGTGGCGCTCGGCGCGGTCCCCGCACAGGCCGCGCTCGCAGCGGCTCGCGCTGTCCCCGTACCGTGCCAGCCGGGCGCGCTGGCGGCCGGAATAGCCAGCGCGCGAGGCGGTGAGACGCTGAGCCTGGCGCCACGCTGCACCTACGTGCTGACCGCCGGGCTGCCTGCGATCAGCCAGGATCTCACCATTCAGGGCAAAAGGGCGATCGTCGAGCGCAGCTACCGGCCTGGCGTCAAGGACTTCAGCATCCTGACGGTCAACCCAGGCGCCGACCTTGTCATCAGCGACCTGAGCTTCCGCAATGGCGGTTCCGGAAGTAGCACGGCGCCCGCTGGTACTGCCGGGGGCGCCATCGACAACAACGGCAACCTCACGGTGACCAAAGGCCAGTTCACTGGCAACAGCGCGTCAGACGGCGGCGCGATACTCAACGGTCCTGGCAACCTGAACGTCCGGAATTCCGTATTCGCCGCCAATAGCGCCATCAACGGCGGAGCGGTCGAGAACAACGGCACGATGGTGCTGAGCCGCAGCGCTGTCGCTGGCAACACAGCGAGCAGCCTCGGCGGCGGGGTGGCGACCGCCGGCCTCGCGACGGTGGCTGACTGCAGCATCACCCGCAACACCGCGTTTGCGGGCGGTGGGGTCTGGACCACAGTGACCGGCCTGGTTACCAGCAGCGTATTCCGCCGTAACAAGGCCACCGCAGGAGCCGGGATCTTCAACGACAGCTTCATGACGCTGGCGGCTAGTCAGCTCGTCGGCAATACGGCGGCAGCCAGCGGTGGAGGCCTCTATAACGACCCCTTCGGGGATGTTACGGTGACCGGCACCGGCTTCCGCGGCAACCATGCCCCGCACGGCGGCGGGATGGACAATGAGGACGTGGCCGCTCTGGCCGGCAGCCAGCTGTCCGGCAACGTTGCCGGGCAGATCGGCGGCGGCATCTATACCGACTGGGTGCTGCAAATTGCGAACAGCAAGATCGTCCGTAATACCGCTGCGACCGGTGGCGGCGGCATCTATAACGACGACAACGGCTTCGGCTCTCCCGGCGTGGTCTCGCTCTCGGATGCCGAGCTGCTTGGCAACCAGCCCGACAACTGCGCTGGCTGCGAGATCGGCAGCGGACTGCTTCGGCTGAGGCCCCGGGTCCGCCGGATGACCGTCCGCGACTGGCCCGGCGGCCGCCCGATGACGGGCTTCGCCGCGGCGGCTGCCGGCCGAAAGGCCGGGCGGCGCTGATCCGTGCTGATCCGGTCAGCGCGGCGCTGATCCGTCACAGCGGCAGGCCTGCTTCGAGATGCGCCAGCGCGGCGTCGATCCGGTCGAACAGGTCGGCGGGGCTGAGGTCGGACCGCCCGAGCGACACCCCCATGATGACGCCGATCATGGCGCTGGCCACATTGCGCGCGGCGAAGTCGTCCGGCTCGCGTCCGGCGCGGCTGGCCAGGGCGGTTGCGATCACGTCGATGGTGCGGGCGAACTCATCCACTGCCCGTGCCCGGACTTCGGGAACCGACATGGTCAGCTCGACGGTCTCGGACAGCCGGGCCAGGTCCGCTGGGCTCGACCGGGCGAGCATCTCCTTGGTGGCCGCGCGCATCGCGGCGATCGGGCTGAGACCGGCGGGCTGCGCCTCGAGGGCCGCCAGCGTGACCACGTCCATGTCGTCCTGCAGGACGACATCTTCCTTGGTGGGGTAGTAGCGGAAGAACGTCGCAGGCGAGACCTCGGCGGCCGCCGCGATCTGCTCGACCGTGGTGGCCGAGTAGCCCCGCTCGCGGAAGAGGCGCAGCGCGTGCTCCCTGATGGCAGCGCGTGTCTTCGCCTTCTTCCGCTCGCGGAGCCCCATCGGCTTGACCGCGTCGGCCAGCTCGCTCATGGCGTTCATTCTGCCCTCGCGACGCCGCGCGGCCCAGTCGGCGCACCGCCAGCGGGCGATGCCCCGCCTGGCCGGCGGTCCGCCGCGTCAACGGCTTCAGCCGCAGTCTCGTCGGCGCCGCCCGCGGCAGCTGGCCCGGCCGGTGCCCAGCGCGGCAGGAATGCCAGGCCCAGCAGGGCCGACGCCGCGGCAATCGCCGCGCACACCCACAGCATGACGTCCATTCCGTGCACGTACGAGACGCCCACGGCGTGCAGCAGGGGCGCCGAGCCGATCGCGTGCGCCACCGCGACTCCGCCGGCCACGCTGCTCTTGGCGACCGCGGCGGCCGAAGCGGGAAGCCCTGCTACCGAGAGCCCGCTGCGGTAGACGGAGTCGAGCACGGTACCCAGGACCGCCACCCCGATCGTGGCGCCGACCTGGCGCAGCGCGGTGATCAGCGCGGAACCTGAGCCGCTGCGCTCGGGCGAGAGCGCGCCGAGGGCGGCGTTCAGCGCGGTCGGCATCGCGATTCCGAGGCCGAGGCCGGTGATGGCGAACCAGGCAGCGCCGAAGCCGGAGCCGCTGGCGATGGTCGTGCCGGCGCCCACCGCAAGGGCCACGGCCATCACGGCGAACCCGGCAGCGACCAGGACCTTGGCGTTGACCAGGGGCGGCCGGCCGGAGCGGCACCGTCAGCCGCGGCCGCGGCCGCATCGGCTGGACTGGCCGCCGGTGTACCGGCCGCCGCTGGCCGGGCGGGCCGCTGCAGCCGCTGCCCCACGGCCAGGCCGACCGCCAGGCCGCCGATCAGCGGCAGCAGCCGCAGGCCGCTGGCGAGCGAGTCGAGCCCGCGGACGTCCCGGAAGTACTGCGGCACCCCGAACAGGATGCCGAACAGGGCGAACGACACCATCGTGGACAGTGCGGTGCCCCAGGTGAAGCTGGCCGACCGGAACAGCGACAGGTCGATCAGCGGCTGGCCGTCAGCGCGCCTGGTGACTCGGCGCTCCCAGGCAACGAACCCGGCAAGTACCACGGCGCCGGCCAGCATGGTGGCGACGGCAGTCCCGTCGGACCATCCGTTTTGCCCCGCCTTGATGACGCCGTACGTCAGGCCGGTCAGGCCTGCGCTGGAGAGCAGCACGCCGGGCACGTCCAGCCGGAGCCGCCGGTTGCCGCGTGACTCCGGCATCAGCAGTGCGACGGCGACAACGGCGATCACCACTACCGGGACGTTGATCAGGAAAACCGAGCCCCACCAGTAGTGATCGAGGAGCCAGCCGCCCAGGATCGGCCCGATCGGGTAGCCGAGGAACGTGGCACCGCCGACGGCGGCTATCGCCCGCGGCCGCTCCTCGGCGGTGAACAGCACCGGTATCACGGCCAGTGACATCGGCAGGATGACCGCCGCGGCCAGCCCGAGCACCGCCCTGGCGGCGATGAGCTGGCCGGGCGATCCCGCGTATGCGCAGGCCAGCGAGGCGAATCCGAAGAGGACCAGCGCCGCGGTCAGCAGCTTCTTGCGGCCGTACCGGTCGCCGAGCAGGCCGGCCGGCAGCAATGCCGCCGCCAGCACCAGGCTGTAAGAGTCGATGAACCACTGCAGATCGCCGGTCGACGCATGCAGGTCGCCGGCCAGCGTGGGCAGTGCCAGGTTGAGGACTGTCAGGTCAAGCCCGACAACGAGGACGCTGAGCGCCAGCGCGCCGAGTGCCCACCACCGGCGGTTCCCCGGGCTGCTGATCATGGTAGTCACCTTCTTTCAATTGTTCCTGCTAATTGAAGGTTACAAATATTTGAGAGTAACTGTCAAGATGTTCAGTGCTGCGGCCTGCGCTGGTTTTCCGCCTGGATTCCGGGTCGCAGCGCATGGAACCTGCCTGGCCGGAAACCTGCCCCGCCGAGGCGGGTTCACTGGTAGCGAGAGGTTTACTTGATGAGAAGGATCCCGTCGCGGAAGGAGCCTTAACGTGTCCCGCGTAAGTCGGGTTTTCGCAGGCGTCAGCGGGTCGCCGGGCAGCCTGCAGGCGCTCAGGTATGCGGCGGGGCTGGCCCGCCTGCATGACTCGGCGCTGATTCCTGTCCTTGCCTGGATGCCCCCGGGTGGTGACCTTGCCGACCGCGGCGGACCCTCCCCTTACCTGCGCCAGGTCTGGAAAGAGGCAGCGTGGCAGCGGCTATGGAAAACGCTTGAGCTGGCTTTCGGCGAAGTCCCCGCCGACGTGCACGTCGAGCCGCTGGTGGTCCGCGGCGACGCGGGCAGCGTTCTGGTCAGCGTCGCGAACTCCGACGATGACATGATCGTCGTCGGGGCCGGCCGCCGGGGCCTGCTCGGCCGGATCACGGCGTGCCGGGTCAGCCGGTACTGCCTGGCGCACGCGACCTGCCCGGTCGTCGCCGTCCCGCCGTCGGCGCTGGCCCAGATGGGGCGCGGGCTGCGCGGCTGGGCGTTCCGGCACCGCAATATGCGCCTGGACGAGGTGAGCCTGCCCGCTGCGGGCGGCTAGCAGGAGTGGCCGGACTCCTGGCCGGGCAGGGCAGAATCATCTCGCCGGACCACGTCAGGGAGGTCGCAGTGCCACAGCCAGAGGGCAAGGAACTCGAAGACATCAGGGCGCGCCGGGAACAACTGCGCCAGCGCTACCTGCGCCCGCTGGGGGAGCGGCCGCAGAGCACCGTTCGCGGCGTCCACCATCTCGCGCTGATCTGCCGCGACACCGAGGAGACGATCCGCTTCTACCAGGAGTTCCTCGGGTTCCCCCTGGTGGAGCTGGTGGAGAACCGGGACTACGCCGGCTCCAACCACTTCTTCTTCGACATCGGGAATCACAACCTGCTCGGGTTCTTCGACTTTCCCGGCCATGACCATCCCGCGTTCACCGAGACCATCGGCGGCGTGCAGCACCTCGCGATCTCGATCTCGGCCGATCAGTTCGAGGCGGCGAAGAAGAAGCTCGATCAGGCCGGGGTCGAGTACCTCGGGCCGGACCGCGGGGTGCTTGACAGCATGTACTTCCGCGACCCGAACGGCATCGGGCTTGAGCTCTACCAGGAGGAACTCGGCATCTTCAACGGCGAGCGCATCCTCGACTGACCTCAGCAGGGCACCGGCTGGCCTGGCCTCCGCCGGGGCGCTGGCCGGCTGCCTGCGCCGCTAGCGGAGCTCGCGGCGGATGACCAGCCGCAGGCCGGACCACACCTGGTCGATCGCGCATACCTTGTTGTCGACCAGGCCGGTCGGCAGCGCGACCTCCCGTACGACATGGTCGGTCATGTCGGTGGGCACCTTTGCCGCGCGCTTCGGCCAGGCAACCCACAGCCCGCAGGCCGGGGCCATCCGGGCCCGCACCGAGCCGAGCCGGGCGGCCAGCTCGGCGCTCGACACCACGAACCAGACGATCACGTCGAGTGGCACGTCGCCGGCCAGCCCGTCCAGCACGGACACCGGCTCAGGCAGCGGCGCCAGCCGGGCCGCGAACCCGCCCGGTGCGTCGATCAGCGCGATCGTGTGGCCAGCCTTGATGCCGAGCTTCCTCGGCAGCGGCGTTCCCGAGTAGCCGGCCGGCGCCGCGCGCCGGGCGCGGATGGCCGGCGCAGGGCTCTCCGTCGCCATGGCGCTCACCTCCGTGAACGCCATCTTGTCACTATCTTGTAACGGACTTCGGGCACAACATCACCATGAGCGCGCGGCCTGAGCGTCCACCTGACCCCGGCCTCCCCGGCCTGCTTGAGCTGGCCGGGGATGAGGCCGTGCTGCCCGCCGGGAGCAGGCTTGCCGACGAGGAACGCCCGGGCCGGCAGTGTTTCGTGATCATCGATGGCCGCGCCGCGGTCGAGCGGGCCGGATCGCAGCTGCGCAGCCTCGGCCGCGGCGACTTCGTCGGGGACGTGGACGCGTCCGGCGGCCCGCTGCCGCCAGCCGGCGTGACCGTCCGGCTGGAGACCCGCGCGCGCGTGCTGGTGATCGACTCCGCCCGGCTGGCCGCCCTGATCGACGCCGAGCCTGCGCTGGCGGCGGCGTGGCGCTCGCTGGCCGGCGCCGCATCGCGGCGCGGCCGGGCCGGCTCCGGGCCTCGCCCGCGCCCCCGGCCTGGCTAGGAGCTGACCACCGGATACTCGAATCCGCCGGCCCGGCCGTTGTAGTCGGCGATCAGCCCGGCCAGCGTCGAGATGGCGATCTCGGCCGGAGTGTGCGAGCCGATGTTGAGGCCGATCGGCCGGTGCACGCGGGCGATCTGGCTGTCCGGCACGCCGAGCCCGGCCAGCGCCGGGACGTGCGGCGCGGGGTGATGAGCCTTGCCCATCACGCCGACCCAGCGCGCCGGGCTGGCCAGCGCGTCGCGGAGCACGCTGCCGAGTTCCGGCCGGTGGTGGTCGGTGACGACCACGTAGGCGGCGCTGCCGATGTCCGCGGGCAGGCCGGGTTCCGCGGTCAGGCCGTCCGCCCGCGCGGCCGTCGCGTGCTCCGGATCCGGCTCTACCAGCAGCGGCCGGAAGTCTGCGTCGCGCCCGAAATGCAGCAGGTACTCGGCGACCGGCGAGTAGAACACGGCGACGAGCGTCCGCTTGGCCGCCGGGGCCGGGGCATGCCCGTGCGCTACGGCACAGGCTGGGTCCTCGTGCAGGCTGGTCATGCCACCGAGCTTGCCATGCCGGCCGCCGCACCGCGAGGCGCCCGCCGCGCCGCAGGCCCGTCGCGCCCGGCCTCGGGCACAATATGAGCGGCCGTCAGCCAGCCGGCACCGGCATAATCCGGACTATCTGAAACGGGATGGCACACATCAATGAAGCTCAGCGCACGTAATCAGGTCCCAGCGCGGGTCACCGGCGTTACCCGCGGCGAGGCGACAGCCAATGTCGAGCTGGACGCCGCCGGCGTCCGCCTGGTCGCCTCGATCACGGTCGAGGCCCTCGCGGAACTCGGCCTGGCCGTGGGCAGCCACGTGGTCGCCGTGGTGAAGGCATCAGACGTGATACTCGGCGTCGCCGACTGACTCGGCGAGCCGGCCGCCGGCCGGTGCTGGCCATCCTGCGGCGCTAGCCGGCCAGCAGTGCCTGGACGGCCTCGCGGAGCGGGGCCATCCGGGCCTGCGCGGCTCGCCGTGCCGCGGCCAGCCGGCCGTCGCTCACCAGCTCGACCACCTCAAGGTAGGCCTTGATCTTCGGCTCGGTGCCGCTCGGCCGGATGACGACCCGGCCGCCTGCCAGCCGGTAGATCAGCACGTCCGCTGGCGGCAGCTCGCTGGTCCCGCCGGCCAGGTCGGTCGCCGAGGTCACCGGCTGCTCGCCGAATGCCCCCGGCGGCACGGCCCGCAGCCGCGCCATGATCCCGGCTGGCTCACTGGTCGCCATCGTGAGCTGCCCGGTCAGGTGCACGCCGTGCGCGACCTCGAGCGCGTCGTAGGCGTCAAGCAGCGAGTCGCCGGCCGATCTGGCCCTGGCCGCGAGGCTGAGCGCGGCCAGCGCCGCGCCGATGCCGTCCTTGTCCCGTACCGCCGTGCCGATCGTGTACCCGAGTGCCTCTTCGTAACCGAAGGTGAAACGCAGGCTCCCCCCGTGATCAGCGGCCCGGACGATCCACTTGAACCCGGTGAGCGTCTCCGCGTACCTGACGCCAGCCGATGCCGCGATGCGCGCCAGCAGGGTCCCGGAGACCACCGTGGTCGCGACCAGCCTGTGCTCCGGGTCCGGCCGCGCGTATGTGCGTTCCAGAACGTACGCGCCGAGCAGCGCGCCGAGCTGGTCGCCGGTCAGCGCCCGCCAGCCGCCCTCAGCCTGCGGATCCGGGACGGCGACCGCAAGCCGGTCGCCATCGGGGTCGTGGGCGATCACCAGGTCGGCACCGGAACTGCGGGCCTGCGCGAGTGCCAGGTCGAGCGCGCCGGGTACCTCCGGATTCGGGTAGGACAGCGTCGGGAAGTCCGGGTCGGGCGCTGCCTGCGCGGCGACGACCCCGGGCGCGGGGAAGCCGGCCTGCTCGAATGCCCGCAGCGCAAGCCCGGCGGCGACGCCGTGCAGCGGGGTGTAGACGAACCGCAGCCGGGCGGCGCCGGACGGCGCGCGGAACGTAGCGGTGACCGCGGCCAGGTAAGCGCCGGCGACCTCGTCGCCGTGCCGGATGATGAGCGGGCTGCCGGACTCGGCGACGGGCACCTGAGCCAGCGGCCCGAGCGCGCGGATGGCTGCCTCGATCTCAGCGTCAGCCGGGGGGATGATCTGCACGCCATCGGCGAGGTACAGCTTGTAGCCGTTGTCGGCGGGCGGGTTGTGGCTGGCCGTGATCATGATCCCGGCGGCGGCGGCCAGGTGCGTTACCGCGAACGCGAGCAGCGGCGTCGGCTGCCGCAGCGGCAGCAGGTGCACCCGCAGCCCGGCCCCGGCGAGCACCCGGGCCGCCTCCTCGGCGAACTCCGCAGAGCGGTGCCTGGCATCACACCCGATGACAACGCTAGCCCCGGCAGCATCAGTGCCCTCGCCAGTCTCTCCCGCCTCGCCAGCCTTACCCTCGCTCGGTGTCGGATGCCGATGAATGTGACTTTCATCGGCACCCAACCCGGTCGCTGTCACATCCATCGGGTTGGGCTCGGCGGCCGGCAACCCGGTCGCTGTCACATCCATCGGGTTGGGCTCGGCGGCCGGGCAACCCGGTCGTTGTCACATCCATCGGGTTGGGCTCGGCCGCGGGGGCACGTTCGCGCAGCCAGCCGGCCAGCGCGGCGGTCGCGCCGCGGACGACCGCGCGGTTCATCCGGTTCGGCCCGGCGGCGACGGCCCCGCGCAGGCCTGCGGTGCCGAACTCCAGCCGTCCGCCGAACCGGTCCGCGAGTTCCGCGGCAGCCTCCGCACTGTCATCGGCCAGCAGCGCGCGCAACTCGGCCCGGTCCCGCTCGTCCGGGTCGTCGGCGATCCAGGCGTCCGACCCGGGCGCGAAGGTCCGCGGGGATCATCTCAGCCGATCCCCGGCAGGATCGCGGCAAGCAGCGAGCCGATCCGGACCGCGGCGGCACCGCCGGCGGCGATGACCTCGGCATGGTCGAGGCCGCCCGGGGCCAGGCCGGCCGCGAGGTTGGTGACCAGCGAGATGCCGAGCACCTCGGCGCCCAGATGCCGGGCGGCGATGGCCTCCAGCGCGGTGGACATCCCGACCAGGTCGGCGCCAAGCCCGCGCAGCATGGCGATCTCGGCCGGGGTCTCGTAATGCGGGCCGGGCAGCGCCGCGTAGACGCCCTCGGCCAGGCCGGGATCGGCGCGCCTGGCCAGTGCCCGCAGCCGGGCCGAGTACAGGTCGGTCAGGTCGGCGAACCTGGGCGGGTATCCGGCGGGCGGCGGGTCGCCGGCCAGCGGCGAGCATGCCGTGAGGTTGAGATGATCGCTGATCAGCACCGGCTGGCCGACCTGGTAGCCGGCCCGGATGCCG
The DNA here is from genome assembly GCA_963709075.1 of uncultured Actinomycetes bacterium. Taxonomy (GTDB): domain Bacteria; phylum Actinomycetota; class Actinomycetes; order Streptosporangiales; family Streptosporangiaceae; genus Palsa-506. The sequence continues at coordinate 701,922 of CAVPUY010000014.1, forward strand.
CCGGCCGCGTTGGTCAGCACGACGACCCGGCAGCCCGCCGCCACGGCGGTGCGCACCCCGTGCACGACGGTCCTGACCGGGTGGCCTTCGTACAGGTGCGTACGGCCAAGGAAGAGGAGCACGCGCAGGCCGCCGGCGGTCAGCGACCGGACTACGGGGGAGTGGCCGGCCACCGTCGGCGGCGCGAACCCGCCGAGATCGGCGAGCGGCACGTCGGCGCCTGTGCTGCCCGCCGCAGTCAGCCCGCCTGCCTCGGCTCGCCCGGATCCGGCCGGCCCGGATCCGGCCGATGGCCCGGATCCGGCCAGCACAGCCTCGGCCAGTGCGTCGGCTGCGGGTGCCCAGCCGGAGCCGAGCACGATGGCCACGTCGTGCTGGCGCTGGCCGGTACGCTCGGCCAGCACGGCCGCGCTCGCCGCCGCCGCCGCATACGGGTCGCCTGCGCCTCCGGAGTGCTCGCCGGGGCGTCCGGGCGGCCCGCCGCGGCGTCCGCGACGCTCGCCGTGGCGTCCGGGACGCTCCCCGGGGCGCCCGGGCGGCCCGCGGCGGTGGAATCGGCCGCCGCCGTGCCGTACGGCCCGCGGGCCGCCCCGGCGGCGGATGCGTCGCTGCTCACGCCTTCACGTACGGCTTCCCGTCGGCGGCCGGCGCCCGGACCCGGCCGACCAGCCCGGCCACCGCGATGATCGTGGCGACATAAGGGGCCATCAGCAGCAGGTAGGACGAGATCGGGACGTTGATGGTCGACAGCGTGGCCTGCAGCGAGTTGGCGAAGCCGAACAGCAGCGCAGCCGCGGTGGCGCCCAGCGGCGTCCACCGGCCGAAGATCATGGCGGCCAGGGCGATATAACCGAGACCGGACGACATGTCCTTGGTGAACGTGCCGACCGAGCCGACGGTCAGGTACGCCCCGCCGATGCCGGCGATCAGGCCGCCGAGAATGACATTGCGGTACCTGGTCGCGCGGACCCGGATGCCGACCGTGTCGGCCGCCGTCGGGTGCTCGCCGACGGCCCGTACCCGCAGCCCCCACCTGGTCCGGAACAAGCCGATCTGCACGAAGATGATCATGCCGTACATGATGTAGAGGAAGATCGTCGAGTCGAAGAAGATCGGCCCGATGAGCGGGATATCGCCCAGGCCCGGGATCTTCACCGCGTTGAACGTGAGCCCGGTGTTCAGGTCCGGCCTGGTCACCAGCACCCGGTCGTTGAGGTAGCCGGTCAGACCGGACGCCAGCACGTTGAGCACCACGCCGAGGATGATCTGGTCGACCAGGAAGTTGATGGCGAAGGCGGCGAGCACCAGGCCGAGCACGCCGCCCGCCAGCGACCCGGTGACGAGGCCGAGCCACAGCGAGCCGAAGGCGCTCGCCACCACGGCCGCGGCGAACGCGCCGAGCAGCAGCTGCCCCTCGATCGCGATGTTGATCACGCCGGACCGCTCGCACATGCAGCCGGCCAGCGCGCCGAGCACCAGCGGGATCGACAGGTTCAGCGTGCTCTGCAGCAGGTTCACCACGTTCAGCGGGATGGCGCTGCCCGCGTACGCCCAGCAGAGCAGGGAGATCACGAAGCACAGCAGCACGGCCGCGATGCTCAGCCGCTTGACCCAGCGGGCCGGGGTCGGTGACCGCGCGGAGCATCCCGATCGCGATCGACACGGTGCCCAGCGCGTAAGCGGCCGGCGCCGCCGGGACATGAATATTGGGCAGGTGCACCGACGAGCCCGATACGGTCAGCGCGAACGTCGCGTCGCCCTTATGCGCGAAGTACCCGAACAGGAAGATGTCGATCAGGCCGAACAGGATGAACGTGCCGGAGGCCACCATGCGGCGGCTCACCCTGGCCGGCGCGCCCAGCGGGACGGCTAGCGCGGTCATGCGTTCCACCCCTTCGGCACTGCCTCAAGGCCGGCCGATCTGGCCGCGCGGAGCCGGAAAATGGCCCGGATGAGCGGCGGCGCCGCCACGAACAGCACGATGAGGCCCTGCAGGACCTGGACGATCGCGGCGGGTACCTGGGTCGCCGCCTCCATCGTGGTCCCGCCCGCATGCAGGGCGCCGAACAGCAGCGCGGCGAGGACCACGCCGAGCGGCCGGGCCCGGCCGAGCAGCGCGACCGTGATGCCGTCGAAGCCGTAGGTGCCGTAGCTGTTGAAGGTCAGGTTCTGCAGCGGGCCCTGGATCACGGCCGCGCCCGCCAGCCCGGCCAGCCCGCCCGCCAGCAGCATCACCAGGACCCAGCTCCGTTCGACGCTCATGCCGGCGGTCCGCGCGGCTCGCGGGTTGGCGCCCACCGTGCGGAACCGGAAGCCGACCGTCGACCTGGCCAGCAGCCACCATACGGCGGCCGCCGCGGCCAGGCCGACCAGGAAGCCGGCGTCGACCTGCGGCGGTGGCCCGCCGACATGCGGCAGCCGGGCGTCATTCGCTACGTTCGGGCTGATCAGGTTCGCCTGCCCGGGCTGCTGCAGCGCGGTCGGCGTGCCGAGCAGGAACGACAGCAGGTTGTACATGATGTAGTTGAGCATGATCGTCACGATCACCTCGTGCGCCCCGGTCCGCGCCTTCAGCTCGCCGACCAGCCAGCCGATCACCGCACCGCCGGCGAAGCCGCCGATGAGGCAGACCAGGACATGCGCGACCGGCGGCAGGCTGACGCCGAAGCCGAGGTAGGTCGCCACGATCGCGCCGCCGACCCACTGGCCGGCCGCGCCGATGTTGAACAGGCCGGCCCGGAAGGCGATGGCCACCGAGAGCCCGGTGAGGATCAGCGGCGTGGCGTCGGACGCGGTCTGGGACAGCGGGTAGAAGATCGCGCCGACGGAGCCGCCGTGGAAGGCGGCGGACACGGTGTGCGGATTGAAGATCGCGCCCTCGAACATCGCCGCATACGCGGCCGAGGCGGAATCCCACGCCAGCGCGATCGCGTTGACCGGGTCGCTGAAGAACCGGCTCCATGCGCTCAGCACGACCGGGTCGCTGAACGCGATGAGCAGGCCGCCGAGCACGACGGCGGAGGCGATCGCCAGGATGGTCAGGGCAGCCGGGCTGCCCTCGGTGACCGCGCTGATGATCGTCGGGGCGATCGACCCGCGCCGTCCCCCGGGCCCGCCATCGTCCGGCTGGGAGCCGGCATCTGACGCCAGGCCGGCGGCGGCCACCGATCCGGTCCCGGCGGCCGGCCCGGCCTGCGGCGAGGCCCCGGCCTGCGGCGAGGCCCCGGCATCCGGCTGCGGCCCGGCCCCTGGGCCCGGCGGGCGCTGGTCGTCGCTCATGCCTGGCCCGCCGATCCTGGTGCCTCCGGCGGGTCCGCCGACGGCGGCGGGCCGGGGGCCTGCGGATCTTCAAGTCCTCCGGTCACTGTCCCCGGCGGCCCGGTGACGCCGCCCAGCGGGCCCTCGGCCCGCTCCCATTCGGCCGGGACCGCCGCCGCCTCGCTGTCGCCGGCTCCGGCCATCAGCATGCCGAGTTCCCCGACCGGGACCGTCGGCGGCCGGAATCCGGTGATCCTGCCTTCGTACATGACCGCGATGCGGTCGGCCAGAGCGTAGATCTCGTCCAGCTCAGAGGAAACGATGATGATGGCGAGGCCCTGGTCCCGCTGCGCCACGATGCGCCGGTGCACGAACTCGATCGAGCCGACGTCCAGGCCGCGGGTCGGCTGGCTGGCCAGCAGCACGCGGATGTCGCGGCTCACCTCGCGGGCTGCGATCACCTTCTGCTGGTTCCCGCCGGACAGGGTCCGGGTGGGCGTCCCGATGGACGACGTGCGCACGTCGAACTCCGCCACCTTGCTGCGGGCGTTCGCCTCGATCGCGGCGAGGTCCAGGGCGATGCCCGAGGCGAACGGCCGCCGGTCGTAGACGTCCAGGATGAGGTTGTCGGCCACCGAGAAGTCGCCGACCAGTCCGTCCTCCTGCCGGTCCTCCGGGATGTAGCCGATGCCGCCGCGCAGCCGGTCCCGGGTGGACGCGGCGCTGATGTCGGTGCCGCCGATGAGTACCGATCCGGCCGCGGCGGGCCGCAGCCCGATCAGCGCCTCGCAGAGCTCGGTCTGCCCGTTGCCCTGCACGCCCGCCACGCCCAGGATCTCGCCCGCCCGGACCTCGAAGGAGACGTTATCGACGGCCGCCGTGCCGTGCTCGCCGGCCACCGTGAGCCCGCGCACGTCCAGCACGACCTCGCCGGGGCTGGCCGCCGCCTTGCTGACCCGCAGCTGCACGGCCCGGCCGACCATCAGCTCGGCGAGCTCCGTGTCGGCGGCGGTCGGCGGCCGTTCGCCGACCACCTTCCCGCGCCGGATCACGGTGATCGTGTCGGCGATCGCCTGGACTTCCTTGAGCTTGTGCGAGATGAACACGACCGACCGGCCGCCCGCCCGCAGCTCGCGCATGATCCGGAACAGGTCCTCGGTCTCCCCGGGAGTGAGCACCGAGGTGGGCTCGTCGAGGACGAGCACGCTGGCGTCGCGGAGCAGGGCCTTGATGATCTCTACCCGCTGCTGCACGCCGACCGGCAGATCCTCGACCAGCGCATCCGGGTTCACGTCCAGGCCGTAGCGCTCGGAAAGCTCGCGGACGTCCCGGCGGGACTGGCGGCGGTCGAGCAGGCCCAGCCGCCGGGTGCGCTCCAGCCCCAGGGTCACGTTCTCGGCCACGGTGAAGACCGGGACCAGCATGAAGTGCTGGTGCACCATGCCGATCCGGGCGGCGATCGCGTCCTTGGGCGACCGGATGACGACCTTCTTGCCGTCGATGCGGATCTCGCCCTCGTCGGGCTGCAGCAGCCCGTAGAGGACGTTCATCAGCGTGGTCTTGCCGGCCCCGTTCTCGCCGAGCAGAGCATGGATTTCGCCGGGCTGGATGGCCAGGTCGATGTGGTCGTTGGCGACCAGGCTGCCGAACCGCTTGGTGATGCCGCTCAGTTCCAGCTTCACCGGCAGCCTCCCTCCGCTGGCACCCGGGCGCCGCGGGCCGGAAGGGATCCCGGCCGCGTGCGCCCGCACTCCGCTGGCACCTGCATACCCGGCGGGGCCTGGCCGCCCCGCCGCTGGCGCCGGCTTGTCCGGGCGGGCGGCCCGCCCGCCCGGACAAGCCGGCCCGGCTACACCGGGCTCTTGGTGGCCGGCTTGATCGTCCCGTTCTCGATGTCGGTCTTGATCGTGGCCAGCTCCGAGACCACGGACGCCGGGACCTTCGATGGCGAAGTCGTGGAAGGGCGACAGCGCGACCCCGCCGTTCTTTAGCGTGCCGACGTAGTTGCCGCCGGTGAACGTGCCGTTCTGGGCGGTCACGACGGCGTGGTTGACCGAGTTCGTGATGCCCTTGGTCACGCTGGTGATGAAGTACTTGCAGTACTGGGCGGCGCTGATGCAGCCGTCGGTGTCCACCCACATCATGTTCACCTTCTGCGTGCCCGCCGCGTTGTCGGCATCCTGCACGGCCTTCGCCGCGCCGAGGCCGACGTTCCCGGCGACCGGGAAGATGACGTCGGCGCCCTCGCTGATGAACGTGTTGGTGAGGCGCTGGCCGGCCGTCAGGTCGGTGAAGTTGCCGGTGAAGCTGCCCGTCTGGGTCTTCTCGTTCCAGCCGAGGACCTTGACGTTCTTGTGGTTCTTCTGGTTGTAGTACTGGACGCCGTCCCAGTACCCGTCCATGTAGATGGTCACGGTGGGCAGTTTCTGGCCGCCGAACGTGGCCACCTTGCCGGTCTTGCTCATGGCCGCGGCCAGGTACCCGCCCTGGAAGCCGTCCTCCGCCGTGTTGTACACCAGCGCGTCCACGTTCTTGAACGTCTTCGGGTAGGTGAAGTCGACGATGGCGAACTTCTGGCTGGGGTTGGCCTTCGCCGCCTGCTCCGTGGCCTGGCCCATCAGGAAGCCGACCGTGACGATGATCCCGCACTTGTCGTTGATGAACGTGGTGATGTTCGACGCGTAGTCCGACGACGAGGCGGACGGCAGGAACTGCGCGGTGATCTTGCCGCCGGAACTCGCCGCGGCCGAGGTGGCGCCCTGGTACGCGGACTGGTTGAACGACTTGTCGTTGATCGTGCCGGTGTCCGACACGACGCATGCCTTGAAGGCGGCGGCCGCGGCCGACGGGCTGCTGGACGAGCCCCCGGATGAACCGGACGAACTTGAGCCGCACGCGGCGGCGAGCAGGGTAACGACGCCGAGTACTGCGACGCTCCCGAGTTTCCTTCTCACGGTTTCCTCCTGTGCCGGGGGCAGCCGACGGCTGCCCGGAAGGACCGCCGGCTCCCTAGCGCAGCCCCAGCCGGCCAGGGCAAGGAAGTCCCGAAGCCCCCCGGGATTTCCCGAAGGCTAGCCCTGATGCGGTCGTCCGGGAAGCGGGAAGCTGCTGTCCTGACTGGGCTGTTGCCGAATCGAGACCCTTAAGATCGTAGGCCCCGGCCCCGATAGCGGGAAGGCCCGGTGTCTGGCTGCACCAGCGGCCCGGCCGGCCCGGCCTGGTCCGCAATTCACCGTCGGCACGCTGGAGGCCCGGATGGCGATCGACTGGACGAAGCTGCGAGCCGCGGCGGCCGCGGCCGCGCAGCGCGCCTACGCGCCCTACTCGCGGCTGCACGTCGGGGCGGCCGGACTGGTCGCGGATGGCCGGATCGTGACCGGCTGCAATGTGGAGAACGCCTCTTACGGCCTCACCCTGTGCGCCGAATGCGGGCTGGTCTCGGCGCTGCACGCGTCCGGCGGCGGGACCCTCGTCGCGGTCAGCGTGGTGGCCGGCGACGGCGATCCGCTGCTGCCCTGCGGCCGGTGCCGCCAGCTGCTGCTCGAGGCGGGCGGTGACCGGGCTGCTTGTGCAGACGCCCGCCGGGCCGACCGAGCTCGGGCTGCTGCTGCCTGCCTCGTTCGGCCGCGCGGACCTGGCCGCAAGGCGGGCTGACGATGCCTGACGTGGTGGACCTGATCCGGGCGAAGCGGGACGGCGGGCGGCTCGCTGACGGCCAGATCCGCTGGCTGATCGACGCCTATACCGGCGGCGCTGTCGCCGACGAGCAGATGTCGGCGTTGCTGATGGCCATCTGCATCCGCGGCCTGGACCCGGCCGAGCTGCGCACCTGGACCGCGGCCATGATCGAGTCAGGCGAACGGCTCGACCTGACCGCCGTGCCCGCGCCCACCGTCGACAAGCACTCGACCGGCGGCGTGGGCGACAAGGTCTCGCTGGTGCTGGCCCCGCTCGTGGCGAGCTGCGGCGCGGCGGTGCCACAGCTTTCCGGCCGCGGGCTCGGCCACACCGGCGGCACGCTCGACAAGCTGGAGTCGATTCCCGGCTGGCGGGCCGGGCTGACGAACGCCGAGATGATCTCGGTGCTGCGGTCGGCAGGCTGCGTGATCTGCGCCGCGGGCCAGGGGCTGGCGCCCGCCGACCGCAGGCTCTACGCGCTTCGCGACGTGACCGGCACCGTCGAGTCTGTCCCGCTCATCGCGAGCTCGATCATGTCGAAGAAGATCGCCGAGGGGACCGCCGCCCTGGTGCTCGACGTCAAGGTCGGCACCGGCGCCTTCATGCGGGACATCGACCAGGCCAGGCTGCTGGCCCAGACCATGGTCACCCTCGGCGCGGAGCACGGCGTCCGCACCACGGCCCTGCTCACCAGGATGGACGCGCCGCTCGGGCTGGCCGTCGGCAATGCCGTCGAGGTCGAGGAGGCCGTTGCCATGCTGGCCGGCGGCGGCCCGCCGGATCTTGCCGAGGTAACTCTCGCGCTGGCGGCCGAGATGCTCGAACTTCCGGGCATCAGAGCCGATCCCGCTGCGGCACTGGCGGACGGCCGGGCGCTCGACCGCTACCGCGCGATGATCAGGGCCCAGGGCGGTGACCCGGATGCCGCGCTGCCCACGGCGGCGCACACCGAGGTGATCACCGCGGCCGAGACCGGCTGGCTTGGCCGGCTGGATGCCCGGGCAGTCGGCGTGGCCGCCTGGCGGCTCGGGGCCGGCCGGGCCAGGAAGGAAGACCCGGTGAGCCCGGCTGCGGGAGTCATCTGCCTGGCCAAGCCGGGCGACCGGGTCGAGCGCGGCCAGCCCCTGCTCGAGCTCCGCGGTGACGCCGAGTCCCGGTTCGCCGGCGCCAGGGAGGCACTGTCCGCAGCCATCGAGATAGGCCCGCAGGCGCCGGATATCGGCCCGCTGGTCCTTGAGCGCATCCGCGGCGACGACACAGGGTGGTGAATCCGCGGTTGGCATGCACCTAGCAGGAAGGTGATGAATCCGCGGATCGCACACCTAGGAAGGTGCGCGATCGCGCAATCCACCACGTTGAAGTAGGGGGAGCATGCAGCAGATTTCGCGCGCGGCCCGCGGCCGAACGGCCGCGCAGGGGCGGTCGGCGGGCGGCGGGCTGGCCGCATGGGGGCCGCTGCCGGGCGGCGGGCTGGCCGGGCGGTGCGGCGGGCTGGCCGCATGGGGGCCGCTGCCGGGCGGCGGGCTGGCCGCGCGGGGGCCGCTGGCGGGCGGCGGCCGGGCGGCGTGGGGGCTGGCCGCGTCGGGGTGGGCGGCCGGCGGCGGGCTGGCCGCGTGGGGGTAGTCCGGCTGGCTGGTGCCGACCGGTTCCGCTGCCTCGAGGCTCCGGTGGTCCCGGCGCTCTCGTTCACCCCGCAGGCCGCCGTGGCCGCGCTGCTCGGCTCGCTGCTGCTGCGGCGCAACCGCGGGGGCGCCTGCGCCGCTATCGCGGCGGCGGCGCTGACGGCGGTTATGCTGCCGCGCGCGATCAGGCAGCCGCAGCCGCGAGCGCATGGGCCGGTGCTGCGCGTGCTGACCGCGAACCTGCTGGTGGGGCGGGCGTCCGAGGAGGCGGTCGCGAGCCTCGTCCGGCGCAAGGATGTCGATGTGCTGTTCGTGCAGGAGCTCACCAGCTGCGCCGCAGCCCGGCTCAAGCAGGCCGGCCTGGATCACCTGCTCCCGCATCAGCTGACCGACGTCAGGGACGACAGCGCGGCCGGCGCTGGCATCTACGCCCGGTTCCCGCTGGGCAGCGGCCTGCCGCTGCGCGCCACCGCCGTGGCCCAGCCCACCGCGCGGCTTGACTTGCCGGCCGGGCGCCGCGTCGAGCTGGTCTGCGTCCATCCTTGCGCGCCTTCTCCGCCAGCACTGCGGCAGAGCGTCGCGCGGTGGCGGGCGGAACTAGCTGCCCTGCCGCCTCCCGCGGACCCTCCGCGCCCACCTCGGGTGATCGCCGGTGACTTCAACGCCACCGTCGATCATGCCCAGTTCCGGCGGCTGCTGCGCCGCGGCTACGTCGACGCCGCCTGCCAGACCGGAAACGGGCTGGCTCCCACCTGGGGGCCTGCCGGCAGGCCCGCGCTCCTCGCGATCGACCATGTCCTGCTCGACCCCCGGTGCGCCGTGCTGGCGACCTCGGTACATTTCCTGCCGGGCAGCGATCATCGCGCGGTCTACGCCGAGTTCCGGCTGCCGGCCTGACGACGGCGCCTGCCACTGGCCCTGACAGCGCCGGACGTTGCCGAAACCAGCAAAGGGATGGATCTGCCAATGTGGTAGCTCGGCAAGGTGGTGGATCGCGCGATCGCACACCTTGGAAGGTGCGCGATCGCGCGATCCACCACATGGGGTTGCCTGGCCTGGATGCACCGCATGGGGTTGCCTGACCGGGTACCTACCACATGGGTGTTGCCCGTGGCGCCGATGGGCTTACCTGACATGGGGGTGCCTGACCGATCCACCACATGGGGGTGCCTGGCCGGGGTGCCACATCAGGGTTGCCTGGCGGCCGGCACCGCCGGCGGTGTAACGGCATTGAAACGCCGCTGCAACGCCGCGGCCTGACGATCGGGCCAACTCACCCCAGCTCGACAGAGAGGCTCGCCATGAATTCGATCCAGCGATTTTCCCGGCCGGAGAAGATCTTCGCCGTGGCCGGGATCGTGCTGCTCATCGGCATGTTCGCGTTTCCGTGGTACCACGTCGGCGTCCCCAGCTTCACGGTAGGCGGCCAGACCTTCGGCGGCGAGAGCTTCGACAGCAACGTGCTGAAGGGCCCGGGTTCCTTCTTCAGCATCGTCGCCCTGATCTTGCTCATCGCGCTGCTGGCCGAGTTCGTCGTCCGGCGGCTCACCGCCGTGCAGCTTCCTGAGATCCCGGTCTCCTGGAACGTCGCCGAGTTCTATGCCGCGCTGGCCGTGCTGGCGCTGCTGGTGATCAAGGTCCTGTTCCACGTCGGCAACTTCGGCTGGGGCTTTTACGTCGTGCTCGCCGCCGCCGTGGTGCTGGCCTACGGAGCCTTCGGGATCAGCCGGAGCAGCTCGCCCGCCCCGGTGCATGTCGCCGCGCACGGCGGCTGACCGAAGGGCTCGATCACGAGCCAGGCAGAGCACGGGCCCGGCCGGCCGCAGGATGCCCCCGGCCGGGCTGCGGCAACCAGCCTTCCCCGGCAGGCAGCGGCACGACCTCCCTCCCGGCCGCCGCCTCGCTCGCATCCGCCGCTCCCGGCCGCCTCCGCCGCTCTGGCCGCCGCCCGGCCGCCTCGCCCGCTCCCGGCCGCCCCTGGCCGCTCCCGGCCGCCTCGAAGGTGATAATGGAGGGCGTGTCACTGTCCCTTGAGCAGCTGCGCACCGTTCCCAAGGTGCTGCTGCACGATCACCTCGATGGCGGGCTGCGGCCGGCCACCATCGTCGACCTTGCCCGCGAGACCGGTTACCGCGGGCTGCCGTCCAGCGACGTCGCCGAGGTGACCAGGCACATGGCTGGCGCCGCGCAGCGCGGCAACCTGGAGCTGTACCTCGAGGCGTTCAAGCACACCGTCGGCGTGATGCAGACCAGGGACGCGCTGATCAGGGTGGCCGCCGAGTGCGCCGAGGACCTCGCCGCCGACGGCGTCGTCTACGCCGAGGTGAGATTCGCGCCGGAGCTGCACGTCACCAGGGGGCTCAGCCTTGACCAGGTGGTCGAGGCGGTGCTCGAGGGCTTCCGGCGCGGCAGCGCCGGGCGGGGCATCACCGTCTACGCCCTGCTCACCGCGATGCGGACCGCGGCCAGGTCGCTGGAGATCGCCGAGCTCGCCGTGCGGCACCGGGACGACGGCGTGGTCGGGTTCGACATCGCCGGCGCCGAGGCAGGCAGCCCGCCGAGCCGGCACCTGGACGCGTTCCAGTACGTGGCCAGGGAGAACTTCCACATCACGATTCACGCCGGGGAGGGGTTCGGGCTGCCGTCGATCTGGGAGGCGCTGCAGTGGTGCGGCGCCGAGCGGCTCGGCCACGGCGTCCGGATCGTCGATGACATCCAGGTCGGCGCCGATGGCGCCATCGCGATGGGCAGGCTGGCCAGCTACGTGCGGGACCGCCGGATCCCGCTGGAGATGTGCCCCACGTCCAACGTGCAGACCGGCGCCGCCCGGTCGATCTCGGAGCATCCGATCGGGCTGCTCCGCCAGCTGTCGTTCCGGGTGACGGTCAACACCGACAACCGGCTGATGAGCGAGGTATCCCTGTCATCGGAGTTCGCCGCGCTGTCGGAGGCGTTCGGCTACGGCTGGTCCGACGTCGAGTGGCTGACCGTCAACGCGATGAAGAGCGCGTTCGCCCCGTTCGACCAGCGGCTGCACATCATCAACACGGTGCTCAAGCCCGGCTTCGCGGTGGCGAAGGCGGCAAGCGTCGCCACGGTGCGCGCGGCCAGGTAACGTCGGGCCGTGGGCACCGATCAGGCGACAACGGCGACACGCCCGGCCGGGGCGGCGGCGCAGCCGGCCGCAGCCCGGCCCTGGCTGACCGAGGTCGGCACATCCGACGCGGCGCTCCGGCAGGTGCTGCACGGACTGCCCGGCGTGGACCAGGTCGGCGCGGAGGCGCGGGCGGCCGGCCTGGCGACCAGGTCCATCAAGAAGGACGCCAAGCTCTGGGCGCTCGACGCCGCGATCCGGATGATCGACCTGACCACCCTGGAGGGCGCCGATACGCCCGGCAAGGTCCGCGCCATGTGCGCCAAGGCGCTGCGGCCCGACCCGGCGGATCCGGCCGTGCCGCCGGTTGCCGCCGTCTGCGTCTACCCGGACCTGGTGGCGGTGGCCCGGGCCGCGCTGGCCGGCAGCGCGGTCGCGATCGCGTCGGTGGCCACCGCCTTCCCCTCCGGCCGCGCATCGCTCGCGGTCAAGCTCGCCGACGTCAGCGACGCCGTGCAGGCCGGGGCCGACGAGGTGGACATGGTCATCGACCGGGGCGCCTTCCTGGCCGGGCGCTACGGGCAGGTCTACGAGGAAGTGCGGGCGGTCCGCGAGGCCTGCGGCGGCGCGCACCTCAAGGTGATCCTGGAGACCGGCGAGCTCGCCACCCTGGACAACGTCGCCCGGGCATCCTGGCTGGCGATGCTGGCCGGCGCCGACTTCATCAAGACCTCGACCGGCAAGGTCAGCCCGGCGGCGACACCGCCGGTCGCCCTGGTGATGCTGGCCGCGGTCCGCGACTACGGCCGCACGACCGGCCGCCGCGTCGGGGTCAAGGTCGCCGGGGGCATCCGCACCGCCAAGGACGCGATCAGGTACCTGGTGCTGGTGCGCGAGACCGCCGGGCCGGACTGGCTCACCCCATCGCTGTTCCGCATCGGCGCCTCCAGCCTGCTCAACGACCTACTGATGCAGCGCAGCAAGCAGCTAACCGGCCGTTACGCCGGGCCCGATTACTTCACGCTGGACTAGCGCAGGCAGAATCTTCCGGCGGTGAAACGGGCCGAGCGGGCAGCCCGCACCGCCGAGGAGATCTATCAGGCCTCAATCCGAGATGTCGATCATCAGCAGGAGCTGGGCCCGGATGGCATCCCGTTCTCCTGGCGACAGCACGCCGAGCGGCCTGCGGGCGGTGAATCGCTGCTCGGATATGGCGCGGACGTCCTCGGTGCGTGCCCAGCCCGGCCGGTCCAGCCCGGCGGCGGCAGAGCGAATCGGGGCGTGATGCGGCAGGCCCCGATCGACCGTAGTCAGCGGGACGACGATCACCATCGGGATGGGGAACGCGCAATACAGGCTGGACGAGACCACCACGCAGGGCCGTCGCCCCCGCTGCCCGCCGCCCACCGTCGGGCCGAGATCAGCGACCCAGACCTGCCACGGCCGGGCCAGCTTGCTCACTCGTGATCTAGCCCGTCGCCGGCCGTCGGCTCCCATTCGCCGAGCTCGGCCAGGTAGTCGCGCCAGCCCTCCGGGTCGGGGGCGAGGCGGTCGTAGGCTTCCAGAACCTTGATCTTCTGGTGATCCGCCAGCAGCCTGTCAATTACCTTGTCCGCTGAGGCGCCGTTGAACTCGTCCGCCGCGAGCGCGTTGACCTTGTCGCGGGTGGCAGGCTGCATCCGCAGAGTCGTCATCGAGGTGCTCATATACGAGCCGGTGGCGGGACGCCCCTCGCTAGTTCCTGGCTGCACGGCGCCGGTCACGACTGAACCTGCTCCCGGACGGCGATGTTGGATAGCCGCCGTTCGACAACCGCGCCGAGCGGCAGGATGTCGGCGAGGTACAGCAGGCTGTCAGCTTCGTCCGGCGCGGCTGCCGGATCCCAGCCTTGCTGATCCAGGCTGGAACGGAGCGCTTCCACGTAGTCGCCGCGGGAGAAGTCGATCTCGCGGATCATGGCGGTCGTGGTAGCGCGGTGTGAATTCAGGCCGCCGAACGAGCGACCGCAGCCGCAGCCGCCGTCCGGGTCGTCGCGATCCTTGGCGCATACCTCGCCGATATGCACGAGCTCGCCCTCCACGCAGAAGTCGAAGTCGTTGCCGCGATAGCCCTGAGTGGCGACCGTGGCGGTTAAGACTTTCATGATCATTTCTCCTCGCGAACCGGGCTGGACGGCAGGCCGGGATGCCGTCTCGATAGAGCCATCCCTAGCAGTCAGCACTGACATTGCCGGCGGCACCAAGGCCTGCGCTCCCGGTGGCTGGCGGCCGCCGTTTAGGCTGGGGTGCGGCTGGGTCGCCCCGGCCAGGCGGCAGGCGGTGGCGAGCGATAGCCGGCCGGGTTCGGTAAAGAGGAGAGGACTCATTTGGCTGGGAAACGGGCCGAGCGGGGCCAGCCGCCGCCGGCCGAGGAAGTCGCCACGTCGCGGCCGGAGGACGCCGCGGCGCCGTCGGCGCAGGCCGCCCGGGCATGGGACTATGCGCCGGCGCCGGAGTCGCGCGAGATCGTCTCGATCGCCGCCGAGTACGGGCTGTTCATCGACGGCGAGTTCGGCCCGGCCGCGGACCGGCGGCAGTTCCCGACGATCAATCCGGCGACCGAGGAACCGCTCGCCCGGGTCGCGCTGGCCGGTCAGGCCGACGTGGACCGCGCCGTCGCCGCCGCGCGCCGCGCGTACCAGCAGGTCTGGGGCCCGATGCCCGGCGCGGAGCGGGCCAAGTACCTGTACCGGATCGCCCGCATCCTGCAGGAGCGCGCCCGCGAGTTCGCCGTCCTTGAGAGCCTCGACAACGGCAAGCCGATCAGGGAGTCGCGGGACGTGGACGTCCCGCTCGCCGCGGCGCATTTCTTCTACTACGCCGGCTGGGCCGACAAGCTGGAATACGCCGGCCTCGGCATGGGCAGCGGGGCTGGAGTGGCCGCCAGGGCCGATGGGGTCCGTGTTGCCGGTGGAGCCGATGGGGTTGACGTCGTCCCAGGATCCCGCCGGGCTGATGGGGCCGGAGGTTGCGCGCCGGCCGCGGGCCCCGGCCGCTCGGGGTGGCCGGCCAGGTGATCCCGTGGAACTTCCCGCTGCTGATGGCCGCGTGGAAGCTCGCGCCCGCGCTGGCGACCGGCAACACCTGCGTGCTCAAGCCGGCCGAGACGACGCCGCTGACCGCCCTGCTGCTCGCCGAGGTGTGCCAGCAGGCGGGCCTGCCGCCGGGCGTCGTGAACGTGCTGACCGGCGCCGGCGAGACCGGCTCCGCGCTGGTCAGCCACCCGGACATCGACAAGATCGCCTTCACCGGCTCGACCGAGGTGGGCAAGGAGATCAGCCGCGCGGTGGCCGGCACCGGCAAGCGGCTCACGCTCGAGCTCGGCGGCAAGGCCGCCAACGTCGTCTTCGACGACGCGCCGGTCGACCAGGCGGTCGAGGGCATCGTGAACGGGATCTTCTTCAACCAGGGCCACGTCTGCTGCGCCGGCTCCCGGCTGCTCGTCCAGGAGTCGGTCGCCGACACCGTGACCGAGACGGCTCAGGGAGCGGCTCGGCACGCTCCGGCTCGGTGACCCGCTGGACAAGAACACCGATATCGGCGCGATCAACTCCCGCGAGCAGCTCGACAAGATCACCGCGCTGTCGGCGGCGGGCGCGGCCGAGGGCGCGGAGCGCTGGTCGCCGCCGTGCCAGCTGCCGGACCGTGGCTACTGGTTCCCGCCGACGGTGTTCACCGGGGTCAGCCAGTCGCACCGGATCGCCCGCGAGGAGATCTTCGGGCCGGTGCTTTCCGTGCTGACCTTCCGCACGCCGGAGGAAGCGGTGACGAAGGCGAACAACACGCCGTACGGCCTGTCGGCCGGGGTGTGGACCGAGAAGGGCAGCCGGATCCTGTGGATGGCGCAGCGGCTGCGCGCCGGGGTGGTCTGGGCCAACACGTATAACCGGTTCGACCCGGCCAGCCCGTTCGGCGGCTACCGCGAGTCCGGATTCGGGCGGGAGGGCGGCAGGCACGGCCTGGCCGCGTACCTCGATGCCTGACCAGGACCAGCCGGGCAGGCCGAGCCAGCGGCGCCGCGGCGAGGCCGCGCGGGAAGGCGGCCGGGGCGAAGCCGCGGCGGAAGGCAGCCGCAGCGAAGGCGGCCGCCCTGGCGGCGGCGCCGGGCAGGCGGCGCCGGCCCGGCTCGACGTCAGGAAGACCTACAAGCTGTTCATCGGCGGCGCGTTCCCGCGGTCGGAGTCAGGCCGGTCTTACCCGGTGACCGGCGCCGGCGGGGCGTTGCTCGCGCACGCCGCCCGGGCATCGCGGAAAGATGCCAGGGACGCGGTGAGGTCGGCACGGGCCGCGTTCGGCAAGTGGGCGGCCATGACGGCCTATAACCGCGGCCAGGTCCTGTACCGGGTCGCCGAGCTGCTCGAGGGCCGGGCCGCACAGTTCCGCGAGCAATCCGTTAATGCTGAAGGTCTTTCTGATGCTGCCGCCCGGCAGGAAGTGGCGGCGGCGATCGACCGCTGGGTCTGGTACGCGGGCTGGCCGGACAAGATCGCCCAGGTGGCGGGCGGCGCGAACCCCGTCGCCGGGCCGTACTTCAACTTCAGCGTGCCGGAGCCGACCGGCGTGGTCGCGGTCGTGGCGCCGGCCAGGCCCAGCCTGCTCGGCCTGGTCAGCGTCGTCGCGCCGGTGATCGCCGCCGGGAACACGGCGGTCGTGATAGCCAGCGAGCCGCACCCGCTGCCCGCGGTCACGCTGGCCGAGGTGCTGGCCACGTCCGACGTCCCCGGCGGCGTCGTCAACGTGCTGACCGGGTTCGCCGCTGAGCTCGCGCCGGTGCTGGCCGGCCACATGGACGTCAACGCGATCGACCTGACCGGCGTGCCTGCGGCCGGCCGCGGCGAGCTCGAGCGGCTCGCGGCGGCCAACGTGAAGAGGGTGTTCGCCGCCGAGGAGGACTGGGCGGCGCCGCCTGGGCCTGGCCGGATGCTGGCGTTCACCGAAACCAAGACGGTCTGGCACCCGGTCGGCATCTAGTCGGCCTGCCCGGCCGCCGAGACCGCTGGTGCCGCTGGCGTTGCCCGGCCGCCTTCAGCCCGGCTATTGACGCGGCTGGGTAACTTCACGGTGTCTGTCGCTTCCTGTGATATAATGGTTACTGTCAGTTATATTCGGGGGTAATGAGAAGCGGCTGTGGCGTTAGCCCGACAGCAATCGCCTGCCGCTGAAAGAGGTTGCCGGTATGGCGAGCCCTCCGTCTGTACCCGGCCCGCGGTCTGGCGCCGCGGCGCCGAACGGCCACCGTCGCGTTCGCCTCCCGCTTTCCGCGCACCGGCGGCCACCGCACGTCGCCGCCTGCTGCGGCGCGGCCGCCGGACGTGGCATCTGCGGCGGCAGCGGCCGTGGTCCGCTACCTGCACCAGTCGTCCGTCGCCGTGCTTGAACGCGAAGACACCCAGCCGGCCGGAGCGGGAACGCAGGCGCCTGCCGTCACGCCTGCGGCAGCCGGGGGCGGCACAAGCGAAGCCAACGGGACATCCGCGGCAGCGGAAGATGCGCTGCCCTGGAGCGTGGCCGCCGAGGCCAGCCAGCTCAACGCCGAGTCGGTGGCGGTCCGGGCGGCGGCCACCAGCGTCGCCGCGCTGGACCGGATCGAGGCGATGGCCGCGAAGCTGGAGGCAGACATCGCTGCCGCGCACCGGGCGCAAGCCGAACTCCAGGCCGGGGCCGGAGCCGCCGCCGAAGCCGCGGTACGCGCCGCACAGCGCGCCTGGGTCGCAGCCAGGAACGCCGCGGAGTCCGACCGGCAGGCCAAGGTCAGCCTGCGCAAGGTCGCGCGCTACGTGGAGGTCACGATCGTGCTCCTGGTTATGGCGATGATCATCTTCGTGGTGGTCGCCACGTCAGCGCATTGAGATAGCCGCTTGGCCGACCGAGGTCGCCGCGTCGTCCGTCCGTCGGACAGCGCGGCCTCTTATTCGCGCTGCTTCAGGATCCGACCTTAGCGTCGAGGGTGAAGTAGAAGGTGGCGCCGCCGTCGATCGCGCCTTCCGCCCAGGTGCGGCCGCCGTGGCGTTCGATGATCCGCTGGACTCTGGCCAGGCCGATGCCGGTGCCGGGGAATTCGCTCAAGGTGTGCAGCCGCTGGAACGGCTTGAACAGCTTGTGCACGTAGGCGGGGTCGAAGCCGGCCCCGTTGTCGCGCACATAACAGCATGTCCCGCCGTCATCGGCAGCCTCGGCGGCGAACTCGATGCTGGCGCCGTCGCGCTGGGCGGTGAATTTCCAGGCGTTCTCGACCAGTTCACGCACCACAGCGCGGATCAGAATGCGATCCGCGGTCACCCAGACGCCGTCCTCGATGGCGAACTGGACCCGGCGGCCGGGTTCACCGGACTGCAGCCCGCGGGCGATGGCGACGACCTCCGCGCTGAGATCGACTGGCTCGAGGTTCATGTCGGCGCGCGACACCTGCGCGAGATGCAGCAGGTCATCGATGATCGTGCCCATCCGCTCGCTCGCCGCCTGGATGCGCCCGGCGTACCCGCGGCCCTTCTCGCCGAGAAACTCGCCGTACTCCTCCAGCAGCGCTCCGCTGAAGCCGCTCAGCCCCCGCAGCGGGGTGCGCAGGTCATGGGCGACCGAGTAGCTGAACGCCTGCAGTTCCTTATTCGCCTGCTCCAGGGCAGCCGTGCGCCGCCGGACGCGGGCTTCGAGCCCGGTATTGAGCGCGCGGACCTCGGCTTCGGATGCGCGCAACGCGGACTGCGTGCACTTGGCCTCCGTGACGTCGCGCGCCGCGGCGAAGACTCCGCGTACCTTCCCGGCCGGGTCGCGATAGACGGCCGCGTTGTACAGCACCGACGTGATGTGCCCGTCGCGGTGCCGCAGCTCCAGGGGGTAATCCCGCGCGCTGCCATCCCGGAAGACCCGCTCGTAGCTCGCCCTGGCCAGGTCCGGCTCGGTGAAGTAGCTGCTGAATTCGGTTCCGAGCAGTTCGGCCCGCCGGTACCCGGTCACCAGCTCAGTGGCGGTATTGACATCGTTGATCGTGCCATCCAGGCCGATCGTGACCATCGGGTTCAAGTTGGCCTCGATCAGGCTCCGGTTGTAGGCGGCCGCAGCCCGAATCTCCTGGTGTGCTTCGGCAGCCTGGTGCTCCGCGGCGCGCTGGGCGGTGAGGTCGGTCAGGACCAGGCACCGCAGGAGCATGCCGTCCAGGTCGAAGCCGGCGACCGCTAGCAGGACAGGAACCGTCGTGCCACCAGGTCCGGTCAGGTCCATTTCGTCGCGAGCGCTGCTGCCGGCGCCGACGTCGAGCAGCCGCGCGAACGCCGGGCGGTGGACGGCGGGGATCAGGTCGGCCACCGGGGTGCCGACCAGTTCCGCGGCGTTCTGGCCGGTCATCGAGCCAAGCCGGGGGTTGGCGTCGAGTATCACCCCGCGGGCCGAAATGGTGGCTGCGCCTTCGTTCATCGCGTCGACGATGAGCCGGTAGGGGCGGTCCGCGCTGGCGAGGGCGTAGACCTGCTCCTGCCCGGGCGGGCCGATCACCAGCGAGTCGACGCCACCGGTCCGGATCGCCTCGATCGTCTGCTGCAGCTCGCTCAGCTGCGCCCGCACTTCGGCCAGCTCCGCACTTTCCTGCGCGCTGCTTTCTGCGGGCGGTCCTGCTGCGGGTCGGCTTGGACCTGGACCCGTGGCCTTAGCAGCCGGCGATGGGGCCATGTTCTAACCGTCCAGACCAGGGCCTTCGGCGCTGACTTCAGCGCGGCCGAGGTCGAGCCCGAGCCGCAGCCAGGCGGCATTGCAGAGGTCGCCGACGATGCGGCGCGGCGGGACGGGAAGCCGCCTGATCAGGGTCGGCACGGCGACGATCTGGTCGCGCACGAGAAGCGCGGGCTGCTGGTGCACGTCGATGACCTCCAGGTCGACATGGCCGCCGAGCTTCCCATCGCAAACCCGGCGCACGGTCTCGATGGCGCGGATCGAGTTCGTGGACGCGCCATCGATATAGAGCGTCAGCGCCCACCGGTCCGCTGCGTTATCGGTCATGGCCGCTGGTTCCCTGACAGCCGAAGCTGCAATCCGGCCAGCAGGCGGTCGGTGTCAGAGAGATCGCCGACCAGCTTGCGGATCGGCAACGGGAGCCTTCTGACTACCGTGGGCACGGCCAGGATCTGGTCCTCGGCGGCCCGGCGCGGGTTCTCCAGCAGGTCCACGACCTCGATCTGGTAGCGGCCAGCCAGGTGCTCCTCGCAGGCGCGCCGCAGGTTCTCGATCGCCCGCAGGCACTTGGGCGACCGGCCGGTCACGTACAGGCACAGATCCCACCGCTCACCGGAATCGACGGTGGTCCCGCCATCCGCGGCGCGCGGCTCGCTCATCGGCGCTCTCCGTTGTGCGGCGTCGCGTCGGCCCAGCGCCGCGTCGCCATCGTCGACCGGTCCGCCTCGGTATCGGCGACCTGGTGGCCCTCGCGAAGATCGATCCGGTCGATCTCGGTCCGCTCGGCGTCAAGCTGGTCCTGCATCGACACCAGGTGGGCCTCGTGCTCGATCACGCTGCGGCGAAGTTCACGCAGGCGGCGGCTCAGCTCCTCGGCTACCCGCAGCTCCGCGTCACGCTCGGCAGCTTGCTGCGTCACCCGGGCGGACCCGGCCAGCACCCCCGCGGCACCGACATACACATCGACAAGCTCCACCCCGTGATCGGTGAGCACGAACTCCCGCACCTGATTCGAATGGGCCGTGCCCCGCGACTTCAGCACGAACAGCAGCCGGTTGCGCTCACCGTTGGCCTCGGTATTGCGCAGCTGCAGCCAGGTATCCACCATCGCCGACACGCTCACCGTGCTCACGTCCTCGCCCTGGCCAAGTGCTGTGATCACGCTGGTGATCCCGCGACTCTTGAGCAGGTCGATCTGCCGGGCCACGATAGAGGTCACCTCCGTGGTCAGCGTCCCGTTCGAGAGGCTCGCGATCCCGTCGAGCACCGCCACCGACGGCGCCAGTTCCTCGATCAGCCGGGCCAGCACCGCCAGGTGGGTCTCCAGCCCGAACGCGGACGGCCGCGCCGCCCAGATGCGCAGCAAGCCCGCATCGACCCATGGCCGCAGGTCGAGCCCGAGCGACCGCATATTGCGCAGCACCTGCTCGGGCGACTCCTCGAGCAGGACCATCAACGCTCGCTCACCCCGAGCGCAGGCCGAATCAAGCACATGCGCGCCGAGCGAGGTCTTGCCGGTGCCTGCGGTCCCGCTCACCATGAGGGTTGACCCCCGGAACATGCCGCCGCCCAGCATGTGGTCGAGGCGGCCGATTCCGGTCGAGATCCGCTCCTCGGAGGCCTCGTAGTCCAGCGCGACTGACGTGATCGGCAGCACGGTGAAGCCGCGAGCGGAGATCAGGAACGGGTACTCGTTGGTGCCGTGCGCGGACCCGCGGTACTTGACCACCCGAAGACGGCGGGTGCAGATCTCCGCACTGACCCGATGGTCGAGCTCGATCACGCAGTCGGTGACGTATTCCTCGATCCCGTGCCGGGTGAGACTACCGTCACCGCGCTCCCCGGTCATGATGACAGTGACGCCCCGGTCCTCTAGCCAGCGCACCAGCCGGCTGAGCTCCGCCCGCACGATCGTGTCGTCACCGAACGTGCCGAACAGCACCTCGATGGTGTCCAGCACGACCCGCTTGGCGCCCAGCCGCCGGATCGCGTCATCGAGGATCGCAAAGAGCGGCTCGAAGTCGAAGTCCCCGGCCGCGACGATCTCGGACGTATCAACCCGGAACGAGAGCACTGCGAGCAGGCTGTCCTGCTGCAGCTGGTCGAGATCGAAGCCGAGCGACCGCACGTTGAGCGCGACCTTGGCCGCCGACTCCTCGAAGCTCACAAGTACCCCGGGCTCGCCGTACTTCCGGGCGCCGGCCACCAGGAAGTTCAGCCCAAGCAGCGTCTTGCCCGCTCCTGCGCTGCCCGCCACCAGCGTCACCCGGCCCATGGGAAGCCCGCCCCCGGTGATCTGGTCAAGCCCGGGGATTCCCGTCGGCGCCTTTTCCAGATCCGGGCCTACCGCACCGTCCGTCAAGCCCGAATCCACCGTGCTGTCCATGTAGTAGCCCCCCGAGCCGGGATCACCGGCGATTCCTGTATACAGATACAATATACAGTTACAACAGAAATATTGCGGCCGGTGCGCCATGTCTCGGAAATGCCATTGGTCCCGCAGGAATTATGCGATGTACGCGATGCGGAATTCGCGCCCTGGAAGGAAGGCCACGAAAGAAAGCATCTGCGCAAATTGGGTCTAGCGAGCGAATAACGGAATAAATCAGGCAGCCCTATCACATTACTGGCCGGTTTATCATGATAACTGGACGAGCGCGGCTCGGTGTATGCTGATTGAAGATAGTCCGGGGCAGCAAATCTTTGTCGTATCGTGCGGCAGGGCGCAATTTCTGGATTTCGCGTTCCCGGGCGACACGGGGGTGTAATCGTGGATCGGTTGTCGCTTGCGGATAGTGCGGCCAGGAGTGGGCGGGCAGAGTCCGCGCTGCTCTCGGCGATCGTCAACTCCTCCGATGACGCCATCGTGGGGAAGACTGTCGACGGGGTGATCACGAGCTGGAACCGGGCCGCCGAGCAGATGTACGGTTACCCCGCGGAGGAGATCATCGGCCAGCCGGTCACGGTCCTGTGCCCCCCCGAGCGGATCGGCGAGATCACGGAGATCCTCGCCGCGATCGGCCAGGGCGAGCGTGTCGTGCATTTCGAGACCGACCGGCTGCGTAAGGACGGCACCACCTTCGCCGTGTCGCTGACGGTCTCGCCCATCCACGACGACGACGGCAAGCTGATTGGCGCGTCGTCGATCGCCAGGGACGTTAGCGAGCAGCGCAGCGCCACGGCCGAGCTTCGCCGCTGGGCAGGCCAGCTTAAGCGGGTCAACAAGAACCTGGAGACGTTCACTTATTCGGTCTCCCACGACCTGCGCGCTCCGCTGCGGGCGCTGGACGGTTACAGCATGGCCCTGCTGGAGGAGTACTCGGACGTTCTCGGCGAGACTGGCCGCGGCTACGCCGGGCGAATCCAGGCCGCCAGCGAGCAGATGGCCGCGCTCATCGACGACCTGCTGCAGCTTTCGCGTCTCTCGCAGGCCGAGATGAACCTGCAGCCGGTCGATCTCGGTGCTGAGGTCAGCCGCATCGCCGAGGACCTCAAGCGCGAGGGGACAGGACGCGACGTCGATTTCGTCATCCAGCGCCCTGTCCTGGTGCAGGCGGATCGGTCCTTGATCCGCACGGTCCTGCAAAACCTGGTGGACAACGCCTGGAAGTTCACCTCCGGCCGGGACGATGCTTCGATCGAGTTCGGCATGCGGCCGGCCGGGGATACCCCGGTCTGCTACTACGTACGCGACAACGGCGCCGGCTTCGACCCCGCCTACATGGACAAGCTGTTCCAGCCCTTCCAGCGGCTGCATACCACCATTGAGTTCCCCGGCACCGGGGTAGGCCTCGCCAGCGTCAGGCAGATCGTGGAGCGCCACGGAGGCCGGGTCTGGGCCGAGGGCGCGGTCGGCAAAGGCGCAACCTTTTACTTCACCCTCGATGCGAAGGAAAACGCATGACGACCCGGTCCATCCTGCTGGTAGAGGACAACCCCGACGACGAGGCGCTGACGCTGCGAGCCCTGCGGAAAAACAACATACTCAATGAGGTCACGGTGGCACACGACGGTGCCGAGGCCCTTGAGCATCTCTTCGCAGACGGCAGTTCAGGCGCACAGGCTCCGGGCCTCATCTTGCTCGACTTGAAGCTTCCCAAGATCGACGGGCTGGAGGTACTGCGCAGGATACGGGCCGACGAGCGGACCAAGCTCATCCCCGTTGTCGTCCTTACCAGCTCCAAGCTGGATGAGGACATCCTCGCCAGCTACCGTGGCGGCGCTAACGGCTATGTGCGAAAGCCAGTAAAGTTTTCCGAGTTCGCCGAGGCGGTTAGCACGCTCGGCATGTTCTGGCTGCTCCTGAATGAGGCCGTACCCGAAGTTAATACGTCATCGAATTGAGGGGTGACAGCCGTGAGCGGCGGGCATCAGCGGGACGACCCGGAGACTGGGGCGGCGGAGGCGGCTGCTGGCCCCGGGCAGCCAGATATCCCGCCTGGGAACCGGCCGGATTCGGCCCGACGGAAGGCCCGCATCCTCATCCTGGAGGACGAAGCCTGGGACGCTGAACTTGCGCAGCGCCTGCTCGCCGGTGCGGGCCTCAGGTTCACTGCCGTCGTGGTGGAAACCAGGGCGTCGTTCGTGGAGCAGCTGGCTGCATTCCGCCCAGACGTCATCCTGTCCGATTTCCACCTGCCGGGTTTCTCCGGCGAGATCGCCCTTGAGATCGTGCAGGAACAGTGCCCGGAGATACCGTTTGTCTTCTGGTCCGGTGTGCTCGGAGACGAGGCAGCAGTCGAGCTCATCAAGAAAGGGGCCGCGGACTATGTACTGAAGGACCGGCCCGCCCGGCTGCCATCAGTCATCTATCGCGCCCTGGCCGAGGCCGAGCAGCGGGCGCAGCTAGCCCAGCTTGAAGACCAGCTGCGCGAGGCGCAGCGGCTGGCAAGCCTCGGCCAGCTGGCAGCCGCTGAAGAGGCGGTGCGCCTGACCCGCCTGCTGCTCGCAGCCACCCGCCAGGTCGTGACGGCCGGAGTCGCCCGCCCTGACCAGGCCATCGAGACCATCCCCGACTCAGGTCACTGACGAGCCGCTGGCTCGATCGTCTGGCCTACGTCGGATCATGGTCTCCGGGGCAGAAGCTTGAGGGCGCTCAGCTCCTTCCTGAGCCGGTCCGCCGAGGTGTAGTGCACCGCGACGATGCCGAGCCTGCTGGCCGCATCGACGTTGGCGGGCGCATCGTCGATGAAGACCGTGGCCCGCGGCTCCAGGCCATGCCGCCGCAGCAGGATCTGGAAGATCCGCGGGTCTGGCTTGGCCGCGCCCTCGAGGCCGGAGATGACAAGCCCGTCGAACCACTTCATGAATGGGAACCTGGCTTGCCGGATGGCGAACGTGTCCGGCTCCATGTTGCTCAGTGCGTAGCAGCGGACGCCCGCCGCCTTAAGCTCGCCGAGCACGGCGACGGTCGCGTCGAACTGGCCGGCCACCATTTCCTCGCCGCGCTCGGCCCAGGCCATGATCATTTCTGCCTGGCCGGGGTGCTGCGCGGCGAGGCGGCGGCAGGATTCCGTAGTGTCATCACCGAGGTCGTGCGCTCGGTGCCAGTCGCCGGTGCAGACCCGGGCCAGGAAGCTCTCCATCTCGGCGGGATCGGCGAAAAGCTGCCGGTACAGGTAGCGCGGATTCCAGTCGATCAGCACCCCGCCGAGATCGAAGACAACCGCGTCAACCGCTGGGTCGGCCATGTGTCAGACGGGGACTACGGCGACGGCTACGCCGCGCGCGTCGATGAGCGCGCTCAGGTCATCAGGATCGCTGGTCAGGATGATGTCGCCGGGATCAGCCAGCAAGGCGACGTGACCATCCACGACATCGGCCGTGCGGGTCGCCGCGAGTAGCTCGCCGATGCGCCTGCTGTCGCTGGCGGACAGCGATACGACGCCGACGCCCGTGAGCACCCGGGCAAGGTTCACCTGGCGGCTGCCGCGCCAGGCCTGAGCGACCGCCGCTGCGCTGGCGCGCAGTGGCGTGCCCTGGCGCTGCAGCACGCGCAGCATGACGGTGAGGCTTCGGTCCCGCCGGTCGACGGCGATGAGCGCGCCGGCGTCAAGGACAGCCTTCACGCCGCATCCGGGCGGCTGGCCGCCCCGAGCGCGGCTGCCGCCGCGTTCAGTTCCTCGTCGCTGAACGGGCCATTCTCGGCCTCCCATGCGTCGAGCGCCGCGCCAAGCAGCTCATTGCGGATCTTGTCGGCCGCCGCCTCGCTCAGCCAGGTCGACACGCTCGCGCCCTCTCGGGCCGCCGCCTCGCGGACAGCATTGCCGAGTTCGGGTGGCATTGTCACAGAGAACCGGTCAACCTGCGTCATGCATACGATGGTAACACCCACGTTCATATGCAGATCTCAGCCGGGCTGTCCGGAATTAGAGGCCCCTGCATTAGGGCCGCAGGGCCTCCTACTCGATCGCGGAATGTCGCAGGGCTCCAGGGGTCGCTACCGCCCGCCGAGGACGGACTGTTGCGAGGCGCTGGATTTACCAACCCGCAGTTCGTTCAGTGCCCGCGTGAGGAGGCTTGTTCGCGGGGAGGGTGAAGTAGAAGGTCGCGCCTTGGCCTACTGCGCCCTCGGCCCATGTGCGACCTCCGTGGCGCTCCACGACCTGCCTGACGATGGCGAGGCCGACGCCAGTGCCAGCGAACTCGCGGGTTGTATGCAGCCGCTGGAAGGGCTGGAACAGCTTCTCCACGTAAGCGGGGTCGAAGCCGGCGCCGTTGTCGCGGACGTAACAGCAGACCCGGGCTTCCTCGGTCGGCGTCGTCCCGAACTCGATCGTCGTATCGTCCCGGCCGGAAGTGAACTTCCAGGCGTTGCCCAGCAAGTTCTGCAGGACCGTCCGGACGAGGATGTGGTCTGCCATTACCCAGGCCGGCTGCTGGATAGTGAAGCGGACGCTGCGGCCGGGGGTGTCGCGGCGAAGTTCCTTCGCGATGCTGGCAGCCTCGGCGCCGAGGTCGACGGCCTGAATGCTAATCTCCGCCCGCGACACGTGCAAAAGATGCACAATGCTGTCGATAAGCGCCGACATATGCAGGCTGGCGGCCTCGATCCGCTCAGCGTAGCCACGGCCGGCTACGCCGAGGCTGTCCCCGCACTCTTCCACTAGCGCCGCGCTGTAGCCGGCCAGCGCTCGCAGCGGGGTGCGCAGGTCGTGGGCGACTGAGTAGGCGAACGTTTCCAGGTTCCGGTAGCCCCGCTTGACCTCATCCTGCTGCCGCCGCCGCTCGGTCACGTCGCGGACCGCGGCCAGCACGAGGAGCTCCTCGTCGATGTCGATGGTGGCCAGGGCGATTTCCGCGGGGAAAATGCCGCCGTCACGGCGACGGCCGGACAGTTCTATCCCGGCGTGTATCGGTCGCGACCGCCGATCGCTGGCGTAACCCGCCCGCAGCGTACGGTGCGCGGCCCTGGCCGTCGCTGGAACCAGGATCTCTACCGGTTTACCGGCCAGGTGCTCTCGCCGGTACCCGAATAGCCGCTCCGCCTGCGCGTTCACCAGCACGATCCGCCCGCCGGAATCCACGCACACCATCGCATCCGGAGCCGCCTCAAGCAGCCCCCGGAACCGGGCATCGGCGCGCTGGCGGTCGGTCACGTCGCGGACCGAGGCCAGCACCAGGAGCCCCTGGTCGGTGTCGATGGCGGACAGGGAGATCTCTGCCGGGAAGGTGCTGCCGTCGCGGCGGCGGGCGGACAGATCTCTGCCTGCGCCCATTTCCCGTGGTTGCGGATCGTCGGCGTAGCCGGCTCGCAGTGCCGGGTGCCCGGCCTTGATCGCGTCGGGGACCAGGATTTCCACCGGCTGCCCGGTCAGGTCCTCGCGCCGGTATCCGAACAGCCGCTCGGCCTGGGCGTTCATCAGCACGATCCGGCCGCCGGAGTCCACGCATATGGTCGCGTCCGGCGCGGCCTCCAGCAGCGTCCTGCTGTCCCGGGACCACTCCATTTCCCTCACGTTTAGTAATTTATCAGCTACATACTGTAAATTACCTCTCCAGAGCGCCACCGCGGCCGGATCGCGAGGCGGGCGGGCTTCGGGCCGTAGCCCAGCAGCGGCCCTGGCCTGGCCGGTCACGCTGCCCGGGGCAGGGCTAGTAGGGATCGACCGCCTAGATCGTGCCGAACAGGCGGTCGCCGGCGTCGCCGAGGCCCGGCACGATGTAGCCGCGGTCGTTCAGCCCCTGGTCCAGGCCCGCGGTCACCACCCGCACCGGCGCCGGCTCATCGTCGGGGAACGCCTCGGCAATCCGGGCGACGCCTTCCGGGGCGGCCAGCAGGCAGATGGCCGTGACGGCGGCCGCCCCGCGGGATACCAGCATCCCGATCACCGTCTCCAGCGTCCCGCCGGTCGCCAGCATGGGATCCAGCACGAACGCCTCGCGCCCGGTCAGGTCGGCCGGCAGCCGGGCCGCGTAGGTCGAGGCCACCAGGGTCTCGTCGTCGCGGGCCAGCCCGACGAAGCCGACGTCGGCCTTCGGCAGCAGCCTGGCCATCCCGTCCAGCATCCCGATGCCGGCCCGGAGCACCGGGACCACGAGCGGCACCGGCCTGGCCAGCTTGACGCCGTCAGCCACCCCGATGGGCGTCCGCACCTGCACTTGCTCCACCCGGATGTGCCTGGTGGCCTCGTACGCGAGCAGCGTCACCAGCTCGTCGCTGAGCAGGCGGAACGTCGGTGACTCGGTGCGGACGTCGCGCAGCGCGGTGAGCTTGTGCGCGACCAGCGGGTGATCAAGTACGAGCGTCTGCATGCTCGGTAGTGTGCCAGCCCGCCGCCGGGGCGCTCACGGCGCGGGCACGGGCGGGGATTCCTCGCTGACCACCCCGTCGGAAATACGCAGTTTCCGGTCGGCGCTCGCCAGCACCGCCTGGTCATGCGTGGCGACCAGCACGGTGACGCCCTCGCTGTCGGCCAGCGCCCGGAGCAGCCGCATGATCTGCCTGGCGTTCTGCGTGTCAAGCTGCCCGGTCGGCTCGTCCGCGATCAGCAGCCGCGGCCGGTTCGCCAGCGCGCGGGCGATCGCGACCCGCTGCTGCTGGCCGCCGGATAGCTCGTAGGCCCGCTGGTGCGCGTGCTCGCCGAGGCCGACCATGCGCAGCAGCAGCATCGCCCGCTCGTCCCGCCGGGCCGGATCGGTGCCGGTGAGGCGCATCGGGACGGCCACGTTCTCGGCGGCGGTCAGGATCGGGATCAGCGCGTAGGACTGGAAGACGAACGCCAGCGTCTCCCGGCGCAGCCTGGCCAGCTCGCTGCGGTCCAGCCTGGTCACCTCGGTGCCGCCGACCTCGACCGTGCCGGAGTCCGGCCGGTCCAGGCCGCCGATGATGTTCAGCAGCGTGGTCTTGCCCGCGCCGGACCGTCCCTCCAGCGCGGCCAGCTCGCCCGGCGCGACGTCGAACGAGGTGCCGCGCAGCGCGCGGACGGCCGACCGGCCGCTGCCGTAGGTGCGGACCAGGGACCGGACCCGGAGCATGACCTGCTGCCCGGGCTGGCCGTTTCCCGCCGTGGTCATCTCTCCTCCTGATCCCGCCGGTCCGACCCGCCCGGCCAGACCGAGATGTGGTCGGGCTCGAGCGCGAGCCGTACCCGGTCCCGCATGTCGAGCACCTCGGTGAAGTCACGCGGCAGCTGCAGCCAGGCCCGGTCGAGCACGGCGTACTCCTCGCCCTCGGCGCCGCCGCTGTGCGCGCCCCTGGCCCCGGCGGGCTGGTCCGGCCGCAGCACCTCGGTGCTCGTCCGCCCGTCGGAGATCGCGATGGTCCGCTGCACGTGCGCGGACACCGCGAGGTCGTGCGTGACCACGAGCACGGTGACGCCCGACTCGGCATTGGCGGTGCGCAGCGCGGCGAACACGTGCGTCGCCGTTTCGGTGTCCAGCTCGCCGGTCGGCTCGTCGGCCAGCACCACCTGCGGCTGGTTCGCCAGCGCGACGGCGATGGCGACGCACTGCTGCTCCCCGCCGGACAGCTGCGCCGGGTACCGGTCGCCGCACCTCGCCACGCCGAGCAGGCTGAGCAGCTCCGCGGTCCGCGCCTTCCTGGCCCGCCGGGGCAGGCCGGCGAACCGCATGGGCAGCGCCACGTTCTCGGCGGCGGTCAGGTAGCTGAGCAGGTTGCGGCCGGTCTGCTGCCAGATGAAGCCGACCGTCTGGCGCCGGTACTCGAGCCGTTCCTTGCCCTTCATCAGCAGCAGGTCATGGCCGGCCACGGTGACCTGGCCGGCCGTGGGCCGGTCCAGGCCGGACAGGATGTTCAGCAGCGTCGACTTGCCGCTCCCCGACGCGCCGACAAGCGCGGTGAGCTCGCCCGGCCGGATCGCCAGGTCCAGCCCCTGCAGTGCCTGGATCTCGATCCCCTCCACGGTGTAGATGCGGACCAGCCGGTCGCAGGCGATGACGGCGCCCTCGGCGTACCCGCTGCTCCCGGTGTCAGCTGCCGCCGCCTGCTCCAGCGCGGTCAGCGTCTCCCGCGGCCTGCGGACGCCTGTCATTGGTCCTCTCCCTTCCTGAGCACGGCCGTGATGCTGCCCCGCGTCGCCGCGGCGGACTGGCCGAGCGCGGTCACGATGACGATCACCGCCGTGCCGGCCGCCGCGGCGGCCAGTGGCAGCAGCCCCGGCTGCACGGTCACGGCCGGCCCGGCGCCGACGAACACGGCGAGGTTCAGTACCGGGCCGATCGCGACGGGCAGCGCCAGCGCTGCCAGCAGCCCGCCGGCCACCGCGACGATGAGCAGCGGCACCGCTTCGAGCACCGCGACCGCCCTGGCCTGGCGGCTCCGCAGCCCCAGGGTGGTCAGGGTGACGAGCCGCCGCCGCCGCGAGTCAGCCGACAGCGCGAAGCCGAGGATCACCGCAGTCGCTGCGAGCAGCGCCGCGGCGGCAACGCACATGGCGAACAGCTGCCGGGTCCCGCTGGCCATCGGGCTCGCCGCGACGGCCAGCCGCAGCGCCTCGGCGCGCAGGTGCAGCGCACCACCGGGGATCGAGCGCGCCGTGACGGCCGCCAGGGCGGCGGTGTCCAGGTGCGCGCCGGTCAGCAGCGCCTTGTTGACCGGCCACGGCCCGTCATCGCGATTGGCCGCCCAGGCCGGGACGATGATGAAGGGGCCGGTCGGCACCGCGGGCGTGGCGGAGAGCACGCCGGCCACCCGGACCCGCAGCGGCCGGTCGACGCCGGTCGTCAGCACGCCGGCCTTGCCGGTCAGGCCAGCCAGGCCGGGCGAGACGAGCACCGGGATCCCGGTCGGCGCGGCCGGCGCTCTACCCCGGCCTGCTCCGCCGGGGCCCGCGAGCAGCGATGGCGCGAACGAGCCGAACGGGGTGCCGGCGCTCAGCGCCGCGTACGGCACCGGGTCGGCGTCCACCGCCGTCGTGCTGATGACCTGGCCGCCGGCTGACCAGGCGGCCTGGCTCAGCCGAGACCGTCACCGCGTGCCGGGTCCCGGGCACCTGCGCCAGCCTGCGCGCGGCGGCGGCCGGGATCGGGTGGATGTCGGTGACGGTGACCGACGCGTCCGCGCCGACCTGCCGCCAGGAGTCGGCCACCCGGGCGCTGCCGATCGTCGTCTGCACCATGCCGCCGAACCCGGCCAGCGCCATCGCCAGGATCAGCGCGAGCGCGGGCAGCAGCGCGGTCGGCGCGGACCGCGCGGCCGTGGCCAGGCCCAGATAGGCGGCCGCGCCACGGCGGCGCGCGGCGAGCCTGGCCGCGAGCCGCAGCGGCACCGGGTAGCACCGGATCACCAGCAGCGCCGCCAGCAGCGCGACGAGCTGCTGGCCGGTGCCGGTCAGCAGGTTCACGCCGCCGCCGCCCGGTGCGCGGTACCGCAGCGCCGCCACCACTCCCACGGTCAGCACCACGGCAGCGACCTCGGCGACCACCCGCCGCGATGACCGGCGCGGGATCGTCACGTCGGCCCGCGCCGCCCGCCGGGACGTCGCGCTGTCGGCATGTCTCGCCGCCGCGAGCAGCGGCGGGCCGGCCAGCGCGACGGCACCGAGCACAGCAGTCATCTCCCATGATGCTTTAACGGATCCACCGGGGCTGATGGCCACCGCCAGGGCTATTCCGGCGGCGAGCGAGGCAATCAGCAGTGGCCAGGTGTCAGCCAGGATGCGCAGCGCCAGACCAGGCAGCGAGCTGCCGCGTGCCCGCAGCGCGGCCAGCTCGTCATCGCGCCGCTCGACGATGAGGCGTGCCGCAAGCAGGATCAGCACCAGGCCGATCAGGAACAGCCCGGTGATCGTCAGCGACAGCACCTGGTCGGCGGCGGCTTGCTGGGCGGGGAACGGCGCCAGGATGCCCTCGGGATTGACGGTAACGGCCAGCGGCGCGGGATACTGCAGCACCTGCCGCGACGACGGCCGGGCCGACCTTGAACCCGTTCAGCGCCCCGAGCGCCTGCGGGACGTCGGCGGCGGTCAGCGTTCCCAGCTGTAGCGGTATGTCCCAGACCAGGCTGAGCGGCTGCTGGGCGAACAGCGCAGGGAGCGCGCCGAGCTCAGCAGGCCCGATCAGGGCCGCGCCCTCCCAGAACGGACCCGGATACGAAGCCGAGAACGCGCCCTGCAGCCCGGGGGACGCCGCAAGCTGGTCATAGTTCCAGAATGACGAGGCCGGGTCAGTCGGCCGCACCACCCCGGACACATGCAGGACCGCCGCCGGCGGCCCGGTCGCGTGCTGCACGAGAAGGCCGGTACTCGGGTTTACCGGCTGCACGCCGACCCGGATGTCGGAGCCTGGATGCAGCCCGAACCTGGCCGCGGTGGCCGCCGTCACGGCCACGTCGAGCACCGTCACCCGCCGCCCGGCGACGATGGCGGCCGATGTCCGGTCCGGCAGCGCGCCGGCGACCAGCCGGAGGTGGCTGCGCACCGGATCGCGGTAGACCAGCTCAAGCTCCGGATCTTTCACTCCCGGCCTGGCGGTGCGGGCCGGGTTCAGCACGGGGCTGCTGGGGCTGGTGACGCTCGCCCAGGCGCTGCCGCGGGCCAACGTCAGCGGCGCGGGCAGCCCGCGGCTGAGCAGGGTGGTGGTGGCCGCCAGCAGCCGGGGTGCCGGGCTGCCGCCCGGCCCCTGGCCGTTCGGGAACACTACCCACCCGGTGCTGACGGTGATGCTCCGGTCGACCGGCGACGCGGCGGCCAGGGTCTGCCGCAGCACCCTGGTCTGGGAAGTCTCGAGCACTCGCGGCGCGGCCGCCACCAGGAACACGGCGACCAGCAGCACGATCGCAAGTACCCGGCTCGGGCCAGAGGCCGGCCCGCCGGTCAGCAGCCGCCTGGCGGTCCTCATTCCTGCGCTCCCTGGCGCAGCACAGCGACGGTATCGCTCGCGCGTCCGGCCAGCGGCGCGATCAGGACGGGGAATGCCGCGATGACAGCCGCCAGGGCGGCCGCGAGCAGCCAGGGGACGGTCACGATGACGGGCAGCACGGGAGCGCCGCCGGCCGGCGTCAGCGTCAGCGCCGGGACGATCAGCTGCGCAAGCACCGCCCCGAGAATCACGCCGGCCGCGGCACTGGGCACCGAGAGCAGCAGTTGCTCGGTGCGGAGCATCCTCAACAGCTGCCTGCGCGGCATCCCGAGCGCGTCAAGCAGCGCGAGCTCAGGCCGCCGTTCCCGGCCCGCCGCCATGCTCACCGCGAACCCGGCCAGGGCCAGGATGACGGCGGCCGCGGCGATCGCGGCCAGCGCCTGCCGGACATCGGCCGCGAACGGGTTGCCGGTCATCGCCGCGGCTACCGCGGTCCGGCTGGTGACCCGCAGGCCTGGCGTGATGCCGCGGAAATCCAGGCCACCCGCGGCGCGCAGCCACCATTGCGTCACCGGCAGCGGCGGGGTGCCGGTGATCAGCAGCGCCCGCTGCAGCATCTCGTCGTCGACGACGACCCCCCCGCCGGCCGCCGGGACGGTCGGGAAGGCAGCGACGGACGCGACGATCCGCATCCGCAGCGGCACGTTGCCGACCGGCAGGCTGATCACCGAGCCGACCCGCTGGCGGGTTGCGGCGAGGAACGCCGCCGTCGCTATCGCGGGAATCACCGGGGCCTTGTGCAGCCAGCTGATGCTGCCGAAATGAGCGCCACCGGGAGAACCGTTCGGCCCGGCCCGGAAGGTTACCGAGGCAGCTGGCAGCGGGTTCCTGACGGCCCGCGCTGTCGTACTGAACGGGCCGTGCGCGGTGCCGGAGACCCGGACCGGGCCGGCCCGCAGCGTGTAGGTCTCGGTGTGCGGGGGAGCGGCGAACGACACCTGGATGCCGATCAGCCGGAGCGGGTACGCGGCCTGGCCGCCGGGCGCGATGCCGGCGACGAGGGTGTGCCGCCGCCCGTCCGCGGGCAGCGTGCCCGCGTTGATCGCGTAGTAGAGCCCGGCGTGGTCCCGGATCTGAAGGTAAAGCTGCGGGCGGGCGACGCGGCGGCCGCCGCTTGTGCTGGCCAGCCGAGCGGTGACCGAGATCCGCTCGGCCGGCCGGGCAGCGCCCGGCCGGGGGCGGCACCGGCTGGCGTGATCTTGTGGCCGAGCTCGGCCAGCGGCTCCGTTGTCAGGTCGCCCCTGAGCAGCACGGTCGCGGCCATCTTCGCGCTGGCCAGGCCGAGCACGGTGACGGTCGCCGAGTCGCTGGCCAGCGTGGCCGTGGTCCGTACGGCCGGCATCACGGCGCTGGCCCCGGTCAGGCTGGCCAGCCGGCTGACCTGGCCGAGCGGCAGCGGGCCGTACGGCAGGTCGGCCCGGTAGTCCGAGCCCGTGCCGAACGCGGCAAGCTGGCTGGCGGTCTGCCGGCCTGTCTGGTACTGGCTGATCGCGAGCACGGCGATGGCCAGCGAGATAACCGTGATCAGCAGCGGCCCGGCATGCCGCAGCGGGCGGCGCCCGATGGACCAGGAGGCGAGCGGGAGGACGACCCGGCGGCCTTTCGCCGCGCTGCGGTCGGCCAGCCGGGCGACCAGCGGCAGCGCCCGCAGGATCAGCACACTGCAGGCCGGCGCGGCTAGCACCGGCGCGGCGACCAGGATCGGGTCCAGGCTGAGCTGGCCGCCGGACGCCACAGTCAGCGCGTCGCTCGTCTTGGCGAGTTCCCAGCAGGCCGCCACCGCCAGCGCAACCAGCGCCAGGTCGGCGCCCGCCCGGCTGGCCGCGCCGATCGCGCGCTGCCTGCCGCGCATCGCGGCGACGCCGATCGGCGAGATGGCCGCGCGCACCGCGGGGAACAGCAGCACCGGCAGGCTGATCGCCGCCACCGCCACGGCGGTCAGCCAGAGGCTGGCCGGTACCTCGCCCGGTGCCGCGGCGCCCGGCACCGGTGACCAGCCGGACGCCAGCCCGCTGGCCAGCCAGATCCCGAGCAGCGGCCCGAGCAGCACGGCGGGCAGCACGACCAGCGTGCTCTCGGCGGCACCGAGCCCGAGGAGCTGGCGTTCGGCCCCGCCCCTGGCGCGCAGCAGCGCGGTCTCCGCCCGGCGCTCGCCGGCCAGCGCCCGCGCCATCAGGGTGAGCGTCGCGCCGCCGAGCACCAGCAGCTCGAGCAGGCCGATCAGCAGCAGCGAGCGCGAGATGAGCGCCGCCGACGAGAGCCCGGCGAGCAGCCCGGGCAGCGGGGAGGTCGCCACCGGATTGCCGGCCGCCGCCGAGTTGGGGAGCCGGCCGAGTGCCGAGCTCAGCCGGACGCCAAGCGGCCGGAGCCCGGCGCTGATCATGCGGTCGGCCGACGTCGGCATGGCGACCCAGCCGGCCAGCGTGGCCGACAGCGGGCCGGACCGCATATTGCCGGCGCTGGTGAACAGCGGGCCGAAGGTGGCAAACCCGCCGCCTTCCTGGAACCCTGCGCCGTGCAGCGGGTCGAGCTGCCAGTACGGGGCGGCCGGGTCGTCCGGCCGGAAGATCCCGGTTACCCGCAGCCTGACGTCCTTGCGGTCGTAGGGCGAACGCAGGGCGAGTATCCCGCCCGCGGATACCCCGAGCCTGCCCGCTGCCGCCGCCGAAATCGCGACCGGCACGGGCCGGCCGCCCGGCCGGGCGCCGGGCGCGGCGCCTGGCCCCGTGGCTGGTGCAGTGGCCGGCCAGCGGCCCGTCACGAGCGTCGCGTGCGCGGCGAGCGCGTCGGCCGCGATGACGGTCGCGATCCGGTGCGCCGGACCGCCGTGTCCCGCGGCCCGCCCGGCTGCCCCGCGCAGCGCGAGACCATCCACCCGGAGCGACCCGAACAGCGCGAACGGGACCGGGCCGAACGCCTGCCGCAGCTGCGCGCTGATCGCCGCCCGTGCCTGCGGCTGCTGCTGCGCCGAGAGCGAGCTGGTGATCGTGACCGCCAGGCTGTCCGGCCTGCTGAGCGCGGCCCGGATCGCCGTCGCCGTCCTGGTCTGCGTGAAGGACACCAGCGCGGCGACGAAGCTGATGGTGAGCAGCGTGGTCGCGATCCCGGCCGCCAGCGCGACGCGGGCCGGGCCCATGCGCTTGAGCACGAGCGGCGCGCGCCGGGTCGTCACGCCGCTGGCGTCCATACCCTCTATATCGGCCGGGCCCTGCCTGTTCGCGTTGCACGGCCGCGGCCTACCGGACGGCCGCGACCGGCGCCATCCGGTGCAGGGCGGCCCGCAGCGCCTGGTTGAACAGCCCGGGCTGGTCCTGCTGGGCCATGTGCCCGGCGTCTTCGATGTAAATGAGCCCGGCGCCGGGAATCAGCGCGGCGCATTCCTCGGGCACCTCCCGGGGAATCTCGGCATCAAGCTCGCCGTGCAGGAACATCGCCGGGACGTCAAGCTCGCCGAGGTGGCCGCGCGGGTCATAGCGGGCCTGGTCGGTGATCAGCTGGTCGATGAAGACCCCTGAGTCGAGGATCTGGCGGACCGTCCAGTCCTGCACGGCCGGGCTGGCCCCCGGCCGGTACCAGTTCGGGATGATGGCGGCCACGGTCCCCGCCCGGTCCGCGCGCAGCCCGGCGAGCAGGTCTTCCATCTGCTCGTCCATTCCGTGCGAGAAATAATGCACGCCGGCATCGACGCCGACGATGCCGCCGAGCCTGCCGGGCGCGGCCCGCGCGGCCTCGATCGCGAAGGAACCCGCGATCGATGACCCGACCAGCACCGGCGCGGTCAGCGCCAGTGCGTCGATGAGCCCAAGGACGTCCCTGGCGACGTTGGCGATGGTGTTGCCAGCGGCGGGCCGCCCGGAACGGCCGCAGCCGCGCCAGTCCACCGTGATCACCCGATGGTCCTGAACGAGGTCGGGTACCTGCCCGCCCCAAACCCGGCCGCTGGTACCCCAGCCGTGCAGGAAGACCACGGGCGGCCCCGTCCCGTAGTCCTCGTAGAACAAATCGACTCCGTTTACCGTCAGATACGCCATGACCTGCTCCTTCGCCAGGATGCCGGATTTCAGGAAAGCCGCAATTCCATCGCGGCATGCGCCAGGGCATTCCGGCGCGCCAGTTCACTGCGGCGCGCTCCGGTTCATTCCGGCGCCCATCAAGTTCACCGCGCTCGCGGCCTTGGACCAAGACGCGATCCGCTCATACACTCATCAAGAACCGTGATGAATGGGTGCCGTGTGGAGCTGCGTCAGGTTCGGTACTTCGTGGCGGTCGCCGAGGAACTCCACTTCGGCCGGGCCGCCGAGCGGCTGCACATCGTCCAGCCGACGGTCAGCCAGCAGGTCCGGCGGCTGGAACGCCAGCTCGGCCTGGAGCTGTTCGACCGCAGCACCCGCGCTGTCGCCCTGACCGCGGCGGGCCGCGCCTTCCTGCCCGTGGCCAGGGTCCTCCTTGACGCCGAGCAAGCAGCCCTGGCGGCGATGGCTGAGCTGCGCGCCGATCAGGCGACGCTGCTGCGGGTCGGCACGAACGTCGGCCTGGGCACGCGCCTTGACCGGGTGCTGACGGCGATGGCCGCTCTGGCGCCGCACACGGTGGTGGAACTGGTCAGCGAGCCGTCTGCGGTGCGGCTTCAGCAGGTACGCGACGGGGAGCTCGACGCCGCCTTCGTCCGCGGCATCTCCCACAGCCCTGGCCTGCACCTCATTCCGGTCTGGTCCGACCCGCTGGTCGCCGTGCTGCCCGCCAGCCACCCGCTGGCCGCCCGCCCGGCCGTCGACATCGCGGACCTGGCCGGACTGCAGCTCCGGATTGCGCCGCGCGAGGCCAATCCCCAGCTGGTCGATCTGGTCGTCCGGGCGTGCCGGGCGGCGGGCTTCGAACCGGTCATGGGCCCGCCGTTCACCACCGACCAGGACACCCTGGCCGCCATCGGGACCGGCAAGCCCAGCTGGACTGTCTTCTATGCCGCCCAGGCGGAGATCACGCCGACCACCCGCACGGTCTTCCGCCCGTTCGCCGAGCCCGTGCCGGCCATGCCGACGCTCCTCGCGGTCCGCCCGAACGCGCCGGCCCGCCGGCTGGCCGGGCTGATCGAGGCCTGCCAGCAGACCGGGTCCCCCGGGTGCTGGCCCAGCCGGGTGCTGGCCCGGGCCGGGTGCTGGCCGGGCCGGGTGCTAGCTCAGCAGCAGGCAGCTGTCCCCGAACTCGTGCCACTGGTAGCCATGCCGGATCGCCTCCGCGTACGCGTCGCTGACCAGGTCAGGCCCGGCCACCGCGGTCAGCAGGTCCAGGTGCGACGCGCCAGGCGCGTGCCAGCCGGTGATGATGCCGTCGACCGCCCTGGCCGGACGGTCCTGGCCGAGTACCAGGTCGGTCCAGCCCTCGGCTGCGGTCAGCGTGCCGTCCGGCGCGGCACTGCTCTCCAGCGCCCGAGTCACCGTCGTCCCGACGGCGATGACCCGGCGCCCGGCCGCACGGGCCTGGTTCACCAGGCCGGCCGTCGGCTCAGGAACCCGGAACCACTCGCGCAGCGGCGGCTCGCCGGCCTCCAGCGAGGAGACGCCGGCGTGCAGCGTGATCACGGTGATCAGGACACCGCCCGCGACCAGGGCGGTAACGAGATCAGTGCTGAACGGACGCCCGGCGCTCGGCATCTCCGCGCTGCCCGGGTCCCGTGCGAACACGGTCTGGTACGCCGCAAGCGGCCATGATCCGGCCAGGTAGGCATACGTGATCGGCCGCCCGTGCACGGCCAGGTAGCCGCGCACGTCACCCTCGACGGCGACCAGCGCCCGCCACAGCCGCGGGCTCGCGGCCTCGGTCAGCACAAGCCCGGCGCCGGCCGGCAGGCCGATCCGCTCGCCGGCCCGGGCGTCGGTGACCGGGCCGGTCGCCCGGCCAGGCGGCCGCAGCTCGACCAGCCAGCTGCCGTCATCGAGCAAGGTGGAGAAGTGCACGGCGACCAGCGAGCCGTCCGGCCGCCTGCCGTCGATGGCCGCGGCGAGCGTCGCCGAGGTGTTGACCACCAGGACGTCTCCGGCGCGCAGGAACCGCCCGAGGGCGGCGAACCGCGCGTGCCGCAACCCGGAACTGTCGGCCACCAGCAGCCTGACCTGGTCCCTGGCCAGGCCGCGAGCCTCGGGCGGCTGGCTGGCCTCGAGCCCGGCCGGCAGCACGAAGTCGGTCACTGCCGTCATCGGGCCGCCCCCGCCGCGACGGTCCCGGCGGCTGGCAGGTCTGCCGCCCGGTACCGCCCGCTGGGCGGCCGGTCGGCGAGCAGCCGCAGCACGGCAGGGACGACCGTCTCCGGCTCGGGCCGGTCCGAGATGTCCTCGCCGGGAAACGCCTGCTGGTGCATCTCGGTGCGCATGTCGCCGGGGTCGAGCGCGTACACCCGCACGGCGGGCTGCTCGGCGGCGAGGATCGCGGAAACCTGGTCGAGCGCGGCCTTCGACGAGCCGTAGCCGCCCCAGCCGTCGTACGCCTCGACCGCGGCATCCGAGCTCACGTTGACGACCGTTCCGCCGGCGCCGGCCAGGTCGCCGATGACCAGCCGGGTCAGCGCGACCGGCGCGAGCACGTTGACCGCGATAGACCGCGGCCAGCTCGTCCTCCGGATAGTCGGCGAGGCCTGGCTGCGGGCTCGGGCCAAGCAGGCTCGCGTTGTTCATCAGCAGCGCGATGGTCCCGAGTCCCCGTGCTGCTGCCACCAGCTCGGCGCGGTGCCGGGGTCGGTGACGTCGCCCGGCACCGCGACCACCCGGCCGGCCGGAATCCCGCGGGCCGCGATTGCGCGCACCGCATCACGCAGCGCCGCGTCATGCCGGGCGTCGGCCGCGACCGACCATCCCCGCCCTGCGAGCGCCCGGGCCGTGGCCAGGCCAAGGCCACGGGATGCGCCGGTAACGATAGCTACCGCCATGATGTCCTCCTTGCCGTCGGTGGCTGCTGAGCCCCATACTTAAGGTTGAAGTCAACTTGAAGTCAAACCCCCCGGGCGCCAGTTGCCCGAGCACGGCAGATCCGGCACGCGGGAGCGTGCCGGATTCTCCGTGATCTCAGAACGCGGGCCGCTGCCGGGCCGCGGCCGGACCGCGAAGGACGGAGCATGAGGATGAAGCCGACGGATGCGCTCACGGTGAGCGACGTCGCCAGGCGCAGCGGGTTCGCGCCGTCTGCGCTGCGTTTCTACGAGGCCCAGGGCCTGGTGTCGGCGAGCAGGACATCCGGCGGTCAGCGCCGCTACCAGCGCAGCGTGCTGCGCCGGCTGGCGTTCATCCGGGCCGCGCGCAACATCGGGCTGTCACTCGACGAGGTCGCGGCCGCGCTCGCCAGCCTGCCGGAGACCCGTACCCCGACGCGGGCCGACTGGGCCCGCCTGTCCCGGGGGTGGCGGAAGCGGCTCGATGACCAGATTCGCGCGCTCACCGCGTTGCGCGACGGGCTGGACTCCTGCATCGGCTGCGGCTGCCTGTCGCTGCAGCGCTGCGCGCTGTCCAACCCGGCCGACGTGGCTGCCGAGACCGGCCCTGGCGCGTCGTACCTGCCCTGGCGGCTGCGCCGTCCCGAGGCGGCGCCACGCCGCTAGCCGCCCCTGCTAGCCGCCCTCCGCCAGCCGGTCCCGCTGTCCGGCCGGTCCCGCCGTCCGGCCGGTCCCGCTCCGGTCCGGCCGTCCGGCCGGTCCCGCTGTCCGGCCGGCCTCCGCCGGCCGGACGGCCCGCCAGCGGTCACCCTGTGCCACTGTTGAGGACGCCGCAACACCGCAAGCACCGCAATACCGCTGCGCCGCGCGTCCGACGCCGCGCCGCAACGCCGGAACCAGGAGATGACGCTGATGGATTCGACGCACGTCTGGGTGAGCAAGGACGACGGGAGCGACATCGTCCGGTCCGACGCGATCGTGGCGGTCGGGATGGACTACAACGGGCACGTCACCGCCCGGCTGGCCGGGAGCGTCAGCGCGACCGTGACGCTGGTCGCGCCCGGCGCGCAGGACGGTGCCCAGCCGCCGGATGATTTCCACCGCCAGCTGATCCGCGTCGTCACCCAGCTGGCCGACGCCGCCGAGGCATTCGTGGTGCGGCCGGTATGCGACGACCCGCGCGGCTGGCGCTGGATCAGCGAGGCGCTCTGACCGGCGCGCCGGCCGGATTCAGGGCGGCGCGGGCGGACCAGTTCGGCGCTGCGCGAGCGGCGCGGTTGCGCGATGGTGTTAAATAGATTCTGGTTGTAGTCGAAGTTCGTATCGTGTAACAGCGCCTGCGGAATTCTGACCGTGGGCGTTTGGATATTCCAGAGCCCAGCCTTCGAAGGCAGGCGGTCGCAGCAACCCGGGACACACATCCGTGGATCCCGAAGATCGTTTGTAGGAGAGAAGTAGATGGCTCAGGGCACCGTGAAGTGGTTCAACGCCGACAAGGGCTATGGTTTCATCGCCCCCGACGATGGCACCGCCGACGTCTTCGTGCACCACTCCGCGATCCAGGCTGACGGTTTCCGCAGCCTGCAGGAGAACCAGCGGGTTGACTTCACCGCCGGCCAGGGCCCCAAGGGCCCGCAGGCCGAGCAGGTCCGTCCGCTCTAACCAGGCCGCAATGCCAGCCCGGACGGGGCCGCCGACCTTTGGCGGCCCCGTCCGGCGCGGTGAGGTGGCCCAGCCAGCCGGCCGCCAGGCCAGCGGCGATGGCGCCTGACAGCGCCGCCAGCCGGATGGTCACCATCTGGGGCCTGGTGGCACGGCAGGCAGCCGGCCGCGGCGGACGGGCGTCGGTGCAGGACGTCTGCGCCGCGGCGGTCGCCGCGATCCAGGTCAGCGGCGCGGCACTGATGACCGTGAGCCGGGCCGGGGCGGTCCATGTCATGTGCGTTACCGATGAGCTCAGCGAGCGTCTCGCCGACATCGAGCTGACGGTCGGCGAAGGGCCGCGCGCGCGACGCTCCGCGTTCGGCGGTCCGGTACTGGCGTCAGATCTCACCGACCACGACATCATCGGCCGCTGGCCCGCCTTCGCGCCGGCCGCGATCGCCGCCGGAGCGGCGGCGATTTTCGCATTCCCGCTGCAGATCGGCGCGATCCGGGTCGGCGTGCTCCAGCTGTACCGGCGGATGCCGCGGCCGCTGGCTACGGTCGCGCTTGGCGACGCGCTGCTGTTCGCCGATACCGCCACGCTGCTGCTGCTCGATGGCCAGCAACCCGGCGGCCAGGACGGTGACGGCCAGGCACGGTGACGGCCAGGGCAGCCCGGATGCGAGCGGCCGGGGCGGCCCGGATGCGAGCGGCCGGCGCGGCACGGCCGCCCGCGGGCCGGGCGGGCAGCCGATGGAACTCGGCCGCCGCCGGGCCGAGATCGACCAGGCCACCGGGATGCTCACGGAGCAGCTGGGCACCGGCATCGCCGAGGCGTTCGTCCGGCTGCGCGCCTACGCTTATGCCGTTGACCGGCAACTCGCCGACGTCGCGCACGACATCGTCACGCGCAGGCTGCGGCTGGACGGAGCCGACGGGCCCGGCGGATCCGACCGGCCGGACGGGCCAGGCACCGCGGCCGGGCCCCCCGGCGCCGGCGGCCCGGCTATCGGCCGGGACGGTGCGCGATGAGCCGGCCAGCCTGCTCGTGCAGGCAGCACTGCGTACCCTTGAACCTAGGCCGCGCTTGTTCGGGAAAAGGGTGACAGGGATGGATGGGCGACTGCTGTCGAAGACGTTCGTCGAGCTGGCCGACACCATGGTGGCCGGCTTCGACGTCATCGAGTTCCTGCACGTGCTCACCGACCGCAGCGTGGACCTGCTCGGCGCGTCGGCCGCCGGGCTGCTGCTGGCCGACCCGCGCGGCGAGCTGCGGGTGGTCGCCGCCTCCAGCGAGCAGGCCAGGCTGCTCGAGCTCTTCCAGCTCCAGCACGACCAGGGCCCGTGCCTGGACTGCTTCCGCAACGGCGAGCCGGTCTCGGTGACCGACCTCGCTACCGAGGCGGGCCGCTGGCCGCGGTTCGCGCCAGCCGCCCAGCAGGCCGGATTCGGCGCCGTGCAGGCCATCCCCATGCGGCTGCGCCAGCAGATCATCGGCGCGCTTAACCTCTTCCGGGCGGCTCCTGGGCCGTTCGGCCAGGCCGAGAGCAGCGTCGGCCAGGCCCTGGCGGACGTCGCCACGATCAGCATCCTGCAGGAGCGCAGCCTGCGCCGCAGCGAGACGCTGAACGAGCAGCTGCAGGCCGCCCTGAACAGCCGGGTCATCATCGAGCAGGCCAAGGGCAAGCTGGCCGAGCGGCTGCAGGTGGACATGGACCGCGCGTTCGAGCTCCTGCGTGACTACGCGAGGTCCAGTAACCGCCGCCTGTCCGAGCTGGCCATGGGGTTCGTCGATGGCTCGGAGCAGCTGCCGGAGCTCAGGGCGGCCCGGCCGCAAGGGCCGCGGCCGGGGCAGCCGTCCGGCCCACGGCGTTGAGGTACCGCAGTGCCTGCGCATACGAGTCGAGCAGGCTGGTCTCGCAGTAAGCCACCTCGCGTTGCCGGCAGAACGCCGCCACCATCGCCTGCGACCGCCGCAGGTTCGGCCTCGGCATGGACGGGAACAGGTGGTGCTCGATCTGGTAGTTCAGGCCGCCGAGCGCGAAGTCCGTCAGCCAGCCGCCGCGCACGTTGCGCGACGTGAGCACCTGACGGCGCAGGAAGTCGGTCTGGTCGCCCGCCGGCAGGATGGCCATGCCCTTGTGGTTCGGCGCGAACGAGCTGCCGAGGTACACGCCGAACAGGCCTTGCTGCACCAGGACAAAAACCACAGCCTTAACGGGAGGTAGCACCAGCATCACGATGGCGAGGTAAGCGATCACGTGGGCAGCGAGCAGAGCCGTCTCAGCCGGCCCGTGCCGCGAGGCCCGGCTGGTCACGGCGCGGATGCTGGACACGTGCAAGTTGATCGCCTCAAGCAGCAGCGTCGGGAAGAAGAGGTACGCCTGGTACCGCAGCGCCAGCCGCCGCACCCGCCCGCCAGGACGCGACGCCTGCGTGGCGGTGAACGCTATCGTGGCGATGACGATGTCGGGGTCCGCGCCCTCGGTGTTGGGGTGCGCGTGATGGCGGTTGTGCTTGTCCACCCACCAGCCGTAACTGAGGCCGATGCCCAGGTTGCCGAGCAGGATGCCGAGGACATAGTTGGCCCGCCGGGAGCCGAAGATCTGGCGGTGCCCGGCGTCGTGGCCGAGGAAGCCGACCTGGGTGAATATCACGGCCTGCAGCACGGCCACGGCCAGCACCCACCACGAGTCCCCGACCAGGACGAAGATGACCCACCCGGCGACCAGCGGCAGCGCGGTGGCCGCGATCTTCCAGGCGTAGTAACCGGACCGGCGGTCAAGCAGCCCTGCCTGCTTGATCTGCCGGGACAGCTGGGCGTACTCGCTGCCC
Source organism: uncultured Actinomycetes bacterium (assembly GCA_963709075.1). Taxonomy (GTDB): domain Bacteria; phylum Actinomycetota; class Actinomycetes; order Streptosporangiales; family Streptosporangiaceae; genus Palsa-506. The sequence goes on from CAVPUY010000014.1 coordinate 745,992, forward strand.
CGCCGGGGAGCGGGCAGGGCAACGGCAGGGTCGGTTCGCGGGTACGGCACCGTGTGGGCTCCTAGGCTGCACATCGTGGCTGAACGGATGTACCGCCGGGGTCCCGGGCGGGGCCGAAGACAATGCCGCGGCGAGGCGCAGGCCCAAACCGACGGCCAGAAGAGTGTTTCTAATCCCAAACGGTACCCGGCCGGCCGGCTGCGGGCGACCGATCTCGGCCGGAGAACTGGGCGAGCATGCCGACAGTGTGTGACACTAGGGCTACGTCGCAATCCCGGGGGGGATCTGGCTGTGAGTATGCCTATGCGCCCTGCTGCCTACATTCGGATCGTCTCGCGTCCCGGCGAGCGGCCGTCGGACCGGCAGCGTGAGGCAATTATCGAGGTCGCCCGCGATCGGGGCTGGCCGGAGCCGGTGGTCTACGCCGACGACGGCCAGGCCACCGCGGACGGGTATGGTCCGGCGCTCTCCACGCTGAGCGCTGCCATCGGCGCTGGCCGCCATGACATGGTGATCATGCCAGGACCTAGCGTCATCAGCCGCAGTCCCGCGCACCTGATGGCGTTCTTATTCCGCTGCAACCACCATGGCGTGGCTGTGGAGTTCGTCAGCCCGGCGGCCGCCGGGGATGCGTTCCTGATGCGCCCGCCGACTGCGCTGAGGCGCCCGCCGCTGCCGCCGTATGCGCGGCCAGCAGTGGCAGCGCCGCCGGCGACGATCCTGCCGTCGGCCGCGAGCCTGCTCTCAGCCGTGGGCTTGTCCCCGGTCGCGAGCCTGCCGGCCGGCCGGAGCACCCCGGCGTCCGGCCGGAAGCCGCCGCCCCCGCCGCGCTGCGCGGCCGGGACCGCCGACGTGCTGACCCGCGCCGGGATCGAGGCACTGACCCGGGCGTTCCCTGGCTGGCTGATCTGGGTTGACGAGCACGGCTGGCACGGCCGTCGCCGCGGTGACGTCTACGTGCAGGCATATCAGCACGGAGCGCCATCATTCTGCGTGCACGGCGTCAGCGCGGTTGATCTCGCCGCGCAGTTGCGCTGGCAGCAGGCGGCGGACGTGCACTCGCCGGCGGCTGCTCCCGCGGGTAACTCGCGTTGCCTGCGGGTCAGGCCAGCGGAGTGAAGGCGAAATCGCTGAAGATGGCCAGGCTCGGCCGCCCGCTGATGTTCACGCCGCTGAGCTGCACGAAGGCGGTGTTCCCGAACGATGAGTTCACGACCTGGCCGACTCTGGCACCGTCGATCATCAGGCTCTGCCTGGCGCCGTCGGCGGTCGCCTGGATCTCATAGGCCCGCCCGGGCCGCACCTTGCCCCGGGCGAGCGTCACGGCGGCCAGGCCGTTCACGCGCCGGATCAGCCATTGCCCGTTCCAGCACACAACGTCCTGATATCCGGTGTCGCCGAACATGCGAGTGCCGATCTCCGCGCACTGGCCGGCTCCGCCGCCCAGGCTTGCCCGCACCGAGAGCCGGTAATTCGCCGGGAAGCTCCCGGCCGGCGGCGTGAAACCGAGGTAGCCGCCCATATGCGCAGGCGTCGCCACGGCTACGCCGGCCGGCTCGCAGCCGGTCCGCGTCTGCCGTGGGCTCATCACGGCCCACTGCCCGGCGCCCCGGTCACAGGCCGGCCCCGGCCGCGCTGCCTGGTACGGCTGCCGGTCGGCCGCCACCGCCGAGCCGCCCGGCCGGCTGATCGGCGCGAACACGAAATTGCTGAAGACGGCTAGCCCTCGCTGGCTGGTCAGGTTGGTCACACCGAGCGCGAGACGGTGCGTGCCGGCGAATCTCGGGTCGGCGACCGACGCTACCGGTGACCCGTCGATCGACAGGCGCTCGCTCGCGCCGTCGGCCGTTACCGCGACCGCGTAGGAATTCGCGCTGGCGAAGAAGCCGCTCGCCAGCAGCGCTCGCACCGTCCTGGTGACCCGGACGATCGTCCAGAGGCCCGAGTTGCAGATGCTGTACTCGTAATAGCCCGCCGGGGTCACCCGGGTGTCAATGTGCGCGCAGCCACGCGCGAGCCGGGCGAAGCCGACCCGGGCCGAGATCCGGTAATCGGCCGTGAACACCCCGCTCGGCGGCACGAAGCGGACGACGCCCAGGCTGCCCGCCGCCACTGTCAGGCGCAGTTCCCGTGGGGCACAGCCAACTCGGACGGGATCATGCGGCGTCAGCGTCCAGTACGCGCCGCCGGTGTCACAGTCGGGGCCGGGCGCGGCGGCCGTGTACCGCCTGTCCTCGCTGGCGTGCACGGTCCTGGGGAAGGCCACGGCGAACAGGCCGGCGCTGACCAGCAGCGCGCCGGTCGCAGCGGCCGCGATGAGCCTGCCCCGCACGGCGGCGCCGGGCACGGCAGCGGACCCGGCAGGGGCATGCCGCACTCGCTGCCGGTCTCTCAGGATGAAGCCGAGCACCACCACCGGGGGACCGAGCAGCAGCAGCCCAAGCGATGCCGTGAGGTCGCCGCTCAGGAACGCCGGAGGGACCGCGCCTGAAACCGGCTCCCGGAACGTCCCCAGATACAGGAACAGGCAGTTGCAGGTCAGTGCGTACCCGGCCAGCAGCAGCCGGCGGCCCACGTCCGGCGGGCCGCTGCCGGCGCTGGCCCGGCGGTCGCGGCCGGAGACACCGGCCAGTGCGCTGAGACGTGGCGCGTGCTCGCTGACCACTGGCCCGAGTACTCGCCTCGCCGCCGGCCGCAGCGCGTTCCATAGCGGCGGCAGCAGGAATATCGCCGCGAGCAGCAGCGCCGACTCCGCGCCGAGATGCGAAGTCAGCCGCAGGATGGCGTATCCGCCGCGCACTATCAGCAGCCCGGCCAGCAGCAGCAGCACGCTGCGCAGCCGCGTGGTCTGCTGCCGCCAGGTCCGGCGCGCGAACACCGCCAGCAGCCAGCCCAGCGTCCCGGCCGCGGCGCAGATGATCACGGCACCCAGGAAGTCGGCCGGCTGCGGAACGCGCACTCCGGCGTGGGCGAGGGCCGCCGGATAGGACAGCACGAGAACCACGAGCGCGACCAGCGCCAGCAGCAGCCCGCCGGTGCCCAGGCTGGTCTTTCCCTCCCGTCCTTTCATGATCAGGGAAAGCGCCACCGCGAGCGCCGCCAGGGCAATGGGCACCCTGAGCAGCGACGCCGTCGTGCTGACCAGGAGGTTCGGCAGCCCGGGGGCAAACGGGTTGAGGTCAACGAGCAGGACCGTGTCGGTAAAGACGAACGCGGCCGCGAGGAACAGCCAGCCTGACGGCACCTCCTGCCGCCAGCGCGCGTCTACCCGTGCCAGCCGGACGAGCAGCGCCAGGATCCCGGCCAGGATTATCACCGCCACCAGGCCGGCCAGCAGGCCCTTGCCCGCCTGCAGGAATTCGGCTCCGAGCATCCCTGCGGCGACCACGGCCGTCAGGACTGGCAGCGCGAACGCGAGCCGGTGACTGGCCCTCCACCGCGGGCGGGACAGGATCCGCCTGACGACCTGCTGCGCGTGGTCAACCGAATCGGTGCTGAACGCGAGAATCGGGAACACCAGGAAGAGCGGCAGCAGCAGCACCTCCGCGCCGATGCCGTACAGCACTATTTCGCGGCCCGCGGCCGCCCGCCCGGCGGCGGCGAATGCCAGCCAGATCCCGAACTCGAGGCCGTAGTAGGCGAGCAGCAGTACCAGCACCCCGGCCAGCTGCCTGCGGCCGGCGCCGGGCGCGGCTGCGGGCCGCGCGGCGCGCTCGGCCGCCGCGGCGGGCCGGCCACCGCAGCGGGCCTGGCGTGCGCGGCGGGCGCTCAGCCGCCGCGGCGGGCCTGGCCACTGCGGCGGGGCGCTCGGCTGCGGCCGTTCGGATTGCCCACAGCCAGAACGCTGCCAGCACGGCAAGCTGCGCCAGGCTCAGCCACCGGTCCGCCGCGAGCCGCTGTGCGCCGCTGGCCACCGAGTTGACCGGCTGAACGGCCAGCAGGCCGGTCGCCAGCGCGATCACCGGGAACCGGATACGCGGCGGCGAGCGGAGCGCGCCGGTCAGCGCGACGAGATAGCCGGCCGCCAGCGAGATGACGAGCACCAGGAAGCCGGCCAGCGGAACCCGGTACGGTAACCCGCCCGCGGTCGGCACGCCGCTGCCTACCTCGGGCTGCGTCAGGCCCTGCGTAGCCAGCAGCACCGCTACCAGGACGGTCTGGCCCAGGACGAACTTGTCCAGGCCAGCAAGGAATTTATCGGCGCGCATTCATCCCAACCCCCGACCCGATCATAAATCCGGCAGCGGTCCGGCCGGCGCCGGTAAGCCGGAACGGCCGGCCGATCCGTGCGCTGCGCCAGCCGGAACGGCCGGCCGATCCGGTGCGCTGCGCCAGCCGGAACGCCCGGCTGACCGCACGTTGCGGCGGCCGAGGCTGGCCAGCCGCGGGCAGGGCGCGGCATCCGGCTATAGGCTGCCCGCAGCGATCGGCACAGGGGAGGGCCACGCTCATGACCGCGAGAATCATCCTGGCGGCAGCCTTAGCCGTTGCCGTACTCGCCGGCTGCGGCTCGGGCGGCAGTTCGGCGCCCGCCGCTTCGGCGCCCGCCGCTTCGGCGACGGCAGCGACGCTCGCCTGCAAGCACAGCTATCAACAATGGAAAACCGGTCCGGCCGAGGCGGCGGTGCGCCAGCTCCTGTCTGCGCTCAAGGCGCTGCAGGCCGCTGGCTCGGCGAGGAGCGTTTCCGCCGCCAAGGCAGCAGTAAAGAAGGCTGGTCAGGCAGCCGCAAGACTCGCCAGTTTCCCGGTACCCGCTTGCGCTGACCCGCACGGCTATTTTCCCGCCATCCTGGCCAGGGTCCGCGCTGCGGCAGGCAGCGCGGACACGGCGAACGGGCTGACCGCGATGGTGCAGGCGCTGGCGCCGCTGACCGCGGTGCCGGCTCTCGAGGCGAAATTCACCGCCGAGGTGAACCGCGCCACCGGGGCCTAAGCCACGTGACCACGGCGCCGGCCGCGGCCAGCGGGTACCTCCGTGTCCGCCGCCCGCACCCGGGCCTGGCCGGTTGCCCCGGCATCGGGCGGCCCGGCTCGGCGGCCAGACCCTGGCCACGCGCCTCCCGTTAAAAATCCTCGGCATGGCTGACCGTGTCGCGACTGTCCAGGCGTGAGACAGGCCGCGCCGGATACCGGGATTACCGTGACAGCAACGGCTGGCCTGACTGCGTTCCGGGCAGCGGCTCCCGCGGCGATTGGAGACCGAGATGGCTCGACGTGACATCGAGTTCGATGCCGAGGGCGTCACGCTGCGCGGCTGGTTCTATCCGGCCGAGGGCGGCGGGGATGGCGGGCGAGCCGGGCCCCGGCGGTCGTCATGGCGCACGGCTTCTCCGCGGTCAAGGAGATGTACCTGGACAGCTTCGCCGAGGTGTTCGCCGCCGCCGGGCTGAACGTGCTGGTCTTCGACAACCGGACCTTCGGCGCGAGCGACGGCGAGCCCCGGCAGGAAATCGACCCGTGGGCGCAGGTCCGCGATTACCGGCATGCCATCACCTATGCGGGCACGCTGCCCGAGGTCGACGCCAGCCGGATCGGGCTCTGGGGCAGCAGTTACTCGGGCGGCCACGTCTTGGTGGTCACGGCGATCGACCGCCGGGTCAAGGCCGCGGTGAGCCAGGTCCCGCTGATCAGCGGGCACGACAATCTCCGCGCGCTGGTCCGGGCCGACTTCATCGCGGGCTTCCGGGAGATGTTCGATGCCGACCGGCTGGCCCGCTTCGAGGGCAAGCCGCCGGCCATGGTCCCGGTGGTCGACGAGGACCCGCTCGCCGCCGTCGGCGCTGCCGACCGCCGACTCCTGGCAGTGGTTCAGCGAGACCGGCAGGACCCGCGCGCCCGCCTGGCGCAACGAGGTCACGCTTGCGCAGCGTCGAGATGTTCACCGAGTACGAGCCGGTGACCTACCTGCCGTACGTCAGCCCGACGCCGCTGCTGATGCTGGTCGCCGCAGGCGACCACCTGGTGCCGTCCGAGCTTGCCATCGCCGCCTACGACAAGGCGCACGAGCCGAAGAAGCTGGTGATCCTGCCTGGTGGCCATTTCGACGCCTACGTCAAGGGCTTCGAGCCATCGAGCACCGCCGCCCGCGACTGGCTAGTCAAGCACCTGGCCCGGTAACGGCGGTCGGGCCAACCGCTACTGCGTTCCGCCTGATGAATGGGGAGGTGTCGCCAGGGCGACACCGGATCCCCATTCACGAGGCCGGAACGCGCACGCACGGGAGACGGCAGCGGCGGCGCGACACGCCGGGGGGCCCGGGATGGCCGGGATTGTCACTGCCGCCGGGCATCATGAGGGCGTCACCATGGTCCCGACCACAATGGCCCGGTCTGGCCCTATGGCCCGTTCTGGCCTTCCGGAAACAATGGCGCGCCGATGAGATTAGTGCACACCTCGGACTGGCATCTGGGACGCACCCTGCACGGCGAGAGCCTGCTTGAGCATCAGGCCGCCTTCCTCGACTGGCTGCTCGGCCAGGCGGTCAGCCTGCAGGCTGACGCCGTCGTGGTGGCCGGCGACGTCTACGACCGGGCGGTGCCGTGCACCGACGCGGTGGCGCTGCTCGACCGCGCCCTGCGGGACTTCGCCGCCGCCCGCATCCCGGTGGTGATCACCAGCGGCAACCACGACTCGGCTGTGCGGCTCGGCTTCGGCTCCCGGCTGAGCGAGCAGGCGGGCATCCACCTGCGCACCTCGGTGCCGGACATCGCCCGGCCGGTGGTGCTCAGCGACGCCGGCGGCGAAGTGGCGATCTACGGCATCCCTTACCTCCTGCCGGACGCGGTGCTTGACGAGCTCGGCGCGCAGCGCTCGCACCAGTCGGTGCTTGCCGCGGCGGTGGCGCGGATCCGGGCGGATGCCGCCGGGCGCGGCATCGGCCGGACCGTCATCGCGGCGCACGCGTTCGTCACCGGCGCGCTGCCTTCTGATTCAGAACGGGACATCAGGGTCGGCGGCATCGGTGACGCGCCGGCGTCCGTATTCGACGGTGCCTGCTACGTGGCACTCGGCCATCTGCACGGCCAGCAGGACATCACCGGCACCGGAGGCGGCAGCACCGTCCGGTATTCCGGCTCGCCGCTGGCGTTCTCGTTCGGCGAGCGCAACCAGGCCAAGTCCGTGACGCTCGCCGACATCGACGCGGCCGGGCAGGTGACCATCACCCAGCTGGCGGCCCCGGTGCCGCGGCCGCTGCGCGAGGTGCGGGGCAAGCTCGACGACCTGCTCGCCCGGGCCGACGCCGACCTGGCCGGGCTGGCCGGCGCGTGGGTCAAGGTAGTGCTGACCGACACCGTCCGGCCGGCCTCGCCGATGGAGCGGCTGCGGGCGAAGTGGCCGCACACGCTCGTGCTCGAGTTCGACCCCGAGGGCGGGCTGACCGGCGCCGCGGCCGATCTTGCCCGGCTGGCCGCTGACGTGGCCGACCCGGTGCGGATCTGCGGGCTGTTCGTCGAGTTCACCAGCGGCGGCCCGCCGGACGAGGCGCAGCGCGCTGTGCTGCGGGACGCGGTCGAGGCCTGCCAGCACGCCGAGGCGGCCGCCTGATGCGGCTGCACAGCCTGGACCTGCAGGCGTTCGGGCCGTACGCGACGGCGCAGCAGGTCGACTTCGACCTGCTGGCCCGCAGCGGGCTGTTCCTGCTGGAAGGGCCGACCGGCGCGGGGAAGACCACGATCCTGGACGCGATCACGTTCGCGCTGTACGGCGGCCTGTCCGCGGACTCGGGCGGCCACGACAGGCTGCACTCGGACTTCGCCGCACCGGACATCGAGCCGTCGGTAACCCTGGTCTTCTCGCTCGGCGGCACCCGGTACCGGATCACGCGGGTGCCCGAGCACCAGCGGCTGAAGAAGCGCGGCACCGGCTACACGACCCAGCCGAGCCAGGTGCACCTGCAGCGCAACCAAGGCGGCCGCTGGATCAGCCTGTCATCCAACAAGGCCGAGACCGGTGACCTGATCACCGAGTTCGTCGGGCTCAGCCGCGAGCAGTTCACCCAGGTCATGCTGCTGCCGCAGGGCGAGTTCGCTAAGTTCCTGCGCTGCGGCGACGATGACCGGCGAACGGTGCTCACCCGGCTGTTCGGCACGCAGCTCTATGACCGGATCACCGCCGAGCTCGACCGGCGCCGGCAGGCGGCCATGCGGCAGCGCGACCAGGCCAGGAAGCAGATCGACAGCGCGGTATCGGCGGCTGCCGAGGCGGCCGGCTGTGATGGCGCGGCCCGGGCTGAGGTCGTCGCGCTCGACGGCGCCGAGCGGGGCGTGCGGCTGAAGGAAATCGCCGCCGAGCTGGCGAAGACCGCCGAGGTCACCAGCGCCGGCCTGGCGGTCGCCGAGACCGCGGCCGCGGCCGCGCTGCTTGCCGATGAGCAGGCGAAGCGGCAGGCGGGCCTGATGACCCGGCTCACCGGGGCGCTGGCGAGGCTGCGCGAGCACGAGAGCACCCGGTCGGCGCACGACAAGCGGGCCGGGCAGCTGGCCCTGGCCCGGCAGGCAGACCCGGTCCGGCCGCTGCTCGCGGCGCTTGCCGACGCCGCGGCCGCCGCGGGCGGCGCGCGTGACGCCGTGCTCGGCCTGGCTACCGAGTGGTCCGAGGACGAGCCGCCGGCCAGGGCGGCACCGCGGCGGAAACTGCCGCCCGCACCGCGTTGCTCGGCCTTGTCACCGGCCCGGGCGAACTTGTCACCGGGCCGGGCGAGCTTGTCACCGGGCCGGGCGAGCTTGTCACCGGGCCGGGCGAGCTTGTCACCGGGCCGGGCGAGGACATGATCGCAGGCCGTTTCTGTGCCGATGCCGGCGCCAGGGCCGAGGCTGCCGAGCAGGCAGCCAGCTCGCTGCAGCACCTGGCCGGCGCGGAGGCGGCGCTGCCGGACTCCGAAGCGGTCCTTACCGGGCTGGCGGCAGCCGACGAGGAGGCGGCGGCCCGGGTGGCGGCGCTCGCAGCGGCCCGCCGCGAGCTGCCGGTCCTCATCGAGGGACTGGAGCAGCAGCTGGCCGCGGCCCGCGGCACTGCCGGCCTGCTGGACGGCGCCCGCGCGCGGCAGGAGCTTGTTACCGCGCAGCGGGCGGCAGCCGTCCGGCTGGCCGAGCTCGGCCCGCTGCTGGCGGACGCGCGCGCTGCGCTGCGGGACGCGGTGGACGCTCACCAGGCGCTGGTGGACGCGCATCAGGAGCAGGCCGAGGCACGGCTGACCGGGATGGCGGCCGAACTTGCCGCGCAGCTGGCCGACGGCGCCGCCTGCCCGGTCTGCGGCTCCGCGGATCACCCGGCGCCTGCCCCGGCCCGCGATGATGCGGTATCCGCCGAGGATGTCGCCGATGCCGCCGCCCGGCGGGATGCCGCGCTCGACGTCCGGGAACGGGCCGCCGCGGCCCGCGACGAGATGGCCAGGGAAGAGGCGGCACTGCTGGCCGCGGCCGGCGGTCGCGACGCCGGCGAACTGTCCGCCGAGGCCGATGCGCTCGCGGCGACGATCGCCGCCGCGGAAGCTGCGGCGGCGGACGCCGCGGACCTGGCCGGACAGCTGTCGGCCCGGCGGGCGGATCACGATCACGCCGGGCAGGAACTGCTGACGGCCACGACCAGGGCAACGGCCGCGCATGAGCAACTGCTGGCGGCCGAGGCCGGCCTTGACCAGCTTCGCGGGCAGATCGCTGCGGCCGCAGCTGGATACCCGTCGGTGGCTGCCCGGCAGCGCGCGCTGCGGGCAGCAGCCGGCCGTGACCGCGGCCTGGCCGCCGCGCTCGGCCAGCTGGCCAGTACTCAAGCCGCGGAGCTAGAAGCCCGGTCCCGGGCCGAGCGCGAGGCCCTGGCCAGCGGATTCGCCACGCTGGACGAGGCCAGACGGGCCGTGCTCGGCGCGCCGGAGCTAGCCGAACTGGCTGACCAGGTCGCGTCCTGGGACGCGGCGCTGATCCGGCTGACCGCGGATGCCGAGGCCGATGACCTGGCCGGCCTCGACCCGGACCTGGCGCCGGCGGCGCAGGCGGCGGCGCGGGCAGCGGCGGCGGCGCGGGCCCGCGCCGAGGAGGCGGAGCAGGAAGTGCGGGCCGCCCACGAGACGGCGACGGCCATGGTCGCCCGGCTCAGCCAGCGCCTCGATGAGGTGCGCGGCGCCGAGGAGGCCTGTGATCGGCTGACCGAGGCGACCGAGACGGTGATCAGGCTGGCAGGCCTGGCCAAGGGCATGGACGGTCACCGGCGGGTGGCGCTGACCACGTACGTGCTGCGGCACTGGTTCGAGCAGGTCGTCGCGGCGGCCAACGTGCGCCTGTCGGCGATGTCCTCCGGCCGCTACGAGCTCAAGCGGATCGACGAGGGCGAGAACAAGCGGCAGCGCGCCGGGCTGACGCTGTCGGTGATCGACCGGCATACCGGGGAGGAGCGCAGCCCCACGTCGCTGTCCGGCGGCGAGACCTTCTACACCTCGCTGGCGCTCGCGCTCGGCCTGGCTGACGTGGTCAAGGCCGAGGCCGGGGGAGTGGACCTGGACACGCTGTTCATCGACGAGGGCTTCGGCTCGCTGGACGCCGACACGCTGGACCAGGTCATGGGAGTCATCGACGACCTGCGGGAATGCGGCCGGGTGGTCGGCATCGTGAGCCATGTCGCTGACCTGAAGGACCGGGTAGCCGAGCGCCTCGAGGTCCGCCGCATCGCCGACGGCTCATCCGTCCTTCGCGTCGTCGCCTAGCTGACAACGCGATGTCAGCGGGCGGCGTACCGCCAGCTGTGATCATTCGACCGGAGCGCTGATCCGATGTTCCTGGAGTTCAGGCACGACCTTGGCCGCAGTGGCGAAGTCAGCATCCTCGTGCAAGATGGTCAGCCGGTGGTGCAGCGCGGTCGCCACCACTAGGTGATCGGCCACGGACAGGCCCTGATGACAGCTGCGCTGGGCGAGACGGGTGCCTATCTGGCGGATAGTGTCCCAAGCACCGTCCGGCACCGGCACCCACAAGTAAGTGCCGAGGATGTCGGCCAGGACCCGCTCGTACTCGGTGGCGCGCGCAATCGTCAGTGTCTCGGTGATCACCGGCTCGCAGATAGCCACCAGACCGCGGGCGACGCGCTCATGCCAGGCCTCATCCGCCTGATGCCGCAGAATGCGGACCAGCGCGCTGGTATCGATCAGGTACCTCACTCGTCGAGTTCTTCCAGGCGGTCAAAATCGAACCCACCGGAGTCGGCAACCGCGATCAGGTCAGCGAGCCCGCGCGCTCGCCGCGCGCGAGCACAGTCGACAACCCGCTGCAGTGCCAGCGTGACCGTCTCCTTCTTCGTGCTCGCGCCAAGCGCCGATCCAGCCTCGGCCAGCAGGCTCTCGTCCACGTCCAGCAGGGTCTTGGCCATCGCCGCACCTCCTCCCAACTCGAGTTGATGATATACGTCGCAGAATAAGATATCCAGATCGCGCAAGGATATCTCGAAGCGGAGTCGCCCGACGCCATGCTTGACCACATCGCGGCCTTGGCCACCTCCGGCTGATCCGGCGCCCGCTGGCAGTGGACCGCCGTGGCGGCCCCTTAGTCACCGGTAGAGGGCTTCGAGGTCGACGAGGAGGAGGTTGTCGCGGACGGCGGCAGCACGCAATTCGTCGTCGAACCCGGCGCCGCTATAGCAGGCGAGGACCGTTCCGGAAGTGTCCAGGCCACGGCCCTGGAGCAGGTCGCGTGCCCTGGCCAGCCGCCGCACATGGCGCATGCCCATGACCTTGTCCCACTTGACCTCGCCGAGTGACAGCACGCGGCGGGGATCTCCGGGCCAGGCAGGGGAGAAGACGGCGACATCGACCTGGATCTGGGTCTTGTTAGCGGGGTCGGGCACGATGCCTGCTCCGACATCGCCCGGCGATTCCGGGAAGGTGCTGGCAGTTAGCGCCCACTCGCGGCAGATCTGCTCGAAGTGCGGCCCTACCACCTGAGCCAGGAAGCGCGGCCTGGCGTCCGGCCAGACTCGATCGGCGCCGCCGAGGTCGAGCGCGACCCAGCGCGGGCGCATCACCGACTGGTAGAACGAGATCAGTGGCTCCGTGATCCGGTATGCCGACCTGCCCTTCCGGAAGATGTCTGGTTCCCTGGCGACGAGGCCGCTGTCCTCGAGCACGTTCAGCGGATGGGCGATATCGGCCGACGTTCTCCCGATAAAGCTGGCGATGCCTCCGTTAGTCACGCTGCCACTCGCGATCGCGCCGAGCACGGAATGGTAGAGGCCTGGATCGCGGGCTTCCAGTTCCTCGGCTAGCAGGTACCTTGCCTCCCTGAACAACGGGACCTGCGGGTTAAGCACGCTGCGGCACACCCAGCTGTCGAAGTCTGAGATCCCGGCCGGCGCGTCGTTTCGGACGAACTGGCGCCGGTAGGCGGGGGTGCCGCCGACGATCGCGTGCACGAGCACGGCAAGCCGGTGGTCCGTTAGGCCCCAGAACCTCGCGGCATCCCGGTAAGCGAGCGGCTTGATGATCATTTCCAGCCCGGCGCGGCCGCGGAGCGGCGCCTGGCCAGCCATCAGCCGGCCCATGATTGACGTCGCTGACCCGCAGAGCAGCACCCTGGCCGGGTGCGCCTGCCCGGCATCTGACCATTGCCGGTCGAGGTGCCTGGCGAGCATGGACGGCAGCGCCGGACTGGCTCTGATGAGGAGAGGGAACTCATCGATGATCAGCGGAAGCGGTCTGTCGCGGGAAAGCGAGAAGAAGTACCCGAGCGCATCGTCCCAGTTGGTGAACTGAACTCCGCGGCCGCCGAACTCGGCGAGTGCAGTGCCGAACAGGCGCAGTGCCTCGGCCTCCGTTGCCTCGTCAGCCTCAAAGTAGAAGCCGTGTGCCGCCTGAGCAAGCGCCGTTAGCAAGTACGTCTTGCCCTGCCGGCGGCGGCCGCTAACGATGCCAAGCGTCGGCTCGGGCTGATCGTTGCGCGCATAAGAGACCAGCGCGCGCCAGTCCTCGTCCCGGTCAAAGATCCGCTGTGGTTTGGTGAGCACGACAGCATCATAGTACTAAACTACAGTTTAGTAAAATATAATTTAGCCTTATCGCGGACGAGATCACCGCGTCAATAGTGGCTGGGGCCAAGTCAGGTAAGGCCGCTAGGCTGACAGGCCCGGCCGCAGCCCCCGGCGGCTGCGCAGCCTTACCACCCGCACCACCCGCTCAGGAGCCGACACGATGCCAACGTCACAAGCACCGGAGCCCGCAGCGCCGGAGCCCACAGCGCCGGAGCCCACAGCGCCGGAGCCCGAGGGGCCGGAGCCCGAGGCGCCGGAGCCCGAGGCGCCGGGGCCCGAGGCGGCGAAGGCCGAAGCGCAGCCCGAAGCGCCCAAGATCGAGCTGCACATTCACCTGGAAGGAGCGGTGCGGCCGAAGGCGCTGCTGCAGATCGCCGCCCGCAACGGGATCAGCCTGCCCGCGTCCAGCGAGGCCGAGCTGGCCGCGCTCTATAAGTTCCGGGATTTCCAGCACTTCCTCGAGCTGTGGCTGATGACCACCCACGTCCTGCAGACAGAGCGGGACTTCCGCCAGATCGTGGTCGACTATGCCACCGAGGCGGCGTCGCACGGCGCGGTCTACCTCGAGGGGATCTTCACCCCGGTCGAGCGGGTCGGCGGCGGCGCCTCCTGGGACGAGGTCTTCACCGGATTCTGCGACGGCGCGGCGCAGGCAACGGAGCAGACTGGCGTCGAGGTACGGCTGACGCCTGACATCCCGCGAAATCTCGGCCCCGAGGTCGCGATCGAGACGGCACGCTATGCGGTCAAGTACCGCGAGCGCGGCGTCGTCGGGCTTGGCCTCGGCGGACCGGAGGACTCCTATCCCGGTGCTCCGCTCGCCAGGGCCTTCCAGCTGGCCAGGGACGGCGGCATCGGCTCCGTCCCGCACGCCGGCGAGGTCACCGACGCCGCGTCCGTGCGCGAGGCCATGGAAGTCCTGCAGGCCGACCGGATCCGGCATGGCATCCGGGCGGCCGAGGATCCCGGGCTGCTGCGCGAACTCGCCGCCCGCGGCATCGTGTGCGACGTCTGCCCGGTCTCGAATGTCGGCACCGGAGCGGTCGGCTCACTCGCCGAGCACCCGCTGCCGGCGATGCTCCGGGCCGGGGTTCAGTGCTCGATCAGCACTGACGACCCGGCGATGTTCGGCACCGACCTGTCCCGCGAGTACGAAGTCGCCGCCGGCCTCGGCTGCTCCCCGGCTGCCGCGTTCCAGGCCGGCCTCACCGGAGCGCTGTGCGACGAGGCCACCCGGTCCCGACTCGCGGCGGCGGTCTTCCATTGAGATCGTGGTGCTTTTTCAGTGCTGCAGCACTGAAAAAGCACCACGATCATGAAACGGGCTCGTCACACCCATTCGGTGCTGGCTTCGCAGGGCTTGCTCCAGGGCGGAGAAGCGGACTCGTTCTTGCTCCAGGCGGACGGCCGGGCCGAGCGCGCCGTCGGCGAGATCGCGGTACAGGCTTGCCTCGTCCGGATCCAGCAGGTCGAGTGGCGTGACGACCTGGCTCGGCTCGGTGACCCACTGGCTCCGGTGCGCGAGCAGCGTGCCGCGGTCCATCAGCATCGACCGGGCGTGCGGGAACCGGCGCCGGAGCCGGTCCAGGATCGCGAACCCGTGCGTGTCGATGTCCCCCCAGTAGACCAAGCCTGTGCCGGTCAGCCAGGGCAGGCGCTCAAGCGACGACACGGCGTATCCGCCGCCGAAGATCACCATGGCGTTCTCGGACGCCGGGAACGCCAGGTAGGTGACCTCGTTCTCGATCACGTAGACCATGGAGACTCCTGGCGGCGGCGCGCTGAACTCCTCCGCGCGGACGGCGAGCTCGGTGAACTGGCTGCCGGCCAGGCCCGGCGCCGCTGCCGGGCAGCCGGAACCGCACGTAATCGGGCTTCTTGCGGAACCCGTACCGGCCGGCGAAATCCGCTCGCGGGACGCCGGGCTCGATCCGGCCCGGTTCAAGGTAAAGGTCGAGCAGGTCGGCCAGCACGCCCCGGTGCCGCTCGATGAATTTGGTGTCCGAGCCGGGCACGTCGATCTGCCGCAGGTACATGTCCCGCCGCTGGCATTCGGCCAGCCAGCGGACGGTGCCGACGAGCTCGGCCCAGCAATCCGCCAGCCCGAGAACTCGCATCGGGTGGGCCGTCATCCACGAGACGAGCGGAAGGCAGCTCGCCCGGGTCGCTTCGGCCAGCCCGGCGAACGTGCGCACGTCCCTGCCGACCCCGAGCAGTTCCCAGAGCTGGCCGAAGCTGTCGATCCAGGCCCGGCAGGGGATGCGGTTCGACCCGATCGCCCGGCCGCCGACCTGCTTGTACTCCAGCCGCAGCAGCCTCGGGTCCGCCTGCTCCCACCGGGCCGCCCAGGCCTGAACCTCGCCGAACCGCTCGGCAAGCTCGCCCGCGGACGGGCCCCGCAACGGGACGCCCAGCGGCTCCCAGTCCCGGCCGCTGGCGAACGCGCCGAGCAGCAGGCCCGCCTGCCACCGCTTGCGCAGCAGGGCGAGCACGTCAGCGGGCGTGGTCCAGCTGGCCGGCCGCGCCGTGGCTGCGGGCACCTCAGTTCCCGGCGGCGGGCACGGCGGACGCGGCGGGCACGGCGGACGCGGCGGAGGCGGTCACCGGCGGGGAGAGCATGTGCGCGAGCTGCCGGGCCCGGTACTCCTCGATGGTGAGCGTCTGCAGCCGCGAGTTGTTGTGCTCGGGGTTGTCGACGAACCCGACCGCGGACACGTACGGCTCGATCACGTGGATCTTCTGCAGCGGGGTGACGATCAGCAGCTGCAGGCCGAGACGGCGGAACAGCTCAAGCGCGAACCGGGTGGACTCGTCGGAGCCGCGCCCGAACGCCTCGTCGATGACCACGAACCTGAACGTCTTGGACCGCGTCGCGCCCCATTCCAGCTTGAACTGGTAGGCCAGCGACGCGGCCAGGATCGTGTAGGCGAGCTTCTCCTTCTGCCCGCCGGACTTGCCGCCGGAATCGGTGTAGTTCTCGTACTCGGTGTCATCCTCGCGCCAGCGCTCCGAGGCGGAGAAGATGTACCAGTTGCGCACGTCGGTGACCCGCTTGGTCCAGGCGGCGTCCGCCTCGGTCTGGTCCTTCGCGCCCCCTGAACCGCTCGATGATCCGGCTGACCTGCAGGAACTTCTGCTCGGAGTACTGGTCCGAGCCGTCCCGGAGATGGAGTCGTCGGTGCAGGCGCGCAGCTCGGCGGCGAAATCGCGGATCTCGACGTTCGGCGTGCGCTGCGCCTCCAGCCGGATGTACCGGCCCGGGTTGTAGTCGACGCCGACCAGCGACTCGTTGATGGTGGCGACGCGCTCCCTGATCAGCTGGCCCTGCTTGTTGAGCTGGGAGTGGAAGCCGGCGATGTCGCGGATCGTGTTGGTGTTCAGGTAGGTCTTGAACTGCGCCTGGAACCGGGGCAGGTCGTCGTCGACCAGCCGCCGGTGCAGATCCCGGTACCCGCCAGCGGACAGCACCGAGTCGTCGAAGTCGGCCGTCTCCAGCGGGTACTGCTTGCGGAAGTCGCCCATCCTGGCCACGATCTTGTTGCCCAGCGTGTTGCGCCGGGCGGTCCGGCCGTCTATCAGCGAGGTGAGCGCGCGGTAGGCGGTCCGGTCCGCCTGGTCGCAGTCGGCCGGGGCGGCCAGCCGGAGATCGGCCAGCGGCCTGGCGGCCATCCGCTCGGCGATGGCGGCGAAATGTGCGCGGGCAGGCTCGCAGTCGGCGTCGGCCAGCACGTCGCGGGCCTCGTCCAGGCTGCGCCTGGCCGTCTCGATCTCGTTGCTGAGGCTGCCGATCTTGCTGCTGGCGGACTCCCGCTTGGCCTCCGCCGCGGTGATGTCCCGCTTGACCGTCTCGAGCTCGCGGGTGAGCCGTTCCAGCTCCCCGGAGGCCTGCTCCAGCCGGAGCTTCTCCGCTTCGAGGTCCTCGATCCGGCTGACCACCGTCTGCCAGTCGATCTCGGTGAACTCGCGGGTCTCGCTGAGCCCGGCGAGTACCTGGCCCTGCCCGATGGCCTTGTCCAGGTCTGCCTTGAGCGCCCGCTGGGTGGCGGCGAGCCTGTTCTGCTTCTCCTGCAACGCGGCGGCCTGCCGGAGCAGCGCGCCGATCTTCTGCTCGTTGGTCCAGCCGAGAATGTAGGAGCTCCGGTCGTCGATGCGGGTGCGGTCGTCCTTCTCGTGCCGCCCGCCGGAGCCCTTGATCTGCCCGGCCTTCGTGATCGCCTTCGCCGCGCGGCGGAACTCGGTCATGTTCTCGACGCAGTCGAAGCCGGCCCGGCCGGACAGCTCGCGCTCCAGCCATGGGTAGAACCCGGTGTCCTTGATCTCCAGCTTGGCGAACAGCTGCCTGCTCGCGCCGCCGCCCTGGCCGGCGCCGCCGCGGGCCTGGCCGTTGGCGGCCGGCGCCGGAACCCGGTAGTAGACCAGCCGGGCGCCGAGATGATGGTCGTTGATCCAGTCCGACACCGCCGGGTAGTGCTCGTCGGGCACGAGCAGGGAGAGCGCGAAGCCGCGCAGCAGGCGCTCGGCGGCACCTTCCCAGGCTGACTCCTCCGGGCGGACCTGGATCAGCTCGCCGGCGAACGGCAGCTCGGCCTCGGCCAGCTGCAGCTCCTGGCAGAGCAGCTGCCGCAGGTCGAGGCTCCGCTTGGGGATGCTGCTGGTCCGGGACCGGAGGCTGACCAGCTCGGCGTTCAGCTCCGCGGCCTGACCCTGGGCGACCTTGGCTTCGACGGCGGCCTCGGTCAGGCGGTTCTGCCGGTCGGCGCGGTGCTGGCTGCCGGCCGCCGCCGCCTCGTCGATCTCGCGGCGGCGGGCGCTGAACTGGTCTGGCGGTCTCGACCGGCTGCATCCCCGCCTTGGCGAGCAGCTCACCGAACCGCTCGGCCTTGCGCATCCGGTCCTCGCCGGTGCGGGTGTCCTCGGCCAGCCGCCGCTCGATCTCGTTAAGGCGGTCACCGCCATGGCCGGCCCGTTCCAAATTCAGGTTTGTTTCTTTCTTGCGCAACTCGGCCAGCAGTTCTTTCAGCCGGGCCGATGCCTGCTCGCGGGCGGCCCTGGCCTGCTCCAGGCCGGATATCTGCTGGCCGAGCAGCACCGACTTGCGGTCGGCGAAGTAGTACCGCAGCGCCGCCCGCTGGTCGGTCGCCGACTGGATCTCGGCGCCGAGGCTGTCGTAACTGTCGCAGTCGGCGAGCAGCGGCTGCCAGCTCGGCCAGCTGGGCCTGGGCCCGCCGGACCGCCTCGTGCGCCCTGGTGAGGTCCTCGAAGTGCGCCACCAGGCGGCCGGTCCAGGATGCGGCGTCGAAGGGCTCGAGCATGTGGCTGCGGACGAAGTCGTTGAGGTTGCCGACCGACTTCATCGACACCGTCTGGTGGAACAGCTCCATGGCCTGCTCGGACTCGATGCCGAGGCGGCGCCGGAAGTCCTTGCCGTAATCAGGGAAATGGTCGTGGGTGCGCGCTCCGGCCGCGCGCAGCTTCTTCTTCAGCGCGGGGATGTCGGTGCCGAAATCGGTGAAGTCGCCGATGACCGACATCCCGCGGTCGGCGGTGACGAAGAACCGGTCCGGCTGGCCCTGGATGCCGTCCCGGGTCCAGAAGACCTGGGCGATCGTGACGCAGGCGTCGTAGCCGCGGTTGGTGAAGACGCCCAGGATCACCGAGTAGGAGCCGGCGTCCCGCAGCGCCACCGGGCGGGACGTGCCGGTGATCTCGCTCCGCTCGGACTTGTAGTACCCGAGGACGTACGAGCGCAGGTTCCGCTCGCGGGTCTCCGCCCCGGCCGCCTTGTTGTAGGAGATCCGGTTGGCCGGCAGCAGCAGCGTGGTGATGGCGTCCACGATCGTCGACTTGCCGGAGCCGATGTCGCCGGTCAGCAGCCCGTTGCGGCCGTCGGCGTGGAAGGTCCAGACCCGCTCGTTGAAGGTCCCCCAGTTGTAGAGCTCCAGCCGGTCCAGCCGGAAGCCGCTGAGCGGGTCGCCGCCGATGTCCTGCATCTCGACGGCGCTGAACAGCCCGGCGGTCAACGCCCTGCCTCCGGGTCATCACCGGGCGGGTCATCACCGGGCGGGTCGGCGCCGTGCCAGATCGTCGCCGGCCAGGGCGGCCGCGTACCTGGCCAGCTGCCCGTCGAAGTCGGCGAGCCACTGGCCGTCGACGAACGCCTTCAGGATCCGCCGTACCTCGAACAGCGACGGGGAGTCCTTCACCCGGCGCAGGAAGCCCAGCTCGATCACCTTGCCGATGTAGGCGTCGATCTGGTCAACCATGCGGGCCTCATTGCTGGTGGACAGGCATGAACAGCCGGACCATGTCGACTATCTGCTCCCTGGTCAGCATCAGCCGGGTGTCGCTGTTGCTGGCGTCGAACTCGGCCAGCTTCTTGCGCAGCAGCGCGAGCAGCAGGCTCACGTGGAACGACAGCGAGCGGCGGGCGATCAGCCGGGGCGGAGCCGGGCGATCGGGATCCGCGTCCGGCTCGTCGGGCTTGGAGCGCAGGAACGCGTACCCTTCTGCCTCGTCCACGACCACCGTCAGGCCGAGCACCGCGACGTAGTCGCTGGCCTGCGCCTGGAGCTGGAGCAGGTGCCGCCACGCCTTCTCGTGCGTGTCGCGGTAGACGACGCCCTTCATCAGCTGGGTGACGACCAGCGGCAGGTCAAGCTCGGCCGCGTGGCCGCGGTGGCCGCGGCCGGCCCCGGGCTCATCGCTGGCCCCCGCCGCCGGCTGGCCGGCCGGCCGCGGCCGGCGCGTGCGGGCAAAGATGACCCTGGGCAGCGTGGCGGTCCGGGTCCCGCCGTCCGGGTCGCTCCAGCTGACCTGCTCCTGGGCGCGGTCGTCGAACACCACCCGGAAGGCCTCGTCGGTCAGCGACAGGTACGTCACCAGCTCGGCGAGACCGTACTCCAGCGGCTGCTCGCGGACCAGCTGGGCCAGGCCCACCTGGCGAGCGCTGCTGCAGGGCCCGCCGGACGCCAATCGACAGCCGCGCCGGATCCACGTGCACCTGCTCGAACAGCGAAGGCGCGTCGAAGCCGCCCTGGCCGGCCTGAATCGATGAGCTGTCGATCGGCGCCTTCGCCATCGGCGTGTACAGCGGGCGCTCCATCGGCAGCGCGATCGCCGGGGAGGTGCCGTCGATCTCGGTGGTCAGGCTGACACCGTGCTGGTCGCGCAGCCGCAGCGCATTCGACTCGATGCTGCGCAGGATGTCCATCACCCGCCGGTTCTCCAGCCAGGCCTGATCATCGAGGAACCGCCGCAGCTGCTCGGACAGCATCCGCACGGTCGCCTGGGTGCGCTCCCCGGCGTCCAGCCAGTCGTAGTGGATATGCCGCATCCTCGCGTCGCTCTCGGCGATCTCGTCAAGCGCCTGCACCCGCTCAAGCAGCCCGGTCAGCTCCTCCTGCCTGCTGGGCGACAGCAGGAAGTCGTAGAAGGCCTGGAAGCTCCGGCCCTGATCGGAGTCCGCGATGGTCTCCCGGCTGCCGAGCACCTGGTCGAGCAGTTCGCCCTTGGAGCCGGACCATGCCGCCACCCGCTCCCGCAGGTCCCGGTCGAGCGCGCGGAAATTGGCCTCGACCTCGCGGAAATCTGACAGCAGCTCCCTGGCGGTCGCGGCGAATTGCTGGTAGCGGTCGCGCAGCGCCGTGATGTCGAGCACCTCCACCTCGCCATCCGCCGCCCTGGCGATTTCCTCGTCGATCTCCTCCCGGCGCCTGCGCAGCTCGGCCAGCCGGACTTCCGGGTCGGTCTCGGTGCCGAACACCATCTGCCGGAGCAGGATGAAGATCGTGTTGAGCCGGGACTCGGTGCCCACGAAGGAGCGTGCCTGCAGCGACTTGACCCAGCTGAGGGCCTTCTCGACCGCCGGAGTGGCGTCGAAGTGCGGCTCGTCGGAGCCTTCCGGGTAGTACTTGCGCAGCCAGCCGGCCTCCGGCGCGGCCCAGTCGTCCAGGTAGGCCTTGGCTGGCCGCGGGTAGGCCTGGCCGCCGAGCCGCTCGTTCAGCGCGTACAGCTCGTCGTCCAGCCGGCTGACCAGGTCCGAGGCCGAGATCGACCGCACGTTGCCGGCCACGAAGACCTTGTCGCAGAAGGCCAGGATCAGCGGCGCATGACCAGCGCACAGCAGCTTCCACGCGGCGCTGTGCTTGCGCAGCGCGCTGATCTCCTCGAATTCCACAGCCCCTGCCCTCGCCCTGTCCGCCCTGCTGCCCGTCGCCCATCGTAGAGCCGGGGTATGACAGTGCCGAGCAGGATCGCCAGCGCCGCGGGCGTTTCCGCGGGAACGCCGTAGCTGAGGGGCTTAATGCTGCCCGGCCGGACGCCGGTACGGCAGGCGCGACCGGCAGCCGGGCGGTCGGCAGCCAGCCCGGCCTGGGCTGGAGGCGGCGCGGGCGGGCCGGGCAGCGGCCGGCGCGGGGCGGCGCGGACGACCGCCTGCGACACTGAGAGCGTGGCCAGCTGGGTACTGCACATGGACCTCGACCAGTTCATCGTGGCTGTCGAGATCCTGCGGCGGCCCGAGTTGCGAGGCCGCCCGGTCGTGGTCGGCGGTGACGGCGATCCGGCCAAGCGGGGCGTGGTCAGCACGGCGTCCTACGAGGCCCGCGCGCACGGCGTGCATTCCGGGCTGCCGCTGCGGACCGCGGTGCGGCGCTGCCCGGAGGCCGTTTTCCTGCCTGTCGACCGGGAGGTTTACGAGGCGGCGTCCGCGCAGGTCATGGCGGTGTTGCGGAAGCTCGACGCGGTCGTGGAGGTGATGGGCTGGGACGAGGCGTTCCTGGGTGTCGAGACCGACGATCCGGAGGCGCTCGCCCGCGAGGTCGCTGATCGCGTCCGGGCCAGCACGCAGCTCGACTGCTCGGTCGGGATCGGCCAGAACAAGCTGCAGGCGAAGCTGGCCACCGGCTTCGGCAAGCCGGCCGGCGTCTTCCGGCTGACCGCGGACAACTGGTTCGAGGTGCTCGGCGACCAGCCGCCTGATGCGCTGTGGGGGATAGGCGCCAAGACCGCGCACAAGCTGGCCGAGGCCGGTGTCGGCACCGTCCGCGAGCTCGCGGACGCTGATCCGGACGCCCTGGCGGCCCGGTTCGGCCCGGTGACCGGGCCCTGGCTGGTGCTGACCGCCCGCGGCCACGGCTCGTCCCGGGTCGACGACACGCCGTACGTGCCCAGGTCCCGCGGCCGGGAGACCACGTTCCAGCAGGACCTGCGGGACTGGGCGGAAGTCAGCGGCGAGGTAGTGCGGCTGGCCCGGCAGGTGACCGCCGACGTTACCGAAGAGCAGCGGCCGGTGATCCGCATCGTGGTGAAGATCAGGTACGCGCCGTTCTTCACCAGCACGCACGGGCATTCGCTCGCCGCCCCGGTGCCGCCCGCCGACGAGGCAGCGCTGGGAACGGCGATCGAGCAAGGCGCGCTGGCCGCCCTCGGCCAGTTCACCGGCCGCCGCCCGGTGCGCCTGGTCGGCGTCCGTGCCGAATTCGAGCGCTGACCCGGGTTGCGGCTGAGGCTGGTGCGGCGGGTGGTGTCGTGCGGGCGGTCGGCGGCGGGTGGTGTCGTCCGGGCTGCCGGTGCCGGCTCGCGCCGCCCGCGCGGATGCCTGACCCAAGGTGGTGGATCGCGTGATCGCACACCTTCGAAGGTGTGCGATCGCGCGATCCACCACGTTTCCCGGCAGGGCCCGCGGGTCTTACAGGAGTGCGCCACAGCATTTCCTGGACCTGACCGGCTGCCCGTAGGCTGGCCGGATGGCGGAGATCAGCACTGAACGACTGATCATGCGCGGCTGGCAGGAGTCCGATCTTGCGCCGTGGGCGGCGATGAACGCCGATCCGGAGGTCCGGCGTTACCTCGGCCCGCTGCTGACCTTCGAGCAGGCCTCGGCCTGGGTGCTGAACTTCCAGGACGACCTGGACCGCTACGGCTTCGGCTTCTGGGCCGTGGAGGCCCGCGCGTCCGGCGAGTTCATCGGCTTCACGGGGCTGGGCACCGTGGACGCGGATATGCCGTTCACCGGTGTCGAGCTCGGCTGGCGGCTGGCGCGGCCGGCCTGGGGCCACGGTTACGCCACCGAGGCGGCGCTGGCAGCGCTGCAGTACGGCTTCGACATCGTCGGGCTGCCGGAGATCGTCGCCGTCACCATGGAAAGGAACATGCGCTCGCGGGCGGTGATGCAGCGGATCGGAATGACCAGCGATCCCGCCGAGGACTTCGATGACCTGGACGTCGACGAGGGCCCGCTACGCCGGCATGTGGTGTACAGAAAACTACGGGACCTCGATCGCCCGACCGCACGGCGGGCTGACGCTGGCCACTGACACCGCCGGTCCGCGGTGAATGCCTGATCGGCGTCGGTCAAGTCGTAAAGTCGTACGGCGGCGGGTACCGCCAGGTGACGATGTCCGCCGTGGATGACCGTGTCATGGCTGCGATGAGCACAAGCCCCAGTCCTATGAAAGCGCTCCCGATGGCTTAGTAGCTGCTCCCGGCAAGGTTGCCCCGGATTAGGCCAGGCCAGAGGCCTCCGGATCGGCGGTGAGCCGCCGGAGCCCCGCGGCTGCCTCTGTTGCGGACGCAGGGGTGGCGAGGGCATCGGCGATCCGGGTCAGCAGCGACTGGATGGTCGCTGCGGCGGCTCGGTGGAGCACGATCCGGTCGAGTCCTGCGCCGATTGCGGCCAGCGGAGGCCGGTACGCGCCGTCCAGCCTCATCCGGGTCCGGTCGCCCGCCGGGACAAGCGTCAGGTCGGCGTCCAGCACAGGGAACAGCCTGCCCGCCGCGCCAGCAGCTTCCCAGCGCAGTGGCAGCCTGACGCCGTCAGCGTCGGGCACAGGCTCCAGCAAGTGGACGCTGACCAGCTTGGATGCGCCGGGGACGGCACCGAACGGGCCAACCCGGATCAGGCCAGCCAGTCCGTCATCGTAGGCGTGGCCAGACGCGGCCAGCCAGCCGCCGTGCGTCAGGTTCACCAGCCGAGCGCGCGCGGCCTCGTAACCGAGGTCGAGCATGAGCTCATGGCTGGCGAACATGCCCCATGCCTAGCAGCGGAAATGATCAGCGGGCCAGGGACGAAGGTCACCGGGAGTCCGGCAGATGGCAGTTGTGGCTGGCGCGGTGCAGCCCCGCCGCCCGCCCTGAGATGGCTAGTTCGGATTCCTCAGGCGACTGAGTGGGTGATGGTGGCGGTGTAGGTACCGGCGACGTTGCCGGCCGGGATGGTGACCTTGAGGGTGGGGTTCCAGGTTGCGGAGTTGATGCCGCTGCCGCTGGTGAGGCTGAAGGCGGTTCTTGGCGTGGTGAGGTTCACGGCCGCGGCCGCGTTGGCCTGGCCGGGGGTGAAGGTGCCGGTGCCGGTGGTGGCAATTGCGGATCCGGCCCAGTAGGTGATCTGGGTCAGCGGGATGGTCTCGGCGGCGGTTCCGCCGCCGGTGGTGAAGGTAGTCGTGGTGACGGTCGCGGTCCATGCGGCGGCGGTCGTTCCGCGGTTGTCGGTGACGGTCGTGGTGCCGAGCTGCGCGCTTGTTGCGCCGCCACCGGACGAGGCGGCTGGCAGGGCGGCTGTGGCCGGGACGGTGATGGCCAGCAGCCCGGCGGTGATGGTGATGGAGGTGGCCTTGGTCGCGGTCTGGGTACCGGCATCAGTGATCTTGATGGTGAAGCTGGAGGTGCCTGCGGCGGCGGGGGTGCCCGCTATGACCCCGGTGGATGCGTTCAGGGTGAGGCCGGCGGGCAGGGTCCCGGCGCTGACTGACCAGGTGTACGGGGTGGTGCCGCCGGCCGCGGTGAGCGTGTCGGCGTAGGCGGCGCCGGCCTGCCCGGCGGGCGGCGGGGTGAAGGTGAGCGTAAGGGTGCCGATGATCGTCAGGGTGATCGAGGTGGTGGCGATGCCGTTGTTGGCGTCGATCACGTTGACGGTGAAGGTATAGCTGCCTGCGGTGGTGGGGGTGCCGGCCAGCACGCCGGCCGAGCTGAGGGTGAGGCCGGGCGGGAGGCTGCCGGCGTTGACCGACCAGGTGTAGGGGGTAGTGCCGCCGGTCGCGGTGAGCGTGTCGGTGTAGGGGATGGCGACCTGCCCGGCCGGCGGGGCGGCGAAGGTCGTGGATACCCCGGCAGCGATGGTGATGCTGGTGGCCTGGGTGGCGGTCTGGCCGTTGGCGTCGGTGACCTTGACGGTGAAGCTGGAGGTGCCGGCCGCGGTGGGGGTGCCGGTGAGGTTCCCGTCGGCGCTGAGGCTGATGCCCGCGGGCAGGCTCCCGGCGCTGATGGTCCAGGCGTACGGGCTGGTGCCGCCGGTTACGGTCAGGGTGTCGGAGTAGACGGTGTTGGTCCAGCCCGATGGCGGGGTGGGGAAGTTCAGCGACGGCCCGGCGATGATGACCATGGTCACCGGGGCGGTGTCGGTCAGGCCGGAGTGGTCAGTGACCTTGACGGTGAAGGTGAAGCTGCCCGCGGTCGTCGGCGTTCCGGACAGCAGCCCGGTCGAGGCGCCGAGGGTCAGGCCGGGCGGCAGCGTCCCGGCGCTGACTGACCAGGTGAACGGGCTGGTCCCGCCGGTCACGGTCAGCTGGTCGCTGTAGGCCACGCCGGCCTCGCCGCCCGGCGGCGGCGGGAACAGCAGCGCCGGGCCCGGGTTGTAGGTGTAGCCGCCGCTGCCGGCGATGCCCAGGCTGACGACCTTGACCGTGACCGCTCCGGCCGCGTGGGCGGGCATCGATGAGATGTCGAGGCTGGTGCCGCTGGTGATGGTGAAGCAGCCGGCCGCCGGGCCGGCCGCGCACGGCACCAGGGTGGCCGGTGTCCCCGACCCGAACTCGGCGGTGGTGCCGATCTCGATCGCCGTGGCCCCGCCGAGATTGGTGCCGGTGACCGTGACATCGTTGCCGCCGCCGGCCGCGCCGTTGGCCGGGGTGATGGCGGTGACCACTGGCGTGGCCGGGACCGTGCCGGGCGGGGCGCTCGAGGATGTCGCCGGGTTGGCGTCGCCGGAGGACGCGACCGCTGTTGTGCTTGACTGGATCAGGGCCGGGGTGACGCTGCCCGAGTTGACCACGCCGTTCACCGTGATCGTGCCGCTGGTGAACGGGCTGGTGCTGTTCGTGCACGAAATCTGCTGCCCGCTCGGCGCCCCGCAGGCCCATCCCGTACCAAATGCGCTCACCGGCAGCAGCCCAGCCGGCAGAGTCTCTGTCATGGTCACCGGCTGGTTCTCCGCCGCCCCGGACGAGCTCGCCGTGACGTTGTAGGTGACCGGGCTGCCCGCCGCCAGCGTTGCCGCCGCGTAGCTGGTCTGCGAGACCGCCAGCTGCGGCACCGGGTTCAGGGTACTGACCACCGCGTTATCGAGCTCATGGAAGTCAGTCACCGAGCCGGTGGACCCCACCCAGCCGAACGCCAGCTGCTTAGGAAGCCCGCTGGCATTCACCCAGCTCGCCGGGTAAAGCCCGGACGGGACCACCGGCAGCGCGCCCACCAGGCTCCTGGCCGTGCCCCCTATCGGGGTGAACGTGACGTCGTAGTCACCGCCCGGCACCACCAGCCCGGACGCCGTCGTCACCGGTGACGACGCCGGGTTGAAGACCACCTCGACCGGGACCAGCGACGCGGCCCTGGTCGTGGCGCGCAGGGTAAGCGACGGTGAGGTAGCCGTCGCTGCGCTGCTCGCCACCGGACAGTACCCGACGGTGCCGTTGCCGGGCCCGCGCACGACGACCTGCCCGGGCATTCGCTGCGCGATGTTGGCCGGGTCGGTGCAGCCCGTTCCCTCGAATTTGTTGCTGAAGTTGCCGAAGGGGTCGATGCCGACTCCCAGGTAGCCGTGGCTCAGACCGGTCGTGTTCCCGTTCTCGGCCGAGTAGCCGAGCGACCCGCCGGACTGCCCCATGACCGAAGGCGTGACCGGGTTGGCCGGATCGACGGCGGCCAGCACGAAAGCCATCCCGTCTGCCCCGTTGCCGCCGTACTGGTAGGAGTTGAAGGTCACGTCCAGGCCCTGCGAGGTAGGGACGCTGGTGCTGGCGAAGATCCCGCCTTCCAGCCCGGCCGCGTTCGAGGTGAGCCGAAGCTTGCCGGAACCCTGCGCATCCGTCGAGGTGCCGCAGCTGGCCAGCGGGTTAGCGGTGGCGTTGCCGGCGGCCGACAGGCAGGCGACGTTGGTCTTGCTCGGTGTCGCCGGGAGTGACACCGAACCCGCCGTGCCGTCCACGGTGTTGTCATGGAACGGCTGATTAAACAGCACCGTCCCGGCAGCTAACGCGCTCGGCGCGGATACCGTCCCGGCGACGGCGACCGCGCTGACCAGCAGTGCCGCAGCCAGGGCACGCGAGGCGATCCGCCGCGCGAGCGCCGGGAAGGAAATTTCTCGCCTCATGTCAGGATTGCCGGACGGAGCCTCGCGCACCACCGATCCGCCGCGAGAGCGGCCGGCGTGACCGGATGATCAGGCCGGCGATGATGATCAGTGCCAGCAGCGAGAGTCCGGCTGCCGGGGCTACCGGGAACCCGCTGCCTGCGGTCCGGGCGCTGAAGTCGATGGTCGATTGCTCGGTGCGGGCGACGAGGCCGCTCTGGAGCTTGATCAGCGCATGCCATGGGCCGTTGGGAATGCTGCCGCTGAGCGCGAACTTCACTGGCGCAGACTGGCCTGGTGCGATGGTCGCGCCAGAGGCCAGCAGGAACGGTCCCGCGTGCAGGCCGCCCGGCCCGCTGGCCAGGGTGATCGTTCCGCCGATGTTGAGCGCCCGGCCACCCGTGTTGTGCGTCTGCACGGTCACGAGCACGCGGCCGTTCGCGCCCCGGCTCGTAACCGGCGGCGTCATGGTGAAGTTCGACGGCGGCGGACCGCCGGGGCCGACCGACAGGTAGATCCGGATGCCGACCCGGTTGACCAGGCCTATGTTCGGGTGTGCCCGGTCGTGGCCTCGGTCCTGGGCCCAGATGACCCCGTACTGCTCGCCGGGCGGCGCGTTGCGCGGGACCCGGATCGTGACGACCTCCCGGCCGCGCTGCCCGGCCGCCAGCGGGAGCACAGGCCTGCTCATGTGCACCCAGGTGGTCATCAGGTTCTGCTTATGGCCCGGCGCGAACAGGAACTGGCCATGCGCGATAGACGCGGCGGCCGGGTAAACGGTCAGGTGCGCCGCCGACCTGCTGGAGTTGGCAACCTGAATCCGGCGGTGGATCGTGGTGCCTGGGGCCAGGTGGTCGATGATGTAGATCCGGGCGAGCGGGTTGGCCCGTTCGCTGACCGGCGCGTTCATCAGCTGGATGCCGATGCTGCCCAGCTTCGGCGGGTGCGGCCCGGCAGCGGCTGCCGCCGGGCCGGTGGCCACGGCCGAGGCCATGGCCGCCAGCCAGAGTACCGCTAAGGAGCGGCGCATGATCATCACCGCGCGATCAGGCGACGGAGTGGGTGATCGTGGCGGTATAGGTTCCGGCGATCACGCCAGGCGGGATCTGCACGGTGATCTGCGGATCCCAGGTCACCGATGTATTGCCGACCTCGGAGGCAGCGGAGAACGCCGTTCTGCGGGGAGGCCATGCTGCCACCTGGCCCAGGCGTGAAGACACCCGTGCCCGTGCTCGCGATCGCCTGACCGGGGTCGTAGGTCACGTCGCTGGCCGGGATGACATCGTCCGGATCGCCGTTGTTGTTCGCGAAGTCGGTTGACGAGACTGTCGTGGTCCAGCCCACATCGTCGCCAGCCCGCGCGTCGACAACTTCGACGTTCCCGAGCAGGGCCGACAGCACCGTATTGCCCGATGGCACACTGCCGAGATTGGTAGCACCGGGTACCGAGATCGAAAGTGCCCCGCTGACGATGCTGAACGTCGCCGTCGTGGAGCCGGTGGTGGACGCTCCGGCCGGTGCCGCCGCCCGGCCAGACGACCGGCCGGCCACCGTCACCGCGATGCCGAGCAGCGCTAAAAATGACCTTCGCACGAAACTACCCCCCGAGTAGCAGGCCTGCAGCTGCCGGCGGAAGACAGCACCGTAGCATCACTATCAGTAGCTGATGATTACCTACGGTCATCCTTTTACTCGAGCCGTCAGGCGACCGAGTGGGTGATGGTAGCGGTGTAGGTACCGGCTACGGCTGATGCCGGTACCTGGACTGACAGGGTCGGGTTCCAGGACGCGGTATTGAGGGGGCTGCCGGCGGCAAGGGTGAAGGCGGTCCGCGTGGTGGCCAGGTTCACGGCGGCGGCCGCGTTGGGCTGGCCGGGGTGAAGGTGCCGGTGCCGGTGGTGGCGCTGGCAGGCCCGGACCAGTAGCGGATGTGGCTGGGCGGGATGGTCTGGGGTGTGCTGCCGGTAGTGAAGGCAGTGCTGGTGACGGTGGCGGTCCAGGCGGCGGTGGGCTGCCCTCGGTTGTCGGTGACGGTGACGGTACCGAGCTGAGCGGTCGTGGTGCTGCCGGAGGAGTTGCCGGGCAGGGTGGCGGCGGCGGGGACCGTGATGGACAGGAACCCGATGGGGGTGACGGTGACCGGGGTGGCGGGCGGGGAGTCCCCGGCGGTGGTGTGGGTGATGACGGTGATGGTGTAAGTGGTGCCGTCGGTCAGCCGGGTGATGGTGCAGGCGGTGGCGGTGGTGGTGGCGCAGGAGGCGCCGCCGGGGGAGGCGGTGGCGGTGTAGCCGGTCAGGGTCCCGGTGCCGAGGAATGCGGGCGCGGTCCAGGAGATCGCGGCGGTGGTATCGCCGGGAGTGGCGGTGACCCCGGTGGGCGGCCCGGGCAGGACGGCTGACCCGGACACAGTCACCGGCACGCTGCTCGGCACGGTCGTGCCGTTGCCCAGGTCGCCGCCGCTGTTATCCTCCCAGCAGTACCCCGCTCCCGCAGTATCCAGCGCACGCATGCGCGGCACCTGCGGTGATCTGGGTCAGGGTCTTGCCGGCCAGCACCCCGGAGGCGGTCACCGGCACCGGGACATGGCTGTCGGCGGTGGAGTTGTTCCCGAGTTCGCCCTCTGTATTGTGCCCCCAGCAGTAGGCGGTTCCTGTGCTGTCCAGCGCACAGGCGAACTTGACGCCGGCGGTGACCTGGGTCAAAGTCTTGCCGGCCAGTACCCCCGAGGTGGTGACCGCGACCGGGACGGTGCTCTGGGTGGTGGAGTTGTTGCCGAGCTGGCCGCTGCCGTCATTGCCCCAGCAGTAGGCGGCGCCCGCCGAGTCCAGTGCGCAGGTGAAGCCATTGCCCGTGGTGATCTGCGTCAGCGTCTTGCCGGCCAGCACGTCGGCAGCGGTGACCGCGACCGGCACGCTGCTCTGCGTGGTCGAGTTGTTCCCGAGCTCGCCGGTAGCGTTGTCACCCCAGCAGAAGGCGCTGCCATTGCGGACCGTGCAGGTGTGAGCCGCGCAGGCCGAGATCGTTCCCGCAGGCGACAGCACCGCCACCGGTACCTTGAAGTTAATCGCCGTGGCGGGGTTGCCGAGCTGGCCGCTGCCATTGGTCCCCCAGCAGTAGGCCGCGCCTGAGCTGTCAAGCGCACACATGTTGTTGTCGTTGAAACCCGCGCAGATCTGCGTCAGCGTCTTGCCGGCCAGGACACCGGACGTGGACACCGCCACCGGCAGCAGGCTCCCGAGCGTCGAGTTGTTTCCCAGCTGGCCGTTTCCGTTGGCGCCCCAGCAGTAGCCGGCGCCCGCGGTGTCCAGCGCACAGGCGAAGGCGCCGCCTGCGGTGACCTGGGTCAGGGTCTTGCCGGCCAGCGCCCCGCTGGTCGTCACCGGTACCGGCACCAGGCTCTGGAAGTTGTTGCTGTCGCCCAGCTGGCCGCTGCCGTTGGCGCCCCAGCAGTAGGCGGCGCCCACGGCGTCGACCGCGCACGCGAGGCTCTGCCCGGTGGTGACCTGCGTCAGGGTATGCCCGGCCAGCGCGCCGGAGGTAGTCACGGCCACTGGCACGTTGCTCTGCGTCGTCGAGTTGTTCCCGAGCTGCCCGTTCGTATTGTTACCCCAGCAGTAGGCAGCACCAGAACTGTCAAGTGCGCAAGTGAACCCGGTGCCGGCGGTGACCTGCGTCAGGGTCTTGCCGGCCAGCGCGCCGCCGGTGTAAGCGGCCACCGGCGTGGTGCTGCTGACGGTCGAGTTGTTTCCGAGCTGGCCGAACGTGTTGGTGCCCCAGCAGAAGGCCTTCCCGCCGCGGATCATGCACGAATGACTGGTCCCGCCAGCGATCGCTGTCGCATGCGGCGATGATGCCGCGGACGCGGCGGGCGCCAGCGCGACCTGGACAGCCACGCAGGCCGCCGCGGCCAGGGCCAGCGCCGTCCCGCCCGAAGCGGCGCGCCGCGCCACAGCTCGCGCCGCCCCGTCGATCAACGCCGGCCCCCCGTTCAATGCCGACCAGTCATCATTCAGCTCATGACACCGCGCTGGGCAAGACCTGCTCTGCTGAGCTGGCGTGGCCTCCGCGGAAGCGTGGCCTCCGCGGAAGTCAGTAGGCCCCGGCGCCGCGGATGACCGCCGACCCGGTCTTCCAGAGAATCTGCAGGTCAAGAGCTAGCGACCAGTTCTCCACATATCTGAGGTCGAGCCTGACCGCGTCGTCCCACGACAGGTCAGACCGCCCGCTGACCTGCCACAAGCCGGTCAGGCCCGGCGTGACGGCGAGCCTGCGCCGCATCAGGTCGCCGTAGCGCGCGGCCTCCTCCGGCAGCGCGGGCCGCGGCCCGACCAGGGACATGTCCCCGAGCAGCACGTTGAAGAGCTGCGGAAGCTCGTCCAGCGACCATCGCCGCAGCCAGCTGCCCGGCCGCGTGATGCGCGGATCCCGGCGGATCTTGAACAGCACGTCATCGGCGTCGTTCCGCGCGGCGAGCAGCGGCTTCCACCGCTCCGCGTCGACCACCATCGTGCGGAACTTGTAGAGCGTGAAGGCAACGCCGTCCTTGCCGACCCTGGTCTGCCGGAAGAACACCGGGCCGCCGTCGGCCAGCCAGATCGTCAGCGCGATGGCAGCGAGCAGCGGTGCCAGGCAGAGCAGCGCCGCCGCGGCGATGGCCTTGTCGAACACGCTCTTGACGACCTGCTTGCCGCCGGCCAGTTCCGGGTGGTCCAGGTGCAGCAAGGGCAGCCCGGCGACCGGGCGGATGGTTGTCCGCGGGCCCGCGACGTCGAGCAGCGCGGCCGCGACGCACAAGTCGGTGCCGGTCTTCTCCAGCTCCCAGGCCAGCTCGCGCAGCCGCGCGCCGTCCATCTCCGGGCAGGCCAGCACGGCCACCGTGTCGGCGCCGAAGCGGCTGACGGCCTCGGTGACGCCATCCAGGCCGCCGGCCACCGGGACAACGCCGGACTCGCCGGAATCCGTCTCGGCGGCCAGGCAGGCAGCGACCACCGACAGCCCGTGATGGCTGTCCCTGTGCAGCCTGGTCGCCAGGTCGGTGACCGCGGCGGCGTGCCCGACGGCAATCACCCTGCGGGTACAGGACCCGCTGCGGCGCTGCCGGTGCAGGCGCTTGCGCAGGTACTGCCTGCCGGTCAGGTCGAGCACTCCCGCCGACGGCAGGGCGATGGCCATGTAGCCGCGGGCCAGGTCGAGCTTCGCCGAGTAGGCCAGGATCGCCACCCCCGCCATCAAGGTGACCGCGGCATTGAGCACCCGGCGGAACTCATCGGAGCCGAGCCCGATGAACCGTGAGTCGTAGCCGCCGGCCAGCAGCACGGCCGCGCACCACAGAACCGGCAGCGCGCAGGTGAAACCCAGATAGGCGATGGGCACGCTGCCTTCGCCCCCGAACCGGATCCTGGCGGCCAGCAGGCCGGCCGCCAGGGCGCAGCCGCCGTCGACGGCCGCGGCCCGGCGCAGGTAACCGGCCGTCCATGCCGTCGTGCCGGGTGCCGCTAACCCCGCTGACCCCGGGTCGTCCGCCGGCCGGCGACCTGTCTCCGCAATGCCGCGTTCTGCCCGGATGATGCTGCGGTCTTCCTCGGCAATTCCGCGATCTGTATCGACTATGTTGCCGGTAACGCTCATACCGCTCCGAGAGCTCCTTTCCGGTGCCTAAGCCCGCCATTTCCTGGCTGTTCCCGTCCGGCCCGCTGAGCCGTGCGCATACGGCACTCTGGCGGCGGGGCGGGTTCCGGTTCGAGCCTGCGGACGGCTCGCGCCGGATTTACTCTGACCGCTGCACTACCTTGCCCGATCCGGGTCTTACCAGCCTTAATTCAGCACAAGGCCGGAAAGGTCACTACGGGTAATCGGACTGCAACAGAGAGTAACAATTTTCTGGAGGTGATGCCGGCCTTTCGCGGAACTCTGCCGGCTGTGCATCCGCGACGAACGGCGCGGATGCGCGATCGGCGGGAATACCCGGACTTATGCTGGTATCCGGGTTCTGGACCGGCCATTATCGCCGCTTATCTCCGGGCCGCTTATCTCCAGGCCGCTTATCTCCGGGGCCGCTTATCTCCGGACCGCGCTGTGACCCACGATCACGCCGTCAACAGCCGGGCTGCGGCGGCTGCTCTCGTCCCGGCACCAGGTGGCGAAGTCGCCGCGGGCCACCGCTCGCCGTGCCCGCAGCCGGGCCAGAACGGCCACGGAAAGGAAGAACGCCACCGGCAGCACCATCCGCGGCTCGTGCCGGACAATCTCGATCAGGTCAGACATCCGCGTTCGCGCGGTCGGCTCCGGCGCGTCCGCCTGCTCGAGCTGAGCCATGCCCGTTGCGCTGCGAACTCGGCGGCGCAGCAGGTCAGCCACCGTCCGCGGGGTATGGATGATGACCCGGGCACCGTGCACGACGGCCCGTTCGTGCGGCGCAAACAGCAGCGCTGCGGCGAGGTCGTCCAAGAGCAGCGGCGGCAGGCCGGCCATCCGCCGCTGGCCGCCCTCGTTCACGGCGATGACGCCGCGGCCCCAGAGCCCGCGCCTGACCTCGGGCAGCCGGGTCCAGACGGCGTAGTACCAGCGCACCGTCCAGGGCCTGGCCGCCAGGTCAAGCACCCGCTCTGGGGCTACCGCGCGCACGCCTGGCACACGCAGTGCCGCCGTCAGCGCCCGGACATCGGTGATGCTCAGTTCGACGTCCGCGTCGACGTATATGCGCGGGAAATCTCCGGCCACCCGATCTGCGGCGGCAAATGCGGCAAACTTGGACGCGACGGGAATCGAAAGGACTCGGACGCTTGGCCCGAAAGATGCCGCCACGTCGGCCGTGTCGTCCTTGCAGCCATTGGCCACGACAATGATGTCGAATTCGGTATATGGTGCGGCCGGCATGAGCTGTTCGAGCAGCCGGCCGATCACTCGGCTCTCGTTGTGAGCTGGAATAACGATGGTTGTCACGCGACAGCATTATGTCGGTCAGCCGCGAATCAGGTAGCAATTTAGCGGCGCGTTGGGAATTAATATGTTCGCGCTAGAATGACATTTCCGCGCTTTCCATTTTTACTCTTATATTAAGCTCAACGCATTATTAACTAAGATATGTCCGTACACCGTGGGGCAAATGGCGGCTCGCCGGGCTGGCCCGGCCGGTCAGCCGGTCAGCCCGGCCCGGCGAGCACCTCGCGCAGCTTGGCCAGCAGCGCGGTCTTGGCGAAGGGCTTCTCGATCAGGTAAACCCCGGGCTCCAGCACGTCCTGGGCACTCAGCAGGCCCTGGGTGTAGCCGGACATGTAAAGCACCCGGACGTCCGGCTGGCAGGCCCGGACCCGGCTGGCGACCTCCTTGCCCAGCATCTTCGGCATCACCACGTCGGTCAGCAGCACGTCGACGTGGTGCTGCTGGCCGCTGACGATGTCTACCGCCTCGCTGCCGGTGGCGACGGACAGCACCTGGTAGCCACCGCGGGCCAGCATCCGCCGGGTCACCTCCCGCATCGCGGGCTCGTCCTCCACGATCAGCACGACCTCGCCGCTGCCGTCGGATTCCGCCGCCGGCGGCTGCTCCGCGCCGTCGGTCCGAGTCGTGACGGGCAGCAGCACCGTCAAGGTGGTGCCGATCCCTGGCTCGGAGTGAATCCGCACGGTCCCGCCGGCCTGGGTGATGATGCCGTACACGGTGGCCAGCCCGAGGCCGGAACCCGCGCCCTTGGGCTTGGTGGTGAAGAACGGCTCGAAGACCCGCTCGATGACGTCCTTCGGTATCCCCGCCCCGGTGTCGCTGACCTTCAGGCTGACGTACCTGCCCGGAGTCAGGTTGGCCCGGTCGGCTGCGTATGCCTCGTCGACATGCGTGTTGGTCGTCTCCACGGTCAGCGTCCCGCCGCCGGGCATGGCGTCCCTGGCGTTCACCGCGAGGTTGACGAGCACCTGCTCGATCTGGCCGCCGTCGGCGAGCACCGGGCCGAGCTCGGGCGCCAGGCTGGTGACCAGCTCAATATGCTCGCCGAGGGTGTGGATAAGCAATTGCTCAACGTCGGCGATCATGTCGTTGAGGCTGAGCACGCGCGGCTGGACCACCTCGCGGCGCGCGAACGCCAGCAGCTGGTGGGTCAGCACGGCGGCCCGCTGCGCAGCCTTCTCGACCTGCTCGATGTCCGCGCGGACGGCCTGCCACTGTACCTGCGGCGGATCCTTCGCGACCTCCTCGCTGACGAACGCCGCGTAGTTGGAGATGACCCCGAGCAGGTTGTTGAAGTCGTGCGCCACCCCGCCGGCCAGTTGCCCCAGGCTCTCCAGCCGCTGTGACTGGTGCAACTGGCCCTCCAGCCGCTCCCGCTCGTTCTGCGACTTGAGGCGCTGCCATTCGGCCTGGATCTCCCGCCGCTCGGTCACGTCCCGGACCGCGGCGGTGACCAGGAGCCCCTCGTCGGTATTAATGGCGGACAGCGATATCTCGGCCGGGAACGTGCTGCCGTCCTTGCGGCGGGCGGACAGCTCTATCCCGGCGCCCATCGGCCGCAACGTCGGCGCTGTCATGTACTTGGCCCGGTGCTCCGGGTGCACGGCCCGCGCCCCGTCCGGCACGAGAATCTCGATGGGCTGGCCGGCCAGCTCCTCGCGCCGGTATCCGAACAGGTGCTCGGCCTGGGCGTTGACCAGAGCAATCCGCCCGTCAGCGGCCACGCAGATCATGGCGTCCGGAGCCGCCTCAAGCAGTGCGACCGATCGCCGATCATCGAGATACTTCACATCGACACCCCTGATAACCGTTAAAAATATTTAATTCTTTGACTTTTTTAACGGGAGCTACGTCGGCTTGCCTGGGC
Source organism: uncultured Actinomycetes bacterium (assembly GCA_963709075.1). Classification (GTDB taxonomy): domain Bacteria; phylum Actinomycetota; class Actinomycetes; order Streptosporangiales; family Streptosporangiaceae; genus Palsa-506. Next base: position 782,153 of record CAVPUY010000014.1, read on the forward strand.
AGCAGGATGCGGGCCCGCCAGCGCCGGTCAGCGAGGTCCGCGTGTGCGGTGGCTCCGAGCGCGGCGGCTAGCTCAGCCAGCGCGGCCCGGGCCGGCGCCGGGTCGCAGGCCGAAAGCTCGCCGCCGCCGGCGGCGGTCAGGGTGAGCTCGATCTGGATGTGGTCCGCCCCGGACTGCACCGCTATCTGCGCCTGCAGGTGCGGGCTGGCCGGCAGCATACCGAGCAGCATGAGCTCGGCCACGTCGGCGACGACCGTTATCTCCGCCGTGGTCAGCTTGGCCGGCGGCTTGTCGGCGAGCATGGTCGCCGGCGTCGCGAGCAGCCAGGCGGTCCGCTGCCCGGACGGCGTCGGCCAGCCTGGCCTCCGGCAGCAGGAACGGCCAGTGCCCGTCAACGAGCCAGCGCAGCGAGCTGGCTGCCATGTCCAGCTGCCGCTGCGTCGCCGCCAGCCGCGGTGCCAGGTCTGGTCCGGCCGACCGGGCCATGACCTGCAAGTCGATGCTGGCGGCGGCCAGTTCCTGGATCGGGCCGTCGTGCAGGAAGTCGACAAGCTCATGGCGCTCGCGGCTGCGGAGCCGGCGGATCAGGCGCAGCAGCTGCCAGGTGGCCGGCTCGGCCGCCGCTGGCCCGGTGGTCGCGGGGCCGGCCTGCGCAGGCAGGGCGCCCGTTCGGCGCGGACGCCGGCCGCGGAACGCCGGGGCCGGGGACGGTGCTCGTGCGCAGCCCGGCGCGGGTGCCGGCGTGCGGGCCGGTGCCCGCGTCACCGGGACCCGCCGAACCGGTGAATTCGCGCCTGGCCGGCGCCGAAGCGCCACCAGGCCGCGCACCCACGGAGCTGGTAGTCCGCGCCAGCAGCAGGTCGCGCGGCCGGGACAGATCCTGGGGCTGAGCCTGGTTCCGGGTCCGGGCCGGGCGCGCCGGCGGCCGCTGCAGCGCGCGCAGGGCCTCGAGTAGCTGCGCGATATGGAACGGCTTGACCAGGCGCGGGACGCCGGCCGGGATCGTGTCAGCGGACCCGCCGGTCATCACCAGGCAGCGCCCGGCCGCGGCCGGATTCGCTGACCGCAGCGCCTCAATCAGGTCGACGCCGTGCTCCCGGCCGAGGCCTGCATCGACGAGCACCGCGTCATACCGGGCTGGGTCCAGCGCACGCGCCTGGGCGAGGCTGGCCGCCACGTCGACCTGGTATCCCCTGGCGCTGAGCGCGCGGTGGATCAGGGTCCGCATCTCGTCGACGTCATCGACGACGAGGACTCGAGGGCCGCTGGAGTTGAATGTCGCCATGTTCAGCCCCTTTCGGCGCCGCCGGCCACTTCGCCGGGCGTGATCCGCTGGCGCCGGAGCACTGATGTAACGATTAGTGTGTTTTCAACTACCTAGAGTAACATGATGCAAGACGGTTCGTTCTTATCGGGGGCGGTTGCTGACGGAGCGCCCGTGGCGGGCCGTTCACCGCGAATCGCGGCGTGGCGGTGCGGCGGGGGGCGATCGCAGATGATGCACAGCGGCGGGCGGGGCGGCGCCGGTCGGGGCGGGGCGAGTGCCGGTGCCGTCGGCACGGCCAGCATGGTCCGTGCGGGCGCGGTTGAAGAGCGGCGCTGACCAGACCCGGATCAGCGTGTTCCTGCTTGATGATCACGAGATCGTCCGCCGGGGCGTGCGTGATCTCCTGACCGCAGAACCGGACATCGACGTGATCGGCGAGGCCGGGACCATGGCAACGGCCCTCGACCGGGTGCCGGCCCTGCGGCCGGATGTGGCCGTGCTCGATGTCCGGCTGCCGGACGGTGACGGCGTGTCCATCTGCCGCGAGATCCGCTCGACGCTGCCGGGGACCGCCTGCCTGATGCTCACCTCTTACGGGGATGACCAGGCGCTGCTTGGCGCGATCATGGCAGGCGCCGCGGGTTACGTGCTGAAGCAGACCTGCGGCGCGGATCTGGTGCATGCGGTGCGCGAGGTCGCGGCCGGCCGGTCGACGCTGGACGCGCACGCCGCGCGGCGGGTGATGGAGCGGCTGCGTGATCAGATGACCAGCGTCGACCCGGTGTCGGCGCTGACCGACCAGGAGCGGAAGGTGCTGGACCTGGTCGGCGAGGGCCTGACGAACCGGCAGATCGCCCAGCGGATGTTCCTGGCCGAGAAGACCGCGAAGAACTACGTGTCGTCGCTGCTGACCAAGCTGGGCATGCAGCGCCGCACCCAGGCCGCGGCCTTCGCCGCCCGGCTTTCAGCGCACCAGAACGACTGACCGGGCGCCGCCTGCCTCACCCGTCGTCGCGCGGGCCGTTGGCTGCTTTCCGGCCGGGCTGGTCTCTTGCCTTCCGGCCGGGCCGGAAGGCCCGGGTCGTAATACCCGGGCCGAAAAGACGAGGATAAATCCTCTCCCAGCGCAAGGAGTTCGCCTCTGGGGGGATACCTGGCTGATTGACGAGAGTGGACGTGACTGCAGGGCAAGTCAAGGAAAGAAGGAAATGTCATGTCCGCCAAGTCTGAGCACACCGACACAACCCGCGACGACAGTGCCAGCACCGGCACCGAGCCCGCGGCCCCGTCGGCACGGCCGCAGGCGGCTGATCGCCGTCCTCGGCGTGACCGGAGCCTTGGTCGCCGCAGCCGGCTTCGTCAGCGTCTCGTACCTGTCGCCGGCCGGGCACGCGGCCACCACGCCCAACAACTGCGCGGCCAATCCGAGCGTCTGCGGTTTCCCTGATGCGACGAATACCGGGGTGCCGTCCGGGATGGCCCTGAAGACGGTGCCTGGCCAGGTCTCCAGCGGGACGGGCTGGCACTGGGATCCCCGGGGCTGGGTGGAGGTCGACGGGAACGGCGCGGTGCTGTCCGGGCTGTCGCTCACCAGCAACCTGAATATCGCCGCTTCCAACGTCACGATCAACCACGTGCAGATGGTGCAGAGCGGCGCGAACATCGTTCGGGATCAGCCTGCGGCACACCGCGAACGTCACGATCGAGAACTCGACCATCAGCGGCGTGAACGCCGGTTCCGGCCGGCTGCTGGTGGGGATCAAGGACATCTACGCTGACTCCACCGGCCTGTCGGTCCTGAACAACAACATCTCGATGACCTCGACCGGCGTGCAACTGGAGTCCGGGCTGGTCCAGGGCAACTACATCCACAACATGGGCTACATCTCCGGTGACCACATCAACGGGATCACCTCCAACGGCGGCGGCACCGCGGGATTGCTGTCGATCCAGCACAACACCGTCTTCAACAACCTCACCCAGACCGACGCGGTCAGCCTGTTCCAGGACTTCGGCGTCCAGACCAACCGCGTCGTCAACAACAACCTGCTGGCCGGCGGCAGCTACGCCGATCTACGGCGGCGACGGGTCCAGGGCGCGAGCAGCAACATCACGATCACCAACAACAGGTTCAGCAACCTCTACTACCCGCAGAGCGGCCAGTTCGGCCCGGTGGGATACTTCACCTCAAGCGGACAGGGAAATACCTGGTCAGGTAACGTCTGGGACAGCACAGGCCAGACGATCCCGAGCCCGTGACCTGGTAGCTCGGCCAGCCCTGACACGGTCAGCGTCACCCGCCCAGGAGGCGGGTGACGCTGACGTCGCGCGCCGTCACCCGGCCCGGCCGGCGGCGCCGGAAAGGCCTCCCCGGCGGCGCCGGAACGCGGGCAGCACCTCCCGGGCAGCAACCCGGAACGTCGGGTGGTCGCGCTCGCGGATCGCATCGAGAAGTTCTGTCGTCGAGGCGCTCTCGGCGCCGAGATCGGCGGCGGCGAAATGAGCAGCGGCCTCCGGCAACGCGTCAATGGCCGTCAGCAGGGCTCGCTGGCTGCTCGGTCGCATCCGGATCCTCCGCAAGGCGCAGGCTCGGCTGCCGATTCGCCACCTGCTCGGCCGATACGAATCGGGCTGCCTCGGCCGCGTCGCCGGGAGTCGGCACGCCGAGAGCCGCAAGGTGAGCGCTGAGCTCCGCACCGCAGCCACCGGATCTGTCATTAGCTCTTCGAACCGGACCGTCACCAGCGGTAAGCCGTCGGCTGCGCGCAAGCCGGTACGGACGTAGCGCTCCCACAGCGCGACGCAGTGTGCCTTGCCGAATCCGTCTCGCCGGCGCATGGACAGCGCAACCTCCAGCGGCTCCCGGTGAACGAAGACCGCAACCGGGGCCTGCTCCCACACCGACCGCCAGAATGGCAGTAACAGGCACGTCCGCGGATCCTTCCAGACCCATGGCGTTGCGGGATGAGCACGCATGAAGACCGCCCGGGCTTCCTGACGCAGGCCGGCTATTCCGGGTTACGCTCCCAGCCGTCGCGGGCATCGCCGGCGCCGCGGGCTTGCCGCCGAGTACGTCGATCAGCCGGTTGTTGAACGCGACAAGCGACACGCTCTCCCAGTGGCCGGTCGGGTTGTCCGGCGCGGTGTAGATGTCGTCCTCGCGGCACAACTGCAGGCCGAGCAGGTTGATCACTCTGGTCAGCACCGAAGTGCCGCTCCGGTGCATCCCGAGTACCACGACGGAGCGACCTGGCGAATGCGCCGCCTGGTAGCGGCGCGCGCTATCGCCTTGCCGCGGCACTCGTCGCATGAACGGCCTCCTGAGGTGGTGCAGCTCGCATCGCTGCGTGTCTGATGGATTACCTTACGTGACCAACGGCCAGCATGTTACTGCCCGGGTGCTGCGCCAGGGCGGGCGTTCGATATTTCTGCACCGGGGGCATGGTGCGTGCGTAGGGTAGTAATCTAACCACCCTGATGTAGCGGAATCGCGCATGCTTGCCTCGTGGCGAGCGTGCGGCAGGCCGAGTGCCCGCAGGGCGAGAGTGGGAGGTTCCACTGAAGGCGCGTTTACCCGTCGCCGGGCTCGGTCTTGCCCTGGCGGTCGCTCTCGTGGCGGTCGTTGTCATCCGCGCGCACCGGACTGGCACCTCAGTCCCGCCGGCTGCAGTCCCGCCCGCTGCGCCGGGTCACCCGGTCGCGGGCAGGTGCGAAGCCGTCCCGCATGAATGCGGGTTCCCTGATGCGACGAATACCGGGGTGCCGTCAGGGATGGCCCTGAAGACGGTGCCCGGCCAGGTCTCCAGCGGGCCGGGCTGGCACTGGGATTCCCGTGGCTGGGTGGAGGTCGACGGGAACGGCGCGGTGCTGACCGGGCTGTACATCCCGCACAACCTGGATATCACCGCCTCCAACGTCACGATCAACCATGTGCGGGTGGTGAACAGCGGGCGGTCCTCGTTCGGGATCAGCCTGCGGCACACCAGGAACGTCACGATCGAGAACTCGACTATCAGCGGCGTCAACACCAGATCTGGCCGGATGGTCGGGGTCAAGGACGTCTACGGTGATTCCCCGGCCTGGTCGGTGCAGAACAACAACATCTCGATGGCCGGACGGGCGTGCAGATCTCGGCCGGGCTTATGCGGGCAACTACATCCACAACCTGGGTTCATCGCCGGTGACCACATCAACGGGGTCATTCCAACGGCGGGACACCAGGCGCTGACTGTCAGCGGAACACGATCTTCACCAACCTCGGGCAGACCGACGACATCACCCTGGAGGCAGCCAGCAGCGGCCAGGCCGTCGCGAACAAGACCATCGAGAACAACCTGCTCGCGGGCGGCGCCTACAGCGTGTACTGCGGCGCCAGCCAGGGCAACGCCACCTCCAACATCGTCATCAGCAACAACAGATTCAGCAGGCGCTATTATCCGCGGGGCGGAAAGGACGGCCCCGCCGTGTTCTACGGACATGGCCGGAAGCGGCAATGCCTGGACCGGCAATATGTGGCTGGGCAGCGGTAGGTTCAGCAGCCTCCGATCCAGCGCTCAGGACGAGGGGAAAGTACCACCTCCGGGTGCATGGAAGCGCAAGTATACTGCTGCGGAATAGGCAGGACTTGACGTCCACTCGGCAAGCCGGCGGTTGCCCTGCCGGGCGAGAGCGGGTCAGGGCGCTGCGCTTAATCCAGGTCAGGTGTCGTCGCTGCGGACGAGGACATAGCGATTCATCGGACTGGGACGGGCCGCGTCGAGGTCAGCAGAACTCGGCACCGAGGTGGATCTGCCGAGATCACTGTCGTAGACGCCAATTTCATAGGAGAACGCTCGGAGCTCTCGAGTAGTGGCCGGGCTTCCAGGCCATCCAGAACCATCGCGAGCTTGATTCGCCGGGCTTTAAATAGATCTAGCGCACCGAGCCGACGGCGTGATCTCCGCCAGCGGTGTTCACTTTGAGGATATCCACCTGATCGATGCCCAGCTCATCAACGAATTGGGCGGCAGTACTAACCGGAAAGCCATCGTAAATTTTTCCGGTGACCTCTGTAACGCGGTTCAGGTATCGTCGATCCGCGGCAACGAGACTGCCCATTCCCGGATGCTCGCCGAGTCGATGGCATATGTCCTGACCAGGCTGCCGAGCCCGTTAGCCTGAATATTAGATTCGAGCATCTCACGGTTGACCGGATCGGGCTCGCATGCGTGCACCATCGCACAGGTGCGAGCCGCTGACATTGCCCATGTCCCGATCGAGGCGCCCACGTCGATGGCCACCTTGCCGGGGCCGAGCATCGTGGCCAGCAGCCCTAGCTCTGGCTCAAGTAGGTCCCGGAATACGACCAGCGCGGGCATCAGCTGGGACGGATAGCGAAAGGAGATATCCAGCTGATCACGGCAAGTACGGATTCGCGTGTAATCCGGGCGGCGGATGGCCAGTGCGGACAGCCGGGCGAGTCCTGCAGTAGTGCGTGCAGTCCGACTTGTCGTGCCTCCCAAGCGAGTCGGCGTCTCGCCCGGGCCGCGCTGGCAATGCTACTTAGCATCTCGCTCCCTATCATCGTCCGGCCGCCGGAGACTCTACCTGGACACGGGTCCCATTGCGCGTGTATCAATGATTCCGGTCGTTTTGCCCTGAGCGGCGGAAGTTGGCTCGGCAAAGCTAGATCGGTCCGGATCTGCGGTACCGGAACAGGAAATAGTCCGTTTCGGCCGCAGTGCCGGATAATAAGCGAGTCGGCTATCCGGTAATATTCGGTCACACCTTATCAGCGCACGCTAAGCTGCCGGATACGCGACCCCGCCGTGCTCATTTACCGCTAGTGATTTTCCAGCGATCGGAGTTCTTCCGGCTCGGCAGACTAGCTACTTGAGCTGGTCGCGCAGAAAAGGAGGCTGACCGTGACGTTGACAGCCGGCCCGCGCATCGAGGTAACGACGAGATCCCGCAAGATCGACGCTGTCACCCTGCTTACCCTGTACCTGTTCCTGTTGATGGCCATCCCCTCGTCTCTCGTCGTCGGATCCTTCGGCGCTGCTGGCGGCCCGTCCGCGTTGCTGGCCGCGGTCCTGCTGTGCTGGTATCTCGTAACCCGGCAGAATCCTGCCTTTCAGCTGGACCGAGGGCCGCAGCCGGTACGGCTTGCTGGGATGTTCTTCGCCTGTTCCATTCTCGCGACGTATGTGTCGGCAAACCGGTCGGTGCTGCCTGTCCTGCAGGAAAACGCGGCTGACCGCGGCCTTATCTTGATGTCTGGGTGGGTTGCCGTGCTGTTGCTGGCGGCTGACGGGATCGGCGACGTGAGCAGGCTGAGGATTCTGCTCGGCCGTATCGTCACTGGTGCTACAGCGATGGCCACGCTGGGGATCCTGGAATTCATTACCGGACTGGATCTCGCCAAGTACGTAGTTATTCCCGGCCTGACGGTGCACACGCAGCTCACGGACCTGATGAGCCGTGATGGCTTGGTCCGGGTAACCGCGACGACGGCGCAGCCGCTTGAATTCTCCGCGGTACTCGCCATGAGCCTGCCGCTCGCCATCCATCAGGCCCGCACGGCGCCCGGTGCCCGGTTCCGGCGCTGGCTGCAGGTCGCCCTCATCACCGGTGCAATGACGATGACCGTGTCGCGATCTGCCATCCTGGGGTTCGCGGTCATTGCCGTCGTGCTCATTCCTACCTGGAACAAGCGTGACCGTCGCAGAACTTATCTCGTGCTGCTCGTCTCTGCGCTGCTTGCATGGCTTTTTCTGCCGAATATCCTCAGCGACTTCGGAACATTGTTCGGCCAGATCGGCACTGATTCGAGTACGACGTCCAGAACTGGCGCATATTCAGCTGCCGCGCCCTTTATAATGCACCATCCGTGGCTTGGCCAGGGATTCCAGACGTTCTTCCCGCAGATCTATTTCTATGTCGACAACCAGTACCTGACCTCGTTCATAGAAACCGGCTTCGTCGGAGCCTCCGCATTGCTGACTTTGTTCGTGACGGGCTGGTTCACGGCGCGGAGCGCGCGTATCGCGGCGGCCGATGCCCAGACCCGCGACCTGGCGCAGTGCCTGGCCGCCTCGGTGGCCGCTGCCGCGGTGTCTTTCGCCACCTTCGACGCGCTGTCATTCTCCATCGCCACCGGGCTGTTCTTCCTGCTACTCGGCTGCGTGGGGGCGACGTGGCGGCTGGCCGGCGGCTGGCGTCAGCCAGGTCGCCGGCGTTCCTCCGCCGACTGAGAGATGCCTCCGCCGGCCGGGGGCGTGCCTCCGGCAGGCCGGGGGTGCCTCAGTCGGCGGGCAGGCCTACGCTGGAAATGGGCTGTGTGGGCTGTGTCTGGCCACCTTCGCGTGATCGGGGAAGACGGCGGAGCGGCCGTTTCCGTGCCCCTGCTGGGCTGCGCACTAGGCTCCTGGCGGGCGAAACTGCCTGGTCGGGCTGTGCCTCCGGGAGGATCTCAGCGCGCTTCCGCAGCCGCCGCCGGGTGATCTGCCCGTCTACGACAATCGGTATCCCGAACGCGAACAGCAACCCGAGCGCTACTGCGGCGATCAGCGGCCGGGCCGTCTTACTGATGCTGATCTTGGCCTGCGGGGAGAAGGACAGCGTCTTGGCCCGGATCCGGTCGCGAGGCCTGACGCCGTTCTGCAGCTGCGCCAGCTTCCCGTCAATCTCCGCCGTTACCGCGTAGAGCGCCTGCTCCGCCCGAGCCGGATTGCTCCCGGTGACAGTGACGAGCAGGACCGAGCCCGTGGTTGTCGTGGTGTATGGCGCCAGGGCGACTGTGTAGGAGTCGGCAAAGCCCTTGGCCGCAAGATCCTGGATGGTCCCTGGCGCCATGAGTTCCCGGCTGAGGGCATCAGCGGTCAGGTTCAGTGAAGGGCTGAAGCTGAGGTACGGGTTGCCGCCATTCTGCTTGGCTGCGAAGCGTGACGCCAGCAGCACCACCGAGGAACCTGACTGGTAGCTCCGCGGCGCCTCGTTGAACGCTGCGGCGGCTCCGGCCGATGCCAGGACCAGCAGCGCGACGGTCAGCTTCCAGCGCTTTCGCCAGATGTGAAGTGATTCGCCAAAATTCATCTAAGACCGCCAAATGATTGAATCCATGCTCCATATGACGGTCTTCCGACAGTTATCGTAACCAGACCGCCGCAACGCTGATACAGGAGCCTTATTCCGCCCTTGGCCTAAGTCTACATTGTTGCCGATCAGCTGCGCCCGACCTTAGCCGATCGTTACTAATGCATCGCACTGGTCCAGTATCGTTTCTATCATGGGCGCAGGCCTCACCGATGCCGCAAGGCAGTAACAGCTACGCATGGAGAGTAAACAATGAAGCTCCCAGCGGCCATCGCGCAGAGGATCCCGCGGGCTGCTGCTGTGACGCTGGTCCTGGCGCTTGCCGCTAGTGTCGGATATGTTATCAAGAGCACGCCACCCGGGTATCTGGAGAGCGCGACTGTCATCTTTTCTAGCCCAGCTTCGCGGACTACGCCAGATGCGTACATGTCACTCGCCCCGTCCCTTATCGCTAGCGGCTCGGTAATAACCCAGGTTCTGATGAGCCCACAGTCTCAGCAGCGAATTCGGGCCATGGGTGGCATGGCCGACTACAATCTTTCCCTGATCAATCTCTATAATGAGGACTATCCGGACTACAGTGATCCCGCCGCGACGCTGACTGCGGCTTCGCCAGTCCCCGGGATCGCACACCGGACGTTCATGGCAGCACTGCGACTTCTTGATCGTCTGCTCGCGGCCCGGCAGGCGCATGCCGACGTGGCGCGCCGCAATCGGATCTCGGTTCAGGTCATCGGGGACACCGGCCCGGTTTCCCAGGGCGGATCGACGAAGCGCGCGTTTGCCGGGCTGGTGTTGCTCGCGGCCGTGGGTACTGCCGCTGCCTGCGGTTTCCTGGACCGACGCAGACATGCGGGCGGGTAGCTGTATTACTTGCCAGCGGCTAGGCACGGGGGTGGCGGCCGACCGAGCGCCTGGTTTCCGGCGGATGGCTGTGGGCCGCAGCCGTTGCCTGGCACCATCGGTGAGCAGCGCTGCGGCGATACGCTGCCCAGCGCGGCCATCCCACAGGGCGGGCCGCCGGGCCGCCGGAGGCGACCTGAGCACCTGCCGTGCGGCTGCGATGATCCGGCCGGGATCGCGTCCGACCAGGCGGTTCGTTCCCTCTGTCAGCGTGACCGGGCGCTCGGTGTTGTCTCGGAGGGTGAGGCACGGGATCCCGAGGGCTGTGGTTTCCTCCTGTACGCCGCCGGAGTCGGTGAGCACAAGCCGCGCTGATGCCTGCAGGGCGAGGAAATCGAGATACCCCACTGGGGGAATGACATTCACGAGGCCACAGACCCCGGCATCGCGCAGCCCGGCCGTCCTGGGGTGGGCCGGCAGCACCAGCGGGCAAAGCCGGGCCACCGCTTCGAGCGCGGGCAGCAGTGTGGCCAGGACGGCCGGGTCGTCCACGTTGGCGGGCCGGTGCAGGGTGACCAGCCCATATTCCCGCGGTTCCAGCCCCAGCCGCCGCAGCGTGTCGCCTCGTGCTGCCCGGTCAAGGTTCGCAAGCAGAGTGTCCACCATGACGTTGCCCGCCAGGTAGATCTGGTCATCCCGGTATCCCTCAGCCTCCAAGTTGACCACCGCATCGGCAGACGGCGCGAAAAGGTAGTCGCTGAGCCGGTCGGTGACCACTCGGTTTACTTCCTCTGGCATCGACCAGTCCCTGCTGCGCAGGCCCGCCTCCACATGCGCAAGCAGTGCGCCGCACTTGGCGGTGACAAGCGCGCACGCCACGGTGGAGTTCACGTCCCCGACTACCACCACTACGTCCGGTCGCAGCTGGCCGGCCAGCGGCTCGAAGGCGGTCATCACCCTGCCGGTCTGGACGGCGTGGCTGCCCGATCCGGCCCGGAGGAAATAGTCAGGGCGGCGGATTCCCAGTTCAGCGAAGAAGATGTCGCTCATCGAGGTGTCGTAGTGCTGGCCGGTGTGCACCAGGATGACCTCTGCGCCGTTTTGCTCCAGCGCGTCCATGACCGGCTTGATCTTCATGTAGTTGGGCCGAGCGCCGGCCACGCAGATGACCCGCAGCTGCCCGGTAGTCACCGGGTCTCGACATCCGTGCCGGGCGCCATCAGTTCGCTGGCTGGCACGTTCTCGATATAGGACTCCCCAGCGCCGAGCAGCTCTAACCGGCCTGGCTCCATGTCATAGCCGATCACGCGGTGACCTGCTGCGACGGCACGCATCGCGAGCACAGCCGGCCCGCGTAACCGAGCCTGGCCGCGGCGACCGTGGTCATACCCCCTCGCCTCGTGCCCCGGTCCTCTCTGGGGCTGGCCACTCCGCAGTCGCCGGGCCCGACGCCTCGAGGCCAGGACCAGCCGACGGGGCAGCGGGACTCCATGGCAGTACCCCCTCAGGCCGTGTCCTCTCCGGCCGTGCTGCAGAATCTCCGACTCCGGCATCTCGCAGCCGTGCCTGCCTCATTCGCTCACGTGCGACCAGGGCAATGAAGGTCATGTTGGTCGACAGGTACCGGCGGCCGAGCCGGGCAGGCTCCTGGTAGGCGCGGTAGAGCCATTCCAGGCCCATCTGCTGGCACCAGGCAGGAGCCCGCTTGGTAAGTCCGGCCAGCACGTCGAACGACCCGCCCACCCCGTGCGCCACGCTCGCTCGCGTGCTTTTCCCCCACTTACTCACGAACAGCTCCTTCTTCGGTGATGACATCCCCAGGAACAGCAGATCGGCCCCAGACCGGCGGATCTCGGCGGCGACGGCAGGCTCCTCGTCCGCCTGGAAGTAGCCATCCCGGGCGCCCGCCACGGCCAGGCCCGGGTACCGGCGTGCGACCTCAGCCAGCATCCGGTCGAGGACGTCCCGCCGGGCGCCAAGGAAATACACGCGGTAGGACCGGCGGGTAGCTTCGCCGAGCAGTCCAAAGAACAAGTCGATGCCGGCCACGCGCTCCGGCAGAGCCGCGCCGAGCATCCGGCTTGCCCACACGACCGACTGGCCGTCCGCCAGCACTAGGCCGGAGCCGGTCACCGACTGCCGGAGCGGCTCGTTCTTGCGCATCGCCACGACCTTGGCTGCATTGACCATTCCGATAGACAGGAACCGCCGGTGCTCGACAGCATCTGTGCACTGGCGGATGGCCTCTGTCATGGTGAGCGCGTCGACCGGAATGCCGAGCAGGTCGAGTCGCATCAGGTCTGCCGTATCGCGTGTCATGGCAGGCCTGCGGCCGGCAGCCAGGTGTAAAGCAGCCACCCGAGCTCGTAAGGCCGGCACTCGTGATCGACGATCCCGGGCTGGAACAGCCGGTCTAGCGCCGCCAGCCGCACCTGGGGATGAATCCGGGTAGATGCAGCCCGGATCCCGCGCACCATTTTTCGCCGGTCGCCGCGTGCTACCTTGCGCCAGGTCGTCGGCGGCTCGTCGAGCAGCAGGCTCTCGCCGGTCTCGGCTGGCCTGGCCAGCCAGCTCAGGCCACGGCTGATGGACTTGGCGTGGTTCTGGCCGCCCACATCGGCAAGGTCAAGCAGTGCCATCGGTGCCATCGCATGCTGGTGCACGCTGTATACCGGGTAGCCCTCGACGACACTGCCGATCCGCGCGTCGTAGTGCCACCACCACTGCCCTGCTTTGCCCTGGGCCCGGCAGATCGCCGCGGCCACGCCGTCCGCCGTTGCCACCGCCTCGGGGTCGTCGGCACTGCCGTGCAGCCGGGCGAGTGCCTGGACCGGGTACACCTGATCGGCGAAGCTGCCGACATGAGAGCGGTACCAGGACGTGGTGCCCCCAATCACGTGCGGATACAGGACATCACGAGCCGCCAGCAAGCGGTGGCGTGCCGCGGCCAGGTGCCGCTCCACGTCGGCCTTCGGACGCGCGGCCACCAGCGCCGTTACTATCCACGCCGCCGCGACCACGTCCAGCGGGTCAGTGCGCCGGTCCACCTCGGCAAGCCGTGCGAGCGCATGCGGCAGTTCACTGTGGCTAGCTTCGGCCGCTGCCCAGCACAGCAGTGCGATGTCGCCGCGGCTGGTCATGATGTCTAGCTTCTTGGCGAGGCGTCCAATCAGGTCATGCGCGCTTTCGCCGCCGATCGCCTCCCTCTGCAGGCGATCGGGCAAACGCAGCAGGCCGAGCGCAGCGATGGTTCCGTAACGCTGGCTCGTTCCTAACGGGTGCAGTTGCCACCCTCCGCCGGGCCCGCGCGTCCCGGCCATCGTGAACGCGAATTCGCCGTCGACCAGCGCTTGCGGCAGGGCACGGGCGGACAGCCGAAGCAGGTGCCGCACCTGTTCGGCGCCTGGCGGGTCGTTCTCGGCCAGCAGGCCGAGCCGGGAAGTGCTGGCCGTCATCGTAGTGTCGTCCGCAGGAACCGCCGCCTCGCCGCACGGCGCCACGGTCCATCGTCGAGAGCCTTGCTCTCCACGTGGCCACACCCCTTCCGGCCTGGGCCGCCCCGATTCCTATTGATGCCGGATAGCGTCGGCGACCGGTTCCTTCCCGGTCAGACAGAACCCGCGGGCCCCAAGGTCCAACAACTAGAAGTAGTCATTTGATTACTTCGAGTGAGATCGTAGCGGGGCGGCTTGCCCTACGTCTACGGTTTCGGCATGGACGCACTCGATATCGACGGTGCCTGGACCTTCACTCCCCGTATCCGGGCCGACGGCCGAGGAAGCTTCCTCGAATGGTTCCGTAATTCGGCCTTAATGGCCGATCTCGGCCGGAACCTGGAGGTCGCTCAGGCCAACTGCTCAGTGTCCCGGCGCGGGGCGATCAGGGGCATACACTTTAGCGATGTCCCGCCTGGCCAGGCAAAATATGTCACATGTGTCAGCGGATCGATCATGGATGTCGTCGTCGACCTGCGGGTCGGGTCGCCCGGCTACGGCCGCTGGGCCGCCGTGCCGCTCGATGATCAGACCCGGTGGGCCGTCTTCGTGGCTGAGGGACTGGGACATGGGTTTGTCACGCTGAGTGATCAAGCCACGGTGCTTTACTTGTGCTCCACGCCGTATGCACCCGACCGTGAACATGGTGTCCACCCGCTCGACCCTGACATCGGCATAGCGTGGCCCGGGGGGGGAGCTGCGATCTTGTCAGACAAGGACCGGGCGGCGCCAACCCTCGCTCAGGCACGCTCTGCCGGGCTGCTCCCGGACTATCGTGCCTGCCTGGCCCACACGGCCCGGTTGCGAGGCTAATTCGTGCTCGCGGCTGGATCCCATTGCAGCGAAGCGACGGTTGCCTGGTACAGAGGCACTTGCACGTTGTCGGTGTCCCGGAGCGCCGGGAAGGTCGCGGCGAACTCACGGCAGAGCGGCAATGGCCCGGTGGTATCGATGTCCGCGGGACGGGAAAGCCACACATCCGGCGGGATGGGCAGCAGCGCGGCCGCCGGGTAGCGGACCTCCCCGATCGCCCCTGCTACATCCGAGTCCGCAGCGGGCGCTGCGATACCCGCGGCGGGAGTTGCCGCTGAGCGCCCTTCATGATTGCCGGTGAGCTGCCGCAGCGACGCAATCGCCGACCGTAGGTAGTACAGCAGCAGCCCGATCACCAGGACTCCCGCCATCGCGCCGGCGATCAGGGCCATCAGGTCGTTCGGAACAAACTGCGCAGCCCCGGCAGCCAGCCCGGCCGCCAGCGCGGCACCGGTCAGCGGGGCCCACAGCCGGGCCGCGAGATCGCGCCACCGGACGCCGGCCTTGTGCAGTTCGATAACGTACCAGGGGAGGACGAGACCCGCTGCGACGGCGGCTTCGGCCATGGCGAGTCCGGAGATGCCGCCGACTCTAGCTCCTGCGACGAGCGCGGGGATCAGCACGACGACCCACGCGAGCTGGAGGGTGAGCACCACGCGGGCTTTGCCAAGCACCACGAAAAAGTCATAGGTGAGCTCGAAGAAGATCTGCAGCGCCGAGAGCGCGGCCAGCCAGATCAGCACCTGGGCCGCGGGCAGCCATTGCGTGCCATAGACCAGCCCTATCAGTGGTACTGCAGCGCCGCCGATAACCAGGCATACTGGCAATGTCACGGCGCCGAGTAGTTCCGCCACTGAAAGGAATCCGGTACGCATCGCCGCCGGGTCGTGCTGAAGCCGGGAGAATGCGGCTGGAGCCACGTTACGGACTGGCTGCGAGAAGATCGCGACAGGCCAGTTCGATAGGTTCGAGGCCAGCGCGAAGAAGCCAAGCGCCGTGACGCCAAGTACTCGGCCGACGACGAGTTGATCCACATTCGCGACGGCGAACAGGATGACACCTGACCCGGCGAGCGGCAGACCGAATTTTACCAGCGCACGCGCTTTGGCTGGGTCAAAGCCGAGGCGAAAAGGCTGCGGCGAAAGCCGTATGAGCAATACAAGGGAAGCCGCGCAGCCGACCATCCGGCCCAGGGCCAGGCTCATCGCCCCGAAGCCGAAGATCGCGAGGGCAGCGGTCACCGCGGTGCCCAGCCAGACATTGACCTGGTCCGCGATCATCCTCAGATCTTGCCGGAAATGTCCGCACGATCAGCCCGGTCGGCGTGGCCACGATGCCGTCCACCACCACGACAATGCAAAGCACCCGCACCACGCCCGCGGCTCCGGGCGCACCCATCGCTGATGCGTAGGCAGGCGCGCCGAAATAGCAGCCCGCGTACATGGCGAGGCTGTTGACCAGGGCAATGGTGGCCACTGTCGGTGCGATCTCGGCCGGATCGCCGGGCCAGCGCACGATGGCGAGACCTACGCCGAGGTCATTGAGATTCACCAAAATCCGCAGCGCGACGTAGGCAACTGCATAGATCCCGAATGCATGCGGGCCGAGCAACCGAGCCAGCATGACGCCGATGCCCACGGTCCCAAGCTTGCTTAGCGCATTGTTGGTGAAGCTCCAGCCCAGGGCTCGGCTGGCCCGGCCTGCCAGGGTCGCGTTACTGCGCATGCGGTGCCGCGCGATGTGCCGTACGGCTGCACTTCGGGTGGCTGTGCGGGATGGCCGGCCACTCCGTCGCCTCGCAGTGCCGGCCGGACCATGTGGCGGCCTGCCGCCTGGCCGCGCGCCTCGCCAGGCGCTAGTGGATCGCTTCATATGCATCCGCGGCGAATGCCCGCCGCAGTGCCTGGTGCCAGTCGCCGATGGGCTCGACGCCGGCCGCCGCGTGCCGGTCATGGCCGAGCACGCTGTAGGCGGGCCGGGGTGCTGGCCGCTGATCGGCGCCGCTGCGGGCCGGGCGCACCCGGTCCGGGTCGGCGCCAGCCAGCCGGAAGACCTGCCGGGCAAGCCCGAACCAGGTCGTCTCGCCCGGAACTTGTCGCGTGATAGACGCCTGGCGCGGCGCCCGACCCGGCGATCGCGATGATCTGGTCAGCGACATCGACGGTCCAGGTGGGCTGGCCGTGCTGGTCGCTGACGACGTCGACGGGCGCCCGCTCGGCCGCCAGCCTGATCATGGTGGTGACGAAATTCGGCCCGCTCCGCCCCGTACAGCCAGGCCGTCCGCACGACGTAACTGGCGTCCGGCAGGAGCCCGCGCACCGCCTGCTCCCCGGCGAGCTTGGTGCGCCCGTACGCGGTGCGCGGCGCCGGCCGGGTCGTCTTCCGCGTACGGCTGCCGGGCATCCCCACCGAACACGTAGTCGGTGGACACCTGCACCAGCCAGGCGCCGGCCGGCGCGCGCAGGCGGCCGCGAGGTTCTCCGCGCCCCGGCCGTTTACCAGCAGCGCCGCTGCCTCGGCTGACTCTGCCGCGTCTACCGCCGTCCAGGCGGCGCAGTTGACCACGACGGCCGGCTGGTGGTGCCGCAGCACCGCCAGGACCGCGCCTGGTCGGTCAATGTCGAGATCACCGCGGGCCAGGCCGGTCACGTCCGCGCCGTGCCGCCGCAGGGCGGCGACCAGGTCCCGGCCGAGCATCCCGCGCGGCCCCGGTGACGAGCCATCCGCTCATCGTCCGGCCGGTCCGGCCTGGACCGCCGTCAGCATCCCGTCGCGGCGCCGCCGGGCCGCCCGCGCCGTCGGCCCGGCCGCCGCGTCCGCCGGGTGCCGCTTGAGCGGCTCCCACCAGCGGCGGTTCTCCCGGTACCACTGCACGGTCGCGGTCAGCCCGGCCGCGAACCCGGTGCGGGGGGCGTAGCCGAGGGCCCGCAGGGCCGTGTCGTCGAGGCTGTAGCGGCGGTCGTGGCCCTTGCGGTCCTCGACCCGCGCGACCATGTCCCAGCCCGCGCCGCAGTGCTCAAGCAGGGCGCGGGTCAGCTGGATGTTGGTCAGCTCGGCGTCACCGTTGATGTGATACACGGTCCCGCGCTCGCCGCGCTCGAGGACGAGCTGGATGCCGCGGCAGTGGTCGTCCACGTGGATCCACCCGCGGGTGTTGCCGCCGTCGCCGTAGAGCGGGACCCTGAGCCCGTCGAGCAGGTTGGTGACGAACAGCGGGATCACCTTCTCCGGGAACTGGTACGGGCCGTAGTTGTTGCAGCAGCGGGTGATCCGGACATCGAGCCCGTGCGTCCGGGCGTAGGCCAGTGCCATCAGGTCGCCGCCTGCCTTCGCGGCGGCGTACGGCGAGTTCGGCGAGAGCGGCGCATCCTCCGTCCAGGAGCCGCTCGCCACGCTGCCGTAGACCTCGTCGGTGGACACCTGGACCACCCGCCGGACGCCGGCGTCCAGGCACGCCTGCAGCAGCACCTGCACGCCGGCCACGTTGGACGCGACGAATTCGGCCGCGCTGGCGATGGACCGGTCGACGTGCGACTCGGCGGCGAAGTTGACCACGGCGTCATGGCCGGGCAGCAGCCTGGCGAGCAGCGCCGCATCGCAGATGTCGCCTCGCGCGAACGTGAACCGCGGAGCTGTCCGCGACGGGCTCCAGGTTCGCCAGGTTGCCCGGCATAGGTGAGCTTGTCGAGTACGGTCACCCGGGCTCCCGCGAGCCAGGGGTAATCGCCGGCCAGCATGGCTCGGACGAAATGCGATCCGATGAACCCGGCCCCGCCGGTCACCAGGATTCTCATGAGCTGATCTGCACCTTGCTGTGGTCCCCGAGCACGAAGCGGTGTGCCCGCGGCACCGCCGGCGCGGTGGTTACCTGCACGTCATGGCCGATCAGCGATGCCTCGATCCGGCCCACCCCGCGAACCGAGGCGCCGCGCAGCAGGATCGAGTACTCGATCTCACTGTCGGCGATGGCGCAGTCCGGAGCGACGGAGGTGAACGGGCCGATGTAGGAGCGGTCCACGGTCGCGCCCGCGCCGATGATGGCCGGGCCGACGATCCGGGACCGGCTGACCGTGGCCCCGCAGCCGATCGCCACCCGGCCGATCAGCTCGGTCTCGTCGTCGACCGCGCCTTGCTGCTGCGCCGTTATGCCCTCCAGCACCATGCGGTTCACCTCGAGCATGTCAGCGACGTTGCCGGTGTCCTTCCAGTAGCCCGAGATGATCGTGGACCGCACCTTCCGGCCGTCGTCGATGAGCCACTGCAGGGCCTCGGTGATCTCCAGCTCGCCGCGGCCGGATGGCACCAGCTGCCGCACCGCCTCGTGCACGGCGGGCGTGAAGATGTAGACGCCGACCAGCGCGAGGTCGCTCTTCGGGTGCTGCGGCTTCTCCTGCAGCCCGACCACCTGCGCCGGCGTCGTCGAGCTCGGCGACGCCGAACTGGCGCGGGTCGGGCACCGCGGTGAGCAGAATCTGCGCATCTGGCCTGGCCGACCTGAACTCATCGACCAGCGCCGCGATGCCGCCGACGATGAAATTGTCGCCGAGGTACATGACGAAATCGTCGTCACCCAGGTAATCCCGCGCGATCAGCACCGCATGCGCCAGCCCGAGCGGGGCATCCTGCCGGATATAAGTGACATTCAGCCCGAACTGGCTGCCATCGCCCACCGCCTCCCGGATCGCCTGCGCAGTGTCGCCCACCACCATCCCGACGTCGGCGATGCCGGCGTCCCTGATGGCCTCGAGCCCGTAGAACAGAACAGGCTTATTGGCCACCGGGAGCAGCTGCTTCGCGGAAGTATGGGTAATGGGCCGGAGTCGGCTGCCGGATCCGCCTGCCAGCACTAAGGCCTTCATGCCTCAGAAACTAGCGTGCCTGGCGACCGGCCGGTGGCAGCGAGATGAGAAATTCAGCCTTTCCTAAACGGCTTTCCGGCTGCCAATCGTGCTATAAGCTGCTATTCAGCAATCTATTCTGGCCTGCGCAGGTTATCCCAGTTTATATCCGCAGGCGTCGGCGTCGGCCAGCTGGCCAGGTGCCGGGATCCCGGACAGCCGCGCCCGGCCGCCTTTCCCGCTATGCTTACTATGAGTAATCAGTCAGATGCTTTGCGTTCAATCCGGAAAGGGTGGCGCCGGCGGTGCGCCTGACGGTCGGGATACTTGCCTACAACAGCGAGCGGACGCTGCCTGATCTGCTGGCGTCCCTGCCCGCCGGCCTGGCCGGGGTGGGCGACTGGCACCTGGTGATCGCCGACGGGGCGTCCGCGGACGGCACCCTGGAGGTAGCCGCGGCTGGCCCCGGCCGCCGCCGTCGTCGGGCTCGGCGCGAACCTGGGGTTCGCCGCCGCGGCCAACGCCGTGATCAGATTCGATCCGTCGACAGACGCCGTTCTGGTCCTCAGCCCTACCGTGCGGCTGGACCCCGGCTGCGTCCGGCCGATGCTGGCTGCGCTCGGCCGGCCGGGCGTCGGGATCGCCGTGCCGCGCCTGTTCCGCGGGACCGGAAAGCCGTTCCCGTCGCTGCGCCGCCGCCCGACGCTGCTGCGGGCCTGGAGCGAAGCGCTGCTCGGCGGCGGAATTGCCTCCCGCGCCGCCGCGCTGAGCGAAGTCGTCGCCGGCCCGGAAAGCTACACCAGCCGGACCCGCGCCGACTGGGCCACCGGCGCGGTGACCATGATGAGCCGCGAGTGCCTCAAGCAGGTCGGCGAGTGGGACGAGACGTTCTTCCTCTACTCCGAGGAGACGGAATTCGAGCTGCGTGCCGCGGACGCCGGCTTCGGCATCACGTTCGCGGACGTGAACGTCACCCATCTGGGCGGCGAGTCGCGGATCCGGCCGGAACTGTGGTCCCTGCAGTGCGCCAACCGGGTCCGGCTGTACGGCATGCGCCACAACCGCTGGCCGTCGGAGATGTTCTACGCCGCGATCCTGCTCGGCGAGGCGCTGCGCGTCCTGTCCCGCCGCACGCCGATTCACCGCACCGCGCTATCGAAGCTGGTACGCGAGCACCGTGCCCTGGTATCCGGCCAGCCAGCGGAGCTAGTCCCGGTCCAGCAATAGCGGTCGTCGCAGATCACGCGGGCCGCCAGGCCAGGCTCGGCGCGACCTCGGGCTGTCGGTGCCTGCTCGCATAGTGGCCGTAGCGCTCCTCCGGAGGAGGCAGGCATGTGCTGGCTGCGACCACCCTGACGCCGAGCGGCGCGATTATCTCGACTACATGCGCGGCAAGATCGACAGGTATGGCTGGGCGGTGCAGGGAGTCGAGCGGGACGGGCTCCACCCGCCCTGGGCCTACACGCTGGGATTAACCCCGCTGGGCCTGCCTGAGCTCGTCGTTACCGGCCTGCCGCTCCGCCGTGCCGCCGGGCTGCTCAACGACGTCGCGGCGCACGCGACGCATGCCACCCCGCCGCGGCCGGGCGAGCGGGTGCCGCTCATCGGCGGCCAAGTGATCGAGATCGTCCGGGTGACAGAGCCGACGGCGCACTTGGAGATCGCCGTTGAGATTTACGGACCCGGGATACGCGCGCTGCAGGTGGTGCACGCGGACGACCGCGGTCACTGGCTGTGGGACGTCGGTTACCGCGGCGTCCGCGGCGGCCAGCCCATACTCGGAAGGCGCGCGTCGCAGCCGGCCAGCGCGGCGTAACGTCGCGATCGCGCTGCCGGCACAGGCTTAATCTCGGTCTTAGCGTATGTGCATGCTAATGTATGTGTATGTTGACGCACCGGCTGCAGATTCTCATCGACGATGAGCGCTACGAGCGGGTTCGCGCTCTCGCGCGGCAGCGCGGTACATCTGTCGCCACGGTAATCCGGGAGGCGCTCGACCGTGGCCTGCCGGCGACGCAACGGAGGCGAGCCGCCGCTGCCCGGCGCATCCTCGACGCGGCACCGATGGAGGTTGGCGGACTGCTTGCCGAGCTGGATGAGCTCCGCGGGCGCCACGCATGATCGTCCTTGACACGACGGTCCTGGTCTATGCAGTCGGCGCCGATCACCCGCTGCGCGAGCCATGCCAGCAGCTAATCCGCGCAATAGCAGGCGGAACGATCCTGGCGACCACCACCATTGAAGTCATCCAGGAGTTCACTCACGTCCGCGCTCGCCGTCGTGACCGCAAAGACGCTGCAGAACTTGCCCGTGACTACATCGAGTTGCTGTCGCCGCTGCTCATCATCGAGGAAACTGACCTGCGTGAAGGACTACGCCTGTTCGAGGAAGGAACGGGCTTTGGCTCGTTCGACGCGGTCCTGGCCGCAGCTGCCCACGCGGCGGGAGCCGAGGCGCTCGTGTCGGCAGACACCGGGTTCTCCGCCATCACGGCCATCCATCATGTCGTCCCTGACGCCGATGGCGTCCGCGTGCTGCTGACCGCCCCGGGAGAATAGCCCCGTAATCATCGCTGCTAGCGAGACCTCCATTCCTTCGTCGGCCGCGTCGTGTCGTCAGGTCTCTGAGTCGCTGCTGGGTCGTAAGCGCGGAGCGGGTTCCGCGATCCCGGCCGGTCCTGAGGTGCCCGCTTAGCCCCTGTTGTGCCGCTCATGCATCGCGTAGCCGCAACAGCAGCCCGCCGGCGATGAGGGCGGCAGCGGCCCAGGCGGCGAGCACGCCAAGGCCTGCCAGGGGCTGATGGGCAAGGGAGGGGGTCTGTGACGGTGAGCTTGTAGTTCCGGCTCCCGTCGGGCTGGCGCTCGGCCCTGAGGAATCGGCCAACCGCCGACCTATGCGCTCAGGCGGGCACGCCAGCACGGGCCGCGGCGGCCGGTCGGTTGTCGAAGCCGCGGATGTCGACGATCCGAACGCCCCGCAGGGTCAAGACCTGCCAGCGCTCCGCCGCTCCGCCCGCCTCGCGAGCCGCCGGTGTGCCGGTGACTTCAAGCCCCACGAGAAGTGCCCCAGCGCCAGCGGTCACCTCCGTGACCGTCGCACGTGCGCCGGCGGCTCGCGCGCCGGCCCACCACGCGACGACCTGGTCGCGGTTCTGGCAGTCCGCCTCATGGGGACCCTCCGGTGCGCCCCAGCGGGCATCCGGGTCGAGCAGATCCCTGATGGTGTCAAGATCGCCGGACTCCAGGGCGAGCCGCACTCGTTCGGTGAGCTCGGCCGGCTCTGCCGTGGCGCTGGCGTTGTCCGACATGAAGATCTCCCTGGCATGGCGAAGCTGGCAACTGCACCGTAGCTGCGCTGGCCACCCGCGCGGAAGCCTAGGTTATGGGTACTGAGGCTTAAGGCAGGAGCTCGACGTATCCGTCGGTTCCGTGCACGCGGATCCGCTGCCCATTTCGGATCAGCCGGGTGGCATCTACCACACCGACGACGGCCGGCAAGCCGTACTCCCGCGCGATCACTGCGCCATGGGTCATCAGGCCCCCCACCTCCGTCACCAGACCCGTGATCGCCACGAACAGCGGCGTCCAGCTGGGGTCCGTGTAGGCCGTGACCAGGATGTCGCCTGCCTCGAGATCGGCTTCCGCAATGTCATGAATGACGCGAGCCCGTCCCTCGATGATCCCTGCCGAAACCGGCAGGCCGACTAGCGCACCGGCGGGCACGTCGTCGCGCCGGTACGCCCCGGTGATGACCTCGCCGTCCGACGTGAGCACCCGGGGCGGCGTGAGCGCCTGATACGACCTGAACGCGTCCTTGCGCCGGCAGATGAGCTGGTCATCCACGTGGTTCGTGCGCGCGACGTCGTGGAGCTCGGCGAACGTGAGGTAGAAGATGTCTTCCTTCGCACGAAGCACGTGGGCCGCCTGAGGCGCCCGGCCTCCTTCAGCAGGGCCTGCTTGTACACGAAGTAGCGGCTGACCATGCCGTACTTCGGGTACTCCCGGTAGCCGATGAAGGTCCGGACCCGGTCGATCATCCGCTTGGCCTCTTCGGACTTCCGCTCCCCGTCCGGCAGGGCCCGCAAGCGCTCCAGCACGTCCTGCTCCTTCGCCCATGCCTCCTGCCGCCCTTGCTCGAAGCGCCGTTCGCCGGCGCCCGGCTCGAAGTTCTTGATGTTGCCGAGGATCACGGGCACGAGCGCGGAGGGGCGCTCGCTCCAACGCGGCCGCGTGATGTCGATCTCGCCGACGCAGCGCATGCCGTACTTCTCGAGCCACGCCTCGATGGCGTCTCGCGCTTCCCGCCCGCCCGAGAGCCTGGCCAGCTCGTCGGTGAAATCCTCGTCCTCGACGTGGTGCAGCAACGCCACCACGTCCGGATGCGGGCGGATCACGTCCGCGACGTCCAGGAGCGCCAGCCCCATCTCCGATGTGACGTTATGGGGAACGGACTGCGTGAGCGTGTCAGCCGCGTTCTTCTCGCCCAGCCACGCCTGCAGCTGATCGTTGAGCCACCATGCGGCCTCCATCGCCGACATGAACACCTGATGGCTCCGCGGATCGAACAGGATCCGCTTCAGCTCCTGGATGTCCGCCTGGATGAAGTCGAGCAGCGCCGTTCCGGACTTCGTCCGGATGTCGCGTTCTGCGGCGGCGTTCGATGCCTGGCTGCGCCCGATCAGCTCGGTGACGATGGCCGGATCGGTCTCGATCGGAGCTGGCGCGCCGCCAAACAGCGGCCCGGGAGGACCCTCGTCAGGCAGCGGCCGGATGAAGCCGTCGCGCTCGAGGATGGTCTGCAGCGCGTCCCCGATCAGCGGATCGGATCTCCCCAGGGCCTCCAGGAGGCCGGCCCGGCTGGCCGGCGAGGCCAGCCTCTGGGTGACGTCGACGAACAGGCGGCCGCCGGCCTCGGCCATCGGCGCGGAGGTCGTCATCTGCCAGAACGACAGCCCGAGGGGCTTCATGGGGTCGGTCATCATCTGCTGATGACCGACGGAGACATAGACGTGGTTCTCCCGGTCGCCGGACTCGGGGATGGGGAACAGCGTGGTGATCGGCCGGCTCTGGACGATCTGGAAGCCATCATCGACCAGGCACCATTCGATGTCCTGCGGGCGGCCGAAGTGCGCTTCGATCCGCCGGCCCAGCCGCGCGAGCCGCACGACCTGCGCATCGGTCAACGCCGGCTGCTCCTGCCGCTGCGGGTCGATCGCCTGTTCCTGCGTCCCGCCAGCCGGCCAGGCGTGAATCGCACGCTGCTTGGCGGCGATCGCCTTGGCGACGACCTCGCCGTCGCGCACCTTGTAGACATCCGGGTTCACCAGGCCGGAGACCAGGGCCTCACCGAGTCCGAAGCTGGCCTCCACGGTGGCGACCTTCCGGTTTGACGTGACGGGGTCGGCCGTGAACAGGATGCCGGCCGCATCCGGGAAGACCATCTGCTGCACGACCACGGCCATCTGGACCTTCCTGTGGTCGAAGCCGTTCCGCAGGCGGTAGGTCACGGCCCGCTCGGTGAACAGCGAGGCCCAGCACCGGCTGACGTGCTCGAGGATCGCGGCCGGCCCCACGATGTTCAGGTACGTGTCCTGCTGGCCGGCGAAGGAGGCCGTCGGCAAGTCCTCTGCCGTCGCGCTGGAGCGGACGGCGTAGGCGGCTTGCTCGCCGAGCCGGGCGAGCGCAAGGGTGATCGCCGCCGCCAGATCGTCGGGGATGGCGATCCCCTCGAGGATCCGGCGGATCTCCGCGCTGAGCGTGCGGATCGCCTCCCGGTCGGCGGGGTTCAGGCGCGACAGCCGATCGAGCCGTCCGTCGATGGACGGCGCTTCCGCCATGATCCGCCGGAAGGCGCCCGTCGTCACGCAGAAGCCAGCCGGCACGCGGACGCCGTCGATCCGCGAAAGCTCACCCAGGTGCGCGCCCTTGCCGCCAACGATGGCGACCTGCGTCTGGTCGATCTCCTGGAAACCCAGCACGTAGCTGCACATCTGTCCGCCTTCCCTTCAGCGCTCAGATCAGGCGGCCCCTCATCTGGCCCCGGCCCCGGGTCGCCATCCGCATCGCCATCGGGCGCGCTGTCGAGGAGCGGAGAATGCAACTGGCACTGGCACTCCGGTCTCACCGACGACACGCCGCCACCTAATCGAGGTCCGCTCACCTACATCAGGGATACCAGATCCGGCCGGCCGCGGCTCCGCCCTTTGAGCCCGGCTGACCTAGCCACCGGCCAGGGCCCTGGACAAGATCACGACTGACCGCGACTGACGGCCAAACGTCGGGCGACCACGCGCCGGAATCGGGTCAGGCCAAGGCCAGATAAATAGAGAGAACCCCAGGTCAGGACGGGTGCGCCGCCAGGGACTCGAACCCCGAACCCGCGGATTAAGAGTCCGCTGCTCTGCCAGTTGAGCTAGCGGCGCTTGACCGCAGTGATCGTAGCAGCATCGCCGAGACTGCGCGAAATGCTCTTGTCCGGGCCGGGGGTCTCGGCGCGCCTAGTCGCCGAGGTAGCGGCCGACGAACTCGGCCGCCCTGGACTGCCGCCCGGTCCTTGCCTCCTGCCGGTCCGCCCAGCTCATCACCTGCAGGCCGGCATTGACCCCGAGCCAGCGCAGTGGCTCTGCCTCCCACCGCGGCGACCGGTGCCCGACCCAGGGCAGCCGCGTGAGCTCGGAGTCCTTGCCGAGGATAAGGTCAGCGAGGGTACGCCCGGCCAGGTTAGTGGTCGACACCCCGTCGCCCACGTAGCCGCCGGCCCAGCCGACGCCGGTCGGGGAATCCAGCCCGACCGACGCGCACCAGTCCCTCGGCACCCCGATCGGGCCGCCCCAAGCATGCGTGACGGTGACGTCGGCCAGCACCGGGAAGAGCTCCGCCAGCGTGTGCCGCAGCGCGGTGAAGACGGCAGGAGCGCGGTCGAACGCCGGCCGGACGGCCGAGCCGAGATGGTAGGGAGCCCCCCGGCCGCCGAACGCAAGGCGCCCGTCGCCGGTCCGCTGCCCGTAGATGATCAGGTGGCGGAGATCACCGAACGTGGGCCTGGCGGCCAGCCCGATCTGGCTCCACGCCGAGTCCGGCAGCGGCGCCGTCGCGATCATCAGCGAGTAGACGGGCACCACCGTGCGCCGCTCGCCGGGCAGCTGCGGCGTGTAGCCCTCCGTCGCGCGGATCACGTACCGGGCCCGGACCGTGCCCGACGGCGTCACCAGGCGCCCCGGCTGGATCTGCGTCACCGGCGTGCGCTCGTACACGGCTGACGCCGCGGCGGCGGACCGCCTCGGCCAGGCCGCGCGCCAGCCTCGCCGGGTGGATGGCCGCGCAATGCGGCGTGTACGTCCCGCCGAGCACGCCGGCGGCCGCTACCAGGTCGCCGGCCTCGGCCGCGGTCAGCAGCGCCAGGTCGGCGGAGCCGAACCCGTATTCCCTGGCCTCGGCCACCTCCGCCGTGGCCCGGTCAAGCTGCGCGGGCGACCGGGCCAGCTGCACCGTCCCGCCCTTGGCCCAGTGGCAGTCGATGCCCTCGGCCGTCACGGCGGCCGCGACCTCGTCCACGGTCTGCTGCATCGCCCGGTGCATGGCGATCGCCGCGTCCCGCCCGGCCATCCGGGCCAGCTTGCCGAGCGACGCAGGGAACAGCGCCGAGCACCAGCCGCCGTTGCGCCCGGACGCGCCGAATCCGGCGATCTCGCGCTCGCAGACCGCGATCCGCAGGCCGGGCTCGGCGCGGGCCAGGTAGTAAGCCGTCCACAGCCCGGTGTACCCGGCCCCGGCGATGGCCACGTCGACGTCGACGTCGCCGGCCAGCGGGCTGCCGGGGGTGAGGCTGCCCGGCACCGTGTCGAGCCAGAGGGAGAGCTTCCGGTAACCAGCGGTCAGGGACATGCCGCCCATCGTGACAGCCCCGTGCCGCCGGTGCTCACCCGCCCGGCGGGTCGGGCATCCTGGTGGAATGCCCGATCACGCGCTCGCCCCGGCGCCGCCGCCGGCGCCCCGCCATCCGTCCGGCCGCTACCGGGTGTCCCTGGTGTGCCTCGGGAATATCTGCCGGTCGCCGACCGCGGAGGTGGTGCTGCGCCAGGAGCTGGCCCGGGCCGGCCTGTCCGGCAAGGTCGAGGTCGACAGCTCAGGTACCGGGGACTGGCACCTGGGCGGGCCGATGGATCCGGGAGCACGGGCGGAGCTCGCGGCGCACGGCTACGACGGGTCGGCGCACCGGGCACGGCAGTTCAACAGGTCCTGGTTCGGCGACTACGACCTGGTGCTGGCGATGGACCGGCATAACCTGGCTGACCTGCGCCGGATGGCACCGGACCGGGAGACGGCCAGGGACCGGATCCGGCTGCTCAGGTCTTTCGATCCGGCCCTGGCGGCCGGCGCCGCCGCCGGCCTGCGCGGCGCCGATCGCTACGACGGGGACGTTCCTGACCCGTATCACGGCAGCGCGGCCGACTACGCGCTGGCCTTTGACCTGGTGCAGGCGGCTGCCAGCGGGCTGGTGGCTCAGCTGGCCGGGCTCGTCGGCCGGGCCGCGGATCGCGGCGCGGGTACCGGCAGCCCGGGCGACCGATGATCATGCCGCCCCCGCAGTCAGCGGGCTCCGGTCCGGAACTCGCGGCGCGCATCGGGCGGCTGGCGGGAGCCGAGGTTCGCGAGGTTCACCGGATCGGCGGGCAGCACCGCTGGAGTCATTACCGTGTCGTGCTGGCCACCGGCCGGCTGGCGTTTGCCAAGGTGAGCGGGCCCCGGGCCTGGGCCAGGAGCTGGCCGCGGTGTTCGAAGCCGAGGCCCGCGGGCTGCGCTGGCTGGCTGAGGCTGAAGCCGTGCCCGTCCCTGCGGTGCTCGGCTGGGACGCTGCCGGGCTTGCCGTGTCATGGGTGCCGGGCAGCGCGCCGGACCGGGCAGCCGCGGCGCGTTTCGGGCAGGATCTCGCCCGGCTGCACCTGGCCGGCTCCGCCAGGTACGGAGCGCCCTGGCCCGGGTTCATCGCCAGCCTGCCGCTCGGCAACGACCAGGACGGCCTCGCCGGGACCGGATCCGGTCGGCCGCACGGTGCTGAATCCCGCGATCGCTCACCTTCTGTGGTGGTCGATCGCGCGATCCACCACATTGATGGCGGCGCTGGGGAGTGCTGGCCGCGGTGGTACGCCAGCCAGCGGCTGCTGCCGTACGTGCGGCTCGCCCGCGACTCGGGCGAGCTGGACCGCGCCGATGTCCGGCTGCTCGAGCAGGTCGCCAGCCGGGCCGAGGCGCTGGCCGGGCCGGCCGAGCCGCCCAGCCGCATTCACGGCGACTGCTGGTCGGGCAACCTGCTCTGGTCCGGCGGCCGGGGATGGCTGATCGACCCGGCCGCGCATGGCGGCCACCGGGAGACCGACCTGGCCATGCTGGCCCTGTTCGGTGCCCCGCACCTGGACCGGATCCTGGCCGCCTACCCGGAGACCGCGCCGCTCGCGGCCGGCTGGCGGGCCAGGGTGCCGCTGCACCAGCTGCATCCGCTGCTCGTGCACGTCTGCCTGTTCGGCGCCGCGTACCGGGAGGCCGCGCTCGACGCGGCCCGCGCGGCGCTCGCCGCCGCCCGGTGACGCCGGCCGGGACGGCGCGGCGGGCTAGCTCTCGCGCTTCCAGGTGTTGCTGAATGCGTGGCTGCCGAACAGCGACCCGGGGACGCGAGCGTCGGGCGGCTCGCCTCGGTGCCAACCAGGATGATCTTGCTGTGCTCCCAGTGGGCCGAGCTGATCCCGCCCTTCTGGCGGCTCTTGTCGGTGACGTGGACGTTCACCGGGCTGATGATGCCGAAGTCGGCCAGCGGCAGGATGCCGGCCGACGACGGCGCTTCTGAGATCACCTCGGCCGAGCTGTTCTTGCACGAGGGCCCGCCGCAGCGCTCCCACAAGCTGAAACCCTGGCCGTTGCTGATGTCTTTCAGCACGAGGTTGTACTGCGTCGTGGTGGACCCGCGGAACTGTTGTAGTACACCGATGCGGTCATCGCGTCACCAGGGTTGACGTTGACCGACGAGACCGTCTGGATCTGATTGGCCGGGTAGGTCTCCCACCAGGCCGCGTAGACCGGGGTGGTGCCGTTGCAGTCGCCTCGATGCCATCCTGCTGCACGGTCTTGCTGGTAATCCGTCCAGCCCGACCCAGTGCACAGAGTAAGAGTTCGCCGTGGCCGCGCAGTTGACGGACGGGACCGTGAACGTCGCCTGCACGAAGCGGAAGCTGCCGCCCGGTGCGCGGGCAGGGCGGCATACGCCGGCCCAGTTGTTGCTGTGCGAGGGGCGCCCGGTCGGGCTCGCGCCGGACACGAAAATCACCGGATGCGTATGCAGCCGCCTGCGGCTTGGCCCGGTGCGGCCGCAGCCGCGCTGCCCGCGGGCGCCGCGGCGAATATCACCAGCCCGGACAGGCCGGCCGCGGCAAGCAGCAGCCGCAGGAGTCGCGCAGTCCGCATCGGCGCGTCCGCATCTGGTAGGTCCTCTCTCGTCCGGCCCGGATAAAGGTATCCGTCCCGGCGCGTTGATCGGGCGCTAATCTGCCGCCGCGGGCCGGCTTCAGCCGGCCGGGCTGCCCGGCGCCGCCTCCGGCGCCTGGCGCCGGTCCGCGCTGTCCGGCCTGGGCGGGCGCCGGGCTCTGCGTCCTGGGCGGGCCCGGGCTCGTGGTCCGGGAACGAGCCCAGTGCCTCAGGCGCCAGCGGGAGGGCAATGCTGAACGTAGCGCCGCCGCCCGGTGTCGGCTCGACCCGGACCGCGCCGCCGTGCGCTGTCACCAGCGCGGCCACGATCGCGAGCCCGAGGCCGGTACCTCCGCCCTTCCTGGCCCGGGCCTGGTCGGCGCGGTAGAACCGCTCGAAGACGCGTTCTGCCTGGTCGGGAGTGAGCCCGGGGCCGCGGTCGGCGACCTCCAGGATGACGGCGGGCGGCGAGTTGGCCGCCCGCGCCGCGGCGGCGGGCCGCCGGCCATCGCCTCGTCAAGCCGTGCCCGACCGGATCCGCACCTCGACCGGGGTGCCGTCCGGCGTGTGAGTGAGCGCGTTGCTCATCAGGTTGCCGATCACCTGGCGGAGCCGGACCTCGTCGCCAAGCACGATCAGCGCGGCACCCACCCCGACCGACAGGTCAATGCTGCGGTCCGGGGCTATCACCCGCGCGTCGTGCACCGCGTCGGCGGCGAGCGTGAGCAGGTCGACGGGACGGCTTTCCAGCGGCCGCTGCTGGTCCAGCCTGGCAAGCAGCAGCATGTCCTCTACCAGCACGCCCATCCTGGATGATTCCTGCTCGACCCGTCGCATGATCCGGTCCAGGTCGGCCTGGGTCAGCGGGTTCCGGCCGCCGCCGGGGCGGCCGCGAGCCCGGGCGCGGGCCCGCCATGGGACTCCGCGTTAAAAATGCTGGTTGAATCTTTTTCGCTGGTGACGGGGCGTGCCATTCTCCAGCCCGCCGCGCTGCCGGTAATACTCCGCGAAGCCCCTGATCGCGGTCAGCGGCGTGCGGAGTTCGTGACTGGCATCGGCCACGAACTGCCGGATCCGCTCCTCCGACCGGCGGGCGGCGAACTCAGATTCGGCCCGGACGTGAAACGGCGATCTCCATCTGCGAGAGCATCGCGTTGAGCGAGCGGCCGAGGCGGCCGACCTCGGTCCTGCGCGTCGCGGTCGGGAACGCGGCGGGACAGGTCACCGGCCGCGATCGCCTCCGCGGTCCGCTCTATCTCGGTCAGCGGCCGCAGGCTGGCGGCGCACCACCGTGATGCCGACGACCGCCAGGCCGACGATCAGTGATCAGGCTCACGATCAGGTCGATGCCGATGAGGTGACCGATCGTGGTGTAGATGTCGGTCACGTCCATCCCGACGATCACGATCCCGGTGATGACGGTGCCGTCGGCGGTTTGGAACCGGCGCGGGAAAGCGACCACCCGCCAGCGGTGGTTGCCAGACACCGCCGTGACGGTCACGCCCTTTCCCTCGTTGGCGGCGAGCCAGGCGGGCGTCGTCGGTACTGCCGGGACCGGCAGGGCACGCTCCGGCGACTGCGGGCTGAAGGCCACTCCCGGGCTTATCACCCAGTGCAGGCTGCCGCCGGCGGGCAGCCAGGCCAGTGCCGTGCCGCCGGTCTGGATGGTCGGCTGCACCGCCCCGAGCAGGTAGTCCTGGACGATCCGGGGCGACTGGCCGGCGTAGCCCTGCAGCGTGTTGTCAGCCTGCCCGAGCTGGTAGCTCTTGAGCACCGAGATGCCGGCGATGCTGATCACCGCCAGCGCGACGGCCACCAGCGCCAGCAGCGCCGAGATGAGCTTGACCCGCAGCGGCGTCCGCCCGGGCAGCTGCCGGACGGCCTGCCAGAAGCCAGCGGTTCCCGACGGCTCGGTCATGATCATCTAGCTAGGACGACGGTAGCCTGAGCACGTAACCGACCCCGCGCAGCGTGTGCAGCAGATGCGGCTCGGCGGAATCGACCTTGCGCCGCAGCACCGATACGTAGGACTCCACGATCCCGGTGTCGCCGCGGAAGTCGTAGTCCCACACGTGGTCGAGGATCTGCATCTTGGACAGCACCCGGTTGGTGTTGCTCATGAAGTACCTGAGCAGCTTGAACTCCGTCGGCGACAGCTGGATCTGCGTACCTGCCCGCCACACCTCGTGACTGTCCTCGTCGAGCTCGAGATCGGCGAATTTCAGCCGCGGCGGCGGCTCGGTGCCGTCGCCGCGGGTCCGGCGCAGCACCGCTCGTATCCGCGCGATGACCTCTTCCAGCGAGAACGGCTTCGTCACGTAATCGTCGCCGCCGAGCGTCAGGCCGCGGATCTTGTCCTCGGTGGAATCCCGGGCGGTCAGGAACACCACCGGGATCCTGGCGCCCCCGCCGCGGAGCCGCCTGATCACGTCGAAGCCGTCCATGTCAGGCAGCATGACGTCGAGCACGATCAAGTCCGGCCGGTGCCGCTGCGCGGCCTGCACGGCCTCGCCGCCTGCCGCCGCGGTAATGACCTCGAATCCTGCGTAGCGCAGGCTGGCGGAAAGCAGCTCAAGGATGTTCGGCTCATCCTCGACCACGAGCAGCCTGGCATCCGCCCGCTTGCGCACGTCACTCGCCGGGCTCGTCATGCTAGCTATGCTCCGCCTGATTCCTGAACGCTACCTGAATGCGCGCTGTAACACCGCTGGACACCAGCGCGGCCCGCGCAGGCGGGCCGTCCCGCTCGGCCGCCGGCAGGCACGGCAGCCGCCGGCCAGGCAGCCCGCCGGCCAGGCAGGCCGCCCAGGCCAGGCAGGCCGCCAGGGCACGCCCAGAACCGCCTGGGCCCGGCCGGTGCCGCCCGCCGTCTCGTTCAGTCGCCGGCCTTGCCCGCCGGACCCCACTGGGAGATCGCCGCGGATCGGGAGCATACGCCGAGCTTCGCGTAGATCCGGTTCACGTGGTTCTTCACGGTTTTCTCCGCGAGGACCAGGCTGGCCGCGATCTGGCCGTTGGATTGGCCTGCCGCGATGAGCGTCATGATCTGGGATTCGCGGGCGGACAGTCCCGCAGGGTGCGACGCCCCGTTCATGCTGCCGGTCCTCATCGGAAACCTCCGGCTGTGCGGCCATCCGCAGCGGGTTGCGCATGGTGACGAATATGGCTCAAGTGAATGCAATGGTCATACATTCTCATAGCGCGCGCATGTACGCATGATGTACCGCGTTGCTGCCTGGCTGCGCCACGCCACGCCGGGCCGGGCCGGGCCCCTTCCGGCCCGGCCTCGCGGCCCCTGGCCTCACGCCTGCTTTGAGCCAGTCAGCAGGCTCTTCGGCACCCGCTTGTCGTTCTTCAGGTCGTCGAACAGTTGCGTCGCCTGCGCATGGTTCCAGATGAGCACATCCCCGACGGACAGCGTCTCCCCGGTCGCTATCGGAACCGTGGTGGTCTCCGGATTCCGCAGCGCGAACGCCACCCGGACGAGCTGGTACAGGCTGGTGCCCTGATCGACGGTCAGCGTGTCAACGGCCCCGAACGCGGCCGGGATCGCGGCGAACGGGTTGAGTATCGTTCCCGGGCTCGTGACTTTCTTGAGCAGCGCCTTCATGAACAGCCGCTGGTCCTGGATCCGCTGCAGGTCCTGGTTGGCGAAGGTATGCCGGGTGCGCACGTAGCCGAGCGCCTGCGCGCCGTCCAGGGTCTGGCAGCCCTTCTTCAGGTTGAGCCCGGCCGCCGGGTCGCGCAGCGGCTGCTTGATGCACATGTTCACGCCGCCCACCGCGTCGACCACGTGCACGAAGCCGCCGAACCCGATTTCCATGTAGTGGTCGATCCGCAGGCCGGTGACGTTCTGCACGGTCTTGGCGAGCAGCTTCGCGCCGCCGAAGGCGAAGGCTGCGTTGATCTTGTTGCTGCCGTAGCCAGGGATCGGCACGTAGGAGTCGCGCGGCAGGCTGATCAGGACCGGCGGGTTGCCGTTCGACGGCATGTGCAGGATCAGGATCGTGTCGGAGCGGTGACCGCCGACGTCGTGCCCGGTGGCCAGCTGCCGCTCCTGCTTCGCGGTCAGTCCCTGGCGGCTGTCAGAGCCGGTGATCAGCCAGTTCTGGCCGGCCGCTGCCGCGGGCCTGCCCGCGTAGTCGACCAGCACATTCCGCCGGGTCAGCTGGGAGTTCAGGTAAAAGTACGTCCCGGTCACCAAGACGATGACCAGCGCGAGCAGCGCGCAGATGATCGCCACGATCCGCCGCGGCCGCAGCCCGCGGCGGGCCCCGCCGGTTCTGGCGGGCCCGGCCGGGGGCAACTGCGGCCCGTCGCCGCCAGGCGCGCTACGCGGCGGCGGCTGAGCTGGCCACTTCGTGCCAGCGGCGCCCGGCTGGGCGGCCCGGTCAGCGCGCGGATATCCAGCGTGCGGGTACTCGCCGGGCGGATGCTGCCCAGGGGGGTACTGGCTGCGGCGATGGTCAGGGCCGGCCGAGCCTGGCCGGCCGGTCCCTGATGGCACCTGCACGGTCGGATCTGCCGAGCCCGGGCCGCCGCCCGGCGGCTGGCTAGGGCCGGAGCCCTGCCTGAACCAGTCCTCTGGCCAATCGCTCATGCTGCTGTCCCATCCTTGCCCATGCTGTACTCATAGTCCCCACATCCAAGACGCTCGCGCGGCCGAATGTGGTTTCACCAGATTTCTGGAGAGTTAACGTCCCACCAGATCGTGATCACCTCCCGGCCAGACGATCCGAGGTCGGCGGGGTGCTCGGGATCGACGCCAGCCGCAACAAGCGAGGCGCCGACATCGCCTGCGCGCTCCGCCGGCAGGCACAGCCGCCGCCTGGTGACGTCGACCAGCTCGGCGAAACTCGCGTAGTCCGGCCCGCCCGGCCGGGTCCAGCTGGCCGACTGCGGCCGCAGGCCCATGGCCGCGATGATCTCCAGGAGATCCGCGGCAGTCGGGGCTACCGGCCGCTGCAGGCCGTGAAATTCGAGCCAGAACGGATTGAGCGTGGTCAGCGGGTGCCGCGCTGTCGTTTCAACCACGACGCGGCGCCGCGCATGCGAGGTAAGCGCGGAAAGGAACGGCACCGGCTCGGGCACGTTGTACAACACGTGATGGCAGGTCACCAGGTCGGCCGGCGGCGTTTCCGGCGCGACGTCGGGCCAGCGCCCGAGCACCTGGCGGACCTTGCGGTCGGCTGCGGCGGCGCGCTGCGCGAGCAGGTCGAGCATGCCGGGATCGCAGTCCACCGCGGTGAGCGAGTTAGCCCGCGGCAGCAGCGGCAGGCAGGCGGCGCCCGCGCCGGAGCCGACGTCCAGGATGCTTCCGGCGGGGTCGAGCGCTGTCCACCCCTGCTCATAGGACGGCCCGGACGGGGTGCCGGCCAGCCGGTCGGCCCGGCGGGCGAAGACCTGCCGCGGGAGTACCCAGGGCGATTCGCTGACCGCGGCGGTGATGTGCCCGGGAATCGCCC
Organism: uncultured Actinomycetes bacterium; assembly: GCA_963709075.1. GTDB lineage: Bacteria > Actinomycetota > Actinomycetes > Streptosporangiales > Streptosporangiaceae > Palsa-506. Next base: position 817,400 of record CAVPUY010000014.1, read on the forward strand.
ATCCGGCCAGGTCAGCTCTCCAGCGGTCGGCTAGCGCCGTCAGCTCAGCCATGAGCGGAGCCTAATCGGCTGGCCGCACCGGCCAGTCCACATCCGTCCTGCGCTGCCGGAGGCCAGCCGCCCCGGGATGATCAGCCGCGACTGTCGCAGCCTTCCTCACTGGCTGAGGTGGCCAGGCCGGAGCCAGCCAGCCGGGAGCCGTCGAGCGTGCGGATCCAGGTCAGCGGGCCCTCCGAGGGCACCAGGGTCCGGCTGGACAGCAGGATGCGTTCCCACATCCAGACCTGCTCGTCGTTGAAGTCCCTGATGGCGCGGGCGCTGCGGCGCAATGCCCGCCACCAGCTGGTCCGGGATGCCCGCGATTTTGTGTCCATTGCTCTTCCTCGCTGCGTCGAGTCTGCGGCGGCCGGGTCACTGGCAGTTGCCGGCGACGGCGGTCCTGATGCACTAATCGTCCAGCTAGGCGCGGTCAGGTTCATCGGCCAAATGACCGATCTCCAGCCTGCCGCTGCCCGGCGGCCGTAGGTCTCGCCTGCCCCGGCTAAGCCTGGCGGCGGCCTGGTTTAGTCGCCGGTCGTCCCGTCGATCTGTTCGCGGAGGAGCCAGCGTGCCCCGGAGTGCCGTGGCGTTCCGCGCGGTCCGGTGCGACCGGGTTACGGCTCAGGCGGCTGGACAGCCTCGCTCGCCGCGGTGATCTCGTACAGCGCCCGGAGAAGTCCCAGCCAGCCGACGAACTGGATCTGGCCGCCCTGCCCGGCGATGTGCTCGGTGTCTTCGTTGCTATCGCGTTGCGTGTGCTGCGCCCAGTCGCGGCTAGTACGTTCTGCGCGTTCCGTGCCACCGGCTTCCGGCAGTTCATCGCCGCCACGTTCGGTGCCCGCTGCCCGCCCGGTAGCGGCTATGACCTGCACGCGGCCGGCCAGTGGCTCGACTCGGTCCAGCACTATGCGGATCTCCACCTGCCCCATCCTCACGGCGCCGGGCGGCGCCGACATCGGCCAGCTGGCGGATGTCTGCGCAGCGCTGCGGTCGCATGATCAAAGTGTTCCTGGCCGCAGGGCCCCGCCCGCAGCGATAGCGCGAACCCGGCCAGCGCCGGGCCAGCTGAAAAGGAGACCGCCGATGAGGCAGATCGGCACTACTGCGCACCGCACATGCCCGGCTAGCCTGCAGGACCCATCGGCGGCCGACGGTCTTGCCTCCATGCTCCCTACCTCGGTGGTGGCGCTGGCGAGGCGTGCTGCATCGCTCACCCAACCACCGCCGTGCAGCGAGGACCCGGCGCTGTGGTTCTCGGACCGGCCAGCTGACCTCGAGCTAGCCAAGGAGTTCTGCCAGCTGTGCCCGCTGCGCGCGCCGTGCCTGGCCGGCGCCATCGAGCGCGCGGAGCCGGTGGGCGTCTGGGGCGGCGAGATCTTCGAACGCGGCGTGATCACCGCCTACAAGCGGCCACGCGGTCGCCCGCCCGGCTCGGCAAGAAGCCGCGAATCCCGCGGCGCCGCCTGACATTCTGCGCGCGGCGTCGCGGCCAGCAGCGGCCGCGAACCGCCAGCGGGGCGTCCCAGCCCGGACCCCGCGGCCGGGCCCGGACGCTTTGCCGGGCTGTGTAGCGCTTGCTCCAGGACACCGGCCAGGCCATCGCCGCCGCCGCTGCCATCGCGCTGCGCCTGGTCCGAAGCTCGGCCGGCTTGCCAGACTGGCCCAATGACTGCGAACACTCGCTGCGCGGTGGTGCTGGCCGGGACCGCGCTGCTGGGTATCGGCCTCGATCAGGCGACGAAGGCGCTCATGGTGGCGAACTTCGAGGGCAAACCGCCGATACGCCTGATCGGCCAGGTCCTGACCGTGTACGTCTCCCGGAACTCCGGTTCCGCCTTCGGCTTCGCGCCCGCCGCGACGGTCTTGTTCACCTGCATCGCGGCAGCAACCGCCGTGCTGATCGTCACCAGGGCACCCCGGCTCAGCTCGGCCGGCTGGGCAGTAGCGCTCGGCCTGCTGCTAGCAGGAGCCGCCGGGAACCTGTGTGACCGGCTGATGCGAGCGCCCGGCTTCGGCCGCGGCGCCGTCGTCGACTTCATCGACCTGCAGCACTTCGCGACCTTCAACGTCGCCGACAGCTGCCTGACGTGCGGGGCCGTGCTCGCGGTCTTGCTGTCGCTGCGCGGCATTCCCATGACAGGCCACTCACGCGAGCTCGCCGGGGCGGCACCCTCCGGGCGACCAGATCGGTGACCCAGCCGGGTCACTTGCTCGTCACCCAGCCACGGCTACCAGCGCCTGAGCAGACGACCGGCGCAGGCACACCCGGTGATCGGCAGCGCGGCCGGCCTCGGTGGCTCGGGCCGAGCCAATGTCGCGGCCAGACCCAAAGCACGGCGCACATCAGAACGGGCGAGGCCCTTGCCTTTCAGGCTCTGCGGCAACCCGTTCGATGTGACGCCCAGCGGGTTGTATGCGGTAGAACTCCGTTTTCACCGGGTTGGCCGGATGGCTTCCTCAGGCTGCGCCTGGCCGGCCGCTGGCCACGCCTGCGCGGATGCGCTGGATCTGATCCTGGCGCCGTGCATGTGCGGCGGAGAAGAACCGGTCCAATGCGTCGATTTCCGCCGCCGAGTACCGGAACGGCATGCTGACGGTCTCGGCGGCCGGACCGCTGGCGAATTCGCGGGCCGGGTCGCCGAATAGCTCTCTGAGCAGGCTGCGCGCGCCAGCCGGGAGTGTCGCCGGGGCAGCCTGGCCTGGCACGGTCGCGGCCTGGCCCGGCACGGTCGCGGCCTGGCCTGGCACGGTCGCGGCCTGGCCCGGCACGGGGACGGCCCGGTCCGGCGTCAGCTGATCCGGCGTCAGCTGGCTCAAGCGCGTGGTTTCCGCATGCCGCAGCTCATCACTGCGCAACTCGGTCCGGCTGATCCCCAGCCTGTCGGCCACAGCATCGTCCAGCAGGTCGGTGTCCTGCTGGAACTGCTGGATGAGCAGCGCAAGTCTGGCTACGCGCGCGGTGTGTGCACGAGTGGCGCGGCCAGCGCGGCCAGCGCCGACGGCGCGGCCAGTTCGGCCAGCACGGCCGGCGCCGCTCGTGCGGCCAGTATTGCCGTCCTCGCCTGTGCTCTCGGCGCGGTCAGCACAAAGAGCGTGCGCGTCCCGGCCGGCGGCCAGGAACTGCGTCCCGCGTCCCTGGTCGGTGAGCATCAGCGGGCCGTCGGCCTGGCAGCAACGCTCGACGGTTCCTATCGCCGCTTTGCCGCAGCAGGTCTGCCTCATTCGGGTCAAGTCCTTCTCGGTGCGGTGGGCCTGCGCCGACAGCGGCCGGCGCGGGCATTGGCTTCCTGGCATGCCTGGCGCTTAGTCCTGCGTGCCGGGTCCTGCGGTCCAGGCTCTGCCAGCATGCGGCAGCGGCGACATCACATACATCCGCCAGCTGGCCGATGTCACTGCCGGCCAGCACCGTGATGATGGACTTGCTGGGGATCCGCATCAGGCGGGCGAATCGGCAGGAGGCCCGGCCGCAACTCTGGCCGGGCCTCCTGACCGGATTCCCGTCGTGCGGGCCGGCCTACGGGACTGGTGCGGGCGCTGTTCAGCCGGAGGCGGTTACCTCGTGCCACAGCCCGCCGTTCAGGTTGATGTTGTTGCCGCGGGCCTGGCCGGGGGCGGAATCGCCGATGTAGGTGTACAGGGGGTGCCCGTCGTAGGTGGCCTGCGTCGTGCCGTCTGACCGCTTGATCGTGCCCAGCCGGCCGGGCACGCCCGGGCCGGCCGCCGGGGTCCCGGTGACCGGCGGCCAGTAGGCCGCGCACGAGCTGTTGCAGTTTGATTTGGCCGGGGTATCGGGGGCGAACCAGTACAGCGTGAACCCCTTGGCGTTGGTAAGCACGGTCACGCCGCCGATCCTGGCCGTCCCCAGGTCGCCAGCGGCCGAAGGCCCCTGGCCGCCCGCCCCGGCCACGGCGACGCCCAGCAGCACGAGGGCAAGCGCAGACGCGCCGGCGACCGCCCGCCCGGCGCCAGGAACACCCGCTTGCAGCCTGGCCAGCATGGGACTGCGGGACGCCGCCGGGCCGGCTGGCTGGCGTTGCCCGGCGGGGGACAGGGCGAGCACAGCCAGCACCGCGAAAGCGGCTACCTCGATGAGCCCGGCGACGATCCCCGCAGTCGTGCGGATCTCCTTGAACCCGAACAGGCCGATCCATACCGACAGCAGGTAGCCGCCGAGGGTCGAGATGGCAAACCCGGCGCCGGCCGCGGCGGCCAGCCGGCTGCCGGACGCCAGCACGGCCGCGGCGAGGCCGAAGGCGGCGATCACCTGGAGCAGGAAAAGCCAGCCGATCACCGGGATCGACCGGTAGCCGGTCAGGTACAGGTCAAGGTGGATCGCCCCGGTGGCGGCGAGCAGCCCGGCGCCGGCAATCCGAGCGCCGCGTTGCTGCCAGTGCTGCCCCGCCTGTCGCGTTTTCTCCATAACCATCCTTACGGCTCCGGCCTGCCCGCTAGTTCAGCCCGGATGTGGCCGGGTCCCCAGCCTGTGCACCGCTGGATTGCGCCGACGTGGGCGTGCCGCGGTCATCGGGTGGCTTCGCTTCCGGCGGTGCACGGGTTTTCTGTAGGTTTCTCTGGTCGCCCGGTCTGGCCGGCGGTCACCAGCACGGCCACCGTCAGAAGTACCCCGAGGGCGGCGGTGGCCGTATCGGGGATCGTGCCGGGCGGGTGGAAGCCCGCCGCGGCGGCTTGCGGTGCCGACGCTGCGCCTATCAGCAGCGCGGACCAGCCGGACCAGCGCTGGCCGTCCTGGCATCCGCGTGCAGTCCAGAGGCTCAGTGCGGCTGCGGCGAGGCTGGCCGCGGCCGGGCCGGGCGCGGCCAGGCCGCCGGCTGGCACCGGGTGCCGGGGCGTCGCGAGGACGAGGCCGCACCGGTCAGGTCCAGGGCCGCCGCGGCCAGCAGCATCACGGTGATCAGGCGCCGGCCGGGCCGGATGCGTGCCGTCGTCTCGCCGTCAGCATTGGCTGCCGGGACGTCCCCGGGCAGGCGGCTGTTCATCCTTACGCTGCCGCGTCGTGGTCCTGCAGCTGCTGACGGAGTGCCTGCAGCGCATAGTGCAGCCGTGATCTTGCCGTGCCGGGCGGTATGCCGAGCTGGCGGGCGACCACCGCCAGGCTGTCCCCACGGTAGAAGGTCTCCACCAGCACGGTGCGGTGCGCGGGCGACAGGTGCTGCCGGGCGGCGGAGACGAGCTGCCGGTCCAGGACCTGGTCGAGCCGCATGTCGTCGCGTGCGTCCTCAGCGGGCTCCGCTTGCACGGTGACTGGCCGCGACCGTGCGGCCCGGTCTGCGTCGGTCAGCAGGTTGCGCGCGACCCAGCGCAGCCATGGCCGGATGGGCCGGTCATCGGGCGCGTAGCACGCGTAGCAGCGCCCCCGTGACGTCTAGTCAGCGCCCCGGCCGGCCGTGCGGTCGCATGCCCGCTCTCCGGCCGTGCGTACTCCGCACCGGAGACCGGCTGCTCAGAGCGGCGCCGGCCTGCCAGGCCATGGCCGGCCAGGCCGGGGCCGGCCGCGGGCGATGAACATTCCCCCGGCCGGCTCCGTGATGCCAGGTATGAGCATCCATCGCCAGGACGGCCGGCCGGGCGCGCCCGGACGGCAGCATCACGCGACCGGCACCCGGGCTGAACGGCGCCGCTGGTGGCCACGCCGCAGGGGCCGTGCGCGGGCTCTGCGCGCGCCGTCGGCGGCCGCCGACGGCGCGCAGACGGAGGCCGGGGCCCTGCAGCTGGCGATCGGGCTGCTGACCGCGAGCCTCGACTCACCCGAGCTGGAGGCATGGGCCGTATGGAGCCTGGTCCCGGAGGACCCGGCGGCCCTGGGCGGCCTGCTCGCAGGGTTGTACGGCGTCTCGCAGCTGCTGATGCACGAACTGCAGGACGCAACGGGACAACCGCCGTCAGTCATGCTGCAGAAACTAGCGATCCTCGCCGAAACCATGCGAGGGACACCCTCCGCCGGGTAGCGCGGCGGTGGCTGCCTGGCCCGGCCATGACCGGCCCGCCGGGCACCCGATACGAGGTGCCTTAACCAGCCATCAGGCTGATTGCGGCCGCCGTCGCGCGGTCCTGATCGTCAGCTGCCGCGATGAACCGCTGCCATCTGCTATCCGTGTTAGTAGAAACGGGCTCCGCAGGAGCCTGCCTGGCATCCGGACAGGCCGCCTGTCCTGGTGCCGCGGGCTGGCTGACCTGGCCAAGCGAAGGAGATTCCGGTGACCACGATGACGTCCGGCGGTCAGCTCAAACCCGGAGGACGCCGGGGCTGGCCCCCGGTGGCTGGCGAGTCGACCCGGCGCGGTCCGCCATCGCAGTGGCGGGGCTGGCGGGCGCTGCGGTGGCCGGGCGGGCCGCGCTGGCCGCATCATTGCGATGCTGGGCCAGCTTCAGCAGGCAGGGCGCCGATGCCCCGCTGGCCAGCTGGACGCTGCTGGTCGGCGGCACGGTCTCCTCGGCCGCCGCGGCCCTCGGGGTCAGGGGCTAGACGACAATCCGCGGCAGTGTCGGGTCGACGCGGGCGATGTCGCCCGGGTCGCTGGTGACGATGGCATGATGACGCTGCCGGGCGCAGAGCACGACGTGGACATCAACGACGTCACTATGGCCAGTGTCCGCGCAAATAAGCCCGACTGTTCGGGCCACGGGCAGCGTCATGACGGGGACGTCAATGCCAGGAGATTTGAGCAGCCGCGCCAGCCGTGCTTGGCGGGGGCTGCGCCAAGCCTGGGCGACCGCCTCGGCCGGGATGCATATGCTGCCACCACGCCGGCGGGCCTCATCCAGGCGTGCTTGCATGACAGTGGCCTTGCCCGGGTCGTCGAGCGCGAGTAATGCGCCAGTGTCGAGCGTGAGTCCGGTCGTTACCGCCCCGCTCAACCGGCCCGCCTGCCGCCCTGGCGTTGCTGCGCAGTCAGTCCGGCTTGGTCAAGCTCGGCCGCCGCCTGTCGCTGGACCTCCTCAGGCACCGGAGTTTCGATGCGCCAGGCGGCCAGAATGTCGTCCAGGTTCTCGCGTTCCTGGTAGTCCTCCAGGGCTGTGGCAACGTAGGAGCTGACCCGTCGCTCGCCGCCGGCTGCCCGCTTGACCTTCTCGGCCAGATCGTCGGGGAGGCTGACGGTAATGCGTTTCATACAACTATCATACTTCGTCCCGGGGCCTGGCCATGGGACTTCTCAAGGCCAATTGAGCTTCGGGCTACGACGCCGTCGCGGGAGGAGCGATGGGGGTGAGCGATGGGATTCGAACCCACGACATCCAGGACCACAACCTGGCGCTCTAACCAACTGAGCTACGCCCACCATGGCTGCAGGGCATTTCTGCCCGGCGGCTCCAGGCAGCATACCGGGCGCTGGTCACCGCGCAGAACCGGATTCGCTCCCCGGCGCGCCATCCTGGCCCTCGGCCGGGGGAGCGGGCTCGCCGTGCCTGGCCGCGATCTCCCGCGCGGTCGCCGAGTCCGGGCCAGGCGGCCGGACGAAAATGGCCTCGCGGTAGTACCGCAGTTCCTTGATGCTTTCCCGGATGTCCGCCAGGGCGCGGTGGCCGCCGTGCTTCTCCGGGCTGGCGAAGTATGCCCGCGGGTACCAGCGCCGGGCCAGCTCCTTGATGCTCGACACGTCCACCATCCGGTAGTGCAGGAACGCGTCGAGCTCGGGCATGTCCCTGGCCAGGAAGGACCGGTCGGTCGCGATCGAGTTGCCGCAGAGCGGCACCTTCTTCGATTCCGGCACGTGCGAGCGCGCGTACGCGAGCACCTGCTCCTGGGCCTCGGCCAGGGTGATCCCAGCGTGCAACTCGGCCAGCAGGCCGGAACGGGTATGCATCTCGCGGACTATGTCCGGCATGTGGTCGAGCGCCTCGGCGGGCGGCTTGATGACGAGGTTGATGCCGTCGTCCAGCATGGTGAGCTCGCCGTCGGTCACCAGGCAGGCGATCTCGATCAGGGCATCGCGGCCGAGATCAAGCCCGGTCATTTCGCAGTCGATCCAGACGAGCCGGTCAGTCATGCGCCCAGCCTAGGCCCAGCTAGCCCGGCATGCTGAATCAGCGAAGGAACGTGCTAGCCGCGGCCGGTCCGCCGGGCCAGCGCGCTGATGTGGTCCGGAATGTCCAGCCCGGGTCGGAGCGCGGCGTCCGGCTCGGCCGGCCCGAAGGTCAGCCCAGCGGGAACCACGCCGGCCCAGAAGCCCAGCTGGTAGTCCTCCGGCTCGTCGCTGACCGGGCCGGTGCGGACCTTGACGGACGCCTCGTCGAGCGGCAGTGCGAGTACGGCGGTGGCGGCGAGCTCCTTGCGGTTCGGCGGCCGTGCCTCCGTCCACCGGCCAGGGACGAGCTGCTCGGTCACGGCCCGCAGGCCGGCCAGCTTGGCCGCGTCGCCGGTGACCAGCCGCGCGGTCCCGAATACGACGGCGCTGCGGTAGTTCATCGAATGATGGAAGATCGCCCGGGCGCACACCATGCCGTCCAGGTGGGTGACGGTAACGCACACGTCGTGCCCGGCCGCGGCGAGCAGCGAGCGGTTCGCTGATGAGCCGTGCAGGTAGAGGGTGTCGCCGTCCCTGCCGTAGCCGGTTGGCAGGACCACCGGCGAGCCGTCGATGATCACGCCAAGGTGGCAGATCAGCCCGGCATCCAGCACCGCGTAGAGGTCGGCCCGGTCGGTCCGGCCGCGTTCCCGCAGGCGGTGCAGGCTGGTCCGGGGGGTCGCGGAAAGGGAGAGGTCAGCGCTCATGATGCTCTACCGTACAAGATAAGTGGACTGGCTAAAATAGCCACTTTACGGGAAAAGGAGATGACCACTTGCCGCGTGCCGCCATCGAGTTCCCGCTGTCGGCTGACCGCGGGCGCGATGTCCCGCTCGCCGGGCAGATCGCCGGCCAGCTGCGGTCCGGGATCTGCGATGGCCGGCTCGGCGCCGGCGAGCGGCTGCCTGCCAGCCGCTCACTCGCCACCTCGCTTGGCGTCAGCCGAACCGTGGTAACTGCCGCCTATGGCCAGCTCTATGCCGAAGGCTGGCTGGAAGGACGGCACGGCTCGGGCACCTACGTCGCAGCCGGGGCACCCGGCCAGGCCGGCCAGGCCCGGTCTGCGGCGCCCGCCGGCACCCAGCACGCGGGCACCGAGCCCGCCGGCACCGAGCACGCCGGCACCGAGCCCGCCGGCACCAAGCCCGCCGGCACCAAGCCCGCCGGCACCAAGCCCGCCGCGCGGCGATACGAGTCGGCAGCCGGCCGGGGAACCGCGGCTAGGCCGGGTCCAGCGGCAGGACGCGATCCAGCCCCGCCAGTCATCGAGCTGCGGCCGGGCATCCCCTGGGCAGCGGGCATCGATCGCGCGGCCTGGCGCCGGGCCTGGCGGCAGGCGGGCGCCGCGGCGCCGTCGGCCTGGCCGGACCCGCTCGGCCTGCCGGCCCTCCGCGAGGCGCTCGCCGTGCACCTGCGGCGCAGCCGCGCGCTGCCCTGCGAGCCCGGCCAGATCCTGGTAACCCGGGGCGTGACCAGCGGCCTTGGGCTGCTCGCGGCGGCCATCCTGCGCCCGGGGGACAGGGTCGGAATCGAGGAACCCGGATACCCGGCGGCCAGGGCGGTGTTCGCCGCGCACGGCGCTCAGGTAGTGCCCTGCCGGGCCGATGAGCACGGCCTGGTGACCGGCGACCTCCCCGGCGACCTCCGCATGGTCTACACCACGCCCGCGCACCAGTACCCGCTGGGCGGCCGCCTGCCGGTGCCCCGCAGGCAGGCGCTGGTCGCCTGGGCCCGCGCGGCCGGTGCGCTCATCGTGGAGGATGACTACGACAGCGAGTTCCGGTACGACGTCGCGCCGTTGCCGGCCCTGTTCGGCCTGGATCCGGACGTCGTCGTCCACCTCGGCACCACGGCCAAGACGCTGACCCCGGCGATGGGCGTGGGCTGGCTGGTCACCGGAGCCGACCTCGCCCGTGCGGACCCCGCCCGCCCGGACCTCAGCGCGAACAGCCACCCGGCCGGGCTGGTCGCGGCCGCCAAGCGGGACCTCAGCGACCGGGCGTCCGAGGCGGCCCAGCTCGCGCTGCTTGCGCTGCTCCGCAGCGGCGACCTGGACCGGCATGTACGGCGGATGCGCCGCGAGTACGCCAGGCGGCGGGCGGCGATCGTGGCGGCGCTCGGCGACCTGCCCGCCCCGGTCCGGCTGCTCGGCGACACCGCAGGACTGCACGTCGTGCTGGAGCTACCACCCGGCACGGCTGGCCAGGTGGTCTCCGCCGCCGGCCGGCGCGGGGTCGCCGTGACGACGATGGCGCGCTACTTCGCCGGGCGGCCGTCAGCGGAGGGCCTGGTACTCGGCTACGGCGGCGCGTCGCTGAGCCAGGTCAGCCAGGCCTGCCAGGTGCTCAGGCAGATCGTGACGCAGCTCAGCCCACCCGGGTGAGCGATCCCGCGCCCGGCCCGGGACGCTCGAAGATCGCGTCGAATTCCGCCAGCCCGGTCTGCTCGGCGGGCTGCCCGCCGGGCCCGCCCTGCCCGCCGGGCCGGCCCTGCCCGTCGCGCTGGCCCTGCTCGTCCCGCTCCCGTCATGCCGGGCCGCATCCCGGCCGCCGCGCCGCCGCCGGTGCTGCTCATGCGCGACTCGCGCGGCGGGCAGCTGGATGGGTGCCGGCCGCCGGGCCGGTCAGCCGCTCGATGTCGATCTCGCCTGGCCCGGCTGCCGTCCAGCCGGGGACCTGCGATGCGCCGAAATGGCCGCCGCTGGCCCACAGCCGGCGGCTGCCGCCGCCCGCATGCCCGGGCGGGTAAGCGACCGGGGGCCCGGCCGGCCAGCGCCGCGGGATGCCCCACGAGTCGAGCCAGTCCAGGATGCCCGGCAGCCCTGTCATCGGACCCGCGGTGAACGGGTCCCAGCGCGCTGGCCACGACGCAAACCTGGACGCACAGCCGTCCCTCTGAGTTCACCTCGGCGAAGCCGGTCCGCCTCGTCGTCCTCGGCGTCCTCGGCGGATGCCGGCCGCGCCCCGGAATCCGCGGCGCAGCCGGGCATGAGCTGCGCCAGGCCCTCGGCCGTGCCGAGCAGCCGCCCGGCCCGCAGCACCGACACCAGCTGGATGATCTCTCCGCACAGCGGGTTCCAGACCAGATGAGCTGGCCCGGCCGAGCTCGATCAGCCGCTCCGCCGCCGACCTGGCCGATACGGCGGCCGGGTCGGCGCCCAGCGCCTGCCAGACGACGCGGGGGGCGCCGCCGTTAAGATGCCCGCCGTCGGCTGCCGCCCGCAGGTGCCCGACTCCCGGCATCCATGCATCACTCACTGCACTCCTTCCGCCGAAGGGTCTAGACCACCTGCCTGGCTATCCCTTCTACCTGCCTACGTCAGGGCGGCGCATTAGTCCATACCTGGGCGAGATGCATACATCCGGCTGCCCGCTAGAGTGCAAAGCCGTGGCGGATCTATTGACCGCAAGCGCAACGCGGATGAGGCAGGCGAGGCGGAATGACCAAGGACCTGAGCGTCCCGGGTATCGCGGACGGCGCCCGGCTGGCCCAGTGGATCAGCGCCGAAGGACTCCGTTTCAAATGGTGGTGATCTTGTCGGCATCGAGCTGATCGCCGGCGGGCGCTCGAACCTGACCTACCGGCTGGATTTCGGCTCATCGGCGCGCCTGGTGCTGCGCCGGCCTCCGCTCGGCCATGTGCTGCCGACCGCGCACGACATGGCCAGGGAGTACCGGGTGCTGACGGCGCTGGCCGGCACCGCGATCCCGGTGCCCGGCCCCGGTGGCGCTCTGCGCCGACCCGGAGATCATCGGCGCGCCGTTTTACCTGATGGAGTACGTGGACGGGCTGGTGCTGCGCAGCCGCGAGGATGGCGAGCAGGTCACGCCGGAGCAGGCCAGGCAGCTGTCGGAGCGGCTGGCCGAGATGCTCGCCGCGATCCACGGCGTGGACCCTGACGCCGTCGGGCCTGGCCAATTTCGGCCGGCCGGAGGGCTACCTGGCCCGGCAGCTGGCCCGCTGGCAGCGGCAGTGGGAGCTGTCGGTGACCCGCGATATGCCCGGCTACGACCGGCTGGTCGCAGCGGCTGACTGCGGCGCTGCCGGACGCCGGCGAGGGCACCCTGGTGCACGGTGATTTCCGGCTCGACAACATGCTGGTCGCGCTCGGCGACCGGCCGGACATCAAGGCCGTGGTCGACTGGGAGATGTCCACGCTCGGCGACCCGCTGGCCGACCTGGGGCTGACGCTCATGTACTGGGCGGACGCAGGCCGACGACGGACTGGCGGATGATCAACGTAGGCGCCGCGGTGACGGCGCTGCCCGGATTCTTCAGCCGCGCCCAGCTGGCGCACCGGTACGCGGAGCTGACCGGCCGGGACATCTCCGGCATCGGCTACTACATGGCTTTCGGCTGCTTCAAGCTGGCCGTCGTGCTGGAGGGCATCCACGCCAGGTACCTGCAGGGCAAGACCGTCGGCGAGGGATTTGACCGGGAAGGGAAGGCGGTGCCGCTGCTGATCGACCGGGCGCACCAGATGCTGGACGCGACCCGCTGGCCGGCCCGGTCACTTTGATTGTGGGGTCCGGCGCCCCGCTCTCGCCGGACCCCACAAGCCTGATGAGGCCCGGCGCCCCGCTCTCGCCGGGCCTCACAAAGGAGGACGCGCTCCCCGGACGGCAGGTTCACACAAACTGCGAAGGAACATCTCCAACCGGAGAGATTTCTCGCCAGATCAGCCCGGCCATCATTTATTTGTAACGGAGGCATCGCGGCCAGTCACGCCGGCCGACGATCCGGCCTGCCCGGTCAGCCGGCCAGGTCCCGGCCGACCGCGGCAAAGAAGACCTTGTTGATCTCGGCCGGGTCGGTGATCTGGAATGCGGCCCCGCCGGTCGCCCTGGCGAGATGCTTGATGGCGGCGTAGTGGCTGGACTGGCCGAACACGTTGAAGATGAGCGCGACGCGGCGGTTCGGGCCGGCGATGGCGCGCAGCTTCTTGAGCAGCTTGGCTGCGGGTATGTCGCCGACGGCGTCGTCAGCTCCGCCGGTCATGATCAGCACCGAATTAGTCTCTTTGGGCTGATAGGTCCGGACCATGTACCGGTAGGCGGCGAGGATGCTCTTGTCCATCGTCGCGGTGGCACCCGGCTTCGGCCGCAGCGTCTGGTTAATCTGCTGGATCTGCTGGCGGCGGCTGATCAGCCCGATCTCGGCCGGAAGCGGGCCGAGCGGCACGAGTTCCTTGTACGGCTTGCTGCCGTCCAGGTTGCTGGCGAACTCCCACAGGCCCATCTGGGTGCTGTCGGTGAACAGCGAGAGGCCCTCGGCGGCGGCGGAGGTCATCTCCTGCTCCCTGGTCGGCCCGGCCGGCACCGCCGGCTGGGCCATCGAGCCGGAGATGTCGAGCAGCGCCAGGATCCGGATGCCGATCCGCACCCTGCCCCACGCCTGCAGCGTCGTCTGCGCCAGCCCCGGATTCGCCAGCTCAGTCAGCCGCAGCTGCTGCCTGGCCAGCCCGAACGAGCCCGGCTCCCGGTCCGGCACGCCGCGAGCCGACCGGAAGCCGGCGAACCTGACCACGCCGGCCGTGTACGGCTGGCTCAGTATCTTCCCGAACTCCCTGGCCGCCTGGAGCTGCAGCCGGTTCGTCGTGGTCAGCACGTACGGGTAATCGAGCTCGGGGCTACCGTCCGCCGGATAGCGGGCGGCCAGCGGCTGGCCCTGATGGGCCAGGTCATACTGCACCACGGACTGCTCGGAGGCCACGGTCACCGGCCGCTCGCCAGCCGGCGGCCCGGCGAGCGAGACGAGCGAGGCGAGCGACGCCGGGTTGTCGTACTGGGCGGTCACCTGGGCGCCGAAGACGAACCTGGTGAAGTTCACGCCGGGCGGCCTGGCTGCTGCCGAGGATGCGCTGCATCTCGATGACGGCGGCCAGCCCGGCCGAGCTCTGGGCGGGATCAGGAAGCTGGACCTGCACGCCGTCCGCGGCCGGCGGCCCGCCCGCGGACTCCGGCAGCAGGAAGTTCCAGCCGATGGACCTGCCGAACGCGGGCAGCTTCGCTGCCACCGAGCGCGGCATCACGATCATCAGCGGCGACCGGGCAACGCTGATCCCCGTCGGCTGGATGACCTGGGCGCCGACCGGGAGGCTGCGGGCCAGCTCGATCCACAGGCTCGAGTCGGGGATCCACGCGTCGATGGCCGGCCGCCCGTGCAGCGATTCCCTGCCGTCGACCATCGCGGCCGCCGCGGCCGGCTGGTCCTCGGTGACCTGGACTTCCGCGCATCGGCCGTCGATCTGGCGGTGCAGCCGGTTGAAGTACCTGGCGACCTGCTGGATGGCCGGGCCGATGTCATCGGAGGCGGCGATATTGACCAGCACCGGGTGCCGCCCGCACGTGGTGCTGGCCAGGATCGCCTGCGAGCCGAGTGCCGTCATCACGACCGCCGCGATCACGATGGCGACGGTTACCAGGACGCCGGTCCGCACGCTGCGCTGGTGACCGCGTCGTGACGGATTGCCCCGTCCCACGTGTCCAGCGCTCACCGCAGACCTCTCTGCCCGGGCATGAACCTGCCGGGCGCTGCCGGTTCCGGCCGGACCGACTATATCCAAGGGCTGACCCGCGGATCAGCCGACTTGCCCCTTTTTGGCCGGGTGCTGCCGCTCCGGTGCATTCGCGCTGTCCGCCGTCACTCCGGGCCCGCGGTCGCGCGTTCGGCCATGACTGCAAGGTGCGCGGTCGCGTGATCCACCACGTCCCAGGGTGCGCGGTCGCGTGATCCACCATGTTGCGGGTGCGCCGTTGTCCGTTCGGCCATGACTCCAAGGTTCGCGATCGCGCTGATCCACCACGTCCCAGGGTGCGCGGTCGCGCCATCCATCACGTTGGCAAGGGAACCGGATAGCCCGATGACGGCGGAGATTTGCTCGGCCTGCGCCTGCCCGGGGCGCCGGGCAGACTGGGCGGGTGCCGCCCCTGATCCCAGTCGCCGACGCCCGGGATCCGCGTCTCGCGGATTACGTCGGGCTGACCGACGTCCGGCTTCGCCGGAGCATGGAGGTCGCGCACGGGCTGTTCGTCGCCGAGGGCGAGAAGGTGATCAGGCGGGCGATCGCGGCGGGCTACCCGATGCGCTCTCTGCTGGTCACGCAGGACAAGCTGGCCGGCCAGGCGGACCTGATCGCCAGCTGCCCGGGCCCGGTGTACGTGATCGCCCCGGCAACCGCCGAGGCCCTGACTGGCTACCGGGTGCACCGGGGGACGCTCGCATCGATGCAGCGGCTGCCGCTGCCCGCCGTCGCCGGCCTGGTCGACGGCGCCCGCCGGGTCGTGGTGCTCGAGGACATCGTGGATCACGCGAACGTGGGCGCGATCTTCCGCTGCGCGGCCGCCCTCGGCTTCGACGCCGTCATCCTGGCGCCCCGGTGCGCCGACCCGCTCTACCGGCGCGCGGTCAAGGTCTCGATGGGCGCGGTCTTCGCTGTCCCGTACGCCCGGCTGGATGACTGGCGAGGCGGCCTGGCCGGGCTAAGCCAGGCCGGGTTCCAGGTACTCGCGCTGACGCCCGCGGCGGACGCCGTGCCTATCGAGCAGGCGCCGGCCTGCCGAGAAGATCGCCCTGCTGCTCGGCACCGAGGGAGACGGGCTGTCGTCTCGCTGGCTCGCTGCCGCCGATGCGCGGGTCCGGATCCCGATGAGCGGGGGAGTGGGCTCGCTCAACGTGGCATCCGCCGCCGCGATCGCCTGCTACCTGCTCGGCCGCCGCTCTTCATGATCACGGGGATTCTTCCGTCGCCCTGACTGAAACATCCCGTGAGCGTAGACAAGGACCCCGGGTCGGGAGACACTGCAGCGTTTCGTGTCTGCTTCATCGCTTACCGTGGTATCTGCTGCTCACAAGATGGGTGGCGCGGGGGGAGTGGTGATGAGGCGGATCGCCCTGGCCGGTGTTGCCATGGCCGCCGGGCTGGCCATCTTCGCTGCCGACGTGGCGGGCTGCGGGCTGGCCGGAGACCAGGCCGCGGCCGGCCCGGCGGCCCGGGTTCCGGCCGGGCAACTGCGGAAGAGCGTCGCGAATGCCTACCTGTTCCTCAACCGGATGATGGACCGGTATGCCGCGGGATCCACTCCGCGCCTCGTGCCGAGCTTTACCGGGGGCATTCTGGGGCGGCAGCGTTTCACGGCGTCGGAGACCTATGACGATGCCTTGATCATCGACGCGTACCTGGCCGCAGGCACCCCGGCCGGGCGGTCAAGGGCCGCGGTCATCGGCAACGGCTCTGCTGTACGTGCAGGCGAACGATCCGCTGCATGACGGCCGAGTCCGCGCCGCGTACGCGCCGGTCTCCGCTGCTCAGCCCGGTGGCGATGTCACGGCCACCGGCAGGGCAAACCGACGTGGGAGACGCGGCGTGGGCCGGGCAGGCCCTGGTCCAGCTCTACGCGGCCACTGGCACGAATGCCTACCTCGCCGGAGCCGAGGCGATCGGGAACTGGGTTCAGGCCAACTGCTACGACACGCGAGGGGCGGGCGGGTATACCGGCGGTGAGACGGCAGCCGGCCAGAAGATCGAATGGAAGTCGACCGAGCACAACATTGACCTGTATGCCTTCTTCAGCATGCTCGCCGCCCAGACGCACGACCCGGCCTGGTCGGCCAGGGCCGCGTGGGCGCGGCAGTTCGTCGCGGCCATGTGGGATTCACGGCAGGGCCGGTTCTACGTCGGGACGACCAGGGACGGGCAGACCCCGAACGACAGCGTGCAGCCCGAGGATGTCGACAGCTGGTCGTACCTTGCCCTGCGGATCCCGGCTACGCGGCGTCGGTCGGCTGGGCGGTGCGGAACCTCGCCGTGTCCGCCGGCGGGTTCCGGGGCGTGAGCTTCTGCCGCGCGGACCGTACCGGGGTCTGGTACGAGGGAACGGCGCACCTCGCCGACGCGCTTGAGTTCCGCGGCGAGCCCGGGGACGCCGCGACGGCGGCAGGCTACCTGTCGGACATCTACTACGCCCAGCGACATGGGCCCGGCAGCGACGGCCTCGGCATCATCGCTGCCTCGAGGAACGGGCTCAGCGACTGCGGCGGCGGCTCCTACTACACGTCGCTGCACACCGGCGCAACCGCCTGGTACATCCTGGCGGCCAAGAAGATCGACCCGTTCACCCTGATCGCCGCCCCGCATCCCTGACCCGCTTCGCCCCGCCTACATTGGCCTGGTGGAATTCAACGAGGTAGTCAGGAAGCGCCGGATGATCCGCGCCTTCACCGCCGAGCCGCTCGATCCGGCGGTCACCCGCAGGCTGCTCGAGGCGGCCAACCGGGCGCCGTCGGCCGGATTCAGCCAGGGCTACGCGCTCCTGGTGCTGGAGGGCGCCGAAGAGCTCGCGCCGTTCTGGGAACTGCTGCGTTCCGGCGAGGACGATGATGACGGCCCGGCCCGGCCTTCGGCCGATCCGGTGGCGAACGCGCAACTGGTGGTCATCCCGCTCTCCTGCAAGGACATCTACCTGGACCGCTACGCCCGGCCGGACAAAGGCTGGACCGACCGGGATGAGGCGCACTGGCCGGTTCCTTACTGGGACATCGACACGGCTTCACCGCGCTGCTGATGCTGCTCGCCGCGGTTGACGAAGGACTCGGCGCGCTGTTCTTCGGCATCATGCCCGAGCTGTTCGGGCAGTTCCGCGCCAGATACGGCGTGCCGCAGGGCTATACGCCGATCGGCGCGGTGGCGGTGGGGCACCCCGACCCCGCGGCTGACGCCGGCGGCTCGTCACGCGTGATCAAGCGCCGCACCCTGGACGACCTGGTCCACCGCGGCCACTGGTAACCCGCCGTCCCTCCCTCCCCGCCCCGCGCTCTCGCCCGGCCCCGCGCTCCCGCCCGGCCCCGCGCTCCCGCCCGGCCCCGCCCCGCGCTCCCGCCCGGCCCCGCCCGCCCCGCGCTCTCGCCCGGCCCCGCGCTCCCGCCCGGTCCCGCGCTCCCGCCCGGTCCCGCGCTCCGGCCCGGAACCCGATGAATGTGGCAACCATGGGCATCTGACCCCGTGGTTGTGACATTCATGGGGTTGGCAGGCGGCACCCTGACCCCGTGGTTGTGACATTCATCGGGTTGGCGGGCGGTGGACGACCCACTCGGCGACATCGGCTGGGTTGGCAGGGCCGCCTCAGGCGAGGCCCTCGGCTTCGGCGACGGTGCGGGAGCTTGTGGTCCAGACATCGATGATGAAATCGGCGTCGGTGACGGTGGTGTGCCGGCGGAGCCCGAGCGCCTCGTCCAGCCTGGCCGTGCAGCGCGCCGGTGGGCAGCGTCCGCTCGGCGAAGTCACCGCGCCAATGGCAGGCAAGCACCGTTGCGTCCGCTGTCAGGCTTCCGGCCACCCGGCTGCAAAGCTGCGTCCAGGCCGGCGGCGTGAGGAAGTAGCCGATCTCGCTGAGCACGACCAGGTCGAAGCGCTCCGCGTGGGGCCATTGCCCAGGCAACAGCAGCTGCCGGACCTCGACGTTCGGCGTGTTGGCGGTCCGCCGCTCTGGCTGCGGCCACCGCGTCCTGGTGGAAGTCAGCGGCGACAACCAGGTCGCACCGCCCGGCCAGCCCGGCGGTAACCTCACCGACCGAGCAGCCGGGCTCGAATGCGGCCAAGTAGCGCTCCTTCGGCAGGCACGCAAGCAGCAGCCGAAGCTTGCGCCGCTCGTACCAGCCCGACCGCAGCCGCCACGGATCGGCGGCGCGCGCGTACATCGAGTTCAGGTAGCCGAGGTCGGCGGGCTCGGTCAGCGCGGCGGAGTCGGCGGGTCCGGCCAGCGGGAGGAGGTCCGCGGGCTCGGTCACCGGAAGAAGACTTCCCGCTGATGCACGAGACGGGCCACCGCCCAGGGCGGCAGCACCGCGTCGGCGCCGGTGGACGGGTCGGGCTCAAGCTGGCTGGTGAAGCAGCGCACCGCCGCGGACTTCCGCCACGCGAGGAAAGAACCGAGCCGCAGCACAAGTGCCCGCGTCCAGGGCATCCGCTGGTCGCCTGGCCCGGCCCAGTGCCAGGCCCAGATCGGCATCTCGAGATGACAGGCCCCGCTAGCCTGCGCGGCCGCCGCAGCGGCCTGCCCGGTCACCTCGTGATCAGGGTGGCCGTCGAACCGCCACGGCGAGACCACCACGTCGCCCGGCCGCACTATCGCGGCAAGCCGGCCTGCCAGCTCGGTCCTGGCCGCGGCGATGCCGCCGTCGTCGATTCCGAGCCTGACTACCTCGCACGCATGTGCCCCGAGTACGCGCAGTGCGACCGCGCTTTCCCGGCGCCGCTGCGCCCGGAGCTTTGCCTCCGGCCACAGCCGCGAGCCAGGGTGGCTGGCCTGTCCGTCGGTAACGGCGACAAGCACCTGCTCACGGCCTCCGTGCGCGGTCGCTGCGAGCAGGCCGCCGGCCCCGAGCACCTCGTCGTCGGGGTGCGAGGCGATGACAACCAGCCGGAAGCCGGGCGGCACGAGCTCTTCAGCAGTGGCGTCCGGCAACCCGGACCAGCCCGGCCAGCAACGCCACTGCTCGGCGGTAGTGCCCTGTCCGCTGATAACCCGGTCCTGCGGCCTGCCCGGCTCCGGATCGGCCGCGGCGGCTGCCGACACGGTCATAGCTGCCAACCCGGCGCTGCATCGTCCTGGCCGGTGCTCAGCACGCGGCCAAGTTCGGCCAGGTCACGCTCGGCGTGACTCTGCCGGACAAATACCGGCAGGTCGGCGAACCGCCGCGCGATCGACTCGTCCCGGCACAGCGGGCCGGCGCCGAGCGCGCGGCCGGCGTGCGACAAAACGGCAGCGACCGCGTCCTCGGCCGCCGCCCTGGCGCGCAGCGCCTGCAGCCGAGGCGCGGCCGCCGGGTGCGCGTCGATCCAGCCAGCCGTCTCGGCCAGCAGCGCACGGACCGGGCTCAGGGCCGCGTCGATGGCGCCCAGGTGCGCCGCGGCGTGCGGGTCATCCCGGCGGGCGACGAGGGCGGCGACCGCGTCGGCGAACGGCAGCGCCCCGCCGTACCAGCAGGCCGCGATCCCGCAGCCGCCCTGCCAGAATCCCGGCCGCGTGGTGTACTGCCCTGGCTTGCCGATCTCGGCGGCCGCGGCGTCATGGAACAGCACGTCCCCGCTGGCAGCGCGCCCCATGCCGACGGCATGCCAGCCCTCGGTGGTGATGGTGACGGCCGGGCTGGCCGACCGCGACCGCGGCCAGGCACTGCGCACCGTCGGAGTCCCAGGCGGTGACGACGGCGTGGGTTACCACCCCGGCACCGGAACACCATGCCTTCCGCCCGGTCAGCGCCGCGCCGTCCGCGCTTCGCCGCAGCTCAAGCCGCGCGGTCGGCGGCTCGGCCGCCCAGGTACCCCAGACCGAGCCGGGCTCCGAGGTCGCGCCGCCGAGCTCGGCGATGATCGCCAGGGCGTCGGCATGCCCTTCGAAGAGCTTCGCCAGCGCGAGATCCTCGGCGGCGACATCGGCCAGCAGCTGCCAGCGCTGCAGCGTCCTGCCGCTCCCCGGTAGCGGCAGATGGCCATCGCCAGCCTCCAGCCGCCGGGCAAGGGCCCGGGACAGGTCCCTCATCGGATAACCCTCCTCGTCTCCGTGCATCACGTTCCGCCGGCCAGCCACGTCAGCCCGGCCAGATAGCTGGCGAACCCCTCAGGCGCCCGGCCGTCCAGCCGGGCACTGGTGGTCACCGGCAGGTCCGCAGCCCACACGACCGGCTCGCTGGCAGCGGCCAGCCGCTCGATGATCGCGACATCCTCGGCCGAGGCCAGCGCGGGGAAGCCGCCCGCGGCCAGGTACGCGGCAGCGGCCATGGACATGTTGGCGCCGTGCACGTGCCGGTGGTCGTCCCGCGCGTTGTATCTCGTGCGGTAGCGGGGCTCGATCTGCGGCGGGTGCTGCGACCAGTCAGCGACGTGCACCGTGCCGATGACGGCGCGGGCGCCAAGCCTGGCATGAGCGAGCTGGCGGAGGATCCAATCGGGCGGGACGGTGGAATCAGCATCGGTGGTCGCCAGCCATAGCTCAGCCGCGCCGTGCCTGCCGACCAGGTGGCGGCTTCCCGCGTCCCGTGCCGCGCCGACGCTGCGCACCTCGCAGGCGATGTGCTCGAGGCGGTCGAACGGTCCCGGGTCGGCAGCGCGTACCACTTGCAGCGAGCCGTCCGTGCAGGCGTCGAGTACGATCACCGCCGACACCGGCACGTCGGCCCGCGCCGCAGCGGCACCCAGCGCCGCGATGCACGACGGCAGCAGGGCTTCTTCATTATGCGCCGGGATGACAACTCCGACCCGGGAGATGGCCGTCTCCGGGCGAGCGCCAGCCGTCGCGACGCGTGCCGTGCCCCGGCCAGCCCGCATTTGTTGCCCGACTGATTTCCCACGCAGCAGCGCGCTACCGTCCCGTCTCGTCAGTCTCACCCCGGGCGAGCCGTCCGGGTTTCCCGGCAGGCCCGCGCAACCCCGTTGCCCGAGTCCGCACCGCTACCCCTGGTTCGGCGCCGCAAACATACCCGCAGGTCAGCCGCATTCGGGCCGCAGCGCTGCTCCGGCCCGGCCGGGCTCCGCCCGTTGCCTGCCCCGGCCCTTGCCTGCTACGTGGTGGATCGCGCGATCGCGCACCATCGAAGGTGCGCGATTGCGCGATCCACCACCTTCGAACGCGCACGGGGCTGGGCCGGGCGCGCGGGCTGGGGCCGGGCGCGTGGGCTGGGGCCGGGCGCGCGGGCTGGGGCCGGGCGCGTGGGCTGGGCCGGGGCGCGTGGGGGCCGGGCCGGTCTTGCCGGGCTGGGCTACTGGCCTGGCTGCTGGGTACGGGGCTAGGCGCCTGCGGGCAGGCCCAGGTAGGCCGCGCGCAGCCGCTGCTCAGCGGCCGGCGGCGCCCCGACATGGTCGAGTCCGAGCAGCGCCGCTCCGGCCACCGCCGGGACGTCCACGATGTGCATGATCGCCTCAGGGGCACGCGCGGTCAGCTCAGCCGCGATGCTCCCGGTCAGCAGCGGATCGCGGGCGGTCAGCAGCCCCCCGCCGAGCACTACCGGGACGGCGCGGCCGGTCAGCCCGAGGCGGCGGATCATCGTGACCGCCATCGTCACGATCTCGTCGGCCAGCCGGGTGACCACGGCCCGGGCAACCTCGTCCCCGCGGCCGGCGATACGCAGCAGCAGCGGGGCGAGCGCCAGCAGCTCGTCGGCGCTGATCTTGCCGTAGTGAATTCCGATAGAGACGTCGCTGACCCGCGGCACGCCGAAATGGGCCCGGACCGCATCGCGGAGCATCGTCTGCGGCCCGCGGCCGTCCTCGTCGCGGATCGCCTACCAGAGCGCCGCCTGGCCGAGCCCTTCGCCGCCGCCCCAGTCGCCGGATACCGTGCCGAGCGCGGGAAACCGGGCCTCCCGCCCGTCCGGCGCGACGCGCGACGCAGTTGATCCCGGCGCCGCAGGTCGACGCCGACCCCCCAGTGCCGAACCGCGGCGCCCGGCGCGCCGAGTCCCGATACCAGCCCGGCCCGGAGGATCGCGAAGGTGTCGTTGACGACCGAGCAGGTCACCGCCCAGCCCTGCCGCTGCAGCGCGGTGGCCAGCCGTTTCTCTTCTTCGGGCAGGTCGGCGCCGGCCAGGCAGGCGGACACGTGCCGGCCACCGGGCGACCGGCGGCAGCGGAGCCCGGACCGTGGCCGGGGCCGGCCGGCTGGCCGGGCCGCCGGTGCGGCCACGGCGGCGACCAGACCGGCGAGCACCGCCATGGCCTGGCCGAGCCCGATGACTGTGGGTATTGGATCCGGGCCCCCGCGGCGGTCGCGCAGCAGGGTGCCGTCGGCGGCCACCAGCGCGACGTCGGTCTTGCTGTTCCCGCCGTCGATGGCCAGCACGGCGGCACGGGCTGACCCGCGGCCCGGTCACCGGCCCGCGGCCCACGGCAGGTAGTCCCTGTTCTCCGCGATCAGCCGGTCGGCCAGCCGTTCGGCCAGGCTCGAACTGGCCGACCAGCGGATGCGCGAGCAGCGCGGCGACCACCCGCTCGCGGCCGCCGCGGCGCGCCGCGTCCACCGCCAGCTCCTCGTACGCGGACACGTGCGCGACCAGCCCGCGCATCAGCGGGGACAGCGGGGAGACGCCGGACCGGAGCCGGCACCGCCGGAGCCGATCACCGCCGGGACCTCGATCACCGCGTCGTCCGGCAGGAACGCCAGCGTGCCGCGCGTTGCGCACGTTCACCACCTGCGTGTCCCCGGCGTCGGCGACCAGCGACGCAAGCAGCGCCACGGCCGCCTCCGAGTAGAACGCGCCGCCGCGCTCGCCGAGCAGGTCCGGCTTGCGGTCAAGCGCCGGGTCGGCGTACATGCCGAGCAGCCGGCGCTCGATATCGGCGACTTGCTGCGCCCGGGTGGGCTGCCCGCGCTCTTCGCGCGACGACGGCGTCATGCTCGTAGAAGTAGCGCAGGTAATAGGACGGCACTGCGCCAATTTCATTATAACCGGAGGCTGGCAGGCCGGTGTGGCCCGCGATCTCGCTCGCCATGCGCCGCGATCAGGTCAGGCAGCCGGTCGGTGCCGTCCACCACGGCGGCCCGTTCCCAGGTCAGGTGATTCAGCCCAACATGGTCGAGCATCACCTTGCCGGGCGGCACGCCGAGCAGCGCGGCGAACTCCCGCTGGAAGCCGATCGCGACATTGCACAGCCCGATTGCCCGGTGCCCGCCGTCAAGCAGCGCCCTGGTGACGATCCCGACCGGGTTGGTGAAGTCGATGATCCAGGCGTCTTCGGCAGCACGCCGCTCGGCCCGTTTAGCAATATCAAGCACGACAGGGACGGTCCGCAGTGCCTTGGCGAAGCCGCCGGCCCCGGTCGTCTCCTGGCCGATGCAGCCGCATTCCATCGGCCAGGTCTCGTCGCGATGACGGGCCGCCTGGCCGCCGATCCGCAGCTGCAGCAGCACGGCGCCGGCGCCGTCCAGCCCGTCGTCCAGGCTGGCTGTCCAGCGCAGGGCGGCCGGGTGCCCGTAGGCGCGCATGATCCGGGCCGAGAACGGGCCGACCACGGCCAGCCGGCTCTCGTCCGGGTCGACCAGGACGAGCTCGGTGACCTTGACCTGGCCGGCCAGCCGGGCTATCCCGTCGACGAGCTCGGGCGTGTAGGTGGAACCGCCGCCGATGACCGCGAGCTTCATCCGAACGGCCCGCACTTCCGCGCCCGTCTGGGCGACGTGGCAGGCCACGTCGTGCCCGGGCAGCAGCTCGCCGAGCGGCGGGGTCACGTGGTGGCATTCGTCAATGGCGAGCGGGCAGCGCCAGCGGAACCGGCAGCCTGGGGTCGGATCGATCACGCGGGGCGGCTCTCCCTTGTCGGTCTCGGCGGAAACCCCCAGCGGAGCCCGCGGGTCGGGCACGGCCGAGAGCAGCAGCTGGGTATACGGGTGCCGGGGGCTGGCCAGGATGTCCTCGACCGGCCCGGCCTCGGCGATCTGGCCCGCGTACATGACGATCAGGCGGTCGGCGACGTAGCGCGCGCTGGCGATGTCGTGCGTGATGTAGAGAATCGACACGCCGGCTTTGTCCCGCAGCTCGGTCATCAGGTTGAGCAGGCCGATCCGGATCGACACGTCCAGCATCGATACCGGCTCGTCGGCCAGGATCAGCTTCGGCCGCAGCGCCAGCGCCTGGGCGAAGCCGACCCGCTGGCGCTGGCCGCCGCTCAGCTCGTGCGGGTAGCGCTGCAGCACCTCGGCCGCCGGGTTGAGGCCGACCGTCTCGAAGACCCGCTCGGCCTCCGCCCGGCGGTCAGCCGCGGACAGCTCCGGCCGGTGCAGCTTGAGGCCGCGCATGATGCCGTGCGATACCCGGAAGACCGGGTTGATCGAGCTGAACGGGTCCTGGAACACCATCGGCACCAGGCCGCGGTACCTGAGCATGTCCGCCGCGCGACCGCAGCCGGGACAGCGGCTCGCCCTCGAAGTAGATCTCGCCGCTGGTCGGCTCGTAGATCCGGGCGAGCAGGCGCGCGATCGTGCTCTTGCCGCTGCCGCTCTCGCCGGCCAGCGCGACGATCTCCCGCTCGCCGATGGCCAGGCTGACGTCGTCGACGGCATGCAGCGTGCGCCGCGACAGCGTGCTGCCGATCTTGAAGTGCCTGGTCAGCGCCTCGGTCCTGAGCAGCGGCCCGGTCACCGGCTGCCTGGCTCAGCTGGCTGCGGGTCCTGGTCAGTCACCGGCCGGCCCTCCGCCCGCGTGCAGCAGGCACCGGACCTGGGTGCCGCCCAACTCGTAGAGGTCCGGGGGAGTGGTCGCGCATGCGGTCATCACCTTCGGGCAGCGCGGCGCGAACCGGCAGCCCTCCGGCGGGCCTGGCCAGGTCCGGCGGGCTGCCGGGAATCCCGCTGAGCGGGATCCTCGGTCCCTGGATCGACGGGAACGCGTCCAGCAGGCCGGCGCTGTACGGGTGCAGCGGCGAGTCGAAGACCCGGCGGGTCGCGCCGAGCTCGGCCACCTGGCCCGCGTACATCACCATGAGGTGGTCGGAGAAGTGGCTGACCAGCGACATGTCATGGGTGACGAAGATGACGGCGAAGCCGAACTCCCGCTGCAGTTCCTTGATCTGGACCATCAGCGAGCGCTGCGCCACCACGTCGAGCGCGGACGTCGGCTCGTCCATGATCACCAGGTCCGGGGTGAACAGCATGGCCATGGCGATCATCGAGCGCTGCCGCATGCCGCCGGACAGCTGGTGCGGGTAGCTCGTCAGGTGCGCCGGGTCGATGCCGACCATCTTGAGCACCTCGGCCGACCGGTCGCGCGATTTCCTGTTTCGAGGTCACGCCGTGCGCCCGCATCGCGTCCTTGAACTGCGCCGCCGATCGACTTGACCGGGTTGAGCGCGTTCATCGCGCTCTGCATGACGACGGACAGGTCCTTCCAGCGCACCGCGGCCAGCTCCTTGTCGGTGAGGCCGACCATGCTGCGGCCCTTGAAGATCACGCTGCCGCCGGTGATCTCGGCGGGCGGGGCGAGCAGCTGGGCGATCGCGAACAGCAGCGTGGACTTGCCGCAGCCGGACTCGCCGACGATCCCGATGAACTCGCCAGGATCCAGGTCGAAGCTGACGTGCTCGACCGCCATGATCGTGCCGCGGTCCAGGATGTACTCGACCGACAGGTCGCTGACCTGCGAGCACGCTGTCCGCGGGGCCGCCGCCGGTGTCCGGTCGGCCCGGCCCGCACTTCGGGACCGCGGCGACTGCTCACCGGGCACGGCTGACACCTACCCCTCCCGGTGGCCAGCGGCTTGCCGCGCTTGTCGCGCACGTCGCTTACCGCGCGCCCGCAACGGCCGGAGCGCGGGGTTGCCGATCTCGTCGAAGGCGTAGTTGAGCAGGGCGAAGGCCGCGCCGAGCGCGGCGATGCAGGCGCCGGGGACGATGGCCCACAGGTACTGCCCGGTCTGCAGCGCCTCGTTGTTCTCCGCCCAGTACAGCATCGTCCCCCAGCTCACCGAGTTCGGGTCGCCCAGGCCGATGAACTGCAGGCTCGATCCGAACAGCACCGCGTACAGCGCGTTGGTCAGGAAGCTGGCGACGATCAGCGAGGTCATCGTGGGGATGATCTCGACTATGACGATGTACATCCGGCGCTCGCCCCGCACCCGCGCTGCCTCCAGGAAGTCCCTGTTGCGCAGCGACAGTGCCTGCGCCCGGAGCTGGCGCGCGGTGTAGGACCAGCCGGTGAGGGTCAGCACCGCGACGAGGACCAGGGTCCCGGCGCCCTGCACGTACGTGGCGATCACGATGAGCAGCGGGAAGAGCGGGATGACCAGCAGGACGTCGGTCAGCAGGCTCAGCACGCCGTCCCACGCCCCGCCGAGGTAGGCGGCGGCGACGCCGATCAGCACGGCTATGCCGGTGGACAGCAGCCCGACGCCGATCGCGATGATCAGCACCTGCTGGGTGCCGTACACCGTCTGGGCGAAGATGTCCTGGCCGAGCGCGGTCGTGCCGAGCAGGTGCTGCGCCGACGGCCCGAGGCTGCGGGGGTAGATGGTGGCGGTCGGGCTGTCGTGCGCGATCACCCCGGGGAAGAGCGCGACCAGGAAGAAGACGACCAGCAGCACGGTGCCCGCGGTGGCCTTGCGGTTCGACCGCACCGCCCGCACCAGCCGGGCGAGGCCCTGGCTGCCCCGCCTGGTCGCGCTGGCCGGGTACCGGCGCCGTCCGGCAGGCCCGGCGGCGGCTGGACGGCCGACGTGGGAGGGGGCAGCATGGCCATGGCTAGCCCTCCGTCCTGGTGCGCGGATCGAACACCGCCGTGGCGATGTCGGCGAGCAGGATGGCGACCAGCACGGTGACCGTGATCAGCAGGAACAGGGCCTGCATCAGCGGGTAGTCCTCATTGTTCACCGCCTGCAGCAGCATGTACCCGACGCCCGGGTAGTTGAAGACGTACTCGACCAGGATCGCGCCGCCCACCACGAAGCCGAGCGACATGGCGAAGCCGGTCAGGTTCGGCAGGATCGCGTTCCGCGCCGCGTAGTCGAACATGATCCGGCGGCCGGGCAGTCCCTTGGCCCGCGCCATCCGCACGTAGTCCTCGGCCAGCGTGGTGATCATGTTGTTGCGCATGGTCAGGATCCAGGTGCCGATGGTGGTGACCAGGAGCGCGGTCGCTGGCAGCATCGCGTGCGCCAGGACGTTGCCGATGAACGGCAGGGTGAGCGATGGCGTCATCGTGATATCGAACCCGAACGCGGCCGGCAGCCACTGCAGCCGGACGGCGAACACCAGGATCAGCATCAGCCCGATCCAGAAGTAAGGGATCGCGGTGGTGATCACGAAGACCGGCGGCACGACGCTGTCCAGCCGTCCGCCGCGGCGCCAGGCCGCCAGGATCCCGATGCCGGTGCCCAGCACGAACGCCAGGATCGTGGTGATGCCGACCAGGCCGAGCGTCCACGGGATCGCGTCCAGGATGACCCGGCCGACCGACTGCGGGTAGAAGTACAGCGAGGTCCCGAACTTGCCGGTGGCTACGTCGCCGATGTAGCCGAAGTACTGCCCGATCAGGCTCTGGTGGGTGTTGACCCCGAACGCCACCTCGAGTGCCTTCAGCGCCTGCGGGATTCACCGGGCCGCGGAACTTGCCCATCATCGCCTCGGCCGGGTTGCCGGGCATGAGCCGTGGCAGGAAGAAGTTGAGGGTGAGCGCGGCCCATATGGTCAGCGCGAAGAAGCCCAGGCGGCGCAGCACGAACCTCATGTCGTTGCCCTCCCGGTTCTTGTTCTCATCCCCATCATCCTCGGCGCTCCCGTGCTGACCAGGCGCTGCCGTCCGGCGCCGGGCGGCCCGGGGGTGCGCCGCGCCCGACGCGGCGCACCCGGGCCGCGGGCGCACCGGGGGTGCGCCCGCCTCAGTCGCTACTTCTTGGGTGCCAGGTGCAGCATCATCTGGCCCCAGTCCGGATAGTTGTAGGCGGCGGGCTGCGCGTACGGGTTGCCCTGGGTGACCCACCCGGTGAAGGTGCCCGTGTCGTACTGGTACCAGTCGACCTGCTTCGGTGATCGGGATCACCGGCACCTCCTTGAGCATCACCAGCTGCAGCTCGTTCACGATGCTGTGCTGTTTGGCCGGACTGGTAGTGGTGGCGTAGGAGTTGAGCAGGGCATCGGTGGCTTGGTTGCTGTAGCGCTCGAAGTTCGAGCCGGCTGGCTGCCCGATCGGCGCCGAGTTGCCAGAGAACAGCCACTGGCGAAGCTCGTAGTACGGCGTTGGCCCGCCGGTCTCGGCGTAGTAGCCGAGCTGGTAGTTGCCGTTGTACAGCGCCGCCTGGTAGGCCGGGGCGGCCAGGTTCTTCGGCGTCACCTGGATGCCGACCGCCTTGAGGTCCTGCTGGATGACGTTCACCGCCGCCACCCAGTCGGAGAAGCCGCCATTGTTGGTAAGGCTGAAGGACAGCTTCTGGCCGCCCTTGGCCATGATCCCGTCCGAGCCCTTCTTGAATCCGGCGGCGGTCAGGATGGAGATTGCCTTCGCCTGGTTGTAGGCGTAGTTGTTGCCGAAGCCCGCCGCCTGAGAGGAGTCAAGCCAGCTGGAGAACGTCGGGGTGACGATCCCGGCCTGGTTCGACGGTGGCTCGTAGCCGTACTCGCCGATGGTCGAGGCCTGCTTGCGGTTGATCGCGTAGGCCATCGCCTGGCGCACCGCCACGTTCTTCAGTATCGGGTTAGTCAGGTTGATGAACAGGGAAACGTTGGCGACCGGCGGGAACCAGTAGCGGTAGTCGGGGTTCTTCGACAGGTAGAACTTCTGGATGCTGGGGATGAACTGGCTGCCCCACTGGGCCTGACCGTTCGCCAGGTAGGTGTTGGCCGTGTCGTTGGTGGTGAATGCGGGGTAGTTGACCGTCTTTATCTTCGGCTCGCCGGGCTGCCAGTAATGCGGGTTGGCCTTGTAGGTGATGTTCTGCGGCGAGCACGGGACTCACTGTAAACGCGCCGGTGCCAACCGGGTGCGTATCGGGGTACTTCGCCGGGTCGGCGATCGTCGACCAGATGTGCTGTGGCACGATTCCGATCTGGTCGGCGATGTAGTAGAAGTAGGTCACCGCCGGGGCCTTGAAGGTCATCACGACCTGGTTGCTGCCCTTCTGGGTGACGCTGGACAGCACCGACCAGACCGAGTTGACGTCGAGTGCCTTGAACTTCTTCAGCAGGTTGAAGCTGAAGACCACATCCGCGGCGGTCATCGGCTTCCCGTCGCTCCACTTGACCCCGTTGCGGATGTTGAAGGTGAGCGTCTTGTTGCCGTTGCTGTACTTCCAGCTCGTGGCCAGCCAGGGCGTGGCCTTCGCGCTCTGCAGCGTGTTGACGAACGCCAGCGGCTCGTAGACCGGCCCGAGCGAATACCCGATATCGGACAGGTTGTACGGGTTGAAGTTGCAGGTCCAGAGGCTGCCACTTTCGTTAGAAATGGTCAGCACGCCGCTCGGACCTGATGCGTTGCCACTGCCGCCACTGCTGGACGAGCTTGTTCCGCATGCGGCGGCCAGCAGGCCGGATGCGATGATGACCCCGAGCGTCTTGAGGCGTCTCATTGCGGTAGCCCTTCGATGAATTGTCCGCGTACCAGATGGCAGGGCGGGACTGCCCGGCCGGGTGCGCAGGCGCCGAACGGTGACCGGCCGGTGCTGCTCACCGGCCGGGAGGAACGTAGGCAATCTTTCATGCCATCGTGTCCTGGATCATGGTGTTCTGATACACAGTGTGCTGCGCGGCGTCCACGGCCAGCGCTACCGCGCCGAGCAGCGGGGCGTCGTAGGGAAACCTGCGAGACGACGAGTTCCGGCGGGAACGGGACGCCCGCGGCCAGGGCCTGTTCCAGCTGCGGGCGGAGCCGCTCCCAGGAGCGGACCATGCCGCCGCCGACCGTGATCCGCACCGGGTTTATGCAGATCGCCAGGTTGACCAGGTGGAATGCCAGCTCGGCGCCGAAGCTGGTGAGCAGGTCATCGAGCCGGGGATCGCCCGGGCTGGCCGCGAAGATGTCGGCCGCGGTCATCGGCAGGCCGGATGGGCCGGATGGCCGGATGGGCCGGATGGGCCGGTTAGCCGGATGGGCCGGACTAGCCGGGTCGGCTGCCTGCCTGGCCAGCCCCAGCCCGCTGACCGTGCCCTCGAGCGGTGTCCGCTGGTCCAGCGTGCGGCCGACATCGGAAATGGCGCGGAGGTTGTACCCGATCTCCCCGGCTGCGCCGTTGCCGCCGCTGACGACCCGGCCGCCGATGACGATCGCGGCGGCGAGCCCGGTGCCCAGATTGAGGTACACGCCGGGGTCACAGTCCTGCAGGGCGCCCCAGCGCAGCTCGGCCGCGGCCGCTGCCTTGGCGTCGGTGGCCATCCGGATCTCGGCACCCGCGAACGCGGCACGCAGCTCGCGGCCGAGCGCGAGCGACTCCCAGCCGTCGATGGCGGGGGCAAGCTCGACCCGGTCCTCGAAGGGGATGCCGAAGGTCGCGGCGCCAACGGCGGCCAGCTCGGCGCCCGGTGCCGTGGCGGCAAGCAGGTCACGCGCGGCCTGGACGCCGCGGTCGAAGATCGCCCGTGCGTCTGGCCCGCCGGTCGGCGGCGTCCCCGGGGCGACGGCATCGGCGGCGCCGGTGCTGACCGTTGCCGAGGCCAGCCGGTTGCCCATCAGGTCGCAGACGGCCATGGCGATCTTCGTGCCACCGAAGTCGAACCCGAGTATCACGGCCGAGATTCCCACGATGACCTGCCAGTTCCGCGGAGGACTTCCCGGCGAGCTATCGCTTGAGCTATCGCTCAAGATAGTTAGGACAGTATCCTAACTATTGTGGAACGCAAAAGCGCCTTGGCCGAACTGTGACCGGCGCTGCTAGCTTGACAGTCGCCTACGGCGCTGGAGGATCACTCGGTTGGACATGATCTCGTTCGGCTCGGTATTCCTCGAGCTTGTCCTCGGGCACGTGCGCGCGCTGCCCAGGCCGGGCGAGGAAGTCTTCACCGACGACTTCGGGGTTTCCTGCGGAGGGTCGGTGACCAGCGCAAGCGCGGCTGCCCGGGCCGGCGCGCACGCTGGCATCTGCACGCTCCTCGGCGACGACCTCGGCTCGCGCGTGGTGGCGGACTACTGCGCCAGGTCCGGGATGGAGCTGTCCCCGTCGGTGCGGGTCCCCGGCAAGTCGGCCGGCGTCTCGGTGGTGCTGAACTTCGACGGTGACCGGGCCTTCGTCACGCACCTGCCGCCGCGGCCTGAAGACGAGCAGTCCAGCGGTCGGGCTCTGGCGCGAGGTGCTGCGCCGCGAGCGGCCCCGCTGGTGCTACCTGCATGCCGGCCATGGCGTGATTGACTTCCTGCGGGACGCCCGCGAACTGGGCACGATGGTCGTACTCGACATGTCGCTCGGCGACGAGCAGTACCACGATGCGGTCGCCGAGTGCGTCCCGCTTGCCGATGTCTTCGTTCCGAACGAGGTCGAGTTGCTGCGCCTGACCGGCGCGGTCACCATCGAGCGGCGCGGTAGCGGCCGCGGCAGCATGGGGCACGCCGATGGTGGTGAAGCGGGGCGCGGCCGGCGCTCTGGTGGCCGGCCGTGACGGGATGACCGAGGTCGCCGACGGCGTCCGGCAGGTGCGCGTCCGGGATCTGACCGGGGCGGGGGATTCCTTTGCCGGGGCGATGATCGCCGCGCTGCTGCGCGGGGCCGCGCTTACCGACGCGGTGGTGGCGGCGAACGCGGCGGGCTCCGATGCGGTGCGCCGGCTTGGCGCGACAGGCGAGGTTGACGTGACGGACATGGCAGCCGCCAGTGCTGCGCTCGGCGCGCTGCTCCCGGTGACCCGGGCCGCGTCCGGGGCCACGTCGGCCACGTCACTGCGTGCAAAGGCCGCAACGGCGGATCAGGCGGCGCCGGGCGAGGCAGGCCCGGCGGCGAGGCAGGCGGCCGGCCCGGCGGCGAGGCAGGCGAGGCTGAGGCAGGAAGAAAGCGGAGCCGGACCGATGAAGCTGGCGATTCTCGGCGGCGGTGGCGTGCGCATGCCTGCGTTCGTCCGGGCAGTGCTGGCAAGCCGGGCGGGCAGCTTTGACGAGATCTGCCTCTTCGAGCCGGACGGCATCCGCCGGGACACCGTCTGCAGGCTCGCCGCCGAGCTCGCGGCCGTGCTTGGCCACCCGGGCGTGGTCACCGTATCGCCGGACGCCGCCGAGGCGTTCACCGGCGCGGACTACGTGTTCTCCGCGATCCGGGTCGGCGGCGACCGCGGCCGGGTCATCGACGAGGAGGTCGCGCTGCGGCGCGGCATCGTCGGCCAGGAGACGACCGGGCCGGGCGGCTGCGCGATGGCGCTGCGCACCATCCCGGTCGTGCTGTCGTACTGCGAGCTGCTCAGCCGCTGCTCGCCGAAGGCAGTCCTGATCAATTTCACCAACCCGGCTGGCCTGATCACCCAGGCGATCTCGGCGCAGGGAAAGGTGCGCGCGGTCGGGGTCTGCGATACCCCCGGCGGCACGCTGGCGCACCTGGCGGCCTTCCTGGCCGCTGACGGCGGAGCAGCGGATGGCGGAGCAGCGGATGGCGGAGCAGCGGAGCGGCCGGCGCAGGCGCGCGGCGACGGCATCTCCGGCACCTATGCCGGGCTTAATCACCTCGGCTGGGTGTGCTCGCTCCGGGTAGGCGGCCAGGAACGCGCGGGCGAGCTGCTGGCCAGATTCGAGGAGCTGCAGCGCTTTGATCACCGGTTCGCTGCGTTCGACCCCGCGCTTGTCCGCCGGGTCGGCGCGATACCGACCGAGTACGTCTACTACTTCTACGACGCCAAGCGTTACCTGGACGGCGTCAGCCCGGGCCGGAGTCAGCAGAGGCCAGGACGTGCTGCGGCTGAACGACGAACTGCTTGCCCGGCTCGCCCGGGCATTCGCCGACGACGGGGTGGACGCCGCCTGGGCGGCCTACGACGAGCTGATGGGCGTCCGCCGCGACACGTACATGCGCACCGACATGCAGGGCGACAGCGGCCAGCGCGCGGCCCGGGCCCGGCGCGCGGCCGCTGGCGCGGCCGGTATCGAGGCCGCGCGGGTGGGCGGTTACGAGGGCCTGGCGCTGCGCGTCATCGACGGGCTGGCCGGGCGCGGCGCCCGCGACGTGATCGTCAACATCCGCAACGGCGCGAGCCTCGGCTACCTGGACGCCGACGACATCGTGGAGGTTCCCGCCCGGGTTGACGCCGGCGGCATCTCGGCGCTGCCGGTGCCCGCGCTGCCGCGGTCGGCGCAGGCCCTGGTCGAGCAAGTGAAGGAGTACGAGCGCGGCACCGTCGAGGCCGCGATGACCGGCGATGCGGGCCTGGCTGCCGTGGCGCTGTCCCAGCATCCGCTGGTTCCCGGCATCACCGCGGCCAGGGAGCTGGTCGGCGAGTACCGGGAGCGCCATGGCCAGCAGCTGGCCTACCTGCGAGGGGACGGAAGATGACCGAGCAGGTGGCCGTGACTGCGGCCCAGGCGGGCCGCGGAGCGCCGCCTGCCGGAGCGCCGCCTGCCGGAGCCCTGGCAGCCAGGCCGCAGCTCATCCGGGCACTCAACGAGCAGCTGCTGCTCAGCCAGATCCGCCAGCTCGGCCCCTGCTCGCGTGCCGATCTTGCCCGCTGCTCCGGGCTTTCCAAGCCGACGGTGTCGCTGGCGCTCGCCAACGTGGAACGCTCCGGCCTGGTCAGGATCGCCGGGCAGCGGACCGGCGTGCCCGGCCGGTCCGCCAGGCTCTACGAGGTCAGGCCCGATGCCGGGTTCGTGCTCGGCCTCGACATCGGCCTGCAGTACCTGCGCGGTGCGCTTGCGGACCTGTCCGGCGAGATCCGCGCCAGGGCTTCCATCCGGGCCCGCGCGTCGAGCATGACCGGCCGGGTCGCCGAGCTGATCCAGCTGGCCGACGAGCTCTGCGCCGATGCGGGGCTGGACCGGTCGGCCATCACCCAGACCGTGATCGGCAGCCCGGGTGTCTATGATCCGCGCCGCAATGCCATGGCGCTCACTGGCCAGCTTTCCGGCTGGAGCCGGCCGGCCGTGCTGGCCGGCCTGCGGGCGGCATTCGGCCGCGATCTCGTCGTGGAAAATGACGTCGATGCCGCCGCGCTGGCCGAGCAGGCGAGTGGTCACGGCCGGGATTTCGGCAGCTTCGCTTTCGTCTGGATCGGCACCGGCATCGGCATGGGCCTGGTGCTGGACGGCAGGCTCCATCGCGGCGTGCATGGCGTGGCCGGCGAGATCGCGTTCATGCCGATCTCCGAGGGCCACGGCACGGATCCGGCCGATGCCAGGAGGCGGGGAGCGCTGGAGGCGGCAGCATCGGCGCGGGCCGTGGTGCGCGCGGCGCGCCGGGCGGGCATGCGGGGATCCGTGTCCGCGCGCCGGGTTTTCACCGCGGCGGCCCGCGGAGACGAGCGCGCCACCGCCGTGGTGGCTCAGGAAGCGCAGCTGGTGGCCAAGGCTGTCTGCTCGGTCATTACGGTCGTCGACCCCGAGCTTGTGGTGCTCGGCGGCGGGATCGGCCAGGCCCCGGGATTCGCGGCTGCCGTGACTGCGGAACTCCGCAGGCTGGCCCCGGTGCTGCCCGAGGTCCGGGTCAGCGCGCTTGGCACCGACGCCGTCGTGGACGGCTGCCTGGCGTCGGGCACGGAGATAGCGTGGAAGCAGCTGACCGCCCTGCTGGCGTCGGCCCCGGCGGCCGACGGTAGCCCCGGCGGCTGACCCGGGCGGCAGCCATCCGGGATGGCAGCAGCCGCGCGGGATCCCGGCATGCTCAGCTTGGCTGCGCCCGGTTACCCGACATCGCGGTGAAGTACTGGCTCGATTCCGGCCGCCATAGCAGGACGACGGCGCCGAGGCCGGCCAGCCAAACGACGAGGCTGAACACCAGGCCCACGCTGGCATGCGGGCGGACCAGGGAGAGCACCAGGAACAGGGTGTTCAGCCCGAACAGGACCGTGCCGACGATCCTGGCCCAGCTCTTTCCCCTGTTGTTGGCAACGGCCATCCAGAGCCACAGGCCGATCCCGACCAGCCCGAAGAACACCGCGAAGCCGACCAGGCCCACCTCGGCGGTATGTATCTGGCTCGAGGTGAAGGTCGGATCGGCCTTCCTGATGGCGGTCTTCAGGCTGCCGATGGTCAGCAGCCCCACGATCAGGTCAACGGCGCTGAGCGCCGCGCCCGCGTACATGAGCTTGACCGCCATCTGAATCGGCTGGGGCGGTCCTGGCCGCTGCGGCTCCGGCATCTGGCCGCCGGACGGATACGGCTGGTACATAGACTGCTCCTCACGCGTTATGTCAATCATCATCCAGGACCGTGGCATACCGCGAGTCATGCCGGCGGCCGGATTTGGCCATCACGGCACGGTTTGTCATCCATGCCAGTCAGAATCATTCACCACGGCCGCCTGCCCGGTCTGCCGGTCGGCCGGGCCGGGCGGCCCGGTGGCCGCGCCAGTCCGGCGACGCCGGTAGCATCGGGCGTCTGCCGCTGGGCAGCAATAGTCCCCATACCGGAAATCCTTGATGACGAAAGGTAGCGCGAATGGAAACGGTGCCTTCCGGTGGGGATGTAGCCGACGGGATGCCGGAGATCCGGGGCGACCGCGAGATCCAGTGTGACGTCCTGGTCGCGCTGGCGGAATGCCGGAATCACCGGAAGTGGTTTGCCGGCTTCGCCGGACCGTATCTCGGTGACAGCCCGATCGAGATCGGCAGTGGCCTCGGCGATTATGCGCGCGAGTGGATCCCGCTGGTCAGCAGCTTCACCGCGACCGATGCCGACCCGGCGCTCCTGCTTGACCTCAAGAAGGCGATGGCTGCCTACCCGCAAGTGGCGGTCCGGCAGGTCACCCTGCCGACCGCTGAGCGCGCCGAGCACTCCTGCCTGATCGCGTACAACGTGCTTGAGCACATCGACGAGCATGTCGAGGCGCTGCGCAGCATGGCCCGGCTGGTCCGGGGCGGCGGCCATATCGTGCTGGTCTGCCCGGCATTCCCATTCGCGATGAGCCCGGTGGACGTCGCGACCGGGCATGTCCGGCGTTATACGAAGCGCTCGATGCGAGCCGCGCTGACAGCGGCCGGCCTGGAGATCGTGCAGGTCAGGTACGCTAACTCGATCGGGCTGATCTGCTACTACGCGTTCACCAGCCTGCTGAAGCGGACTCCGGCCGAGGGCGGGACGATGACGTTCTACGACCGCCTGGTGGTGCCTGTCGTCCGCCTCATCGAGCGCGTCATCGTGCGCCCGCCGTTCGGCCAGTCGGTGCTTGCGGTAGCGCGGGTGCCGGCCGCCGATCAGCGCCAGTCGTCGATGACGTAAGAGCCGCTCGCGGCGTACCCATCCTCGTCGGGACGGTGCATGGGCTACCGCTCCGCCCAGGCGGGCCGGTAGACGGTGACGCCGTCGGCCCGGTAGCTGAACCGGAATCCGGTCACCGCGAGCAGCCGGCTGACGGCCGGCCCGGGCTGGTCCCAGGCAAGTACCCAGCCGATGTCCATCCGGCGGGCGTCCTGCCGCGCCGCCGCCCGCTGGGCGGGCGAGCTGCCCCGTCCGCGCTGGGCCGCGATCAGCCGCCGGTAGAAGGGGTGCGCGGCAATGGCGGCCGCGGTTGGCTCGGGCACCCAGGAGGTATAGGAAATCGCCCGCGGGTGCCCGTCCGCGGTGGCCAGCAGCAGCGGCTGCGCGGAGACCGGCTTGCCGTAGAGCGGCAGGCCGCCGCGCAGCCCGAATGGGAGGTCAAGCACGATCGAGCCGGAATGGTCAGCGGCGATCGGCCGGTCAAGGGCGGGCAGCGCGGTGCTCATCGCGGCGGCGTAGGGCTGGCCGGACCAGCCGGCCTCAACGGCCGCAAGCGGAAGAACGGCAAGCGCGAGCAGCGCCGCCGCGGCTAGCCGCAGACGGCCGAGCGGTGCCGCCGCGGCCAGCCGCAGACGGCCGAGCGGCGCGGCGGCCGGCGGCCGCCGGGGGCCGGGTCGTGCGGCGGCCGCGGCCGCCGGGGGCCGGGTCGTGCGGCGGTTGCCGGCCGCCGGGGGCCGGGTCGTGCGGCTGCGGCTGGCCGCAGCAGGCCGCGCAGCCAGTCCACCGCGCTGCCCGCCAGCAGCGCGGCCGGAACCAGCCCGATCAGGGCCAGCCGGTCGGCCTCGCGCAGCGCCGACATTGCAGGAAGCCGGATGAGCCAGGAGTACGGCAGCGCCAGCGACACCCGCGCCCCGTCCCATGTCCCGGCCAGCGGCACGTATTGCCTTGCGCCGACGTACAGGGTCGTGCCCAGCGACAGGGCCGCGCAGCCGAGCCAGCCGCAGGCCAGTAACCACGCGCGGCGGCGCCGCCAGGAGACCGCGAGCCCGGCCAGCGCGAGCACGGTCAGGGCCAGGCCGAATACCGGCGTGCCCTCGGTCGGCTGGCGGTACTGATCGGCAGCGGGCATTGCCGGAAACCCGAGATCAGCCAGCCGCGGCGAGGGCCCGAACAGTCCGGGCAGCTGCGCTCCGTACCGTCCGTAATCGGCCGCGAGCAGGTGCCGGCTGAGCACTTGCGCCACCCGCGCTGGCCTGCTGGGCCATCGCGATGAGCTGCGGGCTCGCGATCGCCGTCGCGGCCAGCGCGCCGAGTGCCAGCGGGGCGAGCCGGGCCAGCGGGGCAAGCCGGGGCGGCCCGGCCGGGCGGCGAGCCAGCCACGGTATGAGCACCGCGGCGGCCAGGATCACGGCCATGACCGCGGATTCCTGGTTGATCAGCACCGAACAGCCGATGACGGCGCCCAGGATGATGCCCTGGCGGCGGCCTGGCCGGCGGCGCAGCCGGATCGCGGCCTCCATCGTCATCGGCAGGGCCAGGGTTCCCGCCGCGATGTTGAGGTGGTACCAGTCCTGCCAGGCCAGCATCGACGACAGCCCGAACATGGCGCCGGCCGCCACCGCGCCGGCCTGCCGCAGCCAGAGTCGCGCCGCCCGGTACATCAGGTAGCACGCCAGCCCCGGCATGGCGATCGTCAGCAGGAAGAACGAGGCCGCCGGGCCCGCTGTCAGGGTAACCGGGGCCAGCGCCGCCCCGGCCAGCGGCATCGTCGTATCGAACCCGAGCTGGATCCCGGCCGGCGCAGCCATCTGCCGCGTGAACCACGGATTGCCCAGGTGCGCCACTTGATGCGCCACCCACCACAGGTCCCAGACGTAGCTCGACACGTCCTTGACCGGCGGCACGCGGCCGGTCAGGTAGGCCGCCCGGGGCCAGGTGGCCGCGATCCCGGCGGCCAGGTAACACCCGAGCAGGGCGAGCTGGCGCACCACCGGGGATGCGGCCAGCCGGCCCGCGAGATCGGCCCGGCCTGCGCGTTCCGGTTGGCCTGCGCGTTCCGACTGACGGGTGTGTTCCGCGCGGCCACGCCCGGCTGCCGCCCGCTGGCCGCTGGCCGCAACGTGGTGGATCGCGCGATCGCACACCTTCGAAGGTGTGCGATCGCGCGATCCACCACCATCGAGAGGCGCAGCTTGGGGCGGAGGCGCGGCGGGGACGGTGCCCGGAGGCGCGGCGGGGATCGAAGTTGTGGCAGGGGCTGGAGTTGCGACAGTGGCTGGAGTTGCGATAGGGGCAGGGGGCGCGGTGGGGACCGGGGGCGGGGGCGCGGCGGGGACCGGGGGCGCGGCGGGGACCGGGGGCGCGGCGGGGACCGGGGGCGCGGCGGGGACCGGGGGCGCGGCGGGCACCGGGGGCGCGGCGGTGCCCGGAGGCGCGGCGGGGGGCGGAGGCGCGGCGGGGACTGTGCGCGGGGTTGCGGCGGGGGGCGGGACGGTGCCCGGGGTTGCGGCGGGGGGCGGGACTGTGCCCGGGGGCGTGGCGGGGGGCGGGACTGCGCTAGGCGGGGATCCGCTTTGCTGGCGCACGCTGACCGCCTCCCCGTCAGATCAACTTCCTTCCTTCTCGCTCTGCCCCCTCCGCCGGAGTTTCGCGCTGGCCACCGGCGCGGCTGGCCACCGGCGCGGCCGGCGAG
Source organism: uncultured Actinomycetes bacterium (assembly GCA_963709075.1). GTDB lineage: Bacteria > Actinomycetota > Actinomycetes > Streptosporangiales > Streptosporangiaceae > Palsa-506. Next base: position 856,945 of record CAVPUY010000014.1, read on the forward strand.
CGGGCGGCACCGGCTAGAGTCCTGACGTGGCTCTGCGGGACGAGACCGGCCTCAGCTTGCCGCCAAAGCGGCTGCTGGGCTGGGAGATCTTCGTAGTCTTTGCCGTTTCGCTAGGCGCCAGTGGCCTGAACGCGCTGATCGAGCTGATCGGATCGCTGACCGCGCCGCAGGCGCTGCGCCAGCAGCATGCCCTGCTGGTCGGCACCCTGGCCCCCGGCAGGCCGCTGCTCGACCTGATCCTGCAGCTCGTCGGCGTCGCGCAGGGGCTAGCCCCGGTCGCGCTGGTGATCTACCTGATGGCCCGATCGGGTGAGACGCCGTCGGACATGGGCCTGGACGCGAGCCAGCCGGCCAGGGACGCAGCACGGGGCGCGGCGCTCGCTGCCCTGATCGGCGGTACCGGACTGGCCCTGTACCTGACCGCGTACAAGCTCGGGATCAGCCTGAACGTCGTGCCGGAGGACCTGCCTGCGGTCTGGTGGCGGATCCCGGTGCTGATCCTGAACGCGGCGCAGAACGGCATCCTCGAGGAAATCCTGGTCATCGGGTACCTGCTGCGCAGGCTGGACCAGCTGGGCTGGAGACCGTGGCACGCGATCTTGTTCGCCGCCGTGCTGCGCGGCTCCTACCACCTCTACCAGGGCTTCGGCGGGTTCCTCGGCAACGCCGCGATGGGCATCATCTTCGGGTTCCTTTACCGCCGGTGGGGGCGGGTCACGCCAATGATCGTCGCGCACACCCTGATCGACACGGTCGCGTTCGTCGGCTACGCCGCGCTGCACGGCAAGGTGGCCTGGCTGCCTTAGCTAATCGCGCGTCCGGGTCGTCCCTGCTTCGCGGTGCCCGCACCAGCGAGATCGGGCGGCGACCGGCCATCGGAGGATCCGTTAATCCTGGTTGTCGGTTTTATGGGTTTTCCTGTCAGCGGCCGAGGCCGTCGATTACCCGTGCGCCGGGCAGGCGGCCGAGCACCTCGCCGGGCAGCGACAGCTTGGAGCGCCGGACGCCGCTGCCGATGACCACCCGGGGCGCCGCGGCGACCGCCGCGTCGACGAAGACCGGCCAGTCCGCGGGCAGGCCGATCGGGGTGATGCCGCCGTACTCCATGCCGGTCTCGGCGACCGCGAGGTCGACGGCCGCGAAGGACGCCTTGCGGACGTCGAGCTGGCGGCGCGCGACGCCGTTGACGTCGGCCCTGGTGGTGGCCAGGATCACGCAGACGGCGAACCTGGGCTCGCCGTCCCGCCGCCCGGTGACGACCACGCAGTTGGCCGACTCGCCGAGCGGCACCTCGTAGCGCTCGCAGAACGCGGCGGTGTCGGCGAGCCCGGGGTCGATCTCGGCTACGCCGACGGCATCGGCCGGCCACGCTCCGTCGGCGGACGCGAGCGCTGCCGCCACGCCCGGGGCTAGCAGGTCGGGCCGGCCGAGCGCGGCCACTGTGTCAAGACTGCCGATGCTCATGGTCACCCCGGAATTCTAGGACCGGCCGGGTGTAGGGTCCGGATGTCCTAGCACTCGGCCGGGCAGCCGGTCTTGAGTCCGCGGTCCAAATCCGTCTACCGGTGGTGGCAATTGCACGGCGACCTGGCGCGCGCGCTGCTCGCGGCGCTGGCCGCTGGCGTGCTGCCCGGCTACTTCTGGGCCGGCTTCCTGCGCCCGGCCGGCGGCCTGGGGGAGCGGCTGGCGTACTCGGCGGCGATCTCGATGGCGTCCGTGCCGGTGCTCGCGGTCGTCCAGGCGCGCTTGTTCGGGACCGGGGTCACGCTCTGGATCGCGGTCATCTCGATCGCCGTGGTGCTGGGCACCGGGGCGGTCGCTGTGGTCCTGCGGGGGGCGCCGGGCGGGTCGGCAGCGGGCATCCTGCCCCGGCCGGCCGCCATCAGGGATGTGCCCACGCTGGTGCTTATCGTCGTCGGCTTCGGGCTGGCGCTGGCCTCGGCGCTCGGCGTGACGGCCCGGTGGTGGCTGCTGCTTGCGACCCTGATCGCGCTCGCCGCAGCTGGAGTGCTTGCCGCCGTCAGGACCGGGGCTGCCGGGACCGGGACTGCCGGGGCCGGGGCCGGGGCTGCCGGGGCCGCGACCGGGACTGCCGGGGCCGCGGCCGGGACCGGGGCCGCCGAAGACGAGGCCGCCGCCGGGAACGGCGCCGCCGGGAACGAGGCCGCCGCCGGGGACGAGGCCGCCGCCGGGGACGAGGCCGCCGGGACTGACCGGGCCGGGCGCGGCCGGCCGCCGAGCACGGTGCTGCGCGAGCCGGTGCTGGCGATCATCCTGGCCCTGACCGCGGTGCGCGCGTACGCCGGGCCGATCCGGCATGACTGGCCCTACCTGCGCGGCAGCGACCAGTTCTCGCACGCGGTGATGGCCGAGCAGATGCTCGCCCACGGCGCGTACGCCAGCTACCTGATCTACCCGCCGGGATTCTCGGCGCTGACCGCGGTTGTCTGCCGGGTGTCCGGGCTCACCCCGCTTTCCCTGTTCCCTGTCCTCGCCCCCGCCCTGCTGCTGCTGACCACGATGGCCGCCTACGCGCTGGCCACCAGGCTGTGGGGGTGGGAGTACGGCCTCGCCGCGGCGGCCCTGTCCGGCCTGGTGCTGCGCGGCCCGTACGCGAGCTTCGCCGAGGGCCGCTACCCCGACCTGACGGCCGCGTACTTCCTGCTGGTCATGCTGGTCGCCGCGCTGATCACGCTGCTGGCTTCGCCGTCGGCCCGGTCTGCCGTGCTTGTCGCGGTCACCGGAGCCTCGGTGGTGCTCTACCACTCGGTGGCCACCCTCTACCTCGCCCTGCTGCTCGCCGCCTTCGTGCTTGCGGCCGGGGCGTACCTGCTTGCGCGCCGCCGCGACGCGGACGTCCCGCGGCTGGCCAGGGCCCTGACCCTCGGGCTGGCGCTGCTCGGCGCGCTCAGCCTGGCTTACGCCGGGTACACCTACCTGCCGGGAAAGCCCGGTGCCGGCGGTTCCGGGACGTCCAACGCGGTGAGCATCGCGCTCGGCAGCCAGCCGGTGCTCAGCGTGCCGCACGTGCTGACGGCACTGTCCTCGTCGGTGGTCTGGCTCGGCGTACTCGGCCTGGCGGCGCTGGTGGCCGGGATCCGGTACCTGCGCCAGCCCGGGCAGGTGCTCGCCGCGCTGACGCTGGTGCTCTGGTGCGCGCTGATGTACGCGGGCAGCAGGACCGCCGCTGATGGCTTCCCGCAGCGGTTCGAGCGTGACCTGGGCGGCCCGCTCTCGGTGCTCGGCGCGCTCGGGGCCGGCCTGGTCCTGCAGTCGCTGGCGGGCGCGCGCTGGCGGGAGCCGGGACAGGCCGCGCGGCGGGCCGTCACGGCGCTGGCCGCGGCGGCGGCCGCAGCGATCGTGGTGACCTGCGGGCTGCAGGCGTTCCGGGCGCTCCAGGCGGACACCCACGCGGTGCACACCGGCATCCTGGATCCGCAGGTCGCGGCCGCCGGGGCGTGGCTGCGGCAGCACAACACCGGCGGCACGATCATCTCGACCCCGGCGATGAACTCCGGCATCACCAACCGCGCTGTGCTGGCCATGGGCGGGTACACCGGGCTGCAGTCCTACAGCGCGTTCCGGATCGCCCATCCCCGGTCGCTGCCGACGGCAGGCAAGGCGCCGCTGCTCGATTCCCAGCAGGTGCTTGCGCACCCGGCCAGCTGCCGGGTGGACGGCATCCTGGCCGACCAGCACGTCAGGTACATCGTGCTCTACCGGTTCGGGCACGCCGCCGACCTGGCCGGCTTCCGGGCCGACAGCGCGCGGTACCGCCGCGTGTTCGAGAACCCGTCGGTGCTGATCTACGCTCCGCTGGCAGCCAGGGACCGGCCCTGCCTGACCGTCAACCGCCGGCCGGGCGGATAGCGCTGGCTGAGCCGGCCACCAGCCCCTCGTGATCCGCCCCGAGCCCGGGGCCGTGGATAAGGTGACCTCGTGGGGGCGGACGGAGACGGCGCGCAGGCGGCCATGCACGGGTTCTCGGCTCCGCTGACGAGTTTCATCGGCCGGGCCGGTGCGGTTGGCGAGGTCGCTGGCCTGCTGGCGGACGGCCGGCTGGTGACGGTGACCGGGCCGGGCGGCGTCGGCAAGACCCGGCTGGCCGGCGAGGTGGCCCGGCGGGTGGCGGGCGAGTTCGCTGACGGGGTGTGGCTGGTGGAGCTTGCGGCCGTCACGGACCCGGCGCGGGTGCCGTCCGCGGTGGCCGCGGCACTGGGGATCAGCGAGCGGCCGGCGGAGCCGGTGGCGGATTCGCTGGCCAGGGTGCTGGCGCGGCAGCAGCTGCTGATCGTGCTTGATAACTGCGAGCATGTGATCGCCGCCGTGGCGGCACTGTGCGGGGCGGTGCTCCCGGCCGCCGATGACGTGCGGGTCCTGGCGACCAGCCGGGAGCCGGTCGGGGTGGCCGGGGAAACCCGGTACCGGCTGGCGCCGCTGGCGCTGTCCGGGCCGGGCGATGCGGCCGCAGGATCCGATGCGGTGGCCCTGTTCGCCGACCGGGCCCGTCAGGCCGACCCGCACTTCACCCTGAGCGGCGAGTCCGGCCCGCTGGTGGCGCGGCTGGTGCGGCGGCTGGACGGGATGCCGCTGGCGATTGAGCTGGCCGCGGCGCGGGTGGAGGCGCTCGGCGTGGCCCAGCTGCTTGACCGCCTGGATGACGGGTTCCGGTTGCTAGTCGGCGCTGACCGGCTGGCGGCGGCCAGGCACCAGTCGCTGGCGGCGACGGTTGAGTGGAGTTACCAGCTGCTTGGCCAGCAGGAGCGGGAGGTTTTCCGCCGGGTCTCCGTGTTCCCCGCCGGATTCACCCTGGCGGCTGCCGAAGCGGTTGCCGGGCCCGCGGCCGGGCCGGTGGTGCTGCGCCTGGTGGACTGCTCCCTGCTCGTCCCGCCGCGGACCGGGCCGGATGGCCGGGCCCGTTACCTGATGCTGGACACCTTGCGTGCGTACGGCGCGGGACGGCTTGCCGATGCCGGGGAAATGCCCGCGGCGGCTGCCGTACTGGCGCAATACGCGCTGCAGGTGGCGGAACAGGCCGCCGGAGCGCAGGCCAGCGCGGGAGAGCTGGACGCTGACCGCTGGCTGGATGCCGAGGATGCCACCATCCGCCAGGGCCTGGCCTGGGCGCTGGACCATGACCAGGACACCGCACTCCGCCTGGTGATCTCCCTCGCCCCCTGGTGGAAGCTGCGTGGCCGCCTGCTGGACGGCTACCCGCTGCTGCGCGACTCCGCCGAGCACGCCGCAGCAGGCAGCGACGAATGGTGCGCCGTGCACTACTGGCTCGGCCAGGCTGCGCACGCCATCGGCGAATTCGCACTGGCAGTCGAGTATTTCGACGCCGTCCGTGCCGCCGTGGCGGACCGGGAACCGACCCCCGTGCTTGTGGACGCGCTGGCAGGCCGGTCGGTCGCCCTGGTGAACCTGAACCGGGTCGGCGCGGGAATCGATGACGCCCATCGCGCGGCGGCTCTCGGCCGGGAAATCGGCTACCCGGCCGGGGAAGCGCTGGCGCTGCAGAACCTCAGCCTCGGCACCTACTACTCGGGCGACCCGGCGGCGGCCCTGGCCTGGGCGCGGCGAGCCGAGCGGGTCGGCCCGGCAGGCATTCCCGGCTGGATCGCCCGGCGCGGCAACGATTTCCTCATACTGGCCTTGCTCGAATCCGGCGACGTGGCGGGTGCCTGGCAGCATTGCACGGACGGGCTGGCTGAAGCGCGGCGGGCAGGCGACCGGCGCAGCCAGGCATCTTGCCTGGGCCGAATGGCGGACATGGACCGGCTGGCTGGCCGCATTCCCGAGGCGGGAGCGCATCTGCGGGAATCGCTAGAGATCGGCACCCAGATGGGCGATCCGACCGGCCTGCTCAACTGCCTGGACAGCTGCGGGCACCTGTGCGCCGCGACGCGGCGCTGGGCCGACGCCGTGACCTTGTGGGCCGCCTACGAGGCCCGGAGCCAGGACGACGGCATCATCGACGTGCCGCAGGATGCGAACCGCCGCCAGGCACCCCGGCAGGAGGCCCGGCAGGCGCTGGGGCCAGCCAGGACCCGCGCCGCCGAGCAGCGCGGCGCGGCGATGGGCATCTCCACCGCCGCGGAGTTCGTCGCCATGCTCACCCTGGCGGCGAGCGGGCCGCAGGCGCCCGAACCAGGGCCGCTCAGCCCGCGTGAACGGGAACTGGTCACCCTGGTCGCCCGCGGGCACACCGACGCCCAGATCGCCAGCCAGCTGTACATCAGCGTGCGCACCGTCCGCTCCCACCTCGACCGCATCCGCGACAAGACCGGATGCAGGCGGCGCGCCGACCTTACCCGGCTCGCCCTGGGCGCAGGCCTGGTCTAGGCCGCCCGGATGACGCCGCCGCGGCGGCCGTGGGTCGTCTTACCCCTGGCACCGCTTGCGTGCAGAAGGGGTAACCGGGCCCCTGCCTGGCGCCGCCGCCGCCGGGCAGCCTGTCATGCATAGGCCCTGCTTCCCGGCCGGGCCCAAGCAGACAGGAGAAACCCATGTACGCACGTCCAGCCCCGCGCGGAACCCGCCCGCTGACCGCGGCGCGGCATGCCAGCACCCGGCTGCGGCGGCTTGCCGCCGCCCTGGCCGCGGTCACCTGCGGCCTGCTGGCATCCGCCGCTGCCGCTCCTGCCGCCTTTGCCTCGATCCCGTACGGCCAGAGCAGCACCGCCCCGGCCAGGCAGCTGCCGGCGACCACCGTCCGCGTGATCGCCTCGGGTGGCATGGCCGCCTGGCAGATCGCACTGATCGCGCTCGGAGCCGCACTGGCCGGAGCCGCCGCGGCCGTCCTGCTCAGCCGGGTACGCGCTGCCCGCCGGGTCGCCTCAGCAACGACGGCATGACACGTCCGCACGCGGCCGCTGCGGATAGGCCGCCAGGCCGGTACCGGCCTGGCGGCCTGGCGGCGGCCCGCGGGCCTGTTCGCACCGGAGGTGGCACGCTGCGGCTCGCGGTCCGGCCTTGCGCTGATCGGCCGTTCAATTATTCTTCGATCATGGTGGAAGCCGGCTCCCTGAGCGAGCACATTCCCGGTACGAGCATCGACGCGACCGCCGCGACGGCAGGCGATCTGCAGCGCGCCCTCACCTCCGGCCAGCTGACCTCGGCCGGCCTGACCGCGTTCTGCCTGGCCAGGATCGAGCGGCTGAACCCGCGGCTGCGCGCCGTGATCACGGTGAGCGAGTCCGCCGTCGCCGACGCGAGCGCCAGCGACGAAGCGAGGGCGGCGGCGGGCTGGCCTGCCCGCCCGCTGGACGGCATCCCGGTGCTGATCAAGGACAACATCGGCGTCCGGGGCATGCCGGCCACGGCCAGCTCGCCGGCGCTGGCCGGCGCCGAGAACGGCGACGCGTTCATCGTCGGCAGGCTCCGCGCCGCAGGCGCGATCGTGCTCGGCAAGGCAAACCTGTCCGAGTGGGCGAACTTCCGGTCCACCCGGTCGAGCAGCGGCTGGAGCACGCTGGGCGGCCAGGCGGTGAACCCGTACGGGACCGGCCGCAATCCGTCCGGTTCAAGCTCGGGCTCGGCCGTCGCGGTCGCCGCCGGCCTGGCCCCGCTCGCGGTCGGGTCGGAGACCGACGGCTCGATCATCAGCCCGGCGAGCGCCTGCGGGATCGTCGGCGTGAAGCCGACGCTCGGGCTGGTCAGCCGGACCGGCATCGTGCCGATCTCGCCCGCCCAGGACACCGCGGGCCCGATGACCCGCTCGGTGGCCGACGCGGCCGCGCTGCTCGGCGCGCTGGCCGGCCCGGATCCCGCCGACCCGGCGACCGGCCGGGCGAGCGGCCAGCCGGCCGGCTACACCGCGTTCCTTGATGCTGGCGCCCTGGCCGGCGCGCGGCTCGGGGTCTGGCGGGAGGGATCGGCGGTCGCGGGGCCGGCCGCGGTCGCGCTGCTCGACGCCGCGGTGGCCCGGCTGCGCACGTGCGGCGCCGAGATCATCGACCCGGTCACGCTGCCGGACGCCGACAAGATCGGCGAGCCTGAGTTCGCCGCCTTGCTGCACGAGTTCAAGCACTACCTGAACGCCTATCTCGGCGCGCTGCCCGGCAGCCACCCGGGCTCGCTTACCGAACTGATCTCTTTCAATATTTTTAACGGATCCACCGTCCTGGCTGTCTTCGGCCAGGAGCTGTTCGAGCAGGCCGAGGCAACAAGCGGCGACCTGGCGGACGAGGCATACCGGGCAGCGCGGGGCGAGGCGAACCGGCTGGCCACCACGGCGCTTGACGAGGCGCTGCAGGGCGGCCGGCTCGACGCGGTCGTGGCGCTGAGCGGCAGCCCGGCATGGCTGACCGACCACGTGCTCGGCGATCATCATGTGTTCGGGACGTCGGGACCGGCCGCCGTCGCCGGGTACCCGGCGGTCTCCGTGCCCGGCCGGCCTGGTTTCCGGGCTCCCCGTCGGCGTCTCCTTCATGGGCGCGCCGTGGAGCGAGCCGCGACTGCTGGCCCTGGCCTACGCCTTCGAGCAGGCCAGGCAGGCCAAAGACGCCAGCATGGCGGTTGCTCGGTAGCCTGGCGACCATGGAATCCTGGCGCTCCGCAAGCATTCCCGGCCTGCCCGGACACGGTCCGGAGGTGCGGATCAGGGACACGGCCAGCGGCGAGTTCGTGGTGGCGGCGGCCGGCCGCACGGCGACGCTGTACGCGTGCGGGATCACCCCCTACGACGCCACGCATATCGGGCACGCGGCGACGTATATCGCATGGGACCTGCTGGTTCGCGCCTGGCACGATTCCGGCCACGAGGTCAGCTACGTGCAGAACGTCACCGACGTCGATGACCCGCTGCTTGAGCGCGCGGCCAGGGACGGCGAGGACTGGCAGGAGCTGGCCAGGCGCGAGATCGACCGGTACCGCTCGGATATGGCGGCGCTGCGGGTCCTGGCCCCGGCGGAGCTTCGTCGGGGCGGTGGAGGCGCTGGGCATCATCGGCCGGTTCAACCAGTCGCTGGCTGCCCATGGCGCGCTGTACGAGCTGGACGGCGACGTTTACTTCGCCCGGTCATCCGATCCGGCCTTCGGCTCGGTGTCCGGGCTCGATCCGGCCGCCATGATCGAGCTTTCCGCGGAGCGCGGCGGTGACCCGGCCCGGCCGGGGAAGAAGGATCCGCTCGACGCGCTGGTCTGGCTCGGGGCCAGGCCGGGGGAGCCGGCCTGGGACTCGGAGTTCGGCCCCGGGCGGCCTGGCTGGCACGTCGAGTGCGCGGCCATCGCGACGGAATACCTCGGCGCGGTGTTCGACGTGCAGGCGGGCGGGAGTGACCTGGTGTTCCCGCACCACGAGCTGAGCGCCTCGCATGCCCGGGTGGCCGCTGGCGGCGGCCCGGTGTTCGCCCGCCGGTACGCGCACGCCGGGATGGTCAGGCTCGGCGGCGAGAAGATGTCGAAGTCGCTGGGCAACCTGGTATTCGTCTCGGCGCTGCGGTCAGCCGGGATCGATCCGATGGCAATCCGGCTGGCGATCCTGGCGCATCATTACCGGCCGGACTGGGATTGGACCGACGAAGGGCTGGCGGCCGCGTCGGAACGGCTGGCCCGCTGGCGCCTCGCTGTCGCTGTCGCGGGCGGCGGCTCGGGCGACCACAGTGGCCCGGGTGATCGCAGTGACCGGGGCGACCACAGTGGCTCAGATCATCGCAGTGACCGGGGCGACCACAGTGGCCGGGGTGACCACAGTGGCTCAGGTGATCGCAGTGAACCGGGTTACCCCAGCAGGCCCGTGGGCCGCAGCAACCTGGATGACTTCAGCAACCCCGCAGACCCCAGCAGCCCGGTGCCGGCCGCCGAGGCGGTGCTGGCCGCCATCCGCGAGCGGATGGCGGACGACCTGGACGCGCCAGCCGCGCTTGCCATCGTGGACAGCTGGGCCGATGCCGTGCTGGCCAACGTGCCCCGCCGTCCGGCCCGGTGCCGTCCGGCCCGGCGGCGCCGGGCACGCCGCTGATCAGGGACGCGATCGACGCTTTGCTCGGCGTCGCGCTTTAGCCACGATCAGGCCGCCGCGCCGGTGCCTTGATGCCTGGCCGATATCGTGGTATCTCTGCGGTATCGCATACAGTATCTCTGCCCTGTCTCCTCTCTCTGCTGCGCACAGGGAACGATCATGACAACGACACCGCCTGACCCTGATGTCCCTGATTCCGCCGAAGCTTCAGCGGCGAGTGCGGCACCTGGTCCTGCCGGGCAATCCGGTCCCGCCGGGGAGGCCGCTTCCGCTGCTGGTACCGCGCCGGAGCTGCCCAGCCTGGAGCCCAGCCTGGAACCAGCCGGGGCGTCCGCTGATCCGGTGAGCCTGCTCGTGCACGCGGTGGGACAGCTTCCCGCGGACCAGCGGGACCTGGTGCTGACCTGGCTGCTGCGGCAGCGCCCCGGGCTGTCCCGGCAGTGGACGCTCGGCGTACGGGCCAGCGAGCACGCAGCGGAACTGCACGCCCTGCAGCTGTCCGCGGCCGGGCAGCCTGGCCGGGGGATGCCGCCGACCGCGCAGCAGGTCGTGCCGGTCCGGTTCCCGTCACAGCAGCACGCCCAGCTGCGTGAATGGTGTGCCGAGCACGGGTTCTCGATGGCGACCGTCATCCGCGGCCTGGTCGCCCGCTTCCTGGACAGCCAGCTGCCTGACCGTAACTGATCAGCCCGGCGACGCTGCCGTGGCTGTCCGGCCCGCTTTGCGGGCCGGCCCGGCGCCGGAAGCCGGCCTGCCGCGCTGGCAGGCCGGCTTCCGGCCTAGGCGTCCAGCGTCAGCTGGAGAACTGGTAGATGGTTGTCGAGTTGAACGCCTGGCCGGGCTTCAGCTCCGTGGACGGGAACTGCGGCTGGTTCGGCGAGTCGGGGAAGTGCTGGGTCTCGAAGGTGTAGCCGTCGCTCTGCCGGTAGATGTGCCCGCTGATCCCAACCAGCGTGCCGTTGAGGAAGTTACCGCTGTAGAACTGAACGCCGGGCTGGTCGGTCCATACGGTCAGCTCACGCCCGCTCTTCGGGTCCCAGGCGTGCGATGCAAGCCGCAGGCCGTCCATGGTCGGACCGCTCTTGTTCAGCACCCAGTTGTGGTCGTAGCCCTGGGCGATCAGGAGCTGCGGGTTGTTCTCGTTGATCCGGGAGCCGATCGTGTGCGGCGTCCGGAAGTCGAACGGCGTGCCAGCGACGGGCACGGTGCCGTTCGGGATCTGGGTGGCGTTGGTGGTGTTGTACTTGTTGGCGTTGATCTGCACCTTCTGGCCATAGACGGCACCGGAGGCCTCGCCGGCCAGGTTGAAGTAGTTGTGGTTGGTGAAGTTGATGACCGTGTTCTTGCCCTTGACGGTGGCGTGGTAGTGCATGAACAGCTGGTTGCGGTTGTTCAGGGCGAAGGTGACGGTCAGCGTGAGCGTGCCGGGGTAGCCGGTGCAGTTGCAGCTCGGCTCGAATGCCGAGCCCTCGTCGCCGTTGGGGCTGACCAGCGTCATGGCCACTGCCGCCGCGCCGCGGACATGCACCGCGTGCGCCGACCAGATGTGGTTGCCGAAGCCCACGAAACCGCCGTGCAGGCTGTTGCCGTTGTTGTTGATGGGCAGGGTGTAGGTCTGCAGGCCGTTCGACTGCTGCAGCTGGAAGGTGCCCTTGGCGATCCGGTTGCCGAACCGGCCGATGGTCTCGCCGAAGTACGGTCCGCCGGGTGCCGGCGGCGGCGGGCTGTCCTCGCTGACGTAATCCTTGAGGGTCTTGAAGCCCAGGATGACGTCGGCCTTCTTGCCGTTGCGGCCGGGTACCGTGATCGACTGCTGGATGGCGCCGAAGGTGAGCAGCTTCACCTGCATGCCACGGCAGCTGGTCAGCGTGTAGCGGAACACCTTCGCCGGCTTGCCGGTGTACGGCTCGATGGCAGTCCCGAAGAACTGCTTCGAGATGCTCGGCCTGCAGCCATGCGACGATGTCGCGGATGCCTGGGCCATGCCGAGCGCACCTACCGTCCCGACGGCAAAAGCTGCCGCCGCGCCGATGCGGACCGCTCGGCGAGCAGCCAGGCGCCTTGTGGCGTTGAGCATGAATACTCCCTTCGCTATGGGTGGCGGAGGCCGGATCGACATGCCGTGCGACGGTGCCGACATGACCTCAACACCGGCATTGTGAGCGCTCACATCCGGAAAATCACCCCGTTGACAGGGAAAAAAATTTCCGACACCTTGGCACATTCTTGGTTCCATTCGGCCGGTGTGTGGGCATTGGCGCAGCTTGCAGCCGGGGTTCGGCCGTCTCGCGGGGATGGCCAGGCCGCCGCGCCGTTACAGAAACCTGACCTCTTGGTCAACATCGCCACTCGCGGTCAACACCGCCGCGCTGAGTCTCGTTAACACCAATAGGCGCGGCTGTCCAGAGCCAACGCGATGCTCGCGTCTGACGAGCGGATGCGCGGCACCGTCCGGCATGTCGCCCGATGCCCGGCGCGGCCTCGCCCGGTGCCCGGCGCGGCCTCGCCCGGTGCCCGGCGCGGCCTCGCCCGGTCCCGGCGCGGCCTCGCCCGGTGCCCGGCGTCGTGAGCCGGCTTAGCACTGGCTGGCCGGTTCGTCTAGAGGCAATCTGCCGATGTGGACGGACGCGATGCCGCCGTCCTAGCAGTTTCCGCTGGCAGCAAGGCTGGAGCGCGGCCGCGAGCGACCAAGGGGCGGCCCGGCCGCGGCAGAAACCTACCGCGCCGCGCGTTGTCCCCAGGGCGCCGGCAAAATCCGGTGACCCCGCGGGTACCCCGCTTCCAGGCTGGCCACATGACAGAAAATCCGCGTTCGAACCCAGCATCACCGGCCGGCCCGCCCTCGCGCGGGCAGGCGGCTCATCCGCCAGCAGGTCTGCCCGCCGCTCAGGCCAACGGCCTGCCGGTCAGCGATCGCGGCGCCGCCGGCCGGCTAGCCCGGCCGCGGCGGTGCCCCGCGTCCGGGTCGATTCGCCGTCCGGTGTCCTTGCCGTCGTACCGCACCTGATGGGCTTCAGGCCCAGCAACAGCATCGTGGTCATCGGCCTGGTGCCGCCCCGTGCCCGGGTAAAGATCGGTTTCCGCTATGACCTGCCGGATCCGCCGGATGCCACGGCGGCAGCGGAAATCGCCGGGCATGCGATGGCGATACTCGCCCGGCAGCGGATCACGATGGCGATCCTGGTCGGCTACGGCCCCGGCACACTCGTCACGCCAGTCACCGATGCGCTCCGCGCCGCCGCCGACAGCGCACGGCTGACCTTGCGTGAGGTGCTCCGCGCAGAAGGCGACCGCTACTGGTCTTACCTGTGCCAGGAACCGGCCTGCTGCCCGCCCGAGGGAGTGCCGTATGACCCGATGGCGCATCCGGCCGCCGCTGCGCTCGTCGCCGCGGGCCTGGCCGCCTACCCGGACCGGGAGTCGCTGGTCCAGACGCTGGCGCCGGTCAAGGGGGCGGCAGCCGAGTCGATGCGCAGCGCTACCGAGCGGGCACTCACCCGGGTTGCGGCCCTGATCGGAGCGCAGCGCAAGTCGGCGCAGGGCAGCGACCTGCTGCGGCTGGTCGTCGAGGACGGGCGCCGGGCGGTCAGCGAAGCCGTCCGCATCTACCGCGATGGCGGACAGCTCGCCACCGACGACCAGATCGCCTGGCTCAGCGTGACGCTCGCCGACCTGCGGGTACGCGACGACGCCTGGGCCCGGATGGACCCCGAGTACCACGAAGCACACCGGCAACTCTGGACCGACGTCGTCCGCCGGGCGTGCCCGCAGTACGTGCCGGCACCAGCCTCCCTGCTGGCGTTTGCCGCCTGGCAGGCTGGCGAGGGCACGCTCGCAAACATCGCCATCCAGCGTGCCCTGGGCTCCGATCCGGACTACTCGATGGCGCTGCTGCTCGGCGATTTGCTCGACGCCGGAGTGCCTCCGTCGGAGGCCCGGCTGCCGATGACGCCAGAAGAAGTCGCCGAGAGCTACGCTCAGGCCGAGCAGGCCAGCTGAGCCACCGGCCCGAGCGGCGCTACGCCGGTCCCATACTCCCGGCCAGGACTCCGGACAGGGCCGCGGGTCTCTTCGGGACCTTACCCGGCCTCGGTGACGATGCCTCTGCGTCGGAGTGTGAACGTGCACATCGCTAGGCGCCGGCGCCTAGCGATGCGCACATTCCATCAGGCGCGGGCCGGGCGGGCGGTCAGGCCTGCGGCCGGATTTGCTGCCGATGGCGGGCTGGATGCTGCCTGGCCGATGGACATGGCGGCGAGGAGCCGGCCCTCCGGGTAGCGCAAGGCCGCTGGCGGCAGGCTCGACGGCCGTCCGCTGAGCAAGACGTGCAGTGTCCCGCTGCTCAGCTCCCCCGGGATAGCGGAACTGTCGGCTGCGGGGCTGACATCGTGCGTGCTACGGGCGCCGTTGGCTTGTGCCGTTATCCTGCGCAGTGCCTGCGCGGCAACTGCAGCGGCCGAGCCGAACAGCGCGACGCCGGGCAGCGCACTGTTGATCAGGCCGGCGGCCAGTTCGTACTCGGTGCAGCCGAGCACGATCGCGCCGCAGCCCGCGGGCGTCCGGGCGGCCGCATCGGACACCGCCGCGCGGGCCGCGGCATCGTCACCCGCGTGGATCGCATCGGCCAGCCCAGCACAGCCAACCTCGGCGACCTGCGCGGCGGCGGCGAACTCTGCGATGAGCTGGCGCTGGTAGTTGCTGCCCGTTGTGGCCACCGTTGCCCAGATTGCGAGAACGTCGCTGGCCGCCGCGGCAGGCTTGATCGCCGGCACGGTCCCGACCACCGGTATGGCCGGCTCGAACTCCTCGCGAAGCACCCCCAGAGCGTGCACCGAGCCCGTGTTGCAGGCGAAGACGAGCACGTCAGGCCGGTAGCCCGCCGCCGCACGCGCGCAGCCAAGCGAGCGCTGGGCGATGTCGGCCGGCGTCCGGGCTCCCCACGGCATCCCGTCCGGGTCCATGGCCAGCACCAGATCGGCATCGGGGCGGAGCCGGTGCAACTGGGCGGCAGCGGCCAGCAGCCCGAGGCCTGAGTTGATCAGCGCGATCCGCATGCGCTAACTCTAGGAGCCGGCCGGTGCGGCCGGGCATGACCGGCCGGGCGAGCCGGGCCACCGGATTCTCCGGCGCGAGCCGGTCATTTCCGCGCCGCTGGCCAGTCTCACCTGCCAGCGGGCCGGTCCGAAGGCCCGCCGCAGTTCAGGAGGTTGTGATGGCTCTTCCCGAGGTTGTATCACGCGAGCAGTGGCTAGCGGCCAGGCTGCGGCTGCTGGCCGAGGAGAAGAAAGAGACCCGCAGGCGTGACGCGCTCAACGCCGAGCGGCGCCGACTGCCCATGGTCCGGATCGAGAAGGAGTACGTCTTCGACGGCCCGCGCGGACGGGTCGCGCTGGCCGGGCTGTTCGGTGACAGCCGCCAGCTGATCATCCAGCACGTCATGTTCGGTCCCGACTGGGACGCAGCATGCCCGTCCTGCACGGGGTTCATCGACGAGCTTTCGGACGGGCTGCTCGCGCACTTGCGCGCTCGCGAGACCGCCTTCGCCTTGGTGTCCAGGGCGCCGCTGGCCAAGATCGCGGCACACCGGACCGCCAGGGGCTGGACGGTGCCCTGGTATTCCTCTTACGGCAGCGACTTCAACTACGACTTCGGTGTTTCGCTGGACCAGTCGGTTCCGCAGACGGCGTACAACTACCGGCCCGCGCCGGAACTGCTCGGCGGCGAGCGGTCCAGCGAGATGCCGGGCACCAGCTGTTTCCTGCGCGAGGGCAGCGAGATCTTCCACACCTATTCGACCTACGGACGAGGCAACGAGTACATCCCCAGCCTCTATACGATGCTCGACCTGACCGCTTTCGGCAGGCAGGAAGAATGGGAAGAGCCCAAAGGCCGCGCCCCAGTCGTGCACGGACCCTGAGCCGCTGAGCGGGCTACTGACGAGCCGGGTCAGCCGAGGGCGGGCAGGCCGTCGATGCTGACTGCGTTGAGGTCAGCGCGGTACGCGACGAGCTGCTCGGTCGTGCGCTTCTCTGACCAGCGGCTCAGCAGGTCGCGCTCCTCGGCGAGTTCCATCACGGGCACGGCGTACCCGCAGGAATCGGCGATCCGATCCAGCTCGGCCACGATGATCGCCCGCCGGTTGCCGCGGTCCGCGCCGCGTTCAGCAGCCTGGCCGCTGGGAGCCCGGCCGCTGGGAGCCCGGCTGGGAGCCGCCTGGGAGCCCGGCCGCTGGCGGCCTGGGCGTTCGCGGCCTGGGCGTTCGCGGCTTGGGCCCTGTGGCCGGCGAAGCACGCGGCGAACCGCGGCCAGTCCCGGTCCGCTGGCAGCACGACCCGGCCGCTGCCATACAGCCGGAGGATCTTCGGGGTCCGGTCGAACGAGCAGAACATGATCGTGATCCGGCCGTTCTGCCGCAGGTGCGCGATAGTCTCCGCGCCGCTGCCGGTCAGGTCGAGGTAGGCCACCGTGCGCGGGCCGATGATCGCGAACGTGTCGCGGTAGCCCTTCGGCGACACGTTGACGTGGCCGCCGCCGCCGTCCGCCGACGCGGTGGGCGCGGTGGCCACGAAGAAGATCGGCTGGGCCAGGATAAACTTCGTAAGCCGGTCGTCCAGCTGGGCGTAGACCTTTGCCATGTTGTCCTCCTTCGTGCATTCTGCGCGGAAGGCCGATATCGGCGCGAGCACGGGGAGAGCGTTGTGACTGACGTCACCGACGAGGCCCGGCAAGCGGCCGGGAAGGCAGCCGCTCGCCGGCCGGAAGCCGGCCGCGCACCGGGCCGCCGTGGCCGCGCTGCAGGCCGGCTACGCCGCTATCCCGCCCGGCCGCCCGGTACGCCTGGCCAAGCGCACTTCCAACCTGTTCAGGTTCAGCGACGGCAAGGGCCGGGCTCACGGCGGCAACGCCGCGGCGCCGGGCCTGGACGTGTCCGCCTTCGGGCAGGTGCTCAGCGTCGATCCGCAGGCGCGCACCGCGGTCACCGGCGGCATGACCACCTACGAGGACCTGGCCGGCGCGACCTTGCCGCACGGGCTCATGCCGCTTGTCGTGCCGCAGCTCAAGACGATCACCATCGGCGGCGCGGTCACCGGCCTGGGCATCGAGTCGAGCTCGCTGCGCAGCGGCATGCCGCACGAGTCGGTGCTTGAGATGGAGATCCTCACCGGCGACGGCCGGGTCATCACCGCCGCTCCCGGCGGCGAGCACGACGCGCTGTACCGCGGCTTCCCGAACTCCTACGGCACGCTCGGGTACGCGCTCTCCCTGACGATCGAGCTTGAGCCGGTCAAGCCGTTCGTGCACCTGCGGCATTTCCGCTTCGACGGCCCGGAGTCCGTGCATGGACGCGGTCGCGGCGATCGCCGCCGACGGCAGCTATCAGGGGCACCGGGCCGACTTCGTCGACGGGACGGCATTCGGCCTCGATGAGCTGTACCTGACCGTCGGCTCGTTCAGCGACGTCGCGCCGTGGCGCAGCGACTACACCAGGGAACGCGTCTACTACCAGTCCATCCGCGGCCCGCAGGAGGACTTCCTCACGATCAGGGACTACCTGTGGCGGTGGGACACCGACTGGTTCTGGTGCTCCCGGCCGTTCGGCGTGCAGCGGCCGGTCATCCGGCGGCTCTGGCCGCGCAGATACCGCCGTTCCGACGTATACAGGAAGCTGGTAGCCCTTGACCGGCGGCACGGGCTGTCGGCCGCGTTCAACGCGCGCCGCGGCGTGCCTCGGCACGAGGATGTCATCCAGGACGTTGAGATTCCGGTCGAGCGCGGCGCGGACTTCCTGCGGACCTTCGCCGCCCAGGTGGGGATGAGCCCGGTCTGGATGTGCCCGCTGCGGCTGAGCAGCGAACGGGCCTGGCCGCTGTACCCGCTTGAGCCGGACCAGGTGTACGTGAACTTCGGCTTCTGGGGCACCGTCCCGCTGCCGCCGGGCACGTCCGATGGCTACCACAACCGGCTCGTCGAGGACACGGTCACCAGCCTGGGCGGGCATAAAGGGCTGTATTCGACGTCTTTCTACCCGGAGGAGGAGTTCTGGGCGCTGTACAACGGGCAGGCATACGCGGCTCTCAAGGCTGAGTATGACCCGGCTGGCCGGCTCGCCGGCCTGTACGAGAAGTGCGTTCGCGGGCAGTGAGAAGGACATGGGGCTATGGCACTGGCCGAGGTGTTCGAGAAAGTCGCGGGGCCGGACGCCCCGGTGGAATTCCACGCCTACGACGGAAGCAAGGCGGGAACGGCGGATTCGCCGGTAAAGATCACCGTCCGCTCGCCGACCGCGGTGTCCTACCTGGCCCAGGCGCCCGGCGGCCTCGGGCTGGCCCGCGCGTACGTGTCCGGCCACCTCGACGTCGACGGTGACATGTACGCGGCGCTGGCCCGGATGATCCAGGCGCAGCGGATGGACATGGACTTCGCCGAGCGGCTCCGGCTGCTCCGCCAGCTCGGCGGCCCGCGGGTGCTGCTGCCGCGGATACCGCCGCCGCCGCAGGAGGTCAGGGTCAGGCGCCGGTGGCTGTCCGGCCGGCGGCACTCCAAGTCCAGCGGACGCAAGCGCGATCTCGCATCACTACGATGTCTCGAACATTTTTTACGAATGGGTGCTCGGCCCGTCGATGGCCTACACGTGCGCCTGCTACCCGGCCGATGACGCGACCCTGGAGCAGGCGCAGGCCTACAAGTTCGACCTGGTCGCCCGCAAGCTCGGCGCTGCAGCCGGGGATGCGGCTGCTCGACGTGGGCTGCGGCTGGGGCAGCATGGTGATGCACGCCGCGCGGGAGTACGGCGTCCGCGCGCTCGGCGTCACGCTGTCCGAGCAGCAGGCAGCCTGGGCGCAGCAGGCGATCAAGGAAGCGGGCCTGTCCGACCTGGCCGAGGTCCGGCACCTGGACTACCGGGACGTCACCGAGACCGGCTTCGACGCGGTCAGCTCGATCGGGCTGACCGAGCACATCGGCAAGGCGCAGCTGCCCGGCTACTTCTCGTTCCTCTACGGCAAGCTGAGGCCGGGCGGCCGGCTGCTCAACCACTGCATCACCAGGACGGACAACACCGAGCCTGCCCGGCCGCCGGACGGCTTCATCTACCGGTACGTGTTCCCTGACGGCGAGCTCGAGGCGCCCGGCTACCTGGTCTCGCTGATGCACGACGCCGGATTCGAGGTACGGCACGAGGAGAACCTGCGGGAGCACTACGCCAAGACGCTGGCCGGCTGGTGCGCGAACCTGGACGAGCACTGGGACGAGGCGGTCGCCGAGGTGGGCGAGGGCACTGCCCGGGTGTGGCGGCTGTACATGGCTGGCTCGCGGCTCGGGTTCGAGCGGAACCAGATCCAGCTGCACCAGGTGCTCGGCGTCCGGCTCGGCGCGAACGGCGAGTCGGGCATGCCGCTGCGGCCGGACTGGGAGCAGGCGGCCAGCGCCGTCCGGTAGCCGCCAGCGGCGGCAGCTGGCTGGCGACCGGCGTTAATAATCCTCGTGGCTGCCCGGCGGGTATCCGGCCCGCGGCGGCTGGCGGTAGCTGTCGGCGACCGTGAACGCCAGGTCGAGTGCCTGGCTGCGGTTGAGCCGCGGGTCGCAGGCGGTCTCGTACCGCTGGTGCAGGTCGGCGGCGGCGATCTGGTAGCTGCCGCCGACGCACTCGGTGACGTTGTCGCCGGTGAACTCGATGTGGATGCCGCCAGGGTGGGTGCCCAGGCTGCGGTGCACCTCGAAGAAGCCCTGCACCTCGTCGAGCACGTCGTCGAACCGGCGGGTCTTGTGGCCGCTCGGCGCCTCGAACGTGTTGCCGTGCATCGGGTCGCAGACCCAGGCGACCGGCGCGCCGCTCGCGGTGACCGCCCGGACCAGCGGCGGCAGCGCGTCGCGGACCCGGCCGGCGCCCATCCGGGTGATCAGGGTGAGGCGGCCGGGCTCGGCGCGCCGGGTTCAGCCGCTCGATCAGCGCGAGCACGTCCGCCGGGTCGGCGCCGGGGCCGAGCTTGACGCCGACCGGGTTGCGGATGCCGCTGGCGAACTCGACGTGCGCGCCGTCCGAGCGCCCGGGTCCGCTCGCCGACCCAGAGGAAATGCGCGGACGTGTCGTAGCGGCCGGCCGGTGCGCGAGTCGATCCTGGTCAGCGCCTGCTCGTAGTCGAGCACCAGCGCCTCGTGGCTGGAGTAGAGCTCGACCGAGCGCAGCTCGTCCGGGTCGGCGCCGCAGGCGCGCATGAACGCCAGCGCCCGGTCGATCTCGCCGGCCAGCCGCTCGTACCGCTGGCCGGACGGGCTGCCGCGCGACGAAGTCCTGGTTCCAGGCGTGCACCTGGTGCAGGTCCGCGTAGCCGCCGGTGGTGAAGGCCCGGCACAGGTTCAGGGTGACGGCCGAGCAGTGGTAGGCGCGGATCAGCCGGCCCGGGTCCGGGGTGCGGGCGGCGGCGGTGAAGTCGAGCCCGTTGACGGCGTCGCCGCGGTAGGCGGGCAGCTCGGATGCCGTCCCGCACCTCGTGCGGCTGCGACCTGCGGCTTGGCGAACTGGCCGGCCATCCTGCCGATCTTCACGATCGGCACGCTGCGCGCCGTAGGTCAGCACCACCGCCATCTGCAGCAGGGTCTGCAGCTTGCCGCGCACCGCGTCGGCGGTGGCGCCGGCGAACGTCTCGGCGCAGTCGCCGCCCTGCAGCACGAACGCCTCGCCGCGGGTGACGGCCGCCAGGCGCTCGGTGAGCGCGTCGCATTCGCCGGCGAAGACCAGCGGCGGCAGCGTGGCCAGCTCGGCGGTCACCGCGTCGGCCCTGGCCTGGTCCGGCCAGCCGGGCTGCTGCGCCACGGCCGCGACGTGGGCCGTGGCAGGAGTCTCCGGCATGGGCCGGCCTCCAGCTCGGTGGTCATCGCCGGGCGCGCCCGGCGGAGCTGCTCGCGCTAGTCACCGTCTCACGCTACCGGCCGCGCGCATCCATGATCCCGGGGCATGTACACGCCTGGTGACGGAGAGATCCCCGGGATCATGGCATGCCGCGATGGCTGGGCTGGCGGCGGGGCGGGCTGGCGGCGGGGGACAATGACCAGATGCAGGAGCCAGCGAACGCCCCCCGTCGTGACATCGTGCTGCTCGGCTCGACCGGGTCGATCGGCACCCAGGCGGCGGACATCATCCGGCGCAACCCGGGCCGGTTCCGGGTGGCCGGGCTGGCCGCCGGCGGCGGCAACCCGGGCCTGCTGGCCAGCCAGGCGCTGGAGTTCGGCGCCGAGGTGGTGGCCGTGGCCAGGGACAGCGCCGCCCGCGACCTGCAGCTCGCGGTGACCGCGCAGGCGGCGACGCTGGGGCTGGCCGCCGGGCAGCTGCCGAAGATCCTGGCCGGGCCGGACGCGGTTGCCGAGGTCGCGGCCTGGCCATGCGACATCGTGCTGAACGCGGTGACCGGCGCGGTCGGGCTCGCCGCCACGCTGGCCGCGCTGGACGCCGGCCGGGTGCTCGCGCTGGCCAACAAGGAGTCGCTGATCATGGGCGGGCCGCTGGTGACCGCGCGGGCCGCCCCCGGCCAGATCGTCCCGGTGGACTCCGAGCACTCAGCGATCGCGCAGTGCCTGCGCAGCGGCCACGCCGGCCGAGGTCAGGCGGCTGGTGCTGACCGCGAGCGGCGGGCCGTTCCTGCACCGCAGCCGGGCCGAGCTGGCGGGCGTCACGCCGGAGCAGGCGCTGGCGCACCCCACCTGGAACATGGGCCCGGTCATCACGATCAACTCGGCGACCCTGGTCAACAAGGGGCTCGAGCTGATCGAGGCGCACCTGCTGTTCGGCATCGGGTTCGACCGGATCGAGGTCGTGGTGCACCGGCAGTCGGTGGTGCACTCGATGGTGGAGTTCACCGACGGCTCGACGATCGCCCAGGCCAGCCCGCCGGACATGCGGATCCCGATCGCGCTCGCCCTCGGCTGGCCCGGCCGGGTGGCCGGGGCGGCGCCGGCCGATCGACTGGGCCAGGTCGCACACCTGGACGTTCGAGCCGCTGGACGCCGATGCCTTTCCCGCGGTCGCCCTGGCCCGGCAGGCCGGCCTGGCCGGCGGCGCCGCCCCGGCCGTCTACAACGCGGCCAACGAGGAATGCGTCGACGCGTTCCTGGCCGGGCGGATCCCGTTCGCCGGGATCGTCGATACGGTTGCCCAGGTAGTCTCTGAGCATGACGGTTCCGGGCCGGCCATCACGGCGATTGACGACGTGCTCGCCGCTGATCACTGGGCCAGGGACCGGGCGCGCGAGCTGACGGGAACGGGGCCCCGCAGCTAGCCTGAGCACCGTGCGCGGGACACGTGGGAGCGGAGAGGCGGCCTGATGAGCCTGTTGCTTGGCTGGGTCATTTTCGTGGCCGCGCTGCTCATCTCGATCATGCTGCACGAGGCCGGTCACTTCGCCACCGCCAAGAAGTTCCGGATGAAGGTCACCCAGTTCTTCGTGGGCTTCGGGCAGACCCTGTGGTCGCGGACGAAGGGCGAGACCGAGTACGGCGTCAAGGCGCTGCCGTTCGGCGGCTTCGTGAAGATCACCGGCATGACCGCGCTCGACGAGGTCGATCCGGCCGACGAGCCGCGCTCGTTCCGCAGGCAGCCCGGCTGGCAGCGGCTGATCGTGCTGGCGGCCGGGTCCTTCATGCATTTCGCCCTGGCCTTCGTCCTGCTGATCGTGCTGGCGATCGGCATCGGGCTGGCGAGCGACAACTCGACGAAAATCGGCGCGGTCAGCGCCTGCATCCCGCCCACGGTCACCGCCTTCGACAACGGGACGTGCCCGAACGGGGCCCAGGTGTCCCCGGCCAAGGCGGCCGGGATCCGGACTGGCGACAAGATCGTCGCCATCGGCGGGAAGCAGGTGCGCAACTGGACCGAGCTCGGCGCGGCCATCCGGGCGCAGCCCACGGGCACGCCGGTGGCCGTCACGGTGCTGCGCGACGGCAAGCGGCTCGTCCTGCACGCGAACCCGGCGGAGATCCCCGGCCGGTCCGGGTCCTACCTCGGGATCGGCAACGCCGCCACCTTCCAGCGGCTCGGCCCGCTGAGCGCGGTGACCTACGCGGGATCGACATTCGGCCAGGTGCTGTCCGGCTCGGTCACGGCGGTGGGGCACCTGCCTGCCGCGATCCCCGACCTGTTCGCCAAGGACCGGGCGCGCACGCCGGCCGGCCAGGTGTCCAGCGTGGTCGGCGTCGGCGGCATCACGGCCCAGGTGGTCGCCGCGAAGGACAGCTGGAAGATCAAGGTCGCCTACGTCCTGCTGATCATCATCTCGCTGAACATCTTCGTCGGAGCCTTCAACCTGCTGCCGCTGCTGCCGCTGGACGGCGGGCACATCGCCGTGGTGATCTACGAGCGGGTGCGGGCCTGGCTGGCCAGGCTGCGCGGCCGGCCCGATCCCGGCCTGGTGGACATGCGGAAGCTGATCCCGGTCAGCGTCGGCGTCTTCGCCGTGCTTGTCGGGTTCGGGTTGCTGCTGATCACCGCTGACATCTTCAACCCGATTCATATCGTGCAATGAGCATCCGCAACCGAGTCACTATCGTGCGATGAGGCGATCATTTTCATGACAGTCGATCTTGGCCTGCCGCAGCTCCCGCCCGAGCCGCTGGCGCCGCGCCGCAAGTCCCGCCAGATCATGGTGGGCAAGGGCAGGCACGCGGTCCCGGTCGGCGGCGGCGCCCCGGTCTCCGTCCAGTCGATGACGACGACGGTGACCGCCGACGTGAACGCCACGCTGCAGCAGATCGCGGAGCTGACCGCGACCGGCTGCCAGATCGTCCGGGTGGCCGTGCCGTCGCAGGACGACGCCGACGCGCTGCCCGAAATAGCGCGCAAGTCCCAGATCCCGGTGATCGCCGACATCCATTTCCAGCCGAAGTACGTGTTCGCGGCGATCGACGCGGGCTGCGGCGCGGTCCGGGTGAACCCGGGCAACATCAAGGCGTTCGACGACAAGGTCGCCGATATCGCCGCCGCCGCCGGGGATGCCGGGGTGCCGATCCGGATCGGGGTCAACGCCGGCTCGCTGGACAAGCGGCTGCTGGCCAAGTACGGCCGGGCCACCCCGGAGGCGCTGGTCGAGTCGGCGCTGTGGGAATGCTCGCTGTTCGAGGAGCACGGCTTCACCGACATCAAGATCTCGGTGAAGCACCATGACCCGGTGGTCATGATCAACGCCTACCGGCAGCTCGCGCAGCAGTGCGACTACCCGCTGCACCTGGGCGTCACCGAGGCCGGGCCGACGTTCCAGGGCACGGTCAAGTCGGCGGTGGCGTTCGGCGCGCTGCTCGCCGAGGGAATCGGCGACACGATCCGGGTGTCGCTGTCCGCGCCGCCGGTCGAGGAAGTCAAGGTCGGCGCCGCGATCCTGGAATCGCTCGGGCTGCGCGACCGCGGCCTGGAGATCGTGTCCTGCCCCTCCTGCGGCCGGGCCCAGGTGGATGTCTACAAGCTCGCCGACGAGGTGACCGCGGCGCTGGACGGGCTGGACATCCCGCTGCGGGTCGCGGTGATGGGCTGCGTCGTCAACGGCCCGGGCGAGGCGCGGGAGGCCGATCTCGGCGTCGCGTCGGGCAACGGCAAGGGCCAGATCTTCGTCAAGGGCGAGGTGATCAAGACGGTGCCCGAGTCGCAGATCGTGGAGACCCTGATCGAGGAGGCCATGAAGCTCGCCGCCGCGATGGAGCCCGCGGAGAGCTGAGCCACGGCCCTGACGGCCGCCGAGCCGTGCCTGGCCGCCTCAGCCCGGCGCGCCGTCCGCTATCACGAGCTCGCCGACCCGGTCGGCAGAGCAGCGTGCGCGCCTCGGCGGGCAGCCGGCCGTCGGTGATCAGGGTGTCCACGTCCTCGAGGTCGGCGAACGAGCTCAGGCCGACGATCCCCCACTTGGTGTGATCAGCGATGACGGTGACCCGCCGGGCCGAGCGCACGAACGCCCGGTTCGTCTCCGATTCCGCCAGGTTGGGGGTGGTCAGCCCGGCCGCCGGGTCGATGCCGTGGCAGCCGATGAAGAGCAGGTCGAAATGCAGCGACCGGATCACCAAGTCGGCGACCGGGCCGACCAGCGCGTCAGACGGGGTCCGCACGCCGCCGGTGAGGACCACCCCGAACCGGGTGCCGCCGCCGGCCGGCCTGGCGCCCTCCATCAGGCTGGCGGCCCGCACGGAGTTCGTCACTATCGTCAGCCTGGGTATCTCCCGCAGCTGCCTGGCCAGCTCGAAGGCGGTCGTGCCGGCCGAGAGCGCGATCGCCATGCCCGGGGTGACCAGGGCGGCGGCCGCCTTCGCGATCGCCACCTTCGCCGGCCGCTCGAGCGCGGCCTTGGCGTCGAAGCCCGGCTCGTGGCTGCTCGGCGCGCCCGGCAGCACGGCGCCGCCGTGCACCTTCTCGATCAGCCCGGCCCTGGCGAGCACCTCAAGGTCGCGCCGGATCGTCATGTCCGAGACGCCAAGGCGCTGGGTGAGGTCGCTGACCCGCGCGCTGCCCGCGCGCCGCACGTCCTGCAGGATCAGCGACTGCCGGTGCTTGGCGAGCATCTCTCCCGGCCTTCCCGCGGCGCGAGCAGGCAATCCGCCCGCTTGGCCTGGCACTGGTAAGGGCGCCAGCATCACATGTTCGCATCTGGTGAGAGTTGTTCATTGACGATCAAGTCTGCCTGTTCTAGCTTATGGCATCACAGCTTTGTCGTTTTCGAGCGGGCAAGCGTGTGAGCGCTCACAACGGATGCCGCGTCCGGCCAGCCGGCGCGGCGGCCGGCGTGGCGCCACCCGCGAGGCGCTCGGCAGCGGCAGAGCACCGGACAGCTCCGTCGATGCCCGGCCGTACAGGTGGATTCCTCGACGGATAGCCACGAGACAGGAAGTCAGGTGGCCATGAGCGACGGCATCCCCTGCCGCGACGCCTATGGCCAGGATCCGGGCTTCCGATCCGGCGGCGCGCAACGACGCGGCCAGCTGCCAATGGCGGGGGGCTCGTCATCATTCCGAGGCAGCGAGCCCGGCACGACGTGGGGCAGCGTTCTGTCCCGAGGACCTAATCCGGAGGTTTGCGCAATGGACAAAGTCGACCCAAAGGTCGAAGAAGCAGTCGAAACGCTCAACATGAAGGACGGGCCGACCCGCCGGCGGCTGCTGCGGGGCACCGGGCTGGTCAGCGCCACGGCAGCGGCGTCCGCGCTGCTCGCTGCCTGCTCGTCGAGCGGCACCGCCAGCGGCGGCAGCAGCTCGGCAGCGCCGCGGCGAGCACGGTCGGAAACTTCCCGAAGACGCCGCCGTGGAAGTTCTGGTTCGTCAACCACGTCTACACGAACCCGTTCTTCGTGCCCACCCAGTACGGCTTCGAGGACGCCGCCGCGCTGCTCGGCCTGCCCAAGCCCAACTGGGGCGGCTCGGCGTCGACTTCCAGCGTCCCGCAGATGGTGAGCTACCTGGACACGGCGATCTCCGCGAACGCGGACGGGATCGCGACCACGGTGATCAGCAGCACCGGCTTCACCGGCCCGGTGGCCAAGGCGATGAACGCCGGCATCCCGGTGATCAGCTACAACGCCGACGGGACCGTCAACTCCAAGGGCGTGCCTGACATCGGCACCAACCGGCTCTGCTATGTCGGCCAGGCGCTTTACACCTCGGGCCAGCAGCTCGGGCAGCGGATCAAGTCGCTGGTGACCACCCCCGGCGAGGTCGTCATCTTCATCGCCACGCCGGGCACCGGCAACATCCAGCCGCGCTTCGACGGCGCGGCGTCGATACTCAAGCCGGCCGGCTACAAGGTCAGCGAGATCGCCACCGGCGCGGCGACGTCCGCCGAGCTGCCGGCGGAGAAGGCCTACCTGCTCGCGCACAAGAGCACGGTCAAGGGCGCCTTCGCGGTGGACGCGGGCTCGACCGAGTTCCTCGCCCAGGCGCTGGCCGGCGCGCGGCCTGTCGGGCAAGATCCCGGCCGGCGGCTTCGACCTGACGCCGACCACGCTGAACTCGATCAAGGCCGGCGCGACCGAGTTCACCATCGACCAGCAGCCGTACCTGCAGGGCTTCCTGCCGGTCGTGTACCTGTACATGTTCAAGCTGTCCGGCGGCCTGGTGGCGCCGCCGGACACCGACACCGGCCTGACGTTCGTGACCAAGTCCACCGTCGGCCCGTACCTGGCGAGACGAGCCGGTACGAGGGCTCGACCACGCAGCAGAAGCTGATCGGCCGGTCCGGCCCGATCAAGAACCCGATCGGCACCACTAGCACGTGAGGCAGCACGGCTTAGGCTGAAGTTCGGGAGAGTGACGCGCTGGAGGGCGGGCACCAGGTCTGCGGTCGCGGCCGGGTGCCCGCCGCCAGCGGGTAACACCGGCACGGACGGAAAGCGGAGCGACGATGAGCGATACGGCCGAACAGCGCGCAGAAGTCGCCGATCCGCAGGCAGGCGGCCCGGCCCCGCGGAGCAACGCGATGGCGCCGGTCAAGAAGGCGGGCTGCCCTCTTCGTCCGGCAGCGTGAGGCGACCATCTTCGTCGTCGCGGTCGCTGCTGCTGATCTACTTCGCGATCGCCTCGTCGGCCTTCCTGTCGGAGTCGAACATCACCAACCTGCTGTCCGGGTTCGCAGCGCCCATCATCATCATCTCGATCGGCGAGGTGCTGCTGCTGATCTGCGGCGAGATCGACCTGTCGGTGGGCTTCGTGTTCGTGTTCGCGCCGTTCCTGATGCACTACATGATCGACTTCTACGGCATCCCGGTGCTGCTGGCGATCGTGCTTTCGCTGGCGCTCGGCGCCGGCGGTCGGCTGGGTCAACGGGTTCGTCACGGTCACGCTGCGGGGTGCCGTCGTTCATCACCACGCTCGGTACCGGCTACATCCTCTTCGGGCTGATGCTCACCACCTCCAACGCCTACCCGGCGAACATCCCCACCTCGGCGGAGAGCATCGGCAGGTTCTTCGGCGACCAGAACGGCGGCTACGCCTGGTCGGCGATCATCTGGGCGGTCATGCTGGTGGCGATCTTCCACGTCGTGCTGACCCGGACCAGGTGGGGGCTGCACACCGTCGCGGTGGGCGGCAACCTGCTCGGGCGCGCGGGAGGCCGGCATCAGCGTGGCCAGGATCAAGTACGGCAACTTCATGATCTGCGGCACGCATGGGCGCGCTCGTCGGCCTGCAGACCGCGTTCTACGACAACACGATCGACCCGAGCTCCGGCGGGTACACGGCCGATGTTCTCGCGGTGACGGCCGCCGTCATCGGCGGCACCGCGATGCTCGGCGGCGCCGGGACGATCATCGGCGCCTTCCTCGGCGCGATCGTGCTGGCCACCCTGAACGACGGGCTGTCGATCACTGGGGATCAGCGCCAACCCCTACGACATCATCCTCGGCGTCGCGATCCTGCTCGCCATGATCGCCAACGTACAGCTCGCGCGGCTGCGAGCAGCGGGGAGAACCTGATGACCACCGAGCCAGCGGCGGCCGCCGCGACCGCCCCGGCGCCGGACGGCGACGTCCTGCGGGTCGAGCACATCAGCAAGCGGTTCGGCGCGGTGACCGCGCTCAGGGACGTCAACCTGCGGCTGGCGAAGGGCGAGGTGCTGGCGCTGCTCGGCGACAACGGCGCCGGCAAGTCAACCCTGCTGAAGATCCTCTGCGGCTTCCAGCCGCCGGACTCCGGCCGGATCGTGCTCAACGGCGAGGAGGTAACGCTCAAGTCGGTGGACCACGCGCGCGAGCTCGGCATCGACGCGGTCTACCAGGACCTCGCGCTGATCAACCAGCTCAGCGTCTACCACAACATGTACCTCAACCGGGAGGCGGTCCGCTGGCCGCTGCTGAACAACCGGATCATGCGGCGGAAGGCCAAGGAGCATCTTGACGCGATGGGGGTCAACATCCCGTCGGTCGACGTCGAGGTCGCCAGGCTCTCCGGCGGCCAGCGGCAGGCGATCGCGGTCGCCCGCTCGGTCTACTCGGACGCCAAGATCCTGCTGCTGGACGAGCCGCTGGCC
This sequence comes from uncultured Actinomycetes bacterium, assembly GCA_963709075.1. GTDB lineage: Bacteria > Actinomycetota > Actinomycetes > Streptosporangiales > Streptosporangiaceae > Palsa-506. The sequence goes on from CAVPUY010000014.1 coordinate 885,894, forward strand.
GCGATGGGCGTCAAGGAAGCCGCGATGATCCTTGACCTGGTGCGCGACCTCAAGGAGCAGGGCGAGGTGTCGGTCATCATCATCGCGCACAACTACGGCCAGGTGCTTGAGGTCGCCGACCGGATCAACCTGCTGCAGCAGGGCATGATCACGCTGGACAAGCGCAGCGCGGATACCTCCGTGGTGGAGCTCACCGACCTGGTCGTCGCCGAGTACCGGGCGGCGCTGGAGGCGCGCCACCGCAGTGCATGAGGCCACCGCGCCGCCCGCGGCGGTCTGGAAGAGCAGCGGGCACCTCGCTGACGGGCGCGAGATCATCTACTTCGATGAGGCGCCGGGATCCGGCCGCGCGCTGATACCTGACCTGCGCGACCTCGGCGACGAGCGGGCGCCCGGTGCCGGGCCCGAGCCTGGCCTGCGGTGGGACCCGCTGGTCGGCGAGTGGGTGGTGGTAGCCGCCCAGCGGCAGGGCCGCACGTTCCTGCCGCCGCTGGAGCAGTGCCCGCTCTGCCCGTCCCGGCCGGGACGGCCGACCGAGATACCCGCGGCCGACTACGACGTCGTGGTGTTCGAGAACCGGTTCCCTTCGCTGTCCGGCGCACGGTCGCCGCAGGCCGGGACCGGCGATGGCCGCCGCAGCATGGTGCCAGGGCGGATGCCGGGGATGCTGCCGGGGATGGTCCCAGGGCGGCTGCCAGGGCCGCCGCCAGCGATGGTGCCAGGGCGGATGCCAGGGCCGCCGCCGGGGATGGTGCCAGGGCGGATGCCGGGGATGGTGCCGGGGCGGAGGCCGGGGCCTGGGACGGCGAGGCGGGCATCCCGGCCGCCGGCGACCTGCTGGCCCGGCGGCCGGCGACCGGCCGCTGCGAGGTGGTCTGCTTCACCGCCGATCACGACTCGGCCTTCGCCTACCTGACCCCGCGCCGGGCCCGCACGGTGGTGGAGGCGTGGGCGGACCGCACCGCCGTGCTCGGCGAGATGGGCGGCATCCGTCAGGTGTACTGCTTCGAGAACAAGGGCGAGGAGATCGGCGTCACGCTGCATCACCCGCACGGCCAGATCTACGGATTCCCGTTCGTGACCCCGCGTACCCGGCAGCTGCTCGGCCAGGCTGCGGCGTACGCCCGCGGCGGTCACGGCAACCTCTTCGACGATGTCGTCGCCAGCGAGCTGTCGGCGGGCACCCGCGTCGTGGCGCGCAACGAGCACTGGACGGCGTTCGTGCCCGCCGCGGCACGGTGGCCGTACGAGGTGCTGCTGTTCCCGGCCGCCCGGGTGCCCGACCTGCCGGCCCTCGGTGACGCCGCGCCGGGACGGCTTCTGCCAGCTCTACCTGGACGTGCTGCGGCGCCTTCGACGCGCTCTTCGGCAGCCTGCCGCCGTACATCGCCGCCTGGTACCAGGCGCCGGGCGGCGATCCCGCCGTCCGGAGCGAGTTCGGCCTGCACCTGCGCGTGATGTCGGTCCGGCGGGCGCCGGGCAAGCTGAAGTACCTGGCCGGCACGGAGTCCGGGATGGGCGTCTGGATCAACGACGTGGTGCCGGAGACGGCCGCGCAGCGGCTGCGGGACGCCGGGTGAGGCCGCCGCGCGCAGGCCCGGCGGTGACCGCGTCCCGGCACGCCGCCAGGTGACCGGCCACGCCGCCGCGAGCCGGACCGAGGCCGCCTGGGCCAGGGACGGCGCGGCGTGGTTCCTTGACGCTTTCGGCAGGGCCGCCGACGGCGCCTGGTTTGCCCCTGGCCGGGTCAACCTGATCGGTGAGCACACCGACTACAACGATGGTTTCGTGCTGCCCTTCGCGCTCAGCCGGGGAACGCTCGCCGTGGCCGGGCGGCGCGACGACAGGTCATCGAGCTGCGATCGCGCCAGGTGCCCGGCGGCGACGCCGTCATCGGGGCTGACTCGCTGGCACCTGGCGCGATTCCCGGCTGGGCCGCCTATCCGGCCGGGGTGCGTCTGGGCGATGCGGGCGGCCGGGCATCCGGTCGCAGGCGTCAGCCTGGCCGTCGACTCCGACCTGCCGCGCGGGGCCGGCCTGTCGTCGTCGGCCGCGCTGGAATGCGCGGTCGCGCTGGCCCTGAGCGACCTGCACGACCTGGCCGTGTCCAGGCCCGAGCTGGTCCTGATCGCCCAGCGCGCGGAGAACGACTTCGTCGGCATGCCGTGCGGGATCATGGACCAGTCCGCGTCGCTGCGCTGCCAGGCAGGCCAGGCGCTGCTGCTCGACTGCCGCAGCGGGGAAACCGCCGGGGTCCCGTTCGACCCGGCGGCCAGCGGCCTCGAGCTGCTGGTGATCGACACCGGCGCCCGGCGCGAGCTGGCCGGCGGCGACTACGCGAACAGGCGCGGCGAATGCGAGCAGGCCGCGCGGGCGCTCGGCCTGCGGTCGCTGCGGGACATCACCGACGGGGCGCAGATAACCCGGCAGCTGACCGGCTCGCTGGCCCGCCGGGCCAGGCACGTCTTCACCGAGAACCAGCGCGTCACCGAGACCGTGCGGCTGCTGCGGGCCGGCCGGCTCGGCGAGGCTGGCGCCCTGCTCACGGCCTCGCACGTCTCGCTCCGCGACGACTTCCAGATCTCCTGGCCGGAGGCGGACGTGACGGTCGACGCGGCCATCGGGGCAGGCGCGCTTGGCGCGCGGATGATCGGCGGCGGGTTCGGCGGCTCGGTGATCGCGCTGACCGGCGCGCCAGACTCGGCCCGGGTCCGGGCCGCGGTCGGCGATGAGTTCGGCCGCCGGGGCTGGCACCCGCCGCGGTTCCTCGACGCGACGCCGTCGGCCGGAGCGCGCCGGGTGCGGGACTAGCCCGGCGCCGCGAGCGTCAGCGATAATGATCAGGCCGGTTGAGCCGGGCAAATCCTGACCGCGGAGAATCCGTAGCGGACGATTCGATCGCTGTTGTGTTCACGTGCATTACTTCGCGCAGGCCGGCACTTGACCGGCACGTTGTGAGCGATAACAATTCACTTCACGCTGTCGCACAGGTGGTGGCGGAGGCGTCGCGCAGGATGGCGGCGGACCCGGCCCGGAGGGAGGAGCCACGTGGCGCCTGCCCGGACTGGCCCGGCCCACGCCGACGGCGCCGCCCGGCCGCCGGTGATGGCTGACGTGGCCAAGCTGGCCGGCGTCTCCCACCAGACCGTCTCGCGGGTGCTGAACCAGCATCCCAACGTCCGGCCACTGACCAGGGATAAAGTGCTCGCCGCGATCCGGGAGCTGTCCTACCGGCCGAACGCCGCGGCCCGCGCGCTGGTCACCCGGCGCACCCACACCCTCGGCGTGATCAGCTTCGACACCACCCTGTACGGCCCGGCGTCGATGCTCTACGGCATCGAGCGGGCGGCCAGGCACGCGTACTTCGTCAGCATCGCCAGCCTGCCCGCGCTCGACCACCGGGGCGTGCTCGACGCGGTGGACCGGCTACTCGGCCAGCCGGTGGAGGGCATCATCGTGATCGCGCCGCAGACATCGGCCGTGGCCGCGCTCAACGGCGTGCCCGCGCACGTACCGCTGGTCGCCGTCGGCTGCGGCACGAAGACGCCGATCCCCTCGGTCGCCGTGGACAACGCCGCCGGGGCCGCCCGCGCGACCCAGTACCTGCTTGACCTCGGCCACGAGACCGTCCATCACGTCGGCGGCCCCGGGTCCTGGCTGGACGCCCGCGAGCGCACCGAAGGCTGGCAGCAGGCGCTCCGGTCGGCCGGGGCGGCCGAGCCCGAGGTGCTGGCCGGGGACTGGTCGTCGCGATCCGGCTACGAGATCGGCCACGAGCTCGCCCAGATGCCCGAGGTGACCGCGGTCTTCTGCGCCAATGACCACATGGCGCTCGGCCTGCTCCGGGCCCTGGCCGAGCGGGGTCGCCGGGTCCCCAAGGACGTCAGCGTCGTCGGGTTCGATGACATCCCCGAGGCCGGCTATTTCCTGCCGCCGCTCACCACGGTGCGGCAGGATTTCGGCGAGCTCGGCAGGCGGGCGCTCCGCCTGCTCGTGGACAGGATCGCCGGGCACGACTCGGCGGGCTCACGGCTCCCGGTCGTCCCCGAGCTTGTGGTGCGGTCAAGCGCGACCAGGTACCGGCCTTGACCGCCGCCCCTGGCAGCATCGGACTGTCCGCCTGGCCAGCGCAGGAAGAGGGGTAACGGGATGGATCGGGCCAGCCATGGCTGTTAGCGCTAACAACTCAGCGGCGTGCGTCATCGGCGTGGATTTCGGCACGCTGTCCGGGCGGGCGCTTGTCGTCCGGGTGCATGACGGCGCGGAACTCGGCACCGCCGTGCACGAGTACCGGCACGGCGTCATGGACGACACGCTCGGCGCCACCGGCGAGCAGCTGCCGCCGGACTGGGCGCTGCAGGACCCAGCGGACTACCGCGACGTGCTGCGGCGCGCGGTGCCCGCCGCGGTCAGCCAGGCCGGGATCGATCCCGGCCAGGTCATCGGCATCGGCACCGACTTCACCGCGTGTACTCCTCTGCCGGTGCTGCGGGACGGGACGCCGCTGTGCCAGCTGCCCGGGCTGGCCGGCTGCCCGCACGCTTACCCGAAGCTCTGGAAGCATCATGCCGCCCAGCCGCAGGCGGACCGGATCAACGCAGTCGCCCACGATCGCGGCGAGCCGTGGATCGCCAGGTACGGCGGCAAGATCTCGGCGGAGTGGCAGTTCGCCAAGGCACTGCAGCTACTCGAGGAGGATCCGGGGATCTATTATCGCGCCGAGCGGTGGATCGAGGCGGCCGACTGGATCATCTGGCAGCTGACCGGGGCGGAGACCAGGAACGCCTGCACGGCCGGGTACAAGGGCATCTGGCAGGATGGTCACTACCCGTCACGCGAGTTCCTGGCCGCGCTTGACCCGCGGTTCGGGACGTTTGCCGCGGACAAGCTCGAGCACCCGGTGCTGCCGCTCGGCGCCCGGGCCGGGTCGCTGACCAGCCAGGCGGCCGAGTGGACCGGCCTGCCGGAGGGGATAGCAGTCGCCGCGGGCAATGTCGACGCGCACGTCACCCCGCCGGCCGCAGGCGCGACCGAGCCCGGCCAGCTGGTCGCGATCATGGGCACCTCGACCTGCCACGTGATGAACGGCGCCGGGCTGGCCGAGGTGCCGGGCATGTGCGGCGTGGTCGACGGAGGGATCGTCGCCGGGCGCTGGGGATATGAGGCCGGGCAGAGCGGCGTCGGGGACATCTTCGCCTGGTTCGCCGAGCACGCCGTCCCGCCCGAATACCGCGGATGCGGCAGCGGAGCGCGGTGTCTCCGTGCTTGACCTGCTGTCAGCCGAGGCGATCGCGCAGCCGGCCGGCGCGCACGGCCTGATCGCGCTTGACTGGCTGAACGGCAACCGCAGCGTCCTGGTCGACCATCACCTCTCCGGCGTGATCGCGGGCCTCACCCTGGCCACCCGGCCGCCGGACATCTACCGGGCGCTGGTCGAGGCAACCGCGTTCGGCACCAGGGTCATCATCGACGCGTTCGAATCCTCCGGCGTGCCGGTCACCGAGCTCGTCATCGCCGGCGGGCTGATGCGGAACGAGGCCATCATGCGGATCTACGCGGACGTGACCCGCCGCCCGCTCAGCCTGATCGGCTCGGAGCAGGGCCCGGCGCTCGGCTCCGCCCTGCACGCGGCGGTGGCGGCCGGAGCGTACCGGGACGTCCCGGCGGCGGCGCTGGCGATGGGCCGCAAACGGCCCGGCGCCTACCTGCCCGACCAGGCAAGCGCGGACGTCTACGACCAGCTGTACGCCGAGTACGTGGCGCTGCACGACTACTTCGGCCGCGGCGGCAACGACGGTCCTGCACCGGCTCCGCGCCCTCCGGCAGCAGGTACTGCGGCAGCCGGGTGGCGCCAGCGATGACGGCCACTGCGGCGGCGGCGGCCGGCGATGTCATCAGGGAGATCCGCCGCGAGGTCTGCGGGCTGCACGCCGAGCTGGTCAGGAACGGCCTGGTCGCCTGGACCTCAGGGAACGTGTCCGCCCGGGTGCCCGGCACCGAGCTGATGGTGATCAAGCCGAGCGGTATCGGCTACGACGACCTGACCCCGGAGTCGATGGTGGTCTGCGACCTGTCCGGCGGCCGGGTGGCCGGCCGGTTCAGCCCGTCCAGCGACACCGCGGCGCATGCCTACGTGTACCGGCAGATGCCCGCGGTCGGCGGCGTGGTGCACACCCACTCGGCCTACGCCACCGCCTGGGCGGCCAGGGGCGAGCCGATCCCGTGCGTCATCACCGCGATGGCCGACGAGTTCGGCGGCGAGATCCCGGTCGGGCCGTTCGCGCTGATCGGCGGCGACGAGATCGGCCGCGGCATCGTCGCCACCCTGGACGGCCACCGCTCGCCCGCCGTGCTGATGCGCAGCCATGGCGTGTTCACCGTGGGGCAGACCGCAAGGGACGCGGTCAAGGCGGCGGTGATGTGCGAGGACGTAGCCCGTACCGTGCACCTTGCCCGGATGCTCGGGTCTCCGGAGCCGCTCAAGGCAGAGCAGGTAGACGCGCTGCACCGGCGGTACAAAGATCACTACGGCCAGCGCTGACCAAGCCTGCGGCACCCGCCGGCGGGTTCCCGTTTCAGAAAGGGCTCTTCGATGACCGATCGCAAGCCGCGCATCGGGATCCTGGGGATCATGCAGGACCTCTATGACGAAATGATCCCCGGGATAGCGCAGCGGCAGGCCGGTTACGCCGCCGAGATCGCCGCGCAGCTGGCCGACGTGGCCGAGTTCATCCCGAGCAAGCCGGTCAAGTACCGCGAGGACGCGGAACGCGAGATGCGCGACGTTCGAGAACGCCGATCTCGACGGGATCATGGTCGTGATGCTCACGTACGGCCCGGCCATGCGCGTCGCGCGGCTGCTCGCCGAGTCGCGGCTGCCGATCTTGATGGCCAACATCCAGCCCGAGCCGCACGTCACGCCGGCCTGGGACATGGCCGACATGACCTACAACCAGGGCGTGCACGGCGCGCAGGACACAGCGAACGCCATGGTCCGGGCCGGGCGGCGGTTCAGCGTGGCTGACCGACGACTGGAGGAGCGCCGCGTTCCGCGCCGACGTGGGCCGGTGGGCCCGCGCCGCGGCCGCCGTCACGGCGTGGAAGTCGCTGAAGGTTGCCATCTTCGGCTACGCCATGAACGACATGGGCGACATCAGGGTCGACGAGAGCGCGCTGGTCAGGAGCCTGGGCCCGGAGATACTGGCGGTCGCGCCCGGCGACATGTACCGGGGGATGCTCGCCGTGACCGGCGAGCAGGCCGCGGAGGTGATCGGGTTCGAGGACGCGAACTTCGAGATCGACCCGCGGCTGTCGGCCGCCGAGCGCGAGGATCACGCCCGGATGCAGGTGGCGATCGAGCAGATCCTGGCCGAGCGCGGGTTCGGCGCGTACACGGCGCACTTCGACGCGATCGGCGAGGACGGCAGGTTCAGCAGGCTGCCGCTGGCCGCCGCCTCCAGCCTGATGGCCAAGGGCTACGGCTACGCCGCCGAGGGCGACGTGCTGACCGCCTGCCTGGTGTCGGCCGGGCACGTGCTGATCGGCGACGCGCACTTCACCGAGATGTACGCGATGGACTTCCCGTCCGACTCGATCCTGCAGAGCCACATGGGCGAGGGCAACTGGAAGATCGCCCGCACCGACCGGCCGGTGCAAGCTGATCAAGCGGCCGCTCGGCATCGGCAAGCTGGCCGACCCGCCGACATTCCTGTTCCAGTACCAGCCCGGGCCGGCCACGCTGGCCGCGCTGGTGTCGCTGGAGGGCGAGCGGTTCAGGCTCGTCGTCGCCGAGGGCGAGAACCTGGACAGCCACGCAGCTGCCCGCGCTGGAGATGCCGTACGGCCAGTTCCGCCCGGCGTCCGGGGTGCGGGCCTGCCTGAACGGCTGGCTGCGGGCGGGCGGGCCGCACCACGAGGTGATGAACCTCGGTCATCACGCCGCCGACTGGCGCGTTTTCTGCGAGCTGGCCGGGATCGAGTTCGTCCAGGTCTGATCGCGCCGGGCCGGGGGAGTCGCCGGGATCGGGCAGGATTGGGCCATGAGGAACGTCCTGCCCGCCGGGGCCGCCGCCTGGCCGTGGCCGTCATCGCCGTCGCCGTCTCCGGCTGCTCCGGCGGACCGTCGCCGGCAGCGTCGCAGCCGTCGGCAGGCACGTCGCCGGCCGCTGCCACCAGCCCGGCCAGCCTGCCGCCGGCCACCGGCACGTCGCGGGTGCACTGGCACCAGTGCGCCGGTCCGGTCGGCGCATCTGCGGTGCGCCAGCCTGCGGGTGCCGCTTGACTACCGGCATCCCGGCGGCAGGAAGATCACCCTGGCGCTCGACGAAGTGCCGGCCACGGCGCCGTCCGGCCGGCTTGGCGCGATGATCGTCAACCCGGGCGGCCCCGGCGGCAGCGGCCTCGGCCTGGCCGCCACCGTGGCGGACGGCCTGGACCCGGTCGGTAGCGGCGAGGTACGACATCATCGGCTTCGACCCGCGGGGCGTCGGGTCTTCCCGGCCCGCGCTGCACTGCGACCCGTCGTTCTTCTCCGGCGCCAGGCCCGACTACATCCCGGCGACCAAGGCAGCGGAGCAAGTCCTGATCGGCCGGGCCAGGGCATACGCCAATGACTGCGAGCGGCGGTACGGCTGGCTGCTGCCTTACCTGACGACGCAGGACACCGCCAGGGACATCGACTCGATCCGGGCCGCGCTCGGCCAGCAGCAGATCAGCTACTTCGGCATCTCCTACGGCACCTATATCGGCCAGGTGTACGCGACCATGTTCCCCAGCAGGCTCCGCCGGATGGTGCTGGACAGCACGGTTGATCCGACCGGGGTGTGGTACGCGGACAACATCGGGCAGGACTACGCGTTCCAGGGCCGGCAGGACGCGTTCTACTCCTGGGTCGCCGCGCACTCCGCCATGTACGGGCTCGGCACGACCAGGGCGCAGGTGAGCCAGGCGTGGTACCAGGCCGATGGCGCGGCTGCTGCGCATCCGGTCCGCATCTCCGGCCGGCAGGCACTCGGCCCGGACGAATTCAGGACACGTTCCTCGTCGGGGGGTACTCGAACAGCTTCTGGCCGGGGCTCGCCGCGGCGCTGGCCGGCTACCTGCATCAGGGCAATGCGGCCGGGCTGGTTTCCGGCCTACCAGCAGCAGGGCGTGCAGGGCGAGAACGAGTTCGCCGTCTACAACGCCGTGGAGTGCAGCGACGTCAACTGGCCGCGCAGCTGGGCCAGGTGGGACGCGGACACGAGGAAGGTCTACTCGACCGCGCCGTTCGAGGCATGGGGCAACGCTTGGTTCAACGCCGCCTGCGCGTTCTGGCCGGTGCACGGCCCGGCCAGCCCGCTGCGGATCGGCGCCGAAGGCCTGCCGGGAATCCTGATGCTGCAGGGCACCCTGGACGCCGCCACCCCGTACGCCGGGGCGCAGCGGGCGCACAAGGCACTGCCGACGGCCCGGATGGTCGTGGTCGTGGGCGGCGGCAATCACGGCCAGTCCCTGGCCAGCCCGCCGAACGCCTGCGTGAACGGCTACCTGAACCGCTACCTCGCCACCGGGGCGCTGCCGCGACAAGCCGGGGCTGGTCAACGCCACCTGCCCGGCGCTGCCCCCGCCTTCGCCGAGCTGACGCAGCGGCAGGCGCGGTGCTGGCGCATGGCTAGGCACGCGGCTGGCGCGGGGCCTGCTGGCGGCGCGTGTCAGCGGCGGTTAGCGGCATGCCGTTACGCTTGGGAGTGTGCTGCGCACAAGGACGTGGAAATCGTCATCGCTGCGCCTGCTGACGACAGCGATCGCGACGAGGCGCTGCTCATCTGCGACCGGGATCCGGTGACGAACGTCTTCGTCAGCGCGCGGCTGCGCTCGGCCGGGCTCGACCCCGGCAGGCTCGGCGCCCAGCTATGGGGTTACTCCGATGGCGGGAAGCTGACGTCCCTCTGCTACTCGGGCGCCAACCTGGTGCCGGTCGCCGCGACGTCGAGCGCCGTCACGGCCTTCGCCGGGCGGGCCCGGATGCAGGGCCGCCGCTGCTCGTCGATCGTCGGGCCGCGCCGGCCGTCCAGGAACTGTGGCGGCTGCTCTCGCCGCACTGGGGCCGCCCACGCGAGGTCAGGGCGGCGCAGCCGGTGCTGGCCATCTCCGGCCCGCCGCTGGTGCCGGCGGATCCGCTGGTGCGCGCGGTCCTCCCGGGTGAGCTTGACGTCCTGCTTCCCGCGTGCGTGGACATGTTCACCGAGGAGGTGGGGGTGTCGCCGGTCGGCGTGGACGGCGGGGCCGCGTACCGGGCGCGGGTCATGGAGCTGATCAGGATCGGCCGGTCATTCGCCCGGATCGAGGACGACCGGGTGATCTTCAAGGCCGAGGTGGGCTCGGTGACCCCGCAGGTCTGCCAGGTGCAGGGCGTATGGGTGCCTCCCGACCTGCGCGGCCGGGGCATCGCCACGCGCGGGATGGCCGCGGTCGTGAGCCATCGCGCTAGAGCGCATCGCGCCGGTGGTGACCCTCTACGTGAACGATTTCAATGCCCCGGCGCGGGCCGCGTACCGGCGGGTCGGCTTCACCGATGCGGGCGCGTTCATGTCGGTGCTGTTCTAGCCGCCGCCGATTCCATGATCTTGGTGCCTTTTGCGGCGGCGAGCACTAACAACGCTCCAAGATCATGGAACAGGCCAGTACATGCACTGGTCCTGACCGGCCTCGACGCAGACCAGTCCCCACGGCCGGTCCGCGACCCTGGTCATCACCAGGGTCGCCCGCCGCGAGCCTGCCAGCTTCAGCCGCCGGCGCAGCAGGTCGACGTCGCCCGCCAGGCCGCGGCGGCGGATGTCGACCGCGCCGATGTCAAGCGCGCGCAGCCTGGCCGGAAGCTCCCGGGAACGCCACGGCGCCGAGTCGATCACCCGCAGCGTGCGGGCGAACGGAGTGCGAAGCGCGGTGTCCGCGGACAGGAAAGCGATCCGCCGGTCGATCTGCCACGCGCCCAGCATCCTGGCCAGGTCCTGCACGACGCCGGCCCGGGTGACCGCGGGATTCGGGTCGAGCAGGAACTCGCCAGGCATCCGGACCGCGACCGGCTGGCCGGCCCCGGGCGTGAGCATGTGGCCGCCGGGCAGGACGGTCGCCCGCCTCGCCGCCGCCGCCAGCGCCGGGGACCAGGCGACGGCTTCTTTCAGGTCACGCCCCACGGCGACGAACTCCAGCTCCCAGCCCTCGGGTATGGCCGCATGCGGAATGCCGGGCGCGGCCTTGATCCCCAGCTGGCTGACCCGCTCCGCGAGGCGGATGCACCAGCCGAGCGGCGGCTCGCTTTCCCCGGCCCGCAGCCGCCGCCGGCCGGTCCGCCGGGCCGGGTCGATGAACACCGCGTCAACGCCGGCCAGGTCGACGTCGCGGACGTCGCCCAGCCTCGGTGCTGACGTGGCCGGCCACGCCGTAGACCTCGCAGTTGGCCCTGGCGACCCGCAGCGCGAGCGGATCCTGGTCGACCGCGAGCACGGGCCGGCCCTCGGCGAGGGCAACGAGGTCCCCGCCGATCCCGCAGCACAGGTCGGCCGCGTTCCTGGCGCCGGCGTAGCGGGCGGACCGGTGCCGGGCGGCCAGCTCGCCGGAAGCCTGCTCAAGGCCGGGCCGGGTGAAGAACATCTCCATCGCCCGGCCGAACTTCGGCCGTGCGCTGCGCCTGAGCTCGTGCTGGGCAAGCGCGGCCGCGACCAGGTCGGCCGGGTAGGCCTCGCGCAGTCGCGTGCCCAGCCGCAACGCGCCGTCCGCGGTGAAATCCTGCCGCTGCAGATAGCCGAGCAGTTCCTGCCCCGGCGGGGAGAGCAGCGCCTCGAACCTGGCCACCGCGTCCCGGCCCGCGGTGCCCGCGGCGCCCGCGGCGCCCGCGGCCGCGGCATCCCCGGGTGCAGCGTCCGCAGGCTCAGCCACCCGCGCAGTCTACGAGGCTGCCCGCCGGCGGAATATTCAGGTGACCAGCGCCGTCGGCATTGTTAGGCTCTTGGCCTCTGTGCCAGCCCCGAACGCCATCGAGGTGATGAATCATGCCCTCGGCCAGCGGCACCCGCAGCGGAGCCCCGGCCAGTCCCCGTGCCGCGGCCGGACCGGACCCGGCCGCCAGCACCGACCCCGTTCTCGATGCAGAACGCGCCCACCTGCAGTCAGCGCGGAAATTCCTGCGGCTGATGCGCGAGAACGTCCTCTCCCTGCGGGCTCTCGGCGGCGACCCCGTCTCCGAGGAATACCTGAAGGCCGACTTGTACCGGCGGGCCGAGGCCCTGCATGACCTGCCGGACACGCCACTTTTCTTCGGCAGGCTCGACTACTCCGCCCAGCCGGGCCGCCTCGAAGCCGGCCGCCCCGGCGGAGGCCGCCCTGCCGGAGGCCGGCCCGAGCCGGCCGGGCCGGGGCTGGCAGCGCCGATATCGGCACCGCGTTGCCCGGCGAGCAGTTCCACATCGGCAGGCGCCATGTGCACGACCCGGATGGCCATCCCGTCGTCATCGACTGGCGGGCGCCCGTGTCCCGGCCGTTCTACCGGGCCAGCGCGGCTGAGCCGATGGGCCTTGCGCACCGCCGCCGGTTCGGGTTCTCCGGCGGGGACCTGACCGCATACGAGGACGAGGACTTCACCGCTGGCCGGCGACAGGCCCCGGGGACTGCCGCGGACGCGCCGGTCAGCAGGATCCTGATCGACGAGATCGAGCGGCCAAGGTCCGGGCCGATGCGTGACATCGTGTCCACCATCCAGCCTGACCAGGACGACATCGTCCGTGCCGACGCGGACCGCACGGTCTGCGTGCAGGGCGCGCCAGGCACCGGCAAGACCGCCGTCGGCCTGCACCGGGTTGCCTACCTGCTCTATGCGCACCGGGAGCGGATGAACCGCGGCGGCGTCCTCGTGGTCGGGCCGAACCGGGCCTTCCTGTCCTACATCGGCAACGTGCTGCCCGCGCTCGGCGAGCTCAACGTCACCCAGGTGTCGGTTACCGACCTGCTGGCCACGGTGCCGGTCCGGGCTGCGGACCCGGAGCCGGCCGCGCGGATCAAGGGTGACGCCAGGATGGCCGAGGTGCTGCGGCGAGCGCTCTGGGAGCAGCTCAGGCCGCCGGCCGAGGCGCTCATGCTCGCCCGAGGCTCCCGGCGCTGGCGGGTGCCCGCGCACGAGCTCGCCGAGCTTGCCGACGAACTGCGGCGGCGCGGAGTCCGCTACGGCGCCGGCCGCGAGATGCTCTCGCACCGCATCGCGCACGTGATCCTGACCAGGATGGAATCGGCCGGCGAGACCTGCGATGACCGCACGCACGAGGCAGTCCGCCGGACAAAGCAGGTGCGGGCCGTGGTCGACGCGATCTGGCCGAAGACCGACCCGCTGCGGCTGGTGCTGCGACTGCTGTCCGACCCCGGCCTGCTCGCCCGGGCCGCGGACGGCGTGCTCGACCCGGCCGAGCAGGCCGCGATCTCGTGGTCAAGCCCGCCGCGCGGACCAGGATCGGCCCGCTGGTCGCCAGGCGATGCCGTCCTTATCGACGAGGCGCGGGACCTGATCGAGCGCACTCCCAGCCTGGCGCACGTGGTCGTGGACGAGGCGCAGGACCTCTCGCCGATGGAGTGCCGCGCGATCGGCCGCCGCTGCGCCACCGGCTCGGCCACCGTGCTCGGCGACATCGCCCAGGGCACGACGCCGTGGGCCACCCCCAGCTGGCAGCAGCTGCTGGCCAACCTGGGCAAGGCCGACGCCGGGCTGCGGGTGCTCGAGACCGGCTACCGGGTGCCGCGCCAGATCCTCGATTTCGCCAGCAGGCTGCTCGGGCACATCGCGCCCGGCCTCGGGGCTGCCCGCTCCCTCCGGCAGGAGGCAGGCTCCCTGGTGATCACCCCGGCGCCGGGCAGCTCGCTGCCAGGCGCGCTGTCGGCGGCCTGCGCCGACGCGCTGGACCGGCCGGGCTCGGCCGCGGTGATCGCCGCTGACGACCAGGTTGCCGAGATCTCGGTGATGCTCGGCCGGTCCGGCCTGCCGCATTCGGTGCTGGACGCCGCCGCGGCCGGCGGGCAGCTCACCCTGGTGCCGGTTACCCTCGCCAAGGGCCTGGAGTTCGACCAGGTCATCGTCGTCGAGCCGGCCCGGATCGCGGCCGCGGAGTCCCGCGGCCTGCACCGGCTCTACGTCGCGCTGACCAGGGCCGTTTCCCGGCTCACGGTCCTGCACGCCGAGCCGCTGCCGGCGCCGCTGCGCTGAGTTCCCCGTTCCCGAAGCCGCGCCGCATCGCGCGCTCTGGTGGTGGATCTCGCGATCGCACACCACCCAAGGTGTGCGATCGCTCTATCCACCACCTTCTGGACTGGCCTTCGCGGCCCGCTTCCGGCGGCATCCCGCCGCGCGGGGCTACCGGCCTCGGCCGGCTACAGCTCCTTCAGCACCGACGTGACCAGCGCTGCGGAGTCGTCGAACGAAAGCGCCGTCGCCCGCAGGTGGTTGAAGAAGACGTTGTAGCGGTCTACCTCCTGGACATCCTCAAGGTAGAACGCGCTCGTCAGGTCCTCCAGGTACACGACGTCAGTGTCGATCCGCTCCGGAAACACCAGGATGACGAACGGCCTGCCTATGGCCGGATGGGCACCCGCGCCGAACGGGATCACCTGCATCGCGACGTTTTTCAGGCTGGACAGTTCAAGCACATGCTCCAGCTGGGCCCGCATCAGCTCGGTGCCGCCGACCCGGCGGCGCAGCGCGGCCTCGTCCACGACAGTCCACAGCATGGGCGGCTCGGCCCTGGTCAGCGCGGGCTGCCGGGCCATCCGGAGGGCCACCTTGCGCTCGATGTCCTCGTGGCTGCCGGTCATCGTCCCGGCCTTGATGATCGTCCGGGCGTACTCCTCGGTCTGCAGCAGGCCGGGCATCAGGTTTACCTCGTAGACCCGGATCTCCGACGCCGCGCTCTCCAGCCCGACGTACGTGGCGAACTGCGGCTGGATCGTGTCGCTGTAGGCGTGCCACCAGCCTTTCTGCCGTGAGTCCCGGGCCAGCTGGACCAGGCTGTCGCGCTGCTGATCCGGCACGCCATAGAGCTCGAGCATGTCCCTGACGTCGCGCGGCGACACCGACACCCGGCCAGTCTCCACCCGGCTGATCTTGGACGCCGAGCACTCCAGGTGCTCGGCCACCTCTTCGCAGGTAAGCCGCGCGGCCTCGCGGAGCCTCCTGAGCTCAAGCGCAAGCCGACGGCGCCTTACCGTCGGACTCTGCTCATTTGCCATGTGTCACCCCCCGGCGGGCGATCGGTGCGTGGCGTGCCGAGCGCGGGATACAGATTTTGCCATCATGCGGTCACGTCATGAGTCAGGAATGTGCCCCGCGTGGTCAGGCATAAGCCTGGGCCCAGTGTGGCAAGGCCGACATGATTGCGTCCAGTGCTCGGCACGGCACAAGATGCGAATTTCCGAATGCATGTTGCATCTAGCATGTCCAGGGATGCATCCTAGGGACAGTGCTTAACTCTTCGCTGTTCATCAGCTACCAAAGGTGACACAAAGGCAATGGAAACCCAGCAGGCTCCCGGGCCGACCCAGCTCTGGCACGCGTACCTGGACAGGCTTGAAGGGCTGGCCGAGGTGCTGGCCCGGCACGGGCTGCGGGCGCGGCTGACGACTCCGCCCGGGCGCGTGCCGAGCCTGCACGTGGTCAACCCGGCCGCCGCGGCGCTGGCCGAGGACATCTACGCCGGGCCGTGCCAGGACGGCGTGTGGTGGTTCTGGTGGTCGTGGGCCGAGCGGATCGCCGTCAGCGACGACCTGCCCGCCGCGGCCAGCCGGATCGGCCGCGTTCTCGCCACCAGCGGCTAGGACCGGCGTCGTTCTTGCTGCCTGCGGCCGGCCTTGTGCGGCGATAGCAGGCCGGCCGGGAAGCCGGGAAAGGCTACCGGGCGGCCCCGCCAGAAGGCGGCTCGCATCGCCGCCGCCACGACCTCGCGTGCGCCGAACTTCCTGATGGCCGGCCGCGTCGCCGCCACCAGGCCCAGGTAAGCCGTGGTGACCCGGTCCTCAAGGATGACGGCGAGCGAGATCGCGGTCGCCGCGCTGCGTACCTGATGCGGTAGCTGGTAGGCCACCGAGGCCGCCACCGGCGGTGCGCCGGCCGACCGCAGCATCGACTCGAGCGAGTCCCTGGCGACCTGGTGGGCGACCCAGTCGCTGGTCGCGGCCGTCAGCGCGGTCCCGGTCAGGTGCGCCCCGGCGATGCCGTATCCGTAGACAGCGGCGTGCTCGGCGGCGAGCGCCGCCTGCAGCGCGCTGATCTCGGCGGCCGTCAGCATCCGCCGCGCCGCGGTGCTCCTGGTCATGCGTGCCCGCTGGCCCCGGTCGCGGAGAGCGCGGCGACGTGCGTTGCCTCGGATGCCGCGATGCTCGCCATCAGCTGGGCAAGCGACGGCGAAACCGCGGCCAGGTGCCGGAGCAGGTCAGCGGCCGCGGACCGCTCGGCTCCCTGCAGGAACGAGATCGCGGCGGCCGGCCCGCTGCCCGGCCGTGGCGCGGCCGCCCGGGACGGGGCCGGCGAGCCGGCCGCGGGCCCGGCCGCGCCGCCCGGGGGCACCACCAGGCGGGACCGCAGCTCCGCGAGATGCAGCCGGTGCTCGGCGCGCAGCGGGCGCAGCCTGGCGGCCAGGCTGGCCGAGCGGGTGATGACGGCGTCGTAGCGGGCGATCATCAGTTCCTCGGCGGCAATGGCCCGGCGCAGCACCGCGACGTCGGGGGCAGGCCTGGGCGGCGTGGCGAGCGCGCCGACGCCCTGGCAGCCGGTAACGGCCAGTAACGGCAGGCTCGCCGCCGTCGCGGCCAGCACCGACCGCCGCGACCGCGGCGCCACGCAGCCTCCCGTCACGAATCCTCCCGCCAGTGCGCCGCCAGCTCTCCCCGGCGGCATCCCAAGCATGTCACGGCAGGTCCCGCCGTCCTGGCTCCGCGCCCTGCCCCGGCGACGGGCCGGCCCGGCCGCCGCGGGACGCGCCGGGCCCGACGGGCACGATCGGGTACCTGATCGCCGTTAGGCTAGAAGACCGGACAACAGCACAGGTCGCCGACGAGGAGGTCGTCATGCACGGTAGCTCCCGTCACAGTGCGCCGCGGCTGGCAGCCAGCGGCGGTCCGCCGGCGGCCGCCGGCCCGGCAGCCGCGCAGGAACTTATCACGCTGCTTGAACCCGTGGTCGGCTCGATGGGCATGGACCTGGAGAATGTCCGGATCACCGCGACCGGCCGGCGGCGCCTGCTCAGGGTGATAGTGGACGCAGACGGCGGCGTCAACCTGGACGACATCACGCGGGTCAGCCGCGCGCTGTCAGCCGAGCTCGATGCTACCGGCGCGATGGGCGAGACTCCCTACACCCTGGAGGTCACCTCGCCCGGCGTCGACCGGCCGCTCACCGAGCCACGGCACTGGCGTCGCGCCGCGGGGAGGCTGATCCGCGTGCCGCTCACTGCACGATCACAATTTGTAACGGATGGTCGGGGGCGGGCCGGCACCGTAGAAGGCAGGGTGCTCGCCGCCAGTGATCACGCGGTCGTCCTTGAGGTGGCTGGTGAGCAGCGGGAATACGGATATGCCGAGCTCGGGCCAGGAAAGATAGTTCTTGAGTTCGGCCGCGCCGCGACCGGCGCAGACGGGGGGAGAGCAGATGGACATTGACCTGAGTGTCCTGCGCAGCCTGGAGGCCGAGAAGGACATCTCGATGGACCTGGCCATCAAGGCGATAGAGGACGCGCTGCTCGTCGCCTATCACCGCACCGACGGCACGCCGCCGACCGCCAGGGTCGAGGTGAACAGGGGCAGCGGGCACGTGACCGTCTGGGCCGCCGAGACCGCCGAGGACGGCGCGGTGGTCAGGGAATATGACGACACTCCGGACGGCTTCGGCCGGATCGCCGCCACCACCGCCCGCCAGGTGATCCTGCAGCGGCTGCGCGACGCCGAGGACGAGCTGACCTTCGGTGAGTACGCGGGCCGCGAGGGCGACGTGGTCGCCGGGGTGATCCAGCAGGGCCGGGACCCGCGCGCGGTGCTTGTCGACCTCGGCAAGCTCGAGGCGATCCTGCCGCCGACCGAGCAGGTGCCCGGCGAGCGGTACGTGCACGGCGAGCGGCTGCGGTGCTATGTCCTGCATGTCAGGAAGGGCTACCGGGGTCCGTCGGTGACGCTGTCACGCACCCATCCGAACCTGGTGAAGAAGCTGTTCTCGCTGGAGGTGCCGGAGATCGCCAGCGGCGCCGTGGAGATCGCCGCCATCGCGCGCGAGGCCGGGCACCGCAGCAAGATCGCGGTCATCTCGCACCAGCCGGGCGTGAACGCCAAGGGCGCCTGCATCGGCCCGATGGGCAGCCGGGTCCGCAACGTGATGACGGAACTGCACGGCGAGAAGATCGACATCGTCGATTTCTCCCCGGATCCGGCCGAGTTCGTCGCGCACGCGCTCTCGCCTGCCCGGGTTTCCCGGGTTGACATCATCGACCTGCAGGCCAGGGTGGCCCAGGTGATCGTGCCCGACTACCAGCTCTCGCTGGCGATTGGCAAGGAGGGCCAGAACGCGCGGCTGGCCGCGCGGCTGACCGGCTGGCGGATCGACATCAGGCCGGACCGGGGCACGACCGCGCCAGCGGAGGATGCCGCAGGCAGGCCTGGCACCGCGGGCGGGACAGCCAAGGCCGCCGCCGGGGGCGGCCTTGAGCCGGCCGCACCGGGCCAGGCACGTGCCGGGAGCGGGCTCGAGCCTGCCGCCAGCGCCGGCGGGCTGGCCACGGGGCGCGGCGCGGGCGGGCCGGACCCGGTGCCCGGTGCCGCCGACGCGCAGGCGCGGTAGGCTTGGTAGCAGAATGGCCACACGGTCCCCGCGGCCCCTCCGGCCCGCGCCAGCGATCCGGATGTGTGTGGGGTGCGGAGTCCGCGCGGTCAAGTCTGACTTGCTTCGCCTGGTAGCGGCCGGGGATGAGGTTGTTCCCGACCCGCGGGCGCGGCAGGCTGGCCGGGGCGCATACCTGCACCCCAGCCAGGGATGCCTGGATCGAGCACAACGGCGCCGGGCGTTCCCGCGAGCGCTGCGCTTGCCGGGGCCGCTTGGGACCGGCATGATCGCCGGGTATCTTGTGTTGTCGCGTCCCGGCGGCACGCGGCCGGGGCAAGGCGGGCAGACGGAAGGCATGGACGGCAGCAGTGCCGGAGAAAGCAGGCTGAGATGGCAATGAGCGCCCGATGAGCATGCGGCGATGAACAGCACAGGCTAACGCCGGACGGAGCACGCGCTGCCCCGGGCCGGCTGACTGGTCCGGATACCCCGGACCGAGTAGAGGGAGCGCAGTGGCGAAGGTCCGGGTTTACGAACTCGCGAAAGAGTTCGGCGTAGAGAGCAAGGCCGTGATGGCCAGGCTCCAGGAAATGGGCGAGTTCGTTCGCTCGGCGTCATCGACTATCGAGGCGCCCGTCGTCCGCAGGCTCAAGGAAGAGCTAGCGGCCCAGCAGCCGAAGCAGGCAGCGGCTGCGAAAACAGGCAACAAGCGGTCCGCGGAGCCATCGGCGGCCGCGGCTGCGGTCATCCCAGCCGACGGCTCGAACGGCAGTGCGGCGGCCGCACCGGCCGCCGAGGCGACGGCCAGCGCGCCGGCCCAGGTCCCGGTGACCGGGCCGGTCCCGGCCGCGCCGTCGGCCGCGCCGCCTGCCGCTGACCCAGGCCGGCGGATTCCAGAGCCCCCGTCGCCGCAGGTGGCAGCCCCGCATGCGGCGGCTGCCCCGGCGCCGCCGGAGGCGCCGGCCCCGGCGCCAGGCGGCCAGCCGGAGGCCGCCCAGCCCGCTGCGCGGCCGGCCGCGCAGGCCGCGCCCGCGGCCTGGTCCTGGCGGCACGCCCGCCAGCCCGCCGCGGCCAGGCAGCCCGGCTGGCGGCGGCCAGCGGCCAGGTTCCCGCGGCACGCCCCGGCCAGGGCCGCGTCCAGGCAACAACCCGTTCAGCTCGCATGCGAGCGGCATGGGCTCGGCGCCGCGCGGCGCCCGGCCAGGTCAGCCAGGAGCGGCCGGCCCGGCAGGCTCCGCCGCAGGCGCTCCGCCCGCAGCCGGCCAGCCCGCCGCCCGGCCAGGCGCGCCGGGCGGCCCGGGCAGCCGGTTCGCCGGGCGGCCAGGCCCCGGTGACACGGCCCGCCCCGGCGGGCCGCGGCCCGGCGGCCCGCGGCCCAGCCCCAACAGCATGCCGCCCAGGCCGGCTCCCGGCCGTGGTCCTGGCGGCCCGGGCGCAGGCGGCCCGGGCGGCCGTGGCGGTCCAGGCGGCGGCAGCGGCGCCCGGCCAGGCGGCCGCGGCGGTCCCGGCGGGGCCGGCGCTCGCGGCGGTCCCGGCGGCGGCCAGCGTCCGGGCATGGGACCGGCGCGTCCAGGTGGCGGCGGTCGCGGCCGGAGCGGCACGCAGGGCGCCTTCGGGCGGCCTGGCGGCCGGCCGTCGCGCGGCCGGAAGTCGAAGAAGCAGCGCCGCCAGGAGTTCGACAACATGCAGGCGCCGTCGATCGGCGGCGTGCAGGTACCGCGCGGCAACGGCCAGGTCATCCGGCTGTCCCGGGGCGCATCGCTGAGCGACTTCGCCGACAAGATCGGCGTGAACCCGGCCTCGCTCGTGCAGGTGCTTTTCCACCTGGGCGAGATGGTGACGGCGACTGCGTCGGTCAACGACGAGACGCTCCAGCTACTGGGCGCCGAGCTGAACTACACCGTCCAGGTGGTCTCCCCGGAGGAAGAGGACAGGGAGCTGCTCGAGACGTTCGACATCGAGTTCGGCGAGGACGAGGGCGGCGAGGCTGACCTCGTGGCGCGCCCGCCGGTCGTCACGGTCATGGGTCACGTCGACCACGGCAAGACCAAGCTGCTCGATGCGATCCGGCACACCAACATGGTCGCGCACGAAGCGGGCGGCATTACCCAGCACATCGGCGCCTACCAGGTCAACACCGTCGTCGATGGCCAGGAGCGCAAGATCACCTTCATCGACACGCCGGGTCACGAGGCCTTCACGGCGATGCGTGCCCGCGGCGCCGAGACGACCGACCTGGTGATCCTGGTCGTCGCCGCGGATGACGGCGTCAAGCCGCAGACCACCGAGGCGCTGAACCACGCCCAGGCGGCCGGCGTGCCGATCGTGGTGGCCGTCAACAAGGTGGACAAGGAAGGCGCCGACCCGCAGCGGGTGCGCGCACAGCTCACCGAGTACGGGCTGGTGGCTGAGGAGTTCGGCGGCCAGTCCCTGTTCGTCGACGTCTCGGCACGGCAGGGCACCGGCATCGAGGCGCTGCTCGAGGCGGTCGTGCTGACCGCGGACGCCGAGCTCGACCTGCGTGCCAACCCGCACCAGCAGGCCCAGGGCGTGGCGATCGAGGCGCACCTGGACAAGGGCCGCGGGCCGGTAGCGACGGTGCTCGTCCAGCGCGGCACGCTCAACGTGGGCGACTCGATCGTCTGCGGCGAGGCTTACGGCCGGGTCCGGGCGATGCTCGACGAGAACGGCGACCCGGTCGCTGATGCCCCGCCGTCCAGGCCCGTGCAGGTGCTCGGCCTTACCGCCGTGCCCGGGGCCGGCGACAACTTCCTTGTCGTCGACGACGACCGGGTGGCCAGGCAGATCGCCGAGCGGCGGGAGGCGCGCGAGCGCACCGCGATGTTCGCCCAGCGGCGTCCGAGGGTCACCCTGGAGGACCTGGAGTCCGCGCTCAAGTCGGGCCAGCGCGAAGAGCTGCTGCTCATCATCAAGGGCGACGTGTCCGGGTCGGTCGAGGCCCTGGAGGACGCGCTGCTCAAGATCGACGTCGGCGAGGACGTGGTGCTGCGGGTGATCGGCCGCGGTGTCGGCGCGATCACCCAGGACGACGTCAACCTGGCCATCGCGTCCGAGGCGGTCATCATCGGCTTCAACGTCAGGCCGGCCTGCCGGGCGGGCGAGCTCGCGCAGCGCGAGGGCGTGGATATCCGCTACTACGCGGTGATCTACCAGGCCATCGAGGAGATCGAGGCCGCGCTCAAGGGGATGCTGAAGCCGGAGTTCGAGGAGGTCCAGCTCGGCACCGCCGAGATCAGGGAGATCTTCCGGGTGCCGCGGATCGGCAACGTGGCCGGCTGATCGTCCGCAGCGGGACCATCACCAGGCACAGCAAGGCGCGGCTGGTCCGCGACGGCGTGGTCGTCTCGGACAACCTCACGGTCGATTCGCTCCGCAGGTTCAAGGACGACGCGACCGAAGTGCGCGAGGGCTTCGAGTGCGGTATCGGCATCGGCTACAGCGACATCAAGATCGGGGACGTGATCGAGACGTTCGAGATGCGCGAGAAGCCGCGCGCCTGACCCCGCAGGGGGCTGCTGACGTGTACGTGGGTGCCCTGACGCTGGACGTGCTGCTCGGCGACGTGCGCTCGCTGAAGCAGAAGCGCTCCGCGGTGCGGCCGCTGGTCGCCGAGATCCACCGGCGCTACCCAGCGGCCGCCGTGGCCGAGACCGGCCACCTGGATCTGCACCGCCGGGCCGAGATCGGCGTGGCGGTGGTGGCCGCCACCGCCGCGCACTGCGCGGAGGTGCTCGGGGCATGCGAGCGGTTCGTGGCCGGGCGGCCGGAAATCGAGCTGCTCTCGGCACGGCAGCGGCTGTTCAACGAGGAGGAGTGAGCGACTCATGGACGCAGCCAGGGCACGCAAGCTCGGTGGCCGGATCGCGCAGATCGTGGCCGAGATGCTGGAACGCCGGATCAAGGATCCCCGGCTCGGCTTCGTCACGGTGACCGAGGCACGGCTGACCAACGACCTGCGCGAGGCGACGGTGTTCTACACCGTCTACGGCTCTGCGGAAGACCAGGCGGGCACGGCGGCCGCGCTGGCCAGCGCGGTCGGCGTCATCCGGTCCGAGGTCGGCCGCCAGACCGGGCTCCGGCACACCCCGTCGCTTGAGTTCAAGCCGGATACCGTGCCGGACAACGCCAGGAACATCGAGGAGCTTGTGGCCAAGGCCCGCGAGGCGGACGCGGCGCTGGCGGCGGTCAGGGAAGGCGCGCAGCCAGCAGGCGACGCGGACCCGTACCGGCTTCCCGCCGATGCGGGTGAGGCCGGAGATGACGCCGCCGATGATCCCGCCGACGGCTCGCCGCCCGGGCCGGCCGGAGAAGATGATCATCTCACCGAAACACCGGCACCCGGGCAGCGCGGCGCGGGATACTCGCGGTCGTGACAGCCGAGCAAGCACAGAAAGACATGGTCACCGCTACGCTGACGGGCGGGGAGGCTGCGCTCGGCGGGATAATTGCGCCTGGTGGGGCCGCCGCGGTCGCTGTCGCCGGCGGGGCTGCTGGGTCTTCTGCTGGGGTTGCGCCGGATCTGGAGGCCTGCTGGGCCAGCGCGGTGCAGATCCTGGCCGGCGCGCGGGAGATCTGCCTGGCCTGCCACGTCCGCCCGGACGGCGACGCGCTCGGGTCGATGCTCGCGGTGGCCCACGCGCTCCGGGCCCGAGCCGGGTCGGCTGGCCAGCGGGTAATCGCCTCGTTCGGCGACCAGCCTTTCGAGGTGCCGAGGATCCTGCGCTTCCTGCCGGGCGCCGACCTGCTCAGCCCGCCGGAGTCCTACCCGCGGCGGCCGCAGGTCATGGTGACCTTCGACGCCGCAAGCACGGACCGCCTCGGCATGCTCGAAGACTGCGCCGCGCGGGCCGAGCAGCTGATCGTGCTCGATCACCACGCGTCCAACACCCGGTTCGGCACGCTGCACCTGGTCGACCCGTCCGCGGCAGCGACCGCGGTGCTCGCGTACGAGCTGATCGGCAGGCTGGGCATCCGGATCACCAGGGATATCGCGTTCGGCCTGTACGCAGGGATCGTCACGGACACCGGCTCGTTCAAGTACCCGAGCACGTCGCCGCGGGTGCATGAGATCGCCGCGCAGCTGCTGGCAACGGGCATCGAGCCGGGCGCAGTCTCGCTTGAGCTGTGGGACAAGGCGCCGTTCGGATACCTCGGCCTGCTGTCCGGCGTGCTCGGCCGGGCGGTGCTCGAGCCAGCGGCCGCCGCTGGTCACGGACTGGTCTGGACGACGGTCAGCCGCGCCGACCGGGCCGCCTACGGCCTGCACATTGACGCCGCCGAGTCGGTGATCGACGTGCTGCGCCGCACCGAGGAGGCCGACGTCGCGGTGGTCTTCAAGGAAGACGACGACGGCCGGTGGCTGGTGTCCTCGAGGTCCAAGGGCAAGGTGGACGTCGGCCGCGCGTGCACCAGGGCGGGCGGCGGCGGGCACCGCGGCGCGGCCGGGTTCACCGTGTCCGGCCCGGTCGCCGACGCGATGGCCGTGCTGCGCGAGCATCTCGCGGACAGCGCCAGCTGCCGGTGAGCGCCCAGAGCGGGCTTGTCATCGTCGACAAGCCCGCCGGCCTGACCTCGCATGATGTCGTGGCGCGGATCCGCCGGCTGGCCGGCACCCGCCGGGTGGGGCATGCCGGCACCCTGGACCCGATGGCCACCGGAGTGCTGGTGGTCGGCGTGCAGAAGGCGACCAGGCTGCTCGGCCACCTCGCGCTGACCGAGAAGGAATACGCCGCCACCATCCGGTTCGGCCAGGCCACCGACTCGGCCGATGCGGACGGCGAGATCATCTCGTCCGCGTCAGCGGCAGGCGTCTCCGCGGAAACGCTGACCGCCGCCCTGGCCCCGCTGACCGGCGAGATCCAGCAAGTCCCGCCGGGGATCAGCGCCATCAAGGTGGGCGGTAAGCGCGCTTACCAGCTGACCCGCGAGGGAGCCCCGCCGCAGCTCGCTGCGCGGACGGTGACCGTGCGCGAGCTCACCCTGGTCGCGGTCCGCCCGGCCGGCCATGTGCTCGACGCGGACGTGCGAGTGATCTGCTCGAGCGGCACTTACATCCGCGCGATAGCCCGTGACGCCGGCGCCGCGCTCGGAGTCGGCGGGCACCTGACGGCGCTGCGGCGCACCCGGGTGGGCCCGTATACCGAGCGGATGGCACGGACCCTGGCGCAGCTTGCTGAGTCGCTCGACGTCGTCCCGCTCGGCGAAGCCGCCGCGGCGGTTTTTCCGCGGCGGGACCTGACCGCGGCCGAGGCGGCGAAGCTCACTCACGGCGGCAGGCTGCCAGCGGCCGGCGGCGGCCGGGGCCCGGTGGCTGCGTTTAACCCGGATGGCATGCTGGTCGCACTGCTGACCGAGGAGGCGGGCCAGGCTCGCTCGCTGGCGGTATTCCTGCCGTAACGGCGGCGCGGGCCGACGCTGCCGCCGCCGGCCCGCCCGCCGCGTGGCAGGCTTGGAGCACCGCCGTACACCACCGGCCGGCCGGGAAAGGGATAACACATGCAGCGGTGGCAGGGCCTGGACGAGGTGCCCGGCTGGGGCCGGTCGGTGGTCACCATCGGCGTCTTCGACGGCGTGCACCGTGGCCATCAGCGGATCGTGGCCCGGGCCGCCGAGCTGGCCGGCGGGCTCGGGCTGCCGGTCGCGGTGGTTACCTTCGACCCGCACCCGGACGAGGTGGTCCGGCCGGGGACGCACCCGCCGTTCCTGGCCACCGCCAGGCGGCGCGGCGAACTGCTGGCCGGCCTGGGGGTCGACGCTGTCCTGCTGCTGCCGTTCACGCTCGAGTTCTCCCGGCTGAGCCCGGATGAGTTCGTGCAGGCGGTGCTTGTGGACCGGCTGCACGCGGCCAGGGTCGTGGTGGGGGACAACTTCCGGTTCGGTCATCGCGCGGCCGGGGACGTCGCGCTGCTCGGCGAGCTTGGCGAGAAGTACGACTTCACCGCCGAGGGAGCGGCGCTGCTGGCCGACGAGGGCGAGACGATTTCCTCCTCCGGGATCAGGGCGCGGCTCGCCGCCGGGGAGGTGGCCGCCGCGGCCCGCGATCTCGGCCGGCCGCACCGGGTGGAGGGCGTGGTGGTGCGCGGCCAGCGGCGCGGCCGGGCGCTCGGCTTCCCGACCGCCAACCTGGCGACGCTCCCGCATACCGCGATCCCGGCCGACGGGGTGTACGCGGGCTGGCTGGCCAGCCTCGACGCCGACGGCCGCGAGGCGCAGCGGTGGCCGGCGGCGATCTCGATCGGCACCAACCCGACATTCGACGGGCGGCAGCGCACCGTCGAGGCGTACGCGCTCGACCGGGACGATCTCGACCTGTACGGCGTGCACGTGGCGGTCGATTTCGCCGAGCGGCTGCGCGGCACGGTCCGGTTCGACTCGGTGGCCGACCTGGTGGCGCAGATGCACAGGGACGTGGCCGAGGTCCGCGCCCGCATTCCCGCCGGGTAGCGGCGGCCGCATTGCCCGGCGCCGGGCCAGCTGGGCCGAACTGCGTGCTAATCTGGCTGTCGGCCGGACTTTCCGGCCCCTGTCAGCTGTGCCCTCAGGCGGCTGGCTAACCCGGGAGACGCCCGCAGACGCCCGACGGCTGCTGCACGGCGGCTCCTGCCCCGGCAGGTCCGACACGCATCCGCCGGAGCATCCTGTACCGAGTCCTACATGCAGAGGAACCAACGTGCCGCTTACCACCACGGTGAAGAAAGAGATCATCGCCGGGCACGCGACCAATGAGGGTGACACCGGATCGCCGGAAGTCCAGGTCGCGCTGCTGACACGGCGGATCAATGATCTGACCGAGCACCTGAAGGTGCACAAGCATGACCACCACAGCCGGCGCGGGCTGCTGCTCCTGGTCGGGCGCCGCAGGCGGCTGCTGAAGTACCTGGCCAAGGAGGACATCACCCGCTACCGCGCGATTATCGAGAAGCTCCACCTGCGCAGGTAGATTGGGATCGTGGCTGGCCGGTGACGGCCTGTCACCGACAACTGAATAACCACGAAGGAACGACGTCCCGCGGCCCCGGCCCGGAGCGCTCAGGGCGCCAACGGGCCGGTCCTCGGTAGTGGTTCTCGGGCCAGGGCCCGCCAGCGCAGGCTAATGCGCGGCGCGCCCGGGCCGAGGGCTTCGATCGAAGACCGGCCAGCCAGGCACGGCTCGAAGTCCGTGCCTGGCGCTCCGCTGGCGGCGGGCAGACGCGGGACCTCAATCAAGGAGGTCACCCGTGGAGGGTGCGTATACCGCCGAAGTCGTCATCGACAACGGCTCGTTCGGCATACATAAGATCAGGTTCGAGACCGGCAGGCTGGCCCGCCTGGCGGCCGGCTCGGCCGTCGTCTACCTGGACGATGAGACCATGGTGCTGTCGGCGACGACGGCATCGAAGAAGCCGAAGGACAACCTCGACTTCTTCCCGCTCACCGTCGACGTGGAGGAGCGGATGTACGCGGCGGGCCGGATTCCCGGCTCGTTCTTCCGGCGGGAGGGCCGGCCGTCCGAGGACGCGATCCTCACCTGCCGGCTCATCGACCGGCCGCTGCGGCCGTCGTTTGTGCACGGGCTGCGCAACGAGGTTCAGGTCGTCGAGACGATCATGGCGCTGCACCCCGAGCACCTTTACGACGTCATCGCGATCAACGCGGCCTCGCTCTCGACCCAGCTGGCCGGCCTGCCGTTCTCCGGCCCGATCGGCGGCGTCCGGGTCGCGCTGATCAAGGGCCAGTGGGTCGCCTTCCCGACCCACCCGCAGCTGGCCGATGCGACCTTCGACATGGTCGTGGCCGGCCGGGTGCTGGCTGACGGCGACGTGGCGATCATGATGGTGGAGGCCGAGTCGACCCCGAGCACGCTCCGGCTGCTGGCCGATCCCGGCAGCAGCGCGGTCGGCCCGACCGAGGAGACCGTGGCCGCGGGCCTTGAGGCGGCCAAGCCGTTCATCAAGGCGCTGTGCGAGGCACAGCAGGCCATCGCGGGCGTGGCCGCCAAGGAGACGGCCGAGTATCCGGTCTTCACCGACTACGGCCAGGACGTCTTCGACGCGGTGGCCGCGCAGGTCTCGGACGAGCTGGCCGCGGCGCTCACGATCGCCGGCAAGCAGGAGCGGGACGCCGAGACCGACCGGGTCAAGGCGGTGGCCAAGGAGAAGCTCGCCAGCCAGTTCGAGGACCGCGAGAACGAGATAAGCGGCGCCTTCCGTGCCCTGACCAAGAAGCTGGTCAGGCAGCGGATCATCGCCGAAGGCCTGCGCATCGACGGCCGCGGCCTGGCCGACATCAGGCAGCTGTCAGCGGCCGTGCGGGTGCTGCCGCGGGTACACGGCTCGGCGCTCTTCGAGCGCGGCGAGACCCAGGTGCTCGGCGTCACCACGCTGAACATGCTCCGGATGGAGCAGATGATCGACACGCTCAACCCGGAGCGCACCAAGCGCTACATGCACAACTACAACATGCCGCCGTACTCCACCGGCGAGACCGGGCGGGTCGGCTCGCCGAAGCGCCGCGAGATCGGCCACGGCGCACTCGCCGAGCGCGCGCTCGTCCCGGTGCTGCCCACCCGGGAGGAGTTCCCCTACGCGATCCGGCAGGTCTCCGAGGCCATCGGCTCCAACGGCTCGACCTCGATGGGCTCGGTCTGCGCGTCCACGATGTCGCTGCTCGACGCCGGCGTCCCGCTGAAGGACATGGTGGCGGGCATCGCGATGGGCCTGATCCACGAGGGCGGCGAGTACGTCACGCTGACCGACATCCTCGGCGCCGAGGATGCCTTCGGCGACATGGACTTCAAGGTGGCAGGCACCAAGGACGTGATCACCGCCCTGCAGCTTGACACCAAGCTGGACGGCATCCCGGCCTCGGTGCTCGCCGCCGCGCTGACCCAGGCGCGGGCCGCCCGGCTGGCCATCCTCGACGTGATGCGCGAGGCGATCTCCGCGCCAGGCGAGATGAGCCAGTACGCGCCGCGGATCATCACGGTCAGGGTCCCGGTGGACAAGATCGGCGAGGTGATCGGCCCCAAGGGCAAGATGATCAACTCGATCCAGGACGACACCGGCGCCGAGATCACGATCGAGGATGACGGCACCATCTACATCGGCGCCACCGACGGCACCTCAGCCGAGGCGGCCAGGTCCGCCATCAACGCGATCGCCAACCCGCACATCCCCGAGGTCGGCGAGCGGTTCCTCGGCACGGTGGTGAAGACGACCACGTTCGGCGCCTTCGTCTCGCTGCTGCCCGGCCGGGACGGGCTGCTGCACATCACCCAGATCCGCAAGCTGCACGGCGGCATGCGGATCGACAACGTGGACGATGTCATCAAGGTCGGCGAGAAGATCCAGGTCGAGATCCGCGAGGTCGACGACCGCGGCAAGCTGTCGCTCGTGCCGGTCGAGGTCGTCGAGCGCGAGGCCGCGGGCGAGGACCTCGGCGGCCATGACGACCGCAGGCCGCGCGGCGGCGACCGTGGCGGTGACCGGGATCGCGGCGGTGACCGGGACCGGGGCGGTGACCGCGGCGGAGATCACCATCGCACCAGGGAGCGCCACCGGGGCCCCCGCAACTCATGAGTAGCCAGCCCGGACGGCCTGCGGGTGGCGAGCACACCGTCACCCGCACCGTCCTCCCCGGCGGGCTGCGCGTGATCACCGAGTCACTGCCCGCGGTCCGGTCAGCCGCGTTCGGAATCTGGGCAGGCGTCGGGTCCAGGGACGAGGGCGCCGCCCACTTCGGCGCGACGCACTACCTGGAGCACCTGCTGTTCAAGGGCACCAGGCGGCGCACCGCGCTGGACATCTCGGCGGCCATGGACGCCGTCGGCGGCGAGCTGAACGCGTTCACCGGCAAGGAGTACACCTGCTACTACGCGCGGGTGCTCGACGCCGACCTGCCGCTGGCCATCGACGTGCTCTCGGACATGGTCACCAGCTCGCTGATCGAGCCGAAGGACGTGGACGCCGAGCGCGGCGTGATCCTCGAAGAGATCGCCATGAACGACGACGACCCCACCGACACGGTGCACGAGGCGTTCGCCGCGCAGCTGTTCGGCGACACCCCGCTCGGCCGGCCGATCCTCGGCAGCGTCGACTCGATCAACGCGATTACCCGCGAGGAGATCGCCGCGCACTACGCGGCCAGGTACACGCCGGACAACCTGGTGATCGCCGCGGCAGGCAGCCTTGACCACGCCGGCGTGGTCGAACTGGCCAGCGCCGCGTTCGGCACCGCGGCCGCCGCGGCGCGCGGCGCAGCCCCGGTACCGCCGCGGCTGGCCGGCGGGCCCGCCTGGGGCGTGCCCGGTTCCGGGGTACGGCTCGTGTCGCGCGGCATCGAGCAGGCGAACCTGGTGCTCGGCTGCGAGGGACTTTCCCGGACCGACGACCGCAGGTTCGCGCTCGGCGTGCTGAACGCCGCGCTCGGCGGCGGGATGTCGTCCCGGCTGTTCCAGGAAGTGCGGGAGAAGCGGGGTCTGGCGTACTCGGTCTACAGTTTCAGCTCGCAGCACGCCGATACCGGGATGTGGGGCGTCTACGCGGGCTGCCTGCCGGCGAAGGCCGATGAGGTGCTGGCGATCTGCCAGGACGAGATCGCCAGGATCGTCGCCGACGGGCTGACCGACGGCGAGCTTGATCGCGGCAAGGGCCAGCTGCGCGGGTCGATCGTGCTCGGGCTGGAGGATCCGTCGTCCCGGATGAGCAGGCTCGGCAAGGCCGAGCTCGTCTATCCGCGGCTGGAGCCGGTCGACGAGATACTCGCCTCGATCGAGGCGGTGACGCACGACGAGGTGCGCGCGGTCGCCGCCGACGTGCTGGCGCGGCCCAAGGCGCTGGCCGTCGTCGGCCCGTTCGATGATGCGGACGCGTTCGCCAGCGCGGTCAGCTGAGCCGCCGCGGCGGGAGGCCATCGATGATCAAGGTCGGGGTGCTCGGCGCCAGGGGGCGCATGGGCTCGGAGGTGTGCCGGGCGGCGTCCGCCGCTGCGGACCTGGAAGTCGCCGCCGCCGTGGACGAAGGTGACGCACGAGGTCCGCTCGGCGACTGCGACGTGGTGGTCGACTTCACCCACCCCGGCGCGGTGATGGACAACCTCCGCTGGTGCGTCGAGCACGGCCGCGACGTCGTCGTCGGCACCTCTGGCTTCGACGACGCGCGGCTGGCGACGGCGGCGGAGTGGCTCGGCCGCTCCCCGGGCGTCCGGGTGCTGATCGCGGCGAACTTCTCTGTCGGTGCCGTGCTGATGATGCGCTTCGCCGAGCAGGCGGCCAGGTTCTTCGAGTCGGCAGAGGTCATCGAGCTGCACCATGCGGGCAAGGCCGATGCCCCGTCCGGCACCGCCGCACGGACCGCGTCCCTGATCAGCGCGGCCAGGTCGGCCGCTGACCTCGGGCCGTCCCCGGACGCGACGGTCACCGCGCTGGACGGTGCCCGGGGTGCCGTGCTCGGCGGGGTGCACGTTCACTCGGTGCGGCTGTCCGGCCTGGTGGCGCACCAGGAGGTACTGCTCGGCGGGCACGGCGAGATCCTGACCCTGCGGCATGACTCGCTGGACCGGGCCTCGTTCATGCCCGGCGTCCTGCTCGGAATCCGGCGTGTCGGTTCGCTCCCCGCCGGGCTGACCTTCGGCCTGGAGTCGCTGCTCGGCCTGGGCTGACTAGACTCAACCTGAGGGCGCGACCAGCTTCCGCCGGATCTGGCCGGCCGGAGGTGGCGCCGCGGGGGGCGAGATGCGAACCTTGCTCAACATCATCTGGCTCGTGCTCTGCGGCTGGTGGATGGCCATCGCCTACGCCGTCGCCGGCCTGATCTGCTTCATCCTGATCATCACGATTCCGTTCGGCATCGCCGCGTTCCGGATCGCCGGCTACGCCCTCTGGCCCTTCGGGCGGACGATCGAGCCGCGGCGGGACGCCGGCCTCGGCGCGCTGATCGGCAACATCATCTGGATCGTGCTGTTCGGCTGGGAGCTGGCGATCGGCCATCTGGTGGCCGGCGTCATCATGTGCATCACGATCATCGGGATCCCGCTGGGCATCGCCAACTTCAAGCTCATCCCCATCTCGCTGCTGCCGCTCGGCGTGCACATCGTGCCGGTCAGCGAGGCCTACCGGTAACGGCGGGCCGTCGCCGCTCGCCGCCGTCCCGGCGTCGGGGGGGGCGGCCGAGGCGGCGGCCGGAGGCGGCGACGGGGATAGCGAGATCACCGGCAGCGGCCCGCCGATCGGCGCCGTGTCGCTGGCCAGGTGGCGCTGGATCTGCGCGGCCGTGCCGCCGAGGCCCGCCACCGTGATGTCGTCCCACGCCTGCAGCTGCCCGGTGCTGCGGTCGAAATAGAGCACCGAGCACTCGATCGGGGTAGGCGGATTGGCCTGCAGCGCGCGCAGGCCCGCGCCGCCGGTCGAGCCCTGGATGAACAGCCGGGTGCCGCCCGGCAGCATCCAGGTGACCCGGCGGTGGATATGCCCGGCCAGCACAAGCGGTACCGTGCCGGCCAGCGGCGGGGCCGCCACCGGGTCGTGCACGACGGCGATATCGGCCGGCGGGCTCGCCGCCCGGGCCGCCGCCGCCAGGCGCTCGCCCATGGCCGCGACCGAGGCCTCGCCGGCCACCTTCACGTCCAGGTTCGGGGTGAACCGCGGATCCCCGGCACCGATGATCCGCAGGCCGTCGACGGTGACAACGTGGCCGGTCAGCACGACCGCGTTGCGCTGCCTGGCGACGGCCCGCTGGGTGGCCCGTGAGTCGTGGTTGCCGCGGATGAACACATAGGGGATGTGAAAGGTGTGTATCTCCCTGGCGAGGGTGTTCTCCGGCGGGCTGCCGTGATCGGTGAGGTCGCCGGAGTCGATGATGAAGTTCACAGCGAACTGGTGCGCGACCGAGTGCATGATGCTCCACGCGGCCGGGTTGTCGTGGATGTCGGAGACGTCAAGCACCCGGATGGTGCTGGGATCGGGCTGGTAGACCGGCAGCGTCGAGGTGACGGCGTACAGCCTGGTCACGTTGGTCACCAGGGCGGCGAGTTCCTGCCGGTAGAGACCGAACCTGACGGCGATCTCCTGCACGTTGCCCACCAGCGACGGCGCGCCGGTGAGCAGCCCGGTGTACCGCGGCTCGAAGATCGATCTCGGGTTCCAGGTCGCGGCAGCGAGCCCGCCGCCCGCGGCGAGCACGGCCAGCGCGACGCCCCCGGCCGCCGCGGCCAGCCCGATCCGGCGGAACACCAGCAGGCCGAGCAGCATGCCGCCGGCCGTCACGGCGACCAGGCTGCGCACCGCAACCGTGATGACGGCGTGCCGGAGGTCGCGGGCGACCTGATCGGGCAGCCCCTGCAGCCGGCTCGGATCGTTCAGCAGCCGCTTGACGGCCTGCTCGTCGAGTTGCTGGACGTCCACGTTCAGCTGCAGCGGGCCCCGGTGGCTGTCCAGCTGCAGCGAGCCGAGCGGCGGCACGCTGATCACGGTCTGCCCGGACAGCGCGGGCTGGATCGCCATCTGCGCCCGGACCGGGCCGATCTGCGTGCTGGCGTGGCCGCCCAGGTAAAGGCCGAGCCAGCCGCCGAGCAGGGCGACGGCCAGCACCGCGGCCAGCCGCCTGAGCCAGGCCGGGACCGCGGCGACGGCCCGCCCCGGCAGGCCGCTGAGGGCTCGCCAACTCTTCACCCGGCACACCCTTCCCCGGGTGTGCCGGGCGTACTCGCCTGCCGGGCCCGCCAGGCCGCCTGATTCCGGTTCGCCAGCCGGGCTCGGCCTGGCCTACCGTTGGCTCATGTGCCGCAGCATCAAGACCTTGCGTGAGCCCTATGCCGAGAACGTGACCGACGACGACGTGCGGGCCGCCGCCTTGCAGTACGTCCGGAAGGTGAGCGGCTTCCGGACGCCGGCCAGGCACAACGCCGAGGCGTTCGGCCAGGCGGTCGACGAGATCGCCGCCGCCACCCGCGCCCTGCTCGGCCAGATCGAGGTCCGGCCAGCTGGCCAGGCAGCGTCGGTTACGCCGTCTCCGTCTCGCTCGCGGCCTGCAGCCCAAGCTCGGCGATCGACACCTCGCGCATCCTGAATTTCTGCACCTTGCCGGTCACCGTCATCGGGAATTCGCTGGTGAACCGCACGTACCGCGGGATCTTGTAGTGCGCGATCTTGCCGGTGCAGTGCGCCCTGATCTCCTCGCCGGTCAGCGCTGAGCCTGCCCGGACCCGCACCCAGGCGCAGAGTTCCTCGCCGTACTTCTCGTCCGGCACCCCGATGACCTGTACGTCCTCGATCAGCGGGTGCGCGTAGAGGAATTCCTCGACTTCCCGCGGGTAGA
Source organism: uncultured Actinomycetes bacterium (assembly GCA_963709075.1). GTDB lineage: Bacteria > Actinomycetota > Actinomycetes > Streptosporangiales > Streptosporangiaceae > Palsa-506. The sequence continues at coordinate 920,025 of CAVPUY010000014.1, forward strand.
CGTTCTCGCCGCCACGGATGACCATGTCCTTGATCCGGCCGACGATGTTGAGGTACCCGGCCGCGTCCATCACCGCCAGGTCGCCGGTATGCATCCAGCGGGCCGAGTCGATCGCCTCGACGGTCTTCTCCGGCTCGTCCCAGTAGCCGAGCATCACCGAGTACCCGCGGGTACACATCTCGCCCGGCGTGCCGCGCGGCAGCACAAGCCCGCTGTCCGGGTCGATCACCTTGACCTCGACGTGCGGGTGTACCCGCCCCACGGTGGATACCCGCCGGTCCATGTCGTCGTCGGCGGTGGTCTGCGCGGAGACCGGCGAGGTTTCCGTCATGCCGTAGGCGATCGTTACCTCGGCCATGTTCATCTCGCTGACCACGCGCTTCATCACCTCGACCGGGCACGGCGAGCCCGCCATGATGCCGGTCCGCAGCGTCGAAAGGTCGTAGTCGGCGAAATCGGGCAGCGCAAGCTCGGCGATGAACATCGTCGGGACCCCGTACAGCGACGTGCACCGCTCCTGCTGGACGGCGCGCAACGTGGCGGCCGGGTCGAAGCCAGGCGCCGGGATCACGATGCAGGCGCCGTGCGTGGTGATGGCCAGGTTGCCAAGCACCATCCCGAAGCAGTGGTAGAACGGCACAGGGACGCAGACCCGGTCCTGCTCCGTGTAACGGCACATCTCGCCGATGAAGAAGCCGTTGTTCAGGATGTTGTGGTGCGACAGCGTCGCGCCCTTCGGGAATCCGGTCGTCCCGCTCGTGTACTGGATGTTGATCGCATCGTCGAAGGACAGCTCGGCAGCCCGGGCTGCCAGCAGCTCCGCCTGGCCGGCCCCGGCTCCGGCTCCGGCTCCGGCTCCGGCCCCGGCGCCGGCGCCGCCCGCCTCGAGCAGCGCGTCCCACTCCGCGGTGCCGATGAAGATCACTCGCTCCAGCTGGTCGAGCTGGCCGCGTACGTCGCCGATCATCGCGCGGTAGTCGCTGCTCTTGAAGCTCTCCGCGCTGACCAGCAGCCTGATCCCGGACTGCCGGAGCACGAAGCCGAGCTCGTGGCTGCGGTAGGCCGGGTTGATGTTGACCAGGATGGCGCCGATCCGGGCGGTCGCGTACTGCAGCAGGACCCACTCCGGGCAGTTCGGCGCCCAGATGCCCACCCGGTCCCCGGCCCCGATTCCGGCCGCGAGCAGGCCGATCGCGACCGTGTCCACGTCGGCGTCCAGCTGCCGGTAGGTCCACCGCCGGCCTGATGGCACGTCGACCAGGGCTTCCTGCTCGCCGACCGCGGCCGCGACCCGGCCCAGGTTCGCCCCGATGGTCTCGCCGAGCAAGGCGAGGGCCGAGGTTCCATGGCTGTACGAGAGCTGGATTTCACCGGGCATGACACGTCCTCCGGAATCGAGTTACACCATCGTCCCCGTTTCGGCTGCCGGTGGGAAGTTCCGCGCCGAAGGCCGGCCAGCCCGCGATGGTGCGGCGGGGGCCGCACCGGGGTTACTGTCAAAGAAACACGTACTTCGCGCTTGCCCCGCCGGAGCAGTGATGGGGATCTGGATTGTCTGGCTGATCGTGGCTGCCGTGCTCGGCGTGGCCGAGCTTGTCACCATGACGCTTGCGCTCGGCCTGATCGCGGTAGGCGCCCTGGCCGCGGCCGGGGTCGGCGCGGCCGGCGGGAACGGTGCCCTGCAGTTCGGCGCGTTCGTCGTGGCGTCGCTGGCCGGGCTCGGGCTGGCCCGGCCGCTCGCGCTGCGCCACATCAAGCAGCCGCCAGTGCTCAAAAGCGGCACGTCCGCGCTGGTCGGGAAGTCGGCGGTCGTCGTTGAGGAGGTCACTGCGCACGCCGGGAAGGTAAAGATCGGCGGCGAGCTCTGGTCATCCCGCCCGTACGACGAGACCCTGACGATCCCCGTGGGCTCCACCGTGGACGTTTTTCAGATCGAGGGCGCAACGGCCCTCGTCTACCCTCGGGAGTAGCAGTGGAACTGGCCGTCCTGATCGTTGCCGTCGTCATCATCGCGCTGGTAGCGGTGATCATGACGAAGACCGTCCGCATCGTGCCGCAGGCGCGGGCACGCAACATCGAGCGATTCGGCCGGTATCGAAAGACGCTGGAACCCGGGATGAACTTCATCATCCCGTTTGTGGACCGGGTCAAGCCCCTCATCGACCTGCGCGAGCAGGTGGTGGCGTTCAAGGGGCAGCCGGTCATCACCGAGGACAACCTGGTCGTGCACATCGACACCGTCCTGTTCTTCCAGGTCACCGACCCGCGGGCAGCCGACTACGAGATCGTCAACTACATCCAGGCAATCGAGCAGATCACCGCGACCATGCTGCGCAGCGTGATCGGGAACATGGACCTCGAGGAGACCCTGACCTCGCGGGACAAGATCAACACCATGCTGCGCGGCGTGCTTGACGACGCGTCGGGCAAATGGGGACTCCGGGTCACCCGCGTGGAGATCAAGGCGATCGACCCGCCGAAGAGCGTGATCGACGCGATGGAGAAGCAGATGCGGGCCGAGCGGGAGAAGCGCGCGGCGATCCTCACCGCCGAGGGGGTCAGGCAGTCGAAGATCCTTACCGCTGAAGGCGAGAAGCAGAGCCAGATCCTGCGCGCCGAGGGCGACAAGCAGGGCCAGATTCTGCGGTCCGAGGGCCAGTCCCAGGCGATCGGCACAGTGTTCCAGGCCGTCCACGAGGGCAACGCGGACCCGCAGGTGCTCGCCTACCAGTACCTGCAGACCCTGCCGCAGCTCGCGCAGGCCGAGGGCAACACCTTCTGGGTGATCCCGAGCGAGGTGACCACCGCACTGAGGACGCTGAGCACCGCGTTCGGGAGCCCGGCAGAGGGCACCGGCACGCAGGGCGGCGCTGGCGGCGTGAGCACGCCCGGCGCCGGCGCCGTGCCGTCCGGCGGCCGCATCCAGATGGCGGGGTCTCCCCCGGCCCTGACCGGCGACGGTACGCCGGCCGGGCCCGCACCGAACGGGGATGCAGCCAGTGCGGTGGAGGCAGCCCGTGTGGCGGAGGCCGCCCGCACCCGGGAGGAGGTCGCCCGGGTGGAGCGCGAGGTAGCCGAGGTTGAGCGAGAGGTTGCCGAAGCGGAGCAAGGCCCGGTCCGCGCCAGCGAGCAGGAACTCGGCGAGCAGGAACTCGGCGAGCCGGCCCGCGACGTCAGAACCTGACCGTTCAGTTACCGGGAGCATCCTACCTATCACTTTAAGTGATGGCATGATGCTGACATGGCGGATGACCTGATCGTGCTACTAGCAGCGAACCGCTGGGACGGCACCCGGATGTCCGACTGGCACATGGCCAGGCAACTGGCCGTGCACGTGCCGGTGCTGTACGCCGATCCGCCCAGGTCGGTGTTGCGGGGCCGCCAGGAACCGGTGCGGGAGGTGGCGCCGGGGGTATGGCACATGACCCCGGCCGTGCACCCGTTCCCGGCCCGCCGCATCACCGCCGCGACGGCAGCGGCGCTGGCCCGCAGGCAGCTCAGGGACGCCGTCCGGGCACTCGGCATCCAGCCAGCGGCGGTGATCTCCGGATGGCCGCTGTATCCGGCAGCGGGCGCGTGCGGGGAAGCAGTGCACGCTTACTGGGCAAAGGACGACTTCACGGCCGGGGCTTCGCTGATGGGCGTGAGCGCGGCCCTGACGGCACGCCAGGAGCGCCGGGTGGTGCGGGGCGCTGACCTGGTGATCGCGTCGAACCCGCTGGTTGAGCAGACGTGGCGGCGGCGTGGGAAGCGGACGGCCCTGATCCCGTTCGGGACGGACTCCGGGGCCGCGTGGGACTGCCCCGAGCCCGCTGTGACTGCCGGGTCGTCCCCGGCTGCGGGGTTAATCGGGCGGCTGAACGCCAGGATTGACCTATCGCTGCTTGAGGCCGTCGCCGGGCGCGGCATCCCGCTGCTGCTCGGCGGCCCGCTGGACCGCAGGCTCGAGCCGCGCAGGCTGGCCGCTCTCGCGTCGCAGCCGCACGTCCGGCTCGCCGGGGAGATTCCGCCCGGCCAGGCCGGCCGCTGGCTGCGGTCGCTTGGCTGCGGCCTGGTCCCGTACGCGGACATGGCGTTCAACCGGGCATCATGCCCGCTGAAAACCCTGGAGTACCTCGCCGCCGGCCTCCCGGTCGTGGCCACGGGCCTGCCCGCCGTCCGGCACCTCGGCACCGGCCTGGTCACGATCGCTGACGGCCCGGAGGCGTTCGCCGCCGCCGTCGCCGCAGCGCTGGCGCAGCCCAGGACCCCGGCGGCGGTCCGGGAGCGGCAGGAGTTCGCGGCGGCACATGACTGGTCGGTGAAGGCGGCGGCCATGCTGGAGACGGTCACGGCGTGCCGGAAGCGGACGTGCGCGCGGCGCTGAGATGCCCGGCCCCGCGGCTCGTCCGGCCTGGCTGCCGGTTCAGATGCGGATCGCCAGGCCGACGGTCAGCAGCGCGCCGAACGCCAGCTGCAGCCGGCCGGTCAGCCCGAGCGCGGCGATCAGCTGCGGGCCCGATGCGCCGGACCGCACCAGCCGGACCGGCTCGACCGCCAGCGGGATCGCGGCCAGTGCCAGCAGCGTCAGCGGGCGCACCGGCGCGATCGCCGCGGCTACCGCGAACGGGACCAGCGCGCAGCCCGCGTAAAGCAGCCGGGTTCGCTGGTCGCCGGCCAGCACGGCCAGCGTTCGCTTGCCGGTCGCCTCGTCGGTCGGGATGTCCCGCAGGTTGTTGATGACGAGCAGCGCGCAGGCGAGCAGCCCGACCGGTACGGCGGCGGCGAGCGCCAGCCAGGCCACCCGGTCCATCTGCACGTAGGCCGTGCCTGCCACCGCGGCAAACCCGAAGAACAGGAAAACGGAAACCTCGCCGAGGGCGCGGTAGCCGTAAGGCCGGTCGCCGCCGGTATAGAACCACGCGGCGGCCACCGACAGGCCGCCGAGCAGGATCAGCCACCACGAGGTCACGGCGGCCAGCACCAGCCCGGCCGCGCAGGCCGCGGCGAAGCAGCCGAGCGCGGCCGCCAGCACCTGGCGGGGCGGCGCCAGCCCGGAGCCGACCAGCCGGACCGGGCCGACCCGCCGCTCGTCGGTGCCGCGGACACCGTCGCTGTAGTCGTTCGCGTAGTTGACGCCCACCTGCAGGGCGAGGGCAACGAACAGCGCGAATACCGCCCGCCACGCCGACAGCAGCCCGTATCCGGCCGCGACGCCCGAGCCGACGACGACGGGCACGATCGCCGCGGGAAGCGTCCGCGGGCGGGCGCCTGCCACCCAGTCCCGTACCTGCGCCACGGCCCGCCTTTCGTCGCTTACCGGCCGGTCACAGCCTAGTCGGCGCTGCGATCATGCCAGCCCCGGTCTGGTGTCCCGCGGGCTGTCAGCGGGCGACTGGCGGCAGCGCGTGGTCGGCTGCCTCGGTGATCCGGCTGATCTGCCGGGCGTCAAGCCGCTCGGCCCGGCGTGCCCTGGCCTGCTGCTTCAGGTATCTGCGGAGCCTGCGCCCGCTCAGCACGTCAACGCCGAGCAGGCCGACGACCGTCCACCGAATCGTCGGTCCGTAGATCGCCATCGCCGGGTGCACGTCGACCGGGAACTTGGCTGCCTCGGTCAGCAGCCGGCTGGCCTGCGCCGCCTCCCAGCGAGCGTGCTCCAGCCGGTGCCGCTGGCTGAACGGCCCGTGATAGATCTGGTTGCCGGTGACCGCGCGTACCGGCAGCCGCCGGTCCCAGCGCTCGGAATCCACCGAGTAAACCCCGGCCGGGCCGATCACCAGATGATCGATGACCTGCTCGCTGCCCGGGATGGACCGCGCGTTCAGCGTCACGTACCCGCTCATCCGGAGGATGGCAAGACGGCGCCTGGACCGCCGCTGGGCGGAGGTAACCCGGGACGAGGCGGGGATGACCGCCGACGTCTTCGACCGGTAGAGGATGTCGGCGATGATGACGAGCGCGGCGACGGTCACGCCGAGCCGCCAGCCCGCCCAGATCGTGACGACGCTGCCGGCCACGGCGGAGGCCACCGCGCGCCCGATCCAGACCGGCGCCCGCGGGTCGGCGGAGAGGCCGGACAGCAGCGAGCGGAAGGCCGGGGCAGGGATCGCCGGATCTTCCTGATCCGGATCTTCCTGATCCGGATCCTCGGCCGGCGGCGGCGACCCGGCCGCGCTCGGGTAAGGCCAGGTTTCCCGATCCACATTTCTCAGCGTAACTGAATGCCTACGGTATGACGGAGGATTTGGCATGCTGGCGGCCGTGCTGGACCCGGCGGCGGGTGCCGTCTACTGTTCGGTAACGTGACCGAGATCCACGATCTGACCGTGACCGAGCTGTCTGCCGCGATCCGGGCAGGCCAGCTGTCGCCCGTCGAGATCACCGAGCACTACCTGCAGCGCATCGAGCGGCTGAACGAGCAGGTGGGTGCCTTCTACACGGTGACGCCCGAGCTAGCCAGGGAGCAGGCGGCCGCCGCCGAGAAGGCGGTCGCCGCCGAGTTGCGCGGCGACGGCGGCGGGCTGGCCGGGCTGCCGCCGCTGACCGGGATTCCGATCCCGATCAAGGACCTGAACATGGTCGCCGGGGTCCGCCTCACCTACGGCTGCACGCTGCTCGCCGACAACATCGCGACCGAGGACGACTACGTCGTCGCCGCACTCCGGGCGGCCGGGAGCGTGCTGACGGGCAAGACGGCGACTCCGGAGTTCGGCCTGCCGTGCTACACCGAGACCAGGATCGGGCCGCCAGCCCGCACGCCATGGGACCTGGCCAGGTCGGCGGGCGGATCCAGCGGCGGCGCGGCGGCGGCGGTCTCCGCCGGGCTCGCCCCGGCGGCGCAGGGCAGCGACGGCGGCGGCTCGATCCGGATCCCGTCAAGCGTCTGCGGGCTGTTCGGGATCAAGCCGTCCCGCGGCCGGATCTCCGGCGGGCCGCTCATGCCTGACCTGGTCGGGCTCGCCACCGACGGCCCGCTGGCCCGCACCGTCGCCGACGCGGCGCTGCTGCTCGACGTGATGACGGGCAACCACCCGGGCGACATGTATACCCAGCCGACGCGGCCGGCCGGTGAGACGTTCGCCGCGCACGCGGGCCGTGATCCGGGCAGGCTGCGCATCGGCCGGTCCCTGCAGCACGCGGTCGAGGGCGCCGAGGTGCACCCCGATTGCGTCGCGGCCTACGAGGACGCCAGCGCGCTGCTGGCCAGCCTGGGACACGACGTCGAGGACATACAGCTGCCGTTCGGCCCCGACGTGGTGCCGATGTTCGAGGTCCTCTGGTACTCGATGGCAACGCTCGCGCCGATCGATCCGGCGCAGGAAGGCGAGCTGCTGCCGCTGACCAGGTACCTGCGCCGCCGCGGGCAGGCGCTGAGCGCGCCAGAGCTGCTCCTGTCGCAGGCGTACCTGCAGGCGGTCATGCGCACGGCCATGCCGGCCCTGAACCGGTATGACGCGGTACTCAGCCCGACGCTCGCCTCGCCGCCGGTGCCGGTCGGGTACTTCGACGAGGTGGAGCCGGCCGAGAACTTCGAGCGGCAGAAGCGGTTCACCCCGTACACCGCCCTGTACAACCTGTCCGGGCAGCCCGCGGTCAGCGTGCCGCTGCAGTGGAACGCCGACGGGCTGCCCATCGGCGTGATGCTGGCCGGCCGGATGGGGGAGGAGTCCACCCTGATCTCGCTCTCCGCGCAGCTGGAGGCGGCCCGGCCGTGGAAGGACAGGCACCCGCCGATCTGGTAAGCAGGCCCGCGGGCCGCGGCGCGGCTGGCCAGCGGGCAGGCTGCCGCCCCGGCCGCCGCGGCCGCCGCCGGACCGGCTAGCCGCGGGCCCGGTAGAGATCGCGGAGCAGGCAGATCTCGCCGCCGTGATGCATCACCTCGCGGCTGATGTGCACGATCAGCCCCGCCATGGAGTCCGTGGCGTACTCGCCGCCCTTCGGTCCCAGTGGCCGCGCCTAGTCCCTCGTCGTCCAGGGCGGCGATGCCGTCGTGCCACCTGCGGTATGCCTCGTCCAGGAACGCGACGGCATCGGCCGCGGTGGCGGGCAGGCTGGCAGGTTCCCGGCGGGGATCGAACATGTCGGTGCCAGCGGGCAGGTCATCGTCGCCGAAGAAGGCGCCGGCCCGGTTGTACAGGCAGCCTGCGGCCAGGTGCATCATCCGCCAGGAAAGCGTGGTCACCGGCTCCGGCGAGGGCGGCGGCCACTGCCGGTCGAGCGTGTAGCTGCCGTCCTCGCGCTGCCGCAGCCCCCAGCAGTTCTCGGCAGGCTCCCACCAGTACTCGGCATCGGTCAGGCCATCCAGTCGCGGCCGCAGGTGCACGTCCCAGTAGAACTCAAGCTGGCCGACGATCAGCTGGCCCCAGTTAACCCCCATCACCGGAAGCTAGCAGAGGGTGCCGACGCTGCCGCGCCGCGTCCCGAAGGTGGTGGATCGCGCGATCGCTCACCATCCAGGGTGCGCGATCGCGCGATCCACCACATGCGCCATGATGGGGAAGGTGGACGCTGAACGCGCTACCGGGAGCAGCGGGGCAGCCGTGGCTCCCGGGATGTGCCCGTTCACCGTTGACCGGCCGGTCATGCAGCAGCGCTGGGAGCGGCTGACCTTCCTGCACTGGGCATTCGATCCGGCGCTGGTGCAGCAATTGCTGCCGCCGGGCCTGGCCGCCGAGACCGTCGGCGGAGCGGCATGGGTCGGCCTGGTGCCGTTCTTCATGCGCGCCGCCACGGCAGGCGGCAGCCGGGTTCGGTGGGCATCGAACTTCTGCGAGACCAACGTCCGTACCTATGTACGGGACCGCGAGGGACGCTCCGGGATCTGGTTCTTCTCGCTTGATGCCGCGCGCCTCGGCGCTGTCGCCGTCGCTCGTACCACCTACCGGCTGCCGTATTTCTGGTCCTCGATGCGGCTGACCGGGCACGGCCGGGAGGTCTCTTACAGCTGCATCCGCCGGTGGCCGGGCCCGCGGGAGGCCACCAGCCAGGTGCGGATCAGCGTCGGTGATCAGTACCGGGCGGACGAGCTGGCCGAACGTGATCACTTCCTCACCGCGCGCTGGATTCTGTTCAGCGTGGCCGGCGCCCGCTACCGGTTCGCCCGGGCCTGCCACCAGCCATGGCCGCTGCACCGGGCAGAAGTCCGGGCCGTGGATGACCGGCTGATCGCGGCGGCGGCCTGCCGCAGCCGCAAGGCCCGCCCCTGGTGCATTACTCGCCCGGGGTCGATGTCCGGATCGGCGGGCCGGAACGGCCGGGTAGCTAGCCGAGGTTGCCCGGCGCAGCGGGCCGGGACCGGGCCGGGACCGGGGCCGCGAGCGAGATTTCCGGTGCTCATGGCACGACGGGGGGCCGGCAGGCGGGATCATTGGTCAGTGACCGTATCTGAGCTGATCCGGCGAGCCGAGGCGGCCGGCATCGCGCACCACTACCGGGACTGGCGCGGCGAGGAAGTCGCGGTGAGCGAGGAAACCCTGGCCGCGATCCTGACCGCGATCGGCGAGCCGCCCAGTGACCCGGACGCCCGGCCCTCCCCGGGTGACCAGCGCTCTGCCAGTGACGCCTATGACAGAAGCGACCCACGCGGCGGAAGTGGCAGCAGAAGCAGCGCCCGCGGCGGGAGCAGCGACCGCGGCGGGAGCAGCGACCGCGGCGAGAGCAACGACCGCGGCGGAAATGACCGCAGCTCCCCGGTTGGCAGCACGGCCGGGACGGCGGACTCCGCGAGCGCCGTTGCCCCGGCTCCGGCCGGCCGGTCCTGGGGCTTCGCGGTCCAGCTGTACTCTGTCCGCTCCCGCGGCTCCTGGGGCCACGGCGACCTGCGCGACCTCGCGGACCTTGCCGCCTGGAGCGCCCGCGACCTCGGCGCCGGATTCATTCTGGTCAACCCGCTGCACGCGGCCGAGCCGCTGCCGCCGGTCAGCCCGTCGCCCTACCTGCCGATGACCAGGCGGTTCACCAGCCCGCTCTACCTGCGGATCGAGGACATCCCGGAATACCAGGACCTGACCGACGACCAGCATGAGCAGATCGACAAGCTCGCCGCCCCGCTGCGGGCCTGCAACGCCACCAGCGACCTGATCGACCGGGACGCGGTCTGGACCGCCAAGCGGGCCGCCCTGGAGATCATCTACCAGGTCCCGCTCAGCGGCACGCGACGGGCCGGCTTCCAGCGTTTCCGCGAGCAGGAGGGCAGCGAGCTTGAGCACTGGGCCGCCTGGTGCGCGCTGGCCGAGCTGCACGGGCCCGACTGGCGCAGCTGGCCCGACGAAGCACGGAATTCCCGTTTCGGCAAAGAAGACACTGCGGCCGGATGGCCGTACGCGGCCGCGGACTTCCACGCCTGGCTGCAATGGCTCGCCGACGAGCAGCTTGCGTCGGCGCAGCGGGCCGCGCTGGCGGCGGGAATGACCATCGGCATCATCCATGACCTCGCGGTCGGCGCGCACCCTGGCGGCGCGGACGCCTGGACCCACCAGGACAAGATCGTCGGCGGGATGAGCGTGGGGGCGCCGCCGGACGGGTTCAACCAGCTCGGGCAGGACTGGGGGCAGCCGCCGTGGAACCCGCGGCTGCTGGCGGGCGCCGGCCAGAATCCGCTGGCCAGCCTGTTCGGTACGGCGCTGCGGCACGCGGGCGGGCTGCGGGTGGATCACGTGATGGGGCTGATGCGGCTGTGGTGGGTGCCGGTCGGCATGTCGCCGGACCGCGGCGCGTACGTGCGGTACGACCACCGGGCGACCGTGGGCGCGCTGGCCGGCCAGGCCGCCCGGGCAGGCGCGCTGGCGATCGGCGAGGATCTCGGCACGGTCGACCCGTGGATCCGTGAGTACCTGGCCGGCTGCGGCGTCCTCGGCACGACCATGCTCTGGTTCGCCAGGGAACCGGATGGCTCGCCGCTACGCCCGGAGCACTGGCGGCGCAACTGCATGGCGGCGGTGGGAACGCATGACCTGCCGCCGGTAAGCGCGTTTCTCACCGGCGAGCAGGTGACCGTACGAGCCCGGCTTGGCCTGCTGAAGCAAACCGAGGATCTGGAACGGGGCAGCGCGGAGCGGATGGTCTCGCGCTGGCGGGATGCCCTGGTGGCGGACGGCCTGCTCGCGCCAGCGGCGGCCGGGCACGCCGAGTTCACCGTGGCACTTTACGCGTACCTGGCCAAGACGCGGGCCCAGCTGATCAGCGTCTCGCTGGCCGACGCCGTCGGCGACCACCGGGCCCAGAACCTGCCGGGCACCAACGAGGAGTACCCGAACTGGCAGGTTCCGCTGTGCGGCCCGGCCGGGCGGAGCGTGCTCCTGGAGAGCCTGCCCGGGCTGCCGCTTGTCCGTGCGGTCGCGGCCGCCGCGGCCGGGAAGCCGCCTGCCGCCGCAGGCTAGCCCGGCCAGGCCAGCCCAGGCCAGCCCAGGCTAGCCCGCGGCGGCGTCGCGCTGCTGGCAGCGGAGCGCGCGGGCGACGTCGTCCCGGCCCTCTGCCAGCAGGCGGCGCAGCGGCGGCGGCGGATCGGCGCTGGCGATGTAGTCGTCCGCGGCGGCGATCGCTGCCGCCGTGATCATGTCCCGCGGGTAGGCATTCTCCGCGAACCACTGCGCCATGTCCGAGGTCCAGTCGCGCCAGATCTGCCCGACGACCTCGAAGTAGCGCTGCCCGTAGGGCTCGAGCAGCTCGGCGTGATCATGGTCAGGATCGGTGAAGCCGTCAAGCATGGCGCGGAAGACCGCATTCGGCAGCCCGCCGCCGGTGATCTGCGCCCAGGCGGCCTCCTTGGCGGCCGGGTCGGGGATCGAGGCGGTGCAGGCCGCGGCGTACCGCTCGCCTGCGTCGGTGCGGTCCCGGTCAAGCTCGGCGTCGATCTCGGCCTGGCCGGCTGCGCCGCGGCTGACCAGGCGGCCAAGCAGCAGCCAGCGGAACTCGGTGTCGACGGACAGCCCCTCGATCACGACGGAGCCGTCCAGCAGGCCGGCCAGCAGTGACAGGTCGGCCAGCGACGTGGCCACCCGGGCCAGCGCCCTGGCGTAGGCGAGCTGCCGGTCGGAGCCAGGCTCGGCCGCCTGCATGCGCTCGCGCAGCGCGGTGGCCAGGAGTTCCAGGCCGCCGCCGCGCCAGGCCGGGTCGGCGTAACGCCGCACCGCCGCGGCCGCCTGCGCGAGCACGGACTGGAGCACGGAAATGTCACGGATCGAGCCTGCGGCCGCCAGGACCAGGCTGACGTAGTCGCGGGCGGGCAGCTCGGCGTCCCGGCACATGTCCCACGCGGCGGCCAGGCACAGGGCCGCGGGCAGCGAGTCGGCGAAGTCGCCGCTCCCGGTCACGAGCGTGCGCAGCGAATGGTCGTCGAGCCGGATCTTGGCGTAGGTCAGGTCGTCATCGTTGACCAGCACCAGGTCGGCCCGGCGCTCGCCGGAGAGCGCGGGAATCTCGGTGCGCTCGCCGGCGATGTCGGTCTCCACCCGGCGCCGCCGGGCCAGGCCGGAGCCGGTCCGGTCGTACAGTCCGACCGCGATCCGGTGCGGCCTGAGCACCGGGTGGCTGGCGGGCGCCTGCTGGACAACCGCGAACGTGGTGAACCGGTCGTCGGCGTCGGTCTGGTATTCCGGCCGCAGGGTGTTCACCCCGGCGGTCTCCAGCCACTCCTTCGACCAGGACGACAGGTCGCGGCCTGAGGCCGTCTCCAGCGCGGCCAGCAGGTCGGCAAGGCTCGCGTTGCCCCAGGCGTGCTGGCCGAAGTAGGCGCGCAGGCCGGCCAGGAAGTGGTCCCGGCCGACGTAGGCGACAAGCTGCTTGAGCACCGCCGCGCCCTTGGCGTAGGTGATGCCGTCGAAGTTGACCTCGACGGTTTCGATATCCGGTGCGTCGGCGGCGATCGGGTGGGTCGAGGGCAGCTGATCCTGCCGGTACGCCCATGCCTTCCACACCTGCGCGAAGGTGGTCCAGGCGTGCGGCCAGCGGGTGGCCTCGGCCTGCGCCACGTTGCTCGCCCAGGTGGCGAAGGACTCGTTCAGCCACAGGTCGTCCCACCAGCGCATGGTGACAAGGTCACCGAACCACATGTGCGCCATCTCGTGCAGGATCGTCTCGGCCCGGCTCTCCCTGGCCGAGTCGGTCACCCGGGACCGGAAGATGTAGTCCTCGAGGAACGTCACGCAGCCCGCGTTCTCCATCGCGCCGGCCTTGTACTCGGGCACGAACAGCTGGTCGTACTTGCCGAACGGGTACCGCACGCCGAACGAGTCGTGGAAGAAGTCGAAGCCCTGCCTGGTGACCTGGAAGATCTCGTCGGGGTCCAGGTAAGACGCGAGCGACTGGCGGCAGTAGATGCCGAGCGGGATGCCGTCGTGGTCGGCGCGGACCACGTGATAGGGCCCGGCCGCAACGGCGGTGATGTAGGTGGACATCGGCGGGGAGGGCGGGAAATGCCAGCGCCTGGTGCCAGGCCCGGCCGGGGCAGCGGTCACGTCCGGCGCCATGTTCGAGATCACCTGCCACGTGTCCGGGCAGGTCACGGTGAACTCGAATCGCGCCTTCAGATCGGGCTGGTCGAAGCAGGCGTAGATCCGGTGCGCGTCGAAGGTCTCCAGGTCCGAATACAGGTAGACGCCCTTGTCCGCCGGGTCGGTGAACCGGTGCAGCCCCTCGCCGGTACGGGAGTAGGCGCAGTCGGCGACGACGGTGAGCTCGTTGGCGCTGCCCAGGCCGTCCAGCCTGATCCGGTGCCCGGTGAAGTTCTCCCGGCCGACCTCGCTGCCGTTGAGCGTGATCTCGCGTATCTCCGGCGCGGTCAGGTCGATGAAGGTCGAGGCGCCGGGGGTGGCGCGGAAGGTGACGGTTGTCCGGGACCTGAATGTCGTCTCGCCGCCGGTCAGGTCGAGGTCGATCCGGTAGGACTCGACCTCGACCAGCCGGGCTCGGTCCCCCGCCTCGTTGCGGGTGAGTTTGCTCGCCACAGTACGTGCCCCTTCCATGGGCTGGCCGTCCCGGCATGATCCCATGCTGGCCGCCGGAATGCCCAGCGCCGCCGTCCGGTTGTCAGCCGCTGGAAGCCCTTACCCCCGAGGAGAGCGCATGACCGAGCAGGAAGCCACCCCGGTCGATTTCTGGTTTGACCCGCTGTGCCCGTGGGCGTGGATCACCTCGCGGTGGCTGCTCGAGGTGCAGAAGGTCCGGCCGGTGGTGCCCCGCTGGCACGTGATGAGCCTGGCCGTGCTGAACGAGGACAAAGAAGACCTGCCGGAGCGGTACAAGGAGTCGATGGCCAGGGCGTGGGGCCCGGTCCGGGTGTGCATCGCGGCGGAGCAGAAGCTCGGGCCCCAGGTGCTCGGCCCGCTGTACACCGCGATCGGCACCCGCTTCCACCACGAGAAGGCAGAACGCAGCCGGGCGACCATCGAGGCCGCGCTGGCCGACGCAGGCCTGCCCGCCGAGCTGGCTGAGGCGATGGAATCGACCGACTACGACGAGGCGCTGCGGGCATCGCACTGCGACGGGATGGACCGGGTCGGATACGAGGTCGGTACCCCGGTGATCGCCGTCGGTGACCTGGCGATCTTCGGCCCGGTGGTGTCCCCGATCCCGCGCGGCGAGGCAGCGGCCAGGCTCTGGGACGGCGTCATGCTGATCGCGGGCACGGACGGATTCTTCGAGCTGAAGCGCAGCCGCACCAGGGAGCCGGTCTTCGGCTGAGGCCGGCTTGGCGGGGTGCTACGAGCTGCCCGGAGTTACCGGCGGCTCGTGACGGTGAGGCGCCACCGGCATCGCGTCCTGATGGCCAGGTAGTGCCGGCCGGCGTCGTGGTGGGCCCAGGTCGTTCCGTGCCCCGCCGTCCCGCGCCTGGCGACCTGCGCGCCGCCAGCACCGCCGGAGCCGTGCTCGCTGACGATGAAGCTGCCGGCCGAGCCTGCTGCGGCGCAGTCGTAGGACCACGCGAGTTCCCAGCTGCCCGTCCCGCCGATGGCGAACTGGCTCGTGTCGGCGCTGCCCTGCCCGGCGTACACCTCCAGGGTCCCGGCCGCAACCGCCGCCCGGGTCGGTGCCGGGCGGCCCCGTGCCGTGCGGCCGGCCCTGGCCGCGGGAATGGCCGCCCCGCCGCCAGGCGCCTTCTTCGGCAGGGTGGCGCTGGTGTTCCGCGCGATCGGCGCGGTCGCCACGGCGACCATGGTCACGGCGGCGATCACGACGAAGAGTCCGGTAGCCCAGACGATGGCGATCAGGAGGAGCTTCATCGCCCGCCGCACTCGCTCGCGCAAGACCGCGTTACCGCCGAGCGCCGCGGCGTGCTGGGGAACGCGGGATGGCCTGGGATGCATCGCGTACGGGGACTGGTGAGACATCCGCTACCTTAAGGTGCGTGTTTCGGGTCTGCTACGGAAAGTGACAAAAAGCTGTCGTCACTCACCGGGAGCGTTGTATCACGAAATGAAATGACGCCCAAGGGTTACTCTTGTTTTGCCTGCTAAATGGCTTGTACTCAGACCGTCGCCGTGGGATTGCATGACATCGCCAGACGGATTTTCACACCACATGCGCGTTATGTAGCGGGATTCTGACTATTTGTCAGCGGTTTTCTCTACAGCCGGTAATTTCCGGGGCGCAGTCCGGGGGGAACGCCGGGCGCCCGGGCTGGCGGCTTCCGCGGCGCTGACGCAATGAGCGAGGATGGCTGACATGCGAAGTAACTACATCGGCGGCGCGTGGACAGGTTCGGCCAGTGACGCCGGCATTGACGTGGTGAACCCGGCGACCGAGGAAGTCATCGAGCGTGTTCCGGCCGGCCACCCGGCCGACGTCGACGCGGCGGTTGGCGCTGCCCGGGCCGCATTCCCCGGCTGGGCGGCGACGCCGGTGGCCGAGCGGGCGGCCCGGCTCGACGCGGCCAGGGAACTGCTGGCGGAGCGGGCGGACACGGTGGCAGCGGTCATCGCCGCCGACATGGGCTCGCCGATTGGCTTTGCCCGCAAAGTCCAGGTCGGCACCCCGCTGGCGGTGCTCGCCAGCTACGTGGAGCTGCTTTCTTCCTATGACTTCGGCGGCGAGCGGGTGGGCAACTCGCTGATCGTGCGCGAGCCGGTCGGCGTCGCCGGAGCGATCACGCCGTGGAATTACCCGCTGTACCAGATAGTGAACAAGGTCGCCGCCGCGCTCGCGGCCGGCTGCCCGGTCGTGCTGAAACCGAGCGAGGTCGCGCCGCTCGCGGCCTACGAGCTGGCGGCCATCTTCCACGAGACAGGCCTGCCTGCAGGCGTAGTCAACCTGGTCAGCGGGACCGGGCCGGTGGTCGGCGAGGCCATCGCCGGCCATCCGGGCATCGACATCGTGTCCTTCACCGGTTCAGCGAGGGCCGGGACCAGGGTCGCCGAGGTAGCCGCGGCCACCGTCAAGCGGGTCACGCTGGAGCTTGGCGGCAAGTCGGCGAACGTCATCCTGCCTGATGCGGACCTGGCTACCGCGGTCAAGGTCGGGGTGGCCAAGGCGTTCATCAACTCCGGCCAGACCTGCAACGCGCTCACCCGGATGCTGGTTCACCGCGACAGCTACGACGAGGCGGTCAGCCAGGCGGCCAAGTACGCGGAACGCTATCCGGCCGGCGACCCGCTCGCCGCTGGCACCAGGCTCGGCCCGCTGGTCTCGGCGGCACAGCGGGACAGGGTGCGGGGGTACATCGAGCGCGGCGTGGCCGAGGGCGCCCGGCTGGCGGCAGGCGGCGCTGAGCCGCCGGACGGACTCGGTACCGGCTACTACGTGCAGCCGACGGTATTCGCCGACGTGACCCCGGACATGACGATCGCGCAGCAGGAGATCTTCGGGCCGGTGCTCTCGGTGATTCCGTACTCGTCTGAGGATGAGGCGGTCGAGATCGCCAACGGCACCCCGTATGGCCTGGCCGCCGCCGTCTGGTCGGCAGATCAGGATCATGCCGTGGCCATCGCCAGACGGCTGCGGGCCGGGCAAGTCGAGGTCAACGGCGGGGCATGGAACGTGGCCGCGCCCTTCGGCGGGTTCGGCCAGTCCGGTTACGGACGGGAACTTGGCGCCTACGGCCTCGAAGAGTACCTGGAGGTCAAGGCGCTCCAGTTCTGAGCGGGTCTGCCAGACTGGCCCTGTGCGCGTTTACCTAGGATCCGATCATGCCGGGTTTGAGCTGAAGGCACGCCTGGTCGAGTGGCTGATCTCCGCCGGGCATGAGCCAGTGGACTGCGGCCCCGACGTGCTGGACGACCAGGATGACTATCCGCCTTACGTCATGCGCGCGGCCAGCGCCGCCGTTGCGGATCCCGGCAGCTTCGGGATCGTCATCGGCGGCTCGGGCAACGGCGAGCAGATCGCCGCGAACAAGGTTCGCGGCGTGCGGGCGGCCCTGGCCTGGAACGAGGAGACGGCGCGGCTGGCCCGGCTGCACAACGACGCCAACGTGCTCAGCCTCGGTGCGCGCGAGCAGCCGATCGAGCAGGCGGTCAGCTTCGCCAAGGCGTTCGTCGGCACCGAGTTCTCCGGCGCGCCGCGGCACGCCCGCCGGCTGATGATGATCACTGACTACGAGGAATCCGGGAAACTGCCCCCGCTGCCCGGTGCCTCTTAGCGGAGTCTGGCCCGCTACCGGCGCGGCCTCCGGCGGCCGCGCCGGCGGCCGCCGGAACCGGGCGGGCTGGCCGGCACAGATCTGGCGGGCGGCTGTGGGGCCGGCCCGGCTGGGCCGGCCGCGTCCGCTTGGCCGGCCGGGCGCTCGGCCGGGCTGGCCGGGAGAGGCGAGCGAGCGGGCGGGATGAATCTCGCCCGGCTGGCGGTGCCCGGCTGGCGGGCCGGCCCTGGCTGCTCGTCGGCCGCGGCGGCCCTGGCCTCGTCCTCGGGCAGTGGCCGCGATACGTCCCGGGCCCGCATCGCGGAATCTACCGTTACCTTCATTCCTGGCATCAGCGCCTCCCGGCTCAGTCTCGCACGCCAGCGCCGCCGGCCGCCTTCATCCAGAACTCCGCCGGCCGCACATACGTGCTGTGATCACGCCCGGAGCGGCGGGTTAGAAGATCATCGGACTCCAGGGCTGCGGATCCCACGACATGGCCGCGGAAAGCTCGGCCACTGCTCCCGGCCTGGCCTCGGCGACCAGCCCGGCACGGGCCAGCGCGCCGAGCCTGGTGCCGCCCAGGTACGCGGCGCCAAGCGACTGGACAGGAAGCTCGACGTCGGCTGGCGCGGATGTCCGGGCACAGCTCGCCCCG
This sequence comes from uncultured Actinomycetes bacterium, assembly GCA_963709075.1. Lineage (GTDB taxonomy): Bacteria > Actinomycetota > Actinomycetes > Streptosporangiales > Streptosporangiaceae > Palsa-506. Next base: position 938,213 of record CAVPUY010000014.1, read on the forward strand.
GCTGCGGCCGGGGCGGCCTGCAGCCGCCAGCGGCCCGCGTTCCCTGGCAGCAGCTCGTCGGTCACCTCGATGACGATGTCCAGGTCGCGGGCATACTGCCGGTGGGCCAGCGCGCGGCCCAGGTCGACCAGCCGGATCCAGAGCCCGTCGGCAATCTGGGCGCGGGCCCGCCTGATGTCGGCGAGCAGGTAGAGCAACGGGTCGTCGACGGGCCGCAGCCGTGCCCTGATCTCGTCGACAAGATCCCGGTTCAGCAGGTCAGCCCAGAGCGCGGCGGTCGCCGCGGGGTCGAGGGAGACCAGCTCCCTGACGTTGAGGGTGCCATCGGCGATGCCGTGCTCGTTCCAGCTCGGGTTCACCGAGAAGAGCGCGTAGCCGCGCGCCCCCGTCGCGTCCTCGGCGAGCACGCACCGCAGCGGGCTCGCGCCCTCGCGCCAGTAGTCGGGGTCATGCAGCGCGTCCTGCCACCAGCGATCATCCCGGACGAGCATTCCTGGCCGGCCAGGAACGGCCTGCTCGTGCACCTTCGCGAGCTCCGCCCTGGCCGACTCCGGCTCTGCCTGGCGCAACTGGAGTTCGCCGTCGCCGGCACCCTCGGGTCCGCTGGCCAGCTGCCGTATCATCCGCCCCTCGCCGCGCCTGACGGTAAGCCGCGCCTGCATCGAGGCGAGACCGTAGCCGTACCGGCCGTAGATGCCCGGCTCCGACGCGAACAGGGCAGCGACCGCCTCATGGCCGGCGCCGATGTCGGCAAGCTGCCGCCGCATCAGGCTGGTCAGGATCCCGCGGCGCCGGTACGAGGGCAGCACGCTGACCCCGGATACCCCGGCCACCGGCGCCATCGCGCCGGGCAGCGCCATCTGGAAGCTGTAGGCGCAGGCGGTGCCCACCGGGCGGGCGCCGTCAAAAGCGGCCAGGCTGCGGTCCAGCTCGAAGGTCAGCCGCTGGTGCTCGCGCGCGGCCTCGGACGGCCAGCTCGAGTTGAAAGCGTGCTCGCCGACGGCGAAGAAAGCGGCGTACTCATCCTCGCCCACGGGCCGGATCGGATAGCGGTCAGTCATGCTCGCATTCGTACCCCACCGGCGGCGATGATCGCGAATAGTTATCTGTCCGGGCTGGAACGTGCCGGGATGGCCGCGGGCCGATAAAGTGCGGCCAACATGGTTTACCCGGTTCCGCGTCGCCTGTTCCGCGCTGCCCGCGCAGCAGCGGGGCGAGTGCGCGGCCTGGCCCGCCGCCAGTTCATCACGAGGAACCGCCGGCTTTCGCTTGTCCTCGCCGCCGTCACCGTGGGCATCGGCATCGCGGGCGTGCACGTATCGGAGTCGTGGTTCTCGCCCGGGGTAATGATCTTGCCGATCCTGGCCGGCGGCCTGCTGCTCTGGCCGCGCGCGCTGCTGATCTTGTTCGGCGTCGTCGCGGTGATGCTGGCCTATGACGTGATCGACGGCCGGGCAGGCCCCGGCATCATCGCCACCATCGTGGTCACCGCCGCCTTCGCGCACGTGCTGGCCAGGACGAGGGCCAAGCTCGGCGTGCAGGGCCTGCGCGGGGACCAGATGCTGATCGAGCTCAGGGACCGGATCAGGGCCCAGGGCAAGCTGCCCGCGCTGCCGGACAACTGGCGATCCGCATCGGTGCTGCAGCCGGCCGGCGGGGCCTCATTCGGCGGCGACTTCCTGGTGTCCGCCTGCGACGGCAAGACCCTTGAAGTGGCGCTCGTCGACGTGCCAGGAAAGGGCATCGATGCCGGCACCCGCGCGCTGCTGCTGTCCGGCGCGTTCGGCGGCCTGCTCGGCTCGGTGCCGCGCGGGGAGTTCCTCACCGCATGCAACGCCTACCTCCGGCGCGGCGGATCCCCGGAGGGCTTCGTCACCGCCGTGCACCTGTCCCTTGACCTCGCGACCGGCGACTACATCGTCGCGTCTGCCGGGCACCCGCCGGCGGTGCACTTCGATGCGGGGGCCGGCACCTGGCGGGTCACCAGGGCGCGCGGGATCGTCCTCGGCGTCGTTCCCGACCTGCGGAGCGTCCCCGAGCAGGGCATCCTCAGGCCAGGCGACGCGCTGATGCTCTATACCGACGGGCTGGTCGAGGCCCCGGGCCGGGACATCGACGCAGGCATCGACCGGCTGCTCGGCGAGGCAGACCGGCTGGTGACCTCCGGATTCGGGGCCGGCGCCGGCCGCCTGGTCAGGTCCATGCAGGAGGGCGCGCGCAGCTCGGACGACTGCGCGCTCGTCGTTATCTGGCGGCCCTGATCCGGCCGGCCTGAACTGCGCCAGGTGACGTCGCCGAGCGGTTCAGTTAGCTGCCGCCGGACGCGATATGACAACAATGTCAGTAACTAATACTGCTGGCTACCGGATTTGCGCCTGCCGGAGCGGGGAGTAAGACAGCGGGGTAAGACCCTGCGCACGGCTCACGGGCGCATTAGGATCTGCCGCAACCAGGCTGACCTGCGACGCCGCCAGGCAATAGGCGACATCAGCGTCATGTGACATGGACGTCAGAAACTGCCAGGGAAGGAGCCGGAGGCGGCCGCACCTGACGCTAATGTCATTGTCTCGGGGAAAGGCGACGCAGTCGTCAGATGACGCACCTGTCATTATTTGCAAATCCAACAGAACTATGCAGAAATAGGGACCGTGACGCGCGACGGGACGCGAATGGGCGGCAGCCTGCCACCGGCAGCGGAGAGCCCGCCGGATGGCCAGCCCGCCATGGCCGCGGGCAGTGCCATGGCCGCGGGCGGTGCCTTGGTGCTGCCCGGCAGCTCTGCCGAGGCCGCGGCCGGCCCTGCCGCCGCGATGGCCGTCCGGGCCACCGGCGAGAACTTCCCCGTGGCCCTGCGGATGCTGCCCGCGCGCTACCGGGAGCACCTGATGGCCGTTTACGGCTTCGCGCGGATGGTCGACGACATCGGGGACAAGGCGCCGGCCGCGGAGCGGCCGCGCGTTGCTCGACGAGGTGGCGGCCGACCTGCACAGGCTCTACGCGGGCATCGGCGAACCAGGCCAGCAAGGCGCGCCCGGGCGCCAAGCCGTGCCCGGGCGCCGAGCCGCGGCCGGGCGCCGAGCCGCGCGGCATCAGGCCGCTAGGGCCGCCCGAGCTCAGCGTGATCAGGGCACTCGGCCCGGCGGTCAGCCAGTGCGGCATCCCGCAGCAGCCCTTTCTCGACCTGATCCAGGCCAACCGGCAGGACCAGGTCGTGACCAGGTATCCGGTGTTCGCCGACCTGGTCGGCTACTGCCGGCTGTCCGCCAATCCAGTCGGGCGCATCGTGCTGCACGTGTTCGGAGCGTTCTCGCCGGCCAGGGCCGAGCTCTCCGATCGGGTCTGCACGGCGCTCCAGCTAGCCGAGCACTGGCAGGATGTCGGCGAGGACTACCTGGCCGGCCGCATTTACCTGCCCGGCGAGGACATGGCCAGGTACGGCTGCGCGGAGGCGGACCTGGCCGCGCCGCGCGCGTCCGCCGAGCTGCGCGCGCTGATCGCGTTCGAGACGCAGCGCGCCCGCCGCATCCTCGATACGGGCGCGCCGCTGGTCGGCACCCTGCGGGGGTTCGCCAGGGCGGCCGTGGCCGGCTACGTGGCCGGCGGCCGGGCGGCGCTGGCCGCGATCGCGGCCGCCGATCATGACGTGCTCAGGGCCACGGCGCGGCCGCGGGGGCAGCGGACCGCCGCGGAGCTGCTCCGCTGCTATCTGACGGGCCGGTGACGCCGGTGCACACCAGGGTTCCCGCGGCCATCGAGATCCATGCCGCCTACCAGCACTGCGAGCAGGTCACCAGGACCCAGGCGCGGAATTTCTCGTACGGAATCCGGCTGCTGCCGGCCGACAAGCGCCGCGCGCTCTCCGCCGTCTACGCGTTCGCGCGGCGGGTGGATGACATCGGCGACGGCTCGCTTCCTGCCCAGGACAAGCTGGTGGCGCTGGCCGCGGCGCGGGCCAGCGTGACCACGCTCGCCGGGCCCGGCGCTGACGCGTCCAAGGACCCGGTGCTCGTCGCGCTCGCTGACGCCGCCCGGCGGTTCGAGATCCCGCTCGGTGCCTTCGGCGAGCTCATCGACGGCTGCGAGGCGGACGTCCGCGGCACCAGGTACGCCACCTTCGGCGAGCTTGAGCACTACTGCAGGTGCGTGGCCGGATCGATCGGCCGGCTTTCCCTCGGCGTGTTCGGCTGCAAGGACACCGCGGTGGCCGCGCCGCTGGCCGACGCGCTTGGCGTGGCCCTCCAGCTGACCAACATCCTGCGCGACATCCGGGAGGACTTCGGCAACGGCCGGGTGTACCTGCCCGCCGAGGACCTCGCGCGCTTCGGCGCCGTGCTGGTGCCCGGTGACGCCGCGGCTCCGCTCGCCGGCCGCGGCGCTGCCGGCCGGCAGCAGGCTTGAGGACGTGGTCAGGTTCGAGGCCGAGCGGGCCCGTGGCTGGTACGCGACCGGGCTGCGGCTGATGCCGCTGCTTGACCGGCGGAGCGCGGCATGCGCCGGCGCGATGGCCGGCATTTACTTCCGGCTGCTCGGCCGCATCAGCGCCGCGCCGGCGGCCGCGCTGCAGCGCCGGCTGTCGCTCTCTACCGGGCAGAAGGCGATCGTCGCCGCGAGGTCGCTGGCGGGCATGACGCCGTCCGTGCCGCCGCCAAGGCCGGCGGTGACGCCGTGAGCGGGGCGGACGGCCGGGGCGCGGCGGCCCCGCGGGTCGTGGTGATCGGCGGCGGCCTGGCCGGCATCACCGCCGCCATCGCGCTGCGGGAGTCAGGCATCGGCGTCACGCTGCTGGAGGCCAGGCCGCGGCTCGGGGGGGCGACCTGCTCGTTCAGCCGTGACGGCCTGATGATCGATAACGGCCAGCACGTCTTCCTCCGCTGTTGCCGTGCCTATCGGGGCCTGCTGGCCAGGCTCGGCATGACCGGGTCGGCGCCGATCCAGGACCGCTTCGACATCACCGTGCTTTCCCCGGGCGGCACGGCCAGGCTGCGCCGGACCGCGCTGCCAGGCCCGCTGCAGCTCGGCCGCGCGCTGGCCGGTTACTCGCTGCTCTCGCCCGGCGAGCGGCTCAAGGTGGCGCGCGCGGCGCTGGCCATGCGCTTCGTCAACCCGGCAAGCCCGGCCGCGGACAGCCAGCGGCTTGGCGACTGGCTGGCCGCCAGAGGCCAGGGCGAGCATGCCCGCCGGAACCTCTGGGACCTGTTCACCGTCTCGGCCCTGAACATCGCAGGCGACGACGCCAGCCTCGCGCTGGCCGCCACCGTGGTCCGGATGGCGCTGCTCGGTGCCAGGGACGCCGCCGATATCGGCGTGCCGGCCATCGGTCTCGGCGAGCTGCACGGGACCGCGTCCGCCGGGCTGCTGCAGCAGCTCGGCGCCGAGGTGCGGCTCGCGACCAGCGCCGTGGCCGTAACGCACGAGGCGACCGGGCGGCTGAGCGTCCGCGGCGCTTCCGGTGCCGACCGCGCGCGGTCGTCGCTGGCCGCCGACGGCGTGGTGGTCGCGGTGCCGCCCGCTGCCGCGGCCCGGCTGCTGCCTGGCGCGGCGGGCGCCGCCCGCTGGACCGGGCTCGGCTCGTCGCCGATCGTGAACGTGCACGTGCTCTACGACCGCCGGGTCACCAGGCTGCCGTTCGCCGCCGGGGTGGATTCCCCGGTGCAGTGGGTCTTCGACAAGACCGGGCCGGCTGGGGTGCAGGATGGCCAGTACCTCGCGGTATCGCTGTCCGCAGCGGATGACTACATCGACGTCCCGGCCGCCAGGCTGCGCGAGCAGTTCGTGCCTGCCCTCGCGGAGCTATTCCCGGCGGCCAGGGACGCGCGGGTCACCGATTTCTTCGTTACCAGGGAGCGCCAGGCGACTTTCCGCCAGGCGCCGGGCTGCGGCCAGCTCCGGCCGGCCGCGGCCACCGGCCTGCCGCGGGTCGCGCTGGCGGGCGCGTGGACCGATACCGGCTGGCCGGACACCATGGAGGGCGCCGTGCGAAGCGGGCTGAATGCGGCGCGAGAACTGAGACGCGGCCTTGCCTGGCAGCCCGGCCGGGAGCATGCGTTCCCGGCGGGCGCCCGAGCGTCGGCCGGGGCAGGAGCGCCGTCATGACCGCAACCATCCCGGCCGGCGTTGAGACGGCCCGTGACCTGGTCGGACCCGCGATCGCCGCGGCGATCCGCCGGCTGAGCCCGGACGTCAGGTCGGTCGCGGCCTATCACCTGGGCCTGGCGGACGCGGCGGGCAGCCAGCCGGCGCCGACGGGCGTCCCGGCGGGATGGGCAAGGCGCTGCGGCCCGCGCTCGCCCTGCTGTCCACCCGGGCCGCCGGCGCGGCGCCCGAGCGCGGGGTGGCGGCCGCCGCGGCGGTGGAACTCGTGCACAACTTCTCCCTGGTGCACGACGACATCATGGACGGCGACACCGAGCGCAGGCACCGGCCGACGGCGTGGACGGTATTCGGCATCGGAGCGGCGATCCTGGCCGGCGACGCGCTGCTGGTTCTCGCCCAGGACATCCTGCTGGAAGGCCCGGCGCCGCAGGGCACCTGGGCGTCCCGCTGCCTGTCCGCCTCGGTACAGCGGCTGATCGCTGGCCAGGGCGCCGACCTGGCCTTCGAGCGGCGCGATGACGTCACGCTCGAGCAGTGCCTGGAAATGGCCGGCGACAAGACCGCGGCGCTGATGGCCTGCGCGTGCAGCATCGGCGCGATATACGTCGGCGCTCCCGCCGAGCTGGCGATGGGCCTGGCCGGGTTCGGCGCGCACGCCGGGCTTGCCTTTCAGCTCACCGACGACCTGCTCGGGATCTGGGGCGCGCCCGAGGTGACCGGGAAGCCGGTCCGGTCTGACCTGCGGACCAGGAAGAAGTCGCTGCCGGTGGTGGCGGCGCTGACCAGCGGCAGCCGGGCGGGAGACGAGCTCGGCGCGCTGCTGACCAGTCCCGAGCCGCTGACCGAGGACGAGCTGCTGCGGGCCGCCGACCTGGTGGCGGCGGCCGGCGGCAAGGCATGGGCGGAAGCGGAGGCCGACACGCAGCTCGCCTCGGCAGGAAAGTGCCTGGCCGAGACGGACATTCCGGCCGACGTCCGGGCGGAATTCGCCGGGATCGCCGAGTTCATCACGGCGCGGCAGAGCTGAGCGTGGCCAGCCAAGCAGAGCCGGACACGACACGACCGGGACACCACAGGACCGGGAGACGGCACGACCGGGACACAACGACCGGGAGACGACACGACGGGAGACGACACGACCGGGAGACGACACGACCGGGACACCACACGACCGGGGCGGATTGGCGGTGACAGCGAGATGACGGTGACGCAGGCGCGTGCCGACGGGCAGACGGCGGCGGAAGCAGCCCGGACGACGGTCGACCGGGCTGCCCGGCATCTGCTCGGCCTGCAGCACTCACGCGGCTGGTGGCAGGGCGAGCTGCAGACCAATGTCACGATGGACGCGGAGGACCTGCTGCTCCGCGAGTTCCTCGGCATCAGGACGCCGGACGAGACGGCCGCGGCGGCGCGGTGGATCAGGTCGCAGCAGCGGGCCGACGGCACCTGGGCCAACTACTACCAGGGCAGCGCGAACCTGTCCACGACGGTCGAGGCGTACGTCGCCCTGCGGCTGGCCGGCGATTCGCCGGACGCCGATCACCTGGCCCGGGCCGCGGCCTGGATCCGGGACAATGGCGGCATCCCGGCGACCCGGGTTTTCACCCGGATCTGGCTGGCCCTGTTCGGCGAGTGGTCATGGGACGAGCTCCCTGTGATGCCGCCGGAGCTGATCTACCTGCCCGGCTGGTTCCCGCTCAACCCGGCGGACTGGGCCTGCTGGGCCCGGCAGACGATCGTCCCGCTGACGATCGTCGGATCGCTGCGCCCGGTCCGCCCGCTGCCCTTCGGCCTGGCCGAGCTCCAGCCCGCTGCGGACGGAAACACCGATCAGGAACGGGCCGCCGCGGAACGGACCGCCGCGAAACAGACCGCCGCGAAACAGGCCGCCGCGAAACAGGCCGCCGCGAAACGGGACGCGGCGACACGGGCCGGGGCGGGCTGGCCAGCCTTCTTCGCCGGCTCGACCGCGGGCTGCATGTCTACGAGCGGCATGGGCTGCGGGTGCGCCCGGCGCGGGCGGTAAGGACCGCGGCCCTGCGGCGCTGCGCGGAGTGGATCATCGCCCGGCAGGAGCTTGACGGATCCTGGGGCGGGATTCAGCCGCCTTGGGTGTACTCGCTGATGGCGCTGCACCTGCTCGGCTACGGCCTGGAGCACCCGGTGATCAGGCGCGGCCTGGCCGGCCTTGACCGGTTCACGATCTGGGAGGACTCAGCGGACGGCAGGGTGCGGCGGCTGGAGGCGTGCCAGTCGCCGGTATGGGACACCGTGCTCGCGATGATCGCGCTGTCCGACGCCGGCCTGCCCGCCGACCATCCCGCGCTGGCCTCCGCCGCCCGGTGGGTGCTCGACGAGGAGATCCGCGGGCCTGGTGACTGGCAGGCCCGCAGGCCGGGGCTCAGCCCGGGCGGATGGGCATTCGAGTTCGACAACGACGGCTACCCGGACATCGACGACACCGCGGAGGTCCTGCTCGCGCTCCGCCGGCTCGGGCCGGCCGCCGAGCCCAGGTCCGCGGCGGCCGCGGCGCGCGGCATCCGCTGGCTGATCGGCATGCAGTCCAGGGACGGCGGCTGGGGCGCCTTCGACGCCGACAACACCAGGACGATCGTCACCAGGCTGCCGTTCTGCGACTTCGGCGAGGTGATCGACCCGCCGTCCGCTGACGTCACCGCGCATGTGGTGGAGGCGCTCGCCGCCGAGGGCCTGGCTGGCACCAGGGCGGTGCGCCGCGGCGTGACCTGGCTGCTGCGGGCGCAGGAACCGGACGGATCCTGGTTCGGCCGGTGGGGCGCGAACTACGTGTACGGGACCGGCGCGGTCGTGCCCGCGCTGATCGCGGCCGGCGTCCGGCCGGGCAAGCCGCCGATCCGGCGGGCCGTCGGCTGGCTCAGGGAGCACCAGAACCCGGACGGCGGCTGGGGCGAGGACCTGCGCTCCTACGACGATCCCGGCTGGGCTGGCCGCGGCGAGTCCACCGCCTCGCAGACCGCATGGGCGCTGCTCGCGCTGCTGGCAGCGGGGGAGGCGGGGGAGGCGGAGGATGCCGGCCGGCCGGCGACGCGGCGCCGGACCCGGCGGCCGGCCACGACAGCGTGCGGCGCGGCATCGGCTGGCTGGCCGCCCACCAGCGCACGGACGGCAGCTGGGACGAGCCGCAGTTCACCGGCACCGGGTTCCCCGGCGACTTCTACATCAACTATCACCTCTACCGGCTCGTCTTCCCGGTCAGCGCGCTCGGCCGTTACCTGGCGGGTGCCGGATGAGCCGCCAGCTGACGTACGCGGGCGATCCCGCCCGGCCGAGCGGAGGAACGCGATGAACCGGCTGCTCGTCTGCTCGCCGCTCCGGCTCGAGGCGCGAGCCGTCCGGCGCGGCGTCGGGGCCGGCGGCGACGTCCGGCGGACCGGCTACGGACCGGGAAAATCGGCGCAGCAAGCGGCAGTACTCCGGTCGCTCCCGTTTGGAATGCTGGCGATAGCCGGAACCGGCGGTGGCCTTACCGGTGACCTGTCACCTGGCGATCTCGTGGTGGGAACCCAGGTCAGCGACGGCAGCACGGTCGTCGGCTGCCCGTCGGCACCGCTGCTGGCCGGGGAGCTGCGCCGGGCCGGGCTGCGCGCGCGGGCCGGCCAGGTCGCCACCGTCGGCAAGCTGGCCAGCGGCGCCGAGCGGGAGCGGCTGGCCGGCACCGGCGCGCTGGTCGCCGACCTGGAATCGGTTCCGCTGCTCGCCGCGGCGGCCGACCGGCCCGCGGTCGTGGTCCGGGCCGTATCGGACACGCCGCAGCGGCCGCTCGGCCCGGCGACGCTGGCCGGCGGCGTGGCGGCGCTGCGGTCGCTGCGGCTGGCCGGGCCCGGCGCTCGCCCGGTGGGCCGCGGCGGCCGGGCGGCGGCGGGTCGTGCTGGCCGGGCCGCGGTCGTTCTGCGCCGGGGTGGAACGGGCCATCGAGATCGTCGAGCGCGCGCTGGACAAGCACGGCCCGCCGGTCTACGTGCGCAAGCAGATCGTGCATAACAAGCATGTCGTCGCCGGCCTGGAGCGCCGCGGCGCGATCTTCGTGGACGAGCTGAGCGAGGTGCCGGACGGCGCCGCCGTGGTGTTCTCCGCGCATGGCGTGTCGCCAGCGGTGCGGGACGAGGCCGCCCGGCGCGGTCTCGACGCCGTCGACGCCACCTGCCCGCTGGTCTCCAAGGTGCACGTGGAGGCCCGCCGGTTCGCTGCCGACGGCTACCTGGTCGCGCTGATCGGGCACGCCGGCCACGAGGAGGTCGAGGGCACGCTCGGCGAGGCCCCCGGCTCGACTGTCCTGGTGGAAAACGGGGCCGACGTGGCCAGCCTGCAGCCGCAGGATCCGGCCAAGGTGGCTTACCTGATGCAGACCACGCTGTCGGCCGACGAGGCGGGCGGGATCGCCGGCCAGCTGCTCGAGCGGTTCCCGGCCGCGCGCGGGCCGGGCAGCGACGACATCTGCTACGCCACCACCAACCGGCAGCTCGCGGTCCGCGCCGTCGCTGCCGAGTCCGACCTGGTGCTGGTCGCCGGGTCGGCCAATTCGTCCAACTCGCTCCGCCTGGTGGAAACGGCGGAGCGGGCGGGCAAGCCCGCCTACCTGATCGACGGCGCCGAGGACATCCAGCTCGGCTGGCTGGCCGGGGTGTCGACGATCGGGCTGACGGCGGGCGCCTCGGCGCCGCCCGCCGTGGTCGACGAGATCGTCGCCGCGCTGCGCGGCCTCGGCCCGGTCGAGGTCAGCGAGCGCGTGATCGCCACTGAGAACATCCGGTTCGGCCTGCCCAAGGAGGTAAGGCAGATGACTATGCCGCTGCGCCAGAGCGTCCGGGTGGGTACCTACCTGCTCCGCCAGAAACTGCTCCGCCGGGACAAGTTCCCGCTGCTCGTCGAGCTTGAGCCGCTGTTCGCGTGCAACCTGAAATGCGCGGGCTGCGGCAAGATCCAGCAGCCGGCCAGCCTGCTGAAGCAGCGGATGCCGGTCGAGCAGGCGCTGGCCGCGATCGAGGAATGCGGCGCGCCGATGGTCTCCATCGCCGGCGGCGAGCCGCTCATGCACCCGCAGATCGACGTGCTCGTCGCCGAGCTGATCAAGCGGAAGAAGTACGTGTTCCTGTGCACGAACGCGCTGCTGATCCCGAAGAAGCTGGACAAGTTCACGCCATCGCGGTACTTCGCCTGGGCGGTGCACATCGACGGGCTGGCCGAGCGGCACGACGAGTCGGTCTGCAAGGACGGCGTCTTCGACGAGGCGGTCGCGGCGATCAGGGAATGCCAGCGGCGCGGCTTCCGGGTCACCACGAACACCACATTCTTCAACACCGACACCCCGCAGACCGTCATCGACGTGCTCGATTACCTCAACGACGAGCTGAAGGTCGACGAGATGATGATCTCGCCGGCGTACGCGTACGAGAAGGCGCCCGATCAGGAGCACTTCCTCGGCGTGACCGAGACCAGGGAGCTGTTCCGCAAGGCGTTCGGCGGCGGCAACCGGCAGCGCTGGCGGCTCAATCACTCGCCGCTGTTCCTGGACTTCCTCGAGGGCAAGGCCGACTTCGGCTGCACCGCTTGGGGCATCCCTTCGTACTCGCTGCTTGGCTGGCAGAAGCCCTGCTACCTGATGTCCGACGGGTATGTGCCGACGTACAAGGAGCTGATCGAGACCACCGACTGGGATTCCTACGGCCGCGGCAAGGATCCGCGGTGCGCGAACTGCATGGCGCACTGCGGGTACGAGCCGTCGGCCGTGCTCGCCACGATGGGGTCATTGCGCGAGTCGATCCGCGCCATGCGCGGTTCCTGATGTCACTTTAGGTATCCTCCCGGTTACGGGCAGGTGCAGTCCGCCTGCCGGCCGCTGCCTGACGTGCCGGGGGGAACCTGATCATGACGCCGCCTGCCGGGCCGGGCATCCTCGGCAGGCCAGTCATCCCCCGGCAGCCTGCTGCCCCGCCCGGGCCAGCCGGGCCAGTCACTCCGATCGGCCCGGCGACCCCGGGCCGGCCTGCCGCCGCGATGGACAGCCGGCCGGGGAGCCGCGCGCCCGGCCCGCCGTGGCTGTGGGCCGTCCCGGCCGCGGCCACCCTCGCCGTCATGCTCTGCGGAATCCAGCGGCCGTCGTACTGGCGGGATGAGGCGGCCACGCTGGCCGCTGTCCACCGGCCGTTCGGCGCGCTGATCCGGATGCTCGCCAGCGTAGACGCCGTGCACGGCCTGTATTACCTGCTGATGTGGGCGGATGTGCGGGTGGCCGGGACCGGCGAGCTTGCCACCCGGTTGCCGTCAGCGCTGGCCATGGCCGCGGCCGCGGCCAGCCTGACGGCGACAGGCCGGCGGTTAGTCTCGCCCCGGGCCGGGCTGTTCGCCGGGCTGGCCCTGGCCGCGCTGCCCGAGATCAGCTGGTACGGCCAGGACGCGCGCCCGTATGCGCTGGTCACCGCGCTAGCCACGGTTGCCGGTTACCTGCTGGTCAGGGCGCTCGGGCCGGCCGGTCCCGGCGCAGGTGGCTGGCCGCCTACGGGCTGAGCCTGACCGCGGCCGGCCTGGTCAACATCTTCGCACTGACGCTCATCCCCGCGCACGGGCTGACCATGGCGCTCGCCCGGCGGCACGAGCGCAGCTGGCTGGTCCGGCGGTCACTGCTGGCCGGCTGGCTGACGGCCGCGACAGCGGCCGCCGCCGCGGCCAGCCCGCTGATCGCGGCGGCCTGGGCGCAACGCGGCCAGGAGCACTGGCTGAAGAAGCCGGGGCTCCGCACGCTGGCCGCGCTGCGGTACCTGATCGGCCCGCCGGCGCTTGTCATCGTCGTGTTGCTGGTCATCGGCTGCGCCGTCGCGATCAGCGCGCTTCGCGGCCGGACCAGGGCCTGCCCGGCTGGCCCGGCTGGCCGGGCCGGCTGCCTGCGCTGTGCCTGCCCTGGCTGCTGCTGCCGTCGGCGGCGCTGCTGGCCGGCTCTCTGATCCAGCCGGTCTACACGCTGCGCTACGTCCTGTTCAGCCTGCCGGCCCTTGCGCTGCTCGCCGGGGCGGCGCTGGCCGCGCTCGGCCGGGCGGCCGGCCCGCTGGCCCTGGCGGTCGTGGTGCTCGTCGGCGTCCCGGCGCAGGCCAGCGTCCGGCGGCATGGCGCGCACGGAGACAATATCCGCCTGGCGGACACTATCGTCGCGGCCGCCCGGCGTCCCGGTGACGCGGTCATCTACGGCACTGCCGACGCCAGGGACCTGGCGGCGGCCTATCCGTTCGGGCTGTCCGCGCTGCGCAACATCGCCCTGGCCCGGGGCCCGGCTCAGTCCGGCACGCTGGCCGGTACCTACCGGCCGGCCGGGGCCGTCCGCGGCCGGCTCGCCGGAGTTCGCCGGACCTGGGTGGTCGAGATCGGCGCCGCCCGCCCGGCCAGGCTGCCGCTGCTGGCAGGACTGCGCTTCCGGCTCGTCCGCGAGTGGCGGCCAAGCGACATCTGGCTGATGCTGTACCGGCACCAGCACCGGCACCGGCACCGGCACCGGCACCTGGACCGGCACCGGCACCGGGACCGGCACCGCCACCGGGAAGCTGGCTAGCTGACGGCACCCGGACCCGGACGCTTCAGCCCGGCCGCATCTTGCGCAACTGAGTTATGGGTTAAGTCAAGCGAATCCCATGCGCGAATAGTGCTGAGGTAATGATTTTTTACCTTGCGCTGCCGATGTATACACTGCGGCATCAGAAGGTGCCGGGCATGTCCGGTACCTGCGAGCCGTAGAGCAGCACGTAACCGTGGTGGTGGTTCGGTACGGCTATTCGACTATCCGGGCGATGCCGCAATGTCTGCGCTTTAGCGAGGAAAACATGCCGACGGCCCGCCAGGCTGCCTGCGCCTTCTCTGCCGACGTGGTGATAATCGGCGGTTGCGGACGAGTCGGCCTGCCCTTCGGGGTAGCGCTGGCGTCCCGTGGCTTGTCGATCCGGCTCTATGACCGCAACACGGCCGCGGTCGACCTAGTCAATGCCGGACGCATGCCATTCCTGGAAAGCGGCGCAGCTGAACCGCTGCGGGCATCCGTCACCGCTGGCAGGCTCATCGCGACGACCGATCCGGCGGCGGTCGGCACCGCCGAGGTCATCGTCGTCGTCGTCGGGACGCCGGTCGACGAGCATCTCAACCCGGACCTGGGCGCGGTGCCCGCCGCCCTGGACCGGTGCGCCGAGCATCTGGTGGACGGCCAGCTGGTGATCCTGCGCAGCACCGTCCACCCGACGGTCACCGCACTGACCGAGCGAATGCTGCGCAGGCGCGGTATCAGCGTCGATATCGCCTGCTGTCCCGAGCGCATTGCGGAGGGACACGCCATGACCGAGCTGTTCGACCTGCCGCAGATCGTCGGTGCCCGCACCGACCGGGCCGGGGACCGGGCGGAGAAATTCTTCCGCAACCTGACCAGCGAGGTCATCCGGCTGCAGCCGGAGGAGGCTGAACTCGCCAAGCTGTTCACCAATACCTGGCGGTATATCAAGTTCGCGACCGCCAATCAGTTCTGGATGATGGCGAACGACTTCGGGCTTGACTTCGAGCGCATACGTGCGGCAATCCGGCAAGATTACCCGCGTGCCGCCGACATGCCGGGGCCAGGCTTCGCCGCCGGCCCGTGCCTGCTGAAGGACACAATGCAGCTGGCCGCGTTCAACCAGAACAATTTTGTGCTCGGTCACTCGGCAATGCTTATCAATGAGGGTTTGCCCCTCTACCTCGTCTCCAGGCTGCAAGCCCGCTATGACATCTCGTCGCTGACCGTGGGGATCCTGGGAATGGGCTTCAAGGCCGGCAGTGATGATCCGCGGGAAAGCCTGTCCTACAAGCTCCGCAAGATCCTGCTGCTCAAGGCGGGGCAGACGCTGTGCACGGACCCGTATATCGCCGATGAGCGGTTCGTGCCGCTCGGCGATGTGCTGGCTAAGGCGGACCTGCTGATCGTGGGCGCGCCCCATCCCGTCTACCGCGACCTGGTCACCGACAAGCCGGTCGCGGACATCTGGGGCGTGACCGGAAGAGGTATGCGGATATGAGTCCTCAGGTCACCGTGGTGATTCCGGTTTACGACGAGGGTCCGGCCGTCGTGCCCTGCCTGGAGCGGATCCTGGCGGCGGTGACGTCGCCGTGCGAGGTGCTCGTCGTCTATGACCGGCCGGACGACAGCACGGTGCCCTACATCGAGAAGGTCGCCAGCTCGGATCAGCGGGTGCGCGGCGTGCTCAATGCCTTCGGCCCCGGCCCGGCCAACGCGATCCGGTCCGGTTTCGACGAGGCGCGCTCGGCGGTCACCGTGGTCACCATGGCCGACGGCAGTGACGATCCGCGCCAGATCGATGACCTGGCCCGCCTGGTCGACCGGGGAGTCGCTGTCGCCGCCGCGTCCCGGTACATGCCTGGCGGCCAGCAGGTCGGCGGCCCGCGGCTGAAGCGCAGGCTGTCGAGGTGGGCAGGCAAGTCGCTGCGGCTGTTCGCCCGGGTGGGCACCCGCGACGCCACCAACAGCTTCAAGGCGTATTCCACCGATTTCGTCCGGCAGGCGGGCATCGACTCGCGGGCGGGATTCGAGATCGGGCTGGAACTCACCGCGAAAGCGGCCAGGCTGGGGCTGCCGGTCGCGGAGATCCCGACGATCTGGCTGGATCGCTCGCTCGGGGATTCCCGCTTCGAATTGGTTCGATGGCTGCCCGGTTACCTGCATTGGTACCGCTTTGCCTTCGGCCCGAGGCTGACCATGGAAAAGCTGGCCGCCCGCCGTGGCGCCGCCGGGACGCAGGAACCACCGCCATGACGGGAGGACGCGTCCATGCTGCGACACCGCGAATGCTGAGACAGCGGGAGTGCTGAGACAGCGGGAGTGCTGAGACAGCGGGACTGCTGAGATTAAGGAGTGCTTGTGTCGAAGGTTCTGGTCACCGGCTCGGCCGGCTTCATCGGCGGCTATGTCACCGCGGAGTTGCTTAATGGCGGCCACACCGTGGTCGGCGTCGACAATTTCTCCAAGTACGGGCCGGTAAAGCATGGCTTCGACGATCACCCGAACTACTACTTCGTCGAGGGCGACGCGCGTGACGGCGACCTGCTGGCCGACCTGCTTGACGGGTGCGAGCATTTCATCGCCGGCGCCGCGATGATCGGCGGGATCTCCTATTTCCACGCCTACGCCTACGACCTGCTCGCCACCAACGAGCGGATCATGGCGTCGAGTTGCGACGCGGCGCTGCGGGCCCGCAAGTCCGGAGCGCTGCAGAAGGTGACCTATCTCAGCTCGTCGATGGTCTATGAGAGCACCGACCACTGGCCGTCCAGGGAAGGCGACGAGCGGCGAGTCCCGCCGCCGCATTCCTCGTACGGCTTCCAGAAGCTCGCCGTCGAGTACTTCGCCCGGGCCGCGTGGGATCAGTACAAGCTGCCCTACACGATCGTGCGCCCGTTCAACTGCGTCGGCATCGGCGAGGGGCGGGCACTCGGCCAGGCCGAGGTGCTGTCCGGGAACGTCCGGCTGGCCATGTCGCACGTGGTGCCCGATCTCGTGCAGAAGGTGATCGAGGGCCAGGACCCGCTGCGTATCCTCGGCCAGGGTCACCAGGTTCGGCACTATACCTACGGCGGTGATCTCGCTCGCGGGATCGTCGCCACGCTGCTGCATCCGGGCACGGTCAATGAGGACTTCAACCTGTCCACCGCGGAGTCGACGACCGTGCTCGAGCTCGCCGAGCGCATCTGGCGCAAGATCAAGGGCCCGGATGTCCCGTTTCGCTTCGTGACCGAGGAACCGTACGAGCATGACGTGCAACGGCGCGTTCCCGACGTGGGCAAGGCCAGGCGGGTACTGGGCTACCAGGCAACGACGACGCTCGACGAGATGCTCGATGAGGTCATCCCGTGGATCGGACAGGCGGTCCGCGAGGGGCGGTTGTGAGCGAGGAACCGACGGACCTGGCGGGTCCCGCGCCGCGTCCCGGCACCGCGCCGCGGCCGGGCACCGTGCCGCGGGCCAGCACCGTGCCGCGGGCCGGCACCGTGCCGCGGGCCGGCACCGTGCCGCGGCCGGGCACCGGCACCGCCGCATCGGGCAGCGCACAGACGCTTGACCGCACTGGCCCGGCCGCCCCGGCTGGCGGCCTTGCCGCGGCTGGCGGTCTTACCGCGGCCGCCCCGGCCGGCGGTCTTACCGCGGCCGCCCCGGCCGGCGGTCTTACCGCGGCCGCCCCGGCTGGCGGCAAGACGCCGGCCGCTGGCCAGGAAGGCCCGGGCCCGGCCGCGTTCGCCAGGATCCGCGGGACGGCCAGCCACCCGGTCGCCGTCCACCTGGCGGTCCTGGCCGGCTTCATCGCCGCCGGCATCGGAGTCACCTGGCCACGAGCCACGTACCTGGCCGGCCGCCTGCCGGCGACTCGCGACGCGGGCAGCTACGTATGGGGATTCTGGTGGATCGCCCATCAGGTCGAGCATCTCGGCAATCCGTGGTTCACCCGCTCCATCGACGCCCCGGCAGGAGCCCAGCTCGGCCTGCACGCCCTGCTGCCGCTGCCGGGCGTGCTCATGATGCCGGTCACGATTGCCTTCGGCCCGAGCGCGTCCTACAACCTGCTGTCCATAGCGATGCCCGGCCTGCTCGGTTATGCGATGTACCGGGCGGCCAGGCTCTGGCTGCCGTCGCAGGCGGGCGCGATCGCTGCGGGAGCGTTCTTCGGCCTGTCATCGATGCTGGCCTGGCGCTCCTTCTATCACCTGAACCTGGCCGCCGGGGTGCTGTTCCTGCCGCTGGCGCTGGAGGCGGCGGTGCGGCTGACCCGCCGGCCGGGCTGGCGCCAGGCGGTCGTTCTCGGGCTGGCCGTCGGCGGGGCGCTGCTGACCGACCAGGAGATGGCCGTCCTGGTGATCATCCTGGCCTGCCTGGCCGTGCTGCCCTGGCTGCTGCGCCGTCCGATAGCACCGAAGCTGCGGCCCGCGGCGCTGGCCGCTGGCGTCACCGTGCTTGCCGGCAGCCCGCAGATCATCGCCGTGATCCAGGTGACGAGATCAGGGGGCGCCGCCATCGCGCCGCACGACCTGGCCCGCTCCTACACCGGCAACAGCGTCACGTTTCCCCGGATGTTCGAGATCTCCCCGCGGCTGAAGCAGTTCGGCCTGGCCGGCCGCGGCTTCTTCTATCACGGCTTCGTCTACCACGGCCCGATCGGCGACGGGATCCCGACCTTCGGCCTGGTGCTGGGCGTGCTCGTGGTAGCCGGCCTGATCGTCGCCTGGCGCCAGCGCAGCGCCCGGCTGCTTGCGCTGCTGTGGCTCGGCTGCGCCGCGCTGGCACTCGGCCCGGCACTGCGGGTCGGCTCGCACATCTACACCCCTGCCGCCGAGACTCTGCACGGCGTGCGGCTGTCAGCCGTGATGCCCTACACCTGGTTCGTCCGCATCCCGGGCCTGTCCGGCTTCCGGGAAGCGAGCCGGATCATGATGCTCGCCATGGTGCCCGCCGCCCTGCTCGCCGGGGCAGCGGTGAACTGGCTGCGCTACCACGCGGCCCCGGTGATCATCCTGGTCGTGGCCCTCGGGATCCTCGAGGCTGGCTGGTCAGGCAATCCCCGCATCGGCTCGATGCCTACCGCGCTGCCCGCCGTCGACGGCCCGGTCGCCGCGGACCATTCCGGGTCGCTCGTCGTCGATGTCCCTTACGGCCTCCGCGGCGGAACTGATGCCTACGGAAGTCAGTACGACCCGGGAGCGCAGGTGCTGGCGACGGCCGACGGTCACCCGCGGGCCGTCGGTTTCCTGTCCCGGGTTCCGGCCCCGACCGTGGCCGCGACCGAAAAGCACCAGTTCTTCGCCCGGCTGGTCGCCACCCAGGACGGGAAGCAGAACACCCCGGCACAGCTGGCCGCGGCCTGGCAGGATGCCCGGCACCTGCGTGTCGGCTGGGTGCTCGTGTGGAACTGGGGCGGCGCCAGGCAACGGGCGTGCATACGGTACCTGCACCAGACCGGCTTCCGGCTCGACTACCGGGCCGACGGCGTGAAGGTATACCGGCCGGACGTCCTGGCCGGAAACCCGGCCGGCCAGTAGCGCCGCCCGGCCGGCCAGCGCCGCCCGGCCGGCCAGCGCCGCCCGCCCGGACCAATTATCCCGGTAATTCTGCGGGCACTTTCAGCGTCCGTTCAGGGTGGCTCGCCAGGATCGGTACTGGCGCACGCCGGTGCGCCCGGCACCTCAGCCGGCCGTGCCGTGGCCGCCCGGCGCGCGCCGCCAACCGCCGCCAGGGTCCGCCCGCACGGCGACCTGATCAAACGTGCCGGGCCGCGGCATGCCAGGCCCTAAAGATCATTTGAAACGGGAACTCCAGGCTTACCCGCCTGCCCGCGACCTGAACCGGCCCGGGGCCAGCCGCGCTAGCCCGGCCCGGCCGGCTCGCGGCACCGGCAGCGGGTGCCGCAGCGCGGTCAGCGCAAGCAGCACGATGGCGCAGGTCCAGCCGAGCGGCGCGACGGACACCGGCTGCCCGGCCGCGCTGACCTGCTCGGGCAGCGCCCCGTCCGGCGTGCGGTGGGCGGCCAGCCAGCCCAGCCACGCCGTGGCGGCGGCCCGGCGCCCGGACGCCGCATCGTAAAGCGCGAAGAACCCGGTCGCCGGGGTCCACGCGGCGCTCCGGTCTCCCCGCCAGGTGGTGCCGGGCAGGATCCCGCCGTCGGGCAGCGTCAGCGCCCCGGCCGCCCGGGCGACGGCGGCGCTGACCGCCGGGCTGGCCCGCCCGAATGGCGGCCCGAGGAAGGTGACCGCCGCATCCGGGCCGTTCAGCATGGCGTCGGCGGGCGGCCCGGCCTGCCGGCGCCGGACCCGGCGCCGAACAGGGCGAACCATGCCCGCGGGCCGCCAGTGGCCGTGGGGAACTGGTCAAAGCCCGGCCCGAACGCGGCCTCGATCCCCCGGTCCAGCCGTGCCGCCGACTGTGCCCACCGGCGGGAGTCGCTGACGTCGCCGAGGCCGGCCGCCAGCCGGGCCGCCGCACGCAGGCCGGCCAGCAGCGGGGCGGCGGTGCCGATCGTCGGCTGGGTCACCCGATCCTCCCAGTAGTCGGGGGACGGCGGCGGCAGCCCGCCGGGCGACAGCGCCGCGGCGCCCGCATCTGCCGCCCGCCGGACCGCCAGCCACAGGCCGGCCAGCGCGCGGCGCGCGGTGGCGGTGCCTGGCTGCTCGGCGTACCAGACCCAGACCGCCCACGGGAACCAGCCGTCGTCGTCAAGCTCGGTCCTAAGCCCGGGTCCGCACCGGCGCCCCAGCCAGCGTGTACCTGGCGGCGAAGCGGCCGGAAGGGTACTGGACCCGGGCCAGGAACCGCAGCATGCGCAGCGACTCGGCGAAGTGGCCGGTGGCCGCGAAGGCGGCGGCCGCCCAGCTTGAGTCGCGGGGCCATGCGTACTTCCAGCGCTCGTACCAGGCGGCTGCCATCGCGCCGTCCGGCCGGGTCAGCAGCCGCAGGTCGGTGAGCGCGTCGGCGGCCATGCGCGCGCTGGGCCGGGGTGCTGCCGGGCACCGTGCCTGCGGCCAGCCAGCGCCGGTCAGCAGCGCCGAGCACCTTCCTCGCCAGCGAGCGCGGGCCCGGGCGGCACCGCCAGGATGCCGCCCGGCGCGGCGCGATCCGCGGTGATCCCGCCGGTGAGCAGCCGCGGCGGCGGGGCTGCGCAGGCGGTGACGGCGGTGGCGGCGAGTGCGATCCCCAGGGCGCCGGCGAGATTCTGGCCAGCCTCGTCCTTGGATGCATGCACCGCCGCCCCGGTCCGGACATCCGCGGCCGGCCAGCCAACGTGGTGGATCGCGCGATCGCTCACCTTGGGAGGTGGTCGCTCGCGAGATTCATCACCTTGGACGGAGCGTGCCGGGCTGTCCAGAAGCTAGTGTCAGGTTGAGACGAGCTTACCCGCTGACGACGCTATTTCATGATCATGGATGATTCGCGTGCTGACCCCACCGCAAATTATCCGTGATCCTAGTAATTCGTACCATGCCACGCACCGTTGACTCGTCATTTAACGGCCTATGTCCGGGGACTGGGTAACCTTTATTGTCGGACCTGCTCGACGGCCATAGAATTGCCGATGTGAAGATCAAGCGTGCCAAGTCGAAGTACGCACTGATCAGCTGCGCACGGTTCATTTCGCGTCCCGGCCGGATTCATACCGGTCAAATGCGCACGCAGCACCTGCGTACAGATCAGGTGCGCCGAGACCAGGTGCGCACGGACCACGGGTGCACCGGCAGCCTGCGCACAGGCCACCTGCGCGCAGATCAACCGCGGCACGCTCGGGCAGCGGTGCCGCGTTTGCGCTGCGGCGGGCGGCCTGCGGCAGTCAGGCCGGCCTGGTGGCAGGCGGGAGGGCTGAGCCATGCACACGGGAGCGGGCCTGATGGCGGCCGGCCGAGGCGGCCGGGTGCCCGGGCGGCGCTGGCCGGGCTGGCCGCGCTCGTGGCGCTCGGCCGTGGTGGCGGCGGCCGGCGTCGCGCTCACCAGGCACAGCCTGAGCGATGTATCGGCAGCGGCCGGGGGCGCTCCGCAGCCGCAGGTCACGTCCCGGCGCCGGGATCCAGGCTGCCAGCCCGGCCGGAGCAGCCGGCGGCGGCGCGGGCTGCCGCCGGGCCGCCGCGGCGGCGGCGGGGCGGCCGCCGCGGCCGGCTTAGGCACGCGGGCAGGCGCGACCCGGCCAGGGCCGGACGGCGCGCGGGCGTCCTGGGTGGTCGCGGAGAACAGCCGGTTAGGCACCACGGCGTGGCGAATCCGCCACCCGAAGGGCCACATTGCCGGATTTGCCAATCGGACCTATGCCCGGCAAGGTCAGCGGATGAAGCTGTATGTCACGACCGCCGCGGCCAGATTCCGCGCCGAGGCATTCCGGATGGGATATTACCGGGGAACCGGCGCCCGGCTGATATGGACAGTCCGCGGAAATCGCCGGAAAGTGCCAGCCGCGGCTGCCCGGTGACGGCCGGCATCAATATGGTGGCGTGCGACAACTGGCGGCCTTCGGCCGCATTCACGGTGTCCGCCGCGTTCGTGCCGGGCGACTACCTGATCAAGCTGGTCGGCACGCGGCGGGCAGCAGAGCTACGTGCCGCTGACGGTCTGGGATCCGGCAAGCCGGGCCACGTACGTGGTGCAGAACGACGTGCTCACCTGGCAGGCGTGGAACCCGTGGGGCGGCTACGACTACTACCAGGGCCTGGGCAGCTGCCCGGCCGGGGAGTATCCGTTGTGCTCCAGGGCGCGGGTGGTGTCCTTCGACCGGCCGTACGGGGCCGAGGACGGGTCGGGGAACTTCCTGAAGCTGGAGTACCCGCTGGTCCGGTTCGCCGAGAAGCACGGGCTGGACGTGACCTACGCGACCGACCACGGCGATCGCCCAGCATCCGCGCTTCCTGCTGCATCATCGCGCGCTGCTGTCCCTCGGCCATGACGAGTGCTGGTCGCTGGCCGGGCGGACAGCCGCGGTGGCCGCCCACGACCGCGGCATGAACATCGTGTTCTTCGGGGCCAGCCCGATCCTGCGGCACGTCCGGCTGCGCGGTTCGCCGCTCGGGCCCGGCCGCGAGGAAGTGGACTACCGGGACGCGCGGGCCGATCCGCTCGCCGGGAAGGCCAGCCCCCTGCAGGTCACCGGCAACACCTGGGGATCGCCGCCAACCGACTGGCCGGAGAGCGGCTTCGTCGGCGAGATGTACGCGGGTTTCCTCGAGCCCGGGCCGTCAGGTCAGCCTGGTGGTGGCAGACGCCTCATCCTGGGTGTACCGGGGGACCGGCCTGCGGGACGGGTCAGCCGTGCCCGGGGTGGTCGGCGCGGACGGTCGACCACTTCTACGCGGCGATGATCCACCCGGCCAACGTCCAGGTGCTGGCGCACTCGCCGATCCCGCTGGGCCTGGGCCAGACGGAGATCGGCGCGTTCTACTCGGACATGACGTATTACACCGATTCCCGCGGCGGGGCGGGAGTGCTGGACACCGGGACGAGCAACTGGATTCCCGCCCTCGGCCACGACCGCAGCGGCTGCGCCTCCCGCCGCCAGCGGGCCGGCCATGGCGCGGTAACGCACTGCGCGTCCGAGGTCATCGGCCGGATCACCGGCAACATCCTGCGTGCCTTCGGCGGCCGGCCCGGCCGCCCGGCGGCATCCGTCCGTCGCCAACTGGCAGCAGGTAACCGGCCAGTGACGCCGCCCCGCCCCGCTCGCCCCGGCCCGTAACGCCTGGCCCTGCCCGCCCCGCCCCGCCCGCCCTGCCCGGCCCGCCCGGCCGGCCCGGCCCCGGCCCGCCCTGCCCGGCCCGCTCGCCCCCGGCCCGCCCCGCCCCACTCGTCCCGGCCGGGGCGGCCAGGCCCGCGCTGCCCGGCTCGCCCCCGGCCCGCCTTGCCCGGCCCGCTCGCCTTCGGCCCGCCTCGCCCCACTCGCCCCTGCCCGGCCCGCTCGCCCCCGCCCGCCCCACTCGCCCCGCCCCACTCGCCCCGCCCCGACCCCGGCTTGCCCCGCCCCGGGCCCGCCCCGGCCCTTGGCAACCCGATGAATGTGGCAATCACTGGCACCCAACCCAATGAAAGTCACATCCATCGGGTTGCCGTCGCCGGGTGAGCTGCCGCGGGGTGAGCTGCCGCGGGGCGAGCTGGCGGGGGGTGAGCTGGCGGGGGGTGAGCTGGCGGGGGGTGAGCTGGCGGGGGATGAGCTGGCGGGGAATGAGCTGCCGCCGGTCTGTCCTCAGCGGCGGGGGATCGCCTGCTCGGACCAGACCACCTTGCCCGCCGATGTCCGCCTGGTGCCCCACCGCTGGGCCATCTGGCTGACGACCTGCAGTCCGCGGCCGCGCTCGTCCTCGTTGCCCGGGTTCCGTAGCCTGGGCAGCGCCGCGGAATTGTCCAGCACCTCGCAGACCAGCCCGCCCTCGAGGACCAGCCGCAGCCCGATCGTGCCCTGGGCGTACCTGACCGCGTTCGTGACCAGCTCGGAGACCAGCAGCTCGGTGACCGGGATGAGGTCGGAGAGCTCCCAGCGGGTCAGCGGCCGCCGGATGAGCCCGCGGGCGCGGCGCGCCGACGTCAGCTCGGGCGGCAGCGTCCAGCTGACGTGCCGTTCCGGCGCGAGCCGGCTCAGCCTTGCGATCAGCAGCGCGATGTCGTCGCGCTGGTGATCCGCGTAGACGCTGGCCAGCGTCGCCCGGCAGAGATCCTCCAGCGGCCGGCCGGCGGCGCCGGGGCCGAATATCTCGCCGAGCAGCCGCAGTCCCTCGTCGATGTCGCGGGTCCTGTTCTCCACCAGGCCGTCGGTGTAGAGCACCAGCAGGCTGCCGTCGTCGATCTTGATCGACCTGCTCCGGATCGGCCCGGAGCCGACGCCGAGCGGCGGCGCCGGCGAGACGTCGAGGAACTCGACGGTGTCGTCCGGCCGCACAAGCAGCGGCGGCAGGTGGCCAGCCGACGCGACCTCGAGCGTTCCGGACACCGCGTCGAAGATCGCGTAAACGCAGGTGGCGAAGTGCGGCTCCCGCTCGCCGAGCTCGTGCATCAGCTCGTTCAGCTGCTGCAGGGTCTGCGCGGGCGGCATCTCCAGCATGGCCAGGGTGTGGATGGCGGTCCGCAGCCTGCCCATGGTGACCGCGGCGCGCACGCCATGCCCGGCTACGTCGCCGACGACGAGCGCGACCCGCCCGCCGGGCAGCGCGATCGACTCGTACCAGTCGCCGCCCACCTCGATCATCTTGCTGCCCGGCAGGTAGCGGTGCCGCACCTCGACCGATGACGGCGCGGACAGCCCGGTCGGCAGCAGGCTGCGCTGCAGGGTGAGCGCGGTGGCGCGTTCCCGGCTGTACCGGCGGGCGTTATCGATGAAGATCGCCGCCCGGGTGGCGAACTCCATCCCGATCTCGGTGTCGTAGGCGTCGAACCGGCGGTAGCCCTCGCCGCGGGTGCAGACGAAGAAGCCGAGCGTGACGTCCCGCGCGATCAGCGGCAGCAGCAGCATGGACGTGCCGGACAGCAGCCTGGCCACCGGCCTGCGCAGCCAGGACGTGGCGATCCGGGTGGCATTCGCGTCGCCGAGGTTCGGCTCGCGGACCGGCTGGCCGGTGTCCATGCACTGCGTATAGGGCGTGCCCGGCGGGTAGCGCAGGATCTCGCCGGTCGGGAAGGCCGCGTCCCAGCCGGGATCACCGTCGTCGTAGGCGACGGCGAGCCGCCGCAGCAGATGCGAGCCGTCCGGCGAGTCCATCGGCATCTCGTCCCCAGCCGACCAGGCTCTCCAGCAGCAGCAGCCCGGCCGAGTTGGCGAAGTGCGGGACCACGATGTTGACGAACTCGCGCGCCAGCTGGTCGATGTCCAGCGCGCCGCCGATCCGCTTGAACGCGCCGTCGAGCAGCGCGTGCCGCATCACCGCCGGGTCGAGGAACCGCCCCTCGGACGGTGGCGGGATGCGCAGCAGCGCAAGCGCGGCGAGATTGGGGTCGTTGGACCGCATGGGCTGCAGCGTGACCACCGAGTCGACGTGCCCGCCGGGGCCGGTCAGCAGCGCCAGGACCGCGGTGCCCTCGCGGTCGGCCAGGGCCGCGTTGAGCAGGCCGTCAAGTGTCGCCGCATGCGCGGCCGGATCGGCGAGCAGGCTGCTGATCTCGGCACCGAGCAGGGCATCGCGCGGAAATGCGAGGATATCCGCCGCATTGCGGTCATGCTGGATGATGCGCCCGGTCTTGTCGATGCCGAAGATCAGCGTCCGCGCCGAGGCGTTCGACAGGAGCGCTGACATCTCCGTGGTAATACCGGACGTCACGGCAAGCGCCCCCTTCCGCTGCGGTCGTCGGCTGATCAACCAATTATGGAACAGGTCCGCCCATATTGAGAAAGAACGGGCTGTTGGCCTACGGTGTCTCGGAGTCCCCGTGCCTACCGGGCGGGCTCAGCCTGCCCGAGCGCATGCTGCAGCGTGCTGGGCGCGACCCCCGCGGCTGCCCGGCCGGCCCGGACATCTTGGCAGGTCCGGTGCGGAAAGGCGAGGAGGAGGAATGGCAGCCGCGCGTGCCGGCGTGATCGTGGCGGGAGCCGGGCCGACCGGGCTGGCGCTTGCGTCGGAACTGGCGCTGGCCGGCCTGCGATGCGTGGTGCTCGAGCGGCGGCAAGGGTTTCGGGCCGATTCCACGGGCGATCTGCCTGCACGCCAGGAGCATGGAAATGCTCGACCTGCGCGGCCAGGCCGAAGGATTTACCGAGGCCGGGCTCGCCGTTCCGTCTTTTCCGCTCGGCCCGCGCGGCGCGGCGATCAGATTCGGCCGGCTCGATTCAGATTTCCCGTACCTTCTCGATATCCCGCAGAGCCAGATCGAGAGCCTGCTCGCCGCCAGGGCCGCCGAACTCGGGGCGGAAATCCGCTGGTCGTCCGAGATCGTGCGGATCGAGCAGGACGACGACAGAGGCCCGGGTAACGCTGGCCGACGGCCGGACCGAGCGGGCTGACTACGTGGTGGGCTGCGACGGCATCCGCAGCTTCGTCCGGCGCAGCCTCGGCATGCCGTTCCCTGGCGCGCCCAACCCCGGCTCGGTGATCCTGGCCGACCTGAGCCTTGACGGGCTGCCGATGACCGACGCCTACGGCGACCTGTCGGAGAACGGCATGCTGCTGGTCTTCCCGTTCCGTGACGGGACGTGCCGGACGGTGCTCTATGACTACCGGCGGGCGGACGTGCCGGTGACCGAGCCGGTGACCCTGGACGAGGTGCGCACCAGCCTCGCGCACGTCACCGGGCAGGACTTCGGCCCGCGGGACATGTACTGGTCGGGCCGGTACCGCAGCGAGAGCCGGCAGGTCCCGGCTTACCGCCAGGGCCGGGTCCTGCTGGCCGGAGACGCGGCGCACACCCATTCGCCGGCCGGCGCCCAGGGCATGAACACCGGCCTGCAGGATGCGGTGAACCTGGGCTGGAAGCTCGGCGCGCGGCTGGCTGGCTGGGCGCCGGACTGGTTGCTCGACTCCTATCACGCCGAACGGCACCCGGTCGGCGCCGCGGTCCTGGCGCTGACCGGGCGGCAGTTCCGGCTGAACACGGCCAGTACGACGCGGCGGCGGGCCGTCCGCTGGGCGGCGCACCGGCTGATCGCTCCGCTGCCGCCGGTGCAGTCATGGCTGGCCAGCACCTACTCGGGCGTCGCTATCCGGTACCGGCCGGCCCCGGCCAGTTCCCGTTACAGCAGAAAAGCGGCTAGCCGGCTGGCAGTGCACCAGCTAGCCGGAGCGCGGCTGCCGCGCGGCCGGCTGACGCTGCCGGACGGCACAGGCGTGCGGCTGTACGACCTGTTCAGCGAGGGCAAGTTCGTGCTGCTCGAGGCGGCCGCGGGCCCGGCCGCCGCGGCTGGCGGCGAGGCGCTGCCCGGCCATGTCAGGCTGGTGCGGTACCGGCACTGCGCCGGGACGCGGCTGCCGGCCGCGATGCTGGTCCGGCCGGACGGGTACATAGCCTGGGCATCCGACGAGCGCGAGGCCGGCGCTGCGCGGCCGGGCCGCCGTGGCCGCGTGGTGCAGCCGGCTGCGGCCGCGCTCGGTGCGGGCGGCCGCGCTGACCAGTCGGCGGCCGGCGCCATGGTTAACGCACGCCAGCCGGCGGCGCAGGCCCGCGCAGCCAGGAGGATGCCACCATGCCAGGCCGACCGCGGCTGACCGTCATCGGCAGCCTGAACATGGACATCTCGGTCTCCGTCAGCCGGCTGCCCGGCCCCGGCGAGACGGTGCTTGGCGCCTGGGCGGTCATCGGGCCGGGCGGCAAGGGCGCCAACCAGGCGGTCGCGGCGGCGCGGCTGGGCGGCGCCGTGCGGATGGCCGGCTGCGTCGGGCGACGGACGAGTTCGGCGGCCAGATCACGGCCGCGCTCGCCGCCGAGGGCATCGACCTGGCGCCGGTACGGGCCGTCCCCGGCTGCGCCACCGGGCTCGCCCTGATCACGGTGGACGCGGCCGGCGAGAACATGATCACGGTCGCGCCCGGGGCGAACGGCCAGGCCGGCGCCGCAGGAGGCCGCGGCGGCGCTGGCCGGGCTCGCCGACCTGCTGGTGCTGTCCGCCGAGGTTCCCGCGGCGGCGCTCGCCGCGGTGCTCGGCGGGATAGCAGTGCCCAGCGGGGGGCCGTGGCCGGCGGGGGACTGCCCGGCAGTGGTGCGGTGCCCGGCAGTGGTGCGGTGCCTGGCGGTGGGCGCGGTGCCCGGCAGTGGTGCGGTGCCTGGCGGGGGAGCGTCCGGCGGGGGAGCGGTGCCAGCCAAAGCGGGCGGCGGCCGCCCTGCCTGCTGAACCTCGCCCCGGTGCCGGACGGGGCGGCGGCGCTGCTGGCGGCCGGCGTTGACTGGCTGGTGGTCAACGAGTCGGAGGCCTCGGCGCTGCTTGGGCGCGCGGTGGCTGGCCTGCGGGATGCGGCGGACGCCGCGGCCGGCCTGGCCGCCCTGGGCGCCCGGCATGCGGTGGTCACGGCGGGCGCGCACGGCGCCGCGCTGGCCGGCCAGGCGGGCACCGAGACCGTGCCCGGGTTCAGCGTCCGCAGCGTGGATGCCGTCGGGGCCGGCGACGCGTTCGTGGCCGCGCTCGCCGTGACGCTGGCGGCCGGGGTGGCCCCGGCCGCCGCGCTGCGGGCCGCGTGCGCGGCCGGCGCGACGGCGACCACCAGCCCGGGCGCCCAGGCGGCGCTGCCCGGGCCGGCCGAGATCAGCGCCGCCACCGGCGAGCCCTGGCCCGTGCGGCCCGGCTAGGCTGCGGCCCGAATCCTGTTCGCGGGAGTCTGACGGCACGGTGCCGGAAACTTCCCGTGATCATGAGGCAAGCGAGCGGCCCGGCGCGGGCGGCGGCCCTCAGGAGTCCTTGGCCGGCTCGCCGTGGCTGGCGTTGGCCCGGCCACGGCCCCAGTAGGCCTTCGGCGAGACCTGGCCCGCGTCCAGGCCCCGGCCGGCCAGCACCTCGCGGAGCCTGGCCACCACCCGCGCCTCGCCCAGCAGGTACGCATGCCCCTGGCCGGGCGGCAGCGGTACCTGCGCGGTGGCCGCCGCCAGCGCGGCCGGCTCGCCGGCCGGACCGCCTGCCCGGTGCAGCCAGGTGACGTGCGTGCTGGCCACGGCGTGCAGGTCCTGCTCGTCTTCTGGACCGGGGATCTCGAGCAGCACCCGGGCCTGGGCGCCGCAGGGCAGCGACTCGGCCATCCGGAAGATCGCCGGCAGGGCCGACTCGTCGCCGACGAAGAGGTGCCAGTCCGCCCCCTCCGCCGTCGTGATCTTTCCCCGCGGCCCGATCCCCTCGATCTTGTCTCCCGGCCGGGCCGCCCGCACCCAGCGCTCGCCCGGTCCGTCGCCGTGCAGCACCACGTCGAGAGTGACGGTCTGGCTGGCCTGGTCCAGGTCGCGGATCGTGTATCGCCTGCGGACCGGCCGGTTGCCCTCGACGCCGACGAGCAGCATCACGTCCTGGCCGGGCGGCATAGCCGAAGCCGGCCAGCTGCGGCGCGGTGAGCCGCAGGCGGCGCATGTGCGGGGTCAGCTGCCCCGTCTCGGTGACCTCAAGCGACAGCCGGGACGTGCCCGCCAGCGGCCCGGCAAGCACCGCGAACGGGTCGTCCAGGGTCGCGGATGATATGTCCGGCGCAGCATCAGCCATGAACAGTCAGCCTTTCCGCAGTCTGCGAGATCAGCGCGGGCGGCAGCCCGCGGACAGTGTCAACGCCGCCGGGATGCGGCAGCTTCCCGGCGGTGACCCGGTCCATGCTCGCAGGCCGGGGAGGCCAGCAGGCGGCGGGTGCGACGCGGCGAAAGCCGTTTGCGGCCAGGACGGGCTGGCCGGCACTATGGCCCTATGCCTGACCTGTCGAATCCGGCCGGCCTGCACGAGACGCCCGGCTATCACCATGTGA
Source organism: uncultured Actinomycetes bacterium (assembly GCA_963709075.1). GTDB lineage: Bacteria > Actinomycetota > Actinomycetes > Streptosporangiales > Streptosporangiaceae > Palsa-506. Next base: position 968,225 of record CAVPUY010000014.1, read on the forward strand.
CCACTGTCCAGGCGGCGCGGCTGGTGTTCCTCGCCGGGCAGTGCCCGCTTGACGAGCAGGGCGAGCTGACCGGCCCGGGGGACCTGGCAGCTCAGGTCGGGCGGGTAGCCGACAACATCGGGATCGCGCTGGCAAGCGCCGGGGCGACACCGGCCGACGTGGTCCGCACCGTGATCTACGTTGTCTCCGCCGAGCAGCCGGTCCTCGCCGAGGTGTGGCGCCTGCTGCGCGAGTCCCCGATCGCGGCGGCGCTTGAGTCGGCGAGCACGCTGCTCGGCGTGGCGCAGCTCGGCTTCACCGGCCAGCTAGTCGAGATCGACGTCACCGCGGCACTGCCCGGCTGATCCTCCCGGGCGGCATTCCCGGCTGATCCTCCCCGGTCGCCCCGGGGAGCGCCGACGGCGATAGTGTGAGCAGCCAGGTCTGGGGTGGCATGAGGAGTGGCTGTCAATGCCTCGGGAAGAGTCCCTCATCGGCTCCATCGGCGTTCTCACCATCGGCACGCGGGGCCAGCGCGGGCCCGGTGAAGTGCTGGTCAAGGTCCGTGGCGGGTCCGAGTCCTACATCGCATGGTCGCCGGAGCCGATAGCGAAAGGTGCCACGGTCCTGGTCATCGAATCGCGTGGCGCCAGGTCCGTCGACGTCAGCGAATGGACTGACCCGACCGGCCCGTTGCTGGATGACGCGGCCGACCGGTGGACGTGATGCGGCTGGCCGGGCGGGTGGGGCTGGCCGGGCCGGTGGGGCGGCCGGGCCGGTGGGGCTGGCCGGGCCGGTGGGCCTGGCTGGCGGAGCTGGTGAGCGGCGAGTGTTGCCGAAGCTGGCAGGCGGCCTGATGAGACCGAGCAAACAATGACCGCCCGGGGGCACGGCTCCCGGCAACCCCATGGAGATGAGACATGTTCGGTTACCGCGTTCCGGCGCCCGATGAGGCAATGCTGGTTTCCGGCGGCCGGTACGGCCGCAACGGCGCGCCGTTTCGCGTCGTGACCGGCCACGGCGCCTTTATAGTCCCGTTCATCCGCAAGGTTCGCTTCCTCACGCTTGCGATGTGCGAGGCCGAAGTCGCCGAGCAATGCGTCACGAAGCAGGGCATCTCGCTGAATGTCCGCTCGGTGATCGCCTTCAAAGTCGGCAACGACGAGGAGAGCATCGTCAACGCGGGCCAGCGGTTCCTGTCCGACCAGGATCAGATGTCGACGCTGACCGGCCGGATCTTCGCCGGGCATCTCCGCTCGATCATCGGCTCGATGACGGTCGAGGAGATCGTCACCGAGCGGCAGAAACTGGCCAGCGAGGTGCTCGACGGCTCGAAGGCGGAGATGGTCAAGATCGGCCTCACCGTCGACTCGCTGCAGATTCAGTCCATCGACGACATGAACTCCGGCTACATCGACGCGATGGCCGCCCCGCACAATGCCGCGATCCAGCGGCAGGCGCAGATCGCCCAGGCGCAGGCGAACCAGGCCGCCGCCGAGGCTCAGCAGGAGTCACAGCGCAAGCAGGCCGAGTACGCCAGGCAGACCTCCGTGGTGCAGGCGCAGTACAAGGCGGAGATGGACAAGGCCCAGGCTCAGGCTGCGCAGGCCGGGCCGCTCGCGCAGGCGCAGGCGACCGATGGGCGTGCTGGCCGCGCAGACCGAGCTGGCGCACAAGCAGGCCGAGCTACGGCAGCGGCAGCTCGTCGCCGAGGTGGTCAGGCCCGCCGAGGCGGAGGCGGAGAAGGTGCGCATCCTCGCGCAGGCCGACGCCCAGCGAGTCAAGTTCCAGGCTGAGGCGGCGGCCTCGCACCAGCGGATCGCGCTGGACCGGATGCTCATCGACCAGCTGCCGCAGATCGTGCGCGAGGCGGCAGGCGGCCTGGCCGGGGCGAACGTGAGCGTGCTCAACGGCGCGGACGGACTCAGCGAGATCGCGGCCGGCCTGGTCGGCCAGGGGCTGACCATCCTGGAATCGGTAAAGAAGAGCCTGTCCGGCTCGGTCGACCCGGCGATCGCCGGCTCAGCCGAGCCTGCCGACCCGGACGACAGCCAGCCCGCGGCCGGCTAGCCGCCGCCCGCCCGGCGGCTGGCGGCCCGGTCCCAACCCGATGAATGTGGCAATCAAAGGGTTCTGACCCGGTGGCTGTCACATTCATGGGGTTACGGGGGGCGGGGCGGCATGCGGGGCGGGCCCCGCTGGGCCTGGTTCTAAGCCGGTGGATGTGGCAATCAAAGGGTTCTGACGCGGTGGCTGTCACATTCATGGGGTTACGGGGGGCGGGGCGGCATGGCTTGCTGCGCGGGAACACGGGCCAGCCCGGGCACGCCAGCCGAATAGGCCGCGGCGCGGGAACACGGGCCAGCCCGGGCACGCCAGCCGATGATCATCATGACGCCGGCGTCCGGGACGCCTCTGGTTGGCCGCTATGTGCCAGCTACACCTGATTGAACCCCAAATTGAGGATTACATTCTCTTGTGTTCATATTGATCACGAGAAAAATGCATATTGCCTCAGGCGACCTTATCCAGCACGATTGATCTGATTAATCTGTGGCAAATTTGGGCATTTATCGGACTCATATTCACAGCCAAAAAAATAATTCGCTGAATTCGCCGGAACGCGTCAACCGCATTGACGCCGAGCACGTCAACCTCATGTAAGTCCGGCCAGCCGCGAAGATGACGGTCCACGGCGCGCTCTCGCTTAGGGTAATCGAGTGACTACCCGTGGTAAGGTGTCGACCACTGGCTGACAGGGCGGGAGCACAAGGAGTAACAGCCAACATAAGCCGCGGCCGGCCCGAGCCTTACCGCCCGCGCCACCGAGATGGTGGCCGGCCCAGCGAACCACAGGAAGGAAGCATCATGCGCAACCGCTTTATGAGGGGGCTCTGCGTGGTCGCGGCATCAGCCGCTGTCACCGCGTCCCTCGGCCTCGCGGCGGCCGGCGCCGCGAGCGCAACCGCAAAGCCGCACGCCATCAAGAACGCGACGACGGTCTGCGGCGGCCTCTGCTTCGACCTCTCCAACAAGCAGCTCGACATCACGGGGCCGGCGGCGTTCATCCAGAACGCCGTGGGGGGCGCCAACGGCAATGCCATCAACCTGCGCCGGGCCGGCAACGCCAAGGTGAACGAGGACTTCACGGCTGGTTTCGTCGGTTTCCTCGGCCAGTTCTGCCCGAATGACGGCGGCAACGGGGAGATCCCGGCGACGTCGTACGCCTGCATCAACTACCCGCCGTTCTGGGACGTTTTCCAGTCCAAGTTCGCACCGGACTCCAACGAGAGCGGCCTGTGCGTCGGAGTCACCAGGGGCAGCGTCAGCCAGCGCGTCAAGCTCGTGTCCTGCCGCGGTGTCACCGGCGACTCGTTCTGGGTCGGCGACGCCGCGAACGGCCTCGGCGGCGACTGCCGAGTCCCGGGCAACTACTGCCCGTGGGTGAACGGCGCGGACCAGTCCACGGCGGACCCGCTGGCGCTGACGCTCAACGGCGGCAGCAAGCACCCGGCGAACGTGCTGCGGGTCGACCCGGAGATCGTCAGCGGCGCGACTGTGAACGACCGGCAGCAGTTCACCACGAATCCCGGCCCCGCAGCCTGAGGCCACTCCGCGATAGCAGCAGCGGCATCCCCGTGCGAACGGGGGTGCCGCTGTTCTTTTCCGGCGTCGAGCCCGGAGACCCGCCGGCGCCCGGACCTGGTAGACAAGCCAGATGCGCCGACTCAGCGAGATCGCACCGGGCGTGCTTGTCGCCACCAGCGAGATTTTCATTACCACGACGACCGTGGTGGCCAGCCGGGCCGGTCAGTGCCTGGTCATCGATCCGGCGGTGACGGCCGCCGAGCTGGCCGCCCTCGCCGCCGAAATCACCGCCGCCGGCCTGCGTCCGCAGGCCGGCTTCGCCACTCACCCGCACTGGGACCATGTCCTGTGGTCCCGCGGCCTCGGCGACGTGCCCAGGTACGCCGCGCCCCGGGCGGTCAGCACCGCTGCCGCCGAGCGGAACGGGCTGATCAGCGCGGTGCAGGAGGCGGCACCCGGCCATGACCTGGCCCTCCTCGGTCAGCTCACCGCCCTCGCGCCGGGCGCCGGCGCGATCCCGTGGGACGGCCCGCAGGCGCTGGTCATCACGCATGACGGTCACGCGCCCGGCCACGGTGCGGTGTTCCTGCCGGGTACCGGCACGCTGCTGGCCGGCGACATGCTCTCGGACGTGGAGATCCCGCTGCTCGACCTGGCCGAGCCCGATCCGCTCGGCGACTACCGCACCGGGCTGCAGCGGCTGGCCGCGCTGACCGGCGTCCGGCAGATCGTGCCCGGTCACGGCGCCGTGGGCGACGGGGCCGAGTTCCGCCGCCGGGTCGCGGCTGACTTCGCTTACCTGGACGGCCTGGCCAGCGGCGCGGCCAGCGCCGACCCCCGGCTCACCCTGGACTGGCTGCGCGAGCCGCACGAACTGCAGCTTGCGCACGCCCGCAGCTAACGCCGCCAGCCCGAGCCAGCCCCTACCGCAGAACCGCTACCGGCGCCCGCGGAGCCCGGCCAGCAGGCACACCGGGGCGAGGGCGAGGCCGGCCAGCGCCCAGCCCAGCCCGAATCGCTCCGCCAGGAAACCAGCGGCCAGCGGGCCGATGCCGCCGGCCAGGCTCGCCGCGCTGCCGAGGGTCACCGCGACGCCGCTCTCGCCGGGCAGGCTGCCGTACAGGCCGGCCTGCAGCAGCGGGTACCACGGCGCGGTGGCGAAGCTCAGCCCGGCCAGCGCGGCCAGATGCGGCCAGTACCCGGGCACCAGCAGGAAGCCCGGGTAAAGCAGCGCCGCCGCCGCGGCGCTCGCGGCGAGCACCCGGCGGCCGGGCACCTGCTCGAGCACCCGGACAAGCGCGGCGTCCCCGGCCAGGCCGGCCACCAGCCGGACCGCGACGCCCGCCGCTGCCTCGGCCGCCGTGGCGTGCACGATGTCCACCAGGTAGATCGCCAGGAACCCGGTAAGCACGTCCAGCAGCAGGTCAGCTACCTGGAGCAGGACAAGCCAGCGGATTACCCCAGGCCGCCGAAGGGCGCGGCGCACCCGCCGGCCGGCGCCGGCCAGGCCCGGGTCAGCGGTGGTCGGCTGGTCAGCGGCGGCGGGCTGGTCAGCGGTGGTCGGCTGGTCAGCGGCGCCAGGGTCAGCGGCAGCGGGGTGGTCAGCGGCGGCGGGCTGGTCAGCGGCGCCAGGGTCAGCGGCAGCGGGCTGGTCAGCGGCGCCAGGGTCAGCGCCAGCCGCCGCCCCGCTGGTCCCGACCGCCCCGGATCCCGGCGCCGCCCCTGGTCCCGGCGCTGCCCCCGGTCCTGGCGCCGGCCGCGGGCCGTGGCGGGCCACGCCTACCCAGGCGAGCGCGGCGCAGACGGCAAGCACCAGGTAGGCGGCCCGCCAGCCGCCCCCGGCGGCAAGCACGGCGATCAGCAGCACTGGCCCGGCCACCGCGCCCGCCGAGCCGGCCAGGTTCCAGCGCGCCATGTGCTGTGCCTGCCGGGCCGGGGCGGCGTCCATCAGGCCGGACTGGGTCAGGCTGACGAACGCCCCGGACGCCGGGAAGAAGGCCACGAACGCGATCAGCAGCGCCGCGAACGAGCGCGCCGTGGCGGCGGCGGCCAGCGAGCCGGTGAACACCACGCCGCCGGCCAGCACCGCGACGCGCTGCCGCCTGCCGTGCCCGGCCAGTACCCCGAGCGGGAGTTCAAGCACGCTGCCGAGCAGCAGCGGAACCGATGCGAGCAGGCCGATCTGCCCGTAACTCAGCGCCAGGTCATGCCGGATGAGCGGGAGCGTCGCGCCCTTGGTGCCGTCAACAAGCTCGTCGACTAGCTCGACGGCGAGCGCCGCCGCGAGAACCGCGGCGCCGGTCAGCGCGGGCCGCCGGGACCGGAATGTCATGCGTGTCACGTGTCGTCCTTCCAGGTCTAACCGGCCAGGTCAGACAGGAAGGGCGGGCCGCGGGCCGCAGGTCTAGGTCAAAGTCAAAGGAAGCCCATGGCGCTGATGTTACGGGGCGGCCCCGTCACCGGCTACCGGGAATCATGTCCTGGTGATCATCGCAAGCCACGCAGCGCATCGCCGGGACCGTAGCAAACCCGGACCCTGCGGCCGCGATCCACTCGACGTTCCAGCCGTCGGCGCAGCTTGCCCGGATCTCGGCCCGACTGACTCACCGCGGGCACCAGGCGCCGGGCTGCTGCTCGGTGCAGCAGAGCATGTAGTAGCCCTCGCTGGGGACGATCGCTGTGTGCAAGCTCTGGACGAGGCGGCGCCGGCCGTCGCCTTCGAGGCCGCGGAGCTCGCCGTCCCCGAAGCCAGAGGAAATGAGTAATGCCCAACAGTGCTGAGCTGTCGGCCGCCGAACAGCAGGCCGAGTTGTCGGCGCTGGTCACGCTGGTGCAGCGGCACTACAGGACGACTGTCGCTGCGGCGTCCGCGTTCTATCACGAGCGGCAGAAGGCGGTCTGGCGGCTTGACCGAGATGCCGGGCACAGCTGGGTAGCACGGATCTTCCCGCGGACGTACCCGCCGGAGCGAACCGAGGGCCAAGCCGCCGTGCTGCGGCTGATGGCGCGCGAGCGCATCCCGGCCGAGCGGGTGGTGACCGCGGCCGACAGCTCGCGGGTGGCGTCACTGGACGGCCGGGACGTGCTGGTGACCAGGTTCATCCCTGGCAGCACGCCGAGGCTGACGCCCTCGGCACTGCACTCCCTTGGCGAGATCCTCGGCCGGATGCACGCGCTGGCGCCTTCGCTGAGCACGGACCGGTACCTGTCGCAGCGGGCGGCCGCGCTGCCTCGCGACGACCTTGACTTCGGCCTGGCCCGGCTGGCCGAAGTCGACGGCCGGGTGCCTGGCCCGCTGCTGGCGCAGTACGAGGAGATGCGGACGGCGCTGCTGGATACCGATGGCTGCGAGCAGGCGCCGTTCAGCCTGGTTCATCTCGACTGCCAGCCGGGCAACGTGCTGCGCACGCCGGGCGGCCGTCTCGTCCTGTTCGACTGGGACGGCGCCGGGCAGGGCCCGGCGGTCGCGGCGCTTGGCGTGCTGCTCTACGGCTGCGCGTTCGGGTCGGTGGCAGGCCGCCCCGCGCCACCGGACATTACCCGGGTCGACGCGGTGCTGGCCGGCTACTACTCCCGGCGCCGGCTGGCTACGGTTGAGCTTGATCACCTCGGCCACGCGATCCGGTTCCGCCCGCTGGCCGTCGCAGCCAGGGAACTGGCCGCGACCGTCGAGCGAGGCGAGGCCATGCTGCGGCCAGGCTGGTGGTCAGGCTGGCCGCAGTCAGACGAGATCGCCGCGCGCGCCCGCCAGGCAGCGGCAGCGATCGAGGCTCAGTCACCAGCGGCGCAGCCGCCGGTGCCACGAGCGACCACGGCTGATTAGCGAACGGCTCAACACGGAGGTGCTCAGGCACGATGCAGGACATCGAAGTCCGCGCGTTCCGGGCCGGTGACGGGGCAGCCTGCGCCGTCGCCTGGCTCGATGCGGCCCGCTACTACGTCGGCCAGGATCCGCAGAGCTTCCAGCTGCCCGCCGAGGCAGGCCTAGCCGACTGGTTCGAGCACGAGGACCCAGGCGGCGGCCTGCCAGCACGGCGGCTGGTCGCCACGGTGGGCGGCCAGGTAGCCGGGTTCGTCGTGGCGACCCTGGAGGGCCCGCTGCCAGGCGCCCGCTTCCAGCTGCTCCGCGCCGCCGCCAGCACGTGCGTCTACGTCGCTGCGCTGGCGGTGGCCGAGGAATACCGGCGCGCGGGCATTGGCACTGCCCTGATGACGGTCGTTGAGCAGTGGGGCCGGGAGCAGGGCGCGACGCTGGTGACCCTGGACACGAACATCCGCAGCCCGCTGTCGGTGCCCTTCTACGAAGACCGGATGGGCTACGTCCGGCACGGGCTGATCTTCCGCAAAGCCCTCTGCTGAGCCAGGTCAGCGGAAGTAATGGCCCTTATCGAGGTCGTCGATGAGCCCGGGCTGGGCCGGGTGCCATCCCAGCAGCTCGCGGGTCAGCGTGCTCGACGCCGGGCTGTCGGCGCCGAGGAAGCCGGCCAGCCAGGTGAAGTGCGCGGCCGCGTCCTCGGGAGAGATGGAGACCACCGGCACGTCAAGGTGGCGGCCGATCACTTCGGCGATGTCACGGATCGGCACGCCCTCGTCGGCGACCGCGTGCAGCGTGGATCCGGCCGGGGCGTTCTCCAGTGCCAGGCGGAAAAGGTGCGCCGAATCGAGCCGGTGCACGGCGGGCCAGCGGTTGGACCCGTCGCCGATGTAACCGGAGACTCCCTTGTCGCGGGCGATGCCGACAATGGCCGCCAGGAAGCCGTTGTCTCCGTCGCCGTGATTCGTCGGCGGGAGCCGCATGACCGACGAGCGGATGCCCCGAGAAGCGAGCGAGAGCACCAGTTCGGCGGTGGCCCGCCGGGCCATCGGACCGGCGCCGGCCATGGCGGCCACCGCCGGGTCGGGAACACCATGCCCGTCGCGTTCGGTCGCCACCCGCCCCGGTGCGACCCCGAGCGTCCCTGAGGCGATGACGAACGGCCGGCCAGAACCCGCCAGCGCGTCGCCGAAAGCCTCGACGGCGCGGCGGTCCGCGTCGGCAGCGCCCTGGTAGTCCCCGGTGAAGGCGAGGTCGTGTTTGAACGCGAGGTGGATGACGCCGTCGGATGCGGCTGCGGCATCCCGCAGGCCGTCGAGGTCATCAAGAGTGCCGCGATGGACCCGCGCTCCGGCGGCGGTGAGGGCAGCGGCCGAGGCGTCCGAGCGGGCCAGCCCGGTGACCTGATGGCCCGCGCCGATGAGCTCGGGCACGACCGCGGAGCCGATCCAGCCGGACGCGCCGGTGACGAAAACACGCATGGAAAACCTCCAGGTGACCGGCCGTCCTCGCCGCACGACTTGCGCCAGGCAGCCGATGTCAGTTGCTGTCATCAGCTTAGCACCTGATGTCAGTCGCTGCCGTCAAGTACCATCGGGGGATGAGCCGGTGGGAGCCAGACGCGCGCGGCCGGCTGGAGCAGGCGGCCCTGGCTCTCTACGGCGAGCGCGGGTTCGAGCAGACCACGGTGGCGGAGATCGCCGAGCGGGCAGGATTGACCGAGCGGACGTTCTTCCGGCACTTCGCCGACAAACGCGAGGTCCTGTTCGCGGGCGCGGGCGCCCTGCAGGAGCTCCTCGTGCGCACCCTGGCCGGCACTCCTGACTCCGCAGCGCCGATCGACGCGATCGCCGCCGCCCTCGAGGCCGCCGGCGCCCTGCTCCAGGAGCGCCGCGAGTACGCCCGGCAGCGCCAGGCCGTCATTGCCGCGAACGCGGAGCTGCAAGAACGCGAGCTGATCAAGCTCGCGTCATTGTCCGCGGCACTCGCCGGCACGCTGCGCGGGCGCGGCGTCCCAGGCCCAGCCGCGAGCCTGGCTGCCGAGGCGGGGATCGCTGTCTTCAGGATCGCGTTCGAACGCTGGACCAGCGAACCCGGCCAGCAAGACCTGCCGCAATTGATCCGGGAGTCGCTCGACGAGCTCAAAGCCGTGACCGCAGGCAGCTGATCACCGGCCGGGTCAGCCGTCGCTGTTGGCGCGGGGCGCGCGGAGGTGGCTGCGGAAGTCGGACAGCGGGCCCAGATGGTGCAGTTTCTCCGGGTTGATGACCGAGCGGACGGCCTGCACGACGCCGCCGGCGATGTCCAGGCAGATCACGCTGACCAGCAGCCCGCTCGAGTCGTAGAACATGGCGCCTGGCTGCCCGTTGATCTCGGCGCGGCGCATGATGACGCCGAGCTCACGGACCTGCTGGCTGAGGCTCGCGACCAGCCGCCGGACGTTGTCGCGGCCAGCGATCGGGCGCGGCCAGGACGGGCGGGTCCCGCCGCTGTCCCCGTAGACCACGACGTCAGCCGCCAGCAAGTCCACCAGGCCGGACATGTCGCCCTCGCCGAGGACGGCGAAGAACTGCGCGGCAAGCTCATCACGCTCCCGGCGCGACGCCTCGAACCGCGGCCTGTGGTCGGCAATATGCTGTCGCGCCCGGCGGGCAACCTGGCGGCAGTTGTCCTCGGTCCTGCCGACGATGGCGGCGATCTCGCCGTAGCCGTAGTCGAACACGTCGTGCAGCAGGAACACGGCCCGCTCGGTCGGGCTGAGCCGTTCGAGCAGCAGCAGGAACGCCATCGACAGTGAGTCGGCGTCCTCCGCGTGCGCAGCCGGGTCCGGCGCCGGCGGGCCAGTGGCCACCGGGGCAAGCGCCGCCGTGCCGCCCGCCGCCACGCCGGTCAGCACCGGCTCGGGCAGCCAGGGACCGACGTAGGACTCGCGGCGGCTGCGGGCGGACCGCAGCTGGTCGATGCTCAGCCGGGTAGTGACCGAGGACAAGAATGCTTTCGGCGACTCGACGGCATTTCCGCCTGCCACTACCCGGTGGTAGCGCAGGAACGCCTCCTGCACGATGTCCTCGGCGTCCGCCACGCTGCCCAGCATCCGGTAGGCGATCGAGAACATCAGCGGGCGCAGGTCCTCGAATGCCTCGGTGATGCTCACTGAACCGAGCGTACCGATCCAGCGCCCGGCAGCTCGGCCACGTCCAGCCCGGCGGCGGCCTCCCGGAAGCCCTGCCGCCAGCTCGCCCGGGCCGGCACCCAGTCAAGCTCCGCCTTCGCCTTGGCGTTGGACGAGCCGCGGATCTGGGTCAGCATCGACACGCCGACCTCGCCGGCCATCATCCGGGCCAGCCAGACGGGCACATGCATCGGCGGCTTGGCACCCAGCACGCTCGCCAGGTACGGCAGCCAGTCGGCCACCTTGGCCGGCTCGTCGTCGACGATGTTGTAGACGCCTCGGCTGCCATGATCCAGCGCGGCGACGGTGGCGGCGGCAGCGTCATCGACGTGAATGAAAGACCAGATTCCCGCGCCTTCCCCGGCCACCGGCATCTTGCGCTTACGGACCAGCCCGAAGAGTTCATCGGACGCGCCGGGCCCGTAGAACGAGCCGTACCTGAGCACGATCCCCTCGGCGGGCGACGCCTCGGTCACCGTGGTCTCCAGGTAGCGGATCGCCGCCGCCGTCTCCCGCTGCGCGCCCGGCGGCTCGGCGTCCAGCGGGTCCGTCTCGGTCTTGACCGGCCCGCCGGTGCGGCTGTTGGTCCAGCCGCTGAAGCTCGCCGCGATGATCCGGCGGGCGCCGGCGGCCGTGGCCGCCGCAACCAGGTTGTCGGTGCCCTGCGTGCGCAGCTGGTTAGTGACCGCGAACACGCGGTCGAAGCGGCGCAGGTTGCTGATCGAGCCGACCTGCGTCATCTCGTGGATCACCACCTCCGGCCCGGCCCGGCCGATCGCCTCGCCGACGGCCATCGCGTCCAGCCCGTCCAGCACCGCAGGCTCCGCGCCGAGCGCACGCAGGCGATCGGCCTTCGCCGGGCTCCGGGTGGTGGCGACTACCTGGTGGCCGGCCGCGACCAGCCGGGGCACCAGTCGCTGCCCGATCACGCCGGTCGCTCCGGCAACAAACACTCGCATGACGACTCCTCTGCTCGAATGTGACGATGCGGTCGCACTCTCAGACGAGACAGGGCAGCCTCCCGTGACACCGCCTTGGCCGTGCGCGCTTCCGCTGCACCGGCGGGGACCCTTGGCGGTGTGGTTCGGCGCTGGCCGAACGGGCAGGATGCGGCCATGACAGCAAAGTCTTTCCTGGTCACCGGCGCGGCGACGGCAGCTACGGCCGTGCTTGGCGGCGCGGCCACCGACGTCGACAGTGCCTGGTACCGCGAACTCGACCTGCCCGGCTGGCAGCCCCCCGGTGGCGTTATCGGCCAGGTGTGGACGGTCCTCTACGGGCTGATCGCCGGTGCGACCGGCCGGGCCTGGAATCGGTCCGACCCGCAGCAGCACCGCCGTCTCGCCGCAATGCTCGGCGTCAACCTCTGCCTCAACGCGGCATGGCCATGGGTGTTCTTCCGCGGCCACCGGCCCGCCGCCGGGGTCGCGGTGATCGCCGGGCTCGAGGCCTCGACCGTCGCGCTGACCAGGGAAGTCGCGCGCAGCGACCGCAAGGCGGCATTGGCCCTGGTGCCCTATCTCGGCTGGAACGCCTTCGCGCTGGTACTCAACGCCACCATCGCCGCCCGGAACAGGAGCACCATGCCTAACAAGCGCCGCTGACCGCAGCGCCCATCAGCAGCGGCGGCCGGGACGATAGCCCGCGGCGGAACGCGGAAGCACGACCGGGAAGGGGAGGCCGCGAGGATGCGGGTCACGCTGGCCAGCGACGCGGGTACGGCCGGCTGGCCGAACGAGGACTTCGCCGCCGTCGCGCCCGGCGTTGCCGTACTGCTTGACGGCGCGACCCAGGTTCCCAGGGACGCGGACAGCGGATGCGTGCACGGCGTTGCCTGGTACGCGCGGAGCCTCGGCACGGCGCTGCTCGCCGAGATCCTCGCTGGTCCGGGAGCGCCGCTGGCTGACGCGCTGGCTGCCGCCATCGCGCAGGTGCGTGCCCGGCACTCCGGCAGCTGCGACCTGTCGAACCCGCGCACCCCTCGCGCCACGGTCACGGCGCTGCGCGGCGGCGGGGACCGCATCGAGTACCTCGTCTTGTCCGATTCGTCCGTCGCCGCGGACCTCGCAGACGGCCGCGAGCCGCTGGTCATCACCGACGAACGGCGCACCGGCCGCTATCCGGTGGCGGCCGCCAGCCCCGAGGCGGCCGCGAACAGCCTGACCGGCGTCTTCCCGGTCGCCACGCTGCGGGGCGTCGCGCTGCTCAGCGACGGCGCGGCCCGCCTGGTTGACTGCTACGGGCTGGTCTCGTGGCCCGCCGCCGTGACCATGCTGCGCGAGTCCGGCCCGGCCGAGCTGGTCCGCGAGGTCCGCGCCGCCGAGGCGAGCGACGCGGACTGCTCGCGCTGGCCGCGGCGTAAGCCGGCCGACGACGCCACTGCCATCTACTGGCACCTCGGCGATAACGAATCCTGGTAACACCGGCGCCAGGCGGGTCCTATGCCCAGCGACGCGGCTGGTAAGCGGCCGCCAACCCGCTCAATATGGCGTTCTACGGGCTGCGAGCCGTTCGGCATGGCGTTCTACGGGTTACGCCGGGGGGGCGCCGGGGCCGGGCGCCAGGGCCAGGCGCCGGCCGCGGGCTCACTGGCCAGCGGACCGGGCGGCTACCAGCTCAGCGAGAGCCTGGACGATCCAGGCTCGTGCTGGTTCCTGCGTGATGCCGAGCTCGCCGAGGGCCTTGGCGCCAGTGCCTCGTTCTTCCGCCAGGATGCCGAGCAGCAGGTGCTCGGTCCCGATGTAGTTGTGGCCCAAGGCAAGTGCCTCGTGCAGGCTCAGCTCGACGGCCTTCTTGGCCGGTGACGTGAACGGGACTCGCCGCTTAGGCGCCAGCGCCGGGTCCGGAACCGGCCCGGCTCCCACCTGGTCGCGGATCTGGTCCGGCGTAACGCCGAGCGCCGCGATCGCCCTGGCGGCCACTCCCTCGGGCTCGCTGAGCAGCCCGAGCAGCAAGTGCTCGGTCCCGACCTTGCGGCCCTTCGAAACAAAGGCCTCGCGCCTGGCCGCGACGATCGTGCTGCGGGCCCGGGGAGTGAACCGGTTGAGCCTGGAATCGCCGAGGTCAAGGTCGGGCACGCTCGGCACGAAGCGCTGCTGCGCTGCCTGCTTGGTGACGCCCATGGCCTCGCCGATCGCGCTCCAGGACGCGCCGGACCGGCGGGCCTGATCGACGAAGTGGCCGATGAGCTGGTCAGCGACATCGCCGAGCCGCTGCGAGGCAAGCATGGCGTCGCTGAGGTGGGCGAGCGGGCCGCCGTCCGGGTGCTGCGCGGTGACGTGCGTGATGAGGTCGTCCAGCCGGACTGGTTCATTAGCCATGCGTCAACCCTACGTTGACGATTATCTGGCGTCAACTCTGAGTTGACGACTGGACCGCTGGCGGCGGTCCTGCCCCGCCGTGGCCGGGGCTGCCCGGCTCGAGTGTGACCGGCCGCTGACCATCCGTTTCAAATTCTGGGTGTCCGGCGGCCGGCGGTCCAGACCGGGTTTCCGGTCGTGGCCAGGTCGGGGAGAATGCGGCTGTGGACGCGGAGAGCCAGGAGCAGGAGTAGGCGGCGATGGCTGACCAGGACGATGTCCGGCGCATTGCGCTGTCCCTGCCCGGGGCCAGCGAGGGGGCGGATCATTTCGCGTTCTCCGTGCACAATCGCGGCAAGGAGAAGGGCTTCGCGTGGGCCTGGAATGAGCGGGTCACGCCGAAGAAGCCGCGGGTCCCGAGGTCCGACGTGCTGGCGGTCCGGGTTGCCGGGCAACAGGCCAAGGAGATGCTGCTTGCCGCCGACGCGGCGAAGTTCTTCACCGAGCCGCACTACAACGGGTTCCCCGCGGTGCTCGTCCGGCTGCCGGCGATCGATGTCGATGAGCTCGCTGAACTGATCACCGATGCCTGGCGCTGCCAGGCGCCCCGGTCGCTGGTGGACTCCTTCGACGATAACCAGGGCCGCTGACCTGGTGGCAGGGTCGGAGATGAACTCGCCGGGCTGCCGATCCGGCTGGCCGAGCACCGCGTTGACGGATCCGAGAGGCCGGGAAGGCCGCTACCAGGGCGGTAGACCGGGATGTCGGCGGGTAACTCGCTCCGGGCCAGTAGCTTGGTGCCGTGTTCACGCCCGAGGACCGAGACAGGCTGCGGGACGCGCTGGTCGCGGCGGCCCGGGCCGATGAGCGGATCAGCGGCGCCGCGCTGACCGGGTCCGCCTCGGTTGGCGCGGAAGACCGCTGGTCGGATATTGACCTGGCCGTCGGCGTTGCCGCTGACGCGGACATCGGCCGGACGATGGCCGACTGGACCGCCGCGATGTATCAGGAGCACGGGGCCGTTCATCACCTGGACGTGGTGAGCGGCGCCACTGTCTACCGGGTGTTCCTGCTCGCCAGCACCCTGCAGGTCGACATCGCCTTCTGGCCGGCGGCGGAGTTCGGCGCGACCGCCCCGACGTTCCGGCTGATCTTCGGCACTGCCGTGACCCGGGCGCCGTCGTCCCAGCCTGACGCGGCTCAGCTCATCGGCCTTGGCTGGCTGTACGCGCTGCATGCCCGCTCGAGTCTTGCGCGCGGCCGGGCCTGGCAGGCGGAGTACATGATCAGCGGTGTCCGGGACCATGCCCTGGCGCTGGCCTGCCTGCGTCATGGCCTGCCCACGGCTCAGGGACGGGGAATGGACCGGCTGCCGCCCGATGTCACTGCGGCCATCGCCGGGGCGCTCGTCCGGTCGCCCGATCTTGCTGAGCTGGCGCGTGCGTTCCGCGTGGCCACCGGGGCGCTGCTGGCAGAGATCAGCCACGCTGACGCCGGCCTGGCCGTCCGGCTGGCCAGCACGCTGCGAGAGCTGGCCGGATAGCCCCGGATTGGCGCGGGCCGTCCGGCTGCGGCAATTCGTCCTGAGCGCGGCGGAGCGCAATCATCAGCTCGATGTGCTCCGGCGCGCCCGCGCGTGGTTCGACCGGTGGCTCCGTGACCCGCCATCGGATGAGAGCACCGGGTAATTCCACCCTTCCGGCTGTCTTCGCCGAGTGTGCCAGCAAAGGTACCCCGTCATCGGCTGCGGGTCGCGATACCCGGGCGCCGTTCGATACGAAGCCCGCCGCGGCCCCGGCGAGAAGAATGCGTCACCTCGTCCTTCGATCTGGCCGAGAAGCTTAATCCGGTTGTTGAGCGCATGCCGTCCTAGCCTCGGGCAGATTCTTATCCGGCCCGATCACTTGCGTTAGCAGGAGAGTGCCGGACAGGGCGTAGATGCCGAGGAGGACCCAGAGGGCGTTGCGGACGCCGAGGGCGGTGCCGAGAACTCCGGCGAGCAGGGCGCCGAGCGGGATGGTGCCAAAGACGAGGAAGCGCTGGCTTGCGGTGACACGGCCGAGGATCGGCCGGGGCAGTACGCTTGCCGGAAGCTGACGAGAATGATGTTCCCAGCCGTTATTCCGGCCGCTACCAGGGCCGACCCGATGATGTAGTAGGCGGCTTCGGGTCCTGTGCCGGTAAGCGGGATAAGAAGTCCGAATAGCCCAGTGCCCAGCGTGCAGAGCAGCAGTGCGCGTGCTGTTCCTAGCCATCGCGCCACCCGTCGGGCGGCTACCGCGCCGAGTATCCCGCCGATGCCTCCCACAGCCATGAGCAGGCCGACGGCCGCCGAGCCGAATCCAACTACCCGCACGAGGAACACGACGAGCAAAGCCGTGCTACCGCTGTAGGCGAGGTTGGCAAGCGCCGGATAAATGGTCAAGATGCGCAAGAGCGGGTCGCCGAGAATGAACTGCGCGCCCTCGGAGATCTCCGCCCGGACGGTCGTGGCGCGCTCTGACCGCTCGTGCGGCGGTGCCCCAGCATGGATGGACAGCAGGCATGCCGCGGAGACCAGGAAGCTGCCCGCGTTGAACAGCAGCGCCGTGGCGTCACCGACGGCCTGGGCGGCCAGGCCCGCCGCGCTGTTGCCGCAGATGCTCGCCACTGACGCGCTGCCCTGCAATTTCGCGTTGCCCTCCATCAGAGCGTCCGCGGTGACCAGGGCAGGCAGGTAGACCTGGTAGGCAGTGGCGAAGAACACATTGGCCGCCCCGGCCAGCAGCGCGACAGTGAGGACCTGCCCGGTAGTGAGGACACCGAGCCACGCCGCCACGGGCAGGCTTCCGTAGAGCAGCGCGGAGACGATGTCACAGATGACCATCAGTGCCCGCGAGGGCAGCCGGTCTACCCAGGCGCCAGCCGGAAGCCCGATGACGAGCCAGGGCAGGTACTCCGCTGCGGTCAGCGCTGCGACGGCGAAGGTGCTGGCATGCAGCATGCTGACTGCCAGCAGGGGAACCCCGACCGCAGCCATGGAATTGCCGATTCCGCTGACCGTCTCGCCGGTCCAAAGCAGCCGGAAGTTCCGTTGCCGCAGCAGACCACCGAACCGGTGAGATGCTCGCATCCCGTCATGCTCAGTGGTTCGCAATTTCCTGATCCTCCTCTCATGCAGCCGGGCTTACACAGCGGCGTGAAGGACCGTACGGCCGATCCGCTACAGGCCTACCCAGCCAGCATCTCGGCAGCCTCGCCCGCGCCGGAGGGCGGCACGACACGCCGAACTGTTCCGTCGTACCTTGCGCATCGGCGCCATCCCACGGATATCCCATGGCTGCCAGCGTCGGGGCCCGACCGTCTTTTTCAGGCCGGGCATATCTCAAGTCGCCCGGATCGTGCGAGCGCTGTCGCTAGCCGCTGCCGCATGGCCTTGGTCGCTGCTGTTGCTGGCACCGTCGCGGTCAACTCGGCGCACGCTATCCGGCAGCAAGGGCGACTATGGTGCTGTCGTATATTTCCCGCGAGACGAGGCCAGGCATGAGTGATCAGCTAGGCAAAGACGTGTCGTCAGAAACTGCGCGGGCGTGGGACAGCGTGCGCCGGGTCCGCGAGCCGATCGCCTGGACGCTCCTCGTTCTCACGGCCATCGGGGTGCTCATCACCGCCTGGGAGCTGCTTGCCCTGCCCGGTGCCCCGGTTATTACCGGTCCCACTCCAGGCCCTATTGTCAGTCCCAGCCCAGGCCCTATTACCGGTCCCAGTCCAGTCCCGGTAACGACCTTTGCGATCCGAGCATCGGTTGTGGCGCCGCAATTCGTCGCTGTTGGCTTCGTCGCGCTGCCGGTACTGTCGGTCGTCCTTGTAGCGTTCGCGGGCGGTCTGACCGACCGTGCGCGTCAGGTGGCACAGACCGCGGTATCGATCCAGGCCGTCGCGCTCGGCCTTGGCGTGCTCAGCTGGCTGGCTGCCTTCGGCGCCCACACGCGGCCTGGCATCTGGTTCATCGCCGATGCGACGGTTCTCGCAGTCGCGGCGGCGGCGCTGGTATTCACCTTCGCGGTGTTCTGGTCGCAGGCACTGCGGCCGGTGACGCCGCAGTTCGAGGATTTCGGGGAAGATGACGAGGACTTCGGGGAAGATGACGAGGACTTCGGAGAAGACCCCTAAGGCCCGCCGCCGTTACGTGATTCGAGCCCCGGCTGCTGCGGTCAGTTGATATCGAACTCGTTGCCTTCCGGGTCCTTCATCCCGACCGCGTAGTGGTCCAGCCCTTCCTCGGACAAAGCGCCAGTGATGGTCGCGCCCAGGCCGGCCAGCCTGCTGGCCTCCGCGTCGACTCGCTTCCTGCGAGCCTCGATCGGGTCCGTCCGCTCGCCACTGGCGTGGATGTCGATGTGCAGCCGGTTCTTGACCGCCTTGGCATCTTGGACGACATGGAACCAGATGCTCGGCCCGTGGCCCTCCGGGTCGCTGATCCTGTCCGCCCCGTCGACCAGCTCCTCCTCGGGGACCCCCAGCTCGCGGTAGAAGTCGTTCCAGGTAGCGAATCCGGCCGGGGCCGGGGCGAGCTCATAGCCGAGCGCGGCGGCCCAGAACCGAGCCAGCCGGTCCGGGTCGGCACAGTCGATGACCAACTGAAAGCGGACAGGCACCGGCTTCCTCCCCAGGCCGCACGGGTAGCTGCCGACATCCTGCCAGATGCTTCGCGGCGCGGGGCCAGAGCGTCTTGCGGGGCATGGCCAGTAGGCCGGGGTCTTGCGGCAGCCAGCGGGTCCTGCTCTCCCGCATGGCTTGACACATGCCGACATCGGAATATGACTCCGTCGTGGCCCGCTCCTCCACGACATCGGATGTCTTCAACGCAATTGCTGAGGCGCACCGTCGCGAAATCCTGGACACGCTGATCACAGGCGAGAAGGCGGTCGGGGCGATCGTGGACGACCTGTCGATGTCCCAGCCTCAGGTGTCAAAACACCTACGGGTGCTCAGTGAGGTCGGACTCGTCAGGTGCCGGACGGACGGGCGTCGCCGGCTGTACCGCCTGGAACCAGCGCGCCTTCGGCCGTTTCACGAGTGGCTGGCCAAGTACGAGCGGGCGTGGAACGAGCGACTGGATCGGGTGGATGACTACCTCAAGGAGCTACAACGACAAGGAGAGCGGCAGTGACACCTAACCGGCATGGGTCGGCAGTCATCGAGTTCCCGAACGAGCTCGAGATCGTCATCACTCGAGAATTCGATGCTCCGATCCAACTCGTCTTCGACGTATCCACGAAGCCCGAGCACGTGAGGAAAACGATCGCTCCATTTGGCGAGGAGGTGACGGTCTGCTCGATCGACCTGCGCGTGGGAGGGACCTACCACTTCGTCTTCGTGACCGACGACGGAACCGAGTGCTCGTTTCGTGGTACCTACCTGGAGGTCGAGCCGCCGACCCGGACCGTCCAGACGTGGCTGTTCGACGGATGGCCAGATGCGGAGGCCGTCGAGTCGATGGATCTGCACGAGACTGACGGAGTGACGAAGCTGACGTACAGGCTGGCGTTCCGCGACAAGGCAGGCCGTGACCACATGACCAAGTTCGACGGCCTCCTAGCCAACTTCGACAACGAGGAAGATTACTTGAGGTCACTGCTCGATCCCAAGGGAACTGTCTCCGGGTAGCTGAGGTTCCGCTCCGGCTGGGCCACCAGCTAGCTCTCCGCCCGGTCTTGCATCTCCCAGGCATGTTCCAGGACGTGCCAGGTGATCCGGCGAGCCGCGTAGCGGGTGGTCCAGCCGCCCGGCACCACCGGTGAGCCGTCTGAGGGGGCGCCCAGCACGGCGGCGATCGCCTTCCGCAGCTGCTCGATCGCGGCGATGTCGCCGAAGGTCGGCTGCTTGAGCTTCACCCCGAGCTTGCGCGCGTAGGCGGTCTCGGCGCCGATCACGTGGCCAGTCAGCTTGTCCCGGTCCCGCCCGCCGCCGCGCGGGCCCTTGCGCAGCTCGGCCGGTGACGCGGCGGCGATCTCGTCGAAGGTCGCCCAGGCCGCGGTGATCAGGCTGGCCAGGCGCCGGGCCGCGGCCGGGGTCACCTCCGCCCGCTCGGCCTCGGCGGGTATCTGCGGGAACGGGCGGCGGCATTCGGGTGCGGCGAACGCGGTCGCGGGCCCGCCAGGCACCCGCTCGACGACATCGAAGACAACCGTGGCCGGGAAGCTGACCCCGGCCTGCCCGGTCACCGGCGCGTACCGCTGGGCGTAGCTGGCCAGCGCCGCCAGCGCGGCACCCTCGTCCCGGCCGGCCCGGCACCAGCCAGGCCAGTCGAGCGCGGAGGCGACGGCCTGCTTCGGGCTCAACTCGAGGCAGACCGCGATGCGACGGGACGGCATCACTGTGACCTCCTGTCCTTCGTCCTTTGTTCCATCTTCGTGTGCACCGAATGCGCGGGCGGCGGGCCGACATAGCGGCAACTACGCGTCCCGGACTGGCTCGTAGGTGAGGAATGCGAGGTCAGCGACGGTCTCGTTGCCAACGAGGCGCATGGATTTCTTGTCGCTGGCCTCGCCGAACAGGCGCATGCCGGTCCCGAGCACGACTGGGTAGATCATCAGCCGCAGCTCGTCGACGAGGTCTCGCTCGAGCAGCGTGCGCACGAGCTGGAAACTGGCGGCGACGACGATGTCCCCGGCTAGCTGCTGCCTCAGCTTCGAGACCTCGCTCACCACGTCGCCCTTAAGCACCGTCGTGTTGTTCCAGGCGGGATCGTGCAGGGTCGAGGACACGACGTACTTGGGCTTGCTGTTCAGCCTGTCCGCCAGCTCGCCAGACCGGGATGGCCACCGCGCGGCCAAGAACTCGTAGCTGCGCCGGCCCAGCAGCATGGCCTGGGTGCCCCGCGCCTCGTCGAGCGCGACCCTGGCCGCCTCTTCACGGCCCCTGTCGCCAATACGACCGATCCAGCCGCCTTGCGTGAAGCCTTCGTCACCAGTGGGGTCCTGGACGACTCCGTCGAGCGACACGTTCTCGCTGATGACGATCTTTCCCATCTCGGTTCTCCTAATAAGACTTAACGAGCCGGCCGTTCCGGCAGACTCGGGCCGGTCGTCGCCGGCAGGTGAGCACTTCGTCCTGCTGGTTCCTTCGGGAGGTGCACCCTCCTTCATGCCCTTCCCGGCAGATCACAGGTTTCAAGCATTGCTTCTGATGTACCGCTACGCACCGTTATTCGCCCGGCTCACAGGCACCTTTAATGGCACGGTGATCTTGGTGTGCCCCGCCAGCAGTTCTAACTTTTTCCCAGGGCAGATCTTTAGATAAACGTAACTCGATAGGTCGGTCGAGAGGCTCCCCCGTGCGACCTGGCGGCCGGGTCGCAGCCGTGTCCATGCGGCACGGATGAGGGCGGGCTCGAGGCTCGGATCTCGGAGCCTCGGGCCGGTTGATTCGGAACTCGCATAGCCGCCCGGGAGCCGGTCCTTCGTTTCGCAGGCGAGCCGTGGAATCCGGTAGCGGCCTATGCTGATTTGCGTGGCTGGCCTTGAGGTACGGGTGGCCGGGCGTGGAGATGCGGCGGAGACCGCTCAGATGCTCGCCCGCGCCTTCTATGACGATCCGGTCTTCAGCTGGTTCTTTCCAGCTCGGGGCTCGCGGCATCGGCGACTGCGACGGTTTTTCGTGACCGAACTGCACCACGAGTCGCTTCGCCACGGCGCAGTGGAAGTGGCCTGTGTCGATGGGCGCACAGCCGGAGCCGCCGTGTGGTTCCCGCCCAGCACCCCACTCGGGACCGAAGCGTCCGCCCTCCCCGGCTATCTGCGGGCCTTCGGCCGTCGTCTCGTCATCGTCTCGCAGTATCAGTCCGTGGCGGTCTCCGCCCATCCGCGCGAAGAGCCGCATTGGTATCTGGCAATCATCGGGGTCGATCCGGTCCGGCAAGGATTCGGGGTCGGCGCAGCTCTGCTGCGCTCGCGGCTCCGGCGGTGCGATCAGGAGGGGCTGCCCGCCTACCTCGAATCCTCGAACCTGGAAAACGTGCCGCTCTACCAGCACTTCGGCTTCCATATCACCAGTACCCTGGGCTTGCCGGAGGGTGCACCCGTTGTCAACACCATGTGGCGGCCGGCCGTTTTAGCGCGACGACGGGAGCATCGCAGCCGCGCTTGATCGGGCACTCAGCGGGCTTGGAAGATCGGAAGCTTACCGGGGTCCGGCTGGCAGCGGCGATGGGTCGCCGATGGTCACCTTGGCGCGCCACCTGCCGATCTCAACTCCTCAGCGGCATGCGGTGGATCGAGGCTCGGGTGTCCGGGGGACTGGCCGCCGTCGGTGAGCGATTTTGCCGGTGATCCCGGCATTCACCCGGACTCCCCGGCGGGCGTACTCGATGGCCAGTGAGCGGGCGACCAGTCACCCTCTGGGTCCGTGGTTTGACCCACCTCGATCAGATGACCGTCGGGATCGCGGATGTAGCAGCGCTTCTCGTACTGGTGCTGTTTCGGCGGCGTCAGGAATTGAGCACCCCGGGCGCTCCATTCGGCGTACACGGCGTCGATGTCTTTGACCCGGATATTAAGGAAGCTGCCGACCCGGTCGGGATCGCGGGGCGTCTCCAGGATGACCGTAGGCTTGTCGTCGGTCGGGCCCCCGCCGGCATTGATGACGATCCAGCTGTTGGCTAGCGCAACATTGACGGGATCTCCGGGACGTTCCACCCTGCCGCCGAGTACTTCGGTGTAGAAGCGCCGAGAGCGCTCGACATCGTCCGAGACGATGAAGTGGGTCAGCACTATTCCGTCTGGGGGCGATGGGAGCTCGGTCATCCGGGCACCTCCGCTGGCTAGGTCTCACACCCCGCTTCACGACGGGGTCCTGCGGCCGACGTTACTACGGGTTAGGCGTTCGATCTCTTTCCGCTGCCGCGCTTGGATCCGGGCCGCGGGCGGCGGCAGAGGCTGCGCTATCCCCCACCCGCGGCATTAGCTGGGCGCGCACCCCCGGACCGCAGATAGCCAGTCCGTGTGGCAGTGCGAAGGAGGTTCCGGCCACGGCATCTGCTTCATAGGCAGGTGGGTCAATGACTCGCGCCGTGCGTGGTCCGCGTCTGGTCTACAGCCTAGCGATCGCTCTGTGCCAACGGTCTCGCGTCCGCTCTGCAGCCTTGGGCATACTGTCGCTGAGGCAATCCGGTTAGATCATCGGCACCGGCTGGTCGTTGCGCCGGGCCGGGGAGGTAGCGATGGCGGTCATCGTGGTTACCAGGCTTCGGCTCAGGGCCCCAGCGTTTTTCGATGAGTTCTTCGCCAGCGCCGTAGCGGTGACGGAGCAGGCAACGAACTCGGAGGGCAACCTCGGCTCGGATGTGCTGGCTGAGGCAAACAATACCTACTGGACCCGCACAGCCTGGCATGAGCGCGACTTGATGCACGCGTTCGTGGGGAGCGAACCGCATCTGAGCACCATGGGCCGCCTGGATGACTGGTGTGATGAGGCGACCTTCGTTGAATGGGAGCAAGCTAGCGCAGATCTGCCGGACTGGCAGGACAGCTACAGGCACCTCATCACCAACGGCCAGGCGGCGAGTCTTACACATGCGACAGATGCCCATCACACCCGCGATTTTCCCGCCCCAATCGTGTCAACTTAGCTGGGAATCGAACCGGCGCTATCAGCAGCTGGCCGGGACTGACCGCAAGACCGTGGCCCGGTATGTGGCGCTGAGCGAGGCACGGGGCTGGCCCGCTGGTAGCTGAGCGGCGGCCGCGGTCGGTGGATGCGTCCTGGCCAATGTGGAGGAGCTGGTCGACGGTGGAGGAACTGGTCGACCGGAGTAGCGGCAGGATCCGGGCGGATGTGGTGCACCGCAGGCTGGCCGCGATGGGGCATGGCGGGTCGGAGCGGACCACCCGGCGGGTTGTCGCGGAGGCGAAGGCCGGCTGGCGGGCCGGTCACCGGCGGACCTACCGGCTGTGTGGCACGTATGTGGCACGACGACGGTGAGCGGCACCTGCCGCGATCGCCGATGATCGGTGATCATGAGGCTGACCTGCGATGGAACATCGGAGCGGGCGACGGGAATCGAACCCGCATGACCAGCTTGGAAGGCTGGGGCTCTACCATTGAGCTACGCCCGCGTAGCGGCTCGGCCGCCACGTCGTAGCGTACCGTTTCCAGGCTGCCGAGATGTCGGCCACGGGTCCGGCGTCCGAAGTGCCGCGTTGGCCTGGCTTTGACCGGATCCGATCCGGCCCCTGCGGGCACCTACGGTTGGCTCCACAGGGTAGGCTTCGGCTGGCTCGAACGGGATGTGGCGCAGCTTGGTTAGCGCGCCTGCTTTGGGAGCAGGAGGCCGCGAGTTCGAATCTCGCCATCCCGACCATAAGTGCAGTTCAGGGGCTTGCCGAAGGCTGACGTGATGGCTCTCAAGATCATTTGACCGTCATTTGAGGCTCCCCTGCCGGTTCCGTGGGTGGCTGAGATGGGGACCGAGGGCGGGGTGCGGTGCTGGGCAGCGGGAACGGGCTGCCCGGGAGCTGACGCCGGGGTGTCGTGTCCGGCGCCGGTTCCCGGCGGCCTGGTTCGCCAGTGTCAGGGTGTTTGCTTCCAGCCTGGACAGGATGTGCTGGGAACGGCTGGTGTCAAGGCCCTGCGGCCCCTTCAGGGTGGCCTGCGGCCAGCCTGGACACCAGCCGCCGCCCAGCGCCGGATTAAGGCTGCCGGAAGCAAAAGAAACGAGCGCAGGGGAAATAGGCGGCTGCCGGGGGCACGCCGTCCCCGTCCGTAGTGTCTGGAGTGCCGGATTCACAGGCGCCACCGGAAGGGGAACGGCGTGCGTTCATCCAGGCTATGGGCGAATCTGCTCGGCTGCGAAAACACCGTCATCGAGAACGTGGACTGGCACGAGGAGGACGGCGGGGACGCTGGCGGGCCGGCGCTGCGGCTGATCGTGCACGTCCGCCCGCACCAGCGGCTCGCCCGCCGGTGCGGGATCTGCGGGAAGAAGCGGCCCCGTTATGACAACGGTCAGGGCCGGCGCCGGCAGCACGCCAGGGCGCGCTGGATCTGGGCACGGTGCGGGCCGAGCTGGAGGCCGCCGCGCCGCGGGTGGCCTGCCCGGTGCACGGGGTGATCACCGCGGCGGTGCCGTGGGCCCGGCACGGCGCCGCGCACACCCGGTTCTTTGATGACCAGGTGGCCTGGCTGGCCGCGGCGTGCTCGAAGACCACGATCACGCAGCTGATGCGGATCTCCTGGCGGACCGTGGGTACCATCATCGCCCGGGTGGCCGGCGAGGCCGCGGCGGCCACTGACCGGCGGGCGGGGCTGCGCCGCATCGGCATCGACGAGATCTCCTATAAACGCGGCCATAAGTACCTGGTCATCGTGGTGGATCATGACACCGGGCTGCTGGTCTGGGCCGCGCCGGGCCGCGAGGCCAAGACCGTGCACGCGTTCTTCGATCAGCTCGGCGAGGAACGCTCCGCGCTGCTCACCCACCTGTCCGCTGACGGCGCGGACTGGATCGCCGGGCCGGCCGCCGCCCGCGCCGCAGGCGGTCCTGTGCGCCGGCCCGTTCCACGTCGTCTCCTGGGCCACCGGCGCCCTGGACGAGGTCCGCCGCGAGGCCTGGCGCACCGCCCGCCAGGCCGGTGCCATCACGCCGGTCCGGCACCGCAGCCGCACCATCCGCCTGTCCTCCGGAGAAGCCAGGGACCTCAAGCACGCCCGCTACGCGCTGTGGGTAAAACCCCGAGAACCTCACCGGCCGGCAGGAAGCCAAGCTCGCCTGGATCGAGAAAACTCATCCTTACCTCTGGCGCGCCTACCTGCTCAAAGAAGGGCTGCGGACAGCGTTCAGGCTCAAAGGCGAAGAAGGCAAGGACGCCCTGACCCGCTGGCTATCCTGGGCGGCCCGCTGCCGCATCCCCGAATTCACCGAACTCGGAAAGAAGATTCGCAGGCATCTTACGAGCATCCACGCGACCCTGGACCACGGGCTGAGCAACGGCCTGATCGAATCGGTCAACACCAAAATCCGCGTCCTCACCAGGATTTCATACGGGTTCCACAACGCGGCCGCCCTCATCGCCCTGGCAAGGCTCGCCCTCGGCGGACTCAGGCCCCCGCTCCCAGGAAGATGATCACCAAACTGCCCACGCAACCGGCAGGAGGGCCTCATTTGACCGTCGACTTGAACACCGGCTGGCGGTACTGGCTGGCACGGACCGGCTCCTGCCGGGTCGCGGGACGGGCGTGCGGACGGTTCGCGTTGAACAAGATCGAGGTTGGCAGCGGCTGTCCTGTCTCACTCGATCTGCTCGGTATCTCATCCGAGTTGCCTTCCGGCGACCGCGCTCCGGCTCCTGCACGACGGCACGCATGCAGACTGGACCACGTCCCTGGATCTCGGAGAGGAGCGCCCGGTGGTGGGTGACCGGCCCGTGCCCGAGAACCTCAGGATGTCGGTCTGGTCGCTGCGGCGATACAGAGCGCTGCGGTTCGCCGTCAACGGCGAGCCCGCACGCAAGGGCCGCAGCGGCTCCCGCGCGGCCATCAGCTTGCAGCGGCAGGTGATGGACCAGATGGAAGCCTGGCGACGGTTCCCGATGACCGGACCGGTCGCCCTAGACCTTTGTTTCCGGTCCGTTCTTAAGGGGCCGCCCGCCATCCATAATGCGACCAAGCACGCCCTCGATGTCCTCGGGCCAGCCCTGGAAGGAAACGCTCGCCCGCGTCGGCGGCACGTCCTCTACCGCGATGACAGGCAGGTCAAGTTCCTCTACGTCGATCTGGACCAGGGCTGGGCTCGGGAGGCCCCGGCCCGGCCAACCGGGACCGGCATTGTTTACATCACTGCCCGGCGAGCACGCGACGTCGCCGCCGACATGCGTGCCGCCTTACTCGTTAGCCAGGAAGACCATGACGACGACTATGACACCGACTGCCCGTTCGTCGTCCCCGAGCTGCCCGACGAACCCGACGTAGGCTGGCCAGGCATTCCTCCCGCGAACGTCACCGACTTTCATCGGTGGGTCGATGACGACATCCGGTTCCGCTACATAGCCGACCTGCAGGAAGCCATACTGGCGGGCACAGACGCAATGCTGGCCTCAGGGCTAGCAGACTGCCTCCGCCCAACGAGCAACATCGGCGCGGACGAGCAGATCGAAGCCATTCTCGCCGACGCCCAAGCCGAGAGCCGGGACCTGCTCTTGTCCAGCCCGCTGACGCTCCCCTTGCCAAGCCTGCCCCGCGCGGCGGGAGAAACAGCCGCGTTTGGTCAGCAGATCCGCGCGCAGATCGAAGAGTTCCGGAGTCGCTGGCCCCTGTTCCAGTCTCTGCTCGTGCCGGTCACCATAACCTTCCTTGTCACGCCACCTGCCCAGGGCAAAGACCTCGACAACATCGCGCTGACAGCTCTCCCGATTGCCCACGACGTTCTGCAGCCGCACATATCCCCACACTTGCTCTCACCCAGCTTCCCAGGTCGCAACCCGCGTCCCGAGCACCAGCAGAGATTGGACCGGCTGCGGTCGGTGAACGCCCGCAGCGTGATGGCCTTCCAGGCCATCGAGTTGCCTCGCACCCGGGCCGATATACCTGAGGGGTCATTGCGCGCTGCGCTCGGCCTGCACCAGCACGACAGCTGGTGGGAGCGTGCCTCGGACTACCTCAACGAGAAGATGGAGCAGGCCGATCAACATGGCGAGCTGGGCAGCGACCTGTGGGATGAGGTGTTTAGTTCCTGGTGATGCTGGAGCAGCGGAACCGGTGGTGGTGGCCTCCGCGACTCTTATGGAGGCCGAAGCGTGGCTAGCCGAGCAGGTCGGATGAGACCACGGTGCCGATCCATCGCATCCGATCTGGCATCTACGCCGGTCAGCTACGTGCTCACCGAGCAGATCGATTGAGACAGGACAGCGGCGGTCGCCGGGGCTAGGGGTGCTGTGTCCGATCCCGGTTGAGCTGAGGCAGTCCCCGTGTTAGCTGAGGCATTGTCCTGTCTCATTAGACTTGGCCCGGCGGCACGCCGCTGACCTGCGGTGGGCCAGATTCGCTGAGACGGCGTTCAGCTGGTTGTCTCACTGAAGTTGGCCCGCGGTGGCCATTCTCTCGGCGGTGTCTCATTCAATCTGGCCCGCCAGGGTCGTTCTCTCGCCTGGCGGCGCAGGTCAGGCAGGAACTTCGAGGTCTTCGGTGGAGAGGACGGCGGCGACCTCGAGCTGAACGGTACCGGCGGCCGGGTCCGGGTCGAGGACACCGTCCGGCGCTACACCTTCACCCGGGCGGGTGCGAGGTCAGCAGCGTCTGGTAGGCCGGCTACTGCAACAACGCCGACTGCCAGTTCCACCGCACCTTCGACAAGCACGTCAATGACCTGCTCCAGGCCTTCGGGGCCGGGCGGCCGCCCCCGTCCATGCCCGCGCCGGCCGCCGCGCCCTGGCCCTCGCCTCCGCCGTCATCCACTCGTTCGAGACCGGGTCCCGGGTGGAGTCTCCCCGGACACCGACACCTCAGGACCCTAGCCCACCATGGCTCGCAGTCATCGGCTTGCGCGCCCACACCGCGGTCATCATCCAGCACTGCGTCCAGTAGTCCGGGTCGTCCAGCAACCCTGAGGCCGCGTC
Source organism: uncultured Actinomycetes bacterium (assembly GCA_963709075.1). Lineage (GTDB taxonomy): Bacteria > Actinomycetota > Actinomycetes > Streptosporangiales > Streptosporangiaceae > Palsa-506. Next base: position 996,668 of record CAVPUY010000014.1, read on the forward strand.
GAGCGTCGCCGCGTCCAGCCGGCCACTGTCGATCACCCGATCGCGCACTTCGGCGAAGAACGGCTTGAAGTACAGCGCCCCGCGGTCCCGGCCACGGATGTTCTGCACGTCGGTCTTCGCCTGGGGTCGCTCGAGGCGCAGTTGGCTGACCATGCTCGGCAGGTTCCGGCCGATGAGCCAGTCAACCCCGTTGGCGTGGCCCCACTCGATCAACGCCTTCCAGGTGGCCGCCCAGGCGGCAGGCTCGGTGGTCGGCGCGAGGTGGAAGTCCGGCTCCTGGACCAACAGCCATCCACCCGGCTTGACGGCGGCGGCCATCCGCGCCAGCACCGCCGGAGCGTCCTCGGCGATCTGGTGCAGCAAGGCGCGACAGGTCACCAGGTCATAGGTGCCCGCCGGCAACTCGCCAGTGCGGACGTCCAGCTGCTGCACCGTCAGGTTCTGCGCGGGAATCAGCTCCAGGAGCACCGTGTCGATGTCGACCGCCGTCACGCTCCCCGAGGGGCCGACCATGGCGCAGAGCCACTCCGCGATGCTGCCGTTGCCGCCGCCGAGCTCCAGGCAGCGCCAACCCTGCCCAGCGCCGAGTCCGCCAAGGTAGCCCCGCGTCCAGGGGTCGAGGATCTTCGACATCAGGTCGAGCCGTTGGTACTCCAACGTCGCGCGGCGTCGTCGAGAATGTACGGTCGCATCGGCCTCATGGCAGCTCTCCCACCCGTTCGTCGTTGCAGGGTAGTCGACGGCGGGTCGCAGCAATACCGACCGGCCCATCGATCACGCCCGCGGCCACCAGTCGCCGGCTACCTGACGACCCTCGACCATAACCCCGAGACCACCGCCACCAGCCGCGTGTATGGACCACATGCGCCCGTCGTAGAGCCTCGCCACCTCGGCCTCCCTGGAGCCACCCGGGCAGGATCCACTGCGCGCAGGTCGACGTTCATCGGTGGGTCTCGGCATCGTTATGAAGAACGGGCGTCCGGTGATTCTGCAGGAATCTAGGGCGACCCAAGTACCTGAGGCTCCTGTGGGGGTTGTACGGCAGGCCAGGGCGCACCTGGCGGCCAACTCACCAAGGCGGGTCCGCAGCCGCTGCTTGTCTACCCAGAGCTGCTCCACCTGGCCGGCGGCGCGGCGGGCCAACTTCAGTGAGACAGCGCGAGGGCTGCAACGCCCTGCGGGCCAACTTCAGTGAGACAGATGCCCCCAATCGGCCGAGACAGCTCCCGACGGATCCAGACCGATCGTCTGGATGATCGACGGCACAGGATGGGGATGCCAAGGCAAGGGTGGTGTCGTCCAGGTTCGCTGGGCCGACCGGCGCCTGCCGCGCGAGGTCGTGGACCCCGATCAACCCCGAGGGCCGTTGGGGGTGGCGGCCAGCCACAGGCCGGCCGCCACCAACGCCACGCGCTAGGAGCCGACCGCGATCGCGACCGGGTAGTTCTGGCCGGAGATGAGTTGCTGGGGGTTGGTGCCGCCCACCAGGTTGGCCCGCCAGATTGTGTTGTTGCCGAAGTTGGACCAGTAGATGTGAGTGGGGTCGACCGCCAGCGCCACCGGGACGCTCTGGCCGGTGACGATAGTCTCGGGAATAAAGGCGCTGTTCAGGGGGGCCCGCATGATCGAGTTGCCGTCGTTGGCCCAGTACAGGTAGTTGGCGTCGACCGCCAGCCCCTGTGGTGCGTCCAGGTTTTGGGCGAGTTGCACGGGGTTGGTGCCGTCCAGGTTGGCCCGCCAGATCGTGCCGTCGCCCTGGAGTGCCCGGGAGGTGCACCAGTACACGTAGTTGGCGTCGACCGTCATCCCACGAGCCTGCGTGGGTTGTTGGGGAAAGATGTTCTGGAAGCTGCCATCGTTGATGTTGCCTCGCCAGATCGTGCCGTCGCCGCTCTTCCAGAAGAGGTCGTTGGGGTTGTTGGCGTTGATCGCCAGTTGCTGGGGGACTTGCGCGTCTTGGCCAGTGGCCTGGAACACGAAGACGCGAACAGTACTGACGAGGTTGTCGTTCTCGGCGCCGAGGATGAAGGGTTCGAAGTCGGGGTCGTTGTCCAGGTCCCCCCGCACGGACACGTAGAGGAGGTTGGCGTTGACCGCCACCCCCTGCGGGAACGGCAGAGTACCGGGGTTGGTGAGGGTAACGGCGTTGTTGCCGTCGGGATTGGCCAGGTTGACCGAGCCGTCGGTGGCGGCCTGCCCCTGGTTGACCCAGTAGAGGTGGCCCACCCCGGTACCGGTGAGCGCGGCGGTGGCGGTGGCGCCGGGTAGAGGAGAGGTCTGGCTGGCCGCGGTCAGGGTGGCGGTGACGGCGCCGAAGCTGGTGGGCCCAAAGCTCACCGTGACCGTGCAGGACGCGCCCTGTGCCAGGCTGGTCCCGGTGCAGGTGCCGCCGGTGGTGGTGAACGCGGCCGCGCCCTCGGGCGTCACCGTCAGTGGGCCGGTGGCCAGCCCGCCCGAGTTGGCCAGGGTGAAGCTCTGGGTGGCCGGGTCCCTGGTCCGGACCTCCCCGAAGTCGTAGGGGGAGGGCGTGAACCCCAGCCTCGGCGGGGTGAACGCCAGCAGCTGCGCGCCGCCCAAGGTGCTGGCGATGAAGATCTGCGGGTTGGAGCCGTCCACCAGGTTGGCCCGGAAGATCTCGCAGTCCCGGTCCCCGAGGATGGACCAGTACACGTAGTTGCCGTCGACCGCGATCCCCTGCGGTTGGTCCTGGCCTTGGGCGAGTTGCACGGGGTTGGTGCCGTCCAAGTTGGCCCGCATGACCGTGCCCTGGCTGCGGTTGGTCCAGTACAGGTGGGTGCCGTCGACCGCCACCGCGAAGAGGCTGTTCTGGCCCTCGCCCTGGACGATGGACTGGGCGTTGCCGCCCACCAGGTTGGCCCGCCAGATGGTCCCGTCGCCGTCGTTGGTCCAGTAGAGGTGGCTGGCGTCGACCGCGATCCCGAAGGGGACGGCCTGGCCGGTGACGATCACTTGGGGGTTGCCGCCGTTCAGGTTGGCCTGCCGGATGGTGCCGTCGTTGAAATTGGTCCAGTAGAGGTGGCTGGCGTCGACCGCCAACCCACTGTCGGCGAGCGCGAGGTCGCCGGGGACGAGGTCCTGGGGGTTGCTGCCATCCAGGTTGGCCCGGCGGACCGCGTTGGTGTCGGTGTTGATCCAGTAGATATAGCTGCTGTCAACCGCCAACCCGATTGTGAGCTCGAACGTGGTGGGCTCGGGGATGAGGTCCTGGGGGTTGGTGCCATCCAGGTTGGCCGCCCAGATGTCGTCGCCTGAAAAATAGAACCGGGCGGGCGGCGGCGGCGTCTCGCCGAGGCCGGTCCCGGCGCCGCTGAGGGCAACGGTGGCGCTGACCCGGCCCTTGCCCGCTCGTCCGGGCGTGCCGGACTTGGTGCGCTTTGCCATGTCGTCCTCCTAACGGCCGGCCCGGCCGTACCCAGCGCCTGCTGACCGGGCCTGGCCGGCCCCTCCCCGAACAGCCTGCCGCTGCGCAAGGCCGAACCTGATTTGTTTCCCGTGCCTAGCTTCCTATGAAACCGCCGGCCACCCGGGGTGTCCAGCCATCCACGGCGCCCAGCGCTGGCGCGCCAGTGCTCACCCTGGCGGCCAGCTCACCGCCGCGGGCCCGCAACCGCTGGCTGTCTCTGGGCGGTGAGCCGGCGGGCCAACTTCAGTGAGACAACGCACGTCTTGGGCCACCTTCAGTGAGACAACGCAAGGGCCACAACGCCCCGGCCGGTTGTCCCATTTGATCTGATGCACGGCTAGCAGCTGCACCGCATGTCCGCGCTGGTGCGGGCTGCCGTCACGGCTTGCTGGCCGTCGTGGCTGCCAGGCTGATTAAGCGATATGTCTCATGATCGATGGGACAAACCGCCCGCTCAAAGTTCCGCTCGATCTGAGGCACGCAGGTAGGTGTCCGGTGACACGTAAGTCGGCCGGTTGCCAGCTAACTCGGCCCGTTCGGTCGTTTTGCCACTTGAGTTGGCCCGTGCTGACGGATGACACGGCGTCTACCAGGACTATCGATAGGTCCAGCGCGGCAGTCGCCGGGCTGCGTCGACTGGCCGATCATGCGTCGAACGCCGTAGTGGGCCGACTTCGATGACGCCCACCACCCCAGCTCTTTGCCACTTTGAAAGGCCCGTCCAGGGTCAGAGTCGTCCTACAGAGGCTGAAAGGTTTGGGTCTGGAACTGTCCTGATCATGGACGGCGCGCCTGCGTGATCCGGGCCGACGGATGATCTAAGCCGGGTGTATGAGATACCCCGATAGCGGCGGCCTGTCCGCTTTGGGACGGGCCCGGCGCGAGATGGTGCGGCTGCAGGCCGCGCGAATGTTCGAGAAGGAAATCAGGCCGGTGCAGGTGGCGCATGACCTGCGGGTCAGCACGAAGTCGGCCTATCAGTGGCGGCGGCGATGGCGGGCCGGCGGGCAGGCTGCGCTGGCCTCGCACGGGCCGGGCGGGGCGGTGTGCCGGCTGTCGCCGGGCCAGCTGGAGAAGCTGGCATCAGCGCTGGATCAGGGCCCGGCTTGCTGGGGCTGTAGCGAGGACCAGCGGTGGACGCTGGCCCGGGTGACCACGCTGATCGGTCGGCTGTTCCACGTCCGCTATACGCTGCGCGGCACGTCGTATCTGCTGCACCGGATGGGCTTCAGCCCGCAGGTGCCGGTGCACCGGGCCGCCGAGCGGGACGAGGGCGCCATCGCTGCCTGGCGGGAAGAGACCTGGGCAAAGGTACGAGGCTAGCGGCGGCGACCGGAGCGTGGATCTGCTTCGAGGACGAGGCCGGGCAGAACCTGCGCCCGCCGAAGGCGCGGACCTGGGCCCGCCGCGGCCACACCCCCGTGATCGCGGTCTGCGGCAAGGGATCGGGGCGAGTGTCCGTCGCCGGGCTGGTCTGCCTGCAGCCCGGCGCGCGCGGCCACCTGTTCTACCGGGTCCGCGTCCACCGGGGACGCAAGGGCGAGCGCCGAAGCATGTCCGAAGCCGATTACGCCGAACTGGTCACCGCCGCGCACCGCCAGCTGAACGCCCCGGTCATCTTGATCTGGGACAACCTCAATGTGCACCTCAGCGCCGTCATGCGCACTTTCACCGGCGCCCATCACGACTGGCTGACAGTCATCCAGCTGCCCGCCTACGCCCCCGACCTCAACCCCGCCGAAGGAGTGTGGGCAAACATGAAGAACGGCCTGGGCAACCTCTCCGCCGCCAGCGCCGATCAGCTCGCCGCCATCGTGAAGAACCGGCTCAAGCGCATCCAGTACCGGCCCGGCCTCATCGACGCATTCCTCGGCCAGACCGGACTCACCCTCGAACCCGAGCCGCCATAGACCTCAGCCTTTCAACCTCTGTAGCGGGCCGAGATGCCTGTCACCGGACAGTAGAAAGCCTGCCTTGCCTCACCTTCAAGCGGACTGGACATGCTGGATCAGGATTGCGGAGTGGTCGGCAGCGGGTCTTGCACGAAGGTCCCGCGGCCTTGGATGCTGACGATCAGGCCGCGCTCGCGGAGCACCTTCATCGCGTGGCGGATGGTCTGGTAGGCCACGCCGTAGCGCTCGGCAAGGTCCAGCTCTGAGCGGAGCCGCGTTCCCGGGGCCAGCTCGCCGGATTTGATGCGGGCGGCGATGTCGTTGGCGACGCGGATGTACCGCAGGTCGGAATCCCTGCCGCCCGGCGCTGCAAGATCACTCACAGGATTACGGTAGCCACCTGTGACCTGCGCAAACAGTTTGGCTAGGTATTACATCGGTACTACATCGCTATGTAGAAGCTATGCTTTGTAGGCGACACGAGGCCAGCGGCAGGGGAATGTAGTGATCAGTGATGATGAGGACGCCTTGGCTCAGGTGTTCGGCGACGTCGGCGGGTGGATCTCTGGCCCGTCGCTCGACGCCGGGCGGTTAGACGCCCGGCAGCTCGGCGGCCCGCGGTTCGGCGTGTACCGCATGTCGCTGGTCAGCTTCCCGGTGTTCTTCCAGAGCAAGCGCTACCGGGGCAGCGTCGGGTCCGCCGCCGTGCGTGACTTCCGCGGCGCGATGGCCGGCCGCGGCGACAAGGGACTCCTGATCACCACCGGCACGTTCACCAGCGAGGCCAAGGCGGAAGCCCCCGCGACGGGGCACCGCCAGTGGACCTGATCGACGGCCAACGGCTCTGCGACCTGCTCAAGGAATACGAACTCGGCGTCACAACGACCGTCCGCCAGGTCGAGGACGTCACCGTAACCCCCGAATTCTTCAGCGACATCTGAGCGCTCACCTCCTAGAACTCGCACGGGGGTCAGGAAATCAAACCTCTAAGCTCCTCCAGGGCCCGCCAGGGTCAGGCCGCGCTGATCTTCCCGTACGGCTTCCGCTCAAAGCGAGCCCCATCTGTCCCGCCACCAGGACACCGCATGGCGCGTGGACAACTTCTCGGTTGAGGCCGTACGTCTCACAAAGAGCTCGTCACGGATCCAAGTCGGCTCTTTGCGCTGCGAACACTGGATTACCGCGATCGTGCGGCCGCGCCACGCCTCTAGTCGAAGATCGATGCTGTTCATCACCTCGGCGCCCAGGTGGTGAGAGACGAGGTCGTCGAAGGCGAGGCACCAGCCATCACTCGATCCATGGACGCGCGGGTAGTCGACTTCGATGCCAATGATCGTCCGATCATCTGTTACACCAATAATTAGTGTGCCGCCGTCTGTGTTGAGAAAAGCCGCCAGGGTCTCGAGAACCTCGCGCTCGAGGACTAGTCCGAGTTCTTTCGGAGTTCTCTTATCGCCCTGCTTCGGAGGGCTCACGGGCGTGCGAAGCGATGCCTTGAACTCAAGCGTCGTTGTTTCATCACTCGTCAGAAACCGCTTGAGATCAGCGTGTGCCGCGCGAAAGCCCTCCAAACGGGCAACTACTTCAGCAGCGCTGGCCGGCCGCTGTTCGCGTTCGGGTGCGAGCAGGCAGAAGACGAGGTCACGCAGCGCGCCGGGAAGATCGTCCCGCTGCGGAGATGGGCCCTGCCCTGCGCGGCGCGCCGCCAGGATCTCCGCACGGGTACCCGCGAAGGGCGGCCGCCCGTTGCACATCTCATAGATCGTCGCGCCGAGTGAGTAGAGGTCAGCGCGCTCGTCGGCGCCCCCGCCGTCTGTCAGCTCGGGAGCCATATAGTCGATCACCGGACGCTGTGACAGGTCGCTTATTTCGCGGTCATCGAGCGATACCGCGGTATCGAAGTCTACGAGATGGACCCCGCCCCACTCATCGAACAGCACGTTGCGGGGCTGCAGATCGCGATACAAGATGCGGCGCCCGTGGATGTGCTCAAGCCCAAGCGCGATCTCAATCGAGAGCCGCAAGATGCTCTCGACCGACAGGCCCTCGCCGGCTTCTTGCGAGCTCGCGATGAGGTCCCGGAGGGTCCCGCCGGACAGGTAACGACTGACCATCACGGCCGTCTCGTCATCTTCCCAGTGATCAAGCACGGTCGCGATGTTCGGATGGTCACCCAGCTGACCCAGTACGCGTGCCTCCCACGCGCTCGCAGTCAGCCCGCCAGGCATGATCAAGTTGTTGGAAAACACATCGACAGTCACTTGACAGCCCAGCGCCCGGTCGCGCGCGAGATAGACCTGCTTGTCACGGGCGGACCGCAGGAGCCGCTGAATCTCATACCTTCCGGCCCGCAGGACGTCTCCTGTCTGAATCACCGCGTCCGCGCGGGGGAGCGACTCCGGCATGCTAGAACTCATCGTATCGACCCCTTCGACCAAGATCCCGCTGTACGCGATGCCTGACCAGGAGGTCCGGTGCAGCACCGGGCGGCCATGCACTCTCGCAGCTTTGATATTGACGCCCGAACCCTTGCTACGGATCACGTCGTCGGCGAAACCTGGATTGGCGCCTGGACAAAGACATACACTTCCGGCGCTGTCAGCCAGAGCGTCACCATTCAGTCGGCGACAGCAAAGATACGTGAACCTGCCGACTCAGCCGTGAACATCAGGTTGTGCACAGTTCGGCATGAGCTACGCAGGGCTTGCCGTCTACTTAACGCACGAGAAAGTTGCGGTTTGCGAAGTAGAACACATCATCTACCAGGATGTTTCTCCCGCTATCGCCCGCGGTGCTGGTTCTGGGCGGTCTAGCATGCTCTCAGGCAGCCAGCTCGGGAACGGCTGGCAAGGGGGAGGACGTAGCCAGTGGCACGCCTGGCGATCGCAAAAGACTTCCTGGCGGAATACGCAAAACTGGAGAAAGGCGTACAGAATGCGGTCGAAGCGGCGATCGGCAAGTTTGCCGCGGATGGTCTCGCCGGGCTGCACTTGGAGGCGCTGCAGTACGCCCAGGATGATCGGATCCGGGTCATCCAGGTGGACAGCCTCTGGCGCGCGGTGGTACTGGCCCCAGCGAATGACGACACGTTCTGCCTGATCACGGTCCTGCCGCAGGACAAGGCGAACGCCTACGCCGCTTCCCGCCGGTTCAGCGTCAACCAGGCATTAGGCACGCTGGAAGTCCGCGACGAGCAAGCGATCCAGCAGCTGCAGCCCTTGCTGCGGGAGACCGCAGCTTCGACGGACAAGCGGCTTTTCACAGATGTCAGGGATGCCGACCTCACCCGGCTCGGCATCGACACCCAGATCCTGCCACTGATCCGGCTGCTGACCAGCGAGGCAGACCTGGAAGCGCTGTTGCCGGCGTTGCCCGCCGCCCAGTGCGCCGCGCTGAACGCGCTGGCCTGCGCGATGACCGTCGAGGATGCCGGGGCTGAGGTTGCCCAGCTTCTCCCCGTTGGCGCTTCGCCCGAGCAGGTGGATCCTGGCGACCTGGTCTCCGCCATGGAGCGCACCTCTGGCCAGGTGGCGTTCGTGTCCGGGCAAGAGGACTTGCGGCGTATCCTCGCCCATCCGTTCGCAGCTTGGCGGACGTTCCTGCACCCAAGCCAGCGGAAGGCCGCCTACCGGGACTGCTATGCCGGCCCGGCTCAGGTGACGGGCGGTCCCGGAACCGGCAAGACGATTACCGTGCTGCACCGTGCGGCTTTCCTGGCCGCCCGCACCGCCGCACCGCCCTGATGCAGAAGCTGCAGATTCCAGCGGCGATGCGGCCCGCCGTAACCCTGGGGATAATGTGATCGATCGCGGTGCCGCGCGGAGAGTCCGGCAAGTAATCCCCGCACCACGGGCAGCGCCAGTGCTGCAGCTCCACCAGTTCCGTCATGAAGGCCAGGCTGTGCGATGCCCACGGCACAACCTCGCCGTCATACTGGCCATCACCAGCGCGGGCAGCAAACGGCCAGCGGCAGAACCTCTCCCCGGCAGGCACCGGCAACCCGCACACACCGCACCAGCCAGGGTCCGCAGCCATGAGGTCAAGCTAACCGGACGGTCAGACATCACGGCAGTTGCGGATGAGCAGCGAGAAGATCATCGCGACGGCCGGCTCGCAGCAGGATCTGCTGATGCCGATCCCAGGTGAGCAGCTTTTTAAGATGGCGCACTGCGCACGAACCGCCGATAGCCGCTCCAGCCAGGCCCGCGGCCTCCCATGCCAAGGCCGACACGGAATTGGGTAATCTGCATGCTCTTCGAGCGTCGTGATTCGCTATTTTCCCGATGGGGCGAATCTATGCTCATTACGGTGCGGCGGGTGAACCAGATCATGACGTTGTGGGCTGGGCAATGCATACCATCGAATAGCCCAGAACTGTGAGTACTCGATCGCAAACGAACGCACTCTCATGCCGCGGACCGGAATCTGGTCGGTGACTAGTCGTTAGCCCTGATGATTCACGCGTACGGAGGGCTGGTGTGGGACGGCGGCTGTACCGCTGAACAGTTCGTGATTTTACGGTCGGGGTATGACGGTGGCCCGGCTTTAGTCGTTAGGACAACGTCTCGACCTCGGAGGTGAACTCGCCGCCGGCGTCGCCTGTATTGATGACGCTGCTGGGCTCCAGCAGGAGCACTGCGGTCTCGACGTCGGCGCGCGGACAGTGCTCGGCGCCCCGTGGTACCACAAAGAGATCTCGTGGCCCGAGCACTACATCACGATCCCGCATCTGGATGGTGAGCTCGCCGCTCAGGACGAGGAACAGTTCGTCGGTATCGTCATGCTTGTGCCAGGTGAAGTCGCCCTGGAGCTTCACGATCCGCACGTCGTAGTCATTGATCTGGGCGATCTTCTTCGGCGACCAGTGCTCAGCAAAGCGTGCCAGCATGGCCTCAACGTTCACCGGATCCATGCCTGACATGGTGACACGCATGCCACTTCACCAGCATCCTCATTTGCCGCTGCCGGCCGCCAGCCGACACGTGTGATCAGTGACCGGTCCGCCATGCCTGGACAGGTCCGTGCCGGCGCAGGTACCCCCGGTATCCGACTGCGGCGAGGAGTACGACGAACAGCCCCAGTCCGATCTGGATTTCCCGGGTCAGGCCGGGCGGGTAGATGACCTGGACCAGGTAGCGCGAGATGAAGCCTCCGCGGTACCCGCTGTCCCCGGCGCGGCGCAGCAGGTAGTTCTGCAGCGACGTTAGCGGGCAGGTGAAACCGACGAACTCGATCAGCGCGCCGTATACCATCACCGGCAACTGCACCCAGATGATCCGTGGCCACCGCCAGGCCAGGAAAGCGCCGCCCACGACGAATCCGATGAACAGCAGATGGACCACGAGCACGAGGTCAGCGCCGATCAGGTCCCCACATCTTGCTCACCGCCACATCAGCATGCCAGCCCCAGCATAGGCTCAGCTCCCACACACACCAGCCCGGCAATCTTGTTGCCGAAGTCATTCCAGGCCGCAACCGGACGCGCCCTCATAGCCGCGCTGCGCGGGCACTATGCCGCCGGGCGGGTGCGTCCAGTGGTGGCGAGCAACTGGCGCTGTTGCGGTTACAGTGACATGGCAGTTGATCTTGCACGGTGCAGATAGCCGATCGCAGTCAGAGAGGCCGGGATGCACAGAAGATAACCGTCGCGCTAGAAGACGATCTTGATGGGGGCCCGGCAGATGAGAAGGTGCGGTTCGAGCTGGGCGGCGCCGAGTACGAGATCGATCTGAGCAAAAAGAACGCCAGGGCGTTCCGTAAGCAGCTCGCGCCTTTCATCGGGCACGCCCGCAAGGCTGGCCGGGAACAGCGCCGCCGGCCCGGGCGTACCGCAGCACGCCGGGAGCGCAGCGGCGATATCCGGGCGTGGGCGAAAGGCCAGGGCATCGGGGTCATCGACCGGGACGCATCCCCGCCAGCGTCGTTGAACAGTACGAAGCCGCCACCAAAGGCTCCTGACTCACGCTGCGACAGTGCCGGCCTAAACGACCCCCCCAGATAGTCTCTGCCCCTGACCGCCAGCAGCGGCACGCAGCAGGTCTCGCCGCTGCCGCGGGTAGACGAGAAGCCGTACGCGGATCTGCCGATGTGAGCGATTTCCGGCATCGCATTCTTATGCAGAGGCCAGCATCTCCATTCGTGATCAGCAATGCCGTGAGAGGTACATGGCTGGGCACTGGTACCCCACCCTCGGGTGGGCCAGATCGCCGACTCGGCGCGGCAGAGATCTGTGCCGTCCTCGCGGGTTGCTACGTCCATATCGTCCAGTTCGGGCTCCTGGCCGGACGTTGGTTCGCCACGAATGATGTGGCCTGTCCAGCAGTGATGCTCACGAGTGCAAGCGGCGCGTCCCTACGCGGACGGGTTCCGGGAGGCATGGTCGTTTGCGCTGGCGAGCTTGGCGCGGACCGAGTCGGCGTCGGGGTGCTGGATGTCCTACCGCTAGCGCCCGCCCCGGCGCTGGCACGCCGGGCGGCTGCCTGATCCTGCTATGTCTTGCTACGGGCCAGCAGAGGGATGAGCACCTGCGCGTTGGGGCTTCCCCAGCCTGTCACCGGGTCCCATCCGGGACCGGCCTGGTAACCGGTGACCGTGACGGAGCCTACGGCCGCATCGTTGTTACCGGCAGTGATGTCATGAAAGGCCTTGTGGTAGCTGGAGCTGCGGGTGATGCGGTAGAGGGCGGGGTTAACCAAGCCGAGGTCGTGATGGGCGTACTGGTCGGCCAGCGCGATGAGCCCGCCCCACAGCGGCGTGGAGTTGCTGGTGCCGAGGTTCGTCACGATATAACCGCCGGTTTCGACGGTCGGGGGGCCCGGCTGATCAGCGTCAGCGGCCACGTCGGGCACGCCCCTGGTCTTTGAGATCCTGGGGACGCGGTCTTGATAGGCGGGACGGGCGTACAGGTGGCTGAAGCCGCCACCAGTACTGAACGCGGTTTCGCTCACGTAGGCGCCCGAGGGCTTCGCGGTGAGCGTGGTGCCGCCAACGCCCAGCACGAGCGGGTCGGAGGCCGGAAGGCTGACCTCCTTGACCGGCTTGCCAAAGTCAGTGTCGCTGAGCGCGCCGTTGTCGCCGGAGCTGCCGAGCACCGTGACGTGGTGAGCGGCCGCCGCCAGCAGTATGGCGTGCATCTGGGTCACCTGAGCCGGCGTGAAGTAGTGTTCTCCCAGACTCCAGCTGATCGAGGCCACGTCGGTGCCGGAGACGGCGAGCCGCAGCCCGGCGATCATGTCCGCGGTCGCGGTCGCGGCGTTCTTGAAGAGGTTAGGGCCGGGGGGCAGCAGGACCACGCGGAGGGTGGCGGCGGGCGCGACCGTGTGCACGATCTCGGTGTCCCCGATCTCCTCCTCCCCCGCCTGCCAGGGCGCGGCCGCCCCGGCGAGGGTGGTCACGATCTGGATCCGCGCGGCGGGCAGCCCGAACATGTTATTGAGTGCCTTCAGGTCCTGGCGGATATCAGTGCCAGCCGGGCCTTGCGAGGTGCTGGGGGATGTGGCAGGGGCAAGGATCGTCACTGTTTCGCCGCGGCCGTCGATCCCGCTGTCCAGCAAGGGCTGGATGCCATACGCGACCCGCAGCTGGTGCGGGCTATAGCAGGGGGTCTGGTCGGTGTTAGTCACCGGGCAGCTGGAAACCGCGCCGGCCGGCCCGGCCGCCACGGTCGTGGCCGGGCCGGTTGCCGCGGCGGACCCGGAGGTGGTCGCGGGGCCCGTGCTCGCCGGACTCGGGCTGCCTGAGCTTCCCGTGCATCCTGCCACCAAGACCCCACTCAGCAGCGGTGCGACCGCGAGCAGGTGCGCTCGCCGTGAGCGGGTCAGCCGCGCTGGCTGGATACTGTCGTCCATCTGGTCTCCTTCGGCTGGAGTCGCCGGGTAATTCGGGCTGGAAAACGCTCAGCTACCGGTGCATCGCTTGCTGGCATACACCAGGCCGGTCTCGAGGCCGATATAGCCATACGGGTTGCTGGAGTCATTGAGATACACGCCGGTGCCCGTGGGCAGGGCCGAGGGACGGATCACGATGGCGGCGAGGGGTGCTCCCGGATCCGGCGGGAAGGCCCTGCGTAGCAAGGCCCGGCCGGCAGGGTAGGCCCGGCACCACGACGGGTAGTTACGGGCGGCGTCGAAGGTCACGCTGGCCGGGACGCCATCCGCGCGGAGCTTGCGCTGCAGTCCAGCCGGGTAGTACAGCTCGCGGATGGTGACTGCGACATCGCCGCTGGGCAGCTTGACCACCGTCCAGGCCGTCAGCTGGGCGCCGGGCTGGTGGCTGGCCGGATGACTGGCTGCCAGCAGCGCGGTCACGGCAACTGCCGCGCCAGCCGCTGCGGCCAGCGCCGCCGCCAGGCTGCGAATCCGCCGCCGGGCGCGCACCGCGCGGCCACGGCTGAGGATCTGCGCCACCGGGGTGGTCGTATGGACATCGGCGACGGACTCCCGCACCGCTGTGATCAGTTCGTTGTCATTCATGATGGGCTCTCCTGCTGCCTTTCGGGCATAAGGTCCTCGCGCAACGCGGCGATGGCACGGCCCAGATGAGCCATGACCGTGCCGGGCGCGATGCCGAGCACCTCCGCGGTGCGGCCGGTATCCAGGTCAAGGATCAGCCGCAGGGCGACAACCTGCCGTTGCCGGGCAGGCAGCCGCATCAGGGCCGCCATGATCCTGGGATCGGCAGGGCTGCCGGCGGCCCCGCCGACCACAGGCGGGTCCGCGACCGCGCCAGGGTCGGGGACTGATACCTCTTTGCGGCGGCGCCGCCACCGGGAGATGTTCGCGTTCAGCGCGGTGCGGACCACCCACGCCGTCGGCGCCGGATGCCTGCTAACCGTGCGCCATGATGCCCAGGCCCGGGCAAAGGCTTCGTCAACGACATCCTGTGCCGTGTCTAGGTCACCGACGCTGACCAGCACAGCGCGCAGGCACTCATCTGCTGACCTTCGGTAGAACTCCGCGAAGTCCACTGGTGGGGTCCCCACACCTCTTCAACGCCCAACCGCCGAAATCCCATTACCTGGCCCGTGCCCAGCAGTGCCCGATCCAGCGGTCAGACACCGGTACTCACAGTCACTCATGGGCCAATATCATGACCATGGCCTGCACATAAACGCTGGTCTGGGAGGGTCTAGTCGCAGCTTCCAAGCTGGGGCTACCCGTCCTCCTCGCTGCACGATGATCTCGGCCGAGCCCACCGGGTCAAGGCCAAGGCCGCTGCGCTCAGATAACTCGTTCGCGTGCGGCCAGGCGGACCGAGATGGCAACCCGGGCAGCCGCGCAGATCGGCGGTTATCTGAAGTCGTTTCTGTCTACGCCGCGCCTGACCAGGGCGTCTGCGGCGGTGACATGTCGGTGAACAGCGTTCACGCAGTCGCCGCTAAATTCGAAAAACAGCAGCGACAAGGGGATCAGAACGGGGTCTGCGGCGGAGACAGTGTTCAGGTAATGCGTCCACGCCGCAGCAAGAGCCCACAAAACTCCTGCGGCGGTTACAGGGGAGACACCCGAAAGCGGGCTTGAGATAACGGCGGGTCCGCGCGCGTGAGCCACGGCACCCCGGCCAGCTGGGCGGGAAGCAGGATGTTGTCTAGGACGGTCAGGTCGTCCAGCAGGTCGAAGAACTGGAAGAATCATGCCGACCTGCTGCTGCCGGAACCGGGACACGCCGGTCTCGCCTAGCCGGTCGATCCGCTGCCGGGCGACGGTGACGATCCCCGCTGGCCGGGCCGGTCCAGGCCGGCGGTCCTGTTCAGCAGCGTTGATTTACCGCTGCCCGACGGGTCCATCACCTCCACGAAACCCGGGGCGATTCAGTGTCTGGCGATGCTTGCGCCCGTCCGCGGGAAGGAGAAAGCTGGAGCAGGGAGCGTGGCACGGAGCTGAATCCGCCCGAGGGCGCACCTGCGCGTGCTTTGCGGCCGGCGGTTCGGTGCAAAGGGGGATAAGCATGCCTGCGGACATTATGGACCCGACTACTGCGGTCACCTACGGGCCCTTTATTCAGGCCGCCGAGGCTCAGTACGCCAGCGATCCCAGCGTGGTGAATCCGGCCACGATCACGCACATGCCCGCCGGCTACACCCTGGTACGCACGATCCAGATGACCGACTTCTTCGGTCCGCAGCAGTCCCGGGTCTTCTACGGGTACGTGGCGGTGGGCGGTGATCCCGCCACTGCGGTGGTCGCGCTGCGCGGCACAGGATCGACCATGGAATGGTGGGATGACTTCCACTGGGATCTGGTGCCGTTCACGCAGGTTCCTCACGGCGGGAGCGTCGCCCAGGGTTTTTATGACATCTACACCAGCATCGGCACGATGGCCCCGGGCCAGCAGGGCACGTCAGCGCCGGGCGCCGTCGCCGCCGAGGTAGCCCAGGCGGCCACCAGCGGCCTGGCGGCTGGGCTGGATCCTGCCTCGCTGCCGCTGGTAGTGACCGGCCACAGCCTGGGCGGCGCGCTGGCGACGCTGCTGGTCACGGACCTGAACGCGACCACGGCGCTAAAGCCGCAGGCGTGGACGTTTGCCTCGCCGCGGGTGGGGGACGCGGTCTTCGCCGCACGCTACGGCGGGCTGAGCACCGTGTCCTGGCGGATCTACAACCAGGTCGACGTCGTCCCGTACTTTCCCATGGATGTCTCGGGTAGCTACCAGCCCGTCACCGCCGGGTACGCGATCAATTCGCTGGGAAAGGCGAAGTGGAGCCTGAGCTGTGCCCACTCGCTGAATACCTACATGCACGTGCTGTCGCCCGCCACCGTTCCGCTGGATCCGGCCTGCAGCTAACGGCCTGGCGGCCGGTCAAAGCGCTCTGCAGTCCGGGACAGGCGCAGGCGGGAACGCCAGCCCGGTCGGTGGCCGTGACCACCTTAACGATCGCTTCTGGATGCGGCCGCGGGCTGTTATCATCAAGCCGCCATGACACCCCCACCGGTAGCGCCACATTACATCCGGCCGTCTGCCGACTACTCGCTGAGCTGTTTACTCGGTCATGCCGATGTGAGCGAGTCCCGTCCGCGCATCCTCATGCAGAGGTCAGTATCTCCATTCGTGATCAGCAATGCAGTGAGAGATACGTGGCTGAGCACTGGCATCCCACCCTCTGCATAGGCCAGATCGCCGAATACGCGCTGCTGGCTCAGCTTATGTTCGGTGTCGCCGGCAGGCCGCAGATCAGCCATTCTGCCGTGCTCTCCGGGCATTCACCCGCGGCGTGGGCGGTCCTCGGCCGGGTCAGCAGCAGGGCACGGGTTCGGGCCGGATTCCCCTGCCAGATCAGCTACGCCACCGCAATCAACGACCTTCTTGGTCACCGTAGCCTCCGCTTACCGCCTGCTGAGGAAGTCGAGCACCCGCTGGGTGAGGAGTGCGGCGGCGTCCGGGTCGTACGATGGCAGTGAGCTGTCGGCGAAGAGGTGCTGCTCGCCCGGATAGGGGAACAGCTCGGCGTCCTTGGCTTGGTCAACTAGCGCCCGGGCGGCGTCGATGTCTTCGCCGGCGAAAAACGGGTCGGCGTTCATCGCATGCACCTGCACTGGCACCCCGTCGGGCCACGCGGCGCTGAACTCCGACACCGGGACGCAGGAGTGGAAAAGCAGTGCCCCTCGCGCTCCCGGCCGCGTCTGCGCCAGCTTCTGGGCCGGGAGCACACCGAGCGAGAATCCGGCGTACACCAGCTCTGCGGGCAGCCCTTCGACCGCTTGGACGCCGCGCTCGATCACCTCGCCGAAGCCGAGTTCCTCGGCATAGCTCACCCCCTCCTCCACGGTGTCAAAGGTGCGCCCCTCGAACAGGTCGGGTGTGTGCACGGCATGCCCGGCCCGGCGCAGCTCGTCGGCGAACGCGTTGACGCCCGGGGTCAGCCCCTGTGCGTGGTGGAAGAGCACTACCTCAGCCATCTTCACCCCTCGGATCTCACTTCTCCTTGCCCGCCGCGGTCAGGTCGTACCGGGCGTGGTCAGCGGAGTTTCCTGTTCCCGAGGATAGGAACGGTTCCGGACGATCTGGTTCCTGATTACCCTTTCTCTGGTGAAAGCCGCTGAGCCCCACCGGGCGGGCGCTGCGGGCAGGGCTCCGGCGTGTTCCGTGAATGTCTGCTGCTGTCCTAATCGAGGCCGTGGAGGTGGAGGGCTTCGGCGGGGGTGGTGTGGTCGCGTCGGCCTTCGGGGATGTGCAGGTAGCCGGCATCTTTGATGGCCGCGGTGATGGCGGCACGGATGGTGGCCAGGTTGGCAGGCCCGCTGCCGGTGCGACTGGCCGGGGTGTCTTCGCTGAAAGTCACGTCCCGTATGTGGTGATGCGCCTCGATAGTCCAGTGCTCGCGCACGAGGCGGGCCAGGTCTGGCGCGGCGGCCTGGGTGCTGATCAGGCTGGTGATGGCGTAGACGGTCTCGCGGGAGACCTTCCCTGTGGCCGTGTTCTGCCGCCAGCGGGTGATCTTGATGGCCTGACGGGCCCAGGGGAAGTCCAGGCGGCTGACGTGAGCGGACTTCAGGGTGCGGGTCTCGGCGCGGCCGTGCCCGGCGTCGCGGGTAGTGCTGCCGGCCGGGACCTGCCGCCAGGGCAGTGCCCTGACCCGGGCATGCAGCAGCGGCTGGTTCTGCTTCACGACCGCGATGTAGTGGCCTTTCTTCTCCCCGGCCAGCCAGTCCAGATTCGCCCGCACCGTATGCAGGGCGCCGGAAGTCACCACGGCGCCGTCCAGGTCCAGCGGTTCCAGGAGAGCAGTGAAATGGCTGGTCTCGTTGTGCTTGACGCCGGCCTCGAGGTGGTCTAGGAGGCGGCCGCCGTGCTCGGCGACGCCGAGGAGGCAGCCCCGGGTGCCGTCGGCGCGGCGGGCTCCACGGGAAGTCTTGCCATCCACGGCCACGGCTCGTAACCGGTCGCGGGCCAGCATCCTTGCCTCCTGGGCAGCGCGCCGGGCGCGGTAGTCACGAACCCCGGCCGAGGGCGGCGTGCCGGGGCGCCGCCGCCGTCGCGGACGCGGCCCGAGCAGGGCCCGGGTCAGTGCCCGCGGGTCAAGCCGGTCCAGGACCACCCGGATCGTCTTCTCGTCAGGTGCCCGGTACTGGCCGGTGACCGGGTCCCACGGAGCCCGCAGGCGGGCCAGATCTGCCTGGCTGGCTCGTCTGGTCCACTGCCCGACCGCGGTGAGCCTGTCGTTCCCGGCGGCGGTGAAGGCGCAGACCGCGATCGCGATCAGGCAGGCCAGCGGATAGATCCGCCCCTGCGGTGAGCGCGGGTCCGGCAGCGCTTCCAGCCGTTGCCAGGTACCAGCGGCCAGGTTCTCGCCGGCCGGTCCGGACCCGGCCACGCGCGCACCGGCGCGCGACAATGCCACTGCGGGCACGCCACACCTCGTTCATGTAGACCTCAGAGACCTACATGATCACGTGGCGTGCCCGTACCTACAAACCGCGCGAATCCACCCTGGAACCACATACCAGACATCACTGGGTAAGTCGGGAACACGCCGGAGCCCTGGCGCTGCGGGCCCTCGAGCGGGACTGTAGGAACAACGGGGTAACTGCTGGGATAGGACGGACAGATGCGCCGTCTGATACGGCAGCTGTAGTTCGTGATCGTGGGGTTGTTGGTGCAGGTCACGGCGGATGATCGCGTAGTACGGCAGCCGCACTTCGTTAGAAGGGCCGGGCTTGACGGCGGCGGAGCCGACGGAAGCCAGACTCAGTCGCGTTGGCTGATCCACAGCGATACGTGGGCGGGTTCCAGGGCCTGGTGCACGACACTGGCCAGGTCGTCGCGGACCGCGTCCAGGTCGACCGCGTCTTGCAGCCGGGCCGCGAACGCGGCGACGGTCTTGTCGGCGTCATACCGGGCCCGGTTGAACCGGCGGTCCACCGCCCGCTGCACCAGTTTGCGGAGCGGGTTGAACAGCGCGGCTGCGGCCAGCGTCGAGGCGGCCACCGCCACCGGTGTCTTGAACGGGAGTACCTCGGTGGCCAGGACCACCAGCCCGGCGAACACCCCGGCGAGCACGGCGGTGATGATGGCGTAGGAGATGACCCGGCTGATGATCCGGTCGATCTCATACAGGCGGTACTTCAGCACCGCGACGCCGATGCAGACCGCGAATACCGCAAAGCCCAGCGAGATGCTGAGGTTGGTGGCCACCTGCGAGAGGACCGAGGAATTGACCGGGCTAAGGAACGCGATGAACGCGGCGGCCACGAAGACGGCCGCGCCGCTGTAGAGCCACTTGAGCTGCTGGCGGCGCTCACCACCCGAGCGCCGGTACCTAGGTACCTGGACGACCAGCCAGGCTGACCAGCTCGCCAAGACCGCGACGACCAGCACGCCATGGAGAATGTTCCAGGCCCCGCTCTGGTAGGTGGTGAGGCTGCCGCTGGCGCTGAGGCCGATGTCGTGCCCGGCGACGGCCACCACGCCGCTGGCCGAAGCCGCCAGCCCGAGCAGCACTCCAGCGGCGAGAACGGCCATAGCCACCCGCCGCCAGCGCCCTGGCGGCAGCTGCCCATCGGGGAACAGCCACAGCAGGATCGCGATCAGGACCAGCCAGATCGGCCAGGCACCCACAAGCGCCACCGCTACCCAGCCAAGCGGCAGCATGCCGTGATGCATCCGGTAGTCCAGAACGGCATATTGGCTGATGGGCGCGGCAGCCAGGAGGAAGATCGCGAGCAGGATCCACCCGAGGGGGTTGCGTGGCCGACGGGCCGCCAGCACGGTGCCCACCCCTACCCCAGGCACGATGACTGCCGCTCTGATGAGCCAGTCGGCCACAGGCCCACCAGGCACCGGCTGATGGGCGAGACGGTCGAGTGGCACGTTGGCCAGGCCCAGCCCGAGCGCAAGCACGCCGAGCGCGACCGCCGCGACTGGCGCCACCCGTCGCGACCTGACGATGGTGCTCACTCGGGGTTCCCACCCCCTCCGCCCACCGGGACCGGAATGAGCCAACCCTACGCACGCACCGTTCCCGGAACGTTACCGCTCAGCACGGACCCCAGTGCGTCAAGATCACCAACGGGGCATGACACGGCTGTCCTCGCCTCACCCCGCCACGCCGGGCTCCCCCTGACATAGTGCGGCTGTAGTGGTAGAGGTGCGGCTGCCGCGTTCATGATGGGTTGTGAGACACGATCAAGATGCGGCAGTCGCTGCTGGCACGGTAGCGGATGATGCCCGGTCCGCGCTGCTGGCGGATCTGCTGGGGAGGTTGGCCGGGTGCTTTCCCCGGCGGGAGACCCGGCAGTCCTGCGGCCAGATGGTCAGCGGGCTGCTGATGGAGCTGGAAGATCATAACTGCTGGGCGATCGCCGAGGCGGCCGGGCATCGCGGGCCGAACCGGCTGCAGCATTTTCTGTCGCGTGCGGTCTGGGACGATCAGCTCGTTGGGGACGTCGCGTCGGCATGGGCAGCTGGTCACCTGGATGACGGGGATGGGGTGCTGATCGTGGATGAGACGGCCGATGAGAAGTCCTCTGCCGATGCGGTCGGCGCGGCCCGCCAATACAGCGGCGCCGTGGGCGGTATCGCGCTGTGCCAGGTGGCGGTCACCTTGACCTATGCCACCGGCCACGGGCATGCGCTGATCGGCCGGGCCCTGTACCTGCCCGAAGGGTGCGCGGCTGATGAGGAGCACCGCGAGCTGGCCGGCGTCCCGGAGCAGGTGATGTTCGCGACCAAGCCGCAGCTGGCTGGCAGCCTGATCGAACGCGCGCACTCTCGCCGGGATCCGCGCCGCGTTCGTCGCAGGCGACGAGGTGTACGGCGGCCGGGAGCTGCGCCGCGGAATCCGCCAGCGCGGGATGGGCTATGTGATGGCGGTCCGCGCCAACCACGCCGTTACCGCCGGCTCGGGCCGCACGGTGACGGCCGCCGAAGCTGTCAGCATGATTCCCGCTCACGCCTGGCACCGGATGCGCACCGGGTCAGGGACCAAGGGCACCCGTCACTACGACTGGGCGATACTCGAGGTGACCAGCGACGATACCCCCGACGGGCACGACGGCGGGCACAGCGTGCTGCTGGCCCGGCGGCACCGCTATACCGGCACGCTGTCGTTCTACCGGTGCTGGACGCCCGGGCCGGTCCCGCTGTCCCGGCTGATCGCCATAGCAGTGACCAGGTGGCGGATTGAAGAAGATCACCAACTTGCCAAGCAGAGCACCGGCCTGGACGCCGGGCAGGTCATCCGCTGGAGGTCCTGGCACCGCTGGACCGCGATCTGCCTGCTCGCCTACATCGACCCCTCGATCGCCGTCGCCTTGCAACGCCAGCAAGAGGCCGGCTCAGACCTGGACGCCGGGCTGATCCCGATCACCGTTCCGGAACTGCTACGGCTCCTGCGCGACATCGTCATCCCGCCACCTCGGCGAGACCAGGCCCACCGGCTGCACTGGTCCACCTGGCGACGCCGCCACCAGCACCGCGCCCGCCAAGCCCATCAACGCTGGAACGCCTACGCCGAGACAACACCATGATCACAACGAACTACAGCTGCCGTATCAGCTGAGCGGAACACGATTACAAGGCGTGAGGCAACATTCTCAGCCCTGGTTGCCGATCGCTAGGGCCAGAAGCTCTTCGGCGGTGAGGGACTTGCCCGTGGCGTATTCGGCTTCGAATGCCTCGGCGCCCATGGCGGAGCGGAGGCGCTCGCAGTGGAGGTCGCGCAGCTCCCCTTCCAAGGGCTCGAGGGTCTCGCCCAGCGCGGCCAGGGCCTGATCGGCTGCCCCGTGTAGCCGTGCCGACCGGCTTGCCCGCGCCGCGCTGGTGCCGGCCATGGCCAGGCCGATCAGTGCGTAGGCGGTGCTCGCCGTCATCCGCATGCGGGTGGCCAGGTCGAGCGATTCCGCGAAGAGAGCTTCGGCTGCGCTGAGCGAGCCATTGAGATACTCGGCGAGGCCGAGATTGAAGGTCTCGTAGACGACGCCATACTGGTCGTTCAGCGCCCGGGCGATGTCAAGCGACTCGAGCAGGTGCCGGCGGGCGCTGTCCAGGTCGCCCAGTGAGAGCTCGGCATATCCGAGGTTGCCGGCCATCGTTCCCACCTGCAGCCGGTCCCCGGCCTGGCGGTACAGCCGGAGCGACTCGGCAGCGTCGTGTGTTGCGGCCGCGTGGTCTCCCCTGATGTCCACGGCGAACGCCCGGGCGGCCAGCAGGCAGGCGGTCAGGTGTGGCTCCCCGAGCTGGCGCGCCAGGCCCAGGCCCTGCTCAATGAGCGGGAGCGCGGCATCGTGTTCGCCCCTGCGCAGCAGGATGTAGGCACGCAGGTACAGGAGGTCGGCTGTCAGGAAAGTGTCGCCGGCCGAGCGGGCAATGGCGAGCGCCTCCTTGCAATACTCATCGCCCAGTGCGTAGCCGCCTGTCTGATCTAGCAGGTACGCCGCCGCGGCTAGGGCCCGGGCGCGGACGAGCGGCGCCCCCTGGACAGCTGGTGCGGCGAGGAACGCACGCAGAGCGTCGGCGCCCTCTGCCGCATGGCCGCGTGCCTTCCAGAACACCCGCAAGGCAGTGACGAGGCGGACACCGGATACGGGGTCCGGCTGTGCCAGGCTGAAGGCGATCGCGGCCCGCAGATTATCGAGTTCGAGTCCGAGACGGTCCAGCCACTCGGCCTGGCCATGGCCGGTAAGCTGCGGAGCCGCCGATTCCGCGAGTGCCAGGTAGTGGTCGCGATGGGCGGCCCGCGTGCCGCGGGCGGCCGCTGGGCCCTCGCCTTCGAGCTGCCGGGCCGCATATTGCCGCACGGTTTCCAGCAGCCGGTATCGGGCCGGTCCGCCTCCGGTGTCGTCGAACTGCACGAGGTTCTTGTCCACCAGGGCCCCAAGGTGCGCGACGGCCTCGCCCGCGGGAATGTCGCCGCCAGCAGTGACAGCCTCGGCGGCGGACAGGTCGAACCCCCCGGCGAAGACCGAAAGCCGGGCCAGCACGTGGCGCTCGGCGGCGTTGAGCAGCTCCCAGGACCACTCCACCGTGGCGAGCAGGGTCTGCTGGCGCGGCAGCGCCGCGCGCGAGCCGCCGGTCAGAAGGGAGAAACGCTGGTCGAGACGGGCATCCAGCTCGGTTAGCGACACGACACGCAGGCGTGCAGCGGCCAGCTCAATGGCCAACGGGATGCCGTCCAGCCGCCGGCAGATGCGGCCGACCACCGGGGCGGTCCGCTCGTCCCACACGAGCGGCGCCCCGTGCTGGGCGGCGCGCTCAGTGAAGAGCCGCACCGCCTCCGTGTTGCCGGCCGCCCGCACGTCCTCGTCCTCTCCCGGCGTGTCCATCGACGGAACCCGGTAGACGCGTTCGCCGTCGATTCCGAGCGGTTCACGGCTGGTGGCGAGCAGCCCGATGTTCGGGCAGTGCCGGAGCAGGGCGTCAGCGAGCTTGGCGCACGCCTCGATGACGTGCTCGCAGTTGTCCAGCAAAACGAGAAGGCTCCTGCGGCCGACCGCGTCGGCGAGCGTGTCAATGACGGGGCGGCCCGGCTCCGCCCGTACGCCCAGGACGTTCGCAACGGTTACCGCGACGAGATCCGGGTCCTCGAGCGGGGCAAGGTCCGCAAACCACACTCCGTCGCCCGAGCCGTCCAGCAGCATGGCTGCGAGCTGGAGCCCGAGCCGGGTCTTGCCCGCACCACCGGAGCCGGTGAGAGTCACCAGGCGAGAGGCTGCCATCAGGCGCGACACCTCGCTGAGCTCAGCGTCGCGGCCGATGAAGCTGGACACCTGTGCCGGGAGGTTGTTCCGCAGCTTCGGGTTGTCGAGCGACCGAAGTGGGGGGAAAACCGCCAGGAGGCCATCGGCTTCGAGCTGGAAGATCTGTTCGGGCCGCCCGAGATCCTTGAGCCTGTGCGAGCCAAGATCCCGGAGCGAGGCGCCCGCCGGCATCGAGTCGCCGAGCAGGGCGGCTGTTGTGGCCGAGATCAGGATCTGGCCTCCGTGGCCGACTGCCGCAACACGGGCAGCCCGGTGGATGCCGAGACCGACCAGGCCAACTGCGGTCTGTGACGCCTCTCCGGAGTGGACGCCCATGCGGACACGGACTGCTTCGCCCGCTGGCCACGGATGGGACAGGAAGGCCCGCTGCATCTCGATAGCCGCGGTGGCGCAAGCACTCGGCGAGGAGAACACCGCGAAGAAGGCGTCGCCCTGGGTGTCGACCTCCTCGCCGCCGTGCGCGGCAAGGCTGGCCCGGATCAGCTGATGATGATCCGCAAGCACCTCCGCGTATCGGTCCCCCAGGCGCGTCAGCAACGCTGTGGAACCTTCGACATCGGTGAAGAGAAAGGTGAACGTCTGCGTGGCCAACAGCCCAAGACTTCCATCTGACATGGACGCTGAACGCGGCGAACGGAAAGTCACGGGCCCCCCGAGCACTCCGCTGGTAGCGTACTTCAGCCACCGCAGCCCCGTCGACCTCCACCCCACCTTCGGCCGGACGATAACATGCGCAGCGGCCTGCTACGGCCAGGGCCCCGGCAGGGACGCCGCAGCATCCGGTCACTCCGCTGCGCTGCGCTCCTACCTCGATAGCTGCATCCGCAGACGCAGAACAACCGTTCGGGCGCCGAACCGGCAGCCTCATCGGCGACCGAGTAACCGTGCAGATTGGGCGGATCCGGCGCGCTTACCCCGCTGGAGGCTCGACCACACCCGGTGACCAGCCGGGGCCGTCATCTATGGAGGTCCGGCGTGGTGCCGGGACCTGACTGACTTCGGGTCAGTGTTCCAGGCCATGGCCACGCTAGTCCGGCGGGTCCGGCGTTGGGTGCGGCTGGCGGGAAGCAGGCACTGAACATACCTCAGAACGCCTATCGTGCGGCAGCCGGTCGTTCCCCGGTACGCGGTACCGGCCGATTGTGACGGTCGCCGCCAAGAACAGGGAGCGCACGTACTTGGCAGTATGTTCTGGTGACCGAGAGCCAGGAGCTTCCCGAGAACGTTCTGGCCGCGTACGAACGAGCCGCCAGCACAGGTTTCCGGCTCGCCTGCGAGGCCGGCGTGGGCAGACTGCTGGCCGCCCTCGCCGCGGCGGTCCCCGCCGGTGGCCGGGTTCTGGAGATCGGCACCGGCGTCGGCGTCGGGCTGGCCTGGCTGGTCCATGGCCTGGGAGCGCGCCAGGACGTGGAGGTCGTCACGGTCGAGCTCGACGATGCGGTGCAGCAGACGGCGCTTTCGGCGCGCTGGCCGCCGTGGGTTCACTTCGAGTCGGGGGACGGGGCCGAGGTCGTCGGCCGTCTCGGCCAGTTTGACCTGATATTCGCGGACGCGCCCGGCGGGAAGATCTTCAAGCTGCGCCGGACTGTGGCCGCGCTTCGCGAGGGTGGCGTCATCGTCGTGGACGACATGGACCTTGCCCGCCACGCCGATGAGCAGCTTCGCTCTGCCCTGGTCGTGGTGCGTCACCGCCTCCTGGAGAACGCTGAGCTCGCCTGCGCCGAGCTGGGCTTCAGCAGCGGCGTCATCGTGGCCGTCAAGCGCCGGTCGTGACCTTCCAGGCGCCGCGAGGCAGGGACCTTCGCCGCCGCGGCCACGCCCGGGCGGCACATCTGGACGCGGATACCGGCGGCCGTGGCGAGGACCCAGCGCAGAACAAGCCACTGTGCGCCCCGCATGCCGAGGCAGGATCACTGACCGTCACGAACTCGCGGGAGACGAAACGCCGGATCGCCGATTCGGCGCCAGGCTCAGCCGACTCAGTATTCGTAGCGCGAGCAGCCAGATGTACCAGTTCTGGGCGTCCTCACTGCGCTAGGAAACCTACAGGGCTCGGCTTCGGCCGGGCGCGGGCGGCGGCCCACGCGCGGCGGCTGCTTAGGACTTCCGGCTGGTGGGAGAGGTCGCCTGCGCAGTGTCGCCGGAAGTTCGCGGGG
The DNA here is from genome assembly GCA_963709075.1 of uncultured Actinomycetes bacterium. GTDB lineage: Bacteria > Actinomycetota > Actinomycetes > Streptosporangiales > Streptosporangiaceae > Palsa-506. The sequence goes on from CAVPUY010000014.1 coordinate 1,022,832, forward strand.
TGTGCGTGTCGCCGGTGCTCAGTGCGGTGGCGGTGATGCCCCTGGCTCGCAGGGCGGCTTGTGTCCGGTCGGCGGCCTGGAGCTTGTCGAGGATGCGGGAGACGTGGTTCTGCACTGTTTTCAGGGAGACTCCGAGGGAGCGGGCGATGTGCCGGTTGCTCGCGCCGTCGGCGAGCAGGTCGAGCACGTCGCGTTCCCGCGCGGTCAGGTCGTCGTGCCGGGATGGGGGTGCCCGGTCGGGCAGGTAGGCGGGCGTCGTTGCCAGGAGGCGGCTGGCGATGCCGGCGCCGAACACGGCGCCGCCGGCGGCGACGGTCCGCATCGCCGCGGTGATCTCGTCGGCGGATGCGCCTTTGAGGACGTAGCCGCGCGCGCCTGCGGCCAGGGCGGCGAAGACGCTATCGTCGTCGTCCACCATCGAGATCACGAGCACGGCGGTGGCCGGGGCTGCGGCCAGCACTCCTCGTGTGGCCTCGACTCCGGAGGCGCCGGGCAGGTTGATGTCCATGACCACGATGTCAGGTGCGCTGTCGTGAAGTGCGGCGAGCGCCTCCTCGGCGGTGCCGGCGGTGCCGGCGATCTCGACGTCGGGCAGTGTCGCCAGCAGCCCGGCCAGGCCCTCGCGGAAGACGGGGTGGTCATCGACGATCAGGACCCTGGTCACGCGGGCACCGCCGGTACCGGGGACGCCTGCGCGGGCGCGGTCAGCACCGGCAGCCGGGCTGCCACGATGACGCCGGACGGGGCGTTGCTGACTGTCGCTGCGCCGCCGAGTTCCTCGGCCCGCTCCCGCATGATGGCCAGGCCGTTGCCGCTATCGCCAGGCGTGCGGAGTCCGGTGCCGTCGTCGGTGACGGTGACGGCCAGCCCGGCCGGGGTCAAGGCGAGCGACACGTCGCAGTGGCGGGCGCTGGCGTGCCGGACGGCGTTGGTGACTGCCTCGACCACGATGCGGTAGGCCGCGACCTCGACGGCGGCCGGCAGCGCGGGAAGATCGCCGCTGGCGTGCACGCTGACGGCCAGGTCAGCCCCCGCGGTCAGCCGCTCGACGGCCTGGGCGCACGCGCCGGCCAGGCCGAGCTCGTCCAGCGCCGGCGGCCGCAGCCCCTCGACGAGGCGCCGGACGTCCACAACTGTCCGGCGGATCTCCTCGCTGAGGTCGTGCAGCTGCCGGGACGCGCCGTCGGTGCCGGGCGGGAGCAGTGCCCGGGCTGTCTCGGTCTTCAGTGTCAGCCCGGCCAGTGCCGGGCCGATGCCGTCGTGCAGGTCGCGGCGCAGACGGCGGCGTTCCTCTTCGCGGGCCATGACGAGCCGCTCCCGCGCGCGCTGCAGGTCCTCGCGCAGCAGCCGCGCGTGCAGGGCGCCGCCGAGCTGGCGGGCCAGATCACGCACGAGCCGCTGCTCGGCTGCGCTCAGCTGGCGTTCCGGCGGCTGGTAGGTCAGGGAGCCGACGGTCGCGCCGTAGGCCTGCAAGGCAATGGTGGCGGCGGCGCCGGTTGCGGCGCCCGCCACCGCGGTGCCGTCGAGGCCGCGGACGCTGACATCGCGCAGGTCCAGCTCAGTGGTGAGCTCGGTGACGGCGGCGTCGACCAGGCGGTCGACGTCGGCGGCGGCTTCCAGGCGCTCGCCCAGGCTGGCCAGAACCTCGTAGGGCTCGTGCCAGCGGCCGTAGACGACGCGGGTGACGGCGCGCTGCAGCGTTTCGCGCAGCGGGATGAGCAGTAGCGCTGCGACGGCCGCCGCGATCGCGGAGGGCCACCAGGCGTGATGGTCGGGAACCAGCACCGCGACCGCGATGACGATGACGGCATAGATGCCCACGACGGTGCCTGACATGGCCAGCCACAGCAGCGTGCGGTGCGCGGCGCGGCGCAGGTCGTAGAGCCCGTGGCTGAGGACGGCGATCGCGATCGCGACGGGCAGCGGCAGCAGCACCACGCCGAAGATCCAGCCGGGAACGCCGGCGCCGTTGGTGAGTATGACTGCGACAAAGACCAGCGCCGGCGGGCAGGCTGCCAGCGCGAGAAACAGCAACTGCTGGCGCACGAGCGGCCCGCCGCGCCGCCACCGGACGATGAGCCCGGCGACAGCCCCAGCAGCGGCGGCCACGGCGAGCAGGACTCCGGCGGCGCTGAGCGCGTCCGCGATGTTCCCGTAACGGCCGGGCAGGCCGAGCGGGCTCTGCCAGTGGGCGAGCCGGGCCTCGTTCGTGGTAGGGCTGAGAACGTTGCCGAGGAACAGGCAGGTCACGGCTGCGGCGGCAGACCAGGCCAGCCACCGCCAGCGCGGACCGGGCAGGCGGCCGTCCGGAAAGATCACCGGTACGCCGACCACGGCGATCAGCATCCCTGCCGCTTCCAGACCCGGCCCGATGGCGGCCATGTACGCGGCGCCGGGCACCGAGCCCGGCGAGGTTACCACGCCGTGGACGCCGGCCTCAGTGAGCGCAAGGCCGGCCCCCATCAGGGCAGCGGCGGCCAGCAGCAGCCAGCCGACACGGTTACCGGGCACCGCGAGAGTAATAACCGCGCCAACCACGGCGACCGCGCCGACGGCGAAAGCGAACGACAGCGTGTCGGCGAAGACGGCGGTGCCGGCCCGGTCGTAGGTCGGGGCGATGGCAGAGCCGGCCAGGGCGACCACGACCGCGGCGCCGGACGCGGCCGCGGTGAAACGGCCGCTGACCGGCGCCGGCGGGGTGCTGTCCATAGGCTCATGGTGCACCACGTGCGCGTCACCGGCGAGAATCATTACCCGGGCGATGCAGCGGCGGGTCAGGCCGCGGCCCTGTGCCGCAGGCGGCTGGCGAGTACCGCGATGGCGCCGATCAGCCCGGCCAGTGACACGACCGCGAAGGTGGTCTGGTAAATCCAGTCCAGGGCGCTGTGCCGCGCCCAGCCGGAGAACGAGACCACCTCGAACAGGCACAGGGCGCCCGCGAATACCGCGCCCGCGGTGACGCGCCCGCTGCGCAGCAGCCAGGTGGCCAGCAGGAAGAATATGCCGAACGCGACGGCAAAGACAGCATCGGCTCTGCGGCCATCAAAGTTCTCCAGCCAGATCATGACCGCGCTGCCGAATTCACCCAGGGCGAGTACCCCGGTAATAGCGGTCAGCGCGGTCAGCTTGTTTCCGTTCATGGTTGCCTCCTATGCGAAAACTTGTGGTGACCACGGTGCCTCCGCGCAGTTCCCGGCCAGAAGAGGCGCCTTCCCGATCACGCCGGGAAGTTCTCCCAGGCAACCTGCGGGAAGCCCCGCACCGGGGACGAGGCACGCGCGCCGGCCCGCTCGGACGCTCGTCCGGATTGCAGCGAGCGGCCCCTGCACGCGACAAGCGTGAGCAGAGCCCGTCAGCCGACCGCGCTGCATTCCTGCATTACCTCGATGAGAGCCTGAGCGCATCTCCCGACGAGACAGCCGAATGCCACCGGGTTCACCAGCCCAGGGGTGAACGCGTCCTCTCGACTTCATCGACGAAGTCCGCGCCATCGCGCGACGCTGCTCCCCGCTCCGGCCCAGCTGAAACAGGGTAGGCACGCGACAGAACACCCGGATCTGGGACTTCAACGCGGCCGAATTGCCGCTCGTCGAACGCGTACCTAGCGAAGCCTCTTTGTGTCAAGAGCCTTTCCGGTTTTTCTTCGGAGCTGGTGCCGGACGGGTGCGTGAGTGTCCGGCCGGGCGTCGTAGGGTGGTGGCGGGCTCGGGAGTGGCTTGGCCGAAGAGCTGGTTTCCGGGGTGTGAGCCGGCCGCGCTGGCGACAGAGTCGTTCCCCGGTTGCCCTCCCGGGCCCCTTGTCCTGGCTGCTGCGGCGGCCCGGCGGGCGTCGGCCTGCAGGCGGCTGTAGATGGCGTCGCTGACCCGCCGCTTGAGGCAGCGGAGCGCTTCTTTGGGTGTCTTGCCCTCGGCGAGCTTGCGGTCGTAGTAAGCCCGGCCGTCGCTGTGGCGGTAGCGGATCTGGGTGACCGCGGCCATGTGGACGGCGTGGTTGAGACGCCGGTTCCCGCGCCGCGACAGCCGGTAGATCTTCCGGTTGCCCGAGGACACCTCGATCGGCGCCGTGCCGTTATAGGCGGCGAAGTTGTCCCGGCTGGGGAAGCGGGAAACATCGGCGACGTAGCCGATCATGGTGGCGGCGATGACCGGCCCGACGCCGAAGATCCCGGTCAGCGTGGTGCCTGATGCCCGGACCACCAACGCCAGCTTCTTGCTGGTATCGCGCATCTGCGCATCGATCCGGCGCAGGTCACCGGGGAACGCGGCGGCGAGCTCGCAGCGGGCCAGCGCAACGGCACCTGACGGCTCGGCCGACTCCAGGACACGAGCAGCCTTACCTGCGGTTATCTCCTTAGAAATGCCGCCCGGGACCAGCTCGCACAGCACCGCGTGCAGCCGGCAGGCGACCTGGGTCCGCGTGCGGCCCAGGTCCCGGTGACGCTTGGACCACAGCTTGAGCACCGCCGCGTGGTTCTCGGCTGCCACCGGCCGCGGGGCCGCCGGGCGCAGCGCCGCGATCGCGACCGAGCGGGCGTCGTCGGGGTCGTTCTTGTTACTCGCCCCGGTCGCCAGCAGCCGCACCCGGGCACCCAGCTTGGGCTGCACATCGAGCACCAGCTCGCCCGCGGCCACCAGCTGCTGGGCCAGCAGGTGGCCCAGGCCGCCGGCGCCCTCGACTGCCCAGGTCCGCTCCGGCCAGGCCGCGGCCCACGCCACCAGCCGCTCGGCCTGAGCCGCCGAAGCGCGCACCCGCAGCTCGCCCAGCGGCTCCTCGGCCACGCCGATCGCCACCGCCGTGTGCGAGGCCTTATGCGGATCAACACCGATCATCACTACTGCCATCAGCCCGCTCCTTCGTCATTATCTGGGGGAAGGACCGTGACGGGCATGCCTGATTCCGGATCGGCGTCGCGCCTCTTACGAGCCACGCCACGGCAAGACCCGACAGGCTGGCACCTCGTTATCAAGCCAGACCGCGAACGGCCGGCAGGCGGTTCGGGAGCCAGCCCCTCGGACCTCTGAACGCTACGACCAAGCCGCAACGCCTACGTCGATTTTCCAATCAGGCGGCTCCGCGCGCGTCTATCCAGCGGGGCCTCGCGTCGTTGGCGGCCCGGTCATAGCCAATGCACCATCGGCTCGACTGCATGTCTATGCAGCACCCACCTCGGGATGAACGTCTTTCTATGCCGCCGATCGAACGACGGTGCTGAGCGGACGAAGGGCCACCGTCGTTGCGGTAGGTAACTACCGCGGGCCATCAGCTCCGTCGTGTGTCATACGTCAAGCAAGGCTAATGTGCAGGCCCATCAAGGGTCCGGTAGCACACTGGGCCGGATTCGGTGCAGCTGGCGACCGTGTTCAGAGGTGGCGTTGCCGGGTCTCGGCGTCGCAGAGCATTGCGGGCAGTTCGCTGTCCTGGCCGTAGGGACCGCGGCCTGCCGGATCGACGGGGGGCGCGGTCCAGTCGCCGAGTAGCCAGGTGATCGTGAACTTGACGCCCTCGCCGTACCAGAGCGGCGGCAGGCGGTCGGCCATCCATGGATACCTGGACTGGTCGATCACGTCCTCGGCGTGGACCCTCTGCATCTTGAGGTCTCTGGTGGTCAGCTCGCCGGAGCGTGCGCGGGTGATCGGGGACTCGTCTCGCTCGCCGAGGGTCCACGCGAGTGTTGCCATGACGCCGTTGAGGTAGTCGGCGTCCTGCCGGGCGAATGCCCGGGCGTCCGCGCCGGTGTCCAGGTCCCGGCCCTGAGCTGCGGATCGCTGCGCTCCCTCGGCCGCCAGCGCGAGGATGCCGGCTATCTGCTCTGGTGAGCGGACGACGTCGCCGAACCCGCCGACCAGCTCGCCCCGGTTCTCGCCTCGCACGGGGAGATGGTCATTGTCGCCGATGAGCCAGCGCAAGATGGTTGCGGCGCCATCGGCGCGGTTGTTCTGGTCGCCGCGCAAGCGCCGCTCGTCCGCGGCCGTGATCTCGGCTTCAATGTCGGGCCGGCCAGGCGGAACCGCGGTCAGGCGGTCAGTGACCGGTGCGGCCGCGCTCTCCCCGAGCGCCCATGGCCATGCCGGGCCGAACGCGAGGCGCGTCGCCTCGGCCGGGTCGGCGAACCGGCGTGAATCAGCGCTCCCGCACGGCCCGCACGTGGCGTAACGGCCGGACGATCGCGGTGCCGCTCGGCGGCGCCTCATCGTCAATCCGGTCAGCTTCCATACGATTGACCGTAGCCCTGGTCACAGTCCAGCCTCCAGTTCCGGCTCATCGAGCTCCAGCGATCTGGCATGACGACTCGGCGCCGGATCCTGGCGGACAGCAGTGGCGCGTGCCGAGGCTTCCTGCTGCGCCTCCGCATCCCGGCGGCGCATCACATCGTCGCTAAGACCGGAGTCACGGTCGGCCCGCAGCTCCCGGGCGGCGATGATTTCCTCGGCCATCCGTGCCGCCTCCAGGGCGGCGTTGACGTCGTGACGGTGCGCGCAAGCCCGGCCAGCTGCATCCCGTTCGTTCTGCTCCCTTCCGGACCCGGCTCCGGCGGGCTTAGCATCCGGATCACGACCATCCCCCGGCGCAGCAGGCCCGGCGGTCTGCTTAACAGCTGCATCGAGTGTCACCTGCTGGTCTGCGGGAACTGATCCGCTGGCCTCGCGCGCGGCATTGCTGGTCACCGCCTCCTCGGCCATGTGCAGCGGCGGGAACTCTGCCTTCGGATGCCGGCGGCGTAGCTCGGTGTCGGCGATCAGCGCCCGCTGCCGGTCCTAGCTCGGTGGCAGCGTGCCACCGTCGCCGGGCCTCCGCGACTTCGGTCAGCGCCTCCCGGTAGGCGCCGACTTCCTGCGCCAGCGCACCGTATTCCCCGGCCTCCCGCAGGGCTCCCGCCCGCCCGGCCTCATCCCGAGCAGCGTCGGCCCGGTGCCAGGCGAGCACGGCGTCGGCCCGGTAGGTGTCCTCCGCGATATGAGCATCCCGCAGTTCGTCAGCAACGTACGGCGGCGCCCACCTGGCGTCCCGCTCGTAGGCAGCCCGGCGCGCCCACAGCTCGCCGTCGGTCGCCGCCGCGACCTCTCGGCCCTCATCGGGCAACTCCAGCGCGATATAGGCGGCGTGCCAGCTGGCCCGCTGCTCCGGCGATCCGCGTTCCGGCGCCGGCCCGATCGCCTCTATCTCGTCGGCGTAGCCGCGTTCTTCCCGGTAGGCCGCTACTGTCCCGGCTCGCCCGGTCCAGTCCGCCCGCCCGACCGGATCGGCGGGTACTTCGCCGAGGTACCGCAGCGCCCACACCGGCCGGTCCATCGGCGACCTGGTTCCCCAGCAGCGACACGCGCTGGTCCATCGCCGTGGCCAGCTCGCGGGCGAACCTGTCCGCCTCCGGGTCCTCGATCACCGGGGTCCGGTCCGCATAACTTGCCGCCGCCCGTGGCTCCGGCGTGCCGGTGATGCGGATGACCCGGCCGTGCAGCACCCCGGCGACGCTCCGGGCCCCGGCGAAGTCCCGGCCTTCCAGCGCGCGGCGCAGCAAGTTCTCGACGTCGTGCCCGGCGAGGTCGGCGGCGCGCAGCAGCCGTGTCAGCGTTCCCCGCTCCGCGTCCTGCTCGTACTGCCGCCAGTCCTCTGGCGTCAGCAGCGCCCGGATCGTCCTCTCATACCTTCGGTCGGCATGCGTGCGGGTCACGTCCGCCCAGGCCGGGGCGAGGGTGGCCAGGCTGGCTGCCCGGTCCAGCTCTCCTCGCACCGTCTCGGTGGCCGTCCGCGCGGCCTGCTGCCGGTCGAGCACGCCGGCCAGCACGGTGAGCCGGTGCGGCCGCGGCGGCGCGTCCCCAGCTGTGCCGGGATCTTCCAGATCGGGCGCGGGCCGGGGTTCCGGTGACAGGTCAGCGGCGCGGACGCGTTCGGTGATCACGTAGGCGGTGTTCCGCTGACGGGCCCGGCCCATCCCGACGTAGAACGCCTCGCGTCCGGCGGTGTCGTCCACGACCAGGTGGCCGGTGTCGACGGTGCGGCTCTGGGCGACGTGCACGTTCCCCGCGTAGGCGAGCTGTGCGTGAGTTCCGATGTAGTCCTCGGGCAGTTCGAACGGCGCGGACCACTGCGCTACGCCCAGCAGAGTGCGGCCCACGATGCGGCGGACCCGCGCGGCACGTTCCTCTCCTGCCTCGTTCCACCCGTCGATGCGGAGCACGTCCCGGTTGGCCAGCATCCGGCCCGGCTCCCCGGCCTCGATGCGGACGTTCTGCCGGGCCACGATCAGGTCCCCGGCGCCGGCCACGTTCCCGTCCGCGAGCTCGGCGAGATCGTCGGTGGCGACCAGGCCGAGCGCGGCGAGCTCGTCCCTGGCCCGGCGGGCCAGCTCGGCGGCCTGGTCGTTCGTGGTGACCAGCAGCAGCGATTCCCTGCCGCTGAGATGATCGGCGAGCCACCGCCGGCAGGCGGCGTCGGTCATCTGCTCCCTGGTACCGTCGAGGATCCGGCCGCGCTGGTCGTACTCGGCCAGCACATCGGCGTCACCGGCGCGCAGCCGCAGCGACGCCGCCCGCTCCCACTCCTGGTCGAACCGCTGCACCGCGTGGAGCTGGTAGTAGCCGTGCTCCCCGGCCAGCAGCCGCATCGCGCCGCCGGCCTCCGGCGCGGACAGCTGCCCGGTGTCGCCGGTCAGCAGGATCTTCGCGCCGCACCGGGTCGCGATGTCCTCCACGGCGGCCAGGTCAGCGGTGGACACCATGGATGCCTCATCGACCACCAGCAGGTCACCGGGCGTCACCAGCAGGTGCCCGCGGGTCCGGTCGCTGCCCTCGATCCGGCCCAGGAAGTCCGCCAGGCTGTGACTGTCACCGAGTCCCTCGGCCGCGAGGATGTGCGCCGCGTTCGTGGCCGTGGTCAGCCCGATCACCCGGCCCGCCCCGGCTTCCCGCCAGGCCCGGGCGAGCCGGGCGACCGTCCGCGTCTTGCCCGTGCCGGCCGGCCCGACCAGGATGTCGATCGCCCGCCCTGAGGTGAGCACCCCGTACGCTGCCTGCGCCTGGTCATCGGCCAGGCCCGCGCTGCTGAGCGGAGGCTCGCCGCCGCCCGGCGCACCGGCCGCGACAGGCGCGCCGGGGTGGCCGTGCTCGCGCCACAGCCGCGCCTCGGTCCGCGCCCGGTCCGCGCCGAGCAGCGCGGCGGCGCGGTCCGGCGCGATCCTGGGCGCGCCGTTCTGCGCCGCGGCGCGCAGCAGCCGCGTCTCGGCATCGAGCATGGCCGCGGGTGGTGTAGATCTCGGCGCCGTGCCGGCGCCACAGGCTCAGCCCGTCCTCGCGCCGGTACGCCGCCGGGACCGGCACCATCTCCGGCGCGGTCAGCAGCACCGTCTCCCCAGGGCCGCCCGGCCGCAGCGCCTGGCTGGTCAGGTCCTCCAGCAAGGCGGTCATCTGGCCGCCGTCCAGCGCCGAGGTGGTCCGGCAGGTGGCGGCTGATCATCCGGGTCAGCTCGTAGCGGGAGAACGTCGCCTTGCCCCGCTGCGCGTCCGCCACCGCGGCGGCCAGGACCCGCCGCAGGCCCGCGCCGGACCGCGACCGCGGCGCGCATCCGGCGCGGCGCCGACCGAATACGGCATCCGGGATCGCGGACAGCGCCTCGGTCTCCGCGCGCCGCGACTGGGTTTCCCAGTGCGCCAGCAGCGTTTCCCGTGACGGCGCCGAATGCGCTTTCGCGCGGCGCGAATCAAGCGTGACGAATTGCGCCATCGACCACACCGCCCGCGCGTCCGGCACCCGGCCGTGCTTGCGCTCGTATTCTTCGGTCAGCTGCCGGACCCGCGGGCCGATAGCCCGCCGCCGCGAGGAGAACTGATCCCGCACCGCCTGCGAGATGCCGGCGATCTCCCACCCGTTCCCGTCCGCCCGCGCGACCGCCTGCACGCCGAGCCGGGCCGACAGGTACTCCGCCAGGGTCCGCTCCGCGATCGCGCCCGCGGCCGGTTTCGCCGCGTACAGCGCTGTGCCGTCCAGGGTGCGCCAGGCCCGCCGGTCCCCCGGCCGGGACGCCAGCGGGTCCTCCCGCAGCACCCGGTTGAGGATCGCGTTGTGCACGTGCAGCTGCGGGTCATGGTCCCGGCTGGTGTGCTGCGCGAACGACGCGATCACCCACTCATGCGCATCCACGAACCGGCCCGACCCCTTGCCGTGAGCCCGGCCAGGTGGAATTCCACCCGGTAAAGCAATGTGTCGTCAGCGATCGGGCCGGCGTGGGCGGCCCGCTGGCGCAGAGATTCCCGGTCGCGTTCCCCGGAGCGGCGGATGTCGCCGGGCGTGATGGCGGCGAAGGGCATCAGTTCCACGGAGTCGACCTCGATCTGCACGGGACCGACGCGATACCGGCCCCCGGGCCGCACTTTGGCCCGGCGCCATAGCCGGAAGGACACGGTGACGTCGCCCGAGGCCACAGCGTCCCGCAGATCCTTGCTGAACTCCACCCGACGATGCTACGGCTGGCGCCCGCCGGGCGGCGCCGCCCGGACGGCTTCGCGCGTTCGTACTCGCTGTATGGCCGGAAGTTCACCTCGATCACACGGCTGGAGCGTCGGCCGCTAGTGCCCACATCAGTTCCATTGCGGCGCTGCAGAGCCTGCGTGACCACGCCCGGTCTGGTTTGGGTGCGCCGAAGGCGTCGTGCAGGGTCTCTTTGATCCGGTCCTTGGTGAGGAGCGCATAGCCGAGCTCGGCTGCCAGCGGAACTGCAAGGCTGATCTTGCCCGACCCTGGGGCGCCAGAGACATAGACGAGCTTGCGGGTATTGCTCACAAATACCTGCCTTGACTGGCATCTGCATCCACCAGGGCATCAGTAGCGGAGGCTGGACTGCAGGGCGTAGTGGTCCGAGGGGTAGGTGCTGCTGACGGGGCGGGTCCCCAGGAGGGCGGTGTGTATCGGGTGACCGGCGCCGCCAGGGCGCGCAGTGGCGGAGAAGATGTAGTCGATCCGGCGGTCAGGCCACAGGAGCTGGGTGGCCCAGGGATTTTCGTTGCACCAGGTGTGGCCCGGCGCAGCCGGGCCAGCTACCTCCCACGCATCGTAGAAGGACAGGCCGGGGACAGGAGCAGTGGTGCGGCCGGTCAGCATGCGGATCTCGTCGCTGTCGGGATCGGCGTTGAAGTCGCCGCAGACGATGACCGGGGCCCGGTTGTCCTGGGCCTGGTCAACGTAGCTGAGCAGCTCGCGCACGCTGCCCTGGCGGGCTTGGCTCTCGTCGAACCACCACGCGTCCATCACCAGTCCGCATACCAGGATCGGGCCGCGGGGGCCGGACAGCTCGGCGAGCTGTACGCGGGCGCTGCCAAAGGTGAGACCCGACTCGCGCCGGATCGGCCAGCGAGACATCACCGCAACGCCAGACCGGGCCGCCTCGTCCTCCTGGGCCGGGATGCCGCTGAAGGCATGGTGCGGCAAGCCGAGCGGGCAGGCCAGCCGGGCGCACTGGCTGTCGCCGTCCTTCGCCCACGACTCGGCCAGCACCACGATGTCGGGACGGGCGTCTCGCAATGTCGCGACGATCGCCGCTTCACGCTCCTGCCAGGGACCGTACAGGCCCCATACGTTCCAGGTGATGATCCGCAAGGTCGTCTCAATCAGCGGGCCATACGACCGTGGCGGTATGTCGTCCACAGGAATCCTGCCCCTTAGGTCATCTCGGCGGTTGCGCCATGTCGGCCAGCTCTTATGGCAGGTCCGCGACGATGACCATCCGCCGGTGATCGGCGGTTAGCGGCCGCGCGTCCTCTCCGTAGCCGGACACCGCGGTGAATCCGGCGGCAAGTAGCCAGTCCCGCAGCTCGGGGAAGCCGAACAGCCGCTTGACAAAGTTCATGCGGCGGGTCCGGCCGCTGCGGATGACCGTCCGCTCCGCCTCGAACCGGCCGGTCAGCGCGTCCAGGTGGTAGCGGTCGACGAGCATGTCGCCATTTTCCCTTGCGGCCACGACGCGTGACGGGCAGTAGGAGGCGAGAAACATGGTCAGGTTGTCCAGGTCCATGGCCAGCCGGCCACCCGGCCGCAGGACACGGATGATCTCGTCCAGGACGGCGCGGTTGGCGGTGTCGTCGAAGTACCCGAATGCGGTGGACCAGTTGAGAACCCGGTCGAAACGGCCCGTCCACGGTAGCTGGCGCATGTCCCCGGCCACGTATTCGACGCTGACACCGGCGGCGGCCGCGTCGGCGCGGGCCCGGTCCAGGAAGACCGCCGAGGAGTCAAGGCCAGTGACCCGGCAGCCGCGGGCAGCCAGCCGGTTGGCCAGATCCCCGTGCCCGCAGGCCAGATCCAGCACGCTCATGCCCGGTCGCAGATCCAGCAGCCGCCAGGCCAGCTCCGCGGCCGCCGCACCCGGGAGATCAGCGCCAGGCACGACGGGCCCGTGCACCGCAAACTCGCTGAGGCCACGAGGCGCGGCAAAGAAGTACAGGTAATCCTCGTCGTACATCGCTGCCGCCTCGAACAGGTCGCCCATGCGAGCGAACAATAGAGAGGATCATCACTGGCAGCAACGGCATTACGGCGGCAGCCCTTGCGGTGTCACAGCCGGCCATCCGCTAGTCGCGTCCCTCGCCGTCGTTAGGCCGGGTCCGGTGGAGGATGACAGCCTGGCGGGCGGGCGCGGTGACTGGCCCGCTGCCGACATCAAGGCCCAGATCCCGCCCTACATCCAGCTGATCGCCGACGGCCCGGTCCAGGCTGGCTCAGCCGGCGCAGAACCTACCGTCGGGAATCCGGCCCGGAAACATCAGGGTCGGGCATCGTGTCCGCGGGCACCGGAACAGGCTCGATGTGCCAGATGTCACGGCAGTAGCTGCGGACTGTTCGGTCAGAGGAGAAGAAGCCCGAGCGGGCCGTATTGAGGATCGACATGCGGCTCCACCGGTCCTGATCGGCCCAGGCCGGCCCGGCGGCCCGGTCGTGGCAGTCGACGTAGGGCCGGTAGTCGGCGAGCACCATGTACTCGTCCCAGTTCAGTATCGACGCGATGATCGGCTCGAAGACTCCGCGGTCTCCGTCGGAGAAGGCGCCGGACGCGATGATGTCGATGGCCGCGTTGAGCTCGGCGTCTTTGCGGTAGTAGGAGCCGGGGTCGTAGCCGCCTTGCCTGGTGGCGGTGGCTTCGTCGGCCGTGAGGCCGAACAGGAAGAAGTTATCGGCTCCCACCCGGTCGCGAATCTCGATGTTGGCGCCGTCGAGGGTACCGACGGTGAGGGCCCCGTTGAGGGCTAGCTTCATGTTGCCGGTGCCAGATGCCTCCTTGCCGGCCAGCGAGATCTGCTCCGAGATATTGCCGGCGGCCACGATCAGCTCGCTGACCGAGACGTTGTAGTCGGGAAGGAAGACGATCTTGATCCGGCCAGCGACGTCGGGGTCGGGGTTGACCACGGCTGCGACCGAGTTGATCAGCTTGATGATGAGCTTCGCCTGCTGATAGCTCGGCGCTGCCTTCGCGGCGAAGATGACCGTGCAGGGCGTCAGGGCGGCGGCCGGGTCCGCCTTGATCCGGTTGTACAGGGTGACGACATGGAGCAGCTTGAGCAGCTGGCGCTTGTACTCGTGCAGCCGTTTGGCCATGACGTCAAAAAGCGAGCCCGGGTCGATGGTGACGCCGGTGGCGGCGAGGGTGTAGGCGGCCAGGTCGAGCTTGTTCAGCCGCTTCACCTCGCGCCATTGCTGCCGGAACTCGGCATCGCCGGTGAAAGCCTCGAGCTCGCGAAGACGGTCCAGGTCGGTCAGCCATCGCTGGTCCCCGAGCCGGGCGGTGATCAGGTCAGACAGGCGCGGGTTGGCGAGGCCGAGGAACCGGCGCGGGCTGACGCCGTTTGTCTCATTCAGGAATTTCCCTGGCCACAGATCCGCGAAGTCCCGCAACGTGGTCTGGGCAAGCAGCCGCGACTGCAGCTCGGCCACGCCGTTGACGGCGAAGCTGCCGATCACGGCCAGGTTGGCCATCCGCACCCGCCGCTCGGGGGCCTCCTGGACCAGCGACACCCGGGCGACGCGCTCGTCGTCGCCCGGGTACCTGGCGCGCACGTCGTCCAGGAAGACCCGGTTGAGTGCGTAGATGAGCTCCATGTGGCGCGGCAGCAGCCGCTCGAACATCGGTACTGGCCACGTCTCCAGGGCCTCGGGCAGCAGGGTATGACAGGTGTAGGCGAAGGTCCGGCGGGTGATGGACCATGCCTGCTCCCAGCCGACCCCGTGTTCGTCAACGAGCAGGCGCATGAGCTCGGGTATGGCCAGGACCGGATGTGTGTCGTTTAGCTGTATGACGACCTTTTCGGGAAAGGCTTCCCAGTCGCTGTTGCGGAACCGGAACCGGCGGATGATGTCCCGCAGCGAGCAGGAGACCAGGAAGTACTGCTGCTTGAGCCGCAGTTCCCGGCCGGCCGCCGTGCTGTCGCTGGGGTACAGGACCTTGGTGAGGTTCTCCGAGCGCATCGTCGACTCGACGGCTTCCGCGTAGTGACCGGCATTGAACAGGCCAAGGTCGAATGCCTCCCGGCCGGCCCGGGCCTGCCAGAGCCGGATGATGTTGACTGTCTCGGTGCCGTAGCCGGGGACCAGCATGTGGCTGGGCTCGCCGCGCACGGTCTCGGCCGGCACCCAGCGGGCCCGCAGCCCTCCCTGGTCGTCGTCCACTGCCTCGGTGTGGCCGTAGAACCCGACGACCTGGCGGTCGTCCGGGGCGGGGAACTCCCACGGGTTCCCGTAGAAAGTCCAGTCGTCGGGGTGCTCGATCTGCTGGCCGTTCTCGAAGACCTGCTTGAAGATCCCGAACTCGTAGCGGATACCGTAGCCCACTGCCGGCATGTCGAGCGTGGCCAGCGAGTCGAGCAGGCAGGCGGCCAGCCCGCCGAGACCTCCGTTCCCCAGCCCCGGCTCCACGTCGAGGGCCTCGATGTCCTCGGCGGAGACGCCATAACTGGCAACGGCCTGGCGGGCGAAATCAGCGGTGCCGGTGTACATCGCGTTCTGCCGGAGCTGGCGTCCCAGCATGTACTCGGCCGACAGGTAGTAGACGAACTTCGGGTTGGCCAGGTAGTTTGCCCTGGCCGTCTTGGCCCGGCGGTCGGCGAGACGGTCGCGGATGGTCACGGCCAGCGTCCAGTAGGCGTCCTGGAAGCTCGCCGACTCGGCCGTCGTCCCCCGCTCGTAACACAAGTTGTCAGCTAGGTCTCGCTCGAAGTCGGCCAGCGTGTTACCTGCCCAGCGGCCCTTTGGCCCTGGTTCTCCGGACGTCATGCACTGAATCTAACCCTTTGCCCAGGAAAAGGGACGCCGCGCAGCAAGCGGACGCCGGGTCATCCTGCCGCACTCGGTCTCCGCGGCTGTTCAACGCGCACAACGAAGCCGCGGTAAGAGGCCGATTGCCGGATGCGCGGAAACGTGCGCGGTCATGGTTTCGTTGGTGGGACTACCCGGCGGCTGGACCGAAGGTCTCGGGCACCGCAGCGGGATCCGGGGAGATAACCAGGGAGCGGAGGTACCGGTCTTGGAGACGTCAGCAGCCCTCGCCAGCGCCGAGGATCGGGTAGTCGACGAAGCGGCTGCCGCGCTCGATCGACGCCATCAGCCGCACCACCAGGCATTCAGCCCGGAAACGCGCCGTCGCTATCTGCGGGACCTGTTCGGGCTCGTCGTCCAGTGCGCGCATGCGGGCCACGCCGAGCCGATCATCGCCGCGTCGGAGCAGATCGCGGCGGACCGCTTCGTGGCCGGGTTCGACATTGCCGAGATCCAGGGCGCATTCAACGTCCTTGAGGAGGTGCTCTGGCGCGACATAGCCAGCACTTTCGCCGGCGACCAGCGGATCGAGGCGCTCGGGCAGGTGAATACCATCCTCGGGGCGGGGAAAGACGCGCTGGCCCGAACCTACGTGGCCCTGGCCAGCCGGGCAGCGAGGCCGCTGGCCGGGCAGCCCCCGGCGCCCCGGGCGGCGCCGATGGCGCCGGCCGCCACCGTCAGGTCGGAAGCCCGCGGGCAGGTTGGCGTCATCACCCTTGACGACCAGCGCAGGCGCAATGCCCTCAGCGCCCAGACGGCCAGCGGCATCGTCACCGCGCTCGGGAACCTGCGAGCCGAGGGGGTTCGCGCCGTCGTGCTCCGCGCGGCAGCGGGACTGCACGTCTGGTCGGCCGGCCATGACATGGACGAGCTTCCCCGGGCCGGCGTGACCCGCTCGCCTACAACGACCCGCTCGAACAACTGCTCCGCGCCATCCGCAGCTTCCCCGCTCCGGTGGTCGCCATGGTGCACGGGTCGGTGTGGGGCGGGGCGTTCGACCTGGTGCTCAGCTGTGATCTGGTGATCGCCGACGAGACGGCAACATTCGCCATCACCCCGGCAAACCTGGGACTGCCGTACAACACCACGGGGCTGCTCCACTTCCTCGGGCGGCTGCCCATCAACCTTGTCAAGGAGATGTTCTTCACCGCCGCGCCCCTTGACGCTCAGAAGGCCAGGGAATGGCTGGTGGTCAACCACCTGGTGGGGTCGGCCGACCTCGAAGGGTTCACCCTCGACCTGGCCGCGACGATGGCGTCGAAGTCGCCGCTGGCGATGGCGGTCGTCAAGGAACAGCTCCGGGTGCTTACGGATTACCAGCCCATCGCGGCCCAGGTGTACGAACGCGTCCAGGGGCTGCGACGGGAGGCTTACGACAGCAGCGACTATCTCGAGGGCCTGAAGGCCTTCGCGGAGAAACGCCCGCCGATCTTCCGCGGCACTTGAGCCGCCCGGCCAGGTCGCAGATCGCCAGGGTGCCCCCGGGCCGCGGAGGCCACCCGGTTGTTACCCGGCGTCGGGATCCAGGCGGCCGTGCGCGGCTGGCGGACGGAGAATCCGTTTCAGAAAATGTTCTTGGGCAGTTTGCACTGGCCAACAGGGCAGCTGTGTACCTGGCCGGTATGCCGCGTTATGGGACACTTGGCCAGATGTGCAGCAGGCATGGTACTGGCAGCAGGCATGGCGCTGGCAGCAGGCATGGCGCTGGCAGCAGGCATGTGCCGGCAGCAGGCATGGTGCCGGCAGCAGGCATGGCGGCGAGCGTGCTATTCCTGTGACGCGGCGGCCGTGATCGGCGGCGGCTACCGGCCGGAGGGCCCGGTGGCTGAGGCTGCGGTGGTCCGCCGGGCCAGGAACGCGGTCTATATCGTCTTCATCGGCGCTGGCTTCGCGTTCGCCAGCTGGGCCTCGCGTATTCCGCAGGTCCGCAGCGAGCTGCGGGTGACCCCGGGCGTGCTCGGGCTGATCCTGCTGTGCATAGCGATCGGCGCGGGGGTCGCGGTACCGCTGTCCGGCGTGATCATCACCCGGCTCGGGGAGTCACGGACGATAGCCGTCATGTCGCTGATCACGGCGGCCGGGCTGGCCACCGTCGCTGTGGGCTACCGCCACGGCATCCCTCCGGTGGCGGCCGGGCTGTCGCTGTTCGGCTTCGGCAGCGGCGGCTGGGACGTGGCGATGAACGTACAGGGCGCTGCCGTCGAGCGCGCCATCGGCCGCGCGATCATGCCGAAGTTCCACGCCGGGTGGAGTATCGGCACGGTCGCCGGGGCAGGCGCCGGAACGGCAATGGTCGCCGTCCACGTGCCGGTGACCGCGCACCTGCTGGCGGTCGCGCTGGCGGTCGCCGTGGCCGGGCCGGCCGCGGCCCGCCGCTTCCTCCCGCGCGCCCGCGCCCCGGCGGCCGGCGGCGAGGCGGCGGCCCGGCGCAGTCCGCTCGCGGCGTGGACCGAGAAGCGGACCCTGGTCATCGGCTTGTTCGTGCTCTGCGTGACGGTGATCGAGGGAGCCGGTAACGACTGGCTCAGTCTGGGCGTCATAGACGGCTACCACACGGCCGCCGTCGTCGGCACCGCTACCTTCGCTGTCTTCCTGGCCGCGATGACCACCGGCCGCTGGTTCGGGCCCAAGCTCATCGACCGCTACGGGCGGGTCCCGGCCCTGCGGGCCGCTGCCGTCACGGCCCTGGCCGGCCTGCTGCTGATCGCCTTCGGCGGGTTCCTGGCTGCCGTGCTGGCCGGCGCCGCGCTGATGGGGCTCGGCACATCGCTCGGCTTCCCTGTCGGTCTCAGCGCCGCCGCCGACGATCCCCGGTACGCGGCCGGCCGGGTCGCCACGGCCTCCTCGATCGGCTACGCCGCCTTCCTGGCCGGGCCGCCGGCCATCGGGTTCCTCGCCGACCGGGTAGGCGTGCTGAACGCGCTGTCCGTCACCGGCATCCTGCTCGTCGCCGCCTTCTTCCTCTGCCGCGCCACCGCGCCAAGCAGGCAGCCCTTAGTCGGAGCAGGCCACCAGGACGGCTAGCCTGCCCGCATCGACGCGACCGGGATGCTCACGTTCGGCATGGCTGCGGAGCCGACGTGTGCCCGGCCGTGAGGTACTCCTGGGTGAGGCGCACCGCCGTCGCGCCATCACCGACAGCGGAAGCAACCCGCTTGATCGAGCGATAGCGGGCGTCTCCCGCAGCGAAGACGCCGGGCACAGAGGTCTCGAGGGGTAGCGGCGCGCGGTCGAGCGGCCAGCGCGACGGGTGCGAGCCGTCCCCGACGACGTCGCGCCCGGTACTGATGTAAACCGCGTTCGAGCTGGATGGCCTCGGGTAGCCATTGGTGCGCGGCTCGCCGCCGATCAGCACGAAGAGCGCGGCTGCCGGGACCTGCGCGGTCCGGTCGCGCACCTTGTCATGCAGGGTCAGGGCATCGAGATGATCCGTGCCGTGGCCGTCGGTGACCTCGTTGTGCAGGCATACCGTGATGTTGGCGGTGACCTCGATCTCCCGGATCAGGTAGTCCGACATCGAGCGCTCCAGGCTGCCTCCGCGCACCAGGATCGTCACCTGGCGTGCTCTCCGCGCGAGGTGCAGCGCTGTCTGGCCGGCTGAGTTTCCCGCGCCCACGACGAAGACGTCACGGCCTTCCATCGCCAGCGTCTCGCTCCCGGCCGCAGCGTAGAAAACGCCGGAGCCGACCAGCGCCTCGAGGCGCGGCACGCCCAGCCGGCGCCATGCGATGCCAGGGGCGGCGATGACCGCTCTGGCGGTGATCTGCTGGCCATCGGCTAGCTGGACGACGCATTCGTCGTCCCGGCGCCGCAAGCCGACGGCGGGCTGGGCGAACACCAGGTGCGCGCCGAACATCCAGGCCTGCTCGCACGCCCGGCGGGTGAGATCGTGCCCGCTGATGCCGTGCGGGAAGCCGGGATAATTGCGGATCATCGGGCTGCTTCCCGCCTGGCCGCCGGAAACCGTATCTTCAAGCACGACCGTCCGGAGGCCCTCGGACGCGGCATAGACAGCGGCGGTGAGGCCGGCCCTGCTCCGACGATGACGACGTCGCATTCGTCGACGTCGCTCCGGATGCTCCCGCCGACTGCCGCAATGACCTGGCCGGGTGTCGGCTTGACCATCGTGCAGCCGTCGTGCCGGATCATGACCGGCAGGCGGGCCGCGTCCAGGCCCTTGTTCTCGAGCAGGTGGCGACCCTGCTCGCTGTCCGCGGCGTGGAAGTGGAACGGCACGTTGAAGCGGGTGAGCAACTCGCGCAGTTCGTGCGCGCTGCGGTCCTGGAGCCGGCCAATGACACGGAAAAGCTCGAAGCCGGCTTCCTGGTCTTTGGCCCATTCGGCCAGGAACTCGCTGATTACCCGGTAGAGATCCTGCTCCAGCAGCCACGGCTTGGTGATGTGGTAATCGGCCTCCCCGAGCGTCATGGCCTGGACGACCGGGCTGCGCGCCGAGTAGTCCCGCTCCACCAGCAGCACCCGTTTGGCCAGCGGGTGCATTTCGTGCGCCCGGGCGAGGAAGCCGACCCCGGCCATCTCGGTCATTTCGTGGTCGACGATGAGCAGTGCCACGGGCTGGTGCGCGGCGGCTAGTTCGCGCAGCGTCACCAGTCCCGCGGCGGCAGACGACTCGCCGATGACCCGGAAATCCTCGCCGAACCGACGGCTGAGGTCGCCTTGCAGCGCATGGGCGACCCCAGCGTCGTCATCGATCACGAACAGGACAGGACGTGACATCCGCGGCCTCTCAGGCGTAGCTCAGCCAGCAGGCCGGATGTTCTGGTTGACGTGGAAGATGTTGTCCGGGTCGTAGCGCTCCTTGACCTGGGCGAGCCGGTCGTAGTTGCCGCGGTAGGACGCTTTGACCCGGTCCTGGCCCTCGTCCATCAGGAAGTTGACGTAGCCGCCGCCTGCCGAGGTCGGGTGCAGCTCGTCAAAGTACGACCTGGCCCAGTTCGAGATGAGCTCGGCATTGGCCGGGTCCGGGTCGACTCCCACGATGACACCGGCCCAGCCGCCGTCCCGGTAGGCGAAGGCCGTCGCGTCGGCCGGCACCCGGCTGGTCGCGCCGTCGATGGGGTACATGTGCATGGTGGAATGACCGGTCGGCAGCAGCTTGCCGTACTTGACGTGCACGTCGATCGCCGCGTCGGAGATCTCGTTGAAGAAGTCAGCGCGCCAGTACCACTGCAGCCCGGCCGGGTAAAGGGGGTCGAAAGCGCCCTGCAGCACGTTGAACGGCATCGGCTGCAAGCCGACGACCAGCGGTGAGCCGAACGCCTTGACCGGGCCGAGTACCTGTTCGGCCCGGTCGTGCGGCCCGGTGTAGCACCAGACGATGCCGCATGCCTGGCGGCCCCACAGCTCCTCGGGGAACGGCGGCGCGGGGGGAATGGTGAGCAGCGCGATCCAGCCGTCCAGCTCCTCGGGCAGCGCTGGCAGCAGCTCCCGGTACCAGCGCATCACCTCGGCCGTGTCGGCGATGTCGTAGAGCACCGGCCCGGCGATGACCGTGCCGTTCTCGCCGATGTCGTGGCAGCGGAACGTGAACGACGTGACGATGCCGAAGTTCCCGCCGCCGCCGCGCAGCGCCCAGAACAGGTCACTGTGCGAATTCTCGCTGGCCGTCACGAATGTGCCGTCGGCGAGCACCACGTCCGCGGCGAGCAGGTTGTCGACGGTGAGGCCGAAGCGCCGGGACAGGTAGCCGATGCCGCCGCCGAGGGTCAGGCTGGCGACGCCGGTGGACCCGAGGAAGCCGGACGGGGTGGCCATGCCGAATCCCACGGTCGCGTGGTCGACGTCCGCCCAGGTGCATCCGGGGTCGGCGCGGACCGTGTGCTGCTGCGGGCTGACCGTGGTGCTGCGCAGCTGCGAGAGGTCGATGACCAGGGCGTCGTCCCATACTCCGAGCCCCGCTGCGTTGTGCCCGCCGCCCCGGACGGAGATCGCGACGTCGTGCTCCCGGCCGAAGTTCACGCACGCGATGACGTCGGCGACGTCCCGGCAGCGCGCGATCGCGGCCGGGTACTTGTCGATCATGCCGTTGTAGACGGCGCGCGCCTCGTCGTAGCCGGGGTCAGCCTGCTGATCAGGCTGCCGCGCAGGCCGGCCGCCAGCTCGTCGTACGGCGCGGTGGCAACGCCGGCTGAGGTGGTAGTCATCTGGGTCCCTTTCGGATTCGCCGACCTGACGTTCAGGGGCATCACGAAGCTAGGACCAGCACCGTTCGCAGAGCGTTCGCGAGCGCGCGCTCGCGTCAGTCAACCGGGAGAACGCTGGCCCGCGGTGGGCGGACGCCGCGGCCGGCCAACGCCGCGCCCGGCGAGGTCGCGCTCGCAGCGCCGGAGCAGCGCGATGCTTCCGTGGGATGACGCCAGCTGCGCGGCGGAGCGCAATCGCGCGATGGCGGCCTCTTGATCGTCATGCGCCGCGCGCATCCGCATCACCTCAGGCAGCCACCACATGTCGTCATGGGCATGCGCGGCGGCGATGGCGGCGTCGAGCGTCGCCCTGGCGTCGGCAGGCCGGCCGCTGCTCGCCTGCAGGTCGGCGAGCAGCGACAGCCAGTACGGCATGCGGGCGAACGAGCCCTCCGCCTTTAGGTTGCTGACCCCCCGCCGGGCGAGGCCGATGCCCGGCTCGGCCCGGCTGGACCAGCCGTCCAGGATCAGCCCCCACTCGCGGTAGTAGGCGAAGCCGTACCGCTCGCACAGCTCGCGCAACTCGGCGACGGTGTCCGTCAGCTCGGACATATCGTGGCGCATCTGGTGGGTGATACTGCCGTAGGCCAGCGCGACCGCCAGGCTGTACGGGTGATCGATCGCCCGGGCCAGCTTGATGGCGCCGTGACAGCTGGCCACGGCGTCGTCGTCGCGGCCAAGCAGCCAGTGGGCGTGTGCTGCCCAGGCCATCACGTGAACGTCGGGCCGGGTGCCGACGGTCAGCGACATCGCACCGCTCGCCAGCTCGGCGGCGAGCTCGAGATGACGCAGTCCCTCCGCCAGCATCCCGAGACTGACGGCCGACCCGCCGACGGCAAAGTGAGCTTGACCGCTCAGCACGGAGCCAGGCTCGACAAGGGCCAGCGCGCGGGCGGCCGTCTGGTAGCCGTCGGCCGTCCGCCCTTGAACGAACCGAGATGCCCACAGCGCCACCAGGCCCGTCAGCGTCGAGTCCTTGCGGCCAAGTGATTCAGCCAGGACAATCGACCGCTCCAGCGCCTCTTGCAGGTCCGGGGACGAGTAGCCGTGCCTGGCATTGACCGGTGCTGCCATCGCCTCAAGGACCTCGAGTTCCTGCCTGTCCTTGTCTTTCCCGGCCGGCAGGCTGCGCACGACCGACAGCGCCGCCTTGTGCAGCCGGATCGCCTCGGCGTGGGCAAACATGCCTGCCGCGACGTCGGCCGCACGCCGGTAGTAGGCCACCGCGCGCCCCGGCCGGCCGCCGCGGGCATACTGCGCTGCGAGCTGAGCGGCGACCGTGTCCGCGTCATCCGCGTGCAGAAGCTCGAGAGCCTGCGCCACGCGCCGGTGCAGCAGCCAGCGCTTCGGCGGGCTGACCTGGGCGTATGCCGTATCGCGGAGCAGGTCGTGGGAGAAGTCGTAGCCGTCACCGAACTCGCGCATGATCCGGCGGCGCCACAGCTCGTCGACTGCCCCCACCACGCTGCCGGCGCCGAGGTCACTCGCCTCGGTGAGCAGATCGAGGGTGAAGTTCGTCCCTACCGCCGCCGCGAGGCCGGCCACCTCCCTGGCGGCCGTGGTCGCCTGGTCGAGGCGGTTGCGCAACACTGCCTTGAGATCGCCCGGCCGCGGGGCGCTGCCGGGATCAACACTGCCGGGATCGACGTTGCCGGGATCGAAGTTGCCGGGATCGACACCGCCGCGTACTGCCTCGATCACGTACAACGGGAAGCCTCCCGTCGTCGCCTGGAGCAGATTCACCTCGTCCGCAAGCAGGGGCCGACCGGAGATCGCCTCGGCGAGTCGCGCCGTGTCGGCGGCTTCCAGCGGGCTGAGGGAAAGCTCCGTCAGCAGTCCGGTGGCCCGCATCCGGACGGTCCAGTCAGCGAGTTCGGGGTCTTCGTCGAGGGTGTCGTTCCGCAGTGTCCCGGCCACCAGGACCGGGGTGCCGGACGCCAGGCCGAGGAAGAACGTGAGGAACGCCAGCGTCTCCTGATCGCACCATTGCATGTTGTCCAGCACAAGCAGCACCGGCCGCCCGACGGCGATCAGCGCCCGCGCGAGGCCCTCGAAGAACCGGACGCGCTGCCAGGCATCAGCCATCGACCGCAAGCCTGCCCCGCGTTCCCCGCGCCCCCCGGCAGGCACCAGCCTGCCCACCTCGGCGCGCCAGGCCGGATCGAGCGACGACGCCGCCGCCTGCACCGCCGGGTTTCGCAGCCAGTCCGCCACCGGCGCCAGGGCCAGCCGTCCCGATGTTCCGAAGCACTGGCTGCTCGCCACCACCGCGCCTTGCCGCCGTGCCAGCTCGGCGATCTCCGCCACCAGGCGGGTCTTGCCGACGCCAGCGCCGCCGCCGACCAGCGCCAGGCCGGGGCTGCCCGCGGCGGCGGTCCGCCATCGGTCCTGAAGCAGGCCGAGCTCCGGCAGCCGGCCGACGAGCCGGGCGGCAGCGAACCCGGAACGAGCGGCGGCAGGCTGGAGATCCGGCAGGCTTGCGCCTGCCGGGTCTCCGTCGGCCATCAAGCGCTGAAATGCCTGCCGCGTTGCCGGGTCCGGGATGATCCCCAGCTCACGCTCCAGGAGCGAAGCGCAGTGATGGTAGGTGCTCACCGCCCCCGCCCGGTCGCCCAGGTCGGCCTGCAGTTGCATCAGGGCGCGGTAGCCGACCTCCTCCATCGGCTGCAGCTGGATCCGGCGGCGCGCGGCCTCGGCCGCTCCGGTCAGGTCGCCCCTTCGCGCTCGCGTCTTGCTGAGCAGATCGCACAATTCCACGCACTGGCGCTCCAGCTCCGACCTGGCCTCGAGCAGCCAGTCGTCGTACACGCCAGGTAGCAGGTCGCCGCCGTACTCGGCGATGGCCCTGGCGGCGTGCACCGCGACCCCCTCGCCGTCATCGGCCGCCGCCGCCGCCAGGGCCGCCCTGCGCTCGCTGTCGAAGACGCGCAGGTCGACACGGCACGTCCGGGTGTCGCGCCAGCACAGGTCCCTGGATGTCACGACAAGCGCGCGCTCGTGGCCAAGCACCTGACGCAGGTGATGCAGTTCGCGGCGCAGGTTGGTCAGCGCCTGTGCGTCCGTCGAGTCCGGCCAGAACAGCCCGGCGATGCGCTGCCGGGCCTGCGGCGCCCCGGCATGGGCGGCCAGAAAGGCAACGAGGGCAACCGCGCGCGACGAACGCGTCCGGACGCCGGTCCCGTCGCTGGTTATTGCCTGCTCCCCCAAGAGGGACACGTGCAGCATGTCGACGCGGCCTCCTGAGACATGTCGACGCGGCCTCTGAGACCTCAGGCTAAACCAACTGCGCCGCGATGCCGGCTTTCCGCCTGCACTATTGCGCAACGGGCGACCATGCGCGGTCACAGCGTGGCCAGGGCGCGGTCACAGCGCGGCCAGGGCGCGGTCACAGCGCGGTCAGGGCGCGATCACAGCGCGGTCAGGGCGCGATCACAGCGGGGGCCCGGCGGCGTGGACGCGGCTGGCAGACGCGTGCCAGTATGGGCGGTTGATCATCTACGCTTCGCGGTCATCGGCGTGGTGGACAGGGAACGGCACAGGTGAGGAGTTCTGCGAGTGAGTGATCTGCGCTTCGAGGACCGTACGGACTTCGAGGATGCCGGCCGAGGGCTGATCGGCTCGCTCGACCCGGGCGTGGTCAAGGATGCCAGCGGCCGGGTGGTGTGGGACAACGACGCGTTCGGCTTCCTCGCGGGCGATTGCCCCGATACGGCCAACCCGAGCCTGTGGCGGCAGTCGCAGCTGTGCTCCAGGCAGGGCCTGTTCGAGGTGACCGAGGGCATCTACCAGGTCCGCGGGCTGGACCTGTCGAACATGACGATCGTGGAAGGCGACCGCGGCGTCATCGTGATCGACCCGCTGATCTCCACCGAGACCGCGGCCGCCGCGCTCGGGCTTTACCGCGAGCACCGCGGTGACCGGCCGGTCACCGCGGTGCTCTACACCCATAGCCACGGTGATCATTTCGGCGGGGTCCGGGGCGTGGTGACCGGGGAAGTGCCGATCCTGGCGCCGGCCGGGCTCCTCGCGCACGCGGTCGAGGAGAACGTATACGCGGGCGGCGCGATGAACCGGCGCGCGGTGTACATGTACGGGGCGGAACTCGGCAAGACGGCGGAAGGCCAGATCGGCGCCGGGCTCGGCATGACGACCTCCACCGGGACGGTATCGCTTATTCCGCCGACCGTTGACATCACGCACACCGGCCAGCAGGAGCGGGTCGACGGGGTGCTGATCGAGTTCCAGCTCACGCCGGGGACCGAGGCGCCCGCGGAGATGAACTTCCTGTTCCCCGAGCGCCGCGCGCTGTGCATGGCCGAGAACGCCACCCACAATCTGCATAATCTGCTGACCCTGCGCGGCGCGCTGGTCCGTGACCCGCGGATCTGGGCCAGGTACCTGACCGAGGCGATCTCGCTGTTCGGCGACCGGACCGATGTCGCCTTCGCCTCGCACCACTGGCCGACCTGGGGGCACGACAAGGTCATCCGGTTCCTGTCCGAGCAGCGGGATCTGTACGCCTACCTGCACGACCAGACGCTGCGGCTGCTGAACCAGGGCTACACCGGCATGGAGATCGCCGAGCTGATCCAGCTACCGCCCGCGCTTGACCGCGCCTGGCACGCCCGCGGCTACTACGGCTCGGTCAGCCACGATGTCAAGGCCATCTACCAGCGGTACATGGGCTGGTTCGACGGGAACCCGGCCAGCTTGTGGAAGCACCCGCCGGAAGAATCGGCCCGGCGGTACGTCGACTGCCTCGGCGGCGCCGACGCGGTGGTGGCCAAGGCACGGCACTACGCCGAGTCCGGTGACCTGCGGTTCGCCGCCGAGCTGCTCAATCACGCCGTCTTCGCCGAGCCCGGCCACCAGCAGGCCAAGGAGTTGCTCGCCGCCACCTACGAGAAGCTCGGCTACGGGGCCGAGAACGGCACCTGGCGTAACTTCTACCTGATGGGAGCGCTGGAACTGCGTCATGGCGCCATCCCGCCCTCGCTCAGCCTGGCGTCACCCGACATGATCCAGGCTCTCACCGTGGAACAGCTCTTCGACTCGATCGCGATCCGGGTCAACGGCCCGAAGGCCTGGTCACAGGCCCTGACGATCGACTGGGAGTTCACCGACGAGAGCACCAGGTACCGGATGACGTTGTCCAACGGGGCGCTGATCCACTGGGCTAATCCGGCACCGGGCGAGGCCGGCTTGACGCTGACCCTGACCAAGCCCCAGCTACTCGGAATGCTGACCGGCCAGGGCCTGGAAGGCGTCCAGGCGGCCGGCGATCGGGGCGCGCTGCCGCTGCTGCTCAGCCTGCTCGACACCGCGGACCCGGGCTTCGCCATCGTCACACCCTGACCGCGTGCCCCGGACGGAGTACTGATGGGCCAGGCCATCGGCGGGTCGCTGCCACTGGCGATCGGGATCGCGATCAGCCCCATCCCCATCATCGCGGTCGTGCTGATGCTCGCCACCCCGCGGGCCAGGGCCAACGGCCCGGCGTTCCTGGCGGGCTGGCTGCTCGGCCTCGGCATCGTCGGCGCGATCGTCCTCGCGCTGGCCGGCCCGGCCGGAGCGAGCCAGTCAGGTGCGCCTGCCACCTGGGTCGGCTGGGTCAAGATCGTCCTCGGTGTCCTGCTGCTGGCGGTCGCGCTGCGGCAATTCCGCGGCCGCCCCCGTGGCGGCGACCAGGCGCAGATGCCCAAGTGGATGGGCGCCATCGACAATTTCAGGCCGCTGACAGCACTCGGGTTCGCCGCCGTCCTGGCCGCAGCCAACCCGAAGAACCTGCTGCTGGCGGTCGCCGGGGCAGCGGCGATCGCTCAGACCGGCAGCTCCGGAGCCCAGCAGGCCGTCGCTTACCTGATCTTCGCGCTGATCGCCACCGTAGGAGTCGCCGCCCCCATAGTGATCTACTTCGCGATGGGCGACCGGTCCCAGGAAATGCTCGCGGAGGTGAAGGACTGGATGAGCCGCAACAATGCCGTGATCATGTCCGTCCTCTGCCTGATCATCGCGGCCAAGCTCATCGGCGACGGGATCAGCGGGCTCACCGGCTAGCTGGCGCCGTTCTGCCCGGCGCCGTTCTGCCCCGGCGGCGGCCTACCCCGGCGGCGGCCTGCCCCGGCGCCGTCCTGCCCCGGCGGCGGCCTGCCCCGGCGGCGGCCTGCCCCGGCGGCGGCCTGCCCGGCGGCGGTCAGCCAGGCCACGGTCAGCCAAGCGGCGCGAACCGGGCGGTGAAATGCCGGAGCTGGCGGGGCTGGGAGACGATCCGCATGCCGGGAAGATCGGCGGCCCGGCTGGCCACCCGGGTGGCGACCTCGATCACGTAGTCGATGTGGCTCTGCGTGTAGGTGCGCCGGGGGATGGCGAGCCGGACCAGGTCCATGGCGGCCGGGGTCTCGGTACCGTCCGGATGCAGGCCGAACATCACGGTGCCGATCTCGCAGGCCCGCACCCCGCCTTCCTCGTACAGCGCGCAGGCAAGTGCCTGGCCGGGGTACTGCAGCGGGTCCAGCCCGGCCAGCATGGTGCGCGCGTCGATGAAGACCGCGCTGCCGCCGAACGGCACGACGACCGGGATCCCGGCCGACTCGAGCGCCTCGCCGAGGTACGCGACGGAGCGCACCCGGTAGCCCAGGTAGTCCTCGTCGACGCACTCGCGCAGCCCCTGGGCGATCGCCTCGAGGTCACGGCCGGCCAGCCCGCCGTAGGTGGGGAATCCCTCGGTGAGGATCTCCAGGTTGCGGCAACGTTCGGCGAGGCCGTCGTCGTTCAGCGCGAGCCAGCCGCCGATGTTGGCGAGCGGGTCCTTTTTCGCCGACATCGTCATCCCGTCGGCGAGCGCGGCCATCTCCCTGACGATCCCGGCGACCGGGACGCCGGCGTAGCCGGGCTCCCGGGTCTTGATGAACCACGCGTTCTCCGCGAACCGGCAGGCATCAAGGAACAGCGGCTTGCCGAACCGGTCGCAGATCTCGCGGACCGCCCGGATGTTGGCCAGGCTGACCGGCTGGCCGCCGCCTGAGTTGTTCGTGACGGTCAGCATTACCAGCGGGACCGCATCGGCCCGCGCGGCGAGCAGCCGCTCCAGCGCCCCGGTGTCCATGTTGCCCTTGAACGGGCGGCGCAGGGACGGCTGCAGTCCCTCCGGGTCGGGCAGGTCGACGGCCTCCGCGCCGCTGAACTCGATGTTGGCCCGCGTGGTGTCGAAATGGGTGTTGTTCGGGATGACCAGGCCAGCGCCGCCGGCCGCGGTGAACAGGATCTTCTCCGCGGCCCGGCCCTGATGGGCGGGCAGCACGTGCCGGAACGGGAACAGGCCGGTCACCGCCTCGCGGAACCGGTAGAACGACGGGGCTCCGGCGTAGGCTTCGTTGCCCCGCTGGATGCCGGCCCACTGCTCGGCCGACATCGCCCCGGTCCCCGAGTCGGTGAGCAGGTCAATCAGCACGTCCTCGGCCCGCAGCTCGAACAGGTTGTATCCGGCGGCGGCCAGCGCCGCCGTCCGCTCCGCCCGGGTGCTCAGCCGCATCGGCTCCACCGAGTGGATGCGGAACGGCTCAAAGATCGTGCGGAACGGCTCGCCGCCCATCAGCCACCCCCTGCCACCGCTCTGAGTTCTCGGTCACCCACGCATTGTCGCGCGCGGCGCAGCCGGCCGCACGCGGCGAGCCAGCGCTAGGCGACGCCGAGCGCGGCGGCGATGATCGCCTGCGCCTCCTGCTGGATCTCGGCAAGGTGGCCGGGGCCGCGGAAGGACTCGGCGTAGAGCTTGTAGACGTCCTCGGTCCCGGACGGGCGGGCGGCGAACCAGCCGGAGGCGCTGACCACCTTGAGCCCGCCGATCGGCGCGCCGTTGCCTGGCGCCGTGGTCAGCGCCGCGGTGATCTTCTCGCCCGCGAGCTGGTCCGCTGTGACCTGCTCGGGGGAGAGCCTGGCCAGCGCCGCCTTCTGCGCCCGGCTGGCTGCCGTGTCGATCCGGGCGTAGGCGGGCGCTCCGTAGCGGGCGGTGAGGTCGCGGTAGAGCTCCGATGGCGAGTGCCCGGTCACGGCCGTGATCTCCGCGGCGAGCAGGGCCAGGATGATCCCGTCCTTGTCCGTCGTCCATACCGACCCGTCCCGCTGCAGGAACGAGGCGCCCGCGCTCTCCTCGCCGCCGAAGCCGACCGACCCGTCAAGCAGCCCGGGCACGAACCACTTGAACCCGACCGGCACCTCGAGCAGCCGGCGCCCGAGGCCGTCAGCTACCCGGTCGATCATCGAGGAGCTGACCAGGGTCTTGCCGACCGCAGCCGCGGCCGGCCAGCCGTCCCTATGCCGGTACAGGTAGTCGATGGCGACGGCGAGGTAGTGGTTGGGGTTCAGCAGGCCGCCGTCGGGGGTGACGATGCCGTGCCGGTCGGCATCGGTGTCGTTCCCGGTCGCGATCGTGAACTCGTGCTGCCGGGCGATCAGGCTGGCCATGGCCGACGGCGACGAGCAGTCCATCCGGATCTTGCCGTCCCAGTCCAGGGTCATGAACCGGAACGTGGCGTCCACGTCCGGGTTGACGACCGTGAGATCCAGGCCGTAGCGCTCGCCGATCTCGCCCCAGTAGCCGACGCTCGCCCCGCCGAGCGGGTCGGCGCCGATCCTGACCCCGGCCGCCCTGACCGGGGCGAGGTCGACTACCTGGCCGAGGGCCGACACGTAGGCGTCGAGAAAGTCGAACCGCCCGGTGCTCTCCGCCGCGATCGCGCGCGCGTACGGGATCCTGCGTACGCCCGCCAGGCCGCCGCTGAGCAGGGCGTTCGCCCGATCCTGGATCTGCCGGGTGATGTCGGTGCCGGCCGGGCCGCCATCCGGCGGGTTGTACTTGAAGCCGCCGTCCGACGGCGGGTTGTGCGACGGCGTGACCACGATCCCGTCCGCGCGCGGCCCCGCCCCGGACGCGTTATGCGCCAGGATCGCCCTGGACACCGCCGGGGTCGGGGTATACCCGCCGCGCGCGTCGAGCAGCACCCTGACGTCGTTGGCGGCTAGCACCTCAAGCGCGCTGACCTGGGCAGGCTCGGACAGCGCGTGCGTGTCCACCCCCAGGTAGAGCGGCCCGTCAATGCCCTCGGCTGCCCGGTACTCGCAAATTGCCTGAGTGGCGGCGACGATGTGGTCCTCGTTGAACGTTGCCGTCAGCGCGGACCCGCGGTGGCCGGACGTGCCGAACGACACCCGCTGGGCGGCGTCATCAGGGTCGGGATGCAGCGAGTAGTACGCGGTGACCAGCTTCGCGACATCCACCAGATCCTCAGCGACACAGGACTGCCCCGCACGCAGACTCGTCATGGCGTCATCCTGGCACGCCGGCCCGGCGAAGGACACCGGCCCCGGGTCCAGCGCAGGCCGCTCATCGATGCGATCATGCCTGGATGGTCAGCGAGTCAGCCCATGACCATCAGGCCGGAGCCGTCCCGTCAGCGTTGCCCGGCCTGCCGCGGCCCGGCCTGCCGCGGCCCGGCCTGCCGCGGGCCGGCCTGCCCGAGGAACTTGCCGGCGCTGCCCTGCTGCTCACCGACCCGCAGTCCAGCTACCTCACCGGCGTCGTCCTGCCGGTGGACGGCGGCTGGACCGCGCACTGATCGAGCCGGTCTCGTCCCGGGTTCAAATCCGCCGCGCTGGCCAGGCAAGACGTCCGGCAGTAGGCTCACAGCCGATGATCGTGCTAGTGGCAGGAGTATCCGGCAGCGGCAAGACCACGGTCGGCACGTTGCTCGCCGCGCGGCTCGGCTGGCCGTTCGCGGACGGCGACTCCTTCCACCCGGCCGGGAACGTCGCCAAGATGCGGGCCGGCCTGCCGCTTACCGACGCGGACCGCCGGCCGTGGCTGGCCGCGATGGGGGCCTGGATGGACGAGCGGATCGCGGCCGGGCAGTCCGCGGTGCTCGCCTGCTCTGCGCTCAAGCGCTCCTACCGTGCCGCGCTGCTCGACGGGCGGCCGGCGGCGCGGATGGCATTCCTGCAGGTGAGCCACGACCAGGACGCGGCCCGCCTGAGCGCAAGGCGCGGGCATTTCTTCCCGGCCAAGCTGCTCGACAGCCAGTTCGCGGTGCTTGGAAATGCCAGAAGATTCGAAACGGATCATCGTCGTACCCGCCCACTCCGAGCCGGCCACCGTCGTGGCGGACATCATGGCCAGGCTCGGCCTGGCCGCGGATCAGGGCCCGCCAGCCGGCCCGGCCGGGCGTGCCCGCCCGCCCGGCCAGCGCCCGCCCGGCCAGCCTCCGCCGGGCCAGCCTCCGCCCGGCTAGCGCCCGCCCGGCCAGCGTTCGCCCGGCTAGCCTCCGCCCGGGACGCCCGTCACCCGTGACGGGTGATGCCGCTGGCCGGCCGCCAGCGGATGCTTGGCCTGCCGGGAGCAGGCCGGGACCCACGGCCCTGAGCCGGGGCGCCGACAGGACTTCCTGGCACGGGAGGCGAGATGGCTGAGGCCGTAGGCGATCAGCAGCAACAGCATGCCGCTGCCGTGGGAAGCCGTTATCTCCTTAAGTTCGAGGAGGACACGCTCAGGGAACGCCCGTTGTGGATCCGGGTGATCATCGAGTTCCTCGGCACTTTCATGCTGGTGACCGTGGCCGCCGGATCGGGCGTGATCAATATGTACGCCGGGGGCGGCCCGATCACCAGGGCAGCGGCGGTGATCGCGCCCGGCGCGCTGGTGATGGCGCTGATCTATGCCTGGGGGCCGCTGTCCGGACTGCACATCAACCCGGCGGTCACCTTCGCCTTCACCGGCCGCGGGGTCTTCCCGCGGGCCTGGGTGCTGCCGTACTGGGTGGCGCAGTTCGCCGGCGCCATCGGCGCTGCCCTGTTCCTGCAGTTCATGTTCGGTCATGTCAGCGCGGGCGGGAACTACCCGATCGACAAGCCCGGCGGTGACTGGCGGGCGTTCGTGATGGAGATCGTCCTGACGACGATCCTGGTGAGCGTGATCCTGCACACCGCGACTGGGGCCCGCAGCATCGGCCATAACGCCGCGATCGCGGTCGGCTCGACGGTGGCGCTACTCGGGCTGTTCGCCAGCCCGATCAGCGGCTCGTCGATGAATCCGGCCCGCACGCTCGGGCCCGACATCGTCGGCGCCAACTTCACCGGCTGGTGGGTGTACGTCTTCGGCGACCTCATCGGCGCCGCGATCGCGGTCGCGATCATCGTCTTGGTCCGCGGCCTGCCGGAGAAGGCGGAGCGGGAGGCGGCCGAGGGCGGCGGCCTGCCACTCTGACCGCCCGCCGTAACCAGCCGGGCTGGCTTTCGGGATGGGCCGGGCACCGCCAAGGGCAGGGACATGTACTTGTTCGCATGTGAGGCAACGTTCGAGGCCGAGCCAGATGCGGTCTGGAAGGTGTGGACCGACGTCGCCCGCTGGCCGGAGTGGGATGTCAGCAAGGAGATCGCCCGGCTGGATGGCCCGTTTCAGCCGGGTGCCCGCGGCTGGGCCAAGCAGCGCGGCAACCTCGGCGGCTCCTTCACTATCACCGCGGTGGACGCCGGGCGGCGCTGGGTGACCGAATGCCCCGTGCCCCTGGGCAAGGTTGTCTTCGACCACGTGCTCGAACCAGCCGGCGAAGGACGTGTCCGGGTGGTCAAGAGCGTTGAGGCACAAGGCGGATTCGGGCCCCTGCTCAAGCTGTTCGCCCCCAAGATGCGCCGCGACATCGCCGAGTCCCTCGCCGCTCTGGGACGACGGCTGCCCGGATAGCTCACCGCTGGCGTCCTAACGGGGTGAAAGGGCAGCGCGGCCCGTCATATGTCGAGGAGGCCGAGGTCTCGCGACCGCGAGACCGCCTGGCTGCGTGAGGAGGCGCCCAGCTTCCGGTAGATCGAGTACGCCTCCGACTTGATGGTGTTACGAGACAGGAACAGCTGCGCGGCGATCTCGGGGAGCGACAGGTGGGTGCACAGCAGCGGCAGGAGGCGGAGCTCGGCACCGGTCAGCGCGGACGCCCCGGCGGCGCTTGGGCCGCGCTCCTTCGCGAGCCGGGCCTGAAGCGCCCGGGCCTCGTCGGCCAGGTTCCCGAGGCCGGGCCGGCGCCTGAGCAGCTCATCAACTTCCCGCATGAGCATCCTTGCGCCTGCGAGATCGGCGAGCGCGAGGTGGACGCGAATGAGCTCGATCCGGGCCTGAACGGCGAAGTAGGGAAGCGCGTAGGTCAGCAGAGGCCGCAGACGCTGAGCACGGACGAGCTGCTGGCGCGCTGCCTGGACATCTCCCCGGTGCATGGCCGTGCGGGCCTGCACGGCGCTGAGCAGGGGAGTCGCGTAGCCTTCCTCGATTCCGGCCCGGCCCAGAACGGTGTCTGCCTGGTCGGCCAGAACCTCGGCGCTGCCCCATTCGCTGCGCGTCATTGCCACCAGCGATCGTTCGCACAGCGCGAGCGCGACGTCCTCGTGCGCGCCGACTTCCTCGCCGACGCTGATCCCATCTTCGAGGGACTCGTCACCGCCATCGATGTCACCGCAGAGGATGCGCGCGATCCCGCGCAGGAATGCGGGTGCCGGCGTCACGAAGCTCTGCGCCGCGAACCGGCGCACCGCCTCGTCGGCGTCAGCGCGCATCTGCTCGACCCCACGCCGGCACAGGAAGGTCCGCAGCACGGCGGCCCACGCTTCGGTGGAAAGCTCATCGGGCCGCGCCGGGTCGGCGTATTGCCCGCGATCGACGGCGTCGGCCCACCGCTCGGCCTCGACCGGCCGCCCGGTCAGCGCGCAGAAGAGCGCGGCCAGCACCGCGGTCATCGGGTGTCCCTCGATACCGTCCCGCTCCTCCAGCCACCGGAACCACCGCTGGATGGTGGTGACCCGGCCTTGCCGGTGGGTCGGCACCACGAGTTTCTCCATCAGGCCAGCGGACACGTCGACGTCCCCGGCCGCCATCGAGTACTCCAGCGCCTCCTCGGGCAAGTCGTTCCGCAAGCACCAGCCAGCGGCCCGGCGCCGCAAGACAGGAATCACGCCGGGCTCCAGGCGCTCAAGCTCCGCGAGGAGCATGTCGCGGAACAGGTGATGGTAGCGATACCACTCGCCTCGCCGGTCCAGCGGCACAAGCAGCAGGTTCGACCGGGCCAGATCCGCCAGGGTGATGGCGGATCCGCTCGGCTCGAGCAGCGCCTCGCACAGCGGCCCGGACATGCGCTCCAGCACTGCGGTCCGAGTGAGGAACGCCCGTTGCCGGCCGGAGATCCGGGACAGGAACTCCGACTCCATGTACTCGCTCACCAGCCGGTCGTCGCCGCCGAAGGAGACAGCCGCGCCCGCCAGGGGCCCGCCCTCCCGCAAGTAAAGAGCCGCCAGATACAGCCCGGCCGGCCATCCCTCGGTCCGCCGATGCAGCTCGGCCACCTCGTCCTCGCCCAGCGCCACGTCAGCGTTGCGCAAAAGCGACGAGGCTTCGTCAGCAGTCAGCGACAGATCCTCGGGGCCGATCTCCAGGATCCTGCCCTCGGCGCGCAGCCGCGCGACCCGCAGCGGCGGCTCGGCCCGGCCCGCCAGCGCCAGCCGCGAACCGCACGGCACATGATCGGCCAGCACCGACAGCGCGGCCCGGCACTCAGAGTCATGCAGCGCGTGCACATCATCAAGCACAAGCACCACCGGCGAGGTCATCGACGAGAACGCCGCCCCCAGCCTCGGGACAACCGAGCCAGGCACCGAGCTGCCCGGGGAGGCAAGCGCGTCGAACACCCGCCCATCGATCGGCTGGACCGCATCAAGCGCTTCCGCGACATAGCTGAGCAGGACTTTCGGATCATTATCCGGCGCCTCGACCGACACCCACGCAAACGCCTGGCCGTTGCGCTCGGCCCACTGCGACAGCAGCGTCGTCTTCCCGTAACCCGGCGGTGCGACCACCGAGACGATCGGGCGGGGCTCGCCCCGAGCCAGTCGTTCGATCACCGACGAACGACGGACGGTCCCCGGTCGTATCACCGGACGACGCAGCTTCGACGCGACGAGGTCGAACGCCGACCTGCCCGCGCGCTGCGATGGGCCGGCCTGCTGGCGCACGTTGCTACTGCCCACGCTCCGAGACGCCCCCAAGAAGGATCCGCCGCTCCATGATCTTCCAAGCCCGGAATCAGGTCAAGCGCGACAAGGGGAGCGGAAGGCTGAGGTCAGCGACAAGCTGACCTACCGCCAGGGTAACCGAGCAGTCCCTGACGGATCGAGCGAGCCCGATGGCAGACGTCGCACGCAAAA
This sequence comes from uncultured Actinomycetes bacterium, assembly GCA_963709075.1. Taxonomy (GTDB): domain Bacteria; phylum Actinomycetota; class Actinomycetes; order Streptosporangiales; family Streptosporangiaceae; genus Palsa-506. The sequence goes on from CAVPUY010000014.1 coordinate 1,058,555, forward strand.
GGGGCAGTTGATGACTCGTCAACCGCAGAATGCCATGATTCACCCCTTTTGGGGGATGCCCGCCCCACCGCGGTGGGCTGGCCTGGCATGAGTGCCGCAGGGTTTGCTGGCCCCGGAGGCCGGCCAGTACGACACGATGATCGCGGAGAACCAGAAGTTCATCGGGGTCCTGGAGGGCAAGGACTCCAAGCCGTGCAGGAAGCGCGGGAGTTCGCGGACGGGCTGGCAAAGCGCCTGGCGGTCCCCGGCCAGCCGCAATAGCCGACCACGCCCGGCAACGAGAGACGGTATTGGCCAGCTGAGCCGAATGTAATCGCCGCGGCTAGACAGGATCTGATTTGTCATCACGCTCACGTCAGCCGCCGATAACGCGGGGTGAGCCATTTGTTTGCCGACCGTTCATGCACTATGCGGCCCACGCCACCGGCCAAGCCGAATACTGGCTCGGGCAAACGTTTGTCACCCGCCAAAGTGACCTAGGGCTATCCGCGAATCATCACCCGTCGTAGGTGATGAGCTGATGCCTTCCGGTGGTATAGAAAAGTCATTGAGGCTGACCGTGAATAACTGTTGACGCCGCGATCGTGCCGGATCACGTGGTCGCCACGGCATACGGACTTTGCGGCAGTAAACGCGAAGGGGACGGCAGTGGGCGCTGAGCGGGATCGGGTGGCCGGATTCGGGCGGCTGGAGGACGGGCTGCAGCAGGCGGGCGAGTGGTACCGGTGGGGACCGTACGTCAGTGAGCGCCAGTGGGGGACAGTGCGGGAGGACTACAGCGCCGACGGCGAGGCGTGGGACTACCTGCCGCACGATCACGCGAGGTCGCGCGCCTACCGCTGGGGGGAGGATGGCCTGGCGGGGTTCTGCGATGTGGAGCAGCGGCTGTGCCTGGGCCTGGCGCTGTGGAACGGCAACGACCCGATCCTGAAGGAGCGTGCGTTCGGGCTGACCGGGGCGCAGGGCAACCACGGCGAGGACGTCAAGGAGTACTGGTGGTACCTGGATGCGCTACCCAGCCACGCGTGGAACCGGTGGCGGTATCACTATCCGCAAGCCGCGTTCCCCTACCAGGACCTCATCGACACCAACCGATCACGCAGCCGCGTGCAACCCGAGTACGAACTGCTGGATACCGGGGCGTTCGACGAGGACCGGTACTGGATCACCGAGGTGCACTACGCCAAGGCCAGCGCCGATGATCTGCTGATGACGGTGCAGGTGACCAACGCGGGCCCGGATGCTGCGACATTGCACGTGCTGCCGACGGCCTGGTTCCGCAACACCTGGTCATGGGACGTCGGCGCGCCCAAGCCGGCGATGCGGGCGGTAGGTGATTCGGCCGTGGGGATCGATCATCCGTTCCTTGGCCCGCTGGAGCTGCTGGCCGGCCCAGGGCCGGACGGGACGCTGCCGACCGCGGTGTTCTGCGAGAACGAGACCAACGAGGCGCGGCTGTTCGGCGCCGCGCCGGTCACGCCGTATCCCAAGGACGGCATCAATGACCATGTGGTGAGCGGCGCGGCCACGGTGAACCCCGATCGCACCGGCACCAAGGCCGCGTTCTGGTATCAGGTCACGGTGCCGCCCGGCGAGACAGCCGAGCTGCGGCTGCGGCTGCGGCCGCCGCCCGTCAAGGCGCCCCGGGGGAAGGCGGCATCGCCGCTCGGCGCCCAGTTCGACCAGGTCATCGCCCAGCGGCAAGCCGAGGCCGACGAGTTCTACGCCGAGCTCACCCCGGCCGGGGCGTCCGCCGACGAGGCCATGGTGATGCGGCAGGCGTTCGCCGGGATGCTGTGGAGCAAGCAGCTGTTCTACTACGACGTGGCCCGCTGGCTGGACGGGGACCCGACGCAGCCGACGCCCCCGGCGCAGCGGCTGACCGGCCGCAACTGCCGGTGGCGCAACTTCGACGCCTTCGACATCATGTCGATGCCGGACAAGTGGGAGTACCCGTGGTATGCGGCGTGGGACCTGGCGTTCCACTGCGTCGCGCTGGCGCACGTGGATCCGGCGTTCGCCAAATACCAGCTGATCTTGCTGTGCCGGGAATGGTTCCAGCATCCCAACGGAGCGCTGCCCGCCTACGAGTGGGACTTCGGCGACGTGAACCCGCCGGTGCAGGCGTGGGCCGCGGTCGAGGTCTTCGCCATCGACGGCGCCCGCGATATCGACTTCGTCAGCCGGATCTTCGACAAGCTGCTGGTCAACTTCACCTGGTGGGTCAACCGGGAAGACGCCGAGGGCAACAACCTGTTCGAGGGCGGCTTCCTCGGCCTGGACAACATCGGCCCGATCGACCGCTCGCACCTGCCGGTCGGCGGCGTCCTTGAGCAATCCGACGCCACCGGCTGGATGGGCTTCTACGCGATCGCGATGGCCTCCATGGCCGTGATCTTGAACCGGTCCGGCCAGCGGCCGGGCATGGATCTTGTGCTCAAGTTCCTCGAGCACTTCGCCGCCATCAGCGACGCCCTCGACGGCCTCGGGCTGTGGGACGAGACCGACGGGCTCTACTACGACCGGCTGCTGACCCCGCGCGGGGAAGCCGTCCCGGTGAAGGTCCGGTCAATGGTGGGAATCATCCCGATCCTGGCGGCCGCGGTCATCGACGAGAACGATCTCCAGGTCTCGCTCACGGTCGGCAAGCAGTTCGCGGACTTCCTCGGCCGCCGGGGCCTGGCGGACAGGGAAAAGCTCAGCGAGGCCGGCATGCTCCGCGGGGAGCGCGGGCAGCAGCGGCTGCTGCTCAGCCTGGCCGGCGTGGACCGGCTGGAGAAGTTGTTCGCGAAGCTTTTCGACGAGAGCGAGTTCCTGTCTCCGCATGGCCTGCGGGCGCTGTCGGCCTACCACCGCGAGCATCCCTACGAGCTGGACGTCGAGGGCTTCCGGGCCACGATCGACTACGAGCCTGCCGAGTCCACCACGTCCATGTTCGGCGGAAACTCGAACTGGCGCGGCCCGCTCTGGTTCCCGCTCAACTACCTGGTGATCGCTGCCCTTGAGCGCTACCACCGGTTCTTCGGCGACGAGTTCACCATCGAGTACCCGACCGGGTCGGGCAAGCAGCTCACCCTGGACAAGGTCGCCGTCGACCTGTCCGACCGGCTCATCTCGATCTTCACTCGCGGCCCGGAGGGCCGGCGGCCCTGCTTCGGCGGGACCGAGCGGCTACAGCACGATGCGGCCTGGCACGACAACCTGATCTTCAGCGAGTACTTCCACGGCGACAACGGCGCCGCGATCGGCGCGTTCCACCAGACCGGCTGGACCGGGCTGATCGCCGACGTGATCCGCCGCCGGTACGGAGCCGTCGATCCCGTTGGCGATGTCCTCCGGCGCATCGGGCGGGAGACCGAGTGATGACCGCCGAAGCTGACGAGCGCGTGGCCGCGCTGCCCGGCAGTCATTTCCCGCTGGGCGCGACCGTATCCGACGGGGGGACGAACTTCGCGGTCGCCTCCGTCGCCGCCGACGGCATGGTGCTGTGCTTGTTCGACGAGGCGGGCGCCGAGACGCAGATTCCGCTGCAGGATTACGACGCTGACGTTTGGCATGCCTTCGTGCCGGGGGTCGGGCCGGGCCAGGCCTACGGGTACCGGGCTGCCGGCCCTTACGATCCGGCTCGCGGAGTGCGCTGCAATCCGGCGAAGCTGCTGCTTGACCCTTACGCCCGGGCATTCAGCGGGACCGTGACGTTCGGGCCGGAAGTGCTCGGGTACGCGGCTGGCGACCCGGATGCGCCGAGCACGCTTGACTCGGCGGGGCACATGCCGCGCAGCCTCGTCGTGGACGAGGCGTTCGGCTGGCGCGATGGCACGCCGCCCAGGCGCCGATACGCGGACACGGTCATCTACGAGGTGCACGTCAAAGGCTTCACGATGCGTCACCCTGGGGTGCCGGCCGAGCTGCGCGGAACCTATGCCGGGCTCGGGCACGAGGCGGCCATCAGCCACCTGCTCGACCTCGGCGTGACCGCCGTCGAACTGCTGCCGGTGCATGAGAACGTGCCCGAGGCATTCCTGCCGCAGCGCGGGCTGACGAACTACTGGGGGTACAACACGATCGGCTATTTCGCGCCGCATCAGGGATACTCGGCCGCGGTCAGGGCCGGGCAGCCCGGCGGCCAGGTCGCCGAGTTCAAGGCCATGGTGGATGCGCTGCACGGGGCCGGGCTCGAGGTGCTGCTCGACGTTGTGTTCAACCACACCGCGGAGGGCAATCATCTCGGCCCGACGCTGTGCTACCGCGGCCTCGACAACCCCGCGTACTACCGATTGGAACCCGGCGACCCGCGCCATTACATCGACACGACCGGCTGCGGCAACTCACTCAACGTCGGCGACCCGGTGACCCTTCAGCTGATCATGGACTCGCTGCGCTACTGGCTGACCGAAATGCACGTCGACGGATTCCGGTTCGACCTTGCTCCCGCCCTCGCCCGCCAGGACGGCGAGTTCGAGAAGAGGTCGGCGTTCTTCGACCTCGTCTCGCAGGATCCTGTGGTGTCCAGGGCCAAGCTGGTCGCGGAGCCGTGGGACGTCGGGCAGCTGGACAGCTATGACCTGGGCAGGTTCCCGCCGGTGTGGCGGGAGTGGAACGGGAAGTACCGCGACACCATGCGTGACTTCTGGCGTAGCCACCCGGTCGGCATCGGTGAGTTCGCCTCCCGGTTCTGCGGCTCGGCGGACCTGTACAGCCGCGCGCGCCGTCGGCCGACGGCCTCGGTCAACCTGATCACGGTCCACGACGGTTTCACCCTGCGTGACCTTGTCTCCTACAACGACAAGCACAACGAGGCAAACGGGGAGTCAAACCGCGACGGGACCAGCGACAACCGCTCATGGAACTGCGGCGCGGAAGGCTCGACCGACGATTCCGGTGTGCTGGCCCTGCGGGCGCGTCAGTCCCGCGCGATGCTCACCACCCTGCTTCTTTCCTTCGGCATCCCGATGCTCCTCGGCGGCGACGAGATGGGCCGCACCCAGCAGGGCAACAACAACGCCTACTGCCAGGACAACGAGATCGCCTGGTTCGACTGGTCCAAGCCAGACACGGAACTGCTGGAATTCACCAGGCGGCTGATCGCCTTCCGGCTGGCGCACCCGGTGTTCCGCCGTGGCCGCTTCCTGGCCGGGGCGCAGGCCTCCGAGCTTCGCTGGTTCACTCCCGCGGGCAGCGAGATGACAGCCGCCGACTGGTCGGACCGCAGCGCCCTGGCCATCGCCATGTACCTGGACGGATCTGATGCCCCTGACCGCGCCGATGACGGCGTGCCGTTGCTCGACGACGATTTCCTTGTGCTGGTGAACGCCTGGTGGGAGCCGCTTGATTTCGCCCTGCCGGTCACCAGGGCGGCAGCGGCGTGGCACGTCGAGATAGACACTTACGATCCGTCATCACCTGCTGGATCCGAGGCCGCCGACCACCACGCCGCTGACCGCATAACGGTAGGCCCTCGCTCCATCGTCGTGCTCTGCGACCCGCGCTCGCCGAAGTAAAGGCAGGTCAGCCCGCCCGGCTGCGGCCCGGATAGGCACGCTCAGCCGCTTAGCCGCCGTCAGGATGGCTGCCGCCCGAGTCTTGCCTGGGGTCCGCCTGCCGATGACAGCATGGCTGGCATGAACGTACGGCGGCTCGCGGCGATCGACATGTACGGCGCCCGGGGCACGACGCGCCGCCGCCGGATCATCTTGGCGGAGTTCGCCGCCGCAGCGGTTGTCTCGGTGGCGTTCGGCAGCTGGCTCGCGGCATCCGCCTCCGGTCCCGGCGGTCGCGTGCTCGGGATCTGGATGATCGGCGCGGGCCTTAATTACGCTCCGCTGGCCGCGTATGCGATCGCGCTGAGCCGGCCCGGCGCACTCGGCGCTGAGCTGGCCGGCGTGGACACCGGCCGGGAGCTGCGCCGCTACAGCATCCTCCAGCTATGGATCTTCGTGCCCCTTTCGCTCGTCGTCCTCGCCGTGCACAGCACGGCTATCCGGCGTGCATAGCACGGCTATCCGGCGTGCATAGCGCCGGACTTCACCCAGAATCACAGCCGCGAGTTCTCGAACTGGCTCTTACTGGTGAGCTGCCGAGGCCGGGTTGTCCGCCTGCTCCGACGCGATGAGCAGCGACACGGCCTCGATCAGGGCCAGGTGGGTGAATGCCTGCGGGAAATTCCCGAGGTGCTGGCCTGTGGTCGCGTCAATCTCCTCGGCGTACAGCTCAAGCGGCCCGGCGAACGACAGCAGCTTCTGGCAGAGCGCATGCGCGCGCTCGGTCTCGCCGATCATGGCCAGCGCGGTCACCAGCCAGAAGGAACAGATGGTGAACGTTCCCTCCTTGCCCTCGAACCCGGTGTCGGTTCCCTCTACCCGGTAGCGCAGGACCAGGCCGTCCTCGGTCAGCTCGTCGGCGATGGCGAGCACGGTCGCCTTGATCCGCTTGTCGTCAGGGGGGAGGAATCCCATGATCGGCAGCAGCAGCAGCGAGGCGTCGAGATCGTCGGTTTCGTAATGCTGCCGGAAGACGCCCCGGTCGGAGACGCCCTTGTCCAGTATTTCGGCCTTGATCTCGTCGGCGCCTGCCCGCCATCGCTGGGCGCGTTCGCCGTCGCCGCGTTCCTCGGCGAGGTCGGCCGCCCGCGCGGCCGCCACCCAGCACATCATCTTGGATGCGGTGAAGTGCTTCGGGTCGCCGCGGACTTCCCAGATGCCCTGATCGGGTTCATGCCAGTGCGCCAGGGCCGCGTCAGCGAATCCGGCGAGTCCTTCCCAGACCGGCGCCACGATCGTGGCGGCTCCCTGGCGGAACTGGACGTCCACGGCATCGAGGATCATTCCCCATACGTCGTGCTGCTTCTGATTCCAGGCGCCGTTGCCGACCCGGACCGGGCGCGCGCCCTGGTACCCGGACAGGTGGTCGAGGGTTCGCTCGGTCAGGTCACGCTCCCCGCCGATGCCGTACATGATCTGCAGCTCGAACCGCCGGTCAAGATTACCGCCGCTGACCGCGTCGATGATGAAGCCGAAATACTCGATCGCTTCCCAGTCGAAGCCCAGCCGGTACAGCGACCTGAGCATGAACGACGAGTCCCTGATCCAGGTGAACCGGTAGTCCCAGTTGCGTGCCCCGCCCGGAGTTTCCGGCAGCGAGGTCGTCGCTGCCGCCATGATGGCGCCGGTCGGGGCGTAGCTGAGCCCCTTCAGGGTGAGCGCGCTGCGGTCGATGTACGGCTTCCACGGATGGTCGGGGACCTTGGCTGTACTCAGCCAGTCACGCCAGAAATCGACGGTGGTGTTCAGCGCGCTGAAGGCCTCGTCCTGGCTGCCCGGGACGTTGCTGTCGCCCCAGGAAAGGACGACAAAGGCCGACTGGCCCTGAGCGAGCGTCGTGCGCCCGTAACTGCGGGCGCCCATCACGCCGAGCCGGATGCTGCCCGCCAGCTCAAGCTTGATGTCCCCCTCGGCCGGGGTGAGCGTCATGGCGTCGTAGCCGTCGCCCTTATAGCTCCACGTGCCGCCCGTGGTCCCGTAATTGAACAGCGGGCCGCAGTTCACGATGGCCTCGACCCGGCCGCTGATGCACGTCGCGATCCGGACCAGAGCGCCGACCGCGCCGAAGTCGGACGGCGCCCGATGGTAGTCGGCCCGCCGTCGCTCGCCCTGGGTCGGGCCGATGACCAGGAAGTCGTGCACGGTCATCCATCCCGTCGGAGTCTGCCAGGTCGTTTCAAGCACCATCGTCCCCGGGACATACCTGCGATGCTGCGGAACCTGGGCGTTGCTCGGACCGAACCTGAACAGTCCGGCGGCCCGGTCGAGCAGCGCCCCGAACACGCTCGGCGAGTCCGGGCGCGGCAGGCACAGCCACTCGACCGAGCCGTTCGGCGCGACCAGGCAACTCTGCTCACAGTTAGACAGGAACCCGTACTCGGCGATAGGCGGGAACGTGCTCATATGCACTCGACCTTTCGTAGCCAAGAGTGAACGTGAGACGGCCGGGTTGTCATGCCATCCGGCTCAGCAGGTGCTCGCCGACGCGGATTGCGTTGGCCATGGCGGTGAGCGCGGGGTTCACCGCTCCGATGCTGGGGAAAATGCTCGTGTCGACGACGTACAGGTTGTCGAGTTCGTGGGCCTTGCAGTTGACGTCGAGCACCGAGGTAGCCGGATCGGTGCCGAACCGGCAGGTGCCCGCCTGGTGGGCGACGCCGGCCACCGGGACGGCCATGCTCATGTAGAAGTTCTTGTCCAGGACATGATGGGCTGCCATCCCGACGTGGTTGAGGATCTTCCTGAGCTCGTGGTACAGGCCGTCGGCCTCGGCGTCGTTCGTCGCCGTGTACGCGAGGTGCACGCGGCCGTCGCTGTCGACGGTCACCCTGTTACCCGGCTTGGGTACATCCTCGGTCGTCAGCCAGAAGTCAACGGCATGGTGGGCGACCTCGTCGAGGCTCCAGCGCGGCGCGAGCTTGGTGAGCTTCGGCTCCTCGCCCTTCATCGCCATCGCGTTCGACTTTCCGAGCATCTGGATGTTGCCAAGCGGCCAGTCCCGGCCGTTCCCGGCGAAGTAGAAATCGTTCAGGGCAAGCGTCTTCTGGAACACCGTGTCGTTGCGCTCCTTGTCGAGCGCCACCACGGCCTTGCTGTTGTGGTACATGTAGTTGCGGCCCACCTGGTCGGAGCCGTTCGCCAGCCCGGCCGGGTGCCGGTCGGAGGCAGACCGGAGCAGGATCCTGGCGGTATTGGCCGCGCCCGCGGCAACCACCACGATGTCGCCCGTGTAGACCTCGTGGTTGCCGTTGCGGCTTACGGCCACCCCCGTGGCCGTGCTGCCAGCCGGGTCCGTCTCGACGCGCTCCACCTCTGCGTTCACCAGCAGGGTCACGTTCGGGCGGTCAAGCAGCGGCCGGACCGCTATGACGTCTGCGTCGGCTTTGGCGTGCACGAGGCACGGGTAGCCATCACACCATGCGCAGCGGATGCACTGGCTGGCTTCCCGGTTGGCCTCGTCAAGCAGGATGCCGCACGGCGCGTGGAACGGATGGTAGCCGCCGGCCGCCAGTGCGTCCGATATCTGCTGGACCCGTGGCTCGTGCGAGACCGGCGGCCACGGGTACTGCTTCGACCAGTGGCCCTCGGTGGGATCCTCACCGTGGGCTCCGTGCACCTGGTACAGCCACTCTGCCTTCGTGTACCACGGCTCGAAGTCCTCGTAGCTCAGCGGCCAGGCCGGCGAGACACCGTCGGCGTGCTCTATCTCACCGAAGTCCCCCGGGCGCAGCCGGTACAGCGCGGCGCCGTACATTTTCGTGGCCCCGCCGACGAAGTAATGCACCTGCGGCTGGAATGGCTTGCCGTCGGCGTCGTACCAGGTGTCCGGCGAGATGTACTTGCCGTCCACGAAGACCGGGCCGGGTTGCCAGTTGTCCGTCTCGCGCGGCAGGAAGTTCCCGCGTTCGAGCAGCAGTATCCGCTTGCCTGACGGGGCCAGCGTGTGCGCCAGCGTGCCACCGCCGGCGCCAGTGCCCACAATGATGACGTCATAATGCTCTGCCACAGGCTTACTGTTGCCGTGTCGGGCTCGGCGTGCATCACTCCTTCGGGGTGAAAGCACGGGAAACCAGTGTCACGTCGCGGCCGCAGCCGCGTCCGCGGGCCGTCGGGAACCGCCCTACGCAATCACCTGTCCGGGGTGATGCCGGTGGCTGCCATCCCAGCGCAAGATCCACTCAGGCGCAGTAGCCCCGGGGAGGCGGCGATGAACGCGGCATTCTTCGGGCTGGCGGTCCTTTCGGCGCTGAACCCGAAGCTGTTCGCCGTTGACCTGCTGCTGATCGAGAATGCGCGGCCGCGGCTGATGTTCGCGTGCTTCCTGATCGGCGGCATGGGCATGAGCCTGACGGTGGGCCTGCTTGACGTGTTCGTCATCCAGGCCGACGCCATCAGCACCCAGGCTTCGGCCAGCGCCGGGCTCGACCTGGCCCTCGGCGTGCCGCTGGTGATCATCGGCGTCCTGGTGGCGACCGGCCGCCTGCACGGACGGCACCGGGAACCTGCCCCGGCCGGGGACGCGCAGCCGGCCAAGCGGGAAGGCTGGGCGCAGCGGGTCTTGCGCGAGCCCCGGTTCGGGCTGGCGGTGCTGCTTGGCGCGGTGGCAGGCACGCCGGGCGCCAGCTACGTCACCGCGCTGCACCAGCTGGTCACCGGGAAGTCAGCCACCGCGGTGCAGGCCGTCGCCGTGATCCTCTTCGTCCTCATCGAGTTCTCCCTGGTGCTCATCCCGTTCGTGTTCCTGCAGTTCAGGCCCGAGGCGACCAAGGCCAGGCTGCAGCGCTCCCAGGACTGGCTGATGAGCCACGCGCGGCAGCTGATGGCCGCGGTCGCGATCTTCGTCGGCGGGTACATGGTGATCAGCGGCCTGGTGCGGTTGCTGACCTGACAGCTCGTCGCCCGGTCGTCCTGGCGCGGGGATCACCCAGGAAGGATGATGTCCGGTGGCCTTCGCCTGGCGAAAGTAACGATTAACGACCAACGGCAAGGACGGTGCCATGACACTCACCGAGAACAGCAGCAACGGGCCGCAGTTCAGGTCCGGCCCGCTGATTGTCAGCGCGGCGCTTGTCGGAGCCGGCACCCTGATTGCCTTGGCTGGGCTCGCTGTCGGTGGCTCCCACCTGGCCTCGGCAACCCGCCGCTGGGTCCGGGACATGGAGGTGCCGCCAAGCGAGGTTGCCAGGCAGAAGTGGGCGCAGGCGAAGGCAGCGGCGGCTGCCGGAACCTCAGCCTGGCAGGACGGGGTCCGGGAGCCTCAGGGCGCCGGTTCGTAGCCTTCCGGCTGTTTGCATCGCGGTCGGACCGCCGCTCCTGGAGCCATGAGGACCGGAGGAGTAGATGTCGAGCGTTGATCTTGCGCGGTGGCAGTTCGCGTTCGTGACGATCAATCATTTCTTCTTCGTCCCGGTGACGATCGGGCTGGCGTTCCTGACCGCCTTGCTGCAGACGGCGTGGCATCGCAGCAAGCGCGACGAGTACCTGCGGCTGACCAGGTTCTTCGGCACGCTGCTTGTCATCAACATCGCTATCGGCGTGGTGACCGGCATAGTGCAGGAGTTCCAGTTCGGGATGAACTGGTCGGCGTACTCGCGGCTGGTCGGGAACATTTTCGGTGCGCCGCTGGCGATGGAGGGGCTGGCTGCGTTCTTCCTGGAGTCGACGTTCCTGGGACTGTGGCTGTTCGGCTGGGACAAGCTGTCGCGGCGGGTGCACCTGGCGACGATCTGGGCGGTCTCGCTCGGCACCGCATTGTCGGCGGCGTTCATCATGGCTGCGAACTCGTGGATGCAGCATCCAGTCGGCTACCAGATGGTCAATGGCAAGCCGCAGCTGAACGATATCTGGGCGGTCTTCACGAACCCGGTGTTCGTCTGGGGATATGCGAAGGTGCTGCTCGCGTCGCTGGTCACCGGCGCGGCGGTGATGCTGGCGGTCTCCGCGTGGCAGCTGCGGCATGGCGGGGAAAAGGAGGTCTTCGCCCGTTCGGCGAGGCTCGCGCTCGTCATCCTGGTCCCGGCGATCCTGTTCACCATGCTGGTCGGCGATGAGCTCGGGGTGATCGAGGCCAGGTACCAGCCGATGAAGATCGCGGCGGCGGAGGCGCAGTGGACCACCTGCCAGCCGTGCTCGTTCTCGCTGTTCCAGATCGGCGGCGGCAACAACGACCAGACGCCGACCGAGATCATCGCGATCCCGCACCTGCTGTCGCTGCTGGCCACCAACCACTGGAACGGCAAGGTGGTCGGGCTGAACCCGCTGCAGTCCCAGTACAGCAAGCAATACGGGCCCGGCTACTACGTGCCGAACGTGTTCATCCAGTACTGGGCGATGCGGGTGATGGCCTACGCCGGGGTCCTGGTCCTGCTCATCTCAGGGTGGGGGCTGTGGCTGATCCGGCGCAAGAAACTCGGCGCATCCCGGCGGTTCCTGTGGGTGGCGATCTGGGCCGCGACGCTGCCTTTCCTGATGAACACCGCGGGCTGGCTGCTGACAGAAAGCGGCCGCCAGCCCTGGATCGTGCAGGGCATCATGCTGACGAAGAACGGGGCCTCGCCGTCGGTCGGTACCACTTCCATCGTGATCAGCCTGGTGATCTTCGTGCTGCTGTACGGAGTGCTGGCGACGGTCGACCTGATGCTGATGCTGAAGTACGCACGCGAGCCGCTCCCGCCCGCACGCGCCGAGGCCGAGACGGACGCGCCGGTGCCGGCCGTCCAGTATTGAGGACTCGATGAAACTCGTCCCGTTCTGGTTCATCGTCATCACGGTCCTGTGGATGGGTTTCTTCATCCTGGAGGGCTTCGACTTCGGCGTCGGCATGCTGCACGGCATCGTCGGCAAGGACGAGTCCGGCCGCAGGGCCGCGATCAACACCATCGGCCCGCTGTGGGACGGCAACGAGGTCTGGCTGATCGTGGCCGGAGCCGCCATCTTCGCCGCGTTCCCCGGCTGGTACGCGACCATGTTCTCGGGTTTCTACCTCGCGCTGGTGGTGCTGCTTGCGGCACTCATCGTGCGCGGCGTGTCCTTTGAGTACCGCGGCAAGCGCGCCGCCGAGCGGTGGCGCCGCACCTGGGACGTCGTGCTGACCGCGAGTAGCCTGCTCGCCCCGCTGCTGATCGGCGTCGCACTCGGCGATCTCCTGCACGGGCTGCCGATCAACTCTCAGCAGGAGTACACCGGCTCATTCTTTGACCTGCTCCAGCCCTACGGCCTGTTCACCGGGATCACCCTGGTGCTGATCTGCATGCTGCACGGCGCGACGTTCCTGTGCCTGAAGACCACCGGCGAGATGCGCGAGCGTTCCGGCCGCCTGGCCCGCCGGGTGGCCCCGGTTACCGGGCTAGCCGTGCTGGGCTTCGTCATCTGGACCCATGTGACCGCCAGCACCGCTTTCCTGCTCAGCCCGATCGAACTGCTCGCCGTGCTGGCCGCCGCCGCCGCCGTCTGGCTGGTCTGGGAGCGCCATGAGGGCTTCGCGTTCGCCGCGACCACGGTCACGATCGCAGCCTGCATCGCGGCGATCTTCACCGGCCTTTACCCCAACGTGATGGTCTCAAGCACCAGCGCGGCATACAACCTCACCGTGCACAACACCGCGTCCGGAGCGTACTCGCTCAAGGTAATGACCGTGGTCGTCATCATCTTCCTGCCGTTCGTGCTCGCCTACCAGACCTGGACCTACTACGTATTCCGGCGGCGCATTAGCAAACAAGAATTCCAGCCGTCGCCCCAGCAGGCCAGCACATCTGCCGCCCGCCGCCCCCCGCTCGCACCGCCAGACGCGGCCGCTCCGCCCGCCGGCCAGGGCAGCTGACCGGAAGGCCAGCTGCGGCCAGGCGGCCTGCAGCCGGCCTGCTTGCGATGTCCGCGTCCTGTCCGGCCGCTTCACATGATCGCGATCGGGTTGACCGGGGAACCAGTTCCCCTGGCCAGCCGCAGCGGCGCGATCACGCAGAAGAACGACCAGCGGGCCGCTTCCGCGCAGAGCTGGACAAGATCGTCGAACTGCAGGTAGTCAAGCAGGTGCAGTCCCATCGCGTTGACGGCGAGCACGTGCACGGGGAAGTCGACGCCGTCGGCTGCGCTCGGCGACGTGTCGTTGTTTCCGTCGCTGCCCAGTGCCGCGACCCGCCTCTCCGCCACGAACTCCAGGGCGGTGGGATGCAGCCCGGCGCGGGCATGAGCGGCGTCCCACGGGCCGAGCTCGGTCCGGCGCTTGCGGTGCCCGACCCGCACGAACAGCAGGTCGCCCTGACCGACGCGTACATGCTGCGCTTCCTCGGCGCCGGTGAGGTCGGCTGCGGTCACGTGGTCGCCGGGCTCGAGCCAGGGCACCCCGCGCAGCCGCGGGATGTCGAGCAGGACGCCGCGGCCGGCAATCCCGTCGCTGGCCACCTCGATGGACAGCTCCGCTGCCCCGGCCGCGGTCACGGTGTCCGCGGCCACGCCGTTGTACAGCCTGGCGCGGTAGATGACATGGCACAGGGCGTCGATGTGGCTGTCGGCGTCGCCGTGCACGTTCATCGCCAGCCGGTCCATGGCAAAGGACAGCCCGCCCGGATCGGCTTGATCACCAGCCGGGCTGATCATCTGATGGACAGCGGGCTCGGGGTTGTCGGGCGTCACTCCGCTCTCTATGGGGGCGGCAAGCGTCGCGGTGCGGCCGAGCCGGACCTCACTGAGCGCAGCGACCACATGGGCCGGGGTGATGTTGTTCAGCGCGCCGCGCCGATCGGCTGGTCCCCACGCAGCAGCGCGCCGCAACCGCCGGTACAAGGCACCGAATTCGGCAGCATCAAGGACTGGCGGCCGCGCCGCGCTTTCTGGTCTGGTCACTGAGCCCGATCGCCTCCTGATCGCGCGGTACCGCGCGCTGAGCGGCTGCCGAGGCCATCATTGTCCGCGTCAGGGCGCATCCGGCCCTCACCCTTCCGGAGTGATGGCAGCGGCACTGCGCCGCGATCGGATAGATCAGTGATCCGTTGGAGGAGCTGACATGGCAACGAACCAAGTAGACGCACTAGTGATCTTCGGCGCCACCGGCGACCTGGCGAAGATCGAGACGTTTCCCGCGCTGGTGGGCCTGGTCCAGCGCGGCGTGCTCAACGTGCCCGTCATCGGGGTCGCGAAGAGCGGCTGGGGGCTCGAGCAGTTCCGCGACTACGCGACGGCCTCGCTGCGGCTCAATCACATGGACCCCGGACAGCGCGGCGGCGCGCAAGATGCTCGGCCTGCTGCGTTACGTGGACGGGGATCTCGATGACGATGCCACCTACAAGGCGATGTCGGACGCCATCGGCACTGGCACCCGGGTGCTGTACTACCTGGAGGTGCCGCCGCCGCTGTTCGGCCGGATCGCCCAGGGCATCTCGACGGCCGGGCGCGCCAAGGATGCCAGGGTCATGGTGGAAAAGCCGTTCGGCCATGATCTCGCCAGTTCGCGGCAGCTCAACGCCACCATGCACAAGTACTTCGCGGAGGACGCGATCTTCCGGGTCGATGACTGGCTGGCTTTTGATCCCGTGGAGAACGTGCTCTTCGTCCGCTTCGCCAACTCGGTGCTCGAGCCGCTGCTGAACCGGACCCACGTGGAGAGCATCCAGATCACCATGGCCGAGGCGTTCGACGTCGCCGACCGCGGCCGGTTCTACGACCGGACCGGAGCCATCAATGACGTGGTCCAGAACCACATGCTCCAGGTGCTGGCCACCGTGCTGGCCGACCCGCCGGACGGGAAGGGCCTGGCGGCCTGGCGGGAGGCCAAGTCCCGGGTGGTGACCGCGCTGCGGCCGCTGACCCCCGAAGACACGGTGCGCGGCCAGTACGACGGCTATCACGAGGTCGACGGGGTTGACCCGAAGTCGACCACGGAGACCTACGTCGCGGTCCGGCTGGCCGCGGACTCCTGGCGCTGGGCCGGCGTGCCGATCCTGATCCGGGCCGGCAAGTGCATGGCGGTCACCGCGACCGAGGTGGACATCAGGTTCCGGCGGCCGCCGCATGACGTGTTCGGGATCGAGCCCTTTGCCGTCCGCAACTCGCTGCGGTTCCGGGTCTGGCCGGAGACCCAGGTCGGTTTCACGCTGGCTGGCAAGAAGCCGGGCGCCGGAATGGAGCCGCAGCCGGAAGACCTGGCGTTCGCTGCGATCGCCCGGATCAGACATGCGTCCCTATGACCGGCTCATCGGCGCGGCCCTGGACGGGGAGCGCTGGCTGTTTGCCCGCCAGGACACCGTGGAGGCCGCGTGGCGGGTCGTCGACCCGGTGCTCGGCGACGTGACCCCCGTGCACCCTTACGCCAAGGGCAGCTGGGGGCCGGCCGAAGCCGACCGGCTGCTTCCCAGCGGGGATCGCTGGCACGACCCGGCCGGATGACAAGCGGACCGGAGGATCCGATGACTGAGGAATCGGGGCCGCGTCGCGTCGTGATTGTCGGCGGCGGCTTCGCCGGGCTGTTCGCGGTCCGCAGGCTGAAGCGCAGCAACGTCTCGGTCACGCTGATCGACCGCGCCCAGCACCACGTGTTCGCGCCGCTGCTCTACCAGTGCGCTACCGGGATCATGTCCGAGGGCAAGATCGCCGCTCCGCTGCGCGACCTGCTCAGGAAGTACAAGAACGTCGACTGCGTGATGGCGGAGGTAACCGATTTTGATCCGGCCGGCCGGCGGGTCATCGCCACCCGGGTCGGCGGCGATCGCCTTGAGTATCGCTACGACTACCTCATCGTGGCTGCCGGGGTCCGGCAGTCCTATTTCGGCCATGACGAGTTCGCCCCGTTTGCCCCCGGCATGAAGACGGTCTCCGACGCGCTCGCGATCCGGCGCCGGATCTACGGTGCGTTCGAGATGGCCCAGACTGCGCCCACCCCGGAGGAACGCCGCGCCTGGCTCACGTTCGCGCTGGTCGGCGCCGGCCCGACCGGCGTGGAGCTCGCCGGGCAGATCCGCGAGGTTGCCACCAAGACCCTGCGCGCCGAGTTCCGCAGCATCGAGCCGGAGGACGCCCGGGTACTGCTCTTCGACGGCGGCAGCGAGCCACTGGCCGTCTTCGGCCCGAAACTGTCCCAGAAGGCCGACAAGGCCCTGCGGGAGCTCGGCGTCGAGCAGCATATGGGCTCCATCGTCACCCATGTCGACCAGGCCGGGGTACTCGTCCGCGGCCACGCCGGCGAGCAGGCCCGCTACGACGCCAACACCGTGCTGTGGACGGCCGGCGTCGAAGCCCCGCCCGTCGCCGAGGCGCTCGCGAACGCCACCGGCGCCAAGCGCGACAGAGCGGGGCGCATCCTCGTCGAGGAGAATCTCACGATCCCCGGGCATCCGGAGATCTCGGTGCTTGGCGACATGATGAGCCTGAATAAGCTTCCCGGGGTGGCCGAGGTGGCGATGCAGTCCGGGCTCTACGCAGGCAACCGCATCCGGCGCCAGGTCTCGGGGCACCTGGCTGAGAAGCCGTTCCGTTACCGCGACCTCGGCTCAGCGGCCTACATCTCCCGCGGCCGCGCCGTCGTTTCCGCCGGGCCGCTGAAAGTCGGCGGCTTCCTCGGCTGGGTGATCTGGCTGTTCATCCATATCGCGTTCCTGACTGGCTTCCGCAACCGGCTCGGGGCGCTGCTCTCCTGGTGGTTCGCCTTCACCCGCGACATCCGCAGGGAGCGGACCTTCACCACCCAGCAGATCGAGATCCTCCGCGACGTCTACGCGTCCCCCGCACCGCGGCCAGAACCAGAGAACGCACCGCGGCAGCCAGAACCAGAGAAACCCGGGGCCTAGCGCTCCGGCCGCAGATCGTGACCTTGCCATCTGAGTAGATGACACGCCCTCGTCGCCACGAGCCGCCGGCCGAGTAATGCTTTCAGCGACAGCAACTACAAGATCGCCAAGTACGTCCAGAGCGCACCGCCAGGACAGACTGTCCCGGCGGAAACCCGGATGGCACCGGCACGTCAGCTGGATAGGCTCGGGCCGTGCCCAAGCTGCAGCGGCTGCATCCCGGCCATGCCCCGGCGGTCCTGGCCTTCGAACTGGCCAACCGCTCCTACTTCGCCGCCTTCATCTCCGACCGCGGCGATGAGTTCTTCGACCAGTTCACCGAGCAGCACAGCGCCCTGCTGGCTGAGCAGGAGGCCGGCGCCGGCGCCTACTACGTGCTCGTCGCCGAGGACGGCTCAGTCCTGGGCCGGTTCAACCTTTACGACGTCGAGGACGGCACCGCCGTGCTCGGCTACCGGGTCGCCGAGCATGTCGCCGGCCGCGGCCTGGCCACCGCGACCGTACGGGAACTGTGCCGGCTGGCGGCGGCCCGGCACGGGCTGCACACGCTCAGGGCGGCCACCTCCGGCGAGAACACCGCGTCTCAGAAGGTGCTGACCAAGGCCGGATTCGTCCCGGTCGGCCCGGCCGGACCGGCCCACCTCGGCGGTAAGCAAGGCACCTGGTACCAGCGCGACCTGACCGCCGGCCAGGATCACCTCCCGTCCGGCGGATCCTGATCATAAACCCGGTGCACCTCAATCACTTGCACGCCGAACGTCGCGAGCCTGGCGAGCAGCCCGTGCAGTGCAGCCTGATCCGGCAGCGGGCCGTGCAACACGGTTTCGACGGGTTCCACTACGGCGGTAAGTCGCTCGAAGTCAAGCAGGGCCTCGGGCGGGAGGATTCCCGCTACGCGGATCTCGTAGTAGGCCCGTGTCACCTTGGGGACCCCCAGCCGGTCGGAACTTGCCCTGGCAAGTCCTACCGTGCACTCATCTGCGCTGCAGCGCCCCACTCATGGCGGGTGAGTTCGTCACCCAGGTGATATAGATGCAGAGTATTGACGAATCACCCGGATCCAAGCGAAAACTGCAATAGGCAAGCCCTGCCTGCTTCCAGATCAGGAGCCGGCAGGTCAATCGCAGGCTGCGGACCGCACAGTGCGGCCCGCTGTCTGGCCGACGTCAATGACCCGCCGGGGGGCGAGGGTGGCTCAGATGGTGACGAGGACAGCGGTTCGGAGCACGGCGCGCACGAGCTGGCGGGGGGGAGACGGCGATGATCCGGTTCTGACGTCCAAGATCACTGCGCCCAGCGTGCCCAGCTGGGCCGTCCAGCGTCGGCGGATCAACCGGCTGATCGCCGCGGATGAGCAGAACCCGCTGACGGTCGTCACCGGCGCTCCCGGCGCCGGCAAGACGATGGCCCTTGCCTTGTGGGCCGACGCTCACCCCGGTGCTTTCGCCTGGGTCACCCTGGACGACTACGACAACCAGGCGAGAGTTTTCTGGTCCTATGTCATCGCGGCACTGCGCCGGGCTGGCGCCGATGTTCCGCGTGGCCTGCCGGCCGCAGCGCGCGGGCACGCTGTCAGCCATTCGTTCCTGTCGAAGTTCGCATCAGCGATGGCCGCGCTTGATCCGCCGGTGACGCTGGTCCTCGATGACTTTCATCTGGTGACCGAGCCAAAGGTGCTGGACGGGCTGGAATACGTGCTGCGCAACGCGGGAGGTGGCCTGCGCCTCGTGGTCGCATCGCGGATGGACCCGCTGCTGCCGCTGCACCGGTACCGGCTCAGCGGACAGCTGACCGAGATCAGAGCCAGCGACCTGAGCTTCAGCAGCCTCGAAGCCCGGCTGCTGATCGCGCAGCACGGGATCACGCTGTCCGCCGATTCGCTCGATAGCCTCATCGGGCGAGCTGAGGGCTGGGCGGCGGGCTTGCGCCTGGCCGCGATCTCGATGGCCGACCACCCTGACCCGCAGCAGTTCATCAAGGAGTTCGTCGCCGAGGACAGCGCGGTGACCGGCTATCTGGTTCAGGAGGTGCTGAACGCTCAGCCCGCCCACGTCAGGGAATTCCTGCTGCAGACAAGCATCCTGGACTACGTCAGCGCAGATACCGCCAGTGAGCTTGCCGATGCCGAGCCCGACCAGAACGTACTGCCCGCCCTCGCCCGCGCCAACGCATTCGTGCTGCCGGTGGGGCGCGGGTGGTACCGCTATCACCCGCTGTTCGCTGCGGTGCTGCGCCTGAAGCTGCGGAGCGAGTATCCCGACCGCGTGCCCGAGCTGCACCGCCGGGCGGCCAGCTGGTACCGCAGGAACGGCTCGCTCACCGAGGCGGTCCGGCATGCCGCCAGCGCGGGTGACTGGACGCTCGCTGCCCGGGCCGTTCTCGATGAGCTGGCCGTGGGCCAGCTGATCGAATCGCGGGGCAACGAACAGCTCATTCGCGAATTCCGGCGCAGGCCGGCCGATCCGTCGCCGGCGCAGCCGCAGTTGCTGCTTGTCGATGCGGCGATTGAGCTATCCCGCGGGCAGAATGACCCAGCTGGCACCTCGCTCGCCGCCGCCGAAAGCATGCTCAGGGACATTCCCGCCGAGGCCGAGATCCCGTCTCGGCTCGCTGCCGTGCTGATCCGCCTCGCCCTGTCCACGCGTACCGGCGATCTCGACGCCGCGGCGGCCGCGGCCGCCAGAGCCGATGCCCTGCTCGGCGCGCTTCCCGAAGGCCTGCTCGGCAGGCATCCTGAGGTGCGCGCGCAGGTGCTGGCGGCGCGTGGCGCCGTCGAATTCTGGTCCGGCGATCTCGATTCGGCCGCCGCCGCCCTCGATGCCGGCGTTGCCGCCGCGAACGCATCCGACAGCGCGCTCGAGCGAGCTGGCTGCCTCGGCCAGCTTGCGCTCGTTGAGGCGCTGAGCGGGCGGCTGAACCATGCGGCGGAGCTAGCCTCCGCCGCGTCGGGACCGCCCGAGAGCAGCGAGGACAGCGCGGCGGAACCGGCTAGTTCCGCCGCGGAGGTGGCGTTCGCCTGCGTGCACACAGAACGCAACGAGCTGTCCCTCGCTGGCGGGCGGCTGAAGCGGGCGGACGAGGCCTTGCGGATTCGCCCGGACAAGCTGATCGGCGCGGCGGCCTGCCTGGTGGCCGCGCGCCGCAGCCTGGCCGAGGGCCGGGCGGCGGTGGCATCGCAGATCATCGGCCGGGCCCGGGATGGCTGGTCGCCGCCGTCCTGGCTGGGCCACAGGCTGACGCTGCTCGAGTCGGCGGCATGTGTGGCGATGGCGGACACCGACTCGGCGGTGGAACTGGCCGCGCGCGCCGGCCCAGCACACCGCCTCGACGCCGCCGTCGCGCTGGCGCAGGCGTGGCTGGCTGCTGGCGACGCGGAAGCCGGCAAGCGCGCGCTCGCCAGCGGCCCGGCCCGGGCGGAGACACCAGACCGGGTCCGCGTGGAGGGCTGGCTGGTCGATGCTCAGCTCAGCTACGGCGGCGGCGACAGCTACCGCGGTCGCCGCTCCCTTGATCGCGCGCTCCGGCTGGCTGAGCCTGAGCGGCTCCGGCTGCCGTTCGCCCTGCAGCGAAGCTGGATCCAGCCGGTGCTACGGCGCGATCCTGAACTGGCCGACGCCTACCGTCAGCTGCTCGAGCCGGATCTCGCGAGCCGCGCGGGAACCACGTCCGAGCCCGGCGCAGCGCAGGCGGCGCCCTTGATCGTCGAGCGGCTCAGCGAGCGCGAGCGTGAAGTGCTCGGGCACGTGTCGGCGATGCTGAGCACCGCCGAGATCGCCGCCGAGATGTACATCTCGGTGAATACGGTCAAGACCCACCTCAAGAGCATCTACCGGAAGCTCGCGGCGACTCACCGAGGTGAGGCCGTCCGTCGCGCGAGAGAGCTTGAGCTGCTCTGAAGCCACGCTAGCCGCCCGCGGCGGCCCGCCCGCCCAGCGGATTGCCGCCGAGTTCGGTCAGGCTGACGATGTGCAGTGCGAGATCCTGGAGCCGGTCGAGCAGCCCGTAAAGCCCTGACTCGTCACGAACCGAGACGAGGATGCAGGTCTGGCCATGGCCGGACTCGATAGTGAGTTCGTCGGCGATTCCCGCCAGCAGCATGCTGCACTCGCCGCGCAGCACGATCCGGTACCTGAGCGTGGTGTCACTGAGCGTAGTCATTGTGGCACTCCGGCGGGCGATCCTGTACTAGCGGACGAGCCTGGACCGATTGTCCGCGGCCGGGCCCGGATCGCTCGGGCGGTGACCGCTGGCTATGCCCTTCATCCCAGCCGGAGGGGTGAGTTGTCTTCACCCGCCGCCGCTTTTTCACCCTGGTGACGTCGCCGGTTAACCCTGGTGTCGGGTCCGGCCGCTAGAGGATGTCGATCTCCCGACCTTTCGCGACAGCATCCTGCCTGGCCGAAACGCCCAGCTTGCGGTAGATCGTCTGGGTATGTGTCTTGATCGTGTTCTGTGACAGGTAAAGCTGCTGACCGATCTCGCGGAGCGACAGGGTTCCCCGGAGCATGCGCAGCACCGCCAGTTCCCGCTCGGTGAGCGGGTCGGCACGCGCCGCCGGCCGTGGCCGCCGGCCAGCCGGCGTTCGAGGCGGCCTAGCCGGGCCAGTTGCGCCTCAGCGCCGTCCGGCAATGCGGTGAGCATCAGCCTGGCCTCGTCGAGCAGCGCGGCCGCGCCCGCGCGGTCATCCAGGCCGGCCAGCACCGGCGCGAGCCTGAGCAGGATTTCGACGGTGGCCCACGGGCTGATCCCAGGCGGCCTCCGGCGGGACCGCAGCGCGTGCTCGAACTCGCTCCGTGCCTCCTGCAGCCGGCCTGTGCTCGCGTAGACGGCGCCGGCCGCCGCGTAGGCCAGGGAAGTCTGGGGGGCAGCGCTGAGACCAAGGTCACCCGCGATGTCACGAGCGGTGAGCGCATACTCCCCGGCCTGATCGGGCCTTCGTTCCTCGATTGCGATCAAGGACAGGACGGCGAAGGACAGCATGCGCACCAGCGCGATAGAACCCTCGCCAACCAGCGCGGCCTCAGCCTGCTCGGTCGCGCCCTCGAGGTCGCCGCAGAAGTAAAGAGCGAGCCCGTAGGTGGCCCGCGCCAGCGCCGACCAGGGCGATTGCTTGTCGCTTTCGAGGGTCACGGCCATGGCCCCCGCCTCGCGCATCGGCCCGATGCCCTCGAATCCGAAGGTCGCCTGCAGCAGCGCTGCCGACGACTGCGGCGACCTGATGCCATCAGGGAACGGCCCTTCGTGCGCACCCGCCTCGAGGACCGGGAGGAGGCGCCGAACGGACGCCCGGTCGCCGGAGATCGCAGCCACCCACGCCGCGCAGTGCGCGGCAACGGGGTCTGCGGCGATCGCGTCGTCGCCGAGGGACCGCATCCAGCCGCGAACAGTTGCCACCTGACCGGAATAGACATACGAGTACCAGCGGCGGCCGATCAGGTCGATGGCTCCGGTCGCGTCACCGGCGGCAAGCGCATGACTTATCGCCTCATGTGCCGACCCTGATCGTCGATGCCAGGCGCTCGCGCTCTCGTGCAGGGCGGGCATGATGCCGGGCTCGGCCCTGGCCAGCTCGCTGCGCAGCACCTGGCCGAAGAGATGGTGATAGCGGAACCAGCCCCGGTTCTCGTCAAGCGGCACGACAAAGAGGTTCTCCCGCTCCAGCACCTCGATGATCTCCGCAGCGTCAGCTGACCCGATGACGGCATCGCAGAGCGGCGCGCAGAATCGGCCGAGAATAGATGTCCGCGCGAGAAACTGCCGGATCTCGGTTGGCTGTCGGCTGAGTACCTCCTCGGCCAGGAAGTCGACGATGAACCGGTGGTTGCCGGTGAACTGGTGCACGAAGGCGCTCGGCGCGGGGTGACCGCGCAGCGAGAGCGCTGCGAGGCACACCCCGGTGGGCCATCCCTCGGTCCGTTCGACGAGATCGGCCAGGTCGGGCTCGCTGAGCTGGACGGCGGAGATACCGCGCACGAGCACGGCCGCATCCTCAGGAGCGAAGCGCAGCTGGTGCGCCCTGAACTCGGCCAGCTCGCCGGCCGCCCGCATCCGGGCGAGCGGCAGCGGCGGATCGGCCCGGGTAATGAGCACGATCTGAGCAGCTGGCGGAAGATGCTGCAGCAGGAACGCGAGTTGCTGGTGGCAACTCCGCTCCTTGATCTTGTGATAGTCGTCGAGCACCAGGACAACCGGCTCCGGCAGCTCGGCCAGCCTGTTCAGCAGGATCGGCAGCACCTCCCCGGCGACGTCCGGGGTGTGCACCCGGAGCGCCCTGAGGATGTCGCCGCCGAACCCCGGGCAGGCTCGTTGCAGCGCGCAGACGACATACCACCACAGCCGGCCGGGGTCGTCATCGCCGCGGTCGAGCGAAAGCCAGGCGAACGGCCGGAACTCGGCTGGGCTGGCACGCCACTGCGCTACCAGGGTTGTCTTGCCGAAGCCCGCAGGAGCGTCAACCAGGATGAGCCTGGCCGTGGCACCGGCCAGGTCGCGAACGAGTTCCGGCCGGTCCACCCAGTCTCCGCGCGGCCCGGGGGCATGCAACTTGGACTCGATCGGCACGTCCAGGCCGGCCCGGCGGGACGCCCCTATAGCGCTCACGCGCCGGTCGCGTTCCGACCCGTCTTGCGCCCCTATATGCGCATCATCCCGCACCTGGCGAGGTTAAGACTCGCGATCTTGGCCCGGCTAGGGTCCAAGGTCCTCAGCATCCCCCGCCCGGGGTGGCCCCGGCCCCGGCGGCCAGGCACGCACATGTGGCGTTATCACCCTTGCCGGGCGAGGCGCCCAGATAGCTTTAGCGTAACCGTAAGGCCAGAGGAGGTGGCAAGCACTGTGACAATCGGCGGCAGCATCGCGCTTATCGTCATCGGCGCAATTCTCCGGTTCGGCATCACCTGGAAACCCGCCCACGTGGACCTGCAGATCATCGGCGTGATCTTGATGATCGCCGGCGTGGTCGGCCTGATCATCTCGATCGCGCTCATCGCCACGCGCCGCCGCGGGCGCGCATCGGCCGAAGTCTACGAAGAGCGCCGCTACACCGAGCCACCTGGCCGCTACACCGAGCCGCCTGCCTGACTGGCGTAGGCTCATCCGGCAGGTGCCGTATCACCCGCTCGGGGTGGGGCGTGACTGGCGGCTGGCTTGATGGACTAGGCCGGACCGAAATCACCAGCAGAATGAGAAAGAGGACACTATGTCTGATCTGATCGCGATCGGATACCCCGACGAGGCCACCGCCGAGGCAGCGGCCGATGAGGCACGGCAGCTGGCCAAGGATCTCATCATCGAGCCCGATGCCATCGCGGTGATCGTCCGGGACAAAGATGGCGATTACCACGTGCATACCCGCCATCACCTGGTAGGCAGCGGGGCGACCTGGGGGATGTTCTGGGGGCTGCTGTTCGGCATCCTGTTCTTCATTCCGGTATTCGGGATGGCGATCGGCGCCGGCCTGGGCGCGCTGATGGGCAAGGTCACCAAGTCCGGCATCGACAAGCAGTTCCAGGACCAGGTCCGCGGCATGCTGACGCCGGGTACCTCTGCGCTGTTCCTCATGGTGGAGAAGGTGACCCCGGACAAGGCCATCGAGGCGATGAGCAAGTACGGCGGCACCGTGCTGAAGACCTCGCTGTCCAAGGAAGGCGAGAAGGATCTCCAGGATGCCCTGCACGGCGGGGGCGCGGCCTAACCGCTCAGCCACCGCAGGCCCCCCTGTCCCGGCCGAGCCTGACCAGACGGAGGGCCATGACGCAGGCGTCGCCTGCACGGCAGGCAGGCAGCCGCAGCTACCGTCCCGGCCTGCCGCAACCCGGCGGCCGGTACGGTCTGCTGCTGCTCGTGCTGATCGCGAGCTACCTGCTGTCCGCGTTCAGTCACAACGGGCTGATCGATTATCTCCAGGTTGTGCTCTTCCTGACGGCGCTGCTGCTGGCGTTCCGCACGGCGCGGGTGCGCCGCCGCGACGCGCGGCTGGCCGACGCCGTTGCGCTGTTCGGTTCGGCCGCGGCGATCGTGGCTGCGCTGACCGGCACCCAGGCCGGCCTCGGCGCGGCCGACCTCTGGAAGGGCCTGGTCCTGCTCGTCACCGCGGTCGTCATCGTCCGGCGGGTGCTGGCCAGGCCTACGGTCACCCTGCAGAGCATCTACGGCGCCCTGAGTGCCTACCTGATTATCGGGCTGATGTTCGCCGCCTACTATGCGGCGATCTGGCGGCTGAGCGGGGGCCACTTCTTCGCTGGCCGGCCGACGCCCGAGCACCAGACCGGCACCCAGACCTTCCAGTACTTCAGCTTCACCACGCTGACGACGCTCGGCTACGGGGACTTCACCGCTGCTAGCGACGGCGGCCGGGCGCTTGCCGTCATCGAGGCGCTGACCGGCCAGGTGTTCCTGGCCACGCTGGTCGCGCGCCTGGTCGCCGCCTTCCGGGTGCAAACAGGGGCGGCCGAAGCGGCCGACGGGGCCGAGGCGGCCGATGGGGCCGAGGCGGCCGGGCCTGCCCGGCAGGCCGAGCCGGCAGCCAGGCGGCGGGGGCCGCCTAGCGCCGTCCGGCGCGGGCCGCAGCCGTCGTACCACCGGCGGCCGGCCGGAAAGATCAGCAGGCCTCCGGCCGCTGGGGCCCCGGCGGCCAAGGTGGTCAAGCGCTCAGGCTTGACCGACTGGGCCGAGGGCTCAGGGCAATGACCATCCAGTGCGGGTGATGCCCGTGCCGCCGCCGCACGGCAGACTGCCAATCGGACGGCATCCCGCCGCTCCGCGAGAACTACCTGCCCGGCTGCCCGGACTCCGGCGGCCGTGACCGGACGGATGTGGCGTCGATGTCAGGAACGGGCTTTGCGATCGGGCTGGGCGTCTTGTACCTAGTCTTGCTGTTCACCGTGGCCGTCATGACGTTCCGCAAGGGTCACTGGATCCTCGGCCTGATCGGTTTCATCTTCCCGATCCTGTGGCTCATCGGCGCGGTAATGCCCGCCAGGCGCAGCTCAGCGCACCGGGCCTGACCCGCCCGCCGAGTCAGCCGCCCGGTCCGGAGACCGGTTGGGCAGCAGCCGGGGGCTGCCCGGGAGCAGGCGCGTCCGGGCCAGCCGCCGGGGCTGGCGTGAGCCTGGCCGATGTCACGTAGGCCACCACGACGGCCACGATCACCAGCGGCATGACGGCAAGGCCGTCCGACGCAAGCAGCAGGGAGGCCAGCAGAACGGAGGTCAGCGGCAGTCTCAGCATCACGGCCGACATCGCCCCGATGCCCATGGCGACGCCGTCGACAAGCGGCAGCCCGGGCAGGTGCGACAGCGCGACGCCGCCCGCCGCCCCGAGGAACAGGGCAGGGAAGGTCGGACCGCCGCGGAAGCTGCTCAATGACACGCCGTAGGCGATCCCCTTGCAGACCAGGAGCAGCAGCAGCGCTCCGACGGTGTAACTGGCGCTGTGCTCGATGAACGGGCCGAGAGCGGACTGCCCGGAGAACAGCACCTCGGAGGAGCCCTTCCCGGTGACTGCGGCGAACGCGATCGCCAGGCCAGCGATGGCGAGGCCGACCACCGGAGTGATCAGGACCATCCGCCGCTCGACATGCGGCCGGAGGAAAAGGCCGAGCCACCGGATTCCGCTGCCGATCGGGACAGCCAGCAGGCCGATCGCCAGCGCCCACAAGAACTCGCTGCCCGTGGGCGACCCGACATGCGGAAGACCGGGAATCGCCAGCGAGAACGTGCCGAGCCCGGTCCAGGCGTCAAGGCCGATGAACACGAGCGAGCCGACGCCGGCCGCCAGCAGGCCAGGTATCAGCACAAGCTCCATCATGGAGCCGCCGAGCCCGGAGGCCTCCATCAGCAGGAAAGCACCGGTCAGCGGCGAGCCGAGCAGCGTGCTGATGGCGGCGAAGCTGCCCGCCGCGGCCACCACGGTCTGGGTCCTGGCCGGAGCGTCCCGCTTGACCAGCCGGACCGCGACGACGCCAAGGCCGCCGCCGAGGGCGACCAGCGGTCCCTCAGGCCCGAGTACCACGCCGAGGGCCAGGGTCGCGAACGCCGCGAGCACGATGCCGGGAAGCTCGATCGGGGCGGCCGGGCCGCCGCCCACCTTGAACCCGTCGGCCGGCGAATGGCCGCCCGTGCCGGGCAGATAGCGGATGGTGAGCGCGACAAGCACCCCGGCCAGCACCAGCGGCGGAATCGGCCACCACAGCGGCTCGGAGTGGAAGCCCAGGTCCTTGGGCAGGTTGGTGAAGATCCATCCCTGCAGCTTGCTGACCAGCGCGAGGAAGAAGTAGGCCGCCGCCGATACGGGCGCGCCGATGATCGCGGCGAGCACAAGCAGCGCGACGTAGGCGCGGGACCGCAGGAGCGCGATCGGATCAGACGGCGTTGTCATCCAGCGTCCTCTCAGCTCCCGGCATGCCAGCTAATCTTGGCGCGGTGACGGCCGCGACCACCTCACCTGGGCTGGGTGATTGCTAGTGCAGGATGTTCACCGCTCTGGAGACGACCAGGATCGCGACCACCAGCGAAATCGCCTCTTCGGCCATCATCATGAGCTTCGCCCAGGACCTGATCGCCGAGACGTCCGTCGGGCTGAACGCGGTGGCGGTGGTGAACGACAGGTGCAGGTAGTCCATGAACTTCGGATACCAGTCCGCGCCGACGTACTGAGCGTTGTTCATCTCGGGAAAGACGAACGCGGGCTGGCCGCCTGTCCCGCGCGCCCGGGCCGCCGCTCCGCCGCGGTCGAGATCCCAGTACCACAGGCCGAACGCGATCACGTTGGTGAGCCAGATCGCGCCGCCGCTAGCCAGCAGGATGTTGGCATCGGTGCTGAACTTGGCACCGCCGATGATCCCGGCCACCAGGCGCACCGCCGCGGAGGCATTGACCGCGGAGATCAGGCCGATCAGCGTGCCGGTGAGCGCCCGCAGCCAGGTGGAGTCACGGTCGATGCGCCCGGGGTCGCCGATGATCATTACCCCGAGCAGCGCCAGGGTGACCAGGATGAACAGCCAGCGGGCATCACCGGCCCTGAGCTCAGGTGGCAGGACCGCGCGCAGCACTCCGGTTGCCAGCACCGCCAGCGCCATCGGCCAGCGATGCTCGCCGGTCCCGCCGGACGGTGGGTCAGGGCTGCCGGGCGCCGCCGGATCAGGGATCGTCATCGGGTCAGCTGACCAGCAGGTAGATGCTCTTGCCCGCCAGCCAGAAGCCAAGCAGCAGGGAAAGCACAATGATCACCTGGTCCCGGTGGGTATCCAGCCAGGTCCGCAGCCGCTCGAGCCGGGCGCCGGCCGCGGCGGGCGCGAAGGCCGCATAAAGCTCCAGGTACAAGAAGCTGGCGGTGGCCAGCAGGATGAAGAGCATCAGGGTCAGGTAGTCAGCGGCGGTGGAGAGCTTGGCCTGGGTGACGGTCGCGGCGCCCGCCGCTACCAGCGTCCATGGCTGCAGGAATGCGGCGAGCCCGGCTGCCGCCCACAGCGAGAGCCCGTCCAGCCTCGCCATCCAGGTAGGCGGCTTGCGGGGGCGGCCCATCCGGCGCCACTGCCGCCAGCCGAATCCGATCAGCACGATGCCCAGGGCCAGTTTGACGGCCAGCGCAGCGGTTGACGGGGCGGTGCTGGGCCTGGGCGGATTGCCGCCGGTCAGCAAGATGACGGCGGCGACCACCACGACCAGGCAGGCCAGCCAGCCGAGAATGAACGCCAGGCCCTTCCTTGTGCCCTTCTCGGCGCTCAGGATCAGGATGAACGCTGTCAGCGGAAAAGGCTCAAGAGTGATCCCGAGCCCGATGAGCAGCAGGTCAAGTATCACCGGTGCGGCTCCCCGCGATCAGCGCTTAAGCGGCCGCAGCTCGCCGGCCTTGGTCAGCAGGAATTCACAGCCCGCGCTCGGCGGTTATCCGGCCCGACGCGACCGCGTCGACGACGGAGTCGTAGTCACGCTGGTTCTGGTCGGCGTACGCGGCCGCGAACTCGCCGATCGCCCGGTCGAAGACGTCCGAGCCGCCAAGGTAGGACGCGATGGCGATCCGGTCCCCGGAGCGGGCGTGCGCCCGCGCCAGCGTCCAGCCGCAGAGCTCGCCGTACATCCGCAAGCCGTTGGGGACCATGGTCTCGATGGCGATGGAGTATTTCCAGTCCCGCAGCTGGCGGACGTAGAAGTCACGCCGCCGTCCGTCCAGGCCGGCCTCGATCCGCTGCCAGCCGAGGAAGATGTCGCTGGCCGCCTGCATGAGCCGCTGGCCCGCGACCACCCGCTGGCCCTGGTTGGTGTACTTGCTGGCCCCGACGAAACGGCTGAGTACCGATGCCTCGGCCTCCTTAACCTGCAGGAACAGCGGATCAGAGTCGTCGCGGCCGAGCATCAGGATGATCCAGCAGCGGGTCCCGACGCTGCCGACGCCGACGACCTTGCGGGCCATGTCGACGAACTCATACTGCTCGAGCAGGAACCGGCGGTCAGTTTCCAGCGTGCGCTGGTACTTGCTGACCAGGGCGCTCAGCTCCGCGATGTAAGCCGAGCGGTCGGCCTCTTTGGGTATCAGCTCGTCGATCGGCACGAGCAGCGGCGGGTCGGAGATAATCCGCGGCCGGCCGTCTACCATCCGGGTCAGCTTGGCCACTTCCTGCATGCTGTCCCTGGTTCGCGCCTTGGCCAGGCCCTTGTCGACCGCGTTGCGCTGGCGTTCCTTCAGCTGGGAGTCGAACTGCGCCCGCATCTGGTCCATGTCCACGTGGGCGTACCAGACGTCCAGGTTGGTCATCCCGGCGAACGTGCGCATGGCCTGGCGGTAACGGGCGACCGTCGCAGTGACGATCTCGCGCCGTAGCTTGCGGGGGTACCCGTTGTCGCGGGCGGCCACTTCCATGCTGGCGGCCAGCCGCTTGACGTCCCATTCCCACGGGCCCGGCAGCGTCTCGTCAAAGTCGTTGACATCGAAGATCAGCCGGCGCTCGGCCGAGCCGAAGATGCCGAAGTTGGACAGGTGCGCGTCGCCGCACGCCTGCACGGGCAGCCCGGATACCGGGGTGGTGGCCAGGTCGCTGGCCATCGGCAGGGCCGCGCCGCGGTAGAAGGTGAACGGCGACACCATCATCCGGCCCCACCGGACCGGGATCAGCTCAGGAACCCTCGATTCCGCTTGCTTGGTCAGCAGGTCGATCGGGTCGGGCCGGTCGCTCGGCGGATCGAAGACCGCATGGCTCGCACGTGGCACCTCGGCCCGCGCAGCCTTGCCCCGGTCGGCGCGTTCGGCCGGGGTAAGCCGTCCCAGCGCCGAATCGAGCTGGTAACGCGGCAGCCGCCGCTGCGGTGCCTCAGCCGTCAGTTGGGCCATCACTTGGTCCTTTCTGTCCGCTGCCCGGGCGACCGGGCGAGCGCCGCAAGGCTGGCTGGCCGGCCGGCCCGGCCACAGCGGAATCCTCGGTCGGCGGACAGTGCGGCACAACTGACGATGCCGGGCCGGCTGGCCTTCTGCCTCACCCTGGCCGGGTGACACGGCCGGCCCGCAGATCAGCCGAGATCGCTGAGCCGGTGCATAAATGCTCACGGTTATGCTCAGACCGGCGCGGTCGGGCGGTGCGGGCGGACAGTGGCAACTCGCCACCGTCGGCCGGACACTGATCTCGTCGGCGCATGACTGCTCGGGAGGGGGGCGTTCGGCAATGGCTACCCCGGGAGATGCACGCTCGCAGCGGAAGACCTCACCTGCTGATCACGATGCATCCGGCCATTCCGCGCTGCCAGTGACCGCCGCGGTCGAGCACCGGCAGCGCCGGGTGGCCGCGCGAGCCCAGGCTGGGCGGCTGATCCAGGCCGTCCGCGACGGTGACTACGCGGTTGTGCAAGAGGCCGTCCTGCAGCTGAGCGCCTCCCGGCGGATTTTCGCTCCGCTCGCTCTTACGGTTGGCGCCTTCGCGATGCTGTTCGAGGGGGTGAAGCTGCTGTTCTCCAACTGGCGGCTCACCTTGATCCAGGTGCTCCCGGCGATGTGGATCTGGCTCGCCATGCTGGATCTGAAGGCCCATGTGCTGCACGGGAAGAACTACCACGTGTTTGAGGGCCCGGTGCTCATCCCGATCGTGCTCGGCATTGCCGCGATCACAGCCGCGAGCTTCTTCCTGAACGCCGTGTTCGCCTTTGCCATCTCCTCGCCGGGTGGGCCAGCCATCAGGCCCGCGTTCGCCCAGGCCCGATCGCACCTGGTGGTCGTGCTGGGATCGGGCGGAGTCGTCGGCATCGGCCTCGGCGTGTCCACGGTGGTATTCGTCCGCTGGGGCCTGTGGTGGTTCGCGCTGTGGCTGAGCATCATCATCGGGGTGATGATGATCTGCTATGTCGCGGTGCCGGCCCGGCTGATTGGCATGAAGACTACGTATTCGAAGCGCGACAAGCTGACTGCCACCGTCGTCGGCGGAGCGATCGGCGCCGTTGTCTGCACTCCGCCGTATCTGCTCGGCCGCATCGGGCTGATCATGCTCGGGTCGCGCGTGCTCTTGATCCCCGGCATCATCCTGATCGCCGTGGGGCTGACCCTGCAGGCAGGAGCATCAGGCGCGGTGAAGGCGGTCAAGATGAGCGCGAAGCTCGTCGCCGGGCACCAGCAGCCTGCCGCCGCGCCGCCAGCTGCCGCCCAGCCTGCCGCCGCGCCGCCAGCTGCCGCCCAGCCTGCCGCCGCGCAGCCAGATCCTGCTGATAGTGCTCCCTGACCCAGTTACTGGCGTGACCTGGCCAGCCGCATCTCGCCTGCGGAGTCGGTGATAAGGTCCCCGCTCAGGTCAACGGTGACGCTGTGCAGCGTGCCGGTGAACAGGAACGGGCCGGCAGCTCGCCGTGGCCGGGCGGCCACCACCCCGTGCGGGTGACGAGCAACCCGAGTCAGCCGCGGCAAGATTCGGCCGAGCCTGGAGGTTGGGTTGGAGTTCAAGTCTGTCGACGCCGCGGCCGCCATCGACATCTTCCTGCTGCTCCTGATCGGCGTCGGGCCCAAGATCGCGCTGGTTCCGTTCCTCGACGTGACCGCTGACATGCCGGCCGCGACGAAGAGCCGCGTGGTGCGCAAGATGCTCACGACGGCAACGGCGGCGGCGGTCCTCCTCCTTGTCCTAGGCGGGCTCCTCACCAGGCTGCTGCACTTCTCGGCCGGCGCGCTCGGCATTTCCAGCGGGATCATCCTGCTGATCATCGCCGTCTCGATGGTGCTCGGGCCGCCAGGCAAAGAGGCCGACGGCGGCAAGCTGACGGGCAAGGACCCGATGCAGCTGGCCGTCTTTCCGCTGGCGGTCCCGTATCTGCTCAATCCGGCCGGGATCGTGGTGCTGGTCACAGCTTCGGCGGAGGCAGGATCGTTCGGCGTCTTCGCGGTGGTGGTCGGGGCGCTGGTGCTGGTGATCGCCATTGACGCCGCGGTGTTCCGGTGGGCCAACCGGGTGAGCGAGCACCTGAACGAGAACCGCATGCTGGTGACCGAGAAGGTGTTCGGCTTCCTGCTCGCCGCGCTGGCCGTTCAGCTAGCCCTCGACGGGCTGTCCGACCTCGGCCTGATCCACCTGATCCAGCATTGACCCCGCCGCCCGCCGCCCGCCGCCAGCCGCGCGCCGTGCGGGTCGGCGCACGACCCGGCGGTGGGGACCACCCCCGCTGGGTGATGCGCCGGCCCCGGCCCGGCCGGGATGCTTCGGTCAGTAGGGATCCGGCCCGGTGGTGGCCTCGGCAGACAGCCGTCCCCGGCGAACATGCCGATCGAATCAGGCGAAAGAGGCAAAGACATGGCAATTGGGCCCGTTCAGCTCATCGCGCTGGGGTTCAGCAACCCCAATTTCCACGGTGAGATCATCGCCGAGCTGGAGCGGCTGCACGAAAGCGGCACCGTGCGTGTGATCGACTCGCTGGCCGTCTACAAGGACGCCGACGGAGCCCTTGAGGTGGAGCATCTCAGCAACCTCACCGAGGATGAGGCAATCGAGCTTGGCAGCAAGATCGGCGCGCTGATCGGCCTGGGCTTCGAGGGCGAGGAGGGCATAGAGGAAGGTGCCGTCGCCGGTGCCGAAGCGGCCGTAGCCGAGGGCGGTGTGCACGTGTTCACCGAGGAGGAGGGCTGGGATGTGCTCGAAGACATCCCGAATGGCTCCGCGGCGGCGCTGGTCCTGATCGAGCATCACTGGGCGGTGCCGCTTCGCGACGCAATCGTCCGGGCCGGCGGTTTCCGCATCAGCGACGGCTTCATCAGCCCGCTTGACCTCGTCGGGATTGGGCTAGTCTCGGCTGAGGAGGCGCAGGAACTGCACGACCTGGAAACGGCGGCCGCGGCAAGCAAGAGCTGACCGCCGTAAAGCACGAGAACCGGAGGCATGAGATGTTCGGAGCACGCAGAGTAGCCCGGCGTACGGGACGGCGCACCGCCCGGCGCGTTTCCCGCAGGTAGAACGCAGGGGAGTCAGGCGAGCGGCCGGCCGGAGCAGCATGGCCGTCCCTGATCCGCGCAGATGAGCGCTTCCGATCTTGCGATCGTGGCAGCGCTGGTATTCGCCTGGGGGACGCTGTCGGCGCGGCTGGAGCGGTTCGACGTAACCGCTCCGATCACGTTCGTCCTGGCCGGCCTGTTGCTGACGCACTCGCCGCTCGCGCCACTGGGGTACGCGCCCTCGCCTGAGCTGGTTAAGCAGCTAGCTGAGTTCACCCTGGTGCTCGTGCTGTTCTCGGACGCTTCCCGGGTGGGGCTGCGGGATCTGCACGAGGACATGGGGCGGTGCCTGCGGCTGCTCGGGATCGGGCTGCCGCTGACGATCGGCCTTGGCATCGTAGCCGCGCTCGCCCTGTTCCACGGCATGAGCATCTGGCTTGCCCTGCTGGTGGGAGCGGCGCTCGCGCCCACGGACGCTGCCCTTGGCGCGGGCATGATGGTGAATCCCGCTGTCCCGGTCCGGATCCGCCGGCTGCTGAACGTCGAGAGCGGGCTCAACGACGGGATCGCCACGCCGCTGGTGCTTGTCGCGCTGGCAGGCGCGGGACATACGGCCGGTATCGGTCCGGCCGAGGCGGTCGCCGAACTGGCGCTCGGCGTAATCATCGGCGCGACGGTGGGCGGCGCCGGCGGTTTCCTGGCGAGGGCGGCGCGGCGGCGCGGCTGGGTCGAGGGAGGCTTCGCCGGCACCGCGATACTGGCGCTGGCAGTGTGCGCGTACGCCTGTGCGCTGGCGCTGCACGGCAACGGGTTTATCGCCGCGTTCGCTGGCGGCCTCGCGTTCGGCGCGATCGGCGGGCGGCGCGGCGAGCGAATGATGCCATTCGTTGAGGAGACTGGTGCGCTGGTTTCGCTGCTTGTCTGGCTGGCCTTCGGCGCCATCGCGGTGGTACCCGCATTCGACGGCCTGACCTGGCAGGTCGTGGTATTTGCCGGGCTCAGCCTGACGGTGATCCGGATGGCGCCGGTCGCCGTGGCGCTGGCCGGGGAGCGGCTCGGCCGCGCCGCCGTCGTTTTCGTGGGCTGGTTCGGCCCGCGCGGCCTGGCGTCGGTGGTGTTCGCCCTGCTGGCGCTTGAGGAGCTCGGCCAGCATGTTGCCGGGCGCGCGGTGGCGGTCATCGCCTTCACCGTGCTGCTGAGCGTGCTCGCGCACGGCTTCACGGCTGACCCGCTGGCCCGCCGCTACGGGCCGAAGATGGCGCCGTTCGTTGACGGCGCCGATGACCCGGATCTGCCGCCGCTGCCCGCCCGCAAGCTCATTCGCCGTGCTTCTTGACCAGCCATGCCTCGGCCTCGAGATAGGCAGCCTGGGTCGACTCGCCGACGACCGGCGTGGCTTCGAACGCGCGTACCGGTCCGTCCAGGTGCCCGGTGCGGCGCAGCCGCTCGGTCAGGCTGGGCTCGAGGCCGGTGAGATAGAGCCGGCCGTCAGCGTCGGCAAGGCGGTTGGCGTAGTCGCCGACGACCTTGACGAAGGTCGACCCCAGCGAGGTGCGGCGCCGCAGCCGCAGCACCACCACCGGCGACTTCGCTGCCGCCGGGTCGGGAAGGTGCGCTTCAAGGGTGCGGGCGCCGGCGTACATCAGGCTGCCGTACACGTCGAGGACCGTCACGTGCTGGCTGGTCAGCATCGCCGGCGGCGGACGCTCCTCGAAGCGCCCGTCGTCCCGCGGAATGAGCTCGACCACGGTTAGGTCCATGGCTTCGGCGTTCAGCTGCAGCAGCAGCGACAGGGCCACCCCGATGCCGACCGCCGCGGCGACCGGCAGGAACAACGTCGCGGCGAAGGTGGTGATGACCGCGACCTGCGAGATCCGCCCGGTGCGCAGGATGCTGGCGACCTCTCCTGGCCGCAGCGAGCCGATGGCCGCGAAGATGAGTATGGCCCCGAGGGTCGGAACTGCGATCTTCGCCACCAGCCCGGAGAAGATGGCCAGGATCACCAGCATCCAGATGCCGGACCAGATCGCCGCCCACCGGGTCCGGCCACCGACGGTCACGTTTAGCGCGGTCTGCCCGACCGAGCCGCCCACCGCGATGCCGCGGAAGAACCCTGCGGCCAGGTTGCCTGCCCCTTGCGCGATGATGTCCTGATTCGGATTCGGCCGGGCATCGCCCGGGTTCGGCGCGGCTTCGGCGACCCCCGCGCCCTGCACCAGGACGATGGCGGCGATTGCCAGCGCGCCGGTGACCAGGCTGAACGACAGGAGCCTGAAGTCGGGCAGCTGCGGGAGCGGGATGCCGCGCGGGATGCCGCCCGCGTCCCCGACTCTGCCGACGCTGTCCGCGCCGGCCAGTACCACCACGACGGTGGGGATCAGCAGGGCGATCAGCGCGCTGAACACGGCCAGCGGAGTCCGTGCCAGCACCACCAGGATCGCCAGCGCGGCAAGACCGGTGAGCAAGGAGGGCAGATCGATCTGGCCGGGATGCGCGAGCACGCTGACGGCCTTGGCCAGCGGGAAAGCGCCGTGTGCCGGGACGCCGGCCAGATCGCCGATCTGGCCGCAAATGATGTTGACCGCGATCCCGGTGAGGAAGCCGATCATCACGGAGTACGAGACGAATCGCGTGTACCGGCCGAGGCGTATGATCCCGGCGGCCACCAGCGCCATGCCCACCATGATCACCAGCAGCGGGGCAGCGGCCGGCCGCTGGGCCGCCGGCACGCCCTGCAGCGCCGAGCCCGCTGCCAGCGCAGCAGCAGATGTCGTCGTGATGACCATCAGCCGGGTATTGGAGCTGAGGCCGCCGGCGATCGGCCCGGCGAAGCTCGCGTACAGCCCCTGGACCGGGTTGACGCCGGCCAGGACGGGCGCATTACGCCGGATCACCGTATATTTGCCGGCGGATGCCGACAAAATGATCTGCCCCCCGGCTGCCGCCACGTCACCCACCCGGGGTGGTGCTGTCCGGTGCGCAGACCCCTAGGGTCGTAGTGCAAAGTGGCGAAAACCGGGAGCGCGCACCGCATGCCGAAGACAAGTTCCCTGCCCGAGGCCGCGAACCGCCCAGGAACCGGGCCGGGCCCGGCGCAGAACGCGCCGGCGAACCGGAAGCACGACCGGGCCAGGAACATGACCTGGATCCCGGGCGGCACATTCCGGATGGGCTCCGCCGATTTCTATCCGGAGGAACGCCCGGTGCACCGGGTCAGCGTTGACGGCTTCTGGATAGACACCCGCCCGGTGACCGTCGAGGAGTTCCGGCGCTTCGTGAAGGCGACCGGGTACCTTACGGTCGCCGAGCGTCCGCTGGATCCGGCCGAGTATCCGGACGCCGACCCGGCACTGCTGGTGCCGGGATCGCTGGTTTTCCACCGCACGGCCGGCCCGGTCGATCTGCGCGACTACGGCAACTGGTGGGCCTACGTTCCGGGTGCAAGCTGGCAGCACCCGGATGGACCAGGCAGCGACTGCCGAGGCCGTGAGCGGCACCCGGTGACTCACGTCGCCGCCGAGGACGCGGAATCCTACGCAGCGTGGGCCGGCCGGGAACTGCCCACCGAGGCGGAGTGGGAGTACGCCGCGCGCGGTGGCATCGACGGCGCGGTGTACGCGTGGGGCGATGAGTTCGCTCCGGACGGCCAGCTGATGGCCAACACCTGGCAAGGCCAGTTTCCGTGGCAGAACCTGGTCGCCGACGGCTACGAGGGAACCTCCCCTGCGGGTTCCTTCCCGGCCAATGGCTACGGGCTGTACGACATGACCGGCAACGTCTGGGAGTGGACGTGTGACTACTTCACCCCGCGCCATCCTGTCCAGGCGGCCGCCGCCTGCTGCGCGCCGCGCAACCCCAGGGTGAGCTCGCCAGCACGGAGCGGGATCGCTGCCGGGCCAGGATCACACCTGCCGCGCAAGGTCATCAAGGGCGGCTCGCACCTGTGCGCGCCAAACTACTGCCTGCGCTACCGGCCAGCCGCCCGCCAGGGTGAAGCGATCGACAGCGCGACCTGCCACCTGGGCTTTCGCTGCGTCATCCGAGGAAACTGACGGCGTCCGCTAGGCCGGTGCGACCTGAGCGGCTGCCGCCGGTTACGGCCGGCTAAGGGTGACGTGGGTGACGCCGCTTGGGCTGTTCACGGCCTCAATCCGGAAGCGGTCTTCGAGCGCCTCCAGCCCATCCCAGAGCCGCTCTCCGCGGCCAAGCACGATGGGCACCACGACGATGTGCGCGTAGTCGATCAGGCCGGCGGCCAGGAACTCGCGGATAGTGGACGGGCCGCCGCCGATGCGGATATCCCGGCCAGCGGCGGCCTGGCGCGCCTGCGCAAGCGCCTGGGCTGGGCTGGCGTCCAGGAAGTGAAACGTGGTCCCGCCGTCCATCTGGACTGAGGGCCTGAGATGGTGGGTGAGAACAAAGACCGGGGTGTGGAACGGCGGGTTGCCTCCCCACCATCCGTTCCACTCCTGATCCGGCCAGGGGCCGTGGTGGGGGCCGAACTTGCCCCGGCCCATGATCTCGGCGCCGATGCCCGGGGCCCAGGCGCTGGCAACGGCGTCGTCGATGCCGAGGCTGCCGCCGGGCTGGCCTTGCATGGCGTGGAACGTGCGGGTCGCGAAAAACCACTCGTGCAGCCGGGTTCCCGCGTGCCCGAATGGGGCATCCAGGCTCTGCCCCTCCCCGGTACCGAACCCGTCCAGCGACACCGAGAAGTTGTGCACCCGGACTTGCGCCACAGTGACCTCCTGACCTGACCGGTTTGCGCTACGGCGAGCGGGAACGCTGCCGCCTGCCCGCCCCAGCTGGAGACGATCCGCCGGGCCGGAGTCCGGGCGAATTCGGCATTTACATTCTTACCCGGCCCCGCGATCATGAAGGCCCATGGGCGAGAATGCAATCCCGTGGCGACACTAGCGGAGCCAGGCCAGGCGAGCCCGAACCCAAGCCCGGTCACGGCCAGCCGGCTGCGTGCGGTCTTCCTCGGGCCGCGTGGCGGGGGCACCACCCGCCGCCGCGCGTCTGATGCGTTCAGGCTCGGGTTCGCCGTCGTCGTGGTGGCGGTGTCCATCCCGGTCATGCGCGCGAACTCGGCCGTTGAGATCGGCATAGTGCACGCGCTCAATCCGCCTCCTGCGGCGATTCGGTGGCTGGTCACTGGGATGTTCTGGCTCGGCTCCGTTGGCGTTATCGGCTGCCTTGCCGTCTTCGGCCTGCTGGTGCCGCGGCTAGCCGCGGTCCGCCGGATCGTGCTGGCCGCCGCCCTGGCCTGGGGTGCCTGCGT
Source organism: uncultured Actinomycetes bacterium (assembly GCA_963709075.1). GTDB lineage: Bacteria > Actinomycetota > Actinomycetes > Streptosporangiales > Streptosporangiaceae > Palsa-506. The sequence continues at coordinate 1,097,548 of CAVPUY010000014.1, forward strand.
GCTGCTTGGCGCGATCCTCGGGGAGGCAGCCGGCCGCCCGGCCACCGACGCACTGGCGGGGGTGGACACCAGTTTTCCGGTCACCCAGCTGGCGGTGGCCATCGCCGTGGCGGCCGCCGGGCTGCCTTTCCTCAGCCGCCCGCTGCACCGTCTGGTGTCGTTTCTCCTCGCGGTGGCGGTACTCGCCGGGGTCACCGGCGGCCTGGCGCTTCCGGTCAATGCCGTCTCCAGCATCGCGATCGGTTGGGGCATCGCGGCGGGCCTGCACCTGGCCGTCGGATCGCCGCTCGGGCTCCCGTCCGCCGAAGAGGTGGCTGCGGGAGTCGCCGACCTGCAGCTCACCATCCACGGCATCGAGCACGCCCCCCGCCAGGTCTGGGGAGTGGAGAAGTTCGTTGGTCATGACGCCGCCGGAAAGGTGATCGAGCTGTCGGTCTACGGCCGTGACGCCTCCGACGCCCGGATGCTGGCCAAGCTCTGGCGGTTCTGCTTCTACCGGGACTCGGGACCCACTCTCATCCTTGACCGCATCCAGCAGGTCGAGCACGAGGCGTACCTGACGTTCATGGCGGAACGGGCCGGCGTCCTGGTGCCCGAAGTGCTCGCTGTCGGCCCGTTCGGCCCGAGCCGGGACGCGGTGATCGTCAGCAGGCTCCCGGCCGGCCCGGTTCTTGCTGAAGCTGACGCTGCGGCTTTTCCGGACGGCACCATTGACCAGATTATCGAATCCGAGCTCAGGTTGCGCCAGGCAGGCATCGCCCACAGCGCGCTCGGAGCAGAGACGATCCTGCTGGCAGCAGATGGCGTCTGCGTCCGGGACTTCCGCTCCGCGTCCTCGGCGGCGCCGGCCGGCCGTCTCGATGGCGATCTCGCGGCCCTGCTGGCGGCGACGGCGATGCGATTCGGGGTGGGGCGCACGGCCGCAGCGGCCGGCCGGGTGCTCGACGCAGAGACGGCCAGGGGCGCGCTCGTCCACCTGCAGCGCTCGGCGCTGGATCCGGTCACGGTCAGTTCGCTCCGGCAGCACAAGGGACTGCGGGTTGGGTGGCGCTGGCGTTCGTGTTCGCCCAGCTTCCGGTCGCGGCCAATGCCCTGGCCACCATCGGCGCCGTTCCCGGTCAGCTGCCTTTCGGGCGATGTCTCGCGCTGGAAACCTCGAACATGTTCACGGCGCTGGCCGGCGGCGATGTCGCCGTGTTCGCCGTCCGGGTCCGGTTCTTCCAGCGTCAGGGTTACGACCCGGCCGCCGCGCTCAGCTCGGGGGCGATCGAGTCGACCGCCAGCTGGGTGATGAAGGGGCTGCTGTTCCTCGCTGCCATCGGCTTCGCCGCCGGGAGCTTCCACGTGCCTGGCGGCTCAGACAGCCACCAGACGGCTATCTGGATCGTCGTCGGCGTGCTGCTGGCGGCCGGGATAGCCGCCACGCTGGTCACCTTGGTCCCCCGGCTCAGGCGGCTCGCCAGCGCCCGCGTCCGCCCGCACCTGGTGCAGATCTGGGCCGACTTCAAGGTCATCGCCACCGAGCCCCGCAAGATTATTTATGTGCTGACCGGCTCAGCACTGAGCCAGCTCCTTGTTGCCCTGGCCCTCGGTGCATCGCTGCACGCCGTAGGGCAGCGCGCGAGCATCGCGTGCTGCTGGTGGTGATCACCACGGCGTCGCTGGTCGGCGGTGCCGTCCCGGTTCCCGGCGGGGCCGGCGTGGTGGAGGCGGGCCTGATCGCCGGGCTCACCGGCGCGGGCGTGCCGCAGGACCAGGCTGTGGCGGCCGTCTTTATCCAGCGGCTGTTCGCCGCCTACCTGCCGCCGATCTGGGGATGGGTGACGCTCGCCTGGATGCGGCGCCGCGAGTACATATGACCCGGCGGAGAACTACCGGGGTCAGCCCGCCTCGCGGAGCGCGCGTCGCAGCAGCAGCCCGCCGATGATCTCGAGAATGCCCATCACGGCGAACCAGATACCGACCAGGACGGCGAGGAAGTTCAGTGAGGAGGCCGGGGCGGATGCGACGACGATCCCCGCGATCAGGCTCACCACGCCGAAGAAGATCCACCACCCCCTGCCCTCGCGAACGCCGCCGCCGAGCCCGCCGATGAGCGCGGTGAGTCCCTGCACGATCCAGGTGATGCCGATAATCAGGCCGATGAGCGACCTGGTGAGGTGCAGATGCCGGATCAGCACGACGCCGATGACGATGAAAAGCAGGCCGGCGATGCCGAGCCAGACCCGGTGCGGTTCGCCCGGGTCGAATACCCGGATCAGGTGGAAGATCCCGGAGAGGATCATCAGGATGCCGAGCAGGACCGCGAGCACGTTCAGCGAGCCCGTCGGGTGGAAGCTCACGATGATGCCAAGGATCAGGGTCGCCGCGCCGAGGAACAGTGTCGCCTGCCAGGTTGCCACCACCATCCCGGGAGCTATCATCCCGGGATCTGATGAATGCGTACCGTGCCCGTCCGTTACCACCGGCACTCCTCTTTCAGTTTCCGGCTAGAGCGGCCTTTGCTGGAGCAGATGTTCTTACCGCATATCGGCAGACGTCATCACCCGCAACGGGTGATGGCTTTGCGGGTAGCAGGCCGTTTGGCAGTATGCCGTAGGCCGCCGGGGCGGCGGTGCAGATCTGTCAGAACACCCTATCGAAGTCCTTTTTCATGCTGACTACGGTCCAGCCGTGCCGCTCGGCCGCCGCGGCGGCCACCCCGGCGCCGGCGTCGTACGCGAACTCGCGGTCGGCGTCGTCGTGGCGGATCAGCAGGGCGAACTGTGCCGCCTCAAGCATCGCGACGTCGCCGTCGGCGTTTCCGCCTGCCAGCAGTGGCTTGCGACCGGTGCGGGTCCAGATGTGCACGGGCTTGCCGGGACCCTCATCGATCGGCTGCTCGATGCCCTTTGTCCGGTATATGTCACCCTGCCGGAACTCCAGTGTCGGACCGGAGCCGATCACTCTTTCCCGCGGTATCCCGTACATCTCCTCGGCAACCACCCGGACGAAGTCCCGGCCGCCCGCCGAGCAGATGTAGACGGTGAACCCGCTGGCCCAGAGCAGATCCATCAGCTCGTGCATCGGGCGGTAACCGAGCTTGGTGTAAGGAACTCCGAACACCGGATGCGCAGCGGTGTCGAAGAACCGGCGGACAGCCTGCTCGAACGCCTCGGCGGTGATCCCCTCGTATGCCTCGGTCACGCCCTTGGTCAGCTCGGGCACGTGATCAAGGAGCCCGGCGAGCCACGCCTGGTCGTCCTCGATCACGGCCTTCCACGGCTGTTCTGCGGCCCGGGCCGGATCGGCCCTGGCCATCTCCTTCCACCGCCGCAGCAGGAAATCGGCCTGCGGATACATCGGTTTCTCGCACCACAGCGTGCCGTCGTTGTCGAAGGCCGCGATCCGGTCCGATGACGGAACGAACGACTCGCCGGGCTCGATGACCAGGCTGACGAAGTCCAGGATCGCTGCCTTCGCCGCGCCCTGGCGCCAGGAAGGAAGCGGGTCACTGGTCATCGTGGCCGCTGCCTACTCCCGCGCCAGCATCGCCTGCGCTTCGCGTTCCAGGTCGACGTAGGGCTCGCCGCTGACATCGACCGCAACCCGCTTGATGGTCCCGCCAGTGAATGTGTGCGGGTGCTCGCCCGGGTAGTCACCGGTGACCGGCTCGCCGCTGTCCCGGCCGACGCACAGGCCCTCGCCTGCGATCATGAACATTCCCGGCTGGGTCTTGATCCGGCCCTCGCCGACCTTCTTGTCCCCGTGGTACAGGGACAGGATCCCGGTGGACACGTGCGGCGGGTCCTCCCCGTCCTTGTCGAAGGACGCGGACAGGATCAGGTTCTCCCCGGTGGGGATGTCCTGCGTTCCGTCGACCTTCTGCTCTACCATGCCGACGAAGTTGTTGACGTAGTGCAGCCGGCTGTCCTTGACGTAAAGGGCGTGCCCGCCGAACCGCGACCCGTGCGCGAACAGCACGCCTTGCGCGCCAGCCGCGGGGATGTCGACCAGTGCCCCGATCGAGAAGGACCGGTTGCGGACGTTGACCGCCTGCGCTTCGGGCACCTCCGCGGTATGCGGGGAAGTAGGCGTACCTGTCCCGGGGCGAGGCCAGCTGCGGCCGTGGCGTGATCATGATCTCCAGCGCGGACCGGTCGTCCAGCGGGAATGCATCGTTGCTGCCGGCCTCGGCGAACCACAGGTTGACCAGCTCGCGGACTTTCTCCGGGTGCTCAGCGGCCAGGTCATGTATCTCGGCGCGGTCGGTGTCGGTGTGGTACAGCTCCCAGGTGTCGTCGTTGAAGTTGCTCCAGCCGCTGATTGTCGGATGGGTGGTGACAGCCTTCCAGCCGTCGTGCCAGATTCCCCGGGATCCGAGCATGGAGTAGAACTGCGTCTTGCGGGCCGACGGCACAGACCCGTCCTCGATGCTGCCGCGCATGCTCACGCCGTCGAAACGGCTCTGCACGTGGCCCTTGATCGTGGCCGGGGCCTCGACGCCGAGGAAATCCAGGATGGTCGGCACGATGTCGATCGCGTGGTGGTACTGATGCCGCAGCTCGCCCTTGCCTGCGGTGGCCGATGGCCAGGAGATGATGCACGGGTCGGCGGTGCCGCCGTTGAACTCATACCGCTTCCACATCTTGAACGGCGTGTTGAAGGCCATCGCCCACCCGTTCGGGTAGTGGTTGTAGGTCCTCGTCCCGCCGAGCTCGTCCAGCATCGCCAGGTTCGCCTGGATGTTGTCGGGGATGCCGTTCGCGAACAGCATCTCGTTGACCGAGCCGTCGGGGCCGCCCTCGCCGCTCGCCCCGTTATCGGACACCAGGATCACCAGCGTGTTCTCCCGCTGCCCGGATTCCTCCAGGTAATCAAGCAGCCGGCCGATGTGGTGGTCGGCGTGTGCCAGGAACCCCGCATAGACCTCCGCCATCCGGGCGAAGAGCCGCTTCTCCTCGGCCGACAGCGAATCCCACGGCCTGGTGACGTCCAGCGGCGGGAAGGGCTGGCCTGCGGGCCCCTTGCGGGTTTCAGCGGTGCCGATCGGGTTGACCGGCGGCAGCTCGGTGCCGGCCGGGACAATGCCCATTTCCTTCTGCCGGGCCAGCGTCTGCTCGCGGATCGCCTCGTACCCCATGTCGAACCGGCCCTTGAACTTGTCGGCCCATTCCTTCGAGACATGGTGCGGCGCGTGACATGCGCCAGGTGCGTAGTACAGCAGGAAAGGCTTGTCCGGCGCGACCGTCTTGGCATCTGCGATGAACTCGAGCGCCTTGTCGGTGATGTCGTCGGTGAGGTGGTAGCCGTCGGACGGCAGTTTCGGCTGGTCCACTGGGTGGTTGTCATATACAAGGTCCGGATACCACTGGTTGGTCTCGGCGCCGAGGAATCCGTACCAGCGCTCGAATCCGCGGCCCGATGGCCAGTTCCGGCGCGTCGACGCGACGTTCATCTCGACGGTCGGGCACAGGTGCCACTTGCCGACCATGTAGGTGTTCCAGCCGCGCTCGCCGAGGATCTCCGAGATCATGCCGTTCTCCGGCGGGATGGTCCCGCTGGCGTTCGGGAACCCGACCGCCGCCTCGGTGATGCAGGCCATCGAGTTACGCGTGTGATTGCGCCCGGTCAGCAGGCACGAGCGGGTCGGCGAGCACAGCGCGGTGGTGTGCCACTGCGTGTAGCGCACCCCGTCGGCGGCGATCCGCTCGATGTTCGGAACCGGGATCGGCCCGCCGTACGGAGACATGGCCGAGAAGCCGACGTCGTCGAGCACGATGTAGACCACGTTCGGCGCGCCGTCCGGCGCCTTCGGCGGCTCGAACGGCGCCCAGTCCGGCTCCGAGTCCCTGATGTCGACGTTGATCGTGCCCTTGAACGGCTCGCCCATCGCACAGTCCCCTCGTTCCCGGCTCATGCAACCGGCTGTTCAGGAAATTAACGGCTGGTCGAGTGTCCCCTGCGGCCGATCACCGTGGCATCACCCCGGACAGGTGACGTGGGCGGGCGCCTGGCCCGGTTGTCTAGCTGCCAGCAGGACATCGCAGATCAAGGCAGCCGCAGGGCAAACCAAAGGACGGGCCGATGACCGAGATACCGCCGGGCCAGGGTCCGCTGGCAGCCGGCAGCCCGCTGCGCACGCCGCGGGCGGCCGCCGTCGCCGGGATCGTCTTCTCCGTCCTGCTGATCTCAGCGCTCGTGCTGCTGAGGATCTCCGTTCCGGCCCGGCCCGGCCAGGCCGGCGAATGGCTGACCGATTCCAGCCGCCGAGCCGCGGTGGCCATCGCGCTGAACCTCGTCCCGTTCGCCGGCATCGCCTTCCTGTGGTTCATCGGGGTGGTCAGGGACCGGGTCGGCGCACGCGAGGACCGCTTCTTCGGCACCGTGTTCCTGGGCAGCGGCTTCCTGTTTGTCGGCATGCTGTTCGTGGCCGCGGCGGTCGGCGGCGGGCTGATCGCGGCGGCGGCGTCCTTGCGGTCCGGCCCGTCGGCGGCGGGCACCCTGGCCCAGGGCCGCAACGTCACCTCGATCCTGCTGAACGTCTACGCGATGCGGATGGCCGCGGTGTTCACCCTCACCACGGTGAACATCGCGCGGCGCACCGAGATCGTCTCCAGATGGCTCGGCACCGCCGGGTTCGCTGTCGCGCTGGTGCTGCTGGTCGGGGTCGGCATCTCGGCCTGGGTGGAGCTGCTGTTCCCGGCCTGGATCCTGGCGCTGAGCATCGATATCCTCGCGGCCGGTCCCGGGGCTTCGCCGGGGCCGGCCGGTCCGGATGACCCCGCCGGCGCGGCGGGACCGGCCAGGCAAGCGTGACCGGTGCTCAGTTACCGAGCAGCTTGGCCTTGGCGGCGGTGAACTCGTTATCGGTGAGCGCGCCCTGCTGATGCAAGGCGTCGAGCTGGTTCAGCTGATCGAGCAGCGACGGCCCGGCGGCCGGGGCCGGTGCCGGGGCGGCGGCGCGGCGCGGGCGCCTGCTGCTGCTCGAGACCGTCGATGCGCTCGTTCTGCTCATCCTCTTGCTGTGCCTGGGCCGCGGACTTGTTCGCCATATGGCGGCCCGCGACGTATGCGGTACCGCCTACCGCGGCCGCGCGCAGCAACGGCCGTCGCCGCATGAACATAACTGCCTCCTGAGGGGTTGACGTGCGATGTCCGAGCTGGTGCTACGCCCCTTCGGGCAGTGACAGGCCGAGCGCAACCATCAGCTCCGGCGCGGCAGCCACGACCCTCGGCCCGCCGACCTGCGGCGCGATGGCGCGCAGCACGCCCATCAGGTCTTCTGGCGTAGCGCCGGCGTCCAGCGCGTTGGCTACCTGCCAGAGGTAGGAGGCCGGCGGGGCGTCGAGCGCGATCAGCGCGGCGATCTTGACCAGGGCGAAGCTGCGCGGATCCAGGCCGCTCCGCTCCTGCATCTCCGCGCGCATCTCCAGGCCCTCTAGCAGCAGCTCCGGATCGCCTAGGGCCAGCCCGGCCAGCCCTTCCCTGGTTGCGTCGTCGACATCAGCCTTGGCTGGCATGTTCATGATCAGAACCCTCTCGTTCGCTGCCGTGGAGCGGATAACCGAGGTCTTCAACTCCGCCTGCGTCCACGATCACCCCGCGCGCCCGCGCGCGCGTCACCCGCAGCGGATGGTAGCGAGAGCCACGGGATCGGGTGGTTCCGGTCCAGGATACGAGCCGGTCACGGCAGGCAGCCCACCCACGCCGGGGGATGCAGGCCGGGGAGGCGGTTCCGTAACCTCCCTGCAGAGTCCCCCGCTGAACGGCCTGGCCGCCCGGCCTGGCGATCCAGCCGGGCGGTCCGGATGGCCGGGCGGCAGGTGACCGGGCGGCAGGTGAAAGGAACGATGGCTCATGACGTACGACGGAATATCGGAACGCAGCAGTCACGCCGACCGTGCGATGGTGGCTGGGTTCACCACGCTGGCCGGGATATTGCTGCTCTTGTCCGGCCTGTGGAGTATTTTCGACGGGCTCGCCGGGATTATCAAAGGCAAGTTCTATATCGTCACGCCGAACTACGCCTTCAAGATCGACGCTTCGGCCTGGGGCTGGATCCACCTGATCCTCGGCGTCATCGTCGTGGCGGCCGGGATCGGCCTGCTGGCCGGCCAGACCTGGGCCCGGGTCGTCGGCGTCGTTATCGCGGTCATCAGCGCCCTGGAGAACTTCCTTTTCCTCCCCCATTACCCGGTCTGGTCGATCCTGGTCATCGCGGTCGACGTAATGATCATCTGGGCGCTGCTGGTCTACGGCCGCGTCATCGGATCGCACGCGGCCTGACGGCCGGGCGGGCTCAGCCGTCGTCGGCTGAGCCCGCCGGGCTGCTAGCCGCGCCCGGTTCGGCCGCGCCCGGTTCGGCCATGCCCGGTCCGGCCTCGCGGGCGAGGAATCGGAGCCGGGCGGCACGCGCGTCCCAGGCATAGACGACCGCGGTACCCGCGATCAGGTCGTGCAGCGCGCGGCGCTCCCGCTGGACCAGGATGCCGAGGAAGCCCAGGCCGAAGAAGAGGAAGCTGAGCGGGAACGCGAGAGCGCGCACCGCGCCACGCCTCGGCTCAGCGATCGCGCCGTCGGCCCGGACGACACGCACGCCGAGCACCGCCATGCCGAAGGTCTTGCCGCTCGCCGCCCACGAGTAACCGAAGTAAAAGAACTCCCAGGCGACGAAAATAATCGCGACGACGGTGTCGGATTTATTCCAGCTGACCGAATGGCCGGTCACGACCTTCACCGCGAAAGAGGTGGCCGCGAGCCCGAGCGCGAACACGCCGGCGCTGACCGCGGCGTCGATAACGAACGCCAGGAACCGGGATACCGAGCCCGCGTAGTGCCCTTGTGAGGTCACCCAGCCGGCGGCCTGCCGGGCCGGGGGGCTCACGAGTCTGCCCCGCCACCGAGCAGCGTGGCGGGCGCCTGCGGCCAGGGATGCTTGCGCCTGAGCAGGCGTCCGACCCAGCGCTCGATGAACTGATCGAGCCCGACAGCCTGGCTGCGCGCGGCATCCAGCGCCTCGCTCGCCATTCCGCCGGAGGACGTGGCGATGATGGCGCCAAGATCGGTATGCCGGACGAGTTGTTCCATGTCGATGCGGCTAACAAGATTGTTGATGTCGATGCGGCTGAGCAGCGCATCCACGTCCACCTGGGCCAGCAGCGCATTCACGTCTACCTGCGCAAGCAGGGCGTTCACGCCGGCCCGCCGCACGATCTCGTTGATGTCCACCTGATCGGCTACCGCGTTGATGTCCACCCGGTCGGCCACCGCGTTCAGGTCCACCCGGTCGACCACCGCGTTCAGGTCCACCCGGTCGGCTACCGCATTCAGGTCCACCTGGTCGACTACCGCGTTCAGGTCGACCCGCCGGATGAGCGCGTTCACGTCAAGCGCCTGGACCACGAGGTCGACAGCGCGCTCCGCGACCCGCTGGGCGAGCGACTCCACGGGGTCGATCATGCGCTTGCGCAGCCGGTCGAGCGGATCCACCTCCTCAGTATGGCCGGGTTTGGGTTCCGCGGATCATCCTCCAGGGGTGAGGCAGATCCGCCGGCCCCCGGCCGCCGCTGGCGGGCACTTGCCGCCGCGCCGGGTCACCGGCCGGCAATGAGCCCGTAGCTGCCGTCGAAGATCATGATTGCGCCGACAGCCACGAACACCCCGGCGAGCACGCCGCTCCCGTGCGCGCGGAGCCAGCCGTTGAAGGCCGTGAGGCGACGCTCGGTCACCTTCGGGGCCACCAGGTGGAGCGTTATCGGCAGCCAGACAAGGAGAACGTTGATGACGACCACGACGAGCACGGCCAGGGTGGTGAGCGCGACGTCGGCTGATGCCGTCGCGATCACCTGCAGCGCCGCGATGAACGTCACTCCCGGCGCGAACACGAGAAGGCCGACGGCGAAAGCGCTTAACGGCGCCGGATCGGCGATCATCCTCGACACGATCCCTCGCCCCGCCTTGGCTGGATCGGGCTGCCTGGGCTTGCGTGCGGCGACCGCGAGGCCCGCCGCGAGCAGCGCGATGCCGAGGCCGAGCCGCAGGCCATACCGGGTCGCATGCTGGCCCGGATGATTCAGGTCAGCGGCCCGCAGTGCCACCAGCACGACCACGCCCATCACGAAGCTCATGACCACCGCGCCGGCCAGGTAGAACATGCTCGTCAGCGTGGGCCGCGCGGAGCCGAGGTAGACGGCGGCGATCAGCAGGGCCGTCGGCGACAGGGCTGACAGCAGCGCCAGGCCAGCCGCCTGAAAGATCACCTGCCGGCCTACCAGGAAGCTGGCCGCGGCGCTGGCCCAGCCGCCTGGCGGCGTCCGGCGTCACAGCTCGCTTGCCGTCTCCGGCGCAGCAGCGGGCGGCCTGCCGATCAGCTCGATCAGGCCGAGGATCACCAGCAGCAGGATGGCGAGCACGATGACCACAGCGGCGGAGGGCTGGCCCCAGAACACGAAGATCAGGGCGATCAGCGCTACCGCTGAGATGCGCAGCGCATGCCGGTGCGCATACGTCCACTTGCCCGCGGGCCCGGTGGATACCCCCGCGTGCTCGCCGCTGCGCCTGACCCGCGCCATTCCGGACGCGAACGCCGCCCGGGTCCGGACCGCGGTCACCGACGGCCCGGTCATGAAGGCGCCGGCGGCCACCACCAGGCCAACGACGAGGATGGTGCGCAGGCCCTCCTTGATGAACCGGACGAACGTGTCGAACATCGCAGCCGCGGCGTCGCTTGGCAGCACGTTGTTGGGCACGCTGTTCAGGTAGATGCCGCGGAAGATCAGCAGGCCGGCGCCGAGGACGAGCATGGACGCGGCCAGGCCAAGCCCCGCGCCGATCAGGGCGCGCCGGTGCCTGCGCGCGACGTACACTCCCGCGCCGAGCAGCAGCAGCGTCAGGATCGGCAGCACGATCTTGAGGTCATTGATCAGCCGGTAGCCGGTCTGCGCCTTGACCAGGTCCTTGGACTGGAAGAGCACGAACGACGGGTGGATCGGCGGGAGGCTGTTGATTATCGTGAACCCCCGCTTGACCAGGTCCTGCTTGACGATGTTGATGAACGGGCCCAGGTCGAGCACGACCTGCCCGTTGCTGGTGCTGATCGCGCTGCCGCCCTGGCCGGACAGCACCTTCACCACCTGCTGATGGGCGACGGTGTTGACCTGGATCCAGACATGGGCGAACTGCGGGCTTGTCACGATCTTGTGCACGGTGCTGTGAATGAACCCGTCGACCGCGCTGGCGATCGACGGGGCGAATGTCTTGAGCAGCGTGCCGACTCGCGGCAGTCCCTTGCTCTGCAGCAAGGTGGCGGCCTGATCGGTGATGCCGGTCACGTTCAGGTGGCTGGTGACCTGAAGCGTGATCTTGTCAGTCAGCGCATTCTGGATGGCCGGGTTGTGCACCAGCGGCTCGATGTTGGCGATATACCGGTTGGTGTCGGAGACCTGGTTGGCACTCCAGACGGCCAGCACCGATATCGGGGCGAGCACGCAGCCGAGCACGATCAGGATTATGGCGACCGGAGCCCGCCAGCCGATCCGGTGCCGCCGCGTCTGGGTGGCCTGCTTGCTGCGCAGCTCGTCCACCTCGGCGCGGAGGCGATCGATTTCAGCTTGCTCGTCCCGGCTGACTTCCGGGCCTCCGGCTTGCGCCGGGCCTCCGGCTTGCGCCGGGCCTCCGGCTTGCGCCGGGCCTCCGGCTTGCGCCGGGCCTCCGGGTTCTCCCATGCCTCCGGCTTGTCCCGGGCCTGCGGCTTCAGGCCCCGGCTCGCCGCCGGTGTCAGACAAGGGTCACCCCCGGCCGGCCCGCGCCCGCCGCGCCGCGGCCGCCGCGGGCTCGCCGATCGTCACGCTGGCTTCTTGTCCGCATCCATTCACGGTCGCCGAGCCGCACCGAGCGCACCTCACCCGGCCAGGGTGAATAATCGTCCATTACCGGTTCGGCAGAATCTGGATCCGGGAATCCGTCACCAGCGTGGTGGCCGATGTGAGTGGAGGTCACTGTCATGAGCATCGGCGGGAGCGTCGCGCTGATCATCATCGGCGCGATCCTGCGGTTCGCGGTCACCTGGAAGCCCAAGTACGTCAACCTCGACGCCATCGGCGTGATCTTGATGCTCGGAGGCGTGGCGGGCCTCGCCGTGTCGATCACGTTCCTGGTCATGCGGCGGCGCCAGCGTGCGTCAGCCGAGGTCTACGAGCAGCGCCGGTACACCGAGCCGCCAGTGTGACGCCCTTCGTTCAGCCGCTCACCTGCGAGGGATGACGACAGCGGGACGCAGCCCGGCACAGACTGCCGGGGTGGCAGAACGGAACTAGCCGCCCGGGCCGTGCATCGGGTGCTCCGCGGGGCTGGCCGCTGCCGCCAGGAGGCTTGCGGATGTCCCGACCGATCGAGGATTACGCGCTCATCGGCGACCTTCATTCGGCGGCGCTGGTGGCCAGCGACGGATCGATCGACTGGCTCTGCCTGCCGCGGTTCGACTCCCCGGCCTGCTTCGCGGCGCTGCTCGGCGCGGACAGGCACGGGCACTGGCGGATCTCGCCCGTCGCCGGGAACTACCGGGTACGGCGCCGCTACCTGCCGGACACCCTGGTGCTCGAGACCGAGTTCAGCACGGACGCCGGGACGGTGCGCCTGATCGACTGCATGCCGCCCCGCGATCAGGACCCGGTGCTCATCCGGCAGATCGAGGGCGTCAGCGGCACCGTTGACCTGCGAATGACCCTGGAAGCGTGTTTCGAGTACGGCTCGGCCCGGCCCAGGTTCCGGCAACGCGACGAGGCACTCGGCATCGTCGCCGGATCGGCGGCGCTCTGGCTCTTCGCCCCGCTGCACATTCGCCGCGGCCAGGGCGTCGCGGCGGCTGCGCTGTCCGTCAGCCCGGGCGACAAGGTGCCGCTGGCTGCGGTCTGGCGGGACTCCCGGGCCGATCCGCCCGGTCCGCCGTTTGTCCAGGCGCTGATCGACCGGACGCAGCGCTGGTGGCGGCGCTGGGTCGGCGGCCTGCGGTACGAGGGCGAGTGGCGCGAGGCCGTGATCCGGTCCCTGATCACGGTCAAGGCCCTGACCTACGCGCCAACCGGCGGGGTGATCGCGGCGCCGACCACCTCGCTGCCGCAGGATGCATCGGGCAACCGGAACTGGGACTACCGGTATTGCTGGCTCAGCGACGCGGCGGCCACGCTGCGCATCCTGCTCAGGACCGGGACGCCCGGCGAGGCGGCCGACCTGCTCGGCTGGATGCTCGACGCGGTCGAAGGGCCGCCGCCGGAGGTGCAGGGGCGCTACGGGGTGGCCGGCGATCGGCTGCTGCCGGAGATAGAGCTCGGCTGGCTGCCCGGTCACGACGGCGCCCGGCCGGTCCGGATCGGTGCCGCCGGGGCGGCCGGGCCGGAGCTTTGCGCCTTCGGCGAGGTGCAGACGGCGCGGCTGGCGGCCAGGATGGCCGGGCTGGCCGGCTCGCGCGACCCCTGGGCGGCAGGCGATCTGCTCGGCCTGCTCGAAGCCGCCTGGCGGAAGCCGGACGCCGGGATCTGGGAAATGCGCGGGCCGCCGCGCCAGTTCGTGCCGTCCAAGGTCATGGTCTGGGCCGCAGCGAACGCCGCCATCCAGATGATCGAGCGGTTCGGCGACCCCGGCCCGGCTGACCGATGGCGCAGGCTGCGCGCGGAGGTCAGGGCCGACGTGCTTGACCGGGGTTACGACGCTGCTGCGGGCGCGTTCGTCCAGGCTTATGGCTGGCCCGGCACGGACGCGAGCCTGCTCAGGCTGGCCAAGCTCGGCTTCCTGCCGCCCGGCGACGAGCGGCTCGGCGGCACGGCCGCCATGGTCGCGCGCGAGCTCGACCGGGGCGGGGTGCTGCTACGCTGCGCGCCGGATCCGGCCGGCAGCCAGGACGGGCTATCGCCGGGGAATGGCTGCTGCTATCTTCCCGGCACGTTCTGGCTGGCCGAGTGCCTGGCGCTGCTCGGCCGCGGCCCGGATGCGCGCCGGGTGTTCGCCCGGCTGCTCGAGCTGCGCAACGATGTGGGCCTGCTTTCCGAGGACTACGACGCGCTGCGCGGGCGGCTGGCCGGCAACTACCCGCTGACGGCCAGCCACGTCGCCCTGGCCGAGTCCGCGGCGGCACTTGACTCGCTGACTGGGCCCGGCTAGCTGGCCAGCTAGCCGGGCCCAGTCGTCAGCGCTCCGGTCAGGCAGGTTCGCGGCGCTCGCCGGTCATCAGCGCCCAGATGATGAACACATCGATGGCTATCACGATCAGTGACCAGACCGGGTAGTACGGGATGAACAGGAAGTTCGCGACCGCGCTGATCAGCGCGAGCACGACGCCTACCACCCGGGCCCACAGCTGGCCGAGGATCAGGCAGACGCCCGCCGCGAACACCAGGACACCGATGATCAGGTGGATCCAGCCCCACGTCGTGACGTTGATCTTGAAGGCGTAGTTGGGCAGCACGACGTAGAAATGGCTCTTGATGATCGCCGAGAGGCCCATGAAGAAGCTCCACAGGCCGCCGATGATCATCAGCGTCGCGGCGAGCACGGTGAAGCCGGTCACGGCGCCGCTGCCGCTCTCGATCGGGTACTCGCGGCCGGATCCGCCATCCGGGTAGCCAGGCCGGGAAGCATCCGGGTAGTCCGGCCCGGAGATCCGCTGGCCGGCCGGGCGCTCGCCGGCCGGGCGCCCGTCGGCCAGCGCTGCCTGCTGCGGCCCGCCGCTGACCGGGCTGGCCTGCTGCGGCCCGCCGACCGGGCTGGCCTGCTGCGGCCCGCTGACCGGGCCGGCCTGTTCCTGTCCGCTGGTCATGGAAACAGCCCCCTCCCTGTTGTCCGGCATCGCGCGGTTGCCCGGCATCGCGCGCACCACGCTGGCCGCGCACGAAATCGTCCGGTCATCCCGCGCCCGGGACATTACGAATCTCCGGCCTGGCCCGGCATCATCCGCACCGGGTGATACCGCCTGGTGGCTCGCGGTTGGCCTCCGCCAGGCCGGGGTAATCAGGAATGAGGCGTTCTGAGCTGCATGTTCACCCAGCCGGGTGCGGGATCGGGGGAATCCGTCCGCAGCTTGACGCAACGCCGCTCGGGGGAGCGTAAATGACGAGCGCGACGAAGCATGCGACGCCGCACCGGGCCAGGGCGGCGGCCGCGACGGGGGACCAGCCCGGGTTCCTTGAAGACAAGCTGCAGATACCGCGGCTCAGCCTGGCGGTGCTCCGCCGCCGCCGGGTGACCGAGCTGATCGAGCAGGCGGCGGCTCACCGGGTGACGCTGGTATCCGGGCCGGCCGGGGCAGGGAAGACCGTGGCCTGCGCGGCCTGGGCGGCGGCGACGGCTGCCGCCCGCCGGGTCGCCTGGCTGACAGTGGATGCCGGCGATGTCGAGCCTGCCCGGTTCTGGGCCTACGCCCGGGCGGCGCTGGTCCGGGCCGGGACGCTGCCCGCCGATGCGGTGCGCTTGCTTGCCGACGTCCCGGCCGCCGACTTCCCGCAGCGCCTGGTGGAGGCGGCGCAGCTGTTCACCGAGCCGGTGGTGCTGGTGCTCGACGACATCCACGAGATCGCCGGCGGCGCCGTGCTGCCCGGCCTCGACCTGCTGATCAGGCATGCCCCGCCATCGGTCCGGCTGGTGCTGTCCGGGCGGCGTACGCCGCGGCTGCAGCTCGCCAGGCTGCGGGTGGCCGGCGAACTCGCCGACGTCACCGCCGCCGACCTGGCCTGCACCGCCGACGAGGCGGCCGGTTATTTCGCGATGCTCGGCATCGACGTCGGCCGCCGCGAGGCGCGACGAGCTGCTGCGCCGGACCGAGGGCTGGATGGCTGGCCTGCGGCTGGCCGCCATGCAGGCCGCCGGAAGGCCCGCGACGGCCAGCCTCACCGAGCTGGCCGGGAACGAGCCCATCCTGACCGACTACCTCAGGGACGAGGTACTCAGCAGGCAGCCGCCGGAGACCCGGCTGTTCCTGCTCCGCACCTGCATCGCCGAGTTCGTGTCCGGCGACCTGGCCGACGCGCTGACCGGCGAGCCGGGCGGAGCGCGGACGCTGGACCGGCTCGGCCGGGAGAACATCTTCGTCCAGCCGCCGGGCCCCGGCCGCCCGGCTTACCGGTACCAGCCGCTGCTGCGCGAGGTCCTGACGGCCGACCTGCACAGGGAGATCCCGCACGAGATACCGGTGCTGCTGCGCCGGGCGGCGCGCTGGCACGCGGCCAGCGGCCGGGCGCTCGACGCGGTGCGCTATGCCGCTGAAGCGGGGGACTGGGATTTTGCCGCGCACGTGCTATCGGAGTCAGGCAGTGAAATTCTGCTTATTAACGGGCCGGCTGACCTTACTGCGGTCCTCTCGCTACTCCCCGCCGACCGGGCTGCCGACGACGTCGCGGTGGCCGGCGCCCTCGCCGCGGCCCGGTTGTGGAGCGGAGATCCGGACGGGGCAGCCACGCACCTGCTGAATGCGCAGCGAAACCTCCGCCGCTGCACGCCTGACCTGCAGCGAGTCGCCGAGCCGAGCCTGGCGGCACTCGGCCTGATGCGGGCCGCCTGCCGGGCCGGCGCCGACCCGGGCGAGCTGGCCCGGGCGGCGGCGCTGGCCGAGCGGCAGCAGCAGACCGCCGGGAGGCTGGCCGAGCACCGGGCAATCGGGCTGCTGTGGTTCACCATCGGGACCGCGCGGCTGCGCCGCTGGGAGATCCCGGCCGCCCGGGTGGCGCTCGGGCACGCGGAATGCCAGCTCGCCGCGGGCGGGCCGGCCGCGCCTGGCGGCCCGCGCTGGCGGCTGGCGCGCGCTCGCCGATGCCTGGCACGGGGAAACCGCAGCGCGGCCGCCGGCGGCCAGGACGGGGGCCGCCGGGGCGGGGATCACGACGCCGGGGGCCGCCGCGCCGGGGATCACGACGCCGGGGGCCGCCGCGCCGGGGATCACGACGCCAGGGGCCGCCGCTCCGGGGGTCACGACACCGGGGTCCGCGACACCGGGGTCCGCGACACCGGGGTCCACAGCGGCCGGAGTCACGGCGGCAGACGCTGACCTGGCGGCCGCTGACCCGGATGCCGCCTGGCTGACCGCGCTGGCCGCGGCCCAGCTGAGCCTCGTCCGGGACGACCTCGCCGGGGCCGCCAGGTTCCTGGACGAGGCCGGCCGCGCTACGGTCACCCAGTTGCCTGGCGAGCCGGCCGCGCACATCCTGGCCGACCTGATCCGGGCCCGGGTGCGGCTGGCCGACGGCGACCTTACCGGCGCCCGCAGCCTGCTGATCCGGATCACCGGCCAGCAGCCGCCGCCCGACCCCGCGCTCACGCGGCAGCTCGCCTTCCTGGCGGGGGAGATCGCGCTGCGGTCAGGTGACGCCGGCGCCGCAAGGACCGCCCTCGGCCCGGTGGACCGCGGCGCCTGCCCCGGCTGCGATAGCGACTGCGTCACCCAGGGCAGGCTGCTGCTGGCCGAAGGCGATTTCGGCGGTGCCATCGAGATGGTGGCCGGCTGCCAGGACGGCGCTGCCGCCGGGGCGACGCTGCTTGACAAGATCGCCGGGCTGCTCGTCGCCGTGGTCGCGCGCAGGCGGCTCGGCCAGCGTGACCAGGCAGCCGAGGTGCTTGAGCAGGCGCTGGCACTGGCCGAGCCGGTCACCGCGCTGCGGCCGTTCCTCGACGCCGGGCCGCCTGTCCGGTCCGCGATCACCGTGCTCGTCCCGCCGACCAGCGGCAGCGCGCGATTCGCTGCCGCCGTGCTGGAGCATTTCGACACCCAGCTGACCCGGACGCCGGGAGTCCCCGAGGAGGCTGATACCCCGCTGACCGGCAGCGAGCTCGCGGTGCTGCGCTTCCTGCCGTCGCACATGACCAATCAGGAGATCGCCGAGGCACTGTTCCTGTCGATCAACACGGTGAAGACGCATTTGCGGTCGGTTTACCGGAAGCTGGGCGTGGCTTCCCGCCGCGCCGCCATCGCCCGCGGCAGGCGGCTGGACCTGCTGTAGGGCGCCGCCAGCCGGAACCGGCCGCGGCCGCTGGGCCGGCCAGCGCGGTCCTGGGCGGGCAACCCTTGCGCTGGCCCTAGACTTGGCGCCCTAGACTTGGCGGCCGTAGCCGTGAGTGACCACCCATTTGCCCGGGCCGCAGTGCCGCAGCTGCCTGGCTTTGCCTGCCTGGCGAGGAACCGAGGAGTATGCCGACGTGAAAACCGACGTCGAAGAGCTGAGCCCGACCCGGGTCAGGCTCACCATCGAGGTTCCGTTCGAGGAGCTCAAGCCGGACCTCGACCATGCCTATCGCGAGGTCGCCCGGCAGGTCCGGGTGCCCGGCTTCCGGCCGGGCCGTACCCCGCCGCGGGTGATCGACCAGCGGGTCGGCCGCGGCGCCGTGCTTGAACAGGCGGTGCAGGATGCGCTGCCCAAGCTGTACGGCAAGGCGCTCGAGGAGCACGACGTGTTCGCGCTCGGCCAGCCCGACGTCGAGATCACCAAGCTGGACGACGGCAAGGAGTTCGCGTTCACCGCCGAGGTGGACGTCCGGCCGAGCTTCGAGATCCCTGACCTGGACGGCATGCCGGTGACCGTGGACGACGCCGAGGTCACCCCCGATCAGGTCGAGGAGTACATCGGCGCGCTGCGTGAGCGGTTCGCCTCGCTGAAGGGCGCCGACCGGCCGGTGGCCGATGGCGACTACGTCTCGATCGACCTGTCGGCCGGCGTGGACGGCGAGCCGGTGGAGGACGCGCAGGCCAGCGGGATCTCCTACGAGGTCGGCAGCGCCTCCATGCTGGACGGGCTTGATGACGCGCTGATCGGGATGGCGGCCGGTGACACCAAGACCTTCACCGCGGAGCTGGCCGGCGGCAAGCTGGCCGGGATGCAGGCGGAAGTCACCGTCACGGTGCACAGCGTGAAGGTGAAGGAAGTGCCTGAGCTCGACGACGAGTTCGCCCAGCTGTCGAGCGAGTTCGACACGCTCGGCGAGCTGCGTGCCGGGACCAGGGAGCAGCTGTCGGCGATGCGCCAGGCCGGCCAGGCCGAGCAGGCGCGCGAGCGTGCGCTCGACGCTGTGCTGGCCAAGGTCGACATCCCGCTGCCGGAGAACCTGGTCGAGCAGGAGGTCCAGCTGCGCAGGCAGTCGCTGGACGATCGGCTGCAGCGATCCAACTCGGGCCGGGATGCCTATCTCGAGGCTGTCGGCATGACCGAAGAAGAGCTCGAGGCCGAGTTCGGCCGGGACGCGCGGCGGTCGGTCAAGGCCGGGTTCATCCTGGACAAGCTGGCCGGCCAGGAAGATCTCAGGGTGGACCAGGCCGAGCTGAGCGCCTACGTCACCGAGCAGGCATACCGGATGGGCGTCCCGCCGGACCGGCTGGCCAAGGAACTCGCCGACCGCGGCCAGCTTGGCTCCGCCGTGGCCGACGTGCTGCGGAGCAAGGCGCTCCGGCTGATCGCCGAGCGCGCCAAGGTGACCGACGAGTCCGGCAACGAGGTGGACCTGACGCCGGCCGCCCCTGAGGTGCCGGACGGGACGGACCAGCCGGACGATGCGGCCGAGGCCGCCGGGTCGGACGAAGCCGGGCTCATGACCGAGGCCGCCGGCGAGAGCACCGAGGAGTAGTCGGTCACCGCGCCCGCTGCGGCGATCGACCACGCTCCGGCCAACGACGGTCCAGCCAGCCACGCTCCAACCAACCACGCCCCGACCCGCACCCGCCGACCCGCCACCCGCCAAGGTATGCGGCCGCGCGGTCCAGCACATCGGGAGGCAGCCGGGCCGCGGCGCCCGGCCGGGCTTGCCCGGGCCGGCCGGCGTGCGCCTACAGCGAACAGGCGGGAGCGGCGGACTAGCAGGCGCCGGTAGCGGGTTAGGGTCACTGTCAATGAAACGAAGAGCGATGGAACGAGGAGGGCACACCGTGAGGACGCCTCCCCCAGCCGACGAGCCCGCGAGCATCCTGGCCCGGGTCGCCGAGGCACCGCCGGGCCAGCTGATGGGCGAGCAGGTATTCCAGCGCCTGCTGCGGCACCGGATCGTGTTCCTCGGCCAGCAGGTCGACGACGAGCTTGCCAACCGGATCTGTGCCGAGTTCGTGCTGCTCGCCGCCGAGGACAGCAGGCGTGACATCAGCCTGTACATCAACTCCCCGGGCGGCTCGGTCAGCGCCGGGTTCGCCATCTACGACGTGATGCAGTTCGTGCCGAACGACGTCGCCACCTATGCGATGGGCATGGCGGCGTCGATGGGCCAGTTCCTGCTCTGCGCCGGCACCACCGGCAAGCGCTACGCGCTGCCGCACTCCCAGATCCTGCTGCACCAGCCGCACGGCGGCATCGGCGGTACCGCGTCGGACATCCGGATCCAGGCCGAGCAGATCCTCTACCTCAAGCACACGCTGGCCGAGCGGACGGCGTTCCACACCGGGCAGACGGTCCAGCAGGTCGAGACCGACTCTGACCGGGACCGCTGGTTCACCGCCGACGAGGCCAAGGACTACGGCTTCGTCGACCACGTGGTCCGCAGCGCCATGGAGGTCCCGTCAGAAGGGCCGGTCTCATGAATCGGATACCGGGAGAGCAGGACGCCATGCTGGCCGCGAGCCGGACGGCCGGGCGGCTAGCCGAGTCGCGGTACGTCCTGCCGTCGTTCGTGGAGCGGACGTCGTACGGGATCAAGGAAATGAACCCGTACAACAAGCTCTTCGAGGAGCGGATCATCTTCCTCGGCGTGCAGATCGACGACGCCTCGGCGAACGACGTGATGGCGCAGCTGATCACGCTGGAGTCGATCGACCCCGACAGGGACATCATCATCTACATCAACTCGCCCGGCGGGTCGATGACGTCGATGATGGCGATCTACGACACGATGCAGTACATCCAGCCGGAGATCCAGACGTTCTGCCTGGGCCAGGCCGCCTCGGCGGCCGCGGTGCTGCTGGCGGCCGGTACCAAGGGCAAGCGGATGGCGCTGCCCAACGCGCGCATCCTGATCCACCAGCCGGCGATCGAGAGCGGCTACGGGCAGTCAAGCGACCTGGAGATCCAGGCCAACGAGATCCTGCGGATGCGCACCGCGATGGAGAAGGTGCTTGCCTTCCATACCGGCAAGGACGAGGATCAGATCCGCCGGGATATCGAACGGGACAAGTTCCTCACCGCCGCCGAGGCCATGGAGTATGGCCTCGTGGATGAGGTTCTGACGATGCTGAAGCGCAAGACCGAGGTAGGGTCGAAGTAGCCGGCCGGGATTCAGTTCCTGGCCGGCACGCCGGCTGACGGGCCGCTTGCGCTGCAACTCGGGGCCCTGAGGCGGTACCGTCATATCCTGGAGTAGGAAAGGCCGACGGCGAGGCGCTCGTCGCCGGCTGACATGGCCGCGAGGCCGCCTCGCGGCGGCCCTGGCAGAGGAGTAGCTGGGTGGCACGTATCGGCGACGGTGGTGACCTGCTGAAGTGCTCGTTCTGCGGCAAGAGCCAGAAGCAGGTCAAGAAGCTCATTGCCGGGCCCGGCGTGTACATCTGCGACGAGTGCATCGATCTCTGCAACGAGATCATCGAGGAAGAGCTGTCCGAGCCGCCCGAACTCAAATGGGACAGCCTGCCCAAGCCACGGGAGATCTACGAGTTCCTCGACGCCTACGTCATCGGCCAGGAGAAGGCCAAGAAGGCGCTGTCGGTCGCGGTCTACAACCATTACAAGCGGGTGCAGTCCGGCGGCGAGCGGGCCGGCGAGGACGGCGTCGAGCTGGCCAAGTCGAACATCCTGCTGCTCGGGCCGACCGGTTCCGGCAAGACGCTGCTGGCCCAGACGCTCGCCCGGCTGCTTAACGTGCCGTTCGCGATCGCCGACGCCACCGCGCTGACCGAGGCGGGCTACGTCGGCGAGGACGTCGAGAACATCCTGCTCAAGCTCATCCAGGCCGCTGACTACGACGTCAAGAAGGCCGAGACCGGCATCATCTACATCGACGAGATCGACAAGATCGCCAGGAAGAGCGAGAACCCGTCGATCACCAGGGACGTCTCCGGCGAGGGCGTGCAGCAGGCGCTGCTGAAGATCCTGGAGGGGACGACCGCCTCGGTACCCCCGCAGGGCGGCAGGAAGCACCCGCACCAGGAGTTCATCCAGATCGACACGACGAACGTGCTGTTCATCTGCGGCGGCGCGTTCGCCGGCCTGGAGAAGATCATCGAGACCAGGGTCGGCCGCGGCGGGATCGGCTTCGGCGGCGTGCTCCGGGTCAAGAACGACCGCGACCTGGTGGACGCGTTCCTCGAAGTGATGCCGGAGGACCTGCTCAAGTTCGGCATGATCCCGGAGTTCGTCGGCCGGCTGCCGGTGATCACCAGCGTGCACAACCTGGACCGCGAGGCGCTGATCCGGATCCTGACCGAGCCGCGCAACGCGCTGGTCCGGCAGTACCGGCGGCTGTTCGAGCTGGACGGCGTCGACCTGGAGTTCACCGACGACGCCCTGGACGCCGTGGCCGACCAGGCCAACCTGCGCGGCACCGGCGCCCGCGGGCTGCGGGCGATCCTGGAGGAAGTGCTGCTTTCGGTGATGTACGAGGTGCCGAGCCGCAAGGACGTCGAGCGCGTGGTGATCACCTCCGAGGCCGTGCTGGAGAACGTGAACCCGACGCTGGTGCCGCGCGACGTCGCGCGGCGTACCCCGCGGGAGAAGTCGGCCTGACGCCGGCGGCGGGTGGCCTCGCCGTTCTCGGGCCGGCCGCCGAGCCAGCTGATCAGTGGCCGTGGCGCAGCGCGTTCCCCGCACTGTCTAGACTCACCTGACGTGACCGGACAAGACCGCCGCCAGCTTCCGCCGCAGTACGCCCCGGCCGAGGTCGAAGCGCGCCGCTACGAGCAATGGGAATCGGCCGGGATGTTCGGCGCCGATCCGGCGGACGTCTCGGCGTCGGCGCCGGCCTACTCCATCGTCATCCCGCCGCCGAACGTCACCGGCTCGCTGCACATCGGCCACGCGCTCGACCACACCCTGATGGACACGCTGGTCCGGCGCCGCCGGATGCAGGGCTACACGACGCTCTGGCTGCCCGGCATGGACCATGCGGGCATCGCCACCCAGAACGTGGTCGAGCGCGAGCTTGCCAGGGAGGGACTGTCCCGGCACGACCTGGGCCGGGACGAGTTCGTGCGGCGGGTGTGGCAGTGGAAGGCAGAGTCCGGCGGGAAGATCCTCGGCCAGATGCGCAGGCTCGGCGACAGCGTGGACTGGTCGCGCGAGCGGTTCACCATGGACGAGGGCCTGTCCCGCGCCGTCCAGACGATCTTCAAGCGGCTGTTCGACGACGGGCTGATCTACCGGGCGCAGCGGATCATCAACTGGTGCCCGCGCTGCCTGACCGCGCTGTCGGACATCGAGGTAGACCACACCGAGGACGAGGGCGAGCTCGTCTCGATCAGGTACGGCGACGGCGCGGACTCGATCGTGGTCGCCACCACCAGGGTGGAGACCATGCTCGGCGACACCGGCGTTGCCGTGCACCCGGACGACCCCAGGTACAGCCACCTGGTCGGCCGGGAGCTTGCCCTGCCGCTGTCCGGCCGCCGCATCCCGGTGGTTGCCGACCCGCATGTGGACCCGCAGTTCGGCACCGGCGCGGTGAAGGTAACCCCGGCACACGACCCGGACGACTTCGAGATCGGCCGGCGGCATGGCCTGCCCAGCCTGACGATCATGGACGAGCGGGCGGTGATCACCGCGCACGGGCCTTTCCTCGGCCTGGACCGGTTCGAGGCCAGGCCGGCCGTGCTCGCCGCGCTCAGGGAAGAGGGCAGGGTGGTCGCCGAGCGGCGGCCCTACCTGCACGCGGTCGGGCACTGCGGCCGGTGCGGCACGACCGTCGAGCCGAGGCTGTCGCTGCAGTGGTTCGTCAAGGTCGGCCCGCTGGCCAAGGCGGCCGGCGACGCGGTCAGGGACGGCCGGGTCAGGATCCACCCCCAGGAGATGGCCGCCAGGTACTTCGACTGGGTCGACGACATGCACGACTGGTGCATCAGCAGGCAGCTGTGGTGGGGGCACCGGATCCCGGTCTGGTACGGGCCAGACGGCGAGGTCCGCTGCGTCGGCCCGGACGAGGCGCCGCCAGCCGGCCAGGGCTGGGCCCAGGATCCCGACGTGCTGGACACCTGGTTCTCCTCCGCGCTGTGGCCGTTCTCCACCCTGGGCTGGCCGGATGACACCGCCGACCTGCGCGCGTTCTACCCCACCAGCGTGCTGGTCACCGGCTACGACATCCTGTTCTTCTGGGTCGCGCGGATGATGATGTTCGGCCTTTACGCGATGGCTGACCGGGGACCGGACCGCTCGGTGCCGTTCCGCGACGTGGCCCTGCACGGCCTGGTGCGCGATCAGCACGGGAAGAAGATGTCCAAGTCGCGCGGTAACACCGTGGACCCGCTGGACTGGATCGACCGATTCGGCGCGGACGCTACCCGGTTCACGCTGGCCCGCGGGTCCAGTCCTGGCGGTGACGTCGCTATCTCCGAGGAGTGGGTTGCCGGGGCGCGGAACTTCTGTAACAAGCTCTGGAACGCGACCAGGTTCGCGCTGCTCAACGGCGTTGGCGCCGCGGCTGGCGGGGTGGCCGATGCTGCTGAGCAACCTGATGTTGCTGGGCTGGCTGATGCGCGCGCACTGCCGGTGCCGGACCGGTGGATCTTGTCCCGGCTGGCCGCCGTCACCGCGGAGACTGATGCGCTGCTCGAGCATTTCGAGTTCGCCAAGGCCTGCGATGCTCTCTATCACTTTGCCTGGGACGAGTTCTGCGACTGGTACCTGGAGCTGGCCAAGCCCGCGCTGACCGGGGCCGACGAGGCCACCGCGGCGGCGACCAGGTCGGTGCTCGGATTCGTGCTCGACCGGCTGCTCAGGCTGCTGCATCCGGTGATGCCGTTCGTCACCGACGAGCTGTGGACCGCGCTGACCGGCGGCACGACCGTACTCGCCGCTGCCTGGCCAGGGCGCCGGGCCGGCCGCGACGAGAACGCTCCTGGCCGCCTGGCCGCCTTCGCCGACCCGGCGGCGGAGGCCGAGGTCGGCGCGCTGATGCGGCTGGTCACCGAGGTGCGCAGGTTCCGCTCTGATCAGGGCCTGCGGCCGGCGCAGCCGGTGGCCGCCGCGCTGGCCGGGATCGAGGCGACGCCGCTGGCGGCCCACGAGGCACGGATCAGGGCGCTGCTCCGGCTGACCGGGCCGGCCGCTGATTTCACGCCGACGGCATCGGTGCAGGCGGAGGGGGTTACCGTCCGGCTGGACACGGCCGCGACGATCGACGTGGCCGCCGAGCGGCGCCGGCTGGAGAAGGATCTTGCCGTTGCGCGGGCGGATGCCGATGCGTCGCAGCGCAAGCTGGGCACCCCGTCATTTGTCGAGCGGGCGCCGGCCGCGGTGGTCGCCAAGAGCCGTGACCGGCTGGCCGCCGCCCAGGCCGAGATCACCAGGATCGAGGCCCGCCTGTCCGCCCTGCCCGCACCACCCCAGCAGCCCGCTCAGCCCGCCCAGCCCGCGCCGCCCCAGTAAGCCCGCCCAGCCCGCGCTGCCCCAGCAGCCCTCCTAGCCCGTGCCGCCCCAGCAGCCCGCCCAGCCCGTGCCGGCCCCCATCAGCCCGCACCGGCCGCCCGAACGGAAGGTGGTGGATCGCGCGATCGCTCACCTCTGGTGGTGCGTGAATGCGCGATCCACCACCTTGGCTGGCGCGGGCTGACTGGCGGGGGAGCGGACGGACGGCGGAGAGCGAGTCCGGCGGGCGGGGAGCGGCGGGAGGCGGGCAGGGCGGGGCGGCGGCCGGGCTCTGGCCGGCGGGCTGCTACCCCAGCAGCCCGCCTAGCCCGCGCTGCCCAGCAGCCCGCCTAGCCCGTGCCGGCCCCAGCAGCCTGCCTAGCCCGTGCCGGCCCCAGCAGCCCGCACCGGCCGCCCGAACGGAAGGTGGTGGATCGCGCGATCGCTCACCTCTGGTGGTGCGTGAATGCGCGATCCACCACCTTGGCTGGCGCGGTGCTGACTGGCGGGGGAGCAGACGGACGGCCGGGAGCGGGTCCGGGGAGCGGACGGACGGCGGAGAGCGAGTCCGGCGGGCGGGGAGCGGCGGGAGGCGGGCAGGGCGGGGCGGCGGCCGGGCTCTGGCCGGCGGGCTGCTACCCCAGCAGCCCGCCTAGCCCGCGCTGCCCAGCAGCCCGCCTAGCCCGTGCCGGCCCCAGCAGCCTGCCTAGCCCGTGCCGGCGCCCCATCAGCCCGCACCGGCCGCCCGAACGGAAGGTGGTGGATCGCTCACCTCTGGTGGTGCGTGAATGCGCGATCCACCACCTTGGCTGGCGCGGGCTGACTGGCGGGGGGAGCGGATGGACGGTAGGGGAGGGTCCGGCGGGCGGGGAGCGGCGGGAGGCGGGCGGGGCGGCGGCCGGGCTCTGGCCGGCGGCTGGTGGCGGGGCGGGCGGTCCGCTCGGCCGGGGCCAGTAGGCTGCGAGGGTGAACGCTCTTAGCTGCGGGCTGTCGTGACGGCCGACCCGGAAGAGGCGCTGCGGGAGGTCGAGCGCGAGATAATCGCGCGGCGGCCGGAGCACGCCATCGAGCCTTCCCTGGACCGGATCCGGGCTCTGGTCAGCCTGCTCGGCGACCCGCAGCGGGCCTATCCGGTCATCCATCTCACCGGCACCAACGGCAAGACCTCGACGGCACGGATGACCGAGACGCTGCTGCGCGCCCGGGGCCTGCGGACCGGCCTGTTCACCAGCCCGCACCTGTCGTCCATCCAGGAGCGGATCTGCGTCGACGGCGTGCCGCTGGCAGCGGATCATTTCGTCGCCGCCTACCAGGAGATCCTGCCGTACGTGCGGCTGGTGGACGAAAGCCAGCCGGTGCCGCTGTCGTTCTTCGAGGTGCTCGTGGGCATGGCGTTCGCCGTCTTCGCCGATGCGCCGGTTGACGTGGCTGTGATCGAGGTCGGAATGGGCGGCACCTGGGACAACACCAACGTCGCCGACGGCGCCGTGGCCGTGGTGACCCCTATCTCGATCGACCATTCTCGTTACCTCGGCAGCACGGTGGACGCCATCGCCGCCGACAAGGCCGGGATCATCAAGCGGGGCGCGATCGCGGTACTGGCCCAGCAGCCGGTGGAGGCGGCGGAGATGCTGCTCCGCCGCGTCGCCGAGGTCGGCGCGACAGTGGCGAGGGAAGGCATCGAGTTCGGCGTGACCAGCCGGGAGCTTGCCGTCGGCGGGCAGCTGGTCAGCATCCGGGGCCTGCTCGGCGAGTACAGCGACCTGTTCCTGCCGCTGTTCGGCGCGTACCAGGCAGGCAACGCCGCCTGCGCGCTCGCCGCGGTGGAGGCCTTCGCCGGGGCAGCGCCCGGCGGCGACGGCGGCTCAGAGCCGCTGGGCGACGCGCTGGTCAGGGAGGCGTTCGCGATGATGTCGTCGCCCGGCAGGCTGGAGATCGTCCGGCGCAGCCCGACGGTGATCGTGGACGCGGCGCACAACCCGGCCGGGATGGCCGCCAGCATGGAGGCGCTGACCGAGGCGTTCACGTTCACTGATCTCGTCGCCATCCTCGCGGTCAGCGAGGACAAGGACGTGCCCGCGATGCTCGACCAGCTGGAGCCAGCCGTCTCCGAGCTGGTCGTCACCTGCAACTCCTCGCCAAGATCCATGAACCCGGCGAAGCTGGCCGACCTGGCGGCCGCGGTCTTCGGCCCGGACCGGGTGCGACAGGCCAGCCGGCTCGACGACGCTATCGAGATCGCCGTCGGCCTGGCCGACGACAGCGCCGCGGCGGCCGAGCGCGGCCTCCTGCCGGCCGGCGGCTGCGGCATCCTGGTCACCGGGTCGGTGATCACCGCCGGCGACGCCCGGCTGCTGCTTGCGGCTGCTGGCGGCGGCACCGCAGCTGCCGGGCCGTCGTAGGCGGCCAGCCTGATGAGAAGGCTCTGCACTTAATGAGAAGGCTCTGCACCTGATGAGAAGGCTCTGCGCCACCGTGCTGATCATGGAGGCCATCGTGATCGTGCTGTCGATACCGGTCGCCGTGACCGTGGAGCATGCATCCAGGGGCAGGGCCGGGACGGCCGGCGGCGTGCTTGCCGTCGCGGCGGTGCTGCTAGCGGTAATCGCCGCCAGGGGCCCGCTGCGGCTGGCGCTGGTCGGCGGCAGCATCCTGCAGGTGCTGGTGCTGGCCACCGGCGCAATCGTCACGGCGATGTACTTTCTCGGCGCGATTTTCGCCGCCCTCTGGGTGATCGGCATCTGGCTTGGCCGCCGGGTCGAGCTGGCTCCTGGTACCCGCCCGGCCCGCGGCGCCGCTGGCCGTTCCAGCTAGCCGCCTGCAAGGCCGGAAGCCGTTCGCACTAGCCTTTCAGTCACGGCGCGCCGCCGCCAGCCCGGGTGCCTGAGCACCGGTAGGGTTCCCGGTACCTGGGGGCACTTTTGGCCAGGTCTGTGACGATGGGATGAGGCCGTGACGGCGGGTCATCAACTAGTCGCTTACGGTAAGGAGAGCAAGTCCCTTGTCTGAACAGAGTGAGTCTGAGCGCAGCCTGATCCTGATCAAGCCCGATGGAGTCGAGCGCGGGCTGATCGGCGACGTGGTCTCGAGAGTCGAGCGCCAGGGCCTGCGGGTCGTGGCGCTCGAACTGCGGACGCTGCCGCGCGGCGTGGCCGAGGTGCACTACGCGGAGCATGTGGGCAAGCCGTTCTACGAGTCGCTCGTCGAGTTCATCACCTCGGGCCCGCTGGTTGCCGCGGTGATCGAGGGGCCGCGGGCGATAGAGGCCTTCCGCAAGATGGCAGGCGCGACCGACCCGCTGCTGGCGGTGCCGGGCACGATCCGTGGCGACCATGCGTTGGAAGTGAAGGCGAACATTGTCCACGGGTCGGACTCTCCGAAGGCGGCCGCGCGAGAAATCAAGATCTTCTTTCCAGACCTCGTTTAGGCGGCCTGAGCCTGGCCATGAACACATATGCTGGCACGCGTTACCCTGGGGCAGCGAGCGCGGGTCGGTAATGGATCATCGGGCAGGAACTTTCTGGAAGGTTTTCGTTCTTCATGAGTAACGCGCTGGCCTTTCTGGGCCGTGACATGGCCGTGGATCTCGGTACCGCCAACACCCTGGTTTACGTGCGGGGCAGGGGTGTCGTGCTCAATGAGCCGTCGGTGGTGGCGCTGAATACGAATACTGGCCAGATCGTCGCGGTCGGGGTCGAGGCAAAACGCATGATTGGCCGGACTCCGGGCAATATCGTCGCGGTGCGGCCACTTAAAGATGGCGTTATCGCGGATTTCGACGTTACTGAGCGAATGCTACGGTATTTCATCCAGAAAGTGCACAAGCGGCGGCATCTCGCCAAACCGCGGATCGTCGTGGCGGTGCCGAGCGGCATCACCGGAGTCGAGCAGAGCGCGGTGAAGGAAGCGGGCCACCAGGCCGGCGCCCGCCGCGTTTACATCATCGAAGAGCCAATGGCAGCGGCGATCGGGGCCGGGCTGCCAGTCAACGAGCCCACCGGCAACATGGTGGTGGACATCGGCGGCGGCACCACCGAGGTCGCGGTGATCTCGCTCGGCGGAATCGTCACTTCGCAGTCGATCCGGGTCGGCGGGGACGAACTCGATCAGGCGATCATCACCTACGGCAAGAAGGAGTACTCGCTCATGCTCGGCGAGCGGACCGCCGAGGAGATCAAGATGGCGATCGGGTCCGCCTTCCCGTCGGCGGACGAGCCGACCGCCGAGATCCGCGGCCGGGATCTCGTCAGCGGCCTGCCGAAGACCACCGTCATCTCGGCGGAAGAGATCCGCCGGGCGATCGACGAGCCGCTGAACGTGATCGTGGACGCGGTCAAGACCACGCTGGACAAGTGCCCGCCCGAGCTGGCCGGCGACGTCATGGACCGGGGCATCGCGCTGACCGGCGGCGGCGCGCTGCTCCGCGGGCTGGACGAGCGCATTCGCGAGGAGACAGGCATGCCGGTGCACGTGGCCGACAACCCGCTCGACTCGGTAGCGCTCGGCACCGGCAAATGCGTGGAAGACTTCGACACGCTCCGCCAGGTGCTCGTGCCTGAATCCCGGCGCTGACCAGCAGGATGACATGCAGCCGCGGTAGCGGCACGACGAGGTGATCGGAATGCACGACACCCGGCGGACCCGCTTCTTTCTCAGCGTCCTGCTCATCGCCGCGCTGGCCCTGGTCACCGTCGACTACCGGGACGGATCGGCCGGGCCGCTGCGCGGGCTCCAGCAGTTCGGCGGGTCGGTGTTCGGCGCCGCTGAGCGCGGGTTCGCCGTCGTGGCGCAGCCGGTCGTCGGGTTCTTCGGCGGCTCGGCGGCGAACAGCGCGAGCCCGCAGGTTGCCGCGCTGGAGGCCCAGGTGACCAGGCTGCGGGCACAGCTCAGCCGCGAGCAGCTGAGCCGGGCCCAGTACGCGCAGCTGCGGCGGCTGCTGCAGGTGGCCGGCCGGGGCGGCTACCGGATCGTGGCGGCTGACGTGATCGCGGTCGGCCAGGGCTATCAGGAATCGGTGACCCTCGACGCCGGCAGCGCCGATGGCGTCAGGCCGCGGGAGACGGTGCTCGACGGTTCCGGACTTGTCGGCACCGTGACCGCCGTCAGCGCGCAGAGCTGCACGGTGCTGCTGGCCTCGGATCCGACCTCGGTCGTCGGCATCCGGCTGGCCGGCAGCGGCCAGATCGGCTGGGTTACCGGGACGGGCAAGAGCCACTCCGGGGCCGGCCTGCTCAGGTTGCAGGTGCTCGACAGCGGCGCCGCGCTCCAGCCCGGGGAGCAACTGGTGACCTCCGCATCAGTGCGTGACCGGCCGTACGTTCCCGGCGTGCCGGTTGGCGTGATCAGCAAGGTGCAGGGCAACGCCGGCTCGCTGACCGCCCGCGCGCTGGTCCGGCCCTACGCCGACTTCACCGCGCTTGGCGTGGTCGGCATCGTGGTGGCGCCGCCGCGGCACAATCCGCGGTTCGCGGTGCTGCCGCCGAGGCCGCACGCCAGGCCGACGCCCACCGTGACCGTGACGGTTACCCCCGCGCCATCGGCCGGGCCAACCGCGGGGCCCGGTGGCTGAGGTGCGCCGGCTAGCCGTTTCGGTCATCGCCGTGGTCGCGGCGCTGGTACTGCAGCTCACCCTGGTGGACCGGCTGCCGCTGCCGGCTGGCGGCGCGCCGGACCTGGTGCTCCTCGTGGTGGTCGCGCTCGGCCTGACCGGCGGGCCGGTGTCCGGCATGCTGACCGGATTCTGGGCTGGCCTCGCGCTTGACGTCGCGCCGCCCGCCAGCGGCGTGCTCGGCGAGCACGCCCTGGTCTTCTGCATCGTCGGATACGGCTGCGGGCGGCTGAGCGGGATTACCGACCGTTCCGCGGCCAGCTCGCTCGGCGTGGCCGCGGTCGCCGCCGCGGCCGCCGAGGTGCTCTACGTGGCGGTCGGCCTGCTGCTCGGCGACCCCGGCATAACCTGGCCGGCCATCCGGTCCGTGCTGCCGCCGTCGGTGATCCAGGACGTCCTGCTCAGCCCGTTCGTCGTGTACCTGGTCTGGAAGGCAACCAGCAGCCCGGCAGCCGGGCAGGTCGCGGGGGCCGTGGCGGCCAAGCCGCGGCCGGCCTGGCCGGAGCCGGCCAGCCCCGGCTGGCGGGCGGTGCCGTGCTGCCCGGCTCGGCCGGCCGAGGCCGGCTGGCTGGCCGGCCCGCTAGGCTCCGGCCGGGGCAGGAAAGCCGGGCCGGCGGGCTCGGTCAGGTTCGGCAAGTCCGCGGCCCGGCAGGGTGACGGCTGGGTCGGCAGCGGCTCGCGGTCCGCGCAGCCGGTCCGGGTTCAGGCACGCCGCGGCCGGCCGCCGAGGCTGCGGCCCGGCGCCGGCCAGGCCGGCTCGGCGGCCGCGGTGCAGGTACGGCGACTGCAACCGGGCCGCCCGGTCAGCCTCCGGATGGGGCAGGGCCGTCGTGGCGACCGGGCTGTCGGCGCCGCGCTCCGTGGCCCGGCCGGCGCGTTATCCGGTGGGCGGGGGGAGCCGGCCGGTCCGCCTCCCCAGGTTCCGGCCAGGCAGCGCGTCGCCCGGCGGCTCGGCCGGCTCTCGCAGTGCCGGGCTCGGTAGTGCCGGGCTCGGCAGTACGGGTCTTGGCGGCAGCCGGATCCGCGGCGCCGGACCTGGCGGCTTCCGGCTTCGCACCGCGAGACTCGGCGGTGCGGCGGTCAGCGGCGCCTGGCTGGTCCGCACCGGTCCGCGCGGCGCAGGCAGGCCGACCCGCGGCGGGCCCGGCGGCACCGCCCTGCGCCGCGGCGAGCCTGGCAGCTCCCGGCCAGGCAGGGCGCTGCCAGGTGGCCGGCTGCGTCTCGGCGGCGGGGCCCGCTCGGTCCGGCTCCGCCTGCGCGGCAGGCGCGGCGACGGAGTGGTCGGCGGCGGGGCCCTGCGGGCAGCGCCGGCCGGCGGCCCGGCCGCATTCCGGATCCGGCGGCAGCCAAGGCTGTTCCGGCGGCATCCGGTGACTTCCCTCGTGCGGCCGAGGATCGCCCGCCGGGAGCCAAGCTTCGCCCGCCGCGGCAGCTCGGTCTGCCCCGGCGGCGGCGGATACGAGGCGGCAGGCCGTCGTTCACGGCCGGCCGGCCCGGCGGCCGGCCAGCGATACCGCGGGCAGGCGGCGGCCGGGCCAGCGGGCGCGCCGGGGGGCTGCGGTGATCCCGGCGTCGCGGCGGCGGCTGGTGGTGCTGCACCTCATCGTCGCCGCGCTGCTGATCGGGCTCGGCGGCCGGGTCTGGTACCTGCAGGTGATGACCGGCACCGCCTATGCGAGCCTGGCCAGGCAGGACCAGGTCAGGAACGTGATCGTGCCGCCGGTCCGCGGCCAGATCCTGGACGACATCGGCGCCCCGCTGGTCAGGAACCGCTCGTCGCTTGTCGTCTCGGTGAACATGTCGGTGGTGTCCCGGCAGCCCGGCGGCGGCGCCGCCGAGCTGCGCAAGCTGGCCCGGCTGCTCGGCATCCGCCGGTCGGTGATGCTGGGCAAGGTCAGGCTCTGCACCGCCGGGGTGCCGCGGCCATGCTGGGCAGGCTCGCCGTACCAGCCGATACCGGTCGACGAGCACGTGCCGAACCGGCTGGCGGTCCAGGTGCTGGAGAGCCGCCGGGAATTCCCCGGCGTCACCGCGCAGGTCCAGCCGGTGATCAGTTACCCGGGCTCCGTCGCCGTGGCCGCCGCGCAGGTGCTCGGGTACCTGCAGCCGATCACGCCGCAGGAGGTGAAACGGCGGCACCTGACGGTGACCGGGTTCTCCGGCGTGGACCTGGTCGGCCAGTCCGGCCTCGAGGAGCAGTACGACCGGCAGCTCCGCGGCCGGCCGGGAACCCAGGAGGTCTCGGTGAACGCCGCCGGGGATGTCACCGGCACCATCAGGCAGACCCAGCCCAAGGCTGGCGATACGCTGGTGACCAGCATCAACGCCAAGGTGCAGAACGATACCGAGCGGGCGCTGGCCGGCGCCATCCGCCGGACCCAGGCAGCGGGCAACCCCGGCGCCACCACCGGCGCGGCGGTGGTGATGACCACCAGGGGCCGGGTCATCGCGATGGCCAGCTATCCGACCTACAACCCGCGGATCTGGACCGGCGGCATCTCGAAGCGGGACTTCAGCCGCCTGTTCGGCAGCAGGGACTCCGAGCCGATACTCAACCGGGTGACCCAGGGCCAGTACGCCCCCGGATCGACCTGGAAGGTGACCTCGGCCGCCGCCGCGGTCGCGGCGGGCTACAGCCTGGCCGGCCCGTACGCCTGTCCTGGCTCGGTCAGCATCGGCGGGCGCGTTTTCAACAATGACACCCCGTCGAATTCCGGCGACATGAGCCTGCATCAGGCGCTGGTGGTTTCCTGCGACACCGTGTTCTACGAGCTCGCCTACGATATCTGGCTAAAGGACCACAGGAGCGCCGATACGGTCACCAGCCCGCACGCGCCGGTGCAGGAAATGCAGAAGATGGAGCTGGGCTGGGGATTCGGCAAGGACACCGGGATCGACCTGCCCGAGGAGAGCACCGGTACCGTTCCTACCCGTTCCTGGCTTTATTACTTTTACCGGCAGTACAAGAGCTTCTGGTGCAAGAACGGCCGGGCCAACGGCAGCTACCTGCAGCAGATCGAATACGACGACTGCCAGAGCGGTAATATCTGGACTCCGGGCCAGGCGGTTAATGCCGCTATTGGCCAGGGATACGTGACGGTAACGCCGCTGCAGCTGGCCAGGGCATATGCGGCGCTGGCCAACGGCGGTACGCTCTACAGCCCGCGGATCGGCGAGGCGCTGATCAGCCCGGCCGGGAAGATCGTCCGGCGGATCACCCCGCCGGCCGCCGGCCGGCTGCCGGTCTCCAGGGGGGTGCTCGGCTACATCAGGAACGCGCTGGCCGACGTCATCACCCAGGGCACCGGCGCCCCGGCGTTCGGCGGGTTCCCGCTGAGCAAGCTGCAGATCGCGGGCAAGACGGGCACGGCGCAGGTGGAGGGCAAGGTCGCCACCTCGGTCTTCGCGTCCTTCGCCCCGCTGCACCACCCGAAGTACGTGGTGGTCATGATGGTCCCGGACTCCGGCTTCGGCGCCGACGTCTCGGCCCCGGCGGTGCGGCAGATCTGGGACGACATCTACGGCCTGGAAGGCCACAAGGCCGCCTTCCCCGGCGGGCGGCTGCCCGGCCTGCCGAAGGTCACTACAACCGGCCAGGTCGTCGCCCCGGCCGGCTTCGGGAGGCGGAAGGCATGAGCTTGCCGCGCATCTCGCCGGGCCTGCGGGACCGGCGCCGGGCGCCCTACCGCGGCCTGCCCCCGGTCCGCCCGGCCGGCCTGCGGCCGCGTGGCCTGCCCGCCGGGGGCAGCGGCCCGGCGGCCCGGCGGCCGGCCGGCCGCCCCGGCCCGTCACGGCAGCCGACGTCACTGCCCGGCCAGGTGCTGGCCAGCTGCGCCCGGCTGCGGCAGCTCGACTGGGTCCTGCTGGCCGCCGTCCTCGGACTCAGCCTGCTCGGCACGCTGCTGGTCTGGTCGGCCACCCAGCCCGCGCTGCTGCAGGCCGGCGGCGACCCGCGGGCCTACCTGAAGAAGCAGCTGCTGAACATCGGGCTCGGGCTCGTGCTGATGCTGGTGGTGAGCACGCTCAACGGCCGGCAGCTCCGGCTGTACGCCCCGGTCGTCTACATCGCGTCCTGCATCGGCCTGCTCATCGTGCTCACCCCGCTCGGCAGCGTGGTGAACGGCGCGCACTCCTGGATCTCGCTGCCCGGCGGCTTCCAGCTCGAGCCGTCCGAGTACGCCAAGCTTGCGATCGTCCTGGTTGCCGCCATGATCCTCGGCCCGGTGCGGCAGGGTGAGCAGCGACCGCGACTGCGGCAGGTCGCCGGCGCGGTGGCCTGCTCGGCCGTGCCGTTCGCGCTCGTGGTGCTGCAGCCCGACCTCGGCGTGACGATCCTGATGGTCGCGCTGCTGGTTGGCATGATCGCGCTGTCCGGCATCCGGCTGCGCTGGCTGGCCGGGCTCGCGGTGGCAGGCACGGCGGCCGCGGTCGCCGCCCTGCACCTGCACCTGCTCAAGTCCTACCAGCTCAGCCGGCTGACTTCGTTCCTCAACCCGTCCGCCGACCCGCGGGGCACCGGGTACAGCGCCGCCCAGTCGAAGATCGCGATCGGCTCCGGCGGGCTGTACGGCCACGGCCTGTTCCACGGCCCGCTCACCGCCGGGAACTTCGTCCCCGAGCAGCACACGGACTTCATCTTCTCGGTAGCAGGGGAGGAACTCGGCTTCGCCGGCGCGGCGGTGATCATCGCCCTGCTCGCGGTCGTCTTCCTCCGCGCGCTGCGGATCTCGGCCCAGGCAGACGACCAGTTCGGCATGCTGGTCGCGGCCGGGATCGCGATCTGGTTCGCCGTGCAGTCCTTCGTCAACATCGGCATGACCATCGGGATCATGCCGGTCACCGGGCTGCCGCTGCCGTTCGTGTCCTACGGCGGATCCGCCATGTTCGCTGACATGATCGCGATCGGCGTCCTGCAGGCGATCCGCCGCCACCAGTCGGTCTTCGGCTGACCGCTCGCGCGGTCGGTTGCCCCCCATCGGTACCCTGGGTGAATGTCCGCGGACTCCGTCTACCCCCTGCTGGAACCGCTGCTCCCGTTGGTGCGCAAGCCGGTCCAGTACATCGGCGGCGAGCTGAACTCGGTCGTCAAGGACTGGGATGCCGCCGAGGTCCGGTGGGCGCTGATGTACCCGGACGCCTACGAGGTCGGCGCGGCGAACCAGGGCATCCAGATCCTCTACGAGGTGCTGAACGGCCGCGACGGCGTGCTCGCCGAGCGCACCTACAGCGTCTGGCCGGACCTGGAGGCACTGATGCGCGAGCACCAGGTGCCGCAGTTCACCGTCGACGCGCACCGGCCGGTACGGGCCTTCGACGTGCTCGGCGTGAGCTTCGCGACCGAGCTCGGCTACACGAACCTGCTGACCGCGCTCGACCTGGCCGGGATCCCGCTGAGCGCGGCTGACCGCGGCCCGGGCGACCCGGTGGTGCTGGCCGGCGGGCACGCTGCGTTCAACCCGGAGCCGATCGCCGAGTTCATCGACGGCGCCGTGCTCGGCGACGGCGAGCAGGCCGTGCTCACCATCACCGAGCTGGTCAGGAGCTGGAAGCGGGCCGGGCGGCCGGGCGGCCGGGACGGCCTGCTGCTGAGCATGGCCGCCGCTGGCGGCGTGTACGTGCCGCGCTTCTACGACGTGGACTACCGGCCGGACGGCGCGATCAGCCAGGTCACGCCGAACCGGCCAGGCGTCCCGCGCGCCGTCGCCAAGCACACCGTGATGGACCTGGACTCGTGGCCGTACCCGAGCAAGCCGCTGGTGCCGCTGGCCGAGACGGTGCACGAGCGGTTCAGCGTGGAGATCTTCCGCGGCTGCACCAGGGGCTGCCGGTTCTGCCAGGCCGGGATGATTACCCGCCCGGTCCGCGAGCGATCGGTCACCACGATCGGCGAGATGGTCGGCAAGGGACTGGCCGAGAGCGGATTCGGCGAGGTAGGGCTGCTCTCGCTGTCCAGCGCCGACCACAGCGAGATCAACGAGATCGCCACCGGCCTGGCCGACCAGTACGCGGGTACCAACACCGGGCTCTCGCTGCCCTCCACCCGGGTCGACGCGTTCAACATCACGCTGGCCAACGAGCTGAGCAGGAACGGCAGGCGCTCCGGGCTGACGTTCGCGCCGGAAGGCGGCACCGACCGGATCCGCAAGGTGATCAACAAGATGGTCACCGAGGAAGACCTGATCCAGACCGTCTCGATGGCGTACGCCAACGGCTGGCGGCAGGTAAAGCTCTACTTCATGTGCGGCCTGCCGACCGAGACCGACGAGGACGTGCTGGCCATCGCCCGGGTCGCGCGACGGGTGATCGAGGCGGGCCGCGCGGCCAGCGGCCGCCGTGACATCCGCTGCACCGTATCGATCGGCGGATTCGTGCCCAAGCCGCACACGCCGTTCCAGTGGGCGGCGCAGTGTGATCACGAGACGGTCGACGCCCGGCTGCGCGCGCTGGGCCAGGCGCTGCGGGCCGACCGGAACTACGGCAAGGCGATCGGCTTCCGGTACCACGACGGCAGGCCGTCGGTGATCGAGGGGCTGCTGTCCCGAGGCGACCGCCGGGTATCAAGGGTGATCAGGGCCGCCTGGCAGGACGGCGCCAGGTTCGACGGGTGGAGCGAGCACTTCTCGTACGACCAGTGGGCGCGCTGCGCCGCCGAGGCGCTGGCCGCGGACGGCGTCGACCTGGCCTGGTACACCACCAGGCAGCGTGACTACGGCGAGGTGCTGCCGTGGGACCACCTCGACGCCGGGCTTGACCGGGACTGGCTGTGGCAGGACTGGCTGGCCGCCATCGACCCGGCCGGGGCAGCCGAGGTGGAGGACTGCCGCTGGACGCCGTGCTTCGAGTGCGGTGTCTGCCCGGCGATGGGGACCGAGATCCAGACCGGGCCCACCGGCGCGAAGCTGCTGCCGCTTGCCGTCAGCCCGGCGGCGCTGGCCGCTGACCCGGCGACCGCGGCAGCCGGCCCGGCGGCGGCGGGGCTGCGCCAGCCGGCCGGCCCCGGGGTTCCCGTTAATAATCCTGCTGCGCACGGCGGGGCGTAGATGGCCCGTGCCGGGCCGGCTGGCCCGCCGCCCGCGCCGGTCGCCCAGCGACTCGTCATCCGGTACGCTAAAAGAGGCAGGATGCGTTTCGCGAGCCACCGGGACATCGCGCGCGCCGTCGAGCGGGGAGTACGGATCGCCGGATTGCCCATCGCCTATTCGGCGGGCTTTTCCCCGCACCCGAGGATTTCTTACGCGGGGGGAGCGCAGACGGGCGCCGCGAGCGAGGCTGAATACCTCGAGATTGCCCTGACCGCGCAGTGCGCAGCCGCCGAGGTGCAGGACCAGCTCGATGCTGCCCTGCCGAGCGGAATTGATGTGATTGACGTTTTCGAGATTACCGGCGCCCCGTCCGCTGGCCGGCTGGATGCTCTGCAGCTTGAGGCGTCCGACTGGGAGGTCGTGCTTCCCGGAGTGGAGCCCGCTGACGCGGCCCGCGCCGTCGAGGTGTTCCTCGCCGCCGGGACCGCCGAGGTGGAACGCCTGACCAGCAAGGGAACCCGGCGGGTGGATGCCCGTGCCGCCGTGGTATCGGTGGAGGTAGACCGGCGTGCCGCTGATGGGCGAGACGCCACATGTGCGATACTTCGAATGGTTGTTCGGCAGATGACGCCTGCCGTCCGGCCCGACGACATCCTGACCGCGCTCCGCCAGCTGGCGGCCCTCGCGCCATCGTCGCCTCCGCAGGTGACGCGGCTGGCGCAGGGGCCGATCGGCCGGGGGGCCGCTGCCGTACCGGCGTCCGCGCCCGGCTCGCCCGGGCCCGCGGGTTCCGCGGGGCCACACGTGGCCGCGGCGGCGGGCATCCAGCCGCCAGGCCGGCGCGCGGCACAGGGACAGGAAAAGACAACGCGCCCGGGACCGGAGTCCGCCGGATCAGGGGACACGGCACCAGCGAGCGCATACGACCAGCTCCCGCGTGGCGCGGAGGGCCCGGAAACGGACCTGCGCGCCCGGGAGCCTGACGGGAGATTGCCCGGATGCTCGAGATCGAGCCACAAGATAGCGAAACCGACAGCGGCCGGCCAGCAGAAACCAGCCAGCCCGCTGATGTAGCAGGCAGCCAGGCCGCTGACGGCGGTACCGGGCGGGCCGGCCGAGGCGGCCGGGCCGCCCGGGGCAGCCGGTCCGGCGATGACGCCGGAGGCGGCAACCGCGGGCTGCTCAGGCGTGCCCGCCGCGCCGTGACCAAGGCGGCCGCGCTGCCGGTCACCGACCAGCCGGCCGCCGAGCCCTCGGCCGCCCAGCCGGCGGCCGGGAACTCGCCAGCAGGGCAGCCTGCTGCCGCCTCGCGGGCCGCCGCCCGGCAGCCGGCCGTGCCGCCGGTGGCGATGCCGGCGGCCGCGGCCGCCGGGCAGGCCGGCTCGCGCGCGACCAGGCCGGCCAGCGCGCCGGCCGCGGTTCCCGCGCCCGAGTTCACCACCACGACCGCGCCGTCCGCCCCGGCGGCCGCCTTCCAGCCGCCGCTAGTGATCTTCCAGGCGCCTGAGCTCGGCACCGACGCCGGTCCCGGTGCGGCTGCCGCCCAGCGCGGCGGCCGCCGCAAGGCCGGAGCGGCGCCGGATCCGGACCAGGCAGCCGGCGCCGGACGGTGCCGCCGAGCAGGCCGGACCGCCGGACACGGACCAGGAAGCCGAGGACGGCAGCGGATCCGCGACCGGCAAGCGCAGGCGCCGGGGCGGCCGCAGCCACGGCAAGGGCCGCGGCACCGCCGCCGATGACGCCGACGAGCCCGCCGAGTCCGCCGAGCCGGACGCCGCCGACGGCGCCCGCGCCCGCGGCGGGCGGCCGGCGGCGGACGCCGCCGACGACGGCGGGGGTGACGACAGCGACGAGAACGACGATCAGGCCGGCGCGCCTGCCCGGCGCCGCCGGCGGCGGCGGCGCAGCGGGACCGCGGCCGACAGCGACTCGCGCGCGCCCGATGACCCGCCGAACACCGTCGTGCACGTGCGCACGGCCCGCTCCGCCGCGGCCGACGAGCCGTCCGGCGACGTCAAGGGCGTGCGCGGCTCGACCAGGCTCGAGGCCAAGCGGCAGCGGCGGCGCGAGGGCCGCGAGTCCGGCCGCCGCCGCCCGCCGGTCATCACCGAGTCCGAGTTCCTGGCCCGGCGCGAGGCGGTCGACCGGGTCATGGTGGTCCGGCAGCACGGCGAGCGGACCCAGATAGCGGTGCTCGAGGACGGCGTCCTTGTCGAGCACTACGTGGACAAGGCCAGCCACCAGTCCTACGTCGGCAACGTCTACCTCGGCAAGGTGCAGAACGTGCTGCCCTCGATGGAGGCCGCGTTCGTCGACATCGGCAAGGGCCGGAACGCGGTGCTGTACGCCGGCGAGGTCAACTTCGACGCCAGCGGGCTGGAAGGCGAGTCCAAGCGGATCGAGTCCGCGCTCAAGTCCGGCCAGTCGATCCTCGTGCAGGCAACCAAGGACCCGATCGGCCACAAGGGCGCCAGGCTCACCAGCCAGGTCAGCCTGCCCGGCCGGTACCTGGTCTTCGTGCCCGGCTCGGGGATGACCGGGATCAGCAGGAAGCTGCCGGACACCGAGCGGGCCAGGCTCAAGCAGATCCTGAAGAAGGTCATGCCGGAGAACGCCGGCGTGATCGTCAGGACGGCGGCCGAGGGGGCCGCCGAGGAGGAGCTGGCGCAGGACGTCGCCCGGCTGTCGGCGCAGTGGGAGGCCATCGAGCAGAAGGCGAAGACGGCGACCGCCCCGGCACTGCTGTACAGCGAGCCTGATCTGACCATCAGGGTAGTCAGGGATATTTTTAACGAGGACTTCGCCAGCCTGGTCATCTCCAGCGACGGCGAGTGGGACATGGTGGACGAGTACGTCCGCTATGTCGCGCCGCACCTCGCCGAGCGGCTGCAGCCGCTGGGACAGCGACCAGGACGTGTTCGCCGCCTACCGGATCGACGAGCAGATCGCCAAGGCGCTTGACCGCAAGGTCTGGCTGCCAAGCGGCGGCTCGCTGGTGATCGACACGACCGAGGCCATGACGGTTATCGACGTGAACACGGGCAAGTTCACCGGTCACGGCGGCAACCTCGAGCAGACCGTCACCAGGAACAACCTGGAGGCCGCCGAGGAGATCGTCCGGCAGCTCCGGCTGCGTGACGTCGGCGGGATCATCGTCATCGACTTCATCGACATGGTGCTGGAGAGCAACCGCGACCTGGTGCTCAGGCGGCTACTCGAATGCCTGGCACGGGACCGCACCAAGCACCAGGTGGCCGAGGTCACCTCGCTCGGCCTGGTGCAGATGACGCGCAAGCGGGTCGGGTCCGGCCTGCTCGAGGCGTTCTCGGTGCCGTGCGAGCAGTGCAACGGGCGTGGCGTGCTCGTGTCGCTTGAGCCGGTTGAGCACACGCCGGCGACCGGCCAGCGTGGCCGGCCCGGCGAGGACGGCCAGGCCTGGCGGCGACGGCCAGAGCAAGAACGGCCGCCGCGGCGGCCGCGGTTCCGGCGGGTCCGGGCGGGGCCGGAAGGGAGACCAGACGGCGGCGGGCATGGCCGAAGTGGCAGGCGGCAAGCCCGCGGGCGCCGTGGCCGCGGCATCGGCCCAGGCTGACGACGCCCCGGCGGCGGACACCGCCCCGGCGGCGGACACCGCCCCGGCGGCGGACACCGCCCCGGCAGCGGACACCGCCCCGGCGGCGGACCAGCCAGCCAGGCCAGCGGGCCCGGTAGTCACCGTCGGCCCGGTAATGGTCAGCGGCGCCCCGGCCGGAACGGCAAGCACCGGGCCGGCCGCGACCGGTGAGACGGCTGTGACCGGCGAGCCGGGGGAAGCAGCGGGCCGGCGGAAGACGATCCGGCCGAGACCAGGCGCCCGGCTCGCCGGCGGCGCCGGGCGGCACCAGCCGCACAGGCCACGGATCCGCCCGCGCCGGATGTGCATGATCGGCCGGCCCAGGAGGCGCACGATCAGGCCAGGCCGCAGGAGGCCGGCCAGGGCAGCGGTCCCGGGGATGCCGGAACCAGCGGCGGCGACGGCGGGAACGGCGGCGTGGCGGGCGATCAGGAGACCAGCGAGGCGCCGGCTGCGGCGATCTGAGCGGGCTTGTTGTCTGGTAGCCTTTGTGGTCGGCGCACAGGACAGGTCCGGCGGCATGCCGCCGGGTACGCGGTGCGCAAGTCAGCAGCCCGTTCGTATCGAAGTCGATGCTGATTCCGCGAGTCTCGCGGCGGGCCCGCATAAGGGAGAGAGAGTTCACGGTGTACGCGATCGTGCGCTGCGGCGGCAGGCAGGAGAAGGCGTCCGTCGATGACGTCCTTACCGTTGACAAGCTCGCCGGCGAGGTCGGATCCAGCCTGACGCTGCCCGCGGTGCTTGTCGTCGACGACGACAATGTCATCAGCGACCCGGCCGTGCTCGGCGGATACCAGGTCACCGCGGAGATCCTCGGCCCGGTCAGCGGGCCGAAGATCAACATGGTGCATTACAAGAACAAGACCGGCTACCGGCGCCGGCTTGGCCACCGGCAGAAGTACACGCAGCTGAAGATCACCAAGATCAGCGCCGAGAAGGCCAGCGCCAGTTCCGGCAAGGAGGGCTGAGATGGCACACAAGAAGGGCGCCTCGTCCAGCCGGAACGGCCGGGACTCCAACGCCCAGCGACTCGGCGTCAAGCGCTTCGGCGGCCAGGTCGTCGGGGCCGGCGAGATCATCGTCCGGCAGCACGGCACCCACTTCCACCCCGGCCCCGGCGTCGGCCGCGGCGGGGACGACACCTTGTTCGCCCTGGTCAGCGGGAAGGTGGAGTTCGGCACCCGGCGGGGACGGCGCGCCATCAGCGTGATCCCTGTCGCGGACGCCGTCGCCGAACAGGCCGGCTAGGCCCGCGGCGGCAGCACGCCAGGCATCGCATCGAGGGCGGACCGGGTCGCCGGTCCGCCCTCGATGTGCGTATTCGAGAAACGAAGGAGGTGCGGGAATGGCTGAGTTCGCTGACCAGGCTGAGGTGCGCGTGCAGGCGGGAGACGGCGGCCATGGCTGCGCCTCGATCCACCGGGAGAAGTTCAAGCCGCTTGGCGGCCCGGACGGGGGTAACGGCGGCCGCGGCGGCAACGTGATCATCGAAGTCGACCCGGGCGCGGTGACGCTGCTCGACTTCCACCGCAGGCCGCTGCGGCGGGCAGGCAGCGGCAAGCCGGGAGCCGGCGTCCAACCGGAGCGGCGCCGAGGGCGCGGACCTCGTGCTCCGGGTGCCGGAGGGCACCGTGGTCAAGACCAGGGATGGCGAGGTCCTCGCCGACCTGATCGGGGCCGGCACCAGGTTCATCGCCGCGCAGGGCGGCCGTGGCGGCCTGGGGAACGCAGCGCTGGCCTCGGCTAGGCGCAAGGCGCCCGGGTTCGCGCTCCGCGGCGAGCCAGGCGTCGCCAGGACCCTGGTGCTCGAGCTCAAGACGGTCGCCGACGCGGGGCTTGTCGGCTTCCCGAACGCGGGCAAGTCCTCGCTCATCGCGGTGCTGTCAGCGGCCCGGCCTAAGATCGCCAACTACCCGTTCACCACCCTGATCCCGCACCTCGGCGTCGCCGAGGCGGGGGAGACCCAATTCGTGGTCGCCGACGTGCCCGGGCTCATCCCCGGCGCGAGCCACGGGAAGGGCCTGGGACTCGACTTCCTCCGGCACGTAGAGCGGTGCACGGTCCTGGTGCACGTGCTCGACTGCGCGGTCGAGGAGCCCGGCCGGGAACCGCTCGCCGACCTGGCCGTGATCGAGCGGGAACTCGCCGCCTACGAGGCCGCCACCGGCGCCTTCCTGCGCGACCGGCCGAGGATCGTCGCGCTCAACAAGATCGACGTGCCAGCCGCCCGCGAGCGGGCGGACCAGGTGGCGCCGGTGCTCGCGGACCGCGGGCTTACCGTGTGCCGGGTCTCGGCGGCGACCAAGGAGGGACTGCGCGAATTCGCGTTCGCGCTGGCCAGCGTGATCTCAGCGGCCCGCGCCGCCGCGCCGGCGCCCGAGCCGACCCGGCTGGTCATCCGGCCAGAGCCGGTCGCCGGGCCAGAGTTCGAGGTGGTCAGGACCGGCGAGAACAGCTTCCGCGTCCGCGGCGAGAAGCCGCGCCGGTGGATACTGCAGACCGACTTCAGCAACGACGAGGCGGTCGGGTACCTGGCCGACCGGCTGGCCAAGCTCGGGATCGAGGACGCGCTGGCCGCCGCCGGGGCGGCACCCGGCGCCGAGGTGCTGATCGGCGAGGAGTCCAACGAGGTCGTGTTCGACTGGGATCCGGACCTGCCGACGGGGGCAGGTTTCGGCCCGCGCGGCACCGACCGCCGCCTCTCCGGCTGACCCGGTCAATCCCGGCACGGCCCCCGATCGGGCAGCGCCGCCACAGCGTGCGAAAGACGGA
Organism: uncultured Actinomycetes bacterium; assembly: GCA_963709075.1. Taxonomy (GTDB): domain Bacteria; phylum Actinomycetota; class Actinomycetes; order Streptosporangiales; family Streptosporangiaceae; genus Palsa-506. Next base: position 1,142,044 of record CAVPUY010000014.1, read on the forward strand.
CCACTAACTCCTCGGCGGGCCGCCGAGTACGCGCTGTACCTCGTCGTAGCCGACTGGGCCGGCTGGTGCCGCCGGTGACTCGGCTGCTTCCGCTGCGGCCCGGAGCGCGGCGCCGAGCGCGGCCCGGTAGAGCGCTGAGCCGGTGCTAACCCGGGCAACGCCAGCGGCGGCCAGATCAGCCAGCCTGGTACCCGGCTGCCAGAGCACATTCAGCGGTAGGCCGGCCGCGGCGGCCACCGCGGCGGTATCGGCCTGGCCGGTGAGCCCGGGGACGAACACGCCGTGCGCGCCGGCCTCGCGGTAGGCGGCCAGCCGCCGCAGCGTCTCGCCGAGCCGCTCCGGCAGGGCCGGCGTCCGCAGCCAGTACGTGTCGGTTCGGGCGTTCACGAACAGCCCGGGCACCGCTGCCACGACCGCCGCGATCACTGCGGCGTGCAGGTCGGCCGGGCGCAGCCCGCCGCCGGGCAGGCCGTCCTCGAGGTTGATGCCAGCGACCCCGGCATCGGCCAGCCGGGCAGCCAGTGCGGCGACCGCCGCCGGATCGTCGGAGAATCCTCCTTCGGCGTCCACGGTGACCGGCACCCGCAGCCGCCCGGCCAGCACGCAGCCCAGGTCAAGCGCGACGTCGCGGCCGGCCCCGGCAGCGTCAGGCAGGCCGGCGACGGCGTTCACGCCGAGGCTGGTCGTTGCGACGGCGGCGAATCCGGCCTCCTGCAGGAGCAGCGCGGATGCCACGTCCCATGCGTTCGGCAGCACGATCGGCCGCTGGCCGTGATGCAGGGCGGCAAAGGTCTCACCGGGTGTCACTGTCACCCCCCGGCGGATAGCCGGGTCTGACTTCGGGCTTCATGTTCCCTGAACGTAGCCGCGGACGCTTCGGCGCAGGCCGAACTTTGGCCGGCCTACAGTGGCCAGATGAGCCGATCCCGCATCGCCGAGCTCGGCACCCTGCTCGGCGACCCGACCCGGGCGCAGCTGCTCGACCTGCTGCTTGATGGCCGGGCGAGCACAGTCGGGGAACTCGCCATATCCAGCCACGTCGCGATGTCCACCACGAGCGAGCACCTGGGCCGACTGCTCGACGCCGGCCTTGTCCGGGTGCACGCCCAGGGGCGGCACCGGTATTACCGGCTGGCCAGCCCGGAGGTGGCCGGCCTGCTCGAGGCCATGGAGGCGCTGCCGCTACCCGGCGCGGCCGCCGTTCCGGATGATCCCGGCGCTGGCCAGCCGCATGCCCCGGCGGGAAACGCACTGCAGCCGGGCAGCCGCACCCCGGCGGAGCTCAGGTTCGCCCGCACCTGCTACGACCATCTGGCCGGCAGCCTGGCCGTCGCGCTGCATTCGCTGCTGATCGCCGAGGATGATGACGGCACGCCCGAGCTTGCCCCGCACGCGCCTGCCGCCCTGGCAGTGCTGGGCGTGGACGGTAACCAGCCGCCGGGCAGCCGGCGGCCCCGGCTGCGTAACTGCCTGGACTGGTCGGAGCGCAGACCGCACCTGGCCGGCGCGACCGGTGCCGCACTGCTCGCCTGCCTGCTGGAACGCGGCTGGCTGGTCCGCCGGCGCACCCCGCGCGCCGTGCGACTGACCAGGGCGGGCCGCGGCGCGCTGGCCGACGCGTTCGGCCCGCATCCCTGCTGGGCACCGCTGGCCGGCCAGCAGGGGCTGCGCAGCTGACCCGGATCGCGCAGGCGTAACTGGATCGCCGGCCCGGCCGGATCGCGCCGGGCTCAGCGATGCGGCGGCACCAGCTCGGCCGGGAACCCGGTCCAGCGCAGCTCCGGCGGCAGATGGCCGACGTCGTTGTAGCTGACCAGAGCGGCCGGCTGCCCGGCCCGGTAGCGGATCACGGTGATGCCGCCGTTGCACTGGTTCAGGCCGAGCCACCGCCAGCCCGGTGCGTCGAGCGCATGCCGGACGAACCAGCCGATCAGGAAGTTGTGCGTGACCAGCAACTCGCTCCCGTCCGGCCCGGCCGGGCGGGCATAGCGCTCGATCGCTGCCGCGGCAAGCTCGGCACCCTCGGAGCGCTCGTCCGGGGAGTAGCTGTCGATCAGGCCGGCATACGACGCAGGCAGGTCCGGCTGGCCGGCCACCTGGCCGGCTACCGGCGGCAGGTAGTCGCCGAGCAGCCCCGACGGGCCGACCGGGATGCCGGGCATGCAGTCAGCGATCAGTTCAGCCGTCTCCTCGGCACGCTGCTCCGGGCTGTGCCTGACGGCCGAGAACCGGATATGGCTGAGCCGGTGGCCGGCTGCGCTCGCCTGCTGCCTGCCCGCCGGGGTGAGAGCGCCGTCATCGTCGGCCTCGCCGTGTCTGACCAGGTAGAGAAATCGGCTCGGCACCATAGTCCTTTCCGGCCTGGCTGCTCAGGGAATTGTCATGACCTGCGGGCCGTCGTGCGTGATCGCGACCGTGTGCTCGAAGTGCGCGGCCCGGCTGCCGTCAGCGGTGCGCAGCGTCCAGCCGTCGTCATCGATCCGGTAGCCATCGCGGCCGCCAGCCATGAACCACGGCTCGATCGCGAGCACCAGGCCGGGCCGCAGGGTCATGCCCCGCTCCGGCCGGCCCTCGTTCGGCACCGATGGATCCTCGTGCATATGCCGGCCGATCCCGTGCCCGCCGAAGTCGGTGTTGATCCCGTAGCCGCCCCGGCGGCCGACCAGGCCGATCGCATGCGAGATGTCGCCGAGCCTGGCGCCGGGCGTGGCGGCCTCGATGCCGGCCCGCAGGGCCCGGCGGGTGGTCTCGGCCAGCCGGTCGTCGGCCGGGCGCGGCGTGCCGACGGTGAAGGTGATGGCGGCGTCACCGGCCCAGCCGCCGATGTCCGCGCCGCAGTCGATGCTGACCAGGTCGCCGTCGGCGAGGCGGTAGTCGTCCGGGATTCCGTGCAGCGCCGCATCGTTGACAGAGGAGCAGATCACGGCGGGGAAGGCCGTCGGGGCGAAGCCCGGCTGGTAGCCGAGGAAGGTCGACGTCGCCCCGTGCTCGGCCAGCACCGACCGGGCCAGCGCGTCCAGGGACCGCAGGGTCACCCCGGCTGCCGCGTTCGCCTGCACGGCAGCAAGCACTGCGGCGACCGCTCGTCCCGCCTCGCGCATCGCGGCGATCTCCCCGGCTGACTTCAGCTCGACCATGCTCGCCTCCCTTCCGGTAGCTATCTTGCTGCACCTGGCCGGCCGCTGATACCCCGGCCGGGCACCGGCGTGCCCGCCCGGGCACCAGCATGCTTCCCGGAGGCGGGTGGCCGGAACGGTCCCGTCCCGGCCCCCGGCGATAGGGTCCGGATATGACGCCGTCCGCCAGCTCCGCCAGCTCCGCCAAGGCCGCGACGGCGGCGAAGGCCGCCGAGCTGCTCCGGCTGCACGCCGACCCCGGACTTCTCGTCCTCGTCAACGTCTGGGACGTGGCCAGCGCGAAGATCGTGGCCGGCCTGCCGGGCTGCCGGGCGATCGCCACCGCGAGCCACTCGATCGCCGCCTCGCACGGCTACCCGGACGGGGAACGGATCCCGCTGGACGAGATGATCACCGCGGTCGGCCAGATCGCCGCCGCCGTCGACCTGCCGGTCACCGCCGACCTCGAGGCAGGCTACGGCGACGCCGGGACGACCGTGCGCCGGGCGATCGGCGCCGGGGTGGTGGGCGGCAACATCGAAGACCAGATGCGGCCGCTGCCGGACGCGGTCGCCGCGGTCTCCGCGGCGGTCCTGGCCGGCCAGGCCGAAGGAGTCCCGTTCGTGCTGAACGCCAGGACCGACGCCTTCATGCTGGCCGCTGACCGGGATCCGGCGGCCGTGCTCGCTGACGCGATCGAGCGCGGCCGGGCGTTCCTTGACGCCGGGGCGGCCTGCGTGTTCGTGCCCGGGCCGCTGACCGCCGCGGCCGTCGGCGCGCTGGTAGACGGCATCGGCGAGCGGAAGGTCAGCGTCATCGGGTATCCGGGGTCACCGCTTTCCCAGCGCGAGCTCGCGGATCTCGGGGTCGCCAGGATCTCGTTCGGCCCGTACCCGCAGCGCGTCGCGCTCGCCGCGCTCGCGGACGCGGGCGCGCCGGCCTGCTGGCCGGCGGCGCGCTGCCGTCCGCGGCCCGCGCGGCGACCTAGGCCGGCTCACCTCCAGCCGGCCGGCTCGGCCGGCCCGGCCTGCGGCTCAGCTCGCTATTCACCCCAGCAGGGTGAGGCGGGATGGCGCGCACAATTGCCATGCTCCGTAGATTGGCGGCAAGAACCGGGTGCGGCTGCGGGCGGCGCAGCCGGGGAACGCTGCCCGCCGGACCGCAGGGGAGCTGGCCGGATGAATATGCTGCTTGAGCGCCTGGGCGGGTTCGCCGCCCGGCGGCACTGGATCGTGATCGTCGCCTGGCTGATCATCCTCGGCGGCCTGATCGGGGCGAATCACGAATTCGGCGGCGACTTCGTCAACAACTACACGGTGCCGGGCAGCGGCTCGTCGGACGGGCTCAACCTGCTGAACAGCGATTACCCGCAGCAAGGTGGCTACGGGGGGCAGATCGTCTTCCACGCCAGTCACGGCACGGTTCAGCAGCAGGAGACGGCGGTGAACCAGGCCACGAGCAACGTGGCCAAGCTGCCGCACGTGATCAAGGCCACCAGCCCGTTCGCCTCGCCCCAGACAGGTGCCGTCGCGAAGGACGGGACCATCGCTTACGCCAGCGTGTCCTGGTCGGACAACCCGGCCGGCCTGACGGCCTCCTACCTGGACAATCTGAACAAGGCCGTCTCGCCGGCCCGCAAAGCAGGCCTGGCGGTGGAGTACGGCGGCGGCGCCGGGGAGATCGGCCAGCAGACGGGCGACACGGTGTCCGAGATCATCGGCCTGGCCTGCGCGCTGCTGCTGCTGCTTTTCATGTTCGGCTCGTTCATCACGGCCGCGATCCCGCTGGTGTCCGCGATCTTCAGCGTGGGCGCGGGCCTGGCGGTGGTGGGGCTGCTCGCCTCCCTGACCACCTTCCCCACCACGGCGCCGACCGTCGCCACGCTGCTCGGCCTCGGCGTCGCGATCGACTACGGGCTGTTCCTCACGGCCAGGCACCGCGAGCAGCTCGACAACGGCATGGACGTCATCCGCTCCGCATCACTGGCCGAGGGCACGTCGGGCGCGGCGATCGTCATCGCCGGCAGCACCGTCGTCGTCGCGATCCTCGGCCTCTACATCTCCGGAGTGCCATTCGTCGGCTCGATGGGGCTGGCCGCGGCCGTCGTCGTCGCCATCACGATGTGCGCGGCGCTGACGCTGGTCCCGTCGTTCATGGGCCTGGTGAAGAACAACGTGCGGTCGCTGAAGGCGCGCGCCCGCGCACACCGGGCGGGCATATCGGCGCAGCAGCAGGCTAAGCAGACCGCCACCGTCACCGACGAGAAGCACGAGCGCAGCGCCTTCGCCCGCTGGGGACGCAGGGTCAGCGGGCAGCCGTGGCCGTGGGGCATCGCCAGCGTGCTAGTGCTCCTCGTGCTGGCGATCCCGCTGCTGTCGATCAACCTCGGCCAGCCGGACAACGGGACGAACCCCACCACCGACAGCAGCCGCCGCGCCTACGACCTCATCACCGAAGGGTTCGGCGTTGGCGCCAACGGCCCGCTGACGGTCGTGGTGAAGCTGCCCAAGCAGTCAAGCTCGGCGGACCAGTCGCTGCTTGACTCCATGACCAAGGGCGTGGCCGGCGCCAGCGGGGTCGCTTCGGTGTCGCCGGCCGCGGTGAACAAGCCGGCCACCGTGGCGGTGTTCAACGCGGTGCCGACCACGTCGCCGCAGGCGAAGGGGACGGTCTCGCTGGTGAAGCGGCTCCGCGACGACGTCCTGCCGAAGTACCACGCCACCAGCTACGTGACCGGAACCACCGCGGGCAACGTCGACTTCACCGACCAGATCAGCAGCCGGATGCTGATCCTGATCCTCGTCGTCGTGGCGATCGCCTTCATCCTGCTGACGATGGCATTCCGGTCGGTGGTGATCGCCACCAAGGCGGCGATCATGAACCTGCTGTCGATCGGGGCGGCCTTCGGCGTGATCGTCGCGGTCTTCCAGTGGGGCTGGGGCGCCAGCCTGATCGGCGTGCACACCACGTCGCCCATCCCGGCGTACGTGCCGATGATGGTGTTCGCGATCGTCTTCGGCCTGTCCATGGACTACGAGGTCTTCCTGCTCTCCCGGGTGCACGAGTCGTGGATCGCGACCGACGACGCGCACCGCAGCGTGGCGATCGGCATCGGCAGCACCGCCCGGGTGATCACCACCGCGGCCGGCATCATGGTGGTCGTGTTCTCCAGCTTCGTGCTGAATGACCAGGCCGCGGTGAAGATGCTGGCGGTAGGCATGGCTGTCGCGGTGCTGATCGACGCATCGATCGTGCGGATGATCCTGGTGCCCGCGGTCATGGCGCTGCTCGGCAAGCACGCGTGGTGGATGCCGCGGTGGATGGAGCCCATCGTGCCGCAGCTGCAGCTCGAGGGCAGCTCGGCCGCCGCGACGGCGGCCGCGGCCGGCCGGGCGGCTAGTAACGGAGCGGCGGCCGGGCCTGGCCACCGTCCGGCCCGCCGGGATTCCTGACCTGGCCGCCGGGCGAGCGCGGGACAGCGGTGGCGAGTTCCCCCGCGGCCGCGGCGTCGCCGGACCTCCCGGACCGCATCTATGCTTGACCTTCGCGGATGCCGGCGCCCGTAGCGGCATCCGGCCGGCCGCTGGCGGAGGCGGCCGAGACGCTGCGCTCGAAGGGGATTCTGGTTGTCAGACGAGGACATTGACCTCGAGCAGGGCTACATCTCGATGCTTTACCGGCGCCTCGACGAACTGCGGGAACGGACATCAGGCAGGCTCGCCGCCGTGCTGCGGCAAGCTGGCGGCACGCACCAGGCCAGGACCGAGCGCGAGGCGTTCAGCGTGCTGTACGGCCAGCAGATCGCGCAGTTCGACGCGGCCGAGAACGGGCTCTGCTTCGGCCGGCTTGACTTCCGTGACGGCGAGCGCCGGTACATCGGCCGGATCGGGATGCACGGCTGACACCGAGGACTACCAGCAGCTGCTGATGGACTGGCGCGCGTCGGCGGCACGGCCGTTCTACCTGGCCACCGCCGTGGCGCCGGAGAACGTGCTGCTGCGGCGGCATATCGAGACCAGGGACAGGAAGGTCACCGGCCTCGACGACGAGGTGCTCGACCTTGCCGCTGCCGACCCGAACCGCCGCGAAGGGCTGACCGGCGAGTCGGCGCTGCTGGCCGCGATGAGCGCCAGCCGCACCGGGCGGATGAGCGACATCGTCGAGACCATCCAGGCGGAGCAGGACCACATCATCCGCTCCGCGCTGGCCGGGGTCCTCGTGGTGCAAGGCGGCCCGGGTACCGGCAAGACTGCCGTCGCCCTGCACCGTGCCGCCTACCTGCTCTACACCCACCGGCGGCAGCTGCTGAAGCGCGGCGTGCTCGTGGTCGGCCCGAACCCGACGTTCCTCAGCTACATCGGGCAGGTACTGCCGTCGCTCGGCGAGACAAGCGTGCTGCTGTCCACCATGGCCGGACTGTACCCGGGCATCACGGCCACCGCGGCCGAGCCGCCGGAGACCGCGGTGATCAAGGGCAGCATCAGGATGGCGAAGGTGATCGCCACCGCGGTGCGCGACCGGCAGCGGGTGCCGCCCGGCGGGCTTGAGGTGACGTTCGACCGCGACACGTACGTGCTCAGCAGGCAGGCGTGCGCCAAGGCACGGGAGCGGGCCCGCCGGTCCCGGCGGCCGCACAACCAGGCGAGGGGAGTCTTCGTCCGGGAGATGCTGACCGCGCTGACCCGGCAGGTGGCGGGCCGGCTCGGCGCCAACGTGCTGGGCGAGGGCAACCTGCTCGACGAAGCGGACGTCGCCGAGCTGCGCCGGGAACTGCGCGCCGACCCGGGAGTGCGCGCCGCGATCGACCGGCTGTGGCCGGTGCTGACCCCGCAGCGGCTGCTGGCCGAGCTGTTCGCCGCGGAGCGCCGGCTGGCATCGGCCGCGCCGAGGTTCACCCCGGCCGAGCGTGCCCTGCTGCTGCGCGGGGCCGGCCGCGACTGGACGCCCGCCGACGTGCCGCTGCTCGACGAGGCGGCGGAATTGCTCGGCGAGGACGACCTGGCGGCACGGACCCGGGCGGAACGCGAGCGCCGGGCCAGGGAAGGTTACGCCCAGGGCGTGCTCGACATCATGGCCAGGGATGAGGAGGACGATCCCGAGATCCTGATGGGCGCCGACCTGGTGGATGCCAGCAGGCTGGCGGCCCGGCATGAGGAAGATCAGTACCTGACCGCGGCGGAGCGAGCCGCCGGCGACCGGACCTGGGCCTTCGGCCATGTCATCGTGGACGAGGCGCAGGAGCTTTCCGAGATGGGCTGGCGGATGCTGATGCGCCGCTGCCCGGCCAGGTCGATGACGATCGTCGGGGATGTCGCGCAGACCGGCGACCTGGCCGGCGCGGCGTCCTGGGAGCAGATGCTCGGCCCGTACCTGGGGGACCGCTGGCGGCTGGCCGGGCTGACGATCAACTACCGCGACGCCGGCCGAGATCATGGCGGTTGCCGCGGACGTGCTGGCCGCGATCGACCCGGAACTCGAGCTGCCGCGATCGGTGCGGGAGTCGGGCACCGCGCCGTGGCGGCTGCAGGCGGCTCCCGGCGAGCTGGCCGGCGCGGTGGCGGCGGCCGCCGGGCGCGCCGCCGCGCAGGCCGGCGACGGCCGGCTGGCGGTGATCGTGCCCGCGGCCCGGCTTGCCGAGCTCAGCGCCGCCGTGGCCGGACGCAGGGCCGCCGCCGCGGGGGATGACGCCGGGGCCGCCGGGGACCCGGACCTGGAGAGCCCGGTCGTCGTGCTGACCGTCCGGCAGGCCAAGGGCCTGGAGTTCGACTACGTGCTGATCGCGGATCCCGGCCAGATCCTGGCCGAGTCGGCGCGCGGGCTCAACGACCTCTACGTCGCGCTGACCAGGGCAACCCAGCGCCTCGGCGTCGTGCACCCGGGCCAGCCGCCGGGCGTCCTGGCGGGCCTGAAGCCGGTCGTCTCCGTCGACGACGTCGGCTGAAGCCGGGCCGGCCTAGTTGTCGTCGCGGTTGCCGAACCGGCCGAACAGGCGCTCGCCCGCCACGGCCGCGCTCTCGGCGACGTTGCGGACGATGCCGACGAACGGGTCTGATGTCCGGGTCCAGGATTCCTGGTAGGACCGCGCCGCCGCCTTGACCTCCTCGCTGACCGAGGCGGTGGCGTCGTCCTCGCGGAGCGGATAGCGGCCGGCCAGGATGTCGCGGTACTCGCCCTCGGCCGCCCACCGGTCCAGCTCGGCGAACCGGACCACGGCGAACGGGTGGGTGTTGCCCTCAAGCTGGAGCAGCTTCAGCAGGCCGTCCCTGACGTCCGGGACGGCGTCGTACTCGCGCGCCTGGTCATGGAACGCGTCGTGGCTCAGCTCGGACATCCGGGAGCCGCCGGCCAGCTTCATCAGCGCGCGGCGGCCGGACTCCACGTCCTGGCCGGCCAGCAGGCCGGCCCGGTCACAGGACAGCTCGGACTTGCGGTACCACTCCTCCAGGCCCCAGATGATCGCCCGCAGGCCGATGTAGCCGATCGGCATCCAGGCGATCCGGCGGGCCAGGTTGATCAGGTGGAACAGCATCGTCCGGTACACCGAATGGCCGGACAGCACGTGCCCGAGCTCATGCCCGATCGCCCACCGGATCTCCTCTGGGTCGAGCAGGTCCACCAGGCCGGTCGTGATCGTGATGAACGGCTTGTCGGTGCCGAGCGTCATCGCGTTGCAGGTCGGGTCCTGGTAGATGAAAAGCTCGGGAACCGTCGGCAGGTCAAGTACGTAGGCGCCGTCCAGCATCGCCTGGTAAAGCTGCGGGAACTGTTCCTGGGACGCCTTCACGCCGCTGGCGAGGAACATCAGCCGCAGGCTGCGGTCGCTGAACAGCCCGGCCAGACGGCGCAGCAGCACGTCGAACCCGGTCAGTTTGCGCATCGCCACCAGCGCGGAACGGTCGGCGGGATGCTCGTAAGCGCGTGAGCTGATACCGGGGAGACGCACCCGGGAGCGGTCGGGCACAGAGGTCATACCTGCCATCGTAGGTCCAGCGAGCGGAGGTCGATGCAGATGGCGGCGGACCGGGCACCGGCAATGTTCTATCCGCCCCGAGCCGATGCCAGCGGAGCAGCGGGCCGGCCGCCAGCAGCCCCCGGCCCGTGGCCTGGACTGATTGCCCGGCCGCGCCGGTGCGGGATACTGGGCAGATGGCCGATCGCAATGTGCTTGGCGGCGAGCTCGAGCCGTGCGGCGCCGACCCGGTTACCGGGTTCTACCGGGATGGCTGCTGCAACACCGGGCCGGAAGACCGGGGCAGCCACACGATCTGCGCGGTGGTGACCGCGGAGTTCCTTGACCATCAGCGCCGGATCGGGAATGACTTGCGCACCCCGGCGCCGCAGTACGAGTTCCCCGGGCTGGTGCCGGGGGACCGCTGGTGCGTGACCGCGGCGAACTGGCTGCGGGCGCACCATGACGGCGCCGCAGCGTACGTCGTGCTGGCCTCGACCCATCAGCGGGCGCTCGACATAGTGCCCATCGAGGCGCTCAGGGAGCACGCCATCGACGTGCCGGCCGATCCTGGCTCACTGGGGCAGTAAGCGCGGCAGCCGCGCCGGCGGCCTGGTCAGGGCGGCGGGTTCCCGCCGCGCAGCAGGGCTGCCACCCCGGCCACATCGCCGGCCCGCCGCATCGCCGCGGCAGCGGGCCGCTGCCCGGCCAGATACCGGTCAAGGAAGTCGGTGGTAACCCGCGCCACTATCGGTTCCGGCGGCCCGTGGCCCTCATAGGGGGTCAGGTGGCCGGCGCCGAAGAGGTCGAGGTAATAGCGCGGGCCGGTAATGTCGGCCCGGTACATCTGCTGGCTGTCCGCCGGCGGGTTGATATTGTCGGCGCTGCCCTGCACGAACAGGACCGGCGGGCTCCGGCGAGCGAAATAGGAGCCGCCGAGCGGCGGCCACTGCGCCCCGGCGAGGACGACCGCGGCCGATACCTTGCGGTCCAGGCAGCAGGTGTTGGCGGCCAGGGCGGCGACGGTATCGCCGCCGTCAGAGTGGCCGGCCACGGCGATGGCCGCCGGATTCAGCAGCCCGGCCAGGGCGCCGCCCGGGCGGCCGCTGGCGGCAAGCAGCCGCCGGATGACGAAGCCGACGTCAGCAGGCTGGTTCGCCAGGTCTGCCTCGTCCGGGCTGGCGACGTGGCAGTTGGTGCGCGGGAACTCGACCGCGGCCACCACGTAGCCTGCGCTCGCCCAGGTGCGCAGCAGCCAGCGGTAGCTGCGCTCGCACTGCAGGTAGCCGGGCGCGAAGACGACAACCGGGAACTGGCCCCTGGCCAGCCGCCCGGCGGCGCGCGCGCTGGCCGGGATGACCGGGTACCTGACCAGCGTGGGCAGCACCCGGCGGCCGTCGGCCCGCGCACCGGAGGTGTGCACGAAGACGAAGGACCGGTCGGTGACCTGGTAGCTGCCGATCTTGCCGACCGGCAGGTGCACGGCGCGCTGCGGCGCAGCCGATGAAGCGCCGGCGGCCGGGGCCGAGCCGGCCGCAGGCGAGCCTGCCGGGTGCCCGGGAGTGCCGCCGGCCGCGCCTTCGACCGCCAGGAACACGCCGCCGGCCAGCACCGCGACAGCGGCAACGGCCGCCAGCGCCGGGCGCAGCCGCCGGCCCTGGCCAGCGTCCGGTCCATGGCGGCTCGCCCGGCCGGGCGCAGCCCCGTCCGTTCTTTCCGTGCTCCGGCTCACCCGAGCAGGCTACCGCCTCTGGCCGCCGGGAAGCTAAATTTACCGGCACCCGGAATTGTGATTTACGCGCATTCGCAATCAGCCATGCAGGCCGCGGAGTCCGCGTTCTGCCAGCTTAATGAAAACTTCATGAAATGCCGAATTCTTTGCCAGATCCGAAAGCACTGATGGCGGTGAATAGCGTAATAGCCGCCTAGCCTGAAGAAATGAATTCGAGCAATAATCCGGTGTCCGGCAGCCAGGTGCTCCCGCCAGCCGGCGGCAGCCCGGCCACCGACCGTGGGCGGCCTGCCCCGGTGCCCGGCACCGAGCCAGGATCAGGCGCCGACCGGCACGCACTGGCCAGGTTCGCGACGGAGCGCGCGGTCCGCCGCCAGCGCCGGGTCTGGTCCGGCCGGGTGGCCAGCTGGGATCAGCACGGATCGGCCGGGCTCGGCAAGGTCACCGCCGCCGTCATCGGCCAGGCCGGGAGCAGGCCGGATGCCCAGGTCGTCGACCTGGGCTGCGGAACCGGGCAGATCAGCCTGCCGCTAGCCGAGCGCGGCGCGCAGGTGCTCGCCGTGGATGTCAGCTCCGCCATGATCCGCGGCCTGCAGTCCGAAGCCCGGCGGCTCGGCATCGCTGGGCTCGATGGCCTGGCGATGCCGATCGAGGAAGTGGTGCTGCCACCGGAGAGCGTTGACCTGGTGGTCTCCAGCTATGCCCTGCATCACCTGCGCGATGCCGACAAGGCCCGCCTGGTAACGGCCGCTTACGGCTGGCTACGCCCCGGCGGCAGGCTCGTCATCGCCGACATGATGTTCGGCCGCGGCGGGTCAGGCCGGGATCGGGCGATCATCAGGTCCAAGGTGGCGGCCCTGGCCAGGAAGGGCCCGGGCGGGTGGTGGCGGATCGCCAAGAACGCCCTGCGCTACCTGCTGCGGGTACAGGAACGCCCGGTGTCGATGGAGACCTGGACCATGCTGCTGCAGCGGGCCGGCTTCGCCGGGGTGACCGCGTCCGCGATCGTGGCCGAGGCAGGGATCGTGGCCGGCCACCGGCCGGAGGCCCAGGGCCAGGAGGCGCGGGGCCAGGAGGCCCGGGCGCCAGGAGGCTTAGGCCCGGAAGGCCTAGGGCCGGGTGCCGAAGGACGGCCTGCCCGGGCTGGCGGGCAATATGGCGTAGGCGTCGTGTACCCAGTCGCACAGCAGCGGCCTGGTCTCTCGCGGGTCGATGATCTCTTCGATGCCGAACCGCTCCGCGGTCCGCAGCGGGCTGCGCACGGCGTCAAGCCGTGCCCTGATGGCGGCAAGCGCGGCGGCCGGATCGTCGGCGCGCTCAAGCTCGGCCCGGTAAGCGGCCTCGGTCCCGCCCTCGACCGGCAGCGAGCCCCAGTCAGCCGACGGCCAGGCCCACCGGCGGATCAGCCGGTGCCGGTTGGTCAGTCCGGCGCCGCCGACGCCGAAGACGCGGCGCACGATGATCTCGGCACCGGGCACCGCTGCCTGGTAGACGGCGCTGATCGCGCGCACGCCGTGCCTGATCGTGGCGCGCTGCTCGGCCCGGGTGCCGATCAGCAGCCCGGGCTGGTCGGTGAACGTGACGATCGGCAGGTGGAAGGTGGAGCACAGGTCGGCCAGCCGGGTGAGCGCCTCGGCGCCCTCGACGGTCAGGCAGCCGCCGGCGAAGTAGGGGTCGCCGGCCACCACGCCGACCGGGTGGCCATCGAGCCTGGCCAGCGCGGTGACCACCGACCCGCCGTAGCGCTGTATCTCCAGCACAGAGCCGGCGTCGAAGACCGCGGCCAGGATCGGCCGGATCCGGTACGGCTGCCGCCGGTCTCGCGGGATCGCGGACAGCAGCGCCTCGTCGCGCCGCCCGGCCGGGTCATCGCCGCCGGCCACCGGCGGATTCTGCTGCGCGCTCGGCGGCAGGTACGACAGGAACCGCCTGATCAGCGTGAATGCCTCAGCCTCGGATGCCGCGATCAGGTCCACCGCGGCGTTGCGGGCGTGCACGCCGGACCCGCCGAGCTGCTCCTTGTCCGGATTCTCGCCGGTCCCGCTGCTGACCACCGGCGGCCCGGCGACGAACAGCTGCGCCGTGCCCTCGACCAGGATCGACAGGTGGGCCATGCAGAGCCGGGCGGCGCCGAGGCCGGCCACCGGCCCGAGCCCGGCGGCGACCACCGGCACGACCGACAGGTTGTCGACGACGAGGTCCCAGCCCGGGTTGACCGGGACATAGGTGTGCCCCGTCTGCTCGAGCATCTTCACGCTGCCGCCGCCGCCGGTGCCCTCGACCAGCCGGACGAGCGGCAGCCGCAGCTCGTTCGCCAGCCGCTCGGCGTAGACCTGCTTGCCGATGATCGCGGCGTCCGCAGCGCCGCCGCGGATGGTGAAGTCGTCGCCGCCGAGCACGACCTTGCGGCCGGCGATGCGGCCGGTCCCCATGACGAAGTTCGCCGGCGTGAAGGCAGCCAGCTCGCCGTCGCCGTCATACGCGGCCGTGCCGGCCAGGGCCCCGATCTCATGGAACGAGTCCTCGTCGAGCAGCGCGGCCAGGCGCTCCCGGACCGTCAGCCGCCCGGCGTCATGCTGGCGCCTGATCTTGTCCGGGCCGCCCATCTGGTCCGCCCGCGCCTGCCTGCGGCCAAGCTCGTCCAGTTCCGGTTGCCACGTCATGCGGAGAAGCTAACTCACTGCCCGGGCGGGCCGGCCGGCGGAGCGGGTCAGGGCCAGAGCCGCCGGGACGCGAGCTCGGCTCCGCTGGCGAGCGTGCCGAGCTTCGCCCAGGCGATCTGCGGGTGCACCCGGCCGCCGAGCCCGCAGTCGGTGGAGGCGACCACGTTGTCCCTGCCGACGATGTCCGCGTAGCGGACTATCCGGTCGGCGACAAGCTCCGGATGCTCAACCACGTTCGTCGAATGGCCGACCACGCCGGGCAGGATCACCTTGCCGTCGGGCAGCCTGACCTCACGCCATACCCTCCACTCATGCTCGTGCCTGACGTTGGCAGCCTCGAACGAGTAGGCGCTCGCGTTGATCGCGAGCAGCAGGCCGACGATGTCGGCCATCGGCAGGTCGGTGACGTGCGGGCCATGCCAGCTGCCCCAGCACAGGTGGAAGCGGATGCGCTCGGCAGGCAGCCCGCGGAGCGCGTGGTTGAGCGCCTCGACGCGGACCAAGGTGTAGCGCTGGTAGGCCTCCACCGTCGGCGCTGGATTTATCTGGTCCCAGTTCTCCGCGATGGCCGGATCGTCGATCTGCAGCGAAAGCCCGGCGTCGATGATCGCCGCGTACTCCGTGCGCATCGCATCCGCGCAGGCGAAAAGCAGCTCCTCGTCGTCCTCGTAGAACTCGTTGGCGAATCGCGCGCAGCTGGCCGGGCCGACCGCGTTGAGGAATCCTTCGGTGCGCCCGGCGGCCGCCAGCGCTAACTTGAAGTCGTCGATCGTGCGCTGCATCGCCTCGGTGCCGCGGTAGGTGACCGGGGCCCGGCAGACCGGCACCAGGGGCCTGTTCTCCCGGTTGGGCAGCGCGACGCCAGAGTTCGGATCGCCGTAGGCCTCGCTGAACTGGACCCAGTCCCTGCGCTCGGGAAAGGTTGCCAGGACGACCGCGCCGGGCTCGGCCGGCTTGGTCCGCGGCGGCCTGATCTCGCCGGGCGGCACCATCTCGAGCCCGGCCAGGCGCTGGAAGACGTAGGTCCACCACGGGCCGAAGTCGTAGCGGTGGTCCATCGAATGGCCGTACTCGCCGTCGTTCACCAGATCGACGCCGGTCGCCTGCTGGCGCGCGACGACGTCGGTAACCGCGGCGCTGAGCTCGCGCCTGAAATCCTCGTCATCGACGACGGCGGCGGGGTCGGCGGCCGCGCGCAGCGCGCGCTCGCGGTTGAGCTCGATCAGCCCTTCCGGGCGCGGCAGGCTGCCCGCATGGCTGGTCAGGATTCGGCCGGGGCTTGTCGGCATCTGTCCTCCACGGGGGTAGCCGTCCCGGCAGCCGGGGCCACCGGCCCGATCTCCGCCGGCGGCGAAGCGGGCACGGGCCATCTCGCCGGCATGTCCTACCGGGCTGGCACTGGCGGGCGAAAATCCCGTTAATTATGGCCATCATGCGCTAACCGCGGCAAGCCGTCTCATTCTTGCCCGAGATGCCCCCGGGACGTGTCTTTCCAGAGGCTGCTCGCCGGGTGCGCGGTGGCCGCCGGTTACCCTCTCGGCATGGACGCTGGGGGATCACCCGCCAAGCGGATCGGCGTGATGGGCGGCACCTTCGACCCGATCCATCATGGCCACCTTGTCGCGGCGAGCGAGGTCGGGCATTTCTTCTCGCTGGACGAGGTCGTGTTCGTGCCGACCGGCCGGCCCTGGCAGAAGGACGACCGGCTGGTGTCGGAGGCCGAGGACCGGTACCTGATGACGGTCATCGCGACCGCGTCCAACCCGCGGTTCTCGGTCAGCCGGGTGGACATCGACCGGCCGGGTCCGACCTACACCATCGACACCCTGCATGAGCTGCGGGCGGCCAGGGGCGCCGACGCCGAGCTTTTCTTCATTACCGGCGCTGACGCGCTTGACCAGCTGATGTCCTGGCAGGACGCGGATGAGCTGTTCGAGCTCGCGCACTTCGTCGGCTGCACCCGGCCCGGGCACCGGCTGTCCGGCGCAGGCCTGCCGGACGAGCGGGTCAGCCTGATCGAGATCCCGGCGCTGACGATCTCGTCCACCGCATGCCGGGCCCGGGTGCGCACCGGCGAGCCGATCTGGTACCTGGTCCCGGACGGGATCGTGCAGTACATCGCGAAACGCGGCCTGTACCAGGACCAGGAGGACGGTGGCTTCGGCCACGGGGCGCGGGGCTAGCCAGGCCGGGCGCGGGTCCGGCGAGGCGCGGGTCCGGCGAGGCGCGGGTCCGGCGAGGCGCGGGTCCGGCGAGGCGCGGGTCCGGGCGCGGGTCCGGCGACGCGCGGGTCCGGCCGGCGCGCGCCCCGCCAGATGAACCTGCTCACCTGGTTCGCCGAGATACCCTGAACTGGCTTGTGCCAACCCCGGCGCTAACTGTGCGATGGTAGGGGCAAGGCTCAGCAGAGGAGGACGAGCAGCGCACGTGACCGCCACTGACAGGGCAGTCGAGCTAGTGACGATCGCCGCCGGGGCCGCGGCGGACAAGCTCGCTACCGACATCATTGCCTACGACGTGAGCGAGCAGCTTGTCATCACCGACGCATTTCTGCTCTGCTCGGCCGCCAACGACCGCCAGGTCAAGGCCATCGTCGATGAAATCGAAGACAAGCTGCGCAAGGCCGGGGCCAAGCCGGTGCGCCGGGAAGGCGAGCGCGAAGGCCGGTGGGTGCTGCTCGACTACCTTGACGTGGTCATCCACGTCCAGCATGCCGAGGAGCGGGTGTTCTACTCGCTTGAGCGGCTGTGGAAGGACTGCCCGGTGATCCCGCTGCCCGAGCCGGTGACTGCGGGCCGCGCTGGTGGTGCCAGCGGTCTTAGTGGCTCCGGCGGCGGCGTTGACGGTCGTGGCGGCATGGACGGTCGTGGCGGTACGGGCGGCCGCGGCGGTACGGGCGGCAGTGCTGGCCTCCGCTCCAGGGACTCGCGCTGACCGCGGCGCGTCCCGATCCCGGCGCTGACCCGGGGCCCGGCGAGGACGTCGGGCCGGACCCTGCTGCCGGCCCGGTGCCAGATCGTGCCGCGGGAAGGCCGGTCACGCTGCTGCTGTGGCGGCACGGCCAGACGGAGTGGAACCTGGAGCGGCGCTTCCAGGGCCAGAGCGACATCGGGCTCAACGAGACCGGCAGGCGGCAGGCCAGGCGTGCCGCGCTGCTGATCGCGGCGCTGAAGCCGGATGCGATCTACTCCTCTGACCTGGCCAGGGCGGTCAACACCGCCGAGCCGCTGGCCCGGCTGACCGGCCTGCCGGTGAGCCTGGACAAGGACTTGCGGGAACGCCACGGCGGTGCCTGGGAAGGGCTGACCGATCGGGAGATCAGGGAGTTTTACCCGGAGGCGTACCAGACCTGGTCGCCGCCGGACGGTGAGCCGACTGCAGCTGTCGCTGACCGCGCGGCCGGGGCCTTCGAGCGGATCGCTGACAACATGCCCGGCGGCACGCTGACCGTGGTCGTCAGCCACGGCGCCGCGATCGGCGTGGGAATGTCACGCCTGCTCGGGCTGCCCGAGCGGGAACGGCTGCTCGGGTCGCTGTCTAACTGTGCCTGGTCCGTACTCGGCCGCCGCTCCGGCCGGTGGCGGCTGCTTGAGCACAATGTCGGGACGCTGCCCGAGCCGGTGCCTGACCGGGGGCTGGCAGCAGATGCGGCACCTGTCGCGGCGCCAGGGTAAGTCGCAGCAGCAGCAGCCGACCGGCTGGCGGCCGTCGGGCCGGCCGTAGCGGCGTAGGCCGGGGACAGTTGCTGGCAAGTTTCTTGTACACTGGCGGGGCGCTGCGGCCCGACAGGCCGGGTGCTCCCGAGGGGCTATAGCTCAGTTGGTAGAGCGCTTGCATGGCATGCAAGAGGTCTGGGGTTCGAATCCCCATAGCTCCACCCAAGGTCACAGAGAAAATTCGAATATCGTTCCGCGAGTTTCCGGGATGCCGGGTAGCGCGTTGGGTAGCAGCGAGGTACGAGGCCAGCCGTCCTCGGCAGCGACTTTGGCGCTCTGCTGGTATGAGCGGGTACTGCCCTGAGTTGTTGCGGGCTTGCATTCGCCGCACCCGCACACGCACCTGGTCCTGCGCGCGGGCGCCGCATAGCTAGCGAGGTGCCCGGTCGTGCCGAGTGGCGTGCGGCCTGGCGGCACGGCGCGGTTGCCGCCCGGGCAGGCGGGCGGCACGGGCCCGGTCCTGGAGCATGCTACGGCCGCGGCGCAGCTGCTGGCGCGAGGGATCGCGCCGCTGAGCCGTGCTGGCATCGCCGCGCCCGCGCCGGGGATGCACTGGCTCAGCTCCCCGGATCTGCGCCTGAGCCAGGCTCAGCTCCTGGGACAGGCTCAGTTCCTGGCTGCGCCTGAGCCTGGCTCAGCGCCCGGCGCTGCGGCTCAGCTCGCGGCGGGCTGGCAGGCAAGGTCGGCTCAGGCTGCGCTTCCTGCTCAGGCTGGCTGCCCGGCGGCCGGCGGCCGGCGAGATGGCGCGGCAGGACGGCACGCACTGGCCGGGCGGTCGAAGATGGCCAGTCAGGACCGCAGCACGCGGTCATCGCGGAAGACCGCCTGACGAGACACCAAGCCGCGGTCGTAACGGCACGTGACAGACGACAAGGCCACCCACGGCTGACCAACCACGCAGATCGATGCTCCTATGTCCTGTCAAGGCCCTTTGGGTTCGGGTTCAGCCAGGAGATCGGTGATCTGTTCGGCGAGGCGCTCGGCGCTGGTGCGGGACAAGCCGATGGTGGTGATGACACTCCGATGGCCTCGGCGAAGCCGGATGAGCCAGGATCGCCCGGGAGGCTGTCCCCGGATGCTGGAGGAGCCGGTATCGATCTCAACGCTGACGGCTGGCATGGCTGCTTTCTGGGATTCAGCGGACGGTGCTCGGGCCGGGGTTGCCGGGATGCGGACAAGACAGGGACGGGCCGCTCCGGGTAGGAGGGCAAGCTCTTATTAGGTCACGCTGCCAGCAGGCAGGCCGATGAGACCGGGGACGGCCGACGAATCGTTCGAAGGCCAGCAGGAGCGGCAGCCGAATATCGGGTCAGGCCGTCCCCGGGGTAGGCGGGTGCTAGCGGGCGGCGCGAAGGTGGGGGTAGACCTCGCGGGCGACGTAACGCTTGAGGCAGCGCATGATTTCCGCCTTCGATTTTCCTTCTGCCGTGCGGCGTTCGACGTAGGCGCGGGTGGCCGGGTCGGAGCCCATGCGGGTGAACACGATCCGCCACAGGGCGTGATTGGCCTGGCGGTCGCCGCCGGGGTTGAGGCGGTGGCGGACGGTCTTGCCGGAGGATGCGGGGATGGGCGCGGCGGCGCACAGGTGCGCCCAGGCGGCCTCGCTGCGCAGCCGTTCGGGGTGATCCCCGGCCGCGATGAGCAGCAGCGCCGCGGTGTTAGGGCCGATCCCGTAGAGGGCGAGCAGCCCGGGGGCATGCGCTGTGACGAGAGGGACGATGAGCTCGTCGAGGCGCTGCAGTTGGCCGTTGAGGAACTCCGCGCGTCGTCCCAGCTCGCGCAGGGCGACACGGACGGCGTAGCCGACGACGTCACCGGGGCGGGGCCGCAGCGACGCCGTCTCGGCCACCAGCGCAGCCACCGTGTGCCGGGCGAACCGGGTGCGCACGTCATCAGGCCCGGTCAGGATCAGGGCTCTGGCCTGGTTGATCGTCTGGGTCCGCTCGGAGCCGGCACTGCGCTTGGCGACCATCAGCGCGCGGATCGCCTCCACGGTCCCGTCCCGGCCCTTCGGCGCGCCGCGGGCCCGGCCGGACTGTGCGGCCCGGGCCGCACTCACCGCATCCAGGGGATCGGACTTGCCCTGCCGGCGGCGGTCCTGCCGGTCGGAACGGTCCACCTCCACGACCCGGACACCGGCCGCGATGACGTGACGGGTCAGGCCAGCTCCGTAGCTGCCGGTCCCCTCAATCCCGACCAGGCACACCGTCCCGAACCCGCCGAGCCAGCCCAGCAGGCCGCCGTAGCCGGCCGGGGTAGCCGGGAACTCCCGGACGCCGAGCAGCCCGCCGACCGGGTCGAGCGCGGCGGCCACATGCGTGTCAGCGTGAGTATCGACCCCGCCGGTAATGGCGCGTGCCTCTACGATGGTCAATGCCATCTCTTTTCTCAGGTTGAAGGGATGGCACGCACCCGCTGGCCGTCGGACCTGTGAAACCCCGGCCTCTAGTCCAGGCCAGGCAGATCAGACCGGCACCGCCGGTGGGTGCCAGAAACTGGGGCCCGGCCGACAGATCGTTTCGCAGGACAACCCGAGACGGCGTCAGCCGAATCGGAGGTCAGGCCGGGACCCAGGCTCCCGACCCTATGCCCGTACTACCTCAAACCGGGGAAGCCGGGCCGGAAGCTCCAATCCACAGTCTCCCTGCCGACTATTTGCGGCTGACGCTTGGCCGTCACGGCGCCGCAGTTGCATACAGATGTTCCAGTTCTGGCGTCGCCCCACCGACCAGATGACGCACCAAGTGGGCCGGACTTTGGCGGATCATTCGCTTTCAGGGAACCGAGCTACCCCACCGTGACCAGGCACGATGTAGCGCGGCGAGCTGACCTGGGCACGTATCGGGCATAAGCAAGCACCCAGAGCCAATCTGACAGGCCGGCCCGGCTCGCGGGGGGCAGGGCTTGCCATAGCGTTCAAGCTCATCGAGTCAGCGCAAGACCGTTGGCGCTCCGTCAACGCGCCCCACCTCGTCGCTCTGGTCCTGCGCCGGAGTGACCTTTGTCACAGGTGGATTATATAAAAACTCCCTGCCGCCACCTTGTCCCAGCGCTCTGACCAGCGGATTCCAAGATCGTTAATCTTGGGCATGAAGAGTTTCAGATAATCTTCCAGGTATTGACAATTACTCGCCAACTCCGCACGGTGATAGCAATGGGCCTCGACGTCTACTGGTCTGAATCAGTAGCAAGAGCACCATCGCAACCACATCACCCGCAACCAAGAACTGGATCTTACAGCCTGACTCAGGTTACTCCAGCAGGGCGCACCCAATTCGATCAGCGCAACCTTCTCCAGAAGAGATTCGATCATGACCTATATTAGGGCCTATACTGGCTACGATCCACCACCCGATCCAAACTACCCGGGGTGCGCCTCTTCAGCGATAGACCTTACTCAAGTTCCAATACCGCCACCCGATGCTCCCGGTGTTAATCTCTGCACCTTCGTCTTGGCATTTGCAAATGATATCAACGGCGACGGTATGTTCCAGCCGCAGTGGGATACCACTCACTTCACGCCAGAGTATCTCACAGAAGTCACGGCGGCGAATCCGGCGGTCAACTTCGCCGCGAGTCTAGGCGGGGGCATTTTCCCGTGGCGGTCCATCCCGGGTGATGCTCAGCCCTGGATCAACAACGCCGTCTCCTCGATCACCGACATCGGCCAGACCTACGGATTGGTCAGCGTCGACGTCGATTACGAGGATGGTCTCGATGACACCTTTGTTCCGATTATGAGTTCCGTCATCCTGCAAAGCGGGCTGCCCTGGAGTGTCGCTCCGTTCACTGGGACTCTAGATACGTACCTGAATCTCTATGACGCGGTTGCACAGCAGGATCCAGGGGCTCGCCCGAATATCAACTTCCAGGCCTATTCAATGGAAACGGAAGACCCGCAAGCCTATATTCAACAATATACCGACATTAGAAACGATCCAAGGGTAGCGTCACACGGCTATGCGATCGTAGGGCTTGGAATTGACACTAACACCACCAGCCCGCGAGGCATGCAATACCCGGCAATAACGGAATTCTGTTTTGCCCATGGACCTGGCGCACCGAATGACCTCTTCGACTTCGCCGTGATCTGGTCTATTGAAGACTCCTGCAAGAACGGATATCCTGTAGAAAGAAGCCTGGCGTTCTCAAATGGTCAAAGCCCCTGATGCCATAGGAAGGCGGCAGCCCCAGCAACGGTTGCCTGCCGGGCGGGCCTGGCTGATCCGAGTGCGGCGAGCTGACCACATGGCCCCGGCGCGCGTCAGTCGGCCTTCCGGGGCCGGAAGCCGACGCTAGTGTCGGGCCAGCGGCGCAGCGGTGCCGCCTTGATTCAAGTAAGGCATGATTCGGCAGCGGATCGTACCGGCACAATCGTACCGGCGCAAGGGCGAATGGTTCACTAACAGGCGAACGATCAGCCGGACCTAAACAGGCACTACACAGCGCAATGCGCAGATCTGGGCGCCCATCGGGCATGATCAGGCGATCTTGTGACCAGATTGATTATTCTGCGCGGTGTTTGCGATCATGCTGCACGAGACGCGAACCACGCCGATCGGCGGCTCCGTGCGCGTTCTCCTCTGACCTTCCCGTAACCCAGCGTGATGCTGTCAAGCGATGCAGCCGATGCCCGCCGTCGGCTGGGCGCGGCGTGACTGGGCCGGAGATCGCCGCCGGGCCCATGCGCCATCGATGATGCGGGCAACCTCCTGGCCGCTGGCAGCCAGATCCTGCCTGACCTGACGCGCGCTGTATGCGGCAGATGAGTGAGTCCGGGTCGCGAGCTGGACCGCATGCTTATGCGAGATCACTGGCGCGTCTTCAACTGATCTGGACCATCGGTCCACGGACTGGGCCCGGAGAACTTGCTCGGGTGAGTCCAGACAGGCTGCTCAGAACAGTCAGGGTTCGAGGTCGGCCACTCCTCGGCCGCTGAGCACGTCGAACGGCACCGAAGCCTGGTCGTGCACGATCTGCCAAGCGCCGTCGAGCTTCCGGAAGCAGAACGTGACCCGGACCCAGATGCCCTTGGTCGCCGTCCCATTCATCAGCGTGCCATGGAGCCGGCCGAAGCAGTGCCCGAACGCCACGTCGTCGCCCACTGCGACGCTCAGGCCGCGCACCTCGTAGTCCGCGTCCCGGAAGACCGCAAAGACGTTCGCCCAGTTCTTCAGCTTCGCTTCGACCCCGACGTGCTGCAGCGGCGGCTCGACGTCGAAGGACACGACGTCTGTCGCGTATATCGGCCGCAGGCCCTCGAGATCCTTGGCCCGGATTCCCTCGGCGATCCTGGCCACCTGCTGCTTGATCTGGGCCTCGTCCGCCTCGCGTTGGGTATACACCGCTGACATCCCTTCCTGTCCGCCTGCCGTCTCAGCTTCTCACCACCACCACCAGGCGGCGCGCGACAGGGCGGGCCGGGCGTGAGCACGCGTCCGGAACTTTCACCGGGCTACTGCCCTTGGCGTCCATCTGTGGCCGCTCGATCGAGCCACCCGACATAGGCTGAGCAGGAACTACCGTGAGGCGCTGCTAGCGCAGAGGGGAGTGGCAGCCGATGACAGGTGATCGTCCATCGAGCGCCCGGCCGGACCTCCGCGAGCGGATTGCCCGGCGGTTCTTCCGACTAGTCAACCCGCTCGCCCGCCGGATGATCCCCGCCGGGGTGCCGACGGGTGCACCGAATATCCTCCTGATTGTGCGCGGGCGCCGGTCGGGTATTGAGCGCACAACGCCGGTCGCGATGCTGGACTTCGATGGACACTCGTATGTCCAGGCGAGCTACGGAGCGACGGGCTGGGCCCGAAACCTTCGCGCGGCAGGCGAGGCGACCATAATCTATTCTGGTGGCCGTAGCTGTCCGGTTCACGCCATCGAGGTTCCATCCGATGAAGCGGCAGCGATTCTTCGGCGCGTGCTCGAGCCATACCGCCAGTTGGGCTTCGTGCGCAGGTTGCTCGGCTCGCGCGTTAGGCCGCCCGTCGCCCTTCTACGCCGATACCGCATACGCATCGACGACACCCCGCAGGATTACCTCGCCGAAGCTCGGCGCCACCCGCTGTTCGAACTCCGACCCGCGTAACGACCACAACGAGCTATTCGCCGTCACCGGCCCTGTGGCGCGCCAATGCACGCCTCATCGGTCGCAGCCGCCGACGACGGGTCGAATGCTGCATCGTCATAAACATGGTGGGCTCGGCGTCCGAGGCCGGACAGTTGCTCAAGTCGCCGAGAGCCTCGACAACGACGGCGTCACTGAGCAGCCGGATTGACGAGAACCAGCTCTCCACTTTGGCGTGCCAGCAGCTTCCTTGATCATTTCTGTCACCGCGCGTGACGAGGCTGCCGCGAAGCCTCGTTTTGCGACCGCCTTACGGCGATGAGACCTGCGAGACTGATGGATCGGCACAACAGCCGATCAGCGGCCATAGCGCCCGCTGGACCCTGAACAATGACCGCCTACCGCGCCAGCATCGCCGCTGCGACCTCATCGGCAGCCGTGTCGGGGATCGCGGTCGCGGCCTGTTCGAGCACGAGCAGCCGCGCGCCAGGGATCTTCCGCGCGAGCGCCTCGCCATTGCCGACTGGGAAGAACCTGTCGCGCCCGACCGTGCACCACCAGCGCCGGTATCGCGAGCGTGGGCAGGCGCTCTCGCCAGCGCGGCGTGCGGTCGAGCTTGGAGAACACCAGGCGCAACTGGTTGGCCATCTGGACCGCGGGCTGCGTGCTTGGTGTGCGGTCGAAGACGCGCGCGGCGGTCGCGCGTGCCGCGGCCGGGTCGTCGCCGAGGATTGCCGCGCGGGCGGCGGCGTACTCCGCTACGGCAGCGCGGTCGGACCAGTCGGGCGTCAGGAGCGCGAACAGTCGGTCCATCGTCGCCGCGTCGTGGTCGGGCAGGTCGTCGTCGACTGGGCCAGGTGCGACCGGTCGCGTCCCGGCGAGGGTGAGCGCCGAGAACGCGTCCGGGTGGTCGAGCGCGGCGATCTGGGCGACCATCCCGCCGACACCGATACCCGCCAGATGCGCCGGTCGCTCGCTGAGTCCGCGGGCGAGCGCGGCGGCGTCGGCGGCGAGGTCGCGCAGCGTATAGGCCGGCGCCTCGGGGTCGACGGTCGTGGATGTGCCGGAGTCGCGCAGGTCGTAGCGCACAAACGTGACATCCGCCGCGAGCGAGCGCCGCGCAAAGCGGGTCGGGCCAGGACAGCATGGTCGTGCCACCCGCGAGCAGCAGGAGGGGTGCCGCAGCATCACCGAAGTGCTCGACCCCAAGCGTGACGCCGTCGGGTGTGCGGAACGAGCGGACCGCCGAATGCATCGTCAGCCTCCTGGTTAGCCGCGTCACTGCGGCACCACGTCACCTTCCCGCTTCTGCCGGGTTGTTCGGTCGTAGATCCGACGAATGAGATTGTCGTCGCAGGACACTGGCAAGCGAGTTCGCGGCGTCTTCCCAGGTCAGCAATCTACGTTTCAGCAGAGTCCGACGTTCGGCGGACGCGCGACTCGCGGCAGATCCGTGCGTTTCGTCGCGGGGTCGTCGCGCATAATCATGCAGGCCTGCCCGTCCGACCATGGTGCCCGATACCTGCGGGGCGCGGGCTGCCGGAGAAATGGTGAGCCACTAACTGCACAGCCGCCTGCTCGCGTTCTGATTGTCCTGTGTGTGGTTCAGCCCCCGCCGGATCGGGCGGACAAGCTTGCTCAGGCTGAGAGGAAGCGGGCCGCCGGTATGTCTCCGCTGAGCCAACAGCGAGGACCGGGTACAGTTCGTGCCCATCCGGTGCCGTCCGCTCAGCTTGCCCGGGAGTTAGCTTTGAAGCCGACAGTGGCCACCGCAGTCGTAGGTTGCCGCTGAGGCGCGTACGAATCATGGGTTGAAAGCAGATCCAGCTGATCAAGACGCTGACCGGACGCGACAGGGCTGGACCCACGGATCTAACATTGTCCGTGCCCGTCACATGCCGCCTGCGCCAGAGACAAGTACCGACCATGATTAGCGCGATGGGAACGAGGCACTAAGTGCCAGGTTGGATCTGCATATTATGGTCCTGACTGCTCGGTTCTTTCCATTTCCAGTATTGCGATGGCTGTCCGCTTAGTTCTTGTCCCAATTTATAAATTGAGGCTATGTCGGGACTGGCGTGAACGAAGAGATTGAACATGCCGGCATTGGCGGCCCTTCTAGCCAAAGCGTTGATCGCACCGCGGACCTCAGCTTCGTGCAGCGCTTCCAGCAGGCTGGCGACCCCGAATGGGTTGTCGATCGAGGTATCGTTGACGGCCCGGTTAGCCAGGGCGGTGACCGCATCGTCGGCGCCCGCCTCTCGCAGCGTCTTTAGGAGCTGGGCGGTACTGAATGGGTCCTCGAGGCTGGCGTGACCGGCAGGGTCACGAGCCAGCAGGGCGGTAACGGCATCGCTGGCCCCGGCCTCCCGCAGCGTCCTTAGGAGCCGGGCGACGCCGGAAGGGTCCTCGAGGCTAGCGTGGGCTGCGGGGTCACGAGCCAGCAGGGTAGCGACGGCATCGCTGGCCTCTTCCTCCCGCAGTGCCTCCAGCAGCTGGGCGACACCGAAAGGGTCCTCGAGGCTTGCGTGGGCTGCGGGGTCACGAGCCAGCAGGGTAATGACGGCATCACCGGCACCCGCCTCCCGCAAAGCTGTTAGGAGCAGAGCGACGCTGGAAGGGTCGCCTATGGTCGCATTGCGGGCAGTCCGGCTAGCTAGGGCGCTGACCGCGTCGTCGGCGCTAGCCTCCCGCAGCGTCCTTAGGAGTCTGGCGACACCGGAAGGGTCCTCGAGGCTAGCGTGGGCGCCGGGGTCACGAGCCAGCAGGGCGGTAACGGCATCGCTAGCCCCGGCCTCCCGCAGCGTCTCTAGCAGCCGGGCGACACTGGAAGGGTCACCTATGGTCGCATTGCGGGCAGTCCGGCTAACTAGGGCGGTGACCGCGTCGTCGGCGCTAACCTCCCGCAGCGTCCTTAGGAGCCGGGCGACACCGTAGGGGTTACCGAGGCTGGCATGGCCGGCGGGATCGCGGGCCAATAGGGCGGTGACCGCACTATCGGCCCCAGCCGCGCGCAGCGCCTCCAGCAGCCGGGCGACACCGGCAGGGTCCTCAAGGCTCACATGGTTAGCGGGGTCACGGGCCACTAGAGCGGTGACCGCGTCGTCGGCGCTGACCTCCCGCAGCGTCCTTAGGAGCCGGGCGACACCGTAGGGGTTACCGAGGCTGGCATGACCGGCGGGATCGCGGACCAGCAGGGCGGTAACGGCATCGCAAGCCCCGGCCTTCCGCAGCGTCTCTAGCAGCCGGGCGGCACCGGCAGGGTCCTCAAGACTCACATGTTCAGCAGCCCTGGCGGCGAAGACGGCAATCGCGTCGCCGGCCTCCGCCGCGCGCAGCGCCTCCAGCAGCCGGGCGGCACCGGCAGGGTCCTCAAGACTCACATGTTCAGCAGCCCTGGCGGCGAAGACGGCAATCGCGTCGCCGGCCTCCGCCGCGCGCAGCCCCCCCAGCAGCCGGGCGGCACCCGATGCATCATCGGCGACCACGCGACTGGCGGCCCACCGGGCGGCCTGCTTGGCGCAATCTGGGTCGAGCCTGTACAGGAGGGAAGTAAGGCGGCCAGCTGCGTAAAGATTTCCACCGATGATCGCTTTCGTCCACAGAAGTACGGCGTATTGGTAAAGGCCACGGTCGTGAGCAGCGTCGCCGAGGCGGCTAAAGTCGCGCGCGGTAGCTGCAGCGGCGCAGAGGGCATCCCACAGCGATGGTGGCCCTAGACGGTCCTGGCGAGTGCGGCGGCCGTATAGGTCAAGGTAGTCGGCACACCTGAAGCCGGCGACACCGGTACCTTGCGGGGGCGGGACCGGCTCCAAGGCCTGGACCACGCCTTTGATCTCTTCGGTGGCGTAAGCAAGAGCTTTGTCCCACCAGCGGCCAATGTCCGTAGTCCGCTGCCGGTCGGTTAGGTAGCCGACCGCGGCTTCCCGCAGTAGCCCGGGTGGACAAGGACTGGAATGGCCAAGCCGTGCGGCGTCCATCGCTGCGGTGATGACCGCCCGCCCATAGGGATCGGCGCCGGGTCCATCGTATTGTTGGAGCAAGCTAGGAGCCCCTGCCAGATACTGGGTCACCAGCCCCTCTGACCCGCCCGCGCGTGCTGCCCCGACGGCCTCGGCGAGTACCGGATCGCGGACGTGGTTCGCGCGTACCATCTCGTCGTCGGTGAACCGGGTGGGGACATCGACCACCCCGCCGCGTCGAGGATCGACCGCTGCGACGTCCTGGTCGGCCAGCTCCGGCAGTCGGACCAACAGTCGTCCGGTCACACCAGCTGGATCGGCACCACTGTGTTCACTGCGCAAGGCCGTAGCGGTGTACTTGCGCCAGTCCTCGGGCCACAGCGTGGTGATGGCTACTACCTGGCCGTCTCCATCGAGGAGATCCGCCAAGCGGCCCAGGGCCATAGGGCCCCCGTCAGAGTCGGCGTAGTACCGTAGTTCGCCCAGCCACAGCACAGTGCGGCGGCCGATCCCTGCGCCTAGCCGTTGAGCCAGTGCCGCGGCCGTCAGGGGATAGTCCACCCGCCAGCCCGCTAGCCGGTCCAGTACTGCCTCATAGGCGGCCCGGGACTTGCCCGTCGATGCTCCGCCCCGGACCACTATGAGTCGGCTAGTCGTCGCTGAAGGGTTCAGGACAGCCCGCAGCAGGTCATCATGAGGCCTGAGGACATACGGCGGCGTTGGTCCTCTGCCAATTACCTCGTGCACGCCAAGGTCAACTGGTTCCCACTGCTCGATCGGCCTGCCGTGCGCCTCCTTTTCGCCATTGGCCTCCTCGGCCCGGCCGGCGTCGCGGTAGGCGGCCCATGCCAGATACAGGCCCGGCAAGCCGACGAGTATCGTCACTGCCGCTGCCGCCCCCCCTAGGTGAAAACGAGAAGCGAGTAGCACCGCACTGAGGGCGGTGCCGCCCAGAAGAGCCAGGGCCGTTATGCCCGTACGCTGGGCTCGGCCGCGATTCAAGGGTCTGTTCGAGTGCCGACCCTTCCACCAGTCCACACTCCGTAGGAATACACGATGGCGGTTGTTCATGCATAGATGGGCGGGCCCGAGGCATTGAAACGGTCGCGAAAGCCCCGCATGAACACGCTCGCCGGCCACCCAACCGGCGCCAACGACGGGGACAGGGACGGGGCGGGGAGACGGGCTCGCATGCCAACCATCTGCCGCTGCATGCTCGATCACGAAGCGGTGGACAAGATTTCGCCGCCAACGAGTCTGGCGTCGGCCGTTAGCAATCTGGCCGACTTGCGTGCGTCGCCAACGAGTGAGGATCTTGGCATTCGCGTGTATAGGAGTGGGACGATGATCTTACTTCTCGGACCCCAGTCTTCTGTGATCAGGGCTCTCCGGAGCGTAGCGTTGGCTGAGACGAAGGGGCCATGATGCCGTACAAGTACGGTCGCCGACAGCCCAAGAACGCGCCTGCACTGAGGTTCGGAAGCTTCCTGTCAAGTGCGGTCCCTGCCTACCCGCGAGGGGAGGATCATCTCGCCAGGCTGGGCGACTGGCAGATGCTGGGCAATGACGTCGCCGACGACTGTGTCGCGGTCACCTGGGCGAATATGCGCCGCCTAGTCACCGCGACACTGGCCACCGAGTACTACCCCACCCAGGCGCAGGTGTGGAAGTTCTACCAGACCCAGAATCCGGGCTTCGACCCGAACGGCACCAGCGGCACCAACGGGCCGGGAAGCAGCGCCGACCAGGGCATGGACGTCCAGACCGGCTTGGAGTACCTGCACGGCACTGGCGGCCCGGATGGCGTGAAAGCGGTCGCCTTCGCCAAAGTCGATCACACCAACATCGCGGATGTGAAGGCTGCTCTTGCCATATTCGGCGGGGTATGGCTGGGAGTCCAGGTGCTCGACGCGAATCAGCAGGAGTTCACCGAGGGCCGGGCCTGGACTGATGTCGCGGCCTCT
This sequence comes from uncultured Actinomycetes bacterium, assembly GCA_963709075.1. Taxonomy (GTDB): domain Bacteria; phylum Actinomycetota; class Actinomycetes; order Streptosporangiales; family Streptosporangiaceae; genus Palsa-506. The sequence continues at coordinate 1,172,210 of CAVPUY010000014.1, forward strand.
CCGATCGACGGCGGCCACGCGATCCTCGGCGGCGGCTACACGGCCGAGGACATCAAGTTCATTACCTGGGCACAGGAGACTGAGTTCGCCAAGTCGTTCTGGGACGGCACCATCCAGGGCAACCCGCTCGTCGAGGAAGCGTGGGTCGTCATCTGGCCGGAGCACCTCGGGACCACGGCATTTGAGCATGGCGTGGACCAGGCCCAACTCGCCGCCGACTACATGGCGCTGACCGGCGACAATCTAGAATTTCCATATTAGTCGTCAGGCCGGACACGCATATCAGTAAGATCGCGCCGCTGTCTGCTCCACGAAGACCGTAAACAGCAGAAGCGGTCGCCCGACATAATGGTCGATCTGAGTGCTCCGTTTCGACGGCTAAGCCTCAGCGCGCCGCGCATAGTCGGCAGGCCCGAGCCCGAATGTCCCACGGCCCGCAATATGGGCGTGCGGACTTCCGCATTGACAATTGCGGTGTTTGCCACCTCAGTGACGCATAAGTATGCGTAAACGGGCATTGCTATGCACCATGAGTGCGTACTACTTTCGGCAGAGTCGGATGTTCCGGGTATTGGTCGCTGCGGTCGGAACGGGCCTGGCGGCGGACTGCGGGCATGAGATCCCGGGCGTGCTCGTTGTCTTGGGGACGGCGGGGCCGCGCTCGGTCAGGCCCAGTTACGCTTGCATTGCAAGGCTGCCAGGGTGCGGCGTGGCCGGTGCCGGGGGAGTGCTGAGCGGGCGTGTCCTGGGTAGCGGTCTGGGTAGCAGATGGGCGTTGGCGGGCGTTGTTCCGCGTCGCTCTGCGTTGCTCCCCGTCGCTGTTTTTGCTGGTCACGCCGGGTTAGGGCTGGTCAGGGGCTGAGCCCGGGCTTCATGGCATGCAAGAGGTCTGGGGTTCGAATCCCCATAGCTCCACCCCCATTTCATAGCCATGAATTCGAACACATGTAGATCATTTATCTTAGCAATTCGATCATACGTTCGAGAGGCTATCCTCAGTATACTTGGCGCGAATCCGCAGGTCAGCGGGATGACGAGGGTCGGCCGTAGGATTCAGCTGACCTCTTGCATCACACGCAGGCGCGTTCCCCATCGCAGTGACATCCTGGCAGCTCAGCTTGTATTTTTCGATAAGGATGATTTGGCCGGGAGCCAATCTGGGAGCCAACCGCTCGGTTTGGAGAGCCGGAACGTGCGGGCTTCACGGACAGAGAAGGCTGCGGGGAGGAGCCCGGAATCCGTCCGCGGACAGATGTCCTACTGCTGTGCCCCCGTAGGGGCATGGCCGTCCGCAAGAAGCATTCCATCTCCATGCCGCCCGATCTGGACGCTGAGATCGCCGCTTCGGCCGCCGACGCGGGTCTGAGCTACAGCGCGTGGCTAGCCGGCACCGCGCGCAGGAGTTCACCATCCGGTCGGGACGCACTGTCGGGGCTACTCACCGACGTAGCAGGTCAATGACCTGGTCACCGCGCACAGCGGCCGGGTTCCTCCCCGGCGCCGGTCAGGGCCCGGCGCCTCGGTTTCCAGCCTGGCCGCGGCACGCTGGCGCGGAGCTGCTGTGTGTAGGGGTGCTGCGGGTCGTCGAGCACGTGCGCGGTGGGGCCGCGCTCCACCACCGTCCCGCGGTGCAGCACGATCGCCTGGTCGGTGAGCTGGCGGACCACCGCGAGGTCGTGGCTGATCAGGATGTAGGAGACGCGCGTTTCGTCGCGGATGTCGGCGAGCAGGTTCAGCACCTGCGCCTGGATCGACACGTCCAGCGCGGCGACCGATTCGTCGAGGATCAGCACCCGCGGCTCGGCCGCAAGGGCACGTGCGATGGCGACCCGCTGGCGCTGGCCGCCGGACAATGCGCGGGGCAGGGCGCGGGCTTGGCGCTTGTCCAGGCCGACCAGATCGACGAGTTCGGCGATGCGGGTGCGGCGGCGGTCGGAGGGCCAGCCGCGGTGCAGCCGGAGCACCTCATCGATGGTGGCCTCGGCGTTTTGGCGCGGGTCCAGGCTGGTGTAGGGGTCCTGGAACACGATCTGCACCTCGTGGCCGCGCCGACGCCGGTCCCGGGCCGACCGGGCGGGCCGGGACCGGTCGTGGCCGCAGGCCGTGATCGTCCCGCTGGTGGGCCGCTCCAGCCCGACGATCATCCTGGCGATGGTGGTCTTCCCCGAGCCCGACTCCCCGACGATGGCCAGCGACCCGGCTTCGGGGATGCCGAACGATACGTCGTTGACCGCGACCAGCGGGCCGAACTCCTTGCGCAGGCTGGCCACCTCCAGGGCGGCCGTCCCGTTGGCCTCTGGCACCGGAGCCCCGGGCGCGGGAGTCTCAGGCATCGGTTGCCCCCTCGAGCTTCCCGCGCAGTTCGTCGGTGCGCACACACCGGGACAGCCCACCGCCGATCTCGATCAGATCGGGCACCGCGGCCAGGCAGACGTCGCGGGCGTGCGGGCAGCGCGGCGCGAACGCGCACTCGTCCCGCGGTGCCTCGAACGCCGATAGCGGCCGACCGGGGATCGCCCGCAGTCGGCGTGCCGTCTGCGCGATGTCCGGGCGCGCTCCCGCGAGCGCGGACGTGTACGGGTGCAGCGGATGGTCGTGCAGCAGCGACGAGCGGCGGATCTCCACGATCTGCCCGGCGTACATCACCGCGGTGCGGTCGCAGATCGCGGCGGCCAGTTCCAGGTCGTGCGTGATGAAGAGCATGGTCAGGCTGAACTCGCGGCGCAGGTCGTCGAGTATCGCCATCACCTCCGCCTGGGTGGTGACGTCGAGCGCGGTGGTCGGCTCGTCGGCCAGCAGCAGCCGCGGCTGGGTCAGCAGCGCCGCGGCGATCATCACCCGCTGCAGCATGCCGCCCGACAGCTGATGCGGGTACTGCCGGAGCCGGCGCTCCCCGTCCACGATGCCGACCTGGCCGAGCATGTCGACGGCGCGGGCGCGCGCCTCCGCGGCCGGGACCGACATGTTCGTGCGCAGCGCCTCGGTCATGAAGTCCCCGATCCGCCGGACCGGGTTGGTGTGCGCCCGCGGGTCCTGGAAGACCATCGCCACCTGGCCGCGGTACTGGCGCAGCCCGGCGCCGGTGAGCGCGCCGACGTCACGGCCGTCGAACCGGATCGAGCCGGTGACCTGGGCCCCGGCGGGCAGGAGCCGGTCGATCGCGCGGGCCGTCATCGACTTGCCCGATCCTGACTCGCCCACCAGGCCGAACGCCTCACCCGGGCGCAGGGAGAAGCTCACGTCGCGCAGGACCGGCCGGTGGATGCCGTCGATCGGCAGGCCGACGGTCAGGCCGTCGACGTCGAGCAGCGGCGCGGACGGCGCGGCCTCGGCCGGCGGCACCGCGGCGGGCGCGTTGGGCTCGCTCACCGCGGGGCCGCCTGGGCCTGCTCGAACAGCCGCTCGCCCAGCACGTTGACCGCGATCACGACCGCCACGATGCACACGCACGCGGCGAGCGCGGGCAGCGGGTAGCCCTGCGGGATGCCCACCTGGTTCTCCGAGATCATCACTCCCCAGTTCGGCTCCGGCGGCTGGACTCCGAGGCCGAGGAACGAGATGGCCGCGAGGTCGACCATCGCGTAGCCGAACAGGATGGTCGCCTGGGCGACGATGAGCGGCATGATGTTGGGGATCAGGTGCCGCAGGCAGATCGAGGTGCCGGAGGCCCCCTGCACCTCCAGCGCGGCGACGTATGGCTGGTTCCGTTCCTTGAGCGCCGCGCCGCGCAGCACCCGGGCGACGTAGGGCGTGTAGGCGATGTACAGCGCGATCGCCGCAGCGGTCAGGCCGGCCCCGAACACCGCGGCCGCGAGAACCGCGAGCAGGATGCCGGGGAAGGCGAACAGGACGTCGAGCCCGGACGAGATGAAGGCGTCGAGGGCTCCCCCCGCCAGGCGGCCGTGACCGCGAGCAGCGTGCCAGCGATCATGCTGCCCATGACGACCGCCAGCGGCCCGAGCATCGATGTCCGCGCCCCCACGATCAGCCGGGACAGCACGTCGCGCCCCTCGAAGTCGTACCCGAGCAGGTGACCGCCGACCGGCCCGACCCAGGCCAGCGAGAGGTTCGGCGTGATCGGGTCGTAGGGGGCGATGAAGGTGCCGAATATCGCCATGAAGGTCGCGACCGCGATGACGATCGCGGACGCGATGCCGGCCGGGCCGGTCGCGCGCAGCATGGCCCAGCCCCGGGTGGCGCGTGAGACCGGCCGGGCTGCGGTCACCGGGATGGCCGCGCTCATTGGGCCCGACTCGCTAGGGCGACCCGCGGGTCGAGCACCGCGTAGAGCACGTCCACCAGCACGTTGACCACCACGAACGCGGTCACGAGCACGAGCGAGATGCCCTGGACCACGGCCAGATCCTTGGACTGGGCGGAGAGGACCAGGTAGGCGCCGAGCCCGTTGAGGCTGAACGCGACCTCGACCACGGCCGCCACCGCGATCAGGGAGGCGATCGTGATGCCGGTGACCGTGGTGATCGGGATGGCGGCGTTGCGCAGGACGTGGCGCTGGATCAGCTGGCGGCCGGGGATGCCGCGGCTGACCGCGGTCTGCACGTGCTCGCGCTTGCCTTCTTCCCGGACCGACGCCCGGGTGACCCGGGCGACGATCGCGAGCGAGGAGATGGCCAGGGCGACCGCTGGCAGCGTGAAGTGCCGGACGTTGCTGAGGAAGCCGGTGCCGTTCCCCAGGGCCGGGAACCAGCCGAGCCTGACCGCGAACACCAGGATGAGCACGATCGCGGCGACGAAGGCGGGGATGGCCGCCGAGACCGCGGTCGTCACCAGCGTGCTCGTGTCGAACGCTCCCGGCCGCAGCCCGGCAAGGATGCCCAGGCCGATCCCCAGCGCGACGATGATCAGGGCCGCGTACAGGACCAGCCCGGCGGTGGTCCAGATCCGGGACGCGATCAGCGTGGACACGTTCTCCCGGAGAACAATCGAGATCCCCAGGTTCCCGTGCAGCGCGTTCTTGAGCCAGTACCAGTACTGGGCCGGGAACGGCTCGTTCAGGTGGTAACGCGCCTCAAGCACGGCGATGCTGCTGGCCGGCAGGGACCGGCCGCCCGACAGCGCCGCGACCGGGTTCCCCGGCGCCAGGTACAGCGCCCCGAAGATGACAAAACTCGCGACGAACAGGCTGGCCACCAGCATGGCCAGCCTGCGCGCGAAGAACCGCCACCACATCGGCTCAGCCGGCCCGGCTCAGCCGTTCCCGCCCGGGCGCGCCGGCCTGACCCCAGCATGTGAGCCCGTGCGAGCGTCCAGCAGACGAAGCACGTCCGGCCAGCATACTGCCCGCCGGCGCGGCCGCGGCCTTCGACATCTTGGTCCGGTTCATCAAGACCGCCCTTCGCACCCTGCTCGTCGTGGGCCCGATCGTGGCCGCGGGCGCGCTGCTCACCAGGCCGTCCACGGCGGCGGTCCGGACCCGCTCGGCGTTTCTTCCGGCCTGGGCTCGCTGCGCCGCCGCGGCGAATCCGGCGGCCTGGCCACCGGCCCGGCCGGCGCCTGAACCTACACCCACCGGCACGCGCTGCGCACCGGAGAGGTCGCGCTTGCCGCGGTGATCTTCGTCTTCTGGGGCCGCCCGACCGCTGCGGTGACCATCGTGATCGCCGTCCTGCTGCTGGTCGCGCTCGGCCTGATCGAGCTGATCGGCAGGCCGCCACCACAACCCGCGCCCACACCGCCCGCCACCAGTGACTGACATGTCGCCCGCAATGTAAACAAGCTCCGATGACCCCACGGCCCGGGCAGCGCGATGACGGGCCGGTCGGCTCTGGCTCCTGCAGGGGCGCCGTGAGGGTTCTTGGGATTGGTCAGTCGTCGATCTCCTGCCAGACGGCCTGCTCGTCGTGCTCCTCCCAGTCGGCGCCTGGCAGCGCGATGGCCCAGCTGGTCCATGTCCCGATCGGCTGGGCCGGGGCGGTCCTGACTTTGGCGCGGACGGCCATGCCGGGTGTGAGCTGCACGGGGCAGCGTAGCGGGGCCGTGGTCATCCCCCAGTGCGTCGGTGGATCGCCGGGTCCCACCGCCAGCGAGATGCCGGGCGCGAGTTCGGCGCTGAACCACAGTGCGAGCGCGTTGGCCGTGCCGTGCTCGCGGACAGGCAGCAGCGTCTCGGCTTGGTGAGGCGCCTGCGCCTGCTCGAGCGGGATCAGCTCCGCGTCTGTTGTCCACAACCGGCCCGGCTCGGAGCGCCTGTCACCGGCCGCAAGGTGCCGGAAGGTGCCGGAATAGAAGATCTCGTTGACGGTCATCTCGGCCAGGTCATCGAGATTGAGGCCGTACGGGTTGTCCCGCAGGAACTGCACCATCTCCCCGCTGTACCGGTCGTGCACCAGCGCGGTCCAGGCCGTCACCAGGCGGGGGATCATGACTCCGCCCGGCTTGAGCCAGCGGTCACGGGCGGCGATGACCGGAGCGAGCATCCCTTCGTCGATCCCGAACCCGCCGAGCCATTCCGAGACGATCACGTCGACCCGTCCCGGCAGCTCGATCTCCATGACATCGCCGTGGAACACCTGGACGATTTCCGCGACCCCGTTCGCGGCGGCCAGCCCCTGCGCCACGGCGGCGACTGTCGTCCGCTCCACCGCGTAGACGCGCCCAGCACCCGCCCGCGCCGCGAACAAACTCAAGATGCCGCTTCCCGCCCCGACGTCGAGCACGACGTCGCCGGGGCGCACCACCGACCCGATCGCACGCCGGAAGGCCTCAGTGCGGACGCGGTCGCGGATCATCGTCCGGTGCACCTCGAGCTCCGCGTACATCGGGTCCGGCGGGTTCCTGATCGGCGTCCGCACGCGTGCATTCTAATGACCGCCCGTGTCCTGAGTTCAGACGCCGTCCGCCAGGTCCTGTCCGGCCGAACGAACTGGGGACGCCATGAGACCCAGGCGACGGACAAAGCGCCGGCCGTTCAATGCCGGGGCGGCAATGGCTCACCGCGAGAGCAAAAAGGCCGCGGAACAGCAGCCCGCCGACGGCCAGGCGCCGGGTCCGCGCACCCAGATCCGCTATCGCGAGGGCGGCCCCCGGCGCCACAGCACGCCATCTTGGGCCGGAACTGACCACAGGCGCCAGCGCAGGGCCGCATGCCCAACGCCCCGAATTACCCAGATAGGGGGATGCCGTCCGGGATCCGCTGCAGGCAGGCTCGTGCCTAACAGGCGCAGTGGCCTGCGGGCCAGCAATCGGCCGCTCACCCGCCATCGATGACGGCCGAACGACCGGGGAGGAGTATTCCATGGGTTTCAGGCGACGGACACGGCGCCGCGCGCTCATTGCCGGGGCGGTTGCCGGGGGGGCGATAGCTCACCACGAGGCCAAGAATGCCGGGGAACAGCAGTCGGCATACGACGACCAGGGGGCTGTCGATGACCGGGCGGCGGCCGGCGACGACCAGGACCAGGCGCAATATGCGCCGCCTCCGGCCGACCCGGCCGACGAGATCGAGCACCTCGCGCAGCTGCACGCCTCGGGCGCGCTCTCGGACGAAGAGTTCACCGCGGCCAAGGCGAAAATACTCGGGACCTGAACGCATGCCCGGATTGCCAGAAGATGCTGAACAGATCGATTCCGGACAGGAACCCAGCTGGAAGAGGGCTGACATGGGTGGATCGCGCAAAGAGGTGCTGTCGAACGCGCTCGAGGCCGAGGTCAGCGGCGCACCGGCTGACCTGGAGGCCCTGTTCACCGATGACGTCGTCGGCTGGTCACCGTACGCCATCGTGTCCGGGCTGGCAGCGGTCGCTGACCTGGCCGCCCTGCGTGAAGAAGCGTTCTCCAACGTCGTGATCACGTTCCGGGGACTCGACGAGGTGGGCAACAAGGCGTTCGCCGAATGGCTCGTCGAAGCCGACCACACGGGGCCACTCGTGCTCAGCGAGGATGCCGTGCTGGAAGCAACGGGACGGCACGTCCAGTTGCCCGGCGTCACCGTGGCCGACTTCCGCGACGGGAAGATCCGGTCCTACCGGACCTACTTCGACGACCTCTCGCTGATCGAGCAGATCGCCGGCGCCTGACGAGCCGGCCGCGGTGGAGTTCCACGTCGAGGACCATCCGGATCCGCTCGACATCGACGTCCTCGAAGCGCAGATCCGCCGTGAGGCGTCCGCCGCCATGGGACTCGGCGACGAAGCCGACCTGGCGATCTTCGTGCGCGACGCCGGCACGGTCGTCGCCGGCATCAGCGGGTGGACCTGGGGCGACTGCTGCGAACTGCAGAGCCTCTGGGTGCAGCCGGGTCTTCGCGGGCGTGGCCTCGCCACGCGGCTGCTCGCCGCCGCCGAAGCCGAGGCGGCGGCGCGCGGGTGCTCGCAGACCGTCCACTTCACCTACGCCTTCCAGGCCCGGGCCCTGTACGAACGCAACGGCTACGAACTGGTGGGCTGCGTCGAGGACTTCCCAACAGGAACGGACGTCCTGTGGTACCGCAAACACCTCAACCCACGTCCCCGCCCGGCCGGGAACGATCCCGGCCCGACAAGCCCAGCCAGAACACCGCCGCCTTGATGACCGGCCCCGTACCCGGAAGCGGGACCAGGCCGCAATCCGGACTGTGCCTGGGCGGGAAGCTACGTGGGAAAACGCGGATCTTGACTGGCGCTGACCTCTGTGGCAAGCCTGTGGGCCGCCCGGGACGAACTTGCTACTGGTACCACTGGATCATCGGGGACAGTGGTACCGGTACCAACACCTGTTCAGCGGCATGCTCCTCGCGGAGCTAGAGCGGCTGGAGCCTGGCCTGATCCCGATGCTGCGCCGCCGACTGGTGCTGGCAGACGGCTTGTCCGAGGAAGCGCTGGAGTACCGCTCAGCCGGCCCGGCCCAGGCGGTCGGCCCAGGGGGAGAACAGGTAGGCGGTCGACGGCACCGCGCCGGTCAGGCCCTTGCTGAGCACCAGTACGTTGTCCGGCTCGACGCTGGGGATCCAGGGGAGCTGCTGGGCGGCGAGTTCCTCGGCTTTCGCCACCAGCGCCGCCCGCTGGTCCAGGTTCGCTGTGCTGCGCGCCTGCTCCAGCACTGCGGTGATTGCCGGATCGCTGAAGTTGTCGAGGTTCTGCAACCCACCCGGGAGGACGACCTGGTTGAGCAGCGCCGCCGGGTCGGCGTAGTCGCCGTAGTCCACCCCCGGGAGACCGTCGATGCCCGCCCTGAACTTGGGATCGATGAAGAAGTCGATGTAATTCTGGGCGGACACCGACCTGAGTACCACCTTCAGGCCAATCGCCTGCGCCGCCGCCTGGTAGGCGCCCGTCAGCGCGGCGATGCTCAGCAACTGGCTGGAGGTGCCGATCGTGATCGTCTTCCCGGTGGCCCCGGCCCGCTGGACGAGCTTCTTCGCCTCCGCGATGTTCTGGGTCAAAACCGGCGAGCTGGCGTAGGCCTTGTCGAACACGGACCTGCCATAGCCGAACGTGCCCGGGTTCGACAGCCACCGTGGCAGCTGCGCCGTACCGGCATAAACGGAGTTGATGATGCCCCGGCGGTTCAGCGCCAGCGACAGCGCCCGGCGCACGTTCAGGTTTCCGAGCACACCTTTGAGGCTGGTGATGGTGAAGGCGTCGGTGGCCCAGCCCGGGCCCTGGTAGACCGTGACGCTCCGGCCGTTCTTCAGCTGGTCCAGCGTGGAAAGCCCCAGGCTGTAGTCCCCTTGGATGGCGCCGGTCAGCAAGCCCGCAGTGAGGGTGGTGATGCTCGGAACGCCCTTAAGGGTGATCTGGCCGACGAGCGGGCGGACCGAGGGGTTCCAGTAGTGCGGGTTGCGGACCGCCGTCACGCCCACGCCCGGCGTCCACGACTTGAACATGTACGCACCCGTGCACATGATCGACCCGGCCGGGGTGCCATAGTTGCTGCCCTGTTTTTCGGCGAGGCTCTTCTCGATGACGATGCCTGGTATCGAGGCGAGTTCGCCTTCCAGCCAGTAGTCCGGCTGTCTGAGCTTGATCGTCACCTGGGACCGGCTGGTCGCGGTGACCGAGGCCACCCTGCTGAAGTCCGCCACATTGAACCCGCCCAGCCGGGGATTGATCTGGCGGTCCAGGCTGTACACCACGTCGGCCGAGGTCACCGGATGGCCGTCCCAGAACTTCACTCCCGGCCGGAGCGTGAACACCATCGTGGTGGGCGACGGATTCGAAACGGTGGCCAGGCCAGGCTCAAGCGCGCCGCCCGGTGCCTGGCGAAGCAGCGACTCACACATCAGCGAGTCAGCTGTGTACTCCGGGAAGGCGGCCGCATGAATGGGATCAAGCGATATCACGTCCCGGGTGGTGGCCCAGACCATGGAGGACACCGGCTTGGTGGCCGCGGGAAGGCTCGACACCAAGCCCTTGACCGGTGAGACATCGCCCGGCGCTGGGACGGGCCGCCCACATGCTGAAGCCACCAGCGCGCCCGCCGCAGCGACGGCACCTAGCATCCACCTGACCCGACCGGAGGTGGGCACACTGCCTCCCGACCAGCGCACGACCGATCCCCGCCCCGCCCGGCCGCGCAGTTTAGGCCAGCCGTCACACCGGGCGGCAAAATTGTACGCCCGTCAGCCTCGTCGGCCTATCACCCGGTTCTTGCCCGGGCTCCTTGCGGCCTGCCGACCATGTCATGTTTCGAAGGAATTAACCTGCCGGGCCCGGCGGCCGCTTGACCTGGTCTACCGCTCCGGCTGAGCATGGACGCAAGCTCTTCCGAGGTACCCGTGAGGGCATGGACGCTAGTGAGGCGCGGCAACGGGTCGACCGCTCGCAGGATGCGGGCAGGCCGGTGTTCGACCTCACGGTCTCCAAGTTGCTGCGCCCGCTGGTGCGGCCGGAGACCATCCAGCGTTCGCCGTTGATCGAGAGACTGGTCAATAGCAACGGCGTTCCGATCGTCTCGGTGGCGGCGCCGGCGGGCTACGGGAAGACGACACTGTTGTCACAGTGGGCCGACCGTGATCCGCGGGCCTTCGCGTGGGTGTCGGTCGACGAAGCGGACAACGACCCGAAGGTCCTGCTCACCTACGTCGCCGAAGCGCTCGACACGGTGGAGCGCGTGGACAGGCGGGTATTCGATGCGCTCGCCTCGCCGGTGAGCTCGGTGCCCGGCTCGGTCGTCCCGCGGCTGGGGTCGGCGTTCGCGTCGATGACCTCGCCGGTAACGCTGGTCCTGGATGACGTGCACCTGCTGCATGACTCCGAATGCCGGGCCGCGCTATCAGTGCTCGCCAGCCACGTGCCCAGCGGGTCACGGCTGGTGCTGGCCGGGCGGGCCGAGCCGCCGCTGCGGACCGCGCGGCTGCGCGCCGAGGGAAAACTCCTGGAGATCGGCGCCGGTGACCTGTCGCTCACGGTGGGGAAGCAGCATCGCTGCTGCGCGCTGCCGGGGTGCAGGTCGGCGCCGAAGATGTTGCTGAGCTGCACCGGCGGACCGAAGGGTGGCCGGCCGGGCTGTACCTCGCTGCGCTGTACCTGCGGGAAGGCGGGTCGCTGCCGGGCACGGCGGCCGCGTTCGGCGGGGATGACCAGTTCGTCAGCGAGTACGTGGAGTCGGAGTTCCTGACCCGGATCTCCAGCTCACAGCGGGCGTTCCTGACCAGGACCGCGGTGCTGGAGCGGATGTCCGGGCCGTTGTGCGAGGCGGTGCTGGACCTGCCCGGGTCCGCCGCGGCGCTGGCGGAGCTGGCCCGGTCGAACCTGCTGCTGGTGCCGCTGGACCGGCGCGGACAGTGGTACCGCTACCACCACCTGTTCCGCGACATGCTGCTCGCGGAGGCCGAGCGCCTGGAGTCCGGCCTGATCCCGGTCCTGCGCCGCCGCGCCGCCGCCTGGTACCTGCGCAACGACCTGCCCGAGGAAGCGCTGGAGTACTCCATGGCTGCCGGGGACGTTGACACGGTGGCCCGGCTGGTGGAAGAACTCTGGCTGCCGACGTCCCGGCGAGCCAGGATCACCACCCTGCAGCGGTGGTTCCGGTGGCTCGATGACCGGGGCGGGTTCGAGGACCACCCGCGGGCCGCCGCGTACGCCGCGCTTCTTGCCCTGGCGACCGGGCGGGCGGCTGACGCCGAGCAAATGGCTCATGCCGTCGACCGCTGGCGCTCCCAGGACGTGGCCCGGGCCGGCAACCATCTCATCGAGGGCCTCGCCGCTGCGCTGCGCGCTTACCTGTGCCGCCATGGTGCCGAGCAGATGCACGCGGACGCCGATGAGACCGCACGGCAATTTGCGGCGGCGGGCATCGTGCGCCCGATGGCCGGGCTCCTGCAGGGGATCGCGCACATCCTCTCTGGCGATCTCGACAGCGCGGATGTCGTCCTTGACGAGGCCGTCAGAGCCGGA
>CAVPUY010000015.1:0-408516 GCA_963709075.1 uncultured Actinomycetes bacterium
GGTGCCAGTGATTGCCACAATCATCGGGTTGGCGGCAGCCCGGGAACAGATCCGGCAACGCCCCGAGTAACCAGACACCGAGCGCTGGGTCCCGGCGGCCAGGCGAACTGATCTTGCTAACGACAAATCTGTCCGCGCCCCGGCCGGCCGGGCGGCGGGCGGAGAATGTCACTGGCGGCAGGTACAACTCAGGCAAGCCGGTAGAACGAGTGCCTCCGGAGCCCGGTCCGGCGGTGGCCGGCGGGCCGATCGGAAGCTGGCCAGCCGGCTCATCCGCCAGCAGCAGGCGACCGGCGACTTGGCACCCGGCCGGGCGACTGGCGGCCGGCGGCCAGACGAGTGGACGATGCGCGTGCTTCCCGGAGGTCAGATGTCAACGGAGCTCCCAGGCTCAGCAGGTACGCAAGCCGCGCCCAGCGGGCGGGGCGACGCAGGGACCTTACCCGGCCGACGCCGCGACCCGGGCGGCGCGTTAGCCGGGTCGCAGGTGGAACCAGAGGCCTCACCCGGTGGAGCGGCGGTGCTCCCGCTAGTTCCCGGCACCGTCCGGCGGCGGCCACCCGGGTGGCGGCCGCTGCCCGACGCGGTAGCGGCAGCCGTGGCGGTGCGGATGCTCGCGATCCCCGATTCAGCGCCGCCCTACGACGACGAGGCCGACGCCGGCGCGCCGCCCACTGAAGCAACCCTTGCTTCGACATCGCCTCAGCCCGCCGGGCAGGTGCCGCCAGCCGGTCAGCAAGCCGCCGGACAGCCGCCGGACGGGCAGCCGCCAGCCGGTCAGCGAGCCGCCGGACAGCCGCAGGACGGGCAGCCGCCGGACGGGCAGGTCGCAGCGGCATCGTCCTGCTGGCCGGGCAGGTTCGCTCAGGTTCTCGCGGAGACCCTGGCCGGTGCCCGGCCGCCGCGCCAGATCGCGCCGTGGACCACCGATCGCGCACGCCGGCACATCCAGCGCCTCGGGCCATTGCTGGCCGCGGGTCAGCAGCCCAGGGTGCGCCGCGTCGTCACATTCCGGCCGACCGCCGACGTGGTCGAGATGACGGTGATAGTCGGCGTTGGCCCGCGGGTGCGCGCGTTGGCAGTCCGCCTTGAGCGAGATAGCCCGCGGCTGGCCAGCCCGGGACGTGACGCCCAGGCGGCGAGGTGGGTATGTACGGCCGTCGAGGCCGCCTGACCACCTTCCACTGAGATCGCGGAGGATCCGGCCCGCGCTGGCGGGCCGGCCCATGGCGGGCCGGCGTGGCCAGCGGCCGCAGGCGGTCACCCGCCGGGCAGCTCCGCCGCATGAGAGGGGCCGGAGCTGGCCAGCGGCCGCAGGCGGTCACCCGCCCTGGCGGTTTCGCGGGTCGCCGTGGCAGCGCTTGTATTTCCGGCCGGAACCGCACGGACACAGGTCGTTCCTGCCGACCCGGCCGCTGGGCGCGCCGCCCTGTGACCCGGCCCGGTGCTCGGCCTTGCCGGTCCCGTCCTCACTGGGCGCGCTGTATTCCAGCCGCCCGGGACGCTGCGGCTGGGCGAGCCCGCCGGGCGCGAATCCCGCCGGGATCGGCTGGCCGTCCGGCGCGTCTGCCGCCGCCTGCCCGCCCTTCGCCGCCTGGCCGCCCTGGCGAGCAGCAGCCCGGCCCGGCCGGGACCGGCCAGACTGGGACCGGCCGGGCTGGGACCGGCCGGGCTGGGACCGGCCAGGCTGGGTGCCGCCTGCGGCCTGGCCGCCCTGAGCGCCTGCGGCCTGGCCGCCTCGCGCGGCAGCGGCCCGGCCATTGCCCGGCCCGGCGGCCGGCGGGCCGACGGCCGGCGGCCCGGCGGCCGGCCGGGCCGCGTCCGGCGCTGCCTCCTCGACGATCGGGCCTTCCTGCAGCTCCACCTGAAGGTTGAACAGGCTGCCGACCGACTCCTCCTTGATGCCCGCCATCATCTCGCCGAACATGTCGAAGCCTTCGCGCTGATACTCCACCAGCGGGTCGCGCTGCGCCCACGCGCGCAGCCCGATGCCGTCGCGCAGGTAGTCCATCTCGTACAGGTGCTCCCGCCACTTGCGGTCAAGCACAGAGAGCACGACGCGCCGCTCGAGCTCCCGCATCACCTCGGGCGTCAGTTCCTCTTCGCGGCGGTCGTACGCGGCCTGCGCGTCCTGCTTGATGACCTCAGCCAGGAAATCGGTAGACAGCCCGGCACGATCACCGCCGGCTTCCTCGATGACCCCGTCAACCGAGATTCCGCCGGGGTAGAGCTGCCGGAACGCGCGCCAGAGCTGGTCAAGGTCCCATTCCTCCGGGAAGCCCTCGCTGGTGGCGGCGACGACGTAGCCGTCCACCACCTCGTCGATCATGCCGCGGATCTGCTCGTGCATGTCCGCGCCCTCGAGCACCTTCCGCCGCTCGTCGTAGATGACGTGCCGCTGCCGGTTCATCACGTCGTCGTACTTGAGCAGGTCCTTGCGGATCTCGAAGTTCTGCTGCTCCACCTGCGTCTGGGCCGACCTGATCGACCGGCTGACCGCCTTCGACTCGATCGGCACTTCCGGCGGAGTCTTCAGCCACTCCATGAAGTGCGCGACCTTGTCCGCGTTGAACATCCGCATCAGGTCGTCTTCGAGCGACAGGTAGAACCGCGACTCGCCAGGGTCGCCCTGCCGGCCGGACCGGCCGCGGAGCTGGTTGTCGATCCGGCGTGACTCGTGCCGCTCGGTGCCGAGCACGTAAAGGCCGCCGACGCCGACGACCTCCTCGTGCTCCTCGGCCACTGCCCGCTTGGCCTTCTCCACCGCCTCCGGCCACGCCGCCTCGAAGTCCTCCGGCGTCTCGACCGGGGAGAGGCCGCGCTGGTGCAGCTCGAGGTCGGCGATGAAGTCCGGGTTGCCGCCCAGCATGATGTCGGTGCCGCGGCCGGCCATGTTCGTGGCGACGGTGACCGCGCCCTTGCGGCCGGCCTGGGCGATGATCGCCGCCTCGCGCTCGTGGTACTTCGCGTTCAGCACCTCATGCGGGACGCCCTGGCGCTTGAGCATCTTGGAGACGATCTCGGACTTCTCCACGCTGGTGGTGCCGACCAGGACCGGCTGGCCAGCACGGTGCCGCTCCACGATGTCGTCCACGCAGGCTCCGAACTTGGCCTGCACCGTCTGGTACACCAGGTCAGCCTGGTCGGCCCGGACCATCGGCATGTTGGTGGGGATGGGAACCACGCCGAGCTTGTAGGTCTGGTGGAACTCGTTCGCCTCGGTGATCGCCGTGCCGGTCATGCCGGCCAGCTTGTCGTACAGCCGGAAGTAGTTCTGCAGCGTGATCGTGGCGAGCGTCTGGTTCTCGTCCTTGATCTGCACGCCTTCCTTGGCCTCGATGGCCTGGTGCATCCCCTCGCTGTAGCGGCGCCCGTGCAGCATGCGGCCGGTGAACTCGTCCACGATCAGGACCTCGCCATTGATCACGACGTAGTCCTTGTCCTTCTTGTACAGCTCCTTGGCCTTGAGCGCGTTGTTCAGGAAGCTGACCAGCGGCGTGTTCACCGACTCGTACAGATTCTCGATGCCGAGCCAGTCCTCGACCTTCTCGACGCCGGCCTCCATGATGCCGACCGTCTTCTTCTTCTCGTCGACCTCGTAGTCGCCCGCGCCGTCCTCGCCCCGCCGCAGCCGGGGCGCGATCTTGGCGAACTCCTGGTACCAGCGGCTGTTCTGGTCCGCAGGCCCGCTGATGATCAGCGGGGTGCGGGCCTCGTCGATCAGGATCGAGTCGACCTCGTCAACGATCGCGTAGGAATGCCCCCGCTGGACCCGCTCCTCCAGCCCCCAGGCCATGTTGTCCCTGAGGTAGTCAAAGCCGAACTCGTTGTTGGTTCCGTAAGTGATGTCGCAGTCATACTGCCTGCGGCGCTCGTCCGGCTCCATCTGGGCCAGGATGCAGCCTACTTCCAGGCCGAGGAAATGGTGCACCCGCCCCATCCACTCGGAGTCACGCTTGGCCAGGTAATCATTGACCGTGATGATGTGCACGCCGCGCCCGGCCAGCGCGTTCAGGTAGGCGGGCAGCACCCCGGTCAGCGTCTTGCCCTCGCCGGTCTTCATCTCGGCGATATTGCCCATATGCAGGGCGGCGCCGCCCATCAGCTGCACGTCGAAATGCCGCTGGCCAAGGGTCCGCCTGGCCGCCTCGCGCACGGCGGCGAATGCCTCGGGGAGCAGGTCATCGAGGGATTCGCCGTCCGCATGGCGCTGCTTGAACTCGACGGTCATGGCCCGGAGCTCGGCGTCGCTCAGCGCGGCGAAGTCCTCTTCGATCGAGTTGACCTGATGGGCAATCCGCTTGAGCCTGCGCAGGATCTTGCCCTCGCCGGCGCGAAGGACACTATCGATGATGACTGGCACTTGCGTCGCGCTCCTCGCGGATCGGCTTGCTGACTGGACCTGTTCCGCCTCGCTGTAACGAGCCGATTCCCGGCCGGGCAGCAGACGGTATGGTGGCGGGCCAAATGCCGCCGTCTTCTTAAGTCATGGTAGGCGAGCGGCGGGGTGAAGCCGAGCCTGCGCGACAAGGACCATACTTCAGGGGGCGGTTGCCGTCTGCCCGCAGGCCCTGACCACAATGAGGGTACGGTGGCGACTCAGGACGAGAGGAGCGGCGCGCATGGCGGATCGGCTGACACCAGGCGCTGTAAGCGATGCAGCGGCGGACCCGGCGATCACCGGAGGCAGCTCCGAGGACTCGCGCATGCTCACTCACCAGGTCAGCGGAGTGTTCACACCGCTTCCGGCCTACCACGGCCGGCCGGTTTCCTGGACGGCGGTCGGCATCATCATGGTCGGCTTCATCGCCGGCGGCCTGGCGCTCGTCTTCGGCCCCACCTGGTGGCTGTTCTGGACGGCCGCGGGGCTGGCTGCCGTCGGCGGCCTGCTTGCCCTGGCAACCAACATCTTCGAGGACTGGTACTAGGCCGGTAAGCCTGGCACCGGGCCGGGCTGTCAGACGCAGGAGCTACGCTCTCCGCTCGTGGCCAGCATCTCGTCCTCCCCCGCACCGCAGCTCGTCCTGACACCGGCTGACGCGCGCCTGATCACGCTGCGCGCGCAGGGACTTATCGGCACGGAGGCACGGCGCGGCGGGGTTCCCGGGATGCTCCGGCGGCTCGGCGGCGTCCAGCTCGACACGATCAGCGTGCTCGCCCGCTCCCACGAACTGGTCGCCTATGCCCGGCTTGGCGCCATTCCCCGCAGCCGAATCGAGCGCGCTTACTGGAATCCCGGCGTTTCTACCGCATTCGAGTACTGGTCGCATGCGGCCTGCGTGCTTCCGGTCGAGGAATGGCCGTACTACGCGTTCCGGCGGCGGGCGCTGCTGGCCCGCGGCGTGCGCTGGCACCAGAGCCACGATCGTGCCTGCGCCGACGTGCTGGCCAGGCTCAAGGCCGAGGGCCCGCTGACCGCGACGCAGCTCGGCGGCGCCAAGAACGGCGGCGCCTGGTGGGACTGGTCCGAGACCAAGATCGCCGTCGAGTGGCTGCTCGACACCGGAGACGTGATCTGCTCGCGGCGGACGGGCTGGCGGCGCGTCTACGACCTGCCGGAGCGCGTGCTCCCGGACGGGCTGCTCGGCTCCGAGCCCGCTGACGACGAATGCGTGAGCCACCTGGTCGGCGTGGCCGCCCGTGCGCTCGGCGTGCTGACCCGGGCGGACATGATCGACTACCAGCGGCTGCGCCAGTTCAGCCATGGCCCGCTCAGGAACATTGCCGCCGCCAACGACGCAGCGATGGCGGCCGGGCTCACGCCGGTCGTGATCGACGGCGACGGGGGCGCCACCCCCGCGTGGGCCGATCCGGCCGCGCTGGAAATGGCCGTTGCCGCAGGCCGGCCAGGGTCCCGCCGGGGCAGGCACCGGGTCACGCTGCTCTCGCCATTCGACTCCCTCATCTGGGACAGGAAGCGGACGCTGCGGATGTTCGGCTTCGAGCACAGCCTGGAGGCGTACGTGCCCAAGGCAAAGCGCGTGCACGGGTACTTCACGATGCCGCTGCTGGCCGGCGGGCAGCTGCTCGGCCGGGTGGATCCGGCCCGCAGCGGGCGGACGCTCGTTGCCCGCCAGCTTTCCCTGGACACGCCGCGGGCGGCCGAGCCGATGGCGCGGGCGCTGATCGAGGCCGCTTCATGGGTCGGCTGCGACAGCGTCCAGCTTGGCCGGGTGCACCCGCCGGGCTGGCACCGCGGCTGCAGGCGGCGCTGTCCGCTGCCTGACAGCGTCCCGGGCCGGGCAGCAGGCCTGACGACGGCCAGGCCCTGGCCAGCGCCCCTCTGGCGGCAGCCAGGCCAGGCAGCAGGCCTGACGACGGCCCGGCCCTGGCAGGCAGCCAGGCCAGGCAGCGGGCCTGACGACGGCCCGGCCGTGTCAATGACGGCCCCGGCCCCGGTCAGCTGAACTCGATCAGCTTCTCCCTGACCGCCACCATCACGGCTTCCATCCTCGAGTGGATCTGCAGCTTCTCCAGGATGTTGCGCACGTGGTTCTTGACCGTGTTCTCGGAGATGAAAAGCTCCTTGGCGATGTCCCTGTTGTTCATCCCCCTGGCGACCAGTTTCAGCACCTGCATCTCCCGGTCGGTGAGCCGCGGTGCCGGCACTTGCTGGACGCGGTCGGGCCCGTCCCGCTTCGCGAGCGCAGCGAACTCCGTGAGCAGCTTTCCCGCCATCGACGGGTTGATCAGCGACTGGCCGCCGTGGACGGCCCGCACCGTCTCGGCGACCTCATCAAGCGGCAGGTCCTTGAGCAGGTAGCCGCTCGCGCCCGCCCTGATCGCCTCGAAGAGGTCCTCCTCCTCGTCGCTGATCGTCAGCATCACGATCTTCGCGCTCGGCGCGACCTCTTTCATCGCCCGGCATGCCTCGATGCCGCTGCTGCGCGGCATCCGGATATCCATCAGGACCACATCAGGAAGCGACTCGCCGGCCTTCTCGACGGCTTCTGACCCGTCGCTGGCCTGGCCGACGACCTCGATGTCCGCCTCCTCGTCCAGGACCATCTCAAGGCCGCGGCGGAACAGCGCATGATCATCAACGATCATCGTGCGGATCGGCTCTGGACGATCCAGGCTCTGCGGCCGCTCTACGGCAGCACCGCGGTTCCCGCCCATGACGCCTCCTCCCATGACCCGCCTACCCAACCTGCCGGACTGTTCTATCAGGCGGCTCTGGGCCGTCTATAAGGCGGCACAGCGCCAGCCGACGGTAGGACGCGATCAACTCTTGCCGACCCGGGCGCCCGGCGCAACCGCGGGCACGCCGCCGACGGCCGTGTCCGCAGGGCCAGCCTCGACTGACCGGGAAGCTGCCCTAGCCTGCCTCCTGACCCGCCGCGCCCGGCCCGGCTGGCCAGCCGGCCCTGCGCATGTCACGCGGCCCGGCTACCTGCCCGGCCTTGCCAGCCCGGCGGCCACCCCGCCGTCCGGAGCCGTTTCGCCCGGCCCGGCCGTTCCGCCTGGACCCGTTCCGCCCGGACCCGTCGTCCGGCCGCGGGCCTTCGTCCGGCTGAAAGTCGTCATCCGGCAGCGGACTCGCCTCCCACGACTCGGCGCCCCGGCGATCCGCGTTGTCCTCCACCAGGCGGAGCACGCCGTACTGGTAGCCGCGCCGCCGGTACACGACGCTCGGCTCGCCACATCCGGAATCCCGGAACAGGAAGAAATCGTGACCGACCAATTCCATCTCGAACAGTGCCTGGTCAATGCTCATCGGCGCCGCGCCGTGAAACTTCTCCCGCACCACGAGCGGGCCCTCGCCGTCCATCTGGATCGCGACGACGTCATCGTCAGCGCCCGCCTCCGTGCCGGGCTCCGCATCGGTCGCAGCGGGCCGCGCGGGATTCCCCGGCCCAGCGGGCCCAGCCGATTCAGCCACTTCGACAGTCCGCGCCGCGGGGTATCCGGCATGACGGCACTTGCGCCGGTCGCCAGCCCGGCGCAGCCGGGACTCCAGCTTGGCGAAGGCCATATCGAGCGCCGTGAAACGGTCCTCGGCGGCGGCCTCAGCGCGGATCGCCGGACCGCGCGATGAGATGGTGAGCTCGACCCGTTCCCGGCGCCCGGACTGGCGCGGGTTCCGCTCCTTGGATACCTCCACGTCGACCCGGATCGCCTTGCTGTCCAGCCTCGCGATCTTGCTCAGCTTGGCTGTCGCGTGCCTGCGGAAGCGTTCCAGCACGTCCGTGTGCCGGCCCTTGAAGATGATGTCCACTGAGGAAACCCCCTTCTGCCCGGTCGGAGAGAAACGGCACCCGCCCGGCCGACCTGGTCTTCGACCCCACATTCGCCTGCTGAGGGGGTCGCGGCGGCATCGCCACTACTGCCCTTCTCCCGGCCCGGGGGATATCTGATCCCCCGGCGAGGCAGGACTTACTCCTAAGCCGCACCGTGATCGGTCGACGAGAAGTCGCCTTACGTGGGCCGTTTCGCCTGCGGCTGGCATCGGCTTGCCGGGCCGGGCTTCCCGCAGACCGGGAGCCCTGCCCGACGCAACCACGGACCCGGGCGGGTGCCATGACACGAACGCTAGCCGCATACCGGCCGAATGTCAGGAGGGCAAAGACCACAATAAGTAACGGAGAGTAAAGGGTTACTGCGTTCCCCTGGCCGCCGGGGTCAGCCGGGGTAGGCCGGATCCTGGCCCGGTCCCAGCGACCCCCAGCCAGCTTCAGCTCCAGCGAACGTCACCATCCGGCCATCACTGAGGCCAGCCACGAGCTGAGCCGATGGCCCTGCGGTCGCGAGCGAGACGATGTGCGGCTCCGGCTCGATCGGGGTGGGCTGGCCGCCGTCCACCGGGACTCGCTCAAGCCTGGCGGCCTTCGCTCCCGGATGAGTCAAGACGATCAGGTCGTCGGCGTCATACCAGCTGAGGGCCGCCGGGTCATGGATTCCCGTGCCGATAGGCACGAGCTGGCCGATGGAGGCCGTGTTGCTCCCGCGCATGACCGCCCCGATCTGGACTTGGGACGTCGACTTGCCGCGGACGATCACCGCCACCCGCACGCCGTCCGGGGCGACCCGGAGCGCCGTTATCCGGTCCCCGGAAAGCGGCCCGACGTCGACGGCTATAGGCGGCTTACCGCCAGGCGGCCTGAGCCAGACGCCGTGCGTCGTGGCCACCCAGAGATCGCCGTTGCTGTCCCAGCTCAGCGAGGTGCTCTTACCGCCGGGCTGCCAGGAGCCGAGCGTCGCCCCCTTGCTGAGGGCGCCGAACCGGACGGTCTTGCCGTCCGGCGAAATGCCGGCCACGAATCGGTCAGCCGTGGGTGATATGGCGATGTTCGTCATCGGGATCAGCCCGGTGCCGGCCTGACCGTGCGCCGGGCCTGGCCGCGCCGCTGCCTTCGATGCGGACAGCACCTCGACCGCCCCGTTGCTGCCGACGTAATACAGCCCGCTGCCGGCCGACGGCTCCGGCACCAGCCGGTGGTAGGTGCTCAGCGGCACGGCACCGTCAGCGGAGCCCACCGGCCGGCCGTTGATCTCGATCCGTACCGACGTGATGGCCGAGCGCCCGTAGGACGGGCTGGTCAGCGTCCAGACAAGCTGGGCGGCGACGTCGGCCTGCACTGCGGGGCTGGCCCGCGCGATCGCGCCGCCGAGATCCACGGTAGCTCCGGAACCCACGATCCGGACATTGCCGTGCAGCGTGGTGCCCGCCGGGAAGCTGGTCTCCGTGACGCCCTGCAGGTAGCCGGCTGGCCGCTGCTTCAGCGCCCGGACCAGGCCGTTAGCGAGGTCAGTGGTGGTTGCCCGCAGCGGCACGAACACCGGGTCGGGCACGAGCGTCCGGCCGGCCAAGGCGAAGAAGTACAGGTTCCGCGGCTGATACACGCGGAGGAAATCGGACTTGCTCAAGATCAGCCGACGCGGCGGGTCGGTTATCCGCCAGTGACCGTCGATCCGCTGCAGCGAGAAGTTGATCACCTGCTTGACCGGGGCAGAGGCCGGCGGAACCTGGTACTGGCCGCTGGCGTTGAGCGTCGCGAGTTCCTGGCCGCTGACCTTGACGGTGGTTGTCTCGGCGGACGCCTGCCCGGTGAGGTGCAGGAGATTTCTTGGCCGGTTGACCGTCGGCTGGGAGACCACCGTGACCGCCCAGCCGGGCTTCCAGTTCTGCGCCCGGGGGCCCAGGTACTCGCGCGCGACGCCGTAAGCGAAACTGGCGCTTGCTACCAGGAAGCCCGACACGATCTGCTGCGGCGTCCACTTGCTGCCCGGCGGTGCGGGGATCAGCTGCGGGAAGGCCTCGCCCTGAGTCTGGGCATTCGGTGGCTGCTTGATCATGCGGGGCAGCCCGCTGGTGGGCACGGTGGCGCAGCCGCCGGCGGCGATCGCGGCCGCGCAGGCGATGGCCGCGGGCAGCGGCAGCCGCCGGGCGGCCGGCTGAGCTGTCCTACTCACCGGCTGCCGCCATGGTGCTCCCGGCTGCCCCGCCGGGTGCTGGCCCGCCCGGCGCCGCGATCGCCCTGGGCGCTCCGCCGGCCCAGTCCACGGCTAGCTCTGCCGCCTCGTCAGGGCCGAGCGGCAGCGGCGACCCGGCGAGTTCAGTGCCGGTGATCCTCGGCAAGGTAAGGCGGAACACCGAGCCCCTGCCCCGTTCCCCCCATGCCTCCAGCCAGCCGCCGTGCAGCAACGCGTCTTCCAGCGCGATCGACAGGCCGAGCCCGGTGCCGCCGGTTGTCCGGGCGCGGGCGGGATCAGCCCGCCAGAAACGGTCGAAAACGAGATTCTCCTCACCGGGCGCCAGCCCGACGCCGTAGTCCCTGACCGCGATCGCCACCGCGTCCCTGTCGCCAGCCACGGTGACGATCGTGTCCTTGTTCTCGCCGTGCTCCACCGCATTGACCAGGAGATTCCGCAGGATGCGCGCTACCCGGCGGCGGTCCACCTCGGCCACGCAGGGCTCGGCGGGGAGCCTGAACTCGATCTTGGCCCCGCGGCGCTCGGCTAGCTGCTGCGCCACGTCGGCCGAGTTCCTGACCAGGTCACACAGATCGACCGGCTCCGGATCCAGCGTCGCGGCGTTCGCGTCGTACCTGCTGATCTCCAGCAGGTCGGCGAGCAGTTCCTCGAACCGTTCAAGCTGGCTCTGCAGTAGCTCGGCGGACCGGCCGGACGATGCGTCCAGCTGCTGCCGGGAGGCGAAGAGCACATCAGCCGCGATCCTGATGGTCGTCAGCGGGGTGCGCAGCTCGTGTGACACGTCGGAGACGAACTGCCGCTGGACAAGCGAGAGTTCCTGCAGCTCCAGCATTTTCTCCTGGAGGCTGGCTGCCATGTCGTTAAAGGAAGTTGCCAGCGCGGCGAGATCGTCGGCTCCGCGTACTTCCATTCGCTCGCCCAGGTTGCCGGTCGACAACCGCTGCGCGCCGCGGGCAGCCTGCCGGACCGGGACGACCACCCAGCGGGTAACCAGCGAGGCAATCGCGGCAAGCAGGAACGCCAGCGCGAACCCGACGACGATGATGGCGCGCTGGACCAGGGCAAGGGTCTGCTGTTCCTGGGTGAGCGGGAACATGTAATACAGCTGGTAGTCGCGGCCGACCGGCGCGCCGATGACGATCCCGGGTACGCGCTGGCGGCCGTTGCCGGAGACCAGCTGGGTTGGCTCGTAGGCCTGCTGGTAGTTCCGGGCCAGCTGGTTCTGGCTGATCAGGGTGATCAATGCCGGCGGGATGCTGGCCCGGCTATACGGGCTCTTGAACAAGCCGAGGGCGAGCGCATTCTGCCCCCGGGACTTATTGATCATGATCGCCGTGCCGGTCGTGCTGCCCGCGTTAGTCTCCCCAGGGAGCTGGCGGAGAATCTGGCGCATCAGCGTCTGCGCGTTGCTTGAGGCCGGTGTCGTGGTACTGAAGCCCGGCACGTTCTCGGCGACGACAACGCCGGTCGCCACCAGCGAGGCTGCTGACCTTTCCTTGTTCTGCAGCAGGCCGCCGGCGATCTGCTGGAGCAGGAAGAAACCGAGCACCGCGATCACCGTCACGGAGAAAATCAGCGTCGTGACGATCACGCGCAACTGCAGTGACCGATTCCAGCGCGTGCGCAGCGCCGCCAGCGCGGCGGCAGACCGGTCCCGCACCGCGGCGGCCAGCCGCCGGGCCGGCGGCAGCAGCCGGGTAACGCAGGTGAACGCGGCAGCGACGGCGTGACCTGCGGTAGTCGCGCCGGAGCGTGCCGCGCTGCCCGCATCGCTAACTGTCGCTGCCCCCTTCATGACCCTTCTTCGCTGGACGGGGCGGGGCCGGGACGCCGCCGCGGCGCCCGATTAGCCCGATCCCGCCTTGTACCCGACGCCGCGTACCGTGACGACGATCTCCGGGCGCTCGGGATCCTTTTCGATCTTTGCCCGGAGCCGCTGGACATGCACGTTGACCAGCCGGGTGTCGGCCGCATGCCGGTATCCCCATACCTGCTCGAGCAGGACCTCGCGGGTGAATACCTGGCGCGGCTTGCGAGCCAGCGCGACCAGCAGGTCGAACTCCAGCGGCGTGAGGTTGAGCGGCTCGCCCCCCCGCTTCACCGCGTGCCCGGCTACATCGATGCTGACCTCGCCGATCTGCAGCATCTCGGGGGCGGGATCGTCGGTCCTGCGCAGCCTGGCGCGCACGCGCGCGATCAGCACCTTCGACTGGAACGGCTTGACGATGTAGTCATCGGCACCCGATTCCAGCCCGAGCACGACGTCGACCGTGTCGCTCTTCGCCGTCAGCATGACGATCGGAACCCCGGACTCGGCCCGGATCTGGCGGCAGACATCGATGCCGTCCATCCCCGGCAGCATCAGGTCAAGCAGCACGAGATCCGGCCTGGATTCATGGAATGCCTCCATGGCCCGGTCCCCGTCGGCGACGAACGTCGGCTCGAACCCCTCACCACGGAGCACGATTCCGAGCATCTCGGCGAGAGCGGCGTCGTCATCGACGACCAGCACGCGACCTTTCATAAGCCTCATCGTTCCACGTAAACGTCGGCAAGGGGACCTTCAGCGTTGCTTGATCCCGCACTCAGAACACGCAGGCTACCCGCATTGACGGGCTGGGCGACCCCTCGTTCGGTGACGATAGCGGTCAGCAGGCCCGGCGGAGTCACGTCGAAGGCGGGATTGTAGGCGCTGGTTCCGCCGGGCGCGGCTGGCTGTCCGGCAATGCAGGTGACCTCCTCGGCAGGACGGTGCTCCACGATGATCGCGGTACCGTCCGGCGTGTCGGGATCGATGGTGGACGTCGGCGCCACTACCACGAAAGGCACCTGATGGTAGCTGGCCAGCACGGCGAGGCCGTAGGTGCCGACCTTGTTGGCCACGCTGCCGTCCGCGGCGATCCGGTCCGCGCCGGTGAGCACCACGTCCACCTGGCCGGCGGCGAGCAATGATGCCGCCGCGGCGTCGGCAAGGACCGCGTGCGGGATTCCCGCCCGCCGTGCCTCGTAAGCCGTCAGCCTGCTCCCCTGCAGCAGCGGCCTGGTCTCGTCCACCCATAGCCTGGCCAGCCGCCCCGCGCGGTGCGCGGCGAGAATGACGGCGAAGGCCGTTCCCTCGCCCGCCGAGACAAGCGCGCCGGTGTTGCAATGAGTCAGCACGCGGGCATCCCGCGGGATCAGGCGGAGCCCTCGGGATGCCATCGCTGCGCTGGCCGCGGCATCCTCGACGGCGATTTGCCGCGCTTCGGCGAGGGCAGCACGAAATGCCAGCCGTTTCAAATCTTTGGGCTTTATGTCTTTATGCTCATGGCCGGCCGTCTGGCTAGCCTGCTGGTACGCAGCCAGCGTGCGCCTGGCGCCCCAGCCGAGGTTTACCGCAGTGGGCCTGGCCGCCTCGATCGCGGCGGCGGCCTGGCGGACATCGCCGCCGCGGCTGGCGGCGAGCGCTACGCCGAACGCGCCGGCCACCCCGAGCAGCGGAGCGCCGCGGACCGCGAGGCGGCGGATCGCGCCGACAAGCGCGGGCACGTCCGCGCAGCGGATCAGCACCTCCTCAGCGGGCAGCCTGGTCTGGTCGAGCAACTCGATTGCCGGGCCGCGGGGCGGGTCAAGCCAGCTCAGCGAAGGAACGTTCACACGATGAGTGTGCAGCCGGACCGCCCATCCGCGCGAGCCCCGCCCTCGCCGCACTGCTGCCAACGTGGTGGATCGCGTGATCGCACACATAGGAAGGTGTGCGATCGCGCGATCCACCACCTTCGCTGGAACGGCCGGAACGGCTAGCAACGGCCGGAACCGGCTAGGAACGGCCGGAACGGCCGGCAGCACGCCCACGACCGGAGATTACGCCCGGACCCGGATAACCTTGGCCGCAGATCGCGGGCTGGGCGCAGGCCCGCCCCGCGGCGCCCAGCGCGTCCGCGGTCTTCGCGACGGGAGCAGGTCTGGTGACTAGGGAGAATGGGGTCAGCACCGGGACCGCGGTTAATCCCTCGATTGCGGGGCACCCGGACCAGGACGTGGCCGGCCGCTTGCTGGCTGGGTCATGCAGACTGCGTGCCCCGAGGCGGTCCGGGACGCGGCCTTCCGGCGCTGAGGCCGGGACGGGCAGCAGTAGTCCCGCAGCGCGGGAGACGGGAGGACGTTGACTAGTGCGAGCCAACCGGCGGCATGACCACAGGCGATAGCCGCGGCATCGCGGCCGGCGACAGCCGCGGCACGACCGCAGACGGCAACGCTGGAACCGCGGACGACGGCATCGCCGGCGGCGACAGCCGGCCCGGCACCGCAGGCGACAGCGGGGGCAGCGCCGCGCCAGGAAGCCAGCCCGACATGCCCGCCGCTACCAGTCTGCGCCGCTGGCCCGTCCGGCAGGTCGCCGTAGCTGTGCTCGCAGCGGCCGCGATCATCGCGGGCATCGTGGTGGGGCGGCACACGCTCGGCGAGTCCGTGCGGAAGCTGGCCGGGCTCGACTGGACCTGGTTCGTCGCCGCGATCGCGTGCGAGTGCATTTCGCTAGCGGCCTTCGGCCTCAGCCGCCGCCGCCTGCTTCGGGCCGACGGCGCCAATGCCAGGTTCGGCTCGGTCATGGCGATCACCTACGCGAGCAACGCGCTGTCGATGACGATCCCGTTCGCCGGCGCCCAGCTTGCCGTCATCTTCTCCTACCGGCAGTTCCGGCGCCGCGGACTTGGCCAGGCAATCACCGGCTGGGCGCTGGCGGTGTCCGCGATCCTGTCGATGTCAGCCCTCGCGGTCGTCCTGGTTGTCGGGTCCATCGCCAGCGGCGCCTCGGTCGCGACCGCGATCGGGTTCGCCGGCGCGGCGGTGCTCGTCCTGCCAGCCGTGGCCATCCTGCTCGCGCTGCGTAATCCGCGGCTGCGTCGCGTGCTGAGCGTTGCATCAGCAGGGTCATGACGGCCCTGCGGCGCCTTTTCCGGCGCCCGCCAGGCCAGGCCGCTGACGTGCTGGAGGAAATCCTGGACCGGGTAGCCAGTATCAGGATGCCGTGGCCGCGGTACGCGGAGGTCTTCGGGCTGGCGCTGCTGAACTGGATCGGTGACTGCGCCTGCCTGGCCTGCGCCATTCACGCGGCTGGCCAGCCAGTGCCCTGGCGCGGCCTGCTGCTCGCTTACGCCGCCGGGGCGGCGGCCGGCAGTACCGGGCTGACCCCCGGCGGATTCGGGCTGGTCGAGGCGACTCTGACGGCCGCCTTGGTAGCCGCCGGGATGAACACCTCCGCCGCGCTGACCTCGGTGCTGGCCTACCGGCTGGTCAACTTCTGGATGATCCTGATCGGCGGCTGGGCGGCGATGGTCGTGCTGACCCGGTTCAAGAGCCGTACCGCCACGAGTCCAGATATTCCTGCTGCGCCGGGGTGAGCGCGTCGATCTCGGTGCCGAGCGAGGCCAGCATCAGGCTGGCGATCTGCGCGTCGATGACGGCCGGGACGTCGTGCACGCCCGGCTGCAGCCCGGTGTGCGTCACGCGGCGAGCCAGGCCGAGGACGAGCGCCTGCGCGGCGAACGACAGGTCCATCACGGCGGCCGGGTGGCCCTCGGCCGCGACCAGGTTGACCACTCGGCCCTCGGCCAGCAGGATCAGCCGCCTGCCGTCGGCGAGCACGTACTCGTCGGCGTGCGGGCGCACCTCAGGGATGCACGGCCACGGCCAGTTCCGCCAGCCCGCGCACGTCGATCTCGACATCGAAGTGGCCGGCGTTGGCCAGGATCGCGCCGTCGCGCATGACCGCCAGGTGCGCGGCAGCGATATACGTCGCGGGAGCCGGTGGCGGTGATGAACACCTCGCCGAGCGGCGCGGCCGCCGCCATCGGCAGCACCTGGTAGCCCTGCAGCGCGGCGTCCAGCGCGCGGACCGGATCGGCCTCGGTGACGATGACCCGGGCGCCGAGTCCGCTGGCCCGCTCCGCGATGCCGGTGCCGGCCGACCCGAACCCGGCGACGACCACCGTCTTCCCGGCCAGCAGCGTATTGGTGGCGCGGATGATGCCGTCGATCGCGGACTGCCCGGTGCCGTACCGGTTGTCCAGCATGCGCCTGGTCTCGGACGCGTTCGCGGCCGCCATCGGGAACGCGAGCGTGCCCGCCGCGGCCATCCGGCGCAGCCTGGCCACGCCGGTGGTGGTCGACTCGCAGCCGCCGAGCACGCCGGCCAGCAGCTCGGGACGGTCCGCGTGCAGGGTGTTCACCAGGTCGCAGCCGTCGTCGATGACCAGCGCCGGCGCGCCGTCCAGGGCCTGGTTGATGTGCTCGTAGTAGGTCTTGCGGTCCGCCCCTGACCTGGCCGACACCGTGCTACGCCCGGGCAGGCGGCCAGCGCGGCGGCCACGTCATCCTGGGTGGACAGCGGGTTGGACGCGGCCAGGTGGACCCGCGCGCCGCCCGCCCGCAGCACGTGCACCAGCGCGCCGGTTTCGGCCGTGACATGCAGGCAGGCCGCCACGGTCAGCCCGGCAAAGGGCTGCCCGGCCTCGAACCCGGCCCGGATCTGGCCCAGGGCCGGCATGGCCCGCTCCGCCCAGCCGATCCGGGCCAGCCCGGCAGCGGCCAGGCCCGGGTCCGCGATGTCGGACTGCGGGCCGCCCGCCGCGGACGTGCCCGCCGCGGACGGGCCCGCCGCGGACGTGCCCGCCGCTGACGTGCCCGCCGCTGACGTGCCCGCCGCGGGCGCTGCCTCCGCTCACCATTCAGTAGCGGTAGTGATCAGGCTTGTACGGCCCGTCCACCGGGACGCCGATGTAGTCGGCCTGCTGCTTGGTCAGCTCGGTCAGCCGGACGCCGAGCGCCGCCAGGTGCAGCCTGGCGACCTTCTCGTCCAGGTGCTTGGGCAGCACGTGCACGCCCAGCGGGTACTGCTGCGTCCTGGTGAACAGCTCGACCTGGGCGATCACCTGGTTGGTGAAGCTGTTGGACATGACGAAGCTCGGATGCCCGGTGGCGTTCCCCAGGTTCAGCAGCCGCCCCTCGGACAGGATGATGACCGAGTGCCCGTCCGGGAACACCCACTCGTCGACCTGCGGCTTGATCGAGATCTTCTTGATCCCCGGCAGCGCCGCCAGGCCGGCCATGTCGATCTCGTTGTCGAAATGCCCGATGTTCCCGACGATCGCCTGGTGCTTCATCCGGCTCATCTGGCTGGCGGTGATGATGTGGAAGTTGCCCGTCGCGCTGATGAAGATGTCGGCGCTGTCCGCCACGTCCTCGAGGGTGGCCACCTGGAAGCCGTCCATCGCCGCCTGCAGCGCGCAGATCGGGTCGATCTCGGTGATGATGACCCGGGCGCCCTGGCCGCGCAGCGACTCGGCGCAGCCCTTGCCCACGTCGCCGTAGCCGCAGACAACCGCCACCTTGCCGCCGATGAGGACATCGGTGGCCCGGTTGATGCCGTCGACCAGCGAGTGCCGGCAGCCGTACTTGTTGTCGAACTTGGACTTGGTCACCGAGTCGTTGACGTTGATCGCCGGGAACTGCAGCGTGCCCGCGCTGGCCATCTCGTACAGCCGGTGCACCCCGGTGGTGGTCTCCTCGGTCACGCCCCTGACCTGCGCCGGCCACGGCCGTCCACTTGCCCGGGCTGGCGGCGACCGACCGGCGCAGCACGTCAAGCACGACCCGCCATTCCTCTGCGTCGTCGTCCGCGGCCGACGGCACCGCCCCGGCCTGCTCGTACTCGGCGCCCTTGTGCACCAGCATCGTGGCGTCGCCGCCGTCATCCAGCAGCATGTTCGGCCCGTCGCCGGCCGGCCAGCTGAGCGCCTGCTCGGTGCACCACCAGTAGTCCGCCAGGGTCTCGCCCTTCCAGGCGAAGACCGGGATGCCCTTCGGGTCCTGCGGGGTGCCGTCCGGGCCGACGGCCACCGCCGCGGCCGCGTGGTCCTGGGTGGAGAAGATGTTGCAGCTTGCCCACCGGACCTGCGCGCCGATGGCGGCCAGCGTCTCGATCAGCACCGCCGTCTGCACGGTCATGTGCAGCGAGCCGGTGATCCGGGCGCCGCGGAGCGGCTGCGCGCTGCGCGTACTCCGCCCGCACGGCCATCAGGCCTGGCATCTCATGCTCGGCGAGCCTGATCTCCTTGCGGCCGAACTCGGCCAGCGAAAGATCAGCAACCTTGAACGGAAGGTTCTCCGCGGACATCCGCAACTCCTCTGTGGACTTCGTCGTGGTCGGCCTGGTGGACTTCGTTAGCCCGAAGGCTTCGTCGCCCGGTCCCTCCGACCGTATGAGACCCGCCCGCTGCTCGCACATCTTTCCGGCTGTTCTTGACAGGAAATTGTAAGATTCGTGCCCATGCGCATCACGGAGGCTGCTCAGCGGCTCGGTACGTCGGCCCGGATGCTCCGGTACCGGGAGTCGCTCGGGCTGCTCCCGCTGCTGCGCGCGCCGGCCGGCCAGGCCCGGCAGCATTCCGCGCACCGGCAGTTCACCGGCCGCGACCTGGACGCGGTCAGCCTGGCGCTGGCGATCGAGCGGCGCTATGACATCAGCCCGGCGGCACTTGCGTTCGGCCTGAGGGTCATGACCGATCCGGCGGCGCGGTCCCAGGTAGCCGAGCTCGGCCGGCGGACCGGCCGGATGCCCGGACCGGTCACCCGGGCCCTGGACTTCGAGCAGGAGCGGGCGCTGCGGCTGCTCGGGCTGCCCCCGGCGGCCCGGCGGGCGGCGCTCACCCGTAGCCCGGCTCACTGGCAGCCGGCTCGCTGGCAGCCCGGCCGCTGGCAGCCGGGCTCGCTGGCAGCCGGCTGACCCGGCGGCTTGGCTCACTGGGAAGCAGGCTTACTCGGCAGGGTCCCGCAGCACCGCGCGGATCGCGGGATCGGTCGCATCCGCCTCGGCCGCACGGTACAGGTCGGGCTCCAGGTAGATGATCTGGGCGATCGGCACCGCGGCCCTGACCCGGCGCTCGGCGGCGTCTATCCCGCTGGCGATGCTGGCTCCGGTCTGCATCGCGGCGGATCGCCACCTTCGCGGCCACCAGCAGCGCCTCCGGCCCGAGGTGCACCGTCCGCAGGTGAATGACGCGCTGCAGTTCGGGCCCGGCCTCCAGCGCGGTCACGATCGCGCGCTCGACGTCCTCGCTGGCCGACTCTCCGATCAGCAGGCTCTTCATCTTGACCGCCAGGATGATGGCCACCACGCCGAGCAGCACGCCGATCGCCAGTGAGCCCAGGCCATCCCAGACAGGCTGCTTGGTGATCGCGCTCAGCGCGACGCCGGCCAGCGCGAAAGCCAGCCCGGTAAGCGCCGCCAGGTCCTCGAGCAGCACGGTGGGCAGCTCAGGCGCCTTCGTATGGCGGATGAAATGACCCAGGCTGAGCCCTCCCCTGGCCTGCTTCGACGCCGCGAGCGCCGTCCGCAGCGAGAACGACTCCAGGATGATCGCTACGCCGAGCACAGCCAGCGCGACCAGCGGCGATACCACCTCCTCCGGGTGGGTGATCCGGTGCCATCCCTCGTAGATCGAGAACAGCGCGCCGACGGTGAACAGCACGACCGCGACGATGAACGCATAGAAGTACCGTTCGGTGCCGAACCCGAACTGGTGCGCTTCCGTCTCAGCCCGCCTGGACCGGCGGCGGCCGACAAGGAGCAGTACCTGGTTGCCCGAGTCGGCAATCGAGTGGACGGACTCGGCCAGCATCGAGGCTGACCCGGTGATCAGCGCGGCGGCGAGCTTGGTTGCCGCGATGCCCAGATTGGCGGCCAGGGCGGCGAGCACGGCCCGCATGCTGCCGTGCGCGGCCTCCCGGCCGCCCTGGACCGGGCCGCCGGGAGGATCTCTGGCTGCACTTAGCCAGCCTGGGGGCGGCGCGCCTCGTCCACGAGCAGGACGGGGATGTCGTCGCGTACCGGATATGCCAGGCCGCACTCGGTATTGGTGCAGACCAGCTCGTTCGCCTCGGCGTCAGCTCGCAGCGGCGCGTGGCATTGCGGGCAGGCCAGGATCTCCAGCAGCCAGTCATCGATCTTCATGGCGTCTCCCATCGGGGCGGTCGGCGGGGGCGGCGGGCGGGTCGCCCAGCGCTGGCAGGCCACGCTATCCGGCATCGCGGCGCACCATGCCGAGCACCTCGTCGCAGACCGCGGCCAGCTGCTCCGCATCCGGCGCCTCGACGTTCAGCCGAAGCAGCGGCTCGGTGTTCGACGGCCGCAGGTTAAACCACCAGCCTGCGCCGGAGACGGTCAGCCCGTCCAGTTCGTCCATGGTGATGCCTGGCCGGCCGGCGAACGCCGCACGCACCCTGGCCGTCACCGCGGCCGGGTCGCTGACCTCGGTATTGATCTCGCCAGACGCCACGTACCTGGAGTACTCGGCCAGCAGCGCCGACAGCGGCCCGGGCTGCGAGCCGAGCGCGGCCAGGACGTGCATGGCCGCCAGCATCCCGGAGTCGGCGAACCAGAAGTCGCGGAAGTAGAAATGGCCGGAATGCTCGCCGCCGAAGATCGCGCCGGTCCTGGCCATCTCCGCCTTGATGAAGGAGTGCCCGACCCTGGTCCGGACCGGGACGCCGCCGCTGGCGGAGACGATCTCCGGCACC
Source organism: uncultured Actinomycetes bacterium (assembly GCA_963709075.1). Classification (GTDB taxonomy): domain Bacteria; phylum Actinomycetota; class Actinomycetes; order Streptosporangiales; family Streptosporangiaceae; genus Palsa-506. The sequence continues at coordinate 20,992 of CAVPUY010000015.1, forward strand.
GCACGTGAGGTGATCAGGTTGTGGATGACGGTCGCACCAGGCTCCGTGGCCAGCTCCCGCACCGCGATCAGCGCGGTGAGGACGGACGGCGACACGACCTGGCCGCGCTCGTCGACCACGAAGCACCGGTCGGCGTCACCGTCGAACGCGAGACCGATGTCGGCGCCCGAGCTTGTCACGGCATCCTGCAGGTCGCGCAGGTTGGCCGGATCAATGGGGTTGGCCTCGTGATGCGGGAAGGAGCCGTCAAGCTCGAAGTAGAGCGGCACCGTCGTCAGCGGCAGGCCCTTGAACACCTCGGGAACGGTGTGCCCGGCCATGCCGTTCCCGGCGTCGACGGCCACCGTGAGCGGGCGGATGCCGGACAGGTCAACCAGCGTGCGCAGGTGCTCGGCATACCCGGACAGCAGGTTGCGCGAGGTGATCTTCCCCGGCGGGCCGTTGTGTGCGGGGATGCCGTCGGTTGCCATCTCGCGCAGCTCGGCCAGCCCGGTGTCCGCACCGACCGGCCTGGCACCCTCGCGGCACAGCTTGATCCCGTTATATTTCGCCGGATTGTGGCTTGCCGTGATCATCGCGCCGGCCATGCCGAGGCTGCCGCTGGCGTAATAGAGCATGTCGGTCGAGCCGAGCCCGGCGGACACGACGTCGGCGCCTTGCGCCGCCGCCCCGCGGCCGAACGCCTCGGCAAGCGGCGCCGACGAGGAGCGCATGTCGTGCACGGTGAGGACAGCCGGGGCAGCCGGTCAGCCGCGCGAATGCGGCGCCGATCCGTTCGGCCGCCTCCTCGTCGAGCTCGTCGGGGACGAGCCCGCGGATGTCGTATGCCTTGAAGATCTTCGCGTACTTGGCCACTCGGGCCAGCCTCCCCGTACCTGATCGCACCGCATTCCGCACCGCGCCACGCCCGATCACGGCGCCTGATCACGGCGCCTGATCACGGCGCCCGGTCACACGTCTGACCACGGGATCGCGGTCCTGCACCGCACCGCCTGGTCGCGCCGCGCCTGATCGCGCCGCGCCGGATCGCGTCACCGCGCCGCGGAAACTGAGCCTACCGGGCGGCGCGGCCGGGCCCGGGCCGGCGCGCAGGCGCGCGCACGAGTTTCCGGTGGCCAGGCTCGCAGCCGCGGCGCGGAGCCTGCAGGCAGCAGGCCGGTCAGCCAAGCCTGCCCTTGTCTTGCGGCGACGAGCGGAGCACCCGCAGGTGACCGCGCCTGCTGACCTCGACCCCCTGCCCTACAGGCTCGGCGGCGGCCTGCGGCAAAGCCGCTTCCCGGACGGCGTTGGCCAGCGCTTCCAGGTCATCGGCTTCCTGCTCGGCTGGCACAGCCGGGAGCCTGACCACGTCCCAGCCGAGCGGAACTGTCAGCCGGTCGGCGTGCGCGGCGCACAGGTCGTAGCAATGCGGTTCCACGTAGGCGGCAAGCGGGCCGAGCACGGCCGTGGAGTCGCGGTACACGTAGGTCAGCGTGTACAGCGCGATCTGCTTGCACGCGGGCCGTGAGCAGCGCCGAGGGCTCACCGGCCCACCTCGTTCACGGCGCCTCCCGCCGTCGCGGCACCCCGGCCGCGGCGCGCCAGCGGGCGGCGCGGCAGGCGGAGTCGCGTAGATCGCTCACAACGGCTGACGGTATCGATCCGCAGGCGGTAACGCCACCACCCGGGGCACTCTGCACGATCGTGTCTCCGCGGGCATGATCGGCCGGCTGTGCCCAGCCTGCCCCGGCCCGGCTCTGCCGGGATACGCTCGGGCATTGTGCAGACTGGCGACAGCCGCGCTTCGGCCGCTGGCCGGGTCCGGCGGCGGGACCGGCATGGCCGGGGCCTGCGCGGAATGCTCGCGCCGCAGGACACTCCCATCTACCGGAGCCGCGCGGAGCGCTTCGATGATCTCGTGCTCCAGGCGGTCGCGCAGCTGGAGCCGCGGTGGGCAGCCGAGTTGTCCGGCGTCGAGTTCGCCGTCGAGGAGATCCCGGCTCCGGGGCGGCCAGCTGACCTGCCGGATCCGGTGCCGCTTGCGCGGCTTGATCCTGGTTCCGGCAGCCCGCACGATGCCAGCCGCCCGGCATCACCGCCGCGCATCGTGCTCTACCGGCGCCCGCTGCTCGCCCGCGCGGATGGCGCGGAAGACCTCGGTGAGCTTGTACTTGACGTAGTGGTGGAGGAATTCGCCCGGCTCCTCGGAGTGGATCCCCGCGCGGTAGATCCCGGCTACTCGGCGGAGGACTAAGCCAGCTCGGCCCGGCGCAGCCGCGCCTGGCTACGGAAGGGCGGCGCCGAGCGAGTATCGCACCGGCGTCAGCGGCACTGACGTCAGCGAGGCCAGCACCGGGAAGATCGACTCCACGACGCCGCCCGCGCTGAGCACCCGGCCGGCGTAGACCGGCCCTGACCCTGCCTGCGGCGTGATCACCACGGCGAACGGCGACCGCGCGGCGGATCCGGTTGGCGGCCGGAGCCGCACGACGGTCGTGTGCTTCGCCGCGATGTCGACCACGCTGGCCGGCTGGGCACCCGTACCAGCCGGCCTGGCCGTCGCGTTGCCCGCCTCGGTGACCCGCACGCGGGCCGCGCCGCGCGGCGCGGACAGCACGAGCGTGGAGGCCTTGCCCGAGCCGCTGAGATTGTCAGCCACCACGCCCTGCTCCTGCACCGGGGCGGCCGCGGCGGAGAATACGCCGGGCGCCCCGGGCGGCCCGCCGGAGACCCGGATGGCCGCGGCAATCGGCACGTTAGAGGTCAGCCTGAGCGCGGCGGGGACGCCGCCAAGCGATGGCAGGGCCACCACGGCAGCTGAGCCGCCCGGCAGGTCGATCCCGCTCCCGCCGGTCGGGTGATAAGAGCCTTTTGCCGTCACTGCCGTGAGCTTGACCTGAGCATTTCCGGAACCGGGCACGGCGACGTAGAGATCACGGCTGCCCGCCGACGATGGCAGGCCGGGCAGTACGAGGCTCCTGCCTGGCGGCTGGCTGGCCGGCAGCCACGCGCCGGCCTGCCGGGCGCTCCTGGTCTCCCTGAGCGCGGCGACGAGCCGCCCGACGCTGGTGCGGACGTGCAGCGCAACCACCCTGGATCCGTGCAGCAGCTTGGCCAGGGACTGCACGACCAGCCCATGGGCCGGAACGGCGATCCCGGTGTCGGTGCTGCCGAGCATCGGGCCGCTGTCGGTGAAGATATCGACTTCAGCGGCCGCGGGCGAGCCGTCGGTGTTCATCAGGTACAGCTGCATGTCTGCGAGCGCATGCTGCCCCGGTCCGACGAACCAGAAATCGGTCCCCGGACTGTTGCAGGACGCGGTCGGCAGTCCTCCCGCCCCGGTCTGCTCCACCTCGAGCGCCCGGGCCATCGATCCTGTTGCATGAACGACCACGCCGCCCCGCGCCGGGCTCGCCGGTATCTTGCCGCCGCCGGGCGCCTGGGCACCGCGCGGCACCCGGCCAGACCGGGCCGTTGCCAGCGGGATCCGGGTACGGGTCAGCACGCCGGGCCGGGTACGGGTGAACAGCGATGGCCCGGCCGTCGGTACTGCCCGCGGCGGACAGGCGGGTTACCGCCGCTGTTCCGGCGCCGGCTGACGCCGCGGCCTCGGCCCGGCAGCGATGAGCGCGACGTCGCCTCCGGTCAGGCTGCCCGGCGACGGGCAGGCCCGGATCGCGGCCGTCACCAGCGCACGGCTAGCCGGCCGGGGCTGGCGGCCGGCCGCCGCGGCGACCGGATGGCTGAACCATGCCAGCCCGTACTGGGCGCCGAGGGCGAGAACTACGAGCGCGGCGATGACCAGCTTGTTCGTGAACAGGCGCCTCACCAGTGATCATCTCCACGCTCTTCGCCGGGCACCGGCCAGCGGGAGGCTATCTCCTCCTCGGCCGGCGACGGCTGCCAGCCCGGGCCGGATTCGCCCGGGGGCGGCAGCGGATCCAGCCAGTCCCCGCCCGATGGCCAGGAAGGGTGCGAGCCGGCCGCTGGCCGTTCGCCCCGCCCGGGCTGCTGGCCGTAGGGCCGGTCCGGCCGCCCCTGGCCGGGCTCCGGTCCGGGCGACTGGCGCTCTGGCCAGGATGTCTGCTGGTCCGCTTGCCAGGACGCAGGCTGCTGCGGCCAGGACGTCCGCTGGGTTCCGGGCCAGGACGGCTGGCTTGCCGGCCCGGGCGGCGGCCGGTCTCCCGGCCGGGACGCCCGCTGGTCGGCAGGCCAGGACGCAGGCTCGCGGCCCGGCCAGGAAGCCCGCTGACCCGCCGGGCGGCCATCAGGCTCACGCCCCGGCCAGGGACCACCCTGATCCGCCGGGCGGCCATCAGGCTCACGCCCCGGCCATGATGTCCCCTGGCGCACTGGCCAGGACGATGGCTGGTCCCCTGGTCCGGGCTCCGGCTGGCCGGCCGGCCAGGCGGGATGCTCGCTGGCCGGCCACGCGGACGGCGAACTTGGCGGGCCGGCGGCCGCGTAGTCACCGGCCGGCCAGCGGCCCGACCCGCCTGGCGCGTACTCGCCCGGGCGGCCCGCCCCAGCCTGCCGAATCCCAGCCTGCCGAACCCAGGTCCGCCGAACCCCGGTCCGCCGAACCCCGGTCCGCGGAACCCCTGGCGGCCGGAACCCGGCCGCCAGTGCCAGGTTCGGGAACGGCTGCGCTGCCGGGAACAGCTGCGCCGCCCGGCCCGCCCGTGCCGAGGCTGGCTGCCTCCTGCAGCGCCGGATCGGACGGGATCGACCTGCGCGTACGGTGCGGGCCCTCCCGGTCCGCGGCCGGCCTGCGCGCGGCCTTGCCTGGCCGGCCGGCCCGGTCGGCTCGCCCCTTGTCCCGGCTGCGGCTGCGGCCTCCGCCATGGCCGCGGCGGCCAGGGCCGGCCGGCCCGGCGGGCCGCGCAGTGCCGGCCGGGCCGGAAGCGCCGCCCGCCACGGTCCCGGCCGCCTCGCCGCTGTCGCCGGCTGCCCCGGCCACCTCGGCAACAGGAGCCGCCGCGGCCGAGCTGATGCCTGGCAGCGCCAGGACGGCCACCGCCGCGAAGACGAGCAGCTCAAGGAGCAGCGCGACATCGTGGCCGGTGTCGTCGTGGCCGATGCTGAGCTTGCCGCCACCCGGCGGCAGCCGGAATGCCTGCGCCCAGCCGCCGGCCGGCGACGCGACTGCGGTCAGCGGATGTCCGTTCAGCGTGGCGTTCCAGCCACCGGACGGCTCGGCGAGCTCGAGCGTGCCGCCGGCCGCCGGGGCCGCCGCCCCGGCGACGCCGACCGCGCCGGAGCGCAGCGGCACGATCTTGCCGCTGGCCTCGACGACCCGCACCCGGGCCGGGAAGTCCGCCAGCCGCCACAGCGCGAACGCCGACGTCGAGCTCACCGGGCGCAGCCCGGCCACTCCGTCGAGCACCCGGGCCAGCGCCGGGTTGACCGGGGCCGGCATCAGCACGAAGCCGATGTCGAACTGCGCCAGCGTCTGGCCCTGGTCGACGGCCTCGCCGCCAGCCGGGGCGACCAGCGTGGCGACGGCGTTGCCGAGCGCGTGCTGCGGCGGCGGGCACCGGGGCCAGCTCCGGGTCGGCGAGGGACGGGCCGGTTCCGCGCAGCACGGCGTAGCTCACCTGACCGCGGCTCGCGCGCAGCACCAGCGTGCGCAGCCGCAGCCCGTTGTTCGACGACACGGCGACAAGCTCGGGCACGATCTGCCCGCCTGCCGTGGCGACCGGGCCGCGGATTCCGCTGATCACCCAGGACGCACGGCCGCCAGGGCGGGAGCCGAGCACGCGGCGACGGCCAGCACGGCCACGGCGAGGCCGCGGGCGCTGCCTAGCGTGCGCGCCCCGCCAGGGCCGCCGGCCCGCAGCCGCGGGATGGCGTCACCCGCGGTGGCCGCGGCCAGCAAGATGCCGATGGCGACCACGGCGAGGGCCACCCCGGGCCAGGCAGGGACGCTGGTGTCGCTGGCCGGCGGGGTGACCGTGACCCTGCTCACCGCGATCGCGATCAGCAGGCCGGACAGCGCGACGCCCCAGCCCGCCAGCACGAGCACGCGGCGCCTGGTCAGCAGCAGCGCGGCCAGCGCGGCGACGGCCAGCCCGGCGGTGACCCAGAGCGGTGGCATGCCAGGGCCGCCTGGGCTGAGCAGCAGCAGCGACCGGGCAGGCAGGTCGGGGCGGGCCAGGCCGGGTGCCTGGACGCCTGCCTCGAGCAGCAGCAGGGACGGGTGCGTGGCCACCTGGACCGTCCAGGGCACGAGCAGCACCGGCGTCACCCCAGCGGCGATCGCCAGGTTGAGCACCATGCCGCGCCGGGACGCGGCCGAAGGCCAGTGCGGCCACCACCGCCGCGATCAGCGCGATCAGCCAGACCAGCGGCACGAACGCGGTGGCCACCGCGACGATCAGGCCGGTTGCCCAGGCGGCGCGGCGGGCTAGCCGCGGCGGCTGGGTGAACATCCGCGCGGCGACGAGCGCGATCAGCGGCAGCAGCACGAAGACGACCGCGGTGCCGATCCGGCCGTCGGCGACCGATCCCGTGGCCACCGGCAGCAGCGCGTAGGTCGCGGCGGCCCAGACCCGGACCGGGGCGAACCTGGTGATCCGCCGGGTGGCGAGGTACGCGGTCAGGCCGGCCAGCGGCACGCAGCCGAGCAGGATCACGTCCACGGCCAGCCACGGCTTGCCGCCCAGGACGGTGGCGACGGCGGCGATCACCGCGAGGTACGGGGGGGGTGCTGGCCACCGAGCCGATGCCGGTCGGATGGAAGCCCTGCAGGTATGCGTGCCACAACCCGGCCGCCCCGCCCGATGCCGGGATCAGCGCGCCGCCGCCGAGCGTGCCCGGGCCGAGCAGCGATCGCTCGGCGACGAGCGCGACGATGGTCAGCCCGGCGAACAGCAGCACGCCGGGGTTGGTCAGCACGCGCTGCGCCAGCCCGTTGTCGACCAGCATCGAGTCGTCCTCGGTCGGATCCTCCGACGCATGATGGCTGCCGGCCGTGTCGAGCTGGGTGGACCGGGACAGGACGTCAGCGGCGAACTCCGCCAGCCGCCGCACTGACCGGCCAGGCGGCAGCTCGGCCCGCAACCGGCCGTACGCGGCCCGCCGCCCGCGGGCGCGCTGCCGCCGCGCGCTGAGCAGCCGGAGCGGATGCCCGAGCACCGAACCGCCGGCCGCGAGCTCGTCCAGCGCCGCGGCCGGCCGCTTCGCCACCAGGAAGAAGATCGTGCGCAGGGCCGACACCGCGATATTGCCGGCCAGCGACGCGAGCATCGGCCAGGCCGGCAGGTTCGTCAGCAGCGTGCGCAGCGCGTTGCCCCGGTCGAGCCGGTGCGGCCGGCGGGACACCGAGACGGTCCCGCCGGCGCCGGGCCGCCGCCTCCAGGTGGTAGGCCACCGCGCCGGTGATGACCCGGACCCGGTAGCCCGCCGCGTGCACCCGCCAGCAGAAGTCGACGTCCTCGCGGAACAGCGTCATGGCGGTGTCGAAGCCGCCGACCTCGTCCCAGACGTCCCGGCGGACCAGCATCCCGGCGCTGCCGACGGCCAGCGAGTCCCGGTCACCGTCGTGCTGGCCCTGGTCCACCTCGCGCGGCTCGATGCCGGTGATCCGGCGGCCGGCCGTGTCGATGGTTACCCCGGCCTCGAGGATTACCTGCCGGTCGGCCCAGTCCATGATCTTCGGGCCGAGCACGGCCGCCGACTTGATCTCGGCCGCGCCGCGGAGCAGCTGCTCCAGCGCGTCCGGGGCCGGGCTCGCAGTCGTCGTGCAGCAGCCAGAGCCACTCGACCTGCTCCGCGTCCGGGAGGCCGGACGGCCCGGGCACGGGCACGTTCGCGGCCCGGTGCTGCAGCGCGCGGGCGACCGCGGCCGCGTAGCCGGTGCCGCGCTCCATGCCGAACACGACCGCCTGGCCGAGCTGGCCGGCCAGCACCGCGCCGCTCCGGTCCCGGCTGCCGGTGTCGACGGCGACGACCCGCTGAACCGGCCGGGTCTGGCCGAGCAGGGCGTCGATGACATGCGGCAGCCACGCGGCGCCATCGTGCGCGACGACTACCGCTGTGACGACATGCTGGGGGTACGTATCGTTCGGAGACAAGGGTCCGTTTGCTCTTCGGGGGCTCGCCCGCGGGGCCGGCACGCCGTCAGCGGCACGGTTCTCGCAGGCCCGGGCTACCCGCTGCACAATACGCGAAGCGACGAGGCCGCGACGGCCAGACGCAGGGCTTCGCAGTACCGGGACCGCCCGGCATCCCCCGCACCGCGCAGGTCACGCTGGCCCGGCTGGCCCGGCTGCCCCGCTGACAACCCGAAGAGCTTTTTTAAACGGGACCGTCCCGGCCGGTCAAACCGCCTCAAGCGGCAGCCGGCGCCGCTCGCGCTCAGGCAGCCGCCCTCGGTGGTGAGACTGTTGCCGGACCGCTCGTCATGCCCGCGCACGGCCGGCGCTCCGGCCGGTCAGACCGCCTCGCGCTTCAGCCGGCGGCGCTCGCGCTCGGACAGCCCGCCCCAGATGCCGAACCGCTCGTCATGCTCAAGCGCGTATTCCAGGCACTCGGCCCGGACCTCGCAGCTCCGGCAAACCCGCTTGGCCTCCCTGGTGGATCCGCCCTTCTCCGGGAAGAACGCCTCCGGATCGGTCTGCGCGCAAAGGGCCCGGTCCTGCCAGCCCAGCTCCCCGGCATCGTCCTCGCTGCCCATGCCGAATTCGTCGTGCACCAGCGAGACGATGACGTCAGCCACAGCGCACCTCCACCCCTCCCAGAACCCCGTCGGTCCGCGTCCCGCTCCCGAGGACACGAGAATTACATGGATGAAATTACACCCGCGTGTCTTGCCGTACGTCAAGAGCGATACGTGATAATGGCCGCCGGGTTGGCCTCTGATGACGGGAAAGTCCTCCAAGAAAGCCTGGGATCCCAGCACCTCCGGTAGCCGCCGCGCGCCGCGCTGCGCCGCCGCCGGCGCCCCGCCGCCCGTCGGCCGGCCCTAGCTCGGGCTCCGCCAAGGTGCGCGATCGCACGATCCACCACCTCCCAAGGTGCGCGATCGCGCAATTCACCACCATGTGCAGCCCCGGCCGGGCAGTGCGGGAAGCCGGGGTCGGCACGCGCGGGAAGCCGGGCGGGCAGCGCGCGGGAAGCCGACCGGGTCGCGCGCGCCAAGCCGGGCGGGCAGCGCGGGGAAGCCGGCCGGGCGGGGCGGGTGGCGGTGCGCGGCCGGTCCTGGCGGCTGGCGCGGGCTACCGGCCGATGAACAGGTACTCGGACGCGGCCCGGCGCAGCGCTGCGGAATGAGTGCCGAAACTGTAGGTGTGGTCGATCAGCCGTACCTCAACGTCGTCCTTCACCTCGCGCAGCAGCGCCTTGATCGTCGCCGCGTCGGGAACGGCGTTCGACGAATAGGACGCGATAATCACGGAGCCGGAGAACTGGCCGAAGGTACGGCGCAGCGCATCGGTGATGGTCCGCTTGGAGGAGAACGGCGTATACCGTTTCGCCAGCTTCTTGGTGCGGGTGTGCTGCATGATTTCCTGGCCGCGCCAGTACACCGAGAGGCCCTCGAGGAAGTGGTAGCGCTTGATATAGCAGTTGTCGTCCCTGGCCGGCGCGTAGGGCGGATCCAGATACACCACGTCGAATGGCCGCGGCTGGATGGTGAAGACGTCGCCATGGACGGCGGTGCAGGGCTGGCCACTGTCGAAGACGATCTTGTTGTACGCCCCGGCCCGCTCACGGAAATGATCCCGCATCGGCAGCCGCAGGTCGCGCCGGCCGTCGTCATAGCGCAGGCCGGTGAAGGTGAATACGCCGCGCGGCTGCTTGCGGGCCGCGGCCAGCACGAGCGCGGCGATGGCAATGGCCCGCCGGTGGCCGTCCAGCCGGTCGATATGCGACCAGGCTGAGTCGAGAAAACAACGGTCGGCCTCGGTGAAGTAAACGCCGCTGAAGTTTCGCTGGACGAAATCGCGGTCGTCGGCCGGCGGCCCGCAGATCGCGTCGATGTCCGCCTGGCTGAGCGTCACCGACTGGTTGACCACGGCAGCGCGGGCGATCACTGCCGGGAACGCGAGGAAGTCGTTCGCCGCGACCCGGTAGCCGAGCGCCTTCAGCAGGTAAGACACCACGCCGCTGCCGGAGAACGCGTCCAGCGCGGTCCGGCCGCCGACCTCAGCGAAGGCCTCGGCGAGGTGCGGGACGAGCCGGTACTTGGAGCCCATGTAGCGCAGCCGCGGGAAGCCGGCCACCCGGCGCACCGCCTCGGCTACGTCAGCCCCGCCAGGCCGACTGACAGTGCTGCCGTGACCTGCAGGGCTGACCTGACCAGCGGGGCTGACCTGACCAGCGGGGCTGACCTGACCAGCGGGGCTGACCTGACCAGCGGGGCTGGACCGGCCGGCGTGGCCGGGCACGCTGGTTACGCCAGCAACGCCTGATTCGCTGCTCACTGTGGTGGCCACGGCCCCATCCTCGCGCACGGCCCGGACGCTGTCCGGTGCCAGCGGCAGCCACGGCACCTGAAAGACTTCCGGCATGCGTATCACCGTGCTGGCCGGCGGGGTCGGCGCCGCGCGCTTCCTGCGCGGGCTGAAGGCCGCCGTCCCCGCCGCCGAGATCACCGTCATCGGCAATACCGGTGACGACATCAGCCTGTTCGGCCTGCATGTCAGCCCGGATCTCGACACCGTGATGTACACGCTCGGCGGCGGCATCAGCGAGGAGCAGGGCTGGGGCCGGGACGCCGAGACCTTCGCCGTGCTCGCCGAGCTGGCCGCCTACGGCGCCGGGCCTGGACTGGTTCAGCCTCGGCGACCGGGACATCGCCACCCACATCGCGCGCACCAAGCTGCTGGCCGAGGGCCAGCCGCTGTCCGCCGTGACCAGGCGGCTGTGCGCGCGGTGGCAGCCGGGCGTGACGCTGCTGCCGATGACGGACGACCGGGTCGAGACCCACGTCGTGCTCGCCGGCGCAGGGCAGCCGCACCGTGCACTTCCAGGAATGGTGGGTGCGGCTGCACGCGGCGATACCGGCCGCCGAGATCATCGCCGCCGGAGCGGCGGAAGCAACGCCGGCGCCGGGCGTGCTCGAGGCGATCGAGGCCGCGGACTTCGTGCTGCTGCCGCCGTCCAACCCGGTGGTCAGCGTCGGCATCATCCTGGCCGTTCCCGGCATCGCCGCGGCGGTCAGCGCCAAGACCGTGGTCGGCGTTTCCCCGATCATCGGCGGCGCGCCGGTGCGCGGGATGGCCGACGCATGCCTGACCGCGATCGGCGTGCAGACCAGCGCTGCGGCGGTCGCCGCGCACTACGGCGCCGGGCTGCTCGACGGCTGGCTGGTGGACGACCAGGACAAGGCCGCCGCGGACGCCCCCGAGCTGGCCGGGATCGCGGTCCGGGCGCGGCCGCTGTGGATGACCGACGTGACCGCGTCAGCGGAGATAGCCCGGGCCGCGGTCGAGCTGGCCGGGGAGCTCAGCCGGTGACCGGCGCTGGCGCTCCCCCGGCGTCACCGTCACCGGCGGTGGCCGGGCTGCCCGAGGTCGCGGCCGGCGACGACCTCGGCGCGCTGATCGCGGACGCGGTGCCCGGGCTGCGCGACGGCGACATCGTGGTGATCACCTCGAAGATCGTCAGCAAGGCCGAGGGCCGGGTCGTCCGCGGCGGACCGGGAGCAGGCGATCGAGGCCGAGACCGTCCGGGTGGTCGCCCGCCGCGGCCCGACCACGATCGCGGAGACCAGGCACGGGCTGGTGCTGGCGGCGGCCGGGGTGGACGCCTCCAACACCGCAGCCGGGACGGTCGTGCTGCTGCCCGCGGATCCGGACGGATCGGCCCGCCAGCTGCGGAAGGCGCTGCGCGCGCGGCGCGGCGCCAGGGTCGGGGTGATCATCACCGACACGATGGGCCGGCCATGGCGGACCGGCCAGACCGACACGGCGATCGGGGTGGCCGGCCTGGCGCCGCTGCGCGACCACCGCGGCGCAGGCCGACACCTTCGGCAACGCAGCTTGAGGTCACGGTGGCGGCCGTGGCCGACGAGATCGCCGCGGCCGCGGACCTGGTCAAGGGCAAGACCCGGCAGGTGCCGGTCGCGATCGTCAGCGGCCTGGCCGGGCTGGTCACCGACGCCGACGGGCCGGGCGCCGCCGCGCTGATCCGGCCGGCCGCCGATGACATGTTCCGGCTCGGCGCCGCCGACGTGCTGGCCGCCCGCCGGACCGTGCGCGAGTTCACCGCCGAGCCAGTCAGCCCGGAGCCGGTCCGGCGGGCGGTCGCCGCGGCGCTGACCGCGCCCGCGCCGCACCACAGCGTGCCGTGGCGGTTCGCGATCGTCGAGTCGGCCGCGGCGAAGACCGCGCTGCTCGACGACATGCTCGCCGCATGGACCGACGACCTGCGCGGCGACGGGTTCAGCCCGGAGCAGATCGCGCGCCGGGTGCGCCGCGGCGAGCCGCTCCGGCGGGCGCCGCTGATCATCGTGCCCTGCCTGGTCACCGACGCGGCGCACGCCTACCCGGACGGCCGCCGGGCCGCGGCCGAGCAGGCGATGTTCACCGTGGCCATGGGCGCGGCAGTGCAGAACCTGCTGGTCGCGCTGGCGGTCGAGGGACTCGGCTCGTGCTGGGTCTCCAGCACGCTGTTCTGCCAGGACCGGGCGGCCGCCGTCGCTCGGCCTGCCAGCCGGCTGGCAGCCCGATGGGCGCGGTCGGCGTCGGCCATCCCGCGGCCGTGCCGCCGGACCGCCCGCCGCGCGACCCCGCCCAGTACCTGCTGACCCGGTGACCCGGTGACCCGGTGACCCGGTGATGACAGATCGCCCCGGCCGCCATTCTCGGGCCGGTGAGATGAACACATAGCAAGTCGCCGGTACCTGTAGTGCCTACGGTGCAGATGGTGCCCATGATGAGCGCTTCCGCCTGATGAATGGGGGTTTGGTGTCGCCAGGGCGACACCGCAGCCACATCCATCAGGCGGAATGCCGTTCCGGCAGAGCAGCAGCAGCCAGCTGGGAGCTGGGTGGCCGGCCGCACGGGAGCTGGGTGGCCGGCCGGCACGGGGAGCTGGGTGGCCGGCCGCGCGGGAGCTGCGCGGCGGGACGGGCGGGAGGTTGGCGCCGGGCGGGAGCTGGGCGGCGGGACGGGCGGGGAGCTGGGCGGCGGGACGGGCGGGAGGCGGGCGGGCGGGACGGGCGGGAGGCTGGCGCCGGGGCGCCCGGGCGGGAGGCTGGCGCCGGGCGGGAGATGCGCGGCGGGACAGGCGCGGCGGGACGGGCGGGCAATGCGGGCAGGGCGGGAGACGGGCGGGCGGGGCGGGCGGGGCGGGAGATGCGGGGCGGCTAGAGGGAAAGCCGCCTGGCCAGGTCGGAGACGAACACCCCGCCGGGGTCGATCTCGGCCCTGCAGCTCGCGGAACTCGCCGAGCCGCGGGTACATCGCGGCCAGCACGCCGGGCCGGCACGCGGGCGTCCTTGGCCAGGTAGACCCGGCCGCCGGCGGCGAGCACCAGGTCGTCGAGCCCGTCCAGCAGGCTGGCCAGGCCCGGCGTGCGGGCCGGGAAGTCGAGCGCCAGGGTCCAGCCCGGCACCGGGAACGACAGCAGGCCGGGATCGCCGGGGCCGAAGCGCTTCAGCACGGTCACGAACGACGGCGCGCGGGCCTGGCTGATCCGCTCGAACGACCTGCGGACGGCGTCCTCCTGGCCGAACGGCACGACGTACTGGTACTGCAGGAAGCCGGCGGGCCCGTAGACCCGGTTCCAGTTCCTGATGCCGTCCAGCGGGTGGAAGAACGCGCCGATCGTCTGCAGCTCGCCGGTCCGGCGCCGCGGCGCCTTGCGGTACCAGGCCTCGTTCATCAGCGCGACCGTGCGGCGAGTTGATCAGGCCGTTCGGGAACACCGGCGGGGCGCTGGCCAGGCTCGCCGGGCTGAACCGCAGCGGGTCGCCGCGCTGGCCGGCCGGCAGGTCGCTGACCGCGGCGAAGTCGCCGCTGGTGACGACCGAGCGGCCCAGCGCGCCGCCGCGGGCGAGGCAGTCGGCCCAGGCGACCGTGTAGCCGTGCGAGCGGTCGGCCGCCGGCCAGGCAGGCCATCGTCTCGTCGATGTCGGCGGTGCGCACGGTGTCGACCACGGACGCGGGCCGTCTCGACCCTGGCCAGCGGCAATGGTGGCCCGCAGGATGATGCCGGTCAGCCCCATCCCGCCCGCGGTGGCCCAGAACAGCTCCGGGCTGTCCGCCGGGGTGAGCACGCGCACCTCGCCGTCGGCCATCAGCAGGTCGAACGAGCGGACGTGCCGGGCGAAGCTGCCCGCCCGGTGATGGTTCTTGCCGTGCACGTCGGCGGCGATAGCGCCGCCGACCGTGACCTGGCGGGTGCCCGGCGAGACCGGCACGAACCAGCCGAGCGGCAGCGCCGTGGTCATCAGCTGCTCGAGGCTGACCCCGGCCTCGCAGGTCACCAGCCCGGTCGCCGGGTCGAGGCTGGTGATCCGGCTCAGCCTCGTGGTCCTGACGACCAGGCCGCCGGCGTTCTGCGCGGCGTTGTTGTAGCTGCGGCCGAGGCCGCGGGCGATCACGCCCGCGGCGTGGCGCCGCAGGTGACCAGGGTGGGCACTTCGGCCAGGCCGGCCGGCTCGGTGACGTCCGCCACGGTCGGGGCGGTCCGGCCCCAGCCGGTGAGCGCCATCCGGTGCTGCCGTCCTGGCTGCCCGGATGGCCTGGCCAGCTGCTGCCGGGCCTGGCTGTCGCGCATCGCCGGCCACCTCACGCCCCGACCAGCGGCAGCGGCGCCCGCGGGCCGCGCACGGCGGCGCAGACGCCGTCGCTGGCGGCGGCCGCGGCTACCCGCTCGGCGGCTGGCTGCCCGTAGGTCGTCGTCCGCGGCCGCAGCGGCCGGCCGGTGGGCTCGACCAGCTCGGCGAGCTGGCTGATCGTCTTGTAGGAGCCGTTCGCCGAGCCTGCCATCCGGCTGATGGTCTCCTCCATCAGCGTGCCGCCGAGGTCGTTGACGCCGCCGGCGAGCACGTCCCGGCAGGCGCCGGCACCGAGCTTGACCCAGGAGCACTGGATGTTGCTGATCGCGCCGTGCAGCAGCAGCCTGGACACCGCGTGCACGGCCAGGTTCTCCCGCCGGGTCGGGCCTGGCCTGGCCAGGCCGGCCAGGTAGATCGGCGAGCTGGCGTGCACGAACGGCAGCAGCACGAACTCGGTGAAGCCGCCGGTGCGCTCCTGGATGCCGCGGATCACCCGCAGGTGCCCGACCCAGTGCGCCGGCGTGTCCACGTGCCCGTACATCATCGTCGAGGACGTCGGGATGCCGAGCTCATGCGCCGTCGTGATCACCTCGATCCAGGCGGCGGCCGGCAGCTTGCCCTTGGTGAGCACCCAGCGGACGTCGTCGTCGAGGATCTCCGCGGCCGTCCCGGGCAGCGATCCGACGCCGGCCTCGCGCGCCCGGACCAGCCACTCGCGCACCGGCAGCCCGGTGCGGGCCGAGCCGTTCATCACCTCCATCGGCGAGAACGCGTGCACGTGGATCTCCGGGCAGCGCCGCTTCACCTCGGCGGCCAGGTCGAAATAGGCGGTGCCGGGCAGGTCCGGGTGGATGCCGCCCTGCATGCACACCTCGGTGGCGCCCGCCTCCCAGGCTTCGGCGGCCCGGTCGCCGACCTGCTCCAGGGAGAGCGTGTAGGCGTCGGCGTCGGTCCGGCGCTGCGCGAACGCGCAGAACCGGCAGCCGGTGTAGCAGACGTTGGTGAAGTTGATGTTCCTGGTGACCACGTAGGTGATGGCGTCGCCGGCCGCCGTCTTGCGCAGCGCGTCGGCCAGCGCGGTCAGCGCGGCGAGCTCGGGGCCGTCGGCGTCGAGCAGCGCGAGCGCCTGGGCGTCGGTGAGCCCGGCCGGATCCCGCTCCGCCCTCCGCAGCGCGGCGAGCACGTCGGCGCGCAGCCGCGGCGGCGCGGGCCGTGCCGCCCGCCGGGCGGACGGCTCGATCCGGGCGCCGATCTCGTCCCAGTCGCCGTAGACCTCGGCGAAGTCGTCCCTGCGGTCCTTGGTCCGGCCGGTGGTGTCGATCGTGACGTGCAGGTCGGTCCGGCCGGCCGCATCCCCCCAGCCGCCGTCAGGCTCCTGCCAGGGCAGCCCGGCCGGGATCGCGGATTCCCTGGCCAGCCCGGTGGCCGGGTCGGCCAGCGCGGCGACGTGCGCCGCCAGCCGCGGGTCCAGCCACGGCTCGCGGAGATAACCGGGATAGGCGGTGAGCCGCTCGCGGAGGCTGAACCCGGCTTCCCCGGTGCGGGCGGCCAGGTCGTCGATCTGCGGCCAGGGCCGTTCCGGGTTGACGTGATCGGGAGTCAGCGGCGACACACCGCCCCAGTCGTCGATCCCGGCGGCGAGGATCAGCCGGTACTCCGCCCCGATCAGGTTCGGCGGCGCCTGGATGCGCATCGACGGGCCGAGCACCAGCCGGGCGACCGCGATCGTGGCGGCGAGGTCGTCAAGCCCGGCGTCCGGCGCGGCGCGCATCCTGGTGTCCGGCTTGGCGCGGAAGTTCTGCACGATGACTTCCTGGATGCCGCCGTACTCGCGGGCGACCTGCCGGATCGCGAAGATCGAGTCGGCCCGCTCGGCCAGGTCCTCGCCGATCCCGATCAGGATCCCGGTGGTGAACGGCACCGCGCTGCGGCCGGCGTCCGCCAGCACCCGCAGCCGGACCGCGGGATCCTTGTCCGGGCTGCCGAAATGCGGCCCGCCTGGCTCGGCGAACAGCCGCGCCGCGGTGGTCTCCAGCATCATCCCCATCGACGGCGCGACCGGCTTGAGCCGCTGGAAGTCCTGCCAGGACAGCACGCCGGGGTTCAGGTGCGGCAGCAGCCCGGTCTCCTCGAGCACCCTGATCGCCATTGCCCGGACGTAGGACAGCGTGTCGTCGTAGCCGTGCGCGTCCAGCCACTCGCGTGCCTGCCGCCACCGGTCCTCCGGCCGGTCGCCGAGGGTGAACAGCGCTTCCTTGCAGCCAGCCGCCGCGCCCTTGGCCGCGACCTCGATGACCTCGTCCGGGGACAGGTACGGGCTGGCCAGCCGTCCCGGCACGGTAACGAAGGTGCAGTAGCCGCAGCGGTCCCGGCACAGCCTGGTCAGCGGGATGAAGACCTTTTTCGAGTACGTGATGACACCTGGCCTGCCCGCGGCGGCGAGCCCGGCGTCCCTGGTCCTGGCGGCATAGCTGAGCAGCCTGGCCAGGTGCTCGCCGCGGGCGTGCAGCAGGGTGGCGGCCTCGGCGTGATCCAGGGCCTTGCCGTCCCTGGCCCTGGCCAGCGCGCGCCGCAGCGCGCTGTCGGACGGCACCGGCGGCGGCTCGTGCGCCGGCGGCGGCCCGGGCACCGGCGGCGGCTCACGGCGGCTGCCGGGCAGCGGCCTGGACGGGGGCGCGCCGGCGGCACGCGCGTCATCGCTCATAGGCCAACCCTAGGATGCGGGCAGGCGGCGCCCTGGCCCGCCATCCGGGTTTGGGCCGGGCGGGCGCCGCCCGCGACGCGGACCGCATGCGCGGGTGCCGCCTGGCGGCGCCGCAGCCACACCGCTCCGGCCAGCATCAGGCCAGCCGCAGGAGTCACAACCTTCCCGCGGCCGACCGTAGCCATCAGAACGCGCGGTAGTCGCGCACCGGCATCCGCGGGCCGCGGCGCGGCGGCCGGGCGCCGCTCAGCTCGATGAGCCTGGCGGCCCGGTACCGGTGGCCCCGGTAGGGCGCGAGCAGCTCCAGCATCCCGGCATCGTCGACTACCCGGCCGGCCAGCGCCCAGCCCACCGCGGCCGGCAGGTTGTAGTCGCCGACGGAGACGGCATCCGGGTCGCCGCAGGCACGCTGCCTGACCTCGGCCGAGGTCCACGGGCCGATGCCCGGCAGCGCCCGCAGCCTGCGGTCGGCGTCGGCCGCCTTCATCGCGGTGATCTCCTCGACCCGGCCCGCCACCCGCGCCGCCGCGGCAATGGTGCGCGCCCGGACCGCCTCGACCCCGGCCCGGTGCCATTCCCAGGACGGGATGCGCAGCCAGGCCCCGGCGGCCGGGAAGACCCGCATCCCGGCCGGCGCCGGTCCCGGTGCCGGGTCGCCGAACCTGAGCAGCAGCAGCTGCCAGGCGCGGTGCGCCTCCAGGCTCACGACCTTCTGCTCGAGCACGGCCGGGACGAGTGCCTCGAGCACCCGGCCGGACCGCCCGACCCGGGCGCCCGGATGCCGCCGGGACAGCTCCCGCAGCAGCGGGTGCACCGGCGTGAAGCCCGCCGGGTCGTCACCGGCCCCGAGCTGGGCGGGCAGGGTGTCGAGCAGCCATCCGGCGCCAGGGCCCCAGGCGGCCGCGCTGATCACGGTGCGGCGGCCGCGCCAGCGTGCCCGGTCTCGCCGGGCCGGTGCCAGGCGCCGGGCCCGCCAGCGCCGGCGGTGCCGGGCCAGCCACGGCGCCGGTGCCTATCTCGCCCGCGGCCGCGCTGAGCGTTGCGGCGGCACCGGCGGCCGGAGTTCCCGTTTCACCTGTTCTCGTTCCTGGGCCTGTGCCCGGGCCGGTGCCTGCCGCCGCCGGGCCGCCGGGCCGCGCCGTCACCCGCAGCGTGCCCGGGCCGTCCGGCGTCAGCGAGGTGCGCCACACCGCCCCGTCGGCAGCGGCCCGGTAGGCCGGGTCCCGCGGGCCGCGCCGGTGCACGGACAGCACCAGCCGGACGTCGACCGGGTAAGGCGGGTGCCATTCCCTGGCGAGCGGCGCGCCGCAGCGAGGCGGCGTCCGGCACTGACAGCGACATCGGTCAGCCGCCCCGGGCCGCCGGGCCGCCGCCTGCAGCCATCGGGCAGCCGTGCCGGGGCATCGGTCAGCCGTCCGAGGAGAACCGGATGCTGGTCGGCCCGAGCCTGGTCCCCGGCCAGACCCGGAGCCCGCCGCGCAGCTCGTTTCCCTCGGCGACGTGCGCCCCGTCGCCGACCACCGATCCGTCGATGACCGTGCCCTCGCCGACCCGGGCGCTGGCTCCGATCACGCTGTCCGTCACTACCGCGCCTGCCCCGATCACCGCGCCGTCGAAGAGCACGGATCCATCGATGCGCGGCGCCCGCGCCGACCTGGCTGCCTGCGCCCGAGCACCGATCCGCCGAGCGCTTCGGCGCCCGGCCCGAGTACCGCGCCGGGCAGCACCAGGGCCTGGCCCGCACGGGCCCGGCAGGGCCGGCGACGCCAGGCGGCCGAGCACCAGGTCGCAAGACCCGCGGACGAAGGCCTCGGGAGTCCCGACGTCAAGCCAGTACGCGGTGTCCGGGTAGCCCATCACGACCTGGCCGGCGGCGATCAGGGCAGGGAACGTCGCCCGCTCGACCGAGATCACCTGCCCGGCCGGTATCTCGTCGATCACCCGGCGGCGGAAGACGTAACAGCCCGCGTTGATCCGGTTGGTCACCGGGCGCGGCGTCTTCTCCAGGAACGCGGTAACCCGCCCGGCCGAGTCGGTCGGCACGCAGCCGAATCTGGCCGGGTCGGGCACCTCGACCAGGTGCAGCGTTACCGCGGCGTCTTCCTTGGCATGCAGCTCGAGCTGCGCGCCGAGGTCATGGCCGGAAAGGATGTCGCCGTTCAGCACGACGACCGGGTCGTCGGGGCCGCTGCGCAGGCTCGCGGCCGCGTTGCGGATGCCGCCGCCGGTGCCGAGCGGCACCTCCTCCTGGACGCAGTCAAGCTCGAGCCCGAACGCCGATCCGTCGCCGAACTGCTCGGCGAACATCTCCGCGCGGTAAGCGGTGGCAAGCACCACCCTGGTGATCCCGGCCGCCGCCGCGCGGGCGAGCTGGTGCGCGAGGAACGGCACCCCGGCGGTCGGCAGCAGCGGCTTGGGCGTCGCGATCGTCAGCGGGCGCAGCCGGGTGCCCTGCCCGCCGACCAGCAGGATTGCCTCAACCCCGGCGCTTGCGCAGCCGCCGACCGGCTGATTCCAGGTAGGGGCCTGAATCGCTCGGCATGGGCAGCGAGGCTACTCCCGTCCGTGCGCCGCCGCACGCACGTAGGACGCCATGTGCGCCTCCGCCGAGGCCGCCCAGCTGAACTCAAGGGCCCTGGCGTGGCCGGCGTCCCCCAGCGCCTTCCGGCGCGCCGGGTCGTCGAGCAGCGCCCGCAGCGCCGTCCTGATGCCGTCGGAATCCGGCTCGGTGTAGGCGACGGCGTCGCCGCCGACCTCGGGCAGCGACGTCATGTGCGTGGTCAGCACCGGCGCCCCGCACGCCATCGCCTCAAGGCCGGCAGCCCGAAGCCCTCGCTGGTGCTCGGGAAGGCCACCACGAGCGCGCCGCCGAGGTATCCCGGCAGGTCGGTGAAATGCAGGTACCCGGGGCGGACCAGCCGCAGGTGCGCGGGCACGGCGGCGATCGCGTCGTTCACCTCGTCGCTCCAGCCGCTGCCGCCGGCCAGCACGAGCGCGGGCGGCTCGCTGAGATCGGACACCGCCGCGGCCCAGCCGGTGATCAGCGCCGGGATGTTCTTGCGCGGCTCCAGGGTGCCGAGGTAGGCGACGTAGGGCTTGCCGTGCAGGCCGAGCCTGGCCGAGACCTGGCGCATCTGGGCGTCGTCAGGCTGATGGAAGAGATTGTGGTCCACGCCGTGGTAGGCGACGTCGATCCGGGTCGGATCGGCGCCGAGCGCGCGCACCAGCTCGTCTCTCGTCGCCTTGGACGGGACGATCAGCCGGGTGGCCCGGCGGGCGGAGGTGCGGATGGCCGACTTGTAGAACGTCGCCGTCACCGGGTTGTGCGCGTCTGGCTCGGTGAAGAACGTCAGGTCATGAATGGTGACGACGATCGGCGCGCCGGGCCGGAGCGGCATCGAGTAATGCGGCGCGTGGATCACGTCGGCGCCGACCTGCTGCGCGACCACCGGCAGGCCGCTCTGCTCCCAGGCCAGCCTGGCCGCCCGGTGGGCGATCGCGGTCGGCGCGGCCACCACCTGGGCGTGCGGCACCAGGCGCGAGTACCGTTCCTCGTCCGCGCGCTGGCAGGCTACGGCGAGGTCAGCCCCCGCCGCATCCAGCGCGCTCACCAGTCCGTCGACGTAGCGTCCGACGGCACCGCGGTCCGCGGGCACAGCGGTCGCGTCAACAAGCACACGAGGCGCCACGGCCAGTCTTTCTCCTTCGCGATTTGGGCCCTGCCCGGGGGCATGCGGAAGCAGGTAGCTGAGCCTGCCCAGGATGTCCTGTCAGGACCGAGCGTACGCCCTCGGCGGCGGCGGCGCGGACTCGCGGCTGAGCCTCCGGCCGGCCATCGTCCGGCTGCCTCATCCGGCCGGTCACCCGCCCGGGCTCGCGCTTCGGGACGGTGCCGGGGACGGGCTCGCCGCCGCGGCCGTGCCGCCGCCGGCTGCCTGCCTCGCCTTGTCCAGCGCCACCTTGACCTTCGCGATGTCCCGGCCGTAGGCCGCGAGGTCGCCGCTCTTCAGCGCCTGCTGCGCCTGGCCGTAGAACTTCTCCGCCTGCTGCAGGTCCTTCCGCACCGCCGCGCTGACCTTCCCGCCGCCCTGGCCGGACGGCGGCGGGGTCTGCTTGCCGGTGCCTGGCTGGCTCGGCACGGCCGTGAACACCTGGGCCAGCGCGGCCTGCAGCGTGTTCGCATACCCGATATGGCCGTTGTAGTAGACGAGCACCCGCTGCAGGGTGGGGTACGACCCGGAACTTGTGCCGGACGACTGGGACACGTACACCGGCTCGAAGTACACCAGCCCGCCGCCTACCGGGAGGGTGACGAGGTTGCCCTGGGTCACCTTGGATCCGCCCTGCCGGAGCAGGGTGAGCGCGGAGGCGACCACCGGATCGGACTCGAAGTCGTTCTGCACCTGCTCGGGTCCCTGGATCGCGGTGTCCTGCGGCAGCTGCAGCAGCCGGATCGTGCCGTAGCCGGGGCTCGCGGGTTGCTGTCCACCGCCATGAACGCGGATATGTTCGGCCGCCCGCGCGGCGTGAACGACGTGGTCAGCGAGAACTCCGGCTGCCTGTAGCCCGGCATGGTCATCGTCAGGTAGTAGGGCGGCTGGCTGGACTGCCTTCGGGCTGCAGGCCGCTCGGGTCGACGGGCACGGTCCAGAAGTTCTGCCCGCCGTAGAATTCCTGGGCCTGCTGCACGTGGTACTGGGCGAGGATCTGCCGCTGCGCCTCGAACAGCACCTCGGGGTAGCGCAGGTGCGCCATCAGGGCCGCCGGGATGTCCTTGGTCGGCTTGATCGATGCCGGGGAACGCCTTGTTCCAGGTCTGCGAGCACCGGGTCCGTTGTTGCTCCACTGGTACAGCTTGACCTCGCCGGTGTAGGCGTTCACCGTCGCCTTGACCGAGTTGCGGATGTAGTTGACCTGGCCGGACGCCGACCCGCCGGGGCTGTAGCTGTTGGCCGTCGCCTGGCTGCAGGCTCGAGCCGCTGCGAGTACGGGTAGTTGTCCGTGGTGGTGTAGCCGTCCACCACCCAGAGCATCTGCCCGCCGACGATCACCGGGTAGGGGTCGCCGTCCAGGGTCAGGAACGGCGCGACCTTGGCCACCCGGGACAGCGGATCCCGGATGTACATGATCTTCGAGTTACCGTCGATGGCGCCGGACAGCAGGATGTTGAGCTGGCGGTACTTGATCGCGTACAGCAGCCGGTTCAGCGGCCGAGCCGATCGGCACGCCGCCGCTGCCCGTGTAGGTCGTGTTCTGCTGCCCGCCGGTGCTCGCGTTCGGGTAGTCGAGTTCCTGCTGGCGCCCGCCGACGATCGCGTAGCTCGTCTCCTGCTGGCCGAAGTACACCCGCGGGCCGTTCGGCCGCTGCAGGTTCAGGTCGCCGGTGGGCGGGATGTCGCTCTCGGTGAAGGCCGGGTCGCCGTCGGCCTGGGCCGTGCTGGTCGGCGCGGCGACGACGCCGTACCCGTGCGTGTAGACGAGGTGCGAGTTGATCCAGTTGGCCTGGCCGGCCGGCGGGCCGTTCATGTCGCGGACGCCGATCAGCGTGTCCTGCGGGGTCTTGCTGCCCGGCAGCGGGTACCGGTCCACGGACAGCACGTTGGCGAACTTGTAGTAGCTCTTGACCTGCTGGAGCTGCTGGAATGTCTGCGATATCACGGCCGGGTCCATCAGCCTGACATCCGGCAGCGAGGTCACCTGCTTGGCCAGCAGCGCCGGCGGCTCGGTTGAGGTCGCCAGGTAGGGCGTGACCCTGCACCCCGGAGACGCCGTAGGCCCGCCGGGTGCTGACGATCTCCCTGTGCAGGTACGGGGTCTCCTTCACCAGCTCGTTCGGCTTCACCACGAACTGCTGGATGATGGCCGGGTACACGCCGCCGATGATCACGGCGGAGAGCACGAGCAGCCCGAAGCCCACCGCGGGCAGCAGCGTGTTGCGGCGGACCGCGCCGGCGAAGAAGAGCGCCGCGCAGATGACCGCGATCACCGCGAGCACCGTCTTGGCCGGCAGGATCGCGTTCACGTCCGTGTAGGACGCGCCGGTCTGCACGATCCCGCGCTGGGAGAAGTCGATCCCGTACCGGTCGACCCAGTAGGCGGCGGCCTTCAGCAGCACGAAGATGCCCACCAGCACGAACAGGTGGGTCCTGGCCGCCGGGGTGGCCCGCTGGCCCTTCACCTGCGGCCGCAGCGCCCCGTACAGGTAGTGCACGAGGACCGCGACGGCCAGCGACAGCAGCACGGCCGTGAACAGGTAGGTCAGCACCATCCGGAGGAACGGGTAGACGAACACGAAGAACGAGATGTCCAGGTGGAACTGGGGATCCTGCTGGTGGAACGAGGTGCGGTTGGCGAAGAGCAGCCAGGTGCGCCAGGAACTGGCGGCGGTAAGCCCGGAGATGAGCCCGATCAGCCCGAGCAGCAGGCCGAGCAGCAGCCGCCGGTGCGGGTCCAGGACCGTCCGGTAGCCCTCCAGGCTCTGCTGGTCGGCTGCCACCGGGCGGTAGGCCGGCCTGAGCCGGTACGCCAGCCACGCGTTGAACCCGACCACCGCCGCCATGAAGAGCGCGGTGACGAGGAATAGCAGCCATTTCGTGCCGTAGGTCGTGCTGAATACCGAGGTATAGCTGACCGACCGGAACCAGAGGTAATCGGTCCACACCCCGGCCACCACCGAGACCACGATGATCAGCGCGATCACCCCGGCTACGACCGGGATAAGCAATTTCGGCCAGCGGGGCAGGACAACCGGACGGCCGGCTGACGGCCTTGGCTGGCCTGGAGACCGGAAGGTCATGCCCTCCCCCTCTTAGCTGATCTCAGGCGCGGCACCGAGCTTTCGGTGAGTCGCAGGTAGCGGCACCGGCAAGCTTTCAGGTGCAACTCACCGGCACGGCACCGAAGACGTTCCCGCAACGGGCGAGTGCCGCTCTGCGGGCCGCGGCCCGGTGCCGCAGGCGTTCGCCAGCAGGCGAGCTTACCGGCAGCCGCTGCAAGGTTGCCGCGGCCTACCGGCCGAGCAGGCCGGGTCAGCAGGACGGAACGGGCCTGCCCGCCTTCAGCGCCTGGAGGTCCCTGACTGCGCCGCTGAGGGTGCTGACCTTGATCAGGCGCATCCCGGCCGGCACGGCGCCGGCGGTATCCGGGCAGTTGGCGGCCGGAGTCAGGAAGATGGTTGCCCCGGCGGCCCGCGCTCCGGCCATCTTCTGCTGGATCCCGCCGATCGGGATCCACCGTGCCGTCCGCCTCGATCTCGCCGGTGCCGGCGATGAATTTCCCGCCGGTCAGGTTCATCGGGGTGAGCTTGTCGATGATGCCGAGCGCGAACATCAGGCCGGCGCTCGGGCCGCCGATGTTCTTGACGCTTGATCTTCACGGAGAACGGGAACAGGATAGCTCTCCTGGACGTCCACCCCGATCACGGCCTGGCCCTGCCGCGCTTGGTGCTCACCAGCCGGACCTGGTGCTGGTCGCCCTTCCTGACAATGGTGAGCCGCACCGGCGTCCCTGGCTTGCGGGCCTTGATCAGCGTTCCCGCGTCTGCCGAGCAGGTCACCGGCCTGCCGTTCACCGCGGTGATGACGTCGCCTGGCCGCAGCACGCCGTGGGCCGGCATCCCCGGCTCGGTAGCCGCGATGGTGTCGATCGTCCTGAACCTGACCTTCAGCAGGCACAGCGCCGCGGCCGCGGCGGTCTGCTGGGAGTTCACCATCTCCTCGGTGTCCTGCTTGGTCACCTGCTGCTCAGACTGGCCGGGCGTGAAGATCTCCTGCTCGGGAACCACCGCCTCGTGC
The DNA here is from genome assembly GCA_963709075.1 of uncultured Actinomycetes bacterium. Classification (GTDB taxonomy): domain Bacteria; phylum Actinomycetota; class Actinomycetes; order Streptosporangiales; family Streptosporangiaceae; genus Palsa-506. The sequence continues at coordinate 46,196 of CAVPUY010000015.1, forward strand.
GGGCTCAGCCAGGCCCGCAGGGCGGCGAAGATATTGAACGCGCTGCCGGGCCCGCCGATGAAGGACACCGTCACCATGTTCAGGTGCCCGCTGGTCGGGTAGGTGCGGTGCCCGGATATCTCGATCATGTGGCGGCCGCCGGACTTGCCGAGCGTGTTCAGCGTCGGGCCGGGAGTCAGCGCCACGTAGGGCACGGGCGCGACGGATGCCACCACGAGCGCGGCGACCACGCCGGCCGCGGCCACGATCAGCGTCGCCGAACCGGCGGGATCCTGCGGGGAGCCTACGCACTGTTCACCCACTCGCTTCCGCCGTCGCCGAACTCCTGGTGCTTCCAGATCGGCACGGTCGCCTTGAGCTCGTCGATCAGGGCACGGCAGGCGTCGAATGCCTCGCCGCGGTGCGCGCAGGACACCGCTACCACCACGGCGATCTCGCCGACGTCCAGTTCCCCGGTCCGGTGCACGGCGGCCAGAGCGCGGACGTCGAAGCCGGCCGCCACCTTCTCCGCCACCCGCCGCAGCTCGTCCCGGCGGACGGGTGCGCGCTGTAGGACAGCCGGACGACTCCCCGGCCGTGATCATGATCACGGACAACGCCGGTGAACAGGGCGATCCCGCCAGCGGCGGGATGCCCGACGGCGCGCAGCACCTCGTCGACTGACAGCGGCGCGTCCCTCAGCTCGGCCAGCCTGATCACGCTCACTGTGCAAAGTTACCTTCCGGGGCGGCCTGCCTGGTCACGTCCCGCGGCGGCGGCGCCTGGCCCGGCGCACGATCGCCGCGGTGCCGATCACCGCCACGGTGGCGCCGGCCGCCGTGATCGTCGCGTCCTTCTTGGCCAGGCGGCGCCCGGCGACGGCGACGCCGCCGGCCCGCTGCTCAAGCAGGACGCCGAAGGCCGCCGCGTTGCCGAACTCCGGCCGCCAGCCCGCGTCCCGCAGGGTCTGGCAGTCAACCACCCACGGGTAGACGACGAAGTGCAGGTCGGTGACCGGCGCCGGGGTTATGCCTGCCCGGTGCAGCCGCTGCGCCGTGCCGAACGTCAGCCCGGCGGGCAGCTCGATCCTGCGCAGCCCGGAAAGCTCCTCGACCTGCTCCTGCTCCAGCCATCCGTCGCAGCCGACCGCGAACTCGCCGCTGACCACGCCGGCCGCGGCCAGTTCCAGCGCGGAAACCAGGTCGTCGGTGTGGCAGAACTGCCAGCGCTGCGCGCAGCCCTTGACCGTCAGCAGCCGCGGCGCCTCGAAATGCCTGGTCACCAGGGTGTCCACGCCCTCGCCGACCAGCGCGGCCGGGCGCACGACCGTGATGGCCATGCCGAGATGGGTCCGGGCCGAGCGGCGGGCGAGCTGCTCGATCTCCAGCATGTCCCCGACCACGCTGCCGTCAAGCTCGGCGCCAAGCGGCGCCGCCTCATCCAGCGGCACCGGGTTGTCCGGCCGCGCGCCGTACACCATCGCGCTGGTCACCAGGATGACCCGGCCGACCCGGCTGGCCGCAGCCGCGGTAAGGACGGTCTGGGCGCCGCGGACGTTGAAGGCCCGCCGCGAGCGGTAGTCAGCATCCGGCGACATGTCCAGGTCCGTGTGCACCACCACGTCGACTCCGGTGAGGCGGCCGGCCAGCGCCGGATCCCGGACGTCGACAACGCGCCAGTGCACGCCGGTCACGTCGCCCCGGTGGTCATCGATCGCGACCACCCGGCCGATCCGGGCCGACGCCGCCAGCCGGGTCGTGAGGGCGTGACCCAGCCCTCGCGCGGCGCCGGTGACGGCCACGACGTGCCCGCGGCCGCGCGCCGCCGGGCTCGCTCCCGCGCGGCCAGGACCAGCCGCCGGAGCGGCGGCGCGGCTCAGCCGACGGCGAACCTCGCCATCTCCCTTACTCAACGTGCGGCGCTCCCGGATAACGTGGCGGACGTGACACTTCCATCCTGCCTGTCCATCCTGCCTGAGAGGCAGCCGTGATGACTGATCCTCCCTTCGGCTTCGGCCCGCCCGGCGGCCGCGGCGGTTCCGGCGATCCGGCGGTTCGGCGGTTCCGGCGGTCCGGCCAGCGGGCCGCCTGGTCCCGGCGGCCCGCTCGGGCCCGGCGGGCCGCTCGGCGACCCGCAGCAGTTCGCGGACGCCCTGCGGCAGTTCGCCGACCTGATGTCCTGGCAAGGCGGCCCGGTCAACTGGGACCTGGCCAAGAACGTGGCCAGGCAGACGGTCGCGGCCAAGGGCGATCCCAGCGTGCTCGAGGTCGAGCGGCAGAAGGTCATCGATGCCCTCCGCGTCGCCGACCTCTGGCTGGAGGATGTCACCAGCTTCCCCACCGGGATCCGCGCCGCTGCGGCCTGGAGCCGCTCGGAGTGGGTGGAGGCGACCCTGCCGGTCTGGTCCAAGCTCTGCGATCCGATCGCGGCCCGGGCGGTGGACGCCATGGGCGGGCTGCTCACCGAGGCCCCGGACGAGCTCGGCGGCGAGCTGCCGCCGGAGCTGCGGTCGGCGATGTCGGCGATGACCGGCGGCATGGCCGGGCTCGTGGCCTCGGCGCGCTCGGCGGCCTCGGCGAGATGATGCGCAGGATCGGCGGGATGATGGTGGGCGGCCAGACGGGCGCGGCGATCGGGGCGCTTGCCCGCGAGGTCGTCAGCTCGACCGACGTCGGGCTGCCGATCGGCCCGGAGGGCACCGCCGCGCTGCTGCCCGCCGGCGTTGCCGATTTCGGCGCCGGGCTGTCGGTCAACCCGGATGAGGTCCGGCTGTTCCTGGCCATGCGCGAGGCCGCGCACCACCGGCTGTTCGCGCACGTTCCCTGGCTCAGCGTCCCGGCTGCTCAGTGCGGTCGAGGATTACGCGAGGGGAATCACCGTCGACACGTCCGCGCTGCGCGACGCGATGCCGCAGATCGACCCGGCGAATCCGGAAGCGCTGAACGAGGCGCTCGCCGGGGCCGCGCTGTTCCAGCCGGAGGACACCGAGCAGCAGAAGGCGGCGCTGGCCCGGCTGGAGACGGTGCTCGCTCTCGTCGAGGGCTGGGTGGCGACCGTGGTCGACACGGTGGCCGCCAGCCGGCTGCCGCAGGCCAACGCGCTCGGCGAGGCGATCAGGCGGCGCCGGGCCACCGGCGGCCCGGCCGAGCGGACTTTCGCCACGCTGGTCGGGCTCGAACTGCGCCCGCGCAGGCTCAGGGAGGCCGCGGCGATCTGGCGGGGCCTCACCGACGCCCGCGGCGTCCAGGGCCGGGATGCCGTCTGGGCTCATCCCGATCTGCTGCCGACCGCGGAGGACTTCGACGATCCGGATGGCTTCGTGACCGGCAGGCCCGAGCTTGACATCTCGGATCTGGAGCAGGGCGGCAGCCCGCCGCCGCCGGCCGAGGAGGGCTAAGAACCCGCGCCGCCACCGCAGAGGGCTCGCGCAAGTACCGGCGGCCGGGGCAAGATTCCGGATAGATTTCCGGCTATGTCACCATTAGGAACCCGGCAGCTCCAGGCTCAGCCCCGCGCGCGGTTCGACACCGAATTATTCGAGCACCGGATCAGGGAGTACGCCGCTTCGCGCCCTGGGCAGATCCGGATTCTCGAGGCTGGCTGCGGGCGGCAGTGGAGCCTCGATCTCGCCGGTGTCAGCTTTCATATCACCGGTATCGACCTGAATGCCGATGCCATGCGCATGCGGATCGCGGAAACCGGCGACCTCGATACCGCGATCGTCGGCGATCTGCGCGTGACCAGCCTTCCGGCCGGGTCTTATGACATCGTGTTTTCGTCGTTCGTGCTCGAGCACATAGCAGGCGCGGAGCAAGTACTCGACCGGCTGATCCCGGCGATCCGGCCCGGCGGGCTGCTGTTACTGCGCATCCCTGATCGCGATTCTGTCTACGGCTTCATCACCAGGCACAGCCCGTACTGGCTGCGCGTACAGTACAAGCGGCGCATTAAGGGTGCGAAGCGGGCGGGCACGGCGGGCCGCGGGCCCTTTCCGCCCGTCTACGACCGGGTCGTCTCCTGGCGAGGTATTACGGCCTATTGCAGAAAGCACAACCTGGAGATCGTGGATGCCTACTCGTCCAATTTCTATCTCCATTCTCTGGGCAGGTTCGCCGGGGTCGCTGACCGCGGGCTGCGGTCGGTAGCACGTTGTTCTGGGGGCCGGCTAACTGGTGATCACAACAACCTGGCGCTGGTGATCCGCGTACCCGAATAACCGGGCGCAGTCCGGACGAGCGGGGCGAAACTGCCTGCCCGGGTAACCGGGCGCAGTCCGGACGAGCGGGGCGAAACTGTCAGCACGCCCTGACACGCTGCAGCACGTGAGGCCAGCACTCAAACCGGGTTTGCTGCCCGTGTGGCGAGATCGGGACACGCTTCAGATCGGCATTGATCCGCGCCGGGCTGTTGCGCTGACCGGAATGGCCGAGGCCGGCTGGCTGATCGGCTTGCTCGACGGCAGCCGGGACCGCACCCAGGTGATCGCGGCCGCGCGTGACCGGGGCGTCCCGGCACAGCTAGCCGAGCGTGTGCTCACCCTGCTCGCGGCGGGCGGCGCCCTGCACGACTTCCCGGCCGGCACGTACCGGGCGCTGCCCCGGCAGCTGCGCACGCGGCTGGGCCCGGAACTCGCCGCGGCCTGCCTGGCGCACGGCGACGGCGACGGCGGCGCGCGGATTCTCGCGCGGCGGCAGGCGGCGTGCGTCAGGGTGCGCGGCAGCGGGCGGCTGGCGGCCGGCATTGCCGAGCTGCTTGCCGCATCCGGGATCGGCCTGCTGGCACGTGCGGACGCCGCAGACACGGCGGCAGCAGCGCCCGCGGGACCGAGCATGCCCGCAGGGCCTCGTGCGGCCGCACAGCGACGCGGAGCCGGCGGGCCACGCGCGGACACCGGCCAGCCACGCACGACCGCCGGGCCGCTGGCGGACCTGGAGGTGCTGGCCGGGGCTCCTGGCCGGGACCTGGCTGACGGGCTGATGCGCGACCGGATACCGCACCTGGCCGCCTCGGCCGGGGAAGCCATCGGCGTGGTTGGCCCGCTGGTGATTCCGGCTAGGTCGGCCTGCCTGCGCTGCCTGGACCTGGCCAGGACCGACCGCGACCCGGCCTGGCCGCTGATCCTCGCGCAGCTGGCAGGCCGGCAGGCCGATCCGCCCGCCTGCGACGCCGCGCTGGCCGCGGCGGTGGCCGCTCAGGCGACCGCCCAGATACTTGCCTTCATCGACCGGCCGGGCCGCCGAGCCGGGCCGGTGACCAACGGAACGCTTGAGCTCGTGCTGCCTGCATGGCAGTGGCGCCGCAGGACCTGGCGGCCGCACAGGGACTGCTCATGTGGCAGGCGTGCCCTGAGATAGCGGAGAATGGAGATCATGAGCGATCTGCCCCGTAAGGCTGTCACCCGCACGGCGAAGCTGGCCTCGCTGCCGGTCGGGCTCGCTGGCCGCACTGCGCTTGGGCTCGGCAAGCGACTGGGCGGCCGGTCTGCTGAGCTGGTAGCCCAGGAAATTCAGCAGCGGACAGCAGAGCAGATCTTCAAGGTCCTTGGCGAGCTCAAGGGCGGCGCGATGAAGCTCGGGCAGGCGCTATCGATCTTCGAGGCCGCATTGCCGCCGGAGATCGCCGGACCGTACCGGGCTACCCTGGCCCGGCTGCAGGAGTCCGCGCCGCCGCTGCCCGCCCGGACCGTGCACAAGGTGCTCGCCACTGACATGGGCGAGGACTGGCGGGCCAGCTTCGCCGAGTTCGACGACCAGCCGACCGCCGCCGCCTCGATCGGCCAGGTGCACCGGGGCGTCTGGCAGGACGGCCGGCAGGTTGCCGTCAAGATCCAGTACCCCGGCGCCGGGCAGGCGCTGATCAGCGACTTCAACCAGCTGAGCCGCGTTGCCCGGCTTTTCAGCGTGCTGATGCCCGGCCTGGACGCCAAGCCGCTACTCGACGAGCTGCGGAGCAGGGTGGCCGAGGAACTCGACTACCGGCTGGAAGCTGCCTCCCAGGAAGCCTTCGCCGAGGCCTACGAAGGCGACCCGGACGTGTACGTGCCGCACGTCATCGCCGCAACCGATCATGTGCTCGTCAGCGAGTGGATGGACGGGACCCCGCTCGCCCGGATCATCGCCGACGGCACGAAGGCCGAGCGGGACCGGGCAGGCGTGCTGATCGTCCGCTTCCTGTTCTCCGGGCCCGCCCGGGTCGGCCTGCTGCACGCGGATCCGCACCCGGGCAACTTCCGGCTGCTCGCTGACGGCCGGCTCGGCGTGCTCGACTTCGGCGCGGTCGACCGGCTGCCCGGCGGGTTCCCGCCATTCTTCGGCAAGCTGCTGCGGCTCATGCACGAAGACGGCGACCTCGAAGAAGTTGAGGACGAGCTCCGGGCCCACGGCTTCCTGCGTGAAGGCGTCAGCGTGGACCTTGCGGCACTGCGCGCCTTCCTGGCGCCGCTGGCCGAGCCGTCCAGGGTCGAGTCGTTCAAGTTCAGCCGCGAGTGGCTGCGCACCGAGGCAACGCGGGTCTCGGACCTGCGGTCATCCAGCGTCGCGCGGCGGCTCAACCTGCCGCCTTCCTACGTCCTGATCCACCGCGTTTCGACCGCCGGCGTGGGCGTGCTCTGCCAGCTCGAATGCGAAGGGCCATTCCGGGCCGAGGTGCTCCGCTGGATGCCGGGCTACCTGGACGAGCCGGAGCTGGCGCGGGCACCGCAGCCAGCGTCCAGCCAGCCGGCTGCGCCCGCAGAGCCTGGCCCGCCAGCGCGGCACGGCGGAAGCAGAGCCGCCGGCCGGGCTGGCCGCAGCGGAGGCAGTAGCCGAGCTTGCCGGAGCCGGGGCAGCCAGGGCGCCCGGACCGGCCGCAGCGGAGGCAGTAGCCGAGCTTGCCGGAGCCGGGCGCCAGGCCAGGCCGCATCCGGGCCGGCCGACAGCGGAGGCAGTCAGCCCGAGGCGGCCGCGGCCACTAGCCGTAGCCGGCCAGGCCGTGGCTGCCAGGCCAGCGGGAGGCACGGCCGAGCCTGCTTCCGCGCCGGAGCGGCTGGAAAGCGGGCGTCCCGGGCCCCGGCTCAGCCGGGGCCCGGGACGATGACTCAGCGGTCAGGAATCCAGCTGCAGGGCCAGCTCGGCGCGCAGCCGCATGGCCTCGCAATTCGCCCGGGCCAGATCCCGCTGGGCCCGCTGGGCCCGGCGCGACGCCTTGCTGAGCGCGCGCAACCGCCGGGCCTGGCGCTGGGCCTGGGCCATTTCCTGTAGTCCGCGTTGTCGTTCCCTGGCGACGTCGTGAACGTGATACATCGTGCACACCACCGTTTCTCGTCCCTGCCCAGCGACGGCTGGGCACCTCAGTTGTGCTGGCCAGCGTCAGGCCTGGCGGTGACTGGTGCTCGCCGGGCCGTAAGGTCAGGCTGCGACCTCCGTCTTTCGCGGGCGCCCGCGCGGCCTCTTGCGCGGCACGATCTCGCCGCGCAGGAACAGCTCGCCGCCCCAGACTCCCCAGGGCTCGCCGCGCTCGACCGCGCCGGACAGGCAGGCGATCCGCGCCGGGCAGCCCCGGCAGAGCGCCTTCGCGAACTCCACGTCCTGCGGAGACTCGGCGAAGAACAGCTCTGGATCGTCCATGCACGGCAGGTCCTGACGGCTCGCCAGCCCGGTCACCGGGACCGAGCCCGCGATGGCCGTGGCGGCCGGCTGGCCCGCCTCGGCCGGACGCGGAACTGGCGTCGCCGCCCCGGCCGGCCGGGCTGCCGGGACTTGAAGCTGCGGAGCCCCTGCCTGCGCGGCCACCGGAACCGTCCTGGTGATCGCAGCCGCTCCCGCGACCTTTGCCTCGAACCCCGCCGGACCTTCCAACACGGCGGTGGTGCCGGGCGATTGCATCGGTGCCAACCCCTCTCATCTGCTTGTCGAAGCGTCTCTCATGCATCTGACAAAACGGTGGCCTCGGCATGACAAAGGCCGCGGACCCTTTTCGGGTCCGCGGCCTTGAGGGGGATCAGGCCGGTCGTTCTAGACCGGATCCCTCGCCGGATGCGGACCCGACGCACCACCGAAAGCGGCGGCGCTGCGGGTCATGGTCGGGTACTGCTTGCGGATGGACGGCTGCCCCTGCGGGAGCCCATGGACGGCTGCCTTGCGGCCACGCCCGAAAGCGCTCGCGCCGGTGATGGCGCGCGGGCGCGCGAGCACCATGGCACCGCCGGGGAACTGGTGGGCCGCGTTAGCCGTGCGGGGCAGGAAGGCGCCCATGGCCGGCCAGCAATCGACCGTGCGCGCAGCGGCGGCAGCCGTAACGTCCGAGTTCGAGTTCAGCATCCTGGGCACCCCCTTCCGAACAGCGTCAATGAGCCCGCGGACATGGATGCAGCCTACGTAGCCGCGGCCGGCCGGGGCAACTCTTTTTTCTGCGGGTTCTGGCTTCCTGTGGTCATCCCTGGCCCGGCGGGGCAGGCGCATGCGCCGCGCTCCGGATCAGTCCCTCCTGGACCACGGACACCACGAGTTCGCCGTCGGAGGTGAAAATCTCGCCGCGCGCCAGCCCTCTCGCGCCGGCCGTCACCGGCGAGTCCTGCGAGTACAGCAGCCACCGGTCGGCGCGGAACGGCCGGTGGAACCACATCGCGTGGTCCAGGCTCGCCCCGGTGGTCCGCCCGTCCGCCCAGGACAGCCCGTGCGCGAGCAGCACCGAGTCGAGCAGCGTCATGTCCGAGGCGTAGGTCAGCAGGCAGACGTGCAGCAGCGGGTCATCGGGCAGCTCACCGTCGATCCGCAGCCAGACCAGGTTGCTGGTGGCGCGCAGCGAGGGATCGTGCTCGGCCTCGAAGGTCAGCGGCCCGATGTGACGGATGTCGATCGGGCTGTCGCGGAAGAAATTCGGCGCCTGCGGACCGAAGAGCCTGAGCATCCGCTCGGCCGTCGGGATAACGGACTCAGGCGGCGGCACGTCCGGCATCACGATGGCGTGTGAATCCCCCGGCTCCGGATGATGAAATGACGCGGACAGCGTGAAGATCGTCTTCCCGTGCTGGACTGCGGAGACCCGGCGGGTGGTGAATGACCGGCCATCGCGTACCTGCTCCACCAGGTAGACAATCGGGACAGCAGGGTCGCCTGGCCGGATGAAATAGGCATGCAGCGAGTGCACCGGCCGGTCCGCTGGCACCGTGCGCCCGGCCGCGACCAGTGCCTGCCCGGCCACCTGGCCGCCGAACACCCGCTGCCTGCGCTCGTTCGCCGGGCTGCGGCCGCGGAAGATGTTGACCTCGATCTGCTCCAGGTCGAGGAGGGCAACCACGGCGTCCAGGGCCTGGCTCATGATCCTCTACCGCCTGTCTCCGCTTCCTTCGCCGCTTTCGCCGACCCCGCCGCTTTCGCCGGTCTCGCTGACTCCGCCGGATTCGCTGACTCGGCCGGCCCCGCGCACAACGCGAGCACGGCGGCACCGTATCGGTCGAGCTTGGCCGGGCCGACACCGGGGACGCCGGCCAGCTCGGCGGTGCTGGCTGGCCGCCGGTCGGCGATAACCGCCAGCGTCGCGTCGGAGAAGATGACGTACGCGGGCACGCTCTGCTCCCTGGCCATTTCCCGCCGCCATTCCCGGAGCCGGAGGAAGAGCGGGCTGCCCGGCTGCCCGGCTGCCCGGCCCGGCGTTTCCCGGCCGGGCTGGTCCGGCCTGTCCCGGCCGGGCCGGGCAGCCGGGCGGACGCCGTCGAGGAACCTGGACGGCCGCCTGGTCCGGCGGCCGCCGGCCGACCTGGCCAGCGACCAGGACAGGTACACCCGCAGCCGGGCGCGGGTCACGCCGACATAGAACAGCCGCCGCTCCTCCTCGATGGCCTCGTCGGTCTTCGCGTAGATGATCGGCAGCGTCCCGTCCGTCAGCCCGGGCAGGAACACCGCGTCCCACTCAAGGCCCTTGGCGGCGTGCAGCGAGCCGATGGTGACGCCATCGAGCGCCGGCGCCTGCCCGATGGCGCTGCGGTGGGCGAGCTCGGCAGCCAGGTCAGCGAGCGAGGCCAGCGGGAGCCTGGCGAAGAAATCAGCTGCCAGCTGCGCCAGCGCCTCCAGCGATTCCCAGCGTTCCCGCGCCTGGCCGCGGCCGGCCGGTCCTTCCCCGGTCAGGCCCGCCCCGGACAGGATCGGGCGGACCTGGCCTAGCGGGTCTTCCTGCGCCGATGCGGACTTGGCCGCGGCCCGCAGCAGCGCCACCGCCTGGCGCACCTCGGCCCGGTCGAAGAAGCGCTCGGCGCCGCGCACGCCGAAGGGCACGCCTGCCTCCGCCGAGCGCCTGCTCGTAGGCCGGGGTCTGCGCATTCGTGCGGAGCAGTACCGCGATCTCCCTGGCCGGCAGGCCAGCCCCGATCAGCGCCGCGGCGCGGCGCGCTACCGCCCGCGCCTCGGCTGGCTCGTCATCGAACTCGCTGAACTGCGGCTCCGGCCCCGCTGCCCGCTGCGCGACCAGCGCCGCGCCCGGCCGTGACCTGGTGAGCCTGGCGACCAAGCCGCCGTGCTGCGCGCCTCCGGCCTTTCCGCTGACCCGGTTGGCCAGCGCCACTACCTGGGGAGTAGACCGGTAGTTCCGCACCAGCTTGATGACCGTGGCGGCCGGGAACTCGACGGCGAATCCGGTCAGGAAGGCCGACGTGGCGCCGGTGAACGAGTAGATCGTCTGGTGCGGGTCACCGACCACGCAGACATCGTCGGAGCCGCCGAGCCAGACGTCAAGCAGCAGCTTCTGCAGCGGGTTGACGTCCTGGTACTCGTCGACCACGAAGTACGAGTACCGGCTCCTGACCTGTCCGGCCGCCACCGGGTTGTCGGCAAGGATCGCGGCCGTCAGCTCGAGGACAGACTCGAAGTCCACCAGGTGACGTTCCCGGCGCAGTTCCTCGTATCGGGCATAAAGCCTGCCGATGGCGACCGGGCTGAACGGTCCCGTTCTCCCTGATTTTGCACTTGCCCTGGGATAGTCGTCAGGGCGCACCTGGCTGACTTTTGCCCACTCGATCTCCGTGGCGGCGTCGCGCAGCTCGGACAGGCCCGCGGACAGCCGCTGGCTGCGGGCCGCCTCGGCGACGAGGCTGATCTTCGAATCGAGCACGCGCGGGGGGTGGCCGCCGACTGTCGACGGCCAGAAGTGATTGAGCTGGCGGAGCGCGGCGGCGTGGAAGGTCAGCGCCTGTACGCGTTCCATCCCGGCGCCGGGCACGGCCGTGGTGCCGAGCTGCCGGAGCCGGCCGCGCAACTCCCCCGCGGCGCGGGTGGTGAAGGTCACCGCCAGCACCTTGCCCGGATCGACGACCCCGGCCGCGACCGCGTAGGCGATGCGGTGCGCCACCGCGCGGGTCTTCCCGGTGCCCGCGCCAGCCAGCACGCAGACCGGCCCGCGGCTGGCCAGCGCTACCTCCCGCTGTTCCGGATCGAGCGATTCGAGCACGGCCGCTGGCCCGGTGTCGGCCGGCCGCCGGCCGGCATACCCGGCGGGCACGGCGGGCACGGCGGGCGCGGCACCATCCGGGGACTCCACGGCGCACCTCCTCGTCCGGGCCATCCTTGCCTATCGCACCGACGCTCGCGGGAATCCGGCGGCAGGACAGGGCGTTACTGCACTCGGCACCAGTGAGCAGCGAGGGGAGCTGACGGCAGATGACGCAGCCGTTGACCATGTACACCACGCCGTGGTGCGCGTACTGCAGGCGGCTGAAGAGCCAGCTTGCGCGGGACGGCATCGAGATGGCGGAGGTGGACATCGAGCGCGATCCGGCCGCGGCTGACTACGTGATGCTCGTCAATGGCGGTTTCCAGACCGTTCCCACAGTCGTGTTCCCTGACGGGAGCGCCATGACCAACCCATCGGCCGCGCAGGTCAGGGAACGGCTGACCGCGCTGGCCGTCAGCTTATGAGCGGGCAGCGCGGCCATCCGGGCGCGGCTGCCGCCAGCGCACCTGACGAGGTCAGCGCAGCGGCGGTGCTGCGCCGGACCGCGGACGGCTGGACCGTCGGGGACGAGCAGGTGCCCGACCTGACCTGCGCCATGGTTCTCGCCGACCTGTTTGCCGCCGAGCTGACCGAACCCAGTCCCGAGCCGTCCGGCCGGATTCCCGCGCCCGGTGCCGGCGCCGAAGAGGCTGACCGTGGTCCGGCAGGCCCGGCTGAGGTCGCTGGCCCGGCCGGCGGTGCACGCGGCGCGGCTGCTGCTGCCGGGGCCGGCGTTGCTGGCGCCGCAGGTACCGGCGTCGCGGCCAGCGGCCAGGACAGCGACTCGTCCGGTGCCGGTTCGGTGGCTGATGACGGCGGCCAGGACGAAGCCGGGCGGCTGCGGATGACCGTCAGCCAGCTAGAACGCGCCCTCGCGGTCAGGATCCGGGTCGAGCAGGCGATCGGGGTGCTGGCCGAACGGCACCGGGTCCGGCCACGGCAGGCGTTCGAGCAGCTCAGGTCCGTCGCGCGCGCTCGCGGCCAGCGCGTGATCGACGTTGCCGGCGACGTCATCGCCAGCGCGACCAACCCGCTGCTGCCGCTCCCCGAGGAACTGTCCAGGCCGAACCTGGCACAGCGCCAGCGGCCAGGAAACCGCCGCCGCGCCAGGGAAAGCCAGTAGCCCGGCCGGCCATCCCCGATCGCGGAGGAGGCGACACGGTCCGGCGGGTGCGCCCCCGCAGGCCGGTTCCGGCACGATAAGCGGAGCTTGACCTGTTGCTTAGAGTTACATCTGATTGACTTTTGATTACCATGGGTAACATTCGGCCGTGAACGCGGACGACGTCACATTCGCCGCCGGGGCCCGGTCAGGGCTGCAGCTCGCCAGACCCGAGTCCAGCCGGCCGCAGACCAGCCTGGCCCGGCCCAGCCAGGTCCAGCCGGGCCAGCCGCTGCCGGGCCCGGCGCAGCCTGGCCGCCTGCTGATCATCGGCGGCGCGGAGGACAGGTGCTGCGGCACCGGGCTGCTTGACCGGTTCGTCCAGCTGAGCGGCGGCCCGGACGCGCGGATCGTGCTCGTCACCACGGCTACCGGCAGGCCGGGCCAGGTGCACGCCGAGTACCAGCAGGTATTCCGCAAGCTCGGCGTCGAGCGGACCGGGGAGCTCAGGCTGCGCGGCCGCGCCGACGCCGACGGGGCCGATGCGGCAGCGATGCTGGCCGCCGCGACCGGCGTCTTCTTCTCCGGCGGCGATCAGGCCAGGCTCCGCACGCTGGTCGGTTCCAGGACCAACGACATCCTGCGCGAGCAGCTGGCCCGCGGGCTCGTCGTCGCCGGCACCAGCGCCGGGGCCACCGCGATGGGGCGGACCATGATCCTCAGCGGGCACGGCCCTGAGGTTGCCGCCGCCGCGGTGCGGACCGGCCCCGGCCTCGGCCTGGTCCCGAAGCTGCTCATCGACATGCACTTCGGCGAGCGCGGCCGGCTCCCCCGGCTGCTGAGCGCGGTCGCACTCGACCCCGATCACCTGGGCGTCGGCATCGACGAGAACACCGGGATCCTGGTCACAGGAACCAGCTTCGAGGTGCTCGGCACCGGCGTCGCGACGGTCGCCGACGCGGAACGCTCCACGGTCGTGCATCCGGCCGGCGACTGCGACCCGATCACCCTTTACGACGTGCGCCTGCACCTGCTGCCGGCCGGCTGCCTGTTCGACATCGAAGGGCGCACCCCGTCGATCGGGCCCGCGCACGACAGGTACTGAGCCCGGCCGGCGGCGGGGGCCTCCGGCCCGGCCGCGCGCTGGGCGGACTACGGCAACGGCGATCAACGATAGGCATCAAGGGAGCGGACGTGCGGCTGGAAAACCTGCGCCACCTGAACGGCCCGAACGTGTACACGGGCCGGCCGGTCACCGTCGCCCGGCTGGAGCTTGACGAGCTGACCCGCAGGGAGACTACGGATTACCCGGGCTTCGGCGGCCGGCTGACCGACACGCTGCCCGGCCTTGCCGACCATCACTGCGCGGCCGGGCGGCCGGGCGGCTTCCTGGTGGCGCTGGCCCGCGGCACCTACTTCGGCCACGTCACCGAGCATGTCGCGCTCGAGCTGTCCGGGCTGGCCGGCCGCGCCGTGCACTTCGGCCGGACACTCTGGGCAGGCGCCGACGGCCGGTATGACGTGGTGCTTCAGTGCCCGGCGGACGAGCCAGCCGACTCGGGCGTCCCGGCCGAGCTGCTGACGATCGCCATCGACGTGGTCAGCGACCTGCTGGCGCGGCGGCAGCCGCGCTTCGAGGCCGGCCTCGCCAGGATCGCCCGGCTGGCCGAAACCGAGAGCCTGGGCGTCAGCACGGCGGCGATAGCCGATGCCGCCCGCCGCCGCGGCATCCCGGTCCGGCGGATCGGCAGCGGGAGCATGCTGCGCCTCGGCTACGGCTGTCACCGGCGGCTGGCGTGCGCCGCGCTGACCGAGCTGACCTCCGCCGTCGGGGTGGACATCGCCGCCGACAAGGCCCTGGCCAAGCAGCTGCTGGCCAGCGCCGGCATCCCGGTGCCCGATGGCGGGATAGCCCGCAGCCCGGGGCAGGCCATCGAGCTGCTTGAGCTGCTCGGCGGGCCAGTAGTGATGAAGCCGGTAAACGGGAACCACGGCGCCGGCGTGACTCCTGGAGTGCTGACACCGGAGCAAGCCGAGGCGGCGTACGCCGAGGCCAGCGCCGGGAACCCGGCGGTGCTCGTGGAGGCGTTCATCGCCGGCGCCGACTACCGGGTACTCGTGATCGACGGGCAGGTCGCGGCTGCGGCGCAGCTAAGGCCCGCGTCGGTGGCCGGCGACGGCAGCAGCACCATCAGGCAGCTCGTCGACCAGGCCAACGCCGACCCGCGGCGCGGCGACGGGCACGCCAGGGCGCTGACCAGGATCCAGCTGGACGACGTCGCGGTCAGGCACCTGGCCGGCCGCGGGCTGAGCCCCCGGTCGGTGCCGGCCGCTGGCGAGCTCGTCACGCTGCGCGCGAACGCCAACCTGTCGACCGGCGGCACCAGCCGGGACGTGACCGACCAGGTGCACGCGGACGTCGCCGAGCTGTGCCGGCGGGCCGCCGCCGCGGCCGGCCTGGATATCTGCGGGGTGGACATCAGGCTGGCTGACATCTCCGCGCCGCTGCCCGCCGGCGAGTCACGGCCTGCCGGCGGTCACGGCTCGCGGCGGCGGGTCACGGCCAGCGGCCGGCGGCGCGGTGATCGAGGTCAATGCCTGCCCTGGGCTGCGGATGCACCTGTCGCCGGCCGAGGGTACGCCGCGGGACGTGGCCGGCGCGATCATCGACCGGCTGTACCCGCCTGGCGTGCCGGCCAGGATCCCGGTCGTCGCGGTCACCGGCACCAACGGGAAGACGACCACGGTCCGGATGATCGGCCATATCCTGCGCCAGGCGGGCCTGCGGGCGGGCATGACCACCACGGACGGCGTCTACGCCGCGGGCCGGATGATCTACCAGGCGGACGCGTCCGGCCCCAGGTCAGCCGAGATGGTGCTCGATGATCCGGCGGTCGAGGCCGCGGTCCTGGAGACCGCGCGGGGCGGCATCCTGCGCGGCGGCCTCGGCTACGACCGGGCCGACGTCGCGGTGATCACCAACATCACCGCCGATCACCTGGGCGCCGACGGAGTCGACGATCTCGATGAGCTGATCGATGTCAAGGCGCTGGTGGCGGAGGAGATCAGGGATGGCGGCTCGGTCGTGCTCAACGCCGACGACCTCGCGGTCGCGGCGCTGGCCGGCCGTGCCGCCGTGGCCAGGCATGTGCCGGTAGTCAGGTACTTCAGCCTCGATCCCGGCAGCCCGGTCGTGCAGCAGCACCGGGCGGCCGGGGGGATCAGCTATGAGCTGCGGGACGGCCAGCTGGTCGAGTCCGAGGGCCGAAGGGAGCAGGTGCTCGCCGAGGTTGCCGGGTTGCCTGGCGCCTTCGGCGGGCTTGCTCCGCACGTCGTGGCGAACGCCCTCGCCGCGGCCGCCGCCTGCCGCGCACTCGGCGTCAGCGCGAAGGACATCGCACGCGGCCTGGCCACGTTCACGCCCGTCGAGGCCAACCCCGGCCGCGGCAATCTTTACCGGGCTTCCGGCGGACCCGTCATCGTGGATTACGGGCACAATGCCGCCGCGCTGGACGCGACCGGTGCCATGATCAGCAACGTCTGGGGCGGCCGGCCGGTGGCGGCCGTTACGCTGCCCGGCGACCGCCGTGACGACCTGGTAGCCGAGACGGCGGCAGCAGTCGCCGCCTGGTTCGGCCGGGTCGTGGTCTACGAGGACGAGGACCTGCGGGGACGGCGGCCCGGCGAGATGACCGGGCTGATCATCTCGGCGATGCGCCGGGCCCGGCCGGGCATCGACTGCATCCCGGCAGGCAGCCCGGCGGAGGCGCTCCGGCTGGCGATCTCGATGGCCGGCGAGAACGCGGTCCTGTTCCTGTATGAGAAGCTCTGCCTGGCCATGGACGCGCTCAGCGCGGCCGGCGCCGAGCCTGTCCCGGCCGCTGAATTCACTCCGGCCAGCATCGCCGCGGCCGCGCCCGGGGTCGTGTCGCCGGCCGGGTGAGCCGCCCGCTCCGAACCCGTTGAACACGGCGTTCAACGGCATAGAACCCGTTCACAGCCGGATCGAACGGGTTAGCCGGCTCCGCGACCGGGCGGGACAGCTGGCGGCGGACCGGGCAGGGATCAGCCGCCGGAGCGATGCCCGGCCAGCACGATGCCGCGGTGCGCCCAGGGACGGGTGAACCCGACCGCGCCCCGGCCGCCGTAGGGCGCGATCCGGATCGGGAAGCCGGTCGCGTACGCCTCGACCATCTTGCCGCCGCCGATCACGATGCCGACGTGCCCAGGCGATGTCGTGGTCCCGTCGGCTCCGGCGAAGAACACCAGGTCCCCAGGCTGGACCTGGCTCGCCGGGACCCGTGGTCCCCATGCCCACTGCTCCTCGGACGTGCGCGGGATGCCGATCCCGGCTGCCCGGTAGGCCTCCATCACCAGGCCGGAGCAGTCGAAGGCATCCGGGCCGGTGCCGCCCCACTGGTAGGGCTTGCCGAGCTGCTGCTCGGCGAAGGCGATCGCCTTGGCGGCCGTCCCGCTGGCCGCCTGGCCGACACCGGGCAGGCAGTCCGGTGCGGCGTCGACGGTCACCGGGCTGACCGAGAACCCGCCGCTTGAGTAGGTTCCGGCCCAGGCCAGCACCGTCTGTACGTAGGACTCCAGGTGGTTGTAGGCGAAGATGGCGCCGTTGACGTTGTCGAGTATCCCGTGCGCGAGCAGGTACCTGGCAGCGCCGGCGATGGCATCGGCGGGCTGGTAGACGCTGGCCACGCCGTCATGGTTGGCGTCGATCGCCACGCCGTTGACCCGCTGGCCGGCCGGGTGCACGGGCGCGCCGCCCCAGGTGTCGCCGGAGGCACCGCCGATCCCGATCTGCATCGGGCCGGCCGCGCCGAACGCATTCGAGCCGCTGTGCACGCCGGGCAGCGTGGTCCGGCCGTCGTCGCTTTCCACCTTGCCGATGCCGGCCAGGATCACCCACGGGATCCCGTACTTGTGCCCGGTCGCCTTGAACAGGGCGAGGTAGTCAGCCGGGATCGAGTTGCGGGCCTGCTGGCTTGGTGGCGGCTGCCCGGCGGTCTTGCCGTGCGCCGCCGAGCAGCCGCTGCCCGACGTGAACAGCTGGCTGCTGCTGGCGAAGAACAGCATCGGCGCGGCGATCAGGCCGAGAATGAGCAGCCCGGCCATGCCGACGACGGCGATGACGACGCCACGGCCGCGGCCGGCGGGATCGGCCGGCCCCATCATGAGTTGCCTGCCGATGCCAGCTCGATATCGGTGACCTGCCAGCTGCGGCCCGATCCCGTGACGGTCACCGCGTACTGGCCGGTGTTCCGGCTGACCCCGTGGGTGTCAGTGATCTTCTGCCGGATGGCGACGATGAACGTGATGCTGGCTGAGCCGAACGCCCGCAGCGAGCTGATGCTGGCCGAGCCGACGGAGACCTGTTTCGTCTTGGCCCGCGGCCCGGCGACGCCGGGGGTCGCGTAGGCCCGCGCGAGCGTCGCGGCGAGCTGGCCGGTGGTCACGCTGCTCATCTTCGCCGTGTAATTCTTGGCGCTCTCGGTGTAGGAGAACGTGTCGTACAGCGCGCCGAACGTGGTGGCGGTCGCCGCCGCCCTGGTCAGGTCGGCCGCGGTGAACGGCAGCCACTGGTAGATGCTGGCGGTGCCCGCACCGGACGCGGCGGGCACCGGCGTGCTGGCCGGTGCCGGCGTCGGCGCGGCCGGCGTGCTGGCCGGTGCCAGGCTGCCACCCGGCGATCCGGTCCGGGATGACGTCGCCGGGTGGTCCGCCGCTGCTGACCCGGCTGCGCCCGGCCTGACCAGGAAGATGCCAAGCGCCGCCAGGGCGAGCACGATGAGGACGAAGGCGGCTTTGCGCTGGCCCGGCGTCATTTCCATGGCATCGGCGTCACTTCTGGCGGCGGAGCGGGCGGAGCCAGAACGGGGCCGGCGACGAAGGCTTCTCGCCGGCTGCCTGGCTCCCGGCCTGGCTCCCGGATCCCTGGCTCCCGGATCCCTGGCTCCCGGCAAACGGGCCGGTTCCCTGGCCCGGCGCAGCGGCGGGCTGCCGGGCCGGCGGCGCGGCGCGGCCGGGCGAAGCGGCCCGGCCGGGCGGCGGGGTCCTGACCGGCGGGGCCGGCCTGGCCGCCGGGGGCGGGCTTGGCGCCGGCCCGGGCCTGGCCTGCGGCACCGCTCTGGCCTGCGGGGCTGGCCCGGCCTGCGGGGCCGGCCTGGCGGCGGGCGGGGCACCGCGGCCGCCGCTGGCAACCGGGTCGGGCCCGGCGGGCGCCCGCCGCGGCGCCGGCCTGGATCCGCCAGACGGGCGCCAGCCAGGTGCAGCCGGCCCGCTGACGGCGGCCGCCGCGGGCGGGCTTGACGGGCGGGCGGGCGACGCGGTGCGGGGTACCTGGCGGCTGGCGGCCGGGGCGCTGTGGCCAGGCGGCCCGCCGTAGCCGGCCGAGCCTGACCTGGCGGGCGCGGCACGGTGGCCGTTCTCGGCCTCGCCGCCGTTCCTGGCCCAGCCCGACGGTGCCGCGCCGCTGCCGTCGGGTGGTGCCGCGCCGTTACCGCTGCGCGCGGGGAGGTTCAGCGGCGGGGCGGACTGGCCGGAGCCGCCGCCTGCCGAGGCCGCCCAGGACCTGGCGCGCGCCGCGACGCCGGGGCGCCCGGCTCCGTTGGCCGGATCGGCACCGCCGCCCGCCGCGGCGGTCACCACCGCGCTGTCCGGATCCGGGCTGGCGTCCGGGGCCGTGGCGCCCGAGTCCGGATCCGGCCCACCCGCCGAGGTGCCGTGGGCCGCTGCCCGGGCGGCAGCCGCGCCGGCCCCGGCCGCCCCGAGGCTGGCGGCCACGCCAGCGGCCTGCGCCGGGTTGCGCCGGGCCCAGCGGGCGGCGCGGTAGGCGGCGAAGCCGGGCACCGCGACGGTGGCCGCGGCGCGGCTGTTGTCGCGGAGCGTCGATCCGGCCTGGCCGAGGCTGGCGTCCGCGCGTTCCCTGGAGCCGATGACCCCGTAGCCGACCGCGGAGAACAGATGCTGGAACGGCCGCCGGTAGATAAAGACCGCGATCGTCACGAGCGCGATCATCAGGATCTTCAGCGCCCACGGCAGCACCGCGTCGCTGGTGCCCATGATCAGGGCATAGGAATACAGCAGGACGCTCAGCACCAGGGCGACGGCTGCCTGTTTGAGCAGCACTCCCACCAGCAGCTCGAACCAGCGCAGCGCCACCACCCGGCCGAAGCCGGGATGCGTCCCGATCAGCAGGAAGAACGGCCCCACCACAAGCAACAGCAGGAATCCCAGCTTGAGCAGGATGAGCGTGACGGCGATCAGCAGCACCAGGACCCCGGCGACGACCGCGGCGAACAGCGCCATGAACGCGATCTCCAGCCGCGTCGTCCACTGCTTGCCCTGGAAGAGCGGGTAGATGCCAGGGTGGTTCTGCTGGATGCTGTTCGCGATCCCCTCGTAAGTGGCCTGCTTAGCCTTGATCAGGGCAGCGGTCGGCTTCTCGTTCGCGGCGATCGTCTGCGCCCAGAGCAGCTGCCTCGCGTAGGCGTTGATGACGGTTGGCCGCCCGCCCGGACCGGCGAAGTTGGTCGTGCCGAACTCGCCGTCCAGCCACGGCTTGCAGACGAGCACCGACCATAGCTCGCCGGCGTTCTGGTCCACGATGCCGGTGCCCGAGGTGTAGTTGAAGCTGGCCTGGGCCTGCGGATCGGTCTGCTGCAGCGGTACGCAGCCGCCCGAGCCCGGGTTGGGCAGCTTGGCGAAGGCGACGTTGAGCGACTGGGTAATGCCGTCCGACACCGTCTTGCCGATGCCGGTGAAGTCGGCCGGCCTGCCGATCAGCCAGATTGCCGCGGCAGCAGCGACAATCATCCAGATCGTGCCCTCCAGCGAGCGGGTGCCGCGCTTGCGGATCAGGCCCTGCCAGGCCAGCCACATGGCGCCGATGATCACGACAACGGCCAGGTACGGGAAGTAGATCGCGTTTCCGAGGCTGGTAATGAGCCGGTCCACGGAGTTCTTCAGCCAGCCGAGTATGCCCTCGCCGGCGGCCGACTGGTAGATGGTGATCGTCACGCGGTCGATCGATTTCGCTACGTCGAACACCATGCCGGCGACGTTGTTGCCGATCAGCGATGTCATATCCGAGCACTGCAGGTTGGTCGCCGCCCAGAACTGGCCGGAAACCCCGTCCTCGTTGTAGAGCGTCCTGGGCACCGGCCCCGGCGGCGCTGGCGGCCGGACCAGCGAGTCGATGCCCGCGCTGGCCGGCTCAGGATCCGGCAGCGACGGCTGGCAGATGTTATTCAGGTCCCCGGTCAGGCCGCTGGTGCCCGCGGCGCACAGCCCGATCAGGCCGCCGATGTCCCCGATGCCCGGCACCTGGCAGATGCCGCCGGACGTGACGGCGGCCGCGGCCGGCTGGGTGGTGAGCACGCTGACGTCCGGTGACTGGGCTGCGAGCAGCACGGCGGCGCGGTGCGCATGATGCGCTGAGGCGGCGTCATGCGCCGAAGCGGCGTAGTGCGCAGCAGTCGGCTGGTGCGCCGGAGCCAGCTGGTGCGCCGGGGCAGCCGCCTGGGCCACGCCGGGCGCGCCGACGATCGCGGCGAGCACCGCGAGCACCAGCAGCGTTCTGCGCGGGATCCGGCGGAGGGGGCTGACCATCGGGGGCTCCTGTGGGGGTCAGGTAGTTCTGTAGCTGGCTAGCTCGACGGCGAATCGGCGGCTGGCCGCCCGGCGTCCCGCGCCGGGCCGCGCACCGGCGGCAGCGGTACCTCGTCGGGCCTGGCCCTGGTCGGGTTCGTGTCCAGCCATTTCGTCAGTTCCGGCGAGATCAGGTCGATCCCGATCCGGCCTGCCCGGCCGTCCAGGTCGCGGAAGATGCACTCACCGTTGCCGAGGCCGCGCAGCACCGCCTTGTGCTCGTCGGATGGCTCCACCCCCAGCAGAGCCATCACGCTCGCTACCTCCGCCCGCTCGGAGGACCGGAAGGCAAACACGCCCGAGATGCAGTTGGTCACCTGCTCGTTCAGCAGGTCGCCGGCGTTCTGCGAAACCAGGATCAGCGCGGTGTTGCGGGACCGGCCCATCCGCGACACCTCGGGAATCAGTTTCGCGCCCTGCGGCGTCGAGGTGATCGCCCACGCCTCGTCCAGGATGATCGCCTTCGGCACCCGGCGGTCCATGCCGTTCAGCAGCCGCCTGGCGAACTGCGATACGAGGTAGAGCAGCGCCACCGAGAGCCGCTGCTCATAGGAGTAGTCGTCCCGCTTGACCGCGGCGTCCGGCAGCGTAAGCCCGGCGAGCGTGAACACCGTCGTCCAGCCGGCCGCGTCAAGCCCGACGCCGCCGGACGGGGCGAAGCAGAGCCTGGCCAGCCGCATCTCCGACATCGAGCGGAGCACCGCGCCCAGGTTCACCGAGGCGGGGTCGGCGGACCGCTCCAGATGATCCACCACCTTCCCCAGGCTGGGCCGCTCGCCGCTGGCGATGGCCCCGACCGCCTGGACCATCGCGCTCTCGCGCTCCTCGCTCATCCTCGGCAGCAGCAGCCGCAGCGTCTCGGTGGCCATCGTCCGCTTCTCGGCCAGGTCGTCGCCGAACGAGAACGGGTCGAGCAGCCCGGGCGCGGCCGTGCCGAGCGGCAGCACCCGGGCCTGGCGGCCGCGCTGGTGCAGCAGCCGCACCAGCGATTCGGCGTCCCCCTTGGGGTCGATGACCGCGACGGTGACACCGCGCAGCGCCAGTTGCAGGATCAGCAGCAGCGCCAGCGTCGTCTTGCCGCCGCCAGGCTCGCCGGTGATCGCGATGGCCGTCGGCCGGTTCCGCGCGGCGGCCACCAGCGGGTCAAAGTGCACGACCGACCTGGCCCGGCCCAGCGTCTCGCCGATGTACGGGCCGATCCAGCCGGCGTCCTCGGCGGCCCGGTCGCCCAGGTCCACGGTCGCCGTGGGCATGCCGCCGGCGATCGTGTAGAGCGGCTGCCGCTGCAGGTAGGAGTTGAGCCTGACCTTGTCGCCCGGCAGCGATTCGCACAGCAGCGAGAACTGGTCGCCGGTCGAGTTGACGACGTCGATGCCGGCATCGCGGTAGTGCTCGGTCACCGCTTCCGCCCGCCGCACGCACAGGTCCCTGGTCGGCGCGGTCACCAGCAGCCGGTGCCAGCCGTAGACGAACGGCAGCCGTTCCTTGGTGATGCCGTGCTCAAGCAGCCGGGCGGCCTCGATCTGCTCGGCCAGCGCGATCGGCGCCTCGACGCCGGCCTCCCTGATGTGCGCGTCCATGTCCCGGGCGTGCGCCAGCCTGCGGCCCACGTCCTTGCTCGCCTTGGCCGGCGGGATCAGCTTCATCCGCAGGCTGACCTCGACCGGGAACGGCAGCGAGTCAGCGAAATGCAGCCAGGGCTCGCCCTCGGGGAAGTACATGACGTCGGGGAACCGGGCGAACGACAGGAACGCGGCGTAGGACTCCCCGGCCGGCTGCTCAAGCCGGAGCAGGCTCCGCCCGTTGTGCACCTGGCCTTCCAGCAGGGACTCGATCTCGCCGGCCCCCCACGGCCGCCGCCGCACGGCGGACGGCCGCGGGTCACCCAGGGTTCCCATCAGGGCATGCCGGAACAGCCAGGCGATGTCCTCCGCGGTGGCATGCCGGGCGGCCAGGGCGCTGGAGCCGAGCGCCCGGCCGAGCCGCTCGGCCTGGTCGGTCCAGCGGGCGATCTCGGCGGCGCTGACCGCCTCGTCGTCCACGCCCATCGCCTGCTCGCCGCTCTTATACAAGTTGATGAACTGGGCGAACACCCCGCCGGACAGCTGCGCGCGCATGCCGCGCTGGCCCAGCCGCACGCCCAGGTAGATCTCCTTGGACCAGAAGTCCTTCGCCCACACGTGCCGGTACATCTCGTCCAGGTAGTCCAGCCAGCCGGGGCCGCCGTCAGAGGTGGCGTCCAGCCCGGTAGCCCACTCGGCCGCCGGATAGGGCCGGTGCGCGATGCGCAGGTGCACCTCGGCGTCGGTCATCCGGATCGCGGCCAGCGCGACCGTGACGTTGGTGGCCAGCGCCTCCCGGTCGTGCGGCGTCGTGAACTCGTACGACACCGTGGGCAGCCGGTAATAAGCCCACCCGTGCGTCTCGGTCAGCAGGATCCGGTCATCGAAGTACCGGACGGCCAGCCGGCTGCGGCCCGCGGTCCGCGCGCTCATCGCCGCGCCAGCCTGGCCGGCGCCGTCGGCTTGCTCACAGCTGCGCCCGCCTGAGCTCGGGCGCGGTCGCGAGACCTGCCACCAGCACGCCGGCCAGCGCGGTATAGGCCTGCACCGCGGCCGGGCCCAGCAGCCTGCCGCCGGGCCGGGCCGGTGGCGTTGCCGGGTCGCCGCCGAGAATCCGTTTCACATCTGGCTTTTTCAGCTGGTCATCCCAGGGAACCCGGACGATCGCGCGGCACCGGCCGCGAGCCACCGCCTCCGCCTGCTCGACATGCGGCATCGTCAGGCGGCTGACGCCATTGATCACCATGGCCGAATTCCCGGCCAGCTCGGCGTGGCCGTGCGCCTCCAGCCACTCCAGCGTCATCGCGATCGCGCGGGCGGCATCCTGGCTGGCCGGGGCGACCAGGACCAGCTGGTCGGCGATGGCCAGCACCCGCGGGACCGCCGAGGCGCCGGGGTCGGCGAGCGTCAGGCCGTAACGGGCGGACAGCATCTCGAAGACCGTGGCGACGTCCCCGGCGGCATCGTCCGGCGGCGCGCCCGCGCCTGCGGGCCCGCTGCTGATCACCGCGAGCCGGGACGGCGCCGGATGATGCAGGTGATCGGGCCCGGCTTGCGCCACCATTCCCAGCGCTGGCATCCAGTCGGCGCGGTCCGCGAGCGAGCCGCGGCCAGGGTTGAGATCGAGCACGGCTACCGGCTCGGTCCTGAGGCTCGCGAGCACCTCGCCGGTCATCAGCGTGGTCATGGTCTGACCGGCGCCGACGGTGCAGCCGAGTACCACGATCCGGCGGCATCCGCTGACCGGCAGCTGGGCGCGGGCGCGGTCCCGCTGCTGGAAGTCGGGCCGTCCCGGCCGGTGCCCGCCCGGCACCACCACGACGCGGTCGTGCCAGCCGTCGCCGGGCTTGTCGCCAGGCCCGCGCAGTGCGCGCTCGACGACTCGCAGCGGGCGGCCGTCTGGCCGGTCACCGGTCACCGACACGGCCGGCGGGCTCGTGCCGGGCGGCTGGCCGGCCGGCACCAGGCGGCGGCGCCGCCGCACCAGGCGCCGGGGCTGCCGCACCAGGCGCCGCTGCTGCCGCACCGGGCGCCGAAGCCGCGGGGGGCGGCGGCGAAAGCCGGGCGGGAGCCGGCGCCGACGGGCCTGGCCCCGCCGGCCAGGGCAGCGGGCTCCGGCGCGGGCCCTGCGGCGGCACGCCGGGGCCGGCCGCGGCCGCAGGCGCGGAGACCGGCACCTTGGCCGGCCCGGTGCCTGCGCTGCTGCCTGCACGTGCCCGGCGGACTGCACCTGCCCGGCGGACTGCACGTGCCCGGCGGACTGCACGTGCCCGGCGGGCTGCACGTGCCCGGCGGGCTGCACGTGCCCGGCGGGCTGCACCTGCCCGGCGGACTGCACCTGCCCGGCGGACTGCGTCCCGGTCCGGTCGGCGGCCCCGGCGGCGGACGGCGTGCGCTCGTGCGCCGCCGGGCCGGGACGGGCATGCGCGCCAGCCGGGCGGCTGGCTGCTGCCGCGGCAGGCCGGAACGTGGACCCGGCCGGCCGGGCGGCGGCCACGGCGGCCCAGCCAGTGCCTGCGGCCGGGCGGTTAGCGCCAGCTGCCGGGCGGTTAGCGCCGGCGGCCGGACGGCCAGCGGACCCGGCTGGCCGCAGCGCGGGCGACTCTGGCCAGGCCGGGGCGGCCGGGACGCTGGGCGCGGTCTGCGGATCTGGCTCCGCCGAGGCCAGCCTGGCGGTCGCGGCGATGACTCGCTTCGGCGCCGCGAGCACGCGGCGGCCGGCCGCTCGATCCCGGGATGCGCCGTAAGCTCGGGCGGCTCTACCTCGGCCCGGCGCCACACCCGGGCGACGACAACGACCTCGTCCTTCTCGGCCAGCGGCGCAAGCCGGCACCAGGTGCGCGGCTCGCCCAGATAACGCACCTGGGAGGAGATGAGCTCGGGCAGTCGCTTGCTCTCCAGGACCGGCCTGGTGGCCAGCCAGGTCAGCACCCCTGGCGGCAGCACGTACAGCCAGAAAGACGTGTGGCTGAGCGGAAGGCCGAGAACTGTGAGGATAATCACATAGGGAATGGTGATAGCGGTGAATACCGCGATCTGGCCTACCGGCAGCGGCATCGGCAGCCGGAAGTCGTACAGCTTGTAGAGCCGCTTCTCGATCCGCCAGATATTGGTATAGGTCGGCAGATCCACCAGCTACACCCCTTCCGCCTGCGCGGATATCAGTGGACGCCGAGCGCGTTCGCGATGCCAGTGGCAAGCGTTTGCACGATGCTTGGGGTGTAGAAGATGACAGCGATCGCTACCGCGAGTACGACGAACTGCACGAACCGTATTATCTCACGAGTGAACAGGAAGAAAATAGCTACGATACCGACAATCCCGAGGAACAGCGGCCCGAACAGGCCCTGCAAATAGTTCACAAGGCCGGTGGTGCTCAGCGCCACCGGGGATGCCGAGATGAGCAGGTGCGACGACTCTATCTACTCCGGGGGGAAGGGGATGCGACGAGCGGGAAATGCGTGCTGCCGGGAAGGCTCTGATCATGGCGGCGCCAGGGGCTGCGGGGACGTGCCGATGGCCGCGACATACCAGCTGCCGTTCTGCTGGACGACGGTCATCCGGTAGGTCATTTCCAGCCCGGCCGGCCCGGTCGTCACCGGCGACTTCGACGGTGATTGCGGCTGCGCGGCCGCCTGCCCGGCCATCCGCCAGATCACGCTGACCGTGATGTTCCTGGTCGAGCCGCCGGGCGGCACCTGGATGCCGGTGATGGCGCCGTAGGTCACCGTGCCGCCCAGGCCGGTGACCGAAGCGCCGGGGGCCAGGAACCTGCCGAGGGTGACCGGGTCGCCGCTGGCGTAGGCGCGGAAGAAGGCCGGCAGCTGCCCGCTGAGCGCGGCCTCGGTGGCCGGGTCTGAGGCCGGCGCTCTGCGGTTGCGGCGGCTCGGCCCGCGGCGGCGGCCGGCCCGAGCGACGGCTCCGCCGAGACCGCCAGGCCGCCATCGGCCGCGTATACCGGCACGCCGAGTTCCATCAGGTTGCCGTTGGCCCGCACCAGCAGGGTCACGATGGCGTGCTGCGAGTCCTGCACCTTGATGCCGGCCACCTGCTCAGACTGCAGCTGCGACGAGCCTTGCCCGTTCCAGCCGAGCTGGGAGTCCGATCCGGGCGGCAGGAAGACCGCGAGCTGCCTGGCCCGCTCCGCTGACGTCGCCGGGCTGAAGTTGAGGTAGACCACGGCGAACTGCTGCGCGTAGGCCTCAGCCAGCGGCACGGGGAACCCGTGCGCGGAGTCCGCTGCTGCTGACCCGGTGGCCGGGGCTGCCTGCTTGGGCGGCAGCACGATCGCGGTCACGCCGCGATAGCCGATGACCAGCAGGACCGCCCACGCCACCGCACGGACAACCCAGACGAACCAGCGGCCGCCGGCCCCGCGCCAGTGCGGCGCGGAACGCTCGGCCCGCTGGTCGGCAGATCCGGGCACTCCGGGCGCCGCCTCGACTGCCGGATCGCAGTCATCTGACTGCGCACCGCGATCGAGGATTGCCCTACGAACCATCACACCTCCGGCCGATCCTGCGTCTGAGCAGCAAGGAGATGTGGCGCACCCTTGCCCGCCTCGTGCACCATTCTGCGGTAAAACGCCCTGGCGATGACACCCTTTGGCCCAGGCAGCCTGCTCCGGGGCCGGCTGGCGGCGCGGCCATTCACGCGCTCCTGACCTCGGCACATTGCCGTCTGATAGGTCCTGACCTGCAAGAATGGCGTCCGGAAGCCGCCCGCGAGGCGAACTTGGCTGGATCGCGGTGCCAGCGGCAGTTCGCCACAACTCGCCAGCCATCGCCTCGTGTCCTCCGGATTCGGCGCCATTTACGGGCCTGAGCAGGCCCGAAACCGGGGCTAGCGGAGCACGGCGGGTGTGACATGCTTGTGACACTAAACCCGGTCAGAGGCCTACAGAAAGAGGCATTCAGGATGTCCCGGCCGGGCGGACCATAGTCAGGCCGGCGCCGGGACCAGCCGTCAGGCGCCGGGACCAGCCGCCCCGCCGCCAGGCCTACCCGGCAGGCGGCAGGGCTACCCGGCTGGCGCCAGGGATCTCCCGGCCCGCCGCGATGCCCCGGCGCGGCCAGGAACGCGTGCTGCCGGTCCTCAGGAATTCGCCGCTCCGGCGGTAGCCGTGATCCAGGCGAGCACGAACGCCTCCTCGTGCCATGCGTCATAGCGGCCGCTCCGGCCGCCGTGCCCGGCCGTCATTTCGGTCTTCAGCAGGAACGGGCCGCCGCGGGCGGTGGCCTGGAGCCTGGCGATCCATTTCGCCGGCTCGCGGTACAGCACCCGGGTGTCGTTGAGGCTCGTGATCGCCAGGATCGGCGGATAGGCCTGGCTGCCGATGTTCTCGTACGGCGAGTAGGACTTGATGTAGGCATAGACCTGCGGGTCGTGCAGCGGATCGCCCCACTCCTCCCATTCCGTCACCGTCAGCGGAAGCGACGGATCGAGAATGGTCGTGAGCGCGTCCACGAAGGGCACCTGCGCGACGATGCCGCCGAAAGCCTGCGGCGCGATATTCGCCACCGCGCCCATCAGCAGGCCGCCGGCCGATCCGCCCCTGGCAATCAGGCCGGCCGGCGAGGTCCAGCCTTCGGTGGCCAGATGCTCGGCGCAGGCGACGAAGTCGGTGAACGTATTCGTCTTGTGCAGCAGCTTTCCTTCGTCGTACCAGCGGCGGCCAAGCTCGCCGCCACCGCGGATGTGCGCGATCGCGTAGCTGAAGCCGCGGTCAAGCAGCGAAAGCCGCGGGATGGAGAAACCGGGATCCGCAGATATCTCGTAGCTGCCATAGCCGTACAGCACGCACGGAGCGGTGCCGTTCCGCGGCATTCCCTTCCGGCAGACGACCGAGACCGGGATCTTCGTCCCGTCGCCCGCCGTCGCCCATTCCCTGTGCTGCTCGTAGTCCGCCGGATCGTATTCGGTGCCGTCCGGGCGCGGCAGCACCGGCTGCCGCCGGAGCAGGGTGAGCTCGCCGGTGGCCATGTCGCAGTCGTAGACCGAATCCGGGGTCACCAGGGACACGTAGCCCAGCCGGAATTTCTCCGCCTGGTACTCGGGGTTCGCCCCTGGCGTGACCCGGTAGACCGGCTCGCCGAACTTAACCTCGTGCCCGGTGCCGTCACCGCGCAGGATCCGCAGCCCGGTGAGCCCGTCCCGCCGGTAGTAGACGGCCAGGTAGTCAGCGAAGGCGTCGACGTCGAGCAGCCGGGTGTCCGGCCGGTGCGCGATCAGCGGCGTGCTCGCCGCCGGGTCGGCCAGCGGCGCGACGGCGAGCTCGAAGTTCTCCGCGCCATCGTTGTGCAGGATGAGCAGCCGGTCGGTGCCGTCCGGGCCGGCCTGATGCTCGACGCTGTACTCCACGCCCTGGCGGCGCGGCAGCACCACCGTGAACTCGCCGCCCGGCGCAGCCGCGTCCAGCAGCCACGACTCGCTTGTCAGCTTGCTCGCCACCGAGATGCGCAGGTAGCGCTCGCTGCGGGTCAGCCCGACGCCCACCCAGAACCGCTCGTCCGGCTCCTCGAACACCACCACGTCGTCGGTGGCCGGGGTGCCGATGATGTGCCGTGAGACCCGGTACGGGCGCCAGGCCTCGTCCACGGTGGTGTAGAACAGCGCCGAGCCGTCCAGCGACCAGGCGCAGCCGTAGAAGGTGCCCGGCACCTCATCCGGCAGCACCGTCCCGGTTGCCAGGTCCTTGACCCGCAGGGTGAAGCGCTCGTCGCCGGCGAAGTCGGCAGAGTAAGCGAGCAGCCTGCCGTCGGGGCTCGCCGCGAGCGCGCCAAGGGCGAAGAACTTGCCGTCGCCGGCCAGCTCGTTGCCATCGAGCAGCACTTCCTCGCCGTCCAGCGGGGCGCCGTCCTCGGTCATCGGCGGCCCGGTGTCATCCGGCCGCAGCGCCCGGCGGCAGTGCACCGCGTACTGCTTTCCCGCCACCGTCCTGGCGTAGTACCACCAGCCGCCCTTGCGGGACGGCACGGAAAGGTCGGTCTCCTGAGTACGGGCCCTGATCTCGCCGAAGATCGCCTCCCGGAGCGCGGCCTGGCCGGCCGTGGCCGCCTGGGCATAGGCGTTCTCGGCCGTCAGGTAGGCGATGGTCTCCGGGTTGCCCTTGTCGGCAAGCCAGGCGTAGTCGTCGGTAATCGTGTCGCCGTGATGAGTGCGCGTGCTGGGAATCCGCCGGGCGACCGGGACCTGCTCAGGGCTCATGGTCCAGGAGTCTATGAAGGCGTGCCGGGGGCCGCCCGCGCGGCCGCCGGGCGCCGGCCGTGGTGATTTCGAGCCAGGCGGGACCGGGGGGACGGACAACCGCCGCAGATCTTCGCCCTTCGCAAATACAAGGGCCGTTCGGCATGAAACGGCGAGCCTATTGGCCCTTCCTGGCCAGGGACATCCGGGCGTTTTATAGGCGAGATTGAATGAAATATGCCCAGCTGGTGACCGGGAGCCGTGGCGGCACCTCCCGGCCTTCGCCTCGCGCCTATGCCGAGCGGGCCAACGTACCGCCTGACAACCCGGCCACGACCGGGCACTCAAGCGGAGGTGGCGGAGATGACGGACGCGACGCGCAGGCAGTTCCTCGGGTACGGCATGGGCGCGGGCGCGGCGCTGGCCATGCCCGGCGTGCTGCTGCGCGGCGCGACCAGCGCCGACGGCGCCGCGCACGGCACCGCGGGGGGCAGCAGGCTCAGGAAATTCGTCCAGCCGCTGCCGCTGCCGGGGGCGGGAATCGTGGTGGCCGCGCCGAGCGGGCATAACCAGTATTCATTCACCCAGCGCGAGATCCGCCGCCAGCTGCATCCCGGCCTGCCGCCGACGCCGGTGTGGGCCTACGACGACGGGTCCGGCCTGGCCGGCCAGGCCGGGTCGTTCGGGATGGCCCTGGTCGCGCAGAGCGGCACGCCGCTGCGGGTGAGCTACACCAACGAGCTGCCGGAGACCTACCCGGACTGGATCCCGGTCGACACCCGGCTGACGCCGCTCGGCCGGCAGGTACGGCCGATGACGCATCTGCACGGCGGATTCGTCGCCGCCGACAGCGACGGCAATCCGACCGAAACGCCGGACGGCTTCGGCCGCGGCGAGACCCAGCACGTCGTCTACCCGAACGAGCTGCCCCAGATGCCGGCCTCGCTGCGCTGGTTCCACGATCATGCGATGGGGGCTACCCGGCTGGACGTGTTCGCCGGCCTGGCCGCCGCCTACCTGATCAGGGACAGCCACGACACCGGGACCGAGCCGAACCCGGCCGGGATTCCCGGCGGCGCCTACGAGATCCCGCTGGTGATCCAGGACCGGCAGTTCCGGCCGGACGGGAAGTTCCTTTATCCGGTCAGCGACATTCCCGGCATCACCTGGATCGGCGAGTACTTCGGCGATCACATGCTGGTCAACGGCAAGGTCTGGCCGTACCTGGACGTCGAGCCGCGGATGTACCGGTTCCGGGTGCTGAACGGGTGCAACGCGCGGATCATGAGCCTGGGCTTCGGCGGGCTGCCGATGTGGCAGATCGGCGCCGAGGGCGGGCTGTTCGACCGGCCGGTGCGAATCCGCCGGATGGTCCTGGCCCCGGCCGAGCGTGCCGACATCCTGGTCGACTTCCGCGGGCTGGACGGCCGGACGCTGGAGCTGCGGAACGCCGTGCCCGCGGCCCCGGTATCGACTCCGGCCCCGCCGCTGGCGGCCGTGCTGCAGCTCCGCGTCGGCACCCGCGTCACCCACCGCGGTCCGCGGTCGGTCCCGTCCAGCCTGCCTGGGCAGCGGGCCAGGCTGCATCATCCGGTCCGGACCAGGTACATCACGCTGAACGAGATCGCCCCGGAAACCGCCGGCTGGCACCTGAACCTCAGCGCGCTGGATTTCGAGGGGCCGCCGGTCACCGAGAAGCCGAGGGCCGGCACGGTGGAGGACTGGGTCTGGGTCAACATGACCCCGGATACCCATCCGATGCACGTGCACCTGGTTACCTTCCAGGTGGTCGGCCGGACGCCGTTCGACGTGGCCCGCTACCAGCAGGCACACGGCGGCCCGGAGGGCGTCCCCGGCGGGATCAGCCCGGTGCCGTACGCGACCGGGCCGATGCAGCCGCCAACGCCCGACGAGCGCGGGTTCAAGGACACCGTGAAGGCGAATCCCGGCTTCTACACCACGATCAGGGCGAAGTTCGACCTGCCCACGGGCGTCAGGGCGCCGCAGACCTACGTGCACCACTGCCACATCGTGGAGCACGAGGACAACGAGATGATGCGCCCCTTCACCGTCATTCCCTGACCAGGAAGCGCGTCATTCACCCGGCAATTCATGATCACGGCGGATCCGGCGAATCGCAGCAGGCCGGATCCGTCACGATCGGGTCGCGGCCACCCGGCGGGCTGGCCGAATGGCTGGCCCGCCGCGCGGCGGGCCAGCCATCCCGGTGGCGCTGCTACGGCAGGGTCACCGGACCGCGTGCCCGGATGATGGTCTGGAGGGCGATCGGCTTGTTCGAGCATCCGTGGGCGGTGTGCCGGGCGACGATCAGGACGGTGACCCTGAAGCGGCCGTGGCCGCTGATGCCGGCGTACCTACCGCGGCCGCGGCTGATCTTGTAGGTGCCGCGCTGGCTCTGCGTGCCCGCGCAGGTCCGCTTGCTGAAATGCGAGCGGCTGTGGGTGACCTTGTGCCGGACGCGGAAGCTGCCGCCGGGGAACCTGAAGGTGTCCCTGGTATTGCTGGTCGCGATGTCGACGCCGCTCGCATTGAACACGCCGTAGGCAACCACCTTGTTCTTGTTGCCCGTCAGCGAGGCGGAGACAAGCTGGAAATGCTGCGTCCCGGTAACCGCGTGGTGGGCGGTGGCCGGGTGGGTGGGGCTGGCCGAGGCCACTCCGGCTCCGGTGATCATCGTGACGGTGGTGGCCGCGCCGATCAGGGCGGCAAGCATCTTGCGCATTGCTGTTCCCTCCCTTGGGATAGGGACCCAGCGTCGCGCGAACTGCCAGCGCCGTCGAGGGCGCGCCCGGTTACGAAAGTGTGGCCGGAGGACACGAACCTGCGCTAACGCGGCGGGTCAGACGTTGAAGCGGAACTCGACCACGTCGCCGTCGCGCATCACGTAGTCCTTGCCCTCGATGCGTGCCTTCCCGGCGGCCCGGGCGGCGACGATCGAGCCTGCGGCCATCAGGTCGCCGAACGAAACGATCTCGGCCTTGATGAAACCGCGCTGGAAGTCGGTGTGGATCACGCCCGCCGCCTCCGGCGCCGTCGCGCCCGCCGGGATCGTCCAC
Source organism: uncultured Actinomycetes bacterium (assembly GCA_963709075.1). Taxonomy (GTDB): domain Bacteria; phylum Actinomycetota; class Actinomycetes; order Streptosporangiales; family Streptosporangiaceae; genus Palsa-506. Next base: position 79,219 of record CAVPUY010000015.1, read on the forward strand.
GCCCGGGCCTCCTTCGGCCCGGCGGTCAGGAACGTGGACAGGCCGAGCGCGGCGAATCCGGCCCTGGCCAGCTGGGCCAGCCCGGGCTCGCCGAGCCCGAGCTCGGCCAGCAGCTCCGCCGCCTCCTGCTCGGAGAGCTCGACAAGCTCGGACTCGGTCTTCGCGTCAAGGAAGACCGACTCGGCCGGCCCGGCCAGCCCGGCAAGCCGCTCACGCAGTTCCGCGTCGGCCAGCTCGTCGTCATCCACGTTGAACACGTAAAGGAACGGCTTGGCGGTAAGCAGCTGCAGGTCGCGCAGGTCAGCCAGGTCGATGCCGGCCGCAGCCGCCGCGCCGGACAGGGTCGTCCCGCCGTCAAGCAGCTGCGCCGCCCTGGCGGCGGCATCGGCCGCCCGGGCTCGTTCCGGGTTCTTGGCGAATTTCGCCTCCTTGGCCAGCCGCGGCACCGCCTTCTCCAGCGTCTGCAGGTCGGCCAGGATCAGCTCGGTCGCGATCGTCTCGATGTCGCGTTCCGGCGAGACGTCGCCGTCGACATGGCTCACGTCCGGGTCGGCGAACACCCGCACCACCTGGCAGATCGCGTCCGTCTCGCGGATGTGGGACAGGAACTGGTTGCCCAGGCCCTGCCCCTGGGAAGCGCCGCGGACCAGCCCGGCGATGTCGGTGAACCGGACGGTAGCTGGCACGATCCTGGCCGAGTCATACAGCCCGGCCAGCGCCGCCAGCCTCGGGTCGGGGATCCCGACGATGCCGACATTCGGCTCGATAGTGGCGAACGGGTAGTTCGATGCCAGTGCGCTGGCCCTGGTCAGCGCGTTGAACAGGGTGGACTTGCCGACGTTGGGCAGGCCGACGATGCCGATGGACAGGCTCACCCGGGCGAGTCTAGAGTGCCCGGCCGGGTGAGCCCGCCCGCACGCGGCGTCAGGACGCCGCCCCCGATGGCGGCGGCTTCGGTTCGGCCCGGTTGCCAGCGTGTCGGGCGGGAAATGTCGGGCTCGGCTGCAAGCATGACCAGAATGAACGCGATCTCGCTGCTTGCCGGGCTGCTGCTAGGCATCGCCCTCGGGTCCGCGATCGGTTACCTGCTGGCCAGGGGGCGGCTGGCAGCCGCGGCCGCTGATCTCACCGGCCAGGCCCGTGCCGCCGAGGAACGGGCCAGGGCAGCGCAGGAGCGGACGGCACAGGCCGAGCGCGCCGCGCACGAGCGGGCCGAGCTGATCGACGGCCAGCTCGCGCAGCGCTTCCAGGCGCTGTCCGCCGAGGCGCTAGACCTGAGCGCGCGCCGGTTCCTGCAGCTGGCCGAGGGGCGCCTGAACGCGGCAAGCGCCACCGCGGCCGGCGAGCTGGACAAGCGCCAGGCCGCCGTCGAGCACCTGGTCGAGCCGCTGAAGGAGACCCTCGCCCGGGTGGAGTCGCAGCTCCGCGAGTCGGACGCGGCCAGGCACGCCTCGCACGCCGCGCTGGCCGAGCAGGTCACGATCGCCCGGCAGAGCTCGGACCAGCTCCGCGCGCAGACTCAGTCACTGGTCACCGCGCTGCGCCGGCCCGAGGCCCGCGGCCGCTGGGGCGAGATGCAGCTGCGCCGGGTGGTCGAGCTGGCCGGGATGAGCTCGCGGTGCGACTTCGACGAGCAGGTCGGCCTGGCCACGGCGGATGGCGCGCTGCGGCCGGACATGGTCATCCGGCTGGCTGGCGGCAAGAACATCGTGGTGGACTCCAAGGTCACGCTCGCCGCGTACCTGGAAGCCGCCGAGGCCGCCGACGAGGCGGTCCGTGACGCGCGGCTGGGCGCCCATGCCCGGCATCTGCGCGACCACGTGGACCGGCTTGCCGCCAAGACCTACTGGGCCGCGCTCAGCCCGTCGCCCGAGTTCGTCGTGCTGTTCATCCCGGGCGAGGCGTTCCTCGCGCCCGCGCTGGAACGCGACCCCGGCCTGCTCGAGCACGCCATGGCGCGCAGGGTGCACATCGCGACGCCGACCACGCTGGTCACGATGCTACGGACGGCGCAGTACGCCTGGCAGCAGGCCGCGCTGTCCGATAATGCCCGTGCCGTCTTCGACCTTGGCCGGGAGCTCTACGAGCGGATCACCGGGCTCGGCAGGCATGTCGACAGCCTCGGCAAGGCGCTGACCAGCGCGGTGTCTGCCTACAATCAGTCAGTCGGCACGCTGGAGAACCGGGTCCTGGTCAGCGCGCGCAAGCTTAACCAGCTGGGCGTCGTCGAGGCCGGGCTTGAGCCGCCGCGGCTGGTCGAGGAGGCCGCCAGGGCACTGTCCGCGCCGGAGCTAACCGCCGGGCCGGGCCAGGGGCTCGCCGCCGGGTCCGGGCCCGAGCGCGACGGCGAGCGCGACGGCCAGCCCGCCGGGCAGTTGCTGCCCGGGCCGCGGGCCGTCAGCGCCGCCCGCTGAGAGTCGTGCGACGGCCCGGAATCTGGCATGTTGGGATCAGGAGGAACATCGGTGCCCCAGCACACACGGCATGCGCGAGCATGGCAACCACGCCAGGCAGAATTTCAAGAACCAGTATTTACGGATGGTCAGGCGCCGGTCCGGCGGCCTGGCGGTGACCAGCCGGGCGGCCGGCCCGAGTCGCCTTCGCGGCTGACCGCCCGCGGTGCCGGGCTGGCGATGTTCTCGGTATTCTTCCCCGGCATCCTGACCGCCGGATGGCTGCATCTGGCGGCGCTTACCGGGCTGAGCTTCGTGGCAGGCTGCGTGCTGGCCGCAAGCTACACCAAGCGGGCACACCTGCTGCCCGTGGTCACCACGCCGCCGATGATCTTCATGATCGCGCTGATCTGCGCCAAGGCCGTGAGCGCGACAGGGAACACGATGGTCTCCACCGCGGAGGGGAGCCTGCTGACGCTGTCAGCCGTCGCGCCCTGGCTGTTCATCGGCACCATGGCCGCCATCGTGATAGCCCTGTTCCGCGGGCTGCCGCGGCGCATCAGCGAGCTGCGAGCGGACCTGCGCGACAGCCTGGACCGCGGCAAGCTCTATCGCGGCGAGGCCGCCCGCGGCAACCTCTACCGCGGCTACCCGGCCCGTGGCGGCATCGATCACAGCGGCATCGACCACGATGAGACCGGCGCTGCTGACATCGACGGCGGCGATTCCGGTGCGGCCTGGCAGCGGCGCTAGGGCCGGCCGGGCCCGCGGCGCAGCTCGTGCGGCAGGGCGAAAACGGTGCCCTCGCGGACCGCCTCGACCTCTTCGACCTCGCCGAAACCAGACTCGGCGAGCCAGTCAAGCACCCCGGCGACCAGCTCTTCCGGCACCGAGGCGCCGCTGGTGACGCCTACTGTCGCGGCACCGTCCAGCCACCGCTCGTGCAGGTCGGTGGCGTCATCGATCAGGTATGCGGCGCTCGCGCCGGCGTCAAGGGCGACCTCGACCAGGCGCACCGAGTTAGACGAGTTCGGCGAGCCGACCACCAGGACAACGTCAGAATCGCGCGCGATCTGCTTCACCGCGGCCTGCCGGTTCTGGGTGGCGTAGCAGATGTCGTCGCTCGGCGGGTCAAGCAGCTGCGGGAACCGCTCGCGCAGCGCGGCCACCGTCTGGGTGGTCTCGTCAACCGACAGCGTGGTCTGGGACAGCCACGCCACCCTGGCCGGATCCCGGACCTGGACGCTGTCGCTGCCCTCGGGCCCGTCCACCAGGTGAATGCGGGCCGGTGCCTCGCCGGTGGTACCGACGACCTCCTCGTGCCCCTCGTGGCCGATGAGCAGGATGTCATAATCCTGCGCGGCGAAGCGCCTGGCCTCCTTGTGCACCTTGGTGACCAGCGGGCAGGTCGCGTCGATCGTGTGCAGCTTGCGGTCATCGGCGTCCTGGCGCACCTGCGGCGCGACCCCGTGCGCGGAGAAGACGACGACCGAGCCCTCAGGCACCTCTTCGGTCTCCTCGACGAAGACCGCCCCGCGTTCTTCCAGGGTGCGCACCACGTGCGTGTTATGCACGATCTGCTTGCGTACGTACACGGGCGCGCCGAAGCGCTCAAGCGCGAGCTCGACCGTCTGCACTGCCCGGTCAACCCCGGCACAGTAGCCGCGGGGCTTGGCGAGCAGGACGCGCCGGTTCGGATCGGGCATGTGTCCCATGGTAGGCGACCGCACGAAACGCACGCCCGCGCCCGGTACCGCAGCGCCGGCCTGGAGCGACACGGCGGCCGCGGGGGAACGCCGTGGTGATGGCAGATCGCCGCGGGATGCCGGCCGGCAGTGCATCCCGCCGGGGGGTTCCGCAAAAGCCGCGGCACTGCGACAATGGCCCCCCGTTGCTGCCGCCTCCTTGCCGCGCAGCATCGCCGATGACCAGAATCGCCCTGACGGGATGCCCCGTGCGCCGCGGGCAGCCCGTGGTGTCCGGTCGCAGCGGACACATCTGCAGGAAGGATTGATATGCGCCCGCAGGTCACCGATCGCATGAAGGAGGCCCCGGCACATGCGCTGCGGGCTGTATTCGCCGGCCTCGGCCAGGTTCTGCTCGTCGCGGACCGGATCAAGAACCGGCCCGGCAGCGATAACGGCGGGCAGGACGCCGCCAGGCAGGCCCAGGGAAAGGGCAACACCAGCCACGGCCCGCACCGCCAGGGCTCACCCGGCCACGGCCCGCACCGCGACCAGCCGCCCGGCCACCGCCCCCGCAGCCAGCGCCCCCGGCGGCCGCCGCCCCGAGCAACCCGGCCACCGCCCCCGCGGCCACGAACCACCCCGCCACAAGCCACACGGCCATGGCAGCGGCCAGCCTGCCGCTGACCAGCTACGACGAGCTCACGTTCGCGTCCCTGCGAGCCCGCATGCGCAGTCTTGACGCGGCTCAGCTGCGCGTCCTCGTCGATTACGAGCGCAGCCACGAGGCCCGGAGCGCCGTGCTCGCCATGCTCGAGCGCCGCATCGCCAAGATCGAGGACGGCGAGGCCTGACCGGCGGCGTGTTCCGGCGAGCTGACGCCTGCTGCCATGCCACTGGAAAATTCCGCTGAATCACCGGTCCCCGTTCGCACGGTGCTGCGGCTGGTCGGCGACTGGATCGGTCGCCTCGGCCGGGTCTGGGTCGAAGGACAGATCGCCGAGCTGACCCGCCGCGGCGGCACGGTCTTCCTGACCCTGCGGGATCCGGTGGCCGCCGTTTCGGTGCGAGTGATGTGCCCGCGGGCGGTACTCGACGCCAGCGAGCCGGCGCCAGCGGAGGGCGCCCGCGTAGTTATCTGGGCGAAACCGGACTTCAACATCAACCGGGGCTCGTTCGCGCTTACCGCAATCGAGATCCGCGCCGTCGGGATCGGCGAATTGCTGGCCCGGCTGGAACGGCTGCGCCATTCACTGGCCGCCGAGGGACTGTTCGCCGCCGCCAGGAAGCGCCCGCTGCCGTTCCTGCCAGCCACGGTCGGGCTGATCTGCGGGCGCGAGTCGGCTGCCGAGCGGGACGTCCTGCGCAACGCCGCCAGGCGGTGGCCCGCAGTCCGGTTCCGGGTGGAGAACGTCGCCGTGCAGGGCACCTATGCGGCCGAGGAGGTCACCGAGGCACTGCGGCGGCTGGACGGCGACCGTGCCGTCGACGTGATCATCATCGCCCGCGGCGGCGGTTCGATAGAGGACCTGCTGCCGTTCTCGGATGAGTCGCTGATCCGGGCAGTGGCGGCATGCCAGACCCCGGTCGTCAGCGCCATCGGCCACGAGCAGGACGTCCCGCTGCTTGACCAGGTGGCTGACGTCCGGGCGTCGACACCTACCGACGCCGCGCGCCGGGTAGTTCCCGACGTAGCCGAGCAGGCCGAGCTCATCGCCCAGCTGCGGGCCCGGGCCCGCCGCCGGCTTGCGGGCAGGCTGGACCGGGAGCTCGCCTGGCTCGCCGACATCAGGTCCCGGCCGGCCATCTCCGCTCCGGTCAGGGAAATCGAGCGGCGCCAGGAGCAGGTGCTCGGCCTTGCCCAGCGCGCCCGGCGGTGCCTGTCCGCCAGGCTGGACCGGGCCGCTGACGACATCGCCCATACCCGGGCCAGGCTGGTCGCCCTTTCCCCGGCGGCAACGCTGCACCGCGGCTACGCGATCGTCCAGCACGGTGATGCCAGCGTCGTGCGGGCCGCTGCCGAGGTCACCGACGGAGAGACCCTGACCGTGCGGTTCGCCGCGGATCAGCTCACCATTACTGCCCGCGGGCCGACGGTAATACCAAATCCATAGCAAAGCCATCCGGGCTGATGACCGCGGCTAGCGTTTCTGTTCGCTAGCAACCGGTGAAGAAGCCTTTGTCGCCGCTGGAAGGTGTAATGGAAGCAACGGCGGTACGTGCCGTCCGGCGAGCATTCGTGGTAATCCTTGCAGCAGGCAGTGACGCCGGGCAGCCGAGCCCATGTCGGTATGGGCGGAGACGAATTGCCAGGTCAGGGGGCTGGACGTAGTGGCGGAACCGCCAGCGGTAAGGCTGGCTGAACCTCGCCGGAAATCGGCTTCAGCGCGGGCACCCGGACTCGACGGCATCCGTGCGCTCGCCGTGGTCGCGGTGCTTATCTTTCACCAGAACTTCTCGATACTGCCGGGTGGTTTCCTCGGCGTCGATGTCTTCTTCGTGCTGAGCGGCTACCTGATAACCGACCTGCTGGCCAGCCAGTGGGACACCCGCGGCCGGATCGACCTGCGCGGATTCTGGGCCCGGCGAGCCCGGCGGCTGCTGCCCGCGCTGGCTGCCATGGTTATCACCGTGACCGCCGCGGTCGCCGTGCTCGCCCCGGACCAGGCAAGCGCGCTCAGGCCGGCCCTGCTCGGGGCGCTGAGCTACACGAGCAACTGGTGGCAGGCGACCGGCCATCAGTCGTATTTCGCGACGTTCGGGCCGCCGCCCCCGCTGCAGCATCTGTGGTCACTCGCGGTCGAAGAGCAGTTCTACCTGTGCTGGCCGCTCGTTCTCATTGTCGTCTTGAGGCTGCGGAGCGGGGCCAGGCGCGCGGCGGTTGCCTGGCTGGGCGCTGCCGTCTCGGCGGCGGCCATGGCCGCCATGTACGTGCCAGGCTCCGATCCGTCCCGCGTCTACTACGGGACTGATACGCATGCCAGCGCGCTACTTGTCGGCGCGGCGCTGGCGTTGACCTGGCCGCTGTCGCGGCTGGTCGCCGCGTCGGCTGGCCTGGCCAGGCGGCTCGATGCGGCCGGGGTGGCCGGGCTCATGGTGCTCGGCTGGGCGATGGGTCACTTCGCCGGCGCTGACCCGGCCGTGTACCCGGCCGGGCTGATCCTGACCGCGCTGGCCGCTGGCGGCGTCGTCGTAGCGGCGGCCGGAACCGGGGTGGTCGCGGCGATGCTCAGCTGGCGGCCGCTGCGCTGGCTCGGGATCAGGTCCTACGGCGTCTACCTCTGGCACTGGCCGGTGATCGCGTTCGGTGCCGTCCTGGCCGGCCCAGGCGCCCCGGGGATCTGGGCTCACGTGATCGAGACTGCGTTGCCGATCATGCTCGCGGCCCTGTCCTGGCGCTGGATAGAGGTACCGGTCAGGCGGGACGGCGTCCGCTCCGTGCTGCGCGCCAGCCGCACCTACCTGGCCGAGTCCGTTGCGGCGGCCAGGCAGTCACCACTGCGTGCGCTGCCAGTCGCGATTCCGGTTGCCGTCGTCACGGTCGCCTGCACGGCGGGATACGGCGTCCTGCACCCGGCGAGCGCCGATACCCTGCAGGCTCAGATCGCGGCCGGCGCGCGGATCAGCGCCGAGACCCGGGCGGGCCCTGCGGCCAGGACACCACCGGCGCCGATGAGGTCAGCGCGGCCTGCGGCTCCGCATGCGGTATCGCCTGTCGGCGGCCGAATCGCCGGCTGGCGGGCCTGGCCGGGCCGGCCGCATGGCCAGCTGCCGCCACCGCCGGGCCAGCCGTCCGCATCGCACCCGGCCCGGCCGCGCACGGAGCCGCCCGCACCGCCGCACACAGGACCGCCGCCAGGCACAGGACCGCCGCCAGGCACAGGGCCGGCCGCTCTGCCCGGTCAGCTACCGGCCCGGCGGCCCGCGAGAGGCACCGGGCGGCCGCGCGGCACCGCCACGTTCGCGGCACCAGAGTCACCGCGATCGGCGACTCGGTCATGCTCGCCTCCGCGGCCGGGCTGCAGGCGGTGATGCCGGGCATCTACATCGATGCGGTCGTCAGCCGGCAGATGAGCGCGGGTCTTGAGGTGGCAAGAGGCCTGGCCGACAGCGGCAGGCTCCGCCGGATCGTGGTAGTCGGCCTGGGCACGAACGGGACGGTGACCGGTGCCCAGATCCGCCAGCTGCTGGCGATCGTGGGCCCGCACCGGCGGCTGATCCTGGTGAACACATTCGTGCCCCGGCCGTGGCAGGACGAGGTAAACGGAGCGCTCGCGGCGGCGGCCCGCCATCACCGCAACGTGGTGATAGCGAACTGGCGCACGGCGATCGAGCACCGCACCAGCCTGCTCTGGGATGACGGCGTACACCCCCGCCCGCCGGGCGGCCTGCTCTACGCACGGGTCGTCCGCTCTGCGATCCGGGCGGCGATCCGGCGGCAGGGCTAGGGTGTCAGCGTGACCGGACGCAGCGGCGCGCACGACGGGCCTGGGCCCGCCGCGGAGCCTGCGACGGGCCAGGCGGCGGCAGATCGGCCTGTTCCCGCCGGAACGCAGCCGGGCCAGCCGCCCCAGCTGCCCTACGAGCAGGCCAGGGACCAGCTAACCGAGCTGGTCAAGCGCCTTGAGGCCGGCGGCCTGACGCTGGAGCAGTCACTGGAACTGTGGGAACGCGGCGAGCGGCTCGCTGACATCTGCGCGGAATGGCTGGAAGGCGCCCGCGCGCGGCTGGCAACCGCGATGGCCAAGCGCAGCGACGGCTCCGCCGACCCGGCGGCGCCGTTCTGACCTCGCCACGGCCGGCCTGCCCAGGACAGGACAGCCGGCGGCCCGGGACCCGCCGCGCGGCTTGGTCCGCGGCAGGTCAGGGCGAGGCGGACTCGATCCGCGACAGCACCTGGATCACGCCTTCCACGATCCCCCGCGCGCGCTCGGTGTCCGCGCTGAGCGAGATCTCGGCGACAGCCAGCATCAGCGCGCCGGTCATCACGATGGAGACCGCCTCGTCCAACGGCTCGCCGCTGCGGGCGAAGTACTCGGCGTTCCGGCTCGACCACTCGACCACCCGCTGCCGCCGTACCAGGTCGAAGCCGGGCGGGCCATCCCCGCGCACGAACAACGCGGACAGCTCGCGCTGCTCCACGCAGCAGTCGAGGTAACCGCGCGCGCCCGCCAGGAAGAGCTGCCGCGGATCGGAAACGCCGGCTTCCCTGGCCCGGCGGACCGCGAGCCGAGTACTCTCCGCCTGGTCCCGGTGCAGTTCCTCGAACAGGGTGCCGTACAAGTCCGCTTTGCCGGAGAAATGGTGATAGAGACTGCCGACGCTGGCCCCGGCCCGGCTGACAATTTCCATCACGCTGGCTTGCGCGTAGCCGACGGACGTGAAAACCTCGCGAGCGGCCGTAAGCAGCCCGCTGCGGGTCGCGGCACCGCGCTCCGACGTCCGTGCGACGGGCGGCGCCTGGTCAGTTGTCATCCGGCTCAGCAGCGCTCCTAGTGGTCAGCCACGCTGGCACCAGGCTACGCCGGCCAGTCGGCTGCATAGGATCGAAGCACGCCGCGAGGAAGGCATCCGTCATGACGGAACATGAATCCGCTGCGATGCCGGACGGCCCTGGGCCGGCCGGTCAGGCACTGCCCGACCCCAGCCTGCTGGCGGCCGACCCCGACCAGGTCGCGGCCGACCTGAATCAGGTAGCTCCCGAGCCTGGCCTCGCATCGCCAGAGCCAGCGCGGCATGCGCCAGACCGTAACCTGGCGCTTGAACTGGCCAGGGTCACCGAGGCCGGCGCGATGGCCGCCGCACGCTGGGTGGGCCGAGGTGACAAGAACGGCGCTGACGGGGCGGCAGTGCACGCGATGCGGCTGCTGATCAACACGGTGTCGATGAAGGGCACCGTGGTCATCGGCGAGGGCGAGAAGGACCGCGCGCCGATGCTGTACAACGGCGAGGAGGTCGGCGACGGCAGCGGGCCGGCCTGTGACGTGGCCGTGGATCCGATCGATGGCACCCGGCTGGCCGCTAACGGCATGCCGAACGCGATCTCGGTGCTGGCGGTCAGCGCTCGTGGATCCATGTACGACCCGTCGGCCGTCTTTTATATGTCGAAGCTCGTCACGGGCCCGGCCGCGGCGGGCGTCGTGGACATCGAAGCGCCGCCGACCGCCAACATCGCGGCAATTGCCCGGGCGAAGCACTGCTCCCCGCATGACGTCACGGTAATCATCCTGGACCGCCCCAGGCACGCGGACCTGATCGAGGACGTCCGGGCAGCGGGCGCCAGGATCAAGCTCATCACCGACGGCGACGTGGCCGGGGCGATCATGGCCGCCAGCGAGGGCACCGGGATCGACCTGCTGCTCGGCATCGGCGGCACGCCGGAGGGAATCATCGCCGCATGCGCGGTCAAGTGCCTGGGCGGCATCATCTTGGGCAAGCTCGCGCCGCGTGACGATGCCGAGCGACGCCGCGCCGTCGATGCCGGCCATGATCTCGACCGGATCCTCACTACCGACGATCTCGTCGCGTCGGACGACGCGTTCTTCGCCGCCACCGGGATCACCGACGGCGAGCTCATCGCCGGGGTACGGTACCGGGCCGGCGGGGCCAGCACGCATTCGCTGGTCATGCGGGCACGGTCCGGCACCATCCGCAACATCCGCAGCGACCATCAGCTGTGGAAGCTCAACGCCTACAGCGCCGTCAACTTCGACGGCGACTAGGCTTCTGACCGCAGGGCCGCCGTCAGCACCGCGATCCCGCCACCCACGGCAGCCAGCACGCCCGCCCGCCGCCGATGGTCCCGGCCGCAGGTGCCGCCGTTCTTGACACCCGCCGCGCGCTGGGCGAGACGGGACCTGCGGCCGGGCTAGTCAGCGGTTCTGGCCGCCGCGGCGCAGGCCGCTGAACCAGCCGCCACGGCGGGGCGTCACGACATGTATCCGGCCGCCGAGCGCCAGCGTGCGGACCTCGATCACCGGCGCGTCAGGCCGGGCAGCCGGCGGCCGGTCACCACGCCGGCGGGAAAGGACCGCGGTGCCGGTCAACACCACGGCGATGCCGTCCGGCACGATCAGGTCCAGCCGGCCGCCGAGCAACCGTCGCGTAGATCGTGACGTGCCTGCTCTGCAGCATCGCCTCGCGCATGTCCAGAACGACCTCGCCGAAGACCGCCGTGACCAGCAGGTTTTCCGGCACGACCCAGCGGCCCGAGCGGTTTTCCCTGGCGAATATGCCGGCTACCGGCCGACGGCCATCGAGCCGGATCGGCTGGGCCGAAGGCACCGCCAGGTCGGCAGTCAGCACGGCGAGATCGCCTAGCGTGCGCGCAGAGTAAGCACGCTCGGCCCGTTCCGAATGTTCTGTGAGAGTCAGCCGGCCGTCAGCCGCAGCCTCCGTGAGCACGGTGACCACGCGCTCCCGGTCAGCGTCGGAGGCCCGCAGGTCACGCGGCGGCGGACGGGATGCCACAACCCGAAGATACCGGACGGCGGGCCGGCGCCCGCCGAGCGCGGCGGCGAGCTGCAGGGTCAGGAGGTCCAGGTCTCGCCGAAATCGCCGGTTCCGATCTCGATGACGTCGCCTGCTTCGTTCGTGTAGTACAGGTGGCCGTGCCCTTGACCCCAGGCGACGATCGCCGGCGGGTGCAGCGCCTTCTCCTTGGTGATACCCCGCCACGGGCCCCACTTGCCGTTCGCCCAGCGGATGGCCCGGATGAACCCGTCCTTGCCAATCCCGGCGACCACGGTGTCACCGTTGTCCCAGCGAGCGGCGGCTAGTGCTGACGTATTCGACCCGCCCAGGTTCTTCACGTGCGGCACCTTCTCTTTCCCGAGCGCCGCGGCCATTGCGGCCCGGCTGGTGAATTTCGCCACGTCCCGGTCGATTGACCCGGTGATGTTGTACTGATGCATGGTCCAGGTCTTCCACGGCTGCGGTACCCGCGGCCTGCCCACCCTGGACGACGGATCGGCGATCCACAGCGGGAGGTGGCCGAGCCGGGCGGTGTTCCCGGCCTCGGCGAAGGACAGGAACGTATAGACGACCGGGTGCCGCATGGTCCGGTGCCGCAGCTCGGACGTCACGCGCACGCACCAGGCGTCTACCTCCGACGGGGTGCGGCCGTCGGTCACCTCGATGTCCAGGGCGACGGCGTCGTCGTCGTGCAGGCCGAGCTTGTCTATCTCGCGGAGGAAGAACGACACAGACTCGGCGGAGCTGACCGACGGATGCCCGAACATGTAGGCGACCCGCACCTTTTTGTTCCGGTGCAGGAACGCCCAGTCAGCCGCGGCATCCGGGTTCACGTACCTGGTGCCGTTCGGCTCCAGCTCGGTGATCTTTACCGCCGCCCAGGCAAGGCGTCCTGCTTCGGACCGCCATTGCTCGGGCCTGCCCTGGAAACTGGAGACATCAACGCCATGCAGCATTTTTCTGGCCGGACGGTTGATAATGCTCCGCAGCCGGGTCATCACGTTGCCGCCAGTCAGCATGGCGCGACCTTATCGTGTAACTCCCGCTGTACCGACCCGAGGAGCGTCGAGGTTCGCGGTCCGCCGCATCGCCTGCCACGGCTGGGATGCGGCCCGGCCGGCCGGCGCGCGCCGCTGGCCGGCGGCGGGCCGGCCCCTCGCCGCTTCCTGGCGGCAAGCCGGGCCTGTTAGTTTGGGCAAAGCAAGTATTGAGCCTGGGGCGGACGGGAGAGCGCATCGTGGGCGAGCCTTCGTACGGCAACGCGGGACGGACGGCTGCGGACAGGTTCCAGGGCACCCATTACAAGTGGGTCGCGCTGTCGAACACGACGCTCGGCATGCTGGCGGCGACCGTCAACGGCTCCATCGTGATTATCGCGCTGCCCGCCATCTTCCGCGGGATCCACCTGGATCCGCTACAGCCGGGCAACGTGAGCTACCTGCTCTGGATGCTGATGGGATACCTGGTGGTGTCGGCCGTGCTGGTCGTCACCCTGGGCCGGCTCGGCGACATCTACGGCCGGGTCCGGATGTACAACATGGGCTTCGCGATTTTCGGCCTGGGGGCGCTCGCGCTGCCGTTCGACCCGTTCACCGGGCCGGCCGGGGCACTCTGGCTGATTGGCTGGCGGGTGCTGCAGGCAACCGGCGGCGCGATGCTGATGGCCAACTCCCCGGCGATCCTGACCGACGCCTTCCCGTCTGACCAGCGCGGCACCGCCATGGGTATCAACCAGGTCGCTGGCATCTCCGGCTCGTTCATCGGCCTGATCCTCGGCGGCGTGCTGGCCGCCGTCGACTGGCGCCTGGTGTTCCTCGTGTCGGTGCCGATCGGCATCGGCGGCACGATCTGGTCCTTCCTGAGCCTGCGCGAGACCGGGATCAGGACGCAGGCGCGGATCGACTGGCTGGGCAACATCACGTTCGGCGTCGGCCTGATCGCGCTGCTGACCGGGATTACCTACGGCATCCAGCCGTACGGCGGCCACTCGATGGGCTGGACCAGCCCGGTCGTGCTGACCGGCCTGATCGGCGGGGTCGTGCTGCTGACCGCATTCTGCTTCATCGAGCAGCGGGTCGAGGCGCCGATGTTCGACCTGAAGCTGCTCCGGATCCGGGCGTTCGCCGCCGGCAGCGCCGCCACGCTGCTGGCCTCGGTCGCACGCGGCGGGCTGCAGTTCATGCTGATCATCTGGCTCCAAGGCATCTGGCTGCCCCTGCACAACTACGCGTTCAAGGACACCCCGCTGTGGTCCGGCATCTATCTGCTGCCGCTGACGTGCGGCTTCGTCGTCTCCGGGCCGGTGTCCGGCTAGCTGTCGGACCGGCACGGCGCGCGCGCGTTCGCCTCCGGCGGGCTGCTGGTGTCGGCGGCCGCGTTCGGCGGCCTGCTGGTGCTGCCGACCGACTTCCGTTACGCGCTGTTCGCTGTCCTGATCTTCGTGGCCGGCGCGGGGATGGGCCTGTTCTCCGCCCCGAACGCGGCCGCGATCATGAACAGCGTCCCGGCCAGGCAGCGCGGCGCCGCATCCGGCATGCTGGCCACGTTCCAGAACTCGGGCTTCGTGCTGTCGATCGGCGTGTTCTTCTCGCTGATGATCGCCGGGCTGGCGAGCGCGCTGCCGGCCACGCTCAGCCACGGGCTCATCGCCCAGGGCGTGCCGTCCGGCACCGCGCACCAGATCGCCGGCCTGCCGCCGGTCGGCAGCCTGTTCGCCGCGTTCCTCGGCATCAACCCGATCCGCCAGCTGCTCGCACCCACCGGGGCGCTTGCGCACCTTCCGGCGGCCAGCGTGGCCAGGCTGACCGGCAAGGAATTCTTCCCGCAGCTGATCTCCGGGCCGTTCCATCACGGCCTGGTGATCGTGTTCAGCATGGCTATCGTCCTGCTCGTCATCGCCGCGGGCATCTCGGCGCTGCGGGGCGGCCGGTATATACACGACGAGCACTCCGTGGCCGGCCGCACCGCTGCCGCTGGCGCTGCCGGGGTGAGCGGCGCGGGCGGGGTGACCGGCGCGGGCCGGGTGACCGGCGCGGGCACGAACGTTGCCGGCACCGACCGCGCAGGCACGGACGCGGCGCGCACGAACGGCGCGGACCACGCCGGTGGCGATGGCACGCCGCCGGTGCGCGCCTGCCGAAGCCGTGCAGCGCCCGACCAGTGACTCCTAGCTGGCCGTGGTCGCGCTGACCGCAGCCCTGATCGCCGTGACTGACCGGCGGATGTCGTCTGGCGTGGTCGACCAGTTCGAGACGGAGAACCGGATCGCCGGACCGCCCTGCCAGCTGGTGCCACCCAGCCAGCAGGTGCCGTCGCGCTGCACCCGCTCGATGATTGCCGCTGCACTACGGCCGGGCACCCGGAACAGCACCTGGTTCAGCACCACGTCGTTCAGCACCTCGACAGCGCCGCCACGGGCGAGTTCCGCCGCCGCGAGCCTGGCCAGCGCGCAGCAGCGCTCGACTAGCTCCGCCACGCCGCGGCGGCCCAGCGAGCGGAGCGCCGCGTACACCGGGATTGCCCGGGCCCGGCGGGAGGCTTCCGGGGTAAAGCTGAAGGGCTCGCGCACGGCTGAGGCTGGCAGGTAGCTGGCGTTCTTGCCGAGGGCAGCCTTGAGCGCCGCCGGGTCCCTGACGATCGCCAGGCCGCAGTCGTAGGGCACGTTGAGCCATTTGTGGGCATCAGCGGCCCACGAGTCGGCCAGCTCGACGCCGGCGGTGAGCCCGCGCAGCGCTGGGCTCGCCGCGGCCCACAGGCCGAAGGCACCATCCACGTGCAGCCATGCCCGGCCATGCTGGCGGACCGCGGCCGCGATTTCCCGCAGCGGATCAAATGCGCCGGTATTTACCTCGCCTGCCTGCGCGCACACCAGCACGGGGCTGCCGGAATCGGCGAGCACCTGCCGCAGCTCGGCCGCGCTCATGCGCCCCTGGTCATCAGCGGTGACCCGGCGAGCATTAGCGGTGCCCAGGCCCAGCAGCCGGAGTGCCTGCAGCAGCGTCACGTGCGCCTGCTCCCCCAGCACGACCGTCAGCTCGGGTGCGTCCCGCAGCCCGGCCGCCGCCACGTCCCAGCCTGCCGCGGCCAGCAGCGCGCTCCTGGCCGCGGCGAGGCAGGAGAAGTTGGCCATCTGGCCGCCGGTGACGAACCCCACCGCGGCCTGCGGCGGCAGGCCGAGCAGGTCGAGCAGCCATCCGGCAGTGACCTCCTCGACGACCGCGGCAGCCGGTGACATGACATACATCGCGGCGTTCTGGTCGAAGGCCGATACGAGCCAGTCGGCGGCCAGCGCGGCCGGCAGGCTGCCGCCATTGACGAAGCCGAAGTAACGCGGCCCGGCCGTCGCTACCAGGCCTGGCTCGAGCGCGGCAGCCAGCTCGGTGAGCAGGCCGGCCTGCTCCTCCTGCCTCGCCGAGCGGCCCGCCGAGCCTGGCACGCAGGCCGGCCGGCTCGACCGGTATTCCTACTGGGCGGTCGCGCAGCGAGCCAAGCCAGGCCCCGGCCAGCTCAACAGCACGCGCCGACAGATCATCAGCCATCTTCGCAAGCTACACCGCGGCGGATCTGTCCCCGCTCCAGCCGCCGCGCGGCGGATCGATCCCCCGTTCCAGCCGCCGCGCGGCGGATCTGTCCCCGTTCCAGCCGCCGCGGCGGCCGGCATGTGCCCAAGCCATGGTGGTGGATCGCGCGATCGCGCACCTTCGAAGGTGAGCGATCGCGAGATCCACCACCTTCAGTGACGGGGTGGCACGGGACGGTGTGGCACGGGACGGGGCCGTCCGTCAACGCTGGTCAGGACAGGTAGCGCTGGCGGGCGGCGTTGCCCACCGGGCAGCCGCCCGGCTCGCCGCGGCAGGTACCGGTGTCGCACAGGCGGCAGACCCACCGGGTCGCGCCCGGCCCGCGGATCAGGCCCGCCAGGATCTTCCCGGCCAGCCGCTCGAAATCGGCGCGCTCGGCTGCCGACAGGGCGCCCAATGCGCCGTCCAGCACCCCGGCCCGGGCCGCGGCTACCTGATGAGCGGCCGTACGGCCGGACTCGGTAAGCGAGATGGACGCGGACCGCCCGTCCGCTCCCGGGCCGCGGCGCACGTAGCCGCCCTCCTCCAGCCGGTCAAGCAGCCGTACCGTGCCCGACGACGTCAGCCCGAGCACCTGGCGGAGCATGTCGACCGACGGCCGGTCCAGGAAGTGCAGCAGCGCCGAGAGCGCCGCGGCCGCCGACTCCGGCCGTCCGCCTGCGTCCGCCATGGCGTCCGCCGTGCGGTCGGCGATGACCAGGGACAGCGCGCCGAGCAGATTCGCCGGCCGGTCCAGCGGCATGCGGACTCAGCCCAGGTCGTAGTCGAGCGTGAAGGTGCCGCCCGGCTGCCCGCTGGCCGCGACCGCCTGGCCGGTCCCGCGGAGGCCGCGCAGCTCACCCGAGCCGGAGCCGTCGACGACCTGCCAGTTGGTCGTGGCCGCGCCGTCCTCGAAGACGCCGTCGGCGCGGAGCACGAAGCTACCGGAGCGGCCGCCGACCTGCCCGACGAAGCGCTCGAGGCCGGTGTAGGCGGCGGTGCCGTCCTCGCGGTAGAACATCAGGGCCTCCGACTTGCCGGTGCCATCGACGTCGCCGGCGTAGCCGAACACCATGCTGGCCTTG
The DNA here is from genome assembly GCA_963709075.1 of uncultured Actinomycetes bacterium. GTDB lineage: Bacteria > Actinomycetota > Actinomycetes > Streptosporangiales > Streptosporangiaceae > Palsa-506. The sequence goes on from CAVPUY010000015.1 coordinate 96,414, forward strand.
GTGAGCTTCTCCTTGCCGTCCAGTTCCTGGTAGGTGTTCTCATCCCAGCCGTTGACCTTGAAGGTGCCCTCGGCGTGCTCCGTCATGACGTCTCCTCCTTGATGTCGCCTCGATATGTGTGTGAGTCACACATTACTCTTGCTGACGTTCCTGGCTTGCCCGGATAGCGGAGCTGCCCGCGGACGGCCGCCCGCGCCTGAGCCCGGGCCGGCTGCGCTGCGGCTGGCTGACCAGGAGCGGCGGCCGTCTGCGCTGCGGCGGTCGCGCCCGCCGCAGCGCAGACGGAGCCCGCGGTAACACGGTCCGCTGATGCCCCTTCGGCGGCACGGCCCCGCTTACACCCCGCCGGTGATGCTGGTGCCGCTGGCGAGCGCCGCACGCAAGACGTTCTCGGCGGCGTCGACCGCGGCGCGCGCGGTGATCGCGTGGGTATGCGCCCGGTCGAGCTCGCCCAGCCCGATGCAGTCGAAGGCGACCCTCGCGTCATGCGTGGCCTGCTCGAGCTGGCGGGCTGCCTCGGTCACGTCGACGGAACTATCCGCTGCTGCTGAGAAGCTCATCTGTCCCACATCCTCACCCTCGCCTGGCACGGGCCGGTGGCCCGCGCCCGGATCTGGATCACCTACCCAGGGCATCCGCCATCATTCACCCAGGCGATTTACGATTGGCACGGTCTGCCGATCCCGCGCGAGGATGTGCCTGCGATGCCTGAGTTCAGCTATACCGACCTGCTGCCGGCCGGCCCGGACGACGCCGAATACCGGCTGGTGACCGGGGACGGCATCAGCGCCAGGCAGTCGTTCGGCCGGGATTTCCTTGAGGTCGAGCCCGGCGTCCTTACCGAGCTGACGGCCGCGGCCATGCGGGACATCGCGCACCTGCTGCGGCCTGGCCATCTCCGGCAGCTCCGGTCCATCCTGGATGACCCGGAGGCCAGCGGCAACGACCGCTTCGTGGCGCGCGACCTGCTGCAGAACGCCTGCATCGCGGCCGGCGGCGTGCTGCCGATGTGCCAGGACACTGGCACTGCGATCGTGATGGGCAAGCGCGGCCAGCACGTGCTCACTGACGGCCGTGACGAGGAGCACATCGCCCGCGGCGTCTACGACGCGTACACGAAGCTGAATCTCCGCTACTCGCAGCTCGCGCCGCTGACCATGTGGGAGGAGCGCAACACCGGCACCAACCTGCCGGCCCAGATCGAGCTCTACGCAACGGCCGGCGGGGAGTACAAGTTCCTGTTCATGGCCAAGGGCGGCGGGTCGGCAAACAAGTCATTCCTGTACCAGCAGACCAAGGCGGTGCTGAATCCCGCGTCGATGCTCGCTTTCCTCGAGGAGAAGATCCGGTCCCTGGGCACGGCCGCATGCCCGCCGTACCATCTCGCGATCGTGGTGGGCGGTACCAGCGCGGAGTACGCGCTGAAGACGGCCAAGTACGCCTCAGCCCGGTATCTGGACACGCTGCCGGGCGCGGGCACGGCCGCCGGGCACGGGTTCCGCGACACCGGGCTCGAGCAGCAGGTCCTCGAGCTCACCAGGCGGACCGGGATCGGCGCCCAGTTCGGCGGCAAGTACTTCTGCCATGACGTGCGGGTTATCCGGCTGCCGCGGCACGGCGCGTCCTGCCCGGTGGCGATCGCGGTGTCCTGCTCGGCCGACCGGCAGGCGCTCGGGAAGATCACCAGGGACGGGGCGTTCCTTGAGCGGCTGGAGGCCGACCCGGCGCAGTACCTGCCCGAGACAACAGATGACGAGCTGGACGACGACGTGGTCCTGATCGACCTGTCCCGGCCGATGTCCGAGATCCGCGCCGAGCTGTCGAAGTACCCGATCCGGACCAGGCTCGCGCTGACCGGGCCGATGGTGGTCGCCAGGGACATCGCGCACGCCAAGATCGCCGAGCGGCTGGCCGGCGGCGAGCCGATGCCCGGTTACCTGCGTGATCACGCCGTGTACTACGCCGGGCCGGCCAAGACCCCGGCAGGTTACGCGTCCGGGTCGTTCGGGCCGACGACCGCCGGGCGGATGGACTCCTACGTCGGCCAGTTCCAGGCAGCCGGCGGCTCGCTGGTGATGCTGGCCAAGGGAAACCGGTCGGCCGCGGTGACCGCCGCCTGCCAGCAGCACGGCGGCTTCTACCTCGGCTCGGTCGGCGGTGCCGCGGCCAGGCTGGCGCAGGACTGCATCACCAAGGTTGATGTGCTCGAGTACCCCGAGCTGGGCATGGAGGCCGTCTGGCGGATCGAGGTCCGGGATTTCCCCGCGTTCATCGTGGTAGATGACAAGGGCAATGATTTCTTCGCCGACGTCAACGGGCCGGCGGCGCCGGTGCTCACGATCGGCCCAGGGCCCGGCTAGGGAGGTGGCGGCAGTGCCGGAAGGCGAGCCGGAGTTCAGGACCGAGCATGACTCGATGGGCGAGGTCCAGGTGCCCGCCGATGCCCTGTGGGGCGCCCAGACGCAGCGCGCGGTGCAGAACTTCCCGGTCTCCGGCGAGCGGCTGCACCCGGACCTGATCATCGCGCTGGCATCAATCAAGGGCGTGGCCGCGACCGTCAACGGCAGCCTGGGCGTGCTGGACGCGGACATGGCCGAAGCGATTCACGACGCCGCCGCCGAGATCGCCGCCGGCCAGCACCTGGACCAGTTCCCTGTTGACGTGTTCCAGACCGGGTCGGGGACATCGAGCAACATGAACGCCAACGAGGTGATCGCCACGCTGGCAACGCGCAGGCTGGGCCGGCCCGTGCACCCGAACGACCATGTCAACGCGTCACAGTCGTCCAACGACGTGTTCCCGTCCGCGATTCACCTGGCTGCGGCGTGGCTGCTGGCGCGCGCGCTCGGGCCGGCGCTCGGCGAGCTGGCCGAGGCGCTCGAGGCGAAGGCCGCGGAGTTCGCCGGCTACGTGAAGAGCGGCCGGACGCACCTGATGGACGCCACCCCGGTGACGCTCGGGCAGGAGTTCGGCGGCTATGCGGCTGCCGTCAGGAACGGCATCCGGCGGGTAAAGGCAGTGCTGCCCGATGTCGGCACGCTGCCGCTCGGCGGGACGGCCGTCGGCACCGGGCTGAACGCGCCGGCCGGCTTCGCGCCCGCCGTTATCGCCCGGCTGGCCGGAGACCTTGACCTGCCGCTGACCGAGGCAGCCGACCATTTCGAGGCGGCCGGCGGGCGGGATGGCCTGGTGGCGGCGAGCGGCGTCCTGCGCACGATCGCGGTCTCGCTGGTGAAGATCTGCAACGACCTGCGGCTGATGGGCTCCGGGCCGCAGACCGGGCTGGCCGAGATCAGGATCCCGGACCTGCAGCCGGGGTCGTCGATCATGCCGGGAAAGGTCAATCCGGTGATCTGCGAGGCCGTCGGCCAGGTCTGCGCCCAGGTGATCGGCAACGACGCGGCCGTGGCGTTCGGCGGATCGGCTGGCAATTTCGAGCTGAACGTGATGCTGCCGGTGATCGCGCGTAACCTGCTGGGCTCGGTCAGCCTGCTGGCGGCGGCCGCCAGCCTGCTCGCGACGCGGTGCGTGGCCGGGATCTCGGCGGACCCGGACCGGCTGCGGCGGCTGGCCGAGTCGTCGCCGGCGATCGTCACCGCGCTCAACCCGTTCCTCGGCTACGAGGCGGCGGCGGCGGCGGCGCACGAGGCACTCGAGACGGGCAAGACCATCAGGGAAGCCGTGCTCGACCGCGGGCACGTGTCCCGCGGAGAGCTCACTGAGGCACAGCTGGACGCCGCGCTTGACGTGCTCGCGATGACCCGGCGCCCCGGATCATGACGGCGGCGGCCAGGCCGGGGTGACGGGCGGCCAGCTGGCCGAATTCACATCCGGCTCACAGGAATCTCGCTGGAAGCGGCGGTATGTTCGCGGCCATGCACGGTGTGGTGGGAGCGGGCCGCCTGCTGGCCGGGCGGTACCGCCTGGACCGTCCCATCGGCCGCGGTGCGATGGGCGTCGTCTGGCGTGGCCGGGACGAACTGCTTGAGCGTGACGTCGCGGTCAAGGAAGTCCGCGTCCCGGCGATCGTGACGCAGGATGACGCCGAGATCGTCTACCAGCGGACCCTCCGCGAGGCCAAGACCGCTGCCCGGCTGAGCCATCCGGGGGTGGCGACCGTCTTCGACGTGTTCGAGGAGGACGGCAGCCCGTGGATCGTGATGGAGCTGGTACGGGCGCGGGCGCTCGACCAGGTGGTCACCGAGGACGGCCCGCTTCGCCCGCTGGCGGCTGCCCGCGTCGGCGAATGCCTGCTCAGCGCGCTCGCCAGCGCGCATGCGGCCGGCGTGCTGCACCGGGACGTGAAGCCGGCAACGTCCTGATCGGCCCTGATGGCCGCGGCGTGCTGACCGATTTCGGCATCGCCACCTTCGAGGGGGACCCTGGGCTGACGCAGGCGGGCTTGGTCATCGGCACGCCCGGGTTCACCGCTCCCGAGCGCCTGCGGGGCAGGGCGGCGACTCCGGCAGCGGACCTGTGGTCGCTCGGCGCGACCCTGTACGCGGCGGTCGAGGGCCGCGGGCCGTTCGAGCGGGCCGGCGGGCCGGTGGCCGTCATGGCCGGGATCGTCAACGAGGCCGCGCCGCGGGCTCCGTCGGCCGGCCCGCTGATGCCGGTGATCGACGCCCTGCTGCGAACGGACCCCGCGGCCCGGCCGGACGCCGAGACGGCCGCCCGGCTGCTGGCCGAGGCGGCAGCGGCGGCCAAGGCCGGCGGAACGCTGCCCGGGTATCCGTGGCCGTACAGTGCCGCCGGTGACGGCGCTGCTGCGGAACGAGACGCGACGACCGCGGCCTGCCCGATTCCGCCTGGCCCGCTCATGCCAGACGGAACTGCCGGCGGCCTGCCCGGCCGCGCTGACCTGCCCGGCTCCGGCGACATGCCGGGGTTTGCCCGCCTGCCGGACGCCGGCGGCATGCCGGGGCTTGCCCGCCTGCCGGACGCCGCAGATACGCCGGGGCTGGCCAGCCTGGCGAACTTCGCGGTGCTGCCGGACTCCGGGAGCCTGCCTGCCTGCCTCGACGTGCCCGCGTTCCCCGGCGGGCCCGCGTTCCCTGGCCTTCCTGACTTTCCCGCTGGAGGCGCGTTTCCGGCTGGGCCGCAGCCTGGCGACCAGGCCACTCCCCCGCCGCCTGGCACCCGGGTTCCTGGCCGGCCGCGACTCCCGCGGAACGGTCAGGGCCGCGCGGTCGCGGCTGCTGTCGCCGCGATCGTCGTCCTCGCGGCGGGCCTGCTCGGCGGGCTGGCCTACGCGCGCTCGGCCGGCGGCCGGGTCACCGCGCAGCAAGACACCGGGCTCCGGCACGGCACGGGCAGCGCGGCGCGTGTTACGGCCGGCCTTGGCGGCAACGCGTCCGCGGGCGGCGCGGGTCCCGGCACGGCCGGCCAGAGTGCGGCCGGAACGGGGACCGCCGGAACCGCAACTGCCCGAACCGCAACTGCCGGAACCGCAACTGCCGGAACCGGGACTGCCGGAACCGGGGCCGCCGGCGCCGGCGGCGGGTCAAGCCCGGCAGGCAGCCCGGGCCCGGCGGCGAGCAAGCCCGCCACGGCAACGCCACCGGCCGGCTACCGCTGGTACACAGTTTCCGCCGCCAGCAGCGGCACGGCCGCTGGCTTCACGATCGCCGTGCCGACCAGCTGGCAAGCCAGCAGGCAAGGGCCGATCACCTACCTGACCAGCCCGTCCGGCAGCATGCGCGCGGAGGTCAACCTGACCTCGTTCATCCTCGCTGACCCGGTCAGGGAGGCGAGGCTGCAGCAGCGCGCGGCGATCAGGCAGGGCCAGTATCCGGGGTACGCGGGCAGCATCGTGCCCGGGACCTTCCGCGGCGCAGCCGACGCCCTGTGGCGATTCGGCTGGCGGCAGGACGCCGGCCGGGTCTCCGAGTCCGATCTCCTGGTCAGCCTGGCTACCGGCGCGGGCGAGCAGCCGTATGCGGTCAGCATGTCCGCGCCCAGGCCAGACGCCACGGCGGCCGGGGCGATCTTCCAGGAGATGCTGCTGACATTCCGGCCGGCACAGTGACCAGCCGGCCTGGCGGCGGCGCTGCCCGGCCAGGAAGATGCGGCTGGCCCTCCCCATCCGGCGGGGAGGGCCAGCGCGACGTCGGCTAGCGGCGGCCGGCGTGCTTGATCCGGAAGTACATCGTCGGATGCCACCACTGGCTCACCCGGTGCCAGCCGATCAGGGTGCCAGCATGCAGCGCCCCGAGGGTGTACCTGCGCCCTGCGTACAACTCGACATGGCCGGTTCCGTAGAACGCGAGGTCGCCCTTCCTGGCATGCCGCCGGCTCACCCTTACCAGCCGGCTGGAGGCCAGCATCTCGGTCGTGTCCCGGCCGAAGTGCAGGTGCACATGCCGGTAGGCGGCCATGACGAGACCAGAGCAGTCGAAGCAGCCACCGGTCCCGCCCCAGCAGTAGGGCTTACCGCGCTGGTGAGCCGCCCAGATGTAGGCCCGCAGCCGGCGCGGCCGGTGACGGTGGCGGCGCGTGGCCGCCGCGCTGCGCGCGGCCGCCGAGCCGCGCGCGGCCGCCGCAGCCTGGGTCGTCGCCGCGGCCCGGGTCGTCGCCGCGGCCCGGGTCGTCGCCGCGGCCCGGGTCGTCGCCGCGGCTGGATTGGCCGCAGCGGCGGGGCTTGCCGCGGTGACCGTGGTCGCCGTGGCCGCATCCGCGGCTTGATGGCCGGACACCACCGGCAGGACCGCGACCGCAGCGACGACCAGGATCGCGAGCGCGCGCTTGAACGTGAGCAACATGATTTCCCGCCCTTCGCCTAGTACGAGCCGACTGCGAGCTCGTGATCCCATGCGCCGCACGGGGAGCCGTAGAGTTCCCTGATGTAGCCGAGCCCCCAGCGGATCTGCGTGGCGGGATTCGTCTGCCAGTCCCCGCCGGCGCTGGCCATCTTCGATCCCGGCAGGGCCTGCGGGATGCCGTAGGCACCGCTGGGGTTCGCGGCCGTGGGATCCCAGCCGCTCTCCCTGTTCCACAGCTGATCCAGGCAGCCGAACTGGCTCGACGACCAGCCATAGGAGCCGAGCATCGCGGTCGCGATCTGCTTCGGTGAACCAGCAGGCCGGGCCGGGGCTGACGGCCGGCCTGCGGCGCGTTGCTGAGCGGCTGCGGCGGCTTGCGTTGCTGCCCGGGCTGCTGCCCTGCGCCGGGCGGCCAGCCGCCGTGCCCGCCGGGCCGCGGCGGAGCGCTCCGCCTCCAGCCTGAGCCGCCGGTCCTGACCGGCCATGAACTCGGGCTTGAAGACCAGCCCCTGGCCGCCGATCTGCTGGGCGTCCGTCACGGGCGCGCTCCGCAGGTGAGCCGCAGTGCGGCCGGCGCCGCCGGCCGCGTCCGCGGCGGCCATGGTGCCTGGCGCAGCCAGCCCCGCCGTGGCGGCTGCGGCGGCTGGTTCTGCGGCCTGCGGCAGTCCTGGGTTCTGTGGCGCGGCGGCCGGCCGTGTCGCGGCGCTGGCCGACCAGATGCCTACCGTGGCCGAGGCCACTGCCGCCACCGCGACGGTTGAGCCGGTAACTACAATCGTGAGTCGTGAGGTTTTCCCGTGTTTTAGGGGGGTACGGGACAAGATGTTCCCTTTGTCGGGCGCGCCAGAGGGCACGCTCGGCCTCCACCCGGGCGCAGCCAGCCCACGCCTCGGGAGGGGGGCTGATCGCGGCGCGCGGAGTGACGCGGGTCAGGGCGACGGGTCAGGAAAGGTGACCCTCGCACGCGCAGGGTGCTGTCAGGGACCCACACTGCCTAACAAATGAGCTGTTCGTACCCACTATTGACACTATTGCCATATGAGTTACGTCACAGCGCGACTGTCCCAGTTGCGGGCTTTGCCGGCGGAACGGCCTTCGGCAGCTGGCTTTGCCACGTTGCCGCCGTCTTTTGACGCCTCCGGGGGATCACCGTTGCCGCCTCCGGCAGATCACCGGATCGTAACGGCGACGGCTCGGATTCTCACTCCGAGTCATCTTCACTGGCCACGGTGACAAATTCAAAATTAGGGAATTTATCGATTCTTAATCATCTGCGAGCGGCATAGCGGACCATGAAACGGGCCACGGAGCCGACCATGAAACCGGCCACCGAGCGACTCGCCGGCGGCGTAGCCCTGAGCCGGTCAGTACCAGCCGTGTGCCTCCCAGAACGCCCACGCGCTGCAGGGATCACCGTAGCGGCCCTGGATGTAGCCGAGGCCCCACTTGATCTGAGTGGTCGCGCTCGTCTGCCAGTTGGGGCCGGCGCGAGGCCATCTTGGAGCCCGGCAGCGCCTGCGGGATTCCGTAGGCGCCGCTGGCGTTCTCCGCAGTCACGTTCCAGCCACTCTCGCGAGTCCAGATGTTGCTCAGGCAGGAAAAGTAGGTGCTGGGCTTCCAGCCGAACGAGGACAGCATGCTGTAGGCAATCGACTGGGCTGTTCCCGGGCTCGGCGGCGGAGCGGAACCGCCCGACGGCGGGGTAGTGGTGTCAGCCGGCGTGCCCGGGGAAGCCGCGGCCGGATCCGGGGACGGGGCCGCCGACGGCCTGGTCGCCAGCTTCGGCGCACCCACCAGGTTGAGTGTCTTGGTGGCCGCGTCCATCAAGATCATGTGCTGCCGGTCCTGCTCAAGCAGGGCGACAGAGCGGGTGCCGGGGATACCGGCCACCACCATCGCCGCCGGGTCGGCACCGCCGCGCCCGCGGGCCAGGTAGGCCGCGGCCCCCGCACCGCCAATTCCGGCTACGAAGACAGCCATCACGAGCAGGAAAACGCCGTTCCGCCGGTGCTTGCGCGTCCTGGCCGGGCCGGGCCTCCGGTGTCGTGACAATGCAGTCCTTCCGTCGGTCAAACACGCCAGGCGGAACGCTCAGCGCGCGGACCGCTGCGGTACAGGGCAGCGAGTCGTCAGCAGGCCGGGCCTAAATGCAGCAAGGCCAGCAGGGTCATTTAGCGGGGCAGAACCCGCTTGCTTCTGGGTCCCGGCGCCGTTGGCGAACCACATTGCCAGAACCGGGGTAGGTCATCCAAGCGATTCCGCATAAAAAGCTGGGCCGGCGCGGCGCGATTAACACCGCCGCGGATCACAGTTTGGCAATACGTAATGGAACAATTACAAGCTGTCAGAACGGCCGACCTGTGATCACCACTTGCGTTCCGCCCGCGTCCCGCGGCCGCAGGTCAGGCAGCACACGCGGGCCGGCCGGCCGGCTCGTCCGCACGCGCCCGGCGTCGGCCGTCCCCGCAGGCCAGGCACCTGCGTTCGCGAGCAGGGCGGCTTGCTGGTGACTACCGCCAACCCGGGTCTTGGCGCTAGTTTTCAATCATGGCCAGCACCAAGCCGCCCGCTCGTCGCGGGACCTGGGACGTCAGCGCGGGGGATCCGGCCACTGTGCTCGCCGAGGCGAGGAAGGCCCTGTTCGTGATGGTGGGGTTCCTCGCCGTCATCTGGATAATCCAGATCGCCAACTGGGCCGACCACTATCAGCTCACCCTGACCTACGGCATCAGGCCGCGTGACCCGGGCAGCCTGCCGGACATCCTGACCGCGCCGTTCCTGCACTTCAGCTGGGCGCACATCGAGGGCAACTCCGGGCCGCTGTTCATCTTCGGGTTCCTCGCCGCCTACCGCGGGGTGGCCAAGTTCTTCGGGGTCACCGCGCTGGTCATCCTGACCAGCGGGCTGGGTGCCTGGCTGGCTGAGAGCCCGGGCTCGGTCGGCGCGGGCGCCAGCGGCGTCGTGTTCGGCTACTTCGGCTACATCATGGTCCGCGGGATCTTCGACCGGCACGCGATCGACCTGCTGATCGGTGCCGTGATGGCGCTCTGCTTCGCGTACCAGTTCGCTGTGCTGCTGCCCAAGGCGGGCATCGGCTGGCAGGCGCATATCGGCGGGCTCGCCGGCGGCATCCTGGCGGGCTGGCTACTGCGGGAACGGCGGCCGAAGGCGGCCGCGGCACCGCCCGCGCCGCGCGGCCGGTCCGGCCGGACGGCGACGGCCGTGCCTGCCGACTGGCCCGCGCGCCGACCTGCACAAGCAGCTCGACGATCTCGGCCTCTGACCGGCCGGGCGCGGGCCATGCCAGCAGCCGCTCGCGGCCCGGGCCGGCCCGGGCTGTGGCGGCACCGGGATTTCCTGCTGCTGTGGACAGGCCAGTCCGTCAGCGAGCTCGGCTCGGCGGTCACAATGCTCGCGCTGCCGCTCATCGCCGTCGTCGTGCTCCAGGCGTCCACCTTCGAGGTCGGCCTGCTTTCCGCCGCGACCACCGTCCCGTTCCTGCTCATAGCCATCCCGGCTGGCCTGGCCGTGGACCGGATGGCCAAGCGACGGCTGATGATCGGCTGCGACGCGGCGCGGATGCTGATCATCGGGTCGGTGCCGGTCACCGCCGGGTTCGGCAAGCTGACCCTGGTCCAGCTCTACGTAGTCGCCGTGGCGGCCGGCGTACTGACCGTGTTCTTCGACGTGGCCTACCAGAGCTTCACCCCGGCGCTGCTCGACCGCGATCAGCTTCCTGATGGCAACGGCAAGCTGGCGGCCACTCAGGCGTTCGCCCAGGTCGCCGGGCCGGGGCTGGGCGGCGCACTGTTCGGCCTGCTGCGCGCGGGCGCGCTGACCGCGGACGCCGTGTCGTACGCGGTCTCGACGGTCTCGCTGCTGCTGATCCGCACCAGGGAGCCTGCGGCCAAGCCCGCGGCCCTGGCCGCGGGGGCGGCCGGGCCCCGGCTGCGGACCGAGCTCTTCGCCGGGCTCAGCTTCGTTGTCCGGCATCCGGTGCTGCGCAAGATCGCGGCCTGCACGGCCACGGCCAACCTGTTCACGGCGATGGCGGTCTCGATCGAGATCATCTTCCTGATCCGGGTGCTGCACGTCCGGCCTGCCTACACGGGCCTGCTGGTGGCGGTGGCCAGCCTCGGCGGCGTGGCCGCCGGCATCATCTCGGGCCGGATGTCCCGCTGGATCGGCTCGGCCAGGATCATCTGGGTGTCCATGCTCGCCTTCGGCGCGCCCGCGCTGCTGCTGCCGCTGGCCGAGCCAGGCTGGCGGCTGTCCTTCGTCGTCGTCGGCGGGCTCAGCCTCACGTTTTCTGGCGTGCTCTACAACATCGCGCAGCTCAGCTACCGGCAGGCGATCTGCCCGCCCGGGCTGCTCGGCAGGCTGAACGCGGCCGTCCGCTGGATTGTCTGGGGCACCCTGCCGCTCGGCAGCCTGATCGGCGGCGCGCTCGGCTCGGTGCTCGGCGTGCGCCAGACGATCTGGATCGGGATGGCCGGCAGCTGGGCAGCGGCCTTCTGGGTGGTGTTCTCGCCGCTGCGCCGGATGCGCGATGTCCCCGGACCGGGCGACAAGTACGGCGCCGGCTGGGCAGCCCGGCCCGCCCACGGCAGCCCGGAGCCGGGCCAGGGACGGCGCGGCGGGCCTGGTCCCGCCAAGCCGGCGGTTCAGGAGCCGTAACGCGATGCCGGTTGTCGATGCGCACCATCACGTCTGGGACCTGTCCGCGCACGAGCAGCCCTGGCTGGCCAGCGACCCCGGGCTCGCGCCCCTGCTCAGGAACTTCAGCGTCGCCGACCTGGCGGCCGCGGCCGCCGGGCAGGACGTGACCGCCACCGTCCTGGTGCAGACGGTCAGCGAGCCGTGGGAGACCCCCGAGCTGCTTGCCGAGGCTGCGGCCGGCGGCCTGGTCGCCGGGGTGGTCGGCTGGGTCGACCTGGAATCCCCCGGCGTGGCCGGCTCGATCGCCGCGCTCCGGGAGCAGCCCGGCGGCGCGCACCTGTCGGGCATCCGGCATCCGGTCCTCGTCGAGCCGGACGCGCGCTGGCTGGCCCGGCCCGCTGTGCTCCGCGGCCTGGCGGCGGTGGCGGCGGCCGGGCTGGCCTACGACATCGTCGGGGAGCCTCGCCACCTGCCCGCGGCGGCGGAGGCGGCCCGGGCGCTGCCGGACCTCCGGTTCGTCCTCGATCACCTCGGCAACCCGGTTGTCGGCCCGTCGGTACCGCAACCCTGGGCGGACGCGGTCCTGGCGCTCGGCGCGCTGCCGAACGTGACCGCCAAGCTGTCCGGCATCCTCGGCGAGCCTGCCCCGGGCCGGGCGGCGATCGCCGGTCCCGGCGGCCAGGTTGATGTCAGCCACCTGCGGCCGTGCTACGAGGTCGCGCTCGGAGCTTTCGGGCCTGACCGGCTGATGTTCGGCTCGGACTGGCCGGTCGGCACGCTCTTCGCCAGCTACGCCGACATCCACGCGGCCGCGCGGACGCTGACCGCGCCGCTCAGCCCGGCCGAGCGCGGCGCCATCTTCAGCGGCACCGCCCGGCGCGTCTACCGGCTGTCCGTCCCGGACGACCAGGATGCAGCCTGATCCGCGACGAGGGACCGGTCAGATCCGCGGAACCCGGGCATCCCGCAGCCGGGCCGCTCGCTGGCCCGCCAGAACGGCCAGCAGGGCCGCTCCGAGGACAAGATCAAGATCAGGATTTGAAACGGATTGTCCGGACGCCAGTGCACCGCTACTAGCTGAGCGACTCCCGGCCAGCCGCCAGTCACCGGCGCAACGGCGTTGCCCGCCGGCGGAAGCAGCAAGCGTTACCCGGGCGCGGAGTCGCGGGCACCGCGCACCGTGCTGACCGCCATCCCGGCGGCGAGCACCAGGGCTGCGCAGGGCGCAGCGCGCAAGTCATCCGGCGGCCGGCCCGGCCAGACCCACGGCGTGGTCCAGTCCTGGCCGCCTGCCTGGCGCGGCCGGCCCGCGCTACCTGGCCCGGGCGAGCACGATGGCCGGCGTCTGGCCGAGCAGGCCGATCCGCCGGGACGAGACATCCAGCCGGTGCCGCCGCAGCCGCGCCATGAGCGCGTCTTCGTGCGTCGTCAGCAGCGCGGCTGCGCCGCCGTCGGCCAGCAGCCTGCCCGCGAGCAGCGCGGTCGCGTCGAACAGCGCGAGCCTGCCGTCCACCCTGACCTGCTTGCCCCAGGGCATGTTGGCCGCCAGGATCCGGGCGCCGACCCGGTGCGGCGCCCCGCGCCGCACATCGTGGGCAAAGACGCGGTGCCGGAGCGTCCCGGCAGTGTCCGGCCACTGACCCGCCAGCCGCTGGCGGGTCAGTTCCACCGCGCGCTCGTCGATGTCGGAAGCGAACACCGGCAAGCCGAGGTGCGCGGCCTCGGCCACCACGGTCCCGGTCCCGCAGAACGGGTCGTAGACGCCGCGGCTGGCCGCCGCCGGTGCCGCCGCGCCGATGGCGAGCCGTACCAGCGCGGCGGCCACCGTCGGGCGCAGCGCCCCCGGGCGGGAGGCCAGGTCGGCCTGGCGCTTCCCGATCGGGCGGCTCCACAGGCTCAGCGCGATGTGCACCATGTCCCCGTCAGCCTGAACCCGCAGGTCGACCTGGCTGCGCTCGGTTGCGCCGGGATCCGCCCCGGCGAACTGCCTGGCGAGTACCGGCGCCGGCTCCCAGGCCGGAGCAGCGCGCCAGGCCGGGTTCCGGGCCGACAGCGTCACCGACCAGGCGCCGGACGACGCGCCGCGGCCCGCCGCGAGGACGTCCCGCACCTGCCCGGCGGCCGCGGCGCACAACGCCTCGAACCCGGCTTCGCCGCAGATCCGGGCCGGCCCGGCGATCAGCAGGCGCGCATCATCGACAGTGCGCGCCTGGCGGCCGAGCCGCGCCGCCTCGGCCGCGGTCATGGCCAGCACGAGAAAACGGTCCTGCTGCTGCCGGATCTCCGCCTCCGGCACGATGCCCGCCGCCTCCGCGGCGACGACGTCGCCGAGCCCCTTGGTGAAATAGAGCACGAGCAGGACCGGGGCGGCTCCGTCCTGCGGGAGTGCCAGTGACCTCATCGCAGCTCCTGGTCAGTCCCCGGCTGCGAACGGCGGCCCTGGCGCGTCGCCCCGCCAGCCACGCAGGAACGCGGCAGCTCGCTCGCAGGCCCCGGCCAGCGGCCCGCCCGGGTGATCAAGCACGGCACCGATGAGTTCCGCGATCCGGTTCCCGGCGGCCGCGAGTACCTGCTGCGGCGTGGCGTCGCGGGCTGACCGGTAGCCGATCACCGCGCCCGCGTTGCAGACGAAGTCAGGTAGGGCCAAGATGCCGCGCCGGCGCAGGACACCGGCTCCTGCCGCCGTATAGGGGACGTTGGCGGCCGGCGCGACGACCCGGACTCCGCGCGGCAGCGATTCGGCGGCCTGGCGGCTGATCACGCCCGGCCGGGTGCCGGGGACGATGACGTCGGCGTCGACCGCCGTGAACAGCTGGCCCGGCGGCCCGACCGGCAGGCCGTAGCGGGCAACGCAGTCATCGCCGTGCGCGCGGCGCAGTTCGAGCAGCCGCCCGACATCCAGTCCTGATGAGTCCGCGAGGCACCCGGCAACCGTGGAGACGGCAGCGACCCGGCCGCCGCGGCCGGCCACCTCGCGGGCCACGCCGCCGCCGACCTTGCCGAACCCTTCGATGGCAACCGACCGGCCCGCCCACCCGCCGTCCCGGCCGCCGGCCCGCCCGGCACGCAGCGCAGCCTCCGCGGCCACCGCGACGCCGTAGCCGGTGAGCACATCCTCGAACGGCACGCCGCCGACGACCGCGCGAATGGCCGCCGGCGCAGCGCGGCGCTCGCGCAGCGGTGCGAAGTCCTCCTCGGACGTGCCCATGTCCGGCCCGGTCAGGAACCGGCCGGAGTCGACCAGCGGGCGGATCTCCGCGCAATAGCGGCCCATCAGCCCGGCCCGGGCGGCGCCGTCAGCCGGGTTCCCGAGCACGCCCGCCTTGGCACCGCCGACCCGCTCCCCGAGCGCGGCGAACTTGTAGGTCATGGCCCGGGCCAGCAGCGCCACCTCGGCCACGGTGACATCCGGCGCCAGCCGGGTCCCCCCGGCCGCGATCGGGACGCCGGGCAGGTCGAACACGACGAACCCGGGCACCGAGGCCAGCTCGATGATCTCCGGCGCACGGCGCTCACGCCCGGCATCCGGTACGCCTCGCATGGCAGCTCCGATGGTCCGATCGCGGTCCCTGATACCAGGAAGTCTGCCGCAGCCGGCGCCAGGCGCCGACCGTGGCGTCCAGCCCGCCCGGTCATCCACCTCGCCGGGCCGGGACCACGGCGACACCGTTGACAGCCGCGCCCGGCAGCGGCCATCGAGCGCCCGGTGGATAACCCCACCAGGAAGACGGGTGCTCACCACGTTCCCCGGCAGATGCCCGGTTCATCGCGTGAACGGCAGATGCAGGCGACCGTGTGCTCGCGGCACGAGGGCAAGTCGCGCCGCCAGCCGCGAGAACACAGCCCGACGGCTCAGCCACCGGAGGTCGGGAAATCGGGGCTCATGAGCCAGCTGGTGGCTGGCTGTCGCGGCCAAGCCTGGCGCGCAATGCCGCGCCCTTGGCCTGCGCGGCGTCGCGGAGCTGCCGCTGGAAGGCGGTCATCCGCTCGCGCAGCGCCTGGTCCGATGCCGCGAGGATCCGGACGGCAAGCAGCCCGGCATTGCGCGCGCCGCCGACGGCGACGGTCGCGACCGGGATCCCGGCGGGCATCTGGACGATGGACAGCAGCGAGTCGAGCCCGTCCAGGTGCTGCAGCGGCACCGGGACGCCGATCACCGGCAGTGGCGTCACCGCCGCGAGCATGCCGGGCAGGTGGGCAGCGCCGCCCGCGCCGGCGATGATCACCCGGAGGCCGCGATCCGCCGCGGCCGAGCCGTAGCTGATCATTTCGTGCGGCATCCGGTGCGCCGACACGACGTCGGCCTCGTAAGGCACGCCGAACTCGGCCAGCGC
This sequence comes from uncultured Actinomycetes bacterium, assembly GCA_963709075.1. Classification (GTDB taxonomy): domain Bacteria; phylum Actinomycetota; class Actinomycetes; order Streptosporangiales; family Streptosporangiaceae; genus Palsa-506. Next base: position 112,168 of record CAVPUY010000015.1, read on the forward strand.
CTCGACCGCCGCCGCCAGCACCGGCCAGTCGGAGTCACTGCCCATGACCACGCCCACCAGCGGCCCGCTGCCCATCGCCATGCTCATGCCTCCTCCTCGGTGCCCCGGCTCAGGTAGCTGGCGGCGCGCCTGGCCCGGTCCGCCAGCTGCGTGATGTCGTCGCCGACGGCCGTGACGTGGCCGACCTTCCGGCCCGGGCGTACCACCTTGCCGTACAGGTGCACCTTGATGGCGGGATCTGCGGCCATCACGTGGATCAGCCGGTCGTGCAGGTCAGCGTCATCGCCGCCGAGGATGTTGACCATGACGGCATGCCGCCCGGTGCGGCCGGGCCCGCCGAGCGGGAGGTTAAGCACGGCACGCAGGTGCTGCTCGAACTGTGACGTCCGCGCACCGTCGATGGTCCAGTGGCCGGAGTTGTGCGGGCGCATCGCCAGCTCGTTCACGAGCAGGCCGTCCGCGGTATCGAACAGCTCCACCGCGAGCAGGCCGGTCACGCCGAGCTCCGCGGCGATGGATAGCGCCAGCCGCTGCGCCTCGGCCTGCCGGCCAGGGGGCAGGCCCGGCGCGGGCGCGTGGACCTCGTGACAGATCCCGTCCCGCTGCACGGTCCGCACGACCGGATAGGCAGCGCCCTGGCCGGCCGGCGAGCGGGCCACCAGCGCGGCGAGCTCGCGGGTGAACGCGACGTTCTGCTCGGCCAGCAGGTCGAGGCCGTGCTCGGCAGCGTGCGCGAGCACGTCGGCTGCCTCATCGGGGGTGCGGCATACCCACACGCCGCGGCCGTCGTAGCCGCCGCTGACCGCCTTCAGCACGACCGGCCAGCCGTGCTCGGCGGCGAAGCCGGCGATCTCGCCGCCGCTGGCCACCGGAGCGAACGGCGGGCAGGCGATGCCGCGCCCGGTCAGCCATTCCCGCATCGCGCGCTTGTCCTGGGTGAGCCGGAGCGCGCCTGATCCGGGGCGGATCACCACCCCGGCCTGCTCCAGGGCGCTGAGCCGCGCGCCGGGCACGTGCTCGTGATCGAACGTGACGACATCGCAGCCGGCCGCGAAGGCCATCAGGTCGTCACCGTTGCGGTAGTCGCCGACCTGGGTGCCCGCGCACACCTGGGCGGCGCTGTCCGCGGCGTCCGCCGCGAGCACGCGGAACCCGATGCCCAGGCCGATGGCCGCCTGGCAGGTCATCCGGGCGAGCTGGCCGGCGCCGACCATGCCGACCACCGGCACCGCCGGACGGCGGGGAACGGCTGCGGACCCGGCGGCAGCGGTCCTGGCCGCTCCGGCCTGAGCGGGCCCGGCCCCGGCCTGAGCGGTCCCGGCCCCGGCCTGAGCGGCACCAGCGGCACCGGCCTGATTCGTCACCCGCCGTAGCCTACGAGGTGCCCGGCTGGGCGGCGGGGCAACCCCGGCCAGGCAAGCCCATGGGACGCGCAGCGGCGGCCGGCGATGGCGCTGAATCCGCGCATCGCACACCTTGGGAGGTGTGCGGCGGCGGCCGGCGATGGCGCTGAATCCGCGCATCGCACACCTTGGGAGGTGTGCGATCGCGCGATCCACCACCATCGAGCCCAGGCGGCACAGCCCCGGCGCGCGCGACGCGGCGGCGGGCCCGGCATGGCAACCGCGTGGCCGGGGCGGCCGGAACTATGCTGAATCCCGCTGCCGTTCGATAGACAAGTCGTTACTGTTCGATGGGCAGGCCCTGACCTTGGTAGTACATTCGGGTTAATAGCCTGGAAACCGCCCTGACGGCGCAGCGTGCGCCTGCCGACGCCAGAAGGGACGCCGCCCCCGTGAGCCTGGTTGCCGACCTGCACCGTCGCTTCGCCACGCTGATAGCCGAGCTGACCAGGTTCGGCCTCGTCGGGACGCTCGGGCTGATCATCGACCTCGGCGGCGCCGCGCTGCTGCACGGCAAGGCCGGCTTCGGGCCGCTGATGGCCAAGGTCATCTCCGCCTCGGTGGCCACGGTTGTCTCCTACACCGGTCACCGGCTGTGGACCTTCCGGCACCGGGCCAGCCAGAGCATCCCGCGCGGCGGGCTGATCTTCTTCGGGCTTAACCTGATCGGCCTGCTCATCTCCCTGCTGGTGATCGCCATCGTCACCGGGCCGCTCAAGCTGCACAGCCTTGCCGCCTACAACGCGGCCCAGGTGATCGGCGTGCTGCTTGGCATGCTGTTCCGCTACTGGTCGTACCGCAGATGGGTGTTCCTCGCCTTCGAGCCCGGCGAGACCGCACTGCAGCCAGGCCAGGCCGCGCTCGAGTTAACGCCGGAGCCGGCTGCTGGCATGGACGGCAGCCAGCCAGCCACCGGGAAGCGCGCAGCCCGCGGCCAGGCGCCTGCGCCGATTCCGGTTCGATTCGGTTCCGGTTCCGGTTCCGGTGCGCAAGATGCCAGAGCGGGCGACGCCTGAGCGCACGGCCGGGCGGCTGCGGGCCGAGCGCCAGGCTGCCGAGCACCTGCGAGCCGAGCACCTGCGGGCCGAGCGGCTGCGGGCCGAGCGGCTGCGCGCCGAGCGGCTGCGCGCTGACCAGGCCTAGTCAGGCTGGGCCGCTGACCACCGGCTCGTCAGGCGGGGCCGCTGACCACCGGCTCGTCAGGCCGGGCCGCTGACCACCGGCTCGTCAGGCGGTCCGGCGCTGCCGTGCGGCAGGAACACGGCGAAGACGGCCGGCCGCGGCCGGACGAGGACAACCTGCCCGCCGTCGGCCGCGACCACCGAGCGGGCCAGCGAAAGCCCGAGGCCGGTACCGCCGGGGCGGCCGCTGACGCTGCGCTCGAAGATCCGCGGCACTAGTTCCTGCGGGACGCCCTTGCCCTCGTCCCTGACCTCCACCACGACCGACCGCGGGGTGTGCGACGTCCTGATCGTCACCACCCCGGCACCGTGCACCAGCGCATTGTCCAGCAGGGTGGCGATCACCTGGGCGGCGCTGCCAGGCGTCACGTAAGCGAACAGCCCCTTCTCCCCGGTCACCTCGAGTTTCCTGCTCAGCCGGCGGAACGCCGGGTCCCACTCGACGACCTGCTGGGCGACGATGTCGTCGATGGAGGCGAGCGCCGGGGTGCCGGCCACGGACCGGCGCGCCACCCGGCCGAGCAGCTGCCCGACCACCTCCGCCAGCCGTTCGGTCTGGGCCAGCGCCGCGGCGCCTTCCTCGCGTACCACCTCGGGGTCCTCGGCGGCCGCGATCATCTCCTCAAGCCGCATCGACAGCGCGGTCAGCGGGGTACGCAGCTGGTGCGAGGCGTCGGCGGCGAAGTCGCGGCCCGCGGACAGCAGGTCGCTGATCCGCTGCGCGGAGCCGTCCAGGCCCTCGGCGACCTGGTCGAGCTCCGGTACCCCGTAGCGGCGGCCGAGCGGGCGGGCGTCGCCCGAGCCAAGCCGGTCAGCGGCCCTGGCGAGTTCCTCCAGCGGGCGGGTCAGCCGCCGGGCCTGCAGGATCGCGAGCGCCACGGCGACGCCGACGGCGAGCATCGCGAGCGCGCTGATCAGCAGCAGCGCCCTGGCCACCCGGGCGCCGACCGTCGAATCGTCGGCTTCGACCGTGACCGAGAAATCCTTGGTGACCGCCTGAGCGGTGATCGTGTCGCCGGGGGGCGGCTTCTCGCCGGCCGATGTCCGGCCGACCGAGTACTGCCGGATGATCACATACCGGTCAGGCAGCGACGTAACCGCCTGGGAGGCGTTCGCCGGCAGGCCGTCGTTGACCCGCCCTTGCAAGTTCCTGGCGAGCGTGGCCGCGTCCCTGCGCACCTGCTGGGAGGCCTCGCTGACCTGCAGGCGGCTGATGACGAACGCAAGCGGCACGCCGAGCAGCAGTACCGCGGCCACCGCGACGGCGAGAGTCGAGAAGAGCAGGCGGCGGCGCACGGCTCAGCCGCCGGATCCGCCATCAGCGGCTGACGCCTGCTGGCCGATATTCAATCCAGGTACCCGCCATCAGTCACCGCGCTCGAACCTGAACCCCACGCCCCTGACTGTGGTGATGAAGCGCGGGTTGTGCGCGTCGTCACCGAGCTTGCGCCGGAGCCAGGAGACGTGCATGTCCAGCGTCTTCGTGGAGCCCCACCATTTGCTGTCCCAGACCTGCCGCATGATCTGCTCGCGGGTCACCACCTTGCCCGCCTCGGCGACCAGCAGCGACAGCAGGTCGAATTCCTTCGAGGTGAGATCAATCTCGGCATCGTCGAGCCAGGCCCGGCGGGCATCAGCGTCGATCCGCACGCCCTGCGCGGCGTGCGTGTCCGAGGCACCCCGGCGCAGCAGGGCACGGACCCTGGCCAGCAGCTCGGCCAGCCGGAACGGCTTGGTGACGTAGTCGTCGGCCCCGGCATCCAGGCCGATCACCGTATCCACCTCGTCCGCCCGGGCGGTGAGGATCAGCACAGGGACGGCCTGGCCCTCGGACCGGATCAGGCGGCATACCTCCAGCCCGTCAAGCTGCGGCAGGCCGATGTCGAGCACGATCAGGTCGATGCCGCCGGCCCTCGCTGCCTCCAGCGCGCCGGGCCCGTCGGCGGAGACGCCGACTTCGTAGCCCTCACGCCGCAGTGCGCGGGCCAGCGGCTCGGAGATGGACGGGTCGTCCTCGGCGAGCAGCACGCTGGTCATGCACAGATCGTATGGCGAGCAGGCAACTTTCCCGAACGCTACGCGCAGAAGTTAGCCAGATCACGCCGCGCAGCGGTCCGCATGCAGGCGAATTCACCAGGTATGGGCGGAGATCAGACCGGGGTGACGCCATGCCGGCGGCGCGAGAAGAACCGCTCCTTGCCGCGGGCGGCGGCGAACCTGCGGATGAGTTCGCCGCGCAGTTCCTCCGGCTCGACGACGTCGTCGACGACAAGCTCCCCGGCCAGCCTGAGCACGTCGATGTCGTGGTCATACTCGGTCCTCAGCCTGCTGGTTTCGCGGTCCCGCTCGGCCGGATCGGCGATCCCGGCGAGCTTGTTGTAATACACCGCATTCACCGCTGCCTCCGCGCCCATCACCGCGATCTTGGCGGTGGGCAGCGCCAGGGTCGCGTCCGGCTCGAAACCAGGCCCGGCCATCGCGTACAAGCCCGCGCCGTATGCCTTCCGGATGATCACGCAGATTTTCGGGACGGTCGCCTCAGCCACGGCACTGATCATCTTCGCGCCGTGCCGGATGATGCCCTGCCGCTCGACCGCCGTCCCGACCATGAACCCGGGCACGTCGGCCAGGAACAGCAGCGGCACGCCGAACGCGTCGCAGAGCTGGATGAACCTGGCGGCCTTGTCCGCGGAATCGACGAAAAGCACGCCGCCCTTGAACATCGGGTTGTTGGCGACGACGCCGATGACGCCGCCGTCGAGCCGGGCGAAACCGATCATGAGCTCCCTGGCCCACAGCGCGTGGATCTCGAACAGCGAGTCCTCGTCGACCAGCCCGCGCACGTATTTGCGCATGTCATAGGCCTGCCGCTCGCTGGCCGGGCACCAGCGACCGCAGAGTCCGCTGGCGCCGCGTCGCGGGCCGGGCCGGCGGGCGGCGGCTGCCGCCAGTTGCCGGGCAGGAAGGACAGGTAGCCAGCGGACGGCCGTCAGCGCCTCGTGCTCGGTCGCGGCGAGGTGGTGGCCGCAGCCGGAGACGGTGCAGTGCATCCGGGCGCCGCCCATCTCCTCCAGCGTGGTCTGCTCCCTGACCACCATCTCCACCATCCGCGGGCTGCCCAGGTACATCGAGGCGTTCCCGTCCACCATCACGACGTAGTCGCAGAACGCCGGGATGTACGCGCCGCCCGCCGCCGACGGCCCGAACAGCGCGCACACCTGCGGGATCGAGCCGGACGCGCGCACCTGGGTGTGGAAGATCCGGCCCGCGCCGCGGCGGCCGGGGAACATCTCGACCTGGTCGGTGATCCGGGCGCCCGCGGAGTCCACCAGGTAGATCATCGGGATGCCGGACGCGTACGCCTTCTCGATGATCCGGATGATCTTCTCGACCGTGCGCGCTCCCCAGGAGCCCGCCTTGACCGTCGAATCATTCGCCATCAGCGCGACCGGCCGGCCGCCGACCGTCGGCGGTCCCGGTGATGACGCCGTCCGCCGGCAGGTCCGCTGCCAGCACGTTCGCGTACCTGCCGTCCTCGGTGAAGCTGCCCTTGTCGGCCAGGAACGCCGATCCGGTCCCTGGCGAACAGCTTGCCTCTGGCGGCGGCCGCCTGGTGATACCTGGCCGCGCCGCCCTGCCTCGACTCCGGCGCGGACCGCGGCGAGGTCCGGGTGGCCAGCATCGGCATCGGCGCCGGGCCGCGCCCCGGCCGGGTTTCCGCTCACGACCGCGAGCGTACCGAGCGCGGACCGGCCAGGGCCAATCCCGTTAATCATGGTGTTTTTGCTTGTGAATATGCAGGCTGGCCCCCGGCGGCTGGCACCGCCCGGCCAGGCCGGGCGCTATCAGGCGGCAAACAGGCCGGCCGCGGGCGCGCGGCCGGTTATCCTTGGTCCCGCCGCCGCCGCCGCCCGGCGATGGCGGACACGCGGACACGCGGGCACGGCGGAGGAGAACAGGTGTCGATGCTCAGGGAAGTTCTCGGCCGCCGGGCCAGCGAGCCAGGGGCCGCGCCGCAGGCCGGGTCACGCGCCCGGGCCGCGGCCGGCCGGCTGCGGGCGGCCGTGGCCGGGCTGCCCGGCCTGGTCCGGCGGAACCGGCTGTTCTCGGTCGTGCTCGGCCTCTCGGTGGTGCCGCGGGTCATCGCGATGCTCGGCTTCCGGCCGGCCATCCTGTTCAAGCTCGATTCCTATGACTACCTGTGGGACGCCGCGCACCTGCGGCCGAACCCGGTCAACCCGAGCGGGTACACGGTCTTCCTCTGGCTGCTCAAGCCGCTGCACTCGCTGGCCTTCATCGCCGGCCTGCAGCACCTGCTCGGGCTGGCGACCGCCGTCATGGTGTACGCGGTGCTGCGGCGGTTCGGCGTCCGCGCCTGGATCGCCACCCTGGCGTCCGCCACGCTCCTCTTCGATCCGGCCCAGTTCCTGATCGAGCAGCTGATCATGGCTGACCTGCTTGCGCTGTTCCTGATGGTGGCCGGCTTCGCGGTGCTGCTGCTGCGCGACCCGCCGTCGGTGCCGCGGACCGCCATGGCCGGGCTGCTGATGGGCGCCTCCGCCGTGGTCCGCCCGACCACGCTGCCGCTGATCGTCTTCCTCGCGCTGTACCTGCTGGTCCGGCGGGCGGGCTGGCGCCGCGCGCTCACCGTGCTGGTGGCCGGCGCGGTGCCGGTCGTCGCGTACATGTCCTGGTTCGCCGCCGTGTACGGCTCGTTCAACCTGACCAACAGCAACGGGCTGTTCCTGTGGTCGCGGACGATGTCGTTCGCGAACTGCGCGGTCATCAAGCCGCCGGCCGACCTGGTCGCGCTGTGCCCGAACCGGCAGCCTGGCGCGCTGGCGCAGCCGGTGCCGTCCAGGCGGCTGCTGCCGAAGCAGTACCTCTGGGATCACCAGACGTGGATGTGGACCTCGCATACGGCCCCGGGCGGGATCGTGCCCGACACCGAGGCCTTCACGCGGTCAACAACCAGCGGGCGCTGCGGTTCGCCGAGCGCGCGATCGAGGCCCAGCCGCTCGGCTACGCCCGGTCGGTCGCGCCATGACGTCAGCAAGCCGTTCAGGTCGAAGGACATCTTCCCGTTCCCCGGGCCGGGCCAGCCGAGCATCTCGACCCTGGGGGCGGCGAACCGGGTTTACGCGCTGGCCGCGGTGCGGGGCTACGTCGGGAGCACCGCCGGGATCGGGCCGTACCTCGGCCACCATCTGGGGACCAGGCTGGTCGAGCCCTGGGCCCACCTGATGCGCGCCTACCAGCGGATCATCTTCCTGCCCGGGCCGCTGTTCGCGCTGATCCTGCTGGTCGGCCTGGCCGGGTTCCTGATACCGCGCCGGCGGGTCAGCGCGGCCGTGCTGCTCTGGGTCTCTGCCGTGGTGACGATCGTGCTGCCGATCGCCGAGCACGAGTACACCTACCGGTACGTGATCCCGGCCGTCCCGCTGGCCTGCATGGCCGCTGCGCTCGCCTTCGCCGACCGGCGCAAGGAAGCGCAGCCTGCCGCCGGGCCGGGGCCTGCCGCGGAGCCGGGGCCTGCCGCGGAGCCCGGGCCCGCCGCAGCCCGGGCCCGCCGCAGCCCGGGCCTGCGCCGGGCCGGGCCCGCCGCTCAGCCCGGGCCCGCCGCGCCGGGCCGGGGCCCGCCGCGGAGCCGGACCCGGCGCCGGCCGGCTAGGCCGGGATCGTCCTGGTCCGCGGGCCGGCCCTGAGTACCTGCGACGGCAGCTGGCGGCCGATGATCCGTTCCGCGTCGGCGGCGGCCTCGATCATCGCGGCCAGGTCAATGCCGGTCGCCACGCCCATGTCCTCGACCATGTGCACGAGTTCCTCGGTGGCGATGTTGCCGGTGGCGCCCGGCGCGTAGGGGCAGCCGCCGAGCCCGCCCACCGACGCGTCGAAGTCGGCCACGCCGAGCTCGAGGGCGGTCAGCACGTTGGCGAGACCCGTCCCGCGGGTGTTATGGAAGTGCAGGTTGAGCGGGATGTCCGGGTAGGCGCCCCGGAACCCGCCGACGAGCTCGCGGACCCGGCGCGGCGTGGCCATGCCGGTCGTGTCGCCGAACGAGATGCTGTCGGCGCCGTCGGCGACCGCCCGGCCGGCCACCCTGATCACCCGCTCGACCGGGACGTCGCCCTCGTACGGGCAGCCCCAGGCGGTAGCGACGATCACCTGGCAGGCAGCGCCCCGCTGGTGCGCCTGATCGATGATCATCGCGATGTCCGCAAGTGACTCCTCGGTGCCCCGGTTGACGTTCTTGCGGTTATGCGTGTCGGAGGCCGACACGACGGCCTCGATCTCGGTGAGGCCGCCGTCCAGCGCCCGGACGGCGCCGCGCAGGTTGGGCACGAGCGCGGAGTACCGGACGGCAGCCGCCCTGGTGATCCGTTTCCATACTTCGTCGGCATCGGCCATCTGCGGAATCGCCGCGGGCCGGACGAACGAGACCGCCTCGATCCGGCGCACGCCGGTGGCCGACAGCCGGTTGATCAGCTCGACCTTGGCCTCGGTCGGGACCGGAGCCTCGTTCTGCAGCCCGTCGCGTGGCCCGACCTCGCGTACCGAGATCTGCCCGGGAAGGTCACTCACCGTATGCCTTTCTTGATGCTGGCCCGCGCGGCTACTTTCCTGGCCACCTGGGCGCCCGCCGCTCCTTGAACGCCGCGATGCCCTCCCTTCTGTCCGCGGAGAACGCGGCCGCCCGCCAGGCGGCGTCCTCGACCTCGAGGCCGACGGCGAGGCTGACGCCCGAGCCCTGCCGGATGGCCCGCTTCGCGGCCAGCACGGCCACCGGCGAGTTTCCCGCGATCTGCCGGGCGAGCGCCAGCGCGCTGGCAGCCGGCCGTGCCCGCGGCCACCCGGCGGTCGGCCAGGCCAAGCCGCTCCGCCTCGGCCGCGTCGACGCGGCGCCCGGTGAGGATCAGGTCAGCGGCCCGGCCTGGCCCGATCCGCCGCAGCGCCAGCTGGGTGCCGCCGCCGCCCGGCACCAGGCCGACGGTCGTCTCCGGCAGCCCGAACACGGCGCTCTCGTCGGCCACGATCACGTCGCAGGACAGCGCGAGCTCGCAGCCGCCGCCGAGCGCGTAGCCGTGCACGGCGGCGATCACCGGCTGCGGGAGGCCGAGCACCCCGCCGAACGCGGCACGGAATACCGGCCGCTGCGCCAGTATCTCGGCGTCCGTCATGGCCGCCCGCTCCTTGAGGTCGGCGCCGACGCAGAACGCGCGGTCGCCGGACGCGGAGAGCACGACGGCCCGGATCTGGCGGCTGGCGGCGATCTCGGCGCAGACCCGGGCGAGGCTGGCCGCCATGGCCGTGTCCAGCGCGTTCATCGCCGCCGGCCGGTCGAGCACGATCTCGGCGATCGGGCCGTTGCCGGCCGGGAGGTCGCCGGCCGGGCCGAGGTCAGCCGGAGCCCGGCCGAGGTCAGCCGAGCCGGGCCGCGTGCCAGCGCACGCTGACGCCGTCCGCTGCGTTCATGAGCGCAGGCTACCGGGCGGCCAGCGGGCGCGGAACGGCCGCGCCAGGGGCTGCGCGGCGAATCACCGGCAAGAGCGCAACACCCAAGATTCTTAACGGGAAGTACGGGCGCCGGTCCCGCCATGAGCGCGGCCAGGGTGCTACTGGCGCTCCTCCCGCGCCAGCCGCGCCTGCTCGTCCTCGACCAGCTGGAACAGCGTGGCCTGGACCTGCTCCACCCCTGGGATCTCGTTCAGCACCAGCTGGCCGTGCTCGCCGGCGGACTCCACGACCAGCCGCCCGCAGCCGAGCAGCCGGTCTATCGGGCCGTGCGAGAACGAGACGTCGCTGATCCTGATCAGCGGGAAGTCGCGGCCGGTCCTGGACAGGATGCCGCTGCGCAGCCGCAGCCGCCGGTTGGTCAGCTCGTAGGTCGTAGTCCGCCAGCGCAGCAGCGGGATCGTGCACCAGTACATGATCAGCACCACCGCGATCAAGCCGATGACCAGCCTGGCGGCCGGCGTCTCGCGGCTGGCCGGAAGCATGATCAGCAGCGTGAGGGCGGCCGCGACCACCACGATCAGCCCCAGGATCGGGACGCAGCAGGGTCTTCCAGTGCGGATGCAGCTGCAGGACAAGGCGCTCGCCCTCGGTCAGGGAGGCTTCGCTGGCCATAGGCCACATCGTGACATGAAACGCGGCGATCCGCGTGCCTGCCGCGTCACCGGAGATGGACGACGTCGCCGGCGCTGACCGCGACCAGGCCAGACGCGGCGAGAATGACCAGCCTGCCTGCCTCGTCGACGTCGCGGGCGGTCCCGGCCAGGATCTGCCCGCCCGGCAGCGAGACACGGACCTGGGCACCAAGGGTCCCGCTCAGCCTGCGGTATTCCGGCCGCAAGCCGCAGGCATCCGCGTCCGGCGCCCGCCCGGCGGGCTGCGGCCCGGGGCCAGCGGGCTGCGGCCCGGGGCCAGCGGGCTGCGGCCAGGGCCCGGGGCCAGCGGGCTGCGGCCAGGGAACGCCGTCATTCGCGGCAGTCCTGAGCCAGGCCAGGTACCAGCGCTCAAGCTCGGCCAGCACGCCGGCCAGCAGCTGCTCCCGGTCCGTGCCTGCGGCGCCCGCCATCGCCAGCGACGTCGCGCCGGCGGCGGGCAGCTCCTCCGGCCGGCCGGACACGTTGATGCCGGCGCCGACCACGATCGCGTCGCCGGACTGCTCGGCCAGGATGCCCGCCACCTTCGCGCCGCCAACCAGCACGTCGTTGGGCCATTTCAGGCGAGCATCGACCCCCGCCTCGGCCCGCAGCGCAGCCGCGACGGCGACCCCGGCGAGCAGCGGGATCCAGCCCTTGCGGCGGCCGGCACCCCGGCCGGCCGCAGCAGCACGGAGAACGTGAGGGCGGCCCGCGGCGGGCTGACCCAGCGCCGCCCCAGCCGGCCGCGGCCCGCCGTCTGGGACTCGGCCGCGAGCACGACGCCCTCCGGGGCCCCGACCCTGGCGGCGGCGAGGAGATCCGCGTTGGTCGATCCGGTCTGCGCCACCACCCGCACATCGCGCCAGAAAGCCCCAGGCCTGACGAGCATGCCGCGCAGTGCCGCGGCGCTGAGCGGCGGGCGGCCGGCGGCGGCGGGTGCCCGGCCGGCGACATCGCCCGGCGCCCGGCCGGCGGCGGCGGCGCCGGCGGCCTGCTCGCGGCGGCGGCCGGCGGGCTGCCCGCGGCAGCGTCCGGCGCCCGGCCGGCGCGGCGCGGCGGCTCGGCGGGCTGCTCTGCGGCGGCACGTCTGATAGTCATCTCACCCGCTATTGTCAAGGGCCGGGGCAGCCCGCACCGCGCCGGGGGCCGCAGCCAAGGCCCGGCGGCTGACCGGGCTGCCGGGATCAGCGCGAGCACAACACCGCAGGGAGCCGTGCGGCTCCGCCGAGAGGAGCCGGGGAACGCCGTGCCTGACCTCAAGCTCAACCCCGATCGCGGGAGGCGCGAGCAGCCGGGCGAGGGCCGCGCCGGGCCAGGCCGGCCCGGCCAGGACCGGCCGGGTAACCCCGGCGGCAGCCCGGGGAGTGGGCTGGCTCCGGCCCGGGCCGCGCTCTCGGCGGTGCGCCCGAAGGCGCTCTGGCGCAGCCACCGGCTGTTCACGATCCTTGTCCTGCTGTCCTTGCTGCCCCGGATCCTGGCGGCAAGGGCCTTCCGCCCCGCGCTGCTCACCGCGGACTCGTTCCTTTACATGAAGGACGCGGTCAACTCCACCCTCGGCGTGATCAGGCCGTCCGGCTATTCGTTCTTCTTGCGGGTGCTCGAGCCATTCCACAGCCTGCTGCTGATCACGACGATCCAGCACCTGATGGGCATCGCGATAGCGGTGATCGTGTACGGCCTGCTGCGCTACCACGGCCTGCCCGGGTGGGGTGCCGCGCTTGCCGCCGCCCCGACCCTCTTCGATACCCGGCAGATCGCGCTGGAGTCCTACATCCTGCCGGACACCCTGTACTGCCTCGTGATCATGCTCGCCGTCGCCGTGCTGCTCACCAAGCACACCCCGAGGCTCTGGCAGTGCGCGGTGGCCGGCCTGCTGCTCGCCTACGCGTCCGTGCTGCGCGGGAACGGCCTGCCGATCGTTTTCGTGGCGCTCGCCTTCATGCTCGCCCGGCGGGTCGGCTGGCGAGCGCTGGCAGCCGCCTTGGCCGCCGCCGCGATACCGCTGATCGGCTACGCCGCCGCCTACGATCACTCCTACGGCCAGTTCAATATCACCAGCAGCGACGGCATCTTCCTCTGGTCACGCACGACGAGCTTCGCCAACTGCGCCATCATCAAGCCGCCGGCCCGGCTGCTGCCGCTCTGCCCGAGCCGGGAGAAGTCGATCCACGTGCCGCCGCCCTCGGCCTGGTCCGTGTCGTCCTTGCTGGCCGCGCCGACGTCGGCGGACTACCTTTGGGCACCCGACGTCTGGTGGCGGCATGACGCGCATCCGGGCATCAACGCCTACAACGACAAGCTCGGCAGGCAGTTCGCGATCGATGCGATCAAGGCCCAGCCGCTCGACTACCTGCGGGTTAGCGGCAGGGACATCGGGCTGGTCTTCCTGTCCACGGACCGGCCGCTGGCGCACGAGACGATGAGCTTCACCACCGCGCCGCACATCGCGGTGCTGCCGTCGTACTACATCGCGGACCTGCGGGCGTATGCGCACACGACGCAGAACACCCACCCGGTCCAGCCGTACGCCTACTTCCTGTTCCTGTACCAGCTGCCGGTCTACTTCCCCGGCTTCGTCTTCTTCCTCGTGGTACTCGCCGGGCTGGCCGGGGTCATCAGGGACTGGCGGCGGTGGGGCGGGCTGCAGGCGCTGCCGTGGCTGATCGCCGCGATCAGCATCGTGCTCCCCGCGCTGCTGACCCAGTCCCTGTACCGCTACACGATCGTGGCGATCCCGCTGGCCTGCCTGGCGGCCGGGATGACATTCGCCCGGCGCGGCGGTCCGGGCCCGGAGCCGGCCACCGCGGCGGCCACGCCGAGCACAGCGACGGCTACGGCGGCGAGTACAGCGACGGCCACAGCCGTAACTCCAGGGCCGGCGACGGCCCATGCCGAGAGCCCAGGGCCGACGACGGCCCATGCCGAGAGCCCAGGGCCAGCCATAGCCGTAACCCCAGGGCCGACGACGGCGCATGCCGAGCCGGATGGCGCCCCGGTCCCGGCGGCCGACCCGGCCGACCCGGCCGACCCGCCATCCGCCGCGGTCCCGGCCGACCCGCCACCCGCCGCGGTCCCGGCCGACCCACTGGGCACGACACCGCCGGCCGATACAGACACCGATCCGGGCACCGCCGTGCTCCCGGCCGGCTGGCCGAACGAGCCTGCCCCGGCCGACCAAGGAATCCCGCCGGATTCAGGCGACGAACCGGATACCGTCCCCTAACGCGCTGGCCAGGAACGCTGACCGGGGCACGGTGCACGTCGCGCTTGCGATGACCTGGCCGACCGTGCTTCACATGATCCGCTCAGCCCGCCCGCCGCCGCCCCCCCGGTGCCCAACCCGATGAATGTGGCAGCCACAGGGTTCTGACCCCATCGTTGTCACATCCATCGGGTTACCCCGGGGCGCAGCTGGCAAGCGGGGGGCGCTCGGCACCACCCGGGGCCGGCCACAGCCCAACCCGATGAATGTGGCAGCCACAGGGTTCTGACCCCATCGTTGTCACATCCATCGGGTTACCCCGGGGCACAGCTGGCAAGCGGGGGCCGCCCGGTACTACCCGGGGCCGGCCACGGCCGCCGGGGCCGCCCTGGGCCGCCGGAGGCCGCCGGGGGCCGCCGGGGCCGCCCTGGGCCGCCGGGGGCCGCCGGGGCCGCCCTCGGCGCCCGGCACCGCCTGGGGCCGCCGGGGGCCGCCCAGCCGCTATGGTCGCCAACCTAACCGGCAGCGTTCATGGTTACCGCTGCCTAGCGGCCAGCCTTTGCTCGCGGCTACTTGCGGCTGCCTGACGCAGTGGGGGGACGGTTCCTGGCTGGCCGGCCACCATCCGGAACGCCGCGAGCAGGCCGCCGAGCAGCGCCGCGATCGCCAGCGCCACGCAGGTCGTCGTTTCCGCGTGCGCAGAAAGCAGCCGGAAGGCGCCGGCTCCCGGCTGGGCCGGCAGCCGCCCGGCCAGGTTCAGGTACAGGGTGCCGAACGTCGCCACCCCGACGACCAGCGCCAGCTGGTTGACCGTCACGATCATGCCGGTCGCATCGGCAGCGTCGGCGACCGGGACCCGCATCAGCACCGAGGTCATCAGCGGGCTGAAGGCCGCCGCCATGCAGCCGCCGATCAGCCCGAGCGCCAGGTACAGCGCGATCCCGCCGGTGCCGCCGCCGTGCAGCAGGCTCGCCAGCGTCGCCAGCCCGGCCGCCAGGCCGGCGAATCCGCCGATCGCCAGCCACGGGCGGAGCCGGGCGGGCAGCCGCTGCCAGTTCAGGCTGACCGCGGCGAACGCCAGCGCTGATGGCGCGAAGGTCAGCCCGGCGCGGAGCGGCGACTCGCCGAGCCCGCTCTGCAACTCGAGCGCGAGCGCGAAGAACATCCCGCCGAACACGGACATCACGGCGAACAGCGCGCCGATACCGGCCGCTACGCCCGGCAGGCGCAGGATCCGGCCGGGGACGAGCGGCGAGCCGCCCCGGGCGGCCAGCCGCCGCTCGGCGAGCACGAAGCAGCCGAGCAGCACAGCGCTGCCTGCCATGCTGGCCCAGCCCCAGGCGGGCCAGTGTTCCGGCTGGCCGAGGACGAGCGGCAGCACGAGCGCGAGCACCGCGGGCGAGAGCGTCAGCAGGCCGGCCAAGTCGAGTCCGCGGCCGGGCTGGGGGTGCCCGGCCGGCAGCATCCGCCAGCCGGCCGCCAGCAGGATCACCCCGATCGGCACGTTCACGAGGAAGACCGGGCGCCACGTCGCGCCGAGCAGGTTCGCGGTGATCAGCAGGCCGCCGGCGATCTGGCCGACGACGATACCGCCGGCCAGCACGGCCGAGTACGCGCTCATCGCCCTGGCCCGGGACGTCCCGGTGAATGTCCGCTGGATCAGGCTCAGCACCTGCGGGATCATGATGGCCGCGCCGACGCCCTGGACGAACCGGAGGGCGATCAGCAGGCCGGCGGACGGGGCCAGCCCGCAGCCGAGCGAGGCCAGCGTGAACAGGGCCAGCCCGGCCAGGAACATGTGCCGGTGGCCAATCAGGTCGCCCAGCCGGGCGCCGGTTACCAGCAGCACCGCGTACGCGATCGTGTAGCCGGCGATGACCAGCTGCAGCCCGGCCCCGGATGCGTGCAGCCCGGCGTGAATGGCGGGGGCAGCCACGTTCACCACCGAGGCATCGAGCACCGCCATGAACTGGCCGGCCAGCACGATCGCGAGCAGTACGCCTGGCCGGGCGCCCCGGAGCCGTGCGGTCCGCCGCCCGGCCCGGCCGGCGTCGCCGGAATGAACGGCAAGGTCCTGACGGCTAACACTGAGGTCTGTCATGGCTTAGAGCCTGCCGCGGACTCGATGCCAGTACCGAGAGCCTGTTTATCCTGGTATCAGCAGCACCTGGCAGCGCTGGGCCAGCTGGGTGAGGATGGAAACATGACCACCGCGACGACCGCCAGCACCAGGACCGCCGAGCGGACCGGGACCGCCGAGCGGACCGGAACCGCCGAGCGGACCGGGACCGCCCGGGCCACCGCAACGACCGAGAGCACCAGGACCGCCGAGCGGACCGGGACCGCCGAGCGGACCGGGACCGGCCGGGCGCAGCGCAGATCAGGCGGGCCGAGCTTGCCGCGTTCCTGCGCAGCCGCCGGGAACGGATCAGGCCGGAGGACGTCGGGCTGCCGCCCGGGCTGCGCCGCCGGACCGCCGGGCTGCGCCGCGAGGAGGTCGCCCAGCTAGCTGGCGTCGGCGTCACCTGGTACACCTGGCTGGAGCAGGGCCGCCCGATCAACGCGAGCATTCAGGTGCTCGACGCGGTGGCCCGGACCCTCCGGCTCGACCAGGCAGAGCGAGAGCACCTGTACCGGCTGGCGGACGTCCCGGACGCCGCGGCGGCCGGCGCCGCCGCCGAGTCCTGCCCGCAGGTGGCACCGGAGATCCAGGACATCCTGGACAGTCTCTCGCCGCTGCCGGCGAGCGTCCTCAACGAGCGCTTTGACCTGCTCGCCTGGAACGCGCCCTACGCCGCCCTGTGGCCCGGCATGACCGGCGCCGCACCGGGCGAGCGCAACACGCTCTGGATGTGCTTCACCTGCGCGGACTGCTGCAACCCGTACGTGAACCGGGCAGCACAGCTGCCTACCCTCGTCGCCCAGCTGCGCGGAGCCTACGGGCGGCACGTCGGCGAGCCGGCCTGGACCGGGTTCGTGCGCCGGCTGCAGGCGGCCAGCCCGCATTTCACCCGGCTGTGGGCCGAGCAGGACGTGGCCAGCCAGGTCACCTACCTGAAGATCTTCCGGCATCCGGCGCATCCCCGGCTGGCCATGACGACCACCAGTCTCGGCGTGCTCGCCACGCCAGGCACGCGGATCGTCGTCTACACGCCTGCCGACCAGACCTGCCGCGACGCCATTGATCAGCTGCTCGCCGGGCTGGGCGCCGACGCTCGCTTCCCGTGCTGGCCGCGGCACTACCGGCTGGCCGAGCCTGCAGCCGCCGGGAAGAACGGCCCTCGCGACGCCGCGGCCGCTGCCCTGGCCTAACCTGAGCGGCATGGCCACCGATGCCCCAGCGCCCGTCGATGCCGCCGCGCAGTCAGACCCGGACGCCCAGCCAGCCCCGCACACCACCGCCGGCAAGATAGCTGATCTGGAACGGCGCCGCCGGGAGGCGGTACACGCCGGGTCGCAGCGAGCCGTCGAGCGGCAGCATGCCAAGGGCAAGATGACCGCGCGCGAGCGGGTCGACCAGCTGCTCGACCCGGGGTCGTTCACCGAGCTTGACGAGCACGCCAGGCACCGCGCCACCGATTTCGGGATGGCCGCCAACCGGCCTTACGGCGACGGCGTCGTGACCGGCTACGGCACGATCGACGGGCGGCCGGTGTGCGTGTTCAGCCAGGATTTCACCGTCTTCGGCGGCTCGCTCGGCGAGGTCTACGGCCAGAAGATCGTCAAGGTGATGGACCACGCGCTGAAGACCGGCTGCCCGATCATCGGCATCAACGACGGCGGCGGGGCGCGGATCCAGGAAGGCGTGGTCGCCCTCGGCCTGTTCGGCGAGGTCTTCTACCGCAACGTGGTCGCCTCCGGGGTGATCCCGCAGATCTCGCTGATCATGGGCCCGTGCGCGGGCGGCGCCGTCTACTCCCCCGCGATCACCGACTTCACGCTGATGGTCGACGGCATCTCGCACATGTTCATCACCGGCCCTGACGTCATCAAGACGGTCACCGGCGAGGAGGTCAGCTTCGAGGATCTGGGCGGCGCGCACGCGCACAACACCAAGTCCGGCGTGGCGCACTACCAGGCCGCGGACGAGACCGACTGCCTGGACTTCGCCCGGGAGCTGCTCTCCTACCTGCCGTCCAACAACCTGGAGGATCCGCCCGTCTATCCGGCTGCTGACGGCGACGACGTGCTCGAGATCACCCAGGCGGACGAGGAACTCGACAGCCTCATCCCGGATTCCCCTAACCAGCCCTATGACATGCACGAGGTGATCGGCCACGTACTCGACGACGCCGAGTTCCTGGAGATCCACGCCGGCTTCGCGCAGAACATCGTCGTCGGCTTCGGCCGGGTGGCCGGGATGCCAGTCGGCGTGGTGGCCAACCAGCCGATGCACTTCGCCGGCTGCCTGGACATCGACGCAGCGGAGAAGGCCGCGCGCTTCGTCCGGACCTGTGACGCGTTCAGCGTCCCGGTACTGACGTTCGTCGACGTGCCGGGCTTCCTGCCGGGCACGGACCAGGAGTGGGACGGCATCATCCGGCGCGGCGCCAAGATTATCTATGCCTACGCCGAGGCGACCGTGCCCAAGATCACGGTGATCACCCGCAAGGCCTACGGCGGTGCCTATGTCGTGATGGGCTCCAAGCACCTCGGCGGCGACATCAACCTGGCCTGGCCGACCGCGCAGATCGCGGTGATCGGCGCGCAGGGCGCGGTCAATATTTTGTACCGCCGCGAGCTGGCGGAGGCGGCTGACCAAAATGAGCTCCGCGCCGAATACATGACGGAGTACGAGGATACGCTCGCGAACCCCTACATCACGGCGGAGCGCGGCTATGTCGACGCGGTGATCCGCCCGGCGGAGACCCGCGGCCAGGTCATCCGGGCGCTCCGCGCGCTGCACAGCAAGCGCCAGACGATGCCGCCGCGGAAGCACGGGAACATACCCCTGTAACCGGCCAGGTACCCCGCCTGTCCCGCCCGGCCCCGTCCCGGCGCATTTCATGATCACGGATTATCCGCCCGGCGCCAGCACGCAAATTTCCGTGATCATAAATGGCCGTTAGCGCCGGCGTGGCAAGATCGCCCCATGAATAGGGGTGGTAATGCCCTACAATTCCTAGCGAGACACTGGATTTTTAGCGTCGCATTCGCCTTCGGCATTGCGCTGCGCATAATCACCATGCTCGGCTTCCGGCCGGCCATCTGGCTCGGCGGCGACTCGACGTCTTACCTGACCACGGGCCTCTCGCTGATCCCCGGCATCTCGCGCCAGTCCGGCTACGGGCTGGTGCTCTTCCTGCTGCGCCCGCTGCACAGCTTCACCGTCGTCACCGCCCTCCAGCACCTTGCCGGGCTCATCATCGCGGCGGCGATCTACGCGCTGCTCCGCCGCTACGGCCTGCCTGCCTGGGGCGCGACGCTGGCTGCCCTCCCGGTCCTGCTCGACGCCTACCAGCTGCAGCTTGAGCAGGAGATACTCGCGACCACGACATTCGGCTTCCTGGCGATCGCCGCGGTGGCCCTCATCCTGTGGTGGCGCGGACGACCGGCCCCGGTGGGCAACAGGCGCGGCCGCGGCGCTGCTCG
Organism: uncultured Actinomycetes bacterium; assembly: GCA_963709075.1. Taxonomy (GTDB): domain Bacteria; phylum Actinomycetota; class Actinomycetes; order Streptosporangiales; family Streptosporangiaceae; genus Palsa-506. The sequence continues at coordinate 131,693 of CAVPUY010000015.1, forward strand.
CGATCTCGTCGATTACCTGGCCCGCCGGGCTGCCCTTGCTCATCTTGTTCGTCCTCTACCTGGTGCTGCGAAGGGCCGGCTGGCGGGCCGTGGTAACCGGACTGGCGGCCGGCGCGATACCGCTGGTGATGTACCTCGCCTGGTTCGACGTGAATTACCACACGGTGGCATTCAACGACAGCGACGGAATCTTCCTGTGGTCGCGGACCATGGCATTCGCCAATTGCTCGGTCATCCGGCCCCCGGCGGACGAGGCGGTGCTCTGCCCGCGGCAGCCGGTGGCACAGCGCCCGGACGGCCCCACCTACATCTGGGCGGCGAAAACGCCGCTGAAGGCGCTGCCCGGGCCGAAGTTCTCCGCCAGCAACAACGCGCTGGCGATGAACTTCGCCCTGCGGGCCATTGCCGCCCAGCCCGGTGACTACGCCAGGACCGTGCTTGACGGCTTCTGGCTCACGTTCAGCTGGGGCAGGCCGGACAGCCGCAGCGCGCTGCACAGCGAGAAATACCAGTTCGCCTTCGCGACCAGGACCTGGGCCAGCGCGGCGACCAGCCGTGAGCTGGCGGCTGACCAGCGCTACTACACCCACGGCGCCGCCACGCCGACCAGGGCGGTGCCGCCGTTCGCCGGCTGGATGGCCAGCTATCAGCGCTTCGGCTTCCTGCGCGGGACGCTGCTCGGCATCGTGCTGCTGATCGGGCTCGGCGGGATCCTGCGCCGGCTGGCCGGGGGCGGGTTCCGCCGCCTGCGCGGCTGGGGCGGCCCGGCCCTCTATCCGTGGACCGCGGCCATGGTCATGCTGATCATCCCCAACGTGACGGCCAGCTTCTCCATCCGCTACGTCGTGCCTGCTCAGCCGGTCGCCTGCCTGGCCGCCGGGCTTGCCTTCGCGCGCGCAAGGCGCCGCGGCGACCAGCAGCCCGCACGCACGGCCGGGCCGGCCGCGGTCACCGCCCCGGCGCTGCCCGCCGACCACCCGGCCGCCGGATCTGCCCCGGCGCACGCCTCGGCGACCGCCGCCGAGACCGCACCGGCGCCCCCGGCACCTCCCGCACCTTCGGCACCAGAGTGACGCCGCCGGGCCGCGCTTCCTGCGGTTCCGGGATCGGTCCGCACCGGTTAGCTGCGGGCTGGCACTAGAGTCGGATCACCATGACCGAAACTGGCTCGCCGCTTCCGCTGCTCTCCCGCTACGCGATCATGATCGATGTCGGCTATATCTACGCCTCAGCGGGCGAACTGCTCTTCAGTGCCGCATCACGGCGCGAGTACCGGGTGGACGCCGACAAGCTGATCCAGGCCCTGACCCGGCACGCCGACGATCAGGTGCGGGGCGAGCTGCTGCGGGTGTACTGGTACGACGCGGCGAGGGACCGGGTGCCGACCATCGACCAGCGGGTGATCGCCCAGATGCCCTGGGTAAAGCTGCGGCTCGGCAACCTGAACGCCCGCGGGCAGCAGAAGGGCGTCGACGCGCAGATCCGCGCGGACATGGAGGCGCTGGCCAGGCACCGCGCGATCACCGACGCCGTGCTGGTGGCAGGCGATGAGGACATGGTGCCCGCGGTCGAGGCTGCCCAGGCCTTCGGGGTGCGGGTGCACCTATGGGGGGTCGAGCCGCCGTACGGCACGAACCAGGCCGAGCGGCTGGTCTGGGAGTCTGACACGGTGCAGGTGCTGGAGCGGTCCTTCGTCGAGCCGTACTTCAGCAGGCAGGTCACGGCCGAATCGGCGGCCGTCCCAGCCGCCGCGCCCGGGCGCGGGGGTCAGCCGGCGGCCGCCAGGCCGAACCCGGCGCTGGTGTTCGGCGACAGGCACAGGCCGCTGGCCAAGCCCAGTCCCGTGCTTCCTGCCGGGCCGGCCAGGCTCGGCCCGGAGCGGGAGCGGGTCGAGGAAGCGGGCGAGCATGTCGCGCAGAAATGGATCCTGACCCGCGGCGAGGACAACATCCGCGACCTGCTGCCGGGCCCGATCCTGCCGCCGGTGATCGACAAGGAGCTGCTGGTCGACGCCGAGAAGGAACTCGGCCTCTCGCTGCGCGCCTACCAGGAGGCCAGGGAATGGCTGCGGGACGCTTTCTGGGCGCGGGTGCACCGCCAGTTCGGCATCGGCGTCGGCAAGTCGAGGAACTGACGTGCCGACGCAGCCGAGCACAGAACCGGTATTTAACGGGAACGCCCCGCCCGGTCCCGTCCAGCCGCCCGATCCGGACGGGGCTACCGTGCTCGAGATCGTGAAAGGGAGCCCGTCAGCGGAGGAGATCGCGGCCGTGGTGGTCGCGATTGTCGCGGCCCGGGCGGCGGCGCCGCCCAGCCAGGATGACCGGGATCGAAGGATCCGTAATAAATGGTCGTCTAAATCCCGGCTGCTACGCGAGCCCCTGGCGCGCGGGCCAGGTGGCTGGCGGGCCAGTGCGCTGCCCCGCTAGCGGCGCCCGTGCGCGCGGCTGGCCGGCTCCTCACTAGACTCTGCGCAGTCGAGAGGAGTCGGTTTCGTGCACAAGGTCCTGATCGCCAACCGCGGCGAGATCGCGGTCCGCGTGGTGCGAGCCTGCCGTGACGCTGGGCTGGCCAGCGTCGCCGTTTACGGCGAGCTCGACATCGATGCCCTGCACGTGACAATGGCCGACGAGGCGTTCGCGCTCGGCGGCCAGAGCGCGGCGGAGAGCTATCTCGATATTTCCAAGATTCTCCGGGCGGCCGCGGAATCCGGCGCCGACGCGGTGCATCCGGGATATGGCTTCCTGGCCGAGAACGCCGGCTTCGCCCGTGAGGTCATCGCGGCCGGCCTGACCTGGATCGGCCCGCCGCCGGCCGCCATCGGGGCGCTCGGCGACAAGACGGCGGCCCGGTATATCGCCCGCAAGGTCGGCGCGCCGCTGTCGCTGGGCACCGACGGCCCGGTGTCAGGCGCGCGGGAGGCGGCCTCGTTCGCGGCCGAGCACGGCCTGCCGATCGCCATCAAGGCGGCCTACGGCGGCGGCGGCCGGGGGCTCAAGGTGGCGCGCACCATGGAGGAGATCGCGGAGAAGTTCGAGTCGGCGGTCCGCGAGGCCGTTGCCGCGTTCGGCCAGGGTGATTGCTTCGTCGAGCGCTACCTGGACCGGCCCAGGCACGTGGAGACGCAGTGCCTGGCCGACGCCCACGGGAACGTGGTGATCGTCGGTACCAGGGACTGCTCGCTGCAACGGCGGCACCAGAAGGTCGTCGAGGAGGCGCCCGCGCCGTTCGTGTCCGCGGCGCAGGAAACCCTGCTGCGCGAGTCGTCCAGGGCGATCCTGCGCGAGGCCGGCTACACCGGCGCAGGCACCTGCGAGTTCCTGATCGGCCAGGACGGCACGGTGTCGTTCCTCGAAGTGAACACCCGGCTTCAGGTCGAGCACCCGGTGACCGAGGAAGTAAGCGGGATCGACCTGGTCAGGGAGATGTTCCGGATCGCCGACGGCGAGGAACTCGACTACAGCGACCCGGTGGCCCGCGGGCACTCGATCGAGTTCCGGATCAACGCCGAGGATCCGGGCCGGAACTTCCTGCCGGCGCCGGGCACGATCTCGGCCTGGCGGCCGCCGTCCGGCCCCGGCGTCCGGCTGGATTCCGGCTACGACCTGGGGATGACCGTGCCGCCGGCGTTCGACTCGCTGGTCGCCAAGCTGATCGTGACCGGGGCCAGCCGCGGCCAGGCGCTGCAGCGCGCCCGCCGCGCGCTGGCCGAGTTCGAGGTCGGCGGCATGCCCACGCTGCTGCCGTTCCACCGCGCGGTGGTCAGCGATCCCGCGTTCACCACCGAGCCGTTCACGGTGCACACCCGGTGGATCGAGACCGAGTTCACCGGGAAACTGCCTGCACAGGAAGCGGCGGTGGCAGCCGGGGAGGACGGGCCGCCCCCGGCGCGCGAGCGGATCACGGTCGAGGTGGGCGGCAAGCGCCTTGAAGTGACCGTTCCGGCCGGGCTGACGGGCGACGTGGCTGGCGGGGCCGGCGGCGGCTCAGCCGGGCCGGGTGGCGGGCCTGGCCGGCCGGCGCCGGCCGGGAACGGCGCAAGCGAGGCGCCGGGGGACGCGCGGCAGGCGGCGGCGGCGATGCGCTGGTCAGCCCCATGCAGGGCACGATCATCAAGATCGCCGCTGCCGACGGCCAGCAGGTGTCAGCGGGCGACACGGTGGTCGTGCTCGAGGCGATGAAGATGGAGCAGCCGCTGGCCGCGCACAAGGACGGCACCGTCGGCGACCTGGAAGTCGAGGTCGGCCAGACGGTCTCGGCGGGCACGGTCATCTGCCAGCTCAGGGACTGAGCCCGTGGCCCGGCTGGCCGGCGACCCGGGAGTGGCGCGCTGGCTGCGGTTCGCGGCCGGGTTCCGGCTGCCGGCCGAGAACGTCGACTGGGTGCGGCATGAGCTGACCGACGCCGGCTGGCGGGTCCGGACCGTGCGGCGGCACCTCGCGGTCATCATCCCGGTCTGCGTCGTCGTGGCGGTCCTGCTCGAAACGCTGCTGCCTGCCCCGGGCTGGCTCAGCCTGACCATGGTCGCGCTGATCCTGTCCGGCAGCGTCTTCACGGTGGCCGCCTACGCGGACGACATCCGCGCGACCCGGCTGCGGCAGCACGGCCTGGACGTGCCGGATGATCCCGACCTTGGCCATCCCGCCCACTAGCCGTCGTCGCCGGCCGGGCGCATGAGCCTCCTGGCGGCCTCGGTCAGGCTGCCGGACAAGGACGGGTACACCGCGAACGTGTGCGCGATCTGGTCGACGGTGAGCAACTGCTCGACGGCCAGCGACACGGCCAGGATGAGCTCGCTTGCCCGCGGCGCGACCACCACGCCGCCGAGCACGATCCCGCTGCCGCGCCGGGCGAACAGCTTGACGAACCCGTCCCTGAAGCCCTGCATCTTCGCCCGCGCGTTGGTGGCCAGCGGCAGGCTGACGACCAGCGCGTCGGCCTGGCCGGCCTCGACGGCCTGCTGGCTGATCCCGACCGTGGCGATCTCCGGCTCGGTGAAGATCGTCGCGGCGACGTGGCTGAGCCGGAGCGGCTGGACCGCCTCGCCGAGCGCGTGCCACATCGCGATCCGGCCCTGCATCGCCGCGACCGAGGCGAGCATCCACACGCCGGTGCAGTCGCCGGCCGCGTAGACGCCCGCCGCCGAGGTCCGCGATACCCGGTCGACCGGCACGAAGCCCCGTTCGTCAAGGGTGATCCCGGCCTGCTCCAGGCCCAGGCCGCTGGTACCGGGCACCATCCCGACGGTGAGCAGGCAGTGCGTGCCCGGCACGACCCGGCCGTCGGCCAGCAGTCACGGCCACCCCATCCGCCGGTGCGCTTGACCCCGGTGGCCCTGGACTGGCCGAGCACGGTCATCCCGCGCCGCCGGAACACTTCCTCGACCACCACCGCGGCGTCCGCGTCCTCGTGCGGCAGCACCCGGTCCCGCGATGAGACGAGCGTGACCTGCGAGCCGAGCGCCTGGTAGGCGCTGGCGAACTCGGCGCCGGTAACCCCGGAGCCGACGACGACGAGCTCGGCGGGCAGCCCGCCGAGATCGTAGAGCTGGCGGCAGGTCAGCACGCGATCCCCGTCCGGGACGGCGCCGGGCAGCATCCGCGGCTGCGCGCCGGTGGCGATCAGCACGACGTCCGCGCTGATCACCCGGTCGCCGACGGTGACCTTCCGCGGGCCGGCCAGCCTGCCCGTGCCCGCCAGCACCTCGATTCCCTCGGCTGCCAGCCTGCCAGCCACGTCGGCGGACTGCGCCCCGGCCAGCGCCCGGACCCTGGCATACAGCCTGGACGCGTCCACCGCCGCCCGGCCAGTTCCGGTCGTCCCGTCCAGCCGGATGCCGAGCCCGGCCGATCCGTCCAGCGCGGCCATCAGGCCGGACGTGGCGATCAGCGTCTTCGACGGCACGCAGTCGCTGAGCACGCAGGCGCCGCCAAGGCCGTCCCGTTCGACTGACCGTGACCTCGGCGCCGAGCTGCGCGGCCACCAGGGCAGCCTCGTATCCGCCCGGCCCGCCGCCGAGGATGACGACCTTCGCACGCGGCTGGCTCACGCTTCCCATTCTGCTCGATGCGGCCAGGCCGCCGCACGCCTCCCGGTATCCGGCCCGGCGCGATCCCGGGCCGGGTGTCCCGGCGGGTCAAGGCCGCACGCGGCCGCCAGGACTCGTACGCTAATGCCCCGTGGAGCTGTATGCCGCATACGGCAGCAACATGAGCCCGGCGCAGATGGCAGAACGCTGCCCGCACTCACCGCAGCAGGGCACCGGCTGGCTGGAAGGCTGGCGGCTCACCTTCGGCGGTGCGGACATCGGCTGGGAAGGCGCCCTGGCAACCGTGGTCGAGGATGCCGACGAGCGCGTGTTCGTCGTGCTCTACGAGCTGTCCGAAGGCGATGAGCGCGCCCTCGACCGCTGGGACGGCGTGACGATCGGCTATTACCGCAAGCTCAGGGTCCGGGTGGCGACGCTCGAAGGCGACATCCTGGCCTGGCTGTACGTGCTGAACGACTACGAGGGCGGGCTGCCATCCGCCCGCTATCTCGGCATAGTGGCCGACGCTGCCGAGCTCGCCGGGGCCCCGGCTGACTATGTCAGGTGGCTGCGGACGCGGCCCTGCGCCTCGTTCGGCGGGTAGCCGAGCGAGGTCAGGAAGCCGCCGATCCGCGCCCGCAGCGACGCGGCATCCAGCCCGTGCGCGGCCCGGTGCTCCGCGGGCTTGCCGTACCGGCGCAGCTCAGCCCGGCCGACCCCGAGCCCGAGCAGCCGGTGCGGGATTCCGGCCAGCGCCTCGGCGACCTGCGGCACGGAAGTGCCGGCCAGGTAGGGCTCGACCAGAATCACGTCAGCGGCGCCGAGGGTGGCCCGCAGGGCGGCCCCGTCGAAGGGGCGGACGGTGGCGGCGTACAGCACGGTGACGTCCATTTCGCTGGTGGCCTTGAGCACCTCGTCAGCCAGCGGGCCGACCGCGATGACCGTTCCGCGCGAGCCTCGCCTGAGCACCGTGAACCCGTCCCCGGCCGCCGCCAGCGGCCTGGCGTTCGACTCCAGCGACAGCCGCAGGTACACCAGCCCGTCCGCGGCCGCGGCGGATCGCAGCAGCCGCTCCGCCTCGTCCGGGTGCCCGGGCACGTGCACGGTCCAGCCGGGCAGCGTATCGAGCAGCGCCACGTCGCCCGGCGCCTGGTGCGTCCGGCCGCCCGCGGCGACGCCGTAGGACGCGCCGGCGCTGGCCAGCACCGCGCCCGCGCCCTGATGCACCAGGTCGAGCTTGATCTGCTCGAACGGCCGCTCGATCAGGAAGCTGGCGAAGGTGTGCGCGATCGGGCGCAGGCCCGCCAGCGCGAGCCCGCCCGCCACGCTGATCAGCAGCTGTTCCCTGATGCCCAGGTTGATCACCCGGTCCGGGTGCCGGCGGCGGGCAGGCTCGAACGCTTCGGCCGTGATGTCGGCAAGCACCACGGCGAGCCGCGGGTCGTCGTCGAGCAGGCCGGCCGTGACGCGGACGAAGCGCTCGCGCATGTTCTCCGGCAGGACCTCCGCTGCTGTGGCGGCGGTCATCGGGCTGCCGTCCCGGTAGCGGCGACGACCACGTGCGGCCGGCCGGGATGCGCAGCGGTGAGGGCCGCCTCGAGCGCGGCGTGATCGCGGCCGTCAACCCGGGTCGCCGACCAGCCCTCGACGCTGAATCGCCGCTCGATTCCGCCTGGCCAGCCGTGCGTCGCGGTGGCGTTATCCACGACGACCACGTTCAGCCGGTCCAGGGCGGCGGCGCGGGCAACGGCGATTGCCTCGAAGTTAGATCCCTCGTCGAGCTCGCCGTCGCCGATCAGGACGTAGACCCGCGGGCCGGCCAGTCCCAGCGCCCGCAGGCCGAGCGCGGTGCCGACGGCAAGCGGCAGGCCGTGCCCGAGCGAGCCGCTGGAGATCTCCACGCCGGGCACCAGGGTCCGGTCCGGATGCTGGCCGAGCGGCGAGCAGAACGTCGCGAAGCCTGGCAGGATCCCGGGATCGATGAAGCCCTTCGCGGCAAGTACCGCGTAGTACGCCATCGGGCCGTGACCCTTGGACAGGTAGAACCGGTCCCTGGACGCCGACTCCAGCGTCTCCGGGCTCACCCGCAGCACCCGGTCGTAAAGCACCCACAGCACGTCGAGGGTGGACTCGGCGGCGTGGTCGTGCTTCTCGTCCCCGGTCATCAGCGACATCAGGCCCGGCAGGGCGGCGAAGCCGTAACTCGCCCTGGCCTGCTCTGGTGCTGCCGTCGTCATCGTCGTCATCGTCGTCATCACGGCCATGGCAGCAAGCATGGACGTTAAAGCAAACTTGAAGTCAAGGCCGCCGCGCCAGGGCTGGCGTCACGCCGGGCTGGTGGTCACGCCGCGCTGGCGGTCACGCCGCGCTGGCGGTCACGCCGGGGCTGGCGGTCACGCCGGGCTGGCGGTCACGCCGGGCTAGCCGATGACGATCAGCAGGACGAGCACCAGCGCGGGCACGCCGAAAGCGGCCAGCGACGGCCAGGCCCAGCTGGGGACGACCGGGCCGTCGGCCGCGCCCTGCTCGCGGGCCTGGCGGGCCATGCCCTGGATCTCCCTGGCCATCAGCTCCACGCTGGTCTGCTTCGCCGTTTCCCGCGCCTCGACCGGCATCCGGCCGTAACCGCCCGGCCGGCTCGCCTGGTTCCGGTCCCACCGGCGGCCCCGGACCTCGGCCTTGAGCCTGGAGCGGCGCGGCGAGTACAGCGCCCAGCTGTGCAGCACCTTGACTTTCGCTGACGACGCCCCCGGCGAGCAGTGCACCTGAACGGACTCGCCCAGGTAGATATCGCTGACCCGGCCCCACGGCACCCGGTAGTCGCGGATCGGGTTCAGCATGGTGAGGCCGTCGGAGTCAGTGATGACCCGCGGCCGCAGCGCGCACGCGTAGACCAGGCCGGTGATGGCAAGCAGGGCGACCGCGATCTGGAGCGACGTCCTGTCGTGTCCCTGAACGGCCAGGTCGACCAGGTTGGCGACGGCGAAGACAACCCACGCCCACCACAGCACGACCGGGCCGGGAAGCCGGAAGACCTTCCGCGCGCCGCTGCCTACGTCGCCGGCCCGGCCGGCCGATCTCCCGCGCGGCCGGGCTGATCTCCCGCGCGGCCTGGCTCATCGCCAGGGCGGGCCCGCTCCTGCTGTGTAGACACCGCCGATGATCTCCCGTGACTCGGCCCGGCCCCGCCGCTCCGGCGGCGCCCGCGTGAGCCCACTCTAGGTCCAAGCGGAGCCTATGCCGAACCCGTGCTCCCGGCCACCGTCAGGCTGGCCCGGTCAGGCGCTGACGCCGCCGGGCAGCCGGTCCGTCGCCGCCTCGTCACCGCAGATCGCCGTGAGCGCGGTCGCCGCCATCAGCCGGACGCCCACCCCGATGGCCCGCTCGTCCACGTCGAAGGCGGCCTGGTGGATGTCGAAGTCATCGTCCGATCCCGGCCTGCGACTGCCGAGCCTGCAGAGCGCGCCGGGCACCGACTCGAGGTACCAGGCGAAATCCTCTCCGCCCAGGCTCTGCGGGGCAGGCGTGCATGCATCGGGCCCGAGCACCCGCTCGGCGGCCGCCTCGATCATCGCCGTGGACACGGGCTCGTTGACTGTCGGCGGCACGTTCCGCAGGTAGGTCAGTTCCGCCAGCACGCCGTAGGCGCTGGCGACGGACTCAAGCAGCGCCTTGAGCAGGTCCGGCGCCGCATGCCAGGCCTCGTCGTCCAGGCAGCGCACGGTTCCTTCCACCAGGCCGTCGTCCGGGATCGCGTTCGCCGCTGACCCGGCGCTCACCCGGCCCCAGACGAGGCTCAGGCTGGACCTGGGGTCGACCCGGCGGGACAGCGCGGCAGGCAGCTCAGTGATGATCTTCCCGAGCGCGTACACAAGGTCGGCGGTCAGGTGCGGCCGCGCGGTGTGCCCGCCAGGGCCGGTTACCCGCACCGTGATCTTGTCGCATGCGGCGGTGATCGGCCCGCTCCTGGTGCCGATCTTCCCGACGTCAAGGCGCGGATCGCAGTGCAGGGCGAATATCCGGTCCACCGACGCGATGCCGCCGGCCGCCAGCACGTCGAGCGCGCCGCCGGGCACCTCCTCGGCCGGCTGGAAGATCAGCCGGACCCGGCCGTGCAGCAGCCCGGCCGCCGCCCGGCGGGCCAGGAACAGGCCGGCCCCGACCAGGATCGTGGTGTGCACGTCGTGCCCGCATGCGTGGCACGCGTTCGGCACCGTAGAGCGGTAGGCCACGTTCTTCTCGTCGGCGATCGGCAGCGCGTCGAGATCGGCGCGCAGCGCCACCACCGGCCCCTTGGCGGCCGGATCGCCGATGTCGGCCACCAGCCCGGTGCCCTTGGGCAGGATCACCGGGCGGAGGCCGGCCGCCGCGAGCCTGAGCGCGACCCGCCGGGTCGTCCGGTGCTCGTGATAGCCGATCTCGGGGTGGGCATGCAGGTCGCGCCGGAAGTCAATGAGCTCGTCGGCGTGACCGGTGATAAACGTCTCGAGCTCGCCCTCGAGGTCACGTTCTCGCATGCGCGGCCTCCCCCGGGACGACGAAGCGATCCTCCGTGAACTCGGTGACCAGCGCGTCAACCACGTCGGCGAGGTCGCCGCCCTCGGCGACCACCGCACGCTGGCGCTCATACGAGGCGCCGCGGTCGAGCACCTCGGCGACCACGTCGAGCTCCGGGCCGCAGCCGAGCCGGTCAGCCACCGGCTTGAGCTCGTGCGCCAGCTCGAAAAGCTCGTCGCGGAGCGGCGCGGTCGACCCGGACTCGTCGGTAATCACGATCGCGTCAAGGCCGTACCTGGTGGCACGCCATTTGTTGTCGCGCATGACCCAGGCCGACGGGCTCGGCAGCCGGTAGCCGCGGTCTAGCTGGATGTCGAAGAGCTGGACGAGGGACTGCGACAACGCCGTCACCATGCCGACCTCGCGCAAGGTGGGGACGCCATCGAACATCCGGATCTCGACCGTGCCGAAATCCGGGTGCGGCCGGATGTCCCACCACACCTCTTTGATGCTCCGGATGGTGCCGGCGCGAAGCAGCGTGTCCATGTACTCCTCGAACTCACTCCAATCCTTCAGCGGCTGCGGCGGCCCCGAGGTGGGCAGCCCGCCGAAGACAACCGCCCGGCTCGAAGCGAGCCCCGTGTCCTGCCCGCTCCAGTACGGGCTCGACGCGGTCAGCGCCAGGAAATGCGGCAGATATGCAGCGAGTGCATTGACGATGGGGATCGCCTTGCTCCCGTCACGGATGCCCACATGAACATGGACACCAAAGGTCTGGATCTTCCGGGCCAGCCACTGCAACTGCTCGACGAGTTCTGCATAGCGCTGAATGGGCGCCATCTTCGCATCTCGCCAGTCACTAACGGGATGCGTTCCGGCACAGGCCAGCATCGTACCGCGCCTGCCGGTGATCCGCTCAAGTTGCGCGATTGTCGCAGCAAGGTCAGCCTTGGCCTCGGAAACGGTGCTGCAGATGCCGGTGACTACCTCGATGGTCGACTGCATGAGCTCGTAACGCAGCTTCGGATGGTCGCCCGACTCGGTACGCCCCGGCACTGCCGCAAGTACTTCCCTGGCGTCCTGGCGCAGCATCTTGCTGCCGGCATCGATGAGCTGCAGTTCCCACTCGACCCCGACAGTGGCGCCGCGAGAGGGATTCCACCTGATAGCCACGGACCAACCTCCATGCATTGCGTCGCAAGCGGCGCGGAACTCAGTGAGACTGCCGCTGCCGGGGGGAACTGCCGGAACGGCGCGAGTGGCGGCCCGGCTGCAGGCCAGGGAGCCTGTTCCGGGCGCCCGGGACCAGGGCCGCCAGGACCAGCGCGGCCGGGGGCTGCGCAAGCTGGCCGCCGCGCGGCCGGGGACGCGAGGCCCGCGCGGCCGGGGACTGCGCAAGCTGGCCGGCCAGCGCGGCCGGGACCAGCGCGGCCGGGGCCTGCGCGCGCTGGCTGGCCAGCGGATGCTGGCGGGCCTGGCCGCTGCCAGCAGCGGTCAGCGTCAGCGGGCGTGCGGACATGCCCTGGTAGCCGTCCGCATACATGATCAACCGCCCTATTTCGCCACGATTTTCCTACCCAGCCTGGCCGCTCCGACTCGCGCCGCCGGCGGTTCCTCCTCCGGCCCAGCCCTGCGGCAGCGCCGTCAGTACGCGTCAGGCGGCTTGTACACGCCCCATACGTCACGCAACGCGTCGCAGACCTCGCCAACCGTGGCGCGCACCCGAGCGCCTCACGCAGCGGGTACAGCAGGTTGCCGGTGCCCTCCGCGGCCTTCCTGAGGTCATCGATCCGGCGCTTGAATTCGGCGCCGTCGCGGCTGGCCCGCAGCTCGGCCAGGCGCTGTGCCTGCTGCTGCTCGATAGCCGGGTCGACGCGCAGCGGCTGGTAGGCCTCGTCACCGTCCCGGCGGAACCGGTTGACGCCGACGATCACGCGGTCCCCGGTGTCGATCTGCCGGGCCACGAGATATGCCGAACGTTCGATCTCGGCCTTCTGGAAGCCCACGCTCGATCGCGGCGACGGCGCCGCCGAGCTCTTCTACCTGGGCCATCAGCTCGCCCGCGGCCTGCTCGATGTCGCTGGTCATCGACTCCATCGCGTACGACCCGGCAAAGGGGTCGACGGTCGCGGTCAGGTCGGTCTCGTAGGCCAGCACCTGCTGGGTCCGCAGCGCCAGCCGGGCCGCCTTCTCGGTCGGCAGCGCGATCGCCTCGTCGTAGGAGTTCGTGTGCAGCGACTGGGTGCCGCCCAGGACGGCCGCCAGCGCCTGGACGGTTACCCTGGCCATGTTCACCTCGGGCTGCTGCGCGGTCAGCTGCACGCCCGCAGTCTGGGTATGGAAGCGGAGCATCTGCGACCGCGGATCGACGGCGCCGAACTCGTCCCGCATGATGGCGGCCCAGATCCGGCGGGCGGCGCGGAACTTGGCGATTTCCTCCAGCAACGTGGTCCTGGCCACGAAGAAGAACGACAGCCGCGGACCGAAGTCGTCGATGGCGAGGCCGGACGCGATGGCGGCCCGCACGTATTCCCTGGCATTGGTCAGCGTGAACGCGATCTCCTGCACCGCGGTAGCGCCTGCCTCTGCCATGTGGTATCCGGAGATCGAGATCGTGTTCCAGCGCGGGATCTCCGCATGGCAGTACGCGAAGGTATCGGAGACGAGGCGGAGTGACGGCTGTGGCGGATAGATGTACGTGCCGCGGGCGATGTACTCCTTGAGTATGTCGTTCTGAATGGTGCCGGACAGCTTCGCCGAGCCGGCCCCCTGCTCGTCCGCCGCCAGCTGGTAAAGCAGCAGCAGAACGGATGCCGGGGCGTTGATCGTCATCGACGTCGATACCGACTCGAGCGGAATCCCGCGCAGCAGCGTGTGCATGTCGTCGACGGAGTCGATAGCGACGCCGACCTTCCCGACTTCGCCGCGGGCGGCCGGCGCATCGGAGTCGTAGCCCATCTGAGTGGGCAGGTCGAAGGCGACGGACAGGCCGGTGCTGCCGGCCTCGATCAGCTGGTGGTAACGGCGGTTCGACTCCTCGGCGGTGGAGAACCCGGAATACTGCCGCATCGTCCACGGCCGCGCCGTGTACATGGCCGGGTAGACCCCGCGCGTGAACGGGTACTCCCCCGGCTCGCCGAGCTGGGCGTCCGGATCGAAATCAGCCGGGCTGCCCGGGACGATAGACCGGCTCGACTGGCAGTCCAGATTCCGTCTCGCGCGTCATGCTCCCAGGTTAGGGCGTACGCCGAACGCGGCATAGGTGGCGAAAGTCCCGGCACGTCGTCATCCGGGCATCCGGCCATCCAGGCCGGGCAGCCAGTTCAGGCCGGGCAGCCAGTTCAGGCCGGGCAGCCAGCTCAGGCCGCGCAGCCAGCTCAGGCCGGGCCGCCCGGCAAGGCCGCGGGACTATCCAGCAACCATGGCGCTGGCGGCGGCGTCATTAGGGCGGGAGCGCTGCGCGGCGGCGAGCACCGCCGAGGCTCGCGCTCATGGAGGCACGTGATGTTGAACCGCCAGCACCAGGCAGCCGCGCGGCAGCCGTCCATGGGCTCCTGGTCCTGCCGGTTAGCCTGCGCCGCCCTGGCGGGCACGGCCGTTCTGCCGCTCACCGGCTGCGCGGCCGGACCGCCGTCGGCCGTCCGGCCGGCGGCCTGGGTCGCCCCGGCCGCCGCCAGCCTGCATGCGGGCGGCCGCGGCGCAGCCACCCAGCGCACTGCGGCCCGCCCGCGCACTGCGGCCAGCCCGCGCACTGCTGCCCGCCCGCACCCGGCGGCCAGCCCGCACCCGGCGGCCAGCCCGCACCTGGCGGCCCGCTCGGGCCCCGTGGCCGGGCACCCGGCGGCCGGCCAGCGCGCCCTCCCGGGGCGGCCCAGGTACTTCGCCGACATCCTGCCCTCGACGGCGCATGCCGCCGGCCCGCTGCAGATCCGCGAGTCGGCCACCGGCAAGCTCGTGGCGCAGGACCATCACCTGGCGGCCACCGGCGTGGCCGCCCTGGCGGGCGGGCGCACCTTCGTGCTCGCCGAGCAGGCAGCGAACTCGTGCCGCACACGGCTCTACCGGCTGCGGCTGACCGGCCGCGGGCATCCAGGCAGACCGTCACCGCTGCACCTGCCCGGGCTGCCCGGCCAGGTCGCGTCCCTGGCTGCCAGCGCTGACGGCCGCCTCCTCGGCCTCGCCATCGGCGGCTGCGCCAAGGGCAGCCGCGGCTACCTCGCCGTCGTGCATGTCCGCAGCGGGCGTACCAGGCGCTGGAGCGGCCTGAGCATCGGCGGCGTGACCACCGGCAACGTGGCGCTGAGCGGCGCCCTGTCGATGTCGGCGAACGGGCGGCTGCTCGCCTTCCCGGCCTTCCGGCTGGCAGCGGGCTCGAAGATCACCCAGCAGGACGTGCGGGTACTGCGGGTCACTGCGCGATCCGGGCCGGTGGCTCGGCGCAGCCGCATCGTGCGCGGCCGCAGCTATCCGCCTTACCGGCCGCTGCTGGCAGCGGCCGCGCTCAGCCCGGGAGCCGGCACGCTGTACAGCTGCGAGGCTCGCGGGCGGGCCGGGCGCGCTATCCGGATCGCCGCGTACCGCACCAGGTCCGGCAGCCTGCGCCGGACCATCACCAGGCTTGCCATCACCGGTTCCGCCAGGCCGGTCACCGGATCCTGCCCGATCGCGCTCGGCCCGCAGGGACGGTACCTGCTCGCGCCCTACTCGATCCGCCACCCGAGGAAGCCCGGGGCCCTGTCGGTGCTGCGGGTGGCCCTGGTCGCGATCGCCACCGGCCGGGTAAGGCTCCTCGAGGTAAGGCTGCCCGGCGGCACCGGCGGCATGAGCAGCGCCGTCACCGGGATGACCGTTGCCTGGTAACCGGGCTGTGGCTGGCATGGAACGCGGCTTAAGCGGCAGAATTACAGCCAGTTACCACTCGAGCCTGGCAGGCGCGCGTAGGCTGCTGAGGTGCCGCCAGCCGGGCTGTGCTGCGGCGCCGCCAGTCGAATGAATGCCAGGGCTGGCTCGTCACGGCCGCATCCGCTGCGTACCGGGAGTATGCCCATGCCACGTGCCCGCGGGACCGCGGTTGTGCTCGCCGTGCTGGCCAGCGGACTGGTAATCGCGGCCGTGGCGCTGCGGCCGGCCAGGGCGCTGCCGAATGCGCGGCCCGGGCAGTCAGCGCTGGCCGGACAGGCGGCGCACTCCGGGCAGCCGGCCCAGGCCGGGCGGCCCCGGCATGGCAGCCGGAACGGACAGGCCGGGCATCCCGGGCGGCCCGGGCATGCCGGGCAGCCCGGGAATGCCGGGCGGGCAGCCGGCGGCCAGCCCGGCACCGCTAGCGCCGCTGCCGGACGGCCGGCATGGCAGTGGACGGTCGGCGGGCCGCAACTGGCCGCCCGCGGCATCATCGTGCATTACCCGGCTCGCGGCAGACGCCGGCTGCCGCGGGTGCCCGCATCGGCGTACGTCATCGCCGATGCCGGCACCGGCCAGGTGCTGGCGGCCAAGGACCCGCACGGCGAGTTCCCGCCCGCGAGCACGCTCAAGGTGCTGACCGCCGTAACGCTGATTCCGCTGCTGAACCCGGACGCCGAGGTGGTGGCCACCCGGCGGGCCACCTCGGTCCAGCCGAACGTGGTCGGGCTCAAGCGCGGCCGCCGCTACCAGGTGTCCAGCCTGTTCAAGGCCCTGCTGCTGATCTCGGCCAACGACGCGGCGGTGTCGCTCGCCCAGGCCACCGGCTCTTTCCACCGGGCGATCGCGCTGATGAACGCCGAGGCGCACTGGCTGCAGGCGTATGACGTGCTGGCCAAGGACCCGAACGGCCTGCCCGCCGCGCACCAGCATGTCTCCGCCTACGATGAGGCGCTGTTGGCCCGGCGCGCGCTTGCCATGCCGGCCTTCATGAAGTACGACTCGACGCTGGCGGCCAGATTCCACCTGAAGCGGCGGAAATGGGTGACCCTGGTCAACCAGAACGCGCTGCTGATGCAGTACCGCGGCGGCATCGGCGGCAAGATCGGCTGGACCGACCGGGCCAGGGCCACCTATATCGGGATGGCCAGGCGGCACGGCGTCACGCTCATCGTGACCATTCTGCATGCCAGGCCGCTGACCGAGATCACCTCAGGCGAGCGGCTGCTGAACTGGGGCTTCGCGATGGATCACAAGGTAGCCCCGGTCGGCAAGCTGGTTCCCCCGCTGGCAGGCGGCCGGCCCGGCGGCCTGCCTCGCACCAGTCGTCCGGCTAGGCCGCCCACCAGGCGGCCGAAGCCGGCCCGGTCCGAGCCCGCTGGCCGGGCTAGCTGTACTGACCCGTCACCAACCTGTCCGGGCAGAACAGCTAGCCCGCCGGCGGGCTAGCCCGACCAGCGGAAGCCGGCCTGCCCCCGCACCTCCGGCCGCTCACCCGGCTCCGTGGGCGCAAGCAGCCACTTCCGGCCGGTTTCCGCCCTCGTTAACCCAACGCCCGTTTCTGACGCCGACGGAACGGCGTTCCGCCTGGTGAATGGGGCTTAGGTGCTGCTATAGCGACACCGGATCCCCATTCACCAGGCGGAACGCTCACCGCGAGCACCGCCAACACCGCCAACACCGCGAGCACCCGCCACGAGCACCGCCAACACCGCGAGCAACGCCAGACGCCAAACCGCGAGCAACGCGAGCACCACAAGCAACACGCGCGTGCGCCATCACCTACTCCGGGCAAGCTGACCGGGAGCCGAGCCGGAACACCCCGCGCAAACGCCGGGCTAGCCAGGCGGGAGGAAGCCGACCCGGTCCCGGACTGCCGCCATGGTCTGGCTGGCGATCTCATGCGCCCTGGCCGCGCCGGCCGCGAGTAGCCGGTCAAGCCCGGCCTCGTCGGCGAGCAGCTTCTCGGTCCGCTCCCGGACCGGGGCGAGGGCATCCACGACGACCTCGGCCAGGTCCTTCTTGAACGACCCGTAGCCCGCGCCTGCATACCTGGCCTCCAGGCCAGGGACGCTCTCCCCGGACAGCGCCGAGTAGATCCGCAGCAAGTTGGTGATGCCGGGCTTCTCCTGCTCATCGGCGCGGACCTCGCTGCCCGCGTCGGTCACCGCCCTGGCGATCTTCCGGCGGATCGCGGCAGGCTCGTCCAGCACGTCCACGATGCCTTGCGGCGAGGACGACGACTTGCTCATCTTCGCGGTTGGCTCGACCAGGTCGGTGATCTTCGCGACGTCGGCGAGGATGTACGGCCCGGGAACCACGAACGTACTGCCGAACCGGTGGTTGAAGCGCTGCGCCAGGTCCCTGGTGAGCTCAAGGTGCTGGCGCTGGTCCTCGCCGACCGGCACCTGGTCGGTCGCGTACAGCAGGATGTCCGCCGCCTGCAGGACCGGATAGGTGAACAGGCCGACGCTGGCCTGGTCAGCGCCGGCCCGCGCGGCCTTGTCCTTGAACTGGATCATCCTGCTGGCCTCGCCGAACCCGGTGATGCAGCCGAGCACCCAGGCCAGCTCCGCGTGCTCGGGAACCTGGCTCTGCACGAACACGATGCACCGGTCCGGATCGAGCCCGGCGCCGAGCAGCTGCGCGGCCGCTGTCCTGGTCCGCCGCCTGAGCAGGGCCGGGTCCTGCGGCAACGTGATCGCGTGCAGGTCCACGACGCAGTACACGGCGTCATGGGTCTCCTGCAGCGCCACCCACTGGCGCAGCGCGCCCAGGTAGTTGCCGAGGTGGAAGGAGTCCGCCGTGGGCTGGATGCCAGAGAAGACACGTGGTCGGGCCATGCCGGAAGTCTAGTTCCGCGGGGGCGGCCCAGTGCCCCGCCGGCCTGCGGCGCGCATGCATCGACGCGCCATCGGCCAGGCAGGCGACTGGCTAGCTGGCCGGGTGCCGTGGGCCGCGCCATCGCTGCGGCGGGCCGGGCGGAACCAGCCAGGGACCGGCTGCTAGCGCACCGGCCGCGGCCCGCCACCTGCAGGGGAAAGCAGTCGCGGCGCGGGCCGCTTGCCGTCGCCCGGCACTGGCCTGGCCACCGTCTCGCACGTAGGCACTTGCGGCACGGTCGCGACCAGGCTGACAAGGGGTCGGGCCGTCTCCGGGCCGCCTATCTGGCACACCGTCTGCCTGGCGACGTTGTCCGCATGAAGGTAGCGGACGGTCCGGCTTTCAGCCAGCAGCACGACGACCCACTTATCGCCGGATGAGAGCACATAGCCGATGACGTCGCGGCCAGAATGAAGCGTGATTCTTACGGCTGGCAGCCAGGGCTGCCTCAGCAGCCCGCTGTAGTAATTATTAGCATTACTCAACGGTAGTGGATAGATTGCGAACACCAGCGGAAGCAGCGCGAGGCTAGCAAATGCC
Organism: uncultured Actinomycetes bacterium; assembly: GCA_963709075.1. Classification (GTDB taxonomy): domain Bacteria; phylum Actinomycetota; class Actinomycetes; order Streptosporangiales; family Streptosporangiaceae; genus Palsa-506. The sequence continues at coordinate 150,540 of CAVPUY010000015.1, forward strand.
GCTGCCGTCTTGAGCGATGCATAGAAGCCTCGGTCCAAGACCTCCGCGAGGAGAAGGACCAGGGATGGCACGCCCAGGAGCACCGTTATCAGCAAATGCCCCTGAACCCAGTTGAGCGACTCCTGGACATCCTTTCGCATGAAGCTGAGCACGCCTTCCAAGGTCATCGGCGTGGACGACACGAAAGCGGCCGCCAGAAACGTCAGGAGGCTCACTACGACACGATTGAAGAGCAGCAATATCAGCGCAAGGTAAGGCATGAAAACAGGAACCAGCGGGATAACCGTCCCGAGAACCGCATCGACGTAGCCTCCTGACGACACGATCGTCGAGGCGGTAGCCGGGCTATAGTCCGCGATTATTAGGATCCTGGTCGCTGAGATCAATACGATCCCGACTGGCGACAGCAGGAGCGCAATCGTCGCGGACCGGCTCGGCCGTAATGTCATTTCTGCCTACGGCCATGGGCTGAGCAGCCGGAACCCGGGGCGACTTCGTAGTTCTCGCCCCGCCACGTGCAGCGGCGCGCGCCAACCAGCCAACCGGGATCTTTCCGGCAATCCAGACGGACAGCCGGCCGCTGGCGCTGGCATTGACGGCAATCACTGCGTATCACGGCAGATGACGTTAGTATGCGACTACGCGCGACGTCGTGCCAAGTGACTGAATTGTTACCTCAGCCGTTATCCGACGAGTTTGCCTGACTGCGATTGTGCAATGCCTCAGTTTCAGCCGGATTCCTTGTGCCCGCCGCTTGCCTTGATGCTGCCCGGCGGCACATGCCATTAATGCGCACCATTCCGCAGCTGGTCAGAGCTCATCCATGCCAGGACGGTCGCTCGGTTCAGGATTATTCCCGGCCCCGGGCGGTGATGTGCCTGCCGGGTTCGCAGGCTTTTCCTCAGCTACCGCGGGAGGCGTGATCAGGTTGTAAATCTCAAGGTAAAGCTGCTCTGGGTACGGAGCGTAATCGAGATACAGCACCTCATGCTGCGCGGCGGCAGATTCCATGATCAGCGTTCCATATCCGATCATCCGGCCCGCAAACGAACGCTGAATTGTTAGGTCCGTTACGGAGCCTAGTGGCACCGACTCTACTTTCCGGGTAGCTAACCCGGATGTCAGCATCACGCGCTCGGCTGTGACGGCGAAATAGTTGACGAACCAGCTAGCTATACCCCAGGCCAGTCGCAGGGCCAGGATTGCCCATAGCAGCCAGGTGATGCTGAGCAGCACATTATTGCCGTGCAAGATGGCTGCGCTCATTACGGCTGCTACCAGCAGCCCGCCCATCGCCCGGGTGACCGCACGGGTGAGGACGGCCGGATGCCGCCGCACGGTAATAACCGGGAACTCTGCTTCGCGCGGGAGCAGATACTTGCGGACGGCTGGGCCCGCCATAGCGTAATCACCTCCGGACCTGGGCCGCCACAGCTATTAGCACTGGCTTACCGGTCAATCTCGCCTAACCGCTGATCAGCATAGCTCAGGCAATTCAGCCGACGGCCAATGATCGAGGATTCCGGCCTGCCTCCGTTGTCCCGGTGCCCGGAGGTGCTGTCGCGGCCGGTAATCATCTCCGTGGCGGCGTCCGGGCCCGGGCCTGATCAGCCGCCGACTGCGCCGTTGCCCATGACCGGCACGATGTCCGGCGCGCCGAGCCTGATCGCGTCGGCGTCCAGGTCGGAGCCTGCGTCCTGCGACGCCCGCTCCGCGGCAATCCTGGCCCGGTAATGCTCGACTTCCCTGGTCACCTGGCGCGATTTCCACCGCATCGGGCCGGCCATCAGCTCGGCTGCCTGCTGCGCCACGGCCACCCCGCGGTCCCAGGTCTCGATGGAGATGTGCGTGCGCCGCGCCAGCACGTCGTCAAGGTGACGGGCTCCTTCGTGCGACGCGGCATAGACGACTTCCGCCCGCAGGTAGTCGTCGGCGCCGTCCAGCGGGCGGCCCAGGCTCGGCTCGGCCGCGATCAGGTCGATGATCTCGCCGACCAGCGCGCCGTAGCGGTGCAGCAGGTGCTCGATCCGCGCCACGTGCAGGCCGGATGACCTGGCCAGCGTGTACCGCGCGTTCCACAGCGCCACGTAGCCGTCGGCGCCGGCCAGCGGCACCACGTCCGTGCAGGACGGCGCCACCCTGCCGTCCAGGCCGTGTGCGACCGCGTCCACCGCGTCGCGCGCCATCAGCCGGTAGGTGGTGTACTTGCCGCCCGCGATCATCACGAGGCCAGGTACCGGATGGGCGACCGTGTGCTCACGCGACAGCTTCGAGGTCGACTCTGACTCACCGGCCAGCAGCGGCCGCAGGCCCGCGTAGACACCTTCGACATCGTCCCTGGTCAGCGGCACGGCGAGGATCCGGTTGACCTGGTCGAGTACGTAGTCGATATCGGTCCGGCTGGCTGCCGGGTGCGCCTTGTCCAGCGACCAGTCGGTATCGGTGGTACCGATGATCCAGTGCCGCCCCCACGGGATGACGAAGAGCACGCTGACCGGCGTCCGCAGGATGATCCCGGTGCCGGACTGCATGCGGTCCCTGGGCACGACCAGGTGGATCCCCTTGGACGCGCGCACGTTGATCGTGCCGCGCCCGCCGACCATGGCCTGGATCTCGTCGGTCCACACCCCGGTCGCGTTGACCACCTGCTGGGCCCGGATCTCCACCTTGGTCCCGGACTCAAGGTCGATGGCACGAACGCCGGTAACCCGCTCGCCTTCCCGCAGGAAGCCGGTCACCTGGGTGCGGGACGCCGCGTGCGCGCCGTAGCTGGCGGCGGTCCGGACCAGCATCATCACGTAGCGGGCGTCGTCGACCTGGGCGTCCCAGTACACCAGCGCGCCGGTCAGGGCTGACCGCCGGAGCGCAGGCGCCAGCCGCAGCGCTGCCCGCCGGGTCAGCTGCCGGTGCCCGGGCAGCCCTCTGGCCTGCCCGAGCGAGAAGCCAAGCAGGTCATAGGCGGTGACCCCGGCACCCACGTAGGCGCGCTCCCAGACGTGATGGGTGAAGGGGAAGAGGAAGGAGACCGGCCGGACCAGGTGCGGCGCGATCCGCTGCAGCAGCAGCGACCGCTCCGCCAGCGCCTCCCTGACCAGCCCGATGTTGAGCTGCTCAAGGTAACGCAGACCGCCGTGGATGAGCTTGCTCGACCGTGACGAGGTCCCCGAGCCGAAGTCCCTGGCCTCGACCAGGCCGACGGACAGCCCGCGGGTGGCTGCGTCGAGCGCGACACCAGCGCCGACGATCCCGCCGCCGACGACAAGCACCTCATGCTCGGTCGCCGCGAGCTCGGCGAGCGCCGCAGCCCGCTCCGCCGGTCCCAGCCTGACCGTCGTTCCGCCACCGGCCATCACAGTCCGAACGCTACGCCCGCCGGCCGCGACCAGCGGCGGCCGGCCTGCCGGCAGTGATCCATGCCGCTGCCGGCAGGTCAGCGCCGCTGCGAGCCCGGCGTCACGACGACCTCGACCCGCTGGAACTCCTTCAGGTCGGAGTACCCGGACGTCGCCATGGTCCGCCGCAGCGCGCCCATCAGGTTCATCGAGCCGTCGGCGACCGTCGACGGGCCGTGCAGGATCTGCTCGATGGTGCCGACCGTGCCGACGTCGAGCCTGGCCCCGCGCGGCAACTCCGGATGGTGCGCCTCGCTGCCCCAGTGGAACCCGCTGCCCGGCGCCTGCGCGGCACGGGCGAACGGCGATCCGACCATCACGGCGTCCGCCCCCAGCGCCAGCGCCTTGGCGATGTCGCCGCTGCGGGTCATGCTGCCGTCCGCGATCACATGCGCGTACCGGCCGCCGGACTCATCGAGATAGTCACGCCGGGCCGCGGCAACATCGGCGATCGCCGTGGCCATCGGCACGGCGACGCCGAGCACCGCCGCCGTGGTGTGACCGGACCCGCCGCCGAATCCGGTCAGCACGCCGGCCGCGCCGGTCCGCATCAGGTGCAGCGCCGCCGTGTAGGTCGCGCAGCCGCCGACGATGACCGGCACGTCGAGCTCGTAGATGAACTGCTTGAGATTGAGCGGCTCGGACTGGCCGGACACGTGCTCGGCCGACACGGTGGTGCCGCGGATGACGAAGATGTCCGCGCCCGCGTCGATGACCGCCTTGTAATAGCGGACTGTCCGCTGCGGGGAAAGCCGTGCGGCTGCCGTGACTCCTGCCGCCCGCACTTCCTCGATCCGGCGCCCGATCAGCTCTTCCTTGATCGGCTCGGTATAGATCTCCTGCAGCCTGCGGGTGGCCGCCTCCTCATCAAGCTCGGCCGCCTCGGCAAGCAGCGGCCCGGGATCGGCGTACCGCGTCCAGAGACCCTCCAGGTCGAGCACGGCAAGGCCGCCGAGCCTGCCGATCTCCACCGCGGTGCGCGGCGATACGACGCTGTCCATCGGGGCGACCATGAGCGGCAGGTCGAACCGGTAGGCGTCGATCTGCCAGGCGATCGACACCTCCTCCGGGTCCCTGGTCCGGCGGGACGGCACGATGCCGATCTCGTCGAGCGCGTAGGCCCGGCGGCCGCTCTTGCCCCGCCCTATTTCCACCTGCGTCACGTCCGCCGCCCGCCGTAGTTCGGCGCCTCGGCGGTCATCTGGATGTCATGCGGATGGCTCTCTTCCAGGCCGGCACCGGTGATCTGGGTGAAGTTAGCCTGCTGCAGCGCGGCGATGCTCCGCGCGCCGCAGTAACCCATCGCGGCGCGCAGCCCGCCGACGAGCTGGCCCGCCACGGCGCTCAGCGGGCCGCGGTAGGGCACCTGGCCCTCGACGCCCTGCGGCACCAGCTTGTCCTCGCTCAGCACGTCATCCTGGAAGTAGCGGTCCTTGGAGTAGGAGCCGCCGCGCTCGGCATTCCGCAGCGCGGCGAGCGATCCCATCCCCCGGTACAGCTTGAACTGCTTGCCCTGGATGAACACCATCTCGCCAGGACTCTCCTCGCAGCCTGCCAGCAGCCCGCCGAGCATCACCGTGTCGGCGCCGGCCGCGATGGCCTTGGCGATGTCGCCGGAGTACTGCAGGCCGCCGTCACCGATCACGGGCACGTTCGCCGCACTGGCCGCCCTGGCCGCCTCGTAGATCGCGGTTACCTGCGGGACGCCGACGCCGGCCACCACCCGGGTGGTGCAGATCGAGCCGGGGCCGACGCCGACCTTCACCGCGTCCGCGCCTGCGTCGATCAGTGCCTGGGCACCTGCGCTCGTGGCCACGTTCCCGCCGATGACGTCGACCGAGACATTGGCCTTGAGCTGGGCGATCATGTCGAGCACGGCCTGGGCATGGCCGTGCGCGGTGTCGACAATCAGGAAGTCGGCGCCGACGTCGGCCAGCGCCTGCGCACGGCGCTTGCCGTCCTCGCCCACCCCGACCGCCGCGCCGACGACGAGCCGCCCCTGCGCGTCCTTGGTGGCGTTCGGGAACTTCTCGCTCTTGGTGAAGTCCTTCACGGTGATCAGCCCGCGCAGCCGCCCCGCCTCGTCAATCAGCGGCAGCTTCTCGATCTTGTTCCGGCTGAGCAGGCGCAGCGCCCCGTCCCGGCTGACCCCGACCGGCGCGGTGACGAGCGGCATCGGCGTCATGACCTCCGTGACCCGGCGCGTGTGTGCCGCCTCGAACCGGATATCGCGGTTAGTGACGATGCCGAGCAGCACGCCGTCCGCGGAGGTCACCGGCACGCCGGAGATGCGGTACCTGGCGCAGAGCCGCTCAACGTCCGCCACGGTGGCGTCCGGCCCGCAGGTCACCGGGTTGGTGATCATGCCAGCCTCGGACCGCTTCACCATGTCCACCTGCTGCGCCTGGTCCTCGATGGACATGTTGCGGTGCAGCACGCCGGCCCCGCCCTGGCGAGCCATGGCCACCGCCATCCGGGCCTCGGTCACGGTGTCCATGGCCGAAGAAACGAGCGGGATGCTGAGGGTGATGTTGCGGCTGAGCCGGCCCGTGATGTCGGCTTCGCTCGGCAGGATCGCCGAGTGCGCGGGCAGCAGCAGCACGTCGTCGAAGGTCAGGGCCGGCGGGGCGAACTTGGCGGCCGCGGTTGCGTCACTATCCGTGGGATGACTGCGAGACATGCTTCATCCTAGTCAGGCGATCCACTCCTCCCTGGCGATTGCCCGCAGCCGCGCGAGGGCCCGGTGCTGCGCGACCCGGACGGCACCTGCGGACATCCCGAGCGCGTTGCCGGTCTCCTCGGCCGAAAGGCCGGTGATGATCCGCAGCACGAGCAACTCCCGCTGCTGCACGGGGAGCCTGGTCAGCAGCGCCATCGCGCGCTTGGCCTCGATATAGGCCACCACGGTCTCCTCCGGCCCTGGCCGGTCATCGGGCCCGTCCGGCAGGTCCTCCGTCGGGATGGCCAGCCTGCCTGCGCTGCGCACGGCATCGGCCACCTTGTGCGACGCGATGCCAAATACGAATGACGCGAAAGGCCGGCCCATATCCCGATAACGAGGGAGCGCGGATAGGACCGCAATGCAGACCTCTTGCGCCACATCGTCGGCCACATGATAGTGCCCGGCAATCCGGCCAAGGCGGGCCCGGCAGTACCTGACCACCATAGGCCGGATATGTTGCAGCAGCGACTCGATCGCGGCGGGCTGCCCCCTGGCTGCCTGCGCGGTCAGATCGCGCAGACTGCCCCGGTCACCCCCGTCTAGCTGCGATCCGACTCGTTCCCCCTGGGCCACTGGCCTGATTGCGCATGCCTCCGTCACGAAGGAGTGATGCCCAGTTAAACGCCTTCAGACCTCGCCGGAGCGGCAACGGAAAGGTCACATTGATGTGACGCCAAGATATGCCGGCTAACCAAAAATAGCACTCTGTAATCGGTTGACTACGCTATGTATTTAACATGCTTCGCAATTCCCGGGTTATTCCACGACGCCCATTGCGCGCAATGATCGGGTGAAATATGGCGCTCAGCGTGTAATGGCCAGATCAGGCTCAGCGGAAACGCGGGCCGCCGGGACCGGGCCGCCGGGACCGGGCCGCCGGAGCGGGCTGGGCGGCCAGAGATGCCGGATGCCCCGCCACGGCGCCGGGCGGCGCGGTGGCGGGGCATCCGGGCGATGCTCCCTGCGGCCGGTCAGTACCTCAACCGGTCAGTACAGCTACTGGTCAGTGCCCGTGGCCGTGCCCGTGGCCGCCGCCATCGGCGGCCGCCTCCTTCTCCGGCTTCTCCGCCACCAGGACCTCGGTGGTCAGCAGCATGCCGGCGATGGACGCGGCGTTCAGCACCGCGGAGCGGGTTACCTTGACCGGGTCGATCACGCCCTGGGCAACCAGGTCACCGTACTGGCCGGTGGCCGCGTTGAAGCCGTGTCCGGCAGGCAGATCGGCAACCCGGGCGATCACCACGCCGCCCTGGGCTCCGGCGTTCTCCGCGATCCAGCGGCACGGCGCGGACAGCGCCCGGCGCACGACCTGCACGCCGACGGCCGCATCCCCGGTCATGCCCAGGTCGCCGAGGCTGCCGGCCACCCGGACAAGCTCGCTGCCGCCGCCCGGGATGATGCCCTCCTCGATGGCCGCGCGGGTCGCCGAGATGGCGTCCTCGAGCCGGTGCTTCTTCTCCTTGAGTTCGACCTCGGTCGCCGCGCCGACCTTCAGCACGGAGACGCCGCCGGACAGCTTGGCCAGCCGCTCCTGCAGCTTCTCCCGGTCCCAGTCGGAGTCGGTGTCCTCGATCTCGGCGCGGATCTGCCGGATCCGGTCGTCGATCGCCGACTGCTCGCCGGCGCCGTTGATGAGCGTGGTGGTGTCCTTGTTCACCACGATCCGGCGGGCCGAGCCGAGCGTCTCAAGGCCGACAAGCTCCAGCTTGAGGCCGACTTCCTCGCTGACAACCTCGCCGCCGGTCAGCACGGCCATGTCGGCGAGCATCGCCTTCCTGCGGTCGCCGAATCCCGGCGCCTTCACGGCGACCACCGGGAGCAGCCCGCGGATCTTGTTCACCACCAGCGTGGAGAGCGCCTCGCCGTCGACGTCCTCGGCCACTACCAGCAGCGGCTTCTTGGTCTGCGCGATCTGCTCGAGCAGCGGCAGGAAATCTGCCATCGCCGAGATCTTGCCGGCATGCAGCAGGACGTACGCGTCCTCGAGGACTGCCTCCATCCGCTCCTGGTCGGTGATGAAGTAAGCCGAGATATAGCCCTTGTCGAACTGCATGCCCTCGGTGAACTCCAGCTCCAGCCCCATCGTCGGCGCTTCCTCGACGGTGATCACGCCGTCCTTGCCGACCTTGGCGAACGCCTCGGCGATGATCTCGCCGATCCGGCTGTCCTGTGCCGAGACCGTCGCGACATGCGCGATCTCGTCCTGCTCCTCGACCTCGCGCGCGGTCTTGAGCAGGCTGTCAGACACGGCCGTCGCCGCGGCGTCGATCCCGCGCTTCATCGCCATCGGGTTGGCTCCGGCGGCCACTGACCGCAGGCCTTCCCTGACCATCGCCTGCGCAAGCACGGTCGCGGTGGTGGTTCCGTCACCGGCGACGTCGTTGGTCTTGGTGGCGACCTCCTTGGCGAGCTGAGCCCCGAGATTCTCGTTCGGGTCCTCAAGCTCCACCTCGCGCGCGACGGTCACGCCGTCGTTGGTGATGGTCGGCGCGCCCCACTTCTTGTCGATAACCACGTTGCGGCCCTTGGGGCCCAGCGTCACCTTGACAGCGTCCGCAAGGTGGTTGACGCCGCGCTCGAGCGCGCGGCGCGCATCCTCGTCGAACTCCAAGCTCTTGGCCATGTGTACCTCAGACTACGTATTTGAGACATTTGGATGGATTTCGGGCGCACGCCGCGCACATGCCGCCGCCCCGGACTGGCCTGCCGTCCCGCGGAGTTATCTCCGCGGGACCGCGAGCCGAGCCGGGGCGGCGAGCACGCACGCGTGCGTGCCCGGCGCGGGCGTGCCCGCGCCGCATGATCTGCTTACTTCTCGATGACGGCGAGCACGTCACGGGCGGAGAGCACGAGGTACTCCTCGCCGCCGTACTTGACCTCGGTGCCGCCGTACTTGCTGTACAGCACGATGTCGCCGACCTTCACGTCCATCGGGACGCGCTTGGCGCCAGCATCGTCGAACCGGCCCGGGCCCACCGAGATCACTTCGCCCTCCTGGGGCTTCTCCTTGGCGGTGTCCGGGATGACCAGGCCAGATGCGGTGGTCTGCTCAGCTTCGAGCGGGCGCACCACGATCCGGTCTTCGAGCGGCTTGAGAACAACCTTGGTGGCGGTCGTCACGATCTGACCTCCCCCTCCGGAAAGGGCTAGCTGAAAATTACTTAGAGAGGGCGACCATGGCGGCCTGCCGTCGCGGGTGCCAGACCAGCCTCGTCGCATTAGCACTCTATCCTAGTGAGTGCCAGTTCCGAACATTAGCGCCGCCGCGCGCGCTCGTCAAACGCCGACGGCGGGCGGCGCGGGCTTACGCTATCCGCAGCGCGGGCCGGCCAGGCTCCGGCGGCGGCCGGACCGGTCGCCGGGACTCGCCGGAAGAGCAAGAAAATACAGGATTTTTAACGGGGGGTACGGTGCGCATCGACGCGGTCATAGCGCGGATGACGGCGCAGCTTGATGAGCTGCGCCAGGCAGGTGACGCCAGGGCCGTCTTCCATGCCACTTACCTGCGGACCACCCAGGCTGTCGCGGACGCGCTGCGCGACGGCGCCTTCCTCGACGCCGACTGGGTGGAGCGCTGGGACGTCGCCTTCGCCGCGTTCTACCTCGACGCGCTCGACGCCGGCCGGCGCGGCGATCCGGTGCCCAGGCCGTGGGCGGTGGCGTTCGCCGCTGCCGCCGGGGAGCGCAGCCTGCCGCCGCTGCAGCATGTCCTGCTCGGCATGAACGCGCATATCAACTACGACCTGCCGCAGGCTCTGCTCGCGGTGATCGGCGACGACGAGTTCGGCGATCCCGCGCTGCTCGCCCGGCGGGAGGCTGACCACCGCAAGATCGACGAGGTGCTCGCCGCCAGGGTGCGGGCCGAGGACGACGAACTGCGTGAGCTTGCCGAGCAGACCTGGCAGGACGCCGTCCTGCAGCCGCTGAACCGGGCAGCCACCCGGCGGTTCCTGCGCGAGTCGCGGGCCAAGGTATGGGCGAACGCGAGGACGCTGAGCCGCAGCCGCCGCCAGGGTGACGGCGCCTACGCGGTCCGGCTCGCGCAACTCGAGGAGCTGAGCGCCGCGCGGGTGGCCGACCTGGTACGGCCCGGCCCGGTGCTGCTCAGGCTGGCGACCCGCGGCTTCGGGGTCCGGCTGGCCGACGACCAGGGTCCCGTCGCGGCGGCCGGCCGGGCGTCCGGGCCTGCTGCGGCCCGGACCAAGGCCGCGGGGTTCGTGGCCGGGCCGCTCGCGGCCGGGCGGCGGGCGGCGAAGCGGGCGGCGGCGGCGCAGGCCACCACGGCGCAGGCCACCGCGGCGCGGGCCGCGGCCAGGCGGGCCACGGCCGGGCCCGGGCCGCTGCGGTCGTTCGACCCAGTGCTGGTCGGGCGGCTGGAATGCGCGCTGTGGATGGCGTATTACCGGCGCCGCTGGCCGCAGTTCCTGGTGCTGAGCGTCCGGGTGGTGCACGCCGCGTTCCAGCTGAACTGGACACGGACCTTGCACGGAGCCTGGCTCGTGCTGCGCGCCAACCAGCTGTGGGCGCCTGCCGAGAACGACCCGGAGGGCGCCAGGCGCTGCATGCGGCGTTTCTATGCCCTGCTGCGGCTCGCGCATGGCGAGCCAGCAAACCCGGCCCGCGCCGCCCGGCTGGAGGTCGAATGGTGGCGGGCGCACCGCGCACACCAGCACGGCGAGACCGACGGCGACGTGTCGCCGCTGGTCGCCGCGCTGTCCCGGCTGTACTCCGAGGTCTACGGGCGGCCAGCGGCCGAGCTGCGGGCAGCCGCCCTGCATCGCGCGCGGGCGATGGATGTCTCTGACGAGTGGGTAGGCCAGGGCTGTGATCCGGCCAGCCCGCTGGTCCGGGAGGAGCGCGCCCTGCTGGTCCGCTCCTACGCCGAGCTGCTCGCCGCCGTGCACGGCTGATCCGGCTGATCCGGCCCGGGACCCTCGGGCTTCGCGCACCGGGTGGCTGGCTAGACCGTAACGGTGGTTACCGGCAGCGCCGAGTCGGCGGCGAAGTCGGCCGCCGACGGCGGCGTGCCGCGCGCGGCGAGCTCGGCGCCGAGCGCCGCCACCATCGCGCCGTTGTCGGTGCACAGCCCCGGCCGCGGCACCCTGAGCACGATTCCGGCCGCGCCGCAGCGCTCCTCGGCCAGCGCCCGCAGCCGGGAGTTGGCCGCCACCCCGCCGCCGATCACCAGGTGGCCGACGCCGTGCGCGCGGCAGGCATCCACCGCCTTGCGGGTCAGCACGTCGGCGACGGCTTCGGAGAACGACGCGGCGACGTCAGCCACCGGCACGGGCAGGCCCGCCTGCTGCCTGGCCTCCACCCAGCGGGCCACCGATGTCTTGAGCCCGGAGAAGGAGAAGTCGAAGGTCTGGTCCCGGTACTTCCCCCGCGGGAACGCGACGGCCGCCGGGTCGCCGTCCCGCGCCGCCGCGTCTATCGGCGGCCCGCCGGGAAACGGCAGCCCGAGCAGCCGGGCGACCTTGTCGAATGCCTCGCCAGCCGCGTCGTCGATGGTCTGCCCCAGCGGCACGGCGGCGGCGCCGAGCTCTGGGACGAGCAGCAGCGATGAGTGCCCGCCGGAAACAAGCAGGGCGACGAGCGGGACCGGCAGCGGGCCGTGTTCCAGCTGGTCGACGGCTATGTGCGCGGACAGGTGGTTGACGCCGTACAGCGGCTTGCCGAGCGCCAGGGCATAGGCCTTCGCCGCGCAGATCCCGACGAGCAGCGCGCCGGACAGCCCGGGGCCAGCGGTGACCGCGATCACGTCCACGTCGGGCAGCCTGACCCCCGCGGTGGCCAGCGCCCGGTCCACGGCGGGCACCATCGCCTCCAGGTGCGCCCGGCTGGCCACCTCCGGCACGACGCCGCCGAACCTGGCGTGCTCCGCCACGCTGGAGGCAACGGCGTCGGCCAGCAGTTCGTGGCCGCGGACCAGGCCTGCGCCGGTCTCGTCGCATGATGTCTCGATGCCGAGGACAAGCGGGGCGGTCACCGGCTGCCGCCCGGCGCGGCCTTGCCGCCGCCTGGCCGGATGCTTCCGGCATCCGTCTCCAGGTCCTTGCGCATCACCAGGGCGTCGGTACCCGACGGCTGGTAATAGCCGCGGCGAAGGCCGATCTGGGTGAAGCCGTAGCGCAGGTAGAGCTGCTGCGCCCGGGCGTTATCGCTGCGCACCTCGAGGAAGACCTCCCGGCAGCCCCGCCGGGCGGCCTCCGCGAGCAGGGCCTCGAGCAGGGCCGACCCGGTGCCCTGGCCCCACCGGTCGCCGGCCACCGCAAGCGTAAGCACGTCCCCCTGGGTCCCGGCCGCGAGCAGGCCGCCGTAGCCGGTCACCACCCCGCCGTCGTCGGCCACCAGGTAGTGACGGCTCCGCGGCTGCTGGGCAAGCTCGCCCGCCAGCATCGCCCGGGACCAGGCTTCGTCGCCGAACAGCTGCCGCTCAAGCCTGAGCACGGCGCGGATGTCAGCCGTCGTCATCGGGCGCAGCTTGGTGGCCATCACGGCGTGACCCGCTTCGGCGGCCCCGGAATCCGCGCGTCCGGCCTGCGCAGGTACATCGGGTCCGGCCCGGGCATCGGCTCGCCGCCGGCGATCCGCTCGGCGGCCAGGCTGGCCAGGATGGCCGCCGACGGGTAACGCGGCTCGATCGGCGGGCCGAGTTCCGCCGGGTAAAGCAGCGCTCCCTGGCCGGCCACCGGGCAGTCCCGGCCGGCCTCGCCCGGCGCGCTCACCTCAGGTCCGCTGACCCGGCGGCCGCCGGCCGTGTAGCGGGCCCAGTAGATCTCCTTGCGGCGGGCATCGGTGGCGACGATGAAGTCATCATGTGCTGCCGAGCCTCCTCCCGCGGCCGTGCCTCGCCCATCCGCAGGCCGCGCTGCCGCGCGGGCGATCACGTCAAGCGTGCAGGCACCGTGCACCGGGATGCCGAGCGCGCTGCCGAGCACCCGCGCGGTCACCAGGCCAGCGCGCAGCCCGGTGTACGGGCCGGGCCCGACCCCCACGGCGATCCCGGTAAGGCCGGCGACCACGGCGCCCGCCTCGGCCAGCACGTCCCGGATCGACGCGGCCAGCAGCTCGCCGTGCCTGCGGGCATCCACCGCGGACTCCTCGGCGAGCACGCGCGCGCCGTCATGCAGCGCGACCGTCACCGCCGGGGTCGCGGTGTCGAAAGCCAGCAGCAGCACGGTTGCCCAGCGTAGGTCACGCCGCAGCCCGGCTGCGCCCGGGCCGGGCCGAAGGCCTCAGTGCAGTCCGGTGAGCAGGTCCCTCGCCGCGGCGAGCGCACCCGTCCTGAGCTGCGGGACCGAGACCGGCCCGTAGCCGCCGCGGGAAGAATGATCGAGGCCCTGCAGCTCGACCGTGACCAGCACATTGTGGTCCCGCGTTACCACCGTCACCAGGTCCGTCCGGTCGGCGCCGGTCTTGATTACCTGCAGTGCGCTGAACGCGGTGCCGCCGAGCCCGGCCAGATCGGTGATGGCGGCCTTCGGCAGGTGCGACTTCTTCGGCGGGTTCGCCAGACCCTGCCTCGCCGAGTCATAACTGTCGATGGCGTTGTTGGTCGCGCTGCCGTTGCCGGTGGCCACCAGGCTGGGCCCGAGCGCCTGGGCGCTCACCTCGAGCACCCGGTACAGCGGCCTCGCGTCCAGCGTCCAGGTGCACTGGCTATCGCTGCGGCTGCTGCCGAGCGAGGCGGAGACCGCCCGGGCGCGGGACCCGGGCAGGTACTGATTCAGCGTCGCTGCGGTTACTGCCCGGCAGGCGTTCGGCACTGACCGGAAGTCCCCGGGCTGGTAGCTGGTGACGAAGTTACCGTGCCGGGCCGCGGGCGCCTTGTGCTCCATGAGGTGCACGGCGCCGGCCGCGATGACGGCCACGGCGATCGCGACGCCGCCCCAGGTGTAGATCTTGCGGCGGGCCTTCCTCGCCCGCGCGGCGACGGCCCGCCTCGGCCGCTGGCCCTCCCCCGGCCCGGCCGGGCCGAAGTCATCGTCGTAACCCGGCGACGAATAGCCATCGCCCTGCGGCCAGCCGTCGCCGGATGCCCAGTCCTCGCGGGGCGGGCGGGACTCGCGGCCCGGGCGGCGGGGCGAGATGCTCAGGCCGGCCCAGGGCGGCAGCTCGCCGGACTCGAGATCGTCATCCAGGCCTGGATCCTGGCTGCCGTAGCCAGCCGCGTGCCGCCGCGCTACTGGCTGCTCGGGCCAGCCGGACGCGGGCAGCGGGGCAGGACGACGGGGCGGGGGCCCCTGCTGAGCCACGGCGCGCCTCCGGGAAGGGCATCGGACCGTGCGAGACCACGGCAAGCTGACAGGCGACGCCCGCAGTTTAGTGGTGCGGACGGCGCGAGGGGCGGACAGATCTGAACTAAAGAACCTCGGCTGCGCCGGTTATAGCGAGATGTACTGATTCGGCGGCGGCGGCCCAGCGGTCACCCCGGCCGGCCAGCCGCACCAGCCTCGGCTCGTCGGCCGGCTCCAACTCGCCCGGCACGGGCGGGCCGGGCGAGCGCGATGGTGATCTCCAGCCAGTCCTGGGCCAGCCCCTCGGCCAGCCCGCCGCCCCACTCCACCACGGTGACCGAGCGATCCAGGTCGGCATCCAGGTCCAGGTCGTCAACCTCGGCCGGGCTGCTCAGCCGGTAGGCGTCCGCGTGCACGAGCGCCGGGCCGCCGCGCAGCGCCGGGTGGATCCGGGCGATCACGAACGTTGGCGAGGTGACCGGGCCGCGGACGCCGAGCCCGTCGCCGATGCCCTGTACCAGGGTGGTCTTCCCGGCGCCAAGCGGCCCGTTGAGCACGATCAGGTCGCCGGGACGCAGCAGCCCGGCCAGCCGCCTGCCCAGCCAGCGCATCCGCGCGGCGGTCGGGACGCAGGTCTCCGCCAGCAGCCGCTCGCTGCTGCTGGCCGGTCCGGGTCAACGGCTGGCCTGGCGGCGCGTGACCGCCCGTTCGCCGGGCCGCTCGGCGGCCTCGCTGACCAGGCCGGCGATCGCCTCGTTGACCTCGGCCGGCCGCTCCAGGATGACCATGTGGCCTGCGCCGGGCAGCCGGATGTGCCTGGCGCCGGGGATCTGCGAGCCCAGCCGGTCGGTGAGCGCGGCCGGGACCAGGCGGTCCCGCTCGCCGGCCAGCACGACGACGGGAACCTGGCCGAGGATGCCCTGCACGGCTTCCTTATCGTGGTCGCGCAGCGCGCCGAAGAATTCGGCCACGACGCTGACCGGCGTGGCGCGGATCATGAGCTCGAGGAAGTTCACCAGCGCCGGGCTGGTCCGCCCGTCGCCGAAGCCGACGTACTTGGCGCCGAGGAACGACAGGTCGCCGGCCGCCTGGCGGCTCCGCTCGACCAGCGCGGCCCGCCGGCCGCTGGCCACCCACGCGCAGCACCGGCGCGGCCGCCTGCCGTGCCACTGGCTGCAGCGGCGCCGGGCAGCCAGCCGGCCGGGTCGACGCCGCTGGCCGCGGTGGAGATCAGGACCACCCCGATGATCTTCGTCCCGAACAGGCCGGGGTGCTGGTCGGCCAGCGCCATGATCGTCATGCCGCCCATGGAGTGGCCGACGAGCACGACCGGGGTCCCGCCGGGGGCAACGGCCTCGAGCACCGCGTACAGGTCGGCGCCGAGCTGGTCGATGCTGACATGCCCCGGGCTTGACCGGCCGGACCTGCCGTGACCGCGCTGATCCCAGAACACCAGCCTGCCGATGCCGCCGAGATCCCTGCGCTGGTAGTGCCAGCAGTCCTGGTTCAGCGTGTAGCCGTGGCAGAAGACGATGGTCACCGGCGCGTCCGGCTGCCCGTTGATCTCTACATGCAGCGGCACGCCGTCGTCGGCGAGCACGGTAAGCGCCTGGCCGCGCAGCTCGCCAAGAGGCTCGGCTGCCTCCGGATCCGGCCGCAGCCGCTGGCGGCCGACCGCTATCTTCTCGGCCGCGATGACCGCCCCGGCCCCGGCCGCGACCGCGCCGACCACCAGGCCGGCCACGCCGGTGACCCGCCACCACCTGGCCATCCGACCTCCGCTACGCGCTCGCGCCCCGGGGCGCCGCCAGCTCCTGCGGATTTAGTTACCTCAGAGTAGCTTCTGGGCACCCGGCCGGCGAACCTCGTCACGATCTCATAAGAGATCGTGCCGAGCGCATCCGCCCACTGCTGCGCGGTCGGCTCCCCGGAGTCCCCGGGACCGAAAAGCACAACCTCGTCGCCGGCCGCGGCGGCCGCGGCGCCGAAGTCAACCACGAACTGGTTCATGCAGACGGTGCCCGCGATCGGCCACCGCCGCCCGCGGACCTGGACCTCGACCGCCTCCGCGGCGTTCCTCGGCACTCCCTCGGCGTAGCCGAGCGGGACCAGGCCGAGCGTGGCCCGGCCGGCCGTGACGTGCCGGAGCCCGTAGGAGACGCCGGTCCCGGCCGGCACCTGCTTGACCAGGACAAGCCGGGCCCGCAGCGTCATCGCCGGGCGCAGCCAGGTTGGCAGCTCGCCGGGCAGGGTGGACAGGCCGACCACGGCGCCGCCCGGCCGGACCAGGTCGAACCAGGTCTCCGGCAGCGTCAGGGTGGCCGGGGTGTTGGCGAGATGACGCAGCTGCGGCCTGGCGCCCGCCTGCTCGGCCAGCGCCACCGCGGCACGGAACGCCGCAAGCTGGGCCGCGATGGACGGATGGCCCGGGATGTCCGCGCAGGCCAGGTGCGACCAGAGCCCGGTGACCTGGACGTGGCCGGCCGCCTCGGCGGCCAGCGCCGCCGCCACCAGGTCCGGCCAGCGCTCGGCCGTGGCGCCGCCCCTGGACATGCCCGTATCGGCCTTCAGGTGCAGCCGGGCGGGCGCCGGCCCGCTGCGCGGCCGCGGCGATCTGGCCGACCAGCGAGACGGAGCCGGCGGACAGGTCGACGCCGCCGCGGATGGCTTCCTCGTGCGCCGCGTCCGGCGCCCCGAGCAGGCACAGCACGGGAACGGTGAGGCCGGCCTGCCGCAGCGCCAGCGCGTCGCCGATCTGCACCACGCCGAGCCAGTCCGCGCCGCCTGCGACTGCCGCCCTGGCCGAGGGAATCATCCCGTGCCCGTAGCCGTCCGCCTTGACCACCGCCATCAGCTGCGCGCCGCTGACATGCCGGCGGAGCGCCGAGACATTCTCCTTGATCGCGCTCAGGTCGACGAGCGCCTCCGGGTGACCGTCCATGCCGCTCAGTGTGCCAGCAGCTCGCCTGGCCGGCTGCCGTCCGTCGCGGCCCGGCAGCCCGGCGGGCCGGATCTGCGCAAGCGGCGCGGACGTGATAGGCACTGTGCATGGTCGAACTCATCCCCCGGCAGGTACTTTTCGGCAATCCCGAGCGAGTCAGCCCGCAGATCTCCCCGGATGGAACCCAGCTGGCCTGGATCGCGCCGAGCGACGGCGTGCTGAATGTATGGGTCGCCCCTAGCTCGGGGCAAGACGAAGGCATCGACTGGTCCGCCGCCCGCGTCGTGACCGACGACACCGATCGCGGCATCCGCATGTTCGCCTGGGCGCACGATGGCAGGCACCTGCTGTATCTGCAGGACACCGGCGGTGACGAGAACTGGCGGCTGCACGACGTTGACCTGGCCACCATGCAGCGGCGGGACCTCACCCCCTTCGAGAATGTCCAGACGCAGCTCATCGCGGCCGAGAAGAAGTTCCCGACCGAGATCCTGATCGGGCTGAACCGGGACAACCCGCAGCTGCATGACGTCTACCGGCTCGATCTCACCACCGGCGAGCTGGCGAAGGAGATCGAGAACCCCGGCTTCATCGGCTGGCTCGCCGACAGCCAGCTAGTGGTGCGCGCCGGGGTCGCCCCGCAGCCGGACGGCAGCATGGTCCTGATGGTCCGCGGCAGCGCCGGCGAGGACTGGCGGGCGCTGCTGACCGTTGCCGTCGAGGACGTGATGACCAGTCAGCCGATCGCGTTCAGCGAGGACGGCACGTCCATGCTGGCGGTGAGTTCCGTGGGCGCGGACACCGGCAGGCTGGTCCGCCTTGACCTGGCGACGGGCGAAGCGGACGTACTGGCCGCGGATCCAGATTCCGATGTCACCGGCGTCCGGCTGCACCCGGACACCCGCGAGCCTCAGATCGTCACCTTCCTCAAGGACCGCTCCGAGTACCTGGTGCTCGACCCCGGGGTCGAGGCCGACCTGGCGGCGATCCGCGCACTGCACCCCGGTGACCCGTCGTTCGATGACGCCGATGACGCGGACGCCACCTGGCTGGTCGGGTTCACCAACGACGCGGGCTCGGTCTCGTACTTCAGCTACGACAGGGAGAGCCGCAGCGGGCGGTTCCTGTTCGAGGCCCGGCCCGAGCTCTCCCGCTACGAGCTGGCCCCGATGGAGCCCTTCTCGTTCACCTCGAGGGACGGCCTCACCATCCACGGGTATGCAACGTTCCCGCCCGGCGCCGGGCCGGACCGGGCTGCCGATGGTGCTCAACGTGCACGGCGGCCCCTGGGCGCGGGACGCGTGGGGCTATCATCCCGAGGCTCAGTGGCTGGCCAACCGCGGCTACCTGTGCGTGCAGGTGAACTTCCGCGGCTCGACCGGGTACGGCAAGGCGTTCGTCAACGCCGGGGACCGGGAGTGGGGCGGCCGCATGCACGATGATCTCGTGGACGCGGTGGCGCACGTGACCGGCCTGGGCTGGGCCGATCCCGCCCGGGTGGCGATCTACGGCGGCTCGTACGGCGGCTATGCCGCCCTGGTCGGGGCGGCGTTCACCCCCGAGCTGTTCCGCTGCGCCGTCGACATCGTCGGGCCGTCCAACCTGAAGACCCTGATCGAGACGATCCCGCCGTACTGGGCGCCGATGATCTCCCAGTTCCACCGCGCGGTGGGCGACCCGGCGAAGGACGCCGACTTCCTCTGGTCCCGGTCACCGCTGTCGCGCGCCGGCAACATCAGCATTCCGCTGCTGATCGCCCAGGGCGCCAACGACCCCCGGGTAAAGCAGGCCGAGTCCGAGCAGATCGTGGCGGCGCTCAAGGCGGCCGGGGTAGACCACGAGTACCTGCTGTTCCCGGACGAGGGGCACGGCTTCGCCAAGCCGGAGAACCGGCTGCTGTTCTACGCCGCGGCCGAGCGGTTCCTGGCCAGGCACCTCGGCGGCCGGGCCGAGGAGTAACTACTCAGCCCGCGGCGGCCGCCGCGCCGCGGATGGCCGCGGGCAGCGCGTCGATCAGGTCGGGGGAGCCGATCGGGGCGCCATCGGACAGGGGGCTGGCGTCCGCCGCGGCGCCGGCTCCGGCGATGCCGGCCGCGGGCCTGCCTGCGCCGGCCGCCGCCAGCCGGCCGGCCATGCCGTGCAGGTATGCGCCGGCCGCCGCTGCGTCTGGCGGGGCCAGGCCCTGCGCGAGCAGCGAGCCGATCAGGCCGGACAGCACGTCCCCGGATCCGGCGGTGGCGAGCCATCCGGTGCCGGTGGCGTTCACCAGCACCGGCGGGCTGCCCGATGGGCTGGCTATCACCGTGGTGGATCCCTTGAGCAGCACGGTCAGGCCGAGCTCGGCGGCGGCCTTCCTCGCGTACTCAAGGCGGCTGGCCTCGATCGCGGCCCGGTCGCAGCGCAGCAGCCTGGCCAGCTCGCCGGCATGCGGCGTGATCAGCGTGGGCGCGGAGCGCGGCAGCCATCCCGGGTGGTCAGCGAGCATGGTGATACCGTCCGCGTCGACCAGGACAGGCAGGCTGGTCGACAGCACGTCAGCCAGCTGAGCTGCCGCCGAAGAATCCGTTCCGAATCCGGGGCCCGCGACCCATGCCTGCACGCGCCCGGCCTCGGCAACCGCCCGCGCCGCGGGCACCTCGCCGCCAGCCACCGTGATCACTGCCTCCGGCCAGTGCTGCCGCACCACGTTCGCGGCCTGCTCGGCCGTCACCAGGCGGACCATCCCGGCGCCGCCCCGCACGGCACCGCCGACGGACAGCAGCGCGGCGCCGGTGAACCGGCTGCTGCCGGCCAGGATGCCAAGCACGCCACGGCGGTACTTGTCGGATTCCGCGGTCGGCCTGGGCAGCAGCGCGGCGACGTCGGCGGCCTGCAGCGCAGCGACGCTGGCCGGCCCGAGGCAGCGGCGCAGGCCGATGTCGATCAGCTCGGTGGCACCTGCGTGGCGTCGCGCCGGGATCGATCAGCAGGCCGGGCTTCCAGGTGCCGAACGTCACGGTCGCGTCCGCGCGGACCGCAGCCCCCGGCACCTCGCCGGTGTCGGCCTCGATCCCGCTCGGCAGGTCAACCGCTACCGTCAGGCCGCTCCCGGCAGCCGCCCGGGCCGCCAGCGCCGCGCCGGGCTCCCGCAGCCCGCCGCGCCCGCCGATGCCGAGCATGCCGTCGATAATCAGGTCAGCGGCGTCGATCAGGACGTTCACCTGGCTGTCGCCGCCGCGGCCAGTCCCCGCCGCGCTGCCGGGGCCTGTCCCCGCCGCACCGGTCGCGGCCTCCGGCCCGACCAGCCTGCCGCCCGCGGCGCGCAGGGCCGCCGCGCCGCCCTCGTGCACCCGCGGCCCGGTGCCGACCGCGGCTACGATCGCGCCGCGGCCAGCAAGCAGCGCGCCCGCGTAGAGCGCGTCGCCGCCGTTATCTCCGGTTCCGGCGAGTACGACGACCCTCGATCCGTAGACCCGGCCAAGCAGCCGGGCGCACGCCGACGCCAGGCCAGCCGCGGCGCGCTGCATCAGCGCCCCGTCCGGTACCCGGGCCATCAGCGCGCGCTCGGCCGTCCTGACCTCCTCGACCTCGTGTGCCTCCCTCACCGCTCCGCCCCTTCCGCTACCACCATGGCCACGCAAAGCCCGCCGTCATGACTCAGCGAGACGTGCCAGCCCTGGACGCCAAGCCGGGCCGCCGCAAGCTGCACGGTCCCGCTGACCGCAAGCAGCGGCCGGCCAGCTTCGTCATGGCTGACGACGACATCGGTCCAGCGAAGGCCCGGCGGACCGCCCAGCGCCTTCGCGACTGCCTCTTTCACGGCGAAGCACCCGGCCAGCGACGCCGCCGGCGCATCTCGTTCGCTCTCGGCGAACAGCCGGGATGCCAGCGCAGGCGTCCGCCGCAGGGCCGCCTGCACCCGCGAGATCTCCGCGATGTCCACGCCGATTCCCACGATCATGACTCAAGCCTGCCATGGCCGGCCCGCGCCTCGCCCTAGCTCATTCCACGGTTACGGACTTGGCCAGGTTGCGCGGCTGGTCTACGTCGTGGCCCTTGGCCGCGGCGAGCTCGCAGGCGAAAACCTGCAGCGGCACGGTCGCCACCACGGGCTGCATCAGCGTCGGCACGGCCGGCAGCTCGATCAGGGTATCCGCGTAGGGCGCCACCACGGCGTCGCCCTCGTCGGCGATGACGATCGTGCGGGCCCCGCTGGCCCTGATCTCCTGGATGTTCGACAAGATCTTGTCGTGCAGCGTCGAGCGCCAGTCCGGCGACGGGACTACCACGACGACCGGCAGCCCCTCCTCGATCAGCGCGATCGGCCCGTGCTTGAGCTCGCCGGCCGCGAACCCCTCGGCGTGCATGTAGGCGAGCTCCTTGAGCTTCAGCGCTCCTTCCAGCGCGACAGGGAACCCGACGTGCCGACCGAGGAAGAGCACGCAGCGCTCGTCGGCCAGCTCGCGCGCCACCGCCCGTACCGGCGCCATCGCGGCCAGCATCCGTTCCACCGCCGCCGGCATCCGGTGCAGCTGATCCAGTCACGGCGCGGACCTCGTCGCCGTACATCGTGCCGCGCACCTGGGCCAGGTACAGCGCCACCAGGTAGCAGGCAATCAGCTGGGTCAGGAATGCCTTGGTGGAAGCGACGGCGATCTCGGGCCGGCGTGCGTGTACACGACCGCATCGCTCTCCCGCGGGATCGACGAGCCGTTCACGTTGCAGATCGCGACGACGCGGGACCGCTGCTCGCGGGCGTGCCGGACCGCCATCAGGGTATCCATCGTCTCGCCGGACTGGGAGATCGCGATGACCATCGTCGTCCTGGTCAGGATCGGGTCACGGTAGCGGAACTCGCTGGCCAGCTCCACCTCGCAGGGGACCTTGCTCCAGTGCTCGATGGCGTATTTCGCGATCATCCCGGCGTGGTAGGCAGTCCCGCAGGCCACGATGATGATCTTGTCAATGTCCCGCAGCTCCTCGTCGGACAAGCGCATCTCGTCCAGGGTCAGCAGGCCGTCCCGGCCGGCCCGGCCGAGCAGGGCATCAGCGATCGCATGCGGCTGCTCCGCGATCTCCTTCAGCATGAAGTACTCATAGCCAGCCTTCTCGGCGGCCGACACGTCCCAGTCGACGTGGTATTCGGTCACCTGGGCGGGCGTTCCGTCGAACCCGGTCACGATGACCTGGTCGGCGCGTATCTCCGCGACCTGATCCTGGCCGAGCTCGACCGCCTCCCTGGTAAAGGCGATGAACGCGGCGACGTCGCTGGCCAGGAAGTTCTCGCCATCACCCCGGCCCACCACGAGGGGCGAGTTCCGGCGCGCTCCGACGACCGCGTCCTGGTCCCGTACGTCGACCGCGACCAGCGTGAACGCGCCGCGCAGCCGCTGGCATACCTGGCGCATCGCGACGGCGAGTGAGCCGGCCGGCGGGGCGCCGGTCCCGGGGATGTCGGTCATCCCGGCCATCTGCTCTTCCAGCAGGTGCGCGACAAGCTCGGTGTCGGTCTCGGAGGTCAGCTCATGCCCCTGGGCCTCCAACTCGGCGCGCAGCTCGGCGAAGTTCTCGATGATCCCGTTGTGCACCACCGCCAGATGACCGCCGCAGTCGATGTGCGGGTGCGCGTTCGGGTCCGTCGGCGGCCCGTGGGTAGCCCAGCGGGTATGGCCGAGCCCGACATTGCCGGCCAGCGGCGGCTGCTCGTCGAGCGCTGATCTCAGGTTGCCGAGCTTGCCTGCCCGCTTTGCCCAGCTGAGCTTGCCGTCTGCCATCACGGCGATGCCTGCCGAGTCGTAGCCCCGGTACTCCAGCCGGCCAAGGCCCTCCAGGACGACGCCCAGTGCCTGCCGGTGCCCCGCGTACCCCACGATTCCGCACATGACCGTCAGGCTAGTGCCTGGCTCAGCCGCCCAGTTCAATCACGGTAAGTTATTACCTGATTCCTTACAGTAAGAACCAGCAAGTCATCGCTCCGGAGCGATGACTTGCCCGGCTGTTCAGGCCAGCTTGCGGACGGCATCGGCGAGCCGGCCGGCCACCTGCTGCGCCTGATCCGTGTCCACCGCCTCGACCATGACCCGGACCGCTTCCTCGGTCCCGCTCGGCCGGATCAGCACCCGGCCTCCCTCGCCAAGCTCCGCCTCCGCCGCCGCGACCGCAGCCACGATCTCGGCGGAAGAGCCAACCCGGGCCTTGTCCGCCCCGGGCACGTTGATCAGGACCTGCGGGTACTTGGCCATCACCCTGGCCACCTCGCTCAGCGGCCGCCCGCTCCTGGCCATCACGGAGAGCAGCTGCAGGCTGGTCAGCAGGCCATCGCCGGTTGTCGCGTAGTCGAGCAGGATGACGTGGCCGGACTGCTCGCCGCCAAGCGCGAACTTCCCCTCGCGCATGGCCTCAAGGACGTACCGGTCCCCCACCGGGGTCTCGACCAGGCCAATGCCGGCCGCGTGCATTGCCTTCCGGAAGCCGAGATTGGCCATCACGGTCGTCACGACAGTATTGCCAGGCAGCTGCCCGGCATCCCGCAGCGTCAGCGCGAGCACGGCCAGGATCTGGTCGCCGTCGACCAGCTGGCCGTCCGCGTCGATCGCGAGGCACCGGTCCGCGTCGCCGTCATAGGCGATCCCGGCGTCAGCCCGGTGCTCAGTCACCGCCGCCTTCGCCGCGCCGAGGGAGGTAGAGCCGCAGCCGTCATTGATGTTCAGCCCGTCGGGCTCCGCGCCGATCGCGACGACGTCGGCACCCGCCCGGCGCAGCAGCCGCGGCGCCAGGGCAGACGCGGCCCCGTGCGCGCAGTCGACCACGATCCGCAGGCCGGCCAGCGGCAAGCCATCGGCCGGGCCGCACAGCGTGCCGAGCAGGTGGTCGAGGTATGCCTCCGTGTCGCCGGACGCATCGCGCACCCGGCCGAAGCCGGAAGCGGGCAGCACGGCGCCGGCCGGCGATTCCGGCGGCGGCGCCGGTAATCGCTACCGGCCCAGTCCCGTTGCCCGTCTTGACGGTGCCGCGGAGCCTGAGCTCGATCTGGTCCTCGACGGCATCCGGCAGCTTCAGCCCGCCGACCGTGAACAGCTTGATCCCGTTATCCGGCGCCGGGTTGTGGCTTGCCGACAGCATCACGCCGAGCTCGGTGCCGAGATCAGCCGTGAGGTAGGCAACGGCCGGCGTCGGTACGACGCCGAGCCTGAGCACGTCCACGCCGGAGCTGGCCAGGCCGGCCACCACCGCGGCCTCGAGGAACTCCCCGGATGCCCTGGGATCTCGCCCGACCACCGCGGCCGGCCGGCGGCCGGCCGCGTGCGCCCCGGCGAACGCGCCCATGGCCTCGAGAGCCTCAGCCGAGGCAGCGGCCAGGTCCATAGCCAGTCGGGCGGTGAGATCACGGCCAGCAATGCCGCGAACACCGTCCGTGCCGAACAGCCGGCCCACGGGAATCCCCCCTGGTCTTCCGGTGCTGCCGCGCCGACCCGATGTCAGCGCTTCGAGTACTGCGGCGCCTTGCGGGCCTTCTTCAGGCCGTACTTCTTGCGCTCCTTGACCCTGGCGTCCCTGGTCAGGAAGCCGGCCCGCTTGAGCGTCTGGCGGTTATCCGGGTCGACAAGCGTCAGCGCCCTGGCGATCCCGAGCCGCAGCGCGCCGGCCTGGCCGGTGACGCCACCGCCGGTGATCCGGGCCACCACGTCAAACTGGTCTTCGGCGCCCAGCGTCACGAACGGCTCGCTGATCAGCTGCTGGTGCACCTTGTTCGGGAAGTACTCCTCCAGCGGCCGGTCGTTGACCCGCCACTGCCCGGACCCGGGGAGGATGCGGACCCGCGCGATGGCCTCCTTGCGGCGGCCGGTACCCATGGCGTGGCCGGTCACCACCGGCTTGCGCGCCGCGGGCCTGGCCGGGGCGCCAGCCGTCGCATCACCGGTCTCGGTGGTGTACTCCGATACGTGCTCCCCGGCAGCCCCGGGTGCCGCATCGGCCGCCGCTGCGGGTGCCTGGACGTCAGTGGACTCAGCCACGGTTTCTTCCTCGCGCTTCCTCGTCGGCTCTCGTTATTTCGCCGCGGCGCGGCTGGTCCCGGCCTGCTGCGTAATCTGCGTGATCTCGAACGGAACAGGCTGCTGCGCCTGGTGCGGATGGTCCGGCCCCGCATACACCTTGAGCTTGCGCAGCATCTGCCTGCCCAGGGTGTTCTTCGGCAGCATGCCCCTGACCGCCTTCTCGACGGCCCGGGCCGGCTGCTTGGCGAGCATGTCGCCGTAGGCGATCGAGCGAAGGCCGCCCGGATAGCCGGAATGCCGGTACGCGCGCTTGTCCTGCAGCTTGTTGCCGGACAGCGCGATCTTCTCTGCGTTGATGACGATCACGAAGTCGCCGGTGTCCACGTGCGGCGCGAAGATCGGCTTGTGCTTGCCGCGCAGCAGGATGGCCGCCTGGCTGGCTAGCCGGCCGAGGACAACCTCGTTGGCGTCGATGACATGCCATTGACGCTGGATATCGCCAGCCTTCGGGCTGAATGTGCGCACAGTCATAAGCCTTCGCGTGTGGGTCCGTGATCCTTGGCCTCGCCCGGGGCGATCCCTCCGAGCGCGGGAATCCGCGGCAGCAGCCGCCGCTCGGCTGCCCGCCAGAGGGCAGCGCGGGCATGCCGATGCACATGGACGCGTGAGAAGGATACCGGCCGCAGCCGGCGATGGTCAAAGCGAGTTCGAAACGGGAGGCTGCTGGCTGCTCTCGCCCGGCTGCGCCGCTGCCGTCCCCGGCTGCTCCGGCTGGCCCCTCGCCCGGTCGTCAGTGCCCTCGATCCGGCCAGCTGGCCAGCCCGGCGGCGAAATGGGAGGACCACCCAAACGCGCGTCCAGACAGCGATACGCTCGCCGCATGCGTTACCCGGGTGATGCCGACGGCGATGCTTCGCCGGGCGGGCAGGAGCGTCCTCCGGGCCGCCCTGGACTGCCCTGGCCGCGAGAGGCCGGCCGTGCTCAGCCTGGCCGCGGCGAGACCCTGGCCGGGAGCGAGTACGCGGACAGCTGGCCCGGTGGCGAGTACCAGGGCTCCTGGCCCGCTGACGGCGAGGCCAGGGCCGCCGGCGGCGAGTACGCGGGCAGCTGGTACTCCGACGGCGGGTACTCCGATGCCGGATACGGATACGGTGACGGCGGATACGGCGGCGAGCCGGAGCCAGGCGGCGGCCTGACCGCCGGCGCTGCGGCGGCTGGCCTCGTGACGGCTGACGTCGCGAGCGCGAGCGGGCAGCTGCCGCCCGGCGGCACGGCCAGGCGCCGCCTGGCACGGGCCGCCGGCCCGGCAGCGGACCGCGTGCTTGCTGCCAGCGGCGCTACCCAGCCGGGCAGCGGGCCGCCTGCAGCGCCTGGCACGGGCCGGCTGGCGCTGCGGCGGGCAGCGGCCCGGTCCGGGGATTCCCGCCGGCCCCCGGCCAGCCGGCCCCGGTCTACCCGCCAGGCCAGTTTGCGGCCTGGAACCGGACGCCAGCGCAGGCCAGTGGCGGCCGCGCGGGCCAGCGCACCGTGCCGCAAGCATCGGCAGGCGCCGCGTCAGCAGAACACGGGTACGCCGAGCCGGGCCACCCGGAGCCGGGCTATTCAGCCCCTGCGGTCGCAGCTACCGAGCGACCGCAGGCGGCCGGGCGGTCCGGGCCGGGCAGCACCAAGCCGGTCCCCCGGCGGCCAGGCAGCCAGGCTCCTGGCGGCCGCCAGGAGCGAGCTGCCCGCGGGGCGGCCAGGGGCCGCAGGGCGCGCAGGCCCGCCAGGGCCAAGCGGGTCCGCGTCCTGCTGGCCGTCGGGCTTGCCGTGCTCGTCGCTGCGGGCAGCGGCGCCTACTTCTACCTGGCCGGCGGCCAGCAGCAGGCCAGCCACCCGGCGGCGGCCCCCCAGACCAGCCCGGCGGCGGCGCCGGGCCAGCCATCGGCGTCGCCCACGCCGACCGGCCGCTGGGGCCACATCCAGACGCGGCTAACCGATCCGCAGAAGCTCGCCCTGCACCAGCTGTTCCCGGTGCGGTTCAGCAGCTCAGGAGCGGCCTATGCGAGGACAGCGGCCAAGGCGGGCAAGCACTGCTCATCGGCGGTAATCGGGAGCCGGCTGCAAGCGGCCGTCCGCGCCGCGGGCTGTTCGCAGGTCGAGCGGGCGAGCTACCTGGCCGGCAATCACAAGGTGATGGGCACGATCGGGGTGCTGAATCTGCGGAGCGCGCGGGTGGCGAGCCGGGCGGGCAAGGTGGCCGGGCCGTCCCGGTTCATCGCGCAGCTACCCGGCGCCAAGGGGCCGACGCGCAGGCTGAACAAGGGAACCGGCATCGAGGAGGCCGAGGTCAAGGGTCATTACCTGATCCTGATCTGGGCAGAGTTCGCGAACCTGCATGCGCCGAAGCAGCAAGCGCAGAAGCGGGAGCTCGTCCGGTTCGGCACCCGCTTGCTGAAGAACACCGCGAACGTGAGCCTCAGCCTGCGGCTGGTCACCGGCAAGCCCTAGCGACGCCGGCCATCCGCTATCCCGGGCAGGCATCGCGACCTCGACGGCTCCGGGATGTTACCGGAAGTGGTTCCTGGCCTCGCAACCACGGCCACCACGATCTGCCCCTATGAGCTGCCGGTGGGCCTGACCCGCCGGGTCGCCTGCGCGCGTGCCGCGAGTTCCGCCGCGGCCGGGTACCGGATCTCCTCAAGGCACAGCCCGTGCGGCGGCACCACGCGGACGGCCGGATCGCGGACTCCGGCGGCGAGCACTTCCGCCAGCCAGCCGGCCGGCCTGGTCCGGTCGCCGACCGCCAGCAGGGCGCCGGCCAGCGACCGCACCATGTTGTGGCAGAACGCGTCGGCCACCACGGTGCCGACGACCAAGCCGGGAGCTGGCCTGGCCCAGGTCAGCTTGATCAGCTCGCGGACAGTGGTGCCGCCGGGCCGGCGACGGCAGAACGCCGCGAAATCATGCTCGCCCAGGCACGCGGCGGCTGCCTCGTTCATCCGCCCGGCATCAAGCCGGCGGGGATGCCAGAGCGTGTCGTGCCTGCGGAGCGGATCGGCGCCCGCGGGATCGTCGCAGACCCGGTAGGCGTAACGGCGCCACAGGGCCGAGAACCGCGCGTCGAACCCGGCGGGCGCGCTGGTTATCGCGCGCACTCGCACATCGGCGGGGAGCAGCCCGGCGAGCCGCCTGGCCGCCTGAGCGGCGGCGTGCGCCCAGCAGTCAGCAGGCACATCGAGGTGGGCGACCTGGCCGCGGGCGTGCACGCCCGCGTCGGTCCGGCCCGCGACCGTCAGCGTGGGCGCCGCTGGCAGCGCGAGCACCCGGCCGAGCGCGTCCTCAACCGTCTGCTGAACCGTTCGCAGGGCAGGCTGACGGGCCCAGCCGTGAAAGGCTGAGCCATCGTAGGACAGGTCAAGCCGGAGCCGGACCGTTGCCGGGCCGCCCGCGACATCGGCATCCCCGGCGGCCCGGTCCATGATCACGGAGGCTTCCGGGGCGGCCGGGGCCCAGAACTCTCCGTGATCATGGGGCGGGGTGCGTCAGCCGGCGCTCTCGTCGGTGTCGGTGCCCGCGTCATCGTCGGTGGCGGACTCGTCGGCCTGGGCGCCTGCGCCGTCAGCGTCGTCGTCGGCCTGGGCGCCTGCGCCGTCAGCGTCGTCGTCGGCCGCGGCCGCAGCGTCATCTCCGGCCGTGACGTCGGTGCCAGCGCCCGCCGCAGCGTCCGCGGGATCCACGGCCTCGACTGACTCGGCGGCGGGCGCCGCGGCTGCCGCTGAGTCCACGGCACCTGCTGAGTCATCGGCCGCTGAGCCATCGGCCGATTCGGTGCCGGGACGCTGGGCCGCGGGCTGCGCGCGCCGGGCACGGCGACGGCGCGGCTTGGTCTCCGCTTCCTCGCGGATCAGCTCGATCACCGCGAGCGCCGCGTTGTCGCCCTTGCGGGACCCGATCTTGGTGATCCTCGTGTACCCGCCGTCACGGGCCGAGAAGCTCGGCCCGATCTCGGTGAACAGCGTGTGCACGACGCCCTTGTCCGTCACCACGGTCAGCACCTGCCGCCGGGCGTGCAGGTCACCGCGCTTGGCGTAAGTGATCAGCCGCTCGGCCAGTGGCCTGAGCCTGCGCGCCCTGGCCTCGGTCGTGGTGATCCTGCCGTGCTCGAAGAGCGCGGTCGCCAGGTTGGCCAGCATGTGCTTCTGATGGGCCGAGCTGCCGCCCAGTCGCGGTCCCTTGGTGGGCGTGGGCATGGAAAAGTTCTCCTCGGTTCGCTACTGGCGGGCCATCTGGGGCCCGCCAGTACTGCTCGGTCTCAGTACTGCTCTGTCTCGACGTAGCTCTCGTCATCGTCCGCGCCGTAGCTGTCTGCCGCGGTGCCAGGGTCGAATCCGGGCGGCGAGTCCTTCAGCGCGAGGCCCATGTCGATCAGTTTCTGCTTGACTTCCTCGATCGACTTCGCGCCGAAGTTGCGGATGTCGAGCAGATCCTGCTCACTGCGGGCGACGAGCTCGCCGACGGTGTGAATCCCCTCGCGCTTCAGGCAGTTGTAGGAGCGGACGGTCAGGTTCAGCTCCTCGATCGGCAGCGCCAGGTCAGCGGCGAGCGCGGCGTCGGTGGGCGAGGGGCCGATGTCCACGCCCTCAGCGTCGACATTGAGCTCCCTGGCCAGGCCGAAGAGCTCGACCAGCGTCTTGCCCGCGCTCGCTACCGCGTCCCTTGGGCGCATGCAGGGCTTGGTCTCGACGTCGAGGATCAGCCGGTCGAAGTCGGTTCGCTGCTCGACCCGGGTCGCCTCTACCTTGTAGGTAACCCGCATCACCGGCGAGTAGATCGAGTCGATCGGGATCCGGCCGATCTCCTGCCCGGGCTGCTTGTTCTGCGCGGCCGAGACGTAGCCGCGGCCGCGCTCGACGGTGAGCTCCATCTCCAGCTTGCCCTTGCTGTTCAGGGTGGCGATGTGCAGCTCGGGGTTGTGCACCTCGACGCCGGCCGGCGGGGCGATGTCCGCGGCAGTCACCGGGCCCGGCCCCTGCTTGCGCAGGTACATCGGCACGGGCTCGTCATGCTCGGACGAGACGACAAGCTCCTTGAGGTTCAGGATGATGTCGGTGACGTCCTCGGTGACTCCGGGCACAGTGGAGAACTCGTGCAGCACTCCCTCGATCCTGATGCTGGTCACTGCCGCGCCGGGGATCGACGAAAGCAGCGTCCGGCGGACCGAGTTCCCGATCGTGTATCCGAAGCCTGGCTCAAGCGGCTCGATGACGAACCTGGACCGGAACTCGTCTACCTGATCCTCGGTGAGGCTGGGGCGCTGGGCGATGAGCATTTTGCGTTCCTTTCCGCGCTGCCCGTTATATGACAGTCGCGATTCTCGCTCCGGCCGCCGGCCGCTGGCGGCCGGGGCCGCGGCCAGCCGCTCGCGCGGCTGGCCAGGGTATTACTTAGAGTAGAACTCGACGATGAGCTGCTCCTGGACCTGGGTGTCGATCTGCGCCCGGACCGGCAGCGCATGCACCAGGATGCGCATCTTGTCCGGGATCACCTCAAGCCAGGCGGGCGCGGGGCGCTCGCCGGACTCGGCCCGGGCCACGACGAACGGCGTCATCTCGTGCGACTTCGGCCGCACCTCGATGATGTCGCTCTCGCTCACCCGGTAGGACGGGATGTCGACCTTGCGCCCGTTGACGAGGATGTGCCCGTGCCCGACAAGCTGCCGCGCCATGTCACGGCTCTTGGCGAACCCGGCACGGTAGACCACGTTGTCGAGGCGGCTCTCCAGGATCTGGAGCAGCACCTCGCCGGTCTTCCCGCGCTTGCGGGTCGCTTCCTCGTAATAGTTGTGGAACTGCCCTTCGAGGATGCCGTAAACCCGCTTGGCCTTCTGCTTCTCCCTGACCTGGAGCAGGAACTCGCTCTCCTTCGGCCGGTTCCTGCCGTGCTCGCCGGGCGGATAGGGCCGGATCTCGATCGGGCACTTGGGCGAGTCGCACTTGGCGCCCTTCAGGAACAGCTTCATCTTCTCGCGGCGGCAGCGCTTGCAGTCCGCACCGGTGTATCGAGCCATGTTGTCGCTACTCCTCAGACCCGGCGCCGCTTGGGCGGGCGGCAGCCATTGTGCGGAACCGGGGTGACGTCCTGGATCGAGCCGACCTCCAGGCCGGTTGCCTGCAGCGACCGGATGGCGGTTTCCCTCCCCGAGCCAGGGCCCTTGACGAATACGTCGACCTTGCGCATGCCGTGCTCCATGGCGCGGCGTGCGGCGGCCTCCGCCGCCATCTGGGCGGCGAACGGCGTCGACTTACGCGAGCCTTTGAAGCCGACCTGGCCGGATGACGCCCACGAGATGACGCTCCCGCCCGGATCAGTGATCGAGACGATGGTGTTGTTGAACGTGCTCCTGATATGAGCATGCCCGTGGGCGATGTTCTTTCTTTCCTTCCGGCGCACCTTCTTGGTGCCGGTACGGCTCTTGGGAGGCATCCTGCTCCTCTACTCCCGGAGGTGGTCGGTCCGCGATCTCGCGGACTACTTCTTCCCGGCCTTCTTACGGCCGGCGACTGTCTTCTTCTTGCCCTTCCTGGTGCGGGCATTGGTCTGCGTCCGCTGGCCGTGCACAGGCAGCCCGCGGCGATGACGGATTCCCTGGTAGCAGCCGATCTCGACCTTACGGCGGATGTCGGCCTGCACCTCGCGGCGCAGGTCGCCTTCTACCTTGTAGGTCGCCTCGATCCAGTCCCGCAGGCGGACGAGCTCATCATCACCGAGATCGTGCACGCGGGTGTCCCCGCTGACGCCGGTCGCCTCGAGCGTCTCAAGCGCACGGGTCCGGCCGATTCCGTAGACATAGGTCAGGGCAACCTCAAGGCGCTTATCACGCGGGAGGTCAACGCCGACGAGACGTGCCATCCGGGCAGTTCTCCTTCTTTCCGCGGAGGTCCTGCGCGCCGCTCCCCGTCCCTGCCCGGACGGGGCCCCGGCCTCCTCCGGGGGTGATCCGCGCCCGGCCCTGCGGCCGGCCGCGGATCGCGGTGCGTGTCTTCTCTCCTGCTCAGCCCTGCCGCTGCTTGTGCCGCGGGTCAGAGCAGATGACCATGACCCGGCCGTGCCGGCGAATGATCCGGCACTTGCTGCAGATCTTCTTCACACTCGGCTTGACCTTCACGATGGTCCCCTCAGGCAGCGGACGTGGCGCGCCCGCATGCCGCTAGCTCGTTACTTGTACCGGTAGACGATCCGCCCGCGACTCAGGTCGTACGGGCTCAGCTCGACCACTACCCGGTCGTCAGGGAGGATCCGGATGTAGTGCATCCGCATCTTCCCGCTGATGTGGGCCAGGACCTTGTGCCCGTTGTCCAGCTCCACTCTGAAGAAGGCGTTGGGAAGCGACTCCACCACCGTGCCCTCGATCTCGATGGCGCCGTCTTTCTTGGGCATGTCCTCCGCGTTTCGCTGCTAGGCCGTCAGCCCGGCTGGTTGCCGTGCTAACTGGCATTGATTTTCAGTTATTCCCGCCGTTCCCGTGATGCCGTGCAGGGTCGTGCGGTGCTCGCGTGGCTTCCCCGCGACCCGGGCGCGCTTGCGCACGTTTTCCGGGACCGGGTGGCCCACCGGATTGACTGCCTTCACACCTCAGGCGCAGGCCATACGAGGACGGCAGCCCACTGGGGCCGGAGCAGAGTCTACGCGACAGGCGGCGGCAACGCGAACCGGGGTAACGCGGCCTCGCCCCGGCGTCAGGGATCCTGCGGTCCGCCGTCTATCTGGCCGCGGTCACCGCGCCGTCCCCGGTGCTCCTGCCCGGAGTGGCCGCCGGAGATCCAGCGGGCCAGCATCACCGCGCCCCACGGCCCGACGATCCACAGGAACCACGGATTGCCGAAGCCGGCCAGCACCCAGATCACGATGAACACCGCGCTGACACTGAGCCATGATCCCCAGGCAGCCAGCCAGCCAGCCGAGAACCTGCCCTCGGACCTGCTCAGCTGGCTATGACCCCAGGTGGCCGGCAGCGAGCCGTGGCCAGCCGCCGGAGCGCGGTAGCGCGGCAGCGATGCGTCGGGCAGCCGGTAGAGATCGATTCCTGGCAGGTCCGCGAGCAGCGCGTCGAGATCGCCCATCGTCCTGGCCGCGTAGACCTTGTCGAGCCGCTCGTTGAATTCCTCGGCGGTCAGCCGGCCGACCGCGTGATGCTCGCGGAGCAGCGAAGCGGCGCGGTCCCGGTCCTCGTCAGAGGCCCGGATCTTGGGGTCAGCCGGCATCGGCACTCTCCTCAACCGTCATGGCTGCCTGCCTCAGCCATCCGAGCGCACGCCGGAGGGCTGCGGCATCGCGCCAGCCGTGCCGGCCAGCCTGGCCAGCCCGCTGCGGCCGCCGTCCGGTGCCGTTAGCACCCAGGGCCCGTCCGCGGTGATCGCCACGGTGTGCTCGAAGTGGGCCGACCAGGACCCGTCAGCCGTGACGACCGTCCAGCCATCGTCGAGCACCCGGGCCGCCGCCTGGCCGAGGGTGAGCATCGGCTCGATCGCCAGCGCCATTCCCTCGGCCAGCACGGGCCCGCGGCCCGGCCTGCCGTAGTTGGGCACCGGCGGATCCATGTGCATCTCGGTGCCGATGCCGTGACCGACGTAATCCTCGACAACCCCGTACGGCCCGCTTGACCGCGCGGTCGTCTCGACGGCATTCGAGATGTCTGTCAGCCGGCGCCCCGGCCAGGCCTGCGCAATGCCCTGCCAGAGGGCAGCCTCGCAGGCCTCGATCAGCCGGGACGCCTCGGGGCTGACCGGCCCGACGCCGACGGTGACCGCCGCGTCACCATGCCAGCCCCCCGCGATCGCGCCGCAGTCGATCGAGATCAGGTCACCCGCCGACAGGCGGCGGCCAGGGCCGGGGATGCCGTGCACGATCTCGTCATTGACTGACGTGCAGATCGTGGCGGGATAGCCGTGGTAGCCCAGGAAGGAAGGGACCGCGCCGGCCGAGCGGATCTCGCGCTCGGCGATCGCGTCCAGATCCGCGGTCGTGACGCCGGGTGCCACCGC
This sequence comes from uncultured Actinomycetes bacterium, assembly GCA_963709075.1. GTDB lineage: Bacteria > Actinomycetota > Actinomycetes > Streptosporangiales > Streptosporangiaceae > Palsa-506. Next base: position 184,834 of record CAVPUY010000015.1, read on the forward strand.
CGCCGCGGCGGCGGCCAGTGCGCTCGCGACGACCAGGCCGGCCTCCCGCATCCGGTCGAGCTGTGCTGGCGTCTTGATCTGCACCGGCGCTTCCCGCCTAATCCGCATGCTTCCTCCGGGGTAGTACTCCACGGTACCCGCAGCCGGGCGGATCCCCTCAGCGGATGAAGCGCCGCAGCGCGGCGAGCGCCCGGTCGGTGATCTCCTCAACCGGCCCGGTGGCGTCGATCCCGAGCAGCGTCCCCTCGTCCGCGTAGAACGCGATCAGCGGCTGAGTCTGCTGCGCGTAGACATCAATCCGGTGCCGGATGGTCTCCTCCCGGTCGTCGTCCCGCTGGAAGAGCTCGCCGCCACAGTCGTCGCAGCGGTCCTTCCGGGACGGCGGGTCGAAGGTCGCGTGCCAGACCCGGCCGCAGCGGCGGCAGGTCCGCCGGCCGGACAGCCGCCGGACCACCTCGTCATCATCGACCACCAGCTCGAGGACGATGTCCAGCCTGGTTTCCCAGTCGGACAGCATCTTCTTCAGCGTCTCCGCCTGCGGCACGTTGCGCGGGAAGCCGTCAAGCAGGAACCCTGCCTGCGCATCGTCTTCCTGCAGGCGAGACGTCACCATGGCAATCGTCACTTCATCGGGAACGAGGTCTCCCCGGTCCATGTAGTCCTTCGCGCGGCGGCCAAGCCCGGTGCCCGTGCTGACGTTGGACCGGAAGATGTCCCCGGTCGAGATCTTCGGGATCGCCAGGTGGGACGCGATGAACTGGGCCTGTGTCCCCTTGCCCGCACCGGGGGGCCCGACGAGGACGGCGCGCACTACCGCAGGAAACCCTCATAGTTACGCTGCTGGAGCTGGCTTTCGATCTGCTTCACCGTATCGAGGCCCACCCCCACCGCGATCAGGATGCTCGTTCCGCCGAGCGGGAACTGCTGGGACGCGCCGACCAGGCCGATCGCCACCAACGGGATGGCCGCGACGAAGCCCAGGTAGAGCGAGCCCGGCGCGGTCAGCCGGGTCAGCACGTAGCTGAGGTACTCGGCGGTCGGCCGCCCTGGGCGGATGCCCGGGATGAAGCCGCCGTACTTCTTCATGTTGTCGGCTACCTCGACCGGGTCGAACGTGATCGAGACGTAGAAGTAGGTGAAGAACACGATAAGCACGAAGAACGAGAGCACGTAGTAAGGCGAGACGCCGGTCAGGCCCTGGCCGTTCAGGTACTTCGTGACCCATGCCACCCAGGGCTGCGGATGGGCGTTGTTCCCGAACAGCTGTGAGGCCAGAGCCGGGATATAGAGCAGCGATGACGCGAAGATGACCGGGATGACGCCGGCCTGGTTGACCTTCAGCGGGATATACGTCGACGTGCCGCCGTACATCTTGCGGCCGACCATCCGTTTCGCGTACTGGACCGGGATCCGGCGCTGCGCCTGCTCCATGAAGGCCACGAAGGCGATGATCGCCACCCCGACCGCGAGCACCATCAGGAAGACGAACGTGCCCTTCTGCCGGTAGATCGCCAGCATCTCGCCGGGGATGACCGCGATGACCTGCGTGAAGATCATCAGTGACATGCCGTTCCCGACGCCGCGGTCGGTGATCAGCTCGCCCAGCCACATGATCACGGCAGTGCCCGCGGTCATGCAGATGACCATGGTGCTGATCGTGAACACCGACGGGTTCGGGATCAGCGGCGTCGAGCAGCCGGGGATCAGGTTCCCCGACCTGGCCAGCGCAACGATGCCGGTGGACTGCAGGATGGCCAGGCCGACCGTGAGGTACCGGGTGTACTGGGTGATCTTGGCCTGGCCGCTCTGGCCCTCCTGGCGCAGCGTCTCGAGCCGCGGGATCACCTTGACCAGCAGCTGCAGGATGATGCTCGCTGTGATGTAGGGCATGATGCCGAGCGCGAACACGGACAGCTTCCCGAGCGCGCCGCCGCTGAGCAGGTTGACCAGCTGGAATACGCTCCCACCCGAGCTGGTGGATGTCGCGGTCGACGCGAGGTTCAGGCAGATGTTGACGTTCTTCTCGGAGACGCCGGGCGTCGGCAGGGACGAGCCGAGCCGGAACATGGCGATGATGAAGAGCGTGAAAAGCAGCTTCTTGCGCAGGTCGGGAGTCCGGAAGGCCCGGAGGAATCCGGTCAGCATGCGCCGTCCTCACGTCGAAGGGTCAACATCTGCCGCTCCTGGTTGCGGGGCCTGCCCGGCCGGTTCGGCGGCGGGAGATGCACGCCGAAGTCTAACCCGCTGATGACACCCGGGCAGCCCGGCATAATGCCCCGGACGGCGGCTTGGCCAGCTGGGGCATGTCCGGGGCCGGCGACGGTCATCTCACAGCTCGGTGACGGTCCCGCCCGCAGCGGTGATCTTCTCCCGGGCGGCGGCGGAGAACGCGTGCGCGGTCACCCGCAGGCCGGACGCTGCCTCGCCGGACCCGAGCACCTTGACGAGCTCGCCGGGGCGGACGGCTCCCCTGACGGCGAGATCACCGGGGGTCACGTCGCCGCCGTCGGGGTAGAGCGCGGCCAGCCGGTCGAGGTTGACCACCTGGTAGGTCGTCTTGAACCGGTGGTTGGAGAAGCCAGCGAGCTTGGGCAGCCGGCGGTGCAGCGGCATCTGGCCGCCTTCGAAGGCTGCGGCCACCTGGCCGCGTGCCTTGGTGCCCTTGGTGCCGCGGCCGGCCGTCTTGCCCTTCGATGCCTCGCCGCGGCCGACCCGGGTGCGGGCCGTGCGCGCGCCCGGGGCGGGCCGCAGGTGATGGATCTTGAGGCCCCGGCCGTCCGGGGCGGCGTCGCCCCGGGCTTCCCTGGCTGGTGCCGGACTCTGCCATGTCAGTCAACCTCCTCGACGGTGATCAGGTGGCGCACCGCCTGGATCATGCCGCGGATCTCCGGCCGGTCGGCCTTGACGACCACGTCGCCGATCCGGCGGAGCCCGAGCGAGCGAAGCGAGTCCCGCTGCCCCCTGGTGCCGCCGATCTTCGACTTGACCTGGGTGACCTTCAGCTCTGTCATGTCCGTACTCCCGCTCAGCTGTTGCCGGGGGCGGCGGTGCTCGCGGCCGCCGCGCGGGCCCGCAGCATGGCGGCCGGCGCGACGTGCTCGATGGGCAGGCCTCGCCTGGCTGCGATCTCCTCCGGCCGCTTCAGGCTCTTCAGCGCGGCCACCGTCGCGTGGATGACGTTGATCGCGTTCGACGACCCGAGCGATCGGGAGAGCACGTCGTGCACTCCCGCGCACTCGAGCACGGCGCGGACCGGCCCGCCGGCGATGACGCCGGTTCCCGGGCTGGCCGGCTTGAGCAGGACGACGCCTGCGGCCTCCTCGCCCTGCACGGTGTGCGGGATGGTGCCGGCGATGCGCGGGACCTTGAAGAAGTTCTTCTTGGCGGCCTCGACGCCCTTGGCGATCGCGGCCGGCACCTCCTTGGCCTTGCCGTACCCGACCCCGACCATGCCGTTGCCGTCGCCGACGACGACGAGGGCGGTGAAGCTGAACCGCCGGCCGCCCTGGACAACCTTGGCGACCCGGTTGATGGCCACCACCCGCTCCAGGTAGGCAGTGCCCTTGTCGCCGCCGCCGAGCGGTCGTCACGACGGTCGCGCCGTTCGCCGCCGCCGGTACCGCGTCGCGGTGCTGCTGGCATCAGATTTTCCTTTTCTCGTGAGTATCCGGGCTGGTCATAGGGACAGCCCGCCCTCGCGCGCGCCGTCAGCGAGCGCAGCGACGCGGCCATGGTAGGCATAGCCGCCGCGGTCGAAAACTGCCGCTGTGACGCCTGCGGCCGATGCGCGCTGCGCGAGCATCGAGCCTACCTGCCGTGCCTTAGCGGTCTTGTCGCCGTCGGCGCCGCGGACGGCATCGTCCAGCGTCGACGCGGACGCCAGCGTGACGCCCGATACGTCGTCGACGAGCTGCGCGAACGTGTGCCGGGCCGACCTGGTGACGACCAGCCGGGGCCGCTGCGCGCTGCCGGCGACCTTCTTCCTGACCCGCAGGTGGCGCCGGGCGCGCGAGGATGCCCGCGCATCGGTGCGGCCGGTGATGCGGCCGTGCGCCCTGGTCCTGGTTCCAGACGGCATTTCTACTTCCCAGCCTTTCCGACCTTGCGGCGGATCTGCTCGCCCTGGTACCGCACGCCCTTGCCCTTGTACGGGTCCGGCTTGCGGAGCTTGCGTATGTTGGCGGCGACCTCGCCGACCTGCTGCTTGCTGATGCCCTCGACGACGAACCTGGTGGGCGTCTCGACCCGCAGCGTGATGCCGTCCGGCGGGGTGATCGGCACCGGGTGGCTGAAGCCGAGCGAGAACTCCAGGCCGGAGCCCTTCGCCTGCACCCGGTAGCCGACGCCGACGATCTCCAGCGTCTTGCGGTATCCCTCGGTCACGCCGGTGACCATGTTGGCGATCAGCGAGCGGGAGAGCCCGTGCAGCGCCCGGATCTCGCCCTCGTCGCTCGGCCTGGTGACGGTGATGACGCCGTCCTCCTTGACCACCTCGATGGGCGAGGCAACCTCCAGCGACAGGGTGCCCTTGGGGCCCTTGACCGTGACCTCGCGGCCCTCGATGGTGACGTCGACGCCGCCGGGAATCACCACCGGCATCCGTCCGATTCGCGACATCTGCGCCTCCCTACCAGACGTAGGCGAGGACTTCCCCGCCTACTCCCCGCTTGTTCGCCTGCTTGTCGGTCATCAGGCCGGCGGAGGTGGAGATGATCGCGACGCCGAGCCCGCCGAGCACCCGCGGCAGGTTGTCCTTCCGCGCGTACACCCGCAGGCCCGGCTTGGATACCCGCTTGAGCCCGGCGATCGAGCGCTCCCTGGTGGGCCCGAACTTGAGCGCGACCACGAGGCTCTTGCCGACCTCGGCGTCCTCCACCCGCCAGCCCGCGATGTAGCCCTCCTGCTGGAGTATCTCGGCGATGTGCACCTTGATCTTGGAGTGCGGCATGGTCACGGTGTCGTGGTATGCCGAATTGGCGTTGCGCAGCCTGGTCAGCATGTCTGCGACCGGGTCGGTCATGGTCATGGCCTGGGGGCCTTCCTCACCGCGGTTTCCCTGGGCCTTTCCGGCGGGACCTGCGGCGTGGTCGGTGGGCGCTGGTCGCGCCCACGGCGGCTGGGTGGCGGGCGCTTGTCGCGCCCGGGTCGGCGGTCGCCTGCGCGGTTACCAGCTTGACTTGGTAATGCCGGGCAGCTCGCCCCGGTGCGCGAGCGTGCGGAAGCAGATCCGGCAGAGCCCGAACCTGCGGTAGACGGCCCTCGGCCGCCCGCAGCGCGAGCACCTGCTGTACGCACGGACCTCGAATTTCGGCGTGCGCTTCGCCTTGGCGATCAGGGCTTTCTTCGCCACTGTCAGCTCTCCTTGAAGGGGAATCCGAGCCGTCGCAGCAGCGAGCGGCCTTCGGCGTCGTTGGTCGCGGTCGTGACCAGGGTCACGTCCATGCCGCGCTGCCTGTCCACCTGGTCGGGATTGATCTCGTGGAACATGAGCTGCTCGGTCAGGCCGAACGTGTAGTTGCCGCGGCCGTCGAACTGCCGGTCGGACAGCCCGCGGAAGTCACGGATCCGGGGCAGCGCGATGGAAAGCAGCCGGTCGCAGAACTCCCACATCCGGTCGCCGCGCAGCGTCACGTGCGCCCCGATCGGCATGCCCTCCCTGAGCTTGAACTGCGCGATCGACTTCCTGGCCCGGTTGACCGCCGGCTTCTGGCCGGTGATCACCGAGAGATCCCTGACCGCGCCGTCGATGAGCTTGGCGTCCCTGGCCGCCTCGCCGACGCCCATGTTGACGACGATCTTGGTACAGGCCGGGCACCTGCATCACGTTCGGGTAGCCGAACTCCTCGCGCAGCGCGGGCGCGATCTCGCTCCGGTAGCGCTCGCGCAGCCGCGGCGGCGGCGCTGGCTCGGCAGTCCCGGCGGCGGGCGCGGCGGCATCGGCGCCGTCGCCGCGGCGGGCCGGAGCCTGCTTGGTCTTGGTTGCTGCCATCAGATGTCCTTACCGCCCGGGCGGGTAATCCGGACCTTCCGCTTGTTCTCGTCCAGCCGGTAGCCAGCGCGAGCGGGCTTCTTGGTCTCCGGGTCGATCAGCTGCACGTTGCTCACGTGGATGAGCGCCTCCTGGTGTGCACGATGCCGCCTTCCTTGGCGCCACGCCGGCCCTGGTAATCGACCTTCGTGTTCTTCTTGATCATGTTGACGCCGTGCACGAGCACCTTCTGCCGCTTCGGGTCGGCCAGGATGACCGTGCCCTCGCGGCCACTGTCCTTGCCCGCGATGACGATCACGTGATCGCCCTTCTTGATCTTCAGGCTCGGCGGCTTCCGCGTCGTTCCCTGCTTCCTGGCCACTGCGGTCCTCCTGGTCATCACAGCACCTCCGGCGCCAGCGAGATGATGCGCATGAACCGCTTCTCCCGCAGCTCGCGGCCGACCGGCCCGAAGATGCGGGTGCCGCGCGGATCCCCGCCATCCCTGATCAGCACGGCGGCGTTCTCGTCGAAGCGGATGTAGGAGCCGTCACCGCGGCGGCGCTCCTTGCGCGTGCGCACGACGACAGCCTTGACGACGTCGCCCTTCTTCACCCCGGCGCCCGGGAGGGCATCCTTGACCGTCGCCACGATGACGTCGCCGATGCCCGCGTATCGCCTGCCCGAGCCGCCGAGCACCCGGATGCACAAGATCTCCTTGGCACCGGTGTTGTCGGCGACTTTAAGCCGCGACTCCTGCTGGATCACGTCAACTCCTGCTCCGTAACGCCGGCCTCCAGGGGGGACCAGGCGGGTCCTGGTGGGTCTGGCGCCGGCCCGGCCAGGAACGGTCCCGGCTGACTGCGGTCCCGCGCCCGGGCATGCCCGCGCCCGTATCTCATTACTTGGCCTTCTCCAGAATCTGCGCCACCCGCCAGCGCTTGGTGGCCGACAGCGGCCGGGTCTCCATCAGCAGGACCCGGTCGCCGACGCCGCACGCGTTCACGTCGTCGTGCGCCTTGTACTTCTTGGTGCGGCGGATGACCTTGCCGTACTTCGGGTGCTTCACCCGGTCCTCGACCTCGACGACGACGGTCTTGTCCATCTTGTCGCTGACCACCAGGCCCTCGCGCACCTTGCGGTAGCCCCGCACGGGCGCTCCGCTGCTGGCGTCACTCATCGTCATCCGCCTCCTCTGCCACCATCACGATGCCAAGCTCGCGCTCCCGCTTCACCGTGTAGATGCGGGCGATCTCCTTGCGCACGGCACGGAGCCGCCCGTGGCTCTCCAGCTGGCCGGTGGCCGCCTGGAAACGGAGGTTGAACAGCTCGATCTTCGCCTCGGCGAGCTTGCCGTCGAGCTCTTCCTCGGTCGAGTTCCGCAGGTCGCCGGCGAGCAGTCCCTTCGCCATCACGCCTCACCAACTTCGCGCTTGACGAACCGGCACTTCATGGGGAGCTTGTGCATGGCGCGGCGGAGCGCCTCCCGGGCGACCGGCTCGGTCACCCCGGACAGCTCGAACATCACCCGGCCGGGCTTGACGTTGGCGATCCACCACTCCGGCGCGCCCTTGCCGGAACCCATCCGGGTCTCGGCCGGCTTCTTGGTCAGCGGCCGGTCCGGGTAGATGTTGATCCACACCTTCCCGCCACGCCGGATGTGCCGCGTCATGGCGATACGTGCGGCCTCGATCTGCCGGTTGGTCACGTACGAGTGCTCGACCGCCTGGATGCCGTACTCGCCGAAGGTCACCCTGGTGCCGCCCTTCGCAGCACCATGGCGGTCCGGCCGGTGCTGCTTGCGGTGCTTCACCCTGCGCGGGATGAGCATTCCTCAGCCCTCCTCGCTCGCGGCGGCCGGCGCGGCCGCCTGCGCGGCCGGCTCCTGGCCCTCGTGGCCGCCGTCGTCTGCCCGGTCCTGGCCCGGTGCGCCGGCCCGGTCGCGGCGGGCGCCGCCAGCCGGGCGCCGCTGCCCCTGCGGCGGGCGGCCGGGACGCTGCCCGGCCCGCAGCGCCGCCGCCGCGGCCTCGCGCTCGGCCCTGGTCATGCGGCGCCTCGCCGCGGTAGATCCAGACCTTCACGCCGATCCGGCCGAAGGTGGTCCGTGCCTCGTAGAAGCCGTAGTCGATGTCCGCGCGCAGCGTGTGCAGCGGCACCCGCCCCTCGCGGTAGAACTCCGACCGGGACATCTCCGCGCCGCCCAGGCGGCCGGAGCACTGCACCCGGATGCCCTTGGCGCCGGGCGCTTCATCGCGGTCTGCATGGCCTTGCGCATCGCGCGGCGGAACGAGACCCGGCTGGACAGCTGCTCGGCCACGCCCTGCGCGACCAGCTGCGCGTCGACTCTCGGGGTTCTTGACCTCGAGGATGTTCAGCTGGATCTGCTTGCCGGTCAGCTTCTCCAGGTCGCCGCGGATCCGGTCGGCCTCGGCGCCGCGGCGGCCGATGACGATGCCCGGGCGGGCGGTGTGGATGTCCACCCGGACCCGGTCCCTGGTCCGCTCGATCTCGACCTTGGAGATGCCGGCCCGCTCCATGCCGCGCTGCAGCATCCGGCGGATCGCCACGTCCTCGGCGACGTAGTCCTTGTAGAGCTTGTCGGCGTACCACCGGCTCTTGAAGTCGGTGGTGATGCCGAGGCGGAACCCGTGCGGGTTCACTTTCTGGCCCACTAGCGGGTCCCCTCCTTGCGGCCATCAGACACGATGACCGTGATGTGGCTGGTTCGCTTGTTGATCCGGTAGCCGCGGCCCTGCGCACGGGGCCGGAAGCGCTTGAGCGTCGGCCCATCGTCCACCCACGCCCGGCTCACCACCAGGGTCGCCCGCGTCCAGCTGCTGCGCGTGCTCGGCGTTGGCGATGGCGCTCGCCAGGACCTTGCCGACGGGGTCGCTGGCCGACTGCGGCGCGAAGGCAAGCGCCGCCTGCGCCTGGTCAGCAGGCAGGCCGCGGATCAGGTCCACCACCCGGCGGGCCTTCCGCGGCGTGACGCGCACATACCGCGCCTTTGCCCTCGCTTCCATCGCTCTCTCTCGCTCTCTCTGGCTAGCCGGCCGGGCCGGGATGTCTGGGTAACGGTGCTCAGCGGCGGCTGCGCCGGTCGTCCCGCACGTGACTGCGGAACGTGCGGGTCGGCGCGAACTCGCCGAGCTTGTGCCCGACCATCGATTCGGTGATGAAGACCGGCACGTGCTTGCGGCCGTCGTGCACGGCGATCGTGTGGCCGAGCATCGCGGGAACGATCATGGAGCGGCGCGACCACGTCTTGATCACGTTCTTGGTGCCCTTGTCGTTCTGCACGTCCACCTTCTTCATCAGGTGGTCGTCCACGAAGGGACCCTTCTTCAGGCTACGAGGCATCGTCAGGTGCTCCTACCGCTTCTTCTTGCCGCGCCGGCGGGTGATCATCCGGTCGCTTGGCTTGCTGGCCTTCCGGGTGCGCCCTTCCGGCTTGCCCCAGGGGCTGACCGGGTGGCGGCCGCCTGAGCTCTTGCCCTCGCCGCCGCCCAGCGGGTGATCGACGGGGTTCATCGCGACGCCGCGGACCGAGGGCCGGCGGCCCTTCCACCGGCTCCGGCCGGCCTTGCCGAGCTTGATGTTGCCCTGCTCGGCGTTGCCGACCTCGCCGATGGTGGCGCGGCAGCCGGTCTCCACCCGCCGGATCTCGCCGGACGGCATCCGGAGCTGCGCGTGCTGCCCTTCCTTGGCCAGCAGCTGGACGCCGGACCCGGCCGAGCGGGCGATCTTGGCGCCGCCGCCCGGACGGAGCTCGATCGCGTGCACGACGGTGCCGGTCGGGATGTTGCGCAGCGGCAGGCAGTTGCCCGGCCTGATGTCGGCGCCCGGGCCGTTCTCCACCCGGTCGCCCTGGCCGAGGCCCTCCGGGCAGATGATGTAGCGCTTCTCCCCGTCGGCGTAGTGCAGCAGGGCGATCCGCGCGGTCCGGTTCGGGTCGTACTCGATGTGCGCGACCTTGGCCGGGACGCCGTCCTTGTCCGCCCGCCGGAAGTCGATCAGCCGGTAGGCGCGCTTGTGCCCGCCGCCCTGGTGCCGGGTGGTGATCCGGCCGTGCACGTTCCTGCCGCCGCGCGAGTGCAGCGGGCGCACCAGGGACTTCTCCGGCTCGCTGCGCGTCACCTCGGCGAAGTCAGCGCCGCTCGCGCCCCGCCTGCCCGGGGTGGTCGGCTTGTACTTGCGGATGGCCATGTGTGCTCAAGCTCCTATGGATGGCGGGCTAGCTGACCGGGCCGAAGACGTCGATCCGGTCGCCCTCGGCCAGGCTGACGATGGCGCGCTTGGTGTCCGGGCGCTTGCCCCAGCCGAACCGCGTCCTGCGCCGCTTGCCTGGCCTGTTGACCGTGTTGACGCTGGTCACCCGGACGCTGAAGACGGCCTCGACCGCCTGCCTGATCTGGGTCTTGTTGGAGCCCGGCGCGACGATGAAGGTGTACTTGCCGTCATCGGCGAGCCGGTAGCTCTTCTCCGAGATGACCGGCCGCAGGAGGATGTCCCGCGGGTTAGCGATCCGGCTCACTGCTGTTGCCTCCTGCGGCTGGCTGGCCCGCGCGACGAAGGCGCCCAGGCTGTCCTCGGTGAACACCACGTGATCGCTGACCAGCACGTCGTAGGTGTTGAGCTGGCCGGCGGCGATCAGGTGCACGCCCGCCACGTTGCGCAGGCTCTTCCAGGTGACGTGATCGGCCCGGTCCGCCACGACCAGGACGTGCGCACTGCCCGGCGCGGCGCCGATGACCGCGGCCAGCACGCGCGTGAGGCGTCCTTCGTCTTCGGCTGGTCGCCGCTCGGTGAAGCCGCTGACGACGTGCACCCGGCCGTGCCTGGCCCGGTCGGAGAGGGCCCCGCGCAGCGCGGCGGCCTTCATCTTCTTGGGAGTGCGCTGCGCGTAGGAACGCGGCACCGGCCCGTGCACCACGCCGCCGCCGGCGAACTGCGGCGCGCGGGTCGAGCCCTGCCTGGCCCGCCCGGTGCCCTTCTGCCGGTACGGCTTCCGGCCGCCGCCGCGGACCGCGCCGCGGGTCTTGGTGGCATGCGTGCCCTGGCGGGCCGCCGCCTCCTGCGCCACCACTACCTGGTGGATCAGCGGCACGTTCACCTTGGCGTCGAAGATCTCGGCTGGCAGGTCCACCGTCTGGCCGGCGCTCGCCGGACGGCGGATACGACATTAACGGCGCTCATCATGCCTCACCCTTCGCTGGCCGCCCGCCGGGGAGCAGCGGGGTCTTGACGGCGGTGCGGACCAGGACCAGGCCGCCCTTCGGGCCGGGCACCGCGCCCTTGATCAGCAGCAGGCCGCGCTCGGTGTCGACGCCGTGCAGGGTCAGCCGCGGCGCCGTGGTGCGGACGCCGCCCATCCGGCCGGCCATCCTGACCCCCTTGAACACCCGGCCCGGCGTGGCGCAGCCGCCGATCGACCCGGGCGAGCGGTGCTTGCGCTGGGTGCCGTGGGAGGCGGACAGGCCCTTGAAGCCGTGCCGCTTCATCACGCCGGCGAAGCCCTTGCCCTTGCTCTTCGCCGTGACGTCGACCAGGTCGCCCGCGGTGAACGTGGCTCGGCGCTGACTTCCTGGCCCAGGGTGTACTCGGCGGCGTTGTCGGTGCGCAGCTCGACCAGGTACCGGCGCGGCGTTACCCCGGCCTTGGCGAAGTGGCCGGCCTCGGGCTTGTTCACCTTGCGCGGGTCGATGTCGCCGTAGCCGAGCTGCACGGCGGCATAGCCGTCGGCGTCCGGCGTGCGCACCGCGGTGACGACGCAGGGGCCGGCCGCCACGACGGTGACCGGCACGATCCGGCCGTCGTCGCCGAAGACCTGGGTCATGCCGAGCTTGGTGCCCAGGACTCCCTTGATCTGCTTCATGTCGGTGCGTCCCTCAGAGCTTGATCTCGATGTCGACGCCTGCTGGCAGGTCAAGCCGCATCAGCGAGTCGACGGTCTTCGGCGTGGGGTCGATGATGTCGATCAGCCGCTTGTGCGTCCGCATCTCGAAGTGCTCTCGCGAGTCCTTGTACTTGTGCGGCGAGCGGATGACGCAGTACACGTTCTTCTCGGTGGGCAGCGGCACTGGGCCGGCGACCTTCGCGCCGGTGCGCGTCACCGTGTCGACGATCTTCCGCGCCGAGTTGTCGATGACCTCGTGGTCATAGGCCTTGAGCCGGATGCGGATCTTCTGTCCCGCCATGTGGCTTCGCTTCCTTGTTTCCGTGGTGCCGCGTATTGCCTGGTGCCCGTTCGCGCGCAGCGGCGGCGGCGGCCTGTCCGGGCGGCCCGGCCGCCGCCTTGCGGCTGCTACTTGATGATCTTCGTGACCCGGCCGGCGCCGACGGTGCGGCCGCCCTCGCGGATCGCGAACCGCAGCCCCTCCTCCATCGCGATCGGCTGGATCAGGTCGACCTTCATCTCGGTGTTGTCACCGGGCAGCACCATCTCGGTGCCCTCCGGCAGGTGCACGACCCCGGTCACGTCCGTGGTGCGGAAGTAGAACTGCGGCCGGTAGTTGTTGAAGAACGGCGTGTGCCGGCCGCCCTCGTCCTTGGCCAGGATGTAGACCTGGGCCTCGAACTCGGTGTGCGGCGTGTTGGTGCCGGGCTTGATGATGACCTGGCCGCGCTCCACGTCCTCGCGCTTGGTGCCGCGCAGCAGCAGGCCCGCGTTGTCGCCGGCCTGGCCCTCGTCGAGGATCTTGTGGAACATCTCCACGCCGGTGACCGTCGTCTTGCTGGCCTTCTCCTTGATGCCGATGATCTCGATTTCCTCGCCGGTGTGGATCTTGCCGCGCTCGATCCGGCCGGTCACGACCGTGCCGCGGCCGGTGATCGAGAACACGTCCTCGACCGGCATCAGGAACGGCTTCTCGACCTCGCGGACCGGCTCGGGGATGCTGTCGTCGCAGGCGGCCATGAGCTCGGCGATCTTGTCGCCCCACTCGGCGTCGCCCTCCAGCGCCTTGAGCGCGGATACCCGGACCACCGGCAGGTCGTCGCCGGGGTACTCCTGGGCGCTGAGCAGCTCGCGGACCTCAAGCTCGACGAGCTCGAGGATCTCCTCGTCGTCGACCATGTCGGTCTTGTTGAGCGCCACCACGATGTACGGCACGCCGACCTGGCGGGCCAGCAGCACGTGCTCGCGGGTCTGCGGCATCGGGCCGTCGGTCGCCGCGACCACCAGGATCGCGCCGTCCATCTGGGCGGCACCGGTGATCATGTTCTTGATGTAGTCCGCGTGCCCCGGGCAGTCGACGTGCGCGTAGTGCCGCTTCTCGGTCTGGTACTCCACGTGCGAGATCGAGATGGTGATCCCGCGCTCCCGCTCTTCCTTCGCGTTGTCGATCTGGTCGAACGGCGTGAAGGGATTGACGTCAGGGAACTTGTCGTGCAGCACCTTGGTGATCGCCGCGGTCAGCGTCGTCTTGCCGTGGTCGATGTGCCCGATGGTGCCGATGTTGACGTGCGGCTTCGTCCGCTCGAACTTGGCCTTCCCCACTGGTGTCTCCTCGTTGCGATCGTTCCCCACCTTGGTGGGGCCAGGCGCTCACGCGGGGCGCCGTCTCCTGCTGGGCTGGTTATTGCTGGCTTACTCGCCTCTGGCTTTGGCGATGATCTCCTTGGCGATGCTCGGCGGCACCTCGGCATACGAGTCGAACTGCATGCTGTAGTCCGCCCTGCCCTGCGTCCGGCTGCGCAGGTCACCCACGTAGCCGAACATCTCGGACAGCGGGACGGCCGCCTTGACGACCCTGACCCCACTGCGTTCCTCCATGGCCTGGATCTGGCCACGGCGGCTGTTCAGGTCGCCGATGACGTCGCCCATGTACTCATCGGGGGTTCTCACCTCGACGGCCATGACCGGCTCAAGAAGCACGGGGTCGGCATAGCCGGACGCCTTCTTGAATGCCATCGAGCCTGCGATCTTGAAGGCCAGCTCGGACGAGTCCACCTCATGGTAGGCACCGTCGGTGAGCGTCACCTTCAGGTCGACCATCGGGTAGCCGGCCAGCACGCCGAACTCCGCGGCCTCCTGGCAGCCCGCGTCCACCGACGGGATGTACTCCCGCGGTACGCGCCCGCCATGGATCTTGTTCTCGAACTCGTAGCCGCCGCCGTCGCCGCCGGTCGGCTCCAGGTTGATGACGACCTTGGCGTACTGCCCGGCGCCGCCGGTCTGCTTCTTGTGGGTGTACTCGACCTTCTCGGCCTTGCGCCGGATGGTCTCCCGGTAGGCGACCTGCGGGCGGCCGATGTTGGCCTCGACCCTGAACTCCCGGCGCATCCGCTCCACCAGCACCTCAAGGTGCAGCTCGCCCATCCCGGAGATGATGGTCTGGCCGGTCTCCTCGTCGGTCCTGACCTGGAAGGTCGGATCCTCCTCGGCCAGCCGCTGGATCGCGATGCCGAGCTTGTCCTGGTCGCCCTTGGTCCGCGGCTCGATGGCCACGTTGATGACCGGCGCAGGGAACGTCATCGACTCCAGGATCACCGGCTTGGCCTGGTCGCACAGCGTGTCGCCGGTCGAGGTGTCCTTCAGGCCCATCACGGCGACGATCTGCCCGGCGATGGCGGACGGGCGCTCCTCGCGCTTGTTCGCGTGCATCTGGTAGATCTTGCCGATCCGCTCCTTGCGGCCCTTGGTCGAGTTCTGCACCGAGGTGCCGGTACTTCAGGGTGCCGGAGTAGATCCGGATGTAGGTCAGCTTGCCGAGGTGCTGATCAGACATGATCTTGAAGGCCAGCGCCGAGAACGGCGCGTCCGGGTCGGCGTGCCGCTCGATCACCGTTTCCTCGTTGCCGACCGCGTGGCCCTGGATCGCCGGGATGTCCACCGGGCTCGGCAGGTAGTCCACGATCGCGTCGAGCATCGGCTGGACGCCCTTGTTCTTGAACGCGCTGCCGCAGAGCACCGGGGTGACCGCGCCGGCGATGGTGGCCCGCCTGATCGCCGCGACGAGCTGCGCCTCGTCGGGCTCGGTGCCCTCGAGGTAGAGCTCCATCATCGTGCTCGTCGTTCTCCGAGATGGCCTCGACCAGCCGGTCCCGCCACTCGCGGGCCGCGTCCAGGTGGTCGTCGGGCATCGGCGACGGTCTCGTAGGTGTCGCCCTTGCCGTCGGTCTGCCAGAGCAGGGCGCGCATCCGGATCAGGTCGATGATGCCGCGGAAGTCGGACTCCACCCCCCACGGGAGCTGGAGGACCAGCGGGGTCGCGCCGAGGCGGTCGGAGATCATCTCGACGCAGCGGTGGAACTCGGCGCCGACCCGGTCCATCTTGTTCACGAAGCAGATCCGCGGCACGCCGTAGCGGTCTGCCTGCCGCCAGACCGTCTCGGACTGCGGCTCCACCCCGGCTACCCCGTCGAACACCGCGACGGCGCCGTCGAGCACCCGCAGCGAGCGCTCCACCTCGACGGTGAAGTCCACGTGCCCGGGGGTGTCGATCAGGTTGATCGTGTGGTCACGCCAGATGCAGGTGGTCGCAGCCGAAGTGATGGTGATGCCGCGCTCCTGCTCCTGCTCCATCCAGTCCATCGTGGCGGCGCCCTCGTGGACCTCACCGATCTTGTAGTTGATGCCGGTGTAGAACAGGATCCGCTCGGTGGTCGTGGTCTTGCCCGCGTCGATATGCGCCATGACCCCGATGTTGCGGAGCCTGGCGAGTTCCACGGCGGTCTGGGTGGCGGCCACTGCTGAGATCCTCGTTCTGTCGTGTGTGCTGCCGGGCGGTTGCTCGTCCGGCATGGCTGTCGGCTTGCTGGCGGCTACCAGCGGTAGTGGGCGAAGGCCTTGTTCGACTCGGCCATCTTGTGGGTGTCCTCGCGGCGCTTCACGCTCGCCCCGAGGCCGTTGCTCGCGTCGAGCAGCTCGTTCATCAGCCGCTCGGTCATGGTCTTCTCCCGGCGCGAGCGCGAGTAGGAAACCAGCCAGCGGAGCGCCAGCGTGGTGCTGCGGGAGGCGCGCACCTCGACCGGGACCTGGTAGGTAGCGCCGCCGACGCGGCGGCTGCGGACCTCGAGCGTCGGCTTGACGTTGTCAAGCGCGCGCTTGAGCGTCACCACCGGGTCGTTGCCGGTCTTGTCCTTGCAGCCCTCGAGCGCGCCGTAGACGATCCGCTCGGCCAGTGACCGCTTGCCGCTGCGCAGCACCTTGCTTACCAGCGCGGTGACGAGCGGCGAGCCGTAGACCGGGTCGGTGACCAGCTGCCGTTTGGTCGCGGGGCCCTTGCGCGGCATGTCAGCTCTTCTCCTTCTTCGCGCCGTAGCGGCTGCGGGCCTGCTTGCGGCCGCGGACGCCCTGGGTGTCCAGGGAGCCGCGGATGACCTTGTAGCGCACCCCGGGAAGGTCGCGGACGCGACCGCCGCGGACCAGCACGATGGAGTGCTCCTGGAGGTTGTGGCCGACGCCCGGGGATGTAGGCGGTGACCTCGATGTGGCTGGTGAGCCGCACCCTGGCGACCTTGCGGAGCGCGGAGTTCGGCTTCTTGGGCGTGGTCGTGTAGACGCGCGTGCAGACGCCGCGGCGCTGCGGGCTGCCCTGTGAGCGCCGGGGTGTTGTTCTTGGCTACCTTGTCCTGGCGGCCCTTCCGGACCAGCTGCTGGATCGTTGGCACCGCGTCTCCGTCTTCTCAAATCTCCGGGCGCCTGGCGGCGCTTGTAAGTCCCTGGCCTGCGGTTCTCTCGACTCTCCGACCCCCGTGGTCGGGCGTGTCGCCGTCATCACAGTGCACCGGCCAGTAAAGGCCGATACGTCAGGGTTGGGGAAAGCCTGCGCGCGTGGCCGTTCGCTGCTCCCGGCCTGCATGACCATGGAGCCGCCGTCCGCTAGCGCGCACGTGCCCGCTCAGGACGGGCACGGTGAATCAGCGTACCGGCCTGTTCCCATAAGGTCAAAGCGAGCCCATTAATTCCCCTCGGCAGGCCCAGAACTCCTGTCCCGGACTGCCGATGCGGCGATCGTCGTCGGCTGTCGCGCGTGCGGCTACAGGCTACCCGGTAACGGCCGGTCGCCCAACCCGGTGCCCGGATGGCCGGTCAGCGATGGTCAGGTAGATCTAGCTGTCGTCCAGCCGGTGGAAGGCCACCTCTTCAAGCAGCAGCCGGAGTGCCGCCGCCGCCGGGATCGCGACGAGCGCGCCGACGATGCCCATCAGCGTGCCGCCGACCAGGACCGCGACGACCGAGACCGCGCCGGGCACCTGGACCGTCCTGCCCATGACCCTGGGCACCAGCAGGTAGTCCTCGGCCAGCCGGTAGGCGATGTAGAAGCCGAGGGTGAGCGGCCGCGACCGGCAGCGACACGGTCAGCGCGACCAGGGTGACCACGGCGCCGCCGATGGTGGACCCGATGACCGGGATCAGGTCCATGAACGCGACGAACAGGCCGAGCAGGATCGGGTAGGGCAGGCCGAATGCGAGCATCCACAGGTAGGTGCCGAGCCCGGCGACGATCGAGGTCAGGAAGTTGCCCAGAACGAAGCCGCCGACCTTGGCGAAGATCTCGTCGCCGATCAGGATGACCCGGGTGCGGCGGGAGTGCGGCGCGAGCCGGTAGGCGAACAGCTTGATCCGCGGCATGTCGGCCAGGAAGTAGATGGCGAGCACCGCCACGATGAGCAACGAGGACGCCGCGCCGAGCACCAGTTCTCCGGCGCCGAGCACCCCGCCGATCAGCGAGCTGCCCCGGCTGGAGACCAGCTTTGTGAGCCGCTGCTGGATGTGATAGCGCGCGTCTAGCTTGCCAAGCTGCGAGCTGTGGTCCTGCAGCGAGTGCAGGTACTTGGGCAGCTCCGCGGCCAGCGCGGTGGTCTGCGCGGCCAGCGGCGGAATGGCCGCGGCCAGGAACGCGGCCACCGCGGCGGCCACCGCGAGCAGGGTCACGATCACCGCTGCCCAGCGCCGCATGCCGCGCGGGTGAGCCAGCTGACCGCCGGATCCAGCCCGGCCGCGATGAAGAGCGCCAAGCCGATCAGCACGAGCACGGATCGTGCCCTGATCGTCAGCTCGGCCAGGGCGTAGGTCACCGCGACGCCGGCCGCGGCGGCCATCCCGATGAAGAACGGGGAACGCCGGTTCATCGGCCGGCCTGGCTGCCCGAGTCCCGCCGGTCTCCTCGGCCAGCGCGGCGGCTTCCTCGACAGCCTCGTGAATCCGGCCAGGCGGGGCCTGGTAGCTGCGGTCCTCGGTCGCCTGGTGGATCCGGTTCTCGGAGGATGCCAGGGCCCTGTCCTCGACGATGCCAGGGGACTGGTCCTGGTTGGCTGCCATGCCGCGGACACCTCCCGGTGGTCTCGCCCGATGCCGACAGCAGGCAAGTGTCCAGAACGCCCGGTGCTAAACGGCGGGCGGGCCGGCCCGCTGGCGGGGATGGCAAAGGCGCCCGGCAGCCTGGCTGCCGGGCGCCTCGCCGCCTTGTCCGCCAGGCAGGCTGCCTGGCGAGCTCGACGTTACCGGTTGTAGGAGCCGAAGTCGTACTCCTCCAGCGGGATCGCCTCGCTCGGGGTCTGCGCGAACGAGTACGCCGCGGCGGCGTTCTCGAAGGTCGCCGCCGGGTAGACGGCGGACCTGGCGTCCTCGGTCGGCTCCACCCGCAGGCCGCGGTATCGCTGCATCCCGGTCCCGGCCGGGATGAGCTTGCCGATGATGACGTTCTCCTTCAGCCCGAGCAGCGAGTCCGACCTGGCATGGATCGCCGCGTCGGTCAGCACCCTGGTGGTCTCCTGGAACGAGGCCGCGGACAGCCACGAGTCGGTGGCCAGCGAGGCCTTGGTGATGCCCATCAGGACCGGCCGCCCGGAGGCCGGGGTGCCGTTCTCCTCGACCACCGACCGGTTGACCTCCTCGAACCTCGGCCGCTCCACGAGCTCACCGGGCAGCAGCTCGGTGTCACCGGACTCGAGCACGTTCACCCGCTTCAGCATCTGCCGGATGATGATCTCGATGTGCTTGTCGTGGATCGAGACGCCCTGCGACCGGTAGACCTCCTGGACCTCGTGCACCAGGTGCAGCTGGACCTCGCGGGAACCGAGAATCCGCAGCACCTCGTGCGGGTTGACCGCGCCCTGGATCAGCTGCTGCCCGACGACCACGTGGTCGCCGTCGGCGACGAGCAGCCGGGAGCGCATCGGGACCTGGTACGAGACCTCGTCCGCGCCGTCGTCGGGAATGACGGTGATCTTGCGGGTCTTCTCCGGCTCCTCGAGCTTGATCCGGCCCTCGACCTCGCTGATCGGCGCCATGCCCTTGGGGATGCGGGCCTCGAAGAGCTCCTGGATGCGCGGCAGGCCATGGGTGATGTCCTGGCCCGCCACGCCGCCGGTGTGGAAGGTCCGCATGGTCAGCTGGGTGCCAGGCTCGCCGATCGACTGGGCGGCGATGATGCCGACCGCCTCGCCGACGTCCACCCGCTTGCCGGTGGCCAGCGAGCGCCCGTAGCACTTCGCGCAGACGCCGTACTTCGCCTGGCAGACCAGCGCGCTGTGGGTCCGCACGGACGCGACGCCCGCAGCGACCAGCATGTCGATCATCGCCTCGGTCATGTCGCTGCCGGCCGCCACGATGACGTTGCCGTCGGCGTCCTCGACGTCTTCGGCGATGGTCCGCCCGGTGCCGGTGTTCTCGATGTTGGGCAGCTTGCGCAGCGAGCCATCGGTCATCTTGTCGGCGATCTTCATGGGCAGCGACCGGTCAGTGCCGCAGTCCTCCTCGCGGACGATCACGTCCTGCGCCACGTCGACCAGCCGCCGGGTGAGGTACCCGGAGTCGGCCGTGCGCAGCGCGGTGTCCGCCAGGCCCTTGCGCGCGCCGTGGGTGGAGATGAAGTACTCCACCACGGACAGGCCCTCGCGGAAGCTGGCCTTGATCGGCCGCGGGATGGTCTCGCCCTTGGGGTTGGAGACCAGGCCCCGCATTCCGGCGATCTGCCTGACCTGCATCGGGTTACCGCGGGCGCCGGAGTTGACCATCATCCAGACCGGGTTGGTCTCCGGGAACGCGTTTTCCATGTCCTGCGCCACGTCGGCGGTCGCGTGCGTCCAGATCTCGATCAGCTCCTGGCGGCGCTCATCGTCGGTGATCAGGCCGCGCTCGTACTCGCGCTGCACCTTGTCCGCGCGCTTCTCGTAGGTGTCCAGGATCGCGGCCTTGTTCGGCGGGGCGACCACGTCCTCGATCGCGATCGTCAGGCCGGCCCTGGTCGCCCAGTGGAACCCGGCGTCCTTGAGCGCGTCGAGTGCCTTCGCCACCTCCACCTTCGGGTAGGTCTCCGCCAGCTCGTTGACGATGGCCGACAGCTGCTTCTTGGCCACCTCGTAGTTGACGAACGGGAAGCTGGCCGGCAGCGTGTCGTTGAAGATGCACCGGCCGAGGGTGGTGGTCAGCCGCACCGGCTCGCCCGGCTGCCAGCCCTCGGCGGGGGTGAACCCGAGCGGCGGGGTCACGTCGCGCAGCCGCACCTCGATCTTCGCCTGCAGGTCAAGCTCGCCGCGGTCGTAGGCCATCACGGCCTCGGCCGGGCTGGAGAACGCCCGGCCGGTTCCGGCGGTGTCCGGCGGCCTCCCTGGTCAGGCAGTAGATACCGATGATCATGTCCTGGGTGGGCATGGTCACCGGCTTGCCGTCGGCGGGCTTGAGGATGTTGTTGGTGGACAGCATCAGGATCCGGGCCTCGGCCTGCGCCTCGGCGGACAGCGGGACGTGCACCGCCATCTGGTCGCCGTCGAAGTCCGCGTTGAACGCGGTGCAGACCAGCGGGTGGATCTGGATCGCCTTGCCCTCCACCAGCTGCGGCTCGAATGCCTGGATGCCGAGCCGGTGCAGCGTCGGCGCGCGGTTCAGCAGCACCGGGTGCTCGGTGATGACCTCTTCGAGCACATCCCAGACCACCGGCCTGGCGCGCTCCACCATCCGCTTGGCCGACTTGATGTTCTGCGCGTGGTTGAGGTCGACCAGCCGCTTCATCACGAACGGCTTGAACAGCTCGACCGCCATCTCCTTGGGCAGGCCGCACTGGTGCAGCTTGAGCTGCGGGCCGACCACGATGACGGACCGGCCGGAGTAGTCGACCCGCTTGCCGAGCAGGTTCTGCCTGAACCGGCCCTGCTTGCCCTTGAGCATGTCGGACAGCGACTTCAGCGGGCGGTTGCCCGGGCCGGTGACCGGCCGGCCGCGGCGGCCGTTGTCGAACAGCGAGTCCACGGCCTCCTGCAGCATCCGCTTCTCGTTGTTGACGATGATCTCCGGGGCGCCCAGGTCGAGCAGCCGCTTGAGCCGGTTGTTCCGGTTGATCACCCGGCGGTACAGGTCGTTCAGGTCGGAGGTGGCGAACCTGCCGCCGTCCAGCTGCACCATCGGCCGCAGGTCCGGCGGGATCACCGGGATGCAGTCGAGCACCATGCCGAGCGGGCTGTTCCTGGTGTTGAGGAACGCCGACACGACCTTGAGCCGCTTCAGCGCGCGCGCCTTGCGCTGGCCCTTGCCGGTCCGGATGGTCTCCCGCAGGCTCTGCGCCTCGGCCTCGAGGTCGAAGCTGCCGAGCCGCTCCTGGATCGCCTGCGCGCCCATGCCGCCGCGGAAGTACCGGCCGAACCGGTCCCGCATCTCGCGGTAGAGGAGCTCGTCCCCCTCCAGGTCCTGGACCTTGAGGTTCCTGAACCGGTTCCAGACCTCCTCGAGCCGGTCGATCTCCCGCCCGGCCCGGTCCCGGATCTGCTTGCACTCCCGGTCGGAGCTTTCCCGCACCTTGCGGCGGGCGTCGCCCTTGGCGCCTGCCGCCTCCAGCTCGGCGAGGTCCTTCTCCAGCTTGGACTGCCGGGTCTCGATGTCGTTGTCGCGCCGCTGCTCCAGCTGGCCGCGCTCGACCGAGATCTTTGCCTCGAGCGAAGGCAGATCGCGCCCGCGGGCCTCGTCGTCGACGTACGTGATCATGTACGCGGCGAAGTAGATGACCTTCTCCAGGTCCTTCGGCGCCAGGTCGAGCAGGTAGCCGAGCCGGCTGGGCACGCCCTTGAAGTACCAGATGTGCGTGACCGGCGCGGCCAGCTCGATGTGGCCCATCCGCTCGCGGCGCACCTTGGCCCTGGTGACCTCGACGCCGCAGCGCTCGCAGATGATGCCCTTGAACCTGACCCGCTTGTACTTGCCGCAGTAGCACTCCCAGTCCCGGGTCGGGCCGAAGATCTTCTCGCAGAAGAGCCCGTCCTTCTCCGGCTTGAGCGTGCGGTAGTTGATGGTTTCCGGCTTCTTGACCTCGCCGTGCGACCACTGCCTGATGTCGTCAGCGGTCGCAAGGCCGATACGCAGGTCGTCGAAGAAGTTGACGTCAAGCACGTGTTTTATCCCCTGGGTAGATCGGATCAGACCTCTTCAACGCTGCTCGGCTCGCGCCGGGACAGGTCGATGCCGAGTTCCTCCGCCGCGCGGAAGACATCCTCGTCCGTGTCGCGCATCTCGATGGCCGCGCCGTCGCTGGACAGCACCTCCACGTTCAGGCAGAGCGACTGCATCTCCTTGATCAGCACCTTGAAGGACTCCGGGATGCCTGGCTCGGGGATGTTCTCGCCCTTGACGATGGCCTCGTAGACCTTGACCCGGCCGAGGATGTCGTCGGACTTGATGGTCAGCAGTTCCTGCAGGGCGTAGGCGGCGCCGTATGCCTCCAGCGCCCAGACCTCCATCTCGCCGAACCGCTGGCCGCCGAACTGCGCCTTCCCGCCGAGCGGCTGCTGGGTGATCATCGAGTACGGCCCTGTCGACCTGGCGTGGATCTTGTCGTCGACCAGGTGCAGCAGCTTGAGTATGTAGATGTAGCCGACCGCGACCGGATCCTTGAAGGGCTCGCCGGTCCGGCCGTCGAACAGCATGGCCTTCCCGGAGGACGCGACCATCCGGTCGCCGTCCCGGTTCGGCAGCACGCTGCCGAGCAGCCCGGTGATCTCCTCCTCGCGGGCGCCGTCGAAGACCGGCGTGGCGACCGGGGTGCCCGCGGTGGCGGAGTCGGCGCCGATCTGGCGGAGCCGCGACTTCCAGTCGGCGTCGTCGCCCTCGACGTTCCAGCCCGAGCTGGCGACCCAGCCGAGGTGAGTCTCGAGGACCTGGCCGACGTTCATCCGGCCGGGCACGCCGAGCGGGTTGAGCACGACGTCCACCGGCGTGCCGTCCTGGAGGAACGGCATGTCCTCGACCGGCAGGATCTTGGCGATGACGCCCTTGTTCCCGTGCCGGCCTGGCCAGCTTGTCACCGTCGGTGATCTTGCGCTTGGCGGCCACGTAGACCCGCACGAGCTCGTTCACCCCGGGCGGCAGCTCGTCGCCGTCTTCCCTGGTGAACACCCGGACGCCGATGACCTTGCCGGACTCGCCGTGCGGCACCTTCAGGGAGGTGTCACGAACCTCGCGGGCCTTCTCGCCGAAGATCGCGCGCAGCAGCCGCTCCTCCGGCGTCAGCTCGGTCTCGCCCTTCGGGGTGACCTTGCCGACCAGGATGTCGCCGGTGACGACATCGGCGCCGATCCTGATGATGCCGCGGTCGTCGAGGTCGGCGAGGACTTCCTCGGAGACGTTCGGGATGTCCCTGGTGATCTCCTCCGGCCCGAGCTTGGTGTCGCGGGCGTCGACCTCGTGCTCCTCGATATGGATCGAGGACAGGACGTCGTCCTGGACCAGCCGCTGGGAAAGGATGATCGCGTCCTCGTAGTTGTGGCCCTCCCACGGCATGAACGCGACAAGCAGGTTGCGGCCGAGCGCCATCTCGCCGTGATCGGTGCACGGGCCGTCGGCGATGACCTGGCCGGCCTCGACCCGCTGGCCCTCGCTGGCGACCGGCTTCTGGTTGAAGCAGGTGCCCTGGTTGGACCGCTTGAACTTGGCGACCAGGTAGGTGCTCCTGGTGCCGTCGTCGTTCAGCACGGTGATGAAGTCGGCGCTGGACTGCTCCACCACGCCGGCCTTGTCGGCCACGATCACGTCGCCGGCGTCGGTCGCCGCGCGGTACTCCATGCCGGTGCCGACCAGCGGCGCCTCGCTGCGCAGCAGCGGCACCGACTGGCGCTGCATGTTCGAGCCCATCAGCGCGCGGTTCGCGTCGTCGTGCTCGAGGAACGGGATCATCGCGGTCGCGACGGACACCATCTGGCGCGGCGAGACGTCGATGTAGTCGACGTCGTCCGGCGGGATGTAGTCGACCTCGCCGCCCTTGCGGCGGACCAGGACGCGGTCCTCCTCGAAACTGCCGTCAGCGTCGATCGGCGCGTTGGCCTGCGCGATGACGTGCCTGTCCTCCTCGTCGGCGGTCAGGTAGTCGATCTGGTCGGTGACCTTGCCGGCCTTCACCTTGCGGTACGGGGTCTCCACGAAGCCGAACGCGTTGACCCGGCCGTACGAGGACAGCGAGCCGATCAGGCCGATGTTGGGGCCTTCCGGCGTCTCGATCGGGCACATCCGGCCGTAGTGCGAGGAGTGCACGTCGCGGACCTCGAAGCCGGCCCGCTCGCGGGACAGCCCGCCGGGGCCGAGCGCGGACAGCCTGCGCTTGTGGGTGAGCCCGGCCAGCGGGTTGGTCTGGTCCATGAACTGGGAGAGCTGGCTGGTGCCGAAGAACTCCTTGATGGACGCGACGACCGGCCGGATGTTGATCAGCGTCTGCGGGGTGATCGCCTCGACGTCCTGGGTGGTCATCCGCTCCCGGACGACCCGCTCCATCCGGGCCAGCCCGAGCCGGACCTGGTTCTGGATAAGCTCGCCGACCGTGCGCAGCCGCCGGTTGCCGAAGTGGTCGATGTCGTCGGTCTCGATCGGGATGATCGTGTCGCCGGACTTCATCTCCTCCTCGCCGCTGTGCAGCCGGACGAGGTACTCGATGGTGGAGACGATGTCCTCTTCGGTCAGCGTCCCCTGCCGGATCGGCAGCGACAGGCCGAGCTTCTTGTTCACCTTGTAGCGGCCGACCTTGGCCAGGTCGTACCGCTTCGGGTTGAAGTACAGGTTCTCCAGCAGCGCCTGGGCCGACTCCCTGGTCGGCGGCTCGCCCGGGCGGAGCTTGCGGTAGATGTCGAGCAGCGCGTCGTCCTGGCCGGTCGTGTGGTCCTTCTCCAGGGTCGCGCGCATCGACTCGAAGCCGCCGAACCGGTCGAGGATCTTGGCCTCGTCCCAGCCGAGCGCCTTCAGCAGCACGGTGACGCCCTGCTTGCGCTTGCGGTCGATCCGGACCCCGACGCTGTCCCGCTTGTCGATCTCGAACTCGAGCCAGGCGCCGCGGGACGGGATCACCTTGCAGCTGTAGATGTCCTTGTCGGACGTCTTGTCGACCTGCCGGTCAAAGTAGACGCCCGGCGACCGCACCAGCTGCGACACGACAACCCGCTCGGTGCCGTTGATGACGAAGGTGCCCTTCGGCGACATGAGCGGGAAGTCGCCCATGAACACGGTCTGGCTCTTGATCTCGCCGGTGCTGTTGTTGATGAACTCCGCCGTCACGAACATGGGGGCGGAGTAGGTCATGTCCTTGTCCTTGCACTCCTCGACGGAGTACTTGGGCGGCTCGAACCGGTGATCGCGGAACGAGAGCGACATGGTCCCGGTGAAATCCTCGATCGGGCTGATCTCCTCGAAGATCTCCTCGAGGCCGGACTGCTCGGGAAGGTCCTTGCGGCCCTTCTCCTTTTCAGCCTCGATCCTGGACCGCCAGCGCTCGATGCCGAGCAGCCAGTCGAACGAGTCGGTCTGCAGGGCGAGCAGGCTGGGGACCTCGAGAGGTTCCTTGATTCGAGCGAAGGAAATGCGATGTGGACCTGGAACAGTGGCTGAGGCGCTGCGCGAAGCTGCCAACAGGGGTCCTTCCGAGCTTGTGGCGGACGGTCAGCGCGCGCACGCGAAACGCCCTGCGGACACGCCGCGAGGGAGAGCGAGGAGGCCGAGGACGTCATAGTGCAGCGCAAATTAGCAGTGTAGCCGAACGACACACCACTGGTCAACTGTACGCCACTATGAGGTTCACGGTTGCAACGCAGCATCGCTCCTCGCGGCGAAACGTCAAGCCCGCGGGGTGCCGTGTCTGGAACTGATTCTACGTGACGAACGTCACAACTTGCGACTCGTTTAGCGGTCGGCCGGAACGGGAATAACAATGAGTCCGGCCTGCTCAGGACGTCGGCCCGGCCAGGCGGGCCAGGCGGGCCAATCTGCCGCCTACGCCCCCGGCCGATCCTGACGCCACCGCGAGCCAGGCCGATCCTGACGCCACCGCCCGAGCCAGGCCGATCCTGACGCCACCGCGAGCCAGGCCGATCCTGATACCTACGCCCCGGGACGCTGCGGGCGTCCCGGGGCGCTTGGCCCAGCCAGCTCCGCCGGTCCGCTACCGGCTGCCCGGCCGGCTAGCCGGCGCCAGCGGCGGATGGCGGCGAGTCACCGCCACGGTGCACGCCGCCGCCGGGACGAATAATCCGCCAGCAGGTCACGGCCGCGCCGCCCGCGGCCACCTGGCCGCCCGCGGCTACTTGACCGTGACGGTGGCGCCGGCGCCCTCCAGGGCGGCCTTCGCCTTCTCCGCTGTCTCCTTGTTGGCCCGCTCGAGAACCGGCTTGGGCGCGCCGTCGACCAGGTCCTTGGCCTCCTTGAGGCCCAGGCTGGTGAGCGTGCGGACCTCCTTGATGACCTGGATCTTCTTGTCGCCGGCCGCCTCAAGGATGACGTCGAACTCGTCCTGCTCCTCGACTTCGGCCTCGGCGCCAGCACCGCCGGCCGCGGCCGGCGCTGCGGCCGCAGCCGGGGCCGCTGCCTTGACGTCGAACGCGTCCTCGAACTGCTTCACGAAGTCAGAGAGCTCGAGAAGGGTCATTTCCTTGAACGCGTCGAGCAGCGCGTCGTTGCTGAGCTTCGCCATGGTGCTTTCCTCTTCCTGTTCCTGCCTGGCGCGGCGACCGCAGCCGCCCGCATGTTGTCGTCAGTCCTGTCGTCACGCGCGTGACTGGTCAGCTCTCCGTTGATCCGCCGGTGCCAGCCGCATCGGCATCGGGCGCCGCCGCATCCGGTGCCGCCGCATCGGCCGGGGCCGGCTCGCCGTCCGGAGCCGCCGCCGCCTCAGCCTGGGGCGCAGCCTCAGCCTGGGGCGCAGCGTCAGCCGGAGCCGTCCCATCCGGAGCCGCTGCCTCGGCCGGAGCCTCGGCCGCGCGCTTGGCCTCGAGCGCGGCGAGCAGCCGGGCCATCTGGACCGGCAGCGCCTGCATCGTCGCCGCCGCGTTAGCCATGGTCGCCTTCATCGCGCCGGCCAGCTTGGCCAGCAGGACATCGCGAGGCTCCAGGTCGGCCAGCTTGCCGATCTCGTCGGGCGTCATGCCCTTGCCCTCGAGCACGCCGCCCTTGATCACCAGGAACGGGTTCGCCTTCGCGAAATCGCGCAGTCCCTTGGCTGCCTCGACCACGTCGCCTTCCACGAAGGCGATCGCTGACGGGCCCGTGAGCAGATCGTTCAGCTCGTCCGCGAGGCCCGCGTCAGCAGCGGCGATCTTGGTCAGGGTGTTCTTCACCACGGCGAACGTGGCGTGCTCCCCCAGCGACTGGCGCAGCTCGCCAAGCTGGGCAACGCTCAGGCCGCGGTACTCGGTGAGCACCGCGCCTGCCGAGGTCTGGAATCGCTCGGTAAGCTCGGCCACCACTGCGACCTTCTCCGCCCTCGCCATGGGCCTCCCTTCTCGTTCCGGTGCGCCCGCTAAGCGGGACGATCCCGGCTGCATCCGGCGCCGGCGAAGGGCGAGAATGGCGAACGCCCCGGCGCAGGCGCACGGGGCGTGGCCGCTGTCCGGGTGGCCCGGGTCGGCGGCCTGTCTCGTTCACCTGCGCGGGCCGCCCCTCCCGGGGCCTTCGGCCAGCGCGGTACACCCGCGCCGGCAGCCGGCGGTCTCTGGCAGCGGCCAGCCTACGAGGTATCCGGCCGACCGCCAAATCAGCCTCCCCTGCTGCCCGGGCGCCCCCACCGCCGGCCGCCCAACCCGATGGATGTGGCAACCAGAGGGTCGGGTGCCTTTGAACGTCACATTCATCGGGTTGAGCAAGCGCTCAGCGGGCGGCCGGGCTGGGCCGGGCGGCGGGCGCAGGCGGGGCGTGGCGGCTAGCTGGCCGCTGGGGCGGCTAGCTGGCCGCGGTCTCCTCGAGCTCCTCGGCCAGCCCTCGGGTACGGCTGGGGTCGACCAGGATCCCCGGGCTCATCGTCGTGGTGACGGTGATCTTCTTCAGGTAGCGGCCCTTGGCCGCCGCGGGCTTGAGCCGGATGACTTCCTCCAGCGCGGCGGCGTAGTTCTCCACAAGCGCCCGGTCGGCGAACGAAGCCTTGCCGATGACGAAGTGCAGGTTGCCGTGCCGGTCCACCCGGAACTCGATCTTGCCGCCCTTGATGTCGGACACGGCCTTGCCGACATCGGTGGTGACCGTGCCGGTCTTGGGGTTCGGCATCAGGCCGCGCGGGCCGAGCACCCGGCCGAGCCGCCCCACCTTGCCCATCAGGTCCGGGGTGGCGACGACGGCGTCGAAGTCGAGGAAGCCGCCCTGGATGCGCTCGATCAGGTCGTCCGAGCCGACGAAGTCGGCGCCGGCCGCGGTCGCCTCGTCGGCGCGCTGCCCGGTCGCGAACACCAGCACCCGGGCGGTCTTGCCGGTGCCGTGCGGCAGGTTGACCGTGCCGCGGACCATCTGGTCCGCCTTGCGCGGGTCGACGCCGAGCCGCAGCGCGACCTCGACCGTGGGGTCGAACTTGGCGACGGACGTCTTCTTCGCCAGCGACACGGCCTCGGCCGGCCCGTACAGCCGGTCCGGCTCGATCTGCTCAGCCGCCTGGCGGTATGCCTTACTGCGCTTCATGATCATCTCCATTTTCGGTTCGGAGGTCGTGGTCTGCGGGCCAGCGCCTGACCCTGCCACTGCGGGCTGCCAGCTATCAGCTGCCCTCGGCCTGCGGTTGACAGGCCATACGGTCTGCCGTTTCAAGTCTTCAGAACGGTCAGCTGCTGACCGTGATTCCCATCGAACGGGCAGTGCCCTCGATGATCTTCTCTGCCGCCTCGATCGAGTTGGCGTTCAGGTCAGGCATCTTCACCTGGGCGATCTCCCGGACCTGGGCCATCGTGACGGAGCCGACCTTGGTCTTGTGCGGCTCGCCGCTGCCCTTCTGGACGCCGGCCGCCTTCTTGATCAGCTCAGGCGCCGGGGGCGTCTTGGTGATGAAGGCGAACGAGCGGTCCTCGAAGATGGTGATCTCGACGGGGATGATGTTGCCGCGCTGCGAGTCGGTGGCGGCGTTGTACTGCTTGCAGAAATCCATGATGTTCACGCCGTGCGGGCCGAGCGCGGTACCGACCGGCGGCGCCGGGGTGGCCTGGCCTGCTTGCAGCTGCACCTTGACGACCGCAGCGATCTTCTTCTTACGCGGAGCCATCTACCTGGGTCCTTACCTCACTGATGAACGGGGAGAAGCCGATCAGATCTTGGTGACCTGATCGAAGGAGAGCTCGACCGGCGTCTCGCGGCCGAAGATGGACACGAGCACCTTGAGCTTCTGGGTATCGGGATTGATCTCGTTCACGGTAGCCGGGAGCGTCGCGAACGGGCCGTCCATCACAGTAACGGACTGGCCGACCTCGAAGTCCACCGCGGCGGCCCGCATCGTCTCGGCCTTCTTGGCGGCCTTCTCCTCCGGCTCCGGCGCGAGCAGCGCCGCCACCTCGCCGACGCTGAGCGGTGAGGGCTTGCTGGACAGCCCGACGAAGCCGGTCACGCCCGGGGTGTTGCGGACCGCCGCCCACGACTCGTCGGTCAGGTCCATCCGGACCAGGATGTAGCCCGGCAGCACCTTCTCCTGCACCTGCTGCCGCTTGCCGCCCTTGATCTCGGTGACCTCGTGCACCGGCACCTCGATCTGGAAGATGTAGTCCTCCATGTTGAGCGACTGGGTGCGGCTCTCCAGGTTGGTCCTGACCCGGTTCTCGTATCCGGCGTAGGAGTGCACCACGTACCAGTCGCCGGGCAGCATCCGCAGCTCGGCGGTGAACTCGGCGACCGGGTCGGCGGCCGGCTGCCGGCTCGGCGTCCGCAGCGGCAGCCTCGCCATCAGCGCTGTCAGCGCCAGCCTCGGCGGCGCCAGCCTCGGCGGCGCCATTCTCGGCGGCGCCATTCTCGGCGGCGCCGTTCTCGGCGGCGCCGTTCTCGGCAGCGCCATTCTCGGCAGCGCCATTCTCGGCAGCGCCATTCTCGGCGGCGCCGTTCTCGGCGGTGCCAGCCTCGGCGGTGCCGTTCTCGGCGGCGCCGTTCTCGGCGGGGACGTTCTCGGCGGGGACGACGGAGTCGCCGTCATCGGCAGTGGGCGCGGTGCTTGACTCGCCGTTCGCGCCGGGCTCGCCAGCCACGGCAGGCTGGCCGGCCGCGACAGGCTCGCCAGCCGCGGCGGGCTCGCCGTTCCCGGCGGACTCGCCGGTCAGCGGATCGCCGACGTGCAATTCGGACTCGGACACAGTAACTCTTTCTCTCCGCTCTTCCTGCGGGCTCTCCTGGCACGCTCCCCTGGCGGCGCAAGCCCCCGCGGCTCCGGCCGGAACGATCAGTCTGCCGGGCGGTGCCCGGCGGCGTGCCCGCCTGCCCGAACTCAGCCGAAGACGGCGAACACCAGCTTGGTGAACCCATAGTCCAGGCTGGTCACGATCGCCACCATCACAAGTATGAATACCAGCGCCACAGTGGTATAGGTGACCAAGCTCCTTGCGGGTAGGCCAGATGACCTTACGGAGTTCCGCGACAACCTGTCGCAGGAAGACCGCAGGGGTCGTCCTGGCCACCTTCGCCGGGCGGCCGGGCTTGTCCCGCTTCTCCGGGGCCGTGCCGCGAGTCTGAGTAGCCATGTCCTCACCTGAGCAGCGCTGAGCATCTGACGGCTGGCGCCGTCGCCGGCCCGCGACGTTCACGGACCGTAAGCGCAGGGCAGGAGGGACTCGAACCCCCAACCGCCGGTTTTGGAGACCGGGACTCTAGCCAATTGAGCTACTGCCCTGTGACGGCCCGTGCGGGCATGCACCGGCCACCTGGTGGACCGCCACCAGATCCTGAAGTGTACGTCCCCGGCGGCCCCGGCGTCGAACCGCCGTGGCCAAGCCGTGGCCAAACCGATGCCAATGGGCCAGCGGAATGGCGCGGCGGCCGGATGCCGGCCAGGCCGGGCCGGGCGAGGCGGCGCATCAGCCCGGCATCTAATGCCACCATGGACTCATGAGTTTCTCCCAGCAGCGTATCTCTGCCCGCGTTTCGGCGATCACCGAGTCGGCCACGCTGGCCGTCGACGCGAAAGCCAGGGCGGCCAAGGCAGCGGGCAGGCCGGTCATCGGCTTCGGCGTCGGCGAGCCCGACTTCCCCACCCCGGGTACATCGTCGAGGCGGCCCAGCGTGCCTGCGCCGAGCTGCGGATGCAGAAGTACTCCCCGGCCGCCGGGCTGCCCGAGCTGAGGGCGGCGATCGCCGCCAAGACCGCGCGGGATTCCGGCTATCACGTCACCGCCGGCCAGGTGCTCGTGACGAACGGCGGCAAGCACGCTGTCTACCAGGCGTTCGCCACCCTGCTCGACCCGGGCGACGAGGTCCTGCTGCCGACGCCGTACTGGACCACCTACCCGGAGGCGATCGCGCTGGCCGGCGGCACGGCGGTGCCGGTGCTGACCGACGAGCACTCCGGCTATCTCACCTCGGTCGCTGACCTGGAGGCGCACCGCACGGCGCGAACCAAGGTGCTGCTGTTCGTCTCCCCGTCCAACCCGACCGGCGCGGTTTACCCGCCGGAGCTGGTCGCCGAGATCGGCCGCTGGGCCGCGGCCAACGATCTCTGGGTGATCACCGACGAGATCTACGAGCACCTGGTCTACGGCGACGCCAGGTTCAGCTCGGTGCCGGTGGCGGCCCCGGAGACCGCTGACCGGTGCGTGGTGGTGAACGGCGTGGCCAAGACCTACGCGATGACCGGCTGGCGGGTGGGCTGGCTGATCGGCCCGCCGGACGTGGTGAAGGCCGCCGCGGACCTGCAGTCGCACCTCACCTCGAACGTCTGCAACGTGGCGCAGGCGGCCGCGCTGGCCGCGGTCAGCGGCGACCTGTCCGCGGTCGCCGAGATGCGCGCCGCGTTCGACCGGCGCAGGCTGACCATGACCGGCATGCTGAACGAGATCCCTGGCGTGCACTGCCCGCTGCCGGAGGGCGCCTTCTACTGCTACCCGTCGGTCAAGGGGCTGCTCGGCAGGGAGTTCGGCGGCCGCCGCGCGGACAGCACGGCCGAGCTTGCCGAGATCATCCTGGACCAGGCGGACGTCGCCGTGGTGCCCGGCGAGGCGTTCGGCACGCCCGGCTACTTCCGGCTGTCCTGCGCGCTCGGCGACGCCGACCTGGAGGAGGGCATCAGCCGGCTGGCCAAGCTGCTCGGCTGATGGCACGGCCGCTCGCCGCGCTGCCCAAGGCGCACCTGCACCTGCACTTCACCGGCTCGATGCGGCACGCCACGCTGGCCGACCTCGCCGCGCTGCACCGGGTGCACCTGCCGGAGGCGCTGTCCGCCGACTGGCCGCCGCAGCTGTCCGGCGCCGACGAGCGCGGCTGGTTCCGGTTCCAGCGGCTCTATGACATCGCGCGCTCGGTCATCAGGACCGAGGATGACCTGCGGCGGCTGGTCAGGGAGACCGCCGAGGACGAGCGGGCCGAAGGCTCCGGCTGGCTGGAGATCCAGGTGGATCCGTCCGGCTACGCGGCCCAGTTCGGCGGCATCACCGCGGTCACCGAGCTGGTGCTCGATGCCGCCGCCGAGTCGGCCGCGGCGGCCGGGATCGGCATCGGCGTGATCATCGCGGCGAACCGGACCAGGCACCCGCTGGACGCCAGGACGCTGGCCAGGCTGGCGGCCAGGCTGGCCGGCCGCGGCGTGACCGGGTTCGGCCTCAGCAGCGACGAGCGCCGCGGGGCGGCGGCTGACTTCGCCGCTGCCTTCCGGATCGCCGCCCGGGCCGGGCTGCTCGCGGTACCGCACGGCGGCGAGCTCGCGGGCCCGGCCAGCGTCCGCGCCTGCCTGGACGAGCTGAACGCCGACCGCATCGGGCACGGCGTTGCCGCCGCAAAAGACCAAGATCTGGTGAAACGGATTGTCGGGCGCCGGACCACGCTGGAAGTGTGCCCGGCATCCAACGTGGCCCTAGGGGTCGCCGCCGGGCCGGCTGACGTCCCGCTCCTTACTCTGCTCGAGGCCGGGGTGCAGGTGGCGCTCGGCGCTGACGACCCGCTGCTGTTCGGCCACCGGCTGGTCGCGCAGTACGAGCTGGCCAGGCATGCGCACGGGCTGCCGGATGCGGCCCTGGCCGAGCTGGCCAGGATGTCGGTCCGCGGCTCGGTGGCGCCGCAGCCGGTCCGGGCCCGGCTGCTGGCCGGCATCGACGCCTGGCTGGCCGGGCCGGACCCGGGCCCGGCTGACCCGCCGCCCGGGCTCAGAGCCGCGCCCCGACCAGCACAGGCTCGCTGACAAGTTCCACCCCGAACGTGTCGCGGACCCCGTTCCTGATATCCCTGGCCAGCGCGAGCAGCGACGCGGCGGTGGCGCCGCCGGGATTGACCAGGGCCAGCGTGTGCTTGGCCGAGATGCGCGGACCAGAACCGGGATGGCCGGGCTGGCGGCCGGGCACGGCAGCGCCATTGCCCGGGTATCCCTTGGCGAAGCCCGCGCGCTCGATCAGCCAGGCCGCAGGCACCTTGACCAGGCCCGCCCCGGCGGCGAAGCGGGGCACCCGCGCCGCGCCGCCGCAGGCGGCCGCCACCTGCCGCTCCAGCGCCGCTAGCTGCTCCTGGTCGAGGACGGGGTTGGTAAAGAAGGACCCCGCACTCCTGGTATCCGGATCGGCCGGATCCAGCACCATCCCCTTGCCCCGGCGAAGCCGGAGCACCGCGTCCCTGGCGTCCGCCAGCGGCACCCTGGCGCCCTCGGCCACGCCGAGGGCAGCGGCCAGTTCCGGGTAGCGGACCGGCGACGACCGCGGGTCGGCGGAAAGCCGGAAGGTAACCCCGAGCACGACGTACCTGCCGGTCGCGGTGCCGGCGGCGGCCGCGGCGCGCTTGAACGCGCTGGTCCGGTACCCGAACCCGCAGCCGGAGTTCGGCAGTTCGGTCACCTCGCCGCGCTGCCGGTCGTAGGCGCGCACGGCCGTGACGGTCTGGCTCACGTCCTGTCCGTAGGCGCCGACGTTCTGGATGGGGGTGGCGCCAGCCAGGCCGGGAATCCCGGACAGGCACTCCAGGCCGGACAGCCCGGCCGCGACGCACCAGCTCACCACCGCGTCCCAGTCCTGGCCGGCCGCGACGCTGACGGCGACGCGGTCGCCGTCCGGCGCCGCCGCGATGCCGAGGGTTGCCACCCGGACCACCGTGCCGGGGAAGCCCGCATCGGCGATCACCAGGTTGCTCCCGCCGCCGAGCACGAGCAAGGGCTCGCCGCGCTGGTCGGCCGCACGGACCGCGGAGATGACCTGGGCGTCGCGGCCGGCCTCGGCGAACCGCGCGGCAGGACCGCCGAGGCCGAGGGTGGTGTACCCGGCCAGCGCCACCTGCTCGCGGACCATCACGCAGCATGCCCCATTCCGCCTGGCCGGATTGAGCCGGCGACTTCCGCCTGGCTACCGGCCACGCATCCTACGTGGTCAGCTGACCGCGGTACGCACGCCGCTCCCCCAGGCGTAACCTGCCAGGCGACCTGCTGTCCGGGAGGGAAATGAGCGCAACGGGCTGGATCGCCGGGCTGGCGCTGGCGGCAGCGGGCCTGACCGCCGGCTGCTGGCTGACGATGCTCGGCGCGCGGATCCCGCGCGGCGAGAGCCCGCGGCCGCCGCTCGGCCGGTGCCGCGCATGCGGGTCGCCCGCTGCCGCAGCTGACCTGATCCCGCTGCTCGGCTGGGCGCGGATGCGCCGCCGGTGCCCGGAATGCCGGCAGGCCTTTGGTGCCTGGTATCCCGCGGCGGGCCTGGTGACGGCCGCCGCCCTGGCCGGGATGTGGCTCCGCTTCGGGGCCAGGCCGGTGCTCCCCGCGTTCTGCTACCTGGCGGCGGCCGGGGTACCGCTCGGCTTCATCGATGCGCGGTACCAGCGGCTGCCCGACCTGCTCACGCTGCCCTCGTACCCGATCGGGCTGGCTGCCCTCGGCATTGGCGCGATCTTCACGGCCGGCGGCGGCGGGCACTTCACCCGCGGGCTGATCGCGATGGCGGCGGTGTTGCTCTTCTTCGTCCTGCAGGCGCTCATCTACCCGGCCGGAATGGGCCTTGGCGACGTGAAGCTCTCCGGGTTAATCGGCCTCTACCTGGGCTGGTTCGGCGCGGGCACGGTGCTGGCCGGCCTGCTCGCCGGGTACCTGCTTGCTGCCGTCACCGGCATCGCGCTGATCGTGACCCGGCGGGCGACCAGGAAGTCGCATCTGCCATTCGGGCCGTTCATGCTGGCAGGCGCGCTGGCGGTAATCCTCACCCCGGCGCTTTCCCGGTAGCCGGGGCCGCAGCTAGCGAAGCGTCAGGGCAGCCGGACTACCGCGCGGGCGCGGGTGAGCACCTTGGTCTCGCCGGACCTGGCGGTCAGCGCCAGCACCACCTTGTTGTCGTCGAGCTTGTCCTCGACCTTGCCGCTGACATCGATCGCGGCGCCGGTGCCGTCGTCCGGCACGACCACAGGCGAGGAGAACCTGACCCCGAACTCCAGCAGCACCGCCTGATCGCCGGCCCAGTCGGTGACGTACCGGCCGGCCTCCGCCATCGTGAACATGCCGTGCGCGATCACGTCCGGCAGGCCGACCGACCTGGCGATCCGCTCGTTCCAGTGGATCACGTTGAAGTCGCCGGACGCGCCGCAGTACTTGACCAGGCTGAGCCTGGTCACCGGGTAACTGGCCGGCGCAAGCTCGGCACCAGGCTCGACGTCAGAGAACTTGACCTGCTCGCTCACGATCGCATCCCGTCTCTTCGCTGGCCGCTGCCTGGGCCCGCCGTTGCTGCTACCCGGGCCGGCTGTTACCCGGCACCGCCACGTTCCACCAGGGTGTTATGCGCGGTGCAGACGTGCTCGCCGGCCACCGTGCGGATCTCGGTCCTGGTGGTGAGCAGCACGTTGCGGCCCGCGTCCTTGATGTCGGTGATCGTGGCCGCCGCCGTGACGACGTCGCCGGCCACGATCGGACGGGTGTACTCGAACCGCTGCTCGCCGTGCACGACCATCGCGTAGTTGACGCCGAGCCCGGGGTCACCGACCGCCCTGGCGCCGGCCGCCATGGCGATCACGATGGCGAAGGTTGGCGGCGCGATGACATCCGCGTGCCCGGCCGCCAGCGCGGCTGCCCGGTCGCGGAACACCGGGTTCGGATCGCCGATCGCGTCAGCGAAATCCGCGATCTTGACGCGGCTGACCTCATAGGGCTCGGCCGCGGAGTAAGTACGGCCAAGGTAGTCGCGGTTGATCGGCATCGCGGCCCGCCGCTAGCGGGTCTCGCGGTGCGGCTGGTGCTTCCGGCAGTTCGGGCAGTACTTGCTCAGCTCTACCCGGTCGGGGTCGTTACGGCGGTTCTTGCGGGTGATGTAGTTGCGGTGCTTGCACTCCTGACAAGCCAGCGTGATCTTCGGCCTGACGTCTGTCGCAGCCACGAGTGCCTCTCTTCCCATGCCTCGGCGATGTCCGGCCAGGCTGATGCCTGCCCGCAGGGATGAACACGCGAGCCACCCGGCGATGTTCCTTGACTTACCCGAGGGTAACCACGCCGGGGGCGACGCGATAGTAGCGGAGGCCGGACTTGAACCGGCGACACAGCGATTATGAGCCGCTTGCTCTGCCTGACTGAGCTACTCCGCCGCCTGACCAGCCATAACCCGCGGGGAACTCCCGGGAGGCCGGCTGGGACCCGTACAGCTTACTCCGGTCCACGGCGGCGCGAATCCGGGCGTTCCGCGGCGGGCCAGGTCCTGGCATGGCCCCGGTTCCTGGCCTGCCCGCAGGCCGGCGCGGTCAGCACCGGAGCTCCCGTTAAGAAAAATGAAGTTCTCAGCACTCGACCACGTTCAGCGCCAGGCCGCCGCGGGCCGTCTCCTTGTACTTGTCCTTCATGTCCGCGCCGGTCTCGCGCATCGTCTTGATCGCCTTGTCCAGTGACACGTGGTGCTCGCCGTCGCCGCGCACTGCCATCCGGGCCGCGGTGATCGCCTTGACCGAGCCGATCGCGTTCCGCTCGATGCACGGGATCTGCACCAGGCCGCCGACCGGGTCGCAGGTCAGGCCCAGGTTGTGCTCGATCCCGATCTCGGCGGCGTTCTCCACCTGCGCCGGGGTGCCGCCGATGATCTCGGCCAGCCCGGCGGACGCCATCGAGCAGGCCGAGCCGACCTCGCCCTGACAGCCGACCTCGGCGCCGGAGATCGACGCGTTCTCCTTGAACAGCACCCCGATGGCCGCCGCGGTCAGCAGGAACCTGACCACGCCATCGTCGTCCGCGCCGGGCACGAACCTGGTGTAGTAGTGCAGCACCGCCGGAATGATCCCGGCCGCGCCGTTGGTCGGGGCGGTCACCACCCGCCCGCCTGCCGCGTTCTCCTCGTTGACGGCCAGCGCGTACACCGTGACCCATTCCATCGCGTACAGCGGGTCGGCGGTGTCACTCGTCCGCTCCAGGGTCTCGCGCAGCGCCCGGGCCCGGCGGCGCACCTTCAGCCCGCCGGGCAGCACCCCGCCGGTGCCGCAGCCGCGCTCGACGCATTCCCGCATCACCGCCCAGATCCGCAGCAGGCCAGCCCGGACCGCGGTCTCGTCCCGCCCCCTGGCCAGCTCGTTCGCCAGCATCACGGCGCTGATCGGGAGCCCGGTCGCGGTGGTGTGCGCGAGCAGCCCGGCCCCGGTGGTGAACGGGTAAGGCACCACGGTGGCGTCCGCCACGATCTGCGGCTGGCCCGCCGCGTCCTCGCCGAGCACGAAGCCGCCGCCGACCGAGTAGTAAGTCCGCACCCTGATCTCCCGGCCAGCACCGCTCTCCCGGCCGGCACCGCTCTCCGGGCCGCCGAGCGCGGTGAAGCGCATCGCGTTCGGGTGGAACGGCAGCCGCTTGCGCCGGTGCAGGATCACGTCGTCGTCCGGGGCGAAGCCGATCTCGCGGACCCCGAGCAGCCGCAGCCGCCCGGACTCGCGGACCCCGGTCACCAGCGGGTCAGCGGCCACCGGGTCCACGCTTTCCGGCTGCTCACCGGAAAGGCCAAGAACAACAGCCTTAACGCTGCCGTGCCCGTGACCCGTTGCGCCGAGAGAGCCGAACAGCTCCGCGCGGATTCCGCCGACCTCGTCGAGCAGGCCGTCATCGCGGAGCGACTCGGCGAACATGGCTGCTGCCCGCATCGGGCCCACCGTGTGCGAGCTTGACGGCCCGATGCCGATCCTGAACAGGTCGAAGGCGCTGATCGTCATCCGGCTGGCCCGCCTTTCCGCAGCCGCTGCCCGGCCGGATCCAGCGGCGGCCGCAGGTGCACGGTCGCCGGGCAGCGCTGGCCGCCGACGTCCACCTGGTAGCTGCCTGACCTGGCGAAGTCGGCGGTGACAGCCGCCCCGTCCGGGTGCCGCAGGTAGGCCAGCCCGACCGAGGCACCGAGCGTCTCGCCCCAGGCCGCCGAGGTCACCTGGCCGAGCGCGGCGCCGTCGCGGAGCAGCAGCTCGCCGCCCCACAGCATGGCGTCCGGGTCGTCGAGTACCAGCGAGACCAGCCGGCGCCGGGGGCCCCGCGCCTTCGCCTGCTCGACCGCGGCGCGGCCGAGGAAGCCGATGTCCGTCTTCAGCTTGCAGGCGAAAAGCAGGCCGGCCTCGGCCGGGTCGTAGTCGGGGGTGAGCTCGCGGCCGTAGGCCCGGTACGCCTTCTCCAGCCGCATCGACTCGATCGCGTAGTACGCCGGCGTTGACCGCCCCGAGCGGCTCGCCCGCGGCCATCAGGTCCTGGTAGACGCCGATGGCGAACTCCGCGGGCACGTATAGCTCCCAGCCGAGCTCGCCGACATAGGTGATCCTGGTCGCGCGGACCGTCGAGTAGCCCAGGTCGATCTCGCGGCTGGTGCCGAACGGGAACGCCGCGTCGCCGAGGTCGGCCCGGGAGAGTTTCCCGAGCAGGTCCCTTGACCGCGGGCCCATCACGCCGTAGACGGCGTAGGCCGAGGTCAGGTCGATGAGCGCGGCGCGGCAGCCGGCCGGCAGCTGGCGGCGGATGTGGTCCTTGTCCCGCTCGGTCGTCGCGGCGCTGCTGACCAGCAGGAACTCCTCATCGCTGAGCCGGGTCACGGTGATGTCCGACTCGTAAGTGCCGCGGGCGTTGAGCATGCCGGTGTAGACCGTCCGGCCGGGCCGCACCGCGACGTCGGCCGTGCACAGCCACTGCAGCCCGCGTTCGGCATCGGGGCCGGCCAGCAGGTACTTGGAGAACGAGGTCTGGTCGAACACGGCGACCGCGGCGCGGGCGGCGCGCTGCTCGGCGGCCGACCACGGCAGCCAGTTCTGCTTGCCCCAGCCGTACTCGATCATCGGGCGCTGGCCGGGCGGCGCGAAGAAGTTGGCCCGCTCCCAGCCCATCCTGCTGCCGAAGCAGGCGCCGGCCCGGGCCAGCAGGTGATAGGCCGGCGACCGGCGGAACGGGCGCGCGGTGCTGAGCTCCCGGTTCGGCCAGGGCACCGCGTAGTGCAGGCCGAGGATCTCGCCGACCCGGTCGTGCAGCCACTGGCTGTTGCCGTTGAACGGGGCGAACCTGCGGATGTCGTTGGCCAGCAGGTCGGTGCCCGGCTCGCCGCCGGTGATCCATTCCGCCAGCGCCCTGCCCGCGCCGCCGGCCGAGGCGATCCCGACCGAGTTGAAGCCGGCCGCCACGAAGAAGTTCCGCAGACCGGGGGCCTCGCCGAGGATGAACTGGTTGTCCGGGGTGAAGCTCTCCGGGCCGTTGTAGAACTGCTTGATGCCGGTCTCGGCCAGCACCGGGATCCGGTGCAGCGCGCTCTCCATCAGCACGGAGAAGTGCTCCCAGTCCTCGTCCAGCAGCTGGAACTCGAACGGGTAGGGCAGCTCGTCCGGTCCGACCCAGGGCTTGGCCTGGGGCTCGAACCCGCCGACGACCAGGCCGCCGACCTCCTCCTTGAAGTAGGTGTAGCCGTCCGGGTCGCGCAGGATCGGCAGCCACCGGTGCGCCCCTTCGACCTGGTCGGTGACCACGTAGAAGTGCTCGGCCGAGTGCAGCGGCACGTTCACCCCGGCCAGGGCGCCGACCTGCTTGGCCCACTGGCCGGCGCAGTTCACCACGATCTCGGCCTGGATATCGCCCTCGGCGGTGCGCACCCCGGTGACGGCGCCGGCCGCGGTGGTGATCCCGGTGACCCTGGTGCGCTCGCGCACCGTCGCGCCGCGGCTGCGGGCGCCCCTGGCCAGCGCCGCGGTGAGGTCGGCCGGGTCAGCCCGGCCGTCGCCGGGTAGCCAGAGCGCGCCGCGCAGGTCGGCCGTGTCCATCATCGGGAAAAGCTCGGCTGCGCGCGCGGGGCTGATCAGCTCGCAGTCGAGCTGGTACGCCTCGGCGGTGGCCGCCGTCCGGCGCAGCTGGGTGAGCCGGTCCCTGGTGCGCGCGACGGTCACGCCGCCGCACCGGCGGAACCCGGTCGACTGGCCGGTCTCCTGCTCAAGCCGCGCGTACAGCTCGGTGGAGTACTGCACCAGCCGGGTCCCGCTCTCGGTCGCCCGCAGCTGCCCGACCAGGCCGGCCGCATGCCAGGTGGTGCCGCAGGACAGCTGCCCCTGCTCGAGCAGGAGCAGATCGGTCCAGCCCAGCCCGGCAAGGTGATAGGCGACGCTGGCGCCGATCACGCCGCCGCCGATGATCACCACGCGGGCGCGGGCGGGCAGCACCGGGGTCAGTCATCGCCGGCCGCCGCGTCGAGCAGGGCGGGGAAGCCGGCCGCGGTGAGGCCCTCGGCCGCGCCGTCGAAGCGCTCCATGGACCAGGACCAGAAATCGAAGTCGAGCGGGCTGGCCGCGCTCTGGATCGCGCCCCAGAGCGTCCAGCCGTACTTCGCAGCGAGGCCGAGCAGCCTGGCCCGGGCGATCTTGTTCCGCAGCGGCCGGCCGTAGTACTGGGTGACGAGCTCGGCCAGGCCGTCGTCGTCGAGCAGGCACTCGCTGGCGATGTTGCCGAGCTCGAAGCACGGGTCGTTGTTGCCGGAGTACTCATAGTCGATCAGCCAGATCCGGATCCCGTCGTCGATGAAGTTGCCGGCCAGCAGGTCGTTGTTGCACGGGACGGTGCCCTCGTCGCGGACGGCCAGCGCCCGCCTGGCCGCCTGGAACTGCGGCATCAGGCGGTCGTAGCCGGCCGGGACGCGGAAGCCACGGTCGCGGACGACGGCGGCGTACCGGCGCTGGATGTCGAACATGTCGAAGTCGTTGCCGAACCGGCCGCCGGAGTGCAGCAGGCGGCAGGCTTGCGCGATCCGCGCGATGTTGGCTTGCTCGGCGACGTCCGCGTTGGTCAGCGTGCGGCCCTGGAGGTAGCCGATGACCAGGATGCCGTCGCCGGGCCGGTACTCGATCACCGGCGCGCCCGGGCCGGCCGCCGCGGCGATCACGGAGTTGCGGTACTCGGCGTCGCGGTCGATCGCGAGCAGCTCGCTGCCGGCCGACCAGACCCGGGCGACGAAGGTGCCGTCCGGCGTCGACACCTTGTAGTTGCGGTTAGTCAGGCCGCCCGGCAGTTCCTCGACCGAGCGGGGGCGGCCGGCCAGGCTCGGCGCCCGGTCCAGCAGCGCGTCGATCGGCACGTCGATCGGCGCGTCGCTCGGTGCACGGCCAGGGCACATGATCGCAGGGTATGCGGCCAGCAGAATAAAGGTCTAGACAGAACGGGAAGAACCTGGCCAGTGGCGCCAAAGGGTCTGGACAATTACAAAACGTGCCCATACGCTACGCCTCAATCTGCGGCCCATCGCCAGGGGAGGAACCTCGATGAGCGCCAGCACCCCGGTATCCAGCGGCCATGAGCGCGACGCGGCCGACCTCGCCCAGTTCGGCTACAAGCAGGAGCTGAAGCGCGGTCTCGGGTTGTTCAGCTCGTTCGCCGTCGCCTTCAGCTATATCTCGCCGTCGACCGGGATCTTCACCCTCTTCGCGCTCGGCCTGACGA
This sequence comes from uncultured Actinomycetes bacterium, assembly GCA_963709075.1. GTDB lineage: Bacteria > Actinomycetota > Actinomycetes > Streptosporangiales > Streptosporangiaceae > Palsa-506. Next base: position 227,008 of record CAVPUY010000015.1, read on the forward strand.
CCCTGGGCGGGGTGTTCATCTGGACCTGGCCGGTGGTAGCGCTCGGCCAGTTCATCATCGCGCTGAACTTCGCCGAGGTCACCAGTCACTACCCGATCGCCGGATCGGTCTTCCAGTGGACCAAGTACATGGCGGGCCGTACTTACTCCTGGTTCACCGGCTGGATCTACCTGTTCGCCGGCATCCTGACCGTCACCGCGGTGGTGGCGACGCTGCCGCTCGCGCTGATCCCGGCGCTGAACGGGCTCGGCTGGGATGGCCTTGGCGCGGGCAGCCCGAAGACCCTGCTGCACACCCAGCTGGTCGTGGCGCTGATCACGCTCGTGGTGATCACGGTGCTGAACATCTACGGCGTGCGGCTGGTCGCGCTGATCAACAACACCGGCGTGGTCTTCGAGATCCTCGGCATGTTCGTGTTCGCGCTGATCCTGATGGCGTTTCACAACCACCAGGGGTTCAAGGTCGTCACCAACAGCGGCGGCATCCACGTCGGGCCGAGCACCTTCCTGGCCGCGATGTTCATGTCCCTGTTCGTCATCTACGGCTTCGACACCGCGTCCACGCTGTCGGAGGAGACCCGCGACCCGCGCCGGGCAGCCCCGAGGGCGGTGCTCTTCTCGATCGTGGGCGCGTTCATCATCGGCGGCGTGTTCCTGCTCGGCACGCTGATGGCGATCCCGAACCTGCACACGGCGATGTCGGCCTTCGGCGGCGTAGGCTGGAGTCCAGCGAACGTGATCGAGGCCAACTTCTCGACCGGGTTCGCCACCCTCTACTTGTTCGTGGTCTCGGCCGCGATCTTCGTCTGCTGCCTGTCCATCATGGCGGCGACCATCCGGCTCTGCTTCGGGATGGCCCGCGACAACCAGCTGCCGGTCTCCGGGCCGCTGGCGAAGGTCTCGCCGAACCTGCATACGCCGGTCTGGACCTGTATCGCGATCGCCGTGCTGTCGGCAGTTCCGTTCATTCAGTACTCGGGCGCAGGCATCATCGCGATCGCGGCAACGGGCACGATCTACATGAGCTACTTCCTCGGCAACATCGCGATCATGCGGGCGCGGCTGCGCGGCTGGCCGAAGACCACGGCCCCGTTCCGGCTCGGCCGCTGGGGCCTGCTGGTCAACACGCTCGGCCTGCTCTACGGCGGTGCCATGCTGATCAACTTCGCCTGGCCGAGAGCCGTCCCGTTCACCAACCCCACGCCCAACCAGAGCGGCGGGCTGCTCGACTTCCACATCGGGTTCCTCAACAAGATCCCGATCCTGTGGACGGTGTTCGTCTTCATCGTCGCGATCGGCGCGCTCTACTACCTCGTCACCGGGCGGCGCAAGGAGTTCGCGCCGGTTGTCGCCCCGGCGCCGGATGACCCGCTGCCGGCCACTGGTCCGGCGCCGCAGCTGGGGACCTGATGCGGGCGCGGACCTGATGCGGGCGGCGGACCTGATCAGGAAGAAGTCAGCCGCGGCAGCCGGCCAGGCGGCAGATCCCGTCGGGCCGGCGCTGGCGGCTGGCGCCAGGACGCCGCCGGTCATCATCCGCGCGCCGGGAACGACCGTGCACGCGCAGATCGAGGACTGGCTGGCCGGCGAGATCGCGGTCGGCGCGCTCCGGGCCGGCCAGCGGCTGCCGACCGAGCAGGACCTGGCCGCGTGGTTCGGCGTCAGCCGGATGACGCTGCGGCACGCGCTCGGCGAGCTGGCCAGGCGCGGGCTGGTGACCAGGGCCGTCGGGCGCAACGGCGGCACCTTCGTGGCCGAGCCCAAGCTGGAGCAGGACCTCACCACCCTGGCCGGGTTCTCCGAGCAGCTGCGCAGGCACGGGATGGTGGCCGGCGCCCGGGTGCTCGCCGCCGCCTCGCGCCCGGCAGGCCCGGCCGCTGCCGCTGCCCTCGGGCTCGCCGAGGGTGACCCGGTTCATGAGGTCCGGCGCGTCCGGCTGGCCGACGGCAGGCCGATCGCGGTAGAGCGCTCGCTGTTCCCGGCCGCGCTCTGCCCGGGGATGCTGGACTGCCGGCTGGACGGGTCGCTGTACGAGTTGCTTGAGCTTAGATACGGCCTGCGGCCGCACCGGGCCAGGGAGAGCCTGGAGCCGGTCACCGCCGGGGTACGCGAGGCCGAGGCGCTGGAGATCCCGGAGGGCGCACCGCTGATGCTGGTCGAGCGCACGGCGTACGCACAGTCCGGCCAGCCGGTCGAGTTCGCCCGCGACCTGTTCCGCGGCGACCGGACCAGGCTCGTCGTCTGGACCTCTGGGATGGCCGGCGGCGTCTGACGCAGCGACGCCCGGCATCGGCCGCCGTTACCGCCTCGGGACGGTGGCGAGGTAAGTATGCAGAGCAACGGAACTGGCCGGTATATAGAGCCCTATCACCCGGTTCCTGTATACGGTATTACCGGTCGTAATAAGGCAGCCACCAGTACATAGCGAGCTTCCCGCGACATTGACGGGATACCATTTCGCGGTGCCGAAGCGGCCGTTACGGGCATTGACCGGAACGAAGGCCATCGACACGGCCTGCGGCGAGCCTATGGCAACCAGGTCGAAGCCGCCCCGGACGGCAGTAATGCCATCGAAGTGGGTGGCCGGCGCCGGGGCGTTGCCGTAGCTGAAGTACTTCGGCCTGCCGAAAACCCCGGTCCGCTCGTTGTAGTTCATGAGGATGCCCTGCTGGGCGCCCCGGGCCGAGGAACCGCCGGCCAGGGTGTAATCCGGGCTGTGCTCCCCGCCGTCCTGCCAGATGCCGTAGAGCGTGGTCAGACTCGACCGGCTGCCGCCGAGGCGGAGCAACGTCCACCGGCGCCTGGTCATGTTGTAGATGAAGGCATTGCCCGAGGCCACGCCGCCAGGCACGCTGGGGTTCAGGTCGTAGTTGCCCACCACCAGGTCACCCATGGTGCTGTGCGCGATCGTGTCCATCACGAAGCAGCCCGGCCGGCGGCGGGGGCAGGCGCGCACATGCCCGACCGTGCGGGCGCCATTGGCGGGCACGTCGATGGACTTCCATGATCCGCCCGATCCGCTTCTCGGCCCGCGGTAGATCATGCCCTGGTTGAGTACGCCGGCCGGTGCCGACGACGACTGGTAGCTCCCGACGGCGCGAACCTGGCCGCTCGGGATGGATGCCGGGTTGAAGGAGTGGGTATCGGGACCGTAGAACGTCGCCGACGTCACGTTGGGGAACGGTGGCGTCAGCACCGATACTGCTGATCCCGCTGCTGCCGCGAGATGCCCTTGGTAGAGGAACGGAGCAGCCTGCGCGCCGCTTCCGCCCGCCGCCGAGCCGGTCAGTACGACCTTTCCATTCGTCGTGCCCCGGACACCGGTGACTACGTCGCCAGTTCTCAGAATCTGCGAGATAGCACCGCTGCTGTGCATGATGTGACCGGCCGGGCTGGCCATGGCCGGCCCGTCGGCCATTATCAGCAACACCGCGGCAGACCCGCCGAGCAGCATTGAAACATAGCCTGCGGTCTTCATTCTTGCCCCCGTTGTCTGTACCGGGCCGAAGCGACCCAGTGCTGCGGATTCTTACCCAACCGAAATGTTCGTCAGGCCCGGCCCGATGGGACAGGGAGTCCTTGGCCGCCGGCTCAGCTCAGCGGCTGCAGCCGGGTCCGCTCGACACGGGCGAGCTTGCGCCGGAGCCGCTCGTACTGGCGTTGCTGTTCTGGGGTGCGCCGGTGGTGCCGGTAGGCGAGGTTAACGCGCTCCAGCGGGTCGGCCGCCAGGTCATACATCTCCCACTGATCCGGCACCACGGCGTTGGCGTCGTAATATCTGGCCAGCTTGTAACGGTGCTCCCGGATGCTGACGACGTGATTCGGCGGCTTCGGGTACGGGCCGCTCGCCTGCCCGGACTGCCAGTCGTCGTAGGTGAACACCGTGTAGCCCTGCGGCGGCCGGGGCGAGCGGCCCAGGATCTGGTCGGAGTAGTCGACTCCCTGCCAGGAGTCCCTGGCGTAGGCCGGCGCGCCGATCAGGCTCGCGAGCGTCGGCAGGAAGTCGACGTGCGAGACCAGCGACTTGTTCCGCTGAGGCCGCTTGAACAGGCGGGGGTTCGAGTACACCAGCGGCACCCGGGTGGTTTCCTCGTAGAAGTTGAAGTTCTTCTGCCGCATCCCGCCGTGCGCGGTGCCCATCTCGCCGTGATCGGCCGTCGCGATCACCAGGGTGTTCTGCAGCAGCCCGTGCGCCTCCAGCGTGTCCAGGATCTTCACCAGGTACGCGTCCGATGCCTTCATCAGGTTGCCGTAGAAATTCAGGTAGTTGCGCTTCATCTGCGGTGTCGGGATCGGCCCGGTGGCATTGAAGATCCGCAGGAACTCCTTCTGCACGGTCGGCTTGGTCGACAGGTCCTCGTTGACGGTCGCCGGAAGCCCGATCTCGCCCTTCAGCCACATGTCGTCGTAGCCGCCGGCGATGTAGTTCTTCGGGTAGAACAGCACGTCGTGCGGGTTGACCAGGGACACGACCATGAAGAACGGCTGGCTGCTCGCGGCCGAGGTGCGCAGGTACTGGACGGCGCCCTCGGTGCCCGCTTCCGGCGTGCCCTTCGAGTTCATGAAACGGCCGTCATTGTCGTAGACGCCGCCGCCTTCCTCCGGGATGCTCTGGTCGGCGCCCGCATCCGGCGGGTCCCAGCGGGTGAAGCCGTACTGATTCACGTCCTCGGGAACCCAGGCCGAGCCGTTCGCCGGCTTGGTGCAGTGGAACTTCCCCTTGTAAACCGGTATGTAGCCAGCCGACACCGCGACGCTCGCCGGGTTGAAGAAACCGACATCGAGCTCGACCTGCGGATATTGCGGCGCGGGCATATCCATCTCGAGCGTGTACTTGACGCCGTGCTGGGCCGGGAAATACCCGGTCATCAGCGTCGAGCGGGCCGGCGAGCACATGCACGCGTTCGTGAACGCGTTCTCGAACAGCATGCCGTGCCGCTGCAGCCGGGTCATGCCGGGCATGTGGCGGCGGCTCCAGCCCGCCGGGAAATGCTGGATCGCACGCTGCTGATCGGTCAGGAACAGGAGCACGTTCATGCCCGCGATGCTGTTCTTGCCGCGCCCGGGACGCGGCACCGGGCGAGTGCCAGCCGCGGCGGCGGCAGGCCGGCCGAGCAGCACCCCAGGCGCGGCGACGGCTGTTGCCTTCAGCAGCTCGCCGCGGGTAAGGCCGCTCTTCCCGGTGCCCCCTGCTGACTTGCCCATTTCCGTTCCTTTCGCCGTGCCGGGCCCGAGGCGCAGGATTTATATAAGCCCTGTAGAGCTTAAGTTGAAGCCTTCGAGAAATGATCCTCGATGGGTATGTCTGGCGCTCGTATCGACACCCGGCCCGGCGGATATTTTTTGCCCCGGGAGATGCGTATCCGGCCGTCCGGTAAGATTCTCAGCAATCGGATAAAGATGCGGGCTGACGCATGTTATCCGGTGTCTTATCCCGACCTGTTATGTTGCTTCCGGCACTTGGCAGAGCATTATCCGGGCCGGGCCAGGCAGACCCGCGCTGACGCTGGTGCCTGTGCTGGTGCTGACGCTGGCGCTGACGCCGGTGCCGGTGCCGGTGCCGGTGCTGGCGCTGGCGCTGGCACTGACGCTGGCGCTGGCGCTAATTCGGTTGGGCGGAGACGCGGCCACGGCAAGAATTGCCGGGACCATCCCACCGCGACCTATGGAGGATCGGCTGATGCGAACGAGCCGGCTGGGAAGCAGCGCAGTCGAGGTGACGGAGCTTGGCTTCGGCGGCGCGCCGCTCGGCAGCCTGTTCGCGTCGCTGGACGATGAAACCGCCGCGGGGGCACTGGCGGCCGCCTGGGACTGCGGGATCCGCTATTTCGACACCGCGCCGCACTACGGCATCGGGCAGTCCGAGCGGCGGCTCGGCGACTTCCTGCGCGGGAAGCCGCGGGCGGAGTTCGCGCTTTCGACGAAGGTCGGCAGGCTTCTTGTCGCCCAGGATCCGGCGGGGCGCCTGGACGAGGAGTTCGAGGTGCCCGCGACGCACCGCCGGGTGTGGGACTTCTCCAGGGACGGCATCATGCGCAGCGTCGAAGACTCGCTCGCCCGCATCGGCGTCGACCGCGTCGACATGCTGTTCCTGCATGACGCGGAGAACCATTTCGATACCGCGCTGCAGGACGGCTACCCGGCACTCGCCGAGCTACGCGCCAGCGGCGTGGTTGGCGCCATCGGCGCGGGCATGTATCACACGGCCAAGCTGACCAGGCTGGTCCGGGAGACCGATGTCGACGTGGTCATGCTGTCCGGCCGCTACACGCTGCTCGACCACAGCGCCCTGGACGACCTGCTGCCCGCGTGCGCCGCGCGCGGTACCTCCGTCCTCGCGGCTTCAGTCTTCAACTCGGGCCTGCTCGCCACGCCGCGGCCGGCCGCGGCGGCGTGGTTCGACTACGAGCCGGCCACGCCGGAGTTGCTGCGGCGGGCGCACCGCATCGCCGATGTCTGCGAGGCACACGGCGTGACGCTGCCGCAGGCGGCGATGGCCTTCCCGCTGCAACACCCGGTTGTGGCGGGCATCGTGGCCGGCATGCGCTCCGCGGGCGAGGTGCGGCGCAACGCCGAGTTGTTCGAGGCCGACGTGCCCGGCCGGGTGTGGGCAGAGCTGCGCGGCGAGGGCCTGATCGACGAGCGGGCGCGCTGGCGGCTGGCGGCTAACAGGCCGGCCGGGCCCGCGTTCGGCCGCCGGGCCCGCGTTCGGCCGCCGGGCCCGCGTTCGGCCGCCGGGCCCGCGTTCGGCCGCCGGGCCCGCGTTCGGCCGCTGGGCCTCCCGTGATCCGGCACTGCCCGGAGCCAATTGGCGCGACGGTTATGGCGGGCAGGCATTAACCTAGGTGCATGGCTTCTGCTCAGTACGTAACGACGACGCCGGGATAACCCCGGCGTAAGGCGGCGTGACTCAACGACGACGACCTGGCCCCGGGAGTTCAGCTCCCGGGGCTGTTTCATGGCCGAGGGAATGCGCTCCCGGAGTCTCCTGGAGATGGCTCCCATGCATGCTGATCACCGCAAGCTCGGCCGAGAGCTTGGCCTCTTCCGCACCGATCCGCTGGTCGGCGCAGGGCTGCCGCTGTGGCTGCCGGATGGCGCCGTCGTGCGCAGCGAGCTTGAGCAGCTCGCAGTCGAAGAGGCGGTCAAGGGCGGCTGCCAGCGCGTCTACACCCCTGTCCTGGCCAAGCGGGAACTGTTTGAGCAGTCGGGGCACTGGGCGAAATTCGCCGACGACATGTTCCCGCCGATGAAACTCGGCGCCGAAGAGCTCGTGCTCAGGCCGGCCAACTGCCCGCACCACGCCCTCATCTACGCCGCCGAGCAGCGCAGCTTCCGTGACCTGCCAGTCCGGCTGACCGAGCTGGCCAGCATGTTCCGCAGCGAGCTGTCGGGCGTGCTCGGCGGCCTGTCCCGGGTCAGGCAGATCAACCTCGACGACACTCACGTCTTCTGCCTGCCTGAGCAGGTAACCGACGAGATCGAGCTTGGCCTGGCGGCGGCCCGGCGGTATCACCAGGTACTCGGCGTCGAAGTCACCAGGTATCAGCTTTCCCGGCGCGGCAAGGACGGCGCATATCTCGGCGATGACGCACAGTGGAAAGACGCGGAGTTCCGGCTCGGCGCTGCGCTGGACCGGCTGGGACTGCCCTACGACGACGTTCCCGGGGAAGCTGCCTTCTACGGGCCGAAGATCGACGTCCAGGTGACTGACGCGGCAGGCCGGGAGGACACCCTGTCCACCGTGCAGCTTGACTTCAACCAGCCAGAACGCTTCGACCTCGGTTACATCGGCTCCGACGGCAAGCGGCACCGGCCGGTGATGATCCACCGCGGACTGCTGTCCTCGATGGAACGGCTGATGGCATACCTGATCGAGCGGTATCAGGGGGCGTTCCCGCCCTGGCTCGCCCCGGTCCAGGTGCTCGTGCTGCCGGTTACCGACGAGCAGGCCAAGCTGGCCAGGTCGGTCACCGACCAGATCCGCGCCGCCAGCCTGCGAGCCGATTGCCTTGCGGCCGATTCCACCCTGGGCGCGCGGATCCGGCGGGCCCGCGAGCGCCGGATTCCCTATCTGGCCGTCATCGGCGAGCGGGAGGAGTCCAGCGGGCTGCTGGCGGTGCGGCTGCGCGACGGCCGGCGACTCCCGGCCATCTCTGCCGCCGACCTGATCGCTGGCATTACCGGGCAGGTCGCGTGCCGGTCCGCTGGGCTCGGCTTCGCCGGGCCCAGCTTCAGCAGGCCCGGGCCCGGCGGGCCCGGCTCCGGCGCGCCTGGCCCCGGCGACCCTGGCTCCGGCGTCCCGGCTCTGGCGTCCCTGGCTCTGGCGACGGGCAGGGTAAATGACCGCCTCGTGACGACCTGGGGCCAGCGGGACCATGTCGTAAAGGCCCGTGCCCGTTTCCTGCCGGAAACCCGTTTACCTTCTCGGCATATGCGGGCAGGCTATGGACAGCCGATTTCGCCCGCGCCAAGGTCATCGAGGCCGATCCGGCCCCCGCTGCCGCAGTCGGCTGACGGCCCGGCAGGAAGACCTTAGACTGAGGGACCCTCGGTCGCCTCGCCACAGGACGGCCCGTCCAGTCCAGCTGAACACGACAGCAACTTTGCGGCTCTCGCAGCTCGCGGTGGAGAAAGGGAGCATGAACAAGATCGCCGGATTCATCTTGGCCCTGATCGGCGCGGCCGCCTTGGTCGCAGCCCTGGTCACCTCTGCCGAGTCGGCATCTGCGGCCGCCAGGCTCCCGGTGGCTTACGACTGCCAGGGGACGCATAACGGCCAGGTCCGGACAACCATGGTCTTCCTCGACTGCCTGTCAGGAAACGTCCTCGTAAAGGCGCCGGCCTGGCGATACTGGACCGGGACCTCGGCCCGTTCACGCAGCGCGACGCTCTGGGTCAACAAGTGCCGCCCGAGCTGCGCAGCTGCGCACTACCGGAAGTACGCGGCCAGCCTGGTCCTGTACCGGGTACGGTCCGCCCACGGCCGCGGCTACTACACCCGAATGCGATTGCAGTACACGCATAACACGCCTCGCAGCTATACCTACCGGTGGGGAACGTATCCGGGTGCCACCCTCCCCGGCTGGATCGGCGGGCCCTAAGCTCACCCCTGCACCATCGGCCACCCTGGATACCACCGGAGGCGTCGGCACTGGCGATAGCCGTGCTTACCGTCTCGACCAGCGTGCTCGCGCTGCCTGCTGACGCGGAGTCAATCAGCCCGGCGCGCGCTGCCGACGCTGCTCTTGTCCGGCTCGTCCGGCCGACCCGGGAACCCGCCCTGCAGCACCCTCCCGCGGCGGCGGGGCTCGTCGCCGTGGCGAGATTCATCCTGCGGCGCGGCGTGAGCGGGTGGATCAGTGACCTGGCATCAGGCTCGCTGGATTGCCGGAAGATTTTTTTCTGCATGCCCCCCAGCCGGGGCCGTTTTGTCGGTGGCTCTCGATAGCTTGGTCGAAGAAGGTAGGGCCAGCAGTGATGACCGGGAGGAGGGCCGATGCGAGAAGAACCCGCCGCCGCCGCTCCCGGGCCGCCTGCTGGCCCCGCTGGTCTTGCCGGCGGCGTGTTCGTGGATGACGATGGTGAGCCGTTTGACGCCGAGGCGTTCTTCGACCCGGACTGCGGCCCGCCGGAGGGGGCGGAGGCGTGGCTGGCGCAGGTGGCCTCCCCGGTCGCTGATGAGTACCTGGCCGATGCGTCAGCCTCCGGCGGGGGCGCCGGAGGCGATCGGGGCCGGGTTCACCCACCGGGACCGGGAGCCCGGCGCGCGCGGCTGGGCGGCCGGCGGGCCGCTGGATGTGATGGAGCCCGGCCCGGCGCTGGCCGGGTTCGCCGATGACGCGGTCGCCGGCGGGCTGCCGGGGTTGTCTGATGATGAGCTGGTCGGGGTGCTGTGCGCGGCCCGGCGGCTGGCGTCGCGGGCGGCCAGCATCGAGCTGGCCGCGGTCGCCGGCCTGAACGGCCGCCGGGAGGCCTACGCGGCAGGTGACCGGGGACCGGCGGCAGGCCGAGCACGTGGGTGATGAGGTCGCGATCGCGCTGACGTTGACTTGCCGGGCGGCGGACAAGCTGGTGGACCTGGCGGCCGGGGTGACCCGGCTGCCGGCGGTGCTGGCCGCGCTGGCCGCGGGCCGGGTTGACCTGCCGCGGGCCGGGGTTTACGCGCGGGAGCTGGCCGCGCTGGCGGACGTGCCGGCGGCGGCGATCGCGGCGGTCACGGTCGGTGATGCGGCGTCGATGACGACCGGGGAGCTGGGCAGCCTGCTGCGGCGGCTGGTGCTGGCGCATGACCCGGATGCGGCGCGGCGGCGGCGGGCGAAGGCGGAGCGGGACGCCCGGGTGCAGTCCTGGGCCGAGCCGGGCGGGACCTGGGCGCTGGCCGGGCGGGACCTGCCGCCCGCGGACGTGCTGGCCGCGGACCGCAACATCGACGCCCAGGCGCGGGCGCTGAAGAAAGCCGGCGCCGGCGGCACCCTGGAGTTCCTGCGCGCCGCCGTGTTCACCGCCCTGCTCTCCGGCCGCCCCCTGTGGACCCTCCTGCCCGGCACCCAGGACCCCGGCGCCCGGGACCGCGGCGGCACCGCAGACGGCGGCACCGGCGGGAACCCGGACGAGACCGCCGGCAACAACAACGACGGCCCCGGCCGCCCCGGCAGCGGTCAGCCGGGTGACGGCGAGGACGGCCCCGGCAGCGACGACGACGGCAACGGCGGCGGGAACCGGCGCCCCGGGCCGCGGCCCGGCAGCGGGCCGGCCAGCCCCGGCGCGCCCGGCAGCGGCGCGCCCGGCAGCGGGCGCGGGTACCCGGGCGGGCTGAACGGGTCGGTCAACCTCACCCTGCCCCTGACGACCTGGCTCGGCCTGGCCAGCCAGCCCGGCGAGGCACCCGGATACGGCCCGCTCGACCCCGGCACCAGCCGCGACCTCGCCACCCGCATCGCCGCCACCCCCGCCAGCCAATGGTGCGCCACCATCACCGCCCCCGACGGCACCGCCATCGGACACGGCTGCGCCCCGCCCCGCGCCGGACCACCCCCCGCACCACCCGAACCACCACCCGCCGGGCCGCCCGGCGAACCAGGCCCGCCCGGCAGCACCAGCCCGCCCGGCAGGACCAGCCCGCCCGGCAGCACCGGCCCGCCCGGCCGACGGCAGCAACCGGCCCGCCCGGCAGCACCGGGCCGCCCGGCGAACCAGGCCCGGCCGGGACCGGGATCGGGCGGTGGCTCGCCGGGATCACGATCCACTGGCTGGAAACCGGCACCTGCAGCCACGCCCGGCAGACCCCCGGCTACCAGCCCGCCCCCCTGCTCCGCCAGCTGATCAAAACCCGGCACCGCACCTGCGCCCACCCCGGCTGCCGCCGCCCCGCCGCGCAATGCGACGACGACCACACCCTGCCCCACGACCACGGCGGCCGCACCTGCGAATGCAACCTGGCCCCGCTCTGCCGCCGCCACCACCAGGCCAAGCAGGCACCCGGCTGGCACCTCACCCAGCCCCAGCCCGGAACCCTGACCTGGACCACCCCCAGCGGCCGCACCACAACCACCACCCCACCCCCCTACCCCACCTAAACCACCCTCCACGTCACACGCGCAGGTCACCGGCCACGCGAACTACACGCGGGACGCAGGCCCGGCGCGAAACGCGATCTAAGGCGGCCACACAGGCCCGGGCCGAGGCCACGCACCGGCCCGGGGCCGGGCGCCACGCACGAGCCCGGGGGGCGGGCGCCACCTGCGCAGGCACAGGCCGACGCCGAGCGCGCGCCGGCAGGCACCCGAACTTGGCTAGGCGGCCCGCTGGGTGCGGGCCAGGAAGTGGGTCCTGCCCGTGATGAACGCCAGCGCGTAGAGCACGCCGACGACGATCAGCAGGAACCGGTACCCGGTAATCAGGGCTATGTACTCGAGGGTACCGCCGACCATGGCGCCGAGCAGGTTGGCGGCGAACGCGTCCCCGGACGTGGCCACGTCCTTGAAGCGCTGGGAGAAGATGAGGTTCGCCAGGAACACCGGGGCGAACGCCAGCGCCCCGCCCGCCAGGAAACGGGCCACCTGCGGCAGGCCGAGCAGCGATTCCTGGGGCACCACCCAGGTCAGCACGAGCGAGGCGAACAGCGCCACGTAAAGCACCGCCGGGGGCGGCAGCTTCACCCGGCTCGCGGTCTCGATGGCCAGCCAGACAGTCAGCAGGACGGCGGCGAACACCAGCGAGTTGACGAACCAGGTACTGCCGAACAGCAGCGCGAACTGCACGATGTTCTTTGTCTCGAGCAGCAGGAACGCAGCGCCCATGAAGGCCAGGTCGACGTACCCGCGCATCCGGGCGAACGATCCGCCGCCGATCCGGATGAAAAGGCCTGCCGCCAGCAGGATCAGCCCGAGCATCCACAGGTACTGCTGCGGGATCACGTTGTTGTGCAGGTAGGGGAACGGGTGGTCGTCGGTCGCCGGGGCGACCGTGGCGCCGTGGTAGGTGCGGGCGCAGTTCGGCACCTGCCCGCTGGCGCGCACGGTCAGCACCGCGAGCCTGCGGCCGCCGAGCGGCGGGCCCACCTCGACGCACGGGGCGTGGCCGAACGCGCGGGTGATCGTGCTGGCATAGCGGGCCAGCAGGAACGGCTGGTAGTAGTTGTACATCGAGAACGTGCCGCCCGGCGCGAGGTGCGCCCGCGCCTGGGCGACCGACTGCTCGGTCAGCAGGTAGCCCTCCAGCCGGAGGTTGGACTGGCCGGCCAGCGCCGTCAGCGAGTCGGGCAGCGCGAACAGGATCAGGTTGTAGTGCTGCGAGGTGTCCTGCAGGTATGCGCGGCCGTCGTCGACATGGGCGGTCACCCGCGCGCTCTGGTACGGGTGCTCCGGGTGCTGTGCCCGGCCTACCTGCAGCAGCTCGGGATCGATTTCCACCGCGTCGACGTGCCTGGCGCCCTCCGACAGCGCCACCGCGACGTCATTTCCCGAGCCGGCCCCGATGATCAGCTCGTCCTGCAGGGACGCCTTGGTCACGTGCCGGTACGGGTAGAAGTAGAACTTCTTCTGCTCGTGCAGCACGGCAAGCGAGCGAGCAGCCTGGTAGGGCACATTGTTCGCGGTCACGTACAGCGCTGGAGTCTTGGTGCCCATCTGCACGACGGACAGCTTGTAATACGGCGACCAGTGCTCGTGCGGCGCGAACGAATCCACCCCGAGCAGCACGACCACGGCGGTGATGGCTGCCCACTGCCACCACTTCGCGCCCCGGCCGAGCAGCACGACCAGGCCGCCGCCGGCGATCACGGCCCAGGCGAGCGGTGGCAGCTGCAGGAAGGCCAGTGCGGAGAACACGGCAATCCCGGCGATGCTGCCCAGGATGTCCAGCCGGTAGGCGCTGAGCGGCTCGAAGCGGACGAACAGCCTGCTGACAGCCTGGCCGAAGCCCGCCATCACGGCCACGCTGAGGACGAAGATGACGGACAGGCTGACTGGCCTCGGCAGGGCCAGCATGCCCTGCAGGCCCCGGTATGGCTTCGTGCCGACGTTCAGTGACTGCAGGATCACCGGGAAGGCGAGGACGAAGCCGACCAGCGCAAGGAACGTCAGCGGCGTCCAGCGCAGGAAGTCCAGCCGGGATCTGGCGTTCAGGAAGCCGAGCCCGATCCCGAGGAAGCTGGCCAGCAGCACGAAGTTCGTTGCCGACGCCAGGTAGACATTGTTCGCCGCCGTCCACCGGATCAGCGCCAGCTCGACCAGGAGCATCAGGAAGCTGGCAAACGCCAGCCGCATCCTGTCCCCCCGCTGACCTGCGGCCGGCCTTCCGGCTTTGCCGGGGCTTGCCTCTCCCGTTACCTGTATCGCATCCACGGCGTAACGCTAGCTTGATCCGGTTGTGGTTTGCGGCGATAACGCACACCTCGTCAGCGTCATGGCTGGCATCGAGGCCAGCGCCCGGCCCGCGCACATCCCGCCCCAGAGGCCCCGCGCAGGCCCCGCACAGGCCCCGCACGGGCCCGCAAAGGCCCCGCCCGCTGACCCGGCTGAGCCGATCATTGACCAGCCACGGGAACGGGTATGCATGCGGCTGGATCAGCGACATGCTGAATTTACCGATTCAGCGGCCAGTTATGACACAGCGCGTTAAAAGATACTCGAGGAGGACATTATGATCACCGATCAGAGTCCGCATCCAGGCCAGTATCCCGTGCAGTTCGCCGTCGAGTACCCGGACCGGCAACTCAACCGGGTGACCTCGTTCTTCCGGATCTTCGTGATCATCCCGATCGCGATCGTGCTCGGCACCGTCGCGGGCGGGTCATGGGGATCGACCGGAAGCACGGCGAGGGCGGCCGCCGCTGCCGCTGGCGGCCTGCTGTTCTTCGGCCCGCTACTGATGATCTTGTTCAGGCAGAAGTACCCCCGGTGGTGGTTCGACTGGAACCTGGAACTGCAGCGCTTCATCAACCGGGTGTATACCTACCTGGCCCTGATGAACGACGTTTACCCGTCGACGGACGAGCACCAGTGGGTCCGGCTTGACTACCCTTATCCGGACGCCGCGACCCACCTCAACCGGTGGCTCCCGCTGGTCAAGTGGCTGCTCGCCATCCCGCATTACATCGCGTTGTTCTTCCTGGACATCGCGGCATTCTTCGTGGTGATCGTGGCCTGGTTCGCGATCTTGTTCACCGGGCGCTATCCGCAGGGAATGTTCACCTTCGTCGAGGGCGTGTTCCGCTGGCACAACCGGGTCGCCGCCTACGCGTTCACACTGGTCACCGATCGGTACCCGCCGTTCAGCCTGGCGCCGTAATCCGCGGTCAGGCGGTGCCGTAGGCCCCGGGTCAGGTAGCGCAGTGCCCGCCGGGTCAGGCCGTCAGGACGGCGGCGCCGTTGATCCGGTCGGCGGCGAGATCGGCGAGCGCCCGGTCCGCGTCGCCGAGCGGATACGGCGTAACCGTCACCCGGAGCCGCAGTTGCTCTGCCAGCCGGAGGAACTCCTCGGCGTCGCCGCGGGTATTCGCCGTCACGCTGCGCAGCGTGCGCTCCTGAAAAAGGTGACTCTCGTAGTTCAGCACCGGGATGTCGCTGAGGTGGATGCCGGCGATGGCCAGCGTCCCGCCACGGTCAAGCGCGCCGAGCGCCGCGGGCACCAGGTCGCCGGCCGGCGCGAAGATGATCGCGGAGTCGAGCGGCTCAGGCGCCGGGTCGAAGGAGTCCTGCGCGGATGCCGCGCCCAGCTCCAGGGCCAGCTCGCGCCCGGCCGCGGTGCGGGTGAAGACGTGCACGACGGCGCCCCCGGCTAGCGCGACCTGCGCGGTCAGGTGCGCCGACCCGCCGAATCCCCAGATGCCGAGCCGGCCGCCCGGCGGCAGCTCGGCGCGGCGCAGCGCCCGGTACCCGATGATCCCGGCGCACAGCAGCGGCGCCGCCTCGGCGTCGCTGAACCCGGCGGGCACGTGGTGCACGTAGGCATCCGCCGCCACCAGGTAATCGGCGTAGCCGCCGTTGCGGTCCCAGCCGGTGAAGACCGACCGGGGGCAGAGGTTCTCCGCACCGCGCCTGCAGTACCGGCAGGACCCGTCCGTCCCGGCCAGCCAGGCAACCCCGACCCGGTCACCGGGGCGGAACCTGACCGTCCCCGGCCCGGCCTCGACGACCTCGCCGACCACCTCATGGCCAGGCGTGACATCGGGCGCCTTGGGCGGCAGGTCGCCCTCGGCCAGGTGCAGGTCGGTGCGGCAGACCCCGCAGCAAAGCACCTGGATCAGCAGCTCGCCCCGGCCGGGTTCTGGCCGGTCCCGCTCGATCAGCCGGACCGGGCCGGACCCCATCGGCCCCGGCTGGTGCACCACCCACGCCCGCATGCCCCCAGGCTAGACCCGCGCCGTCACGCCGCCAGCGGCAGCCAGACCCTGAACCTGGTATCTCCTGGTACCGACTCCACCTGCAGGTCACCGTGGTGCTTGTTCACCACGATCCGCCAGGAGATGTCGAGCCCGAGCCCGGTTCCCTGGCCGACCGGCTTGGTGGTGAAGAACGGCTCGAAGATCCGCTGCCGGATCTCCTCAGGCACGCCGGGGCCGGTGTCGCCGAACTCGACGAGGACCCGGTCCCGGTCCCGGTCCAGCGCGGTGCGGACGGTCAGCGTGCCGGTGCCGCCCATCGCCGAGATCGCGTTGTCGATCAGGTTCGTCCAGACCTGGTTGAGCTCAGCGGCGTAGCCGGGAATCCCCGGCAGCGACCGGTCGTAGTCCTTGACCACCCGGATCCCCTTGCCGATCTTGCCGCTGAGCATCAGCAGCGTGCTGTCCAGCAGGTCGTGCACGTCGATCACCTGGTAGGGCGCCCGGTCCAGCTGGGAGTACTGCCGAGCGGCGGCGACCAGGGTGGAGACCCGGGTGGTGGAGTCCTCGATCTCCGACATCAGCAGCTCGGTCTCGACCGTGTAGCCCAGCCAGCGCAGCGCCCCGTCCAGGTACGCCGGGTCGACGACATCGGCGACGTGGTCGAGCCAGCTGGTATCCAGCCCGCCCTGCACGAAGACCGGGGCAATATCCCAGCCGCCGGTCACCCCGTGCTCGTCCAGCCAGTCGCTGATCGCATCCTCCCGGTCGGACGCCTCGATCGGATCCAGCGGCTGAGCCTTCGGGACCCGGTCGGCGGCTTCCTCCTGCAGCCCGATCAGCGTCGCGAGCGCGACCCGGTCATACGGCCCGTCCGCGATCATGCCCAGCTTGTGCCGCATCCCGGCGACCCGCTCGCGCAGCGCGGCGGTGGCGCTGACCGCGGCCGCGGCCGGGTTGTTCAGCTCGTGCGTCAGCCCGGCCGACAGCGAGCCGAGCGCGAGCAGCCGCTCCCGCTGGCCGATGACCTGCTGGGCGTTCTGGAAGTTGAAGAACAGCCCCTCCAGCAGGTGCAGCGCCATCGGGAACCACTGGTGGATCATCTGCGTGTACTTGGCCGCGCTGAGCACGAACAGCCTGGACGGCTCGGGAACGCGCAGCGAGGCGGTGTACACCTGCGGCACCTGGTCGCCGAGGAACGCCTGGTAGGCGCCCGCGTACACGCCGCGCTGCGAGGAGCGGACCACCTCCACGTCGTCACCGCCGACCTTGCGGGACAGCACGAGCGTGCCGTCCAGCAGCACGTAGCAGCACTCGGCCGGCTCGCCCTCGGCGAAGACCAGGCCAGCCTCGCGGTGCTCGATGTGCCCTTCCCGGCACAGCCAGGCCAGCTGATCGTCGGTCAGGCCCTCGAAGAGGAACAGCGAACGCAGCTCATCGGCGCTGCACGGCCTCGTGACACCTGGCGGCTGGGTCATGGCTTCTCCAGGTAGCGGTGCACGAGCATGACGGCCATCGCGCCCTCGCCGACCGCGGACGCGACCCGCTTGGCCGACTCGGCCCGCGCGTCACCGGCGACGAACACGCCGGGGACGCTGGTCTCCAGGTGATAAGGCGCGCGGTCCGGCAGCCAGCCGGCCGGCCGCTGGCCGGGGGCGGCCAGGTCCGGGCCGGCCAGCACGAAGCCGCGCGGGTCCCGCGCCACCACGCCGTCCAGCCAGCCGGTCAGCGGCGCCGCGCCGATGAAGATGAAAAGCAGCTGCGCGCCGGCCGTCTCGGTCGTGCCGGCGGCGTTGTCCCGCAGGGTCAGCTGCTGCAGGTGATCATCGCCGCCCGCGCCCACCACGTCGGTGCAGGTCCTGACCTTGATCGACGGGATGCCGGCGATCTGCTGGATCAGGTAGTACGACATCGAGCTCTCCAGCGACTTACCGCGGACGAGCAGCGTCACCGTGCGGGCATGCCGGGACAGGTACACCGCAGCCTGGCCGGCCGAGTTGGCCCCGCCGACGATGAACACGTCCTGCCCTACGCACGCCGCCGCCTCGGTCAGCGTGGAGCCGTAGTAGACGCCGCGGCCGGTCATCTCCTCCACCCCCGGCGCGTTCAGCTGCCGGTAGGACACCCCGGTGGCCAGGATGACCGCGTGCGCGTCGACCCGGCTGCCGTCGGCGAACCGCACCCCCCGGGCCGAGCCGTTGACCTCGAGGGCGACGACGTCGCGCGCGGTGAGCACCTCCGCGCCGAACTTGACCGCCTGCCTGCGGGCCCGGTCGGTCAGCTGCGCGCCGGAAACCCCGTCGGGAAAGCCCAGGTAGTTCTCGATCCTAGAGCTCTGCCCCGCCTGGCCGCCGGTGGCGGTCCGCTCCACAAGTACGGTCCGCAGCCCCTCGGACGCGCCGTACACCGCCGCGCCGAGGCCGGCCTCGCCGCCGATCACGATCAGGTCGTAGAAGTCCGCCGACGGCGTGGTGGCCAGGCCCACCCTGGCCGCGAGCTCGGCGTCGGCCGGCTCCACCAGAACGTCACCGTCGGCGGTGACCACGACCGGCAGCGCCAGCCCGTCCGCGCCCGCGGCGTCGAGCAGCCGCTGGCCCTCCGGCTCGTCGGTGGAGTACCACCGGTACGGCACCTGGTTGCGGGCAAGGAACTCGCGGACCGCGGACGAGCGGGCTGACCAGCGGTGCCCGACGACCTTGGTCTCCGGCACCGGCCGGTAATCGGAGGCCAGCCAGTTTTCCAGCATGGCATCCACCACCGGGTAGAGCTTCTCCTCCGGCGGGTCCCAGGGCTTGAGCAGGTAGTGGTCAAGATCGATGACGTTGATCGCGTCGATCGCCGCGCCGGTGTCGGCGTAGGCGGTCAGCAGCACCCGGCGCGCCCCCGGGTAGACGTCCATCGCGCGCTCGAGGAACTCGATGCCGTTCATCTGCGGCATCCGGTAATCGGCCAGGATCACCGCGACCAGGTCGCCGCGCAGCTTGAGCTCCCTGAGCGCGTCGAGCGCGGCCCCGCCGGACTCCGCCCGGACGATCCGGTGCGTCTCGCCGTACCGGCGGCGCAGGTCCCGCGCCACCGCGCGGGACACCCCGGGATCGTCGTCGACGGTCATGATCGCGGTCCGCGCCGGGGCCGGGGCCGGCTGATCGTTGTCCGTGCCTGCGGGAGAGGGCGGCATAGCACCATCGTAGATAATCCGGACGTGATGTCATGACGGGGTGAACCGACCACTGCTGAACCGCCGCCTGGCCGGGCTGGGCACGACGATCTTCGCCGAGATGTCGGCGCTCGCGCTCACCACCGGGTCCGTCAACCTCGGCCAGGGGTTCCCGGACACCGACGGGCCGGCCGAGATCGCCCGCGCCGCCGCGGACGCGATCATGGCGGGCCACGGCAACCAGTACCCGCCCGGCACCGGGGTGCCCGGGCTGCGGCAGGCCATTGCCGCGCACCAGCAACGGTTCTACGGCCTGGCCGTGGATCCGGACACCGAGGTGCTCGTGACAGCGGGCGCGACCGAGGCCATCGCGGCCGCGCTGCTCGCGCTGGTCGAGCCGGGTGACGAGGTGATCGCCTTCGAGCCTTATTACGACTCCTACGCGGCCTGCATCGCGATGGCAGGCGGCGTCCGGGTCCCGGTCACGCTGCGGCCGCCGGACTTCCGGCCGGACCTTGACGCGCTGGCCGCCGCGGTCACCGGCCGCACCCGGCTGATCCTGCTGAACTCGCCGCACAACCCGACCGGCTCGGTGTTCAGCCGCGCCGAGCTGGCCGCTATCGCCGGGCTGGCCTGCGAGCACGACCTGCTTGTGGTGACCGACGAGGTGTACGAGCACCTGGTGTTCGACGGCGAGCACGTGCCCATCAGCTCGCTGCCGGGGATGCGCGAGCGGACCGCGACGATCAGCTCGGCGGGCAAGACCTTCTCCTTCACCGGCTGGAAAATCGGCTGGGTGACCGCCCCGGCCGAGCTGATCGCCGCCATCCGCACCGTCAAGCAGTTCCTGACGTACGTCAGCGGCGGGCCGTTCCAGTACGCGATCGCCGAGGGCCTGCGGCTGCCGGACGCCTACTTCGCCGGGCTCGGCGCGGACCTCCGGGTCAAGCGGGACCTGCTCTGCGCCGGGCTGGCCGCGGCCGGGTTCGAGGTATACCCGCCCGCCGCCACCTACTTCGTCACCACCGACATCCGCGGCCTCGGGCCGGCCGACGGGGTGGAATTCTGCCGGGACCTGCCGCACCGGGCCGGCGTGGTCGCGATTCCGAGTGCCGTGTTCTACGACAACGCCGAGGCGGGCCGGACCCAGGTACGGTTCGCGTTCTGCAAGCGGCCGGAGGTGCTGCGGGAGGCGCTGGACCGGCTGGCCAAGCTGCCGCCGGGCAGCTGACCAGCCGGCCGGCCAGGAAAAGGCAGATCAACAGCTATTTTTAACGGATTGCTCGGAGGCCGGTCAGTTCCCGCACGCCCGCCACGCCAGAGCGGGCCGAATCTTCCGCGCTCAAGGGAAACCAGATTCTGGCCATTTGACTGAGAAAACAGGGCTTTATGTGCTGTTCTTTTCCCTGGGTCACCGCACCCCGCTACGCGATGGTCCGGGGGGACATGTTGCCAGCCAAGGCAGCCGGAGAAGTCCCGTCGTCAGTGCCCGTGGCTGCCGGCGAGAACGCCCCTGGAGCCAGTCGCAACATCCCTGGAACCGGCCGGAGCGCCCGCGGGGCACGCGCCGATCCGGCCTGGGCCGGAGTCCTCGCCGTCGCGCTGATCCTGGCCCTCGTCGTCGCGACGGGCATCACGCTGGCCGTCACCCGGTCACTGCCGGGGCCGGCCCGGGTGCCCGCGGCGAGGTAACGGCGAGCCGGACGGTCTCCCCCGGCGGCGTCGGCCCGGCGGCGGCGGCCCGCTCGGCGGCGGCGGCCTGGGTGGAACGGCAGGTCAGCCGGACCGCGGTGGTGGCCTGCGACCCGGCCATGTGCCTCGCGCTGCGGGCCGGCGGCCTGGCCGCGCCTGACCTGCTCCCGCTGGCCCCCGGAGCGGCATTCCCGCTCGGCGCGACGGTGATCGTCGCGACCGCGGCGGTACGCAATCAGCTTGGCCCGCGCCTCGCCCGGGTGTACGCGCCGGTGGTGATCGCCAGCTTCGGCTCCGGCGCGGCGCGCGTCGCCGTCCGGGTGTATGCGGCAGGCAGCGCGGCCGGTTACCGCGCGGCGCTGGCTGCCGACCTCGCCGCGCGGCGGGCGGCGGGGCGGCAGCTGCTGCGCAGCCCGCGGCTCGCGACCTCCGCGGTGGCCCGCCGGGATATTGCCGCCGGGCACGTAGATTCCCGGCTGCTGATCACGCTCGCCGCGCTGACCGCCCGCTCCGCGGTGCGCGTCGTGGCCTTCGCCGACTCCGGCCCCGGCGGCAGCCCGTTGCTGCCAGCCAGGTCCGCCACGCTGGCGGTGCCGCGCGGTGCCGGGAACGCGGGTAGTTACCTGCGGCCGGTGCTGACGGTCCTGCGGGCCAGGCACGCTCAGCTGCTTTCCGCCAGGACCCAGGGAATCGGCGCGGGCGCCGCCGGCATCCTGCGGATCAGCTTCCCCGCGCCGCCGCCGCTCGGACTTCTGGGACAGAAACGGAACTGACATGACTCGTTCGGGAAGAACCGGAAAACTGGCCAGGCTGGCGGCGGTGCTCGGGCTCGCGCTCGGCCTGCTCGGCTTCGCGCTCCCGGCCGCCAGCGCGGCGCCGGCCGCCAGCGCGTCGCATGGCCTGGGCTGGCTGCGGCTGGCGCACCTGTCCCCCAACACCCCGGCGGTCGACGTCTACCTTTACTCGTTCGGCGACCCGTCGGCCAGGATCGTGCTCAGGAACGTCAGTTACGGCACGGTCTCGGCATACCAGCGGGTGCCGTCCGGCGAGTACACGGTGGCGATGCGCACGCCGACGGCATCGGCGGCATCGAAGCCGGTGCTGTCCGCCACCGTCAACGTCGCCAGCGGCGACGCCTACACGGTGGCCGGGATGGGCCCGGCGTCCGGTCTTCAGCTGCAGGTGCTGCGGGACCGGCTGAAGACGCCGCCGGGCAAGGCGCTGGTCCGGGTCATCCAGGCCTCGATGCACCAGACGGCGGTGACCGTCCGGGCCGGCCACAGCGTGCTCGGGCGCAACCTCAAGTTCACCTCGGTGACAGGCTACCAGGCGGTCAGGCCTGGCGACCTTACGGTACGCGCCACCGGCGAGTCCGAGCATGGGTCGGACAAGCTCATGTTGCAGGCCAACGCGATCTACACGGTCGTGGTGATGGATGACGCCGGCGAGCTCAAGGTTGCCTGCCTGATGGACTCGGCCGGCAGCAAGATGATGCCGTCCGGCAGCGCCGATATGGGGCTCGGCGGGATGGCGCCGCGCCCGGCCGCCCCGCTGCTGCCGTGGCTGGCTGCGTCCGCGGCCGGCCTGCTCGCCGCGGCTGGCGGGCTGCTCGGGCTGCGCCGCCGCCCGGCAGCCCGTGGCCGCTGACCTCATCCGGGCCGTGCGCCAGGCCGCCGCGGCGCTGCTGGCCTGCGGCCTGCTCACGGCCGGCACCGGCCTGGCCGGGCTGGCCGTGGCCAGCCAGGCCGGGCACCTGGCCAGGCCGCCCGGACCGGCCAGGATCATCCCGGTCCCGCCCGGCCGCCGGGCGCCTGCCCCGCAGCCATCGCCGCGGCCCGTGGCCCGGCCGGTCCGGCTGATCATCCCGTCGATCGGCGTGCGGACCCCGCTCACCCGGCTCGGCCTCATGCCGTCCGGCGCGCTGCAGGTGCCGGCCACGGCGGCGGTGGCCGGCTGGTACACCGGCAGCGCCCGGCCGGGCGCGATCGGCGCCGCGGTGATCGGCGGCCACATCGACTCCCGGCAGGGCCCCGGCGTCTTCTACCGGCTGCACCTGCTGCACCGCGGCAGCCGGGTGTACGTGCGGCGGGCCAACGGCACGCTGGCCGTGTTCCTGGTCACCGCGGTGCGCAGCTACCCCAAGGCACGGTTCCCGACGCAGTCCGTCTACGGCCCGGTCCCTGACGCGCAGCTCCGGCTGATCACCTGCGGCGGCGCGTTCGACTTCGCGACCGGCCACTACCTGAGCAACGTGATCGCCTACGCGACGCTGACCCGCTGAGGCCGGCCAGCTTCCCGGTTCTGCTAGCAGCGCGGATTTCGCAGTACCGGGCCGACGAACGCCCCGATGGTGCCCGGCCGCACCGTGCCGTACTGGGCGTCGCCGCCGAAGGTCCGGCCGTTGTGCATGTTGCCGAACTCCCAGACGCAGCGACCGCCCATCCGGGCCCGGGTGAAGAACGGGTAGAAGTGCCCAGGGCCCTTGGGCGGCAGCACGCAGCCCTTCCCTGACATCAGGTCGCAGCCGGTGTTGAACTCGGTCGCGCTGGCGTCGGTCATGAACTGCAGTCGCGGGTACCGGCGGCCGCCGGCGGTGACCGGCTGCTGCTGCAGGAACGGCGAGGGGAACCGGCCCGCCCGCACCGAGTCCGGCCAGTCCGGGTAATACGGCGAGCCGTCGTAGTCCAGGTCCCCGATCGCGTCGAAGAACACGTCGCAGCCGGTGACGAGGTTCGGCGCCGTGGTGCCGCCGTGGGTATCGCCGGCCCGGTAGCACGGCGAGTCGTCCGGCTCGAACTTGGCCCCGGTGTCCTTGGCCGTCTCGTACGGGCCGTGGCAGTGCTTGTAATAGGTGTCCCGCACGCCGCCGCCCAGGCTGACCCTGGCCTTGCCGGTGACGGAGGTGCACGCCTCGAAGTGCCCGATCTCGTACTCGTCGTTGAACATGTACGGCCCGATCCCCCACGGGATGATGTTCTGCGCCCGGGCGGTCGAGTACTCCGGCTGGAAGTTGAACCTGGTGCCGGTGCAGTCGAACGGGTTGGTGTTCATGAAGCCGTTCGCCGCCGATGCGATCATGAAGCCGCTCTGCCCGGTGGTGTGGTCGGTTTCCCTGGCTTCCAGCGCGTGCCCGCCCGGGATCTTCGCGTCGAACATGTGCACCGTGATCTTGTCGCCCGGGTTCATCAGCAGCGTGCGGGAGTTGGGCGTGAAGGTCGCGTCGTTGCTGCGCTGCGGGCTCGGCGGCCCGGTGGGCACGCCGTTGGTCTGGATGAAGCCGAAGTTGACCGGCTCGATGCACTGCGCGTTGCAGGGCCCGGATCCGTTGCCGCTGCATTCCAGGCTGTCGATGTTGAGCGCCGAGCACCAGTGCGTGTTGTCGCAGCTGATGCTGTCAGCGAACGGGGCGAAGCCCGGCGGGTAGAACTGCAGCTCGACGAAGCCGGCCCCGCCGCCCGGGTAGCTGCCGCGCGGCGCGTTCGCGTCCGAGCGCGGGGCGCACGGCAGCAGCGGCGCGGAGTCAGGATCGCAGACGGTGGTCGAGAACCAGGGCGCGAGCGACAGCTCGAACCAGTGCGTGACGTCCTTTCCCGGGCGGGCGACCGTCGGCAGCGCCTTCGGGTCGGCGGGCAGCCGCTCGGTGATGGACATGTTGTTCCCTGAGCCCGGGGCGGACGACAGGAACCGGACGGACGGCTCGTCATGCCCGATGTAGTGCCCGTTCTCGTAGAACCTGCCGCCATCGGATCCGCGCGGGTCGGCGCACATCATGCCCGGCCTGGCCGGCCGCTGCACGGGGCTGAGCCCGTTGCAGTCGAGCTCGCCGACCGGCCTTGGCCGCACCGCGCCGGCCCGCGCCGCCGCGGCGGCCGCGCTGCCGCCCGCCACGCTGCCGCCCGCCGCGCTGGCGGCCGCCGTTGTCACCGCGCCCTGTGCCGCCAGCGACAGGACAGCGGCGGCGGTCACCGCCGTCAAGGCGGACAGCCGGTGAGCCGGCCAGAGTCTGCGCATAGCGGCCTCCTCGCTGACGCCGTGCGATCGTCCCGGTAGCGATCTTCCCCCGGACATCCTCCGCGATCAAGGCCCGGCTGCCACGACACGCCACGGATGTATCAGCCGGCCGGGCCGCGGCTCTATCTCAGTGCCAACCGAATCCTGACATGGGGGCTGCCATGACAGTTGACTCCGCAAGGGCCACGCTCGACGCCACCGACGTGCCGAGCAGGCAACGCATCCCGGTATCGCTCGACCCGTTCAGCTCGGCCGGCCTGCAGAACGCGCCGGCGCTGACGCCGTTCCGCACCACCGCGGTCGCCAAGGTCTTCCTCGGCCTCCAGCGGGTCCAGGACAATATCAGCCTGATCACCGGCGCGCTGGCCGCGCTGCCGGTGCCTGCCGTCGTGGTCGGCTCGCTCGCCCAGCCGGACGGCACCGCCGGCCCGAACCTGCAAGTGCAGTTCGACCCCGCGACGGTCGGCGTCAGCGGGCCGACGGTGACCACGCTGACCAAGGACACCGGCGCGTTCACCCTGGACATGCCGGCCGGCGGCGTGATGCCGGCGGCCGGCCTGACGTTCACCGTGCACGGCGCCGACGGCAACGCGACGGTGACCGTCGCGCAGGCTCAGGTCGCCGCGAACGGCCTGCTCGGCACGGTCGTGCTTGCGTCGCCGCTGGCCCCGCTGCCGGTGAGCATCCTGGCCGCGCTCGAGGCGCTGCTCCCGGTCACGCTCCCGGCCGGCCAGCCGTCACCGCAGCCGCCGGCCAGCCTGCCGAAGGTGACGATCGGCGAGGAAGGCGCCTGCTCGCAGTCGTTCGCCGCGGACTCCAGCATCGACTCCTTCCCGTACGGGGTGTTCTTCCGGCTGGTCGAGCCGCAGATGTCGATCGTCAACCAGGTCATCACCGTGCCGGCCGGGAAGCAGAACGGCTTCTTCCCGCTGCCGGAGTACGCCACCACGTTCGCCGCGCTGCCGGCCGGAAACGCCGGAACGGACGGGAACGGCAGCGCCGCCGACGCCGACGCGACCGTCAGCACTTACGCAGACCGGGTCCCGGTGGAGCAGCCGCTGTCGGCGGACGGCTTCCTTGACCAGATCGCCGGCCTCGACACGACCGGCACCTTCACCGCCGACGAGACGGTGCCGATGGCGGCGACCCTGGGCCTCGGTTACGTGCTGTGGATGTCGCAGCAGTGGACGTTCAGCGGCCTTGGCCTCGGCGACCTGGTCTACTCGCTGCCGCTCGCGCCGGGCGAGCAGACCGAGGTGGCGGTGTTCGAGCGCACCGACACGGCCCAGGTGTTCGAGAGCGAGAGCTTCAGCGAGCAGCAGGCCCAGGAGCAGAGCGCGCTGAGCGACACCTCGACCGCCGCCACGTTCAGCTCTGCGTTCAGCGAGGCGGTCAGCGGCGGCAGCGCCTTCCACACCGACTCGAGCAGCTGGAGCGCGGGCGGCATCGCTCATCGTCGTCAGCGGCGGCGGCGGCGGGTCCTCGTCCAGCGGGAACAGCAGCGAGTGGCTGCAGGGCCAGCGCGACTCGGCGCAGCAGGCGGCGCAGCAGACGCAGTCGTCGGCGGAGAACCAGGCGGCCGCGCGGCGCAGCGCCAGCCGCACCGGCATGCGGCTGGCCACAGCGACCGAGTCCGACTCGGTCACCACGAGGACGGTCACGAATCACAACCACACCCGCGCGCTCACCATGCAGTACTGGCAGGTGCTGCGCATGTTACGACGTCACCACGGCGATCGACGGGCTGACGCTCGCCTGCCTGGTCCCGATGCAGATCGTCCGGTTCATGCCTGCCGGCCAGCCGCAGACGCTGACCGACCCGGCCCAGCTGGGCTCGCGCGCCGCAGGTGCTGCAGCGCTACGCGAACGTCATCAAGCACCTCGACGTGCTCCAGCAGGCGGTTCCGCGCCGCTTCCAGCACGGCCTGGCGGTGCTCGAGCAGTTCGCCAGCGACCCGACGGCGGAGGTGGACAGCGAGGGCGGCGTCGCCGAGGACGTGATCAGGTTCTCGCTCGCAGGCTCGTTCCTGTCCTGCGAGACGATCAGCATCGTCGCGGTCACCCGGCGCAACACCCGGGTCGGGCCGGTGCAGCTCAGCCCGGTGGCCAACGGCCAGCCGCCGGATATCCCGCCGGACACCTTCGCCAGCCAGGAGGAGCTGCTCGGCTGGCTGCTCGGGCAGCGGCAGGCATCGGCGTCATCGGTCACCCTGCAGGGCAGCCTGGCGCTGCCGGCCACGATGAACCGCACCGACATCGTCGGATTCGAGATCACCCGCAACTGGAACACGGTCAGCTACACGCTGGCCTCGCCCGATGGTCGGCCTGCTCTCCTCGATCGAGGGCATCTTCGGGGCCGGCGGCAGCGCCGCGCTGCAGAACGTGGTCGGCGACACGGCCGAGCGGACCACGATCACGCTCACCTCGAGCACGCTCGAGCCCGCGCTCGGCGGCCCGGGCGTCGGGTTCTTCTCGGCCGCCATCGAGGAGTTCGGCGCGGACGGCAGCGAGCTGCCGCCGCAGCCGAACGAGACCTACGCCAACGACCAGCTGTCCGGCACCGTGCTGCCGCCGCAGCCGTACCCGGTTCCGGCGCTGCAGATCGCGCCGGTGCTGCGGTACAGCGAGATCCTGGAGATCGAGAAGGCGGCGCAGCATGTCGTCCGCAACACCACGCTGTACTCGAAGGCGGTGTGGTTGTCGCTGTCCGCCGGACGAGCGCGCGATCCTGCTCGACGGCTACACGATCGGCGTCCCGCCGGACGGCGTCAGCGACGCGAGCCAGCTGGTGCCGCTGCTGAACTGCGTGCAGAACAAGCTGCTCGGCTTCTTCGGCAACTCGATGATCATGCCGTTCATCATCCCGCAGGGCGTCGCCGACTCGATGGGCATCGACCCGGCCGCGATCCAGCAGGCCCTGCTGGCCTACCAGCAGGCGAGCTTCACGCCGCCGCAGTCCACGATCGCGCTGCCGACCCAGGGCGTGCTGGGCGAGGGCGTGCTCGGGCACTGCCCGTCGGCGGAGAAGATCGACCTGACCCGGTTCTGGAACTGGCAGGACTCGCCAGCCGACACCGCGCCGGCCATCTCGCCGGTGACGCTGCCGACGACGACGCCCGTCGATCGCGGCCGGGCTGACCGCGCCGAACTCGCTGGGCAGCCTGCCGTCGCTGATCAACAACGTGCTGCAGGCGCCGACGCCGAACACCAGCCTGCTGCAGTCGCTCGGCGCCGATGCCGCCGGCCAGCAGGACTTCAGCGCCGGGCTGACCGGCGCCGCCCAGCTCGCCCAGCTGCAGCAGAGCGGGCAGGGCCTGGCCAATGCCGCCAGGGCGAGCGCGCTGCAGACCACCCAGCAGCTCACCGGCCAGGCCATGGCGACCGTGGGCAACATCGTCGGCGGCATGTACGGCAGCCCGAACGCGGGCTCGGCCGCGGCCTCAGCGATGAAGGGCGGCTCCGGCTCGACGAGCTCGAAGAAGACCTCGTCGAAGAAGACCACCAAGAAGAGCAGCGGCAGCGGCACGGGCGGCTCGAACGGGCCGGCCGCGGATAGCGGCACGGCTGACAGCGGCGGCAGCGGCGACGGCGACGGCAGCTGACCGGCAACGGCAGCCCGAGAGCTAAGGAGACTCCTGACATGGCACACCCAGCGATCACCAGCATCAGCCCGGCCAGCGGGCCGACCAGCGGCGGCACCGCCGTCACCATCCACGGCACCGCGTTCGCCGGCGCCACCGCTGTCCTGTTCGGCAGCGCCCCGGCGACGGCCATCTCGGTGCAGAGCGCCACGGTCATCGTCGCGATCAGCCCGGCAGGCAGCGGGACGGTGAGCATCAGCGTCACCACGCCGGCCGGCAGCTCGCCGCTCAGCGCCGGGGCGCAGTTCGCGTTCACCGCGGCCGCGGCGCCGGCGGGCACCGCCGTCCCGTTCGTCGACCCCGGGCTCAGCGCCCAGCTGGTGAGCAACCTGCTCAGCGTGCTCACCAGCGCTACCTCGCCGGACGCGGTCGAGGCACAGGACATCATCATGCGGCGGATCGCGCTGGAGGGCGACGTGGTCGGCTCCCGCATCCCGCCGCTGCTTGACGACATCACCAAATTCGGCGGGATGATCAACCTGCTGACGTCACTCGGCGAGAAGGCCATGCGCGAGCAGGCGCTGGCCGGGATCCTCGGCGTCGCCGGGCCGAGCCAGCCGCTCGGCTGGATCAGCAACAACCAGCCGCTCGCGATGGCGGACGTGACGAACGACCGGCCGGCCGGCCCGGCGCAGCCCACCATCCCGCTTGCCGTCCTGGTGCGCAGCGACTACGTGACCGCCGTCAAGGCGGCGATGGCCGCCGTGCACCGCTTCGGCGCCACCGTGCCGTTCGCCAGCCCGCCGGTGCTGCAGCTGCCGCTGGCACCCCGGGCGCGGCGCCGCCGGACGACATCCTGCCGTACCTCGGCCGCGAACTCAGCCTGGCGCCCGCCGCCGCGGTCGCCGACCCGGCCACCGACCCGCTGGCGATCGTCCGGGCGGCCGGGTCATGCGGATCCGTGGCAGGTCGCGGCGCGGGTGCTGACCGCGACGCCGGTGACCGTGCCGCCCGCCGACTACGACGCGATCAAGTGCACGCCGACGGCGAGCAGCACGGTCACGCTGACGGCGGCGGCGCTCGTCCCGCTCGGGCCGATCCTCGCCAGCGCGGGCTTCTACCCGGCCGCGCCGCTGCCGCTGCCTGCGAACGCCGCCCAGACCGGGTGGGCGACTCTCACCAACGTCACCGGGCTGACCGCCGGGGTGACCAGGCTCGGCGACGAGCTGAGCCTGCTGTACAACGCGCAGACGATCGCAGGCAGCGTGTTCGCGCCGGTCGTGGACTGGGTGTGGAACGGCACGGCGTTCAGCGGATCCTGACGACGCTCCCCCGCCGCACTACCCCGGCCGGAAGGTGGCCCTGGCGAAGAAATCGGCATGCCGGGCGGCCCGGTCCCTGGCCGCCTGCCGGTCCTTCCTGGTGGCGTCGGCGTGCAGCCACAGCAGTCTCGCCTGGGCCAGCGGGGCCATCAGGGCGTACGCGAGGTCGGCGGGCTCGCCCAGGCCAGGGTCGATCCAGCCGTCCGCGATCCAGCGCTCGAAGACCGGGGCCAGGTCGCCGAGCGCCGCCTCGATGGCACCGGTGACCAGCGGGTCGTGGGCCAGGCCGTCATGGCTGATCAGGCTGGTCAGCTGCCGCGCGGCCGGGGTGTCCCAGGCCTGCATCACCTGGGCGGCGAGCGTCCGGACGAAGCCGGCCGGGTCGGTCTCCAGCATCTCCTGGTCACTCGCCCGCAGCACGGTCGCCGCGCTCTGCGGGCCGAGCCTGGCCAGCACCGCCTCGAAGATCGACCGCTTGCTGCCGAAGTGCGCGTAGAGCACGCTCTCGCTCAGGCCGACCTCGCGGGCGATCGCCCGGATTGAGGTGCCGGCGTAGCCGTGCCTGGCGAAGAGCCTGAGCGCCGCGGCCAGCAACTCGGCCTTGGTGTCCCCGGCCTCGCCCTTCGGCGGCCGCCCGCGCCGCCGCGCCTGGCCGCTGGTCGTCAGCATCCGTCCCCTCGTCAGCCTGCCGTCGGCCGGCATCCCGGCCCTTCCCGGAGGAATCTAGCACTGCCTTAATTGGCTTGAATATAATCGATCGATCGATTATTTTCAAGCAGTACCACGTACCCGTGCCGAGAAAGCTGGAGGACGCCATGGTCATCAAGCCAGGTCTGGCCGCCCCGGCGGCGAGCGGGGGGACCGCCGCCGGGCCGCGCCATCAGTGGACCGTGCTGGTGATCATCCTCAGCGCCGTGTTCATGCAACTGCTCGACACCACCATCACCATGGTCGCCGTGCCCTCGATCCAGGCCGGCCTGCGGGCCTCCTACGGCGAGGTCCAGCTGGTGGTGGCCCTTTACCTGCTCGCCTTCGCGTGCGTGCTTGTCACCGGCGGCCGCCTCGGCGACGCTTACGGCCGGAAGAAGATGTTCCTGTGCGGGATGGCCGGCTTCACCGTTGCCTCCGCCGTCTGCGGCGTCGCCCCGGACGCGCTCACCCTCATCGTCTCCCGGGTGGTGCAGGGCATGAGCTCGGGGCTGATGTTCCCCCAGGTACTCGGGATCATCCAGGTCATCTTCAGCAAGGCGCAGCGGACCAGGGCGATTACCATCTACGGTGCCACCATCGGCCTGGCCACCATTCTCGGCCCGGTCACCGGCGGCGCACTGATCGCGCTGAACCTGGCCGGATCCCGGCTGGCGGTCGATCTTCTACGTGAACGTGCCGATCGGCGTCGCCGCGCTGGCCCTCGGCGCCGCGAAGATCCCCGAATCCCGCGCGCAGCGGGCAGCACGGCTCGACGTCACCGGCGCGCTGCTGCTCGGCGCCGGCCTGTTCCTGCTCGTGCTTCCGCTGGTCATCGGCCGCGACCAGAACTGGCCTGGCTGGTCGTTCTGCTGCCTGGCGGCCAGCCCGGTCGTGCTGGCCGGCTTCGCCGGCCACGAGCGCGGCCGCACCAGGCGGGACGCCGGCCCGCTGATCAACACGACGCTGTTCCGGCAGCGCCCGTTCACCATCGGCCTGCTGGCCAGCCTGGTCTTCTTCAGCGGCATCCCGTCCTTCTTCATGATCTTGCTGATCACGCTGCAGGGCGGCCTCGGCTACAGCCCGGTCAGGGCCGGCGGCGTCACGCTTGGCTTCGCGCTGGCCCTGGCCATCGGCTCGGCCAGGTCCGCGGCCGCCGCGCGGCGGATCGGCTCCCGGATCCTCGTCGTCGGCTGCGCCCTCATGCTGGCCGGCCAGGCATCGGTGATCGCGGTCATGTACTGGCAGGGCACCGGCCTGGCCGGCTGGCACCTGCTGCTCCCGCTGTTCGTGGCCGGGATCGGCGGCGGCTTCTTCATCGCCCCGGTCACCAGCATCGTGCTGGCCGGCATCTCCGCCAGGGACGCGGGCGCCGCGTCCGGGGCGCTGGCCACCACCCAGCAGGTCGGAGCGGCTATCGGCATCGCCGCGGCCGGCCTGATCTTCTTCGGCCTGATCGGGCACAACGCAGGCCTCTCGGCGTCCTCTGTGCTGCCCGGCCTGCGCTCGGACCTCGCCGCGGCCGGGCTGCCCGCCCGGGCCCGGCGGCAGGTCGTGGCCGGCTTCGAGACCTGCTTCAGCGACCGGGCGCACGCCCAGGACCCGTCGGCCGTCCCGGCCAGCTGCGCGGCCATCCGGCGGCGGGTCGCCGCCATCCCGGCGCCGGCCAGGGTCAGGGCCCAGGTGGTGGCCGCCGTGACGGGTACCGCCGCACCGGACGCACGGCGCTACGACCTCGAGCACTCGATGCGCGCCGCCCTCGGCTGGCAGCTCGGCGTCTTCTTCCTCGCCCTGCTCCTGGTGGCCAGGCTGCCCAGGGTCAGGCTGGACGGCGACGCCCTGCTGCCCGGCGGCGCGTGACGCCCGCCAGGTTTCCGCAGAAAGCTCACGCAGCAAGTTTCGTCAGGAAAAGGAGCACAGTCATGACCAGCTTCGTCGTCACCGGGGCGTCCTCCGGAATCGGCCGCGCCACCGCGCTGCTGCTGGCCGCCGGCGGCCACCAGGTCTTCGCCACCGTGCGCAAGGACGCAGACGCGCAGGCCCTGGCCGCCCACGACCGGGTCACGCCGGTCTTCCTCGATGTCACAAGCACCGGCCAGATCGCCGACGCGGTCGCGGCCATCCAGGCCCGGGCCGGGGAGGCCGGGCTGGACGGCCTGGTCAACAACGCGGGCTCCGGCGCGGCGCTGCCGCTCGAGCTGATGCCGCTCGAGGCACTCCGCCGCCAGCTCGAGGTCAACACCATCGGGCAGCTTGCGGTGACCCAGGCCTTCCTGCCGCTGCTACGCCGCGGCCACGGCCGGATCGTGATGATCGGCTCGATCGGGGTCAGGTGCACGCCCCCGTTCGCTGGCCCGATCGTGATCCCGAAGGCCGCGCTGACCGCCTTGACCCATGCGCTCAGGCAGGAGCTCAGCGGCTCAGGCGTCCGCACCATACTGGTCGACCCGGCGACCATCCGCACCGATGCCGGCGACAAGTTCGCCGAGGATGCCGGGCTGACCCTCAGCGGCTTCACCGACGAGGACCAGGCCCGCTACGGGGCCGCGTTCGGGCAGATGACGTCGGCATTCGCCCGCAGTCACGAAAAGGGCAGCCCGCCCGAGGCCGTCGCGGCCGTCATCGCCCGCGCGCTGACCGCGCGGCGCCCCCGGGCGCACTACACGGTCGGGCGGAACTCCCGCCGGATGACCCTCGTCGCCCGGCTGCCCATCCCGGCGGCCGACGCGGTGCGCCGCCGCGTCTTCGGGCTGTCGCCGGCCGGGTGACCTAGCTCCGGGTCTCGGCGAGATGCAGCCTGATGACGGAGTCGAAATCCGGGTCAGGGACGAGGCCGAGGCGGGCCGCCCGGTCAGCCAGGAACCGGGCCGGCCAGCCGGTCACGATCCCGGCCACCGCCGGGTCGGGAACCCAGTCGATCAGCGCGGCCGCGGCCGGCCCGGCCACCCGCTGCAGCGCGGCGGCCATCGCGCCGACGGTCACGGTGAGGGCGGGCAGGTTCACCGCGGTACGGCCGCCCCAGGCCTGGTCGGACGAGGCGGCGGCGCAGCGCAGTCCGTCGATGGCGCGGGCCGGCGAGACGAGCGCCACCTCGGTCCGCGGGTCGACCGGGCAGATCGCGCGCTGGCCGGCCAGCGGTTCGCGGATGATGCCGGAGAGGAAACCCGACGCCGCAGCGTTCGGCCGCCCCGGGCGCACGCTGACGGTCATCAGCCGTACCGCCCGCCCGCGCAGGAAGCCCTTGCGGGTGTAGTCGGCTACCAGCTGCTCGCCGATGACCTTCTGCACCCCGTAGCTGGTCTGCGGGTTGGGCGCGGTGTGATCGTCGACGACCGCCGGGAGCGGGTGCTCGGCGGAGGCACCGAAGACCGCGACCGAGCTCGCGAACACCACGACAGGCAGCGCCCGGTGCGCACGGCACGCCTCGAGCAGCGACTCGGTGCCGCGCAGGTTCGCCCGGATGCCGAGGTCGAAGTCCGCTTCGCATTCCGCGCTGACCGCGGCGGCGAGATGGAAGATCACGTCGGCCCCGGCGAGCGCGCCGGCCGCGGCCGCGCCAGGATCGAGCAGTTCGGCCAGGTCGCCGCGGATCGCGGTGACCCGCTCGTCCGCGGCGAGATCCGGCCGAACCGGCGCGCGGTCGATGAGCGTCAGCAGGGACAGCAGGCCCGCCGGGCGGCCGGCCACCTCGACCGAGCCCGCGGCCAGCAGCTCCCGGGCGAGACGTGAGCCGAGAAAGCCCGCGCCGCCGGTGATCACCACGTTCACCATGGCTGCTCCAGTCCCCGGCCGGCCTGGCGGATCGAATACATTGATCTTACGTGCGCGAGAGCCGACTGAGCGGAAGGGCCAGATCGCTGCGGGACAGCCGGCCGGCCGCGGCCGAGGTATTCGCCGGGCTACCCGATGCCCGCCCGGACGGCGCTGCCATCCGGGCGGCTATTCGCGCGATCCGGGTCGCGGACGGGCTGCTGCTCGGCGTGCTCGACGACGACCCGACCGGGTCGCAGGCAATGCACGGCGTCCAGGTCGTGACCGCGCTGACCGAGACCGCGTACGCGGCCGCGCTCGGCGGCCCGGCCGCGGCCTGCTTCGTGCTGACCAACACGCGCAGCCTTGACGAGCCGGCCGCGGCCGAGCTCAATACGCTGGCCGCTCGCGGCCTGATCGCCGTCGCCCGCCGGCGCGGCACGCGGATCCAGCTGGTCAGCCGCAGTGACTCAACGCTGCGCGGCCATGTGCTCGCCGAGGTGCGCGCGCTGCAGGCCGTCCGCAGGGAGCTGCTCGGCAGCGGCTTCGACGGCGTGCTGCTCGTCCCCGCCTTCCTCGAGGCCGGGCGGCTGACCGCTGCCGATATCCACTGGGCCAGGACCGGCGCCGGCCTGGCCGCTGTCGGCGAGACCGAATTCGCCCGGGATCCCACGTTCGGCTACACGGCATCGAACCTGCGTGACTTCATCGCGGAGAAGAGCGGCGGGGCGATCGGCCGTGACGACGTCGCCAGCATCAGCCTGGCTGACATCAGGCTCGGCGGGCCGCCGCGGATCCGCGAGCTGCTGGCCGGCCTGCGGGACGGGACGTGGGTGGTCGTCAACGCCACCGAGTACTCCGACCTGGAGACGGTGGCGTACGGCGTGGCGCTGGCCGAGCGCGCGGGCAGGTCCTTCCTGTTTCGCACCGGGCCGTCGTTCGTGCGGGCGCTGAGCGGCATCGAGCCGGCCGAGCCGCTTCGCGGCGCGGAGATCTGGGCCTCGGGGAGGCGCGCCGGGCACGGCCTGATCGTGGTCGGCTCGCACGTCAGCCAGACGAGCCGGCAGGTTGCCGCGCTTCGCGCGCGCGAAGCTACCACCGACATCGAGCTCGACGTGGCCGCCATCGTGGCGGGCGACGGCGACGTGGCGGCGGCCACGGGGCGGCAGGTCGCCGCGGCGCTTGGCCGGTCCGACGTCCTGCTCTACACCAGCCGCGCCGTCGCCGCCGGCCGGGACGGCGCGGACAGCCTCGCCATCGCCCGCAGCGTCTCCGCCGCGCTGTCCCGCGCCGTCCGGGCGGCGCTGCCCGCCAGGCCCGCCTGGGTCATCGCCAAGGGCGGGATCACCTCGCACGACGTTGCGCTCCGCGGCCTGGGCATCCGCCGCGCCGAGGTGGCGGGCCAGCTGTTTCCTGGCGTGATCTCGGTGCTGCGCCCGATCGATGCCGCTGCCGAGGCGATCGGCATGCCCTACGTCGTCTTCGCCGGCAACGTCGGCGACGACGGGACGCTGAGCCAGGTGGTGGCGATACTCAACGGCGAGCAAGCGCGCCCATCGGATCCCAGGCCGGGAGCACGATCGGGCTAGTCCCGAGCGCCTGCCGCAGCTCCTCGGGGAGCGCGTCGCGGTGCGCCGCGATCTCGAAGACGTACTCGTCGAACCATGAGTCGTTCATGGTGTAGAAGCCGTCCTTGCCCCGGTCAGCGCCCCAGCTGTTCTCCACCCGCCACCTGCGGGTCACGCCGTCGAGCACGTCTACCCCGGTGAACAGCATGGCGTGGGTCATCTGGGTCTCGTGGAAGACGAGGCGGTCGGCCTTGCCGAGGGTGAATGCGGTGTCGTAGACCGATGACAGGTCGTAGAGGCTGGCGTCCCAGACGGCGTAGTCGTTGCTCATCATCTTGCCGACATCACAGCCGAACCACACTGGCTCGCCGCCCTGCAGCGTCCGCGAGGTGATGTCCTTGATCAATGGCATGCCGACGTTCAGGTAGCTGACCGGCGGGGCGCCGAGCACGTTACCGAGGTACTCGACCGTGAAGGTCCGTCCGGCCGGGCTCGACGAACGCGGGTCGTGCACAAGGCACACGTAATCGCCGATCGGCAGCTGCACGTATTTCGCCGCGAACTCCCGCGGCGTGAGCACCCCGTCCCGGTGGAACTCCCGGTCCTTGTCGGTCCACTGCCAGTCAAACCGTTCCGGCGGTGTCCCCAGGTGGATGCACAGCACCCGGTAGATGACCCGCAGGATGTCTGCCTTCTCGGCCCGTGCCTCGGCGCTGCCCCGGCCGGCTGCCGCGCGCACCGACTTGGCCCCCTGACGCAGCAGGTTGCGCAGCACCGAGTTCATCCGGCCGGTGCTGGCGGAACTGTGCGTCTCCGGCATGACCGACTTGGGAACGAGACCGTGCTTGCTGACGATGGCAACGAACATGTTCCACTGGCCGCCGTCACTGGCCACCGACTCGAGGAGATACGCGACGGTCCGGTCGTCAATCTCCCGGCCGGCCGTCTCGATGATGGCCTCGAGGAAGTAATTGGCCCGCTCGATCTTGTCCCAGAACATGGCATAGTTCTGGGAGAACTCGAAGTCCTTGAGCCCCATCTGCTGCATGGCGCCGACGCGCAGCAGATTGAGCCCGGCGAACAGCCAGCACCGGCCGCTGCGCTCCTGATTGGTGACCTTCCAGTCGTCCAGCAGGGTGGAAAGCGAATGGCCGGTGCTGTTGATGATCTCCCGGTCGATGGCCACGTCGTCGACGGCCACCCGGGTTACCGCATTCTGCGCCAGCCGGTAGGCCGGACTGGCGGAGAAGTCCTTCCTGAGCAGTTCCAGGTCCTCGGCACCCAACGTCCGGTCCATGCGCGACACCACCCGCTTCCTCGGCCACCGCGGCCTCCGGCTTCCAAGCTACCAGCGGGCGGCGGCGGCACCGGGGGCCGCGGAACGGCCTGCGCCAGGTCCCAGGGCCAGGTAGCCCGCACCGGCCAGCAGCACCAACGGGAGCATGCTGCCGGGGTCAGTGCCGAGCCCGCCGAGGAAGCCGGGATCCTCGACCAGCACCCAGTCCGCCAGGCAGAGGGCGGGCCGGCGACCCGGCCCGCCCTCCTCGCCAGGACCCCTGGATCAGCCGCCGTTGAAGGGAGCGACCAGCGGGTTGGTGCTTGAGTACAGGCCGGCCGGGTTCGGGTACCAGAGCCACACGTGCATCGTGGTCAGGTCCGGATGCCAGAAGGTGAACTTGGCTCCTGTCTTCGGATTCGTCTTCCGGCAGGTCTTGGAGTTCTGATCCGGGATGAAGGTGCCGTCCTTGTAGTGGCAGGCCGCGGGGAAGAGGCCGAACGTCGCGTTCTGCAGCGGCGGCGTCCTCGGCATCTTGGTGAACACCCACTCCAGGGCGCCGAGCTGCCACGTGCTCCCGTGATGCTCGTAGACCAGGATCTGCGGCTTGCGGATGTTGAACCCGGTGATCTTCGGGTTCATGAAGTGAATGCCCATGTTCGGCATCATCGGGGTAATGACCTGGTAGCCGTCGGCCTTGGCCCGGGCCAGGTTCGTCACGTACTTCGCCGTCGCCAGCCGCGCCCCCGCGAGCTGCCGGGTGAGCGCAGCCTCCGGGTCGCCGGCCTGGGTCATTCCCGGCTGCGTCATCGACGTCGCCTTGGCGATGTACGGGGACGAGGCCGGCCCTTCCGGGGGAACCGATCCCCAGGCCGGCAGCGCCGCCGCGCCGACCCCCGCGACCACCGCGGCGACGGCGGCCAGCCTGCGCACTGCCCGCATCCTCTTGCTCCTCATCACGATCCCTCCTGGACCTGGTAGATGTGATCGGCGACCAGGCCGTGGGCCTCCCGGTGGACATCGGCAGCGGCCCGCGCCGACGGCGCTTCGACGAGGCAGAACACCCGCCCGCCGTCCTCGTCGACCCAGTACCTCAGGTACCTCACGTCGTATCCGGCCTGCGTCCGCAGGTCGGCTAGATGGGCCTTGGCCACGTCATCCATCGCCACGCCGTCGAGCTCGTGAATGTCCATGAAAAGCGGCATTTGCGGCCTCCCTTCCGGTCGTCGTCCGAACTGTCGGAACGACCGTAAGCCGGGCCGCGCAGCCGGCGAATCGGAGGAAATACCTGGCTTGCCCGCAGGAAGTACCTAGATTGGGCGGCCGGGTGCCTACCTCGGCCGCGCGATGCTGATGCCTGTCCCGCCCGGGGAATGCTCAGGTCCCGGCGGCGATGCCCGCTGGGCGGCCTCGGGCAGCCAGCCTGAACTGCCCGGGGGGAGCCCGGTTATGCTCGTTGAGCCTGTCGGCGGGAGGCGAGGTGCGCTGTGCCTGAGGGACTGAACCCGATCGAGGCCGGCAAGAAGCTGCATGAGCACGGCGAGACGATAGCCAGGGAAGCCGAGGGAGCGGACGGTCACGGCGGGGATGGCGACCGTCATTCCCGGATCGTGCAGATCTGCGAGGCGCTGCTGCTTGCCCTGGTCACGATAACGGCAGCCTGGGCCGGCTATTCGGCGGCGCGCTGGGGAACGGCATCGCGCGTCGACATCGCCCAGTCCTCCACGCTGCGCGCGCTGGCCACCAGGGACGACCTCACTGCCCTCTCGCAGCGCAATTTCGACGCCTCGACCTTCAACGCCTGGTTCATCGCGTTCACCCTGAACAGCCGGCCGAAAGAGGTAATCGCGGAGCACCGGTTCCGGCCCGCTTTCCGGGTGGCCTTCA
Organism: uncultured Actinomycetes bacterium; assembly: GCA_963709075.1. GTDB lineage: Bacteria > Actinomycetota > Actinomycetes > Streptosporangiales > Streptosporangiaceae > Palsa-506. Next base: position 265,764 of record CAVPUY010000015.1, read on the forward strand.
ACGCCTGGATGGCCACCAACCCGGAGCACAACCCGAATGCGCTGCCTGGCCCGACCTACATGCCGCAGTACAAGCTGCCGGCCCAGGCGAGGGCCAACGCGCTCGACCATGCGGCCGACGCGAAGTTCCAGGCGGGCAACACCGCAGCGCAGGTCGGCGACAATTACGTCCGGATCACGGTATTCCTGGCCGCCGTGCTCTTCCTGGTGGGCATCGGCAGCTCGTTCAAGCTGCACAGTATCCGCTACGCCCTGGTCACGTTCGGCTCCGTGCTGCTGATTCTCTCTATCGTGCTGATCCTGCGGCAGCCCGGGCTGCCGGCCTGACGACTGGTCAGCTAGCAGTCAGGAAGCAATCAGGAAGCTGTCAGTTCGCCGTGAGCGTGCTCTGAGCTAATCCCCAGGTACAGGCCCGAGCATCGAAGCGGGGCAACCGAGCAGGTGCTAACGGGGCATGCCATCAGGCTGCCCCCTTGGTACTCCAGGCAACGAGAGAGGCAGCTAGGTAATGCCAGCTGACCTGGGCAGATCTGATGCTGGTCACATTCAGCACGGCGCGGCAGGCAGGCCGCAGCGGTCATGGCAGATAACGCTTCCCGCCGCCGCGCAGTCGGCCGGGCTGGCGCGAAAGGTATCGCGACGCGTGCTGGCCTCCTGGCGGCTGACCGATCTTGACGAGGCGGCGGTCCTGCTCGCCTCCGAACTGGTCGGCAACGTGGTGCGGCACGCCCGCACCGGAGGGCGCGCGCTGGCGCTGCGGCTGGAGGTCACCGGTACCTGGCTGCGGATCGAGGTGCATGACGGCGACCCGCGCCCGCCGCGGCCGCGCAGGCCGGACTGGCTGGACGAGTCAGGATTCGGGTTCGTGCTGCTAGATGCCATTGCCGACAAGTGGGGGATACACCAGACCGCGGCGGGCAAGTCGGTATGGGCCGAGCTTGACATCCGGCGGGACGACCAGGAAGTCCAGGGCTGACCCGGCTTCAGCCAGAGCCCATTAGTCTCGCTATCCCTGCGGGGGACGCCGCGCAGGCGTGAAAATCGGGGTGGGCTGCCCGCCGACGCCGGCCGCACCTTGGGATGTGAGCCCGTCCATTAGTCTGGCGCCGGGGCCTTGACCTTGACGGGTCGCGCACTGTTGCCTTCGAGCACGCCGGTTAGATTCTCGGTTCCCGACCGAGGCCCCCGGGCATCCCGCCAGCCTTGCCTGCTTGCGTGAGGAGACGGTCCCGGTGATGAGGGAAGCCCAGGAAGCCGAGGACGAGGACCACGAGCAGATCCTGGAGCGGGTCTGCGCGATTGACGTGGCCAAGGCGTCGGGGAAGGTGTGCACGCGGGTGCCGCACCCGTCCCGGCCCGGGACGCGGCGAACCAGGGTCTGGGATGTGGATGCCACCACGAATGCGGTCCTGGAGCTCGGCGCGCACCTGGCGGGCGAGGGGATCGAGAAGGTCACCCTGGAATCCACGTCGGACTACTGGCGGATCTGGTTCTACCTGCTGGAGGCCGTCGGCCTGGACGTGCAGCTCGTCAATGCCCGGGACGTCAAGAACGCGCCGGGCAGGCCTAAAACGGACAAGCTCGATGCTGTCTGGCAGGCGAAGCTGACGGAGCGGGGCATGCTGCGGCCCAGCTTCGTGCCGCCCGCGGAGATCCGCGAGCTGCGGGACTACACCCGGCTGCGCACCGACCTGACCCGCGAGCGCACCCGGTACTGGCAGCGGCTGGAGAAGCTGCTGGAAGACTCCCTGATCAAGATCTCAGCCGTGGCCAGCAGCCTGGACACGCTCTCGGTGCGGGACATGCTGGAGGCGCTGATCGCCGGCGAGCGGGACCCGAAGACGCTGGCCAGTCTGGCGCGCGGCCGGATGAAAGCCAAGCATGCGGCGCTGATCGAGGCGCTCACCGGGAAGTTTGATGATCACCACGCCGAGCTGACCCGGATGCTGCCGGACCAGGTCGACGCCCTTAACGCCCAGATCAGCAAGCTCACCGCCCGGATCGGGGAACTGATCGCGGCGATCCCCGCCGCCCAGGGGGTCGACGCCGACGGCAGCACGGGCCCGTCAGCGGGCACCGGCCCGGGCGCAGCGGTGCTGCCCGCTGCCGCCCGGCTGGATGAGATCACCGGGATCGGGCCTGATGGCGCTCAGGCGATCATCGCGGAGATCGGGCTGGACATGAGCCGGTTTCCCACCGCCAGCCATCTGGTGTCGCGGGCCAAGCTGAGCCCGCGGACCATCCAGTCCGGGGCCAGCAGCAGATCCGGCCGCACTGGCAAGGGCAACGCCTACCTCAAGGGCGTCCTGGGTGAAGCCGCAGCGGCGGCCGCCCGGACTGACACTTTCCTCGGCGAGCGCTACCGGCGCATCGTGAAACGCCGCGGCAAGCTCAAGGCCCTGGCCGCCGTCGCCCGCTCCATCCTGATCATCATCTGGAACCTGCTCACCCACCCCGCCGACCGCTACCAGGACCTCGGCTCCGGCTACCACGCCAGCCGCACCGACACGGGCAAGAAGGTCCGCAACCACGTCCGCCAGCTCGAAGCACTCGGGTACACCGTCGCCCTCACCCAGGCCGCCTGACCGACACCGTGCCGCCGGTCACCAGCCAGGGTTCGCTGCCGCCCGCATGGCTGAGGTGGGTGTGATTTTCCGGTTAGGGTGATCAAGTGAAGCCGTTCCTGCTGCTGGCCATCCGGGCCGAGGACGCCGCCGCGGACAACGAGTACGAGTCGTTCCTTGGCTTTGCCGGGCTGGACGAGCGCGACCTGCGCCGGATCCGGCTGGAGCAGCAGCCGCTCGGGACCGTCGACCTGGCGGACTGGTCGGGGATCCTCCTTGGTGGCGGCCCGTTCAACTCCAGCGACCCGGAGGGCTCGAAATCGCGAGTTCAGCGGCGGGTCGAGGCAGACCTGCGTGATCTGCTCGACCGGGTGATCACCGCGGGGTTCCCGTTTCTGGGGGCCTGCTATGGCATCGGGACGCTCGGCAGCCACCAGGGGGCGGTGGTCGACCGCCGGCATGCCGAGCCGGTCGGCTGCGTCCCGGTCACGCTCACCGCCGAGGGTCGCCACGACCCGCTGCTGCGCGGGCTGCCGAGCACGTTCGACGCGTTCGTCGGCCACAAGGAGGCGATCAGCCGGCTGCCGCATCACGCCGTGCTGCTCGCCAGCTCGGCCGGCTGCCCGGTACAGGCATTCAGGATCGGCGCGCACGTCTATGCCACCCAGTTCCATCCCGAGCTTGATGCGCTCGGCATGTGCACCCGGATCGACGCCTACCAGAACGCCGGTTACTTCGACCCGGCACAGGTCGGCGAGCTCAAGGCCATGGCCAACCGGAGCAGCGTCACCCACCCGCCGGCCGTGCTGCGCCGGTTCGCGCAGCGTTACGGCCAGGGCAGGCCGGGGCGATCAGACGTCCGGCCCCGGCCGCTCACCCCGGCCGCGGAGTAGGCACTTACCCCGGCCGCGGGGTAGGACTACGGCTGTGACAGAGCTGAGCAAGGACGAGCAGCAGATTGTCGAGCTGGTACGCGACTTCGTGAACCGCGAGGTCAAGCCGGTCGCGCGGGACCTCGAGCATGCCAACGCCTACCCGGAGAAGCTCATCGCCCTGATGAAGGAAATGGGCGTCTTCGGCCTGGCCATCCCCGAGCCGTGGGGCGCAAGCGCGGTCAGCACGCCGTGCTATGCGCTGATCACCGAGGAGCTGGCGCGGGGCTGGATGAGCCTGGCCGGCGCGATGGGCGGGCACACCGTGGTCAGCAAGCTGATCCTGACCTTCGGCACGCCCGGGCAGCAGCAGAAGTACCTGCGGCGGATGGCGACCGGCGAGCTGCGCGCCACCATGGCGCTTACCGAGCCAGGCGGCGGATCGGACCTGCAGAACATCAGGACCGTCGCCCGCCGCGACGGCGATTCCTACGTGCTCACCGGGACCAAGACCTGGATCTCCAATGCGCGGCACTCGGGCCTGGTCGCCGTGCTGTGCAAGACCGACCCGGCCGCCCGGCCGCCGCACGCCGGCATCAGCATCGTGCTGGCCGAGCCTGGTCCCGGCTTCTCGGTGTCCCGCGATCTGCCCAAGCTCGGCTACAAGGGAGTGGAGAGCTGCGAGATCAGCTTCGACGACTACCACGTGCCGGGCTCGGCGCTGCTCGGCGAGCGGCCGGGCGAGGGGTTCGCGCAGATGATGCGCGGGCTGGAGATCGGGCGGATCCAGGTAGCGTCCCGCGCGCTCGGCGTCGGCCGGGCGGCGCTGGAGGACTCGCTGAAGTACGCCCAGGAGCGCGAGGCGTTCGGCAAGCCCATCTGGCAGCACCAGTCGATCGGCAACTATCTCGCCGACATGGTGACCAAGCTGACCGCGGCCCGCCAGCTCGTCCTGCACGCCGCCCGCCGCTATGACGCCGGCCAGCGCGCGGACATGGAGGCGGGCATGGCCAAGCTGTTCGCCTCGGAGGCCGCGATGCAGATCGCGCTTGACGCGGTGCGGATTCACGGCGGGTACGGCTACTCGACCGAGTTCGATGTCGAGCGCTACTTCCGGGACGCGCCGCTGATGATCGTCGGCGAGGGCACCAACGAGATCCAGCGCAACGTCATCGCCCGGCAGCTCGTCAAGCGCAACACGGTAGCGCCGTGGCCAGCCGGCGCCACGGAGGAGGCGGCGCCGATGCGCCCGCTTGACGGAATCACGGTGGTCGCGCTTGAGCAAGCGGTGGCTGCGCCTTTCGCCACCAGGCAGCTAGCCGACCTCGGCGCCCGGGTGATCAAGATCGAGCGGCCAGGCACCGGCGACTTCGCCCGCGGCTATGACCGCGCCGTGCTCGGCCAGGCCAGCTACTTCATCTGGCTGAACCGGGGCAAGGAGTCCGTCGAGCTTGACGTCAAGAGCGAGACGGGCAGGCGGTGCTTGCCGCGCTGCTCGCCGGAGCCGACGTGTTCGTGCAGAACCTCGCGCCCGGCGCAGCCGGCCGGCTCGGGCTCGGGGCGGCCGGAACTGCGCGCCCGGTATCCGCGGCTCATCTGCTGCTCGGTTTCCGGTTACGGGCCGGACGGGCCCGTACCGCCATAAGAAGGCCTACGACCTGCTGGTGCAGTGCGAGGCCGGGCTGCTCGCGGTCACCGGCACGCCGGATGAGCCACGCCAAGGCGGGCATATCAGTCGCCGATATCGCCGCCGGGATGTACGCCTACAGCGGCATGCTGGCCGCGCTCTACGAGCGCGAGCGGACCGGGACAGGGATCGAGCCTTCGACGTCGCCATGCTCGACGCGCTCGGCGAGTGGATGAGCCAGCCGTACTACTACACCGTCTACGGTGAGCAGCGGCCGGCGGCGGACCGGCGCCCGGCATGCGTCTATTTCGCCTTACGGACCCTATTCGGCGGCAGGCGGCCAGGTGTTCCTCGGCCTGCAGAACGACCGCGAATGGGTGGTGCTCTGCGAGCGGGTACTGGGCCGGCCTGACCTCATCAGCGATGAGAGGTTCCGGACCAACCCCGACCGGGTGGCCCATGACGGCGAGCTGACGGACATCATCGAGACGGCGATCGAGTCGCATGCCGCCCGATGCGGTAGCGACCTCCTGGACCGGGCCGGCATCGCCAGTGCCCGGCTGCGCACGCCGGCCGAATACGCCGCCCACCCGCAGCTCGAAGCCAGGAAACGGTGGCGCGACGTGGACACCCCGCCGGTCCGGTGCGCGCACTGCTGCCGCCGGTCAGCGTGCAGGGCCGCGAGGCCGCGATGGGGGCCGTCCCCGCGCTGGGCCAGCACACAGCCGCCATCCTGGCAGAATTCCAGCAGGGCAACGTGACGGAGGACAGCGCGAGCGAGCCCAGCATTCCTGGCTACCCGCTGGTGATCGACGGGCGGCAGGTCGAGGCGGCGTCCGGGAACCGGTACGACACTGTCGACCCCTACCTCGGCGCACCGTGGGCCACCGCGGCCGACGCGGACGCGGCGGACGTCGACGAGGCGGTTGCCGCCGCCCGGCGCGCGCTGGCCGGGCCGTGGGGCCAGCTGACCGGATTCGGCCGGGCCCGGCTGCTCCGCCGGCTCGGTGACCTGATCGCGCGGGAGGCCAGCGGCTGGCCGAGATCGAGACCAGGGACACCGGCAAGCTGCTCCGCGAGATGCGCGGCCAGCTCGGCAGCATCCCGGACTGGTTCTATTACTTCTCCGGCCTGGCCGACAAGCTCGAAGGCTCGACCATCCCCGGCGACAAGCCGAACTTCCTCGTCTACACCCGGCGCGAGCCGGCCGGCGTCGTCGCGGCGATCGTGCCGTGGAACTCGCCGCTGCTCCTGCTGTGCTGGAAGCTCGCCCCGGCGCTCGCGGCGGGCTGCACCGTCGTGGCCAAGCCGAGCGACCACTCCCCCGCGTCCGCTGTCGAGCTGGCCGGCCTGATGACGGAGGCCGGCTTCCCGCCCGGCGTGCTCAACGTGGTGACCGGATTCGGCCCCGCGGTCGGCAAGGCGCTTGCCGCCCACCCCGACGTCGACAAGATCGCGTTCACCGGCTCGACCCTGGTCGGCGCCGAGGTGGCCAAGGCAGCAGCGGCGAACATCACCGGCGTGCTGCTCGAGCTCGGCGGGAAATCGGCGCACGTGGTCTTCGCCGACGCCGATCTGGACGCCGCCTGCAACGGCGTGCTTGCCGGGGTGTTCGCCGCCGCCGGCCAGACCTGCATGGCCGGCTCCCGGCTGCTGGTCAGCCGCGCCGTGCATGACGCGCTGGTGGCCAAGGTGGCCGGCCGGGCAAGGTCGATCAGGCTCGGCGACCCCCGCGACGAGCAGACGGAGATGGGCCCGGTAGCCACCGAGCCGCAGTACCGCAAGGTGCTCTCGTTCCTTGACTCGGCCGCCAGCCAGGGGGCGACGGTGGCGGCCGGCGGCCGGGCCGACGCTGAGCTTGGCGGATACTTCGTGCAGCCGACCGTGCTCACCAACGTCAAGCCCGCCATGAAGGTCGCCTGCGAAGAGGTTTTCGGCCCGGTGCTCGCTGTCATCCCCTTCGACACCGAGGAAGAGGCCGTGGCGCTGGCCAACGACAGCAGGTACGGGCTGGCCGGGGCGGTCTGGACTAAGGACATCCACCGCGGCCACCGGGTCGCGCACGCGCTGCGGGCCGGCACCGTCTGGATCAACGCCTACCGGGTCGTCGGCCCGGACGTCCCGTTCGGCGGCTTCGGGCTCAGCGGCATCGGCCGGGAAAACGGCATCGAGGCCGTGCACGAGTACACCAGGACCAAGGCCATCTGGGTCGAGCTCACCGGCGGCACCCGCGACCCGTTCACGCTCGGCTGACCGAGCCGCCGTGGCGGCGCAGCCGCCGCCGCTCGTCCTCGTCGTAGCCGCCCCAGATGCCGTAGTCCTGCCCGGTGGCCAGGGCGAAAGCCAGGCAGGCCCGCCGCACCGGGCAGCCGGCGCAGACCAGCTTGGCCTGCCGGGTCTCAGCGAGGGCGGCGCCCGCCTTGCCGATCGGGAAGAACAGCTCAGTGTCGGCGTGACGGCAGGCCGCCGAGTCGCGCCAGGAGGCATGGCCATCGCCGGCCGGGGCAGCCGGCGCACGATCGCCCCGCCCGCGGCCTGGTCGCGCGAAGTTGCCCCGCGGGCGGCCTGCTCGCGAGAACGGGCAGTGGTCACGGCTTTCTCCTGGGCTCTCGGCGATTCGGGCGGGGAGCAGCTGGCCCGGGTGCTACCCTATCATCACTCTGATTAAGAAAGGCTAATCAGTATGATGAACTCGGTGGCCTCGCCCGGAGGTGCCGGCGCTGACCCGGCCGTGCTGCCGATCAGCGAGGTCTCGCGGCGGACCGGGATTCCGGTGGCCGGGCTGCGGAACTGGGAGCAGCGCTACGGCATGCCCAGTCCGCAGCGCTCGGCGAGCGGGCAGCGACGGTACTCCGAATCCGACTGCGCCCTGCTGGCAGCGGTGCTGGCGGCCCGCGCGAGCGGCCTGTCCCTGCCGGCGGCCATGGCGCACGCGGTGGCCGGCGCCGAGCGGGAACCCCAGGCATCGATCTTCGCCGGGCTCCGGCGCCGTCACCCTGGCCTGCGAGCCCATGTCATGACCAAGCCGGTCCTGCTGGCCCTGACCCGGGCGATAGAGGATGAGTGCTGCGCCCGCGCGCAGCGGCCGGTGCTGCTCGGCTCCTTTCAGCTCCGGCGCTTTTACCTGGCCGCCGGGATGCGCTGGGCGGACCTGGCCCGCAGCGCGGCGCAGACGGTAGTCTTCGCTGACTTCGAGCGCGCCAGCCACCGGCCGGGCCCGCTGGCGGAGGTGCCAGTTCCCTGGGGCTCGCCGATGCGCCGGGAATGGGCGCTGATCTGCGACGCACCCGACCATCCTGCGGTCGTGGCCGGGTGGGAGCACCCGGGTCAGGAGCGTCGCCGCGACCGCGACCGGATCTTCGAGGCGCTGTGGTCGGCAGAACCCCGGGTGGTGCGCAGCGCAGCGCGAATCGGGGCCGGCCTGGCGGCCGCGGCCCTGCCGGAACTCGCCGGCCTGCTGGAACCCCGGCTGCGCGACGAAGCCGCCGCCGCCTCGGCCGACCTGAGCCGGGCCGGCGGCCTCATCGAGCGGACGCTCGACTACCTGGCCGCGGCCAGGATTCCAGGTACTTGACCGGCCTGCTCCGGCCCGAGGCGGGACGAACGCGCTATTGCGTCATGCTGTTACTCTTTGAGGTCCGGACTGGAGGCGTGATGGCACAGCAGGACTCCGGCCAGCCGGCCGAGCAGTTCCACCGCGATCGCCGCGAGCACGGCGGCGCTGCGGAGCACCTCGATGACGACCGGCTGGCCCGCCTGACCGAGGAGGAGCGGGTGGCCGCCGGGATCGACGATTACGACCCGGACGAGGTGCCGCCGGCCACCGATGCGCCGCCGCGCTGGGATGTCACGCAGACCAGCGAGTATCAGGAGGAGCGGGCCGAGATCCGCCGCGAATTCGACAAGGATGAGCTGCAGGTCGAGGGAGAGCGAGACCCGTTCCCGCCGACGCGCTACGACCGGTGAGGCATCAGCAGGCGACTCGGTCCGGCCCGGCGGCCGGCTGAGCCTGGCCGCCCTGCGATCTGGCCCGCTCAGGTACTGCCAAGCACTCGCAGCAGCACGACCCGCCGCGTGCGAGCGGCGGCGTCCAGTACCGCGGCTAGCTCGTCATCGCGGATTTCCCCGGCCGCCTCCACCACGACGACGAGCGGCTCGCCGTCGGCAGCGGCTTGCTTGATCACGTGCCTGACCTGATCGGCCTCGCGAGACAGCGCCTCCGGCGAAAGGACAGACATCACCACCTCGCCCGCCGGGGACGGCAGCAGCCTGCCCTCCGCGTCGGCCGGAAGCGGTTCGGTCACCACCCGGCCGCTGGCGACGCTCAGCGGCGGGTCGTCGCGAAGATGATGGTCCACCGCACTACCGAGCGGCACCTGGATGATCAGTTCGACATCGTCAGCCATCGCTGGAGCATAGCCCCGGCTGAAGCGACGGGCCGAGGTGGTCATGACGGCGCAGGCCACCGCGCCCATGCCGCCGGCGATCGACGTGCGCCGTCACGATGACCGGCTCAAGAGCGAGGGGGAACCCTCCGCGGCGGCCTGATCGGCTTTACTCGGAACTTTCGGTTATGGTCACGACACGGGGAGTTGCCTGTTATCTTGTGAAATCTGCAAGATGAATTCTGCAAGAGGATGTGACTTCCTCCAGATCCGCGAGGGGCAGCAGCCATGAGCCTGAGACGCCGGTCCGTGCTCCTGAGGGTCGCCCTGCTCGTCTTAGTCCCGCTGGTCTTCCTGGTCGGCTTATCCAGCTACACGGTCGCCACGTCGGTGACCGGCGCCCTGACGCTGATCCGGTCCAAGGTGATGATGGACGACCTCAGGCAGCCGGTGGCGGGCCTGCAGCAGGCGCTCACTCACGAGCGTGCCCAGATGATCGTCTACTACGCCCGGCCGACGCCTGCCGCGCTGGCCGCGCTGAGACGCCAGCAGGCCGTCACCGACCGCGCCGTCGCGTCGGTGCTGGCGGCCACCGGCTCCGGTTCCGTCCGGCAGAGCGCCTCGGCGGGCGGGAAGAAGGCCATCGCCGCGCTCCGCGAGGTGCTTAGCGAGCCTTCCCGGCCTGCGGGCCAAGATCACGGACCTTTCGATCGGCGGCCAGCAGGCGTTCACCGCCTACAACGGCATGATCGGCGCCAGCTACCAGGTGATGGAGCAGGCGATACTCCAGGAGGGCAACTCCACCGCAGGTGCTTCCCGGGATCGCGGTCATCGAGCTGGCGATCTCCAACGAGTACCTGCAGCAGGAGAGCGCGCTGCTGGACGGCAACTTCGCTGCCCGCGCATTCCCGGCCAGCGACCACCAGGCCTTCGTGCGGCTGGTCGGCGCGCACCGGCTGCTGTACGCGCAGAGCTACTCGTACCTCGATCCGGCGGACCGCAGCGACCTGAACCGCGACGTCAGGCCGCAAGACCGCGAGCACCCTGGCCGCGCTGGAGAACAGGCTCGTCGCGAGCGACTCCCCGGACGGCGCCCCGCCGGTGCGCCCGGCGACCTGGAACAGGACAGTCGCCACGCTGAGCGCGCAGATCCAGCGGGCGGTGGGCCAGGCCGAAGCGCGGCTGGCAGCGGGAGCCCGGTCGCAGGCCAGCGCCAAGCTCCACGGGCTCTACCTGGTCGGCGGCCTGAGCCTGGCGGCGGTCATCGCGTCCCTGGTGCTGTCGTTGTGGATCGCCGTCAACCTGGCCAGGCAGCTGCGCGGCCTGCGGGACTCGGCACTGGAGATGGCGAATGTCCGGCTCCCCGACGTGGTGCGGCGGCTTCGCGCGGGCGAGGACGTGGACGTCGCCGCGCAGGTGCCGCCGCCGGACCCGAGCGCGAACGAGATCGGCCAGGTCAAGGCGGCATTCAACACCGCGCAGCGGACAGCAGTCGAGGCGGCCGTGGACGAGGCGAGAGTGCGCCGCGGCATCAATGACGTCTTCAGGAACCTGGCCAGGCGGAGCCAGTCACTGCTGGAACGGCAGATGGCGCTGCTCGACGCCCTGGAGCGGCGGGCGGCGGAGCCGGACGACCTCGAGGGCCTGTTCCGGATCGATCACCTCACCACCCGCATGCGGCGGCACGCCGAGAGCCTGATCGTCTTGGCCGGCGACTCGCCCAAGCGGGCATTCCGCGAACCGGTGCCGTTCGTGGACGTGCTGCGCGCGGCCGCAGCCGAGGTCGAGGATTACACGCGGGTCAAGGTCATCTGCCGGACGCCGGCGGCGCTGGCGGGCCCCGCGGTGGCGGACGTGATCCACATGCTCGCCGAGTTCGTGGAGAATGCCACGATCTTCTCCCCGTCCAACACCGAGGTCCGGATAACCGGCGACCTGGTGGCGAACGGTTTCGCGGTCGACATCGAGGATCGCGGGCTGGGCATGACCGACGAGCAGATCACCGCGGCCAACGCCAGCCTGGCCGACCCGCCGCTGTTCGACCTGTCGGGCTCGGACCAGCTCGGCCTCTTCGTCGCGGCCCAGCTTGCCCGGCGGCACGGCATCCGGGTGACGCTCCGGCACTCCGGCTTACGGCGGCGTGACGGCCATCGTCTTGATCCCGCGAGACCTGGTGGTCCTCGCGGACGCCATCGGTGACGGCGCCGTTCCCGGCCGTGCGCCGGTGGCCGCCTGGCAACGGCAACGGCGGTCCGCCAGGCCGTGACGGCGCAACCGGTTGCCGAAGCGCCACCGGAGCCAGGCACCGCCGGACAGGCAGTGTTCGCCGTGGCCACGGCACCGGATGTGCCCGATCCGTATGTTCCTGATCCTGATGTTCCTGATCATGATGTTCCTGGTCCTGTCGGCTCGCCACCGGGCCGGCCGAGAACGGCCTGCCGCAGCGGGTCAGGCAGACGAGCCTGGCACCGCAACTGCGGGAGACGACGGCCTCGCCCGCCGCCCGGCGGCGAAGCAGAAAGCTCCCGTTCGCCGGAGACGGCGCGCAGCGTGATGTCGGCCTTCCGGCAGGGCTGGCAGCGCGGCCTGTCCGATGCCGGCGTGGACCAGGACCATGGCACCGACCTGCGGCAGGACGGGGAGAGCCGATGAACATGAACTTCCCCGGGCAGCCGCCGCCGCGGACCACGAGCACCGACAGCCAGCTCGACCGGCTGCTTGACGACCTGGTAGCACGCGCGGCGCACGTCCAGAAGGCAGCCATCCTTTCCCGGGACGGCTTTGCCCTCGGCATCTCAGCGGCACTCAGCCGGGAGGACGCGGAGCACCTCTCGGCCCTGGCCGCCGGGCTGGCAGAGCCTGGCCAACGGCGGCGCGCTGCACTTCGGCGGGGGCAAGGTCCACCAGACCGTCATCGAGATGGAACGGGGTTTCCTGTTCGTGACGGCCGCCGGGGAGGGAAGCTGCCTCGCCGTGCTGGCCGCCCCGGAAGCGGACGTCGGCCTCCTTGCCTACGAGATGGCCCTGATCGTGAAGCGGCTGGGACGGCACACGGCGGTCAGCAGCAGGCCCGCGGCCGGCGCCGGCGAAGCGATGTGAACGGGCGATGGCTCCAGCTGATGATCGGCTGCCTGATCCCGGGACCCGGCCCAGTGGTGCGCCCCTACGCGCTCGTCCGCGGCCGGACGAGGGCGGGCGGGGAGGTGCTCGACGTCATCTCGATGGTTTACTCCCTGCGCACGTCCGTGTCCGATCCGGCCGAACTTGAACCGGAGCATCTGGCGGTACTCCGGCTGTGCCGCAGCGCCATGTCCGTGGCGGACCTGGCATCCACGCTTGACCTGCCGCTCGGCGTGATCCGCATCCTGCTCGCTGACCTCCGCGACCGCGGGCTGCTCAGGATTCACCGGCCCCGCCCGGAGCGGCTCACCGACGTCCGGCTTCTCAGGGAGGTGGCCGATGGCCTACGACGGCTTTGATCTTCCCGGCCCGGCTGACCGCGATTGCGCCCGCGCCGATTGCCGTCAAGATCCTGGTCGCAGGCGGATTCGGCGTAGGCAAGACGACGCTGGTGGGCGCGCTCACGGAGATCAAGCCCGCTGCGGACCGAGGAGGATCTCAGCGGTCCGGGGACGGGCATCGACATGACCAGCGGCGTGGAGGGCAAGCGGACCACCACCGTCGCCATGGACTTCGGGCGGATCACCATACATTCCGGACTCGTGATCTACCTCTTCGGCATGCCCGGGCAGGAACGCTTCTGGTTCATGTGGGACGACCTGTCGCACGGTGCCCTCGGGGCCGTCGTCCTGGCCGACACCAGGCGGCTGGCCGACTGCTTTCCGCCCATCGACTACTTCGAGCACCGCAACACGCCGTTCATCGTCGCGCTCAACTGCTTCGACCGGGCGCGCCGGCACGAGGTGGGCGAGATCCGGCGGGCACTCGACGTCGACGCGCATGTGCCGATCGTCACGTGCGACGCGCGAGAACGGGTGTCGTGCCGGGACACCCTGGCCACCCTGGTTGACCACGCGATCGCCCTGCTGGGTTTCGACTTGCAGACGGCAAGCTCGTCAAGCTCACCGGCCTGACTGACTGACGGTCAGGACCGCGGCTGCGAGACTGGAGCCGGGCAGAAACCCGGGAGGCTAGCTATGAGCGGTCCGGTCAGCGCGGCGGCAGCGGGCACCATCGAGATCGGCGGCGACCTGGTGGTGCGGCGGATGGGCTTCGGCGCAATGCGGATCACCGGCGCTGGCATCTGGGCCGAACCGCCGGACGCGGACCAGGCCAGGGCGACGCTGCGGCGGGCGGTGGAACTCGGCGTCAACTTCATCGACACGGCCGACTCCTACGGCCCGCAGGTCAGCGAGCGGCTGATCGCCGAGGCCCTGCATCCCTATCCCGCCGACCTGGTCATCGCCACCAAGGGCGGCCTGGTACGGCCGGGCCCAGGCCGCTGGGACGCCGACGGCAGGCCCGGGCACCTGCGCGAAGCCTGCGAGGGCAGCCTGCGGCGGCTGCGGCTTGACCAGATCCCGCTGTACCAGCTGCACCGGCCGGATCCTCGCGTGCCGCTGGCCGAGTCGCTTGGCGCCCTCGTGCAGCTCAAGGACGAGGGCAAGATCCGGCACATCGGGGTCTCGAACGTGTCCGTGGCACAGCTGCGGGCAGCGCAGCGGATCACCCCCGTCGTTTCCGTGCAGAACCGGTACAACGCGGCCGACCGCCAGGCGGAGTCGATGGTGGATACGTGCGAGCTTGAGCAGCTCGCGTTCCTGCCCTGGGCCCCGATCCAGCAGGCTGACAGTAACCCGGCAGTGACCGGGGCGGCGGAGGCGCACGGCGCCAGCCCGCGGCAGATCGTGCTGGCCTGGCTGCTGGCCAGATCCCCGCAGATGCTGCCGATCCCCGGCACCGGATCGCCCGAGCACGTCGCGACCAACGTCGGGGCCGCGTCCATCGAGCTAAGCCCCGAGGAGGTCGCGGCGATCACGCACGGCGCATGATATGTCGCGGCACGCGAGTCGTGTGCACCGTGACCGGCCTGCGCGCGTCAACATTATGCCGCCTCGGACGGATGGCCCTGATGCGAGGACGCGCACGAGCACCGCACGTCACAGCCGGCGCCGCCCGCGGCCGCGGGAAGGAGGCACGCAATGGCCAGTGACTTGCCCGGGGAAGAATTCGACTACCGCCAGCCGTTCGAAGTTGACCTTGGCCGCGCGGCTGTCATCGCCGAAGGGCTGCGCGAGTCCGGGTACCCGGACTGCACGGCCGAGACCGTGACCGCGGAGCTGGCCAGGCCCGGGGACGAGCGCGGAATCATCGGGCGCTTCGCCGCCGACGCGCTGGCGCAGTACGGGTGGCGGCCATGAGCCCGGCGCTGGCCACCGACGGCACCGACGGCTTCGTGGCGCTCCTCGTGTTGCTGTTAGCGGCGATGCTCATCGCGGTGATCCGCGCGCCGGGGTGGGACGCCAGGCCGCCTGAGGAGGCCGACGATGCCACCCAGCCGCTGACCGCCGTGCCGCCGCCCTCCCGGCCGGTGCCCGCGCACTCCCGGCCGGTGCCCGCGCACTCCCGGCCGGTGCCTGCGCCCTCCCGGCCCGTGCCGGTGCCTTTCCGGCCGGCCGACGCGGACGCCCGGGCCGCCGCGGTGATCGCCCGGGCCGCAGCGATGCTGCCAGCCAGGCGCCGCGCCCAGCCCGGCTGGCGGCACGATCCTGCCCGCTGGCGCCGCGGGGGGGCCCGCCGGCGCCGCGGGGCAGCCCGCCGGCGCCGCGGGGCAGCCCGCCCGCGCGCGGTATCCGGCCAGGCATGTCGCTGGCACGCTACCGCGGCCGCCGGTCTCCGGCGGCCCGCCCTGGGGACCGGCGCCCAGGCCTCCCGGCGCCCGGTGAGGCACCAGGGCGTCCGGTAACGCAGCCGCGCTGACGGGTTATCCGGCGGCTGGGGGCAGGTGATTCTGCCGCCTGGCTAGCTCGCCAGCGCGGCGAGCAGCTGCGCGCGAGTGGGCTGAGGCTCATGCCACCGACATCATCTGGAATCTCGCCAGCGCCCGCACCCACCACGCCCTCATCGGCGAACGGCGGTGGGCAGCCGGCGAATACGAGCGCTGGCTCGGGCAGGCGCTGGCCTGTGCCCTGCTGACGGAACCGTCAGCGTAAGGCCAGCGGCTGCGCGCTCTGGTGAGCCGCCTTGCGGCGCGAGGCGGCGGCCGGTCAGACCAGCCGGCCTGGCGCGGAAGGGTTGAAGCGGTCGGGCCGGTAGGGCGCGAGCTCGGCGGCCGCCGCGCCGCCGGTGAGCTCGGCGGTGATGAGCTGTGCCAGGTGCGCGCCGAGGGTCACGCCGCTATGCGTCACCGCCACGTACAGGCCGCTTGAGCCGGGCAGCCATCCCACGATGGGCTGGCCGTCGGCGGGCATGGGCCGCACGCACACCCGGTAGCCGGCCACAGCGGCGTCCTGCAGCCCGCGGGTCACGCGGCGGGCCCGGCGCAGCAGTTCGCTGGCCAGGTTCCGCAATTCGGTGTCCGGAGTATGCAGGTCCACTGCCGCGTCGGGCGCTTCCAGCTGCACCAGGCCGCCAGGATGGGGCCGCAGGTACACCTCGGGCGCATGCACCACCCGCGCCGGGCCCGGCGGCGTCACCGGCCCTGCTCGCACCACTAGCCCCGGCGCTGCCGCACCCGGTGCCGCCCACGGGACAAGCGGCACCGGGCATGCCGGGCCGGCCAGCGCGGCCAGCCCGGGAACCCAGCGCCCGGCGCAGCACACCACTGCATCCGCGGGTATCACCTGGCCGGCGGCGGTCCGCACCGCCCGCACCGCGCCGCCGGCCGGGTCGAAGCCGGCCACCCGTCCCTGCTCGCCGGTCAGCACCGTGGCCCCGTGCCGGGCCGCCCGCCGCACCAGCTGCCGGACCAGCTGCTCGGTGAGCAGATAGCCCTCGTCAGGAAACCACGCGACGGCAAGCGCCGGCCCGGGCAGCCGCAGCGACGGCTCAAGCCCGGCCGCCTCCGCGGCGTCAATCAGGCGGGCCGGATATGCCCACGCGGCGAGCCGGGCCACCCGCGCGGCGAGCTGCGCGCGCCCGGCAGCACTCGCCGCCCACTCGATGTTCCCCGCAGGCCGGTACCACGCCGCGCCGCCAAGGCTCGCCGAAAGCCCGGCCCAGGCCCGCATCCCGGCGTGATTGAGATCGTGGTAGGCACGAGGCCCCTTGTCGTTGGAGTTCAGCCAGGCGAAGCTCGACCGGGTAGCGGCCTGGCCGGGCTGGGCCTGCTCCAGCAGCGTCACCGCGATGCCCGTCTCGGCCAGCCGGGCCGCCACGCACGCGCCGAGCACCCCCGCGCCGATCACCGCGCACGTGCGCAGCCGCGGCACATTCTCACCAGGCATCCCATCGCCCCTTCAGAGCAGGCAGCAACCGGCCAGCCCGGCCGCCCCGGCGGCGGCACGGCACGGATGGCGCGGCGGACCACCCGATGCTCAGTTGAACCCGGCCTCGCAGGTCGTCAGGCGGGCGAGGTCTCGCACGCCCGCTCCATGGCCACGTAGACCCCGTCCTCGTCCTGCGCGACGAACCCGGCACGCTCCCAGAACCGCCGCGCGTCGTTGCCCGCCAGAACGCGGCATCTGACCGGGAGCCGGCCGGCCTCGGCCTGATCGAGCAGGCGCCGGACCAGCCAGCCACCGACACCTGCGCCGCGGAACTCCGGGAGGAGGGCGATGTCGACGATGCGGATCTCGTCGTCGGAGCGGTTGACGATCAGGCGGCCGGCCCGCTCGCCGCCCACGCAGATGACCGAATGACGGGCATCAGGGAAAGACCCGCGGTAGTGGCGCGCCTGGGCGTCGAACTGCATGCGGATGAAGGCATCCTGCTGCGCCGCAGACCAGCCAAGCCCGGTTAGCTCCGGCCGCCGCGTCGACGCGTAAAGGGCCAGCAGAAAGTCACCGTCCTCAGGGAGGCGCTCGGGGCGAGCGCTGATTTCGCCGCGCACGATGCCAGAGATTTTAGTGGCGTAGCGTATCTACCGACAGGCGACGACGGCAGCTGGGCGACCTCAGCCGGCTCGGCGTCGACGATCCAGGCCTTCGGGTCCGGCGGGGCCCGATTAGTTCTCCGTGACCAAGCAATCCGCAAGGAGACGACGGTGTCTGAGCCATTTCTCGGCGAGATCAGGATGTTCGGTTTCAACTTCCCGCCGCAAGGCTGGGCTGCCTGCGACGGCCAGATCTTGCCGATCAGCCAGAACGCCGCGCTCTTCAGCCTGCTCGGCACGACCTACGGGGGCAATGGGACGACCACATTCGCCCTGCCTGACCTGCAGTCACGCGTGCCGATCCAGCAAGGCCAGGGCACCGGGCTGGCTGCCTACAGCGCAGGCCAGGCGGGCGGCGCCGAGAGCGTGACGCTCCTGCCCGCTCAGATGCCGGCGCACAACCACCCCGTGCACGCCAGTAACGGCCCGGCCGAGGCACGCAGGCCGGACGGCCGGGTGCCGGCCCGGGCCAGCACCGACAGCTACGTGGCTGAGCCGGACGACAGCACCATCATGAACGCGAAGATGCTCGGCAATGCCGGAGGCAACGATCCGCACGCTAATATCCAGCCCTACCTCGTCCTGAACTTCTGCATCGCCCTGCAAGGGATCTTCCCGGCACGGAGCTGACGGGAATCCCCTGGCTGGCCACGCTGCCGCGGGCGCCATTGAGCACCGCCGACCCGGCCTCGACTGACCCAGCCTGCACACTGTTATGTGGTCTGCAGATGAGTAATGCTGTGGCTGACAACCGGACGTGCCGACAAGGGCGCCTCGACATCCCGTAAGGTCGCGGGCGTCGTGCGGGAAGGGACCAGCATGAACTCGCCTGTGCATTTCGACCCGCCTGACGACGCCGACCTGGAGCGTCTCGTCAGCGGTCAGCACCACGATCCGCACCACCTGCTTGGCGCTCACCCGGAGCGGGATGATGGCGGCCGCGAGCGGATCGTGATCCGGGGCTGGCGTCCTGACGCGGCCGGCATGGTCATCCTCGCCCGTGGGCAGCGCATCGAGATGCGCCGCGTGCATCCCGCCGGGGTGTTCGCAGGGGTGCTCGAGGGGGGGCTCGAGGGGCCGGGCATCCCGGACTACCGCCTTGAGACGGTCTACCCGGACGGTGTCGTGGTGGTCGCCGATGATCCTTACCGGTATTGGCCCACGCTCGGGGCGCTCGACCTGCACCTGCTGGCCGAGGGCCGCCATGAGGGGCTCTGGCATCACCTCGGGGCGCAGGTGCGAGTGCATCAAGGGGCATCCGGCACGTCGTTCGCCGTGTGGGCGCCCAGCGCCCGGGCGGTGCGGGTCGTTGGCGACTTCAACGGCTGGGACGGCCGCACCCACCCGATGAGAGTGCTGGGCAGTTCGGGGGTCTGGGAGATCTTCGTTCCAGGGGCCGGTCCCGGCGCGCACTACAAGTACGAGGTAGTGACCCAGCAGGGGCAAGTGAGCCTGCGGGCGGATCCGTTCGCCTTCGGCACCGAAGTGCCGCCGGCCACCGCCAGCGTTGTGATCCAGAGCAGGTACGAATGGCAGGACGCCGCGTGGTTCGCCCATCGGGAGGCCACCGACCTGCTGCATGCTCCGGTATCGGTCTATGAGTGCCACCTGGGCTCGTGGCGGCTGACCCAGGACGCCGATGGCAGGTGGCGGCCGCTGACGTACCGCGAAGCGGCCGAGGAGCTGCCCGGTTACCTCAGCGATCTCGGCTTCACCCACGTCGAGTTCCTGCCTATCGCTGAGCACCCGTTTGCCGGCTCGTGGGGTTATCAGGTGACGGGGTTCTACGCGCCCACGGCACGGCACGGGACGCCAGACGACTTCCGCTATCTGGTCGACCGGCTGCACCAGGCAGGCATCGGGGTCCTGGTCGACTGGGTCGCCGGCCATTTCCCCAAGGACGACTGGGCGCTGGCGCACTTCGACGGCACGGCCCTGTACGAGCACGTCGACCCGCGCCTGGGTGAGCACCCGGACTGGGGCACGCTGGTGTTCAACTACGGACGCCATGAGGTCAGGAACTTCCTGCTCGCGAACGCGCTGTTCTGGATCGAGGAGTTCCACGTCGACGGCCTGCGCGTCGATGCCGTCGCGTCGATGCTCTACCTGGACTATTCGCGCCGGGAGGGCGAGTGGATCACTAACCGGTTCGGTGGCAGGGAGAACCTGGAAGCCATCGACTTCATCAAGGAATCCAACGAGGTGGTCTACCGGCACCACCCCTCCGTCATGCTGGTCGCCGAGGAATCCACCTCCTGGCCGGCGGTCTCCCGCCCGACCTACCTGGGCGGGCTCGGCTTCGGGTTCAAATGGAACATGGGATGGATGAACGACACCCTGGTGTATTTCGCCAAGGATCCGATCCATCGGCGCTACCACCATCACGAGCTCACGTTCGCCCTGCTGTACGCGTTCAGCGAGAACTTCATACTGCCGCTCAGTCACGACGAGGTCGCGCACGGAAAGGGATCACTGCTCAGCAAGATGCCCGGGGATCGCTGGCAGCAGTTCGCGAACCTGCGTGCGCTGCTTGCCTGGATGTGGGGGCATCCCGGCCGGCCGCTGCTGTTCATGGGCGGCGAGATCGGCCAGAATGACGAGTGGCGGCATGACGGCAGCCTCGACTGGCACCTGCTCGACTTCCCTGAGCACGCCGGAGTGCAGGCGCTGGTTCGCGAGCTCAACACGGTGTACCGGCACGAGCCCGCGCTGTGGGAGCAGGACTTCGACTGGACCGGCTTTCGCTGGATAAACCCCAACGACTCAGCCAACAGCGTGCTGTCATTTCTCCGGTTCCCGCTGGCAGGCGAGCGCAGCATCGCCTGCGTCGCGAATCTCACGCCGGTGCCCCGCCATGACTACCGCATCGGCCTTCCGCATCCAGGGCGCTGGTCGGAGATCCTGAACACCGACAGCGCGAAATTCGGCGGCGGCAATGTCCTTGCCGGTGCCGTCACCGCCGAGGCCATCGGCTGGAACGACCTTGACTACTCCGCCACCCTCACGCTGCCGCCCCTTGGCGTTCTGTGGCTCGCCTACGAGCCGCAGGCCTAGCCGGAGCCGGGGCTGCGCGCGGCCGCACCCGGGCCCGGCTCGGCCTGGGCCGGGCTCAGGGCCAGGACTTCGTCTATGCCCTTGCTCGGCGCTGCGCGGGGTTGTCAGGTGCCGTTGGCGGTTCCGGGCCGCGGCTGAATACCGGCGCTGGCTAGTACGCCGGCGACGAACGCGCGCTTGCCCGCGGTGTACATGGCGATGTCGCCGGCTGAGTCAGCGAGCCGCATCTTGAGTTCCTGATACTGCGAGGCCAGCACCGGATCGGCACATAGGGCATCGCGGAAAGCAAGCCGCTCCTGCCATAGGTCACTGCCCGGCTCGGTGAGGTGAAGATGGTGCGTATGCTGCGCGGCGCCCGCGAACGCCGGCTTGAAGAACCACAGCGCGCGTGGCCGGTGCGGGGCGTGCGCATACGAAAGCCCGCTCAGGGCGCTGACGGCCGCCACGGCTTCGGCCAGGTCACGCACCCCGGCGATCATGTCAAGGACTGGCTTGGCGGCCAGGCCGGGGACGGCAGTGGAGCCGATGTGATGGATGCCGCCAAAGAGCCAGGGAGCAAGTACCTGTTCCAGGCGGGCCCGCTCCGCCGCGAATCGCCCGGGCCATCCCGGGTCGTACGCCGCGACGTGCACGCTCACAACTCCCGATCGTGACACCGTCCTTCCGCGCCAGCCACGCGGCGCCAGCCACGCGGGCGGCTGCTATGTCCTCGGCACAGGCGTTAAGCCCGCTTTGCCCTACCGCGGACGCGATCAAGCAGGGCCTTCGGCGTGGCGGGTCTCGGCGATCGGCGTCGGGGAAAGCCGCCCGGGCGCCAGTTCCCGCATATCTGCGGGAGCGCCGACGATCAGCGGGTCCGGCTGCCCGACGGCATCGTGATCCTTGCGGTCGTATTCGATGCCGGCGAGCAGGCTGCGCATGGCCTCCAGGCGGGCGCGTTTCTTGTCGTTGCTCCTGATCACGGTCCATGGCGCCTCGGGCGTGTGGGTCCGCTCGAACATGGTGACCTTGGCCCCGGTGTAGGAATCCCATTTGTCCAGCAAGGCGATGTCGGTGGGGCTGAGCTTCCACTGCCGCACGGGGTCGATCTGGCGGATGGCGAACCGGGTTTGCTGCTCGCCGGGGGTGACGGAGAACCAGAATTTCGTCAGCAAGATGTCGTCATCCACGAGCAGCCGCTCGAACCGGGGCACCTCCTGGAGAAAGGCCTCATGCTGCTCGTCGGTGCAGAAGCCCATGACCTTCTCGACCCCGGCGCGGTTATACCATGAGCGGTCGAACAGGACCATCTCGCCCGCGGTCGGCAAGTGCGCCACGTAACGCTGAAAATACCATTGCCCCCGCTCCCGCTCGGTCGGGATATCGAGCGCGACAACCCGCGCGGACCGGGGATTCAGATGCTCCATGAAACGCTTGATAGTGCTGCCTTTGCCCGCCGCGTCGCGGCCCTCGAAGATAACGACGAAGCGGCGGCCGGTATCCTGCATCCAGTATTGCAGCTTGAGCAGTTCGACCTGGAGGATCCGTTTCGCGTGATCATATTCCTCGCGGCCCAGCCGCTCGGGATAGGGATAGTCTTGCCGCCAGGTATCCACCAGGCTGCCGTCGGCATTGCGGAGCACCGGGTCATCCTCGTCTGAGTCATCCACCCATACGCCCGGCGGTACCACGCCTCTGCTGCCCGGATCGCCCGCGCCCGGGTCGCCCGCGCGGGTGTGCGTTTCGCTCGTCATACCCATCCCATCCACGCCCTGTCTGTGCTGTGCTCTTACCCAGCATCGAGGCCCACCCTGCCACTCGGTAGCCCTGGTGGCGAGATCCAGGACCTGACCTCAGGCCGAACGCGCCGGCTGGCGGCACCCGGGCGCGCGGCTACCAGGAGGCAGAAGGGGGATGAAGTGACAGCAACGTCGGCCCGCCGGGAGCTCCGGTTCTGCCCGAGCCCCGCGCAGGATCTTGGTAACCGCTCGGCCAGTGACCATCAGTCACCATCAGTCACCATCAGCAAGGAGGACGTTATGCCGGAGTTCCCGCCCATCACCCATGTCGCCGTGACCGTGACCGACCTCGACCGGAGCACCCGCTGGTACAGCGAGCTGCTGGCCGCCGAGCCGGTCCTGGACGAGGACGAGCAGGCGGGGGGCTTTCATCACACCGTGTTCCTGATCGGCGGCGGCCAGCTAGTCGGCCTGCATACGCACCCGGAGGGCGCCGGGGGCGAATTCGACGAGCACCGCACCGGCCTTGATCATCTTGCCTTCGCCTGCCGCGACCGCGGTGAGCTGCAGGCGTGGGCCGCGCGCCTGGACGAGCTCGGCATCGAGCACGGCGGAATCAAGGACGCCCATTACGGCTCTGGTGTCTCATTCCGCGACCCGGACGGGATTGCCCTCGAGTTCTTCGCGCCGCCTGCCTGACCATGGCCCGGGGAGGCGCGGTCGGGTTGCGCTTCCTCGAACAACAGGAGCCATGCGACGTTCACGCCCGCGAACACCAGGATGGTCAGCAGCACCGCCTCAACGCGCACAGGCGCGGCGCCGATCCCGAGCCCGCCGACGATGCCGGGCGCGATCGCCAGTATCCCGATCAGGGTGTACATGGCGATCGCGAATATGTAGGCGGCCAGGCCGAGCTTGCCCACCGCGGGGCCGCGCACCGCGAT
Source organism: uncultured Actinomycetes bacterium (assembly GCA_963709075.1). GTDB lineage: Bacteria > Actinomycetota > Actinomycetes > Streptosporangiales > Streptosporangiaceae > Palsa-506. Next base: position 288,980 of record CAVPUY010000015.1, read on the forward strand.
CAGCACCGCCGCCCCGCCGATCGCAACGACGGCAAACGACGTCCGCCAGAGGGCCGAGCTGCCCGGGTTGACCAGGGCCAGCAGGCTCATCAGCCCGGGTAACGAGAAATGCAGCGCGACTCCGTAGGCTCGCCGCCGGTGAAGCGCGCTTCCTCGCCACTCAGCGTGACGTGTCTGGACGACAATGAGCCACAAGCCCAGCAGCGTGAAGCACACTGCAGAGAAGGAGATGTAAAAGTCCGTCAGCATGAGTTCCTTCCCCAGGTTCCACGGTGCCGGCGCCGCCTAGCGCAAGGGGCCGTTCTCCCCAGCATGCATGGCCGTCCCTGACGGTGCTATGCCACAGAGCTTCCGCTGATCCGGCGCCGACACGGGAGTGCAAATCGGGGACCCAGCCCGGATGACACGCAACATCCAGTCATCAGCGTAAGGCGGTTCGTGGGCCCGGGAAGCCGCATAGCCCGGGAAGCCGCATAGCCCGGGAAGCCGCATAGCCCGGGTAGCGCGCCGGCGATCCGGTGCCGCGGCCGCAGGTGCAGATTCCCAGCGCCGTGCCGCGGGCTGCCGACGTTGCGCCCGCCCCGTTGCGCGAAGCTGCCGCGGCGCAGCCACCGCGCTATGGCTGATTCCGCAGGCCAGTTGTCTGCCCGACTTCGATCAGGTTCGGTGCGGTCACCGACAAGTACGGCATCGGCTGGCAAGTCAACATCGCCGCGGCAGGCGCCTGACAGCACTCGCTCGGCGCGATCCCGGGCACGGCGGCATGCCGGGCACGGCGCGATGCCGGGCACGGCGAACACCCCGCCGCAGGACATTCGCTGCGCTGCCGACCCTGACCGCGGTCAGGGTCGACCCTGATGCCTTCCTGGGTGCAGACCAGGGTGCGATCCGGGGCTGATCCCGATCGACGGGAGTCCTGGCCGGCGGCAGTCTTGAAGCATGAACACAAGCACTGCAGACGCCGGCTGCGCCGGCATTACTGACCAGCCAGGAACCCGCCAGCTACGTCGGTCCGCCGACGACAGGATGCTGGCCGGCGTCGCCGGCGGAATAGCCCGTTACCTGGACGTGGACGTCATGCTGGTTCGCGTCATCATCGCCGCGCTAGCGCTGTTCACCGGCGCCGGCGCGGTCCTCTATATCGCCGCCTGGCTGCTCATCCCCGCGGACGGCGAAGACCAGCCGGTCGCCGCGGCCTGGATCGTCAACCGCCAGAACCGATCCCGCTAACCCTGACCCGCAAGCTAGCTCGACGTGAATGGAGACCGATTACCATGCCCGGAATCATCGCCCTTGCCCTCATCGCCATCGTGGCCCTGACCGTCCTCAGCTTCACCGCGCACTTCCTGTTCTCCCCTTGGCTGCTGGTAGTCATCGGCATCCTGGCCTGGATCAAGTTCCGCCCGCGCCGCTCCCGCCAGTAGCCGGTGCCGATGCGCCGCTGGGTTCCTCGAGACCGCGGCCCGGCACCGGGCTCCGCCGCCTGGCCGTCGACCAGCTGCTGCTGGTGGCCGTCCTGACCGATGGCCCGGTAGTGCCGGCCATGGGCGGTAGCAGGATCTGGTAGGTGGCCAGCGGGGCGCCAGCGGAGGTTCGGGCACGCAGCATCCGGCCGGGCAGATGGCATCCGCCGACGGCCAGAACACGTTCATGCCGGTGGTCCTCCATAGAATGGGCTGCGTGAGCATCGTGCCCGCAGCCATCGTCAATGATCTTGCACCGACGGGCACGCTGCGGGCCTCAATCAACCTGGGCAATCCGGTGCTGGCGCGGGGCACGCCGGCCGCGCCGGGCGGCGTGACGGTTGACATCACGCGTGAGCTGGGCTCGCGGATCGAAGTCCCGGTAGAACTCATCTGCTTCGATGCAGCGCGGAAGTCGTTCGAGGCGATGACATCGGGACGGACAGACATCTGTTTCCTGGCCATCGAGCCGGCCCGCGAAGCGGAGGTCGCCTTCACCGCACCATATGTCCTTATCGAGGGAGTGTTCGCGGTACCCAGGGACTCAGCCATCACCGTGCCGGCTGACGTCGACCGGGAAGACGTACGCGTCGGCGTCAAACGGGGATCCGCCTACGACCTGTTCCTGTCCCGCACGCTCCAGCGCGCGCGTGTGGTACGCGGAGACGAGGGCACCGACGTCTTCTGCGACCTAGGTCTGGAGGTCGCCGCCGGAATCAGGCAGCCGATGACGGCGTTCGTCAACAGCCATCCCGGATTCCGCCTGATCGAGGATCGGTTCATGGAGATCCAGCAGGCCGTGGGCATAGCCAGAAGCCGCTGCCCGCAAACCGTCCGGTTCCTGCGGGCCTTCGTCGAAGAGCTCAAAGCCAGCGGATTCGTTGCCGATGCGCTTCGGCGCGCGGATCAGCCGGACGTCACTGCCGCTCCACCCGCGTAGTGCCGGTCGGGCTGTTGCGCCGTTCCGGGCAAGACCCGCGCCGCTTCGAGAAGATCGGCGCAACGCCCGGCCACGATCACGGCCCGATCGGGAGTGGCCCGCCAGGCCACCCAAGCTGGGTGGCGCAGGCCTGGCCCGCCGGCATCGCGATCACCCAGCCCCGCCCGTTGCCGTAGGCAGCCAGGCCATCAGCACCGGCGGTCTGCCGGTCTCCGGCCACGAGCTTGCCATCAGCTGAGTCACGCACCGCAAGGATGGCGAGCCAGGCATTTCCTTCCCAAGCCGCCTGACCGTCCCTCGGAGAGGGCTGCTCATTTCAGCGCGCCCCGATTCCCTCCAGGAGCGTGACGGTCTCGTCGAAGCCGGCGCTCGCCGCGATTGCGAGCGGCGTTCTTCCTTGCGCATTGGGCGCGTTCGGGTCGGCGCCGAGATCCAGCAGTGCCGCGACCGTTTGAGGGTGTTCGCCCTTGTCCGCGCGACAGGCCATCGTCAGAGGAGTCTCCTGGCCGCGGATGGGAACGTTCAGATCGAACCCCTGCGCGACGAGGAGCTCGCCGATGGTTCGATCGCTGCCGAGGGGGCCGAGGCTCTCAGCGTCCGCGGCGTCGGCACCATGATCAAGCAACAGGCGTACCAGTTCGATCGCGCCCTGCCTCGCTGCCGAGGTGAGCAGCCGTCCACCAGCCGTTCGCGCTTCGGCTCCGCTCTCGAGCAGCAGGGTCGCGGCCACGGCGGACCCTCCGTCAACTGCATGGTGCAGCGGCGTGACCGGGTGGAAGTCCTCGTCCGGTGACTGCGCGTTGACCAGGCCCGCGCTGATGTGCTCCCGAAGCGCGCCGAGCTCACCCAAGAACGCGGCGCAGAACACGTCTGCCTGCGCGCCGTGATCAAGCAGATACTGCGCCACCTTGGCGCGGCGTGATCGCACCGCGATGCAGTAGGGCGAGACCATCACCTGCGTCACGTGAACGGCCGAGCCGGGGATCTCGACGTCCGCGCCTTGGGCAACGAGCCAGCGAACGAGCGGGATCCGTCCTCGCCGGGCTGCGGTCCAGAGCATCGTGACCCCGTCACCCCCGCGTTGATCGATCAGTCGGGGATGATCCTCGACGAGGGCGGCGACGGCGTTCACATCGCCCTTGCCCGCCGACGCCATCGCCTGTCTGAGCACGTTCCTGGGCGCGCCGTCGTTCACGAGGCGCGCTGCCGGCGCTCGCAGCATGTCCATGACGGCGATTCGCGCGTGCCCGGCGACACCGGCCCCGTCCAGGGCTGCACAGAAGTGCGCAAGCCACCTAGCGGATTCGGCGGCACTGATCAGCCGATGGAGGTGGCGGCGCTGGTGGCGGCATCCCGGGTGCCGCTCGGCTCGCCCCCGAAGATCGTCTCGAAGAACTCCTTCAGGCGTTCCCTCTCGCCGGCTCGGTGGCTCCGAAACAGACGCGCAAGCTCCCGGTCGCGTTCAAGGCGGTCGTAGAGGCCATCGACCAGTCTGCGTGAATGGTCTGGGCTCGTTTAGGCTAAGAGACGGCGTTGGAGCCTGGGGCCGTCGGACAGGATGCGCCCATGGCCTGACATGTTGCGCCGAAAGACGCATGGGGTGATGAATGTGAGTGCGGACGAATATCCGGTTCCCCAGCCAGTGGTAGGGCGAGGTGCGGTGTTCGTGGAGCACCGGCTGAAGACCCCGCAGGTATCAGAGTCGGCTTACATCGCGCCGACGGCAGTGCTGGCCGGCGATGTCACTGTCGGCCCGCACAGCCGGGTGCTGTTCGGCGCCGTCATCACCGCCGAGGGCGGCCCGGTGGAGATCGGGCGGAACTGTGTGGTCATGGAGCACACGGTCATCCGGGGCGTGCCAGGCCAGGAAACCCGCATCGGCGACGACGTACTCGTTGGCCCGCACGCTCACCTCACTGGCTGCGTGATCGAAGGCGGCTCCCGGATCGCGACTGGCGCCATGGTGTTCAACGGCGCCCGCATTGAAACCGGCGCGGAGGTCGAATTCAATGCGGTGGTCTACGTCAATACCGTCGTCCCGGCCGGTACGGCGGTACCGATGGGCTGGTTCGCCGGCGGACAGCCCGCCGAGCTGGTGGCACCTGGAGACTGGGACCGCATCCGCGCCATCATGGGACCGCTGGACTATCCGGGCACAGTCTTCGGGGTAGGCGCCAGCTCACTGATGCCCGACATTGCCCGTCGCTACGCTCGCGGGCTGGCCCTGCACCACCGGGATCACATCCTCCCCGACCAGCGCCACATGCTTGCCCACGAGGACGCACGTTAGCCGCAAGGCCGGGTAGTTACGGGCCGGGCGTGGCGGTCAAGCATTGGTCTTGGTGTGTCGCGTATTGAGTCGTTGTCCGGGGGCTGCTGACGGTGATGGTCAGGGCTGTGACCGGGGTGCTGCGCCGGGGCCGGTGCGGGTCGGCCTTGTTCCAGCGGGATAGCGGGGATTTGACTTTGCGGACGCTGACCCTGGGCCGGCGGGACGGGAGCAGGCCGTCCAGGACGGCCTGGCCGATGCGGCCGGTGAGGCTGGCGTCGGGGGTGATGACGCCAGCGGCGCGGGTCAGTGTCTGCTTTGCGGTTTCCAGGGCGATGGTGAAGCTGGCCCGGTCGGGGCCGGTGCCGGGGGCTGATTCGACGGCGGTGACCATGGCCCGGCGCAGCGCCTGGTAGAGGGCCAGCAACGCCCAGACCTCTTGTTGCAGGCCGGGCGGGTCTTGTGAGCGGAGCACCCGGCCGTTCAGGAGGGTATGGCGCAGGGCCAGGTAGGCGACTTCATGTTCCCACCGCTCGTGATACAGGCAGATCAGCGCCAGGGCGGGGTAGCTGCGGTGGTCAAGCAAGGTGGAAGCCAGCCGGTAGCTGGCGGTGTAGCGGGTGCCGTCGGCGAAGGTGACGGTGACGTCCGCGGCGATGACCCTTACGGTCAGCTCGCCGATCCGGGACAGGAATGAGCCATCATCGAGTCGGGCCATCACCGGCAGGCGGCGGGAGGCGGTCAGCCGGACCAGGAATGCCGCACCGGTGGCGGCGACCTCGGCTAGGAACGCGGCGGCATCAAAGCCCCGGTCAGCGAGCACCAGCATGTCCGGGGTGAGCAGGTGCGGCAGCTGACGGGCGTAATCAGCCTCCCCGGCGATCGGCCCGAACACCGCGCCGATCAGCGCCCTGGTGCCCGTCTCCACGAGGGTCATCAGCTGCACGACCGGGTAGCCGGTAACCCCCAGCGAGGCCTTCATCTTCCCCAGCCAGGCCCGGTTCCGCGCCGAGTCGGGGACCTTGATGGAGGTGCATCCGTCGAAGGCCACCGTCCGGTACCGGCCGAACCGTATCCCCGGGGTAGCTGGCCGGGCCGCCGGCCCGGCCAGCACCTCAAACAGCGCCTTTAACGGCGCCGGGCCAAGGCGCCGGCGCAGGTCCCGCAGCCCCTTGGCCGACGGGCACGGCAGCCGCAAGCCATCCAGCGCGGCGGTCAGCTTCGCCCGCACCCCGCCATAGCCCAGCCCCGGGAACAGGCCCAGTGCCAGCACAAAGTAGATTCCTGCCCGCGACGGCAGCACCCGCAGCCGCCGCTGGATAGCCCCGGTCTCCTCCAGCACCGCGTCGGCGAGATCGAATGGCACCTGCCAGGTCAGCTCACCCAGATGGCCGGGAGCGAACACCCCCGCCGCCACAGTGATCGTCGTGGTGATGGTCGTGACAGCAGGCAAGATGGCAGACTGGGCGCGCAACGGAGGTCCTTGGTAACGGGTCGTCTTGGCGGATTACCCGTCTTACCGGACCTCCGTTGCCATGTCGATCTACGCCACGCTCCTTGACAGCAGCCCGTAGCCGTTAACTACCCGGCCTTGCCGTTCGCCGGCCCGCATAGGCCCGCCCGCGCCGCCGGCGGGCCCGTCCTCATCGTTGGCCTGCCTGGCCTAACGCGCGCCCAGCGACCCGGGTGCCGGAGGGCGAGGGATGGGTGCGTCGTTGAGCTGCTGGTCAATGTCGACGAGGATGGCGTCGTCCTCGATCTTGCATGCGTAAACAGGGATGGGGCCGCAGGCAAACACACCGACGGCCTCGCCGGTGGTCAGGTCGTAGCGTGACGCGTGGGCGGCGCAGACCAGCGTGTCATCGTCCTGAAGGGAACCCTCGTGAAGGGGTTGCTGCTGGTGGGTGCAGGTGTTGTGGATCGCCCTGACGTCCTCATCATCGAGGCGGATGAGGCAGATCGGTTCGCGTAGCTCGTCAACGAGCATGGTGTCGCCGACCTCTAGGTCGTCGAGGTTCGCGACGGCTACGAAGGTCATTGCTGTGTCCTTCCAGTTGCGGGCCGCCGGGGTGCCGGCTGGCTGCCGCGCACCTCGATCCAGCCGTTGCGGATCCGGGTAGGTAGCACGGGTTGCGGCTGGCTAGCCGGGCCGCGGCTGACGCAGCCGTCGGCGAGCCCGAAACGGGAACCGTGCAGCGGGCATGTCACGGCCAGGTCTGCGACAGTGCCGCGGCTGAGCAGGCCACCGGCGTGGCTGCAGATGTTATCGATGGCGTAGAGGCGGCCGCGGTGACGGCACAGCATGACCTGCCGGCCCTCAGCCTCGACGGCGGCCGGCAAGTCGTCATGCAGGTCGGCCTCCGGTAGCGCGCGGGTCCACCGCCGCGGCCCGATGGCCCACGCCACCCGGCTGACCATCACACCTTTGGTGAATACGAGATGACCGCCGAGGTAACCGGCTGCGGCCGTGACCGTAAGGCTGGCCGCGCCCAGGGCGCGTGCCGTGTTACGGCGGCCGGCCACCCGGGTGCCCAGGGAGGCACCTTGCAGCCCAACTGCCACCGTGTTGAGGAGGCCGTGGAAGAGCCCCACGCGGCGGTCCTGCTCGTTGCTGACGGTCCAGTCGCTGAGACCGGTCAGGGCGGCAGCGCCCGCGGCGAGGATGCCTGCCGCGCTGAGCATGCCTGCGGCGTCGATTCCGCGCCGGGGAGCTGGGTTGCGGTCCGTAGCGTCCAGCACCATGACGCCTGTCCACAGCCCGATGGGCAGGTCGCTAAGTGCTGGGTGTAGCGGGTGGCCGACCCATCGGCCGCCATGCAGCAGCTCAAGGACAAGATTGTCCTGGTGCCGTTCGCGGACTGGTCCAAGCACTGCGGTCAGCTGGTCGCTCAGAGTTCGGAGCCAGCCGAGCCGGTCGAGCCAAGCCACGAGGTCGCTGTGCCAGCTGACCAACCAGGTGCCAGCGAACGGGGAGCCGATATCCGGCTCGGCCTCCTGGCCGGCTGTTGGCGGATCGTCGGCCTGGTCGCAGCCTGTTCCCATCAGGTTCCTCCACGGTGGCGTCAGCTTATGGCTCGATTCTGCACAGAATCTTCTCGCTCTTCGCTCATTCTGCTCGTCCGTCACCTTGCTGCACATGCCCGCGCTGCCGACATTCGCTGCCTGCCGCTCGTAATCGGCGGACTGGCGGCGCGGCGGCCGGGGAATCTGATCGCCCTTTGCTGTCTGGCCAGAACGAGATGCCCGTGATCGGCCTATGCCACCCTGGGACGATCACGCTTTCTTGGGGTGGTACCTGAGGTAGACCGCACCGCCTGCGAACCGCTGGATGTCCAGTAGTTCGAGATCCGCGCGAACACCGTTGGGGAGCGCTCGCTTGCCGCCTCCGACGACGACGGGAACCAGGAACAGCTGCAGCTCGTCGACCAGTCCGGCCTTGATGGCCTGCCCGGCCAAGTCCGCGCCCCCCACTGTCATGTCGTGCTCGGTGGCCGACTTGAGTCGCCGGACCATGTCGGGATCGAAGTTCGGTTCGATCCGTGTCCTGGCGCCCGGCACCGATGCGAGTGACTTCGAGAACACGATCTTCTCTGCCGCCTGCCAGATGCCGGTGAACTCCCGGACCGAAGGCGGCTGGCCGGGAGCCGTGTGGGCAGTCTCCCAGTAGAGCATCGTCTCGTACATCCGGCGCCCGTAAAGGTAGGTGCCGACCGGCCGCTCGAGGTCGTTGATGAAGCGGAGCAGTTCCTCATCCGGTGCCGCCCAGCCAAAATTTCCTGCGGTGTCTTCGACGTAGCCGTCTGCGGAGGCGATCGCCGAGTAGATCAGCCTGGCCATCAGGATCCCAGCCTCACTTCTTCACGCGGTAGCCGATGAAAGTCGCGAACGGGGACTGGCGCACTCCGAGATGCTCGAATTCCAGGGATTCGCCGAACCCGTCGAACAGGCGCTTGCCGGCGCCGAGGGTCACCGGGGCGATGATGATCGTGAGCTCGTCGACCAGCCCGGCAGCCAGGGCCTGGCGGATGAGGTCCGCGCCGCCCATTACATGCACCTGCTTGTCGCCGGCTGCAGCCTTGGCCTGATCGATCGTCCCGGCAAGGGTACGGCGAAGACGAACTCGTCGCCCGGCGGCTGCTCTGCGGGACGGTGGGTGACCACGAAGAACGGGATGCCCCAGGGGTTCTTGCCGCCCCAGTGCCCGGCCGCCTCGTAGGTGCCGCGGCACCGTTGGCACCCACTGCCTCATCCAACCAGGCCCTGTCCTCGCCGCCCGGCTCCCCGCGCCCAGGCGAGTCATACCTCCAGGGCCCGCCGAACACCCAGTAGTGCAGCTGCTCGCCGCCGACCCCGAGACCACAGCCAGGGCTATCGCCAGGCCCGGTGATGAAGCCGTCCACGGAGATAGTGATCCCTGCAAGCACCTTGCCCATCGGCAGTCCCCTCTCCTCCTCTGGCAGTCAGGCCGCCGGCAGCGGGGTTATCGATCAGGCAGACGGCCCGGACGGCCGAAATCATCGCTCGGGCGGCTCAGCATCCCGGGCACGGCACCGTTAGGGAAGCTGGAACTCTCAGGTATTCGCGAGCCCACATGTCACGAGTAAAGCCTGGATCGCTGACCTATCTCGGACTGAGTAGATGCTCGGATGAGATCAGTTATGTGGGCTGGTCGATGCCGAGGCGGACCTTGGCGAAGGCTTGGTCTCGGGTGGCGCTGAAAAGGATGTGCTGGCCAGCGGTGTGGATGTCCCTGAAGCAGCGCTGGAGCGGATGGTGAGCGAAGACGGCTTCGGCGCCGGCCAGCCGGAAGATCCGGTCGATAGCCTCCGTACCTGCCCGCACACCACCGACCGGTACCTCCGCAAGAGCGCGGCCCGAGGACCCCGATACGACGTGCCGTAAAGGATGAGGCCCTGCACCCGGCCGGGATATGCCGCAGCGAAGGCGATCGCGGCTCGTCCCCCGTCAAACAACCGGAACAGCACAGCGCGCGATGACCTCGCCGCGGTCATGACCGCGGCCACGTCCTGCACCCGCTCCCCCGTCGTCGGCAGGCCACCAGCCGGATCCGACAGGCCCGTACCACGCTTGTCCAACCTGATCAGGCGGCCGCCTCGCTCCAGCGCCCGAACGAAGCGGCGGTATCCGGTCTGCTGCCACTGGATATCCAAATGCGAGACCAGGCCCGGCACCTTAACCACGTCCGGGGGGCCTGCGCCGGAGACCTGATAGGCGATCTTCGCCCCGCTCGACTGCCCGTAGCGCGTTTCCGGCAGACGTCGAGCCATGGGCCAATAATCCCCCAGCCAAGGCCAGCACGACCCACCCGCCGCCCAGGTGCGCCTCGATCTTGCCGTCCAGCTCGACGATCCTGGGTTCCAGGGTGCCGATGAGGTCCACCAGCGGGCCGGGCGATCCGGCACGCCGAGGCCAGGCACTGTGCTGGGAGAACGTCGACATCGGGCAACCCGAATGCAGGACCTTCAGCACTTCCCGGTCCGGTTCACAGGCGGCAGCCTGTCTGTTACATACCGGCGAAGGAGATGAGGCCATGGCGCTCAGGGCCCGCGAACTGCAGGCCGGGGGGTGGCGCCGGTGACACGGCTGGTGGCGCTGCCCGGCCGCGGAACGACGCGGTTGTGGGAGTGCGCCGGTCCCAGCAGCGCAGAGACGCTCATGCTTATCCACGGGGTGACGTTCACGGCCGAGCTCAACTGGGGAAAGATCTTCGCGCCGCTCGCGCGTCATTTCCACGTCCTCGCCGTCGACCTGCGCGGGCATGGCGACGGCGTCAGCGCCGGCGCGCGATTCCGGCTCGAGGACTGCGCTGACGATATCGCCGCGCTGGCCGGGGTCCTCGGTATCAGCAGATTCATCGCCGTGGGCTACTCCATGGGCGGCATGGTCGCACAGCTGCTCTACCGGCGGCATCGCTCGCTGCTGTCGGGCCTGGTGCTGTGCTCAACCGCGCGCAACGTCCGCGGGTCATCAACGGAGAAACTGGCCGCTCTCGCGCTGCCGACGGTGGCCGCCGCCTTGCGGTGGAACCCAATTCTGCAGATGACAGGCGCCGAGGTTCTCGGATCGGTGCTGCTGGGCGACGTGGATGACCCCGCAACAGTCCAGTGGGCTCGCGCCCAGCTGAGCCGGACCACGCTAGCTGCCGCCCTGTCAGCCATCCAGGCCGTCTGCAGGTTCACCTCCGACAGCTGGATCAGCCAGGTCGATGTCCCCACCGCGGTGGTGGTCACGGCCCGGGACCGCATCGTGCCGGCGAGCCGGCAGCTGGAGCTGGCCCGGGCGATCCCGGGAGCATCGGTCCACGAGCTGGACGCCGATCACGGCGTGTGTATCAACGCACCGCAGTTGTTCGCCCGCACGCTGCTCGAGGCATGCTCGTCGGTATCACCGGGCCATGCCAGCTCGCCGCGCCGCGCCGGGTGGACCCCGGCGCCCCCCGTTGCCGGGGCACGCTGAAACCGCCGAGGAGCCGATCCGCCATTGCCCGGGAACCGATCCGCCATCCGGGTGACTCCTCAATGCCGGCGGCACTGCCGCCTGCGAGCACCTTGCATCCGTTACTTTGGCGGTCCTAGCGCGAGGTGATCAGGCGGCCGGCCGGGCACCGGACTTACCGGGCTGCGAGGGCGCGCTCCCGGTACTGTGTCTCTGGCGGCGTTGAGCCGTTGCCGCGGGCGGCGATCAGCTCGCGGTATTCAGCCTCGAGCCGCCTGGCCCCGGCTGACAGCGGTGAGCTGGCGAGCTGACGAAGTTCCCAGCTGACCAGGTTCGCGGTCAGCTTCGTGGTCTCGGCTGTCGCGGTAACGGTGGCCAGGATCTGGACCTGGGCGGTTGCGACGGCCACTTGAACGGTATGTGCGGCGGCACGCGTGACGGTGCTCATGATTTTCTCTCCCGCAAGGTCTGGGCGGTGGCTGGACGCCTGCTACGGTGCCCTGCTTGTGACAGTCCGTCAACGTGAGTGTTGTCACCATGGTGAGCTCCTCGCTGGCTCTGCGCATGACGGGCACGCTGCAGTGCCTGGCGCAGGGCCGGGAGACTGGAGAGACATCAGTGAGGCGGTACCGGCGTTTCCGGCGGTAATGAAAGTGCACCCTTGGCGGCGGCTGTCGCGCGCGAACGCGATGCGGTCGCCGCACAAGCCGGCCCCGCTTTCCGGACGGCTAGCGGATCGCCAGTGTCAGCGCGCCCCCAGGCAGGCGAGGCCGAGCACGGCCCAGGTGACGTAGTCGCTGACCATACCGCTCTCGATCCAGCCTTTGCCGAGGTAGGTGCCGAACGGCGGCAGGCCGGCCAGGCCTAGCGCGGCCAGCGTGAAAACGGCCCCGGTCCACGGCAGGCGGCGGCCGCGTCCGTGCAGCCATGTCTCGTTCACCGAGCCGAGCCGGTGCAGCACGATGCCGACGCACAGGAACAGCGCCGCCTTGACCAGGGCGTGGCCGGCCACGTACACGGTGGTGCCGGCCAGGCCCAGCGGGGTGAGCAGCGCGAACCCGGCCAGGAACAGGCCTGAGTGGCTGATGGTGGAGAACGTCAGCAACCGCTTGAGGTGCCGCTCCCGGAAGCAGAACAGCGCGCCTGTTACCGCACCTCGGCGTCAACCAGTTTCATCGCGTGTCCTGCGGCGGGCGCCGCAGACTGAATCGCACCGGTATTCCCGGAATCTTCAGGCCCCGCTGGGAGCCTGAGGACGGCCGAGCATGGCCTGGAGTGTGCGGGCATTACGGACGGCGTGCGCGGCGCCGTCGTTGTTGAAGTAGGCGAATACGTCGGTGCCCTGGCGGATCCAGTCTCTGATCCGATCTGCCCACCAGGCCATGCTGGCATCGGAGTAAGTGCCGCCGTACAACTGATGGCCGTCCGGGCCGTGCAGGCGGAGGTAGGTGAAGGGCGCTGTCGCCCGCAGGATGCACGGAAGCTGCGCACCGCTCATGACGCAGTACGCCGCGCCGCGAGCCTCCAGCAGCGCGAACACCTCTTCGCAATGCCAGCTCGCATTGCGGAATTCGACGGCCACCCGGATCCAGCCAGGCAGAGCCCGAAGGAACCAGTCAAGCCGGTCATCGTCTCGCGGCTGAGCGGGCCCGAGCTGGACCAGCAGCACGGCGCGCTTGCCGCCTAGCTCATGCCACCCGGCTGCGATCCGCTCGATCCACGTCTCGGGCTCCAGCAGCTTACGGGCGTGAGTCAGGCCACGTGGGGCCTTGACCGACATCGCGAAACCGGTGGGCAGGCGCCGCTGCCAGCTGGCGAAAGCCGCCGGCCGGGGCCAGCGGTAGAAGCTGCTGTTCAGCTCGACGGTGCCGAACGATTCGGTGTACCGGGCCAGCCGTTGGCCCGGAGGCAGGCCGGCCGGGTACAGCTCGGGCTCCCAGTGGTCATAACTCCAGCCGGAGGTGCCAATGCGTATCACGGCTGGCTGCGCTGCCCCGGGCTGGGCAGCGCAAACTTCGCGGCACAGCGGAGGGGCGGGGTAAAAGCTGGCCAGCGGGGTAGCTGGCCACGATGAGCGAAAGCCTGAAGGCCGTGATATTCGATATGGACGGGACGCTGGTCGATTCCAGCTACCTGCATGCCGTCTCGTGGTGGGAGGCCTTGACCCAGGCCGGCCACGAGGTGCCGATGGCACGGATACACCGCGCGATCGGGATGGGCTCAGACCAGCTCCTGAACGCGCTGCTGCCTGGAGGGCGGGACAAGGATGCGGACGCCAGCATCAGCGCTGCTCACAGCGCGTTGTACTCGGTGTACTGGGCCCGGCTGCGGCCACTGCCTGGCGCAGCCGACTTGCTGCGCACCTGCCATCGGCATGGCCTGCAGGTCGTCCTCGCGAGTTCCGCGAGTCCCGGTGAATTTGCCGTAATGCGCACGGCTATCGGCGCTGACGATGTTGTCGACGAGGCGACGTCAGCGGGTGACGCGGACCACAGCAAGCCGGCTCCGGACGTCGTCCAGGTGGCCCTGCAGAAGGCCGGCCTGCGACCGGCTGATGCAGTGTTCGTTGGTGACGCGGTCTGGGACGTGAAGGCCTGCCAGCGCGCCGGGGTCGGCTGCATCGGCGTACTCAGCGGAGGCATCAGCGAGCAGGAACTGCTGACTGCCGGGGCTCTGCGGGTGTACCAGGATCCGGCGCAGGTCCTGTCCGCCTTCCCCGCCAGTCTCCTCGCGGGGAAGGCCGGTGCCTGAGCGCTTGCGCCACCCGGGCGCTTAGCCGACCCGGTACCGCTCGGCATCAGCGGCCCGCAGGGCAAGGCCCAGGCCAGCCGCGTCTGGGTCGGGCTTGATGACACCGCCGGCCGGGTCGAGGGTGCCGTCGAAGAACATCGATTCGATCCGGACGTGGTCGTGGAACCACTCCAGGTGCCGCAGGTTGGGCACGGCGGCGGCGGCCGCCGCGTGCAGATGCGGCGCGCAGTGGCCGGAGATCTCCAGCCCGTAGGAGGCGGCGACAGCTGCGGCGCGCAGCCATTCGGTGATCCCGCCACACCGGGAGACGTCGGCCTGGAGGCAGTCGACAGCGCCGGCCGCACACATCCGGCGGAAATAGCACAGGTCGTAGCCGTACTCGCCGGCGGCGACGTCCGCCTGCACCGCGTCGCGAACTTCACGGAGCCCGTCCAGGTCATCGGAGGAGACCGGTTCCTCGAGCCACCGTACATCCAGGTCCGCTGCGGCGGACATGACCCGGATGGCCTGCTTGCGGCCGTACCCGCCGTTGGCATCCACGAACAGCTCGGTGCTGTCGCCGATGATGGCACGAGCCTGGCACATGCGCTCCACGTCGCGCCCGGCATCCCGGCCCCAGGACTGGCCGACCTTGATCTTTACCCTGGGGATTCGCTGCTCCACCGCCCAGCCAGTCAGCTGCTCCCGCAGTTGATCCTGGCCGTAGGAGGTGAAACCGCCGCTGCCGTAGACGGGAACATCCGTCCGCACCGCGCCCATGAGGCGGTGCAGGGGCAGTCCCAGCAGCCTGGCCTTCAGATCCCAGAGGGCGATGTCCACGGCGGAAATCGCGTAACCCACAGCGCCGGGGCGCCCGGCGTTCCGTACGCCTCTGACCATCGCCTCGAACGCCCCACTGACATCCAAGGCGCTCCGGCCGCGGATGATCCCGGCGAGCATGTCCGAGATAACCGTTGCGCAGGCCGCCGGGCCGTAGGTCCAGCCGATCCCTGACGTGCCGCCAGCCCGGACCGTGGCCAGGATCATTGTCGTGGAGTCCCAGCTCAGCGTGCCGTCAGCCTCGGCGGCATCTGTCGGCACGGTGTACGTGCTCGGGACAACCGATTCGACAAGATCATCAAGCATGCTGTTCCTTTCTCGCCCAGGGCGCGTCCCGGAGGGCACGCCACGCTAGCCAGGATGCGGATCGCAGGTCCTAGCGGCTGGCGTGCGGAAGGAGTTCCTGGATCTTGGTCTTCACGCCTTCCTTGATGACGCCGACCCGGTCCGGGTCACCCTTGATCAGGGCCTTGGCGGCATCCTTGGCCTGCTCGAAGGTGGCGTGGGGCGGGATCGGCGGGATGTCCGGGTCGGTGCGGACATCGAGCACGGCGGGCCGGTCCGCGGCCAGTGCGGCCTCCCATGCGGGCCCGATCTGGTCGGGCTTGTCGACGCTGAAGCCGTGCAGGCCAAGACTGGCCGCGAAGCTCGCATAGTCCACGTCGGGCAGCCGTTGGGACTCGGTGAACTTCGGCGCGCCTTGCATGGCCCGCATTTCCCAGGTGACCTGGTTGAGGTCGTCGTTGTGCAAGATCGCGATGATCAGCCGCGGGTCGGCCCACTCCGGCCAGTAGCGCTTGATGGTGATCAGCTCCGCCAGCCCGTTCATCTGCATGGCCCCGTCGCCCTCGAAGACAATGACCGGCCGGCCCGGGTGTCCGAATTTGGCGCCGATGCCATAGGGCACGCCGGGGCCCATGGTAGCCAGGTTGCCCGACAGCGAGCCGCGCACGTCACCGCGGAATTTCAGCTGGCGGGCGTACCAGTTCGCGGCAGAGCCGGAGTCCGCGGCGACGATCGCGTTGCCGGGCAGGCGGGCCGACAGTTCGTGGAACAGCCGCATCGGGTTGATGGGGTCGGCATCCACCATGGCCTCGGCCGTCATGGTTTCCCACCAGCGGGTTACCTTAGCCTCGATGCCCTCTCGCCAGGAACGGTCCCGCTTGCGCTGCAGCAGCGGGGTAAGTGCCCGCAGCGTGGCCGCGGCATCCCCGATGAGGTTGACCTCGTAGGGATAACGCATCCCGATCTGCTTGCCGTCGATATCGATCTGCACCGCGCGAGCCTGGTCGAAGGCGGGCAGGAACTGGGTGTACGGGAAGCTCGACCCGACCGTGAGCAGCGTGTCGCAGTCCTTCATCAGGTCATAACTGGGCCGGGTGCCCAGCAGGCCGATGGAGCCGGTCACAAACGGCAGTTCGTCGGACAAGACATCCTTGCCGAGCAACGGCTTGGCCACGCCGGCCCCGAGCAGCTCGGCGACCTGCTCCAGTTCGGCCCGGGCGCCACGGGCGCCCTGCCCAGCCAGGATCGCCACCTTGCCGCCAGCATTCAGGATGCCAGCGGCCCGGCCAAGGGCTTCATCGTCCGGCGCGGCGGTGGGCCAGGCGGCTCCCAGACTGGAAGGAACCATCTTGAACGCGTGCGTCGGCGCCGAGTACTCCAGCTCCTGGACGTCCGCTGGAATGATCAGCGCGGTGGGCGCCCGCTCGGCCAGCGCTACCCGGATCGCCCGGTCGAGCACGTTCGGCAGCTGCTCGGGAACGGTGACCATCTGCACGTACTCGCTGGCCACGTCCTTGTACAGGCTGAGCAGATCGACTTCCTGCTGATAAGAGCCGCCCATCGCCGACCGGCTGGTCTGCCCGACGATCGCGACGACTGGCACGCGGTCGAGCTTGGCGTCGTAGAGCCCGTTCAGCAAATGAATGGCGCCCGGGCCGGAAGTGGCCATGCACACACCCACCCGGCCGGTGAACTTGGCGTACCCGACCGCCTCGAACGCTGCCATTTCCTCGTGTCGTGCCTGGACGAACTTGGGCTGGTTGCCAGCGCGTCCCCAGGCCGCCAGGATGCCGTTGATCCCGTCACCGGGGTAGCCGAACACGTGGTCCACACCCCAAGCACGCAGTCGCTCCAGTAGGTAATCTCCAACGGTTGATGCAGCCATGTGTTCTCCTCCGGATCAGGACGGCCAAGAGCGGCCGTCGGTCAGCTGCCGCCGCGAGCGGCGGCGCCGGCCATACCTTCGGCGCCCCGGGGCCGGGACGGCCGTGATCGTCAGCGCCGGGCTGGCGCCGCCCTGGGTCGCCAGCACGCAGCCGTCGGTGACGTGAAGGCTGGGTACCGCGAGACTGCCGCGGCGTTCTTGTAGCCGCCGGGTAGGGCGGGCCAGGGAAGCCAGCTCCGCCCGGATCACCGCCCGCTGGTCATCGGCCGCTGCCCTCGCCAGCCCGCAGGAGAATCGCGCCGGGCAGTCAGCATCGAGATACCGCAGGGTTTCCCGCCAGGCCCGGCCGTCCTCCGGCATGTCCGGGTAACGCCGGTCATCGGTCTCTTGCTCGGCCAGCTGAGCGGCCTGATCCAGCACGCGGAACCCAGGAAGCCGGCGGCCTGTCATTGCTCGCGCCGCAGGACCGCCGCGAGCAGGCCCATCCCGCCGACCATGGTCACCAGCAGCGGGGCCAGCAGCGGCGGGCCCATCTCCATGTTGTAGCGCGGGTTGGACCAGCCGCCTGGCTTCTGCCCGATACCGCGGGCATGCAGGAAAAGGCCTTGGAGGCCGTTGGCGACAATTGCCGCTGATGCGACTGGCAGGGCCGTCTTAGCCAGCCGCTGGCTAAAGAAGCCCGCCACTCCCGCCACCGCGCCGACTGGGCCAAGCGCGACCGGCAGCCACATCATCTTGTTACCGAAACTGGCACTATCGTGCTCAAAGAAGATCTCGGCCGCAGTCACCAGGGCGCCCGCTGCCGTCAAGGCGGACAAGCTGCGCTCGAACCGGCCGGTCTCGATATTCCCGATCATCCGGTCAATGCCGTGAACAGCTCGCGCCGGCGCACGGCGGGTGTGTCCCAGATTCATCCGCGGTTCCTTCCTGCCGCTTCTACGGCCCAGATCGGCTGGACGCCCGGTGACTACTGCCCTAGCGGTTTTCCGCCTCCGCCGGACGCAAACATCTGGTCGAGCGCACATGACTGGTCACGCGCGGCCATTGGGCAGCTGCCTGCAGGATTCGCCGCCAGGGGCGGCGGCCCGGGATCCCCTCAGGCAGGCCCGAGCCGGGCCGGCTCGGCGGGAAAGGTGGGAGGCAGCAGGAGGGAGAACCGGCCCCAGCTTGTCGCCACGGCCCGCCGCGGCGAGGAACCGCGCGATGGGCTCAGCCGGATCGTGGGTTTCCTGGACGTGGGGACAGACCAGCTGGCCGTCACCGTCAACGTGAAGTCCCCCGGCGTTCGTTCCCGCCAGGCCGCGAGGGTCACGGCAGAACTGCTGTTGTTCTCCGCGGTCATGAACTGGATGGTGTAGCGCTCCGGCCTCTGGCGCTTGGCCACCCCCGCTGGCACAAGCCCGCCGCGCCTGTTGGGTACTGCCAGCGCCGGGCTCAGCCCGTTGGAGGCCGCCGGCGCACGCTGTGCCGCACTTGCGCAGGGCCTAGCGATTAGCGGGCTTCTCCGTCAAGCTCACCGAGTGCGTGCTGCGCGACGAGCCCGCTCCATTCGCTGTCCCGAGG
This sequence comes from uncultured Actinomycetes bacterium, assembly GCA_963709075.1. Taxonomy (GTDB): domain Bacteria; phylum Actinomycetota; class Actinomycetes; order Streptosporangiales; family Streptosporangiaceae; genus Palsa-506. The sequence goes on from CAVPUY010000015.1 coordinate 307,411, forward strand.
TACGCCGTCGGTTCGCCGACGGCCGGACCCGTTGGCGGACGTCTGCCCGAGGGCCTGGTCCAGGCTCGTGAAGTTCGGGATTATGCGGTCAACGCCGGTGATCGCGAAAATGCGGAGGACGTGAGCGGCGGAGATGACCAGCAGTAGCTCGCCGCCTTCAGCCTGGGCGCGCTTGTACGCCGCGAGCAGGGTATGAAGCCCGGACAAATCACAAAACTGGGTCCGGGTCATGTCGACCACGAGCGTGCCGTGCCCGTGCGCGACTGCCTCTAGCAGGGCCGACCGCAGCCGCGGGGCGCTGGTGATGTCGATCTCCTCGGGTGCCGTCACGACCGGCACGCCGTTGGCCATCTCAACGGGGAAGCCGCTGGCCATCTCAACGGGGAACCTGCCGTCTTGCATCTGTGTCACCTCCTGTGGCCGGGGCACGGCGACGCTCAACACTGCGGCGAGGCGCGCCGCTGTGCCTGTGTCGCGCGTGGCGAGGATGTGGTGGGTGATCTGATCAGGGCTTTACCAGGATCGGCCGCTGACTAGAAGCCTGTCAATAGAAACACGAGAAAAATCTCGCGTGTTTTCTCTCCTGAGTTATATAGTCAGGAGGCATGAGCGACTCTGACGAGAGAGGCGGCAGCTGGACGCTCCTGACCGGCCACGGGCGCGTGCTGGTGGAGATCGGCCGGGACCCCGATGCCCGGATCCGGGACATCAGCGCCGTCGTGGGACTGACCGAACGCACCGTCCAGGCCATCGTGGCCGATCTGGAAGCCGCCGGTTACCTCACCCGGACCCGCACCGGGCGGCGCACCAGGTACACCGTCAACCACGACAGCCTGTTCCGGCACCCCGCCCAGGAAAGACAGCGAGTTGGCCCGTTCCTCAGCCTGCTCGCTGCGGCCGACGACGACGCCGGGGAGCGCTAGGAGCCATCCTGGGCGAACGACCTTCGGGAACTTCGGACTCAGGTGAACAGCGCACAGCAGCGCGGCCGAGGTCACGGATGCACTCGGCTACCCGAGGAAACGAGTTCGACATCCAGCAGGAGCCCGACTGATGAACGGTGCCCGCCGCGTGCCTGTGAGAGAGCTTGCGGATACGGCCGTGGTTTAGGGCGGCGAGGTCGTGTTCGTACTCATCGGCGCGGCGTTGGCACTGGCCTTGGGCATCGCCGGCTTCAACGTGCTTTCCCTGGCGTCGATAGCCGGGACCCGCCGTGGGCGGTCGCTGATCGGTGTCGTGCTCGTCGGCTGGCCGCTGATGGTGTGGTCCCGGCAGTGCGGCAGATCGAGGGCACCGCGGTGCAGACACTGCTTGTTGTTCAGTTCCGGTACGGGCCGCCCGGTCCCGCGGTGAGCTGGTCGCGGTGTCGGCGAATGCTGGAATGGTTCCTCCTGCACCTGATGACCGGAGCCATCGTTGTCGCCGGCGTCATCGGGCTGATCGGGTTGGCGGGCAACTGGTGGACGATCCCGGCGGCGGCATTGGCCGGCACGCTACTTCTCGGCCTGCTGTTGGCACGGCTTGGGCCGGCCCTTCTCGGACCGTCCTACGCCGAGCGGCTGGAGCGTCTTGAGGCCGACGCCGCCCGGGCAAACGAACGGAATCGGCTTGCTCGCGAGATCCACGACAGCATTGGGCACGCCTGTCGTTGGTGACCGTGCCGGCCTCGGCCGCGCGCAAGCTGATCGGACGCGACCTCGCCTTCGCCGAAGTGCCGTTCGGGACGATCGAAACGACTTCGCGTCGAGCGGTGGCAGACCTCGACCACATGCTCGGCTTGCTGCGCGACGAGACGCCACGCGGCGCCGGCGCGTCACGCGCGCCGGTCATGGCTGCGGGGAATCGACGAACGCGCCGCTGCACTCACTGGGGCGCTGGTAGCGACGGTTTTCCTGCTCTGGCCGGGCCTCGGCGTCAACTGGTTCGGCGCCGGAGGAAACCCGAACGACAGCCTCGATGTGCTCAGCTTCTCCCATCAGCCGCTGCAATACGAGCTCAGCCAGATCGTGCCGCTCGCCGTCATCGTCGTGGTCGGCCTCGTTTTCTACCTTCTGGGCGGCAAGACTCGCCAGGAAGTGGTTACGGAATCGATGACGGCGGTCAATGTCTCGGCCGGCGACGCTGACTTAGTGGTCTTGCCCGTAAGTTCGTCGGGTGTCAGGTCCACGCGGTGGGATCGTTGAGGTAGGGGCCGCAGGCGGTGTCCAGGGCGTCTTGGCAGGTGCCGACGGGCAGGCCGGCGGGAAAGATCGATTCGGCGTAGTCGTCGTGGCTGGCACGGTAGATCGCGAACTGCCATTGATGGGCGGAGCCGACGTAGCGCAGCCTGCACAGTTTGAGTTCGGTGGCGTCGGTCAGGGTGGCCTCGACGTGGCTGAAGGCCCCGCGGTGGCGGACGTGCAGGCTGGTGATCTGGGGCCAGCGTTCGCGGGCCCTGGCGCGCAGGCGCTGTTCCAGGGACGCTTTCGTCGAGTCCGGGTACCTGGCCACGACAGTCATCTTGCCCGATGGCCGTCGCGGTCACCGGCGTGCCGGGCCGCGGGTCCGGCGCGGGTGCGGCACAAAGATCAGATGCCTATGTCCAGCCCGTACGTGATTGTCCTGTCCGGTGAGGAAGAGGCCGTGCTGGTGGCTCGTGCCCGGTCGGCCCGCGGCCAGTATCGTGACCGGCTGCGGGCGGCGATCGTGCTCGCCGCGGCCGCCGGCGCGAGCAACGCTGCGATCGCCGTGGAGGCAGGGGTGTGCCCGGACACGGTCCGCAAGTGGCGCCGCCGGTTCGCTGCCGGGCGGCTGCCCGGGCTGAAGGATGCCCCGCGAAGCGGGCGCCCGCCGGTATTCACTGCCGCGGGCCGGGCCGAGGCCGTCGCGCTGGCGTGCGCGCTGCCGGCCGGGTCCGGCGTGCCGCTGTCGAAGTGGAGCTGCCCGGAGCTGGCCCGTGAACTGGCCGCCCGCTGCCAGGTTGCTGCCTCGGCGTCCACGATCCGCCGGTGGCTGGCCGGAGACGCCCTCAAGCCCGGGCAGCACCGGTCGTGGATCTCCGTCCGCGACCCGGATTTCGCGGTGAAGGCCGCCCGTGTGCTGGACCTGTATGCCGGGATCTGGGACGGCGGGCCGCTGGGCAGCAACGACTACGTGATCTGCGCCGATGAGAAGACCTCGATCCAGGCGCGCTGCCGCTGCCACCCAGCCCTGCCCCCCGGCAAGGCCCGCGCGATGCGCGTCCAGCATGACTGCAAACGCCGCGGTGCCCTGGCCTGCCTGGCCGCCTGGGATGTTCACCGCGGACAGGTGACCGGCCGGTGCGAGCACACGACCGGGATCACGCCGTTCTCCCGGCTCGTCAGGCAAGTGATGAGCGCCGAGCCCTACGCCAGCGCGGACCGGGTGTTCTGGATCGTGGACAACGGGTCCTCCCACCGCGGCGCCGCCTCCATCAAACGGATGACCAGGGCCTGGCCGAACGCGCACCTGATTCACCTGCCCGTACATGCCTCCTGGCTGGACCAGGCAGAAATCTACTTTTCCGTCATCCAGCGCAAAGTCATCAGCCCGGACGACTTCACCAGCCTGGACCAGATCCGCGACCGCCTCGCCGCATCCGAGATCCGCTACAACGCCATCGCCAGACCGTTCAGCCGGAAGTTCACCCGCACCGGCCCCGACGACCTGCTGCACCGCATCGACGCCCACAACAAGACCCGGACCCACGCCCTGGCTGCCTGACCTCCACCCACGACGAACTTACGGACGAGACCACTAAGTGGGTGAAGCCGGGAGTTCGTCGAGGGGTCTCCAGGCTGCCCCTGGTTGTCCGGCCGGTTTTGGGGGCGGCGTGCTCGCGGGCGCTGATCCGGTCGACGCTTACATCACTGGCGTCCTGCCCGGCGGCGAGCAGATCCCGTTGTTCAGGCTCCGCTACGGTGGCTCCGCTCACTCCTTCGGCTTCGCGATCTACTCACCCGCCCGCGACCGCTACGAAGACGCCGTCCTGCTCACCGGACTTCCCATCGGCAGCCCGCAAGAAGCACTCGACACCGCCTGCACCGTCCACCTCACAGCGCCCGGACACCAACCCTGACCCCGACGAACATGCGGCGTCACCCACCAAGTCAGCGCTTTCCGATGTCCGCCTGCGCATACTCATGGGTCTTTGACGCGATCAGCGCCGCAGTCGTCAATGCGGAAGTCCGCGCTTCCATCTGCGGGCTGCAGGACGTCCGGGCACTGGCAGTTAACCGGTTGCGCCTGCATGCTGAGCGTTGAGGTCGCTGCCGGGGCGTCGTTCTGACGACCCTCTGGCCGGCGTCACGGCGTACTCGGCAGGCGCTGCCCCCACGCCGAGACCATCGGCGAAGTAGCAAGGTCAAGCTGGCCAGATGCAACATTGGCGAGATGCTGCTCGATCTCAGCATCGGTAGCGAGCCTGCGGGTAACCAGGTCGTCTCGGATCTGCTCCATCGTGGCCCGCTCAAGTTCGCTGCACGCCGGCCCGCCCATCGGGAAGTAGGCGTCGGACTGGACGCCGGCCAGCCCGCCATGACGTAGTCTCCTGGACAGCGTCCGTCCGAACGCGAGGTCAGCGCCGCGCTCGGCGAGCAGTGCCCGGAACCCCCGCTTCAGCTTGTTGGCGAGAAGCTGTCCTGCACCCCAGTCATCGGGACAAGCGAGTTCCTGAAGTCCTGGATCGGCCTCCTCCAGGAGCAGCCAGCCACCAGGACGGAGCGCGCGGATCATGGACTCCACGGCCTGCTTGCGTTCAGGAACGTGCACGAGGACCAGCCGGGCGTGGACGAGGTCGAACCCGTCGGCGGGGGCAGGCTCCGTGCCGACGTCGTGGCACAGGACGTGGAAGCTCCCCTCTCCGGCGCCCAGCCACGATGTGTCGATGTCCGTCGCCAGGACGTAGCCGCCAGGCCCGACCCGGTCAGCCAGCCAGGCCGGCACGCCCGGACCGCCGGCCCCTACTTCCCAGACCCGCCAGCCAGGCGAGATCCCCAGGCGCTCGATGTGCCGAAAGGTGGAGGGGTTGAACAAGACCGACAATGCGTCGAACCGCTGACCGGCTTCGGCTTGCTTGTTGTCGAGGAGGTAGCGCCCGCGAATAGTCACCGTCCGATCTTATGGACCACACCGGAAAGAGGCGTCACCGAGAGCCGGCCGGGGCACGCGGACAGATCGACACCTACGCCAGAACGACGCCTCAGCGCGCGTCCAGACCGCGGTCTACCGCTCGGCTCAGCGTGCATGTTTCAGCCTGTCGCATAAACGGCGTGCCTCCATCTGGTCATGGCGGGTGTTTGGGACAATAATTCATGTTGCAGAACTTTCTTTGCCCGCAGCGTGACCAGCCCTTGCTGATGCCGGTGGACATGCGCGAGTGGCTGCCTGAGGACGATCTGGTCTTCGTTGTGCTGGATGCGGTGGCGGCCCTGGATCTGGGTGAGTTCCGCCGCCGGTACCGGGCCGATGGGCACGGGCGGGGGCGTTCGATCCGGAGATGATGGTGGCGCTGCTGCTGTAGGGGTACTGCCAGGGTGAGCGGTCTAGCCGGGTGATCGAGAACGGTGCGTTGCGGGACGTCGGGTACCGGGTGATCGCTGGCGGGCTGCGCCCCGATCACGCGACCATCGCCCGGTTCCGGGCGAGGCGTGAGAGAGCGCTGGCCCGCCGGGCCGAACGGCGGGAGCGGCTGGCCGGGCCCGCGACCGGCTGACGGCCGAGGACAACACGCGCCGCCAGGCGCAGCGGGCAAAGCAGGAAGCCTGGGACGCAGCCGCGGCCGCCGGGAAACGCCGCGGACGCCGCCCCGCCGGTGAGCCGCCGCGGGCGAATCGGGCCGACACTGAGCCGCGGGCGGATACCACCGACCCCGACGTGGGTGATGCACAGCCACAAGGGCTACGTGGCCGGCTACAACGGCCAGCTCGTCGTCACCGCAGACCAGGTCATCGCCCGCGCCAGGCGGCGCCTGCTGCATCTCCGCGGCCAAGACGACTACAAGCTGCGGGCCCGCATCGTGGAACCAGCGTTCGGGCAACTCAAGACCTGCCAGAACATGACCATGATGTCCCGGCGCGGCCTCACCGCGTGCGAAAGCGAATGGCTGCCCGGCTGCACCGCGCACAACCTGCGCAAGCTGCACTGTTACCTCGTTCAGGGCTACCAATCAAAGGCCCATTCCGCCAGCCAGGATCTTACAATCGCCCAAGACCGCAGGCACGTCCCGCCGTTGCGTTCCAAGATCCACAACCTGCCCTCCACACGGCTATGCGCGACAGGCTGGCTTATGCGTTGCCGTTCGTTGCTGAGAATGCCCGCATCTTCCGTATGCAGGTACCGGCTTGCAGCATCGCCGGTCACGCAACGGACGAGCGTTCAGCCCACGTGAGCGGCTTTAGGCCCTGGGCGATGTTGTCGAGCTCGTCATCGTGAATCACACCTTCTGGATCGGGTGCACGAGGCTGCGTACGCACAGAGCAGCGGAACGCCCGCAACGCATCGTTCAGCCGGGCGACGGGCTTCTGATCCGGATAACTCTCGTGACGCGGATCGCGTCCCTCTTCACCCTCCACCCGGACTGCGTAGGCGTGATGCTGGACACGCCTGGCTGCGACCTGAACACGGCGGCTGCCCACAAGCCGCAGCTTCTCAGACAGCACCCGAAGCCGTTCCTGAGCCTCATCAAGCCGATGCCGCTGTTCATCCTTGTCGACAGCCCGGCCGTAGCGTTCAGCGAGATGCCGGAGACTCCGTGCGGCGACCACGAACTCCGTCCCCCCGTCCAGCAAAAGCCGCGTCCCAGCGTGACCGGATGTCAGCCGCCATTCGAGCACTGTTGGTCCGCCATGCGACCAATGCCGCCAGGCCCGCAGCGACCACTCCCCCGAGAAACCCTGCTATGGAAGCGAGCCACGTCACGAGGTCAACATAGCGCCGTTGTCTTCAGGCTTACAGAGGGCTTGGCCGCAAGCCCGATGACCGGGAACGGCATGCTTGCCATTGCCGCGGGCCATGCGTGTGAGCAAGCCGCAGGTTCGCCGGGCTTGCATGCCTGGATCCGGCTTCTACCCTTACCGAGCCGGGGCGGGCGTGATCTCGATCTGCAGCGGCCCGCAGCGTCCGCCGTTGAGCGGCGGGTAGTCCACCGAGCATGCGGTAAGTACAAACACCGCATCCCGCTGGGCGCGGAAGGAAACAGCATCACCCGACCCGGATGCGGCCACGCCTATCACCAGCCCGCCATCGGGCCGCGGGACGGAGTTCTGGAACAGATTCACCGGATCGGGAACCACCGGCAGCGACAGGCCCGCCGACGCCAGCGCCGCCAGGAAATTGTCCCGGCAATTCGGGTGACCGGGCAGGCCGCGGCTTTCATACAGCCACCTGTCGCACGCCGCGAACAGCATGTCGTGCACTCCGGGGGAGGTATCAGCGATCAGCTCAAGGATCGGCATGCCGTACTGGTCCCAGAACCGTTCCCCCGGGCGGGGAAACAAGCGCTCGCACCGGTCACGGGTATGACTGGCCGACAGCCACCGGCCAGGATCGGCCGCGTCGATCACCCACATGTCCCCGACCTGGTGACCTTCCACGTCGACTACACGCACCACCTCGCCCGCACCGGCTAGCACGGCCACCCCGGACTGCTGGCCGACGATCATGGCCCGATGCCCGGCGCCCGCCACCATCATCTCTTCACCTCATGACCTCTCCCGCGCGCCACACCTCAACGCTCGCACAGGCCACCGCGGGCACGGACGGCCGTGTGGTGCTGCTCAATGGCGGGCCGTGGTGGACCATCCAGAGCTATAGGGCCATCCGAGCACCGGCGACCTGAACACCGCTCAGCTGAGGCGTGCGGTTGCGGCTGCGTCAGGCGGTTCGGCAACTTGGCCTGGCACGCCTGCTCTACGAAGACGACACCGCATACCCTGCGGAACTCGAGACCGGGCTGCTCCGCGACGGGAGACTACGCGTACAACGGTTCCGCAACAGGTTCCCGCGCCGACGACCGACCGGACACCGCGCCCAGCGAGTACCGCCCGGCCCGATGCATGTCAATTGCCTTGCTCCGGCCGGGGATTCTGCGATGCTTCCGCCGAGCGTTATAGGCGCCTGACGTCCTCCGCTGTCTCACTCGCCAGTTTGAGGACGGCACGATGGGGGCGGTGACGGATGCCGTGATCCACCGTTTTGATGTGTCTGCGCTGTACTCGGCGCTCGACGCCGGCCGGGCCGAGCTGGGCTTGTCCTGGAAGCAGGTGGCCGACCGGCTGTGGCAGCTTTCCTCCGAGCTCAACGACCGGCGTCGCGATCACCCGATCAGCCCATCGACGCTCACGAATATGGCCGCCAAGCCCCGGACCAGCTGCCAGCACGCCTTGTTCATGCTGCGCTGGCTGGATCGGACCCCGGAGAGCTTCCTGGCCGGGATGGCCGACGGTGACGATCCTCGCTTCGCCTTGCCGCAGGCCGGCGCCGACCGGCGGCTTCGCTGGAGCCTCAAACTGTTGTGGGCGACCATGGACGAGAAACGCCGCCAGGAAGGCCTGACCTGGCGGCAGCTGGCTGGCCTGCTGGGCTGCACCCCGGATCAGCTCACCGGCTTGCGCACGGCCCGGTTCGCGACCGGCATGGACCTGGCCATGCGCATCGTCCAGTGGACCGGCCGGCCCGCCGCCGATTTCGTCTATCCCGCTAGATGGTGACCTAACGGAAACTCCATTCCTTGGCTGGTCCGCCACGACGCCCGGCGCGGGGGGTCGGCGGTGTCCCAGGACCGGCGTGTCCCGGCTCGAGGCACTCGATCAGGTGGTGAAGGAGACCGGCGCGACCGCGAACCAGGTGGTGCTGGCGTGGCTGATCGGCGGCGGGCCGCCGGTCGTGCCGCTCATCGGCGCATCATCAGTCGCGCAGCTCGACGAGAGCCTGGCCGCGGCTGATCTGCAGCTCAGCGCGGAACAAAGGCAGCTGCTGGACGCGGCCAACTGAGGTAGCTGTCCGGCGACTCGCACTCGTCGATCGCGTCGGCGTAGTAGCTGATCTTCATGTCGATGGCGTCGAGGTAGGCCGTCATCGTGTCGAGCTGCGCACGGACCCGCTCGCGGTGGGCTCGCAGCAGCGCGAGCCGCTCGTCCTCATTGCCGTCACCGGCGCGGACCAGCTCAGCGTAGCGGCGTACCTTGCGGACAGGCATGCCCGTCGCCCGCAGCTTGGTGATCAGCTTGATCCAGCCGAGGTCGCGTTCCGAGTAGCGACGGTGCCCGGAGCCGGCCCGGCCGACGCCGAGCATCAGCCCATCGCGCTCGTAGTAGCGCAGCGTGTGCCGCGTCAGGCCGGTACGCTCGGCCACCTCGGCGATTGTCAGTCCGGCGGACGTCATCCGCCCAGTCTCGCGCTTCGAGTTTGCTCGAAGTCAAGCGCGTTCGACGCGGGCAGCGCGACAGCACGCGGCTAGGTGGCTGCCCGGCATCCTGCGGAGTGCGGCCAGGCCATGGTGACCGGCCGCCATACTGAGCCAATGGAGACTCAGCCGTGGCCCGCGGCGAAGGAATTCGACGGCTGGTACGCCGATATGGTCAGGTCGCCGGTCAAGGACGAGATCCAGCAGCGTCATCTGGGGCTGCCGCCGCATCTTCTGTCGACCAGTCTGCTCAGCTGGGAGGGGATCGCTGAGGTCGCCGAAGCGCTGCGGCTGTCTCCCGGCGACACCCTGCTGGACCTGGCCTGCGGTCGCGGGGGCTACGGCCTGGAGATTGCCGCCCGCACCGGGGCCCGGCTGCTGGGGGTCGACTTCTCGGCCGAGGCGGTGCGCCAGGCCCGCGAGCACGCCCGGCTGCTGGGCCGCGCGGCGGACTTCCGGATCGGGGATCTCGCCGCGACCGGGCTAGCCGCCGGGTCGGCCGACGCTGTGCTGTGCATCGACGCCATCCAGTTCGCCCGGCAGCCAGAAGCTGCCTACAGCGAGCTGCAGCGGGTGGTTGCACCCGGCGGACGTGCGGTGCTGACCTGCTGGGAGCCCATCGGCCAGGATGACGAACTGCTGCCCGGCCGCCTGCGGCGGGTCAACCTCGGCGCAGGACTGACAGCCGCCGGCTTCAGTAACGTCGAAGTGCGGGACCGCCCCGGCTGGCGGGCCCGTGAGCGGGCCATGTGGCAGCAGGCCGCAGCGCTGGACCCAGGTGACGACCCTGCGCTGCGCTCATTCCACGACGAAGGCATGCGCTCACTCGAAATCCTCGACCTGACACGCCGGGTCATGGCCACCGCCACCGCACCAATGGCGCTCACTCGATGAGATACAACCGCAGCGCGGGTTTCCACCGCCACCTACCCGGTCACCTGCGCACCGCCCGCGTGGTTCAGCCATACTGCCCGGCATAGATCATCTGGCTGCCGCCGGTCACGCAGGCGCGCCCGGTGATCAGGACAGTTTCCAGACCCAAGGCCCTCAAACTCTCTAAGCGAGGGCGGCCGGACCTAGCGGCCGCGGTCGATTTCCGCTGGGCGGGCCCCGGGTTACGACAAAATGACCGGCTAGCCGGTGACTTTAGCGACCCGGGGTAGTCGTATTCAGCATGAGCATCGTGGATCTTGGGCCAGCGGCCCAGCGACTGGCTGAGCTGGTCGCGCGCGTTGAAGACGATGAGCTGGGCAAGCCGACGCCGTGCCCGGCGTATAGGCTCGGCGACCTGATCGATCACGTCGGTGGCCTGGCGCTCGCGTTCACCGCCGCGGCGAACAAGGACAGCGGCAAGTACGGCAACCAGGCGCCATCCGGGGACGCTTCCCGGCTGCGCGATGACTGGCGGGAGCGGATCCCGCGAGACCTCACCGCGCTGGCGCAGGCCTGGCAGGTCCCTGCAGCGTGGACCGGCATGACGAGAATCGCCGGCATGGACGCGCCCGGCGAAATGGTCGGCCTCACCGCGGCCGACGAAGTCGTCGTGCACGGCTGGGACATCGCCCGTGCGGCCGGGCAGCCCTACCGCTGCGAATCACAGTTGCTGGATGCCGCGCAGAGGTTCTTGGTCCAGGTCACAAGCCCCGACGCCCCGGCCGGCCCGGACATGCCATTCGGTCCGCCACGGCAGTTGCCCGGTGACGCGCCGTTGCTTGATCGTGTTGTCGCACTCGCCGGGCGGGATCCCGGCTGGTCACCCACCTGATCCAGGGGCGTAGGGCCGAAGCAGGGGCGATGACCAGCATGTCGGGCGGCGTCGAGATCGAGACCAAGGCTCAGCGCGGCATGCTGGCCGGCGGCATCTAGCTCATGCCTGGCGGGCCCCAGCGACAATTGAGGCTACGAGTGGACGCCGAGCGCTAGGCGGGCGGCACTGACATCTTCCCGGCCGTGGCCGGCGTCAACGGCCGCACGCCACTGGCGGGACAACGCGGCTAGAAGCGCAGCTCGTCATCGCCGCAGCCCCAATGGCCAGGTCTACGTCCTTGAGCGCCCATTCCAGCGGGAATTCGGGCGCGAAATCGCCTTGCTCCATTTTGTGCAGCTTGGCGTCCGCGATCGGTGCGTCTAGCGGGCCGCCCTCGATGGTCTCGGCCAGCTCGGCGCCATCGATGCCCAGACGGCCAGCCAGTTCCAGGGCCTCAGCCACGCCCTCGATCAGGATGGACATGTAGGCGTTGACGACGCCGACCGTGTCCTCGAGATCGGCTTCGGCCCCGGCCTCGCGGTCGCGGAACTGGTTCGCGCCGGCGCAGGTCACGTGTATGGCGTCGACCATTCCGGGGTGATGCTCCGGCAGGCGTCCAGGCGCAACGCTGCCGCCATACGGGACGGCCGGGTCACCCTGATCAATGCATCGGTCGATCAGCTTCCGACCGCTCTCGACGGCCCCTTGACGCTATCCTCGCCGTCAGCTCCCTCGGGTTCTGGCCAGCGCATGCTGAACGACTCGCCGAACTGCGCCGACGGCTCGCACCCGGCGGGCGCATTGCCATCGCGTCCCAGCCTCGCTGCCCCGGCGCCACGGCGGGCACGTCCCGCAGCGCCGCCGATGAGGTCGAGAACCTGTTACGGAACGCCTGCTGCTTCACGCAGATCAGCCGCCGCGACCCACTCGCCGGTCCTCGACCGGGCTATGGGCCGACGTCATTGAGTCGCAGGTCGCTGCTCCAGTTGTCTCTACACCGCCGATCAGTTCGCGCGGCGCACCTGGACGGAGCAGTAGGCGAGGCGCAAGTAGGCCGTCCGGCTCCCGCGCGAGTCGAGCTTCACGGTGTCCTGTGCTGGCGTCGCCCTCGCGGCGCTGATGCGATGCCCATCACGCGGGTCATAGAGCGCGATCTTGCACTCCGTGCCGCCGTGGAAGCTCGTGACGTGCACGGCCACGCGAGAAGGTGCCGAGAAGGCGTCTGTGTCGCCGGTGCCGGATTGACGCCAGGGGAACGGCAGGTGGATCGTCCCCCAGCCGCGCAGCGGCTTCACCTTGCACTCCGAGTTGTTGACCGTCCACTTGAAGGACCCGGCCTGGTGGATCTGCAGCTTTGAGCGCCTGTACTGTCTATCCGGCAACGGAATCCTGGCGCCGGACTGCATGTCCGTCAGCGTGATAACGCAGCCATTGTCGTTCTTGAATGGGAAAATGTGATCGAAGATCTGCAACCGCCACGACGTGGTGGCGGTGTAGGAGTCCGGGCCGGCGCGAGGGCTACCGCTCGAGCCGCCAAGCAGCAGCACGAGGGCAGCGATTACGCCACCGGCTACTGCTACTGCTACAGCCGCGAGCGGAAACTTCCGTCGTGCTCTGCCAGGCTGTTGCACGCCTGCGGCGGGAGCCATGCCGGCCTGGCCGTTGCCACCCACATTGGGACCGGGTGGCGGCGGGCCGCCAGCGGGTGGTCCCTTCGGCTGACCGGAGCGGATAGTCGCAGTGACGCCGATACTGGCCTGCCCGCCGTTGCTGCGGATAACGAGGTGCCCTTCATGGTCGCCGGCCTGGTGCCCGAGCCTGAGCAGCAGGCCAGCCTGGATCCGTTCGAGGTGATAGAAGTCCTCCGGCGCGTCGCAGGTCCAGTCCAGGTCACCACCTCCGCGGTTGGAGACCCGAAGCTCGGCTATATGCCCGGGCGGTATCTCTCCCAGGTCGAGCCGAGAAGGTGACACCTCCAGTGCGGGTGGCGGTCCGGCCGCGGCGGTGGCTTTGGCAGGAGCCGGCTGCGGGCGCCTGGCCATGGGCACGTCACCATCGCCGTCTACCCGCCGCTGGGGTATCTGCTTGCCGGCCTCACGCAGCCGCTGATCCACGTAGGCGTAAAGGTCGGAGAAGGTGACATAGCCATCCCCGTCCTGGTCGGCGGCGGCCCGGACCAGGCCATCGACCAGGTGCTGGGTGAAAAAGCTGGTGCCGTTCTCCACGGTTGCGTCGTTGGCCAGCTGAGTTCCCCGGCAGCTGGTCAGCACATACCGGCCCGGTCCGGCAACCGCGTCTCCCAGCTCGCCGCCGCGGAAAGCGCCGGAGTAGCAGCAGTCGAGCACGATGACCACGTTGCGGGCCCGGGAAGCGTCGGCGAACTCTTTGATCCGTGCGCTGCTCACCGCGGTCGACAGCAGATCAGCCGACTCGGTGTCTTGCATGCACAGGTGCAGCCTGCCGGCCTGGTCCAGCTTGCCGTGCCCGCTGAAATAGACCAGCAGCACATCGTCGCGGGTCGCTGCGCCGAAGAACCGGCCCAGGGCCCGGATGGCCCTAGCGGAGGTCGCCTCCGGCAGCAGCGTCACGTCGACGTCGGCGAACAGCCCGGTGCCGGGGTCGATGAGTGCCCGGTTGAGCACGGCAATGTCCTTGACCGGCCCCTTCAGCGCCTGCAGGTTGTGCTCGTCCGCGGGGTAAGTCGAGTTACCGATCAGTAGGGCCCGGTACCGGCCTGCCACGGCGGCCCTCCTACCCGCGCTACTGCCGCCTTGGCTACCTCCCGCATGGCCCTGACGTCCACGGCCTCGCCGGTCAGCGTCACCGAGCGTTCCACCCCGTTCTCGACCCACTGGACGTCGATGCGCCGGTCCCGGTCACGCCCTAGCCAGGCACGCAAGCAGTCCACCACAGCACCGAACGCCCCGGCGCTGCCCAAAGCGATCACCAGCTGGTCGACCGCGCCCTTGGCGCCCTCCACCGAGCGGCCGCGGCGAACTGTATCGACTTGTGCATCCAGATCGGCATACAGCGTGGCGACCTGATCCCGCCAGCCGTCGTCGTCAGGATCGTAGCTGTCATTGTGAGGTTCAACCGCGACCTCGAACGGGCCGTCTGCGCCAGCACCGGACACCGCATCACCCCCAGCCATGCAAGCGGAATCTTACCCATCCTTTACTCAGGCTTAACCAATTCCGTAACCAAGCCCCCACGAAACGCGATCCGGCAACGCCCAGCGGGCCGTGCAGGCCCGATCCCGACCAGTAAGGGAAGGGGACCCTAGAACTTTTGAGTGGGCATACCTGGCCGGGTCCACCGACTGCGTCGCGGAGGTGATCGACTCGCCGGTCATCGATGCCCTGGCCACACAGCCGGACAATCCCGCGGTCTGCGGGATGGACGTGATCAACGACCCCGACGGCTCGGTGCGCCGGTCCTTCTGACCAGCCGGCTGCGAGTTCAGGCCGACGGCCAGGTGCAAGCGCAGCGTCGCGCAGGCTATAGCGGAGCACGGCGACGGATGACCTCACATCGACACGGTGGTCCGGACTCGGCGGACATGCCTTACGTCGAGCAGCGAATACGTTATCTCGCCACGGTTTCTGATTTCTTGGACCGGCACGCCTGATCCGGTTTTCCCATGAGTCACATCGCTGCGCGGCGGCCTGATGAATGTCAGCCTGGCCGGGCCTGTGGCAATCGCCGTACACGCCGTCTCGCCCAGCCGACTTAATCTCACATGCCACCAGCGGTTCTTGCGCGAGCGGTAGCCGCCTGCCAATGGCCTGTCCCGTCGGCCAGCGGCAGAAATGGCAGTTCAAGATCGATAAGCTTGAAAGTCAACGCTCGGTCGGCGACATGGGCGGATGTGCCGGCCTGCCAGGTCAGCTGGGAGCGGGGTCCCCCCGCCGGGCGCGAGGTTACCACCAGTCCAAAAACGGAGACTCAACCTGCAGGCGGGCCGGCTCGTGCTCATGCGCGAAGTCTCATACGCCATGCGGCGGGCATGCATTGGGCTTTCAGCCGTTTGTATAGAGCTGATGGCCTGAACGAGGCGCAGCCGGGGACGGGGCCGCCGTGCCAGGCGAGCGAGCAGGGGTGAAAGGCTCGTTGCGTCGAGCATAGGGAGGACCGCATGTCAGGTTCGTCGAAGACCACGACCGTCGTGAGAGGCGGCGGCGGAGGCGCGGTCTACGGTCTGGGACTCATCGGAGCCCTTGTGTACTACTGGCAGCACGCCCACGGATTCTGGGCCCATGTGTGGGCCGTCGCCGAAGCTATCCTGTGGCCGGCCTTCGTCATATATCACCTGCTCGGCCACATCGCCACCTGAGTTCCCCCGACGGATCACCTCAGACGGCCTGCTGTCACTCATGGCCTGGCGGGCGCCAAAAGCTCAGCTAGCTGCGGCAGCAGCAGCTGCTGCAGCAGCAGCAGCTGCTGCTGCTGCTGCTAGCAAGTACCGCTATCAGGCACGCTGCCTGCCGGTGGCATGTGGGTGCGATCTTGTTGGATTTAAATGACTGTTAAGGGCGGCGGCGTGTCCGGGTCCGCATTCATGACAATCAGAAGAACGAAGTCCGGCAGTGCACGGTCGACGCGAAAGGAACGGCACCCATGCCTAACGAGCGAGTAGGCGACCCTGGCAACCGAGGAAGCACGATCGCTGACCTCGCCGAGGCCGCAGGTCCCGGCTCAGTCGATGGCCGCCACCTTCTACTGGTCGGCGCGGGGCCTGGCCTTGGAATGGCCGTGGCACGTCGCTTCGCCAGGGGCGGCTACCGGGTAACCCTGGTGGCGCGTAGCGCGGACGGCCTCGGCGACCTCGCGGGCACCCTGGCCGATACCGGTGCCAAGATCAACACCATCGCGGCCGATGCCAGCGATCCCGATGGCCTGGGCACGGGGGTGCTGAACGCTGCCCCGGGCTGGTCGTACTCGTCGAAGAGCTAACCCATACCCTGAAGCTGAACAGCAACGAGCTCGCCTACGCGGTCAGCGACAACCCTGTACGACTCCTGCCAGCGGAGGCCCTAGGGGATACGACCCGGTCGGCGACCTGGCGCACGTCACCGTTGTCTCGGCCAAGGGGGAAACACTGATGACCGGCCAATCCGGCCACTCCGGACGCATAGCCGACCTGCGTGACGCCCGGTACGGGGAGATCCTCCTCATCAGAAGTGAGGAAGGCCAGCTCACAGCCGCGATTTACAACACTACAGGTCTCAACGACTGCCCAGCAGAGCTATGGCGGTCGCTGGATCCCGGCAAGCTCGCCAAGGACTCCGGGGTCCCCGTGGTCGTCCTGAACGGCCCGCGCTTCTGGGTCTTGGACCAGGTCACCGCGCACGCGACCGGCGAAATCCTGTCGTTCAACGGCCTGGAAGCCCGCTGGGTGGCGGAACTGCCCGTCCCGCCCGGACAGGGCACGGAGCCGTCAGCCCGGCGCTATTACAGCGACGTCACGGTGAAACGGGAGACCGAATGGCTGTTCGCGGCCGGGCGGCCGGTATTCGAGCTGGTGACTCCGGACGGCAAGATCTACGTCATGCAGGCGTACTCGCACATCGTGGACGACAATCTCACCATGGACTCGCTGCCCGCCCTGGGTGATCGCCTGAACATCCCGGAAGGCTGGCACTACCGCGAGCGAATCCTGGACCAGGATCTGACGCTGCTAGCTGTCGGGGGCGAAGCGCACGTGCTCCAGGACGAGCTGCAGAACACTTACATGCAGCACATGACCGGCTGACGAGCGCGAACGCCTCCACCTCCAGCGAGAGTTCCGGCCGGGCCGGCTGGTCAATCCGCAAGTTCGCCCGCCGCCCGCCGCTACCAGGTCACCGAGATCCAGGCGGGCGGCCACTCCATCACCGCCGCCGACCCGCTGCCCAGCGCCCGGCAGAAAGCCCTAACAAAGACCAGCAACCCCAGCCAGGATGCGCCCTAGCCTGATAAAAGTCGGGAGTGATCGCCGGGCCGGACCCCGGCGGCCATCGGGGGGGGGTGGCGCCAAGGAGGCCGGCGTAGCGTCAGTCGCGTGAAAAGGCGCTGGTGCGCATCCAGCGGTGATCTGCTGTCGAGCCGAAAACCGGCGGCCTTGGCCCGTCGCTGGGCCATAGCCACGGCGCTGCGCGAGACCCGAGCGGCACAGCTAGCGGCTCAGGCTTCGCTTTCCCGCGGGGGCTGGCTGCCCGACGCCCGCTGGCTGGTGAGTCGGCACGGCAGGACGGCACGCGCATGCCGCCGAGTACTTGTCACACTGGGCCAGGTTGTCGTTCCGGCCCAGCGTGCAGTTCCGGGTGGCGTTGCGGCGGGCCAGGTCCCGGGGCGGGCTCTGCCGCCCGGTCCGGGCCAGCTAACGCACAGCACCCGTAAACAAGTACAGCCGCGCGCTCTCGTAGATGTAGCAGATCTGGTCGGCGGTGGTGAAGTGCCGCTCGCACTGTCCGACCGTATGTCAGCCCCTCCCCGACCGTCGTTGGACTATGGCGTCACCGGCGTGGCTTGTGCGAGCAGTCCGTCGACGAGCGCGCGGAGTCCGTCGGGGTAGGTGTCTCGCGCGGCTAGCGCTGGCCATTGGTCGCTGAGGGCGGCCAAGCGCGGCAGGCGGGACGCGTCGCGGCTAGTGAAGTCGATGTCGCGCCAGAGTCGTTCGTCGTCGGCGCGCCGGCGGGCGGAGCGCGCGCGGACGAGGATCTCGCCGACGGTGTAGTACCAGATGCCGCGGAAGACGTCGACGGCCTGTACGGGTGTGCATCCGTAGTCGATGGCTCCGGCCACGATGGTTTCGACCATCCACAGAGCCGGTTCGCCGAGGAGGCCGACGAATCCGTCGGCTGTGAGGATCTCGGCGGCCCACGGCCAGGCCCCGAGGGCATCGTGCATCGCGGCGGCGGCGGCGATGATGCGGTCCCGCGGCTTGCTGGGCAGGTCGGGGTGTGGGATCTGCTCTACGTATTCGTTGAGCAGCAGGAGCAGCAGGTCTTCCTTGTCCCGCACGTGGTGGTACAGGGTCGTCGCCCCCATGCCGGTCTCGGCGGCCAGCCGGCGGATGGTCAGCTTCTCCCAGCCGTCCCGGTCAATGAGCTGGCGGGCCGCAGCCAGGATCTGCGCGCGGGAGGTCACCGGTGGCCGGCCGGTGCGGCCGTGCGGCGGGGCGGGTCGGGGCACCGTCCCATCATGCTGTCCCGTCGACTGCTTCGGCGAACGCAGGGTCGCTGTGGCCGCGTGTTTGCGGGAGGCTGGTCCCGGTGATACTTTCGGAACATGTTCCGAAAGTATACTGACCCGAGCTCGGAGGAGTGAATCGCGGTGACAAGCAAGGAATCAGCAAGCACAAGACCAGCCATCGCGCCGGGTGCCCGGCCGGGTCTCACCCTCGCCGCGGTGGCCGTCGTGCAGTTCATGGTGTCGCTTGACCTGTCGGTCGTGAACGTCGGACTTCCTCGGATCGCGGCCGGCCTGGGCTTCAGCGCGGTGGGCGTGACCTGGGTGATCTACGCCTACGCGCTCACTTTCGGCGGGCTGCTCCTGCTGGGTGGCAAGGCCGCCGACCGGTACGGCCGCAAGCGGGTGCTGCTGGCCGGGCTCGTCCTGTTCGGCCTCGCCTCACTCGCCGGTGGCCTCGCCCAGGAACCCGGCCATCTTGTCGCCGCCCGTGCCGCGCAGGGCATCGGGGCCGCCGCACTGGCTCCGGCCGCGCTGGCGCTGCTGACCGCGACGTTCCCCACGGGCAAGGCCCGTGTCCGGGCCTTCGGAGTCTGGAGCGCGATGAACGCTGCCGGCGGCGCCCTCGGCGTCCTGATCGGCGGCCTGCTCACTGAGTACGCCAGCTGGCGCTGGGTGATGTTCGTGAACGTGCCGATGGCCGCTTGCGCGCTGGCCCTGGCCTGGCGGGGTGTCCCCGCCAGCCCGTCCCCGGTTCGCAGCGGCCGCCCGGACATCCTCGGTGCCATCCTGGCCACAGCTGGCATGACCCTGCTGGTGTTCGGCGTCGTCCGCACCGATCAGTATTCGTGGACCTCGCCAGTAACCGTGACGACCCTGGCGGTCGCCGCCTCGCTGCTGGCCGCATTCATCTACGCCGAGCGGACCACCGCCCGCGAACCGCTGATCCGGCTCGGCCTGCTGGCCAACCGCTCGGTCGCCGGCGCCAACGCCTACAACCTCCTGGTCGGTGCAGCCATGGCCTCGGCCTTCTACTTCGTGTCCTTCTACCTCCAGCGAGTGCTCGGGACCGGGCCTGCGCTGACCGGGATCATGTTCCTGCCGTTCGCCCTCGGCGTGGTCGCCGGCTCCGTGCTCGCCGTCAAGCTCGGCTACCGCCTCGCTCCCCGCACACTTCTGGTCATCGGCGGGCTGCTGACCGCGGCCGGATTTGCATGGTTCGGCCTGATCAGCCCAGACGGCGCTTTCACCACCAACGTCCTGGGTCCCTCGATCGTCGCCAGCGTCGGCTTCGGGCTCTGCCTGGGACCGGTCGTCGCCACCGCCACCGCCGGCGTCGCGCCCCGCGAGACCGGCACCGCCTCCGGCCTGCTCAACAGCTCACGCCAGATCGGCGCCTCGCTCGGACTCGCCGCCCTCGCCACCGTCGCGCACAACCGCGCCGGCCAGACCGCCACGCCCAAGGCCCTCAACGACGGATACGCACTCGGCCTGACCCTCAGCGCCGCGCTCCTGGTCGCCGCCGTCATTATCGCCCTCACCGTCCTGCGTCGGACCAGCCCACCATCACGGGCCGGGCGGACCGATGACCGCGATCTGATCCCCGCCGGGACCGACCAGCAAGCCCGCAACACCATCACCCGGCCGCTCCTGGTCTCGGCAGGCGCAGTTGACCTGAAAGGAGCGCAGTCCAGCGACGCGCGGGCCCGGTCATAGCGCATGGTGGTGCGGGGGTAGCCGTGCGAGGCAGCTTCTGCATATCGCGGAGCGGCATGCCGGCGTCCAGCACCGCGGTGATGAACCCGTGCCGCGGGTTGTGTGGGCCGAAGGGCTTGGCGACCCGGCGCGGCGGGCTGCCCGGCGGACGATCCGCCCGACGCGAGGAAGAGCCGGGCGCGAGGAAGATAGGTCCTCCGCAGCCCTCGCCGATTACCAGGCCGGTCGCCCACGTTGTCTGCGGCGTGAGCGGGACGGTGACGACCTTGCCGCCCTTGCGGGCGATCACCAGGGTCCGCTGGCTCCGTTCGACGCCCAGTGCCTCGATGTCCGCGCCAGTGGCCGCCGAGACCCATAGCCCGTTCAGGGCCGACAGGAGATCAGCGTGTGCTCGGCCGCCAGCACGGGCAGCGCACAGGTCCGCAATTGGCCTCCGCCGCTGCCTAGACAAGTAGCCCGCCGTACCCGCTGCGGCTATGAAAACGGTAATCGGGAGCGCGCGATGATAGGCACTATCTGGGCCGGTCTATGAGGTTGCCGGCGTTGGCTTCCACTCGGTCTTGTAGCCTTCTCCGCCGTAAAGGGATTCGTAGTGAATCTCCAGTCCGAGCCGGTGCCTGACCACCTCCGCGAACTCGGCGTGCCCGGTCCGGTCGAAGGGCCCGGCGCTCAGCAGGAACTGGTCGTAGCCGGTGGCGAGGATGGTCTTTGTGAAGGTGACCGCGGCCGGGCGGACCGCGAGCTTGCCGCGGAGCACGTTGATGCTGGCCTCGCCGGACTCTCCCCAGTGGCTCGCCGTCAAGCGTGAGGACGGTCCTGGTGATCGCCGCTGGGCCGAGGCCGGCGTTGACGAGCTGAAGGCCCGCCCTGCTGCCCTGGCGCAAGCTGGCCTGCAGCGCCAGGTGCGGGCGCATGCAGATGCGATCGTGGCGCCGTGTCGCCCGGGCCTCGTACACCGAGACCGCCAGGGACAACACGGCGATCACCGTGGCGCAGATCGCGATGACGATACTCGCGTTCACCAGCTGGCCTCCTCGTGAACGGCGCTGCTGTGCCACCTCGGGGGCCATGGCCCGCCAGCCTACGGACTGCAGCGGCCCTTCGCACGGGCCGCGCACGGGTCAGTTCGGAGTGCTGGGATTCGGTCTGGCTGGCTTGAGAAGGCGCAGGATCAGGAATCCTGGTTCCTTGCTCAGTTTCTCGTAGTCCTCGGGATAGCGTTCGCGCATTGTTTCGGCCGGGACTGGCTCGATGAGTTTTTCGATGAGGAATCCGGCATCGGTGGCAGCCGTGCACAGAGCTGACAGCGGTTCACCCCAAAAGTGCACTGGCTGGTCTCCCGACGGGGTATGCCAGATGTCGGTCTCCAGCGTGGCATGGAAGTACGAGCCGCCTTTGCGAGCCAGTCCATCACCGGGTGCTGCGTCGATACCACCGCTGCCCCGCCAGGGCGCAGGACGCGGCAGAACTCGGCGAATGCGGCCGCGCGGTCGCCGGCGTAGTGAATGGCCAGCGCGCAGACGACAAGGTCGAAGGCACCATCGGGGTAAGGCAGGGACTCCCCGAGCACCAGCTGGTCGATCCGCACCCGGCCTGCCGTCCGCCGCCTGGCCAGGCTCACCATGACCGGGCTCGCATCAAAGGCGGTGACCTCGGCCCCTCGCCAGCAGTTCACGCAGGTACAGGCCGGGGCCGCAGGCTGCATCCAGGACCCGCCGGCCGGTAACGGGTCCCAGCGCGGCCAGCACCGCCGGCCGGTCGTAATGCGCATTGTACGCACTGTCCGCCGCGTGCTGCTGAAAGCTCGGGCCCATCCTGTCGTAGGCATCCCACGGCTCCTCACCCACGCAGACACCATGACACATGACGGCAGCGCGGCCGGACAAGACGAGCGCTGGCACCGGGCCTTCGGCCTCAAGCGAACCTGGCTGCACACTCAGCCGGGCCAGCCCGCCTTGCCGGACCGCGTGCATCAATGCGGAACAGCTAGCTACCCGATGGCGCCGGAGGCGGCCATTTGCGTCCCGTGCTGGCGGCGGCCTCGCTGGAGACAATTCCGGGCAGACTGTGGTCGTGGCCGCCGAGACTGACGAGCAACGCAGGACGCGGAGCGGCAGCGAGATCTTTTCGACGGCGTCGCTGAGCTGTATGACGCCACCCGCCAGGGTTATCCCGCCGAGATCGTCGACTCTATTTCACGACTACAGCGATCGGCCCGGGGACCGCCGTGCTCGAGATCGGCTGCGGCACAGGCCAGCTCACCCGGGAGCTGGCCCGGGCGGGCGCTCAGCCTGACTGCCATCGACATCGGCGCCGCGATGGTCGAGACTGCCCGGCGCAACGCCGCGGACCCGATGGCCCGGTTCCAGGCATCCTCCTTCGGGAACTACAGCAAGCAGGACCAGGCAAACTTCACCGCAGCCCAAAGACGCTCCTGGAGCCCAGCTTCCACATCGACCTGGCCCAGGAAACTTTCCTCGCCATGGCACCTGCCGCCACGCGACGCTAGCGCGAGATCCGCCCGAGCACCGGACGCCCGACTGCCCCAAATCCGCACGTCAAAAGCCACATGAGCGGATGTTCGAACAGCAAGGCGCCATGTTGCCGCGCGGCGGTCCGGTGTCAGGAGGGTGGTGGCGGAGTCCAGTCGTGCTGGACGATGACCCGATCGCTGATGACCTTGCTCGCGTGGTCACGGATGTAGGTCTGGTGGAGCGGGTGCTCGACGTAGCTGCGGGCCGAGGCGAAGTCGGCGAAGTCCATCACGGCCGCGAAGTCGAAGTTGCCCTCAAAGTGGCGGGCGTCGTCGCCCCAGGTGAGCGCGAGCAGCTCCGGTATGGCGCGAAGCGCGTCGAGCGCGTCGCGGTATCCCTGTTTCGCCTCTGGTGAGACGTCATCAGCCCACCGGATGGCGACTATCTGACGGAACATGCATGATCTCCCCCGTAGTTCTCAGAACCTGAATGATATCACAAGTGCATTGTGTAAGTCAGGGTGATTGCTAGTTGTCAGGGCAATATGGCTAGGGCCAGATGAGCTGTGCTGCGCCGGGCTCTGAAACATCTGAGAAGTCATCCCTTGAGCGAGATGCAATTAGCCGTTGCCGTATATACTCCAGTTCTGGTATTCAAGTGAGTAGGACACCATTAAGGTTTCGGGCTGGCTCCTGGTATTGGTATTTGGTGACACTTGGTAAGCGTGGCAGATGCTTGCGGAGAGGCCCGTTCCGATGGGCTTAGCAGAGCAGCCGACCGGTCAATTCGGCACGACCGCGCCTCGTGTCGCGGGAGCTGGTCAAGTGCATGCGGGACCAGGGCGCTGGCCTGGGCCGGGACTGACTCGTTGTGATCCGCCATTCCTGCGCAGTGCCCACCAGCCATCCCGGCAAGCCCGCCTGGCGCCAGACGCGGTGTTTGCGGGCGTCAGCTCGATGGGACCGGGCGATGCGAAGGCTAGGTGAGCAGGCTAGAAAGTAGGTCATGACTAGTGTGAGGGAGCTGCGTGTCGCGCTCACGGTGCAAGACTTCGACCAGGCGCTGGCGTTCTATCGTGACGCGCTGGGACTCGATCAAGTTGCCGACTGGAGTTCGGCGAGCGGACGGGTCGTCGTCCTCGACGCAGGCCGGGCGACGCTCGAACTGCTCGACGAGGCACAGGCCGAGGCGGTCGACGAGATCGAGGCCGGCCGCCGGGTGTCCGGGAGGGTCCGGCTGGCGGTCAAGGTCGCGGACAGCGACGACCGGGCAGGGCGGCTCGTCGCGGCTGGCGCCGTGCGGGTCGCGCAGCCGGTCATGACGCCATGGGGCGACCGCAACGCCCGAGTCCAGGCACCAGACGGGATACAGCTGACACTCTTCACGCCCGAATAGGCACCTCGCCAGGCTCCCCAGACACGGCCAGCCTGCCCACGCGAATCAGCCACCCCTCGCGGCTATTTGTGTCTTCCATGACCGCCTGGGCCTGCGCAGGCTCGGGTCAGGGCAGCGGGACGGGCTTGCCGGTCGGGCCCTCCCGTGCCATTAGCAAGCAGAACGACCTCCGCCAGATGTCGAACGACTGCGCCCAACCGTCGACCCGCACCGTCACCTCGGGCAGCGCCAGGCATAGCGTGCGGACCCGCTCGACGATGTCCACCGGGACCTCTACGGGCGCACTCACCCGAGACATCTGGGCCGCCGCTGACGAACCACCGTCATTCCGTTGCCGCACCGACGACCTACCGGCGGAACGCGACTCGGGTTGCGGCTGCGGTGGAGCTGAAGTACTCGGGTGGTTCGATGAAGCCCCACTCGTGGGATGTCGAGCCGTTGGTGAGGGCGCGCCGGTAGCCGAAACAGGCGAGGTAGAGCGTCCGGATATGCATGACTGCCTCGAGCCGGTCGAGTTCCTCGTCGGTCGGCTCGATGTGTCGGCGGTAGGCGTTGACAGCAGCGTCAATCCACTCCTGGTTCGGCCGACGTGGGTTCCACGAACCCGTGCCCCACATCAGGTAAGCGAAGTCGGCGAGGCGCGGTCCGCGCCCGGACGCTTTCCAGTTGATCGCGACTGGCCCTTGTTCGCTCAGGACGGCGTGATCGGGGGCGTGGAGGAGGTTTCCGTGCAGCAAGCCTTCCGGAAGGCCATGGCCGTCGTCGGCCGAACGCACCTGGTCGCGGAGCTGCTCGAATCGCCCGCGCTCGGCGGCCGCGACCTTCGTGTCGACGGCATCGAGAAACGACAGGGCCGCCAGCAGGTCCTGACGCGGCGTGCCCTCATGACTCGGGTCCTCACCACTCGCTCCACCCGGGCGGCTGACGGAATCGTCGTACGGCAGCGCGTGCAGCCGTCCGAGCAGGTCACCCATCATGGCGGACTTCGCGGCACCGTCGGGGAGCTGGGCGCCTTCAACGAACCGCGTCACGAGGACCGCGCTGCCATCGAAGTCAGATACCGCTTCGTCGACCGCCAGGCGCTCCGCGGGATAGTGCTGCCGCTCCAGGAATCCCAGGGTCGCGGCGTCACCCTCAACACCGGCACGCGGCCGAGCGGGGGGGAACGCGCGGGCGACCCACGGGCTGCCATCATTGCGGTCGATGCGGAACACGTAGGTCTTGTGCACACTGAGCTTCGTCGCCGCGACCGGGTCAATGCCGTAGCGATCCCGGAGATGGGCGAGAAGGCGCTCGGCAACGGGCTCGTGGTGCATTCGCGCACCGAGACCCTCTATATCCGTCAGCGCTTCGGTGTAGCGCTGCCCAGTCTCCTCGGCGTGGCGCCGGACAACCTTTTTGAAGCTGGCGTCCTTGGTCATGGAAAAGCCTCCCCATAGCACAATACCGCTAAGTTAGGCTCAAGGCGCGGATGCGGATCGTGGGCGGGTCATCGTGGCGAGTCCCGTGGTGATGGGGCTTCTTGACAATGTAATAGTTGTGGCGCTCTCGTTTGATGACGCGTGGGTTAGTGCGGTTTCTCCGGCCTTTGGTCCGCCGTTCATTGATTTCGGCGATGGTTTCGCCGAGTGCTTTCTTCCGGCGTTCAGGGGGAAAAGTCCGCCTGCCCTGTGAGGTGGCGGCGGATGACGCGGAGAGACCGCATGAATGATAGCCGGTCAGGGTCTTCGCCGATCTCGTCTGCTGCGTTGCACATCAGGCGCCGGATTCCGTAATGAGTGAGTAGCAGTGCCCAGATCTCCTGGCGCACCATGTCGGGCGACTTCGACCGCAACACTCTTGCCGGCCCTCGCTGATGTGTTTTGACTTCGTCAATAAGTCCTTCACACTCCCACCGTTCATAGTAACCAGCGGCCAACTCCTCCGCAGTCGCCTCGGCAGGGTCGAGGATCGATGTCATGACGCAGATGATTTCGCCGGCTTCGCTGCCTTCCCGGTTCGGGATGTCATATTCGACAACACGGACCAGGTATCCTTCGCCGGAATCAATAACGGTGCCATCCCGGGCGTCGCTGACCAGTTCCTCGCGTCGGCGGCTGCGAATCTTCGGATTGCATATCAGCGAAAGATATGAGCCGTCCGGCAGCCACCTCAGGACGGGCAGCCCGACGCTCGCGCTGACCCTCCACAGCAGGTCAGCGCCAACCTGGCGGAATGCCTTCCACAAGGCGAAGCTGTAGAAGTTGCGGTCGGCGGTTATCAGCATATCGGGCTCCAGGCAGGACAGGATTTGCCCAGCCAGGGCCCGCTCATCTGAATTGCATGGTCCGAAGGCGGCTCCGACTATGGCATGGGAACCGCATTCCCCCAGCGCCACCGTGAGCACCTGCGGTAAGGCACTGGCCTTTGTCCCGTTGCTTTTACGACCGAATTCGGCGGCGTTTTCCGGAGTATCTGGAACGTCCATCATGAAACCGTCAACCGCCATCAGCCGCCGCGAGCCAAGCCAGGCTCCCTTTGTGCCGCGCCCGGCGACCGGAACTGCAGTCCGTTCGAATAGCGCACGTACCGGCTCGGCCCCCAGCCGTTGCCGGGCCTGGGCAATCGCTGAGGTCGATGGGACTTTCCAGTCATCCCGCCAGGAACTCATCGACCTAAGCGACCCGACAAGCTTGCGCATAACCTCCTCGTAATCGTCGTCGAAGAACAAGCACATCGCCTGGCAGAAACGCACCATCACATGCGCCGGAAGCAGCCGCGTTCTTTGTTCCCGCCGACCTGTCTCGGTAAGAACATCTTCGATGACATCACGAGGAGAAACCTCGGCCAGGACACCCAGCGAGATGCGGTCCGTCAACCGCACAACTGGTGGCTCATTAGCAGATAGCTTTACTCGCCCAACTCTCGCCATCGCCAGATTCTACCGTATCAAACCCTTAACTTAGCGGTATTGCCCCATAGCACCCTCGTCCCCCAGCGACGCGGTGTTGGAAGATGGCCTGTGACATCGACGACCGGGAGGGCGAATCCCCTTTGCCAAATGGAACCCGACTGGGGCGGATGTTCCACAGCTCAGCGACCGGTCGCCGCCGTAAACATATTTTTCCTGAGGCGCTCGGCCCTCGTCAAGCGCTTCACCCGCAGGATGACACTGCGGGAAGCGCCGGCAGTGAGGCACGGATGACCAGGAGCGCTGCAGCCCACCGAATTTCGATTGCGGGCCCAGCCCGGATGAGCAACCCGAATCGGCAACTTGTTTAGATCTGACCGCATACGCGGCGACGGGCGACCGCCGAGACCGCGCTCCCGCTCAAGATCCTCAGGCATCCCAACCGCCGGAAACGAGCGCACAGAATGATGACCTCACCTTCACGGCTGACGCCGGGCGGGTCCCGACGGCCGCCCGCGGCAAGGGCACCCAGGTGGACTGGCCGCCGGGACGTGCAGCCACGGCCCGGCGCCGATGAGCACCACGGGATCGGCGGCCAGGCCGGTGAATCCGCTGATCCTTAGCCCGGTGCTCAGCAGCATCACCGACGGTGACCCGTACCAGCATCCGGCCTAGATCCCCCGGCTCCCGTCGAGAGTCTCCCGGATGAGGTCAGCGTGGCCGACGTGCCGGGCGGTCTCTTCAATCAAGTGCAGCAGCACGCAGCGGAGGTTGCAGCCGATGACATCCGTCCGCGCGCAGGACTCGCCGGGCTCCATGTCGGCAGCGATCTGCCGGGACGTCTGCGCTGCCTCCTCGTAGCGAGCCACCCACTGCTCGACCGTATCCCCGTCGCCGACGATGAAGTCCTCGTCGGGAATCGAGGACTTATGCTTCCGCCAGCCATCAGGGAGGGGACGCCCAGCCACGATGCCCTGGAACCACCGGTCCTCCCACACCGCCGCGTGCTTGAGCAGGCCGAGCAATGAGAGAGAGCTGGCCGTCGGTGCCCGGCGCGCGTCGGCGTCACTGACCCCTTGGACCTTCCTGACCAGCGCACCTCGCTGCCGGTCGAGGAAATAGGTGAGGGCATCCCGCTCGTTCGAGATGGAGAACTCCGCCGGCACGCTGGGAACCTTACCGGAGGTATTACTGCCGGCCGAAGGATCCACGGTCCCCGCACCGTCATGGAAGGCCGCGCAGGGGTTCGTATAGGGCCGTCAGCGCCAACAGCCGCGTCGCCCCCCGGCGATTACGATTGACGGCATGACTGTCCATCTGACGCACTGGGGGGCATTCGAGGCGGTCAGCGATGGCGAGCGGCTGACCGAGGTGCGACCGTGGCGCGGTGACCCGGAGCCGGTGCCGCTGATCGGTAACGTCGCCTCGGCCCAGCATCACCCGGCCCGCATCACCTGGCCGTACGTGCGCAAGGGCTGGCTGGACCATGGCCCAGGTGCGCCGGGGCGCGGCGACGAGCCGTTCGTGTTGGTTCCATGGGACACGGCACTGGACCTGCTAGCCGGAGAGTTGCGCCGGATCTACCGGGACCACGGGGCGCAAGCGGTGTACGGCGGCTCGTACGGCTGGGCCAGCGCAGGACGGTTCCACCACGCGCAGAGCCAGGTGCACCGGTTCCTGAACTGCCTCGGCGGCTATGTGCGGCACGTGAACAGCTACAGTCTCGGCACCTCCACGGTGCTGCTGCCCTATGTGATCGCCGACGTGAACGTGCTGCTCACCTGTGCCACGGCCAAGTCCGTGGTCGCGGAGCACAGCGAATTGGTGGTCGCCTTCGGCGGACTATCATCCAAGAACGCGGCGGTGTCACCGGGCGGGGTGTCCCGGCACAATTCCCGCAGCTGGGTGAGCGCCGCCCGGGCACGGGGCTGCCGGTTCGTCTCGGTGAGCCCGATCCGCGACGACACGCCCGCCGAGGCACAGGCCCAATGGATCGCACCGCGGCCCGGCACCGACGCCGCGCTGATGCTTGCGCTCGCCCAGGTGCTGGACGCCGGCGGCCTGGCGGACACCGACTTCCTGGACCGTTACACAGTCGGTTACCCGCAGTTCGCCCGTTACCTGCGTGGGGAGGCAGACGGCGTCGTTAAGAACCCCCCGTGGGCTGAAGCGATCACGGGCGTGCCAGCGGCGCGTATCCGGGAACTCGCACACGAGATGGCAGCAGCGCGCACCCTGGTGACCGTCAGTTGGTCACTACAGCGCGCTCGCCATGGGGAGCAGCCGCTGTGGCTCGGTGTGGTGCTCGCTGCCATGCTCGGCCAGATCGGGCTGCCGGGCGGCGGTTTCGGCCACGGCTACGGGTCCGCGTCCCTGGTCGGCGAGCCGGCACCCCAGGTCCCGGTGCCGCGGCTGCCGCAGGGCAGGAACGCGGTTTCCGCTTTTATCCCGGTGGCGCGGATCGCCGACATGCTGCTGAATCCCGGTGCTGCCTACAACTACAACGGGCAGCGGCTGACCTACCCGGACATCCAGCTTGTGTACTGGTGCGGCGGTAACCCGTTTCACCACCACCAGGACCTCGCCCGGCTGCGCGAGGCGTTCGCCCGGCCGGAGACGGTGGTGGTGCATGACCCGTTCTGGACAGCGACCGCCCGGCACGCCGACATCGTGCTGCCGGTCACCATGTCCATCGAACGTGACGACTACGGTTCCGGGCAGAACGACCGGATGTTTTTCCCGATGCCGACGCTGACCCGGCCGCACGGCGAAGCCCGGGACGACTACGCCATCTTCGCGGGGCTAGCGGACAGGCTCGGCGTCGGCAAGGATTTCACCGAGGGCCGCACCACTATGGACTGGCTGCGCCACCTGTACGAAGAGTGGCGGGGCGATCTGGCTGAGCGCGGGCAGGCAGTACCGGGCTTTGACGAGTTCTGGGCAAGCGGCGGCCTCGAACTGCCGGTGGCCAGCGAGCCGCAAGTGGCATTTGCAGATTTCCGCGCCGACCCGGAGGGCCATCCGCTCACCACGCCGACCGGGAAGATCGAAATCTTCTCTGAGACCATCGGCAGCTACCGGTATCCGGACTGCCCTGGCCACCCGGTCTGGCGCGAACCGGACGAATGGCTCGGCTCCCCCGCCGCCCGGCGCTTCGGCCTGCAGCTGGTCGCCAACCAGCCGCGGTCCCGGCTGCACAGCCAGCTTGACGTCGGCGCGCACAGCCAGTCGCTCAAGATCGCCGGGCGTGAACCGGTGCGGCTGCATCCTGCCGACGCGGCGGCCCGCGGCCTGCGCGACGGCGATCTCGTGCGGATCTTCAACGACCGGGGTGCCTGCCTGGCCGGGCTGGCTGTCGATGAAGCGGTGCGGCCGGGGGTCGCTCAGCTTTCCACCGGCGCCTGGTACGACCCGGACCCGGCCAACCCGGGCTTTTGCCGTCATGGCAACCCCAACGTGCTCACCGCCGACCGCCCCTCCTCGACTCTCAGCCAGGGCTGCACGGGCCAGTTGGCCCTCGTGGAGATTGAGCCCTACCGCGGCATCCCGCCGGAGCTTTCGGTCACCCGGCCGCCCGCGACCGCCTGAAGCCTCCGCTCCAGGCCGACTGCCCGGCAGCCGGGGCCGTGCCTCGGCTTTCGACATACACCCCGATCCTCATGACCTTCTCGATCGCGATGATCGCCTTCACCTACCTTCCCAGGCGCTGGTTTCCTACCGTGAGCTGGGCATCCTGCGCCGCCTGTCAACGACACCGGTGCCCCGCATACTGGGCGCTGGCCGCGCAAATTGTCGTCCAGGCCTGGCTGGTGGCGGTCATGCTGGCACTGCTCATCACCGTGAGCATCGTGCTCTTCGGATCAGCGCACCGAAGAGCCCGGCCGCGATGGTGGTCCTCGCGGGATACGCACTGGTGTTCGGCTACCTGGCCAAGCGCTTCTTCCGCTGGAATAGCGGCACCACAGCGCGCCCGAAAGGAACTCAGATGAGATATTCCATCAAGCGGCCTGCAGTTGCCAGTGTGATCTTGATGGTCGCCGCCCGGCTTGGCCGTCGGCGGTTGCGCAAAGTCGAGCAGCAATGGTACCCGATGAATGGCTGGTCACGATTGAGGCCCGGCGATCTTGGCGTCCACGTGTTCCTGGACAACGGCTGAGGAGCGCTCAGCCCCTTAAGCCGGGGTCCTTTCGGGGTGATTGGCCGCGCTGAGCCGGGCAGGATGCCTGGAGTGGCTCCGCGTGGACATGCGGTCGGACGCGCCACCCTATCCGTCCGCGAAGATGACGGCTGCAGGGGAAGAAGGTTCCAGAATGGGCGATGACAACAGGGTCCGCCACGAGTACGAGCGCGTCGTGGTCAGCGCTGAAGGCGCAACGGCCCGGGAGATCCGCATCTACGGCAGCGGGGGCCGACTGATTCTTGACGGCTGGCAGGTTGCCGACGACAGCGGTCAGACTGCCTGGATCAGCGACGCCGGAGCCGTAGCCGTCTTCGGCCAGCCGCTGTCTCCTGGCGAGACGACGGATGCCGGTCCGCTGTGGCTCTTCGACAACTTCTCCGAAGTCAAAGAGATGGGCCCCTGTTCACCACCGTTCATGGCTGAGATCGCCAGGGCCCTCGGCGAGCGGTACGAGCCCGCTTAGGCCCAATTTTACCTCGACGCTCCAGAACAGGGCCAACGCTGACCTGCTCGCTTTCTTGCGCGGCTGGCCAGCCCTGCCGGCCCCGGTTGCCGGGCGTGCCGACTGCGGGAATCAATAACCTCTGCCTCGCGAGCACGGCCTCGATGTATTCAAAGACTGCGCCGTCGGGATGGCGGGCGATGAGCCGGTCCCCATTTGGAGCCGGTGCGGGGCCTTCGATGACCTGGCCACCGGCGGCCTCGATCGCGGTGATCACCGGCGTAAGCGCGCCGACCAGGATGGTCGCCACCCGGTCCCGGTAGGCGGCGGTATTCCCGGCCAGCAGCAGGAACGGGCCGACCCGGGCGAGTTCCACATTACGGAAGCCGAAGCGGTGCACCCCGGCCATCCGCACATGCCGCGTGCAGCGCGCGTCCGATCCGGCAGAATCTGGCCATCGGCGGCCAGGACATTCGCTCGCACATCGACGAGCGACTGGGCCGACGGCGATTTCCGGCCCAGTCACGTCGCACCGAGTCGGCAGCGAGCATCGGGCCAGGTTTGTCGACAGCTGCACGCTGAGTGATCGAGAAGCCCAGGGAGAACATTCCCGCCGTTCGGCGCGGCCGAGTGTTCGTGACGACATTGCCATCATCGCCCAGATCTGGCTGCTCTGCGCCAACATTGGCCATGGGCGCGAACAGCAATCTTGGGATGGTCGAGTAGCAACACCAGACGCTCCGCGAAGATGGGTCATCTGATCGCTGGGTCTCGGCTGCGTGGCGGCGGCGCGGCCGCCGGCCCGCTCGGCGGGTTACGGGCGGCCGCGCCGTGATTATGCTCACTACCCGGCTGCTACCGCCTCGGCGGTCCTGGCCTGGCGGGCCGTTGCCACCCGTTCGGCCGGCGCGTCTTGTGCCTGGCCTAGCCGGCCCGGCAGGGCCAGTGCAGCGAGGGCTCCGGCCAGAGCCAGGCCGGCCGCGGCCGCTATGGCGGGCGCGAACCCGGCGCTGAACGCGGCGGCTGAGGTGTAGCCGCCGGCCGCGGCGAACACGGCGGCCAGTATCGCGACGCCGAACGTTCCGCCCAGCTGGCGCATCATGGTGAAGCTGCCCGACGCCTTGCCGATGTCGCCGCGCGGGACCGAGCCGACCACGGCCTTGGTGACCGCGGGCAGGGCCAGCCCGAGCCCGGCGCCGGAGATCATCATCGGTGCGAGCATTGCCGGGTAGGCCAGCCCCGGGGCGGTGATGACGGCGATCCAAGCGAACCCGGCGGCCTGCAGCAGCAGGCCGGAGACGACCAGCGGCCGCTCGCCGATCCGGTCGGCCAGCTTCCCCGCCCTCGGCGCGATCAGGAACGGTGCCACGCCCCAGGGCAGCAGCCGCAACCCGGCGCCGAGCGGATCCTGGCCGAGGCCGACCTGCTGGAACTGGGCCATGAAGAAAACCGCCCCAGTCAGCGATGCGTTCACAAGGAAAGCCACGGCGTTGCCCGCGGAGAAGCCGCGGACGGCGAACAGGCGCATCGGCAGCATCGGCGCGCGGGTATGCAGTTCCCAGCCGGTGAACGCCACGACCAGCACCGCGCCCGCCGCGAGCGCCCCGGCGACTTCGGGGCTGGTCCAGCCGGCCGAGCTGCCGCGCACCATGCCCCATACCAGCCCGAGCGCCGCGCCGGTGCCCAGCGCCACGCCGGGCAGGTCCAGTGCGGCGCTCGGCCCGTAACTCTCCTCCAGGCGGCGCAGCGCCAGCGGGATGGCGAGCAGGCCGATCGGCACGTTCAGCCAGAAGATCCACTGCCAGGCGATGCCCTGGGTGATCGCGCCGCCCAGTACCGGCCCCACTACCGCCGCCAGGGCGGTCACCGAGCCGAAGATACCCATCGCCCAGCCGCGGCGCTGCGGCAGGACGGCCGCGTTCAGCAGCGCCAGCGCCAGCGGCATGACCATCGCCGCGCCGATCCCCTGCACGGTGCGCGCCGCGATCAGAGCACCGGCCCCGGGCGCGAGCGCGCACGCCGCCGAGCCCGCGGCGAACATGCCCAGGCCGGCGGTGAAGACCCGCCGCCTGCCGAACCGGTCGCCCGCGGCGGCCGCGGTCATCAGCAGCACCGCGAAGGTCAGGGTGTAGGTGTTGACCGTCCACTCCAGCTCCCCGATCGAGGCGCCCAGGTCACGTCGGATCGTGCTCAGCGCGGTCGCGACGACCAGTAGGTCCAGCACGACCATGAACGACGCCACTGACGCCAGCGCCACGGCCCAGCCCTCGGCGCGGGTCACGGCATCCTGCCTGCTCACGGTATTCACACGTCCTCCAGTTTTTGCGTTGTGACGCTTGCTCTGGTTGAGACACCGCGAGCAGCCGCGAAATGGCCGGTGACTTTCCGACCTGGCCGGTGTCCTTACCTTTCAGGGCCAGGCGGAGGAGGAGGCGATGCGAGGATGCGATCGTGACTACACTGCTGACCCGCGCCCGGGCGGGCGACGGGGAAGCGTTCCGCGAGCTCACCGACCCCCACCGGCACGAGCTCCAGCTGCACTGCTACCGGATCCTCGGCTCAGTACAGGACGCCGAGGACACGCTGCAGGAAACGCTGCTGGCCGCCTGGCGCGGGCTCGGCCAGTTTGAGGAACGTGCCTCGATGCGCTCCTGGCTGTACAAGATCGCGACCAACCGGTGCCTGAACACGCTGCGCGACACCGGCCGGCGCCCGGCGGCTGCGGTCAGGTACCAGTGGTCTGCCCC
This sequence comes from uncultured Actinomycetes bacterium, assembly GCA_963709075.1. Classification (GTDB taxonomy): domain Bacteria; phylum Actinomycetota; class Actinomycetes; order Streptosporangiales; family Streptosporangiaceae; genus Palsa-506. The sequence continues at coordinate 341,575 of CAVPUY010000015.1, forward strand.
GCCGCCAGCGCCCACCCGCCGGGCTGAGCCGCTGTGGCTGCAGCCCTACCCGGACGCGCTGCTCGATGACATGCCCGACACCACGCCCGGTCCCGAAGCCCGTTACGAGACCAAGGAAGCGCTCGCGCTGGCGTTCGTAGCCGGCCTGCAGCGCCTACCGCCCCGCCAGCGCGCCGTCCTGGTGCTGCGGGACGTGCTCGGCTACCCCGCGGCACAGGCCGCCGGCATGCTCCAAGTCAGCGAGGTATCGGTGAACAGCGCCCTGCAGCGGGCCCGCGCTACGCTCGCCGCCCAGCAGCCCGCCGCGGGCCGCGACACCGCCCCCGCACCCCGGTCGGCCCGGGAACGCGAACTCACCAGCCGGTTCGCGGACGCGTTCGAGGCCGCCGACACCGAGCGCCTGGTGGCCATGCTCACCGACGACGCACGGCTGACGATGCCGCCCGAGCCGCTGGAATACCAGGGCCACGCCGCGATCGCCGAATTCTTCCAGACCCGGACCTGGTGGGGGACCCGCGCGGCCCGGCTTGTGCCCACCCGCGCCAACAACCAGCCCGCGTTCGGCTACTACCTCGCCGACCCGCACGCACCGATCGCACACGCCCATAGCCTCGTCGTGCTCACCCTGGCCAGCGACAAGATCTGCGCTATCACTCGGTTCGGCGACAACAGCCTGCTCCCCCACTTCGGCCTACCCCGGACCTTGCGTGACTAGCCGGCCGGGCATAGCACCCGGTTCACGCCGCCGCTTGAACTCGGCGCATAATCCCGCCTAATTGTGGGCCATCTGTGACTGCCTTGCGTCCATCAGCCCCGCCGCCGCCGATCTGGCGGTTCTGCGCACCGATAGCTCCAAAGGCGGCTCCCTGAGCCAGGCCATCGTGACCGGTGCTATAGCAATGGCTACGCCGGCTGTGATTGCCGGTGCCGGATGGTGCCGTCGGCCAGGATGTCGCCGTCGGGGCACCGCCATTGGATCTTGCCACCCTCGAACTGCTCCTGGTACAGCGACGTGTACACGCCGCCTTGGCGCAGCAGGGAGCGGTGGGTACCGGATTCCGCCACGCGCCCGGCGTCGATGACGTTGATGACGCTGGCGTTGACGATGGTGGACAGGCGGTGGGCGATGGCGATGGTGGTCCGTGACCCCATGAGGGCGTCGAGGGCCTTCTGGACCTCCCGCTCGCTGGCCGTGTCGAGCGCGGAGGTCGCCTCGTCCAGGATCAGGATGCGCGGGTCGTGCAGCAGGACCCGGGCGATGGCCAGGCGCTGTTTCTCGCCGCTGGACAGGCAGTACCCCCGCTCGCCCACGATCGTGTCGTAGCCGTCGGGGAACTCCATGATCCGGTCGTGGATGTACGCCGCCCGGGCGGCCTCCGAGATCTCCGCCAGGGAGGCGGCGGAACGCCGTAGCGGATGTTGGCCAGGATGGTGTCGTGGAAGAGGTAGCTCTCCTGGGCCGGTGACGTCGTACAGCCGCGGGATCCGGTAGCCGCCGGTGCTGGTCGGCAACATTGGGGGCGTGGGTCGCGCGCCTCAAGGACCGGTGCGCGACGCTTGGCATCGCCCTCGGTCGTGAGTACATCGGTCGTGGCTACGTTACGGACGCGATGCAGGTCATCATCGACTACGGGTTCCGCGAGATGGGCCTGCACCGCATTCAGCTCGGCGTGGCTCCGTTCAACCCACCGGGATCGGGCCGTCACCATTCCAAGGTTGCAAAGTGCGTAGAAACTGATGCCTATGTGCTACGGCCTTGTACGACCTAGAGTCCCAAGGACAACTATCACTCCAACCCCGCGCTTGTGGCGTAGAGCATGTCCGCCGTCACCGTGCACGTTGATGTCATCTGCCTGATGGCCAGAAATAGCGCCGAAACACGGATCGGTTCGCCGTTGCCACCACCAGCCGAATCCGCCGCCGGTACCCGGCCCGAAGCACACGCAATAAGGGGAGGGTCGGGTCAGCGAATTTCGGTGTAGTCGCTGTGGTCCAGCTGCACGAGGCTGGTGTAGCCGCTGCCCTCTGGCTCTGCGACGTCGATGTACTGGCTGCCGTTCAGCCGCACGACGCCGAAGCTGCCCACAGACAGCAGCTTGCGCAGGTGCCGCATCCCGCTCATGCCCGCGAGGACGACAGCTATGGCGGCGGCGAGGACGGAGCCGCCAGCCAGCGCGAGCCCCCCGGCGACGTGTCCCAGCATCATCATGACCACTGCGGCCAGCAGGGCCACCGGCACGGCCGCCACCAGCAGCAGCGCGAGCAGCGTCACGGTGATCATGGCCCTGGCCGGCCTGCCCGGCGTCCGCTCCGCGTACCAACCCGTCATCACGCTCACCTCTCAAGGCCCGGAGCCGTCAAAGCCCCAGGCCTACCCAAACAACAAGATATGTCGCGTCCTCCATTTCAACGCTCCTCTCGATCAGAATCATCCCGCAACCCGCCGGCGCGCTGACCGCGGGCAACCACCTGCCTCGCCAGCCGCGGCAGATCCGGACGTACCTCGGCAGAAAACGCCGCTGCTCACCACGCATCGGCGGGTCGCCTCATCGATCACGAATCGAGAAGCACCAGCGGTCGTGGCGGGCCTAGCCTTCGTTCAACTGGCCGGTATCGCGCCGAGCCTATGGGGTCGAAAGGTGGGGTGACAATGCCCGCGAAGAGTTCCCAGACCGGGTCCGACGGCTTCAGCGCTGCAGAGCGTGCCGCTATGAAGCAGCGCGCCGCAGAACTGCGCGCTGAGGGCAAGAAGGACGCCAAAAAGGCCGACGGGCTGCAGGCGGTCCTCGACTCGATCGCAAAGATGGCGCCGGAGGATCGTGCGGTCGCTGAGCGCGTCCATGCGACGGTAAGCGCTGCCGCCCCGACGCTGTCGCCGAAGACCTGGTACGGGATGCCCGCCTACGCCAATGCGGACGGCAAGGTCGTCGTCAGCTTCAAGAACTCGGGCAAATTCAACACCCGGTACTCGACACTGGAGTTCCAGGACGCTGCGAACCTCGACGAAGGGGACCTGTGGCCCGTGTCGTTCGCGCTGCAGAAATGGAGCCCCGCGGTAGAGCAGAAGGTTGCCGATCTGGTGAGGGCCGCGGTTTCCTCCTGACGGTTGCTGCGACCGCCGCACCGACGCTCGGTAGCGGTACGGACGACTGCGCCTGAGCACACGCTGTCACGCCACGGTGCCCCCGCGAGCGCTTCCCAGCGGGCAGTCACGCCTGAGCGTCGCGTATCCATGCGCGCTTGGGTTGCGGAGGGTCTCCCGGACGCGCTGGGCGGCCGGTGCGCCGGTGCGATGGTAGATCGTGAGCGCCTGACGCAGACAGTCCAGGCCATTGTTGTGGTTGCCGTCCTGGATGAGGGCCTGGCCGAGTCCTTCGACGGCGCGTGCTTCCTCTGGGGCTGCGCTGATGTCGCTGGCGATCGCTAGCGCCCGGGTGTGCTGGTCGTGGGCGTGGCTGATGGCTGAGGCGCGGAGCGAGAGCTCGCCGAGGCGGTTCAGCGCCTCGGGCTGGCCGAGCCGGTTGCCGAGGTCACCGAACAGCGAGGTCGCCGAGGCAGTCATCCGGCGTGAAAGCTTCAATGACGACCAGCAGGCCGTGTTGCACAACAACGGGCCGCAGACCGAGATTGGTTAGCGGCTCTTGCCGCGTTTACCTGGCGGAGCCCGGCCTGGATCCGCTGGCCTTCCGCCGTCGGCCCGAACTGTATAGCCGCCTGGCCTATTTCCCCGCCTGACGGGCGGGTGTACGATTTCGTCACTCGCTGACCAGCCACCTCCCCGCTCGTATCGTGAAGGGAGTTCCGATGGCAGACCAAGGCAGCCTGGAGTTACTCAAGGATCCTGTCGCCGAAGCACTCCTGGGCTCGGCTAACCCGGCGCGTCTCGCCTACTCCTGGATGGACGGATCGCCCAGGGTTGTGCCGATCTGGTTTCACTGGAATGGTGATCAATTAGTTCTCGGATCGCCATCCAAAGCTCCCAAGCTCAGGGCGCTCGCCGCAGATCCCAGGGTCGCGCTCACCATCGACGACAACGCCTGGCCACACAAGGTGCTGCTCGTGCGAGGGCGGGCGGGCATCGAGCTACTCGATGACGTGAGCCCTGAGTACGCACTGGCCGCTACCCGGTATTTCGGCCCAGAACAAGGCCCAGCCTGGGTAAGCACGCTCGGTGGCAAGCCCATGGCCCGTATCGCGATCACACCGGAGTGGGTGGGAATACTGGACTTCCAGACCCGATTCCCCAGCGCCCTGGCAAGCTAGCTTCGGCACTCAAGCTGCACGTCCGACGCGCCAGACCGCGCGCACTCGGACCAGAGCCCAGCGCTGCCGGTCCGTGTCCTGAGTTCCGTGGCGTTGCCGCAACGCCGCCGAGCAGCAAGCCGGGATCCATCAAGTGACCGCTGCGCCGCCGCCAGCGCATCGGGGCTCGGACACCAGGTCCAGGTCTGTGACTACGAATCCGGCGGCCGCGCAGAGAAGAGCGTTCAGCGAAACAACGCGGGCACCCATTCGGCGTGCCACGGATCCTCACCACCCCTTGTTCCACTGAGCCAGACCGGGTTTCACTCTTCCGCCGCTGAGCATGCCCCGCAGGGATCACGGCCGCCCGCCCGTTCGCTTACGGTGGGGTCGTGCGGGGCGTGCCGTGGTGGGGTGTGGTCTCATCGGCCGTGGCTCCGGTGCTCCTGGTGGGCGGCTGGACGGTGGCGGCCGGGCTGCAGCCGCCCTCCTTCAACCCGGTAGCAGACACGATCAGCTCCCTCGCGGCGCAGGGCGCTGCCTACCGGTGGGTGATGACGCTCGCGCTGGCGGGGGCGGGAGCGTGCTATGTCCTGACGGGGCTGGCGCTGAGGCCGGCGGCCTTGGCCGGGCGGCTCATCCTGATGACCGGCGGTGTCGCCACCATGCTGGTAGCGGTGAACCCTGAGCTTGCCGGGGGCGGCAGCTCGCTGCCGCATACCTTCTGGGCGGCGATTGGCTTCATCGCACTGGCGGCCTGGCCGCTCGCTGCCCGGAAGCGGGGGGTTTTGGTGCCGGCTGGACTGCGGCCGGCTGTTTCCGCCAGTGCCACCGGGGTGCTGCTTGGCCTGCTCGTGTGGTTCGGTGCGGAGCTGATGGCCGGGGGCCGGCAGGTCGGCCTGGCCGAGCGGGTCCTGGCCGGGGCGCAGGCAGCATGGCCGCTGGCGGTGGTCCTGGCCTGCCGTCAGAACCAGGCTCACGCCCAGCGGCGGCGCGCAAGGCCCGCCGGCGCTGACAAGAAGAGCTAAGCCGCCCCAGGCGACCGCATCTGCATGACATCGCGCGGTACCTGCCCCTATCCGCGGGTGCCGGTGACTTCCCGTCAGCGGTCATGAGTAGGCGTTTCCCGGATTGACCACCACGAGAGCAGCCAAGGGGGCCGCGCGCTCGGTTCGTTGCGCGAGGCGCCGACGGGGCGAGGGCCTTGCCTGGCTGCTGACGGCCGAGTTTCTGGATCATGTTGTCGAAACGCGCTCCCATCGCGCGGGCCCGAGCCGACTCTGTATTTGTGCCCGCTATCAGGAAATAGCTGATCACCCTGCTGGTCGCGGGCCGTCTGGGTTCGGCTGGCTTACGCTGGCACTAATGCTGCAGGAGCCAGCCCGTTTCCGGTCCGCAAGTGAGCAAGGGAGATCGTCCGATGTCGACCGGAGAGAACAAGAAGCTCGTCCGCCGGCAGTAACCCGTCGCCCGCCTTCTGCAGCATTACGACCTGTACTTAGCCGGCCCGGGCTCCGCACCGTCCCGATCCCGGCCTTCAAAAGCCCCGGTCATGCAGGATCGGCTACGGGCCAAGAACAGGCTCTGCTCAGCGCGAGCGGCACCCGCCGATGACGGGAGCTCCCCGGCTGATGCTTCAATGGTGAGTCGGCACGCTCAGCGGACCTTTCCGGATTCCGGCCTGCCCTGCGAGGTCGTGAGATCCACGATCATGGCCGCAGCATGCCGGGCAGATCCTGGCCTCGTGGGAGGCGATGACGACGGAAGACCCGCTCCGTGCGCCGCACGCCGGCCAGGCCGCCGCCATGCACGTCGTGGGAGGCGCTGCGGCCGGCGGCGCCGTGCCGTGCCGCGTCATCGGGGGGGCCGGGTGAGGGCGGGCCTCATGCTGGGCACCACCGGGGATCCGGGTGATATCGCCGGTGAAGCCCGGCGTGCCGAACGGCTCGGCTTTGACCTGGCGGCCGCCGGCGAGCACGTCTTCTTTCACGGCCCGGTGGCCAGCGCGTTCGTCACCCTGGCCGCGGCGGCCGCGGTCACCGGACGGATCCGGCTGCTCAGCGCCGTGACCCTGTTGCCGGTGTACCCGATGGTGCTGGCGGCCAAGATGGCCGCGACCTTGGACCTGGTATCGCACGGCCGTTTCGAGCTCGGCGTCGGCGTGGGCGGTGAGTACCCGCCGGAATTCGCCGCGAGCGGCGTCCCGGTGGCCGGGCGTGGCGCGCGCACCGACGAGGCGCTCGCGGTCCTGGTGCGGCTGCTGTCCGGCGAGAGGGTGACCGCCGAGGGACAGTTCGGGTCGCTGCGGGACCTGCGGCTGGACCCGCCGCCGGCGCAGCGGCCGCGGCCGCCGCTGTGGGTGGGCGGCCGCAAGATGCCCGCGATGCGGCGGGCGGGCCGGTTCGCTGATGTCTGGATGCCCTACATGGTCAGCCCGGAGTCTTTCGCGCGCGGCCTGGCCAAGGCCAGGGATTTCGCCCGGCAGGCAGGGCGTCCCGGAACGTCGCTAGCCGGGGCCCTGTTCATCTGGGGCTGCGTCGACCCCGATCCCGGGCGGGCCCGGCGCGAAGCGGTGGAGACGGTCAGCCGGATCTACGCCCAGGACTTCGATCCGCTGGCCGACCGCTACCTGCTGCACGGCGACCCGGACATGGTGGCAGGCCCGGCTCGCGGAATACCACGCGGCCGGAGCAGGCACGGTGATCTTCTCGGCCGCCTGCCCGCCGGAACGGCACCCGGCCGTGACCGAACTGTTCGCCGAGGCCGTGCTTCCCCGCCTGACACCACGGCACACCAGCCATGGCGTCGCCCTGTAACCGTTCGCTGAGGTCGTCTCGGTTAAGCTGACGCACCTGAACCGCCGCCGTTCGGCGCGACCGGTGCCGGGCAGTTCGGCTCATGGTGACGACAGATCGGCTGATCGGCTCGCGGCTGGGGTAACAAGACTCTGCTGGCGTTGCGGCTGTCGCCCACGGGCTCGGAGTGAGCGAGTGGGGCTGCCCGCGGCGTGTAAGGGTCATTGCCGGGCGCTGTGCCGGGGTGGGACGGTGGCGTCATGTTCTCCGAACGCCAGCGCGTTGCCCGCATGCGGCGGGTGGCTGTGCGGGCGCTCGACGCGTATCCCCTGATGGATCGGGAGCTGCGGTTTATCGCTGATGAGGAGAACACCACGTTCCGCGTCGATGCGACAGCCCCTGATGGCCGTGATCGGTTCCTGCTCCGCCTGCACCGCCCGGTACGTCATGGGCGGGATATCGACTCGGCAGCCGCGATCAATTCGGAATTGGCCTGGCTGATGGCGCTGCGGGCCGGAACTGACCTGCTCGTCCCTGCGCCCTTCCGCACCATTGATGGAAAGCTGACGACGGTGGCCGCCTCCCCGGACGTGCCGGAGCCGCGCGTATGCTCGGTGCTGCGCTGGATGGATGGCCGTGTCCACGCCGCCGCGCCCCGGCCGGTGCACCTGCGCCGACTCGGGAGCGCCATGGCGCGGCTGCACAATCACGCTGCCCAGTGACACCACCCGCCTGGTTTCGTGCGGATCCGGTGGGACTGGGAGACGTTCTTCGGCGACACGATGGTCTACGGGGGAATCAGCGCGGCCGATGTGTGGGAACTGCTTCCCGGTGACCTGCGGCGCAAGTTTGCGCGGGTGGCCTCCGGCATGACACCCATCATGATGACCCGACTGGGCGAGGGTCCCGGCAATTTCGGCCTCATCCGCGCCGATCTGCGAGGCTGCCGTGGCCCGGCCCGCGGCCGCTGGAAGGCCCTTGCAGCAGGCGCCGTACCCGCCTAATCTGGGCGGCGATCTTGGCGGTCATCGCCCGGAGTGTGGAACGCGCTGAATCGGGTGATAGGCGCGCGCACGTAGCCGACCGTTGCGGCGCTGCGGGTCAGCTGAGCGCTTCGGCGAGGAAAGCCCTGGTGGCAGCGAAGGAGCGCTCGTCGGCGAGCCGGTGGTAGGCGACGCCGGGGACTGCACCGGGCACGGCCTGCTGGTGGCTGAAGCCGTGCATGGCCCCGCCGTAGATGATCAGCTGCCAGTCGGCTCCAGCGTGGTCCATTTCCTCAGCAAAGCCGATGACATCGGCCATCGGCACGTGCGGGTCGAGAGCACCGTGGCAGGCCAGCACCCGGGCCTTGACAGCACCCGGCCCGGCGGGGCGGGTGGTGGCGAGGCTGCCGTGGATGCTGACAGCGGCAGCCAGCCCCGCCCCGGACCTGGCCAGGGTCAGCGCGGCCAGCCCACCGAAGCAGAAACCAACCGCGGCGAAGGGCTCGGTGGCAAGCCCGCAGCCGGCGAGCTCGGCCAGCGCGGCCCGGGCCCGCCCGGCCAGCAACCCGGGATCGTCGCGCATCGCGGTAAGCGAACCGATCACCCGCGCACGGTCCCCCGCGACTCCGTCACCAAGCATGTCGCAGGCGAAGACCACATACCCGAGGGCCGCATACCGGCTGGCCTGCCCACGGGCATGATCGTCGAGGCCTGCGCCACCGTGGATCAGCAAAACGCCCGGACGCGGCGCGGCGCCGGTATCCCAGCACAGCTCGCCGGTCAGCGCAGTGTCCTGGTCGGCATAGGCCACGGTGCGCGTGGTGAGCGGCACGGTCCCTCCTCCTGCCGACAATCGCTGCCAGGCCAGGTTAATCACCGCCGACCGCAGACCGGACGATCTGGACAGCCTCGTGAGCTGCGCCCGCGGCCGACGAGCAGACTGTTCTTGTGCAGACGAGCTACGGCCTCGTGCCGATCGGGTGGGTGCAGTCGGCCCTGAGGGTCCTCGACGATGCGCCGAACCAGCGCGAAGGCGCACCCCAGGCGTGCATCCGCTTCGTTGAGCAGGTCGCGGAGGGTACCAAGGACCTGCGACCGGGCGACGAGATCGTGGTGCTCACCTGGCTCCACCTGTCGCCCCGCGACGAGCTGAGCACCCATCCCGAGGACGACATGAGCCAGCCGCTTACCGGCGTGTTCAGCACCTGTTCGCCCAATCGGCCGAACCCCATCGGCCTGCACCGTGCCCGCATCATGGCGCGCGACGGGCTACGGATTGAAGTCGATGCTCTGGAGGCAATCGACGGGACGCCGGTGGTGGACGTCAAGCCGGCCATCGACCCGCCCGCATGACGCGCGGCGGCCTTGAGTAACGCCTGCCACCTGACGGCGCTCAGCATCAGCCACCGGCAGGCCGGGACACTGCTGAAGATCCAGGATTTCCAGGACATCTGGAAGGCCAGCCTGATCGTGTTCGGGCTGTACCTCGTTCTCCTCGGCTACCTGGCCTGCAGGTCCGGCTACGTTCCCCGGCTTCTCGGCATGCTGCTCGTCATCGCCGGCGGCGGCTATCTCACCGACAGCATCGCCGGGCTGCTCAGCCCGAGCTACACGGCCAGCGTCTCCAGCTTCACGTTCATCGGCGAGGCGCTGTTCATGCTCTGGCTGCTGCTGAAGGGGCGAAAGATCGCCCTGACGGCCTAGAGCGAAGCCCCGCGTCCGCGCCATCGCCCGCAGCTCACCGGTGATGGCGCGGATGCGGTGCGGTCTGCCGGTACCGTGGCCGAGCGCCTGGCTTCCCTCATGACGACCAACCGTGGCATGTCACCATCCTCCGCGGCAAGCCGGCTCCTGGACGAGGCCCTCCGCATGAGCGAGTATCCGGGGATCGTGTTCCGGCCTGGCCCCACACGACGGCAGGCCGCGCTGGCCGGCGGCCCCGACGTGCGGGAGGTGGCCCGCGCGGTCGAGTCCGCCCGGGGCACGGAACCTGAGCTGGCCGACGACAAGTCCCCCGGCCTGATCGCCGACAAAACGAGTACTCCGCTGCGGCTCATTCACACCGCCGTCCGGTACTGGGCGTCCTACCCCGAGGAGATCGACGGCCAGCCAAGCCATCACCCAACGCAACTGTCCTCGACAGAGAAAGACGCGCGCGGAGCCGCCTGATTGGAAAATCGACGTAGGCGTTGCGGCTTGGTCGTAGCGTTCAGAGGTCCGAGGGGCTGGCTCCCGAACCGCCTGCCGGCCGTTCGCGGTCTGGCTTGATAACGAGGTGCCAGCCTGTCGGGTCTTGCCGTGGCGTGGCTCGTAAGAGGCGCGACGCCGATCCGGAATCAGGCATGCCCGTCACGGTCCTTCCCCCAGATAATGACGAAGGAGCGGGCTGATGGCAGTAGTGATGATCGGTGTTGATCCGCATAAGGCCTCGCACACGGCGGTGGCGATCGGCGTGGCCGAGGAGCCGCTGGGCGAGCTGCGGGTGCGCGCTTCGGCGGCTCAGGCCGAGCGGCTGGTGGCGTGGGCCGCGGCCTGGCCGGAGCGGACCTGGGCAGTCGAGGGCGCCGGCGGCCTGGGCCACCTGCTGGCCCAGCAGCTGGTGGCCGCGGGCGAGCTGGTGCTCGATGTGCAGCCCAAGCTGGGTGCCCGGGTGCGGCTGCTGGCGACCGGGGCGAGTAACAAGAACGACCCCGACGACGCCCGCTCGGTCGCGATCGCGGCGCTGCGCCCGGCGGCCCCGCGGCCGGTGGCAGCCGAGAACCACGCGGCGGTGCTCAAGCTGTGGTCCAAGCGTCACCGGGACCTGGGCCGCACGCGGACCCAGGTCGCCTGCCGGCTGCACGCGGTGCTGTGCGAGCTGGTCCCGGGCGGCATTTCTAAGGAGATAACCGCAGGTAAGGCTGCTCGTGTCCTGGAGTCGGCCGAGCCGTCAGGTGCCGTTGCGCTGGCCCGCTGCGAGCTCGCCGCCGAGTTCCCCGGTGACCTGCGCCGGATCGATGCGCAGATGCGCGATACCAGCAAGAAGCTGGCGTTGGTGGTCCGGGCATCAGGCACCACGCTGACCGGGATCTTCGGCGTCGGGCCGGTCATCGCCGCCACCATGATCGGCTACGTCGCCGATGTTTCCCGCTTCCCCAGCCGGGACAACTTCGCCGCCTATAACGGCACGGCGCCGATCGAGGTGTCCTCGGGCAACCGGAAGATCTACCGGCTGTCGCGGCGCGGGAACCGGCGTCTCAACCACGCCGTCCACATGGCCGCGGTCACCCAGATCCGCTACCGCCACAGCGACGGCCGGGCTTACTACGACCGCAAGCTCGCCGAGGGCAAGACACCCAAAGAAGCGCTCCGCCGCCTCAAGCGGCGGGTCAGCGACGCCATCTACAGCCGCCTGCAGGCCGACGCCCGCCGGGCCGCCGCATTCGCCAGGACAAGGGGCCCGGGAGGGCAACCGGGGAACGACTCTGTCGCCAGCGCGGCCGGCTCACACCCCGGAAACCAGCTCTTCGGCCAAGCCACTCCCGAGCCCGCCACCACCCTACGACGCCCGGCCGGACACTCACGCACCCGTCCGGCACCAGCTCCGAAGAAAAACCGGAAAGGCTCTTGACACAAAGAGGCTTCGCTATGCGCGGCTCCATGGCCGACATGAACCGCGTCGCCGCCAGCGCCGATGAAACGATCGGTGCGCCGCCAGGCTCACGCTGACGATGCACCCGCACCCGACGGCAGATGCCTGATCGGTGCATGAACATACGCAGCCTTGCATGTTTGTTACCAACGGCGGCAGCTTCGGGCGGTCACCAATGGGAGCACGGGTCGAGGGGATGCCGCCCGGCCTGGTGGCGGAGGTGGCGGGACCCGGTGTTCAGGTGGCAGGCGAGGCTGAGGTGACGGCGTTGTCGCGTCGCGGGAGGCGGACGGCGATGTCGAGGCCGCCGCCGGCCACGGCGGTGGCGTTCACGGTGCCGCCGTGCACCGTGGCGATCGATGAGACTAGGGCGAGGCCGAGACCGAAGCCGTCGTGGCGGGTGCGGTCGTCGAGCCGGGTGAACGGCAGGAACAGCCGGGCCCGGCTGGCTGCGGTCCGCCGGCGCTGGCCTCGCCCGGCCTCGCGGGCATGTTGATGAACGGCGCGAGCTTGCGACGGGACGCCGCGGCGTCCTCTTGGTGGGCGGGTCGCTTTCCGCCCTTATCCATTGAAGAACGCCACGGCCCGGCGGGCCATCTCACCGGCCGGGACGTCCTCGATGTGCTGGCTCATCATCCACTGCTGGCCGAACGGGTCGCGGAGCCGGCCGCCGCGTTCTCCGTAGAACTGATCCTCCAGCGGGTAGATCACTTCGGCCCCGGCGCTGACCGCGCGCTCCCACGCCGCGTCCACGTTCTCCCAGTACATCGACATGACACAGGTGACCATCCCGTCGAGCCGCACGGGGGAGCTGACCGGCCCGTCCACCGAGTCTCCGGTGATCATTACCACCGAGTCCCCGATCCGGATCTCAGCGTGGATCAGCTCGCCGCCCGGCCCGGTGAACCGCTCACCCAGTTCCTCGGCCCCGAACGCCCGGGTGTAGAAGGCGATCGCGGCCACACCGTCGGCCACCACCAGGCGCGGGGTGACGGTATGCAGGTGGCCGGGGACCGGGCTCACTGCGCCCGGCTGCGATGCGGTCATTGAACCTCCTCGAGGCAAGGCGTTAAGCCACCGAGCATCACCATAGGCATCAAACGCTGCTCGGCGAGCGCAGTCCGGCCAAGAACCAAGTGCGGGGCTCGCCAAGTCCTGGCACTCACATACCGCGTTGAGGCGCGATGCCCGCACACACCTGGTACCAGCCGGCGGCGCGGGCAGGCACTGGCCGTGGCAATATGGGCACACCATCGTGGGCGGGTCTTTTCCCCGCACGGGTAGCGCGGGAACGCGGGTGAGGACGTGGGCGGATGCAGGCAGCCACCGGGGACCGGCTCCACGTGCACGGCAACATCGTCGGCCAGCCGGAACGGACGGGCGAGATCATCGAGGTCCGCGGCGCGGGCGGGGAACCTCCCTACCTGGTGCGTTTCGATGACGGTCACACGAGCCTGGTGTTCCCAGGCCCGGACGCGATCATCGAGCACCCGCGCAGGAAGGGCAAGAAGAGGCCCCCGAAAGGCTGAGTAGCCCCGGCAAACAGGCACCCGGCCAGCCCTAGCGCTCATGCCGCTGGGCATGTGGCTCAGCGGTGGCGGTCAGCAGGTGGGAGGTTGCTTTCGGCCCATGTCCTCGACAGCCCGAGCTTCGACTGGGTCGGCGATCTGGCCACCGCGTACGGGCGGCATGATGCGACGAGGTAGCTCAGATATCTTCGAGTCGTTCTAGAAGCTTGAGGTTCTCTCATCGACAAAATGTTGTCTATGCGGCATGGGCTCCCGGGGTGATGCCGAGGTGGTGGAAGAGGGCCTGCATGCCGATGTGGATCGCCCCGGGTTTGGTAGAGACCAGGTTTTCCCTGCTTGCTGATCTTGTTGTGGTCGTGAGTCTTTCCTTTGGGGCCGTTCCCGCCGCTGGTTATCAGACGCCGGACCGCTGCCGCTGTCAAGGCCAGCCGCAGGCTGCCCGCAGGGCCCGGCCTTGACGGCGGCGAGGACCGGCGCAAAATCGCCGGGGCGGGAAGGGGCTCATGGTGCGTTGCCCTCCAGCCAGTTCTGCTCGTATTCGGCCGGCGGGATGTCACCGAGCGGGCCGTATAGCCGCCGGTTATTGAACCAGCCCGTCCACCAGGCGGTGGCCGCCTCGATCTGGGACAGGCTGTGCCAGGGGCCGCGGTGGGCGATCAGCTCGGCCTTGTACAACCCGATGATCGTCTCGGCCAGGGCGTTGTCGTAACTGTCGCCTTTGGACCCGGCGGAGGTGACCGCGCCGGCTTCGGCGAGCCTGGTGGTATAGCGGATGGCCAGGTACTGGACGGGTTCAAGGGATCGTCGCAACAGTGCCGGTAAATGACCGTTTCCGCGCCTAACCATACACGGCGAGCGGCTTCGCGCCGGGTGCTGCGTGCCGCCGGGGGCAGGCTGCTGGCCTGGCCCTTGGTACTGCCGTCAGGGGCCGCAGTGGTCTCCGGGGTCAAGGCCGGCCCGCAGGGCCGTCGGCTTACCGATGCGTAGCAGCCTTGAGGCCGGAGGGGCGGCCCTCCAGGTAAGGGCGCATCACCTCGATGTTGCGGTCGGCGGCCTTCAGCGTCACCACCGGGATGTGGCTGGCCTCGGCGAACGAGGCCACCCGGCGGCGGAACGCGTCCCCGATCTGCTGCAGGCACGCCGGGGACGGCACCGGGTACCCACGATGGCTCAGGAACTGGATCACCTGCCCGCCCACCTGCAACGGGCCGGGATAACCATGCAAGTACAGACGGTCCAGGCACTCCAGGTCCAGCTTCACGTGCCCGTCCAGCACGTCGTTCACAGTGACCGGATTCACCCGAACCAGCCGTGACGCCATGACAACCTCCGCAGCCGCTCTTGACTGCGAGGATCCGCTCACCTGCACGATCCTGCCAGCCGAGCCACTCACCTAGTCGGTATCAGGCGGAGTCTGTCTGGATATCCCGCGTCCGTTGTCCCGGCTTGGGTTCACCGGGTGCGGCCCTGGCTAGCTCCGGCGGGTCGGTTGGCCAGCGGCAGCCGAGGTTATGCCGGGTGCCGGGTTGCCCGGCCTGGGTGAACCAGGTGCGCGCTCAGGTGGCAGTCTGCAGGCGCCGTATTGGTCCGCCCAGGCCGGTGCCGACTGGATCTTCACTGGTCGCGTCCCAGGCGTATCAGCGACGTGAATTCTCGCTCCTCACTATCAGGTAGGAAGAACGGAGGACCGTAATGGGTCTCAGGACTGCCAGCCAGGCCAGCGCACCGACGGTTGAGGTGCCTGCCGGGCGACATGGTGCCGCGGCCGGATTGGGCGCAGCTCGATTGCCACCGCGCAGCCGAGCAGCGGGAGGCGCGAGATGAACGAAACGTGCGATCGGTGCGGACCAGCGGTCCGTGCGGTATACCGCGTGGACCGCGAAGGCGAGCTTTACCTGTGCCTGCACTGCGCGAGCCAGCTATGGGCGGCGCTCTTCGCGCAGGGCTGGAACATCGCCCTTATTGACGAGCGTGCGCTCGCGCCGCAAGCTAGCTAGGTTGCCGCGCTTGGCTAAGCCAGACAAGGCCATCAAACTGAAATTACCCCGGGTACTGACATAGCCACGGAGTGCGCCCACAATGCCTGCTGACGATTCCAGCGAGACGCAAGAATCGCTCGCCGCGCGGCAGGCCATCGAGGCGCATCGGGCCAGATATCCGGTTGAGGCCGCATACACTCCACCCGGCCCGTATCCCACGACGACTAGCACGGTCACCAACGATGCTGGCGATGCGATCTACGACCTGTACTACCCCAGGGACTATGCCGCCCTGGGATTCCAGAGCCCGATCGTCACCTGGGGCAACGGGACCGGCGAGATACCGCCCCAGTACTCCACGCTGTTGGGCCACTTGGCTTCCTACGGGTTTAGCGTCATCGGCACGACCTCGCGGGAAACCGGCAGTGGCGTCGAGATCGGCGATGCCGCTCACTACCTGGTCAGCCAGGCTGGGACCGCAGGCAGCGTCTTCTATGGCAACCTCGACGTAACCCGCGTAGCCGCAGTTGGTCACTCCCAGGGTGCCGGCGGCGCGACCCGGGCAGCGTTGAACGATCCAGCGCTGATCAAGACGCTGATCACATTCTCACTGCCCACTATCTATTGGCTAAATGGGCCCAGTATCGCCCAGCTGACCCAGCCCGCCATGCTCAGCTCCACCCACGGGATCTTCGACTCGGTCATCGCTCCCCCCATGATGCAGCGCATCTTCTACGACACCCTCAGTGTCCCCGCCGCGCTAGGTATCATCCTCGAATCGGACGGCAAGCGGGCTGACCATGCCTCGATCGTTGACACAGCGTACGGCGGAAACCCTGGCGGTGAACTCGGCTACACGACCGCCTGGCTTGCATACCAGCTCCGCGGCGACCCGACCGCCGCCGCCGCGTTCACCGGTGCGCACCCCGAGATGGTTATCAATTCCAACTGGCCGGGCAGCGCTGCCAAGTAGATGGCCCGCGCCGACGGCTGGTACCAGGTATGTGCGGCCATCGCGACTCAACGCGGCTACTGAGCAGATGTGGATGTCAGCAATGACGAGGCGTCCGCTCGGATAGGGGGTGATGATGAGGCAACCAACGCTGTTCCTGACTGTGGGACTCCCATGCACCGGGAAGACCACTGCTGCGCGGCGCATAGAGATCGAGCAAAAAGCACTTCGTCTGACGAAGGACGAATGGGTGAAGGCTCTCTACGGGCACGAGAATCCACCGTCGGCCCAGGACGTGATCGAAGGACGGCTGATCCAGATCGGGCTGCGCGCTCTCGAACTCGGCAGCAATGTCGTGATCGACTACGGCCTCTGGGGCCGGGACGAGCGCTCCGCTCTACGGCAGGCAGCAGTAGACGCCGGCGCAATGGTGGAGATGCGCTACTTCGAACTCACCCCAGCCGAGCAGCGGAGACGACTTGATCAGCGCCAGGCCGAAGCGCCACACACGACTTGGCCTATGTCCGACGAGGAACTCGCCGAGTGGGCTGCCAGCATCGACATCCCAACGCCAGGCGAACTCGACGGCAGTGAACCTATTGATGACCCGCCGGCTGGATTCGCGACATGGAACGAGTGGCGCAGGCATCGCTGGCCGCCGTCAGTCTCCTGACCCTGCTCCTCTCCGCACCTACGAGCGGCGGGGCTGATCGCTTGGCGGACGCCCCGGCGCGTGCCACGACCGCTAATCGGCTACGGTAGTTCCGAGCGGTAGATCTGGGTGGTCCGGTCGGTCTACTTGGGCTCGAAGATGGTGTCCATCATCTCGGCGCCGATGGGATGGGCCGTAGTTCGCGGCGGTAGGCGATTTCGGTGGTCCTTGTGCTGGTGTGGCCGGCGAGCCGGGCGATTTCCTCGATGGGGACTCCGGTGCTGGACATCTTCAGCCGCGCCGAGGCGATCGCTTTGCACCGCAGCGGATGCACCAGGTGCGGGTCAAACCCGTAATCCTCGAGCGGCTCCACCAGCCACCCCCACCCGTAAGCCGCCTCGAAACGCTGATGACGTGATAAGCCGACCAATAAGCGCGCCGACTCGCCGTTCGGCACGCCAGTTTGAGCCTGTCGGGGTGACATCGGTGCCGCGCCGAAAGGTTGTTCTGCCGCGCCGAGAACGTGTCGGCCGGTCACCAGTATCATCACCGCGGTAGACCGGGCGCGAGGCATGGGCCGCGGCCGGCCGGGCGCTCCGGTCTGCTGTGGTGGTGCACTAGCCCTTGACGTAGGCCAGGCTTTCTGCGAGCTGGCCATTTCGGACCCGGACAATATCCACGCCACGCACGTGCCCGTCCGCCCAGTCGTAGCGCCAGCGCACGACGGCGCGTCCTGAGCGGTCCGAGAACTGCTCCTCGACGGAAAACCGGGCCTGGGGCGTCGCCGTCAGCATCTCTGCCCAGATCCGGCGCACAGCGTCCCGGCCTTCGTAGCGGGTGCCGTCGGGTGGTGGCGAAGTGGATTCGAAGACGATGTCGTCGGTAACGAGGGCTGCGACAGCGTCAAGGTCATGGGAGTTGAGGGCGGCGGTGAAGCGGTCCATGAGATCAAGGACGGGATCATCGGTGTGCATGCGGCCATCCTTCCAGCCGCTGCCGGGAGCAGGTCAGGACACGCCGTGAGGCATTGCGGCTACTCCGGCAGCGTGGCGGCTACCGGCACAGCGGCTTGCCGGCCGCGCGGCGGCCGGCCGAGCTGATGCGCTGACCTGCCGATGCCAGGCCTGCCCGCGACCCGCGGGTGCCGTTCTGACCGTCATGACCCTTCAGGCGGCAACAGGCCGGCCATGCCCGCCCGCCGTCCGCAAGCGCACCACGGCTCGCACGCTGGAGAACCCCGGGCCGGCGCGGCGCTGCGGCCCTGTCCGGCGATGCGGACAGCCCTCATGTTAGGGAGGGACGATGCAGGTGGACGAGTTGCCGCAGGCCCTTAGGCGATCGCTCATGGCTCACCCCGCATCAAGAGGGCCATTCCCGGCCTGGATAGTGTGCCCCGGTCCTCGCCGTCGTCAAGCAGACTGCGCCTGACGACGTCTGCGGTCCGGCGCCGACGGAGAGTGCCGGGAGCGACAAGGAGAATGGGCTGGCTTTCCTGGCGTAAGCTCGTCGGTTGCGGGTCCGGCAAGGCGGACCGGGCGAGCAGCGCTTTGGCCTGGGCCGCGGACAGGTCCTTCTTGGCCCCGCCGGGAATGAGCCCGGGCAGCAGCTGATGCAGCTGGGAGAGCATCCGGGTGTGGTCTTCGCCCAGGGAGCGGCGGCGGCCGGCCAGGATCCGCAGCACCGCAAGCTGCTGGTCACCAGCCACCTGGCGCAGGCCGGTCATCCGGGTGGCGGCCACCGAATGCGCATCGGTGGCATCGGTCTTACGGCCCTGCCCGGTGGCGAACACCCGGGTGCGGGCCGGCAGCCTGGGCGGCACATCCACCACGTCCTCGCCTGCGGCCAGCAGCCGGTTCGCGATGTGCCTGCCGATGCCCTGGCATCCGTCGATTGCCCAGGCCCGCTCCGGCCACTGCCGCGCCTCCGCCAGCATCGCCCGGTACCCGGCCACATCGGTGCCATGCCGGCCCCCGCCAACGACGGTCTCATCGCTGGTCATGACCTCGATCGTGGCTTAGCGGCGGCACCCGGTCCGCGCAGGCCAAATGAGAGTCACACGACCAGCGCGGGCAGCCGAAATGAGAGCGACGAACCGGGCACCTAGACCGAGCCTCGCCAGGCACCGGTCCTAAGGCAGGTCAACAAGTAGCCGATGGGCGTGCGTCACTTCGCCTGGAGTGCGGCGCATGCCCTCGGACTGCGTGTCAGCGTTCAAGCTATGCGATGCGGGAAGCGGTGCACCTCCTGCGGCCAGCCGACCGCGACCGCGATCCTGCCAGCCCAGTACCGTGCCTCGGCATCGTCGGGCACATCGACGACCGCGAAACCGCCGAGGTGCTCCTTGGACTCGACGAACGGCCCGTCGGTGAATAGGGGCGAGCCGCTGCTCGGGTCGACGCTGCACACGACGGTCGACGCGTCCAGACCGCCGTCGCTGAAGACGAAGACACCGGCGACCGTCATCTCCTCGATCAGGGCTCTGGCGGACGTGCCCCTCTCGCGCACCTCCTCCAACGTGAGGTCGGGTACCCACTCGTCGTTGAAGGCGATCAGGTACAGCGCCATCTCAGGCTCCTCTGCTCACGGGCAGCCCGGACGACTGCCGCTCACCTTCTCCACGAACGCACTCGTGTCGATACGACACCCGGCCAAGACTTTCTAAGCCTTCCGCATCGCAGTCGGTTGAACCGCATGCGACCGAGCCTGCCGCGCGAAAACGTACGCTCATGCCGCCGGCCGTACGGTCCCCAGCAGAGTTCACGCTCGCCCGGCACCTCGCCCGCGCCGTGGAAGATCTGCTGACGGTCTCACCCATGGGGCTAGCCCTGACGAAGACGATGGGGTATTGCCTCGCCTGCCGCACCCCGGGCCGTCCCCAAAGGTTCGGCCTTCGGGAGCTATCGGCAACGGGCTTGGCCCGAGGGCCGCCACCGATCAGCGCTGGACCGTGTAGTGCAAGTGCAGCACGCGGTCGCCCTGGACCACCCGGTCGGGATCGTCGAGGAGGACGGTTCCGGCGTGGCTGCCGAAGAACCGCACCCCTTCCCCCAGAACCACCGGGGCGACGTCCATCGCGATCTCGTCGACGAGTCCTGCCGAGAACGCTTGTCCGCCGAGGTCGCCGGCGGTCACGCAGACGAGACCGTCGCCGGCGAGCTTTTTGGCGAGCGCGATGCCCGCCTCGACCGACCCGGCGGTGTGGAAGGGTGCATCCGGGTGGTCGGCGAGCCACGCCTCCGGCAATGGCCGGTGGGTGACAACGACCAGTTCGTCTCCGGCGGCCGGGTCGCCGTCCCAGCCGTTTGTGGTGTCGAACAGGTGACGGCCGATCACCGTCACCTTGATGGCGTCCCAGAAGGGCTGGACATAACCCGCGGACACCTGCGAGACATGGAACGTCCAGCCGCTTACCCTGGTGGACACCTCGGTATCTCCGTTGCCGTACCAGTCGAACAGCGGCCCGACCGTGTCATCGGGATAGGCGATGTAGCCGTCCACCGACACGACCGCCTGCATGACAACCCTGGCCATCCCCGCTCCTCAGCCAAACGCCGGAACGATTACACGCGCCGGTTTGACGAGGATATCCAGCTTGCTCGCCGGCACAATGACCTGGGTCAAGAGCACTGCAGCCAAGCTGGTCGCTGCGCCACTGGCGGCTCAGGCGGGCGCCGACCTGCTGGCACGGCTAGCCGAAATCCGGGGCACTTCTCGAATCGGGTAACACCGGCACACCAAGCCAGACGGTTCACTCTTCTAGCCGCTGTGTGCGTTCGTCTGCATCATGGTTTCAGTCGGCTAAGACAGGTGCGTGGCCGCCGTCGTCTAGGTTCCCGTAGTCGTCTGGCAGGTACGGGGAGGCAGCGTGGCGGGCTCGCAGGCTGGGGATCGGGGCGCGGTGAATACAGCGGGGCGAGCGCAGTGACGGCCAGGGAAACTCGATCAGGCAGAGACCAGGTCACACACAAAGATGAGGGTCTCGCCCGGCGCGATTATGTTCCCGGCGCCGCGGTCCCCGTAGGCGAGGCCCGGAGGAATGACCAGCTGACGGCGGCCGCCGACCTTCATGCCTTGCACGCCCTGGTCCCAGCCGGCGATAACCTGCCCAGCGCCGAGCTGGAAAGACAGAGGTTCGCCCCGGTCTCCAGCTCGCGTCGAATTCCTCGCCCGTAGAGTGGGCGACCCCGACATAGTGAACCGTGACCCGGTCACCCGCACTGGCCACGGGGCCCTTGCCTTCCCAGATGTCGGTGACCTCTAGTTCGGCTGGCGGCTCGCCGCCGGGAAAGTCGATCTCTGGCTTGCCGACGCTCATGCTGCCTCTTCTCCTAGCTCTGCTCCCGCGCGCCCGCCCCAGCCGGGCAGCCGGGCAAGCGCCCCTGACTGCGCCTGTCCGCTGACGCAAGGTTATGCCGCCACGACCCTGCTTCCATCCGCAACCGCAGGAGACCCGTCCCAGCATCCCCATGGAAGCCCGGCCACACCCATACGCTGCCTCCAGGTATTCCGCACCCATCAGGCGCTGGCGCCCAGCACGAGGACCACGTATCCACCCGCTCATAGCCGCTGCTCGAGCGACCCAGCAGCAGATGGGCAACCGATGGACCGGACACGTGTCCAGCGGCTCGATTCCGACTTCACTCGCGATCCGATCATCCTGGTCGTGCCAACCTAGACTTTCAACGGTGGACGCCACGACGATGCGGCGACGCGTCGAGTCAGCCCGAGTCGCCCGTCTCGCCACCGTTGGCGCCGACGCCCTGCCGCACCTCGTCCCAGTCTGTTTCGCGGTCGAAGGAGACACCGTCTATTCCGCAGTCGATCACAAGCCCAAGAGAGGCACGCAGCTTCGCCGGCTCGACAACCTGAGGGCGACCGGCCACGCATGCCTGCTCGTCGATCAGTACGGCGAGGACTGGTCGATGCTGTGGTGGGTCCGGCTGGACGGCCGCGGACGGGTGACGGATAACCCACGCGAGGTGGACCTGGCCCTGGCAGCCCTCAAAGACAAGTACAAGCAGTATGCCGTGCAACCGCCCGGCGGCCCGATCATCGCGATACAGGTGACAAGGTGGAGCGGCTGGTCTGCGGCCTGGTGAAGGGCTCGACCATGGCTAAATCCACGGCGCCGTTCGATGCGAGATCACTCACCCGAGGGACCGGACGTCCGAAGCTTCTAAGTCAAGTTCCGGGTCAGGGAATCGCGCTGCGACCTTACCCTGTGATGACTTTACGTCCGCATAGGGGCGACGAGGTCGTTGCAGGCCCGAGCGCAAGTCCACGTTCTGTGACGAAGATGGTCCTGGTTGAGGGCATGGCCGTCGCGCTCGTGCCGATGTCCGGGCATTGTTAGATGAGTTGACGCGCAGTCGGCAGCACTTGATCCGGTACCGAGAGTCATCAGGCGGGTGTCGGATTGAGTCACCCGTGTTCGTGGAAGAGGTGACGGCGCCCCGCGCACAGCGGGACCCGACCACGGGAGATGATCGAGATGACCGAAGCAAAGCCCTCAGGGACCCTGGCCCGCCGTCTCTACGGGCTCACCGAGCCGATCGCGATGGTCCCGTACGCCGCCCCGGAGCCGACCGCCGAGGTCATGGCGCTCGGGTACCGGAACTACTGGGACACCTATTTCGCCGGGCGCGCCGCCCCGCTGGGCCGGTGCCCGGCCGAGGTGGTGCACGCGATCTTCTACAACTTCGCCGACGGCGAGGTCGCTCGGCACATCCCGCACGTCTGGGACGTCGCCACTCCCGAAGCGGTCCTGGCCGCTCGCGAGCGGGGGTGCGCCGCCGCCGTGACACGGATCCTCGCTGACCTAGCTGACTCCCCCGGCGTCACCCGGGCCGCCGACCTGGCCACCACGGCGGCCACGAGTGCCCCGACCGAGGGCCGCGCCATGTACGCGGCCCTGCGAACGCTCCCTATCCCCGACGAACCCGTCGCCCGGCTCTGGCACGCGGCCAACCTGCTCCGCGAGCACCGCGGCGACGGTCACGTCGCCGCCCTGGTCTCGGAGGGCATCGGCGGGCTCGAGTCCCACGCGCTGCATGCGGTGTCCCAGGGCATGCCCGCGGAGAAGTCCGGCCGGATCCATCACCTCCCCGCCGCGACGCTGGCCGCGGTGGCCGACAGGATGCGCGCCTGTGGCCTCATCGACGACGCCTGCCAGATCACCGGCACCGGACGCGAGACCAGGCAGCGGATCGAGGCCCTCACCGACGACCTCGCGGCACCGCCCTACGATATCCTGACCCCGGCCGAGCTCGATCAGCTCATCGCCGGACTCGAGCCCCTCGCTGCAGCGCTGGCCGCAGCCGGCTCGGAGTGACGCTCCTGCCCTGCCCCCGGACGACAAGCGTGAACGCCTGGGCGGTGCTCGTTGCACCGACCGATCGCGACCAGGCTGATCCGGTACGTGCCGGCCCCGGCCGGCCGGAGCACCCCGCTGGGCCTCAGGCGCCGGAATGGCATTCGCTGAGACCGCCGCCATCTTGCCCGGCGTTCTGCAGCACGACTCTGCCGCGCCAGATCCTGTGAGCGAGCGTATGCCTGGCACCGCGGTGGTCGATCGGGTGAGCTCCTGGGGTTTCCGGCGTGGTGCTGGGACACTGGTTCTCGGTTGCCTCGGTGGGCCGTCACCCTGCCGGTGCAGTGTTGTGGTCGGACTCAGCGACCGGAATGAGGCGGGAACATGGAGCAGGTCGTCGCGCTGCCCGGTGAGCGGGCCGCCAGCTACGAGGTCATCGGAAACGGCAGGCCGACGCTGATGTTCGCGGGCGGTCCCGGGTTCACGGCTTCCTACATGAACGGCGATGCGGAACTGCTGTCGGATGTGCTGCGTTCCTATCTGATCGACCCGCACGGGTCGGGGGCATCCACGCCCCTGGCTGGCCCAGCCGACTACTCACCCGAGGGCCACGCCCGCTTCTACGAACAGGTACGCCAGGCGCTGGCGCTGCCGGAAGTAGTAGTGCTGGGCCATTCGTTCGGAGCGACCACCGCCCTGACCTACGCCGCGCTGTTCCCGGCCAGCACGGCGATGTGTGTGGCCGTGGCTGCCTTTGGCATCGGGCCCGACACCGATACCCGGGAAGGAGGCGAGGCTGAGGCAGAGGCCGAAGCACTGCTCGCCCGCCACGCCGAGTCGCCGTGGTATGAGGCGGCGCGGCCGGTGATGGACTCCTGGACCGAACGCCTGCTGGCCGCCACCGACGCGGCCGAGATGGAGCAGATGATGGCGACGGTCCTGCCCTTCTACCTTGCCGAGCCGGACAAGCCCGAGGTAGCGGCCAGGCTGGCCGACATGAGCGCCGCCATGAAAGCGAACCTGGCGGCGGGCCGGGCCTGGGAAGGCGGCCTATACCAGTCGGTGGACCTGCGCCCGCTGCTGGGCCGCATCACCTGCCCCACCCTCATCGTGGCCGGTGAGCTCGACTTTATCTGCGGCCCCGCGCAGGCTCAGCCGATCGCCGCCGGCATCACCGGATCCCAGCTCGCTATGCTCCCCGGCTGCGGCCACATACCCAGCATCGAAAAACCCGAGGAATACCGTCACACGGTGGTGGAATTCCTCCGCGGCTGACCGGCGCCGCACTTCGGCCGTGGTCTTGTTCTCATGCGAGCGCAGGATCCGGCCCACGTACTGGGTCAGGCTGCCCTTATTGGCGACCGGCGCGGCGAGGAACAAGGTATCCAGGGCCGGGAGGGAGAATGCGCGCAGTGCCGCTGCTATGCGCTGCTTCTGAATCGCTGGTAGTCATCTGCCGCAGCATCCTGAACTGGTTGTTCTGCTACCCGGGCAGCTGGCTTGCAGGCGCCGGGCTGCGGTCGCACGCCCCGGCTCCCGCGAACGCACGGCCGCAGCGGGAGACTGGGCCAGGACCACCATTCTGCGGAGGCACTGACTCATGACCGAACAAGCGCACCCACCGTGGGACGCCAGCTATACGGCCGGGGCGCCGGCCCCGTGGGACACCGGCAGGCCGCAGCCGGCCTTTGCCCGGCTCGCTGCCGAGGGCCGCCTGGCCGGGCGCCTCCTGGACGCAGGCTGCGGCACCGGCGAGAATGCGCTGCTCGCAGCCAGTCATGGTGCCGAGGTAACCGGCATCGACGTTGCGCCGACCGCGATCGCGCGGGCGCGCACGAAAGCCTCCGAGCGCGGGCTGACCGCGCGGTTCGAAGTCGCAGACGCACTCGACCTCGGCCGCCTCAGCTTCACTGCTGACACCGTGATTGATAGCGGGATGTTTCACGTCTTCGGGGACGTCGACCGGGCCCGATACGTCGGCAGCCTGGCGGCTGTGCTGAGACCAGCCGGTGTCTGCTACCTCATGTGCTTCAGTGACCGGCAGCCAGGGACCTGGGGCCCGCGCCGCGTCCGGGCCGAGGAGCTGCGCGCAGCGTTCAGCGACGGCTGGGCCGTCGAGTCAATTACCGCCGGCATCTTCGACATCAACCCGATGAACGGCACCACGCAGGTCCAGGCCTGGCTAGCCGCCATCAGGCGTAACTAGCCACCAGGCGCCGATCCGGCAGGGACTTCGCAGCCGCGGGCGTCTTTCACTACATGAGGTGATCGGTGCTCGTCTTGACAGACCCGCACAGCCCCGCCGATCTGGACGCCAGCCTTAGTGGTCTCGCCCGTAAGTTCGTCGTGGGTGGAGGTCAGGCAGCCAGGGCGTGGGTCCGGGTCTTGTTGTGGGCGTCGATGCGGTGCAGCAGGTCGTCGGGGCCGGTGCGGGTGAACTTCCGGTTGAACGGTCTGGCGATGGCGTTGTAGCGGATCTCGGATGCGGCGAGGCGGTCGCGGATCTGGTCCAGGCTGGTGAAGTCGTCCGGGCTGATGACTTTGCGCTGGATGACGGAAAAGTAGATTTCTGCCTGGTCCAGCCAGGAGGCATGTACGGGCAGGTGAATCAGGTGCGCGTTCGGCCAGGCCCTGGTCATCCGTTTGATGGAGGCGGCGCCGCGGTGGGAGGACCCGTTGTCCACGATCCAGAACACCCGGTCCGCGCGGGCATAGGGCTCGGCGCTCATCACTTGCCTGACGAGCCGGGAGAACGGCGTGATCCCGGTCGTGTGCTCGCACCGGCCGGTCACCTGTCCGCGGTGAACATCCCAGGCGGCCAGGCAGGCCAGGGCACCGCGGCGTTTGCAGTCATGCTGGACGCGCATCGCGCGGGCCTTGCCGGGGGGCAGGGCTGGGTGGCAGCGGCAGCGCGCCTGGATCGAGGTCTTCTCATCGGCGCAGATCACGTAGTCGTTGCTGCCCAGCGGCCCGCCGTCCCAGATCCCGGCATACAGGTCCAGCACACGGGCGGCCTTCACCGCGAAATCCGGGTCGCGGACGGAGATCCACGACCGGTGCTGCCCGGGCTTGAGGGCGTCTCCGGCCAGCCACCGGCGGATCGTGGACGCCGAGGCAGCAACCTGGCAGCGGGCGGCCAGTTCACGGGCCAGCTCCGGGCAGCTCCACTTCGACAGCGGCACGCCGGACCCGGCCGGCAGCGCGCACGCCAGCGCGACGGCCTCGGCCCGGCCCGCGGCAGTGAACACCGGCGGGCGCCCGCTTCGCGGGGCATCCTTCAGCCCAGGCAGCCGCCCGGCAGCGAACCGGCGGCGCCACTTGCGGGCCGTGTCCGGGCACACCCCTGCCTCCACGGCGATCGCAGCGTTGCTCGCGCCGGCGGCCGCGGCGAGCACGATCGCCGCCCGCAGCCGGTCACGATACTGGCCGCGGGCCGACCGGGCACGAGCCACCAGCACGGCCTCTTCCTCACCGGACAGGACAATCACGTACGGGCTGGACATAGGCATCTGATCTTTGTGCCGCACCCGCGCCGGACCCGCGGCCCGGCACGCCGGTGACCGCGACGGCCATCGGGCAAGATGACTGTCGTGGCCAGGTACCCGGACTCGACGAAAGCGTCCCTGGAACAGCGCCTGCGCGCCAGGGCCCGCGAACGCTGGCCCCAGATCACCAGCCTGCACGTCCGCCACCGCGGGGCCTTCAGCCACGTCGAGGCCACCCTGACCGACGCCACCGAACTCAAACTGTGCAGGCTGCGCTACGTCGGCTCCGCCCATCAATGGCAGTTCGCGATCTACCGTGCCAGCCACGACGACTACGCCGAATCGATCTTTCCCGCCGGCCTGCCCGTCGGCACCTGCCAAGACGCCCTGGACACCGCCTGCGGCCCCTACCTCAACGATCCCACCGCGTGGACCTGACACCCGACGAACTTACGGGCAAGACCACTTAGTTCGCTGGGTTGCAGTGCTAACAGCACAGATTTGGTCAACCCGTGCGCCAGTCATAAGGTCACCGCTGCCGGGCCGGGCCCCGCTCATGGCGGCGGTCGGCGAGGCGTCAGTTGATGTCGAACTCGTTGCCTTCGGGGTCCTTCATCCCCACTGCGTAGTGGTCGAGGCCATCGGCGCTCAGGGCCCCGGTGCGTGTGGCTCCGAGATCGGCCAGCCGCCTAGCGTCGGCATCCACTCGCTGCGCGCGGGTGGCGAGCGGGACCGAGCGGTCGGTCGTGCTGTTGCCGCCGCTGGCGTGGAGGTCGAGGCGGAGGCGGTTCTTGACCGCCTTGTCCTCCGGCACCGCATGGAACCAGATGCGGGGGCCCTCGCCACGGGGATCGACGATGCTGTCCGCGCCGGTTCCCGGCTCACTGCCGGGAAGCCCGATGTCGCGCCGCCAGCCGTCCCAGGTGGCGAACCCCTCTGGGGCGGCTCGATCACGTATCCCAGGGCGGCCGCCCAGGAGCGGGCAAGCAACTCGGGTCCTTGCAGTCGATGACGAGCTGGAATCGGGCAAGGCATCTCGCTCTCATCGTCTCAGCAGCGGCGCGAGCACACCAAGGATGCTACGAGTAAGGGCCGCCGATCTGCCGCCGGGAAGTCTGTTGCTAGACAGGCCCGGCCCGCTCTTCTCGGTTTGTGACGAGTCCGTTCTCATAGGCGTAGATGACAGTGTGCACGCGGTTGGGGAGGTTGAGCTTGGTCAAGATGCTGGCGACGTGTGATTTGGCGGTGGTCTCGGAGACTGTGAGCCTGGTGGCGATCTCGGCGTTCGACAGTCCACCAGCGACAAGGAGCAGTACTTCGCGTTCACGCTGGGTGAGGCGGTCCAGCCCAGGCGGCGTGGCGCGGGGGCTACTGTCGCGAAGGGCGGGGAACTGGTGGGCGTAGGTGTCGAGGAGTAGCCGGGTCACCCGCGGGGCCACGACGGCGTCTCCGGCGGCGATGACGCGGATCGCGTTGGCGAGTTCATCGACGGGGACGTCTTTGAGCAGGAAGCCGCTGGCGCCAGCGCGCAACCCGGCGAAGGCGTACTCGTCAAGATCGAAGGTCGTCAGTATGAGGACCCGCGCGGATGGGTCACGGCTGACGATACGCCGGGTGGCTTCGACCCCGTCCATCGTTGGCATCCGTACGTCCATCAGCGTCACGTCGGGCCGGTAGCCTTCGACGAGCCGGACCGCCTGTGCCCCGTCGGATGCCTCGCCGGCGATCTCGAGATCAGGCAGGTCCTCCAGGATCATCCGGAATCCGGTCCGCACCAGGTCCTGGTCGTCCACGATCGCGACCCGTATGGTCATTGCTGCTCGCTCGGGGCCGGGTCTTTCGGGGTCGGGACGGTCGCGCGCAGGCACCATCCTCGGACGGGGCCGGGGCAGGCGTGCAGCCGTCCGCCGTAAGCGGCAACCCGCTCCGCCATCCCGGTGAGGCCGTGCCGGTCACCGGCGCGCTGATCCGATCCTGCAGGCAGCCCGGCGCCGTCGTCCTCGACCTCGATCACGGTCTGCTCGGAGCCGTACATCAGCGCAACTCGTACGCGGGTCGGGTGATGGGCGTGTTTGAGAACGTTGGTCAGAGCCTCCTGCACGGTCCGGTACACGACCAGCTCGACGCCGGGCCCGAGCCCGCAGGGCACGCCGGTCACTTCCGGCTTGACATCGAGGCCGGTAGCGCGGATCTGCTGAAACAGCGTGCCGAGGTCTCCGAGGCCGGGCGGGGGACGCAGGGCCGTGCCGTCGCTTTCGGTACGCAACACTCCGAGCAGCCGGCGCATGTCCTGGAGTGCCTCCCGGCCGGTCACCGAGACCTGCACCATCGCCGCGGACGACCGGTCGGGATCGACGGGCAGTTTCGCGGCCGCCGCGTCGGACAGCCGCACCATGACCGATAGGCTGTGGGCGACGATGTCATGCATCTCGCGGGCGATCCGGGCCCGTTCGGCCGCGAGATCGAGCAGCGCCTGCTGGTGGCGTTCGCGTTCTCGACGCTCGCCGCGTTCGGTCGCGGCGGCCAGGGCCGTGCGCCGGTTGCGCACGGCGATCCCCGCGAACAGCGCGGCTGCCGCGGTCCCGGTCAGCAGCAAGAGCGTCTGCAGCCGTTCGCCAGACCGCTCCCACCGGAGGACGGCGAGCACCGCGCCGAGTGCCAGCGCCAGCGCGGCCAGCCAGTTGATCCGCGCCGGTGAGTGTTCGAACATCGCGTATAGCGCGATGAGCAGCGCGACGTCGGCCACCAGCCGAGTGCCGGTGACCCATTGGATCAGCGCGATCGCGGCCAGGAACCCGAATGTCGCGGCCGGGTAGCGCTGGCGCCAGACCAGCGGAACGGCGAGCAGGACGCTGAACACGATCGCAGTTGCCAGCGGCGCCCGCGCCGAAGCGCTGCGGTGTGCTAGCTGGGCCGCGGCGACTGCCGCGACGAACAGCGCGGGCAACACCGGCGCCACTATGGCCATCGCGCGGCTGCGCATCACTCGCCTGAAGATCGCCGCCCAGCGTGCGGTCTGCGGATTCGCTGTGCCTGGCGCCGGCTCCGACAACCACCACGCCCGCCAGCGCTGCAGCGCGCCCGGCTGCTCCGGTGCTGTCATGCCCTCCAGCATGACCGCCCCCATGGTGATGCCGCCTCCTCCTTGAGGAGGAGAACGCGGCGCGCCAAGACCGTCCGCCCGGCCGGTGACCGGGCGCCGCCGGCTGCCGAGGATCAGAGGGCACACCTGACAGCACCGGCGTCGCGATACCGCCGGGCCGCCGACTACCGAGAGACGAGATGTCATTCATGCACCACAGCCGACCACCGGCACAGCCTGCGGCACCGGCCGGGCGGCTGCTGAGCGGCCGGGATCGCGCAGCGGCGTTGTTCCTCGCCATTCTGACCGTGCTGCTCGCAGCCGGGTTCGTCCTTGCGCCCAGGGCGCTGGCCGGCGCCGGCCCGACACACGAGCACAGTCTGAGCGCCGCGGCGAGCCAGGCGTTTACCGCGTACTGGCAGTCCGCGCGGCGCAGATACCCGCCGGCGCTCGCCGATCTTGTCGCCTTCTGGCGCCGCTATCACTTGGCCAAAGCCGGGTTCGCGGTGGCCTTGACGATCGCGTTGTGCTGGCTCGCGCACATCCTGTGGCGCTCGCTGCTGCGGGCCGGGCGCCTGCGTCCGGCAGCCACAACGGCTGCTGTGGTGTCAGGTAGCGCCGTGACGGCGCTGGCGTTCGGCTCGGTGCTGGTTGTCATGGCCACCATCCAAGGAGCGCTCGCCCCGTTCTCCTCGCTCGTCTCGCTGCTGCCCGTCGGCCACGGCGACCCCGCGCTCACCGCGTCGGCGGGCCAGATTCAACACGACCTCGGGCACCAGGCTCTGCCCCGCACACCCACGACACTGGGCGCGATCATCGACGACTTCCAGCGCTACCACGCAGTGCTGGCAGCGCAGGCCGCCATACTCGCCGTGGTCCTGATCGCCCTGAGCACCCTGATGTGGCGCCGGGCCCCCACGGCTGGCCGAGCAGTTCCGCGCGCCAAGCCCCTGCTGCGACTGCTCGCCACCGCATTTACCCTGCTCACAGCCATTGTCCTTGTCGTCGGCGCTGCCAACGTCTCAACGGCGCTGAATCCGGACCCGGCCCTGCGGCTCTTCTTCGGCGGGTGATCAGAGTCGGCCACGACCGCATCCAACCTCGGTACCGGCACGACAAGCTGCACTCGCGCGAGGTCACCACATCCGGCCGGCGCGCACTGTCCGGAATGTCAGTCCTAAGCGAGGCGCCAGCGCGACGACCTAACCGGGCTGCCAGTCCATAGCGAAGCCTCTTTGTGTCAAGAGCCTTTCCGGTTTTTCTTCGGAGCTGGTGCCGGACGGGTGCGTGAGTGTCCGGCCGGGCGTCGTAGGGTGGTGGCGGGCTCGGGAGTGGCTTGGCCGAAGAGCTGGTTTCCGGGGTGTGAGCCGGCCGCGCTGGCGACAGAGTCGTTCCCCGGTTGCCCTCCCGGGCCCCTTGTCCTGGCGAATGCGGCGGCCCGGCGGGCGTCGGCCTGCAGGCGGCTGTAGATGGCGTCGCTGACCCGCCGTTTGAGGCGGCGGAGCGCTTCTTTGGGTGTCTTGCCCTCGGCGAGCTTGCGGTCGTAGTAAGCCCGGCCGTCGCTGTGGCGGTAGCGGATCTGGGTGACCGCGGCCATGTGGACGGCGTGGTTGAGACGCCGGTTCCCGCGCCGCGACAGCCGGTAGATCTTCCGGTTGCCCGAGGACACCTCGATCGGCGCCGTGCCGTTATAGGCGGCGAAGTTGTCCCGGCTGGGGAAGCGGGAAACATCGGCGACGTAGCCGATCATGGTGGCGGCGATGACCGGCCCGACGCCGAAGATCCCGGTCAGCGTGGTGCCTGATGCCCGGACCACCAACGCCAGCTTCTTGCTGGTATCGCGCATCTGCGCATCGATCCGGCGCAGGTCACCGGGGAACTCGGCGGCGAGCTCGCAGCGGGCCAGCGCAACGGCACCTGACGGCTCGGCCGACTCCAGGACACGAGCAGCCTTACCTGCGGTTATCTCCTTAGAAATGCCGCCCGGGACCAGCTCGCACAGCACCGCGTGCAGCCGGCAGGCGACCTGGGTCCGCGTGCGGCCCAGGTCCCGGTGACGCTTGGACCACAGCTTGAGCACCGCCGCGTGGTTCTCGGCTGCCACCGGCCGCGGGGCCGCCGGGCGCAGCGCCGCGATCGCGACCGAGCGGGCGTCGTCGGGGTCGTTCTTGTTACTCGCCCCGGTCGCCAGCAGCCGCACCCGGGCACCCAGCTTGGGCTGCACATCGAGCACCAGCTCGCCCGCGGCCACCAGCTGCTGGGCCAGCAGGTGGCCCAGGCCGCCGGCGCCCTCGACTGCCCAGGTCCGCTCCGGCCAGGCCGCGGCCCACGCCACCAGCCGCTCGGCCTGAGCCGCCGAAGCGCGCACCCGCAGCTCGCCCAGCGGCTCCTCGGCCACGCCGATCGCCACCGCCGTGTGCGAGGCCTTATGCGGATCAACACCGATCATCACTACTGCCATCAGCCCGCTCCTTCGTCATTATCTGGGGGAAGGACCGTGACGGGCATGCCTGATTCCGGATCGGCGTCGCGCCTCTTACGAGCCACGCCACGGCAAGACCCGACAGGCTGGCACCTCGTTATCAAGCCAGACCGCGAACGGCCGGCAGGCGGTTCGGGAGCCAGCCCCTCGGACCTCTGAACGCTACGACCAAGCCGCAACGCCTACGTCGATTTTCCAATCAGGCGGATCTGCGCGTCTCGCCGCCGAATGACTACCAAAACAGCGAACATTCCGATTCGGCGTTATGCGTCGATTGGGCCGATCGAGACGAGTGGTCGAGCTCGCTGTCCGCAGCTGAGCGCTGGCGGTAGGACTGGTCCGAGCCGGCTGTGTTGCATGCCGCTGGGCCGAAGGCGACCACGACGATCATCTTTTCAAGGCCATCCGCGCGAGTACCCACCAGCCATGGCGCACAGAGCCTGAGCGACTCACCAGCCGCGTCTCGCTCGTGGCCCGGCCCGGGACCGGCCTCAACGGTCAGTCGCGGCCAATCCTTCGCAGCCCGTGCCCGGGTGTCCACCACTCGACGACGAGCATCGTGGCCTGCTCGTTGAGGTGGGTGTGCACGACCTCGGCGATGTCGGCGCGGAAGCGGTCGCCGTCCGGTCCTTCGGCGACCGGTCCGGTAGCGATCGCCCGGCCGGAGATCTTCGCCTCCCCCGGCCACTGCGCCCCGGAACCCCCGGCCGGATCGACCGTGGCGCAGTGCAGGGCGAACCGCGGATCCCGGCGCAGATCCGCGCCCTTGCGCGCGTTCGGCATGGAGCCGAAAACCAGCGCGCCGTCCTCGAAGGCCGCCTCGATCCCGGAGATCCGCAGCGATCCGCCGGCGCGCAAGGTGGCGATGGTCTTGTGCCGATGCGCGCCGAAAAGCGCTCGCACGCGCTGCGCGAACTCCGGCTCGGCCCGTTCGACATCCCGCCACGCCGGCACACGCCCATGATCACATCTCTCTGCCAGCACGGCCCTGGTTTCGGCTCGTGCCCTCCCCGCCTGTTCAACCCGCGCGAACAGCACGCCAGACCGCGTGCCGTCGGGAGTCAGTCCGTGAGGCTGAGTGCCAACTCTGCACGCCCGGCACGACGGTCAGCTGACGGTCGGACGATCTTGGACGCTCTGCCAGCTGCCCGAGAACCAGGCCCTGACCTGCGATTTCGTGGAGCCCCCTTACGGAATCGACCCGTAGACCTTCTCCTTACCATGTGGAATGCTGACGTTCAATACCGCCAGATGATGGCCAGAGATGGCCCGGTGCGGCTCGATGGCCGCACGGCCGCGTCCGGAATGGCGGTCGAGCCACGGTCAAAAGACCTTGAAACTATCAGGAATCAGATGATCACAAGCCGCTCAGCCGAACGGGGCTCCGTGATCGACGCAACCCGCAGCGATCACCGTACGCCGCCTGGCCGGCCCGACCACGCTACGCAGCCCGCGATCATCGCCGTCCACACCCTCATGCGGGTGTGCCTGACCGGTCAGTAGGTCAGCCAACATAACGCGCGTTAGGCCGGATGGGCCTGCCGCTGGAACTCTTCGACCAGCTGCTTGCAGAAGGCGGGCAGGTCATCGGGCTTGCGGCTGGTCACCAGCACGTTAGGTCCCTGGGTGCACACCTGTACCTCCGCGTCTACCCAGGTCCCGCCCGCGTTGCGGATGTCGGTCTGCAGGCTCGGCCAGGAAGTCAGGGTCCGGCCGCGGACCAGGTCCGCCTCTACCAGGGTCCAGGGGCCGTGGCAGATGACGGCAGCCGGGGTGCCCGCCTGGAACAGCCGGCGGCCGCCCGCCGCAGGACTGATGCGGCCTCGCGGTGTTGTATTCGCTCACCCAGCTGTCGAGGGCGTCCTGCAGCTCGTTGATGGTCGCGAACGCCCGGTCCCTGGGCGTGAAGAACTCGGCCCGCATCGTCTTATGCAGCCGCTCCACCTTGCCCGTCGTGGTCGGTGAATACGGTGCCGTCAGCAGGTGCCGGATTCCGTTGTCCGTGCAGATCCGGCCGGACATCACCGGCCCCGGGCCGCGGCCGAACCGGCCCGTGAAGACCTTGCCGTTGAGTTCTTAAGCGGTGTCAAGGGTTCGGGGGGTGGTCGTAGCGTGGTGCGGGGCGGGCTGGTGTCGGAGCGCCGTGGTGACTCCTGGTGTCGCCGGCTCGTCCCTTTGCCGGTGTGGCTGGTGCGGCGCTGGGCGCGCAGTTCTTCGGAGAGGCGGTAGCGCTGGGCGATGATGGCGCGGCCCTGGGCGGTGGTGAGGGGGGTGCCGTCGGCGTCGCGGAGCTGGTAGGGGGTGCCGGCTCGCCAGCAGGCGATGATCCGGGTGAGAAGCACGGTGGAGATGTGGCAGAGCGCGGAGTTGTGGTGCTTGCCCTGGGCGACCATGAGGCGGTGGTAGCGGGCGGCGAGGGTCGGGTCGGTGCGCCTGGCCTGGTCAGCGGCCATGAACAGGGCCTCGCGCAGCGGGGCGTCGCCGGATTTGGTCGGCGGGCCGTGGCGGCCGTTAACCCCGGAGGCTAACCCCGGAGGCTGTCAGGGAGGGGATCAGGCCGCTGAAGGAGCGGGCCCCGGCCAGGGACCGGAACCGGGCCGGGTCGCCGAGGCGGGCGAGGATCTGGGCGCCGTTGATGACGCCGACGCCGGGGACGGAGGTCATGATCGCGGCGGGGTCGAGGTGGTGCAGGAGCGCGGCGATCTTCTGCTCGAGGTCGCGGATCTCGGTGGTGAGGGCGACGGCGAGGCGGGCCTCGGCGGCGATGTCCTCGGCGAGCTCGGGATAGCTGATCTCCTCATCCCATAGCTGGAGGGTCTCGCTCGCGGCGGCCAGCAGCCGGCCGGCGTGGTCCTGGCCCCAGGCGCCGTGGGAGTACCGCCAGATGAACCTGGTCAGCCGGGCCCGGCCCAGCCGCCGCAGCGCGTGCGGGTCGGCGTAGCCCGCGGCCAGGAACCGCAGCGGCGTGTTCAGGGCCAGGTCCCCGCCGAGCGCGGCGTGCCAGGCGGGGCCCAGGAGCTCCAGGCAGGAATCCAGCCGGGCCACGATCGCGCTGCGGCGCTTGACCAGGGATGCCCGCAGCTTCGTGGCCCGCCGCAGCGCGTCTGCCGGGCCGAGTCCCTGCGAGGGCCGCAGCCCGTCGGGATGCAGCAGGGGCAGCCGGGCCAGCATCCGGGAATCGATGTGATCGGACTTGGCGTGCTTGGAGTAATAGTCCCGCAGGTCAGCGGACTGCTCCGGCGGGACCATGATCACCGCGGCGCCGCGGCGGCGGAACCACGCCGCGAGCGGGACCCAGGCGTTGCGGGTGGGCTCCATCACCACGGTCAGCGCGACCCCGTCAGGGATCGACTGCCACAGCCGCTCCAGGTCAGCCACGGTCGTGCGGAACCGCCGACCACCCCAGGCGAACCGCCCGCTCCCGTCAGCCAGGCTGGCCTGGTGCGCAGCCCGGCAGGCCACGTCGATCCCGAGCGTCATCCGGTCCATGATCGTCCTCCTCATCAGCCCGGCGGAACCGGGCGTGCAGGCAGCACCGAGGAGGGCAGTACCAGACATTCGCTAACAGGGATCCGGCCAGCTGCCGGTCACCGGGTTCTCAACAGGACGCGCCATCCTCGGCGGTGCCCTGCCCGCCTCGTGATCAACAGGCAAGAAGCCGTGCTCACGCACGCTCCGATCGGTCAGCAACGAAGACGGGCAGGCGCCGGTCACCAGGAAGCCTCACACCACCGGCCGGACAACGCGCGGCATCCCGAAGACAACACACCCATCTTGAATATCGGTGAGGATCTGAGCCGGCACCCCATGCCGGGCCAGGGCCCCAGTCAGGGCCTTGCACACCGGCCGGGCCGTCGCCCGCGCCACGGCCATCGCGGACACGATGAACCGGGAGTGGTCATCGATGCCGGTCACGACCTTGACCTCCAGGCCGTCCGCGAGATGCACGCGGCCCATCACGTCCATCTGCCACAGCTCCATTGCCCGGCCGCGCTCCCACCGCCGGTAGTCCTCCCGCCGGCGTTTGCGCTTCTTGCCCTCCACCAGCCCATGCCGCAGCAGCGCCCGGCAGGCACTGGACCGGCCCGGCAGCGGCTCAGCACCTTCCTGTTCCAGCTGCCAGCAGATCCGCGACGGACCCCACGCCGGGTGCTCCCGCCGCACCGCCACGATCCGGGCCTCGATCACCGCCGGCACCTGGTGCGGGCACGACTCCGGCTTCGAAGAGCGGTCCGCCAGCCCGCCCAGCCACCGTCATTGGCATACCGGTGCAGCCACTCATGCACCGTCTGCCGCGCCACCCCGTACCTGCGGGCCACCACCGTCACCGGAACGCCCTCGTCCAGGACTTCCAGCACCGCCCGGTATCTCTGCTCCACGACACCCAGCTCCACCAGCACACCCGGCTCCCCTCACCACGACCACCAGTGATCGCAGCGAACCGAACAGAGCGCTCAAAAGCCCGGAACCAGCACGGAGTGTCGCCCACCTACCGGAACTACTGTCGCCCACCTGCCGGAACCGCGTCCGCAAACTGTCGCCCAGGAACCGGAACCAAGGTGTCCAGCATCTACCGGAGTCGCACAAACTCTGCACGCTCAGCACGACGGTCAACTGACGGTCGGACGATCTTGGATACACTGCCAGCTATCCGAGAACCAGGCCCTGACCTGCGATTTCGTGGAGCCCCTTACGGAATCGAACCGTAGACCTTCTCCTTGCCATCTCTCCACGGGCTGACGCTGTAGCCATCTGCGATGACGCAGGCCAGGTCAGGGACGGTGCGCGTTGCTGTAGGCCAACTTATCCGGTCATCACACGCAGCCCGGCAGCCCGGACGCCGCGCTGCTGGCGGGCACCCTGGCTGCAGTCTCCCCGACCGCCGGTAACGCCGTCCAGCCGCCGCGCGCGGGCAAGGGCGCAACGGCCGGCTGCCCGGGCACCGCGCAGGCGCCGGCCACGGCCAGGACCGGCACCCGGGCAAAGCAGGCGCGCTGCTACAGCCTGGCATACCTACCTGCCCGCCGTCAGCCCGGCCGGCCAGCACAGCCCGCACGCCCAGGGCCGGGGAAACCAGCCCAGCGCACTACCGCACACCGCCAGCACCGCACCCTCCCACCAGACCCCGCCCCGCAGGCCACCAGACCCACCCTCGGCACCCAGCGCGACCTGCCCAGGGCCGACAGGATCTGCCGATGACAGCGGGTCCTCTGAGCGTTTGCTGAAGTACGCCGACGCATAGCTATGCCCGATCATCATGATCGACGGAGCGTAGTTTTTGGGCAGACGTTTCTTCCCCGCAGCAGCCGCACCTAACCCGATTCGGCGCAATCGACAGACAGACTTCTCATGGCGGCGGGTAACCGCGTATCAGCTGGTTCTGTCTCTCGCGCGCATTTCGCCGGAGGCGTATCGTCGCTATCGACTATAATGGCTTGCCGCGGAGGGCCACCCGTCTGGCCGCCGTAGCAGCGCGTCCGGTTGGGTGACGCCTTCCCCTTCTTTCGCTGCCCGGCCAGCCAAGGCAGGCAGCCTGACGCCGGAAGAGGCGGCCGGGGAGGAGGAACCGCGATATGGCTTCCATGACATGCATCATCGAGCCGGATGAGTTCCTAGG
The DNA here is from genome assembly GCA_963709075.1 of uncultured Actinomycetes bacterium. Taxonomy (GTDB): domain Bacteria; phylum Actinomycetota; class Actinomycetes; order Streptosporangiales; family Streptosporangiaceae; genus Palsa-506. Next base: position 379,314 of record CAVPUY010000015.1, read on the forward strand.
GCTTAGTGCCCTTGTCGACCTGGACAGGGCAGCCGATGGGGGCAATCCGGGCACCAGAACCGGCGCCGACGCGGTAAGCAAGGCAAAGGTGCTGATGCGCACAGCGCTGGCGGGCAAGCTGGAGGAAGCCGGCCTGCCATGGGCTCCGTCCGCGGAAGCAGCCAAGAAGCGCGCCGCCGAGGTCGCGGAGCCGACTAGCGGCATGCGCAAGATCATGAGAAACGAGAAAGCACGGAAAGGCGCCGCGTACCTGGTGGCTGCCACCCTACTGGTCGGGATCTGGGGCGGCTACATCCGGAAATGGCAGTGGACGGGTTTCCAGAAAAACGGTCAGTTATGGGATTGGCTCAACCTCCTGCTGCTACCGGTTGTCCTTGGCACTATCCCATTGTGGATCCAGACTAAGGAATACGTCGGGCAGGGCAGGCGCGTCATCTACGCAGTCGTAATCGCGGCCTGGACCGGATTCGTGATCGCCGGCTACCTGATCCCGCTCAAATGGACCGGCTTCCATGGCCAGAAGCTATGGAACTGGCTTGTCTTGCTCGTGCTGCCGGCGGCGGTGGCTACGGCGATGACCCTGTTTGACATGTCAGCCCGGGGGTCGAAGATCCGTCTGCGCCCATATCAGAAGGCAATCATCGCCGCGCTTGCCGTCGGGTGGATCGTTACCGTGATCGGCGGTTACGCTCTGCACTGGAAGTGGACCGGTTATGCCGGAAACACTCTATGGGACTGGCTCGAGATGCTCTTCCCGCTGGTGTTCCCGATCATCCTGCTTCCGCCATTGCTCAAATGGGTCTCGGGCAATGCGGCCGGGCGCGCCAGCGCGGCAAAGGAGGCGGCCCTGGGCCGGACAGCCACGGCCGCAGGCCAAACATCGCAATGAGGCAGAAAGCGGGAGATGCCAGGCCACGTTCTTCATGATGCGTAACCGCATCTGGAACGGCCCAGCAAGCTGGACTCAGCAGACGCACTAATTTGCCGCTGATCGGGCGTTCCGGTCCCTTGAGCGCAGGCAGCGGGAGAGACCTATCCTGGCCTGGTGCTTGACCTGAGCAGCCTCGACCTGGAGGAGATCGCCAGCGCGCTGGCCGACCAGACCGACTACGAACACCACCGGCTGGTCAACCCGCGCACTGGCGAGATCGCGTTCTGGACGGCCGACACCGGCATCGACGGGCAGACGCCCGGCCTTCGACGAGCTGGACCTGGTCGTCATCGATCCGCTGCCGTCCTGGGTCTAGTACCAGGGCCTTTGCGTAGTCGTTTATCTGGTCTTCATGGCGAGTCGGAGCGCGCGTGCTGGGTCGCGTCCTGTGTGCCGCAGGGCCCGGGTGATGTTGGCGTGCCCGGCGAGGCGCAGGATGCTGAGGGCCAGGTTGCGCAGGCTGGCCATGACGCGGGGTCCGGTGCCGGTGCGTGCCTGGGAGAGGTCTTCGCCGAAGGCCCGGTCGCGCCGGGCACCGGCCGGAGCGACGCAGCACGCCAGCAGCTGGAGTCAATACCCCCAGCGACATGACCGGAGCCCCGGCCCGGCGCGGGGCCGCCGAGAGCGAACCTGCCGCGCCTGAAGGAACCGACCTGGGCCGCCAGCATCTGAAACTTATCTGGTCTGCGGACGCTGTAGCTAACCGGGCGGCAAGCGCCCTTCAACCAGGCATGCGGCCCTGGCATTGGTGGTGTTGGCACGAGTTCGGAGGTACCGGCTGGCCACCTCCGCTTCGGGCCCCGGCTGAGCCACAATCAGAAAGGGGGTTTCGATGGAGCTGGCAGAGTCACAGCGGGGTGGGATGCAGCGACCCGGTGGTTCACCGTGACCGGGCGGGTGTGGCGTGCCGCCCTCTACCGTGTCCGCGCCACCCTGCATATGCGGTGGGGTGGCTACCTCGCCGTGGTTCTCCTGGTGGGGCTGGTGGGTGGCGTGGCGATGGGAGCGATGGCCGGCGCACGGCGCACCCAGTCCGCCTTCCCGGCCTATCTCGCCGCCAAGGACACTTCGGACTTGCAGGCCCAGATCTGGAACCTCGGCGAATCTCTGAGTGGCGCCGCGACGGCGAACCTGACCGGGCAGCTGGCGCGCCTTCGCTATGTGGAGCATGTCGCCAGTGCTCCCACGCTGCTGCTCCTTCCGCTCGGGCCGGGCGGGAAGCCCGGTCCTTCCGCATCCGCCTACCTGGGCAATAAGGTAAACGTCGTCGTCAGCGACGGCGGCATGTATTTCCGCCAGGACGGCGTGAGCGTGGCCGAGGGCCGGATGGCCGATCCCGGCCGCGCCGATGAGATGGTCGCCACGGCAGAGGCGGCGAACCTCAGCGGCTGGCACGTCGGTGAGACCGTCCGGTTCGGCGCCTACACGGTGCAGCAGGCGAACTCCCCGGCGTTCAGCCCGGCCACAACCAAACCCGCAGCCCGGGTCTCGGTCAAGCTCGTCGGCCTGGTCGTGTTCCCGGCCCAGGTGGCCCGTGACGACGTCGACCGCTACCCGACAGTGGTGCTGATGACCCCGGCCCTCGCCCGGCGGCTGCGCTCAAGCGAAACATTGCCGCTTTACGGACTGCGGCTCGAACACGGCACCGAGGACGTGCCGACGGTGGAGCGGGAGATCATCCGTTTCCTTCCCCGGGGCACCACCTACGCCTTCCACGTCACGTCGGTGGTCACCGGGCAGGTCGAGCGGGCCAGCAAGCCCGAGGCGATCGCGCTCGGCGTGTTCGGGGCCGTCGCCGCTGCCGCTACCCTGCTGATCGCCGGCCTGGCCATCAGCCGGGGGCTGTGGGCGAACGATGAGGACCTCGTTATCCTGCGGGCGCTCGGCGCCGATCCGGGGACGATAACGGTGGACGCGGGACTTGGCCTGCTGGGCGCGGTGGTGCTCGGATCATTGGCGGCCGTCGGCGTCGCCGTGGCACTCTCTCCGCTGACACCGATCGGGGCGGTGCGTCAGGTGGATTCCTCGCCAGGGTTCGCCGTCGACTGGACGGTGCTCGGCGCGGGATTCGCGGTGCTGGTCGCCGGCCTGGGTGCCCTCACTGTTGCGCTGGCCTATCGGAGGGCCACCAGAGCCTACGGCGACCGGCACGAGCCCGCCGAACGGGCATCGAGCGTGGTCCGCGCGGCTGAGAGGAGTGGTCTCCCGGCGCCGGCCGTGGCCGGTCTGCGCTTCTCGCTCGAGCCAGGCCACGGCCGGACCGCGGTACCGGTGCGCTCGGTGCTCGCCGGGGCCGTTCTGGCGGTGGTGGTCGTGGTGGCGACCGTCACTTTCGGCAGCGGCCTTAGCACCCTCAACTCCCACCCCGCCCTGTACGGGTGGAACTGGAACTACGCCATCTCGGAGACCACCGGAGGCGGGGATGTCCCCCGCATGGCAGGTCGCCTCCTCGACCACGATCCGGACGTAGCCGCGTGGACGGGGTTTAACTACGGCGAAGCCCAGATCGACGGCCAGACCGTCCCGGAGCTGGACGGACAGACGCACGCCGCCCTCAGCCCGCCCGTTCTCTCGGGGCATGCGCTGGATGCGAACAATCAGGTGGTCCTCGGCGCGGCCACCCTCGCCGCGCTGCACAAGAAGGTCGGCGACACCGTCGTCGTCAGCTACGGAAGCCCGCAGGACGCCCCGGTCTACATCCCGCCGACCCACGTGGTGATCGTCGGCACGGCCACCATGCCGGCCATCGGAACCAGCGGAACCTTCCACCCCTCGATGGGGACCGGGGCACTGTTCGCCACGGACATCGAGCCTGCGGCGTTCCGGCGGGCAACCACCAGCCCGGACCCGAACCTGGACGGCCAGGCTATCGACGTCGTGCGGCTCCGCAGCGGGGTGACGCCCGCAGCCGGCCTGGATTCGCTGCAGCGGATAGCCGACGCGGCGAACAAGGTCCTGGCTGCCGACCCCAACAGCACCGGCGACTCCGTCGATGTGCTCGGTGTCCAGCGGCCTGCGGAGATCGTGAACTACCAATCGACGGGTGCCGCTCCCGTGATCCTGGCTTCGGGACTGGCGGCAGGCGCTGTCGCGGCCATCGGTCTTGCCCTCGCCGCGTCGGTACGGCGCCGCCGGCGGGACCTGGCGTTGCTCAAGACCCTCGGCTTCACGCAGCGCCAGTTGGCGACGGCAGTTGCCTGGCAGGCGTCGGTCGCAGCGATCACCGGGGTCGTCGCCGGCGTGCCGGCCGGGATCGCCCTCGGGCGGTGGCTCTGGGACCTCTTCGCCCGTGACATCTATGCCGTCCCCGAGCCCTCGGTGCCGGTTCTCCAGGTCGTGGTAGTCGCGCTCGCGGCGCTTGTCCTGGCGAACCTGGCAGCCGCCATCCCCGGACGGATCGCCGCCCGGACGTCGACCGCCCTTGTGCTACGGGCCGAATGAAGAGGATCCGGGTGAGCGAGCAGGCCGTGCCGACAGGTGCATCCTGTGAACCGGCAGGTGCCCGGGGGCGTACTCGTGGCCGCGCTCACATCCGGCGGCGAACAGGCCTTTGGGCGCGCAGACCAAAGTTGCGCGGCGCGCCGAATCTCGAGATATGGACGGCCAGGGTCTGATGGGAACCGAGGCCGGCGTCCGCGCAGAATGGCGGCTCCGTTCGCGTTCTCGCTGATTTTCTCTATCACTCAGCGTGATGATGCCGATCGACATAGCCCGGTGCCTACCGCCGACCCGGCGTGGCGTGACTGGCCTAGGTCGCCGCCGGGCAATGGCTCCCGGCGACGACGCGCCCTTTCGGCCGGGTAGCAACCGCTGCAGATCCGAGCAGCGGCTATCAGCGCGCATTGTTCTGCGTAGGGCTGGCCGGGTGCCTGTTCGCCGGGGCTACTCAGCCTTTCGGCGATCCCATTACGGCTGTAGGCAGGCATCCCGTAACGCATGGACTCATCAAAGCCCGTCAGCAGTCTCCGGCATGCGTCCCGCATTTCGCTCAGGACAGCGCGCCGCCCCTCCGGCACCAGGGCCAGATAGCCGTCCACGTCCTCGGCATCGCTGTGCACGATCGCATGCTACGGCCGTCCACGCTGCCGCACCGGCCGACAGCGACCCCGAGTCCATCCGCATTTGCCGCGTTGAGGTACGCGGCGTCGGACAGGAGCGCGACGAGACATAGACGGGAGCCCGCAGACCTGGTTCGCGATCGCGGGCGCTCGCTGCGGTCGATGCGCCCGAGCACCGGCCCAACGCCGATCGCAGAGCGTGATTGGCACTCTCATGGCCGACGCGCAAGTAGCCGCCGATCCGGCGCCAGTCCTGAGTCGGCGGGCTGACCGGTTATGCCGCAGCCGAACCGGCGTTCTGGGTGCTCTAGCTGCATCGTCCGAGCTACCTTATTCGCACGGGAGCGCGATCTTCGGTTGGGTGACCAGCGTTGCCTGCGGCCCCTGGCTGCTTGCCTTGCCGCGTCCGGCCTTCAGGGTCCGGAGCCTTTCTGCGCTGGCCCCGCATCGGAGATGCGGGAAGAGTTGGCGACGTGATATCTGGAAGGTTTGAGCTTCATCCGGCGTGGAACCTGAAGCCATCGGAGCGCCGCGTCTCCGGCAGCTCAGCTGGGAACGCGGTCCGTATATGGCAGCGCTGGTGCTGCAGGACACAAAGGAGTCAGTAATGGGTCTGGGCAAGAAGGCCAAGAACAAGGCTAAGAAAGTTAAAGGCAAGACCAAGAAAGATGCCGGCAAGGTCAAGCACAAAGGGAAGAAAGCCAAGAATGCCGCGAAGCATTGACCATGCTTTCTCAGTTGTATTACCGGTCCTGAGGTCGGGCAGCCGGGGGCGCAATTCCCCCCGGCTGCCCGACCTCAGCTGAAGTACGAGAAAGGCCAGCCGGCGCAGCGCCGATGTGGCAGGAGACGCGCCAGCGTCCGCAGCAACCACTCCGATGTCCCCATCCGGGCAAGCTGCCCGCGTTGTGGCAACAGAACGGATGATCTGCATGCCGCCGCCCGCGCTGCTGACACGACTGCCAGCCGCTCCGAGTCGGCGCTCTGCGCGCCCATTCGCCCGCGGCGCATGTGCACCGCCGCGGCTGGACTACGAGTCGCATGCGATCGGGCTGGATCGCAACGCACTGGGCGCGCTGCTCGTGGCAGCCGGGCTCGGCCCGCCGGGAGCATGCGCTGATCTCGCTACTGGCCCTGAACGGGCTGCGGGTCTCCGAAGCCGTCGGCGCAGACATCGAGGCCCTGGGTACCGAGCGGGCCCACCGGACTCTGGTGGTCACCCGCAAGGGCGGCAAGGTCGTCACGGTGCCGGTGGCGCCGCGCACCGCCCGGGCAATCGATCTGGCGGTCGGTGAGCGCACGGAGGGGCCGATCTTCCAAGCTGCGGATCGGCGGGCGGCTGGACCGGCACGGCGCGATCCGGATCGTCCGCCGCACCGCCCGCCAGGCCGGGATCGGCAAGAACGTCGGCCCGCATACGCTGCGGCACTCGTTCATTACCGCCGCGCTGGACGCAGGACTCCCGCTGCGGGACGTGCAAGAGGCCGCATCGCATGCCGATCCGCGGACCACGATGCGATATGACCGGCCCGGGCCTCGCTCGACCGGCATGCGACCTACATCGCGGCCGCCTACGTCGCCGGCGCAGCCCGGTTGCGCCGGGTAGGTGAAGGCACCCTCCACCGGCGGTGACGTTCCCGGCCTCACCGCCATTGCCGGGCTACCGAGATCCGGACCGCATTCTCAAGCTGCCGGCCGAGTGGGCGCGTGGCTGGGCCGGTCAGCGCAGCGAGGGCGGCTGGCCAGCGGCCAGTTCGCGGTCAGGGCTGACGTGCCGCTGATACAACGGGCCGCAGGGTGTGGCAGCCAGGTGCACCGCGAGCGCGAGCAGCTCGGGCTCGTCCTGGCGGCAGGCATCGGCGAGATAGCCGAACTCATTCATGATCCCGACGACACTGCGGCTAGCGGTCTTCGTCAGCCGCACCTGCCCCATCTCCCGCAGTTCGCCGTCGATGAACTCCGCCGGGGTGCCGTGCGCCGCAAGCACCAGCTCCAACTGCCGGCCGAACCGCTGCAGAAGAGTAGCTGCCGGTGCAAGCGGCATCAGCACCGGCAGCAGCGTCACCTCACTGACCAGCAGCGCGACCTGAGGGCGCCAGAACCAGGCAGTGGCATACCGTCGCCGAGCCGCGTAGTAGACACCAGCCCTCCGTCCGGGTCGGGCGGGTCAAAGCGGTCGAGGAGCTTCTTCGTCGCCCGCACGATCAGCACCGACCCATTCTGCCTGCCGCATCGAGGCAAACCGGCCCTCCTCACCGGGCTGGGCTCGCGAACGGCACGTCTCATCGTCGCTAGCGGGAATTCTGATAGCGACCACCCCAATCCTGGTCGGCGTCTTCGCCGCCATCGCTGACCGCAGCGAGCGGCCACGCCTGCGCGGATGGGCCGGCCTGCTGTTTGGCTTCGCCGGCGTCATCATGTTGCTCGGCCTTCAGCTCAGCGGCGACCTGGCCAGCGCCGGCTTGCTGCTGGCCGCCGCCGCCGGCTATGCCGCGGCCACCTTGCTGGTGCGCCGCCTGGGTGACGCCAGCCCGCTGGGAATCAGCGCGGCCACGCTGGCCATCGCCACCGTGCTCCTCGCCCCCGGCGCGGCAACCAGCTTCCCGGTCGGTGCCACACCCACAGCATGGGCGGCGCTGGCAGCGCTCGGCGTGCTGTGCACCGTAGCCGCGTTCGCCCTGTACTACCAGCTCATTGCCGAAGCGGGGGCAACACGCGCCGCCCTGAGCGTCTACCTCGCCCCCATCTTCTCCGTCCTCACGGGCGCGCTCGTACTCGGCGAGGCAGTCACCGCCAGCGCATTCGCCGGGCTCGCACTCGTCCTCACCGGCTCCTGGCTCGCCCGCTGAGCAGCGGCGCGGCAACGCGTCTACCGCACGCCAGGCCGCTTCACGGTGCGGGCCCCCAGACAGCAGGCAGCATGGCACAACGCATAGCGGCCCGGCAGCGCCGTCTGTCCGCTCGAGGATGGCTGGGAGGCCCCTTCGGTGTCGCTGGCTCGAATCAGCCGGGTTGCCGGGGGTAGAGGCGGACGGCGAGACTGGCAGCATGGCCAAAGACCTCAGTACCAAGGACCGCAAGAAGCTGAGCAAGAAGTCATTCGCGCTGCCCGGCAAGCGGAAGTACCCGATCCCGGACAAGGCACATGCCCGCAACGCGCTCGCGCGGGTTGCTCAGAACGGCACCCCGGCTGAGCAAAAGAAGGTCAAGGCGGCCGTGAAAAAGCGTTTCCCGAGTATCGGAAAAAAGAAGAAGACCAAGAAGTCCTGACTGGCAGCGGCGGTCCTGCGAGTGGCCTCATCGCTTGGCAGTCTCGCCAGGGGCCGCATCACTGCCGTCCCGATAGACGATCGGCTATTGGATGGTTGGGTCGGCCTGGGACACTCAGCATATGGTGTCACTCACACAGGTCGGATCGGCGATCGACGTGCGCTCTGTGTTCGTCAAGACGCGAGCAGCGATGCTCAATCTGCTGCCCGAGCTGAGCAGCCAGGAGTGGACGGCACCGACAGTCTGTCCTGGCTGGGCGGTTAAGGACATTGCGGTTCACCTGCTGCACGACGATTTGCGGCGGTTGAGCCGAACCCGAGATGGCTACTCCGGCGGCCCGGCACCGGTCACCGGACAAAGCCCGGTTGAGTTCCTCAACTCAGCGAATCAACGGTGGGTGACCGAAACCGGCTTCCTGAGCCCCGTGTTGCTGGTCGATCTCCTAGCGCATACCAGTCCACTAGTCGAGGCGATGTGGGCCGGCGCCGACCTCCACGCGCCGAGCGAGAGGGTGTGGTGGGCTGGTATCGATCTCGCGCCGGTGTGGCTGGACATCGCTCGCGACTTCACCGAGGACTGGACGCATCAGCAACAGATCCGCGACGCCGTTGGCAGACCTGGCCTGACCGAAGCGCAGTTCCTGGACCCGCTGATAGACACCTTCCTGCGCGCCTTGCCCAACACGTACCACCACATGCCAGGCGGGACTCGGTGAGAGCGTGCTCATCACCATCGACGACCACGGCCGCGAGCTGACCTGGTCGCTGCGCGCCGAGCCCAGAGGCTGGACGCTGTACCGCGCGCAGCTTTCGGCGCGGACCGCGCGGATCCGCTTGCCCGCCGACACCCTCTGGCGGCTCGCAACCGGCGCGATCAGCGCTTCCGCGGCGGTGCGCACAGCACACCTTGAGGGCCCCCCGCAACTGGCACAACCGCTCTTCAACATCGTGTCCGTTGTGCGCTAAAGATTGGCTCGAGTCGGACGCGGCACGCGCTTGTCTCAGCGAAGGATCCTCACTCGAGGCGGCCGGAGCCTCTCGGGCCAAAGCCGTCGATCTAGTATTCCTCTGTGGGCGTCGCCAAGCGCGACCCGCTTGGATTGGTTAGCGAGCCGCGACAAACGAGGAGGCGCTATGAACATCGAGTTCCTCGCGACCGTGGCCGTGATCGCTCCTGATCCGATCAACAGCCGCAACCTGTATGTCGAGGCGCTGGGTCTCCCGCTGCAGGGCGAGGGTGACGGGTATTACCACAGCGAGCAGATCGCCGGCTGCAAGTCGTTCGGGATCTGGCCGCTCTCCCAAGCCGCTCAGGCATGCTTCGGAACCGACCAGTGGCCGGCAGGGCGGCCGGTACCGCAGGTCAGCATCGAATTTGATGTGGCCGACGCGGCCGCAGTCGATCCGGCGGCAGGGGAACTCGAGCAGGCTGGCTATGAGCTGCTGCATGGAGCTCGCGAGGAGCCATGGGGCCAGACGGTCGCTCGGCTGCAGTCACCCGAGGGCGCGATCATCGGCATCTCCTACGCGCCCGTGCTGCACGACTGACTCCAGCCCGCGAATCCAGCAGCCCCATTTCCCAGCGGGAGCCGAACCGCATATGGCGGCCGGGACTGCGCTTGCGATTCGCCAACTGGTGCCCGCACGGGATCCGCTACCGGCGGGTGAGGGTAGCGGAGGCCGAGTCGGTTTGGGTGGGTGAGAGCTGCCGGGTTGGTGCGGGCGACGCCGGCGGGGGTTGGTGTTGAACCCGTCGATCAGGGCGGCCAGTGAGTCGCGCCAAAGGTGCTCGGCTGTCTCGGCGGGGAAGGCGCAGCGGATCTCGAGCGCTGCCAAGCCCTCACAGAGCGCGTGGAAGGCGGTGGCGGCGTCGTCGACGCTGCGGGTGCCGAGGCGCCCGTGTTGCTGCAGTCGGGTCACCCGCGCCTGCAGCGCGGGCCAGGCGCGCGCGGCTGCCCCGCGGATCTCGGCCAGCTGCGTGTCGGTGGCGGCGTGGGTCTGCTGAATGCCGAGCTGGAACAGGGCGGGATGCTCCACCACGAGGCGGCGGAATCCTTTGACGCCTGCCTCGACGAGGTCGGCACCCGGGTCCTGGGTCGTCGGCACAGCGTCGACGGCGGCGGCGAGCAGGTCGAAGATCCGTGCGCCGAGTGCGGCGATGAGTCCGTCTTTGGAGCCGAACAGGCTGTAGATCGCCCGGGTTGTGGCGTGCACCTCGTCGGCGAGCGCCCGCACGGACACGGCGCCGAGGCCGTCGGCTGCCACAATCCTCTCCGCAGCGTCGAGCAGGGCGGCGCTGGTGCGCTGGTCGTGCTCGTTGAGGTGGGTGTGCACGACCTCGGCGATGTCGGCGCGGAAGCGGCCGCCGTCCGGTCCTTCGGCGACCGGTCCGGCAGCGATCGCCCGGCCGGAGATCTTCGCCTCCCCCGGCCACTGCGCCTCAGAACCCCCGGCCGGATCGACCGTGGCGCAGTGCAGGGCGAACCGCGGATCCCGGCGCAGATCCGCGCCCTTGCGCGCGTTCGGCATGGAGCCGAAAACCAGCGCGCCGTCCTCGAAGGCCGCCTCGATCCCGGAGATCCGCAGCGATCCGCCGGCGCGCAAGGTGGCGATGGTCTTGTGCCGATGCGCGCCGAAAAGCGCTCGCACGCGCTGCGCGAACTCCGGCTCGGCCAGTTCGACATCCCGCCACGCCGGCACACGCCCATGATCACATCTCTCTGCCAGCACGGCCCTGGTTTCGGCTCGTGCCCTCCCCGCCTGTTCAACCCGCGCGAACAGCACGCCAGACCGCGTGCCATCGGGAGTCAGTCCGTGAGGCTGAGTGCCAACTCTGCACGCCCGGCACGACGGTCAGCTGACGGTCGGACGATCTTGGACGCTCTGCCAGCTGCCCGAGAACCAGGCCCTGACCTGCGATTTCGTGGAGCCCCCTTACGGAATCGACCCGTAGACCTTCTCCTTACCATGTGGAATGCTGACGTTCAATACCGCCAGATGATGGCCAGAGATGGCCCGGTGCGGCTCGATGGCCGCACGGCCGCGTCCGGAATGGCGGTCGAGCCACGGTCAAAAGACCTTGAAACTATCAGGAATCAGATGATCACAAGCCGCTCAGCCGAACGGGGCTCCGTGATCGACGCAACCCGCAGCGATCACCGTACGCCGCCTGGCCGGCCCGACCACGCTACGCAGCCCGCGATCATCGCCGTCCACACCCTCATGCGGGTGTGCCTGACCGGTCAGTAGGTCAGCCAACATAACGCGCGTTAGGCCGGATGGGCCTGCCGCTGGAACTCTTCGACCAGCTGCTTGCAGAAGGCGGGCAGGTCATCGGGCTTGCGGCTGGTCACCAGCACGTTAGGTCCCTGGGTGCACACCTGTACCTCCGCGTCTACCCAGGTCCCGCCCGCGTTGCGGATGTCGGTCTGCAGGCTCGGCCAGGAAGTCAGGGTCCGGCCGCGGACCAGGTCCGCCTCTACCAGGGTCCAGGGGCCGTGGCAGATGACGGCAGCCGGGGTGCCCGCCTGGAACAGCCGGCGGGCGAACTCCACGGCGGCCGGCACCGTTCGCAGCTGGTCCGGGTTGGCCACGCCGCCGGGCAGTACCAGCCCGGCATAGTCGCCCGGGTCAGCCTCGCCGATGGCCCGGTCGACCGGGAAGGTGCCTGCCTTGTCGAGATGGTTGAAGGCCTGGGCCTGGCCAGCCTCCGGTGCGAGGAGTTCCGGGATTCCGCCCGCATCTTTCACGGCCTGCCAGGGCTTGGTTAGCTCGGCCTGCTCGATGCCCTCGTTAGCGACCATGAATGCGATCCGGCGCCCCTGCAGCTCGTTCGCCATTTAGCTCGTCCTCCTCGCGATCGATGTTGTCGTCCGCGGGGCCGGGAGACTCGGCACCCGGCGTCCCCGCCTCGTGTTCGCTGCCCATCCGCGCCCGGTTCATGCGAGACCATCCGGTTCTAGGCATCCTGTCTCTCCTTTCCTGCCGGTGGCCCGGACCGGACCCCCGATGGCACCGGTGGTCAGCGGCCGAGCGCCCGCGCTAGCTCGGCCTTGTTCATCGACAAGCGGCCCTTCACGCTGCGGCGGCGTGCCTCGGCGTAAAGCCGGGCGCGGGTCGGGCCGCCGGCCCCTGCATGCGAGCGCAGCCCGCCGCGACGGGATGAGGAGTGATGCCCCCGGCATCGTCGAGCAGCGGGTCGAGCAGGCCCCGCAGCACGCCGGACTCATTCAGCGGCATCTGGCCGTGCCGCACCAGGCAGATCAGGGTTCGGCGGTCAGAAGGAGTCGCCAGCGAACCGCCCATCTTCCGTCGGTCATTACCTTTATAAATATCTGAAACGGGATTGCCTGTGGTCCATCGGCTAGCATCGGGTCCCCGCCAGCCGGGCGAGGGCAACTGCGCGGTCCCGGGCGGCTAGTGAGTCACATGTCACTGTGCAGCGCAGCTTGCCGCGAGCTCGCGCAAGGGCACCTCGTAGGCTTCGGCGAAGGTCGGGAAGGGGTGCACGACGTCGGCGAGCACCGCGAGCGGCACTCCTGCCCGGATCGCCACGGTGGCCTCGGAGATCCAGTCATCAGCGCGTGGCCCGACGGCGGCGGCGCCGATGAGGACGCCGCGTTTCCGGTCGGCGGACAGGACCAGCCGGCCGGCGGTCACCCCGTCCGTCGCCGCCCGCGCCAGCTGCGAGATGTCCGCTGTGGCGGTGGCCACGTCGATTCCCGCTTCGCGTGCCTGCCGGGCCGTCATGCCGACGCTGGCCGATGGCGGGTCGGTGTAGGTGACCCGCGGGATGGCCCGGTAATCGGCGCCGCGGCTGCCGCCGAGCAGGTTCTCCGTCACCACCCGCGCCTGATAATTCGCGCCGTGCGTATACGGCACGAGCCCGGTGACATCGCCGGCCGCCCACACGTGCTGCTGGCCCTCCACCCGGCAGCGCTCGTCCACGCGCAGCGCCCCGGACCTGGCCGGCGTGATGCCGACGGCTTCCAGGCCAAGCCCGCCGGTCGCCGGTGCCCGGCCCACGGCAACGATGACCCGCGCCGCCTCGACCGAGGTCCCGTCGGACAGCAGCGCCCGGGCACCGCCGTCAGCGGTCGCCGCCAGGCGCGTGACGCTGACGCTGAGCAGCACGGTGACGCCGCTGCCGCGCAGCACCCCGGCCAGGTCAGCGGCGATGGCGGCGTCCTCGTCGCCGATCAGCTGGCCGGCCGCCTCCGCGAGCGTCACCGGCACCCCGAAGCCGGCGTAAGCCTGGGCCAGTTCACAGCCGACCGCGCCGCCGCCCAGGACGAGCAGCGACGCTGGCCGATCGAGTGCGGACAGCGCCTGGTCACTGGTCCAGGCCGGCACCGCGCCGATGCCATCGACCGGCGGGATGACCGGCCGTGAGCCGGTCGCCAGCACCAGATCGCGACAGCCGAATTCGCGCGCTCCGACGCTCACGACTCCGGCGCGTACGATACGTCCGGCGCCGCGCACCAGCATCACGCCCCGGCCGGCGATCCGGCTGGCCGCATCGCCGTCGTCCCGGCCGCCGGACAGCTCATCGCGCCGCCGTACCGCCGCCCGGAACGCCCGCTCGTCCGCATCGAGCACCGGCGGCGCCGACGCACCTCCCAGCTCCGCGAGGCGACGCGCCTGATCGCGCGCCTGGGCGCTGCGGAGCATCGCCTTACTCGGGATGCAGGCCACGTAAGGACACTCGCCGCCGACGCGCAGCACCTCGATCAGCACGACCGAGCCACCACTGTCCGCAACGCCGCCCGCGACCCATTCACCGGCCGAGCCCGCACCCAGCACCACAACATCGAAAACCTGCATCATGCGAACCTACCCAGCGCCGCTTCCGCAAAGACCCTGATGCGGACGAGGTTCCGGCGCGCACGGCATGGCGCGGCCGCTGCACGCATCTCTGGTAGCCGCCGGGTAAAGCTGAGGTTCGTGAGATCACCCGGACTGCTCCGGCTGGTGCTGGCCGCCGGGTGTTTGCCATCGGCATCGACGCCGTCATCATCTCCGGGCTGCTGACGGGAATCACGTCAAGCCTGGTGATCTCCAGCGGCCACGCAGGGCAGCTGATCACCGTCCTCGGCGTGGGCTACGCCCGGCGATCGCCGGCCGCACCGCCACGCCCGGGCCCGACCTCAGGGCTCCGGCGTGTTCCCGACTTACCCAGTGATGTCTGGTATGTGGTTCCAGGGTGGATTCGCGCGGTTTGTAGGTACGGGCACGCCACGTGATCATGTAGGTCTCTGAGGTCTACATGAACGAGGTGTGGCGTGCCCGCAGTGGCATTGTCGCGCGCCGGTGCGCGCGTGGCCGGGTCCGGACCGGCCGGCGAGAACCTGGCCGCTGGTACCTGGCAACGGCTGGGAGCGCTGCCGGACCCGCGCTCACCGCAGGGGCGGATCTATCCGCTGGCCTGCCTGATCGCGATCGCGGTCTGCGCCTTCACCGCCGCCGGGAACGACAGGCTCACCGCGGTCGGGCAGTGGACCAGACGAGCCAGCCAGGCAGATCTGGCCCGCCTGCGGGCTCCGTGGGACCCGGTCACCGGCCAGTACCGGGCACCGGATGAGAAGACGATCCGGGTGGTCCTGGACCGGCTTGACCCGCGGGCACTGACCCGGGCCCTGCTCGGGCCGCGTCCGCGACGGCGGCGGCGCCCCGGCACGCCGCCCTCGGCCGGGGTTCGTGACTACCGCGCCCGGCGCGCTGCCCAGGAGGCAAGGATGCTGGCCCGCGACCGGTTACGAGCCGTGGCCGTGGATGGCAAGACTTCCCGTGGAGCCCGCCGCGCCGACGGCACCCGGGGCTGCCTCCTCGGCGTCGCCGAGCACGGCGGCCGCCTCCTAGACCACCTCGAGGCCGGCGTCAAGCACAACGAGACCAGCCATTTCACTGCTCTCCTGGAACCGCTGGACCTGGACGGCGCCGTGGTGACTTCCGGCGCCCTGCATACGGTGCGGGCGAATCTGGACTGGCTGGCCGGGGAGAAGAAAGGCCACTACATCGCGGTCGTGAAGCAGAACCAGCCGCTGCTGCATGCCCGGGTCAGGGCACTGCCCTGGCGGCAGGTCCCGGCCGGCAGCACTACCCGCGACGCCGGGCACGGCCGCGCCGAGACCCGCACCCTGAAGTCCGCTCACGTCAGCCGCCTGGACTTCCCCTGGGCCCGTCAGGCCATCAAGATCACCCGCTGGCGGCAGAACACGGCCACAGGGAAGGTCTCCCGCGAGACCGTCTACGCCATCACCAGCCTGATCAGCACCCAGGCCGCCGCGCCAGACCTGGCCCGCCTCGTGCGCGAGCACTGGACTATCGAGGCGCATCACCACATACGGGACGTGACTTTCAGCGAAGACACCCCGGCCAGTCGCACCGGCAGCGGGCCTGCCAACCTGGCCACCATCCGTGCCGCCATCACCGCGGCCATCAAAGATGCCGGCTACCTGCACATCCCCGAAGGCCGACGCGACCACACCACCCCCGCCGAAGCCCTCCACCTCCACGGCCTCGATTAGGACAGCAGCAGACATTCACGGAACACGCCGGAGCCCTGGGGGTACGCCGCCTGAGCCCGGAGCACGAGGACTACCCGCGCGCCCAAGATCGTCATACCGATGACTTTCTCGCTCCGCGCCGGTCTGTACACCGGAGACCGACTCACGGGAGGCTGGCGTCGTGCGGAAACTGATCTACGGTATGAACCTGACCCTGGACGGCTACATCGCCGCACCCGGCGACGACATCGGCTGGAGCGGGCCGCCGAGCGACGAACTGTTCCAGTGGTGGCTCGACCAGGAACGGGCGAGCGGCCTGTCACTGTACGGGCGCAAGCTGTGGGAGACGATGAGCTCCTACTGGCCGACCGGCGACCAGCAGCCCAACGCCACCCCGGCGGAGATCGCGTTTGCGCAAAACTGGCGGGACACACCGAAGGTGGTGTTCTCCTCGACGATCGACAAGGTCGACTGGAACACCCGCCTGGTCGCCGGCGACGCGGTCGACGAGATCACCCGGCTCAAGGCCGAGGACGGCGGCCCGATGGGCATCGGCGGCGCGACGCTCGCCAGGGCTGCCATGCGGGCCGGGCTGATCGACGAGTACGCACTGGCCACCTACCCGGTCTTGGTGGGCGGCGGCACGCCGTTCTTCACTGCGCTGGATAGCTGGGTCAGCTTGAACCTGGTGGAGACGCGGACGTTCCCTGGCGGCATCGTGCTGACCAGATACGAGACGAGGCGCTGAGCGGTCGGGTCATATGCGCGGCTCGTAGCACCGGAGGAACAGGCGCGGTTGCGTCACGCACGCGACCTCATAGACCGCGAAGACGGTCCGCACGTACGCCACCGGGCCACCTTGGGACCCTGAATTAGTGCGCAGATTCCGCCCGACCCGGAGATGAACCCACAGGTCAGCAACGTACGCAGCCGCTCAGGCCTCAATCGTGGCCCAAGACATCCCAGGAGTTTCGATGTCAAGCGGCGGCTTCAGATTGAGGGATGTTTTCCCGGTGGCCCCACGCGGTGGCCTCGTCGTAGCAGGTGCGGGACTTGAGGCATCCGTGCAGGATGCCGACGAGGCGGCTGGCCAGTCTTCGCAGGGCGTCGTTGTGCTCAAGTCCCCTGGCGCGCTGCTGCGTCGTAGAAGGCGCGGGCGCCGGGTGAGACCCTCAGCGCGGCGAAGGCCTGGATCATCAGCGCGTCGATGAGCCGGTCGTTGCGCACGTACCGGGCCGCGACGATCTTCTTCTTGCCGGAGGCGCGGGTGATCGGGCTGGTGCCGGCGTAGTTCCTGCGGGCCTTGGCGGAGGCGTAGCGGTGCGGGTCGTCGCCGAACTCGCCGAGCACCCGGGCGCCGGTGATCGCGCCCAGGCCGGGCTGGGATCGGTAGATCTCAGCGTCCGGGTGCTGGCCAAAATGTGCCTCCACCTGCCCTTGCAAGCTGCTGACCTGCTCGTTGAGGGTGGTGATGACCGCGATCAGGGACCGCACGGTAGCGGCGTAGGCGGCGGTCAGGGCGGGCGGCTGGCCCAGCTGCGGGCTGCGCAGCGCGGCCAGGATCGCGTCGGTCCGCTCCGCGATCTTGTAGCGGCCGGCCCGCTTGAGGACCGCCGATACCTGGGCGCGGGTCAGCCTCGCCGCCCGGGCCGGGTCCGGCGCCTTGCCCAGCAGCTCCAGCGCGTCCGGGGCGTCCAGGTCCTCAAACGCGGCCACCGCGGCCGGGAAGTACTCCAGCAGCTGGGCCCGCAGCCGCAGCACAACCGCGGACCGCTCCCAGATCAGCGTCTTGTGCGTGCGGGCCAGCACCTTGACAGCCTCCGCCGCCGGGCTGTCACCGGCCGCCGGGCGCAGCTGATGCGCATCGGTACGCACCACATCGGCCAGCATGTGCGCGTCGCCGCCGTCGCTCTTGGCGCCGGACACGCCGTACCGGCCCCGGTACCGGGACGCCTGCAGCGGATTCACCGCGAACACCACGTACCCGGCGGCGATCAGCGCCGCCACCCACGGGCCGCGATCGGTCTCGATCCCGACCTGTACCTCCGCATCACCACCGGCGGGAAGGAACCGGCCGATCAGCTCATGCAGCTGCCCGATCCCGGCCACCCCCTCCGGCAGCCGCTTCCTGGCCAGCACCTTGCCGGCCTCATCCATCACCTCGATGTCGTGATGGTCCTCCGCCCAGTCATCACCCACGCACAGCCGCATCGCACCCTCCCGCACACCACGCCGGATACCGTCAGCAGCCAGCGGGAGAACCATCAGCAGACTAATGAACAGTGCTCACGCCAGGCGGCGGGCACGACATCCCAGCAGCGATCAACTCTCCCGGACACCGGCGGGGGCACGGTCTTGGGCTAAAGGGCTCCAACGCCCAGTCAGGACAAGTGCTCACCCGCCGGCGGCCACCAGCTAACGAGTCTGCCGCAGCGAACCCGTTAACTCTCATTAGTCAGGTCCGGCTGCTCAGTGACGCCGTCGTTGTCGAGGCTCTCGGCGACTTGAGCAACTGTCCGGCCTCGGATGCCGAGCCCACCATATTTATGGCACCACGTCTGCGCCGATCGGTATGAGATCGGCGTCCGGAACGGCTGACGATGCAGCATTCGACCCGTCGTCGGCGGCTGCGACCGATGAGGCGTGCATTGGCGCGCCACAGGGCCGGTGACGGCGGATAGCTCGTTGTGGTCGTTACGCGGGCCGGAGTTCGAATAGCGGGTGGCGCCGAGCTTCGGCGAGGTAATCCTGCGGGGTGTCGTCGATGCGTATGCGGTATCGGCGTAGAAGGGCGACGGGCGGCCTAACGCGCGAGCCGAGCAACCTGCGCACGAAGCCCAACTGGCGGTATGGCTCGAGCACGCGCCGAAGAATCGCTGCCGCTTCACCGGATGGAACCTCGATGGCGTGAACCGGACAGCTACGGCCACCAGAATAGATTATGGTCGCCTCGCCTGCCGCGCGAAGGTTTCGGGCCCAGCCCATCGCTCCGTAACTCGCCTGGACATACGAGTGTCCATCGAAGTCCAGCATCGCGACCGGCGTTGTGCGCTCAATACCTGACCGGCGCCCGCGCACAATCAGGAGGATATTCGGTGCACCCGTCGGCACCCCGGCGGGGATCATCCGGCGGGCGAGCGGGTTGACTAGCCGGAAGAACCGCCGGGCAATCCGCTCGCGAAGGTCCGGCCGGGCGCTCGATGGACGATCAGCTGTCATCGGCTGCCACTCCCCTCTGCGCAGCGCCTCACGGTAGTTCCTGCTCAGCCTATGTCGGGTGGCCCGATCGAGCGGCCACAGATGGACGCCAAGGGCAGTGGCCCGGTGAAAGTTCCGGACGCGTGCTCACGCCCGGCCCGCCCTGTCGCGCGCCGCCTGGTGATGGTGGTGAGAAGCTGAGACGGCAGGCGGACAGGAAGGGATGTCAGCGGTGTATACCCAACGCGAGGCGGACGAGGCCCAGATCAAGCAGCAGGTAGCCAGGATCGCCGAGGGAATCCGGGCCAAGGATCTGGAGGGCCTGCGGCCGATATACGCGACAGACATCGTGTCCTTCGACGTCGAGCCGCCGCTCCAGCACGTCGGGGTCGAAGCGAAGCTGAAGAACTGGGCGAACGTCTTTGCGGTCTTCCGGGACGCGGACTACGAGGTGCGCGGCCTGAGCGTCGCAGCGGGCGACGACGTGGCGTTCGGGCACTGCTTCGGCCGGCTCCACGGCACGCTGATGAATGGGACGGCGACCAAGGGCATCTGGGTCCGGGTCACGTTCTGCTTCCGGAAGCTCGACGGCGCTTGGCAGATCGTGCACGACCAGGCTTCGGTGCCGTTCGACGTGCTCAGCGGCCGAGGAGTGGCCGACCTCGAACCCTGACTGTTCTGAGCAGCCTGTCTGGACTCAGCCGAGCAGGTTCTCCGGGCCCAGTCAGTGGACCGATGGTCCAGATCAGTTGAAGACGCGCCAATGATCTCGCATAAGCATGCGGTCCAGCTCGCGACCCGGACTCACTCATCTGCCGCGTACAGCGCGCATCAGGTCAGGCGGGCTCGTGCCACTGGCGGCCGGGACGTGCTTCCATCATCGACGGCGCCTGAGGCCCACGGTGTCTCCGGGCCATGACGCCGCAGCGAGCATTGGCCACGTCGGCCAAGAGCATCACGCTCAGTAACGCGAGCTGTCAGTGTAAGCGCTCGCCGAGCCGCCGCTCGGCGCGGCTCAGGTTAAGAGCCTCTGCTGGTTCATGGCTGCACAGATCAGGTGGTCGTGCGTGCCTCATCCGCCACCTGTATCAGGCTGCCAGAGCGCGGGTCGCCGTCGATCCGCCATCAGGCCTGGACCGGGCAAGACGGTCGGCTCGGGTCACGAGTTCTCTGGCTAGCTCCTTCCCTGATCCTGGTGCCGGGCTAGTGAACTGCCTGAGCCTGCAGGCCGGACCGGGCTGCCTGTTCGTCGGCGGGGGGATGATGAGGGCATGGACGCAGCGCCGGGCGGTGGCCACAGGCCCTGGGCACGCTGGACGGTGCTGCTGCCAGGGACGGTGGCCCTGACGGAGGCGTTGGCGCTCGCCACGGCGGGCTGGTGGGCGGTGGGCTTTGGGTGGGGTCCACCTGCACGGATGACTTCAGCTGTGTCAGCAGCTCTTGTGCTCCGTGTGCTTCTTTCAATGCGTGGTGGATCGCCGGGGGCATGGGGCAGTGGATCCTGGCCGTGGCGGCGGTCGTTCTGCTCGTGCTGGGCCTGCGCCGTCCCGGCATGCGCCGGGTCGCCGCGATCACCGCCTGGTCGCTGATCCCGCTGGCTATCGCATGGATCGCTTTCTGGACCGTTCAGGCCGAGCACTCATTCTGAGGCCACCGGCCAGACCGGCACGCTGCGGCCGCCAGCGGCCATGTCTTGCGCGGCGCCGCCGCCGGGCGCCCGGCACCAGGCTTGCGTGTCCTAGCGGCGCAACACGATCACGCATCTGGACGCGAAGTTGACCCGGATGGCGCACGACGGCAGTGCCGTGCCGAGCCGGCCCGCAGTGATGGCTGAGGGCTCCGAGCTGGTGGATGTGCCCGCGTTTACGGTGTCCTGGGCCGATGCGGGTGGCGTAGAACCCTAGTCCCCAGGTCGCACAAGCCCGGGCAATCCCAAGCACAAAGAACGTGGTGGACGTCCGAAGGTCCTGGTTCGGTGTGACTTCTGCCCCTATCGGTCACGCGGATCGCTGCGCAGCCTGGCTTAGGTGCAGACGTCGCGGCCGATGGGGCAGCACCCTTCTGGGTGAGGACCATCGGCCTGGTCAGGCGAAGCTCAGAGGAAACGATCCCGGCAACAGGGAGGGTGAACATGGGCCTGAGAGACCGGATACGAGGCGACGACGCTCATGCCGGCCGACGCTACCGGATGCAGCAGAAGCTGCTGTCGATCGGTGACGACTACTGGATTGAAGACGAGACCGGTCAGCGGGTCTTCAAGGTCGACGGCAAGGCCGTACGGGTCCGCGACACCTTCGTGCTCGAGGACGCGTCGGGCAACGAGGTCGCGAATATCCAGGAACGCAAGCTGAGCGTGCGCGACAAGATGAAGATCGAGATGGGCGACCGCAGCGCGACCGTCCACAAGGCCATGGTCGGGATCCGCGACCGCTACAAGATCGGCATAGATGGCGGGCCCGACCTGAGTGCCCACGGAAACGTCGTCGACCACGAATACAAGATCGAGCAGGACGGCGACACGATCGCAACTATCTCGAAAAGCTGGTTCCGGGTCCGTGACACCTACGGCGTCGAGATTGCACCAGAACAAGATGATGCGCTCATCCTCGCGGTCACCGTCTGCATGGACTCGATGGCGCGCGGATAGTCGCCCGACCTCATTCCACGGCATGACAGGCCGGGATGGCCGACCCGACCGCGAGCAGATCGAGGACGCCTTCGCCTCTACCGCTAGGCCAGCATGTGGCCGAGACCGAGCAGGGTCGATCGGGCGGCGAGGCGCAGGACGCCCAGATTTGGATGATCTGCGTGCAGTCCACCTGAGCAATCAGCAGTTTCTCAGCCGCGCAGAGTCGGCGATCTGGTCGCCGATGAGCTTCTCAGCGCAGGGAATGGTGTCACGTAGCGTAAAGGAATCAGGCGCACAGCCCGTCGATCCGGTCGAGGATGGCCTGCGGCAAGGGCAGCGGCTGGGCTAGAGCGGGCACTGCGACCGCTGCCACCAAGTCTCGCAGGTAGCGGGGGCTGACCACCAGCTGCCCCGGGCACGCCCGTGGCCGGTACAGGTGTGATGCCGCACCTCCAGCCCGACAATAGGCTGGATTGGCCACGGACCTACTAGCGCGGAGCCATGGCGGAGTGGAGATACGCCGGACCCGCTGGGCACCACATCGAGTGTGACTAGCTACCCTCGGCTGACCGGCCTGCCCGCCACTTGGCCCCCATGAAGCCAGAATCAAGGCTGATAAAACAATAAAATCAATCGTTAATATTTTCGTAAAATAGCTCTGACCTACGGATCCCCTTACGGAATCGAACCGTAGGCCTTCTCCTTACCATCACCACCATCAGCCAGCCCAAAGACCGCTATATATGCCCTGACCAGGTCGGACACTGGCTCACGCTAGCGGAGGCCAGCGCAGGCCAGCCCTCGCTGGCTGCATTCTGCCCCCCGAACTGCCCCCCAGAATGATCTCCAGCTCACGGCTGGTGCCCAGGAAAACAGACAGCCGAGCACAGATTCGATTCTGCTTTCCTGGGAAGCACAGCTAAGCTAAGGTCCCGTCGGCCCGGAAAGCCCGATCTTCGATGTAGCTGATCATTACCGAGATAGCGCATGATCAGCAGCGGCAACAATCCCGCGAACATGGCGGCCATCGGGGCCTGTCTGCAGTGCCGTCAAGCCGGACAGCGACTGTCACGGAACGTATGCGTTTGCGACGCGCGTTCCTCCCTGCCGAATAGGCGTAGCCGTCGCTGGACTGGCCCAGGATGGCGCCTGGGCGCAGATAATCCGGCTCTGAGCGCAGCCGTCGGGCAGCTGAGCCCTGATCATTGTTATGGTGCCTGGCGGAGAGCGGAATACGAGCAGCGATCCGCGGGCAGCTTCGGTCAGACGCCGTGATGCTGACTCGTTCAGCATTTAGGCATTCTAATGCCCGAGGTATCCGAGGACTGTTGCGAGCCCGAGCAAGGTTGTGCCGACTAGCGCACAAAGGAAAAGCACCAGGATTACGCGCCAGATACACACTAGGGTAACCGCACAGATCAGTACCCAGATCATTTCTGCATTTGTCGCATGCATCGGTGTCACCCTTCCCGCTCAGATCTTCTGTTCCTTATTGTCTCTGTTGCGCGGGAAATATGGGGGGTGATTTGTGGTCAGGAACTGGCGGCAGTGTGGCCTGATTTTGGAGGTGCTTTGGAGGGGCCGCGCTCTTGATCGACAAGCTAGGGCTGCATACGGTGGCACGAAGAGCGGGAGGAACGCGTGGCTGCAGATCTAGTCAGCGAGATCGCGAGGGAGCTGCGGGAGTTCGCCAAGGCAGGCTTGCGTAACAACACCGCACGGCTCAGGCTGCGCCTACTCGAGCGCTCGCCCGTCCTGCGGGGTCTTACTCCAGTTCAGGTGGCTGGCGGCGACTCCAAGGCGCAGTATGAGTACCTGATCCAGGCGATCATCGACGCTGTTGATCTCATCGGCAGGCTGGCTTCTCCGCTGGTGTCGCCCCAGCCCGTGCCGGCGCCATCCGAGGGCGCCCGGGAGGCACAAGCCCTGCGCGCGCTGTTCGGTCTTACCAGCCGGACTCGCGCCAGGACGTGGCGGGTGAGGCAGGAGGAGGCGGCCGCCGCTCTCGGCATAAGCTGGGATTACTTCCGGCACGATCGCCAGGAGGGGCTTCTCCAGGGTGTCGCAGAGCAGATCCTGAGTGCGGCACAAGGAAATCCTTCGCCGTCCATATTCGACCGCGACCCTGGGCTGTGGGCCTTTGCCACCCAGAACGACGTTGAGCGTCACATAATTGAATATATCCGCAGTGAGCGGCCGCGAAGGGCTACGATGCTGGAGTTCAGCACTGCCACGACTGGCTCTATCTTACGCGCGCTGCGTGACATTGATGCCAGTATCTACCTGCTCACCGCCAACCCGGAGAGAGTCTCCGGATGGCATCAGGCTAGGATGCGGCGGGCACTGGCGGATCTTCTGCACATTGACTTCAGCGCCTACGACAAACTGAGAATGCGACTCTACAGTGTTCCGCCTGCCTTGCGTGGCCGGCGCATTGGAGAACTAGTCGTACTGGGCTGGTACACGCATCGAGACAATAGGCGAATAGATGCATTCGACCCCGCTAGCGTGGAAGTCTGGGGTCATGACAACGCGGTCGTTGTAGGGCGTAATGGCGAGGCAGATGGCGAAATACTCGCGACCTGGTTCTCCCGAGAGTTTGACCGCCTTTGGAGACATCGGTCCACCCTGGATGAAAGCACATCGGCAGGCATTATTGGCGTGCCGGACCAATGACACACTCTTCCCGGCAGGACCGGCCTCGTTATGGCATGCGCGGCGAGAGGCGGCGGAATTAGCTACAGGCTGGTCCACCAGGCGTCGATGATCACATCGTGGGCGATGCCGGTGTCGATGGTGTGATGCAGGCCGAGGCTGACGATACGGTCATCGTGCGGGTGGAACGGCCGGGCAGGGTCTTCGCCCAGCACGGGGCCGAAGGCATCGATGAGCGGCTTCCAGAGGCTGGCCCAGTTGCGGCCCGTCCCCGTCGTCAGCGCGATTTTCAGCCCGACCGGGCCCGGATCGATGGTGGCCGCCTGCACCGCAAGCCGATCGTGGAGTTTTTGTTTCCACTCCTTGCGCGCATAGGACCCGGCCATCCGGGCTGAGAACTGCGGGGTGGCTTGGGCCCTGTCCGGCTCGGCGGGTCCCACCGCGAGGGACGACGGCCCGTGGATCTTGCGGCCGAAGATGGCCGCCACCCGCTCCGGGCCTAGCCGCAGGGCGACCGGGAACAGGTAATTGTCCAGGTCATGGCCGCCATCAATCAGTGAGACGCCATCGCTGAACCCGACGATCAGCTCGGCAGCAACCCGGCCGCTCACAGCCGCCAGCACCGGCCCGGCTACCGTATCCACGTGCGCCAGGAAACGAGCCAGCTTCACCTGGCTAGGGTGCCCTGCCCGGTCCCAGCTGGCCAGCTGCGGCTTGACGCTCTGCCGCATAACGCCTGCCGGGCGGCGGTACACCATTGCCATGTGAGTCATCGTCGTGCGCGTCCGTATCTGATAGCAACCAGTCGGCACCTCTCAGCAAGTTGAGCGCTCGCAGCGGCATGTGCGGACGTCCGCCAAGCTTCTGGCACACTGCCAGTGTGCCTTCTACGCGCCCTGTGCGTGCCGAGAATCTCGTCCACAGCTCTGACCAGCATGGTTGCTCTCCCGGCCGTCCAAGCGTGATGATCACCGATCATGTGCCTGCGGTTCGTGTTCCTCCTGATCACCCGCCTTGCCGGGTGGCTGCGGCTGTCCCGGCGTGAGGAGGCGTGGAAGACCGCTGAGATCTTGATCCTGCGCCACCAGCTCGCCGTCCTGCAACGCCATCAGCCGCGCCGCCCGAAGCTGAACTGGGCGGACCGGGCCCTGATCGCCGCTCTGCTCAGCGTGATACCCAAAGCACGGCGCCGGGGGCTGAGGCTGCTGGTCACACCGGACACGATCCTGCGCTGGCACCGCAACATCGTCCGCCGCCGCTGGGCCGCCAGGTCCAGGAGCGGCAGGATCGGCCGGCCGACGACCCACCGGAACATCAGGGCCCTAGTCCTCCGGCTGGCCCGCGAGAATCCCGGATGGGGCTACCGCAGGATCCACGGCGAGCTGGCTGGCCTGGGAGTCAAG
Organism: uncultured Actinomycetes bacterium; assembly: GCA_963709075.1. GTDB lineage: Bacteria > Actinomycetota > Actinomycetes > Streptosporangiales > Streptosporangiaceae > Palsa-506. The sequence continues at coordinate 404,962 of CAVPUY010000015.1, forward strand.
GTCGCCGCGTCGACAGTCTGGGAGATCCTCAAGGCCAACGGCATCAACCCAGCCCGGCGACGGACCTGGCCGACCTGGTCACAATTCCTCCGCTCCCAGGCCGACGCGATCCTGGCGAGCGACTTCTTCACGGTCGACCTGCTCGACGGCACCCAGGCCTACGTCCTGGCCGTGATCGAGCACGCCACCAGGCGCATCCGCGTCCTCGGCGTCACGCCGCACCCCACCGGAGAGTGGACCACCCAGCAGGCCCGCAACCTCATCATGGAGCTCGGCGACCAGGCTGATCGGGTCAAGTTCATGATCCGCGACCGCGGCTCGAACTTCACCACCGCATTTGACGCGATCCTCGCCGATGCCGGGATCCAGACCGTGCTGTGCAACGTGCAGACGCCCCGCATGAATGCGATCGCCGAGCGCTGGATCGGCGGATGCCGCCGCGAGCTCCTGGACCGCACCCTTATCTGGAACCAGAGCCATCTGCGGCGGATCCTGCGCGAGTACGAGACCCACCACAATCAGCATCGGCCGCATCGCTTCCTGCACGGCGCCGCGCCGCTGAAGCCGCTACCCGAACCGGTCAACCTCGACCAGTGCCGCGTCCGAAAACACGCTCATGTCGGTGGCCTGATCAACGAATATCGCCTGGTCGCATGATGTGGACGAAGTTTTCGGCACGCACAGGCCGCTGGGACTTCTACCAGTCCCTGACCGAAGCACGCCAGGACGGCCCGCTGAATGTCGCCTGCCTCGGCATCGGCGTAGACCCCCTATCCGTCGCCGTCGACATCCTCACCGTCGCCATCTTCGATGGCGACACCTTCGATGCCACGTTCGGCAATCTCGTCACAACCAACGCCGAAGGCCGAGTGGTCAGCGAGCGCGACGCCACCGGAATCCCGTTCACCAGGGAAGCTGTTGCCCGGTTCGCCGAGCGCAGCGAGCCTATGCAGGCGGCGGGTGCCGCAGTGCTAAGCCTGGCCTGGGAGCACCGAGCGAAGCTCCTGAACTGGTGACGCATTCGGTAAAGCATCCAGAGCCCACCCTACCCCAAGAGTGACAGGTGTTCTCGGACCGTATTCGCCTTGGCCGACCTCCGGCTTAATGGATTGCTACTCAGGGTGAACAACGGCAGAGCCCTGACCGCTCGGTCAATGACATATCGATTATTTACCGTCCGCTTAACAGGTCGTGGTTCGCCTCTTGGGCAAGCAGTATCTCCAGTTCTGGCGTGGTCACTGCAGGCGCGACACTATGGTTTTCACTGCTGATCGATGGTCGACCCGCGATTCGCCAAGTTTGCGGAACCACGACCGCTGCCGTCTGGAGTACGCCCAGATGTGGCCGAGTGCCTCGGCTCGGGCGGCATCAAGGTCGGCGCCGTTGAGTTCGGTGATTGGCTTCCCGGTCGACGCGGCCATGCGGACGAATTCGCGATACCCATGTGTCTGCGATGCCACGTTGCGCTGGCGCCCTGGCCGGCGGGCCTGCTCGACGAGCCGGTAGCGGCGGTCGAGCATTGCAATCTCCTCCAGCAGCCCGTCGCGGATCTGGGCATCCAGCGTCGTCTCGATCCGCCGGTCGGTCTCCGCTTCCCCTCGGTCGACGCCGTACACCGCGAACGCGAACGGCGTGGCCACCTCGTTGCCCGCCTCGCCGGCCATCCGGCGCACCAAGGCGTTGAGGATCGCCTCGTAGTTGTTGGGGTGCACGCGTCGGGCGACCTCGGGCGCGAGCCGCGCGAGCACGTAGTAGGCGCCCTTGACGTCGGTGCGTGGGAAGTCGCGCTCGAGCGACCGCCGAAGCGTTCCCGTCCCGGTCAGGTCCCAGCCATCCAGCACGGACTGGACGTACACGCCCGTGCCGCCGACGAGGACCGGCAGGGCATCCTCAGCCGCGGCGAGTGACGCGAGCTCGTCTCGCGCCATCTGTGCGTACGCCTCCAACGACAGCTTCGACGACGGCTCGGCCACATCGAGTAAGCGGTGCTCGAACCCGCGCATCTCCGGCGGCCTGATCTTGCTCGTGCCGATGTCCATGCCGGCGTAGACCTGCCGTGAGTCGGCACTCAGAACGACCGGGCGCAGGCCACGCTCGGACGCGGCCTCGCAGACCTCGAGCGACAGTGCGGTCTTGCCGGACGACGTCGGCCCGTAGATGGCGACAGCGCGCCGGCGGCCGGGCAGCCGTCGCATCCACGGCGTGAGGTTGCTGTACCGGTGCATGATGCCCCAGGCGAGTAGCCGGCGGCGCAGGTCCGCGCCGAGCAGATTGCGGCGATAGCCGCAGGCGGTCAGTGGCTGGGTCAGGAACCGGCCATCGCCTTCGGCGACGAACACCTGCGTATGGTGGGCTCGAAGACGATCAGCCCGGACAGCCTGCATGCCCCTTCCGGGCCTTCGGCGGGTGGCAGGTGCTCGCGCCTGACGTCGGCGAGCAGCAGCACGGCGGCGGGACGGCGACTCGGCCCTATCGAGGAACCGTGGAATCCGATCCGCCCATAGGGTTGGCGAGATCAGGACGCGATGTCCGCTGACACCGGGTGCGCTGGCCGACCACGAAAGCGGGCCAGTCCGCAGGCCACCAGTTCCTGATCACCGGCGGCGACAGCTGGCGCAGCAGATGATGGCCGGTCTACGACGACAGCTGGTCCCACACGGTATCCAACGGGACGCTGGGCAGGGGCCTGATCAGTACATATCCCCACCGTATTGACCCGGGGCTATCGACGGCAACTGGATTCCGCCTGGATCGGCAGCAGCAAGCCGGACTCGAGTTCCCGATGCCGACGACGGTCAGCACCGACCTGACGTGCAGAATCCCAGTTCTGCTCGATATTTACGATCAAGCTGCACCGCCCGCCGGCCGCGCCGATCGGCGGCTCGGCGAGCGTTCTCCCTGGCCTTGTCCATCACTCAGCACCCTTCCCCAGACGAGGATGTGCACTGGTCACAGGCAATATCTGCATGTTCTCGCGGCACTGGCCAGTGTTCCCGGCATCGGCTCGCACACGATGAACTAGTGGACTGTAAGAACGCTTGTTTTAGTCTTGGCGCGGTTGATGCTGGCGAGGATCTTGTCGGCGTCCTTGGTCCACGCGAACGGCCGGGGGTGGTCGTTCCAGCTGTCGATGAACGCGCCGATGGTGCCGGTGAGCTCTTTGACTGAGGTGAAGGAGCCGCGGCGGATGGCCTGGCGGGTGATGACGGAGAAGAAGCATTCGACGAGGTTGAGCCAGGAGCATGCGGTCGGCGTGAAGTGCAGGGTGACCCTGGGGTTCTTCGCCAGCCGGGCTCTGACGTCGGCGTGCTTGTGGGTGGCGTAGTTGTCGCAGACAACGTGCAACTCGACGGCGGGGTAGGCGGCGGCGGTCTTCTTGAGGAACTTCAGGAACTCCTGGTGCCGGTGCCGGGGATAGCACGCATCGGTGACCTGGCCGGTAGCGGTGTTCAGGGCGGCGAACAGGCAGGTCACGCCGTGCCGGACATAATCGTGAGCCTGCCGCTCGGGGATGCCCGGGCGCATCGCCAGGATCGGCTGGGCGCGCTCCAGGGC
>CAVPUY010000016.1:0-162166 GCA_963709075.1 uncultured Actinomycetes bacterium
TCTCGAGCGTCACCCGGGAGCGGCAGGGCGAGCCGATCTTCGTCCGGCTCGATCCCGGCGTGACCTTCCAGCAGTTCCTGGAGGTGCTGCCGAAGGCCGCCGCCGACCCGAACAACCTGGACGGGACCGGGTCGATCGTCACCGACACCGACGTCAGCAGGGGCACGGACCAGCCGGATCCAGGCGAACCTGCAAGGCCGGGCAATTACGTCGCGCTGGACGTGTCCGGCAACGGGCGGCCGCCGCTGGTCCCGTTCACCATCGCCAGGGCGGCGCACCCGGCGGCGCTGCCGCGCCCGGCCGCGACCATCGCCGCGATCGAGTTCGGCTTCCGCGGCCCGGGCACGCTGCACCGCGGTGACCTGGTCCGGTTCGCCAACCACGGCTTCCTGGTGCACATGATCGTCTTCGCCACCGCCAGCAGCCACCGGCAGGCCCGCAAGGTCGCCCGGTTGCTGAAGGCGGGCAAGCAGGGCAAGGCCCAGCGGCACTCCACCGGGGGCGGCACCTTCGCCGGGCCGATCTCGCACGGCGCCTACCAGCAGCTCATCGTCCGGCACCGCGGCTGGTACGTGCTGGCCTGCTTCATGGAAACCCAGGACGGCCGCGACCACACCCGGCTCGGCATGGAACGCGTCATCCACGTCAAGTAGGCCAAAGAGCATTTCCTGAAACGGATGGTCCGTGGCCAGTGCCGCCGCTACGGCCATGATCGTGGCGGGCTGCCGATGCCCTAGGGGCGTCGCAGCCCGCCGCGGTCATGGCCTAGCTGACCGCCACCCGGCGGCAGCCGCGGCAGGCGGCTACCGTCGGGTAACCTGGCACGGCCACGGCGAGGGGGTAACAGATGCGCGCCGTCCGCAGGCTGGTGGCGCACCAGCTGTCGGTAGGCTGGCGCGGCTGGGTCGTGCTGGCACTGCTCATCGGCTTTGCCGGGGGTGCGGTGCTCACGGCCACGGCGGGCGCCCGGCGGACAGCCAGCGCCTATCCCAGGTTCCTGGCGGCATCCAACGCGTCCGATGCGCTCGTCTCGCCGGCTGCACTCGGGTATCGGCGGCTACGACAACGCGCTCGCCCGGCTCCCCGGCGTGACGGCCGTCGCGCCGTTCGTCGGGGTCAATGCGCTGCGGATGGGGCCGGGCGGGAAGCCGACCGGCACGAGCCTGGTCGAGGCGCCGCTGGACAGCAGGTTCGGCCGCACGCTCGAGGTACCGAAAATGCTGGCCGGGCGTGCAGCCGAGGCCCGGCCGGGCCAGACGAGGTGATGGTCGACCAGATCGCCGCCCGCGTACTGCACGTCCGGGTAGGCAGCAGGATCGCGATGGCCGCGGTCCCGGATTCGGGCAGGCATATCGTCAGGCTCACCGAGCGCGTGGTCGGCATCATGGTGAACCGCGGCTCGGTTGTCCCGGTCACCGACCTGGACGGGGCCCCGGTCATCTTGGCCAGCACCGCCTTGTATGCCGAGCTCGGCCCCAATTACAGAAGCTTCGACGGGGCGTACGTGAAGCTGCAGCCCGGCTATCCGGTCAGCAGGCTCAGCAGCGCTGCTGAAGCGCTCGCGCGCCGGTATCCGTCGACCGGCGGCCAGGTATTCGTGGCCGACGAGACTGTCCAGGCCAGCCACGGTCGAGCGGTCAATCCGCCCGCAGGCAGTGGCGCTTGCGCTATTCGCGCTGATCCTCGCGATCACCGCGCTGCTCGTGGTAGGCCAGGTGGCAGCCCGGCTGCTGCTCGCGGCTTCGTCGGACAACCGGGCGCTCGCCGCGCTCGGGATGACCCGCGGCCAGCTGATGGCGGCGGGCCTGGTGCAGGTCGGCGTGGCGGCAGCGGCCGGCGCTGCCTTGGCGTGCGGGGCGACGATCGCGGCCTCCCCGCTGATGCCGATCGGCCCGGCCCGTCTCGCCGAGCCGGATCCGGGCCTCAGCGCTGACGTGCGCGTCCTTGCCGCCGGGTTTGCGGCTACCGTGGCCGTGCTGCTCGCGCGGGTGTGCTGGCCGGCCTGGCGGCTGGCGTCGGCGCGCCGGGCGGCGGAGCGGGACGCGCCGGGAGCGCCTGCCCACCGCTCGCAGGCCGCCGGGTGGCTGGCCCGCGCCGGCGCCCCGGTGACGGTCGTGACCGGAGTGCGGCTGGCCCTCGATCCTGGCCACGGGCGCAGCACGGTGCCGGTGCGCAGCGCCGCGGCCGGCCTGATGCTCTCCGTGGCGGCGGTGGCGGCCGCCGTCACGTTCGGCGCGAACCTGCTGCACCTGGTCAACACTCCCCGGCTTTACGGCCAGGACTGGGATATCGCCGTGGACCTGCAGTTCTCGACCATCAGGCCGGCCGCAATTCGACAAGATCACGGCCGGCGTTCCCGGCATCTCCGGCTGGACGTTCGGCCTGAACGGCACCGTCACGATCGGCAATACCGTCATTCCCGCGATCGGCCTGGCCCCAGGTCACGGGGCGCCGGTGCCCCCGACCTTGCTGGCCGGCCACGCGCCGCATTCCGCCAGCCAGATCGTCCTCGGCACCTCGGTGCTCCGGCGATCCGGGCTGCATATCGGGCAGCCGGTGCAGATCGCGGCGGACGGCCGCAAGAGCAGCCCAGTGATCGTCGGCCAGGCCGTCTTCCCCAATTTCGGCGAGGGCGGCTTCACGCCCACCGACCTCGGCGAGGGCGCGGTAGTGGCTGCCGCGACACTCGAGCCGCTGGCCTCGGCTTCCAACGGGAGCGGGTACAACTTCGTGCTTGTCCGGTTCGCCGCGGGGCCGCGCCGCGGCACGGACATCGCCGCCTTCAAGCGGGCGATGGGCCCTTTCTGCGCCACCATCCAGCAGTCGACTTGTGTCGTCACCAGCCAGCGCCCGATCGGCGTGACCGGCTATGCCCGCATCGACGGCACTCCCGAAGTGCTGGCAGCCATCCTGGCGGTACTCGGGCTCGCTGTGCTTGGCCAGTTTGTGGTGGCGTCGGCGGGCCGGCGCCGCCGCGACTTTGCCGTCCTGAGGACCCTCGGGCTGCTGCGGGCGCAGCTGGGCGCGGTCGTTGCCTGGCAGGTCACGACGCTGACCGGGATCGCGCTCTTAATCGGTCTCCCGCTCGGAGTTGCGGCCGGCCACTGGGCATGGGGGCTCTTCGCCGCCGACGCAGGGATCCCGGCCGGCGCCATCACGCCGATATCGCTCGTCTTGCTTTCAGTTCCAGCAGCCATTCTCGCCGCCAACATGGTGGCTCTGCGGCCTGGCCTGCGCTCCGCCCGGCTGAGCCCGGCGGAAGTCCTGCGCGCGGAATAGCGGCGGCTACTCGGCCCGCAGGACCTGGGCCGGCCTGATCCGGGCGGCGGTCCAGCCGGGCCCGGCGGCGATGATGCCGGCCAGCAGCAGCGTGACCGGGATGACGATCAGCACAAGCAGTACCGGGACATCAGGCCGGTCCGCGACGCCGACGGACCTGGCGAACAGCATCCAGGACCACCGTCCGGCCACCAGGCCAACCGGCAGCCCGACCGCAAGCGCAACCGCGGCCAGGGCGCTGGCCTGCCAGCACACCACCCTGATCAGCTGGGACGAGAGCAGGCCGATGGCCTTGAGCACCGCGAGGTCACGGCGGCGGCGGCGCACGCTGGTGAGCAGCACGTGCGCGAGCGTGCCGACCGCCAGCAGGGCCAGCACGGCGCCGAGCAGCAGCGGGGTGTCCCGCACCTCGGCGTAGTCCCTGATGTCAGCCTGCTGCCGGTCGGCGGTCACGGTGCAGGATCCGGGCGGGCATCCCTTCTTCAGCAGCACCGCGGTCAGCCGGGCCGCCGCGGCGGCCAGATCGGTGCCCGGCCGGTAGCGCAGCAGCAGGAATCCGTAGCAGGTGACCCTCCCGGCGCAGCGGGTTTGCGGCGATACCTCGGACAGCACCGGGGCCGCGACCGCAGCACCGGTGCCCAGGTCGGTAGCGGCGAAGCCGCCGCGGCTGAACAGCGGGAAGACGGCCACCCCCACGATGCGCATCGTGCGCCTCGGCCGGCCGTAGCTGGGCCGCGCCGCCACCTGGTTGACCACCACCCTGATCCGCTGCCCCAGCCTGGCGTGCACGGCGCGCAGCGTCTGGGCGCCGAGGACGATCTCATCCGGGCGCCGCGGCGCCCGGCCGGCCAGCAGGGTGAGGAAGCCCTGCCCGCGGACGAGGTCGATCCCGATCGCCGGCACGATGGTCTTGTTCGCGCCGATGCTGAGCTGGCCGTAGTTGCCTGCGGCGTAGCCGGAGACGGCCGGCTCCTTCGACAGGACTTTCGCGCTGAGCTCTCCGGTCAGCCCGCCGAATCCGAAGTCAAGCACCTGGGCCCAGTTCTGCCCGTATCGGTGCGGAGTGCTGACCAGCCCGATGAGGCTGCTGCCGAAGATCACGGCCGCCACTACGGACGCGACCGCTACCGTGGTGCCGATCAGGGCGCTGCGCACCGGCACGGCGCTCCGGCCGTGGCCGGGCTCCAGCGCCATCCGCACGCCGATGCCGCCGGTCACGGAGCCGGCGAGGCCCAGCGCCGAGCCCAGCTGCGAGGCGCGGGCGCCGCTGCCCGGCTCGGCCACCCCCAGCGGACCCTGCACCCGGGCCGCCGCCCGCCAGGCCACTGGTACCAGCGCGGCGAGCGGCAGGATGGCCAGGACCGCGAAGCCCGCCGCGAGGACGCCGAAGTTGACCTGTATTCCCGGGCTCGGCTCGGCCAGCCGCGCCGTTCCGATCGGCATGAGCGGGGAAGCCGCGATGGCGACCCCGGTGGCGATGACCGCCCCGGCGACGGTTATCACGGCCGTCCGTGCCAGGGACAAGGTCACTAGCCTGCCGCGGGTCATCCCGAGTACGCGGAGGATCGGGAACTCGGCCGAGTCGAGTATGAGCTGGCGGCCGAGCAACTGCGCGATAACGGCAAGCGCGATGAGCCCGGCCAGGCCGGCGAAGAGCGCAAGCGTGACGGCTTCCGGCCGGATGGCCCGCTGCGTGGCGGCAACCTGGTCGGCCGTGCTGAGCACGATGACTCTCCCGCCGGTGGCCGGGTCGCGGCTCGCCAGCGTGCTTGCGGCCGACAAGAACCCGGCCATGCTCGCGCCCGGCCGCAGGCGCACTCCGCCCTGAATACCGTAGTTGGCCGACGCGGCCACGGCCGTGCCAGCAAACGGCGTGCTCAGCAGGGCCGTGGGCTCGCTGTTTGCGGCAGTGCCCGGCACGACCTGGGAATCGAAGACGACGACTGCCGACACCCGGAAGGCGATCGGGCTGGCCCGCTTCGGCTCCGGATTGCCGGTCCTGGGATTGCTCGGGATCAGCAGCAGATGCAGCGTGCCGCCCGGCCGCAGATGCTCCAGGCCCGCCAGCCGCTGGTCGATCATGGCCTGGCCGGCCGCCCGCGGGTTGAATATCCGGCCCGCCACGATCTTGACCCGGTCGGCCGAGACGCCGAAGGCGCGGTCCGGGCTGGCGAAGGTCTCCACCGGCGTCAGCGGTGCGCCGCGGCGCGGCGGGAGCACAGCCTGATAAAGCACCGCCGTGGACATCGCCGCCACCTGCGGCAGCCGGCCAAGCGCCGCGAAATACCCGGGCACCGGCCTGTTGCCGGCGGGGAGGAGGTCGACCTGGGCGGCGCGGGCCCACTGCAGCAGGCGCGGGTAGGCCGTGTCGGTCCGATCGGCGCCGGCGGCCGCCGTCAGCACCACGCCGCCAGCGAAGCCGAGCAGCAGCGCAAGGGCCAGCAACGCCCCCCAGCGCCTGCGAAGTTCGCCGCGCAGGCTCAGCCATACCGATCCCATAGCCGAATTCAGCTACCTCCGCAGCCGATCGTCAATCAGGGAGGCATCCCCGCCTGGGTAGTGCTGGCGCTCGTGGTGGTAGGCACACCACCAGGCGCGAGCCAGCACCCTGGCGGCATGCGCCGCCGCGCGAGACGATCAGTCCATGCGACATGAAAGCTGCGTTACCTCGCTCTCGTGGATCCCGTCGGAGGCGATCGAAGGCGGCACCAGGCTGGCCTTCGATGCCGGATTCACGCACTACGACGATCCGCCGCCCGGTGAGCTCGGCGCGCTCGCGGAACTACAGCAGGCCGATAGATTCCGTTTCGCCAATGTCCTTAAGGCCTGGATTGACGTGGACGAGACTGGCCGGATCACCGACGCCGGCTACGGCGGCGGCGGCCTGATGGGCTCCACCACCATCAAGCTCGGCGGCCTGCGTTACCGGTTCCAGGCGGTGCAGCTCCCCGACCTGCAGCGGGAGCCGGAGCAGGCGGACGGGTCGGTGCGCTTCGTGCAGACAACCGGCGGCCGGACCGGGCTGCCCGCGCCCCGGCGGGTGCAGCACAGGCCGTATGTCCAGTGGCAGGCACCGCTGGTGTGGACGACCCTGTCGCTCACCCTGCACGCCGACGGCCGCGCTGAGTACGCGATGACCGGCGCGAGCGCCTTCCCCCGGCACTGGGTGTATGACGGGGACGGGAAGCTGTCGCACAAGTCCGGCCTCACCGACTTCCGTGACTGGTACGGCAAGTCATTCGGCCGCCACAGCCCGTGGGGCGACGAGGATTCGCCGGCGCTGGTCACCGCGGTCGAGACCGCGCTGGAGCGGGCGCTGTCCGTGCAGCTGATGCACGGCGGCGCCAAGCCAAGGATCGAGCGGCTGTCGGCCGGCGCGACGGTGGTCCGCCGCGGCGACCACGGCACCGATGTCTTCCTCGTGCTCGACGGGGTCATCCGGGTGGAGCGCGACGGCGAGCAGCTGGCCGAGTACGGACCTGGCGCGCTGCTCGGCGAGCGGGCCCATCTCGAAGGCGGCCTCCGGACGTCTACGCTCGTCGCCGTCACTGCCTGCCGGCTGGCGGCCGTTGAGGCCAGCCAGCTCGACCGCTCGGCCCTGGAGGAGCTTTCCGGCGGGCACCGGCGCGAAGAGGCAGGCCAGGCCTGACCTGATGCGCATTCACATCTGCGGCACGCGGGGGTCGACCCCAGCGCCGGGAGCGGAGTTCGTCCGCTACGGGGGCCACACGTCCTGCGTGGCCCTGGTCCATGACGGCGATCAGGTCCCGACCCTCATCCTGGATGCCGGGACCGGCCTGCGCCGGGCCACCCCGCTGCTGGCAGGCCAGCCGTACGCGGGCGTCATCCTGCTGACGCACCTGCACTGGGACCACGTGCACGGGCTGCCGTTCTTCCGGGCCGGGGACACCGAAGGATCCAGGGTGACCCTGCTGCTGCCTGAGCAGGAAGACGGCGCGGATGCCGAGTCCGTGCTCGCCCGCGGGATGTCGCCGCCGCATTTCCCGATCCGGCCCGATCAGCTGCGCGGCTCCTGGGAGTTCGCCGCGGCCGCCCCCGGCTGCCTGAAGGCGGCCAGGTTCTCCGTCGAGGCACGGGAGGTCCCGCATAAGGGGGGCAGGACCTTCGGGTACCGGGTCAGCGACGGCAGGTCGGTCATCGCCTACATCCCGGACCACTGCCCGACCAGCCTCGGGCCGGGGCCGGACGGCTGGGGCGAGTATCACCCCGCCGCGCTTGAACTTGCCGACGGCGCGGACGTCCTGCTGCACGACGCATCCCTGCTGCCCGGCGAGCTTGCCGCAGAGGCATCCTTCGGCCACGCCGCAGCGGACTACGCGGTCGGCCTCGCCGAGCGGGCCGGGGCCCGGCAGGTGCTGCTCTTCCACCACCGGCCGGACCGCACCGACGACGAGCTCGACGCGCTCGGCGGCCGGCTGGCCGGCTCGCGGCTGCCCGTCGCGGTAGCCGCCGAGCAGGGGATACTTGAGCTGTGAGGACACCAGACGCGGTCGTCGTCGGGTCCGGCCCGAACGGGCTGGCCGCCGCCATCACGCTGGCCAGGGCCGGGCTGACCGTGGACGTCTTCGAGGGCGCCGCGACCCCCGGCGGGGGCTGCCGGACCGAGGAACTCACCCTGCCCGGCTTCCACCACGACGTCTGCTCGGCGGTGCACCCGCTGGCCGCAGCGTCCCCGTTCTTCCTCGGCACGGACCTGGCGGCGCGCGGCGTCCGGCTGCTGGCCCCGAAGGTCGCCTTTGCGCATCCGCTGGACGGCGGCCGGGCCGCGGCGGTCAGCGGCTCGGTCGACGAGACGGCGGCCGGCCTGGGCGCCGACGCGGCCGCCTACCGGCGGCTGATGGCACCTACTCGTCCGTGACTCCGGCGCCATCGTGCCCGCCGTGCTCGCCCCGCTGCGGACGATCCCCGAGCACGCCGTGGCCGTCTCCCGGTTCGGCGTCCAGGGCCTGCTCCCGGCCACGCTGCTGGCCAGGCGGTTCAGCACGGAGGAAGGCAGGGCGCTGCTCGCCGGGGTGTCCGCGCATTCCATGCAGCCGCTGACGGCGCCGGTCACCGCAGGGTTCGGGCTGCTGCTCGCCCTGCTGGCGCACTCGGTCGGATGGCCGGTGGTGGAAGGCGGCAGCGCCCGGCTGACCGAGGCCCTGACCAGTGAGCTTGCCTCGCTCGACGGCCAGGTCGTGACCGGCGGCTGGATCCGGCGGCTGGCGGACCTGCGGCCGGCCCGCGCCGTTCTGCTCGACGTCACGCCGCGGCAGTTCCTGCGGCTCGCCGGGGACCGGCTCCCGGCCGGGTACCGGCGCGCGATGCAGCGGTTCAGCTACGGGCCGGGCGTGTGCAAGGTCGACTGGGCACTGGACGGCCCGGTGCCGTGGACCGCGGTCGCCTGCCGGGAGGCAGGCACCGTGCATGTCGGCGGCACGTTTGCCGAGGTCGCCCGCAGCGAATCGGATGTAGCCGGCGGGCGGCATTCCGACCGCCCGTACTGCCTCGTCGCCCAGGCCGGCGTCGTCGACCCGACCCGCGCGCCTGCCGGCAAGCAGACGCTCTGGGGTTACTGCCACGTGCCATCCGGCTCGACGGTCGACATGGCCGACCGGATCGAAGCCCAGATCGAGCGATTCGCGCCCGGGTTCCGCGACCTCATCCTGGCCCGGGCGGTTCGCACCGCCGCTGAGGTCGAGCAGCACAATCCGAACTACGTCGGCGGGGATGTCAACGGCGGCGCCGGGACGCTGCGCCAGACGGTCTTCCGGCCCGCCGCGCGCTGGAACCCCTACCGGACGGCCCTGCCCGGCGTCTACCTGTGCTCGTCGTCCACGCCGCCCGGCGGCGGCGTGCACGGCATGTGCGGCTCAGGCGCGGCCCTGGCTGCCCTCGCTGACCTGCGCAGATCGTAGCGCCGCTGGCGGGTTTGCGGTTGGCGCTCGGCGGTCGGCACAATGCCGGTGTGGAGCTGCCAACGGGGACGGTCACGCTGCTTTTCAGCGACGTGGAGGGCTCCACCAGGCTGCTCGCGGCACTCGGCGACTCCTACGGCGAGGTGCTGTCCACGCACCGCAGGCTGCTCCGCGAGGTGTTCGGCCGGCATCACGGCGCCGAGCTCGGCACCGAGGGCGACAGCTTCTTCCTCGCGTTCGGGTCGGCGCTGGACGCGGCGGCCGCGTGCGCTGACGGCCAGCGCGCCCTCGCCGCCCACGGCTGGCCGCTTGACCTGCAGCCGCAGGTCCGGATGGGCCTGCATACCGGCGAGCCCGCCCGGCACGAGGACGGCTACGTCGGCATGGACGTCCACCGGGCCGCGCGGATCGCCGCTTCCGCGCACGGCGGCCAGGTGGTGATGTCCGACGCGACCCGGCAGCTGATCGCCGGCCTGGCCGGATCTGGGCTGGCAGGATCTGGGCTGGCACCGGCTGAAGGACATCGCCGAGCCTGAGCACCTGTACCAGCTGCTGATTCCCGGCCTGCGATCTTCGTTCCCGCCGCTGCGGAGCCTGGGGAACCGCAGCAGCCTGCCGCAGCCGGCCACGCCGTTCATCGGCCGCGCCGGGGAGCTGCGAGACGTCGGCGAGCTGCTTTCCGGGGCGGCGACCGCGCGGCTGGTCACCGTGACCGGCCCGGGCGGGGTGGGGAAGTCCCGGCTGGCGCTCGCCGCTGCCGCCGCGGCGGGTGACCGGTTCCCCGACGGGGTGTACTTCGTGCCGCTGGCGCCGGTGACCGAGCCTGCCGTTATGTGGACGACGATCGCCGAGGCGCTTGGCGTCACCGGCGACGGGCGCTCGCCGCCGACGTTCTTCGAGCACATCGCGCACCGTGCGGCGCTGCTCGTGCTCGACAACCTGGAGCAGCTGCCCGGAGCCGGGGGCGTGGTGGCCGAGCTGATCGGCGTGGCGCCGCGGATCACCGTGCTGGCGACCTCCCGGCGGCCGCTGCACGTGCCCGGCGAGCACGAGTACCCGGTCCGCCCGCTGCCGGTACCGCGCTCGCCCGCGGCTGGCCCGCATCCGGGGGACGGCCAGCCGGCCGCCAGCCCGTCGCCAGGGAGCGGCCAGCAGCCGGAAGCCGGCCCGGCACCTGGCGGCGCGGTAGAGCTCTTCGTCGAGTACGCCCGGATGGCCCGGCCGGGCTTCACGCTCAGCCAGGCCAACGCCGCGGACGTGATCGCGATCTGCGGCCGGCTGGACGGGCTTCCGCTCGCGCTCGAGCTCGCCGCCGCCCGGATCCGGCTGCTCAGCCCGAAGGCGCTGCTCGGGCGTCTTGACCGCAGTCTCGAGTTCGAGGCAGGCAGCGCCGGCCGGCCAGGCCGCCAGCGGACCCTGCGAGACACAGTGGCCTGGAGTTATGACCTGCTCAGCCCGGCGATGCAGGCATTCTTCCGGCGGATGGGCGCGTTCTCCGGCGGCGCTGATCTCGACGCCGTGGCCGCGGTGGCGGCCGGCCGCGCCGATGCCCTGGACAGCGTGGCGGAGCTCGCCGACGCCGGCCTGCTGACGGTAACGGACGGCCAGGACGGCGAGCCCCGTGCCGGGATGCTGCAGACGGTGCGCGCGTTCGCGCTGGACCGGCTGGCCGCCGCTGGTGAGTTCGATGACGTCCGCAGCGCCCATACGTCGTGCTACGGCAGCCTCGCCGAAGTACTGACGCCGCAACTGCAGGGACCGCGGCCGCTGGCCGCAAGGGACCGGCTCGAGGCGGAACTCGAGAACGTGCGGGTGGCGCTCGGCTGGTGCCTGGAGCCCGGCCCTGATGGCCCGCCGCCGCGCCACCGGGTGACGCTCGGGCTCCGGCTTTGCCAGGCGATGAGCTGGTTCTGGTACGCATTCGGCTACACCGGCGAGGGCCGTCGCTGGCTACGCCGCGCCGTCGCCGTCGCGTCCGCCGACGGCGGCCGCGAGCTGGCCACCGCGCTGCACGGGCTGGCCGTCCTGCTGCTGCAGCAGGGCGAGACCGCCGAGGCCAGGGACGGGCTGACGGCTTGCCTGGAGATCTGGCGCCGGGAGGATGATCGCAGCAGGATCGCGTTGGAGCTGTGCAGCCTGGGAGTGGCGCACTGGACGCTCGGCGACCTGGGCACAGGCCGGGCGATGCTGCGCGAGAGCATCGAGATCGCCAGGCAGATCGGTGACGAGAGCAGGCAGTCGAACGCAATGTCCAACCTCGGGGCGTTCGAGATCGGCGCGGGCAATGTGCAGCAGGCGATCGACCTGCTTGAGCAGGCGCTGGCGATCGACGAGCGGCTCGGCAACGTCTGGGGCTGCGCCGTCATCCAGGCCAATCTCGCCGCCGCGATGCTCCGGGCCGGGCGGCCTGACGACGCGTATGCCTCGCTGGCCGCCAAGGCGGCCGGCATCATCGGGCTCGGTGACATCGAGCTCACCATCGACATCGTCGAGCTGTTCGCCGGCGTTTTCGCGCTGCGCGGCGACGCCGATCGGGCGGCCAGGCTGGCCGGCACGGCGGAGGCCCTGCGCGAGCAGGCCGGGATGCCGATCCGCGGCCCGGACGCCGAGTTGCTCGAGGGGTACCTGGCGGCGGCCCGCGGCAGGCTCAGCGCGCAGGCGTGGGACGAGCAGCACCGCGCCGGGCGCGGCTGCAGCGCGGAGGATGCCCTGGCCGACGTGCTGGCGGACGCCGGAGCCGCCCGCTAGCGGCCAGACCGCCGGAGCCGCTCGCTAGCCGCGCTGCGCGGCGATGAGGTCGCGGTACCAGCCGAATGATGCCTTCGGCGTACGCCGAAGGGTGCCGAAGTCGACATGCACCAGGCCGAACCGCTGGTTGTAGCCCTCGGCCCACTCGAAGTTGTCGATCAGCGACCAGGTCAGGTAGCCGCGCACGTCGACGCCGGCCGTGATTGCCTCGTGCAGCGCCCGGAGATGGCCGTCCAGGTACCTGATCCGCGGCTGGTCGTCGACGGTCCCGTCACCGGCCACGGTGTCAGCCACCGAGCAGCCGTTCTCGGTGATCCAGACCGGCGGCAGCGCCTGGCCGTACCTATCCCGCAGGAGCAGCAGGATCTCGGTCAGCCCGGCCGGGACGACCGGCCAGCCGAACGCGGTCACCGGATAGCCGGGCACCGGTTCCAGCCGGAACGGCAAGGCCGAGTCCGGCAGCGCTGACAGCCGGGTCGGGGCGTAGTAGTTCACCCCGAGCGCGTCGACGGGCGCGGAGATCAGCGCCAGGTCCCCGTCCCGCACGCAGTCGAGACCCGCGCTGCCGATCCCGAAGGCGGACAGGTCCGGGTAGCCGCCGAGCAGCACCGGATCGGTGAACAGCCGGTTGTGCAGCACGTCGTAGGCACGGGCCGCGGCCAGGTCGGCGGCAGCGTGGCTGGCGGGCCAGGCCGGGGTGTAGTTGTTGGTGATCGTGACCTGCCGTGCGCCGGCCGACCGGAGCGCCGCGCTGGCCAGGCCATGCCCGAGCAGCTGGTGGTGCGCGGCAGGCAGCGCCCCGAGCAGCAGCGCCTTGCCCGGCGCGTGCCTGCCGAGCGCGTAGCCGTTGGCCATCACGACGAACGGCTCGTTCAGCGTTATCCAGAGCGGTATCCGGTCGGCGAGCCGCTCCGCGGCCAGCGCCGCGTAGTCGGCGAAGCGGTAGGCGGTATCCCTGGCCAGCCAGCCGCCCTGGTCCTCCAGCGGCTGCGGCAGGTCCCAGTGGAACAGCGTGGGCACCGGCGTGATACCGCGGGCGAGCAGCGCGTCGGCCAGCCGGTCGTAGAAGTCGAGGCCGCGATCGTTGGCAGCGCCGCGCCCCGTCGGCTGGACGCGCGGCCACGCGATAGAGAACCGGTACGCGCTGATGCCAAGCCGGCTCATCAGCTCGACGTCCTCCGGCCAGCGATGGTAATGATCGGCGGCGACGTCACCGGTGTGGCCGTCCCTGACCGCGCCGGGCTGGCGGCAGAACGTGTCCCAGACCGAGTCGCCCCGGCCGTCCGCGCCGGCGGCGCCCTCGATCTGGTAGGCGGCAGTGGCCACGCCCCACGCGAAGCCAGCCGGGAACCGCGGCATCGGGAGTTCGCTCACCCGGCGATCGTATGCCCCGCGCAGCGCAACCCGTTGAATACGGCGTTCAACGGCATAGAACCCGCTGAACTCCAGATCGAACGGGTTGGCGGGCGCGGCCGGCGGCTAGCCTCGGGGGATGGCCGACGCTGGGTTCGTTCCTGCCGATTTCGTCGTCCCGGCCGAGCTGATCGCGCCGCCGTTCCGGCTTGAGCCGCTGGGACCGCAGCACAATGCCGCGGACTACGCCGCCTGGATGTCCAGCGTCGAGCACATCAGCGCCACCCCCGGTTTCGTCGGCCGGGACTGGCCCGACCCGGCGATGTCGCTGGCGGATAACCTCGCCGACCTGCGGCGGCACGCTGACGACTTCGCCCGGCGGGCCGGCTTCACCTACACCGTGCTCGAGGCCGCCAGCGGCGAGATCATCGGCTGCGTCTACATCTACCCGGCCCGCGACCCGGAGCACGATGCCAGGGTCCGCTCGTGGGTCCGGGCTGACCGGGCCAGCCTGGACGTACTCCTCTACCAGGCGGTCAGCGCGTGGCTGGCAGCCGCCTGGCCGTTCCGCGCGATCAGCTACCAGCCGCGCGGCCCGGCGTCAGGCGGGGCTCGCGCCGTCGGCCACGGCGGCGTCGACCTCGGCCCGGCGGGCGGCTAGCTCGGCCGCGTACTTCTCCTCGTCGACCCGCTCGGCGATCTCCTCGTCGTCCCGCATCAGCGCCTCGAGGTCGGTCTTCGCGGCGTCGATGACGCCCAGGTCGGTGTAGGCGTGCCGGACCTTCGGCCCCCACAGCCCGATGTCCTTGACGCACGGCACGATCCTGGAGAACAGCAGGGTCCTGAATGCCTGCTGGACTGGCGAGTTCTCGGTGAACTCCAGGCACTCGGCGACGTCGAAGCCGAGCCGCTCCCACACCTCCTGGGCCCGGAACCGGTTGCGCATCAGGTAGCAGCCCTCGACGATGAACTCCTCCCGGTCCGCGCGCTCGGCGTCGGTGAGCTCGGCGTAATAGTCGCGCAGAGCCAGCCGCCCGAACGCGACGTGCCGTGCCTCGTCCTGCATCACGTACGCGAGCAGCTGCCTGGCCAGGGCATTGTTCGCCAGGTCGCGGTGCACGCCGAACGCCGCCAGCGCGAGGCCCTCGATCAGCACCTGCATGCCGAGGTAGGGCATGTCCCAGCGGGAATCGCTGAGCGCGTCGGCCAGCAGCTTCGCCAGGTCCGGGTTGACCGGGTAGTACAAGCCGATCTTCTCGCGCATGAACCGGGCGAACAGCTCGACATGCCTGGCCTCGTCCATTGCCTGGGTGGCGGCATAGAACTTCGAGTCCATGTCCGGCACGGACTCCACGATGCGCGCCGCCACGGTCAGCGCGCCTTGCTCGCCGTGCAGGAACTGGCTGAACAGCCAGGCCGACAGGTGATGACCGAGCTCGTCGCGCTCGGACTGGGACAGCAGGTCCCATTGCCGGGAGCCGTAGATCGGGCAGAGCTCGTCGCCCTGCTCAAGCACGTTGGCCGGGTCCACCGGGATTGCCCAGTCGATCCGCTTGGCCGCGTCCCATTGCTTGTCCTTGCCGCGCTGGTACAGGTCAAGAAGGCGGGTCCGGCCGCTGTCGTAGTCCCAGTTGAACCGGGTGGCGCCGGAGGCCGGCACATCCCAGGTGCCGGGCGGCACGGGGGTGGTGTAGTGGTCATAGGTGCTCACGGCGGCTCCCGGATTCCTCGGCAATGGCGGCTAGCTCCTTGCTACTCAGTAGCTTCCGTGCGCGCAAGGGGGCTGCCGCCCCTGCCAACGTGGTGGATCGCGCGATCGCGCACCTTGGGTGGTGTGCGATCGCGCGATCCACCACCTGCGGTGCTAGCTGTGCATCGGGTCTTCATGGTCGGCGTGACCGGCGAGTTCCAGCTGGAACGTGGAGTGCTCCACGTCGAAGTGCCCGCGCAGGCAGTCCTGCAGCCGGTCGAGCATCGCCCCGCTGCGGCCGTCGCAGAGGATGTCCGCGTCCACGACCACGTGCGCGGAAAGCACGGGCAGACCCGATGTGATGGTCCAGGCGTGCAGTTCGTGCACGCCGCGGACGCCGCCGAGTTCCGTCATGTGGCGGCGGACCTCGGTCAGGTCCATGCCCCGCGGGCTCGCCTCGAGCAGCACGTCGATGACCTCTCGCAAGCAGCCGCCAGGTCCGCGGCAGGATCAGCGCCGCCACCGCGATCGAGGCGATCGGGTCGACCCGGTTGAAGCCGGTGACGGCGATCACGATCCCGGTGACGATGACGGCCATGGCGCCGAGGGCGTCCGACGCCACCTCCAGGAAGGCGCCGCGCACGTTGAGGCTCTCCGCCTGGCCGCGGCGCAGCAGCAGCAGCGAGACGCCGTTGGCGGCGAGCGCGATGACACCGAACACCACCACGAGCCCGCTTTCGACGGCCGGCGGCGACATCAGCCGCTGGATGGCCACCGCGAAGATAACCGCGGCCATGCCGAAGAGCAGCACCGCGTTCACCATCGCCGCCAGGATCTCGGCGCGCGCATTGCCGAAGGTACGCCGGGCGGTGGCCGGCCTGGCGGCGAAGTAGGCGGCCAGCAAGGACAGCCCGATGCCCGTAACGTCCGCGGCCATGTGCGCCGCGTCGGCAAGCAGCACAAGCGAGCCGGTGATGAAGCCGCCGGCGACCTCGGCCACTGCGATCAGCGCAGTCAGGCCAAGCACGGCGGTGAGCGCGCCGCGGTGCCGTCCGGTCGCGGTCAGCCCGTGCCCGTGCGAGTGCCCGTGCCCGGTCGGCCCGGGCGCTGGTTTGCCCTGCGGTGTCATTTCTCCTTGCCGGGGCGCCGTCGGCCGCGCCGCTGCTTGGTGTCATCCTGCCCGGCTGGCCGCGGCGGACTCACGCTGCCGGTGCCGAGCAGCTCGTACGCGGGATTGATCATGACCGGGACGCCGTCGCGCAGGCCGACCGGCCCGCGGAACCTGACCCGGGCGCCGCAGTCCAGCCCGGGTATGTGCGACCGGCCGTAGAACATCGCGGTCAGCTGGCCGGTCGAGTCCGCGATCTCGGCGGCGAGCACGGTGTTGCGCTCGACCGGGCGGATCTCGACCGCGAAGATCCGGCCTTCCACCGTGGCCCGGCCCGGCTTGATCAGCGAGCCGATCTCGGCGACTCCCGGCGGCGGTACCGGCCGGTCGTAGGCATCGGCGGCCGACACCGCCAGGCTGTCTCCGGCGGTGCCGATGCCAAGCCCGGCCAAGCCGTCGGCATCGGCGGCTTCCCGGACACCAGCGTCAGCATCGGCGCCGTCTGCGGCATCAGCACCGGCACCAACGCCAGCGCCGGCGCCCTCTCCCGGATCCGCCGCCTGCGCGGGCTGGTCGCCGCGCGCTGGCTCTTCGGCAAGCGCCGGGTGGCCGGCCTGCGCCGGGCCGGCCTCTCCTGGTTCTGCGGTCACCGCGGGATCGCTCGCTGGTTCCGCCGCGGGGGCTGAGCCCGGCCTGCCGCCGGGCACTGGCGCGGGGGTTCCCGTTTCCGCTGAGCTTTCAGCAGGGCCGGCGCCGGGCCCGCGTTCGGCCATCGCGGTCTGTCGCGCGTGCAAGGTTTCCAGCCTGCTGCGGACGTCGAACGGGACGATGGTGGCGGCCGCGTGCGGGATCGTGCTGACCACCGCGGCGATCTTGTCAGCGGTGCGGTCGTGCAGCAGCCGGCCGAGCAGCGGCGAGTAGCTGCGGCGCGGCAGGATCGCGGTCACGCCGACGCCGGCGATGGCGGCCTCCGCGTCCACGAGTTCAGCTGCGGCCCGGGCGATCCGCCGGTCCGGGCAGTCGATGAAGTCGAGCACGACCCCCGTGTTCGCGCGCACCCAGGCCTCGCGCAGCGCGTCGGCTTGCGTGCTGTCAATCACGAAGTGCACGGCGCGAAGCGTGGTCGGGCGAAGGCTGCGGGCGTATCGCAGCGCGGCCAGCGTGGCGAGGTCGCAGTCGTCCACGAAGACGTAGACGGTGCGGCGCGCGTAAGTCGGCGGATCGGGCGGCCGGTGCCGGGTGCCGATGTGCTCGAGGACATCGGCTTCCATCCGGTATTCCCTGTTCAGCCTGATCAGCGTGGGCACGCCGATCGCGAAGAGGATGACCACGAGGTAGGCGCCTTCGGTGAACTTGACCACCACGAAGATCAGCACGACGATCAGCGAGGTCACGCCCGCCGAGAAGTTGATCACCAGGCGGCGCCGCCAGGCCGACTCCTTGACCCGGTGGTGATACTTGGCCATGCCGAATCCGGCCATGGTGAATGCGGTGAAGACGCCGATCGCATAGAACGGCACGAGGTTGTTGACGTTAGCCCCGGCGGCCGCAAGCAGGGCGCAGGACAGCACGGCGAGGACGACGATCCCGTTGGAGAAGACCAGCCGGTGACCGCGCTTGGTCAGCCAGCGCGGCAGGAAGGCGTCCTCGGCCACGAAGCTGGCGAGGAACGGGAAGCCGTTGAAGCTGGTGTTTCCTCCGGTGTAGAGGATCAGCGCGGTAGCGGCCTGGATCACGATGTACATGGCGGTGCCGAATCCCGAGTGCCCGAAGACGATCTTCCCCTCCTGGGCGATGACCGTCGGCACTCCCGTCCTGAACGGCGCCGCGTGGGTGACATGCGCCAGCCAGGAGATCCCGGCGACGAGCGAGCCGAGGATCAGGCCCTCGATCACCAGGACGCGGCGGGCGTTGATGCCTTCTGGCGGCTTGAACGCGCTGACCGCGTTCGACACTGCCTCGATGCCGGTCAGCGACGAGCCGCCGTTGGCGAATGCCCGCAGCAGGACGAAGATCAGGCCGAACGTGATCAGGCCGCTCTGGCTGTGCGCCACCCCGTGCCCGAACTGGCCGGGCAACGGGAACTGGTAGTGCCCGAGCGTGCCGACCGCCTCGCGGAGCAGGCCAACGATGATCATGAGCATGATGAGCGTGGCGAACAGGTACGTAGGCACCGCGAATGCCCGTCCGGCCTCGCGGATCCCGCGCAGGTTGCCGTAGCACATCAGGATGACGATGCCGATCGAGATCAGCTTCAGGATGTCCGGGTTGCTGATTGCCGGGACCGCCGAGGCGACGGCCGCAGTTCCCGCCGCCACCTGCACCGCGACGGTGACCACGTAGTCAATGAGCAGCGCGACCGCCGCGACCTGGGCAACCTTGGGGCCGAAGTTCTCCCGCGCGACCACGTAGGAGCCGCCGGCCCTGGTGTAGACCGAGACGACCTCGCGATAGGACAGCACCACGAGCGCCATGACGAACAGGACGACCCCGGTCAGCGGCAGGATCAGCGTGAACGCCGTGATGGCCAGGCCGCCCCTGAGCAGCTCGATCAGGATCTCCTCGGTGCCGTAGGCCGAGGATGAGATTCCGTCAGGGGCGAGCACGCCCAGCGCCAGCCGCTTGGACAGGCGCTGCTCGCCCAGTTCCTCGTTAACCAGCGGCTGGCCGAGCAGGCGCCGCTTAACCGAGTACGCGAGCCCCTCCGGCAGGTCCCTTGACCTGTCGAGCAGGCTTCCCGCTCTCCGCATCGCCACCCCGCTGTGTCCTCCGCTCGATCGCCCATGAATTTTCTACGGCTATGAACACACGAAGTCACGCTCGGGGCCGTGTGGCTCCAGGTGAAGTAAGACTATCCGCGCTGCGGTCAGGCCCGGCGGCGGTGGGTTCGCATCCAGTCAAGCTCATGCTCAAGCTCGGCCATGCGATCGGCCATGGCCCGGAGCCGCACCTCGGACTGGGCTTGCGCCTTGCGCTCTGCCTGGTGCTCCATCTGGGCGCACCCGGCAAGCATGCCGCGGCGGTAGATCCACTTTAAGACGCTGGTCAGCGCGGCTCCGGCGGCAACCAGGCCGCCGGCCACCGAGACCACGACAGCAAGGTTATCGAGCATGAATCTGCTTCCCTTTCTAACTAGCGCAGAGCAGCGGGTCTCAGGTCAGCAGACATGCACAAATCTCGCTTTTCGGCGCTGCGTCGTGACAGCGGTGCTGATTATTTATTACGCTAGCCCCGGTACATGGATCCGGCGATTAAATTTAGCCAAAATTTCGAAGCAGTTGCTGCTGCTCCAGCTGCGGGTGACACGCTGAGCGGAACAGGATGCCGTGCGACGGCAACACCTGCTGGAAGGCTTGAACATAGCCGGTGAGCTGCCAGTTCTTAAAATTATTAAGGCAATGAATTACAATCGGCGGATATATCTGCCTTTCCCTGGATTGCTGTCGCAGGCTTTTTAGATCCGGTCTGCCGAAGTGGGCTCAGTCAATCACGTTCAATGTCGCTTGGCACTAGCCTGCGCATAAATCCAGGGACCGGAGACCAGCGCTGCCGGGCCGCATGATTACCGGCGGCGGCTCGTTGCTGCTGGCCGGCTGCATGGGTCAGCCGGGCCGGTGCGCGGCAGCTAGCGAATGGCCAGGACGGGCAATATCCGGCCGGGCTAGGCAGCTGCGGCGACTGGCGCGCCGCCGGAGGTGCCCCGGGCTGGCCCGGCCGGTATCGGACCAGGCGGCGTCGCGGCCGCGTAACTCACTGTTCACTCAGGCCTGGCACGGTGATTGCGGGTGCGCGCCGTGGCAGGCTGGCCGGATAGAAACAGGCTGGCCCGGTAACGGACGACGAAAGCCGCCGCCGGGCCACCCGACCAGAGAGGCAACCGCGATGACCACCACACCGGCCGCGCCGGCCCCGCAGGCAGGCAGCGCGCGCACGCTGCACCTGTCCGACCTGCTGCGGCGCCCGCTGACCGACCGGGGGGGCGAGTCGCTCGGGCGTCTTTCCGACGTCATCGTCCGGCTCCGCGGCGCCGAGTACCCGATGGTGACGGGTCTGGTCGCGACGGTTGGCGGGCGCGAGGTCTACGTGCCGGTCGAGCAGGTTAGCTCGTTCGACGGCGAGGTGCTGAAGCTGACAAGCGCCAAGCTCGACCTGCGCAGGTTCGAGCGGCGGGACGGGGAGGTGCTGCTCCGGGCGGACGTGCTCGGGCACCGGCTGATCGACGTGGAGCGGGCGCGCCTGATCAAGGCGGCCGACCTGGAACTAGAGCAGCGGGGTAGCGACTGGGTGCTCAGCGGAGTGGACACGCACCGGCGGGCCCGCCGGTTCCTCGGCCTCGGCGGCTCGGGCGGGAGCGAGCACGCCGAGCATCCGTTCCGCGAATGGAGCAAGTTCGAGCCGCTGATCGGGCATTCGAGCAGCGCGCTGCTGCGCGGCCCGTTCGCGCGGATCCGGCGGCTGAAGCCTGCCCAGATCGCCGACCTGCTCGAAGACGCCTCCAAAGAGGAGGAAACCGAGATCCTCGGCCAAGTCCACGCGGATCCGGAGCTAGAGGCCGACGTGTTCGAGGAGCTGGACGAGGACCTGGCCACCCGGCTGCTCGGCGCCCGCACCGACATGGAGATCGCCGCGGTGCTGGCCAGGATGCGCGCCGACGACGCCGCGGATGCCATCGCCGAGCTGCCGCAGCGCCGCCGCCAGCCGGTACTTGACCTGCTGCCGCCCGGCCAGCGGACCAAGGTGCTGACCCTGATGGGGTTCAACCCGACCAGCGCTGGCGGCCTGATGGGCGTCGACTTCCTCGCGGTCTCCGCCGGGGTGAGCGTCCAGCAGGCGCTGGACGCCGTCAGGCAGTCGGCCAGCTTGCAGCCCGAGGCGCTGACCAGCGTGCACGCGCTGGACGAGCGCGGCAGGCTGTGCGGTGTCGCCAAGCTGGTCACGATCATCCAGTCGGACCAGGCGGCCTGCCTCAGCGACGTCTACGACGACGATCCGGTGCGGGTCGGCGCGGACACCGACGTGGTGGACGTCGCGGTCCTGATGAGTGACTACAACCTGATCACCATCCCGGTCGTGGACGACCGCCGGAAGATGATCGGCGTGATCACGGTGGACGACGTTCTCGAGGTCACGCTGCCCGAGGACTGGCGGCGGCGTGAGGCCGCACAGCCGCCGGACGCGCACCGCGGAGAGCCAACGTGAGCGATGCCCGTGAGCACCGGGTCCCGGAGCGGGAGGGTGCCAGCCAGCCGGTCCCTGACGGGCCGGAGGCGGCGCCAGGCGGGCCAGGTGCCGCGGGCGGCCAGGAGGATGCCGCGGGCGGCCAGGAGGATGCCGCGGGCGGCCAGGAGGATGCCGCGGGCGGCCAGGAGGTGGCGGACGGCCAGGGACGCCGGGCCGAGCAGGGGCTAGAAAGCCAGCATGGCGGCGGCCGGGAAAGGCAGGCCGCCCAGGGCAGGCCGGCTGCGCCGCCCGGTCCGGCGGCGGCAGGAGTGCCGGCCACTGCTCAGCCGGGGGGTGCTCAGCTGAGCGCTGCTCAGCCGGGGGGTGCTCAGCCGGGGGCGGCCCGGCCGGGGATGAGCCTGGCGGCGCCGAGCGCCGTGCTCGACGAGGCGCACCTCGGCGACATCGAGGGCGCCTTCGGCCGGATCCGGCTCGACGACGAGCACCGTTCTGACTTGCGCAGGCGGCTGGTCACCTTCCTCGCGATCGTCGGGCCCGGCCTGATCGTGATGGTCGGGGACAACGACGCGGGCGGCGTATCCACGTACGCGCAGGCGGGCCAGGACTATGGCTACAGCCTGCTCTGGGTCCTGCTGCTGCTCATCCCGGTACTCATCGTGAACCAGGAAATGGTGGTCAGGCTCGGCGCCGTCACCGGCGTCGGCCACGCCCGGCTGATCAATGAGCGGTTCGGCAGATTCTGGGGCTGGTTCAGCGTCGGCGACCTGTTCCTGCTGAACTTCCTGACCATCGTCACCGAGTTCATCGGCGTCTCGCTGGCGCTTGCCTACTTCGGCGTCAGCCCGGATATCGCGGTGCCGATCGCCGCGGCCTTGCTGGTGGGCATCACGCTGAGCGGCAGCTTCCGCCGCTGGGAACGCGCAATGTTCGTCTTCATCGGCGCCAGCCTGCTGCTGATCCCGCTCGCGCTGCTCTCGCACCCGTACTACGGCCAGATCGCCTACCACTTCGTCGTGCCGGGAATCCAGGGCGGGATCAGCTCGAAGGCCGTCCTGCTCATCATCGCGATCGTTGGCACCACCGTTGCCCCCTGGCAGCTGTTCTTCCAGCAGTCGAACGTCATCGACAAGCGGATCACGCCACGGTTCATCCGCTACGAGCGCGCCGACACCGTGCTCGGCTCGCTCGTGGTTGTCGGCGGTGCGGCCGCTGTCATGGTGGTGGCCGTCTACGCCGGCCGCGGTACGGGACTGGCCGGGCATTTCACCGACGCGCTCGGGACCGCGAACGCGCTCGCCGAGCACAGCAGGGTGCTCGGCGCCATCTTCTCGATCGTGCTGCTTGACGCCAGCATCCTGGGCGCGTCCGCGGTGACGCTTTCCACCAGCTACGCGTTCGGTGACGTGTTCAACCTCAAGCACTCCCTGCACCGCAGTTTCCGCGAGGCCAAGTCCTTCTACGCCAGCTACGCGGCCCTGGTGCTGCTGGCCGCCGGCGTGGTGCTCATCCCGGACGCGCCGCTCGGTCTGATCACGACCGGCGTCCAGGCGCTGGCCGGCGTCCTGCTGCCCAGCGCAAGCGTGTTCCTGCTGCTGCTCTGCAACGACCCCGAGGTGCTCGGCCCGTGGGTCAACCCGCCCTGGCTGAACATGCTGGCCAGCGTCATCGTCAGCGTCCTCGTGATGCTGTCAGGCACGCTGGTCGCCACCACCTTGTTCACCCACATCAACGTCGCCGCCACGGTGCTCTGGCTGTCCGGCATTCTGGTTGCCGGCCTGGCCGCGGCGGCTATCAGGCTGCGGATCGTCCGGGCCCGGCAGGGCCCGCGCGCCCTGCCGTGGGCCGGCCTGTCCACCGCCGAGCGCAACAACTGGCGGATGCCGCCGCTGGCCCTGCTCAAGCCGGTGGACTGGTCGCCGGGCACGAAGCTCAGCGTGCTGCTGCTGCGGGCCTACCTGGTCGTGTCCGTGGTGCTGCTGGTGATCGCCGCGGTCCGCCTCGGCAGCACCTGACCCGGTCCCCGACCCGGATCGGAGGGCGGCCCCGGACCGCCCCCGGGCCCGGCGCCGCCGGCCGGCCGGCCAGCGGCACATCCGGGCGGCGTTGCCGCAATTGCGTGCGCTCGGCTAAACTGAGAGATCGCGTCCGCGCTGTCGCCCAGCGGGACGCCCGTGTCAGCGCCGAGCGGAGGAGGTGGGGGTCCATGCCAGGCGAAAGTACGAGCAGCAGTTCGAGCGATCCTCACGAATCCGCGCAGACCTCGCAGCGCTGACCGCACGTGCCGCCCCGGATGTCCGGGGCTCGTCGGCCGCCGGCCCGGACTCCGGGATCGCCGGCTGGCTGCTGCCCGCCCGTGACTGAGCGGCGGTAGCCGAGTCCCGCGTGCCCATCCGTTCGGCATCTTCTTCGCTCGCCTGCCTGCCAGCACACAGCACGCTGTGTGCGCACGGCCAGCCGGGCGAACCGCTTCGGCCAGCGCTGCCGGGTCTGTGCCCGAAGCCCTAAGGGCAGATCGGGAGACCTGTCATGCCACGCTTCCAGCTTCCATCGGCATCCTGGGCACGTCTGGGTGCCGCGGTCAGGCTGCCCAGGCGGATCCCGCTGCCCGCCCTCGCCGGAGCCGCCGAGGGCGGCGGCGCCGTCCGCCTGGTCAAGGACGCTGCCGCCAGCGCCCCAGCCAGCACTATCGCGGCTAGCGTCGCCACCAGGCCGACCGCAAGCCGGGCCGCGGCCAGCCGGGCCGCGGCCAGCCGGGCCGCGGTACGGGCCGCCGAAATCACCGCCGCGGCTGGTACTGCCCCGGCGGATGCCGCTCCGGCCCGTACCGCCCCGCCGGGCGCCGCCCCGGCGGATGCCGCTCCGGCCCGTACCGCCCCGGCGGATGCCGCTCCGGCGGGCGCCGCCATTCCGGGCCCGGCCACGCCGGAAACGGCGGAGTTTGACGACATCAAGGGCGCCTTCGGCACCCTCCGGGCTGGCAGCTACGACGAGCCGGCCAGCTGGTCCCGGCGGCTCCGCTGCCTGCTCGCGATCATGGGCCCCGGCCTGATCGTGATGTTCGGCGACAACGACGCCGGCGGCGTTTCCACCTATGCCCAGGCGGGGCAGGACTACGGCACTCGCTTGCTGTGGGTTCTTGTGCTGCTGATTCCAGTGCTCATCGTCAACCAGGAAATGGTGGCCAGGCTCGGCGCGGTCACCGGGGTCGGGCACGCCAGGCTGATCCTTGAGCGGTTCGGCCGGTCACTGGCCGCCTTCTCGGTCGGCAACCTCATGCTGCTCAACGGGCTGATAATTGTCACCGAGTTCATCGGCGTCGCGCTGGCAGGCAGTTACTTCGGGCTACCGCGGTGGATCAGCGTGGCCTGCGCCGCGGCGCTGCTGGTCGGATTCACCGTCAGCGGCAGCTACCGGCGCTGGGAGCGCTGGATGTACGTGCTGATCGCGGTCAACGCCGTTGTCATCCCGCTGATCCTGACCGCGCACGTCAAGGTGGTCCCGGCCGCGAGCGGGCTGGTTCCCGGGCTGCCCGGCGGGCTGAATGCGCGTGTCCTGCTGCTGGTCATCGCCATCGTGGGGACCACCGTGGCACCGTGGCAGCTGTACTTCCAGCAGTCCATCGTGGTGGACAAGCGGATCACCCCGCGGTGGATCGCCTATGAGCGGGCGGACACGGTGCTCGGCTCGTTTGCCGTGGTGATCGGCGCGGCGGCGCTCATCGCCGTCACCGCGTTCGGCTTCGCAGGCACCACGCTGGCTGGTCACTTCACCAATGCGGGCGGCGTGGCGGCCGGCCTGGCGCACACGGTCGGCCATCACGCCGGCGGCATGTTCGCGCTGCTGCTGCTTGACGCCTCGCTGATCGGCGCCGCGGCGGTCACGCTGGCCACCTCGTTCGCGCTCGGCGACGTGGTCGGCGCCAAGCACTCGCTGCAGCGCAGCATCTCCGAGGCGCCGCTGTTCTACAGTTTCTACGCGTTCTTCCTCGCCGCGGCCGCGGCCGTGGTGCTGGTTCCCGGCGTGCCGCTCGGCCTGATTACCGAGGGCGTGCAGGCGCTTGCCGGTGTGCTGCTGCCTGCTTCCACCATCATCTTGATCATGCTCTGCAATGACAAGGAAATTCTCGGCCCATGGGTGAACAAGCCCTGGCTAAACGGGGTGGCCGGGGTCATTGTCGGCGTCCTGGTGCTGCTGTCCCTGACACTCACCGTGGCTACCCTGTTCCCGCATCTGACCGGCGGGCAGCTCGCCACGATGCTGACCGCAGGGGCCGTGATCGGCCTTGGCGCCGGCTGCAGCTGGCTGTTGTTCCGGCTGATCTCCGGCTGGCGGCGGCGCGCTATGCCTGCTGCCGTGGTCGACGGACCCGGGCTGGCGGCGGGGTTGCGGCCGGCGCGGTCGGGACCGGCCGGGTTGGTGCTGGCGGGGTCGGCGCGGTCGGGGCCGGCGCGATCGGGGCCGGCGGCGGCGGAGAAGGTCAACTGGCGGATGCCGCCGCTGGCATTGCTGCGCCGCCCGGTCTGGTCGATGCGGCGCCGGGTCGCCATGATCGGCCTGCGGTGCTATCTCGTCGGCGCCGTCGCCCTGGTCATCATCAAGATCGTCCAGCTCGCGGCGGCGCATTGAGCCTGCGGCGGGCAATGTGGCCAGGGGCGCACGCTGAACACGCGCTGGCACGCAGGCCGCCGCCGAGCGGCGCGGATGCAGGCGATTCCTTCGGTACGCTGCCTGCGAGGCGCCAACAGCGCGCTGCCCGACACCGAGCTGAGGAAGTTGGCGGACAGTCATGGACGTGACCGGCGACCGGCAGGACTTGAGCAACGTCATCGTCGCCGAGGGCGGCGTCGAGGTCGCCACCGAGGCAGGCTCCAAGGAGAACAGCGACCACGTGATCACGATCCGGGATGCCAAGAACCCGGGCGGCCCGAAGCTGGAGTTCACCCCGGACGAATGGCAGGCATTCGTAGCCGGTGTCAAAGACGGCGAATTCGACCTGGCCTAGATGCGGCCTGGCCTAGAGTTGCCACCCGTGAGCGGAACGCACATGACGGCGCCAGCGGCTCCCGGCGGCGCGGAGCAGGCTGACCGGCCAGCCGCGGAGCGTGCCTCGTGGCTTACCCCGGTGAACCTGGTCATCGCCGCGGTAACGGTGCTCGCCCTTGGGCTCCGGCTGTTCTACCTGACCAGGCCCGGCTATCTGCTCGGTGTAACCGAGTACGACGACGGGTCGTATTTCGGCAGCGCGGTCCGGCTCGTGCACGGCGTCCTGCCGTACCGGGATTTCGTGTTCGTCCAGCCACCAGGGATCACCCTGCTGATGGCGCCGGCCGCGCTAGTGAGCCGGGTGATCGGAACCGACGGCGGGATAGCGATCGCGCGGGTGCTTACGATGCTGGCCGGGGCGGCCGGGGTGGCAATGACCGGCCTTCTCGTGCGGCACCGGGGCGTCCTTGCCGCGCTCATCGCCTGCGGCGTCGTCGCGGTCTACCCGGACAGCGTGTCTTCCTCGCACACCTTGCTCGTCGAGCCGTGGCTGGTGTTGTTCTGCATGGCCGGAGCGGTGATGGTGTTCGACGGCGACCAGATCACCGGCAGCGGCCGGAGGCTGGCATGGGGCGGCGTAGCCTTCGGGTTCGCCGGCGTTATCGAGGCATGGGCGATCATTCCGGTACTTGTCATCGCCTTGCTCAGCATCCGGCGGCTACGGCGGACTGCGCTGTACCTGGGCGGGGTCGCGGCTGGCTTCCTGATCCCGGTACTGCCGTTCGCCGCGCTCGCGCCGCATAGCTTCTACGACAGCGTGATCACCGCCCAGGTGGGCGGCCGGGTCAATGCCGCCAGGATGCCGCTGTGGTACCGGCTGCGGCAGATGAGCGGGTTCGCCAACGAGCCGCATGTGCGGCATCTCTACATCGCCGGCCTGCTGGCTCTCATCGTGGTGTTCGTGATCGTGGCCTGTGCGGTCGCGCTGCTGCTCACCCGGCGGCTGCCGCCTCCGATCGAATGGTTCGCCTACGGCAGCACCGTGGCCGTGGTGGGAATCTTCCTCTGGCCAGCGCAATTCCACTACCACTTCTCCGGCTTCCTGGCCCCGTTCCTCGGCCTCTCGGTGGCGCTGCCAGCGGCACGGTTGCTGGCGGCGATCCTGGACCGGGCCGACGTGCCGGGCGCGAGGCCGGACCGGGCCGGCGTGGACGGAGCCGGCATAACGCGGGCTGGCGTCGACGGGGCTGGCGTGGACGGGGCCGGCGTGGACGGGGCCGGCGTGGACGGGGCCGGCGTGGACGGGGCCGGCCGGCGGCGGGACCGGCGGTGGCGGCGGGGCCGGGAAGCCGGTAGCCGCCCGGCCGGTCTGCCTGCCGGCTGTCGCTCGGCCGGGCGCTGCGCTGGTCGGCTGCCGGGCTAGCGGCGGCGGGGATCATCGCCGGCGTATGGAGCCAGGCTTCCTTCGAGAGCAAGCTGGAACCTGACGCGCCGGTCGCCATGATCGCCGCGGGCAAGCAGATCATCCCGCCCGGTGCCTGCGTGCTCGCCGACAACGTGGCCTACACGGTGGTGACCAACCGGTTCGTGTCGAGCGTGCCGGGCTGCCCGGCGATTGACGATGGAACCGGCGCCAACTACGCGCTCTCGAATGGGCGGAGTACAGCCACCGGGGCCGGCCGGGTGCCGGCCGTGGCCGCGATGTGGCGCTCGGCATTCCGGCATGCTCAGTACATATGGCTGACCGGCCTCAACCGGCGCCGGATCGCCTGGACGCCTGCCCTCACCGCGTACTTCAACGCCAACTTCGTGCACGTCGCCAACCACACCCACGACCTGCGGCTGTACGTGCGCAAGGGCCTTCACCCGAGCTGATCACGGCGCCTGCGCTGGTTGCGCGCCTGCGCTGATCACGGCGCCTGCGCTGGTTGCGCGCCTGCGCTGGTTGCGCGCCTGCGCTGGTCACCATACCCGCGCAAGGGGCCTCGGCTGCGGTGACGGGCGGTGCCCCGCCACTGGCCGTCACGCCCACGCAGAGTGTCCCGGCTGCGGGGCCCGGCCGCGCCCGCCGCCGGCTGTCACGCCGTCCGCCGTCCGCGTCCCTGACCGCTGCGTTCGCCCGGCGCTGCTTCCGCCTAGCGCTGCCTTCGCCCGGCGCTGCGTTCGCCCGGCGCTGCTTCCGCCTTGCGCTGCCTTCGCCCGGCGCTGCGTTCGCCTAGCGCTGCGTTCACCTCGGCATATCGGGCTTTAGCGGTATTCCAGAATGCGGAATGAGGTTCTGCTGGATGGATGGGGCCTTGGTGTCGCCAGGCCGGCACCTAATCCCCATCCATCAGGCGGAACGCTTATCCGCGTGCCCCACTGCACCTGTTTCGCCTCGACTGCAACAACCCTTACACCAAAGCCAGTGCCCTGAGCCCATCAGGTCGGCAACAGGCTTGTGATCGCGGTCAGCCCACGGTGCCGCTGGCACGCAACGCGGTGATCTGCGCCGCGGAATAGCCAAGGCCGCTGAGCACGGCGTCGGTGTCCGCGCCGGGCCGGGGCGGCGGCTCCGGTACCCCCGCCGCCGTCCGGCCGAACCGCGGCGCAGGCGCGGGCTGCGTCACGTCCCCGACCTTGATGAACGTGCCTCGCGCGGCGTTATGCGGATGGCCAGCCACATCCGCGGGACCAAGCACCGGCGCGACGCAGGCATCTGTGCCGGCGAATATCTCGGTCCACTCGGCCTGGGTACGGCTGCGGAAGGCGTCGGTGAACCGCGCTCGCAGCACTGGCCAGCCTGCCCGGTCGTACTGCCCGGGCAGGCCGTGATCGTCCACCCCGGCATCTCCGGCCTCGTCCTGCCCGGGGCCGCCGCTGCCCGGCGTGGCCGGGCCGGCCAATCCGAGTCCTGCCAGCAGGGCCGCGTAGAACTTCGGCTCAAGTGGGCCCACCGCCAGGTAGCGGCCGTCCGCCGTCTCGTAGGTGTCGTAGAACGGCGCGCCGCCGTCAAGCAGGTTCGTGCCGCGCTCGTCCTGCCAGGCGCCAGCCGCCCGCAGGCCGTAAAAGAACGAGGTCAGCAGTGCCGATCCGTCCACCATCGCCGCGTCGATCACCTGGCCGAGCCCGGACCGTTCCCGCTCAAGCAGCGCGGCAAGCACGCCGAGCGCGAGCAGCATGCCGCCGCCGCCGAAGTCAGCGACCAGGTTCAGCGGCGGAACCGGCCGCTGGCCGGCCCGGCCGATCGGCTCCAGTGCGCCGGCTACCGCGATGTAGTCGATGTCATGCCCGGCGGTAGGCGCAAGCGGACCTTCCTGGCCCCAGCCGGTCATCCGCGCATATACGAGTCTGGGATTTCGCCGCGCGCATTCAGCCGGGCCGCAGCCAAGCCGCTCGGTCACGCCCGGCCGGAACCCCTCGACCAGCACGTCGGCGTTCTCGGCAAGGCGCAGCAGCAGGCCGATCCCGTCGGCGTCCTTGAGGTTGAGGCCGATCGACCGGCGGCCGCGCCTCAGCGGGTCGACCGGGGCTGCGGCCGCCGGATCACAGCTGTCGGCGCGCTCGACCCGCAGTACATCTGCGCCGAGGTCAGAAAGGATCATGCAGCCGAATGGGGCGGGCGCCAGGCTGGCGATCTCGATGACCCGTACTCCGTCGAGGGGACCCAACCCGCTCGCCTCCCACGTAGCCCGTTCGCCGGCAGTTCAGTCCCTGCACGCTATAGGGCGACATCCAGAGTGTGCACAGCCACGCCCGGGTGCGGCGCCCCCGGTCAGTCGGCGCGGTCGAGCAGCAGGGCCAGCGTCGGGCAGGCGGCCACTGCCCGGCGGGCATGGCCGAGCAGTTCGTCAGTCACCGGCTGCGGCGCGATGATCGGGTAGCCCCACGGGTCGGTGGTAATCCGCTCGGGAAACAGCTCAGCGCAGACCCCGTGTGCCGCGCAGGTGATCGGGTTAACCCGCAGTCGGTAGCTCACCGAGGCCAGTCCTGGTCCGGGCCGGGCAGCACCGGCGGCCGCCCGGCCTGCGGGCATGGCCCGGACTCGGCGTGCCGGCGCAGGTCTCGGTCGAATACGCGGAGCGCGCTGGCCGCGAGGGCAGCGGTCCCGTCCGGCAGGTGGCAGGCGCCGCGGCCGGCCACCAGCGCGAGCAGCTGCCACGACCAGCCCATGGTTTCCCGGCCCGGCTGCGCGAAGGCGACCTGGTGAAAGGCCGCCGCCAGGGCGGGGAGCCCGTTCCGGCACGGACCGCACTGACCAGCGCTCTGGCTAGCCAGGTAGGCGATCGTCCGGGCCGTCTCGGCCAGTCCGCAGGCCGACCGGGGGAGCACCACCAGAATGCCGGGCCCGAGTGCGGCTCCCGCAGCGCGCAAGTCGGCGTCGCTGACCCGGACGTTCGGCGCGGAAGGGTAGGGCAGCCAGCCGCCGAAGTAGCCGCCGGCCAGGACTGCCTGCGGCGGCTCGGCCGGCCCGCCCGCCCGTTCGACCAGGTCGCCGATCCGGCTGCCGAGCTCGATCTCGAGAACGCTGGGCTGGCGCACCGCCCCGCTGACGGTGACAAGGGCGGATCCTGCTGACTGCGCCCCGCCGACCGAGCGGAACCAGGCGGCGCCGTACCTGGCGATGAGGGCGAGGTGAGCGAGTGTCTCGACATTCAGGACGAGCGTCGGCCGCCCGTGCACGCCCCGCTCGGACGGCCGCGGCGGGACGAAGGCCGGAAGCTGCGGCCCGCCGTTCAGGAAGCTGATCAGGGCGGTCTCCTGGCTGGCCAGGTAGCCGCCGGGGATCTCGGCAACCTGAATGGGAACCCGGTTGAGCCCGGCGCGCTCGCGCTCGGTGACCGCCGCCCCGAGCAGCCTGGCGAGCTCCGGGTGACCGCTGTGCACGCACAGGTAAGCCCGGCTTGCGCCGACCGTCGCGGCTACCAGCGCCATTCCGTCGAGCACCAGGTGCGGGGACAGGCCGAGGAGCATCTTGTCCTTGCCGCTGGCCGGCTCCGACTCGACGCCGTTTGCCACCACCACGCTGCCTCTGGCGGCGCTGAGCAGCCCTGCCTTGCGGGCCACAGTGGCGGCGGCCACGGCGCGCAGCTTGCGGGCCGCCGGGAAGCCGGCTCCGCCCCGGCCGGTCAGGCCTGCGCGGTCGATCTCGGCGATCAGCTCGGCGCCATGGCGGCGGAAGGGCACGGGCCCGTACCTGGCAACGTGCTCGGCGATAGGCAACGGCCCGGCCGGCGGCAGCAGCCTGGGCAGCTGGCCGGGCGGCAGCGCCTGCCCGCCTCTTGGCGGCGCGCCGGCGAGGCTCACCCCGCACCGGGCTTGTTGCCAGGCCGGACCGCGGTTGCAGCATGGCTGTGCCCGCTGAGCAGTGACGGCGGCGTGCCAGCCCGGCGTGCCCAGCCTGGATGCAGCGGCCCGGCGGCGAGCCACGCTCCGCCGGCGATGAGGGCAAGCACCAGCGCGAGCGCGCCCATCAGCCGGGCCGGTGCGTGGGCAGGCCAGCCGTAGGCCAGCCGCCAGCCGAGCAGGGCGGTCACCACGGCAACGCAGCCAAGCGTCAGTACGAGCACCCAGCGCACCGGTGTGTCAGACCCGGTGCCCAGCCCGTGCAGGACGGCGACCGGCCAGCAGAGGTACGCGGTCCAGTGCACCAGGTGCCATGCCCGGTAGCTCAGCCGCGTCCTGACCAGGCTGGTGATCGTCAGCGCCAGCATCAGGTCGAATGCGATCGCGCCGAAGCCGAGCCAGAGCGGCCGGTAGGCGGAGATAAACGGGATCACCACGTCCTGCAGGCGGATCGGGACGAAGCCGTCGGCGAGCGTGGTGATGATGTGCAAGCCAGTGAAGGCACAGGCGAGCACCGAGGCGTTCCTGTGCAGTCCGGCCGTGACGAATCGCGGCCAGCCGCGTCGCTGGTACCGCACGGAGGCGAGCAGCCCGAGCGCGGTGCTCGCGGTCAGCAGGACCAGGGCGACGAGCCCGGTAGCCCGGGTGATGTACCAGAGCGGCGTCGTGGCGGTCACCACGATCGCGCTGGCTGGCGCGGCCGCGCCGGGGCCGATCATCTGCCCGTGGCCGGCACAGTCCCAGGCGCAGGTCCGTCCCCAGGCGCGGTCCCAGGCGCAGGTCCGTTCCCAGGCGCGGTCCCAGGCGCAGGTCCGTTCCCAGGCCCAGTCCGACGCGCAGGCCCGTCCCCGGGCCCCGGCTGAGTACCGGCAGCGCCGCCGATGCGGGCGCCGCCTCCGGCTCAGTTCCCGGGTCGGCCGGCCAGCCGGCCGTTGTGCGCACCGACCCGTTCTCGCGGACCAGCCGGGCAGGCAACCCGAGTTCGCTCAGCCAGTTGAGTGCGCCTTCGCCGCGGACGATCGCCGCGGTACTCGCTATGTTCGCGTCGGCGCAGCTGCCGGCCGCGACACTGACCGTGCGCCAGCAGGAACGGGCAGGCTCGCCGGTCGCCGGGTCCACGATGTGATGCATCTGGCGCCCGTCTCGCGACCAGCTGCGCACCGTGGTGCTTGACGTGGCGAGTCCGCCTGAGCTGATCGCCACGGTCTGGCCGGGTGCATCCGGGCCGGCCGCGTGGTCGTCGGTGACCCGGATCTGCCAGCCGCCGTCCGGTGCCGGTCCGGCGACGGCTATGTCGCCGCCCAGGCTGACCAGGACGCCGCAGCCGAGCCGACGGGCGATGGCATCGGCGCACCGGTCTGCCGCGCGGGCCTTGGCGGTGGCGCCGAGATCGAGTTGCGCCCCGCCGGTCAGCGTGGCCCGGGGCGGATCGCCGTCAAGCAGCACGTTGCGCCAGCCGGGCACGGGACTGCCCGGCTGGGCCGGCTGTCCGGCTTCACCGCCCTTGACCAGGGAGAAGTCACGGTCGTAGCCAAGCTCGGCTAGCGTCCGCCCGCAGGTCGGGTCGACGGCGCCATCGGTCAGCTCCGCGGCGCGCAGGGCCTCGCTCAGCAACTCGGCGAAGAGATCGCTGACTCGGACCGTCGCTCCGGCCGCCGCGTTCAGCTTGGATAGCTCGGAATCGGCGCGGAACCTGCTGCAGGCCAGGTCGACGTCCGCAAGCTCCGCGTCCGTGATCCGGCGGGCCGCTGCGAGCGAGCCCGCGTCAGTGACCAGCAGCGTCGCAGTGGTGCCGAAGACGCTGAACGTTTCCCGTGCCGTCGTGGCCGTGGTCATGAGGCGCCCGACGTCACCTGACCGGAGCCGGGAGCGGGTGCCGGGGGCTGCGCCGGGATCAGGATCGTGCCCTTGCCGTGCTGGATGGTCCCGTGGGCGCCGGTCGCGTGCTGGCTCGTTACTCCGTGGCCGAACGCGGCCGCGATCAGCGCGGAGCATACGACCCCCGCGGCGCCGGCCCGCCAGGTCAGCTTGGTGACTTTGCGCAGGCCATCATCGCGGGCGGCCTCCGCGGAGCCCACGCTGTCCCGCCGCATGATCCGATCCTCCCTGCTCACTGGCCAGCCACCCGGTCATGCCGGGCAATCCCGAGCATCCCGGCCATACCTTAGGAATCGTTGAATGCCCCGTTCGGGTTCACCGGCGGAGCCATCCCGCGTCCTCGTCAATGGCCAGCCCCTCCTTTGTACCTCGCTGCAGCGCGCCCGGCGACCGCGCGAGCGGTGCTTGGTCATGCCTCTTGCCCGCGCCAGTCGCCGGCCCACCGCGATCGCTGAAGTATCGTCACAGGATGCGCGGTTATACCCAGGACAAGGACGCCTACCTGAAGCGCCTGCGCAGGGTCGAGGGGCAGGTACGCGGCCTGCAGCGGATGGTGGAGGAGGACGTCTACTGCATCGACGTGCTCACCCAGGTTTCCGCGGTGACCCGCGCCCTGCAGGCGGTGGCGCTCGGGCTACTCGAAGATCACCTCGGTCACTGTGTCACCTCGGCCATCGAGGAAGGCGGCCCGGACGCTCAGGTCAAGGTGCATGAGGCCGCCGAGGCGATATCCCGCCTGGTCAGGTCATGAATTCCGGTCCGGCCGATCCGGCGTCTGCCAGCCGCGCGAACGCGCGCAGGTTCGCCAGGCTCTCACCGCGCTTGACCCGCCACTCCCACTCCTTGCGGATGGCGGACGCGAAGCCGATCATCAGCGCCGCGTCGAAGTTCTCGTCCGAGTAGGTGAGCACGCAGCCGAGCAGCCGGTCTATTTCGGCCGGCGTGATGGCGTCAAGTGGCAGCCGCCCCACCAGGTAGACGTCACCCACCGGGTCAAGCGCGAAATGCACGCCGTACATGCGCCCGCTGCGTTCGAGCAGGAACCGGTAGAAGCGGGCGTGGCTCTCATCCGGCTGGCGGCAGAAGAAGGCCTCGACATGCAGGCTGTGCGCCCCGGCGATCAGCCAGGTCATCGTGGCGAGCTTGTGCTGGCCCTCCAGCCGGACCAGGTAGGCACCTGGCCTCGGCGCCTCGAACGAGACCCCGAGGCTGGCCAGGGCCAGCTCAATCGCGGCCGCCGGAGCAGGATCGTCCGCGCCGCTCACGCGTCAACCGCAGCCGGCATCGCGCTCATGGCACCGGTATACACCTTCAGCAGCGCGTCCACGGTCGCGCCCCAGCCGAACCTGGAGGCGTGCTCGCGCGCGCCGGCCGACAGCCGCGCCAGCGTGGCCGGTTCGGTGACGAGTTCGCGGACCGCGCGCGCGTAGCTGGCCGGGTCGTGGCCGTCCACCAGGATGCCGGATACCCCGTCCCGCACCGCCGTGCGCAGGCCACCGACCGAGGCCGCCACGACCGGGGTCCCGCAGGCCTGCGCCTCGACCGCGACCAGCCCGAACGACTCGGAGTAGGACGGCACCATCACCACGGTGGCGGCCCGGTACCAGTCGGCGAGTTCATGCTGCGGGCACGGCGGCTCAAGCCGGACGACGCGGGATATCCCGAGGGTCGCCGACAGCTCGGTCAGCCGGTACGGGTCAGCGCGGCCAGTGCCGCTTGGCCCGCCGACGAACGCCACGCAGAGGCGCCGGGCCAGGCCGGGATCGTCGCGGGTCAGCAGCGCCGCGGCGCGCAGCACCACGTCCGGCGCCTTGAGCGGCTGCACCCGGCCGGCGAACATCAGCACGACAGCGTCGGCCGGCAGGCCGAGCCGCCGCCGCGCCTGGCGCCTGGATCCTGGCCGGAAGACGGACAGGTCAACGCCGGGGTTGACCGTCCTGACCCGTACCGGGTCGGCGTCGTAGAGCCTGATCAGCTCCCTGGCCTCCTCGTCGGTATTCGCGACCAGCCGGTCGGCCGTCGCGACGACCTCCGCCTCGCCCCGGATCCGCGCGTCCGGCTCGGCCGCGTCGCCCGCGGCAAGCGCCGCGTTCTTGACCCGCCCGAGTGTGTGCATGGACTGCACGAGCGGAACGCCCCAGCGCTCCTTGGCCACGGCGCCGACCTGCCCGGAGAGCCAGTAGTGGCCGTGCACGAGGTCGTACCTGCCGGGCGCGTACGCGGCCTCGGCGCGCAGCACCTCGAAGGTGAAATGGCACAGCTGGCCGGGCAGGTCCGCCTTGTCCAGGTCCTCGAACGGCCCCGCGGTCAGGTGTTTCACCTGCACGCCGGGTGCTAGCTCGGCTACCGGCGGCACGTAGCGTGATACCGCGCGGGTGAAGATGTCCACCTCGACCCCGCGCTCGGCCAGCCGCTTGGCGACCTCGACCACGTAGACGTTCAGGCCGCCTGCGTCACCCGTTCCCGGCTGCTCTAGCGGCGATGTATGGACGCTGATCGTCGCGATCCGCCGGGGAAAGCGTCGCGGC
This sequence comes from uncultured Actinomycetes bacterium, assembly GCA_963709075.1. Classification (GTDB taxonomy): domain Bacteria; phylum Actinomycetota; class Actinomycetes; order Streptosporangiales; family Streptosporangiaceae; genus Palsa-506. Next base: position 35,992 of record CAVPUY010000016.1, read on the forward strand.
ACGGGCATGCACCTCCGGTCTCAGCAACCCTGGGCGCTGCCGCCATGTTCCCGCGCCCCCCGCTTCCGAGTCTGCCGTCGGGCTGCTGGGCCGGCAACGGCTAGGCTCTACAGCATGGGCACGCTGATATTGCTACGGCACGGCGAGAGCGCCTGGAACGCCGAGAACCTGTTCACCGGCTGGGTGGATATCGGGCTTTCTGACAAGGGCCTGGCCGAGGCGGCGACAGGGGGCAGGCTGCTGCGCGACGCTGGCCTGCAGCCGGACATCATGCACACGTCCGTCCTGGCGCGTGCTATCCAGACCGCCAACGTCGCGCTGGACGCGGCCGGCCTGTCCTGGCTGCCCGTCCGGCGCTCGTGGCGGCTGAACGAGCGGCACTATGGCGCCCTGCAGGGCAAGAACAAGGCGCAGACCCGCCAGCAGTACGGAGACGAGCAGTTCATGCTCTGGCGGCGGTCGTATGACGTGCCGCCGCCGCCGCTCACTGACGATGAGATGGTGCCCCAGCTCGCCGATCCCAGGTACGCCTTGCTGCCGGACGAGCTCAGCCCGCGCGCTGAGTGCCTCAAGGACGTCGTGCGCCGGATGCTGCCGTACTGGTACGACGCGATAATCGGTGACCTGGCCGCGGGCCGCACGGTCCTGGTCGTGGCCCACGGCAACTCAATCCGCGCGCTGGTCAAGCACCTGGATGGCATCGCGGACGCGGACATCGCCGGGCTCAACATTCCTACCGGCATCCCGCTCGCCTACGAGCTCGACGCGGCATTCAGGCCCACCGAGCCGGGTGGCCGCTACCTTGACCCGGAGGCGGCGGCCGTCTCGGTAGCCGCAGTTGCCGGCCAGGGGAGATAACCGCGGCCGGGCGTCCCGGGCGGCGCCAGCCGGGTCATCGGCGGACAAGTCCGATATGGACCGCAGTTAGCCGGTATATGAATGTTTTCCGAATAACGGCACGTCACGGTCCCGGCTCAATGCGCCAGGGCAGGGCTGGCGCTTACCATCGAAGGGTGAAACAGGGGGTGTCCGCCAGCGCGCGCGCAAGCGCCGTCGTCGTCCGTGCCCACGGCGCCGCCGACAGGCTGACAACCATCGGCCTCCGCGTCAGGAGCGGCTGCGCATGACTAGCCGGGCGGCATCAAAGGCCCAGGCCGGCAATGGCGAGCGCGCTCATCCGGCCAGGCTGCCAGCCGGCATCGCCTCGGTGCTATCCGTTCTGTCTTCTTCTGCGGTTGTCCTGGACAGCGAGGACCGCGTGCTGACCGCAAGCTCGGCGGCCCGCGACTTCGGCCTGGTCAAGGGTGATCAGCTGGTCGTCGGGGATCTGCTCGCGCTGGCCCGCCAGGTGCGCAGGAAAGGCGAGATCCGCGAGGGCGAGATGGAGGTGTCGACCAGCCGGTTCAACGGGCGCACTACCAGCTTCGCCGTGCGGGTCGCGCCGCTCGGCGAGCGGGTCGGCGGCGGCGGCCTGGTGCTGCTGCTCGCCGAGGACCAGACCGAGAGCCGCCGGGTGGAGGAAGTCCGCCGGGACTTCGTGGCCAACACCAGCCATGAGCTCAAGACCCCGGTCGGCGCGCTCGCGCTGCTTGCCGAGACGGTGGAGGATGCGGCCGACGACCCGGAGGCGGTGCGCCGCTTCGCCGGCCGGATGCGGCAGGAGGCATCCCGGCTCACCAACCTGGTGCAGGACCTGATCACGCTGTCCAGGATCCAGGCAGCTGAGCCGGTTCCCGATCCGATCGCTGTCAACCTCGATGTCGTCGTAGCCGAGGCGCTGGACCGCTGCCGGATGAAGGCCAGCGCCCGCGGCATCGAGCTCGCCGCCAGCGGCCCGCACGGCCTGTCGGTGCTCGGTGACGAGGACCTGCTCATCACCGCGCTCCGCAACCTGCTGGAGAACGCGGTCGCTTACAGCCCGGAGATGACCAGGGTGGTCGTCTCGACCCGCAGGCCGAGCGACGACTCGGTCGAGATCAGCGTCGCCGACCAGGGCATCGGCATCCCGGAGCGCGACCTCGAGCGGATCTTCGAGCGGTTCTACCGGGTCGACCCGGCCAGGTCCAGGGCTACCGGCGGGACCGGGCTGGGGCTGGCCATCGTCAAGCACGTCATTGCCGCGCACGGCGGCAAGGTCACGGTCTGGAGCAAGGAAGGCGCCGGATCGACCTTTACCCTGCAGCTGCCGCTGCGCCCTGACGCCCCCGCCTTCATCGGGGGCCCGGTCCATGCCATCGCGCAATCTGCCAGGGAGGCAGTCTCGTGACACGGGTGCTCGTGGTTGAGGACGAGGAATCGTTCAGCGACGCGCTTTCGTACATGCTGCGCAAAGAGGGCTTCGAGGTCGCGGTCTGCCCGACCGGTCCCGACGCGATCGAGACCTTCGACCGGACCGGCGCCGACCTCGTGCTGCTCGACCTGATGCTCCCCGGCCTGCCGGGCAGCGAGGTCTGCCGGACGCTGCGCGAGCGGTCGAACGTGCCAGTGATCATGCTGACCGCCAAGGACAGCGAGATCGACAAGGTGGTCGGGCTGGAGCTCGGCGCTGATGACTATGTCACGAAGCCGTTCTCGTCACGGGAGCTTGTCGCGCGGATGCGCGCGGTGCTCAGGCGGCGCGGCGAGTCCGACGAGCCGGTCACCTCGATCATGGAATCGGGTCCGGTGCGGATGGACGTCGAGCGGCACGTCGTGACGGTTCGCGGCCAGCAGGTGCAGCTGCCGCTCAAGGAGTTCGAGCTACTCGAGGTCCTGCTGCGCAATGCCGGGCGGGTGCTGACCCGGATGCAGCTGATCGACCGGGTCTGGGGCGCGGATTACGTCGGGGACACCAAGACGCTGGACGTGCACGTCAAGCGGCTCCGGGCGAAGGTGGAGGCTGATCCGGCCAGCCCGGGCCACATCGTGACCGTCCGCGGGCTCGGGTACAAGTTCGAGCCGACCGGCTGACGAGCGGCCGCCGCGCGGCACGCCAGTCCGCGGCCGCCCAGCATCAAGACGATGATTATTAACGGGAACTGCGGCGGTAACCGCCGTAACTCTGGCCGATGCAGCCCGGGACGGCCGTCAGGACGTACTGGGGCTCGGCGTAGCTGCCGGGGTCGGCGACGGCGAGCCGCCGGGCTTGGCCTTCGACTTCCCGCCGTGCTTGTGCTTCCTGGCTGACGCAGTAGGCGTGGGCGTGGGTGTCGGGGCCGGCGAGAACGTCGAGAAGTATTGCGCCTGCGGCATCACCGGCACGCTCAGCGTGACAACACCCGCGTTCTGGAAGTTCATGATCACGCGAATGAAGCTGCCGCCAGGCAGGGAACGCCTCAGGCCGGTCAGCAGGACCTTCGGCTCCGGGCCGGTCAGCAGGACAGCCTTGCTCTGCGCCAGCGGGACCGGCGCGCCGCCGGGCAGCTGCACTGACTTCGCCGTGCCGGGTGCCGAGATGCTCAGCAGCTGGTCGCGTGATCCGCCGTTGTACAGGGCAAGGAACAGGCCGGCCGACTTCCCGGCGGCCAGCGACGTGTTCGGCGGCGCCCCGAGGACGAAGACGTTCCTGATGGAGATTCCGTGCTGTATCGCAGCCGCGCCGTCGGTCGGCTGATGCCATTGCTGCGTCGGCGCATTCGCGCCTGCCTCGCATCCCGCGAGCACGGGAATCAGCGCGGCCGCTGCCGCGATGCACAGCAGACGCGGCAACGCCGCGCGCTGGTGATCAGCTCGGTGGCTGCTCCGGATCACGACGTGCTCTCCTCGTCAGCGTGATGTGCGGCAATGCGACGTCGCAAAGCGTAGCGGCCGTTGTGAGCCTTACCACCGCCGGCCCGGCCAAGGTGGCGAATCGCGCGTTCGACGGCTAGCGCGCGGATGTCCCGGACAGCGAGTCCGGCCAGCCGGCGCAGTGCCCTCAGCTTTTATAACGAACTGGCCGGGGCCAGTGCCCGGATTTGGCTGGCCAGCCGCGAGGCCGGTCCCACGTGCCGGAATACCCATCCGACGGAGCCATCGGCGTGCACAAGGACCGCGGTCAGCCCGTGCGGGCGGTAGGCCGTGGCGAGCACGGCATCCGGGTCGTCCGCCACCTTGGCGGCCGGCCGCCGCCCGCTGCGCGCAAGCCGGCGAAGCCGCGGCAAGTCCCTGCCGGTGCCGACCAGGTACAGGCGAACGCCGCCTGCGGCGGCCGCCTGCCGGCGCAGCTGGCGCACCGTGGCGCCGCACTGGCAGCCTGCGGGTACCAGCGCGAGCACGGCCGAAGCCAGCGAATTCAGCGGCAGAGAGTTGCCGTCCACGATGACCGTCCCGGCGGGCAGACCGGCCGCAGTCGGCGCGGGCTTTTTCGGCGGCCGGGCGCCCGCAGGGCCGCTGCCGGTTCCTGGGACCGGGCTGATCGAGGGATTGGATGCCTGCGCCGACGGCAGCTGCCGCGGCGCGCCGCTTTGGCCGGCGGTGAATACGGTCAGCAGCACGCCGGAAATCAGTACCATCGCCAGGAATCCCGCAAGCAGCGGCAGTACCAGGCCATCCCTGGTCAGTGGCCCGTGCAGCCGCCCGATCCGCAGCTGCCGCCGCTGCGCGCGCAGCTCACGGTGATATGCCTGCACGTCACGATCGAGCTCCCTGGCATCGTCAGGAATCTCGATGTCGACCGGGGGAAGGCCAGAGTCGTCCCGGTCCGGTTCACCGCCAGGGTTCACGCGCACCTCTCCGGCGTGAGCGGCCACTTCTTCTCCAGTATGCGGCCCAGCGGGCAATGCCGTTACCCCGCAATGCCGGCAAATCGCCGGTGCGCCAGCGGCAGGCCCAGATTGCGGCAGCGGGCTGCGCACTCCGGCCGGCTGCATGCCCGCCCCGGCAGCTGCCTGCGGCTATTGCGCGTACCCCGGCGGTCCGCCGCTGCTCGCCCGCCCCCAGGTGGCTGCTGCCGACGCCCTACCCGGCTGGCTGCGCGCTCCGGCCGGCTGACTCGCTCCCGGTGACGAATGGGATAGGCGTTATCCCTGGTCAGTAAGGGGTAATGACGGCACTGCTGCTAGCCGCGATGCGCGGGCTCGCTGGCAGGTTACCGGTCCGGGCGGGAGCCGACGTTGGCCCGTGCCGGCTTGCAGCGGGTCGCTCGCGCCCCGGCCGCCCCGGCCGGCCCGGCCGGGCTCAGGAGCTCGCAGGGTCCGCCCGGCAGGGCCGTGACAAGGCTGCAGCAGCTTCGGCGCAGGCAGCCGCACGTGTTCAATTTCAACATCTTGAATTGCGTCACTGACCTGCGTGTTTGCCGAAAACAGCGGCTAATCGCCCCTGTTCGGCGTGGTAACATAGCTTCAGCGGAAGGGGTACATGCCACATGTCTTTCAAGGTCGGCGACACTGTCGTCTACCCCCACCATGGGGCTGCTCGGATCGAAGAGATCGAGACCCGTTCGATCAAGGGTGAGGAAAAGTCTTACCTCGTGCTCAAGGTCGACAAGGGCGACCTGACTGTGCGCGTTCCCGCGGACAATGCCGAGCTTGTCGGCGTCCGGGATGTGGTCGGGCAGGAAGGGCTGGAGAGGGTATTCGAGGTGCTGCGCGCCCCGTACACCGAGGAGCCGACCAACTGGTCCCGGAGGTACAAGGCCAACCTGGAGAAGCTCGCCTCTGGTGACGTGAACAAGGTGGCCGAGGTCGTTCGCGACCTCTGGCGCAGGGACCGGGAGCGCGGCCTTTCGGCCGGGGAGAAGCGCATGCTCGCCAAGGCCAGGCAGATCCTGGTCAGCGAGCTGGCTCTGGCCGAGAAGACCAATGAGGACAAGGCCGAGGCGCTACTCGACGAGATCCTCGCTTCCTGACGCTCGCTGCCGGACACGCGGGCTGAGGGTGCATCGTCAGTCCGAGTGCCTGGCCACGGGTGCGCGTGGCATGATCGCCGCGTGCTGGATTCCGGGAGTGTGATGCCGGGCGCGTTTCCGCGCGTCGGCGTCGGCGTGGACGTTCACCCGTACGGTGACGGCGTCGAGCTCTACCTGGCCGGCTTGTTCTGGCCTGCGGAGCGCGGGCCTGGCTGGCCACTCCGATGGCGACGTCGCGGCGCATGCGGCATGCGACGCGCTGCTGTCGGCTGCGGGCCTCGGAGATCTCGGCGCGCAGTTCGGCACCGACCAGCCGCGCTGGAAGGGCGCTGCCGGCACCGCGTTGCTGGCGGAAACCCGGCAGTTGCTGGCCGAGGCCGGGTTCGCGGTAGGCAATGTGGCGATTCAGGTCATCGGAAACCGGCCCAGGATCGCGGCCCGCCGCGCCGAAGCGGAGCGTGTCCTGTCCGCCGCGCTCGGCGGCGCGCCGGTCAGCGTTTCCGGGACAACCACGGACGGCCTGGGCCTTACTGGCCGCGGCGAGGGGATCGCGGCGATCGCGACCGCGCTGGTGCTCGGCTGACGCGCGGCTTGTCCCGGCCCGCCCGCTGACACCCGGGCTGGCCCGCACGGACGCGGCCGCCGGATTCTCATGATCACGAACGAGGCACGCGTGCGAGCACCGCGGATCATCCGTGATCAGGAAGCGCGGTGCGGATCCTCCCGGTAAGACGGCACAGGCGCGGTGGATCGCCTCGCTGGCTGCACGGCCAGCCTGCTGCGGTGACTCGGCTGCGGCATGGCCAGGCCTGCCCGGCTGGCGCGGCTGAGCCAGAGCTGGTCCTCACGCATCCGGGGGCACTGGCGCGCTCCACATCCGGTTGAACGGCGCAACGGAAGCGAGTCCTGGCTCCGGCTCGCCATCCGCACCAGGCTGGCCGTCCGCACCGGGCTGGCCGTCCGCACCGGGCTGGCCGTCCGCACCGGGCTGGCCGCCTTCGGCGGCCGGTCCGCTCCCCGCAACGGGCTGGTCCTCCGTCTCGGCCCGGCTTTGCGCATCGGCCGATCCTTCCGATCCGGTTTGCTGGTCGGCATCGCCCTGGCTGTCCGCGGTGTCTTCGGTCGTCCGCTCCGCAGCTACCTGGCTTTCCGTGCTGGCCTGGCCGTCCGTGCTGGCCGGGCCGTCCGTGCTGGCCGGGCCGTCCGTGCTGGCCGGGCCGTCCGTGCTGGCCTGGCCGTCCGTGCTGGCTAGGCCTTGGGCGGCGATCTGGGGCTCGGCGGCGGCCCCGGCTTCGGATGTGCCGTGGCCTTCGGTGGCGATCTCGTCCGGGGCGGTGCCCTGGCTCGCTGCGGCGTCTTCAACTGGGCGCCCTGCAGCTGCCTGGCTTTCCGTGCCGGCCTGGCCGTCTGCGCTGGCCTGGCCGTCCGTGCTGGCCTGGCTTTCCGTGCTGGCCTGGCTTTCCGTGCCGGCCTGGCCGTCTGCGCTGGCCCGGCCTTCCGTGCTGGCTAGGCCTTGGGCGGCGATCTGGGGCTCGGCGGCGGCCCCGGCTTCGGATGTGCCGTGGCCTTCGGTGGCGATCTCGTCCGGCGCGGTGCCCTGGCTTGCTGCGGCGTCTTCGGCGGGCCGCTTCGTAGCGACGAAGCTCTCCGTGCTGCCCTGGCTTGCAGCGCCCGGCCGTCGCTCGGTACCGGCGCGAAGCTCCGTTGCGAGCTCGCTGTCGTCCTTGGCTGGCTCCGGCGCGGCATGCCGGGCCTGCTGCTGCGTTCCCTCGTGCGGGGGGATGACCTCCGCGTCGGCAACAACCGGCGCGGGTGACATGACCGGCGCGGGATAGTCGCCAAGGTAAGGAGCGTCGGGGACCAGCTTGTTCTCCGCCCGGGCCCTGGGCACCCAACGGGCAGCCGCAAGGGTCTCCGTGCGAGCCTCGTCGCTTGTGGGATCGTCGTTACCTGGCTCAGCGTCCAGCGCGAGTTCGGTTGCCTGACTGTCCGCATGCTGGCCCGCGCGGACCGGGCTGGCCGACGTGCTCGGCACGCTTGGCCACGATTGCGCCGGGGCGAGTGACCGGTCGGCTGAGCCGCCGGACTCACCGGCCGGCAGCTTTTCCTGGCTGGCGCTGACGGCAGGACCGTGTCCGTCACCAAGTGCCGCTGCCTGGTCGCCGCGAGGCCGCCGCTCAGCCTCCTTCGCCGCCCCGGCCTCCCCCGCTCCATGGTCGCGGGCTTCCGTTCCGGCGAGCCCCTCCGCCAGTGCCGCCTGCGTCCCGGCTGCCAGTGCCGCTGCAGGCACGGGTGCCGGGCGGGTCAGCGCCGCTCCTGCCGACGGCGCCGGCGCGGCATTCGCCCGTTCCTCGGCGACCTGAGCTTGGCGCAGCCTGACGTGCCGCAGCATGGCAAGCAGCAGGCCGAAGCCGAGCAGCGCGAGTGCCCAGGGAATGATCGCGACCGTAGCCGCAGCCGCCCGGTGCGGAAGCTGGGTCAGCGGTCGCGTGCAGCGCGTCGGCGCCAGGCCGCGACGCAGAGCAGGACGAGCAGGGAAAGCCACGCGTAGCAGCGCGTCAGCAGGCCGGCGCCGCGCAGCGACAGGATCGCGGCGGCGGCGACGACCAGCATCGCATCGAAGATCAGCGGGTACAGCCGGGCCAGCGCCGGGGATACTCCGGTCGGAGCGCGATCGCGTGAATCCCCGCATACGAGAGAACGAACGCGGCGGCCGCCAGCACAAGGACGCCGCCGACGACGGCGATCATCGCGAGAAGCAGGCGCAATGCGCCGTTGAGGTCCACGGGATGCGATGTTCGCGCAGGGAACTGGTCACTCATCGGGCCGCAGCCTTCCTTCCTGGAGCGATGCTGGCGCCTGCTCCGTCACCCTATAGTCGGGAACGGGAGCGGCCACTCGCCGCCGGGCGACACGCGACCGCTGCGCCGCCGGGTGCCGCGCGACCGCTGCCGCCCGCAGGCAACCCTTCGGGAGAAACGGGAGCGCGAATGACGAACGGCGAGCAGGCCGAGCTCATCCGCGCAATCTCGGCGTTAGGGGAAACATTATGCCGTATTACCGGGTGACTGGGGAAATTCCCAGAAAGCGCCATGTGCGCTTCCGCCGGCCTGACGGGGGCCTGTACGCCGAGGAACTGATGGGCGAGGAGGGCTTCGTCTCGGACTGCCTCCCTGCTCTACCACGCCCATCTGCCGACCGCGATCGTGAAAAGCGAGGGACTGGCGGATGCCGCCGCGGACGCCGGTGATCGTGCCCAACTACCCGCTGCTCCCCGCCATTTCCGTACCGGCGACTTGCCGAGAGGCGGTGACCTGGTACTCGGCCGCCAGCTGCTGATGGCCAATGACGATGTCCGGATATCGTTCGCCGCGGCGGACACGGCATCGGGTCTTTACCGGAATTCAACCGGGGACGAGACCATTTACCTGCGTACCGGATCGGCGAGGTTCGAGTCCGTCTATGGCGGTATCGACGCCGGGCCCGGTGACTACGTCGTGGTGCCGAGAGGCACCATTCACCGGTGGGCTCCGCCTCGTCGGCGACAGCGCGGCGCCGCACGCCGAGGCACTCGTGGTCGAGGCGCGCGGGCACATCCGGCCGCCCCGGCGTTACCTATCGCAATACGGGCAGTTCCTCGAGCACGCCCCGTACTCGGAACGGGATCTGCGCTGCCCGGACGGCCCGCTGATCACCGATGGCGAGGACGTGCCGGTGATCGTGCGCAACCGTGACGGCCTGACCAGGCTGACCTACGCCCACCACCCGTTCGACGTGGTCGGCTGGGACGGCTGCCTCTATCCCTACGCGTTCAACATCGCCGACTTCGAGCCCATCGTGAAGCGCACCCACGCGCCGCCGCCCGTGCACCAGACCTTCGAGGGCCCGAACTTCGTAATATGCTCATTCTGCCCGCGCCCGCTCGACTTCGACGCCGAGGCTGTGCCGATTCCGTACAACCACCACAACGTCGACTCGGACGAGATGATGTTCTACGTCGGTGGCGATTACACGGCGCGTAAGGGCTCGGGGGTCGGCATCGGCTCGATCACGCTGCACCCGTCGGGATTCACCCACGGCCCGCAGCCCGGCGCTGTCGAGGCAGCGGTACGCGGCCTGGCCGAGGGCAAGTCGAGCACGGACGAGACCGCTGTCATGATCGATACGTTCAGGCCGCTGCTGCTCGGGCCCGCTGGCCAGCGGACCGAGGATCCGGAATACCCGTGGAGCTGGGGCCGGGCGGCCAGCGGCTGACGGCTCCGGGCCAGGCAGGCAGTTCACGACAAATAGCGTGGCAACAGCGCACGATAACGAGGAGGACCGATGCCGCTGCCGCAGCGCGCTCGGGAGCTTTTCGATGGCAGCAACTTCGCGACGGTGGCAACCGTGCAGCCAGGCGGCCAGCCGCAGACGAGCGTCGTTTGGGTGCGGGCGGACGGCGACGATGTCCTGTTCTCGACCATCAAGGGCCGCCGCAAGTACGCCAACCTGACCAGGGACCCGCGGGTGAGCGTACTTGTCTTCGATGCGACGGATCCCTACGCCTACGTCGAGGTCAGGGGATCGGTCGAGATCACCGATGACCCCGCGGCCGAGCTGATCGAGGAGCTGTCGCAGAAGTACACGGGGAAGCCGTTCGGCGACCGGCCGGGCGAGCGCAGGGTAGTCGTGCGGGTGCGGCCGGACCACGTCGTACTCTACGACTGACCGCTCTGGAACTGGCCGCTATCCCGTAGCCTGTGCAGCGTGACGCTCCGCCTCCATGACACTGCCACCCGCAGCACGCGCGACTTTGCCCCGCTCATTCCGGGCAAGGCCACGCTGTACCTGTGCGGGGCTACTGTCCAGGCCCCTCCGCACATCGGCCACATCAGGTCGGGAGTCAACTTCGACATTCTCGTCCGCTGGCTGCGGGCCAGTGGCTACGCGGTGACGTTCTGCCGGAACGTTACCGATATTGACGACAAGATCCTTGCCGTAGCCAAGCGCGAGGACATCCCCTGGTGGGCCGTGGCCGAGCAGAACCAGCGGGCATTCACTCGTGCCTATACGGCGCTCGGCTGCCTGCCGCCGGACATCGAGCCGCGGGCGACCGGGCACGTGCCGGAGATGATCGTCCTGATCCGGCGGCTGATCGAGCGCGGCCATGCCTACGCGGCGGGCGGCGACGTCTACTTCGACGTCCGCTCGGCCGACGGGTACGGTTCCCTGTCCGGCCAGCGCCTTGAGCACATGCGGCCGGCCGAGGATACCGACAGCCCAAGCGCGAAGCGGGATCCGCGTGACTTCGCGCTGTGGAAGGGCGCGAAGCCCGGCGAGCCGTCCTGGGAGACGCCGTGGGGATCCGGCCGGCCGGGCTGGCACCTGGAATGCTCGGCGATGGCGACCAAGTACCTCGGCAGCACCTTCGACATTCACGGGGGCGGTCTTGACCTGGTGTTCCCGCATCATGAGAACGAGCTAGCGCAGTCTCACGCGGCCGGCGACGGGTTCGCGCGCTACTGGATGCATAACGGGCTCCTCGGGATAGCCGGCCAGAAGATGAGCAAGTCGCTCGGGAACTCACTGCTCGTGGACGTGATGATCACGCAGGTCCGCCCGGCTGAGCTGCGGTACTACCTGGGCCAGGCACACTACCGGTCCGAAATCGTGTATTCCCCCGAGGCACTGGCCGAGGCGGCGGCCGCATACCGGCGGATCGAGGGCTTCGTCGTACGCGCCGCCGAGACCATCGGGCCAGCCGGCCACCATAGCCCTGGCCAGCCAAGATCGATTCCCGCGCCGTTCGCCGCTGCGCTGGATGACGACCTCGCCGTCCCGCAGGCTCTTGCCCTCGTGCACGAGGCGGTCACCGACGGCAACACGGCGCTGGCGGCCGGCGATGCCGCCGGGGCGGCCAAGCACCTGGCCGAGGTCCAGGCGATGCTCGGCGTGCTCGGCCTCGACCCGCTGGCCGCCCCCTGGTCGGCGGGCGGCGGCCGCGACGACCTGCGGCCCGTGGTCGACGCCCTGGCCGCGGTGGCGCTTGAGCAGCGGCAGGCCGCGCGGGAGCGCAAGGACTACGCGGCCGCTGACGCCATCAGGGACCGGCTGCTCGCCGCGGGCATCCTGGTCGAGGACACGCCCCGCGGGCCGCGATGGGAGCTCAGCCGGTGACCGGGCGCGGCGGGCAGCCCCGGTCTGGCCCGGGCGGCCGGGCGAAGTCGGGCAAGCCCAGGCCGGGCACCGGCGGCTACGGCAAGCGGCGGCTCGAGGGCAAGGGGCCGACCCCGCCCGCCCAGCTGCGGCCCGGCCACCCGGCGCAGCGCCGCGCCGCCGCGGCCGCCGCTCCGGGCAGCCGCCGGGCAGGCCGCGGTGACCAGCAGGCGCCCGGCACCCGCGGGCCAGCCAGGCCGCGCGGCAGCGGGAATGTCCCGGAGGTGATCGCCGGCCGCAACGCCGTGCTTGAGTCACTACGCGCCACGGTGCCGGTGATCGCGCTGCACGTCGGGCCCCGGCTGGACGCCGACCAGCGGATCAGCGAGGCCATCACGCTGGCCGCAGGCCGCGGAATCCCGGTGGTCGAGGCAGGCCGCGCCGAGCTGGACAGGCTTACCGGCGGCGCCATCCACCAGGGACTCGCGCTCCGGGTCCGGCCGTACTCCTACTCCCACCCCGATGACCTGATCGCCCGCGCCCACGACGCCGGCCAGCAGCCGCTTGTCGTCGCGCTTGACGGCGTCACGGACCCGCGGAACCTGGGCGCGGTCGTCCGCTCGGCCGCAGCCTTCGGCGCGCACGGCGTGCTCGTTCCGGTGCGGCGGGCGGCCGGGGTGACTGCCGGGGCATGGAAGGCATCGGCGGGCACGCTCGCCAGGGTGCCGGTCGCCCAGGCGCCGAACCTGGTCGCGGCGCTGGCCGCCTACCAGGATGCCGGCCTTTTCGTGGCCGGCCTTGACGCCAGCGCCGAAGCGCCGGTCCACGAGCTGAGCCTCGCCGACGGGCCACTGGTGCTCGTGGTCGGCTCAGAGGGCAGGGGCCTGTCTCGGCTGGTAGCCGAGCGCTGCGATGTGGTGACCCGCATCCCGATCAGCGGGCTCGCCAATTCGCTGAACGCGGGCGTCGCGGCCGGCATCGCGCTGTACGAGGTCGCCAGGCTGCGCGCCACCGCCGTCTCCTGATACCGCCCCGATGATCAGCGGGTCCGGCCGGCCGACGACGCTTTCGTCCATGCCGGCGTAAGGAACCAGGGTCAGCACGTTGCGGATGGCCTCTAGCCGGGCCCGCCGCTTGTCGTTGCTCTTCACCACCATCCATGGCGCGTCCGGCAGGTCGGTGCGGGCGAACATGATCTCCTTGGCGCGGGTGTACTCATCCCACTTGTTCAGCGAGGCCAGGTCGACCGGGCTCAGCTTCCACTGCTTTACCGGATCAGTCTGGCGGCGGAGGAACCGGCGGAGCTGCTCGCGGCGGGACACCGAGAACCAGTACTTGACCAGGGTGATGCCGTCGCCTGCCAGCATCTGCTCGAATTCGGGTGCCTCGGCGAGGAAGTCAGAGTACTCGCCCGGCGTGCAGAAGTGCATGACCCGCTCGACCCCGGCGCGGTTGTACCAGGAGCGGTCGAACAGCACGATTTCGCCTGGTGCTGGCAGGTGCGGGACGTAGCGCTGCAGGTACCACTCGCCGCGTTCCTTCTCGGTCGGCTTCTCCAGGGCCACGACCCGCGCCCCGCGGGGATTCAGGTTCTCGGTGAATCGCTTGATCGTGCCGCCCTTGCCCGCCGCGTCGCGTCCCTCGAAGAGAATGACCAGGCGCTGCTGCGACTCCTTGACCGACCGCTGCAGCTTGAGCAGTTCGATCTGCAGGCTCCGCTTGACGATTTCGTAATCCTTCTTGGCGAGCCGCTCGGCGTACGGGAAGCCCTCCCGCCAGGTCTGGGCCGGCCTGCCATCAGGCGTCAGCAGCTCAGGGGCGCCGCGCTCGCGCCGCCGCACGCGCAGGCCGAGTTCAGCGGCGAGGTCCTCGAGCAGCTCGCGGACGTCCGGCTCCGGGAGCTTGAGCAGCATCAGGATGCTCCCTTGCCGCCGTCGGTGTCTGCTCTTGCCCAGTCATGAATTAGCGCGATGAAGCTCACCGCGGCCCCCGATTTCCCGTATTCAATGACCATTCGGCGTGTGCCGGACGACTCGGCGTAGATACCCACGCTCGCTGGCGTGTACACGCCGATAATGAACGGTTACATTCCGGTGAACGCCTCGGCCGGAACCCGGAGTTACTCCGGGCCGCAGTACCGCCGCCGCGCGGCCAGCGAAAGCCGGCCGTCCGCAGCGAGGTTAAGACGCGGAGCGGCGGCGCAGCCCGGCGAAAGCCAGGGCAATGCCCGGCCAGCACGATCACCGGGCCGGCCACCGCCCAGAAGGTAACTCCGGACATGGCGCTGCCGCCGATGGCGCCGACGCCCTGCAGCGTGAAGACGACCCCGGCGAGCGCGACAATGGCGCCCAGGCCGACCAGCAGGGTCCGCATCATTTGGCCGCCTCTTCTCCTGGCCGCGTTGCCGTCACCACCGGAACGGCGCCGCGGCCGGAACGGTTCAGGGCTGCGCTGGCCGCGCGTACTCGCGGATGTAGCTCTCGTACGCCGCGCCGCTGCCGGTGGCGGGCAGCGCGTCCGCCGCGTCGTGCTGGCCGGCCGCGTACTGCCGGGAGATCAGGTCGGCCTGCACCTCCTGCAGGTGCGATGGCGTTCCGGCCGCCGGGGAGGTGCCCGCCGCAACCGGTACAGTAACCCCGGCGAGCACGTCGTCGGCGCGCGGCGCGGCGAGTGTGAGCACGTCCGCCAGGCTCGGCGCTGCGGCGTCCCTGGCGGTCAGTGACGGCAGGCCCCAGCGCTCCTGCACCGTCTTCAGCACCGACGTGTGGTCAAGCGGGGTGCCGCCGTCGGGCGCACGGTATACCGAGCCCGGCGCGATCAGCGGCGAGACGAGCACGGTCGGGACGCGCACTCCGAACCTGGTGAAATCGAAGCCGAACTCCCCGGCGCTGTCGTCGGGCGGCACCGCCCCGGCAGGCGGCGGCACATGGTCGTAGCAGCCGCCGTGCTCGTCGTAAGTGATTACCAGCAGGGTCTTCGGCCAGCCGGGCCCGGTCCGCACCGCCTCGTAGACGTCGTGGATGAGCTGCTCGCCGAGCGCAACGTCATAGTTCGGGTGCTGGCTGTTGCCGGTCGAGCCCCAACTGGGCTCGACGAAGCTGAACGCGGGCAGCGTGCCGCCCGCCGCCGCCGACTGGAAGGCAGTGAACTCACCGAAGTTCGCCGCCGGGGCGCCGCTGATATCGGTGAACGTCGACTTAGTGAGCGGCGTAGCAGCGTAGCCGAAGATAGCCCAGCTGACCTGATGCTGGCTCAGCAGGCCGAAAATGCTCGGCGAGGTGAATGTGCGGGTCTTGTCATCCATGTGCCCCTGGCTGGTCGCCGCGCAGGCGAATGCCCGGTTCGGCAGGGTCTCGGTGGGCACGGCCGCGAACCACTGGTCGCACACCGCGTAGCCGCCGGCCAGCGCGGAAAGCACCGGCAGCGCGTCCGGCGCGAAGCAGCCCATGATGTCGCCAGGGACGGTGCCCGCGACGATCGGCCAGCCCTTCTCCCGCGACTGCCAGCTGAGCGTGTAGGCGAAGTCCTTGACGAAGCCCTGGCCGGCCGGCACGTCCGCGGGGCTGGCCGGCCCGGCGTCGCTGCCGAACAGCTGGCTGTTGGTCGCCTTGTAGCCCTCGCCAGGATCGGCGCCCGGCATGAAATAGGCGTTGGGGGCAGTGGGCTCGATCCGGAAGACGGAAACCGGCTGGCCGGACGAGTCCGGGTTGGATTCGCTCCCGGTCAGGCCCGCGTACGGCTGGCCGGCCGGCGATACATTGCCCCGGTCCGTATAAAGGAAACCCAGCATGTGATCGAACGAGCGGTTCTCCAGCATTAGCACCACGATGTGCTCGATCGACGACAAGCCATTATCGGTGGCCATCTCGGCCCCCCCATTTCTGCTCATTCTTCCGTTAGCTGTCCATCGGCCACAGTGAGGTGCCGCGTTACCGCTACCCGCTCAAGCAGCCGCCGGTCATGGGTCACTAGCAGCAGGGTCCCGTCGTAATGCCCGAGCGCCTGTTCCAGCTGCTCGATCGCCGGCAGGTCAAGATGGTTAGTCGGCTCGTCAAGGACTAGCAGGTTAGCCCCCGCCCGGGCGAGCAGCGCGAGATCGGCCCGGGTCCGCTCGCCCGGCGACAGGGAGCCGGCCGGCCGTAGGACGTCGCCAGCGCCGAGGCCGAACTTCGCCAGCAGCGTCCTTGCCTCCCCCGGGAGCTGGCCGGCCTGCGCGCAGAATGCGTCAAGCAGCGGGCTCGCCGGGTCGAACGTGCGGCGTGCCTGGTCGATCTCGCCGACGATCACCGACGGGCCGATTGACCTGCGGCCCGCGCTGAGCGGGATGCGGCCGAGGATCGCCTCGATCAGCGTCGTCTTGCCGGATCCGTTCGGGCCCAGTACGACGGCCCGGTCCGCCCAGGCCAGCTGCAGGTCGACCGGGCCGAGCCGGAACGGGCCGCGGTCGACGACCGCCCCGGCCAGGGTCGCGACCACGTCGCCGCTGCGGCTGGCGGCGCCGAACCGCAGCCGCAGCTCCCACTCTTTGCGCGGCTCCGCTACCACCTCAAGCCGGTCAGCTGCCCGGATGGCGGCGGCCGCCCTGGCACCGAGCTGCTGCGCGCCCTCGGCCCTGGCGTGCCGGATATTCTTGTCCGGTTCCTTGCGCCTGGCGGCCGCGCTGTTCGCCGACCGTTCGCCCGACCTGGCCCATTCCCGCTGCGAGCGGGCGCGCTGGAGCAGCTCGTCGCGCGCGCCCGCGTAGTTCTCGTAGGCCGCGCGGGCATGTGCCCGGTCGCGTTCAAGCTCTTCGGCGTAAGCCGCGTAACCCCCGCGATAACGGATGGTGCGGTGCGAATGCGGATCCAGCTGGATCACCTCGGTGGCCACCCGCTCAAGGAACGCCCGGTCGTGGGACACCACCACGAGCCCGCACCGCAACCGGGTGAGATGCTCTTCGAGCAGCTCGAGGCCGGCAAGGTCGAGGTCGTTGGTCGGCTCGTCGAGCAGCAGAACGTCGAAGCGGGCCAGCAGGACAGCGGCCAGCGCGAGCCGTGCGCTCTGCCCGCCGGACAGGCCAGCGGTCCGGCGGCCGAGGTCGCCCGGCAGCCCGAGCGTCGCGCCGACCTCGGCGGTCCGCGCGTCCAGGTCAGGGCCGCCGAGCGCGAGATAACGGTCGAGCGCGTCGGCGTAGGCGCTGCCGACGTCACCGGGACCGCCGGCGGCCATGTTCTCGGCCGCAGACAGCATGGCTTGCTCGGCCGCGGCCACGCCGGTCCGCCGCGCCACGTAGCCGAGTACGGTTTCGCCGGGCCGCCGGTCCGGCTCCTGCGGCAGCAGCCCGACGGTGCCCGCGGCCGAGATCTCGCCGCTGTCGGGCTGCTCGAGCCCGGCGAGCAGGCGCAGCAGTGTCGACTTGCCCGCGCCGTTGGGGCCGGCTATCGCGATCGCGTCCCCGGCCGCCACGGTCAGCTCGGCCTCCGCCAGGACGGCCGCCGCGCCATAGGAGAACGACACGCCGTGCGCGGCTAGCAAGGACACCAGCTCACCCTAGCCCGGGTAATCTGCCGGTCAGCGCGCCGGCCGGGGGCCTTGGGTCGAGATCCCCGGCCGGCGCGCAGGCATCTGCGCGAGTAGAGCAACCGAAGACGTGGGTAAAACGTCTAGAATGCGACACCTTTCCATCGTTTGGCCTGTACGGAGGCGCCGCGGCGATTCTGCCCGCCCGGACGGGGCAGGCCCGGGTTCCCTGAGGAGCAGTGCATGAGGCAAGTGTGGCGGTGGCTGTTGAGCGCCAGCGTGGTGACCGCGGTCGGCGTGTCGGCGCTGGCCCAGGGCGGCGCGGCGGTGGCCGGGACGGCAGGCCGGGCGGCAACGGTGGCCCGCGGCACCGCCTCGGCAGGCGCAGCGAACCAGGCAGGCGCTGCGGCGGCTTACCCGGCCGCGCCTGCCTGGAACGCCGGTCCATAAGACGCTCAAGCCCGGCATGCGCGGCGCCGACGTCAAGAAGGTCCAGCGCCGGCTGCGGGCGCTGCACTATTACCCGGGAAGGCCCGATGGCGAGTTCGGTCCGAACACGCTGGAAGCGGTCTGGGCATTCAAGGAGGTGCAGGGCCTCAAGCTCAGCAAGAATCCCGATGACATCGGGGCCAGCATGGAGAACCGGCTCGCCAACCCCCGCGCGCCGAAGCCGATCAGCCGCCATCACGCGACCAACCGCATCGACGTCAGCCTGCGGGGCGGGTACCTCGTGCTCTACCGGCACGGCAAGGTACGGCTGATCAGCCATATCTCCAGCGGCGGCGGCTACTACTTCTGCGACCCCCCGCCTAACCAGAATGTCTGCGGTTACGCCATCACGCCGCACGGCAACTTCCACGCCTTGTCGTTCGTGCCCGGCCAGGTGAAGGTGCCGCTCGGCGAGATGTACAACCCGGTGTTCTTCATCGGCCGGGCAGTACGCCATCCATGGCGACTCCGACGTCCCGCTGCAGCCGGTCTCGCATGGCTGCGTGCGGATCCCGAACAACATCGCCAACTTCTTCCACACGCTGTTCAAGATCCCCGGCACCAAGATTTTCATCCGCCGCCATCGCTAGGCGGCCCGCAACGCCGCCACCGGGGGCCGCCCCGCATCAGCCGGGCCGGCCCTCGGTGCTTCCAGGACCGCTCCGGGCGTGACGAAAGGCGGCCCGCCGCGCTCCTGTTACCGCGCGCCGGCTGCCGTCGCGTACCAGGAACGGCGCCGGAAATGGCGGCGGCCGCGATTGCCGGCGCTGATCGAAACGAATCTGTCGCAACTGCCGCATAACGGGTTACAGTCCTCCACAGGGCCTCTCGGAAGACGTGCGCACAGGAGCGTGATCGTGTTCAGGATGAAGAAACTAACCCGCTTGACCCTGGCCGGCGCGCTGCTGGCATTCGGCCTTGGCGCGGGCGCGGCACCCGCCCTGGCCGCCACCCGCTCGGCCGTGACCGCGCACGGTGCGCAGACGCTGAACGGCACGCTGCCGGACGGGGCAACCTGGAAGATCGAGGTCCCGGCCAACTGGAACGGCACCCTCTTCCTGTACAGCCACGGATACGTGACACCCGGATCGCCGAACCCCGCGACCGACGCGGCGACCCGATTACCGAGGCCGCCATGCTCGCCCAGGGCTTCGCGCTGGCCGGCTCCTCCTACGCGACCACCGGGTGGGCGATCCAGCAGGCGCTGCCCGACCAGATCGCCACGCTCAACATCTTCGACAGCCAGGTCGGGCACCCGAAGCGGACGATCGCGTGGGGCCACTCGCTCGGCGGCATCATCACCGCGGGCCTGATCCAGACGTACCCGCACCGGTTCGCCGGCGCGCTGCCGATGTGCGGCGTGCTGTCCGGCGGCGTCGCGACCTGGAACACCGCGCTGGACGCGGCGTTCGCGTTCCAGCAGCTGATCGACCCGTCCGTGCAGGTCGTGAACATCACGGTCCCGCCCACTGACCCGACTCAGAACCTGACTGGGGCCGAGAACGCGGCCGCCGCCGCCCAGGCGACGCCGCAGGGGCAGGCCAGGCTCGCGCTGACCGCCGCGCTCGGCGACACGCCCGGCTGGTTCACGCCGCTGTCACCGAGCCGGCCGCGAACGACTTCGCCGCCCAGGAAGCCAACCAGTTCCAGTGGGAGAGCCAGGTCGACTTCCCGTTCGCGTTCCTGCTGCGGGCCGAGCTCGAGGGCCGGGCCGGCGGCAACCCGTCCTGGAATACCGGCGTCAACTACTTCACCGACTTGCGCAAGTCGTCCGACTTCCGCGAGGTCAAGGCGCTGTACAAGGCCGCCGGGCTGAGCCTCGGCAAGGACCTGGAGACGCTCGATCACGCGACCCGGATCAGCGCCAACCCGGCGTCGGTCCGGTACCTGGAGAAGTACATCACCTTCAACGGTGTCACTCCCGGTGCCGGTGCTCACGATGCACACCATCGGCGATGGCCTCGTGGTCAACCAGAACGAGCAGGCCTACGCCAGCGTCGTCCGGCGGGCCGGCGACTCGGCGCTGCTGCGCCAGATCTTCGTGCACCGGGCCGGGCACTGCGCGTTCACCCCGGCCGAGACCGTCACCGCGGCGCACGTGCTGCTGCGGCGGCTCAACACCGGCCAGTGGAACGACAGCGCGCTGCAGCCCTCGCACCTGAACGCCGCCGCCACGGCGCTCGGGCCGTCGCTCAACGTGTTCTCCACCGGCGGGACCACGCTGGTGCCCGACGCCGCCGGCGTTCCAGGCCTTCCACCCGACCCGGTACCTGCGGCCGTTCGACCGCCTGATGCTCCACTAGCCGTAGCCCGCCACGGCGCCGGCCGGGCCAGGTCCTCGCGGACCTGGCCCGGCCGGCTGCTTGCGGGATGCGCTGGATGTGCTTTCCCGAAGGTGATGAATCCCGCGATCCACCACCTTCCGAGGTGTGCGATCGCGCGATCCACCACCTTCCGCCGGGCCGGCGCGGGCAGGGCTGCGCGGTGCCGGGCAGCCTGGTGCGGGGCGGGGACGCGGTGGCGGGCGGGCGTGGCGCGGGCGAGGATGCGGCGAGGGTGCGTGGCGCGCGGCGGGATGCGGCGAGGGTGCGTGGCGCGCGGCGGGATGCGGCGCGGGTGAGTGGCGCGCGGCGGGGACGCGGTGGCGGGCGCGTGGCGCGGGCGGGCGATGCGGTGGCGGCTCGTTACCTGCGGCGGCCTGGGCTCAGCCGGACCAGTCGCCACCATGCGATCAGCGTGAACGCCAGCCCGAGCAGCGCCATCGCGATCATGTCCTTGAGCCAGGTGCGCGCATTGTGCTTCCACAGCGGGTCGGGCGTGACCGTGCTCGTGCCCGCCGAGGCCGCGGTGCCGGCCGAGGTCTCCTTCTTCCCGCTGCCCTGCTTGCCGGTTCCGTGGTTCTTCCCAGGTTCGTCCCCTGGCCATGCGTGCTCGCGGTTAGCGAGGCGCTCGTCGCCGGGGATCCGCCCGGCCGGCCAGATCGGCTCGTCGTGACTGAGCTGCTCGGCGTCACGGAGCTGCTCGGCGTGACCGATGCGCTTGGCGTGGCCGAGCTGCCCGTCGGGGCAGACCCGCTCGGCGCGGCCGAGCTGCCCGGCGCGGGTGATCCGCCCGCCCCGGAAGAGTGCCGTGCCTTGTGCCCGGAACCCTGATGCGACTTGCCCTGCTTGGGCGTCGCCGGCGTCTTCGGCACGACCGGCAGCTGGATCACGTTGAGGTTGGATGTGGACGCGGTCGCTGCGAAGCCCCAGCGGGACGGGGCCAGCCAGGCGACCTGTTCCAGCCCGGTCTTGCCGGCCAGCGAGAACACCCCGCCGGTCATCACGACCTGGAAGATCACGGCGACGATCAGCAGCGGCATGGTCTTTTCCGAGGTATCGACCGATGCCGAGATGAGCAGCCCGAGCGTCATCGAGACGATCGCCAGCAGGCCCATCGCCAGCAGCGATCTCCACCAGCGGAAAGTGCTTCAGGAACGAGCCAGTCGGCGGCAGCGGCCGGCCGAGCAGCCCGATCACGACCATGATCATGGCCTGCAGCCCGCTGATCAGCCCCAGGATGATCAGCTTCGAGGTCAGGTAGGCGCCGGAGGACAGTCCGGCCGCCCGTTCGCGGCTGTAGATGGACCGTTCCTTGACCAGTTCCCTGACCGCGTTGGCGGCTCCGGCAAAACACGCGCTGATGACCAGGATCAGCAGCAGCGACTCGGCGTCCGGGTTGTCGGGCCCGGCCAGGCCCTTCGATGCCGGTATCACCAGTATCACCGCGCCGAGGACGAACGGCATCGCCGCCAGGAAGGCCAGGTATACCCGGTCCGAGGCGATGACCGCCATGTACCGGCGGCACAGGGTGCTCAGCTGGGCGAACCGGTTGCGGGTCCTCGGCGGAGCCGCGGCTGCCGGCACGGGCCGGCCGGCCGCGGCGACCTGGCCGTTCATCTCCGCGTCGACGTAGTGCTGCGTGGTACGCCGAGCGCCGGAATTCCCCTGCCCAGTCCCGGTCCGGCTCGGCGTCGAAGGCCTGGAACACCTCAGCCCAGCCGGGCTTGCTGAAGTGCTTGAGGCCGTCGGCTGGCGGCCCGAAGTAGGCGACCTTGCCGCCGGGCACCAGGACGAGCAGCCGGTCGCAGAGATTCAGGTTCGCCACGCTGTGCGTGACCACGATGACCGTGCGGCCATCGTGGGCCAGGTCGGCCATCATCTCCATGACCGACTTGTCCAGCCCCGGATCCAGGCCGGACGTGGGCTCGTCGAGGAACAGCAGGGACGGCTTGGTCAGCAGTTCGAGCGCGACGTTGACGCGCTTCTGCTGCCCGCCGGACAGCGAGTCGGTCCTGGTATCGGCGTGCGGCGTCAGGGACAGCTCGCCGAGCACCTCGGTGATCCGGCGCTGCCGCTCCGCCTTGCTGGTGTCCCGCGGGAACCGCAACTCCGCCGCGTAACCGAGGGCGCGGCGCGCGGACAGCTGGGTGTGCAGGATGTTCTCCTGCGGGACCAGGCCGATCCGGTGCCGCAATTCGGCGTAGTGCGTGTAGAGATCACGCTGGTCGTACAGCACGCTGCCCTCGGTGGCGGGCCGCATCCCGGTCAGCGCGCCGAGCAGGGTGGACTTGCCGGCGCCGCTCGGGCCGATCACGCCGAGCAGGCAGCGCTCGCCGAGCGGGAAGCTGACGTGGTCGAGCAGCACCTTGCCGCTGGCCAGCCGGACGGTGAGGTCACGGGCGGCGAGCGACACGTCGCCGGTGTCGATGAACTGCTGCAGTTCCTCGCCGACCAGCCGGAACGTGGCAGGCCCGATGCCGATGATGTCAAGCTCGGTCACCGGCGCCGCGGAGATCCGCTGGCCGTTCAGGAAGGTGCCGTTGTGGCTGCCCAGGTCGACGATCTCGAATCCGGCCGGCCCGCGCCGCAACTCGGCGTGATAACGGGACACGCTCAGGTCGGCCACGACTACTTCATTGTCGGCGCCGCGGCCGATCCGCAGCACCTTCGATGGCAGCCGCATGATCGCGCTTGGCTGGCGGCTGGACAGCGAGCCGGCGAAGCTCAGGCCGCTGCTGGCCGGAAGGCCGCCGTCCCGGTATCCGGGCCCGGCGCCGCCGCCCTGATACCCCAGCCCGGCGCCTGGGCTCTGGTGCCCGCTGCGCGGCGTCGTCATGCCGGTACCCGGGCTCGGCCGGCGGAGTGCGGGCGGCCGGCCCGGCGGGCGGGGCCGCCGCCGCTGGCGCCGCCGAGCCGGCCGGCGGCGAGCCTGCGGCCGCTGCGCCGGAAGGCACGGCGGGCTGGGCGGGGGCGATCAGCGAGCAGCGTCACGGCCGGGCCGTCGTCCGGGTGGCCGAGCCGTAGCACGCAGTCGTTGCTGATCGTGATCTGCGAGACGCGCTGCGATCCGAGGAAGGTTCCGTTAGTGCTGCCGGCGTCCTGCAGGATCCAGCCGTTCTGGTCATGCTGGTCAAACCGCAGCACGGCATGCTGCCAGGACACCCGGGAGTCGTTGACCACGATGTCGGACTCCGGGTCCCGGCCGATCCGGTAGGAAGGCCCCGCCTGCAAACTACGATCTGAGCCCTGCGTCCGCACGACCAGCGCCGGTGTCGTGCGTGACGAGAGCGCGCGCTCCGCCGTCATCTGCTCACTGTAGAGCGATTCAGCGCAAAGAAGAATCTTCGGGTCGCGATCTTGCTCAGCTGGCTGCTGCCGGACAGCGGGGCAGGTAGCGGGCCCGGAGCAGACCAGCGGTTTGGATTAAGGCCGCAGTTGGCCGGGAAAACGTGCTGCCGAGTGGCCGGATGCCGCGCACCCGAGCGGCTGCTGACAAACCCTTGTGCTTCTTGCGTTGCGGGCGCGGGTTTCGGATACGGTCGGGTTACTATTCCATGATCAAACTAGGCGCCGGCGAAAGGCTGGTGCCAATGGCGCGGGTTGACAGCCGACGGCCGGTGACGCGGATACTGGGACCACCCGGCGATCTGCGGCTGACCCCGGGTGTTCCCTGCGCCGGGCGTCGCTGCGGCGCAGGGCCGCGCGGGCGGGAACGGGACGGGCAGGGCTACCGCTGGAGGCGCGGTGAGTGACGAGATCCCCTCGGCACCAGGCGGGTTCACCGTGGGCTCGAAGATCGCGGGCTACCGGCTTGAGGAGCAGATCGGCCGGGGCGGGATGGCCGTTGTCTTCCGCGCGCACGATCCCCGGCTTGACCGGCGGGTAGCGCTTAAGATCCTGGCCCCCGAGCTTGCCCGCGACGAGGCATTCCGGCAGCGGTTCATCCGGGAGTCGAGAGCGGCTGCGGCCGTCGATCACCCGCATATCATCCCGGTCTTCGAGGCCGGCGAGGCCGCCGGGGTGCTGTTTATCGCGATGCGCTACGTGCAGGGCCGGGATGTCCGGACGCTGATCGACCAGCAGGGCACGCTGCCGCCGGCCCGGGTGGTCGGCATCGTTACCCAGGTAGCGTCCGCGCTGGACGCCGCGCACTCCCACGGCCTGGTGCACCGGGACGTGAAGCCGGCCAACATGCTGCTCGACGCGACAGCGGGCAGCGGCCGGCCAGACCATGTCTACCTCTCCGACTTCGGGCTCAGCAAGCAGTCGCTTTCGTCCTCCGGGCTGACCGGAACCGGCCAGTTCCTCGGCACGCTGGACTACGTCGCGCCGGAGCAGATCGAGGGCAAGACGGTAGACGGCAGGACTGACCTCTACGCGCTGGCAGGGGCCGCGTTCGAGATGCTCGGCGGGGTGCCGCCGTTCAAGCGCGATCAGGGCCTTGCCGTGCTCTGGGCGCAGATCTCCGAGCAGCCGCCGCGGCTCACCGAGCGCCGTCCGGAACTGCCCCCCGGCCGTCGACCAGGTGATGGCGAAGGCGCTGGCCAAGGCGCCGGCCGACCGGTATGCCCACTGCCTGGACTTTGCCGCCGCGCTGCGGGAGGCGTGCGGGCTGCGGCCGGAGGACGCGTCGGATCCGGGCGGTCTGGCGCAGCCCCAGCCTGGCTCCGCCGGGCAGCCGGGCAGGCCACGCCAGCCGACCGAGATCGCAACGCCTGCTGGCCCGATCGCCGCGGCCGGGGCGGCGGCCGCGGCCGCCGCGGCGGCGGCGGGCATGGCCGGCCCGGCGGCGGGCGGCGCCGGGGATCCGGCCAGCGCGGCCGCCGGATCGGCAGCGGCCCAGGATCAGCCGGCCAGCGAGGATCAGCCGGCCAGGGAGGACCGGCCGGGCAGCGAGGACCGGCCCGGCGGGCCGCCGACCGAGGCCGTGCGCATCCCGGGAACTGCGGGACCGGCCAGGCCGGGGCTGACCGAGCCGCCATCTGGAGCGGGCGGCTACGGCCCGCCGCCGGGCGGCGACGCTGCAGGCTACGGGCCAGTTCCCGGCTTCGGGCCGCCCGGCAGCCGCGGCGCGGGCGACCACGGCCGCCCGCGCCGGCCATGGTGGCGGTCCCGCGGCGTGGTGGCTGCCGCTGCCGCCGTCGTGGTCCTCGTCCTGCTAGGCGGCGGCTATCTGCTGATCGGCGGTTCCGGCGGCGGGTCTGGCAGTACCGGCGGCAGCCAGGGCGGCGGCACCGGCGGTGGGGTGCTGAAGGTCCCTGGATGTACCACGGAGATGGCTGCAGCCAAGTCGCTGGGCAGCGTCACCAGTTCCTCCGTGAAGCTCGGCGGAAAGCCGTTCGCCGTCAAGGTAACGCCGGACGGAAAGTACTCCTTCGTCACGCTCGGCAACTCGCTCGCTGTGCTCACCAACGGCCACGGGCTGGCGCCGACCCTGGTGCACACGTTCTCGCTGCCCGGCGCGAGCAAGGGCGAGGCGATCACCAAGAACGGCCAGTACCTGCTGCTGGCGACCGGCAGTGGCGCGAAGGTGATCAGCGTCCCTGAGGCGGAGCAGGGCATTGCCAGCGTCGTCGGGACGCTGAGCAGCCCCAAGGGCCGGGGGGCCGTCCAGGTCGCGGTGACGCCAGACAGTCACTTCGCCTTCGTGACGCTGCAAAGCAGCGGCGGGGTGGCGGTCTTCAACCTGCAGCAGGCCCTGGCCACCGGCTTCGGCCCGGCCAACTTCGTCGGAATCATCCCGACCGGGGTCCAGCCGGTAGGGATCACCGAGTCCGCGAACCAGAAATGGCTATACGTAACGAGCATCCAGAAGGTCGCGACGTCAGTTCCCAGCGAGGGGCTGCTGAGCGTGATCAGCGTGCACAAGGCCGAGGTGAAGCCGGCCAGGTCGGTGGCAGCCACGGTTGCCGCCGGCTGCAGCCCGGTCCGCGTGCTCGCCTCCAAGTCGGTGATCTGGGTCACCGCCAGGGAAAGCGACGCGCTGCTCGGCTTCTCCGTGCCGAAGCTGCAGAGCGACCCGGCGCACGCGCTGACCGCCAGGGTGGCCGTCGGCGAGGGCCCGATCGGCCTGAGCTTTGTCGCGCACGGGAAGCGGATCGTCGTTGCGGATTCTGACCTGAAGAGCATCTCGGGCGCGACCCCTGGCCTGAGCGTGGTCAACACCGCGAAGGCGCTGGCGCACCAGCCAGCGCTGCTCGGAACGGTGAAGTCGGGCGTGCTGCCGCGCCAGCTCTATATGAGAGGGAAGACGCTGCTCGTCACCGACTACGGCTCCGGCCAGCTGCAGGCCATCAAGATCGCCGACTTGCCGTGAGCGGCTACCAGGCCCCGGCGGGGCAGGGCCGGCGGGGTGGTCACGGGCTCAGGAACACGATCATCGTCTTGATCGCGCTGATCGTGGTGCTGATCGGGCTCGACCGCCTGGCGGTGTTCTACGTGCAGGGCAGGATCGCCTCGGAGATCCAGAAGCAGGGCTTCCCGGCCAAACCGGACGTATCCATCAGGGGCTTCCCGTTCCTGACCCAGGTGGTCAGCCGCAACTTCCACGATGTCCAGATCAGCTCGAGCAAGGTCAAAGAGGGCCCGGTCGAGATCAAGAGCATCAACGCTGACCTCAGTAACGTCAAGATGAACGCCGGGTTCGGCAGCGGTACGGTCGGCCACCTCACCGGTGCCGGGGTTATTACCTTCAGCGGCCTGACCAACGCGCTGGGATCGCTGGTGGGCGGCCAGTTCGGCTCGCTGATCGGCAGTGCCGGCCTGACCCTCAAGCCCGCGGGCAGCCACGAGGTCAAGGCATCCGTCAGCGCGGTGGTATTCAACGGCTCGGCGACCTTCCGGATCACCAGGGTCAACAACTCCAAGATCAAGGTGCACCTGGTCAGCAGCCACGGGCTGCCGTCCGGCGTGCTCAGCTCGGTGCGGAACGTCCCGGTGCCGATTCCGAAGCTGCCACTCGGGATGAAAATCCAGCGTGTGGTCGTCACGCCAGCCGGCATCAGCATCCGGGTGATCGGCAACAACGTCGCGTTCGGCAGCTAGCGGCAGCCGGTGATCAGCCGGGGGCAAGCCCGCGGATGGCGGCAGGCAGATCCCCGTACGGGCCGATCAGCGCGATGATCGGCACCGTGACCCCGGCGTCCAGATAGCGCCTGATGTGCTCGCGGCAGGCCTGCGGTGAGCCGTGCACAATGAGCTGGTCGACCAGGTCGTCGGGAATCTCCGCCAGTGCCGCCTTGCGGTCGCCTGCCTGCCAGGCGTCCCACATGCCGCGGAGCGCCGGCGCCCGCCCGAGCCAGCGGTGGAACTCGGCGTAGACGGTCACGTTCAGGTACGCGGCGATCGCCCGGCGGCCGATGGCGCGGACGGCGGCGGCGTCCTCGCTCGGGCAGACGAAGATGCGTGCGGCCACCGCCCGGCGATCAGCCGCGTCGCCAGCAGCCGACTTCATCTCGCTGACCACGACAGGGACGTCGTCAGCGGCCAGCCAGTTCACGATCACCCCGTCCGCCTCCCGGCCGGCCAGCCGCAGCATGCCGGAGCGGAGCGCGGCCAGGTACAGCGGCGGCGGGTCTGGCACCGGCCGGGCCAGCCGGAAGCCGCGCACGGCGAACGTGCCGTAGTCATGGTCTACCCGCTGGCCGGCCAGGGCATCCCGGAGGAACCGCAGCGTGTCCCGCACCCGGAGGTACGGCTCGGTGAACGGGATGTCGTTCCACCTGCCGACGATCACGTCGGATGACGTGCCGATGCCGATCGCGCAACGGCCGGGCGCTGCCTCGGCCAGCGCCGCCGCGCTCTGCGCGATCAGCGCCGGGCCGCGGGTATATGCCGGGATGATGGCCGAGCCGACCC
Source organism: uncultured Actinomycetes bacterium (assembly GCA_963709075.1). Taxonomy (GTDB): domain Bacteria; phylum Actinomycetota; class Actinomycetes; order Streptosporangiales; family Streptosporangiaceae; genus Palsa-506. Next base: position 64,099 of record CAVPUY010000016.1, read on the forward strand.
GCAGCGATGAGTCCACGCGGCCGCGAGCAGCAGCGGCGAGAAGCCGTCCAGGCCATCCGCCTCGCCGGACCAGGCGTCGGTGTAGCCGAGTTCTTCCAGCAGCTCGAACAGCTTGCGGTGCTCATGCAGGGGGGCGTCAAAGGGAACGGTGATGCCCCACCGGGCACCCGGGGCCAGGTCACTCATGCCGGCCAGTCTGGCAGGCGGCCAGCCGGCCCGGCCAGCCAGCCCGATCAGCCTGCGCAGTCAGCCTGCGCAGTCAGCGGGCCGGGTCAGCCTGCACCTAGCACGAGCCGGCCGCCGGCGTAGTCGAAGATCACCGAGCCGAATCTGCTCATCTGATCCGCGCCGAGCAGGCCGGCCACGCCGGTCGTGCGCTGCAGCCCGGTGACGCCGACGACCTGCGGCCGGAGCGGATGCCCGGCGACCGACCACGGACCGGTCCTGACCTCAGGGAATGCAGCAACGGTGCAGACCGTGCCCTGCCGCACCCTGGCGTTCACGCTGGCCAGTCCGGCCTCCTTGGCGATGCGGTGTCCACCGCCGACTGTGACGCGCCGGTATCCGGCGTGAACACCAGCGGAGACTGCGTTCCAAATCTGACTTTCACGTGATTGCGGTGCTGCCCAGCTGGCTCGTGACTGTCATCGCCGCGATAACCGCCGGCCTGGCCCGCAGCAGGACGGCAGGAACCGGCGTCGTCGGCCGGCCGGGCGATGGTGATCTTGCTAGTCGGCGCTGGCCGCTCCGGGCCAGGGACGGTCACGCTGCCCCGGGCGAAGTCGAGGCGCATCGCGCCGAACCGGCTCCAGACATCCGAGCCGAGCAGGCCGTCCGGCTGGCCATGGCCGCCGAAGAGCGGGATCTTGAGATCAGTGACGTACTGCGGCTGAGCGTCAGGCCGGCCACGTTCCAGCTGGTGAGCCTGGATACCTGGGCCCTGGATGAGCAGCCTGCGCCGCCGATGAGCATCGGCTGCCCGATCTTCGCGCAGCCCGAGCCTGGCGGCCAGCCCGGCGGTCGAGCACCGTGCCCTGCGCGCCGGTGTCGATGACGAAGGGGAACGGGCCCTTGCCGTCGATGCACACGTTGGCTATCGCGGCGACTTGCGACTGCCTGGAGCTGACGGTGACCGGGATCCGCGTCCCGCCGCCGGCGAGCCTGCGCGCGCCGGTGCAGCCCTGGCTCGCGGGCGGCAACGCGAACTGCACGATGCCTGCCGTCTTGGCGGGCGTGGCCCTGGCGGGCGGCGTGCTCCGGCGGCCGGCCCGGTGCTGCTGGCCTGGGCGCTGCCGGGCCCGGCGTGCTGCCCGGGCCCGGCGTGCTGCCCGGGCCCGGCGTGCTTGCGCTGCAGGAAGCCAGCGTGGCCAGGGCGAGAAGCGCGGCGCAGGCGCCGGCCAGCCTGGTCGCCGGCCGGCTAGGCACGGCTCATCCGCGGCCGCCGCGCCGTCCGGTCGGACACGGTGATTTCGTCGATCGAGACAGTCATCGGCTGCATCCTCCGTATTCAATTCTTACCGGCTGGCCGGATCGCGCGGCGAGCCGGATCATGCCGATGCGTTCCGGCCCCGAGATGGCATGGCGGCGCGCTCGACGGAACGGGTGATTCAGCAGGCTGCTCATGCGACGATGCCTGGATCAGCGGCCTCGTGGATCAGCGGCTTCAGGGCAGCGGGCCGCGGGACGGCCTAGGACGCGGACTAGCGGGTACACGGCGGGATCGGCGACTCCCGCTCTGGAGGTGACGATGCAGCGCCCGGTTGGGCACGCCATGCCGGTGCTGGCGGCAGCGGTGGTAACCGCGCTGGCAGTAGCCTCGTGTAGCGCGGCCGGCCCGGCTCAGCGGGCGGCCGGGCGGCCGGGTGAATCCGGGCAGCCGCCGGCGGCGGGCGGCACGCCTGCGCCCGGGAGCACGGCGCCGGGTGCCTTAGGCCGCTCGTCGTCGCCCGCCGTACCCGCGTCGCCCGCCGTGCCCGCGTCGCCGGCGGTGAAGTCCTCGGCTGCCCCGTCCGGCGGACCGTCGCTGCCGCTTCCGCCGCGGGCGCCGCCCGGCTGCGATGCCAGCCGCTGGCTGACCGGGCCGGTCAGCGTGGCGCGGGCTGTCCGTACTCCGCCAGTGCCCGTCGTGACGGCCGTCAGGATGGGGACGCATCCTGGCTGCGGCTACGACCGCATCGTATTCAACCTCCGCGGCCGGGTGCCTGGCTACGAGATCAAGTACGTCAGGAAGGCCGCCGCCGGCCGTGCGGCGAGGACGGCCGCTGCCCCGGGTGACCGGTACCTGCTGATCACGCTGCACCCGGCCCGGGGACACCGGCAGTCCGGCGCGAGCACGATCTCGCCAGCCGCTGACGCAGTCGACTTCCCGGTGCTCCGGGGCTACGCAGTCGCCAGCGATTTCGAGGGTGCCCTCTGCATCGTGGTGATCGTGGCGAAGGCAACCGCCTTCCGCGTCGGCATGCTGAGCAGGCGGCTGTACGTCGACGTGGCCGGCTGAGGCGCGGGGTCCCGGCCGGCCACGGCGGCGCCGCGACGCGATCTGGGCTGCTTCAGGTCTGCAGCGGCATCAGCTCGCTGGCGAGTTCGTCGGCGAACGTGTCCGCTGGCTGCGAGCCGGCGGCAGCCGAGGCCTGCGGCCTGGCGGCAGCCGGAGTCCGCGGTCCCGCAGCCGGCCGGATGACGAATTTGCTGATGCCCGCGGCCACGTATTCCTCGATCATGCGCCGGGCGCCCGGCCAGCCGCTAGCCACGAGGCTCGCGGGGTCGGTGCCTGGCCGACGACGGCGGATCGCGTCGGCAACCGCGGGCGGGATGCCGTCGGTCGCCACCGGCAGGCTGATGCCGAAGTGCTCAGGGTCTACTTCGCGTCCGGCCGCCGACGCCGCTTCCTGGATCGCACGGCGGGCCGCCCCGGCCTCTGCCGGGGACAGGAAGCTGCCCAGCCATCCGTCACCGAGCCTGCCGCCCGCCGCAGCCCGGCCGGGGCGCTGCCGCCCAGCCAGATGTCGAGCGGCTTGGCAGGCAGCGGTCCGATGCTGGCCCCGTGCACGGCGAAGAACCTGCCCTGGAAGGACACCTCTTCCTGCTCCAGCAGCAGGCGGATGAGCTGAACCGACTCGTCGAACACCGCGCCGCGCTGGCCAGGCGGCACCGGGAAGAGCGCTCGCTCGTCCGTGCGGGCAGGCTGCAGGCCGAAGACAGGCAGGACCCGGCCGGGCGCCAGGCCCGCCAGCGTGGCGAGCTGCTTGGCGACCAGGACAGGGTGGCGGCCCGGCAGGACGGACACTCCGGTGCCCAGCTTCAGCCTCGCCGTCGCGGCGAGGGCATAGGCCATGCCGGTGAACGGCTCGACGAGCGGCCCGTACACCATCTCCGACAGCCACAGCGAGTCGATTCCGAGCTCCTCCAGGCGACTGACGGCAGCCGCGAAGCCAGCTGGCTCGGCTGCCGCGCCGAGCCCTATCCCGATCCGGATCTTCATTCCGCTATCCGACCATGGCACGGGCCTGCCCGCATATCCCCGCACATCGAGCGGTTTGCGGGCATCCGGACTTCGCCGCAGCGTGCGTGCTCGGCGGCGGCACCATCGCATGGACCGATGCGGGCGCTGACCTGGCGTGCTCGCCCGGGTGCCCGATGACCAGCGCCTGGTGACGGCGGCGGAACGACGGTGTCCCGATGGGTGGCGGGTGCAGCCGCTGCCGGTCGCAGCCGAGGGCGCGCATGTCCTGCCGGGGCTGGCGCAGGCCTAGCCGTCGCGGCCGGCCGCGCATTTCGCTGCCGGCCGCGCATGCCGCCGTCAGCCGAGCACGTCGCACAGCGTGTCAAGCGCGCCGCCGAAGGCATGGTCCGGCGGAGTGCCGTAGCCGACGACGAGCGCCGCCTGCTCATCCCGGCCAGGTCCGGATTCAGGACCGTGGTCGCGGTTGCTGCCGGGCGCGGGGCCTGCGCCGTAGGCCGTGCCGTAGCCGAGGTGGCTGTCATAGCCATAGCCGCCGAGACCCTGAATCGTCAGCCCGGCCCGTGCGGCGCGGCTGATGATCCCGGCCTCATCCACCTGACGCAGGCCGCGGCCTAGCCGCAGGACGGCATGCAGGCCCGCGGCGATTCCGGTAACCGACACCTCGGGCGATCGTTCGGCGAGGAGCGTGACCAGCCGGTCGCGCCGCCTCCGGTAGCGCAACCGGGACCGGCGGATATGCCGGTCGTAGGCACCGGACCGGATGAACTCGTCCAGCGTCAGCTGCTCAAGCACGCCGGTATGCCCGTCGCTGAGCCGCTTCGTCTCCACGAGCAGGTCGACGAGATGCGGCGGCAGCACCAGCCAGGCCAGGCTGAGGCCGGGGGCCAGGCTCTTGCTGGCGGTGCCGGCGTACGCGACCAGCCCGGGGGCCAGGCTCTGCAGCGCGCCGAGCGGTCTCCGGTCATAGCGGAACTCGCCGTCGTAGTCGTCCTCGATGATCAGGGCGCCGCTATCGCGCGCCCAGCGCAGGACGGCGGCCCTGCGCTGCGCGGCGAGCGGCACCCCGAGCGGGAACTGATGGGCCGGCGTGAGCAGGACCGCGTCGGCCTGCGGCGCTGCCCCGGCCTGGGCCGGCCTGGCAGCCCCGGCACGCGCCGCGGCGGCTCCGGCCCGCGCCGCGGCAGCTCCCGCCTGGGCCGGACCGGCAGCGCCGGCACGCGCCGTGGCTGCCAGTTCGCTGACCCGCGCGCCCGAGGCATCCACCGTTACCGGGCGGGTAGCCAGCCCGGCCGCGCGGATCACGTCGCGGTGCATCCCGAAGCCGTAGGACTCGACCGCGACCGTGCCTGCGCCGGATCGCTGCAAGGCGACCGACAGCAGGCTCAGAGCCTGCACGAAACCTGAGCAGATGATGATGCGGTCTGGCGTGGTGCGGACGCCCCGGACCCGGGCGAGGTACTGCGCGAGGGTCTCCCGAAGCCCGGGCAGCCCGCGTGGATCGGGGTAGCCGAGCTCGTGGCTCGGCGCCGCGGTGATGGCCTTGCGGGCGGCTGCCAGCCAGCCGCTCCGGGGGAATCCGGCCAGGTCAGGGCTACCGGGCGTGAGGTCATAGGCACGTCGGCCAGGTACCAGCGCCCGGTGCCTGGCCGTTGCCTGCCCGGCGGCCGGCATCGCCCGGTCCGCCACGCGGGTGCCCGCGCCCTGCCGCGCGGTCAGCCATCCTTCTGCGACCAGCTGCCCGTAGGCGTCGGCTACCGTGTTGCGTGCCATGCCGAGCTCAGTAGCCAGTACCCGCGAGGACGGCAGCAAGGTCCCCGGGACCAGGCGCCCGCTGCGGACGGCGTCCCGCAGCGCGCTCTCAAGACCGGCCCGCCGGTGTCCGCCGGGAAGCTCGAGCAGCAAGTCCATGCCAGAATTGGCCCAATTCATTGACATAGAACTGGACCATACACTTGGTCTACTTCGGCGCTAGCGTCGGAGACATGACAACCACAGCGAACACCTCGCGAATGAACCTCAGCTCACTGGCGCCTCGCGGGTACAAGGCGATGATCGCGCTGGATGCCGCCGCCGGAGAGGGCCTGGAGCCGCCGCTGAAGGAACTCGTGCGGATCCGTGCCTCCCAGCTCAACGGCTGCGTCTACTGCATTGACATGCACACCACCGACGCGCGCAAGGGCGGCGAGAGTGAGCAGCGCCTGTATGCCATCCCCGCCTGGCAGGAGGCCCCGTACTACACGGAGCGGGAGCGCGCCGCGCTCGCCCTCACCGATTCCATCACGCTGATCAGCCAGACGCACGTACCCGACGATGTCTACGCCGCGCGCGGCCGGCCAGTTTTCCGAGCCCGAACTGGCCCAGCTGATCACCCTGATCACGACCATCAATGCCTGGAACCGGCTAGCCATCAGCACCCGGATGCAGCCGGGGACCTAGCCAGCCAGGACCCTGCCGGGCAGCAGCCCCTGGCCAGGCAGGATCTGGCCAGGCAGGACCTGGCCAGGCAGGACCTGGCCAGCGACCTCGGACTGCCATCAGTGCGCGGCCTCCTCGCCGTAATCCAGCGCGATCAGGCCATCGCGGACCCGCCGCAGCAGCTCGGGATCGTTCATCACCACCGTGGCGAACGGCTTCCGGCTGCTGCGGCTCCGCTTCGGCAGCGGCGCCTGGATCACCGCCAGGTCATCGGCGCCGGCCGGGCGGGCCATGTGCAACTCGCACCAGACGACCTTGCCGCCGCTGCGCAGCGGGAAGTAGCTCCATTGCGAGCTCATTGACGTCACGACGGCCAAGCCGCGGCCCTCTTCGGAATCAAGGCATTGTTCCTGCAGGACTGGCGGCTTATCGGAGCCATCCCGCACCTCGATGACCACGCTTGGCGCGATCAGGCTGATCCGTAATCCGATTAGCTGAAAATGATCATTAGCCCGGCCGGCCTGGCGTGCATAATCCGGTAACGCTGGCGGTCTTTACGGCGTTGGTTACCAGCTCCGACACGAGAAGCTCAGCTATCCCGATCCGCTCGGCTGCGATCCGGTGGTCCGCCAGCACAACACGGGCGAACCGCCGGGCCCGGCGCACCTCGGTGGGTAACGGTGCAAGTGTTAGCTCGTGGTCGTATCGAGGCTGGTGGTCGTCGTTCATGACAAGTCAAGTCAGCCCTTCCAGCGCAAGCACCGAATCGGTCCCACGGGATACGAGCATATGGCTGGCGGCCGGAGCCGGCTCTCGTTCCAGGATGCTCTTCCAGCGCCGGTCATGAACCGGGGTCAAGCGGCGAATTCGGCGGCCGTCCGTTTCCCTGGCGGCGTGCACCGGCGGCGTGCACCGGCGTGCACCAGCGGCGCAGGAGCCTGCCGGGACCGGTGCGGTGGCTGCGCCTGGCCGCGCTAAAGGCCGTGCGCGGTGGGGTGCAGTGGCTGGTAGAGCATCATCTCGCCAGCGCCAGGGATTCGCAGCATGGCGGTAAGGCCGAACTCCCGGTCCGTGATGCCGCCGGCGAACTCGGCCCCCCTGGACGTCAGCGCGGCGACGGTCTCCTCGATGTCGTCGCACATGAGGCTGATCTCGTGATGCTGGCCGGCCGACCAGGTATCGCCGCCGCGGTCACCCGCCGCCGGGTGCACGCCGAGCTCGGACGGCCCGGTCTTGAAGATCAGCCAGCCGCCGCCCGAGTCGACGTGCGGCAAGCCGAGTACATCGCGGAAGAAGGAACGTGCCGCCTCGGCGTCATCTGCGTAGACCAGAGTGTGGACTGCCGTGATCATGCCACCAGCCTATGCCTGGCTAGTGCCGCAGGAAGCGGATGATCGCCGCCCGCAGCGCCCTGGCTATCCGGCGCTGAAACCGGGCCGAGGTGAGCAGGCGCGCATCGGTGGCGTTGCGCATGTTGCCGCATTCGATCAGCACCTTGGGCACGCGGGTCAGGTTGAGCCCGGCCAGGTCGTCACGATGGGTGATGCCATGCACCCCGTCGTAGGTGCTCTCCGGCATCGACGTGTGGCTGAGGAACGCCCGCCGCACGTCCCGGCCGAACCGCTCCGATGACCGGATCACCTTGTTGTTCGGGCCGTCGCGGACGGGCTCGAGGATCGCGAACCCGCGGCCGGACGCGGGGCCGCCGTCGCCGTGTATGTCGATCGCGACGTTGGCATGCCCGCGGTTGATGATCCGGGCCCGCCGGTTGACGCATGGCCCGACGCCCCGGTTGTTCTTCCGCGTCATGACCACCCGCGCCCCGTCCCGGCGGAGGTCAGCGCGCAGGAACCGGGCGACCCGCCAGGTGAACCGCGGCTCGGTGTAACCGCTGTCAGTCTCCGTGCCGGTCGTATCGCAGGTTTCCCACTCCCGGCCGTTCCAGATCAGGTGGTTGATGTAGGACGGGTCGGTGTTGTTGCGCCCGTTGTGCCCGGGGTCGATGCCGATGATCTTCCCGGCGAGCGGCCCGGCGGGATTGCCGGCCGCGGCGGCGGCGGTCCCTTTCGCGCGGGGGCCCGCCGATGGCCGCGCGCCAGCGGAACGCCGTGTGCTAGCCGACGGCACTGCCCCGGCCGCCGCGGTCTGCGGCCGGGCAGCGGCCGGCCGCCCCGCGCTGATGCCGCACCCCGAAATGACCAGGCAGGCGGCGGCCGCCGCCAGCGCCACGGCCGGGCGAACGCGAGGCCGCCGCAAGCAGCGCAGGTAGTCAGTCACGACAGCCTCCTCGGCAAGCCACCGGTAGCTCCTTCCCTGTCCGCGCGGAGGCAGGCATCCGGCAGCGCCTTAGCAGGCTATCGAGATCTGTGCGCCGCTGCGCGATGTCGGCGGGCAAGGCGCGAAGACCGCCTGGACATAGGCAACAAAAGCAATTCTGGCCCCAGGGAAGTGTCTGCAGCGCATACGCCCCACAGCCAGATCAATATCAGGCCCGTCCGCCGCCCCATTGATTTACATGCAGTTACTAATCCGGACATAGCATGACTGCCTACGGGCCGGTGGCGACAAAGGATGGAAGATCAGCGGCTGCTGCCGGCCGCGCGGCACAGAGGAGAAATCATGGGACGCCTGCTGATCTGGATTTCCGGTGCATCGCCAGAAATCCTCAAGGGCTTCCCTGCGGACCGGGCAAAATATGTCGGGATCGGCGCCGCCATCTTGATCACGTCCGGCATCGCGGCCGTATCGATGACGTTTGCGCTGGTCACCGCCCTCAAAATCGTGCTATGGGCAGCTATTCCGGTCGCCCTGGCCTGGGGCGTGGCGATCATGAGCCTGGACCGGTGGCTCGTCGTGTCGCTGCAGCGCCAGACAAACCGGTGGGGTTACCTGACTCTGGTGTTGCCCAGGGTGCTGCTCGGAATTCTCTTCGGCGTCATCATCTCTACGCCGTTCGTGCTGCAGATCTTCGCGCCGGAGATATCGAAGCAGATCGCCCTGATTCAGCGCCAGCGCGCGGACGCGTACTACCGCCAGCTTAAGACTGACCCGCTCACCGCGAAGATAGCGAAGGACCGCCAGGCGGTGACGGCCCTGGCTAACACGATCATCTCGGGCGGCGGCCCCATCCCGGACCCGGGGAAGAATCCGGCAGTCCGGAACCTGGAGGCGCGCAGCGGCAAGGCGGCCAGGCAGGCAACCCGCGCCTTCCGGGAGTGGAAATGCGAGCTTGACGGCGTGCCTGCCGGAGCCTGCAGGCCGGGCGACGGGCCACTGGCGATGGCCAGCCATCGCCGCTACCTCAATGCGCTGGCGCAGCAGCGGACAGACAACGCGCAGATCCGGCGGCTTGAGCAGCGGCTGCTGCGAAGCAGCGCGACGGCGCGAGGGAAGGCCGCCGCCGCGGCGGCCAAGAACCTGCCCGCGGCGAAACTGCAGCTACAGGCGGATCTCAGGGAGCAGAACAGCCTGACGCAATCCTTCACCGTGACCAACGGCAACCAAGCGGGCCTGCTGCTCAGGCTCCAGGCGCTCGACCAGGCCACCTCGCAGAACGGTGTGCTAAGCGGCGCACGCACGCTGCTCTGGCTGTTCTTCACGGTTATCGAGTGCCTTCCGGTAATGGTCAAGGTGCTGCTGCTCCTCGGGCCGGAGAATGCCTACGAGCAGGCGCTCGCACTCGACGAGGCGACGCGGCTGCAGGCCGCCAGCGCCGAAGCGCGGCAGCATCAGGTCAGCATGGTCCGGCAGGCGGACAGCGCCAGGGCGAAGGAGGACCAGCTGCTCAGGGCCAGGGAGGCCGCCATGCCCCGCGTGGTCAAGGCGACAGCCGACGCCGAGCAGGAGGTCGCCATGGAATCGATCCGCGCGTGGAAGCGCAAGCAGCTTGGTGACCTCGGTGACCGCGGCCGGTATCCCGTGCCCGGCCACCAGCCCGGCATCAACGGGGACAGGACGGCTCCGGAGGCTGACGGCCTACCGCAGGGATAGCGCGGCCAGCGCCGCGTTGACGATGGACCCCGCGTCCAGGTCGTGCGCGCGGTACAGGTCGGCGACAGCGCCGGACTGGCCGAACGAGTCCACCCCGAGGCTGACGGCGGGCACCCCGAGTGCCGAGCCGAGCCAGCTGAGGGTGTGCGACGCCGCATCATGCGCCGTCACGATCGGCGCCCGGTCGGGAAACACCGTCCGCAGCGCCCCCGGGATGGACGGCGCCGTGGCGGTGCGTACGCCATGGCGCAGGGTCCGCTGCCAGGCACGGTAGAGCCGGTCGGCAGACGTAATGTCGACGACATGCGCGGCGATCCCCTCGTCGGCGAGCTCGGCGGCGGCGGCGAGCACCTCCGGCAGGACCGCGCCGCAGCCGGCCAGGTAGACAAGCGGCGCCCCGCCTCCGGCGGCTCTGCCACCCCCGGCAGCTCCCTCGGCGTCGTGCGCGTCCCCGGCATCGACGAGCCGGTACGCGCCTGCCAGCACCTGGCGGCGCAAGATGGCATCGCCGAGCCGGTCTCGCGCGCGGGCAAACGGCTCCTGGTCGATGCTCCGCGTGGTCAGCCGGAAGTAGTAAGAGCCGTCGTCGACCACGGCCGCACCCGGCGGGGCGGCGTTCGCGACCGCGATCGACTGCAGTGCGCCGCAGATCAGCCAGTCGAGCGCCGCCGCGTACGCAGGCTCGATGAACGTGACGTTCGGCAGCTCGAGGCCGACGGACGCGGTGATCGTCGACTGGTGCGCGCCGCCTTCCGGGGCCAGCGAGACCCCGGACGGCGTGCCGGCCACCACGAACCGCGCGCCGGAGTACACGGAGTAGATGAACGCGTCAAGGCCGCGCAGCACGAACGGGTCGTACACGGTGCCGACCGGCAGCAGCGGCTGACCGGACAGGTCCCAGGCCAGCCCGAGCTGGCCGAGCAGCAGGAAAAGGTTCATCTCGCTGATGCCAAGCTCGATGTGCTGCCCGTCCGGGCCCTCGGCCCACTTCAGCAGCGAATCCTCGCTCCACGAGCGCCGCGCCGCCGGGCTGAACACGCCCTTCCTGTTGATGAACCCGGCCAGGTTGGTCGACGTGGCGACATCCGGCGCCGTGGTCACGAGGTACGGCGCCACGGCATCATCCCGGGACAGGTCGACCAGGATCCGGCCGAACGCCTCCTGGGTGGAGATCGGCCTGCCCGACCGCGTCCCGGTGGCGTCGGGCACGGCGACGGCCGGCCTGCTGGTCCGCGGCGGGCCGGCCAGGTGCTCACGCCGGGCCGCTACCCACTGCCCGGCCCTGGTCATCGGGTCGAGCCGGTCCCACTCGGTGGCCGCGGTCAGGCTAAGCCGCTCCCGCATCTCGGCAACCTGGGCCGTGGTCAGCAGCGCGGAGTGGTTGCGCGGGTGGCCGGCCATCGGCAGCCCCCAGCCCTTGACGGTGTAAGCGAAGACCACGCTGGGCCTGCCGGATTCGGCATCGCACGCGGTGAACGCGTCAAGCAGCGCGGCGATATCATGCCCGGCGAGGTCGGTCACCAGGGCGGCTAGTTCCTCGTCGCTGGCAATGTCGGCGCAGAACTGCCGGACATCGTCCGGCGCACCCTCAAGAAATCGCGCTTTAACGGATCCTTCGGGCGCCGGTCCGAATAGCGACTGGTAATGCTCGTTGGGCATCTGATCTATCCATGCCCGCAGCGATGCGCCGCCCGGCCGGGCGAACGCGGCCTGCAGCCGCCGGCCGTACTTGGCCTCCTCGACGTGCCAGCCCGCCGCCCGGAACTGCTGCTCCCACTGGGCAATCCGCATCCCGGGCACCACCCGGTCCAGCGACTGCCGGTTCACGTCGATGATCCACATCACGTTGCCGAGCCCGTGGGTCGCCGGGTCGGCGACGGCCTCCCAGATGTTGCCCTCGTCCAGTTCGGCGTCGCCGATCAGCGCGACGAACCTGCTGGCCGGCCTGGTCCCGAAGTGCGCGTCGACGTACCGGCGGGTGGCCGCGGCGAACAGCGGCGCGGCGGCACCAAGCCCGACCGAGCCGGTGGAGAAGTCGACGGCGTCCGGGTCCTTGGTGCGGCTCGGATAGGACTGCAGCCCGCCGAACGCCCGCAGCGTCGGCAGGTAGCCGCGGTCAAGGTTGCCGAGCAGGTACTGGATGGCGTGGAAGACGGGGGAGGCGTGCGGCTTGACGCTGACTTTGTCCGGGGCGTCCAGGTGCGCGAAGTACAGTGCGGTCATCACGGTGACCAGGCTGGCGCTCGAGGCCTGGTGCCCGCCGACCTTGACGCCGTCGCCGGTGTCCCGGTCGTGATTCGCGGCGTCCACGATGCGGGTGGCCAGCCACAGCACGCGCCGCTGGATCTCCTCAAGGACGGCCAGGTCAGTGCCGGCCGGGCTGCGCCCGGCCTCGATGACTGTCATGCCGCCTCCTTGCGCGGAGGCCGTAGCATCGTCGCGGCGCTGGTGCCGGATGAGTAACTTGCCTCCTGGCGGTCATTGCAGTTCCGGCAGCCCGGCCTTGTCAACTGCCGTCCGGCGAGCAAGGCGGGCGGCACGACTGAGACGTGATTGCCCCGGAGCCCGGCACTGACCGAGGAGTGCGCTGGTCAAGCCGCCGCGACGCGGGCGAGCGCAGCGGCGAGCAGATCCTGCTCCTCCGGCGTGAGCGGGGCAAGCAGGGAATCGCGGATCGTCCGCGCGTGCACCGGCACGGCCCGGCGGAGAGTCTCCTGCCCGGCCGGCGTGATGAAGATCAGTACGCCTCGCCGGTCATCGGCCGGGCAGGCCCGGGTTAGGTAACCGCGGTGCTCTAGCCGCGTGACGGCGCGGCTCAATGCGGGCTGGGTCAGCCGGATCGCCGAGTTCAGCCCGCCGAGCCGCATGCCGGGCGGTGCTGCCTGGTCTAGCCGGAGCAGGATCTCGAAGTCGGTGATGCCCAGGCCGCAGGCCTCGCCCAGGGCGGTGCTCAGCTGCCCGGTAACCCGGGCGTGCGCCGCGGTCAGCGCCGCCCACGCCCGCGCGCAGGAGTACTCGTCGCCGGGTGCCGCCGCCCCGGCCCGGGCGCGGCCGTGCCCGGTCACCAGCCCGGCCAGCCGGAGAGGGTCCGCAGCGTGTCCGAGATGTTGTCTTCCTCGTACTGCAGGTGCGCGAGCAGGTCCGCGCTCAGGCTCTTCAGCGCCAGGACGAGCCGCTCCCGGACGGCGGGGTCCTCGCGGCTGCCGAGTTCCCTCGCCGCCGCCTCGACCTCGTCGAGCAGGCCGGATACGGCGAGGTGATCGGCTTCCAGCTTGTCCACCACGGGATTGAGCGCCGGGTTCACCCGGCGCAGCCCAGGAAACAAGATCAGCGACTCGGCGTGATGGTGTGAGTGCACGAACCGGCAGTACTGCAAGCAGTTGATCTTCAGCTGCCACAGCGGGCCGCCTGCGGCCAGCGACCTGATCCTGGCCTGGATCTCATCGGCCGGCAGCCCCTCGGCGGCGTCCGCCGCCATCTGCCGGACGGTCTGCAGGTCCCGGCGGATCATGTCGTGCACCCACTTCAGCTCGGCGACCAGCGCCTCGCCGCGCGGGTTCCGCGGGCCGGGCGGCTCGGCCCCGGCTGCCGTCACCGGAAGCCGCCGGTCACAGGTATGCCGTCGTTAGATACATGCGCATGCATTTACCTTAGCGCATGGCCATGCCCGGCGGGCGTGGCCGCCAGTGCCGATTACTTCTGGGCCGATGGCACGTCTTATCCATGCCGTGCACCGCACCTATCCCCGCCGGAGCACGGCAACGCTGAGGGAGGACTGCCGAAGATGGCCACCTACGTGCTGATTCATGGTGCCGGAACCGACTCGTGGTACTGGCACCTGGTCATACCTGAACTGCGGGCGCGGGGCCACGATGTGGTGGCGCCTGATCTGCCGGCTGGTGATGACCGGGCCAGCCTGGCCGACTACGCGGATGTCGTGGTCAATGCGATTGGCGGCCGCACCGACCTGGTCGTGGTGGGCCAGTCGATGGGAGGCTTTACCGCGCCGCTGGTGTGCGAGCGGGTGCCGGCCAGCCTGCTGATCATGGTGGCGGCGATGATTCCGCTGCCGGGTGAGTCCCCTGGTGACTGGTGGGCCGACACCGGCTGGGAACAGGCCAGGATCCTGCAGGCCGAGCGCGAGGGCGGGGTCAACGGCACGGGCTTCGACCCGATGACGGAGTTCTTCCACGACGTGCCGCCGGAAGTGACGGCGCAGGCATTTGCCCGGGGTGAGCGAGCCCAGTCCGGCACCCCCTTCACGCAGCCATGGCCGCTCGGGAAATGGCCGGACGTGCCGACGAGGTTCCTGCTGTGCCGAGACGACCGCTTCTTCCCGGCCGAGTTCATGCGCCGTGTCGCCCGCGACCGGCTGGGCATCGTCCCTGACGAGATCGACGGCGGTCACCTTCCCGCGCTGAGCCGGCCGGCCGAACTGGCCGGCCGCCTGGCGGACTACCAAGCGGGCATTTGACACGCCCGCCGTTCACGTTCCTTGATCGCCGAAGACCTGCCTGCCTGACCGCGCGAATCTGCCGTGCTCAGGAACCGCCTGCCCGCGCGCCGCTGGTACGAATGATCAGGATCCGGGCGGTGCGGCCATCCAGGTGACGGTGATGGTGTAGGACGTGGATGTGCTGCTGAAGCTTGCCGGGCCGATGAGATAGATGCCCTCGTGGCCGGCCTGTCCTCTCCTGGCCACGCAGCTAGCGCCCGCGGCGAAGTCGTGATCACAGCCGGCGCTGCCGGTCAGGACGGCGCGTGGCATGCCTTTCGCTGTCGTCCATGCCTCGAACTGATTCTCCCCTGGCTTAGTGCCCGAAGTGCAGCCAGGATCCGACGGGCCGCCGCACAGCTGCCATTTCGGGCCGCTGCCGGATGGGCTCGCGTTCGAGGCGCTGACCTTGATTGTTGATAGCGGTCCGGTATTTTTGATCGTGATGGGCAGTGGGCCGCTGGCGCTTGTCCGACCAACCGAGCAGGTGCCGTTCGGGTAACCGATCTGCGTCGAAGTGGAAGGGTTATCGCCTGCCCCGCCGTTGCAGTGCTTGAACGTCACCGCGCCGGGCGTCACGGTGATCGAGCGCATACTCGCGATGACGTTGACGGTCGCATTCGTGCTTGCGCTCGGGTTCGGGTTCGGCTTGGCGCTGTTGACAGCCCCGATTCCGACGACCACGAGGACGGCCACGATCAATATGACCCATATCCTACCCGCCACGGTACTCCCCTCGACGATCAATGAAGCTGCTGCTAACGGGCCTTCGCTCGATCCTCAGCTGCAGGCCGGACGCACGGAGCGCCAGCATGGCCGCGGCAAGTAGCAGCAGCCCGCCCAGCGTCCACAGGGTCCATGGCGGAAACCTGAGCCAGGATCCAGCGCTCGGATCCCGGCCGACGCTGAATTCGAGCTTGGTCGCGGCCGCCGCGCCCAGATGGGTCCTGCCGACCGCGATCACCGCGGAGCCGACCACGACGACGTCGCTCAGGTACTTTCCTGGCCTTGCGCCCGCAGGCACGACAAGCTTGACCGGGATCCGGGCCGACTCACGGGCAGGCAGCCGCATCCCGCTGCCGGTGAACTGTATCCAGGATGCGGGGACGGCGCGCCCCGGCCCACCGGAGAGGCGCTGCACGCGCATGATGATCAGCTCGTCCTGAGTGCCGGTGTTGGCCACATTCACGGGCGGCAGCGCATAGCTGTGGCCCGGCTGCGCAACGGCACGCAGCCGAACCGGGGTGCTCTGCACGCCCACCCCTACGCTCGCCTGTGCCAGCCCAGGGAAGGCGAAGATCAGGCCGGCCGCGGCAGGCACGGCCAATGCCGCGCGCAGCCGCCGGCTGACCGCCCGGCGTCGCGTTCCCGCCGGGTAATCCCGCTGTTTTGCGGGCGAAGGCGCGGTCGTGGCGATGCCGCCCGCGTCGTCACCGCTACAGGACATGTCAGGTGCCTTTCGCGCCTCGGGCGGCTCGCCCAGCGGTATGTGCATCTGTAACTGATCGTCACGATAGATGAAGGTCAACTGAAGAGCCAGCGAGAGCTAACCGCAGGCAGGGCTGCCAGCACCAGGAATTTAATCGCGGAATGCCTGGTGAATGGGGATTAGGTGCCGCCCTGGCGACACCAGAGCCCCATTCACCAGGCGGAACGCGTCCCAGCGGACACATGTGCCACCTGCGGCAAGAGGGCAACGTGCGCCACGCCAGGCGGGCCGTCAGCGTGCAGCGGCGCCGGGTGCCTGGTCGCTGGGTTCGGTGAAATACCACTGATGCCCTTCCGGATCGCTGACTGAGTAAGAACGCCACCCCGGAGGCCCGGGCTCCAGCCCGGACACCTCGCTGGTCGCGGCCTTGGCCCGGTCCCGGTGGGATTCCAGGCCGGTAACCGTGATGCGCACCAGCTGGGTGACCCCGCCAAGCCTGGCCGGTCCCAGATAGCCAGGTCCGGCGGAGCCCAGCATGATCAGCCCGCCCCGGTCGAGCTGCAGTTCCGCGTGCCGGACGGTGCCGTCTGCCCTGGCGTCCCGCCTGCGCACGGTAAAGCCAAAGACGTTCACCAGCCAGTTCACGGCGGCTCCTGCATCCGCGTAGAGCAGGTAGGGGATCACCTGCGGATCACTGGTTTCCTCGTCCACCGCACCTCCTCCTTGCCCGGCCAGGCCTGCCTGCGGCACTCAAGGAAGCCAAACATAGCGGTGCCTGGCAGCGGCAGGCCACGGCTGATCGGCTGCCCCGCGCTGGCCTTATGCTCGGCTGGTGCGCGGTCCCGCAGAGCAGGTTCTGAGCTGGGCGGCCGGCGCGGTGGCGCCGGGCGCGAGGATTACCGGGCTGAGGGGGCTGCGGGCGGGCGCGAATCCCTGGCTGCTGCATTTCGACCGTGCGGGGCGGACTTCCGCGGCGATCCTCAAGGTCGGCGATGCCGGGAGCGTCGTGCAGCGCAAGCAGCTCGGCACTGCGGTCGCGGCCCTGGCGCTGGCCGAGGAAAATGCACTGGCCGCTCCCCGGGTGATCGCCGCGGATCTCGACGGCGGCGCAGCCGGCGCGATCGCGATGCTGACCACTGTGCTGCCCGGCAGCAGCGAGATCCCCCGGCTGGCCCCGCCCGGGCGGCTCCGCCAGCTGGGCGCCGCGGCAGCCGGGCTGCACGCAGTTCCGCTGGCGCCGCGCCCGGGGCTGCCGCTGCGCACCAGCTCGCTGCCCGAGGTGGATTTCGTCGCCTGGCGCAGGTCGGCCGGCACGTCAGAGCTGCTGGCGAGAGCTGAGCAGCGGCTCAGCGCCATGCCGGTGCCCGGCTGCGCGCCGGTATTCATACACGGCGATCTGTGGCAGGGCAACACGACGTGGTCTGACGGTTGCTGCACCGGACTGATCGACTGGGACTGCGCTGGCTCCGGTTCGCCGGGCATCGACCTGGGTTCGCTGCGTCTCGACGCGGCGCTTTACTTCGGGCTGACCGCCGTCGGCGAGATCCTGGACGGCTGGCAGCAGGCCGCGGGCCGGCCGAGCACGTCGCGTACTGGGATGTCGCGGCGGCGCTGTGCACCGTGGGCGATATGGCGTACTGCATGCCGCCGCTGCTCGATCATGGCCGGCCCGATCTCGACGCACGCACGCTCACTGCGCGCCGCGATGCATTTCTGGCCGCTGCCCTCGATCAGCTTGACCGCAGCTAGCAAGCCGGCCGCGGCCGCTGCCCAGGGCTCCGGCGCCCTGGCGGACAGGCGTACCGGGGCGCCGCTGGCCGCGGCATTCCCGCGGTCGAGGCATCTGCGCGGGATCTGCGAGACCACCGGCTCGGCCGGCGGCGGCCAGCCATCGAGCTATCCGTTTACCCAATGTCTTTAGTTCTTCCTGGTGACGGGCCGCAGGCTGGACAAGGCGGCGGTGACATCGTCAGCCGCTGGCGCCGGCCAGGTAAGTCCTCAGCTCGGCCGCCGTGAGCTTGCGGGTGATACGTAGTTCGGCGAACCTCTCGATGGCCGGCACCGAGGTCGTCGCGAGCTCGGCATTCCAGATCCGGACGCCGCCGGTTCCGCCTGCGCCGTAGGCAGTGACGATGCTCCTGCCGTCCGGGCTGAACGCGGCGTCGTTGACGGTTCCGGCGTTCGCCGCCTGCAGCACGGTCAGCTGCTGGCCGGTGAGCACGTCGAACACCGGCGCAGAGCCGTCACCGCAGGCAACCACGATCTTGCTGCCGTCCGGGCTGAACGACGCCGTGTCGGGTGACGGGCATGCCGGGATCAGCAGCAGCCGCTGGTACGTTCGCGCGGACCAGATGGTCACGATCCCGCTATCGGATGTCGTCGTGAACTCGGTGCCGCTGGGGTTGAACTGAACGTCGGTAACCACCGGGCCGCCGGTGCCAAGCCGCTTGAGCTCGTGCCCGGTGCTGGCGTCCCACACCTCAACCTGGCCGTTGTCATCGCCGGTCAGTATCCTCCGCCCGTCTGGGCTGAAGACGGCTACCGAGAGCGGGAAATGGTGGCCGGGCCGGAGCTCAAGCCACCGCTGGCCGTCCTGCGCGCCGAGCACTTGTGCCTCGTCGCCGGTCACCACCGCGATCCGGGTCCCGTCCGGGCTGAAGGCGGCGTAGCCGGCCTTGGGCACGGCGAAGTGCCGGAATAGCCGGTATCCCGGGCCGGCCCCGTGCCACAGGTCCACCGAATTCGCCCCGGCCGTGACGATCTCGCTGCCCGCACGGTTGAACCGCGCCGAGCTCACTCCTCCGGGGGGATGGATAACGACCCGGCGCCCTTGGTGGTAGACCGGCCGGCCGCCGGACGTGAACGCGGCCGCCTGCCCGGAACCGTACACGGCGAGTATGCGGCTTCCGGCCGGGCTGTAGCTGGCTGAGATGGCCTGGCTTGGCCGCCGCGTTCCGGTGCCCGGCGGGCTGGCGAGCTGCGCAAGCAACTCGCGCGGCTGGGCATGCCAGACCCGGACCGTGCCGTCGTCGCTCGCGGTGACCACCCAGCTGCCGTGCGGGCTGAACCGCACGCTGTTGATGGCACTGGCATTTCCGGCGAGCAGCGTCAGCTGAAGTCCGGTGACGGCATCCCAGACCCGGACCGTCCCGCTGCTGTAGCCGGCCACGATGAGCCTGCCGTCCGGGCTGAACGCGGCGTTGCCCGGCACGCCCTCGGCCGCGTCGAGGGTCATTACCTCCCGGCCGGCGGCGACCTTGTATACCCGCAGCTTCCCGTCGCTGTCCGCGGTCACGACCTGAGTGCCGTCGGGACTGAACTCGGCGTCTTCGTCCCCCCGGCCGAGCGGCAGGCTTGGCGGGAAGGCGCTCGCACGCTGGCTTTGCCGCAGGATGTCCGTGCCGCCGGCCGTGGCCACGGCGAACTCCAGCGGGTTGTGCGGGTTGACGGCGATAGTAGTCGCCGGGACGTCTGACAGGATTACCAGGCGGCTGGTGCCGATGCTCCGCAGCCACAGGCGTGGACCGTTGTGCGTCGCGAGCGCCAGGTTGCCGGTGCCGCCGATGAACTGGGCGTCGGTGACGGAAGCCGTGGCGTCGATCGACTGGATCCTGGCCCCGGTGCGGGCGTTGAAGACCGTGACCGGCCCCGCCCATAGCCGACCGCCAGCTGCGAGCCGTCCTTGCTGAAGGCCACGACGTCTCCGGTGCCGGTCTGCGGCAGGCCGCCCGGCAGGGCTATCCGCACCACGCGGCGCCCGGTCCTTACGTTCCAGATCCCGGTGATGCCTTTCTTGTCGGTGGCAGCAACCAGGTCCGGGGCGGCGGGATCGAACGCGGCCCAGTAGACCGGCGTCTGGTCCTGGATCGTCCGCACCTCCTGGAGATCAGGAAGCGCGGCCCGCAACGCGGCGTCCGCCTGGCGCGTCTTGCTCAGCCGCAGCGCCTGCAGGGCGAGCAGCGCGCTGAGCTCAGGGTCGCGGGCGGCGTCCGCGTCCGCGGTTGCCACCAGCGCGCGCGCCTGCGCGGTTTGCCGGTCGGCGGCAGCGGCGGCCCGGTCGGCGGCGGCGGCGGCCCGGTCGGCGGCAGCAGTATGCCTGAGCGAGATCACCAGCCCGGCCGCCGCGGCCAGCAGCAGGGCGAGCGCAAGCACGCCCAGGACGCGGAGCCGCGCGAAGGCGCGCCGCCGGCCTTCGCGCGCCGCGATGGTGCGGCTGATCGCGGGCGCGAGCACGTCATGGAAGATCTCGTAGCGGCGGAACCGGTTGCGGTCCTGCCCGGGCGCCGCCGGAACCGGCCGGACGATGCGCGCGTTGTCGAGCTTCGCGAGCACGCTGCCGGCCTGTTCCTCGCTGCGGCCCGTCCGGAGCGCCAGATCGGGAACGGATTCCGCGATCTTGCCTCCGGATGGCGTCACGAGATGGTCGAACATATCGATCGCCGTGCGGCGCTCGCGGGCCCTCAGGGCGCTGAGCGCCTTCGACAGGTGAGCGTCGACGATCTTCCCGACCCCTTCGAGGCTCTGCAGCGTCGAATGGCGCAGTTCGAGTGAGCCCTGGGCGCGCTCTCGCTCCCACACCCGCTCCATGACCAGCTGCAGCAGCGGGGTCGCGATCCGGCCGTCGGCCGCGGCCTGCACGCGGTTCTGGGCCGGCTCGCCAGCGCCCGGCTGGGCCGCAGGCGGGCCGCCGGCGTCTGGTGCGGGGTCCGGCTGGGCCGCCGCCGGGGCGCCGGTGCCGTCAGCCGCTGGTACCTCGTTGAGCACGGCCTCGACCAGCTCGTCCTGGATCTTGACGCGCGCGGTTACGCCGGGCTGGCCGTTGTAGACGTCGAGCGGCCGCCGGATCGCCTGCTCAGCCGACGCGCGGTCGAGATAGTCGATGTGCAGGTAGTTCCCGTAGACGTTCGTGATCCGGCCCTTGAACAGGTCGCCCAGGCCCGCGTACGCGTCCTCGCGGATAGCGATCAGGAAGTTGGCGGGAAGATCAGCCCGGTTGATGCAGCGGGCGAGCTCGTCAGCGAAGCGCTCGGGCACCGGCTCGCGGGAGCTGTACAGGAAGTACTCCTCGAACTGGTCGAGGATGATGAGCAGGCTGGCATCCACCGCGTCCGCCGCCGTCAAGATCGCGGTTTCGAGCCGGTCCGCCGGCAGCTCGGGCTCTGGCCGGGCCAGGAACGGCCTGATCGCCGCTGCGATCGCGGTTACCAGTTCCCGGACGGGATCGTCTTTCCACGAGCCGAAGACGACTGGGATGTCAATGACGGTGCCGTTGCCCGACATCTTGCGCGCGAGCTGGTCAAGCCGCCAGGCGACGCCGGCCCGGAGCAGCGAGCTCTTCCCGACGCCGCTCTCGGCGTGCAGGAGCGTCAGCCGCGCCGCCTGCAGGTTGGTGATGATCTTGCTGCCCTCGGCCTCCCGGCCGAAGAACCAGGCACCGAGGTCCTCCTGGTAGTAATCGAGGCCGACATACGGGCTGTCGCGATGCTCGGGTGCCCGGTCCGGGTCGCTCACGGCTGCGCCTGGCCAGGACCCGCTCACGGCTGCGCCTGGTCAGGATGGTCGTCGAGGAAGTCGTACAGGCCGTCCAGGTAATCGGTCAGGCTGCTCTGGTACAGGCTCACGCCGGCTTGCTGCCAGAGGTCTCTGGTCAGCGCGTCGGGCTCCCGCTCGACCGCCCAGTACTTGGCCCGCCCGAGCTTCGGGCCAGACCAGATCCGCTGCAGGAAAACCCGCAGCCGCCAGTCGGCAATCGTGTAGCCGAGGAAGAGGTAGTTTGCCCTGGTCAGCTTCGCGAGAAGCTGGCTGGGAATTACCTCGGAAGCCGAGCACCCGCTGAGATAATCGATGTAGTGATCTTCGGTTATGACATAATTGTCGGCCCATCGGAAACCGGCCGACGGGTCATCAACTCCGCCGTTTATCCGGACAATGATCGGACGCTCCAGCCGGTGCTCTCCGGCGATAATGGGAAAATCATCATAGTGGTTTGGCATGCTGATTGTCTGCGGGAGGGCTTCCCATGGCAGGTGCACGAACTTTCCTTGCTCCGCTGTGCCGGGGGCCATGTACACGGCCACGTCGAAGCGCTCGTCAGCTTCAATGAATGCTTTCTCCAGCGCCGAGTCGTACTTCGGCGTGACAATCATCTGGTAGCGGTTTCCGAGCCTGGCCGGCAGCCCTGCGAGACATCGGTGCACAGGACCAGGCTCCGAATCGACGCTGAGGGCCTGCCGCACCCAGTGGAACAGCGTCATCTCGCCGTGCACCGCGCCCGCGTACTGCGCGGCCTCGGCCAGGTGCAGCGGCGCGTCCTTCAGCCCGGCGTGGGCGGAGAGGTACCTCGCCAGGTCCCGGTCATCGGGAAGCTTTCCTGAGCCTTCCGACCACGGCCCGTCGCGGTCGTCTGCGTTCGCGTCGGCGCCGAGGAACACGACGAGGTTGCCGGCGTGCCGAGCAATCATCCGGTAGTGATCCTCGTCGGGAAGCGAGGCGACGGGCCGGGGCACGGACAGCCCCGAGGACCTGCGGTCCGGGCGCGAGGACCTGCGGTCCGTACGTGCCGGGACCGCCGCGGATGCTGGTTCCGATCCGGCGGCTGGCTCAGCGGCTGGCTCGGCAGATGGCTCGGCGGCTGGCTCGGCGGCTGATTCGCCCCCGGCCGAGTCGTGCCGCTGCGGCGGCTTGGCCGCGCCAAGGAGTGCGATCAGCCGGTCGATGTCCTCGGTCAGGCTGGTGAAGCGCAGCCGCTCTTGCTGGTGGCTGGGCAGCGCCTTCAGGGCCGCAGGAAGCTCTCCCGGATCCGGGAGTTCGGCATCCTCGATCAGCACCGGGATCACCGTCATCTGCGGGCGTGCGCGTAAGGCAAGGTCGATTTCCTCGGCCACGTAGTCTTCGCTCCCGCGGCGCAGCCGGGTGGTCAGGGCTGACTGCCAATCCGGCCCGATCAACGCGATGAATGCCCCGGCCCCGGCTAGCTGCGACTTGATCTCGCTGAGCCAGCGCGTCCCTGGCTGCAGTGTGCCCTTATCGAAGAACACGTTATCTGCGCCGAACCGTGCCTCCAGCTTTATGTACAGTGCCCATGCCACGGCCTGCGCGTCATCGTGGCGGTAGTTGATGAAGACCTTCGGCGGAACGCCCACTGGCCCAGCTACAGGCGGTTCGTTCCTGGTTCCGGGTGATTCGCTCGTATCCATGCCCCGCCCCTTGCCCCCGCTGCCTGAGGATCAGCGCCGGCCTGGGCCTCCCGCCTGCCCGGCCGTGTTGTCCGCTGGCCTGGCAGCCGTGCTCTCCTGGCCCTGGCCGCCGACCTTGGCCGCCGACCTTGGCCGCCCGGCCCAAAAGCTAGCAGTTCAGTGTCTTATTGGTCAATAGGCTGGTAGCTAGGTTAATGGCCGGAAGTCGCCATTAAATGACTTGGCCGCAGCCCAATCGCGGCATTTACCTGCCTGGCGGCTTGTGCAGGCGGTGGCCCCGCCGGAATTGCTCATCCTTGACCGGCCACCGGGCTCCGTGCTCGCCCTCGACGATCCAATCCTCCGGCTGCGCGGTAACCCGTCCTTCCATCGTCCGCACGGTGACGGGATCGCGCGGCCGCCAGGCGCGGACAACGCCTTTGCGCTGCCAGCGACCGTCGCCTATCTGGTCATGAGTGGCGCGGAACTCCAGGATCCCGGACGGTCCGCTCGTCGCCGTTGTCGTCGACGACCCGCCAGTCGCCAGCGTCCCCGCGCATCCGGTTGCCGGACCGGTCAGTCCACGGCCAGGCGGTGCTGAGCTGGTATGCCCGGACGGCGCCGACGCGGCAGAAGTCAGCTGCCTCGTCCGGACCGCCCGTTGGCAGGCTGGGCAGGAAGCCGACGGCCTCGAGCTGGGCCAGCTGCAGCCTGACATAGTCAATGCGGCCCTGGCGTCCCTGATCGGAAAGCTCGTCCCAGGGCACGTCCTCGCTGCTCGCCAGCGTGCCGCGGTCGCCATTCGCATTGCCCGCCGGCCGCCAGCCTGCTGACCGGCGGCGCTGATACCAGTGGGTGTGTCCGGCCCGCGTCACCTCTTGAAGTTCACGGTCACTGAGCTCGATGAAGCTTCCCGGCGCGACCGCGCGGCTGGGTGCCCAGCGGCGCCCGGTGGCCACGACAGCGGACATGACGCAGCGAAGCTGGAGAACGACGTCCTGGCGGATGAACTCATCGAGTTCAGCCCATGGCTTGCGGTGCTGTGCACTCGCCGTACCTGGGGCGGCCGGGTGGCGCAGCCGGTAGTCGTGCCAGTGCCTCGCGATTCTGGTCCAGGTATCTCCGGACGCTTCACTGTCCACAGGCAGCGCCTCCTGAAAGGACCGCGGCCGACCGTAAACCGGCTTGCCCGCCGTGGCGCCTCGGTGCGCTGGGCCGGATGCGGGCGGTGGTTAGTATCCGGCCTGAATCGCTGGCCGATGTCCCGGGTGGCGGCAAGGACTGCCGCATTGTCCGACGCGTCCTGGCGCAACGCATGTAGCTAGCTTAATGCGCAGCCCCGCGATCTGTGCAGCCCCGGCGGGAGCACGCGCGCCGATGCGTGTGGGCGTGCCCGGTGGGAGCACGCGCCGCAACGGCGGGAGTGTCGCCCCGTCCTGGTCCCGGCAATGCGGCGGGCGTCGCGGGCGGCCCGCTCGGTCCTGGCCGCGGACTGAATCGCCGTCAAGCCGCTGCCATCCGCGCGAGCCGCGCATGGCCGTTGTGCCTGGCCCGCCAGACGCTGTCAGCCAAGCGGGCCATCCTGGTATTGGGCCGATTCAGCCTTCTCGCCGGTAAAGCCAGCAGTCCGGCATGATGAGCGGCCATTTCCAGCCTTGCGCATCGTTGGCGCCGCTGTGTAGAAAGAGATAGGCAAACCATTACGAGCGAACGAACGCCGCGTCCCCCTTCGTGTGCGACCATTATGGCGTGAACGACCTATGCCCTGCGCAGGGCCGAACTGTAGTCACATCCGCCGCAGGCGATTCATTCGCCACGTGGCCTGCGCTGTCAGTAGACCGCTCAGCCGTGCTGCAGTACCCCGGCTCTAGCGAGAGGCGGCCCGGGGTCTACGATGTGTCGACCCTGGGACCGTCACCGGGGACGCCGTCCGGCGCTCAGGAGTCCGGGTAGTTCCGGACCCCGGCGGGTACGGCCCGGTAAGTTTGGTAAGAATTGCAATCCGAGTTATGTCCTTCGTAACAGGCTGGCTCTTTGGCCCGGGATGACCCGCAGCGTTTATACTCACAGGAAAAGGTAAGTAATGACAGTCAATAATGAGGTGCAGCCGTCGGTTTTGGTTGATTTCCGCCAGGTGCCGCTCGCGGAGATGCCAGCGCTTGGTGGCGTCACGCTGAGTGAGGCGCTTAACCGCGTGTTGCCGGAGTCGCCGGTCGGCCAGGTGCCCGTCGCGGCATTCCAGTCTGCCATCTAACGATCTAACGGAGGCCGGCGTGGGTCGGCTGGCTATCCCGCTGAACCAGTTCGTGCTCAAGGTGCACAGTCGTTGCGATCTTGCCTGCGATCATTGCTACGTCTATCAGGGTGCTGACCAGAGCTGGCGCGGTCGCCCGAAGGCCATGCCTGATGAGGTCATCGCTCAGGCCGCCCGGCGGATCGCCGAGCATGCGGCGTCGCATCGGCTACCTGCCGTGCACGTGGTGCTGCACGGCGGGGAGCCGCTGCTGGCGGGCGTTGCCCGGCTCCGGCGGGTGGCGACGGAACTCCGGTCGGCATTGCACGGGGTCTGCGAGCTGGATCTGAGAATTCATACTAATGGCGTCCTGCTTGACCGGGAATTCTGTGAGTTCTTCGCTGGGAATGACGTCAAGGTTGGTGTCTCTATTGATGGCTACGAGGCCGCCAATGATCGGCATCGCCGGTACGCGGACGGACGCAGCAGCTACCGCCAGGTAATCCGGGCGATAGGGCTGCTGCGGACCGGAGGATTCCGCGATATTTATGCCGGGCTGCTGTGCACGATAGACGTAGCGAACGATCCGGTCGCCGTTTTCGACGCATTAGCGGACCTGGAGCCGCCGCGAATTGACCTCCTGCTGCCGCACGCGACCTGGGACGAGCCGCCAGCGCGGTCGCCGGGCGCGGAAAGTGAGTACGCCGACTGGCTGATAGCCGTTTTCGACCGGTGGCAGGCCACCGGACGCCACATCGGTGTCCGCACGTTTGAATCGATCATCTCGACCTCGACGGGCGGCGCGTGCTGCACCGAGGCGCTCGGGCTGGAGGCGAGCAGCCTGGCGGTCATCGAGACTGATGGTGCCTATGAGCAGGCGGACTCGCTCAAGAAGGCGTTCGACGGCGCGCCGGCCACCGGGTTCGACGTGTTCAGCCACGCCCTCGACGCCGTCGCGGCGCACCCGGGCATCACCGCCCGGCAGCAGGGCCTGGCCGGGCTGTGCCGCACGTGCCGGTCGTGCCCGGTCGTCGCCAGTTGCGGCGGCGGCCTCTACACGCACCGGTATCGGCGGGTTCCGGTTTCGCCAACCCGTCGGTGTACTGCCCGGACCTGCTGAAGCTGATCAGCCACGTCCGCAGGCCACCTGGGGGGCGCCGGATGGCAGCCCGGCCGGCGGGCCCGGCGGACGTGCCCCGGGCAGCGAGCCCGCGGGCGGCCGCCGGGCCCGGGCAGACGGGCGCGCGGCCGGGCGGCGGCGGGGGAAGCGGGCGAGCGGCGCGGAGCGGGGGAGCGCGTTTTGACCCATGCCGTGCCTGCGGCCGAATTCCAGGCGCTGGCCGCCGGGCTTGGCGGGACGACGGCGATCAGGCAGCTGGAAGCGGCGCAGGCCAGCCTGCGCCGCGCGCTGCTGGCCGCTTCTACCGGGCCGCCAGCGCCGCCCTGCCGCCCGGGGCCAGCCTGGCGGCGCTGCAGGCCGGCTGGGAGGTGCTGTCCAGGATCGACCAGGAAAACCCGCTGATCCTCGGCGAGGTGCTCGCCCATCCGTACGTCCGGGTCTGGGCGGTCTGTTGCCTGGAGCGGCTGAAGCTCCCGCTGGAACAGCGCACCGGCCGCCTGCCGCTGGCCGCGGACCTGGGCCATCTCGCCGCGATCGCTGCCGCGGCGGCCATCCGGTCGGGCACCGATGCCGTGCTCACCGTGCCGGTAGTGGACGGCGGCGTGCACCTGCCGGCGCTGGGCAGGCTCGAGGAGGGGCAGACAGCCGGCGGTACCGGGCGGCGATCCGCCGCTGGCCACGGTTGAGGTATCGGGCGGCACAGTCGCGGTGCGGACCAGCGGCGGCCAGTGGAGTACGCCTATCCAGCGCCTGCTGGACGGCCGGACCGGGGCCGGGGACGCGGGGCCAGCCCGGTGGCAGCCGGTACGCCGGCTGACCGCACCCGGTATCTCGGTCGCGCTCGGAGGATACCGATCCCTACCGCGACTGCCATCAGTTCCCGGCGGCAGCCCGGCTGTCTGATGCGGACTTTGCCAGCTGGCAGCGCCGGTTCCGGGATGCGTGGCTGTAATCCGCCGCGAACACCCGGCCTACGCCGCCGGGCTGGCGACCGGCCTGGGCACGCTCATGCCGCTGGCGGAGGCTCGCGCCGGGCCGCGAGGTCAGTGCCACCGCAAGGCACGCGTTCGGCGCGGTCGCGGCCGCCCTGCCGGCCGATCCGGTCACTCTGGCGCTGCTGCTGATCCACGAGTTCCAGCACGTCAAGCTCGGCGCGATGCTGGATCTCTATGACCTGTACGACGAGACCGACGACCGGCTTTTCCATGCGCCGTGGCGGGACAGATCCGCGGCCGCTTGAAGGTCTGCTGCAGGGCACCTACGCGCACCTCGCCGTCACCGCCTTCTGGGCGCGCGCGCCGGGAGCGCCACAGCGGGCCCGGCCGCCGAGGCGGCCAGGGCGGAATTCAGTCGCTGGCATGCCCATACCGCCGGAGCCATCGACGCGCTGGCCGCCTCGGGCTCGCTGACCCCGCTCGGGTCGGAGTTCGTGGCCGAGATGCGCCGCGCGCTGGATGCCGGGCCGGCCGCGCTGACAGGCGGATAGCGGCCGAGCTGGCGGCCGGCCCGCTGGCCAGGCCGCTACCGGGGCCTCGCGCCAGGGCTGCGTATGCCCCTGGTCACCCTCCGAAATCCCTTATATCATCATCTCGGCAAGCGGCCGGGATAAATAAATGGCCTCTGTTTTTGGTGGGGACGGCGGTGGCAGAGAGTGCTGCGTGACGGGGGGGAAAGCACGCTTATGGCTGGGGAAAGCGATTCTGGGCTGACCGGGAGTAAGCCGTATTTCTTTCTGAGCTACGCGCGCACCCCGAAGCGTGACCCAGCTGACCGGGAAGACCCGGATCGCTGGGTGCATAAGCTGTACAAGGATCTGTGCGCGGCCATATTACAAATGACCGAAGCCCAGCCTGAAGAGGCTGGGTTCATGGACCGGGAGAATCAGCTCGGCACCGAATGGTCACCGGAGCTGGCCAGGGCTCTGGCCAGCTGCCGGGTCTTCGTTCCGCTGTACTCAAGGCGTTATTTTGAGAGCGACAACTGCGGCAAGGAATGGTTTGCCTTCGCCCGTCGCGAGGTCAACCAGAATGCGCGTGGCGACCAGATCGTCAGTGCTATCGTGCCAGCCTTGTGGGCCAGGCTCGATCAGGACAGGATTCCGGATGTTGCGCAGCCTATCCAGTACCATCATGTGAACCTCGGCCCGCGGTATAGCACCGAGGGCTTCTACGGGATCATGAAGCTGCAGAAATACCGGGCTGATTACCTGCTAGCCGTGCACCGGCTGGCCGAGCGCATCGTGCAGGTCGCGGACGAGACATCCATTCACGTGGAGCGGCCCGCAGAGTATGAGTCGCTGCAAAGCGCGTTCGGCCCGGCCAGCGCCCAGCGGTCCGCCGCCGATCAGCTGCGAATCAGCGTGCTGGCCCACGATACTTCCACGCTGCCGCCCGGCCGGGCGGACCACTATTACGGCAGCACCCCGCATACCTGGAGCCCGTACCGGCCGGATTACCCGCAGCCGCTGGCCGACTACGCGCGGGATCTGGCCAAGAAATGCCTGGGCTGCCAGCCGCTGGTGGGGGCCTTTGAGGATCCGCCGAGCTGGGCTGGCAACGGGCGGCCGGTGCCCCCGAGCCTGTGCCTCGTCGACGCCTGGGTGACCGTCTCCGACGCGCACCAGCAGCAGCTGCGGTTCCTCGACGAGATCGAGCAGCCCTGGGTCAGCGTGCTGGTGCCGTGGAATATCCAGGACGCCGAGCTGAGCGATGCCGAGCATGATCTCCGTGACCGGCTCGTTAGCATCGCTGGGCCGCAGGCTCGCGAGCGTGCCGCGGCGGTGCCAGCTGGCCGCCACCGGCATACCGACCCTGCAGGAGTTCGGCCAGATCCTGCCGCAGATGACGATGATCATGCTCAAGAGATTCCGCAAGGACGCCCCTGCATACCCGCCGGCAGGCCCCGTTATTGCGCGCCCACGGCTCAGGATGGCGGACCAAGCGGACCCCGGAGGATCCTGATGAGCGACTCCTGCGACGGCCAGATCATCACGTTCTACTCGTATAAGGGCGGTACCGGCCGCACGATGGCGCTGGCTAACGTGGCCTGGATCCTGGCCAGCAACTCCAAGCGGGTCCTGTGCGTGGACTGGGATCTTGAGTCGCCGGGCCTGCATAAGTTCTTTCACCCGTTCCTGAACGAGTCGACGGTCAGCGCTACGCCCGGCGTGATCGAGATCATCAACGAATACGCGTCGGCAGCCATCGACCCCACGCCGCGGGCCGACGACTGGCATCTGGAATTTGCCCAGGTCGAGCGTCATGCCGTTTCGCTGAGCTGGGATTTTCCCGGCGACGGCAGGCTGGATTTCCTGTCGGCCTGCCGGCAGAACCGGGATTATTCCGCCGCGGTCTGCTCGCTGGACTGGGATAACTTCTACGACCGGCTGGGCGGCGGCCGCTTCTTCCGCGCGATGCGGGAGGACATGAAGCAGAAATACGATTACGTGCTGATCGACAGCCGCACCGGGCTGAGTGACGTGGCGGACATCTGCACGATCGAGCTGCCCGATGTCCTCGCCGTCTGCTTCACGCTCAGCGACCAGAGCATAGACGGCGCCGCGAACGTCGCGCGCCAGATCAGGGGCAGGTACCGGGACCGCAATATCCGGGTGCTGCCGGTGCCGATGCGCATCGAGGACGGCGAGAAGGAGAAGCTGGATGTCGGCCGTGCCCTCGCCCGGATAAGGTTCGAGGGCTTCCCGGAGGGGCTTAGCCAGGAGAGGTCAGCGCAGTACTGGGCCTCGGTCGAGGTCCCGTACAAGCCGTTCTACGCCTTCGAGGAGACCCTGGCGACGTTCGGCGACGACCCCGGATCGCCGACCTCGCTGCTCGCCTCGTTCGAGCGGATCACGGATGCGATCACCGGCGGCCAGGTAGTGACCATGCAGCCGATAGCGGAGAACCGGCGGCTGCAGTACCGGGATGCCTTCACCCGGCGCCAGCCGGCCTCCTCCACGCAGGTATTCCTGAGCTACGCGCCGGAAGACCGGATGTGGGCCGACTGGATCGAGGCCGTGCTGACCCGCTCCGGATTCCTCGTGCTGCCGCGCAGCACGGTGGCTACTGCCGCGAAGGGCGACGGTGGCGTCGCTGCCAGCCTGCAGGCCGAGCGCGAGCTGCAGATCGCTCCTCGCGCCATCGCCATACTTTCCTCTGCCTACCTGCACTCGCCGGACGCCAGGTCCGTCTGGAAGGCCATGTCGGCGGCCGACGCCGCGGGCACGCACCGGCAGCTCGTCCCGGTCCGGGTCAGCGACGTCGCAGAGTGACCGACCCGTTTGCCGACCATCCCGCGATCGACCTTGCGCGGCTGGACGCCGGCCAGGCGACGGCGAAGCTGCTATGGGCCCTGGACCGGCCGCTGCAGCTCCCTGGGAACGCCCCGCCGCAGGCCGAGGAACCGCGCTTTCCTGGCACGATCCCGCAGATCTGGAACGTGCCGGCCAGGAACGCCGACTTCACCGGACGCGGCGCGACCCTGGAGATGCTGCGCGACAAGCTGGCCGGCGGCGGCGGTGGCAGTGGTGGTCGCGCAGGCCCTGTACGGGCTCGGCGGGGTCGGCAAGACCCAGGTGGCGCTGGAGTACGCGCACCGGTTCATGGCCGACTATGACCTCGTCTGGTGGGTTCCGTCCGAGCAGGCCGAGGAGATCAGCCTGGCGCTGGCGGAGCTCGCCCGCAAGATGGGCCTGAAAGTCGGCGACAACGTGGCGGAGGCGGCGGAGGCGGCCCTGGAGGAGCTGCGCCGTGACACCACGCCGCACTGGCTGCTGATCTTCGACAACGCCGATAACCCGAAGGAGCTTGAGCCCTACCTGCCCACCGGGGCCGGGCACGTCCTCATCACCTCGCGCAATCAGGCGTGGAGCCATTCGGCTGAGCCGCTCGAGGTGGACGTGTTCACCGGGGATGAGAGCGTCGCGCATCTCCTGCACCACGTGTCCGACGCTGGATCCGGCGGACGCGAAGCGGGTCGCCGATGCGCTTGGGCCACCTGCCGCTGGCGGTCGAGCAGGCCGCCGCGTGGCTGGAGGAGACCGGCATGCCGCGCCTGGGCTTACGTCGAGCAGCTGGCGACGCAGGCTACCCGGATCTTGTCGCTGAACCAGCCGACCGACTATCCGATGCCGGTGGTGGCGACCTGGAACCTGTCGCTCGAGCGGCTCCAGGAGCGATCCCCGGCGGCGGTGCGGCTGCTGCAGCTGTGCGCGTTCTTCTCGCCGGGGCCGATCTCCATGGCGCTGCTCTACGGCGACCAGATGATCGCGTCCTTGCTGCCCTTCGATGAGTCGCTGAGCGAGAAGCTGATGCTCGGCCGGGTGATCAGGGATATCAGCCGGTTCGCGCTGGTCCGGGTGGACCAGGGCAGTAACTCGCTGCAGATCCACCGGCTGGTGCAGGCCGTGATCCGTTCCCAGATGACCGAAGAGGAGCAGCTCGAAGCCTGTCATGAGGTGCACGAGATCCTGGTCGGCGCCCGGCCGTCCCGCGGCGAGACCGACGACCCGGCGAACTGGTCGCGCTACAACCTGATCTGGCCGCACCTGGGACCGTCCCGGGCGGAGGAGTGCGATGACCCGCGGACCCGCCAGCTGCTCATCGACTGGGTCCGGTACCAGTGGAAGCACGGCGAGTTCGACGCGTGCCTTGCGCTGGCCGGCCGCCTGGAGAACCTCTGGACCCAGCAGCTCGGGCCTGATCATCAGCAGACGCTGCACCTGCGCTTCCATATCGCCAACGTGCTGCGGTCGCAGGGCCGTTTCGCCGAGGCCCGTGAGCTTGACACGTACGTGCTGGAGCGGCAGCGGGCCGTCCTCGGCCCGGATCACCCGCATGCCCTGATGACGGCGGGCGGGCTGGCCGCCGACCTGCGCGCGCTCGGTGAGTTCCAGCAGGCGCTTGCCTCTGACCAGGAGACCTACGACAGCTTCAAGGAGCAGTTCGGCGAGGATTACCCGCGGACCCTGAACGCCGCCCACAACCTGGCGGTCTCGCTGCTCCTGGTCGGCGACTGCTATCGCCGCGCGCAGGCTGGACGAGGAGACGCATGCCCGGCAGCACGCGGTGCTGGGCCCTGATCATCCCTACACCCTCTCGACGCTGGCCAATATCGCCCGCGACATGCGCGAGGCGGGCGCCTTCCGGGAGTCCGTCGACCTGCTCCGCGTCACCTGGAACACGTACCGGACGGTGCTGGGCGACGACATGATCGACACCCTGCGGACGGCCAAGAGCCTGGCGGTCTCGCTGCGCAAGGCGGGCGAGGAGAGCGAGGCGATGAGCCTGACGCAGGAGACCTACGAGCGTTACAAGCGCCGCTATGGCGGCGATACCCCCGACGCGCTGTCCTGCGGGCTCAATCTCGCCTGCGACTACTCGGCGGTCGGTGACATTCCCAGGGCGCTGGACCTCGTGACCGAAGTCCGGGT
The DNA here is from genome assembly GCA_963709075.1 of uncultured Actinomycetes bacterium. Taxonomy (GTDB): domain Bacteria; phylum Actinomycetota; class Actinomycetes; order Streptosporangiales; family Streptosporangiaceae; genus Palsa-506. The sequence continues at coordinate 96,849 of CAVPUY010000016.1, forward strand.
GGCCTATCAGGCCAGCGTCGGCGAGGACCATCCGTACACGCTCGCTGCCGCCAACAACCTGGCGATCTACTTGCGGGATGCGGGCCGGCTGGCGGAGGCGCGTCAGCATGGCGGAGGAGACGCTGGCGGCTGATGCGGCGAAGGCTCGGGGACAGCCATCCCTTCACCCTGTCCTGCGCGGTCAACCTGGCCAACTGCCTCGGCGAATCCGGGGATCTCGCCGAGGCCGGGGCACTTGAGCGCGAGACCATTAAGCGGCTGAGAAAGACGCTCGGGCAGGACCATCCGGACACGCTGGCCTGCCAGGCCAATCTCGCGGTCACCCTGCGCGAGGCCGGGCGGGCCGAGGAGGCCGGCCATCTCAGGGAAAAAATACTGGACGACTTCGGCCGTGTCCTGGGGCTGAGCCACCCGACCGTGGCGCTACTGCACGACTGGCGGCGGATCAGCCGCGACCTGGAGCCGCACTCCATCTAACATTCCTGGCCGTCGCACAGCGGTCGTTCCCGGCCGTCGCACGGCGGTTCATCCGGGCTGGCCCGCCGATCACGAGGCGGGCCGGCCTGCGGACAGCCAGCGGAGGATGTCCGGCAGCACGTCCAGCGCCCCGAAATGCGCAGCGCCGGCCTGAACGACAACAGTCGCGCTCGGGATCTTGTCGGCGAGCCACCGGGCATGGCTGGCCGGGGAGAAGACATCGCTTGCGCCGTGCCAGATCAGGACGGGCACGGTGACGGCCGCTGGATCGAATCCCCACGGCGAGCAGAAAGCCAGCGCATCGTCAATCCAGCCATGAGCGGAGGTGCGCAGCGCCTCGGCATAGGTCTCCAGCAGCATCGAGCGGATACCACTATCTGCCACCACTCGCCTGTCCGGGTCAGGCAGCTCGGAATGCAGGCTGGTGATCAGGCTGGCCGGATTAGCGCGAATGGCGTCGGCGGCAGCATGAAGCTGCGGAGCGATGCCGGCATAGCCCGCCGCGGCTGCGGTGAACTCCAGGACGTTTGACTCCGCCATCCCGCCGAACCAGTCGAGCCCGTCCGCACCGTGCGGGGCTATGCCCACCAGGACGGCGGCCCTGGTCAGGCGCTCTGGCAACAGCGCGGCGCAGGCCAGTGCGTGCGGGCCGCCGCCGGAGCGGCCGACGACGGCGAATTTCTCCAGGTCGTACGCATCGGCGATGGCCAGCACGTCCGCCGCTGCATCCGCCACCTGCCGGCCCGGGAGCCGGTCGGATCCTCCATAGCCCGGCCGGTCGAAGGAGATAAGACGGACACCGAGCCTGTGCAGGACCGCGGTCCGCGGCCGAGGGCCCAGCCGGCTGCCCGGCGTTCCGTGCAGCAGGAAGATCGGGCTTCCGTCCGGATCTCCGTGCGCCTGCGTGGAAAGCCGCCGGCCCCCGGCCACTCGCACGGTGTACTTCAAGATCTTCCTTCTCGGCGCTCCATGCCGCTCGCCAGGCCGGGGCGACGTAGCCACCAGCATGCCACCGCAAGTGCGGCACCGGAAGGGACACCGGTCGCCATTCCGGGACGTAGTAGCTGCCCGGCAAGCCCGGCGGCTGGATAGCCCGGCGAGCTGCCCGGCCTGCGGGACTCAGCCGTCCAGGGCCGTGCGCAGGACCTCGGCGAAGGCGCCGGGGTCGCTGAGGAAGCCGTCGTGACCGCCGGGGAAGGTGACCGGCGTCGTGCCGAGCCGCTCCGCCACGGCTACGGCGGCACGGCCGGCCATCAGCTGGCCGGACTGGGTTCCGACGCCGAGGATGATGCGGGTGGGTGCCGCGCGGAGCGCGTCGAAGTCGTGCCGGTGGCCGGCGCAGGCGGTCATGTGCAGTCCGAGCAGCGGATCGTCGCGGGAGCCGTCGTCGTGGGCGGGCAGCCCGAAAGCGGCGGGATCCGGAGCGGGCGGCCCGGGGAAGCCCGGCGGGATCGGGCCCGGGTGGCTGACCAGCGCGATGAACGTGGCCATCGCCGGGCCGAAGCCGCTGGACTGGTACGTCTGGCGGATGCCGGCGCACGCGGCCAGCACGGGCTCGCGGTCCGGCAGCTCCTGGGCCGCGGGCGGCTCGTGCGCCACCAGGGTGCGGATCAGCCGGGGATGCCTGGCCACCAGGGCCAGCGCGTTGACCGCGCCGCCGCTGCTTCCGAAGACATCGGCCGGCCCGGCGTCCAGCGCCTGGATCAGCCGGCGCACGTCCTCGGCGTGCTCGCCAGGCACCGAACCTGGCGGCTCACCGTCGGTGCGCTGGCTGCGCTCCGTCCCGCGGGGGTCATAAGTCACCACCGTGCGGTCGGCGAACTGCCCGGCCAGGGCGGCGAAGCCGGAGGCTCCCATCGGCGACCCGATGAGCAGCAGGACCGGATGCCCCGCGTCGCCGTTGTCCCGCACGTCGTAGTGCAGCACGGCGCCCGGCGCCTCCAGCGTGTACGTCTTCGGCTCGCTCATCGTGGCGGACCTCTTTCCCAGGCTGATCATTTCCTGCCCGTACCGGCCGTCCAGCCGGGCCGTCCAGCCGGGCCGGCCGAGCCGGGCCGGCCAGCCGGGCCGGGCCGCCGGGCCGGGCAGCCGCCGGGCAGCCGGGCCGGGCAGCCGCCGGAGAGCAGCGGGATGCTCTGATGGTCGGTAGTACTGGGTTGCCCGTCTTCAGTTTGCGCCTTGTTCATCTGCCGGGCATGGCGGATTGTAAGGCGCAGGCGGGGTATCGTAACAGTCCTTGAATAGTTGACTGGAAGATCCGTTAGGGCTGTTGCCGATAAAGGATACTTCTATGCGGGTGAAATATTCCTTGCCGTTTCCGGCCTTGGCGGGCTCGGACAGTGTCAGCTTAGCCTTGTAGGCTATGTCCTTCCCGTGAGCGCAATCGGGGACGCAGCTTACTTCATTAACGGTACCCTGGCCAACTGCCTTTGTAGAACTCCATTGGCTCCAGGTCAGATTCCGCGCCGCAGCGGTTCCGTCGCCGCAGGCGAGTTGAATGATAACTGGCTCGAATACCCCTTCGTCGTTGTTGAACCCGCAATTGTCGCTAACCAGCATGTTTGACTGCGGCTGGGCATTCCCGGAGGCTACGTCACTAGGGCCGGACGTACCGTTTGTGTGTATGACTGCGAATAAGACCGATAGCACGATGGCGAGAACTGCGAGCATGCCGCCGGCAAGCCACAGAACCCTCCGCTTCCAGTTGCGTCCTGCTCTTTGAGATTCAGCCACTCATCACCTTCCATGCATCATGCGCTAACCAAGTTCTAGGTACGGCGCCGAAGCCGGATTGGCTCCAGTATCTCCTGAAGTACTAGCACGACCGCCCCGCCGACGACGCCGAATAGAACGCCAGACACGAACCCCAGGTATGCCTCATGTTGCGAGAGTGGAATATTAACGGCGGTTACTTGCACCGAGCCCCCTTCCCGGCTGCCGGACCAGTGCCAGCCAAACGGATCCGTGCTGGTCGGCAGCGTTCCGGCTTGTAACGAGTATTTAGCCGTAATCGGCTGATGAGGCTGCCGGATATTCTCGAAGTAGAGGCTCCGAGTTAAATCAACCGGGAAGCTTAACCCGGTGCGTTCTGAAACGGCGGTCACGGCCGGCAACGCAGCTGAGGCAAACTCGCCATCGAATGCCATGGGGAGATTTCTCGCCCAGCACAGATCAACTTCGGCGATCGGCTTGAGACTGCCAGCCTGAACGCCGCCAGGAGGGGATCGGCCATACAGCCCCAGTATGTTTGAGGCGGTTCGCGTCGAGCGATGTCCTACGAAATTGGCGATAATTGCCGGGGTAGCGGCCTGGCTGCCGATAGTCAGCCGGGCGTCCTGAATGGTGACCGGATCGGGCTGCGCCGTGCCGAGGTAACTGTACGGATCCGGGCAAGGATAAGGCTGGGATTGTGATATCAAGGTGCCGAGATTCCATTGCGCCACGCCTGGGGCGGGGAACGCGGCAAACAGGTCAATCTGCATCAGGACAGTAGACGAGGTCTCCTGCATCATGATCTCGTCTACACTGACTCGTGTTGGGCCAATCGGTAATGCCGTCGCTGACTTCTGCTGGTAGACGTAGAGTGTGATCCCCGCGTTCGATACCGCAGGCGGCTCATCCGTCCCCGGCCGGAGCGCGAATCCGATGGCCCCGATACTTGCGGAAAGAACCACCAGGACAATAACCAGCGGAAGATGGAGTTCCGCGAGATAACCACGGAAGGACGGATGCCTAGCAGGCGCCCGGTAGCTTGAGGCGGACGCTTCAGGCTCTCCGCCCGGGTACCGCTCGAACAGCACCTGCTCCGCGCCCATATCCACCAGCAGGACACGCCAGCCAGCGGCACGCCAGGCTTGCGCTTGGATCCTGGAATCGTTCGTCCACCACTGCCGGAGGCGCCTGGCGCCGGGCGGGAGGGAGCCGACGAGTTCCTCGATCTCGCCGAAGCTCAGCCTTACCTGATCGCCCGCACCGCATTTGGCAAGGTGATCATGTAACGGTTCGTACTTCCCCAGCGTTGCTGCTCCCCGTGAGAGGTCAATTCTTCCTGTAACGTCACTGCCTGGAACAAATAACATCACGCTGACCTGGACCAGGCAACTAGCTCTGCCCTTCCGTGATCTAAGGTCTCGGGGTTTCTCCTGAAGGTGCCTGGTGGACCGTAAGGATGCTTGTTTTAGTCCGGGCGCTGTTGATGCTGGCGAGGATCTGGCCGGCGGCCTTGGTCCAGGCAAACGGGCGGGCTGGTCGTGCGGGGTTCCCCTAAAGCCAGCTGCGGGTGAACGCGCCGATGACGGCGTCAGCGCCTTGACGGAGGTGAAGGAGCCGCGGCGGATGGCCTGGCGGGCTGGCCTCGCTGGCTTCCCCGGGCGCGGCCCTTGCCGCGCTGGCTAAGTGAGCCCGCACGGCAAGAGCCGAGCCGGATCCCGCTAGCCAGCGATCGGCTAGGATGCACCAAGTTCCCGCCGGTGTAGCTCAGCAGGCAGAGCAGCCGTCTTGTAAACGGCAGGTCAGCGGTTCGACTCCGCTCACCGGCTCGACGCGGTTCCGCTCAGCCAATGATGATCCCCGCCGCCGCGTCGGCAGCTATCCGCCTGACCTGCTGAAGCGGTTAGGATCGACCGGTCAGATCGGCCAGGAAATGCGTAATGCCAGCCGCGAGTCCAACGATAAAGTGGCCGATCAGGCTAACCACGGCGCCAAGTGTCGCCGGCGCCGTAAACGCCATGTAAACAGCGAGTAAGATAATAGCCCAGACGATCCAATGGGCCTTTAGGGTTAGCATGGCCGAGCGTTGTCACGGTGGGTTACTAACCAGTTACCGTCCATTGCCCCACACCCTTGTTCGGTATCTGACTTCATCCCCAAGCCGGCCTGCGGGCTGTCCCGATGCCGGGCATAGCCAGGCTCCCATGCTGATTTTCGCATCTACGTTGACTCCCAGGCAAGAGATGGAGGCGCCCGTTGCGAGCTGGTCATAACGTGACGATTACCGTGGCGCAGGTCATAACTGCGCGGGTGAGCTGGCTCGGCTGAGGCCCGCACTGCCAGGCGCGACTGCGTCAATGACGGCCAAGAAGCATATTGTCCAGGTATGAGCCGCCTTCCTAGCCTGCGCTATGACGATCTCGATGCCGATGGCCAGGCCGTCTGGGACGCCATCGTCGGTTCGCGAGGCCGCCTGATCGATGACAGCGGCGGGCTGATCGGTCCCTTCAATGCCTTCGTGCACGCGCCCGAAGTCGGCAGGAACCTGGGCTCGCTGGGCGGCGTCATCCGGTTCGGGACATCCATCGAGCGGCGGCTGAGCGAGATCGCCATCATCACCGTGGGCGCCCGGTGGAAGGCCGAGTTCGAATGGTGGGCGCACTCCCGGATGGCCCGCGAGCACGGCGTTGACGACGCGATCGTCGACGCCATCGGCAACGGCGCCGAACCGCCATTCGAGACGGACGACGAGCGGACCGTCTACGCCGTCGCCCGGCAACTCGCCGAGACCGGCCAGCTCAGCCCGGATATCTACGCCGTCGCGCAGCGACTGCTCGGCGATGCCGGGATGGTGGAGCTTGTCTCGCTGTGCGGCTACTACACCCTCATCTCGTTCCTGCTGAACGCCTTCGCGGTGCCGCTGCCGCCAGGCGCCAGCCCGGCCTGGGACGGCCCGACGGCCGCGAAGCCCGAGAACCCATCCGCTTCGCCGCGCCTGCCGGGCACCTCCAGCTGATCATGACGGCAGGGCTGCGGCCATGATCGCGGCAGACGTGGGTCCCGACCTGCTGCCGGAGGCAACCGGATCGGCGCCCGGCCGGAGCAGGCTGGCCGGCCGCCGGATGCTCGTCGTCGGGGCCGGGACGCGGCCTTCCGCCGAGCCCGATCCGCCCACCGGCAACGGCCGCGTGATCGCGGTCCTTGCGGCCAGGGACGGCGCGGCTGTCGCCTGCGCCGACCGGGACGAGGCAGACCAAAGGCCGGGAACAATGACCGGAACCAATGAGGAGCAACGTTGGCAAGCATCGACACGACGTGGCAGGACGCCACGGCCCAGGCCGACCTGGTCCGCCGCGGCGAGCTGCGGCCCAGGGATCTCGTGGCGGCCGCCATCGCCCGGATCGAGGCGGTTAATCCCAGGCTTGACGCCGTGATCCGCACCCGGTTCGACGAGGCGCTGGCCGAAGCGGACGCTGACCTGCCCGACGGCCCCTTCCGCGGGGTGCCGATCCTCTTCAAGGACCTGGGCTGCTTCGTCGCGGGTGAGGTCACGGCGTTCGGCCTCGGGCCGATGCGCGACCTGCCCTTCCCGGTGACGTCCTACCTGGCGGAGCAGTTCCGGGCGGCCGGCTTCATCCCGCTCGGCCGCACCAACGTGCCGGAGCTCGGCACCACGGTGACCACGGAGGCGAAGAGCTTTCCGCCAGCCCGCAACCCGTGGCAGCCGGATCATTCGGCCGGTGGCTCGTCCGGCGGGTCGGCGGCTGCGGTGGCGAGCGGCATGGTGCCGGTCGCGCACGCCAGCGATGGCGGCGGCTCGATCCGGATCCCGGCGAGTGAGTGCGGGCTGGTGGGCCTCAAGCCGACCAGGGGACGGGTGAGCCAGGGCCCGTTGGTCGGCGAGGCCTGGGCCGGCGGCGCCATCGACGGCGCAGTGACGCGCACCGTGCGTGATGCGGCCGGGATCCTGGACGTAATCAGCGCGCGTATGCCGGGCGAGCCCTACTACGCGCCGCCGCTGCCGCGCCCCCTGCTGCAGGAGGCCGGGGCGGACCCGGGGCGGCTGCGGATCGGGGTAATTGACCGGCCGGGCGCGGAGCTCTACCTGGACGATCCGGAATGCCGAGCCGCGGTTGCTGCCGCCGCCGGGCTGCTGGAGTCGCTCGGCCACCACATCGACGAGTCGGCTCCGGCCGCCATGTTCGAGCCGGAGTTCGCCGGCCATTTCAACAACATCATCGCCGCCGACGCCGAGGCGACTCTCCAGGCATTCGAGGTGCTGCTCGGCCGCCAGATCAGCGACGACGAGATCGAGCCGCGCAACGCCTCCTACCGGCGCGGCGGCCAGGAACTTGGCGCCGTCGGATACCTGCAGAGCCGGTCCTGGATCGGGATGTGGGCGCGACGGATGGCCGGCTGGTGGACCGGCCACGACCTGCTGGTCACCCCGACGCTGGGCGCCCCGCCGCCCGGTCTCGGCTGGTTCACCGCAGCAGGGCAGTCCGAGGGCAAGCGGATCGCCAGTTTCATTCCGTACACCGCCCAGTTCAACATGACCGGCCAGCCTGCGGTCAGCCTCCCCCTGCACTGGACGCCCGGCGGCCTGCCCGTCGGCGTGCAGCTGGTCGCCGGGTATGGCCGCGAAGACATGCTCGTTCAGGTCGCCAGCCAACTGGAGCAGGCCGCGCCATGGGCCGGGCGGCGGCCGCCGGTGCGCGCCTAGGCTCAATGTGATCTAGGCCCCGAACTGGGTACATACCCGTGAAGCATGGGCGAAGGGCGGGCAACGGAGCCGCAGCCACGCAACCGGCGCGAGCTGTCCGATTCTGCGCGCCCCGGCTCAGTCCCGCCGGGCCCGCGCCGGCGGCACAGCAGGAAGGCCAAGATCGCCGCCTGGACAGCCGGCATCCTGACCGGCGTCGTGGTCGTCGCTGCTATCGGCGTCTACACCGCATACCGTCACCTGAACGGCAATATCCGGCAGCTCAATATCAGTGGCCTCGTCGGCCCGCAGCCCCCGGACCATCACCCGCACGCCGAGAACATCGTCATCATCGGATCTGACAGCCGCCACGGCCAGAGCAGCCGGTACGGCAACAGCCAGGATCTCACCACCGACCAGTCCGACACGCTGATGATCGCCCACATCCCGGCCGACCGGCAATGGGCCCAGGTGATGTCGATCCCGCGCGACTCCTGGGTCAACATCCCGTCCTGCCGGATGGGAAACGGCCAGCGTTCGTCACCGCAGGTCTTCAAGATCAACGAGGCGTTCGCGATCGGCAACCTGGACGGCAACCACACCGCCCTCGGCATCGCCTGCACGATCAAGACCATCGAGCACGACACCGGCATCCACATCGATCACTTCGTCGCGATCAACTTCGCCGGATTCCGTGACATGGTCAACGCCCTGCACGGCGTGCCGGAGTGCAATACCCAGCCGATCGACGACCCGCTGTCCGGCCTGCATCTCACAGCCGGTCATCACATGCTGAACGGCGCCCAGGCACTTGGCTACGTACGCGCCCGCTATACCCTCGGCAACGGCAGCGACCTGGAGCGCATCGGCCGCCAGCAGGCCTTCATGGCGGCACTTGTCCGGCGCGTCAAGGGCGAACTGCTCAACCCGGTCGCCGTCTTCCGGTTCCTGGACGCGGCCACCAAGTCCATAACCATCGACAGCCAGTTCGGCGGCATCTCCGGCCTGTTCAAGCTCGGCAACAGCCTGAAGAGCCTGCCATCGAGCAAGATCACCTTCTTCACGCTGCCGACCTACCCGCGCTCCCTGGTCGACCCGCAAGACCTAGCCAACGTGATGTGGACACAGCCGCTGGACAGCCGCATCTTCCAGGCGTTCCGCGACGATGTCCCGGTGAGCAAGGCACTGCTCCGGTCGCACCACGCGCCCCGGCTGCCCGCCCGTGACGTGCGCGTTGCCGTGCTCAACGGGACCGGCCAGTTCGGTCTCGCCAGCAGCGTGGCGGCCATCCTGCAGCAGGACGGCTTCACCGTAACCCGATCCACCGACATCGGATCCCGGCCTACCCAGACAGTGATCAAGTACCGGGCCGGCCACGAGCGCCAGGCCAGCAGGCTCGGCGCGAAGATCAGCGGCGCGGCGTTCCAGCGGGTCGGCAGTCACGGCCCGGCGCTTTCCCTGGTGCTCGGCGGTAACTACGGCACCACGGCAGTGGCGAAGACGAACGTGACGGCGCCGGCCCCGCAGCCGTCGCCGAGCTTCAGCGCCCGCAAGGCCAGCCAGCGTGTCTGCACGTGAGCGGCGGCCAGCCGGCGGCGGCTACGGCCTGCCCCACCGGATCCACGGCGCAGTCGCCAGCCGGTAGGGCACCCGGGCACCGGGAGCCAGGTAGACGCGGCCGTCATCGCGGCTGGCGATCGCTGTCTAACCCGTTCCGCTAACCCGTTGCGTTAATCCGTTCGCCAGTCTGGCCAGCCGCGACGCCGCGGCAGCGCGCCGCGGATACCGTTGACGGCGTGAAACCGACCGCGGCCAGGCTGCTCCTGCTCGGCGCGGCCGTGCTCGCCGCGATCGGCGTCAGCGCACCAGCCCTGGCCGCCGGTCCAGCCCGGTCCGCAGCAGGAGATTCAGCAGTAACGGATCCTCTGGTGCTGATCGGCATCCCCGGCTTGCGCTGGACCGACATCACTCCGCGCAGCGCCCCCGTGCTCTGGCGGCTGGCCAGCAGCGGGTCGGTCGGGTCGCTGGTCACCTCCGCCGTGCGGACGCAGACCTGCCCGGCGGACGGCTGGCTGACCCTGAACTCCGGCGCCCGCGCCGCCGGCCTGCCCGCATCGCCGGCCGGGCCATGTCCGGTCCTGCCGCGCGTCATCCCGGCCGTCCGCCCCGCCGCGGCTGCCGCGGGGCCGGCCCGGATCCCGGCGATGCCGCGGATCGTCAGCCTGAACCAGTCCTTCCACTACGGGCCGGACTGGGGCCTGCTCGCCCGCGCGGCCGGCCCAGGGCATTGCGCCGCCGCGATCGGGCCCGGCGCCGCCCTCGCCCTGGCCGGCCCGGGCGGCCGCGTCGCCTCCTACCTGCCGTCCGCTCGCGCGGCCGGCCGTTCTGAGCTGGACCGCTGCCCGCTCACCGTCATCGACCTCGGCGCGCTGCCGTCCGGCGCGGGCCCCGGCGGCGCAGCCGCCCGGGCTCGCGCGCTCCGGGCCGCCGACGCCGAGACCGGGCGGATCACCGCTCATCTCCGGCCACGGACGATCCTCACCGTAGCGGGACTGGCTGACAATTCCGCTCCGCACCTGCACGCGATCATCGTGACCGGCCCCGGCTACCACGCGGGCCTGCTGGCCGCGGCCTCGACCAGGCAGCCGGGGATGACCCTGATCACCGACCTGACCCCGACCGTCCTCGGCTGGCGTGGCAGGCCGGTGCCGGGCGCCGCCGTCGGCTCGCCGATCACCCGGGCCTCCCGCGGCCGCCTGGCCGCGGCGATCCGCGGCCTTGTCGGGCAGGACACCGCTGCCCAGGTCTACCGGTCCACCATCCTGATTTTCTTCCTCGTCTACGGCTTCGGCGAGGGAATCCTGTTCGGCATGATCAGGCTTGTCCTGCGCGGCAGCAGTGCCGAGCGCCGCCGCCGTCGCCGGGCCGCCTACCGGGTCGCGGGCATCTTCGCCGCGGCCATCCCGGCAGGCACGTTCCTGGCCAGCCTGGTTCCCTGGTGGCTGCTCCCGCACCCGGCGCTGCTGCTGTACTCGATGACCCTCGGCTGGGCGGTGCTGATCGCCGCCGTCGCGCTGGCCGGGCCGTGGCGCCGGGATCCGTTCGGGCCGCCAGGCGCGGTCGCCGCCGTCACCGTCGCGGTGATCGGGCTGGACGTGATGACGGGGTCACGGCTGCAGCTTGGCACCCCGTTCGGGTTGTCCGCGCTGGAAGCGGGCCGGTTCTACGGCGTCGGCAACAATGCACTCGGCGTCTACGGCGCATCCGGCATCATGCTCGCCGCCTGGGCTGCCGTCGCCGCCGGCCGCGCCGAGCCAGCCGACCGCGGCCGGCGCCGCGGTGTCGCCGCCGCCTCGGCCGTCGCCGCGACCACCGTGGTCGCCTCCGGGTGGCCTGGCTTCGGCGCGAAGGTGGGCGGCACGATCGCGATGGTGCCCGGGTTCCTGCTGCTGATCGCCGCCGTGGCCGGCATCCGGGTCACCTTCCGGCGCGGTGCCGCGATCGTGGTCAGCGGACTGGTGCTGGTGACGGGCTTCGCCCTGCTCAACTACTTCGTACCGGCCACCGGGCCGTCCGACATCGGCGCGTTCGTCGGGCACGTGCTGCATGGCGGTTCAGGCGGCATCCTGCAACGCAAGGTCAGCGCCAATGTCGGCTCGCTGACGACCACGATCTACAGCCCGATCGTCCCGGCAGTCGTCATCGTGGCCGCGCTGATTATCGCCTGGCCTGGCAAGTTCCGGCTGCGGACGCTGGCCGCCGCCATCCAGACGGTCCCGCTGCTGCGGCCGGTGCTGACGGCCATGTGGCTCGTCGCCGTGCTCGGCTGGGTAGCGGATGATTCCGGCGTGACCGTCGCCGCCTCGGCGATACCCCTTGCGCTCATGCTCGCCATCGCCCTGGTATCCGCCGTCCCGGCCCGGACCGCCCGCGACCCGGCTGCCGGAACCGGCCGCGACCCGGCTGCCGGACCGGGTCCGGCTGCCCGCCCGGGTCCCGGCGCGGCCGCCGGTTCCCCGGCCGGCCCAGGTAGCGGCACCGACGCCGGCGCCAGTCACTCGCCGGCTGCCGCCCCGGCGGCCCGCCAGCCGCCGCCGGATTGACCACGGCGCTGCGTTAATGACGCTTGTCCTGATCTGGGAACGCGCAGGCTACTCTGTGACCTGCCGGTGCAGCCCACGGGAGGTCCAGTGCAGTACCAGGTGTCGAGGGTCCTCGCGGGCCCGTTCCTGCACCTGCTCTGGCGCCCGGAGATCACCGGGGCCGAGCACATCCCGGCGTCCGGCGGCGCGATCCTGGCCTCGAATCACCTGTCGATCGTCGACTCCGTCTTCCTCCCGCTGATGCTGCCCCGGCCGGTCACGTTCGCCGCGAAGTCCGAGTACTTCACTGGCACCCGGCTGGTCGACCGGCTCACCAGCGCTTACCTGCGGGCCACCAAGCAGCTTTCTGTCGACCGGGCGGGTGCCAGGGCCGCGCAGGACATGCTGGAGTCCGCGCTTGGCCTGCTGCGCGGCGGCGCGCTGTTCGGCATCTACCCGGAGGGCACCAGGTCGCCGGATGGTCGGCTGTACCGCGGCCGGACCGGCATCGGATGGCTGGCGCTTACCTCTGGCCTGCCGGTGATCCCGGTGGCCATGATCGGGACCGACCGGGTGCTGCCGCCCGGCAGCACGGTGCCGCGGCTCAGCCGGATCAGCGTCCGCGTGGGGGAGCCGCTGACCTTCGAGGAACTGCGCGCGCAGGGCACTGGGGCGCGCCAGCGGCGGGCGGTCACGGACGAGGTAATGCGGTCAATCCGGGCGCTTTCCGGCCAGGAGTACGTCGCCGTGTACGCGTCCGTCCGCAAGGAGGAACTCGCCGCGGCGGACGGTCATAAGAAGCATTAGCCGAAACGGGCCGAGCGGCGCCAGCCATTTCCCGAGCGGCTCGCGGTCTTCGGCCGCGCGAACCGGGCGGCTCCCGGCTAGCGACCAGGATTGCTAGTCCTCGTCGTCAGCGCCGATGGCCGGGAAGGTCTCGGTGGTCTCGGCCTGGTTCCAGATGCTCATCGGGTCGTCGGCCGGGTCCGCGGCCGCGGCGCTGCCGCCCGCGGCAGTATCCGGGGCCGGCCCGGCGTCCGCCGCGCCCGGCCGCCGCGCCGGGCTTGGTGGTGCCGCCCGGCCGCTGATCGCGGCCGCGTCCCACAGCGAGCCCGCTGACGGCATCGGCGGTTGCGGCGGGGCCCAGGATGGGTTGCTGGCCGGCGGCGCCGGGACGGCCGCCCATGGCAGCTCGCTGTCCGGCTTGGCCGCCGGCTCCCATGGCGGGGAGCCGGAAACCTTGGCGCGGCCGCTCATGACGCGCGCCCGCGGGGCACGCGGCGCCTGATCCCCTTGGCCGGTGTCGGGGCGCCCGGCTGCGGCCGGCAGCCGCGCGGGCGGCGCCGTGCCGCCTGCCTCCGGATGCCCGCCCGACCCGGCGAGCCCGCCCGGCCAGGCCAGCCCGCCTGACCCGGCCATGCCACCGGAGCTCGCGCCGCTGAAGGAACTGGGCGCGACGTAGCTGCCGGCCCCGGCGAACGAGCCGCGCGCCGGCCAGCCTTTCCGCGGCCGCCTGGCCGGCCGGGCCGACCGCGCCTGAGCGTCCCCCGCCGAGCGCCGGCGACGGCAGGAATTCCATCTGCTCCGGTGGGCCGGCCCCCGGCGTTCGCTAGCTGCTCGTCAAGATCGTCGTACCCGCCGCCGGCGGCCGGCGCGGCGTCCCGGTCCCGCCGTCGCCGGACGATCGCCAGCACCACGGCGGGTATCAGCAGGACAATCAGCAGGCCGGCCGAGAGGACTGCGTCCCGCTGCAGCTCGGTCCGCAGGCTCTGCCTGCTGCCACGCACGGCCGGGGTTACCGGAGCCACCCGGGCCAGCGAGCCGGTGTACGCGCGCTGGCCGTCCGGCTCGGCCATGGCGGTGGCGGCCCGCAGCGCGCGTTCCGCGTCCACGGTGCCGTAGCCCGACCCGATCTGCCGGCCGTCCGGCCGCCGGAATCTGGTGCTGCTGACCAGCGACTTCGTGACCTGTGCCGGGGTGAGCGCGGGGAATGCGGACCTGATCAGCGCGACGATGCCGGCCACCACGGCGCTGGCCGCGGCTGTGCTGCTGACCGTCGTGTAGCCGGACGGCGTCTCCGCGGTGACCCCGTCGCCGGCCGCGGTCATCGTCACGTAGGACTGGTGGCTGGAGAACGGGGCCTTGGTGAAGCTCTTGTCGAACGCGCCGACGGAGATGACGCCGGGGTAGGCGGCCGGGTAGTTAACGATGCCGGCCCCGGTTCCGTCGTCACCAGCGGGCGCCACGAGCACGACGCCCTTGCTGCGCGCGTACGCCACCGCTGACTGCTCAGCGGGACTGCTGGCCGCCAGGCCAGGCACGCCGGCCGTGCCGGTCGCGCTGGCGGCTCCCGGATCCAGCGGCAGGTCGATTACCGTGGCGCCGTTGTTGGTCGCGTACCGGATCCCCTCGGCGATCGCGTCCGGCAGCCCGCCCGCGATGGCCGCGTTGGCCAGCATCGGGTCCCCGCTGTCCAGCACGACCCGGACGGAAAGGATCTTGGCGGCCGGGGCGACCCCGATGATGCCCTCGTTCTGCCCGCGGCCGTGCCCGTGCCCGGCGATGATGCTGGCGAACTCGGTGCCGTGGATGCCGAAGAACGGGCCGTTGGCGGCCCGGCCGGAATGGCTCAGGTCGGGGCCGGAGAGCACCGATCCGGTGAGATCGGGCGCTGCCGCGTCGACGCCGGTGTCAAGCACGGCGACGGTTACCCCGGATCCCTGGCTGACCTGCTGGGCCGCGGTGATGTGCAGCTCGGGCAGCCACCACTCCGACTGGCGCGCCTGGTCGGCGAGGGCGGGGGCGCTGGTCAGCGCGACCCATGCCGACGACGATAGCCACGGTGACCGGGGCCATCGAAGGGCGGGGGAACCTCAGTGGCACGCCTGCGTTGCCTTCCATGCGGGTAACCCGCATTGTGCCATGTTTGCCTGGATGCGGCGCTGAATGCGCCGAGCCCGGGCGGTCAGGCCGGCCGGGCCACCGACAGCCGGACATGCGCCCCCGGCGGCAGCCCGAGTTGCTCCGCGGCGTCGCCCGCGTTGACGGCCAGCGAGATCAGCCCGGCGCTGTCGGTGTAGGCGACGATCTCGCCCGGCGCCACCGCGGCGAACGTCTCCAGGTACGGCACGGTCAGCTGCCGCCGCCCGCAGCGGACGACCACCGGCGTGCCGAATCCCATCCCGAGCCGGTCGGCATCCGACGCCGCGATCGACAGCTGGACGTTGCCGAACCGGTCCACCGACATCACCTCGCCCTCGGCCTCTCCGTCATGCACCCGGCTGGTCGGCGCGGGCAGCGTGACCAGGTCGGCGATATCGAGCTCTGACCCAGCGCCGGCCAGGTCATGCCCGCTGGCCAGGCGGGCGGCTACCGGCGTGAAGATGTCACGGCCGTGGAAGGTGGGCGAGACCGGGTGCAGCCACCACTCGCCGTTGGTGAGCTGGCGGGCGCGCTGCGCACCGCCCAGTGCCGCGACGGCCCAGGACAGCAGGCCGTTGTCCGGCCCGACCAGGATCGCGTCGCCTGCCTGCACGGCGACGCCGCGGCGCGCGGTGCCGACCCCGGGGTCTACCACGGCGACGTGCACGGCGGGCGGCAGGTAGGGAATGGTCTGGGCAAGCACGGCAGCGCCGCGGCGGACGTCACCGGGCGGAACCAGGTGCGTCACGTCGATCAGCCGGATGCTCGGCGAGATCCGGGCAGCGACGCCGTGGCAGGCCGCGACGAATCCGTCCTCGACGCCGTAGTCGGTCAGGAAGGTAATGCAGTCATAGTTGGCCACGAAGGGTGAGCGTACGTCGCCGGAGGCGCCGCGCATAGGGCCTGCCTACGATGGTTTGGCAAACGGAAGGGCTAGGAGGCCTATGGCTGCGCTGTCTGATCTTGATATGCGCATACTTGCCTTCGAGCGCAGCTGGTGGCGGCAGCCCGGAGCAAAGGAGCGCGAGATCCTGGAGGCACTCGGCATGCCGGTGACCAGGTACTACCAGCTGCTGAACGACCTGATCGACCGGCCGGAGGCGCTCGCGTTCGATCCGGCGCTGGTCACGCGGCTGCGACGGCAGCGCAGCAGGCGCCACCGGATCCGCTCGCCGCGCCCGGACGGTGACCGTTGACCGCCCCGGGCGGCCCGCCTGGGCTGCCGGTGCCGCGCACCGGAGCCGGCCGGGCCGGCCTCGCCGCCATGCTGCGCTCGCCCGGCCGCGCGCTGATCGCGCTTGATTTCGACGGCACGATCTCCCCGATCGTCGCCGACCCGGCCGCTGCTCGCGCGCACCCGGACGCGGTCAGCGCGCTGCGCCGGCTGGCTCCGCTGACCGGGACGCTGGCCGTCATCACCGGGCGCCGGCCCTCGCGGCGGTCGAATACGGCGGCTTTGACCAGGTACCGGGCCTGATCGTGCTCGGCCATTACGGCCGGGAGCGCTGGGAGTCCGGCACGCTGACCGCGCCGGCCGCCTCGCCCGGCGTGGCCGCCGCCCGCCGCGAGCTGCCCGGCGTGCTGGCGGCGGCCGCCGCGCCGGACGGCACGGCAACGGAGGACAAGGGGGACGCGGTGGCCGTGCACACCCGCAACGCCGCCCGCCCGGCCGACGCGCTCGAGCGGCTCCGTGATCCGCTGGCCGGCCTCGCCGAGCGGCACGGCCTGGTGGTGGAACCAGGCCGGTTCGTCATCGAGCTCCGCCCGCCAGGCGCCGACAAGGGGGCAGCCCTGGAGGACCTCGCGGCGGAGCGGGAACCCCGCGCCGTCATGTTCTGCGGTGACGACCTGGGCGACGTGCCCGCCTTCCGGGCCGTCGGCTCGCTGCGTGCCGCCGGGATACCCGGTCTGGCCGTGTGCAGCGGCTCCGCCGAGGTCACCGCGCTGGCCGCGGATGCGGACCTGATGGTAGACGGCCCCGATGGCATCGTCGCGCTGCTCAGCTCGCTCGCCGCCGCCTTCGCCCCGGCGGCGCCGCCGGGCGCCGGCTAGGGATCCAGGGCGGCGAGCTGCCGGGCGAACCACTGCTGCGGCGGCATGGCGGCGCTCGCTTTCGCCAGCGCGGCACTACGGCGGACTCCGTTCCTGATCCGGCATGGTGAGCGCCTCGTGCAGGGCATTCGCGGTCGCTGTGACGTCGAACGGGTTGACAAGCAGCGCGTCGGCGCCGAGCTCGTCCGCTGCGCCAGCCTCCGTGGATAGCACAAGCGCGCAGCCGTGATCGGACAGGATCGGGCCTTCCTTGGCGACCAGGTTCATGCCGTCCCTGATCGGGTTGACCAGCAGCACGTCGGCGAGCCGGTAGGCGGCCAGCGACCTGGCGTAGTCATCGAGAACCTCGAGCATCAGCGGCTGCCAGTCCCCGGTGGCGAACTCCGCGTTGATCTCCCCGGCGAGCCGCTGCACGCTCTCGGTGTAAGCGCGGTACTCGGGCAGCTTCGGTCCGGGACGGGTAAGCGAGCGCGACGTGCGTCACCCGCCCGCGCCACTCCGGATGGGTGATGAGCAGCTCCCGGTAGGCGGCCAGGCCACGGGCGATGTTCTTGGAGAGCTCGGTCCTGTCCACCCGGACGATGAGCCTGGTGCCCTCGGTCGCCTCGGCCAGGCTGGCGATCCGGTTCTGCACGTCGGGCTCCGCCGCCCGGTCGGTCAGCTCCTCGGCGTCCACGCCGAGCGGGTGCACGCCGACGCCGGTCACGTGACCGTTGTAGCTGACTTGCTGGGCGGCCCGGTCCACGGTCGCGCCGAGTATCTCGGCGCAGCAGTCCAGGAACGCGTCCGCCCAGCGCTGGCTGAGGAACCCGGCGTGGTCGGCGCCCAGCATCCCCTCCAGGATCTCCCGCCCCACCTGGTCAGGCAGTATCCGGTAGTACTCGGGCGGCGCCCAGGGGGTATGCGAGAAATGCGCGATCCGCACGTCGGGGCGCAGGTCAGCAAGCATCCGCGGGACAAGCGCGAGGTGATAGTCCTGCACCACGGCGCGGACCGGGGCCGCCTCGCCGGCCGGGCCGGCGTCGGCTGCGAGCGCCTCGGCGAACGCGGCGTTGTACGCCCGGTAGGAATCCCATTTCGGCCGGAAGCCGGCCCCGAAAAACGGCTGGTTCGGCGTGTCGTAGAGCAGATGGTGGATGAACCAGAGGGTGGAGTTGGCCACCGCGTTGTAGGCCGCGCCGAAAACGTCCGGCGGGATATCGAGAATGCGCACTATGCCGGAATCGTCCGGCGTTCCGTCCAGATCGAGCCGCCCGCCCGCCGCGTCGCTCGCCGCCCGGTCGGCATCGTTCAGCGCGGCGCAGACCCAGAGCACGTCAGTGTCGCCGGCGACCGCGGAGAGCCCGGAGACCAGCCCGCCGCCGCCCCGGCGCGCAGTCAGCGTTCCGTCGTCCTGACGCGTGAACGACAGCGGCCCCCGGTTCGAGGCGAGCAGTACCCGCCCGCCTGCTGCTCGTGCGTTCATGTGATCGCAGAGTATCGGGCCAGGCCGGGCTGAGCCCGCACGGCCCGCGGTCAGCGCCCAGATCACCGCCGGTAGCAGGGCTGCGGCCAGGCCAGCCCGCCGCCGCAGGCGGGCCTGCGCGGACGCGGCGCGGCACGTGGCCGGATCTCGGGTTACAGTGATGCCTACAACTGCATAACGCTCATCCAGAGGGGTGGAGGGAACGGCCCTGCGAAGCCCCGGCAACCATCACGGTGAGCTGTGCCCGCGCCTTGCGCGCGGCGGGCCCGGGTAACGGGCACGCCGCACGGCGCTCATCCCAGGCGAGGTCATCCCGTGACAGGTGCTAACTCCGGCCCGCGGCCAATCGGCCGTAGGGAAAGATGAGGAGAAAGGCCTCGCCCGTGAGCACGACAGTAACGAAAACCCCGTCCCGGCTCGGCTATGCCAGCGCCCTCGCCTGCCGCGAATGCGGCCAGACCTACGAACTCGGCGCGCAGCACGCCTGCTCCGAGTGCTTCGGGCCGCTCGAGGTGGCCTACGACCTGCCACCGCTGACCAGGGCAGCGATCGAGGCGGGACCGCAGACTATCTGGCGGTACGCCAGCCTGCTCCCGGTGCCGCCCGACGTAGCCGGCAGCCCGAACACCGAGCCCGGCTGCACCCGCCTGGTCCGGGCCGACAACCTGGCCCGCGAGCTTGGGATGCGAGCGCTCTGGGTCAAGGACGAGCGCGGCAACCCCACCCACTCCTTCAAGGACCGGGTGGTCGCGGTCGCGCTTGCCGCCGCGATCGAGATGGGCTTCAAGGTGCTGGCCTGCCCGTCCACCGGCAACCTGGCCAACGCCGTCGCCGCCGCCGCGGCGCGGGCCGGCATCCGCTCGGTCGTGCTCGTCCCGGCCGACCTGGAGCAGCAGAAGATCCTCGGAACCGCTGTCTACGGCGGCACCCTGGTCACCGTCGAGGGCAGCTATGACGACGTGAACCGGCTTGCCTCCGAGCTGGCTGACGAGCACGAGGACTGGGCGTTCGTCAACGTGAACGTGCGGCCCTTACTACGCCGAGGGGTCCAAGACGATCGGCTACGAGATCGCCGAGCAGCTCGGCTGGCGGCTGACCGTCGCAGGTCGTGGTGCCGGTCGCCTCGGGCGCGCAGCTGGTCAAGATCGACAAGGCGTTCCGCGAGCTGGCAGCGCTCGGCCTGGTCGAGGACACGGGCTGCCGGGTATTCGGCGCCCAGGCGACCGGCTGCGCGCCGGTAGCCGCCGCTTTCCGGGCCGGCCAGGACGTGGTCCAGCCGGTACGGCCAGCCACGATCGCCAAGTCGCTGGCGATCGGCAATCCCGCCGACGGGCCGTACGTGCTTGACGTGGTCCGGCGCACCGGCGGCGGCGTCGCCGACGTGACCGATGCCGAGATCGTCGACGCGATCCGGCTGCTGGCCGCGACCGAGGGCATCTTCGGCGAGACCGCGGTCGGCGTCACGCTCGCCACCACCCGCAAGCTCCTCGCCGCCGGGCAGCTTGACCCGGCGGCGGAAACCGTGATCATCAACTCGGGTGACGGGCTCAAGACGCTGGACGCGGTGGCGGCAACGGTGCCAGCGGTGATCCCGATCCGGGCCAGCCTGCAGGCCTTCGCCGCGGGTGAATCGCTCCGATCCGGAGAGGCAGGCGCGGCATGAGCGTGTCCGTCCGCATCCCGACGATCCTGCGCTCGTACACCGGCGGAGCCGCCGAGGTGAACGCGGAAGGCGGCACGCTGCGCGAGGTCATCGCCGGGCTGAACGCCGATTATCCCGGCGTCGGCAGCAGGATCCTGGACGATGCCGGCAAAATCCGCCGGTTCGTCAACGTCTATGTCGGCGACACTGATGTCCGGCTTGCCCAGGGCCTCGACACCCCGGTGCCGCCGGGCACGCAGGTCTCGGTAATCCCCGCCGTGGCCGGCGGCTGACCATGTCCTCGCCCCTGGCCTGCCCGCTGCCAGTCCGGTGAATTCGGGGAGTAGCTGGCCACCGCCCGCGCGGCACGCGGTAAAGTCATGTCCGGTCGCTGCCGGTACTACGAAGGGGCAAGCCTGGCTTGCCTAGCACGTTGGGCCTGTGACGCGATCGGCGGGCTCCGCGGTTGCAAGGGCGGAGCCCGAAGGCCCGAGCACAGTTAGGGAGTTGAGTAATGGCTCAGGGCACCGTCAAATGGTTCAACGCGGACAAGGGCTACGGCTTCATCGCGGTCGACGGTGGTAGGGACGTTTTCGTCCACTTCTCCGCCATCCAGGCGGACGGCTACCGCAGCCTCGAGGAAGGCCAGCGGGTTGAGTTCGACATCGAGCAGGGCGACCGCGGACCCCAGGCGATCTCGGTCCGTACCGTCTAGCCACTGACAAAGCTAGTCACCGAAAAGCTAGCCGCTGAGACAGGCCGGATGGCTCGCTGCCCGATCAGGGCGCCGGGCTGTCCGGCCTGTTGAGCAAGGTCATCTGCCATAGCCCCGGGCCGTCGGCCTGGCCCGGGTCGGGCGCCTGCCGGCCGGGATGCCGGTGCCTGCGGCGTCGTGCGCGCTGGTGCCTGCGGAGCGTTGCGCTCTGCTGGGACTCCGGTGCCGGCCGGGCCTGGTGATCCGCGCTGGCCTGCTGATGCCCGCCGGCTGCCGGGCCGGCCGCCGCGCGGCCTGCTGCCGCCAGCCAGCTTGCACTCTCACCCCGAGAGTGCTAAACAAGGCGTTGGCACTCTCGGGGTGAGAGTGACAACGCAGTGGCCTGATCGGGGCGATGAGGCCGGACCGGCGGCGGGAAGGGATCGTCTGCCGGCGCGGCCGTCCGTCGCGGGCGTTGGCCCGGTCGGCACGCATGGCACAAAGTTCCGGGAGGACTGGAGCCTATGGCAGCGAAGATGATCGCGTTCGACGAGGAAGCCAGGCGCGGCCTCGAGCGCGGCATGAACCAGCTCGCCGACGCAGTGAAAGTAACCCTCGGCCCGAAGGGCCGGAACGTGGTGCTCGAGAAGAAGTGGGGAGCCCCCACGATCACCAACGATGGCGTGTCCATCGCCAAGGAGATCGAGCTCGAGGACCCGTGGGAGAAGATCGGCGCCGAGCTGGTTAAGGAAGTCGCAAAGAAGACGGACGACGTCGCAGGCGACGGCACGACGACGGCGACAGTGCTCGCCCAGGCGCTGGTCCGCGAGGGCCTGCGCAATGTCGCCGCCGGCGCGAACCCGATGTCCCTGAAGCGGGGCATCGAGGCGGCCGTCGAGCGGGTGAGCGAGGAACTGTCCAAGCTCGCCAAGGATGTGGAGACCAAGGAGCAGATTTCCTCGACGGCGTCCATCTCGGCCGGCGACACCGCGATCGGCGAGATGATCGCCGAAGCGATGGACAAGGTCGGCAAGGAAGGCGTCATCACCGTCGAGGAGAGCAATACCTTCGGCCTCGAGCTTGAGCTCACCGAGGGCATGCGCTTCGACAAGGGCTACATCTCGCACTACTTCGCCACCGACCCAGAGCGGATGGAGGCCGTCCTCGACGATCCCTACATCCTCATCGTCAACTCCAAGGTGTCGGCGAACAAGGACCTGCTGCCGCTTCTCGACAAGGTGGTGCAGTCGGGCAAGCCGCTCGTCATCATCGCCGAGGACGTCGAGGGCGAGGCGCTGGCGACCCTGGTCGTCAACAAGATCCGCGGGCTGTTCAAGTCCGTCGCGGTGAAGGCGCCCGGGTTCGGCGACCGCCGTAAGGCCATGCTCGGTGACATCGCCATCCTGACCGGCGGCCAGGTCATCAGCGAGGAAGTCGGCCTGAAGCTGGAGAGCGCCGATGTCGACCTGCTGGGCAAGGCCCGCAAGGTCGTCGTCACCAAGGACGAGACGACGATCGTGGACGGCGCGGGCGATGCCGACCAGATCTCCGGCCGGGTCAACCAGATCCGTGCCGAGATCGACAACACCGACTCCGACTACGACCGCGAGAAGCTGCAGGAGCGGCTCGCCAAGCTGGCCGGCGGCGTGGCCGTCATCAAGGCCGGGGCGGCGACCGAGGTCGAGCTCAAGGAGCGCAAGCACCGCATCGAGGACGCGGTGCGCAACGCCAAGGCCGCAGTCGAGGAGGGCATCGTCGCCGGCGGCGGCGTCGCACTCATCCAGGCGGGCGCCAACGCGTTCAAGAAGCTTGAGCTGTCGGGCGACGAGGCAACCGGCGCGCAGATCGTCCGCCGGGCGCTGGAGGAGCCGCTCAAGCAGATCGCGGTGAACGCCGGCCTCGAGGGCGGCGTGGTGACCGAAAAGGTGCGGTCGCTCGATGCCGGTCACGGTCTCAATGCCGCGGACGGTGAGTATGTCGACATGTTCAAGGCCGGCATCATCGACCCAGCGAAGGTGACGCGTTCCGCGCTGCAGAACGCGGCTTCCATCGCCGGGCTGTTCCTCACCACCGAGGCAGTGATTGCCGAGAAGCCAGAGAAGAACCCGGCCCCGGCAGCCCCGGGCGGCGGCGGTGACATGGACTTCTAGCTGCTAGCGCCGTGCCCGGGTAATTTCCGGTGCGGCATGCAGTGCTAGACCGAAGTCCTTTTCTGGTGAGACTCTCATAGCGAGCAGTCAAATCAGGTCGAGGGGGCGGCACCGGCAGGACCGGTGCCGCCCCCTCTGCCCATTCCCGCAGCGCGCTGCGGGTATTTTCTACTACCTGCCATCTCCACAAGTCGCCGAATAAGAGGGATTATCTGCGCATGGACCCCTCGACCGAACAGCTCATCCGGGATTACCTCAACCGGGTGGCAGTGGCGGCACGGCGCAGCATGGGCCAGGACGAGGTCAGGGCCTTCCTCGCGCGGCTGCGTGCGTCGATCGAGCGGCAGTGCACCGCGCACGGCGTGGCCAGCCCGGCCGAAGTCGCCAGCGTGCTTGCCGCACTGGGCGGCCCGCAGGCGCTTGTCGACCTCGAGCACGCCAGGCTGGCCAGGGCGCAGGCAGAACGGCAACGCCCGGGCTCTGAACCGGGCACCGCGGCGACTGACCCGATGGCCGCCGTTACCCCCGAGCATGGCAGCGCGACCGGATCCCGGGATGCGGCCCCCGGGGACGTGGTATTCGGCGACGTGGTGGCCGGCGACGTGGTGGCGGGCAGCGTGCTGGCGGGCGGCGCGGCGGCCGGTGGCCAAGGCGCCGGCCGCTCGAGCGGCTGGCTGCTGCGCCTGCCGGGCAAGCCGCGCCGCCTTGGCCGGCAGCGCGACGGCAAGCGGGCGCCGGCCGGGCCAGGCACCGACCGGGACGGGGAGCCCGGACTGACCGCCGCCCAGCAGCTTTCCCTCCAGCGCCGCTCGGTCATGTCTCGCAGGCGCCCCGGGGCAGTCATGACGGAGAAGGAAGCCGCGCGGGCCGCACGGGCCGCGGCACGCGGGCCGCAGGGCAGGGACAGTCCGCTACTGGCGCCAGTAAAGCGCGGCCGGGCAGCCTGGCTGGACCAGGCGGCCGACCTCGGCCAGGATCCGGCTGCCCAGCCGGAAGCGGACGAACTGCCGCCCACGGCGCTGGCTTTCGTCCCCCAGTCGGCGCCTGCCGGGCAGCGGCCCGCCGCCCGGCCGAAGTTCTATCGGGTCCGCGATTCTGCCGAGGCACTCGACTCCGCCGAAGGCAGGCAGGCCAGCCCGCCGCCCCGGTTGCCGGGCACCGGGCCGGCCAGGATCGCGGGTTCCACGCCGGAGCAGCCTCCGGCCCGGAATCCGTCGGCGTTCCGGCCGCAGCGGTCGGAAACCCAGGAACCGTCGGCGTTCCGGCCGCAGCGGTCGGAAACCCAGGAACCGTCGGCGTTCCGGCCGCAGCGGTCGGCCGGCCCGCAACGAGAGCCTGACCCGTACTCGACGTACCAGCCGGAACAGAAGTACCGCCCGGAACAGACGAACCAGCCGGACCAGATTTACCGTCCGAAGCAGAAGTACCGCCCGGCATCCGGCCAGGAAACAGCCGCGTATTCGAAGCCGGCCCTCCGCTCCTGGCCGGACCAGGAGCCTGAGCCTGCCGATATGCCAGTCAGCACCGCGCTCGTCCCGGTCGCTGTCGCCCAGCCCGCCGACACCAGGACGCTCGGGTCTCGCGTCCGGACGATCCTGAAGCAGGCCGCGACGCTGGCGC
This sequence comes from uncultured Actinomycetes bacterium, assembly GCA_963709075.1. Taxonomy (GTDB): domain Bacteria; phylum Actinomycetota; class Actinomycetes; order Streptosporangiales; family Streptosporangiaceae; genus Palsa-506. The sequence goes on from CAVPUY010000016.1 coordinate 121,364, forward strand.
GCCGGAATCCGCTGGAAGCGACCGCGGTAGTGCTGCTTGGCCTTGGCGGGCTGATTTACCCGCTGATCTGGCTGGTGGGCGCGGCCGTGGCGCTGCCATCCCGCCGATGGGACATCAAGGACAAGTGGCTCGGGATTGCCGCCCCAGCCATCGTGACGATTGTCGGCAGCGCTGGCCTTGCCGCGGGATTGCGGCACCTGACGGCGGGGGCGTACTTCCATGAAGCCGTGACGATCGGCGGATACCTGATCCGGGCCGGAGCCGTGCTCGGCGCGGCCTACCTTGCATGGCGGGTCCGGCGCGGTCAGCGCGCGCCTGCCGCGCCGCCCTGGCGCCGGCCATATCGCTGACGCCGCTGCTCGGCGGCCAGCTGCCGCGCTGCGGCCGGATCGGCCGGCCGGGTGCCTCGAGGCACCGCCGTGCCGCAGTGCCGCCCGGCGCGGCCTGCGGTCGGACGGGATAACCTGGGCGCTACGCAGTCGTTGATGTAACCAGTCCCTCCTCGCGTAAGGTCTCGCTCGTGCCCACTGGCAAGGTCAAGTGGTATGACGCCGACAAGGGTTTCGGCTTCCTCACCCGTGATGACGGAGGTGAGGTCTTTGTGCATTCCTCCGCCCTGGAAGGAAGCGGCACCACGCTCAGGGCGGGCCAGCGGGTCGAGTTCGGCGTGGCCGAGGGCCGGCGGGGCACGCAGGCGCTGCAGGTACGCACGCTGGACCCGCCGCCGACAGTGGCCAAGGTCAGTCAGAAGGATCCGGACGAGATGGTCGTGATCGTCGAGGACCTGATCAAGTTGCTGGACGGCATATCGAACATCTACCGGCGCGGCAGGCACCCGGACAGCAGGGACGCGAAGAAGATCGCCGCTGTGCTGCGCGCGGTCGCCGATGACATCGAGGTCTGATCCAGCTCAGGCTGCCAGCGCTCGGCGACCGGCCAGGGACGCACAGCGGCCCGGATGCCTGCAACCGGCCAGGACGCGCGGCGACCGGCCAGGACGCGCGGCGACCGCCCAGGACGCGCGGCTCGGATGCCTGCGGCCGCCCAGGACGCGCGGCGGCCCGGGTGCCTGCGGCCGGGTGGCTGCGGCGGTCAGGATGCCTGCGCTTGCGCCATCCGCCGGTTGCTCGCCATCCGCCGCCTCCTCCGGAGCATGAGCACCGCCAGCGCGACGGCTAGGCCGCTGGCCGCGACGGTGAGCCCGGCGACGCCGCTGTTGGTCAGCGACATCAGCAGTCCCGCAAGGCCGCCGGCCACCCAGGACAGCTGATGCAGCGTCTCGGAGGCGGCGAATGTGGATGACCGGATTTCCTCGCCGATCTCCCGCTGCAGGATCGAGTCAAGCGCCAGCTTCACCAGGGCCTGCCCGAGCGCGGCCATCAGGGCCACCACGAGCGCTGCCCACAGCCCGAACAGCACCGCGCACGTCGCGGTGACGACGGTGGTGAGTCCGAGCATGCCGAACACGATGACCTGCGGCGCGCGCGATTTGAGCGCGGCACCGATGGCCGTGCCGAGAAAACCGCCGAGCGCGGCAGCGCCGATCATCTCGCCGAGCGCCACCTTGTCCGGCGTCGTGCCGAAATGCGCGGTCCGGAGCAGGAAGGCAAGGAAGAAGATCATGAAGCCGGAGAACGCGCGCTGCGCGGCGTTCGCGCCCATGGCCTCGCCGACGACCGGCCCGAGCTGCGGGAACCGCCACCGTCGTCTTTTCCGTTGCGGCAGTGGCACGGTGCCCTGCGGACCGCGCGGGGCGGATCCGTTTCCGTCCGGGCCGGCCTCCGAATGAACCGGCCGGGTCGGCGGCGAAAGGCCCGTGGCCGGCCGCGCCGTTCGGCGCGCCGTCGGCTGGCTGCGGTATGCCGACGTCGCCGGTCGGCAGCGGCAGGTCGACGCCGTCAGGCAGCCGGAGGGCCAGAGCTATCGCGGCCAGGTAGAAGGCCGTCCCGATGCGCAGCACCCACGCGGCGCCGCCCTGGCCGCCGCCGGCGACGATATCGATGCCCGCTGCCGCGAGGGCGCCGAGGGTGGAAGCAATGAGCGCAGCCAGTGCGGACCGGGCGTTCGCGGTAACCAGCGTGATCTCGGCGGGGAGCAGCCGGGGCGCGATCGCGCTGCGGGTGACGCCGAAGGCCTTCTGCAGCACCAGGACGCCGAAGGCTGCGGGCAGCAGGTTGGCAGGGTCGTTGTGCTGGACGGCTATCGACATGCCCCAGCACAGCAGCCCTCGGGTGAGCAGAGTGCCAGCAAGGATGTACCGGCGCCCTTGCTGCACCTTGTCCAGCATCGGCCCGATGAACGGGGCGAGCACGGCGAATGGTGCCATGGTGATCAGCAGCGCCAGCGCGATCCTGGAGCGGGCCTGGTCGGGCGAGGCGCTGAAGAACAGAGTGCCGGCCAGCGCCACCGCGACGAATGCGTCCGCCAGGCTGCTGGCGGCGGTCAGCTCGATGAGCTTGTTGAGCCCGGTACGCGAGGCTCCGGACGCCCCGGTCAGGCGCTGCACGGCGCGGCTAGCGCCGCCCGCTGCGGATGCGCCGACCCGGGCGGCGGTCTGCGATGCAGAGACCACCGAACGGGTCGCCCGCCTGGCGCGCGCGGTGGTCCCGGTCTCTCGCATAGCCCAAGTATTCTGCTTTCAGTGGACTGCGACGACCCCGCGGGGTACGCGGGTTGGCCGGAGTCCCTGGTTATCGATGCACGCACGCCGTCCGATAAGGAACAATCACTGATCGTGAGCCCTACCCGCACCCGCACACGGGAGCCAGACGAGGCATGCGCCCAGGCCGTCGACCTGGCCCGCGCCGCAGCCCAGGAACTGGCCGGAGCCGACCAGGTCGGGCCGCACCGCGGCATCGAGGTTGACGGGGACCGGGTCGTCACGCACCTGTTCGACTGCCTGGATCCGGCCTACACGGGCTGGCGCTGGGCTATCACCGTCGCCCGGGCGTCGCGCGCCAAGCTGGTCACGGTCAGCGAGGGCGTGCTGCTGCCAGGTCCCGACTCCCTGCTCGCACCGGACTGGGTTCCGTGGCGTGACCGGGTCCGGCCTGGTGACGTGGGCGTAGGTGACCTGCTGCCGGCCGGGGAGGATGACGAGCGGCTGGTACCCGCGGTCCTGCTCGAAGGCGACGACGGGGTCCTGGACTGGGATGACAGCGCGGACTGGGCGGCCGGGCAGGACCTGCTGGCCGCAATGGACCTGCCGGACGCGCCCGGCGAGCCGGGGCTGGCTGCGGGCCAGGAGGCCGGCCCGGCCTCGGCGCGGGCCCGCGTGCTCTCGGCGATCGGGCGGGACGCGACCGCAGCGCGCTGGTACGCCAGCGAGCACGGGCCGCGGACGCCGCTCGCGCACGCCGCACCTGCTCCCTGCGCGACCTGTGGGTTCCTGGTACGGCTCGGCAGCCCGCTCGGCCGCGTTTTCGGCGTCTGCGCGAATGAGTACGCGCCGGATGACGGCAGGGTCGTTTCCCTGGACCATGGCTGCGGTGCGCACTCAGAGGCGGTTACCCCGGCAGGACCGTTCGGCTCCATCGCTCCGGTGATTGACGAACTCGGCTATGACTTGGTCGACGCGCCAGGCATCTCGATGACCGAGACAGTCTTCGAGTCACTGGATCACGGCCAGAGTTAGCCGTCCCGGTGCCGGGCGGCCGGTTCCCCGCCGCTTGCCGGGTCTTCTCCGGGGGCCGGGTTCCCGCCGGTTGACGGGCCTTTTCCGGGTGCCGGGTCGCCGCCGCTTGCCGGGTCTTCTCCGGCGGCCGGGTTCCCTCCGGTTGACGGGCCATTTCCGGGAGCCGGGTCCCCGCCGCTTGCCGGGTCTTCTCCGGCGGCCAGAGTTCCGCGTGCCGGGCCTTCTCCGGGGGCCAGAGTTCCGCCGCTGGCCAGACTCTGGCTGTCCAGCCGGGCAGCTCGGCGCTGCGCGGTCCGAGCGCGCGATCGCTTGAGCACGGGCACGTAGCAGAAACCGAAGACCCCGACGGCGAATCCGGTCGCGCAGGTCCAGATCCACCAGCGATCGGCGGCAGCCAGGCTGTCCCGCGCGAGCAGCAGGACGACCAGCGCGACCGCCCAGCCGACGGCGATCGAGCCGGTCACCAGCTGGTCGTTGGCCTCCAGCGGCGGCGGAGCGGGACGGGTAGGGCGGTTCACCGAATCAAGGCTAGCCGAGCGCCGCCCGGTGCCCCCGCCAGCGCGTCTTCCGTGCTGTACTTAGAGCCCTCCGGTTCGTTACTGGCCGGGGTCCGCCCGTTCCGCTGCGAGCCGTTTGACGGAATGCTTGATATCCGTCTACGGTTAGCAAAAGTAATGACTCAGGCTAAAGAACATGACGACTGCAGCGCAGAGCAGGACGGACGCCGGCCTGGCCACGGCACTCCGGATTTCGGTGAGCAGGCTGGCCCGCAGGCTGCGGGTCGAGCGGATAGCCCAGGGCTCGATCGAGCACGCGCTGTCCGATACCCAGCTAGCCGCGCTGGCGGCGCTGGAGCGGCACGCGACGATGAGCCCAGGCGAGCTGGCCGAGCACGAAAAAGTGCAACCGCCCTCCATGACCAGGGTCATCGCCGCCTTGGAGGCGCGCCAGCTTGTGATGCGGATGCCGCATCCCACGGACAGGCGCCAGGTCGTGCTCACGGTGACCGCCGAGGGCAGGGATCTAGTACACCAGGCACGCCGCCGCAGGGAAGCCTGGCTGGCCATGCGGCTGAAGGAGCTGACCCCGCAGGAGCGGGCGACGCTCCGGGCGGCCGCGCCGATCCTGGAGAAGCTCAGCCAGTCCTGACGGCCGGGCCCGCCCCTGCCGCCCGCGCAGTCCCGGCCGCCGAGTCGATCCGGCCGGTTAAGGCGGTTCAGCCGGCCGAGTCGATCCAGCCGGCCAAGGCGGTCACGGCGGCTGAGTCCGCTCAGCCGCCCGAGTCAGTCCGGCCGGTCACGGGAGTCCCGGCGGCCGAGCCCGTCCCGGCGGCCGAGCCTGTCCCGGCGGCCGAGCCTGTCCCGGCGGCCGAGCCGTCCCGGCGGCCGAGCCTGTCCCGGCGGCCGAGCCTGTCCGGCCAGCTGAGCCGGGCCCGGTGATGACTGATCGTCAGCCGAAGGCTTCCGGCCACCGGATGTTCACCTCGCTGCGCACGCGCAATTACCGGCTCTTCGCGACCGGGCAGGTCATCTCCAACACCGGCAGCTGGATGCAGCGCGTCGCGCAGGACTGGCTGGTGCTCCAGCTCACCCACAACAGCGGCACCGCGCTCGGCATCACCACCGGCTTGCAGTTCCTCCCGATGCTGTTCAGCATGTGGGGCGGCATGGTCGCAGACCGTTACCCCAAGCGCCGGATCCTGATGGCTACGCAGGCGGCGATGGGCGGCCTGGCCCTGATCCTCGGCGTCCTGGCGATCACCGGCGTCGTACAGATCTGGCAGGTTTACGCGCTGGCCTTCGCGCTCGGCGTGGTCACCGTCGTCGATAACCCAACCCGGCAGTCTTTCGCCGTCGAGATGGTCGGCCGGGACGGCATGCCGAACGCGATCGCGCTGAACAGCGCGGTCTTCAACCTGGCCAGGATCGCGGGGCCCGCCATCGCCGGCCTTGTCATCGCGGCGGTCGGCACCCCAGCCGCCTTCCTGGTGAACGCCGCATCGTTCGCGGCTGTCCTGACCAGCCTGAAACTGATGCGGCCGGCTGAGCTGCATCCGGCAGACCGGGTGCCAAGGGCCAAGGGCCAGCTCCGCGAGGCCGTCCGTTACGTGCGGGCGCGTCCTAACCTGTGGATGTCGATGGTGCTTGTCTTCTTCGTGGCCACGTTCGGAATGAATTTCCAGGTCACCAACGCCCTGATGTCCCGCCAGGTGTTCCACACCGGCGCCGGTGCGTTCGGGATCGCCTCTGCCGTGTTCGCCATCGGTGCGCTTGGCGGCTCTCTGCTCGCCGCCCGCCGCGGCCGCCCGAGCATGCCGCTACTGCTGGTGATGTCATTCGCGTTCAGCGTGCTGGAGATCGCTGGCGGGATGATGCCGGACTTCTGGCTGTTCCTCGTGCTGCTGGTGCCGACCGGCTTGACCTTGCTCAGCTTCACTACGGCCGCGAACTCCGCGACCCAGCTCGGCACGACAGCCGAGATGCGCGGCCGGGTGATGGGCCTGTACATGCTGGTCTTTCTCGGCGGCGCCCCGGCCGGAGCCCCGCTGGCAGGCTGGATCGCCGAGCAGTACGGCCCCAGGATGAGCATGATCGCGGGCGGCGTGATCTCGGCCGTGGCCGTTGTCGTCGTCGCAGCCATGCTCAGCCGTGCTCGCGGGATCCGCGCGAGGTCGTACCTACGTCCCGCGCAGCTAGCGCGGATCGTCGCCTGACCGGCCGGCAGAGCCGCCCCTGGCCGTCAGGCCCGCCCCTAAACGTCGGGCCCGCCCCTGGCCGGCAGACCCGCCCCTGGACGTCGAGCCCGCCCCTGGCCGTCGGGCCCGCTCTGCCTGCGCCACCGGCGGCCGCCGGCTCGCTCCTCGGCTCTCCAGCCAGCGCCCGCCGGCTCGCCCTTTCGGCGTCAGGCTCGCCTCCTCAGCCGTCCAGTCAGTGGCCTGCGGCACACTGTCAGAATGACGACCGAGCGCGCCGAGCCGCCGCTTGAGTGTCGTCCGCCAGCTTGATGGGACCGTTGTTGCGCCAGTCGCATGGGACCGGGTCGGGCCGATCAGGGTGGGCAATTGTGATGATGGCGGCGTGCGGTGGCGGCGGTCAAGTGTGCCGCGCGTTTTGCGGGGCAGGCCTGGCCTGCCCGTGTTTTCTGCCTGAGGGGCCGTAGAGGCTCCGGGGTCAAGCCCGGCCCGCAGGGCCGTCGCGTCAGCGATGCGCAGCAGGCTTGAGGCTGGAGGGGCGGCCCCGTAGCATGCGCGGCGCACTTGGGTGGTGAGCGGCGGCGCAGCCGTCTCCGTTGTGGCCGTGGCGTGGCGTGCCGGTTCCCCGCGGTTTGCCTCATCGGTCTGCGTTGCGGTGCGGGTTGCTGATGGCGGGTTTCTGGCGGCGCCGGTAGGACTCGCCGTCGAGGACGAGTTCGTAGGCGGCGGACTGGAGCCGGTCGATGGCGGACTGGGCGAGCAGGGGGTCGGCCATCAGGGCGAGCCATTCGACCGGCTCGCGGTTGGAGGTGACGATGGTGGCCGCGGTGCGGTGCCGTTCGACGATGAGCTCGTAGATGTCGGCGGTGTCGGCGGCGTCCATCGGCTGGAGGCAGAAGTCGTCGAGGATCAGCAGGTCGACGCGCAGGAGCTTGCGGATCTCGGTGTCGTGGCTGTTGTCGAGCCGGGCGGCCTTGAGGCGCTTGAGCAGCTGGTCGGCGCGCTCGAAGTGGACGCTGTAGCGGCGGCGGACGGCGGCGTGGCCGAGCGCGGTGGCGAGGAAGGTCTTGCCGACGCCGACCGGGCCCATGATCAGCGCGTTGTGGCCGGCGTCGATGAACCGCAGCGAGAACAGCTCGTCGAAGACCTGCGTGGTCGTAGGTGATCTTGGCGGTGGTCGTCGAAGTGCTCCAGCCGCATGGCCGGGTCCAGGCCGGCGGCGCGGGCGCGCCGCTGCGCGGAGGTGGCGTCGCGGCGGGTGACCTCGTCGGACGAGGACCAGCTCGAGGAACTCGGCGTGGCCCAGGTCGCGGGCGCTTGGCCAGGGCGAGCCGTTCGGGGAGGGTGGCCATCAGCTGGCCGAGCTTGACCGTGCGCAGCAGCGACCGCAGCTCGGGGGTGATGACCGGGGCGGGCGCGCTCATGCCGCGCCGCCGGCCGGTCGTGCGGGCCTGGCGCAGCGGGGCGCTGGCCGGTGGCGAAGTGGGCGGCGTCGCGGGCGAACCGGGGCGGCGCGGCCGGGGAACGGCAGCGGCGGGGTGTGCGGCAGGTGCTGGTCCTCGGTGGCCCGCTCGAGCATCCGCCCGATCAGCGGGACGCTGATGGCCTCGGCTTCCAGCGCCCGGGCGCAGGCCGCCTCGACCCGGCGCGGCCCCCACTTGCGGACCAGGCCCAGCAGCGCGTAGACCTGGCGCATCTTGGTCCAGGGCAGCGGGTGGTCCAGCAGCGCCGCGGCGTAGGCGCCGATCGCCGGCCCGGCTCGTCGGCCAGGCGCTGCAGGTAGCCGAGGTCCCGCATCGCGTAGGCGGTCTTCTCGGCCGGCAGGTCAGCGGGGTCGGTGACCCGGCCGCCGGGCCGGGCGCGGGGATGGACCTTGACCAGCTGCCCGCGGTGGAAGACCCGCACCAGCTGGCGGTCGGCGCGCACGTCGACGTGCTGGCCGATCAGGTGCGCCGGGCACCGAGTACAGCGCCCTGGCGACCTCGATGTGGTGGTCGCGGTGCACTTTCGGGCTGGCATAGACGGCAGGTCGTAGGGGAACACCGGGGCGGGCAGCAGCCGCGGCGCCTCCTCCAGGGCGAACAGCTCGGCCGGGCGGCACTGGGTGGTGCCGGTGGATCCGCTGCCCGGCCCGCCCGGCGCACCAGGCCTCCGCCTGGCGCTGCGCGTCGGCCAGGCCGACGAAGTCCTCGCCGGCGAAGAAGCTGCCGCGCACGAACGGCACCGTCCGCTCCACCCTGGGCTTGTCCGTCGGGCGGCGGACCCGGGCCGGGTCGATCACGAACCCCCGGTCCTGGGCGTACTCGGCGAACGCCTGGTTGAAGCGGGGCTCGGTCGGGTGCGCCCGGTCCACGATCGCGGCCATGTTGTCGGGGATCACGACCTTGAACACCCCGCCGAAGAACGCCCACGCCGCCTCGAACCCGGCGATCACCGCCGGCAGGTCCTGGCGGAAGCTCAGCCACACAAAGCAGTGCCGGCGAGTAGCAGGCGGTGAAGATCAGGGCGTGCACCACCCGGCGCCGCCCGGCCTCCCGGTCGTCCAGCAGGCCCATCTTCCCGAAGTCGACCTGGCACTCCGCGCCCGGCTCGCCGTCGGCGACCCGCACCGTCGTCTTCCTGGCCGCGCGCCCGTGGCCCAGCACCTCCAGCGCGTAGCGGTGCAGCGTCCGCTCGGGCACCACCACGCCCCGGCGGGCCAGCAGCTCGCCGGACCTTCACCACCGTCAGGCCCTCGTCCAGCAAGCCCTTGATCTCCTCGTGATGCGCCGCCAGCACCGCCCAGCTCTGCCCGTGCCCGTCGGTGCGGTGCGGGCGGACCCGCTCAGCCACCGCGCTGATCAGCTCATCGCTCAGCTGCCCCTCGCCGCCGGCCCGATCCAGCCCGCACGCCTGCGCCGCGGCCACATACCGCCGGACGGTCTTGCGGTCCAGCCCGGCCAGCCGCTCCACCGAGCGCAGCCCCTCACCCCGCAGCCACAGCCGCAGCACCTCTCGGATCTCGTGCACCTGAACCTCCCGGAACGCCATCGCTGCCTTCCCAGATCCGCTGATCGGTCTGGCAGCGAGTGAACCGGCAGCGGCGCACCACTGCTGATCGGCTCCCGGGTGGTCCCATAACTGGCGAAAGGTGGTCCCATGCCGCTGGCGAGGCGGCCGAACGGGAAATGCTGACCGGCTGGCTCGAGTATCACCGGGCCACGCTCGCCTGGAAGTGCGAGGGACTCAGCGACGGCCAGTTGCGGGAGCGCGCCGTGCCGCCGTCCACGTTGTCCCTGCTCGGCCTGGTCCGGCACATGGCCGAGGTCGAGCGGAGCTGGTTCCAGCGGGTGTTGGCCGGCCTGGAGGCGCCGTTCCGGTTCTGCACCGAAGAGAACCCGGACGGCGATTTCGACGATGTGGCTACGGCCGACGTGGCGGAGGCATTTGCCGCCTGGGACAGCGACTGCGAACGGGCAAGGGAACTGGTCGCCGCGGCCCCGTCGCTTGACGTCACGGGGGAGCGCCGGGGCCAGCGGTTCTCGCTGCGCTGGATCCTGACCCACATGATCGAGGAGTACGCCCGGCACAACGGACACGCGGACCTGCTCCGCCAGTGCATCGACGGGTCAGTCGGCGACTGAGCACAGCACGGCGGCACACTTGGCGCGGCGATCCGGCTGGTGGCCGGCTATCAATGACCGGATGAGGCTGTTCGTCGCGATCGCGCCGCCCGCGGCAGCGCTTGACGAGCTTGCCGCGGCGACGGCCCCGCTGCGGGACACATGGCCGCAACTGCGCTGGACCGACCGCCGCAGCTGGCACCTCACGCTCGCGTTCCTCGGCGAGGTGGACGAGATCACCGCCGGGCGGCTGGGGCCGCGGCTGGAGCGCGCCGCGCACCGGCACCCGGCAATCACGTTGTCCGTGGTCGGCGCGGGCGCCTTGGCCAGGCCGGCCAGGGCGCGGGTGCTCTGGGCCGGGATCGGCGGTGACTGCCGCGCGCTGACCAGACTGGCTGGTTCGGTGGCGGCGGGCTGCCGCCGGGCCGGGGCACCGCCGCCGGACGAGGGCAAGCGGTTCACGCCGCACCTCACCCTCGCGCACTGCCGCGAGCTCACCGATGTGCGCGCCCTGATCGAATCGATGTCCGGCTACGCCGGGGCGCCGTGGCAGGCCAGCGAGATCCGGCTGATCCGTAGCTTCCTCGGCCCGCGCCCCAGGCACGAGGTCATCGGTGCCTGGCCGCTGCACGACCCCGGCTGAGTCAGGACCGCCTTTCTGCGGCTGTTGATGTCCGATGCAGATTCCCTGGCCGCCGGAACGGCATTCCGCCTGATGGATGGGCGTTAGGTGTCGCCCTGGCGACACCGCAGCCCCATTCATCAGGCGGAACGGCTCACGTACGTCAATCGTCACCACATCAGTATCAAGTCCAGCATCCGACACGGCTGCCATCAGCCCGGGCAGGATTCCGGCCCGTCAGCCTGGGCGGGATTCCGGTCGTCAGCCTGGGCGGGATTCCGGTCGTCAGCCCGGGCTGGGCAGCCCGGCCTGCCAGGTGGCCTTGGGCTGGGCCGCGCCGACCAGTGAGCGGGGTTACAGACGTGCTGGATCGCGCGATCGACCACCTTTGGTGGTGTGCGATCGCGCGATCCACCACCTCCGCGCCCGGCCGCCACGCGCCGGGCTGCTACGCCGCCGGGGCCGCCGGGGCCGCCGGGGACGGGGCTGGCAGGGCTGCCGGGGCTGACAGGCTGACAAGGTCGCCGGGGCTGACGGGTGGGTGCGGCCTTCCTAGAGGCGCTCGATGACGTAGTCGATGCAGGCAGTCAGCGCCTGCACGTCGGCCGGATCGATGGCCGGGAACATACCGATGCGCAGCTGGTTGCGCCCGAGCTTGCGGTACGGCTCGGTGTCGACGATCCCGTTCGCCCGCAGCGCGGCCGCCAGCGCGGCGGCGTCGACTGTCTCGTCGAAGTCGATCGTCCCTACCACCTGGGAGCGCTGCTCCGGGCTGGCCACGAACGGAGTCGCGTACGGTGCCTTCTCCGCCCACTCGTACAGCCGGGCCGACGAGTCGGCCGTCCGGCCGACCGCCCAGTCTAGGCCGCCCTGGTCAAGCAGCCAGTACACCTGGTCGGCCAGCAGGATAAGGTCGGCCACCGATGGCGTGTTGTAGGTCTGCTGCAGCCGGGAGTTGCTGATCGCGACCGGCAGCGAGAAGAACTCCGGGATGTACCTGTCACCGGACGCGATGTGCTCCGCCCTGGTCAGCGCCGCGGGCGACATCAGCGCGATCCACAGCCCGCCGTCCGCGCCGAAGCATTTCTGCGGCGCGAAGTAGTACACGTCGAAGTCGCCGGCCTGCACCGGTAGCCCGCCCGCGCCGCTGGTGGCGTCCACAAGCAGCAGCGCGCCGGGATCCGCGCCGTCGACCCGGCCGACCGGCATGGCCACGCCGGTGGACGTCTCGTTGTGGGTCAGCGCGTACGCGTCAACCCCGGCCTGGGCGCGGGCTGCCGGGTGCGCGCCCGGCGCGGACTCGATCACCACCGGCGATTCCAGCCACGGCGCGGCCGCGGTCACGTTCGCGAACTTCGACGAGAACTCGCCGAACTTCAGGTGCAGCGACCGGTGATCGACCAGGCCGAACGCCGCGATCTCCCAGAATGCCGTGGTGCCGCCGTTGCCGAGCACGACCTCGTAACCATCGGGCAGCGAGAAGTAGCCGGCCATGCCCTCCCGGATCCGCTGGACCAGCGAGCGGACCGGTGCCTGCCGGTGCGACGTCCCCATCAGCGCCGCGCCCGGGCCGGCCAGCGCGGCCAGCTGCTCGGGCCGGACCTTGGACGGGCCGCAGCCGAACCTGCCGTCGGCCGGCCGCAGGCTCGCCGGGATGCTGATGCCGGCCGCCGCCGTTCCCGGAGCCGCCGGGGTGCCCTGACCGGGCCGCTGCTCAGACATCCTGGTCCAGGACATCGGCCGCGCCGGGCACGTCCCTGACCGAGCGGGCTTTCGGGCCGATGTAGCGGGCGCTTGGCCGGATCAGCCGGCCGGTGCGCTTCTGCTCCAGGATGTGCGCCGCCCAGCCGGCCGTGCGCGCGCAGGCGAACATCGAGGTGAACATGTGCGAGGGCACCTCGGCGAAGTCAAGCATGATCGCCGCCCAGAACTCCACGTTGGTCGCGAGCACCCGGTCCGGCCGCCGGGCGTGCAGCTCGTCAAGCGCCGCTTTCTCCAGCGCCGCGGCTACCTCGTACCTGGGCGCGCCCAGTTCCCTGGCCGTCCTGCGCAGCACCCGGGCCCGCGGGTCCTCGGCGCGGTAGACGCGATGCCCGAAGCCCATCAGCCGATCGCCGTTATCCAGCGCCTGCCTGACATAGGCGGTGGCGTCGCCGGTCTTCTCGACTTCCTCGACCATGTAAAGCACCCGCGCCGGGGCTCCGCCGTGCAGCGGGCCGGACATGGCACCCACCGCACCGGACAGCGCGGCGGCCACGTCGGCCCCGGTGGAGGCGATCACCCGGGCGGTGAACGTGGACGCGTTCATGCCATGCTCGGCCGCCGATGTCCAGTAGGCGTCGATCGCCTTCACGTGCCGCGGGTCGGGATCGCCGCGCCAGCGGATCATGAACCGCTCGGTGATCGTCTTGGCGGCGTCCACCTGCCGCTGCGGGACCATCGGCAGGCCAGGTCCGCGGGCCGACTGCGCGACGAAGGACAGTGCCATCACCGAAGCCCGGGCCAGGTCCTCGCGAGCCTGCTCATCGCTGATGTCGAGCAGCTGGCGCAGCCCCCAGGAGGGCGCGAGCATCGCCAGCGCGCTCTGCACGTCCACCCGGATGTCGCCGGAATGGACCGGGATCGGGTACGGCTCGGCCGGCGGCAGCCCGGGCGCGAAGGCGTTGTCTACCAGCAGCCCCCATACGTGCGCGTAATCCACGTGCGCGACGAGTTCCTCGATGTCAACGCCGCGGTAGCGGAGCGAGCCGCCTGCCTTGTCGGGTTCGGCGATTTCCGTCTCGAACGCGACGACGCCCTCGAGTCCGGGCGTGAAGTCGGACATCTGCCGTGCCTCCGTCTCCCTTGTCAGTAGCTGGCCGGTGGCCCGGCTTCCCGCCAGATCAGCGGTCCGACCCGGCGGCCGGGACGGCCATAAATAGCCAGCCGGTCCATTCAACCGCGCGCGGGGCGCAATACGCTAACTGCGCCGTGCAGTGTCCGGCCATCGCCAGGCTGACAGCCGGGCGGCGGGCGGCTGAGGTCCGGGCAGCGGTGATCACTACCCTTGGTCTCATGCGGCACGCTGATGAGCTAGCCGGCCCGGACGGCGTCCGCCGGGCGGCCGGCGGCAACGAAACCGGCCAGGCAGCGGGCGGCCTTGAGGCCGGCGTGCTGGCCGCCGACCCGGTCACCCAGTTCTCCCGGTGGCTGGCGGAGGCCATGGCCGTCCCGCTGCCCGAGCCGACCGCCATGGTGCTGGCGACGATCTCGGCCGAGGGCCAGCCGCGAGCCCGCACCGTGCTGCTCAAGAGCCACGATTCCGGCGGTTTCACCTTCTACACCAACCGCACGTCCAGGAAAGGCACCGACCTCGCCGCCGTCCCGCGGGCATGCCTGCTCTTCCCCTGGCACGCGATGCAGCGCCAGGTGATCATCGAGGGGACGGTCACGGCGCTGTCCGCCGAGCAGAGCGAGCCTTACTTCCACAGCCGTCCCCGCGGGTCACAGCTCGGCGCGTGGGCGAGCAGGCAGTCGTCGGTCATCGGGTCCCGGGCCGAGCTTGACCAGCGCTACGAGCGGCTGGCCGCGCGGTGGCCGGACCCAACCCCGGTGCCGATGCCGGAGTTCTGGGGCGGGTACCGGGTGGCGCCGGTGACCGTTGAGTTCTGGCAGGGACGAGTGAACCGGCTGCACGACAGGTTCCGCTACCGGCGCCTCGGCGGCCAGTGGGTGATCGAGCGCCAGGCGCCGTGATGGATGAGCAGGGGAGTTCCGGTAATTCCGGGTCAGCAGCGGCTTTCCTGATGGCGAGCCGCTTACTTCTGCGTTAGCCTGCGCCACCGCGCGTTTTTCCTGGTTCGCCGCCGGGGCGCGCAGGCATAACATCGGTGCTGGAGGGAGGATCCCTTGACAGCGCACGGGCTGATCGACACCACGGAGATGTACCTTCGCACGATCTTCGAGCTCGAAGAGGAAGGCATCGTCCCGTTGCGCGCCCGCATTGCCGAGCGGCTCTCGCAGAGCGGCCCGACGGTGAGCCAGACGGTCGCGCGGATGGAGCGCGACGGGCTGGTCCGGGTCGAGGGCGACCGCCAGCTGTCGCTGACCGGCCCTGGCCGCGCGCTCGCGGTCGGCGTGATGCGCAAGCACCGGCTGGCCGAGTGCCTGCTGGTCGAGGTCATCGGGCTGCCCTGGGAAGAGGTTCACATCGAGGCCTGCCGGTGGGAGCACGTGATCTCCGACAACGTGGAGCGGCGGCTGGCCGAGCTGCTCGAGTATCCCATCCGCTGTCCGCACGGGAATATCATTCCCGGCCTCGACGAGCTCGGGATACCGGACGACGCTAGTAAGCGGGCAATAGCCGCCGGGCTCGAGGACGCGGTGGCGATGACCAAGATCGCATCAGCGCGCGCGGAACCGGTAGTGATTCGCCGAATAAGCGAGCAAGTCCAGAGCGATCAGGATTTGATGCTTAAACTAAAGGAGATAGGGATACAGCCGGGACGCGAGGTAACGCTTTCGGTGAGCGACGACGGCGTGCAGGTGACGTGTGTGGGCAAGGTCAGCGGTTCCGCAGCGGAACTGTCCCGCGATGTCGCCGTGCACGTGTTCGTTACGAGGCTGTGACCCATGCGGCGGCAGGCGCGCCAGCTATGGCACCCATGGACTGGCGGCAGCGCGGTGAAGCGGCCAGGTGACGGCGCGGTCGGCGAGATTACCGCGAGCCTTGACGAGGACGCCGTCCTCGACCAGGCCGAGGCCGGCATTGTCGTCACCGACCGGCTGGGAAATCTGCAGTACGCGAATTCTTTCGCGGTAAGGCTGTTCGGATTCCCGGACGATCCGGGCCATCTCGTCGGCCACTCGCTGCTTTCCCTCGGATTCGAAGAAGGCGATCTGCGAAAGGGCAATGAGCTCGCGGGCCAGGTACTGCGCGGCCGGGCATGGGAGGGGACGTTCGCGATCCGGCGGATGGACGGTTCCCGCATGCTTGTCCGCGCGCATGCGGTTCCGCTGCGTCCAGCGGGCGGCGAGATCACCGGCATCGTGATCATGGCCCAGGCCGCGACCAGGCACGGCAACCTGAACGAGCGGGAGCAGATCGGCCTGATCGATCGCATCGGCGAACGGCTGGCCGGATCGCTTGAGTTCGGCACCACCCTGCGGCAGGTGGCCGAGACGCTGGTGCCCCAGTTCGCCGACCACTGCCTGATCGACCTGTTCCAGGGCGAGAAGCTGGTCCGCCGGGCGCAGCTGCACGCCAGGGGATGGATGCCTGAGCCGGGCACCTGGGCCATGCCCGGAGAGCAGATCAGGTACCCGGATGGCCACTTCTGCCAGCAGGCGATGGAGCGCATGGACACCGTGGTCGTGGCGGACCTGGCGGCGCAGGCGTTCCCGGTGCCGCGCCCGGAGAGCATGCAGACCTGCGTCGACATCGGCCTCAGGTCGGTGATCGCGGCCCCGCTGATCGCCCGCGGCGAGCTGCTCGGCGTGATGAGCCTGGCGCTGTCGGCGCTGACGGAGCGGGAGGAGCCGCGCTACGGGGCCGACGACCGCGAGTTCCTCAGCGCGATCGCCAGCAGGGTCGCGATCGCGATCGACAACGCGATGCTGTTCGAGGAGGAGCGCCGGACCGCCCTGGCGTTCCAGACCAGCCTGCTGCCGCAGGCCCCGCCGGCCATCGACGGCCTCGAGGTCGCCTACAAGTACGTCCCGGCGAAACCGCTCGAGACCCATGGCCAGGGCATCCAGACCCAGGTCGGCGGCGACTGGTACGACATCATCGCGCTGTCGGCCGGGCGGGTGGGGATCGTGATCGGCGACGTGGAGGGGCGGGGCGCGCGCGCCGCGGCGATCATGGGCCAGCTGCGTGCGGCGCTGCGCGCCTTCGCCCAGGACGACAAGCCGCCGGCCGAGATACTCCGCAGGCTGGACGACTGGTGCCGGACGCTTGGCCCGTCGCAGGCGCAGGAACACGGTTTCCCGGCCGCTGATCCGCCGATCGTGAGCTGCACGTACCTGGTCTACGACGCGTGGTCGCGCAGCCTGTCGTTCGCCAACGCGGGCCATGACGCGCCGCTCCTCGTCACCGGCCTGGACGTCGGCCAGATGGAGATCGAGCACAAGGGCGTGCTGCTCGGCGTGCGCGGCAAGGGCATCGCCGGCGTGCCCTTCCGGGAGGAGATCCGGTACCTCGAGCCAGGCTCGACGCTCGTGTTCTACACCGACGGCCTGACCGACCGGCGCCAGCGCGCGGACGGGACCGGGCACTACACCGAGGCCGAGGCGCTGCAGATGCTGCGGGAGGCCGTGCGGTCGGTCGCCCGCGGCAGCGTCGAGGACATCGCGCAGGCGGCCGAGCAGGCCGTTCCCGGGGACATCGACGACGACATGGCCATCGTGGTGGTCCGCACCTCCGCAACGGACCTCGCCTCCTGGGAGGGCAACTTCCCGGCAGAACCGATCAAGGTGTCCGAGGCACGGCGGCTGGCGCATGACACGTTCGTCCGCTGGGGGATGGAGGTCGAGCAGGTAGACCTGGCCTGCCTGCTGGTGTCCGAAGTGGTCACGAACGTCGTGCTGCACGCGGCTATCTCGCCCAGCCCGCGGAACGAGTTCGTCGCGGAGGGGCCAGGCGCGGCGGAGGCACTGGCCGCCGGGCTTGGCCACAGCCCGGCAGGCAGCCCGGCCCCGAGCTGGCGCGATGTCGAAGACGATCTGCTGGCCGACTGGCCAGACCTGCCGTCCGCGGTCGGCCGCGGCGGGCTGGCCGGCAAGGAGTTCACCCTCAGGCTCCGGCGCGGGACGGCCTCGATCTGGGTCGAGGTCTTCGATGCCGATCTCCGGCTGCCCCGGATCCGCAACGCGGGGGAGAACGACGAGGGCGGCCGCGGGCTTTACCTGGTCGATCAGCTGGCGACCCGGTGGGGATCCCGGCCGACCCATGACGGCAAGGCCGTCTGGTTCGAGGTCCCGCTGAGCGGCGGTATCAGCGGGCGCTGACCGGGCCAGGCACCGGGCCAGCGGCGGGACAAGAACCGGGGCCAGCGGCTGCGCCCCGGCGCCGGGTCAGCGCTGGGATGACGCCCACAGGCCGAGCACGATGATCGCGAATACCGCGATGCTGACGGCCCAGGTCTTGCCGGTCACGGCAAGCCCGAGCCTGCGCCGCATCCTGGTGATGAAGAACGTGACCAGGACGCCCAGGAACGCCAGCAGGATCAGCCCTGTCGTCACCACTGCCTCCGGGGGTCTCGTCCCTTCGAGCATAAGGCCGGCCGCGGCCGGCCGGCAGTGGCCGCGCAGTCAGGATGAGGCGCCGGGCGGGATCGCCGTCATCACCAGCCCCGCCATTCGAGTATCTCGCGAACCGGCGCCGTGGCGTCCGGGTGCCGAACCGACTCCTGCAGCCTGCGCAGCACGGTCACCTGCTGGCTCAGCACGTCTATCCGGCCGGCCACCAGGCGCTCGGCGGCGTCCCGCTGGCCGGGGCTGGTTGGCTGGCCGAGCGCGAGCCGGGCCAGCGGCCGACCACCTGCTGGCCTGGTGCGATCTGGCCGGGACCGGCATGGAGAAGGGCTATCGCGACCTCGGCAAAGGTGATGACCATCCAACCCGGCTGGCCAGCCTGGACGAGGTCTGCGCCGCGCTCATCGAGGCGCAAGTGCAAGGAAGGGCCAGGCCTCCCGTGACTGAGACCCGGCCCTTACGTCCCTGCGGGCTACCTCCTGGGCCCGAAGCCTATCCCCCGGTAGGTATGGCAGACGTTGGACTGGTTCTGGAAGTTGCCGTTCTGGTCGTACTGCTGGTAGTACTCAGCCTGGTACAGGTCGTTGGGGTTCAGCCACTGCCACCCATTCTGGCCGTTGACCTCCAAGTCCCACGCGATCAGGTGGTCTCCCGCCTGGCCGTAAAAGTCGAGCGGCGCGGTGGTCCCCAGCTCATCCGGCGTACTTCCCTCGCCGCTCCCCCCAGCGATGTTGATGGTGGTCGGGTCGGCCCCGGTCACCTCTACCGTCTGCGGCAGCGCGCTGCCCACTTGCCACGGTCCCCATGCGCCATTCGAGTAGTTGCTGTAGAACGACACCTGGTAAACCTGGACCGGCTGGCTGTGATTGAACTGCCTGAATGGCGGAATGACATCAACGCCGCCGCCGCCGAGGCCACCTTCGATGCTCGCGCACTGGACGCTGTCCCAGCCGGGCAGGATGGCATTGTAGACACCAGGCCGACCATGCGGCTTGTGCCTCTTGTGGATGTGGAACTTCCGCACCTTGACATAGAAGCGATTGGACTGCGATCCGCGCAGCAGATGGCCATGGTGGGCGATCTTGAATCGCAGGGTGAAGAAGCCGGGAAAGGCCGACCAGGTGCGGCCGACGAAGTTTCTCTGGCCCCGGTGCAGCCTCCACGTGCCGACGACATGCCACCGCTTGCGTGAGCGCGGGTGGTGCCGGTGCTTGCGGTAGCGCGACTCCAGCGCCATCCTGTCGCCGCGCCCGATACCGCGAACGCCGTCCGACACGTCAAAGATGCGCCCTGCGCGAATCCTGAACACGTGCCGGTGCCCGTTCATGATGCTCCCGGCGATGGTGCCCGCTGACGGCGGCGTGTTGGGCCTGGTGCTGGCGCTGGCAACAGCCGGCATCGTCAGGGCTAGTGCTGTCCCACTCGCCACGATGGCAGCGAGCAGCTTGAGTCTGCGATGCATAGGGCCCCCCCAGTGCTTGACTCGGCGCAAAGTGCGCTGTTGGGGACGGTACAGGCATCACGGGCCGGTGTCCATGGGGTCGCTTGACCGTCTCTTGACCTGTGCATGAAAGAGGCGCGGCGGATTCGGACGACGGCCTAGCACGCTGGTTCCTGCTGGTGGACACCGACGTGTACGACCCGGCTCTTCGAGGCCGCCAAGGGCACCTAGCCGGGGGACGGGGGAACGGGGAAGGAAGGGGCACCGGGCGCAGCCTGGTGCCCTTTCCCGTGTGCCTCGGTCAATGGGGGCCATGCTGGGCGAGGGCATGCACAGATATTGTGTGGCCCGGCTGCTGGGCCTGGCCGACCTGCCGGTCATCCGCATCCCGCAGGACCGCCGAGTCACTGGCGCGTCCTGGCTCTGTTTGGAGGAGTGCGGCCAGGACATGACGTTGCGCTCAGCGTCACTGCGGGTGTGGCCTGGCGTATGGCCTGGGAATTATTTTGAGGCCTGTCCGGCACCGATATTGCCCCTATATTGGGGTCGGTTCTTCCTCCGCTAAAATGATATAATCGCAGGTCAGAGCGTTGTAGGTATATAAACGCCGTGATATTCTCGGAGCAACCGTGCACTGCGCCGGGGCGAACCGGCTGCCCGGCCGCTGGCCAGGCGGGTCGCGGTCAGCGCGTTCGCGGGCAGGCGGCACAGGCAGGCTGATGGAGGCATGGTGGCGGAGGCATTCATCGTCGGGGCGGTGCGGACTCCGGTCGGCAGGCGGAACGGCGGGCTGGCGGGCGTCCATCCGGTCGACCTGGCGGCGCACGTGCTGACCGAGCTTGTCGCGCGGACCGGCGCGGACCCTGCCGCCGTCGATGACGTCATCATGGGCTGCGTCTCCCAGATCGGCCCGCAGTCTATCGACATCGCGCGCAACGCCTGGCTGTCGGCGGGCCTGCCGGAGAACGTGCCCGGCGTCACCATCGACCGGCAGTGCGGCTCGTCTCAGCAGGCCGTGCACTTCGCCGCGCAGGCGGTGCTGTCCGGGACGCAGGATCTCGTGGTCGCGGCCGGCGTCGAGAACATGAGCATGGTGCCGATGGGCTCGACCGTCGGGCTGGCGATGGAGGCAGGCATGCCGCCGCCATTCGGGCAGGGCTGGCGGGACCGGTACGGCGACCAGGAGATTTCCCAGTTCCGCGGCGCCCAGCTGGTCTGCGAGAAGTGGGGGATCAAGCGGCTGGCCCTGGAGGAGTACGCGCTGCGAGAGCCACCGCGGGCGATCCGCGCGATCGACGAGGGCAGGTTCGCCGCCCAGATCACCCCGGTCGGCGGCATCACCACGGACGAGGGCCCGCGCCGGGACACGTCGCTGGAGAAGATGGCCGCGCTGGCGCCGCTGCGCGAGGGCTGGGAGATGACCGCGGCCACCGCGTCGCAGATCTCGGACGGCGCGGCCGCGCTGATGATCGCGTCGCAGGACGCCGGTCGACCGCTACGGCCTGACGCCGCGGGCCCGGATCCACTCGCTCGCCGTGATCGGATCCGACCCGGTGTTCATGCTCACCGGCCCGATCCCGGCAACGGAGCTGGCGCTCGACAAGGGCGGGCTGAAGATCGGCGACATCGACGCGTTCGAGGTCAACGAGGCATTCGCGCCGGTGCTGATCGCCTGGTCGGCGGACACCGGCGGGTCCCTGGAGAAGACCAACGTCAGCGGCGGCGCGATCGCGCTCGGGCACCCGCTCGGCGCCACCGGCGCGATCACGATGACGAAGCTGCTGCACGATCTTGAGCGCACCGGCGGCAGGTACGGCCTGCAGACCATGTGCGAGGGCGGCGGCCAGGCCAACGCCACGATCATCGAGCGCGTCTCCTAGCCGGCCGTCCCCCCAGTCACCGCCAGCGCCGCGGCCCCTCTGGCGCGCCGCCTAGCCGGTAGCCCTAGATCGCGGAGGAGCCGGCAGCGCGGGCTCACGTGCGCGCGGATCCTCCGTGATCATGAAATAACATCCAGCCCGGGGAAGGAATATGCAACTCAAATTTGAGGTTTGCTAGAATAGAGACGAGAGCTTACTTGGGCCGGTATATCTGGTTCCTGGTACTCACACGGAGGTGAACTGCAGTGTTGCTGACAACGTTTGATCCTTTCGCCGAGTTTGACCGGCTCGCGCAGCGGGCGCTCGGCACAGCTGGCACGACCATCGCGAGGCCGCATGCGGCCATCCGGATGGACGCCGTCCGCCAGGCGGACGGCATCGTGCTGCGCTTCGACCTGCCGGGCATCGACCCCGACAGCATCGAGGTGACCGTTGACCGCGGCGTGCTGACCGTCAGCGCGAAGCGGGCGCGAGGAGTACGCCGAGGGCGAGAAGCCGTTCATCCGCGAGCGGATAACGGGTTCGTTCACCCGGAAGGTCTACCTCTCCGACGCGGTCGACGCCGACCACATCGAGGCCGGCTTCGACACGGGCGTGCTGACCGTCCGCGTCCCGGTGCCGGAGCAGGCCAAGGCACGCAAGATCGAGGTCCGTACCGACGCCAAGGCGATCAAGGCCTGACGCAGCGGTCGCAGTGAACGCGGCGTAACGACCGCGGAGGTACATTGTCCGGGCCCGGCGGCCGCATGCGAGCCGTCCGGGCCCGGACCATCCATGGAGGCAGCCATGCGGTCATTGCCGTTCGATGACGAGAACCTGCCACTGTTCACGGTCGGGCAGGTCGCCGAGATGCTGGAGATCCAGCAGGCATTCCTGCGGCGGCTCGACGAGTTCCGGGTGGTGCGGCCGTCCCGCTCGTCCGGCGGGCAGCGCCGGTACACGCGCAACGAGATCACCATCGTGCAGTACGTGGTGGAACTCGTGAGCGAGGGCATGACGCTGGCTGCCGTCCGCCGGGTGCTTGAACTCGAGGCCCGCGTTAAAGAGCTTGAAGATGAACGGGACCAACTGCGTGCTGCCCTCGCGCAGCGTGATCAGATCCTCGGGCTGCGGCGCAGCCAATGGTGACCTGCGACCGGGCCGGACCCGCCGCCGCGGAACCCGACTCGATGCCCTACGGCTGCGGTCGTCGCTGACCGGCCCGCGGCCGGTCCCGCAAGATCGGCAGGCGGGTCCGCGGCGCGGGCTCGTTAAAAATAGGGCTCTGGGTTTTCCGGCGGCGGGCTGCGTTAATCACCCGGCGTGCCGGTGCACATTCTCGTGCTTCGACGGCCCCGGCTCCGCGGCGGCGACCAACGGGCCCGGCGCGGACTGGTCGATGATGCCGTTCTCCAGCCAGGCGTAGCGCCCGGCAAGCACGCGCCGGGAAAGCTTCGTGTCGACGTCGTCGGAGTTAGCCCAGAGCTGGCCGAACAGCTCATCGCAGCGCAGCCTGGCCTGCTTGCAGTACGCGTCGGCCAGCTCGAATCCGGTCCCGCCGCGCTCGGCGGCCGCCGGGC
The DNA here is from genome assembly GCA_963709075.1 of uncultured Actinomycetes bacterium. Lineage (GTDB taxonomy): Bacteria > Actinomycetota > Actinomycetes > Streptosporangiales > Streptosporangiaceae > Palsa-506. The sequence continues at coordinate 144,027 of CAVPUY010000016.1, forward strand.
CGGTCGCGTCCTGCTGTGCGCGGGTGCACACGGCGCTCATCGCGTACAGCTCGGCGCCGATGTCCACGATCCGGCCGAGGAAGCCCTGCTTGCGCTCCAGCTTGCCCTGCCAGCGGGCCATGCCGTAGAACGTGACCCGGGCCAGCTTGCGGCTCGTCCGCTCCACGTACCGCAGGTGCCCGGCGAGCGCCCCGAACTCGCCGTACGCGCCCGGCTGCTGGCCCTTGCCGGTGACCAGGGTGGGCAGCCATTTCGCGTAGAAGCCGCCGGCCTTGGCGGCGGCGCGTGCCTTGCGCCCGGTCGGCACCCCTGGCTCGATCAGCTCGCCGGCCGCCGCGAGGTGCGCGTCGACGGCCTCGCGGGCGATGAACAGCTTCATGATCTCCGAGGATCCCTCGAAGATCCGGTTGATCCGCATGTCCCGCAGCATCTGCTCGGCCGGCACGCCCCGCTCACCGCGGGCTGCCATCGATGCCGCCGTCTCGTAGCCGCGGCCGCCGCGGACCTGCACGAGCTCGTCGACGACCCGCCAGCCCATCTCGGAGCAGTACAGCTTGGCGAGCGCCGCCTCGATCCTGATGTCCTGCCGCTTGCCGTCGGCCAGCTGGCTGGACAGCTCGGCCACGGCCTCCAGCGCGTAAGTGGTCGCTGCGATGAACGAGAGCTTCTTGGCTACCGCCTCGTGCTCGCCGACCGGCCGGCCCCACTGGACGCGCTCGGACGACCACTCCCTGGCGATCTTGACCGCCTGCTTGCCGGCCGCCGCGCAGCTGGCCGGGAGCGACAGGCGGCCGGTGTTCAGGGTGGTCAGGGCGATCTTCAGGCCCTTCCCCTCGCCGCCGATCCGGCAGTCGGCGGGCACCCGGACCTGATAGAACCTGGTGACCCCGTTCTCCAGGCCGCGCAGGCCCATGAACTTGTTGCGGTGCTCGACGGTGACGCCGTCGGCCTTGCCCTCGACCACGAACGCGGTGATGCCGCCACGGTGGCCCTCGCTCTTCGGCACGTGGGCCATCACCACCAGCAGGTCAGCCACCACCCCGTTGGTGGTCCACAGCTTGACGCCGTTCAGCATGTACTCCGAGCCGTCGGCGGACGGCTCCGCGATGGTGCTCAGCCGGGCCGGGTCCGAGCCGACGTCGGGCTCGGTGAGCAGGAACGCGCTGATCTCGCCGCGGGCGCACCTGGGCAGGTAGCGCTGCTTCTGCTCGTCGGTGCCGAACTGGAGTACCGGCTGCGGGACGCCGATCGACTGGTGCGCGGTCATCATCGCGGCCATCGCGGGTGACACCGACCCGAGGATCATCATCGCGCGGCAGTAGTAGAGGTAACTGAGGCCGAGCCCGCCGTACTCGGGCGGGATCTTGATGCCGAACGCGCCGAGGTCGGCCAGGCCCTTGATCACCTCGTCCGGGATCTTCGCGTCGCGCTCGATGACCGCGCCGCTGACTGACGTGTCGCAGAACTCGCGCAGCCGTGCGCAGAACTCCTCGCCGCGCCGGGTCAGGTCCTCGTCCGGCGGGGGCAGCGGGTGGATCAGGTCGAGCTGGAAGTCGCCGAGGAAGAGCTGTTTGCCGAAGCTCGGCTGCAGCCAGGCCGACTCCCTGGCCGCCTCGGCGACCTGCCGTGCCTGCCGCTCGTCCACATGGTGCCTGGAGTGCTCGCTCATTTGCTGGCCGTCCTCGTCCGGGGGTGCTGGGCTGCCTCAACCTAAATTACCCGCACAGTGAAATAACCTGCCCAGTCCTACCGGTTGGTAACGTGCCGCGCCCGCCGGGGCGTTGCGAGCCGATGCGCCTCTGCTCACACGTCCGTCCGGTAGAAGTTGATGAACGACCTGGACGGGGTGGGCCCGCGCTGGTCCTGGTACCGCGAGCCGTAGACCGGCGATCCGTACGGGTGCTCCGCGGGCGAGCTGGTCCGGAACAGGCAGAGCTGGCCGATCTTCATGCCCGGCCACAGCTTGATCGGCAGCGTGGCCACGTTGGACAGTTCCAGCGTGACGTGCCCGGAGAAGCCGGGATCGATCCAGCCGGCCGTGGAGTGCGTCAGCAGCCCCAGCCGGCCGAGGGAACTCTTGCCCTCCAGGCGGCCGGCGACATCGTCGGGCAGCGTGACGACCTCGTAGGTGGAGGCCAGCGCGAACTCGCCGGGATGCAGCACGAACGGCTCGTCGCCCGCGGTCTCGACCAGCCTGGTCAGGTCGGGCTGCTCCACCGCCGGATCGATGTGCGGGTACCGGTGGTTCTCGAAGACCCGGAAGAACCGGTCCAGCCGCACGTCGACGCTTGACGGCTGGATCAGCTCGGGCGCATACGGGTCGATCTTGACCCGGCCCGACTCGACCTGGGCCCGGATGTCGCGGTCGGAGAGCAGCACGCTGGCAACCTACCGGTTCCGGTAACATGTCGTGTCAGGCCGAGGCTGGCCGCTGGCTCGTGCAGGATTGCGGGAGGCGGCTGGCGGTCTCGCGGGTGTAGTTCAATGGCAGAACGTCAGCTTCCCAAGCTGATAGTGCGAGTTCGATTCTCGTCACCCGCTCCACTCCATAATCCCAGTTCAGGACCATGATCCTGAGTTTGGATCTTGACCGTTCCGGGCCGTTGTTGATCTTCCGTGCCATTAACGTGCCATTAGCCCACTGGGGCGAGCGCATCCGCAGGGCCGTCGTCGTCGTCGTCCCGCTCGGTCTGAACGTGGCGGTCGATGGCTGCCGTGATGGCCTGGTCAGCGCCGCGCGCCTCGTGCTGGTAGATCATGGCCGCGCGCTCGCTGTCGTGCCCCATCCGCGCCATAAGATCTCGCAGCCGGCTGATCGGCCGCCGCGACCTTCACCCGCGCCGTCTTATCCCGCGCCTGCGGGTCACCGTCGATCACGTCGGCCACCCACAGCGGCAGCCCGGACTGCTTGTCCTTGGACTGCACGAACCGCCCGGCCTTCGACGCCTCGAAGTCCCGCACCGGCTCGAACCCCCCGGCCGCGAACGCGCCACGCGGGAACACGTGACCGAACTCCACCGGGATCGGACCCTGTATTGCCATGAAGCCTCCAGCTGTTGTCCTGGGCTATCAGGAGTAGGACAAGAGTAGATATAGCTACCTGACTTGTCAACTAGCTATTCAATCTGGCCTTCATCGGGCTGGTGCGGCTGGCCTAGGTGAAGGGGTAGGCGTCGTGCAGCTCGTGCCGCTCGCCGGGCAGCACGAGGTCAACGACCTGCAGCGGGGTCCTGGTTGCGTCGTACACGGCCACGGTCACGGCCAGGACCGAGGCGTCGGCGGCTATCTGGAGGAGCGATGCTTCCTCCCCGGTGGGGTGCCGGGAGGTGATCCGCTCTACCGCGTGGTCGAACCGGATGCGCTTGCGGGCGTGCAGGTGATGGCGGATGCTCTCGTTCAGCAGGTCCGGCGCCGCCAGGTCGGTCCCGGCGGCCAGGTCCAGCGGGAGCCAGACCGACGCCAGCTCGACGGGCTCGCCGTCATGGCTGAGCAGCCGCTGCCGCAGGAACGCCTTGGCGCCCTTGTCCAGGCCCAGGAGCGTCAGCACCGGGCGCGGCGCGGTCTTGACCCCGGCCTGCACCAGCTCGCCCGATAGCTCTGTCTCGGGCAGCTCCAGCACGTCACGGGCGGGGCGGCTGCGGTCGGCGTCGGCCAGGGCCGGGCGCCCGCGCACGAACGATCCGCGGCCCTGCTGGGTGTCGATCCAGCCTTCCTGCCGCAGCACTGCCAGGGACTTGACGACCGTGGGCCGGGACACGCCGAAGTCCTGCACGAGCTGATGTTCTGAGGGCAGCAGCGTGCCCGGCGGGTAGTCGCCTTGCTCGATGCGGCGCTTGATCTCGGCGACCACTTGCGCGTATTTCGGCGGCGCGTAGTCGAATGCCATATGACCGTCCACGGCTGGACTGTTGACTTGTCAGGTCACGCTACAGGCATTCACAGTGATTGTCACACCCTGTCGCGTAGTATCCCCGGCCAGTCGAGCCGGGCGCACACCACATGGCCGGTGTCGTCGCCCCTGACATCCCAGTAGTCCGCGAGCATGGCGATGATCTCCAGGCCCCGCCCGCGCTGGTCCGAGCGCTCATACTCGGCCCACCGGCCGCCCTGATCCTCGACCTCCACCCATACGTAGTCGCCGTCGCGGACCTCCGCACGGACGGTGAACTGCCCGCCCGGCTGCGCCGATTCGCTGTGCAGGATCGCGTTCGTGGCCAGCTCAGAGCAGATCAGCACGGCGTCATCGTGCATCCGGCAGTCCGCCAGCATGCGGCTCAGGAACTTACGTGCCCGCGCAACCTGCTCGGGCCGGGCGGGGAACGTCCAGCTGCACTTCCACGATGACCCCGATGCCATCTCGCGTTCCGTCGCCTCAGTCATCGTCGCGCCCCTCGCCCGCCCTCCCCGCCGGGTCGGTGCACGCAAGGCAGGCAACCCGGTCGCGGGTCAGCAGCGCCAGCTCGCCCGCGTCGCCAGCGGCGGCCACAGACCTCCGGAAGCCGCGGAACTTCCAGCCCCGCCGCCGCACTCCCTGCACGCATCCGGGTCATCGGCCCCGGCGGGCACTTCCGGCTCTGCCTCTGTTTCGTCCACACTCCGATGCTGGCCAAGAGACGCGTTACGTCGCTAGGTGCGTCTTAGGCGTCACGTAACGTTAGGTCTCTAGTTGTCTCGTATGCCGTCACGTATCGCTAGCCTGAGACGCAACAGTTCTTGCGGGAGGTCGCATGCCGGAACAGCCGATCATGCTCAAGGTCTTACTGGGCCAGCGGCACTGGCAGAACTACGCGACCTTCTGCGCCGAGTACGACAAGGCCGCCAGCAGGCTCGACCCGGGTCTGAAGCAGACCTTCCCCAGCCGGGCGCAGCTGCACCGCTGGCTCAGCGGCTCCCTGCGGTCCTTGCCCTACGCTGATCACTGCCGGGTGCTGGAGGAGATGTTCCCCGGCTGGACCGCCGAGCAGATGTTCCAGCCCGCCACCCCCGAACTCCTCTACGCGGGCGGGCAGACCGGCGGGAACGGCATCACGCCGCCAGCAGGCGGACCCGGGCCGCCGGTATTCGCCGCGCCGTCCGTCGGCATCCGGCCGTTCGTCGAGCAGGCTTTCGCCCGCGAGCACGTCTGCGTTGACTTCGCCGGGTTCTCCGGCGAGACGCTGCACGGCGTCATCCAGGAACCTCTAGACAAGATCCGGATCGGCCGGATCCGGCCCGCGAGCATCTGCATCCGGATGCTGCTGCCCGACACCACCCGGCCGATGGTCCTACCCTGCCGCGCCGACGATCTCACCGACGACGCGGACTACCGCGACCGCGTGACCCGGCTCACGGCCCGCCATGCGCAGGCCATCCTGGATTCCGTGCAGGAACTCACCCGCCTCGGCCTGCTCCAGAGCGCCACGGCCGAGATCCGGGTCCATCCCTGCTCGCCGCTGTTCAAGCTGTACATCCTCAACGGCGAGGAAGTGTTCTTCGGCCTGTACCCGATCGTCAGGCAACGCATACCGCTCGCCAGCGGCGAGCGCGACATCTACGACCTGATGGGAAAGGACGCCGTGGTGTTCCACCACTCCGCGCACAGCGGCCAGCCCACCGACATCCCCCGCATCCAGCAGGCACGAGACTGGTTCAGCTCAATGTGGGACTCCATCAGCTACGAGTTCCCCGCATGACAGCAGGCTCCGCCCCCGGCGATGCCGCCGGCAACCTGCTCGCCCGGACGCGCTACGTCCTGCTCGACTTCGACGGCCCTGTCTGTGACATCTTCGCCGGACTCCCCGATGCCATCGTCGCCGGACGGCTCCGCAAGCTCATCGCCGGCCAGGGCGTCCAGATCCCGGACGAGATCGCCCGCACGCCGGACCCGATCGAGGTCTTCACCTACTCGGCCACCGTCAGCACCGGCCTGGCTGCGATGGTCGAAACCGAGATGGCCAGCCAGGAACTAGCCGCCGTCGCCACCGCCAGACCCACACCTTACGTTCACGATGTCGTCACCAGCTGCCGCGACACCCGCCGCACAGTGGCCGTCGTCAGCAACAACGCCGAGCGCGCCGTCCGCTCCTACCTCGCCCTGCACGGCCTCGATGACCGGATCGAGCTGATAGCTGCACGCACCAGCCCCGACCCGAACCTGCTCAAACCCAGCCCGCACTTCATCGAGCAGGCCATCACCGGACTCCGCGCGTCCCCGGCCGAATGCGCGCTCATCGGCGACTCAACCACCGACATCCAGGCCGCCAACCGGGCAGGCATCGCCAGCATCGGCTACGCCAACAGACCCGGCTCGTACACCAGCCTCACCGCCGCCGGAGCGACAGCAGTCGTCACCAGCCTCGCCGACCTCGTTCTGCCGATCCGAGCCCGAGCCTGGCCCGAGCCTGGCCACTGCCGAATTGAGCCGTACTAGATCAAGGCGGGCCGCTGCGCGGCCCGCGTCCGGCGCTCCCCGCGCCGGGCTCTGGCCTTGGGGAGGCCCCGCCCGGCGCGCCCGCGCCGTCCCAGCCGCCGCGACCACCTGGTCTAACAAAGCGCATTCGTTAGGCGCGTTAGTTCCGCTAGAGCGGCCGTCTTCCTCGGCGTATCAGTGTCCCGGTCCCGGCCGCCGCGTCAAGGGCGCCTTCGGCGTCGCATGCGATCGCTTCGCGACCCCGGACGCGGCGACCGCTCCCCAGGGATTCGGCGCCTGCGAGGATGACGGGATGGCTCAGTCAGTGGACCGCTTGTGGGCCATGTGCGGGCCAGATCATGCAGGGTCATGGGAGCGGGCGATGCGCTGGCCCCCGGCGGGAAAGGGTTGTGGCCTTCTGGACAAACAGAGATGACCGCTCCTTACGCCGAAGGGCGCCAACATGGCTGACCGGCTCTCATGACTAGCATGCATCCCGGTACGCGCGCAGATGCGGCCAGCTCGCAACCCGATGACGCACGCGATATCGAGCTGTCGTTGCGCGACCCGGCCCAGTTCGGCCGGGTCTTCGACCGGTATTTCGCTGAAATCCACGGATACGCCGCGAAGCGGGCGGGCCGAGATGTCGCTGACGACATCGCGGCGGAGACGTTCCTCACTGCGTTCAAGGTGCGCCGCCGGTTCGACCCCGGGCGGGGGACCGTGAAGGCGTGGCTGTACGGGATCGTGACGAACCATCTGAGTGCCTACCGGCGCCGGGAACTGCGGGCGTACCGGGCAATGGCACGCAGCGGCCTGTCCCCACCGGACGAGGGGCACGCTGACCGCGTCGTGGAGCGGGTGGCGGCTGGGTCGTTGCGCGGCCTGCTGGCCAAGGCGCTCGCCGATCTGTCCCGCGGCGAACGCGAGGTGCTGCTGCTCGTCGCGCTCGGTGATCTCAGCAACACCGACGTGGCCGCCGCGCTCGGCATCCCCTACGGCACGGTCGCGTCCAGGCTCAGCCGGGCGCGCGCGAAGCTCCGCAAGGTAACCGGCATCACGCTGGCATTGCATCAGGAGGATCGACAGTGATGGATGAACTGCAACTGGTGCGGGAGTACTTCGGCGAGCAGCCGCCGCCAGAGCCGGGCGTTGCCGCCACCGCGAAGGCCCGGCTGCCGCTTGGCGAGCGGGGCCGCCGGGCAGCGTGGCGCCTACATCGCCCGCTGGCTGGCGGGTGGCGCCCATCGCGCCGGGCGCTGCTGCTGCGAGCCGGCCTGTCGGCCGCGGTGGTCGCTGCCGCGGCCGCGGTCGCCACGGTCGCCGCGGTCCAGGCACCGTCGCCGGTTCCTGCGCCCGGGGTCCCCGCGGTCCAGGCACCGCCGCCGGTTCCTGCATCCGGGCCTGCTGGCCGGGAGATCCTGCTGACGGCGGCCCGGACGGTGGCCCGGGCAGCGCAGCCCGCCCCCGCCCGGTACTGGGTGACATCCGGCACCGTAGGGAACTTCCTCAAGGTTGGCCCGGCGGACGACCCCTACCTGGTGCTTGAGGAGGTCGGCGTGCAGTCCTGGGCGGCGCGATCGCCGCGCGACCCAAGCCCGTACCTATCCCAGGCCCTGTGGGTGCGGCCGGCGTCTCCCAGCGACCAGGCGGCGTGGCGCCGCGATGGCTCGCCTACGGTCTGGACGAAGATCGGGCAGGACACCGCCTTGGCTGACCCGTACGGAGACTCCGGCTACGCCCTGCTGCTGCCGCTCAGCACCGCCCCTGGCAAGCTGACCCCCCAGTCGGCCAGCTATGGTTCCCAGCCGTTCCAGGTAGGTGATAGGGACATGTCGCTGCGGCAGCTGCGCACGCTGCCCGCCGACCCGGCCAGGCTGAAGGAATTGCTTTTGACGGGATCGTCGCATTATGCGCGAGTCAGCCAGAGTGCCTACCTTCTCCAGGCCGTGCCGACAGTCCTGCAGATGCCGGTCACGCCCGCGGTACGGTCCGCGCTGTACCGGATGCTCGCCGCCATGCCCGGGATACGGAGCCTGGGCATGGTCAAGGACGTCTCAGGGAAACAAGGGGCCGCGGTCGCCTACACCGGACGGTACGCGAACTGCGGCAACGGGATCCCCCTCAACAACGGCGCCAGCACCTACCGAGTGCTGTTCACCTCGTGCAACGTCCAGCAGATCCTCGTCATCGACCCCGCGACCGGTCTTCCACAGGCGGAGGAACTCCGGTACGCGCAGCTCCCGCCCGGCCAGAAGTGGTCGGCACCCGGCGGCCTGTTCTCGTACGAGATCTTTGGCCGGTCCCATTGGACGGACCAGAACCGCCCGAGCGGCTGAGAATGACGACCCAGCGGACAACGGGAGACAGCTTCGAACTCGGCACCCTGGTCAGCGGGATGCACAGGCTCGCTGGAGACCAGCAAGACGCACGTCGGGTGCTCATAACCCAGCGATCTACCGTGCCAGATTCGTGCCAGAACGAGCAGGCAGCAGCGGTCTTCAGCGGTCACTCGCGGACAGCGCAACCAATCGTCAAGCTGCATCTGAGCAGGTGAGCATGCTGCCCAAGACGACCTCCTAAGCAACCGCCCACTTCTCAGCTGGACCGGTGACCTCACGAGGGCGGTAGCACGTGGCTGTGTGCCAGCATGGACGCGTGGCGGGGTTTGACGCGGAGAGGTATCTGCGGCTGGCCGGGGACCGGTGGGTGCGGGAGGGCGGCCGTTTCGACCGTCCGCCGTGGAACCCGGTGCTGGCTGCGACGGGGGGTGCCCTGGTCGCCGCGGGCGCTATGACCACTGCGGCCGCGCAGGCTGTCATTGGCGAGTACTGGCCCCTAACCCCGGATGAGAACCACAACGGCCTGGTGACCAGCCAGGCAGCCCAGCTTGCCCCCGCAGCGCCGCCAGGCATCGGACAGCTGCGGGTGGTGCCCTGCGAGCGGGTGACAGACCAGCCGTGGGGCCAGCTGGTCATCCACTACGTCGCATTCACCGACGACGCGACGACCCTGCGAGTGACGGTCCGGCCTGACCAGGCCCACGGTGACCCGTTCGGCCACCTGGTTCCAGCGGGTGCGCGAAGGCTAGAGGTCACCGGCGAGCACGGGGCGGCGGTGACCGAGGAGTTCTTTGGCAGTTCCCGGATCGGTGACCCGGTGTGGCGCGGCGAGTATGAGGTCCGCCCGCCGCTGGCCGTGGATACGGCGTGGATCGAGCTGGCTGGCGAGCGGGTCGAGCTGCTCGGCGAGCCCGCGGGCATCCAGGTGTGGACGGAGCCGCTACCGATGGAGGACCCGGTGGCGCGTCACCTGTGGGAGCGGGTGGCGACGGTGAACGACTTCCATGACCTGCGGCTGGCGCTCGATACCACGATCGCGACCCTGGTCGCCGCCGGGGCGCTGGCCGCCGGTGACCCGGTGATCGGCGAGGCCCGGGCGGTGCTGGCCGTGCTGCGTCCTCGTGGTGCGGAGCCAGTAGCGCGTCCCGCTGGGCTGGCCGAGCCGTGGCGGTCGCTGCTGGCCCGCTGGGGCCAGCGCGGCGGGCGGCCCGGGATCGTCACGGTCGGCGCGGTCACGCCGCCGTTTGAGGGGCTGACCGCGGCGGTCACCGCGATGACGTCCCGCGATGAGCAGTTCGGCATCAACGTCGAGCTGGTGCCCGGGGTGCGCACCGGGCTGCCCTATCGTGACCTGCCCGGACAGCAGCACCTGACCTGGTGGGCGGTCGATGACCTGGGCAACCGTTACCTCGGCGAGCAAGGCAGCTGGCACTTTGGCGAGGACCGGTGCGGGGGTGCGATCGGATTCTGGCCAGCCCTCCACCCTCAGGCGAGCAGAGTCGACCTGATGCCCACCGCCGCCACCGCTCGCGCGATTATCCGCGTGCCGCTGCCGTGGGCCGAACATGGGTGAGGGACGGCGCGGGCATCCGCGTCCGAACCCCCACCCCTCTCACGGTCGTCTCACAGACTGCTGGGACGACACCGGACTCGGGCAGACAGACTGGACGCTCCCCAGATCGTGACCTGCAGCCCGTGCGGGCCAATCCTCGGTAGCGTCCCGGTCGGCGGCCTGATACCCGCCCAGCGAGGGCCCGTCTCGCCAGGCTGCTAGAAGGGGCCCAGGTTTATCGGGGCGGCCCGAGATTCCCAGCAATCTGTGGGAGATGTTGGTCAAGGACGCCGGCGAGCCGGTCGACAGCCCCGGCGAGCGCGACGATTGCCCGGACCTGGGCTGCGGCGATTCGGCTGGCAGTGTCTACCTGGCCGGAGGGCAGCACTTCGAGGGCGTGGCTGGCTTCGGCAATGGCGGCGTCGCCTTCTTGTTCTGGCAGCCTCACTGGTGTGCTCCCTTCCGGCGCCTGACACCAGGCGCGTAGACAGCGGATGACTGAGAACTAGTGAACAGCACCAATCCTGCGTCCCATGGCCCGGCTCGCTGGACGAGCGCCGCCGCGCCTGTGCTGTGGCCGACCAGCAAACTTTACGGCGCGGGACATATGTGGGATAGGCCCGGGCTAACGGCAGCGGCTTGCGGGAAATTGCCCAGGTCACGGCACATGTTCCGATGGTAGCGGGACCCATCTGTAAAACCGTCGGCTCCGACATCTAGGGACTGCATAGCTACCGGGAGCCTGACGTGCGCCGTGCACGCGCCATGCACGCTTCATGCACGCTCTGACGCTTCAGTTGGTGAGAACTATCTTTACCTTTTTCAAGGCGGCGCCAGCGCTCGGCCTCTGCCTTGGGAGGCCCGGCCGGCGCGCGCCGGCCCTCACGCCTTAGCTCGCCACTGATCAGCCATGCTCATCCGGTCCCGCGGCCGTGCTGGCGTTGTAGTCTTCCTCAGCGCTCCAGTGTCCAGCTCTCGGTCACCGCGTCTAGGCGCTCCCTGCGGTCGCGTCGCATGCGCTCGGCTTCGCCGAGCCCAGACCCGCCGCCGCTCGCACGGATCTTGGCGCCTAGCGGAAAACCGGAGGAGACTAGGAACAGCAGGGGCGGCGGTGAGCCTGTGTCTGCTGGAGGTACCGGATGACGGTCATCGATGGGCAGCGGCCCGTGGGTGGCAGCCGCCGCTCCAGGGCGGGATATGGGCAGGTTCGGAGGCGGGAATCGTGATGAGCGTGCGCCGGGCCAGGACAGGGCAGGCGGAAGCCATCGGGCCGACGGTCTCCCCGTCCATGGCCAGGTGGAGGCGTGAACACCTGACGGTTGCGGAGCGGGTCGCCAGGGGGAAAGCGGCCCGCGCGCAGGTGCCGCGGGAGGCACACGCGCGGTGGGAGCCGAGGCCAGACCGCCCGGACCCGGTCGCGCTGTTGGAAGAGCAGGCGGCTAGCCGGGTGCCGGAACTGGTGCCGATCCGGTACGGGCGGATGCTGGTCTCGCCGTTCACGTTCTACCGGGGCGCCGCGTTGATCATGGCGGCCGACCTGGCGGGTACCCCGGAGTCGGGGATAACCGTGCAGCTGTGCGGAGACGCGCACCTGTCCAACTTCGGAGTGTTCGGTACGCCCGAGCGGCGGATGCTGTTCGACATCAACGACTTTGACGAGACCCTGCCCGGGCCGTGGGAGTGGGACGTCAAGCGGATGGCGGCGAGCTTCGAGGTGATGGGACGCTTCCGCGGCTTCTCACCGGCCGACCGGCGCGCGGTGGTTATGGCGGGGGTCGCTGAGTACCGGGGCCGGATGCGCCAGGCCGCTGGGGAGGGCACCCTGGACGCCTGGTATGACCAGCTGGAAGCCGGGATGCTGCTCAAACTGGTCCGCCAGGAGGTGCGCGTCAAGCGGCTGGACAAGAAGGAGGCCCGCCGGGCGAAGCGGCATGTGGCCGAGGCATACACCCACGACAGCACCCGGGTGTACGCCAAGCGGGCAAGCCAGTTCGGCGGTGAGCTGCGGATCGTACCGGATCCGCCGCTGATCGTCCCGGTCGAGGACCTGATCGTGCCGGGGTCGGAATGGCAGGACCCCACCCCGCTGATCAAGAAGCTGCTTGCCTCCTACCGGCACACCCTCGGCCGCCATGGCCACCCACTGGAGGAGTTCAGTTATGTCCACGCGGCCCGCAAAATCGTCGGCGTGGGCAGCGTAGGGACCCGCTGCTACATCCTGCTGCTGATGGGCCGCGACCACAACGACCCGCTGTTCCTGCAGGTGAAAGAGGCACAAGAATCCGTACTGGAGCGGTTCGTGGGCAAGAGCCGGTATGCCCACCACGGCGAGCGGGTGGTGACCGGCCAGCGGCTGATGCAGGCCGCGACCGACATCTTCCTGGGCTGGCAGCGGATCAGGGGCCTGGACGGGGTGACCCGCGACTATTACGTACGGCAATTCCACGACTGGAAAGGCGGCGCGGACGTGGAGAGGCTGCTCGTGCCAGGCGCCACCGTGTACGCGCGCATCTGCGGTGCGACCCTCGCCCGCGCCCATGCACGCTGGGGCGACCGCATCGCGATCGCCTCCTACCTGGGCAAGGGTGACGCCTTCGACCGGGCAGTCGCGGACTTCTCCGCCACCTACGGCGACCAGAATGAGCGCGACTACGCCACGTTCACCGCGGCTGTGAACTCGGGCCGACTGACCGCGCGAACCGGTCTATAAAGGTGCCATGCCCGCTGCGTGCCCGATCGGACGGTGAACCAGGGAGACTCACGGTCACTCGCGGAGAAGCCAACATGGCTCCCGATCTGGGACTCGGCAGATCACCGCGTCCAGGCCGACGACCTCCTAAGCAGTAGGTGATGCTGCCGCGCCGCTTCCGGTCCTCGATCGCTGGCGCTCCCTGCGGTCCGGATCGGCTTGCCATCGGAGCGCCCTAGCGCGCGTGCCACACATGTGCCACGCGCCAGGGTGATCAAAGGTCAGTCACGGTTATTCACGGGTACTCGCAACCGTGTGACCTGGACAGACGGTTCCGCAGCTCACGGGCGGCATCGTGCCACCGACCTTCCAAGCTGGGGCTCGTCCTCCTCGCTGCACGATGATCTTGGCCGAGTCCACCGAGTCAAGGCCAAGCCGCTGCGCGGTCGCTTCGCGAGCCCTGACACGGCGGCGAGGGCCAAGGGGATGGCAGCTACGAGAAGGGCGGGGAGGAGCAGGAGTACGACGACCGCGCAGCCTGGCGCGGGATATACGTGGGACGACCGCGTAGCTCAGAACCTGGGCGGGCATGTTTACCCAGGTGATCCGCAGTGCGGCAGTCACAGCGGTCATGATCTGTAAGACCGCCGGTCGAGCCTGGGCTCAGACGGTAACGGCGAGCTTTCCTTGTGCACGGCCGCCTTCCAGATGGCGTATGGCCTCTGGTACTTCGGGAAGCGGGTACGTCTTGCCCACGATGGGAGTGAGGTGACCAGCCTCGATTTGCTGACGCAGTGCTTCGAGGTCAGCCTGGCGCTTGTTAGTGCTAGAGATGTACATGGTCAGCCGCTGGGGAACCACCGGCGAGAGCATGAGCGCACGGATCTGCCGTCCGACTCCGGTCCACTTAGCACCTTCGCCGCCAGCGATAACGAGCGTCCCCTTGGGAATAAGTGGCCTCCGGAGCCGTGACAAACGGCTGTTTCCGCCGATGTCGAGGATCAGGTCATAGTGCTGGCGGCCGTCGGCGAAGTCCTCCCGGGTGTAGTCGACGACCTCGTCGGCACCGATCGAGCGGACAAGATCGACCTTCGCGGTGCTGGCCACACCAGTGACCCTCGCTCCGAAGGCTTTGGCAAGTTGCACGGCGTACGTGCCGACGCCTCCCGAGGCACCAATGATCAGAACCTTTTGCCCTGCTGCGATGCGCCCGGCGCGCAGGCCTTGCAGGGCGGCTAGCCCAGAAACCGCGATGACGGCGGCCTGCTCGAAGCTCAGACCGGCGGGCTTGCCAACCAGTTTGTCCTCTCGCGCAGCGGCGTATTCGGCGAACGAGCCCCGGGCGATGCCAAACACCTCGTCACCGACCTGGAACCTGGTGACGTCGGCGCCGACCGCAACGACCGTGCCCGCCACGTCCAGCCCAGGGACGTGGTTCTTCGGCCCACGAAACCCGAAACCCAGGATCCGCATCAGGTACGGCTCGCCCCTCATCAGATGACATGTGCCCCGGTCCACGCCAGCCGCACTCACCCGCACAAGGACCTCATTGGCTGCGATACGGGCTTCTCGATCTCTGACAGACGCAGGCGATCAGCGGAGCCGTAGACGTCTTGAACGATCGCTCGCATCACATCACGCCCCTTCCCGGCATTCCGCCCAACCCCCTGAATAGAGGAATGATCGAGCGTGCTGGACACGCCACCAGCAGGGTTTACCATGATCCGGAACATATGCGAAATGATCTTGGCTGTAAACGCTGGCGGTGGCCACGACCAGCCAGCTCAGTGGAACAAGTTCGCCAGGACGCGGCGACGGCCTCCGGAACCGTGAGCGCAGCGGCAAAGCAGCAACGCAGGCAGCAACGCCGATGCACGGGACCGGACAGATGCCGACGACCTCGAACGCTACGGCGCTGGTCAGCCGAAGCATCGGACGGCCTCAGACGGGTTCGACACCGGCTGGGCGCTGCCAACGGCGGTATCCGGCATTGGTCATGATCTTTCTGAGATGCTCACAACTCTGGAAGTTTTCTGGAGGGCCAGCTGGTCCTCGCTGCTCGGCGGCACAATCCTTGCATCGGACCTGCCAAGCATGCTGTCCCGCATCGGCCACGCCCCAACGGCCACCGCGGCCACCCGCCCCCGTGCCCGGACCAGGAAGATCACTTTTGAGTTGTGGTTGAGGACGGCCGGTTCTTGGACTCAAGCGCGGCAACAGCCTCCGGATTGAATCCTTTGACCACGAGCCAGACACCTAGCGCGAACTCAAAGACGGCAACCGGAAGTGCGAACAATCCCGCCAGGGAGCTGTGTTGCCCAATGGCACCAAAAAGCACGAGGAGGTACCCGATGATGAGGACGGGCGATCCAATGAGCCCGATCCGGGAGAGGGCTCGAGGTACCAGACGCGACTGATACAGCATGAAACCCAGCAACGCGTCATCTATGGCCGGCATGAAACTTTGGCCGAGGAGGAAGATGCGGTCATATAGGGCGACAAGCGCATGGCTGGTGACCAGCCCACCTGACCCAACTCCGGTCTTCCGCAAGGTCACGATCGACAAGAGGAACGCCACACCGACGAAGATGGTGGCGGCCTCCAGGGTTCGGGAGGCGACGAGGCCCAGCGCGAGCGATTCGTTCTGTTTCTTCAGCACGGACCACAGAGCGACGGCGGTGCCGATGCCGGCGAGGGCCACAATGATCTCCAGAAGACCACCCACGATGACGGCGGTGTCCGGACCAGAGCCGACGACATAGTTCGCGCCTTTAACCGAGTGGTACAAAGCGAGCGTCGGCAGCGACACGAAGGTGAGCAAGTAGAGGATACCTGCCGTTAGCGAGACTCTTCTGTGTGAAGACACAATGGAATTGCTCATACGGTCTCCATCGTTCGGTTGCTGGGTCGTGAGGTCTGCGTGGGACGCTCAGAGACTAGAGCGCCTACCCCAACCAGGCCAGGGCTAACCCGCCGGTATCGCTATTCTCGGCTGCCACCCAGAGGGAAGCAGTCCAGCCACGGGGGTCAATGCGGGCCCGCTACCGACCTCCGCGGATATCGACGCGCGACTGGGGACCACACGCCCTGCTTGAAGCACACAATCCGGAGGTCACCGCCCATCACGCTTTGTGAGCTAAGCGTCTCTGACGTGCGTATATCCGTACCCCCACGTTCTGGGGTCAAGAGGTAGCGGTTCGGATTCCGCAGCATCGAAGGATTCATCACTGCCCTATCAAGTAATTCGCTCATATGTTTGGATACGGTCCATGGAGCAGCCAAGACGCTCAACATTTCCAGGCTTCCCGGAGCACTGCCCCCTCGGCCATTCCTGGGAGCCAGGCACGGTCATCATCGACTGGCGGCCATGTGAGTGCCGGCCGGCGAGCGCAGCTCGCGGCGGCCACCTCGAGGTAATATGCGGCACCCCTGGTTGCTCTGAACGCTGGCAAGGACCACTGCATGAGCCCCTTGGGATCCTGGGTCATCACCGGTCCGGACGCTAGCAAGATGTCCCAGGCCGCCAGCGCGAACTGACGCCCACGGCTGATACCAACGCACCCGGACTTGCTAACGCTGATCCGGACCAGCCGGTCCAGCGAGGCAAGCCCAGCAACCATGCTAGACACTCGGGGTGTGCCTTCTAAGCACCCGGTCGCGGCAGGCTATGGCAACTTCGCTAGGGCAAGATCGCCGTGCCATTAGCGTGCCATTAGCCAGGGTGACGAAGGGTTAGCCACGGCTACTACGGAGCACCGGATCTGCCAGGTCAGCACGTCAAACAGCTGTAACCGTTCGGCTTCCCAAGCTGATAGTGCGAGTTCGATTCTCGTCACCCGCTCTCAGTGGAAGGACAGACAAGACTTGCGGGTCGCGGAGCGCACGCCTTGCCGCAGTAGTACACCGATGACTACTTGCGGACGCGGAAGCGGAGGATGGTGACGGCTTCATGCCGCGTGCTGTCGAGCGGTTCCAGCTCGATCCTCGCGAGACCGGGCGAGGAGTAGAACCGGGTGCCGTCGCCGAGCAGCACGGGCAGGACATACACCAGGATCTCGTCCACGAGTCCCCGCTGCAGGCACTGACGGGCCACGTCGGCACCGAGGATCTCGAGGTTCTTCCCGCCCGTGGCGTTCAGTGCCGTGGCGACCGCTTCCCCGATGTCACCGGTGAGGTACGTGACCTCCGGGGCCGGCGGGTCCGGAGGCTCGTGGGTGAGGACGAACGTGGGTCCGGAGAAGGGGTAGCTTTCGTCGCTCGATGCCGAACCCCGCTCCTTGCCGGCGTCCATCCTGTCGCCGACCTCGTCGGTCCGCCGGCCGACGAGCATGGCGCCGGTGGCCGCCGCGATCTCCGTCAGCCAGGCCGCGTCCGGCGTCACGAAGTCGAAGATCCAGTCCATCGCGTCACCAGGACCGGCGATGAAGCCGTCAAGCGACATCGACCTGTGCACGACTACTTTGCCGCTCACCTCACGACCGCCCAGCCGCCGAACTTGATTGCCACAGCCGCGTGTCCCTCCTTTGTCGCGGGCTTGCCCCGCGGTCCGCAGTGATGACGTTACGGGCGTCCGGATCTCATCGGCCCGGCAGGGAACCGGCACGGCGCGGGCAGAACTGTAGCCGACAGTGCGGCCAAGGCACCATATGTTGATTCACGGCCGGTGACTTAGTTCCCCTGTAGGTCGTCCCGCAATGCGGGAGTACCTGTGCACGCAGCCACTCGCGGCCGCACTAAATTAGGTGAACTGACGTTCGGCCGACCCCGCGGAGCCAGCCAGCGCAGCAGCGTGATCGCGATGAAATAAAACACGGGCGCCGAGGCGTAAACGGCTAGGCTGGCCTGCGGTGAGACCCGGGCGATCACAAACGCCACCACGTAAACCACCACGGGAAAGACGGACAGCGCGAGCCCTGACCAGAATGACGCCCGGTCCAGCGGCTCATGCACCAGTGACGGCTTCTGCGCCGCGTAGGCCCAGATGACGGTCCGGGCCAGGGACGTGCCCATCAGGATCAAGCCGAACAGGCGCAGCGCGAGCGGATCTTCGTGATAGCGACCGAGCAGCGCAGACCCGAACGGCAGCAGGCACACCGTGAACAGAGTCAGCAAATTGAGCCAGATGATGCCACGATCGGAGCAATACGTAACACAACCAGTAACACGGAT
>CAVPUY010000017.1:0-235496 GCA_963709075.1 uncultured Actinomycetes bacterium
ATGGCGCCGCTGTCCGGGTGATCGACCGGCGGTCCGACCCCTTCCGGCCCTCGCGCGCATTGATCTTGCATGCCCGCACGCTGGAAGTGCTGCGCCCGCTCGGAGTGACCCGGCGCTGCTGGCCCGGGCGGACACCGCGCCTGCGGCGGACCTGCATCTGGGTAGCCGCGTTGTCCGTGTCCGGTTCGCCGATCTTGCGCTGCCGGATACCGCCTTCCCGCACCTGACGCTGATCCGGCAGATGGAGGTCGAGAGGGTGCTCGCGCGGGCACTGGCCGAGCGCGGGGTCGAGGTGGAGCGTGGCACCGAACTGGTCAAGGTGCGCGATGGCCCCGGCGGCGCGCGGGTGGTCTTGCGGTCGCGGGCCGGGGTGGAAGAGGCCCTGTTCGGTTTCGTCGCCGGCTGCGACGGCCCGGCCAGCACCGTGCGGGCCCAGGCGGGAATCGGATGGCCCGGCCGCGCATACGCGGCCGAGGTGGTGCTCGCCGACGCGGAACTCGATGCTGATCTCGCCGGGGGCGCGGCCCACGTCGTGACCGGCGGGCAGGGACTGCTGTTCCTGTTCCCCCTCGGCGAGCACGCCACGTGGCGGCTCCTCGCGACCCGTCCGGCCAGCGCCGATCCGCTGCCGTCCGGGCAGCTGGGTCCCCCCGTCCCCGCCGCTGAGCTTCAGGCGCTGCTGGACCATGCGGGCCTGGGCGCGCATATCACCGGCCTCGCGTGGTCCGCGCGGGTGGGGGTGCAGCATCGCGTCGCCGAACGGTTCGCCACGGCCGGCTGTATCTGGCCGGGGACGCCGCCCACGCCTACTCCCCGGCCACCGGCCAGGGGATGAACGCCGCCATCCAAGATGCCGCGAATCTCGGCTGGAAGCTCGCGTTCGCGGCGTCGCAACCGGACGACCCTGCGGTCCTGCTCGGCTCCTAGAATCGTGAACGCGGCCGGTGGCGCGCCAAGTCCTCGCCATGACGCACCTGGTGTTCTGGGCGGAGGCCTCGCCGGCCGCCTTCCGTCGCTGGCACGCGGCAAGCTGGCGCCGCTCGCCGCACCCGCTGTGCCCGTGCTGATGCGCCGTCGCCGCCTGGTCGCCGCGGGGATCCGGCTGCTGTCGCAGTTGCGGGTGAGCTACCGCGGCAGCCCCTTGTCGGTGGAGGGAGCACCGCGGCCACATGGTGGGCCACGGGCCGGGGACCGGCTGCCCGACGAGAATGTCAGGTCCGCCGGGCACCCTGTCCGGCTGCACGAACTGCTCGCCCGGCCCGGCGTGCACGTGCTGCTCGATCGCGACGCGGACCGGATCGACACCCGGCCGCTGGGCCCGCTGGTCCACGTCCACCGCCTCACCGACGCTCCCGGCCGCGGCCTGATGGCCGTCCGCCCCGACGGCTATATCGGCCTGCGCTGCCGGATCGCCGACACGAACCAGCTCACCGCCTGGCTCTCGCTCGTCAAAGCCGGAACACCGGAACCCGGCTCCGCGCCCGCCCCCCGGCCAAGACCCACTGCCCCCCGCAACTGAGACAGCAGCCGCAACGCCGTTTCACAGGGAGCCGGGATGGCTGGCGGCGGTGTGGAAGGACGCGGGCCGGAAAAGCGTTGGCCAGCTGGGGACCCCGGTAGCGATCCTGGGTGGGTATTTCCCCGCGCGCCGCTATGGAGACCGCAACTTTGACACCGCCGCTTGCTGAGCTGCGAGCACGCCTGCCCGGGCTGATGCCGCGCGACCGGCGTCGGCTGAGCCGGCGCCTGGACAGTACCGCCGCGCTGCGCGACCCGGCTGCGCGCGACTCGGCGCTCGGCCAGGTCGTCAACGAGCTGGAGGCGGCCGCCGCCACGGTCGAGGCACGGCGGCGCGCGGTGCCAGCGGTTTCCTACCCGCCGGAACTGCCGGTCAGCCGGCGGAAGCACGAGCTCGCCGCGGCCATCCGCGACAACCAGGTGGTCATCGTCGCGGGCGAGACCGGCTCGGGGAAGACCACGCAGCTGCCGAAGATCTGCCTGGAACTTGGCCGTGGCGTCACTGGCCAGATCGGGCATACCCAGCCCCGGCGGATCGCGGCGCGCAGCGTGGCGGAGCGGATCGCCGAGGAACTCGGCACCGAGGTCGGCGCGGCGGTCGGCTACAAGGTGCGGTTCACCGATAAGTCCAGCGACGACACCCTCGTCAAGGTGATGACCGACGGCATCCTGCTGGCCGAGATGCAGCATGACCGGCAGCTGTTGCGTTATGACACCCTCATCATCGATGAGGCCCACGAGCGCAGCCTGAATATCGACTTCATCCTCGGCTACCTGAAGCGGCTGCTGCCCAGCCAGCCCGACCTCAAGGTCATCATCACCTCGGCCACGATCGACCCGGAACGTTTCAGCAAGCACCTCGGGGGCGCGCCGGTGATCGAGGTGTCGGGGCGCATGTACCCGGTCGAGGTGCGCTACCGGCCGCTGGCCGACCCGGACCGCCCCCGCGACGAGCCGAAAGACCAGGCGCAGGGCATCTGCGACGCGATCGGCGAACTGCGCACCGAGGGATCGGGGGACGTCCTGGTCTTCCTCAGCGGCGAGCGGGAGATCAGGGACACCGCCGACGCGCTGGCCGAGCAGGCGGATCTGGCCGGCCTGGAGGTGCTGCCGCTGTACGGGCGGCTGTCAGCGGCCGAGCAGCACCGCGTCTTCGAGCCGCATCGGCGGCAGCGCGTGGTGCTGGCCACCAACGTCGCGGAGACCTCGCTGACCGTGCCGGGCATCAAGTACGTGATCGACCCGGGCACCGCGCGGATCTCCCGCTACAGCCAGCGGACCAAGGTGCAGCGGCTGCCCATCGAGCCGATCTCCCAGGCCTCGGCGGACCAGCGCAAGGGGCGGTGCGGGCGGACGTCCAACGGCATCTGCATCCGCCTGTACAGCGAGGAGGACTTCGGCTCGCGGCCGGAGTTCGCCGACCCGGAGATCCTGCGCACCAGCCTCGCGTCGGTCATCCTGCAGGCGGCGGCGCTCGACCTCGGCGACGTCGCGGACTTCCCGTTCGTGGATCCGCCCGAGTCCCGCAACATCGCCGACGGTGTCCGGCTGCTGGAGGAACTGGGCGCGATCTCGCCGGGCGGTGCTGGCGCGGGGGGACGACCCCCCGGAACCCCCCGCTCGGGCACGACCCGGCTGACCGCCGTGGGACGAAAGCTGGCCCGGCTGCCGGTGGACCCGCGCTTCGGGCGGATGATCCTGGCGGCCGGGCACCAGGGATGCGTCCGCGAGGTGCTGATCATCACGGCGGCGCTGTCCATCCAGGACCCACGGGAGCGGCCCACGGACGCCCGCGAGGCCGCGGACGCGATGCACGCACGCTTCGCCGAGCCGGGGTCCGACTTCCTTCCCTTCCTCACCCTGTGGGATTACCTGCACGCGCAGCAGCGCGAGCTGTCGGGCTCTGCGTTCCGCCGCATGTGCCGCCGCGAGCACCTGCATTACCTGCGGGTACGGGAGTGGCAGGACCTGCATGCCCAGCTGCGGCAGGCGGCCAGGGACGTCGGCATCGGCACCGGCCCCGATCGCGGCTCCCCCGAGCCGGGGGCGCGGTTCCCGGCGGACGTCGCGGACCGGGTGCACATGTCACTGCTGGCCGGTCTGCTCTCGCACATCGGGATGAGGGACACCGAACGCAGTCCTGGGGGGAAGCGGCGCGGGCCGCCGAGTTCGCCGGCGCACGCGGCGCCCGCTTCGCGATCTTCCCCGGCTCCTCGCTGGCGAAGAAGCCACCGCAGTGGGTGGTGGCGGCCGAACTGGTCGAGACCTCCCGGCTCTGGGCCCGGGTGGCGGCGCGCATCGAACCCGAATGGGCCGAGCCGCTGGCCGCGCACCTGGTCAAGCGCACCTACAGCGAGCCGCACTGGGATGCGCGGCGCGGTGCGGCGATGGCGCTGGAGCGGGTCACCCTGTACGGCCTGCCGATCGTGACGGCACGGCAGGTCAACTACGCGCGCGTCGATCCGGCGGCGGCGCGGGACCTGTTCATCTCCGGTGCCCTGGTCGAGGGCGACTGGCGGACCCACCACACGTTCTTCCACCGCAACCAGCGGCTGCTCGAAGAGGCGAGGGAGCTGGAGGACAAGGCCAGGCGCCGCGGCATCGTGGCCGACGACGCGGCCCTGTTCGACTTCTACCACCGGCGGATACCCAAGGATGTGACCTCAGTCCGGCATTTCGACACCTGGTGGAAGAAGGCGCGCGCCGACTCCCCCGATCTGCTGACGTTCACGTCCGCCGACCTCGTGGGCCCGGCCGCCGACCAGATCCAGCCCGCCGACTATCCCGGCAGGTGGGGCGAGGTTCCGCTGTCGTATGAGTTCGCTCCCGGCGAGCCGGGCGACGGGGTGATCGCGGACATCCCGCTTGCCGCCCTGGCCCAGGTCAGCGGCGACGAGCTCGGCTGGCAGGTACCCGGCCGCCGCGAGGAACTGGTGACCGAGCTCATCAGGTCGCTGCCCAAGGATCTGCGCCGGTTGTTCGTGCCCGCGCCGGACACGGCCCGCGCCGTGGTCACCCGGCTGGGCGAGCCGCGCGGGAACCTGCTGGACGCGCTCGGCGCGCAACTCGGCCGCATCGCCGGCGTCCAGATTCCGCGGGACGCGTGGGATCTGTCCCGGCTGCCCGCCCATCTGCGGATCACGTTCCGGGTGACGGACTCCGGCCGCGAGCTGGCCAGCGGGAAAGACCTGGACGAGCTGCGCCAGTGCCTGCGGCCCCGGCTGCAGGCGATGCTGGACGAAGCGGCCAGCGACATCATCCGCACCGGGCTCCGCGACTGGAGCATTGGCATCCTGCCCAAGGTGGTCACCCGCGATCGGGTTACAGCGTACCCAGCGCTGGTGGACACGGGGGATGCGGTCGACGTCCGGCTGTTCGAGACCGGAGCGGAAGCTCGCGCGGCCATGCTGCGGGGCACCCGCCGCCTGCTCCTGCTGCAGGTGCCGTCCGGCGTGCGCTCGATAGCCGACCGCCTGCCCAACGAGCGGAAGCTGGCGATGAGCCGGAGCCCGTACCCGGGCATCGGCGCCCTGCTGGATGACTGCGCGGCGTGCGCGGCAGACCAGGCGATCGCCGAAGCTGGCGGGCCGAGCTGGGACGCCGATGGCTTCGCACGGCTGGTGACGCAGGCGCGGGACGCCCTGCCGCTGGCGACGGCCCGGGTGATGGACCTGGCCGGTCAGGTTCTTGAGGCAGCCCACGAGGCCGAGGTCAGATTGCAGCGCGCCGCCATCCCGGCGCTGGCGGCGGCGCTCGCCGACGCGCGCGGCCAGTTCGCCGCGCTGATCTACCCCCAGTTCGTCAGCGAGACCGGCCTGCGGCGGCTGCCCGACCTGGTCCGCTACCTGCGGGCGATCAGCCGCAGGCTGGACACCGCGGCGGCGGATCCGGGCCGCGACGCGCAGCGGATGGCGGTCGTGCGCACGGTGACGGAGGCCTACCAGCAGGCCGTCGCGGAACTTCCGGCCGCCCGCCGCTCCGATCCGGACGTCCAGGCGGTCCGCTGGATGATCGAGGAGCTGCGGGTCAGCCTCTTCGCCCAGCTGCTGGGCACGTCCGGTCCGGTGTCGGAGAAGCGGATCCATGCCGCACTTGACCGGGTGATGGACGCGCACTGACCATCGGCCCGGGCCGGCGCCTGTCAGCGGATGGCGTGAACGCTTGCATCGGTGATGGAGGTGTACTCGCGGCTGGCCAGCTTGAGGA
This sequence comes from uncultured Actinomycetes bacterium, assembly GCA_963709075.1. Lineage (GTDB taxonomy): Bacteria > Actinomycetota > Actinomycetes > Streptosporangiales > Streptosporangiaceae > Palsa-506. Next base: position 5,725 of record CAVPUY010000017.1, read on the forward strand.
AAGCCGCGGTCCGGCCGAAGGTCTCCCCGATGGTGTGGCCGGCCAGCTGAGCCTGGTAAGCCCGGTACCGCGTCATCTCCCACACCTGCCCGCGAGTCAACATCGAGGCGAGCGCAGGTTCTGGCACCGGCTTCCACGCCCAACCCGTGATATGCCCGCCACCTGCGCCGGGGCCGGGCTCACCGGGCCCGGTGAACTCAGCCAGATCGGCTTGGCCGCCGATCTGGTTCCGGACGAAACGCAGCCCCGTCAGGTCTTGCTCGACCAGCTCGCGCTCGGCGGGAGCCTGGGCTGCCATGGCGGCGTCGTAGGCCTGCGGGTGATGGCGGACCAAAGTGGCGTCCACGATAGTGACCCACCACACCGCCTCACCGATCACCGCAAGAGCCCGCGCCCGGTCCCATGCCCGCACCTTGCACAGCCGCTCGCTGGTATCACCCAACGCGGTCAGCGACCACAGCAGCGCGCTCTTCTCAACCGCTGGATCGCCCACATGCTCGCGATTCCACGCGGCCCGGCAGCCGACGCAGCAGAACCGGGCGTGCTCGCGGCGCGGCGCGAACAAGGCGCCGCACTGCTCACAGTCCCGGATATCGGCCACCACTGTCATGCCTTCACCCCTGCAGGTACCGCGCCGCCGGCCAGTGCCCGCGGCCAATGACCATCGCCCCGTATGGCCGTAGATCCTCAAGCTCACCAATAGCAGCTGTGGGTAAACATCAGGTTGCCGGGCCCTGAACCCCAGGCACCGCCCTTTGCCGCGAGCAAGCGTGATCGCCACCGGCCCGTCTGCATCCGTGCGCCCGGCGCCAGGCTCGTTTTGCTCAGATGGCTCCCGCGTGGGCTCCCGGCCATCGCGTCCTTACCAAGGGAGCCGGGCCCTGCCTGCTGAGCTGTTCTCCCGGTGGTCCAGCACGGCCTGGATTCGTGCCGTCAGTTCGCGCCAGCTGAAGGGCTTGGTCACGTAATCATCGGCGCCAAGTTCGAGCCCGACCGCCTTGTCAACCTCGGTGTCCCTGGCACTCATCATGATCACCGGCACATCCGAGCGCTCGCGCAAGCTCCGGCAGACCTCGGTACCCGGCGGCCCGGGCAGCATCAGGTCAAGCAGCACCAGGTCCGCCCCGTCGCGGTCGAATGCCGCCAGCGCATCAGGGCCTGTCGCGCAGACAGCAACATCGAAGCCCTCCTTGCGCAGCATGTAAGAAAGAGCGTCGCTGAACGACTCCTCATCCTCCACCACGAGCACCAACGCCATGCGGCCGCCTTCCCCACCGCCCATTTTCCTACTCTACCGATCTGGTTTCCGAGCGCCAGGCCATGCAACCGCAGCGGCGCAAAACCGCCCGATCCGGACGGCCGGCTGACCTATGACGGTGTCGCCGGTGAGCGTTCAGATCTGTGCGATCTGCACGCGGCGGTCATGGCTGCCCGGGTTCGGCGATGCGGCGATGACGTATGCCATCGCCGGCATGCGCGTGCTGAAGGATGGGCCTGATCAGCATCTGCCCGAACGGAATAGCGAGGGTTGAGCTGGTTTGATCGTCGGCCTGGCCTACTTCGCGGCAGTCAACGGCCTGGCCTACGTCGTGTCGCTCTACTTCCAGCTGGGACTTGGCCTGTCTGCCCAGCGCGCAGCCATCAGCCTGTCACCCCTGATGGTCGGCAAGCCGTGGGCGACGTCGCGCGAGAGGAGGCGGGCGCGGCGAGCGGCTCGCTCAACGCCGTGCAGCAGCTCGCCTCGGCGATCGGAGCGGCCGTCGTCGCCACTGTCTACTTCGGCCACCTCAGCGCCGGGGCCGCTCAGGCGATGGCCAATCAGCGCCGCCGTCGGAGCCATCGTCGTCGCGTGTCTCGGTATCGTGTGGCTGATGCCACGCAAAGCCCCACCTGAGGACGACACGCCGCCCGCCTAGTACCTGTGCAAAGGCTTCGCGACACCCAGGCCGCCCCGGGCCGCGGCACCGAGGTGTGCCAAGTCCAAACGAGGATCGTCTTGTCGAACCTGACACATGGGGCACAACGATCAAGAGCACAAGCTCGGGCTTTCCAGCGATGCCCGCTCGCATGGCGCCGGCGGGTGACGCCAGCAGGACAGGTGCTACGGCCTCTATAGAGGCCCTGCCGTCGTGACGTGCCTCAAGATCCGCTGCTACCCATCCTCGAGGGCTGGGCGCCCGGCTACGCAATGTGAACGCGCTGCTCCCAGTCACACCTGCCGACTATGCGTGCGCCTGCCTGGTTTCATCGTTACGGGTAGCTGAATGCCGATCGACCAGTTCTGTTGCGGTTGCGGATGTCAGCGCGCGCGCGGCGGCTGTGGCTTGCGGGTGAAGGTTTCCGGGGGCATGTGGGGTGGGGCTGCTGGCCTGGGGACCGGGGAAGGTGACTTCGACGTGCAGGCCGCCTTCTGGTTTCGGGCGGGCGGTGATGGTGGCGTGGTGAGCGTGAGCGATGGCCTGGACGATGGATAGGCCCAGGCCGAGTCCTTCGCTGCGGCTGGTGCGGTCTGGGGAGAGGCGCTGGAACGGCTGGAAGAGCCCGCTGATCGCGCTGCCGGGGACGGCGGGGCCGGTGTTGGCCACGGACAGGATGGCGCAGGAGTCCCTGGTGCCGGTGACGACATTGATCTGGCCGCCGGGCTGGTTGTGGTGCAGCGCGTTGTCGATGAGGTTGGCTGCCAGGCGCTCGGCTAGCTGCGGGCTGCCTGCTGCGGGTGCCGGGCTGAGCGCCGCGTAGACCGTCAGGTTCCGGTGCCGTGCTTCGGGTTGGCAGGTGGCCAGGATCTTGCTGGCCAGGTGGGCCAGGTCGAAGGGCTCGCGTTTGCCCAGGCCTGCCTGGCCGCGTGCCAGGGTGAGCAGCGCGTCGATGAGTTGTTGCTGTTGGGCGCCGGATGCCAGCACCCGTTCGTGGGCGGTGCCGAGTGATTCGATGCTGGCCTGGGGGTCGGCCAGGGCGACCTGGCTGATGACGCGCTGGCGGGCCAGCGGGGTGCGCAGTTCGTGGGCGGCGTTGGCGATGAACTGACGCTGGGCGTTAAAGGATGCCTCCAGCCGCTCCAGCAGCCCGTCGAAGGTGTCCCCCAGTTCCTTGAGCTCGTCCTGCGGGCCGGCCAGCGCCAGGCGCTTACTCAGGCTGGCGGCAGAGATCTGGCGGGCGGCTGCGGTGATGGTGCGCAGCGGCCGCAGCGCCCGTCCTGCGATGAACCAGCCGAGCCCGGCAGAGAGCACCGCAAGCAGGGCGAGCGCCAGTAGGGACCGGGACAACAGTTCGTGCAAGACAGTGCCGTGCTCTTGCACCGCCATGACGTTTGCCTGCTGTGCGCCGATCGTGCGGCACCCGAAGCCCGGCCCCCGGCAGATGGCGTTGGCGGCGGAGTTGCCGGTGAAGGCCTGGACGACCAGGGCGTAGGTGACGGCGAGCAGCGCGGCTCCGGAAACCAGGAACAGGCCGCCGTACCAGGCGGTCAGGCGCAGCCGCACGGTGTACCGCGGGCGCCCGGCATGGCGCGCCATCTGAGTGAGCTTGCGGACGGTCATGGTTGTGCCCCGATCCGGTACCCGGACCTGGGCACCGTGTCGATGAGCGGCGGGTCGCCAAGCTTGGCCCGCAGGCGGCTGACCGTGATCTTCACGGCGGCGGTGAACGGGTCGGCGTTCTCATCCCACACCCGGTCCAGCAGTTCCTCGGCCGACACGGCCCGGCCCGTGGCGGCGAGCAGAAGCTCCAGCACACCGAATTCCTTCGGGGCCAGATCGAGCTGCCGGCCTGCCCGCCAGGCGCGTCGCTGTGATGTGTCCACCATCAGGTCGCCGCGGCGCAGCACCGGCGAGATCGCCGGCTGAGCGCGGCGGAACAGCGCACCGATCCGAGCCACCAGGACCGGGAAATCAAACGGCTTGGGCAGGTAGTCATCGGCACCCAGCCTGAGCCCGTCCACCAGGTCCTCCGTCGCTGCTGCGGCGGTGAGCATCAGTACCCGGCTGCGGCACCCGGCGGTCACTAGCCTGGCGCAGACCTCATCGCCGTACATGCCCGGCAGGTCGCGGTCCAGCACGATGACGTCATAGTTGCTGACCAGGGCCCGCTCCAGCCCGGCCGGGCCATCGAGCGCCACATCGACGGCCATCTGGGCGTGACGCAGGCCGGTGGCCACGGTCTCGGCCATCTCCTGGTCGTCTTCGACCACCAGCACTCGCAACAGGCCCACCCCTTCCGCCGTGTCCCTCATCCAGGATGCCCGGCCCGGGGTTTCGGCACGGTATCGATGCCCACGCGGGACCTTGCCCGGGCAGGCCGCTACCCCGCCGCCGCGATCCGGGCCAGGGAGGTCCCAGCCGCCGATACCTTCCCGAAACCCCCTGCGCGCAAATCTGGAACCCGAGCTGACGAGTGCAGGCGAAGGGACCCGGATGCTGTTGGTGACACACGCGCGCGGCCAGCCGCGGCGCGGGCGGTGGCAGGCAGCCTTCGCATGGTCACCGGGCCAGCCGCCCCCAGCGGTGCGGACCAGCGTAGAAGATCACATCACTCAGCAGGTTAGGGACGACGACATGAATGACACCACCCGTGGCGACCGGGCCCGGCAGCGGCGGCCGGGGCTGGCGCCGGCATGGATCCTGGCCGCCGCCAGCGTCGTCCTCACCCTGCTGGCAGCTGCCTGCGGCGGCTCGGCCACCGCCGCAGGACGGGCGGGCGGCCAGACCCCCTACCGCAGTCCCTTGCCTACACGCAGTGCATGCGCACCCACGGCGAGCCTGGATTCCCCGACCCCACCAGCCACGGGCAGATCACCTACGGTCCCGTCGATATCCACTCACCTCAATACCTGTCCGCCAACAAGACCTGTGAGCACTTGCTCGGCAGTCAGTCCCTGACCGCCGCACAGAAACGGGAGCATCTCAGCCAGGCCCTCAGGTTCTCCGAGTGCATGCGCTCACACGGTGTACTGAACTTCCCCGATCCCCTGGTCGCCCAGGGGGGTAAGGCGGTGGGCTTCCGCATGCCCGGCGTCGATCAAAGTTCGCCACAATTCCAGGCCGCGGTGCAAGCCTGCCGCAAGTTCGAACCCGGGATGGCCGGGCTGATGGCTGGTGGTGGTACGCGATGACCGGCACCACCGCTCGACCTGCTGCTGTTCCCCATGGTCGTGGGCCACGGCAAGCGCCTGTTCAGCGCCGACGGCACCAGGTCGGTCTGACACTCACCGGCTCGGAGACATTCAGCTCCGGGGTAGTGCACCTGATCTACCACCCGGCCAGCGGCTGAGACCGCAGCCACGGAGCCCAGGCCTAGAAAGGAACCAGCACAGACTCAGTCAGCCTCAATCAATCCCCGTCCGCCTGGGCAGGCGCCGCATCCTCACCACGGCTACAGGCAGGCCCCCCGCTAGCAACACGCACGCAGAGCGCACCACGTATGGACGGCCGCCGGCATCCCGGGAACCCGGCCCGGGGCCGCCCAGGCGGTTCCCGTGCGGCGTGCCTGCATCGGCGGTCACGGTGGGTGCAGGACGATGGCAGGCACGAGCGGCAGGGGCGGCACGCCTGAAGAGCCGGGCCTACTAGGGCAGCCGTAGATCGTGACCTATTAGGGATCAGTGTTTTGCTGCCCGCCGCGTCATTCCGGGAAGAGTGTGGCTCTTCTGTAGGGAGCGGTTGATCAGGTGTGCCTCGCCCATGTGAGTGCCTGGTCCACGGCTTCTCGTGTCAAGCCGGTGGCGGGTGTGACCGGGATGAGGAGGGTGGGCTCGTGGCGGCCTGTACTCCATGTCCAGGCCTCTGCGGGGTGGAGATCGTCGATCCAGACGGCCGGGCGCTGCCTGGCGAACTGGGCGATCGGGGGCACCTTGTCGCGGGGCTGGAACGGGGGCGAGGGCATGGTGACCACCGGGAGTGCCGCGATCCCCAGGAGCGGAGCCAGCAGGCGGTTGGCGTCATCGTTCCAGGCCGTGGCCCAGGCGACGTCGAAGACATGCCGGAGCTCGCTGATCCATTCCCCGTGCGCCGGACACAGGCGAACTGGTTCTTCCCCGGGGAACAAGTCGTATTCGGTGAACCCCTCCGGGCATGTCACGACGCCGTAGGGATTGAGGACGCCGTCGAACATCGAGCAGCAGAGCGGGGCGCGGCATCTGTCCAGTATGGACATGACCCCCTGCGGCGGAGCAGAGCCGAAGCCGCCGTTGCCGGTCACTGCGGCAGAGTGAGGATGGCTTCGCGCCGTCCAGCCCCGGGGACGCAGCGCCGCCCGGGGACGCTTCCGTGCCTCCGGAGCCCCTGATCATGGACCGGCTGACTGACCGCGCAGGCGGGCTCGCTGGTGGAACCAGCGGGCGCGGGCCTGGTGCCGGCGCCGCCACCAGGACCAGCCCAGGTAGTGGCGGAAGGTCTGCCAGGTGCGGGTGACCAGGTTGAAGAGCCGCTTGACTTCGGCGGCGGTGAGCGGGATCAGGCCCGGGTCGCCGGGCGGCAGATCACCGGGAGAAGCAGGCGGGCGGGCGAGAGTGCTGGTGCGCCGGCGGGCTAACGCCGCGGTGACCCGCGCAGACCGCGAGCGCGGCCATAGCCAGGGCCAGGTGCCGGGTGATCGCGGTGTAGCGGCGGACCTGGCTGTCGGCCAGCCCGAACCAGGTCTTGCCGAGAGCAAAATCTTCCTCGACCGGCCAGCGCCGCCCGGCGACGCGGATCAGGGTGGTGAACGAGCAGGCCCGGCCAGCGGGCACATGGCAGAGAAAGTAGGCCAGGTCGGCGGGGTCGCGAAGGTGGCGGCGGATGAGCAGGTGGCGGCGGGCGGACACGGTGGCCAGCCACGCCCACCCCATAATCTCGTTCGCCCTTGGACCCGTGCCCTGCCGAGGCGATCTGCCAGGCACGGGCGGGGACCAGCCGCGCTGCGTGATCGGCGCGTATCTTCTGCCCGGCGGGCAAGGTGACCCGGAACGAGCAGGGGATCTTCAGCACATACCCGGTATCCTGGTCTTCCAGGAAGGTGCGCAGCCTCGCGTCGCGACCGTAGACTTCGTCGCCGGTCACCCACGGCGGGCAGCGCCCCTCGGTGATGAGTTCCTGCACGATCTGGGCGCCGAGCCGCGGCTTTGTGGCGAACTCCAGGTCCTCGGGGATGCCCGCGGCGGCACGCCGCTCGCTGTCACCGGCCCAGTCCCCGGGCACATACAACCGGGCGGCGATGATGGCGTGCCCGGCCGGGGCCGCGTAGCTGGCATACACCACGTTAATGCCGTTGGCCACCCGCCCCGCGCACCCCAGGTACTGGCGTTTCACCCCGGCGGTGTGGCCGCCGGCCTTCTCCTGCCCCGACTCATCAAGCACCAGCACCGCGCCAGCCAGGTCACCCAGCCCAGACACCACGAACGCGCGGATCACGCGCATCGCGTCCGACGCGTCCCAGGCCGCCCGCTCCAGCAGTCGCTGCATCTTGTCCGGGGTTGCGTCCCCGGCCTGCTCGGCCAGCGCCCAGCAGTTCTTCCGCGGCAGGTCGCTGACCAGCCCGGTGACATACTTGCGGGCCTGGCGGCGCGGCTCGACCCGGGCAAAGCACGCCGCCAGGCACCCCATCAGCTCATCCAGATTCCCGCAGGCCAGCCCGGCCGCTTCTACAGTGGAGGCAGCAGCCGCCTCAAGATCAGTAGTCGTCACAACCTAATGATCACGAGGCGGCTGTCTCAGTACCCCCGATCCGCGCAAACTGGGCCATGTCATCCCCGCTTCGCAAGATCACGAAGTACGGCTGCCCTACTACAGCACGCTCACAACCAGCAGCAGGACAGCCGAGCCGGCCAGCAGGACCGGGCAGACCTTGAACCAGACCACCGGGGTACGCGCGCCAGTCAGCGCGATCAGCGCCGCCAGGGCAACCAGCAGCCCGGGAACGGCCCGGTAGACCCACACCCGGACATCGCCAACTGGCCCGCCGGCCGCGGTCGCGGCGATCACCACCGCCGCAAGCCCCCACATGGTGAACGCTTCCGCCAGCCACTCGTGCAAGACGATGCGCCGGTTGCCAGCCGTGACCGGCTCAAAGCCAGCGAGAACCTGGCGAGTCGGGACCGCGTGCGCCACCCCCACAAGGCGACCACGGCCCCGCAATGTAAGCGAGGATCCCAGCCACAACCCGATGATCACCGCGACCACACCCGCGGGCCAGGGTCGTTGGTCACGTGCCCCGCGCTCCGGAGGCGCAGAATCCCCGGATCCGAGCCTCACGCTCCCGAACGCACGGGCGTGTACGGCGAGTTCAGCTTCCGGGCGGCCCGAAATGATCGAGTGGCGAAATCGAGGATCCGCTGGGCGCGCGCTCGTTCCGCATCAGCTGTCGCCGATCTCGGCGGCCAGCTGGATCGAGCCGACTACGTCCACGAACAGCACGGCGCCCAGGAACCGGTCAGGACCAGTCAGTGGCGGCCCGGTAGCAGAAGTCGCCGTGTATCTAGGATCCGTCTGCTCGCTCCGATGTCATAGACACGCGTTCGCAGGTAAGTCACAAGACGCAAGTACTCGGCGTGCGCGCCTTGGCCGGGGCCCTGCTGAACGCCCGACTGGCTGGGAGAAGGCGCAGGCACGGGGGAAGTATGGACACAACTGTTGGCAGAGACCGGTTCTGCGAGATATTCAAGGACCGGGCGGTGGTGGTCCGGGAGCTGCCCGCCGGGCATAGCAGAGTCCTGGCTAACATGGCCGCTGAGATAGCGGGCCGTGATGACGCGTCGCTGCACACGAGGGCGGCGTACATGGCGCTGTTCGACCTGCTGCTGGCGCATGTCCCGCCAGTTCCGCCTGCGAAGCTGAGGCTGCTCGATGAGGCGGGGTCGCCAACAGCCGCTGCGCAGGCGATCCAGGACTACATCAGGGCGTCGCTGGGGAAGCCGGAGTTCTTTGGCGCGGACATGTACGTGTTCCACGTCACTGGATTTCACCCTGGATCCGGCGTGCTCGTAGAGCCGGTGAAGCCTGGCGACGGGGCCAGGCTTGATGTGTGGAGATCCGATCCGGCCGACCACCGGCACGTTCCGGTTGCTGGCGGCGAAGGTGTGCTGTTCAGCACGGCGGCTTTCTCGCTGAGAAACAGCGGCAACCACACGCTGCGTGCGCCGAAGCGGTCATGGAAGATAATTCTCGATGCCGCAGGGCCCGACAACCGGCTCGCCGGGATGACGCGCATCAATCTGAAGGCGATGTACAGCGATCCATCGCAGATGCGCGAGGCGCTGGCCTGGCGGTTGTTCGGCAAGGCCGACGTTCCGGCGCCGCGGCACACGTATGCGAAACTGGCCTTTGACGCCGCATACCGGGGCCTGTTCTCGGTCATCGAGCAGGTTGACAGGAGATTCCTGAAAGATCACTTCGGTGAGAACCACCGGGGCAATCTCTACAAGGCAGGCTGCGGCGACATCGGGTGCGCAACTCTCGCATACCGGACCGGGCCCGATGGCGATGACGGCGGACGCCAGTACTTCATCCCGGGATCTGCGGAGCGCAGCTACCGGCTCAAGACCAACAAGAACAACCCCGAGGCCAACACCTACGACGATCTCGCCTGCTTCATCAGGACGATCAACGGGGTCGGGCTCCGAGGCGGCGAGGAGCGATTCGACACAGACGCCTTCCGCGAGTCGGTAGACGGCATCATGGACGCCAGTGCCTTCCTCCGGTGGGCGGCTGTCAACATGCTTCTCGGGAGCTGGGACAACTATTACGCGACTCAGTCCAATTACTATCTCTACAACTCAGGGCGCAAGGGTGCGGCGAAGGATTTCGCCACCTCGCCTTATTTCCATTTCATTCCGTGGGACTACGACAACTGCCTGGGTATCGATCACTTCGGTACACGATGGCAGTACGCCGACATCCTCGATTGGCCGGGCAACACGCGGCGCTACTGGAACAACCGGAACACGTCACGCATCCCGCTGGTGCAGAACCTGCTCCGTAACCACGACTACCGTCAGTATTACCTGGATTACATGGAGCACATGCTCGACACCGAATTCAATCCAAGAGCCATTGCCACGCAGATCGGGTCACAGTCAGAGGGCGGCCTGTGGGACCGCATCCGGCAGGGCGCCTACCTAGAATCCGACACACCTCATGGACGGCCGTTCACCGGCCGGCAGTTCAGCAACGACGAGATCTACTGGAATGGCTGCCGACAGCGCGGACTGCGGCATGGGAGGAAGAACTATGACGGCGTTGTCCACTACGTCCGCATGCGGCGTGACAGCGCCCGCGCGCAGTTGAAGCAGCTCAGGCAGACCATGCCGCGCGCGGCCGATGGCTTCCCGGCGACGACGGAACAGCTGCGCCGGGCGGCCTAGAGCCGATCGGGACCTGCCTCTCATAAGGACGCGGCGATATTGCACGAGCGGGGGCGCGCTGCGGTGAGGCATTCGCTGACCGCTTCGCAGGCCGGGTTGCCGGGGCACGGACGGCTTCGGGGGCGATGCCGTGCCCTTGCCAGGGAGTCCCGACTACCCAGGCGATCTCGGCTGCCGGCTCTCCGCCGGCGCGTCCGCAACTGAACGGGAGCGACGTCGCGGTACGTGGTCGCTCACGATTGTTTCGCTCGTGTGGCTCGTCGCCAGCGAGCCGGTGGCGTGCCGTAGCGGTTCTTGAACGCGCGGCTGAATGCCGCCTCCGACGTGTAGCCGACGTTCTTCGCGATAAGCGTGACCGGAATGGAGGTGTCGCGGAGCAGGTCAGTGGCGGCGTCCAGGCGTACGTGCACGAGATAGGTGGCTGGCGGCTTCCCGACGCGAGCGACGAACCGCGCAGCGAACGCCGACCGGGAAAGGTTGCACGCTCGGGCCAGCTCCTCGACTGTCCAGTCGTGGCCGGGGTCTCGGTGGATAGCGCTCAAGGCCAGACCGATCTGCGGGTCGAGCGCACCGGCCAGCCAGTTCGGTTCGGCGTCCGTGCCAGCGGCCCAGGCGCGCAGAATCTGGATGAAGATCAGATCGAGGATGCGGGCGACCATCACCGCCGATCCTTGAGAGGGCGATTGCATCTCGAATACGAGCATCCTGCGGGCCACGTCGAGCCCTTCGAGCGCTGGGCCGCGGGCGCCGCGCAGGATGATCACGGCCGGGAGGCTCGCGAGCAGGTGGCTCGCCTGCGGGTCGCCGATCGTAAATGTCCCGCAGAGCCAGCGCGCTAGCCGAACAAGACGGATTCCAGTCCCGTCGTCACTCCAGCAACCAATTGCCCCGGAGGGCGACAGGTCCCCTTCCGGGCCACCACCTGGCGCGGCCCGGGTGGTAAGAGATTTGTCGGGCCAGGCAGGGGCCGATGCCAGGGTGGGGGTGAACACGGCGTAGCTGACCTGGCTCCCGCGTTAGACAGGGCCGTGGCTCGCGATGTCGTGCCGGAAGCCGATGAGGCCGGTGAAGTACGCGACCTGGTCGTCGTACATGGCCATATGGCTGCCGTCCGGACAATACAGGTAGCTGCTACGGGGTTCCGCCTGATTGATGCGGAGCTCGTATTCGGTCGGGGTGAGTATGCCGAGGGCTGAGTGGCGGTGGCACCGGTTGTGGAAGGCCTCCGGGAACCCTCGGCGGCTCATCGTGCTGGCGGCGTCACTGGAGCGGGCTGGTGAGGCCGTCTTTGGGTGTGGTCGGCGCGTCGTGGAGCCAGACGAACTCGTTGATCCCGATCGCCCGCAGCGCAATGCGCTCGTACCGGGGGAAGGCAGGCAGCGCCGTGGCGCGGTCAACGATCACGGGGCTGGCCACCGCGTGGTCAGTGCCGCGCCAGGTGATGACGCACCAGCCCGCCGCCACGATGTTGCGGTACCAGCCTGCCGCCTCGCCGAAGGTGAGCGGCATCACGAAGCCGTTGGTGGTGGCAGGGCGGATGCCCAGCGGTGTGGCGTAGGGGCGGCCGGTCTTGCGGCCGCGGTGGTGAACGATCCCGACGACGGGCATGTGCCGGCGGCAGGCGATCCGCAGCACCAGCGGGTTAACGAGGCGGGCGACGGATCTGATCAGCCGCCTGGTGTGTGGCCCGAGGTGAAGGGCGTTCCCGGCAGGGCGGAGCGGTGCCACTGGGCCTGCTGTGGCAGTGGGCCTGCTGCCTGGGGCTGGCTGGAAGACTGGCGCTTCCCGGCCTGGTGGTGCGGACATCGTTGACCTCCGTTACGGCCGGATCTTCCGGCCTGTTCATCACCAGGACGAGCGCCGCGCGGGGAATGTGACAGGGGGAACCCGCGCGGCCCTTGGGACGTCACCGCCCGGCAGCCCGGGCTCCCTGGGACCGGTCCAACCGCAAGGGGTCAGGGCTGGATCGTCAGGTGCCGCAACTTGTCCTGGTCGGCGATCAGGTTCAGCGCGGCGACGCGACCACCCACGATGGTGAAACCGATGACCGCGATCGGCTCGTCGCGGGTACCGAACAGGGCGCCGGCCTGGCCGTTTACCAGCACAGGCTCGGCGAGGTGCGCAAACCGCGGCGCGGTGGCCAGGACCTGGCGCGCGACCGGGCCGGCCCCGGCAAGCGGCGGGTGTGCGAGCAAGCTGGCCGGCCCGAGATCCATCCGGAAGACCACGTCAGGGTCGAGTACCTCCAGCAGCGCCTCGAAATCTCCGCCCCGGGCGGCGGCCAGGAAGGCGTCCACCACCCGGCGTTGCCGGGCAACGTCACGATCTGGCTGCGGGGCCGCCTGCACCCGGCGGCGTGCCCGGCTGGCGAGCTGACGGACCGACTCCGGGGTCCGGTCCATGATCTGGGCAATGTCGCCGAAAGGCACCGCGAACACATCGTGCAGGACAAACGAGAGCCGTTCGGCAGGGCTGAGGGTGTCCAGCACCACGAGCAGGGCCAGGCCGACCGAGTCGGCCAGCACCGCCTGGTGCTCGGGACCGTCCTCAGCGGGATCCACCACCAGCGGTTCGGGCAGCCAGCTGCCGGGGTACTTCTCGCGGCGGCCCTTGCGGGCACGCAGCATGTCCAGGCTGATCCGCCCGACCACAGTGGTCAGCCAGCCCCGCAGATCGCCGATGCCGCCCGGGTCGCTGCGGTCGAGCCGCAGCCATGCTTCCTGCACCGCGTCCTGGGCTTCGCTGACCGTGCCGAGCATGCTGTAGGCGACCGCCTGCAGGTACGGGCGGCTGTGCTCGAACCGCTCGGCCAGCCAGTCCTGCTCGGCCATCTGTCATCACCCCTGCAGTCTGCGAGTACCTGCCAACAAGACGTACCAGGACCGCGGAACGTGACATGCGGCTGAGCTGGCCACATTCCCCCGTCGGCAGCCGTCCTAATCCCCGGATGCCACATTTCCGCCCGCAGGGGCGAGTTGCTCCTTGACCAGCCAGCTTTCCTTGTCCGCGCCCCAGCCACGTGCCCTCGCGTCGTGTCCGTGACCGGCCAGACCCGCAGCATCCGGCGGCACACCCTCGGCCACGACTGGCGCCCGCTGAGGTGTGCCAGCGCTGAGCTCCTCCGGATCGTCTGGATCTCCCACCACAAGGGCTGAAAGGACCTGCGAGTGGACCAACGGCCCTGACGCGCGCCACGGCCCGCTGCCGATCCTGATTTCCAGCAAGACCCCACGCGAGGGGCGTGCAGGGAGAAGAGATGACGGGGGCTGCAACCACGCGTTACCAGCACCATGCAGGTACCACGATGATACGCATCGTGGCCACCGTGGCTGTGCTCGCTGGCGTGGGCTGCGCTTCCCCGGCCGTCCTTAGTCCCCCATCCGCCAGCGCATCGTCCCTCCCCGTCATGTACGGCAGCATCGGCTGGCACGACACTTACGTGCGCCCACAGGCCATCTACTTCGGGGCTGGTGGCAACCTGTTCGTCCGGCCTGTCCACTGGCGCAGCTGGACGCAGGTCTCGGCCTACGGCCAGGGCACGCGGTGGGCTAACCAGTGCATCCCCACGTGCGCGCAGGGCACTTACCTGAAGTCCCCGGCCTCGCTCACGATGTGGCGGGTGCGCTGGCACCATCACCGCCGCTACTTCTCACGCATGACCATGCGCTGGACCACCGGTAACGGGGTGCGCCACCTGCACCTCTACCGCTGGGGGAACCCCGACGGCGGCACCATCCCCTTCTGGTACTGACCGGGCCCGGCCAGGTCCGTGCCGACAGCGAACTCGCGCTTCGTGGCCGAGTTGTCCCATGTACTTCGGCGTGAGCGCGCCGCTCGCCGCCGTGGGTTAAGGGCGCTCGCGTTCGGCCCGTGATCGCGGTCGATTCGCACAGCACGGTCGGGGTGGCCTGGTATGGCATGCGCAACGACCGGCCGGGCGATGCCGCCCTGACCGCCGATGTGTGGTTCGCTCACTCTGCAGACCGTGGCGGCACCTGGCGTCAGACCCGTGTCGTCGGACCCACCGGCCTGCGCACCTCGCCGCTTCCTGCCCACAACTAGGTGGGCGAACACCAGGTGCTGCCCACGCGACGACCGGGGCGCCGTGAGTTAGCCGGCGATCAGGCGGAGCCGTGCCACCGTGGTCACCTGCCGGTGACCATTGTTTCCGCCGACCAGGAAGGCGGTGCCGCCGACCACCGCGGCGGCGGCGTTGGTGACCGCCACCGGCAGCCTGCCCGCCGCCGTCACCCGGCTGTCGGCCGGGTTATAAGCCAGCACCGTTCGGCTGGCGACCAGACGGGCACCGCCACCTTTGGCGACCTGCCCGCCCGCGATGAAGATCCGTCCCGCGAGCGTGACCGCGGTCGCCGCCGATATCGGCGCAGGCATCCGGCCGACCACTGCTGCGTTGCCGGTGGACAAGTTGACCCGCTGGATGAGACGGCTGGGGCCAGCCGGAGTGAGCCCGCCAAATACCCAGATCCGCTTCCCGGCACCAGCCACCGCGGCATAGCGGACGGGCACCGGCAGGGTTGCCACCCTCGTGAAGGCCTTGCCGTTGCTGGTGGCGAGCACGGTGCCGATCCAGCTGGTCCCGTCGTAGCCGCCAACGAGGTAGGCAGTGCTACCCAGGGTCACCGACGAGATGTCGGAGCGCGGCCCTGGGAGCTGGCCGACCACGACGGCGGTGCCCCGGTGCCGCAGCGCCTGCACCGCGGCGAGTTCCGCTAGGTCGCCACCGCCGAAGAGGTAAGGCCGGCCCCCGAGCACCGCCCCCGCCGCATCGTGGGCGGGGTCGGCCAGGTGCCCAGCGCGGGTGGCCCGGCCAGTGATGGGGTTGAGCTGGATGATCGTGCTCGTGGTGGTCAGTTGCTGGGTGATGCCGCCGATTATCAGCAGGTCCTGGTCACGGGCGAGCACGACCTCACGGGAGATCGCCGACGGGAGATGATAGGCCGCTCGCGTGACCTGGAGGGTCAGCGGCTTGCGGGCGGTGCGTGAGGGGGCGGGTGCGGGGGTGCGCAAGGCCGAAGATGGCTGCGGCGGCGGCCCCGCGCTGGCGGAGCAGGCGGCGGCCGCCAGGCCCAGGCAGAGTCCGCCAGCGACTGCCGTTAGCCACCCGGTGGTGGCACGCGTGGGACTTCCGTGCGGCGCAGCCGGCACGGCGACGTTCCTCCTCATGGAGCGGGCACTTAGCATACCTTTGCATGCTGCTGGGCTGCTGTTGGGCACTTCAGCGGGCTACGCCGATAGGGTACCGGCCGTGGGTGCCGTGACTCATGATTCCTTGGCCGCCCGGCGGCCAGTCCGAACGCTGTTCACCCTCGTCGCCGGCCTGGGCCTGATCGGGGGGTGCAGCTCAGCGGCGCACCATCCGGCAGCGCACGCCACCCAGGCCAAGGCCCACTCCGCTACTGCGACCCCATTGCCCGCCCGGCCGCCGCCGGTGAACGTGTACTCCCACATAGCGGCCGGCATGATGAACCCCAAGTGGGCCCGCGATCCGTACCGGATCTACGTGCCGAACAGCCTCAGCGATACGGTCACCGAGATCAACCCGCGAACCCACAAGATCATCAGAACGTTCGCCGTCGGCGGGCTGCCCAACCACATCACCCCGTCCTGGGACGGTTCCGTGCTGTGGGTGAACAACACCGACGGCTACAGCCTCACCCCGATCAACCCGAGGACGGGCAGGCCCGGCAGGCCGGTGCCCGTCGCGGACCCGTACAACCTCTATTTCACGCCGGATGGGAAGAACGCCATGGTGATGGCGGAAGCCCTGGGGCGCATCGACTTCCGCAACCCGCGCACCATGCGGCTGCGTCACTCGATGCCCGTGCCGTGTGGGGGCGTGAACCACATGGACTTCACCGCCAACGGGCGCTATGCCGTGGCGAGCTGCGAGTTCAGCGCGAAGCTCCTTTGGATCAACATCGACGAACGCAGGGTGGTCAAGACCCTGACGCTAGGCATGGCCATGAGCGGCCCAATGTCCGGGGCCGGCCCCGGGCGCCCGTACAGCATGCCGCAGGACGTGCGCCTGTCTGCCAACGGCAAGATCTTCTACGTCGCCGACATGGCGGCGAACGGCATCTGGCTTATCGACGCTCACCGCTTCAAGGTGATCCGCTTCATGCACACCGGCGGCGGCACGCACGGCTTCATGGTGAGCAGGAACGGCAAGTACCTCTACATATCCAACCGGGGTGAGGGCTCCATCTCGGTGCTCGACTTCGCCACCAACAGGCTGATCCACAAGTGGCGGATCCCCGGTGGCGGATCACCCGACATGGGCGGGGTCTCCCCCAACGGCAAACAGATGTGGTGGAGCGGCCGCTACAACGGGGTGGTGTACGAGATGTCCACGGTGAACGGGCGCCTGCTCGCCGAGATCCCGGTGGGCGCCGGGCCGCATGGGCTGTGCGTGTTTCCGCAGCCGGGACGGTATTCACTAGGCCACACCGGCAACTTCCGCTGACGGAAGGCCACCCGGCTATTTTCGCGCACGTGATCGGAGATGACGAGCGCGGCCACGATGCGCCGTGCCGATACGGATCAGCGGCCAGCGTGGAGCATGGGCGCTGCAGCGGCGGCCAGTTCCCGCCCGACGGCGATCCAGCGCTCAATGAGCTTCTCGTCCGCCCCCGCGGCGATGCACAGTTCGGCTATCTGCCGGTTCCGGGCGGTCTCCAGGCCGCCTTCACTGAACCCGAGCGCTGTGCCTGCGCGTTCGGCCAGCAGATCCGCCCGCCCGGCTGCGGCCTGTGTCAGCTCAGCGATCGCTGCGGCTTCCTCCTGGGCTGTGAGCCGCCAGCCCTGCGCGTAGCGTGCTACGGCTCCCGCGACCTGCGCGTATCGAACGCGATCAGGATCTGAGCTAGTCATACACAGAGAATAGAACATAGATTCGATTTATGAC
Source organism: uncultured Actinomycetes bacterium (assembly GCA_963709075.1). GTDB lineage: Bacteria > Actinomycetota > Actinomycetes > Streptosporangiales > Streptosporangiaceae > Palsa-506. The sequence continues at coordinate 22,983 of CAVPUY010000017.1, forward strand.
CAGCCTGGGCCAACATGGCACGCGGGACGTGGACGACCCGGCAGCTCACATCCCGGGTGCCAGGGGCCGAACGGCCGGTGGCGAGCCGACGATTTCGCGGTGGGGAGGAATCTCAAACAGTGACCTTTGGCCCATGACGCGCCGGGGTCCGGCAGCGAACATCGTGTGGTGGGCTGCACCCAGCGGGAGGACAGATGACCGCCAAACACGCCGACCTGGCTGGGCCTGGCATCGGCAGCTACGACGAACTCGAACGGGTGCTGCCACGCGGCTACCGTTCGCTGCTGAGCCCGCGGGACACCCAGCGGGCGATCTTTGCAGTGAAGGGCTATATCGAGGAGAGCCTGTGCCGTGAGCTGAACCTGATGATGGTCACCGTGCCGCTCATCGTCAACGTCGCGAGCGGCGTCAACGACATGCTCGACCGCGATGGTGCCCGTATGCCGGTCCAGTTCCACATCAGCAACGATTACGGCCGGCATCCGGTCGAACGCCCAAGTGGTCCAGGCGGCGACCAAGTGGAAGAGGGCCGCGCTCAAGCAGTTCGGGTGCCCGCCCGGCGAGGGCATCTGCACCGACATGCGTGCGGTGCGCAAGGACTATTTCCTCGACCACGACCACAGCTGCTACGTGGACCAGTGGGACTGGGAACGCGTGATCACTCCCGGCCAGCGCAGTCTGGGCTTCCTGCAGGAGATCACCGGCAAGATCTGGCAGGTGCTGACCGGCGCGGAACGCTTCGCCCAGGAAATGTTCCCCGCCCTGGCAGACCCGCGCTACCCGAACCTGCCCGCCGAACTCACCTTCCTGCACGCCGAAGACATCCTGGCGATGTACCCGGACCTGCCGCGCAAAGAGCGGGAGACCCGGGTGCTGCAAGAGCATCCGGCAATCTTCATCACCGGGATCGGCTGGCCACTCGCCGATGGCTACCCGCACGAGATGCGGGCCGCCGACTACGACGACTGGATCACCGATACCAGCCCGCAGACGGGAAAGCCAACCCATGGGCTCAACGGCGACATCCTGGTCTGGAACCCGCTCACCCGGCGCCGCCACGAGCTGACGTCCATGGGCATCCGGGTCACGGCACAGACACTGAAGCAGCAACTGGAACTGAGCGGGCAAACCGACTTCCTCAAACTCCCCTACCACCAGGGCATCCTGTCCGGCGAGCTCCCCCTGTCCATCGGCGGCGGCATCGGCCAGTCACGCACGCTGATGCTCCTGCTGCGCAAGGCACACCTGGGCGAGGTCAGCGTGTCCGTGTGGCCGAAAATCCTCACCGACATGTGCGCCGCGAAGAACATCCACCTGCTGACCTGACCCGGACGGCAAGGGGCCAGAGCCGGACGCCTCCCACCGGTGCCGGCCATGCGCGTGGCCCAGATCAACGGGCGGCTGGAGAAGTTGATGCTGAGATCGCACCGGTCGTAGCTCCCGGCGGTCACCAAAGGCGACCGCGAGCGTTTCACCGCCTTGGTTCCTGAAGCTCCTCAGGTTGAGGTCAAGCCGATGTTCGGCAACCTTGGCGCGTTCGTGAACGGCAACATGTTCATGGGCTTGTTCGGTTCTGACGTGGGCATCAAGCTGCCCGACGACGATCAGCAGCGGCTGCTTGCCGAGCCGGGCACCGGCCCGTTCGGCCCGCAAGAGCGCCCGATGGCCGGATACGTCACCATTCCAGCTAACTGGCCGGCAGACACCGCGGATGACTGGACGGCAGATCACTGGCCTACGTCGCCGGCCTGCCGCCGAAGAAGCCCAAGACGCCGCAGGAGCGGGCACCAGCGGCTTAACGGCGCCCGGCAGCGTAGCCGCTGGTCAGGCGGGTGGGCGGCGGGCGGTCAGTGTGGCGGCTTCGGCTTGCATGTCGCTGGCCAGGTGGTCAACGTCGGCGAGCAGGGTGGGATCGGCGACGAGCCCGAAGTTCAAGGTGTTGGCGAGTGATACCACCGCGATGCGCAGCGCGTGGTGCTCGCGGATCTCGGCCAGCGTGTACATCGCGTGCACCGGCACCCCCAGCACTTGGACCGGGTGGCGGGGACCGGGGACGTTGGACACATTCAGCGCGAACGAGCGGGGATGAGCCAGCACGCGCTCGGCAAACCGTCTGAGCCGCGGCGTGCCCGCGAACTCGCGCAGAAGCGCGTCGAGATGCTGGGCGTCGTGGTCTTGCTTGCGGACCCGGGTGGCATGGCGGATGGCAGCCAGGCGCTGGAGGGGATCGGCTGAGCCGAGCGGCAGGTCGAGGCAGAAGAACGAGTCGCGGTTGCCTAGCTGGCGAACGTCATCACCGGGCGCGAGCGGCGGGCCATGCAGGCTCACCGGCACCTTCACCCGGACAGCGCCGAGGCGGCCATGATGGGCCTCCAGCCAGCGCCGCAGCCCACCTGCCACCACCGCCAGCACCGCATCGTTGACGGTGGCCCCGTCCGTGGCGGCCGCCACGCGGCGCAGGTCCGCTAGCCCGGCACTAGTGAACGCGACCTCACGCCGGGCATCGATGTGCCCGTCAAAAGGCGACCGCAGCCACGGCTGCGGCGCCTCCCGCGCGGCTGCCAGCAGCTCCCCGAGCCGATGATGGGCGACCGGGCCGGCAGACACTGGCGGTCGTGGCCGCAGGCCCGGGCTGGCAGCACCGGGCTCGCCACCCGGTTCCTGGTCCCACAGCACCGCGCTGGCCATGTGCATGGCGGTCATGCCATCGGCCAGGGCATGGTGGATGCGCCAGATCAGCGCGCTCCCGCCCCCGGCCAGCCGGGGTATCACGTCGATGCGCCACAGCGGCCGCGACCGGTCCAGACGCTGGGCGAAGATGCCCGCAACCACGGCTCTGAAACTGGCCTCATCGACCGTCCCGGCCATGTCCGGCTCCACCACGTGGGCGGTCAGATCCACCTGCGGGTCCGGCACCCACCAGGGCTCGCCGCCGACCTCACGCAAGCACATCGACAGCTCCGGCGCCCGATGCAGGCGCTCGCCGATCGAAGACCGCAGCAGACCGAGATCGATCGGGCCGCCCAGCATCATGACCTTGCACATGTGCCCGGCCACCGTCTCGGTCTCCAGCGCCAGGATGCTCAGATCCTCGGCCGACAGGCGCCGCCCGGCCCGGCCCGACTCCGCCTGCGCGTCGGCCCGGTCACTGGCCACCACGGCTAGACACCCTCCCCCGCGCCGAGGCCGGCACCAAACCGCCACCGGCACCCTGCCCAATCAGGCCACGATATCGCAGCCCGCCACAACAGCCGCGCGCCCGGCCGGGCAACGGCGCCCGATCAGCCCCGCCAGCCAAACGCGTCGCCCCACACAAGGCGGCGCTGGCGCAGGGCAGCGAGGGAGTTGGCGCGGGAGCCCTGTCCCACAAGGCCGCCGCCCAGGCCAGATCGACGCCATGGAGCCTCAGCACCAGCAGCGGAAGGACGTCAGACACCCTTAACGTCCCAGTTCAGGAGCACCGGTCGACGCGCCGAGGCAACTCATACTGGCCTGAATTCCCAGGGCTAACTCAGCCCTGCCATCACGGTCAGCAGGCACCAGGGCGGACAGATCGGCCGATTCCGTACCCGTTTGGCCGGCGGACCCACACCCGGGCAACCGTCCCGAACGGCGGATCGGGGGGTTGAGCGCACCCGCGTCGTGACGGGTTGTGACGGCACGAGCGGGTCGTCGCCTGGGCGGTCATGCGGCGCCGGCTATGAACGCGCAGACGCCGCGTTAGCTGCTGGGCGATGCGGGCAGATCCTCCTGGTCGCCTGTACCGTTGGTGGCGCGCAGGTCCGGGACTGCCGTCTGGTGCTGCTACCGTGCCGCCATGGGTATCCCGCTCAGCGAAGCGACGCTCAGGCTGGCCGATGGGAAGAACTACGCGGTGCTGGCCACGGTGAATCCGGACGGCAGCCCGCAGACCTCTGTGGTGTGGGTCGGCCGCGACGGCGGCGACCTGCTGTTCTCGACGGTGCAGGGGCGCGTGAAGCACCGCAATATGCTGCTCGACCCGCGGGTCAGCGTCACAGTGCTCGACTCGTCGGACCCCGAGAACTACGTCGAGTTGCGTGGCCGGGTATCGATGACGCCAGACGTTGGCCGTCGGCTCGATACTCAGCTTTCCTGGAAGTACGACGGTAAGGACCCAGGTCTGGACCGGCCTGGCGCGGTCCGCGTGGTCGTGCGGATGGTGGTGGAGAAGGCTACCGGGTATGCAGCATAAGCCCACGGGAGGCTGCGAGCCGAAATACTGGCAGCCGCTGCCGGTTCGTGGCAGGTCCGGGCAGGCAGGGCGTGAGACAGACCAGACCAGACCTGGATGGCCGTGTCCTGGCCGACGTCGAGGGGACGCCCGCACCAGCCAAGCGGAGGCGGCTATCAAGGGATGGAGAGGACCAGCTAACGAACGTGACGTAAAGCCCGAACGACCTCCAGCCCCCGATAACGCCGGATCGCCGAATCGGCGCGGGAAGTGAGCGTGCTTGCCCATGGTGTAGCGCACGCAGAATGTCCGCTTCTGGTCGTGGTGCTAGTGCAGTGTGCCCGCGCTTGCCGGTCCAGTGCCCGCCTTGGTGCCGGGGCTTGATCGTCATGCCGGGATTGCCCGGCCGGATGTTGCCTACCGCGCGGGGAGGAAGTTAAGCACCCGCTGGATCAGCAATGCAGTGGCGTCCGGGTCGTACGACGGCAGCGAGCTGTCGGCGAAATAGTGCTGGTCGCCGGGGTAGAGGAACAGCTCCGCATCCATGGCCTGGTTGATGAGTTCGCGGGCGGCGTCGATGTCGCCCTCGCCGATGAAGATCGGGTCGGCGTCCATCCCGTGCACCTGGACCGGCACCCCGTCGGGCCAGGCGGAACCGAATTCTGTGACCGGGACACAGGAATAGAACAGCAGCGCCCCGCGCGCTCCCGGCCGCGTCTGCGCCAGCATCTGGGCCGGAACCACGCCGAGCGAAAAGCCGGCGTACACCAGCTCGGCGGGCAGTGCCTCGACTGCCCGGAGGCCGCGCGCGATCACTTCGCCGGGGAAGCCGATCTGCTCGGCATACCCCATCCCCTCCTCGATGCTGCCGAAGGTGTGGCCGTCGAACAGGTCGGGGGTGTGCACGGTGTGCCCGGCGCGGCGCAGCTCGTCGGCGAAGGCGACGACGCCGGGGGTTAGGCCCTGCGCGTGGTGGAAGAGCACCACCTCAGCCATCTTCTGGACTCCTTTCTCTGACGCGAGGACCGAACGACCCTCGCATGCACTCCAGCGAAGCGGCTCATGGGTTCGTCGCAGGCCCCTACCCCAGCCTGCCCGAACAAGACCACGACCCAGCGGCCAGCCCAGCCACGGCGCAGAACAACCTGATCCGGGTCAGCGGCGTCCTGATCAAGCACCACGCGTGTAGCCGCGCCTCAATCAGGCGGGAGTGTGCGCGTTTTCCCAGACCAGTTTGGTCACTCATGGTGATACCGTCCATCGGCGTAACGCGATGCGGACCGCCGACCCGTCGCCGCGTGGCTAGTTTGGTGGCCATCACGGGGCCGACGTGCGGCCGCTGACCCCAGGGGGACTCCCGGCCCCGCCGAGGCCAGGTCCTGCCTCATATCGCACGCGCGGTATGCGGCAGACGCGGGCGCCCCGGGCGGGGCCTTGGCCCGGGCCGGAATGATCGTGGTCGTGGACGGCCGGGCTGATTGTCGGTGCCGTTCGCCGTGATGCGCTCAGCGGGACCACAGCCATGTGGCCGCAGCAGAGCGAAGGGAGCTGGCCATGAGCGGCATCGCCGCAGCAGCCGGCCATGCGGATGGCCGCCACGACTTCGACTTCATCTTCGGCCGCTGGCAGATCCGTAACCGCAAGCTGGCCGACGTCGCCGACCCTGGCTGCAGCGAATGGGTGACGTTCGGCGCCATCGCGCACGCCGAGCCCATCTTCGGCGGCCTCGGCCACATAGACCGGATCTGGGCCGACGCCCCTGCGGGCGGTGATCCGTTTGAGGGGCTCACTCTGCGGCAATTCGACCTGCAGCGCAATGTCTGGCGGATCTGGTGGGCCTCCAGTCGCCGGCCTGGCCACCTCGATCCTCCAGTCGAAGGCTGCTGGGCAAATGGCCGTGGCACGTTCTTCTGCGATGACACGCTCGATGACCGGCCGGTGAAGGTGCGCTTTGAGTGGACGAACGAGACATCCGCCACGGCACGCTGGGAGCAGGCATTCTCCTGGGACGACGGACTCACCTGGCAGGTCAACTGGATCATGGAGCTCGCGAGAATCACATGATCGTCTTCGCGGCAATTGCGCGCATTCTCGGTGTCAACGGCGCTCGAATTCTGACCCCCGGCGCCGACACAAGGTCATTTTTTTTCTAAACAAGCCGCGCGCGCCTGCTAGTTCGGCAGGTCCCACACGACGGCCATGCAGCCAACCGGAATGGCTGTCACAGCAATCGCACTATCCACCTCTACCTCACCGCGGGCACAGGAAAATCTTCACTTGGCTCTTTGTTAGCTCCCAAACGAGCATGCAGGATGCCACAGCATGGTTCTGACCTGCACAAACTGGTGGGCGCAACTGGGTTCGAACCAGTGACCCCTCGCTTGTAAGGCGGGTCAGCCCGGTCGCTGAACATGGCTCGACGAGGCTCAATGTGCCGTTGACCAGCGACGGCGATCGCTGACAGTGGCCCGGCGTGGCTTGGTCTCTGCCACCGTTGGCTCGGCGGATTCCAGTGACCGTCGCAACACTCGAGTGTTTCGGGAGTTGCGATGGTGCACGGTCTGCCGGGTCGGCCACCACAGGCGGCGAGAAGAGAGCAGTTCGCGCGGCTGATCGCGCGGGGCGTCAGTAGCGCGGAGGCGTGCCGGATCGTTGGGGTGCACCCGAAGACGGGGAAACGCTGGCGACTCGGCCGCACAATCACCAGTTGCGGCGGCCGGAGGGTGCACTATCCACCCGTGATCGGCGCGCGTAAGGCGGAGATCTCGCCGCGGTACCTGTCGGAGGACGAGCGGGTGCGCATAGCGGATCTGCGCCGGGCTGGGCTGGGCGTGCGGGCCATCGCCGGGCAGGTAGGACGCAGCCCGTTGAACGATCAGCAGGGAGCTGCGCCGCAACTGCGAGCCAGGCAGCGGGCAGTACCGCCCGTTCGCGGCGCAGCGGCTGGCTGCCCGGCGCCGGGCCCGGCCCGGTCGCGGCAAGCTGAGCGCTGATCCTGTGCTGCGCCAGTTCGTGGCGTGCCGCTTGGAGAAACGGTGGAGCCCGGAGCAGATCAGCCGGGCCCTGCGCATCGAGTTCCCCGGTGACCCCGTCAGGCACTTAGTGCACGAGACGATCTACCAGGGCGTCTACCGCCCGGAGCTGGGCGGGCTGCGCCGCGGCCTGCCCGCGTTGCTGCGGACCGGCCGGCGGTATCGCAAGTCGCACCGCCGCGCCGATGCCCGCCGGGCCGGGGCGCTGACCGGCATGACGATGATCAGCCAGCGGCCGGCGGCGGCCGCCGGCCGCAGCGAAGCCGGGCACTGGGAGGGTGACCTGATCACCGGCGCCAGCAACCGGTCGGCGATTGGCACGCTGGTTGACCGCGCCAGCAGGTTCACCATCCTGGTCCACCTGCCCGGTCCCCGGCACACCGCCGAGACGGTCCGCGACGCGCTGGTAGCGGCCCTGAGGCCACTGCCCGCGCAGCTGCGCCGGTCGCTGACCTGGGATCAGGGCAAGGAGATGGCGCTGCACGGCGAGATCGCCGAGGTGCTGGGCATGCCGGTGTTCTTCTGCGAGCCGCACTCCCCCTGGCAGCGGCCGACCAATGAGAACACTAACGGGCTGCTGCGCCAGTACTTCCCCAAGGGCACCGACCTGCGGGTGCACGCCCCGGGCCAGCTGACCGCCGTCGCCGCCGAACTCAACGCCCGGCCGCGTAAGACCCTCGGCTGGAACACCCCGGAGGCCTTGCTGGCTGCCGCGCTGCGGCAAGGCAGTCACAGCTAGCCGCCACCGGCGGAAGCCGGGCGCCTGCGCTGCGAAGATGGACTCATGGCCGACATGCGCCGCCGCAGCCCCGAACCGCCGCCTGGGCCACCGCAGATCCAGCTCAAACCCGGCATGGCGCAAGAGCTGTTGCGCGAGCTGGCGCCGCTGCTGGCCGAGGAGGGCATCGACGTCGACAACATCGACGTCCCCGACGTGCAGACGCTGCAGCGCGCACTGAACCGCGCGATGGAGCGGCACAACATGTCGCTGTTCACTCCCGTCGGGCGCGCCCGCGAACTAGCCGCCGCAACCTTGCGGCTCGCCGTCGAGGCCATCGCCGACGGCGATACCCCGCTCGCCGCAACAGTCCTGGACCAAGCCCAGCCCGAATCCCCCGACGGCTCCGCCCCCACCGTCGCCGCCTGCACCGGCCTTGCCCTCGGCCTGCTCGACCAGTGGCTAACCAGGCACGACACCGATGCCCCGGCCGGCCTGGCCGCCATAACCCGCCTGCCAGCCGGGCGCTGGACCGGCGAGCGCGCCGCCACCGACATCCTCACCCTGGCACGCAGGGGACGAGCCTTCGCCTCGCTCGACTCCCTGATCGCCCGCCAGGGCGGCCTGCACGTCCTCTACGGCAGCGCCCTGGCCCTCGCCGCCGCTGTCCAGGCCTGGGCAGCACAGACCGGCACGCCCGTCACCGACCTAGCCCGCGCCGCCGTGCGCTGAACACCGCTACCATTCCCGACATCAGTCACCTGTTGCGACGATGGCTGGAATCCGCCCTCCCCGTTTGGCTCCCCATGGAGCGGGATGACCCGCTGCCCGTTTGGACCGAGCCAGCGTCCGCGCACAGGCGTGCCAGTGGCGTGACGGCCAGATGCTGGCCATCACTATCGACGAGCCCGCCGTCGAGGCCGCTGTGCCGGCCGAAGGAGCTGGGCCTGCGGCCCGGTTCCCGGGGCAGCCCTCGCGTGCTACCTGGGGCTCGGGGCCGCAGGCGGCCTCCTATCACCGGGAGGCCGCCCGGCTGGCCGGGCAGGCCGGCGACACCGTCCAGCTCGGCCGCGCGCTGCTCAACCTGTCTGACGCGGTGACCAGCACCGCTCCCGCCGCCGGGGCCGAAGCGGCCCGCGCCGCCGCCGCCCAACTGCGCCGGGCCGGCGCCCGCGACCTGCTCGCGTTCGCGGTCACGAACCTGGCCCAGGCGCTGCTGATGACCGGCGACTGGGACGCCGCCGGGGCCGAGCTGGCCCAGGCCGCCGACGCCGACGGCCTGGCCGGCATCGAGGACCTGGCCTGCTACCGGGCCTGGCCGGCGGCGCTGCGCGGCGATGCCCCCGCCGCCCAGGCGATTCTGGCCGGGCTGGCCGACCTGCGGGCCAGCGAAGACCCCCAGGACCAGGCGTTCATCGCGGTGGTGGAGGCGTTCACCGCCGCCGCGCTCGGCCAGCCCGCCGCTGCGCTGCGCCACGCCCGCACCGCCCTGGACCACGCCGCCGCCCTGGGCATCAGCGCCGAGGACATACGGTGGGCCTGGCCGCTGGCCGCTCGCGCCGCGCACGACCTGGCCGACGTGGCCGCCACCGGCGAACTGCTGGCCCTGCTCGAGGGCTACCGGCCTGGGCAGCTGGCCCCCATGCTGCGCGCCGAACGGGACCTGGCCCGCGCCCGCCGGGCCGCCGCCGGCGGCGACCTGGACGCCGGCCCGGCGTTCGCCGCCGCGATCACCGGGCTGCGCCAGCGCTCCACCCCCTACCACCTGGCCCACGGCCTGCTCGACCACGCCCAGCACCTCAACCGCCTCGGCGATGACCAGGCCGCAGCAGCCGCCATCGGCGAAGCCGCCGGAATCGCGCAGCGGCTGGGCTGCCAGCCGCTAGGCGATCGCGCGGAAACCATCCAGCCGGTCAGGCCCCGCACCGCGGCCTCGTGATGACCGCATCGGCCCGCCCAGGCCAGCCCGCTCCCGCGAGCCAGGCCGCCGATCCGACGCTCACAATGACCGTTCCGGCGCGGCGCAGATGACCGGGCCAGCGATAAGACTGCCACCCAGAACGGCGGATATTTGCGCGCCGGGCACGGGCCCGTGTGAAGCCGGGGTCGCTGGATCGGCGCTGTCAGTCGTCGTCGCGTCTACGGCGGCTAGGCCGTATAAGACCGCCCGTTCTGCGGACTTTGCCGTGGGCGGGCTTGGCGCCGCCCACTGGCCTCGGCTGTGCGGTCGGCGGCTGCCTGCCCGGTGAGCGAGGGGCGGGAGTCCAGCCCTATTAAGATCGGGCAATGCCTATCCCAGCCGCGTTCGACTTGTCCGGCCGGGTGGCGGTGGTCACCGGGGCGGGCAGTCCCGACGGCATCGGTTTCGCCTCCGCCAGGATGCTCGCCGAGCTCGGTGCCGCCGTGATGATCACCGCCACCACAGCCCGGATCCGGGACAGGGCCGGCGAGCTGTGCAGCGCTGGCTTTGACGTGGCGGGATTCGCCGCGGATCTCACCGACGCCGCCGCCGCACCCGGGCTTGTGTCGGCTGTAGTGGCGCGATGGGGACGGTTGGACATCGTGGTCAACAACGCCGGCATGATCTCCGCCGCTGTTCCGGTGTTCGAGTCCGGCACGGTGGCGATGGATCTGGTGACCTGGCAGGCATCCCTCGCCCGGAACCTGACAACCGCCTTCCTGGTCACCAAGGCGGCGCTGCCGCGTATGGCCAGCAGCGGGTGGGGGCGGATCATCATGGTGGCCAGTGTGACCGGCCCGGTGATGGCGATGCGCGCGGACGTCGGGTATGCCAGCGCCAAGGCGGGCATGGTCGGCCTCACCCGCGCGATCGCGGTGGACGCGGCCCGGCATGGAATCACCGTCAACGCCGTCGCGCCTGGCTGGATAGCGACCGGGTCCCAAACCCCGGAAGAACATGGCGAAGGGCTGGTCACCCCGGCCGGCCGGAGCGGCTCACCCGGCGAGGTCGCCGCCGCCGTCGCCTGGCTGGCCAGCCCGGGCGCGTCCTACATCACCGGGCAATACCTCATCGTGGACGGCGGCAACTCCATCGCCGAGCAGCGCGCCACACCACCGTGACCAGTTCCCGGCCCCGCACCTTGCCATACTGCCCACCCCAGCGCAGGCGTCCTGTGTCCGGCCTCGTACAGGGCACTGACATATCCCGGGGCAGCGCACCGGAACATATTCGGCCCGTCCGGGCCGGGTGGCGCCAGCACCGCCTCCGTCGCGATCGCCTGCATGGCGATCGTCGTCCACGGGTTTCCCCGGGCTTGACCCATACCGACGAGCAGATACGTCCGCCCGGCCTGCTGCGAGATTGCCGGAGCCTAGCCCGGCGGGTATCACTGCAGGTGAGGCTGGTGGCCGCCGTGTGCCTCGTGGCCGCCGGTGCAGGGATTTTCAGGCGGTCATGGGTTTGCCCTTGTCCCGGCGCAGCTCTGGGGTGTCCGCTGACAGCTGTCTGGCGTGGTGGGCTGGGACCTTCAAGGGCGCCTCCAAAAGGGCGAGGTTCTTCTTTCCGCTGTGCGGCCGCAGCGGCGGCCCGGCAACGGGCACTTGGAGCTTGCCGGCGTGGTCCCAGGTCAGCGGGCGGGCCAGGTCCGCTGACGCCGTAGTAGCATCGGGTCACGGCGAACGGCTCAGACGAGCGGCGCCCGACAGGGGGGTCTCACGATGACAACAATGATGGTGTTCCACGAGGTTGACGACGTCGGCCACTGGCTTGCCTCACCGAAGCGGGAAGAGTTCTTCGGACCCATGGGTATGACGGCGCGCACGTTCATCGACCCGGAAAACCCGAACAGGGTCGGGCTGATCGTGGAAGCGCCCGACAGTGACTCCTTCCGGCGGGCGCTGGAGTCCAAGGAGGCCGCCGAAGCTATGAAGTACGACGGGGTGCGCCCTGACACGGTTGTGATGCTCGTCGAGTCATAGCCGCGCCCGGCTCCTGGCCGGTCGGCGGCGATCAGCCGGGCAACCGCCACATTACGAGATCGTGCCGATCGCCGATTATTTGCGGAGGTAAACGATCCCCGGTTTCGTCGTGGGTGGGCGCAGAAAACCCAGATATGCATGCTCGCGATTCCGGGCGGGCTGAAAGGCCGTCTTGTCCGTGGCCGGGATCATGCCCCCTGGCCGGGGTGTGGCGCGAACGTTCGGGCCTGCCGTGGCCGGGCGCCGGCCGGGCTTCTTTCGCGGGAGTTACTCTTCGCCGATGTCGGCCAGGCTCTGGCGCAGTTCGGTGATCAGGGGATCGCCGTCGGGCAAGATACGCTGCAGGCGGTTGACGGTGTCGCGCAGCAGCGCACGGGCGTCGCCGTAGCGCCCTAGCCGGCGGTATACCTGGGCCAGCCCCGCGCGGCTCCGCAGCGTGTCAGGGTGACGGGGGCCGAGGACCCGTTCGAGCCCGGCCCAGGCCTGCTGGCAGGCCAGCTCCGCCGCCGCTGTCTTGCCCGTCTGCTGGTAGGCGGCGCCGAGGTTGTTCCGCGCCGTGAGCGTGTCCAGGTCATCGGGCCCAAGGGCGCGCTCCCGGTCGGCCACCACCCGCTTGTAGGCCGCGACTGCCTCTTTTGCCCGGCCGCTGGCCAGGTAGGAGTCGGCCAGGCCCTGACGCGTAGTCATGGTCTGCGGGTGCCGGGCTCCCTGGGCGCGCTCCCGGTCGGCCAGCGTGCGCCGGTAGAGGGTGATGGCGTCGGAGTACTGGCCCGCGGCCAGGTAGGCGGCGGCGAGTTCGTCCCGCGCGCCGAGCGTGCCGGCATGCCCGGGCCCGCAGACCCGCTCGAATTGGGGGACGGCGCGGTCAAGGACGGTGATCGCGGCCGGGAGCTGGAGCGCGGCCACGAGGGCGTGGCCCAGGCGGCGCCGTGCCTCGATCACGTCACGGTGGTCCGGCCCGAGCTTGTGGGTCAGGGTGTCGAGTTCCCACTGGAACCACGGAATGGCGTCGTCGGCGCGCCCGGCCGCAAGGCAGGCGCCGGCCAGCCGCTGGCCGGCCAGCATCGTGTCCGGGTGCCTATCGCCGAGCAGGCGGCCGCTGGTCGTGGCGAGGTCGCCCCAATGGTCTACCGCGGGTCCGGTCAGGCGGGCGTGGTCCAGGCTGTCCCCAGCCCGCACGAGCAGGGGATGGCAGCCGCCGTCCCACAGCAGGTTTCCGGTGATCTGCCGGAGGGTCGCCACACAGGATCGCAGGCCGGTAGCAGGCCAGCCGGGTAGCTCCTTTTCCGGCCAGGCCTGGAGGAGCGCGTCTGCGGCCGACTTCGCCGCCTGATCTGGCATGCCTTTGGGCATCGCGGCCCGTAGCGCCGCCTGCAGCACGGGGCTGATCCGGACCACCGGGGGTTCCGTCACCGGTTCGACCGTCAGCAGGCCAGCCTGTTCTAGCACGGCCAGGGCCGCGAGGGCGCGCTCGCTGCTGGCCGCGACGAAATCGCCTGCCGCAGGAGCGGCGAAGACAGTTAGGGGAATGCCGTGCCCGTCCAGCAGCGCGGCCAGGGCCAGCAGCAACTGGGCCGATCCGCCCGGCGCCAGCTGCCCCACCCGTCCGAACGAGAACATCCACGTCACCGCGGCTGCCGGCGGCCGTCCGCTGGGCGACTCCGTCAGCTGCTCCCGCCTGCGCGTGAAAAGGGCCCGGTAGTCGCGGCACGACAGCGGGGAGTTGGCGATCACCGCGCTGGCCTGGGCCAGCGCAACCGGCTCCAAGTCCAGGCCTGGAGCCAGTTCGATCACACCCTGCCGCTTGTCCGGGTCAGCCGACAGGCGGCCGCTCAGATAGCTGATGGCCTCACGCTGACTGAACGGCCCGACCGGCACGACCCGCATGCCGCTGGGGACGGCCGCAGCGTCGGCGGAGGTCACCAGCACCCGGCCGGCCGGGCCCGGCCATAGACCTTCCAGGGTCGCCGGGCCGGCCAGGTCATCGAGTACCACCAGCCACGGACGGCTGGTCTCGCCCAGCCAGCTGAGGAACTGGGCGGCGACTGACTCGCAACTGCTCGCCTGGTCCCGGCCGGTCACGGCGGCCGTCGCTGCGGCGTAGCCGGACAGCACCGAGGCCCGGCTCGTGGCCTCGACCCAAACCAGCAGGCCCACACCGCCTGACTGCCACAGCGCTTCGGCGAAAGCTGCAGCGAGCTGGGTCTTACCCGACGACCTCAGCCAGTCCTGCGCATCGGGAGCCGCCACCGGGCCAAGGGAGGCAGCCGGCGGCGCCGCTCGGTCGGTGACGAGCGCGACCGCGGCCCCGGCCGGCAGCGCAGCCGCCAGGCCGGGGGCCGTCTCCGGCCTGGCACTGTAACCGCTGGCCAGCGCCGGCACCGTCCCGGACCGCAAGGGCCAGGACGGCCGGCCAGGGGCCGCGCCTGCTGGGCCCGCGGGCGGCACTGCGCTGGCCATGGCGCGCTGCCCGAGACGCGCCGCCCATGGATCCGTGGTATGGCGGGCCCCAGGCGGATCGGTGCGCGGAGCCAGATCCGGCTCATCGGCTGCACCGACACCGGCGGGCCGAGTTGAAGAGGCCATGTCGTTTCCCCCCTGTCCCCCGCCCGGGTCCGTCTCTGCCGGCGAAATCAGCTAGCGGCCGGGCTGCACCATCGCTGCCCTAGCCTGCCAATTATCAGCGCGGATAGGCAATCCCCTCCAGTGACTAGGCCGTTTCCCGGCGCCAGCGTGGCTCACAGCTCGTGGTTAAAGGAGCTCCTTGTTAAAGACGAGCACGGGAGTGGTCCTGGTGAGTGTTTCCTTGCGGAAGAAGGCGGGGGCGGTGGCGCGCATGAAGGCAAAGCTGATCACTCCGGCCGCAGCGGCCAGCGCGGCGATGATGAAGATACCGCCGATCTGCCAGTGCAGGACCGGCACCGTCCACGTGGTGTAGCTGTTGGAGGCGACCCAATCGCTCTGCAGGCTGTAGAAGCCCGCCGACCACAGGATCAGCCCGCCCAGCCCGGGCAAGATGCCGCGCATCCACAGATTCCGGCCGCTGCTGGTCAGCGTGGCTCGGTAGTACCAGACGCAGGAGAACGCGGTCAGCCCGTAGTAGAACGCGATGTACAGGCCAATCGCGGTGACCGCGTCGGCGATCGGGTTGCCGCCGGAGATGTAGTTCAGCGGGATGTACAGGGTGATCGAGACCGCGCCCATCACCACAGTGGACACCGTCGGGGTCAGGTACCTGGGGTTGATCTTGGCGAACGAATCGGGCAGCGCCTCGTAGGCGGCCATCGACAGCGTCGTGCGCGCGGTCGGCAGGATCGTGGTTTGAGTCGAGGCGGCGGCCGAGCTGAGCACCATGAGGAACAGAAGCCGGGACAAGACCGTGCCGAGCCCGGAGGTGCCGAAGATCGCGCCCCCGGTGACCGACAGCACGTCGAACTGGTGCGCCGGATTCGTCAGCCCGACGCCCTTGGCGCCGATGCCGGCGAACGCCTGCATAGCGGTGATCACGATCACGTAGGTGACGAGCAGCAGGACCGTCGAGATGATCGCCGCCCGGCCCGGCGTCTGGGACTTGTCGGCGGTCTCCTCGTTCACCGACAAGGTGGTGTCCCAGCCCCAGTAGATGAACAGCATCAAGATGAGCCCGGACACAAAGGCCGAGACGGGCAGGTGCGACGGCGACAGCCAGCTGAGGCTCGGGTGCAGCGACTCCGGCGGTGGATGACTGCCGTATACCCGGACCAGCGCCGTGACCGACAGGACCAGCAAGATGGTGATCTCGATGGACAGCAACGCCTTCTGGAGGTTGGCGGAGACCTCGATGCCGCGGTAGCAGATGTAGGTCATCGCGGCGATCCACAAGATGCCGACCAGCAGCACCCACCCGCTGGAGGCGTTGCTACCGATCGAGCTGTTCGGGCCCTGGATAAGGAAGAACAAGTACTGCCCAGCCACCTGGGCCAGGCTGGCCATGACCAGGACGTCGGCCGCCACGATGGCCCAGCCGCCGGCCCAGCCGGTTTTCGGCCCGAACGCCCGCGCCGCCCAGATGAACGTGGTCCCGCAGTCGGGATCGGCCTTGTTCAGCTCGCTGTAGCCGATCGAGCACAACAGCATCGGCACGAACGCCAACGCCGCGACCAGCGGGGACTTCAGCCCGACGGCAGCCACCACGAAAAAAAGCGTCGCGGCCAGGCTGTAGGCGGGGGCGGTCGAGGCCACGCCCATGACCACGCTGGACACGAGGCCAAGAGCGCCCGACTTCAGACCCTTGTCCCTGGGCTCCTCCACTGGCCGCAGGCCAGGGCTAAAGACAGCCATGACTCGCCTTCCCCCCTGTTAGTCACCCAATCGTGCTGCGATTCCCCCCATCGTGCCCGGGACCCGCTAGCGCGGGACCGCCGCCGACGACCTGTCAGACTACAGCGAGTCGCTGCAAGACGGATGGTAAACGGGCCCGGTCCGCAGACACCCTGCTGCGCGACGTCGGGACGCCCTCCCCGCAGCCGTGGCCCAGCAAACCGCTGCCCTGGGCCTTGGCCTGGTCCCCCACCCTGCGGCCACGAGTACGGTGCAGCCATCGCCTCCAGGCTCATCCCGCGGCTGATCGCCCGCCGACCGCGAGGGCCATAGGCAGTCACTTTCCTGCGCTCCGCCACCGCGGCCGCGGGCTGGGCCGACGGTCATGATGGCGAGGCCCGTCGTGACTTCCCGAGCGTCCCGAAATTTGAGAGCGCGACTCTACCCTCGTGACCTGCCAAGCCCGGCCCGCAGCGAGACCTATTAGGATCACGCTGTCGTGGTCAACACCGCGCCCGTTGTACATGTACTGCACGCAGATCATCCTGATCTGCGTCCGCCACAGCACGCCGTTACGCGCCAGCAAGGCGCACCGAACGGCGGATACTTGTGCACTGATAAACGCGGCTTTGCAGATGGCAGGTGGGTTAGGAGTAGAGCTGGCCGGCGAGGTATTTCAGGCCGCTGTCGACCTGGACGGTGACCACGCGGTGGCCAGGGCCGAGCCGACGGGCGATGCCGAGGGCGGCGGCGAGGTTGGCGCCGGTCGAGGGCCCAGAGAAGATGCCCTCGGTGCGAGCGGCTCTGCGGGCGGTCTCGAAGGCCTGTGCTTCGGGAATGGCCACGACTTCGTCGTAGTCGGCGGGGTGGAGCTGGGGTGGGCGGTGGCCGATGCCGCCGCCCTCGATGTGATGGGTCCCCGGTGGCCCGCCCGACAGCACAGCCGATTCGGCAGGCTCGACAACGACCCGGTGCACTTCCGGCAGTGCGGCGGCCAGCGCGCGGCTGACGCCCAGGAAGCAGCCGGCGGTGCCGACATAGCTGCAGAAGACGCGGATTGGCGGCGGGCCGGGGAGCTGATCGATCAATTCCTCACCGAGGCGGCGGTAGCCGTCCACCATGTCGGTGTTATTGAACTGATCGGTGGCGAACGCGCCCGTCTCCGCGGTGATCTCGGCTGCCCTGCGCATCATTGATGGGATCAGATCGGGCGTGATGCCGTCAGGACTCGGTATCAGCTCGACCTCGGCGCCGAACGCCAGCATCGTGCGGATCTTCTCGGCTGCGAACGCGTCGGAGGAAACGATCCGCAACGGGTAACCCTTCACCGCGCAGACGAACGCCAGGGACGAGCCGGTGCTGCCACCGGTGTACTCGACCACCAGCTGGCCCGGCCGCAGGCGGCCGTCTGCCTCAGCGGCCTCGATCATCGCCAGGGCCATCCGGTCCTTGTACGAGCCGGTAGGGTTGGCCGCTTCCATCTTCACCCAGACCTCGGCGCAACCCTCATCGGCCAGATGTGCCAGCCGGACCACGGGCGTACCGCCGATGGCCGAGATCCCCCCCGGACGGTCCACCCGCAACCTCCATCCAGCGCGACGCAGCCATCAACAGCCTACGGCGACCGCTGGCCACCCTCGCAAATCAACGATGACCACCGGCTGCGCGCACCGGCCCCAGCTGGCTACCCAGACCCCCCCAGCTAGGCTCCGATCTTCGATTCAGCTGGGCGCGTAGCACGGCGGCAGTGCGCGCCCTGATGGATTTATACCGGCCACATAGCGTGAAACCCTGGGATTCGGCCCGCCGATGAGTTCGCGTTCCGCGCCCGGTCTAGGTTCGTGGAGCCTGGTCCAGGCGTTGGACGTGAGGCGGAGCCAGTGCCGTGCCGGGCACGGCCGAGACAAGGAGAGATCGTGCGCCACCTGCCCACCGAACCGCTGGCAGTCTCCGCACTGCCACCTGTCACCGGCCGCGACGAGTACGAGGCCGCCCGCGCCAGACTGCTAGTCAGGGAGAAGGCGCACACCCGCGAGGGCGACGCGATCGCCGCCGAGCGCCGCCGGCTGCCGATGATCGAGATTCCCGCGTCCGTCACCGTGGCCGGCGCGAAGGGCGACGTTGCGTTCCTGGACGTTTTCGACGGGCGCCGGATGCTCGCCGCCTACTTCCACATGTGGCACGACGGCGAACCGTGGGAAGGGCAGTGCATCGGATGCACCTACTTCGCGTCCCAGGTGCAGGCTCCGCTGGCGCACCTGCACGCGCGCGACGTGACGCTGGCGTACCTGTGTGAGGGCAGCTACGAGGAGAGCCTGGCCGTACGCGGACTTCATGGGCTACACGGCACCGTGGTACTCCGCGCGCGACGCGGGCGCTGGGCTGCTGGCCGACCGGGCCTTCGGCTGGCTCGGCTGCTACGTGCGCGACGATGACGACCGCGTCTACGAGACCTACTGGACCACCGACCGCGGCAACGAGGCGGGCTTCTGGTCCTACGGCCTGCTGGACCGCACCGTGTTCGGGCGCCAGGAGCCGTGGGAAGACTCCCCTCAGGGCTGGCCCAAGATTCCGGCCGGCCAGCACCAGTGGCGCCTCGACGGCCGCCCACTGGCGCAATGGGACGTCACCGACGAACCTGTTGCATCGGCGACGCCGCTACGCCGCGCGTAGGAGCCCGAACGCACTGTCGCTCAAGGCTTTGCCGCCGGATAGGGGGCAGTGGCGACGATCGTCAGCCCCGCAATGATCTCGATCCGGAGGCAACCGCCCGATCGCATCGATGCCAAGGCATATTCACGGCCGCGCGTACTTATCGACCCAGCGGCGCCGTACCGGTCCAAGCATGTGACCACGGATACCCCCGCGCATAGAAGAGGCGTCCTGGGTCAACCCAAGGACGGTATGAGTGAGGGTCTAGGTCAGAGAGATCGCCCGATGTACCGGTTCTCTGGCGCGTCGAAGTAGATCGCATCTTCGCCGGGCCCGCAGCGCTCGGCCCTGACGGTCGCCATGACAGGGAGCGGACCCCCTTTGGCTCCCCGTTTGGCTCACTAACGATCTTTTCAAGAGCGAAATGTGGCCGTGAGCAGGAAAAACTAGTGGGCGCAGGTGGGTTCGAACCACCGGCCTCTCGCTTGTAAGGCGAGGACGTACCGTCGCTGGACGTGGCTGGACGTGACCCGATGTGGCATCCGCCAGCCACGTCCGTGGCTGGACGTGGCCTGACGTGGCTTGATGCCGGTGGACGTTGGCTCGGCGGATTCCAGTGACCGTCGCAACACTCGAGTGTTTCGGGAGTTGCGATGGTGCACGGTCTGCCGGGTCGGCCACCACAGGCGGCGAGAAGAGAGCAGTTCGCGCGGCTGATCGCGCGGGGCGTCAGTAGCGCGGAGGCGTGCCGGATCGTTGGGGTGCACCCGAAGACGGGGAAACGCTGGCGACTCGGCCGCACAATCACCAGTTGCGGCGGCCGGAGGGTGCACTATCCACCCGTGATCGGCGCGCGTAAGGCGGAGATCTCGCCGCGGTACCTGTCGGAGGACGAGCGGGTGCGCATAGCGGATCTGCGCCGGGCTGGGCTGGGCGTGCGGGCCATCGCCGGGCAGGTAGGACGCAGCCCGTCGACGATCAGCAGGGAGCTGCGCCGCAACTGCGAGCCAGGCAGCGGGCAGTACCGCCCGTTCGCGGCGCAGCGGCTGGCTGCCCGGCGCCGGGCCCGGCCCGGTCGCGGCAAGCTGAGCGCTGATCCTGTGCTGCGCCAGTTCGTGGCGTGCCGCTTGGAGAAACGGTGGAGCCCGGAGCAGATCAGCCGGGCCCTGCGCATCGAGTTCCCCGGTGACCCCGTCAGGCACTTAGTGCACGAGACGATCTACCAGGGCGTCTACCGCCCGGAGCTGGGCGGGCTGCGCCGCGGCCTGCCCGCGTTGCTGCGGACCGGCCGGCGGTATCGCAAGTCGCACCGCCGCGCCGATGCCCGCCGGGCCGGGGCGCTGACCGGCATGACGATGATCAGCCAGCGGCCGGCGGCGGCCGCCGGCCGCAGCGAAGCCGGGCACTGGGAGGGTGACCTGATCACCGGCGCCAGCAACCGGTCGGCGATTGGCACGCTGGTCGACCGCGCCAGCAGGTTCACCATCCTGGTCCACCTGCCCGGTCCCCGGCACACCGCCGAGACGGTCCGCGACGCGCTGGTAGCGGCCCTGAGGCCACTGCCCGCGCAGCTGCGCCGGTCGCTGACCTGGGATCAGGGCAAGGAGATGGCGCTGCACGGCGAGATCGCCGAGGTGCTGGGCATGCCGGTGTTCTTCTGCGAGCCGCACTCCCCCTGGCAGCGGCCGACCAATGAGAACACTAACGGGCTGCTGCGCCAGTACTTCCCCAAGGGCACCGACCTGCGGGTGCACGCCCCGGGCCAGCTGACCGCCGTCGCCGCCGAACTCAACGCCCGGCCGCGTAAGACCCTCGGCTGGAACACCCCGGAGGCCTTGCTGGCTGCCGCGCTGCGGCAAGGCAGTCACAGCTAGCCGCCACCGGCGGAAGCCGGGCGCCTGCGCTGCGAAGATGGACTCATGGCCGACATGCGCCGCCGCAGCCCCGAACCGCCGCCTGGGCCACCGCAGATCCAGCTCAAACCCGGCATGGCGCAAGAGCTGTTGCGCGAGCTGGCGCCGCTGCTGGCCGAGGAGGGCATCGACGTCAACAACATCGACGTCCCCGACGTGCAGACGCTGCAGCGCGCACTGAACCGCGCGATGGAGCGGCACAACATGTCGCTGTTCACTCCCGTCGGGCGCGCCCGCGAACTAGCCGCCGCAACCTTGCGGCTCGCCGTCGAGGCCATCGCCGACGGCGATACCCCGCTCGCCGCAACAGTCCTGGACCAAGCCCAGCCCGAATCCCCCGACGGCTCCGCCCCCACCGTCGCCGCCTGCACCGGCCTTGCCCTCGGCCTGCTCGACCAGTGGCTAACCAGGCACGACACCGATGCCCCGGCCGGCCTGGCCGCCATAACCCGCCTGCCAGCCGGGCGCTGGACCGGCGAGCGCGCCGCCACCGACATCCTCACCCTGGCACGCAGGGGACGAGCCTTCGCCTCGCTCGACTCCCTGATCGCCCGCCAGGGCGGCCTGCACGTCCTCTACGGCAGCGCCCTGGCCCTCGCCGCCGCTGTCCAGGCCTGGGCAGCACAGACCGGCACGCCCGTCACCGACCTAGCCCGCGCCGCCGTGCGCTGAACACCGCTACCATTCCCGACATCAGTCACCTGTTGCGACGATGGCTGGAATCCGCCCTCCCCGTTTGGCTCCCCCGTTTCGTTAGCGCCGCTAACCTTCAAGCCCTCGAACGGAGGGCATAACGTAACGGGCTGCGGTCCGTGCGGCCCTGATCCGGTTACCGGTGCGGCGGGCCCCCGCGTGCGTGGGCCAGGCGGTTCCGGCTGCGTCGCGCAGGACGCTCTCAGGGATTTCCGTCCATGCCGGCTGCCTCTCGGCCGGGGACGGGCAGTTGGCCGGTCAGGGTGGTGCCGTGTCCGGGTTGTGAGCGGATGGCCAGGGTGCCGCCTAGCGCGGCGAGCCGGTCGGTCATGCCTTGCAGGCCGGTGCCATGTCGTGCCGTGGTGGTGTCGAATCCGGTGCCGTCGTCGGTGATGGTGAACTGGAGGCTGCCGCCGGTGCAGGCCAGGCGGACGGTGGCCTGGGAGGCGCCGGCGTATTTGGTGATGTTCTGCAGGGCTTCCAGGGTGCAGAAGTACACGGTGATCTCGGTGTCCTGCGGGTAGCGGCCGAGGCCGTCGGCTTTGATCATGACCGGCAGCGGGGCCTTGCGTGCCTGGGCCTGGAGGGCTGCGGCCAGGCCCTGGTCGGCAAGCAGCGGGGGGTAGATGCCGCGGGCCAGGTCCCGCAGGTCGTCGAGCGCGGCCCGCAGTGCGTCCTTGAGCTGTGCCGCCACCTGCCGGAAGTAGCCGGGATCGTCGGCGGACTGCTCCAGCAGGCCAAGCTGGATCGTCTGGGCGATGAGCTGCTGCTGCGCCCCGTCGTGCAGGTTACGTTCGATTTTCCGCCGCTCGGCGTCCTGTGTTTCTACCAGCCGGCGGCGGGAGGCTCTCAGCTCATCGATCGTGGCCTGCAGTTCGGCGGTGAGCTGGACGTTGCGCAGCACGAGGCCGGCCTGGGAGGCCAGGTGCTGCAGCAGCTGGTCCTCGGTGGTGGTCAGCGGCTCGTTCGCTGGCTTTCGCAGGGACAGCGCGCCGAGCAGCTCGTCGCCGTGCCGGACCGGCACCGCGCGCGACGCGGCGTCGAGGGGGGAAGCTCAAGGTGGCCGCTGAGCGCGACAGGTGCCGGTGCGGGTGACCCGGACGGCCAGGTCGCGACGGCGCGCAGCTCGGCTCCCATCCGGATCCACGCCCCGGCCCGGGTAGCCCCGGTCGCGCCGGCCAGCAGCGACACCATCTTGTCGAGGGCCTCGCCGTAGCCCAGCTGCCCGGCCATGTCCTCGGCGAAGTCAGACAGCACCTGATACGGCGTTGCCCGCTCGCCGTACACCAGCCGGTTGGCGAACTGCCGGAAGCGGTGCCGCAGCGGCTGGAACAGCAACGCGATGCAGACAGCCGCGGCGACGGTGAGCACCGGGCCGCCGCGGTGCCCGGCGAACGTGCCGATGCCCAGCACGATGCCCGCATACACGATCGTGAACGCGGCCGACAGCAGGCCGTAGACCACCGCCCGGCTGATGATCACGTCGATGTCGAACAGCCGGTACTTCAGGATCGCGATCGTGATCGCCGCCGGGATCCCGAACAGGACGACGATCGTCACCACCTGGTACGCGGCATTGGTTACCCAGGGCTGGCCGGCCGCGATGCCCAGCAGCGCGATGGCCAGGAAGACGGCGAGCATCAGGGCCGTCATGGCCAGCCATTTGATCTGCTGCCGCTGCAACGGGCCGCCAGCCTGGTACCGCACGACGAGCGACACGATCGAGGCCGCGAGGAATACGACGAATGCCACCGTCATCCCGGTGATGGTGCCGACCAGGGCGACCCGCAGAACCGGCCAGAGACCGGCAACGCCCAGCGGGTTCTGGAAGGTCAGCGAGGTACCGCCCGGCGCCGGGATCTGCACCAGCCTCGGCCGCACCACCAGTCCGCTCAGCGTCAGGCCAGCCAGGGCCAGGCCGGCCGCCGCCAGCGGGCGCCAGCGTCGCGACGGCAGCTTCCCCGACGGGAAGAACAGGAACATGAACGCGATGGTGAACGTGCAGGGTACGAAGCTGCATTCGGCCAGCAGACCCACCAGCTTGGGCGCCGGGACCGCGCCGGGATAGGTCACGGCTCCGATCACTGCGTAGGCCGACGCCGCCCCGAGAAACGCCAGCGCGGCGCCAACCCCGATCATGATCCAGCCGATCAGGTTGCCCGCACGGCGGACGATCAGCGCGCCGAGCGTGGCGTAGGTGACGGCCGCGACCGCGCCGCTTAGTTCCGAGAATGCGTCGTCGGCCGTCAGGTTGCCCCGCGCGGCAATGGTCATGGCTACCGTGGCGATGGCGGCCAGCACCGTGCCGGCCCACAACCCGGTGCTGACCCGCAACCACCGGGCCCGGACGGCGGCAGGCCCGGGCCGCCGCACCAGCAGGTGATCGCCCGCGCTCGCCGGCGCGGCGGCTTGGTTCATGATCGCCGCCGGCGTGCTGAGGCGTACAGGAAGCCGGCGATGGCCAGGATGAGGAGCCCGTCAAGGGCGTGCAGGCCGCCGAAGACGGTCGCGTTGTCGGCCAGGCCGGCGAGCAGGCTCTGCATCATGGCCGCCAGCAGCACCAGCACCCCCGACAAGATGATCGCGCGGCCGCCAGGTCGCGCGATCAGGGCCAGGACGAAGATGACGAGCGCGCCGCCGGCCATGCTGAACCCGAGGGCGCGGTGCGCGCTGAACGCGCTGTCTACCGCGCCCCCGTGGGTGACGGTGAAGACACCGAGACCAGCCAGGAAGATCTGGGCACCCCCGGCCAGCAGGAAGGCAAGCAGCAGCCACCGGTAGCCGGTCAGCGCGATGCGCCGGACCCCGGTCAGTGCGGACGGGCTGCGGGCCTGGACGGAGGAAGCCATCGGGTTCTCCTTTGAGGTGTGTACGGTCGGCCAGGCTCGCGCCGGGCGGGCCGCCAGGACGGCCTTGCCAGGACCTGCCCGAACCTGGTCACCTGGCGCCCGAAGGTCCCGGTGCGCTGCCGCATCCGGCTGACCAGCGCGACCCAGCCGAAGATGACCAGGACGCTCACCGCCGAGATGGGCGTCTCCCCGTTGAAGCTGAGCACGCGGGCCACCATGAGCGGCCCGGCGACAGCGCCACCGCCACGGCGGTGATACCGGCGCGGCGACGGCGGTCACGCACGCCGGCCGGTGCGACGGCCCGTCGGTTGTCGTCATGGTTAGCTCAGTGGTCGTCGCGGATATGCATCAGCCCGTAGCCGAGCGCCGTGTAGAGGAGCATCCAGCCACCGATGCCCAAGCGGCCAGCGGTGAAGGACCCGGAGATGGCCGGGCTCAGCGGGAAGAACACGTACACGCCAAGTGCCAGAACGAGCCACGGCATCCACCCCACGCCCGCCCAGGCAGACCGGCCTCGGCGCAGCAGGGCGATGCCGGCCAGGGCGAGGCCGAACCCCACGAGGAGCACCGGTACGGCATACGCGTTCTCGATCAGGTTGCCGCGAGACGAGTGCTCCGCGACACCGTACGCCGACATCGCGATCACCTCGAGCAGGGCGAGGAGAGCCAGGCCGACGACAGCTCCGATGACCCCGATCCGGGCGGTGCGGGATGCGCGCACGGCGGGGAGACCGCCGAGCGCGGCTACACCGATGGCCAGCGGGACGTGCTGGAGAGCGAACGTCGCCTGGGCGACCACGAAGCCAGCCGATGTGAACGGGTAGCTGAACCGGTCGACGGACACCTGCTTCGGCCAGACCAGCACGAGGGCGGCCTGGGCCACGCCGACCAGTGCGGCCGCGAGGCACCACGCGCCGGCGGTGTGCACCCAAGGTCGGATCGAGCTGGTGGTGGGCGAGGATGTGAGCGTGGTCATCGGGACCTCCCTGGAATGAGTTGTCTCGACGGTAGAGTCACCGGATGGTCCCCGGCATCGGGCGGCGCTCGCGAACGCGGATGCGTGCTGGCACCTAGCTCGGTCGGGGGTTCTCGCGCTGCCGCGCGGGCGGCCGCTCGTGGGAAGATCGAGCCATGAACGAGTCCGCGGCCCGCGTCGCGGTGATCGTCGCCGTCACGCTCACGGTCGTCCTCGAGACCGTGGCCGTGGCGCTGACGCTTGGCGTCGGCGCGCTCGACCAGGCCCTCATCTACGCTGTGTACGCCATCGTCCAGGTCCTCGCGGGTGCCGCGGTCGTCTGGTCCCACCCTCGACACCGGGTCGGCTGGCTACTCGTGGTGCTCTCTCTCTTCAACGCCACTTTTACCGACGCGCTCCTCGCCTACGGCAAGCAGGCGGCGTTGCACGGCTGGCCGGCCGCAGCACCGGCCCAGGTCGTCGCACTCTCCGGCTGGATGGTCGCCGCACTCGGGCTGGTCCTGCTGTTCTTGTGGTTCCCCGACGGGCGCGTCCGCGGGCCCGGCCGCTGGATTCCGTGGGTGGGAGCCTTGGGTGCGCTCCTCGGTCTGCCGGGCTGGGCGCTGAACCCTCGCCTCAGCCCCGAGTTCGCCGGCCACGTAAACCCGTACGCGGCGAGCGCCACCTGGACCGAAGCGCTCTTCCTCTGCGGCACCGCCTTGGTCGTCGCGGCGCTGCTGGCCTCGGTCGTCGTCTTCGTCCTGCGGTTCCGAAGCTCGGAGGGAGTTGAG
The DNA here is from genome assembly GCA_963709075.1 of uncultured Actinomycetes bacterium. Lineage (GTDB taxonomy): Bacteria > Actinomycetota > Actinomycetes > Streptosporangiales > Streptosporangiaceae > Palsa-506. Next base: position 49,016 of record CAVPUY010000017.1, read on the forward strand.
CACCTCCAGCTGAAATGGATGGCGTTCGCGGCGGCGGCCGTCGCCGTCGTGCTCCCGATCTCGGCGGTGCTGTGGACGGTGTGGCCACCCGTCCAGCTGCTCGCAGCCGCGGCGTTGACCCTCCTCCCGGTGGCCACGTCGGTGGCGATCTTGCGCTACCACCTCTACGACGTCGACCTCATCGTCAGCCGCACGGTCGCATACGCCGCGATCACCGGCCTGCTGGCGGCAACGTACGCCGCGGTGGTCGTCCTCGCGGGCGCGGCCCTGTCCTCACCGATGGCGGCCGCTGTCGGTGCGTTCGCGGTCGCGGTCGCGTTCCGGCCGGTCCGCGACCGGGTCCAGGAGACCGTCGACCGCCGTTTCCGGCGTGCTCGCTACGAGACCCGCCGCGTGATGGCCGACTTCGTAGACGCCCTCCGTCGAGGCGTGGCGTCCGTCGACGACCTGGAGGATCAGTTGCGGGCGGCGGTCGGCGAGCCGACGTGCACCGTCGCCTTCGACACCGGGACCGAGGGCTGGCTCGACATCCACGGCCAGCCGGTCACCGACGACGTAAGGCGCCAGGTCCCTACCACGATCGCGACCGGCGCCCATCTGACCCCCGTCGTGGTGCACCCGCCCGGCGCGGAGCGCCTGGTCCTCGAGGCGCTCGACGCGGGCCGGCTGGCCTTCGAGATTGCCGCGCTCCAGGCCGACCTCCGCCGGCAGGTCGACGAGCTCGACGCGTCCCGGGCACGCGTCGTGGCCGTCGCCGACCAGGAGCGGCGCCGACTGGCCCGCGACCTCCACGACGGCGCCCAGCAACGTCTCGTGACCATCGGGCTCACCCTGCGGCACGTCCAGTACACTCTGGACGGATCCGCCCCGGAAGCGATCCACGACCTCGACGAGGCCGTCACCGAGCTTGCCCACGCCATCGACGACCTCCGCGAGCTCGCCGGCGGTCTCCGGCCGTCGAGCCTCGACCACGGCCTGCGCGCCGCCCTCGACGACCTCGCCTCCAGGACCCCGAGCCCCGTCCGGCTCGACGTCACCACCGAGCGGTTCACCCCCGAGATCGAGACCGCCGCCTACTTCATCGCCGCCGAGGGACTCACCAACGCCGTCAAGCACGCACGGGCCCAACGAATCGACCTGGCAGTCGCCCACGATGCCGGCCAACTCCTGGTCGCCGTCGACGACGACGGCATGGGCGGGGCGGACCTCCGCCGGGGAACAGGGCTGGTCGGCCTCGCCGACCGCGCCCGCTCACACGGCGGCACCCTGGAGATCACGTCTCCTCCAGGCGCCGGCACGAGCCTCAGGGCGACCCTGCCGTGCGCGTGATCATCGCCGAGGACCAGGCGCTGCTGCGCGACGGATTGGCACGGCTGTTCACGGACAAGGGCCACGCCGTGGCCGCCACCCTCGGCTCAACAGACGGCCTGATGGAACTGGTCGCGACGACATCGCCGGACCTCGTCGTGCTCGACATCCGGATGCCACCGTCGTACACCGACGAAGGGGCGACCGCCGCCCGCCTGCTAAAGCTGGACCGACCCGACCTCGGCGTCCTCCTTCTCTCCCAGCACATCGAGACCGCGAATGCCGCGGACCTGGTTGCCTGGCCGGCCTTCGGCTACCTCCTGAAAGACCGCGTCTTCGAGGTCGACGAGTTTGTCGAGGCGGCCGAGCGGGTGGCACGCGGTGGGTCGGCCCTCGACCCCAAGGTGGTGGCGGCCATGGTCGGCTCACGCCGCGGCGCCGGGAAGCTCGACCTGCTGTCCGACCGCGAGCGCGACGTGCTCGGTCTCATGGCCGAGGGACTCACTAACGCAGGCATCGCCGACCGGCTCTCGCTGAGTCCCAGGACCGTCGAAGCGCACGTCAGCCATCTCCTTACCAAGCTCGACATCGACGACTCGGACACTGCACATCGCCGCGTCCTCGCCGTTCTGTCCTACCTCAACTCCGACACGTCGCCATGACCAGCCGGGGGGCACAACCTTCGATGATGACGGGGTTATGCAGTCCGGCAGGTGCCAGCTCAGCGCACCAGTCGAATCGTGTATCAGGAGAAGGGCGTTGCAGCCCGGTGGCCGGGATCGGCTGAACGTGGCGTAACCGTATCGATCTGGTCACTGGCGGCGTGGTGCCGCAGGGAATGCAGGGGCCCCTGGTAGCGGGGAGGTGTCGAGCCAACCCGCATGCCAGGGGCCTGGATGCCTGTCTACCCTGCCGCGGCCCGGAACGCTAGCTGTTCGTCGCCGGGCTGCTGGTGCCGTGACCGCGTGCCGTGCTACCCGTCGGACCTGACCGATGAGCAGTGGAAGGTGCTGGAGCCCCGGGCCCGGGAGGTCATGGCTGAGCTGACCGTCGCGGTGGGCCGTCCGATGGTGCATGACCTGCGGGCGATGTGCGACGCGGTGTCCTACGTGGTCAAGAACGGGATCGAGTGGCGGGCGCTGCCAGCGGATTTCCCGCCGTGGGAGGCGGCGTACGCGTTCTGGGAGCGGTGGAACAGGCGGGGGCTGCCCGGCGAGCTGGTGACCCGGCTGCGGGAGCACCACGGCCGTAAGGCCCGGCCCACCGCGTGCATCGTGGACTCCCAGATCGTCAAAGCCCACGACACCGTCAGCAAGAAGACCAGCGGGTACCACGGCGGGAAGAAGATCACCGGCCGCGGCCGGCACCTGGCCGTCGATACCGAGGGCTGGCTGCTGGCCCTGGTCGTCACCGCCGCCAGCGTCAGCGACAAGGCCGGGGCGAAGCTGCTGCTGATCAGGCTGTTCGACGCGTTCAGCACGCTGCGGATCCTGTGGGCCGGCAGCGGCTACAACGGCAAGCCGTTCGCCCGGTGGGCCAGGGCCGTCGCCGCGATCACCGTCGAGGTCGTCGCCCGCACCAGCCCGCACTCCTTCCAAGTCATCCGCCGCCGCTGGGTCATCGAGCGGACCTTCGGCTGGCTGATGCGCTATCGCCGCCTGGCCCGCGACTACGAGCGCACGACCGCGAGCGCCGAGGCCATGATCTACCGGGCCACCGTCATCATCATGACCCGCAGGCTCGCCCGCTACGAAACCGGCACGCCACCCGAGCCACGCTGGGGCGAAGAACGCAAACCCCCCGGCACGCCGGAGCAAGCTAGGGCAGCATGACGTCCTTTATCAACAGGCTCTAAGAAGGGCAGAATCTGGCAGAGAACGTCTGGAGCGACGCCATCTAGCTGTGCGGCACGGTGGCACCCGCACGGTCAAGTTCGTCCGCGTCACGCGAGGCTTGCGAGCAGCTCTTGGCGCCCGGCCACGTCGGCCTTGCGATACATGGCTTTGAGATGCGTGTTTACGGTGGCTGGTGAGGTCCCAAGCGTTCGGGCGATCTGCTTTGCGCCGCGTCCCTCAACCACGTTGCTGAGCACTGCAGCCTCGCGAGCGGTCAGTCCCCACCGAGCTGACGCCGTCGGCACCAGGCTCCGAGTGTTCGCTGAGTGCAATGTCACTGCGACATCGGTGGGCGCCACGTCGATTCGGCTTGCTCTCAGCTCCAGCCATCGTCCGCTGGTTGTGCGCGTATGGCAGTACACGGTGCTCTCGGTTGGTTGCCTGCGCGCGGCGTCAGCGGCATCGAAGACGATCCGCGTGATGTCATCTTGTGTCATCTCATCAGTGCCGCCGGCTCGCAGGTCGTCGAGCCACGCGCCGGCGGCCGGGGTCATGGAGTGCACTCGGTTCTGCGGGTCGAGCAGCACGAGGCCGGCTGGCAGCGTGTCGACTGAAACGCTGACATGCCGCATCGGATGCCGGCGAACCGCACTGGCGAGCGGTGCCGACAGTTCGGCTGCGGCGTGCGCCTCGCGTTCACCAAAGACGCGGCCCGCCGTTTCACGAAACAGCACGAGCGCACCCCATACCTGTTTCGCGTCGCGGAGCACCAATCGCAGTTCGGAGCCGAATCCTGCGGGCCGCAGGATCTCGTGGAGCCGCGGACTCCAGCGAGCCGGGGTATCGGCAGTCCCGCGACTCAGCACCCCGACAGGCCGGGTGGCCAACGCCAGGTCGGCGTAGCGGTTGACATCGCGTTCATGCGTCTCGTTGTGGGCCAAGCGCGCGGCGACCCCGTCAAGGCTGTCGCGCCCGTACATGAATGTGCGCAAACCACTCTGGGGGTCGATGCCGATCAGGCAGTAGCCGTCGAACGGCACGAGTCGGTGCACGACGGAACCGAGTCCGTCGGCGAAATCGGTCGGCTGAGCTTCACTTGCCAGCACGGCCACATCAGCGCAGAACGACGGGAAGCCCCCACCCATGCGGCGATAGTCGCAGATTCTGCACTTCGGCGTACCCAGTTTTGGGGAGGGCGGGCGGACTCGATGACCGAGAGACTCTCCTTAGCTTCGTGACTAAGGGGGCGCCGATGATCCACAAACTCGTGTTCAGCCTCGCGCTTATCCTTCCAGGCGGGCTGCTCGCAGCCGCGCATGCGGACGCGGCCAAAGCCGACGTGGCGAAACACACCGCGGTCCGACTCGTCTGGACTCGATTCGTGAGCGCCGACTCCAGCACCGCCGCGATCGTCATCGGTGGTCCGAATGGCAAACACGTCCGAGCGTTGACCCATCCGGCCTCCGGTGTCGTCGACGTGGACGCTCAGATCTCACCAAACGGAAGGAAGGTCCTTTACGAGCAGGACTCGCCGGACGGATCGGCTCGCATTGGGCTGGTGAACAGCGACGGGAGCCGCGACCATCTCCTGAGCCTCGGCTGCGGCCACCAGTGTCTCGGTGACCTGACACCGGCGTTCACCCCCGACGGGCGGCATCTCATCTGGACGCGGGTCTTGGGACCAGTCAAGAACGGCAATGCGGCATCGGCGGTGTTGTGGAAGGCCGCCCTCGACGGAAGCCATCGGCAGCGGTTCTCGCAGCCAGGCATCGACGGAACGTTCGAGGACTACCGTGCGCGGTTCGCTCCCGCTGGATACCTGATCTTTGTTCGGCTGCGCGATTCCGACATGGACCAGGCCGTGTTTCGCATGACCCCCGATCACCGACACATCCGGCGACTAACGCCGTGGGCACTCAACGCGGACATCGCCGACATCTCGCCAGCGAAGTCGGGACCGACGAAGGGCCTGGTCGCATTTGAGACCTACGGCCACGGCGCGCCGAGAGGACACGGCCAGGCCATTGCCACCGTTCCTGCGGGCTGCCGGCCGGTGCGAAAGTGCGCGTCCGAAATCCGGAGGCTCACTCCCAGCAACAATCCACTGCATCAGAATTTCAATCCCGCGTGGGATCCGGACGGCGTCCACATCGCCTTCACCCGATTCACTAACACCAAGCCCCCAAAGGGTGACATATGGATGATGCGATGGAACGGCAAGCATCAACGTCCCGTGTCGCAGGATGCGCGCTTTGAGTTTCGCGAGGACGTCGGTGTCGCGAGCCGATAGCGCGCGGAAAACTTGCCCGCGACGTCATGCGCAGCGTCACAGCGCCCATCGACCTGCGACACGCCAACATCAAGTCACTCCTCTTCCCTGACCCGGGTAGCCAGCCGGTCTTGGATCCAATGAGGAGCCACCGAACTGGACGGACATTTGAGAAAAGTCAGGTCTTCACATTTGGGCGTGACCTGGCGGAACGGGTGGTGGCGCGAGGCGTGACCACAGGTTATGCGTCCGGTGTCCACAGCGTTATGTGGTGGTTTGCCGGGTGTCGTGGACGGGTCCTGCGGGGCGGCGTTTCCCCCGGGGGCCGGCGTCGGCGATGGCCAGGGTCAGGGTTTCGAGCTCGGCGACCAGGGCGCGGAGCCTGCGGTCGTTGTCGATCCACTGCCGGTAATCGTCGAGCTGCTCGTCGGGCACGAGCCGGGTGATGGTCTTGCCGGCTACCTTGCGGGTCCACTGCCAGTAGGGGCCGTGCAGGACGGGCGGGTCGGCGTGGCAGGCGCAACGGGGCTTGCCGCAGCGGATGTGCCGCTGGATGAGGGTGCCGGGCAGGGCGAGCCCGATCGCGGACAGCTCAGTGGCGATGCGGGCGGCGCGGGCGCGCGGTCCCCGGTCGGGCGACACGCTGCCATCGTCGCATGCGGGGTGCGTGCATCCGGCTATGTCCTGCAGTATAACCTACTGTGTGACTACGGCCATGACCCCGGCCTATATCGCACGGTGGGGACCGCCGTCAGCGTCCCCGGCAGCCGCCGCGTTCGCCCGTGCGGCGGTCGCGCTCTGCGGCGACCTGGAGCGCGAGCGGGCCAAGAACCTGCTGTGGGCCGCGGCCCGGCTCGGTGACTACGGCATCGGGCTCGGCCTGGCGGCGGCCCCGCAGGTGCTGCTGCACCCGTCAGTGATCGAGCGGTTCGCCGCGCACTCGCCCGGCCTGTCACCATCGGCCCGGCGGACGTTGCGGACCAACCTGCGGTTCATCGCCCGGCGCGTCGTCCCGGCACTGCGCCCGCCGGATGCGCCGCTTGGCCGCGAGCGCGCCAAGCCGCCTTATACCCCGGCGGAAATCGCCGGGTTCCTCGCGCTGGCCGGCGCCCAGCCGGCGCCGGGCCGGCGCATGCGCGCTTCCGCACTGATCTGCCTGGCCGCTGGGGCCGGGCTGACCGGCGCGGACCTGCGCGCCGTGCGCGGCACCGATGTTGACTGCCGGTCCGGCGGCGTGGTCGCAGTCGTGCGCGGCGCCCGGGCCCGGGCGGTGCCGGTGCTGGCCCGCTACCACGGCCGGCTGCTGGACGCCGCTGCGTTCGCCGGAGACCGGCTGATCTGCGGCGGCCGCGACCCGCACCGCCGCAACATCACCTGCCCGCTGGTCTGCAGCCTGGCCGGCGGCACCGGGCTGCCTGCGCTGGACACCAGCCGGCTGCGGTCGACGTGGCTGGCCGACGCCGCGGCGCTGATCGGCCTGCCCGCGTTCATGCGAGCCGCCGGGATCAGCTGCTCCCAGCGGCTCGGCGACATCATCGCCGCCCTGGACCCCGGCGGCGAGGAGCACGCGGTCGCGCTGCTCGGCGGCACCACCCGGTAATGCGCCAGTGGCCAGCCGGATCCCGCTCGCCCGCCTGGAAGCCATCATCGACGACTCCGGCGCCGCGACGCGCATCGAGCAGATGCTGCCCGCCGCGGTCCGGCGCCGGCAGCTACGCGTGCGGACCATGCTGACCGGCATGCTGCTGACCCTGGCCGACCGCCGGCCTGCCTACCTCACCGAGGTCCGCGCGGCGCTTATCGCGCTGCCCGAGGCCGACCAGATCAGGCTCGGCGTCATCGCGGACTGGAAAACCGGGCCGCATCAGCTCACCTACCGGCAGACCGAGCACACCTGCCGGCTGATCGCAAAGTCGCTTGGCAAGGACCAGCCCGACGGCGCGCCCTCCAGCGACCTGCAGGCGGTCTGCGACCAGCTGCTGGAAGCCGCCATCCCGCCAGAATGCGCGCAGCTGACCAGGGCGCTGGCCGCGGACTGGACCGACGTCGAGACCTGGTCCCGGCCGCCGCGGCACCGCAGCACCGAATGCGCCGACCCCGAAGCAGCCTGGGGGCACCGCAACTCCAACCTCCCCGGCCCCAAAGGCGAGATGTTCTTCGGCTACTTCCTGTCAGCTGCCATCATGGCCGCCGAGGAAGACGGCCCGCCCGCACCCGAGCTGGCCCGCCGCATGACCATGTGCTCCTGCCACCTGGACCCGGCCCGCGCGCTGGCCCCGGTCCTGACCGCCATGCCCGCAGCCGGCATCCCGCTCGGCGACATCATCGACGACTCCGGCTACGCCCACCGCGACGCACAGGCCTGGGCCATCCCGCTCCGCCGCGCCGGCGCCCAGCTCGTGCAGGACCTGCACCCGCACGACCGCGGCCCCCGCGGCACCCACCAGGGCGCGATCATCGCCAACGGCAACCTCTACTGCCCCGCAACCCCGAAGCCATTACTGGAACTAGGCCCGCTGCCGCCCGGCGCGCCAGCCCAGGACACCGCCGCGCACGACCAGCAAACCACCGAGCTCGCCCGGCACAAGCTCGGCCGGCACACCGCCGACGACGCTGACGGCTACCACCGCGTCAGCTGCCCCGCCGTCACCGGAAAGATCCGCTGCCCGCACCGCCCCCGGTCGATGACCCTGGACCGCTCCCGGCCGGAGATCCTCGCCCCGCCCGGCCACCCGCCCGCCTGCTGCACCCAGCAGACCATCACCATCAGCCCGGACGTCGCAGCCAAAACCCGGCAGAAACACGACTACCCCTCGCCGGCCTGGCGGCGGTCCTACCGGCGGCGCACCAGCGCCGAACGCGGCTTCTCCACCATCAAAGACACCGCCAGCAACAACATCAGCCGCGGCTGGTGCCGCCAGGCCGGCCTGACCCCGCTCACGCTCTGGATCGCCTGCCTGCTCACCGTCCGCAACCAGCGCATCCTGGACGCCTACGCCACCCGCCAGGCCGGCAACACGCGGCGCGCCGCCGCCGGGCTCCCGCCCAAAACCAGACGCCGGCGCCGCAAGACCCTCGCCGCCACGCCGCCATAGCCAAGCAGGCACCAAGCCCGCACCTCACCAGCCACGCCACCACCAGGGCAGCTCCGCACGCCCTGGCCAGCCCGAGCCATGCCCCTCACAACCCCTGACCGGGGCCCCGCCAGTCAGAACACAGCCCGCGCCCCGGCCCGCTCAGGCACGGAGACTGTCAGAGCCAAATGTGAACATGCATCCTGGTGAAATGTGAAGACCTCAAAGTGGACGCACTTGGGTTCGAACCAAGGACCCCTCGCTTGTAAGACAGGCTATCCCGGTCGCTGGACGTGGCTGGACGCCGCCCGATAGGAACTTGACCAGCCATTACCGTGGCTAGACGTGGCCTAACGTCGCTTCATAGTGATCTGTGTTGGCTCCCCGGTTTGGCTCCCCGAAAATCGTTAGCGTCGCTAATCTTTAGTCGCTTCAGGTCCCATCAGTGAAGGCCGAGAGCTGATAGCGCCCGGTATGCCGGGGCCGTGACGGTGGAGCGCAGAATGGGCTGCTCCGCGTTTTCCGGACAGCTGAATTGGTGCTATTTCATGCTGCGAGCTGCCGGTTCAGGTACTCGTCGTGGACTTCTTGCGGGGTCTTATAGCCGAGCCCTGAGTGGAGACGTGTCCGATTGTACCGGAGCTCGATGTACCGCGCAATATCCTCGGCTGCCTTTCTCCTTGTCGGGTAGACGGTACGATAGACCCGCTCGACTTTAACCGCCGCATTGAACGATTCTGCCAGGGCATTGTCATAGCAGATGCCGGTGCGGCCGACGGACTGGCTGATATTAAGGCCTTCCAGGACGGCAGCGAACTCGGCGGAAGTATAATTGCTGCCGCGGTCCGAATGAAAGACCGCATCAGGGGGAAGGTCCAGGTTACGCGCGGCCATCTGTATCGCGGCGGCGATCAGCGGCGTCTTGTAATTGTCGCCGATGGCCCAGCCGGCGACTTTCCGGGTTGCGCAGTCGATGACCGTCGCGAGGAATGCCCAGCCTTCCCATGTCGGGATGTAGGTAATATCGCCGACCATCTTCCGCCCGGGCACGGCCGAGCTGAAGTCACGGTTCACCAGGTCCGGGATCGGCCCGGCCTGGCCCTGCTGCGTGGTGGCCGGGCGCCAGGGCCGCGGCTGGCAGGGCACCAGGCCCAGCTCCCGCATGATCCGGCGGACCAGCTCGGCGCCGGCGGCGATGCCCGAGCGCGCCAGCTGCGCGGCGATCCGCCGGTAACCGTAAGTCCCGTCGGAGTCCCCGAACACGTGGGTGATCACCGCGGCGAGGTCGGCGCGCCGCCGGGCCGCGGCGCTCCAGGCCCGGTTCCGCCATTCGTAGAATCCCGATTTTGATACTTCCAGCCACCGGCACATCGCCGCGATGGCGGGAAAGAAACGCGTGCCGGGGTTATTAGCGTACTCGGCGTCGATGAACGCGTACTTCTCGCTCACCGATGCTCCCTGGCAAAGTACGCCACGATATGCAGGTGATCCCCGGCCGGTTCCGGGAGGCTGCGATAAGGCAGCCCCCGGCCGGGGACGGGGGGTTCTGCATGTCGGATTGGGTGCCGTGCCTGGAACGCCGGGCTCTGGGGGAAACGGGTGTGGAAGTCCGGCTCGGGAACGAGCTTCTGGATGATTACTTGCGATTCGTCGCCGCCCGGTGCAGGCCGAATACCGTGCTGGCGGCCGCATTCGATTTGAAGGTGTTCTTTACCTTCGCCGGGAAAGACCCTGCCGAGGTGAGCACCGCCGATGTGCTTGCTTTCATCACCGATCAGCGGGCACCCCGGCGGGGCAATGTGGTGCGGCTTGAGGACGGCGAGGCAGGGCTGTCGGCCCGCACGATCGCGCGGCGGCTGTCGACGCTGTCGGGCCTGTTCGGCTACCTGATCGCCCGGGGCGTGGTTGCGGCCAGCCCGGTGCCGTCCGGGCCGGTCACCCGGCGCCTGGCAGCGCGTGGCGGCCGCGGCAGGATCCCGCTGATCCGCACGCCGCGGACGCTGCCCCGGGTTCTGGCCCCGGCCGAGGCCGCCGCGCTGCTCGCGGCGCTGCGCACCGCGCGGGACCAGGCGATGGTGGGGGCCATGCTGCTCGGAGGGCTTCGCCGCTGCGAGGTTCTCGGCCTGCGGCTGCGTGATGTCCAGCTCGCCGATAAGCGCCTGTTCATCGCCGAGGGCAAGGGCGGTCACGAGCGGATCGTCCCGGTGGCCGGGCGGTTCTTCACCACGCTGGCCGCCTATATGGAGCGTGAGCGTCCCGCCCGGGCGGCCACTGAGTCGGTGTTCGTCGTGCTGAAGGGCCCGAACCGGGGCCGCGGGCTGACCGCGGCCGGGGTGGATGAGATCCTGCGCGGCGCCCGCCAGCGCGCCGGGCTGGCGCAGGCGACCTGCCACATGCTGCGGCACACGTGCCTGACCCGGCTGCGGGAAGCGGGGATGGCGCTGGAAGCGGTCCAGGCCCAGGCCGGGCACCGCTCGATCGAGTCGACCCGCATCTACCTGCATCTGGCCGACCGGTGGCTGGCCGGGGAGTATCACCGGGCCATCGACGTCCTGGAGAACGAGCTCGCCGCGGCTCCTGCAGGTGGCCGGTGACGGCCGCAGCCAGCCCCGCCCGCGCCGGGGCGGCGTTCGCCTCGGCCGCCGCGGCCGCGGCGGCATTCATCAGCGACGGGGCCACGGTGCCTGCCCGCAGTGCCCGGGCCTGGTCGGTGCGGCGGCTGGATGACATGTTCGGCGGCCTGGCCGGATGGCTGGCGGCGCCGCTGGCACGCCGCCTGGACGCGCCGGTGGACGTCCGCGGCGTCGCGGTGTGGCTCGCGCTGGCCACCGCGGCACCCGTCGATGCCGCCTATATCGCCGCCGCGAGAGCCGAATGGGGATACCGGCTCGCTGACCTGGAGCCGCGGCTGGCCGCCCGGTTCACCGCGGCCGCTACCCGGCTCGGGTACTCCGGCCAGCAAGCCGAGCGCCAGTGGGCCACGCTGGCCAAGCTGGCGGCCGTCGCCGGGCTGCCGGCCGGGCAGCTAGGCCGGCCGCGCTTCGATGCTGCCCGTGACGCGCTGGCAGCGGCGGTCAAGGCCGGCCGCGGCGGCCTGCCGAAAACCTTCACCACGCCGCTGCACGGGCTGCAGGCCACCCTCGCCGCGATGGGCATCCTGGACGAGCCCGGAGGGAAGGCGCGTCACCGGCCGCGGGATCCCCGCCCGCTGGGACCACCTCGAAAGCCTCGCCCCGGCGATGGCCGGCACGATGCGCCGCTACCTCGGCCAGCTGGCGATCAGCATGCGGCCCGGCAGCGTCGCCCTGGCCGACACCACGCTGCGCCACCTCGCCGCCTACCTGACCGCCCACCACGCGGAAGTGACCGCGGCAGCGCAGATCCGCCGCACCCACATCGAGGGCTTCAAGACCTGGCTGGCAGCACGGCCCGGCTACCGGGGCCGCCGCAGCCCCGCCGCGACCACCATCGGGATGAGGCTCGGCCACCTGCGCTGCTTCTTCGACCGGATCATCGAATGGGGCTACGACGACGCGCCCGCCCGCAACCCCGTCTTCTCCGGCGACATGCCGATCCGCGACCAGCCGCTGCCCCGCTTCCTCGACGACGCCGACGCCGCCAGCGCTGCTGGCCGCAGCCCGCCAGCTGCCCGCCCTGTTCGACCGGGTAGCAGTCGAGGTACTCGCCCGCACCGGGCTCCGCAAAGGCGAGTTCCTGCGCCTGGCCACCGACGCGATCGTCCGGATCGGCGACAGCGAATGGCTCCACGTCCCGGTCGGCAAGCTGCACGCCGACCGTTACATCCCGCTGCACCCCAGAGTGAAGGACCTGCTCGGCCAGTGGCTCGAGCAGCGAGACGGCCAGCCCGGAAAGCTGATGTTCACCGACCACGGGCGGCCGGTCGCGCAGACCCGCGTCGATGCCGCAGTCCGCCGGGCCGCGACCGCCGCCGGGCTCGGGCACGTCACGCCTCACCAGCTCAGACATACTCTGGCAACTCAGGCGATCAACCGGGGCATGAGCCTGGAAGCCATCGCCGCCCTGCTCGGCCACAGGTCAATGTCCATGACCTTGACCTACGCCCGGATAGCTGACCGGACCGTCGCCGATGAGTACTTCGCCGTCAGCCAGCAAGTCGAGGCCCTCTACGACGCCGAGCCAGTGCTGCCCGCCGGCGCCGAGGGACCGAACATGAGACGGCTGCACACCGAGACCACCCGCCGCCTGCTCGGCAACGGCTACTGCACCCGGCCGGCCGACCTCGGCTGCCGCTACGAGACGATGTGCGAAACCTGCACCTTCTTCACCACCACCATCGAATTCCGCGACCAGCTCCAAGCCCAGCAAACCGACGCGCAACGCCACGGCGACACCAGCCGCCAGAACGCCTACCTGAAAATCCTCGGCACACTCGACAGCACCGGTACTTGACAGCGATCACCTGCATAAGCTGCGGCTTTTTTCAGGAACTCGTTCTCCATTTCCAGCTCGCGGTTTACCCGCTCCAGCTCCCGGAGCCGGGCACGCTCGGGAAGCCGCAGCGGCGGCTCGTCCTCCGCGTGCCTTTCCCGGTACGCCCGCACCCAGTTACCGAGACTCGTCTCGCTCACCCCGAGTTCCCGCGCGACATCCGCGATAGGACGCGAGGTCTCCACGACCATCCTGGCCGCTTCCTCACGGAACTCAGGCGTGAAACTCCTGTTCTTTCCTGGCACTCGATCCGTCCTTTCCGGTAAAGATCCTATAAGGATCCGCAGTCCGGAAAATCAGGAGCACTCCCGAATCTTATAGCTGCGCTTGGTAATGCTCGGCTGCCTGCCCCGTTTGGCTGCCTGTGCCTGGCGGGTCTGTGCGGAGTGCTGACGCAGTTCGGCGATGTGCGGCTGGACAAGGTCGCGCTGGCTGATGACTCGCATGGTGTTCTCCCCGGGTGGGTCCTGTGTGGCTTTATCCCGAGGATGTGGCTAAGGCGCGGTGTGGCGGATCGGGCGGGTGCGCACGATCAGCGCTGTGGTGTCCTTAGATTTCCGCGAAAGGGCCTTACGGTTCCTGGCCGCCAATCATCCCGGCGCGTTCGGCGCGGGCGGCTGCCTGGACGCGGCTGGTTACGCCGAGCTTGCGCAGGATGCTGGTGACATGCACGCTGGCCGTTTTCGGGCTGATATACAGCTCGGCGCCGATTTGTGCGTTGGTGCGGCCTGCTGCCAGCAGGCGCAGCACAGCGAGTTCACGGTCCGTTAGCCGGTAAGGCGCGCGCTGGTCAGGTACCTGCTCGGAGCTGGGCACGGCGCCGGGGGTGGGCAAGGAAATCCGGGCGCGCTGGGCGAGTGCGCGGATCTGGCTGAGGAAAGGTTCGTGACCGGCGGCTGCTGCGGCGGCGGTGCGCAGTGCCTCGGCCGCGGGTCTGGGCTGGCCGGCGCTGAGCTGTGCTTCGGCGGCCCGCCACCAGGCGTACCCAGCGGAGTGAGGCCGGCTGAGGTTTTCCCAGGCCCGGGCGCCGTGCTCCAGGTGACGGGGTCGCTGGTCCCGGCCAGCCGGGTGCGCTCGGCGTCCCAGGTGGCGCGGTCAGCGGGGATCTGGGCAAGGAACGGGTGATCCGCCAGCGGCGGCACGGCCTGACCGTCTGCCCACGATGCCAGGTCCCCGGCTGCGGAAAGGGCGGCCGAAACCGCGGGCTCATCGCGGCGGGCCCGGGCGTTGTCGGCCAGGTCAGCGCAGGCCCGCATTCCCACCACCAGGGTTTGCGTGATGAGGAACGCCATATCCGAAGGCTTGAACGAGGCCAGGGCAGCTTTGACCATTCCCAGCGCCTCAGCAGGCCGACCCCTCCATAGCGCCAGATCTGCTGCCACTAATGCCCAGCTCCGGCCTGCCGCCCCGCAGCGCGCTTGGCGTGCAGGCCGGGATGGCTCAGCAAGAGCCGGCGTTCTCTGCCAGGCACGGCCGCGGGGAATCAGCTCGCGGACGAATGCGGCGTCCCGGTGCCACGCGAAGCTTCGCATTGCCTGGCCATGAACGAGTTCACCATCAACTTTGGCTCCCCGTTTGGCTCCCTAACGATCATCTCAAGCTACGAAAAACCGTGGGCGCAGCAGGGTTCGAACCTGCGGCCCCTCGCTTGTAAGGCGAGGACGTACCGTCGCTGGACATGGCTGGACGTGGGGCCACGTCCCAGGAGGTGGTGTATGAGAATGCCACCTCGTGATCGACCTCTATTTAAGCACCAATAGCCTCTGCTGTCACGCCATTCTCGGTTGTTTCAGTAGCGTTTCTTCCTTTCTTGCAGGCGGCGAGGATTTCCGGGCCCATATAGCGGCGGGCTTCGGTCCATTCGTCGTTCTGCTCGGCAAGAACGGCGCCGACGAGGCGGATGATGGCGTCGCGGGACGGGAAGATCCCGACCACGTCGGTCCGCCTGCGTATCTCCTTGTTCAGGCGTTCCTGCGGGTTGTTGGACCAGACCTGGCGCCAGATCTCGCGGGGGAACGCGGTGAACGCCAGGATGTCGTCGCGGGCGTCATCGAGATGGGCGGCGGCGACCGGGAACTTGGCCTCCAGCGCGGTCACGACCTGGTGGTGCTGGGCGCGGACCGACGCGGCGTCGGGCTGCTCGAAGATGGTGCGGACCAGGGTCGAGACCCACGGCTGGGCGGACTTGGCCACCTTGGTGGCCAGGTTCCGGGCGTAGTGCGCCCGGCAGCGCTGCCAGGACGCGCCGGGCAGCACCGCGGCGATCGCGTCCCGCAGGCCGTGGTGGCAGTCGGAGGTGACCAGCTGCACGCCGGACAGGCCGCGGGCGGCCAGGCCCCGCAGGAACGCCAGCCACCCTGCCCCGTCCTCGGAGGACGCGACGTCCAGGCCGAGGATCTCCCGGTGCCCGTCCGCGTTGACGCCGGTCGCGATCAGGGCGTGCACGTTCACCGTCCGGCCGCCCTCGCGGACCTTCTGGGTCAGCGCGTCAATCCAGCAGAACGTGTACGGCCCGGCATCCAGCGGCCGGGACCGGAACCCGGTGACCATCTCATCGAGCTCGGCGGCCATCAGGCTGACCTGCGACTTGGACAGCTTCGTCACGCCCAGGCTCTCCGCGAGCTTCTCCACCCGCCGGGTGCTGACACCGAGCAGGTAGGAAGTGGCGACGACGGCCGCCAGCGCCCGCTCGGCCCGGCGGCGGCGCTCCAGCAGCCATTCGGGGTAGTAGGTGCCCTGCCGCAGCTTCGGGATCGCCACCTCGATCGTCCCGGCCCGGGTGTCCCAGTCCCGCCGGCGGTAGCCGTTACGGGAGTTCACCCGCTCCGGGCTGACCTCCCCATAGCCGCCCCGCACAGCTCCTCCACCTCGGCGTCCATCATCCGCTGGGCAAACCCCTTGATCATCTCCCGCAGCAGGTCCGGGCTCGCCGATGCCAGGGTCTGCTCGAACTGCGCGCCGGGAACCGGCACAATGTCACGTGCGGCCATCTCGTTCTCCTTCGTCTCGTAGTGAGCACTTCGAAGGATCACGAGGTGGCCGTCTCACGTCACGCCGACACGCCCGCGCAAGACGAACCAGTCACAGCCGGACCAGCTACCCCATACACCACTCCCGTGGACGTGAACGGACGTGGCCCGGTGTGGCATCTGCCAGCCACGACTGTGGCTGGACGTGGCCCGGTGTGGCATCTGCCAGCCACGACTGTGGCTGGACGTGGCCTGACATGGCCTGATGCCGGTGGACGTTGGCTCCCCGTTTGGCTCCCTTGTTTCGTTAGCGCCGCTAACCTTCAACGAACACGGGCGGAGGCCTGAAACTCGCCGCTGCTCCCGGCCAGAGTGGTCCTCGTGGGAGCGACCAAGGACAGCACGCCCGGTCCCCGGCCACCTCTGCGCCCCGGTCTTGCTGCCCCGGTCTCGCCACGAAGGCGATCATACACCGACGAAATACTAACTTAACGCCATTGGGGCGAGTGGCCGAACGTGCCATTGAGCGAGGTAAGACGACGACCAATATGAGAGGTCGCGTCAGGTGCACCCTCTGCGCGAGAATGATGGCAGCGTCGAAGTGTAACTCCTCCAACTTCCGATCGACTCAGAAAATGCGATATACGAATACTATCCGGCCTGCAAGGACTGCCGGATAATGCTTGAGAATTGCCTTGACCACGACTTATCTTCGCTATGAACCCTGATCAACTAACACGGGTTTCCGATGACTTCACCAGAAGATCCCTTATGTAACCCCTGGGCCTAGGGCAACCGCCAAGACTGCCAACTGCACCGGCGTCAGGCGCGCTGCGCGCGTTCCCACTGGGCAGCCGAATCTGACCCGGGTGCTCTCGCCTGATACTGACGTTCAGACTCTCATCACTGCCGGATACGAGCGCTATCTTGATCTCGACGAAGGCCGTTGCCGACTATATTCCTGCCTTCGCAGCGGCGTCGCCCAGCGCCTTCGGCGTGTGCGTTGCCGAGGTTCACGGACGACTCTTCTCGATTGGTGACGCTGACGAAGAGTTCGCCATCGAGAGCGTCTCGAAGCTCTTTGCCTTCGCCCTGGTTTGTCACACCCTTGGGCATGAGGAGGCGTGTCGGAAACTAGGCGTCAACAGCACCGACCTACCCTTCAACTCGGTGATGGCTATCGAGCTCAACGCTGATCGCGCGGTCGGGCAATTGGGAATGGACTCCCCCGCATTTGCGTCCAGGTCAAGTCATCACCCACCCAGATGGCTGTCGGAGTCGTGCGCGAACTCCGCAGCATGACCGCTTACGCCGTCATGTCTGTGCTGAATAATCATAGGCTGGTAGCCCGACCATGATGACTCCTCCCGGCTCCCGAGAGCGAGGGAATCTTGCCGCTGGACGCCAGCGTTCGCAAGAAGGGTATTCGAACGCTGTGATCAAGAAGTTCTAGACTCGGACAATGTAGCAATGCAATCAATTTCGGGTGCGTAATCGCCAGCTCCCTTGAACTGCGCAGCCTGTCGGGCCTGATTCTTTGGCATCCCTGCGTCGCGAATTTCGCAGACCTTCCACCCGACATCGGCATGGACCAATGACTCGCGCAGCAGCTGCTCTGGATCAACTCGTGCGCTGGGCAGAGCCCCGAATCGGATGCCCATGGTGGCACCAGGGTTACAGCGAAGGGCAGCCCATTTCCAGACGGTGGCAATGCCTGTGGTGAATCCATCGACGCCGCCTTGGGAAATCTGCTGCCTAGCGTCGTAGTCGACGGCCGGGCACCCGCCAAGGAACCAGCTACGTAGCCATTGGTCCGGCACGTATGTGTACATCCCGAAGTACGGTGGGCTCGTGACCACCCAGTCAAACTTGCGCCGCAGCTGTGGAAGCACCAGCCGGGCATCACCCAGCCGAACTTCGCCCCGAACTGGTATCGGTGGAACCAGGGCCAAGGTGTACTTGATCCGGCGCAGCAGCGTGTCAAGGACCGGGACGCGCGGTGGCTTCATCCCCCGGGCTTTCCAGAACTTCACGGCTGCGTCTGGCTTAGTGGCGTAGGTCCGCGGCATCTGGTTGGACAGGTATGTGGGCGCGCCCTTAGTGAGAGGACCATGCAAGATCCCCAGCGCGAGAGCACGGAGTACGTCGGTCGCTGAATCGTCCTCGTGTTCCAGAAGCTGCTCCCGAAGCGAGCACAGCTCCCGAAGCGTCTGTGGATGGTAGATATAGCGCCAGAAGGTACCTGTGGGCACCTCACGCGGCTGGTAGTTCCTTGTGAGCAGCTCGTTCGCCAGTGTCTTGACAACCTGCGGATCTACCGGTGCCACCTTGGCCCGGGCGATCGCAACGGCCACCGGACTGGAGTCAATCCCGACGCTGCCGAGCCCAAGCCGACGTGCGGCGAACATGGTAGTGCCGCGGCCGCAGAACGGGTCAAGGACCCACTGCCCACGGCGTGCATCGCGAAGCAGCCCGAGCGGGAAGTTCAGCGGGAACATCGTGAAGTACGGGCAGACGGTATTGAGACGATGAGCAAGCTTCGTCCGGGACGCGCCATCTGCACCAGAATCTAGTGCCGATACCTGTTGCACCACGCAGGGCAGCGTAGATCAGCATCTCGCCCGCGTCGACGTTGGGGCGGCCGAGAAACACCGCGCCCTCAACCCGCTGTCCCACGTCCAGCGGTGGAGTCCGTATCCGTGACATCCTATGTCAAGGTGTGTCCAAACAGTGACCATGCGCGAGCAGCGCCAGGAGAGCAGATGTTCGAAGCTGCCGAGCTTCCCGAGTTGCGGAAGCTGATAGCTGATCAGGTTGAGCGCGACAACGAGGAGCTCGACCGCCTGCTCGCGCAGCTTCGTGTGGCGAAGGGGGACGTCCGAAGTGTCAAGCCGCGGTCAGCGACCTCGATCGCTCTTATGGCTGCTGATGGAGGTAACAATCGCGTCATGTTCAACCCGTTCTACCTGCAGATCGTGCGGATCGTGGACTCGGCCGGTAAGCAGCTGTGCCTGGACGTTGTCTCGCCCTCCACGGACATCGATGAGCTGAGCCGTCAACAGTTCCTGAGGGATGCGAGCGGGAAGATCAAGCCGTTGGGTCGCCTCATGGAGGCTCTCGATGTGGGTGGTCTGAAGGACTTGTCCCATATGATGTCCGGCAAGTCGGCCAGCTGGGTACTCGTCTATCGGGAGCTTTGTGAGTGGGCCACGCTTTTCGACCTGATTTGCAGTCGGGACTTCGCCCAGGACACGCTCGTGGTGTACGACGGACTGCTTCGATGCAAGAAGTTCCGCGGCGATCTATTCATCCAGATGTACCAAAAACTCCGTGAGCGAATCGACCACGTCTGGAGAGCTGAGCGCCGTCGGCTCTGGCTGGTGGGTCTAGCCAAGAGCAGCCAGGTGCTGGAGAACTATCGGCTTGCGATGTCACTCTCGGGGCTCTTTGAGCGCGGATCACCGTGCTTCTTGCCGGTTCCTTACGAGATGCAGAAGCACGTCTACCGCTGGGACGAGTACATCCGCAGCCCTAATGATGTCGATGAGGATCGAGAAGATCCGAAGTACAACATCGGCGCCATGCACTTCGTGCGATTTGGCCCGCGCTCCGGGGATCCGGTCTGGACCGTTGACCTCTTGGAATCCCAGAGGTCCGACGCTCAGACAGTCTTCGGCTACCTGCTCGCAGACGCTGTCGCTGGGTTCCCGGTGCCGTTCTACCCCAACTGCCTGCAGCAAGCCGACAGGTACTCGCGCGTGGCCGATCTCGACCTGGACATCGTTGAGGACGCTCTGGTGGACGCGGTGCGCCAGCAGGTCGGCGGTGAACGAGCACCCATCATCGATGAGCTGCGGCTCGCCACCGACGTGGCGGCCAGACGTTACGAATGAAGGTCATCATGAAACAGGTATCAATTTCACCTGATCGGCTCGCTGCATGAACCTCTTCGGTCAAGAGCACATCGTTGGCATCTTCCGCGGCTTCTCAGAGAGCGGCATGGAGTTCCACGCCGATCTCGTCATGCCGTACCGAGACGACTTCCAGTCGAGCCCCATGCATGGACAGTTCGTCGTGGTGCGGCTCGAGCACGACCGTGAGGCGGTGTTCGGTCGGATCACAACTATCGCCGCGCAGGGACGGCTTGTGTCACCGATCGGTGAGGATTACGCCGTTCGTGCCGTCCGTGATCAACGAGATATCCCCGACGAACTACGCGACCAGTACCTCAAGTACAAGGTCAATATTCGCGTACTGGGTGTCTTTCGCCAGGAGGGCGACAAGCTGATCTTCGTGCCGAGTCACCGGCGACTCCCCCATGTCGGTGCTCCCGTGGCTTTTCTCGGACCCGACGTGCTTACCGAGGTAGCAAACGCTAACGACACCGATCCTGAGACCGCCGGGATCGGGTACCTCGCCTTCGGCGAATTCGTGTATTGCGCAGATGATCCACTGGCTGACGTCGATTCCTGGGTTGTCCAGAAATCACCAGCTATCGTGCCGAAATTTCAGATCAGCAAACTCATATCTCGGCGTAGCTTCGTCTTCGCGAGAGCTGGCTTCGGTAAGTCGAATTTGGTGAAGCTCTTGTTCTCCGCACTATATTCGACCTCGGCAGGGCCGACTGTACCCCGCCGAGGAGGTACGAAAGTCCCGGTAGGAACGATCATCTTCGATCCGGATGGTGAGTACTTCTGGCCGGACCCGCGAGACAATCCTGGCTTGTGTGATGTCGAAGAACTGACCAACAGGTTGGTTGTTTTCACAAACCGTCAGGCGCCAAGTAAAATGTACGGCTCTTTTGTCGTAGGCGGTGTCAAACTCGATATTCGACAACTGCCGGCCGCCCGTGTGCTTGGCATTGCTCTCTCAGCTGAAAAGCAGGATCAGCAAAATGTCGCCAAGCTCAAGAATTTGAGTTCTGCTAAGTGGGCAGCTCTAGTCGACTTGGTCCACAAGAGTTCATCCGGCGAGCTCTATGCAAACCCTGCCGAATTTCGGGGCATACTTGATCTGCCGCAAGGAGGGGAGGCGGAGCAGAACGCCGCTATCAGCAACATGATTCGTGTCGTGCGAGAGCTGCATGATCCGTCTAGCCAGCTCCTGCGGGCACTCAAGGAAGCCCTGCGGAAGGGCAAACTGTGTGTTATTGATATTTCGCAGATGCGTGGACCGCAGGGTTTGAGGTTGGCAGGAATTATCCTTAGCGACATCTTTGAACACAACCAGGATCAGTTCACCGCGCGCGAGCCCAAAACTATACCGACAATCGCCGTCATTGAGGAAGCCCAGTCGGTGCTAGGCGGCAGCTCACAACGCGATGATGGACCCTTTGTTTCATGGGTCAAGGAGGGTCGGAAGTACGACCTTGGTGCGTTTATGATCACACAGCAGCCCGGGAGTATCCCAGAGGAGCTGCTCAGTCAAGGCGATAACTTCTTTGTATTCCACCTGCTCTCCCAGGGAGACCTTGTCGCCTTGAAGCGGGCTAATGCCCACTTCTCGGACGATCTCCTGGCCGCGTTGCTCAACGAACCACTTGTCGGCCACGGCATCTTCTGGTCCAGCGCACCAGGTACTGACCAGCATGCGAGGCCGTATCCACTGTCCGTGCGGGTCTTGAACTTCAGCAAGGCTCACGTGATACGAGATCCGAAATACGACGGTTCACCTCTGTCCGATATCTATGCCGCTGAGTTGCGGACTAAGTTTGTTAGCGCGCTGGAGAAGGCGGTGGATGCTGTCCACATCCACTCAGACGTTCTGGTCGACTTGACTGGAGACGCCAAGCCAGCAGACACAGATGCGAGCTCGCCCGATGCTGAGCGGGCTTATCGATTGGCTGCAATTGAAGGACTGCGTGTGGACCAGTCTTTCTGGCAAAAGATACGATCCGAAGAGGGTATCCGTTGGGGTACTGTACAGCGGCTCCTAACAAAGTACGCTCCAGACTTTCTAGAGGATGACAGGGAAAGGTTCGATTGGGCATTCATTGTCGTCAAAGACGCGCTCAGCGTACTCCTGGGATCCGAGGGCATTGACTACACGATCGCGAAACGTGCCGATAGCAAGATGTGGATTAAAGCCAACCCTCAGCCAGCTAGCGATCCAGTCGAAGGTCAGCTATTTGATGCCGAATCACCTGATGACGACGAGCCGCCTTTTTAGCGGCAAACGGAGGGCACCCGGAAGCGGTGCGACGGCCGGCAGTTACAGTAACTGAGATGGGGCGGCCAGCCTGACATGCGGCTCGTGGTCAACCTGGTCTCGGCAGCAACCGCCTTGCTACGAAGCCTTCGGCCAAACCGCCGGAAGACACGCCGAGGCAGTACCGTTCGGTGTGAGCTCGGCGTCCGGCGCCCGGAGCTGGCCGACCGGGCGGGCTACGGCTATTGCGCCTCGCATTCGCGCTGGTTCTGGGGACTGCGCCGGTACCTGATCTGCACCCCGGCCGGGATGCCCATCTCATGGGCCCTGGCCGATCCGCGGCCATCACTGCGGTCGCTGCCAACCAGGCCCCCGGCAGACCCGGGCTTCCGGCTGGCGGCGATCAGGGGCGCGAGCTTGTCCAGGCCGAACGCGGGCATATCCGGGCACGATGAGGCGCCCCGGGCTACGAGGTACTGTGCCGATCGGCTATCTGGTGACCACGTTGTTTGCCGCGTGGTGCACGTTGCTCGCCCCGACCCCGGTCAGCCGCATCCGGTAGTCGAAACTTCTCGCCGCCGAAACTCGTCGCTGGTGAAGGAGTTGCCGTACGCGATGTTCTCCGCGTCCTCGCCCTTGAACATCATGTCCGAGCGGCAGATCGCGTAGGTGCGGGCGTTGAGTTCCTGGCCGTGCACCTGCAGGGTGGTCGCCGGGTCCAGGTCGCGGAGGCGGCCCTCGGCAACCGACAGCTTGCCGCCCGTGCCGCAGGCAGGGTCGAACAGCGTCTTGACGATGCCCTTTGCGGAGCAGGGCGTCGTCATCGCAGAACAGGAGATTCACCATGAGGCTGATGACCTCGCGCGGGGTGAAGTGCTCCCCCGCTGTCTCGTTCTCCGCCTCGAACGAGTGGCCGGTGCGCGCTCGGGTTGAAGCCGCCCGTCGGCGACTACCGAACCGAAGATCGTTCTGAATCCCTAACGGGATGGGGGACGTGGCCTGGCAGCACAACGAGTCGACCGATCATGCATGTTACGCGGGTGAGCTTCGTGCGGATCTTGGCAGGCTGCGCCGCTGCGAGGTCCTCGGCCTGCGGCTGAGTGAGCTGCGCTTCGGCAACCGGGGGCTGCCGTCTGGCATCTGCCGACGTCAGCCGATCCAGGTGATATCGAAAATGGCGATCACCTCAGCAGCCTCATCGACCTGAAATGAGAGCAGCCCGTATCCGTGGCCGAATAAGGCCTGCCGGTAGGCAGGGTCTCCGCCGGGCGTCATCAGATCGGCGTCCCAGGGCTCCCGGACTAGGTCCGTGACCCGCTCGACCAGCGCGTCAAAGATAGCCTGCGGCAGTCCCTTGAGCTGCACGAGGGCCTGGCCCTCAAACTGGACCCGGTAACTCACCCGCCCGCACGTCGGCGCTGGGCCGCGACCTTCTCGTCCCAATCCGGGACAACATCCTCGATCGGCGTCCCGTCCCGCCCGCCAGACCGCACCGCTGCCTGCATGGCCGCCAGTCTGTCCGCGTACCCCGGATCGGAATACGCCACAGCCCGTAGTCGCCACAACCGCAACAAATGATGCAACTCCCGGTACTGCTCGGGCCGCCGAGCATCTGCCACGGCCGCGTCATACTCCGCCAGGAACTGCTCGTGAAACCCACCAGGCAAGACTCGAAGAATCTCCACTGGGTCATCCGGATCGTAGTCATCGACCGGCTGCGCTGTCATAGCTCCCATCATTCCGCATCCCGCAGCGGAACGCGCGGAGCCACGGCGATTGCGGCCCGGAACTGTCGGCGACACTACAACTGCGCCGCCGACGGCCGCCCTGTCGCTGCTGCCGCCCAGCAGGCTTCCGTCCGCCACACAGCAGGTACCGGGATCGCGCACAAGATCACCGGCAGCCTTGACTCCCCCGTTTGGCTCCCCCGCTTTCTACCGATCACCACAAGACCACAAACGCCATTGACCTGCAAAACCAGGTGGGCGCAGCAGGGTTCGAACCTGCGGCCCCTCGCTTGTAAGGCGAGGACGTACCGTCGCTGGACGTGGCTGGACGTGGCCCGGTGTGGCGTCTGCCAGCCACGATTGTGGCTGGACATGGCCTGACGTGGCCTGATGCCGGTGGACGTTGGCTCCCCGTTTGGCTCCCCTGCTTCGTTAGCGCCGCTAACCTTCAACAACACGAACGGCAGCCTGAAACTCGCCGCTGCTCGCGGCCAGAGTGGCCCACGGACAGCGATCGAGGACAGCGCGCCGATGCTCAGCCGCGAAGCCTTCGACAGTCGGCGCACCAACCGCCCGAAGACACGCCGAACGCAGTATCGCGATGGTCAAGCCGGGCCGGTACCGTGGCGGCATGACCGCGCAGCCAGCCAGCCAGCCGGACCCAGGCGAGCCGTATGAGGTGATCCACCTCGGCGGCCAAGCGGCCGCGATCGTCCCGCTGTCCGAGCTGCGGCGGCTCCAGGCGGTCGAGCGCCGCGCCCCGGCTGCGCTTCTCGAAGAAGCCGAGATCGAAGCGACGCTCGCAGCCCACCGCGAGTGGACCGCCGCGGCGGCCTGGCGCCATCTCACACGAAGAAGCGATGGCTGAGCTGCTCGCCCGCCAGTGAAGATCGAATGGTCGCCCGCGGCGAGAGCATCAGCCCGCCGCTACATGGCAGACCAAGACGGGATGCGCGCCATCGGCGCGGCAATCACCCAGCTAACCAGCAACCCGTACCCGCCAGAGGCCTTTCACCGGGGCGACTACCACCGGTTACGCGCCGGACCGTATCGGGTGGTGTACGTAGTCGAAGGCGAGCTGATCACCATCGAGCGCGTCGATCGCGTTATCAGCACCTGACACCAAACGTCCGGTGCACTCCGCAACTGCCGACCAGGAGTCTTCCCGAGCCTGACGACCCGTCCAGAACTTCCCTAAAATGCCTTCCCGGGATCGACCTCGATCCCCGCAGCCCGAAGCTGATTGGCAAGCTCCATGTTCAATTTCCGGTGAGTGGCTTGTATAGCACGCAGCGAAGGTCCGATGGCAGCTCGACCCTGTCTCATACAGCGCAACAACATTACCCCGCCCTAGTAGTCAGGTCCTCAAGATCACCAGCGCTGCCGGACTGGTGCTGCCAGACTGGTACGGCCGCCGCGATCGGGTTTATTTCGGGTTGCAAGGGATGTATCTGGCGATGTTGGGTCATGGCTGCCTGGCATCGTGCCTGGCAACCGTTAAGCGCGCGGACGTGATGTGCGCGAACGCATATCAACGTTGGCCACGCAACGGCCATCTCGCCATCTGGCGCATTTGACGGCGGTTTGGTTGAATCTTTGCTAATCTCCGCCCATGAAGCGGTCGCCAATACTCCCGGTGGGAGCGGCCGTTGCCGCTGTCGCATTAAGCGCGTCACCAGGGCTGGCCGTCGCGAAGCCAGTGGACAAGCGCGATCAGAACGGGGCTGTCTCCTTTCCGCTACTGGCGTTAAGCACCGGTGATCACTCCGCGAAGCCTACTGGTCACGTTTCGCACAGTAGTCACGTATCGCACTACTCCAGCTCTCACAACTCGCACGCTTCGCATGTCTCGCACGCTTCGCATGCCTCGCACTTCTCGTCGGTTCCACCTTCGCCGTCGCCAACACCAACCCCGATTGCAACACCGACGGCTACTCCGACTCCTACGCCAACAGCGACCAGGCATCATCGCCATCATCACAGGGCGGCGAATACAGGGAAGCGGCACCACCATCCTGCGGTGCCGAAGTCGAAGTCGCCTTCACCGTCGCCGTCGGATATCACGCCCAGCCCGACAACCACGATCAACCCACGGCCGGTGAGCCATAGTTCGGGCACCAATGCGGCAGGTGATGTGGTGATCGTGCTGGTGCTCGGCGGGGTGACCCTGGCCATCATCTACAGGCGGAAGAGACGACCGAGATGAGATGCGATGTCGGCTGACGGGGCGAGAGCAAGCGTCACCTTCGACCGCGAGACCATCCAGCTGGATGCTCTGCAGCGGGCCGCGTACGCTGTAGCCGACCTCATGACCGTCGACATCACGGAATCCGCCAATAAATACGTTTGTACCTTGTTCCCGCGGGACTCCGCAGCCGATCCGGGCATGCTGGCGCATCGCATCCGGTCGGAAGTCATCGACCAGACATTGCGGCTCCGCATCGCGGCGGAGACCGAGCCGCTGCGCAATCTTATTTTCGCGTTGGCGTTCTCGCAGACCGGTTCAATGACGCCGAAACCCCGCAGCCATGACCCTTCGGCTGTCGCGTGACTCGGCTGCCGTCATGCCCGGCAGCTGGCAACTGCTGCCCATGCGTTTCCATCGCTTCGACACGGGCAGCGTCTTGCTCACGAACCTTGTCGGAGAGCATGTCTTCCTGTCGGAGGAGCAATTTCTTGCCGTTCTCGACGGAAACTGCGGTGACCAGGTACTGCTCGCCGAGCTACGCGCTAACCACCTGATCCAGCTGCCTGGCGAACGGCTCCCGGCAGAGCTGCTCGCCATCAAGCTTCGCACCCGGCTCCGCCGCCTGCCGGACTCAACCGGACTGCACATGTTCGTCGTCACGCTGCGCTGCGAGCACACCTGCCGTTACTGCCAGGTTTCGCGGCAGTCATCGGCGAAGAGCGAGTACGACATGAGCGAGGACACGGCCCGGCGGGCCTTGCAGCTTGCCTTCCGGTCACCGTCCCCGCACCTGAAACTAGAATTCCAGGGCGGCGAGCCGCTGCTCAACTTCCCGCTCGTGCGGTGGATCGTGAATCAGGCCAAGCAGGTCAACGACTCGCATGGGAAGCGGCTGGCGTTTGTGATCGCCACCAATCTGGCGCTGCTCGACGACGAAGTCCTCGACTTCTGCGCGCGCGAGGATATCTACTTGTCGACTTCCGTCGACGGCCCCGAGGACCTGCACAACAGCAACCGGCGCCGACCCGGGCAAGACAGCTGGCAGCGAACAGCCGACGGCATCAGGCGCGTCCAGGACCGGCTCGGGCCCGACCGGATCAGCGCGCTGATGACGACGACGGAAGCCAGCCTGAACCGGCCGCACGACATCATCGACACCTACGCCGACCTGGGACTGCGCGACGTCTTCCTGCGGCCGATCTCCCCGTATGGCTTCGCCATCCGGCGACGCGGCGGCGCCGGGTATGACGTGCAGCGGTGGCTGGAGTTCTACCAGGCAGGGCTCGACCACATCATTGACCTCAACCGGCGCGGCGTCCCCATGGTGGAAACATATGCCGCGATCATCGCGAAGAAGATGTTCACCAATGACGACCCCGGGTACGTCGACCTGACCTCCCCAGCGGGAATCGGGCTCGGAGCACTGGTCTACAACTACGACGGCGACATCTACGCCTCGGACGAAGGCCGGATGCTCGCCGAGATGGGTGACCACACATTCCGGCTCGGCAACACGCAAAGCAGCAGCTATGCGGACATCATGCTCTCCGAGCAGTTGCTTGCGCCCGTTGAGCAATCGCTTACGCTCAGCGCGCCAATGTGCAGCACCTGCGCCTTCGAACCTTACTGCGGAGCCGACCCGGTCTTTCACCACGCCACCATGAACGACTTCGTCGGCCAGAAGACGATGTCCGCTTTCTGCCAGCGCAACATGGGCGTCTTCACCGCGATACTGCGAAGAGCACGCGAGGATAGCTTCGCCCGGGAGCTTTTCTGGCGGTGGGGCCAGCGATGATGAAGCTCTCCGGCAGGGCACTGCCGACCGGCGTGCCCGGCCACATTCATCCGGACATATGGCGGGTCTGCCGCGCCGAGGACGACCCGGCGGACATCCCGCTCGCGTGCCTCCTGTCAGACGGAGACGTGATCACCGGAGCCCACCGGATCTATCTGACGCGGAGCCCGGATATCGGCGCGCCCGGCCCCACTATTCAGCTGCCGGCTGAGCTAGCGCATCTGACCGCAGGCGACATCATCGCCATCTCATCCGACGGTCGCCGGGTCACCGTGCTGTGGAAAAGCACCGCTACCCACAACAGCGTGCTGCTGACCGAGCAATGCGACAACTACTGCCTCATGTGCTCCCAGCCACCGAAAGACCGCGAAGACTCCTGGCTGTTTGAACGAGCCAA
Source organism: uncultured Actinomycetes bacterium (assembly GCA_963709075.1). Classification (GTDB taxonomy): domain Bacteria; phylum Actinomycetota; class Actinomycetes; order Streptosporangiales; family Streptosporangiaceae; genus Palsa-506. Next base: position 77,195 of record CAVPUY010000017.1, read on the forward strand.
GCGAATCGTAAGCTTGCTGCCACCGTCGGCCTACAGCCTAGGCCTCACCGGCGGCGAGCCAACATTGCATGCCGAGGCTCTCATCGACCTGCTCGCGCACTGCCGTGACACGACACCCTGGCTGCAGCTGCATCTGCTGTCGAACGGCAGGCGCTTCGCTGACCTTGACTTCGCCCGGCGTTACGCGCGAGTCGGCCATGCCGACATCATGGTCGGCATTCCCGTCTACGCCCCCGAGCCGGGTCTGCACAACTTCATCGTCCAGGCCAGTGGCGCGTTCGATGAGACCATTCACGGGATCCTGAACCTCGCGGCACTAGACCAGCACGTGGAGATCCGCATCGTCGTCCAGCGGCATACAGTGCCGGTACTCCGCGACCTTGCGGTCTTCATCGCACGCAATCTCCCTTTCGTCGACCAGGTAGCGCTCATGGGCCTGGAAATGACGGGCCTCGCGCGACCCAACTCTGCCGAGGTCTGGATCGACCCTGCCGACTACCAGGCAGAGCTGGCGGAAGCCACCCACGTGCTGGCGAGCGCCCATATCACCACCAAGATCTACAACCATCAGCTCTGCGTCCTCGACGAACAACTGTGGCCATTCGCCGTCCGCTCCATAAGCGACTGGAAGAACGACTACCTCGACGTATGCCACGACTGCTCGGTTCGCGACGCGTGCGGCGGTGTCTTCACCACCAGCGGCAACCGCATAAGCAGGCGCCTCCAAGCCATCGGCAACTCGGACAGGCTCGCAGGGACCACGGACCTGACGGAGTTCCCGGCCCGATCACGCTGAGTTCCGTGGTCGGGCGAGTGACGTGCGTGACCGCGATACTGGGCAATATGACCGCGAGGACGAGTTTGCGGGCGCCAAGCGCTGTGTCTAGCTCGAGAAGACCTTGTCATCAGCTCGGCGCCCGTGGTGATCACCGGGCGCAGCTCGCGCCGGTAGACCAGCTCAGTCGTGCTGGCCTGTTTGTGGTCGGCCAGCCTAGCGATGTCCTCCACCGGCACGCCGCCCTGGGACCACGTCATAGCTGTGCCTCAGATCCCTGGGCACCCAGTCTGTCCCGAGCCCCACCATGACAACCAGTCGGCGACTTTGGCTCCCCATTTGCCTTGCTAACGACCAGCGAAGATCCAACAGGGCTCTGAACTGCAAAAACAGTGGGCGCAGCAGGGTTCGAACCTGCGGCCCCTCGCTTGTAAGGCGAGTGCTCTACCGCTGAGCTATGCACCCGTGCGACCGCCCGCCTGCGGCTATGCGACGACCGGGACAGCGTACCGTCCCCGCGCGGTCGATGGCAGCCTCGCCGGAACCGGAAGGCAGCGCACCAATGTCCACGCACCGGCTGGATCTGGCCAGGCGGATCGGCAATACTGTTGCCTATGTCAACTAACTCACTGCTTCAGGCAACTAGTATGCCGGATGCGGTGGACCGGGTGGCGGCAGTTCGTGAGTTCAACAGGTTCTACACGAACGTCCTCGGGCTACTGCAGGAGGGCCTGCTGGAGACCCCGTACTCGCTGACCGAGGCCCGGGTGATCTTTGAGCTGGCGGCAGCCGGCCAGGCCGACGCGACCGAACTGCGCCGCTCGCTCGACATAGACGCCGGGCTACCTGAGCCGGGTCCTGGCCAGGTTCGAGGGCAGCGGCCTCATCTCCCGGCAGCGCTCGGCAGCGGACGGACGGCGTCAGATGATCGCCCTGACGGAGTCGGGCCAGGCCGCGTTCCTGATGCTGGACCGCCGGTCATCCGATCAGATCGGGGAGCTGCTTGGCCAGCTGCCTGAGGCCGGGCAGCGGCGGCTCGCCGCGGCGATGGCCACCGTGCGCGGGATCCTGGAGGGCCCGCCGCGGCCGGCTGGCTACGTGCTCAGGGCGCCGCTGCCGGGGGATCTCGGCTGGGTGGTCAGGCAGCATGGCGCGGTCTATGCCGACGAGTACCAATGGGATGCGTCCTTCGAGGCGCTGGTCGCCAGGATCGTCGCCGACTACGCGGAATGCCGCGACCCGCGGCGGGAGGCAGTCTGGATCGCCGAGGTAAACGGCGAGCCTGCCGGGTGCGTCTTCTGCATGCGCAAGAGTGAGACCACCGGGCAGCTCCGGCTGCTCCTCGTCGATCCGGCCGCCCGCGGGCTCGGCATCGGCGCGCGGCTGGTCGGCGAGTGCATCTCGTTCGCCCGCCGGGTCGGATACGACGAGCTGGTGCTCTGGACGAACGCCGTGCTGACCGCGGCCCGGCGCATCTACGAGACGGCCGGCTTCGTGCTCGTGGAGTCCGAGCGCCATCACAGTTTCGGTCACGACCTGGTCGGCCAGACCTGGCGGCTTGCGCTTCGCTGAAAGCTGGCGCAGACGGCGGCAGTACCCGAGATCCAGCCAGCGAACGATGACGGTGCTGCTCGCTAGCCGATCCCGGCGGTGCGCCGGGACGGGCCGAACACCTTGGCCAGTGCCCGCTCCACGTCCTCGGCCAGTCCCGGGGCACCGCCGCCCGGCCCGGCCTCGGGATCGCCGCCGGACGGCCCTGGCTGCCCGCCGGCCCCGCTGACGCCGCCGCTGCCCGGCCCGAGGGCGTCTGCGGGCGGCCGCACCTGGCCGCAGTCCTTGCACTCGATCTCGCCGAGCCGCCGGACCAGGTGCACTCCGGCGCAGACCGGGCACCGGTCGAGGTCAGCCGCCCAGTCGAATGTCTCCTGGCAGCCCGGGCAGACGAGGACCTGGTGATCGGCGCGTACTCCGCGCTTCCAGGGGCTCGGCCCGCGGTCGGGGTCGACCTGCCGCGTGCCGCAGCGATAGCAGGGCATCCAGCTACGTCCGATCTCTCGCCGTCCCGCAGCGCTCGCTACAGGCTGGCCAGCGCCTTCTGATACTCGGCGATGTCACGCGCCTGCGGGACGGGGTTCACGACCTTCCACCGAACCACGCCATCCTTGTCGATGATGAAGGTGCCGCGGGTGGCGATGCCCGTATTCTCGTCGAATACCCCGTACGACCTGGCGATGCCGCCGTGCGGCCAGAAGTCGGACAGCAACGAGAATCCGAAATGCTCGGCGTCGGACCAGGCACGCAGCGCGTACCTGGAATCCACCGAGACGGTCAGCAGTTCGACGTCGTCTCGCGACGCCTCGGGGAATTCGTCGCGCATGGCGGCGAGCTCTCCTGAGCAGACCCCGCTGAAGGCGAGCGGATAGAACACGAGTACCACGTTCTTCTTGCCGCGGAAGGCCGACAGCCGCACCGGCGTGCCGTGCTGGTCCTTCAGCTCGAAGTCGGGGGCCTGCTGGCCGACCTCAACCGCCATCGCTCATCCTTTCCGACGGCACGGTTCCTTGACCCATTAAGTGTGCCACCTGATGACGACATGATGCCCACGGCTAAGTGACGCCGCAGGCAACAACACGGCAACGCCGCGCGGCAGCCGACAACGCAGCATGCCAGCCGACAACGCAGCATGGCAGCCCGCGGCGAGGCTGGTGCCAGCCCGCGAGGAGGCTGCTGGCGAACGTCAGTCAGCGGCGGGCCTTGGGCGCGACCAGGCGGGTGCCCGACCAGTCGCGCGCTGCGCTGACGCTCGAGGTCTGGGACAGGCCCGCGGTCGGCGCGGCCTCCCCGATCTCGCTCGGCTCCACGTGACCCTCCCTGCCCGCCTTGGGCGTGAGCAGCCAGATGTAGCCGCCGTCGGCGAGCGGCGTCAGCGCATCCACAAGGGCATCGACGAGGTCACCATCGCCATCCCGCCACCACAGCAGGACCACGTCCACGACATCGTCATAATCCTCGTCGACGAGTTCGACGTCTTTCCCCCCGGCGATAGCGTCGCGCAACTCCTCGTCGCAGTCGTCGTCGTAGCCAATCTCCTGCACCACCTGGCCCGGCTTGATTCCGAGCCTTCCGGCCAGGTCGCGATGATCCTGCGCCTGGCCTGCGGTCGCGCTCACTGACGCCCTCCCTGGATCCTTTCCCGCGGCCCGCCATGGCAGGCACGCGGCCCGGCACCGAGCCGGGAGCGTTGGGCCTGACGCGGCGTTTGCGGCATCGGCACTTCTTGATGGGACAGTCCACACTGGGTAAGCGCGGTGCGCAAGTCACAATTCGCGCAGAGTTCGAAAACAGCGGTCATGATTTGAACTACTCCCCGCCCGCCTGGCCGGCAGCGCCGGCCTCCCGAGGCCGCGCCACGCCCGGCTGGCGTCCCGCAACCGCCCTAATCATCCCCGTGACTGCCCGAATAGGCCAGTTTAGCGCCCCGCTCCCGCCGCCTCGTCACGCCTCGTGCCGGAGCCGTCACGGTTGTGCCGGTTACTGACCGGTAGAGATGCGCCGGCGGCCATCGAGTACGAGGATTGGTCTGGACGACTGCGAACGCAGACCGGCGGTGAGCTGTCACCGTCTCACCACAAGTTCGGGGGCCGGGTTGCCCGGCCGCCGTGGAAGGCGAGGACGCACCGTGGCCTCCGGAAGCCAGCGCTTCTCGATCATCAGCGACGGCCTGCCCACCCAGCTGCCGGATATCGACCCGGACGAGACCAGGGAGTGGATCGAGTCCTTCGACACGGTTGTCCGGACCCGGGGGCGGTCCCGCGGCCGGTACGTGATGCTCCGCCTGCTGGAGCGGGCCAGGGAGCAGCAGGTCGGCGTCCCCGGGCTGCGCAGCACCGACTACATCAACACGATCCCGCCGGAGCGCGAGCCGTGGTTCCCCGGCGACGAGTACGCCGAGCGGCGGATCCGCGCCTACATCCGGTGGAACGCCGCCGTCATGGTATCCAGGGCCAACCGCCCCGGCATGGGCGTCGGCGGCCACATCGCCACCTATGCGTCGGCGGCCAGCCTGTACGAGGTCGGGTTCAATCACTTCTTCCGCGGCAAGGATCATGGCGAGTCGGGCGACCAGGTGTTCTTCCAGGGCCACGCCGCGCCCGGCATCTACGCGCGGGCGTTCCTGGAAGGCAGGCTGACCGAGCATCAGCTCAACGGCTTCCGGCAGGAACTCTCGCACGCGGGCGGCGGCCTGCCGTCGTACCCGCACCCCCGCCTGATGCCGGACTTCTGGGAGTTCCCGACGGTATCGATGGGGCTCGGCGCGATCAACTCGGTGTACCAGGCCAGGTTCAATCGCTACCTGCTCGCCCGGGAGCTGAAGGACACCAGCCGGTCGCACGTGTGGGCGTTCCTCGGCGACGGCGAGACCGACGAGCCAGAAGTACTCGGCGCCATCGGGGTGGCAGCCCGCGAGGAGCTTGACAACCTCACCTTCGTGATCAACTGCAACCTGCAGCGGCTGGACGGGCCGGTCCGCGGCAACGGAAAGATCATCCAGGAGCTTGAGGCATCGTTCCGCGGGGCCGGCTGGAACGTGATCAAGGTGATCTGGGGGCGGGACTGGGATCCGCTGCTCGCCCAGGACGTCGACGGCGTGCTGGTGAACAAGATGAATACCACGCCGGACGGGCAGTTCCAGACCTACGGCGTCGAGTCAGGCGCGTACATCAGGGAGAACTTCTTCGGCAGCGACCCGCGGCTGCGCGCCATGGTCGAGCACCTGTCCGACGACGAGCTGCGGAACCTGTCCCGCGGCGGCCACGACTACCGGAAGGTGTATGCCGCGTTCAAGGCGGCAACCGAGCATGTCGGCCAGCCGACCGTGATCCTTGCGCACACCATCAAGGGCTGGACGCTCGGCCCGGACTTCGAGGCGCGCAACGCGACGCATCAGATGAAGAAGCTGACGGTCGCCGAGCTTAAGGAGTTCCGCGACCGGCTGTACCTGGACATCCCGGATTCCGCGCTGGAGAAGGAGCTGCCGCCGTACTATCACCCGGGCGAGAACTCCGACGAGATCCAGTACATGAAGGAGCGCCGGCACGCCCTCGGCGGCTACCTGCCGCGCCGGGTCGTCCGGGCCAGGCCGCTCCCGCTGCCGCCGGACACGGCCTATGACGAGCTGCGGAAGGGGTCCGGCAAGCAGGCGGTCGCCACCACGATGGCGTTCGTCCGGATGCTCAAGGACCTCATGCGGAACTCCGGCATCGGGGACCGGTTCGTGCCGGTGATCCCGGATGAGGCTCGCACGTTCGGCATGGACTCGCTGTTCCCGACGGCGAAGATCTACGCACCGCACGGCCAGGGCTACGAGGCGGTCGACCGCAACCTGCTGCTGTCCTACAAGGAGTCCGAGAAGGGCCAGATCCTGCACGAGGGGATCAGCGAGGCCGGGGCGATGGGCTCGATGACGGCCGCGGGCACCGCGTATGCCACGCACGGCACGCACATGATCCCGGTCTACATCTTCTACTCGATGTTCGGCTTCCAGCGGACCGGCGACCAGATGTGGGCGCTCGGCGACCAGCTCGGCCGCGGCTTCCTGCTCGGCGCGACGGCCGGCCGGACCACGCTCACCGGCGAGGGGCTGCAGCACAACGACGGCCACTCGGTGCTGCTGTCGTCGGTCAGCCATGCCTGCGTCGCCTACGACGCGGCGTGGGCGTTCGAGCTGGCCTACATCATGCGGGACGCGCTGCGCCGGATGTACGGCTCCTCGCCCGAGCACCCGGCCGGCGAGAACATCTTCTATTACCTGACCGTCTACAACGAGCCCTACGTCCAGCCGCCGGAGCCTGCCGACTTCCCCGGCGGCAAGGCCGCCCTGGAGGAAGGCATCCTGCGCGGCCTGTACCGCTACGCGACGGCACCTGATGCGCCCGCAGTGCCGCAGGCCGACGCGGCCGATGCCGCCGATGCCGCCGATTCCGCCGATCCGCCGGCCACGCCGACGCCGCCGCGGCGGCGGACGGCCCCGGCGACGCGGCCGGCCAGGACGAAGCTGGCGAGCCTGGCGGCAAGGCCGGCCAGGATGGCCGCCCGGCCGACCGGCCGCAGGCCAAGATCCTCGCATCGGGAGTGGCGCTGCGCTGGGCACTGGCGGCGCAGCGGCTGCTCGCCGAGGACTGGGGCGTTGCCGCCGAAGCCTGGTCGGCGACCTCCTGGACGGAGCTTCGCCGGGACGCGCTCCGCTGCGACGAGTGGAACCTGATGCACCCCGACGCCGAGCACCGGGTGCCCTACGTCACCCAGGCGCTGGAAGGTCACCCCGGACCGGTCGTCGCGGTGAGCGACTGGATCCGCGCGGTGCCTGATCAGATCGCCCGGTGGGTCCCCGCCCCGTACACCTCGCTCGGCACCGACGGCTGGGGCTTCTCCGACACCCGGCCGGCCGCCCGCAGGTTCTTCCACGTCGACGCCGAGTCGATCACGCTCGCCGTGCTGAGCCAGCTCGCCCGCCAGGGCGAGGTCAAGCCGGAGGTGCTCGGCCAGGCGATCAGCAAGTACCGGCTGGACCTCGACCTCAGCGACGCCCTGTAACCGTGGCCCGGGGGCGGCTCGGCTGAGCCGCCCCCGGCACTGGCGCCGCATGGCCCGTTAATAATTCCTCAGTTCATCCGGCGGACCCGGATGACATCAGGGCACCGGGACTGCGATCATCCCGTCGGTGTTGCCGGCCGAGTCGGTGTAGAACCCGACCAGGATTCCCTGCTTGTTGACACCGTTGATCACGGTCGTGTTCTTGCCGTGCGGGTCGTTCACGGTCGTGAACCCGTGCTGCCTGGTCCAGGTGAATCCGTGCGACACGGCGCTGCTGCCGCTGCCGACCGTGTACGCGCCAACGACCTCCCCGTGCTTGTTGACGCCGAACGGCTGGGTCATCGACGCGCCGGGCACGTTGAGGATGAACAGCCGCCCGGTGAACCGGCGGAAGAACCCGTGAGTGTTGCCGCCGGAGTCGGTGAAGAACCCGGCGATGCTGCCCTTGTTGTTGATCCCGGTGGCAACGACGCCCGTCGACCCCGGCACCTTCACCCGGCGGAAATGGCGCGTCCTGATGTTGAACCTATACGCCCGGTTGTTGCCGGCCGCGTTGACGTAGAAGCCGACGGCGACGCGGTGGTCATTCACGCCGAGCAGCTGGTTGACCGGCGGGCTGGAGTTGCTGGCCGTCGGGAATAGCACCGGGTGGTAATGGTGGTTACGGGCCCAGAAGCCGAAATTGTTGTTGACCTGGCTGGCCTTGTTCTGGGTAGAGAAGAACCCGACCGTGACCCCGTGATTGTTCAGGCCGGTGACCTGTGTCTGCTTCGAGCCCGGGAAGTTCTCTTTGCGGAAGTTGCCCTGGTGGTAGGGGGGTACCACGGTATATCCCTTGTTGGGGTGGCCCTTGGCGCCCGAGCCGAAATAGCCGGCGATCTTGCCGTGGCTGTTGATGCCGAGCAGCTGGTTGAAGGTGACGTCCTTGTGATTGTTCACGGTGTGGAACAGGTAGTGCGCGCGGTGCGAGCTGGCCGCATGATGCGCGGTTGCGCCGGCCGGGGTGGCGGCGGCCAGGCCGGCCACCGCTAGCGCGCCCGACGCGGCGACGGCCGCGCCCAGGCGCGCCGTTCCGGTCAGTCCTGACAGTCGCCGGCGGCGCCCGCCGGAGCCGTGGCCGGAGCCCCGGCCGGCCTCGGAACTCCTGCGGGCGTTGTCGTCGAGGGTCATGCTGGGTCCTCTCTGCTGGGTGCGGGGGTCGTCCCACTGATCGGCTGGCCCGGGCCGTGATGCCAACGGCTGGTGGCCCGGATGCCGTGGGCCTGCCATGATCGCCATGCCGGTGCTGCCTGGTGAGCGGGGGCGCAGCACAAGCCGTGATGGCGAGCAACTCCCTCACTGTGCAATACCGGCCAATGGAAGCCAAGGGCGTCATGTCCTAAGTTTTCTTAACCTTTGCCCGCCCCCGGAGCCGGAGGTGATTGGTGCCAGGCCTATGGCCAGCGGGCCTGCTCGGCCTGATCGCCGGCCTGCTCGTGGCCACGGTCACCGCCCCGGTTGGCGTTTCCGGTGCCGTTTTCCTGCTGCCAGTGCAGTTGAGCCTGCTCGGCGTGCCGAGCCCCGCGGTGACGCCGACCAACCTGCTTTTCAACGTCGTCGCCGGGCCGGGCGCGCTGCTGCGCTACCGGCGGCGAGGCAGCCTGGCCGGCCCGCTTGCCCGGCAGCTTGTGCTCGGCACCCTGCCTGGCGTGGTCATCGGCGCGCTGATCAGGGTGTTCATCGTGCCTGGGCCACGGGTCTTCCGGCTGGTCGTCGCCGCCGTGCTGCTCCCGGTCGGCTTGTGGCTCGTGGTGCGGACGCTACGCAAGGACAGCGGCCAGGCGCCAGCCGCCCCGGCCAGCCGCACGATCACGGCGATGGCCCTGTGCGTGGGCGTCGTCGGCGGGATCTACGGGATAGGCGGCGGCTCCATCCTCGGTCCTATCCTGGTCAGCCGGGGCATGCCCGTCGTCAAGGTCGCGCCGGCTGCCCTGGTATCGACGTTCGTCACGTCGATCGCTGGCTCGGTGACGTACGCCATCCTGGGGCTCGCCCGGGCCGGGCCGATCGCGCCGGACTGGTCTTTGGGCCTGCTGTGCGGCATCGGCGGCCTGGCGGGCGGGTACATCGGCGCCGCGCTGCAGCCGAGGGTCAAGGAAAACGCGCTGCGCCTGCTGCTCGGCTGCCTCGCGATGGCGCTAGGCGTTCTCTACGTGGTGCAGGCCGTCCGCTGACCGCGCGGGATCGCCCAGCGGGGCCGGCTTGGCGGCCCGGCCGAACTCGGCCTGCAGCCGCCGCCCGCCGCGGCCGGAGCGGCTCCGGCAGGCTGAGCCATGCGCTAGGAAAAGCATTTCGCCACCGCCGGCCAGGCCGAAATACTGGACCGCATGAACCGGCCCGCCAGCAGCGACGAGATCCGCCAGACATTCCTCGAGTTCTTCACCAGCGCGGCAGCACCTGCAGATCGGCGCTGCCTCCGTCATCCCGGTGAACGACCCGACGCTGCTGTTCGTCAACGCCGGCATGGCCCCGCTCAAGCCCTACTTCCTCGGCGAGGCGCTGCCGCCGGCCGCCGACCTGTGCAACGTCCAGCCGTGCGTGCGGACGATCGACATCGCCGACGTCGGCGACCGGCATCACCTGACGTTCTTCGAGATGCTGGGCAGCTGGTCGATCGATCACTATTTCAAGGAGCGGGCGGTCGAGCTGGCCTTCGAGCTGCTCACCGGCGGGTTCGGGTTCGCCCCTGGCGAGCTGTACGTCACGGTCTACCAGGGCAGCGAGGAACTCGGCATCCCCCCGGACGACATCTCCGCGGCGGCCTGGCAGCGGGCCGGGATATCCGCCGATCACATCGTCTACCTGGGCGACGAGGACAACTTCTGGTCCGCGGGCGACACCGGGCCGTGCGGCCCGTGCACCGAGGTGTTCTACGACACCGGCGCGGAGCACGGCCCGCAGTACCGGCCCGGCGGCGAGTTCGACAGCGCCGGCCGGTACATCGAGATCTGGAACGCCGGCGTCTTCATGGAGTTCAACCGGCGGCCCGGCGGCGCCCTCGAGCCGCTGCGGTTCACCAGCGTCGACACCGGCTCCGGGCTGGAGCGGATGGCCATGGTGCTGCAGGGCCGCGAGTCCGTCTACGAGACCGACCTGCTCGCCCCGATCGTGGCGGCGGCGCGAGTCGGCACTGGCCGGGTCCGGCCGCCGGCGCAGCGCGACATCAGGCTCGTCGCCGACCACGTCCGGGCCTCGGTCTTCATCCTCGGCGAGGGCGTCGCCCCGTCGAACGAGGGCCGGGGTTACATCCCGCGGCGGCTGCTGCGGACCGCGATCGCCACCGCGACCCAGGCGGGCGCGGGTTCCTTCGACCTCGGCCAGGTGGCCGGCGCCGCGATCGACCAGCTGGCCGGCAGCTACCCCAGGCTCGGCCGAGGGCCGGGACCGGATACTCGGCCTGCTCGGCCGCGAGCAGCGCGACTTCGGCCGGGTCGTCCGGCGCGGCCTGGACCGGCTCGCCGAGCTGGCCGCCACCCCCGGCTTCGAGATCAGCGGCGAGGACGTGTTCGCGCTGTACGCCACGCACGGGATGCCGGTGGACCTGATCCGCGACTTCGCCGCCAGCCGCGGCGGCTCGCTGGACGAGCGGCGGTTCGCCGAGCTGTTCACCGAGCACCGCGAGCTGTCCCGCGCGCCGCGGGCCAGGTCCGGCGCCGGACCTGGGCAGGGAGCCGCCGGCGCCGTCGGCCCTGACCTGATCGCGGCGGCCGGGGCCGGAGCCGACCCGGTTCCTCGGCTACGACGCAGCTCACCGCGCCGGCCAGGGTCCTCGCGCTGGCCGGGCCGCACGGGCTGGCCGGCCGGCTGGCCGGCAGGCGAGCGCGGCCTGGCGGTGTTCGACCAGACCCCCTGCTACGCCGAGGGCGGCGGGCAGGTCGGCGACACCGGCCAGCTCACCGCGCCCGGCGTCGCGGCCAGCGTGCTCGACACGCAGAACGCCGACGGCCGGTACGTGCACGCCATCGAGGTCACCAGCGGCACGCTGCAGCCGGGCGACACGGTCGAGCTGGCCGTGGACGCGGCCCGGCGCCGGGCGGTCATGCGGAACCACTCGGCAACCCACCTGCTGCACGCGGCGCTGCGGCAGGTGCTCGGCGAGCATGTCCGGCAGGCCGGGTCGCTGGTCGCGCCCGGACCGGCTGCGCTTCGACTTCCAGCACCCCGGCGCGCTGTCCGACGAGGCCGTCGACGAGGTCGAGCGGCTGGTCAACGCCGAGGTGCTGGCCAACGTCGAGCGCCGTACCGAGGTGAAGCCGTTCCGTGACGCGGTCGGCGGCGGGGCCATCGCGTTCTTCGGCGACAAGTACGGCGAGGACGTCCGGGTGGTCTCGTTCGGGGACTTCTCCGCCGAGCTGTGCGGCGGCACGCACGTGCACGGCACGGCCGAGGTGGGCCTGTTCCGGATCGTCAGCGAGAGCAGCATCGGCTCGGGCGTCCGCCGGATCGAGGCGGTGACCGGCGATGCCGCGGTGGCGTACACGCTGGAGCGCGACCGGCTGCTCCGCGGCATCGCCGCCCGGCTGCGGGTCTCCGTCGACCAGCTGCCGCAGCGGGTCGAGGCCCTCACCGCGCGGAACGGCAGGGCCGGCCGGACCGCGATCACCGCAGCCGCCCTGGCGGGCGCGGTCGCCACCGCACCGTCCGGCCAGCGGTACGTGGTCGCCGAGGACCCTGGCATCGGGCCGGCTGGCCTGGCCGCCGAGGCTCGGCGGCTCAGCAGCGAGCTTGACGCGGTCGCGGTACTGCTGCTGCCCGACGTCAGCGAGGGCATGCTGCGCGTCGGCGTCAGTGTCCCGCCCGGCCCAGCTCACCCGGCCGGCCCAGCTCACCCGGCCGGCCCAGCTCCCCGGCCGGCCCGGATAGCCAGCCGTCCGGCCCAGCTCCCCCGGCCTACCCGGATAGCCAGCCGTCCGGCCGGCCGGACGCGAGGGCGGTGCTGCAGCAGGTACTGGCGGTGACTGGCGGGCACGGCGGCGGCAGCGCGGCGTTCGCCCAGGGCGGCGGCGCGGAACTCGGCGACCTGGCGTCGGTCACCGAGCAGATCCGGGCCGCGCTCGGCCTCGGCGGCGAGCCGGCCCGCACCGGCTGACCACGCCGCACCCGGCTGACCACGCCGCACCCGGCCGGCCACGCCGCACCCGGCCGGCGCGGCGTGGCCGCGCGGTCGGCCGGCATGGCAGGCTGGCAGCGTGACGAGCGCAACGGAGCCAGCAGCCGCCGACGGCATTCAGCCGGCCGGGTCGGTGGCCCGTAGGCATGTCAGCGAGGAGACGATACGCAGCCTCGAGGCGTCGATGAGCTCGCTTGGCTCGGCCGCGATGACGTCGATGGACCGGCGCCTGCCATGGTTCCGGCGGATGTCGGCGGAGAACCGGTCCTGGCTCGGCCTGGTGGCGCAGGCTGGGGTCGCGGCGTTCGTTGACTGGATCAAGCACCCGGAGCGCGGCAGGCCAGCGGTGGCCGGCGAGGTGTTCGGCACCGCGCCGCGCGAGCTGGCCAGGGCGGTCAGCCTGCAGCAGGCAGTGGAGATGGTGCGCGTCATCATCGACGTCGTCGAGTCCCAGGTGGACGAGCTCGCGGCACCGGGCGGCGAGGCGGAGCTGCGCGAGGCGGTGCTGCGCTATACCAGGGAGATCGCCTTCGCGGCCGCGCAGGTGTACGCCCGCACGGCAGAGGCACGCGGCGCCTGGGACGCCAGGCTCGAGGCGCTCGTCGTGGACTCCCTGGTCCGCGGCGAGGTGGACGAGGGCCTGCAGTCCTGGGCCTCCGCGCTGAACTGGTCGTCGGCCCCGGTCTCGGTGATCGCCGGCAACGCCGACGGCAGCGAGCCCGAGGGCCTGATCGACGAGCTGCGCATCATCGCCCGGCGCTCCAGGCTCGACCTGCTTGCCGGGGTGCACGGCCACCAGCTGGTCGTGGTGCTCGGCGGCACCGCCGAGCCGCTGAAGGCAGCCAGCCATCTGGCCGGCCGGTTCGGGCCGGGCCCGATCGTGGTCGGGCCGCCGGTGGCTGACCTGAAGTCCGCCGTGCTGTCGGCCGGCGCGGCGCTGGCCGGGCTGCGGGCGGCGACGGCCTGGCCGGAGGCTCCGCGCCCGGTCGAGGCGATCGACCTGCTGCCGGAGCGCGCGCTGGACGGAGACGAGTCAGCGCGCACCGAGCTGATCGAGGATGTCTACATCCCGCTGCTTGACGGCGGTCCGGCCCTGCTCGATACCGTCACCACCTACCTGGAGCAGGGCAGCTCGCTCGAGGCAACGGCCAGGCTGCTTTTCGTCCACCCGAACACCGTCAGGTACCGGCTCCGCCGGGTAACCGAGCTGACCGGCCTCGCTCCCAGCGACGGCCGGGGCGCGTTCGCCATCTGGATCGCCGTTGTCCTTGGCCGCCTCGCGCATAAGGGCATCTGATTGTAGGCTTCCTACAGATTGCTCGGGCAAAACTTCGTATGCTTCGGCATTCGTATGGCGGAGTTCTACAGTGCACGCTTATAGGATGCTGTTGATCGCCGCTCCCGGCCAGGGCGCGCAGACCCCCGGTTTCCTGTCCGCGTGGCTGGAGCTGCCCGGTTATGCCGACCGCCTGGCTGCCTGGTCAGACCGGGCGGGCTGCGACCTGATCCGGTGCGGCAGCACGGCAGGCGCGGACGAGATCCGGGATACGGCCATCGCCCAGCCGCTGCTCGTCGCCGCCGCCATCGCCACCGCGGCCGAGCTCTTCGGCGGCCTCAGCCAGGCCGCCAGGCAGGCCGGCGCCGCAGCCGGCCACAGCGTCGGCGAGCTTGCCGCCGGCGCCATCGCCGGGGTCATCACCCCGGATGACGCGCTGCGGCTGGTCCGGGTGCGCGGCCAGGCGATGGCCCGCGCCGCCGCGGCCGAGCCCACCGGCATGACCGCGGTAGTCGGCGGCGACGAGGCCGCCGTCCTCGCCGCGATCGAGAAGCACGGGCTGACCCCGGCCAACGTCAACGGCGCCGGGCAGGTGGTCGCCGCCGGGACCGCGGCCGAGCTCGCGGCGTTCGCGGCCGACCCGCCGGCCCGCGCCAGGCTCATCCCGCTTTCCGTGGCCGGCGCCTTCCACACCCGCCACATGGCGCCCGCGGTGGACGACCTGCGGGCGGCCGCCACGCAGGTGAAGGTCAGCGATCCGGACCTGGCCCTGCTGTCCAACCGCGACGGCGCCGTGGTGCGCAGCGGCGCGGACTGGATGGAGCGGATCGTCACCCAGGTCAGCGCGCCGATCCGCTGGGACAAGTGCATGCAGTCGATGACCGGCCTCGGGGTCAGCGCGATCGTCGAGCTGCCGCCGGCCGGCACGCTGACCGGCCTGGCCAGGCGCGCGCTGCCCGGCGTGCAGCTCACCGCGCTGAAGACCCCGGACAACCTGGCGGCTGCCCGCGACCTGATCGCCGAGCACCGCCAGGCCGACGCGGACAGCGACGCGCCGGACTGGCGGCTGCTTGTCGCCCCGCTGGCCGGGGTCTTCCGTGCCAGCTCGGCCGGGACGCCCGGCGGCGCGGTCAGCAGTGGCGCCGAGCTCGGGCACGTCGAGATGCGCGGCGGCAGCCACCTGGTGACGCCGAGCTTCCCGGCGACGGTCATCGAGTGGCTCGTCGAGGACGGCGACCCGGTCAGCGCAGGCCAGCCGCTGGTGCGGCTGCAGCCAGCAGACAGCGAGTGACCCCCGACATCCCGGCGGCGGATGCCGCCGGGCCGGCTTCGAAAGGCAGGACCCGGATGCGACTAACCGAGGGCTCAGCGGGCGCGCGGATCCTGGCATTCGGCGGATACCAGCCGGCCAGGGTCGTCACCAACGACGAGCTCGCGGCGACCATGGACACCAACGACGAGTGGATCCGCAGCCGGGTCGGCATCGCCAGCAGGCGGATCGCCGGACCGGACGAGACGGTGGCCGACATGGCGGCGGCGGCCGGCGGCAAGGCGCTGGCGGCCAGCGGCCTGTCCTCCGCCGACATCGACCTCGTGATCGTCGCCACCTGCACGACCGAGGTGCAGATCCCGAACACCGCGGCCACGGTGGCCCGGCGGCTCGGCATCGCCGCCCCTGGCGCCTATGACATGAACGCGGCGTGCGCGGGCTTCTGCTACGCGCTCTCCAACGCCAGCGATGCCGTGCGCACTGGCACCGCCAGGAACGTCCTTGTCATCGGCGCGGAGAAACTGTCCCAGTGGATCGACTGGACCGACCGGTCGACGGCCATCATCTTCGCCGACGGTGCTGGCGCGGCCGTCGTGGGCCCGGTCGCCGACCCGGCGGCCGGGCCGGGCATCGGGCCGGTCGTCTGGGGCAGCGCCGGCGAGATGGCCGACAAGATCTACATCAAGGACCGGAACTCGTTCATCTTCCAGGAAGGCCAGGCCGTCTTCCGGTGGGCAACCACCGCGCTGCACCCGGTCGCCAGGAAGGCCTGCGAGGAAGCCGGCATCGCGCCGGGCGAGCTGGCCGCGTTCGTCCCGCACCAGGCGAACCTGCGGATCATCGAGGCCATCGCCCGCAAGCTCGGCGCCCCGCAGGCGATAGTGGCCGACGACATCGTGACCGCGGGCAACACGTCTTCCGCCTCGATCCCGCTGGCGCTGTCCCGGATGATCGAGCGCGGCGAGCTCAGCTCCGGCGCGCCGGCCCTGCTGATCGGCTTCGGGGCCGGCATCTGCTACGCGGCGCAGGTGATCATCGCGCCCTGACCGAGCAAGCTGCCTGGCGTCCGCGCCCGGCCTGACCACAACCAGCCGCCCCCGGGCAGCACCGCCAGGGGCTGACCGCCCGAAGAACAACACCCGAAGTTAAGACAACACCCGAAGTAAAGGAGAGAGCGAGCACATGGCCATGACGGAGCAGGAAATCCTCGCAGGCCTCGGCGAGATCATCGACGAGGTCGCGGGCGTCCCCGCCGACCAGGTCACCCCGGAGAAGACGTTCGTCGACGACCTGGACATCGACTCGCTGTCCATGGTCGAGATAGCGGTGGCGGCCCAGGACAAGTTCGGCGTCGAGATCCCCGACGACCAGCTGAAGGACCTCAAGACCGTGCAGGACGTCATCGACTACGTCCGGCGCGCCGACGTATCCGCCTGACCGGGACGGCAGTACGGCGCGGCGCCGCCCGGCCACCAGCACGGCGCCGCGTTACCCGACCTGAGGAGAGATGCCGCAGTGGGCACAGACCGGACAGACGTCGTCGTCACCGGGCTTGGTGCGATCACGCCGCTGGGCGTCGACGTCGCGTCGACCTGGGAGGCGCTGCTTGCCGGGCGCAGCGGCGTGCGCAAGCTGACCGACGACTGGGCGCGCGAGCTCCCGGCGCAGATCGCGGCCTGGGCCGCGGCCGAGCCAGCGACCCTGATCGACCGCGTGCAGGCCCGCCGCCTGGACCGCTGCGAGCAGTTCGCGATCATCGCCGCGCGCGAGGCATGGGCCGACGCCGGCGCCACGGACGTCGACCCGGAGCGGCTCGGCGTCGTGGTGTCGAGCGGCATCGGCGGCATCGCATCGACGCTGGCCGCCTACGACACGCTGAAGGAGAAAGGCTGGCAGCGGCTGTCCCCGTTTACCGTTCCCATGCTCATGCCCAACGGTTCCGCCGGGTGGATCAGCCTTGAGCTCGGCGCCCGCGCCGGGGTGCATACGACGGTCAGCGCGTGTGCCTCCGGCGCCGAGGCAATCGGCTACGCGATGGACATGATCAGGTCCGGGCGCGCCGACATCGTGCTGGCGGGCGGGACCGAGGCCGCGATCATGCAGCTGAACATCGCCGCGTTCGCGGCCATGCGGGCCCTGTCCACCCGCAACGACGAGCCGGAGCGCGCGTCCCGCCCGTTCGACAAGGGCAGGGACGGCTTCGTGCTCGGCGAGGGCGCGGGGATGGTGGTGCTCGAGTCGGCGGAGCACGCGGCGCGCCGCGGCGCGACCGTCTACGCGGTCGCCGCCGGAGCCGGCTATTCCGCCGACGCCCATCACATCGCCCAGCCGGATCCGGCGGGCACCGGCATCGTGAGCGCTATCAACCGGGTACTCGCCGACGCCCGGGTCAGCCCGGACCAGGTCGTGCACGTCAACGCGCACGCGACATCGACCCCGGCCGGTGACGTGGTCGAGGCCCAGGCCATCGCCGCGGCCCTGGGC
Organism: uncultured Actinomycetes bacterium; assembly: GCA_963709075.1. Lineage (GTDB taxonomy): Bacteria > Actinomycetota > Actinomycetes > Streptosporangiales > Streptosporangiaceae > Palsa-506. The sequence goes on from CAVPUY010000017.1 coordinate 94,743, forward strand.
AGCGCCGCGAGCGGCGTCGTCGTATCGGCCACGAAGTCGATGACCGGCCACCTGCTCGGCGGCGCCGGCGCGGTCGAGTCGGTGGCCGCGATCCTGGCGCTGCGCGACAAGGTGGCGCCGCCCACTATCAACCTGGAGGACCCCGACGACGACGCCGGCCTGCAGATCGCGCCCGAGGCGCGGGAACTGCGCGCCCGGACCAGCGGCCCGATGGCCGTCCTGAACAACTCATTCGGCTTCGGCGGGCACAATGTCGCGCTTGCCTTCACCGCCGCCTGAGTCGAGCGTGCCCGCCGCACCGAAGGAGACTGACGTGACGATTCTCGACAGCCGGCTAACGGCTGCCCCGCCCGCGCCCGAACCGCCGGCCGGCCCGGCCCCGGCCGGCGCCGCGCGCACCTCCGGCGGCCCGCGCGATCCCGCGGTCAGGCTGGATGCGCTGTTCGACCCTGGCTCCGTTGACCTGCTGACCGGGCAGGACGGCAGCGGGGTGCTGGCCGGCGCCGGGACGATCGACGGCATGCCGGCGGTGGCGTTCGCCAGCGACCCGAGGGTCCAGGGCGGCGCCATGGGCAGCGCGGGGTGCGAGGCCATAGTCGTCGCCTACGACCACGCGATCATGATCGGGGCGCCGGTCATCGGGCTGTGGCACTCCGGCGGTGCCCGGCTGCGGGAGGGCGTGGAGAGCCTGCACGCCGTGGGTACCGTGTTCGCCGCGATGACCCGGGCGTCCGGCGTGGTGCCGCAGATATCCGTGGTGCTCGGCGCGGCGGCCGGCGGCGCTGCCTACGGCCCGGCGCTCACCGACCTGGTGATCCTGTCCGACAAGGGCCGGATCTTCGTCACCGGGCCTGACGTCGTCCGCAGCGTGACCGGCGAGGACGTGGACATGGAGCGGCTCGGCGGCCCGGAGCCGCACAGCCGCAGGTCCGGCGTCGTGCACCTGGTCACGGCCACGGACGCGGAGGCGCTCAGCACCGCCCGGCAGCTCGCGCTGCTGCTCGGCCAGCAGGGCACGATGCCGGGCGCGGCCGACGACGGGCACGGCGACGGCCAGCTCGGCGAGACCGACCTCGCCGCGCTGCTGCCCGAGTCACGGCGGCGTGCCTACGACGTGCACCCGCTGATCAGCGGCCTGCTCGACGAACCGGGGATCGAGCTGCACCCGCGCTGGGCGCCTAACTTGATCACCACCCTCGGCAGGCTGGCGGGCCGGACCGTCGGCGTCATCGCCAACAACCCGCTCCGGCTCGGCGGCTGCCTGGACGCGACCTCGGCCGAGAAGGCCGCCCGGTTCGTCCGGATGTGCGACGCGTTCGGGGTGCCGCTCGTGGTCGTCGTGGACGTGCCCGGCTACCTGCCCGGTGTCGGCCAGGAATGGGACGGCGTCGTCCGCCGCGGCGCCAAGCTGCTGCACGCGTTCGCCGAGGCCACGGTCCCGCGCGTCACGCTGGTCACCCGCAAGGCCTACGGCGGCGCCTACATCGCGATGAACTCCCGCGCGCTCGGCGCGACCCGGGTATTCGCCTGGCCGGGAGCTGAGCTTGGCCGTGATGGGGCCGGTCGCGGCGGTGCGCATCCTGCACCGCCGGACGCTCGCCGAGGTGCCCGCCGAGCGGCGGCACGAGGCCGAGGTGGAACTGGCGGCCGAGCACGAGCGGGAGGCCGGCGGCCTGCACCGCGCGATGGAACTCGGCGTGATCGACGAGGTCATCGAGCCCGCCAAGACCCGGCAGGCGCTCGCGCGCGCGATTGCCGCCGTCCCGCCGCACCGCGGCGCGCACGGCAACATCCCGCTCTGAGCCGGCTGCCGCTGCGGTCAGCCTGGCCGCCGTGACCGCCGCCGGCTGGCCGCGGCCCGGAGGGCGGCTCAGCCTCCGGCTTCGTCACCGGCTGGCCATCCCGGCCGCGACCCGGCGGTAGGCGCTCAGCACCAGGTCCCAGAACCCGTCGACGTCGATCCCGGTGCCGACCAGGGCGTTGTGCTGCCGCGCCGGAGCGGTGAAATCGGTCACGGTCATCCCGCTGGTCAGCCGCCCGGCCGTCTCCACCTGCACCAGCGCGGGCACGCGCCTGATCAGCTCAGGACGGGTAACGCAGGCGACCGCGCAGACGTCGTGCACGGCCGGATCGAGCAGGTCGTCCGGCCAGTTCAGCTCCGCAGGCAGCCGCGGGTCGCCCGGCCCGGCCGGGCCTGGCCCGGCCCGGCCTGGCCCGGCCTGGCCCGGCCCGGCTGGCCCGGTGGCGCGGTAACCAGCCAGGCTGGGCAGCAGCAGGTGGTCGGCAAGCGGGCCGAGGGTACGCAGCCGGTCACGCACGGCGGCGTCCGCCCGCGCGTGCAGCGTCACGTCCAGCCCGATCATGGTCACCGTCCAGCCGGCGCTGAACACGATGGCGGCGGCCTCCGGATCGGCCAGGATGTTGAATTCGGCCGCCGGCGTCGTGTTGCCCCGGCCGGCCGAGCCGCCCATGATCACGAAGTCACGGACCAGCGAGACGAGCGCGGGCTCGCGCCGGATCGCGAGTGCGATGTTGGTCAGCGGCCCGATCGCCACCAGCGTGATCTCGCCGGGCGCCGCGCTGATCGAGTCGACCAGGTAGTCCACCGCATGGCCGGGCGCCGGGCCGGACAGCGCGTCGGGCAGCTGCGCGCCGCCTAGCCCGGTGCCCCCGTGAATGTGGCCGGCGTGCAGCACCGGCCGCAGCAGCGGCTGCCCGCTGCCCGGCACCACCGGCACATCCCCCATCCCGGCGAAGTCCCGCACCCGGAGCGCGTTGGCCGTTGTCAGGTCCAGGCCGACGTTGCCGGCCACGGTGGTGATCCCGCAGACCTCCAGACCCGGATCGCCGTGCGCGAACGCGAGCGCCAGGGCGTCGTCGATCCCCGGATCGCAGTCAATGATGATCTTCTGAGCCATGCTTGTCTCCCGTCTGCGGCCAGGGAATATCACCGCTGAGGCGATTGCAACCTCGTATCCGGATAAATCATGATGTGCTGCTATGGAACGCAGAGCAGCTGGCCTGCCCCCGAGCTCCCCGGTGCGCGGCCTGGCGACGATGGCGGCTGGCGAGGAGCGGCCGAAGTTCCGGCGGAGCGTGGGGCGGATGGACACCGCGTTCCTCATGCTCGCCGCGATCATCGTGCTGGACACGCTCGGCGCGGTATCGAGTTACGGTGCCCAGTCGTTCACCTGGCTGATCGTCATGGTGGTCTTCTTCCTGCTCCCCTACGGCCTGCTCACGGCGGAGCTTGGCAGTGCCTTCCCGGAGGAGGGCGGCCCCTATGTCTGGACGAAGCTCGCCTTCGGCCGGCCTGCCGCCGCCGTGGTCGCGGTCATGTACTGGGTGGACAACCCCATCTGGCTGGCCGGGACGCTGGCGATCACCGCCATGGCCACGTTCAGCACGTTCTTCGTCAACCTGACGCTTGGCTGGCAGTACGTGTTCGGCCTGCTCTTCGTCTGGGCCGGTATCGCGTCGGTCATCATGGCGCTGAAGGCAGGCAAGTGGGTCGCCACGATCGGCGCGGTGGTCCGCGTGGTGCTGATGGCCTTCTTCACGCTCACGGTCCTGATCTATGCCATCCAGCACGGCCTGCACGGCTTCGGCGGCGGGGCGTTCAAGCCCACCTGGGTCGTGTTCCTGGCGGCGGCGCCGATCCTGATGTTCGACCTTGAGGGCTTTGAGCTGCCGAGCAGTGCCTCGGAGGAGCTGAAGAACCCGAGGAAGGACGTCCCCTTCGCCGTGCTGCGCTCGGGTGTCGGCACCGTGCTCTTCTACGGCCTGCCCATTCTGGCGATCCTGCTCGTGCTGCCGCCCGCTCAGCTCTCCAGCGTCGACGGCTTCGTCGACGCGATGAAGACGGTCTTCGTGGTGTACGGCGGCCACTCGACGGCCTCCGGCGTGGTGCTGGCCGGGGCCGGCAAGGTACTCGCGGACATCGCGGCCATCGGGGTGATCTTCGGCCTGCTTTCCTCCGGCGTCGTCTGGCTCATCGGGTCGGACCGCACGCAGGCGGTCGCGGGATTCGACGGGGCCGCGCCGAGATGGCTCGGGTACTTCTCCAGGCGCCTCGGGACGCCGATCGCCGTGAACCTGCTCTCCGGCGTGGTGTCGACCGGCATCCTCATCCTTTCGCTCACGCTGACGAGCGGTAACGCGGAGAAGTACTTCAGCGCCACCCTGGGCCTCGTGATCTCCATGGTGACGATCACCTACGTGCTGATCTTCCCCGCGGTGATCAAGCTCAGGTACCGCTATCCCGACGTGCCACGCCCGTATCTGATACCGGGCGGGAAGGCCGGGCTGTGGGCGGTCGGGATACTGACCACCGCCTGGGCGGCCTTCACCACGGTTGCGGTGATCTACCCCGGCATCGGCACGGCCTCGCCCGATTCCTCGCTGCCGCCCGGATTCGCCGGGCAGCGACTGCAGTACGAGCTGTCGCAGCTCGTGCCGCTCGCCGTGATGGTGCTCGTCGGCCTGCTTTTCTACGCCCTCGGCCGGCGCACCAGGCAGCAGGGCCGGCCACAGTGATCACCACGCCCGGGGCCGGCCCGGGCCGGGCTCGGCGGGGCTGGCCGGGCCGGTCAGCCGGTGGCGTGCAGCCAGCGCACCGGGGCGCCGGCCGCCGCGTGCCGGAATGGCTCGAGCTCGTCGTCCCAGGGCTGGCCGAGCAGCAGCGCAAGCTCCGCCTCAAGCGAGCCGCCAAGCGCCGGGTGCCGCGGGCCCTGCCGCTCTCGCAGGCCGCCGATAATGTCGCCGCCCCCGGCCGCGTCGTCGTCGTCGGCCACCGGCGCCAGCCCGGCCGGAGCCGGCCCGGACGCCGACGCGAGCGTCATCGCGGCGCGCAGCCGCCCCTCCGGGACCAGCACGTCGCCATTGGCCGATATGACGGCGGAAAAGCTGCCGAGTGACGGCGTGCAGCTATAGCGGACCGCGTCGCAGCCCGGGCTGGCTTCCTCGGTGACCTCGAACCTGAGCAGGTTCCAGCTGGCCAGCGCGGTCGTGATCGCCCCGCCGGCGCCCGGCCTGCCCTGCCAGTTCAGCTCGGCGCGCAGCGAGCCAGGCGAAGCGGGCTGATCTACCCAGGGCAGCGTAACGGCCACGCCGATAACCCCCGCCACTGCCCACTCGATATGCGGGCTCAGCGCCGGGGGCGCGGAGTGAACCTGCAACACGCCACGTACGGTCACGAGGCCTCCCTGCCAGCAATGAGGTGCGTCTTCCCCAACGACCTCATCGCCCGCAGCAACCCGGCTGCCGTGCGACGTGTCCCAGGCACCGATGCCATTGTGCCGCACCGCCGCCGCCGGCACCAGTACCTGCCCGCGCTCAGGGCGGCGTGTCCGGGTGTGGCCGCGGCAGTGACCGCGCGGACGCATGATGTGATAGTCGGGTGATCCCCGCAGAAGGGGCATCGGCTCCCCCGGCGGCGGCCGGCCGCCACCTGGCCGGCCGCGACGTCGCCGGGCTGCTGTTCGTGGCCGAGATGTACGCCGTCCAGCTCGACCAGCTCGCCGCGGTGCTGGCCGTCGGCGAGTCGCGGGCGCGGGCCATCGCGGCCCGCTGGCGCGGGCAGCGGCATCACGGAATCGGCCAGGCTCGGGCCGGGCGCGCCGTGGATCTGGCTGACCAGGACCGGCCTGGCCAGCTGCGGCCTGCCGTACGCCCAGGCGCCGCCTGCCTTATCGCGGCTGGCCCACATCCGGGCTGTCGCCGCCGTCCGGCTCGCGCTCGAGTCAGTGGGCGGCTACCGCGCGGCCGGCGCCTACTGGCGCAGCGAACGCCGGCTGCGCGCCCGGCTGGGGGGCAGGGTCGGGCTGCGCGAGCACCTGCCGGACGGCGAGGTGCACTGGCCGGACGGCGCGCCGGTGGCATGGGCCGGCGAGTGCTGGGCGATCGAGGCCGAGCTCACGCCGAAGACCGCCGGCCGGACCACCGCGATCATGCGGGAGCTGCTGAGCCGGACCGGCGACTACGGCTGCCTGGCCGCCGACGCGGTCGTGCCCGGCCGGCCGCCGCGGCACGCCCGGGTGCTTTACCTCTGCTCGGCCGCCGCCTGGCCTGTCGTGACCAGGGCACGGGACGCGCTGGGCGGCGCTGCGGCCAGGATCGAGATCCGGGCACTGCCGCCCGGCGCGGCGATGCCGGAGGCGGCCAGGTGATCGGCCGTTACGTCAGCCTGCTCGCGGTCCGCGCGGCGGCACGCGGCGGGTGGCGGCTGATCCGGCTCGCCGCCGCCGCCGCGCTGATCATCGCCGCCGCGCCGGTCTCGCTGGTCGCGGCAGGCAGCGCGGCCTGCGCCTGGCTGCGGGGCTGGCCGCCGGCCCGGCTGCACCGCGCCGCGGCATGCTGCGCGCCGATGGTCGCGGTGTGGCTGGCGCTGACCGCGACCGACGCAGCCTCCTGGCGCACCGTCTTAGCCGCGCCGTACCTTGCCTGGCTCGCGATGTGGCATGACGCTGCGGCCGGCCGCTACCCGGCGGCCGCCGCGGTCATCGGGCCGGCCGCGATCCCGCTCGGGCTGGCGGCCGGCGGGCTCGCCTGGTCCTACCGGATCCGCTCGATGGAGACCGGCACCGGCGGCCTGTCGCCAGGCTCGGCGGTGTCCTTCGACCTGCGGCAGTGGCGCCACCAGGCGCGGGCCGCGCGCGCCAGGATCACCGCCCCCGGCTCCGTGCCGTTGATCAGCCGAAACGGGAACCTCGTGGCCGGTGCCGTGATCAGGGCGATCGGCCATCCTGCGGGGCTGATCGCCAGCATCCCCTACCAGCGGATGCGCTCGCACCAGGTGGTGATCGGCACCACCGGCACCGGGAAGACCACGCTCTTACTGCGGCTGTGGGCCGGCTTCATGGCTGCCGCGCTGCAGCGGCATGCCGCCGGGCTCGGCCGCCCGCCGCTGCTCGTCGTGCTCGACTGCAAGGGCGGCGCGGACGCCAGGCGGATTGCCGACCGGGCCCGGCGGGTGCTGCGCGCCGCGGGCGCCCGCTCGACCGCCATCTGGCCGGACGAGGCCAGCCTGTCGCTGTGGACGCTGCCGCCACGGCAGCTGACCACCACCCTGCTCGACCTGATCGAGCACGGCAGCGGCGCGGCCGCCTACTACGCGGACGTGATGGAGGCCGTGGTCGCGCTCGCGGTCGAGGCGCCGGGCGGGCCGCCGGCCAGCGCGGCCGACTTCCTCGGCCGGCTCGATCCTGGCTGGCTCGGCCTGGCCTACGCGGCCGGCGAGCACGACGCCGAGCTGGCGCTCGTCCGCTCGGCCGCCCGGCAGCTCGGCGACATCGCGCTGCGGTTCCGTACCTTGTTCCGGCGCCTCGGCGGCGGGCTGGACGGCCCAGGCGGGTTCGCAGACGCTGACGCCTGGTACTGCATCCTGGAAGGCACCGCGGAGATCTCGGTCGCCGAAGGCCAGGCCAGGGCGCTGACCGACCTGCTCGCCAGCTTCGCGGCCGGCCCGGGCGGCGGGCAGGCCAGGGAGATCCTGCTCGCCGTCGACGAGTTCAGCGCGGTCTCCAGGCGGCTGCCGGTCTGGCAGCTGTACGAGCGGGCCAGGTCGCTCGGGCTGGCCGTCCAGGTATCTGCCCAGTCCTGGCCGGGCCTCGCGGAAGACGAGGACGAGCGGTACCGGATCGCGGCGTCGGCCGACGGCGGCATCTGGCTGCTGCGCACCCCGCATCCCGAGCCGGTAACCGGCCTGGCCGGGACGCGCCGGTTTACCGATACCACCCGGCGGCTGCTCGGCGTCCCGGTCTGGGGGCATCAGGGAACCTCGCGGATCCGGCAGGCCCCGGTCGTGGATCCCGCGCTGATCCGTGCCCTTGACGTCGGCCAGGTCGCCTATGTCTACCGCGGCGGCGTGACCTACGTGCAGGTCAAGCGGCTGATCAGCGGCCCGGCGGCGCTGCGGGCGCCGGGCGGCATGGCGGCCGCCCGGCCAGCCAGCGACGCGCCCGGCCTGGCCGGGCCCGTTCCCCGGCCCGCTCCGGTGCACGCCGCGGCCGCGGCGGCCGGCCCGGCCGCGGCCGGGCCGCCGCTACCGGACGTCAGCGAGCTGCTGGACGAGGCGTTCGGGCCGGAGCCAGGCCGGTGACCCGGCCGCGCCGGCCGCAGCCCGCAGCCGATCCGTTCGCCGCGCTCGGCCTGACGGCCCGGCCGGACCTGACCGACGATGACGTCCGGGCCGCCTGGCGCCGGGTCGCGGCCGCCACCCACCCGGACCGCCGGGACGGCGGCGATCCGGCGAGGTTCGCCGCGGCGGCCGCCGCCTATACGCAGCTGCGGACCCGGTTCGGCCGCGGCGAGGCGCTCGCCGACGCACCGCAAGGGCGGCGGCTGGCGTGGCTCCGCCGCGTCGCCTGGCCGGCCGGTGCTGGCGGGCAGGGCCCGGCCAGCGGGCGATCCGGCCGGGCCGGGTCACGATGGCGGCCCCCCGGGGCGACCGCGCGCCTGGCGGCCAGGGTCCGCAGGGGCCGGCCTGGCCGGCTGGCGCTGCGGGTGCTCGCCGCGGCCGGGGCGAGCGCGGCGGCCTGGGCCGCGGCAGGCTCCGGGCCGGCCGGCCCTGCCCTGGCCACCGGCGCGGCGACCTGGCTGGTGCTGACTGCCCGGCGCGACCTGGCGCCGCCGGCGGCTAGCCGGGTTCCGGTCCGGTGGCGACCGGGCGGCCGGGATCGGCGATCCAGCCGGACCAGGAGCCGACGTAGAGGGCGGCGGGCAGGCCGGCCAGCTCGAGCGCGAGCACCTCGTGGGCGGCGGTGACACCCGAGCCGCAGTACGCGCCCGCCGGCCGCCCGGCACTGGCGCCGAGTGCGGCGAACCGCTCGGCCAGCTCGGCCGGCGGCCGGAACCTGCCGCCTGCCGTGCTGCTGCCGGTGACCGGCGCGCTCAGGGCGCCGGGAATGTGCCCGGCCACCGGGTCGACCGGCTCGGCCTCGCCCCGGTACCGCTCCGGCGACCTGACATCGAGCAGCACGCCCGCCCGGGCGAGCGCGGCGGCGCCGTCGGCGTCGATGAGCGGCATCCCGCCCGCCGTGGCGGTGAAGTCGCCCGGCGGGACGTCAGGCACGACCGTGTCCGCCGGCAGCCCGGCCGCTGTCCATGCCGCGAAGCCGCCATCGAGCACGCGTACCTGGTCATGGCCGAAATAGCGCAGCGTCCACCAGGCGCGCGCGGCGGCGACGGAGTCACCGTCGTCGTAGACGACGACCGGGCGGCCCGCGCTCAGCCCGGCGCGCCGCATCGCCGCCTGGAAGGCCGCGGCTTCCGGCAGCGGATGCCTGCCGCCGGCGCCCGGCGGCCCGGATAGGTCCTCGTCCAGGTCGACGAAGACGGCTCCCGGCAGGTGACCGGCCCGGTAGCGGCAGGCTCCCGGCGGCCCGCCGAGCTGCCAGCGGGCGTCGATCACCAGCGGCGGCGCGCCGCCGGCCAGCTCGCGGGCCAGCACGGCCGGGCCGACGAGCAGCTGGGCGGCGGCGTTCATGCTGAGGATAACCTCTCGATTTCCGTGGATAACCATGCCCGGCGATGTCCGGTTCCCCGGGCCGGCTGTGGACAAACGCCTGTTCTGGATCCTGCCAGGGCGGCAGTGCTCTCGGCGCCAGGATTCATATTCACCCGGCTGGCGGTACAGCGGTACCGCCGTGCGGTCCGCGACCGTGGCGGTCAGCCCTAGGCGGCGCCCGCCCGCCGTTAGCGTGGCCGTAGGCTAGGTCGGCCGAACCGGGATTGAATGGTGCGCGAGGCCGGCGCCGTACCCAGATGCCTCGGCCGGAGGCAGGATGAAGCTAAGACGCGAGTTCTTAACAGCCGAGATGATCGAGCCCGGCACGGGCGACTCAGTCCGCACGACGATCGAGGTGCGATTTGATCCGCTAACCGGCCACAGCTCGCGCATTCTGCCTGAGCGCGGGCTGATGCCGGCCAACGACTTCGACCTGGATGCATTTGCACGGGAGAACCAGCCGCGCTGCCCATTTTGTCCGGGCCGGATCGATCGGCTAACTCCTCAGCTGGCGGCCAGGATCCACCCTGACGGGCGGATAGCATGCGGCGAGGCGGTCCTGTTCGCGAACCTGCACCCATACTCAGCGCACAGTTCGGTGTCCGTTTATTCACCCAGGTTGCATTATCTGCCGCTCGGCGAGATCACCCAGCGGCTGCTCGCGGACAACCTGGCGACGCAGGTCGCTTTCGCGAAGGCGGTGATGACGGCAGAACCACAGTCGCGGTGGGCGTCGATCAACGCCAACCATATGCTGCCGTCAGGAAGCTCGCTGTTTCATCCCCACCTGCAAGGGATCGTCGATCCCCAGCCGACGACATTCCAGCGCCTGCTCGCGGATGTGCCCCTCCACCGGTTTGACGCCTACCTGGATGCCGAGCGCCGCAGCGGTGAACGTTATCTGGGGGATACCGGGCGCATCCAGTGGATCGTGAGCTTTGCGCCGATCGCCCCGGCCGAGCTGAGGGCGTTCGCCGCTGGCGTCTGCTCGCCAGCGGAACTCAACGACGATCTCATCAGCGAGCTGGCCCATGGGCTGGTGCTTGCGCTGGGTGCGTATGCAGAGATGGGCTTCGAGAGCTTTAACCTCGCGATCTACGGGGCGCCCCCGGGCACCGAGGGCTACCCGCTGAACCTGCGTCTGGCTTGCCGCTCGAATCTGAAGGCCTTCTACCGCTCGGACTCGACTTTCCTGGAGCGTTTGCACTGGGAGGGCGCCGTCGACCTGGCGCCAGAGAACGTCGCCCGGCAGATCGGCGAACGCTTCCGAAGGTAACGGCTTCGGTTATGTGTCGCCAGGTAATGCGGCGGTCGCCGCCATGATGCCGCCTTCGGTGCCCGGCACCGTTGCTCCTCTTGTAGGCCGGCCGCAGCTGGCCGGTGTCACGGCTTGACGAACGCCAGCTGCGGCACCAGCTGATCCGCTGAGGTCAGCGAGCCGTGCATGCCGATCAGCGCCGACTCGTGCGGCTCGGTCTGCGTCGCCACGATCGCCCATGGCCCGGCGGGGGCGGCGACGACGTCGCCGACGCGGCTGGCCAGGTGTCCTGCAACCTCGCCGAACCAGCCTGCCGAGATCGCCTCCTCCCTGGACGCGACCCAGGCCCGGGCACCCATGATTTCCCGCCAGGCAGCGAGCACGTCCGGCGCGGCTCCGGGTTCAGCGTAAACGTGCCTGGCCCGCGGCTCTCCGCCAAGCATGGCTACCCCGGACCGCAGCTCTGGCATTTCATCCACATCGATCCGGTCGTGCGGCAGGACATCGACCATGCCGTGATCGCCGGTTACGTGCAGCACGGTGCCCCGTGGCAGGGCCGAGGCCAGCTGCTCGGCGAGCTTGTCGACATGCCCTAGCTGATAACGCCACGCATCTGACGTGCAGCCACAGCTATGGCCGGTCGAGTCGAGCTTGCCGTAGTAGGTCATCACCAGTGCCCGGTCTGACTCCTTCATCGCCGTAGCAGACTGGGCCACGAGGGCGCCGAGGCTGTCGGCGACGCGGTAGTCAGCGCCGCGCATGACCGCCGCGCCGAACCCAGTTCCGCGGACGGCTCCCGGCGCGACCCGGAAAGCGGCCACGCCGGCCGCGACGGCCCGCTCGAAGATTGTCGATCCGGGCTGCCAGGCCACCGGATCGACACCGTGATCCCAGCGCAGCGCATTGAGCAGTTTGCGCTGCTCGGGCACCGCTACCTGGTAGCCGAGCATCCCGTGCTGGCCAGGCGGCCGGCCGGTGCCCAGGGAACTCAGGCTGGTCACCGTGGTCGCCGGGAAGCCGGCGGTCAGCGGGCGCCCGGTCATGGTGAGCTCGGCCAGGAACGGAGCTGCCGCCTGATGGTCGCGCAGCAACTCCCAGCCGAGGCCGTCCACCACCAGCAGGCACGCCCGCGCGGCAGGCGCCAGGCCGAGCGGATTCGGCCCGCCCGCGCCCAGCGAGGCGAGCAGCGACGTTGCCAGGTCGGCAAGAGAACTCTCGCCATATCGCGGCAGCGTCGGCGGAACTGCCCGGCTGATCCGTCATCAGCAGCGCTTACGGACGGCTAGTGGCTTCGGACAGCGCCTGGCCGAAGGCCAGTGCCTGGCGCACCGCATCCTCGCCGTCGGCCGCCTCGCTCACCCGCATCGTCAGGTCGTCGGCGGTGATCGTGCCGGTGTATCCGTGGTCCGCCTCGCAGCTTTCGTCGCCGCAGTGGGCCGGTTCGAGCTCGATGTGCGAGAGCACGTTCCAGCCGATGGTCAGGACGACCTCCGTGGGCATGGTGACGCCGGGCAGGTAGGACGCCGGGTCCGGCACGACGCGGGTGACGGCCACCGACGAGATCTGCGAAAACCGGACCGCCTCGGTGCTCGTCTCGGCCTGCGGACGGGACTCGGCGTCATCGGCCGGATGCTCGTCGGTGTGCGAGTAGACGAGCCGCGAGGGGGTGAGCACCAGCACCGTCATATGGCGCCGAACCTCCATTCCCGGATCGAAAAGCGCATCGTGCAGCACGAAGTAAGAAACGACGGGCTCATGCCCGAGGGCCGCCGAGACCGCGTCAGAGACCACTCCCGGGTAATACCCGCTTCGCTCGATCGCTGACCGCAAGCCCCCGGCCGAGGCTCTGGTATCCCTCATGCCCCCATCCTGCCCTGTCCGGAGGCCCGGTGCTCACACAGTGCGAGCCAGATCACCGCCCGAATCCCGCATTTCCGCATTCGTCAGGTCCAGGCGGGATTCCGCGACGGGCTCAGGCAGCGACACCGCGCCCGCGCTCGGCACCGGCCGCGGGCGGCGCGGGGACGACGCGCCGGACGCGCCGCCTCGGCCGCGGTAGACGAGCAGGCCGTTGACCGGGTCAGGCACGGCGTCCAGCGCGGCCCGGACGGCGGCAAGCGCGCGGAAGGTCTCCCACTGCGCGTCCTCGGTGAAGCAGGCTTCGAAGACCACGCCCCAGCGGCTCTCGAGCCAGCTCCAGTCGTAGGCCCCGTTGGAGATTGCGGCCTCCACCAGCGAGCCGCTGTAGGCCTGCTTCCACTGCGACGCCGGGATCTCGCCGTCAAAGACCTCTATGGACCAGTACTCGGCCATGGCATCCACGATAGACCTGCTCGCGGCGGCCGCCAGCCCTTCCGCTAATGGCGCAATTCGCCCAGCGCCGGCCGGCCCGGCAGCAGCCGCAGGCAGCCCCGGACGTGGTGGATCGCGCGATCGCGCACCTTCCAGGGTGTGCGATCGCGCGATCCACCACCATGGCCGGGCCTATGGCCGGCCACCGCGGCACGCCACCGCGGCCGGCCACCCCGGCACGCCACCCCGGCACGCCACCCGGCCGGCCACCCCGGCACGCCACCGCGGCCGGCCACCGCGGCACCCGGGAGGCTAGGGCGGGCCGGCCGGGCGCGGGGCGAGCAGATAGCGGAGCAGGACGAGATTGCCGGCCGGCCTGGCCCCGGCCAGCTCCATCGGGTGCGCTGGATCGTGCGGGAACGGCCCGCTGCCGACGAACCTCGGCGCGGCCGGGTCGCCGACGAAGACCGGCGCGATCGCCAGCTGGAGCTCGTCGGCGGCTCCGGCGGCGAGGAACTGCGTATGCATGCTGGTGCCGCCCTCGACCAGCAGCCGCCCGACGCCGCGCCCGGCAAGATCGGCGAGCACCGCGGCGACCGTCACCTGCGGCCCGGCGTCGATCACGGTCGCCGCGGCCGGCCAGCCGGGCACGGACGGCCCCGGTCGCGGCGGCGGGGGTGTAGACCAGCCGGGCGCGGTGTCACCGGCGGCGTCGCCTGCGGTGAAGAAGCTCGCGGCCGGATCGAGGTCACCGCCGCGGGTCAGCGTCACCTTGACCGGGCTCGCGGTCAGCCCGCTGGCCCGCCGCGCGGCCCGGCGGGCCGGTGACCGCACCAGCAGCCGGGGGTTGTCACGGCGGATGGTCCCAGCGCCGACCAGGATCGCGTCGCAGCCTGCCCTGAGCTCGTCGACCCGGTCCAGGTCCGCGGCGTCGGACAGGATCAGCCGCCGGTCGCTGGCGTCGTCGATGTAGCCGTCCACCGAGGCGGCCGCCGACAGGAGCACATAAGGCCGTTCCGCCACCCTGTCCTCTCGCTTCCCAGTCATCACGCCCGCCCATGCCAGTCGTCCGCCCGCCCACGCGAGCCCGCCCGGAGTCCAGTCCCGCCCCGGGCCAGACCGGCCCCGGAACCCAGACCCGCCCCCGGGCCAGACCGGCCCCGGAACCCAGACCCGCCCCGGGCCAGACCGGGGAACCAGCCCGCCCGGCCCCCCGGAACCCATACCCGCCCCGGGACCGAGTCCCCGGCGAACTCCAGTCACGCCTGCCACGTCAGTCGCGCCCGCCACGCCAGCCTGGTCCCGGGCCGGTGTTGCTTCATGATCGTGGAGCCTTTTTGGTGCTGCTGCACTTAAAAGGCTCCACGATCATGAAAGCACGGGCTGGCGACTCGCCCGGGCAGGCGTGCGATTCCCGCGGCGCGCGGCGGGCGGCCGTACGCTCAGTCGCTATGTTCTGGGCCGGATTCCGGCTCGCGGTGACACTGCTCACCGCGATCCCGTTGCCGGGCGGCAAGGCCAGCGGGCCGCCGTCCCGGGCCGCCGCTGGCGCCGCGATGATCTGGGCCCCGGTCATCGGCCTGCTGCTTGGCTGCGCCGCCGCCGCCGTGCTTTACGTCTTCCAGCGGTTCTGGCACGCCGGGCCGCTGGTCGGCGCCACGCTCGCGATCGTGGTCCTTGCCGTGCTCACCAGGGGCCTGCACCTGGACGGGCTGGCCGACCTGGCAGACGGGCTCGGCAGCGGCCAGCCGGCCGCCGGGGCGCTTGACATCATGCGGCGGTCCGACATCGGCCCGTTCGGCGTCGCCGCGCTGGTGCTGACCGTGCTTGTCCAGGTCGCGGCGCTGGCTCAGGCCGACGCGCTTGGCCGGGGGGTCACCGCCGTAATAGCCGCCGCCGTCACCGGGCGGCTGGCGCTGACCTGGGCCTGCCGGACCGGGGTGCCGGCTGCCCGCGGCGAGGGGCTCGGCGCGCTGGTGGCCGGAACCGTGCATCCGGCCGTCCCGGCCCTGCTCACGGTGGCGGCACTGGCCGGGGGGTTCCCGTTTAACTGGATATCTGTGCTGGCGGTGGCAGCGGGACTGGCTGCCTCGGCGGCGGTGACCATGCTCGCCGTCCGGCGTCTCGGCGGGATCACCGGAGACGTGCTCGGCGCCCTGACCGAGGTCGCCACCGCGGTCTGCCTGCTGGTGCTGGCACTGAGCTGAGCCGCCGGTCCGGCGGCGGGGTCAGCCGGCCGCCAGGGCGTCGCGCAGGCGGTTGGCGTAGCCGGCCGCCTCCGCATCGCTGGCGTACTTGACCCGCGGCCAGAAGAACCCGCGCAGGCCGTCGCCGCGGGTCCGCGGGACGACGTGCACGTGCAGGTGCGGGACGCTCTGGCTGACGACGTTGTTGCTCGCGACGAAGCTGCCCTGGGCGCCGAAGGCGGCCGGCATCGCGGCGCTGAGCCGCTGCACCCGGGCGAAGAACGGGCCGACCAGGCCGGCCGGCAGGTCGGCCAGCGTCACGTAGTGGTCTCTCGGCACGATCAGCGCGTGGCCCTTGAACACCGGCCGGGCATCAAGGAACGCCACCGCGACGTCGTCGGCAAGGACGATCTGCGCGGGCACCGTCCCGGCGATGATGCCGCAGAAGAGGCAGTCGGTCATCCCGGCACGGTAGCGTGCAAACGTGGCAGCGGACGGACGGCGGCATGTGCTCGCCATCGGAGGATTCGGTGCGCCGGACGCGGATCCGGCCAGGCCGCCGAGGCTGGTCGAGCACGCGCTTGAGCTCTCCGGGCGGCAGCATCCGCGGGTCTGCGTGCTCAACACCGCGATGGGCGACGATCCGGGCACGTTCGTCCGGATGTACTCGTGGCTGTCCGGCGTGGCCGCGCGGGCCAGCCATCTGCAGCTGTTCCCGATGCCGAACGTCGCCGATCCCGAGGACCTGCTGCTCTCCCAGGACGTGATCTTCGTCGGCGGCGGCAGCGTCGCCAACATGGTGGCCGTCTGGCAGGTGCACGGGCTTGACCGGGTGCTGCGGACGGCATGGGAGCGCGGCATCGTGCTTGCTGGCGTCAGCGCAGGCGCGCTGTGCTGGTTCGAGGGCGGCACGACGGACTCGTTCGGCCAGGAACTGCGCCCGTTCACGGCCGGACTGGCCATGCTGGCGGGCAGCTACTGCCCGCACTACAGTTCCGAGCCGCGGCGGCGGCCGCTGTACGAGTCGCTGGTCGCGGACGGCAGCCTGCCGCCTGGCATTGCCTGCGACGACGGCACCGCCGCGCATTTCGCCGATGACACGCTGGCCGAGATCGTGGCCGACCGGCCAGGCCAGTGCGGCTACCGGGTGGCCAAGGACGGCACCGGCGGAGCCACCGAGAAGGCGCTGCCCACCCGGCTGCTGCCCTAGCCGGGCTGGCCGGGAGACGGCCGCCCCCGGCAGGTCAGCCGCGAGGTGCAGGACATCAGCCTGCAGGCGGACGACGATCCGGCGCGGCCCGAATACGCTGGATGGATGTCCGTCCTCTACGCATGGCTGCGCCGCCATCCGGTGCTGGTCGACGGCGTGCTCGCGTTCGTGCTGCTGCTCGGCGGAACGTCGTGGATGTTGCGGCAGCCATGGCCGCGGCTTCCGCTCACGCTGCTGATCGTCGTGCCGGTGGCGTTCCGGCGCCGGAATCCGGTGCTGGCGTTCTACATCGCCGTTGCGGCCGCCGCCGATCAGGTGCTGACCAGGGGCCATCCGCTCGGGCCTTTCGGGCCTGACCTGGCGATCGTGGTGCTGCTCTACACGCTCGCGGCGTACCGGCCGCGGCGCGAGTCTGTGGCCGGGCTCGCGGTCTGCCTGGCCGGCTCGGCGGTGGCCATCGGGGCCTGGATGCCCGGCGGGGCGCACTGGCTCAACCAGGTCTTCGCCGCCGCGGTCATCTTCGGCGGCACCGCGCTGATCGCCTGGGTGCTCGGCGACTCCATGCGCTACCGCCGGGCGTACTACCTGGCCCTCGAGGACCGGGCCGCCCGGCTGGAGCGGGAGCGTGACGCCCAGGCCAAGATCGCGGCGGCCGCTGAGCGCGCCAGGATCGCCCGCGAGCTGCATGACGTGGTGGCGCACAACGTCAGCGTGATGGTCGTGCAGGCAGACGGCGCGAGCTACGCGCTGACGGGCGAGCCGGAGCGGGCCAGGCAGGCGCTCGGCACCATCGCCGCGACCGGCCGCCAGGCGCTGGCCGAGATGCGGCGCCTGCTCGGCGTGCTGCGGTCCGGCGACGAGCAGGCCGAGCTCGCGCCGCTGCCCGGCATCGACCAGCTGCGTGACCTGCTCGACCAGACCAGGGCGGCCGGCCGGACGGTCTCGTTCACGCTGGAGGGGACGCCGCGCGCGCTGCCTGAGGGCGTCGGCCTGGCCGCCTACCGGGTGGTGCAGGAGTCGCTGACGAATTCCCGCAAGCACGGCGGCATCGGGGCGTCGGTGGCTGTGTCGCTGCGCTACCTGGCCGACGAGCTTGTCGTGCAGGTGACCGACGACGGCCGCGGCGCCGCGGCCGCCGACGACGGCGCCGGGCACGGGCTGACCGGGATGCGCGAGCGGGTCGGCATCTACGGCGGTTCCATGCAGGCCGGGCCGCGGCAGGCCGGCGGCTACCAGGTGACCGCCACGCTGCCGATTGCGACGGCCGGCGACGGCAGCGCCCCGGCCGGCGACGCGGACGGCGCCATGGCGCACGCGCTGCGATCGCTGCGACCCGCCGGGCCGGCATGACCATCCGGATCGTTCTCGTCGACGACCAGGAACTGGTCCGCACCGGGTTCCGGATGGTGCTCGACGCGCAGCCGGACATGACCGTGGTGGGCGAGGCCGCCGACGGGCTGGCCGCGGTCGAGTTTGCCCGCGCTCATCCGGCCGACGTGATGGTGATGGACGCGCGGATGCCCAGGCTGGACGGGGTGGAGGCGGCCCGCCGGATCCGGCTGGCCGGGGACAGGCCGCGGGTGCTGATGCTCACCACCTTCGACCTCGACGAGTACGCCTTCGCCGCGCTCAAGGCAGGCGCCAGCGGCTTCCTGCTGAAAGACGTCCCGCCGGAGGAACTGCTGTTCGCGATCAGGGCCGTGCACTCCGGCGACTCAGTGGTCGCCCCGTCGACCACGCGGCGGCTGATCGACCAGTTCGCGCCGATGCTGCCGGCCGGCGCCGCCGCGCCGCCGCCGGAGCTGTCCTGCCTGACCGAACGCGAGCGCGAGGTGCTCGTGCACGTCGCTCACGGGCTGTCGAACGGCGAGATCGCGCGCGAGCTGTTCGTCTCCGAGGCGACGGTCAAGACTCATGTCGGCCGGATCCTGGCCAAGCTAGGCCTGCGTGACCGCGTGCAGGCGGTGGTCTTTGCTTATGAAAACGGGCTGGTCCGGGCCCGCCGCCCCAGATAGCGCCGGTGTATCCGGTCTACCCGGACTGCTCGCCTGCCCCCAACCAGCCGATCAGCTCAGCCGGGGCCGTCAGCGCGATATTGAGCCCCCGGCGGCCCCGGCGCGGCTCCGGGTATCGTGGGCCGCCGTTGAGCCGTTCAGCGGCGAAGGCCGACACCCTCAAGCGGCGACCAGCCGGGGACGCCCGGACGCCGGGCGACGCCGGCCACCTGAGTGCAAGGATGCCCCCGATGCTGCACCCGAATGACTTCTCCTACGGTCTGCTGACGCCGGCGCTCGGCTACCTGATGTCGTGTCTTGGCTCGTTCCTCGGGCTCCGCTGCACCACCAGGGCCCTGGCCCATTCCGGCGCCGCGCGCGCACGCTGGCTCGCCCTCGCCGCGGTGTCGATCGGGGTCACCGGCATCTGGGCCATGCACTTCATCGCGATGCTCGGGTACACGATCCCCGGCGACCTGATCCGGTACAACGTGCCGGTCACCGTGGCTAGCATGCTCATCGCGGTCGCCGTGGTCGGCGTCGGGCTGTTCATCGTCGGGTTCGGCGGCGACAGCTACCTGCCGCTGCTGGCCGGCGGCGTGATCGCCGGGCTCGGCGTCGCGAGCATGCACTACATCGGGATGGCGGCGCTCCGGATGCCGGCCGCGATGACCTACCGCCCGGCGCTGTTCATCGCGTCCGTCCTGATCGCCATCGTCGCGGCGACGGCAGCGCTGTGGGCCGCGCTGCGGCTGACCGGCATCTGGTCAACGCTCGGCGCCGCGCTGATCATGGGCGTGGCGGTCAGCGGGATGCACTACACCGGGATGGCGGCGATGAGCGTGCACGCCGCGGCCGCCGGGCCGGGCATGCTGATGGGCGGCGCCACCGCCGTGGGGTTCCTGCTCCCGCTGATCATCGGGATCACCGTGCTGTCCTTCGGCCTGACGGCCACGATCGTGCTGTCGCCGAGCGCGGCGGAAATCCAGCACGAGGCCGAGCTGATGGAGCGCATCAACCAAGCCAGGGCGACGCGCTCCTGACCGCCCTCGGTCAGGGTTCCGCGCCGTCGCGTGCCGCAGCGACCAGCCAAGCGCCGCGAGCACGCACACGGGCATCAGCCACCAGGCGTTGATCCCCGCCGCGTGCGCAAGCAGCGCGGTGGCCAGAGCGCCGCGGCCACCGCCACCGCGCCGCGCCAGTCGTCGCCGATCACGAAGTCGTACCAGAACGCGGCGAAAGTCCGGAGCCGGGCCGTCATCGGACCGTTTCCTCAGGCGGGGCTGGAGCCGGGGCGAGGACGGGCCGGGCCTGGCCGCCGTCCCGGGCGAGACGGGCGTGGCTGCGGCGAGCCTGCCGTCGGCCGCAGCGCCGGGCGCGCCTGGCTGGCGGCCGGGCGCGCCTGGCTGGCGGCCGCCCTCGCCTTGCGCAGCGCCAGCGCGTAGGCCAGCGATACCAGGCCGATCACCGGCACGAGCGCCAGCAGCGCCGCGTCGCCTCCTGGCCACCGCGCGCCCGCGCCCTCGGCGCCCCAGAACGTGCCGAACGCCGTCAGCATGATGCCGACGGCGAACTTCATCGTGTTCTCCGGCACCCGGGCCAGCGGCGCGCGCACCGCCACCCCGACCGCGGCGACCACGACCACTGCGGCCACGGCCGCCAGGGCGGCCACGCCCAGGTCATGCTGGCTGTCGCCGAAGGTGATCGCGATGAAGACCACCTCCAGGCCCTCGAGCAGCACGCCCTTGAAGGAAAGCGTGAAGGCGTACCAGTCGTGCACGGCGCCCCGGCTGCCGCCGCGCGCCGCCCGGGCCGCCGCCACCTCGCGGGCGTAAGGCGCTCGCCTCATCGTGCAGGTCCTTGTAACCGGAGAAGCGCAGGATGGCCTTGCGCAGCCACTGCAGCCCGAAGGCCGCCAGCAGCGCCCCGACCAGCAGGCGCAGCGCGCCGATCGGGATCAGCGTCAGCGCGGGCCCGATCCCGGCCGTCACCAGGGCGAGCACCACGAGCGCGGCCGCCATGCCCTGGAAGCGTGGACCGCCATTCCCTGGTCAGGCCGGCGGCGAGCACTATCGTCAGCGCCTCGACCGCCTCCACCACGCAGGCCACGAAGACGGTCAGGAACAGCGGGAGCGCGTTCAACCTGGCCTCCTGGGATCCGCGCGTTACGACCATCTCACGATACGCGGCAGGCCGGGCGGAGCGCTCCGCGCGGCCGGCCGTGCCTGGCCAGCCCCGGCGCCCGGCCGCGCCGCGGCCGGCAGCGCCGGGCGCGGGGAATCCGCGGCCGGCCACCGTCCGCACAGGGTGATCGGCCCGGCCGGGCAGGCACTAGCATCGGACGCGTGACGATGACGCTTGCTGACCAGCCAGACATCCGCCCGCGAAGCCGATGCCGACGCGATCATCATCGGAGTGGTCCAGGACCCGGCGGGCCGCAGCCCGCGCCCGGGGCGGAAGAAGTCGACGCGGCGCTCGACGGCAGCCTCGCGGAGACGCTCGCGGTGCTCGGCGCGACCGGCAGGGCCGAGGAAGATCACCAAGATCGCCAGCGCGGGCGGCTGGCCGCGCCGCTGATCGTGGCGGTCGGCCTCGGCACCGCCGGCGGCGGGCCGCCACTGGCCGAGCGAGGCGCTGCGCCGCGCGGCCGGCGCCGGCCTGCGCGCGCTGGCCGCGGCGAATCCCGGCGGGTCGCGCTCGCGCTGCCGGCCCGGGACGACGCCGAGGCCGAGGCGGTCGGCGCTTGGCGCGCTGCTCGGCGGCTACGCATTCAGCCGGTACCGCCGCAACGGGCAGCCGCAGGCAGACCGAGATCACGCTGCTCGGCGGCGACCGGCCGGCCGCCGCGAACCGCGCCCGGATCCTCGCCGACGCCGTCACGCTCGTCCGCGACCTGGTGAACACCGGCCCTCGCACCTGGTCCCGGCGGCTGTTCGCCGCCGAGGCGGAGCGGGTGGCCGCCGCCAGCGGGCTCGAGATCGAGGTGCTGGACGAGAAGGCGCTGGCCGACGGCGGCTACGGCGGCATCCTGGGCGTCGGCCAGGGCTCGGTGCACCCGCCGCGGCTGGTCCGGCTCGGCTACTCCCATCCCGATGCCGCCAAGACCGTGGTGTTCGCGGGCAAGGGCATCACCTTCGACTCCGGCGGCCTGTCGCTCAAGCCAGCCAAAGGCCATGGAGGCGATGAAGTCCGACATGGGCGGCGCGGCCGCCGTCCTCGCGGCGATGCAGGCCGTCGCCGCGCTCGGCCCGGCGGTGAACGTCGTCGGGTACCTGCCGCTGGCCGAGAACATGCCGAGCGGCACCGCGCAGCGGCCCGTCCGACGTGATCACCATCTTCGGCGGCACCACGGTCGAGGTCCTGAATACCGACGCCGAGGGGCGCCTGGTGCTGGCCGACGCGCTGGCCAGGTCGGCTGCCGACTCGCCGGACCTGCTGATCGACGTCGCCACGCTGACCGGCGCCCAGCTGGTCGCGCTCGGCCCGCGGATCAGCGGGGTGATGGCCAACGACGACGACGTGCGGGACGGCGTGGTCGACGCCTCCCGGCGGGCGGGCGAGGCAGCCTGGCCGATGCCGCTGCCCGAGGAACTCCGCAAGGGCCTGGACTCCGCCGTCGCCGACCTGGCCAACGTGGCCGCCGAGCGGCACGGCGGCATGCTGGTGGCCGGCCTGTTCCTGCAGGAATTCGTGCCCCCCGGAGTTCGTTGGGCACATCTGGATATAGCCGGGCCTTCGTTCCATGAAGGCGAGCCGTACGGGTATACCCCGAAGGGCGGAACCGGAGCGGCGGCGCGCGCGCTGGTCCAGATCGTGCTGGACGTGGCGGACGGGCGGCTGTAGGCAACGGCTACCGCGCAGGGCAGGCGTGGCAGGCGCCCGGGCGGACCGGCCGGGCCGGCCGGGCAGGCCCGGGCCGACCAACCGGACAAGGAGCACATGGTGGCGGACGGCAGCGGCTACGACATCGTCATACTCGGCGGCGGCAGCGGCGGCTACGCCTGCGCGCTGCGGGCGGCCGAGCTTGGCAAGCGCGTCGCGCTGATCGAGAAGGGCAAGGTGGGCGGCACCTGCCTGCACCGGGGATGCATCCCGACCAAGGCGCTGCTGCACGCCGCCGAGGTCGCCGACCTGGCGAGGGAGAGCGGGTCGTTCGGCGTCCGGGCGACGCTTGACGGCATCGACATGCCGGGGGTCAACGCCTACAAGGACAAGGTGGTGACCCGGCTCTGGAAGGGCCTGCAGGGGCTGATCGCATCCCGGCACATCGACGTGATCGAGGGCGAGGGCAGGCTGGTGTCGCCGACCCAGGTCCAGGTGGGCGAGACCGGCTACGAGGGCGCGC
This sequence comes from uncultured Actinomycetes bacterium, assembly GCA_963709075.1. Lineage (GTDB taxonomy): Bacteria > Actinomycetota > Actinomycetes > Streptosporangiales > Streptosporangiaceae > Palsa-506. The sequence goes on from CAVPUY010000017.1 coordinate 117,533, forward strand.
ACATCGTCCTGGCCACCGGGTCGGAGTCCCGCAGCCTGCCCGGCCTGGCCATCGACGGGGAGCGCGTGATCACCAGCGACCAGGCGCTCACCCTGGACCGGGTGCCATCCTCGGTGGTGATCCTCGGCGGCGGCGTGATCGGCGTGGAGTTCGCCAGCGTGTGGCGCTCGTTCGGCGCCGAGGTCACCATCGTGGAGATGCTCCCGCACCTGCTGCCGCCCGAGGAGGAGTCGAGTTCCAAGCTGCTGGAGCGCGCCTTCCGGCGGCGCGGCATCGCGCAGAAGCTCGGCGCGCAGGTTCGAGAGCGTGAAGGACACCGGATTCCGGGGTGACCGTCACCCTGGCGGGCGGCGCGACCATCGACGCCGAGCTGCTGCTCGTCGCGGTCGGCCGCGGCCCGGTGTCGGCCGGGCTCGGCTACGAGGAGGCCGGCGTCGAGGTGGAGCGCGGCTTCGTCATCGTCGACGGCTACTGCCAGACCAGCGTGCCGACGATCTCCGCGGTCGGCGACCTCACCCCCGGGCTCCAGCTGGCCCATGTCGGCTTCGCCGAGGGCATCCTCGTGGCCGAGCGGCTCGCCGGGCTGCGCGTCACGCCGATCGACTATGACGGCGTGCCGAGGGTCACCTACAGCGACCCCGAGGTGGCATCGGTCGGCATCACCTCAGCCACCGCGGCGGACCGGGGAATCGAGGTCACCGAGTTCACCTACGACCTGGCGGGCAACGGCAGGAGCCAGATCCTGCAGACCCAGGGCGCGGCGAAGATCATCGCCACGGCCGGCGGCGGGCCGGTGCTCGGCGTGCACCTGGTCGGCGCGCGGGTCGGCGAGCTGATCGCCGAGGGCCAGCTCATCTACAACTGGGAGGCCACGCCGTCCGACGTCGCCCAGCTCATCCATCCCCATCCGACCCAGTCGGAGGCGCTCGGCGAGGCGCATCTCGCGCTCGCCGGAAAGCCCCTCCACGTGCACTCATAACCCGAGCTGCCCGCCCACCCGGGCGGGCAGCGTCCCGTCGCCACGCAGAGCCGTGCGCGTTGAACAGCGAAGGAGTCGCGGAACGCCATGTCGGTCTCCGTATCCATGCCACAGCTCGGCGAGAGCGTCACCGAGGGCACAGTCACGCGCTGGCTGAAGAAGGAAGGCGAGCGCGTCGAGGCCGACGAGCCGCTGCTCGAAGTCTCCACCGACAAGGTCGACACCGAGATCCCGTCGCCGGTGTCCGGGATCTTGCGCGGCATCACGGTCGCCGAGGACGAGACCGTCGAGGTCGGCGCCGAGCTTGCCGTGATCGATGACGAAGCCGGGGGCGGCGGCGCCGAGGCAGCCGGCAGCGGCGCGGCTGGCGGCGCCGAGGCAGCCGGCGGCGGCGCTGGCGCCCCGGCCGCGCAGGACGGCCAGGGCAGCCAGGCCGCGGCCGGATACGGCAGCCAGACAGCCGAGGCCGCCCCGGCGAACGGCGACCAGGCGGGCCAGCCGGCCGCTGCTGCGCAGGGGCAGGGCGATCCGGCGGATCAGCAGCCGCAGTACCCGCCCGGCCAGCAGCCTTATCCGCCGACCCAGCCGCCGTACGAGCAGCCGTCCTACCAGCAGCCGGGCGGCGCGGCCGCCGGGTACCAGCAGCCCGCGTCCCAGGCCCAGCCGCCCGCGCCGCCGCAGCAGCCTGCTGCGCCGCCGCAGGCCGCAGCCGCTCCCGCGCAGCCCCCGCGGCCCTCACAGGCCCCGCCCCAGCAGGCCGCACAGCAGCAGGCGGCTGCCCCCGGCACCGGGGAGCTGCCCCGCCGGGAGGCCGGCCTGCCGGGGAGGCCGGCGACCCGCTTTCCTCCGGCACCGACGGACCTTACGTAACGCCGCTGGTGCGCAAGCTTGCCGCCGAGCACGGGATCGACCTGGGGTCAGTGGCTGGCACCGGGGTAGGCGGGCGGATCCGCAAGCAGGACGTCATCGACGCCGCCCGCGCGCTTCGCGGCCCCGGCGCGACCGCCGCCCCGGGCCAGCCAGCCCAGGTCACCGCAGCGGCCGCCGCCCCGCCCGCGGCCGCCCCGGCGGCGGCGCCTGCCGCGGCGCCTGCTCCGCCGCAGGCAGCGGCTCCGGCTGCTGCCGGGCAGGCTGCTGGCGGGCAGGCTGCTGCCGCGCCCGCGGCGTCCAGGGGCCCGGCACCCGGCCAGCAAGCCGATCAGCTGCCGCCCGGGCGGCCGGCCATCGAGCCGTCCAGCCTGCGCGGGACCACGGAGCACATGTCGCGGGCCCGCCAGCTGATCGCCACGCGAATGGTCGAGTCGCTGCAGACCTCCGCGCAGCTGACCACGGTCGTCGAGGCCGACGTCACCGCGATCGCCAGGCTCCGGGACCGGGCCAAGGCGGACTTCGAGACGAGGGAAGGCGTCAGGCTCTCGTTCCTGCCGTTCTTCGCCCTGGCCGCGGTGGAGGCGCTCAAGGTGCACCCGAGGCTGAACGCGGTCATCGACACGGCCAGCGCCCAGGTCACCTATCACGATGCCGAGCACCTCGGCATCGCGGTGGACACCGACCGCGGGCTGATGGTGCCGGTGATCAGGAAGGCCGGTGACCTGAACATCGCCGGGCTGGCCCGCAAGATCGCCGACCTCGCGGAGCGGACCCGCGCCGGGCGGGTGAATCCGGACGACCTGTCCGGCGGGACGTTCACGCTGACCAACACCGGCAGCCGCGGGGCACTCTTCGACACGCCCATCATCAACCAGCCGCAGGTCGCGATCCTCGGGACCGGGAACCGTGGTGAAGCGGCCGGTCGTGGTGGAGGACGCCGCGCTCGGCGAGGTGATCGCGGTCCGCTCGATGGTCTACCTGGCCCTTACCTACGACCACCGGCTCGTCGATGGCGCGGATGCCGCGCGGTTCCTGATCACGATGAAGTCCCGGCTCGAGGAGGGGGCATTCGAGACGGAGCTCGGGCTCTGACGACTGGCTGGCCAGGTCCGCGCCCGGGGCGCGGCCCCGGCGACCCGGAACCGGCCGGCGGGATCAGCCCGCCGGCCGATCCGGTCAGCGGGGCATGCCACGGGGAGGAAGCATCATGAAGGTCATTGTCAGCGGATCATCGGGCCTGATCGGCACCGCGCTCGGCGCCCGGCTGGCCAGCACCGGGGATGAGGTTATCCGGCTGGTCCGCCGTCCGGCGAAAGCAGCCGGCGAGATCCAGTGGGACCCGCACGCCACCGGGGGCGGTATCGATCCGGCCGCGCTCGAGGGCACCGACGCGGTCGTCAACCTGGGCGGCGCGCCGATCGCGGCGGGCCGCTGGACCGCGGCCCGCAAGCAGGAGATCAGGGCCAGCAGGATCGCCGGCACGTCGGCGCTTGTCTCGGCCATGACGGCGATGAGCCGGCCGCCGTCAGTCCTGCTGTCCGGGTCAGCGATCGGGTACTACGGGGACACCGGCGGCCGTCCGGTCGACGAGTCCTCGCCCCGGGGCTCCGGCTTCCTCGCCGACCTGGTCAGGGACTGGGAGGCGGCCGCGGCGCCGGCCGGGGATGCCGGGATCCGGGTCGTCAGCCTCCGCACCGGCATCGTGCTCTCCCGGCACGGCGGAGTGCTCGGCCGGCTGCTGCTGCCGTTCCGGCTCGGGCTCGGCGCGCAGATCGGGTCGGGCACCCAGGTCATGAGCTGGATCATGCTGACCGATCTGGTGCGCATCGTTGGCTACCTGATGGAGCAGGACGACATCAACGGCCCGGTCAACCTGACCGCGCCGCATCCGGCCACCAACGCCGAGTTCACCTCGGCGCTGGCCGCGGCAGTCGGCCGCAAGGCAAGGCTGGGCATCCCGGCCGTGGCGCTGCAGCTCGGACTCGGCGAGCTGGCCGGCGAGCTGCTGTCAAGCGCGCGGGTCATGCCTCGCAGGCTGCTGGACGCCGGCGGCGACGCACTATGGCAAAGCGGCGACTCAGTCGCCGCCGCGCTGGCCGGCGAGCTCAGCTAACGGCCAGCCCGGGCCTGCCGCCGCGCTGGCCGGCGAGCTCAGCTAACCGCCAGCCCGGGCCGGCCGCGCCGGCGATCGGGAGCGGGCGGAAATGCGTCAGGCCGACCGGCGGTCCTGCTGCGGCTTATCGCCGCCCGCGCCGTCGCCGAGCTGCCGTCTGGCTGGGCTCCTGGCCGTCTCCTCCGTGCCTGGCGGGAACAGGTCACGGATCGTCTCGGCCCTGGTCTCGCTGAACAGCGGGATCCGCCAGAGCGACGGCACCCGGGCCGACCGCCCCTGGCTGGCGGTGACCATGCCGATGGTCAGCCGGAGCAACCGCCTGGCCGCCACGATCGCCAGCGCGGCGAGCGGCAGCTCGACGATGACCGCGGACAGCAGGCTCACCTGGAATCCGGGCGTGCGCAAGTCGAGCACGACGTCGAACCAGGCATCGCAGAGCAGCAGCGTCGCCAGCACCACCAGGCAGACGATCAGCACCTGGCGGCCGCGCCAGGCGGCCCAGCCGGTGGCGGCGAGCGCGACGAGCAGCGCTATGTCGAAGCCCACCCAGGCGCCGCGCCAGCCGCCCGAGCGGTAGTACCGCGGCAGCGTGACGGCCAGCACGCCGGTCCAGACCGCCAGCGCGATGCAGCAGGCGACAATGATCACCAGCACCACCTGCCGGCGCCGCGCGCTGCGCGCGGCCAGGCTTTCCTGGCTGACGGCCGGGCGCTGTCCGTCGATCTCGGCAAGCGCGCGCAGGAGCCGGATCCGCTCCTGCGGGCTCATCGCCCGCAGCTCTTCCTCGTCCAACAAGGCCGCGCCTCCCCTGCCACGCTAACCCCGGCAGCCGACGGGGCATCGGGCGGAATGGGTGTTATATTCCCCCGCCCGGCACGCAGCTACCGTCCGGCAGCAGGGAATCCGCGATGCCACGTAAGCTGCAACCGTGGATGGCGAGCTAATATTCGCCCGGGCCGGATTCGGCGCCCAGGCCGTCGGTTACCTGGACGGCTGGGACCTGCAGCGGCGGCTGCATGAGCGGCGCTGCCGCGGCGAGATACCCGATAGCTGCCTGCTACTCGAGCACCAGCCGGTGTATACCGCGGGCAAGCGGACCAGCCCGCTGGACCGTCCCGTCGGCGATCCCGGCGCGCCGGTGATCGAAGTTGACCGGGGCGGGAAGATCACCTGGCATGGTCCCGGCCAGCTGGTCGGCTACCCGATCGTCGCGCTCGGCGAGCCGATCGATGTCATCGCCTACGTCCGCTCCCTGGAGCAGGCCCTGATCAGGACCTGCGCCGAGTTCGGCGTGGCCGCGACGCGGGTCGACGGCCGAAGCGGCGTCTGGATCGACCGGCGGCACCGGCGGCACCGGCGGACCGGATCGCAAGGTCGGCGCGATCGGCATCCGGGTCTCCCGGGGGGTCACGATGCACGGCTTCGCCCTCAACTGCGACTGCGACCTGGCCTGGTTCGACCGGATCGTGCCGTGCGGGCTCAGCGACGCCGCCGTCTCCACGCTGTCGGCGGAGGCGGGCCGCGCCATCAGCGTCCCCGCCGTCCTTGACGTCGCTGAGCGCCAGCTGGCCGATGCGCTCGGCGCGCGCAGCTGGCGGCACGTCGAAGGCACCGGCGAGCTTGTCCGGGCCAGACGCGACGCCCCGGCCAGCAGCGCGGTCAGCTGAGCGGCGCAGGCTGGTAAACCGCGCCGCCGCCGGCCCGGCCGGCCAGGGCGGCCGTTATCCGGTCCGCCACGTACCGCGGCGCGTAGGCGTCCAGCTCGGCGGGGTCGGCGAACTGGTAGGCGTCGAGTTCCTCCTCCTGCACGACTATCCGGATGCCGTCAGGAACGGTGCCGCCGTCGAACACGAAATGCATGATCGGCCGGGCATCCGCGCCGTACGGCTGGGACCAGTCCACTGCCAGCAGGCCGCCAACCGGCAGCACCAGGCCGACCTCCTCGGCGACCTCGCGGAAGCAGCCGGCGTGCGGCGGCTCGCCGTGCTCGCAGACGCCGCCGGGCAGCGTCCAGTGGTCGCGGTAGTTCGGCTTCACGATCAGCACCCGCCCGGCCGGGTCAGTGATCAGCGCCCCGGCGGCGACGACCACGCCAGGCAGCTGCGCGAACCAGGTGTCATGATCGGAGAACTGGCCGCTCGTCATCGGCGCGCCGCCGGCCCGCCGGGCCGGTGGCCGGCCAGGTAGCCGGTGACCCCGTCCACCGGCACGGCGACCTGCTGCCCGCTGTCCAGGTCGCGCACCGTCACCGTGCCCGCCGCGTCCTCCGCGTTGCCGTAGATCAGGCACCAGCGGGCGCCGGTATCGCTTGCCCACTTCAGCTGCCTGCCCAGCTTGCCTGACCCGCCGAGGTACACGCTGGCCCGCAGCCCGGCGGCGCGCGCGGCGGCGGCAACCGCGAACGACTTCTCGGCCAGCTCGTCGGCCAGCACGGTCACCGCGACATCAAGCAGCCCGCGGCGCGCGTCCGCGTTGTCCGGCAGCATCATCAGCAGCCGCTCGATGCCGAGCGAGGCGCCGGTAGCCGGCACATCCGGGCCGCCCAGCTGCTCGATCAGGTGGTCATACCGGCCGCCTGAGCCGATCGACCCGGGCACGCCGGCCGCGACCAGCTCCCAGATCGGCCCGGTGTAGTAGCTCAGGCCGCGGACCAGGCGCGGGGTGAACGCGATCCGGCTGGCCGGTATCTGCGTTCTGACCAGCGAGAGCAGCCCTTCCACCTGGTCGATCCCGGCGGTGCCGAGGTCACTCGGCTTGAGCGCGTCCTTGATCCGGCCGGTGGCATCGGGCGCGGTCATCGTGACGACCATCTCGGCGGCCGCGGCCGCCGGCAGGCCGCGGCCGGCCAGCTCGGCGACGACCTCATCCGGGCTCAGCTTGTCGAGCTTGTCCAGCGAGATCAGCACCCCGGGACCGAGCTCGGGCGGCACGCCGAAGACCTCGAGCAGGCCGGAAAGCACCTGCCGCGAGTTGAGCAGGATGCTGAAATCGCCGACATCGAGCGCGGCGACCGCATCGTGCTGCGCGCACAGCACCTCGGCATCGGCCACCGGCGACCGAGAGCCCAGGGTGTCCAGGTCGCACTGCACGAACTCGCGGAACCGGCCCTTGCCGGGCCGGTCGGCCCGCCACACCGGGCCGATCGCGTAGCGCTTATAGGGACTGCGCAGCTGGCTGCCGTACGCCGCGGCGACCCTGGCCAGCGGCACGGTCAGGTCATACCGGAGGGCGAGATCGGCCTCTCCTGACGCCTCGTGCTCGCCGCGCCGAAGGATCTTGAAGACGAGCTTTTCGCCGTCATCACCGTACTTGCCGAGCAGCACGTCAAGCCGCTCGAACGCCGGAGTCTGCAGCGGCTCGAACCCGTAGCCCGAGTACACCGCATGGATGACCGCGAAGGCCCGCTCCCTGGTCTCGAACTCGGCGGCGAGGAAGTCGCGGGTACCCGACGGCGGGTCGAACTGCGTTGGCATGCGCCTATGCTCCCCGACCCGGGTGCCGCCCGTCACATCGGGCCCGCGTCGGCGCCGCCAATGCGCGGTCAATTTGCCGTGTTAGCGTGATTAGCGTGCTTACGGACTAGCGGCCGCACCGACCTGACCGGATACTGCCCCAGCCCGAGGAGCGCCTGCCTTGTCCCGGCCCGAGACCACCGACCGCGGTCCCGGGCCGCCGCGGCCGCCAGCCAGGGGCAGCCGCGGCGCGCGCCCGGCGCAGAGCCGGCGGCGCACGCTCAGCCTGGCGATAACCCTGCAGGCGCTCATCTCGGCCGGCGACGGGCTGGCCATGATCGCCCTGGCCAACCGTGTCTTCCAGAGCTCGCATGCCTCGTGGGCGGTGGCCGTCGTGTTCCTCGCGGTGACTGTCCCGATCACTGCTCTTGCGCCGGTGGCCGGGGTCCTGCTTGACCGGTTCCCGGCCAGGCCCGTGCTGGTCACGGCCGCTCTCACCGAGGCCGTCGTCGCGCTGGCGCTCAGCCGGGTAAGCAGCGTCGGCGCCACCCTCGGCCTGTCCGTCGGCTTCGGCATTTGCGCCGCGGTGCTGCAGCCCGGGCTCGGCGCCATCGTGCCGCGCATCGCCGGATACCAGGGCGTGACCAAGGCCAACAGCTATCTGCAGGCGGCAACCTGGGGCGGCTTCACGGTCAGGCCCGCTGCTGGCCGGGGTGCTGGCCACGGCCGGCGGCTCCAGCCTGGCGCTGCTGGCGGACGCCGCGCTTTACGCGCTCGGCGCGGCCGGACTCTGGCTGCTGCGGCTGGCGCCCAAGGCGCCCGCCGCCGGCGCCGCCACCGGGACCGGGACCTGGGACGGCCCGCAGCAGGCGCCGCTCACCACCCAGCTGCAGGCCGGCTTCAGCTTCCTGCGTGCTGACCGGGACGCCGGGATGCTCGTCATGATCGTCGGCGTGATGATTGCCTTCGCCAACCTCGCCGTCGTGGCCGAGGTCGTCTTCGCCGAGCAGGTGCTGCGGTCCGGCCCGGCCGGCTACTCGATCCTGGTGGCCGGCTTCACCAGCGGCATGGTCATCGGGACGCTGGCCAGCAGCCGGCTGCCGCAGACGCTGGCTGCTTGCCGCGGCGCTGGCCGGGACGATCGCCACTGGCATCGGCATCGGGCTGGCAGGCGCGGCGGTGGTGCTCTGGCAGGCAACGGCCGCATACGGCTTCGGCGGGCTGGCCAGCGGCGTGGAGGGGGTCGCAACTCGCAGCTTCCTCAATTACCGCGCCCCGCCCGAGGTGGCCGGCCGGGTATTCGCGCTCTACTCGGGGGTGACGTTCGGCGCAGCGTCGGCCGGGATGGCCGGCGCGGCCGGCCTGCTCGCCGTGCTCGGTCCCCGCGGGATCCTGGTACTCGCGGGCGGCGGCGGCATCCTCGCCGGAGCGGCTGGCTCAGTGGCCCACGCCCGCCGCGCAGCCCGCAACCGCCGTGAATCGCCGACCCCGCAGAGCTAGCGGCGAGCCCGCCGCCTCCGCGAGTCCGCCCGGGAGCCCGCCGCCTCCCGCGAGGCCGCCGCCTCCGCGAGCCGCCCGGGAGCCCGCCCCGGCCGCAGCACGGGCATTCCGGCGAGCCGAGCACGGTGACGCAGGTACCTATGGGATGCTATTGCAAGTCGGTCGCAGCTAGTCTTAGCTTGGTGAACGCTGAGGTCTCCAGGGAAGGTGCCCACAGATGCCCGATTCGCCCGCCCGCCCGGCCGGGCCCTCGCGGCTCGCGAGGATCCGCCGTTCGCTGACCCCGCGCGAATGGGCCAGGGCCGGCCTGATGGCGGGAGTCGTCATCGGCCTGAACGTGGCCGGCTGGGCCATGCTGGCCGCCGCCGTCGGCGGGCACTACCACATCAGCGCGACCAAGATCTTCGGCTTCGGGACCGGCATCCTGGCCTACACCCTGGGCCTGCGGCATGCCTTCGACGCCGACCACATCGCCGCCATCGACAACACCACGAGAAAGCTCGTCAACGACGGCAAGCGGCCGCTTTCGGTCGGATTCTTCTTCTCCCTCGGGCACTCCAGCGTCGTGTTCGCGCTGGCCATGCTGCTGAACCTCGGCATCCGCGCGCTGGACACCCAGGTCCGCAACGGCGGCTCGGGCCTGCACAACGTGACCGGGATCGTCGGCACGACCGTGTCAGGGACGTTCCTCTACATCATCGCCGCGCTGAACCTCATCGTGCTGGCCGGCATCGTCAAGGTATTCAGGGAGATGCGCTCCGGCAAGTACGACGACGAGCAGCTCGAAGAGCAGCTCAACAAGCGCGGCCTGATGAACCGCTTCTTCGGCCCGCTGGCCCGCCGGGTGGACACCCCGTGGAAGATGTACCCCATCGGCGTGCTTTTCGGCCTGGGGTTCGACACTGCCACCGAGGTCGCACTGCTCGTGCTGGCCGGCACCGCCGTGGCCAGCGGCCTGCCGTTCTACGCGATCCTGTCATTGCCGGTCCTGTTCGCTGCGGGGATGTCGCTGTTCGACACCATCGACGGCTGCTTCATGAACTTCGCCTACGACTGGGCCTTCGCGCGGCCCGTTCGCAAGGTGTTCTACAACGTGACCATCACCGGACTTTCCGTGTTCGTTGCGTTGTTCGTCGGCACCATCGAGTTCCTCGGGCTGATCGGCAGCGAGTACAACCTCAGCGGCGGGTTCTGGGCGTTCATGGCGGATTTCGACATCAACAAGGCAGGCTTTGTCATCGTCGGAATGTTCATCGCTACCTGGGCGGTCGCGCTGGCTGTCTGGCATTTCGGCAAGATCGAGCAGAAATGGGACCTGTCCGCCGCCGAGGCCCAGGCCGGCGACTAGCCCGGTTCCAGGCGGCCGGGCCACGATAGTGAAACTGTCCGGCGGCACGACTCCGGACGTGCCACGACGGCGGGAAGGAACACCGCGGTGACGGATGCCAGCATCGCCGAGGAGATCCGGCAGTTCTGGGACGAGGATGCCGGCGTATACGACAACTCCGACTCGCACCACCCGCGGCGGCCGCCGGAAATAGCGGCCTGGGGCGGCACCCTGCGCCGCCTGCTGCCCGCCCCGCCCGCCCGGGTGCTCGACGCGGGCGCAGGCACCGGGTTCCTGTCCCTGCTGCTGGCCGACCAGGGATACGAGGTCACCGCGCTGGACGTGTCGGCCAGGATGCTGGCGGCCCTGCGGGCCAAGGCAGCCGCGCGCGGCCTCGCCATCCGGACCGTGCACGGCGACGCGGCCTGCCCGCGGGCCGGCAACTCCGGCGCGCCGGCCTTCGATGTCGTGGTGGAGCGGCACCTGATCTGGACCCTGCCCGACCCGGCCGCCGCGCTCGCTGCCTGGCACGCGGCCGCGCCGGCCGGACGGCTCGTGCTGATCGAGGGCACCTGGGGCACGACCGAGGGGCTGGACGGGCTACGGGCCAGCGCCAGGGCGGCGGTGCAGCGGATCCGGGGTGCCGAGCCTGGGCATCACGGGCACTACAGCAGCCGCGTGCTTGACGCCCTCCCGCACGGCACCGGCATCAGCCCGGCCGACGCCATTGCCCTGGTCCGGGCCAGTCCGTGGGGAGCGGCCAGGCTCGAGCGGCTGCGCGACATCGAATGGGCCGAGCTGGACGGGCGCGGGCTGCTCGGCCAGCTACTCGGAACCTCGCCCCGCTGGGCGATCACCGCCGGGTCCTGACCGCACGTAGGCTAGAGCCGTGGTACTCGCACCAGAGGGACGCCGGATGCTGCGCCTGGAGGCGCGGAACAGCCAGACGCCGATCGAGCGCAAGCCGCCGTGGATCAAGACCCGGCTGCGCACCGGGCCGCAGTACACCGAGCTGAAGCAGCTGGTGCGCCGCGAGGGCCTGCACACCGTCTGCGAGGAAGCGGGCTGCCCGAACATCTTCGAGTGCTGGGAAGACCGCGAGGCCACGTTCCTGATCGGCGGCGACCAGTGCACCAGGCGCTGCGACTTCTGCCAGATCGCGACCGGCAAGCCGGGGCCGCTGGACACCGACGAGCCGCGCCGGGTGGCCGAGTCGGTGGCCACCATGGGCCTGCGGTACGCGACCGTCACCGGCGTGGCCCGCGATGACCTGCCGGACGGCGGCGCCTGGCTGTACGCGCAGACCTGCCGGGAGATCCATGCCACGGTGCCCGGCTGCGGCGTCGAGCTGCTGATTCCCGACTTCGACGCGGAGCCCGGCCAGCTGGCCGAGGTGTTCGGGGCCGGCCCGGAGGTGCTCGCGCACAACATCGAGACCGTGCCGAGGATCTTCCGCCGGATCCGGCCCGGCTTCCGCTACCAGCGCTCGCTCGAGGTCATCAGCCGGGCCAGGCAGGCCGGCCTGATCACCAAGTCGAACCTCATCCTGGGCATGGGCGAGCAGCGGCAGCGAGGTCAGCGCGGCGATGGCCGACCTGCGCGGCGCCGGGTGCGACCTGCTGACCATCACCCAGTACCTGCGGCCGTCGGTGCGCCATCACCCGGTCGAGCGGTGGCTGCCGCCGCAGGAGTTCGACGAGATCGGCGCCGAGGCGCGCCGAGCTCGGGTTCGCCGGGGTGCTGTCCGGGCCGCTGGTCCGGTCGTCCTACCGCGCGGGCCGGCTGTACCGGCAGGCCATGGACCGGCAGCTTTCCGGCCGCTGAAGCCCGTATCGCACCGCGGTTTAGCGCTGCGGCCCGGGAGATCGGTATCCTCGCAGCCATGGTGAACAAGCCCGGCGCCGCGGCGTCCAAGAAGGCTGCCGCCGACGCCGGCGCCGGCGGCCGGCTCAAGCAGATCGGCATGGTCGCGGGCATCATCCGCAAGGCCAATCCCAGGGCGCTGCCGATCGTGTTCGGCATCGCGATCGTCGTGATCGTGATCGCGGTGGTCGTCGGCCTGGTCACCGGCCTGGAGGCGTTCGTTATCCCGCTCGGCGTGCTGCTCGGCCTGCTCGGCGCGATGATCGCCTTCGGCCGGTTCGCGCAGGCCGCGCAGTACTCGACGATCGCCGGCCAGCCGGGCGCGGCGGCCGCGATCCTGCAGAGCATGCGCGGCAACTGGACGGTCACGCCGGCCATCGCCGCGAACAAGAGCATGGACATCGTGCACCGGACGGTCGGCAGGCCCGGCGTCATCCTGGTCGGCGAGGGCTCGCCCAGCCGGCTGCCCGGCCTGCTGGCGGCGGAGAAGAAGCGGGTCTCCCGGGTGGCGCTAGACGTGCCGATCTACGACATCCAGGTCGGCGACGAGGACGGCCAGGTGCCGATCAAGCGGCTGCAGCGGCACATCATGAAGCTGCCGCGCAACCTCAAGGGCCCGGCTGTCGCCGACCTGAACTACCGGCTGAAGGCGCTGCCGCAGTCAATGCAGATGCCGAAGGGCCCGATGCCAAGATCGGCCAGGATGCCCAAGGCACCCAAGCCCAAGTTCCGCTGACCGCCGGAAAAGGTCAAGATCTCCGATTATTAACGGGATCCTCCGGCGTCAGTCGCCTTCCGCCAGCCAGGCGTCGAGCAGGTGGGAGCCGATCGAGTCGCGGTGGCTGCGCGGCCTGGCCGCCCGGTGCGCGGCCAGCCCGGCGCGGGTGAACCAGCGGGCCTCGACCAGCTCGTCCTGGTCGACGGCGATCGCCTCGCCGGTCGCCCTGGCCCGGAAGCCGATCATGATGCCGGACGGGTACGGCCAGGCCTGCGACCCGGCGTAGCGGACCTCGCCGACCGGCACCCCGGTTTCCTCGGCGACCTCCCGGCGGACCGCGTCCTCCAGGCTCTCGCCGATGTCGACGAAGCCGGCGATCAGCGCGAACGCCCCGGCCGCCGCGCCGGCGTGCCGGCCGAGCAGGCAGCGCGGCGGCCGGCCGGGCGCCTCGACGACCACGATGACCGCCGGCTCGATCCTGGGGAAGTGCAGCCTGGCCGCAGCCCGGCCCGGTGCAGGCCCGCAGGTGACCGCCTTCGCCGGCCCGCGACCGCGCCCCGCATGCCCCGCAGAACCGCTGGTCCCGGTGCCAGCGCAGCAGCCCGCGCGCGTAGCTGAGCGCCGCCGCCGACTGGGCGCCGAGCGCGGTGAACAGCTGGCGGGTGTCCACCGCCCCGCTCGCCCCGGCCAGCCCGCCGCGGCGGGCTCGTCCAGATCAGACAGGTCGATGGCGAACACGCCGGACTCGCCGTCCAGCCCGAGGAACACCGGCGGCTCGCGGTCGCCGTCGGCCAGCCCGGCGGCGTCGGCCAGCCCGGCGGCGCCGCCAGCCCGGCGGCGTCGGCCATCGCGATCATGACTGGTTCCTGGCCGGGCCCGCCGACCAGCGCCTTGTCCCGCCACAGCGCGAGCGCCCGCGAGCCGGGCTGCCAGGCGACGCCGGCGCAGCCAGGCCTCGTCCGCGCGGCGGCCCGGCCGCCCGGTCGAGCGCCAGGCCGTTGTACGGCAGCGGCGGCCCGGCGGACTCATCGAGCAGCGCCCGCAACGGCGCTGTCCCGCGCTGGTCTGCTTGCTGCACCAGTTCCCGCCCGGCCGGCTCAGATCCGGATGACCAGCGTGTTGGCCGCCTTGTCGTGCAGGCCCCGCAGGTCACTGTCGAAGACGAGCGGCGGCACCACGGCGAGCAGCAGCAGCGTGCGGAGCAGCGCCCACCACAGCCCGACCGGCTTGCCGTCCAGCCGGACGACCCGCAGCCCGAGCAGCCGCTTGCCCACGGTGAAGCCGGTGAGCGCGGTCAGCAGGTAGGTCTCGACCGCGAAGATCACGATCGTCCAGTACTGCGTGTGGAACGCGGCCAGCGAGATGATCATGCAGAGCAGCCAGTCGATGAACAGCGCGCCGATCCGGCGGCCGACGCCGGCGACGGACTTCGGGCCGTCCTCCGGCAGCCCGAAATGCTGCCCGGGGTAGGCGTTCTCGTCCCTGGCGGCACGGGTGCCGGACAGCCATGAGCCTGCCCAGCGTCGCTCGGTCACGAATACACCGTATCCGCGCAACACGGCGCCGGCCCCGCCTGGCCGCCCGGCGGGTGCCATCCTTACCCTTTCGCGGCACGGGCGTAACACGTGCGAAACATCAGGGACACGGGCAGGAAACGGCGTTCGCCTATGCGTCGCAGCAGCACCCGGCTAAGGTGACGGGCGACGTGGCTGGCCACAGAGGGAGAGTTGATGTTCAGCAGCGGCGATGAGGTCCTGCGCTATGTCGGCGACGAGGGAATCCAGTTCATCGACGTCAGGTTCTGCGACCTGCCAGGGACGATGCAGCATTTCACGGTTCCTGCCGAGTCCTTCGACGAGAAGGTCTTCGACGACGGCCTGATGTTCGACGGCTCGTCGATCCGCGGCTTCCAGGAGATCCACGAATCGGACATGCTGCTGATGCCGGACGCAACGCACCGCGGTGGTTGACCCGTTCCGCGCGCACAAGACGCTCAACCTGACGTTCTTCGTGCATGACCCGCTGACCGGGGAGCCTTACATCCAGGGATCCGCGAAACATCGCCCGCAAGGCGGAGGACTACCTGCGCGGCAGCGGCATCGCGGACACCGCCTACTTCGGCCCGGAGGCCGAGTTCTACATCTTCGACTCCGCCCGGTTCGAGACCGCGCCGAACGCCGGCTACTACTTCCTCGACTCGGTCGAGGGCGCCTGGAACACCGGCCGCGAGGAGCCGGGCGGCAACCTGGCCGGAAAGCCCAGGTACAAGGGCGGCTACTTCCCGGTCCCGCCGACCGACCACTACACCGACCTGCGGTCGGAGATGGTGCGCGCGCTGATCGACTGCGGCATCACGGTCGAGATGCAGCACCACGAGGTGGGCACCGCAGGCCAGGCCGAGATCGACATCAGGTTCGACACCATGCGGGCGATGGCCGACAAGCTGATGCTCTACAAGTACATCGTGAAGAGCGTGGCCAGGGCCGCGGGCAAGACCGTGACGTTCATGCCCAAGCCGCTGTTCGGCGACAACGGCTCAGGCATGCACTGCCACCAGAGCCTGTGGAAGGACGGCGCGCCGCTGTTCTACGACGAGGTCGGCTACGCGGGCCTGTCCGACGCCGGGCGGTATTACGTCGGCGGCCTGCTCAAGCACGCCCCGTCGCTGCTCGCGTTCACCAACCCGACGATGAACTCCTACCACCGGCTGGTGCCCGGCTTCGAGGCACCGGTCAACCTGGTCTACTCGCAGCGGAACCGCTCCGCCTGCGTCCGGATCCCGATCACCGGCGCCAACCCGAAGGCCAAGCGGCTGGAGTTCCGGGTACCTGACCCGTCCTGCAACCCGTATCTGGCCTTCTCGGCGATGCTGATGGCCGGCCTGGACGGGATCAAGAACAAGATCGAGCCGCCGGAGCCGGTGGACAAGGACCTGTACGAGCTGCCGCCGGACGAGGCCCTGGCCATCCCGCAGGTGCCTGGCTCGCTGGAGAAGGTGCTCGACACGCTGGAAGCCGACCACGAGTACCTGCTCGAGGGCGGCGTGTTCACCCCCGACCTGATCGAGACCTACATCTCCTTCAAGCGGTCCAACGAGATCGACCCGATCAGGCTCCGCCCGCACCCGCACGAGTTCGAGCTCTACTTCGACTGCTGACCGGCCAGCCCGGCAGCGGCTCTGGCCACAGGCCAGAGCCGCAGCCGGAGGCTGACGGACCCGGCCGCTGAGCTTTCTGCCTGCCGGTGAGCGGGCCTGCTCAGCGCGCCAGCGGCCGGCGGATCCTGGCCGCGAAGAGGTCGCGCAGGCTGACCACGCCGCAGACCGCGCGGTCTTCCACGACCGGAAGATGCCGGAACCCGTGCAGCAGCATGATCTGGGCCGCTTCCTCGACGGAGGTATCCGGGCTGGCCGATTGCGGATCGAGGGTCATCCAGGCGGCGACCACGGACACCGAGAGGTCCTCGCCGGACGCGGCGGCCCGCAGGACATCGCGCTCGGTGAGAATTCCGTGCAGGAACGATCCCTGCATGACGACGGCGGAGCCCACGTTCGCTGCCGCCATGCCCGCGGCGGCCGCTGACACCGATGTTTCGCCGGTTACCGCCACCACGCGCGTGGTCATGAGGTCTCGCAGCACCCGCACGGCCGCTGGCGCGGGTGGTCGCAGGCTCTCAGCCACTGCCCCCTACCTCGTCCCTGTCGCCATGGTGGTCCGGGCTGGCCGGGCCGGCCAGCTCCTCGGACAGCAGCCGCCACAGGGAGCCTGCCCAGGCCGACAGGCCCGGCCATTTCTTCCAGAAGACCTGCAGGGTAACCTCATCGAACTCAGCATGCGCGCGCTCAGGGCTGACCGCATCCCTGACCTCCTCGAGGCTGTGGATCAAGTCGAGGAACTGGCTGGCGACATCATCCATGGAATCACCCTGCGCGCGAGTCTAAGCCCGGCGCAACGGCAGCGCGAGGGCTGATGGCCCGGCAATCACCGCCGGGGCTGGCTGCGGGCTACTGCGGCCCGGGCTGGTACTTGAACGAGATCTGCAGCTTGGTGCGGAACGTGATGTTGCCGCCCTCGTCAAGGTGAATGTCCTGCTCGGTGACCTCGGCGACCCGGATGTCGCGGATCGTCTGGCTTGCGGTGCTGAGCGCCTCGGCGGCTGCTTCCTCCCACGACGTAGTGCTAGTGCCGATGATGTCGATCACTTTGTACACGCTCATGGTGTCTCCTCTTGACGGCTCCTAGAGCATATGCCGATCAGCACTGCGGCGGCAGGGCCCGCCGGGTCCGGCTGCTGCGCCTTGCCACCTGATTGCAACCGCGGGCGCACCGGCCGGCCACCGGCGGCCAGAAACCTTGGTTGACCGGCTTCGCGTGCCGAGGCGCGTAAAAGCCGCATATACTGCCAAGTCACGCTTCTGCACAGCGTGTCACTAAAGGATGAATAAGACCGGGGGGTCTCATGCGGCACAGGAGTCACAGATTCTGGAACGCGGCCGGGGTGACGGCTGCGGCGCTGGCGATCAGCATCGCCGGAGTCGCGGCACCGTCATTTGCCGCCTCGGCCCCGGCAGGCCCGGTGTCATCCGCTCCGGTGCCGAACATCCCGCACCTGCTGCCGACGAACAGCCCGGCCGACCAGATCCGGCAGGTCGCGCAGTGCGGGAACACCATGTACGCGGTGGGCACCTTCGCGACGATCAGGAAGGGCAGCACCAACTACGCCCGCAGTAACGTGTTCAGCTTCAGCGCGACGTCGCCGTACACGGTGACGTCGTGGAACCCGAACGTGAACGGGATCGTGAACTCGGTTGCCTTCAACGGCGGCGACTGCACCGACGCATACATCGGCGGGCAGTTCACCTCGGTCGGCGGCACCGCAGTCAAGAACATCGCGGAGGTCGACACCAGCACCGGCGCCGTCGTGGCCGGGTTCGGGCACAGCGCCAACGGGCAGGTGAACACGCTGCTCGGGTCCGGCGGCCACATCCTGGCCGGCGGCTACTACACGTCGATCAACAACAGCACCGCGAACCCCTACATGACCAGCCTGAACCCGGTGACCGGCAAGGACGACGGGTTCCTCAAGCTGAACATCTCCGGTAACTACAACTTCCCCGGCGCGACCAGCAACCCGACCCGGGTGTACAACCAGGCGCTGAGCCACAGCGGCCAGTATGACCTGGTGATGGGCGACTTCACCACGGCCGGCGGGGTGCCGCGGCAGCAGATCTTCATGCTTGACCTGAGCACCACGCCCGCGACCGTGACCGGCTGGACCTCGCCGGAGTGGGACGGCAGCCTGGGCGAGCTCAGCAGTTCCAACCCGACCGGCTACCCGTACCAGTGCTCGACGGTGGAGCCGTACTACATCCAGGCGGCCGCCTGGTCGCCGACCGACTCCGAGGTCTATATCGGTACCACCGGCTACCACCCGAACGGCTTCCCGACCGGCGGTGACCCGCGGACCGGGCTCTGCGACGCGGCCGCCGCCTTCCCGGCCACGGCCAACCCGCCGTCCCAGGGCGGCCAGCCCGGCTACGTGCTGCATGACTGGGTGAACTACACCGGCTGCGACTCGATGTACGCGGCGGCCGCGGATGCCAGCACCGCGTACTTCGGCGGGCATGAGCGGTGGGCATCCAACCCGAACGGCTGCGACTTCGCGGGCCCGGGCGCCGTTGCCGCTCCCGGCATGGTCGGCCTCTCCCCGGCCGACGGCAGCGTCACGTTCAACCCCACCCGGTCGCGCGGGCTCGGCGCGGACGACATGCTGGTGACAAGCGCCGGCCTGTGGATCGCCAGCGACAACTCGGCCGGCAGCCAGGCCTGCGGCGGCGTCAGCGGCCTCGCCGGGCTCTGCCTGCTGCCCTATCCGGCAAAGTAGCCGCGGCGCCAGGCGTTTCCCATCCGCCAGTCCCGGCCAGCGCCAGCAGGCGCTGACCGGGACTTCGGCGACCGGCACTTGGCGACCGTGGCTCAGCCGGCGCTGACCATGGCTATCGCCAGGCCGGCCGCCAGCAGGCCGACGGCCTGCAGGCGCGTCCAGCGCTCGGCGAGGAAGGCGCGGGCGAGCAGGATGGTGACCGCCGGGTACATGGCGGTGAGGACCGCGACCACGGCCAGCGCGCCCTGGCCGGACGCGGCCAGGAAGAGCAGGTTGGCCGCGCCGCCGAGCGCTCCGCCGATGACGGCGGGTGCCGCGGCCGCCCGCCATGGTCGCCCGGTGCGGAAACCGCGCCAGGCGAGCGGCGCTGTCAGCAGCACGGAAAGCGACTGGCCGGGGACGAGGGGCCAGGCGCCGGAATGCGTGCCCGCCCGGTCCAGGGCTATATACAGCAGGGCGAATCCCAGCCCGGCCAGCGCGCCGTAGGCCAGGCCGGCCCGGGCGGCGCGGTCGGTGCCTGCGCCTGACTGCCAGGAGACCAGGCCGATCGCCGGGATCGCGATGCAGATGCCGGCCAGCGCGACAACCGACAAGTGATCACCGAGCGCCAGGCCGGTCACCGCCGGGATGACGGCGGCCAGCACCGCGGAGAGCGTGGCGACCACGCTCATCCGGCCGACGGCCAGGCCGCGGAAGAGCGCGAACGTGCCAACCGCGCTGCCAAGCCCGCTGACGGCGCCCCAGCCCAGGGCCGCCGACGACGGCCCGGCGCCCGGGAAGACCAGGACCGCCGCCCCGGCCATGACCAGGCCGAGCACCTGGGCTGCCGCCGTCACCGGACCGGCGTCGAACCGCCTGCTCGCCACCCCGGCGGCGAAGTCAGAAGAGCCGTAGGCCACGGCGGCAAGGAGACCAAGCAACGCACCCACGGTCAGGACGCTAGCAACGCCGGTCCCGCCGCCCGGCCCCGCGGCGTTACCGGCCAGGCTTTCGCGGCGACCGGGCCTGACGGCCGGCCGGCGTGGGAAGATCTTCGCGCCCGCGCAAGACCGGCAGACTCATGGGGGACGAGTGCCCATCACCGACGAGAAGATCGGCGACTTCCTGGCCCGGCTTGCTGACCGCGTGCCCGCCCCCGGCGGTGGCGCCACCGCAGCCCTGCACGCAGCGCAGGGCGCCGCCCTGCTGGCCATGGTCGCCAGGTACACCACCGGAGCGAGCTACGCCGAGCATCAGAAGACGATCGGCCGCATCATCACCGAGGCCGACGAGCTACGCCGGATCGCGCTCCGGCTCGCCGATGCTGACGCCGACGGGTTCTCCGCCGTGGCCCATGCCTTCATGCTCCCCAAGTCCACCGAGGCGGAACGGGCCGCCCGCTCCGGGGCCATAGCCAAGGCGCTCATCGACGCTGCCTGGCCGCCGGCCCAGGTCATCGGCGTCGCGGCGATGGTGGTCGATCTCGCCGAGGCACTCATGGCTATCAGCAATCCCAATGTCATCAGCGACGTCGCGGCCGCCGCCGAGGCCGCGCGCGCCGCGGTGGCCACCGCTCGCGTGAACGTCGAGATCAATCTCGCCGCGATCGCCGACGAGCAGGCCAGCCTGCAGATGATTGCCGAGACCGACAAGGCCGACGCCATCATCGCCCGTGCCGGGCAGGTCACCGCCGCCGTCCGCGACCAGATCCGCGCCTGAGCGGGACCGCTCCGGCCGGCCGCGCCCGGGCGCTGGCCGTAGAATCCGGGCCGATGGTAACGGTCCGGGAAGTCCGCGCGCTGGCGCTGTCCTTGCCGCGCACCGAGGAGCACCTGATCCGCGATCAGGTTAAGTTCCGGGTGGGCAGGATCGTCTATGCCGCGATCTCACCGGACGAGACGATCCTGGGCTTCGGCTTCCCGAAGGAACAACGCGCCGCGCTGATCGCGGCCGAGCCCGCCAGGTTCTGCCTGGCCCGGGCCAGCGACCAGCGGTTCAACTGGATTGACGCGCAGATCGCGGCACTCGGCCTGGCCGAGATGCGCGAGTTCGTCATCGACGCGTGGCGCATGGTCGTGCCGAAACGCGTCGCGGCTGCCCACTGGCGCGCCGGCTGCAGACGATCCACGTGCACCGTGCGGTACTGACAATTCGCCGGGAGGCGAGAACGTGAACCGCAAGGGTTTGGTGGCGTCAGGTGCCCCGGAAGTTCGGCGGGCGTTTCTCGGCGAAAGCCTTCAGGCCCTCGAGATAGTCGCTGCTGTCGTAAGCCTCCCGTCGCAGCCCCTGGACGCGTTCGTACACCTGGGCCGCGATGGGCTGGTAATCCGTAAGCACCCGGAGCTGTTCCTTGACGACCGCCATCGCCAGCGGCGACTTCGACGCCATCGTCGCAGCCAGGTCGAGGGTGAACCCTTCGAGGTCAGCCGACCCCACCAGGTGGTTGACCACCAGCCATTCCCTGGCCTTCTGAGCGTCGAGGGGCGCCGCGGTGAAGAACATCTCCTTGACAAGGTTGACGGGCAGCCGTCCGAGGGAATGCAGCAGCCCGGTGGTGTTGTACGGCATTCCCAGGTTTGCGGCTGTGATGGCGAACGTCGCCGTCTCGTCGGCGATCACCAGATCACAGCTGAGCACCAGGTCGAACGCCCCGCCCCACACCGACCCGTGCACCATGGCAACGACCGGAGCGGGGAAGCTGCGGATGGCGCGGAGCAGCTGTTCAAGCGGGTCGTTGTAGGCGAGCGGGTCACGCGGCCCCGGGGAAGCTCATTGATGTCTTGGCCGGCCGACCAGACGTGCATTCCCGCCGCTGCGCGGAGCACAACAGCGCGCACGCCGTCGGCTCGCAGGCTCCCGAAAGCGGCGGTGATGCCATTGGCCATCTGAGCGCTGAGGGCATTGCGCCTGCGCTGGTCGTCAAGGGTGATGACGCCAACATGCCCGCGGATTCCCGTCTTCACGGCGGCGCCCGCCAGGCCAGCGGCCCCAGCCCGGCTGCCCCCGGTGGCCGCCTCGCCACCTTCCCGCGGCGCCGCCGGCTGCTCGCCCAGATGACCGCGTTCCCGGCTGGCCAGAGCCACATAGGTTCTGGCCAGCGCGTCTTTCCCCGCCCCGAGGATGGCGTTCACTAGCCTGAGCGCCTCGATCCGCTGGTCACCGGCGAACGTGCTGGCTACGTGGCTCCAGAGCACCTCCTGCAGGACGTTGAATATCCCCTGGCTCTCGGCAATCTCGAAGCCGTCCGCAAAGCGATCCGCCGCGAATTGCCCGGACGACGCGATGATCGGCTCGGCGTCGCCCTCCTGCGCGCACCTGACGACAAGCCCGAAGAGATCCCGCAAGTAGCGACGGCGCTCTTCCGGGCTGGACGCTTGCTGGTGTGCCAGATGACGTCGCTCGAGCGCGGCCACCGCTTCGCCGACTACCCGGTCCTCTGCGCTGGCGAGGACCGCTGACGTCTCCAAGGCCGGCACCTCCGTTCCCTGGCCGTCTCCCGGTGTCCCGGTGAGGCTCACCAGAGCTTCGGTCTCTCTCTGGCTGAGGTAGTCGCACCAACGAAACCATGGCCGCGCACGTTTCCATGCATCCGGCCCAGGCAACCCGCCTGCCTGCCGGTCACCCACAGATCCTATTTCGAGTGGGACACGCATTATGGGAGCAGGACTTCGACTGACCGGCTTCCGCTGGATCAACCCAACGACTCAGCCAGCAGCGTGCTGTCATTCCTCCGGTACCCGGCTGGCCACGGGCAGCGGCTACCGACGGTCCGCGGATAATCCGGCCGCCGGCAACCGGCATCAGCCGGCCCGGCCTGGGCTGGCCCGGTGCGCTGTGACCGAGGTCCCTGCTGACCGTGACATATGGCCGTGATGAACCCGGCGGCTGGAGAGCGATACTGGTCCCGCGGGAGTGTGCAGTACCCCCCGGTAACGGATCACGAGAGGGGGCGCGGACATGACACGCACTGATCTTCATCGTGACGCGATGGTCCGTCACCTCGGCGTTACTTATTACGAGTCCCTGCACGGCAGGGCGACTGCGGCTGATGTGTCCCGGGCGCTCGCTTCGGTCGAGGACCACACGCGGGAGCACTCAACGGAACGGGCGACAGCCGCGTCCGTGACCGCCGGTCCCCGTGCCCGCGGTGAGGGCAAGCACCATGGGCGATGGCATCACCGGGTCAGGGACGTCATGACGACGCCGGTGGTGACCGTTGACCGGATGACCCCTTACAAGGAGATCGCCGTCCTGATGGCCGGGCACAAGATCAGCGCCGTGCCGGTGCTGATCTTGGGCCGCCATGTCGCCGGGGTGGTGTCCGAGGCTGACCTGCTCGGCGTGCTGGACAAGCACGCGCGGGAGGCACAGCTTAAATCAGGTGGCCACCTCCACTTGCACGCCGGCGATAAGAGGCACTGGGGCCTGACGGCAGGTGAGCTGATGACTTCGCCGGCCATTACGATCCACCCGGACGCAACGCTGCCGGCTGCTGCGAGGATCATGAACAGCCGCCACCTCAAGCGGTTGCCGGTGGTCGACGCCGGCGGCGAGCTCGGGGGTGGCATCGGCGGCAAGCTGATCGGGATCGTGAGCCGCTGTGACCTGCTGAGCGTTTTCCTCCGCCCAGACGAGGACATCGCCCGGGAGGTCCGCGAGATGCTCGCCCAGATCCTGCTCGCGGACCCGGCAAAGGTCACAGCACGAGTGCGGAACGGCATCGTGACCCTGGCGGGCCAGCTCGACTCCGCCGAGCAGCACGACCTAATCCGGGTAGCGGTCCGGCTGACCTGGGACATTGATGGCGTAGTGGACGTGGTGAACAAGCTCGGTACTGGCCAGTCGATCACGCCGTCCATCCCGCCGCCCAGGCCCGAGGAGCTCGTGGCCAGCGCCTACGACTTCGCCGGGCAACTGCTCGCTTCCCAGCGGAAGTTCGCTGAGAACGTGATCGAGGCGACCAAGCCGCTGCTGAGCGCCAGGGAAGGCCCAGCGGCCAAGGAGGGCAAAGAAGACCCGGCGCACGGGGAAGGCCGGGTGGCCAGGGAGGGCGGCTTCAAGTAGCACCGCGCGGGTCGTTCGGCAGGCCCGGGACCGGCAGTGTGATCACCGCCGCGCCAGGACATTCTGTGCAGGCTTCACCCGAGGAGGCAGTGATGGCAGTGTTCAGATTCGAGCCGTTCCGGGATCCTTTCGAGCGGCTCATCTCCATGGCCGCGACCGGGACGCGCGCCCCGCTCGGCATGCCCATGGACGTCTACCGCGCCGAGGATGGCAGCTATCATGTCGAGGCTGACCTGCCCGGCGCGGATCCTGACAGCGTCGAGGTGACCGTCGAGCACAGCACCTTGACGATCCGGGCCGAACGCGCCCCGCGCTACGGTGAGAGCGAGCAGGTCCTTGTCGCCGAGCGGCCTCAGGGATCCTTCACCCGCCAGCTGTCCCTCGGCGAGGGCGTGGACTCCGACAACCTCACCGCCGGCTACGCCGACGGTGTCCTGCATGTGACCATTCCCCTCTCGCCCAGGACACAGGCCCGCCGAGTCGAGATCACCCGTGCGTCCGGCGGCAGCCGCACCATCTCGGGGAGCAATGCTGAACCGGGTGAGGCGCTTGCCGGCAGCTCGGGTGGCGGCGGCTGAACAGCCACCTGATCAGGCCGACGCCAGCCGCCTCGGCATCCGGCGTCGGGCCGCAGGCAACCTCGGCGCGGCCGGGGTGGTGACCCGCGCGGCCAGCCGTCTCCTGTCATAGCCGCCGATCGTGCCCTGTCAGCGGCGCCGTGTGCCAGGTAGCCAGGGAGAGCCGACCAATTGACCGCCGGTCAGGCGGCGCGGGCTGGCGGGCTGTGGCTGTGCAGGACGCGGTGGCCGTCGGGGCTGATGGCGGTGCGGGTGCCGTCCGGGTTCAGGATGAGCTGCCAGCCCCAGCGGTGGATGGCGATCAGGTGGTGGAAGGTGCAGCCGAGGATCAGGTCTTTGAGCCGGGTCGGGCCGCCTTGCGCTTTGGGGATCAGGTGATGGACCTGGCAGGCCTGCGGCGGCATGGTGCAGCCGGGGAAGCCGCAGTGCCTGTCCCGCACGATCACTGCGCGGCGCAGGTGCGCCGGAATCTGCTCGGTGGTCCGGCCCACATCGAGCGGCAGGCTGATGCTGGCTGCCGGGCCGTCCAGCAGCCCGGTGCGCAAGAAAGCGGCCAGGCCGGCCGGTCCGGACAGCAGGTCCGCCGCGTGCCGGAGCACCAGCGCCCGCACCGTGGCCGCGGCCGACGGGGCGTCCGAGCCCGGCCGCAGCGGGCCCGGCGCCTGGGGAGTGCGTTGTGCCGCGGGGGAATCTGATGGCAGCAGGGACAACCCGGCCGCCCTGGTGCCCGTGGCTGCGGGGAACCTGGCCAGCCACCGGGGCACCGAAGGCCCTGAGCCCGGATCCGGGCCCGGGGACGTGGTCTGGCCGAGCAGCGCGGCGGCAAGCTGGTCCAGGACGGCCGGGTCGACGTGACCGGACACGACCGGGACGATCGAGGCATCACACTCGCTGCCCGGCGGCGCGGCCGGGCCGCGAGCGGCCCACTCGGCCTCCGCGTCCGGCGCGCCGGGCAGGCCGCGGAGCTGGTCCAGCGTCATGTGCAGCTGGATCTGCGCCGGCTGGCCGGCCCGCTCCGGCAGGCACCCGGCGCCGATCAGCCGCCGGCACGCCTCCTCCAGCGCGTCATGATCCCGCTGGCCCTTGCTGCGGACATCCTCCGGGCCGGCCTTCTTGCCCAGCGATTCCAGCACCGCCTGCAGCGCGGCCGCGCACTGCGGTGTCAGATCACCTTCCACCCGGCCGGCGTTGCGGAACGTCAGGTCCAGCCGAAGCCAGCGGTCCGCGAAGCCGTCATCGCTGCCATCCGGGTCCGGCGGCGCGCACCGCCGGTACATCTCCTCCGCCAGCCCGGCCAGGTC
The DNA here is from genome assembly GCA_963709075.1 of uncultured Actinomycetes bacterium. Classification (GTDB taxonomy): domain Bacteria; phylum Actinomycetota; class Actinomycetes; order Streptosporangiales; family Streptosporangiaceae; genus Palsa-506. The sequence continues at coordinate 143,160 of CAVPUY010000017.1, forward strand.
CGCGAATTCGGCGCCGCCGGCCGCCGCGCCCAGCAGCACCTCGTCGGCATCGGCCCGGTGGCCGGCGGGCAGCCGGTCACTCCAGCCGCAGATCTCCCGCGCCCACGAAGCCGACAAGTCCCCCGCCGCCAGCGCAGCGGCCACCGCCGGATGAGCGGCCAGCCGCCGCGCCCAGCCGACCGCCCCGGCCGACGCGCCGCGGGTGATCCGCGCCTGCCACCGCAGCCACGCCCCCGCCGACCCCTGCCCGTCATCCTCGAACCCACGGCCCGCCGCGAAAGCCGACAGCACCCGCGCCCGCGCGGCAACCCGCATCGACCCAGCACGCTCCAACGCCCGCAGGCACTCCGCCTGCACCCCCGCCGGAACCGACACCATGTCAGCCGACGCCAGGAACCTCAGCCCGGCCTCAGCCATCGCCACCGCATCAGCCGCCGATGCCGGAGCCTGAGGCAACGCGCCCTGGTGCATTTCAGCGGCCGCCGGGACAGCACTGCCCGCAGGCGGCTGGCCCGGTAACCGCATCCCCGCACCTCCTCGCCAGCTCGGATCAGATCCGATCAGCTCCCGCTCAGCAGCCACACGATCCTCCTGCACTGCGAGTGAGCTGATTCGAACCGGTATTTGAACGCTATCGCGAGCCACCGACAAAACGGCGGCCCCAGCCGCGGCCGCAGCGTGAATCTTCCCCGGATAGCCAGCGGCCAGGCTTGCGAGGCCGGTGACGATGACCTCGTTCGCGCCGAAGGCGAACCAGGAAATCCCCGCGCGCTGCCGCTTGCCGTGGTTGCCGAGCAGGGACTCCCACTGCTGGAAGCGGCCTTGCGGGCGGAAACCGCAGCACGCCTGCCACCTGGCCCCCAGCCTGCACGTCGGTAACCGGCTCCGACGACACTCCGCACCGGGCTGGCTTCGATCCAGCCGGTTGCCGCACACGGAATGCTACTCGGGCCCCGGAGTTAGTAGCGTTTTGCTAATGCAAGAGTAATGTCTTGGTCAAGTCGGCCGACCCGCCTACCAGCAAAGCCATTCGACTAGCCAGGGGGCCAGCCCATGACTCGCAGCCGTTTCCCGATCCGCCTGTCCCGGCGCGTGCTCGCAGTGACCGGCGCGACCGGCGTCGTCGCCGGCGCGGGGATCACCGCCGCAGCGGTGGCGATCGCCTCGCCGACCGCGCACGCCAGCCGCAAGTTCTCGTTCTCGCTGACCCGATCCGCGGGCATCTCGGCCTGCCTGCCGCATGCCCGCGGACGGGTGACCATCACCCGCGGTGACCTCAACGACAAGATGCACATCTCGCTGCACGGCATGCCCCGCCGGGCCAGCTTCGACCTGTTCGTGATCCAGGTGCCGAACAAGCCGTTCGGCGTCGCCTGGTACCAGACCGACGTCAACGTCGGGCGGCACGGCAACGGCACCGCGACGGTGCGTGGCGTCTTCGATTCCGAGACGTTCTCGGTATCTCCCGGCGGCACGACGACCTTCGGCCCGACGCATCAGTACCACCTAGGCCTGTGGTTTAACAACCCCAGGGTGCCGTTCCGGCTGGGCTGCGAGGCCGGGGCCACCGCTCCGGTGGTGACGCCGTTCAACGGCCGGCAGCATGCCGGCATCCAGGTGCTGAACACCGGCTCGTTCCCGGACAACAAGGGCCCGCTGGCGCACGTGCACCGCTGACGCGGCGCCCGGGGCTGATGACCGGCGCCGGGGCGCGGCCATGGCGTCCCGGCAGCCGGGCAGCCTGGCCGCACCACGCCGGAAGCGCTCAGCTGGCCCGCGGCAATTATCACCCGCGAGCCGTTGAACCCGAGGGCAGCGTCGCTGGCTCGGCGCGTCCGCTAAACCAGGCCGGCCGTGCCGCGGCCACGAGGCCGGCGGCCTGAGCGTCAGCCCGAGATCGCCGGCGATTACCGGGCAGGCCTGTCCACGGGAGGCCCCGCGATCTTGCCGCATCCGCCAGCCGGGCTGCCCGGAGCTGAGGCTAGATCGTCAGCGCCGTGAAGCCGCCAGCCGGCAGCGGAAGCTGGCGCGGCTCGCCTGGCGTGAAGTCCGTGGTGGCCAGGTCGACGACGTACGTGGTGGGGTCGTCGAACCCGCGGATGGCATAGCGGCGGGCCGTGAGGCTGGAGATCGTCGACCAGAGCGTGTGGTCGTCAGCTGACGGATCGTCGCCGCCGCGGACCGATCCGAACGGAATGTCGAAGTCGTTCAGCAGGTGCAGCGCGGCCTGCTCAAGCCCGGCGGCGTTCGGCACCGGCAGCAGGGCGGCCACGTAGCACACCGCGCGGACGAAACGTGATGGCGAGCTCGCGTCGCCAGGGATGCCGCGCATTCCCAGGCCCTGGCCGAGGGAAGGGATCTCGACCCCCTCGATCGTGCGGCTGGCCGGATTGTCCGGCCGAAGCCCGAGGTAGTTGCTCAGATTGATTAGGTGCCAATCCAGCTGGGGCGAGTTCGTGGCCACCCCGATGGGGTTGTCGAAGATCACCATCTCGCCATCACGCCACTCGACGACGGCCGACTTCCCGCCGGCATCGTGCAGGATGAGGTGCGCGGGAGGCGCGAAGCCGAAAGCGTCGACCGGGTACGGCCAGACGGTCACGCCGGACATGGCGGCCTTCGCCTCCTCGACCGAGGCGCAGGTACCAAGGACATAGGCCACGACGTTGACAACCGACATGCACGCAACCGGGTCCGCCCCGGCGGCGGGCGCGTAGCCGGCGAAGCCGGGCATGTACAGCAGGCCGGCATACAGGCCCCGCTCATTGGTGCCATCGGTCATCCACCCGGGTCGGCCGAAGCAGTCCATCCCTACCGCGCCGTATTCGGCGGCCCACTTCCTGCCGTCACCGGACGGCGCGATGCCGGTGCCCTCGAATCCGCGCGGCAGGACCGTGATCCTGGCTTCCATAAGGCTCGGGAACTCCATTGTCCGGCCGACCACCACCGCCGAGTCCTGGGCCTTCAGCCTGAAGCTGGTGCACATTACGGCAATGCCTCCATGTCGGAAACGGGCTTGTGAGTGACCGCTGACCGTATTAGCGGCAGGCCACCCGGCCGGCCGTTAGATTCTATGCGCGTGCTTCAGCCATCGGGCGTGGCCGTGCGCCACCGGACCGCAAAACAATGGCCACGATCTTCTTTTGCGCATTTCCTGCCCGGCCATTTCGGGCGTTACCGGCCCGCTCTCCCTGTCCGGCCCGCCGGCCCTACCGGGCCGCCGGCACCAGCCGCTGCCTGGCTTCCTCGTAGAGGTCGGCCGGGAGCGGCCCCTTCGCCGCGATGGCCAGGTTGGAGCGGAGATGATCGACGCTGGACGTCCCGACGATCGTGCTTGACAGGTCAGGGTGGCTGAGCGTGAAGCGCAGCACGAACTCGAGCCGGGTCATACTGGCGAGAAGATCGTCCAGGCCAGCGGACTCCCAGCGGCGCTGGCCCTCGCCGGCCGGGAGCCCGAGCGGCCCCTGACGCCAGCCCTTGTCCGCTGCCGGGCCGCCGCGGGCCGCGCCGCCGCGGATCAGCGTGCCGGCTCCCGCGGCCGCCGCGGCGGAGATGAGGTCCTCATGCTCGCGCTGGACCGCCGAGTAGGGGATCTGGAATACGTCGAAGACACCCATGGCGATGTGATCGGGCAGATTCGGGAGGATTCCCGACATCCCGATGAAGCGGACCTTTCCTTCCTCGCGCAGCGACTGCAGCGTCTCGACGGTCCGGCCGGCCTCCAGCTGGGCGCGGCTGGGCGACATGTGCACCTGCACGAGGTCCAGCCGGTCCGTGCCGAGCCTGCGCAGGCTCTGCTCGATCCCGGCCCGGACGTTGCCGGGACTGTAGTCGTGCGGGAACGGCGGCGTGGCGCCGGCCGCGGGTCGCCGAGCAGGCACCCGCACTTCGAGGCCAGGAAATACTCGTCGCGGCGATGACCGAGATGCCGGCCGATGAGCTCCTCGCTCCGGCCGTAGTCGATCGAGGTATCGATCAGGCTGATCCCGCCGTCGAGAACCGCGTTGAGCAGCCGGCCTCCTCGTCGTCAACCGCCCGGCCATGCGGCCGGCCGCGCAACTCCATGGCCCCGTACCCCAGGATGGTCACGGCCGTCCCGGTCCGCCCCAGCGGGCGCGTCTCGATCGTCATAGCCGCACGCTACCTCCCGGACCCCGGCCGCCTGGCCGGACGGCCAGGGCTCGTTGTTGCCTAGCGGCTGGCGCGGGCGAATCAGCGCGTACCTGGCTGACCGACCGGACTGCCGGAACGGCAAGCACCACCGCCGGGCTGGCCAGTCCCCAGGCCGCCGCGAAGCCGAGCAGCCTGCCCGCCCCGGCCACGGCCGCCAGCGGGCCGATCACCGCGAAGCCAGCCGATCCCAGCGCGAATGAACCGGTCAGCGAGAACGCGCTGACCCGCGCCAGCATGGCCGGCCGGACCTGCTGCTGCAGCACCGTGGCGTAACAGGTGCCGGACACTGCGGACCCGGCCCCGGCAGCACCACGAGCAGGGTGAACACCGCAAGCCGGTCAGCAGGAACTCACCTCAGGAGCGCCGCCCGCCCAGCTCAGACGCGACGTTTTCCTTCTCATGGTGCTGGCCGCCCGGCCACGGAATGCGGGACCGGGCGGCCAGCCTTTTCGTCAGGACAGGATGAGCGCGGCGCATAGGGCCGCGACGGCCACGGCCTGCAGCGCCGCCCGGGCGTTGATGACGTGGTCCCATTGCCGCTGCAGGGCCCGTGCGTCACCCGGGATGCGCCCGTCGTGCGCGGCGGCGGTGAGCTGGCGGTTGACGGGGGCGCTGACGCTGCGGTAAATGAGCAGCCAGACGGCCATGGCGAGCACTGCCGCGCCACCGGCGACGACGGCGCCGGGGTGCCCGGCCAGGACCGCCACGGCAGTGCCCAGGACCGCGGCGGCCAGCCCTATCGCGCCAGGCACGGGAAGGCGCCGGTCGGCGTAGTCATGCATGTAGCCGGTTGCGCCGGTCAGGGTGCGGTCATCCACGCAGGCGAGGGCAGGCCGGAGCACGACCGCCGCGAAGACGTCAGTGCCGAAGATGACGGCGGTGGCTACCAGGGCCGCGGCGATGAGCAGCTGAGCGAGGACGGTCATGATGTGACCTCCGGGGCGGCCAGGTCCAGTGCGGGGATCACGCCAAGCTGCTGGAACACCTCGAGCAGGTTGAGTTCGTCCCAGTGTTCGGCGAACTCGCCGTCGTGAACCCGCCAGATGTCGATCGACCGCATCTCGATCGGCCGGCCGGTAGGCGGAATGCCGTAGAACGGCCCGCGGTGGGTGGCCCGGTAGGTGAAGCGCCCGGCCACCCGGTCACCGGCCTGGATGAGGTCGTCCATGGCGGCGGTGAGGTCGGGGAACGCGGTGAAGAAGGCGGCCCAGAAGGCGCGGTTGGCTTCGCGGCCATCGGCGACGAAGGGATTGTGGTTGATGTAGCCGGCGGCCACGAAGCCCTCGACGGCGTCGGGGTCGTGCTGGTTGAGCATGGCCAGGTAGCGCTCAGCGAGCTGGTGGTGGTCAGTGGTCATGGGGGAGGCTCCTTCCGTCCCTAGCGACGCTAGCACTACTAGCAACGATATGCCTATCGATGCTATTCCACCTAGCGATGCTATAGTTGCTGCCATGACCGTCGCCGAGCGCCGCCAGCGCGACCGGGCACGCCGGGGCCAGGCCATCATCACGGCCGCCCGCCAGATGGCCGAAGCCGAGGGCTGGGACGCCGTCACCACCCGGCGGCTGGCCGACCGGATCGAATACAGCCAGCCGGTCCTCTACAGCCACTTCGCCAGCAAAGGGGACATTATCGACGCGGTCGCCGTCGAGGGATTCGCCGAACTGCGCGTCATCCTGAGAAACGCACGGCAGGCCGCCGGTTCCTCCGAAGCCGCGCTACGAGATCTCGCCGGGGCTTACGTCGGCTTCGCCCTGGAGCATCCGGCCCTCTACGACGCCATGTTCACCCTCAGCACCGAGCTGCCCTTCGGCCAGCCCGAGACGCCCCGCGAGTTGCAAGCCGCCTTCGCCGAGCTTGCGGAAGCGGTCACGCCACTGGCCGGCAGGCATGACCCTGACACCCTGACCGAGGTCGTCTGGAGCGCGCTGCACGGCATCGCCACCCTCACCCGTGCCCGCCGGCTCCGCCCGGACTACCACCAAGCGCGCCTGACAATGCTGATCGATCAGCTCGCTGGCGTGCCCGGCTGATATCGCTCAAGATTCCTGGCCGGCGCGTCGCTCGGCCCGGCGTCCCGCCGGTCTACCGCATCGCTAGTTCAGCCGCCGCTCGGTGGCCCACCTGGTCAGCTGGTGGCGGGTAGTGAGCTGGAGTTTGCGCAGCACCGAGGAAACGTGACTCTCGACCGTCTTGACGGAGATGAAGAGCTCCCGCGCGATGTCCTTGTAGGTGTACCCGCGGGCGATCAGCCGGAGTACCTCCCGCTCGCGGGCGGTCAGCTGGTCCAGCTCGGGATCGAAGGACGGGCGGTCCGGGCTGGCCGGGGGCATGGTGGAGAAGGCGTCAAGGACGAAGCCGGCCAGCATGGGTGAGAAGACCGCGTCGCCGGCCGCCACCCGGCGCACCGCGTCGATCAGCCCGGCGCCGGAGATCGTCTTCGTCACGTAACCGCGGGCGCCCGCCCGGATCACGGCGATCACGTCCTCGGGGGCATCCGAGGCGGACAGGGCAAGGAAGCGCACCTGCGGGTGCGCGGCCTTGATCGCCCTGACCACGGCCTGGCCGCCGCCGCCGGGCAGGTGCACGTCGAGCAGGACGACGTCGGGGACGCACTGGCCGATCATCGTGATGGCCGGCTCGACGTCGTCAGCCTCGCCTACCACCTCGACCTCATCGCCGAGCTCGGACCGCAGCCCGGACCGGAACAGGCCATGATCGTCAACGAAGAAGACCCGCGGCAGGCCGGCCGGGGCACGCATCCCTGGCGCGTTCACGCCCGGCCCGACTGCGGCGTGCCCGCGGCGCGTGGCATCGTCAGGGACACCTCGGTGCCCTCGCCCCGGACGCTGCGGACCGCAGCGGACCCGCTGCGGCGGGTCATCCTGGCGTGCACCGACTCGGCCAGCCCTTTCCGGTCATCCGGCACTGCGGCCGGGTCGAATCCCCGCCCGCGGTCCCGGACGAACACCGATACCTCCGTCGGCTCCACCTCGGCGAACACCGAGACCACCTCGGCGCCGGACCATTTCGCCGCGTTGACCGTCGCCTCCCGCGCAGCCGCCAGCAGGGCGCTGAGGTCATCGTCGACTTCGCAGTCCCCCACCGTGACGGCCTCGACGGCTATCCCGTGCTGTGCCTCCACTTCCTGCTGGATGAGCCGCACCCCGGCGGCTACGGTCAGCCCCCGGCCGTCCATCGAGCCGGGAGCGCGGCCGTCGAAGAGCCAGGAGCGCAGCTCGCGCTCTTGCGCCCGGGCAAGCTGCACGACCTGCTGCGGCTCGTCGGCCCGGCGCTGGATCAGGGCGAGCGTCTGCAGCACCGAGTCGTGTACCCGCGACGCAATGTCGGCCCGCTCCTCCGCCCGGACCCTGGCCTGGCGCTCGACGACGAGATCGCGGGCGATGCGCAGCCACCACGGGCCGAGCACGACCACGAACGCGGCGATCACCAGGACAAGGCCGCCAAGCGGCCGCAGCAGCGCCTCCCGCACCGGTCCGGACAGCAGGATGAACAGGCCGACGGCGAGCAGCAGGCTCGCGATCGACGCTCGAGCCGCGAACCGTGACCGCCCGTCGCCTTCGGCCAGGCGCAGCAGCGGCTCGGCCAGGCGCCGCATCGTCGCCTGCTCGTCTGCCGGGGCGTTTCTCCAGATCAGCACGATCCCGGCCACGCTGATGACGAGCGGCCAGGCCAGCGACCCGAGCCAGCCGGCGCCCAGCGCGGATGCGATGAGCAGGACTACGACGAGCAGCGACCCGAGAACGGCGGTCAGCCCGATGCCGCGCCGGTCGGTCATCGCCTCGCTGGCGATGTTCCGCTGCTGGCCGGCCGCGGGCACGAGCAGCCAGGCCACGACGTAGGCGGCCACGCCGAATCCGCCGGCCAGGGCGGCCAGTATGAACACAGTACGCACGACCGTCACGTCCAGGCCGGTGCGCGCCGCCAGCCCGGCCGCCACCCCGCCGGCCAGGCGGTTCTCCTGCTCACGCCGCAACGGCCCGCTGCCTCTCGGACGCAGCAGGCCCGTCTCCCTGCCGTGCCGCCACGGCCGCTGGCGGTCCCGCCAGGGCCGGCGGCGCTGCACGTCGTCACGGGCAGGCTGGCCCGTCCAGCGACCGCCCGGCGGGCCGTCAGGGCGCCAGGTCGATCCCCGGCCGGCTCGTTGCTTCACCCTTCCATCATCTCGCCAGATCGGCGGCCCGGCTATCCGGGCGAACCCTGATCCGGGCGGCCCGCGATCAGGGTCGGATCCGGGGTCTTCCTGATCGACTGGCCAGGCACGCCGGAGCAGGCTGAAGCCATGAACACAACCACTGCAGATCACGCAGCCAGCACCCCCGCACCTGCCAGCCAGGAAAGCAGCACCATTGCCGGGCCGCGCACGCTATGCCGGCCGGTCCAGGGCCGGATGCTCGCCGGAGTCGCGGCCGGCATCGCCCGCTATCTCGACGTGGACGTCACCGTCGTACGCATCTTGCTCGCCGTGCTGACCGTGCTTGGCGGCGTCGGCGTGCCCATCTACCTGGCCGGCTGGCTGCTGATGCCGGACGAGGAAACAGAGCAGTCCGTCGCTAGCCAGTTCGCCCAGTCCTGGCAGAGCCGGTAGCGATAGCCGAGGAGGCCGTCATCATGTCAGCGCCAGCCAGCTCCGCGGCAGGAAGGCGATACCGCCGCCGCGCAAGCGACGCAGGCAACGCCAGCTACATCAACCCCGGCATGCGAGTCTCTGACGCCGAGCGCGCCGCGGTCGCGGACCAGCTGTCCAGGCACTACGGCGACGGGCGGCTCAGCCAGGCCGAGTTCGACGAGCGCCTCGATCAGGCAATGCGAGCAAAGACCCACGCGGACCTGGGCGGGCTGCTTGACGACCTGCCCGGCGCCCGGGGCGCCGGCAGTTCCCTCGCCCCCGCCGGCCGCGCCGCAGCGCCACCGCATTCTCGCTCCGCTACTCGTCATCGCGATCATCATCACCACCGTGCACCTGGCGTTCTGGACGCTCCACCTGCTGCCATGGCTGCTGATCGGGCTGCTGGCGTTCCTCTGGCTGCGGCACAGCCCGCGGAGCCACCGCCGCAACCCCTGAGCGCAGCCCGGTGCCGTCGCGCCGCGGCCGCCTCAGCTACCCACTCGCGGGCACTTGTGTGCACACTTGACTGGCAGCACTTCGCTAGCAGCCGAAGGGAGTGCTGGCCATGGGACTGACCTGGCGGGACGGGATATCGTCCCTGTTCATCCTGGTGATCATCTTCTCGTACGCGGCATTCTTGCAGGGAACGAGCCTGCTGCTGCTCTCCACCGCGTGGGCCACCACGTCCGTGGTGCTCGTGCTCGGCACCGGCTGCGCGCTGGCCGGGGCCGGCGACCTGTACACGAATCCCCAGCCACGGGCGGGCGAGATTCTCCGCTGGGTCGCAACCGGGCTCGGCGCGATCGCGCTCATCGCCGGGCTGGCCGGGCTGGTCACCGGCAGCGCGCACGCGCTTGAGATCCTCGTCGTGACCATGATCGCCTTGTGGGCGACAGCCACCTGCTGGCATGTGTTCACGATCGGGTCTGAGCAGTGAGCCGCGGCGGCGCGGCGTGCCCGCCGCGGTGATGCGCCCCGGCGCTAGTCCCGCAGGCGGCCAAGCGCGTGCCTGGCCTGGCGCTGCCGGGTTCTGGCCCGCCGCGCCGTCAGCCTGGCCTCGGCCAGGTCGCGGCGCGCGTCGGCAAGCTGCTCTTCCAGCCGCCGGACAGCCCGCTCGGCGTCCTGCTCCGCCTGGTCGGCGGCCTCGGCGGCCTGGTCGGCCGCGGCAGCCGCGTGCTCGGCCGCGGCGACCGCCTCGCGGTGGCGCTGCCGCTCCGCCCTTTCCCTGGCGGCGGCCAGGTCGGCAAGCTTTCGCAGGCGGCCCCGCCTGGCTCCTGGCCGACGGCTTCGCTGGCGGCCCGGCCGGGCTGCGGCCCGGCGGCCGGGCGGCCTGCTGCGGGCGCGGCCTCGCCGCCGGGCCCGGCCCGGCGGCAGGCGGCCGCTGCGGTGCGTGCCCGCCGCGCGGCCGGCGCTGCTGGCTGGGCGGCGACACCAGGGTCAGCGCCGGCGGCTCGCCCGGGCCGAAGCCGTCCCGGCGGGCCGCCCGGTCCAGGGTTCCCGCCCGCAGCCGCTCGGCGACCTGCGGGTCGGCCATCGCCGCGCCGAGGGTGGCGGTCACCTCATCCCGCAGCGCCGCGGGCGGTGACTGCAGGCCGCAGGCCGCGAACGCCTGCTTGGCCAGGGCGCCGATCAGCTGCCGCCGCCGCACCGAGAGCTCCCGGATGGCGGCGCCGTCCAGGGATTGCTGCGCGGCCCGAAGCTCGTCCCCGAGCTGGTCAAGCCTGCTGGTCACGCCGGGCTCAGCGCGGCTCAGCTGGTTCAGCACCCAGGCCGACCTGGTCGGCTTCCGCAGCGCGGCTATGCTCTTCGCCGCCCGTGCGTCGCCGGCCGCGCGCGCGCCTGCGCCGCCAGCTCGCCGCGGCGCTCGATGAAGTGCGTCCGGGTCAGCTGAGTACAGCTCCCCGGCCGCATCGCGCAGAAGGTCACCATTGGTCACCCGGCTCATCCTGCCCCAGCGCCCGGCGCAGGCTGAAGCGGCCGGGCTAACTCCTCACTGGTCCAGGATGCGCAGCCGCTGCGGATCATAGAGCGGCGCGATCTGCAGCCGGGCGGGAACCTGGCCGGCCGGGGTGCGCACGCGGAAGTCGCTGCCTTTCAGCCACTCGCCGGTGACCCCGTCAGGGTTGCTCACCTGGGCCAGCCCGACCGGCCCGCCCACCGTGTAGCCGTAGGCGGCGGCCCGCAGGTAGCCAGCCCACTCGCCATCGGCGAGCACCGGCTCGTTGCCGAACAGGTCGATCGCCGGGTCATCGACGATCAGGCTGACCACCCGGTTCCGCGGCGGTCCCCCGGCCCGCGCCCTGAGCAGCGCGTCCCGGCCGGTGAACCCGCCGGGCTTGTCCCAGGCGACGGCGAAGCCCAGCCCGGCCTCCAGCGGGTTATCGGTGTTGTCGATGTCGACGCCCATGTCGCGGTAGCCCTTTTCCAGCCGCAGGCTGGACATCGCGGACAGGCCGATCGGCCGGAAGCCGAGGTCGACGGCCGGCCGCCACCAGGTCGTCGTAGACGCCGAGCCCGTACTCGGCGGGCACGTGCAGCTCCCAGCCAAGCTCGCCGACGTAGGTGACCCGGATGGCGAGCACCGGCGCGTACCCGACATGGATCTGCCGCGCGGTCAGGTACGGGAACGCCTCGTTGGACAGATCGGCGTCGGTCAGCCGCCCGATCAGCAACCTGGACGCCGGGCCCTGCACCGACAGCAGGGTGGTGCCGGAGGTCACGTCGGCGACGGTGACTACCTCGCCGGGCTGCGTCGCCCTGCCTGATCAGCGGCTCGATCCGGCGGTGGATGATGTCGCTGGCCACCACCAGGAACCTGGCCGGCTCCAGCCAGGTCACCGTGACGTCGGCGACGATGCCGCCCTGCTCGTTAAGCCACTGGGTGTAAACGAGCCTGCCCTGGCCGGCCGTCACGTCGTTGGACGAAGCCGGCTGAGCACCGCCGCGGCGTCCGGTCCCTGCACGAGGAACTTCGCCATCAGGCTCATGTCCAGGACGCCGACTGCCTCGCGGACCGCGGCGTGCTCGCGGCCGACGACCGCGTGCGAGTCCTGGCGCCGGAAGTCGAGGCTGGCCGCCGGCGCCTCCCCCGGCTCGGCGAACCACTCGGCGAACTCCCAGCCGGCCGAGGCGGCGAAATGGCCGCCGGCCGCGGCGAGCCGCTCGTGCAGCACCGACCGGCGCACGTTCCGCCCGGTCGACGGCTTCCAGCCGGGCCAGACCGCATCCCCGAACAGCACCCCGAGCTGCTCCACGGTGCGCTCGGCCCGGAACCGCCGCGACGTCTCATAAGCGGCGGTCCGGTCGATGGCGACGCCGGTCGCGTCGACGGGGGGGATGCCGTCCACGATCCACTGCGCGAGCATCATGCCGACCCCGCCGCCGGACAGGATGCCCAGCGAGTTCAGGCCGGCCGCGACGAAGTAGCCGTCCAGCTCAGGGGCGGGCCCGAGCAGCGGCCGGACATCGGCGGTGAACGACTCGGGCCCGCAGAAGAACGTCCGGACGCCGGTGTCCGCCAGCGACGGCACCCGGTTCAGCGCGGCGCCGAGATACGGCTCCATCCGCTCCCAGTCCGGCGGCAGCTTGCCGAAGGAGAACCCCCTGGGCACCCCGTCCAGCGACCATGGCGCGCCGGCCGGCTCGAACAAGCCGACCAGCATCCCGTCGCCCTCCGGCCGGTAGTAGCCGTAGTTGTCCGGGTCCTCGATGACCGGCAGGTCCTGGCTCATCCCGGGCACGGTGTCGGTGAGCAGGTAGTAATGCTCGGCGGCCTGCAGCGGAACGCCGACCCCGGCCAGTGCCCCGAACTGCCTGGCCCAGATGCCGGCCGCGTTCACCACCACCTCGGTCTCGATCCGGCCGGCCTCGGTGCGCACGGCGCGGACCTGGCGGCCAGCCACCTCGACGCCGGTCGCGGCCACGCCTTCAAGCACCCGGACACCCAGCTGCCTGGCGCCCTTGGCCAGCGAGGTCGCCACGCCGACCGGGTCGGCCCTGCCCTCGTCGGCGACGTAGAACGCGGAAAGCACGTCGTCGGTGCGGGCCAGCGGCCACATTCCCGCCAGTTCCGCGGGCGAGATCTCCACGTCCTCGACGCCGAAGCCGTGCATCCAGGCAGCCTCCCGGCGCAGGGCGCGCTGCCGCCGCGGGGTGGTCGCCAGCGAGATGTGCCCGACCGGGCGGAACCCGGTGGAGTGCCCGGTCTCCTGCTCAAGCCGCGCGTACAGATCACGCGAGTACCGGCTGAAGAACAGCGATGTCTCGTCCGTCATCCCGGCCGAGGTGATCAGCCCGGCGGCATGCCAGGTCGTCCCCGCCGTCAGCCTGTGCTGCTCGAGCAGCAGCACGTCGGTCCAGCCCAGGTGCGCGAGGTGATAGGCGATGCTGCAGCCGATCACCCCGCCGCCGACGATCACCACCTGCGCCCGGCTCGGAACAGTCCCGCCACTGGTTACCGGGTCGATCGCCACGATGTGCCTTCCTTGTCGGCGCACGCTCTGCCGCCAGCGCGCGTCCGGTGTCCTGCCGTCGATGCCGTGCATCGATCCGGGCCGGCTGGGCGGGCCCGCGGTTCCGCCCATAATGACATTGCAGGCCAGGCGCCTGGCGAGCCAGCCTCTGGCAGCATGAGCGCATGCGCGTGCTGCGGACGCCCGAGGATCGTTTCGCCGGCCTGCCGGATTTCGGTTACCCGCCGCGGTACGCCGACGCCGGCGGCCTCCGGCTCGCTTACGTGCAGGCCGGGCCGCCGGACGGGGAGCCGGTGCTGCTGCTGCACGGCGAGCCGAGCTGGTCTTTCCTCTACCGGCACGTCATCCCGGTGCTGGCCGCCGCCGGGCTGCGGGCGATCGCGCCCGACCTGGCCGGGTTCGGCCGGTCGGACAAGCCTGCCGAGATCGCTGACCACAGCTACGCCCGGCATGTCGAGTGGATCCGGGCGCTCGCGTTCGACCGGCTTGACCTGCACGGGCTAACCCTCGTCGGCCAGGACTGGGGCGGCCTGATCGGGCTGCGGCTGGCGGCCGAGCACCCGGACCGGTTCGCCCGGGTGGTGGCGGCCAACACCGGGCTGCCGACCGGTGACCAGCCCATGCCGGACGTCTGGCTGCGGTTCCGCGAGGTCGTGCGCACCGCGCCGCGGCTGCAGGTCGCCCGGCTCGTGCAGTCCGGCTGCCAGACGGAGCTGCCCGCCGCGGTGCTCGCTGCCTATGCCGCGCCGTTCCCGGACGAGAGCTTCATGGCCGCGGTCCGGGCCATGCCCGGCCTGGTCCCGACGTCGCCCGATGACCCGGCCGCCGAGGCCAACCGGGCGGCCTGGCGGCAGCTGTCCGGCTGGGACAAGCCGTTCCTCGTCGCGTTCAGCGACGGCGATCCGATCACCGGCGCGATGGCGCCGATCCTGCAGCGTGCGATTCCTGGCGCGGCCGGCCTCGAGCATCCGGTGATCGCCGGCGCCGGGCACTTCCTGCAAGAAGACGCCGGCCAGCGGCTCGGCGCGGTGATCGCCGACTTCATCCGCGCCAGCCCGGCCGGACATTAAGATCGTTTCTCCGGAAGCGCGCGTTCCGGCCGGGCATCCCGGCGCAGGTGCATGACCGCCGCTAACACCGCGCGGCAGCCCGGGCCGGACTGCGGTCTAGGCCGTCCGCCAGTGCACGGGCCTGGACAGCGCCGGCGGCAGCCTGGTGGCGGCATCGCCCTTCGCCGCATCGGCCTGGGACTGGGTGAGGAAGATGCTCTGCGTCAGGTCGGCGCCGCTCAGGTCGGCGTCCCTGAGGTCGGCCCCGGTGAAGTCGGCCATGCTCAGGTCCGCGCCGCTGAGGTCCGCGCCGATCAGGCAGGCGCCGCGCAGGCTGGCGCCGCTCAGCTCAGCGGCGCTGAGGTCCTTCCCGCTGAGGTCGGCCCCCCTGAGGTCGGCGCCGCCGCCCGCGGCTCCGGCCCGCGCCAGCTCGCTGGCCCGCAGCAGCAGGGCATTGATCTGCGCCCGGCGCACGGCCACGTCAAGCTCCGCGAGCGCGACCGGCCCCTGCTGGGTGAGCCGCTCGGTCTCGGCCAGCGCGCGGCGCAGCTCGGCATGCACCGGGCGGGCCCGCGGCAGCGTAAGAGCCTCGGTCAGGTACCAGAGCAGCTCGTGCAGCTGACGCATGATCGTGAATGCGCCGAACATCTGCGCGGCGATGGCCGGCGTCCGCCGCCAGTCCCTGGCCGCCGAACGTGACCTGGGTGACCTGCTGCCCGGCGCCGAAGCAGTCGTAAACCGCGCAGCCGCGGAACCCCTGCTGCCTGAGCCGGTCGTGAATGCCGCAGCGGAAGTCCGGCTGCAGGTTCGGGCACGGCTGCCCGGCGTCCTTGCTGATGGCGAAGTCGGCCGACACCGCGAAGGCAGGCCCGGCGCAGCACAGGCCCGAGCAGCGCCCGCAGTCGGCTCGCAGGGCGCCGCGGTGCCCGCCGGGCGCGGACGCCGCTGGCCGGCTTCCGTCAGGCATGACGCGCGGCCTGCCGGGCGGCCCAGTCCATGCCCGTCAGTCTCCCACTTGTTCTGGCCGGCTATCACCTCAGCGTGTTCGCTCGTTTCATGTCGCTGCGATGAGCGCCGCCGACCTGCCGGTCACCGGGGCAGCTCCGTCCGCCCCCCGTCATCGGCGCCGGCCGTGGCGCCGGGAATCACCAGGCCGGATTCGTAGGCGAGGATCACGGCCTGCACCCGGTCCCGCAGGCCAAGCTTGGACAGAACCGAGCTCACATGCGACTTCACCGTCTGCTCGGCGAGGCAGAGCCGCCCGGCGATCTCGGCGTTCGCCAGGCCGCCGGCGACAAGCAGCAGGACCTCGTGCTCGCGGGGGGTGAGGCTGCCGAGTTCAGGCGGCGGGGTCAGCCTGGCCCGCCGGGCGAATTCGGCGATCAGCCGGCTGGTGACGGCCGGCGCCAGCAGGGCTTCGCCCTGACCGATCACGCGCACCGCGCCGATGATCTCCTCCGGGGTGGCGTCCTTCAGCAGGAATCCGCTGGCGCCGGCCCGCAGGGCATCGTAGACGTAGTCATCGAGATCGAACGTGGTCAGCACGAGCACCCGGGGCGGATCCTGCGCCTCGCGTAGCAGCCGGGTGGCGTCGATACCGCCGAGCACGGGCATCCGGATGTCCATCAGGACGACGTCGGGCCGCAGCTGGCGTGCCAGCCGGACAGCCTCCTTGCCGTCTCCGGCGACACCGACGACCGACATGTCGTCCTGCGAATCGAGCAGCGCGGTGAAACCCAGCCGGACGACGGCCTGGTCGTCGGCCACCAGCAGCCGCAGCGAGCTGCCTGCGGTCATCCCGGCTCGTCTCCGCTGCCGTCCGGTGCGGCGGGCAGCAGGGCGGATACGCAGAAGCCGCCCGCCGCCCCGGCGGGCCCCGCCGCGAACTGCCCGCCGAGCATCGCCACCCGCTCCCGCAGCCCCAGCAGGCCGAATCCGCCAGCGCCTGGGTGCTCCCGGCGGCCGGCGGCGGCCTGGTGCGCTGCGCCGTCGTCGCGGACGGTGATCCGCACGGCGTCGTCCCGCCAGCCCAGTTCCACCCGCACCTGGCTGCCGGGAGCGTGCCTGCCCGCGTTGGTCAGGGCCTCCTGGACGATGCGGTAGCCGCATAGCTCGACCGACCCCGGCAGCGGCCACGGCTGGCCGGACGTCGTCAGCGTGATGCGCGCTCCCGCGCTGGTCATCCGCCCCACCAGGTCAGTCACGTCCGCGATCCTGGGCTGCGGCGCGGCCTCGGACTCGCCCCCGGGAGCGCGCAGCACGCCGAGCACGATCCGCAGTTCGGTGAGCGCGGCGCGCGCCTCCTCGGCGATCTCGCCGAACGCCGCCTCGCCCGGCGGCGGCAGCCCGTCGATCGCGTAGCGCGCGGTTGCCGCCCGCACCGCGATCATCGACACATGGTGCGCGACCACGTCGTGCAGCTCGCGCGCGATGGAGGCCCGCTCGCGGCCGATGGCGGCGCGCTCGCTCAGGCAGCGCACCCACTCGGCGGTCGCTGCCCGGTCGATCGCCGCCTGCCGCCGGGACCGCAGCAGCTCGCCCGCCCCCCACGCCAGCAGGACCGCCGCCGCCTCCGCCACCGTGGCGTCCCACGGGGTCGGGTTGACGGATGCGGGTACGAAGACGGCGGCGAGCACGGCCAGCTCGGTCAGCACCAGCGCGGCGACCGCGCGCGGCCTGGGCAGCAGGACGGGGCACGCGCCGAGCGCGATCAGCCAGGCCGCCACGCATGCCGCGGGCCAGGACAGCCTGCCGGACAGCAGGAAGGCCGCGTTCGCCAGCAGCACGATCCCGATCGCGGCGCTGGGGAACCGGCGGGCCACGCCAAGCGGCGCGGTGGCCAGCACCCCCAGCGGCACGGCCACCAGCGCAGGCAGCGGGTGGCCGTGGACAGCGAACAGCAGCGAGGCGATCGCGAGCACGGCCGCCAGGGCGGCCGGGCCAGCCGGGCGGCGGTAGTCGGCGGCCAGCAGGCCGACGACACGCTCCACGAGCTTTCCTGGCCAGGTGACCCGCGGCGCGGCGCGAGCTGACGCGAGCGGGGCAGCGCCGGCCGCGGCGCGCGGGGCGGCACCGGTCATGGCGCGCGCGGCGGCAGCGGCCGCGGCCCGAGTCGCGGCCCGCTCGTCCGGGCCTGACGGATCTGGCAGGCCGGGCGGACCTGACCGGCCCGGCGGGCCAGGCGGGCCCGGCGCTGAGTCAATCACCCTCCCAGCATGCACTCGCTCACGCCCGCGCGCGTGCGCCTGGCGGCTGACCGGACCCCATACCAGAGTCGCAGGCGGACTCGGCCGCCGGCCGGCCACGCCGATACCGGTGCACAGCTTTCAGCGGTTCGGTTCTTGTGCCCGGAGCGGGTAACGCCGGGCGGCGTTCGGGTCAGTCTCCGGGCAGCACCGGGTCAGCCGTAGAAGAGCCGCTCCATCACCGCCCGGGCACGACGGGACGCACGGCGGTGGTCCTGGACCAGGTCCTGGGTTGCGTCCGGCGGATAACCGAGCAGCCTGGCCACCGCGGCCAGCCCGGCATGCTGTGCGGGGAGCGTGTCCGAGGCACGGCCGCGGACCAGCATGACAGCGTCCCGGATCCTGGCCGCGAGCAGCCATGCCGACCGCAGCGCGGCAGCGTCATCGGCCCCGATCAGGCCGGCCGCCAGCGCCGCGTCAAGCGCCGCGAGCGTGCGCGTGGTGCGCAGTCCGGGCACCGCGTAGGCGTGCCGCAGCTGGATGAGCTGCACCAGCCACTCGACATCGGCCAGCCCGCCAGGGCCGAGCTTGAGATGCAGTGCCGGGTCAATCCCGCGGGGCATCCGTTCCGCTTCTACCCGTGCCTTTATCCGCCTGATCTCCCGGACGGAAGCCTCCGCGATGCCGCCCGCCGGGTAGCGGAACTCGTCCGCCAGGGCACCGAAGGCGGCGCAGAGAGCGGTGTCGCCGGCGATCGGCTCGGCCCGCAGCAGGGCCTGCGACTCCCACGCGACCGCCCATCTCCGGTAGTAGGCCCGGTAGGAGGCCAGGGTCCGCACCAGCGGTCCCTGGCGTCCTTCCGGGCGCAGGTCCGGGTCGATGATCAGCGCCGGGTCGGGGCCCGGCCTGGCCAGCAGGGCGCGCAGTTCCTCGGCCACGCCGTGCGCCGCCCTGGTGGCGGCGTCGGCGTCCGCGCCGGGCAGCGGGTCGTGCACGAACATCACGTCGGCGTCGCTGGCGTAGCCGGTCTCGTGCCCGCCGAGCCTGCCCATGGCCACCACGCAGATCCGGGTCGGCAGCGGGCCGTCGCGGTGCTCGGCGGACCTGATCGCGGCCGCGAGCCCGGCCGTGACGGTGACGGCAGTGACCACCGTCAGCGCCTCGCAGGTTTCCTCGATCCCGGACAGGCCGAGCAGGTCAGCCGCGGCCGTCCGGAGCAGTTCCCGGCGGCGCAGCGCGAGCACGGCGGCCGCGGCGGCCACGGCATCGTCATGACGGCTTACCGTCGCGTCCGCCTCCGCCAGCAGGGCTGCCCGCGGCCGCGGGGCGAGCTGCGTGTCGTCGGCGAGCATCGCGACCGCGTCCGGAGCGCGGAGCAGCAAGCCGGTCGCGTACCTGCTTGACGCCAGCAGCCTGGCCATCCGCTGCGCCACCCTGGTGTCGTCCCTGAGCAGCCGCAGGTACCACGGGGAGTCACCGAGTTGCTCGCTGACCTGCCGGAAGGCGAGCAGCCCAGCATCCGGCTCGGCCGCGTCGGCGAACCAGCCGAGCAGCACAGGCAGCAGCGTCCGCTGGATCGCGGCCTTGCGGGACATGCCGGCCGTCAGCTCTTCGATATGGCGCAGCGCGCCGGCCGGATCCACGTAGCCGAGCGCTTCCAGGCGCGCCCTGGCGGCATCCGGGGTGAGCCTGGCCGCGTCGCCGGGCAGCCGGGCGACGGCGTCAAGCAGCGGCCGGTAGAACAGCTTCTCGTGCAACTGCCTGGCCTGCCCGACGTGCTGCCGCCACAGCGCGGTCAGTTCGTCCGCCGGGTCGGCGTGCTGCCCGCCGCCATCGGCGCGGCCGGCCAGCTGCAGCGCACGGCCGAGCCTGCGCAGCGCGGCCGGGTCCGCGGGCAGCGTGTGCGTCCGCCGCAGGTAGCGGAGCTGGAGCAGATGCTCCACGCTGCGCAGGAACCGGTAGGCCGCGGCGAGGCTGGCCGCGTCCTCGCGGCCCACGTAGCCGCCGGCCGCGAGGGCGGCCAGGCCGGGCAGCGTCGCGCCGACCCGGAGCGAGGGGTCGGTGCGGCCATGCACGAGCTGGAGCAGCTGCACGGCGAACTCGATGTCCCGCAGGCCGCCGGGGCCGAGCTTCAGCTGACGGCCCGCCGCCGCCGCGGGCAGCGTGGCGACGACCCGGCGGCGCATCGCCTGGACGTCCTGCACGAAGTTCTCCCGCTGCGCCGCCTGCCAGGTCATCGGCGCGATCACGTCGGCATACGCCTGGCCGAGCTCCGCGTCACCGGCCACCGGCCTGGCCTTGAGCAGCGCCTGGAACTCCCAGGTCTTGGCCCACCGCTCGTAGTAGGCACGGTGGCTGGCCAGGGTCCGGACCAGCGGGCCGTCCCGGCCCTCCGGCCGCAGGTTCGCGTCGACCGGGAACAACGGGCCTTCTGGCGTGCTCTGCGAGCAGACCCGGATCAGGCCGGCGGCCAGCTGGGTAGCGGTCCGCAAGGCTGCGGCGTCATCCGGCTCACCGGGCTGGCCGGGCTGGCCGGGTTCACCGGGCTCGCCGACGAAGATCACGTCCACATCGCTGGCATAGTTCAGCTCGCGGCCGCCGCACTTGCCCATCGCGATCACCGCGAGCCGGGCCGGCGCGCCGCCGGGCGGCAGCTGCGACCGGGCGATCGCCAGCGCGGCCTCGAGCGCAGCCGCCGCGAGGTCGGCAAGCTCGGCCGCGACCTGATCGAGGGTGACCACCCCGGTGAGGTCCCGCGCGGCCAGCCGGAGCAAGCCGCGCCGGTAGGCGACTCGCAGGCTGACTGCCGGATCCTGGCCGGCCAGCCGGGCCGGGTCGGACGCCGGCTCGGCGGCGGCCGGATCGGCGCCCACGCTCGCCAGCAGCCTGGACCGAAGCTCGCCCGGCCCCGGCTCGCTGACCGCCTCCGGCCCGCGCAGCTCTCGCCAGTCGCCCGGATGCCGGGCGAGATGATCGGCCAGGGCCGAGCTGGCGCCGAGCACCGTGGCGAGCCGGGCCCCGCAGTCCTGGCCCGGCCCGCAGCGCGGCGCGCAGCCCGGCATCGGGCGCCAGCCGCGCCAGCCCGGCCAGGGCGGCATCCGGATCCGCCGCCGCAGCGAGCGCCCCGACGAGCTCGCTGTCCCGGCCCGCGATGTCGAGGGCGAGATCGCTGGTGATCAGTCGTTCCGCCCGGTCGGCGTCGGCGAAGCCGAGCGATGCCAGCCGTCCGGCCAGGGTCGTCCCGCGCGGGATGCTCACCCAACGAACGTTAGCGAGCCGCCGGGCTAGCCGGAGAACGCTGCCAGGGCCAGCGACGTCGGACGGCACCGTCAGGATGTTCTCCGCGATGAACTCGTCAAGTCCCGGATACCCGGCCGCGGCGGCGCGGAACGCCGCCCCGGCGGCCGCGCCGTCGTACTCGGTGTGCCGCAGCACCACGTCCGGGCCGAGCAGCGCCCAGTACGCCCCGGTGCCGCCGTACGGCATGCCGACGCTGCCCGGGTTGACGAACCGGCGGCAGTCGGCGAGCCGGTCGAACGGCATGTGGGTGTGGCCGAGCACCACGGTCCGCTCGGCAGTGCCGGCGAAGGCCTCCCTGTACCGCTGCACCGGCGAGTCCACCAGCACCATCTCGGTGTCGTTGCGGGTGCTGGCGTGGCAGAACCGGACGGCGCCGAGCCCGGTCACGTCCAGGGTGGCCGACAGCGGCAGGTCCGCGAGCAGGTCCCTGTGCCGGGCCGCCAGCCGGGTCGCGCCGTACTCGGTCGGCCGCCGCGCCACGTCGGGCAGGCCGGGATCGAGCGCACCGTCGAAGGCGGCGGCAAGCTCCCGGTCGGCGTTGCCGCGTACCCAGACGACCTGGCCGCCCAGCCCGGCCAGCCGGTCCAGCGTCTCGGCGGGCATCGGCCCGGTGGCCAGGTCACCGTTGAGCACGATGGCATCTGCCCCGGCCGCGGCGACGTCGCTGAGCACGGCATCAAGCGCCGGCAGGTTCCCGTGAATGTCAGCTAGCACCGCGACCCGCATGGCGAACTCCTCTCCGGAAGCGATTGTTGCCGCCACGGCTGCCGCCGCAAACCGGAATTCGCGGACGGCGAACCTGCCTGCATGATCGCGGGGGTTTTCTACGTCACCGGGCCGAAAACTTCCCCCGATCATCGGCGGCCTCGTCCGGGGCCGCCGCCGGGCGGCCCGCCGGATGGTAGAACCAGGGCATGAAGCTGCTCGTCACCGGCGGCGCCGGGTACATCGGCAGCGTTGTCGCCGCCCAGCTGCTCGAGGCCGGTCACGACGTCGTGGTGCTGGACGACCTGTCCACCGGGCACGCCGACGCCGTGCCGGCCGGGGCCGAGTTCGTCCGCGGTGACCTGCGAGGCGAGGCCGGCCCGGATACTCGCGGCCGGCGTCGACGCCGTCCTGCATTTCGCCGCGAAGTCCCTGGTTGGCGAGTCGGTCGCGGAGCCGGCCAGGTACTGGGCGGACAATCTCGGCGGCACCCTCGCGCTGCTCGAGGCGATCAGGGCAGCGGGCACGCCGCGCATCGTGTTTTCTTCCACCGCGGCCGTCTACGGCGATCCCGAGCAGGTGCCGGTCGCCGAAACCGCGCCGCCGCTGCCGACCAGCCCGTACGGCGCGTCCAAGCTCGCCGTCGACACCGCGCTCGCCGAGCATGCCAGGATGCACCGGCTGGGCGCGGTCAGCCTGCGTTACTTCAACGTGGCCGGCGCGCACCGGGACGCGGCCGGCGGCTGGCTGGGCGAGCGGCACGCGAACGAGACCCACCTGATCCCGAACGTGCTGGCGGTGGCCCTGGCCGGCCGGGGGGCGGTCAGCATCTTCGGTGCCGACTATCCGACGCCGGACGGCACCTGCGTCCGGGACTACATCCACGTCAGCGACCTGGCCCGGGCGCACCTGCTGGCGCTGGCCGCCTGCGTGCCAGGCGAGCACGCCGTCTACAACCTGGGCAGCGGGGCCGGCTTCTCCAACCGGCAGGTACTGGCCGCCTGCCGGGAGGTAACCGGCCGCGACATCCCGGCCGCCGCCGCGCCGCGGCGGGCCGGCGACCCGGCCACGCTGGTTGCCTCGTCGGACCGGATCCACGCGGATCTCGGCTGGTCGCCGGAACTCGGCCTGCAGGCCATGGTGGCGGACGCGTGGTCATTTACTCAGTCCAGGGAGGCGGTCAGGTAACGGGGCCGGAGCCCGCGGCCGGCCTCAGAGCACGGGCAGGTAGCGGTCAAGCTCGAATTCGGTCACCTGGCGGCGGTATTCCTCCCATTCGGCCCGCTTGTTCCGCAGGAAGAAGCCGAATACCTGCTCGCCCAGCGTGTCGGCCACCAGCTCGCTGCGCTCCATCACGTTGCATGCCTCGGACAGGCTCTGCGGCAGCGGAGCGATGCCGAGCGCCCGGCGCTCTTGTGAGGTCAGCGCCCACACGTCGTCCTCGGCGCCGGGCGGCAGCTCGTAGTCGTTCTCGATGCCCTTCAGGCCCGCCGCCAGGATCACCGCGAACGCCAGGTACGGGTTGCAGGCGGGATCAAGCGACCGGAACTCGACCCTGGTGGCGTTGCCCTTCTGCGGCTTGTACATCGGCACCCGGACCAGGGCCGAGCGGTTGTTGTGCCCCCAGCAGACGTACGCGGGCGCCTCGCCGCCGGCTCCGGCGATCCGCTCGTCGCCGCCCCAGAGCCGCTTGTAGGAATTCACCCACTGGTTGCAGACGGCAGTGACCTCGGCGGCATGCCGGAGCAGCCCGGCGATGAACGCGCGGCCGAGCTTGGACAGCTGGAACTGCGCTCCCGGCTCGTGGAAGACGTTCCGGTCGCCCTCGAACAGCGACATATGCGTGTGCATGCCGGAGCCCGGGTACTCGGTGAACGGCTTGGGCATGAAGCTCGCGTACACGCCCTGCTGCAGCGCGACTTCCTTCATCGCCAGCCGGAACGTCATGATGTTGTCGGCCGTGCTGAGCGCATCGGCATACCGCAGGTCGATCTCCTGCTGGCCGGGCGCGCCCTCGTGATGGCTGAACTCGACCGAGATGCCCATGCTCTCCAGCATCGTGATCGCGTTGCGGCGGAAATCGTGCGCGATGCTGTGCGGCGTGTGGTCGAAGTACCCGCCGGTGTCGATCGGCCGCGGCTTCATGCCGGGCTCCGGCTTCTCCCGCAGCAGGAAGAACTCGATCTCCGGGTGGGTGTAGAAGGTGAAGCCGAGATCGGACGCCCGGGTCAGCGCCCGCTTCAGCACGTGCCGCGGGTCCGCCCGGGACGGCGAGCCGTCCGGCAGCATGATGTCGCAGAACATCCGCCCGACCTCGGGGATCTCGCTGCTCAGCGGCATCAGCTGGAAGGTCGACGGATCCGGCTTGGCGATCATGTCGGCCTCGTAGACCCGGGCGAAGCCCTCGACGGCCGAGCCGTCGAAGCCGATCCCCTCGGCGAACGCCCCTTCAAGCTCGGCGGGCGCCACCGCGACCGACTTCAGGTAGCCGAGCACGTCAGAGAACCACAGCCGGACGAAGCGGATGTCACGTTCCTCGAGCGTGCGCAGCACGAACTCTTCCTGCCTGTCCACCTCGCTAGTCTGCCCTGCCCGTGTTTCCGCCGCGTTACGGGGCCGCCTGCCGGGCCGGGCCCGCCGCCCGGCAGTCTCCGCGGCGGCCCTTGCCCCGGCGGCCCGGTCCGGCCTCCGCGCCCATGTTCGCGATGTGAAACGGGAGGTCAGGGGCCAGCCGGAGGCAGCGCAGCCGGTGCCGCCTTAAGCTGGTCGGGTGCCTTCGATTCGCGTCGCGCTCGCCCAGGTCAACGCCACCGTCGGAGATCTTGAGTACAACACGGAGCTGCTGCTCTCCTGGGCCAGCCTGGCCGCCGGGCAGGGCGCTGCCATCGTGGTGTTCCCGGAGATGATGCTCACCGGCTACCCGGTCGAGGACCTCGCGCTGCGCGCGTCGTTCGTGGACGCCTCGCGCGCCGCTGTGGTGACAGCCGCGGCCCGGCTGGCCGATTCCGGACTCGGCGGCATCGCGGTGGTCACCGGGTACCTGGACCGCAGGACCGGGCTGGCGCCGCGGGTCGGCCTGCCGACCGGCGCGCCGCTCGACGCCGCCGCCCTGCTGCACGCCGGCCAGGTGGCGGTGACCTCGGCGAAGCATCACCTGCCGAACTACGGCGTCTTCGACGAGTACCGGTATTTCGTGCCCGGCGACACGCTGCCCGTGTTCCGGCTGCCGGCCTCGGGCGGCGAGCCGGTAGATGTCGCGATAGCGATCTGCGAGGACCTCTGGCAGGACGGCGGCCCGGTCGCGGTCGCCCGGCAGGCCGCCGCCGGGCTGCTGGTGGTGCCCAATGCCTCGCCGTACGAGCGCGGCAAGGACGACACCCGGCTGCAGCTGTGCCAGCGCCGGGCCGCCGAGGCGGGTGCCACGCTCGCGTACGTCAACATGGTCGGCGGCCAGGACGAGCTGGTCTTCGACGGCGACTCGATCATCGTGGACGCCGCCGGGCGGCTGCTGGCCCGCGGCCCGCAGTTCGAGGAGGCGCTGATCGTCGCCGACCTGGAGGTGCCGGCCGCCAGCCAGGCGGCGAGCCCGGCGCAGACGCCTGCCGACGCGAAGGACGGCACCACGATCACGATCAAGCGCCTGACGCTGCCCGCAGCCACGCCAAGCCCGCTCCCGGCAGTCCCCGCTGCACCGGCATCAGCGGCCGCACCGTGCTGGCCGCGGCTGACCGACCTGGCCGAGGTGTACACGGCGCTGGTCACCGGCACCAGGGACTACGTGCGGAAGAACGGGTTCCGCTCGGTGATCCTCGGCCTGTCCGGCGGCATCGACTCGGCGCTGGCCGCCACGATCGCGGCCGACGCGATCGGGCCGGACCGGGTGCACGTGGTGCTGATGCCCAGCCGGTACTCATCGGACCACTCGGTCGGCGACGCCGAGGACCTGGCCAAGCGGCAGGGCCTGCAGGCCAGCACGGTGCCCATCGCGCCCATGGTGGACGCCTTCGGCACCGAACTTGACCTCACCGGGCTGGCCGCCGAGAACCTGCAGGCCAGGATCCGCGGCGTGATCTTGATGTCGCTGTCCAACGAACACGGCCACCTGGTGCTCACCACGGGCAACAAGAGCGAGATCGCGACCGGCTACTCGACGCTCTACGGCGACTCGGCAGGCGGCTTCGCGCCGATCAAGGACGTGCCGAAGACACTGGTATGGGAACTGGCCAGATGGCGCAACCAGCAGGCGGAATCCCGCGGCGAGCCGCTGCCGATCCCGCCGAACTCGATCACCAAGCCGCCGAGTGCCGAGCTCTCCCCCGGCCAGTTCGACAGCGACTCGCTGCCGGATTACGCGGTGCTTGACGCGCTGCTTGCTGACTACGTCGACCGGGACATGGGCGCGGCCAGGCTGATCGCCGCCGGGCATGATCCAGCGCTGGTCAGCCGGGTGATCACGCTGGTGGACCGGGCCGAGTACAAGCGGCGGCAGTACCCGCCCGGCCCGAAGATCTCGGCGAAGAACTTCGGCCGCGACCGCCGCCTGCCGATCACCAGCCGCTGGCACGAGCCGCCCCCGCCCGCCAGCTAAGCCCGGCCGCCCCGCCGCCAGCCGAGCCCGCCCCGCCCCGGCCGGAAGCGCCGGGCCGGGTTAGCTGAGCAGCAGCACCGCGTAGCAGGCCAGCCAGTGCTCGACCATGTAGTCGTCGCCGACGACGTGCGGCAGCGCGGCGGCGGCGTGCACCCCGGCCGCGGCCAGCGCGGCATCGATCCGCGGGTCGCCGTCCGGCAGGCTTTCCGCGATCCTGCGCCAGCACCAGGCCCGGCTCGCGTTCAGCCCGTGCAGATGGGCGATCTGCCCGTCGCTTGAATCGGACACCACCGCGGGCGTGAACAGCGCGGCAGGCTGGCCGGCCGTGATGCCGGGCAGGAACAGCGCCAGCCAGGCGGCGAACTCGGCCGCCGGGAGCAGGCTGGCCATCAGCTCGGCCTCGGTCAGTGCCGGGGAGAGGAAGTCGTGCCCGGACGGCTCGTACCGGCCCGGATAGTCGGTATCGGCGCCATACCAGGCCCGCGCCTTCGCGGTGATCGCGTCAAGCAGCGCGGTGTCGCCGCCGGCCGCGCGGCCTGCCGCGTACGGCAGCGCCCGGGACAGGCCGAACGCGCTGTTCGGGTGCAGGCCGTGCCTGACCGGGTAGGTCGCCTTCGGCAGCCAGCCGAGGAACCGCTCGGTCAGCGCCTCGGCGAATGGCGCCATGGCGGCGGACCAGCGGCTGGCATCCGGGTCGTCCCAGCTGGCGGTCTCGTGCACCAGGGACAGTGCCCATCCCCAGCCGTACGGCCGCTGCCCGGCGCCGGTCCGGCCCGCCACCGCGGCGGCCTCGGCGGCCAGCCCGGCCGGCCGGAACTGGCCGTCAAGCACCATCCTGATCTCGGTGGCCGGCACCGCGTCCCCGGCCGCCCGGAGCAGGCGGACGAGCAGCCAGTGCATCTCGACGCAGGAATGCCAGTCGAAGCTGCCGTAGAACACCGGCGTCTCGTCCCTTGGCCGGCCGGGCAGGTCGGCCGGCCCGGCCATCACGTGCAGCACCATCGCCGGGAACTCCCGGCCGATGTTCGCGACCGCGACATCGGCGTACCCGGCAGCGCCGTCCCGCAGCATCCGGTTCCAGTCCGGCATACCGCTCCCTGTCAGCTCGCAGTCAGTCCGGCAGCGCGCCGCTCCGCGGCCAGGTCAGCGCGCAGCCTGGCCCGGCCGGGCGGGCCGGGTCACAGGTCGACGCTGGTGCCGGGCTCCAGCCGGACGTACTGCGCGCCGGAGGGTGCCGCGGCCACGTTCATCAGGTTCTGCATCAGGCCGAGGCCGTTCGCGTTGAGCAGCCCGTCGTGGATCGCGTAAGCGCGCCGCGGCGCCACCTCGCGGGCGTAATCGATCATCTCGCCCGCGTTCAGCCACGGCGCGTTGGCAGGCAGCAGCAGCGTCTCGATCCGGTCTTCCGGCACCGTCAGCGCGTCACCCGGATGAAAGATCTCGCCGTCCACGGCGAACCCGGTATTCGGGATGACCGGGATGTCCCGGTGGATCAGCGCATGCTGCTGGCCGTAGACGTGAACGTCGAACCCGGCCGCGGTGAACGTGTCGCCGTGGCTGACCACGTGCACCCGGTCCCCGGCCGCCGCCAGCTGCGCGGCCACCCCGGCGTTGGTCCACACCTGCAGGCCGGCATCGGCCGCCAGCGCGCCGCGCACGGCCTCCGGATCCAGGTGATCCGGGTGCTCGTGGGTGATCAAGATCGCGGTTGCCCCGGTCAGCGCGCCCGGCCCGCTCCAGACGCCGGGATCGATCACCAGGCTGGCGCCGTTCTTCTGCAGCCTGACGCAGGCATGCCCGAGCTTCGTCAGTCGCACCGCTGCTCCTTACTCCCGGTGGCCGCTCCAGCCGCGAACATACCGGATGCCGGCCCGGCGGCCGGCGAGCCGGCCAGGACGGCGGCCAGCCAGGCCACCGCGGTGGCGAGGCCGAACCTGGTCAACCAGCTTGACTGCAACGGCTACAGCTCGAAGTACAAGTCGCTCGACCCGCAGGGAAGAGGCCGCTGCACGGACCCGGTCAACCGGCACGACGAGAAGGTCAACGGGAAGTGGGTCTCCGGCCGGTTCGAGGACAACGGCCATTACATCGGCCATGACGAGCCCAGCGTGAAGTTCATCTCGCACGCAGCCGGGTCCGGCAACACGATGACCTACGTGCTGAAGCTGCCCAGGGATCCGAAGAAGCAGCCGACCGCGACCGGCAGCGTGACCAAGTACGGCGAGCTGAGCATCGCCCCGTGGTTCGGGCTGCCGATGTGCGACCCGAACTCCTACCCGCAGAATCCGTGCAAGCCGGACAGCGACCAGAACACCGGGCTCGGCGCGCCGACCGACGCCGGCTCCGCGTTCATGGAACTGCAGTTCTACCCGCCGGGGTTCGCCCCGTTCCAGGACAGCGTCAGCTGCACCCGGACCAGGTGGTGCTCGGCGCTGACCATCGACAGCCTGGAGGGCACGTTCAACTTCGCCTTCCTGAACCCGGCCTGCGAGGAGCCGGTCAACTTCGCCTACCTGCAGCGCAACGGCGTGCCTGCCGGGCCGCCGAGCCCGCAGCTTGCGGACGCCTCCACCCAGACCCCGAATGGCCAGACACTGAAGATGCACTCAGGCGACGTGCTGGTGGTCTCGATCAGCGACCCGAGGAGCGGGTTCACGACCAGGGTCACCGACCTGACGACGCACCAGAGCGGCGTGATGGTGGCCAGCGCCAAGAACGGCTTCATGAACACCAACGTCAACACCTGCGACGGGACGCCGCACACCTTCCACGCCGAGTACGCGACGGCGGCGCAGCAGAACCAGGTGCCGTGGGCCGCGCTCGAGGGCGGCGTGCTCATGCAGCAGGAGATCGGCCACTTCGAGTCCTGCAATTCCGTGCGGAGCAACTTCCCGGTTTCCGAGTTCGGCGGCGGCTTCACCGACAACAACGTCTTCCAGACCTGCATGGGCGGCTCTGAGGGCAAGAAAGCCGTCGGCGAGGGACCGTGCAATGCCAGCACCGGGGTCTGCAAGAACGCCAGCACGGAAGGCAAGACGGGCCCGGTCGCCTGCCCGAGCAACAACGCGGGCAGCGGCCTGAACTGCGAGTTCTCCGACGGTGCCTGCTTCAGGAAGGGCACCCGCACGGTAACGATCAACGGCGTGGCGAGGAAGGAACACATGCCGGTGGCCGGCTGCCTCGACAACCTGTTCCAGAACGGCGACCTTGACTTCGACGGAACCGACTACCAGGCGAATACCTGGCCGGACGGGACCGCGAATCACCCGACGGCGTTCAGGTACATCGGCCCGTTCACCAGGGCCGGGAACCTGTACCGGCAGATCCAGTTCGAGTCGAACGCGCCTGCCTCTGAGATCCTCTGCGACACCACCACCGGCGCAGGCTGCGAGGTGAAGCCGCAGGGCTCGGACTTCTACCCGTTCTGGTCGCTGAACAACACCCAGCGGGTGGACGGCTCGCCGCGCGGGGCCTGCGTGTGGAACTTCGGCAACGTGCTGCCCGGCGTGACGCCAGCGGACGTTCGGCAAGGACGCCCAGTACGGCGTGCCCGACGTCGCGCGGTTCGGCGGCACGAACACCAGCCCGGTCATGCCCAACCCGGCGAGAACGGGCAACTGCCGGAGGGTCCAGCCTCTAGCCGGCGCCGCCGGGCGCTGAGCCAGGCGCCCTGACCGCCACCATGCCGGGCCTGTTCGGCGCGAAATTCGCGCGGAACAGGCCCGGCTAGCTTTTCGTGCAACCCAGACGTCCGGGCCGAAAGCACCGGATACGCCGCTGCTACCGCGAGCCGTATCTGCCGGGCTGCGCCACGCAACTGAGAATGGGCGATTTGGGTCTTGACCCACCATCGCGATCTTGTTACGTTCCGCGCGGGTCACTGTTCCTCGTCACGAGGGAAACCACCCACAGTGGCGTCGGTGGTTCCTGCCCGGCCCGGGCAGGCCGAACGAGAGGTGAACGCGCATGAGGGGTCGGATGTTAATGCGGCATCGGTCAGCATGGGTACTGGTTATGGCGCCGGTCCTGAGCCTGGCGGGCATCTACATGGCGGGCGCAGGCCAGGCGGCCACCGCGAGCCCAGCCAGGATGGCCAGCCAGGCGACGGTGGCGGCGAGCCACGCCAAGTCGGTAAAGCCGAATCACGTCAACCAGCTCGACTGCAACGGGTACAGCACGAAGTACAAGGCACTCAACCCGGGCATGAAGGCGCACTGCACCGACCCGCTCCGGACGCACACCGTCAAGTACGACGGCAAGAAGGTCATCCGCGGCTACCGGTTCAAGGACAACGGCCACTACATCGGGCACGACGAGCCGAGCGTGAAGTTCATCTCGCACGCAGCCGGGTCCGGCAACACGATGACCTACTTCACCAAGCTGCCGGTTGATCCGAGACGGCAGCCGACCGCCAGCGGCAGCGTGACCAAGTACGCGGAGCTGAGCCTGGCGCCATGGTTCGGGCTGCCCATCTGCGACCCGAAGTCCTATCCGCAGAATCCCTGTAAGCCGGACAGCGACAGCAACTCGGGCCTGATCAGTGACCCGAACGCGGCCGGGCTCGGCGTTCATGGAGCTGCAGCTGTACCCGCCGGGCTTCGCCCCGTTCGCCGACAACGTCAGCTGCACCAGGCACCAGTGGTGCGCCGCGGTGACGATCGACAGCCTCGAGTCCGAGTTCAACTTCGTTAACCTCAACCCGGCCTGCGAGGAGCCCGTCAACTTCGCCTACCTGCAGCGGAACGGCGTGCCCGCCGGGCCGCCGAGCCCGCAGCTGGCAAATCTCGCGACGGACACGCCGAACGCGCAGACGCTGAAGATGAACCCCGGCGACGTGCTGAAGGTCTCGATCAGCGACCCGGCAGCCGGGTTCACCACCAAGATCAGCGACCTGACCACCGGCCAGACCGGCTTCATGGTCGCCAGCGCGGCCAACGGGTTCATGAACACCGACTACAAGACCTGCGCCGGGACCCCGCACACCTTCCATGCGGAGTACAACACCGCCAGCCAGCAGAACCAGGTGCCCTGGGCGGCGCTCGAGGGCGGCGTGCTCATGCAGCAGGAGATCGGCCACTTCGAGTCCTGCAACTCCGTGGCCCACCGCTTCCCGCTGAGCCTGGATGGCGGGACGTTCATCGATAACAACGTGTTCCAGACCTGCATGGGCGGGACCGAAGGCCGGCATCGCGTTGGTGAGGGCCCGTGCAATGCCAGCACTGGCGTCTGCCAGCGTGCGAGGACGGAGGGCACGACCGGCCCGATCGCCTGCCCGAGCAACAACGCAGGCAGCGGGCAGCTGTGCGAGTTCTCCGACGGGATCTGCTTCCCGAAGGGCAACCGGGTGGTGACGATGAACGGCGTAGCCACCAAGGAACACGCGCCGGTGGCCGGCTGCCTGGACAACCTGTTCCAGAACGGCGACCTGGACTGGGACGGCACTGAGCTACCAGCCGAACACCTGGCCGAACGGGAGGCCGACCCAGCCAACCGCGTTCAGGTATATCGGGCCGTTCACGAGCGGGAAGTCCTATCCGCAGATTCAGTTCGAGACCGACGCGCCCGGCTCGGAATTCCTGTGCAACACCACCACCGGCAACAACTGCCTGGTCAAGCCGCTGGGCTCGAAGTTCTATCCGTTCTGGACGCTGAACAACACCCAGCGCCTGGCGGGGGTGCAGACTCCGGCCGCCGCCTGCGTCTGGAACTTCGGCAACGTCATCCCAGGCGTGACCAAGCAGGCGTTCGGGAAGGACGCCCAGTACGGCGTGTCCGATGTCGAGCGGTATGGCGGCACGAACACCAGCCCGGTGATAGCCAACCCGGCCATGACCGGAAAGTGCCCGGCATTCACCCAGCCGTAACGCCGGGACGCCCGGCGCCGGGCCAGGCGCCGGGCGGATGAGCCAGGGCCGGGTCCCGCACGCACCACGTGCGGGACCCGGCTCAGCGTTTCACCACGTCGCTTCCGGCCGGGCGGGCCGCGCCGGTCAGCGGCTGAAGTCGACCGCGGTCGTGTTGGCGCCGCTGATGACCACCGCGGCGACGTCGTCGGGCCCGGGCAGGTACTGGCCGGAAAGCAGGGCCGCGAGTGCCGCGCAGCCGCCCGGCTCGGCGACGATCCTGAGCCGGTCCCAGAGCAGCTGCTGCGCCCGCAGGATCGCCTCGTCGGTCACCAGCACGACGCCGCTGCCGTACCGGGAGATCACCGGGAACGTCAGCTCGCCGACCCGGCGCGGGGCGAGCGAGTCGACCGCGACGCTGCCGACCGGCGCGTCAGCCGGCTGCCCGGCCTTGACCGCCGCGGTGAGCGTCGGCGCGCCTTCCGGCTCGGCGCCGACGACCCGCACCTGGCCGTCGTAGGCGGCGCAGATGCCGCCAAGCAGCCCGCCGCCGCCGACCCCGGCCAGCACGGTGGTCACGGCAGGCGCCTGCCCGGCGAGCTCGATCGCGACAGTCCCGGCCCCGAGCATCGTCTCGGCCTGGTCGAAGGCGTGCACCGGCAGCGCGCCTGATGCGGCGATCCAGTCCTCGCTCAGCGCGAGCGCATCCTGGTACGAGGCGCCCGACACCACCAGATCGGCCCCGTAGGAGCGAATCCGGCTGATCTTCGCCGCGGACGACACCTCCGGCACGAAGATCCGGGCCGGCACGCCGAGCACGCCGGCCGCGTAGGCGACGGCAGCGCCGTGGTTGCCCCCGGATGCGGCCACCACGCCGGCCGGCGGCACCTCGCGGCGGAGCAGGTTGGTAAACGCGCCACGGGCCTTGAACGACCCCGAGTGCTGCAGCTGCTCGAGCTTGAGCACCAGCTGGCCGGCCGCCAGCCCGAGCTCGGCACCGTCGATGCTGATCACCGGCGTGCGGCGGACGTACGGCCGGATCAGGCCGGCATTGGCCGCGATCGCCGCGCGGGTGACGGGACCGGCCAGGCCGGCCTGCCGCTCAGCGCGCACCGACGCCACCCAGCAGCTGGTCGACAACCCGGACGACGTAGCCGGGCTCGACCGGGATCTCGCCGTACCGGCTGCGGGCCAGCACCGAGCCGGTGAGCATGAACAGCGCCGCATCGATGTCGGTGTCCGCGCGCAGCTGGCCGGCCGCGACGCCACGGCGCAGCGCGCTCCTGAACACCTCGCGGCGCGGCTCGATCACCGTCTCGATGTACCGCGACATCAGCCGCGGGTACTTCACTCCCTCGCCGAGCAGCAGCGCGAACTCCCTGGCCTGGCACGGGTCGGCGAACTGCTCGCACATGGCGGAAAGCAGCATGATCAGGTCCTCCCGCACGGACGCCCCTGGCGGCTGCGGCAACGGCGCCTTCAGCGCCGCGATCGCGTCGAGCAGCAGGTCTTCCTTGCCCGGCCAGCGACGGTAGATCGTGGCCTTGCCGACGCCGGCCCGGGCAGCGACCTTCTCGATGCACAGCCCGGCGGCGCCGGACTCGGCGAACAGGCTGATCGTGGCGTCCATGATCGCCCGGTCCGCGCGCTCGCTGCGCGGCCGGCCGGGCCGCCGCTGCCCGGCACTCACGGCAGCCGCTGCTTCGGCTGCCTTAGCCGCGGTCATGCCGGATCACCTCCGCTGGCCGACGGCGTCCCCGGCCGGCACGGCGGCCGCGCCGTTGGCCTGGGCGTGGCCGGCCGCAGTGGCCGCCTCGATGCCGGGCCCGCTCACCGGCGCCGGGGCAGGCCGGCGGCCCGGCATCCAGATTGCCATCACCCCGGCGCCGAGTACCGCGATGATGAACGATATTACCGAGGTCAGGTGCATGGCATGCACGAACGACTGGTCGGCTGCCGCCAGCAGGCCCTGGCCGGCCGGGCCGAGGTGCTGCGCGGCCGCCTGCGTCGCCGCGATGGACGCGGTCGCCTGGCCCCTGGCGGCGGCAGGCAGCACGCCGAGGTGCGGGGCAAGCTGGGCCCGGTACGCCTGGGCCAGGACCGAGCCGAGGATCGCGACGCCGAGCGCGACGGCGACCTGCCGGGAGATGTTCGTGATCGCGGAACCCGCGCCGCCGCGGTCCCTGGGCACGACCGACATCACCGACTCGGTGGCCGGCGGCATCACGGTGCCCATCCCGGCGCCCTGGATGAAGAACGTCACCTCGAGCACCCAGATCGGGGTGTCGGTGCCGAGCATGTGGTAGCCGATCATGGCCACCGCGACCAGCAGCAGCCCGGCCGCGCAGACGATCTTCGCGCCGAACCGGCGGACCAGCACGGCGCTGCGCGGTGCGCACAGCAACTGGCCGGCGGCCAGCGGGATCGTCAGCAGCCCGGCATGCAGCGGGCTGTAGCCCCGCACGTTCTGCAGGTAGAAGCTGGTAAAGAAGAACGCGCCCGCCAGCGCGAAGAAGACCAGCGCGATCGCTCCGGCCGCGGACGACAGCCGCGGGTCGCGGAACAGCCGCACGTCCAGCGACGGATGCGCGATCCTGGACTCATACCAGCCGAAGGCTGCCAGCACGGCGAGCCCGCCGAGCAACGGGCCGAGCACGTCGGCGCGCAGCCACGATCCGGCATCGCCGCCCTGGATGATGCCGAACACCACAAGGACCAGCCCGGCGATCGACATCAGCACGCCGAGTACGTCGATCCGGCCCGGCTGCCTGCTCCGGGACTCGGGCACCAGGAACGCGATCGCGGCCACGCCGACCGCGGTGAGCGGCACGTTGATCAGGAACACCGAGCCCCACCAGAAGTGGTCGAGCAGCAGCCCGCCGAGTATCGGACCGAGCGCGATGGCCACGCCGACCGCCCCGGCCCAGATCCCGATGGCCCGCGGCCGCTCCCTGGGGTCGAAGACCGTGGTGATGATGGACAGCGTCTGCGGCATGACCGCCGCGCCGCCGAGGCCCATCGCGGCGCGCGCCAGGATCAGCTGGGTGGGCGTCTGCGCGTAAGACGACAGCAGCGACGCGAGGCCGAACATGGCCATGCCGATCATCAGCATGCGCTTGCGGCCGACCCGGTCGCCGATCACCCCGAAGGTGAAAAGCAGCCCGGCGAAAACGAGCGTGTAGGAGTTGATTGCCCATTCCAGCTGGCTCTGG
This sequence comes from uncultured Actinomycetes bacterium, assembly GCA_963709075.1. GTDB lineage: Bacteria > Actinomycetota > Actinomycetes > Streptosporangiales > Streptosporangiaceae > Palsa-506. The sequence goes on from CAVPUY010000017.1 coordinate 178,317, forward strand.
CTTGCGCCGAGGCCGGCCCTGGGCTCGGAGATCGTCTTGAGTGCGATGTTCAGGACCGTGTTGTCCAGGACGATCGCTACCAGGCTGATGATCAGGACGCTGAGGATGATCCATCGGCGCCGCTGGATTGTCTGCGGATCCATGCTGTCCTTCGGCTGGCTGACCGGTGATTACTATCGATACGATACGGCATCGTATCGCATTTGGCTAAGGACTTTCGGACCTGTTCCGCGGTACCGCCGCATGTCATCATCGAGATGTCCGGGGACGCCGCAGGGGCGCCTCGAGACGCGGAGGATCCAGATGACAGCGCAGCAGAGTGTGCCAGGCACGGCCGCGACAGGGCAGCGGACCGCAGGACAGCGCAGCACACGGCAGGACAGCACCCGGCAGGACAGCACCCGGCAGCCGGAACCACTGTACGGAGGGCACGGCGGGCGGCGGATCACCGTGCGCGATCTCGCCGCCGCCAAGGAGCGCGGCGAGAAGTGGCCCATGCTCACCGCCTACGACGCGCTGACCGCGCGAGTCTTCGACGACGCCGGGATACCGGTGCTGCTGGTCGGCGACTCCGCGGCGATGGTCGTCTTCGGGCACGACACGACCATCCCGGTCACCGTCGACGACCTGCTCCCGCTGACCGCGGCCGTGGTGCGCGGCAGCAGCCGGGCGATGGTCGTCGCCGACCTGCCGTTCGGCTCCTATCAGGCGTCGCCGGAGGCCGCGCTGGCCACGGCGACCCGGTTCCTGAAGGAGGCGGGCGCGCAGGCGGTCAAGCTGGAGGGCGGCCAGCGGGTGCTGCGGCAGGCCGAGGAGCTCGTCGCGGCCGGGATACCGGTGATGGCGCATCTCGGCCTTACCCCGCAGTCGGTCAACGCGTTCGGCGGCTACCGGGTGCAGGGCCGCGGCGAGGACGGCGAGCAGCTGCTCCGCGACGCGAAGGCGCTGCAGGCGGCCGGTGCGTTCGCGGTGGTGCTCGAGTGCGTTCCCGAGCGGCTTGCGGCCGCCGTGACGGCCAGCCTGGCCATCCCGACGATCGGCATCGGCGCCGGCCCGGGCTGCGACGCCCAGGTGCTGGTCTGGCAGGACATGGCCGGGCTCACGCCGCGGACGGCGAAGTTCGTGAAGAGATACGCGGACGTCTCAGGGACGCTCCGCGCGGCGGCCCAGTCCTTCGCCAGCGAGGTGACCGGAGGCGAATTCCCGACGCAGGAGTACTCCTACCGGTGACGGCGGCGCTCATCCGTTACCGCGCTGCTGTTGGCGCGAACCAGCCAGCGGCGGGGCCGGGCGGCGCACCGCCGGCCTGGCTCGCCAGGGCGCGGCGACAGCGGGCGGCGGAGACTGCGTAAAAGCTAAAGGTCGGTAATCCGCAGGCCGGCATGGGCCTTATAGCGGCGGTTCACCGATACCAGGTTCGCGGTCAGCGCCTCGACCTGCCCGCAGTTGCGCAGCCGGCCCGCGTACACGCCGCGGACGCCAGGTATCCGGCTGGCCAGCGCCTGCACCAGGTCGGTGGCCTGCCGGTCGTCGCCGAGCACCAGCACGTCCAGGTCGACCTCGGCCACCTCGGGGTCGAGCAGCAGCACTGCCGACACGTGGTGGAACGCGCCGACGACCCTGGTCTCCGGCAGCACCGCGGCCGCCTGCTGCGCGGCGCTGCCCTCCGGCACGGGCAGCGGGTAGGCGCCGCGCGCGTCGAAGCCGAGCGGGTTCACGCAGTCGATGAGGATCTTGCCGGCCAGCGGGCCGGCCAGCGAGGCGAGCAGGCTCCGGTGGCCCTCCCAGGGCACCGCCGCGATGACCAGGTCGGCCGCCCTGGCCGCGGTCTCGTTGGCGGCGCCGGTGAGCTGCGGGGGGCTGCCGATGCTGGCGGCCGCCGTTACCGCGCGCTGCGGGTCCCTGGAGCCGATGATGACCCGGCTGCCCGCCATGGCCAGCCGCCTGGCCAGGCCGCGGCCCTGGTCGCCGGTGCCGCCGAGGACGCCGATGATCAGGGCGTCAAGATCATCGGCGGCTGAGTCGGGTGATTTCTGCGCTCCGGCCATGCTCCGATCCTGCCAGAGCCCGCCCCGGCCCGGTGATCGCAGGACGGGCGCCGGCCCGGTCGGGCACGATGGTCGGCATGAACGCCGACCAGGTCGCCGCGCTGAGCGCGCTCCTGGGCCCGAGCGGCTGGTTAGAGCAGACCGACGAGTTCGCCCGCGCGCTCCGGGTGTCCGCCCGCACTCCCGGCGGGCTGCTGCTCGTCGGCACCCCGGACGACGAGCCGTGGCACCTGACCGCGCACCTGGCCGACGAGAGCGACTTAGCCGGCCTGCCCGGGCTGGCGCCGACGCTGGTCCGCTGGGCGCCGCCGGCGGCGGCGCCGGCCATCTGCGGGTCGGCCTTGGCCGGCTTGAGGCCGCCCGCCGGGGCGAGACGCTGCTGGTGGTGAGCGCCGCGGCGGCCCCGGCGCCGCTGCTTGAGCGAGTCGACGGCGCGCGCAGGACCGGCGCGACCGTCCTGGCCCTGGACCAGGACGACCCGGAGCTTGACGGGCTGGCGCACGAGTCGCTTGCGGTGTCGGACGCGCCCGGCCGGGTGTCGTTCGACGCCGCGCAGCACCTGGTCAGCGCGGCGGCGGGCGGCCAGCCAGGGAAGCAGGCCAGCGCCACGGCAGCGGCTGGCGCGGCTGCTCGAGAAGCTGACCGGCGCCGGGCCGGAGCGGTAGGGCGCCGGGCCGGGCGGGCGCCGGTCAGGAGTCCAGGCTCAGCACCATGGTCGGCCGCTCGATGACATGGTCGTCGCGCAGCGGCCGGACCGCCGTGCCGATCGCGAAGAACTCCGTCGTGTGCGAGCCCCAGGTGTGGCTGTGCTGGCGCAGCTGGACTCCGACGATGCCCTCCGCGTGCAGTTCCTCCGCCTCGGCCTGCATCCGGCTCATGGCCAGCTCACGAGCGTCGTACAGGGCCTGGGTGAACTGCTCGAGCTCCACGTTGCGGCCGATGTTGCCGATCTTGCCGCCGAGCCGCTGGTGCGCGATGTGATAGACGCAGGAGCCCATCACCATGCCGAGGGGGGCGTAGCCGGCCCGGATCAGCGTCCAGAAATCCTGGCCGGACAGGTCGGAGGTGAAGGGCAGCTTCTTGTTGTTGCGCCATTCCCGCACCCCGCCGCCGCCGGCGTCCGGCTCGGCATGCACCGCGGTGCCGATCGCGATGAATTCGGCGATGTCGTTGCCGAACTCCTTCATCTCCACGTCAAGCCGGACGCCGACGATGCCGTCCGCGCCGAGCGCCTGGGCCTCCGCCTCCATCCGGCTCATCGCCAGCTCGCGGGCGTGGTACATGGCCTGGGACAGCACGTCGAGCTCCTGGTTCTTGCCCCAGCGGCCGATCTGCAGGCCGACGTGATAGATCGAGCTGCCGAGGACGAGCCCGAGCGGGCGGAAGCCCGCCTCCCGTACCAGCAGGAACTCGTTCACCGAGAGATCCGAGGTGAAGATGGAGCCAGGCTGGCCTGGCCGCAGCTCGGCCAGGCGGCGCATCGCGTCCTGCGGCACGCCAAGCACGCCGAATTCCTTGCTCTGCTGCTCGGTCATTGATCTCCCTTGACTGCGTTCGGCCCAGGATGAGTTCGGCGGTCCTAGGTGCCCAGCCTGACCCGCGCGGCCTGCCTGCGCTGCGGATCTAGCGACATGATGGCGAGGCTGGGGGCGATGTTTCTGGTGCCGCGGCCCGGCGAACCTGGCCGTGGCGGTGCCGATGATGGTGACCTCTACGATGTGGTCCTTGCGGTGCTCCTGCATCGGGCACTCCCGGTCCCGCACCCGCATGTCCATGCTGGAGACGACCACCCCGTCCGCGCCGAGCCTGCGCACGTCCCGCTCCAGCTGCCCGCGGGCGTCGTGCCTGGCCTGGTTGACGAGGTCGGTGTAGCCAACCACCTCGGAGTTGCCGGCGCCCCAGCTGGTCTGGTTCACCGTCAGCCAGTCATCGTGCCTGGCGCCGATCGAGATGCCGAGCGCGAAGCCGGCCGGCACCCAGCCTGCCATGATCAGCTTCGCGAAGTCCTGGCCGGACAGGTCCGAGGTGAACGGCGCGGGAAGCTCCACCCCGCCGGGCGCCCGGACCGCGGTGCCGATCGCCTTGAACTCCAGGCCGCCCGCCGGGAACCTGCCGATCTCGATCGACGCGCTGACCACGCCGTGCCCGCCGAGCGCGGCGCATTCGGCCGACATCCGGTCGAGCGCCTTGTGCCTGGCCTCGTACATCGTCTGCACCAGCGCGCCGAACGAGCCCATGCCGCCCGCCCCGGACACCGAGGTGACGCTCCGGTAGGGCGTGACGTACCCGCCGTAGCCGGCCCAGGCGCCCGGGCAGGCGTAACCGCCGGTGTAGCCGATGTTGTAGACCGCAGCGCCGAGCACCTGGCCGACCGGCTCGAAGCCGACGCTCCTGATCGCGGCGAACTCGTCGGCGGACAGCGCCGAGCCCCAGGTTCCGCTGCCGCGGATCTCGGCCATCCGCGCCCTGGCCGCCGGCGGCAGGCCGGCCCGGGCTGGTCCTGGCTCATCCGGAACTGATCCTCGCTCACCCGGACTGGTCCCCGGTCACCCGCACGCACCTTTCGGGCTGGTTCGGCCGCTGCCCTAACGATACCGGCCGCGCGCCGCCGTGCTATGCACGCACGCCGGAGGCGGCGCCTCAACCGCCGCTGCTGCCGCCCGGCGGGCGGCGCCGGGTTACCCGCTGCCGTCGTCCTGGGCGTCCCATTCCTCGTTCCGCTTCCTCGCGGTCTCCAGCGCGTTCGCCGCTGCCTCCCGGGTCGGGTAGGGACCGAGCCGGTCCTTGCCGGGACAGCCCGCGTCGGGCTCGACGGCCATGTGCTTCAGGCAGAACCACCAGCGCTGCTGCTCATCGCTCATGCGCACTACACTTTCAGATCATGGCGACCATGCTCCAGCCCGGCCGGATTTCCCCGCTGCGCCCGGTTCCGGCGAACATCAGCGACCCCGGAATACGTGGGCAGGCGGGTCCCGAGAACCGGCGAGCCCGACGTCAAGGACGCCGAGACGATCGAGCGGATGCGGGTGGCCGGGCGCATCGCCGCCCAGGCGCTGGCCGAGGTCGGCAGGCACGTGGCGCCGGGGGTAACCACGGACGAGCTGGACCGGGTCGGGCACGAGTTCCTCTGCGACCACGGCGCGTACCCGAGCACGCTCGGCTACCGCGGTTACCCGAAGTCGCTGTGCACTTCGCTGAACGAGGTCATCTGCCACGGGATCCCGGACGACACGGTGATCGCCGACGGCGACATCGTCAACATCGACATCACCGCCTATCATCGGCGGCGTGCACGGGGACACCAACGCCACCTTCCTGGCCGGATCCGTGGACGAGGAGTCCCGGCTGCTCGTCGAGCGGACCAAAGAGGCGATGATGCGCGGCATCCGCGCGGTCGCGCCGGCCGGCGGCTGAACGCGGTCGGCCGGGTCATCGAGTCGTATGCGCGCCGGTTCGGCTACGGGGTAGTGCGCGACTTCACCGGGCACGGCATCGGCACCACGTTCCACTCCGGCCTGATCGTGCCGCATTTCGACGATCCTGACGTCGACATGGTCATGGAGCAGGGAATGACGTTCACGATCGAGCCGATGCTCACGCTGGGCACGATCGACTACGACGTCTGGCCGGATGGCTGGACGGCCGTCACCAGGGACCGCAAGCGCACCGCGCAGTTCGAGCACACGCTCGTGGTCACCGCGGACGGCGCCGAGATCCTGACGCTTCCGTAGCGCGTCAGGACCGGCGGGGCTTCCGGCGGCCGCGCCGGATGACCACGGCCAGGGCCAGCAGCCCGGCGACGAATCCCGCGCGCGCCGGCGGCCTGGATCCGCTCGGCAGCCGCGACGGCTGCCGCGTCGGGGCGGGCGACCCGGACCGGGCCCGGCGGCGGGCTGGCACCGAAGTGCGCGGCCGGGGCCATGCCCGCGGCCGGCGGCTGCGCGGCCAGCCGGCCGGCCGCCTTGACCGCGGCTGCCGCGTCGACCTCGCCGAAGCCGACGGCGGGACTGTAGCCGCCGGCCGGCCGGTACCGCGCGGAACTGATCAGCGCCTGCCGGACCAGGGCCGGGCCCGAGCCGCGGGTACCGCGACTTGATCAGCGCGGCCACGCCGGCCACGAACGCCGACGCCGGGCTGGTGCCGTTGACCGCGACGTATCCCCCGCCGGGCGCGGCGCCGGTGACGTCCACGCCGGGCGCGGAGAGGACCACGGACGCGTTCCGGTCGGAGAACGGCGCGCGCCGGTGGCCGGCGCCGACCGCGGCGACGGAGATGACCCCGGCGAAGGACGCCGGGTAGGAGAACGGTGCGGGCCTGCCCGGCCTGGCGCCGTCGTTGCCCGCGGAGGCCACGACCACCACGCCATGGGAGATCGCGTAGCCGACGGCCTGGCGCACCTGCCGTGCGCCGGTGGCCGAGCCGAGCGACATGTTGATCACGCTGGCGCCGCGGCGGACCGCGTACCGGATTCCGCCGGCGATCGCCCGCTGGTAGCGAGGGTTCGCGTTGTAGACGGGAAACCCTGGCTCGTCCGGCGTCCAGGATGACGCGGACGGCCAGGATCCTGGCGGCGGGGGCGACGCCGACTATCCCGGCGGCGCGGCCGGGGCCGCTGCCGTGCCCGGCGATCAGCGACGCGATGAAGGTGCCGTGCCAGCGGGACGGCCGGAATCCGGGCGGGTTGGCCCCCCTGGTGAAGTCCAGGCCCGGTGGTCACCGAGCCGCTCAGGTCGGGCACCGCCGGGTCGGTGCCGGTGTCGAGCACCGCGACGGTCACGCCCCGGCCCCTGGTCAGCCGCCAGGCTGACGGCACGCCGATCGCGCTGAGCTCGGCCAGGTCGGCCGCCCGGGCCTGGTCACCGGTGGTGGCCGTCGCCGCGGGCGCGGCGGCCGCCGCGCCGGGCAGGGCCAGCAGCGCGCCGGGCAGGGCCAGGGCGGCCGCGAGCCTGGCCGCGGCGGTCAGCACAGCCACTCCGGGCGTGCGCAGCTGACCTCGGCTGGCGCGGCCAGCGGCGCGAGCACCTCGGCGGCCAGCCGGGCGGCCGGCCGGAAGATCCCGAAGCGGCGATTCCCGGCCGGGACGGACGGACGGCCGTCGGCATAGCCAGCCACGGCGAGCACGACGTACCCGCCACGCCGCCGGCCCGTCATGACCTGTCTTGCCGCGCTGCCGAACCGGGCTGCTGCCGTACCTGCCACCGGATGCGCGCGGAGCGCGTAGCGCGGCGATGCCGGGGACACCGCAGTCAGCCGCACGGAGAAATCCCCAGGGTCGCGGCCAGCCGGGTCAGCGGAAGGCTCACCGCCGCGGCCAGCCGGACGCGCGGCCAGGCGCGCGGCGATGGCGTGCAGGAACGCGGCCGCGCCGGATGGCCTGGCGAACACGATCACGCCGACCGTGTAGATGATGCCCTGCAACTCGTCCGCATAGGTGCCGCGCAGCGCCGCGCGGCAGCCATCACGCAGCGCCTGGCGTGCGGCTGCGGCATCCATCGCCGCACTGCAGGCCGAGCCGGCGGCAATCCCGGCGCGCCGGGCAGTCTCCCTGGTCAGCAGGGCGGTCGTGTAGCCGAGGGTGGCCGGGAAGATCCGCCCGGCCGGCCACGTCCGCCAGCGCTGCGCCGCGGCCACGGCGGCGGCAGCTGACCGCCGCGCGGCGGTCGGGGCGCTGTCCTGCGCCGCGCGGGCACGGGCGCCCGCCAGCAGCGCGATCACGAGGCAGCCGGCCGCGGCCGCGGCGATCAGGCCGGCCAGCATCGCCCGGCCGGCCTGGCTACGGCGGAACCTGGCGGCATCCGCCCGGCATCCGGCGACGTGTCACGGTCGCCGGATGCCGTACTGGTCATCAGCGAATGCTAGCTGGAGGCGGCCTAGTCAGACCCCGGCGGCGACGCGTTCTTGCGCGCCTTCCCACCACCTCGGCTCCGGTTTCGCCGTCTCGATCCACCAGGTGGCGCCGCTGGCCTGGTACGGCAACGCGATCTCCGGGACCGCCGCCGGGTCGGCTGCTACCTCTGCCCACACCACCAGGTCGAAGTCATCGGCAGGCAAGCTCCCTGGCGCGGCTGCGCCGCGCGCCGTGGCCGGGCCGCGTGCTCTGGTGATGCGGGTGCGGACGCCAGCGATGTCAGCGGCGGACGGGCGGACCAGGCCGCCCCCGCCGAACCGGATCGGGACCATCCCGTCCCAGCGTGCTGCCCGGGCGATCGGTCGCGGTGCGGGCAGCACGCCGCCAACCCAGACCGGTATCCGCGGTCGCTGGACCGGCGGCGGCGTGAACCGGACCGGATCCACGGTGAAGTGCTTGCCCTGATAGGAGAACCGCTCGCCGCTCCACAGCCCGGCCATGACGTCCAGGCCCTCATCGAGCAGCTCCGCGCGTTCCCGCTCGCCGGCCGGCTCGTGGAAGATGCCAAAGTCACCGTAGGCGGGCGAGCCGATGCCGACGCCGAGGATCAGCCTGCCGTTGCTCAGCCGGTCCAGTGTCGCCGTCTCCTTGGCCAGCTGCCACGGTCGGCGCCGGGGCACCGGCGTGATCATCGTGCCGAGCCGGATCCGGCTGGTCCGGGCGGCCACCACCGCGAGCACCAGCCACGGATCCACAATCGGCGGGCCATCACCGGTGTTCGAGAACACGATGTGATCCCAGAGAAAGAAGCCGTCGAAACCGGCGCGCTCGGCCGCGACCCCGAGCTCGGCAAGCTCCATCGGATCCTCGGCGAAGCACGGCACGGCCATGCCGCGCTGCAAGCTTGTCATCATCATCCCCTTTCACGGTCACAGCGGGAAGCCTCGGTCACAGCGGGAAGCCTCGGTCACGGCGGGAGCGCCGGCGGCAAATCAGGAGACCCGGACGGCGGCGGAGGTGCCGCGGTCACCGGCCAGGATCTGCTTCAGCGCGGCCGGGCCGCCTGCCCGCACCGCCAGGTGCCGGTCGGCAAGCTCGCGCTGCGCGGCGGCATCGCCGGCGAACGCGCGGCAGCAGCGTTCCGGCTCCACGTTCGCCAGGGCGAGGATCGCGCCGGCTCCGCCCATCGGGCCGGCCAGCGCAAGCAGCGCCGACGACCCGACGTACGTCGCGCCGCGGTAGTGGGCGATCTCGTCAAGCAGGCGGTCCGCGCTGCCGGACGAATCCTTGACGCCGGCGACCGGCAGGCCGGCCAGCGCGTCAACCGGCACGCCGGGCGACGATATCCAGGGGATGTGGTAGGCGAGAACCGGGCGACCGCCCGCCTCCGCACGGATGGCGGCGTAGTAACCGGGCAGGTCCGAGCTGCCCTGCGGTGGCCAGGCGAGCAGCGCGTCGGCCCCCGCACGGCACGCGGCGGCGGTGAGCTCGGCTGCCCGCTCCGCGGAGTGCGCACCGGTGCCTGCAAGCACCGGGATACCGCCGGGGACTGCCTGCGCGGACCGCCGCGATGACCGACATGCGCTCGGCGTCGGTCAAGGTGGCGGCCTCGCCGGTAGTGCCGCAGGCCAGCACTGCCCGGACGCCGCGCTCGGCCAGGTCGGCGGCCAGCGCCGCGGTTGCGGCCTCGTCGGCGCTGCCATCATCAGCGAAGATCGTCACGAGAGCGACGCCGACACCGCTGAACACGTTCATCAAAGGATTCCGCCTCGCTTGCCCGGGACCTGGCTGCCGCGCAGCCAAGGTCGCGCCCACTGTGCTCCGCTATTCCTTCGTTCCGTTCTTCCGCTTCCTGCCCGGCCGCGGCGCCGGCCAGCTGCCCTGCGCCGGCCAGCTGCTGCCTGTTCCTGCGCTCCTGCCCAGTCCGTGGCTGACCGCTCCTTGCTGCTGAACCCTGGTCAGCCTCAGCCCGGATGTCTATACTAATTTAGTCGACAATCGACAATATGTCCTGAGCGGCCGGGCCGCGCAGCCGCGGTCCGGGCGGGCAGTCTTGGTGGCGGATGGCAGCAAAGGAGAACTTGTGCGGCAATCTCGCTTCGACGGCAGGGTCGCGGTGGTGACCGGCGGATCCAACGGAATCGGCCGCGCCATCACCGCGGCGCTCGCGGCCGAGGGCGCCAAGGTCGTCATCTGCGACCTGGCTGAGTCCGGGTACTTCTCCGGGAACCCGGATGTCGCCACGGTGTCCGGCGACGTCGCGGCGGGCGGCCTGGCTGACCGGGTGATCGCCGAGGCCGTAGACCGGTGGGGCCGGGTCGACGTCCTGGTCAACGATGCGGCCTCCTACCCGGACGGCACACTGCTCGAGATGCCGCCCGACGCCTGGGACCGGGTGTTCCGGGTGAACGTGACCGGTGCCTTCATGATGATGCAGGCCTTCGCCCGGCACTGCGTCAGCCAGGCCCCGCCCGGCCGCGGCGCCGGGGCAGCGCAGGGCAGTGGACCTGATGCCGGGTCAGCCAGAACGGGGGGCGCCGTGGTGAATATATCGACGGGATCGGCGCGGAATCCGCGGCCGGGCGGCGCCGCCTATAGTGCCTCCAAGGCTGCGGTGGAAACGATGAGCAAGGTCTTTGCCATGGAGCTTGGCCCGCACGGGATCCGGGTGAACGTAGTCGCCCCCGGCTACATCGACGTGCGCGCGTGGAGCGACGCGTACCCGGACCGGGCACCGGACGACCTGCGCGCCGCGCTGGTCCGGTCCATCCCGCTCGGCCGGGCCGGTGATCCGCGGGACATCGCCGAGGCAGTGCTCTTCCTCTCCTCGGATGCGGCCGCCAACATCACCGGCACGGTGCTTGAGGTGGACGGCGGCTCGAATGCCGGCCGGTACGCGCTGGCCGCGCACGTCGGGACTGGGCATGCCAGTGACCGCGGATAACGGCCGGGCCGCGGAGCCGGCGATCATGGCGGCGGCACAAGCCGCGGCCGGCCAGGGTCCGGCGATGGACGCGCACGACGGCGCGGAGACCGCGATCATCGAGACCCGCGACGTTTCCAAGCACTTCTCCGCCGGGCGCGCCTCGACCGGCTGGACAGCAACCGGCCGGGCACGGGCGACGCTCAAGGCCGTCGACGGCGTCTCGCTGGCCATCCGCCGCGGCGAGACGCTTGCGCTGGTCGGCGAGACCGGCTCGGGCAAGACCACCTTCGGCCGGCTGCTGCTCGGCCTTTACCAGCCGACCAGCGGCGACATCCTCTACCAGGGCCACAGCATCCTGGATCGTAAGGGCGAGGCCGCCCGCGCCGTCCGGCGACAGATCCAGGGCGTCTTCCAGGACCCGTACTCCTCGCTCAACCCGACGATGACGGTCGGCCAGTCGCTCGCCGAGGTCCTGAAGGTCCACCGGGTCGTCCGCCGGCAGGACCGCGCCCAGAAGGTAGCCGAGCTGCTGGAGACCGTCGGCCTCTCCCCGGCCCAGGCGTCCCACCGGCCGCTGGCGTTCAGCGGCGGAGAGCGCCAGCGAGTGGGCATCGCCCGCGCGCTGGCCGTCAGCCCCGAAATCGTGATCGCCGACGAGCCGCTGTCCGCCCTGGACGTGTCGATCCAGGCTCAGGTACTGAACCTGATGATCAGGCTGCAGGACGAGCGCGGCCTGACCTACTTGTTCGTCACCCACGACCTCGACGTCGCGCGGCACATCAGCCAGCGCACTGCCGTCCTCTACCTCGGCCGGGTGGTCGAGTACGCGCCCACCGAGAGCATTTTCGCCGAGCCGCTGCACCCCTATACCCATGCACTCGTCAAGGCCGCGCCCAGGCTCACGACCGAGCGCAAGACCGTCAAGCCAGCCCTCACCGGCGACATCCCGAACGCGATCGAGCGCCCGCAGGGTTGTCACTTCCACCCGCGCTGCCCGTTCGTCATGCCCGTCTGCAAGGAGCAGGAGCCGCCACTCCGGCAGCTCACGGAAACCAAGTCGGTGGCCTGCCACCTGCACGATCCGGCCATGCAGTCCGCCATGACTCCGGGTGAGCCGGGGGCCGGCCAGGGGACGCCCTCCGGCTAGCGACCAGCCGGGTATGGTCAAGAGATACCAGGCCGCTCCTGTTACTTCCGGTGACCGCCGGTCCGTGCTTGTGTATGGGTCCGCCCGCTCGCGGTGCGGCCGGCCCGGTGCGGGCGCTGGCCCGTGAGGCTCGCGGCGCGGCCGGGCGTTCGCGGGCGCCTGGTCGTTGCGGCACCAGCGTCGCGGAGCAGGCCGGCCAGTGGGTTCCGCTGCGAAAGGAGCTGACGAGGTTCTGGACCAGCGAGGTCCCGGTGGCCGGCATCATCGCGCTCGCATTCAACCTGCGGGCCGCGATCACCAGCCTGCCGCTGGGTTCACGCCGGGAAGTCCCGCCACCGACCGGCCGCGGGAGTGGCTTGCGCTGCCCGGCGGCCGGATCAGGCCAGTTGTCTCGGTGCCGGGGGGTGATGGCGGTCCTCCCGAACTGCTGGCGCAGGCCACATGGCTGGCCCGGCTCCGGCCGGCCTGCCAGTGCGGCAGGCGGCGGCTGGGCAGCGGCCGGACCTGCGGCAGCCAGGAGTGCGTGGCCAGGCTGCGCGGCCAGGAAGGCGGGATCGTCACTCCGCGGTACTGAGGTCGCCCGCGAGCGCGTCTGCTGCGAGTTCGGTTGGTCAGCTGAGGCGTGACCTGGGTCGATTTCCGCGCGCCAGCTGCCGATTACGGTCGGCTTACCGGCACTTGGATACGCTCTTCGCATGGCCGCGGCGGTCCCGTGCCGCGCGTCTGCGGATGAGAGGCGCAGGGTGGAGTTCCACGTCCTTGGTCCGCTGGAGGTGGCATCCGGCGGACGACCGCTTTCGGTCGGGGGCACCCGGACCCGGGCGGTGCTTGCATTCCTGCTCATAAACGCGAACGCCGTGGTGTCCGCCGACCGGCTGGCGGACGAGTTGTGGCCCGGCCTTGCGCCCGGCCGCGCGGCCGCGAACCTGCACGTGCGCCTCTCGGAACTGCGCAAGGCGCTTCGGTCGGTCAGAGAGGAAGATCGGCTCGCCACCCGGGCTCCTGGCTATGTCCTGCGAGTCGCGCCCGACGAGCTGGACGTGCTGCGGTTCCAGCAGCTCGCGGCCAGCGGGCGTGCAGCGCTGGCCGCAGGGGACGCGGCCACCGCCGTCCGGCTCCTTGACGAGTCGCTGGCTGTGTGGCGAGGGCCGGCGCTGGCCGACCTCGGCGATCTTCAGTTCGCCGCGGCGGAGCAGGCACGGCTGGAGGAGGAACGCCTTGGCGTCCTGGAGTCAAGGGTGGACGCGCAGCTCATGTGCGGACGCCATCGGGAGCCGATCGCAGAACTCGAGACGCTGACCACCACGCACCCGCTGCGTGAGCGGTTCTGGTCCCAGCGCCTGCTGGCGCTGTACCGCGCTGGCCGCCAGGCCGACGCGCTGCGTGCCTACCGCGAGCTGCGCTGCACCCTCATCGACCAGCTCGGGATCGAGCCCGGGCCCGAGCTGCGCGACCTCCAGGCGCGGATTCTGCGCCAGGACTCAGCGCTCGAATACCGGTGCGCTCGACAGACGGGCGCCCCGGCACAGCCGGAGACTCGGTACGCCCAGAACGGGGAAATCCACCTCGCCTACCAGGTGCTCGGACAGGGCGAAAGCGACATCGTGTTCGTGCCGGGGGCGATGAGCCACCTCGACCTGCTATGGGAAGACCCCGAGACCGCCGGCTTCTTTCAGCGCCTCGCGACACTCGGTCGCCTGATCCTGTTCGACAAGCGTGACACGGGATTGTCGGACCGGGCGCCGGCCTACTCAACGCTGGAAGAGCGCATGGATGATGTCCGGGCCGTGATGCACGCGGCCGGCTCAGCCGAAGCCGCCCTGTTCGGCTACTCCGAGGGCGGCCCGATGAGCATCCTGTTCGCGGCCACGTACCCGGAACGGGTCAGCTCCCTGATCCTTGGGGCGGCGACCGCGCGTTATCGCCGGACAGCCGACTACCCGTGCGGACGAGGGTCAGATGAGATGCTCGATTCCCTCGAGAAGATCGCCGCACACCGGTGGGGACAAGGGGCAACCATCGACTGGTTCCTTCCCAGCCGCGCAAGCTCACCACAGGCACGGCAGATGTTCGCGCGCTTCGAGCGGATGTCCGTCAGCCCAAGCGCGTTCCTGCGGACCGTCCGGATGGTCCGTAAGATCGACGTCCGCGCGGTACTGCCGGCGATTCACGTGCCGACGCTTGTGATACAGCGCCTCGACGACATCATGACCCCCCCATGTCACGGACGCTACCTCGCATCCCATATAGCCGGCGCCCGCTACTTCGAGCAGCCCGGGGATCACGCTCTGCGGTTCGCCGGAAGCGGAGACATCGACCGGCTGTTCGACGAGATCGAGGACTTCCTCACTGATGCCTCGCATCGCCGCGATCCCGAACGCGTGCTCACCACGATCCTGCTCGCCGAGGCGGTACACAGCACAGCTCACCCGGACCGGGCCAGCGACCTCCCCCAGGCCGGCCACCTGGATGCCCATAATGCCGCCATCAGCCAGCGAGTACGCTGCTACCGCGGTCGCCTGCGGCAGAGCACCGCACACAGCATCCTCGCCACCTTCGACGCGCCCGGGCAAGCAATTCGCTCCGCAGCCGCCATCCGCGGCGACGCCGCCGCACACAGAATCCAGCTACGCGCCGGGATCCACACCGGTGAAGTGGACCTGGCCGGCGACCAGATCGGGGGAATCTCTGTCGACATCGCCCGCCGCGTCACCGCCCATGCGCAGCCTGCCGAGATCCTCGTCTCCCGGACAGTCAAAGACCTGGTCGTCGGATCCGGGATCTCGTTCGCCGACCGCGGCTCGCACGAACTGACCGGGGCCACGGACAGCTGGCCCCTCTTCGCGGTCACTGGCCTATAGGGCGCACGCGGTCGTGGGCAGGCACGCTGTCTCGGGTTAGCTGAAGCGGAAGCGGGCGGATCGTTCGCCAAGGTTGTGCTGCTTGCCTCCTCAGCGCAGGATTCTCCCTGGGCGTAGATTCCGGGGCACGCCAAAGGCGGGGTGCATGCCTGGCGCTCCGCGAGCAGGTGGGGTGCGAGGCCCGGATCCGGGCCGGCTGCCCGGGCCGCTCCGGCCGGGCTGACACCGGCTACGCAATGCCGAAGCTGTTGATCTTCTCCGGGTAGATGCGGATAAATGCCTCGCCGAATCCCGGCCCCAGCTGCGCGCCGCCGGTCGGGATCGCCTCGGCGCGGCCGCGGATCTCCAGGAAGCGCGGCGTCCACGGATCGGTGGACGCGAGGTCGTCAACGACGATCGCCGCCCATCCGCTGGCCTGCACATCCCGGTACTTCTTGGTGGTCGCGACGTGGTGACCGCCGACGTCGACCGTGCCGAGGCCGGCGTTGTAGCGGAACGACGTCGGCACGACGTGCGGTTTGTGGTCGGCGCCAGCGGTGGCGAGCCGCCCAAGCAATTGGCTTGCCAGGTACTCGATATGTGCGGCGGTCAGCTCAGCCATCCACTCAGTTAACACGCTGAGCGCAGGCCGCGCCATGCCGGGGCAGCGCGATGACCATGCTCACGATGCTGAGGGCGAAGAAGGCCGAGAACGCGAACCTGCGGGGGGTCAGTCCTGGCTGGAATCCTGCCGGGGGGGCGCCAGCCCGGTCTCGTAGGCAAGGACTACGGCCTGTACCCGGTCTCGTAGCTGGAGCTTGCCGAGGATCCGGGCTACGTGCGTCTTGACCGTGGCCTCGCTGAGGGTCAGCTGCGCGGCGAGTTCGGCGTTGCTCAGGCCGCGGGCCAGCAGCCTGAGCACCTCAAGCTCCCGCGGCGTCAGCTCGGACAGGTTGCCGTGCACGACTGTGCTGCTGGCCGCACGCGGCGCGAACCGCTCAACGAGCCGCCGGGTGATGGACGGCGCCAGCAGCGCGTCGCCCGAGCGGACCATCCGCACCGCGGCGACAAGCTGCTCGGGAGTGACGTCCTTGAGCAGGAAGCCGCTGGCGCCTGCGGTGAGCGCGGCGTAGACGTACTGGTCGAGATCGAATGTGGTCAGAATGATGATCCGGCAGCCGGAGCCGACCCGGCTGGCCAGGATGTGGCGGGTGGCCTCAAGGCCGTCCATCTCGGGCATCCGGATATCCATCAGAACCACATCGGGCCGGTGCTTGAGCACGGCCGCGATGGCCTGCCCGCCATCGGCCGCCTCGGCCACCACGGGAATGCCTGCCGCGCCGAGGATCATGCGGAAGCCACCGCGGACCAGAGTCTGATCGTCAGCGATCACCACGCGCGGCGCGCTTTCGGCTGACC
Organism: uncultured Actinomycetes bacterium; assembly: GCA_963709075.1. Taxonomy (GTDB): domain Bacteria; phylum Actinomycetota; class Actinomycetes; order Streptosporangiales; family Streptosporangiaceae; genus Palsa-506. The sequence continues at coordinate 194,545 of CAVPUY010000017.1, forward strand.
CGTAATCGAGCGGCGCGGGACCGGCCGGCCCGGAGGCCCCGCTCACCGGAGATCCGCGGCCACGGGCACCCGGCCGCCAGGCCCGGCTGGCTCAGGCCCGGCTGGCTCATGGCCCGGAGGCTGCTGGCCTGACGGCAGCGGGCCAACCGGAATGCGGGCACGGACAATCCACCCGCCGCCCGGCCGGGGCCCGGCGTCAAACTCGCCCCCGTACAGTGCCGTCCGCTCGCGCAGGCCGAGCAGCCCCCGCCCGGCACCGGGGACGGCGGGGATCACCGGTCCCGCGGCCGGGATCGGCCGCCCGTCGTCAGCCACTTCCACCACGAAATCGCCATCGCGGCAGTCCAGCCTGACGCTGGTCCGCGGCTTCCCGACGTGCTTGAGCACATTGGTCAGTGCCTCCTGGACGATACGGAACGCCGCCAGGTCCAGGCCCGGCGGCAGGCCTGGCGGCACGTCGCCGACATGCAGCTCGACCGGCAGCCCGGCCGCGGTCACCCCGTCGATGAGCGACTGGAGCTGCCCGAGACCCGGCTGCGGCCGCAGATCCTGGCCGGCCAGGGCACCATCCCCCGCCGCATCGTCCGCCGCGGCGGCACCGTCCGCCGCGGCAGACGGGCTGAGCAGGCCGAGCAGATGACGCAACTCGGTCATCGCTGCCCGCCCGCTGGATTCCACTGCCAGCATCGCCGCCCTGGCGTCGTCCGGAGAGTCGGCAAGTACCTGCCGCGCCGCGCCGGCCTGCACGATCATCACGCTGACGTTATGCGTCACCACGTCGTGCAGTTCGCTGGCGATGCGGGCCCGCTCCAGCTCAATGGCCCGCCGGGTGGCGGCCTCGTGCTCGGCCCGCAGCCGGCGCATCCGGTCCCTGGCGTGCATCGCATTGCTGAAGACCGTGATCGAGACCAGCGAGACCAGCACCAGCAGGGCCGCGAGGCGCCACGACCCGGCCGGCGCGGCCCCTAGCGCCGGGAGATGCGGTCCGAGCGGCGGAAGCGGCCGGACTGGCCGGAGTGGCCGGAGCAGCCGGAGGACAGCTCCGGAATGACGCGCAGGTGCCACGTTCCAGAACGCCACGGCCACGAGCACGCCCGCCGCGGGCACGCTCAGCAGCGCCGCGTTGCGGAACCGGCTGTATGCCACCGCCGAGGCGGCGGCGAAAACCACGGCCAGGAAGGTGACATCCGTGGCGTACCGGCTGGTCACGAGCACGCCGAGCACCAGCACCAGGAACGCTGCCAGCGGAAAGCGCCTGCGCGCCGCGAGCGGCACCGTCGTGACCACGGCAGCCGCGATCGCCCGCCACGGAATCGCGCCAGCCGTCCCGGCCGCCGACCCGAAAGAATACAGCCGTCCATTGATCGTCAGCCGGCCGGACGGGCCCGAGTAGCGGGAGTAGCTGAACCACGCGGCGGTCACCGCCGCCGCCACGACGAGCGCGGCAAGCGCCACATCGATGAGGACAGCGCGCCTCGGCAGCACAGCACGCGGTTCAGCTGACCGGACGAAGGCCAGGGCCTGTCCCGGCCGGGCGCGGGCCGGCACCCGTGTGTCCTCGCTCACCAACCCAGTATCGCCTGGCTGCGGCATTTCGGCGTCCATCGTGCTGGGTAGCCGGATACATCGCAAGGATGACCGGCCAGCCAGCATGCGCCAGCGAGGTACGGCATCTGCATCCTGCGGCCGACGCCAGCAGCGGGCTGGCCGGCCAGCGTGGCGTCCATGGATGAACTGATACGGCTCAGCGAAGTGACGAAACGGTATGACGATGACGGCCAGCCCGCGGTGGATGGCGTCAGCCTGGAGATCGCGGCCGGCGAGGCGGTGGCGGTGATGGGGCCCTCGGGCAGCGGGAAGTCGACGCTGCTGAACCTGATCGCCGGCCTGGACCGGCCGACCAGCGGCGCCGTCACCGTCGCCGGACAGCGGATCGACAAGCTCAGCGAGACCGGCGTCGCCCGGTTCCGGCGCGACCAGGTCGGCATGATCTTCCAGTTCTTCAACCTGCTGGACGACCTGACCGTCATGGACAACGTGCTGCTGCCCGCCCAGCTCACCGGCATGCCCAGGGCGAAGGCCCGGGCCAGGGCCGCGGAACTGCTGGCGGCGCTGCGGATCGAGCGGCACCGTGACGCCTACCCGGGCCGGCTGTCCGGCGGCGAGCGGCAGCGGGTGGCGATCGCCCGTGCGCTGGTGAACCGGCCCGCGCTGCTGCTCGCCGACGAGCCGACCGGAGCGCTGGACACCGCCGACCGGCCAGGAGATCGGCGAACTGCTGCTCGACCTCAACGCCTCCGGGCAGAGCCTGGTCCTGGTCACGCACAACCCGGACCTGGCGGCGCGCTATGCCGGCCGCACGATCCGGCTGGTGGACGGCCGGATCGCCGGTGACGGCGAAGTCGCTGCCGACGGCCCGGCGGCCAGCAGCGTCGTCGCGCAGGTGCGGCCATGAGGCCGGGCCCGGTCGCCGGCGCCGTCCGCGGCGGGCTGACCCGCCGCCGGGTGCAGACGATCGTGATCGGCATAGTGCTGCTGGTATCCACCGGCGCCGCCGTGCTGGCGGTTGCCCTGCTGGCCGACTCCAGCAGCCCGTTCGACCGCGCATTCGCCGCGCAGCACGGCGCGCACGTGGTGGCGACCGTCGACTCGTCCCGGGCAACGCCGGGTGAGCTGGCCGCGACCAGCCGGCTGCCGCAGGTCGCGGCGGCGGCCGGCCCGTTCGCCGAGGCGACCATCACGGCCAGGCTGACCGGGCCGGGCGGCGGCAAGCTGACCCTGCCGATGACGGTGGCCGGGCGGGCCGCGCCGGGCGGCCCGGTCGACGACATCACCCTGCAGTCCGGCCACTGGGCGACCCGGGCCGGTCAGGTCGTCCTGGCCAGCGAATCGGGTGACGGCCCGGGCTTCGTTACGCCACTCGGCGCCTCGATCACGGTGACCGGCGTGCCGGGACGGCCCCGGCTGACTGTGGTCGGCATCGCCAACTCGGTCACCGACTCCGCGAACGGATGGGTGGCCCCAGCCGAGATCGCCCGGCTGCGCCTGGCTGGCTCGCCAGCCAGCGCGCAGATGCTCTACCGGTTCCACAGCGCGGCCAGCGCCGCGGCCATCCGCGCCGACGACGCCGCGGTCAGCGCCGCGCTGCCGGCCGGCGCGGTCACCGGCACCGGGTCGTACCTGACGGTCAAGACCCAGGAGGCGCTCGGGATAGCGCCGTTCGTGCCGTTCGTGGTTGCCTTCGGCATTATCGGCTTGGTGATGTCGGTGCTGATCGTGGCCAACGTGGTCAGCGGCTCGGTAGTGGCCGGCTACCGCAGGATCGGCATACTGAAGAGCATCGGATTCACCCCTGGCCAGGTCGTCGCGGCCTACACCGGCCAGGTCACGGTGCCCGCCGTAGCTGGCTGCCTGGGCGGCGTGCTGCTCGGGAACCTGCTGGCCGTGCCGCTGCTGGCGCAGACGGCAACCGCGTACGGGGTCGGTAGCCTAGGTGTCCCGGTGTGGGTGGATGTGGCGGTGCCAGCGGCGCTGTGCTGCCTGGTCGGGATCGCCGCCCTGGCGCCCGCGCTGCGGGCCGGCCGGCTCAGCGCAGTGCAGGCGATCGCGGCCGGCCGGGCGCCGCGCACCGGCCGCGGCTACGCCGCGCACCGGGTGCTCGGCAGGCTGCCGCTGCCCCGGCCGGTCACGATCGGGCTCGCTGCCCCGTTCGCCCGGCCTGCCCGCACGGCGGTCACGCTGACCGCGATCCTGCTCGGCGCGACCACGGTGATCTTCGCGGCCGGCCTGAGCTCCTCGCTGTACCAGGTGCTGATCGGCCTCAGGCATGCGACAGCAGAGCCGGTGCAGATCCGGCTCCCGTCAGCACAGCTAGGCGGTGACATCAGGCGCGGGCCGCTCCGGCACACCGGGCCGGGCGGGCCGCAGGCCGGCGGGCAGGCTGGCGCGGCCAGGCTGCCGACGGCTGCCGCCGCCCAGCGGGCCATCACGGCTGCGCTGCGCGCGCAACCGGGGACGCTGCGCTACGTCGCGCAGGCGGACCAGCAGGTCAGCGTGCCCGGGCTGGCGCAGCAGGTCGCGCTGACCGCCTTCCGCGGCAATGCTGGCTGGACCGGCTACGAGATGATCAGCGGGCACTGGTACACCGGCCCGGACCAGGTAGACGTGCCGACCGGCTTTCTCACCGCGACCGGCAAGGCGGTCGGCGACACCGTCACGATCACCTTCGGCGGCAGGCAGGTCCCGGTACGGATCGTCGGGCAGGTCTTCGAGACCGACAACAGCGGACTGGCCATCTTCACCGGCTGGAAAACCCTGGCCGGCGCCGACCCGGGCCTGACGCCCGACCAGTACGACGTAGGGCTGCACCCTGGCACCTCAGCGAACGCCTACGCCCAGACAGTGGAAACCGTGCTCGGGCCGGCCTACTTCGTCATCAGCAGAACCGAGGGAGGCAGCATATTCCCGGTCATCATCGGCCTGATCGGCACCCTGACGCTGTTGCTAACGATCATGGCCGGGCTCGGCGTGCTGAACACCGTCGTGCTGCACACCAGGGAACGAGTGCACGACCTCGGCGTGTTCAAGGCGGTCGGGATGACACCGCGGCAGACCATCGCCATGGTCGTCTGCTGGGTCGCCGGGACCGGGCTGGCGGCGGGCGTGATCGCGGTCCCGGCCGGCCTTGCGCTGCACCGGTATGTGCTGCCGGTCATGGCCGCCGCGGCCGGAACTGGCCTGCCGCCCGTCGTGCTGAACGTCTACCGCGGCCCGGAACTCGCCGTGCTTGCGCTGGCCGGGGCGGTGATCGCGGTGGCGGCCGCGCTGCTCCCGGCAGGCTGGGCGGCCAGGACCCGGACCGCGTCAGCGCTGCACGCGGAGTAACGCATGGCGGCTAGCTAGCCGCCGGCGGCTAGCTAGCCGCCGGCGGCGTGCTCGGGGAAGCCGGCCATGTAGTGGTCGCGCACGGCGGCGCGGAGTTCGGGGGTATCGTCCTTCTCGACCGCGGCCAGCAGCATGCGGTGGCGCTCGACGGCTTCGGCGAGGTCGATCCCCTGGCGCTCGATCTCGGATCGCATCAGCGCGCCCATCTGGCTGTTGAGCATGCTCCACAGGTCCTTCAGCCGGCGCGCGCCCGGACGTGTCGAGCAGCAGCTCATGGAACCTGGTGTCGCATTCCACCAGCGCGTCCATGTCGTTCGCCTCGGCGGCGGCGGCCATCCGGTCAAACGCGCTCCGGAGCGCGCTGACCAGATCCGCGTGCTGGTCGCCGAAGCCCTGGCTGACGCTGGCGTCCTCCAGCGCCTAGCGGGCATAGCAGACATCCTCGGCATCCTCGCGTCGACATCCGGGTCACCACGCTGTAGCGGCGCGGCACGATGGCGATCAGGCCCTCGGCCTGCAGGCTGCGCATAGCGTCGCGGATCGTGCCCCGGCTCACGCCGAACTCGGCGGCCAGGTTGGCCTCGACCAGGCGGGTCTCAGCGGGAAGCTCGTTGTTCAGGATGCGGTGCCGCAGCGCGCGCCTGACCGCCTCAGGAAGGGAGACGTGCTCAAGCATGGTTCCGGTCCCCTTCATCAGCCCGCCGTGCCCGTAGTCGGTCACTGTAGCTTCAGCATCGCCGCGGTCAAGCCCGCATGGCCGGCCGCATCGCAGCGTATGTCGAGGACCCGGGCTGGCCCGGTCAGGATGGGCGTAATGCCTGGTCCGTGCCCGGGCAGCGGGCTTGAGCCGTGCACCACGATGCCGACGGTGACCCAGCCCTGGCGGTAACCCATGTTGAACCTGGCATCGATGTCGGTGACCGCGACGAGATCGCCGAGCAGCACGTCGCCGACGTCGGCCCCGGTGCCGCGGGCTCCGTTGCCGCCGGCTCCGTTGCCGCCGGAGCGGACCGGATCCGGCGGCCGCAGCTGCAGATCCAGATCCCAGCTGACGGCCGGGCGGCCGAGGCCGTTGCCGGCCAGCTTGCTGGGCACCAGGCAGCGGACCCCGACGCGTCACCGGCGCCGTCGCCGGCGGCGGCAGGCCGCACCATGGGCAGCACGGCGAACAGCCCGGGATCGATGTTCAGCACCGTCAGCTCGGCCGGGAACCCGGCTGGCCGGCCAGCCCTGCCCGCGGGCCCGGACGGTTACCTCGTCGGACGGGCCGCATGCCGGCCAGGTCGGCCGGCCGGAAGGCGGCGATGACGCGGCCTTCCTCGCCGCGCTTGCCGATCACCACGCCGCGCGCGCCTGCCGCGTGGCCGGTCCTGACCTTCACCTGGTTGCCGATGCAGGAGTAAGACCGCCAGTGCGTGCCGGGCGGCCGGGTCCGGATGCACCAGGCAGGCCCCGGGCGCGGCGTGATCGGCGCTGCGGCCGAAGACGGAGTCGCCGAGCTGCAGGCCCAGCACGATCCCGCCGTCGCCGACCGGCACGTAGGGATGGCCGTCCGCGTCGACCCGGTACGGGCCGTCACCGAGCACCGGGTGCTCGACCACGCCGAGCAGGTTGACAGAAACGGGCCTGAGCACGGAACTGCGCTCGGGCCAGGTAACCGGCCCGGGCTGGGTTCCTGGCCCCGGCCGGGCTCCGGGCCCGGGCTGGGTTCCTGGCCCGGGCACGGCGCCGGCCGGGCGTCGGCTGCTCATCGCGCGGCCGCCAGTTCCGGGTGATACCAGCTGGACAGGTTGGCGGCCGGGTCGTCGACCAGATGTGAACGCCTCGGCCGGGCCGGTGATCAGCGAGCTCGGGCCCGGGCCGTGCCCGAACAGCATGCACTGGCCGGTCGAGATGACCCCGATCGTCAGGTATCCGGGGCGGTAGGCCGCGGCCGAATCGGTGGTCGGCGTCGGCGAGCGCCACGATGTCGCCGACGCGCAGGCCCTCGAGCCCGAGCGAGAGATCGTCGCCGAGGCCCTGCGTAGGCGCCCATCAGGTCGGTGTTCGCGTACTCCGAGATCATCCCGACGCCGGCGCCGATGGCCTCGGCGGGCACCCGGGCGGCAACGTGCACCTCCAGCCGCCCGTCCGGGCGGGTGCCGCCCGGCATCCGCTCCAGCAGTTCCGGCGCGCAGTTCTTCACCACGATGGCGGCGTGATCGGCGAGGGCGAGGCCCTGCCCGACGGCGGTCACCGTGACGCCGTCGCCGGTGCTCAGGCCGGCCAGCACCGGCTCGGGAAAGTCGGCCAGCACGTAGGCGTGCTGGCCGATGACATGGCCGACCGCGCCCGCCGCCGGCCCGGTCTCCACCCGGACCTGGTTGCCCACGCAGGTCAGGAACTGCAGCGCCATGGTTAGCCGCCGGATCGCGGTGCCGCACCGACGCGCCGGGCTCCAGGTGATCGGAGGCGTAGCCGGTGGCCGGATCGCCGCAGTGCACGCCGAGCGTGACGCCGCCCATGCCCGGCAGCGCGAAGGGCTGCCGTCCGGGCCCACCCGGTAGGCGTGCCGGTCGGCAAGCGCGGGCCAGACTTCGCCGGCGAGCACCTGGCTGACCAGCGGTCCTGCGTTAATGCTGAGCTTCACGATGCCGGGCCGCGGACCGCGGCCGCCGAGCGGGAAATCGACCCACGCCCTGGTCCGGAACGACGCCTCGAACGCATTGATCGTCTCCTGCACGAGCGCGCCCTGGGCGAAGTCGCCCTGGTTCGTCTCGCAGCCGGCCAGTGATCTCGGCGATGAAGTCGGACACCAGGTTGGAGTAGAACAGGAACTCCCACGGCTCGCCGGCATGGCCGCCCGGCGGGAAGAACCTGGCAGGGACCTCGGCCTCGGTGAACTCGACCGCGTCCTTGCGCGCGGTCTTGATCGTCTGGCAGCAGGCCGAACTCGTCCACGAGCCGGACGATGATCGCGCCCTCCGAGCCGTAGATGCGGGCCTCGATGCCCGGGTAATTGCCGACCGTCACGTAGGACGACTGGATCGAGGCGAGCGCGCCGGACGACGAACTCGGCGATCCACATGTCGCCGTCGTCGATGTTCACCCTGGCGATCTGGCCGGTGTCGCGGAGCATCCGGTTGGGCACGAAGTTCCGCATGGTGCCGACGACCGAGGCCAGCGGCGCGTCCAGCCACCAGTGCATGATGTCGATGATCGGCGCGCCGTAGCCCTCGATCGAGGACACCGCGATCTCGCGCCGGGTCGGCCGCCGGGTCGAACTGGCGCAGCGGCGTGGCCGGGTCGATCCACTGGCTGTTCTGCTCGTAGCCGTTGAAGATGTAGGGCTCGCCGACGAAGCCCGGCGTCGATCAGCTCCTTGGCGTACCGGATAGCCGGGCGCGTACCGGAAGGTGAAGCCCAGCTTGGTCTTCAGCCCCTTCGACGCGGCCAGCTCGGCGGCCTGCCTGCGTCTTGAGGTAGCTCGGTGTGCACCGGCTTCTCGCAGAGCACGTGCTTGCCCGCCGACAGCGCATCCCAGGAGATCTGGAAGTGCGGCTGGTTGCCGGTCACGACGTCGATGACGTCGATGCCGCGGGTCGTCGAGCAGCTCGCGGTAGTCCGTGACGCGACCGGGACGCCGAAGCGGCTGGCCGCCGCGGCCAGCCGCCGCGCGCGTTGACGTCGGCCAGCGCCACCACCTCGCACCCGGGGGTCGCGCTGCCAGCCGGGGATGTGCGCCATCTGCGCCCAGCTGCCCGCGCCGACGACCGCGACCCTGATCCGCATCTGCTCGTCATGCGACCTGTCCCTGCCTCTCTAGTAGCCAGCCGACCCGGTCGTAGACGTTGCGCAGCGGCGCGCCCGCCAGCCAGCGCCGCAGGTTGTCGATGAACAGGTCGGTGAGCAGCCGGTTCTCGGCGGCGACGGTGGACGCCGAGTGCGGCGAGACGAGCACGTTGGGCATCTCCCACAGCGGCGAGCCGGCCGGCAGCGGCTCGGTCTCGAACACGTCCAGGCAGGCACCGCCAGGTGGCCGGCTGCGCAGCGCGGCGGCCAGCGCGCTGCTCGTCGATGACCGGGCCGCGGGAGACGTTGACCACGACGGCGCCCGGCGCAGCAGGCGAGCTCGCCGGGCGCCGATCAGGTGCCTGGTCCGCTCGGTCAGCGGGCAGGCCAGGATCAGCGCGTCGGCGGCGGGCAGCACCGCGGCAGTCGATGTCGGTGTCGGCGACGTAGCAGCGTGACGCCGGGCACCTGGTAGGACCGGCCCTGGCCGGCCCGCGCCGGTGACCTCGATGCCGGCCGCGGCCAGCAGCCTGGCCACCTCCCGGCCGATGCCGCCGAGGCCGACGAGCACCGCCCTGGTGCCGGCCAGCTGCCCGGGTGTGATGCCGCTCCCAGTGGCGGCCGGCGCTGCAGCGCGGCGAGCCTGGGCATGTCCTTGGTGAAGTACAGCAGCCCGAGCAGGGCGAACTCGGCCAGCGGCATGCCGTGCACGCCGGCCGCGGTGGTGAAGACCAGCTTCGAGTCGGCCAGCCCGGTGCGCTCGAGGAAGCCGCCGATGCCCGGCGCTGGTGCCCTGCACCCAGCGCAGCCGCGGGCAGTGCGCCGCCATCTCGGCCGGGGTCCTGCCAGTCGAAGTCGAAGCTGACGTCGGCCTGCTCCCGCAGCTCCGCCCAGCTTCGCCAGTTCGGCCGGCGTCAGGTCCCGCGGCGCGCCGGTGTGGTCCGCCTGGTACCGCGGCACCGGCAGCAGGTCCGGCTCGTAGCAGACCGAGATGCGGCTGTCGGCCGCCTCGATCCGGCCGACGTGCTCGGCTTCCAGCGGCGACGCAATCAGGACGGTCACCGGCCGCCGCGGGCGGGCCCGCAGCACCTGATCTCATCCGCCTCACCAGTCCGCCGGACGTAATTGTCGACAGTCAACCAGTATCCCAGCGGTAACAATAACGTCAAGGCCGACGGGCAGCCGCGCAGGCAGCCGCCGTGTCCGGGCCGGCCGTGGATCAGCTGACCTGCTAGGGCGCCAGGGAACCGGCCCGGGGTGAACAGGCCTGACGAACCAGTGGCCACGAGGCGGCGGCCCGGCGAGTATTGACGGCCATGCCCCCCTTTCTACAGTTAGGACCACAGTTGTCGACAATCGACCGAAATGGAGGTGCGACATAGTGCTCCAGTGCCACTCCGGCCCCGGATCTCCTGAGCCTTCCGGCTGGGCACTGATCGCCGACTCGCCCTGCCCTGGCCGCAGCCGGCTGCGGCGGCAGCCAGGACGGGAGCTCGGGCCGGCGGCACCGGCGGCAGCACCGCCACGGTAAACACCCTGGTCATCGCCAACGCGGTCAAGGTCGACACGCTCGATCCCGAGGCAGAACTCGGTCAACGAGTCGATCTGGCTGGACCAGAACCTCTACAGCCGGCTGCTGCAGCCCAACTGCCACCGGCACCGGCCTGCTGCCGGACCTGGCCTCGTCATGGACCATCGCGCAGAACGGCCTGACCTACACCTTCCACCTGCGGACGGACGCCAAGTTCTCCAACGGCAGCCCGGTGACCGCGCAGCGACGTCGTCTACTCCATCGACCGGTCGAGGAACACATCCGGCGGCTGGGGCTTCCTGCTGACCGCGGTCAAGACCATCACGCGCCCGACGCGCACACGGTCGTGATCACGCTGTCCCAGCCGCACGCGCCGCTGCTCGCCGACCTGGCCATGTACGCCTACTCGATCGTGCCGGAGAGCCTGGTCAAGGCCCAGGGCAAGGCGTTCTTCCAGCACCCGGTCGGCAGCGGGCCGTTCATGGTCACCTCCTACAGCCCGGACAGCGAGGTCGACCTGGCCGGCGAACCCGTACTTCTACGGGACCAAGCCGAAGATCAGCAAGGTCAAGATCCTGATCGTGCCGGACGACAACACCCGGGTGCTGATGCTGGAGAGCAAGAAGGCCGACGTCATCGAGAACCCGCCGGGAAACCTGGTCAGCCAGATCGACAAGACGCCCGGGCTGAGCGTGCAGCTGTTCCCGTCCACCCGGGTGGACTTCATCCAGCTCGACGAGCACTTCAAGCCGTTCAAGAACCAGCTACGTGCGGCAGGCGCTGAACTACGCGATCGACAGGAACGCGATCGTGAAGCTCGCCTACCAGGGCCACGCGATCCCGGGCGCCTCGTTCATGCCGTACAAGATGAAGTTCTGGGACAGCTCGGCCTCAAGCCGTACCCGTACGACCCGGCGAAGGCCAAGCAGCTGCTGGCCAAGGCCGGCTACCCGCACGGCTTCAACACCTTCCTGATCACGGTCAGCGGTGACGTCGCCGGCCAGGCCGAGGCCATCGTGGTGAAGTCCGAGCTCGCCGCGGTCGGCATCAACGTCAACATCCAGTCCTACGAGCTGCTGACCGCCTACAACAAGGAGGACGGCGGCCACTCGGAGATGGGCGAGCGGTACTGGACGAACGACATCATCGACCCCGACGAGGTCGCCACGTTCGGCGCCGACTGCAAGGGCGGCGCCAACGCGTTCAACAGCTACTGGTGCAGCACGCAGGCGAGCAAGCTGGTCACCCAGGCGCGCGCCGAGCTCAACACGGCCAACCGCCAGCAGATGTACGACCAGATCCAGCAGATCGTCTACCAGCAGTCGCCGTTCATCGTCACCGACTACAGCCCGTACCGGTACGGCGTCGGCAGCTGGGTGCACGGCTTCCACGTCACGCCGCTCGGCAACTACGACCTGTCCCTGGAGACGCTGACCGTGTCGCCAGCACTAGCGCCCGGACGGCGGTAGCGGGCGCCCCGGGCGCCCGCTGCCGCCGGGCCCGGCCACACGCCCAGCCGCGAGCGGCACGCCCGAGATCGACGCTGAGGGAGGCAGCCCGTGAGCCGGTTCGGCACCCTGCCCCGGCGGCTCGTCCACCTGGTCATCGTGCTGTTCGGCATCACGCTGGTGACGTTCTTCCTGCTCCGGCTGATCCCGGGCGACCCCGCGCTGGCCATCCTGGGCAGCAGCTACACCCACACCCGGGCCGTCGCGATCGACAGCTTCCTCGGGCTGAACAAGCCCATCTGGACGCAGTACGGCCTGTACATGGGCCGGCTGTTCCACGGGAACCTCGGCTTCTCGTTCTTCTACGACGAGTCGGCCACCACCGTGATCGGCCAGCACATCGCGCCGACCCTGTTCCTGGTGGTCTACAGCGCCGTGCTGGCCGCGCTGATCTCGCTCCCGATCGGCTTCGTGGCCGGCCTGCGCCGCGGCGGCATCCTCGACCAGGCAGGCGCGGGTCTTCTTCACGCTGAGCTTCGCGATGCCGGCGTTCTGGCTCGGCATCATCCTGATCCTGATCTTCAGCGTGCACCTGCACGTCTTCCCGATCAGCGGCTTCGGCAGCGGCTTCGGCGGCCACCTCTACTACCTGTTCCTGCCGGCGCTGACCATCGCGCTCGGGTTCTCCACCGTGCTGGTCCGCAGCCTGCGCGCCGCGACGATCGCGACGCTGCAGGCGGAGTTCATCGACACCGCGCGGATGAAGGGCATCCGCTGGTCGCGGGTGCTGTGGCGGCACGTCTTCCGGAACTCGGTGCTGGCCGTCGTCGCCGTCTACGGCGTCAACCTCGCCTACCTGATCAGCGGGACGGTGCTGGTGGAGAACGTGTTCTCGCTGCCGGGCCTCGGCACGCTGCTGGTCAGCTCGGTCGCCGACCGCGACTACCCGGTGGTGCAGGGCGTGACGCTGCTGTTCGCCGTGCTCATCGTCGTTCATCAACCTGCTGACCGACATCGCGCAGGCAGCCCTGGATCCCCGGGTCGGCCAGGAGATCGGCACATGAGCACGATGCTGGCGGCGAGCCCGTCCGAGCTGCTGATGAAGGTCGCGGCCAAGGCCGCCAGCCGCCGCGCAGCTTCGCCCGGCGGCGGCTCGTGCTGATCATCGGGCTGGCGCTGCTCGCGATCGCGATCGCCGCCATCTTGACGGCCCGCTGTGGCTCACCCAGTCGCCGACCGCCGATCGACGTGCTGCACCCGCTGGCGCCGCCGCTCACCCCCGGGCACCTGCTCGGCACCGACCAGTACGGCCGGGACATGCTGGCCCGCATCCTGTACGGCGGCCGGATCGACCTGGCGATCGCGTTCGGCGCGACCAGCGTCACGCTGGTGTGCGGCACGATCATCGGGCTGGTGGCCGGCTATTTCGGCGGCAAGGTCGACAACGTGCTGATGCGCATCGTCGACCTGTTCTTCGCCTTCCCGTTCCTGGTGCTGATCATCGCGATCATCGCGATGCTCGGCCCGAGCATCTTCAACATGTTCGTCGCGATCTGGATCACCAGCTGGGTGGCCTACGCGCGGATCATGCGGGCGCAGACCGTCGTGGCCAAGAAGCAGCAGTACGTGCTGGCGGCCCGGGCGCTCGGGCTACGGCCCGCTGCGGGTCATGTTCCGGCACATCCTGCCGAACGTCGCGTCCCCGGTGATCATCTTCTCGATGGTGGACGCGATCGGGAACATCATCCTGGCCGCCTCGCTCGGCTTCCTCGGGCTCGGCGCGCAGCCGCCCACCCCGGAATGGGGCACGATGATCGCCGACGGCCAGAACTACATCCTGACGTCCTGGTGGCTGGCCGCCATGCCCGGCCTCGCGGTCGTGTTCGTCGGCGTCGCGTTCAGCCTGATCGGCGACGGCCTCGCCGACCTGCTCCGGCCCGGTGACCGGTGAGCGCGGCCGGCGGCCCGCTGCTGACCGTCCGGGACCTGCGCAGCTACCTGGCCACCGGGCACGGCGTGGTCCGCGCGGTGGACGGCGTGTCGTTCACCGTGCACGAGGCCGAGATCCTCGGCATCGTCGGCGAGAGCGGCTGCGGCAAGACCGTCACCTGCCGCACGATCATGGGCCTGATGCCGGCCGGCACCGCCTACACCAGCGGCGAGGTCATCTACCATCCGCGCGGCGACCGCAGCATCCTGTCCGCCAGCCAGTCGCAGCTGCAGCAGCTGCGCGGCTCGCAGCTGGCGATGATCTTCCAGGACCCGATGACCGCGCTGAACCCGGTGCTCAGCATCGGCGACCAGCTGCTCGAGGCGGTCAACGCGCACGCGAAGCTGTCCAGGCAGGAGGCCAGCGCCCGGGCCATCGAGCTGCTCACCCGGGTCGGCATCCCGGCCCCGGCGCGGCGGATGCGGGACTACCCGTTCCAGTTCAGCGGCGGGATGCTGCAGCGGGCGCTGATCGCGATCGCGCTGGCCTCCTCCCCCCGGCTGCTGCTCGCCGACGAGCCAACCACCTCGCTGGACGTCATCATCCAGGACCAGATCCTCAGCCTGCTGCTCGAGCTGCAGCGCGACACCGGCATGAGCATGATCCTGGTCAGCCACGACCTGGCGGTGATCACCGAGGTATGCGACCGGATCATCGTGATGTACGCGGGCCAGGTGGTCGAGGAAGGCGACGCCGCGACCATCATCACCGAGCCCAGGCACCCGTACACCCAGGCGCTGCTCGACGCGCTCCCGCAGGCCGGCCAGCGCGGCCAGCTGCGCAGCATCCCCGGCGCCCCGCCGAGCCTGATCGACGTGCCCGGCGGCTGCCGGTTCGCCGCCCGCTGCCCGCTCGTCACGGACGAGTGCCGCAGCTGGGAGACCGAGCTCCTGGACTCCGGCGGGCCCGGTCATCGGTCCCGCTGCTGGCGGCACAACGAGGTCGGAAAGGCAGGCGCATGGCAGGCAAGCGGCTCGGCATAGGCGTCGTCGGGGCGGGCAGGTGGGCGAACTGGGCGCACCTGCCCGGCTGGATCCGGGACGAGCGCTGCAAGCTCGTGGCGGTGTGCGACACGCGACCAGGCCAGGGCGCAGGCGGCGGCCGCCGAGTTCGGCGCGGACGTGGCCGCGGCCGACTACCGCGAGCTGCTGCGGCGGGACGACATCGACATCATCGACGTGGTCACCAGGGACGCCGAGCATTTCGAGATCAACTGCGCGGCGGTCGAGGCAGGCAAGCACGTGCTCAGCGAGAAGCCGGTCGCGCACGACTACCGGGACGTGCGCCGGGTCGCCGACCTCGCAGTGGCCAGCGGGCTGAAGACCAAGGTGGGCTTCACGTTCCGGTACAGCCCGGCGGTGCGGTACCTGAAGGACATGCTGGACCGCGGTGACCTGGGCACCCCGTTCATCTACAACGCCTACGAGCAGAACTCCCAGTGGCTGGACCCGATGTCCCCGCTGCGCAGCGGCGAACGGACGGGCGAGGGCCCGATCCGGGTCGCCTCGCTGGAGGGCTACGGCGCGCCGGTGATCGACATCGGGCACTGGTACATGGACTCCGACCTGACCGCGGTGGTCGGCATGATGCGGAACTTCGTCCCGGAGCGGATGATCCTCGACACCGGGCAGATGGCCCGGGCGAACATCGACGACGGCGACATCTTCCTCGGCGAGTTCGCCAGCGGCGCGATCTGCTCGGTGCAGACCAGCTTCGTCACGGTCGGCAACTACCCGGGGATCGAGGTGCGGGTCTACGGCAGCGAGGGCGCCGCCATCGCCCGGCTGGTCGAGGAGTTCGGCATCTGCGAGACGCTGAAGGTGGCCAGGCCGGACGGTGTGGAGTTCAAGGAGGTAGAGATCCCGCCGGAGTACTACCCGCCCGGCGGCAGTCCGCGAGAATCATGGCGGACGCTTTACTACGCGAACCTGACCGCGAACTTCGCCAGCGAGGTGCTCGGCGAGATCGACGGCAACGAGGGGAACTTCGGCGACGGCCTGTGGGTTCAGGAGGTCATCAACGCGGTGGAGATCTCGCACCACGAGCGCCGCTGGGTGAGCCTGCCGCTGGACAAGCAGGACGGCGCGGGCACGAGCCAGGACGAGAGGCAGGGCTGAGCGAGAGATGACCGGCACCGGGGCCATCCGCTGGGGAATCATCGGCACCGCGAACATCGCCCGGGCGGCAGTTCCTGCCCGGCCTGCGGGCGGCCGGCGGCATCGCGGCGGTGGTGGCCGGCCGCGACGCGGGCCGGGCCGGGCAGTACGCCAGCGAGCACGGCGTCGAGCGGGCGGTGGCCGGATACCAGCGCGTCATCGACGATCCCGCGGTGGACGCCCTGTACATCCCGCTGCCGAACTCGCTGCACGCGGAGTGGACCATCGCGGCGCTGCGCGCGGGCAAGCCGGTGCTGTGCGAGAAGCCGCTGTGCGGCTCGCTGGCGGAGACCGAGCGGGTGCTCGCGGTCGCCGCGGAGACCGGAACGCTGCTCTGGGAGGCGTTCGTGTTCCCGTTCCACGAGCAGTTCGCCCGGGTGACCGGGCTCATCGCGGACGGGGCGATCGGCGAGCTGAGGGAAATCCAGTCCAATTTCCACTTCAGCATCAGCCGCCCGGACAACATCAGGCTGTCCAGGGACCTGGACGGCGGCGCTCTCAACGACGTCGGCTGCTACCCGGTCCGGCTGGCGCTTGAGCTGTTCGGCCCCAGGTACCTCACCGCCTGGGCAACGGCGGAATGGGGCGGCCAGCACGTCGACGTCGAGACCTGGGGCAGCCTCGGCTTCACCGGCGGGCGGCGGCTGCTGCTGTCCTGCGGCATGCGCCGCGGCTACGACACCTTCACCAGCCTGCTGGGCAGCAGCGGCCAGATTCACCTGACCAACCCGTTCCACCCGGGCCCCGGTGACCAGTTCGACGTGGTCGTTCCCGGCCAGCAGCCGGAAAGCTACGCCGCGGCCGACGGCGAGCCCTCGTTCACCGCCGCGATCCGGCACATCCAGGCGGTGCTGCGCGGCGAGGAGGCCCCCCGGCAGCTCGCCACCGAGGTCTCGCGCCCGCCCGCCCGCGCGCTGCACGACCTGCATGAGTGCCTGGCCGCTGACGCCGCCCACCCGCTCGCTCGCTGACGCCCGCTGCCGCCCGCTGCCGCTCGCTGCCACCCGCTGCCGCCCGCTGCTGGTCAGCCGCCGGGCGGCGGCCGTCGGCAGGCTCCCGGCCCGGGCCGGGACGCTCCTGGCGGCTGGCTACGCGATGATGGTGACCCATGGGAGAGCTGATACTTGTCCGGCACGGCGAGACCGAGTGGAGCAAGGCCGGCAAGCACACCGGCCGGACGGACGTGCCGCTGACCGCGCGCGGCGAGGCCAGGGCCGCTGAGCTTGCCCCGGCGCTCGCCCGGCTGAAGATCACGGCCGCGTTCAGCAGCCCTGCGTCGCGGGCGGTCCGGACGGCGGAACTGGCCGGGCTGGCTGGCGCCCGGCCGGATCCCGATCTGCAGGAGTGGGATTACGGCGGCTACGACGGCCGGACCACGGCCCAGATCAGGGCGGAGCGCCCGGGCTGGTACCTGTGGCGGGACGGGATCATCCCTGGCGACGCGGCGCATCCTGGCGAGACCGTCGACCAGGTCGGCGACCGTGCCGACCGGGTGCTCGGCCGGGTCCGGCCGCTGCTCGACTCCGGTGACGTGGTGCTGGTGGCGCATGCGCACATCCTGCGCGTGCTCACGGCCCGCTGGCTGGCGCTTGCGGCGGACGGCGGGCGGTTGTTCCGGCTCGATACCGGCACGCTCTGCGCGCTCGGCACCGAGCACGACAAGCCGGTCATCCTGTCCTGGAACGTGCCGGCCACCGGCTAGCCGCGGCCTGGCCGGGGCGGACTGCAGCCCGATTTGCAACCCGATGAATGTGACATCCACGGGGTTGGGTGCCAGTGGCTGTCACATCCATCGGGTTGCTGACGGCTGCGGTCAGCCGCACCGGGCGGCGAGGGCCGCCAGCGCCTGGCCGAGCGGCGCGTCGAGTATCAGCGATGCCTGCGCGTCACCGCGGGTCGGGCCGTGGTTGACGATCGCGACCGGTATCGCGAGCCTGGCTGCCTGGCGCACGAACCGGTAGCCGGACATGACCGTCAGCGACGAGCCGAGGACGACGAGGGCGGCTGCCTGCCCGACCAGCGTCTGGCACGCCTCGACACGCGGACGCGGCACGTTCTCCCCGAAGAACACCACGTCCGGCTTGAGCAGGCCATCGCACCGCTGGCAGTCCACCACCCGGAACCGGGCCACCTCGGCATCGGCGAGCCACGCGTCACCGTCCGGGTTGAGCTGCGTGACCAATGCGTCCCAGCCCGGGTTCGCCTCGCGTAGCCGCTGGTCAAGGTGCTCGCGGCGGGTCCGCTCGCCGCAGCCGAGGCAGACGACCCGATCAAGTCCGCCGTGCAGCTCGATCACCTGCCGCGCGCCCGCCGCCTGATGCAGCCCGTCCACGTTCTGCGTGATGATGCCGGCCAGCAGCCCGCGCTGCTCAAGCTCGGCGACCGCGTGATGACCGGGGTTCGGCGCGGCGCGGGCAATGTGCCGCCAGCCCAGCTGGCTGCGCGCCCAGTACCTGCGGCGGGCCTCGGCGCCGCCGAGGAATGTCTGGTAGGTCATCGGCCCGGCCCGCCTGGCCAGGCCGGTCGGCCCGCGGTAGTCCGGAATACCGGACTCGGTGGACATCCCAGCGCCACTGAGGATCACCACGTCACCACGGGCGATCAGGCCAGCCAGTGCGCCGAGCTGCGTCAGCCCGGGAGCCGGGCCTGCCGGGCGGGGAGCCGGGCCTGCCGCGGCGGGGAGCCTGGCGTGCCGGGCGGGGAGCCGCTGCAGTCGGCGACCTCGCCTGCCGCTGTCCGAGTCACTTCTTCATGCTGCCTGACACCAGGCGATGCCCGGGACCATGCCTGGCCGCCGCTCACCGCCCGGGGCGGCGCGGGCCCGGCCCGGCGGCGCGCAGCCCGGGCGCGATCTTCTCGGCAATCAGCTCGAGCGAGCGAATCCGGTCCTCGACGTCGTACACCATGGAGGTCAGCATCAGCTCGTCGGCGCCGGTCCGCCCGATCAGGCCGGAAAGCTGCCTGCCGACCGTCTCCGGCGAGCCGATCGCCTGGCCGGCGAGGCGCTCGCCGGCCAGCTGCCGTTCCAGCGCCGTGTACGGATAACCGGCCGCGTCGTCCGGGGTGGCCAGCGCCTGCGGCGCGCCCGACCGCAGCTGCAGGAACGACAGGGCGGCCGGGCCGGCCAGCCACTGCGCCCGCTCGTCGGTATCGGCGCAGATGGCGGTGACCGCCACCATGGCGTACGGGCGGGCAAGCCACGGCGACGGCCGGAAGTTCCGGCGGTAGAGCGCAAGCGCCGGCTCGGTGTTGGCGGAGCTGAAGTGATGGGCGAAGGAGAACGGCAGCCCGAGCAGGCCGGCCAGCTGCGCGCTGAACCCGCTGGAGCCGAGCAGCCAGATGGCCGGCCTGTCGCCCCGGCCGGGCAGCGCGGTGATCGGCGCGCTGGGATCCTCGCCGGTGAACAGCCCGATCAGGTCGGCAAGCTCTTCCGGGAAGGCCTCGGCGGACAGGCCTTCCATCGTGCGGCGCAGCGCCAGCGCGGTGAGCTGGTCGGTGCCCGGCGCGCGGCCGATGCCCAGGTCGATCCGCCCGGATGAAGCGCCTCCAGCGTGCCGAACTGCTCCGCGACCACCAGCGGGGCGTGGTTGGGCAGCATCACCCCGCCCGAGCCGACCCTGATCGTGGACGTGGCCGCGGCCAGGTGCGCGATCAGCACGGCGGGCGCCGAGCTGGCGATCGCCGGCATGTTGTGGTGCTCGGCCACCCAGAAGCGCCGGTATCCGAGCTCCTCGGCGCGCCTGGCCAGCTCGGTGGTCTGCCGCAGCGCCTGGCCTGCCGTGGTGCCGGCAGCCACCGGGGAAAGGTCAAGAACGGATAGCGGCACGTCAGTCACGAACGTAGCCAACTCGCCCGTGTCCCGGTTTCTTCCGTTCCCGGTACCGCAACAGCCGGCCAGCTGCTGCCAGGTCAGAGTCCGAGCGCCCGCGCGAGCCGGCGGTAACCGTCAAGCGGGTCCGCGCCTGGCTCGGTGAGCAGCTGGACGCTCACATGGTCTGCGCCCGCTTCGAGGTGCCGGGCGACCTGTTCAGCTACCTGGCCGCCGGTGCCGTGCGCGACCAGCGCGTCGATCAGGGCGTCGCTGCCGCCGCCGCTCAGGTCGTCGTCGCCCCAGCCCAGGCGGCGCAGGTTGCTGGTGTAGTTGACCAGCCCGAGGTAAGGATCACGCACCCGCGCGCGGCCGATGGCCCGCGCCCGCTCCGGGTCGGCGTCAAGTACCACCTTCTGCTCCGGCGCGAGCAGCGGGCCGGTGCCGAGTATCTCGCGCGCCCGCCCGGTGTACTCGGGCGTGACCAGGTAAGGGTTAGCACCCGCCGTCCGCTCCCCCGCCAGCCGCAGCACCCGCGGGCCCAGCGCGGCCAGCACCAGGCTCGCCGCCGGAACTCCATCGCGGAACAGCGCGTCGACATAGCTGACGAGCGTCTGATACGGCCGCTGATACTGGCTGACGGCCTCACGGTGACCGGCCCCGACGCCGAGCAGGAAACGCCCGGGATGCCTGGCCTCGATCCGGGCGAACGACGCGGCGACGATGCGGGCGTCGTCCTTCCACATGTTGACGATGCTGGTAGCCAGGGTGAGCGTCGTCGTCGCGTCGAGCAGCCGGTCAACCTGGACGAGGTCACCATCGGGCGAGCCGCCCACCCAGAGCGCCCCGAAGCCGAGCCGCTCGAGGCCGGCCGCCAGATCCGGCGTCAGGTCCCGCGCGCTCCGCCAGATCCCGAACCGGCCCAGATGATCGCGCGCTTGCTGGCTCATTCCGTGCTCCCTGATCGAGGCGGCCATCATGGCCGAACAGTTCCGCCGGAGCCGCTGTTCCCCCGCCGCCTGCCCGGACGGCGGCGGCAGCCCGGCTCGAGGCGGCAGGCGGCGATGTCGTCGTGCCCACCCCGCGGGTCCTAGCCGGGCCGGTCCGGCCACCAGATCCGCTGGGCGGAGGCACCGGCCCGCTGCAGCCGGTCAAGGCGGAGCAGCCAGCCGGCGATCCCCGCCGCGCCTTGCATCCAGCCGACCGCGGGCTCCAGCCCGGGCGGGCTCGACGTGTGCTCGGTGTGCGACCAGCGGACGCCGGACTCGTCGGCGATGCACCGGTCCAGCACGTCGCATGCCAGCACCTGCGCCCAGGCCAGCCACCGCTCGTCGGCGGCCTGCTGGTAGCGATCGAGCGCCAGCTCGCCCACCCCCGCGGTCCCGCAGCACTGCCCGATGTTGTCCCAGAAACCCGGGTACAGCCGGGCGGGAAGGCCGCTTTCCCTGATGGCCCGCCGGCCGGCCGCGGCGCGGGCAGCCCAGCCATCGCCCGGCCTGAGCCGGCCGAGCAGCTCGAACAGGCGGACGGTGCCGGCCGGCCCGTGGCACCAGCCATAGCTGACCGGCGCGGACCAGTCTTGCTGCGGGATGCTGTGCGGCACCGCCAGCGTCCCGTCCGGCCGGCTGCCCAGCCGGACCAGCCGCCGCCCGGCCGACACCGCGACGTCAAGGAGGTCTGGCCGCCGGAGCGGCACGCTGGCGGCTGCGAGCGAATAGGCGATCCCGGCCGCGCCGTGCGAGAAGTTCGGCAGGTAGCAGCGCCTGGTTTCGTCGATATACCAGTCCGGCTCGCCGTCCGGCCAGTCGGCCTCGGCGACGAGGTGGTCGGCGATCACGCCCGCCGCCGGCCTGGCGTCCGCGCCGCCGATCCCGGTCAGCACCAGCAGGATTCCCGCCTCGCCCGACAGCAGGTCCCGGATGGCACTGACCGGCTGGCCGGTGCAGGCCAGGCCGGCGATGCCACGCACGGCGGCCCGCGCTGCCCGCGCCGCCTGACGGTCACCGCTGACCGCCGCCCAGGCGTACAGCGCGGCCGCGTATCCGCTCAGCCCGGTGTAGAGGCCGTTGTACGGAGCGCCCACCCGGTCCGGCGTGATGCCGCGGGCTAGCTGGGATGCCACCAGGCCGCGCAGCCGCCCGGCGGCGGCGCTCGCGTGCTGATCAAAATCGGTGATGCCGCTGAGCCGGGCCTCGGCCAGGGCGTACAGCACCCCCGCTGTGCCGTCATAGACGTTGTCCCAGCTCGGCGCGCCGTCCGTCCTGGTCTCCGGCCAGGTCAGGCCGCCTGCCGCTGGCACCGCGGCATCGGTCACCCACCGCAGCGCGTCCCGTCCCGCCCCGAATGCGCTGATCACCTCTCCATCTCAGCACTAACCCGGGCATCCCGCCCGGCAGGCGACCCGCTCCGCGTCCGCGGCCTGACACGGCCCAGGCCGCGGGCTAGTCGCGACGCCACAGATCATCCGGGTCATGGCCGGGCCGGAACCCGTGCGCCCGCACCATCTCGGCGGCCCGGGCGAAGTCGCGGGCGACGATGGCCGGATGGTGCGCATCGCTGGCGAAGCTGACCGCATCGCCGCCGGCCTCATGCCACCAGCCCACGATCAGCGGATCCAGCGGCACCCTGGTGTTGACCTCAAGCACCCTCGCCGTTCCGGCCAGCGCGCGCAGCACCTCGCGGTACTCCTCCTCGAACGGCACCGGGTCATACCGTCCGGCGCTGGCAGGCCAGTACCGGACCGGATAGTCGATATGCGCGAGCACGGCGAAGTCATCGGACCCGGTGACCATGCTGGCGGCCTCGGCCAGGTACGCCCGCACCACCTCGGCGGCTGGCCGGACCCGGTAGGCCGTGCTGACTTCCAGGTAGCGGCCGTCGCCGTCTGGCAGCGAATGCACCGAGGCGAGCACCCGGTCGAAGCTGCCCTGGTCAAGCAGCTCCGCGGTCCGGCGGGCATGCCAGTGCGGCTCGCTGAGCTCGACCCCGGACAGGATCCGCAGTCCGGGGAAGAGATCGCGGCAGCGCTGCAGGCATTCCAGGTAGCCGTCGACGTCAAGCACCGGCGGCACCAGTGCCCCTTCGCTGGTGAACTTGGCCCGCATCCCGGGCGGCAGCTCGCCGCCGAGCAGCGTCCAGGAGGTGAGTTCCGCGTGCTCGGTGAACGCCAGGCAGCCGAGGCCGATCTCGACGGCCCGGGCGCAGGTCCGTTCCATCGAGCCGCCGGGCGCGTCCCATGACCACTCGCTGTGCACGTGGCCGTCGGGCGGCAGCAGCTGCGGCTGCTCAGCCACGCGCCCTCCGCGGGCGATGGCACCCGCTGGCTGAGCCCGCCCGGTGCGGCACGGCGCCAGCCCTAGGCGGCGCTTGACGGCGCAGCGGGCAGGTCCCGGTCCTGACCCTGCCCTCCGCCCCGGCCCTGGCCGCGCAGCCGGGCGGCCGCGATCGCCGGAAAGTAGAGCACCTGCCGCGGAACGTGCGTCGTCGACTGGTAGAGAGCACGCAGCGACGCGGTCGCGGCGATGTCGGTCAGCGGGCTGCCCGGCGTGCCGTACAGCTTCCTGGCCCAGCGTGGCAGCGTCGCGAAGGCCAGCGCGCCGAGTGGCGGCACGATCAGCCGCAGCGCGGCGTACTGGGCAGGCACCGGCGGGCTGAAAGAGCCGCGAAGCGCCTCCCTGGCCTCGTCACATGCGTACAGCCCGGGCGTGGCCCGCTGGTAGTAGCAGTCGAGCTCGGCGACGGTGGCCGGCACCGCCGCCGGGTCGAGGCCCACCAGCGCCGCGCTCCTGCGCTGCTCGTCAACAAACCGGTCGAGATCGGCCGCGGACAGCCGCATCCCGCAGCGGCGCACCACCTCGGCATAAGAGGAGACCTCGCCGCAGTGCACCCAGAGCAGCAGCTCAGGCTCGTCCAGCCGGATGATGCTGCCGTCGGCGTCGGTCCCGGTCAGGCTGGCGTGGATCTTGCGGACCCGGCTGCCCGCCCGCGCGGCCTCGGCCGCCGTCCCGTAGGTCCTGACCCGGACGAACTCCGCCGTGCGGACGAACCGGCCCCACGCCTCGCCGCGGTCAGCGAATCCGGTGTGCTGCCAGGTGGCGCGCATCGCGCGGGGATTCAGCGCCTGCAGGTAGAGAGAGCGCAGCCCGGCGACCCAGATGACCGGCTCGCCCATGATCCGCCAGGTAACCGAGTCGGGGCCGAAGAGCCCAGCGGTCCCTGGCCGGGAGCGCGGGCCGCCAGCGGACGCCGCGTCCGTCACGCCCATGGCCCCAGCCTCCCCAGCCGTCACGTCGGGCGGGTTTCCTCCTCTATCCAGCCCAGGTATGCCGACGAGCCCGCGACGATCGGCGTGGCGACTATCTCAGGCTCATCGTAGCTGTGCCGTTCGGCCAGGAAGTCGGCCAGTTCCTGGTAGCGGTCGGTGGGCAGCTTGAGCACCAGCGTCCACTCCTCGGCCCGCTCAAGTCCGCCGTCCCACCAGTACATGCTCGCTACCGGGCCGCCGACCTGGGCGCACGCGGCCAGCCGCGCGGCCACGGCCGCGCGGGCGAGATCCATTGCCTCCGCCCGCGAATCCGTGGTGGTTTGCACCTGTAGGTACCGCACCTCGGTGCCGGCCACCGCGCTAACCTGACTCGCCATGGCACCAGATCGTACGCCCGGCCCGGGCGGGCTGAGGCCGTTGCCCATGACGCGGTGGCCGGGACGCCGCCCGCGCCCCGCGCTCCGGTCAGCGCCGCAGGCCGCCCGTTGACCGGCTCGTTCTGCCTGGTGGTCAACCCCGAGGAGATCGTCCGGTGAACGGCCCGTTGTGCCTGGTGGTCAACCCCGAGGCGGGCGGCGGGCGGGCGCTCCGGCTGCTCGGCGCCGTCACCGCCGCGCTTACCGAGGCCGGCGCGGCCTACCAGGTCAGCCACTCGGCAAGCCTGGACGATGCCAGGGACCTCGCTGGCGCCGCGGCACGCCGCGGCGAAGTGGTGGTGGCCGTCGGCGGTGACGGCCTGGCCGGCGCGCTGGCAGGCCCGGTGTCGGCAGCCGGCGGTACATACGGGGTCATCCCGGCCGGACGCGGTAACGATTTCGCGCTCGTGCTCGGCGTGCCGGCCGGCCCGGCCGACGCGGCCCGGGTCCTGGTCAGCGGGCAGGCCAGGACCATGGACCTGATCGGCGTCGGGGTGCCAGGCGAGCCCGAGCTCGTCGTCGCGCTCAGCGTCTACCTCGGCCTGCCGTCGGTGGCGGGCCAGATCGCCAACCGCACCCGGCTGCTGCGCGGGCAGGCCGTGTACCCGGCGGCGGCGCTGCGCGCGCTGGCCCGCTGGACGCCCGCGGCGTTCCGGGTCGAGCCGGGCGGCCGGGACGGCATTCCCGGCGGCAGCTTCGCCGGCTACGCGGTCGTCGTGGCGAACTGCCCGTACTTCGGCGGCGGGATGAAGGTCGCACCGCCGGCCGATATCGGCGACGGCGTCCTGGATGTGGTCACCATGCGGCACGCCCCGAGGCTCGCGTTCATCCGGGTGCTGCTGAAGATCAGGGGCGGGACGCATGTCGCGCTGCCGCAGGTCGGCCTCGGCCGGGCGGCCGAGGTGACCGTGACCGTGGACCGGCCCATGCTGGCCGCGGCCGACGGCGAGGAGCTGCCGGGCGCGGCGCCGCTCCCGGCCGGGACCCCGCTGCGGATCCGAGCGCTGCCCGGCGCGCTGCGGGTGATCGCGCCCGGCTAGCCGCCGGCCGGCTGAATCGTGCGGACGTCGCCCCCGAATCGGCAAAAAGCCGGCCGAGGCGGTATAACCAGTCTGTGCCTGCCCAGGAAGATCCGCCGACTCAGCAAGACGCGCCCGGCCCGAAGGACGCTCCGCCCCAGGCGCCCGGCCGGCCGGACGCCCCCGCCCGGAGAGCGCAGCCCGGCTTCGACACCAGCGTGGCCCATCCGGCGCGGGTGTATGACTACTGGCTCGGCGGCAAGGACAACTTCGCCGCCGACCGGGAAGCCGCCGAGCGAGTGCTCGCGGTGTCGCCTGGCCTGCGCTTCCGGGTACGCGCCAACCGGGCCTTCCTGGCCCGCTCCGTGCGCTACCTGGCGGGCGAGGCGGGTATCAGGCAGTTCCTCGACATCGGCACCGGCATCCCCAGCGCGAACAACACGCACGAGGTCGCGCAGTCGGTGGCGCCGGATGCCCGGATCGTCTACGTGGACAACGACCCGATCGTCCTCGTCCACGCCCGCGCGCTGCTCACCGGCACCGAGCAGGGCAGGACCGCGTATATCGAGGGCGACCTCCGGGACACCCAGACCATCCTGGAGCAGGCCGCGCGGACGCTGGACTTCAGCCAGCCGGTAGCGATCATGCTGCTGGGAATCCTGCACCTCATCTCCGATTCCGAGGATCCCTACGGGATCGTGGCCCGGCTGGTCGACGCCGTGCCGGCCGGCAGCTACCTGGCGATCTCGCATCCGGCCAGCGACATCCACCCACCCAGGCGGAGGCGCAGCGGCGCTACAACGAGCGGGTGTCGACGCCGCAGACGATGCGGGATCACGCGGACGTCTGCCGTTTCTTCGACGGCCTGGTCCTGGTGCCGCCCGGCGTGGTCTACGTGCACACCTGGCGGCCCGACCCGGGCAGCGACGTGCCCGGAGACGTAACGTCGGCGCACGGCGGCGTCGGCCGCAAGCCAGCCGGACGCCAGGATTAGCCGGTCCGACGTCCCGCTAGGCCAGCGGACTAGGCGCCGGCCGCCCCGTAATAATTCTCGTACTGCCAGATTCCCCGCCTGACCAGCAAGTCGTCGGTCATCACGCCGAACCGGCCGGGCGCGAGCGCGGCCACCCCGCCGGGCGGCGAGCCCGCGGTGATCCAGCTGGCCAGCGCCTCGCCGATGGCCGGCGACGAGGAGAAGCCCGAGCCGTTGCAGCCGCTCGCCACCCAGAGCCCGGCCACGTCGGGGACGGGCCCGACGGTGAAGCGGCCGTCCGGGCTCATCGTGAACAGCCCGCCCCGGTGCTCGGCCACCTGGGCCGCGGCGGCCGGCGGCACCTCACCGGCCACCTGGCTGGCTAGCTTGCGCAGCACGGCAAGGTCGAGCGGCACGTCGGCGGTGGCGAAGGATCCGGGCTGCGCGCGCGGGTCGACGGGCAGCGGCGATGCCTCGAAGCCGCCGAACATCAGCCCGCCGCGGGCGGGCCGCAGGTAGACGGCGGCGTCGGCCACCCGGGTGATCGGCTCGGCCGGATCGACCCCCGGCAGCGGCTCGGTGATCAGCAGCTGGTGCCGAACCGGCGCGAGCGGCAGCCGGCCGCCGGCCAGCTCCGCGACCTGCCGGGCCCACGCCCCGGCGGCGTCGACCACGTCGGCGGCGTCGATCTGCCGGGCAGCGGTCTGCACGCCGGTGACCCGGCCGCCGGTTACCAGCACCCCGGTGACCGCCTCGGATTCCAGCAGCTCGACGCCGTGCAGGCGGCAGGCCTCGAGGTAGGCGCGGACCAGGCTCATCGGCTCGTCGATGTAGATGTCCTCCGGGCACCAGAGCGCCAGCTCCCCGCCGGAGCCGCGGTAGTAGGAGACCCGGCCGGCCAGGTCGGCGGGCGCCGCCTCGCGTACGTCGGCGCCCCAGCCGCGGGACTGGCCGGCCTCGGCTCGCAGCAGTGCCTTGTGCCGCCCGGTGCGCGCGATCAGGAAGCTGCCTGACCTGGCCACCGGCAGCGCCGCCCCGGCCCAGTCAGGCGAAGCTGACCGCCAGGGCGATGCTGCGGCGGGCAAGGCCGGAGCGCAGCTCGTCGGCCTGGATCGACTTGAACAGGCCGGCCGCCCGGCCGGACGCCTGCGACCCGGCCTGCTGCCGCTCGACGACCACCACGGCCCGGCCGCTGCGCGCGCAGTGCAGCGCCACGCTGAGGCCAAGCGCGCCCGCCCCGATCACGACCACGTCTGCCCGCATCAGCCCAGTCTGCCGGGAACCGGCGGGGCGGCGGAAGCGTCGAGCCGACGGCCGGCTCGCGCGGCAGGCAACGTGGTGGATCGCGCGATCGCGCACCATGGAAGGTGTGCGATCGCGCGATCCACCACCTTCGGGCCGGGGCGCGGACGGACGGCTGGGTACCGGACGTGGTGATTCCCGGGCCAGCGGCCCGGGAATCACCACGCAGCTGACGCTGGCGAGCCAGCGCGCAGGCTAGTAGCCGCCGCCGCCCGAGCTGGACGAGCTCGGGGACGCGGCTGCCGCCGCGGCGAGCTTGGCCCCGGATGGGGTCATCGCCCACCACACCCCGCCGGACAGGTTCTTGCCGTTGCCCTTGTCCTGGCCAGGCGCGGTGTCCTCCTTGAAGGTGTACAGCGGATGGCCCATGTAGGTGAGCTGCGTCGAGCCATCGGACCGCTTGATCGAGCCGAACTTGCCCGGCAGCGAGACATGTTCGTGAGCTTCGCGGACTGCCGGGCACCGGCGGCCAGAACGCGGCGCACGGTGCCGTTGCAGTTCGACTTGTGCGGCGTGTCAATGGCGAACCAGTAGACCGTGAACCCGGCCGAGTCCGTGAGCACCTTGCTCTTGCTGCTTGCCGTGGTACCGCCGGCCGATGATGACGCCGTGGATCCGCCGCCGGACGAGCCGCCGCTGCTGCCCGCCGAGCTGCTACCGCAGGCGGCGAGCACGAGCACAGCGGCGGCAATGCTGGGGCCCGCCCACCATCGCTTGCGCATTTGAAATCTCCATTCAGAGCGGCTGCTTTGCGTGTACGGCGAGTCATCCGTACTCCCTGGACTACGTACCGCGGCGCCGCTTTGTTCATCTGAGCCCGGATACTTTGCCCTGCTGGGGCCAGACGATTACCCCCCGCCGGGGACCGGCCTGCCCCCGCCGGGGGCCGGTTACTCCGCGGCGGAGCCGCCCTGCTACGGCGCGATCCGCTGGCAGAGCCAGGCCAGCGAGAGCGGGTACCGGTAGTCGATCCCGCCGTGCGTGGCGTCGAACAGCTCGAACCTGACCACGTCGTCGGCCACGCCGGCCTCGCGCAGCGCCGCGCGGAACGCCTCGGCGCCGAGGTCGAGGAAGTACTCGTCCCTGGTGCCCGCGTCGATCCAGATGGCGCGCAGCGACCGCAGCGCGCTCGCGTACCTCGGCGCCATCCGGACCGGATCCCAGTCCAGCCACCGCTGCCATACGTCCGGCCGCAGCATCCCGGTGCGCGGGTCGAACGGCAGCTCGACCGTGCCGTCCTCCCGGGCGGAGAAACAGGCCGACACCCCGAGCAGCATCAGCAGGTGCTGGTCGGCTTCCTTGGTGAACGAGACCCTGGACCGGAAGTCGTCCCACCACTGCCAGATGTCGCCGTCGTAGTCACGGAGCTGGCGGACCGCGGTGCCGAACTCCGGGATATAGCAGTTCTCGTAGAGCGCGTCGCCGGCGTGCGTCGCGAGCGCGCCGAACAGGTCCGGCCGGAGCATCGGGGTGATCATCGCGCCGAACCCGCCGCTTGACTTGCCGGTGATCGCCCGGTGCGCGCTGCTGGCCAGCGTCCGGTAGCGCTCGTCCACCCACGGCACGACCTCGTCGCACAGGTAGGAGTGGTAGCGCCCGGTGCCGTGGGAGTCCACGAACTGGCTGCCGCCGTAGGCGGTCCAGGCATCCACGTAGACCACGATCGCTGGCGGCGCCTGGCCGGCTCGCGAACACCGCGTCGGCCGTCTCCGGGAACGGCTGCCGGTACGCGCTGCGGTTGCGCCACATGGCGAGGTGGCCGGTGTACCCCTGGATCACGTAGACCGCCGGGTAGCGGCGGCCGGGCTCGTCGTCGTAGCCGGGCGGCAGGTAGACCCAGAGCGGGCGCTCGGCCGGGTCGCCGAGCGGGTTGCCCGCGCAGCAGCTCGCTGGCTGATCACGTGCTCGTCGATGCGTCCGGCCAGTTCGGCCGACCAGGGCAGCATGGGAACCTCCGGGGCGAGAGGGCGAGAATTGGCGACGTCCCCAGTCTGTCACCGCCTGGTCTGCATGATCGCCGAGGATAGGGACAGGAAAACGCCAAATCCGCCGTGATCATGGGAATGTTGCTCAGATGAACTTCGTGCGCGCCCGATCAGCTCGAGACGCATTTCACCGCGGCGGTCAGCGGGCTGCGGCCGGGCGGGCCGCCGCTGCAGTCCGGCATGATCAGGGCGGGCTCGGGCTGTCCGCGGCCCGCTGCGCCGAGCTGTTCGACGCCCAGCTGGCCAGCCGCGCACGCCGATCTGGCCGCCCGCTGGCTGCAGTCCAAGGGGGCCGGCTTCTACACGATCGGCTCGTCCGGCCACGAGGGCAACGCGGGCGTGGCCGCTGCGCTGCGGCTGACCGACCCGGCGATGCTGCACTACCGTTCCGGCGCCTTCTACCTGGTCCGGTCCGGCCAGGCCAGGCCGCCCCGGGACGGCGTGAACGACGTACTGCTCGGGCTCGTCGCGGCCGCCGCCGAGCCGATCGCCGGCGGCAGGCACAAGGTATTCGGCCACCGCGAGCTGAACGTGATCCCGCAGACCTCGACGATCGCCTCGCACCTGCCGCGCGCCGTCGGCCTGGCCTTCGCGCTGCCGCGCGCGGCCAAGCTCGGGCTGGCCGCGCCGTGGCCGGCGCGACGCGCTGGTGGTCTGCAGCTTCGGCGACGCGTCGGCCAATCACTCGACCGCGGCCGGCGCGATCAACACCGCCGCCTACTGCAGCTACCAGGGACTGCCGCTGCCGCTGCTGCTGGTCTGCGAGGACAACGGGCTGGGCATCAGCGTCCGCACCCCGGCCGGCTGGATCGGGGCCGCCCAGTCGGGCCGGGCCGGGCGTGCGGTACTTCCTCGCGGACGGCTCGGACCTGGCCGCCGTCTACGACACGGCGGTGAGCGCCGCGGCCTGGGTGCGGGAGCGGCGGGCGCCGGCCTTCCTGCATATCTCCACGGTGCGGTTCGGCGGGCACGCCGGATCCGACGTCGAGTCGGGCTACCGGGCGCCCGCCGAGATAGCCGCCGACCTGCGCCGGGATCCGCTGCTCGGGACGGCCCGGCTGCTGGTCGAGAGCGGCACGGCGACCCCGGCGCGAGGTGCTGGCCAGGTACGAGGCGAGCCAGGGAGCGGGTGCTCGCGCTGGCCGCGGAGGTGGCGGGCGCGCCGCGGCTCGGCTCGGCCGCGCAGGTGATCGCGCCGCTGGCGCCGCGGCGGCCGGATGCCGTCGCGGCGGAGGCCGCCCGCGCGGCGACGCCGTCCGCCCGCGGGCCGCGCGTTCGGCCGGCGGCCCGGAGGACGAGGGCCCGCTGACGCTGGCCCAGGCGATCAACCGCACGCTGGCCGATGCGCTGGCGGCCCGGCCGGAGGCGATCGTGTTCGGCGAGGACGTGGCCCGCAAGGGCGGCGTCTACGGCGTGACCAGGGGCCTGCTCGGCCGGTTCGGCGCGGGCCGGGTGTTCGACACGGTGCTGGACGAGCAGTCCGTCCTCGGCCTGGCGCTCGGCGCCGGGCTGGCCGGCCTGCTGCCGGTGCCGGAGATCCAGTACCTGGCCTACCTGCACAACGCGGCCGACCAGATCCGCGGCGAGGCGGCCACGCTGTCGTTCTTCTCCCGCGGGCAGTACCGCAACCCGATGGTGCTGCGCATCGCCGGGCTCGGCTACCAGCGCGGCTTCGGCGGGCATTTCCACAACGACAACGCCGTCGCCGCGCTGCGCGACATCCCCGGCCTGATCATCGCCCTGCCGGCCCGGCCCGACGACGCCGCCGCGATGCTGCGCACCTGCCTGGCCTCGGCCCAGGCCGACGGCAGCGTCTGCGTCTTCATCGAGCCGATCGCGCTGTACCACGAGCGGGACCTGTACGAGCCGGGCGACGACGGCTGGCTGGCGCCGTACGATCCGCCGTGGCGGTGGGCCGACGCGCACGTCCCGCCGGGCCGGGCGCGGGTCTACGGGGCCGGCGACGACCTGACGATCGTCACGTTCGGGAACGGCCTGCGGATGAGCCTGCGGGCGGCGGCCAGGCTGGCCGCCGACGGCATCGGCTGCCGGGTGGTCGACCTGCGCTGGCTCGCGCCGCTGCCCGCCCAGGACGTGCTGCGGGAGGCGTCGGTGACCGGCCGGGTGCTGATCGCCGACGAGACCCGGCGCACCGGCGGCGTGTCGGAGGCGGATCATCGCCGCGCTGGCCGACGGCGGGTACGCCGGCCGGCTGGCCCGGGTGGCGAGCGAGGACAGCTTCATCCCGCTCGGCGACGCCGCCAGCCTCGTGCTGCTGTCCGAGCAGTCCATCGAGGCCGCCGCCCGCGCCCTGCTGCGCTGACCGCCCGATGAGCGGTTAACATGTGTCCGGCTGTAACCGGGTCCACCGCGATGCCGCGCGGCGCCAGGCCGACCGAGACGGTCGCGGTCACCTTGTCCGTCCGCCCGCTGATGACCTCCAGCGAGTTGATATTGTCGTCGTCCACGTAGATGCGGTCGGTCCGCGGGTTCACCGCGATCTCGCCGGGCGCCCCGTTCTTGGCGAGCCTGACGGTGGCCACCACCTTGTCCGTCCGCCCGCTGATCACCTCCACTCTGCCGAGACCGTTCACGCAGTAGATGCGGTCGGTCCGCGGGTCCACAGCGAGCTGGCCGAGATCGGCCACCCGCACGGACCTGACCACAGCCCGCTTCCGCCCGCTGAGCACAGAAAGCACCTCGCCGTTCGCCTTGACGACAGTCAGGTAGACGGTGTCGCTGCGGCTGTCCATGGCCATCCCGACCGGGGTGCCGCCTACCGGGATGGTGGCGGTGACCTGGGTATCCGGGGCACCAGCCGGGACGCTGCCTGCCGCCGCGGACGCGGCCGCAGGCATCCAGGCGATCCCGGTCACGCTGATTGCTACGGCGGTGGCTGTGGCGCGGCGGCGGGCAAGCTTCATCGCATCCTGCTTCCTCGGCCAGCCAGGCGACCCGGGCGGCTGCCAGACTTTATCGGTACATACCACTATTGATAGTGACTCCTACCGGTGCCCGGCAGATGACAGGGTAACCGGGACACTGTCCTTACCGTCCGTTGCCGTCGGCCGCTAGCGCGCGAGGAGGTGAGCCAGCAGCAGCGCGGTCACCTCGCCCGGCTGGGAGATGTTGGCCAGGTGCGAGGCGCCCCTGATCACCCGAAGCCGGGCGCCAGCAATCCCGCGCGCGATGACCGCGCCGTGCCACGGCGGCGTCGCCGGATCCTCGGCGCCGGCGATGACAAGCGCGGGCGCGGTGACCGAGCCGAGCGAGGCCCGCTGGTCCATGCCGCCGATCGCCTCGCAGCAGCCGGCATCGCCGGCCGGGCTGACGCCGCGCATCGCGTCCACGACGAGCGACGACGGCCGCCGGGTCGCGCCGCTGGAAGGCCGGGGTGAACCACCGCCCGGCGGCCTGCGCCGGCGACCGGCCCCATGCCGCGGGCCCGGACCAGCGCCGCGCGGTCGGCCCACATCGCGGCCGGCGGCAGGTACGCCGAGGTGCAGCACAGCCCGAGCGCCGCGATCCGCTCCGGGGTGTGCGCGGCCAGCCAGATCCCGACCATGCCGCCCAAGCGAGATCCCGCAGTACGCGCGCCCGGCCGACCCGGTGCGCGTCGAGCAGCGCCAGCACGCCGCCGGCCAGGTCGGCGATCGAGTAGGGCCCGGGCGGCGCGGGCGAGCCGCCGTGCCCGGGGTAATCGAACCGGAGCAGCCGGAAATGCGCCTGCAGCGCCGCGGCCTGCGGGTCCCAGACGGCCCGGGTGGTGCCGATCGAGTTGCCGAGCACGAGCACCGGGGCGCCGGGCGGCCCGTCCAGCGAGGACTCCAGCCGCAGCGGCCCGGCGGGCTCCGCCGTGACCGGCTGCGGTCCGGCGGATACCGGCTCAGACATCGAAGGCTCAGACATCGAAAAACACCGTCTCGCTGGTCGCCCTGCAGCCGGATGTCGAAGCGAACGCGAACCGCCCGGCGGCCGGCTCGGCCGCGGCGACAGGGTCGCCCGCCGGCCGGCGTCGATCGCGGCCAGCACCGGGTCGGCCGCGTTCGCCGCCGTCTCGTCCGGGAAGTAGATCCTGGTCACCACCCGGTCGAGCAGCCCGCGGGCGAACACGGACACGTCCAGGTGCGGCGCCTGCAGGCCGGCCGCTCGGCGGACCGGCACCGGCCCGGGCCGCAGCGTGCTGATCCGGTACCGGCCGCCGGCGTCGGTCGGGCACCGGCCGAAGCCGCGGAAGCCGGGGTAGTCGCGCGGCCCGCGCGGATCGTCCGGGTGCGCGAAGCTGCCGTCCGGCGCCGCCTGCCAGGTCTCGACCAGCGCGTCAGGGACCGGCTCGGCCGGCCCCGTCCAGCACCCGGCCGCTGATGCTGACCGCGCCTGGCGTGCCGTCCGGCACCACGAACGGGCCGTCCGGCCAGGGCAGCCCGATGGCCAGGAACGGGCCGACGGTCTGCGACGGCGTCAGCCCCGGCCGCGGCGCAGCGGGCAGGCTCACCGGTCCTCCCCCGGCTCGAAGACGGTTGCCGCGCGGGCCGCGCAGCACGATGTCCCACTGGTAGCCGAGCGCCCAGTCCGGCTCGCGTGCTGCCGAGGTCGAACCGGGCGATCATGCGCTCGCGGGCCTTCGGGTCGGGCACCGAGTTGAAGATCGGGTCCTGGCCGAACAGCGGATCGCCGGGGAAGTACATCTGGGTGACCAGCCGCTGGGTGAACGCCCGGCCGAACAGCGAGAAGTGCACGTGCTGCGGGCGCCAGGCGTTGAGGTGGTTCCTCCACGGGTAAGCGCCCGGCTTGATCGTGACGAACCGGTACCGCCCGGCGGAATCGGTCATGCACCGGCCGGCCCCGTCGAAGTTGGGATCCAGCGGCGCGTCATGGTCGTCGACCCCGTGCGCGTACCGGCCGGACGCGTTGGCCTGCCAGATCTCGACCAGCGTGTCCGGTACCGGCCGGCCGCCGGAGTCCATCACCCGGCCGGTCAGGATGATCCGCTCGCCGAGCGGCTGCGCCGCGGTGCCGGGTGGTCAGGTCGGCGTCGGCGGCGGTCACCCGCTCCGCGCCGAGCAGCGGCCCGGTTATCTCGGTCAGCCCCTGCGCCAGCGGCACCGGCGGCCGCTTGGGCGCGCGCAGCACCGACGACCGGTAAGCGGGCGAGTCCAGCGGCGGGTGCACTCCGGCCGGCCGCTGGTAGGACGGCAGCAGCAGGCGGCCAGGCGCCGGCGGCATGTCGGTGGTCATCGGTTCGCTCCCTCGGTTGCTGGCGTGGCCGCCCGGAGCGCGCGCAGCGCGGCGAGCTCGGCAGCGGCTGGCGGCGGGAGTTCCCGCAGACCCGCGGCGACGGACAGGTCCCAGCCGGTAACCGCTTTTACATCTTTAACGGGAACCCCCGGGCAGACTCCGGTCAGGGCCAGCTCGAAGGTCTCCGGATCCGGCTCGAGCACGCCGAGATCGGTGATGATCTTCCGCGGGCCTGCGCCGGTCAGCCCCAGCCGCTCCCGGCAGCCAGGGCCGTCGCCGAAGCCGACCGAGGTGACGAAGTCGACCCGCTCGACGAACGCGCGCAGGCTCTGCCGGACGACCACGATGACCTCCCGGCAGGAGGCGGCGATCTCCGGCGCGCCGCCCGCGCCGGGCAGCCGTACCTTCGGCGCGGCGTAGTCCCGGCCGATGACGGTGGTGTTGATGTTGCCGAACTTGTCGATCTGCGCCGCGCCGAGGAAGCCGACGTCGATCCGGCCCGGCTGGAGCCAGTAGTTGAAGATCTCCGGCACGCTGACCACGGTGTCCGCCGTCTCGGCCAGGATGCCGTCGCCGATCGACAGCGGCAGCGCTGCCGGGCTTGGCGCCGATCGTGCCGGACTCGTAGATCAGCACCAGGCTCGGTGCGTGCGTCGCCCGGGCCAGGTTCGCCGCCTCGCTGGGCAGGCCGATCCCGACGAAGCAGGTCATCCCGTCGCGGAGCGCGCGGGACGCGGTGACCGCCATCATCTCGTCCGCGGCGTAACCGGCAGTCACCGCCGCGCTCCGGCGTAGACGTGCTCGTCGAGCCAGCGGCTGAACGTGTCCCGGTCCTTGCTGATGGCGTCCCAGCCGATGTAGAAGTCGTTGTCCCTGGCGGTGTAGCCGAGCGCGTACGAGGGGTGCGCGCCGCCGGGGGCCAGCGCCACGTACCCGACCGTCCAGGACGGCAGCACGACGGCGCCCGGCCGCGGGTCGAGCTCGTCGACGATCTCCTCGACGGTGACCACCGACCGCCTGGCCGCGAGCACGGCCTCCTTCTGCACGCCGGTGATACCCCAGAACTGGACGTTCCCGGCCCGGTCGGCGCGCTGCGCGTGGATGACGGTCACGTCCGGCCGCAGCGCGGCCACCGCGGTCAGCGCCTCGCCGGTGAACGGGCAGCTGATCTCGGCGATGTTCGGCGCGTGCCGGGCCAGGCTGGTGCCGCTGTACCCGCGCAGCACGGCGAACGGCAGGCCGGATGCGCCGGCCACGTACCGGTTGGCCATCCCGGCGTGGCTGTGCTCCTCGAGCTCAAGCGGGCACGGCCAGGAATGCTGCGCGGCGTCCCGGAACCGGTGCAGGGATCCCACGCCGGGATTGCCGCCCCAGGAGAAGACCAGCTTCCGCGCGCAGCCGGCGCCGATCAGCTGGTCGTAGATGACGTCGGGCGTCATCCGGACCAGGGTCAGGTCCCGGCGCCGCTGGCGGATCACCTCGTGCCCGGCGGCGTGCGGGATCAGGTGCGTGAAGCCCTCCATGGCGACGGTGTCGCCGTCCCGGACGGCCAGCGTGACGGCCTCGGCAAGCGACACGATCTCCGCCACGTCTCTCAGCCTTCCTGGCCAGCCTTCCGGCTTGCCCGCCCGGCTCGCCCGCTCGCCGCCCTTTACCGAAACGATATCTACAATTGGCCGCTAAGTGCACACCTGTGCGGACTACGGAGTGTCTGGCGCTTCACCCGCGGCCTCGGCCAGCGCGCCTTCTTCGGTCAGGACACGCTGCGCGATCGGCGAACGCCCGGTTGGCGGCCGGCACGCCGGCGTAGATCGCGACCTGCAGCAGGACCTCGCAGATCTGCGCCGGGCTCAGGCCGTTCCGCAGCGCGGCCCGCACGTGCAGGGCGAGCTCTTCCTCCTGCCGCAGCGAGGCCAGCGCGGTCAGCGTGATCATGCTGCGCTCGGCGCGGGTCAGCCCGGGCCGGGCCCAGATCTCGCCCCACGCGTACCGGGTGATCAGGTCCTGGAAGGGGGCGGTGAACTCGGTCGTGCCGGCCGCGGCCCGGTCGACGTGCGCGTTGCCGAGCACCTGGCGGCGGACCGCCATCCCCCGCTCGGCACGTGCACCGTCGCTCCCGTTAATAATGCTGGTCTTGTCGGCCTGTGCCATCTGTGCTCCTTGCCGGTCGGTAGGCACCCAGGATCGCAGCCGCGGCCAGGTCCGGTGCGCGGCATCCGGGCCGCGGCCCGGGCTGGCTGGCGGCGCGGCCTGCTGGCTACCCGCCGGGCAGCGCCTGGTCGCCAGTGCGCGGCCAGGGCGCGGTCCACGAAATACCGGCGCGAGCCCGAGGTAGCCGGCCGGATCCAGGGCGGCCGCCAGCCGGTCCCCGGTGATCCCGGCGGCGGCCAGCGCCCGCGCCGCTTCGCCGGACTGCAGCGCCGCGCCGAGGGACTCCCCGGCGGCAGCGGCCGCGGCGCTGGCCGCCGCGACCAGGTCATGCGCGGCCGCCGGGCCGAGCACCGGCGCCAGCAGCGCGGCGACCTGCGCGGCCATCGGGAAGCCGCCCGCCGCGGCCAGGTTGGCCCGCATCCGCCCGGCGTCGACGACCAGCCCGGCCAGCAGCTCGGCGGCCCACGCGGCGGCCGAGCCGGTCAGCCTGCAGCAGGTCGGCGAGCGGCTCCCACTCGGCGTGCCAGGCTGCCGGCCGCGCGCTGGTGCTCCTGCTCGGCGGCCGCGGCCAGGGTGGCCAGCAGGCCGGGCACCCGGCGGGTGCAGCCGAGGATCAGCACCGAGGCGACCGGGTTGCGCTTGTGCGGCATGGCCGACGAGCCGCCGCGGCCGGCGCCGCCCTCGCGGGCCTCGGCGACCTCGGACTGGGCCAGCAGGGTCACGTCCCGCGCGATCTTGCCGGCACCGCGGCGGCCGCGGCGGCCAGCGCGGCCGCCAGGTCGAGGACCCGCAGCCGGCTGGTGTGCCAGGGCAGCACCGGCTCGGCCAGCCCCAGCTCGGCGGCCAGCAGCCCGGCCACCCGCGGCCCGGCCTCGCCGAGCGCGGCCAGCGTCCCGGCCGCGCCGCCGAACTGCACGGCGAGCCGCTCGTCGCGGACCCGGGCCAGCCCGCGGGCTGGCCTCGTCGAGGCCGGTCAGCCAGCCCGCGGCGACCAGGCCGAAGGTGACGGGCACGGCCTGCTGCAGCAGCGTCCGGCCGATCATGATCGTGTCGCGGTGCCCGGCGGCCAGGCCGGCCGCGGCCGCCGCGGCGGCGGCCAGGTCGGCGCAGGATCGACGCTGCAGCGCGCGCCGGCGACCAGCATCGCCGCGGTGTCCAGGATGTCCTGGCTGGTCGCGCCGCGGTGCACGGCCCCGGCCGCCCACGGCGGCACGGCCGCCGGCCAGCGCCCGGACCAGCGGCGGGCACCGGGTTGCCGGTGCGGGCCGCCTGGCCTGCCGAGCGCGGCGGCGTCGAACCGGCCGGCGTCCGCGGCCGCGGTGACCGCCGCGCCCGCGCCGGCCGGCGCCAGCCCGGCCCGCTCAGCCGCCCGGGCCAGCGCCGCCTCGGTGTCCAGCATGGCCTGCAGCCACGCCTGGTCGCCGGTCTCGGCGCCGCCCCGGCCGAAGAGCCCGGCGAACAGGCCTGCTGATCAGCCGGGGCTGGCTCCGCCGATCAGTGCGGAGGCGGGCTGCCCGGCCGCCGGTAACGATCCAGGGTGTCATGCCGGGACCGCCGGCGGCCCTGACACCGCCGGGCGCGCCTTCGCCGCCGCGGGCGCCGATTCGGCCGCCGGCTGGCCGCGGTGGTTAACGGCTGCGGACTTGGCCCGTTTGCCCTATCGTCGGCTGTATGACCGTACAACTGCCCAGCGCCGGCGGGCCGTCGCTGCCCCAGGAACGCCGGCTCGTGACCGAAATCCCCGGACCGGCATCGCGGGAACTGGCTCGAGCGGCGCCGCGGCAGCGTCGCGCGCGGGCTCAGCCACGTGCTGCCGGTCTTCGTGGCCGCGGCCGGCGGCGGCGTGATCGTCGACGTAGACGGCAACTCGCTGATCGACTTCGGCTCCGGCATCGCCGTCACCAGCGTGGGCAACAGCGCGGAGCGGGTGGTCGAGCGGGTCACCGAGCAGGTGGCGCGCTTCACCCATACCTGCTTCATGGTCGCCCCGTACGAGGGGTACGTGGAGGTCTGCGAGGAACTCAACCGGCTGACCCCCGGCGCGTCACGAGAAGCGCTCGGCCCTGTTCAACTCCGGCGCCGAGGCGGTGGAGAACGCCGTCAAGATCGCCCGGTACGCCACCGGCAGGCCCGCGGTGGTCGCCTTCGATCACGCGTACCACGGCCGCACCAACCTCACCATGGCGCTGACCGCCAAGAACATGCCGTACAAGCACCGGTTCGGCCCGTTCGCGAGCGAGGTCTACCGGATGCCGATGGCCTACCCGCTGCGCTGGCCGGGCGGCCCGGAGCGCTGCGCCGCCGAGGCCCTCGACGTGATCAAGAGCCTGATCCACACCCAGGTCGGCGAGGACAACGTCGCCGCGGTGCTGATCGAGCCGATCCAGGGCGAGGGCGGGTTCATCGTGCCGCCGGACGGGTTCCTGCCCGGGCTGGCCGAGTTCTGCCGGGCGCACGGCATCGTGCTGATCGCCGACGAGATCCAGAGCGGCCTGTGCCGGGCCGGCGACTGGTTCGCCTGTGATCACGAGTCGGTCGTGCCGGACCTGGTCACCACCGCCAAGGGCATCGCCGACGGGCTGCCGCTGGCCGGCGTGACCGGCCGGGCGGATCTGATGGACGCGGTGCACCCGGGCGGACTCGGCGGCACGTACGGCGGCAACCCGGTCGCCTGCGCCGCGGCGCTCGGCTCGCTGGAGACCATGGTCAAGGAGGACCTGCCGGCCAGGGCCCGCCGGATCGGCGAGATCATGCTGCCGCGGCTGCACGGGATCGCCGAGGCCAGCCCGGCGATCGGCGACGTGCGCGGCCGGGGCGCGATGCTGGCGGTGGAACTGGTCCGGCCCGGCGGCATCGAGCCGGATCCGGCCGCGGCGGCGAAGGTGGCCGCGGCCTGCCATCAGGCCGGGCTGCTGGTGCTCACCTGCGGCACGTTCGGCAACGTGCTGCGGTTCCTGCCGCCGATGGTGATCGGCGAGCCGCTGCTCGGACGAGGGGCTGTCCATCCTGGAAGAGGCATTCGCCGGGCTCTAGGAGCGCACCGTGCCGACCCGAGCCGCCGTGGCCCCCGGGCCGCCGTGGCCACCCGGGCCGCCTGCCGCCGCTGGCCGGCGCATCGCCGCCGCGGCCGCGCGGCGTGCGCGGCCCGGTGGCCGTGCTGGCCGTCTGGCCGTGCGGCCGGGCCGGCCGCGGCGGCATCGGCGGCATCGGCGGTCGGCCCGGCGGGCAGCGTGCGCTATGTCGCGCTCGGCGACTCGTACTCGGCCGGGCTGGGCACCGGCGACTACATCGCCGCCAGCGGTATCCTGCGACCGGAGCGCCGATCGCTACCCGGCGCTCTGGGCCGCGCGAACCAGCCCGCCTCCTTCGTCTCGGTGGCCTGCGCCGGGGCCACCACCGGCAGCGTGCTCAGCAGCCAGATCCCGGCGCTGAGCCCGGCCACCACGCTGGTCTCGATCACGATCGGCGGCAACGACGTCGGCTTCAGCTCGGTGATGGAGACCTGCGTCCTGCGCTCGACGAGCACCTGCGTCAGCGCGATCAGCGCGGCCGAGGCCGAGATGACCAGCCAGCTTCCCGGCAAGCTTGACCGGGTGCTCGGCGCGATCGCGCGGCGCGCGCCCGACCGCCAGGGTGGTTGTCCTCGGCTACCCGCACCTCTACGACCTGGCCAGGTCCGGCCGGCTGCATCGGCCTGAGCACGACCGACCGAACGGACCTGAACCAGGCGGCCAACCTGCTCGACGGCCAGATCCAGGCGGCCGCGGCCCGGCACCAGGACGTGTACGCCGACGTCCGGTCCTCGTTCGCCGGCGCATGAGATCTGCGACCCGGGCGGCTGGCTGCACTCGGTGGACATCTTCGACATCGGCGAGTCCTACCACCCGACCGCGGCCGGGCAGTCCGGCGGCTACCTGCCGGTGTTCAGCGCGAACGCCAGGTGGCCGGTCCTCGCGGGCGACGTCCGCACCAGGCCCGCCGGATGATGCCGGCTGCCGCCGGGCCGCCGGGCGGCC
>CAVPUY010000018.1:0-11120 GCA_963709075.1 uncultured Actinomycetes bacterium
CGGGCACAGTACGACTCCGCTCCTGACCTGGCGCACGCTCGTCTTCGACGGCACCTTGTACCTGTCGGCGTTTGCCCCCTCCTCCGAGGAGCGGCTCATGACCCCGCCGCGCTCCGCGCCCGACTTTCGCGGCGACGTCGGCTCGTTCCCTCCATGTCTCCGCCGACGTGCCAGGGGCGAACTCCGGTGCTGGCATGCCCTTGACCGCTGCGTAACCTGCTTGGCGCACGCCGGGCCGCAGTTGCGAGCACCACCCGATGAGCACAGCGCCACGCGGCTGCCCGGCGCGGGTCAGGGGTCCGCACTCTGGCAGGCCAGTGTCCAGGCCAGTGTTTCCGCGGGCGCGACGGGTCCGCCGCTCCGCGATCGTGAGCAGTACCAGCTATTCCGGGAGGAACCATGAAATCAAAGGTCACAGGGGCGTTGCTGGCGGCAGGGATCACGCTGGCTATCCCCGGAACGACAGCCGCGTCGGCGTCCGCGAGGACCAGCGGCAGCGAGAGCGTCAAGGGCATCATCGTGACCTCTTGGGGTGGTGAGGCAGATGGCTGAAGTCCCGAGGACGTCGTCGCGGCAGCGGTGGACCCTGGCGCTGGTGTGCACGGCGGCGTTCATGTTGCTGCTGGATATCACGATAGTGAGCGTGGCGCTGCCATCGATTCAGCGGGATCTGCGGGCGAGCCTGCCGGACCTGCAGTGGGTGAGCGCCGCCTATGCCCTGGTGCTGGCCGTGCTGCTGCTGCCGGCGGCCACCCTGGGTGACCGGCTGGCCGGCGCCGGCTGTTCCTGGTCGGCCTGGTCATCTTCACCGCCGGGTCGCTGGCGTGCGCGCTGGCCTGGACCGCGCTGGCGCTCCAGTTGTTCCGCGCGCTGCAGGGAGTCGGCGGCGCGGTGCTGTTCGCCACCGCCACGCCGCTGCTGCGCGCGGAGTTCTCCGGCGCCGCCCTGGCCCGGGCGCTGGGCGCCTTCGGCGCCACGCTCGGCGGCGCCACCGCCATCGGGCCGCTGGCCGGCGGGGTGCTGACCGACACACTGGGCTGGCGGTCCATCTTCTTCGTCAACCTGCCCATCGGCGTGGCGGCGTTCGCGGGCGGGGTGGCCCGGCTGCGCGAATCCCGCAACCCGGCCGGCGGCCGGGCCGACTGGGCGGGCACGGCCCTGATCACCGTGGCGCTGACCGCGCTGATGTTCGCGCTGATCCGCGGCAACGCGATGGGCTGGGCGAGCCCGGCGATCGTGGCCCTGTTCGCGGTCGCAGCCGTGGCCTTTGCCGGGTTCGTGATATACGAGCTGCGCATCGCCGCCGCGCCCATGGCCGACCTGCGCCTGTTCCGGCGGCGCAGCTTTGCCGCGACCGGGTTCGTGGCGTTCGCGATCTCGGCGACGGTCATCGGGATGATCATTTATCTGTCGCTGTATGTGCAGAACACCCTCGGCTACTCCCCGGTCCAGGCCGGGCTGCGGTTCCTGCCGCTGTCGCTGGCCTCCTTCGCGGTCGCCCTCCTGACCGGGCGGCTGATCGGCAAGGTGGCGATGCGGGTGCTGCTGGGTGTGGCCATGGTCGCGGCCGCAGCCGGGCTGGCCTCGATGGCCCACCTGACCGCCACTTCCACCTGGCTGGTGCTGCTGCCCGGCCTCATCCTGGCCGGGATCGGCCTGGGCATCACCTCCACCGGCCTGGCCTCGGCAGCGCTTGCGGCGGTGGAGCCGGCCCGCGCCGGGATGGCCGCCGGCCTGGTGAACACGCTGCGCCAGGTCGGCACCGCCACCGGCGTGGCCGTGCTCGGCGCCCTCTACGCCTCCCGCATCACCACCGCCACCCTGCACGCCCTGGCGGGCCTGCCCGCCCCGCCCGGCGCCGCCCCGCGGCTGGCCGCCGCCGTTGCCTCCGGCGCCGGCACCCGGGTAGCCGCCGCGGTCCCGCCCGCCGCCCGCGCCGCGGTCACCCACGCCGCCCGCGCCGGCACCGCCAGCGGGCTCAATGACGTCCTGCTCGCCGCGGCCGCGTTCGCCGCGCTCGGCGCGATAGCCGGCTTCGCCTTCGGACCCGACCCAGCCAGGCAGCCGCCGCCCAGCCCCGCCCCCGGCGGACTGTCCACCCAGCCGGCCGCCGCCCAGCACCAGGCCCAGCGACCGGCCAGGCCCGGAACAACGGCACCATAACCTCTGCCGCGCAGCGCGCCGAGGAACAGGCCGGCGAAGGGCGCGACAGGGCTCCCCCCGGTCGCCTCACAGACCGCATCGCACTCCGCGATCAGGGAAGCGGCCCCCGCGAAGTCACCCCGCCACGCATCATCGATGGCGAGCGCGACCAGGTCGACCGGAGCTGGTCGAGCGCAGCGACGGTACGGGGGGCGAAGCTGTCCGGCTTCGACGACAGGTTGTAGCCGCGCGTGTCGGGCGCGACGACGCGGAATCCGGCGGCCGCGAGCGGCTGGATCTGCTGCCGCCAGCCGTACCAGAACTCGGGGAAGCCGTGCAGCAGCACGACCAGCGGCCCCTCGGCGGCCTCGACGTAATGCAGCCGCTGGTCGCCGATCTCGGCGCGGCCCTCATGAAGGTCGCTGGGCAGGCCGGCTGGCAGGTCC
This sequence comes from uncultured Actinomycetes bacterium, assembly GCA_963709075.1. Classification (GTDB taxonomy): domain Bacteria; phylum Actinomycetota; class Actinomycetes; order Streptosporangiales; family Streptosporangiaceae; genus Palsa-506. The sequence goes on from CAVPUY010000018.1 coordinate 2,589, forward strand.
GGCGCCCCGGAGACGGAGCCGGGGCCTTCGGGGGTGGTGGACAACGAGGGCATGAGGACCTCCTTCTGTACCTGGTACTGCTGACGATCGCGCCTTGGCTCGGTGCATCGAGCCTGTGCGGACACTGGTCCGCACACGTGTACGAGGGCACGTGACCCCAGCGGGGAACCAGGGATCTGCCGCTATGACGCCTAGCCGGATGGCGTGTGCTGACCTCGCGGGGGCGAGGTGTTGTGGAGGTCCCGGCGGGAGGTGATGCCCAGCTTGGCGAACACCTTGCGGAGGTGCCATTCGACGGTGCGGGTGCTGATAAACAGTTCCGCGGCAATCTCGGGGTTGGTGCGTCCGTCCCGGGCCAGCCGGACGATGTGCTCCTCCTGCGAGGTGAGCTGGCTGTAGGTGTCGACCTCGCGTTTGCGGACCTTCTCGCCGGTGGCGAGCAGTTCCCTGCGCGCGCGCTCGGCGAAGGCGTCGGCGCCGATCGCGGTGAACAGGTGGTAGGCGGCGTGCAGCTGGTGGCGGGCGTCGAGCCGTCGGTTCTCGCGACGGAGCCACTCACCGTAGAGCAGGTGGGCCCGGGCAAGCTCGGGCCGCAGCCGTGTGCGCCCCAGCCGCTCGACCGCCTCGGAGTAGCACTGCTCGGCCTCCTGACCTTCGCTAACCAGCGCTCGCGAACGCGCCTCCAGGCCATTCGCCCAGTTGGAACCCTCAATGGCCGTCATGGCCGACAGCCGCTCCAACGCTCCCCGGGCAATTTCCGCCTGTCCGGTTCTCACGGCGGCCTCGATCAGTTCGGGCAGAACCAACTGCGTACCCAAGGGCAGGTAGGTTTCCCCGATTGCCGGTTCCGCCGCAGCCAGCGCTTCGGCATAGTGCCCGAGACCGTTGTGGAGGACCGCTGCGGACCAGTTGGCCATCTGGACGGCGAATCCCTCCCCGCGAGCGATCGAGTCCTCGGTGGCCGCCGAGAAGAGCGGTGTCGCTTCCGCAGGCCGGCCCCGGTACCCGGCGAGCAGCAGGTCGCAGGTCGCAGCCAGCCGGATTCCTGTCACCTCGTTGACGACGTCCTTTTCTGCGGCCAGCGACGTCGCTGTCTCGAAGTCACCGCAGTGCGTGGCCACCTGTCCCCGCCCGTTCAAGGCGATGGACAAGGGGGCCAGGGCGCCCGCGGCGCGGGCGAGCTCGACATGCCGGGCGCTCATCCGGACCCAGCTGTCGAAGTCCCACACGGCCATGGTCGCCATCTGGGCGATGATTCCCCACTGCAGCCACTCGTCCGCGGACACCTGATCACCGAGGAATGCGTTGACCACTCGGCGCAACATCGGCTCGGCTGCCGCATGCCCTTGGGTCACCATCGTGGCCAGACCGTCAAGGAGGAGGTCACACGGCCGCGGAGCCTCCGCTGGCGGTGGGGCCGCGCGTGCCGCCCGGGAAACCTCTTGCAGAAGGCCACCAGGTCCGGCCAGAGGACCAGCGACGCTGGATGCCACCCAGGCGTGAAGGTAGGTCTCCCGGGCGAGCCCGGCATGGAGTGGTTCGAGCCTCTTGGCGGCCTGGAGCAGCAGAACCGGTGCGTCGCGTCCGGCAACGGATGCCCACTCGATCTGCCCTCGGAGCTGCTCCACCCGGGCACGCTGCAGATCGTCGATCGCGTCGGCTTCGGCTTGGGCGAGCAGGCCGAGCGCGGTCTCGAACGCGCCTGCGTGCAGGTTCGCGAGGGCGGCGGCCAGCGCTCGTTCGGCGCGCCGGGTCGGCTCGGCGGTCAAGGCGTGCGACCGTTGGAGGAAGGCCGCCGCGGCGGCCAGCCCGGCGCGGGCCTGGGTCTTGACCGCCGCCTGCTCAAGCGCAGTGGCCACCTCTTCGTCCGGGCCGGTGGCCGCCGCAGCCAGGTGCCACACCCGACGATCCGGATCGGCCTGGGCGTCCGTCGCCGCGGCGAGCGTCAGGTGGGCGGCGCGGCGGTCTTCAGGGGACCCGGCCGTGTAGGCAGCCGCCCGCACCAAGGGGTGCCGGAACCGCACGTGGGAGCCGATCTGCAGCAGCTGTTCCGCATCGGCCGCGACTGCCGCATCACGGCCCAGGTCCAATGTCGGTGCGGCACGCCACAGCAGCGTGGCGTCCCCAGTGGGGTCGGCCGCTGCCAGCAGCATCAGACGCTGGGTCGGTCCCGGCAGCGCCCGTACCCGCCGCAGGTAGTGGTCCTGGAGACGACCGGGCAGGCTCGCCTTGGGCGGCCCGACGAAGCCACCGGCCAGCTCGGCTTCGCTCATCCCTGTTGCCAGCTCCAGCAGCCCCAGTGGGTTTCCCCGGGTCTCCGCGACGATCCGCTCGCGAACCCGCTCGTCCAGGTGACCTGCGACCGCGGCCGTCAGCAACGCCCGCGCGTCCTCCTCGGTGAGCCCTTCGACCGTCAGCGTCGGCAGGTCAGGAAATACCTGCTTGCCGTCTGCCTCCCGGACCGCGAACAGGAGCAGCACGGATTCGGCCAGCAGCCGCCGTCCGACGAACCCAAACACCTGGGACGAGGCTTCGTCCAGCCACTGGGCGTCATCGACCAGGCAGACCAGGGGCCGCGCGGCGGCATTCTCAGCCAGCAAGCTCAGCACCGCCATCCCCACCATGAACCGGTCCGCAGCCGTCCCCGCCGCCAACCCGAACGCCACCCGCAACGCGCGCTGCTGGGGCTCCGGCAGCGCGGCCAGGCCACCCAGTAGCGGCCCGCAGAGCTGGTGCAGCGCCGCGAACGGTAGCTCCATCTCGGATTCCACGCCGGCAAGCTGAACTAGCCGACAGCCAGATGCCTGGCGCGCGCAGTAGCGCATCAGCGCAGTCTTGCCGATCCCCGCCTCACCCCGGATGACGAGCACCGCGCTGTCACCGCCGCGAACACGGCCCAGCGCGCCGTCAAGGGCCCGGCGTTCGCGAGCACGCCCCCTGAAGGCCGACGTCCTGGGTACGGCCATGGCGTAACGATAAGCCCGTAGCCGGGGCAAGTGAATACCCTGGCTCGAAGGTGGCGTGATGCCATCCAGGCTCGTGCCATGAATACCGCCCTCAACGGGTCGCCTGCAGGTCACGTGGCAATCGTCACCGGAGGGTCCCGCGGCGTCGGCCGGGCGGCGATCCGCCGCCTGGCGGCCTGCGGCTACGCCGTCGTCGTCGGCTACCTCCACGACCAGCGGGCGGCCGAGTCGACCGTCGAAGCGGTCCTCGCGGACAACGGCAACGCCGTGGCCGTCCGCGCCGACATCGCTGACGACCTGGACGTGCAGAGGCTCTTTGCCGAGACGATCGCGGCGTTCGGCGGCATCGACGCCGTCGTGCACGCCGCCGGCAGCCGGATCACCGCGTCTTCAGTGACCGGGGCCGGCCTCGACGAGTTCGACGCACTGGTCCGGATCAACACGCGGGCCACCTTCGTCGTCAACCAGCAGGCGGCCCGTCACCTCCGCAACGGCGGCGCGATCGTCAACCTGTCCAGCTCAGCGGACGGTTCGTCGCTGAGGACCCACGGCCTCTATGCGGCAACCAAGGCCACCACAGACGCGCTGACGCGAGCGCTCGCGCTGGAGCTGCGTGAGCGCAACATCACCGTCAACGCTGTTTCTCTCGAAGTCCGCAGGCCGTGCGCACCCAGCCAGGTCGCAGACGTCATCGCGTACCTGCTCAGCGAGCATGGCCACCGCCTCACCGGGCAAATTCTCAGGGTCGGCGATGCTGAATTGCGGCCATAAGCGTTCCGCGCGCCAGAACGAGACGGTATGCGCAGCACAGAAAACGTGATCCAGACGGGCGCTTGCCGCGGGGTTGGCCGATCGCGGCGTGTGAATCTGCGCGCTGATTCTTATGGCTGGCTCCCGTGGTCAGGGATCGGGCTATGACCTGTAGTCCCTGCCGTGCCCGCAGGACGGCCGAGCTCGCAGGCCACCGAGTCCAGGAAGCTGCCGGTCACCGTCGTGGCGCAGCAGCGCGCGATCACCTGGCCCGGGCCGGCGCCAGCTCGCCCAGGCGGCGGCCAGTATGCCCCCGTCAGGGAGAGAGCCGTGATCTGGTCCCCGGCCGGAACCAGCATCAGATCAGCAAGCAGGGCCGTGAACAGCTCGCCGTCAGCGCCGATGGCCTCCCACTGGAGCGCGATATGCGCGCAGTCATCTGTTTGGGTCAGGTCTTCCAGGCAGACGTCGGCCAGCCGGGTCAGGCCGGCAGCCGGGCCAGCGAGCTCCACCAAGGCGGTGATGCCCTCGCCGTAGGCCACCTCGGAGGCCCGCAGCAACATCCCGCCCTCAGCCAAGACCTTCAGCCGGGTCCGGGCGGCACGGAAGCCGACATTGAGCACAACGCGATCGCCGACGACAGTATGGCCTGTCACGGCACCCAGTCCACCGGCCGGGCACCGGGCTTGCAGCAGGCGAAGGACCCTACCCTGCGGGCCGAAGGTACTAACAACCGGTCGTAACCGGCAGACCACGATCGGCCATGGCCGCCTGCAGTTGCCGCCTGGAGCTGACGCCCAGCTTGGTGTATACCTTCCGCAGGTGCCATTCGACGGTGCGGGTGCTGAGAAACAGCTGGGCGCCGATCTCCGGATTCGACAGGCCGTCCCGGGCAAGCCGCGCGATGAGTGCCTCCTGCTCCGTGAGCTGCTCGACGGCATCGGCAGCGCGCTGGCGTACGGCTGCGCCGGTGGCCAGCAGTTCGCGGCGAGTGCGCTCCGCGAAACCCTCCATTCCCATGGCGGTGAACATCTCGTAGGCTCGGGTCAACTCGCGGCGGGCGTCGACCCGGCGACCGTCCTGCCGGAGCCATTCCCCGTACAGCAGGTGAGCGCGGGCGAGCTCGCCGTGCACTCGCGCCCGGCTGAGGTGCCCGACAGCCTCGCGAAACTCGCGCTCAGCGATGTCTCCGGTGCTCAGCAGGGCTCGCGAACGGGCCTCGATCCCGAGCGCCCAGGCGGTCCGGCACGCCTGCGTCTTCGTGGTCAGCCGCTGGAGGGCCTCCGCCGCCAGGTCGGTCCTTCCGGTTCGCGCGGCCGACTCGATCAGCTCGATCATGCCCCAGTTGTGGGCCACCATCTCGGTCGGATCCGCGCAGGCGCCGCGGGCGGCGGCGAGTGCCTCGTCGTACTGGCCCAGGCCATTGCACAAGACGGCGTGGGAGTACTCGCAGATGGCGACTCCGACTCCCTCGCCGCGGGCGCTGGCCTCACCGATCGTGACGTCGATCAGTTCTCTGCCCTCGCGGGCCTGGCCCCGCCACGCGGTGAGGACCAGCGCGCCGTACGGCGCCTCGGCGATCCCCGCCGCCTCGTGTATCGACCGTGCTTCCTCGACCAGCGAGGCCGCCGCAGCGAGCTCGCCGCAGAACACCAGGATGGGCGTGCGCGAGCCGAACGCGAGCGGGAGCTCGCTGAGCGCGCCCGTCTTGCGTGCCATCTGAAGGTGATGGCCGGACAGGACGTACGCGCTCTCGTCGTCCCACAGTTCGAGGGCGAGCACGCACCCCTGCCACAACCAGCGCAAGTTCTCCCTGGCCGAGCCCGGGTCGCGGCGGAGCCTGGTCAGGGCGTCCCGGCCTAGGGGAACGGCCGTGGCGTAGTCATCGGTGAGCGCGACGAAGGCATCCAGCAGCAAGTCGCCGGGCGTGGGCTCGTCGTCCGGCCGACGCGGTGCGGCGCGGGCGGCCCGGGCCACCTCGGCGGTGCCGACGCCCTCGTTGAGCCGGGCCGCGAACTGGGCGGCGGAGAAGGCGTCCAGGTAGGTCTGGCGCGCGAGCTGGAGATTCAGCGGCTGGAGCCGCTGGGCCGCGGCCAGCAGCAGCAGCGTCGCTTCGTTGCCCCGGCTGGAGGCGAAGGCCATCTGAGCACTCACCAAATCGATCTGGGCGCGCTGCAGCTCGTCGACCGGGCCGTCGCGGGCGATGGTGAGCAGGGTTCGGGTGCTGTCGAAGGCGCCGGCCTGGACGTTGGCGAAGGCGGCGGCCAGCGCGCGCCGGGTCCGCGCCGTCGGGAAGCGGGGTCAGCTCGGTGGCGCGGGTCAGGAAGGCGGCGGCGGCCGCGAGCCCGGCCCGGGCCTGGGCCCGGCCGGCCGACTGCTCCAGTTCGGCCGCCACCTCCTCATCGGGCCCGGAGGTGGCGCGGGCACGGTGCCAGGCCCGCCGGTCCGGGTCGGTCTGGGCGTCGGTGGCGTCGGCGAGGGCACCGTGCGCGCGGTGCCGGTCGGCGGCGTCGGCCGCGCGGTAGGCGGCCGACCGGACCAGCGGGTGGGCGAACTCCACGCGACCGGCGCAGCTGGAGAAGCCCGGCGTCCGCGGCGGGAGCCGCCGCCGATCATCTCGATGCCCAGCGCGCCGGCGGCGCGGCGGAGCAGCACCGGATCGCCGAGGGGTTCCGCGGCCGCGGTGAGGACGAGCAGCCGGGTGTCGGCCGGTAGCAGCCGGAGACGCTGGACGTAGCTGTGCTCGATCTTGCCGGCCACCGGCTGACTGCCGGGCAGGCCGAATCCCCCGGCGAGGTCGGCCGCGTCCCAGGTGCGCGGCAGCTCCAGGAGCGCGAGCGGGTTGCCGTGGCTCTCCGCGATGATCTGATCGGTGACGGCCGCGTCGATCGGGCCGTGCACGTTGCCCAGCAGCAGCGGCCGCGCGTCGCTGTCGCTGAGCCCGCCGATCGGCAGCGCGGGCAGGCCGGCCAGCACGCCGTCTTCGATGCCGGTGCGCGCCGCGCACACCAGCGCGACCCGCTCGGCCAGCAGGCGGCGGGCCACGAACCCGATGATCTGCGCGGAGGCGCTGGTCCAGCCACAGTGCGTCGTCGACGATGCAGGCCAGCGGGCTGCTGCTCGGCGGCCTGCGCCACCAGCGTCAGCGTGGCCAGTCCCACCAGGAACCGGTCGGGCGCGGGACCAGTGCTCAGCCCGAACACGGTCGCGAGCGCGTCGCGTTGCGGGAGCGGCAGCTCGTCGAGGTGGTCCAGCAGGGGCGCGCACAGCTGATGCAGGCCGCTGTAGGCCAGCTCCATCTCCGACTCCACGCCGACGGCGGACACGACTTCCCACGCCACCTCCCGCCTCACTGGCGATCCGGCCGGACAGGTAGGCCAGCAGGGCGCTCTTGCCCACACCTGCCTCGCCGCGCAGGACGAGGACGCGACTCGAACCCGCGAGCACGTCGGCCACAAGCCGGTCGAGCGCTTCACATTCGTCACGACGTCCGACCAACTCGGCCACTGCACGACTCCCCGGGTCCGGCGCCTACCGGCAGTCTCTATCACGCGGTCGTTGCGTGGCCAGAACGAGGCGCGCGGCGACGTCTGGGAACCATAACACCACGTCCCGTTCGGAATTATTGAAATTTCACGGAACGGACGGTGGTATCACGCCCGAGGGCCATGGGGGACGGCCGGCAGTGCCTCGCGCAGCTCGCGGCGCGAGCCGATGCCAAGCTTGGTGAATATCTTGCGCATGTGCCATTCGCCGGTACGGGCCGACAGGAACAACTGGACGGCGATCTCCGGGTTCGACAGGCCGTCGCGGGCAAGCCGCGCGATGAGTGTTACCTGCGCCGTGAGCTGGTCCGAGGTCTCGACGGTGCGTTTGCGTGCGGTCTCGCCATCGCTCAGCAGCTCCCGGCAGCGCGCCTCGGCGAACGCCTCCATGCCGATCGCCTCGAGCAGTCGCAGGCAGTCCGCAGCCGCTCGCGCGCATCCCCGCGCCGACCCTGGCGGCGCAGCCACTCCCCCCGTACAGCAGAGCGCAGCAGCGGATGCCGGAACCGCGCCAGGGTGCCGAACTCCACCAGGCCCGCGTCCACCGCGGGCGCCGCCTGAACGGGTATGCCCCAGCTGCCCGGCCGCCCGCCAGATCAGCGGAACGTCGCCGTACGGTTCGGCCGCCGCCAGCAGCAGGAGCCGCCGGGACGGTTCGGGCAACGCCTCCAGCTGCCTGCGGAAGCTCTCGGCAATCCGCTCCGCAGCGGCGTCGCGCTGGGAAGCCCGGACCCGCCCGCCCAGATCCGCGGGCGACAGCCCGCGCGGCAGTTCCAGGCGGGCGAGCGGGTTGCCCTGTGTCTCCGCCACGATCTGGTCCCGGACCTGATCGTCCAGCGGCCCGGCCAGCGCCGAGTCCAGCGGTGCCCGTGCGTCGCTCTCGCGCAGTCCTCCGACTTCGAGCTCAGGCAACCCGGCCAGCTCCGCTCCCGGTTCCCGGGCCGCGAACACCAGCCCGACCGGGTCGGCGGCCAGCCGTCGGGCCACAACACCCATCGCCTGCGCGGACGCTTGATCCAGCCACTGCTCGTCGTCGATAAGGCAGATCAGCGGCCGTTCCCCGACGACCTCCGACAGCAGGCTCAGCGCAGCCAGCCCGACCAGGAACCGGTCCGGCGGCAGCCCGAAGGCCAGGCCGAACGCGGTCCGAACCGCATCGCGCTGCGGCACCGGCAGATGCCCGGCGCGGCCCAGCATTGGCGCGCAGAGCTGATGCAGGCCCGCGAAGGCCAGCTCCACCTCCGTCTGCACGCCCACCGGCCGGTAAACCC
>CAVPUY010000019.1:0-12049 GCA_963709075.1 uncultured Actinomycetes bacterium
GCCGAGCCCAGGGATCCGTTCCTGCGCCGACTGCGCTAGGCAGCTCCGTTCGCCGCGGGCCGCCGCGGCGGGCGCGGGCGGCGGAGAGCTCACCGGCCCGCCGGGTCAGCGTCCAGGCGGGCGGCCGCCAGGGCGGAGCGGCCGCCGGGGCGGGGCGGCCGCCAGGGCGGCGGGCTGTGTGGCTGCCGGTGAGTTCGCGGCTCATTAGAGTGCTAGCGAGCTCACGTCCGGGCCTTCGATGCGGGCCCTCCCGCTCGCGCCGCGTCCAGGTGAGGAACGAAAGATGAATATCTCTGCCCACGATGTGCGGCAAGCGCTGACCGAGCTCGGCAAGCTGCGCTTCGGTGAGATGCGGGTCGAGGATGCGATGCACGAGATCGTGCAGACCACTCACGCGATCTTCGATGTCGACGGCGCGGGACTGATGCTCGCTGATGCCGGGCACCACTTGCGCAACGTGGCGGTATCTGACGACCGGCTAGGGCATCTGGAGGAGCTGCAAGTACGCCACCAGGAAGGTCCGTGCATCGCCGCGTTCGATGACAAGGAACTCGTGGGGGCCGAGGACCTTACCGAGGATCGGCGATGGCCCAGCTTCAGCGCGGCCGCGGTCGACCGGGGCGTCCGCGCCGTGCTCGCCAGCCCGCTGCCCTATAACCAGGACGCCGTGGGCGTCGTAGCGGTGCTGTCGGAAAAGAGCCACCCCTGGTCGGCCGAGGGCGAGCTGGCCCTGCTGGCATTCACCGACCTCGCGGCCTTGCTGATCGCCAGCATGATGCAAGGCGAGCAGCAGTCCGAGCTAGCGGCGCAACTCCAGGTCGCGCTGAACTCGCGAGCAGTCATCGAGCAGGCAAAAGGTGTCCTGATCGGGCGCCAGGGCCTGTCGGCCCGGGCGGCCTACGAGCAGCTGCGCGCCCGGGCGCGGGCCGAACGTCGCAAGCTTCTCGCGGTCTCCGCGGAAGTCGTCCGCGATGCGGCAAGGGACGGCTGAGCGTTACGGCGCGGGACGCCTGGGCCATGCGGCGCGGGGCGCCTGAGCGTTACGGCGCGGGACGCCAGGAATGCATAGCCCGGTCCGGCTGGGGCATACTGGGGTGGTCGTCACGAAAGCCGCCCAGATTCCCGCGGTCGTCCGTCACGTCGGCAGCAGTCACTGTGCGCCCCGCCGAACTCCGGGGTGCCCCTCCTGACAGCAGTCGCACTCGTGTCTGTCACGGTGCCCAGGAGGTCCAGTGATCATCTCGGAATCATTCTGCTCGTCATCGGCTTCTGGCCAAGATCGCGATCGTGTGGACGATCGGGATCATCGCCCTCGTGATCGGCCTCATACTCCTTCTGCTCGGCTCAGCCAGCCAGGCAAGCTGGCGGGCGACGTCACTACTACAGGTGACCTCGCGCTGAGCGTGGCCCGGCGGCTGACGACACGCCGGGCACCTTCTCGGCCCTGGCCGACCAGGAGGTCCAGTGATCGTCCGGATAACCATTCTGCTCGGCATGCCCGGGCGGCAGGCTGGCAGCCGGTGCTAGCCGACGACCTGTCGCAGGCCGTCAGCGAGCTGTCCCGGCTGGCCGGTTCCGCGCCGCACACGTCCCTGCGGCGCCTCGCCGAGGCGGCGGCTCAGGTCGTTCCCGGATGCGTGGGCGCGACGTCGGCATTGTGCCGCGGCGGAGAGCCTGTCTGCTCGGCCGCCACGCACCCGGACCTTGCCGCCCTGGCGGACCGGCAGTTCGCCAGGGGAAGCGGCCCGGTACTCGATGCGGTACGCGCCGGCACCCCGGCGGACTGCACCGATACGCTGGCCGAGCTTGACACCCGAGACGGCCAGCGGTGGCCGGAGTACGCCGCAGATGCGCTCGGCGTCGGTGTCCGCTGCTCAGCCACGCTCGTGCACCGGTCCGGCCAGCTGCTGGTGACCGTGACCCTGTACGGGACGAAGCCGAGGGCGTTCGGCCAGGCAACGGTGTCGCCGGCTTCCCTGCTCGTCGCCATCACCGCGATTTCCCTCGCCAACGCCTCGCGCTACGAGAGCTGGCGGCGAACGGCATCGTGGCTGGAAGAGACGTCCGGCGCGCGGGCAGTCGTGGATCAGGCAAAGGGCCTGCTGATGAACGCTCATGGCTGGGACGCGGGCGAGGCGCTCGCCCGGCTGCGCAGCCTGTCTCGGTCCCGCCACGTCGAGGTGACCGAAGCCGCGCGGTGGCTGGTCGGCGAACATTCCCGGATCAGCGGCCCGCAGGCATGACAACGGGGCGAAAGGGTGCTTCCGTAGAGGAGAAGTCGTGAACGGCGGATAGGACGGCCATGGCCGCTGAGGGCGCTGTCGGGGTCGCCGAGGGAACGCTGGCGGTCCAGGAGAAGGCGAAGCTGCGGAAGGTGCTTCGCCGGTTCGATCTGGTGCTGTTCACCGCTTGCGCGATCGTCGGGCTGGACAGCGTGGCGGCGGCGGCGGAGGCAGGCGCGCAGGCCATCACCTGGCTGCTGATATCGCTGGTGGTGTTCCTTGTCCCGTACGGGATGCTGACGGCCGAGCTCGGGTCGGCCTTCCCGGTAGAGGGCGGACCGTACGAGTGGGCGCGGATGTCCTTCGGCCGCGCCGCCGGGGCGGTGACCGCGATCTTGTACTGGCTGTCGAACCCGATCTGGGTCGGCGGCTCGCTCACCGCGGCGACGATCGCATCGATTAACGGCTTCGTGGTGACCAAGCCGCTCGGCACGACCGCGGAAATCGTCGTCGGCCTGGTCTTCATCTGGGTGACGGTCGGGATCGCCATCGCCTCGTTCCGGGTCGGCAAGTGGGGCCCCAATATCGGGACGTTCGTGAAGATCGCGGTGGTCGTGCTGTTCACCGTGCTGTTCATCGCGTTCCTGATCAGGAACGGTCACCCGGCTGGCGCCTCGACGGCGGCGGACCTGAAGCCGTCGCTGAACGGCTTCCTCACCGCGATCGGCATCCTGGTGTTCTTGTGGGTCGGGTTTGAGCTGTCCAACGGCGCTTCGGAGGAGATGCACAACCCCAAGCGGGACGTGCCCAGGATGATCGTCGGCTCGGGGATCATCGGGGCGCTGCTGTACGGGCTGGTCATCCTGGGGATCGTGCTCATCATCCCGCGCGCCGGGCTGTCCAACGTGGGCGGCTTCGCTGACGCCTACTCGGCGGTGACCGGCGTGTTCCACTCCCGTCCGCTGGACGTGGCGTTCGCGGTGCTGGTGATCCTGACGCTGGTCGGCAGCGGGTCGGTGTGGCTGGAAGGTGCGGACCGGACCCAGGCCGTAGCCGCACTGGACGGCGCCGCGCCGCCCTGGATGGGCCGTTTCACCAGCTTCGGCACGCCGATCGCGGTGAACCTGTCCTCGGGAATCCTCGCCTCGGCCATGTGCATCCTTGTCTTCCTGATCACGAAGGGCAGCCTGGCCAGCTTCTTCTCGGTGATGCTGGCGCTGACCATCTCCACGACGACGCTGAGCTACTTCCTCATCTTCCCGGCGCTCGCCGTGCTGCGCCGGAAGTACCCGCACGCGGAGCGTCCTTACCGGGTGCCCGGCGGGCAGCTTGGCTGCTGGGCCGCGGTGATCATCACCGAGGCGTTCGTGGTCGTCACCGTCATCACGCTGGTGTGGCCCGGGGCGATCAACGAGTGGTTCGGCGAGCAGTACTCCGTGAAGTCCTCCTGGGGCGTGTCCCGGCCGTTCTTCGAGTGGGTGACGCTCGGGTCGCTGGCCGTCATGGTCGGGCTCGGGCTGGTGTTCTGGCGGATCGGCGAACGCGCCAGGAAGCGTGGCGTCGCTGGCATCGCCGTGCCGCAGGAGCGCATCGCCGGCGGCGGCCAGCCGCCCCCGGCCCGGTGAGCGATCCCGGGGGAGCGTTAGTCACCTGCGAGTGCAGAGCGAGGTCCGGCCAGGCTCGGCAAAGGGTGACGCGCGGAGCCGGGGAACCAGGCGGGGGCACTGGCGCCGGGGTTCCCGTTTCCGCTGCTTGTGTTGTTCTTTTTCGCAGGTCGCCGGCTGCCGCTGCAGAATAGCCGTCATGTCACACCGGCAGGATGGCGGCGCCGGGCGGGCGTTCCGGCGGCGCGTCAGCTCGGGCGTCGCTGAGCTTGCTGGCGACCCCGACCGGCCTGGCGCCTGGACGCTGCTCGTGGACGGCATCCCGCAGTCACATGTCGACCTTGACGATCCGCAGTACCTGGGTTTCGAGTACATGCGACGGATCGGGCACCTGATCGACCTCGCCGCGCCAGCCGGGGAGCCGCTGCGCGTCCTGCACCTGGGGGGCGGAGGGCTGACCCTGGCACGATATGTGGCGGCGACACGGCCCGGGTCCAGCCAGCTGGCGGTCGAGTCGGACGCCGCACTGGCCGAGTTTGTCCGGCAGCGGCTGCCCCTGGGCAAGCCACGGCGCCGGGCTGGCGGGGACCGGGCGGGCCGGGACCGGGCAGGCCGGGTGCGCGTGCGGATCGCCGACGCCCGCGGCGTCCTCGGGGACCTCCCGGCCGGGTCCTTTGACGTGGTGGTAGCGGACCTTTTCGCCGCAGGCCGTACCCAGGCGCACCTGACCTCGGCGGAGTTCGCGGTCGCCATGGCCAGGGTGCTGGCTCCGGCCGGGGTCTGCGCCGCGAATGTCGGCGATGGCCCTCCGCTGGCGCACGCGCGCGCCCGGGTGGCGACGGCGTGCTCGGTCTTCCCGCATGCCTGCCTGATCGCTGATGCGCCCGTGCTGCGCGGCCGCAGGTTCGGCAACCTGGTGCTGGCCGCTGCGCATCGTGGACTTCCCGTCGCCGGGCTGGCCCGGCGGGCGGCAGCTGACCCGTTCCCCGGCCGGCTGGTTCATGGCGCTGACCTTGACCGGTTCGCCGCCGGAGCAAGACCGATCACCGATGCGCGGGCCCAGCCCTCGCCCGCCCCGCCGCCGGGCATCTTCGCGGTCAGCCGGAAGCCAGCAGGCGTGCCATCGCCGCGCGGCCCGCGCTTGTCCGCCCGCTGACGCGGGCGGCCCCGGGCGGCCCGGCTGGCCCGCCATCGCGCGACAGGCCGGCCGCGGTGAACGTAATGCCGCCCGGGGCCTTACCCGCCTGTACTGCGATCGTCGGCCGGCTAGCCGGAGCGCTTTCCGCCGCGCCTGATCCGCGCTACCCGCCCGGCCGACAGCGCAAGCGCCGCCAGGGCCGCGACGATGACCAGGACGCCGCTCCATCGAGCCGGTTTGGAGCCTTTGCTCTTCATCCAGAATCCCCCCGAATCTTGCCGTGGCCGCGCCGTAAGGCAGGCCATGATCTGTTCCGGGAAATGAGTTACCCATTGCGCGGTGCCGTCATGCATGCCGACCGGGCAGGCCCCGGCCGGAATGCTCCGAGGCAGGCCCGAACCGCCTGGCTGGCGGCTAGTTGCCGGCTGAGATATGCGTCTTCACATGACGGAATGTGTTGCTTCTCAGGCCATGCGCCGTGACCGGCTTGCTGAGCCAGATCCCGATCGCGTTGCGGAATATCCGGTTGCGAGCGATCGTGACGCTGACTGGCGTGCCGCCGGAGAACACCAGCACCCCGGTTGTCTGCAGGTCCTCGGGCGAGGCGGGCGAGTCGAGCGTGTCGCCGTCGATGTTGTTCTTGCCTATGACATTGCCGACGATCTTGTTGCCGCTCAGGTCCTCGAACTGGCCGGGACCGACCGTGTGCGCGTGCATGGTCACGCCGGATAGCCCGTTGCCGGCGATGTAGTTGCCCTCGACCAGGTTGTTGTAGGACGCGGTACCGGCTGACGCATTGGCGAAGAGCACGCCTGCGCCGTCGCCCTTCAGCCCGTTGGCGGTGACGATGTTGTGCTTGATCACGTTGTCATACACGCCGGCCACCGAGGGCTGCGGCTTGCCCGCGGCGGTCAGCGCGTTCGGGTTGTGCCCCGGCACGGTGATCCCGCAGTCGGAAGCGTTCCTCGTGACGATGTTGCCCTCGATGAGGTTGTGGTCGGTCGGCCCCGTCTCGTCGGTCAGCAGCACCCCGCCGGAGTTGCGGCTGATCAGGTTGCCGCGGATCCTGGAGTGCGCGACAGCGAGCAGGTGAACTCCCTCGCCGCAGTCACCGGGTTCCGGGCCCTGCGCCTGGCACTCGAAGTAGGCAGAAGCGGGCGGGACCCCGCCACCGAGGTCGTTGTGCAGCACGGCGTTGTGCTGGATCGAGACGTCACGGATGGTGCCGCGCACCCCCGCCGCGAGTACTCCCTCGCCGAGCGCGTCGCGGACCTTGAAGCCGCTGAAACTGACGTGCGAATGCAGGATCACGACGCCGGCGAAGATGGTCAGCGGCCCGACTCCCGGCGGTGAGACCGTCAGCGACGGCTTCACGTTCGTCTCGTCGATGATCGCCCGCCGGCCCACCAGGGACAGCGGCTTCGCGATCACGACCTGCTCGTGGTACGTCCCCGCGCACACGACCACGGTGTCCCGCGCGGCCGCCGCCCTGATCGCCGACTTGATCGTGGCGAAGGCGGCCGTGCGGCAGGACCGGTCCGAGTTCGAGGCGCTGGCCTGCCGGGATACGTACAGCACGGCGCGCTGGCCGCCGTGCGAGCTTGCCACGCTGGCGGTTGCCGCGGCTGCCTGGGCGACCAGAGCGCCGGCGACCAGCGTCGGCGTCAGGATCGCGGTGAAGATCCGCGCTTTTCGACCAAAAACCATGCTTGCCCCCCTTTGAGCGAAACTGGCCTACAAGCTATCAGCCCTGGTCATCGATGTCTGTAGGCCTCGGCAGATCGCATCTGCGCAGGTAAGGTGTGATCTGGTTCCCTGTGGCGGGAAGGGCCGTGGTGCTATCCGCGGTCCATCCGGGTGCCACCGCCTGATCACAGGTATGCCGTTCGCCACTGGACGGGGGAAAAACTTGATGAGCGTCGCCAGCAGGCTCGCACCGCTCATGGCCGGGGCAGTGATGGCGGTCACCGGGGTCGCCGCCCCCGCCGCCTATGCGGCCCAGGCCAGCCAAGGAACGGTCGTCGGCAATGCCAGCGATCTCACGCCCTCGGTCCCCGGCGGGTATTGCTACGCCACGGCTAACCAGAGCCTGTGCCGCCGCGTGCTTGTGCTCAAGCAGGTGGGCGACTGGATCTACGCAGGCGGGATCATCAGTACCGTGACCGACCGGATAACGGGCGTCACCACGTCCGGCTACCACAACATCTTCAGGTTCAGCGCCTCCACGCACAAGGTCGACACATCGTGGCAGCCGCAGTTCTACTCATCGGCCCAGACCGGCGGCTCCGCGTACCAGGACTCCGCGGTGACCGGGATCGCCACCGACGGGGCAGGCACCCTCTACGTGTCCGGCAGCTTCAGCAAGGTCGCCCCGGCGCCAGGTGCGGCCGGCGTCACCCGCCGGGGGGTCGCCGCGATCAACGTCAGCGACGGCTCGCTCAAGTCGTTCAACGCCCAGGTCTGCACCGGCGGGGGCGGCTGCGTCGTGAACGACGTCGAGTACGTCAACGGCATGGTGTGGCTCGGCGGGAATTTCACCCACCTGGCCGGGAAAGCTGACACGGCACTTGCGCTCGTCAATCCCGCCACGGGCGCGCTCACCGGCAGCCAGCTTGGCGTCTCCGGCGTCGTCACTCCCAACGTGTCCACCAAGGTCGCGCAGATCGCCATCAACCCGCAGCAGACCCAGGCAGCGATGATCGGCAACTTCTCCTCGGTCGGCGCCGTGACGCACAAGGAGGTGGCGATCCTCGACATCACCGGGACGGGCGGGGCCACCATCAACTCGTGGAACGACCCCACGAACCTGAACGCCAGCAACTCCACGAACTGCAGCTCCAAGGACACCTGGGCCCGCGGCGTGACCTGGGACCCCACCGGCACGTTCTTTGACATCGCGGCCAGCGGCGGTGGTGGCTTCGACGCCTTCGGCGCGCATGGCGCGCTGTGCGACGCCTTCTCCCGGTTCAAGAGCGACGGAAACGCCAGCACGCCGCATCCGCTCATCGTGAACGTGACCGGGTTCGACTCGCTGTTCACCGTCGTGGACACGGGCGACGTCGCCTACACCGGCGGGCACAACAAGTCACTCAACCACGCGGTGTACGTCAACGGCGCGAAGGTGAAGGCCAGCCAGGAAAGTCACTACGGCATCGGGGCCATCGACGTGAACCCCTCGGACCCGGGCTATGGTCGTGCCATCACGAGCTTCAACAACTCCACGGCCACCGGCCGGGGGCAAGGCTGGGCAGCATCGCTGAGCACCAGCGCCGGCATCTACCTCGGTGGCGACGCGCAGGTCGTGGGAAGCGACACGACCATCAAGCGCCTTGCCTTCTTCCCGGCGGGCTAGGGCCGGCGGGGCCGGCTGCGGTGCCGGGTGCTGTCCATGGCGCCATCCCGGCTGCGGTGCGGGCCGCTGTCCATGGCGCCATCCCGGCTGCGGTGCGGGCCGCTGTCTCGGATACCGTCCCGGCTGTGCTGCTGGCCGCGGTGCTCGCCGCGCTGCTCGCTGCCGGGTGCTCCGCTGGCTCGGCCGCCCCGTACCGGGCGACCGCGAGCACCTGCTACGCGTTCGGCGTGCAGGCCCTCGAGCGGCACATCACGGTGCACGTCGTGCCGCGGGCCTGTGCCGGCCTGAGCCATGAGCAGGTCAACCTTGCGGTCGCCAGGGCTGTCCGCGACGTGGCCGGATCCCGCCCCCGGGCCGTCGCCCGGCACCTGGCCTACCAGGAAGGCGGCTACCTCGCGCAGCTCATCGCCGCCGTCCCGGCCGCCCGCCCGGCCGCGCTTGCCGGGCCGTCGGCCGCCAGGGCGCCGGCCGCCAGGGCGCCGGCCGCCAGGGCGCCGGCAGGCCGTCCGCTCAGCCTTGCCGCGCTGGCCGCCTGGATAGTCACCGCGGCGGCCGGCTCTACCTGCTGGCGGGATGGCTGGCGCACGGCGGCCAGCGCCGTCGCCGTGCCCGGCCGGCAGGCCGGCCGCCAGCGACCATTGTCAGCCATTTCGCGCTCGCCGCCGCCGGGCTGGGAATCTGGATCGCCTTCGTGGCCAGTGACGTGTCCGCGCTGGCCTGGATCGCGGTCGGCCTGATCCTGCTGGTGGCCGGCCTCGGCATGGCCGGGCTGGTTGCCGCCCTGCCGGAAGCCGCGGCGGGCGCCGGGGCGGCCAGCCCGGGCATGCCGCTGACGGCTCGGATGGCCAGCCCGGCGGCACCAGCCAGGGTTCGGATGCCGGTGGCCGTCATCGCCGTGCACGGCGTGCTCGCGACGGCAACCATCCTGCTCGTGCTGCTCGCCGCGGTCAGCGCGGCCTGACCGGTGGAACCTGCGGCTGGCGCTCGCCCGCGAGGTGGGCCGCCCTAACGTCCGGCGGCCGTCGGCCGTCGGCCAGAGGAGTCGTTTGGCTGGCTGCGGGACTACCGGGGGCCAGCTGCTTCTCGAACCAGTGGTGGGCGTAGGGCTCGTCGTTGAAGGCGGGGACCTCGACGTACCCGGCCGATCGGTACAGGCATATCGCCTCGGTCAGCAGCCGGCTGGTTTCCAGCCGTACCGCGGTCGCGCCGCGCTGGCCAGCGCGGCACTCGAGCTCATGCAGGATGCGCCGCCCGACACCGAGCCCGCGGGCACTGGCGGCGACCCACATCCGCTTGAGCTCGGCCGGCCCGGTGCCGTGGAATTTCAGCGCACCGCACCCGATGGGCTCGCCACGGAGGTCGGCCAGGAGCAGCAGGCCGGCCGGTTCAACGAGGTCGGAGTCCGCGGCCGGGATGCTGGCGCCCGGATCGAACCCGGCCTCGAACCGGGCGTCGAGCTCAGCGAAGTAGGACTGCAGGCAGAACCTGGCCGCTGAACTGGCGGGGTCTACAACTCTGAGCTGGACCAGGCTCAAGGTCGGCTGCGCAATCCGCTCAGTGCGCAGCGTGGTACCTGGTCATTACCTCGGCGCTGATCCGGCCCCGCTCGGAGACCTTCAGGCCCTGCCCGGCGGCCCAGGCGCGTACCGCCGCCCGGTCGGTCCTTGGCCCGCTGCCTCTGGACGTCTTCGCTGTCCTGCGTTGAGCGGTCCGGCGACCGGCATCGATGAATGGCTGCAGTGCTTTCCGCAGCTTGGCGAGATTCTTCTTGCCGAGGTCGATCTCGTAACTGCGGCCATCGATGCTGAAGGCCACAGTCTCTGCGTCGGGCGATCCGTCCAGGTCATCGGTGATGACCACGCTCACAGTCTTTGCCATATTCGGGATCGTCCAGGTTCGCGGCGCCGCTGTCAAAGGGACTCGCTGTATTCGCAGTCGGCAGGCCGCGCTGATTCCGTCCGCCGCGCTATCGCCGCGGATTTAACGCCGCCAGCCCGGCGGCCAACCCTTCGGCAACGGCGGCTGGTT
The DNA here is from genome assembly GCA_963709075.1 of uncultured Actinomycetes bacterium. Classification (GTDB taxonomy): domain Bacteria; phylum Actinomycetota; class Actinomycetes; order Streptosporangiales; family Streptosporangiaceae; genus Palsa-506. The sequence continues at coordinate 10,345 of CAVPUY010000019.1, forward strand.
ACCAGATCCTGGCGCGGGTGGGAATGACCCGAATTACGTGCGGGTAGTCACCGGCGAAGCTCTCCGGCGTCCACCCGTACGAATCGATGAACTCGCGATACTTCGCCACGTAAGCGGGCACGGCATCGGCCCTGGGGCCGTCGGGTTCTACTCTGGCGGTGCCCTCGAAGATGACGTTAGCGCCGCCTTTGCCGTTGCCCTCCAGGTGCAGTGAGACGCGCGGATTCGATCCGATGTTGCCGACCTTCGGCCCGCTCGCTGCGCCGTAGATCAGGAACTCGCCAGCCGCCCAGAGAAACCAGACCGGCGTCGACTGCGGCTGGCCGGATCCGGCGACGGTGGTCAGCCAGATGATCGGTTCGGCTTCCAGCCGGGCGGCGGCCGCGGCGTGCGCGGGCTTTTCCTCATTCAGGATCGTCATTTTTGCTCCGGGGTTCGCTGCGGGGCGGCCGCCGCACGGACGGCCACCTTGCCGGGCTGGCGGAACAAGGATGGACTCAGCAGCCGTGCGCGATCAAGTTTTATCCGGCCCGGCTCATGGGCGATGTCAGCTGCCGAGGCTGCGTCCACCGTCGACGACAATGCGCTGGCCGGTGATGAAGCCCGCTTCCGCCGAGGCGAGGAAGCTCACCGCGTGGGCGATGTCCTCGGGGGTTCCCATCCGGCGGGCCGGGACTGAAGCGAGGTAAGCGGCCCTGATCTCGGCCGGGACATCCGCGTGCCGCTCGACCGGGATGAAGCCAGGCGCGACCATGTTCACGGTGATGCCGGCGGGCGCCGGCTCGCGGGCCCAGCTGCGGGCCAGGGCCTGCGCGCTCTTCGCGGTGGCATAGGCCGACCTGCCCGGTGGCGGCCGGTCCGCGACTTCGGAGTCGATCTGGATGTCCGTCCGCATCGCCGTGCCAGCATCGCGGGCAGCACCGCACGGCCAAGCAGCACCGGGCTCTTGACGAAGAAGTCGAGCTGGGCGAGGTGGTCCGGCCACGCCACATCGGCCAGCGGGGCGTCCGGCTGCGGGCCGGTCGCGTTCAGCACCAGCACGTCGATCGGGCCGAGGCTGGCGGCGACGGCGGTCACGAGCCCGGCGACCTGCCGCTCGTCGGTGACGTCGGCGGCGAACGCTCCGGCGGTCCCGCCGTCTTCCCTGATGGCGCGGGCAACCTCGGCCGCCTGCCCGTCGTCGTCCCGGCTATTGACGGCCACGGCAAGGCCATCGCGGGCGAGCCGCCGTGCGATCGCCATGCCGAGGCCCCGAGAGCTGCCGGTTACCAGCGCGACACGGCCGTGAGCCAGGTCCATGCTCCGTCCTGCTCCCGGTCATTCTCCCTGCCCCTGCTCCCGGTCATTCTCCTGCTCCTGCTCCCGGTCATTCTCCTGCTCCTGCTCCCGGTCATTCTCCCTGCTCAAGCTGGCGCCTGCGCCCGTCAAGCTGGCGGAAGATTTCGCTGTAGCTACTGCCATGCATATCGTGCGGGACCCGCCATACGTCGACTGTCGCGAAGCAGCCGAGCGCCTTAACGTGCACCGTCGGGGCGTCCGGGCGGTCGGCGTCATTCCCCCAGTCGCGCCGGTGAGCGATGATGGTGACTCCGCTGACCTCGACGTTGACGCCTTCCGGCACGTAGACATCGACGTTGCCGAAGGCGACCGGAATGGTCACGGATGTCTCCGGCAGGTCGATTGTGGCCTCCCGCAGGTCGAAGTC